>NZ_CP150363.1:3482500-5620000 GCF_051521615.1 Sorangium sp. So ce1335
TGAACTGGGTCGGGGACACTGCCTGGTGGGCAGTTTGACTGGGGCGGTCGCCTCCTAAAAAGTAACGGAGGCGTGCGAAGGTTCCCTCAGCCTGATTGGAAACCAGGCGTAGAGTGCAAACGCACAAGGGAGCTTAACTGTGAGACCGACAGGTCGAACAGGTGCGAAAGCAGGCGTTAGTGATCCGGTGGTTCTGTATGGAAGGGCCATCGCTCATCGGATAAAAGGTACTCTGGGGATAACAGGCTGATCGCGCCTGAGAGTTCATATCGGCGGCGCGGTTTGGCACCTCGATGTCGGCCCATCGCATCCTGGGGCTGGAGCAGGTCCCAAGGGTTCGGCTGTTCGCCGATTAAAGCGGTACGCGAGCTGGGTTTAAAACGTCGTGAGACAGTTTGGTCCCTATCTGCCGTGGGCGTAGGACACTTGAGAGGAGCTGCCCATAGTACGAGAGGACCTGGGTGGACGTACCTCTGGTGCTCCGGTTGTCCTGCCAAGGGCATAGCCGGGTAGCCATGTACGGAACGGATAACCGCTGAAAGCATCTAAGCGGGAAGCCGGCCTCAAGACTAGGTGTCCCGGGCCGCAAGGCCCCTAAAGACCCCTCGTAGACCACGAGGTTGATAGGCCGGGTGTGGAAGCCGAGCAATCGGCGGAGCTAACCGGTACTAATAGGTCGTGCGGCTTGACCATACTTCTAAGGCAAACATCGAAGCGTCGCGCCCGGAGTTCGGGTGACGAGCAGCGTGACACAGCTAGCCCCGCGTAGAGCACCGCGAGAAGCGGGCTCCGCGGAGTCCAAGGGACGCACCCACAAGTTTCCGGTGGTGATATCGAGAAGGTCACACCCGATCCCATACCGAACTCGGAAGTTAAGCTTCTTGGAGCCGATGGTACTGCCAGGGCAACCTGGTGGGAGAGTAGGACGCCGCCGGGATTTTCTTCGAACCTGCGCACAGCGCTCGCTGTGCGCAGGTTTTTTTTTGTCCTTCGTCGTCGCTTCCGCGGCCAGCGCCGCGGGCGCGGGCCGCGCTGCGGCCCCTGTGATCGGTGCTGCGTGGAGGACGTTCCGGGTTTCTCGCGGCGCTCAGGCGTTGCTACCCTGGGGGAACCTTGGGACCCAAGCGCTGGAAAGTCGCAGCAGGCGTCGGTGGTGCCCTCGGCTTCGGGCTCATCGTCGGGTTTGCGCCTCTCGTGCGCTACCGCGCGGAGCTGGCTGCCGAGGGGTACGGGGCGACGCTCGCGATCGAGCAGGTTCGGCCCACGTGGGGCGGCGTCTCGCTGAAGGGGGTCGACGTCCGGCTGCGAGGGGCCCCGAGCGTTTCTATCCGGCTGGAAGAGGTCGACGTCGCGCTCGGCTTCTCGGGCCGTCGGGTGGCGATGCGTGGGGGGACGGTCTCCGCCGTCGGCCCGCGGGACGCGATCCTTCATGAGCTGGAGACGTGGCGCGCTGGGCAGCCCGCTGGTCGCCCGGGCACCGCTGCGGCGGGCCGTGGCGGGAGCACCGAGCTGGAAGGGCTGAAGCTCGTCTGGAGCGACCGGGCCGAGGCACCCAGCGAGAGGCTGTCGGCGGACGGTGTGCGCCTGTCGCGCGCCGAAGGGCAGACGGCGATCTCCGCCCGGGAGGCGATGCTGTCCCTCGGACGCGCGGCGTTTTCGGTCCGGGAGGGCCGGCTGGTGCTCATCCGGGACCAGGCGCGGTATCAGGTGCGTGAGCTCTCGGCGGTCGCCATCGACGCCGAGGTCGCGCTCCCGGCGAGCGCGCCTGACGCGCCGGTGGCGCCCGAGCTGGGTAGCGTCACCCGACCGGCACAGGTCACGAGAGCGGTCGATGACGCCGCCGGGCAGGGCCGAGGCCAGGACCGCGGAGCCGCGATCCGAGAAGCCCTCCTGCGGACGGCCCGAGGGATCGACCTGGCGCTCGGCGAGGGGGCCAAGGTGGATGTCGCAGGGGTGACCGCGCGGCTCAAGCGCGACGCCGACATGCTCAACCTCGGGCCAGGAAACCTCACGGTGCGGCGGGATGCCGGCTCTCTCGTTGTGGAGCTCTCGCCGGGAGAGGCGGCGATCGCCGCGGTCAACGCCGATGCCCAGCACGCGCTCACGTTCCGGCTTCGCGTGCCGATCAGCGACGCGAAGGAGACCCCGCAGGAGATCGTCGCCGACGTACAGGGCGGGCCCATCTGGCTCTCGACCCTGGGCGTCAGGGAGGGTGACATGGGGCTGTTCGACGTGGCGCGCACGTCGATCGTCAGCCGCGCGCGGGTCGTCCTGTCAGCCGACGGCCAGACGCTCGGGATCGACGGCGAGGGGAGACTGAAGAACCTCTCCCTGCGGAGCGCGGCCCTGGCCGACGAGCCCATCGCCGGGCTGGATCTGGCGTGGCGAGCGAAGGCAAACGGCAGGCTCGATGGGTCCAAGGTCGTCGCGGAGGACGCCGAGGTCGACCTCGGCGCGCTGAGGTTGATCGCCCGGGGCGAGTACGAGCGCGCCGGGGCCTCGCATCGGGTCCGCGGCAGCTTCGAGGTGCCCCTCACGGCCTGCCAGTCGATGCTGGACTCGGTACCCCGGGGGGTCGTCGGGAAGCTCCACGGCATGCGGCTCGCCGGGTCGTTCGGAATCGAAGGGAAGCTCCGCTTCGACACCGCCAGCCTGGACCGGACATTTTCGCTCGACTGGGGCGTGTCGAACACCTGCCGCGTGACCGAGATGCCGCCGGACCTGAGCGTCGACCGCTTCAAGCGCGCGTTCAGGCGCCTGGTCTACGGGCCCGGTGGTCAGCGCGTCGAGATGGAGTCCGGCCCGGGGACGGCCGAGTGGGTCCCCTATGAAGACATCTCCCGCTTCATGGAAGTCGCCGTGCTGACCACGGAGGACGGCGGATTCCATCGACACCACGGGTTCGACCAGGAGGCCATCAAGAACTCGATCCGGGAAAACCTCCGCAAGCGGAGGTTCGTTCGGGGGGCGAGCACGGTCAGCATGCAGCTCGCCAAGAACCTCTACCTCGAGCGGACCAAGAGCGTGGCGCGCAAGCTCCAGGAGACCCTGCTCACGATGTACCTCGAGCAGGAGCTCACCAAGGAGCAGATCATGGAGCTCTACCTGAACGTGGTGGAGTTCGGGCCGCTCGTCTACGGCATCGGCGCCGCGGCGCGGCACTACTTCAACGCGTCGGCCGCGCAGCTCTCGCTCGGACAGGCGCTCTACATCGCGTCGATCCTGCCAAACCCGAAGGTCCAGCACTTCGACCCGAGCGGCGAGGTGACGCCTGCATGGACCGGCTACCTGCGGAAGCTCATGCAGATCGCGCACAGGCGCCAGCGGATCACCGACGAGGAGCTCGAGAAGGGGCTGCAGGAGACCGTCGTGCGAGGGTCCCCCGCGCCTCACCTGGCGCCGCGGCCGCCCGCCGGGGAAGGCGACGAGGAGAGGTCCGAGCCGGACGAGGCGCAGGGCGACGTGTGGACAGCGCCCTGACCGACCGCACGCGCGCAGACAGGGCCGTCAACGCTTGAGCGCAGCGGTCCGGAGCTTCGCGAAAAAGGAGCGGAGCAAGGCGGCGCACTCGTCCGCGAGCACGCCCGACGTGACCGAGAAGCGATGGTTGAGCCGGGTGTCGCGGCCGATCGTGAAGAGCGTATCCACCGCTCCTGCCTTCGGATCCGGGCAACCGTAGACAAGCCGCGCGATCCTGGCGTTCACGAGCGCGCCCGCGCACATGGGGCACGGCTCCAGCGTGGCGTAGACCGTGGCTCCCTCGAGCCGCCAATGGCCAAGCTGCCTGGCAGCGGCCCGGAGCGCGTCCACCTCGGCGTGCCCGGTCGGATCCTGGTCGATCTCGCGCCGGTTTCGCCCGCGCGCCAGCTCGACCCCGTTCGCGTCGACGATCAGCGCCCCCACGGGGACGTCACCGGATGCTGCCGCGGCCTCGGCCTCCGCGATCGCCTCGCGCATCCGCAGCACGTCGACGGCATCCTCCGCTCGTCCAGGGGCGGAGAGGAGCACATCGGCTCCGTCATCCATGCAGGTCTCGGGAACTGTCACACGACCGATCAGGCGCGCCCAGGAAGATTCGAACTTCCGACCCCCGGCTTCGTAGGCCGATGCTCTATCCAGCTGAGCTATGGGCGCTCTGGTGAAGACAAGCAAACAAGACGTGGCTACGCCACCGCACTCCTCGCGTCGCGCTCGTTTGCGCGAAGTGAGTGCCGGCGTTTATACGCCCCCGAGCGACCTGTCAAAGGAAAAGTGAACGGCCTGAGCTCGTTCGCTCAAACGAGCGGCATTTCGTGCACGAACGCCGCTTCGGTTCTCGCCGCTCTCCCGGCGGCCTCTCGCCCCCGGCGGTACGGATGAGCTTGCCCCAAGGTTCGGGCAGGTGGCGCGCCGAGCGAGCGGGCCGCGCAGTGTCGTGATCGTCGCTGCGCATCGAGGCGACCGCCGGGGCAGCGCCGGACAAAAAACATGGCGCGCGGCGATTCCACCCCGGGAATGGCCGCGCGCTTTCAAACGCTCTCGAACGGCAAGGCGAAGCTCGGAAAGACGCTGCAAGCGGAGCACAGGCCAAGCTGAAGGATCGGAAGCAATCGTAAGCCAAGCAGCAGCCGAGCTATGGACGAGGCGAGATAAGCGTCAGCGAACGGCAAAGCCCAAGCGAACAAGGCCTCAGGAGGAGGAGGAAGACCGCGAGACGCTGCAGCCCACAGCGACGAACGCGGTCTATTCCGCCTTGAGCAGCCTCTGTGCCATTTCCCTGCGTCGCCCCCGGCGCGCCCTGGACGCGCGCCCTCCAGCGGAATCATCACGTTTCTTGAGGGTTTCTCCGAGGGTTTCGCGCTCCTGAGCGGTCAGAGCTCGGGCAACCATGTCGCGCTGGAATTCGTGGCTCGCAATCTTTGCGGACTGTGCCAGCCGAGCACCGGCAGCATGTGACGCGGTGCGCTAGCGCGGGCCGCCAAAGAGGTGATCGTGCGGAGCGTCAGCGTGGCAACGCTTGCAGAGCGGTATGGCGCCACGGTGCGTGGAGGTGCCCTGGGGCGTGACGATGGCGTACTCCCAGTCGCCGCCGTCAGGATCGTAGCCGGCCGGTCGCTTCACCATGGCCAGGAGCGTCACCGGTTCCGACGACCCCGCGGGGTAGTGGAACGCGACGAGCGCGGCGCCGGGCGGGAGGACGCGCTCGGGGCCGAGCGCCGGGTAAGGCACGGCGGGCGCGTTGATCCGCACCTCCGCCTCCAGCTCGCCGGTGAAATGCTGGGAGCGAGCTCGGCCCGTCGCGGGCTTGAAGCTCGCGAGCTGCGCGGCGAGCTCCCAGGCGGTGGGCTCCGGGGCCGGAGATGCAGCGGGCGCTGCGGCCGGCGCACGCGGCTCGGCGATGGGGGCGGAGCCGCCTTCGATCCACGCCGCCGTCGCCGCGGCATCAACCCGCGGGCGGGGCGGCGGCGCGCAGCCGATCGGCAAGGGCGCCCACCCCGAGGGGGTCCGCGCCTCCGTCGCGAGCATCGCCAGGGCCAGGGACGCGGCGGCGAGCGCGCAGCGCGCAGGGACGCGGGGTCGGGACCAGGACCGCACCGGCCGAGATGCTACACTGCCCGGGATGCACCTGGCCTCTTCCAGGCGAGGCCGCGCCTGGCGCGCCCTCTTTGCTGCAACGCTGGTCGCGCTGTCGGGCGCCGCGCTGATGGGAGGAGCCCCTGAGGCGGCAGCCCAGGAAGCGCCTCGCCGCGCCTGGCTGGGCGTGGAGCTGGAGCCCGGGCCGGCCGGCGGGGTGGTCGCGAGGCACGTGGTCACCAGCTCGCCGGCGGCCAAGGCGGGCATCGTGGACGGGGACCATGTCGTCGCGGCGGATGGCGTCCCGCTCGAGGACCCGAAGCAGCTCGTCGCCCGCGTCGCGCTCGCGGGGCCGGGCAACGTGGTGAACCTCCGGATCCGGCGCGGCGGCCGAGAGCGCGACGTCGCGCCGACGCTCGTGCCGTTCCCCGGGCAGGACCAGATCCTGCGCCTCGACAAGATCGGCACCTTCGCGCCGGCATGGAAGTCGCTCACGACGGTCGCGGGGACCGTCCCGGCCAACGTCGGTGCCCTGCGCGGTAACGTGGTGCTCCTCGACTTCTGGGCCACCTGGTGCGGGCCGTGCCGCCTGATGGCCCCGCAGCTCTCGAAGTGGCACGCGACGTACGCCGCGCAGGGGCTCCGGGTCGTCGGGCTGACGAGCGACAGCGTCGGCGTCGCGACGAAGACGGCGCAGGCCCTCGCGATGCGCTACGCGGTCGCGTCGGACGCCTCGGAGTCGACCTCCGCGGCGTACGGGGTCAGGGCGCTTCCCACGATGTTCGTGATCGACAAGAAGGGCGTCATCCGCGAGGTGGTGGTCGGGTACGACCCGTCGCGGCACGCCGAGATCGAGAAGCTCCTCCAGGCGCTGCTCGCCGAGCCCGCGCCGTCGCCGTGACGGCCGCGGGGCCGCGCTGGCCTCGCTGGCCCGCCACGTAGGCTTCCATGCTGCTCTCCATCGACGAGTTCCTGTGGGCGCTGCGGCGCGACGGCTTCGCCGTGTCGACGGCGCAGGCGATCGACGTCGCGCGGGCCTGCGCGCTGGTGGGGTTCGGCAGCCGCGCGGCGCTGCGGGACGCCATCGGCGCGGTGGTCGTCGAGCGCGCGGCCGACCTCCGCCGGTACCACGCCTCGTTCGACCGCTTCTTCTCGCCCGGAGGCGCGCACGTCGGGGATCTCTGGGCGCGCCTGCTCGAGCGCGGGTTCTCCGAGGGGGAGCTCTCGGCCCTCCGCGATCTGCTGACCGCCGCGGCGGAGCGCAGCGGCGTCTCCGGCGACGCGATCGGCTTCCAGGCGCTCGCCGGGACGGCGGGGGAGCTCGACAGCGCGCTCCAGGCGGCGGGGATCGCGCGCGTGCTCGCGCCGATGACGAGCTCGCTCCAGGTCGGGTTCTTCGCGCAGCGGGTGATGGATCAGCTCGGGGTGCCGGCCGTCGCGAGCGCGCTGCGGCGGATCCGGAGCGCGCTCGAGGAGGCGCTCGGCGAGGAGCGGGGGAGGGCGCTCGCGGAGGCGCTCGGCGCGGAGATGGAGCGGATGCGGCACCGTGTTCGCCAGCACGTGACGATGGCGCTGCGGCGCTTCGAGGGCGAGGAGCGCGAGACCCCTGGCCGCATGGATGTGCCGTTCGCCTCGCTCGGCGAGGGCGAGATGGAGGAGGTGCGCCGCGCGGTGAGGGCGCTGTCCGAGCGGCTGCGCGGCGCCGAGCGGGTCCGGCGGCGCAGGGCGCGGCGGGGGAGGATCGATCCGCACCGCACCCTGCGGCGCAGCCTCCAGACGGGCGGCGTGCCGTTCCACCCGGCGCGGCGGGCGCGGCGGCGCGACAAGCCGCGCCTCATGGTCCTGTGCGACGTGTCGGACTCGGTCCGGGTCGCCGCGCGGTTCATGCTCGAGTTCGTCTGCGCGGCGCAGGAGCTCTTCGATCGGACACGGTCGTTCGTCTTCGTGAGCGAGCTCGCGGAGACGACCGAGCTCTTCGACGCGCTGCCGACGAGCTCGGCGCTGGAGCGCATCCAGCGCGGCGAGGTGGTGAGCCGCGCGCACAACTCGAACTACGGGCGCGTCCTCGGCGCGTTCGAGGAGCGCCATGGGCGCGAGGTCGACCGGCGGGTGACCCTCGTGATCCTGGGCGACGGCCGCACGAACTACTTCGCCGACCAGGCGGAGGTCGTGAGGAGGCTCCGCGACCGGGCGCGGGCGCTGCTCTGGATCTGCCCCGAGGGGCCCGGCGCCTGGGGGACGGGGGACAGCGCGATGCTGCGCTACGCCGCGGCGTCGACAAAGGTGCTTGTGGCCCGGACCGCGCGGGAGCTCGAAACGGCGGCGCGGGAGGTGGTCGCCCGGCGCGCTTAGGGCTATGGGTCGCGCCATGTCGCTCGATCAGAAGCTGAGGGAGCTCGCGGCGCGCATCGAGAAGGGGGGCGCGCAGAAGTACCACGACAAGAACGCGGAGCAGGGCAAGCTGTTCGCGCGGCAGCGCGTCGCGCTGCTCCTCGACGAAGGGAGCTTCATCGAGGACGCGGCGCTCGCCAACGCGCTGGATCCCGAGCTGCCGGCCGACGGCGTCATCACGGGCACGGGCACGGTGGGCGGGCGCCCCGTGTGCGTGATGGCGAACGACTCGACCGTGAAGGCCGGCTCGTGGGGGCGCCGGACCGTCGAGAAGATCCTGCGCGTGCAGGAGACCGCGCGGCGCCTCCGGTGCCCGCTGCTCTACCTCGTCGACTCCGCGGGCGCGCGGATCACCGATCAGATCGAGATGTTCCCCGGGCGGCGCGGCGCGGGGCGGATCTTCTACAACCAGGTCGAGCTGAGCGGCCTGGTGCCGCAGATCTGCCTGCTGTTCGGCCCGTCGGCCGCGGGCGGCGCGTACATCCCGGCGTTCTGCGACGTCGTGTGCATGGTCGAGAGCAACGCGAGCATGTACCTGGGCTCGCCGCGGATGGCGGAGATGGTGATCGGCGAGAAGGTCACGCTCGAGGAGCTCGGCGGCGCGCGCATGCACTGCTCGGTCTCGGGGTGCGGGGACGTGCTCGTGAAGACCGAGGAGGAGGCGATCGCGTTCGCGAAGCGCTACCTCGCCCTCATGCCCCAGAGCTCCGCGGAGACGCCGCCCCGCGCCGAGCCGCGGCCTGAGAAGCCGGGGCAGCGGGCGCTCGAGGACGTGATCCCCGCCGACGAGAACAAGCCGTTCGACATCATGGCGGTCATCGACGCGATCATCGACGAGGGCAGCTTCGTCGAGATCAAGAAGCTCTACGCGAAGGAGATCGTCACGGGGCTCGCGCGCATCGAGGGGCGCGCGGTCGGGATCGTCGCGAACCAGCCGAAATACAAGGGCGGCGTGCTGTTCGTCGACTCGGCCGACAAGGCGGCGCGGTTCATCTGGCTGTGCGACGCCTTCAACATCCCGCTCCTGTACCTCGCGGACGTGCCCGGCTTCATGATCGGGACCGTCGTCGAGCGGCAGGGGATCATCCGGGCCGGGGCGAAGATGATCGCCGCGGTGAGCGAGGCGAGCGTGCCGAAGCTGTCCGTCATCGTGCGCAAGGCGTACGGCGCCGGGCTCTACGCGATGTGCGGGCCGGCGTTCGCGCCGGACGAGTGCATCGCCCTGCCCTCGGCGTCGATCGCGGTGATGGGGCCGAGCGCCGCGGTGAACGCCGTTTACTACAACAAGATCCAGGCGATCCCGGCGGGGCCGGAGCGCGAGGCGCTCGTCCAGAAGCTGCGCGACGAGTACCGGGCCGACGTCGATCTGGAGAAGCTCGCGAGCGAGCTCGTGATCGACGCGGTCATCCCGACCGCAAACCTCCGGCGCGAGGTGGCGCGCCGCTTCGAGCGGTACGCGGGCAAGGTCGAGGAACGGCCGCGCAAGAAGCACCTCGTGCCGCCTGTGTGAGCGGCGCGCCTCGCGCCGTCAGGCGCCTTTGAGCGCGGCGGGGGCGTGAACGGTGAGGACGGGCGGCGAGAGCGGCGCGCTCGGCGGGCTCGGGCGCGCGTGAAGGTGGTGTAGACTCGTCGCGTGCTTGCCCGCAGGCTTCCGCTTTCCCTCGCGCTGCTCGGCCTCGCTCTCGCGACGGGCGAGGCGCGCGCCGACGCCCCGGCCCCGGCGATGGCGCGCCTGCTCCGGCCGCGCGTGGGGCGGCATCCGCTGGTCGATCCGCGCGGGCGCATCCCCGTGCTGGTGCCGCTGCCGGCCGGCGCCGATGCGCGATCGCTCGGGCTGCTCCAGGTGGCGCCGGGCTTCGGGACCGTCCGGCTCCCGCCCGGCGACGTCGGCGCTTTCGGCGCCGCGCACCCGGAGCTTTCGCTGCTCACAGGGCCGCCGCGGCAGCCCCTCCTGGACCGCTCGAAGGTGTGGATCCGGGTCGAGCAGTACCGGCGAGCCACGGGCGCGGACGGAAAGGGGGTGGTCGTCGGCATCGTCGATACAGGGATCGACGTGACCCACCCGGATTTCCGGGATGAGAACGGCAAGACGCGGATCCGATGGATGCTGCAGGCCGGAAGCCCGAGGGGGCTGCACGCGCCGCTCGAGCACAGGTACGGGTGCGACGACCCGGACCAGTCGCCGTGCGCGATCGTCGCCGACGCCGACATCGACGCGATGCTCGCGAAGGGCGAGCCGGGGATGCTCCGCGACATCACGGGGCACGGCACGCACGTCGCCTCCATCGCGGCGGGCAACGGCGGGCCGATGGTGTCCAAGCGGCCGCGGTACGTCGGCGTCGCGCCCGCGGCCACGCTGATCGTCGCGGCGCCGTCGCGGCCCGGCGCTGGCTTCGACGATCCGGACATCCTCAAGGCGGTGCAGTTCATCTTCGACCGCGCCGATGAGCTGAAGATGCCGGCGGTCGTCAACCTGAGCGTCGGGAGCGACTTCGGGCCCCACGACGGGACGAGCCCGCTCGAGACCGGGCTCGCCGCGATGGTCGGCAGCGCGCACCCGGGACGCGCGATCGTCGTCGCGGCAGGCAACAGCGGCGCGCTGTACGAGATCGATGGCCAGGGGCCGATGGGGATCCACACCGAGGCGCACGCCTCGCCGCACGCCGAGACGCGCGTGCCCATCCGCACGCCGAGCGCGTCGAAAGGGCAGGGATACGTGTGGATCACCTTCCGGCCCGGCGACGAGGTGTCGGTCGGCCTCGAGGGGCCCGGCGGCGAGACGTGGATCGGCCTCGTCGATCCCGGGCATGACGCGGGCTACACCGGCGACGACGGCGAGACGACCGGCGCCGTGATCAACCGGCTCGCGAACGGCAAGTCGCCCATCACCGCGGACACGAACAGCGCGGTCGTGGCGTTCAGCGGGGCGTGGGAGGCAGGCGAGTTCGCCATTCGCCTGAAGGGCCGCGGGGACGCGCAGCTGTGGGTCACGGGGCTCGGCGACGTCTCGGCGTCGCACGACCTCGGGCTCCAGTTCACGCGCGGCATCAAGCAAGGCACGATCAACGTGCCCGCGAGCCACCCTGGCCTGCTCGCCGTTGGGTGCACCATCAACCGCGTCCGCTGGAAGCCGCAGGGGAGCAGCGACAGCGTGCTCCTCATGAACCTCGACGGCGAGCCGATCCACGAGGATAGCGCCTGCTACTTCAGCGCGGCCGGCCCCACGCCGTTCGGCGTGGCCAAGCCGGAGATCAGCGCGCCAGGCGGCCTCGTGGCGGCGGCCATGGGGAGCGGGGTGGACCCACGGGAGGGGCACGGGGGGCTGTTCGACACGCCCGGCTGCCCGGACGATCA
Source organism: Sorangium sp. So ce1335 (assembly GCF_051521615.1). Classification (NCBI taxonomy): domain Bacteria; kingdom Pseudomonadati; phylum Myxococcota; order Polyangiales; family Polyangiaceae; genus Sorangium; species Sorangium sp. So ce1335. The sequence goes on from NZ_CP150363.1 coordinate 3,493,799, forward strand.
GCCGTGCTTCGTCGTCGACGATTTCCACGCGATCGCCTCGGGCTCCTCGATGTCGGCGCCGCAGGTCGCGGGCGCGATCGCGCTGCTCTTCCAGATCGATCCGAACCTGACCCAGGCCGAGATCACCGAGGTGCTCCAGGCGGGCGCGCGGTACCCGAAAGGCGACGTGCCGCTCGACGCGCAGCTCGGCCCCGGCGTGCTCGATCTCGAGGGCGCGCGGCTCGCGCTCCAGGCGGCGGAGGCGAGGGGCAACGAGCCGGCGCTCGACCGGAGCTGGTATGTGCTGTCGAGCGCTTACGCCAGACCCGACCCGACCTGGCCGGTCTGGGGGACGATCGAGATGCGGCGCCCGGACGGCTCGCCGCTCGGGGGCGACGACGAGAAGCTCACGGTCGCGCTCCGAGGCGGGGTGATGCACACGCCGCTCCGGCGGGTGCGCCGCGGGCTGTGGCAGTTCGCGGTCGCCGCACCCCGCGGCTCGGGCGGATCCACGCTGACCGTCGACGTGCTCTACGACGGCGTCTCGCTCGGGGCGCGCGAGCTCCCGGTCGGGAGCGACGTGTGGATGGCGAACGGAGAGCTCGAGGCGGCGAGCGGCGCGTGCTCGTGCGCCGCGGCCGGCGCGGAGCAGGGGTGGCCGTCGAGCCGCGTGGCGTTCGGGCTCGCGGGGGCCCTCGCGGCCACCGTGGTCGCGCGCCGGCGCCGTCGCGGCTGAGCGCGGCCGCGCGGCGCGCCGCTGGTCCTGAGCGCGGCCGCGCTCCGCTGGTGCGAGGCGCTCGAGCTGGTCGATGCTGCCTCTCGCGACCGGCTGCCATGCGGCGCCGTCCGTGTCACCGTGGCCGGGCGGCAGGGCAGGGCAGACGATCACGACGATGAGCAAGGATGCGATGGAGAGACGGGTGAGCTCAGAACGACCCCCCACGGCAGAGATGGATGCGGGGCGCGCGCGCGCGCCGAGGCCGCTCCGGTTCGCGACGCGCACCGGCTGGGACCTCTCGGAGAACCGGCTCGCGTCCGTGCTCGCCGAGGCCCGCCGGGCCGGACGCGCGCTCGTCGACTTCACCGAGTCGAACCCGACGCGCTGCGGGATCGCCGAGACAGCGTCCCTCGTCGCGCCGCTGGGCCACCCGCGCGGCGCGAGGTACGCGCCGCTGCCGCTCGGCGACCCCGACGCGCGCGCCGCGGTGTCGCGCTACTACGAGGAGCGCGGCCTCGACGTGGACCCGGCCAGCGTCGTGCTGACGGCCAGCACCAGCGAGGCGTACGGCTGGCTGCTCAAGCTGCTCGCCGAGCGCGGCGACGACGTGCTCGTCCCCGTGCCGTCCTACCCGCTTCTCGAGTACCTCGCCTGCCTCGAGGACGTCGCCCTCACGCCGTACCCGCTCCTCCGGGAGGAAGGGTGGCGCATCGACCTCGGCGCGCTGGAGCGCGCCGCCGGCGAGCGGACGCGCGCGGTGGTGCTCGTCCACCCGAACAACCCCACCGGATCGTTCGTGCGCCGCGATGACGCCGCGGCGCTCGAGGCCGTCGCACAGGAGCGCGGCCTCGCGCTGATCGTCGACGAGGTCTTCGGCGACTACGCGCACGGAGACCTCGCGCCGGACCGCCTGCCGAGCTTCGCAGGCCGGCGGCAGGCGCTGACCTTCGTCCTGAGCGGGCTCTCCAAGGTGATGGCGCTGCCGCAGCTCAAGCTCGGCTGGATCGCCGTCTCGGGGCCGCCGGAGCTCGCCGCCGCGGCGGTGGAGCGGCTCGAGATGATCGCCGATACCTACCTCTCGGTCGGCACGCCGGTGCAGCTCGCGCTGCCCGAGATCCTCGCCGCGCGCGCGCCCGTCCAGCGCGCGATCCTGTCGCGCGTGCAGGCGAACCTGGGGGCGCTCGACGCCGCGATCGCGGCGCGCGCCGGGGGCGCGGTCCGACGGCTCCCGGTCGACGGCGGCTGGTACGCGACGCTGGAGGTCCCGCGCGTCCACGACGAGGACGGCTGGGTCGAGCTCCTCGTGCGCGACGAGGGGATCGTCGTCCACCCCGGCTACTTCTTCGACATGCCGCGCGACGGCTTCCTCGTCGTCAGCCTGCTGCTCGATCCGGCCGCGTTCGCGGAGGCCGCGCTGCGGCTCGTGGACCGGATGGCGCGCGCGATCAGCGGTGGATGAGGACCACCGTGGAGCGGCCGGCGTCGCGGGAGGCCCGCAGGCCGTGCCAGCCCTCGGGCACCGGCGGGTCGGTCCAGGCGAACATCTGCTTCGCGTCGATCGGGGAGAGGTTCACGCAGCCGCCGCTCTTCAGCTCGCCCCAGGCGTCGTGCCAGTACGCGCCGTGCAGCGCGTGGGGGCCGTGGAAGTTCTGCACGAACTGCACCTCGGAGTGGACGATGTTGTCGTTCGAGCTCGACACCATGGTCGCCGTCACGAACTTCCCGTCGATGCGGAAGCGACCCGTCGGCGTCGCCGCCGTCTCGATCGCGGGGACGCCCTTCTGCGGGACGCCGCCGCGCCCCGGCGAGATGAGCGTCGCGAAGACGGGGGTGAGCTCCTCGTAGGCGACGAACCAGCCGCCGAGCACGCTGATCTCGATCCACTTGCGCGGCGGCGCGGAAGGATCGTTCTCGCCCTCGAGCGGCGCCCGCTTCGCCGGCTCGATCACCACGGCGTCGTCCTGGAGCACGTAGATGCCGGGCTCCTGCGTCTCGAGGTACCGCTCGCCCTCCTCGACCTCGGCGCGACCCGTGAGGCCGACCCAGGCGAGGCGCGTGAAGGAGGCGCCCGTCGGCTCGAAGCGGCCGCCGGCGCCCCGCTGGTACTTCGGTCGATCGATCTTGCGGAAGAACGCGAGCGGGAGCGAGCGGCCGTCCTTCAGCCACACGCCCTGGAAGCTGGAGCGCGGGTACGGCTTCAGCCGATCCTTCGGCATGTACGCCTGATCCGAGGTCACCACCCAGGTCCGCTCCTGCGCGTCGAACACCTGGGTGAACGCCACCGTCGAGCCGTTCACGATGCGGTCGCGCCCCTCGCGCACGAGATCGCCGAAGGGGAACAGCGCGGGGGCCGCGACGCCGGCCGGCTTCAGATCGACTCCCACGAGCGCCTCGTCGATCTCCCGGATGGCCTCCTCGCTCGCGCCCTCGGCCGCGCGCACCCTGGCGACGTTCGCGAGGTGCTCCGCGAGATCCCACTCGGCGCGCCGCTGCTCCTTCGCGCTCGGGAGCGCGCGGTACCGCGGGGCGCCCGTCGACTCGGCGTAGTCGTAGGGCCACGGCGAGTCGATCCGGGGCGCGTGCGGCCGCAGCGCGACGACGACCGGGTCGCTCGGATCGACCGTCGCTGCGGCACCCGCGCAGACGTAGCCCCGCGGCTCGACGGCGTACCAGGCGGCGCAGCCCTCGCCCGGCGTCCGCGCGGCCTCGACGCTGCCGCCGCGCAGCGCGACGGAGCCCCCGAGCCCCAGGTAGCCGCTCCAGCCCCGCGTCGGGTACGGGCCCGGGTTGATCCAGGCAAACCGCGCCTTCGAGTAGATGCGCGCGCCCGCGCTCGCCGCGCTCGCGGGCGGCGCCGCCTCGGTCTCCGCGGACGCCTTGTCGGCGGGCGCGGTCTCGACGGCCTCGGCGGGCGGCGCGTCCGCTGGCGACGGCGCGCGGGGAGCGTCCGCTTCCGAAGGGGCGCGCGGGGCGCTCGCCTCGGCGGGCGCCTGAGGGGCGTCCGCCTCTAGCGGCTGCGGCGACCCCGCGGCAGGGCTCTCTTCGGAGCAGGCGGCGATGGCCCCCGACACGACCGCGCACGCGAGGGTCGCGAGGAGCAAGGAGGACGGTGAGCTACCCATGCAAGCAGGGGAAGACTACTTGCCGGGACCCGCCGCGGACAAGCGGACGGCGCCGGCGCCGTCCGCCCCGCTCGCGCTACAGCCTGCCGAGCACGGCGACAACGAGCAGGATGACCCCGACCAGCGCGGCGGTGATCATCATGAGCCTCGCCAGCCGCGGCTTCAGCCACCTCCACAGGACGAGGCGAGCCACCTTCCACAAGAGCGCCAGGATCTGCCAGAGGACCTTGCCCACGACGGGAGCGTAGCGCAGTCCCGCGACGCGCGCCCAGCGAGGGCGGGAGATTTCGCGCCCACCGGCCACCCCGCCGGCGATGGCCGGCGCACGGGCGGCCGGCAGCGCGCGGCGTGCGTGGCGCGCGCAACGTCAGTCGATGTCGACGCTCACCTTCGAGGCATAGCTGCCCGGGGAGGGGAAGGTGATCTCGCGGAGCGCGCCGGCGACACACTCGGCGGCCTCCTCGCCCCGTTCGTCGGCGCTGGAGACGCCCACGCTGAGCGGCCTGCCGTCGGTGTCGATGTAGAGCGTCGCCTTGAGCTGGCTCGCGCCCGCCTGGCTCCGGCAGGACTCGAGCGCCGGCCGCGCCTTCTTGTACGGCGTCCCGAGCTGGTCGGGCGTCCACGGGACGGGCGGGCGCTCGTCGCTGCTCGGCTCGAACGTGAAGCTGTTCTCCGCCAGGCCCTCGCCGCCGACCGGCTTCGGCCACCGCGTCGCCTTCAGGACCTTGAGCATGCACGCCTCGGTGTCGCGATCGCCCAGCGTCGAGTCCTTCACGAACGCCCAGCGCGCCGTGCCGTCCTCGGTCACGCGGACCTTGAAGCGGATCTCACCGCCGAGATAGGGGATGCGCTGGACGCCCCGCTCGTAGCAGCGCGAGAGCCGAGGCGAGACGCGCTGAAACGCCGCCTGCACCTTCTCCTCGTTCATCCCGCCGATCTCGGACCGCGAGCTCATCGACGGGCGCGACTCGGTGACAGGCGCGGCGTCGAGCATCTCCGGCGCCGCGGGCGCGGGCTCGGCGCCGCCACAGCCGAGGACGGACGCGAGCGACGAGACGGCAACGAGGGTGATGGAGCCCCTGAGAAAGCGAGTGAATTTCATGATCCGACGGCGACTCTATACGAGCCTCGTCTCCGGCGAAAAGAGGGCGCTGAGGGGCGCTCGCGTCCAGTGGCTGTGAGAGTTTCTACGCCATCGCGAACGCCGACGCGCCGCTCCACACGCGCGTCCGCTCTGAAAGCAGGCGCCCGTGGCGCACACGGTAGAAGCGAAGCGGAGATGGGCCGTCAACGAGGGCCTGAGCGCAGAAGATGCGAGGCGGCGCGCCGGCGCGCACGGGGGCGTCATTTTCGCGGTGTGTATGGCCGTGGATCACGTGGAGGTGGTCGTGCTCTCGGAGCAGCGCCATGAGGTCGGCGCTGTTGATGAGCCCGTCCAGCCATTGCATCGCGCCGAGGGGATGGCGGAACGGCGAATGGTGCTGGGCGAGCACGAGCGCGTTGCCCGAGCGCCGCGTCTCGGCGGCCAGCGAGGCGAGCTGCGAGAGCTCGTGCGCCGCGATCGCGCCCGCCGAGCGCGTCACCGGCTGCGTCATGGCCGTCGACACCGCGGCAACGACGGTCCCGGGGAGGGAGACCACCGTGCCTGGCCCGCTCGTCGCCGCGAAGGGGCGCAGGCAGCCGCGGAGCGCGCGCGCCCAGGCGTCGCTGCCGGTGTACGCGTCGTGATTGCCAGGCACCAGCGTGACGCGCGATGGGTCCCAGCCGCTCTCCGCCAGCACGGCGGCGAGCACCTCGAACTGCGCGGGGGTCCCGTCCTCCGTCAGGTCGCCGGTGAGCACCAGGTGGTCCGCCCCGCTCCGCCGCGCCTCGACCAGCGCTGTCAGCGCGCGACGGCGGCGTTGCGTCGCGTCGATGGGGCGGCCGAAGCTCAGGTAACGAAGCCGCCACCGCGCGGCGCCGCGGCGTCGGTCGTGATCCGCCTCGAGGAGATGAAAATCCGTGAGGTGCGCGATCGTGGTCATCGACTTCATCGTGACATGGAGCCCACGTCGTTCCCGCGACATCGACGCGAGCTCTCGGCGACGCGATCCGCCCCTCCGAGAGGCGCTCACGCGCGGACGCACCCAGACGGGTCTCGATCGGACACCCGTCCTCCCTGCGCGGCGAGGCGGCGCGCTGTGGCGGCGTTAACGCGCGGCGCTAGGGCGCAGGCCTGGCGCTCTCCGGGACGGGGAGATCGCCCGTGGTGACGCGATCGCGCTCCTCGTTGCCATCGAAGGTGTTGTCCTCGGCCACCGTGGGCGCGTGCGCGCCCTGCACGACCAGGCCGAACCGGTTGCCGGTGGCGCGGGATTTCGCGAGCGCGCCGTCGCTGTCGTCGAATAGCAGCCCGGCGCGCGCGCAGCCCTCCACCTCGACCGAGCTCACCTGCGCCGTCGAGCGCAGGACCAGGAGGCCGTCGCCCATGTCCGTCACGGTTTCCCGCTGTCCCTCGTCGCTCAGGAGGGAGAGCGTTCCGCCCTCGACGCCCCGGAGGAGCGTCTCCTCCACCCGGCTCGGCGAGGACAGCAGCAGCATGCCCGACGCGCGGCTCTCCAGCACCGCCGACCGCCGGACGGCGACGCTCGCTGCCCCGCCGCTCAGCAGGCCGACGCCGCCCGTGCCGTCGCGCTCCTCCGGCCGGGCGCGCTCGATGAGGCTGCCGTCGAGCTCCACATCGGCGCCCTGGGAGACCGCGACCCCGGCGACATGGGCCTCCAGGACATAGGTCGACGCCAGCGTGGCGCGCGCGCCCTCCACGAGCACGCCGGCGGCGCGATCCCGGTGGAGAGGGCTCGCGCGCGTGCCCGCGACCACCACGCCCTTCGCCGAGAGCTCCCCGCCCGAGACGAGCAGGCCGACGTCGCCGGCCCCGCGCACGAGGCTCGACGACAGCGAGAGCGTTCCGCCCCGCTGCTCGACCGCGATTCCGAGGTGATCCTGCGCAGCGGCCTCGCCCTGGAAGAGGTTGTTGTAGGCGTCGACCTTCGTGTCCGCGTCGGTGATGAGGAGCTGCGCGTCGCACGCGCCCGACATCACGCTGGCGGCGAGCGCCGCGAGGGCGCCCTGCTCCACGACCACGGCGCCGGCCCCCGGGACCGCCTCTGCGGGGGCCGCGATGAGGCTGTGCGCCGCCGCGAGCGACGCGCCGGCGCCCGTGACGAGCAGGCCCGTGCGGTGGTGGACAAGGGCGCTCGCCTCGAGCTTGAGAAGGCCCTCCTCGAGGAGCACGCCGACGCCGTCGCTCGTCCCCGCCTGGGGGGCCGCGGCCTCCAGCAGGTTCCCGTCCGCGACCACCTCCTGCGCCTCGGAGCTGATCCGCAGGTTGACCGTGCCGCCGATCAGCGCGTTGTCCGTGAGCTGCGCCCGCGCCCCGGAGAGGACGAGCACGTTCGTCCAGGGGTCGCCCTCGGCCTCGCCCGACCGCTCGATGAGGCTGCGGGACATGTCGAGGCGCGCGCCCGGCTGCGCGACGACGACGCCGCTGCCGCTCGCGCCCGTGACGCGCACGTCGCGCACCGCCACCGCCGCCGCCTGGACGAGCAGCCCGATCGAGGGGCTGATCACGCTCACGCCGCGGACGCCGGCGCCCTCGACGTCGTGGAGCCAGACCGCGCTGATGTTGCCGCTCGGATCGCTCTGCTCGCCCCGGAGCGTGACCCGGGAGGCGCACCGCCCGACGATCTCGATCGGCTTCGTGACCTCGACCGGCTCGTCGTACTCGCCCTCGGCCAGGATGACGCGCCCGCCCGCCTCGACCGCCACCAGCGCCTCGGCGATCGTCGCGAACGGCCGCTCCCGCGATCCGGCGCCGTCCCCACCCGCGTACCCGGGATCGACATGGATATCGCCGGGCGCCGCGACGACGGCTCCCCACGGACCCTCGCCGCAGCCGTCCGGCCCGTCGATGGATACACACCCCTCCTGCGGGAGCGCGAACGTCCCTTCGGCGCACCGGGTCATCGTCGGATGACAGACCCCGTCCGCCACGAACTCCGCCGCACAGCCGGGGATCCCGGCCTCGACGCAGCCCTCATCGTGCTTCGGGATTGTCCCGGGCGAGCACCGATCGAGCGCGGGACGACAGAGGCCGTCATCCCCGATGAAGTCGCCGACGCAGCCCTGAATCCCCACCGGGACACAGCCGCTCGATCCGATGAGCTGTCCCGGAAGACACGTGAGCCCGCCGTCGTCCGGAAGGGCGCTGTACGACGGGAGATCGGTGCTCTCGCAGCCGAGGAGCGAGGCAGCGCACAGGCCGGCAGGGAGAGAAGTGGAGAGACGACGGAGCGCCGAGAGTCCAAGCTTTGCGCGCGACACCCAAGCAACGTAGCAGATCGCTCCACGCGCATGCCGAGCGCGCGCGCTTTTCCACGTCGCTCCTCGCCGCTCGAGGCCGGACATTCAGAGGCGTGACCCGGACAGCCGCACGTCGGCGCGCGCCCACGCGCGCTCGAAGCGCTCGTGTGCGGCGTCGGCGTCCTCTTCCCTGCCCTGTGCGCGGAGGCTCTGCTCGAGGCCCGAGAGCGACCAGCCATTGTGGGGGTTTCGCCGCAGATCTTCCCGGTACACGGCCTCGGCCTCGCGCGGGCGACCGGCCTTGAGGAGCGCCGCGCCGAGCGTGTGACGTACCGGCTCGGGCCAGTCCGGCGGCTCGAAATAGCGCAGTGTGTCCTCGACGCGCGCCGCCTCCTCCAGCATGCGGATGGCGGCGCCGGTCTCGCCGCGCTCCGAAGCGATCTGGCTCTCCAGCAGGAGCGCCGCGATCTCGAGCAGGTCCTTCGCGCGGTTCATTCCGATCGTCACGTCGGTGGCGCCCTCGGACGACAGCGCCCGCAGCGCCGCCGCCTCGCGCGCGGCGTCGTCGGGGCGCCCCTTCGAAGCGAGCGCGCGGCCGCGCGCGTAGCGCCATATCCCCGTCGTGTACCGCTGCTCGGGCGGCGGCGCCGGCTCCGCGAGGACGTCGTCCCACCGGGCGAACCGGACGAGCGCGAACAGCGGCGCAGGCCGGAACATCTCGAGCATCGGCATGTGCCGCACGTGCCCGTCCGTCACCTCGGCGACGACCTCGCGGGCGGCGCGCAACGCGACGGCGCCGCGCCCCTCCATGCCCGCGGAGACCGAGAGGAAGTGGAGGTTATGGGGGAAATACATCATCGGATAGATGCCCTCCGGGCGCTGCTCGCGGATGTACCGGCGATCGACCTCGGCGGCGCGCTCGTTCGCGTCGGAGGCGTCCGCATAGCCGCCGACCCGGAAGAAGATGTGCGACGGCATGTGCACGAGGTGCCCGGCGCCGGGGGCGAGGCCGCCGAGCCGCTCGGCGCTCGGCAACGCCCGCTCCGGCGCGGGCGACGCCTCGACCGCGTGGATGTAATAGTGATTCGCGCCCGTGTGCTCGGGGTCGCGCCGGAGGACGCTCTCCAGCGTGAGGACGATCTCCTCGGTCCTGGGCTGCGGCCGGCCGTCGAGCGCCCAGAGATCCCACGGGCGCAGATCCATGAGCGCCTCGGCGAAGAGGACGCTGGCGTCGAGATCGTCGGGGTAGCGGCGGGCGAGCTCGCGCATCGCGTCCGCGTAGGCGCGGTCGAGAGCGCTCCGGTCGCCGCCCGGGTCGGCGGCGTGGCGCGTCGCCAGCGCCTCGATGTACGCGCGCTCGCGCTCGCTCGCGGTCCCGGCGAGCGCGCGCGCCTCCTCGACGGCCTCGAAGGCGGCCCGCTCCCGCGCCGGATCGGCCGGCAGGTTGATGTTGGGGCCGAGCGTGAGCGCGACGCCCCAGCGGGCCATCGCCAGACCGGGATCGCGGCGCGCGGCCTCCTCGAACGCCCTCCTCGCCTCGTCGTGGTTGAACGCATAGACGAGCCTCAGCCCCTGATCGAAATAGCGTTGCGCGAGCTGCGATGAGGTCGTGACGGGGTGATGGATTGCGCCGATGTCGCCGAAGAGGGGGACGACCTCGGCGTCGGGCGCGCCCGGGGTCTCCGGGCCGGGAGGCGGCTCCGCTCCGGGCGAGGAGGGGCGTGGCTCCCCGCCGCACGCGGCGAGGGCCGCGCAGGACCAGAGAAGGGGCAGGGTGAAGAGCGCGCGTCGAGCTGTCATGGGCACCTCTCTGGAGCTCGGATCCGCGAGCTCCGACGGTCCGGCATCCCCTCGCGGGGTCGCTTTGCCTCGGGCGCCGCCCTCCGGCGTGAACGCGGAGGCCGGGCCGAGCGAGGGCCATGCACGCGCGGTTCCCGCCGAGCGGGAAGGCAGCGCACAGACGGCGCAGGGTGCGCCCAGGCTGATCGCCGCGCCCGCGCCGCCGGCGCGATGGTCGATGGACGGACGGCGTGACTTGCGGCAACCTCGATCCATGACGACGTGCAGGGATGAAGCTCTCCGCTGGGTTCACCGCTACGCCATCGGCGGGGCCGCGTTCGCCGCGCTTCCGCTCCCGATCTCCACCTCCGCCGGGCTCGTCGCGATCGAGACCCACATGATGTCGATGGTCGGCGCCATCTACGGCGAGACCGTGGGATCCGTGGCCACGACCGCTGCCGGCGGGAGCTTCGCGATCCTCGGGCAAGGGCTCAAATTCCTCGCCACCCGGGCGGTCGGCTTCGTCCCCCTGATCGGACCGGCCATCAAGATGACCATCGCGGGCCTCACCATCGAGGCGATCGGCCACGGTGTCGTGGGGCACTTCGAGCGCAAGTACCCGGGCAAGGTCTTCGAGAAGGCCTGAGCCGTCCGCGCGCGGACGAGGCGGGCCGGCGCGTCGTCCGCGCCGCAGGCCCGCGCCGCGCGCGACGGACCGGCGCGGTGCGCTGAACGCCGCGCGCGGCGCGCAGCGCGGACGACCCGCACCGCGCGCGCTCCGACGACGCGCGGCGCGCAGCGCGGACGACCCGCACCGCGCGCGCTCCGACGAGACGCGCGGCGCTCCCCCGGAGCCGCGCGCCGTCGCATGGCGCGCCGCGCGCCTACCGCGCGCTCTCGATGTGCGTCGGCGCTAGCAGCCGGTGCAGGCGACGGGGCAGGTGCCGTTCACCGGATCCTGGCAGCTCAGGTTCGGCGCGTCGGCGCTGGTGCCGTAGTCGCAGCAGAGCGTGCCGGCGCCGCAGCACGCCTCGCCGCAGCAGATGCCCTCTTCGCAGCCGAACTCGGGGGCGCACGGATCCTTGCACGCGCCCTGGATACAGGCCTGTTCCGGAGCGCAGGGCGCGCCGCACTCGCCGCAGTTGTTCGGGTCGTTGGCGAGGTTCACGCACGTCGGTCCACAGCACGAGAGCCCGTCCTCGCACGTGCACGCCACGCCGCCCGCGCCCCCCTCGCCGCTCGAGGTGGTGGTCGTGACGACGCTCGTGCTCGTCACGGCGTCGCCGCCCGCGCCGCCGCCGGAGGCGCTCGACGCGGTGACGTACGTCGGCAGAAGGCTCACGGCGCCCGGGTCAGCTTCACATCCAGCGACGGCGAACCATGCAGCCAACGACACCAGCGCGATCACCCGATGACAGGGCATGAGCACCTCCAAACCAAGCATGACACTACCACGGAGGGTGACGGCCCCACGAGGGGCATGGAGAACGACGCGACGCGTGCTGCACGCGTCATCGCAGAGTCCGCTGCGCAAAAGCGCGGGCGGCCGCGCCCGCCGGGGCGCGGCCGCGCATGCGACATCAGGGTGTGATGAGCTTGCAGTCCGACAGGAGCCCCGTGTACCAGTCATCGGTCCTGTCGAGCCATGCGCCCTCGCTGGACCAGCGGATGCCGGGCCTCTTCATCTTGCCTTCGACGGTGTAGGTGCACTTCACCGCAAACCGCGCGGACGGGAGCTTGCCAGTGAGCGCGGGCTCGCTCCAGAGGCCGGCAGCGAGAAACTGCACGCGATCGGTCGTCGTGTAAGGGCGGAGCAGCTTCTTGTCGTCCGCGTCCCCCTTGGACCAGCCCTTCGTCGGCGACTCGAACGCGCAGTGGCGCCCGTTGATCTCCTCGGACGACCAGCAGGCGAGATCCTTGATGTCCGACGACACGAGGGTGACCTCGACCTGGGCCTTGTCCCCGGGCTTCCACTTGGGGCCGGAGCTGCCGGGCGTGGGCTCGCGCCCGAAATAGGCGAACGCCGCGGCCAGGCCGCCAATGATGATGAGGAACAGGATCATGCTCTTGCCGAGCGATCCGCCCTGCGGCTGGGCGGCCGCGCGAGGCCGCGCGCCAGCCTTCTTGCCCGCCGGGCGCCGGGCGGCGCCCGCCTGCCTCGCGGGCCGCGACGCCTTCGCAGGCGCCGCTGCGTCCGCACGGGAAGCGGCCCGGCTCCCGCCGTCCCCCTCCGTCGTGGTGTCCTGCGCGTCGGCCTCGTCGGCCGGCGCGTCGTCGTCGAGGCGGTCCTTGTCTTCGGAGCTCGTAGCCATCGCGGCGCTTTATGTACCGGAGCGCGTCCCCGACTCAAGCATTCCGTGGACCGAACGGCAGCGCGCGATCGCCCGTCTCAAGGCGCAGCCCTTGATGTAGGCTGCGTTTCCGATGACGTCCGATGCCAGAAATCCCCGCGCGCGCATCCTCGGCACAGGCCGCGCCCTGCCCGCCGCCCCCGAGAACGCAGCGCCGTCCGACACGCCGCCGGCGGACGGCGCCGCGAGCGACGCGAGCGCGGGCAAAGCGCGGCGCCGCGCCGCGGCCGGCGAGACGACGAGCGACTTGGCGACGAGGGCGGCCAGGGCGGCCCTCGACGCGGCCGGGATCGGGCCGCGCGACCTCGAGATGATCATCCTCGCCACCTCGAGCGGCGACGCGCCGATGCCGGCCACGGCCGTGTACGTCCAGCAGAAGCTCGGCGCGGAGCTCATCCCGTCGTTCGATCTCTCCGCCTCGCTGACGGGATTGCTCTACGGGCTCTCGGTGGCGAACCAGTTCGTCACGGCGGGGACGATGCGGCACGTCCTCGTGATCGGCGCGGACCTGCTCTCGCGCCGCGTGGATCCGCGCGATCGCGCCGCCGCAGCGCTCTTCGGCGACGGCGCCGGCGCGGTCGTGATCGGGCCGGCCGCCGGCGACGGGCGCGGCATCCTCAGCGTCAGCCTCCGCGCCGACGGGAGAAAGGCCGACGTGCTCCAGGTGCCCGGCGGCGGCTCCGCGGAGCCGCTCACCCCGGAGCGGCTCGCCGACCGGCGCCACACCCTGCGCGTGAACCAGCTCGAGCTGCGGCAGGCCGTGGAGGAGCGCCTCGGCGGGCAGGCGCTCGCGGCGCTCGCGACCGCGGGGCTCGCGCCCGCCGACCTCGACTGGGTGATCCCGCACCACGCCGACGCCCACGTCGCCGCGCTCCTCTCCGAGCGCCTCGGCTGCCCGAAGCAGCGCGTGATCGGCGCGCTCGACGGGGGCAGCGCGGCCGGCGCCAGCGCCGGCTCGGTCGCCATCGCGCTCGACGAGGCGCTCCGCGACGGCCGCGTCCAGCCGGGGCACCGCGTGCTCCTGTGCGCGCTCGGCGGCGGCCTCACGTGGGGCAGCGCCGTCGTCCGCATGTGATCCGGCGCGGCGCGGCCACCTCATCACGGGCGCGCGGCGACATTACAAAGCGACGATGAGCCGTGCGCTCCGCCGCTGGCGCGCCGGGCCGGCCCTCGAGCCCGGGGCGAGCGCCCCGGCGAGCGGCCGCTCGCTCGGAGGCGCCCGAGGTCGCGGCGCCGCGCCTGGGGGGGCACGATGAACGCTGAGGTCGTCGCCGCGGAGAGCGCGTTCCAGGGCCGCTACGAGATCCTCTCGGTCCTGCGCAAGGAAGACCTCGCCACGCTGTACGAGGGGCGGCAGCTCGCCACCGGGCAGCGCGTGGCCATCAAGGTCCTGCGCCCGGGCCTGGACGGCGGCTCCCCGGACGCGGCGCGGCGGCGCGGCGCGCGGTTCCGGCGGGAGATGCGCTTCTGCGCGCAGCTCCACCACCCCCACATCGTCCGGCTCATCGACTCGGGGCAGACGGACGCGGGGCAGCTCTACACGGTCTTCGAGCTCGTTCCAGGGCAGAGCCTGGCCGAGCTGCTCGAGGCCGAGGGCGCGCTGGCGCCGCACGAGGCGCGCCACCTCATGCTGCAGGTCCTCGACGCGCTGAGCTGCGCGCACGGCCGGGGCGTCGTCCACGGGGGCCTGCGGCCGGGCGCGATCGCGATCGTCCCGACGGGGGCGCGGCGGAACGCGCTGGTGCTCGACTTCGGCATCGGCGCGGCGGTCACGGGCGCGCGGGGGGACGGGGACGAGACGCCCGCGAGCGTCGCGCCGGTGTACGCGGCGCCCGAGCAGCGCCGCGGGTTCCCGCCGACGGCGCGGTCGGATCTGTACGCCTGGGGGATCGTCTTCCTCGAGTGCCTCACCGGCAGGCCCGCGGCGACGGGCGGGGCGGGGCCGGTCGGGGCGCCCGGGCCGGAGCGACCGCCGCCGGTCCGGATCCCGCCGGCGCTCGTCGGGCACCCGCTCGGGGCGCTCCTCCGGCGGACGATCCTCGAGGATCTCGGGGCGCGTTCCGTGACGGCAGAGAGCCTGCTGCGCGAGCTCGAGGCGTGCAGCACGGTCGGGCTTCGCCGCGAGGACCTGATCGGGCCCGCCGCTCCTCCTGCGCCGCTCCGCCCGGGCGGCGCGGCAGGAGCGGCGCAGGCGAACCGGAGCGCGATCGAGCCGACCGAGGAGGTGCCGTGGGCGTCGTGGGCCGCGGCGCCGCGGGTGCCCGGATCGTCGATGGCGGGCGCGGCGCGCGAGGACGCGGCGTGGCCCGGGACGCTCGTGCGGCCGGGGGCGAGCGGCGCGGAGCCGGGGGCGAGCGGCGCGGAGCCCGCGGCGAGCGGCGCGGAGCCGGGGGCGAGCGAAGCCGCGCCGCCGGCGCGGTCGCGGGAGGCCGAGCGGCGGCCGCTCACCGCCGTGTGTTGCGTGGTGACCGCGGCGGGGCCGGGGATCGCGGCGATGGAGGTCGACGAGGTCGACGAGCTCTTCGGCGAGGCGCAGGAGCTCTGCGCCGAGGTCGCGCGCCGGCACCGCGGGCGCGTCGCGGGCGCGCTTGGCGACCAGGTGCTCCTCCACTTCGGCTTCCCGGTGGCCCAGGAGGACGACGCCCGGCGCGCCGCCCGCGCGGCGCTGGAGATCGCGGCGAGGATCCGCGCGCGGAGCGCTCGCCTGGCGGCGGAGCGCGGGATCGCGCTCGACGTCCGCGCGGGCATCCACACCGGGGTCGTCGTCGCGCGGGAGGGGCAGCAGCACCTCCAGCACCTCGGGATGACGCTGCAGACCGCGGCGCGGCTCGGCGCGCTGGCGGCCCCGGGCGCCGTCGTGGCCAGCGGCGACACGCACAGGCTCCTCCGCGGCGCGTTCGACCTCGAGGGGACCGAGCTCCGGGTGAGCCTGGGGAGCGCGCGCGCCGTCCCTGTCTACCGGGTGCGGGAGGAGCTCCCCCGCGAGGCGCCCGAGCGGCCCGGCCCGGGCGGCGAGGCGGCGCCGCTGTTCGGCAGGGAGCAGGAGCTCGCCCTCCTGATCCAGCGCTGGGAGCAGATCCGGAAGGGCGCGGGGCAGAGCGCGCTCGTGACCGGCGGGCCGGGCATCGGCAAGTCGCGGCTCGCGATGGAGCTCGTCCGCCGGCTGCGCCTCGGGCCGCGCGACTGGCTCGAGTGCCGCTGCACGAACGACCGCCGGCACAGCGCGCTCCACCCCGTGGTCGACCTGCTCGAGCGGCTCCTCGAGCCGGAAGCCGACGACACCTCCCGGAGCAGGCTGGAGCGGCTCGAGGCGCTGCTGGCGGAGTATCCGTTCCATCTGCCGGACGCGGTGCCGGTGCTCGCGGCGCTGCTGTCCATCCCGCTCGGGGATCGCTACGCGCCGCCCCTCGACCCGCCGCAGCGACAGAAGGAGCGGACAATTGCGACGCTACTGTCCTTGCTCTTCGAGAGGGCGGAGAGGCGGCCCGTGCTGCTCGTTGTGGAGGATCTGCACTGGGCCGATCCGGTGACGCTCGAGTGGCTGGGGGCCCTCGTGGCGGAGGTCTCGTCGGCGCGCGTGCTGGCGCTGATGACGGCGCGGCCGGAGTTCGCGCCGCCGTGGCCGACGTCGGCGATGCTGCAGATCCAGCTCGGCCGCCTGGATCGCGCGCACGTCGAGGCGATGGCCGCGGAGATCGCGGGCGGGAGGGCGCTGCCCGGCGAGGTGCTGGAGCAGATCGCGCGACGGGCCGACGGCGTGCCGCTCTTCATCGAGGAGCTGACGCGGATGGTGCTGGAGTCGGGGGCGCTGCGGGACGAGGGCGGCCGCTACGCGCTGGCGGAGCCGCTGTGCGAGGTCGCGATCCCGACGACGCTGCGAGGGCTGCTCATGGCGCGGCTCGACCGGCTGGGGCGGGCGAAGGAGACGGCGCAGGCCGCGGCGGTGCTCGGCCGGGAGTTCAGCGAGGAGGTGCTCGGCGCGGTGAGCCCGCTCGGCGCAAAGGCGGTGGGGGAGGATCTCGAGCGGCTGGTCGCGGCGGACCTGCTCCACCGCAGGCACCGAGCGCGGTCCGCGGTGTACGTGTTCCGGCACGCGCTGCTGCGGGACGCGGCGTACGAGTCGCTGCCGCGGCGCACGCGGCAGCAGGCGCACGCGCGGAGCGCGCGGGCGATCGAGGAGCGCTTCCCGGAGATCGCGGAGGCGCGGCCGGAGCTCCTCTCGTGGCACCACGCGTCCGCGGGGCAGATGCGGCAGGCGATCGCGTACGCGGAGCGCGCTGCCGAGCGCGCGCTGGAGCGGCCTGCCGGGCGCGCCGACGAGACGGAGGCCGTCACGCACCTCCACAGCGCGCTCGGGTGGCTGTCGGCGCTCCCGGAGGGCCGGGAGCGCGCCATGACCGAGCTGCGGCTGAACAACCTGCTCATCCTGGCGCTGCTCGAGCGACGAGGGTACATGAACCCGGAGCTCATCGCGGCGGTGAGGCGCTGCGAGGAGCTGAACGAGTCTCTGGGAGACAGCCCTCTGACGACGCCGACGCTGGGGGCGATGTTCGTGTACCACCATGTCCGGAGTCCCCGCCACGAGGCGCGGGCCGTGGCGGATCGGCTCGTCGCGTCAGCAGAGCGATCCGGAGATAACGCTCAGCTCGTCTGGTCGCTGCCTCTGCTCGGGCAGTGCCTCTGGATCGAGGGCAAGCTCTCGGAGGCTCGCGTTCACCTGGAGCGCGTCCTCGCGCTGTATCGCCCCGAGGCGCACGGCGGACAGGTGTTCGTCTACGGGCTGGATGCAAGGATTTACGCCGAGATCACGCTCTCGATCGTGCTCTGTCTCATGGGCTACCCGAGAGAGGCGCTCGCGCGCGGTGAGGCTGCTGCGGCCTGGGCTTACCAGCTGCAGCACTTCACCAGCATCGGAATGGCGCAGCTCTACAGGCTCATGCTGTATCACCATTGCCGGATGCGCGCGAACCTCGCCACGGACAGCCGTGAGCTCACCGAGATGGTGGACCGGGAGAGGCTCTGGTTCAGAGATTATTGCTGGACCCTTCGCCGCTGGGTAGAAGGGGATCTGGATCGGATGATGGAGCATGTGGACGCGCTCCGCAGCTCCGGCCTCTTGCTGGGTATGACGTACTACCCGTCCCTGGAGGCGGAGCTGATGGCCGAGCGCGCGCAGCACGGTGCCGCCATCGAGCGGTTCGATGACTGCTTGCGTACCGCCGAGCGAATGGGCGAGATGTACTACGTTCCGGAGCTCTACCGCCTCAAGGCTGCCTCCGTGCTCGCCCGCGACCCGCGCGCGAGGGAGGGCGAGGAGTGCCTGCAGCAGGCAATGATGCACGCCCGTGCGCAGGGGGCACGGCTGCCTGAGCTCCGCTCGACGCTCGCGCTCTGCCGCGTGCTGCTGGGGCAACGCAGGAACGATGAGGCGCTCGTGCTCCTGAGCGAGCTCGACCGCTGGCCAGCCGAGTACGCCGCAATGCCCGAGATCGCAGAGTCCCGGGGTCTGCTTCGAGAGATCTCGGGTGAGCCGCGCGGCGCGTGATGCGGCGAGACGAAGCCTTACGGCGCTGCGGCCGCCGCTCCATGGAGCGCCCACGGGCGCCGTGGAGACGCCTGAAGAGAGAGAGAGCGACCATGTTCAAGGACGAAGCTGCGGCGCGCGAGCCCGATGCGCCGGCGTGCGAGCGCGCCTGCGACGGGGCCCAACGCACATCCCTCCTCGGTCCCGGCGAGCCCGCGCCGCTGGGCGAGGGGACATCGCTGGCGGACAGGCTGCAAGCGTTCGAGTCTGCCTGCCTGCGCGCCATCGCGCTGGCGTGGGAAGACGAGGCGAAGCTCGAGCTGCTGAGGCGCGATCCGAGGCGATTCTTCAGGACCTGCTGCGACTATGAGCTCCCGCAGAACCTCGCGCTGAACATCCGCGAGGCGCGGGAAGCTCCCCCGGCGGAGCGCGGCGCGTGGGGCTGGGACGGCCGGCACGGAAAATGGAACCTGCCAAGGGCCGAGATCACCCTTTACATACCACCTCCGCCGGAGCTGACCGAGCGCGCCGTCGCTCTGGCCGAGCTCGGCGATCCTGACAAGTTGCCGCCGATCTGCTGCTGACTCAGCCCTCGACCCCGTAGAAGCGCGCCGGGTTGTCCCAGAGCAGCTTGCGGACGACCTCGCCCGGCAGCCTGTCGCGCAGCGCGAGCGCTCGCCCGACGATCCCTTCGTCGTGGTCCAAATGGGGGTAATCCGTGCCGAAGAGCAGGTTGTCCTCTCCGATGCGCGGGACGACCTCCGGCAGGTAGGGCTCGTCGGGCTCGACGGCGACGAAGCACTGGCGGCGGAAATACGCCGACGGCTGCTGCGGGACGTGCGGCTCGACCTCGCCGGCCAGGTGGCGGTGCTCGACCTCGTCGAGGCGCCAGAGCCAGTAGGGCAGCCAGCCGCAGCCGGCCTCGAGAAAGGCGACCCGCAGGCCCGGGTGGCGCTCGAGAACGCCGCCCTCGACCAGGGCGAGGAGCGCCATCATCTGCTCCATCGGGTGCGAGCACGCGTGAAGGGCGAACCGGCTGTGGAAGCGATCGGCCCCGGCCGTCGGCAGGTGCGCGTGCGTGCCCTCGTGGACCGCCACCGCGATGGATCGCCGCTCGCACTCGGCCCAGAAGGGCTCGTAGGCGGGGTCGCCCAGCGTGCGGCCGTCGACCGGGTTGGGCCGGACCACGACGGCCCCGAAGCCGAGCGCCGCGGCCCGCGCGAGCTCGACCACCATCGCTCCTGGATCATGAGGGCTCATCAGCGCGACGCCCCGGAGCCGACCGGGAGCGTGAGCGCAGAAGTCCCGCAACCACCTGTTGTAAGCCCGCGCGAACGCCGTCGCGAGCCGCGGATCCAGCGGAGACAGGCCGACAAGGTAGAGCCCGAGCGTGGGATACAGAAAGGCCACGTCGATGCCCTCCCGGTCCATGGCCGCGATCTGCGCCTCGGGCCGCCCTGTCGGGACGACCTCCCGGCGTCGCCGGCTCGCCGACAGGGCGAGCTCGCGAGAGGCCCGCGCGCTCAGCCGGCGAAAGAGCGGGCGCCCGTCCACCACCGGCTGCGGCGGGAGCGGCAGCCATCCGCCCGGGCCTGGACACGCAACGCGATCGGCCAGGTCGCCCTCGCCGACATACGCGTAACACGGCGCGTGGGCGCGGTGCTCCGGCTCCATGTAGGTGCGCCAGAGATCGATCGGCTCGATCACATGGCGATCGGCGTCGAGGATGCGGTACCCGTCGCGCATGCGCGCTCGCTTCTCCCTGCTTCCGCGCTCGTCCTCCCGTGTCCTTCCCTCGTGCCCCGTCCGTCACAGGACGAGCGGCACGGGGTTCAGATCCTCCTCCCGCGTCGGCCTGGGCAGCCAGCCGAGGCGGACCGGGACGTCGTACAGGCGCCCCGGGCCGAAGCGAGGCCAGATGTGCCGAAGCCCGGGGACAACCACCTTCGCCGCCGACAGCCCGGCGTCGGGGCGCGTCTGATCGAGCACCACCGTCTCCAGCCCGGCGCGGGCGGCGCGCGCCACGCACGCGCGGACATCGTCGCGGAGATCGTCGCTCGGCGCACTCTCGTGATCGCCGCACCTCCGCGGCGGGGCCCCCCCGGTCGGCTGCACGTAGGGCGCGTCGCCGGAGACGACGTCCTGCCACGCGGCGCGCGCGCGATCCCGCGGATCGAAGAGCTGGTTCAGCTCGGTCAGCGCCCGCTGCACCCCGAGCCGGGCCTCGAGGTGGCAGCCGAAGCCCAGCGTGAGCCGGCCCGTGTCGGCCGCCCGCGCCACCGCGACGAACGCCGGGATGCCCAGGTCCGTCGTGACGTCCAGCACCCACAGCCGCCGGCCGAGCGCGCGGTAATGCGCCGCGAGCGCCTCGAAATAGGGCTCCTCGAAGCTGCGTAGATCGACCGCGGGCCTCGCCGCGCGGTTGTACCACCAGAGCGCGACGGCATCCCGCTCCACGAGCTCCAGGAAGCCTTGCAGGATCGCCTCCTCGAGGCAGTTGCCCGCCGCGTGGCCGCTCGGGCTCGGCGCGGCAAACCGCTCTTCCGGGGGCACCGGGAGGTGGAGATAGCAGTACGCCGCCGGCAAGAAGCGCCGCTCGTCGCGCGTGAGCGACCACGCCGGCGCCCAGTCGATCGCCGTGTCCTCGCAGAAGGGGAGGGGGACGGCGCGGCGCGGGTCCTCCGCCGCGGGGCCAGCGGCCCGCCGGCCGCGGTACTGCGCCTCGCTGAAGTTCTGGAGATCGTGCGGGTGGACCGCGGCGGCCCCGAGCTCGGCGCGGCGCGCGCGGACGAGCGGCTCGTCGCCCTGGAAGACGGCGCTGTAACGCTCGACCGCCTCGCTCAGCGCGCCGGCGCGCGCCTGCGCGGGCGTCTTGCCCTTGCCGCCGCTCGCGCGGTGGAAGTCGTCGAACGACGGGGAGCCCGCCCCGGGACAGACGCGGTACGTGGCCCCGTACACCGGCCGGAGCGGGTGATCGCGCCCCTCCAGCGGCCCGAGGCTCGCGACGATGCCGCTGATCGGGCTGACCAGGTGGAGGGTGCGCGCCAGGGTCTCCTCGGGCGAGGCGATCCGGTGCCCGCCGTCGTCGGTGAACCGCTTCGGGCGCCGCTCGAGGTGCACCGGCGCGCCCGCGCGCGCCCGCGCGCCCTCCGGATCGCCGCAGGCGGGGCACTGGGGGCGCCGCGCCACGACGTGCTCCGCGGTCCGGGCGCGGGCGAGGTCGAGCGAGATCAGCCGGTCGTCGAGGAGGCCGGCCCCGCCCTCGGCGATCCACCGGGCCACGAGGACGGCCGCGAGGTGGAGCGCCGCGGCGCGGCCGGCGGGCAGGCCAACGTGGGGCGGCAGGAGCGGCCCGGCGAGGCCGCGGCGCCGCTGCAGGTAGGCCTCGACGGGGCGGTTGTGCCGCAGGCGGTGCGCCAGGCACGCCCAGCAAGGCCCCGCCCCGGGCCGGAACACGGGGCCGATCCAGGGCTCGACGCCGCCGGGCTTGATCGGAGCCCAGCGCACCCCCTCGCGGAGCGCGCGCCGGTTCCACGCCTCGAGCTCGGCGGCCAGGTAGTCGCGCGTCACGACGACGACGAGCGCGGGCTCGCCCTCCACCGCGACGCCCGCGCCCGAGAGCGCGCCGAGGGCCGCGTCGCAGAGCGCGGCGAGCGCGCGCGGATCGTCCTCTCCGACAGCGATCACCGAGACCGGCGTCGCGGCGAGCCGCTCGGCCGCGCGCCCGGCGCTCTCCCCGAGCGCTTGCCAGAACCCAGCGCATCCGGGCGCGGGCTCGGCGACATAGCCGCGCTCCTCCAGGCGGCCCAGCGCATGGAGGATCTCGGCGGCCGACGCCTCGCCGGAGAGCTCCGCGACGAGCTCGGCCCCGGTCCGGCGGCCGTCGAGCAGCGGCACGAGGAGGCGGTAGATCCGACCGCGGAGCATGAACCGCTCGCGCTCGCCGAGGAGGAAGACCGTCTCCTCATCGGCGGGCTCGACGCGCAGGTGGTGCTTTATCGCGAGGCACCTGTCCCCCATGAACGACCCCCCTGCGCGGGAGCTCTAGCACGCGGAGCGCGGGCAGCACCGCGGCCGGACGAGGTGAGGCGGCCGAGCGCCGCGCCGATCGCGGCGGGCGGGACGCCGTTCGAGGTGCGCTCATCCAACGATCGCATGGCGGGACCAGAGCCGGCGAAGCCGTTCAGGGGAGCGATCCGGACCACCGTGTCCACGTCGACGGACGCGCTCGTCGCAGGGCAGGACTTCTCGATCTTCGTCACGGTGCAGAACCCGTTCGAGGCGCCGCTCGCGCTGCGCCGCGTGAGCACGGCGCTGCCCACCGAGCTCGTCGACGTCGACGGGCAATGGACGGAGCAGCGCATCCGCCAGATCGAGGAGCGGTTCGCCGGCCTCGAGGACCCAGCGCACGCGTTCGCGCCGGGCGGCGCCCCCCTCGGCGCGCGCCTGCGCCGGGCCGCCCGGCGGCTCTTGCGACGGCGCTCGCCCGGTCGCGCCGCAGCGCCGGGAGCGCCCGCGATCGCGCGCGACCTCCGCAGGACCGGCGGCGAGGCGGCCCTCGCGGCGATGGAGCTGCCCGTCGGGAGCGGCGCCGGCTTCTGCGGGCCGGCGCAGGCCGCGCGCGGGTGGCACGACGAGGCGGAGCCGGTGGCGTCGATCGCCGCGCCGCCGGGGCCCTTCGGCGACGACGCGACCGCCTTTCGCCGGGCCCTCCGGTCGCTGGAGGCGCCGGACCCCCCTGCGGTGCTCCAGTCCGGGAACTCGACGGCGCGGGCCTTCACCGTGCGGTCGCGGCGCGCGCTGTGGTTCCGCGCCGCCTCGTACCGGCTGCTCATCGAGGTCGAGTACGAGGTCGACGGCGCGAGCAACCTCGACACCATCGAGCACGTCCTCAAGGTGAGCGCGTCGCTCGGGAGCATGATCGGCGGCGCCGTCGTCGGCGGCGTCGGGGGCTGGTTCGCCGCGCGGGGCAGCGACGCGCGGCTCGACGCGGAGGCCGGCGTCAGCCTGGCCGCGTCGCTCGTCCTCGTCGCGATGGCGGTCGTCCTGCTCGCGCGGAAGAGGGACGTGCAGCCGATCCTCGCGATCGAGGACTTCTGGGGCGGCGTCGCGGTCGGGTTCCTGATCGCCTACGCCGGGCCCTCGCTCTTCGCGGGCCTCTTCGGCCTGCCCGCGCGGCCGCCGCCCGCGTCGGGCGCCCTCATCCTGGCGACGCTGCCGCCGGGCTCGTGCGGGATCGGGCGCGCCGCGGCGCAGGCTTTACATCGGGCCCCGCGCCGTTAAGCAGATCGGAAGCAGATCGGAATCAGCGCGTAAGCCGCGTGGAATCAGCGCGTAAGCCGCGCGGAAGCCGAGCGGAAGCAGATCGGGATCGGGGAGAGGAGGGGGCCGTGTCCACGCTGCGTGCCAGGGCGACCGCCGAGCTCCAGCGCCGCATCGACGTGCTCCCGCGCGACGTCGCGCGGTTCGAGTCGGCGGCCGCGGAGAACGCGCGCGGCTTCGGCATCCACGCGAGCCAGGTGCTCGCGCTGAAGATCCTCATGGACGAGCTGATCCAGCGCCAGCGAGGCATCCTGGACCGCCTCGGTGCCGACCTGTCCGACGCCGACTTCGCCGACGGCCTCGCCAGGCTCCTCGTCGAGATCGCGGGCGCGCACGGGGTGTGGAGCGTCTTCTCGCAGACGCTCGCGCAGCGCGAGCTGCCGGCGCTCGCCCCCTCGCTCGACGCGGCCGATCTCGTGGCCGCCGACTGTTACCAGACCTGCATGAACCCGGCGCGCAACTGGGGGCTCATCCCCCGCGAGGGGATGCGCGAGCCGCCGCTCGTCTGCCTGGAGGCGCACTACGGTCCCGTCGCCGTGAGCCGCCAGAACCCCCTCCGCGTCCTGCGCAGCTCGCTCCGGAGCTACCGCGATCTCCGGCTGCCCATCCCGATCGTGCTCCTGCCGGCCGATCAGACCGAGTGCGCCTGGCTCCTCTCCATGCTCTGCCACGAGGTCGGCCACAACGTCGATCAGGATCTCGCGCTCTCGGGCGAGCTCTCCCGGGCGCTGCTCCTCGACACCGACGGGAAGATCCCGTCCGAGCGGCAGGAGATCTGGTTCGGCTGGACGCGGGAGATCCTCGCCGACGCGATCGGCGTCCTGCTCGGCAACGCCGGCTTCGCGCTGGCGCTCGCGTCGTTCCTCCTCGTCGTCGCGCCCGGGAGCCAGCAAGGGGAGCTCGACCGGCTCGACCCCCACCCGCACCCGATGGTCCGCGTCCCGCTGCTCGCCGCGCTGCTGCGGCGGCTCGGCGTCGCGCCGCTCGACGACGCGGCCGACCGGCTGGAGAGCGCCTCTCGGGCGCTCCGCGCGCCGGACTGGGTCGCGCCGTTCCTCGACGACCTCGGCGCGATCACGGGGACGTTCCTCGGGAGGAAGCTCGACGCGCTCGGCGGCCGCCCGCTCGCCGAGCTCCACCCCGACGTCGCCGCCGACGTGCGGCGGGCAGCCCCGCTCGCGCGCTTCCTCGCGACAGGCTCGCTCCGCCCGGCGCCGGACAGGCCGTCGTATTTCCCGTACCGCCTCGTGCCGGTCGCCGCGCAGCTCGCGGTCGACGCGGCGGCGCCGCTGGCCGATCTCGGCGCCGTCCAGCGGCGGGCGATGGAGTTCTTCGCGGCGATCCCGCGGCCGCCGATGCTGGCCGGCGCGGCGTCGCTGCCGCCGCAGCGCGCGTCGTCCTACGCGCGGCTCGCGCGGTCGGTCGACTTCACCGGAGGCGGCGGATGATCTCGGGACCGGCCGCGAACCCCCCTCGCTACCACGAGATCCTCGTCCGCATCGCGCCGCTATGCTCCGCGGGCGCGCTCCCTGCCCGCGCGGTCGACGGCCGCGTGTGCCGGCGCTACCACGCGTGGATCTACACGAAGCTCTCGCTCGCCGCGCTGGGGCTCGGCGAGCCCGGCGCGGCCGATCTGGGCGGCGCGCCGCCGCCGCCAGCCGAGGTGGGGGGGCTGCCGCTCGTCGGCCATGAAGAGCTCTCCGTCCACTGGCTGAGCTACGCCGAGTACCTGAGCAGCTTCTACGGCGGCGAGGAGGCCCTGCTCGAGCTGCGGCGCCGCGTCAGCGGCTCGATCTCCCGCGGCCTGCGCGAGATCGTGCGGCTCCGGCCGCGCGCGCCCCAGCGGCTGCGCATCTGGTGGTCGACCGAGTCGCCCGAGCTCGAGGACCTGCCCTGGGAGATCCTCTTCCTCGGCGCGCGCCGCCCGCCCAACCTCTCGCTCGTGCGGGGCGGGCCGGGGCGGATCGTGCCGCCGCTGCCGCTGCAGCAGGACCAGCCGCTGCGCGTCGCCGTCGTCGACCCGACCGGCGGCGCGCCCGCCGCGCTCGCCGAGGCGCTCGGGGAGCTCGGCCCCGGGATCGAGGCCGTCTGGATCGAGGAGGACGACGCGCGCAAGGCGCTCTCCGCGGCGGTCCGCGCGGGCGTCGAGCTGATTCACGTGGTCGCCGACGGCGTGGTGCCGCTCGGCCTGGAGGGCCTCCTCGAGTTCTCCGGGGACGAGGAGGACACGCTCTCGCCCCTGGAGCTCGCCGCCATGCTGCGCGGGTCGAGCGTCACCATCCTCTCGCTCACCCCGCCGGAGATCCCCCGCGTCGGCCACGCGGGCATGCCCAGCGTGTACCACGCGTTCGCGCGCTTCTGTCACGACAGCGGCGACGGGCCCACGATCGCCGCGCAGCTCGGCCCCATGCACCCCGGCGTGTCCCGCGAGTTCTGGCGCGCGTTCTACCAGCACCTCGCGGCGGCGCTCGACGTCGAGGAGGCGATGATGAGCGCGTCGCAGCGCCCCCTCACGGCGCCCGTCGTCCTGTTCCTCCGGCACCGCTTCGGCCGGCAGTTCACCCGGCAAGGCGACGAGACGCGGCGCTCCCCCGCCTGGCCGACGTTGGGCTCGGGGCCGACGCCCGACGTGCCGCTCACGCCGGCGCAGGTGACCGCCGACCTCTCGTGCTCCCGCGATCTGCTCGACGCGGCGAGGACGCTCGAGGCCCGCTACGCGTCGCTCGGGCTCGAGTTCCCCGGCAAGTGCCTCATCGAGCGGGAGATCCAGCGGCAGGCCGGGCTCGACGAGGCGATCGAGGAGTCCCTGTCCACCGACCTGTCGCTGTCCGAGGACACATGAGGCACCCCGAGTTCGTCGTCGACATCGAGCCGGGCGGCGGATCGCGCCTGCGGCTGAGCGTCCACGCGAAGAACCTCGCGCCCATCGACGACGAGCTGGAGCGGCCCTTTCCGAGCCTCCCGCCCGCGGAGCTCGACGAGCTGCGGAGCGGCTACGGGTCGGAGCAGATGACCGAGTCCCTGGCCGAGCAGGTCACCGGCTGGCTCCTCCAGAACGACCTCCGCGGCCACCTGGGCACGGCGGTGAACGCGGCGACGCAGCCCTTTCGCATCGTCTTCCGGACGCACCCGTCGGTGCTCCCGCACCTGCACGACGTCCCCTTCGAGCTGCTCAAGCTCGGCGCCGACCCGCTGGCGCTGCACCCCTGGGTGCGGGGGATCGTCCACGCGCAGAAGCGCCACCGCGCGTCGGCCGCGCCGCCGAGGCTGCGCTGGGGGTGGCCCTTCCGCGTGCTGCTCGTCCGCACCAACCCGAAGGACCTCGGCGGGTGCGTGCCGCCCGTGCTGCCCCTGCGCGATCGGATCGTCGCGATCGCGCGCTCGTGCGGGCTCTCCGACCTGGTGGAGGTCGCCGCGCTGACGAGCGAGGACGGCGCGGGCAGGCCCGTCACCTACGACGCCCTCCGCGCCGAGCTGCGCAACGCGAGCTACAACCTGCTCGTCTACCTCGGCCACGGCGACCTGCAGGACGTCGGGTTCGAGGGGTTCCCCCCGATCGGCGTCCTCCAGTTCGAGCTCGACGGCAGCGCCTTCGCCAACCCGATCCGCGCCGATCAGCTCCGGAGCGAGCTCCTGAACCGGCCCGTGCCCGTCGTCGTGCTCGCGGGCTGCCTGACGGCGGCGGGCGAGGCGCTGCGCGACCGGCTCCCGCAGTGGATGCGCGGCAGCCAGAGCGTCGCGCACGCGCTCGTCCACGGCGAGTCCGGCGTCCAGTGCGCGATCGGGATGCGCCACCGGCTGGAGACGACCGACGCCGAGCGCTTCCTCCAGGCGTTCGTCCTCAGCCTGCTCAAGCTGAACCCGGGCGACGTCGAGCGGGCCGTGCGGGCGGGGCGCGAGGAGATGTTCGCGCAGAAGCCCTATCCGCCGAGCTGGTCGGCCCCCGTGCTCTTCCGCGCGGCGAGCGCCGAGCCGCTGTTCGACTTCCTGTGCACCGCGCCGACCGCCTTCGACCCGCTCGACGAGCACGATCAGGCGCTGCGGGAGAAGGGCTGGAAGGCGCTGAGCGAGCTGCCCGCCGCGCTGCCCCCGGAGACCCGGCAGTTCTCGAGCTTCCTGCTCGACACGGTGGAGTCCGCGTTCCTCGAGCGCCGGCGGCAGCGGGGCGCCTCCCTCGTGTGGCCCACGCGCGTCGAGGCGAAGCCCGGCGACACCGTGAAGGTGTCCGTGCAGCACATGGGGGCGCTCACCGTGTCGCGCCTGGAAGGCCGGCTGTCGTTCGCCGAGGCCGTCTCGCCGCGCGCGACCCGGCCGGGGGCGGCGCTCAAGGCCGCCGGGCTGCGCGCGTTCTTCGCGCTCGATCAGCCGGGCGAGGTGCGGTTCTTCGCGACGAGCCCCGCGGGATCGCCGGTGACGCTCGGCGCCGGCCCGCTGTTCGAGGTCGATCTCGCGCTGCCCGGCATCTTCCCCGCAGTCTACGAGCTGCGGGTTGACGCCCTCGCATCCGACCCGAGAATGTTCTTGTGCGGCTGGAATAATGCGATCGTGGTGCCTTTGCCATGAGGCCGCGCGGGGGGCGACATGGAGTCGATCGGGCTGGATGAGCCGCGGCCCGCGCTGCTCGCGGCTCACCCGGAGCTGCTCACGTTCCTCGAGCGGTCCGCGATCTTCCCTCGCGTGGAGGAGCGGTATCGCGTCGAGCTCGACGGCAGGACGCACTACCTCGTGCGGGGAGACACGCTCGGCTCGCGCGAGGATCTGCTCGTCGACGCGCTCGCCCGCGGCGCCGCGCCCGAGGGTGCCGATCCGCTCAGCCGCGCGCTCTTCCTTGAGCTGCCACGGCACCTCCAGGAGGTGATCCGCGGCGCGACGCGATCCGATCCAGGACAACCACCCACACGGGCCCGGGCGCTCCGGGCCGAGGAGTCCCCGTCATGGCCATCGTCGATCCGGTCATCGCGCAGAAGGCCGAGGAGCTGAAGACCAGGCTCCCGACGTTCGAGCTCGATGGAAAGCTGATGTATGTCGCGGAGGGCGATCTCCTGCTCGACGACGAGCAGCTCGCCGACTACGTGCCTCGCGCCGCCAACGTCGAGCCGCCGCACGTGCCTACCGGCCCCGGCGGAGAGGGGCTCGTCGGCATCCTGCAAGACGGCAAGCTGGTGCGCTGGCCTCCCGGATTCGTGATCACGTACTGCGTGCTCAGGTCGACCTTCCGGGACGAGCGCGAGTACGCGACGGCGCGCGCCAACATGCTGGCGGCCACGCGCGACTGGGAGGCGACGTGCGGCGTCTCGTTCCGCCACGTCGCCGAGCTCGACGGGAGCGACCGCCGCCCCGAGGAGGTCGTGTTCCCGGTGCGGCTCTTCAACGCCGGCGGGAGGTTCGTCGCCGCGGCCTTCTTCCCGCACGAGCCGGCGTCGAGGCGGCAGGTCCTCATCGATCCTTCCTATTTCTCACCCTCGCTCGGGTTCGATGCCGTCGGCGTGCTCCGGCACGAGCTGGGCCACGTCCTCGGCTTCCGCCACGAGCACATCCGGAGCGGCGCGCCGCCCGTGTGCCCGCAGGAGGACACGTCGCAGACGATCGACCTCACGGCCTACGATCCGCGGTCGGTGATGCACTATTACTGCGGCGGCGTGGGCAGCCGCGATCTCGCGATCACCGAGGTCGACGTGCAGGGAGCGCAGCGGGTGTACGGCATGCCGCTCTCCAGCTTCCGCCTGGTCGCCTGAGGCGCGGCCGCGCCGGCCCGGCGCCGGCAACTCCGCCGCTCGCCCCTGGCGATCGAGGCCTGTTGACGTAAGCCACCGGGACAGCGCGATGAGCAGCCGCGGCGACGAGAGGCCGAAACGAGACGCTCCGTTCCGGTCACAGGGGTTCCAGGGGCGCTACGAGATCCTGTCCAGGATCGGCGCCGGGGGGTTCGGCACCGTCTTTCAGGGGCGTCAGGTCGCGACCGGCCAGCGGGTCGCGATCAAGATCCTGAAGCCCGGCGCCCGCGAGGGGTCGGCGTCGAAGCGCGTCGCGCGCTTCCAGCGGGAGATGCGCCTGTGCGCGCGCCTCCACCACACGAACATCGTCGGTCTCATCGACTCAGGGCAGACGAGCGACGGGCAGATCTACCTCGTGTTCGAGTTCGTCCCCGGCAAGAACCTCAGGGAGGTGCTGCGCGAGGAGGGGGCGCTCGAGCCGCAGGAGGCGCGCCACCTCATGCTCCAGGTGCTCGACGCGCTCTCGGCCGCGCACGCGCAGGGGATCACGCACAGGGACCTGAAGCCGTCCAACCTCATGATCATGCCCACCGGGGCGCGGCGGAACGCGCTCGTCCTCGACTTCGGGATCGGCGCGATCGCCGAGGACGTCGGGCCCGCGGGCGAGGCGAACCTGACCGGGGACGACGAGGTCCTCGGGACGCCGGCGTACGCGGCGCCCGAGCAGCTCCAGGGGGGCACCGCGACGCCGCGCGCCGACCTCTTCGCCTGGGGGCTCGTCTTCCTCGAGTGCCTGACGGGGCGGCCGGTCTTCTCCGGGCGGCGGGTGGCCGAGGTCGTGTCGCGGCAGCTCGACCCCGAGCCGATCGCCGTGCCCGCCGCGCTGCTCCGCCACCCCGTCGGCCGGCTGCTGTCGCGCGCGCTCGTCAAGAAGGTCGAGGAGCGCGACGTGACCGCCGAGGGCCTGCTGCGGGAGCTCGAGGCGTGCGACCTGAGGGATCTCCCGCGGGGGCTGCGCGGATCGGAGCAGGCGCCCGGCGCCGCGGCGTGCCCGGGGCCGCGGGCGGCGACGGCCGCGGACCGCCGCGGGGGCCCGCCCTCGCCGGCGCGCCCCTCGAGCGAGGGAGCGGGGGAGCGCCGGCTGCTCACCGCCGTGTGCTGCTCGCTGCAGACGTCGGCGGCCGCGCGGGAGGGCGCCGACGTCGAGGACCGGGACGAGCTCCTCCGCGCGCAGCAGGAGGTGTGCTTCGACGTCGCCCGGCGCTTCCAGGGGACCGTCGTCGGCGCGCTCGGCGAGCGGGTGCTCCTCTGCTTCGGCCACCCGGTCGCGGGCGAGGACGACGCCGA
Organism: Sorangium sp. So ce1335; assembly: GCF_051521615.1. Lineage (NCBI taxonomy): Bacteria > Pseudomonadati > Myxococcota > Polyangiales > Polyangiaceae > Sorangium > Sorangium sp. So ce1335. The sequence goes on from NZ_CP150363.1 coordinate 3,523,996, forward strand.
GCGCGCGTCGCGCGCGGCGCTGGAGATCGCGGCGACGATCGGCGAGCTGGGCCAGCGGCGGGAGGTGTGGCGGCGGCTCGGCCCTCAGGTCCGGATCGGCGCGCACACAGGGCTCGTGATCGTCCCCGAGGGCGGCGAGGCGAGCGCCGGCGGCCCGGGGCCGTTCGCGGGGACGACGGCGAGCGTCGCGGCGCACCTGAGCGGGCTCGCGCCGCCGGGCGCGGTCCTGCTCAGCGGGGACACGTGCCGCCTGCTGCGCGACCGGTTCGTGACCGAGGCGCTCGGGGCGCGCGAGCTCGGGGGCGCCGGGCGGGTCGAGGTCCACCGCATCGCGCGCGAGCGCTCGGCGCTCGAGCCGCGCGTCGCGGCGCTGCCGATGATCGGGCGGACGCAGGAGCTCGCGCTGCTCACGCAGCGCTGGCGCCGCGTGCGGGAGGGCTTCGGCCAGGGCGTGCTCGTCACCGGGCAGCCGGGGATCGGCAAGTCCCGCCTCGCCGCGGAGCTTTACCGCGAGATCCGCGGGGAGGCGCACTTCTGGATCGAGTGCCGCTGCGCGCCCGAGAACCGCAGCAGCGCGCTCCGGCCCATGACCGAGGCGCTGGAGCAGGTGGCCGACATCGACGAGCGCCACACGCCCGAGGAGAAGGCCGCCAGGCTGCGGGCGCTGCTCGTGGCCTACGGCTTCCGGCTGGCGGACACGATGCCGCTGCTCGCGTCGCTGCTCGCCATCCCGATCCCGCCGGGGGACGACCCGACGCCGCTCGACCTGGCCCCGCAGCGCCGCAAGGAGCTGACGCTGGGCGCGCTCGTCTCGCTGCTGATCGAGATGGCCGAGCGGCGGCCGGTGCTGTTCCTCCTCGAGGATCTCCAGTGGGCGGACCCGACGACGCTCGAGCTCCTGACGCGGCTCCTGCCCGAGGTGGCGGCGGCGCGCGTCTGCGTGCTGCTGACGGCGCGGCCCGACTTCTCGCCGCCGTGGCCGCTCGCGGGCACGCTGCAGATCCAGCTCTCGGCCCTGGAGAGCGCCCAGGTCGCGGCGCTGATCGCCGGCATCGCCGCGGGGAAAGAGCTCCCGCCGCGCGCCGTCCAGCGGGTGATCGAGCAGGCCGAGGGCGTGCCGCTCTTCGTCGAGGAGCTCACGCGCGCGGCGATCGAGTCGGGCGCGTCGGCGGAGGAGCGCGCCGAGCGGGGTCCCTCGATCGAGCGCTCGTCCGGCGAGGTGTCGATCCCGACCCCGCTCCGTGTGTCCCTCATGGCGCGCCTGGATCGGCTGGGGCGCGCGCGCGAGACGGCGCAGCTCGCCGCGGTGCTGGGCCGCGAGTTCAGCGGGGAGGTGCTGGCCGAGATCAGCGCGCTCGACGAGGCCGCGGTGAGGGAGGATCTCGACCGGCTCATCGCCGCGGACATCCTGCTCCTGCGGCGGCGGGCGCGGCAGTCGACCTACGTCTTCCGGCACGTCCTCCTGCGGGACGCGGCGTACGCGTCGCTGCCGAGGCGGGCGCGCCAGCGCGCGCACGCGCGCGTCGCGCGGGCGCTGGAGGAGCGCTTCCCCCAGATCGCCGCGGAGCGGCCGGGGCTCCTCGCGATGCACCACGCGCGGGCGGAGCAGATGCGGGAGGCGATCGCGTACGGCCGGGCGGCGGCGCGCCGCGCGCTCGGGCGATCGATGAACGCGGAGGCGGTCGAGGCGGCCTTCCAGACGATCTCCTGGCTCGGCGCGCTCGATGAGCCGCGCGAGCGCGCCGAGGCGGAGCTCGACCTCCACCAGATCACGATCGCCGCCGTCGCGTCGATCCGCAGCTTCGCGGCGGAGGAGGTCGACTCGGCGGTGCGGCGCGCTCAGGAGCTCATCGAGCGCGTCGGCGACAGGTCGCACGCGCTCGCGATGCTCTGGGCGCGGTTCAACCACCACTGGAAGCGGGGAAACGCCGAGCAGGCGTACGCGCTGGCGCAGCAGTACGCCGCGCTGAGCGAGCGCTCCGGCGACGCGCAGCACACGATCGCGGCGCACGTGGCGCTCGGGCGCTCGCACCTCGTCGCCGCGCGCTACGGCGAGGCAGAGGCCGCGCTCGGGCGGGCCGTCGCGCTGTACGACCCGGAGCGGCACCGCGGGGCCGCGCTCGTGTTCGGCGTCGATCTCGCGGTGAGCGCCCAGGTCGCGCTCGCGGCGGTCAGCTGGTCGACGGGCCACCTGGAGCGGTCGGCGGCGTGGCTGAGGAGCGCCGAAGCGGCCGCCGGGGCGCTGGACGACGTGGGCACCACGTGCCACCTGCTCGTCCACGCGGCCATGGTCCACCACGGCCGGCGCGACCGCGACGCGGTCCGGCGCGCGGCGCGGCGGCTCATCGGGCTCGCGGAGCCCCTCGGCCTGACGCAGTGGCTGACGCTCGGCGGGCTTTTGCGGGCGTGGATCGCGCGGGACGTGGAGGGCGGGAACCGGCTGCTCGCGGACATGAGCGCGGCCGGCATGGGGCAGCCCTACCCTCGCTGGAGCTCGCTCGTCGCGGAGTCCGAGATGGATCTCGGCCGCTTCGAGGCGGCGCTGGCGCGGCTCGACCGGTGCCTCGCCGCGGCGGGGGTGGTCAGGGAGCGCCGCTACGTCCCCGAGATCCATCGCCTGAGGGGCGACTGCCTGCGGTGCCTTGGCGACGAGCGAGCAGCCGAGCGCAGCTACCGCGAGGCGGTCGAGCTCGCGCGGGCCCAGGGCGCGCGGTCGCCCGAGCTGCGCGCGTCGCTGCACCTCGCGCGGCTCCTCGACAGGGAGGGGCGCCACGGCGAGGTCCACGACGCGCTGACGCGCGCGCTCCGCGGGTTCCCCGAGGGGCAAGGGTGGTGTGAGCTCGCCGCCGCGGAGGCGATGGTGCGCGACGCGGCGGGCAAGCTCGCCGCCGCGTGAGGGGGAATCCGTCGTCGTCCGGTGGAGGGACCTGGTATCGTGCGCGCCTCGTCCCGAACCGGAGAACTCATGAACGACGCTCCCCTCTACCGAGATGCAAAGCAGCCCGTGGACAGGCGGGTGGAAGACCTCCTGCGCCGGATGACGCTGGACGAGAAGGTGGGCCAGCTCATGCAGCTCGACGCCCAGGGGGATCTCGAGGACGCGATCGGGCGAATGAAGGTGGGCAGCCTGCTCCACTGCAACGGCAAGGACGCGGACGCGGCGATACGGCGCGCGCTGGGCACGCGGCTCGGGATTCCGGTGCTGATGGCCGACGACGGGATTCACGGCCATTCCTTCTGGGCGGGCGCCACGATCTTCCCGACGCAGCTCGGCATGGCGTGCAGCTGGGATCCGGGGCTCCTGGAGAAGGTCGCGCGGGTGACCGCCGTCGAGATGCGGGCCACCGGGCTCAAGTGGACGTTCTCACCGGTCCTGTGCCTCACGCGCGATCTCCGCTGGGGCAGGGTGGGGGAGACGTTCGGCGAGGATCCCTACGTGATCGGCGAGCTCGCCTGCGCGATGGTCAGGGGCTATCAGGGCAAGGGCCTCGACGATCCGGACGCGGTGCTGGCCACGGCGAAGCACTACGCGGGGTATTCGGAGACGCTGGGCGGCCGCGACGCCTCGGAGGCGAACATCTCGCGGCGCTATTTGCGCTCGTATTTCCTGCCGCCGTTCGAGCGGGCCGCGCAGAGCGGCTGCATGGCGTTCATGACGGGATATCAGTCGATGGACGGCATCCCGGCCACCGCGAACCGCTGGCTCCTCACGGAGGTGCTCAAGGAGGAGTGGGGCTTTCAGGGGATCGTCGTGACCGACTGGAACAACGTGGGCAACCTCGTGCTCGACCAGAAGGTGTGCAAGGACATGGCCGAGGCGGCCGCGGTGGCGGTGCGCAGCGGCAATGATCTGATGATGGCGACCCCGCAGTTCTACGAGGGGGCCCAGGAGGCGGTGCGCCGCGGGCTCCTCGGCGAGGCGGAGATCGACGCGGTGGTGCGGCGCGTCCTCTCGCTCAAGTTCTCGCTGGGGCTCTTCGAGGACCCCGGGTACAGCGACGAGCGGCGGATCAAGGAGGTCATCGGCTGCGCGGCGCACCGGGAGCTGAACCTGGAGGTCGCGCGGGCGTCGCTCGTGCTGCTCAAGAACGACGGCCTCTTGCCGCTCGCGGGCGACGGGGCCGGGCAGGGCGCGGCGCCGAGGCCGCTGCGGCGGATCGCGGTGATCGGGCCCAACGCGGACGACCCGATCGCCCAGCTCGGCGACTGGTCGCTCGGCTCGGGCCAGATGAGCGGCGGCAACGGCCCTCAGCACCCGCGCTCGAGCATCGTCACGATCCTCGACGGGATACGGGAGCTCGCGCCCGCGGGGTGCGAGGTGGTCCACGCCGCGGGCTGTTCGGTGGTCAGCGAGGACGAGTCGGGCATCGCCGCGGCGGTCGAGCTGGCGCGGGGCGCCGACGTGGTGGTCCTCGTCGTCGGGGATCGGATCGAGCTCATCGGCGAGACGAAGAGCACGGCGACGCTCGAGCTGATGGGCGGGCAGCGGGCCCTCGCGGACGCGATCGCCCGGACGGGGGTGCCCACGGCGGTGGTCCTCGTCAACAGCAAGCCGCTGGTCCTTCCGCGCTCGGCGCTGGGCGCGGCGGCGATCGTCGAGGCGTTCAACCCGGGGATGATGGGCGGGCGGGCGGTGGCCGAGGCGATCTTCGGCCGGCTCAACCCCTCTGGCAAGCTGACGATCTCGTTCCCTTACCACGTGGGCCAGCAGCCGGTGTTCTACAACCAGGCCCGCGGCCAGCACGGGAATCGCTATGCCGATCTGACGCAGGAGCCGGCGTTCGCCTTCGGCTTCGGCCTGAGCTACACGCGCTTTGCGTACTCCGACCTGAAGGTGCTGACGCCCAGCGTGGCGCCGGACGGCACAGCCTCCTTCGAGGTGACGGTCACCAACGCGGGCGGGCGCGACGGCGTCGAGATAGCCCAGCTCTACATCGAGGATCTGGTGACCTCGTCCACGTGGGCGGTGAAGGAGCTCAAGGCGTTCCGCCGCCTGCTCCTCGCCGCCGGCGAGGCGCGCACGGTGCGCTTCGACGTCCCCGCCTCGGAGCTCTCGATGCTCGACGCCGAGGGGCGCCGCGTCGTCGAGCCGGGGGAGTTCCGCGTCCACATCGGCGCGTCGTCCCGTCCGCAGGATCTCCTGAGCGCCGGCTTCGCCGTGGCGTGACGCGCCGGGGACGTCGTTACTGCGTTGCCCAGGTTCGTCTCTGAGCATGAGAGAATGAACCACAGAGGGCACAGAGGGCACAGAGGAAGAGAAGAGAGAAAGATAGATATTTCTCGCTCTTTCTCTCTCCCTCTGTGTCCTCTGTGCCTCCGTGGTTCAAATTCTCTTTCCCATCGCGGGGCCAGCGCCAGAAAAGAATGAACCACAGAGGGCACAGAGGGCACAGAGGAAGAGAAGAGAGAAAGATAGATATTTCTCGCTCTTTCTCTCTCCCTCTGTGCCCTCTGTGCCTCTGTGGTTCAAATTCTCTTTCCCATCGCGGGATCAGCGCCAGAAAAGAATGAACCACAGAGGGCACAGAGGAAGAGAAGAGAGAAAGATAGATATTTCTCGCTCTTTCTCTCTCCCTCTGTGCCCTCTGTGCCTCTGTGGTTCAAATTCTCTTTCCCATCGCGAGATCAGCGCCAGAAAATCTGGACGATGGTATTGTAAAATTCTTCTCTCAGTGTCTTGGTGGTTCAACATCGCTTCTGATGATCACCGCTCCGCACCACCGCCTGCGTCGAAGCTCGGAGCAGCCCCGCGTCGCCGACGATGGCGCATCCGGCGGGGCTCTCGGCTAGGGTGGCGCGCCGCCCATGCAGCTCATCTCCCTGTCCCCCCTGGCAGCGTCGGCGTTGCTCTGGCGAACGGCGAACGGCCCCTGCGTGACCGTCGCCGTGAAGGCGACCTTCCAGCTCACGCCCGACGACACCGCCGCGCTGGCCGCGCCGCTGCCGCTCTTCCACGACGTCTTCCACGAGCAGAACGCGGGCCGGAGCCTCTATGTCGCCTCGGACGCCGTGCCCCACAAGCCCCGGGCCGACGTCCTGCTCACCGGAAGCGCGTACGCCCCGCCCGGCCAGCGCGTGAGCCACCGGTGGGTGCGCCTCGCCGTCTTTGACTCGCGCGCGCAGGTGCCCGCTGTCGACAAGCGGCTCCAGGTCGTGGGCGAGCGGCAGCGCGATCCAGGGACCGGCCAGGCGACGGCGCCGGCCCCGTTCTCCCGGCTGCCCGTGCGCTACGAGCTCGCCTTCGGCGGCGCCCGCTGCCCCGAGAACCCCGTCGGCAGGGGCGCCGACCCCGCGGACCTCCGGCTGCCGAGCATCGTCAACCCCGCCGCGCCGGACACCCCCGACGGCTTCGGGCCCCTCTCGAGCGCGTGGCCCGAGCGCCGGCGCGCGCTCGCCGCGTGGGATCCAGCGAAGCTCCTCTTGCCCGTGCCGGAGCTCCCGATCGCCATGGACTGGGGCTACTTCAACGCGGCACCGCGCGACCAGCAGATCCCCTACCTGCGCGGGGACGAGTGGATCCTGCTCGAGGGCCTCCACCCCACGGCCGCCCAGGTGCGCTCTCGCCTGCCCGGCCTGACGGCGCGCGTGCTCCTCCGCGCGCCGCCGCTCGTCGACCCTGCCGGCGTCGAGCTCACCGTGCGCTGCGACACGCTCTGGATCGACGCCGACGCGCTCCGGTGCACCCTGACATGGCGCGCGTCCCTGGCCGTCGCCGAGCGCGCCCTGGAGGTCGTCGAGCGCGGCGGCATCCTCGTGGCGCTGGCGCCCCCCGGCGAGCGCGTTGCGTGGCCTGCGCCCGTGCCCGCCGTCGCGCCGGCGCCGCCGGTGGGCGCGACGACGGCGCCGCTGCCGGAGGGGGCGAGGCCGCCTGCTGGCGCGCGGCCGTCGCTCCCGATCCCCGAGCCGGATCCGTCGGTCGCCCGCGGCATGAGCGCCGAGGAGTGGGCCGCGCGCGGCGCGGGCGCGGAGCCGGCGCGCCCGCCGTTCGATCTGACGCAGACGCGCCCGCTCGACCCCGCGGCCTTCGCCGAGGCGCTCGAGGCGTTCGACCCGGCGCCGCCCGGCGCCGCCGCCCCCGAGGCCCCCGCGGCGGCGCCCCGGGCGGCGGAGGCGGCCGGAGGCGCGGGCGCGCCCTCGGGGGAGGGCCCCCGGGCGGCGGAGGCGGCCGGAGGCGCGGGCGCGCCGGCGCCGCAGGGGTCCGGGCAGCCGCCGGTGCTCGCGAGCACGCGCGAGTTCAACCTCCAGGACGTGCTGCGCGGCGCGCGCCAGGAGGACGCGCCGTTCCCGCTCGCGCCGGCGCGGCCCGCGGAGCAGGCCGAGGCCGCGCGGGCCCCGGCCGAGGTCTCGCTGGAGGCGCTGCGGCAGGCCTTCCCCGCCATGGCCGCGCACATCGCGGCGCACGCCGGCGCGCCGCTGCCGACGGCCACGCTCCCGCTGCCCGAGCCGGAGCCGTCGACGCCGACAGGCGAGGATCTCGCCGGCTCGCCCGACCTGCCGCCGCCCGCCAGGACCACCGAGCACGTCCCGATCCTGAACCTCACCCCGTTCGCCGCCTTCACCATCCCCTGGCAGGCCCGGCCGCCGAGGGACTCGCTCACCGTCGTCGTCAAGGGCACCTTCGACCTCGTTCCCGGGGCGCCCGCGGCGATCGCGGCCGACCAGGAGCTCCCCGGCGGCGACGTCCACGTCGACGACGACCCCGGCAAGAGCCTCCGCTACCCGTCCGATTTCGCGATCTTCAAGCCGAAGGCCGACGTCCTGCTCGTCGGGCACGCGCACAGCGCCGGCGCCGGCGACGCCGCGGCGCTCGTCCGGCTGCGCCTCGGCGACGCGCTCGATCGCGCCGTCGCGGCCATCGGCCCGCGCCGCTGGGACGCGCTCGGCGCGCCCACCGCGCCCGGGCCGTGGGATCGCATCCCGCTCCGCTTCGAGAACGCGTTCGGGGGCGCCGGGTTCGGCGCGAACCCCGTGGGGACCGGGCACGGCGCGCGGGCCGGCGGCGCGCTCCCGTCGCTCGAGCTGCCCGACCGGCTCATCCGCTCGGCGGGCGACAGGCCCCCTCCGGCGTGCTTCGCCCCGATCGCGGCGACGTGGGGCGATCGTCTCAGGAAGATCGGGTCCTACGGCGAGCGCTGGCGGAAGACGCGCTGGCCGTTCTTCCCTGACGACTTCGACTGGACGTTCTTCAACGCCGCGCCCGCGGAGCAGCAGATCGCCTATCCGCGCGGGGACGAGGCGTTCGAGCTCTGGTCCGTGCGCCCGGAGGGGGAGGTCGTCCGGGGGCGGCTTCCCGAGCTGCGCGTGCGCGTGTTCAAGCAGGCCACGGAGAAGGCCGGCGGCGGGTTCTCCGAGGTGCCGATGCGGCTCGACACCGTGTGGTTCGACGCCGACGCGCTCCGGCTCGTGCTCGTCTGGCGCGGCCTGCTGGACGTCGCGGACGAGGACGCTTCCGAGATCGCGTCGCTGTTCGTCCTGAGCGAGCCGATGGCGGCGGGCGGGGCGAAGCGCGAGCCGATGGCGAAGCGCGACGCGCGGGCGCGCTTCTTCGCGGAGCTGTCGGCGCGCGAGGCGGCCGAGGCGCCGGCGGCGGGCGAGGAGGGGGCGGCGAACGACACGACGGCCGAGGAGGGCGAATCGGCCCTCGACGCGCGCATCGCCGAGGCGCTCGCCCGGGCGCGCGCGCGCCGGCGCACGGCGGCCGGCAGCGGCGCGGCGGCGGGGGCGGCCGCCGCGGAGTCCCCCGCGGCGGAAGCCGCGCCCGGCGATCCCGTCGAGGCGCCGCCGCCCGCCGGCCGCGACGCGATCCTCGAGCTCCTTCGCCTCGGCGAGCCGCTCGCCGGCGTGGACCTGACCGGCATCGACCTGTCCGGCGCGGACCTCTCCGGGGCCGACCTCGGCGGCGTCCTCCTGAAGCGGGCGAACCTCCGGGGCGCCCGCCTCGACGGCGCGCGGCTCGTCGAGGCGGTGCTCGCCGAGGCCGACGCCGAGGGCGCGCGCTTCGAGGGCGCCGACCTCACCCGGGCCGACCTCACCGGCGCCAGCGTCAAGGCCGCGCGCTTCGCCGGCGCCATCCTGGAGCTCGCGGCCGCCGGGGCGGCGCGCTGCGAGGGCGCCGTGTTCGAGGGCGCGCGGGCGCCCGGCGCCAGCTTCGCGGGGGCCACGCTCACGGGCGCCAGCTTCGATCGCGCGGACCTCACCGGCGCCGAGATGATGCAGGCCGCGCTCGACGAGGCGAGCTTCCGTGACGCCACGCTCGACGATGTGAAAATTTACGGTGCCACGGGAGCTCGCGTCACCCTGGACGGGGCCTCGCTCGCCGACCTCCGCGCCGACGACGTCGTGCTCCGGAGCGGCTCGTTCCGCGGCGCGCGGGGCCCGGGCTCGGTGTGGGAGGGCGCAGACCTCACCGAGGGCGTCTTCGCGGGCGCGGCGCTCCCGGAGGCGAGCTTCACCCGGGCGACGCTCGACGGGGCCACCTTCGAGGGCGCCGACCTCGTCGACGCCCGCTTCCGCAAGGCGCGGCTCCGGGGCGCGCGCCTTCGCCAGGCGAACCTGATGCGCGCCGCCTTCGACGGCGCCGATCTCGAGGGCGCCGACCTGCGCGGCGCCAACCTGTATCAGGCGGAGACCTGGAAGGCGCGCGCCGCCGACACCCACCTCGAGGACGCCTTCACGGCGGGGACCAAGCTGGAGGAGCGATGAGCGGGACCACCGCGCTGAACCTCCTGCTCCGCCTCTCCCCGCTGCGCCCCGGCGTGCGCCTCGAGGTCCTCCGCCGGCGCGACTTCACCGACGAGCGCCTGCGCGAGCTCCACGCCCTCTCGAACGCGCTGATGGCCGAGGACTTCGACCATTTCCGCGTCCACGCCCAGACGAACGATGTCGTCCACGTCTTCCGCCGCGCCGACACGGGCGCGATCGCCGGCTTCCAGTTCTGGAAGACGGCGCCCCTGGCCCTGCCCCGCAGCCTGGCCATCGTGGGCGGGAAGCTGCGGATAGCGCCCGAGCTCCGCACCCGCGGGCTGCACCTCGTCTCCGGCCTCGTGTTCTTGCTCGACACGAAGCGCCGCGCGCCGCGGACCCGCCTCTACCGGCTCTCGATTGCCAGCCTGTTCGGGTTCGTCTCGATCACCGAGGCGCTCGCGAAATACGAGCTCTTCGACCCGGGGCGCAGGGGAGGGGAGGAGGACGAGGCGGTGCGCGCGGCGTTCCTCGCGCTCGCCGCGGAGAGCGACTTCCGCGTCGACGAGGAGACGGGCCTCTTCTCCGTCGACATCTTCATGACCGAGGACACGCTGCGCCGCTATCCGCCGCGCTACTTCGACCGCCCGGCCGCCAGGCGCTACGCCGCGGTCAACCCCGATTTCCGCACGAACGGCTGCTACGTCGGCTTCTGGTACCGCTTCACGCGCCATAACCTCCTCGCCATGACCCGCGCGATAACGACGCGGCTCTTTCGCGCGGCCACACGTTCATCCGCCGCCCGTTGATCGGCCGCCTGCGGGTCGATAGCGTCTCGCGATGGACGACAGCAAGCCTTCCTCCGTGCTCGATTTCTCTGTCGCGCAGCCGCACCCGCTGTGGGCGAAGGCCAGGGCGGCGTGCCCTGTCCTGCGCTTCGATGCCACGTCGATCAACCCCGCGCCCACCTTCGTCGTGTCCCGTCACGAGGACGCCGAGCGGGTGCTGCGCGACCCCGAGACGTTCTCGAGCGCGATCAACAACGAGGTCGTCGGCAAGTACATGGGCGAGTCCATGCTGGGCATGGACGGCGGGGAGCACCGCCGGTACCGGAGCCTCGTGGCGCACGCGTTCCGCGCCTCCGTGCTCGAGCGGTGGGACGAGGCGCTCGTGCGGCCCACGATTCACGCGCTCCTCGACGGCATCGCGCCGGCCGGGCGCGCCGATCTCCTGCGCGATGTCGTCCTGAAGTACCCTGTCCAGGTCATCTGCGGGATCATCGGCGTGCCGCTCCACGATCAGGCGCAGTTCGCGCGCTGGTCGGACGAGATCGTGCAGGGCGCGCTGAACCCGCCGCTGGGCGTCGCGTCGTCGCGGGCGATGCGGGGCTACCTCGCCGGCATCATCGAGGCGCGCCGGCGCGAGCCCGCGGGCGATCTGATCAGCGAGCTCCTGGCCGCCGAGATCGACGGCCAGCGGCTCACCGAGGAGAGGATCTACGGCTTTCTCCTGCTGCTGCTGCCGGCCGGCGCGGAGACGACGTTCCGGGCGCTGGGCAACGCGCTCGTCGCCCTGCTCACCCGACCGGCCATGCTGGCGCAGGTGGTCGCCGACCGGTCGCTGATCCCCGCCGTCGTCGAGGAGACGCTGCGCTGGGAGACGAGCGTCACCCTCGTCTCGCGCGTCGCCACGCGGGACACCGAGATCGCGGGGTGCCCCATCCCGGCCGGCGCGGTGCTCAACGTCCTCACGGGCTCGGCCGGCCGCGACGAGGCCCGCTACGAGGCGGCCGACGCCTTCCGCCTCGACCGGCCGCCCCGGCCGCACCTCGCGTTCGGCGCCGGCCCGCACACCTGCCTCGGCGTGCACCTCGCGCGCCTCGAGATGCGCGTCGGGCTCGACGCCATCCTCGACAGGCTGCCCGACCTGCGGCTCGACCCGGACGCGCCGGCGCCGGAGATCAAGGGCTTCGCGTTCCGCAACCCCGACGCGATCCACGTCCTGTTCGGCCCGTCCTGACGCCCCGAGTCCCGTCTCGAGGCGTCCGGGGGGGCGCTTCGCTACGGGCGCTCGAAGACGCGGTAGAGGTACGTCGTGTTCAGCGCCTGGAGGAACGCATAGGTCTCGGGATCGGCGGAGCCCGCGTGCCCGCCCTTCTCACCCTCGTAGAAGTAGAAGGGGATGTTCATCTCCTTCAGGCGCGCGGCCATCTTGCGCGCGTGCGCGGGGTGGACGCGATCGTCGGTGGTGGTCGTGGTGAACAGGATCGGCGGGTAGTCCACGCCGGCCTGGATGTTGTGGTACGGCGAGTAAGCCCGGATGATCTCGGCCATCTCGGGATCTTCGGGGTTGCCGTATTCGCCCATCCAGCTCGCCCCTGCGCCGATCTCGTGATAGCGCATCATGTCGAGCAGCGGGACCTGGCACGAGACGGCGCCGAAGAGATCGGGCCGCTGCATCGAGACGGCGCCGACGAGGAGGCCGCCGTTGCTCCCGCCCTGGATCGCCAGGTGCTCGGGGGAGGTGATGCCCTTCGCGATCAGGTCCTCGGCGATGGCGATGAAGTCGTCGTACGAGCGCTGCTTGTTCTCGAGGATCGCGGCCTTGTGCCACGCCGGGCCGAACTCCCCGCCGCCGCGGATGTTGGCGAGCACGTAGACGCCGCCCTTCTCGAGCCAGTGCTTGCCCGTGAGCCCCAGGTAGGAGGGCGACCGCGCGTCCTCGAACCCGCCATAGCCGTAGAGGAGCGTGGGATTCTTGCCGTCGGCCGCCGCCGCCGTGGGCTTGACGAGGAAATAGGGGACCTCGGTGCCGTCCTTGCTCGTCGCGGTCTCCTGCGAGACCTCGAACGGCGACGCGTCGAACAGCGGGGGATACGCGCTGAGCTCCGTCACGGCGTACGCGTCGCCTTCGGGCCGCACCTGGTACACCGTGGTCGGCTGAAGGAAGCTCCGGAACGTGACATAGGCGTCGTCCATGCGTGGATCCGCGGTGACCTGGGCGGTCCCGAGCGGCGGGATCGGGATCGGCGTCGAGGTCCACGCGTCGTCCGCGTACGTGAGCGAGAGGAGCTCGGAGGCGACGTCGCGGAGCTGGGTGACGAGGATGCCCTCCCTGGACTTCGCGAGCCCGACGAAGGCGCTCCGCTCGTCGGGCGCGTACACGAGCTCCGCGGTCGCCTGGGCGTCGCCCGGCGAGACGGCGGCCAGCGCGCCGGCCTTCAGCGTCGTGCCGGAGACGGTCCAGTCCGACGCGAGCCGGACCAGCAGCTTGCCCTGGAAGAGATCCTGGACCGTGGCGTCCCGGGGCACCTCGATCTTCACCGGCACATCGTCGTCCCCGAGCACGTAGTTGTCGGCGTGAAAGAAGTCGATGTGATTCGTGATGATCCGGAGGCTCGACCCGTCGACGTCGTGCAGGGTCACGCCGGTGGCGTACACGGTCTCCTTCCCCGCCTCGAAGACGAGCTTCGCCTCGGAGAGCGGGGTGCCCCGGCGCCAGACCTTCACCTGCCGTGGGTAGCCCGAGGTCGTGAGCGACTCCTCGTCGGTGCCGTGCGCGATGAGGAGGGTGTCCCCGTCGCTCCACGCGACCTCCGACTTCGCCTCGGGGAGGGTGAACCCGTCCGCGACGAACGTCTTCGTCGCCTTGTCGAACTCGCGGATCACGGTGGCGTCCTTGCCGCCCCGCGAGAGCGAGATCAGGCACATGTCGGTGTCATCGTGATAGCAATCCGATCCCGCGTAGACCCAGTCCTCGTCCTCCTCGGCCGCGACCCGGTCGACGTCGAGCAGGACGTCCCACGCGGGATCGCCGGCCAGGCACGCCTCCGCCGGCGTCCGGCGCCACACCCCGCGCGGGTTCGTCGCGTCCTGCTTGAACTGGTAGACGAAGCCGTCCGGCTGGGGAATGCAGCGGAGCGGCGGCTCCTTCGTCCTCTCGCGGTAGTGATCTTCGTAGAGCGACGTGAACGGCTCTCCCACGGTGAGCGCGTCGAGCGTCGCCTGGTTCGCCTGCCTCACCCACTCGAGCGCCTCCTCCGAGGTCGCCTCCTCCAGCCACGCATAAGGATCTTCGCCGCCCACGCCCGTGGAGCCGCCGCCTCCGCCGGTCCCGCTGTTTCCGCCGGTCCCGCCGTCTCCGCCGCTGCCATCTCCGCCGGTCCCTGTGGCCGCCGAGCCCGATGCCTGCGCGCCGTCGTCGCCGCACGCGGCGAGCGCGCCGCTCGCGATGGCCGACACGATGACCCAGGCAGCGATACCCGCCCTCGGTGTCCGTAGATACATAGATGGATGATCTCCCTATCAAGAGGGTGTGTGTCTTCCCGCGCTGCGAACCTACCACGCCGGCGACAGCGATCTCCCGACATCGTGTGGAGTCGAGGAGGCCAGTGGCTCCGGCGTGGAAACGCGGCCTGACCCGGACGACATGGTCAATCGATACATCCCGTGATCGGCCCGTCAGACGGGCGAGGAGCAAGATCTCTGGAGAACACCCCGTCTCATGGCCTCTCTGTCAGTCTCCATGCTGAGAGTGGGCACCCGGGCAGGGGATCTCTTGGTCCGCGCCCGTGAGGGCGCGAGCGATGCCCGCCGCGGCCGCGGGCGTCGCCATGGCCGGAATGGGCGATCCGGCGAGGAATTCTGGAGGTTTCCTCGAAAAAGCCACAACTCGTACGCTGCCCGGCCACGGCGCCGTACCATGCTGCCTCCCATGACCGGCCTCTCTTCCACCGGCGCCGCGCTCCGCCCTCGGTCTGCACGCCGCCTTCGCCGGCTCGGGGACGTCGCGCTTTCCGTGCTGGTCGCCGCGGCCGTCTGGCTTTCCTGCCTCCACCTCTTCTTCCGGCGCGAGCCCGTCGAGCACCGCCCCTCGGGCGCGCTCTTGCCGCGCGGCCGGGCGCTGCTCGCGCATCAGCTCTCCCTGTGGGAGGACACGGCCGCGAGGGACGCGACGCTCGCGCGGATGCGGGCCACGAACGCGGAGTGGGACTTCATGGGCCGGACCTTCCTCGTCCTCGGGCTCGCCAACGCCGCGCTGCGCGATCCGGGGGCCGAGGCGCGGCACCTCGCGGTGATGGACCGGATCATCGACGAGACCCTCGCGCTGGAGCGCGAGCGCGGGATGCTGCACTTCCTGATGCCCTACGCCACCGGGAGGCCGTTCGTGCAGCAGCCCGCCCGCAGCCTCTTGCGCTACGCCGCGAGCAACCAGGTCGGCGACGCGGCGCTGCTGCACGCGCTGAGCTTCGGCCCGCTCTGGCAGCGGATCGCCGCGGCGGGAGGTGCCCCGTGATCCGCCTGCTCGCCCTCGGCGCCGCGCTGCTCGCGTCGGCCTTCATCGCGTGTCACCTGCTCGGCCTGCGCGAGCACGTCTCCGTGCTGAGCGGCACGGCCCCGCCCGGCAGCGGGGGCGACCCCTCGCTCGGCGTCGCGTATGCGATCGCGTGGTTCAGCGCCGTGGTCGTCGCGCCGATCCTCGCGCTCGCGGCGGGCGTGCTCGCGGCGAGCGACCGGCTCCGCTCGAGGCGACCCGCGCAGCCTCCGCCCGCGGATCCGGCGTCGTGACGCGCTGGACAGCGATCTCGTTGATCGAGCGAGAAATGAACCGCCAAGGACGCCAAGAACGCCAAGAAGAGAACGAGATCTTGGCGTCTTTGGTGTCTTGGCGGTTCGTCTTTCTGCTCTTTCGAGCGGTTTCAACCCGGTTGTCGTTGTAGAGCGCGCGGACTGCCTCGCCAGCAGCACAGCGCCAGCAGGTTGCTGCCAGTGCAACACGCGCGCCGCCTGGCGCGCCGAGCGCGCGGGGAAAATCGGGCTGGAACGGAACGTGCTCAGAACGTGCTCAGAACGTGCTCAGGCGGGCCGCGACGTGCTGTGGAGCGCGCTGCGGGCGCCGCGCGCGAGAGGCGCAGAGCTCGTGGCTGCGCGCCGGATGGAAGGGAGACGCTCTTGGATCTCGAGCTCACTGGAAAGCGTGCGATCGTCACCGGCGGCAGCCGCGGCATCGGCAAGGCCATCGCGCGGGAGCTGGCGCGCGAGGGCGCCGACGTCGTGATCGCCGCGCGCGGCAAGGACAAGCTCGACGCGACCGCCGCCGAGCTCTCGGCCGAGACCGGCCGCCGCGTCGTCCCGCTGGTCGTCGACACGGGCAACGAGACGTCGGTCAACGCGCTCGTCGAGCGCGCCGTCGCCGCGCTCGGGGGCGTGGACATCCTTGTCAACAACGCCGCCTTGCCGGGCGGGATCTCGCCGGCCACCCGCCTCGATCAGATCGTCGACGAGCAGGTGATCGAGGACATCAACATCAAGGTCGTCGGCTACCTGCGGACGGCGCGCGCCGTCGCGCCGCACCTCATCGCGAACGGCTGGGGCCGCATCATCAACATCGGCGGGCTGGCCGTGCGGAAGACCGGCCGCCCGGTCGCCACCCTGCGCAACGTCGGCGTGGCGGCCATCACGAAGAACCTCGCCGACGAGCTGGGCCCGAAGGGGATCAACGTCACGGTCGTGCACCCCGGCGCGACGCGCACCGAGCGCGTCCGCCCCGAGCCCGAGACGGACCTCGCCGCCTCGGTGAGCATCGGCCGCATCGTCGACGCCCGCGAGGTCGCGTGGGTCGTCGCGTTCCTCGCGTCGCCGAGGAGCGTCGCCATCAACGGCGATTCCGTCGTCGCCGGCGGTGGCAGCGTCGGGCCGATCTACTATTGATCCTACGCAATGCGCACGGAACGCAGGGGAAGAACATGACCATCCCGACCACCCGACTCGGCCGTACCGGCCTCAACGTTTCCCGCCTGTGCCTCGGCACGATGACGTTCGGCTTCCAGACGGACGAGGAGACCTCCCGCGTCATCCTCGACAAGGCCGCCGACGCCGGCGTCAACTTCCTCGACACGGCCGACGTCTACCCGCTGGGCGGCGGCCTGCAGACGGTCGGCCGTACCGAGGAGATCGTCGGCCGCTGGCTCAAGGGCAAGCGCGACAGGTTCATCGTGGCCACGAAGTGCGTCGGCCGCGTCGGCCCGAACGCCTGGGACCAGGGCGCCTCGCGCAAGCACATCCTGGACGCGATCGACGCCTCGCTGCGCCGGCTCGGCACCGATTACGTGGACCTGTATCAGCTCCACGCCGATGATCGCGAAACGCCGATCGACGAGACGCTGGAGGCGCTCGACAGCGTGGTTCGGTCGGGCAAGGCGCGGTACATCGGCGTGTCCAACTACCTGGCGTATCGCCTGGCGCGCGCGCTCGGCCGCGCGGACGTGCGCGGCCTCGCGCGGTTCGTCTCCGTGCAGCCGCGGTATGCGCTGCTGTTCCGCGAGATCGAGCGCGAGCTGCTCCCGCTCGCGCAGGAGGAGGGCCTCGGCGTGATCCCGTACAACCCGCTCGCCGGCGGCCTCCTCACCGGGAAGCACCGCCGCGGCGAGCCCACGCCGGGCACGCGCTTCACGCTCGGCGCGGCGGCGGCGAACTACCAGCAGCGCTACTGGCACGAGCGCGAGTTCGCGACCGTCGAGAAGCTGCAAGGCATCGTCGCCGGAGCGGGCCTGTCGCTCACGACCGTCGCCGTCGCGTGGGTGCTCGCCCATCCGGCGATCACGTCGGCGATCATCGGGGCGAGCCGGCCCGATCAGCTCGACGCCACGCTCGCGGCGGGGGATCTCGCGCTCGATCCGCAGCTCAAGGCCCGCCTCGACGAGGCGACCGCCGAGTACCGCCGCGGCGACGCGACGCGCTGAGGGCGCGGCGGCGCGAGGCGCCAGAGCAGCAAACGGGTTGAACCCGCCCGAAACGAGCAGAATTTCGAACCGCCAAGGCGCCAAGGATGCCAAGAAGGAGACGACATCTTGGCGCCTTGGCGGTTCATTTCTCGCTCGAGGCGGCGCGCCGCGGATCACATCGCCACGAACACCTTCATCTGCGACGGTGCGACGTGGGCGCCGGCGGGCATGTTCGCGTTCGAGCCGTTGTGGGCCGACATCGCCGTGTGATAGACGACCTTCTTCCCCTTGGCGTAGACCTTCGAGCTCGCGCGCTTGAAGGTGACCTGCCCGCGGTTCACGTTCGAGACCATCCCGCCGAGCGTGCCGGCCTCATCGCCCTTGCTGCTCGGCATCTTCGACGCCTCGGTCACCGTCTCCTTCTTCTGGACGAGCACCTTGGAGACGGTCGACTCGCAGCCGTTCAGCGTCCCGATGTTCGGGAACGGCGTCGGCACGGGGGGCGCCGGCGGCGCCGGGACCTTGCACACGTCCGGCATGGCGAAGCACATGCCGCCGGCCTTCGTCGCTGCGGGCATCTTCATGTCGGGATCCCTCCATTCTCACGCTGGCTCATCCGAGCAGCACGCGCTCGCCGTCGATCGATGTCTCCTTCTTCGAGACCAGCGATGTCCGCTCGCTGACGAGCTGATACGCCTCGCGGATGAGCGAGCGCGCGCGCCTCGCCCGGGTCTGGAACAGCCCGTCGACCTCGCGGTAGGCGTCCTTGGCCCGCTCGATGAGCCGCTCGGCCTGGATCTCCATCCGACCGGCCGTGGCGGCGATCTGCGCGGCGGTCGTCGCGATCCGCTCGGCGAGCACGGTCGCCTCCGTCGCGTGGAGCGACGCCCGCTCCGAGGTGACGTCGACCGCGGCCGCGGTCACGCGCACGGCCGTCCGCTCGACGACGAGCCCCGGTTCGACGGCCTCGCCATGATGGACGGCCTCGCCGCCGCTGCCGGCCTCGCCGCCGTTGCCGGTCTCGCCGCCGAAGCCGGCCTCGCTCGCCACGCGCCGGCCCGCCCGGTGCCGGACGTCGCGCCGCGCGCGGAGCTCGACGTCCGTGGCCGCCTCCACGACGACCTTCCCCCGCGGCGCCGCGAGCGTCAGGTCCCCCGCGGGGGCGGCGACGCGCGCCGCGCCCGTCGCGGCGTCGTACGTGACGGCGACGGCCCCGGAGGCGTCCCGGATGGCGATCGTGCTCCCCTCGGCCGACGCCGTGGCCCCCTCGGCCGTCCGGACCACGGGCGCTGCGGCGGCGAGGAGGACGCCGACGATGTAAAAATCCGACGTGGTTGCGTGTCTTGCGATGAGCACCCGGTCGCCGGGGGTGCCCTGGTAGCCGGGGACGGCGAGCCGCGCGCGCGCCGTGGCGCCCTCGCCGCCCGGGGCGCCGGGCCGGACGAGGCGCACGACGGCGCGCGCCGCGTCGTCGATGTCGACGAGGGTGGCCTCGAGCACGCCTCCCGGGGAGGGCTCGTGTTCCAGGGCGACAGCGTCGTTTGCGATCATCGGGTCTCCGTCCGGAAGTCTTCCGCGCGGGCGCGGTCAGGGTCGGTGTCTTTCGTGTTGCGCGTGCGCGCCCCGAGCAGCTCGGCGTCATCGAGCCTGGCCCGGTGGAGGTCGGCGCCCTCGAGGTTGGCGTTCATGAGGTGCGCGCGCTCGAGGCGCGCGTGCGAGAGATCGGCCAGCGAGAGATCGGCATTCGCCATCACCGCGTCGCGCAGGTCCGCGCCCGGGAGCCTCGCCGCGCCGAGGTTCGTCTCGCGCAGGTGGGCGCGGCGCAGCAGGGCACCGTCGAGCGCGGCGTCGGAGAGGTCGGCGCGGGAGAGATCGGCGCCGTCGAGGATCGCTCTCTTGACGTTCGCGGCGGGGGCGCGCAGGCCCGCGAGCTTGGCGCCCTTCAGATCGGCGCCTTCCAGGTTGACCTGAGAGGCCTCCACCGAGGTGAGGTTGGCGCCGCGGAGGTTCGCGCCCGACAGCGTGGCGTTCGTCAGGACGCAGCCGCGGAGATCGACGCCCTCGCCGTTCGCGTCGCAGAGGAGCGATTGCTCGATGACGGCGCCGGCGAGCTGCATGGTGCGGAGATCGGCGCCGGAGAGGTCGGCCGCGAAGAGGCGAGTCCGGCGGAGGTCGGCTCCCGTGATGGAGGCGGTGGACAGGGAAGCTTCGGAGAGGTCGGCGCCCGAGAGATCGGCCTCGGTGAGGTCGACGTCGGCGAGCTGCGTGCCGCGGAACGTGGCGCCGCCGAGCTTCGCGCCGGCGAGGCAGGCGCCGGAGAGGTCGGCGTCCGAGAGGTCGGCGCCGGCGAGGTCGGCGTCGCGGAGGTCGGCCTCGGCGAGATCGGCGCCGGAGAGGCTCACGCCGGCCCACGAGAGGCCGCGGAGGGCCGCCTTGCCGAGGGACACGCCCGCGAGGTCGAGGCCGCGCAGGTCGACGCCCGCGAGGCGGACGCCCTCCAGGGAGCAGCCCTCGAGCTTCGCGCCGGTGAGAGAGGCCTCGTCGAGGGTGGCGCCGGCGAGGTCGGCGTTGCGGAGATCGGCGCCGTCGAGGGAGGCGCCGGTGAGGTCGACCCCGGCGAGCGACGCGCCGCGGGCCCGCCAGCGCTGGAGCTGGGCGCCGCGGAGCGAGGAGCCGTCGAGGACGAGCCCGTCGCAGCTCGCGCCGGAGAGGTCGGCCCGGGCGAGGTCGCACGCGACGAGGCGCGCGCCCTCGAGGGCGGTGCGGCGGAGATCGAGCGCGGCGAGCCGGGAGGACTCGAGGGCGGCGCCGGCGAGGGACGCCGGGGGGCCGGAGGCGGAGAGGTCGAGTCCGGCGGCGCTGGCGCGCAGGAGATCGGCGCCGCCGAGGAGGAGGCCAGTCGTCGTGGCGGCGCGGAGATCGACGTCGCGGAGCGAGGCGCCGGTGAGGTCGGCGGAGGAGAGATCGGCGGAGGAGAGGTCGGCGCGGTCGAGGCGGGCGCCCCGGGCGTCGCAGCCCTGGAGGCGCGCGCCGGAGAGCACGGCGTCGAGGAGCTCGGCCTTGTGGAGGCGGGCGGCGCGGAGATCGGCCCGCTCGAGGAGCGCGCCGGAGAGCTTGGCGCCGGTGAGGTCGACCTGGTGGAGAGAGGCGCTGGAGAGGACGGCGTCGCGCAGATCGGCGCCTGCGAGGCGGCAGGCCTCGCCGGGAGGGCCGCCGAGGAGGGCGCCTGTGAGGTCGGCGTCGGTGAGGTCGGCGCCCTCGAGGTTCACGTTGCGGAAGATGACGCCGGAGAGGGAGGCGCCGGCGAGGTTGGCGCCGTGGAGATCGACGTCCTGCCAGAGGGCGTTGGAGAGATCGGCGCCGCGGAGATCGATGCCGGGGGCGACGGCGCCCGAGATGTGGCTGCCGGCGAGCTCGCCGCGCTGGCTCTTCTGCAAGAGCTCGGCTGCGGTCGGGGGTGATCCGGGGTTGCGCTCCGCGGGCATGGTTCGGGCGAGGCTAGGCCATCGCGCGGCGGGTGTCACTGCGGTAGCGTGCGCGGCGGCACGGGTTCGTCGGGGGGCGGGAGATGCCGCGGTGATGGCGCGGGAGCGGGGGAGGTGAGGAGAGCGATGATCAGCGTTGCGGTGAGGGTCGAGACGGAGTGCGGCACATGCCGGATGCCGATGCCTGTCAACACGCTGGCGCGCGAGGTGGGGTGCCAGAGCTGTGGGAGGCCGACGGCGATTGAAGGGGATCTCTGGCAAGCGCTGTTCCGCGATCCGATTTACGAGGGGCCGAAGATGCTCCAGAACGAGGGGCGGCGACGCCTGGCCGGCAAGATTTCGGTCGCCTTCACGCGGCGTGGTCCGTGCTGCCAAGGATGCGAGAAGGAGATCCCCGTCGCGCGCATCGTCGAGGTGAGAGATCAGGCGGCGCTCCGCTGTGATCAATGTGCCAGGCAGACGTGGGTGCGAACCGTGCCCTCGGAGTTCGCGGCAGCCCTTCCGAACATCACGCATCTCGTGGGCGAAGATCCGGACCCGCTGGCCATGGCGCAGGCCGATGCTGCCGACGCGGCGACGTTTCCATGCCCGCAGTGCGGCTCACCGATCGCGTTCGACGGCGTGAACCGAGCGTACTCGTGCCGCTTCTGTACTGCCAACGTGCACGTGCCCGACGAGTTTGTCTATCGAGGGCGGAGGAGGCTGGCGGCGGACTGGTTTCTCTGCTTCGATACCTCGGTCACGGACAGCGCACCAGCTGCGCGAGCCGTCGCCGCTGGACTGTTCGACTGGGAAGAGCCACCTGTGGCAGCGGTCGACGCAGAGGGGAACCTTTATTGCGCAGCCAGGCAGGTGCGCTGGTACTACGACGATGGTAAGAACGTGGTCAAAAGCGACGACAATCTCCTTTGGTCTGTTGATTCATCGCTGAGTATCCGCTGGCTTGTACGAGATCGCGTGGATGCTGTGCGATTCATGTGCTGCGTAGGGGGCAGGATCCTATTGATCGGCGCTGCAAGCCCATCGCCGAGCTGGCTTTCTTCCAGGACGGGGACACCCGCTGGCATCCCAGGAGCAACAGCACCGGTCAAGGACCTAGACTTGCCTAACCACGGTCCCCTGGCCTGCGACCGCGATGGATCCTTGCTGATCCAGAAAGACAGTACGCTCCGGCGAATTGCACCGAACGGTGTGGAGATCGCCGTGTGGCCGGACAGCCTTTCTCGCGGCTACCCCGCCGAAGCATCCATCTGGGACTGGGACGAACCGACCGATCGCCCGGTCACAATAAGTCGCTCGGTTGATGTGTTGTATTACGGTCCAGATGGCTCGCTTTACATGCTGAATGAACTATGGCCCGATGTGCTTGTCCGCTTCGACGCAGATGGGCGGATGATTTATCGCGTGGAACTCCCGGAACAGGCTCCGGACGGAGAGCACAACGTACTCGGCGCCGACCTCCGCGGCAACGCCTACGTCCTCCGTGCCAGCCGGCTCATGCGGGTTGGTGCCTCGGGCGCGCAGAGCACTGTCCTGCAGACAGAGCGCGACTCGCTGCCCCGGTCAAAGACGAGCATCGCTGTCTGCCCCGATGGCTCATTTTGGCTCTTTGGAGAGGAGGGACTCGCCTGGAAGTTCGATGCAGGAGGCAGCCTGCTCTTTGCCAGCGAAAAGGAGCCCAGGCCGCGGAGGCCGACCCAGAGCGACCTTATCGATCGGAAGGCCAACGAAGTGGCGGAAGCGTTCGAGAAGCAAGCCGAGCAGGCTCGCGCAGTCGCGGCCGAGTACTATCGCATGGCAAACGAGCGGATCGCGACAAGCGTAGATGAGAAGCGTCGGCTAGATAGGATTGGCGCCGGGTTTGCGGTTCTCGTATTGGTAGCGCTGGTCCTGTTCATGATGTGGCTGTTCGGGTTCGATGCGCAGCCTTGAGTGACCCGTTATCGGCTGGAGCCTGTTGGCGTTCGCGAGGCGTGGTCGCGCCAAAGCTACGAGCAGACCTTCCACTAAAGATATTGACGGTGACGCTTCCGCTCGTCACGCGACGGGCGCGGTCATAGGCGCAGGGGAGGTACGGGCGGGCCGTGGACCTGGTGCTCGTCGCAGAACCGGGGGCTGGGTAGTCACGAAGGATCGCCCCTGTGCGAGACCAGGTCTCTGTGTTATCCAAGATCAATTCGCGCGCCGCCCAGGCGGACGCTACCACTTCCCTTCAGATCAATGGCAGATGCCTTGACCGTTACGCTGCTCTTGTTACACGTTATCTCAGACCCACATTTGAGGACGGCAGAGTTGCCGGTGAAAGTGCCATTGGACCCCGGTCCGCCGATCATCACTTTCTCCTTCCCAACGATCGTGTGCCAAGCCCCGACCTCAAGCGCCGCCCTGCTCCTGCCTTTGAAAGATACCTTCGATGCATTGCCATTGAGTTCGGGGCCGGCCTGAATGTTTACTGTTCCTCCTGACTTGATGTCAGTAGCTCCGACGGTCCTGATGTCGGTCTTCCCAGCGGCGAGGATGTCAAGGTCCTTTGTGTCGATGAAGGTCCGTGAGAGTGCCTCGAGTCCCACCGTGATCGCACGCATCGAGATGTCCTTGGCCGCAAGGATATTAACTAGTGGTGATGTGATGAGTGCCTTGACTCCGCTCGCCATCTCGACAGCGGCCGGAGATTTGAGGACGGCGGCAGCGACCCCTGTTACGACGGTGACACCCTCGGACGCAAGCGCAGCATTCGCAGCGCCGCTAACAAACGCGTTCACCTGCCCGATCACGGCTGACGTAGTGACGGCCGCGTTGATGCAACTGGGGGAAACGATGGGCATAACAGCGCTCGGAATGCGCCCTGGGCTCGCTGCTGCATTTGCAGCGGCGGCCATCAGACTAGCCACCGCAGTGGCCGACTTGTCTCCGGCGGATTTCATCAATTTTGATGCGGCACTAATGAGAAGAGGGCGGGCAGCTTTTTCGAATCCAACAAGGCTGGTGGCGCCCTCGACCGCAATGCCGATTCGCTTCAGCGCGATATTGGTCTCGTTGGCTTCGCTCTCCTTCTTCCTGGTCTCCGCTGCCTTTTTGGCTTCCTGGGCCGCTGAGCGTGCTTCGGCGACGCCCTGATACGGGGCCGCAACCCTTTCGTTCCACTCTTCTAGCGTCATCGGGCGCTCGAACCCGTCGGAACCCAGGATCATCGGAGGGGGTGACGGAAACGCGGGGCCGGACAGGATCGCCTCCTGCTCCAGTCTCTTTGCTGCCTCTTCCGCGATCACCGTCGCCTCATCCAACTTTGCCTGTTGCCAGGCGTCGTATTTTTTGGGGATGTCGAGCGCCGATTTGGCCGTTGCGAGATAGCTCTCCGCGACCTTCTCGACCTTGTCGAGCTTGCTCAGTATATTGGGAACTCCAGCGAAGTTGGTGATGTCTGTGGCTGCGAAGCACGACATCGTGCTCGCAACGGAGTTCATTACGCTGGTGGCCGTGTTGAATCCAGCGATGGCGATCGCACTGTAAGCCTCCTTGGTGGTCAGTGCAGCGCCTGATTCCGGCGTGTTCGGCGCTCCCAGCTGGAACGTCGCCCCGCCGTACGGGGTCGAGAGCTTGATCCGCTCCTCGCCCTCGTTGTCGTCGATGTTGATCTCGTTCCCGCCGCCGGTCCGTATGACGTTTCTCTTCGCGTTCTTCGCGTCGACGGTGCTCGGCGTCTGCGGGTTCGGCACCGCGCCGGCGATGATGGGCCGGTCTGGATCGCCGTCGATGAAGGTCAGGATGACCTCGACCCCGCTGCGGAGCGGGAAGTGGAACCCGTAGCCCGCGCCGGCGTGCGGCTGGGCCATGCGGATAAGCCGCGAGGCCTTGCCGTCGTCTGCGCTGCTGGTGTCGAACAGGAAGCGGACGCGGTAGCGGCCGCTCTCGTCGACCTCGGCGTACTGGCCCTTCTCGGCGGCGTCGATGACGCCGGTGATGACCCCGTGCACCTTGGGCTTCGGCGTCACGCGCGGCGGGCGGTAGGTGGTCGCGTAGGGGATCGCCCGGAACTCGTTCTCGTAGGCGCGCTCCTCACCGGTGCCCATGTTGAGCGTCGCCTGCTGAAGGCGGTGGCGCACCTCGACGAGCAGCAGCTCGATGTCGCCGCGCGGATGGCCCTCCAGGGTGAGCTTCGTCCCTGCGCCGAGGACCTGGACGTCGCTCGCGCCCTCGAATACCCTGCGGCCGGCGCGCAGCTCCTCGGCGCGGATGACGGCGATGCGCTCGCCCTCGTCCGGGGTCTTGAAGTGCGCGCCGTACTCGACGATGTCGCCGCCGGACGCCTCCGAGACCGTCGCCGCCGCCATCAGGGGCACGTGGGGCGTGCGGTAGTTGTAGTCCTTCACGACGTACCGGTTCGGGACCGTGCGCGTGGTGCCCTCCAGGCGGTAGACGCCGATGCGATCGCCGCGCGGGTAGAAGTGCGCACGCCCGTCGCCGGCGACTGGCTGAAAGCCGCTGTTGGCGTCGGAGAAGACAACGACATCGCGGCCGTCGCGGTGCTCGAAGAAGAACGAGATACCGAGGTGCTCGGCGAGGCGGGATACGAACTGAAGATCCGTCTCCTTGTACTGCACGACGTACTCGCGCGGCGGGTAGTTCGAGACCAGGCGGAGCTCGAAGTCATCGCCCTCGTGGAGGCCGGCCCGCTCGAGCTTCCGCTTGATGATCTCCGGGACGGAGAGGTCCATGAAGATCTCCGACGTCTCCGTGTGCGTCAGGCGAAACGCGCGCGGCACGAAGGTGAGCGTGTACGCCATGTGAAGCGTCTCTGTGTGGAGCGCGTCGCGCACGACGGAGATGACCCCGAAGAGCCGCCGCTCCTCGCGGTCGCCCCTCAGGAAGACGAGCGCGGCGGGCTCGGCGAGGAGCGCCTCCTCGTCGAGCCCCTCGGGGCTCTTGCACACCACGTGAAGCTGGAACTCGAACGGCTGCGAGATGACCTCGCGCCCTGTGAGGTCGTGGAGCTCGACCGCGTCGGCCGAGAAAGCACGTGATTCCAGGCGAGCAGAGAGGATGTCCTTCATGAGCGTCCCTCGGGTGAAGAACGCTACCATCGCCCGCCGGCGAGCCGTTGTTCAAGCGGTTCGTGCAGCGGAGCACCGCCGCGTCGTCGAGCGCGACGCCGCTCGCATCGTCGCGCTCGCCGACGCTCGCGTCGCCGCGCTCGACTCCGCCGCCTCTGGCAGCCGCCCCTCAGCCCTCCAGCAACACCTCGCGCGCCTGCCGGCGCGACAGCGTCCTGAGCTTGCTGAGGACGGCGTCGCGCAGGTCGGCGCCCGCGAGGCGGCAGGTCTCGCCGCAAGGGCGGCCGAAGAGCGGGCCCCTGAGGTCGGCGACCTCGAGGTTCACGTTGCGGAAGACGACACCGGAGAGGGGGCGCCGGCGAGGCTGGGGCCGCGCAGGTCGACGTCGCGCCAGAGGGCCCTGGAGAGAGCGGCGCCGCGGAGATCGATGCCGGCGACGACGGTGCCCCGTGAGGTGGCTGCCGGCGAGCTCGCCGCGCCCGCTCTTGTGCAAGAGCTCGGCTGCGGTCGGGGCCGATCCATGTTTGCGCTCCGCGGGCATGGTTCGGACGAGGCCAGGCCATCGCGCGGCGGGTGTCGCTGAGGTAGCGTTCGCGCCGGCATGGCCTCGCCGGGGTGTCGGGGGATGCCGCGGTGATGGCGCGGGAGCGGGGGAGGTGAGGAGAGCGATGATCAGCGTTGCAGTGAAGGTTGAGACCGCGTGTGGCACGTGCCGGATGCCGATGCCGGTCAACACGCTGTCTGGTCGGGTGAGCTGCCCGACGTGCGGTAGGCCGACGTCGATCGGCGCCGATGTCTGGCAGGCGCTGCTCCGTGATCCGCTCTACAACGGTCCGAGATTGCTGCCGAAGGAGGTGCGACGTAGCTCTGCCGGCAAGCTCTCCGTGGCGTACATACGGCGGGCGCCATCCTGCCAGGGCTGCGTGTTGCCGAGCCGGCTGGCTGATGGCACTGCGCCCCGCCTGAATGATGGCCATCTTGCCGCAGCTCGGTAGGTCTCCCCAGCCGCCGATGCCCATCGCGGGCGTGTCGCGCCGGCGCTGTACGGCGATGGGCATCGTGCCGGCCACGGTCCCTCGCGGCGAGGCGATGGCCATCCTGGATCAGACGCGCCTCGGCCCGCGAGGCCGACGAGCCTCGCGGGCTGTGCGCCGCCGTTCAGCCGAGAGACGAGGCGAGCGTGAGCGTCTCGGCGACGCGGGCCACCGCTTCGCGGTCGACCAGCTTGCGCTTGCGGCGCGCCGATTCCCGCATCGCCGCCGAGGCGAGGCGGTCGATCTCGCGCAGCGAGCCCGACGCGAGCTCATGCAGCGCGGCGAGCGACTCGCGCGAGAAGAGCTCGTGTTCCACACCGGCGCCCTTCAGTCGGAAGGCCACGTACTCCGCCGTGTCCTCCACCGTGGCCGGCTCGATCATGAAGCGGTGGTGGATGCGCGTGAGGAGCGAGCGATGGGAGCGCAGCGCCATGCGGCCCTCGAGCTCCGGGAGGCCAACAAGGACGATCGACAGAAGAGCACGGCTGTCCCACTCGTGATTCAAGAGGATATGCAAGTGCGCCATCATGTCCGGGTGCAGCAGATGGGCCTCGTCGAGCAGAAACACCGGGTGGATCTGATCTCTGCGCAACTCGTGGACATGCCGCTCGACGGCGAGGAACAGGTTCGCGGCGCTCGAGGTCGGCTGCAGGCCGAGCGCGTGGCAGAGATAGCGGTAGAAGTCGCGCCGGCCGAGCGTCGCATTGTGGCAGTAGGTCAGGCGGAATCCGGCCTGGGGTAGCCGATGCCGCAAGGCCCGTAGCACACACGTCTTGCCGACGCCCGGCTCACCGACGAGGAGCACACTGGCACGCTCGAGGAGCGCCGCTTCGAGATCGTCGACGAGCACCTGCTTGGACGTGGGCAACCACAGCTCGGCATCGTCGAGCTCCTTGGAGAAGGGGGCCGTGCGAAGGCCGAAGAAGCCGAGCTCAGAAGATCGCATCGAGGTCCTCCTCCCCATCGGCCTCGTCCGCGCCGGTCGCCAGGGCCGCGTCGCGCGCGCTCTTGACGAGCAGGGCGCCGCCCGGGTCGAAGGCAACAGGCTGCCCCGCGGCCGACGCGCCGCCGCTCGTGGCTCGGCGCGCTGGCCGCTTGACGTGCGCGTTGTGTACCGGGTCGACAGGGCGAAGCGGGATCCGCTGCCCCTCCAGCTCGACGACCGGGGCGAGAGGCTCGTCGAGCACGCAATAGGCGACCGTCACGACACGGCCGGCGAGGTAGCCGTGATCAAGCTCGAAGAGCTGTCCTCGGAGGGCGACGGTCGTGTCGCGGCGCACGCGCCGACGCTGCCGGAGCGTGAGCGCCTCGCGCAGGCGAGCCTCGGAGAGGGCGTCGATCTCGCGCTGCCCGGGCGCGTACACAAGCCCCGGCGCGCGCCCCATCAGCCCGGCGTGCGGCGACGGGTGGTAGTGGACGTCGAGGAAGGCCTGGATGCGAGAGGAGATGTCCTGCAGCGACGTGACCGAGCCCAGGTGGTCGAGCACGTTCTCTCGAAGCGTCCGCCAGAATCGCTCCATCTTACCACGCGCCTGCGGGTCGTAGGGGCGCGCGTGAAGCAGGGTGATCCCGAGGCGCGAGCAGAAGAGGCGCAAGGCGTCGCCACGGTAGGTTGCACCGTTGTCGAGGTAGAGCGCATCGGGGACTCCGTAGAGCCGGAGGGCACGGACGAGCAGCCGCAGCAGGGTGTCTTCCTTCTCGTCGCTCTCGACCGAGAGGATGACGATGAAGCGCGAGGCATCGTCGAGCAGGGCGTGGATCCGCACCGTGACCCTTCGGCCGTCGAGATGAAGTGTCGGGCCGTGACACACGTCACCATGCCAGAGCGCATCAGGGCGCTCGGCTTGCCACTTGAGCCGAGTCGTCGGCCCTTTCCCGTCGCGCTGCGGGATCTTGTCGAGCCCCTCTTGACGGAAGAGGCGACGCACGGTCGACGCGCTGACCGTGGCGCTCAGGCGTCCGTCTGCGCGGAGCGTGCGCAGGATGAGTGGCACCGAAGCGTCCGGGTGCTCCCGGCGGATGTCGCACAGCAGCCTTCTCAGCACCGGGTCGAGCTCGCGGCCGCGCCCGCGGTCGCGACGGGCGCGAGGGCAGAGCCCTTCGAGCCCGCGCTGGCGGTAGGCATAGAGCCAGCGCTCGAGTGTCGGCACCGCGAAGGTGCGTGTACACGAGCTCCCGGGCGGTCGCACGCGCTCCTTCGAGAGGGCGCGTAGCGCTTCGACGAGGTCGCCATGCTCGAGATCGCGAGCGCAGAGCTGCCCGATCATGCCGTGGCGGAAGATGGCGATCTCCTCCGCGTGGTCTCTGGGTTTGAGGATGTCCACGAGCGGTCCTTTCCACGGGTCCGTCTTCGACGACCCATGTGGACCCAGTGCCTCATTCCTGCACCGCCGTGCCCGATCCTGCGTGGTGGAGTCGCCGGAGCTTGCGTTGGCCTGCGGATGGGCATCACGCTGCGAGCACGGCGCCGCGGAACGCCAGGTGCGGCGCCGGCTCCCGCGTGCTGCCCTGAGGTGACAGCCCCACGAGCTGCATCGCGGTGCGCTCGGCGATCTGCGCGCGGGGGCTTTCCGCGCCATGGCGCCCGAGCCGAGGGAACAGCTGTCCACGGCGGCTGGCCTCGATCCAGCGAGACGGCGCGAGCCACCGCTCGGCCGCTGCGACGCCCAGGGTCGCGCAGGGGCACACCTCGGCGCGGGCGACAGGCGTGCTCACGCCGTCGAGCCCGATGCGAGCAAGCACCCAGCCGATCGCCGCCGCGGAGTAGCGCCGGCGGTGCAGCAACCCGCGAGGCACTACGACCACGATCGCGCCGCAGGCGCTGCAGCGGTAGCGTCGAGCTTGGATCGTGACCTGCTGGGGAGCGCCGCCGGGCTCGAGCGGGCCGCACACCAGCCGCTCGCGCAGGCCGTGGCCGCGCATCACCAGCGGGCCGTTGACGGGGCGGCCGGCCGCGTCGCAGCAGGGGCAGCGCGCGGGCCGCACGAGGTCAACCGTTGGCAGCACCGTCATCCAGCGCTTGATGTCGACGTCGGCTTGAACGATCCTGCATGAGCTCCGCTCCTGCACGGTGCTCGGAGCACGACGAGGGGAAGACGGGTCGCCACAACACGCATCCCCTCGTCGCCTATTTTGTGGCCGGCCTCGCGCCGATGCTCCGCTCCCTCGGCCCCGGCCTTACGTCAGCGAGGGGCTGACGTGTCGCAAAGTGTAGTGGTAATTGGGGTCGTGGAACGGGAATGCAAGGGCGCTCAGCGCGGCGAAGTCGCGCGACTTGACGTTTGTGTGAGATTTTTTGGTTGGTTTTAGGAATGCACAGCGAACGCCGGCCGACGGCGGGGCATCAGCCTCCACCCTGGCTTCCTCTCTCGGGCCCACACCGGCTCGCTGATGGGCGGGCAGCGGCCGATCAGGGGATTCCCATCACGAATAGGGATCGAGATCGGGGCGAACTCCACTTTTGAGAGGGCGCGGTAACAGCTGCGAGAAGGAGATCCCGCCCGCGAGCATAGGAGAGGTGCTGGACCAGGCGATGCTCCGCTGCGATCGCTGCGCAGTGCAGACCTGGGTTCGGGCGGTCCCCACGGAGCTGGCAGGAGCGCTCCCGAACATCACGCACCTGGTCGGCGAGGCGCCGACCAGGCTCGCTGGCGCCCCTGCGCCGAAGACCGAGCCGGCGACGTTTCCGTGCCCGCAGTGTGGCTCGCCCATCGCATTCGACGGTGTGAGTCGGGCGTGCACGTGCCGCTTCTGCGGTGCGAGCGTGCACGTCCCAGATGAGTTCATCTACCGGGGACGGCGAAAGGTGGTGGCGCACTGGTATCTCTGTTTTCATCCGTCGGTCGCTGTGTGCGCTCCCGCCGCCCAGGCCGTCGCCGCCGGCCTGTTCGACTGGGAGGAGCTGCCGGAGGCCGCCGTCGACGCAGAGGGGAACCTCTACTGCGCAGCCACGCAGTCACGCTGGCTCTTTGATGAGAACGGAAGACTGCGGGAAAAAATCGACCATGTTCTGTGGTCGTTGGATCCTTCGCTGAGCATCCGATGGCTCCAGCGTGATCGACCGGAGCCGGTGCGCTTCCTGGGCTGCGTGAAGGACACTCTCGTCGTGGTTGGCGCCGGAAGCTCGCCGCCGCTCCGGCTCACTTCGACGACGGGCAATCCCGTCGAGGACGCTGGCTTCGCGGCGCCGAGCATCGACCTCGCCGAGATCGAACATCGCCACCTGGCCTGCTATCCCGATGGCTCGCTGCTGTTCGAGAAGAACGGAAAGCTCCGGAGGGTCGCGCAGAGCGGAGCGGAGATGCCCGTGTGGCCACACAGCGCTCCGCGGAATGAGGTCGACGATGAGCCCCCGTGGAGTCTGAACTCTCTTGCTGATTGGCCGGTGACCGTACCCTCCTCGCTCACGGCTATGCATTGCGGTCCAGATGGTTCGCTCTATTTGCAGGAGGCGAACATGGTCGCCCGCTTCGATGCGACCGGGCGCAAGGTTTACTGTGTGGAGCTGGGTAGAAATTCCGCTGATCGAAGAGCTCTCTTGCTCGGCGCCGATCCCGCCGGCAATGTATATGTCATTCGCAGCGATCGACTGGTGCAGGTTGGCGCTGGGGGCGGGCAGAGCGTCGTCCTGCTCGTGGAGCGCGACGCGCTTCCTCGCGCGAGGATGAACATTGCGGCATGTCCAGATGGGTCGTTCTGGCTATTCGGTGAGAAGGGGCTCGCCTGGAAGCTCGCGCCCGGAGGCAGGCTGCTCTTCGCCAGCGAAAAGGAGCCCAGGCCGAAGATCCCGACCAGGGACGAGGTCGTCCAGCAGCACGTGGATACCACCACGGAGATGCTCAAGGTGCGGGCCCAGGCGGAAGTTGAGAATATGCATCGGGTCTATGGGGAGCTAGAGAGGCAGAAGAGGCAGCGAGAGGGCCGAGCAAATATTGTTTCTTGGATATTCATGCTCGTGTTCTTCTGTGCGCTCGTTGCGTATAAGACGTGCGGCTGAGCGCGCTACGTGAATCCAGCGCTATTCAAGATCGATCCTGCGTGCCCTGACTTTTACTGTGCCCTTCCCGACGGTGACCTTCGCCGAGCCGGCCAACAGTTCGACAGCGCTGCTGGTTACAGTGCACATCGATGCGCTCTTGACGAGGCGCACCTGGCTCCCCGTGACCGCCAGGCGGCCCTCTTCGTTCCCAACGGTGACAGTGGCGGCGTCCGCTTTCAGGCTCCACTGGCCGCCTCGTACGTGAGCAGTATTGCCCTCGATCTCGACCTTTCCCGCGCTCTTGATCTCCATGGTCCCACTGGATTTTATGTTGGCGTCACCGCTGGTCTCGGCCAGGAGCGGACCTCTGGATCTCATCTGGAGCGAGCCGCCGGCTTTCATCGCAAGCCTCGTGCCCGCTTCTACGTCAACAACGTTGCCGCTGTCGATGGTGATCGCCTGGCCGCTGTTCAGCTTCATGACGCCGAGCGACAGCAGGTCCACGAGTGCATCGGACGTGACCATGGCGCTTGCTCTACCTGCGACCTCTACATGGCCGCTGGCCTTCAGAACCGCGGCAGCTCCGCCTACGACGACGGCTTGACCGCTTGATGACAGGGTAGCATTGGCTCCGCCGCATACGTAGGCGCTCGCGGTGCCGGTGATGGCAGAGGTGACCGCAGCAGAGTTCAAGTTGATAGGGGCTCCAGGCGCGGGTACTGGAGACGGAAGCCGGCCAGCTGAGGCGTTGCTGGTAGCCAGGAGGGCCATACCTCTGAGGCCCAGGATGCTGGTGTGGTCCATGTTCCGCTGCACAATCTTTGTGGTGGAGCTGATAAGATCGCGTCTACCTTTTTCGAGAGCGCTGGCCGCTTTGGCTGTCTCGATCCAATCTCCTGCTGCTCGCCATGCGACTGCATCGTCGCTCTCTGTGTTGAGCTTCTTGTAGGAGTCGGCCAGTTCTTTTGCGGCTTTCGCTTCTTCGGTCGCTCTCGCGATTCTCTTGAGGTCGTCGGGATGGTTTGCGTCCCACTCCTGACGTGTCATGGGCCGGCGCTTGCCGTCGGCGTCCTCTCCCGGAGGGGCCGTCATGTAGTTCATGGTTTGCCACCGGCTGGTCATCGAGTTCTGGAGCTGATCGACGCGCGCCTGAGCCTTCACGGCTTCTTCGTCGAGCTTGGCGTGCTCGAGGGCATGCCGTTTCGTGTTGACGTCGACGACGCTCTTGGCGACGGCCAGCATGCCGTCCATCAGTTTCTGGCCCTTCTCGCCCGTGAGCGCTGACATGATGCTCGCAGCTCCGGCGTGATTGACAATGTTCCCGGAAGCCAGGACGGAGGCAACCTCGGATACGACGGTGTTGACGGACGTGAGTGTGCTCACTCCGGCGTTGGCGACCGCGGTGTAGGCCTCCGTGGTCGTCATGGCTGCGCCCGCTTCCGGCGTGTTCGGCGCTCCGAGCTGGAACGTCGCCCCGCCGTACGGCGTGGAGAGCTTGATCCGCTCTTCGCCCTCGTTGTCGTCGATGTTGATCTCGTTCCCGCCGCCGGTCCGGATGACGTTTCTCTTCGCGTTCTTCGCGTCGACGGTGCTCGGCGTCTGCGGGTTCGGCACCGCGCCGGCGATGATGGGCCGGTCTGGATCGCCGTCGATGAAGGTCAGGATGACCTCGACCCCGCTGCGGAGCGGGAAGTGGAACCCGTACCCCGCGCCCGCATGCGGCTGGGCCATGCGGATGAGCCGTGAGGCCTTGCCGTCCTCGGCGCTGCTGTGTCGAACAGGAAGCGGACGCGGTAGCGGCCGCTCTCGTCGACCTCGGCGTACTGGCCCTTCTCGGCGGCGTCGATCACGCCGGTGATGACGCCATGCACCTTGGGCTTCGGCGTCACGCGTGGAGGCCGGTACGTCGTAGCGTAGGGTATTGCCCGGAACTCGTTCTCGTAGGGGCGCTCCTCGCCGGTGCCCATGTTGAGCGTCGCCTGCTGGAGGCGGTGGCGCACCTCGACGAGCAGCAGCTCGATGTCGCCGCGCGGGTGGCCCTCGAGCGTGACCTTCGCCCCGGCGCCGAGGACCTGCACGTCGCTCGCGCCCTCGAAGACCCTGCGGCCGGCGCGCAGCTCCTCGGCGCGGATGACGGCGATGCGCTCGCCCTCGTCGGGGGTCTTGAAGTGCGCGCCGTACTCGACGATGTCGCCGCCGGAAGCCTCCGAGACCGTCGCCGCCGCCATCAGGGGCACGTGCGGTGTGCGGTAGTTGTAGTCCTTGACCACGTACCGGCTCGGGACCGTGCGCGTCGTGCCCTCCAGCCGGTAGACGCCGATGCGATCGCCGCGCGGGTAGAAGTGCGCGCGCCCGTCGCCGGCGACCGGCTGAAAACCGCTGTTGGCGTCGGAGAAGACGATCACATCCCGGCCGTCGCGGTGCTCGAAGAAGAACGAGATGCCGAGGTGCTCGGCCAGGCGCGATACGAACTGAAGATCCGTCTCCTTGTACTGCACAACGTACTCGCGCGGCGGGTACGTCGAGACCAGGCGGAGCTCGAAGTCGTCGCCCTGGTGGAGGCCGGCCCGCTCCAACTTCCGCTTGATGATCTCCGGGACGGAGAGGTCCATGAAGATCTCCGACGTCTCCGTGAGCGTCAGGCGGAACGCGCGCGGCACGAAGGTGAGCGTGTACGCCATGTGCAGTGTCTCTGTGTGGAGCGCGTCGCGCACCACGGAGACGACCCCGAAGATGCGCCGCTCCTCGCGGTCGCCCCTCAGGAAGACCAGCGCGGCGGGCTCGGCGAGGAGCGCCTCCTCGTCGAGCCCCTCGGGGCTCTTGCACACAACGTGGAGCTGGAACTCGAACGGCTGCGAGATGACCTCGCGCCCTGTGAGGTCGTGGAGCTCGACCGCGTCGGCCGAGAAAGCACGTGATTCCAGGCGAGCAGAGAGGATGTCTTTCATGAGCGTCCCTCGGGTGAAGAACGCTACCATCGCCCGCCGGCGAGCCCGTGTTCAAGCGGCTCATGCAGCGGAGCAGCGCCGCGTCGCCGCGATCGGCACCGTCTCTCTGCCCTCCAGCGGCACCTCGAGCGCCTGCCGCCGCGAGAGCGTCCGGAGGTCGCTCAGGGCGCTCTCCTCGATCTGCCGGACGCGCTCGGGGCTCACCGAGAACATGCCACCGATGTCGGCGAGCGTGTGACTCTGCTCGCCGTCGAGCCCGAACCGCAGGCGGAGCACAGGGCCGGTGAGGGCGGCGCCCTCGAGGTCCACGTTGTGGAAGATGGCGCCGCAGAGGGGGGCGCCGGCGAGGTCCGCGCCGCGCAGTCGACGTCGGGCCAGCGTGCGCGCTGGCACGGGCTCGTCGGGGTGGCGGGAGACGCCGCGGTGATGGCGCGGAAGCGGGGGACGGTGAGGAGCGAAGAACTGCAACTACTGCCCTGCCTCGCGGCTGCAGCAGAGTGAGCTCGTCAGGGGAGGAGTACTTCTGGAGCCCGGCCGCCGCGGCGGGCTCATCACCGGCGGCTCGGCGCCGGCTTCTGCTGGGGCCGCCCGCGCCTTTGCCCTGACTTCTCGCAGATCCTCCGGGACGCGCCGCGCATAGAAGAATCCAGCGTGGTACCCCTTGCGCACCACGCCGTTCGGGGGTACCTTGCTCTCCTCACGACGTCACTGGCTCTCGACACGATGCTTTTTCTCCCTCTGCACGAGGGAGGCGTTGCTCGCGCGGATGACTGGACGACGCACCGTGTGCCTTCGCGGGATTCGCCGCGAGGCACGTCACCGTTCGATCCGCAACGGCTTCATCGAATGGCAGGCGAAGAGCGCTCACGAGCGCAGCTGCAGGCCGTGAAAGCAACGTGTCATGAGTAATCGTCTTTACGTCGGCAATCTCTCGTACAACACCACGCGCGAGTCCCTCGAGAGCGCCTTCGCCGGCAGCGGCGAGGTCCGCGAGATCTCGATGCCGACCGATCGCGAGACCGGCCAGCCGCGCGGGTTCGCGTTCGTCACGATGGGCTCGGCCCAGGCTGCGAACAGCGCGATCTCGCAGCTCAACGGCTTGATGCTCGACGGGCGCGCGCTCAAGGTCAACGAGGCGCAGGAGCGCCCGGCCCGCGGCGGCTTCGGCGGCGGCGGGCGCGGTCGTTACTGATCGCGCTGCTCGTCCAGTCGAAACGAGGGCGGCGGACCCCCAAGGTTCGCCGCTTTTTTTTTGCCACCTCGTGAGCCTGCGTGCGAGTCAGTCGAGCTCGAGCGGGCTACCGAGCGCGCGGGAGAAGGCCTCTCCGCGTGCTCGTCTCGTCGAACGTGCCAGAGAAACCAGGCTGCTCGTGTAAAGTGTCGGCACGCGCTCCGGAACGACCGCAACCCAATGTCGGTCTGTCCGGGCGTGCGCCCACAGATCTCACGGAGAAGCCCTTTTCAGGACGCCCGATCAAGGGCGCCCTGAGGCTGGAGTCATCATGCAACGACAGACCGCGTTGAAGCGCCAGAAAGAGCGCGCCCGTATCGAGAAGCAGCGCGAGAAGACGGCGAACCGCCTCGAGCGCCGCCATGACAAGGGATCGAGCGGCGGCCTGGCGCCGGGTGAAGATCCCGATATCGCCGGCATCGTCCCAGGACCGCAGCCGCCCGCCATCGATTGAGCCCGGTCACCCGAGCGCCGGGAGAGCGGCGTCCCTCGGGTGAAGAGCGCTACGATCGTCCGCCGGCGAGCCGTTGTTCAAGCGGTTCGTGCAGCGGAGCACCGCCGCGTGGCCGCTCGACCGCGGCGCGCGACATCGCTCGCATCGCATCACGCGATCGACATCGCTCGCATCACGGCCGCGCGACGCCGCTCGCGTCACCGCGCGGCGCCGCCCGCGGCATCCTCTCTCAGCCCTCCAGCGGCACCTCGAGCGCCTGCCGCCGCGACAGCGTCCGGAGCTTGCTCAGGGCGTTCTCCTCGATCTGCCGGACCCGCTCGCGGCTCACCGAGAACATGCCCCCGATCTCGGCGAGCGTGTGCGTCTGCTCGCCGTCCAGCCCGAACCGCAGGCGGAGCACCTCGCGCTCGCGCGGCGTCAGCGACTCGAGGAGCGAGCGGACCTGCGTGTGCAGGCGACGGTGCACGAGGAGCTCGTCCGGCGCCGCCTCCTCGCTCGCGAAGAAGTCGCCGTGCCGCGCGCCGTCGTCGTCCCCGACCGGCGCGTCCAGGTACACCGGCGGGAGCCCGACCTCGCGCAGCGTCTCGATCTTCTCCATCGACAGGCCGCTCCGCTCGGCGACCTCCTCCGGCGCCGCCTCGCGCGCGTTCTCCTGCTCCAGCTCCCTGCGCGCCTGCAGCGCGCGGCGCCGCGTCTCGGCGAGGTGGACTGGCATCTTGATGACCTGGCCCTGGTACAGCACCGCCCGCGCAAGCGCCTGCTTGATCCACCACGTGGCGTACGTGCTGAACCGATATCCGCGCCGGTAATCGAACTTCTCCGCCGCGCGCATCAGCCCGAGGTTGCCCTCCTGGATGAGATCGAGCAGCGGCACGCCGCGGTGCCTGAGGTGCCGGGCGGCCGACGCCACGAGCCGCAGGTTCGCCTTCACGATCTCCGCCCGCGCCTCCGCCGCCGCGCCGCGCGCGCCGCGCATCGCCGCGAGCGTCGCCTCGATCGCCCGCCGCTCCGGCCCGCTGGCCTCGGCCGCCGCAGCGCCAAGCGCCCGCTCGATCCGCTGCTCGACGACGGGCGAGAGGCGCACGTCCGTGAGCCCTGCCGCCAGGTCGCTCCGGGCGCGTCGCGCGCGCGCCTCGGTCTGGCGGGTCGACCGCATCGACCGCGCGAGACCGAGCAGCCGCGCGAGACGGACGGACGCGGCGTCGTTCGCCGTGTCGTCCGCGTCCGCGTTGAGCAGCAGATCGCCGATGGGGGCCCGGCCCGCGTCCAGATCGTCCGCGAGCGCCGCGAGCTCCCGCAGCGCGACCGGCGACGCCACCCAGGCCTCGATCGCGGCGCGCTCCGCGGCCTCGATCCGCCTGCCGAACTCCACCTCGAGATCGCGGCTCAGCGGCGCGCTGCGGGAGATCTCCTGCAGGTAGACCTCGGTCACATCCTCGTTCGGCCGCGACGACAGCGCAGCTCGGTCGCCAGCGGGCGTGTCCCGCCGAGGCAGCGCGGCACGGCCGAGATCGGCGTCGAGGCGCACCTCGGCGCGGGCGCCCTCCACATCGATGATCATCCTGTCAGCCTCGCCCACCAGGAGCGAGCTCATGGGCTTCTCCTTCATTTCGCTTACTCCACCATGGTGCCGCGTCGCGGGGGGTCCGCTCGGGTGCTCGCCGGAGCACGAGCCGTGAGGCCAGCCCCGAGCATGGACCACGACGCACGTCGGCCACGCCACGGCAGAGCAAAGGGGCTCCGCCGGTCTATGCACCGTAATCACTCGCCGCGCTCAGGAAAGGGGCGTAGGCGACGACGTTTTCCTCCGGATATCAGAGCGAAGGTCCGGCTGCTCGTTCATCAGAGCGGCTGCTCGTTCATCAGAGCGGCTGCTCGTTCATCAGAGCGCCCGTTCCTTCACGGCGCTCGCGCCCGGCCGTCAGAGCAGCACCGCGAGGGGGAGCACGGCGGGGCGGCGCGCGGCCTCGCGGTGGAACACCCGCCGCACGCCGCGGCTGAGCGCGTCCTCCAGCGCCGGGGCCATCGTGCGCGCCGCCGGCGACAGCGCCGACAGCGCGCTCCGGGCGCTCTCCAGCGCGGCCCCGAACAGCGGGCCTCCCTCCTCGAAATGCGCCACGCCGCGGCCGAGGAGCTCGGGGCCGCGCAGGATCTCGCCCGTCTTGCGGTCAGCCACGACGAGCACCATCACGAGGCCCTGATCCGAGATCTGCTCGCGCTCGCGGAGCACCATCTCGGAGACGTCGAGCCCGCCGCGCGCGTCGAGCCACACCCGCCCGCTCTTCACCGGGGCGCCGAGGCGCATCTGGCCGCTCTCGATGACGAGCGAGTCGCCGTCCTCGACGACGAACACCCCCGACGCGGGCACGCCCATCCGGAGCGCCGTGCGCGCGTGCGCGAGCAGCATCCGGTACTCGCCGTGGATCGGCACGAAGTGCTCTGGCCGCACCGCGTCGAGCAGGACCTTCTGCTCCTCGGCCTGCGCGTGGCCGCTCGCGTGGATCGGCTCGAGGCCGCGATCGAGCACCACCGCGCCGCGCTTCGCCAGGCGGTTCGCGAGCTGGGTGACGGCGATCTCGTTGCCAGGGATCGCGCGCGACGAGAAGATGACCGTGTCGCCCGGGTCGACCCGCAGCCGGTGGTGATCGCCCGTCGCCATGCGCGCGAGCGCGCTGTTCGGCTCGCCCTGCGCGCCCGAGGCGAGCACGATGAGGCGAGCGGGCGGGAGCGTGGCCGCCGTGGCGTCGTCGACGATCACGCCGGGCGGGATGGTCAGGATGCCGATCTCCTGGGCGATCCGCGTGTTGGTCGCCAGGCTGCGCCCGGCGAGCACCACCTTGCGGCCGAGCTGGGCGGCGATGTCGAGCACGCTCTGGACCCGGTGGACGTTGGACGCGAAGAGCGCGACGAGGATGCGCCCCTTCGCCTCGCGGAAGGGCCGCAGGAACCCCTCGGCCACCGCCGTCTCGCTCACCGACCAGCCGTCGCGCTCGGAGTTCGTGGAGTCGGAGAGGAGGGCCGCCACGCCGGCGCGGCCGTACTCGGCGAAGCGGCCGAGATCGAGCCGCTCGCCGCCCACGGGCGTGAGGTCGATCTTGTAGTCGCCCGTGTGGATGAGGATGCCCTCGCCCGTCTCGATCGCGTAGCCGACCGCGTCGGGGATGGAGTGGGTCACGCGCAGGGGCTCGGCGCGGAACGGGCCCGCCGTGAAGTGCTGCTGCGGCTCGACCTCGCGCAGCGGCACGTCGATGCCGTGCTCGACGAGGCGCTCGCGCACGAGCCGCAGCGTGAAGCGCGTGCCGTACACGGGGACGGGGAACTCGCGCAGGAGCGACGGCAGCCCGCCGATGTGGTCCTCGTGGCCGTGCGTCACGATCACCGCGTCGACCCCGCCCGCCTCGCGCACATAGCTGAGATCGGGGATCGCGACCTCGACGCCGAGCACCTGGTCGTTGGGGAACATCACGCCGCAGTCGATGAGCACGCGGCGGCCATCCTCCTCGACGAGCATCGCGTTCATGCCGACCTCGCCGAGGCCGCCGAGAGGAATGATCCGGACTCCCATGCGCGCGAAGCCTAGCATCGCCGATCGCGCGCACAGGCCGCGGCGTTGCGACGATCCGCGGCGGGCGACCGCCCAGGCTCGTCACGCCGGCGGTCCTCACGGCCCCAGGCGCGCCACCCCGGCGGTCCTCACGGCCCCAGGCGCGTCACCCCGGCGGTCCTCAGGCCCTTGCCCGATGAGCCCGCCGGTCCGCGTCCGCGCGCCGCGAGGCGTAGAGTCCCCGGAGCGCGGCGCCGGACCGCCTCGAGCCGTGTCGTCGAGCGCCCGCCGCGCGAGACGGCCGACCTCCGTCGCCGAGGGGTCGCGCTGCCCGACCAACCATCTCCCCACCACGGGCTCCCCAACCACGCTTCGCACATCCAGCGGTGTCGCGGTGCCGTGGATCGCCGGGCCGCACAACAGCGCACATGACCCACCCGGCGCCGCTGCGTGTTGAGGGCTTGCCCTACGCATTCGCCCTATGCAAGCATCGACGAACCATGCGCAAGACCAGGATCGGCGAGCTCCCTTTCACACTGGTTGAGCTGATGTACGAGACCGCCGACACCCTCCTCTATCGCGCACACCGCGACAAGGATGGTGCTCCGGTAACGATCAAGGTGTTGAAGGGGGAGCGCCTCGATCAGCGGCACGTGGCGCAGCTCCGGCACGAGCTCGAGACCACTCGCCACCTCCAGATCGAGGGCGTGATCCGGGCCCACGGGCTGGAGAAGATCCCGGGCGGCGCGGCGCTCGTGATGGAGGATTTCGGCGGCGTGACGCTCGACGCGCTCGCGCGCGCGACGCGGCTCGATCTGAAGGAGAAGCTGCGTATCGCCTCGTCGCTGGCCGGGACGCTGGCGGCGGTGCACGGCAAGCACGTCATCCACAAGGACATCAAACCGCAGAACATCCTCGTCAACCCGGAGACGCGGCAGGTCAAGCTGACCGACTTCGGGAGCTCGACCCGGCTCTCCGAGGAGAGCCTGGCGGCAGAGAGCCCCGAGCGCCTGGAAGGGACGCTCGCCTACATGTCGCCGGAGCAGACCGGTCGGATGAACCGATCCATCGACTACCGGACCGACCTCTACTCGCTGGGGGTGACGCTCTACGAGCTCTTCTCCGGGGCGCTCCCGTTCCAGGCGACCGACCCGGTGGAGCTCATGCACAGCCACATCGCGCGGGTCGCGACGCCGCTCTGCGAGCGCTCGCCGGAGATCCCGAAGGTGGTGTCCGACATCGTGCAAAAGCTGATGTCGAAGGTCGCCGAGGAGCGGTACCAGAGCGGGACGGGGCTCAAGGCCGATCTGGATGCGTGCCTGTCGGCGCTCGAGGCGACCGGCCGGATCGCGCCGTTCGAGCTGGGGACGCACGACGTCCCGAGCGAGCTCAGGATCCCGCAGAAGCTGTATGGACGCGACGCGCAGATGGCGGAGCTGCTCGCGGCGTTCGAGCGGGCGCGCGCCGGCAACTGCGAGCTGTTCCTCATCGCGGGCGGCGCGGGCATCGGCAAGTCGGCGCTCGTCAGCGAGATTCACAAGGAGGTGACGCAGCGGCGCGGATACTTCATCGAGGGGAAGTTCGATCAGCTCAGCCGGAACATGCCGCACGCCCCCGTGGCGAGCGCGCTGCGCCAGCGCGTCCGGCAGCTCCTCACCGAGCCGGTGGAGTCGCTCGAGCAGTGGAAGGACAAGCTGCTCCGGGCCGCGGGCAAGAACGCGCAGATCCTCGTCGACCTCATCCCCGAGATCGAGCTCATCATCGGGCCGCAACCCGCGCTGGCGGAGCTCGGGCCGAACGAGGCGCAGAACCGGTTCAACCTGGTGTTCCAGGACTTCCTGCGCGTCATCACGACGGCCGAGCACCCGGTGGTGCTCTTCCTCGACGACCTCCAGTGGGCCGACCCGGCCTCGCTCAAGCTGCTGCAGATCGTGCTGACCGACCCGAGCGGGGCCTACCTCCTCATCATCGGCGCGTACCGCGACCAGGAGGCGATCGCCGGGCAGCCGCTCATGACCTGGCTCGGGGAGCTGCGCGCGGCGGGCGTCGCGCGGCGCGAGATCCTGCTCCCGCCGCTCTCGCTCGACGACGTGCGCCAGCTCATCGCGGACGCGCTGAGCGCCCGCGGCGAGCAGGTGCAGCCGCTCGCCGAGGTGCTCTACGCGACCTGCCAGGGGAACCCCTTCTTCCTGAGCCAGCTCCTCAAGGAGCTGTTCGCGGCGCAGCTCCTGTCCTTCGACGCGGCGGCGGGGCGGTGGACGTGGGATCTGGCGCAGATCCGGCAGCGGTGGGGCGCCCTCAACGTCCACGATCTGCTCGTGGACAAGATGCAGCGGCTCTCGCCGGCGGCGCAGCACGTGCTCCAGCTCGCCGCGTGCATCGGCCACCAGTTCGACCTGAGGACGCTGTCGACCGTGCGCGAGAAGCCGCCGGCGGAGATCGCGGCCGACCTCTGGGAGGCGCTGCGCGAGGGCATCGTGCTGCCGCTCGACGCCGACTACCGGCTGCTCCACGCGTCCGGCGGCGTGACGGCGGAGCAGCCGCTCGAGGTGCGGTACCGCTTCCTCCACGACCGGGGGCAGCAGGCGGCCTACAGCCTCATCGAGGGCGCGAAGCGGCAGGAGGTGCACCTCCGCATCGGCCGGCTCATCCGGGCG
Source organism: Sorangium sp. So ce1335 (assembly GCF_051521615.1). Taxonomy (NCBI): domain Bacteria; kingdom Pseudomonadati; phylum Myxococcota; order Polyangiales; family Polyangiaceae; genus Sorangium; species Sorangium sp. So ce1335. Next base: position 3,566,782 of record NZ_CP150363.1, read on the forward strand.
CAGCTCAACGGGGAGCCGCGCGACGAGGACCTGTTCAAGGTCGTGAGCCACAGCAACCTCGGCATGGCGCTCATCGAGGATCGCGCCGAGCAGCTCGAGCTCGCGCGGCTCAACCTGAGCGTCGGGAAGCGGGCCAAGGCGTCGATGGCCCACGGCACGGCGGCCGAGCACTTCAAGGTGGGGATGTCGCTGCTCGGGTCGAGGGGGTGGGAGGAAGACTACGCGCTCTGCTTCGCGCTCCACCGCGAGCGCGCCGAGTGCGAGTGGCTGAGCGGCAACGAGGCGCAGGCCGAGGCGCTGATCCGCGAGCTCCTCGAGCACGCCCGATCGAGGCTGGAGCGCGCCGAGGTGTACAACCTCCGGATCCTCGTGCACACGATGCGCGGGGAGTTCGCGGACGTGCTGCGCGTCGGCCGCGAGGGCGTGGCGCTCTTCGGGATCGAGCTGCCGGAGGGGCAGCAGGCGATCGGCGCGGCGTTCGGGGCCGCGCTCGCGGAGGTGCCGATCCACCTGGCCGGGCGCCAGGTCGAGCAGCTCGCGGACGCGCCGTGGGGCGGCGACGCGGACCAGCTCGCCGCGCTGCGCCTGCTCGCGGCGATGATCCCGGGCGCGTACACGCTCGATCCGACGCTGCTCGCGCTCATCGGCGTCACGCAGGTGAACCTCTCGCTGAAGTACGGCAACTCGCCGGCGGCGGCGTGCGCCTACGGCCTCTACTGCCTGCTGCTCGCGGGCGGGATGGGCAGGTACGAGGAGGCGCGGCAGTTCCAGAAGGTGTCGATGGAGCTCTGCGAGCGGCCCGACGGCGTGGAGCTCCAGTGCAAGGCGTACGTCGTGTGCGGCGCGCCCTCGCACTTCTTCGAGTCGACCCGCGCCTCGGTCGCGTGCCTCGCGAAGGCGTACCAGGCCGGGCTGAGCTCGGGCGATTTCAGCTTCGGGGCGTACGCCTGCCTGAACGTCGCCACGATCATGCTCTCGTCGGGCCACGAGCTCGGGCCGCTCCGGGACGAGCTCACCGGCTTCCTGCGGTTCCTGCAGCGGACGAAGGACCCGCTCGGCCTCCCGGTGATCTCCGTCGCGCAGCAGATGGTCGCGGCCCTGGAGGGCAGGACGGCCGGGCGCCAGAGCCTGAGCGACGCGGCGTTCGACGAGGGCGCGTTCCTCGCGGGGCTCGTGCCGGCGCAGGAGCTGCCGCGGTGCTGGTACTTCGTGTGCCGGCTCGTGCTCGCGGTGCTGTACGGCGATCACGCGAACGCGCTCCTGATGGCCGCGCGGGCGGAGCGGCACAGCGCGAGCGCGCTCGGCCTGTTCCTCCTGAACGACATCCCGTTCTACGTGAGCCTCGCGCTGCTCGGGCTGTGCGAGACGGCGCCTGCCGAGGAGCGCGAGCGGCACCTCGCGGCCGCGGCGGAGCACCGGGCGAAGATCGCGGGCTGGGCGCAGCACGCCCCGGAGAACTACGCGCACAAGGAGCGGCTCATCGGCGCGGAGATGGCGCGCGTCCTCGGCAAGGAGGCCGAGGCGGCCGATCTCTACGATCAGGCGATCGAGCTGGCGCGGGAGAGCCAGTTCACCCACCACGAGGCGCTCGCGAACGAGCTGTGCGGTCGGTTCTACCTGCAGCGCGGGCGGGAGCGGATCGCGCGGTGGCACATGGCGGACGCGTACCGGGCGTACGTGCGGTGGGGGGCGACGGCCAAGGCGGAGCACCTCGCGCAGGAGAACGAGCGGCTGCTCGACGCGATCGCCATCGGCGAGGCGCAGCAGACCCGGGTCGTCGGCACGACGGTCACGCGGCGCGGGAGCACCGAGTCGTTCGACGCCGCGACGGTCGTCCGGGCGATGCAGGCGGTGGCGAGCGAGAACGTGCTCGACCGGCTCCTCGACCGGCTGATGCGCAGCGTGGTGACGAACGCGGGGGCGCAGCGGGGCTCGCTCATCCTGGAGCGCGACGGCAAGCTCGTGATCGTGGCCTCCATGCGCGTCGACCCCGACGTCGTGGAGACGGGGCTGTCGATCCCGGCGCTCGAGAGCGAGGACGTCGCGACGAGCGTCATCCAGCTCGTCGCGCGGACGCGCGAGCCGGTGGTGCTGAACGACGCGCGGCAGGACAGCCGCTTCGCGAGCGACCCGTACGTCGTGGAGCGCCGGCCGCGCTCGATCCTGTGCCTCGCCATGACCCACCAGGGGCGCTCGTCGGGCATCCTGTACCTCGAGAACAACGTGGCGCCGCGGGCGTTCACGCCGGGGCGGGTCGAGGTCTGCGGGCTGCTCGCCTCGCAGGCGGCGATCGCGCTCGAGAACGCGCTGCTCATCGCGAGCATCCGCGGCGGCACCGAGGCGCTGCAGCGATCGAACGAGCAGCTCCAGCGCGAGCTCGAGCTGCGCATCGCGTCCGAGGCGGAGCGGGAGCTGCTCCAGCAGGAGATGCTGCGCCGGCAGACGCCGCTCATCCCGATCACCGACGACGTGCTCGTCATGCCGATCGTCGGGCAGATGGACGGGGCGCGGGCGCAGCAGGTGCTCGAGACGGCGCTGGCCGGGTCCCAGGCGCGGCAGGCCAAGGTGGTGATCCTGGACATCACCGGCGTGGCGCAGGTCGACGGCGCCGTGGCAGAGGCGCTGATCAAGACGGCAAAGGCGCTGCAGCTCCTCGGGGCCAAGGCGGTGCTCTCCGGGATGCGGCCGGAGGTGGCCCGCGCGCTCGTGGAGCAGAATGTCTATCTCGGGTCCATCGTCACGATGGGGACGCTGCAGAGCAGCATCGCGTACGCGCTGGGCCCAGGCGGCCTCTCGGGGGCGTTCGGCCGGCGGGCGGGCACGGCGCGGCCGGCGTGACGCGCGCCGCGCTGCTGCGCGATGCGCGCAGCAGCGCGGGCGCCGGTGATGTGTCGATGTGTCGCCGAGCGTACCGGCGAGCGCGGCCGACGCCGCGCTCGCCGGCGGCCTGGTTCAGGGCGTGCTGTTCGGATCGGCGGGATTGCTGCCGGCGTCGCGCTCGTCGCCGTCGAGGAAGCCGTCGCTGTCGCGATCGATGCCGGCGCGCACGCCCGAGCCGGGCGGCATGCACGTGTACGTCAGATCGTGGTGCGTATGGGTGGCGAGGAGCCGGAGCACCGCGTCGCTCATCGGCGGGACGATGTACCTGTCCGTGAGGAACTGGCCACCTCCCACGTAGAGGAACCCGATCTCGTGCAGGAACCCCTGCGTCTTCGCCACGAGATCGCACTCCCCGACGTCGGCGCGGTCCATCAGCAGGTCGATGCGCGGCCCGACCACCGTGCTGTTCGAATGGTTGAGCGTGATCTGCTGGCCCACGATGGGCGCCATGTTGCTCTCGATGGCGAGCACGTAGGACTCGAGCTGCCGGCGAATCACGTCACCCGCGGGGGTGAAGGGGATGGCGTCGGGGTTGTTCGGGAACTGGTCGGAGAACCCGATCGCGGAGAAGAACCGGTACATCGTGTCGACGGTGCCGTTGTTCAGGATGCCGTACCCGCGGATCTGGTCGCCCATGTGCTGGTTGTCGCGCGACAGGAAGACGAACGGGATGTCCGGGAGGCCGAAGGCGCCGACCTTCGTGTAGACATTGCGGAGCTGCGGTATCTTGAAGAGCTGCGTCTGGAAGTCGAAGACGGAGCTGCCGTCGGTCCCGAAGAAGCCGGGGAAGTCGTCGCCCGGGTTGGCGTCGGGGTCGACCACGTGGCAGCCGCCGCAGCTCGCGATCGAGTTGACGATGTCGCCGTTGTAGAAGTCCTTCCCCGCCTGTTGATCGGGCGTGAGCGAGTTGTCCAGGTTCCTGATCGGGTTGGGCGGGTAGGTGACCTGGAGCATGAAGTCGGTGAACGCCTCCATGTCCTGCGCGGGGAGGGGCTCGTGCCGTCCCATCAGGTCGGAGAACGCCCCCTGGAACTGCCGGAAGGCCTCGCGCTCGTCGAACGCCCCGTCGTCCGGCTGGGCGCTCGGCTCGAGGTTGCCGCCGGTGCGGTCGCCGCGCCAGTGCATCGGCCCGTGGTTGGCGAGGCCGCGCAGGCTCTGCGTCATCATCGGCCCCTTCATCGGGTGGAAGATCGGGTCCGTGATGGGCTGGTTGAAGATGACGTCGTAGAGGCCGAACGGGAAGGGGCCCGGGTCCGTCACGACGGGGGCATCGGGGTTGCCGAGGTTCCAGGCCAGGTCGTCGAGATCGCCGAAGACGTGGCAGCTCGCGCAGGCCGAGTCGCCGTGGCTCGACGTGAGCGAGGCGTCGTAGAGGAAGCGGCGGCCGTTCACGATGCTGGGCGGCTCCGGGTTGTACATCGGGACGTGTCCCACCTCGGTCTTCGTCGATGTGTTGATGATCGAGATGGAGTTGTCGAAGCGCGTCAGCACGTAGAGGCGATTCCTGCTCTCGTCGAGCACGAGCCCGGTCGGCCCGCCGCCGCTCACCGGGATCTGGTTCGCCGTGCTCGGCACGAACGTGTCGTTCTCGAGCGCCGCGGTGCTGAAGACGCCGATCTTGCTCGATCCGAGCGCGGCGACGTAGAGCGTCGCGCCGTTGCTCGTCACGGCCATCTCCTGCGGGAAGGCGAGGCTCTTCGCGTTCTCCGCGTTGGGGATCGGGGCGCAGCACGTGCTGTAGTCGATGTGCTTGTTGAGGTGGCGCGGCGCGACGTTCCCCGGGCTGAGGACGGTGATCCGGCTCTCGTGCAGGTGGCCGCGCACGGTCTCGCCGGCGAAGATGCCGGGCCCCTCGAAGTTCTGCTGGTTGAATGCCTCGGTGTTGGCGACGTACACCTTCCCGTTCACCGGGTTGACGGCCATGTTGAAGAGGATCGTCCCGACGTCGGAGAAGTAGCCCTGCTCTCCGCTGAGCTGCGCCGGCGGGTTCGCCGTGGCGTCGATGACGAAGACGTCCTTGTCGGGCAGCGAGAACCTCATCTGGTCGTCCCAGAGGTTGCCCCGCTCGTCGTACCAGTGTCCTCCGTCGTACTTCACGATGACGGAGACCTCCGGCGCCGGCACGCCCTGGAAGTTGGTGCTCGGCCCGGGCGCGCCGTTCGGCCCGAAGCCGTCGGGGACCAGCGCCTCGTTGACGGTGCCGGTGCGGTTTCCGGAGTGGAACGCCGCCGCATACACCTTGCTGCCGTCCGGGGTCACGGCGAGGGCGCGCGGCGTGTCGCTGAAGAGGGTGATGATGTTGAGCGGATTGCCCCCGAGCGACTGGCCGAGCTGGCTCGCGTCGAACACCCACACGTCGGCGCGGCCGACGCCGGGCGTCGTGAACTGCGGATCGATGGGGCTGTTCTGGCCGCGGTGGGCGGTCGTGATGAAGGCGCGCTTCCGCCCCGGGCCGGCGAACACGATATCGCGCGGCTCGTCGCCGACGAGGAGCGTGCGCTCGACGCGCCCGGTGTAACCGCCGAGGCCGATCTGGACGACGCTCACGCTGTCCGACAGGTGGTTGACGACCCAGACCTCGTTGTTGGTGCGCGCGGCCACGGCCACGGGCTCCATGCCGACCGATATCGACGCGCGGTGCTCCAGGCCGCCGCTCCCGATACGGAACACCTCGAGGCGGTTGTCAGGCGTGTTGACGGCGAAGAGCAGCTTTCCGTCGGGTGACATGGCCAGCGGGCGGACCTGGCCGCTCTCGAAGGCGGTGAACGACGGCGCCGCCTGCGCCGGAGCGCCGGAGAGCGATATTGCAGTCAGGGATGCGACGAGAGCGCCCAACGTCGCCCACCGTGAACCAGGCAATCGAATCATGGATGCCTCCGTGGATGTGGCGTTAGCTCCGCGGCCACACAACGCACAAATCAGGATTGTAAGGCCGGACGAAATGATTGTTCAAGCATGCAATGAGAGTCGATGTGATTTTCCGCAAACCCACGATTCCTCGTTTGCACCACGGATGTAGGCCGAGCGGCGATGGCGTCCGGTACGGCGCGTCATCGCTGCTGGCGCGCCTGGTTCACCGGCCGCGCGACTGGCGCGCCTGGTTCACCGGCCGCGCGCGCGTGTGTTGTGTCTGTTGCGTGGACTACATGTCATGAGTTGCGCTCGCCGAGGAGGCGAGGGCGCCGGCGCTCCTCATGAGGTGTGAGTGGCGCCACTGCGTGGATCATGACAGGGACACCCACACGACCGCCGAACGGACGCTGCTGGTGCAGGAAGGGATTGGATCTGGCCCGAGGAGCCCGTAGCCTCGAACGCTCCTGTCGTCACCGGACCAGCCGCAGAGGGGTGGACGAGGTGGAGGTCCTTGCGTGGGCGAGTCGAGAGAGGGAGGAGAGATGAATGGCTTGAGCGTTGAGCCCGTCGTCACCGACGGCTTCGGGATCGAGCCCGCCCTGAGCGACGGCACGCTCGTCGTCACGCTCACCGGGACGGGCGACATGGCGGCGGCCGCGCGGCTCAAGAGCTATGTCAAGGAGCTGGAGGGGGAGGTGGCGCGGCTCTCCGTCGGCTCCGTCGAGTTCGACGTGCGCGGCGTGCGGTTCATGAGCTCGAGCTGCATCAAGGCGTTCGTCGGCTTCATCTGCGGCGTCTCCGGCCGTGGCCCGAAGTGCAGGGTACGGTTCGTCACCGACGCGCAGCTCACGTGGCAGCGGCGGAGCCTGAAGCCCCTCGACCGCATGTGCCCCGGGCTCGTCTCGATCGACGACGCGTGATGCGCCAGACTGGGGCCATGGCGAGGAAGCGCCGGACGATCGCGTTTCTGATCGACAACGTCGTCGGCGACTACCAGGCCGAGCTGCGCGCCGGGGTCGAGGGCGCCGCCGAGGCGCACGACGTCAACCTCCTGACCGCCTTCTTCGGCGAGCCGATCGCCGCGCTCCGGCCGGGCGGCGTCGACCGGGCCGACCTCTGTCGCCTCATCGGCGCGGACACGGTCGACGGCGTCATCGTCGCCTCGTCGACCCTCTGTCAGCTCGCCGGGGTCGACGGCATGCCGGCGTTCTGCAGGTCGTTCGCGCCGCTGCCTGTGTGCAGCATCGGGATGATGATCGAGGGCGTGCCGAGCTTCATGATCGACAACGCGCTCGGGAGCGAGATGTCGGTCGGCCACGTGGTCGACGACCACGGGTGCCTGCGGGTCGCGTACATCGGCGGGCCCCCGGGCAACGAGGAGGCGGAGCTCCGCGCCCGCGGGTACCGGAGCGCGCTCGCGGCGCGCGCCATCCCGTGGGACGAGCGCCTCGTGGCGCACGGGGCGTTCACGATCGTGACCGGGCGCGAGGCGATGCGCGAGATCCTGGGGCGCGGGGTCGCGTTCGACGCCGTCGTGGCCGCGAACGACCGCATGGCGCTCGGCGCGATCGAGGTGCTCAAGGCGGAGGGGCGCCGCATCCCGCAGGACGTCGTCGTGTGCGGGTTCGACGACGTGGGCGTCGCGCGCTTCACGAAGCCGTCGCTGACCACGGTCCGCCAGCCGATCAAGCGGCTCGGCGGGCTCGCGGTGAGCACGATGGTGCGCATGCTCGACGGCGCTCCCGCGCCGGCGCTGCAGCTCGTGCGCGTCGAGCTCACGCGGCGCGAGTCGTGCGGCTGCGGCTACTGCGCGGGCGACACGCTCGCGCCCCCGGCCCCGTCGGCGCGGGGTCGCCCGGTCCCGGTCGCCGAGGAGCGGGTGCAGCTCGAGCGCGCGCTCATGAGGACGGTCGTGATCCCGGCCGGCGCGCTCGACGGCTGGGCGGGCGACCTGCTCTCCGCGATCGAGGCCGAGCTCGGGGGCGTCAAGGGCCGCTTCCTGCGCGCGCTCCAGGGCATCCTGAACGGCGCGCGGCGCGAGGGCGTGCTGCTCGACCAGTTCCAGAACGTGATCTCGCTGCTGCGCTCGCGCGTCCATCCGCCGCCCGAGGACGGCGACGAGGAGGCCATGACGGAGACGCTGGAGCAGCTCTGGCACGCTGCGCGCCTCGCGGTCGGGAGCGCGTCCGTGCACGTCGAGGGGGAGCAGCGGCTCAACGTGGAGCTCGCCGCGATCGACGTGACGTACGGCGTGCGGGGCTTCGCTGCGTGCCTGAGCCTGCCCGTGCTCAAGGGGCTCCTCGCGTCGGAGCTGCCGAGGATGCAGTTCTCGCGCGTCGCCGTGTCGCTCTACGACGACGTCCAGCGCGAGACGATGAGGCCGCTGTTCGTGATGGAGGGCGGCCGCGAGGTGGACGCGCCGCCGGTGAGCTTCCCGGCGAGGCTCCTCGCGCCCCCCGGGTTCCTGGACGCCGCGGAGCGCTGGAGCATGATCGTCTTCCCGGTCGCGTTCGGCGACGTGGAGGTGTTCGGCGTCGCGGTGCTCGACGACCGGGCGAGCGGCATGGTCTACGACGTGCTGCGCCTCCAGCTCGGCTCGGCGATCAAGGGGGCGTCGCTCCACCGGCAGGTCGTGCGCGAGGTGGAGCTGCGCGAGCGGCTGGAGCAGGAGCGGGTCCGCCAGGAGAGCCGCGTCGCGGCGCGCATCCAGACCACGCTGGTGCCGAGGCAGCTCTCGATCGAGGGGCTCGAGCTCGCCGCGATCATGAAGCCGGCGGCCGAGGTCGGCGGCGACTACTACGATGTCATCGCGACGCCGTGGGGCGGGTGGCTCGGGATCGGCGACGTCGCGGGGCACGGCCTGGCGGCGGGCCTCATCATGCTGATGATCCAGAGCATGATCGCGGCGCTGACGTCCGACGACCCGACAGCGAGCCCGGCCAGGGTCGTCTCCGCGCTGAACCGGGCGATCTACAAGAACGTCCGCGACCGCCTGGAGCGCGACGAGCACGCGACGCTCCTGCTGCTCCGGTACGAGCGCGGCGGGCGGGTGACGTTCGCCGGCGCGCACGACGACCTCATCGTGTGCTCGGCGCGCGCGCGGCGCTGCGTGTGCATCCCGAGCTCCGGCGTCTGGATCGGCGCGCTGCCCGAGATCGGCCCGATGACGCGGGACTCCGAGCTCGTCCTGGAGGACGGGGACGTGCTCGTGCTCTACAGCGACGGGGTGACCGAGGCGCGCAACGCGCACAACGAGCAGTACGGTCTGGAGCGGCTGTGCGCCGCGATCGAGGCGACCCAGGAGGCGCCCGTCGGCGCGATCCGCGACAGGATCCTGGCGGAGGTCGAGGGCTGGTGCCCGAGCCCGGACGACGACATCACGATCCTCGTGGCGAGGTACCGCGCGCCCGGGTAGGGGGGCGCACGGTGCGCGCCCGGGCCTGGTCGAACACCGCCTGCGCGGCCATCGGATCGATCGGCCGGAGCTTATCCATCCAGCCCTTCGGGGCGAGCTCGGCCCATCGCTCGTCTCGCGCGACGAGCGATCCCTATCTGGAAATGGCAGTCCGGCCCGCGCGCTGCGCTCGGCGGTCCATCAGTCGACGACCGTGTGGCATCCGAGCTCTCTGGCGCGCTGATGGCAGGAGGGGAAGTCCGGCGGCGCGGACCCACCCATGCGCACCCGCTTACAGATGCCCGGGTGCCGCGTCGGGGACACCCATCCCCATTCCCTGCCCGTCAGGGAGGAGCCCGACGACATGGTGCACTGGAGCCCTGCTTGCCTGGAGGCGTCGGGGCTCTCTGCCGACGCGGACGCGGTCACGAGCGCGAGCGCGGTCACGAGCGCGAGCCCGAGCCCTGCCTGGATTGTGCGAAGTGCGTCCATGAGTACCTGCCTTTCGATGGATTCGATGGAGGCCTCGTGTGCGTCGCACCGTGCGGCGCCCGCGACCTCGTGTGGTCTCATTGCAACGGGGGTGCCCGGGGCGTGCGTCACTGTCATGTACGGTGCTGGAGAGCGCGCCCTGTCGTCGCGCCGGGAGGACGAGAGCGCGCGATCCCAGGAGAAGGGCAGTCGGAGGACATGCCTGGCGATCCCAGCGCAAAGGGGCCCGGCGGAGGGCCGGGAAGGTGGACCAGAAAGGGGCTCCGGGAGGGCGGCGGGCGAGGCGGGCCCCCGGCGGACGCCTCGCCTCCGCGGCCCCTGGCGGCCGCCACCCCCTCCGCGCATCCGCCACCCCCGGTCGCTGCGTAACCCGTTGAAATCACAGCCATCCCCGCCTGGCACGCCGTTCGCGAAAGGGCTCCGGCATGCAGGCCACGGCGCTCACGTTCTCTCTGCTCGGGCTCGACGCGCACCCCGTCCGCGTGGAGGTCGACTCGGGCCGCGGACCGTCGTTCTTCCAGATGGTGGGCCTCGCCGAGGCGAGCGTCCGCGAGAGCCGCGTGCGCGTTCGCGCCGCGCTCCAGCAACTCGGCGTCGAGCTCGACGAATATGTGATCACCGTGAACCTCGCTCCGGCAGATCTCAAGAAGAGCGGCGGCGCCTACGACCTCGCCATCGCGCTCGCCGCGCTCGCGGCGCTCGGCAAGATCCCCTCCGAGGGACTCGACCGGATAGGCCTGCTCGGCGAGCTCTCGTTGAGCGGCGCCGTGCGCCCCGTCCGAGGCGTCCTGCCGGCGCTGCGCGGCGCGGCGGAGCAGGGCATCGAGCGCGCGATCGTGCCCCAGGGCAACGCGCGCGAGGCCGCGAGCGTGGCCGGCGTCGACGTCCTCATCGCGGAGCACCTCGCGCAGGTCGTCGCCCACCTGCGCGGCCACAAGGCCCTTCCCGGCGCCGGCTCCGTCGCCCCGCTCGCCGCCGAGCCGGGCGCCGCGTCGGTGGACCTCGCCGAGGTCCGCGGCCAGCACGGCGCGCGCCGCGCCCTCGAGATAGCGGCCTCCGGGGCGCACAACCTGATCATGATGGGCCCGCCGGGCAGCGGAAAGACCATGCTCGCTCGCCGACTCCCCACGGTGTTGCCGCCGATGACCCATGAAGAGGCGCTGGACGTCACCGCCATTCACTCGGTCGCGGGCCTGCTCTCGCCGGACAGGGGCCTCGTCGCGACGCGCCCGTTCCGCGCCCCGCACCACACGGTGAGCGCCGCGGGGCTCGTCGGCGGCGGCGATCCCATCCGCCCCGGCGAGGTCTCGCTGGCCCACCATGGATGCCTGTTCCTCGACGAGCTCCTCGAGTTCCGCCGCGGCGTCCTCGAGGCCCTGCGCGAGCCGCTCGAGGAGGGCACGGTCGCCCTCTGCCGCGCCCGCGCCCGCGTCGTGTTCCCGGCGCGCCCCATCCTCGTCGCCGCGATCAACCCCTGTCCGTGCGGCTTCCACGGCGACCGCGGGAACCGCTGCGTCTGCTCCGTCGACCGCGTCCGCGCTTACCGCGCGCGGCTGAGCGGGCCGCTGCTCGATCGCATCGATCTGCACATCGCTTTGCCGCCGGTCGACGTCGCGCACCTGTGCGCGCCGCTCCGCGCGGCGGAAGGCGAACGCCGCGACGGCCGCGCGTCGCTCCACGCGCCCGAGAGCTCCGCGGCGGTGCGGTCGCGCGTCGTCGAGGCCCGGGCCGCGCAGCGCGCGCGCTTCGAGGCGGGGGAGGTCGTCGTGGCGTGCAACGCCGAGCTCGGCCCGCGCGATCTCGCGCGCGTCGCCATGCCCGACGCCGCGGGCGCGCGCGTGCTCGCGTCGGCCGTCGAGCGCCTCGGCCTCTCGGCGCGGGCGTATACAAAGGTGCTGCGGGTCGCCCGGACGCTCGCCGACATGGACGGGAGCTCTGCCGTGCGCGCGGCGCACGTGGCCGAGGCGATCGGCGCGCGGCTCTTCGACCGCGAGGCCGCCGCCGGGCCGCCGCCCGCCGCCGCCGCGGGCGTCTGAGCCCGCCACCGCCGCGGCGGGCGCCCGTGCCCGCCGCGCGACCCAGGACCATTGCGCCCGCACCGACGCGGGCGCGATCGCGGCCGCCCCGACGGCCGCGCAAGACAGGCTGTTCGCGCGCTCGGGGGCGCGCACGCACGACAGGCACGTTCGACAAGGAGAATGCAACATGATGACCGAGATCGCCGAGAAGCTCCGCACCGTGAAGACCGTTGTCGGCACCATCGAGAAGCAGTTCGGGAAAGGGGCGATCATGGCCTTGAATGACGAGAGCGAGACGAGGGACATCGGCCTCATCCGGAGCGGCTCGCTGTCGCTCGACGCGGCGCTCGGGATCGGCGGCTACCCGCGCGGGCGCATCGTGGAGATCTACGGCCCGGAGTCGTCGGGCAAGACGACGCTGACGCTCCACGCGATGCGGGAGGCGCAGCGGACCGGCGGCGTCGCCGCGTTCATCGACGCCGAGCACGCGTTCGACGTCACGTACGCGCGCTCGATCGGCGTCGACATCGACCGGCTGCTCGTCTCGCAGCCGGACAACGGCGAGCAGGCGCTCGAGATCGTCGAGACGCTCGCGCGCTCGAGCGCCGTCGACGTGATCGTCGTCGACTCGGTGGCTGCGCTCACGCCCAAGGCCGAGATCGAGGGCGACATGGGCGAGTCGCACATGGGCCTCCAGGCGCGGCTGATGAGCCAGGCGCTCCGCAAGCTCACGGGGATATGCCACCGCACCGACACGACGCTCATCTTCATCAACCAGCTCCGGCAGAAGATCGGCGTCGTCTTCGGCAACCCCGAGGTGACCACCGGCGGCAACGCGCTGAAGTTCTACGCGAGCGTGCGCCTCGACGTGCGCCGCGTGGGGCCGGTGAAGGTGAGCGACGAGGCCATAGGGTCGAGGACGCGCGTCAAGGTGGTCAAGAACAAGCTGGCTCCACCCTTCCGAGAGGCCGAGTTCGACATCCGCTGGGGCTCGGGCATCGACAGCGCGGCGGATCTCATCGACTTCGCCTGCCAGCTCGGCGTGGTGGAGAAGAGCGGCGCGCACCTGTCGTTCGGCGGCGAGCACATCGGGCAGGGGAGGGAGCGCGCCCGCGAGGCGCTGATCGGCAAGCCGACGCTCGCCACGTCGCTCCGCGCGGCGGTCGACGCGGCGGCGCCGGCGCGGCCCGGGGGCGGCGCGGCGATGGATTCCTGAGAGAGAGCCGGGAGAGGGCGAGTCCGGCGACGGGGCGCCGCCGGACCCGCTCCTCGTCTTCCACGACGACATGGCGCCTCACGAGGAGCGACGCACCACAGCAGGCAAACCTGGAGAAGAGCACGAACGACAGCAGACGGTACACACGACACCGACGACAGCAAATGACGACAGAAGACGACACTCATCGCAGGGAGCACATCATGAACGAAGGTCTGAACAAGGTGATTCTCATGGGCAACCTCGGGTCCGATCCGGAGCTGCGCTACACCGGCAACGGCACGCCGGTGCTCCAGCTCCGGATGGCGACGAACGAGTCGTTCGTCGACAAGAACAAGGAGCCCAAGGAGCGCACCGAGTGGCACAACATCGTGTTCTGGGGGCCGCGCGCCGAGGCGCTCGCGAAGGTCCTGACCAAGGGGGACGGCGTGCTCATCGAGGGCGGGCTGCGCACGTCGAGCTACGAAAAGGACGGGATCCGCCGCTACCGCACCGAGGTGATCGCGCGGGATCTCCGCTTCACCGGGCGCCGCGCCCTCGGGCAGCCGCCGCCGGGGCTGGAGGACGACGGCGAGGCGACGCAGCCCGGGGCGGGGGTGCCGACCACCGCGCGGCTCGGGAAGAACGGCGCCCGCGGGCGGCCGCCGGAGGTGCCTGTGCTGGATGAGCTGCCGTACTGATCGCCAGGCCGGCGCGAGCGAGGCGGCGGCCCGGAGCCGCCTCGCGGCGCGCCGCGCCCGCCTCGCGGCGCGCCGCGCCCGCCGCGCGGGCTTTCCTCGCCACGCGGGCTTCCCCTCTCGTTCGACCTCGACCCCTCGCGCGGCCCCGCCGGCCTCCGGCTACCCGGGCTTGCGGTACCGCGCCACCAGGATCGTGATGTCGTCGTCCAGGCACGGGCACCAGCCCTCGACCGCCCCGAGGATGCGATCGCGGATCACCTCCACGGGGGCGGACTGCGACGCTTCGACGGTGGCGCAGAGCCGGTCCAGCCCGAACTGCTCGTGATGCTCGTTGCGTGCCTCGGTCACGCCGTCGCTGTAGAGCACGAGGACGTCTCCGTCCTCCAGCACGAGCTCGGCGTCCCGCGTCATCGCGTCGATCTCGGGCAGCACGCCGATGAACACCCCGCTCGTCGGGATCGTCGCGCAGCGCCTCGTGCGCGGCGAGCAGACGAGGATGTCCTCGTGCGCGCCGGCGAACGTCACGCGGCCGTCGCGTGTGTACCGCATGAGCAGCAGCGTCGCGTGCTCGTCCCGCTTCATGCGGTCGCGGACGTTCTTGTACACCGCCCGGTTGACCGCGCACACGATCCCGCGCGGGCCCGCCGCCGCGGGGCTCGACGCCATCACCGACACCATGCTCTGGATCATCAGCATGATGAGCCCCGCCGCGAGCCCGTGCCCCGCCACGTCGCCGATCCCGATCCAGCCCCCGTCCGGCGTCGCGATCACATCGTAGTAGTCGCCGCCGACCTCGGCGGCCGGCTTCATCATCGCGCAGAGCTCGAGCCCCTCGACCGAGATCTGCTCTGGCACCAGCGTCGTCTGGATGCGCGCCGCCACGCGGCTCTCCTCGCGGACCTTCTCCTGCTCGATCCGCTCGCGCAGCTCCACCTGCCGCACCACCTCTCGGTGCAGCGTCGCCACCTTCACCGCCGAGCCGAGCTGGAGGCGCAACGCGTCGTAGATCATCTCGTTCGGCTGGCCGTCGACCACCGCGAGGCCGAACTTCTCGACCCCGCCGAATGCGATCGGGAACGTGATCACGCTCCAGCGCTCCTCGCCGCTCAGGAACCCCGGGGGCGCGAGGTGGTGCGCCGGGAAGCTCACGGGCGGCACCTCCACCTCGCGGCCGTCCTCCATCCAGAAGAACAGCCTCATGGTGGAGCACGCCGCGTCGTCGAAGAGCGACACGGCGACGCGCGAGAACTGGAGCTTCGGCAGATCCGCCGCCAGCGTGGACCGGAGCACCGGCAGGCTCAGGCACGTGGAGAAGTGCCTCATCCCATAGTTGACGTCGATCGCGGCGAGCTCCACCTTGAGCCGCTGCTCCCCCTCGACATGCACGGACGCGCCTCCGATGGCGATCCGGGAAGCGTGCCAGATCTGCTCCAGCGTCTCGTTCAGAGCGGCGTCGCCGCCCTGCTCCGCCGCCCTCTGGAGCCGCGCGCGCAGGAGCGAGATCACGGACTGGAACTGCTCGAGGAGCACCCCCTCGCGCCGGGCCGCGTCGAGGAGCTCCTCGAGCCCACGCAGGAAACGGCCCCTGTCCCCGGCGAGCTCTTCTTCCAGCGCCGAGAGCAACGTGTCCGCCCATCCGTCGAGCGAGCGGGCCGAGATCGTGACCGCCTGCGCGAGCGCGCGCTCCAGCGACGCCCGCTGCCCGGCGAGCGAGCTCGGACCGCTCCACGCGGCGGCCCCCGGAGGGAGAAGCAGGGGGCCCGCCTGGCGCCCGCAGCCGCAGGACACGCGCCGCGTCAGCTCTACGCCCACCAGCC
Source organism: Sorangium sp. So ce1335 (assembly GCF_051521615.1). Classification (NCBI taxonomy): domain Bacteria; kingdom Pseudomonadati; phylum Myxococcota; order Polyangiales; family Polyangiaceae; genus Sorangium; species Sorangium sp. So ce1335. Next base: position 3,582,132 of record NZ_CP150363.1, read on the forward strand.
GGAGCACCGGGACAGGCTCGCCCTCGATCATCTGGAGGACCGTCTCCACGGCGAGCCCCGCGATCTCCTTGGTGGGCTGGCGAACGGTGGAGAGCGACGGCTTGGTGAAGCGCGCCGTGCGGATGTCGTCGAAGCCGCACACCAGGACGTCGCCGGGCACGTCGATGCCCCGCTCCTTGAGCAGGTCGATCGCGCCGAGCGCCATGCAGTCGTTGGCGGCGACGATGGCGTCGAAATCGACCCCACGATCCAGGAGCTCGCGGATCGCGGCGCGCCCGCTGCCCACCGTGAACGCGCCGGACACGAAGAGGCGCTCATCGTGAGCAATGGAGCGCGCCGCGAGCGCCCTCCGGTAGCCGCCGGCGCGGAGGAGCGCCTCTTCGTTGTTCGCGGGGCCACTGATGTACGCGATCCTCCTGCACCCGTGCTCGTCGACCAGGTGCAGGACCGAGATCTCGGTCCCGAGGGCGTTGTCGACCATGAGGCTCGGGATATCGTCTATCGCCATCCCGATGCTGCAGAGCGGCAACGACGAAGACCGGCAGAACTCCCGCACGGCGTCGATGCTGGCGAGATGGCAAAGGGTCGACGAAGCGACGATGATGCCGTCGACGATCTCCGAACCGATGATGTGGTAGAGGCTCCTCCGGGCCGCATCGGTCGACCCGGGCAGGGGGATCTGCTCTCCGAACGCGAACGCGATCAGGAGGTTGACGTCGTGCGCCTCGGCGGCGCGCTCGATGCCGGACCGCACCTCCGACTGGTAGTCGCCCGCCATGTTGTCGATCAACAGGGCGATTGTCGGGCGCCTACGCGTCATGGCCTGCGGCTCATCGCGCAGGAGCTCGCCGCGCGCCGCGGAACGGCGGCGCAGAGCCGCCCGCCCTCCACGGACGCTTTGCAGGGACGCCGCGAGGCCTCCTGTCTCGATCCGAACGTTGACATGAGCACAGCATCGTACGCCGTTCTTCGACCGGAGCCAACGCTTCTGTTCACCCCGGTGACCATGAGCACTTCTTCGCACGCCGGCGGCGCACCACCACGCGGCTGAGTGCGTCTCGCCAAGCACGGATATGTCGCGCCGCTGGGATTGACACCTCCGATGTGTTCGGATCTCATCCTCGCGCATGATGCGCGAACAGTTCGGACACGCTGGGGGCTTGGGCGCCGGGCGCAAGCTGGGTTTCATTCTGGGGCTCGTCCTCGTCGCGGCCTGCGGTCAGCAGGTGCGGAGCTTCGAGTCCTCGTCGAGCTCCGGAGACGTGAGCAGCGCCACGGGCACGGGGGGCGGCGCTCCGGGCAGCGGCGGGGGCGGCGGTCCCGAGGGCAGCGGAGGCGGCGGCGCGACAGGCGGGAGCGGGGCTGGCGGCGCTGGTGCCGGGGGTGAAGCCACGTCGCCCCAGTGGGGTACGTTCGAGCGGGTCGGTCATGACGACCTCTCCAATCAGGTCTCGAATTTCTTCCCGCAGATCGCTGTCTCGGCCAACGGCGACGCGCTGCTCGTGTTCTATGACCAGGACACCGTCTGGGCGCGCCGCTATGTCAAGGAGAGCGACAGCTGGGACTCGCTTGTGCAGATCAACGACGCGGCCTCGCGCGGCGTGAACGCCACGGTCGCCATCGACGCCGACGGCGACGGGGTGGTCGTCTGGTATTCGAACTCGGTGGGCGGCGCCGTGTTCGCCAGGCGGTTCACCGCGTCGCTCGGATGGCCCGCCGGGTGGGGCGCCATCGAGACCGTCGCCGCGGGCACCCCGGGGATGTTGCGACAGTCGACGTCGGTCGCGATGACCCCCGCCGGCCATGCCGCCGTGGGGATCGACGTGTCCACCGCCGACCACGCGACGAGCGAGGGCTACGTGGCCATCTACGAGGTCGGGCAGGGCTGGCGGACACCGGTGAAGGTGTCGGGGAGCACCACGAGCTGCAGCAGCATGGCTGTCGGCGTCTCCACCGTGGGCACGACGCTGCGCGCCGTGGCAGCGTGGTTCCAGTCGGACGACGAGCGCCTCAACGTGATGGGCAACGTGGTCACGCACGATCTGACGACGCACGACGGCAGTACGGGGACCCCGCAGGCGCTGGAGGCTGATGACACGCTCGACCACCTGAGCCCGCGCGTCGTGATGGACGGCAACGGGAACGCGATGGTCGTCTTCCTCCAGCGCGGCTCGACCGGCTCGGAGTCGCACGTGATCGCCAATCGCTATTCAGGGGGCGCGTGGACCGGCGCGACCGGCGTGGATACCGCGGGCGAGCACGCGAGCGGCTATTCGGTCGCGATGAACGCGGAGGGGCAGGGGGTCGTCGTGTTCCGGCAGTGCGGCGCCGCCTGCGCGATCTGGGCGCGGCGCTTCTCGGCGACGAGCTTCCAGCCAGCCGACAAGCTCTCGATCGACGAGGACAGCGTGACGAGCCCCGATGTCGCCGTGGATGGGGCCGGGCGTGCGCTCGCCGTGTGGGGACAGGACGCCGCCGCCGTCCAGTCGATCTTTGCCAGCGAGCTGTCGCCGGCGCTGGGATGGACGGAGGCCCACGCGCTGGAGGACGACAACGCTGCCGAGCACTGGCAGCCGGCGGTGGCCTTCGGTCCGAACGGGACCGGGATCGCCGCGTGGGTTCGCGAGACGACGACCGACAGCGACATGCGTCGCTCGATCTTCGCCGAGGTTTACAGACACTGAGGACCGACGATGAGGCTCTGCCAGCCGCCGCCGGGGCTGGAGGACGACGGCGAGGCGACGCAACCCGGGCGGCGGCGTCGAGCACCGCGCAGCTCGGGAAGAACGGCGCGTCGAAGGGGCCTCCGGAGGCGCCCGTGCTGGACGAGCTGCCGTACCGAGGCGGCCAGGCGGATTGAGGAGCGCTGGAGTGCGAGGCGTCCGTCCGAGGCCGCCTCGCGGGCTCCCCGAGCCGGCGTCCCGCCGCCGCTCACGTCGCGAGGCGCGTCGACGGCCGGGGACTCGCCCCGCGCCAGGCCGTGCCCCTCGGGGCCGCCATCTGCCGCAGCGCCCTCTCCCCGACCGCCCTCGCTGACCGCGCGGCTCGTTGCCGCACTCCTCCCGATGCATTGAGCGCGGCTGTGCCCTCTCTGGGCGGGCCCTCCGCGGCCCCGCTCCCGCTGCGCAACTCCGTTCCAGCACCCAGCGTGTGGCGTGCTGCTGGATTCCAGCAGTACGGGTCGCCAGGAACGACCGCGCCACGTGCTCATCCGTCGTCCGTGGCGACCGTGGCGCGCGGCGTCAGCCGCGTGACGGCGGAGTCGCGTGACGGCGGAGTCGCGTGACGGCGGAGTCGATGAGTCGATGCGTCCGTCGAGCGGTGGACACTGTCCGGCAGTGCCGTCGGAAGAGCTCTTGTGTCCCACATGACCCCATGAAAATGAATCGTTGACTCGCGTCGTGTTCGAAGTGTGTTGACGGAAGCCGTGTATGGACAGTAAACATCGGATGCTAGGCTCGACGCGACCAGGTGCGATTCCCTCGCTGTACACGATCGTCCTCCTTAACCGAATCTGCTCGGCCTGCGGAACGGCAACGTGGTAACCGTCAACCGAGGTACTTCATGCTCAGCAATGTGGCTCGTTTCCTGATGGTGTCTGCTGCTGCTTCTCTCGTCGCCCTGGGCGCTACCCGCGCGGAGGCCGACGAGACGTGCGGAGAGGACGACCTCCCTCTCGATCTCCCCTCCGTCATCCATGCCGGCGCGCTCAGCGTCGTCGCCAGCAACCCTGCGATGGGGAACGGCGCCGTGCTCTTCTCGCTGGTCCAGAAGAACGAGCTCTGGGATCACGGGGACGCGAATGTGGAAGAGGAATGGGACGAGGACGATCTCGATTTCATCTGGGGCTCGATCAGCCCGAGCTCGGAGCAGTACTATGACGCATTCACCGATCCGGCGAAGGCGCCGGCCGGTGGCATCGATGTAACGCTCATCTCGAACGTCGCCCAGCTCGCTGCGGGTGACGTGCTCGTCCTCGACAAGACGATGACGTACTCAGGGCACCTCGCGATCATCAACGGCCCGGCGCAGGAGCTCACGACGCAGCTGAATCCGAAATTCTCCCAGACGAGGCAGTGGGCGGTGCCCATCATCGACTCCACCGGCTCGAAGCATGGCTCATGCACCGCGACGAGCTTTGTCGACAGCCGGTGCGTCAACGGCGTGTTCACCCAGGGGCCGGGGACGGCGTGGATGCGTGTATACAGCGATCTCTCCGGAAATCTGCTGGGCCACACCTGGAGCGTCACCTCCTCCTCGACCGGCTACTACTCGCAGACGGAGCGGCCCTACGTGGTCGCGAGGCTGACGACGACCGAGTGCGCTGTGGGCCACGACGACCACCCGGAGCCGTGACCATCAGCGGCGCCCGCGCTCGCGGCGCCGCGGTCGCCGGGCGGTCCTGAGGGCGCCAGCGCTCTCGGGACCGCCCTCTCCCACCCCCGCTACCTACCGCATCCCCTGCCTCTGATTCGCCGCGGGCACGCGGCAGAGCTGGGCGATGCCCTTCCCGCTCAGCTTCTCGCGCGTCAGCTCGAACTGCGGCACGTACATGCAGAAGCGCCCGCCCTTCTCGGTCGCGATGCTCGCGCGGCGCGAGATCATCTCCTCGAGCTCCGAGCGGGACACGGCGGAGTCCGTCTTCAGCGTGTCGCTGACCCGCAGCTCCGGCGTGTTCGGGCAGCTCATCGAGGCGGACACCGTCAGGTTGGGCTTCACCTTCTCCTTGTCGGCGGCCCCTGGCCCGGCCTGGCTGTCGCCCTGGGTCCTTTCAGCCTGTGCCTGGCGGCCGGCCTGGTCCTGGCTGCCGCCCTGGGTCCTTCCAGCCTGATCCTGGCTGCCGGCCTGATCCTGGCTGCCGCCCTGGGGCTTTCCGGCCTGGGCGTGGCTGCCGGCCTGGTCCTGGCTGCCGCCCTGGGGCTTTCCGGCCTGGGCGTGGCTGCCCGCTTGCGCGCCGCCGGCCTGTGCCTGGCTTCCGCCTGTGTCCTGGCCGCGGCCCTGAGCGCCGCCGGCGTGGGCGTGCGCGTCGCTGCCGCCCTGCTGCGCGGCGCCGCCCGTCTGGCCCTGCGCGCCCGTGCCGCCGCGTCCCTGGCTGCCGCCGCCAGGCTGGCTGCCCGAGGGCTGCTGCGATTTGCCCGCCGCGGTCTGCTCGATCCGGCCGTTCACGGAGGCCGTGTACGTGCACCCGTCCTCGACCTGAAACGAGATCTGCTCGTGGAGCTTTATGGCCTGTTTCTTCTGGCCCTGCCCCTGTTGCTGCGCGCGCTGCCCGCCGCTCGCGCTGGCCTGGTCGCCCTGCTGCTTCGCGCTGCCGCCCTGCTGCGCGCTGCCGCCCTGCTGCGCGCTGCCGCCCTGCTGCGCGCTGCCGTGCGCGCCCCGCTGCTGCGCGCCGCCGCCCTGTGCGGCGCCCGGGGTGCCCGACTCTCGTTGCTGCGGCTGGCCCGTGCTGCCCGTTTGCGCGGCCGACAGCGCAGGCACGGCCGCGAGCGCGCCCATGGCGAGCGCGAGATGGATGTACCGACTCGATCTCATATTACCCCCACCGTGAGACCTGATTCAGGTCGTGTTCGCCGCCGCCGCGGGCCGAGCGCCCGCTCACGCGGCCTGATCCCAGACTTTCCTCGTCAGCGCGTCCTTGATCCATGCGAGGTGCCGCCGCTCGTCGTCGTAGTTGCGCTCGACGATCGCCCGCGCCTCGGTCGTGAGCCCCTCGTTCAACGCCGCCTGGTAAAGCCGGTTCGAGAGCTCCTCGTTGCCGCGCATCGCGAGGAGCGCGCTCTGGTCTCCCATGCTCGTGATCGCCGTGAACCCCTCGATGATCTTGCCCTTGAGGTCGCGGGTCTGCGCCGGGACGCCGCCGATCGACGACACGTGCGCGCTCAGATCCACCACGTGGCGCGCGTGGTCGTCCCGGAACCTCCCGAGCATCTCCCTGATCTGAGCGTGCTCGCACGCATCGATGGCCTGGTCGTACGAGGCGATCGCGTCGCGATCGAGCTGGATGAGGTCGTTGAGGACCTCGATGACGTCTCTCGCCATATCGACACTCCTTCCGGGGTCGCGCTGGGCACAGACCCCCGCGCCCACCACCTTGGGCCCTTGCGCAGGGACGCAAGCCATGCGCGACGCATCACGCCGCGGCCGCGGCCGCCTTCGTCGCGCTCGGCTCGACCGCCTCGCCGGGCCGAGCCCGGCAGCCGCGGCGGGCGGCCGCGGCGCCGCGGCCGTCCCGGGTTGCCGGACGGCCCCGGGTTGCCGGACGGCCCGGCAACCTCGACCTGGCACGGACCGTGAACCTCCGTCGGGAAACCCTGACGGCTTCCGTGCACCGGCGCTGCCCGCGTCGGCGCCACGGTGGAGATGGGATGTGCCCATGAAACGATCTCTTTGCCCCTCGATCCGCGCCGTGCTCGCGTTGCTCCTCGTCGCCGCCTCCACGGCGTGCGCCGAGGGGCTCGCGAACGCGCCCAGCATCAACCGCGAGTGGACCCCCGAGGACCGCGAGCAGGACGCCATCGCCAACGGCCCGGACTCGTGCCCGCGCGAGGGCCAGGATCCGCTCGCGCCCCCAGGAGAGCAGCGCGCCATCTGCCCGCGACCCCCGGCACCGACGATGCCCAATTTCGCCGCCTCGCCCTGACAGCGCGGCTCCCCGAACACCTTGGACATGCTCGCCATGGACACCTTCGGGGGCTTCGTGAGCAGGCCAGTCGAGACGCCCTCCGGCGCCGGCGCGGTCGCGCCTGGCGCGAGGAAGGCAGATTGTCCCGGCATGAGGCGATGTGCCTCATGCATGCACCGGGTGTCCCCGGCCGCCACGCCGGCGCCCCCGGCCGCCACGCCGGCGCCCCCGGCCGCCACGCCGGCGCACCCGCCCGCTACGGATCCGGCGCGCCGGCCTCCGCCGCCGCCGCGCCTGCCGCGGCGGGGCGGCTCAGCGGCTCGCTGGGCGGGCGCTCGCAGGCGCCGGCGAGGGCCGCGCCCGTCGCCGGCTGGCCGAGCCGGCGATGCTGCGGCGCGATCGGGATCGTGATGGGCTCCTCGATGAGCTCCGGCTCGAGCGCGCCGCCGGCGGGGACGAACCACGGCTCACCGGGCTTGCGCTCCTCGGCCACCTTCCACGCGCGCGGCACCTTCCTCAGCCCGACGGGGTAGAACGTGAGCCCCCCGGGGTGGACGTGGATGCGCAGGAAGTTCTTGTAGTCCTCGATCCGGAGCGCCGAGAACGCCTCGTTGCCGTGCCGCCGCGCGACGTTGAGCGACAGGAGGAGATAGACGCCCATGAGCGTCGACCCGACCACGGCGCCGGTCACGCCGACGAAGAGCGCCACGCCGACGATGCTCCCCAGGCAGGAGAGGTTCTGCACGTCGACGTCGAGCAGCGCGCCGCCGAGGTAGGTGAGCCCCAGCGCGGCCCCGAGGTGCGCGGAGGCGTGGAGCGAGCCGGCGAGGCGGCGATACCAGACCCGGTGCGTGTCGGTGAAGAAGATGAACAGGAGCAGGACGACGAGCACCCACGCCACCGCGCCCGGCCCGGGCCGCGGCAGCGTCAGGGAAGAGAGCATGTAGACGAAGGCGGCCGCGGGCCAGAAGCCGAGGTTGTACCGGGCGAAGAGGAGGTTACGCCAGGCGAGCCGGCGCGACTCCCACACCGACGGGAACGACGCCTTCAGCGTGTAGGGCCGCTGGTCCGCGCCTGCGCCGGAGCGGACCTCCGCGACCGGCTCGCCGTGGGTCGGGTGGAGGAACGCGCCGCCGCCGCCCGCGGTGATGTTCTGCCGGCCGTCCGCCGACTCGTGGCGGCGATAATGGTGCAGGTCTCCGGCGATGCGCGCGACGACCTCGACCCCGGGCCGCGCGTCGGCGAGCTGCTTCTCGAAGAACGCGAGGTTGCTCTGGAGATCGGGGTTGTAGATGGCGCCCTTCACCCAGTCGGGCTCGGCGGTGCAGAGCACCACGCGGTCGCCGTCGCGCATCTCGTGCCGCGCCAGCCTGCAGAAATACTCGATCTGCGGCTGGTCGATGTCGGCCTCGAGGTGGATGTCCACGCCGAGCAGCCAGAAGCCGTGGGGGAGCTTCAGCGCGAAGTAGCTCCGCGACTGGTGCGTCTTCCACGCGCCGAGCGTGCGCTTCTGGCCGAACAGGCGCATGAAGCTCGTCAGCCCGTCGTACCAGTCGTGGTTGCCGGGGATCGCGAACAGGTGCGGGACGTCCTTCAGCTCGGCCTTCGGGAGCGCGGCCGCATAAGGCTCCACGAGGCGCGTCCAGTACGCCTGCCGCGTGGCCGAGGGGTACACCTGGTCCCCGCCCATGATCAGCACCTCTCCGCGCCTCGTCTCCCGCCCGCCGAGCGAGAGCGACGGCCGGGCGAGCAGGCTCGCGATCGCGTACGTCGGGTTGAAGCCGTCGCCCGTGTCCGCCACGTAGTCGAGCCAGAGCTCGTCGCGCGCGGCGCCGTTGAGGACGGCATAGTCGAAGGGCGGCTGGGGCCCGGCGATCGCCTCGAGGAGCCGGAAGTCGCCGCGCGCGCCCATCAGGCGGGAGACGGTCATGTCGAGCGCGGTGCGGGCGAGCTGGAACGGGCTGTACCAGCACGTCATGATGTTCTGCTGGAGCGCCTCGAGCCGCTCACGCGCCGAGCGGTCGGTCCTCCGATCGGTCATCCATTCCCTCCCGTCACGCAAGGTTATCACCGCTCGAGCGCCGCGTCGCCTCGGCCCGGTGGACTTTCACCGTGCGAGGCGCCGTAGTAGGCACTCTCTCCATGCAATTCCACGTGGGCAGGTTGATCGATCATGTTCATCTCCGCGTCGCCGACCTGGAGCGGAGCAAGCGTTTCTACCGCGCGGTGCTGCAGGCGCTCGGGCGCGACCTGAGCCGGGAGGGGCCGGGGTACTTTTCCGCGGACGAGCTGTTCGTCTCGCCGAGCGACGGCGAGCCGGTGTCGCGCGTGCACCTCGCCTTCCAGACGGCGGATCGGGAGCAGGTGCACCGCTTCCACGAGGCGGCGCTCGCCGCGGGAGGCCGCGACAACGGCGCTCCCGGGGAGCGGCAGTACCACCCGGGGTATTACGCGGCGTTCGTGCTCGATCCGGACGGGAACAACATCGAGGCCGTCCACCATGGGCCGTCGCAGCGGTCGGCGGCGTCGGTCGTGATCACGCCGGGGCCCTGAGGGGCCGCGCTCACGCGCCGTCCTTGAGGCAGCCGGCGAGCTCGCTGAGGAGCTTGTCGGTGGCCTCCAGCCCGCTCGTGAACGCCTCGCCGTCCCTCGCGCGGCGGGTGAGCCGCATGTCGGGCGAGAGCCGGTAGGGCGAGGCCTTGGGCTGCACCAGCCGCAGCACCTTGGCGTGATCGAGCGGGGTGTCCTCGCGCAGGTGCAGCGTGACCCCCTTGGCGCTCGCCTCGCACGCGAGCGCCTTCAGCCGGCGCAGCTCGGTCTTGAGCCGCATGAGGTGCACGAACCGCCGCGCCTCGATGGGCGGCGGGCCGAAGCGGTCCTCCATCTCGACGGCGAGATCCTGGACGTCCTCGGCCGTGCCCGCGCCGGCGAGCCGCTTGTAGAGCGAGAGGCGTACGCCGACATCGGAAATATACTCCTCTGGCAGAAGGGCATCGGTGTCGAACGAGAGCTCGGGATCGACGTCGTGGACGACGGGCTCGCCGCGCAGCTCGTGGACGGCCTCGTCGAGCATCTGGCAGAAGAGCTCGAAGCCGACCTGGGCGACGGTGCCGCTCTGCTCGGCGCCGAGGAGGTCGCCGGAGCCGCGGAGCTCCAGGTCGAGCGAGGCGATCTGGAAGCCGGAGCCGAGCTCGGTGTGGCGCTCGAGGGCCTCGATGCGGGCGCGGGCCTCGTCGGTCATGGCGTTGGGGGGCGGGACGATGAGGTAGCAGTAGGCGCGCTCCTTGGAGCGGCCGACGCGGCCGCGGAGCTGGTAGAGCTGCGAGAGGCCGAACATGTCGGCGCGGTCGATGAGGATGGTGTTGGCGCGGGGGATGTCGAGGCCGCTCTCGATGATGGCGGTGGCGCAGAGGACGTCGTAGCGCCCCTCGACGAAGTCGAGCATGGCCTGCTCGAGGTTCTGCTCGCTCATCTGGCCGTGGGCGACGCAGATGCGGGCGGTCGGGACGAGCTCGGCGAGGCGGGCGGCGCGCTCGTAGAGGCCCTCGACGCGGTTGTAGACGTAGAAGACCTGGCCGCCACGGCCGAGCTCGCGGAGGACGGCCTCGCGGAGGACGGCCTCGTCGTGGCGCGTAACCACGGTGCGGATGGCGCGGCGGTCGACCGGGGGGGTGGTGATGATCGACATGTCGCGCAGGCCGGAGACCGCCATCTGGAGGGTGCGGGGGATGGGGGTGGCCGAGAGCGTGAGGACGTCGACGTTGGTCTTGAGGGCCTTGATGCGCTCCTTGTGGGTGACGCCGAAGCGCTGCTCCTCGTCGACGACGAGGAGGCCGAGGCGCTTGAAGTGGATGTCCTTGGAGAGGAGGCGGTGGGTGCCGATCACGACGTCGACGCTGCCGTCCCGGAGGCCGCGGGAGACCTCGTCCTGCTCCTGCTTCGTCTGGAAGCGGGACATGGCGCGGACCTCGATGGGGTAGGAGGCCATGCGGGACTTGAAGCTGAGGTAGTGCTGCTGCGCGAGCACCGTGGTTGGGCAGAGGACGGCGACCTGCCGACCGGCGTTCGCGGCGCGGAAGGCGGCGCGGATGGCAACCTCGGTCTTTCCGAACCCGACGTCGCCGCAGACGAGGCGGTCCATGGGGCGGCCGGACTCGAGGTCGGCCGCGACCTCGGTGATGGCCCGGGCCTGGTCGGGGGTCTCGTCGAAGGGGAAGGTGGCCTCGAAGGCGCGGTAGTCGTCGTCCGGGGGCGCGATGGGCTCGGCCGTTGCGGCGCGGCGCTCGGCGTAGAGGCGCAGGAGCTCGTCGGCCATCTTGCGGACGCTCTTCTCGACCCGCGCCTTCGTCTTGGCGAACGTCTGCCCGCCGAGCCGGTCGAGCTTGGGGGCGCCCTCACCGCCGCTGAATTTTTGAATCTGATTGAGGCGGTAGACGGGGAGGTAGAGCTTGTCGCCGCCGGCGTACTCGACGGCGATCAGATCGACCGTGGTTGAGCCGACCTGCTTGTGGACGAGGCCGAGGTACCGGCCAATGCCGTGGTCGACGTGGACGACGTAGTCGCCGACACCGAGGTTGCGGAGGTCCTCGAGGAAGGCCTGCGAGGGCTTCGTGGAGGACGCGGCGGCGCGGGCGGCGCGGCGGTGGGCGCGTGCGCCGAAGATCTCCTCCTCGGTGACGAGCGCGAGCCCCTCGGCCGGCGCGATGACGCCGCGTGCGAGCGAGCCGGCGACGACGAGGGCGGTGTCGCGCGGGGCGGCCGAGCTGCCGCCGTCGAGGAAGGCGGGGTCGAACGTACCCAGGTTGGCTTTCACGCGCACCTCGCGGTGGCGAAGCAGGGTGACGAGACGCTCAACCTGGGTCTGTGCGCGCGCAGCGATGAGTACGCGCAGGCCCGCTTCCTGCCACGCGATGACGCGTCGCACCAACGGGTCAAGGGCGCCGTGCTTTCCGCGTGACGTGCGGGCCGCCTTGATGGCGCGCTCGAGGTCCGACTGGTCGCGCGTGGCGAGCGAGGGGGCGTCTTCGGGGACGACCTCGAAGCGCTCCAGCGAGTCCTGATTTTCCACGGCGCCCTCGACCCCGGTCCGGTGCAGCGCAACCACGGTGCGGGCCCCGAGCCACGAGGCGACGCGCGCTTCCTCTTCGTAGAAGGCGTCGAGCGGGAAGTGCGGCTCGCGGTCTTTGTGGTTCCGGTCGGCAGCGGCGCGGCCGAGCTCGTCGCGCAGGGCGGCGGTGAGGGAGGCCGGATCCTCGAGCAGGACGAGCACGTCGTCGGGCAGGTACGCCGTGAAGGAGGCGAGGTCGACGTATGCCGGCAGGTAGCCCTCGGCCCCGAAGAAGGCGCGACCGCTCGCGACGTCGTCGACCAGGGCGCGCGCCTTCGACGAGGGGAAGTCGATGGCGTCGCAGGCGGCGCGGACGCGCTGGCGGGCGCGCTCGACGTTGTCCGAGGTGAGGATCGCCTCGCGCGCCGGCGGGAGCCAGACCTCCTTGACGTCGGCGACCGTGCGCTGGTCGTCGGGGTTGAAGGTCTTGATGGACGCGATGATGTCCCCGTAAAAGTCGATGCGCACTGGCAGCTCGGCGGACGGCGCCCAAACGTCGAGGAGGGCGCCGCGGACGGCGAACGACCCCGGATCCTCGACGAGAGGGCTGCGGACGTAGCCGGCGGCGCCGAGGCGGGCGGAGAGCGCGTCGCGGTCCATCTCCTGCTCGGCGATGACGAGCTCGGCGTGCTCGGTGACCTCGTCCCTCGGCACGACCTTGCGGGCGAGCGCGGCGATGGGGCAGACCAGGACCAACCACGGTAGGTCCATGCCGAGGTGGAAAAGCGTGGCGAGGCGGGTCTGGGCACCGCGGCGGTCCGGGTTGACGTCGGCGTAGGGGCTGGCCTCGTTGGGTATGTAGAGAAGGACGCGGCCGGCGGCGGTGGCGCCGGCGGCCTCGGCGTCGTCGGCGTCCCGGTCGGCGAGCAGGAACGAGGCATCGGCGGCCAGGGCGCGGGCGCTGTCGACGTCGGCGGTGATGGCGACGACGCGGCGACCGGGGGCGGCGGCGATGAGGCGACGGACCACGAGGGCGCCGGCCGAGCCTGCCGCGCCCGTCACGTGGAGCGTGCGAGGCGGCGAAGCGGCCAGCTCTGCGGCGACGTCCCTGGGCGTGACGACGCGGCGGTCCGTGGGCAGGTCGAACGACGGGAGCGGCTCGTGGTCGGCCGGCGCGGACGCAGGGGCGTCGGCGGCAGTGTCGTTCGAGGCGAGCTCTTCGAGGTTGCCCGCGAGCTCGCCCATGGTGGCGGTCAGCGGGGGGCTCGAGGCGGCGAGGAGAGGGCGGTCGGGAGGCATCGACGGAGCGCGGTCTAGCATGCGCGGCGCGAGCCGACCGTGGTGGAACGCGCGCGGACGAGCGGAGCGAATAGGGGCCGGACCTGGTCAAGGCGCCCGCACGCCCGCAGGGCCGCGCCCCGGCAGGACCGGGAGGCAGGTGGGGCCCAGGGGGGCCAAGACCCTTCGACCCGCCGGATACCCGACCGCGGAGACCGCGCGGAGACCCGCGGAGACCGGACCCTGGTTGCGCCGGATACCCCACCGCGGAGACCGGACCCTGGTTGCGCTGGCCGCTGACCGACCTCCGCGACCGCGCACCGGACCAGCCAGACCTCCACACCGTGGCCCTCCGCTCCGCGGCCCAGAACGTGACGATGTCAAGACTCAACCAGGCGTTAGCTTGGCCTGATTTGCGCCCATCATCGCCGCGAGTGCTCGCGATGCGCCTACGCCGCTTCGAGCTCTCCGCCATTGACGGCAACTCCGTGAAACACACGCATCCACCAAGTTCCAGCAGGAAAGACTGCGCTACGTACGCCTGCCCGCCAATGCTCTAGTGATTGCCTGTAGGCGGCACGAAAGGCACGCAGGGCGGCAATCGCATGCTTGTGTGCCTCTGTGCGCCCTCGGCCCACCGCGAACGTTGGATTGAGCTCACGAAGCGGCTCGATGCTCGTCGCGCGCTCGTAGGGTGAAACCTCGCGCGCGCGAGCGGCACCGAGGAAGTCGCGTTTCTTTCGGCGTGCATTTGCGCGAGCCTGGTCCTCGTGCTGCTTCAAGATGCGCGCGACCTCACGGCGAAATTCGTCGGCGTCACTGGTCTGTACGGATGGCGGAAGTGAGATCGGAAGTGCGGCACTCTCCGGCCACTGGGGATTCTTCGGGTTGAAATATGTTCCGGGGCGTTCTGCACGCAGCGTGCCGCTGCCGATCTCGTCTACGAGCACCTTCGCTCCTGGCCATTCGTGTGCGTGCTGTACGAGGCCAGCGATCGCTGGATTTGCGAGGGTGTAAGCTATCTTCTCCACCAGGGCGTCCCTTGTTGTCAGGTGTACCACGCTCGTCGCCCCGTGATCCCACACTGGGCCCTCCCACGCGCGCAGAACCTTGATGCCGAGCGCGACAAGTCGATGAAACTGTTGGAGAAATCGTGGTAGCTGGCCACGGGTGTCAGTGACAACGAGATGAAGGTGCGTGGACATCACGCACAGCGCGTGCACGAGAATTCCATGGCGGCGAGCTGATATGGCCAGGGTGTAAATTATGAGCCTTGTTGTGGCTGAATCGGGACGCAAGAGGAAGTGCCTTCGCAGGACGCGGCGCGTGAGGAGGTAGGTAGCGCCGGGGACGATTGCGCGGGGCTGACTCATGGTCGGAGGAGTTCCAAGCCCCGTGCCAGAGAGAAGGGATGTTGATTTCCTGGGATCTTGACGCGCTCATAGCGTTCGCACGGGTGGCGGCCGCCACCCCATCCGCCACTTCCGCCAGTCAATGTCGTCACGCTGCCGCCATCACTTGCCGGTCGCGCAACGCGCCAGGGTTGGGGCGCAGAGGGGCTGGGGCTCAACATGGGTCGGTTGCTTTCCGGCACCGACTGCCGACCGCGGACTGCGACCGTGGTTGTGACCCACCCCCGGCGCCGGACCGACCGTGGTCGCCGTACCGACCGTGGTTGCGCCGGACTGGACTGTGGGACTGGACCGGCCGTACCGACCGTGGTTGCGTTCGAGCGTTCGATCGATCGACCGTGGTTGCGATCGATCCAGCGATCGATCGATCAACCGCAGACCCTCGGTGAGCCGTCCGCAGGAGGTGGCTCGCGGCGGTGCGCTCCCCGTTACAGGCGGACCCCGCCGCCCAGCGACGCCCCCCACACGGTCGCCCCTCGCTGTCCGGCCAGGCCGAATGGCGCGTCCAGGTTGACCACGCCCTGCGCGCGCACGAAGACCACCCCGAGCTCCGCGTTCGCGTAGAGGCCCGCCGACCACTGCGAGAAGTTGCGCCCGGCGAGCGGCGCCGACTGCGCGAACATCTGCACCCGCAGCCCCGGCGTCAGCGGCCCGATCCGCAAGCCGCCGTGCGCGGCGGCCACGATCGCGACGCGCGACGGATTCGAGTTCACCGAGACGAGCACTGCTGGCTCCAGCGCGGCGCCGACCACCACGCGCGTCGCAAGCTCCGCCCGGGTGCGGAGCAGCAGCGCGACCGGGATCGCGTTCGGCGCCCACATCCACGGATCCGCGAACCCGCGCGCCGCGGTCGCGACCGCGTAGTTGTACTCGACCTCCGTGTTCGCCGGGATCGTTCCAGGGAACGTCGCGAGCGGCGGCGCAGCCCCGAGCCCGGCATGGATCGAGCGCTCTCCCTCCTCGACCAGCGCCGCTTGCACGGTCACGAACGGATTGCCGACCCGGAACGACGAGCGCCGCGCCTCGCCCTGTACCTGGAATGTGGTGAAGGCCGAGGTCACATCCACGGTCGCGCTCAGCCACCCGTTCAGGCGGACGCCTGCCGCCGCCTGCTGGGCGACGTGCGCCGTCGCCTGCTCGCTGTCGTGCGGCGACGCCGAGACGACGCCGTAGAGCGCGACATACCCGCGGTCCGCCGGCCGCATGGGCATCTCGCCCGCCCCCTGCGCCCAGCTCGGCGCCGTGGCCAGCGCGCCGCCCGCGGCCGCTGCCAGCGCGAGCGCGCGCGCCGCCCCGCTCACCTCGCCCTCCGGAACTTCTGCACCCCGCGGCCCCTCAGGCCGGTGACGTAGACGCTGCCGTCCCGCGCGACCGCGATGCCGTGCCCCCAGTCGAGCTGACCGGGGCCGTCCCCCGCGGTGCCCCACCGGTCCACGATCGTCCCGTCGAGGTCGACTCGCAGCACATGCCCCCGCGGTCGCTCCGGATCCTGGTCGCCCCCGTCGACCACGTACATGTGGCGATCCGGTCCGAACGCGATCGCCCAGGGGCGCCCCAGCGCGGCGCTCTTCCATTGCGTCATGTAGTCGCCGTCGGCGCTGAAGATCTGCACGCGCGCGTTCTCCCGGTCCGCCACGTAGACCCGCCCCGCGTCATCCGTCGCGATGCCGTGGGGCGTGTCGAACTGCCCCCGTCCGAAGCCTTTCTCTCCCCACTCCATCAGGAACTCCCCGTCTCCGGAGAAGCGCGCGACGCGAGCGTGGTTGTAGCCGTCCGCCACATAGACGTCACCGTCCAGGCCGAAGGCCACGTTCGTGGGCCGATCGAGCTGCTCCGGGCTCACCGCGCACCCGAGCGCCGCGAGCGCGACGAGCGCCGCGAGCAGCCATGTCCTCGCGCGCATCACGGCACCACGCCGAGCGTCATGACCACATCTCCCTCCGGGGTCAGCTTGAACACCCGGTCCTGCTCGGAGTCCGTCACCCACACGAAGCCGTTCGGGTCGACCTCGATCCCGTGCGGATAGACGAACAAACCCTCTCCCCACGCGTCGAGCAGCTCCCCTGTCTCCGGATCGAAGACCAGGATGGTCGCCTCGCCGATCGGCGCGTCGTTCCCCGACGTGCGCCCGGCCGCATGGCTGACCAGCACGCGCCCTCGCCCGTCGACCGCGACGTCGAGCGCCGGGCCGAACGTCATCCCCTCGGGGATGCGCGGCCACCCGTCCACCACCTCGTACGGCCCCGCGGGCGCGTCGTCCGCCGCCGGCTGCGGGCGCGACGTGCACGCCCCGGCGAGCGCGCCCGCCGCGAGCGCACCCGCCGCGAGCGCGCCCGCCGCGAGCGTCCGGAGCCGGCCCCGCCGCTGCGCCCCGGAGGACGCCCTCTCGTCGCCGTCGTCGCGGTCGCTGCCGTCGTCAGATGTTCCCATGTCATCACGACATAACAGTGTTATGTTCAGGGCGTCAACCCGGGACGCGCGGTGTGGCAGGATCGGGGGCATGGGTGTGATGGACGTCGACGAGCCGGTCGATCGCGTGTTCAGGGCGCTCTGCGAGGGTCGGCTCACGCGCGACGATCTCACCGCCCGCAAGATCGCCGCGTTCCTGGGCCAGACGACGATGGTGCTGTACCACCATTTCGGCTCGCTCGATGGTTTCCTCATCCGTGTCGACGGCGCGGGGTGGCGGAGGCTGGCGGAGCTGCTCGAGGCGAGGGCGCGCGCTGGCGACGACGCGCGCGCCCTCGCCGTGTCCTACGTCGAGTTCGCGCTCCGGCACCCGGATCTTTACTGGCTCATGGCCGAGCGCCGCTTCGACCGCGCCCGCCTGCGCGACGAGGGGCGCCTGCGGCTCGCGCGCCCCCTGTGGGGCGCCTTCGTGGAGCTCGTGCGCCGGCACGGCAGCGCGCGCCCGGCCGAGGACACCCACGTGCTCTTCGCGGGCCTCCACGGGATCGCGGCGCTCACGCTGAGCGGGCGCGCGAACGTCGGTGAGGCCCCCGGAGCGGACGCGCAGGTCGCCTTCGCCGCGGCCCGCCGCCTCGCGGATCTCGTGCTCCCGGCGCGCCCCGCCGACCCGCTCGGTCCGCAGGCCAGCGCGGATCCCGCCTTGCGGCGCAGCCGCTGACCCGCCTCGCGCGGCCGCCGCTGGCGCCCCGCCTCGCGCGGCCGCCGCCCCGCCTCGCGCGGCCGTCCGCGCGCGCCGCCCAGGGCCGCTGCGGCCCGCCGGCGTGGAAGAGCGGGAAAGCTCGTCGAACAGGGCCTCCACGCCGGGCGCATGTCCCGCGCCGGCGGCGACCGGCGGCGACCGGAGCGCAGCGCGCCTCAACGCCAGCCCGGCGACGACCGGAGCACACCGCGCGCCGCCGCCGGCCCGGCCGGAACGATGTGGGGGAAGTCGTCACCGCTTGCGACCCTGCGGCATCGATCTCTGTTCGGAGGTGCTTATGCGCGCTCGACGCAGCGTCGCTTGGTCGCTCATCGGCGGGCTGCTCGCCGCGGGGTGTGGCGGTGACGAACCAGAGGAGCTCCGCGCGGCGCGGCTCGCCGTCGTCGGGAGCGCGGACCTCGCGGTGCACGCGCCGGAGGCCCTCGGAGCGCAGCGCGACGCGGCCATCGCCGCCACCGCCGACGCGAGCATCCTCGTCGCCGTCTACACCGATCCTCGCGGCGCGCTCGCCAGCCCGATCAGCCTGTCGGGCATCGCGCGCTCCGCCGACGGAGGACGGACCTTCGCCGAGGTGCTCGGCCCGAACGGCGAACCCACGTTGCCCTCGGCGTCCGGCGCCGAGGTGCTCGGCGAGCCCCGCGTCGCCCACGATCCACGCCGGGACGTGTTCGT
Source organism: Sorangium sp. So ce1335 (assembly GCF_051521615.1). Classification (NCBI taxonomy): domain Bacteria; kingdom Pseudomonadati; phylum Myxococcota; order Polyangiales; family Polyangiaceae; genus Sorangium; species Sorangium sp. So ce1335. The sequence goes on from NZ_CP150363.1 coordinate 3,600,332, forward strand.
CGTCTCCTCCACGTTCGTCCGCTCCAGCGATGGCGTGCAGGGCATCTGCGTTCACGGATCAGGCTCCGGCAGCGCAGCGGGCACGTCGTGGTCCGCGCCTGCGGAGGTGACCCCCTCGTTCGTCGCGGGGGAGAGCGCCGAGCAGGCCTCCCTCGACGTCAACGCGGCGACCGGGCGGCTCTCCGTCACCTGGGTCCAGCGCGGCGGCGCGTCGCCGCGCATCCTGTACAGCCACTCCGACGATCTCGGCCAGACCTGGTCGGCCGCGGCGGTGCTCGCGCAGGCGCCGGCCGGCGGCGATCTCGACGGGCCGAGCGCGCGCGTCCTCCCGGGGACGACCGACGGCGACTCGATCGTCTACGCCGTCTGGCGCTCCATCGAGCCCGGAGCCTCGCTGCGCAACATCGGATGTCGCCGGTCGACCGACGGGGGCGCCACGTGGGAACCGCCCGTCCTCCTCGACGACGCCGGCTACCCCCCGGAAGATCAGGTCCCCGGCGTGGACCACGCCAGGAGCTCCCCGTCGATCGACGTCGATCTCGCCACCGGGCAGGTCTACGTCGTTTACCAGCGCAGCGGCGACGGGGGGACCGGGGACATCGCGCTGCGCGCCTTCACGGGCCCGTGCGCCACCGGCGCGGCCGTCCTCCTCAACAGCGATCCGGGGCACGATCGGGCCCAGTTCTTCCCGTTCGTCGCCGTCGACAGATCGACCGGTACCGCGCACGTCGTTTATTACGACCAGGGTGTCGCGAGGTCGGGCGATCTGACCGAGGTTGTGCATACCGCGTCGATCGATCGAGGCGCCACCTGGAGCCCGCCCGCGCCGATCACGGACCGCCCCTTCCACGCGGGGCACGGAAACGACGCGTCCCGCCTCAACCTGGGTGAGCGCATCGGCGGCGTCGCGCTCGCCGGCGAGCTCTACAGCGTCTTCAGCATGGCGGGCGCCGGTGCCGGCGCACCCAGGTTCGATGAGGGGCAGCCGGCATCGGCTCACATGATCGCGCCGAACGTCCATCTGGATGTCCTCGACGAATTCGCGCGCGTTCCCCCGCTGCGCGCCGCCGGCACCCGGGTTGCCGATCCGGCGTGCGGCGCGCTCGCGAACGAGCGCGTCGATCCCGGGGAGCTCGTCGAGGTCGGCGTCTACCTCGAGAACCACCTCCTCAACCCGGTCTCCGGCCGGACGACCGTCTCCGGGATCACGGCCACGCTCGCCACGGAGACGCCCTCCGTGACCGTCGCGAGGCCGAGCGCGACCTACCCCGACATCGAGCCGCTCCGCACCGTCGCGAGCGACGCGCCGTTCCTCCTCCGCACGGACCGGGCGTTCACCCCCGGCGCGCCGATCGATCTGACGCTCACAGTGAGCTCCGATCAGGGCACGATCGAGCTGCCCATCCGCCTCGAGACCGGCGGCCCGGGGACCCCGGACGTCCTCCTCCGCGAGGATTTCGACGCCGCCGGCGCCCCCGCGCTGCCCTCCGACTGGCGGTCGGAGCGCGCCGGCGGACCGGCCTCCACCTCAACCTGGGTCGTTTCGCAGACGCTGACCCCCGGGAACAACGCGGCCTTCCACGACGAGGACCCAACCGCGGCGCACGTCTCCCTCGTCTCACCCGCCGTGACGATTCCAGAGGGAACAGAAAATTCCCTCGTGATGCTCGACTTCGATCTCACCTACGAGCTGGAGGACGACCCGCAAAAGCTGGTCCAGGCGTTCGACGGACTGACGTTGCGCATCGAGGACCTCACGGCCGGCGCCACGCCGCGGGCGGTCCTCGCCGAGGCGTTCGCCGAGCAGATCGTGACCGGCGCGGTCCACCACTTCCCGAAGCACCTGCCGGCCCGGGACGACCCGGATTACCTCTCGGATCAGTCGGTCTGGTCCGGCAGCTCCGGCGGGACCAAGCGGGTGTCGATCCGGTTCCCCGGCGAGGGGATGCGCGGGCGGACCGTCCAGCTCCGCTTCGACTACACGCAGGACGACAGCCAGATCTGCACGGACATCGGTCGCTCCGGGCCGTGCGGCGTCGCGATCGACAACGTCGTGCTCGCGGCGGTGCCGGTCGCGCCCGGGGCCTGCGGGGCGGACCTGGCCGTCACCCTGACGGACGCGCCGGACCCGGTGGCGCCCGGCGCGCAGCTCACCACGACGATCACCGTCGCGAACGAGGGGCCCGGCGACGCGACCGACGTTGAGGTCACGTCCGTCCTGCCTGTCGGGGCGACCTTCGTCGGGGCCACGGGGGTCGACTGGACGTGCAACCTGGGTGAGGAGGAGGGGCTCGTGTGCCGGCGCGCCTCGCTCGCTTCCGGGGCGAGCGCGTCGATCGCGGTGACCGTGGTTGCGCCCGCGCTCGCGCCGACCGTGGTCGCCGCCGAGATCGAGACCGCGGCCAAGGTCACCGCGCGCGAGCACGATTCCGACCCGGCGGACAACGAGGCCAAGGAGGAGACCGCCGTCTCGATTCCTGTCCGCCTGATCGGGTACATGACCGTCCTCACCGACCGCGAGGCCAGGGACAACGCGATATATTCCGTGCTCATCCACAACACGGGCGGGCGCGCGCAGCCGGACAACGCGGGGTTCGAGTTCATCGACGTGCTCCCGCCGGAGCTCTCGCTGAACGGTGCTTTCGCGGAGAAGGGGGCCGTCTCGGCCGACCCTTTCGCCAACACGGTCGGATGGAGCGGGACGGTCGAACCCGGGGAGTGGGTGGTCCTCACGATCGACACGCGGATCAGGCCGCTCACCGAGGGGCTGGTCGTGCGGAACCAGGGCACCATTTTCTTCGACGCGGACTCGGACGGCGTCAACGAGTCGAGCGCATCCACGGATGATGCGCTGTTCGCCGGCGCGGCCGATCCGACGGTGTTCACGGTGTTGCCCGCGATCTGCGGGGACGGCGTGCTCGGGCGAGGCGAGGCGTGCGACGACGGCAACGTGCTGAACGGCGATTGCTGCTCGGCGCTGTGCGCCATCGAGCCGCCGACGGTGCTCTGCCGCCCTTCGGGCTCGCTGTGCGATCCCGGAGAGTACTGCGACGGCGCGGGGCGCTGCCCGGACGACGTGAGGCTGCCGGACGGCGCCCGCTGCGACGACAGCGACCTCTGCAATGGAATCGAGCTTTGCTTCGAGGGCAATTGCATCAGCGGCATCCCCCTCGACTGCGATGATCGGGATCCGACGACCGCGGACGCGTGCCACCCGCTGTTCGGGTGTCACAGCACGCCGGCCCTCCCCGTGGAAGGGGCCGGGGGCAGCGCGGGCACCGGCCTTGGCGGAGGTCCGAACGGCGATGGCGGCGGCGTGGGAGGCGGCCGCGACATGGGCGACGGCGGCGCCGGGGGAGACGGCGCAGGCGGCGATGCGGGTGGCGGCCGGGACACGGGCGGCGGCGGCGCGGGGGGGTCGCCCTCTGGTACGGGAGGGGCGCCTTCCGGTGCGGGAGGCTCCCCCTCCGGTTCAGGAGGAACGCCCTCTGGCGCGGGAGGAACGCCCTCCGGTGCGGGAGGAACGCCCTCCGGTGCGGGAGGAACGCCCTCCGGTGCGGGAGGAACGCCCTCCGGTGCGGGAGGAACGCCCTCCGGTGCGGGAGGATCGCCCCAGGGCGCCGGGGGTGCGGGGGGCGCCGCGGCCAGCGGCTCCGGCGGCGGAGATACCGGCGGTGGCCGAGACGCGGCCGGTGGCGGAGGGGAAGGGGGTCACGCCGCGGGAGGAGCGCCGCCCGAGCCGTGCTGCTGCTTCTGCGTTGGCTGCACGTACGCCGCGATCGGCGACCAGACCGCGCCCGCGTCGGGCACACCCCGCGCGCTCGCGCTGATGGGCCTCCTCCTCGCGCTCGGCCGCGCGCGCCGCCGTCGCCGTCGCCGCTGACGGCGGCGTCCCCGCGCCGCGCGCCGCGCGTGTCGCCGTCGCCGCTGACGGCGCCATCCCCGCGTCGCGCGCGCCCTGCCCGGGGATCACTTGTAGAGGAAAACCCCCTTCAGGTCCTCGGTCTGCGAGATGGGCGTGCCGTCCTTCTTCGAGGTGGCGCGGAACTGGTAGATCATCCCCGGCACGAGCTCCGGACCGTCATACGCGACCGTCACGTTCTCGCTCCCGGACACCCTGGGCACCTCCAGGTTCTCCCAGATCTTCTCCCCGAGCGCGTCGAACAGGCTCACCTCGTACATGTCCTCGCTCGAGTCGTCCTCGAACACGAACGTCGGTGTCCCGCTCACCTCGTCCATCGTGCTCGCGCCGGGCGAGACGACAGCGAGCGCGCCCGTCACCTTGAACGACGCCTGGACAGGCAGATCGCTGCCGGCCACCGTGATGCGCACGATCTCGGTCCCGCCGATCGACGTGTCCGGATCCCGCACGAGCGCGTCGTTCTCGAACGCGGCCAGGACCACGTACTCGCCGTCCGGCACCCCGGCGATCGAGAAATCCCCGCTGACATCGCCTTGCCGGAGCCCTCGCGGCGTCTCGCCGCGCGCGGTGGCCTCGTCGAACGTGTCGGCCACGACAAGGATGACCGAGGTCGCGCTCCCGCCCGACGCATTCACGATCTCCACCTTGCCGCTCACGACCGCCGTGGCCTCCCCGGTCGCGTGCAGGTCCACGCCCTTCGTCTCCTTGCCCGCGCTCACGGCGGCGCTCGCCGTGTCGAGCGCGAGCCGGGCGCCATAGCCCTTCACCGTGACCTCGCCCGCAGGCACATTGAAGATGGTGTAGCTGCCGTCGAGATCGGCCGCCCCCGTGGCGCCGCCCGCGACGAGCAGCGTCCCGCCCGGCGCGTCGGCGTGGACGACGCCCGACACGGAGCCGAGCCCCTCGCTGTCCGCGAGCGGCAGCAGCGCGATCTCGGTGGCCGCCGACGCGAGGGTGAGCGGCGTGCCCGCCGCCGTCGAGACGTCGATCGGCAGCGCGACCCGGGGCGCCTTCGGGAAGGTCTCGTACGCGAGCGCGTCGGCGCGCAGCGTGATATCGGCCTTGACAGGGACGCCGTTCGCGTCCCGCCGGGCCGGCACGGCGAGCTCGTACGTCCCGTCCTCCCTGGTGACCGCCACCCGGGAGATCACGGCGTCGTTCGCGTCGCGGGCGAGCACCCGCGCGCCCGCGATCGCCTTGTCGTCGAGCGAGTCGTAGACCCGGCCCTTCAGCGTCACCGGGGCGAAGCAGGCGGGCTCGGCGCCCTCGACCTCCTCGCAGACCTGCGGCGCGGCGCACCCCGTCTGCTCGGCCACCGAGCAGCTCTTCGGCTGATCGTCGTCGTCTCCGCCACACCCCACCCCGATCAAGGCGCAAAGCACCCCAGCAGCCATCGAGCGCATCACCATGGACTGGTCTCCTTTCAAACCCTCTCTCATCGCCGCAGGTACAGCTCCTCGGCGCGCGGGCGATCCGCGCCGCGCCCATGGGCTCATCCCCCGGCTCGCGTGGGCGCAATAAACCACAGGCACACAGCGGCACGGAGGCGCGTGCTCACAGCGCCTCGGCCTCCTCTGCGTCTTCGTGATTCACTCCCCGTCTTCGATTCCAGGGAGAACACGAGCAAACGAAGCGCTAGTTCACGACGGGCTGGCAGCAGCCGGTGATACAGTAGTGGTCCGCGGCACAGGGATCCTGGCCGGCGAGCCCGCACGGCTGGACCCCCGGCGCGCACTGGCCTCCGGAGTCGCCGCCGGTCCCGCTGCCGCCGGTCCCCGGGGCGCCGCCGGCGCCGCTGCCGCCGGTGCCGCCGGCGGGACCGCCGCCGCCCGCGTCGCCGCCGCCGGTGCCGGTCTCGAAGCAGTCGGCGGGGAGCGTCTCCTTGCCGAGGCACAGCTCGCAGCGGCCGCAGTCGTTGAGGCAGGCGTCGACGGGGGTGCAGGGCTCGCAGCGGCTCGGGTCCGAGATGCCGTCGCGCGAGCAGGAGCCCTCGCCGGTGCCGTCGGCGTCGGAGCCGAGCCAGACATAGAGGCCGCTGCCCGCGGGCAGCTCGCAGCAGCCAAAGCAGTCGCAGCCGTTCGGCGTGAGCGGACCGCAGGTGTCGTGGCAGAGAGCGGACTGCTCGCTGTTGAGATCGCTGCAGCTCCTGCCCTGGGCCCCGGGCGTCGAGGCCTCCGGGTTGTAGGCGCACATCGTCCCGTTGCTGGATTCGGGGTGATACCCGGGCGCGACCTCGTTCGGATCGCACTGGTGGTTCCAGTGGCAGTCGTCGTTGCCGGATCCGGAGTCCTGGTCGAAGTAGCAGTCGACCGTGCACGCCGGCCCGGCCTGGCCGGGGATCCCGCCGTAGTAGCTGTCCTCGGTGTTGTCGCACGCGCCGAGGCAGTCCGGATCCTGAGAGTCGAGGAGCCCGTCGCCGTCGTTGTCGATGAGATCGCCGCACGCGTACGTCTTGCCCTGGCACATGACGATGGTCGTCGGGACCGGGCTCCCTCCGGCGCCCGTGGTGCCGGTGCCCGCTCCAGCCCCTCCGCCGCCGTTGCCGCCGGTCGCGCTGCCGCCGCCGGTCGCGCTGCCGCCGCCGGTCGCGCTGCCGCCGCCGCTGTCGCCGGCGCCCGTGCCGCTGTCGCTGGCGCCCGCGCCGCCGGACGGGGCGGCGCCGTCAACGGCGCTGTCGCTACAGCCGGCTCCGAGGGTGAGTCCGAACACGGGGATCAGCAGCGAGAGAGAGAGCGGCAGCACAGGGCGCATGGTGTCTCCAGAGGTGGCGCCTGCGCTCCTATCCCCAGCCCGGGCTGCGGAGCGGCGTTCCGGCGCGTTCAGCCAGAGCAGTTACACCAGCGGAAGTCCACGGCTCACGAAAATGCACGCCCCGCGAAATGCCCGGACAGCGCAGGCCGGCAGAGCCCGCCCGCATCCGGCATGCGGCAACGACCCACCTTGTGTTTCCGGGGCAACAACCCACCTTGTGTTTCCGCGGAGACACCGAGGAGGCGCCCGAGGTCAGGCGCTCTCTATCTTGCTTCTCTCCCGGCAGCCTCGGTGTCTTGGCGGCTCCATGGTCTTCTTCCGGGCGTCGAACAGCAGGTGGACGCCGAGCGGCAGGCCAGGCGCTCACCACGCTCTCGTGGCGGCCTGGCAGCTCGGTTCATCGTCGCCGCCGCGCCGATCCCGAGCGCCGGACGAGGCCCAGCGCGGCCGCGAGGAGCGCCGCGAGGCCGACGGGCGCGCCGCCGCCCGCGCCGCGCTGGATCGCGCAGACCAGGCCGGACGAGACCTCCGGCGCCGTGGCCTCGGCGCCGCCCGCGCCGCTGCCGTCGCACGCGTCGCCGGTCCCGTCGGCGTCGGCGTCTGCCTGATCCGCGTTGGCCACGCGCGGGCAGTTGTCGTCGCCGTCCGACACGCCGTCGTCGTCGTCGTCCTCGTCGTCGACGTCGCACGCGTCGCCCTCGTCGTCGTCGTCGCCGTCGGCCTGATCGGGGTTCGGGACCGCGGCGCAGTTGTCCGCTGCGTCGAGCACGCCGTCGCCGTCGTCGTCGACGTCGCACGCGTCGCCCTGCCCGTCGCCGTCGCCGTCGCCCTGATCGGGGTTGGGCTCCTCGTCGCAGTTGTCCGCCGCGTCGGTCAGCCCGTCGCCGTCCGCGTCGTCGCAGGCATTGCCCGCGCCGTCGTCGTCGGCGTCCGTCTGATCGGGGTTCGGCGCATCCGGGCAATTGTCGCTCTCGTCCGCGATGCCGTCGCCGTCGCGATCGACGTCGGCAGGGAGGTCGCACGCGTCGCCGCGGCCGTCGTCGTCGCCGTCCGCCTGGTCCTGGTTCTGCACGTGCGGGCAGTTGTCGTCGCCGTCCGGCACGCCGTCGCCGTCGTCGTCGTCGTCGCACGCGTCGCCGAGCTCGTCGCCGTCCGTGTTCTCCTGGAAGAGGTTGGGCGCGAGCGCGCAGTTGTCCTCCCAGTCGACGACGCCGTCGTCGTCGCTGTCCGGATCGCAGGCGGTCCCGATGCCGTCGCCGTCCGTGTCCTCCTGGTCCGGGTTCGGATCCGCCGGGCAGTTGTCCTCTGCGTTGAGCAGCCCGTCGCCGTCGGCGTCGATGTCCGGCTCGCAGAAGTCGCCGGTGCCGTCGCCGTCGCGGTCCTCCTGGTTCGGATTGCGCGTCGCGGGGCAGTTGTCGCAGGCGTCCCCGTACTTGTCGTCGTCCCGGTCCTCCTGGAGCGGGTTCGCCACGCTGGCGCAGTTGTCGATCTCGTCGGGGACCCCGTCGCCGTCACCGTCCGCGTCGGTGTCGTCGTCGCAGACATCTCCTGCGCCGTCGCCGTCGGCGTCCGCCTGGTCGTCGTTCCACGCGACAGGACAGTTGTCGTCGGCGTCGATGACCCCGTCGTCGTCGTCATCGTCGTCGCAGGTGTCGCCGGCGCCGTCCCCCTCCGCGTCCTGCTGGTCCGGGTTCACCGCGACAGGACAGTTGTCGCAGCGGTCGCCGACCGCGTCTTCATCCGAGTCCCGCTGATCCGGATTGGCGACGGCAGGACAGTTGTCGTTCGGATCGGCGATCCCGTCGAGATCGCTGTCGTCCTCCGCCCACGCCGCCGCCGGCATGAGCAGCAATGCCAGGCTCGCCGTGAGCCCCGCCGTCCACCGTCGCCCGCGCGACCGAACGCCCGCCGTCACCGTACGCCTCTCGGCTCCCGCATCGGTTCCCGCACGCTTCATCGCGCCTCCGTCCTTCATGGCGACAGCTTCGTCACGAACACGTCCGTGCCCTCGCCGCCCTCGAGCTGCTCCGTCCCGAACCGCACCTTGCCGGTGAACGCGCCGGTCACGAACACCTGCCGCTCGCGGTCGACCGCCACGCCGGTCGCCCGGTCCGCGCCCGATCCGCCGAAGCGGTGGCTCCACCGCGTGCCGCCCTCCGGATCGAGCTTGGCGACGAACACGTCGTCGCCCCCCGCGCTCTCCACCGGCTCGCCCGCGAGCGAGGCCTCCCCGAGGAACCCGCCGACGACGATCACGTCGCCCGTCCCGTCCACAAGGAGCTGCCCCAGCGACGCGCCCCGCTCGCCGATGACCCGGCTGTAACGGTGCTCGCCCCGCGCGTCGAGCTTGGCCACGAACACCGCCTCCCGCGCGTCGGCCGTCCGTGGGCCCCCGCCGAGATCGATCGTCCCGCCGAACTCGCCGCCGAGGATCACGTCGCCCGCCCCGTCCACCGCCACGGCACGGGCCCGCTGGAGCCCCGCGTCGCCGAAGCGCTTGCTCCAGCGGTGGTCGCCGAGCGCGTCGAGGCTCGCGACGAACACGTCGAGATCGCCGGCGCTCTCCAGCGGCTCGCCGCCGAGGTCGAGCGTGCCGCCGAAATCGCCCACGACGACCGCGTTGCCGTCCTCGTCCATCGCCACGGCGCGCGCCTGCTGATCGAAGCCGTCGCCGAACCGCCGGCTCCAGAGCGGCGTCCCGTCGGCGTCGAAGCTCGCCACGAACACGTCGCTGCCGCCGGCGCTCTCGAGCCTGTCCCCGCCGATCGTCAGCGCGCCCGTGAAGCGCCCGGCCACGACGATGCGCCCCGTCGCGCTCGCCGCCACGCCCGTCGCCGCCTGGAAGCCCCGGCCGCCGAGCGTCTGGACCCACAGCTCCCGCCCCTCGGCGTCGAGCCGCGCGACGTAGCCGTCCCGCCCGCCGGCGCTCGTCCGCGGCGCGCCGCCGAACGCCAGCGTCCCGGAGAACTCCCCCGCGACGAGGAGGCTCTCGTCGTCGTCCGTCGCGACAGCGTTCACGATCTGCGGGTCGAACGCCCCGAAGCGCTTCAGATCGAGCCCCGACCCGTCGTTCGCCGCGAGCCGCGCCCAGAAGACGTTCTCGGCGCCGATGGGGGCCACGCTCCGGTCGTCGAGCGCCACGCTCTCGTCCTCGGTGAGCCTGCCGAGCAGCGCCGCGGTGCTGTCGTCGGCCACCGCGACGCTCGCCCCGGCCCGCTCCCCGTCGCCCCCGAGCGCGCGCGCCCACTGCACCTCGCCGCCCGACGGCGACGCGCCACCCCCCGCGCCGCCGGAGCCCTCCGGCGCCGGCAAGCTGAGCTCCGGCGCGCAGCCGAGCGCCGCCGAGGCGAGCGCCGCCGAGGCGAGCGCCGCCCGGCCGAGCGCCGCCGAAGCGAGCGCCGCCGTGCCGAGCGCCGCCCTGCCGAGCGCCGCACTGCCCGACCTCGCGCGCGCTGCAACCGGGCGGGATCTTTGCGTTCTCATCAGAAAACTCCCTGCCACACGACGCCGCGCGCGGTGGGGGTGACGAGCGGCACGAGCGGCGCGGCGCGCTCGGTGCCCGCCCTGGGCCGCAGGAGGATGCCGCCCACGGCCGCGCCCACGCCGGCGAGCCCCACGGCGCCGAGGGTCAGCGACAGGCCCAGGCTCCGGTTCCAGCGCGCCCGGAGCGCCTCCATGCTCTCGAAGTCGTGGAGGCGGCGGTCGCACACGGACCCGGGGCAGTCCTTCTCCACCCGGTCGCGCGCGGCCGCGTGATCGACAGCGAACGCAACGCTCCCCCCGAGCGCCGCGAGCCCGACCCCGCCCGCAGCCCACGCCCACAGCGGAACCGGCGCGCGGGGCTCCGCCGGCGGCGCGTCCACGGGCGGGGGCTGCCCTCCGCCGCCGGTCGCCGGCGGCGTCGACTCCCCCGGGACGAGGGCGATGCGGACCTCCACCGGCGCGCGCTCCGCCTCCTTCAGCGCGACGTCGCGCCGCTCGGTCCGGAACCCGGGCGCCGTCACCACCACCTCGTGCCGACCCGGGTTGAGCTTGCGCGGGTAGGGGAGCGCCGCGCGCGGGATCGGCTGGCCGTCCACCCGCGCCTCGACCGCGTCGAGCGGCGCGCCCTCGACGCGCAGGAGGAGCGACGGGATGCGCGCGTCGAGCTGCTCGACCATGGCCGCGGCCGCCGCCCGCGCGTGGGTGAACGCGGGGGGCTCCTCCTTGCCGAGGGGCAGGTGGACGACCTCGTAGGCCGTCTCCCGGGCCTCGATCAGCCGGCCGAGCGCCTCGTCGGCGCGCGCCAGGTCGAGCCCCGTCGTGGGGGCGCGCACGAGCGCGTGGGCCGCCTGGAAATCGGCCCGGGCGCCCGTGACGTCCCCGGCGTCGCGCTTCTTGCGCCCCTCGATGAGGAGCGTCCGCGCTGTCTGACGATCGGCCGCCGTGGGCTCGGCCCGCGCCGGGAGCGCCCCGGCCATCGAGAGGACGGCCAGGGCGATGCCTGCGGCGCGCGAGGCACGAAGGCGCAGCAAACTCATGTCATCACCAAGCTGCCGGGACCTTCCCGGACCACCCGGTCATGCTCGCACGCCGCTCGCGCGGGGGTCAACGTGCCCGCAGGTCAGCCGGCGGGGCGACTCTGGGGCACGGACACGGCCGTCACCGGGACGGGGACGACCTCCGGCGTCCTCGGCGGCGTCACGGACTCTCCGGCGCCAGCGGGCGCCTCGATCGGCGCCGCCGGGGCGAGATCCGCCGTCGCCGGGCCGCGGATGACCCGGCCCATCGCGTCGTACCGCGCCCCGTGACAGCGGCAGTCCCAGCTCTTCTCCGAGGGATTCCACGACACGATGCCGCCGAGGTGAGAGCACATCGCCGACATCGCATGGATCTGCCCCTGCGGATCGCGGTAGACGGCGAGCTTCTTCAGGCCCCTGCGCACCACCGCGCCCGCGCCGGGGGCGATTCGCGACGTGTCGTCGACATCGCCCTTGCCGAGCCACGAGGCGTACTGGCACGCCACGTTGACGTTCTCCTTCACATACTCGGAGACGGCGGCCAGGCTCAGGTTGACGCGCGTCGGATCGAAGACCGACGCCAGCGGGTTGTCGCGGCCCTGGACGAGATCCGAGATCACGAGCCCGGCGATCGTGCCGTGGGTCATCCCGTTGCCGCAGTCGCCCGTCGCGATGAGGATGCGCGAGCCGCCCTTGACCCGGCCGATGTAGGCGAGCCCGTCGACCGTCTCCATCACCTCGCCGGACCAGCGGTGGAGCACCTCGCCCGCCTGCGTGAAGCGCTCCCTCGCCCACGCCTCGAGCCGCGCGTGGCGCTGGTCCGCGTCGCCGGCCTGGCCCGTCTTGTGGTCCTCGCCGCCCACGATGAGCACCTCGTCGGGGCCGTCCGCGCCGTCGACGTTGGCGAGGCGCACGTAATGGAACGGATCGGCCGTGTCCCAGTAGAGGCCCGGCGGGACGGCGCCCCGCGGCATGCGCAGGCCGATGACGTAGGTGCGGTAGCCGGCCTGCTTCATGTGCACGCTGATGCGCGGGATGAACGGAGAGCTCGTGGCGAGCACGGCCTCGCTCGCCACGATCTTGTGCCCCCGGGCCGTCTCGACGACGACCTGCTGAGGCATCGCGCCCTCGTCGACGTCGGTCACGTGCGCCAGCGTGTAGAGCTTGCCGCCGTCGCGCTCTATCGCCCGCGAGAGCCCCGCGAGGTAGCGGCGGATGTGGAACTGCGCCTGATCGGGGAAGCAGACCGCGGGCCCGGTGTCGAAATCGAGCAGGGGCGCCCGGTCGACGTAATGGACCGAGCCGAGCCCGGCGCGGTGCGCGGCCTCGATCTCGTCGCGGAGCGTGCTCGGCGGCGACCCCGGGGCCGCGTAGAGATAGCCGTGCACGCGCCGGAAATCGCAGTCGATCTCCTCTTCCTTCACGATCCGCTCGATCGTGTCGATCGCCACGGTGTGGGCGCGCGCGGCGCGGCGCAGATCGCCCGCGCTGTGCAGCTTCGTGAGCGACGCCCAGCGCCGGTCGAGCGCGTGGGTGATGTGCGCGGTGGTGAACCCCGACTCGCCCCCGCCGACCGCGCCGTTGTCGAGGACGACGACGCGCTTGCCCGCCTTCGCGAGGAGATACGCCGTCGTCAGCCCGGCGATCCCGGCGCCCACAACGCACACGTCCGCCGTGTGATCTGCCGCGAGGGGGGCCATCGGAGGGAGTACTGCGTGGGTCCAGACGGTGTTCTTGTCGTAAGCTCGCTCCGTCATAACGTCTCCACGGGTGGGCGCCGGGGGCTGCGCCCCGGCGCCGGGTCATCGTTGATCGAACGTGTCCGTCGTCTCGGTCGTGTCGGTCGTCGCGATCGTGGCCATCACCTCCGGAGAGGCCTTGTGAAGCAGGAGCGAACCCACGCGAGGCGCCCGGCGCGTCACGTGTCGCGCCTCGACAGGGTGACGAGGAGCCCGTAATGGTCGGAGAAGCCGCTCTTCACCTTCCGCTTGCCGGCGTCGATCGTGAGGCTCGAGCGCATGATCTGGGTCCCGGTGGCGTCGCCCTCGAAGCCGCGCAAGAGGACGTGATCGATCAGCACGCCGCGGGTGCCCTTGCCGCCGTCGAGGGGGTTGTCGAAGCAATACGTGCATCTCGCGTCCTCCTGGGACGCGTACGGGTTCACGAAACCGCGCGCGAGCAGCCGGTCGTAATGGGCGGGCAGGCGCGCCGAGATCGACGGCGCGATGGCGGGGCCGGTGTTCAGATCGCCGAGCAGGAGCGTCGCGCCGCGGCCGCCCGTCTTCCGGTCCACGTAGGCGAGGAGCGCGTCGATCTGCGCCGACTGGTCCTTCTGCCACGTCGTGTTGCGGGGGTGCGGGACGCCCTCCATGCTCGCCGTGAGGTGGGTGCAAAAGACGTGGAGCTCGCCGATCGAGGGGGGTGAGACCCGCGTATAGAGCACGGCGCGGCGGTCGATCGCGGACGGGAGCACCAGCGCGTCGCGCTCGAGGATCTCGGCGTTCGTGAGGATGGCCGTGCCGGAGGCGCCGGAGTAGGCCTCCGGGGCCCTCGCGCCGCCGGCGCGCGCGGGGGGACGCGCGCCGGCGGCGCTCTTCGGCTGCGCGCGAAGGCACGCCTGCGCAAGCTCGTCAGGCCCCTTCCGCGGGTTCGCGGAGAGGCAGTTGAAGCAATCCGGCGACAGGCCGGTGAGCCTCGTCGGACAGCTCTGGAGGAGACAGGGGAGGAGCGCGTGCTGCTTCAGTCTGGCGCAGCGCTCGGCCGCGCACGCCACGAGCGGATCCGTCTCCTGCTTCGAGCACCCTCCGTCCTCGTGGCCAGGGGGGAGCCGGAACGTGCTCCGCAGGGTGCTGGACGTTGCGGCGACGAGGCTCTGCCAGTGCTCCTCGAGCCAGAACTCCTGCACGCAGAGCAGGTCGACCGGCTGCTCGGCGAGCGCGCGGATCAGGGGCTCCGCGCGCTCGTCGACGTACTTCATCACGCCCATCGCGAGCCCGCCGTTGTAGGTGGCCACGCGAAATGGCGTCGCTGGCCTCGGCCCGGCGTCCTCGCGCGCCGCGTCCTCCGGCGCCGCGGCCTGCGGCGCGACCCCGCCCTCCGGCGCGCCGGCGCTCTCCCGCGCGCGGCCCTTGTCGGCGCTGCAGGCGAGAAGCGCGAGCGCGCAGAGGATCGTTGCGCTCCGGAGCCAGGCCTTCCGCATCAGGCTGCTCGACCATGCAGGCCGCGTACCGTGGGCGGTTGACTTCCGATGGATGTCCAATCGACGTCCGAGAGACGTCAGGAGCCGCGCATTCGGCTGAAAGTCGCCGCGCTGCCGCGAAATCGGGTGAGGCATTCCGCCACGTTGAGGCGAACCGGTACTGCGCGCAGCGCGCGAGGCCGGAGCGCAGGGGCGCGCCGGAGCGGAAACGCGCACCGCGGGCGGCTCGCGCGAGGCTGGAGCGAACCGCCCATGGTGAAGGCGATCGCCGCGGCCGCGGCGCGCCGCCGGGGCGGGCGAGGGGTAGCAGGATGTCGCTCACATTTGGTCCGGGCACCTGCTTGATTCGATCGGCGCACCCGCGTACTCGAGCTTCACGGCACGGCGGATGAGGACGTTCGATGACCCACAACGGCGGTCAGCGGACCCTCCTTGGGCTCCACCGAACCCCGGCGGCGGGGGAACTTCGTCGATGCATGGAGGAAGAATGAAAGAGCACTTCGTGACGAAAGTGGCCCAGATCGCTCTGCTGACGAGCATGGGGCTGCCCCTGGGCTGCGACGGCTGCGACTCGGACCCTGGGGGCGGCACCACGGCATCCTCGAGCAGCGCGGGGGGGCAGGGCGGCGAAGGCGGCGAAGGCGGCAGCGGCGGCCAAGGCGGGGCCGGAGGCGCCGGCGGGGAAGGCGGCATCGGAGGCGCCGGCGGGGAAGGCGGAGCCGGAGGCGCTGGCGGGCAAGGCGGAGCCGGCGGGGAAGGCGGCGTCGGAGGCGCTGGCGGGCAAGGTGGAGCCGGCGGGGAAGGCGGAGCCGGGGGCGCTGGCGGGCAAGGTGGAGCCGGCGGGGAAGGCGGCGTCGGGGGCAGCGGCGCAGGCGGCGCTGGCGGCGCGGGCGGGCAAGGCGGCGTCGGGGGCGCCGCGGGCAGCGGCGTCGGGGGCGTCGGGGGCAGCGGTGAAGGCGGCGCCGGGGGCAGCGGTGAAGGCGGCGCCGGGGGCAGCGGCGGCGCCGGGGGCAGCGGCGGCGGCGAGCCGCCGGCGTTCCTCGGGGAGGCCCTCTGGGGGATCAGCGCCGGCGATCGCGACAACGATCGCGTCGAGGCGATCGCGGCGGATCAGGACGAGAACATCGTCCTCGTCGGCGGCTTCGAGACGGCGGTCAACTTCGGTGGAGAGGCCGATGGGCTGGTGAGCGCGGGCGGTCACGACATCTTCGTCGTCAAGCTCGACGCGGCCGGCGGCCACCTCTGGAGCAGGCGCTTCGGCGATGGAGCCGAGCAGTACCCGCTCGCCGTGGCGACCGACTCGAGCGGCAACATCGTCATCGCCGGCGAGTTCGCGGGGACCGTCAACTTCGGCGACGACCCGAGCACGGAGCTCGTGAGCGCCGGCGGGCGGGATCTCTTCCTCGCCAAGCTCGACGCCGAGGGAAATCACCTCTTCAGCAAGCGCTTCGGCGACGCGCTCGACCAGTACGCCACGGCCGTCGCCGTCACCGCGGAGGACGAGATCGTGGTCCTCGGCGTCGCGAACGGCAGCATCAACTTCAGCGAGCACGCCACCGGCGCGCTCAGGGGCACCGGCGTCGACAACGCCGTCATCGCCAAGCTCGACGCCGGCGGCGGTCACCTCTGGAGCAAGCGCTTCGGATCCACGAACAGCTGGCAGCGATTCCGCAGCATCGCTGTCGGCGGGTCGGCCGTCTATGCGACCGGCGCGTTCGGCGGCATCCTCGAGATCGACGGCGGCATCCTGGAGAGCTCGATCGATCGCGAGACCTCCGGCGCGGGCGGCTCCGGGGGCGGCGGCGAGCCGATCTATGGCATCGACGGGCTGCTCCTCCGGCTCGACCTCGCCTCGGGCGAGCTCGTCTGGGCCACCGAGCTGGGCGGCGCCGGCGAGCAGTTCGCCAAGCTCGTGAGCCTCGGGATCGACGGCAACCCCGTCGTGCTCGGCAATTACGGGGCGGCGTTCCGCGTCGGGGCCACGGACATCGAGCTCTCCGCGCCGGGGGAATACGACCTCTACATCGCCCAGTTCGATGCGGTGGCGGGCGAGCCGCTCGCGGCGCGCGGGTTCCCGTCCGCGGGCGACGAGTTCGTGTGGGGTCTCTCCCAGGATCCCTGGGGCAACCACGTGCTGAGCGGCTACTTCACCCGGTCGCTCTCGCTCGGCGGCGAGCCCATCGCCGTCGGGGCGCCCGCGTCGGGCGACGCGTTCATCGCCAAGCTCAGCCCGGACTTCTCCGAGGCGCTCTGGACCGACGTCTACCCGGACGGGTTCTACTCGTTCATCACGGCCCAGGCGGTGACCGCCAGCGGCAACACCGTGGCGGCCGGCCTCTTCTTCGGCGAGCGGCTCGAGCTCGGCGGCGGCCTGCCCGCCCTCGAGCACAGCGCGCCCGCACGGAACCGCGACAACGGCGACCTCTTCGTCGTCACCCTGTCCCCGTGACGCACCGGCCCGCGCGGCGCTCGGCCACGCCGGGCCCGCGCGGCGCTCGGCCGCGCCAGGCCCGCGCGGCGCTCGGCCGCGCCAGGCCCGCGCGGCGCTCGGCCGCGCCGGGACGACGATCCAGACTCGCGAAGGCCACCCCGGAAGCGCCAGAGGCGCCAGGAGCGCGCAGGGGGCGATTCCCCTGCGTCTCCGGCGCCTCAGGTGAGGGGCGCTGTCCTCAGCGCCGACCCCGCGGCTCAGTGGCTCTGCTGGCCCGCGCCGGCGTGCTCCTCGTGGCTGCCGCCGCGCTCCTCTTGCTCCTGCTCGCGCGCCTGGTTCTGCGCGTTGGTCGCGCTGTCGCCCCGCGCCTCGCCGCCCTTGCGCCCGATCTGGGCCATGTGGCTGCGGTTCTGGCTCACCGCCGCGCCGCCCTTGCGGCCGATGGCGGCCATGTGCTCGCGGTTCTGGCTCACCGTCGCGCCGCCCTTGCGGCCGGCAGCGCGGGCCTCCTCGGAGCTGAACTCGTGGGCCGTACCCTTCTGGTGCGCGGCCTTGCCGCCCATGCTCGCGATGGCGCGCTGCTGCTTCTGATCCATCGCCGCGAACCCACGACTGCTGCTCTGATTCTGCTGCTGTGCCATGACTTGTCTCCTTGGTGTCTGGTCGCATCGTTCAGCACGCTCCCAGGGCAAGCCAGGCGCAGCACCCCGCGAATCTCCGCTGAACGATGTCGTTCGTATCGGGTGACTGCAACGTGGATGCCATGGACAAGGAGCCATGGATACAGGCGTATTTCCCGGCTGATCCGGCGCGACCCTCCCGGAGCTCCGCGCGGCCCGGGGTCGTCCGGGACGCGCAAAAGCCGCGTCGATCCGCAAGAACTCCCGGCGCGCGCCGGGCTGCCTCGCGGCAGCGGAGGGGGCCGCGGCGCCGCGGGAGCGCGCTGCCCAGCCTGGCCGATACAGATTTTCCAGGCCCGGATCCGCCGCGCGGCAGACTGCCCCACCGCGGATGAGCGCACGGGCCATCACGCCCCGTCAGCGCGGGAGCAGCGGTGATCCGCGGCGAGCGGACGCGATGGAGCTCAGGACATCAGCGCTCCTCGGCGTGACGTCCAGCGCTCGCGACGTCGCCGACGTGACGCGGCGGCTCGCGCGCTTGTCGTGTCAAGTCCCTTGACGGGCTGGACCATCCGCGCGGCGCCGCGCACCGGCGCGCCGTCGCGCGATCCATGAGAGCGAGGCCCACGCGCGGCTCAGGCGGAGCACCCGTGACGACACGCCGTCCGCGCTCGACCCGTCGGCGTAGACCCTCGGCGACAGGTTGACGCGGTCCACCTCCGCTCTTGACTTCTCGGCGGCAGACCCTCGTCGGCAGACTGGCGCGGTAGGCCGCCCGCTCGTGACTTCTCGTCGGCAGACTCGCGCGGTCGGCGCGTCGAGCACGCAGGGAGTGCAGGGAGCGCGTCCGCGCAGATTCTGCGCGTCCGGGAGCCCCGGCAGCGCGCATCGGGACGCGCAGGGTTGGCGGGCGACGCGTACCATCTGCGCCGCTGCGTCGCCGCGTTCGCAGGCGCGAGGCCGCGCCGCGCGCGCTCGCCGCGCGCCGGCGCCCGGCATGGCCGGGCCGAGCCGTCCCGGGGAGGCCGATCCCGCGTGCGGGCGCCGCCCGCTGCTGTCACACATCGCGCAGAAGCCCGTCGAAAACTCGACGTGCGCGTGGCCCCCGGGTTGCTGTGATGTCACGGGCACGCCACACGTGGTACAGAGCGGCGGGGCTCCCGCTGCCAACGCGCGCACCACACCATCCCTGGAACATTCCCCCATGCACGAGAGGCTTACAACGGACTGTGGTAAGGTGGCCGGCTCCCGCGGGCTGGTCGACGTCGAGCGCGCCGGCGCGCTCGGGAGGGACGCGCTGCGCGCCCTGGTCGGCGTGTTCTCCCTCCACGACGTGATCCTCATCGGCTATCTCGTCGTGACGACGATCTGCCTGCTCTTCGCGCCGCCGAGCGAGGTGCAAGCCCAGTGCATCCACCGCAATCTGGCCGGCATCGCCGCCATGGTGTCCCTCTGCGTGTTCGTGCGGCGCGCCACGTTCGTGGCGCCGCTGCTCCGGAGCATCGTTTACCGGCTATCGCTCGTCGGCGCCTTCCTCCTCAACTACCTGTCGCTCCGGACCATCCTGCCGACGGTCCGGAGCGACAACCTCGACGCGGAGCTCCTCCAGCTCGATATCCTCCTCTTCCGCGTGGAGCCGGCGCTCTGGATGGAGCGCTTCAATACGCGCCCCATCGTGGAGTGGTTCTCGTTCTTCTACTTCAGCTACTTCTTCATCTGCTTCCTCTCGATGCTCCTGGCCGTGTGGGTGGCGCGCCCCGGCCGCGGCACGAGCGAGTACGCGGTCGGCACCTCGATCGTCTACTGCGTTGGCCAGCTCGTCTACATGGCGGTCCCCGCCTATGGCCCCATCAAGGCGATGGAGCACCTCTATCAGGGGCCGCTCGACGGCGGCTTCTTCTGGGGCGCCGTGAGCAGCGTCGTGCAGGCCGGCGGCGCGATGAAGGACGTCTTTCCCTCGCTGCACACCGCCGCGCCGCTCTGGTTCGCCCTGTACGCGTTCCACCGCGCCCGCACCGACCGGCGGCTCTTCTGGCTCGCCGTGGTGGCCGCGTTCTTCTCGTTCAACATCATCATCTCGACGATGCTCCTCCGCTGGCACTACGCGGTGGACGTGGTCGCCGGCGTCGCGCTGGCCGCGGGCGCGGCGTGGGTCACGCCGCGGCTCGTCCGCTGGGAAGAAGGCCTACGCGCCCGGATGGACCAGCCGCAGCCGTGGAGCTTCAAGTAGGCTCGCCCGCCGTCCCGGCTCCTCGGCGGCGCTCTCCGTGAGGAAGCCGTCGGACTGCTTGCTCCAGAGCCGCTGGTACGCCCCGCCCCGGGCGAGCAGCTCGGCGTGGGTGCCGTCCTCGATGATCCGGCCGCCGTCGAACACGAGGATGCGGTCGAGGTGGACGACCGTCGAGAGGCGGTGGGCCACGACGAGCACCGTCTTGCCCTTCATGACCCCATCGAGCGTGTCCTGGATGGCCTTCTCGGTGATCGAGTCGAGGCTCGACGTCGCCTCGTCGAGGAGCAGGATCGGCGCGTCCTTCAGGATGACGCGCGCGATGGCGATGCGCTGGCGCTGGCCGCCGGAGAGCTTGACGCCGCGCTCGCCGACCATCGAGCGATAGCCGTCCTTCATCTGCGCGATGAACTCGTGCGCGTGCGCCTTGCGCGCGGCGTCGACGACCTCCTCATCGGCCGCGTCGAGGCGGCCGTAGCGGATGTTCTCGAGCAGCGTCCGGTGGAACAGGCTCGGATCCTGCGGGATCAGGCTGATCTGCTCGTGCAGCGCGTCCTGCGTCATGTCGCGGATGTCCACGCCGTCGATCAGGATCTGGCCAGCGTCGATATCGTAAAGGCGGAGCAGGAGGCTGACGAAGGTCGATTTGCCGGAGCCGGAGAAGCCGACGAGGCCGACGCGCTGGCCGCGCGGGATCGTGAGGTTGAGCCCCTCGAAGATCGGGCGGTCGGGCGTGTAGCCGAAGGAGACGTCCCGGAGCTCGACGTGGCCGCGCTCGATCCGCGGCGCGACGGCGGCGGGCCTGTCGACGAGCTCGTGGGAGCGGACGATGGTGTTCACCCCGTTCGCGACGTTGCCGACGAACTCGAAGAACTCGAGGAAGCGGCGGCTGAGGTTGCGCGCCTCGTTGATGATGAGGAGCGACAGGCTCGTCGCCATGACGAACTCGGCGACGCCGATGTCGCCGCGCTGCCAGAGCCGGAGCGCCTGGTAGAGCGTGCCCACCTTGAGGAGCGCGGCCGACGCGAACTGGAACCACCGCACGCGCTCGGAGTACCAGTTCGACCGGCGCACGGCCCGGAGCTCCCGGGCGAGCTGCTCGTCCAGGTACTCGCGCTCGAAGCCGAACCGGGCGAAGAGCCGCGCGCTCGTGAGGTTCGTGACCGAGTCGACGAGCTTGCCCGTCGTCTCGCTCCGCGCGGCCGCGGCGCGCACCGCGTGCGGCTGACAGCGGGTCGCGAGCCAGTACGAGACGCCGACGAACAGCACGGCCCAGGCCGAGACGAACGCCGCGAGCTCCGGGTGGGCGCGGTAGAGCAGGCCGATCGAGACGGAGAAGACGATGGCGATGGGCCAGAAGTCGAAGAGGATGGCCCACAGCGTCTGCGAGACGCCCATCGACGTCTCGCTGATGCGGTGGGCGAGCGCCCCGGCGAAGTTGTTGCTGAGGTAACGGTGGGAGTGGTGCTGGAGGTACGCGTAGAGGTTGCGCGTCACGTTCTGGCGCTGCCACGGCCCGACGAGGATCTGGCACAGCCCGGCGGCGCGGCTGAACAGGAACTCACACGCGATGAGCACGACGAACAGCGTCAGCGCGCCGCGGACCTCGCCTGTCAGCGCGGCGCGGCCGGCGCTCGACTCCTGCGTCACGCCCTTGATGACCTGGCCGACGGCGTACGGGATCATGATCCCGGACGTGGCGTGGGCCGACTCCAGGACGAACATCGCCAGATACCAGGGGCGGTAACGGGCGACGAAGTGGAGGATGAACCGGAGCGGCGTGTCCGGGAGCGACGGCGCGCCCGGGGCGCGCTGCAGAGAGGTCTTGATTTCCACCGTATCCCCTGGGCGCCGAGCGCGCCCTCATGAGCCGACGGGTCGTCGCCCTCCGGCGGCGCTCGCCCCCTTGCAGGGGAGGGCGCCGCGCGGGAGCCTCACGCTGTGTTCACTGCCCGGCCGTCACGGCGCGGAACCGGAACGTGGGGTCGCGGTCCGTGCCGCCCGGCCTCGCGGCGCGCCACCCGAGGTGGTGCGCGTAGCTGCCCAGCCGGCCGTCCCGCTCGAGCCGCTCCTCCGCGACGGGCTCGCGGAGCTCCGCGAGCGGGCTCACGTACAGCGCGTCGGTCGGGCAGTAGAGCTCGCACATGAAGCAGGTCTGGCAGTCGTCCTGGCGCGCGATGAAGGGCGCCGCGCCGGGCCGCGCCTCGAAGACGTTCGTCGGGCAGACCTTGACGCAGAGGTTGCAGTCGATGCAGCGGGCGTCGCTCAAGAGCTCGATCACGCGAGATCTCCTCCATGGGGCTGCGGGTGAGGGGGCCGGCGCGGCTCGACCCAGATGGACGAGAGCCCGCCGCTGATGAGGCAATGCGCCTGGCCGGGATCGGTGCCCGGCAGGTCGGTGCGTTGGTGCAGCCCGCGGGACTCGGCGCGCGCGAGCGCGCTGCGGTAGCAGAGCCGCGCTGTGGCGAGCAGCGCGGCCGCCTCGCGCGCCCGGATCCGGGCGACGCCGGCGGCGTGGAGGTGCGCGCTCGCCTCGCGAAAGGCGCCGTCGAGCCGATCGAGCGAGGCCTCGAGCCGGTCGCCGCGGCGGAAGAGGTTCTTGTCGAGCGGCAGCACCTCCTGCTGGACGAGGTCGATGATCTCCCGGGCGTCGAGCCCGCCCGCCGCGGCGCCGGGCCGGAGGCCGACGGTCCCGGCGGCGCGCGCGGGCCTCTCCGCGGCGCGCTCGCCGAGGCGCTCCGCGAAGCGCGCCGCGGCGTGGCCCGCCCAGGTGCCGCTCGAGATGGCCCAGGCCGCGTTGGGGCTGCCGCCGCCGCTCGAGGCGCCGACGATGAGCTCGCGCGAGGCCGCGTCGCCCGCGGCGTAGAGCCCCGGGACGCTCGTCGCGCACGCCTCGTCGACGACGCGGATCCCGCCGCTGCCGCGCACGGTGCCCTCGGAGCGCAGCGTGACAGGGAACCGCTGCTGGAACGGGTCGATGCCGAGCCGGTCGTGCGGCAAGAAGCAGTTCGGCTGCCCGTCGCGCAGCCAGCGCTGGATCTCGGGGCCGGCGCGGTCGAGCACCGCGTAGACCGGCCCGCGGCCGAGCGCCCTGGCCACCGCGAGCATGCGGTTGCCGCGGGTGTCGATCTCCTCGCCGGACTCGGCGGTGAACGTCGCCCAGAAGTAGGGGAGCCCCTTGGTGACCGAGGCGTACGCCGGGCTGATGCCGTACTGGGCCGAGAACTCCATGCCGGAGAGCTCTGCGCCCACCTCGGTGGCCATCAGGTAGCCGTCTCCCGTGTTGACGTCGCAGCCGAGCGCCTTGCTGAGGAACGCGCAGCCGCCGCTGGCGAGCACCACGGCCCCGGCGCGGACGCGCCACGGGGCGTCCGCCTGGCGCGAGTAGCCCTGCGCGCCGGCGACGACGCCGTCGCTGACGAGCAGCTCGAGGGCGGGCGCGTGGTCGAGGATGCGGACGCCGGCGCGCCGGAGCTGCCGGCGCAGGAAGTACATGTAATCGGGGCCCCGCAGGTTGGCGCGGTACTGGAGGCCGCTGTCGTCGACCGGGAAGGGATAGCCCCACGCCGCGAGCTGGTTGATCTGCGTCCATGTCTCGTCGAGGACGCGCGCCATCCACTCGCGGTGGGCGAGCCCGCCGCTCCGCGCATACCGGCTCTCGATGGCGCGCTCGCGCGCGGCGCCCTCCGGCGTCACGTACCAGGCGCCGGTGTTCGCGGGGGCCGTGGCGCCCGAGGTGCCGCAATACCCCTTGTCGACGAGCACCACGCTGCGCGCCCCGCTCGCGGCGGCCCCGAGCGCCGCCCACGCGCCGGCGGGGCCGCCGCCGATCACCAGCACGTCGGCGAGGTCGTCGATCTCGGAGGCGAGGGGAACAGACGGTGTTGCAGGGGTGCTCATCGGGATCCGCCGCGGCGGGCCCAAGCACCAATCGGGCCAGGGGGGTTGTCCGCGTGGACGCGCGGTGAGGAGCTCGGCTGCTGCCTCAGCAGCAGCCGGGTGGTGATCGCCTGCTGCGGCGCGCGCAGGAAGGGGAGGGAGGCGGGCGCCGTCCAGCGATGCGGGCCGCCGCCGCCGCGCGGGGAGAGGCCGCGCCTCGGCCGGTCAAGGGAGCTCGCCGCCGTCGACCCAGCTCTTGAGCGTCGCCTGCTCGTCGGCGGTCAGGCACTTGGCGTTGCCGGCGTCCCGCGCCGGGTCGCCGGTGCACCTGGCCATGCCCGCCGACACGCCCGGCATGGAGCCGTCGAGGACGCGCACGAGGGAACACGCGCCCCTCGAGAGCCCCTGTCGCTTGCACGCCGCGAACTCTGCGTCTTGCTGCGAGGAGTCGTAGCTGATGCTGAAACCGCCGGCGGGCATCGCAGGGGTTGTGTGGCAGGGCGCGCAGCGCGCCATGAGGATGGGCTCCACGTCCGCCCACGCCGCGGCGTCCGCAGGCGCGCCGCCGGCGCCGCCGCTGCCGCCGCCTTCACCGCTGCCCGCGCCGCCGTCACCGCCGCCGTCACCGCCGCCCGCGCCGCCGTCGCCGCCGCCCGTGGCGCCCGCGCCGCCGTCACCGCCGCCGGCGCCGCCGTCGCCGACGCCCGCGCCGCCGTCACCGCCGCCCGTGCCCGTGCCGCTGGTGCTCGTGCTGGTGCTGGTGCTGGTGCTCGTGCTCGTGTTCGCCGAGCTTGCGTTCGAGTCGTCGTCGCCGCACGCCGCGACCGCGAGGAGCAGCGCGCCGGCGGTCGTGAGGAAACGGAACCGAGTATTTCGGATAAAGGACATGCGCCACGCATAGGCGACCTCGTTGCCGCTGGCAATTCCCGTGGCATCGAGCGCGAGGAGTTGCCTGTCACGATGATCTATTATGCTTTGGCTGAACCGCAAAATGCGCCAGAGTCGCACCGGGCGGCCCGGCTCCGGCCGCGACGCCTATCACGTGGCGGTCTGGGACCTCGCGCGCGGCGCTGGCGTTCGCGCCCGACGGCGCGCACGTGGCCGCGGCGACGATGCAGGACTTCTTCGTGCTGCGCGTGGACGCCTGAGGCCGCCGGTCGCGTCGGCTCGGCCGGCTGCGCGCTGGCCGGGCGGCCGACCTCAGAGCACCTCGCCGGGGTGGGCGAAGAACTCGCCGCCCCCGAACCCCTCGATGAGGACGCCCTACGTCGCGCAGAAGGGCTGCCACTGGCAGTCCGGATCGCTGCAATCGGCGAGCCCGTCGCCGTCGTCATCGTAGCCGTTGCTGCAGGCCACGTCGTTGTCCTCGGGCCACCACGCGCAGAAGGGCTGCCACTGGCAGTCCGGATCGCCGCAATCCGTGTAGCCGTCGCCGTCGTCATCGTAGCCGTTGCTGCAGGCCACGTCGCTGTCCTCGGGCGGCCACCATGCGCAGAAGGGCTGCCACTGGCAGTCCGGATCGCTGCAATCGGCGAGCCCGTCGCCGTCGTCGTCGTAGCCGTTGCTGCACGCCCCGTCGTTGTCCTCGGGCCACCGTACGCAGTAGGGCTGCCACTGGCACTCCGGATCGCTGCAATCCGCGTAGCCGTCGCCGTCGTCATCGTAGCCGTTGCTGCACGCCACGTCGTCGTTCTCGGGCCACGGTGCGCAGAAGGGCTGCCACTGGCACTCCGGATCGCTGCAATCCGTGTAGCCGTCGCCGTCGTCATCGCGGCCGTTGCTGCACGCAACGTCGTTGTCCTCGGTCCACGGTGCGCAGAAGGGCTGCCACTGGCACTCCGGATCGCTGCAATCCGCGTAGCCGTCGCCGTCGTCATCGCGGCCGTTGCTGCAGGCCACGTCGTTGTCCTCGCGCAGCGCCGTGTCGTCGACCCCGATGAGGATGTCGAGCGTCCCCTGGCCGACGGAGACGACATCGCCGTCCGCCCGGAACAGGAACATGACCGTCGACGTCGCGCCCTCATTGATGAAGACCGGCGTCGGGTTCGCCGACGTCAGGGTCGCCGGAAGGTACTGGTACCCGGAGCCCGTCCACCGCTCGAGGATCCAGCCGGGCTGCAGGTACACGTCATACCGGCCGACCGGCAGCACCTCCGTGAGCGCCGTCATGTCGCCGTCTCCATGGACGATCCGGCTCGTCGGCCCGTGGAGCTCGAACCACGCGCGGGACAGGCGGTACGTCTCGCCCGTGGCGCTCGTCCCGACGAGGGAGAGGCTGATCGAGCCGACATCGGGCGCCTGCTCGGCGCTCTCCGGCGCCTCCGCTCCACAGCCGACCGGGATCGTGAGGGCCGCCAGCATCGAGCACACGAAGAATCGTCGCAAGTGTCTCATGATGACTTCGTATCAGAGACGCTCGCGTATGAAAAGCACACTCGGCGAACGCGCGATGACGGCGCCCGGCCATCGTCCTCGGTCACCCATCACCACCTGAACACCCGAGCCACGCCCGAGCGCCCGGATCAGGACGGAGGGCGCGCTGCGCCGCCTGGCGGCCCTGCGGTCAACGCGCCCGGCCGGGCACGTCGCTGCCCGCCCAAGGGCTCTGGCCACGCGTGGGCGGACGGCTCCTCTCTGGCCTGCGCGCGAGGGGCGCGGTACCCTCGTGGCCGAGGGCGCTGGCGCGACTGGATGACCGACGAACCCAGGGTCAAGGGCGTGGCGTTTCGCTCGGTGTACGCGAGCCTCGGCAAGCTGCGCGGAGAGCCCCTCCAGAAGCGCAGCCTCGACGCGATGTGCGAGCCGCTGCGCCACGGCATCCGCTACGGCAGCATCGTCTCCACCGGCTGGTACCCGATCGCCTGGTACAGGGACCTCTTCCAGGCCATCCGGCGCGCCAGCGGCGAGGGCAAGGACCTCATCCACCAGATTGGCCGCCAGTGCACCCGCGACGACATGAGCGGCATCTACAAGGTCATCGCGGCGCTCATCTCCCCTTCCAGCCTCTTCTCCCTCGGTCAGCGCGTCTTCTCCAGCTACTACGCTGTCGGCGGCGTCCAGGTCCTCGAATCCCGCCGCGGCTTCACCCGCGCTCGCTGGAGCGGCTGCCGCGGCTTCGACGAGAACATGTGGACAGAGGTCATCGGGTCCTGCGAACAGCTCCTCGAGATCGGCGGCGCCCACCACGTCCGCCTGCGCATCCTCGCGGGCGGCGGGGACGACGACGAACACCTCGAGTTGACCGCGCACTGGAGCTGAGAACCCGCCGCGATCCGCAGCCGCAGGCCAGGGAGCCGCTGCGCCACGGGATGACACCACGTGTGCCCGGCCGTTCACGGGAAGGCCCCCGAAGTGACACCACGTGTGCCCGGCCGTTCACGGGAAGGCCCCCGAAGTGACACTATGTGTGACCCGCCGTTTACAGGAAGGCCTCCGAAGTGACACTATGTGACATCAGGCGCGCCCCCGCCGGCCTCCTGCCGAGGACCTGAGCCTCCTCCCGCCGGCCGAGGGCGGCATGGCCGCGGCTCGCAGGGCCGCCGGCCTGCCCGGGAGGCCGCCGGCCAGCCGGGACGCGGGCGACGTCGGCATCCAGCGTCGGCAGCGCCGGGGCCAGTCCAGCCCGTCCGCGCTCGCGCAGCGTCGCCGCCTTCGGCGCTCTCCACAAGGGCCCTGCTCGCGCGGGGCGGGCCGATCGCACCTTGCGCGGACAGCGATCTTCACTAAGCGCTCGGGATGAGCTGTCCCCCGCGTCGCGCGGGGCCGCAGGCGTGATGAGCGGACGGATGAAACATCGGTCGAGCGAGGAACGGTCAGAAGGGCGCGACTTCATCCAGGGCCTGGAAGACCTCACCCGCGTGGGCCCGGTGGACGACTCCGAGGACCACCTCCTCCAGGACACGGAGCTCCTGAAACAGGAGATCGCGCGCGCGAGCCCCGGCCGCGAATCCGGGCTGATGCGGCAGCTCGCGGCGCGTGTCGCGATGAACAGCGCATTCCAGTTCTGGGGCCTGCTCGACGCGCACGGCACGAACTGGGAGTCGAACTATCCGTCGGTCCACGGCGCGGGCGTGTCGCGGAGGGACGTCCACGGAGTGCCCTTCTGGGACTGCCCCTGGTGGCAGGGCTCGCCGGAGGCCCAGGAGCGGCTGAAGGACGCCGTGCGGCGCGCCGCGCGCGGCGAGTTCGTCCGGTACGACGCCGAGATCATCGGGGGCAAGGAGGGCAAGGAGAGCATCACGATCGATTTCAACATCAACCCCGTCAAGGACCGGCAGGGCAACGTCGTCTTCATGATCGCCGAGGGGCGAGACGTCACCGAGCAGCGGCGGCTCGAGCGGGAGGTCGCGCGGCACCGGGACGAGCTCGCGACGCTCGACCGGCTCAAGACGGAGTTCGTGGCCAACGTGAGCCACGAGTTCCGCACCCCGCTCACCCTCATCCTCGGGCACGTCGAGGACGCGCTGTCCCGCCCGGCGAGGTCGCTCGACGGCGAGGGCCTCGCGGCCGTGCAGCGGAGCGCCGTGCGGCTCCTCCGGCTCGTGAACTCGCTGCTCGACTTCTCCCGCATCGAGGCGGGGCGCCTCGACACCTCGTTCGAGCCGACCGATCTCGCGCGGCTGACCGCGGAGCTCGCGAGCTCGTTCCGCTCGCTGATCGAGGCCGCGGGCCTGTCGCTCGTCGTGGACTGCCCGCCGCTCCCGGAGCCCGTCTATGTCGACAGGGAGCAGTGGGAGAAGATCGTCTCGAACCTGCTGTCGAACGCGTTCAAGTTCACGATCGAGGGGCAGATCGCCGTCTCGCTGCGCGCGCACGGCGATCGCGTCGAGCTGTCCGTGCGCGACACCGGCGCCGGGATCCCGGCGGACGAGCTGCCGCGCATCTTCGAGCGGTTCCACCGGGTGCAGGGCGCGCGCGGCCGGAGCATCGAGGGCACCGGGATCGGGCTCGCCCTTGTCCAGGAGCTCGTCAAGGTGCACGGAGGCTCGCTGCGGGCCGCCAGCGAGCCGGGGCAGGGGAGCACGTTCACCGTGTCGATCCCGAGGGGCCGCGCGCACCTGCCGCCGGAGCGCGTCGCCGCGCCGGGAGAGCGCGCGCCGGCGGTCGAGCGCGCGCGCGTCGGCGGGCGAGCGCGCCTGTGCGCGCTCGAGTCGTCCCGATGGCCGCCGCGCGGGCGCGGCGATGGGGCGCAGGACGGCCTGGACGCGCGCGCCGGGGGCGATCCGGCGGCGCGCCGAGGGGACGAGCCCGGGGCGTGCCCGCGGGAGGGCGAGGGCCGGATCCTCGTCGCCGACGACAACGCGGATCTGCGCGAGTACCTCGTGCACCTCCTCTCGCGGCGCTGGAGCGTGGAGGCGGCCGCCGACGGGCGCTCGGCGATCGAGGCCGCGCTCGCGCGCCCGCCGGACCTCGTGGTGAGCGACGTGATGATGCCAGCGCTCGACGGCGTCTCGCTCTTGCGGGAGCTCCGGGCGGACCCGCGGACGAGGATGATCCCCGTGGTGCTCCTGTCCGCGCGCACGGGGGAGGAGGCGGTCGTCGAGGCGATCGAGGCGGGGGCGGACGATTACCTCACGAAGCCCTTCTCGGCGCGCGAGCTCCTGGCCCGCGTCCGGACGCAGCTCGAGCTCTCGCGGATGCGGCGGGAGGCGGTCGAGGCCGCGGAGCGGGAGCGCGCGCAGGAGCTGCCTCGCCTGCTCGACGCGGCGAGCGTGATGCTCGCCGATTCCCTGGATTATCCGACGACGCTCGCGCGCGTGGCGCAGCTCGCGGTGACCGTCCTCGCCGACTTCTGCCTGGTCGATCTGAAGCAGGACGACGAGGAGGGCGGCGGCTTCCGGCGGGTGGGCGTGGGCTGCTCGGACCCCTCGCAGGCGGCCCTGGCCGAGGAGGCGAGGGGCTTCGCGCCGGTGCTCGACGGCTCGTGCGACAACGCGCAGTCCAGGGTGCTCCTCGAGCGGAGGTCGGTGCTCATCGATCCGTTCACCGAGGAGCACCGGCGCGCGATAGCGCAGGGCGAGGAGCACCTCCGGGTGATGCGGGAGATGGGGGGGCGCTCGTTCATGTGCGTCCCGCTCGCGACGCGGGAGCGTGTCTTCGGGACGCTCACCTTCATCGCCGCGCGGTCCGGGCGCCGTTACACGCAGGCCGATCTCGCGGCCGCCGAGGAGCTGGCGCGCCGCTGCGCGCTCGCGGTGGACAACGCCCGGCTGTACAACGACGCCCAGCGCGCGATCGCGATCCGGGACGAGTTCCTGTCGATCGCCTCCCACGAGCTGAAGACGCCGCTCACCCCGCTATCGCTTCAGATCCAGATCCTGATGCGCCGCGCGCCGGAGCTCTGCTGTGACCGGGAGCACCTCGCGTGGCTCATGAGCCGGCTCGGGCTCGTCCGCCGCCAGAGCGAGCGGCTGCGGCGGCTCGTCGACAACCTGCTCGACGTCTCCCGCATCGCGGCGGGGCGTCTGGCCCTCGATCTGGAGCCTGTGCGGCTGTCGGACATCGCCCGGCAGGTGGTCTCCCGCTTTCATGAGGGGGGCGATCTCGCGGAGTCGGCCTCCCGGATCACGGTGAGCGCGGACGACGACGGCGCTTTCGGGAGCTGGGATCGGATGCGGCTGGAGCAGGTCATCGACAACCTCGTGTCGAACGCGCTCAAGTATGGCCAGGGGAGCCCCATCCACATCGCGGTCACCTCCACGTCGTCGACGGCCACGCTGACGATCGCGGACCACGGCATCGGGATCGCGCCGGAGCACATCGATCGGATCTTCGGCCGGTTCGAGCGCGCGGTGTCGGCGCGGAACTATGGTGGTCTTGGCATGGGACTCTACATATCCCGGCAGGTGGTCGAGGCGCTGGACGGCTCGATCGAGGTGAGCTCTGTCCTCGGCGAGGGCTCGACGTTCAAGGTCACCCTGCCGCTCGCCGGCCCGGCCGCCCTGCGCCGCCTGTCGGCCTGAGCCCCCGGGCGCGGCGGGGCGCCATCGCGCCAGCTGGCCATTGCCGTCTCGGCCTCTGAGCGCGAGGCCGCCAAGCCGTCGAATCCAGGCGTGTCCGGACCGTCGATGCGCAAAGCCGTCGCGTGGCGCTGCGCATTCCTTGGGGGGTGTTCGAGAAATTCAGAATGAACGAGCGGCCCGCCACGTGAGCGCTTGCGCGTCTGGCACGCCCGGAACGGTCGAGAACGGATCTGGCGCCGACTGGCCGGGTTTTCTGTTGACGCCCACCGGCCTGTCATGAACCATCGTTTGCGTCGTCACCCTACGGTCGCGATCCGGCCAGGGCTTACGCGATGTCCATGCGCTCGCACGGGGAGGCCTGTCTGCTCTGCGCCTGTGCGCTCGTCGTTTGTTCTGCGCCGGCACAGGCACTCGAGGTCAGCGGCGGCGTGGCCGTGGGCGGGATCCAGGTCGGGACCGAGCCCAGGCTCGCGTTGAGCCCTTTCGTCGGCTGGGTCTGGCGCAAGGAGAGGGACTTCCGGATCGAGGTCCACAACATGCTCAGCATCGTTCCAGGGGCGCGCGTGGGGATCTACGATCGGACGGCCGTCACGCTTGGATACGTCACGGAGACGGGCAACGTCAGCCTTGGTCCCTCCATGGTCATCTACGCGATCCCCGTCTGCGGTGTCGTGTTCTGTGACAGCGTGGTGGGTCTTGCTCCGGGGGTGCGCGCACAGTCCGACTGGTTCTTTGCTGGGCGTCTGGGCGCGTCTGTGAGCGCCAACGTGGATTGGGCTGGCGGGAGCAGCCGATTTATTCCTGATAGCTGGGTCGTGATGGTTGCTGCCTGGCCTGTCTGGAGATTCGGTGGGGAGGCGAAATGAACAAGCTGCTTGTTGCTCTATGTCTCGGTCTCGCGGGCTGCAACTTCGATGTCGGAGATTGTTACCTTCGGGGTGAGGGGCAGGGCGGTGCCGGCGGCATCATCATCACCGCGAGTGGGGTTGGAGGCTACGGGTTCGGCCCGACAGGAACCGGAGGCTTCGGGCCTGCACCGCCGCTGGAGCCGCAGGGCATCGATCCCCCTCCTCCCGTCTGCAACATCGCGGCCCAGAGCCCATGCAACGAGAAGTGCGAGGCGAATTACCAGGCTGATTCCGTCGCATGTGGCAAGGTCGAGGGCGATGCGCAGCGGAGGGCATGCGGCGACAGCGCTTACACTAATTATCGTAGCTGTAGGGAAAGCTGTGAGCGGACGGAGAGCACGGATTGTGACGACAAGTATCAGGATTGCCAGAACAGCGGCCCATTGTCCTGCCTGGAGAAAGTAGGAGGGCAGTCGCTCTGCTACCGTTGCTGGGAGCGATGCAGGGCCGGTGACCCTCCGTCAGCGCGGTGCCGCGCCTGCAAGTTTTGAGGATCCTCATGACCATCCACATCGCCACATCCGTGGACCTCGGAACGGTGGTTCGCCGCGGGCTTCGTGACTCTGTGTGCTTCGTCCCCGACAACTGGCTGGTGGGCCCCTGTTCCTCGGATCCCGAGGAGCACGCTCGAGCGCGGTGCGACTACTGGGCGCTCAAGGGACGGGAACGAACGCGGTTCCTCGGGTCGTTCCACGACATGATGAAAGCCGTCGATTCGCGCCGGCGCATCGTGCTCTGGATGTCCCGACGCGGGAGCGATACCGTGGCGTTCTGGGCGCTTTGTGCCTGGAGGCTGCTGCGGTGGCCCGACCGGCCGAACCTCGAGCTCGTCGTGCTGGGCGGCCCGGCAGAGGCAGACGACGCGACCGGAGTCGGCGGTGGGCTCATCCGTGTAACTCCCGCCGACGTTCGTCGCAGCCTGGACCACGCGCGTCCTCTCTCCCTGACCCGGGCTCGGGAGATGGGGCGCTCCTGGCGAAAGGTATCCGGTCGGACGCCGGTCCTGTCCGCCGCGCCTGGGCGCGCCGGTCGAGCGCGAAAGGATCTCGCGGAGTTGGGCACCTATCAAGCAGGATACTTTCCTCGGGCGGAGGGGCGCGCGCTCACCCTGTCGCGGTTTGACGAGCTCTTGTTCTCCTGCCTCGACAAAGACTGGATGACACCCGTGGACGTGTTCGTACACCGTTCATCGGCTGGCGACGAGCTGCGCAACAGGTGGACGACGCTCACCGGCGACATCTTTCTTGCCATGCGGATGCGGCAGTGGGCCGGGCACCGTGGGGCCGAGGCCGCGCTGGAGAGCACGCCGTACAGGCCGGACAGAGCACCTATGCTAGAAGCTCGCTATAGGTTGACGGCTGTCGGCGATGAAATAAAGCGACACGGGCTTGCCGAAATCGCTCAAGGAGCGCCGCTGCCGGTGTGGGGGGTCGCGGCGTACGACCCGGCGGTCCCCTGGGTCGTGGTCGACGAGCCCTCGGGGCAGCGCCTTCAGCGCCTCGGAGAGGGCGCCGCACAGAAGGGCTGATGCGTCGAGGGGCGCGTCGGCCCGGACGGGCGGAGCCTCCCGCCGCGCCGCTCGAAGAGCCGGCTGCCGCCGTGCGACCGGGCGCGGCGGCGGACGCACCGGCTCGATTCGTGGGGCTGTGACCCAGGACCGCGAGCGCGGCCGCGCCGCGGTCGAGGCGCGCGCCCGGAGGGCGGGGCCCTGCTCGTCTCAACGATTGCAGCAGAGCACGTGCGTGTCACCGGGCACGATCTCCCCGCTCACCACCGTGGAGTCGGTCGAGGGGGCGCAGGTAGGCTCGTCCTTCGTGAAGATCGACCGCACCGCGCCGATCCGCCCCTGGATCGTGTCTGTGCAGAGCGGCTCATCCAGCGCGGAGATGAGAACGGTTCCGAGATCTTCCGAGCAGTCTATCTGCCGGTGTAACGTGGTCTGCACGCGGCAATCGCCGCGGCTCGGCTCCCCACAGGAGCACGGGCTGCACGTGCGCGTGTCGTTGTAGAGGGGGAACTCCCACTTTCTCTCGTGGCCGGGCATGACGCCGGCGACGAGCAGGGCCACCGAGGCGGCCGCGCCGGTGCCGATGATCCAGGGGTTCGGCCCGGGGCGCGCCACCGGGAGCGAGCGCGCGAATGCGCCCTGACTCTCCGCGCATCGGTTGCCGTGGATCATTGCGATTACACACAATAATCCTCATCGAGCGCTGCCGACGCGTGCCTCGCCTCCAGGGGGCCCCGTGCGGGCTCGGGGCTGCGACCCGGAGCGCCGCGACGACAATCCGGCGGGGTCTTGTCTACGGTCGGGCGGGGTCTCGTCTACGGTCGGGCGGGATCAGTCGCTGATCTTTCTGAGCCCCATGGCGAGTTCGGCGGGGCCCCACACCGGGCGACGAACACCCTCGCTGGCGGCCGGGCAGCCTATGACCCCCCGTCCTTGGCCCCGGAGAGGTTCGCGAGCACCGCGAGCAGCTCCGCCTGCTCGATGGGCTTGGGAACATGCGTGTTGAACCCCGCCCTGAGCGCTCGCGTCCGGTCCTCCGTGCGCGCATACGCCGTGAGCGCCACCGCCGGCGTCCGCCCGCCGCTCCTCACCGGCAGCGCCCGGATCTTCCGGATGAGCGCATACCCGTCCTCCCCAGGCATCGCGATGTCCGACACGAGCACGTCGGGCTGCAGCGCCTTCAGCGCGAGCAGCGCCTCGGCCGTCGACCCCACGGCCGTCACGTGCGCGCCGCACTGCTCGAGCATCGTGACGAGCAGCTCGCGCGTGTCCTCCTCGTCGTCCACGACGAGCACGTTCAGATCCCGGAGCTCCGGAGGACGATCGCTCTCGCCGGGCGGCCCGCCCAGCCCCGCCCTCCGGCGGTCGCCCGCGCGCTCCGGCTGCGCCGCGAGCGGCAGCCGCACGATGAACGTCGCGCCCTGACCCTCCCCGTCGCTCATCGCCTGCGCCGTGCCGCCGTGCATCTCCACGAGGCTCTTCACGATCGTCAGCCCGAGGCCGAGCCCCCCGTGCTTGCGCGTCGTGCCGCTCTCGGCCTGCCGGAACTGCTCGAAGACGTACGGCAAGAACGACGCGTCGATCCCCTGACCGGTGTCGGACACGACGATCTCCGCCGACCCCTCGGCGCGCTCGAGCCGTATGCACACGAGCCCGCCCCGCGACGTGAACTTCACCGCGTTGCTCAGCAGGTTCCACACGACCTGCTGCAGCCGCCCCGCGTCGCCCGCCACCGGGCCGACGCCAGGGTCGAGGATCGGCTCCAGCCGCACCCCCTTGGCGTCGGCGGCCGGCCGCACCACCTCCAGCGCGGCGTCGATCACGGCCACGAGCTCGACCGGCTGCACGTCGAGCCGGAGCTTGCCCGCCATGATGCGCGAGATGTCGAGCAGATCGTCGACGAGCTGCGCCTGCGCCTGCGCGTTGCGCTCCACCGTCTCCAGCGCCCGCTCGCGACGGTCCTCCGCGAGCTTGCCCGTGCGCAGCATCCGCACCCAGCCGAGGATGGCCGTCAGCGGCGTGCGCAGCTCGTGGCTCATCGTCGCAAGGAACTCGTCCTTCAGGTGGCTCGCCGTCTCGGCCTGGCGGCGGGCCGCCTGCGCGGCCGCGAGCAGCGCCCTCCGCTCCTCCTCCGCCCGCTTCTGCGCCGTGATGTCGAAGAACGACGAGACGACACCAGCGATCGACCCGTCCGGGTCGCGGAGCGGCTGCGCGTTCACCGAGAGCCACTGGACCGCGCCGCCCGGCCGCTCGATGCCGAGCACGACGCCCGACTGCGGCTCGCCGGTCCGGAGCGCGACCTCCGACGGGTACATGTCGACGGGGATCGGCGTGCCGTCCTCGCGGACCGCGCTGGACGCGTCGGCCAGCGTCTTCGACCCGACGATCTCGGCCGCGGGCCGGCCGAGGATCCGCTCGGCGCTCGCGTTCGCGGTGCGGATGACGCCGCGCGCGTCCTGGAGCGTGATGCCCTCCTCGAGCGCGCTGATGATCCCGCGGTGGCGCTCCTCGCTGGCCCGGAGCGCCCGCTCCGCCTCGAGCGCGTCCGTCTCGTCGCGCGAGATCAGCACGGCGCCCGCCGCCGATCCGTCGGGGTGCCGCAGCGGCGACGCCGTGCCGGCGAGCGCGCGGATCGAGCCGTCCGGGCGCACGACGAGCCAGCGCGCGTTCTCGACCTTCTCGCCCCGGAGCGCGCGGCGCAGCGGGCGGTCCTCGAGCGGCAGCGGCCGGCCGTCGAGCGCCAGCAGCTCGTACGGCATCTCCGACTCCACGCCGATGACGGCCTCGCGCTCGGCCACGCCGTGCTGCCGCTGCGCCTCCTGGTTGCAGATGCGGATCACCCCGCGCTCGTCCATCGCCATGATGCCGTCGCCGCTCTGCTCGATGAGCGCGCGCAGGAGATCGCGCTCCACCGCAGCGATCCGCTCGGCCCGCTCGGCGCGCTCGCGGAGCCGCTTCGAGCGCAGGAGCGCCCCGACGCGCGCCGAGAGGGCGGCCGCGGGGCACGGCTTCACGACGTAATCGTCGGCGCCCGCGGCGAGCCCCTCGACGAGGTCCTGCTCCTGCCCGGCCACGGTGAGGATGAGGATCGGGAGCCCGATCGTGGCGGCGCACGACCGGAGGAGCGCGCAGATCTCGGTGCCGGACATGCCCGGCATCACCTGGTCGAGCACGATCACATCCGGGGGCTCGCCCGCCGTCATGCGCTCGAGCATCACCGCGCCGTCCGTGAAGACCTCGACGTCGTACCGCGCGGAGAGGCCGCGCGACGCCATCTCGGCCTCCAGCGGCGAGTCGTCCACGATCCAGACGACCGCGCGCGCCGCGCGCTCGCTCGGCGGAGGCTCCGAGCCCTCGCGAAAGGCGCTTCGCCCCGCCGCGCTCGCGGGGCGCCGCGCGGCGCCCGCCTCCCGCAGCGCGTCGGCGATCAGGAAATCCATCGTTGTGGGCCGATTCATGGTTCTCCAGGAGCAGCGGGGACCGTGAGACTCCTCCCCCCGGAGGGGCCGCTCTCCACGAGGGACCGAGGCCCATAGAGCCGCTGGTTCGTCGCGAGTCGTTGCCGCCCAGTCTCATCTGATCGAGCCCCCACAGTGATGCAAGCCCGACGCCCGCCGAACTCGCCGACAAGCGCGCGCCGCGCAGCCGCGCAGCGCGTCGGGGCGAGCGCAGCCGGGCCGGCGCCGCGCAGCGAGCGCGGTTTTCGGGACGCATCCGACGGGAGATCCCTGATTCTTTGAAATACTTTCCGGCCTTCGATTGACACCTCGCGCGCCGGCCGGTTATTGCGTCGGTCGAGCACCGCTGTGGCAGAGATCCTCGTCGTCGACGACAGCAGAGTGATGCGCGAGATGGTGGTGGCCTGCTTGCGGGCCGATCAGTACACGTTCGCGCACGCGGCGAGCGGGCTCGAGGCGATTGAGACGCTCTCGCTCAGGCCGTTCGATCTCGTCGTCCTCGACCTGAATATG
The DNA here is from genome assembly GCF_051521615.1 of Sorangium sp. So ce1335. Classification (NCBI taxonomy): domain Bacteria; kingdom Pseudomonadati; phylum Myxococcota; order Polyangiales; family Polyangiaceae; genus Sorangium; species Sorangium sp. So ce1335. The sequence continues at coordinate 3,637,208 of NZ_CP150363.1, forward strand.
CCCGATATCGGGGGAATCGAGGTCATCGAGTTCATCCGGGGCCAGGACAAGCTGCGGAGCCTGCCGATCCTCGTGGTGACCACCCGCGGTGATGAGGAGTCCCGCGCGCGGGCGCTCGGCGCCGGGGCGTCCGAGTTCATGACGAAGCCGTTCACGCCCGACGCCATCCTGGCGAGCGTGCGGTCGCTGCTGGGGAGCCGCGCCGCGAACACGGGATGAGCGACGCGCTCGACGTCAACGAGTTCGTTGCCGGCTACCTCGTCGAGGTGGAAGAACACCTCTCCGCGTCGACCGCGAACCTGCTCGCCGCCGAGGCAGCCCTCCGCACAGGCGACTCGAACCCGAAGGCGATCCGGGAGCTGTTCCGCTCTCTCCACACGATCAAGGGCCTCTCCGCCATGGTCGGCGTGGAGCCGATCGTCGACATCGCCCACGGCATGGAGGCCGTGCTCCGGGCGGCGGACCGGGCGGCAGGGCGGCTCTCCGCCCCGTCGATCGAGGTGCTGGTCCGCGGGCTCAGGGCCATCGAGGAGCGGACCCGGGCGCTCGCCAACAAGCAGCCGGTGCCGCCCGCCGCGCCCGCGCTCCTCGACGCCCTCTCCGCGCTCGACGTCGCCTCCTCTCCGCCGCCGCCCCCGCCGGAGATCAGCGTCGAGCCCGAGATCCTCGCCAAGCTCGGGCCGAGCGAGCGAATGCAGCTCGCGCAGGGCGTGGCGGGCGGGCGGCGCGCGCTGCGGGTCGACTTCGTCCCGTCGCCGGCGCGCACGGCCGAGGGGCTCAACATCACGAGCGTCCGCGAGCGCGTCGGCAAGATCGCCGAGATCGTCAAGGTCGTCCCGCTCTCCGTCCCGGCGAGCGACAGGGCGCCGGGCGGCATCGCGTTCGCGCTGCTCGTGCTCACGAGCGCCTCGGACGAGGAGCTCGCGGGCGCGGCGGCCGCGGAGGTCGTCCGCCCGCTCGCCGTGGCGGCCCCGGCCCCGCTGGCCGTCCCCGAGCCGATCGATCAGGAGCTCGACGAGCCGGCGGAGCGGGAGCCCCGGCTCCGCGGCGTCGTGCGCGTCGAGGTGGCGCGCCTCGACGACGCCCTCGACAAGCTGTCGGCGCTCGTCGTCACGCGCTTCCGGCTCGCCCGCGCGGCCGCGGATCTGCGCGCCCGCGGGGTGGACGTCCGCGATCTCGCGGAGATCCTCCGCGAGCACGACCGCCAGCTCCGCGACCTGCGCGGCGCCATCATGCGCGCGCGCATGATCTCCGTGACCGAGCTCCTCGAGCGCGTGCCGCTCGTCGTGCGCGGGCTCGGCCGCGCCACGGGCAAGGAGGTCCGGATCGAGATCGACGCGGGCAAGGCCGAGCTCGACAAGGCCGTGGCCGAGCGCATCTTCCCGGCGATCGTGCACCTGCTCCGCAACGCGGTCGATCACGCGATCGAGCCGCCGGCCGACCGGCGCCGGCTCGGCAAGCCCGAGGAGGGCGTGATCCGGGTCTCCTGCTTCGAGCGCTCCAACAACCAGCTCGAGCTGAGCGTCGCCGACGACGGCCGCGGCATCGACCGCGCCCTCGTGGCGCGGCGGGCCGGCCGCCCCGCGCCCGACACCGAGGCGGCGCTGCTCGACCTCCTCACGCTCCCCGGGCTGTCGACGCTCGACAAGGCGACGAAGACGAGCGGCCGCGGGCTCGGGATGGACATCGTCCGGCGCATCGCCGTCGAGCAGCTCGGCGGCGAGCTCTCCGTGAGCACGGCGCGCGGCGCCGGCACCACCTTCACCCTGAGGATCCCGCTCACGCTGACCATCGTCGACGCCTTCTCGTTTCTGTGCGGTGACCAGCCGTTCGTGACGCCCGTCGCGGGCGTGGAGGAGGTCATGGAGATCGATCCGGCCCGCATCATCCGCGGCCCGGCCCCGGGCCGCGGCCGGGGCGGCGCAGAGCTGCCAGCCTCCGGCCGCGCCCGGGGAGGTGCAGAGTTGTCAGCCCCGGGCCGCGCCCGGGGAGGTGCAGCGTTGCCAGCCCCGGGCCGCGCCCGGGGCGGCGTCGAGTTGATCGAGCGCCGCGGCGAGGTCGTGCCGCTCGTCGACCTCGGCGCCCTCTTCGACCTCGGCCCCCTCGGCGCCGGCAGGGCGCTCGTCGTGCGGCGCAACGGCGCGCCGTTCGCGTTCGGCGTCACCCGCGTGCTCGGCCAGCAGGAGGTCGTCGTGCGGCCGCTCGAGGACCCGCTCGTCAAGGTGCCGGGCGTGAGCGGCTCGACCGATCTCGGCGACGGCCGCCCCACGCTCGTCCTCGACCTCGTGACGCTCAGCGGCCGGCTCTCGTCGGGACAGGGCGGCCAGGCGGCCCTGGCGCGGGTGGGCTCGTGAGCGACCTCCACGTGGTCCTCAAGGTGGCCGACACCGAGTACGCCATCTCCGCGGCGGACGTGCTCCACATGGAGTCGTTCACCGGGGCGACGCGCGTGCCGGGGACGCGCCCCTACGTCGGCGGCCTCATCCAGATCCGGGGCCGCGTCGTGCCCGTCGTCGATCTGCGCGCGCGCTTCGGGCTGCCGACCATCGAGCCCACGCTGGACTCGCGCGTGATCGTCGTCCAGAGCGGAGGTCGCACCGTGGGCCTGCTCGTCGACAGCGCGCGCGAGGTCGTCAACATCGCCGCCGACGAGCTCCGCCCGCCCCCGGAGGTGATGGCGGAGGAGAGCGCCGGGTTCGTGAGGGCGGTCGCGAAGCTCGGGAAGCGGCTCGTCATGCTCGTCGACGTCGGCAGGGTCATCGGTGAGGAGCAAGATCATGGCAGCTGAGGCAATCGCGGACATCGACGGGGCGCTCGCGAAGGTGGAGCAGGCCGAGCGCTCGCTGCGCCAGGCGGCGACGACGGCGGCCGGCGTCGAGCAAGCCGCCGCGCGCATCGCCGCGCTGGGCGCCGAGCACGCCGCCGCCGGCAAGGAGCAGGGGGCCGCGGCCGGCGCGCTCGCGGGCGAGCTCGAGGAGGCAGGGGCGGCGGCGCAGGCGCTCGCCCGGTCGGGCCAGCGGATCAGCGGCGCCGTGGGCGACGCCGTCCACGGCCTCGAGGCGACCGCGACCGGGCTCGGCGCGCTCTCCCCCGCGCTCTCCGGCGTGAAGGGCGACGCCGACACGCTCGCCGAGTCCGCGGAGACCACCGCGGCGGCGCTCGAGGAGATCGCCCGCTCGGTGAAGGCGGTGAGCGCCAACGCCGAGGAGCTCGCGTCGTCCAGCGAGGAGCTCCTCGCCTCGGTCTCCGTCACGAGCGGGGCCTCCGACGAGGCCGCGAGCCGCGGCGCGAGCAGCGCCTCGGCGCTCGAGGAGATCGCGGCCACCATCGAGGAGATGTCGAAGGGCATCGGCCGCCTCTCGACCGACGCCAGGGACGTCGGCGCGCAGATCGCGACGATCGCCGGCGCCGCCACGGGCGTGACCGGCTCCCTCGAGCGCGTCGCGCGGGACACCACCGAGATGGCGAGCGCGGTCGAGGAGACCGCCGCGACCGCCGAGCAGATGGCGCGGTCGATCCGCGGGGTGGCGGAGAGCGCGCGGGCCCTCGACGCGAGCGCCTCGACGACCGCGAGCACGATCACGGAGATCGCGAGCTCGGTCGAGGAGGTCGCGGCCACGGCCGAGAAGAACGCGGCGACCATCGAGGCGAACGCCGTCGCCGCCGAGGAGCTCGCGCGCACCGCGCAGCAGGTCGCGCAGAGCGCCGAGCAGATAAACGGGCTCGCCGCCAGCAACGCCGCGGCCTCGTCGCAGGTCGAGACCGCCACGCGGCGGATCGTCGGCATCGTCGAGACCGCGCGCACGACCGCCGAGCAGGGCGTCGCGACCGCCCGCCAGGGCGCCTCGACGGTGGGCAGGTCGATCGCCGGCCTCGGCAGCATCCGGCAGGCGATGGTCGACTCCGCGTCGGTCATGAAGGAGATGGGCAAGCGCGCCGAGGAGATCGGCGACATCGTCCAGACGATCAACCTGATCGCCGACCGCACGAACCTCCTGTCGCTGAACGCCAGCATCGAGGCCGCCCGCGCGGGGGAGCACGGCCGCGGCTTCGCCGTCGTCGCCGAGGAGATCCGCAACCTGGCGGACCGGGCCGCCGTCTCGAGCGCCGAGATCGCCAAGATCGTCCGCGCGCTGCAGGCGAGCGCGCGCGAGGCGGTCTCCGCGTCGACCGAGGGCGTGAAGGTCGCGGACGAGGGCACCCGGCTCGCGGGCGACGCCGAGCGCGCGCTCGCGACCATCCTGCAGGGGGTCGAGGAGCTCGGCCGCTCGATCCGCGACATCGACCGGGCGAACGCCGACCAGGTGCAGGCGGTGGGCTCGCTGGCCCAGACCGCCGCGCGCATGAGCGACGAGGGCAAGGCGATCGCGCGCTCCGCGGCCGAGCAGACGAAGGCGATCCAGGCGCTCGCGCAGGGCAGCACCGAGATGCGCCGCATGGCCCGGCAAACGAAGGAGGCGACCGCCGAGCAGGCGCACGCGCTGCGCGACGCCGTGAAGGTCAACGCGCAGCTCACCCAGAGCGCCGAGCGGGTGTCGCGGGCCATGGAAGAGCAGGCGACGGGGGCGGGCCAGCTCGCGAAGGTCGCGGCGCAGATGCGCGCGCTCACGAGCCAGACGAACAGCGCCATGGCCGAGCAGACGCGCGCGCTGGCGAGCATCTCGGCGCTCACGCAGGACGCCTCCAGCGCGGCGCAGCGGATGGTCGCGGGGCTCGCGGAGCAGGCGGGCGGCGCGGCCGAGGTGGCGCGCACGATGGACGACATCCGCAAGCTGTCGGCCCAGTCCGCGAAGGGGTTCGGCGACCAGGCGCGGGCCGCGAAGCAGCTCGAGGCGTCGGCCCGCCAGGTCGCGCGGCTCGCGGCGTCGGTGACCGCCGCCGCGGCGGACCAGAGCAAGGCGACGTCGGCGCTCGCGAAGGAGGGGGAGGCGGTGCGCCGCATCGCCCGGCAGACGGCGCGCGCGGTGACCGAGCAGGTCGAGTCCGTGGCCGCGCTCGCCTCGGGCGCGGGCCGCCACGCGTCGGCGCTCCGGGACATCGCCAGGGCGGCGTCGGAGCAGGCGACCCGGAGCGAGCAGCACGCCGCCTCGCTCGCGCGGCTGCGCGACCCGCTGCGCGAGCTGCTCGCCGCGGTGGTCAAGCACGCGCGGGACTCCGGGGCGGTCGCAACCGACGCCGGCTACGTGCTGGAGCAGGTCGGCCGCATCCGGCACGCGAACAGCGAGCACGTCGACGCGATCGCGGGCGTCTCCGCCGCGATCGCGCAGCTCAGGGCGAACGGGAAGCAGCCCCACGCGCCGCCGCCGGAGACCCCGTGACCGCGCGGCGGCCCCCGCTCGCCGTCTCGGAGCCGGAGCGGCAGCGCGTCGAGCAGGTCGATCGGCTCACCGCCTCCGGCGGCCCCGGGGTGCCCGCGCTCGTCGAGATGCTCGCGGACCCGAGCTGGACCGTGCGGCGGGCCGTCGTCGCGTCGCTCGCCGCGCTCGGCGACGCGGCGGTGCGACCGCTCTGCGCGTGCCTCAGCGCGCGGCGCGACAGCGAGGCGCGCATCGCCGCCGCGGTCGACGCGCTCGTCGCCTCCCTCGGCGACGTCGACGGGCCCGTGCTCGAGCTGACCCGCGATCCGCGCCCCGCCGTCGTCGCCGACGCGGCGCAGATCCTCGGCCGCCGCGCCAGCGCCAAGGCCGTCCCCCGGCTCGCGGAGCTCACGTCGCACGAGGACGACAACGTCGCCGTCGCCGCGATCGAGGCGCTCGGCCGCGTCGGCGGCAGGGCCGCCGTCGACTCGCTCGTGGATGCCGTCACCAGCGGAAATTTCTTCCGCGTCTTCCCCGCGATCGACGTGCTGGGCCGGAGCGGCGATCCGCGCGCGATCGAGCCGCTGTCGGCCCTCCTCGACGATCCGCGGTACGTCCTCGAGGCGGCGCGGGCGCTCGGCCGCACCGGCAGCCGGAGCGCCGTGTCGCCGCTGATGCGCCTGCTCGCGCGCCCGAGCGACGCTGTCGCGCGCGTCGCCGCGGTGGCGCTCGCCGAGCTGCGCGAGCGGTACCGCGACCGCTACGGCACGGTGGAGCCGATCGACGAGGCGCTCCGGAGCGAGGTGCCGGCGCCGGGCGCGGCGCGGCGGCTCTCGCACAGCCTCGCGGGGGCGGACGCGGGCGAGCAGGCGATGATCTGCGGCGTGCTCGGCGCGATCGGCGGCGAGGACGTCCTCCTCGACCTGACCCGCCTGCTCGACGCCGAGCCCCCCGTGGCGAGCGCCGCGGCCGACGCGCTCTGCCGGCTGTCCCGCAGCGCGGACGCCCGGGTGCTCGCGGCGCTGCGCGACGGCGACAGCGCGCGCCGGCTCCTCTTGCTGCCGCTCGTCCGCGGCGCCGCGGCCACGGACGACGTCCTCCGCTGCCTCGCCGATCCGGACCCGGAGGTCCGCGCGGCGGCGTGCGACGCGCTCGGGCGCATCGCGGATCCCCGCGCGGCGGCCGCGCTGTTCCAGCTCCTCGACGACCCGAACCCCCGCGTGGCCCACGCCGCGATGACGGCGATCCAGTGCGTCGGCGGGGCGGAGGTCGAGGCGCTCGCGCTCGCGGCGGCGCGCGAGGGGTCGCCCGCCGCGCGGCGGGCGGCGCTCCGGATCCTCGCCTACTTCGCGCCCCCGTCGGCGCTGCCGATCTTCGTCGAGGGCCTCCGCGACCCCGATCTGCGGCTGCGGGAGCGGGCGATCCACGGCCTGGCGTGCTTCGCGGACCCCGCGGCGATCGAGGCGCTCGTCGCCGTGGCGGCCGACCCCTCGGAGCGCGTGCGCGCGGTGGCGATGCGGGCGCTCGGGCAATCGCAGCGCGACGCGCGCGTCGTCGAGGCGCTGCTCCGCGGCCTCCGCGACGAGGACGCCTGGGTCCGCTACTACGCTTGCCAGTCGCTCGGGAAGCTCGGCTGGGAGGCGGCGGCCGGGGCGATCGCCGAGCGGCTCCGCGACGAGAGCGGCCAGGTGCGCGTGGCGGCGGTCGAGGCGCTGTCGGGCATCAAGGGCGAGCTGGCGCTCGCCGCGCTCGAGGAGGCCGCCCGCGAGAGCGACACGGACATGCGGCGCTCGGCGCTGATCGGCCTCGGCATCGCCGGCCGGGAGGAGTCGCTGCCGACGCTGCTCGGCGCGCTCTCGTCGCCGGACGTGGCGACCCGGCTGGTCGGGGTCTCGGCGATCTCGGGCTTCCCGTCGCCCGAGGTGCTGCCCGCGCTCGTGCGCGCCGCGGGCGACCCCGACGAGAGCGTGCGCGCCGCGGCGACGAGCTTCATCGCGGGGCGGCCCGGGGTCCAGGCGACGAGGAGCCTCGTCGCGCTGCTCGTCGCCTCGACGGCGCCGGCCCCGCTGCTCGCCGCGCTGTCCACGCCCGTGCCCGGGCGGGTCGAGGGGATCCTCGAGGCGCTCGCGACGGCGGACGACGAGCTCTCGCCCCTGCTCACCGCGGCGCTCGCGCGGATGCGGGTGCCCGAGGCGCACGCCGCGCTCGTCGAGGCGCTCCGGCTGCCGCGCGCCCCGGCGCGCAAGGCGGCGGCCACGACGCTCGGCGCGGTGGCCACGCGCGAGGCGTTCGCCGCGGTCGAGCTCGCGTCGCGGACCGATCCGGATCCCGAGGTGCGGCGCGTCTCCGCGTCCGTCCTCTCGCAGTGGGCGTGAGGCCGTGGTCATGACGAGCCGCCTCCCCATCTCGCCGCAGGTCTTCGCGATCTTCAGCGCGCTCATCGCCGAGAAGATCGGGATCCACTACGACGCGGGGGATCGCGAGCTGCTCGGCGACAAGCTGTCGGTGCGCGCCATCGAGGCCGGGTTCGACTCGCTGCTCGACTACTACTACTTCCTCCGCTACGACCCGGCGGGCGCGGCCGAGCTCGACGCGCTGATCGACGCGCTCGTCGTGAACGAGACGTACTTCTTCCGCGAGCTCCCGCAGCTCGAGGTCGCGATCGCCGAGTTCGTCGCGCCGCGGGCGGCGGCGGGGGCGCGGCCGCGGATCTGGTCGGCGGCCTGCGCGACCGGCGAGGAGCCGCTGACGATCGCGATGCTGCTGGCCGAGCGGGGCCTCCTCGACAAGGTCGAGCTCGTCGCGAGCGACGTCAGCGCGCGGGCGCTCGCGCGGGCCCGGTCCGGCGTGTTCGGGCCGCGCTCGATCCGGACCAACGCCCCGCCGCCCCCGTTCGCCGCCCGCTGGCTCCAGGTGGCGCCCGACCGCGTCACCGTGAGCGCCGAGCTCCAGCGGGCGATCGACTGGCGGCGCATCAACCTGCTCGACGCGGACGAGATCGCGTCGCTCGGGCGGTTCGACGTGATCGTCTGCCGCAACGTGCTCATCTATTTCCACGACAACACGGCGCGGTGGGTGGTCGGCAACCTCTCGGGGGCGCTCGTCGAGGGCGGGGTCCTCCTCGTCGGGGTCTCCGAGTCGCTCCTGCGGCTCGGCACCGCGCTCGCATGCGAGGAGCGGGGCGGCGTGTTCGTTTACCGGAAGGCCGAGCGATGAAGACCCCTCCTGTCCGCGTGCTCGTTGTCGACGACTCTGCGTTCGTGCGCAAGGTGCTGCGGCAGGTCCTCAGCGCGAGCCCCTCGATCGAGGTGGTCGATACGGCGATGGACGGCCTGGACGCGCTGGAGAAGATCGCGCGCTGCAAGCCGGATGTCGTCACGCTGGATCTCGTGATGCCGAACCTCGACGGCATCGGCGTGCTCGGGTCGCTGCCGCGCGACGGCGCGCCGCGGGTCGTCGTCGTCAGCAACGCCGAGGCGGACAGCGAGCTCGGCGTCCGGGCGCTCCAGCAGGGCGCGGTCGACATCGTCGAGAAGCCGACGTCGCTCGCGACAGATCGCCTGTTCGAGCTCTCGGACGAGCTGGTCCGCAAGGTCCTCGCCGCGGCCGTGGCGAGGCGGCCCGTCGCCGAGCCGCGCCCGCGGCCTTCGTCGGTCGTGCCCGCGGCGCTCCCGGTGCCGGCGCGCACGCGGCTCGTCGTCGTCGGCGCGTCGACCGGCGGCCCTCAGGCGCTGACGCGGCTGCTCACGGCGCTGCCCCGCGGGTTCCCGGTTCCCGTCGTCGTCGCGCTGCACATCCCCGCCGGCTACACCGAGTCGCTGGCGCGCCGCCTGGACGAGGCGAGCGCCGTCTCGATCGTCGAGGCGTCGGAGGATCTCGAGCTCCGGCCCGGGCTGGCGGTCATCGCGCGCGGGGGCCGGCACCTCGAGGTGAAGCGGCACCTGGAGCGCGCCAGCGTGCGTTTCGCGCAGGCGTCCAGCACGTCGCTGTATTGCCCCTCGGTCGATCTGCTCTTCGCGAGCGCGGCGGCCGAGCTCGGATCGGGCGTCCTCGGGGTCGTGCTGACGGGCATGGGCGACGACGGCCTGGAGGGCTCCCGCGCGATCCACAAGGCGGGCGGGAGGGTCCTCGCAGAGGCCGAGTCGTCCTGCGTCGTCTACGGCATGCCCCGCCGCGTGCAGGAGGCCGGGCTCGCCGCGGCCGAGGCGCCCATCGACGAGATGGCGGCGCTGATCGTGCGCCACCTCTGAGCGGCCCCCATCCCGCCCTGGCGCCCCGTCACAGCGGCCAGTAAACGACCTTCCCCTCGATCTCCTGGAACGTGGCCGCGAGCCCGTCCTGGGAGACGATGAAGGCGATCCGCTCCGGGTACCCCGCCACGAACGCCGCTGCCGCGCGGTGGCGGGTGCCCCGCGCGTCGAGCGACCAGTTCGCGTCCATCCGCTGGTCCGGGGTGGCGGCGAAGATCTCGGAGATGATCTGCTTGCCCGGGGGCAGCTTCGCGCCGAACGCGAGCACGTCGAGGGTGTGGCTCATCACCACCGCCCCGTCGACGGTCGTCAGCCGGACGATCAGGTCGAGGAGGCGACTCACGCGGTCGTGGCCCGTCGCTGACCGGTCCGGGGCGCACGCGTGCGCCTTCCCGGGCGCCTGCTGCGGCGCGTCCGGCAGAGAGGCCCTGTGCGCGGCGGCGATGTCCAGGATGGCTGAGCCGAGGCACAGCGCTGGATCCAGCCGCTTCACCTCGGTGTCGAACGGATTGCCCTCCTCGCCGAAGAGCTGCGGCAGGCCCTCTCCCGGCCCCAGGACGGCGAGGAGCCCTCCGCGCCCGAGCTCGACCATCGCCTCGACGATGCGCAGGAGGTAATTGCGCACCTGGCGGGCGAGCGGCCTCGCGTGCTCGCCGAAGACGGTCCGCTCGATGGAGTCGAGCTGAGGCCGGTGCTTGGGCATCCACGTGCGAAGGGCGCCGCGCTCGTAGCGGACGACCTCCCACTCGCCGCGGTACACGGCCACGACGCCCGGCTTCGGGACGACGACGCGCACGAGACGATCGATATCGACCGACTGGCGGCTGTGCGGCGTCGCGAAGCCGGCGATCACGAGCGACCCTTCCTGCGGAACCACGGAGAGGAAGGAGCGTGGCCACGCGCACGCCGAGGCCAGGTTGGCCACGTGCTCCACGTCGAACGCCATGGTGGACCCGAACCTCACGAGGTCCCACGCGGGCCCCTCGGCCTCGAAGTCGGCGGGGCTCCCGGTGAAGACGATCCCGACCGGGTTCAGGCGCCCCTCCTCGGTCGCCATGGACGCGAAGAACATCGTCTCGATGAGCTGTGTCAGGACGTCCGCGGAGACGGACGGCGCGCCGGGAGCGCCCGTGGGACTCACGGCCATCCGCTGCGCCGCGAGCTGGGACTGCGCCTCCAGCTCGAGGAACGCGGCCGTGACGTCCGAGGGATACTTGGGGCGCATGAGCTCGGTATATCACAGGGGCGCCACGGGTCAGCTCGGCGGCCCGCCGCGCTGACCCGTGGCGCAGCGCGCTACGCGGCCCGGCGCGAGCCGCTCTTTCGCTTGGGGGTGTCCGCCTTGTCTGCCTTGTCTGTCTTGTCCGCCTTGTCCGCCTTGCGCACCTTCGGGCTGGCCGCGCTCGACTCCTTGTCGTCGTTCGCGGCCTTTCCGCCCTTCGCGCCGAGGCTCTTCTTGAGCAGCGCGATGAGGTCGACCGTGCCCGTGTCGCGGGCGCGGTCCTCCTCCTCCGGGGCCTCCGCCGGGGTCGTCGTGTCGCCGGACTTCACCTTCTTCTCGATGAGCTTCATCACGTCATCGCGGTACTCGTCCTTGTATTTCTCCGGCTTCCACGCGGTCGACATCTCGGCCACGAGCCGCTCCGCCATCTCGAGCTCCCGCTTGCCGAGGCCCTTCCCCTCGGCGTCCATCTCCGGCAGGTCGAGCTCCTCGTCGGAGCGGAGCTCGTGCGCGAACCGGAGCAGGTTCAGCACGAGCGCGCGGCCGCGCGGCCTCACCGCCGCGAGGTGCTCGCGCGTCCGGATCACCACCTTCGCGATCCCGACCTTCCCCGTCTTCCGCAGCGCCTCGCGCAGGAGCACGTACGCCGTCACGGGTGATTTCTTCTTCGTGTTCTGCGACGCCGGGGCGAGGTAATACGGCTTGTCGTAGTACATCGGGTCGATGTCGGCTTCATCCACGAAATCGAGGATGTCCACGGTCTGCGTCGCCTCGACGTTCGCGCGGCGCAGGTCCTCGTCGGAGATCACGACGTACTCGTCCTTCTCGTACGGATAGCCGCGGACGATATCGTCCCAGCTCACCGGTTCGCCCGTCTCCCGGTTCACGCGCTCGTAGCGGATCGGCGTCATGTTCCGCTTGTCGAGCTGCTTGAAGTGGAGCTCGTTGGGCTCCTCCGCGGGGAAGAGGGCCACCGGGATCTGCACGAGCCCGAAGCTGATACTCCCTTTCCAGATGCTGCGCGGCATGCGCTCTCCTTCCGGCGTGGTCTCCGCCGTGGTTCCACCCTGGGCCCGCCCAGAGGTCCGTTCGAGGTGTGTACCAGGAGAGCAATGCAAGCCGGCGGCCGACGGCTCGAACCGGCCGTTCGGGCGTTGCGGCCTTGCGTGACGTCGCATTTCGCCCCGGCGCACCGGGCGGCGTGGCGATTGCTGCCCCGCTCGTCTGTGTTCGTTGTATACGAACAGACGTCATGCCGCGGCGGACCCACGACCTGCACGGAGCTGCGCCGGACAACAGCCGGACCGCGCTGCTCCTGATCGACGTCATCAACGACCTGGACTTTCCGACGGGAGACCGGCTGCTCGCCCACGCGCTCCCGATGGCGCACCGCATCCGGGCGCTGAAGCAGCGGTGCCGCGACGCTGGCATCCCCGCGGTCTACGTGAACGACAACTTCGGCCGCTGGCAGTCGAACTTCCACCGGCAGATCGAGCACTGCCTTGAAGAGGGCGTCCGCGGCCGGGAGATCGCGGCGCTGCTGCGGCCCGAGGAGGACGACTACTTCGTCCTCAAGCCCAAGCACTCGGGCTTCTACGGCACCACGCTCGAGATCCTCCTCGAGTCGCTCGGCGCGCAGACGCTCATCCTCACCGGCATGGCGGGGAACATCTGCGTCCTGTTCACCGCGAACGACGCGTACATGCGAGATTACCGGTTGGTCGTCCCCTCGGACTGCGTCGCATCGGAGAGCGAGGAAGACAACGTCTACGCGCTCCGCCAGATGGAGCGCTTCCTCAAGGCCGATGTGAGGCCCTCGGACGAGGTCGACCTCGAGCGGCTGCCCGCCTGACGCCGCGAAGGGGGCCGGGCGCCAGGCGGGCAGTCGCTCTCGGTCAAGTCGTGCGGGTCAGGTCAGGCGACCGCCCTGTCCTTCCTCGAGATGCCCTCTTCGCTGAGGACCGCGATGTCGGTCGCGCCGCCGCGCTCGAGGATCTGCTTGGCCAGCGAGCGCTCCTCGCTGTTCTCCACGTGGACCGAGATCAGGATGTTGCCGCCCTTGATCTTGCCCTCGTACTGCTTGGCCTCCACCTCGGGGATGCCGAGCCCGATCAGGGCGCCGGTCACGCCGCCGACGGCGGCGCCGGCCGCCGCGCCGCTCAGCGCGGCCATGATGGGCCCGGCCGCGATGAACGGCCCGAGCCCCGGGATGGCGAGCGCGCCGATGCCGGCGAGCAGGCCGATGGTCCCGCCGATGGCGCCGCCCGCGCTCGCGCCGGCCGTCGCGCCCTCGGGCGCCTTCGTGTTCTTCTCGTGCGCGAAGTCCCGCGTCCCGTGCTTGTCCGGGAACAGCGCCGAGATGTCGCTGGTCAGGAAGCCGGCGCGCTGTAGCTCGCCGACGATGATGTCTGCCTGAGCGAGCGTGCTCACGAGGCCCAGGACCGCCTTCTTCGTTGCCATGGTGTCTCCCTTTCAGACTGGTTCTTCGGACCGGTTCAGTCCGCGTCCACTTCGAGCTGGTTGTCGACCCGCTGCACGCCCGGGATCCCTTGTGCGATCGCGGCGATGTCAGCCTTTTCCTTGTCGCTCTTCACCGGGCCGCGCAGCGTGACGACCTGCCCGTTCGTGATGATCTTGACGTTCTTCGCGTTCATCGACAGCGTGTCGTTCGCGACGACCGCCTGCCGGATCTTCTGCGTGATGGTACGATCGGCCTCGTTCTCGCCCTGGTCGCCGGGCGTCAGCGCGGCGGGGTCGCGGTCGCGATCGTTCTTGTCCGTGTTGTCGGCCGGCGTCGGCGTGGGGTTGTTCGCCCGCTGGGCGATCTCGCCCTGCACCGCCGCGGTGTCCTTGCCGTCCCCACGAGGCGTGCCTTCTGCTCGATCGCAGCCGACTGCGGCCCCGATCGAGAGAGACATCACGAAAAAGAGTTTCGCTGTGTTCATGCCCGGACCCTGTCGCAAGGCGCGGGCCATCCTCCATTGCAGAGAGCGCTTGCGCAGCACGGCTGGGGTCGGGGCGGAGCGCGGAGGCTCTCGCGCCGGGCTGATGAGATGCCTTGTTCCGCGCCGCATCATGAGAGGCCGATCCTCGCGTCCGGACGCGACGCACAGCGGTAACGGGCTCATGCGCCGTTTCATGGCGGAGCGCCTCAGGTGAGGCGAAGTGCCCCGTGCAGGGGATGGCAGAACAGGGATAATCGGCCATCCCGGACGAAATGTGTCGAGCGGTTGTGTGCCTGTGACGGAGCGGTGAAGGTCAATCCTTGCGGGCGCTCGCCGGGCGCTCTATCCCGAGCCGCCGCAGCTTCCGGTAGAACGTCGCCCTGGACATTCCCGCCTCGCGCGCGGCCTGCAGCGCATTCCAGCCGGTCCGCTCGAGCGCGCCGAGCAGCGCGGCGCGCTCGTCGCGCTCGTCGCGCGGCGGCTCGGCTCCGCCGCGCGCGCCGCGGCCGCCGCCGTCCCGCGGCCGGGGCAGGTCGATGTCGTCCGCGCCGATCTTGCGGCCGTCGCAGAGCACCACCGCCTTCGTGATCACGTTCTCCAGCTCGCGCACGTTGCCGGGCCAGCGGTGCTGGCCGAGCCGCCGCAGCGCCTCGCGCGAGAGCTGCGGCGCAGGGCGGCCGAGCTGCTCGGCGGCGCGGCGCACGAAGTGGAGCGCGAGCTCCGGCAGATCCTCGAGCCTGTCGCGCAGCGGCGGGAGCCGGATCTGGACCACCGCGACGCGGTAGTAGAGGTCCTCGCGGAAGCGCCCGCGCGCGGTCTCGGCGAGCAGATCGCGGTTCGTGGCGCAGACGAGGCGGAAGTCGACGCGCACGGCCTCGGCGCTGCCCACGGGGCGCACCTCGCGCTCCTGGAGCACGCGGAGCAGCTTCGCCTGCACCTCGAGCGGCATCTCGCCGAGCTCGTCGAGGAACAGCGTCCCGCCGCGCGCCGCGACGACGAGGCCCGTGCGGTCCCTGTCGGCCCCGGTGAACGCGCCGCGCACGTGCCCGAAGAGCTCGGACTCGAGGAGGGCGGCGGGGAGCGCGGCGCAGTTGATCCCCATGAACGGGCCGGCCTTGCGCGGCCCGGCGAAGTGGATGGCGCGCGCGACGAGCTCCTTGCCGGTGCCGCTCTCGCCGGTGACGAGCACGCTGACCGGCGTGTCCACCACGCGGTCGAGCGTCGCGAACACGGCGCGGAGGGCGGGGCCGCGCCCCACGATGGCGCCGTAGTCGTAGCGGTGCTCGAGCGCCTGCTGGCGGACGAGGACCTCTTCCTGGAGGCGGTCTATCTCGGCGGCCTGGCCGCGCAGGAGCTCCTCGACGCGGCGCCGCTCGGCCTCGAGCTCCGCGGTGCGGCGGCGCAGGTCGTCGACGAGGCGCGCGTTGCGCAGCGCGAGCGCGACCTGGTCGGCGAAGGCGAGGAGCAGGTCGACGTCCTCGGGGGCGAAGCGGGCGCGCCGGAAGCGGTTGTCGAGGTAGAGGGCGCCGAGCACGCCGTCGGGCGAGCGGATCGGCACGGCGATGACGGACCGGAGGCGCATCGCGTGGACCGACGCGTGCTCGCGGAAGCGCTCGTCCTCCTGGGCGTCCACGGTGACCACGGGCTCCTGCGCGGCGATGGCGCGCTCGGCGATGCTGTAGCTGAACTTGAGGTGGCTCCGGCCGACCTTCTCCCGGTCGACGTTGCGGGCGACGGCCACGCGGAGCTCGCCGCCGGGCTGCTCGAGGAGCAGGAACCCGCGCTCGGCGGCGGTGAGGTCGATCGCGGCGTCCATGGCCATGGCGAGGATGTCGACGATCTCGACGGAGGAGTTGAGCTTGCGGAACACCTCGAGGAGGCGCTCGAGCTTGGCCGCGCGCTCCGGCGCGGGCGGCGCGCCGGCGGCCCCGGGGGGCGCGCCGGCGGCCCCGGGGGGCGGTGCCGCCTCGGCCGGCGGCGGGGGGCGGACGGCGCGGCGGCGGGGGTGCATCCAGAAGGCGTGCTGGAGCGCTTCCGGGAGCGTGCGCGCCATCGCCGCCCAGGCGGTGGCCGCGCGCCCCCGCTGCGCGGCGGCGGCGTCGGGGTCGCCGGCGAGCTCCGCGGCCTCGGCGAGGGCGAGGCGCACGTCCGCGACGAGGTCGGGCTGCGCCGCGCGCTCGGCGAGCGCGAGGGCCTGCTCGAGGAGCTCCCGGGCGGCGGCGAGGTCGGGCCGACCGGGGTTGGGCTGACCGAGGTTGGACTGACCGAGGTTGCCGGCCTGACCGAGGTTGGGCTGACCGAGGTTGCCGGCCTGACCGAGGTTGGGCTGACCGAAGTTGCCGGGCTGACCGAGGTTGCCGGGCTGACCGAGGTTGCCGGGCTGACCGAGGTTGGGCTGACCGGGGTTGGGCTGACCGGGGTTGCCGGGCTGACCGAGGTTGGGCTGACCGGGGTTGCCGGCCTGACCGAGGTTGGGCCGACCGAGGTTGCCGGGCCGACCGAGGTTGCCGGGCTGACCGAGGTTGCCGGCCTGACCGAGGTTGCCGGCCTGACCGAGGTTGAGCTGGCCGGCGAGCAGCGCGAGCCGCCCTTCGAGCAGCGCGGCGCGCGCGCCGAGGTCCGGCGCGTCCCGGACGGCCCCGTGCGCGCGCGCCCGCCCGAGCGCGGCGCGCGCCTCGTCCAGCGCCCCGCGCGCCATGTGCGCCCTGCAGAGCTCCAGCTCCTCCTCGACCACCTCGCGCCGCGCCCCCTGCGCCTCGAAGCCGCCCCGCGACCGCTCGAAGCACCGCGCCGCTTCCGCGGCGTCCCCGGCCGCGAGCGCGCAGTCCCCGAGGACCGACGCCGCCGCCGCCGCGAAGAACGGCGCCCCCCGCCGCGCCGCCTCCGCCTCCACGCGCGACGCCACGCGCGCGGCGCGCTCGAACGCCCCCACGTCCGCCCAGAGCTTCGCCAGGTCGAAGTCGAGCACCAGCACCAGGTCGGCCTGCCCCAGGGCGGACGCGAGCCGCGCGCCGCGCTCGTAGGCCGCCAGCGCTTCCCCGAGCTCGCCCGACTGGTGGCACGCCGTCCCCACGTTCAGGCTGCACCGCGCGACGAGGTCCCCCAGCCCGTGCTCCTCCGCCGTGGCGAGCGCCTGCCGGTATCCCACGAGCGCGGCCTCCACCTCGCCGGCGCGGAACGCGTCGATCGCCTGATACGACAGCGCCCGCACGAGCGCCCGCGGCGCGCGCCGGTCGCGGTGCAGCCCGGCCGCGAGCCCCAGGTGGAGCCCCGCCATCCGCCGCTCGCCGAGGTAGCTCGCCGCCACGCCCACGTCCTCGTGGAGGCTCGCGAGCACCTCCGGGTCGTCGCACGAGGCGAGCGCCGGCTCCGCGCGCGCCCGCGCCTCCGCGTGCGATCCGAGCCGCAGCAGCGCCCGGCTCGCCAGGTCCGCGATCGCCGCCCGCTCACGCGGCGCGAACGCGCCGTCCCCCCCGCCGCCGTCCCCCGCGCCGTCCCCCCCGCCGCCGGCCCTCTCGGCCTCCTCCAGCCGCGCCAGCGCCGCCGTCGGGTCCCCCAGCTCGAGCAGGCACGCCCCCAGCCGCGCGAGCGCCTGCCCCCGCCGCCCCCCGAGCGCCGCCGCCGGCTCCCCGTCGACGAGCTGCTCCAGCACCTCGCGCGCCCGCCCCGCGCGCCCGCCCCGCTGCAGGGTCGACGCGATCTCGAGCCGCGTCTCCGCCGCCGTCGCCGCCTCGAGGAGCGCCTCCGCCGCCGCCGCCCAGGCCCGCGGATCCGCCTCCCGCTCCGCCCGCCGCGCGAGGAACAGCCGCTCGGCGGCCCCCGCGTCGCCCGACAGCGCGAGGTGCAGCGCCTGCCGCTCCGCCCGCTCCGGGTACGCCCCGGCCACGCGCGCGTGCGCCGCCCGCACCGCCTTGCCCCCGAGCGCCTCCAGCAGCGCCGCGATCGGCCCGGCGCGCGTCAGCGTCCACCCCCCCGCGGCCCGCGCCGCGACGCCCCGCGCCGCCAGCTCGGCCAGGTGCGCGACGGGCAGCCCGAGCGCCGGCAGCTCCTCGTCCGCGACGGCGCCGCCCTGCACGGCCAGCGTCGCCACCGCGTCGCGCAGCGGCCCCCGCAGCCCCCGCAGCCGCAGCGCGTACCGCGCGCTCGCCCCCGGCGTTGTCGCCTCGAGCCCCGCGATGTCCCCGCTCTCCGCGAGCCGCCCCGCGGTCACAACGAGGTCCGCGGGCCACCCCGCGCCCGCGCGCAGCACCGCCTCGGCCGCGTCGCCGAGGCCGATGTCGTCCATCCAGCGCTGCACCGCCTCGCGCCCGAGCGGCGGCAGCGCCACCTCGAGCGCGCTCCGCCCCGCCTCCGCCGCCACCGCGGCGAGCGGCGCCCGCCCGCCCCCGTGCGGGGTGCGCTCGGCCGCGAGCAGCAGCACCGGATCCTCGGGCCCGAGCAGCCGGACCAGCGCCTCGAGCATCTCCCGGTCCGCCCCGCTCACCTCGTCGGCGTCGTCGAGCACGAGCACGAGCGGCTCCGCCGCCCCCGACCGCCCCCGCGTCAGCCGCTCGTGCGCGCGCAGGGCGCCGAGCGCCCCCGCCGGCAGCGCCTCCTCGCCGGTCGCCCGGCGGAGCATCGACGCGACCGGCGCCGCCGTCCGCGCGAACCCCTCCACGGCCTCCATCCCGAGCTCCGCGTTCCACTTCGCCTCGCGCAGCACGCGGCTCTTCCCGCACCCCGGCTCCCCGGCGAGCACGCACAGCCGCGGCCCGCGCTCCCCGCGCCCGAGCGCCGCGAGCGCCCCGGCGAGCGCGCGCACCTCCTCCTCGCGGCCGACGAGGTGCGGCGGCTCCGGCGGCGGCGGCGCCAGCGCGCGCGGCGACGCGCCGACCCAGTCGAGCACCTCGCCCGCGTCGGCCGGCCTGTCGCGCGGCTCGGGCCGGACGAGGCGCTCGACGAGCGCGCCCACCGCCTCCGGCAGCGGCTCCGCCAGCAGCGGGGCCACGGCGGCGAGGGTGCGCCCGAGCGAGAACAGGTCCGCGCGGCCGTCGGCCGGCTCGCCGCGGATCACCTCCGGCGCCAGGTAGCCCTGGGTCCCCGAGACGCCGTCGTCGCACCGCGCCCCGAGGCGCGCCGCGCACGACAGATCGATGAGGACCGCGCGCCCCGATGCGCCGACCAGGATGTTGGCCGGCTTCACGTCGCCGTGCCGGATGCGCGCCCGGTGCAGGAAGCGCAGCGCGTCGAGCACGTCCACGATCGCGGCCCGCACCTCCTCGAAGCGCCGGCCTGTCGCGTACGCGTCGAGCGGCGCGCCGAGCACCGCCTCCGACGTGAAGTAGAACCGCGGCTCGCCGGCTCCCGCCTCCCGGAGCACCCCGAAGTCGTGCACCCGGACGAGGTGGGGGTGGAACAGGCCCGCCAGCATCCTGAACTCGCCGCGGAACGCCGCCCGCTCCGCCGTGCGCGCGCGCCCGAGCAGCTTGAGACAGATGTCGCGCCCGAGCGCCTCGTCCCGCGCGAGCCACGCCGTCGCGAGGCCCCCGCGCCCCAGGGGACGGATCAGGCGGTAGCGGCGGGCGACAAGGGTTCCCTCGGCCGGGATCACGCGCCCACTGTATCATCCGTGTGCCACGTGAGACAGTGAGACATCTTATGAGACACTTGTGCCTGAGTTTTCGCGCCGTTTTCCGTTCGTTTTCGTTCGGCATCGCGCTTGCTCCAGGGCTGGGCATGGCGATGCGGACCACAGCCAGACACGGAGACCGGCGGGGCGCGGTCGTGGCGCTGCTCGCGGTGCTCCTCGGCGGCTGCGTCGTGAGCCCGCAACCGAGCCCGCCGGTCCACGACCCGATCCTGGACGCCGGGCTCATCGTCGTGCCCGAGACCATCAAGGTGTTCCAGGACCAGATCTCCCTCTATGGAGAGCCGGGAGCGGTCGAGCCGGCCGGGGGCGTCGTCGTCGTGACGAACCTCGACAGCCTCGACGCCCCGGTGCTCGCGGAGGTGGGCGCTGACGGCAGCTTCCTCGTCACCGTGACGGCCTCCGAGCAGCAGGTCCTGCGGATGCAGGTGAAGCAGGGCGAGCGCCGCTCGGCGCCGACGGATCTCCTGCTCGCGGGGTCGCCCATCAGCGGCACCCACCGGACGCTCGACCACCTGCCGTGCCTCGAGATCGACACGTGGGTCTCGTTCGAGGGCGGCGCCGGCGCCCGCGACGTGCTCGTCCGCAACACGTGCGACGAGGACGTCGCCATCGAGGCGCCGCGCCTCCGCCGGGGCGCCGCGCCCTTCAGCGTCAGCCCGGCGGCGGCGTTCGTCGTGCCGGCGGGCGGCACGGGCCTTGTCACGGTGCGCGCGGACGGCGGCGGGGTGGAGCGCGAGGACGTGCTCTTCCTCGACGTCACGTCGCCCGAGCCCGGGCGGCGCGCGCTGACGCTCACGCTCCCCGACTGAGAGGTCGAGGAGCGGTCGGAAGACAGCAACGGATCACGCGCCGCGCCGCTGCGCGGCGTGCTGGGCCCCTCCTCGGGAGGGGAGGGGCTCTCTCACGTCTATCGCCTCGCCGAAAGCGGCGGGGCCCTGTTGGAGGAACATGATGAACGTCCAGAATCGTCTCAAGAACTCCCGTCTCGGCTCCGTTCTCTGGCTCGCGCTCTCGATGGCGCCGTTCACGGTGGGCTGTCAGGTGGAGGTGAGCGACGGCAGCAGCAGCAGCATCGACTCCGACGCCGAGGAGGTGAAGGGCGGCGGGCGCGCATGCGGCGGGCTGCTGGGCCTCACCTGTCGGCCCGGCTACTTCTGCGACTACGAGCTCGAGGCCATGTGCGGCGCGTTCGACCAGACGGGCACCTGCGAGCGCACCCCCCGGGTGTGCACGCGCGAGTACAACCCCGTCTGTGGCTGTGACGGCAAGACGTACGGCAACGAGTGCGAGGCGAACGCGGCCGGCGTCTCGGTGTCGTCGCTCGGCGAGTGCGCCCCGCCTCCGCAGCAGGACTGCGGCGGGCTCCTCGGCCTCGCGTGCGACGAGGGGTTCTTCTGCGACTTCGCGCCCGACGCGATGTGCGGCGCGGCCGATCAGACGGGCACCTGCGTGCCCACGCCGGAGGGGTGCACGAAGGAGTACGACCCGGTCTGCGGCTGCGACGACAACACCTACAGCAACGCGTGCATGGCGAACGCGGCGGGCGTGTCGGTCGCGTCGCGCGGCGCGTGTGAGCCTGCCTCGGGCGGCGGTGAGGTGTGCGGCACCCGCGGCGCCGCCGAGTGCGCCCCCGGGTTCTTCTGCGACTTCCCGGAGAGGGCCGACTGCGGCTCGTTCGACCTGCCGGGCGCCTGCGCGCCGATCCCCGAGGCGTGCACGTTCGAGTACAACCCCGTCTGCGGCTGCGACGGCAAGACGTACGGCAACGCGTGCGCCGCGAACGCGGCGGGCGTGTCGGTCGCGTCGTCCGGCGAGTGCGCTCCCGCTCCGGAGAAGTTCTGCGGCGGCATCGCCGGCTTCGCGTGCGACCCCGGGTTCTTCTGCAACTACAGCCTCGAGGCGACGTGCGGCGCGGCCGACATGACGGGCGTCTGCGATCCCATCCCGGAGGCCTGCACCGAGGAGTACAACCCGGTCTGCGGCTGCGACGACCGGACGTACGGCAACGCGTGCGCCGCGAACGCGGCGGGCATCTCGGTGGCGTACCGCGGCGAGTGCCGGCTGTGAGACGGCGCTGCGGGAGCCGGCCGGGCCGCGTCCCTCGCGACGTCGACTCGACGGCTCCCGCCGCTCTCTTCCTTGCGCGTTCCTTTCTGGCTCCTTGCAGCTCCCTTTCTGATTTCTTCTGACCCGCCCTGCTTGGCCCTGATCGGGAGGAGCCGGACGCGCATGTGCGATTGATGCGGGAGGGCACGCGGCGTATGCCTGCGCTGCCCTCCTTTTCGCGTCGTCCCATGCAGGTCTCGTCCGCGTCCTCGCCCGCCCCGTCCTCGTCTGCCAGCTCCTCGCCTGACGCGCCGTCGCCTGACGCGCCGTCGCCTGGGTCGCTGCGCCCCGGGCTTGTCTGGCTGATGGCGGCGGCCGCGGGGGTCACCGTGGCCAACCTCTATTACAACCAGCCGCTGCTCGGCGACATCGGCCGGGAGCTCGGCGGCGCGGGCGGCCTGCTCGGGCTCGTGCCCACGATGACGCAGGTGGGGTATGCGGCAGGCATGCTGCTGATCGTGCCGCTCGGCGACAGCCACGAGCGGCGGCGGCTCATCGTGCTGATGTCCGCGCTGGCGAGCCTCTCCCTGCTCGGCGCCGCGCTCGCGCCGGGGATCTCGTGGCTCGTCGGGGCGAGCTTCGCTGTGGGCATCACGAGCGTCGTCCCGCAGCTCCTCTTGCCGTTCGCGGCGCAGCTCGCGCCCGACGCGCAGCGCGGCCGTGTCGTGGGGATGGTGATGAGCGGCCTGCTCATCGGCATTCTCGTGTCGCGCACCGTGGCCGGCTTCGTCGGCACGCAGCTCGGCTGGCGCGCGGTGTTCTGGCTCGCCGCGGGGCTGATGCTCGCGCTCGGCCCGGTGCTGCGCCTCGCCTTGCCGTCGCAGCCGCCGGTCACGCCGATGTCGTACGCCGATCTCCTGCGCTCGCTCGGGCGCCTCTCCCGCGGCGAGCCGGTGCTCCGGCTGCACTCGGCGCTCGGCGCCCTCACGTTCGGCGCGTTCAGCGCCTTCTGGGCGACGCTCGCGCTGTATCTCCAGAGCCTGCCCGAGCGCCACGGCCCCCAGACGGCCGGCCTCTTCGGCCTCGTCGGCGTCGCCGGCGCCGCCGCGGCGCCGCTCGTGGGCCGCTACGCGGACGTGCGCGGCGACCGGCGGATCAACGCGCTCGCGATCGCGGTGCTGCTCGCGTCCTTCGGTGTGCTGTGGCTCGTCGGAGGCTCCTTGTGGGGAATCGCGCTCGGCGTCGTGCTGCTCGATCTGGGGGCGCAGGCCAATCAGATCTCGAATCAAGCGCGCGTGTACTCGCTGCGCCCCGAGGCGCGCAGCCGGATGAACACGATCTACATGACGACGTACTTCGCCGGCGGCGCGGCCGGCGCGTGGCTCGGCACCGCGGCCTGGGCGCGCTGGGGGTGGCCCGGCGTCTGCGCCGCGGGCGGCGGCATGGCGGCGGCGGCGCTCGCCGTGCTGTGGGCCGGCGCGGCGCGGGAGGCGCGCGGGCGGGGCGG
The DNA here is from genome assembly GCF_051521615.1 of Sorangium sp. So ce1335. Taxonomy (NCBI): domain Bacteria; kingdom Pseudomonadati; phylum Myxococcota; order Polyangiales; family Polyangiaceae; genus Sorangium; species Sorangium sp. So ce1335. Next base: position 3,660,104 of record NZ_CP150363.1, read on the forward strand.
GGCCGGCGGAGGCTGAGGACGGGGAGCGTGGTGGCCTGCACCGCGTCGCCATGAGCAGCACGGAAGCCAGGGCCGTCCGGGAGCTCGCCGTGGCGAAGCGCGCTCGCCAGCCGCACCTGCTCGCCGCGGCGCAGCCGCCGGGCGCCGCTCAGCGGCGCGCCCCGAACGGGGGGCCGGCGGCGCGCTCCACGTGGAGCACGTCCTCCGCGGCGCGGCGCGGGCCGGCCACGCCCTCGCGCACGGCGTAACCCAGCCGGAACGCCATCGTCGGCTGCCAGCCGCCGAGCCGCAGCGCCTCGTCGAACGAGCGCTCGACGGCCGGCGCTCGTCCGAGCTGGCGCTCGCGGTCGATGACCTCCGGCACCTGGCTGAGCGGGTGCATTGCGATCCCGCGCGCGGCTGCCCAGAGCTGCATTCGTTGCCACAGGCGCCCTGCGCCGAGCGTCGCGCCGAGGTCGTGCCGATCGCGGACCGCGATGACGCCGGTCATGGGGTCGTCCGCGAGGTGGACCTCGCGCGTGACCCGGATCCAGTCCTCGTGCATCCGCTCCGGAGACGGCCTGGGCAGCAGCTTGCTCGCGGCCGTGAGCACCGAGCCGAGCCCCATCGCGTCGAGGGTCACCCCGTCCCGGTGGCTCCGTATCGCCTCGGGCGTGAGCCGGAACCACGCGTCGCTGTCCTCGACCATCGCCGCGTCGTGGGCGATGATCTCGGTGGCTCGCACCGTGTGCGCGGCGAAGCGCTCGCGCTGTTCCGGGTGCTCGAGCCAGACGATCGCCAGCGTCGATCGATCCTCGTTCAAGCTCGACAGGTCCCGGAGCGCCGAGGCAGGCACGCGCTGCGCGCGGTAGGGGCCGCGGTTCGTGTGCCGCTCCGCGATGGCCTGCGCGAGCGGGGACTCCGCCCCGCCCGGGTCGAGCTGGACGGTCGCCACCCGGGTCGGCCGCGGCGCCGGGCCGCGGGCCTCTCCTGTCTCGACGATGTCGAGGAGCGGCAGCCGTCCGGCGCCGAGCTCCACTCGAGGGGTCCACCCCAGCGCGCCCGCCGCGAGCGCCAGGTTCTCGATCGCGCAGCCGAGCCCGATGTGCATCTCCCGCCCGAACGGGTCCATGTTGCCGAGCGATCGAGACGGATCCGAGAACACGTCGATCCGGTCCTCGTTGACCTCGAACAGCCAGGGTTGCGTGTTGTGCGGGCTCGCGGCGAGCACCGCCGCGCGCACGAGCTCCATCGGTCCTCCGCCGCCGCGCCCGCGGAGCGCCGTCCACGGCGCGAACGGGGCTCCCCGCCGATCGTCGAACACGCCCCGGCCGGCCGCGTACCAGCCCGTGCCGCCGGCGACGGCGAGCGTCGCGACGCCCCAGAGGAGGCGCCGCCGGGAGATCCCGGATCTCATTTCCCTGACTCGCTCCATGATCCCTCCATTCCTCAGCAGATGTCCGGCCGGGCTCCACGCGCCGCGGCCACGCGCACACCATGAGGCGCAGCGGCGCATCAGGACAGGAAATGCTGCGAATGGATGCTATTAGGACCGCTAATGGCCGACGAGCTCCCCGACGACCTGAACCTCCTGCTGGCCCTCGACGTGCTGCTGCGCGAGCGGCACGTGACGCGCGCGGCGAAGCGGCTGGGAATCACGCAGTCGGCCGCGAGCCAGCGGCTCGGGCGGCTCCGCGAGTTCTTCGGCGATGCGCTGCTCGCTCCGGGGCGGCCGACGCTCGCCCTCACCCCGCGCGCTCAGGCGCTGGCCGACCCGCTGGCGCAGGCGCTGGCGAGCCTGCGGGCGGCGGTCCAGGCCGGAGCGCCGTTCGATCCGCCGACGTCCGAGCGCCGGTTCGTGCTGCTCGGCAACGACCTGCTCGAGGCCGCCGCCCTGCCGCGGCTCTTGCCGATCTTCGCGCGCGAGGCCCCGCGCGTCGCGGTGCAGGTGGACCGGGCCGACGCGGATTTCGTGAGGCGGCTCGAGCGGGGCACGGCCGACCTGGCGTTCGTCCCCGAGTTCCTCGCGCCCCCGTCGTTGCGGCAGCTCCGCTTGCCGGACGAGCGCTTCATCACCTTGATGCGCGAAGGGCACCCTGCGGCGTCGCGGCGGCTCACGCTGGCGCGCTACCTGGAGCTCGGACACGTGCTGATCGCGCCGCACGGCATGCCCGGCAGCCTTGTCGATCGCGCGCTCGAGGCGATCGGGCGGCGCCGGCGGGTCGTCGCGCAGGTCCAGCACTTCGTGACGGTGCCTTTCCTCCTCGCGGCGTCCGATCTCGTGGTGACGTGCCCCGCGACGGTCGCGGTGCTCGCGGCGCCCTTCGGTCTCCGCGCGGTCCGGCCCCCCGTCGAGCTCGGGCTGGACCGCGCCTCTGCTGTCTGGCACGAGCGCGTGCACGACGATCCCGGCCATCGCTGGCTGCGCGCTCGGCTGGTCGAGGCCATCAGGGCCTGAACGCCTCCAGGACGTCGGTCAGCCCGAGGGCAAGCGCGCGGGATTGGGCAGGACGCATGCGACGATCTCCCTGTGATCTGTGGACGTCCACCTCCGCATCTTGCGTACCAGCCGCCATGGGCTGATTCGCAACGTGTCCTCGAGCCGCTCGCGCTCCTCAACCGAAGACGCGGAGCGCAATCTCGACGTGCTCCGGCGCGGTCTCCGTCGGGCGGCGAGCCGCACCGCGCTCCGCCGAGGTGTTACCGATCGTAACGTGGCGCCGCCGGACCAAGCCGCCCGCGCATCCCCCGGCCGTGAACCGTGTTGCCGGCCGCACCGCATTCGGCCGAGGTGTTACCTATCGTAACGTGGCGGTGCCGGACGAGGCCATCCGCGCGTCCCGCGACCGTGAAACGTGTATGCCCTCGAATCCTCGTGTGGTACAGCAGAGCGCGCGTGTGAGGAGCAATGGCATCGACTCGCGCTCTCGCGCGCGCCGCTCGGGACCGACGGCGGGCAACGCTGCCATCTGATTGAACTCTTTGACCGGCCCGGTTGCCGCATCACGCAGGGCGGAGATCCGTCTGGATCTGCCGACCTCGCGCCGGATGGGCTGAAGGGGCAGAGGGCTGGGGCGCTGCGTCGCGGGGGACCCCGGGCGATCACGAACGAAGCAACCTTTCGAGGGTTGATGACCATGCGGAAAATTCTCTGGGCTCTTCTGTTTCTATCGGTCGCCGCCTGCGGCGATGACTCAACCGGACCTGGCGACGCGACGACCGGCTCGGGCTCGGGCTCGGGCTCGGGCGGCGCGTCGACGACCTCGAGCGCCACGAGCGGCTCGGGCGGCGCCGGGGACGGCGGCGGCGGCGCCGCGGAAGGCGGTGGCGGGGCCGGCACGGGCGGCGCGGGCGGCGCGACCGGCACCGGCGGGTCGCCGGGCGAGGGTGGCGGCGGCGGCACCCCCGGCGACGCGCGCTGGGTCGGCACCTGGTCCACGGGCCCGCAGCTCACCGAGCCGCACAACAACCCGCCGGCCGAGCCGGGCCTGGCCAACAACACGCTGCGCCAGGTCATCTATACCTCGATCGGGGGCAGCTCCGTGCGGCTGCTGCTCTCCAACGAGTTCGGCGACGGGCCCGTGACGATGCAGTCGGTCCACGTGGCGGACTCGACGACCGCGGACGGCATCGCCGCGGGCACCGACACGGCGCTGACCTTCGATGGCTCTCCCTCGGTGACCATCCCGGTGGGGCAGGCGGTCTTCTCCGACCCGGTCGACTACGACCTCAAGCCCATCAGCAAGCTGGCGGTGACCATCCGGTTCGGCAGCGTGCCGGCCGGCATCACCGGGCACCCGGGCTCGCGCACGACCTCCTATATCCAGGCCGGCGATGGGGTCTCGGCGGCGACGCTGACCTCGCCCGTGACCACCGATCACTGGTACTACATCACGGGCCTCGACGTCATGGCCGGCCCCGAGGCCTCGGCGCTCGTCGTGCTCGGCGACTCGATCACCGACGGTCGTGGCTCGACGACGAACGGCAACAACCGCTGGCCGGACTTCCTCAGCCGGCGCCTGCGCGCCAACCCCGAGACCGCCCAGGTCGCCGTGTTGAACCTGGGCATCGGCGGAAACACCGTGCTGTCCGGCGGGCTCGGGCCGACGGCCAAGGCCCGCTTCCAGCGCGACGTCCTGGACCAGCGCGGGGCGCGCTACCTGATCATCTACGAGGGCGTCAACGACATCGGCAACGCCGCCGCCGGCTCCGGCCCGACGGTCGCGGACGGCCTTATCGATGCCTTCGGCGAGTTCATCGACAAGGCCCACGAGAAGGGGATGCTCGTCTACGGCATCCCCATCCTGCCGTTCAACGGCCACAACTACTACTCCACCGAGCGCGAGGCCGCCCGTCAGGAGGTCAACGAGTGGATCCGCACGAGCGGCGAGTTCGACGCGGTCATCGATCTGGACGCGGTGGTCCGCGACCCGAGCGATCCTTCGAAGCTGCAAGACAGCCTCGATGACAACGATTGGCTGCACCTGAACCCGACTGGCTACGAGACGATGGCGGACGCCGTCGACCTCTCGCTGTTCACCAAGTGACGTCGGGTGGGGCTCCGGGGGCGCGGGCGGGCGCGTGAAGCCCGGCCGCGCGGGCGACGACCGCCCGCTCCCCCGGCGGGGAGCGGGCGGGTCACCCCGACAATCGCGCTGCGCTCAGCGCGGTGACGACCGGCCCCCGGCGCCGCGAACGATGATGGGACGCCCGAGCTGCTTCACGTTCATGCGTTGCGTCGCGCGTCCCTGTGTATTCCCACGCTTTCAGATGGTTCGGGCCTGAGTAGCCTTGGCCGGAGGCGGAGGCATGAGCCGGATCCTGCTTGTGGAGGACGAGGTCGTGATCCGGACGGAGCTCCGGAGGCTGCTCGCCCGTCACGGGCACGAGGTGGTCGAGGCGGGATCGATCGCGGAGGCCGACGCGGGCAACGACCTGCGCGCGTTCGACCTTGTGCTGGCCGACGTGCGCTTGCCCGGCGCGCCGGGCACGGAGCTCGTCGGCCGATGCGGCGATGCGCCTGTCGTTCTCATGACGAGCTACGCCACGGTGAAGGCGGCTGTCGAGGCGGTGAAGCGCGGCGCCGCGGATTACCTCTCGAAGCCGTTCGACCACGACGAGCTCCTCGCCCTCGTCGCGCGCCACCTCGCCGTCGCGCGCTCCGGGCCGAGCGCGCCCGCCGAGGTCGCGCCGGGCGTCCCGTCGAGCGTCGCGCCGCCCGCGCCTCCTGCGCCTTCTGTCCCGCCGGCGCCCTCTGTCCCGTCGGCGCCGCCCACGCCGGCCGACGACGAGCTCGAGGGCATGGTCGGCGGCTCGGCGGCGATGCGGGAGGTGTTCGCGCAGGCGCGAAGGGTCGCGCCGAGCGAGGCGACGCTGCTCCTCCTCGGCGAGAGCGGCACCGGCAAGGAGACGCTCGCCCGGGCCGTGCACCGGCTGAGCCCGCGGCGGCAGCTCCCGTTCGTCCCTGTCTACTGCGCGGCCATCCCCGAGGCGCAGATCGAGGCCGAGCTCTTCGGGGTCGAGCGCGGCGCCGTCCCCGGCGCGCACACAGCGCGCGCGGGGCTCTGCGAGGCGGCCGAGGGCGGGACGCTCCTGCTCGACGACGTCGACGAGCTGCCGGCGAGGGTCCAGGCGCGCCTCCTTCGCTTCCTCCAGACGGGCGAGGTGCGGCGCGTCGGGGCGAGCCGCGCCCGGCGCGTCGACGTGCGCCTCATCGCCGCGACGCACAGGGACCTCGTGCAGCGGGTGCGCGACGGCTCGTTCCTCAGCGACCTCTATTTCCGGCTGCGGGTCCTCGAGATCCGCCTCCCGCCGCTTCGCGAGCGGCCGGGCGACGCGGTGCGCATCGCGGAGTCGCTGCTCCGGCGCCGCGCGTGGTCGGTGGCGCAGGCGCCGCTCGCGCTGTCGCCGGAGGCGCGCGCCGCCGTCGCGGCGGCCCCCTGGCCTGGCAACGTCCGCGAGCTCGAGAACGCCGTACACCGCGCCATCGTCCTCGCCGATCGCAGCCAGATCGAGCTCGGGCACCTCGGGCTCGACGCCCCCGCGCCGGCGCCCGTTCCCCCGGCGGACGCGCCCGAGGCGGAGCCCCCTTCCGACTCGCTCGAGAGCTATTTCCGCCGCTTCGTCCTGGAGCACCAGGCCGCGCTGACGGAGACCGAGATCGCCCGCCGGCTCGGCATCAGCCGAAAGACCCTGTGGGAGCGCCGGCAGCGGCTCGGAATACCGCGGCCGCGCTCCTGAGCTGCCGGTCCATCGCGGGGTGTGTGACGACCGCGCCGCGCAGGTCGCGTGACCGGCGTCACGACCATTTGAGTCCAACTCAATTGCGGAGCGCTTCATGCGAACGGGGCGGGCGGGGGCGGCTCGGCCGCCAGCGAGCCCCGGGTCCCGTGGGACTGGGCCGGCATCATCGGCACCGGCCAGAGCCTGTCCGCCGGCTCGGAGCCGATCATGTCGACGGGCCTATGCGGCGACGCTGTTCGAGGTCCAGGCCATCACCCGCCTCGCGCAGGCAGCGGGCAAGACGTACGGCGTCGGCGCGATCTTCATGACGCACGGCGAGACGGACTTCGCGAACGAGGCGTACGGAGACGAGCTCGTCAAGCTCTGGAACGACTACAACGCCGATCTCCAGCAGATCACCGGTCAGACCGAGGAGATCCCGCTGTTCATCTCGCAGCAGCACGGCTTCCCCCCGGTCGGGGACCGGCGGGCGCTCTCGACCTTGACGCAGTGGCGGCTCGGGGTCGAGCACCCCGGCGACATCGTGTGTACCGGCCCGAAGTATCACCTCCCGGGCCGGGGCGACGGCGTCCACCTCTCGTCGGTCGGCGGCCAGATGATGGGCGAGAAGTACGGGCAGATCTACTTCGAGCGGATCGTGATGGGCCGCGACTGGCAGCCGCTGCAGCCGACGGGCGTCGAGCGCAGCGGCCGCGTGATCACGGTGCGCTTCCACGTGCCGGTGCCGCCGCTCCGGTGGGACGACGCGCTGCCTGCGCCGACGGTCTGGGCGAACGGTCGAGGCTTCGAGGTCCGCCAGGGGGACACGAAGATCGCGATCAGCTCCGTCGAGATCGACGGCGACGCGGTGAAGATCACGTGCAGCGGCGACCTGCCCGCGAGCGACGTCACCGTCGGTTACGCGATGACCACCCACGCAGCGGCCCCGACGAACGGGTTCTACGCCTGGGGCCAGCTCCGCGACTCCGATCCGTTCGTCGGCTGGGTCACGAAGGCTGCGCAGCCGAACTACGCCGTGGCGTTCGAGCTGCCGGTGCCCTGAGGCGCCCGCGGTCGCTTCACCTCACCCGCGGCTCCGCAGGAGCGCTCGCGTCTCCATCAAGATCTTCCCGAGCATGTTCCTGCCGACGCCCTCGGCGCCGCACCCCCAGTAGTAGTCCGAGGGGGAGCGCTCGACGATCTCCTCGTCGCCGGTCGCCAGCAAGATCTCCCGGATGTCCGCGTGGGTCTCGAACTTGCGCAGGACGGCGCGCCTCATCACGTCGTCCTTGACGCTGTCCCAGTCCGAGCGGAGCGGGAGGCGCCAATCCCGGCCCATCTCCTTCGCGAGCGCGGGTGTCGCTGCGCGTCGAATGCGCTCCTCGTGCTCGGTGCCGGCGAACTTCTGGGCCTGGAAGTAGTGCTCGGCGGTGGGCCAGTACCGGCCATCGGCCTCGAACCCGTGGCGAGAGAAGTTCGAGAAGCAGCCGTACTCGTCCTGTGGAACGTGGAACCCGATGGCCATGGTGGCTCCTCTCGCGCCGAGCCGCTGCCCGGGTCTCACGCTCTCTCGACGGATGAGCTCCCGGGGCGCAGGTCCGCCGTGAACATGGCACGAGCCATACACCTGGGAGCCTCCTCCTGCAAGGCGAGCTGCCGTCCCGGAGCGTGAGCCGCCGGGCATGTCGGAGGGGGCGACGCGAGCGGATGGAGGGAGTCTCACGCGGCGATCGCAGCCCGCTTCAACAAGCGGTCATACCACTGAAAATAGTCCCGCAGCGCCTTGCGCAACCTCGCGCGGTTCTTTTGAATGGACGCTTTGCTGTCGTTGATCTGCCGCCGCGCCCTCGCATCCAGCTCGCCCGCTGCGATCGAAGAGAACGCGCGCCGCGCGTTCTGGAGCTCCCCCTGGATCGTCCGCACCAGCCCCAGGATCTCATCGAAGCGTCCAGACGCCTCCGGCCATGCACCTCGCAGCGCGCGAGGGGCATGCTCCGGGTCGATCTTCCTGTGGCCCATACAGTACGTCCTGTTGCCGACCAGGTAACCCACGAAGAACTGATCGTTCACCGTACGGCTCTGGCTGGACGCCTCCGCGTAACCATGGACCGTCACGAGCAAGTCCTCCAGCGTCCCTACCTGGGGCTCAATTCCAATTGCAACGTCTCTCATGCGCGCGCGGGACAAGAACGGCTCGCCACTGCCAATGACCCCAAAAACGCTCCGTTGCTCAAATCGCCTGAACAGATAGGGTGTGTATCGACTGATCATCTTGTGACCAGGGTTTGGGGTGACGACCAAGAGCTGCATCGCTCGCGCAGCTTCCGGCTGGACCTCGGTCTCCAGATAGCTCCAGATCACGGATTCGATATTCGACGAGCTCAGATGTACCCCCGCGTGCGACACGAGAAGGCTCAGGTGGTCGAACATCGCGTCGGCGACCTCGGCAAGGCCGGCGACCCCGACGAGAAAGTCGGACCCACAGAACTGCTTCTCGAATCCGGAAAACTCTTCGTCGTCACCCGCCGAGACCTGACTGTCAGAGAACATGATACCGCCAGCCGCAGAGGACATCGCAACATGAACCGTCATCGCTCAGCTCCTGGCTTGTGCGCCTTGTTTTTTTTTTTTTTTTTTTTTTTTTAGCCGTCCAATGGCCTGAAATCATGCGTCCACCTGGCCACGTTCTCTTCTTGAAACTGGAAGGAGAGGTGCCACTTCACCCTCTTCGCCTTCCTGAGGAGCGCTGGCCTGTTCTCGTGGACGCTCTCCAGGAAACCGCTGAAGAACGCCGAAATCAGGAGACCCGGGGGCAGGCCGCGCGCGTCTATCTCGAGATCAGCCCACGAGATGCCCGCCGTCGCCAGCAGCGCACTGGATAGATTTCTTCCCTCTTCGGACGGGGGGCCATGGCCCACCAATTTTCTTGCGTTCACCGGCGTGCCCATTGCTTCACCTGTTACGCGCGTGTTCGTGGCCAGCAGATCTACACGGACGATCATGGTCTGGGGGCCATGTGGCGTCGAGCAGGCTCCCCATGGCCTTCGCCTCGGAAAGCAGCGCCGGGCTGGCACGAACGCTCAGACGTCTGACCACGGAAAGCCAGACGTCTGACCACGGAGAGCCAGACGTCTGGCCGCGCTTCATTTTCGAGGGAAGCGCATCACGCGCCGCATCTCGCCAGATGACGGCGGTGGCGCATGGGCTCACTGCGGGTGCTTCGCCACCAGCGTCGCCGCGTGGGCGAAGGCAACCAGCAGCAGCGCGAACAGGTGCACGATCCCGAAGCGCTCCAGATTTCGCTCGAGCCCGCCGAAGGCCCTCCGTACCACGAAGAAGGTCGCCGCTGTCGCGCGCGCGATTCCGGCGCCATCCCATGTTGGTGTGTGCGTCTGTGGCGGCTCTCATCCATGCCGACCCTCGAGGCAGGATGATCTGTTTGCGGGCAGCCGCGTGCTCCGCGCCGGCGTCGGCAGGTGCGCAGCGCGCCCGGTCACCGCGCCGTCCACCGTACGTCACCGCATGTCCCGCGCGCTGCGCGGCCTGGTGATCCGGTCAAGGATGCCTGATAGAAGGGGAGCAGGAGGCCCTCCCTGAAGACCCCTCGGCGGCTCTCGCCCTTCCCCTTGGCGCTGCTCGCGATCTCGTGTGGTCCTGCCGCCGGGCCGGCCCCGGCGGCGCTCGCGCCGGCGTCGGTCGTCCTCCCTCCCGCACCGCCGGAGGCGCCGGCGCGCGCCGAGGGGGACCCGGCTGGCCCTCCGGTCGATCCGTCGGCCCCGCTGACGCTCCCGGCCGCCGCGATGCCGCCGGCGCCCTGGATCGAGCCGCCCCTCGGAGCGCAGGAGCGCGCGCGGGCCGAGCAGAACCTGTTCAGCGACCACCGCGAGGTCGCCCTCGGCGCCCGCGTCGCGATCTTCGCCGCGCCCGGCGACGACGCCGGCGCGGCCGGCGGAGCCGCCGCAGGCGGAGTCGCCGCAGCTGGAGCCGCCGCAACTGGAGCCGCCCCGGGCGCAGCAGGCACCCCGGGCGCCCCCGGCCCCTTCGCTGTCCACGCGGATCTCGGCGTCCTCGGCCCCCTGCAGCTGCCCGCGCGCCTCACCTGGGTCGGCGTCGCCGGCGAGCGGGACGACGCCGTCTATGTTGCGACGCCCGACGGCGCCCTCCACCGCGCCGCCGACGTCCGCGCCGCGCTCCGGCCAGACGGCTTCGAGCAGCGCGGCAGCGTCCCCGGCGCGACGGCATGGGACGCCTCCGGCGGCCTCATCGCGGCCGCCGCGGGGGACCGCGTCAGCGTCTCCGCGGACGAGGGCCGCACCTTCACGTCGGCCGTCGTCGCGCCGGGCAAGAGGGTGCGCGCGGTGTTCGTGCGGCCCGACGGCGCGCTCGTCGCGGGCGCGGGCGCCGCCGAGGCGCCCTCGGGCGCCGCCGAGGCGCCTTCGCGCGGGCGCCCGGCTCCGGCGGCTCCGGCGGCCCCGGGGCGCCCTGCGCCGCCGGGGCGTCCTGCGCCCCCGGCGCGCCCGGCGGCGCAGGACACGTTCGTCTCGTCGGATGGCGGCAAGACCTGGGCGCGCTCCACGTTCCAGCCGCGCACCGTCGAGCGCGCGGGCTCCTGGATCTGGAACGGCGATCCGATCTGCCCCGCCGTGCTGAGCCGCGACGGCCGGACGTGGACCCGGGCCGCCACGGCCGACCTGCTGTACGACCGGCCGACCTTCGGCGCCGCGCTGTACCTCTCCACCGCGATCCGCGCCCGCGAGCCCGGCGTCCTCCGCTCGGCCCTCGTCCCGCAGGCGCCCGTGCCGCCCCTGAGCAGCGCCGCGGCGGTCGGCCGGGAGCCGCCGTGCAAGGCCGACGACGACGGCGGCCTCCTCGGCGGCATCATGGGCGGGTACGGCGCCGCCTGCGAGGGGGCGCTTTGCCTGCTCGCGGACGTCCCGCCGCGGCCGCCGCCGACGCGCACGTGGATCGCGGCCTTCGGCGACGGCCGCTGCGATCCGGCGCGCGTCCCGCCGGGCGGCGCCTGCGCCGCGCACCTCGTGCGGCCGCCGACGTTCGCTGTCGTCGACCAGCGCGCGGGCGCCGTGGCGCCCGTCGTCGCGCCGGAGGGGTGCGTGCAGCCGGTCGCCCTGCGCAACGCGGCCGGCGTCGGCGTGCTCGTCTGCCGCGCCGGCGGCGGCGCGGCGCTCTTCGTGCGGGGCGCGGAGGGCCCGTGGCGCGCCGAGGGCTCCCACGCGGTCCCGGCCGACGCGATCGAGCGGATCGTCGCGGCGCCCGACGGCACGCTGCTCCTGCTCGAGGACACGCCGTCCCCGAGCGCCCCGCAGCGCGCGCCGCTCCAGGCGCTCGTGCGCAGCCCGCTGCCGCTCGGCGCGCCGCAGGCGTGGCGCCGCGTCGTGGTGAAAGACGGCGTCGCGGCGCTGCCGGCCCCCGGCGGCGCCGCGCTCCTCGCGAGCGCGCCCGCGGCCTCGGCGGGCGCGCGCCTCGACGTGTCGCTGGATCGCCCGGGTCAGCCGCTGCTCGCCCTGGCGCGCGGCATCGAGGTCTCCCACGACCTGACGGAGATCGAGGTGGAGGAAGGTCGCGTGCGCTTCTTCGTGCGCCCGGAGCCCGCGCTCGGTCTCCCGGGCCAGCGCAGGCGCCCGTCGACCGGGCCGCGGGACGAGGGCTGGCACGTGCTGACCCACGGCGGCGCGCTCGTCCCGGAGGCGCCGCGCCCGGGGACGCCGCCGGCCGACGAGCGCCGGTTCGGCCCCGCAGGGCGGTAGGGCGAGCGCACGTCGCGAGACCGCCCGACCATCGCCATGGGCGTGCTCGAATCATCCAGCGTGTCTGACGTGTCCTGAATGGGGCAGTGGACGGCGCCCGCGCAGCGCTCCATGCACATGACAGCTGGAGCTCCGCGAGGCGCCGAGCCGAGGGCCACACCGGCCGCGGATCTCGAGGCGCTCGCGCGTCCATGCGCCACGGAAGAGATGGTGAGTCATGAAAAACATCCCGAAGATCGCGGCCTATCTGTCGCTCGCGGCCTCGTTCTCGCTGGCCGCCGGCTGCGTCGCGGAGGCGGTGGAGTCCGACGACGCAGCCGCCGAGGCGACGAGCGGGGTCGCCGCGGCGAGCCCCGGCGTCACGGAGGACCTCTCGCGCGAGGCCTGCACGAGCGAGGAGCACGAGGACGCCGCCGAGAGCTCGGCCGAGCAGTACTACCCTCATTACCCTCAGCCGTGGGAGTGTCGGCGTTACCACGGGTGCCTTCGCCGGCACGGCTATCGCTACTGCAGCCGTGTCTTTTCGCACCACGTCGTTCGGTACTGCTCCGGCTACCCCGGCTGGCTGCGCCCCTGATCCGGTCGCTGGAGGGGCGCGCGGGTACCTGTTGAATCTGGACGAGCCGGGACCTGTTCGGCGCCCTCGCCTGGAACAACGATCAAGTTGAGCGAGCGAGAATTGAACCGCCAAGACGCCAAGGACGCCAAGAAGAAGACGATGTCTTGGCGCTCTTGGCGTCTTGGCGGTTCGAAGTTCTGCTCGTTTCAGGCGGGTTTAACCCGTTTGTCGCGCTAGCACCACTGCGTCACGGCCCAGCGAGCTGAAGCGGATCGCCCCTGGACTGCGACGCGTGGCAGCTTGGGCATCGGGGCAACCAGCGGGTCAGCACGCGAGCGATGGCGAGTCGAACCGTGGGGAAGGAGTCCGGGAAGTGGCGCTCAGGCCGCGAGCGCGAGCGCACGGGGACGACGCGGCCGGGCAGCCGAGGGGGGAAAAGGCCGCGTGCGTTCCGCGACCACGAAGGCATAGCAGCTCAGCGCGACCGTGACGTGATGATGCCAGCCGCGAAACCGGCGGCCCTCAAAGTGGTCGAGGCCCAGCTCCCCCTTCAACTCTTCGTAGACCTTTTCGGTGCGGTAGCGTTCCTTGAACCTGCGAACGATTTCCTTGTTCGACATCCGCGCCGGAAGTGTCGTGAGCGCGAACTTGGTCGGCTTCGGCTCTTCGTCGGGCCACTCCATCAGGAGCCAAACGGGCGGGTGCTGCTCGATCGGGATCCCGTCCTCGTGCGCCACCTGGACGCGCCGAAGCGCGAAGCGCGAGGACAACGTTCGACACGTGCCTTCCCGCCAGCACAGGCGACGAAACGCCCCGCGCCCGAGGCGTTGCGCAAAGTCGGCGGCGCTGACGGCCAGGCTTGGGTCGGCAGCGCCACGACGTCGCAGCGGGAGGACCTTTGTGGGCGATTCGATACCGACGGCGTAGTCGAAGCCCAGTAACCGCACCGTCTCTCGGAACGCGTTGGAATTGCCGTAGGCGGCGTCAGCCAGCACGATATCCCCGGGGATGCCATGATGAACGGCGCGCTCGATCATCTCGAGCGCCAGGTCGATCTTGGTCTTGTAGACGACCTGGTCGGGGATGCGCGCCTCACGTCGTCGTGCTGGATCGTCCGCCCAGCTTTGCGGCAGGTACAGCTCGAAGTCGATGGGGACATGGTGATAGCGGGTCGCCACACTGAGGCTGATCCCGATCTGGCAATTGGTGGTCTTACCGGCGGAGCCGGTGTATTGCCGCTGAACGCCGACGGAGTGGGTCCCCTTCTTCAAGAAGCCCGTATCGTCGAGGATCCACGAGGTCACTGGGGCCTGCTGGGTCATCGCTCCGATCGCATAGCGCGCAGCGTGAAGGCGCACGGCCTCGTCGTCCCAATGCGAGTTAGAGACGAAGTGCAGCAGGCGTTGATGCGCCACCTCGACGCGTTCGGGATCGGGGCAGGCGCGCGCCGCGATCGGCTCGACGCTCTTGCGCTCCGCCTCGCCGAGCAGCCCCAACGCATACGTCGCGAAGGACTCGCGCCGCAGCGGATGGCCGAGCACGTCGCCAATCTCGGACAAGTAGGCCTGCAGCCGCTGCTCCGCGGCGGGGTCCATCACGTACTCCATGGCCCTGAAGGCTGTGTCGCGCCGGCGCCGCGTCGACCCCGGCACGACGAGAAGACTCCTCGTTCTACAGGCATATCCGCCCGAGCATGCAGCTCCCGCCGTTCGGTCATTGCCGGGTTCGGCGGGCTGCGACGCAGTGGTGCTAGGGCGCGTTGACGAACTGGTCGACGAATTCGACGTATCGGTCGACCGGCGTGTGCCAGCCGCTCGTGCAGATCTGGCCGTTGACCGCGTCGCCGTACGACGTCACGCCGACGATGGTGGGGACGCCGTTCACATCCATCAGCGCGGGCCCGCCCGAGTCGCCCTTGCACGTGTGGTGGTTCGCGTCGCCGAAGCCGAGCCGTAGCGGCTGCACGGTGTGGACCGTCGTGGACACGTGCTTCTTCACGTCGCCCCACCCCGTCTCATCGTCCCCGAAGCCGATGAGCCGGACCGGCTCACCGACATCGGCCTGGGTCAGCGGCGTGCGGTTGTAGGGTACCGGAGTGATGTCGAGGGGCTCGTCGAGGATGGCCACCGCGATGTCGTACCCCAGCGTGACGTTGCTGTAGTCGTACTGGGGGTGCATGTGAACCTCCTTCACGCTCACCAGGGGCCCGTCCTCGACCCATCGGTCGGTGCCGAGGAAGGCCTGGACTTCATAGTCGAAGTAGATCCAGTTCACCACGCAGTGGGCCGCGGTCAGGAGCACCTTCGGCGCGATGAGCGTGGCGGTGCAGGTCTCGAAGGTCGCGGGCTCGTCCTTCTGGTTCCCCACGATCTGCACGACGGCCGGATCGCCGTGGTCGACGGTGCCTCCGATGATGCCCGCGGACGCGGCGTCCGTCTCGCGCTCGCTCGGGGACAGGTCGTCCACCTCCGCCGTGCACGCTGAGAGGATCGCCGCCGTGAAGAAGAGGATTGTCTTTCTCATGATGAAGCTCCGTGGTTTGCATCGAGACATGGATCCACACGCCCGCGGACGCGCTCACGGAAGCCCACCCGTGGGGTGTTGCGTCCGGATCGCGCCGACATGGTCAGCTCCGCGACAGGCTGCTCCGCTGGGGCGGGGTCGGCTGTCGGCGCGAGCGCGCGTGCCTCCCGGGCGCGGCTTTCGTTCACGGGGCGCCGCTGGATCCTGCGTCTTTGCTCGACGCTCACCCGGTGGATGCCGGCGACCTCGGTCACCCTTCGCGCGAATCGAACGACCGGAGGCGTTTTTCTTCCGCGCGTGACCGCGCATCGCTGCGAGCGCGGTCACGTGAAAGAAATCCACGCGAACAGGCGCCAGGCGAGCCCGGCAGGTCACCGCTCACCGCGGCGGAGGGGACGTGCGGCGTACACGACGCCAGGGGCCGCCTGCCAGGGGCGTCCCCCTCGGGGCAGGTAGCCCGATGCGCCTGCCCTGGCGGCGAGGGGACACCAGCGCCGGGGCAGGCTCTCTGCTCCGGCGACGAGGGGGCACCAGCGCCGGGGCAGGCTCTCTGTCTCGGCGGCGAGGGGGCACCAACGCCGGGGCAGGCTCTCGGCCGGGCGGCTGCGTTGACGGCACAGCACCTTTGTTGCCGTCGCGGCGTGCCGTGAGCTCCCGCGCAAGGGCACGCCTGCGCGCTTCGTTCGGGATTCTCCCCGGGGGCAACACAGGGGCCGCGGACGTCTGACCGTCCGTGGTCAGACGTCTGGCCGTCCGTGGTCAGACGTCTGGCCGTCCGTGGTCAGACGTCTGGCCGTCCGTGGTCAGACGTCTGACCCACGCGCTCCGACGTCACGCTCCCTGACCGAGGACCCTCGTTCAGCGGAAGGCGAAGCGGTCGACCGTGATCTTGTAGCTGGGTTGTTCGCCGCGCTCGATGCGGCCACCGAGCGACATGTTGTGCTCCTCGCCGCTCGTCGCCACGTACTTCGCGTCGGTCGCCACGAACGTGCACGCCCCCTCGATCGGCTGCGGGCGCTCGAAGAGGCAGCCGTAGCCGTCCTCCGCGACGGGGCGACAGACGCCGGTGTCGATCTTCAGCGCCTCGACCTCCTCGCGCGAAAACAGGCGCTCCTCGTAGGTGATCTTCATGGGCTTCTCGCAGCGAACGTAGATGGGCAGGTACTGGTGCTGCGCGTCCCGGTACACGACGCCGTCGTTGATCTCCTCGCGCGTGCCCGAGGCCACGTCCAGATAGCCCTTCAGGCGGACCGGCGCCTCGACCGCGGCGGGGAGCCCCTCGGCGGGCATCGCCTCGGGGTGCGGGTGATCGCCGACGTAGACGAGAACGTTGAGGAAGCGGTGCCGCGCGCCGTCCGCGGCGGGGTCGAAGATCTCGCTGACCGCGTCGCATCGCGCGGCCTGCTCGGCGGAGTGGCTCTCCATGCTGTCCCCGATCGACTCGAACCCGAGCTCGTAGACGCCCACGCTCGCTCCCCAGCCATTCTCGTCCCTGGACGCGGCCAGGCCGGCGGCGTCGTTGTCTGGGGCGATCCAGAGGTTGTTGGTGGTGAGCGCGGAGACGTGCGTCAGCGAGCGAACGAGGGAGCCGTTGTCGCCGCAGCCGCGCCCGATCTGTTCATAGGTGGTGTCTACCTCCGCCGGAGTCGACGGGGTTGCCGGCGCCTCGGTGGGCTCGGCGATCGTGTCGCCGTCCGATCCGCCGCAGCCCGCGACGAAGATGAAAGGAACCCCCACGAGGACCAGCGAACGAAAGTAGTGACTCATGACGGCGGTGGGGAGCAAAGCTCGTACCTCCCCGATCCACGCGAATTTTCCGCCCAGATCGCGGCGCGAGACGCGACGCGTGAACGGGGCGCCACACCTCGGCCGCTTACAGCGTGCCTGCAGTCACCCCCTCCTGCTCCGCGAACACGCGCGCGTCCTGCCCGCTCTTGTGCCAGCGCGCCACCCGGTCGCGCCAGGTGCGTCTGCTCTCGTCCATCCACACCTCCGGCGCGGATCGCTATGCCGCGCAGAGGCTCCAAGACAGCATGCGGGTTGCCGCGATCGTCTACAGGTCGGAGCCGAAGCGCTGAGAGACCAGGGTGGACAGCCCATCGAAGCTCTTCCTCAAGTCGGTCGGCACGGCCGCGATGTAGGTACGGACCGACGGCGGTAGCGTCAACACGACGTCTCCTCGGCGGCGAGCAAGAACCACCGCTCGAGCGTGGCCGGGTCGAATCCCGGCCGGACCCGCACCACCCGCCCGTTGGGCAGCGCGATCTCGATCGGCTGCGGTGCGACCAGCGATGCCTCGGTCACCCGTGGACCGGAAGGAAGCGCGACACCTCCGTGGACGGCGGCGGCGAGGGCTGCGCGGGACCGTCAGTGCGCAGCTTCCAGCGCCACCAGTACGTCTGGCCGTCCGTGGTCAGACGTCTGACCACGGCGTCGCGCCTCACGCCGGCGGCGCGGAGAGCGCCTCGGCCAGCGCGTCGCCGAGGTGAGCGGCGTCGTTCCAGACGACGACGCGGTAGCCGCGGCTCGGGTCGTGCTCGATCAGGGAGACGCCCGTGTTGGCCGGCACCTGCAGCGACTTGAGCCCGCCGGCGTCCATCTGGAGCATCCGTCCGACAGCGGTCTTGATGGCCGCGCCGTGGGACACCACCCCGACCGCCTCGCCCGCGTGGCGCTCCGCGAGCCGGTCGAGCGCGCGCATCATGCGGTCGCCGAGCTCCGCGTACGTCTCGCCGCCCCCGCGCCGGACATCGACGCCGCGCCGCCATGCGGCCCACTCCTCGGGGAAGCGCGCCTGCACCTCGGCGCGGCTCAGCCCCTGCCAGGCGCCGAGGCCCACCTCCCGCAGCGCGGCGTCCGCGACGGCCTCGAGGCCCAGCGCCGAGGCAAGGCGCTCCGCCGTCTCCGCGGCGCGCTCGAGGTCGGAGCAGTAGACCGCCGAGAGCCGGATCCGCGCGCCGACGAGCCGCTGCGCGAGCCGCGCGGCCTGCTCGCGCCCCCGCGCGTTGAGCCCGCGCCCCGCCTGTCCCTGGAAGACCTGCGCGCGGTTGTCGTCCGTCTCCCCGTGCCGGATGAGCATCAGCTTCGTTGTGGCGTGCACGATGGCCGCACTGTAGCAGGCGCGCGTGGCGCGATGGGACCGCCCGGGGGCAAGCAGCACC
Source organism: Sorangium sp. So ce1335 (assembly GCF_051521615.1). NCBI lineage: Bacteria > Pseudomonadati > Myxococcota > Polyangiales > Polyangiaceae > Sorangium > Sorangium sp. So ce1335. Next base: position 3,678,313 of record NZ_CP150363.1, read on the forward strand.
GCCACGGAGAGTCAGACGTCTGACCACGGACGGCCAGACGTCTGACCACGGACGGCCAGACGTCTGACCACGGACGGCCAGACGTCTCACGCGAGCAGCGGACCCGCCGGGTCAGGTGATCCGACCGAGAGCGCGCGCGAAATCAGCAATCGCCTCTTCCTGATCGCTGTTCTCGATGGCCCCACGGCGGCAACGCCTCACGGCGGCGATCGCGTCGACCGGCGCGAGCCCAGGCTTCACCAAGCAAGCTGCCGCGACCAGTCGCGTCCTGCCCAGGCCGGCCCAACAGTGGATGATCGCGGCGCGCCCTCGCGCGGCCGTGTCGAGGATCCGATCGACCGGCGCACGAAGGGCCGCGATGTCGGACGGTGCCGAGAAGTCGCCGAAAGGCCAGCGCAGGACGGCAATGCCCCGTTCCATCGCACGCTCGGCCAGATCCTGGATCCCCAGAAGATCGAGCTCGTGATCACTGACCAGCGAGACGAGGAGGCTGGCGCTTCGTCTGCCGGCGGTCTCCAGCGACGGCGGACGGTCCAGGTCGACGAGACCTGGAGCTACGTCCAGAAGAAGCAGGCGCGCGTGCAGCCGGGCGACTCGCCCGAGGTCGGCGAGGCGTACGTCGCCGTCGGCGTGGCGAGCGCGTCCAAGCTCGTGATCGCCTACCGCGTCGGCAAGCGCGACGAGGAGAGCCCCCACGCGTTCATCGCGGACCTTCGCGCCTGGCTGGTGACTCCGGAGCCGCAGCGCGAGCGCTTCCCGGGCGATGCGGAGCCTGGAGGCCACGGCACACCGAGGCGCCCGGCGGCTGACGACATGTCGAATTTCAAACGGATCTACCACGGCGATAGTGATCGCTGATCCCGGTGTCCGCCGCGCGATCGAAGCGTGCTGTTTTCTTCATCTCGCCCGCACGGCGTGCCAGCCTGCGCCGCCATGCGAAACCGATTCGATCGGCTGGCAAAGGACGTCGCGCAGGAGGGGCTCACGACGACTGGCAAGGTCGTGACCGACGCGGAGGTCGCCGGGGAGGCGCAGCGCGCGGACGTCTGGTACGAGCCGGACCCGGCGCGCGCGTCGGGTCGAGAGCGCCTCGGGCTCCTCGGCCGCCTCGCGGAGACGGCGTGCACCATCGAGGCGTACAGCGACACGCCGAGCGCGGAGGAGGCGCGCGCGTGCGTGGAGAAGCACCTGTCCGTGTGGCGAGGCCGCGTGGCCCGGGATCGCACGGCGGAAGCTCCGTTCCTGTGGATGCTCTCGACGGGCCGCCCGGCGGCCGTGCTCGACGGTCTGTGCACGAGGCAGATGGCCGGCTGGCCCGCGGGCGTGTACGAAGGGCCCGGTCTGCTGCGAACGGCGCTCGTGGTGCTCGGCGAGCTGCCGCGCGAGCGCTCGACCCTGCTGATCCGGCTGATGGGCGGAGGGCGCGTGCTGCGAGAGGCGATCGAGGATTTCCGGCGGCTGCCGCAGGACGCGCCGGAGCGCGCCATCGCGCTCGGGCCTCTGCTACGCTTCCGGGCGGCGGTCGCCGAGGTCGGGCCGGCGACGCCGGAGGAAGAGGAGATCGTGATGACCACGCAGGAGCTCGTCGAGCAGTTCATCGAGCAGGGACGCAAACAGGAGGTGGCGCAGGTGACGATCGAGCTGTACGAGGCTCGGTTCGGCCCGATGCCGTCGACGCTGCGCTCCGCCGTGGAGGCCATGCGCGATCTGCCGACGCTCCGGGCGTGGCACCTCCTCGCCGGCACCGGGACACGCGAGGAGGTGCACGATGCCATCACCGCCGGCGTCGCCGGGCGCTCGTCCTGACCGCCGCCTGAACAGCCAGGTCGCCGTGCATGGGGCGCAGCATCCGGGCCGTTGACCACGCCCGGCAGTCCCGTCTCACGTGTGCAGACGCGCCGCGTGCGATGCCAGACGTCTGACCGCCGACAGCCAGACGCCTGACGGCGCTACTTCCCCGGCGCGAACGGCCCCATCGACGCCCTCCGGGCCCACGTCGCGCCCTCGCGCACCACGCGGTGGACGTGGATCCGATAGCTGACGTCGCCGCCCGCGCCGTCGCGCGCTATCTCGATCTCGTTGTAGCCGTTGTGCTCCTGCACCTCGCGGCTCGACAGCGACGGCGCCGCGGCGATCCGGATCGTCCAGTCCTCGTGCCGCTCGGGCCATTGCTCCTTGCCGAACCAGCCCGTGTGGCTGTGGCCGTGGAGCACGAGGCAGAACTCCTTGTGTACGAGCGCGTCCTTCACCTCGCCGGCGTTGATCAGGCCGCCGAAGCGGGCGAGCTCGGTCGACGGGAGCGGGGACACCGGGTGGTGCAGCACCGCGATCTTGATCGGCGCGTGCCACTGCGCCCTGCGCACCCGCTGGAGATCCGCGTCGTGGACGAGGCCCGGGTCGATGCGCGACACGTGGTCGCGAAGGGCCGCCGCCCGCTCCGCGTCCTGCTCCTCCATGGCGTCCTTGCGCAGGCGGGCGAGCAGCGACAGGAGCTCGTCCCGCACCGGATCCGCCTCCTGCTGCCCGCCGAACTCCGCCGACCCGAGCAGCGCGAACTCGACGCCGAGGTCCGCGTACCGCGCCACCGCGAGCGACCGCGTCTCCGGCGGCTCGTCGAGCCGCGGCCGCGCGCACCGCGGGTGATCGCCGAACGCCCGCGCGAAGGGCGCGTGGCGCGCCTGCGTCGCGGCCTGCTCCGGCCGCGCGGCGAGCCGCCAGTCGACGTCGTGGTTGCCGCCGACCAAAAGCACGTTGGGCTCGTCCGGCGGCAACCGGGGGTGATCCGCGAGGTGCCGGCAGAGCTTCTCGATCCACACCCGCGCCTCGGCGTACTGGGCCTCGTCGGCCCACTCGGCGATGTCGCCCGAGACGACGAGCAGGTGCGGCGCGCGGCCCGCGGCGGCGAGCTCGGCGACGTGCTCGACGTAATGGTCGCACACGCGCGGGGCGCCCAGCGCCGGCGCCATCACGTCGCCGTGCTTCCCTCGCTCCTTCACGTCGACGCGCTCGGCGGCCTTCGGGCCGAAATGGATGTCCGAGACGTGGTGAATCCGCAGCGGGCACAGGTTCGCCTCGAGGATCGGATCGGCGAGCACCGAGCGCCCGCCGCGCCGCTGCACGAGGCCGCAGCGCTCCAGCAAATCGACGTTCTCGTCGTGGCGCGACGCGCCGCGCGCTATCTCGCGCAGCGCGCCCCGCTGCGCGTCGGTCAACCCGTCCTCGAAGACGGCCTTGTGGTAGGCGAACTCCCGCAGCTCGCTGCGCACGCGCGCCGTCCAGAGCAGCGTCCACGGCTCCCTCGCCAGCTCGGGCGAGTGCTCCGCGATCTGGAACACGAACTCGAGGAGGAAGGGGTTCCTGCGCCAGACCGCCGGCAGCTCGGCGAGGAGCGCGCGCGCCGCGTCGGTGCGCGCGAGCCGCTGCGCCTGGCCGGGCGTCAGGGGATCCAGGAAGCGCATGTCGCGCGAGCAGACGAGGCCGGCGTTCCCGTCGGCGGCGCGCTCGAGCGCGACCCACTCGGCGGGGCTCATGGCCAGGAGCACGCGCGTGCCATCGGCGTAAAGCTCGCTGCACCACCGCAGGAAGGCGCTCGCGTCGCGCGGCGTGCCGCCCGCGCCGGCGAGCTGCGGCTCGTCGAGCAGGAGCGTCGTACCCGGCGGCACGGCGGGGAGCGCCGGGCCGGCCCGGCGGAGGTCCATGTACCGGACGTTCATGCCGCCGGCGCTGCCGAGGTGGTGCTCGAGCGCCTTGAGGGTCCACGTCTTTCCGGCCCTGCGGGCGGCGACGAGCGGCCAGACGACGCCGTTCGCGGGCAACGACAGCAGGAGATCGAGGAACTCGCCGTGATCGCGCACGTCGCGCTCCGGCGAGTAGTTTCTCCTCACGTCGAACACGCGCGTCACGATCACGAATCCCTCCCTGGCTCCCTGGCCACCCGCCGGAGCCAGTCGAAGAACGGCGGATCCACGAGCCATGTGCCGAACGCATCGCAGAGCCCCGCGTCGCAGAGGACGGCGACGTCCTCGGTGGGCAGCCTTCGCACCTCGGGCAGCGCGGCGTCCGGCGCGCCGCGGAGCGCGCCGAGGACGGCCCGCGCGCGCTCCGGCAGCTCGGCCCAGCGCGCCCTGAAGAAGGCGGCGTCGCGGTCGAGCAGCAGGCGCTGCTCGTAGAGGTCGCGCACGCCGGCGCGCTCGACGAGGGCGCGCCGCTGGCCGGCGCGCACCGCCTGGACGAGCGCATACCCCATGACCTGCAGGTAGAACGGCCACGGCCCGCAGAGCTCCACGATCCAGCGCGCCGTGCGCTCGGCCTCCACGGGGACGTCGGGAGGCGCCGTGTCGACGAGGAAGCGAATCGCGTCCGGCTCGGCGAGGGGGCCGAGGTTCACCGGCGTGACGTCGTTGCCGAACGACGAGCCCGGGGCCGCGGCGAACGCGTGCTCGACGACCGTGACCCAGTCCCAGTGCGAGCCGACCAGGACGACGCTCGTCTGCTCCTGCCCGACGGCGCGCAGCCAGGCGAAGACGGTGGCGTCGGCCTTGTGGAGGTTGGCGACCTCGTCGAGGAGCAGGACGGCATTGCCGGCGGCGGAGAGGCGGTTGCGCAGGGTGAGCGCGGGGGCGGCGTCGGACCGGAGCGAGGGGTCGAGGAAGACGGCGAGATCGTCGGCGGTGCGGAGGCTCGAGGCGCGGCCCTCGAGCGTGCGGTGGTGGACGGCGCGGGTGGGCGCGAGCCGCGCCGCGAGGTGGTGGAGGATCGAGGTCTTTCCCGCGCGGCGCGGGCCGCGGAGGACCGCGGGGCTGCGGCTCTCGATGAGGGCAAAGAGCTCCGCGAGCACGGGATCGCGGCCCGGGAGGGAAGGGGAGCCGACGAGGGCGGGGCCGGGGCGGAAGGGGTTCGTCAGCGCGCCCGGCGGCGAGGCTCCCGGCGCAGGGGGCCTGTCGAGCGCCGCGAGCGCAGGGGGCCTGTCGGACGCCGCGGGCGCAGGGGGCCTGTCGGACGCCGCGGGCGCAGGGGGCCTGTCGGACGCCGCGGGCGCAGGGGGCCTGTCGGACGCCGCGGGCGCCGGGCGCGGGGGCACGGAGCTGAGGGCCCGGGACACGAGCGCCCCCGGCGCATCGGAGATGAAGCGCTCCTCGCCGTCCCAGGGGACGCCGCCCGCATAGCCGTGCCGCGCGAGCTCCTCGTCCACGCTGTCGCCGCCGAGATCGCCGGCGAGGGCCGCCATCACCTTGTCCGGCCGCCGCAGGACGTCGCGGAAGCCGGCCAGCGGGAGGTACAGCGTCGTGCTCGAGTCGGGGCGGCGGAGGGCCAGGCGAGCGCGCTCGGGCTCCGCGTCGTCGAGGAGGCAGAAGCCCCCGGGCGTGCGGGCGAGCGTCGTCAGGCCGGCCGATTCGAGGCAGGCGAGGAGCCTGCGCTGCTCCGCGCTCCAGATCCGCACGGTGCCGTCGTGCCCCGCGCTCGCCAGGCGGTCGCCGCCCGGCTGCCAGGCCATGGCCATCACCCGCCGCGCATGGCCCTCGAGCCGCGCCAGCTCCTCGCCGGTGCCAGCGTCCCAGAGCCGCACCGTGCCGTCGTGCCCCGCGCTCGCCAGGCGCTCGCCGCGCGGCGACCAGGCGACCGCGGTGATCCCGCGCGCGTGGCCCTCGAGCCGCGCGAGCTCCTCGCCGGTCCCGGCGCGCCAGATCCGCACCGTCGTGTCGTCGCCCGCGCTGGCGAGGCGCTCGCCGTCAGGGCTCCAGGCAAGGGCCTTCACGTCGAGCGTGTGGCCCTCGAGCCGCGCGAGCTGCCGGCCGGTGTCCGGATCCCAGATGCGCACCGTGGCGTCGTGCCCTGCGCTCGCGAGGCGGTCGCCGTCCGGGTGCCAGGCCAGCGCGAGCACCCAGTTGGAATGGCCCTCGAACCGCGCGAGCTCCTGGCCCGTCGTCGTGTCCCAGATGCGCACGGTGCCGTCGTTCCCCGCGCTGGCCAGGCGATCGCCGGCCGGGTGCCAGGCCACGGCGAGCACGCCGTTCAGGTGGCCAACGAGCCGCGCGAGCTCCTCCCCCTGGCCCGCATGCCAGAGGCGCACCGTCTGGTCGTCGCCCGCGCTGGCGAGGCGCTCGCCGTCCGGGTGCCAGGCGAGGGCCAGCACCCAGTCGGAGTGGCCCTCGAGCCGCGTCAGCTCCTTGCCGGTGCCGGTGTCCCAGACCCGCACCATCGAGTCGTTCCCCGCGCTGGCGAGGCGCTTGCCGTCCGGGTGCCAGGCGAGGGCCAGCACCCAGTTGGAGTGGCCAACGAGCCGCGTCAGCTCCCTGCCTGTGCCGGTGTCCCAGATGCGCACCGTGTTGCCGTCGCCCGCGCTCGCGAGGCGCCGGTTGTCCGGGTGCCACGCCATGGCCCTTACCCAGTTCGTGTGCCCCTCGAGCCGCGCGAGCTCGCCGCCGGTGCTCGCGTCCCAGACGCGCACCGTGTTTCCGCTGCCCGCGGTGGCCAGGCGCTTGCCGTCCGGGCGCCAGGCCACGAGCCTGACCCCGCTCGAGCGCCGCTCGAGCCGGGCGATCTCGCGGCCGGTGCTGGCGTCCCAGATGCGCACCGTGTTGCCGTCGCCCGCGGTGGCCAGGCGCCTGCCGTCCGGGTGCCACGCAACGGCCGTCACGCGGCGCACGTGGCCCTCGAGCCGGGCGAGCTCCTTGCCCGCGCTCGCGTCCCAGATGCGCACCGTGGTCCCGTCGCCCGCGGTGGCCAGGCGCCTGCCGTCCGGGTGCCAGGCAAGGGCCATGACCCCGCGCTCGTGGCCGTCGAGCTGGGCGATCTCCTTGCCCGTGCTCGCGTCCCAGATGCGCACCGCGGTCCCGTCGCCGGCGCTGGCCAGGCGCCTGCCGTCCGGGTGCCACGCAACGGCCCTCAGCCAGTCGGAGTGGCCCTCGAGCCGGGCGAGCTCCTTGCCCGTGCCGGCGTGCCAGATCCGCACCGTCATGTCGTGTCCCGCGCTGGCCAGGCGCTGGCCGTCAGGGCACCAGGCCACGCTGAGGATCCAGTCGGAATGGCCCTCGAGCCGGGCGAGCTCCTCGCCGGTGTCCGCGTGCCAGAGGCGCACCGTCTGGTCGTACCCCGCCGTCGCGAGGCGCTGGCCGTCCGGCGACCACGCGAGCGCGTTGATCGTGCCCGTGTGTCCTGAAACGAGGTCCACGCGCGCCAGGGGCGGCGTCGCGGCGAGCCGCTGCGCGCGCTCCAGGAGCGCGCCCCGGCCCGCGATCACGCAGGCGCTCACGTCGGCCCCCTCGGCCTGCGCGCCGTTCCAGCGGCAGCCGGTCCACGTCGATTGCCGGAGGACGGCGCCGCCGAGCTGCGCCAGCTCGACGACGGCGCCCCGCGCCCCGGCCTGCGTGAAGTCGGTCCGGTGCGCGATCGCGCGCCGGAGGATCGTGCCGTCGAGCTTCGCGCCCGACAGCGTCGCGCCGCTCAGCACGGCCTCCGTCAGCTCGGCGCCGGACAGGTCGGCGCCGGACAGGTTCGCGTCCCGCAGGTTCGCGGCCGCGAGCGGCGCGTCGCGCAGGTCCTCGCCGGCGAGGTGAACGCCGTGCAGATCCGCCCCATCCGGGATCCACCCGGCCGTCTCCTCGGCCCACCGCGCGAGGCCGAGCAGGAGCCGGAGGGCGTTCTCGGCCGGCTCCCTCGTCGAGGGCGCGAGCTGCCTGTCCATCTGCAGGAACGACTGGACGGCGCGCACCGCGGCCGCGCGCCTCGGTTCGCCGGACGTCCTCAGGATCTCGCCGACGAACGCCGCGACCTCGCGCGTCATCGGCTTTGTCCGGAGCGCCTCGATCGGCCGCTCGGCCAGCGTCGCCACGAGCGCGCGGGCAAGGAAGTATTCGAGGAACGCTTTGTGCGCGAAGCGGTAGCCGTCGACGCCCTCCTGGACGAGGAACGACCCGCCCTGCAGCGCCAGGAACGCGGCGTCCGGCGGCGCGCCCTCGGGCAGGAAGCGGAAGAGCCGGGCGCGGACCGATTGCTGGAGCTCCTGCCAGGTGCACGCCGGCCGGCCGGACCGCCAGAGCTGCTCGGCGAGCGCCTCGGCGAACTCCGTCTTCTGCTCGTCGGAGCTCTCCGGCGCGTCCTTGCGCGTGGTGTCGAGCCACCGCTTCAGGTACGCCTCGTACAGGTCGGCTCGCCCGACCTTCGCCCCGGACGCGATGTCGTCGAGCGTGGCGAGCACCATCCCGAGCAGCAGCGGCCTGCGCACGAGGTCCTTGAGGTCGTAGAGCGCGCCGATGCGCGCGAGCGCCGCCTCGGCGCCGTCCTCTCCGCGGATCTGCCGAACGAGCTCGCGCACCTGCGCCTCGGTGAACGGCTGGATCGCGAGCCGCCGTACCCCCGCGGGCGTGCCGGCCGCGTGGGGGGGCGCGCTCTCGGCGGCCGTCTGGAGGTGCGCCTCGGCGGGGAAGTGGTCGTCCCGCGAGGAGATGACCACCTTGCCGCCGCCGGCCGCGACCTCCAGCAGGCCGGCGCGCCGCCCTGCGAGCTCGGAGGCCTCCAGGCGCGTCGCCATCTCGTCGAAGCCGTCGAAGCAGGGCACGACGAGCCTGTGGCGGATGAGCAGGCGCAGGGCGGCGCGGTTCGCGGCGCTGTCCGGGGCGCCGGCCGCCTGGAGCAGGAGCTGCTCCGGGCTCAGGTGGGGAGAGGCGCCCGCGAGGTTGACGAGCAGGGGCCTCGGCCCTTCGGCGGACGCCCACCGCCGCTCGGCCCACGCGGCGAGCGCGGTGGACTTCCCCATGCCGAACTCGCCGAGCACCAGCGCGATCTTCTCGCCCGACGACAGCCACGCGTCGAGGGCGCCGAGCAGCGGGGCCGGCTCGTCGCGCCCGTCGACGCAGGCGTCGGGCTCGACGAACCGCCCCGCGACCTCGCGAAGCCGCTGCTCGCGGAGCGCGGCGACGACGCCGCGCGCGCCGTCGAAGCGAGGCAAGAGGCGCGCGATCCGCTGCGCCAGGGCGTCCTGCGGGATCGCCTCGAGCGTGGCGTTCGCGAGCCCCGACCGGGCGGCGGCGGCGCGGAGCCTCTCCCACGTCCGCCTGGGCCCTGTCCAGCGCTCGTGGCCGTCGATCCACAGGAGGGTCCACGCTTCGTCCTGGCGGGCCGCGACGAGGAGCGTGCACCAGGCCGGCCGGCCCTCGGGCCAGACGCCGACCGCCGCCACGTGCTCCCGCCCCTCCGCGAGCGCGAGGAGAAAGACGGTCTCCGCCGAGAGGATCTGGTGCTCGGAGAACCGCGGGGCGAGCTCCTCCCTGGCCGGCCCGGCGACGGGGCCCAGCGCCGCGCCGGGGCCGCCGGAGGCGCGCGGCGAGGCGTCGGCGCGCGGCGAGGCGTCGGCGCGCGGCAGGGCGTCGGCGCGCGGCGGGGCGTCGGCGCGCGGCGGGGCGTCGGCGCGCGGCGGGGCGTCGGCGCGCGGCGCGGCGTCGTCCATGGTGGCGCGGAAGCCGGACGGATGCCGCTGGAACGAGAGCACCCACCCCCGGTGCTGCTGCGTCCCAAGCGCCGCCGGGTCGAGCCTCCGCGGCAGCTCGACCCGCAGCTCCGGCGGCAGCGAGCGCTCGCGCTCGCCGTCGCGGGCCTCGGGCGCGCCGCGCACCGCCTGCGCCACGGCGCCGAGCGCCGCCATCCCTTCGGGCGTCCACTCGCCGTTGCCCCGCTTCGCGTCCACCGCCTTGCGCAGCCGCGCCTCGACCTCCACGAACCCGGCCTCGCGCGCCTCCCGCGCGGTCATCCACGCGAACACGACGTCGGCGGCCGCCCCCGCCGTCGCCGCGCGCAGGGCCTCGAGCGGCAGCACCTCGGCGGGGACGACGATCTCCCGCGTGAACTGCCGTATCTCCTCGACGCGGGTCAGCCTGTCGAGCTCGCCGTAGAGCCGGCGCAGCCGCCTCCCTCGCGCCGCGGCCCCGGACAGGGCGCCCGCGTTCAGCAGCACGTCGCGCGCCTCCTGGATCCGCGCGACGAGCGCCTCGAGCGCCTCGTCGTCGTCGCGCCCGAGGAGCTCCCGGGCGCCCTCGAGCCACCGCGCGTAGGCCTCTCCCGCCGGGTGCCCGCGGTACACGAGCGTCGCCTCGGCCACGGGCACGACCGGCCGCGCTGCGACGGGGAGCGCGGGGCGCGCGGGGCGCGCGCTGGCCCGCTCGTACCGCAGGTCGACGTCCGCGACGATCACGCCCTCGTCGCCCGGCTCGAGGTACCCCGCCCGATCCGGGAACCGCCGCAGCTCGTGGGGCTGGGCCTCGTCGACGTAGATCGACGTGCCGCCGCCCTCGGCGCCGTCGCAATACAGCGTGGGCCGCCCGTACCGGCGCGCCTCTTCCCAGACCTTCCCCGCGGGCGCCGGCAGCGTCGTGTGGGGGGTCGCGCTGGGCACGGCGAGGAAGCGGCACGCGCCGATCCGCGCCGCGTCGGGCGCCCCGTCGTGCGCGGCGTCACGAAGGAGGAAATCGAGACAGACGAGCACGCCCATGGGGCCGGGGATCCCGTCGGGCATCTCCACGGGCGCCCACGCCTCGCCCGCGCGCATCGCGCTCCGCTCCACCGCCGCCGCGTTCCGCTTCGCTTGCAGGCCGAGGAGCCGGCCCCGGTGCAGCACCGGGCATACGGACTGTCCCAGCGCGGGGAGCGCCGCGGCGCCGAGGCGCTCGTACACGCCGGATCGGCGCGCGGACCGGTCCACCATGTGCGTCCCCGCCACGACGACCATGTCGCCCGCGGCGTCGGCGACGTCGCCGAGGAGCTCCCACGGGATGCTGTACTCGGGGAACACGACGATCGTCGCCCCGTACTCCAGGCAAGCCGACAGCACGGCCCGGATCCGCGCGAGGAGCTGCGCGTCGTAGGCCTCGCGGATGCGCCGCCGGAGCGCCTCGAGCTCCGGCTTTATCGCGTCGGGCACGTCGGCCCGCGACGGGAGCAGCGAGTCCGTCGCCGTCCTCGGATCGAAGAGCGGATCTTCGAGCGGCGACCGCCGATCGAGGAGGATCGCCGGGTAATAGGCGAGCTGCACGACGGCGACCCGCGTGTACATCGCACCCTCTGCCGCCACCTGCATTCGTTCGCTCGCTCTCCGCTGGCGCTCTCCGCTGGCGCAATCCGCTGGCGCTGACGCGCTCTGGCCCGCCCGTGCTCGCTACTCGCCGAGGAGCGCCGCGGCGGCCTCCACGGGCACCTCGACGCGCAGCCAGTAGCCGCCCTTCGCGCGGCGCGCCTCCACGGTCGCCCCCCTGGCCCCGCGCTTCCGCAGCGCCGCCTGGGTCGCCCGTGCCGCCGCCAGCGCGCGCTTTTCCTCGGGGTCTTGTCGCTTCGGTCCCGCGGCGTTCGCGCGCGCCTTGCCGATCTCGGCGGTCAGCTCGCGGACGGAGATCTCGTCGAGGCTCTTTCCGGCGACGGTCGCTCCCTGATCGATGAGCCACGCCGGCGTATCGACCTCGGGGGTCGCCGCGGTGTACCGCGTGAGCGCATAGGCCTTCTCCGGCCCGAGCGTCAGGGCCTTGTCGCGCGGCAGCGCCGCCACGATGCCGATGAGCTTCTTGGCCTGGGTCAGCCCCATGATGGCGCGCGCCTTGAGCATGTCCCCGAACGAGGCGTGCCCCAGCGCGAGATACAGCTTCTTTCTCTGGAGCTCCCGCAGCGCCTCGCCGATCTCGTAGAAGTCCTCCGCGATCCGGGCCTTGCGGCGGTCGATGAGCTCGAGCAGCGCGTGCGCCCGCTTCTCGGCGGCGGCTCCGCCCCGCGCTGCCTCCGTCCGGGCCCGCGCGAGCGCGGCGCCGGCGGGCGTCGCCTCCGCGCTCGCCGGCGCTCGCTTCCCCGCAATGCCCGACGCTTTCCCCCTCTTCCCCGCCATCCGGTGCTCCCCTGTCCGCGCGTGTGATCCGCGAGGCTAACGCGCGGGCGCGGCGTGTGGAAGCGAAAGCGAGAGCAAGGCCGCAGGCGCCGTGGTCAGACGTCTGACCACGGACGGTCAGACGTCTGACCACGGACACCCGGGCGTCCTCCTGATGGGAGGCGGCGGCGCTGGCGGCGAAAAGGGCGGTCGCGGGGACAACGTCGAATTCCAAACGGATCTACCACGGTGATGGTAATCGCTGATCTCGGTGCCCGCCGCGCGATCGAAGCGTGCTGTTTTTTTTTCATCTCGCCCGCACTGCGCGCCTGCCTGCGCCGCCGTGCGAAACCGATTCGATCGGCTGGCAAAGGACGTCGCGCAGGAGGGGCTCACGACGACTGGCAAGGTCGTGACCGACGCGGAGGTCGCCGGGGAGGCGCAGCGCGCGGAGCTCGTCGAGCAGTTCATCGAGCAGGGACGCAAGCAGGGGATGGTGCAAGGGATGGCGCAGGCGATGATCGAATCGAGCTGTACGAGGCTCGGTTCGGCCCGATGCCGTCGACCCTGCGTTCCGCCGTGGAGGCCATGCGCGACCTGCCGACGCTCCGGGCGTGGCACCTCCTGGTCGGCACCGGGACACTCGAGGAGGTGCATGACGCCATCACCGCCGTCGTCGCCGGGCGCTCGTCCTGACCGCCGCCTGAACCGCCAGGTCGCCGTGCATGGGGCGCGGCATCCGGATACGTGGAACACGCCCGATAGCCCCCCATCTCGAGCCCGAGTTTGCCCACAAGCTCGCGGCACTCGACGCGCTCAACCAGCAGATCGGACAGCCCGCTGCGTCCGCGCCGGCGGATCCAACCGAGACGGGCCGGTCGCGCCCGCCAGGCGGCAAGCGCAAGCCGACTGGTCGTCGCGACATCGCTCCTGGCTCACATCCTCGGCGACAAGCTCTGCGACGGCCTGCCGTTCCATCCCCGGGGGTGTTAGGCTCGCCGCATGGGACTCTTGACCTTCAGCATCAACGTCACCCTGGACGGCTGCGTCGACCACCAGGAGGGAATCGCCGACGACGAGACTCACGCCTTCTTCACCCGCCTCATGGACGAGGGCGGGGCGATGCTGTGGGGCCGCGTCACCTACGAGATGATGGAGAGCTACTGGCCGGCGGTCGCCCGCGGCGACGAGGAGGCGCCGCCGGCGATGCGCGCCTGGGCGGTCAAGCTGGAGGCCAAGCCGAAGTACGTGGTGTCGTCGACGCGAAAGGACTTCCCGTGGACCAACAGCCACCACATCGCCGGCGACCTGCGCACGGGCGTGCAGAAGCTCAAGGACGCGACCCCGGCCGGCGTGCTCCTCGGTAGCGGCAAGCTCGCGACCGAGCTGGACCGACTGGATCTGATCGACGAGTACAAGTTCCTCGTCCACCCCAGGATCGCCGGTCACGGCCCGACCCTGTACCAGAGCGGGCTGCCCAGCACGCGACGGCTCGAGCTGGTCTCGGCGAAGCCGCTCCGCTGCGGCGCGGTCGCCATGCACTACCGGCGCGCGCGCTGACTCAGAGCAGCCCCATCGCGCCCAGCTCGCGGGCCAGCGCGTCGTCGGGAGCCTTCTCGCCGCGCGGCACGTTGTAGATCACCTGGCCGCCGAACAGGTATCCGTCGTACCAGGCCCGGAGCTCCTCGAGGCGCTCCGGCTGCGCGTCGGCGCCCGTGATCGCCGCGACCTCCGCCTCGGTGAAGCCGAACGACGCGGCGTGCTGCTCGGCGAGGATCGAGTGGACAATCAGGTTGTGCAGGCCTCCGGCCTCGCTGCGATCGAGAGTTTCCCCACCGGTCGACGGAGCGTCAACCGCCGCCGGCGCGAGCCGCCGTCGCGCTCGCGCCGCCCGCCGCCGCGGCGCTGCGAGGTGACGGGGCGGCCGGGCGCGGGTAAGCTCTCGCCGTGCCGAGCCCCCGGAAGACCACCGCCCTGCGCCGCCTGCCCGCGATCGCGCTCCTCGCGCTGACCGCGATCGCCGGCCCCGCCTGCGTCAGCAAGCCGACGATGCAGCTCGACCACGCCGAGATCACCGGGATCCGCATCGGCTTTCCGCCGAGCCTCGGCGTCCTCATGACCGTGGTCGTCAACGTCCACAACCCGAACTCGTACGACGTCGCGGTGCGCGCCGTCCGCGGCCAGGTCGTGCTCGCCGGCCGCTACACGATGCCTGTCGACTTCCGCGCCGACGGCGAGGGGGTGTGGCTCCCTTCCGACCGCACGACCCAGGTCCGCGTCCCCGTCAGCATCCCCGTCGATCTCGGCTTCCAGCTGCTGCGCGAGTCGTTCACCTCTCCCGTCATCCCGTACCGCTTCAGCGGCCGGGCGGACGTCACCGCGACGCGCACGTTCCGGCTCGAAGCCGACGACTACTCCGTCGACGACCACGGCGTCATCTTCCGCCACCAGATCGAGACCGCCCTCGGCGTGATGCGATGAGCCCGAACGGCGGCGAGCGCCGCCCGACCTGACCTCGACGCCCCGCGCCCTCGCTTGGTGATGGCTTCCGCCATCAGGTGGAGGCCCGCGCCTCCAGGTCCCGCGATGGGCGGCGGCGCGCGGCCACCGCGGGGACATCCCACGCGATCCACGCGCACCCCGGAGGCGGTGCGCGGCGCGACCCCACGGCCACGGAGCGCCGGCGCGAGCGCAGGGCGCCGCCGCGCCGGCGGCGAGGGCGCGCCATGGAGCGACATCACCCGGACCGGCGCGGGTTGTGCGGCGTTGCGACAGGTTGCGCAGGTCCTGCATGATCCGTCGCGCGGGCCCGCCCCGACAGGCCGGCGGGCTCCCCGGCGCGCAGCGCGATCGCCGGCGGGCTGAGGCGTTGGCCGCCGACTTGCTTCGGAGCGATCCGAGCGATCCTGCCCTCGGCCACGGTCGCGAGGCCCGAGCGCCGCGCGCGGCACGCGCAACGCGCCGGCCGCGCCGCCGCAAAGGCACGTCGCACCACCGGACGCATCGGGTGAAGCCCGGCACCGCCCGCCGGGCAAGCGCGGAGTCGCCCGGACGGCGCGCGACGGCGCACGCCTGCGCGCGATCCGCCGAGGCCGGGGGCTTCCGTCGAATCCATGCGGGGTCTGTCAGCGAATGAGAAGAGAGACCGAGCTCCGAGAGTCCCGTCCTTCCCTGGTGAGCCGTGGCCGTACGGCGCTGGCCGCGACGGAACATGACCTGAATCACACGCCTTCGTCGTGATGGAGAGCGTTCATGATGGATGACTGTCAACCCGGTTTTCTCGCGCTCGATCCGGAGATGCGGCGCCTGCGCGACGCCCTCGAGACCGTGGCCCCGACGCCGCTGCCGGTCCTGGTCCTCGGCGAGACGGGGACGGGAAAAGAGGTCGTCGCGGAGTGGATCGCCGGCATGTCGCGGCACACGCGCGACCGCTTCGTGAAGGTGAACTGCGCGAGCCTCTCGGAGACGCTCGTCGAGAGCGAGCTCTTCGGGCACGAGCGCGGCGCGTTCACCGGGGCGGTGGCGCCCCGCGAGGGGCTCTTCGAGGCCGCCCACGAGGGCACCCTGTTCCTCGACGAGGTCGGGGAGCTGTCCCCGCGCACGCAGGCGAAGCTCCTCCGCACGCTGGAGTACGGCGAGATCGTCCGCGTGGGGAGCACGCGCCCGCGGCGCGTGGACGTGCGCGTGATCGCGGCGACCCACCGCGACCTCGAGCAGATGGTGGCCGAGGGGGAGTTCCGACAGGACCTCTACTTCCGCCTCAACGCCGTCACGCTGCGGATCCCGCCGCTCCGGGCCCGCACGTGCGAGATCCTCCCGCTCGCGGAGCTGTTCGCCGCGCGCCTGTCGCGGAGGCTCGAGCGCCCGGCGCCGCGGCTCACGCCCGGGGCGACGTCCGCCCTCCTCGCGCACCCGTGGCCGGGCAACATCCGGGAGCTGCGCCACGTGATCGAGCGCGCGGTGGTCATGTCGAAGGGCGGGCCGATCGAGGCGGACCACCTGATGCTCGTCGCGCCGCGCGCGCCGGCGGACGCGGGGATCCGCGGCGACGTGCGCTCGTTCGAGCGGGACCGCATCCTCGCCGCGCTCGACAGGACCCGCCAGAACCAGACGCGCGCCGCGGAGCTGCTCGGCGTGTCGCGGCGCACCCTCACCAACAAGCTCAACGCGTACGGCATCGCGCGACCCCGCAAGAAGGTCGCGCTGGAGGAGTGCTGAGATGGCCTCGCCGTTCCTCCGCACCATGCGGTCGCTCGAGATCGAGCGCGGGACGAGGACCTGGATCCGCCTCGCGGTGATCCTCGCCGTGCTCGGCGCCTGGGCGGCCTGGATGCACGCGGCGCGCGTCTCCGTCTACGCCACGACCGGGAAGGCGCGCCTGGAGGTCAGCCGGATGGCCCACCGCGTGGCCGCCGCCGAGCCGGGGCGCGTCTCGGTCGTGCGGGTCGCGCTCGGGCGCCACGTCGAGCAGGGCGAGGTCCTCGTCGAGCTCGACGCCTCGGTCGAGGAGAAGCGGCTCGAGGAGGAGCGCACCCGCGTGGCCGTGCTCGCGCCGAAGCTCGAGGCGCTGCGGCGCCAGATCGCGGTCGAGGAGGAGGTGCGCGCGTGGCAGGAGAAGCTCTCCGAGGCGTCGATCGCCCGCGCCAGGATCGACCTGCGCCAGCGCGACCTCTCGGCCGCGACCGGCGAGGAGCTCCGCGCCATCTCCGAGAGGCTCCACAAGGAGCAGCTCGCGTCGACGGCCGATCACCTCCAGGCAAGGACTCGCGCCGCGGACGAGGTGCTCAAGGCCGAGGGGGCGCGCGCCGATCTGCACCGGCTGTCGGTCGCGCGGCGCCACGACGAGCGGCAGGCGGCGGCGCACCTCGCCGAGCTCGAGCGATCGCTCGGCGACCTCCTGGCCGAGCAGAAGGCGGCCGAGGCGGCGGTGCACACGGCGCTCGCGCAGATCGAGCGGCGGAAGATCCGCGCGCCGATCGCGGGCAAGCTGGGCAACATCGCCGCGCTCCAGGTGGGCGACGTCCTCGCGGCCGGCGACCTCGTGGCGACGGTCGTCCCGGGCGAGGACGTCCACGCGGTGGCGCTCTTCGCGCCGTCCGACGCCGTCGGGCGCATCGTCCCCGGCCAGGGGGCGCGCATGCGCCTCGACGGGTTCGCGTGGACGCAGTTCGGCATGCTCGAGGGGGAGGTCTCCCACGTGGCGAGCGAGCCGGTCGACGGCGCGATCCGCGTCGAGCTGCTCGTGCGGCCGGACAGCGCGGCGGCGATCCCGGTGCAGCACGGCATGCCGGGGACGACCGAGGTCGAGGTCGAGCGCGTGTCGCCGTGGACCCTGCTGCTGCGCGCCGTCGCGCCCGGAGGCCCGCGATGAAGCGCGCGCTCCTCGTGCCCGAGGTGCTCCAGACGTCGCTCATGGACTGCGGGCCCGCCGCGCTCAAGGCGGTGCTCCAGGGGTTCGGGATCGACGTTCACTACGAGTGGCTCCGCGACCGCTGCCAGACGGACGTCGACGGGACGTCGATCGACGCGCTCGCCGCGCTCGGGCAGGAGCTCGGGCTCGCGACCGCCGAGATGGTGGTCCCCCACGACAGCTTCCTCCTGCCCGAGGCCGACTGCCTGCCCGCGATCGTGGTCAAGCGCGGCACGGGCGGCGCGCTCCACTTCGTCGTCGTCTGGCGCAGGCTCGGGCCGCTCGTGCAGATCCTCGACCCGGGCAGCGGGCGGCGCTGGGTGCGCTGCGAGCGCTTCATGGAGGACATGCCGCACTTCCCCATCCCGATCTCGATCGACAGGTGGCGGCGGTGGGTGTCGTCCGAGGACTCGCTCGGGCCGCTCCGCGCGAAGCTGCGCGCCCTGGGGGTGCAGGGGGCGCAGGGGGAGGCGCTCCTCCGGCGGGCCGACGCCGACCCGGGGTGGCGGTCGTTCGCGGCGCTCGACGCGGCCGTGCGCATGGCGGCGCGCCTCGTCCGCGGCGGCGCGATCTCGCGCGGCGGCGAGGCGCAGCGCGTGCTCGAGGGCGCCTTCGGCCGCGCGCTCGCCGGGGAGCCGGGCGCCATCCCGAAGGGGTTCTTCTGGGCGACCGAGGGCAAGGCGCCGGGCAAGCTCCTCGTGCACGGCGCCGTCATCGTCCACTTCGCCGCGCGCGGCGAGGCCGGCGCGACCGCCGCCGGCGAGGCCGCGCGCGCGGTGGCGCCGGCAGGGCGCGCGGCGCCGCCGCCCCCGCCGGGCTACCGCGACAGCGCGACGCCCTCCGTCGCGCCGGCGGAGCAGGCGCCGCGCGCGCTCGCGACCCCGGTGCTGCCGGCCCCCGTCCGCCGCGAGCTCGAGCTGCCGACGCCGTCGCCCTCGCGCCTGTTCTTCTGGATGCTGCGCGCCGACGCGGGCCGCGCGCTCGCGCTCGTCGGCGTGGCGCTCGCGGCCAGCGCGGCGATCGCCGCCGTCGACGTGGTGGTCCTGCGCGGGCTGTTCGACGCGGTGAAGCACGTCACGGTCGAGTACCAGCGCGCGCTCGGGCTGCTCGCGCTCGTCGCCTTCGCCGCCGGGGGCGTGCTGCTCGAGCTGTTCGTCGCCCACGCCGTCTCGCGCCTCGGGCGCGCCCTCGAGGTGCGCTTCCGCGCGGCCTTCCTGGAGAAGCTGCCGCGGCTCGAAGATCGCTACCTGCGCAGCCGGCCCACGTCGGACATGACCGCGCGCGGCCACGCGATGCACCTCATGCGTGAGGCGCCGGCGCTCTTCTCGCGCATCGCCCGCGCGGCGCTGTCGTTCGCGGCGACGCTCCTCGGCGTGCTGTGGCTCTACCCGGGCGGGGCGTGGCTCTCGGTCGTCGCGGCGGCGGTCGCCCTCGCGGCGCCGTACCTCGCGCGGCGGCCGCTCGTCGAGAGCCTCATGCGCCTGCGCACGCACGCGGCGTCGCTCGAGCGGTTCTACCTGGACGCGCTGCTCGGCGTGGTGCCCATCCGCGTCCACGGCGCGGAGCGGGCGGTGCGGCGCGAGCACGAGGCGCTCCTCGTCGAGTGGGCGCGGACCGGCCGGCTCGTGCACGCGCAGTCCACCGCCATGCAGGCCGTCCAGGGGCTCGCGAGCACGGCGGTGGCCGTCGCGATCGTGGGCGGCTACGTCGCCTCGGGCGGCCCGCCCGCGGCGCTGCTGCTGCTCGTGTTCTGGTCGCTGCGCCTGCCCGTCGTGGCGCAGGAGCTCGTCGCCGCGCTCCTCGGCTGGAAGAACGTGCGCAACGCGTCGGTGCGCCTGTTCGCGCCGCTCGCGGCGCCGGAGGTGGACCTGCCCCGCGCGCCGGCGGCGTGCGACGACGGCGCGCCGGGCGGCGCGCGCGGGACGTCGATCGACCTCCTGGGCGTCAGCGTGCAGGCCGGGGGGCACACGCTGCTGTCCGAGGTCTCGCTGAGCCTCCCGGCCGGGGCGCACGTCGCCGTCGTGGGGAGCTCGGGCGCGGGGAAATCGTCGCTCCTGTCGCTGCTGCTCGGGTGGCTCCGGGCGTCGCGGGGGGAGGTCCTCGTCGACGGGCGGCCGTTCGACGACGCGGCGCTCGCGCGCCTCCGCCGCGGGACGGCGTGGGTCGACCCGGCCGTCCAGCTCTGGAACCGCACGCTCCTCGAGAACATCACCTTCGGCCACGCCGGCGACGCGCTCGCGCGCGTTCCGCTCGCCATGAGCCAGGCAGAGCTCACCGACGTGCTCCAGGGCCTGCCCGAGGGGCTCCAGGCGGCGATCGGGGAGGGCGGCGCGCGGCTGTCCGGGGGCCAGGGGCAGCGCGTGCGCCTCGCGCGGGCGCTGATGAAGGGCGACGCGCGCCTCGTGCTCCTCGACGAGCCGTTCCGCGGGCTGGAGCGCGAGCGGCGCCGGGCGCTCCTCGCCCGCGCCCGCGAGCACTGGAAGCGGGCGACGCTCGTCTTCGTCAGCCACGACGTGATGGACACGGTCGGCTTCGATCGCGTGCTCGTGATCGAGGGGGGCAAGGTCGTGGAGGACGGGGCGCCGCGCGAGCTCCTCGACGACCCGCGGAGCCGCTACCGCGCGCTCGCGGACGCGGACGCGCGCGCGCGGGATGACGTCTGGTCGAAGGGGCGCTTCCGGAGCGCGACCATGGAGAGCGGGCGGCTCGTAGAGGAGGCGGTATGACGACGGACGACGCCGAGCGCGCGGCGGCGCTGGCCGCGGTCGCGTGGGGGCCGTCGGCGCTCGGGCACGCGATGAGCGCGCTCGCGGCCGCGTGCGGGCTCGCGGGCGGCGCGGCGCCGTCGCCAGGCGCGCCGCCGGAGGGCGACCCCACCGCGTGGATCGAGGCGTACGCGGGCTGCATGGGGTTCGAGGCGGAGGCGGTCGAGAGCACCTTCGCCGATCTGCCGCGCACCATCGCGTCGCTCGGCCCCGCGATCGTGCGCGTCGAGCAGGGCTACCTCGCGGTGGTGTCCGCGGGCCGGCGGGGCCTCTCGGTGCTGACGCCGGCGCTGACGCCGGCGCGGATCCCGCTGGAGACCGTGCGCCGTGCGCTCTCCGCGCACCTGGAGGACCGCCCCGCGTCGCACGTGGACAAGTGGCTCGCGGCCGCGCGGGTCTCGCCGCGGCGCGCGGCGCGGGCGCGCGCCGAGCTCCTCGCGCAGCTCGTCGCGGACAACCCGATCGGCGGCATGTGGCTGCTCCGCCCCGACCCCGGGTCGAGCTTCCGGCGCCTCCTCGCGATGCGCGGCGTGCTGCGCCGGGGCGCGGCCTTCCTCGCCGCGGCCGCGGCGCAGATCGCGCTCGGGGTGCTCGCGTGGTGGCTGATCGGCGCGGGCGCGCTCGACGGGGCGGTGGAGCCGGGGTGGCTGCTCGCGTGGGTGCTCCTGTCGCTGTCGGCCATCTTCGTGCAGCTCTTCGCGTCCTGGGCGGGGGGGCTGCTCACGATCGACGTGGCCGCGCTCCTGAAGCAGCGGCTGCTCTGCGGCGCGCTCCGCATGGATCCGGGCGCGATCCGGACGCGCGGCTCGGGCGAGCTGCTCGCGATGGTCTCCGAGTCCGAGGCGGTCGAGACGGCGGGGCTCGGCGGCGCGCTCGGGGCGGTCGTTGGGCTCGTGCAGCTCGCGAGCGCCGCGGCGATCCTGTCCGCCGGCGCCGGCGGCGGCCTCCACGTCGCGCTGCTCGCCGGGTGGGCGCTCGCGGTCGGGCTGCTCGCCCGCCGCTTCGCGCGGCAGCGGGCGGCGTGGACGCGCGAGCGGTTCGCGATCACGAGCGGCTTCGTGGAGAACGTCGTCGGGCACCGGACGCGCGTCGCGCAGGAGGCCCCGCACCTGCACCACGTCGAGGAGGACGCGGTGCTCGAGCGTTACCACGCGGCCTCGCGCGCGATGGACCGGGTGGGCGATCTCCTCTCGTCGCTGCCGGCGCGCGGGTGGCTCGCGCTCGGGCTGCTCGGCCTCGTCCCCGCGGTCCTCGGCGGGGTGGGGGTCGGCCCGCTGGTGGTCGCGACGGGCGGCATCCTCCAGGCGCAGGCGGCGTTCGCGGCGCTGGCGACGAGCCTCGGCGCGCTCCTCTCGGCGGCCGTCTCATGGCGCTCGATCGCGCGGCTCTTCGCGGCGGCCGCCGATCGCGAGCCGCCCGGGATCCCGCAGGCCGTGCTCGGGCGCCCGGCGACGTCGGACGTGATCCTGGAGGCGCGGGGCGTCACGTTCCGCTACCCGGGGGAGCGCGGCGAGCCGGTGCTGCGCGACTGCGGGCTCGTCCTGTCGAAGGGCGACCGGCTGCTGCTCGAGGGGCGCTCGGGCGGCGGCAAGTCGACGCTGGCGGGCGTGCTCTCGGGGCTGCACGCGCCGGCGTCGGGGCTCGTGCTCCTCCGCGGGCTCGACCGGCGGACGCTGGGCGGCGCGGCGTGGCGCGGCCGCGTCGCGAGCGCGCCGCAGTTCCACGACAACCACGTGCTGTCGGGGACGCTGGCGTTCAACCTGCTCATGGGGCGCGCGTGGCCGGCGTCGCCCGAGGACCGGCGGGAGGCGGAGCTCGTGTGCCGCAAGCTGGGGCTCGGGCCGCTCTTGGATCGCATGCCGTCGGGGCTCGATCAGGTCGTGGGCGAGACGGGGTGGCAGCTCTCGCACGGGGAGCGGAGCCGGCTGTTCCTGGCGCGGGCGCTCCTCCAGCGGGCGGATGCCGTCATCCTGGACGAGAGCTTCGGGGCGCTGGATCCGCTCACGGCCCGCGAGTGCGTCGGGGCGGTGCTCGAGCGGGCGCCGGCGCTCGTCGTCATCGCGCATCCCTGAGCGGGGGAGTTGCCGAGCTGCCCGGCCCCTGGAGAGGGTGTTCGTCGCGCGGGGGGCTCTCGCGGCCAAAACGCGAGCAGTGCGGCGCTTTGGCCGAGCGTGCGGGACTCTGGGAACCGCCAAGGCGCCAAGGACGCCAAGAAATCTCAATCATCTGGGATTCTTGGTGTTCTTGGCGTTCTTGGCGTCTTGGCGGTTTGATCCTCTGCGGCGCTGTCTGTTGTAAGTACCGCGCCACCAGAACGCGAAAGGCCCGACGCTGCTCATGGCAGCGCGGGCCTCCGCGGTCGTGTCGTCAGGTTCGAGGGGCCGGGCGCCGCGGGCCGCGGTCCGTCGCCCCTCGCGGGCGTGTCAGCAGCAGCAGCCGGGCGGACAGGTGCAGACGATCTTGGTGCCGGCCTGGAGATCCGTGGGGACCTCCACCGTCAGACGCGCAGGGCGCTCCTCGACCGTCTCCTGCTTCTGCTCGATCTCGCCCTCGCCCTCGATCTTGATCTGCTCGTTCATGGTGATTGCTCCGTGGATCGGTTGGTTATTTCCAGTTGCGCACTCGACGTCGCGCGATGAGGGGTATTGCAGCCGTCGTGCCACCGCGGTTTCTGCGCCGATCCAGCCCCCGTGGGGCGACTCCTCTGCGCTGCGGCGGCCTCCGTTGGGCAACTCCTTTCCCGAGTGGGGAAGCGACTCGGGAATCGGCCTTCCCTCCCGGGCGACTCCGATGCTCGCGCCGGGTCCCCGGGCGGAGCTCTCCCGGGCGGCACGAAGTTCGCAATCGGTCGTTCCCGATGGATACGTCGATGATCCCCGAGCTGCTCTCCTTCCGCGCGCCGTGGCTCGAAGACAAGCTCGTCAAGGACCGCATGGCCTCTTCCCGCGAGGAGGCGGCGCGGCTCTTCGACGAGGTGAAGAAATACATCTTCGTTTGCCGGGCGGACCGGACCCGACAGGTCCCCATGTTCTCCAGGAGGATCGACGAGGTCTGGCACCAGTTCGTCCTCTTCACCGAGGAGTACGCGGCCTTCGGCCACCGCTTCTTCGGCGAGTTCGTCCACCACACCGCCAACACGGCCCCTCGCGGCGAGCTCGGAGCGCGCCCGGAGCTGTCCTTCGCCGAGTACCGCGCCGAGTACGAGGCGCTCTTCGGGCCCATCTCGGACGCGTGGCGGGACGAGCTCGCCGTGACGCCAGACACGCGCCTCATCCGCGTCAAGTTCGGCCGCCCCATCTTCGTGCGCGTCGAGCAGGGGAGGGCAGAGCTCGTGTGGTCGCTGGAGCCGCCGCGCACCCTCGTGCGCATCGACGCGTGGGCGAAGGACGCGCTCCAGTTCATCGTCGACTGCGATCACTTCTACGTCCGCGAGCTCCCCGGCCTCGGGGACAGCGATCGCGTGGCGCTCTGCCGTCCGCTCGTGAAGGGCGACGTGCTCCGGATCGCGCCGTGAGGCTCGCCGAGCTCACCGCCCTCTTCGGGCAGCTCGGCTTCCCGCGCGCCGAGGACCGCGAGCGGCCGCCGCGCGATCTCGTCCGCGCGGTCGAGGGCGCGGTCCGGGCCGGGCTCTCGGACGACGAGCTCCCGCTCGAGCTCCTCGCCCTGGAGATCGCGCGGCGCGACGGCGCGCCGGACCTCGCGCCGTGCCACGTCGTCCCCGAGCTCGGCGTCCGCATCGCGTTCGCCTACTGGCGCCCCGGGCGCGCTGCCGGCGCGCACGAGCACTCGGACTGGACGGTCACCGCGGTGTTCCACAACGCGCTCGACGTCGCGACCTTCGACTGGGACGCGACGGCGCGCGCGCGGCGGCTCGTGCCAAGGCGCCTGTTCTCCGCGGAGGCCGGGCGGGTCGGCCACATCCACGGACCGTGCATCCACGACCCGCGGAACCCGACCCGGCGGTGGTCCATCTCGCTGCACCTGTTCGGGCCTCACGACGGCCCCGTGATCGAGGAGCAAGTCGGCCCCATCGAGGGGCTGAGCCCCCCGGCGCCGCGGGCCTCCGCGGAGGCCGAGGCAGAAGACGCCCTGTCGGCGGCGCTCCTCGCGCACGAGCGGGAGTGCGTGCGCCGGGCGCAGATCGACGCCCTCGCGCGGCGGGGCCCGCCGGCCGCCGCGCTCCTCGCGCGCCTCCACGCCCGCGGCGACGCCGGCACGCGGCGGCGCGCCGCCCGCGCGCTCGGCCGGACCGAGGACCTCGGCGCGCACACGGCCCTCGCGCGCCGGTGGCCCGGCGTGGACCTCGACGTCGCGTCGAGCGCGGGCCGCGCCGAGCTCCTCGCGCGCTGCGGCGAGCGCGCCCAGCCCCTGCTCCGCGTCGAGGCGTGGGCCGCGCCAGCGCTCCGCGCCCTCGCGTCCGCCGTCGAGCTCCGCCCCCGCGACATCCCCGGTCTCGCCGAGGCGGAGCAGCTCGCGCTCGCCCGCGCGCTCGTCGACTGGGGGACCTTTCAGCCCCTCGAAGCCCAGGAGAACTGACCCATGCAACCCACGCAGACGGAATCGTCCACGCCGAGCACGTCGAGCGCGCCGGGCGCGCGCAGGCGGCCCGATCTCTTCGCCTACCGGGCGCCCTTCGTGATCGACAAGCTGCTCATGAACAAGACCGTGGCCACCGAGCGCGAGGCCGAGGCGCTGTTCCGCGAGCTCGCGCGCTACCTGTGGCTCGTCGAGTCCGACCGCACCCGCGCCTATCCGATGTTCTCGCTGCGCGTCGACGAGGCCTGGCACCAGTTCGTCCTCTTCACGATCGAGTACGCCGACTTCTGCGAGCGCTTCTTCGGCCGCTTCCTGCACCACGCGCCCGGCAACGCGCCGGCCGCGCACCCGGTCCGCGAGGCGACGTGGGACGAGTTCGCGGCCGCGTACAGCGCCCTTTACGGCGAGCCGCCGCCCGAGGTGTGGGACGACGCGGCGTCCGTGTGCGGCCCGCGGCGCGTGATCCGGGACCGCGAGGTGTCGGTCCGGCTGAACGACGGCAAGGCGGAGCTCGTCGACGGCGAGACGGTGCTCGTCCGCGTCGACGCCTGGGGCGAGCCCGCGCTGCGCTTCATCGAAGCGCACGGCATCTTCTACGTGCGCGAGCTCCCCGGGCTCGACCTGGACGACCGGATCGCCCTCTGCCGGGCGCTCATCGCGTCGCGGACGCTCCGCGTCGCGCCGTAGCCTCGGTCAGGCGCGGCTCACGGGCAGAACGTGACCTCGAAGCTCGTCTCCGACGAGCAGGCGTGGAGTCCGGCGGCGTCGTCGTAAGCATAGCTGTACGCCGTGGGGCACATCCGGTGCATCCGCATCACGTAGTCCGTGTGCTCCACGCTCCGCGGGTCCGCGGTGTTCCGGCACGCCTCCGACGTCATGCACCCGTTGGCCGCCGTGCACTGGCCCGTGGCCGGATCGATCGGCGTCGGGCAGCAGAGGTGCAGCCCCGGATCGGCGCTCTCCGGCTGGCCCAGGCCCCACGGCGCCGGGTAATTCCACTTCTTGCAGGGCGCCATGCAGGCGACGACGACGCCGTTCCTGTCGCGCACCCGGAGGTCCTGGTGCGCGTACGCGGGGAACTGGCCGTTGCCGAGATCCTCGTCGCCGGGGCACTGGTCCAGCGACAGCCCGGAGCAATCCGAGGTGATACAGCTCCCCTGCTCGGCGCCCTGGCCCTTCGGCACCACCTTGAACGGCAAGGTGTATCCGTCCACCTGGCTGAGGTTGTACCAGGTCTGGGCCGAGCTCCCCCTGGCCGCGAAGGTCGCCTCGAACTTCGACTCGAAGGGCGGCTGGCAGCCGCCGGCCGGGCAGGGCGCCACGCTGTCGCCCGTCGTGCAGTTGCGGCCGCTCTCGTCACAGCCGGTCTTCGGCCAGAAGCGCGTCGCGCTGATGCCGGCCTCGGGCACATCGTACGTGTACGCGGCGCCCCGGGTGAGCTTGACGTTCTGCGGGCCCGCGACGTTGCTCGAGTGGGCAATCCAGATCGGCGCCGTGCAGTTGTTGATGATCTTGAGCGTGCGCCCGCCTCCGGGCGAGGTCCCGCCGCTCACCTTGTCGAGGACCCATCGCTGGTTGCTGGTGCCCTGGTAGGGATACTGGAGGATGTCCGTCCCGTCCGCGGCGCGGCCCCACGCGAGGTCGACGACCTGATCGCTGTGGCGCGCGTGGATGCTGAACTCGTTGCCCCCGCGGCTCACGAACTTCCACTGCTGGTTGGCGCCGCCGCTGTAACCCCACTGTTGAATGATCGCGTTCGGCGCGGTGCTCACGTCGCGCACGTCGAGCGCCTTGTCGCTGTTGACGTTGACGATCTTCCAGTAGCCGTCCCCGGCCGGGGAGATGCGGAATTTCTGCGCGTTGGTGCCGTTGCAGGTCCACTGCTGCATGCGCGTCCCGTCGGCCTTGCTGGACGAGGGCACGTCGAGGCACTTGCTCGTGGCGACCGATCGGATGACGTACTCCCCCTCGGTGATGCTGGAGACGACGACAGCATCCGCGTCATCGACGCTGTCCTCGGTCGGCGCCATCTCGCCCTCCGCGACAAGACACCCCCCCACCAGCAGGGTCCACCCGAGCGCCAGCGACAGACCACCCACCGCGTTCTTGCGAGCCATGATCGCCTCCTCGTCGTTGCGGTGCGCCCTGCGTCCCGGCGCACCCGCTCGCCGAGGGGCAATTGCAGGGGGCGTTCCACACGGGCAGCGCGGCGCGCACGCCCGGGTCGCAGAGGCTTCCGCGATGTTTCGCGGAGATCCAGGGGGCCCCGGGGCGATCGGCGGGATCGCCCCTCCCCGGCGGGAGGCGATCGGCGGGATCACCCCTCCCGCGCGAGGGGCGATCCCGTGGAGCGCTCCCTGCGTCGCCGGGCTGTCCCCGCCTGCCTCACGGGCGCGCGGTCGCCGCGGATCGAGCCGCCGGCACCTGCAGCGCGTCGATCGGCGTGCCAAGGTGCTGCCGGTCGCGGCGCGATCCCGCGGGCGATCGGCACGGGACCGGAGAAGGGACAGAGAGATGACGGATCAGGATCCGGAGACGAACGAGGGCGTCAGCGCGCTGTTCAGGCCATTCCAGCTCAAGGGGCTGACGCTGAAGAACCGGTTTGTCATGGCGCCCATGACGCGCCAGCGCTCGCCGGGGAACGTGCCCGGCGAGCCGAACGTCGCCTACTACGCGCGGCGCGCTGCCGGCGGCGTCGGGCTGATCCTGTCGGAAGGGACGGTCGTCGAGCGCCCCGGCAAGCTTCATCTCCGCGACGTCCCGCACTTCTACGGCGAACGGGCGCTGGCCGGCTGGAAGCAGGTCATCGACGCCGTGCACGAGGGAGGGGGAAAGATGGCCCCTCAGCTCTGGCACGTCGGCCTCGCGCACCGGAATCCGAACGGCAACGAGCAGCCCGCAGCGCTGGAGGGCCCGGCGAACATGTCCCGCGACGACGTGCAGGCCACCGTGCGCGCGTTCGGCCAGGCGGCGGCCGACGCGAAGCGCCTCGGCTTCGATGCGGTCGAGCTCCACGGCGCTCACGGCTACCTCATCGATCAGTTCTTCTACGAGGTGACGAACCAGCGAACGGACGAGTACGGAGGAAAGACCATCGGCGCGCGGAATCGCTTCGCCGTGGAGGTCCTCCAGTCGGTGCGAGACGCCGTCGGGCCGGAGATGGTGGTGATCCTCCGCCTCTCGCAGTGGAAGATCGGCGCCTACGATCACAAGAACGCGAGGACGCCGCAGGAGATGGAGGAGTGGCTCTTGCCCCTGGCAGAGGCGGGCGCCGACATGTTCCACATGTCGCAGCGACATTACTGGGAGCCCGAGTTTGCCGGCTCGGATCTCAACGCCGCCGGGTGGGCGAAGAAGATCACCGGCAAGCCGACGATCACCGTGGGCTCCGTCGGCCTGTCCGGCGATTTCATGGCGGCCTTCGCCGGCGAGGGCTCGGCGCCGCGGGGGCTCGGTGAGCTCGTGGGCCGCTTCGAGCGCGGGGACTTCGATCTCGTCGCCGTCGGGCGATCGCTCCTCAACGACCCTGCCTGGGTGGAGAAGATCAAGACCGGCCGCACCTCGGAGCTGCAGCCCTTCACGAAGGAGAGCCTCGGTCAGTACTTCTGAGCACCGCAACCGAGGCGCGTCGAACACGAGCCCTTTGTCGAACACGAGCTCGGCCGAGACGCGCGCTTCGGAGCACGACAGGACGACCGCGGCCGGCCACTGGGCTGCGACAAGCGCGTTGCCCGATCAGGCGCTGCCGCTCACCCTCGCTGTACGCGTACTGCCGTCGAGCGACGGCTCGATCGTGTACAGCGCTCCTTGATACGAGATGTTCCCGTCCTCGCCCAGCTTCCCGCCGCGCAGCACGTTGGCGGCGCTCTCGTACAGCAGGATGGGCTTGATCCCCGCGGGCAGCGCGCTGGTGAGCGTCCAGGTGCCCTCCGCGCTCCCCGCGGCGATCATGAGGTGGTGAAGCGCGCCGGACGCATCGACGAGCACGCCGAGCGCCGAGCCGCTCCGGTCGCGCGACGTCGCGCGGAAGCTGAGGCGGGCAGCGGTGCCGAGGAGCAGGTCGGAGATGACAGGCTTCTGGACTACAGGCATGGACGTTGTCAGCATATCGATTTGTCTCTTCACGACGGGTTCACGATTCCGTAGCAGGGCGAGCCCAGCGAAAGAGGCCGTCCGCCCGCACCCCGAACACAGCGAGCGCCGATCCCGAGATCGGCCTCGACCTCCGCGACCACCCACGCCTCATCCTGCTCCGAAAGCGGAGACGCCTCATCGGAGCGGAGCGTTGCCTTGATCGTCCGGCGACGACCGTGCTTGCCGCTCGTGGCCGACGGGGCCAGGCGGTAGCTCCCACAGTTTCGCTGTTGAAGCCGAAAGGTAGCAGAAGAACGGCGAGGGCACACCACAGAAGTCCGTGTGGCGTGCCGATTTTGCGGATGCCTGCGGACGCGAGGCTTTCCCTCGTCCTCACGCTTCTCACGAAGAAGAGGAAAAGCTCGCTCCACGGCTTCGACACGTGAACCTCCGATGGGAGGCGTACCGATGCAGGGAGGATGTCTGGAAGGAGACCGCGATCGTGGCGTGGGCGATGAGGAGAATCACGAGATTCATGCTCGGCCAGTCGGGCCGGTCAGACCGCAGAGCTCCATCGCCAGGCATCGCGCTGAATCGAATCCGGGGAACCGCGGTGGCCGTGACGCGGTGCTACCGCGCGCCAACGCCCAGGTGGGCGGCCATCGAGCGCCGCTCGGGGCCGTCGCCGAACCGGAGACCGCTGGCGCCGTCGCCGCGGCGCCGCGGTCACCGCGCGACGGCGCTCTCGCGGCGGCTGCCGAGGCGCGCGAGCGCCCTCGGCTTGCCCTGCGCGCCGGCGGCGCCCGCAGCGGCCTCGGGCGAGCTCGAGTCGGTGTCCGACCCCTTCTCCTCCTGATCGGCCTTGTCGGCGTCGGCGTCGGCGTCGGCCTCCGTCGTGTCGTGAGACGGCAGCACCGCCTTCGCTGTCGACACGAGCAGCACGCTCGCCAGCGTGACGACGCTCGCCGAGCCGAGGACGAACACGGCGATATGCAGCAGCGTGCGCTGGAGGAGGCTGCCTTCGTTCAACTTCCGGAGAGTCTTCATCATGGTGCTACCTGCCTCGTTGTCCAGCGACCGCTCGCCGCGCGCGTCCGGCGATGTCCGGCGCCGCGAGCGTCCTCGTGACCTCTCCGGTCAATGCGAGCGTCATGCCAGCAGCAAGCCGCTGGTCTGATCGCAGGGACCGCAGAGGATCCCGGTGCCGCTCTGCCAAAGTGGACACGCCCTCGACCTGCAGAATGGCTCATCTTGCCAGAATGACAATCCGTTCTGCGGCGGGGTTCCCAGCTCCGGTGCGCGCAGCGACGGCGGTGTGTGGAGCGCGGGGCTCAGGCGCCGCGGGCGTGCGCGGGCGAGGCGCCGGCGAACGTGCGCACGGCCTCCGGGTGCTCCGCGATCAGGCGGAGCGCGCGGCCGAGCAGCGAGATCCCCGGCTCGGTCTTGTGCCAGCTCGACGCGCCGCTCGGGTGCGGCAGGCAGATCACGTCGGCGTCGACGCCGTGGTAGCGCGCGCGGCGCACCTCGCCGATCACGCCGGCGAGCGGCCCCCTGTGGCCGAGCACCTGCTCCACCGCGAGGCCGCCCACGGGCAGGATCAGCCGCGGCTCCAGGATCTCGACCTCCCGCGCGAGGTGCGTCCGGCAGCGCAGGATCTCCTCGGGATCCGGCTTCCGATCGCCGCCGCCCTTTGCCTTCCCCGGGAAGCAGCGCGCGACGGCCGACATGTAGACGCGCCGCCGGAGCTCCTCCTCGCCGACGCCGAGCGCCCCCTCGAACCAGCGGAACAGCGTGCGGCCCGCCGTCCACGCGAACGGCCGGCCGAAGCTGCCCTCGCGCGCGCCGGGCGCCTGGCCGATGAGCAGGATGCGGCTCGGAACGGCCGGACCGTGGACGGCAGGGCCGATCATCTTCGGGCAGGCGCGGCACGCCTCGAGGTCGCGATGCACCGCGGCGAGCCGCTCCTCCTGGGTCATGACAGAAAGGCGAACCGCGGGGACCGCGGTCGAGCGAGCGCGAACGCGCGTGGGATGCGCGCCCGCGCGCGGCGGCGCAGGCGCGCTCATCCGCGCGGCCGGCGCTGCGCGAGCGGGCGCCCCGCCGCGGCGGCCGCGGCCCGCGCGCGCAGGCGGCCCGCGAGCAGGCGCGCCGCGAGGACGCCGCCGAGGAAGCCGAACAGGTGGCCCTCCCAGGAGATTCCCATCCGCGTGGGGAGCACGCCCCAGATCATCCCGCCGTAGAAGAGGCCGACGACCACGGAGAGCGCGATGGAGACGGCGCTCCGCTCGAACCACCCGCGGAGGAGCAGGAAGCCGAAATAGCCGAAGATGACGCCGCTCGCGCCCACGTGAACGGACGAGGGCGAGCCGATGAGCCAGACGCCGAGCCCGCCCACGAGGGCCGAGAGGAGCGTCACGAGGACGAGGTCGCTCGTCCTGCGGAGCATGATCAGCCAGCCGAGCGCGAGGAACGGGACCGTGTTCGCCGCGAGGTGGGCGAAGCCGCCGTGGAGCAGCGGCGCGAGCGCGATGCCGACGAGGCCCGGCGCCGTGCGAGGACGGATCCCGAGCGCGTCGAGCGAACCGCGGAAGAGCAGGAAGTCGAGGATCTCGATGGCCCAGAGGAGCGCGACGAAGCCTCCGAGCAGCGTCGCGTGGAGCTTCAGCTCACGGGTGATCGACCTGGTTTCTGTGGTGCTCATCTTGATCCCTCGCGGGCCCCGTGACGCGCGACGCGCGCAAAGAGGGTGCCCACGCCCTTACCCTAGCTCGTGGAACGAGCACGCGCGCGTGCTCTTCCCACGAATCCCGCGCGCGGAGCGCGAGCGCGCCGGGCCCGCCGCGCCGCGCGCGCGGCCGTGCAAAGCCCGGTCGACCGCCGCGCCCGCCGAGCTCGACAGCGGCTCGGGGCGCGCCGCCGGCGCCGGTGGCTGTCCGCGCTGCGGCCCGCGCGGTAGAAGTCGGGCTCATGCTGCTCACCCGCGCCGAAGCCACCGGTTTCCGTGAGACCTCCCTGCACGCGGACGTGATGCGGTTCGTGCGCGCGCTCGAGGCCCGCGACGACCCGCGCCTCCACGTGACGACCTTCGGGACGAGCCCCGGCGGACGCGAGCTGCCGCTGCTCGTGCTGTCGCGGGACGGCGTGCGCTCCCCGGCCGATGCGCGCCGCGCCGGGCGCCCCGTGGTGCTGATGCTCGACGGCATCCACCCCGGCGAGGTGGAGGGCAAGGAGGCGAGCCTCGCGCTCGTCCGCGACCTCCTCGACGGCCGGCACCCCGACGACTGGCTCGATGCGCTCGTGCTCCTCGTCGTGCCGCTGTTCAATCCGGACGGCAACGACGCGCTCGATCCGCAGAACCGCCGGCTCGACCTGAAGAAGCTCACGGGCCAGCCGGGGCCGGTCGTCGGCACGCGCACCCAGGGCCAGGGCATCAACCTGAACCGCGATTACCTGCGCCAGGCCGCGCCCGAGATGCGCCTGCTCCAGGAGCGCGTGTGCGTCCCCTGGGCGCCCGATCTCACGATCGACAACCACGCGACGAACGGCTCGGTGCACCGGTTCCACATGACGGTCGACGTGCCGCACACCATCGCGTCCGGCCGCGCCGAGCCGATCGCGATGGTGCGCGATCGCCTCGTCCCCGACGTCATCGCCGCGGTCCGGAAGCGCGGGTTCGAGAGCGGCTGGTACGGCAACTTCGTCGAGGACGAGCGCGTCCTCGACGCGAACGGAGAGGTCGACCCGGCCTCGCCCGTCGGACTCGGGTGGATGACCTACCCACACCACCCGCGGTTCGGCTCCAACTACCGCGGGCTCACGAACCGGCTCGACCTGCTCCTCGAGTGCTACAGCTACCTGCCGTTCGAGGAGCGGGTGCAAACTGCCTCGGCGTGGCAGATCGAGACGCTCGCGTGGGCGGCCGCCCACGCCGACGCCATCCGCGAGGTGGTCGCCGCGAGCGCCCGGCCCCCGGAGCGCGTCGCGGTCCGGTACCGGCTCGAGCCGACAGGCGCCCCGATCGACGTCCTCACGCGCAGCCCCCGGACCTTCGACGGCGCGCCCGTCACGCTGACGATCCCGCACCACGCGCGGTTCGTCGGGACCACCGTCGTCGACAGGCCGCGGGCCTACCTGGTGCCCCCGGCGCTCGCCGAGGCGCTGCGCCGGCACGGGCTCCGCGTGGCGCCGGCCGAGGGCGTCCACGACGTCGAGGTCGCGCGGGTGGCGTCGCTCGGCGCCGAGGGCGGCCGCGCGATCCTGGAGGCGGCGCGGGTCGGCGAGGTCGCCGTGACGTGGCGCGAGGAGGCCCGGCGGGCGCCGGAGGGGTGGTCCCGGGTCGACACGGACCAGCCGCACGGCGCGATCGCCGTGTACCTGTGCGAGCCGGAGAGCGACGACGGGGCCGTGGAGAACGGCCTCGTGGAGGCGCCCGCTGTCGGCGACGAGCACCCGGCGTGGCGGGTCCGGTGAGCTCGGGGAAGCTTGGCTTTTCGGGGGCGTTCTGCTTTTTCAGTGCTGGCGCTCCGCTCCGGAGCCAGGAGAGCGCATGAAGGATCAGATTCCCGGTTTTCTCTTCATCGACCACATCGCGATGGCCGTCCCTGCCGGGCAGCTCGACGAGCAGGTGAAGGCGTACGAGATGCTCGGGTTCCGCGAGGTGCACCGCGAGGAGGTCCTCGGCACGGATCAGGTCCGCGAGGTGATGCTCCGCATCGGCGACAGCGACAACCACGTCCAGCTCCTCGAGCCCTTGTCCTCCGCGTCCCCCGTGCAGAAGCTCATCGAGAAGAACGGCGGGCGAGGGGGCTTCGCCCACGTCGCCTACCGGGTCCGCGACGTCCAGGCCGCCTTCGACGACCTGAAGGCGAAGGGCTTTCGCATCATCGACGCGGCGCCCCGGCCCGGCTCCCGCGGGACGACGATCTTCTTCGTGCACCCGAGGTCGCGCGAGGACGCGCCGTTCGGGGTCCTCGTCGAGGTGGTGCAGTCCCATGAATGAGGCGCTCTTCGCCGAGTTCGCGCCCGTGGCGCTCGGGGCGTGGAAGCAGGCGCTCCAGCGCGATCTCAAGGGGAAGACGGCGGACGACCTCGCCTGGGCGAGCGCCGAGGGGCTCCTCGTGCCGCCGATCTTCGCGGCGGACAGCCCCGCGCTCCCGGCGGCGGCCGGCGGGCCCCTGGTGGCCTCGCTGGTGGCCGAGCTCCGGGGCGGCGCGGCGGAGCTGCGCTTCACGATGGGCACGAGCTACTTCCTCGAGATAGCCCGCCTGCGCGCCGCGCGCCTGCTCTCCGAGCGCCTGCGGCCGGGCGCGACGGTCACCGCCGTCGTCCCCTCGGCGGCCGTGCCCGGCGACGAGCCGCACAAGAACCTCCTCCGCGGCATCGTCGCGATGATGGCGGCCGTCGCCGGCGGCGCGGACGAGGTCGTCATCGCGCCGCCCGAGCGCCTGCTCGGCAACGCGCGCGTCATCCTCCGCGAGGAGGCGCGCTTCAACGCCGCCGAGGACCCCGCCGCCGGCTGCTGGGCTGTCGAGCAGCTCGCGCAGAGCCTCGCGCGCGCGGCCCTCCGGGAGATCGACCCGGCGGCGGAGCTCCCGGCGCCGGGCGCGCCGCGCGCGGACGCGGCGCCCGCGGACGCCGCGCCTCCCGAGCACCTCGGCTTCTCGGCGGGCATCCCGCCATTCCTGCGCGGGCCGTACACGAGCATGTACGTGGTCCGCCCGTGGACCCTCCGCCAGTACGCCGGGTATTCGACCGCCGAGGAGTCGAACGCGTTTTACCGGCGCAACCTGGCCGCCGGGCAGACGGGGCTCTCTGTCGCCTTCGACCTCGCGACCCACCGCGGCTACGACTCGGACCACCCGCGCGTCGTCGGCGACGTGGGGAAGGCCGGCGTCGCCATCGACACCGTGGAGGACATGAAGATCCTCTTCGACCAGATCCCGCTCGACAGGATGAGCG
The DNA here is from genome assembly GCF_051521615.1 of Sorangium sp. So ce1335. Classification (NCBI taxonomy): domain Bacteria; kingdom Pseudomonadati; phylum Myxococcota; order Polyangiales; family Polyangiaceae; genus Sorangium; species Sorangium sp. So ce1335. The sequence goes on from NZ_CP150363.1 coordinate 3,712,895, forward strand.
TGTCGATGACGATGAACGGCGCGGTGCTGCCGATCATGGCGTTCTACGTCGTCGCGGCCGAGGAGCAGGGGGTGCGGTCCGAGCTGCTCTCCGGGACCATCCAGAACGACATCCTCAAGGAGTTCATGGTCCGGAACACCTATATCTACCCGCCCGCGCCCTCGATGCGGATCGTCTCCGACATCTTCCGTTACACGGCGGAGAAGATGCCGAGGTTCAACTCGATCAGCATCAGCGGCTATCACATGCAGGAGGCCGGCGCGACGGCCGAGCTGGAGCTCGCCTACACGCTCGCCGACGGCCTCGAGTACCTGCGCGCCGGGATCGCGGCCGGCCTGGACATCGACGATTTCGCCGGGCGGTTCTCTTTCTTCTTCGGCATCGGCATGGACCACTTCACCGAGATCGCCAAGCTGCGGGCCGCGCGGCTTTTGTGGGCGAAGATCGTGAAGGGCTTTCACCCGAAGAACCCGAAGACGATGGCGCTGCGCACCCACTGCCAGACGTCGGGCTGGAGCCTCACCGAGCAGGACCCGTTCAACAACGTCACGCGCACGGCCATCGAGGCGCTCGCTGCCGTGCTCGGCGGCACCCAGTCGCTGCACACGAACGCGCTCGACGAGGCGCTGGCGCTCCCCTCGGATTTCTCGGCCAAGGTCGCGCGCGACACGCAGCTCTTCCTGCAGCGCGAGACCGACGTTTGCCGGGTGATCGACCCGTGGGGCGGCTCTCACCACGTCGAGCGGCTCACGGACAGGCTGGCGCGGGCAGCGTGGCAGTTCATCCAGGAGGTCGAGTCGCTCGGCGGCATGGTCAAGGCCATCGAGGACGGCCTGCCCAAGATGCGCATCGAGGAGGCGGCGGCCCGCAAGCAGGCCCGCATCGACGCGGGCCTTGACGTCATCGTCGGCGTCAACGCCTACCGGCTGGAGAAGGAGGCGCCGCTCGAGCTGCGCGAGGTCGACAACACGGCGGTTCGGGAAAAGCAGATCGCGCGCCTCGGCGAGGTGAAGGCCGCCCGCGCGGAGGCCGCGGTGGGCGAGGCGCTGGCCGCGCTCACCCGCTGCGCCGAGACGGGGGAGGGGAACCTGCTCTCGCTCGCCGTCGATGCCGCGCGCCGCCGCGCGACGCTCGGGGAGATCTCGGACGCGCTGGAGCGCGTCTTCGGCCGCTACGAGGCCCCGGTGCGCACGGTGAGCGGCGTGTACGGCGCGGAGATCCGCGAGGCCGGGGCGGGCCGCGACGTGGAGGCGCTCGTCCAGGAGTTCGCCGCGCTCGAGGGCCGCCGCCCGCGCATCCTCGTCGCCAAGATGGGTCAGGACGGCCACGACAGGGGCATGAAGGTGATCGCCACCGCCTTTGCCGATCTCGGGTTCGACGTCGACATCGGCCCTCTCTTCCAGACCCCGGACGAGGTGGCCCGCCACGCCGTCGAGAACGACGTCCACGTCGTCGGCGTCTCCTCGCTCGCGGGCGGGCACAAGACGCTCGTGCCCCAGCTCATCGAGGCGCTCGGGGAGGCCGGCCGCGGGGACATCCTCGTCGTCGCGGGCGGCGTGATCCCGCCGCAGGACTACCGGGCGCTCGAGGAGCGCGGCGTCGCCGGCGTCTTCGGGCCGGGGACGGTCATCCCCGACGCGGCGGCGCGGATCGTCCGCGCGCTGATCGAGCGGCTCGGCGCGCAGGAGGCGCAGAAGGGTTGAGGCCGAGCCCGAGGCAGCTCGTCGACGGGCTCGTCGCGGGCGATCGCGCGGCGCTCGCCCGCGCCATCACGCTGGCCGAGAGCGCGCTCCCGCGCCACCAGGAGCTCGCCGAGGAGGTCCTGGAGCTCTGTTTACCGCACGTGTTACCGCACGCGTCGCCGCACGGCGGCGGCGCCGTGCGCCTCGGCATCACCGGCGTGCCCGGCGTCGGCAAGAGCACGTTCGTCGACGCCCTCGGCGTCCACCTCGTGCGCGAGCGGGCGGAGACGGTCGCCGTGCTCGCCGTCGATCCGAGCAGCCCTGTCCGCGGCGGGAGCATCCTCGGCGACAAGACCCGCATGCCGCGGCTGGCCAGCGAGCCGCGGGCGTTCATCCGCCCCTCGCCGTCGGGCGGCTCGCTCGGCGGGGTGGCGCGGGCGACGCGCCAGGCGATCTTGCTCTGCGAGGCGGCCGGATACCGCAACATCCTCGTCGAGACCGTCGGTGTCGGCCAGTCCGAGGTCGCCGTCGCCGACATGACCGATTGCTTCCTGCTCCTGATGCTCCCGGGGGCCGGCGACGAGCTCCAGGGCGTGAAGCGGGGGATCATGGAGCTTGTCGATCTCGTGATCATCAACAAGGCCGACGGCGGGAATGCCGACCGGGCGGCGCGGGCGCGGCGCGATTACGAGAATGCGCTGCACCTGTTCCCGCCGGCGCCGCACGGCTGGACGCCGGTGGTCGGGGTCTGCTCGGCGCAGGAGAACCGCGGCGTCCGCGAGGCGTGGGACATCGTGCTGCGCCACCGCGCGCACATGCAGGCCGGCGGCTGGCTCGGGCGCCGCCGGGCGGCGCAGGCGCGGCGGTGGCTCTTCGAGCTGATCGAGGGGCACCTGCGGGAGGCGTTCCTGCGCAGCGCCGCCGTACGCGAGCGGATGCCCGGGCTGGAGGGCCTCGTCGAGGCGGGCGCGCTCAGCCCGCTGCGCGCCGCGCGCGAGCTGCTGGACGCCTGGGAGACGGCCAGGAAGGGCTGAGGGGGGGCGAGCGATCCGACGGATCTGTCCTGGGGCAGAAGAGCGTTCCGCGCAAGGAACAATGGTTTCGTTGGACCAGGCCGGTTCGCGGCCGGGCGGAGCGGTCGCGAGGCCGTGCGAGATTTGCATCAGGCGCTCCGCAGCAGGTTACCGTCCCGCAGGTATCGAGGCGGACGCTGCAAGTCCAGCGTCCTCCCCTGGTCGGCGAGGTGGCGCGTCGAGCGGAGTACTCCGCACAGGCGATCCGAAAGCGCCTCGGCAGGAACTCCACGTGGCCGCAAGCTATGCTTTAGACGGAAGCGGCCGCAAGCGGTGTGCGAACCGGATCGAGCAGGACGCGGCAACGCGCGGCGAAGAGGCGCGCGAAGTTGGCCAGCGAAGGGGACCTCGATCGGAGCGCCTGCGCGTGGATCGCTGAGTGCTTCGTGGTATGTTGCCCCGCATGGAAATCGCGTCGCGCTGCCGACTGAAAGCCGCTTGCCTCGTGTGGCAGCCTCGGGCGGGAGCTCATGCACTGACCATCCTCTGCAAGGCGACCTTTGCTCTGCGGCCAGGGGAGTCGCGCCTGGCCGCAGAGCAGGAGGATCCATTGATGGTCGACGCCTATGCCAACGATGGGCGCGGCAGCCTGATCGCCGCGAGCGATATGTGCCCCTTCAAGCGGCGTGCGGACGTCCTCTTTCATGGCCGTGCATACACACCGAGCGGCCCCCCAACTCCATCATTCGTCGCGCGGCTCATCGTCGGCAAGCTCGACAAGTCGATCGAGGTCCGTGCGGACAAGGGATCGAGTCTGCGGCATGAGAGCTCCACGGCGGGCTTCGGGCCCGTCGCGCCGACCTCGCCCTCGCGTACGGCGCTGCTAGGGCGATACGCGAAGACGTGGGATCCACAGACGTGGAACACTCGGCCGCTGCCTGATGACATGGACGGTGCATTCTTCAATGCAGCGCCAGCGGATCAGCAACTGCCCGAGCTCACGGGCGCCGAGACCATCGTGCTGGAGCACCTATCGTCGGTCTACCCGCGGCTTGAGACGCGCCTCTCGCGGATCGTCCCTCGAGCGACGGTGCGGCGAGAGAACCAAGATGCGCAGGAGGTGCGGCTCCGTTGTGATACGTTGAGCATCGACGGCGACAGAGGGATCGCCACGCTGGTCTTCCGCGGTGTGGTGCTGCTGTCGCATCCAGCCGAGCCAGGTATCGTGATCCTCACCGAGGGAGGGGAGGGATTAGCTACCGAGAGCAATTCTACTCATGCACTTGAGGACCAAGACAACCTGGAGCAGGACGGCTCAGGGACGGTGCTCGCCCCTGCCGCTAAGCTCACTGGAGAGACGAAACCGGCGCTGCCGTTCATCGCCGGAGCATCACCTCTCTCGGCCGCGTCACAAACCAGGGAATGGTACGAGAATCCTGCCGTGGACGATGGCACGGGGACCGTACTGCTGGACGACAGGCTGAGCAGAGACATCCTGCCGTTCCAGCCCTCGTCGCAGGAGATGCTTCTTGCGCCGTCCGCGCCTGCAGCGTCTCTGCCTTCTCTGTCGGCGCTCGAGCTCGGACCAGCGCTCTCCCACCAGGGCCGAGGTGCGCTCGAGGCCGAGGTCGATCTCTGGCGGCCTATCCATGTACCTCCGCCGCCCATGATGGGACCGCTGCCGGTGCCGGCAAGACCTGCTCCTCCTGAAGCGACCGCTGGCGAGCTCCCCTCCGCGGCGGCTGAGAAGCCCGCGGCGGGTGCGGTGGATGACAGAGAGGCTTCCCCGCTGGAGGCTCCGCCGATCGAGCTATCCATCGAGCAGGTCGCCTCGATCGCGGCGGAGATCGCGGAGGGCAAACAAGACCGGGCAAAGGTGCTGGAGACTCATGGCCTGCGTGAGTACGGGTGGAGCGAGAACGAGCGGCGCTGGAGGACGTCGATCGAAGAGCAGGCTGCGCGTGGAGCGCACGCGCTGCAGGCGACGTACGACGCGGCTTATGTGGCACGGGTGGAGCGGTTCCGGGGAGCGCTCACCGTGGAGGAGTATGCGCGGATCGTCGTGGCGCTCGAGCGAGGGCGCACGGACGAGGCGCTCGACGCGCTCAAGATCCAGCGGCCTGCATTGATGCCGATCATTCGACTGTGGACGACGAAGGTGGCCAAGGACTCGAAGCTCGGGGACATGGCTTCGGACGCTTTGCGGGAGGCGCAGCGAGCGTAGGTGCTCAATCCACCAACAGCGCCTCGCGCGCGAGGACGCTCAGCGCCTCGGCGATCTCCTCGGTGCTCGCGCCCAGCGCGCGCCGGAGGGCGTCGCGATCGCTCGTGCCGTCGAGCAGCGCGAGCGTACGGAGCGGCAGCGCCGCGAGCTCGATGCTCTCATGGCGGAGGTTGGTGACGCGGGTGCCGCGCGTAGCCTGCCAGCGGACCAGGGGCGGGCTGCGCGGGTAGGAGCCCGGCGTGGTTGTGAAGTCCGACGCGCGGAGCGACAGGTCCACGAGACCCTTCGCGTAGCAGCGCAGCAGGTCGGTGCCGAGCCGCGCGGGCTCGCCCTGCGGGTCGAGGTCGGTAAAGGGCAGCGCGCGCGGCCACGCGGAATGCAGCTGGATCAGCGCGGTCTTCGTCGCAGCGCGCTCGATGCCGAGCGTGGGGCCTCCCGCGGGGAGGCGGAACGTCACGGGCACGCCCTCGGTGATCTCCGCGGGCGTGGCGGCCGGGAGCGCGCGCGAGGCGACGAAGAGGGAAAGGGCCTGTTCGCCGCGGAGATCGCGCACCACGGGCGCCTCGGCGCGGCACACGAGGGTCTGACGGAAGACACGGTTGCGAAGGAAGTCCAGGTGCTGCTCCATCGCGGTGACGTCGGCGCAGATGCGGTGCAGCGTGGCTTCCACCTCGGGCGCGAACTCGTTGGGGAACATCGTGGCGAAGTCGGCGTCGGCGAGGAACTCGAGCCCGCGATCGCGGAGCGCACCCACGAGCTCGTGGAGGTACACCGCGCTGTTGTGCTCGCCGAGGTGGTCGTGCCGGAGGTACCACGCGGGCTTGTCGCGCAGGATCGCGAGCTCGCCGGCGAGTTGCTGGCGGTACCCCTGCTGCGTCGCGTGCGCGTGCTCGACGACGAACTCGACGAGCGCGCGCGACTGCTCCAGCTGCTTCTCGAGGCCCTCGAAGCGCGCGGACTGGTAGAGCATCATCGCGCGCACCGTCTGGCGGGTGGACCAGCCGGGGTACGCGTTGTGACTCACGAACGCGACGCCGTGCGGGGCGAGCGCGCGGGCGAAGAGGTCGAGCAGCGCGCGCTGGGTCTCGGGCGGAACCCAGGAGTACACGCCGTGCGCGATGATGTAATCGAAGGTACCGAGCGTGTCGGGCAGCGCCGCGAGATCCGCATGGTGGAACTCGATGTTGGTGAGCGAGAGCGCCGCGGCGCACTCGCGCGCGCTGGCGATCGCCGTGGCCGCGAGGTCGACGCCGACGAAGGTGGAGCGCGGGAGGGCCGCCGCCATGGGGAGCAGGTTGCCTCCAGCGGAGCACGCGAGCTCCAGCACGCGGCAGCAGGTGGCCGGCGCGGGCGAGAGGCGGAAGAGGTAGGCGAGCAGGGAGAGCCGATCGGGGTGCGATGCGCGGTAGGGGAGCGAGACGTAGGGGAAGGTGTCGTAGGGGGTGGGGAGAGGCAACGAGGACATGCGCACACCCGGTTGGGGGCACTTCCGGACGACCGACGCGTCCCTGACGCCCCTATCCAGTCAATTGCAGCTTCTCTTTGAAGTGGGTCTTGAGGTCCAACAATTCGCCCGGATCCGGCGACAGCAAGCTCAGCGTGACACGGTCCATACCCCGAAAGCAATACACGCGCGCTGCGCCCCGCTCACCGCAGTAGTAGTGGAACGCGTCGCTGAACCATTGCGTCGAGAAGCCCAGCGACTCGGCGAGCGGCCGGGCGTCCGCGACGAGCCGGTAGTCCGCACGCGACATGACCACGGAGGCCAGCCCCTGAAACCACCGGTGGACCCACGCCTGGCGGTAGAGGTGGTGTTTGAACGTCGAAGCGATATTCATGATGATCGTGTCGGTGTCGTTGATGACGACGCAGGGGGGGCCGTCCGGCGAGGCGAAGTGCAACGCCCGCGACATCGAAACGCCGCGGATCGAGATCAGCACGCAATCGGGCGGGGCGGAGGGAAGCCCATTTTTCGCGCGCTTTTGCAGGTAGCGTAGGACGGCGCGCACGTCGCACGACGCGTCGTCGCCGAGCTCCACCAGCCCGTCGTGGTGGCCGAACTCCCGTAGGTAGCCGAGGTACAGCGGTGGCAGTGGGCGCCCCGCCGCGCGCGCGAACGCCTCGATCTCGTCCTCGGTCGCGCCCTCGCGTGCTCCCGCCTGCGGGTGCCCGCTGAAGAGCACGCTGTAGTACGCGATAAACTCGGCGATGTCGTCAGTCGGTTCCACCACCATTTTCCTGCCTCCCGATCACTGTGCCATATTGGTCACCGTTGACGCCCGCGCCCGCGCAGGTATCGCACGGGTTCATCGTGGTCGGCCCTTCGGAGCTGGTGCGCTCCGGCGGGTCGCCCCGCACATGGCGCGCCGGCGGGTCGTCACCAGCCCAGAACGTTTGGTACCCCGTGGCGGCCGTATCGTTCTCGGCGTTGTACTCGCCGGCGCTCTGCGTCGCGTGTGCCTCCGAGCACGCGTTGGGAAGGTTCCCCTTGCCCCTCTGCTCGACACCCGGAATGTTCACCGCATTGTCCTGCGTGGCGTGGTAGTTCTCGCCGGGGTAGCGCTGGTTCATGACGTCGGCCAGGTTCCTCCCGTCCTCGACGCGGGGCGCGTTCGTCGGCACCGTCTCGACCGTGCCGTCGGCGTGTTGGATCTGCTTCGTGTCCGCTCCCGAAAGCCCCACACTCACGCTGTTGTCGGAGTGCTCGATCACCGTGGCCGATCGGTCGGAATCGATGGGCGTGCTGTCCAACTGCCTGCGCGTGTCCTCGACCTCGCTCTTGAACTGCTTCTGGCGCGTTGCCTCTACCTCCCGCCCCTTCATGTCGATGTAGAACGCCCGCTCCTCCGGGTTACCGCCCGGCTCCGCATCGTACTCGGACGCGGCGGCCGCGCGAGCCGCTTCCACCTGCCGCGCTGTCTCGGCAGAAAATCCCTGGGCTTCGACGATTTCCCGTGCGAGCTGCCGCCGGCCTTCCTGCGTCGACATCAGATCCAGGGTGCGCGCGACCCGCTCGGCATGCTCGTTGGTCCGTCCGACGCCGCGCTCCAGGTTCGGGAACGCGGAGCGCTCGGTCGATTCGGACTTCGTGCGCGGAGCCTCGTCGCCCTCGTCCGTGCGGTGCTGGGTTTGCTCGCAATTCTCAGGTTCGTCGTGTTTCCCTTTGCCTCCGCACAGCCCGGTTACGTCGACCTCGCGCAGGGGGTTGCGTGTGTAGGCATAAACGTTGTCGCCGCCCCCCAATCCGATCGGATCTGACTGCAGATATCGCCCGAGCGACGGATCGTAGTAACGCTCGCCGTTGTAGTGCAGTCCGAGCTCCGCGTCCTCGTAGTGGCCCGGAAAACGCAGCGGCTGGTAGAGCTCGCCCTCGCGGGTAACGTGCCCAGCGCCGTACGGCTCGAACCAGGCGCGCCAGACTTCGCGCCCGTTCGCGTCGAGCACGGCGACGGGTGTCGAGCGGTGATCGCAAATAACGTGGTAGGCCTTCCCAGACGCCAGCAGCGTGTCCCCGCGCTCGTAGTCCACGAACGATAGCGGAGTGATGCTGAATTCGTCGGCGTACACGTAGATCCTGACGGCGCCGGACTCGGAAGTCTCCGCGATCAGCTGGTGGCGCAACCAGTGGTACTCGCGGCGGCCGCCCCACCACGACTTCGCAGTTCGGCGGCCAAGCGCATCGTACTCGGCGGTCCATAGGCCCTTTGGGCAACGTACCTCCACCAGGCGGTCGAGCGCGTCGTAACGATAACGCACCTCGCCCGCGGCGCCCCGCCGAAGCTGCACGTGGTTGCGCTCGTCGTAGACGTACGCCTCCCCGTTCGCGGCGTCGAGGCGGTTGCCCTCGCGTACTCGCACGCCGTGCAGCCCCGGCTTTTGCAGCAGGTTCCCGGCCCGGTCGTACCGGAACGCGAACGCAGCTCCGCGGGCCGCGCGAGCTTCGAGGATCCGGTGCCCAGCATCGTGATCGAACCACAGCGGTCCCGTGGCGCTGTCGAGCACTGCGACCAGGTCACCCTGTTTCGAGTGCACGAATCGTCGGAACCACGCCTGGCCGCCCGGCCCTCGCGTGAGCGCGCGGGCGAGGCAGCGCCCGGATGGGTCGTACTGCGCGAACTCCCGCGCGTCACCGCACAGCTCGCGGACGACCACTCCCGGCGCTATACAGCGCAACGCGATTCGTTCTCCGTTGGGCAGTTTCAGCGCGCGGCGCTGGAAGTTCCCGTCCGCATACAGCGTCGCGAAGCGGCCGAGCGCGACGACCTCCCGCACCACGCCGTTGTACCGGACCCTCACGCCGCGCTCGCCGCGCTCGTCGCCGACGACTTCCCCCCGCAGCCCGTACTCGAGCGCGACCTCTCCGGCCGGACACACGGCCTTGGTGACACGCCGCCGGCCGTCATACTCGAACGACTGGACCTCCCCGGACCCCAACGCCCGCTCGCGCAGCACCCCGCCGCGCCCGTAGCTCAGCTTGAGCGACTGCCGCCCGTTCGTGTCGTATTTCGCGCTGAGGCGGTCGGCGAGGTCGTACTCGTACCGCTCACGAAGGGCACCGTGCCGGCGCACCTCCGTCAGCCGGTGCTTGAGGTCGTACCGGAACTCCGAGCGCGTCCCGAGCGCGTCGGTGAACGCGCTGATCCGCTCGGCCGCGGTCCACTCGGTACGCGTCTCCGAGCCGAGCGCATCTACGACCGCGACGCGGTGCGACCATGACGCGTAGCGGTACGTGGTTGTAGCTCCATCGCGGTCGACATACCGCGTGACGTTGCCTTGCGCGTCCCGATCCCAATGCTCCACGGACCCGTCCGGCCACCGGCGCGCGCGCAGCGAGCCGCGCGCGTCACGCAGGTCGTGCACGCCGGACGCGGAGTGGTGCAGCCCCTTATCCCAGTCGTGCCAGGGCGAGTGCTCCTTGGGCTCTCGGACCTCCAGCACCTCCATGACCGGAGCGGGCACCGCGCCCAGCAGCTCCCGCTGAATCGGAAGCAGGTATCCGCCTTGCAACCATTGGCCCAGGTCCCATTCGCGCGCGTTCGCCGGGTAGCGCGTCCAGCGCAGCTCCGTGGGCCGGATGGGCCCCTCGGGGACGGCTCGGCCGGCCTCGTCGATACGGCCGGAGATGCCGCCGTTCTCGTCGTAGACGTACGTAAGCTTGTCGCCGACCGGGTCAGTCTCCGTGACGAGCTTCCCGGTGTCGTCGAACTCGAATACCCGTGTGCCGCCGTATGGGTCAATGATCTGGGTGATGCTCCCGTTCGCGTCGAACAGGTACGTCCACTCGCCGCCGCCGGGCTGCGTGACGCTGGTGCCCCCGTCGAAATACCGCAGCGCCACCGCGACGACGCCATCCTCGCCCGCGGCCCGCTCGCAGCGCCCCTTGCGGTCATACGTGAACAGGAACGAGAAGCCGATCCGGTCGGTCTTCTTCACCATTCGGTGCGCGACGTCGTACTGGTAGCGCAAGAACGTCCCGTCGCCGTCCTCGCTCGCGACGAGGTCCCCGGACGCGTCGTAGTGATAGCGAACCAGCAGCCTAGGCGGCTGCTCGACGGACACCTCCCCGATGCGCCCCGCTGCGTCCCGGGCAACACGAATCCGCCTCCCCAGTGCGTCGATCACGCAGCGGATGCGAGCGGCCTCATCGCGTTCGAGGCGCAAAGTGCCCTCTCCGTCACGGAGCGACGCCAGCCAGCCCGGTTGCTCGTACGCGCTGAACGCAAAGACCATCTCGGGCCCGGTCCGAGAATTGAGCCGATACCGCCCCGCATTGATCCGCGTAAGCACGAGTCCCTGCTTAGCGACCTGCGCACCGTCTTCCGTCAAGAACGGGAACACCGTGGTTCTCCCGCCTTCGTCGCGGTAGAGCATCCCATCGAGATCGTAGCGCAGCACCCGGTCGAGCCCGTGCCGATGCCCGTACCCTAGCTCGCCAGCGATACCCGCACGCGAGCTCGAGTAGTATCGCGTCCAGATCAGCGGCACCGGCCCCGCCAGGTAGAAGTCCTCCGCGACATCCTCGTTTGCCCCGGACACGACGTTGACTGGGTCGCCTACGAACGGATTCGGCCCGTAGCCCTGCGACGTCCCCTTGCACACCACGGCGGTCGCTACCTCCCCCCGATCGCACACGTGTGCGGATCGACATGCCCCTCTTCCGGGTTCTCCGCGCGGTTGCGCCTGCCCCTGCCCTTGATCTTCTCGAGCAGCTTCTCGAGCGGGTTCGGAATATTGATCATCGGAAATCCCCCAATGAGCACCGTCGGGTTCCCTAGCGCCACGGCCCCAAACGAGGGCGGCACCGCCATGTCGACGCCCATCGTGTACGTGAGCGCGAGCGTGAGCGCGTCGGCCGCCAGCGCCGCGGCTTGCATCGATGCCGAGAGCGCCTGCGCCTCCGCCAGCGCCGGATCGCTCTCGGCGCTGCCCGCAGCATCGACCGCGTCCGCCACGGCGCCCGCCGCCCCGGCCACCATCCCGGCCGCGCGCATCGCCATGGCCATGCCGCGCACGGGCCCCGCCATGCTCGGCAGACACGCTTTGCAAATATCCGCCACACGCGCGGCGCGCATCCCGCCGATGAACACCTTCGACGACCCGAGGAACACCTCGAACATCGGGTTGATCCCGCAGCACGTCACCGCGAAGCCCAGGTCCCCCGCGCGCGCGGCCGGGAGCCCGCCGATGAGCACCTGAATGCACGTCCCGAGCGTGATAGGCCCGAGGCTCGGGAGCGGCACGGGCACGGGCGTCACCGGCGGCGTGAAGCTCGGCGGGTGGAGGTGGCCGTGCGGGAACCCGATGTAGAGCATCCCGAGTGTCGCCGCCGGCATCGGGGGCACCCTGTCGGCGATGAAGTTCGTGGCGACCGCGAACCCTGTGTTCACCAGGTCCAGCGGCATGTTGAAGAGCGTCATCGCGCCGCCCACCACCTGCTGCACGACGCGCGCAGGGTTGTGCGGCGGCGCCGGCTGGCCGGGCTGGTGCGGCGTCCGCCCCGGATTGGCCACCAGCTCGAGGTCCGCCTCGACGACGTGCGAGAGCGCGAGCTGCTGCGTCGCCAGCTGTTCGTTCACCGCGCTAGAGATGGAGTCCATCAGTCCCACGCCGGGCCTCCTCAGGTCACCTTCGGGAGCAGCGCCTCGATCTTCGCGAGCTCCTGCTCCACCTGGGTGTACTCCTTGCGCATGTTCGCCTCGCGGAACATGGCGCGCAGCCGGTCGAGGACCTCTTTGAGCAGCGTGTGCTCCTCGACGCCGCGCGCGAGCGTCGCCGCCGCGTGCCATTGCTCCCAGGCGCCGCCGAGATCCCGCTGGGCGTGCCGGCAGACCCCGAGGTTCTCCAGGCACCGCACGACGAGGTACGGATTGCGCATCGCGCGCGCCAGGTCCGCGCCGCTGCGATAATACGACTCCGCGTCGGCCCAGCTCTTCTGCGCGAGGTGCCAGTTCCCGAGGTTGAGCGTCACGTTCAAGAGCACCGGGTACACGTTGCCCTCCGCCGCGGGCGTGATCGCGCTCTCGAAGTAATGCCGTGCCTTCTGCGCCTCCCCGGTGCGGTCGTAGATCTCGCCGATCTGGTTGAGCACCAGCGAGAGCATGGTGTGGTCGCGCGTCGCGGCGGAGTACCTCATCAGCAGCGTGAACTTCTCCATCGCCGCGGGGTAGCGCCGGTGCGAGAAGTCCAGCATCCCGAGCTGCAGGAGCGCCTGAAGCCGCTGCGGCAGCGGCATCGACTCGTCGGCCGCGTCCTCTTCGATGGCCTTCTCCATCGCGCGGGGGGACAGGTCCGGAGCGAGCCACTGCACGCGCTTCGCGCCGCGCAGATGCTGGCTGAGCGCGGGCGCCTCGCTCGCGTCGCGGAGCAAGAGGCGCATGTGGTGACACCACGCGAAAGGCACCTCGTGGCGGAGGAGCTCGGCCACGAAGCGCGCCCACTCGAGCGGGGCCTTCACCTCGAGCGGGAAGAGCACCCACACCAGGTTCATGCCCTCCAGCGTCGGCAGCAGCGATCGCGCGAACACCATCAGCTCACGCATGCGCGCGACCGGCGCCCGCGCGCGGTCGAACAGCGCCGCCGGCGGGTCGGGCCAGGGCCGCATGCCCTCGTTCTTCATGAGCGCGCGGGTGCCGTCGAACTTGGCGCGGAAGGCCTCCAGCACCGCGTCGACATAGGCGGCGGGCGCCTCGAAGTTCTGCACGAAGGTCCAGAAGATGTCGGGGAGCACGGCTTCATCGAGCGACTCGATCATCTTGAGCACGTACGCGCTCTCGATGTGGGTCACGCGGACCACGAGGGCCAGGTCGTCGCGCTGCTCGACGAACTTCTTCAGGCTCTCGTTGACGGGATCGAATAGCCGCTGCATCGCCGTGTCCGCGCGCTCCCGCTCAGTTGATCTTCACGAGCGCGCCGGAGATCTGGCAGATGCCGACCGCGCTGGTGGTCACCTTGGGCCCCGACGAGGTCACCCCCGCGGGCTCGAGCTTCACCGCGGCGCTCCCCGAGCCGAGCCCCACCGATGACGAGCCCGAGATGCTCACCGTGCCGTCGTTCTTGAGTCGAACGCTCGCGGTCCCGCACGTCAGCGTGATCTCGCTGGCCGCCTCGATCACGACCTTGCCCGCGCCCGACGTGATCTTCACGTCGCCCGCCGCGTTGTGCAGCGAGATCTCGTTCGCCGCCGCGAGGTCCACCTTGCCGGACTCGAACGTGAGCGTGCTGGTGTTCGCGCTCACCTCGTACTTGTTGGCCACGGTGAGCGACGCAGATGCGAGGAACTTCGTGGTCTGCACGCCCGTCACCTCCACGTCCTGCGTCTCGCCGACCTTCGTCGACTGAGGGCCCGTCACCTCTACGTCCTGTTTCCCGATTACCTTGAGCTCGTCCGTGATCTTGATTTCTGTCTTCCGCCCCTTGCGCACCGCCTCTTCTTGTGGCCCCCCCACCGTCACCTTCTGTTTCTCACCAATCGTCACCGTCTGGTTCACTCCCACGGTGACCGACTCGTTTCCGACGACGGTCTCGGAGTTGTTCTTGCCGACCGTGAAGCGCCGATTCGAACCGGTGCTCTCTGTGCGGTCCGTCCCTACCCTGGAGTTGCTGTTCTGGTCGATTGTCTCGCTCCGGTCGTTGCCCGCGTGAGAGCTCCAGTTGTACGGCGTATGCATCCTGATCTGCTCTTTGCCCGCCGTATCATCGAAGGTGAGCTCGTTGAACGCCCCCGTCGCCGGGCTCGACATGGTCTTGAAGGTGCTCACCGTCTTCGCCCCGCTTGGGGGCCGGTTCCTGCCATTGTACACCCGCCCCACGATGATCGGCCGGTCCGGATCGCCCTCCTCGAAATCGACGATCACCTCCACCCCCACGCGCGGGTGGAACACGGCTCCCTCCCCGACCCCAGCGAACACCTGGCTCACGCGCACCCAGCACGACGTCGGCTCCTTCGCGTGCCGCTCCGTGTCCTGATCCCAGTGGAACTTGACACGCACGCAGCCGATCTCGGCCCCCTTTGGCCCGCCGACGTGGATCTCGGTCCCCTCCATGTTCGGCTCTGCCGTCACGAACGCCGTCTGGGAGCCATGGATCCTGGGCCTGGGTGTCACGCGTGCCGGGCGGAAGCTCGATTCCGCGACCGTTCCATTTTTCCCGCGCCGCGCGCACTCGAACGTCACTGCATACGGCACGTCCGGCAGCGGCATCGCCACCGCCGCACCCGGCGGCAAGACGCCCGCCTGCTCGGCGCGAACCTCGATCTTCGTGACGAGGTATTCCCCCTCGTAACGCGGTTGCGGATGTTCGAGCGCGAAAATGCTCCCCGCCGCGAGCGCGCGGCATGTGCTCTCGCCGACCGCGTAGCTGGCCTCCACCGCGAGCCGCTCGAACGTCGCCGTCGCGAGCGGTTTCCCCATCGCAGGCGCCTCCGTGTAGCGCCCTGGATACTGGTGATACACGAGGTCCGCGCCTCCGGCACGCGCCGGCTCGGCGATCGCCATGTTGAGCGTGGGCTGCTTCCAGTTGTAATCGAGCAGCGAGACCTTGCGCGGACGCATACGCGCGCCGAGCTTCATCGACTGCACCGCACGGCCCGAGACGCCAGGGCCCAGCGGGTCGAACGGATCGAGCCGCGCGCGGCCGGAGTCCTTGTCCGAGAGTACGAGCAGACAGGTCCCGTCCCCGTTCTCATGATGCCATGAGATCCCCTCCTCCTCGAGGAGACGGCAGATGAAGGCGAAGTCGCTCTCGTTGTACTGGACGCAATACTCACGCGTGGCAATGTCATCGATGCGCGAAACATCCGTGATACGCCACGTATAAAGCTCCTTTGCGGCCGAAAACTGCGTGTCATCCCCGCCATCAGGCTGGACCGTCGCTCCGGCTGAAAGCGAGAGCTCCGGATCCCCCTGCAATACCGCATCAACAATCTGCCGCGTCGTTTTCCCGAGAAAGATGCGGCACCTCGTGCGGTGCATCGCGCGTAGGAGCGGGGGCGCGAGGACGATGCGGTAGCACATGCCCCCCGGCACAGGGCCGAGCTCCTCGGCCTCGACGACGAGGCCATGCACCACGCGCCACATGGGCTCGGTCGTCGTGGTGAACCGCAACGTCGCGCGGGCTTGAATGAGCCCATCCGGGTCGATCTCAGGCGCGGGCTCGCGGATAAGGGCGGTGATCTCGTAGTGGTAAAGGCTCGAGAGCGCCTCCGTGCCGCGAACGGACACGACGCGCAGGTGGCTCCAGGGTCCCTCCGGCCCAGATGCGCCTTCCCAAGCGAAGCTGATCTCCGTGCCGGCCGATGCCCCGCGGCCGCCCCCGAGCTCGCGAATGCCAGCGCGGGCTGGACCGGTGAACCCTGCTGGATCACCGAGGCCCAAGGCCTTCGACGGAATCGCTCCCGCCGCCCTTCGTTCGATCGAGGAGGCGATGCGCTTGCTCTCGGCCACCGGCATCTCCGTCGCACGGGGGCCGCCGGGCAGCTCCCCGCCTGCAATCCCACTCGCGGCACCCGTAATCCTCTCCGTGATCCCGCGGCCGACGCCCGGGAGCTTGTCCCCCGCGAGCCCGTCGACCTTATCGCCGATCGCCTGCGCCATGGGCCCGGCGACCGCGCCTGCGACCATCTCGCCGACCGCTGCGCCCCTCCCTTCGCCCGGCGCCCGGACCATGGACGCGGCGTCGATAGCCACCTTGCCAGCCGTGACGACCTTCTCGAGCTCGCCAGCAATCCCTGCGATCGCAGCGTCGTCGGACCCGTCGACGGTAGCTTTAGCGACCTCCTGCGTGTGATCCTGCTCCGGGGTCTTGGCGAACGACATTCTCACTTCTCCAGCACTCGGCGTCAGCAAGCCACCTTAACACGGACGGCTACCCCACGGACTGCTACTTCGTCGATGAGGCGATGGCGAAGTGGAAGCTACGCGTCGTCCATGATGGACGGAACTGTGCGAGCAGGCCGCGGTACGCCCATCCGCATAAGGGATCTCGGGCTTGACCGTGCCTCGCGATGGCGCGAGCCCCAGGCGCGTCGCGACGCGTCGCCTGAGGGTAGCGCCCATCAGCGCCGGACATCGCTCTCGACCTGCGCGGGCGCGCCGAGCTCGCCGGCATCCACCTCGACGCCGCGGCCGCTCCGCGGTCGACCAGGGGCCGCGGCGTCGAGCCCGCGCTTGAGGAGCTCGGGGTCGCGATAGCAACGGGATGAGGCGCAGAGGCGCAAGCGATAGAGAGCTCATCTGCTGCCGCCGGAGGGCCCCGGTCCGGAGAGCTCGCTAAGATGTCCGCATGCGCCAGCTTGCCTTGTCCCTCGCCGCCCTTTCTCTCCTGCTCACGGCCACCGCGCCGGTGCTCGCCGAGCAGACCGTCACGGAAGAGAGCTGGGCGAAGTCCCACGGCTTCCGTCTCGGCGTGGAGGCGGACGTGCTCGCCCGCACCATCGAGGCGAACCTCCCCCGCCGGGACGCGGCGAGCGGCGGCGGGACGAGCGGCGACGGGACGAGCGGCGGCGTGGAGGAGGAGCGCTCCTTCGCGGCGTCCTTCGCGGTGGTCGCCCAGATCCCGCTCTTCGCGGGGCTCCACCTGGACGCCGAGCTGCCTTTTGCGTATGGGAGCAGCCAGGCGCGCCCGCCCGGCCCGGCGGAGGCCGACGCGGCGACCGTCGCGCCGGAGCTCGAGGGGTTCTTCTTCGGCAACCCCTCGATAGGGCTCCACTACGTCGCGAGCATCTTCCCCATGATGATGCTCGTCGGCGGGATCTCGGCCTCCATCCCGATCACGCAGGATCCATCGGATGACACGGAGGCGGCCGCAGCCGCGGCGCGGGCCGTGCGCGGGTACTTCGACGCGCAGCGGACGCTCCTGGAGCACGTCCCGCTGCGGGCCCGCGGCGGCATCGAGCTGCGCCCGATCGAGGCGTTCTATGTGCGGAGCGATCTCGTGGCGATGTTCGCCATCCCCACCGGCGACGGAGAGACGGAGATCTTCGTCGAGCACGCCAGCGAGGCGGAGCTGCGCAGCGTGGGCGGGTTCGGGGTCGGCGCGCGGCTCCAGGCCGCGTTCCCGCTCACGCAGACCGACATGCTGCAGCTCGCGGCCGAGCCCTTCGTCGGGGTGGAGCCGCCCACGTCGGGCCTGTACTTCCGGGCCGGGCTGCTCGTGGCGCTGGACGAGCCCCTCGGGTTCGGCCTGGATCAGGGCAAGCTGGCGACGGTCCGCGTCGCCCTGGGGGGAAAATTCTGAGCCGCGGTCGCAGGATCCCGGAATGATGGAACCGCCAAGGCGCCATAAGACGCCAAGATCTTTGTGTTTTCTTGGCGTCCTTGGCGCCTTGGCGGTTCAAAAAGACCCCACCTTCGGCCGACGTGCCCCACGACCTGACGAGAGCCTCCCGGGAGAATTGAAATTCAACCCGGAGGCTGTCGAGAGCCTCCCGGGAGAATTGAAATTCAACCCGGAGGCTGTCGAGAGGCTCCGGGAGAATTGAAATTCAACCCGGAGGCTGTCGAGAGGCTCCGGGAGAATTGAAATTCAACCCGGAGGCTGTCGAGAGGCTCCGGGAGAATTGAAATTCAACCCGGAGGCTGTCGAGAGGCTCCGGGAGAATTGAAATTCAACCCGGAGGCGTCAGGTAGCCATCTTCGTCGAATAATTCTTCTGATGCTGTACTGTGCGCGCCTGCACAGCCCCTGGCGAGCCGAGCTGCCGCGACCACGCGGTGCGTGGATCTCGCGGTCTGCGCGGCCTACGGTGCCCGCCATGCGCGACGTCTGCTTTCGCTGCTGGCGCCCCCGCCCGGTCTGCTACTGCGCGCTCCTGCCGTCCTTGCCGACGAGGACGCGGGTCGTGCTCCTCCAGCACCCGCGCGAGCGGCGGGTGGGCATCGGCACGGCGCGCATGACCCACCTGGCGCTGCCCAACTCCGAGCTGCACGAGGGGGTGGTCTTCGAGGACGACGCGCGGATCAGGGCCCTCGCCGCCGATCCGACCACGGCCGTGCTCTTCCCCGGCGGCGACGCCGATCCGGCGGCCGGGCCGCCCGTTCGGTCGCTCCTCGTCGTCGACGGCACGTGGTGGCAGGCGAGGAAGATGCTCGCCCTGAACCCGCGCCTCGCCTCGGTGCGCCGCATCGGCATCACACCCCGGGCGCCGGGCAACTACCGCATCCGCAGGGAGCCGCGGCCCGAGTGCCTCGCCACCGTCGAGGCGGTGGCCAGCGCGCTCGGCGCGCTCGAGGGCGAGCCCGCGCGGTTCGACGCGATGCTCCGGGCCTTCGCGTTCATGGTCGACCGGCAGATCGAGCACCAGGCGAGGAGCGACGGCCCGCGACGGCGGCGGCGCACGCAGGCGGCCTCGCCGCTCGATCCGCTGCGCCCGCACCGCGCGGCGCCGGAGAAGGTCGTCCTCGTCGACGGCGGGGCCAACTCCGGGTGGCCGGCGGACGCGGGCGCGGCAGGGCCCAGGTCCGAGCTCGTCCACCTCGTCGCCTGCCGCGCGTCGGGCGAGCGCTTCGAGGCGTTCCTCCGCCCGCGGTGGCCGCTCGGCCCGAGCGTCGCGCACCAGCTCGAGCTGCCCGAGCGGCGCCTGCTCGACGGCGAGGAAGCGGGCGCGGCCGTGGCCCGGTTCCGCGAGTTCGTCGGCCCCGGCAGCGTGCTGAGCGCCTGGGGCTCGTTCACGCTGGACCTGCTCGCGCAGGAGGGCCTCGGGCGGCCGCCGTTCCTCGATGTGCGCGACCTCTGCGCGCGATACCTGCGGCGGCGGCCCGGCGGCATCGCCAACGGGGCGCAGGCGCTCCTGGCCGGGGAACCGGCCGAGCCGCCGCCGCGCGGGAGCGGGCGGGCCGGGCGCACGCTGGGCTGGCTCGAGGTCGTCCTCGCGCGCCTGCTCCACCTCGCGGGAGAGGACCACGGCGCCGGTCTTCCGGGATGATGAGGGATGATGAGCGCCCGCCGCAGCGAGCCAGCGGGCGCGCCGGCGGAGAGCGCGCGGCTTCTCCGGTGCCGGGCCTTCACGGGTGACGACGAGCCCGGACGGCACGAGCACCGCGGCTTTGCTTGCTGACGCAACGTCTTGCTCGAGCGAGCCAGAGCCGGCGAGCTTCCATCACGCGAAAGCCGGGGGCGCAGCGGGGCATGAGGAGTGCTTTCTCGCTGACCCGACAAGAGGCAGACCGTACATCGGGCAGGCAGGCTGCAGGGCAGCTCGGCGGCCAGGATGGATTCCTCCCCGCCCCGCGGCGGATGGCGGACTGCTCCGGACAAGCAACGACCCGAAGCTGGAGGACTGAACACCATGAAGTATGCACATCGTCTCATCGCGGCGGCGGCCGTGATCTCCGGATGGCTCGGCGCTGCCAGCCTGGCGTACGCGGACGTCATTCCCCCCGCCAACGGCGGAGGTGGTCCCGACGCCGTGGCGACGCCGGTGGCCGCTTACGTGATGAGCTTCCTGGCCATCGCCGGGCTCGTGGGTGTGCCCCTCGCGCGCCGCCGGCGGCATCGCGACGCCCTCGGGTGAAGCAGCGTGAGCGCCCGTCATGATGGACGTCCTCCTCGCGCCGCTCGACCGCCTGCGGCGCGCCTGCTTCCGCCTCCTGGGCCGCCACGTGGGCACCTGGGTCGCTCGCCGGGACGTCCGCGTGTCGGTGCTGGGGACCATCGCCGTCGTGACGGCGCTCTCGGGCGCGCTGCTGGCGCCGACATGGCTGCTGGCGCTCGGTCCCATCGTGCTCGGCGTCCCTCACGTGCTCGCGGACGTCCGTTACCTCGTCGCGCGCCCGGGCCTTCATCGGCGCGGGCTCGCGGCGCTCTCCGTGGCCGCGCCGCTCGCCGCGGGCGCGGTGACGAGCCGCCTCGCGTGCGGGCTCCTGGCGGCGGTGGCGGCGGCCTTCGTCGCGAGGGGCACGCGCTGCCGCCGCGCCATCGCGATTGCCTGCCTGGCGCCGCTCGTCGCCGTCGCCGTGGCCTTCCGCGGCTGGTCCGAGCTGGTGTTCGCGCACGCCCACAATGCGATCGCCGTCGGGCTATGGTGCGCCTGGCGGCCGCGGCGGACACGCTGGCACCTCGTGCCCCTCGCGCTGTTCCTCGGGTCGTCGGTCGCGATCGCGACAGGCCTCCTCGATCCGCTCTGGCGCGCCGCGGCCGCGGCGCTGCCCGGGCACGGAGCGCCGATCCACGCCCACGTCCGCGACCTCGCGCCGCGCGCGCCGGGCGACCTCGGCGTCCGCCTCGTGCTGCTCTACGCCTTCGCGCAGTCGGTGCACTATGCGGTCTGGCTGAGGCTCGTCCCGGAGGACGATCGCCCCCGCCCCGCTCCGCGCGGGTTCGTGAGCAGCTGGAGAGCGCTCGCGGACGATCTCGGGCGCCCGTTCCTCTGGCTCACGGCGGCCGCCTCGCTCGCGTTGATCGCATGGGCCTGCGTCGACCTCCTGGCTGCGCGCGCCGGCTACCTTCGATTCGCGGTGTTCCACGGGCACCTCGAGCTCGCGGCCGCCACATGGCTCTTCATCGAGCGGCGCTGGATGGCCGGCGCCGGCGACCCGGGGCAGCAGCGGGGCTCGCCGAGCCCTCGACGCATGGCGCTCGCGCCGTCGTGCGCATGATGCGCTGGGCGGTCGCCTTCGCCTTCACGCAGGTCGTCGAGGTGCCCGTGTACCTGGCCGCGATGCGCCGACAGCGCCTCGAGGCACGGCGCGCGGCGCGCTTCTGCGCCGCGTTCGGCGCGAGCGCGCTCACGCACCCGCTCGTCTGGTTCGTCTTCCCGCGCCTCCTGTCGCGCCAGGGCTACTGGACCCTGTTCGCGGCGGCCGAGTCGTTCGCCGTCGTGGCCGAAGGCTGCTATCTCGGCCTCTTCGGCCTGCGCCGCGCGCTCCGCTGGGCGCTCTGCGCGAACGCGCTGAGCGTAGGGCTCGGCCTTGCGCTGCGGAGCTGCGTCGGCTGGCCTTGAGATGACGGAGATGACGGGCGATCCGGGGCACCAGCGACCTCGGCGTCGGCCGAGCGCGCTGAACGCCGTTGCGGCCCGGGGCGCCGCGTGAGATGCTCCGGCCGTGCAAGCCATCCGGTTTCGCTGAGTCCGGCATCCTCGTCCTCCCGTAGCCCCGGCGCCGCCGCGGGCACGCGGAGAGCGCGCGGGTGCCTGTCCGTGCCCTGTCTTCCTCCGAGCTCGCTCGAAACGTGGAAGACCGGGGCGCGTCGACTCACGCCCGGGAGCCTGGATGGAGCACGCCACGCGCATCGGATCGGTCGTGAGCTCGCGCCGCGAGTCTTCCCCCCACCACGCGCGCCGCCCTGCCAGGGGCGCGCGAAGAGGCCCGCGATCATGACCGAACCTCAAGATGCCCAGTCCACCGCTTCTTCCACCGTCTCTTCTACCGGCTCTTCCGCCTTCGCGCCGATCGAGTCCGTCGGCGCGCTCCTCGACGCCGCGCGCCGCGAGGGGCTCCGGCTCGTCACGAGCCAGGCCGACTTCGACCAGACCGGCCTCGACTTCCGCGTCGTGCACGCCCACGACGAGGACGGCGTGCCGTGGGTCGTGCGCACGCCGCGCCGGCCCGCGGTCGTCGCGTCGGCGCGCGTGGAGGCGCGCGTGCTCGCCCTCGTGCGCAAGCACCTGCCGGTCGCCGTGCCCGACTGGCGCGTGCACACGGATCAGGTGATCGCCTATCCGCGGCTCGTCGACGTGCCCGCGATATCCATCGATCCCGAGGCGGGCGTGCGCTGGCACCGCCTCGATCCGGCGGCGCCCTCCGACGCGTTCATCGCGTCGATGGCCGCGGCGCTCGCGGCGCTCCAGCGCATCGGCGCGGCGGAGATCGAGGCGGCGGGCGTCCCCGTGAAGTCGATCGACGACGCGCGCCAGGCCCACGCGCGCGCCATGGACGAGACGCGCGCCGTGCTGGCGCCGCCGGACGTCGTGTGGGCGCGCTGGCAGCGCTGGCTCGCGAACGACGCGATCTGGCCGCGCCACCTGGCGCTCGTGCACGGCGACCTCCACCCCGGGCACATGCTCCTCGACGAGGGCGGCCGGCTCACGGGGATCCTCGACTGGACCGAGGCCCACATCGGCGACCCCTCGACCGACTTCGCGCTCTTCGCCGGCGCCTTCGGCAAGGGGGTGCTCGACACGCTCATCACGCGCTTCGAGGCGGCCGGCGGCGCCACGTGGCCCGGCCTCGCGGCCCACGCCGCCGAGCGCTGGGCGGCGTGGCCCGCGATGGCGGCGAAGTGGGGCGTCGACTCGGGCAACGAGGGCGTCATCGAGCACGCGCGCAGCTTCCTCCCCGGCCTCGTGGCCGAGAGCGCGTGACCCGCGGCGCGCGCGGCGCCCGCCGCGCGTGACCCGCGGCGCGCGCGGCGTCCGCCGCGCCGCGCGCGCCGTGGGCGCGGTCGGACGCGGATAGGACCGCGGCACCGGCGGAGGTAAGATCCGGCGCGCGCCGAGCGGGCCAACGTCCCTCGCTCATCGCGCCTGAAGCTCTCGATTGGCCATGTCGGTACAGAGATCTACCCGGAAGGTCCCCTCCGCCACGCTGCTCGACGGGACCTTCCGGGCGCGGCGATCCCGCTGGCGCGCGGGGTCGTGGGGGGTGGCGCTGGCGCTCGGCGGGGCGGCGTGCGCGGACCAGCAGGTCGTGATCGGCGTGTTCGTGCCGGAGCGGCCGCGGTTCACGGCGCCGGAGCGGGTGGCCGCGCTCAACGACGACGCCGCGAGGGACGAGGACCCGACGCTCACGGGCGATCTGCTCGAGATCCACTTCATGTCCGAGCGCGGCGCGAGCCAGGACATCTGGATCTCGCGGCGCGCGGACCTCGATTCGCCCTGGGAGACGCCGACCGTCGAGCTCGCGGAGAAGCTCAACAGCGCGGACAACGACGACACGCCCGCCATCTCGAACGACGGGCTCCGGATGTGGTTCTTCCGCAACAGCGCGCAGAAGACGGGCATCTGGATGTCCGAGCGCCCGAGCCGGAGCGACCCGTGGGGCGACCCCTCCTACGTCGAAGCGCTCAACCCAGGTCACGAGCGCGGCACGCAGGCGATGAACGCGCACGTCGACCTGCCCGAGCTCCGCGTCGTCGTCGGCCTGAACGGGCCCGATACCCAGGGCTGGGATCTCGCGATCGCGTCCCGCGCGAGCCCGGAGGACGAATGGGGCGCCTTCGCCCCGATCGCCGAGCTGAACGACGAGGGCGACCAGCTCGCCCCGTTCCTCTTCGACGACGGCCGGCAGATCCTGTTCCGGTCGGGCGACGACCTGTTCTGGGCCCGGCGGCCGTCGACGGACGAGCCGTTCGGCGAGCCGGAGCCGCTCGACGAGGTGAACGATCCGGCGGCGCGCGAGAACGATCCGTACCTGTCGCCGGACGGGTCCACCCTGTTCTTCTCGTCGGAGCGGAGCGGCGGGACCGACATCTACGAGGCGCGTCGCGTCGTGCCCTGATCGGCCGGGGAGACATCGGCCTGACGGCGCGCCCCTCGGCCTGACGGCGCGCGCCGCTTCGACCGCCCCGTGATGATGCGTTGCGTCGTGCTGCGGCGCGTATTCAGCCGCGGCAGCCCTGGGTAGCCTCTGCATCATGAGCGGAGGACACGACGCGGAGGTGGGCGCGGCGGATCGCGCGCTCGTGCTCGTGTTGCTCGGCGCGCTGCTCCTCCTGTCGCCGGCGCGCCTGCTCTGGGCCCGCGGCCCGCTCGCGGTGGGGGCCGTCTTCGCCGTGTGGGCCGCGCTGATCGCGTTCGCCGCGCTCGCGACGCGCGCCGACCGCGACGGCCGCGCCGATGACGCCCGCGCCGACGCGGGCCGCGCCGACGCTGGCCGCGCCGACGCCGGCCGCGCCGATGCCGCCCGCGCCGATGCCGCCCGCGCCGCCGCCGTCCGCGCCGCCGCCGTCCGCGACGATCGAGAGCCGCCGCCGTGATCAACGTGGGCGTCCTCCTCTTCGCCACCGTCGCGTGGCTGGCCGTGCTCGCCGCGATCGCCCTCGCCGCCCAGCGCGAGCGCATTCCCCGCGCGCTCGCGCGCCACCCGCTCGTGCTCGCCCTCTCGCTCGGCGTCTACGCCTCGTCGTGGACGTACTACGGCGGCGTCGGCTTCGCGCAGCGCCACGGGCTCGTCTTCCTCGCCGTCTACCTGGGCCCGACGCTCGCGTGCATCGCCACGCCGCTGCTCTGGTCGCGCGTCCTCCGCATCACGCGCGAGCAGCGCCTCTCGTCGCTCGCCGACCTCCTCGCGTTCCGCTTCCAGAGCCCCGCCGCGGGGGCCATCGCCGCCGCCTTCTCCCTCGTCGCCAGCGTGCCGTACGTGGCGCAGCAGTTCCGCGCGACGGAGCAGTCGGTCCGCGTCCTCTCGGGGCCGGGGCACGAGGAGGCCGTCGGCGCCGTCTTCTGCGCGCTGCTCGCGCTCTTCACGGCGTTCTTCGGCGCCCGCCCGCCGGCCGAGCGCGGGCGCGAGGACGGCCTCGCCGCGGCGGTCGCGTTCGAGTCGGCGGCGAAGCTCGCCGTGCTCGCGGCCGTCGGCCTCGTCGCCGTGCTCGGCGTGTTCGGCGGCGCGGGCGGCCTCGCGGGCTGGCTCGACGACAACGCCGCGCAGGTCGCGGCGCTCGCCCGCCCCGTGCGCGACGACGCCGGGTGGACGTCGATGCTCGTCATCAGCTTCGCCGCGGCCTTCCTGCTGCCGCGCCAGTGGCACATGGCCTTCGCCAGCGGCGCCGGCGACCGCGCGCTCGCCACGGCGGCCTGGGCGTTCCCGCTGTTCCTCCTCGCGCTCAACCTGCCCGTCTTGCCCGTGCTCTGGGCCGGCTCCCGCCTCGCCCCGGCCGAGCCCGCCGACAGCTACGTGCTGCTCGTGCCGCAGCTCCTCGACCAGCGCTGGCTCGCGCTCGCCGCGTTCATCGGCGGCATCTCCGCGGCGAGCGCCATGGTCATGGTCACCGCCGTCGCCCTCGCGAACGACAGCGCGACGCACCTGCTGCTGCCGCTCGCCAGGAGGACGCTGCGCCGCAACGTCTACGCGCGCGTGCTGTGGATGCGGCGCGGGCTGCTCACCGCCATCCTCGTCGGCGGCTGGCTCTTCCACCGCGCGCAGACGAACCGCGGGCTGCTCGTCGAGAGCGGCATCGTCTCGTTCGTCGCCTTCGCGCAGTTCCTTCCGGGGCTCTTCGCCGTGCTCTTCTGGGAGCGCGCGACGCGCGCGGGGTTCATCGCCGGGCTCCTCGCCGGCATCGCGACGTGGACGACGGCGTGCCTCGCGCCGCTCCTCCCCGAGATGACCGGGATGGAGCCGTCGTGGCTCGACCTCCTGCGCTCGGGCGCGGACCACGCGCGTGAGATGGGCGCGGCGCGCCTCTCGCGCGCAACGCTGAACGACACCTGGTCGCTGCCGACGTTCGTCTCGCTCGCCGTCAACGGCGCGACGCTCGGGCTCGTCTCGCTCCTGCGGCCGCCGGGCGAGGAGGAGCGCGAGGCGGCGCGCCTGTGCCGGCGGCGCGAGATCGGCCCGTCGGTGGAGCGCGCGACGGTGCCCGCCAGCGTGAGCGCGCTGGAGGAGCGGCTCGCCCGGCTGCTCGGCCGCGAGGCCGCCGGCATCGAGGTGACGCGCGCCCGGATCGAGCTCGACATCCCGCGCGACGAGACGCGGCCCACCGAGCTCCACGCGCTGCAGGAGCGCCTCCACCGCAACCTGTCGCCGCTCGTCGGCCCCGTGCTCGCCAGGACGGCCGCGGAGGCGGACGCGCCCGCCGCCGGCGGGGCGAGCGGCGCGCTGACAGAGCAGCTCCGGTGGCTCGAGCGGCGCCTGGCGCGCGGGGAGACGCGGCTCGTCGGCGCGGCGAAGGAGCTCGACCTCCTGCGGCGGTGGCTCCGCTCGCTGCTCGCGCAGCTCCCGCTCGGCGTGTGCGCCGTGGGCTCCGACGGCGCGATAAGCCTCGTGAACCGCCGCCTCGAGGCGCTCGTCGGCGCCGAGGAGCGCGACCTCGTCGGGGCGACGCTCGACAGGCTGCCGGCCCCGTTCGCGGAGCTGTTCGCCCGCGCCGCGCGCGCGGCCTCCGCGGGCGAGGCCGGCGCGGGCGCCGACGAGGTCGAGGTGCGCGTCGCCGGGCGGGCGCGCGCGCTGCGCGTCCACCGCGCCGCGCTCGACCCGCTCGACGGGCGCTCGGCCTCCGGGGGCGTCGTCCTGCTCGTCGAGGATCGCACCGAGCAGCGCGCCCTCGAGGCGCAGCTCGCCCACCGCGATCGCCTCGCCCAGCTCGGCCGCCTCGCCGCGGGCGTCGCCCACGAGGTCGGCAACCCGCTCACCGGCATCGCCTGCCTGGCGCAGAACCTCCGGGCCGAGGCCGACAGCGACGAGATCCGCGCGCGGGCGGGCCTCATCCTCGGCGAGGCGGCGCGCATCGAGGCGATCCTGCGATCGCTGCTCGATCACGCGCGCACCGGCGCCGTGCAGTCGCCGGGCGAGATCCGGCGCGCGCGGGTCGGGCGCGTGGCGCTCGCCGAGGTGGTCGCCGAGGCCGAGCGGCTGATCCGGCTCGACCGCGCGGCGCCGCGCGTCCACGTGGAGCAGGCCTGCCCGGAGTCGCTCGTCGTCATCGGCGACCGGCGCGAGCTCGTGCAGGTGTTCGTCAACCTGCTCGCGAACGCCCGCGACGCCTCCGAGCCCGGCGCGACCGTCGCGGTGCGCGGGCGGATCGAGGCCGGCGAGATCGTCGTCGAGGTCGAGGACCACGGCAGCGGCATCCCCGAGGAGCTGCTCGGCGAGGTGCTCGAGCCGTTCGTGACGACGAAGCGCGACCCGAGCGGCACGGGGCTCGGCCTGCCGCTCTCGCGCTCGATCGTCCAGGATCACGGCGGGACGCTCGCGCTGCGGAGCGCGGTGGGGCAGGGGACGACCGTCGTCGTCCGGCTTCCGCTCGCGGGCGCGGCCGGGGCGCGGCGCGGGCCGGAGGCGGAGGCATGAGCCGGATCCTGCTCGTGGAGGACGAGGTCGTGATCCGGACGGAGCTCCGGCGGCTGCTCGCCCGCCACGGGCACGAGGTGATCGAGGCGGGGTCGATCGCGGAGGCCGAGGCGGACGGCGACCTCGGCGCGTTCGACCTGGTGCTGGCCGACGTGCGCCTGCCCGGCGCGCCGGGCACCGAGCTCGTGGGCCGGTGCGGCGGCGCGCCTGTCGTGCTCATGACGAGCTACGCCACGGTGAAGGCGGCGGTCGAGGCCGTGAAGCGCGGCGCCGCGGATTACCTCTCGAAGCCGTTCGACCACGACGAGCTCCTCACCCTCGTCGCGCACCACCTCGCCGTCGCGCGCCCCGGGCCGCGCGCGGCCGCGGAGAGCGCGCCGGGCGCCACGCCGCCCGCGCCGCCCGTGTCGGTGCCCGCGCCGTCCGCGCCGTCCGGGCCGCCGGCGTGCGACGACGACGAGCTCGAGGGGCTCGTCGGCGGCTCGGCGGCGATGCGGGAGGTGTTCGCGCAGGTGCGCCGGGTCGCGCCGAGCGAGGCGACGCTGCTCCTCCTCGGCGAGAGCGGCACCGGCAAGGAGACGCTCGCCCGCGTCGTGCACCGGCTGAGCCCGCGGCGGCACCTCCCGTTCGTCCCGGTCCGCTGCGCGGCGATCCCCGAGGGGCTCATCGAGGGCGAGCTCTTCGGGGTCGAGCGCGGCGCCTTCCCCGGCGCCCTCGCGGCGCGCGCGGGGCTCTGCGAGGCCGCGGAGGGCGGGACGCTGCTCCTCGACGAGATCGGCGATCTGCCGGTGAAGGTCCAGGCGCGGCTCCTTCGCTTCCTCCAGACGGGCGAGGTGCGGCGCGTCGGCGCGAGCCGCGCCCGGCGCGTCGACGTGCGCGTCATCGCCGCGACCCACCGGGATCTCGCGGAGATGGCGCGCGGCGGGTCGTTCCGGAGCGACCTGTATATCCGGCTGCGGCTCCACGAGATCCGCCTGCCGCCGCTGCGCGAGCGGCCGGGGGACGCGGTGCGCATCGCGGAGTCGCTGCTCGCGCGGCTCGCGCGGACGACGGGCCGGGCGCCGCTCGCGCTGTCGCCGGAGGCGCGCGCCGCCGTCGCGGCGGCCCCGTGGCCTGGCAACGTCCGCGAGCTGGAGAACGCGGTCCACCGCGCCGTCGTCCTCGCCGAGCGCGGCGCGATCGAGCTCGGCCACCTCGGGCTCGACGCCCCGCCGCGGCCGCCGGCGCCCGCCGCGCGCGCGGCCCAGCGCGACGGAGAGCCCCCGTCCGACTCGCTCGAGGACTACTTCCGCCGCTTCGTCCTCGAGCACCAGCACGAGCTGACCGAGACCGAGATCGCCCGTCGACTCGGCATCAGCCGCAAGGCGCTCTGGGAGCGGCGACAGCGTCTCGGGATCCCGCGGCCGCGCACCTGATCCGGCGCGCGCTTCGCACCCGCGCGCGCCGCGGCGCGCGCACGGACCGAGACGGCAGAACGATTTGCTGTATCCATCCGTCGCCGTCGCGCGCCGCCGCGCGTCGTCGCGCGGTGTTACCGATCGTAACGGGGCGTCGCCGGGTGAGACCACCCACGTGATCTCCCCATGGCGGAACGGGTATTCCCTGGGCGCAGTGCGTGATATCCGGATCAAGCCCTATCGATAAGCGCTGGAACTCCTTACGAGGAACCGCTCCCATGGCACAGACGTCTCCCCAAACCCTCCCAGTGACCCCGAGCCTCGCCCGCGAGGGTGGGGGCGAGCGCGAGGTCGTCGACAGCGCAACGCTCTGGAAGGTCATCTTCGCCTCCGCCGGCGGCACGATGATCGAATGGTACGACTTCTACATCTTCGGGAGCCTTGCCGCGATCATCTCCACCCACTTCTTCCCGAAGGACAACCCGACGGCGGGCTTCCTGCTGACGCTGGGCACCTTCGCCACCGGCTTCGTCGTCCGCCCGTTCGGCGCGCTCGTGTTCGGGCGCATCGGCGACATCGTCGGCCGGAAGTACGCGTTCCTCGTGACGCTGCTGCTCATGGGCGGCGCGACGGCGGTCATCGGTGTCCTGCCGACGTACGAGAAGATCGGGCTCGTCGCCCCGCTCGCGCTCGTGCTGATCCGCCTCGTGCAGGGCCTCGCGCTCGGCGGCGAGTACGGCGGCGCGGCGGTGTACGTCGCGGAGCACGCGCCCGACGAGAAGCGCGGCTTCTACACATCGTTCATCCAGATCACGGCGACGCTCGGCCTGTTCGTCTCCCTGGCGGTGATCCTCGGGACGCGCATCGCGCTCGGCGAGGAGGCCTTCAAGGACTGGGGCTGGCGCGTCCCGTTCCTCCTCTCGGTCATCCTCGTCGGCGTCTCCTTCTACGTGCGTACCCGCCTCAAGGAGTCGCCCATCTTCTCCAAGCTGAAGGCCCAGGGGAAGACGTCGGCCGCCCCGATCAAGGACAGCCTCGGCAACAAGCGCAACTGGAAGGTCATCCTGATCGCCCTCTTCGGCGCGACGGCCGGCCAGGGCGTCGTCTGGTACACGGGCCAGTTCTATGCCCTCTACTTCCTCCAGAACACGCTGAAGGTCCCGTTCATCACGGCCACGATCATCGTCGCCGTCGCGCTCGCGCTCGGCATGCCGTTCTTCGTGTTCTTCGGCGCGCTGTCCGATCGCATCGGCCGGAAGAAGATCATGCTCGCGGGCAACCTGTTCGGCGCGATCGGGTTCTTCCCGGTGTTCTGGGCGATGAAGCAGAACGCGGACAGCCCGGTCGTGCTCACCGCGCTCGTGTTCGTGCTCGTGATCTTCGTCACGATGGTCTACGGCCC
Source organism: Sorangium sp. So ce1335 (assembly GCF_051521615.1). Taxonomy (NCBI): domain Bacteria; kingdom Pseudomonadati; phylum Myxococcota; order Polyangiales; family Polyangiaceae; genus Sorangium; species Sorangium sp. So ce1335. The sequence continues at coordinate 3,743,054 of NZ_CP150363.1, forward strand.
GATCGCGGCCTACCTGGTCGAGGCGTTCCCCGCCAAGGTGCGTTACACGTCGCTCTCCATCCCGTACCACCTCGGCAACGGCGTGTTCGGCGGGCTCCTGCCGCTCATCGCCTCGTCGGTGACGGTCGCGACCGGCAACATCTACGCGGGCCTCCTCTACCCGATCGCGATCGCGCTCATCACCGTCGTCGTCGGCGGCGTGTACCTGAAGGAGCGCAGCGACGTGCGCCTCTGGGACGAGCTCGAGCGCGAGCGCGAGGCCTGAGGGCGGCAGGCGGCGGCCTCTGCCGCCAGAGCGCCGCCGCCCACCGGAGCACCGCCGCGCGCCATCGCCGCCGCCAGCCCGCGGCGGACCCGGCCCCCCCGGCCGGATGAGGGCGCGCTCCCACCGAGACACTCGGCTTCGATGAACGCGAGCGGCTCACCTTGTGTGAGCCGCTCGCGTTTTGTGGGTTCATCGCACCTCACGACAGCCGATCTCGACTCGTTATCAGGCTGAGAAATAACAGCCAGGCTCGATCTGTGACGTGTCGTGATCAGACAGGCGTCGTTCGGGAATTCCGCCTGAGCGCGCCGCGTCACACGCTTTGCGCGCGCCGCGCTTGCGCGGTGCATCTCGATGAAACGATTCGCAGCTTGCTTGAACACTTCAAGGAGAAAACTTCATGCGCCTTGCTAGCTTGCTGGGCCTCTGCTCGGCCTCGATCGCGTGCTTCCTTGCCGCCTGCATCGGCGTGCCGACCGATGACGAGGAGATCGCGTCCCAGGAGGGCGGCGTCGTGCTCAGCGCGGACGAGACGGTCTCGGCGGATATCAGGATGCAGTCGCAGTGGCAGGGAGGGTACTGCGCGAGCGTGACCGTGAAGAACGAGAGCCGCAACGCGATCTCCTCCTGGGGGGTTGTCGTCGCGCTCAACGGGTCCAGCTTCGTCAATTCGTGGAACGTGACGACGACCTCGTCGGGCGGCCAGTTCACCGCCGTCCCCATCGGCTGGAACGCCACGCTGGGCGCGGGAGCCTCGACGGAGTGGGGCTTCTGCGGGAGCGGCAGCGGAACGCCGACCGTCGCGTCGGTCCGCGGCAGCGGGAACGGCGGCTCGACGTCGTCGAGCTCCAGCAGCAGCGCGTCGAGCAGCTCCAGCAGCTCCAGCAGCAGCTCGGCGAGCTCCGGAACGGGCGGGGCTGGCGGAGCGGGCGGCGCTGGCGGCGCGGGTGGCGCTGGCGGGGCGGGCGGCGCCGGCGGAGCGGGCGGCTCGGGTGGCGGGGGCGGCGGGACCACGGGCCCCGGCTGGGACTGGGCCGGGATCATCGGCACCGGGCAGAGCCTGTCGGTCGGGGCGCAGGCGACGCCCGTCAGGGCGACGACCCAGCGCTACCACAACCTCAAGCTCTCGCTGGGCAACGTCAGCGTGCCGCCGTTCAACCCGAACGCCAGCGGGCTCTCGATGGTGCCGCTCGTCGAGCCCATCCGCCCGCTCGCCACGGGGTATCCGAGCGCGTATCCGCGCAACATCTACGGCGAGTCGCCGCACACGGCGATGGGCGACCAGATCACGACGCTTGTGCAGGGCGCGACGGGCCGCGATTACATCAGCGTGCACACGGTCGTCGGCGAGAGCGGACAGGCCATGTCGGTCATCCGGAAGGGGGCCAGCGACACGGGCTCCACGGGGCGGGCCTACGCGGCGTCGCTGTTCGAGACCGCCGCGATCGCCCGGCTCGCGAGCGCGCAGGGGAAGAAGTACGGTGTCGGCGCGATCGTGATCACCCACGGTGAGTCCGACGCCGGCAGCTCGAGCTACAGGAACGATCTCATCCGGCTCTGGACCGACTACAACAGCGATATCAAGCCGCTGACGGGGCAGACCGAGTCGATCCCGATGTTCGTGTCGCAGCAGCACGCCTATCCGACCGGCTCGAACCAGCGGTCGGCCTCGACGCTCGCGCAGTGGCAGGTCGGCGTCGACCGCCCGGGCGACATCATCTGCTCCGGGCCGAAGTACCAGTATCCGTACTCGACCGACAACATCCACATGACGACGGAGGGCTACGAGCGGCTCGGCGAGAAGCTCGGGCAGATCTACAACGAGGTGGTGGTGCAGGGCCGCGACTGGCGGCCGCTGGAGCCGACCCGCGTCGAGCGAAGCGGCCGCGTGATCACGGTGCACTTCCACGTGCCCGTGCCGCCGCTCGCCTGGGACAATACGCTGCCCGCGCCGCACCAGAGCGCGCTCACCGAGTGGTCGCAGGGGAAGGGCTTCGAGGTGCGCACGGCGAATTCCCGCATCCGGATCAGCTCCGTCGAGATCTCGGGCAGCTCGGTGCGCATCACGGTCGGCAGCGATCTGCCGGCGACGGGCGTCTACGTCGGCTACGCGATGACGAGCGACGGCGCGGCGTTCCCCGGCCGGACGTGGCGCTCGGGCCAGCTCCGCGACTCGGATCCGTTCGTCGGCTCGATGACGCGCGTCGCGCAGCCGAACTACGCGGTGGCGTTCGAGATGCCGGTGCCCTGAGCCTCGCCGGGCGCGGCGCGGCGCGGGCGGGCAGGCGGGCGGGCGGCTTGATGCGAGGGCATGCCGTGGTGTACGCGCGGTACACCACGGCATGGAGCTCATCACCCTCGAGCAGGGGCCGGCCTCCGCGGCGCGCTCGCTGACCGCCGACCAGATCCTCGCCCTCTGCCGGCGCGCGTTCGGAGAGCGCGTCGTCGTCACGTCGGCCCGGGAGCTGGGGGGCGGCACGTTCAACACGACGTACCTCGTCGCGCTCGCCGATCAGCAGGTCGTCCTGCGCGTCGCCCCGCCGCCGGGGGCCGCCCTGTCGTGGGACGAGGTGGCGCTCATGCGCCGCGAGATCCACATCCAGCCCTTCTTCGCCGCGCTCGCGGCGCGGATGCCGCGGACCCTCGCGGCGGACTTCACGCATCAGCTCATCGACCGCGACTACGTGTTCCAGACCTTCCTCCCTGGCGAGCGCTGGGACCACGTGGCCGACGCGCTGTCGCCCGGGGAGGCGGGCGCCCTCTGGGAGCAGCTCGGCCTCGTCACGAGGACCATCCACGACACGGTCGGATCCGTGTTCGGCGGTCCGCATCCGGCGCCCGAGTTCCCGCGCTGGAGCCAGGCGGTGCTCCATCGCCTGGCGCGTTCGCTGGAGACGATATCCGGGCTGGGGCTCGATGGGAGCGAGATGGCGACGGCGCTGGCCGTCATCCGGGCGCACACGGCCGTGCTCGACGAGATCCGGGAGCCGCGGCTGATGCACGGCGATCTCTGGCTGTATAACGTCCTGATCGAGCGCGGTCCGGGAGGGGCGTCGATCGCCGGGGTCATCGACGCCGATCGGGCTTTCTGGGGCGACCCGATGGCCGACTGGACGATGTTCGCGCTGTCGATGTCCGCGTCGCCGGAGACGCAGCCTCTCCACGATCGCTTCTGGCAGGCGTACGGCCGGCCGGAGCCGACGCGCGCGAGCGCCTTCCGGGCGGTGGTCTACGAGGCGATGAACGCCGGTTTCGCGCTGCCCTGGGGCGCGCGGTACGGCGACGACGACCTTGTGCACCGGGGCAAGCGCGCGCTGCGCGAGGCGGCGGAGGCGCTGCCGCGGCTGCGACCCTAGCGGGGCGCTCCGGGGAGACGGCGCTCGTTCGAGGGCCGCCTGTTTCTCCTGCGCCGCGCCCTGGCACGGCTGAACGCCCGACCACATTGACGAGGAATCCTGTCATGACGATACGCTGGCACCCGATGCTCAGGCCAGAGGACGCATGCCGCCGGCTCGCTGCTGCCCTCGCGATCTCGGCTGGCGCCGCGATCGTGCTCTGGCCGAAGGACGCCCTCGCGAATGCCGGCATCCCGATGATCGTCCTCGCGTGGCCCGCATCATGGATCGCCTTTGTTCCCGTCGTGCTCGTCGAGGCTGCGGTGGCTCGGCGGGTCCTGGCCCTGCCGACGCGAGAGGCGCTCAAGCTTTCTCTGGCCGCGAACGCATGGTCCACGCTCGCAGGGATTCCGATCACGTGGGCTCTCCTGACGTGCCTCGAGATGCTCGCTTGGTCCATGCTGCCGATGATTGGCCGTGAGCTCGAAACGGCCGCCACATTGCTCTTGATACCGTTCTCTGCTCCGTGGCTACCCTCCGTCGGGGAGCGCTGGATCGTGTTCGCTGCCGGGGCCTTTCTCTGTGTGCCCTTCTTCTTCGCCTCCGTGTGGATCGAAGCGCGAAGCGCTGCACGCCGCGTGCCGGCGACCGACGCGCGCCGCTGGGCCAAGAGGGCGAACGCCGTCACCTATGGCTTCTTCTTGGTCACGCTCGCGCTGGTCGCGTGGGCGAGCCACGCGGGCAGCGTCGGCTAGAGCAACAAGCGGGTTGAACCCGCCTGAAACGAGCAGAACTTCGAACCGCCAAGACGCCAAGGACGCCGAGACATTGTCTTCTTCTTGGCGTCCTTGGCGTCTTGGCGGTTCACTTCTCGCTCTCTCAACGTCATCGTTGTTCTAGCCGCGGTCAGCTCCCTCGAGATTCAGAGGCTCTCCAGGCGACGTACAGTCGTGCAGGCGCTTCATGACGCTGCGCGCCCACGTGGTGAGCTCGCTCCACTCGCGGGGCCCGTCCCCATACCAGATCACATTCGCCGTGGCGCCTACCCCGCTGGAGAGCGTGTACACGGCGCCATCGGCGCAGGGCGGCGTCGAGATGTCCACGACCGGGATCCGCATGCTGGCCGCCTCGCGGCACCACGCGTCTACCATCACAGGGTCGATCTCGGCGTCGCGAACGCGCAGCGCGTCCCCATGTCCTTGCGGTAGCGTGACGCGGATCTCCCGCGCTATCGCCGGTGCGCCTGGTGGACGGCGGGTATCCCGCCCAGCAACGATGACCCAAGCATACCCATGAAACGAGAGCGATGAATGATACGCGAGCCGTATGCGTGGCTGGCCAGCGAGCGCGGGGCCAACGAGCGCGGGATCGATGCGCTCGGGCCACTGCATGGCATCCATCTGCTCACGCGACGCAGGTTTGATGGCCATGTGCATCACGCTGCCACAGCGTCGCCCCTCCTGTCGAGCAGCCGGAGGCTACTCGTGGCCGAACCCTGCCGGCAATCCCGTCACAACCGCGGATCGACCGGCTCGCTCTCCAGCGCCAGCACCCCGAACACGCACTCGTGCACGCGATACAGCGGCTCCCCCTCGACGAAGCGGTGGAGCGCCTCCAGCCCGAGCGCGTACTCGCGGAGCGCGAGCGCCCGCTTCGACGAGACGCTGCGGTGCCGCAGCCGCGCGAGGTGCTGCGGCATCAGGTACTCCGGCCCGTAGATGATGCGCAGGTACTCCGGCCCGCGGCACTTGATCGCCGGCTGGACGAGCCCGCGCGGGCCGCGCACGACCCACTCCCACGACTTGACGACCATCCCCTCGCCGCCGCGCTCGACCATCTCCGTCCAGAAGGCCACCGCCGCGGCCTCGCTCTGCGGATCCGACAGGTCGACCACGCAGTGCGGCGTCGGCACGAAGAGCGCCGGATCGACCTCGCAGAGCCGCCCGAGCTGCCGCAGGTGAACCCCGTGATCCCGCGCCGCGTGCACAGCGCCCTCGCTCGCCAGCAAGTGGAACGGCGCGAGCCGGATGTCGGCCAGCGAGCGCACAGGCCAGCAGTAGCGCCGGTAGGCCGCCACGTACCCGTCCATCGCCGCCCTCCGCGCCACGTGCCGCTCGAGCAGCGGCCGCGCGCTCTCGTCCCGCGCCGCCGCCATCTCCAGCGCCCGGACCGCCGCGCCGAGCGACGCGCGGCCGGACGACCCCACGGCCGCGTACTGCCCGCGCAGCAGGTCCTGCGCCTTCGCCGACCAGGGCAACAGCTCCGCGTCGAGGCAGACCCAGTCGGAGCGGAGCTCGCTCCACAGGTCCGCGCTGTCCATCGCCGCGCGCACCCGGTCAATGAGCTCGCGGCTGCGCGCCTCGTCCGCGAAGAACGGCCTGCCCGTGCGCGTCGTGCACACGCCGAGCGGCCCCTCGTCGACGCGGAACCGGCGCTTTCGCGCGGCCTCGTCGCGGCACACGACGAGCACCGCGCGCGAGCCCATGTGCTTCTCCTCGCACACGACGCGGCCCACGCCGTTCTGCCGGAAGTACGCGAACGCCTCGCGCGGGTGCTCGAGCACCCCGCCGTCCTTCGCCGTCTCGGTCGGGGACATCGTCGGCGGCAGGTAGATGAGCCACCGCGGATCCACGGCGAAGCGGCTCATCGCCTCGAGCGCCGCCGCCGCGTTCTCCTCGCGGATCGTCACCATGCCGTGGACGCGCGTGCGGATCGCGCGCCGGCCCCTCACGTCGTCGATGTCGAGCACGTCGGCGTCCTGCCCGCGCGACGCGGCCCTCGCGTCGCCCGCGAGCGGCGCGAGCGGCTTCTTCGGCTCGTAGTACACGCGGCGCGCCTTGACCTCGACGAGCTCGCGCTCCGGGTAGCGAAGCGCCGTGAGCGCGCCGCCGAACACGCACCCTGTGTCGATGCAGATCGTGCGGTTCTCCCACTCGGCCACGGTCGTCGGCGTATGGCCATAGACGACCATCGCCTTGCCGCGATACTCCGAGGCCCAGTTGTACCGCACGGGCAGGCCGTACTCGTCGGTCTCGCCGGTGGTCTCGCCGTACAGGCAGAACTCGCGCACCGCCCCCGAGCCGCGGCCCTGGAACGCCTCCTTCACCCCCGCGTGCGCGACGGCGAGGTTGCCGTCGTCGAGCACGTAGTGGCTGACGAGCCCGTCGATGAAGTCCGCCGCCTTCGCCTTGAACTCGTCGGTCTCGACCTCGAGCTGCGCGACCGTCAGCTCGAGGCCGTGGGTCAGCTTCACGTCGCGGCCGCGCAGCTTCTTGAGCAGCTTGACGTCGTGGTTGCCCGGCACGCACAGCGCCGCGCCCGACTCGACCATGGCCATCGCGAGGCGCAGCACGTCGGGCGAGCGCGGCCCGCGGTCCACGAGGTCGCCGAGGAAGAGCGCGCGGCGGCCCTCGGGGTGCGACGCGCGCGGCGCGTCCGGCAGCCCCTCCAGGCGGTAGCCGAGCGCCTCGAGCAGCTCGACGAGCTCGTCGAAGCAGCCGTGGACGTCGCCGATGATGTCGAACGGCCCGTGGTCGTCGCGGCGGTCGGTCCAGAGGCGCTGCCGCTCGATCGTGGCGGCCGCCGCCTCCTCGGGCGACGACAGCACGTGCACGTAGCGGAAGCCCTCGCGCCGCAGGTCCCGGAGCGAGCGGCGCAGCTCGCGGCTCTGGCCGCGCACGACGTGCGGGCCGAACTGCCGGTCGGGCCGGCCGGCGTTGCGCGCGTGGCAGAGCTTCTCGGGCATGTCGAGCACGATGGCCACGGGCAGCACGTGGTGCTCGCGCGCGAGCGCGACGAGCGGCCTGCGCGCGTCCGGCTGCACGTTCGTCGCGTCGATGACGGTGAGCCGCCCTGCCGCGAGCCGCTTGCCCGCGATGAAGCGCAGCACCTCGAACGCGTCCGCGCTGGCGGCCTGGTCGTTCTCGTCGTCGGAGACGACGCCGCGGTAGTGGTCGGACGAGAGGATCTCCGTCGGCTTGAAGTGCGCCCGGGCGAACGTGCTCTTGCCGGAGCCGGACGCGCCGACGAGCACGACGAGCGAGAGGGTGGGGACGATGAGGGGCTTCTGTTCGCTCACGGCGACACCTTGCTCGCTCACGACGACACCTCCGCGCGCGCGGCGCCGGTGTCTCCCGCGCCGTCGGCGCCGCTCGCGCCCCCGGCGTCTCCCGCGCCGTCGGCGCCGCTCCTTCCGCCCCCGTCGCCCCCGTCGCCCCCGCCGTCCGCGCCGCCTGCGCGCAGGAAGACCGCCATCTGCGTGGGCGCGCCGAGCGCGGCGTCCATCGGGCCGATGGGCAGGTGCTCGACCGAGTAGCCGTGCGCGGCCGCGACCTCCTCGCAGAAGGCGTGGAACTCGGCGCGCGTCCACTCGAAGCGGTGGTCGCCGTGGCGGAAGGCGCCGCGCGGCAGCCCCTCGAAGCGCTCGTTGTACTCGGCGTTCGGCGTCGTCAGGACGACGACGCGCGGCCGGGCGTGCTCGAAGACGCTGCGCGTCAGCGCGCCGAGGCGCGAGGGGTCCACGTGCTCGATCACCTCGACGAGGGTCACGGCGTCGTAGCCCGAGAAGCGCGCGTCCCTGTACGTGACCGACGCCTGGAAGAGCTGGATGCGCCGCCGCTGCTTGTCGGGGAGGTCGTCGAGACGGAGCCTTCGCTTCGCGACCTCGAGGCTGCGCACGGAGACGTCGGCCCCGGCGACGCGCTCGAAGACGCGCTCATCGACGAGGCGCTTCAGCAGCTTGCCCTCGCCGCAGCCGAGGTCGAGCACGCTCCGCGCCTCGGCCCGGCGCAGCGCCGCGACGACGGCCGCGCGGCGCGCCTCGTCCAGGCTGATCCGCGCCTCGGCCGTGTCCTCGGGGGCGGCCTTCTCGTCCTCGGTCTCCTCGGGGCTCGCGTCCTCGTCGGCGACGAGCCGCGCGAGCGCCGCGCGGAAGAGCGGGCGGCTGTGCTTGAGGTACCGCAGCGCGATCGCCTCGCGCTCGGGGTGCTCCGCGAGCCAGCCCTCGCCCTTGGCGAGGAGGTTCTCGACCTCGGCGTCGCCGACGTAGTAGTGCTTCTTGTCGTCGAGCACGGGCACGAGCACGTAGAGGTGCGCGAGCAGCTCCCGGAGCCGGCACGTCCTCGAGAGCGAGACGCGCAGGTAGCTGCTCTGCCCCCACTCCGGGAACGCCTCGTCGAGCGGGAGGCGCTCGGCCGTGACCTCGTAGCCGAGCGGCTCGAACAGCCGCCGGAGCAGCGCCTCGCCGCCGCGGCACGGCAGCGCCTCGATCGTGGCCGAGAGGGGGAGCGGTGCGTCGGCGAGCTCCGGGCGGTCGCGGCACTTGCCGCCGAGCGCCGAGCCGAAGACCTGCGCGATCGCCACCGAGAGGAACGACGACGCGACGTAGGGCCGGTCGTTGACGTACTGCGCGAGCGTGCCCGGCTCGCCCGCGCCGCGGCCGCGCACGAGGTCCACGGGGTCGACGTCGAGCAGGAGCGCCGCGGTGCACCGCTGCTCGGTGGCCTCGGGATAGAACACGTGCGCCTTGCCGAACGAGAGCGAGAACGACTGCGTGTGCGCCGGGTTCTTGACGAGCAGGTAGCCGAGGTCGGTCGCCGGCCGGTGCGTGGTCGTGAGCGTGAGGAGCATGGAGGGCCGCAGTCTACGGGAGCGTGGTGACTCGCGGCAATCCGGAGCGTGGTGACTTGCGGCAATCCGGAGCGTGGTGACTCGCGGCGATCGGGGAGCGGGGCGAACCGCGGCAATCGGGGAGCGGGGTGACTCGCGGCGATCGGGGAGCGGGGCGAACCGCGGCAATCGGGGAGCGGGGTGACTCGCGACGATCCGGGGGCGGGGCGCCTCGCGGCGATCCGAATGCGGTGTGAACTCGCGATGATCCGGGGGCGGGGCGCCTCGCGACGATCCGAAAGCGGGGGCGAACTCGCGATGATCCGGGAGCGGGGCGCCTCGCGACGATCCCGTCTACCGGCCCGCGCGCGCCGCGAAAACAAGCTTGTTTCGCGCGAGACCACGTGTTCGAGGGGCGACGGTGGTGGCGTGGGCGCTCGTGGGGCTCGATGTAGGCAATGGGCGCCGGCGCAGGTGCGTTTGCCCGAGGTGAAATGTTCGACGTATCCGCGGGCGTTCTTCGTTCAGGAGGGATCATTCCAGAGATGTTGTCTCTCAAAATGATCTTCCGTGACTTCGAGTGATGGCGAGCTCTTCAATCTGCATTATTGAAGACGTCATCGGCTGCGCCCTCTCGGCGCGCCCACACTGTGGAGAATTTGATGCGATCCATGGCTTATCGATCCGCCGTCGTGCTACCTCTCTTTGGCCTGCTCGCCGCGTGCACCGCTCCGGTGCAGGGCGAGGACACCGCGGGCGACCTCACCAGCGCCGTGATCACGACCGACGGGCTCGGGGTCGCGGCGCTGACGAGGTCGGTCGACTGGGGCAGCGGCTACTGCGCCGAGGTGAGCGTCCCGAGCCAGGCCGGCTCGTCGCCGGCGCCGTGGACCGTGGTGATCGATCTGAGGCAGTCCACCGTGATCAGCCTCTGGCAGGCCGAGTACACCCAGAGCGGCTCGATCTTGACGGTGACCCCGCCGGCCAACCAGCTGCCGATCCCGAGCAGCTTCGGGTTCTGCGCGGGCGCGACCGGGGGCGACTACCAGCCGGTGCTCGTGTCGATGACCCAGAGCGGATCGACCGGCGCCGGCGGGACGGGCGGCTCCGGCGGGACGGGCGGCTCCGGCGGGACGGGCGGCTCCGGCGGGGCAGGGGGGAGCGGCGGGGGCGCGACGAGCGGCACCGGCAGCTCCGGGGGCCAGGGCACCACGACCACGAGCGGCGGCGGGAGCGGCGAAACCTGCTCGATCCCGCTGCCGAGCTACGAGGACGGCGACGGATCGGTGACGTGGTACACGCTCGGCCAGGGCTCCGGCGGGGTCGTGAACTGCAGCTTCCCCGTCCTCGGGACGAGCCCGGACAGGATCGCGCACGTGGCGACCGGCGGCGGGCGGTATTTCGCGGCCTTGAACACGGCGGACTACGACACGGCGGCCGCGTGCGGGGCGTGCGTCGAGGTGAGCCGCGACGACGGGCGCAAGGTGGTGGCGACGGTCGTCGATCAGTGCCCGTCGGCCGGCAACCCGAAGTGCACGCCCGGGCACATCGATCTGAGCCAGGAGGCATTCAAGCAGATCGGGTCGATCGAGGAGGGGTATCTCGGCACCGGCAACGGCGGGGCGAAGGGCAGGATCTCGTGGAAGTTCGTCCCCTGTCCGGTCGAGGGCGACCTCTCCATCTCGCTGAAGGAGCAGAACAGCTGGTGGAACGAGTTCCGCGTGCAGGGCCACCGCACCCCGATCGCGAAGCTCGCGGTCCAGATCAACGGGGCGTGGCGTGAGGCGACGCGGCAAACCTACAATTACTGGCGCGTCGGCGACGGCAGCATGCCGGCGGGGCCGTGGCGCGTGCGCGTGACCGACGTCCTCGGCGAGACGATCGAGACCACGGTCCAGGTGACCACGGCCGAGCAGTCCGCGTCAGACCAGTTCTCGACGTGCGAGTGATCCGGCCGAGCAGCGGATTCGTCAAGGACCTTCGTGAGCCGTCGATGCCGGTGCTCCGCGCTCGCGGGACGCCGGCGTGACGTGGTGTTCAATCATTGCCAGCGGCGTGAGTTGCGGTAAGCCAGGCCGGCGGGGAGGCGCTGTCTCCCCGCAGGAGATGGTGCCATGAAGCTCGTACACATCGTTCTTTCTTCGCTCATGCTCTCGCTCGGTATCGGCTGCATGGTGGCGGCCGACCCCGGCGGTGGGTCGGACCCTGCGGGCGAGTCGGCCACCGAGAGCGCCGCCGGCGAGGAGAGCGCCGGTGAGGGCAGCGACGCGATCAGGATCGGGGGCGGGAAGTGCGGTGACAACGTCTGTGGGCCAGGGACCTACTGCTGCAACTCGAGCTGCGGGATCTGCGCGCCCAAAGGCGGCGCGTGCACGCAGCAGTACTGCGAGCCGCTGAAGTAGGGGGAACCCCGGGGCCCCCTCGGCTGCGTCGGGGGGGCGCGGCCCGGGCTACTCCTCCGGACCGGGCAGCCACCACGAGCCCACGCTGATCTCGCCGTCGAACGGCGGCAGGGCGATGCGGTCCTCGTCTCGCGCGATCGCCGTGAGCGTCGGCCGGCCGCCGACGGTCTCGAAAATCTTGGCGTCTGATGGCGCCTTGGCGGTTCCATCATCCCGGCTGGGTGAGCGAATTCCCCCGCGACCCGCCGGCGAGACCGCTGGCGCCGGCTGCGCCGCCCCCACGGCCGGTACCAGCCGCGCCGCCGGCGCCAGCGGCGTCAGGTGCCGCCGCCTCCACCGCCGGTGCCAGCCGTGCCGCCGGCACCGCCCTCGCCGCCGGCACCGCCCGCGCTGCCGGTGCCCGCGGTGGCCGAGCCGCCCGCGCCGCCGTCGCCGCCGGTGCCCGCGGTGACCGTGCCGCCCGCGCCGCCGTCGCCGCCGGTGCCCGCGGTGACCGTGCCGCCAGCGCCGCCGTCGCCACCGGTGCCCGTGGTGGCCGTGCCGCCAGCGCCGCCGTCGCCGCCGGTGCCCGTGGTGGCCGTGCCACCAGCGCCGCCGTCGCCGCCGGTGCCCGTGGTGGCCGTGCCACCAGCGCCGCCGTCGCCGCCGGTGCCCGTGGTGGTCGTGGTGGTCGTACCGCTGGCGCCGCCCTCGCCGCCCGCTCCTCCTGCCCCGGAGTCGTCCAGCGGGTACGTCTCGTCGAGGCACAACCGGCCTTCCGTCGTCACGGTGCACACCTCCCCTCGTGCGCACTGCCTCTGGCCCCTCGGACACGGCGTCACGCCGAAGAGGCAGAATCCGTTCGTGTCGATCCCGACGTCCACGCAGGAGGCGTCCGGCAACGGGCAGTCGCTGTGACGCGTGCACGCCTCGGCGCAGGCGCCGATGTCGCCAGCGCCGGGGTCATCCGTGAGGCTGTACAGGCACAGCCCCCTCTCCAGCCCCCCGCAGTCGTCGTTGGCGATGTCGCCGCCGAGCGCGCAGAACCCGGCGCAGTAACTGGTCTCGCCCCCGAAACCGAGGCACCAGGACGCGCAGGGATCCTCGTCGTTCGGGCCGAGCTCGCACGGCGACCCGTCGGGGAGCCCTGTCGTCGGCTCGTCGACGCAGGTGTTCCACCGGGGGTCGCACACGCGGCCGCCTGTGCACTGGCTGTCCGAGCCGCAGCTCGGCAAGCAGATCGCGCCGCCCTCGATCTCATCGCAGCGCAGATCCTCGCGGCCCAGGCACTTCCCGGGATCGAGCTCCGTCACCAGGCTCTCGAGCGGCGGCTGTCCCATCGCGCAGCCGAGGAGGCACGCGCCGCCGATGCACACGCTGCCCTCGCCGGCACAGTCGCTGTCCACGTCGCACTCCGCCGTGCAGTACCCGCCCGGGGGGCCTCCGTTGAAGAACTCGGAGTACGACTCCGGGATGCACACGCCGGATGCGCCGCAGTCCGCGTCGGTCTCGCACCGGGCCGCGAGACGTAACACGCCGTCGGGGCCGCCTCCTGTGGCGTCGGAGCCGCCGTCGCCCGCAGCGCCGGCGCCGCCGTCGCCCGCAGCGCCGGAGCCGCCGTCGCCCGCAGCGCCGGAGCCGCCGTCGCCCGCAGCGCCGGAGCCGCCGTCGCCCGCAGCGCCGGAGCCGTCGCCGCCCGCGCCGGCGCTCCCGGAGACAGAGCCCGTCGAGCTGCCTCCGGGGTCGTCGCTCGGGTCGTCGGAGCAACCGAGGAACGCTGTCGAGAAGGTGAACGCGGCGAGCAAGGTCGCCGGAAATCGTCGAATGCTCATCGAAGTCTCTCCCGAGCCAGGAGCTCCGCCCACGTCGGGCGCGCGCTGTTCTCTGCAACGTATCGGAATCGGCGCCGCTCCAGGGGGGCAAGCGACCTCGACCTGATGAAGAGCCCGTCGGGCGCCCGCGCCAGCCGCCCGGGAGGGGCCCGGCCTCAGGGCTGCACGAGCTGCCCCGGGAACCCCGCGAAGGTCGGCCACCCGCGCGTGCCGCCCGGGAGGGGCCCGGCCTCAGGGCCGCACGAGCAGCCCCAGGAACCCCGCGAAGGTCGGCCGCCCCGCGGTGCCGAGCCGCTCACCGCCGAGCGTCACGACGGCGCGCGGCTCGGCGACGATCGCGTGCACGTCCAGCAGGAGCGCGGCGCGGTCGGTGAGGCGCAGCCCGGCGCCCGCGCCGAGGGTCGCGGCCACCGACCAGACCTCGCCGGTCGCGCTCCGCAGCGGGGGCAGGGGGTCGCCGCTGATGAACAGGTGAAAGCCGCCGACGCCCGCCGAGAGCACAGGGGACACCGCGCCGCCCGTCTCCGGGGCCCACACGGCCTCCAGGAACGCCATCTCCTGCCGGACCGACACCGTGCCGAGCGCGCCCTCCAGCGCCGGCGCCAGCGCCGGCCCCGCGAACGTCAGCCGCGCCGCGAGGCCCGCGGGCAGCACGCCGCCGGTGCCGCCCGCGCCGGTGCCGCCCGCGCCGGCGCCGTCCGCGCCGGCGCCGTCCGCGCCGGTGCCGCCGTCCGCGCCGGCGCCGCCGTCCGCGGCGCTGCCGCCGTCCGCGGCGGTGCCGTACGACAGCCGCAGCGCAGGCCCCAGCGCCGGACCGATGCCCCCCGCGCTCAGGAGCGCCACGAGCCCGGCCTCGACGCCGAGGCCCGCGAACATCCCGGGCCGCGCCGCCGCCGGGTCCGCCGCGGCCTGCCGCCGCACGGGCGCCATCCAGCGCCGCACGTCGTCGGGGACCGCGGCGCCGCCGCCGTCCGCCCCGCCGTCGGGCCGCGCGCGCGACGCGAGCAGGTTCGCCTCGAGGAGGCTCGCCTGCAGGAGCTCGACCGCGCGCACCGCCATCACCGAGGGCGCCGCCGCGCCGGCCACCTCCACCGTGCGCACCACCGTCTTCTGCGTCACCCGGTCGACGATCCAGAGGTCCGCCGCGGCGCCCGCCCGGGAGCGGAAGATCGCCGCGGCCGCGAACGCGCCCTCGTCCTGCGCGGCCCGCTCCAGCGCGGCGCGCACGTCGCCCCCGCCTGCCCGCGGTACGACGACCACCTCGAACCCCGCCGCGCCGAGCTCGGCCTTGAGCCGCGTGGCCGCCTCGCGGACGAGCGGGTCGTCCGCGTCGGCCTCGACGATGGCGACCCGCGAGGCAGCCGCCGGGGCCTCCCGCGGGGGCGCAGGGGGCGCGGCCGCGGCCCGCGCCGGGGCGAGCGCGGGCGCGAGCAGAAAGCAGGTCAGAAGGGCGAAGGAGCGCACGCGCCAGGGCTTTATCAGATCGCGGGCGCGGGCGGAGGGCTCGGGACGGGCGCAGGAGGCCGGGCCACCCGGCGACAGCGGAGATCGCCCATGCGCCGGTGACCTCGGCGCGTCGTCGGCAGCGCGTGGAGAGAGGCTGGTTTGCCCTTTCGGCGAGCTGGACCATCGGGATCCCGCTCAGGTCATGTGCCATGACGACCGATCGCAGCTCTGGATCGATCTCGCCGAGAGCGTGGAGGACACTGAGGGTCGACGGCGTCCATGACGGTCTGCCACGGCGCCGAGAACGAGCCGTCGGTGTGCTTGAGTGACGCCGAACTCGCCGAGGATGACCGGGATGCTCCGCTGCGCGCTGAACGCCCCCAGCTTGTCGAACAGGCGCTCCAGCTCCGCCTTCTCGGCGTCCGTGCCCCACGTCGTCTTGGGAGAGCCCCAGGACTCCACCTTGTCGAGGCCGCAGAACGTGTAGGGCGTGTAGTCGTGGATCGACAGGAAGAGGCTCTTCGCGCCGGCCGGATCGGTCGGCACCTTGAAATCGCTCACACAGGTCCTGTCGATGTCCGTCACGAAGCCGGCGATGAGCAGGGCGCGGCTCGCGTTGTAGCCGCCCTGCTCGCGCACGGTGGTGACGAAGATCTGGTTCATCTCGTTCAGGGCGTCGTAGTCCGGCGTCCCCATGGCGCTGGACAGCTCTGGGCCTTGCCGTGCCGAGCCGATGTATGAGACTTTCCGCGTGAGAGGCGACGATGGCGACGAGCTGGACAGACCTGGCCCGGCGGCCTCGGTTGGCGTCGCGGTGGCAGCTCGGCAGGTCGTTGCGCCGCAGGAGGAACCGATGAAGCGAACATGGACAATCCTTGGTGTCGCCGATGTTGCTCGCAGCTTCCGATGGTATCAGTCGCTGTTCGGGCAACGGGAGACGCCTCCCGCCCACGATCACTTCGGGCAGATCCTGGACGAGGACGGGACGGTCTTGCTCTGCCTCCACCAGTGGGAGGCCCACGGACATCCGCCCTTGATCAGCCCCGACCACGCTCAGCCGGGCAATGGGCTGCTCTTGTTCTTCCGCGTGGATGACTTCGACGAGACGCTGCTTCGGGCCCGCGCCCTCGTCTCCGGGCTGGAGGAGGAGCCGCACGTGAACCCGAGCACCGGCACCCGAGAGTTCGCGCTCCGCGACCCTGATGGGTATTACGTCATGGTGAGCGCGCTCGCTGCGGGCTGACAGCTCAAATTCGCAAAAAAAATCAAATTCATGCATTTTTGCGTCTTTGCGCCTTTGCGTTGAGATCTCTCTCCGCCCGCGAGCGAGGCAGAGCCCTCGCAGGACTTCCGACCCGAGGGCTATCGCAGCGTCACGACACACCCCTCGGCCGGGCGGAGCTCGATGCCGCCCTCTCCGAGCTCCCCCTCGCGGTCGAGGTGCGTGGACACGAGCAGCTCGCCGAGGCGCACCCCGGGCAAGCGCACCGTGCACCCGCCGTTCGAGAAATTGAGCGCGACGAGCAAGCGCTCGCCGCCGGCTTCCCGGATGAACACGTAACACGTCTCCGGGATACCCGGGTGATTCACCGACGCATACGCGCCGGCGAAGAGCGCCTCCCGCGCCCGCCGCAGCGCGAGCAGCCGCCGCGTCAGGGTCAGCATCGATCGCGGGTCGTCGCGCTGCGCCGCCACGTTGATCCGGTCCACGTCCCCGCCGACAGGCAGCCATGGGACGGCGTCCGGGCGGCAGAAGCCCGCGTTCGGGCCGGCGTCCCACCGCATCGGCGTGCGCTCCGGGTCGCGCCCGAGGCCGAGGCCCTGGACGTTCTTGCCCCACGGGTCCCGGGCCTGATCCGGCGGCACGGGCACGTCCTGCATGCCGAGCTCGTCGCCGTAATAGAGTGTCGGCGTGCCGCGCAGGGTCAAGAGCAGCATCATCGCGACCCGCGCCTGGTCCTGGCCGATGCGCGACGCGATGCGCGGCTCGTCGTGATTGCCGAGGACGTAGTTCGGCCAGGCGCCGGGCGGCAGCGCCGCCTCGTAGGCATCGACGGCGGCGCGCACCGCGCGCGCCTGCCACGCCGTGCTCAGCAGCCCGAAATTGAAGGGGAGGTGCAGCTCGTCGAGCGCCTCGCCGTAGTAGGTGCAGAGGCGCCGGGGATCGTAGATATGCGCCTCGCCGATCGCGACCCGCTCGCGCCCCTCGGCGCTGGCGCCGTCCAGGACCCGGCGTATGTCGCGGAGCACGCCGTGAAGATCAGGGTGCGCCACGTCGTGCACGTGGAGCTGGAGGTCGTAGGCGCCCAGCCCTCTGTGGAACGCGGCGCTCGCCGCGGCGTTCGGCGGGTTGTCGCGGAGCTCGGGGTCTTTCATGACGAAGTGGAAGGCGTCGATGCGGAAGCCGTCGACGCCGCGCGCCAGCCAGAAGCGCAGGACGTCGAGCATCGCCGCGCGCACCGCGGGGTTTCGCCAGTCGAGATCCGGCTGCTCCTTGAGGAACGTGTGCAGGTAATACTGGCCCGTCGCCTCGTCGAGCTCCCAGGCCGGTCCGCCGAAGATGCTGAGCCAGTTGTTCGGCGGCGAGCCATCCGGCTTCGGGTCCCTCCACACATAGAAGTCGCGCCGGGGAGCCTCCCGCGACGCGCGCGCCCCGACGAACCAGGGGTGCTGATCCGAGGTGTGGTTGGGCACGTAGTCGACGATGACCTTGAGCCCGCGCGCGTGGGCCTCCCGCACGAGCCGGTCGAAGTCGGCGAGGGTGCCAAAGAGCGGATCGACATCGCAGTAGTCCGAGACGTCGTAGCCGAAATCGGCCATGGGCGATCGGAAGAACGGCGAGAGCCACACAGCGCCGACGCCCAGCACGTCGGCGAGGTAGTCGAGCTTTTCAAGGATGCCCGGGAGGTCGCCCACCCCGTCGCCGCTGCTGTCGCGGAAGCTGCGGGGGTAAACCTGGTACACGACGTCATGTCTCCACCATGCCATGACGCAGAGCTTACCAGAGATCCTGGCGGAGCTCTTCCGCCGAGGCGCGCCGGAGAGAAACACGCCCGCGGGGCACTTTACCGGGCAGTCATCCGGTGCGCCCGTGCCGGGCTGGCCGCTCGTCGCGTCCTCGGAGCGCCGCGCGGCGCGCGGCGCGCTTCGGCGCCGGCGGGGCGCTCAGCGCGCGCTTCCGCGGGGAATGCCGAGGCGGTCTTCGTAGGCGTCCAGGACCTTCACGAACGCAGGCCGCTCTTCGCAGCGACGGCGGTAGCTCTCGACGTTCGGGTACCTGGCGAGGATCTCCGTCTTGCGAAGCTCGCGCAGCACGCACGTGAGGGTGATGTCGGCGACCGTGAAGTCAGCCCCCGTGATGAACGGTTGAGCCTGCAGCATCCGGTCGATCGTCGGCAGGAAGCGATCGAGTATCTCGACATGCCAGGGGCGCAGGGCCTGCAAATGCGGATTCGAGTCGCCCTGGAGATCGGCGAACAGGATCGGCAGCGAGAAAGGCTCGATGTTGTTCAAGGACGTGATCATCCAGCGATAGACCTGCGCGCGCGCCTTCAGATCGGAAGGGATCAACTTCCCGGATTTCTCCGCGAGATAAAGCAGGATCGCGCCCGACTCCGTCAGGACATACCCGTCGTCGTCGATCGTCGGTACTTGCTTGAATGGCGATACCGTTCCGAACTCGACTTCATCCTGAAGACCGTTCGGCCCGCAATCGAGCCCGACAGCCTCGTAGGGGATCCCACACTCTTCCAGCGCCCACATCGCACGAAGGTCGCGCGTGTAGCCCCAGAGAAACGGCGGCAACGATTTGAAGACGTACACTTTCATGAAGCTGACCTCATCCCATGATCGGGTGAACGCGCTGGTTCCGAAATAGCACGGGGTGAGTTGAAGTTGAAACTCTTCATGGCCTGTCGCCGAGTGCTGGAGGAGACGGCTCGCTGTCGACACGCGCTCAGGGCGCCCCGTTGGGCCACACCGGAGCCACCCGCGGCGGCGCAACAGGTGAGACCTATCGCAACCGCGTCTCGTACAGCTGTGCTGTAACCGTCAGGGCCCGCGGGGAAGCGTCGCCCGGCGGAGGCGGTGATGGATGGTCCGCAAGAGCGCGCCGCGCGCCCGCGGGACAATGCGGCCCCGGCAGCAGAACGCGCCCGGAGGCTCTGGTGCGAGAGTAAATGTCGCGTCTCGATGGATAGAAAACTACGCGACGACACCCTTCCAGGTGTCCAGGCCGGCGAGTCGAGGACACCACGGCAAATCATCTGAAGGCTCGCGCCCCCTGGCGGCATCAATCCCGGTGTGCGGCCCACACCCGGGCGGTCGTCGTTTATCAGGGTTTGAATATTTCATCCGCAGCGTCGCTGCGTCCACTGGCGGTACCACCCCTTCGCAATGGTTGAATGCTCTATGAACCAAGCGCGCCTGATCACCCTTGCGGCCCTGCTCTTGCCTGGACTCGCGCTGAGCGGGGCATGCTCCAGTGAGCCGTCCGATAGCCCGAAGGAATCCATCCTGGATCCCGACGAGACGCCCGCCGACGATGGCGACGAGGCGCCCGCCGACGATGGCGATGAGGCGCCCGCCGACGATGGCGACGAGACGCCCGTCGACGATGGCGACGAGACGCCCGCCGACACGCCGCCGGGCTGGCAGATGTTCACCTGCAACGCCTCGAAGTCGCCCATGTTCCAGAGCCGCGACGTGTTGAACATGCGGATCTCTGCCGATTTCACGAAGCTGAACAGCGCGCCCACAAAGGAGGAATCGGGCTCGCAGGCCGTGATCGAGCTGAGCGACCAGAGCGGCGCGGCGCCGATCACCGCGAACATCATCGCCCGGGGAGTCTCGCGCTTCAAGTGCGGCTCTCGCCCGTTCTCGCTCAAGTTCGGGGAGAAGCAGAAGGATAACATCTTCGCGCACCTCGGGAAGTCGGTGAAGTTCGTCACGCATTGCGGGGACAGGGAGGGCTTGTCTCCCACGCTCAAGGCGGACTCCATCGAGACCTACGAGCAGCGCCTGCTGATGGAGGACACCGTGTACCAGGTGCTCGATCAGCTGCAGGTGCCCTCGCTCAAGACGCGGCTCGTTCGGCTCACCTACCACGACGCGCCGACGGGCGAGGAGGAGACGCACCTCGCGTTCGTGCGCGAGCCCGAGGACGAGATGGCCGAGCGCTGCGGCATGGTGGAATGGGAAGACCTGTCCGGGGTCGATGCCTCGCAGCTCGAGGTGGACCAGGTCGGTCTGTTGCTGTTGAACCTCCTGCACGACTTCGTGATTCAGTACGACGGGATCGACGGCAAGAACCTGGTCTCCATGGTCGACGTCGATCGGAAGGCGATATTTTACGCTCCTTACGACTTCGACCTGGTCGGCGTGTCCCGGCCAGATTACGTGGCCAACAAGGGGCGCACGCTCGAACAGAACCGAGACGCGTTCGCGGACTGGCTGCGGCGCAACCAGAGCCCCGCGCTGTTCGACCACATCGATAGGATATTGGCGCGCGCCGACCAGATGCAACGCGCCGTCGATCAGTCGAGCATGAACGAGGACAACCGTGCGGTCTTCTCCCGCTGGCTCTCGCTTTACCTGGGTCTCCTCCAGGATTTCCGCGCGTGCGAGGGGCACACGGACGACCCGTCGCGGCCCCTGTGCCACGTGGAAGACGACCACGGCAACCGCCCCGATTCGGCCAGCGCGGTCGATCCCGGCGAATGGAGCGCGCGCATCGAGCCGCCCGGCGACGTGGACATGTTCGCCGTCGATCTGCAGGCGGACACGCTTTACTCCCTCACCGGCCGCGTGCCCCTCGAGCTCCTCGATGCCCAGCAGAACCTCGTGGCATCGGCCTCGGGGCGGACCGTCTCGTTCAGGCCGAGCCAGACGGGCACGTACTACCTCCTGGCCTCGCTGGGGGAACAGCTGGTCTCGTCGCCGCTGCACGCGAGCCCCGAGCAGATCGATCGTTACATCTCCCTCTACACGGACGATCACGGGGCGTCCCTGGAGACGGCGACCACGCTGGAGCCCGGCGAGGCCGTCGAGGGGAAGTGGGAGCTGGCCAGGGGAGAGGACGAGGACTGGTTCTTGTTGACCGCAGGCGAAGCGACCAACCTCCACATCGAGCTGCGGGACACGGACACTGGCCTCGTCGAAGTGAGCCGGCTCGGTGCCCCGGCCGAAGAGCTCCCCCTCGAGGAGTATCTTCTGGAAGGTGACAATGACGTGTCGTGGCTCTTCGAGCAGCCTGGCCAGTACGTCGTCCGGGTCATCCAGATGCTCGGCCTCCGAGCCCATGGCTCCTACACGGTGACGCTTCAATAGCCCCGAGCTCCTGTCGCAGGCACGCCGGAGCCCACGCCGGCGCAGGTCGCGGCAGGGGGGCGGCCGGAGGCGCCAGCCCCGGCGCGCTCGATCCGTCACACCGGGGCTCGCCGCCGCCGCAGCCCAACGACACTGCACAAGTGCCAGGGGAGCAGAAGTCGACGCGTTGTTGCACGCTCCTGCTGCACCGAGTTGCCATCTCCAGTCTCGGCGCTCGGGGCGAAATGCATTAGGGTCGATCGGCAGGTCGACGTGCGGAACGGCGCCGAGCTCGGGCGCCGGGTGGGAGCAGCGCGATGCGCGAGATCGATTTCTACAAGCTTCCGCGTCCCATTCAGGACGGCCTGATCGAGGCGTTCCGCGGGCGGTTCGCGCCGGCGCCGATCGTCCGTCGCTACGGGACCCGGCGCACCATCGTGGTCTGGCTCGCGGTCAGCGCCGCGGCGGGCCTCCTGCTGGCGGCGCTCTGCGCGGCCGGCTTCGGCGACGTGAGCAGCGCCCTCGCGCTCCACCCGAGGGCGGCGGCCGCCGCGTACGCGCTGCTCGCCGCGATCACCGCCATCGGCGTGCTCCAGGCGCTCGCCTACAACGCCTACCTCATCTCGCTGCCGTTCGCGCCCGGCCTGTTCGTCTTCCCCGCGAACCTGATCGACGCGCGCGGCCACAAGCTCCGGGTCTTCTCGCTCGCGGAGCTCTCGCACGTCTCGGCGAACCGTCGGGGCGCCGTGGTCCTCACGTTCGGCGGCACGCGGCACGCGTTCCCCCTCGAGGACCCGTCGCGCTCGGGCGACGTGATCCGGGAGATCGAAGCGGCGTCGAGCCGCATGAAGGCGAAGCCCGACCCCGCGGAGCTGCGCCGTCTCGATCCGCTCGAGCCGCCTGCCATCGAGAGCCCGTTCGCGTCGCCGATCCCGCTCTCGCGCGAGGTCCCGGGGTGGCAACGCCATGGATGGCTCTTCGCGGCCGCGGTCGGCGTGGCCCTCGGCCTGGGGCTCTTCTTCCTCCGCAACCGGATGAGCGACGCTCGGATGTACGCCGCGGCGCGGGCGCGCGACGACGTGGCCGCGTACCGGAGCTACATCGCGCGCGGCCGCGGCCACGGGAACGTCGTCTCGCTGGTGCTGCTGCCGCGGGCCGAGCTGCGCCTCGCGGTGGCGAAGGGCTCGGTGGAGGCGATCGACGACTTCATCCGCGCCTACCCCAGGACGGGCATCCAGGCCGAGGTGGCCGCGGCCCGCCGCGCCGCGCTCGCCGCGGAGCTCGAGCGGGCGCGGGAGGCGGGCACGCTCGCGGCGCTGCTGGCCTTCGCGGAGCGCTACCCGAAGCACGGCCTGGACAAGGCGTATGGCGACGCGAGGCACGCGCTCTATGTGCGCGCGCTCGATCGGTACAAGCGCGAGATGCCCGAAGGGAGCGAGCAGAACGCGGAGCTCGTGCGGCGGCTCCTCGACTACGCGGAGCGCGTGGGGCCCAGGAGCACGCCGCAGGGCCTCCGCGGCCCGGCCGTGCAGGTCCGCTTCCGGCGGCTTCCGTCGCAGGACCTGAAGCGCGCCGACGATCTCGTGATGAAGAGCCCGATGTTCCGCGGCGTCACGTCCCTGCCGACGCGCTACGTGGATGCGACGCGCCTCGATCCCCAGGAGAAGCGGACCGCGTCGGCGCTGGTGGAGGGGCTCGCGCGGGGGTTCGAGCCGGAGATCGTGACCTTCGAGCCGGGGCCGCCCTTCGAGGGGCCCGTCGAGGAGCAGCTCACCGTGACCTCCCCGTCCCTCGTGGTGAGCTATCGCGTCGAGTCGTCCGGGAGCGCCTATGGCAGCAAGAAGCCGCAGATCATCATCATGGGGCTCAAGCTCTTCTTCAAGGCGGAGTTCATCTTGCCCGGAGACGCGGCGCCGCTGCTCGCGAGCTACAAGATCGCGCCGCGGGTCCCGGTCGAGCTGATCCAGCAGCAGGCCGCCACCTCGCCCCCTGGGACCCTCGAGGCCATCGTGTACGAGGGCATGATGCGCGAGGCCTTCATCGACCTCGGGGAGCGCTACCTCTCCACGTGGTTCCGGAAGCGCGACGAGCCCCGGTGAGGGTGGACGGGCTCCTGGCGAGGCGTCGACGTTGCGCTGCGGTACACCGTGGCACAATCTGTGTCTGACTCCCCGGCTGCGCGTGGCACACCGCGCAGGGCAAATACATCGTTTTTCAACGGGATTCCCGCGCAGCGTCCCTCGGGCGCGCAGCTTGCTCTGGCCCGGCGTCATGCGAACGACGATTGGCTTGCTCGCCATGTGCGTGGCCGTTCTGGTCGGGTGCGGCTCGGACCGCGGCGGCGGCGCGGGAGAAGGTGGGTCGGACCGCGGCGGCGGCGCGGGAGGGGGCGGCTCGGACGGCGGCGGCGCGGGAGGCGGCGGCTCGACCGCAGGCTGGGTCGAGTGCTTCGAGCCGAAGCCTGGCTGCGTTGTGCCCTCCGAGGCCACGCGGGTCGAGAACCCGGACGTCCCGGCGGAGGATCTGGCGTCGCTCTCGCGCAGCAACGCGAGCTTCGCGCTCGAGCTCGGGCGCGCGCTCCAGAGCTCGGACGGTAACCTCGTCTATTCGCCCTTCAGCATCTCGACGGCGCTCGCGATGACCTACGCGGGGGCGCGGACCACGACGGAGCAGGCGATGGCCGAGGCGATGCGGTTCGAGCTGCCGCAGGCGCGGCTGCATCCGGCGTTCAACGCGGTGGACCTCGAGCTCCGGAAGCGGGCCAGCGACTCCAGCGGAACGGAGGGAGGCGGCTTCCGGCTCCACACGGTCAACGCGATCTGGTCGCAGGGGGCCGGGATCGAGGCGCCGTTCTTGAAGGTGCTCGGCGAGCACTACGGGGCGCACGTGCGGCTCGCGAACTTCGACTCCGCGGAGGAGGGGGCGGACCTCATCAACAGGTGGGTGAGCCATCACACGGAGGGCAAGATCCCGGATCTGCTCCCCAGCGCGCCCATGGACGGGACGCGGTACGTGCTCGTCAATGCGATCTACTTCGATGCCGCGTGGCGCACGCCGTTCGACGAGGACGCGACGAAGCCCGGGACGTTCCGGCGCGGCGACACAACGAGCGTCACCGCGCCGATGATGCGCGGCGTGCAGGAGACGCGCTACGGCGCCGGCGACGGCTGGGAAGCCGTGGAGATCCCTTACGCGGGCACCCCCGTCTCGATGTTCCTGGTGTTGCCTGCCGAGGGGACCGCCGACGCATTCATGGAGTCGCTCGACGGCGCGGCGCTCGAGGAGATCATCGCCTCGATGCAGCAGCGATCTGTCGACATCACCATGCCGAAGTTCTCGTTCAGGTCGTCCCCCGATCTCGAGCCGCCGCTCAGCAAGCTCGGCATGGGGATCGCGTTCACGCCCGGCGCCGATTTCTCGGGGATCACCGGGGGCCTGGGGATCTACATCCAGGCCGTCATCCACCAGGCTTTCATCGACGTCGACGAGGAGGGGACGGAGGCGGCGGCGGCGACGGCGGTCGTCCTCGCCTCGTCGGGTGTGGGCGGGTTCCACGATCCCGCGGCGATCGTCCTGGACCGGCCGTTCTTCTTCTTCATCAGCGATGTGCCGACGGGGACGCTCCTCTTCGCGGGGCGCGTCAACGACCCGACGGCGCGCTGAGCGCCCTGGGCCCTCGGGGCGGGCGACGAGTCGCTAGTACCTCGTCGCCCAAGTCCTCCCGGGTTCCGTGATGGAGAAGAATTTGAACCACAGAGGCACAGAGGACACAGAGGAGAGAACAAAGAAACTCTGTGTCCTCTGTGTCTCTGCGGTTTTTTTACATGGAACCAGGGACGAACTCAGGCGACACGGTACTAGCCTCCGATGAGCTTGCCGTACGTGCCCGACACGCGATAGCTCGCCTTCAGCATCACGCCGACCTCGTGGGCCGTGCCGGACCACGGCCCCCACGACGGGCGATAGTACGGCAGGGCGTATCCCCACCAGCGCTCGTCGAGGGCACCCAATGGATCCCTGAGGAAGTCGGGGGGATAAACAGGGATCGGCAGGCCCGTGAAGATGTGGAACGTCGTGTCGGAGGACACCCGGCCATCGGGTGTGGTGTAGCTGCCCACGCCAGCGCCGGCGCCGAGGCTGACGCCGAAGTACACCCCGAGCTCGAGGTAACCGTGGGCGACGGTCCCGTCCGAGAACACCCCGCCGAGCGATGCCATCAGCACCGGGTGCGGCAGCAGCGTCAGCTCGATCGGGAGCGCCGGCTGCCATTGCCCCTCGACCGACCTCCCGGCCGCGCCGGCGCCGAAGGCCATCCGCAGCGGAGGGTCGGCGGCGTGCGCGAGGCGCTCCCCGGCCGTCGACGACGCGGCCAGCGCGACAGCGACACAGAGGCGACGTGCCCCGCGGAGCTGCCTCGATGATGGCCGCGAGCGATCGATCACCGGGGCCAGTAGAGCACGGCACGACGCCAGCCGCCGCGCGGGACGCCGCGTCTGAAGCACCCTGCCGCCCGGTCGCCTTCCTGCGCAGCCCCGCCGCCCGCCTGCGCAGCCCCGGCGCCCGTCCTGCGCAGCCCCGGCGCCCGTCCTGCGCAGCCCCGGCGCGCTCCTGCGCAGCCCCGGCGCGCTCCTGCGCAGCCCCGGCGCCCCTCCTGAGCCGCCCCGGCGCGCTCCTGCCATGGCTGCAGAGGGGGTGGTGCGGTACTTGGCCGAAAGTGCGGGACGTTGGGAACCGCAAAGATGCCAAGACGCCAAGAACGCCACATGATCAAGATTCCTTGGCGTCCTTGGCGTCTTGGCGGTTCGACCCTCTGCGGCGCTGTCTGCGGTAAGCTCAGCGTCGCTCGCCCTGCATCACGGCTTCAGGAGATCCCGCGCCACGGGCGCGTGCGCGCCGCGCGGGTGGCGCTTCAGATAGAGCTCGGCGATCGGCCGCGCCGCGGCCCGGCCGCCCGTGCGCTCGACAGCCACCATCTTGCGGCCGAGCGCCTCGGCCGCGAACGGGCCGCCGGGCGACTCGGTAAGATACGTGTCGTACCAGGCCACGGCCGCGCCGGGCGAGCCGCCGTCGTCGACCATGCGGCCGAGCAGGAAGGCCGCCGCCTTCCCGTGGCTCGTCCCGGGGAACCGCTTGCGCGTCGCCGTGAGCGCGCGCTGCGCGACGTCGCCGCGCCGCGCGTACCGCGCCGCGTCCGCCAGCGCCGCGAGGTCGTCGAGCGAGCCCCGCTCGAGCACCCCACCGAGGCCGCGCTGCTCCGCCTCGGCAAGGACCGACCGGAAATCGCCCGCGGCCACGCGCTTCGCCCAGCTCGGCGCCGCCGCGCCGTCGGCCGCCGCCGCGCCGTCGGCCGCCGCCGCGCCCGCGCCATCCGCTGCGCCCGTCGCCGCCCCCTCGGCCCGCGCGCCCTCCAGCCGCGCGGCCCCGGCGCCGCCTTCCGCCGTGTCCGCGTCCGCTTTCCCTCCCGCTCCCCCTTCCGCGCCCGCCTTGGCTCCCGCAGCGTCGCCCGCTCCGGCCGCCCCGTCCTCTCCCGGCGCCGCCGCCTGCGCGGACGACGCCCCGCGCTCCGCCGGCCCCGCCGCGCTCGCGCCGTCGAGGCTCGAGATCTCCACGGCCCCCTCGCGCAGCCGCGCCACGAGCCGCTGCCCGGCGCGGAGCGGCAGCCCGTCGGGCGCGAGCGGCCCGCGCACCGTCACGCTCCCCTCGTGCAGGTCGACGCGCAGCGTGCCGTCGCCGCGCGTCCAGGCCACGTCGAACGCCGTGCCGGTCACGAGCACGGCGAACGGCCCCGCCTCGACCGACCAGCGCGCCTTCGGCCGCGGGACGACCCGCAGCGACGCGCGGCCGTCCTCGAGCAGCATGCGCGCCCCGGTCGCCTCGACCTCCGCCACGCGCAGCGCGCTGCCCGGCGCGAGCGCGACCGTCGTGCCGTCCGTGAAGCGGAGCCGACCCTCCTCGCCCGCCGCCGCGGCGATGTACCCGCCCGCGGCGCCGGCCACGCCCTCGACAGCGTAGTCGAGCCGCCGCGCCGGCCAGAGCGCCACGAGCGCGACAGCGAGCGCCACCGCGCCGGCGAGCGCGAGCCCCCACCGCGGCCGTCCCGAAGGCGCGGGCCAGAGCCCGACAGCGCCCAGCCACGCCTCGACACGGCTCAGGGCTGCGATGCGGCCCAGGGCGCCGCCGCGGCGCAGCGCGGCCCCGCGGCTCACGGCCTCGACGAAGCGGGCCCGCTCGGCGGCGTCGTGCGCCGCGTCGACGTCGACGGGGACGCCCTCCCGCGCGAGGTCGGCGAGACGGCTCAACTTCTCCGCTTCATTCATCGTGCTCTCCTCCGCAGGCAAGGAGGCTCCCGGGCTGATCCAGCGCTTGCGGGGCCTTCGCGAGGTAGGCCGAGAGCGCGGGATCGCGCTGCGCGGCGGTGAGGATCCGGTGCGACGCGCGCGCCAGGTGGCGCTTCGTCGTCGCCAGCGAACAGCCGAGCGCGGCGGCGATCTCCGTGAGCTCCAGGCCCTCGATGAACCGGAGGACGAAGAGCGTCCGGGACCTGTCGTCCACCTGGTCGAGGATGCGATAGAGCCGCCCGAGCGCCGCGCGCCCCTGCGGATCCTGCTGCGCGCCGCCGACGTCCGGCAGCTCGCCCGACGGCGAGAGCTGGAGCCAGCGGCGCAGGCGCCGGCGCCGCAGCTCGGCGCGCGCAACGCGCACCGCGATGCCGACGATGAAGCTCGAGAGCAGCGACGGGTCGCGAAGGTCCTTCGCCACACGGAAGAAGCGAAGGAACGTGTCCTGCACGTGGTCGTCCACCTCGTCGCCCGGCCCCAGGGTGCGCTTCAGGATGCGGCGCACGAGCGGCGCGAACCGCTGCCAGACGACAGGCGCCGCGCCGGGGTGCCCCTGCGCCGCGGCGCGCGCGAGCGTCTCGTCGTCGGTCGCGGACAGCGGCAGCGCCTGCACGCTCCCCCTCTGCGCGCCGGACGCGAGCCCTGTCAAGGGAGGGACGGTCGACCGGCGCGCTCGGATCACGCCCAGCAGTGGTCTCCAGGAGGCCGCCGCGGCTCAAGATTCGGCACGCCCGCGCACCGGAGGAGCTCGAGACAGGGAACAACGGGGACGAACATCGATGGGATGTGCGCGAGACTACAACTTTCGGCCGCGGCAGCTCCCGATACGACGTCGAACGCCGTCACGGACATCAGATGTAACCTGTACACATGACGACACAGGGCGGGGTTCATGCCACCGGATTGCCGAGCCCGCTGCAGGGCTACGCCGCGGACGCCATCCTCCACGAGGGGCCCGTGATCACCGTGCGCCGCGCGCGCCGCGCGTCGGACGGGCAGCCCGTCGTGCTGAAGGGGCCGCTCGCGGGACGGGCGTCGCCGCGCGCGATCGCGAGGCTCCGCCACGAGCTGGTGATCACGCGCGAGATCGCGCATCCGGGCGTCCTCCGCGTCCTCGACGTCGAGGAGAGCGACGGGGGGCCCGTGCTCGTCCTGGAGGACTTCGGCGGCGCGTCGCTCGACATCGTCCTGCGGAGCAACAGGCTCAGCCTGGCCACGACCCTGCGGATCGGCATCCACGTCGCGGACGCCCTCGCGTCGCTGCACCACGCGGGCATCCTTCACAAGGACGTCAAGCCGCACAACATCCTCGTCCGCCTCGATCCGCTGGTGGTCAAGCTCTCCGACTTCGGGATCGCGACGCGCCTGTCGCAGGAGGCGCCGAGGGCCGAGAACCCGGGCGCCGCGGAGGGGACCCTGGCGTACATGTCACCCGAGCAGACGGGCTGGATGAACCGCTGCCTCGACTGCCGGACGGACCTCTACTCCCTGGGCGCCACCCTCTACGAGATGCTCACGGGCGCTCCCCCGTTCACGGCGCCGAGCGCCATGGAGCTCGTGCACTGCCACCTGGCCAGGACGCCGACGCCGCCGCACGCCGCGTCGGCCGAGATCCCGCGCGTCGTCTCCGATCTCGTCATGAAGCTCCTCTCCAAGGCCGCCGAGGATCGGTATCCGTGCGCCGAGGCGCTGCGCGCCGACCTCGAGGAGTGCCTCCGGAGGTACGAGGCCGACGGCCGCGTCGATCCTTTCCCGCTCGGCGAGCGCGACGCGGGCGGCCGGCTCTGGCTGCCGGAGAAGCTCTACGGGCGCGAGGCCGCGACGCAGGCGGTCGTGGCCGCGTGCGAGCGCGCGGCGGCCGGCGCCGTCGAGCTGTTCCTCATCTCCGGCCACGCCGGCGTCGGCAAGTCCGCCCTCGTTCGCGAGGTCTACAAGGTGCTCGCGGGGCGGCCCGGGTACTTCGTCTCGGGGAAGTTCGGCCAGCTCAAGCAGCGCACCCCCTACGCGGCCATCGCGCAGGCGTTCGGCGAGCTGTGCGAGCGCATGCTGTCCGAGGGCGAGGAGCCCGCGGCGCGCTGGAAGGCCCGGCTGAGCGCCGCGCTCGGCGCGATCGGGCAGGTCGTCGTCGACGTGATCCCCGAGCTCGAGCGCGTCGTCGGACCCCAGCCCCCCGTGCAGCCGCTCGGGCCGAACGAGTCGAAGAACCGCTTCAGCCTGGCGTTCCAGACCTTCGTCCGCGCCGTCACGGAGGAGCACCTCCTCGTGCTCTTCATCGACGACCTCCAGTGGGCCGACCCGGCCTCGCTGAAGCTCCTCGAGCTCCTGATGACCGATCCCGACGGCCGCGGGATGCTCGTGATCGGCGCCTACCGCGACCAGGAAGTCGACGGCGCCCACCCGCTGGCGAGGCTCGTCCGCGACCTGCGGGCGGCGGGCGCGCCCGCCTCCGAGGTGTGGCTCGGGCCGCTCGAGCTCGAGGACATCCGCCGGCTCCTCGCCGACGCCCTGCGCTGCCGCCTCGAGGACACGGACGCCTTCGCGGCGCTGATCCTGGAGAGGACCGCGGGCAACCCGTTCTTCATCCACCAGCTCCTGCACGCCCTCGCCGGCGAGGGGATCGTGCGCTTCGATCCGGCCGCGGGGGCGTGGGCGTGGAGCCTCGAGCGCGCCCGGAGCGCGGAGGGCGCCGAGGGCGTCGTCGAGCTGATGGCCGCGAAGATCCGGCGGCTCGCGCCCGGCGCGCAGCGCGCCCTCCGGCTCGCCGCCTGCGTCGGCCACCGCTTCGACCTCCGGACGCTCGCGCTCGTCGCCGAGCAGCCCCCGGGCGAGGTGGCCGCGGCCCTCTGGGGGGCCCTGCGGGCGGGCCTCGTCGTGCCCCTCGATCCCGAGTACCGCTTCGTCCACGCCGGCGACGCGGCGGTCGCGGGCAGGCTGCTCGAGGACCCCTCGTTCCGCGTCTCGTACCGGTTCCTTCACGATCGCGTCCAGCAGGCGGCGTACGCGCTCATCGACGAGCCGGAGCGGAAGCGGCTGCACCACCGCATCGGCCGGCTGCTCGCGGCGCGCCTCGGCGAGGACCCGAGCGACGAGGAGCTGTTCGTCGTCGTCGGCCACCTGAACGTCGCGGCGGCCCTCGTCGAGGACGCGGCGGAGCGCGGCGAGTTCGTGCGGCTCAACCTGGCCGCGGGGCGGCGCGCGCAGGCGGCGACCGCGTACGACGCCGCGTTCGGCTACCTGAGCGCCGCGGTGTCGGCGCTCGGCCCGGATCCATGGGCCGGCGCGCCGGGCCTCGCCTTCGACGTCTTCGACATCCATGCCGCCAAGGCCGAGTGCGCGCACCTGAGCGGCCGCTGCGACGAGGCGGAGGCGCTCTTCGACGCCCTCCTCGAGCGCGCCGCCTCGGACGTGGAGCGCGCGCGCGTGTACCGCATGCGGATGGTCCTCTACAACGCGCAGCACCGCTGGGCGGACACGCTCGCGGTGGCGCTCCAGGGCCTGCGCCTCTTCGGCATGGAGGTGCCCACCGAGGGCGAGGCGCTCGCCGCCGCGCTCGGCGCGGAGCTCGCCGAGGCCGAGCGCGGCTTCGCCGCCCGGCGGGGCGAGGACGTCGGCGCGGGCCCGGAGCTCACCGATCCGCGCGTCAGGGCCGTGGTGGAGATGCTCGGCTACGGCTCGCCGTCGGCGTATTTCCTCAACCCGCCGCTGGCCCAGCTCCTCGCCGTCAGGATGGCGAACCTGTCGCTCCGGCACGGGAGCTCGCCGATGGCCAGCGTGGCGTACGCGTACCACGGCTTCTACCTGGCCGCGTTCTGGGGCCAGCCGCACGAGGGCCACAGGATCGTGCGGATGGGCGTCGCCCTGAACGACAGGTACCGGGTCGACGCCATCAGGGCGAAGATCGAGTTCAACCACGGCGTCGTCATGAGCCACTCGAGGCCGCAGCGCGAGGCGCTCGAGGCCCTCCAGCGGGCGCGGATCGCCGGGATGGAGACCGGCGACTTCATGTTCGCGTCGGCGGCCTCCAACCTCGTCGCCCAGATGATGCTCAGCCTGGAAGGCGAGCTCCGGCGCGTGCGCGAGGACGTCGGCGGGTTCCTGCGCTTCACCAGCCGCACGAGGGACGCGCTGTCGACGGCGGTCCAGACCGTCGCGCGGCAGGTGATCCAGAACCTCGAGGGGCGCACGCTGGACCGCGGCACGCTGAGCGACGCCGGCTTCGACGAGGACGCCTTCGTGCCGAAGCTCGAGGCGGTGGGCTTCGCGATCGTCGCCGGCTTCTACTACACGAACAAGCTCGCGCTCGCGTACCTCTACGGCGATCACGAGGGCGCGCTCCGGATGGCGCGCCGCGCGCAGGAGCGGGCCCGCGCCTTGACGGGCCAGTACATCGGCATCGTCGATCTGCCGCTCTACACCTGCCTCACGATCCTGGCGCTAGGCCCTCGGGCGAGCGAGGAGGAGGGCGGCGCGCTGGCCGAGATGCTCGCGTCGAGCCACGAAAGGCTCGCCGTCCTCGCGCGGAATTGCCCCGAGCTCCGGCACCTGGAGCTGCTCGTCCGGGCGGAGCGCGCGCGCGTCGCCGGGGAGGCGCTGGAGCCGATCCTCGAGCTGTACAGGGAGGCGAGCGAGGCGGCGGAGCAGGCGGGGTACGTGCGCTACCGCGCCCTCGTCAGCGAGCTCTGCGGCAGGTTCCTCGCCTCGAGGCGCATGCCGTGGCTCGCGCGGTCGTGCCTCGTCGAGGCGTACCAGGCCTACGCGCGCTGGGGCGCCACGGCCAAGCTGCGGCAGATGGAGGAGGCCTACGTCGAGCTGCTCCCCCGCGCGGCGGCGGGCCAGCCCGCGTCCGTGAGGCCCCTGGCGAACCTGACCTCGGCCGCCTCGTCGACGACGGAGATGGTCGCGCGGCGCGTGGCGCTGCTCGACGCGGCGGCGCTCATCCGCGCCGCGCAGGCGGTGGCGCGCGAGATCGACCTCGGCCGCGTGATGACGCGGCTGCTCCGGCTCGCCATCGAGAGCGTCGGCGCCCAGCGGGGCGCGCTGATCCTGGACCACGAGGGCGGGCCGCGCGTGGAGGCCGTCGTCGAGGACGAGGGCGAGGTGCGCGTCGGCCCGTCCACGCCCGTGCGCGAGAGCGGCGCCGCGGCCGCCCGGGTGATCGAGCTCGCGATGAGCACCGGGGGCGCCGTCGTCGTGGCGGACGCCGCGCAGGACGCGCGGCTCGATGGCGATCCCTACGTCGCGGCGCGCAGGCCGCGATCGGTGCTCGCGCTGCCCATGGTGAGCCAGGGGGAGGTCTCGGGCGTCCTCTATCTGGAGAACAACGCCGCGCCCGACGTGTTCTCGCCCGCCCGCCTCGACGTGCTCGAGCTCGTCGCCGCGCAGGCCGCCATCGCCGTGAACAACGCGCTGCTCTACGCGCGGGTCCAGGCGGCGAGCGACGAGCTCCGCCGCGCCAACGACGCGCTCGAGGCGGCCGTCGCCGCCCGCACCGCGGAGCTCTCCTCGGCGAAGGCGCGGCTCGAGGAGGAGCTCGCCGAGCGGGCGCGCGCCGAGCAGGAGCGCGCCGGCCTGCAGGAGGACCTCATCCGCGTGCAGCGCGAGCGGCTCGCGGAGCTGTCGACGCCGCTCATCCCGATCACCGATCGCGTCATGGTGATGCCGCTCATCGGGACCATGGACGCGCAGCGCGCGGACGAGGCGCTCGCCGCGGCGCTCCGCGGCGTGTCGGAGACGGGGGCCCAGGTCGTCATCCTGGACATCACGGGCGTGCGGGGCGTGGACAGCAGCGTCGCGGCGACGCTCCTGCGCACCGCGAGCGCGCTGCGCCTGCTCGGCGCCGAGGCGGTGATCACCGGGATCGGCCCGCACGTGTCGCAGACGCTCGTCGGCCTCGACATCGATCTCGGCGGGACCGTCGTCCAGGGGACGCTCCAGCGCGGGATCGCCTACGCGATCCGGAGGACCGGCGAGGCGCCGCGGCTGACGAGCGCGCGGTCCCGCGACAAGCCGCGCTGAGCGCGGCCCGGCTGGCGGGCTCGCGCGACGCGCCGCGGCTCGCCAGCGCGGCGGCCGTCGCCGGGGGCGGTTCAGTTGGCGAGCTTGTTTTCCTCGCGCGGGCCGAAGATCGCCTCCCAGTTCGCGCGGTAGGCGTCGGTCGCGACCTGCGCGGGGCCCGAGCGCGGCGGCTCGGCCGCGCGGGGCGCCGGCAGGAGCACCTCCACGTCGAAGAGCCGGGCGTGGTCGGAGCGCGGCGTCAGCTTCACGAGCTCCCCGGCCAGGGGGCGCCCGTGCTCGGTGGGGCGCAGCTCGCCGATCTCGATCCGGTCCTCGCGGCTCCGGATCACCCGGAAGCCTTCACCCTGCTCGACGGGGCTGTGGATGAAGACGACGTCCTGCGTCGCGGCCGGCGCGGGCTCGTCGTGCTTCTCCGGCGGCTCGTCCTTGCCCATCCCCGGGAGCTTCCCACGTTTGCCCCCTGGCGCGCCAGGCGAAGCGAGCGGTCGGTCCAGGTCCGCGCGCGTCCCGAAGGGCCGCGCGCCCGCGTCTCGCCCGCCGCTCGCCGCGCGCCCAATCGCACGCCGCGCCGCGCCGCGCGCCCGCGTCTCGCCCGCCGCTCGCCGCGCGCCCAATCGCACGCCTCGCCGCGCCGCGCCGCTCGCCACGCCCCCCTGCATCGTTCGCCCCACGCGGCCTCCAAAATTTGGCCAGCGCGGGGGTTAGGCCGTACTGCCGGCCAGAGGGCCCTCTGCACCGCGGAGGTCCCCGATCGCGGACGCGGCGTCGCGGCGGAGGCGGAGGAAAGGGCGTATGAACGTTCGAGGCGCAGAGGGAGATGGCGTTCGCAAGGCGCCGGAATCCTTGGAAAGAGATCGCGAGGGCGGCGCGGAGCGGCGCAGCGGCGCCGGGCAGCGGGTCCGCATCGAGGCGCTCGTCGCCGTCGGCGAGACGTCGGGCGGCGGCTTCGAGGCCGAGTCGATCGACATGTCCCCGGAGGGGATGCGCCTGCGGACGGCGTACCTGCCGCGGGTCGGCGACGCGCTCATCTGCCGGTTCGATGGGCTCGGCAGGGAGCTCGCCGTCGAGGGCGAGGTCTGCTGGCGCGCCGAGCAGGCGCGCGGCGGCGAGTTCGGCCTCCGCTTCACCGGCCTCGACGCCGAGACGGAGGAGGCGGTGCGCGCGATGTGCTCGTCGATGGACGTGGGCGCCCCGGGCGCCGCGCCGACGCTCGCCGCCTCGGCCGCGGCGCCGGCCGCGCCGGAGACGGCGCAGCGGGGCGCGCGCGTGCGGCTCCACATCGACGGCCTCGGCTCGCCCATGAAGGCGCGCGTGCGCGCGGGCGGCCCGGACGACCTCGAGGTCGGCTCCAACCTGGAGTTCCTCAAGGTGGGCCGCTCCCTCGACCTGGAGGAGGTCGAGCAGGGCACGCGCCGCGAGGCCTACATCGACCACGTGAAGGTCGAGGTCGACCCGGCGACGAGCGTCCCGCAACTCGTCGTCACGCTGCGCTACGAGGCGCCGCGCGCCGCCAGGGCGTCGCGGCCGCGGGCGACGTCGTCCGAGAGCCTGCCGCCGGCGAAGCCCGCCGCGGCGCTCGAGGCCGCCGCGCGGGCGTCGTCGGCGCCTGCGCCCCAGGGGCGCGAGCAGGGCGAGGGCGCGGGCGCGCGGGCGTCGTCGGCGCCTGCGCCGTCGCGCGACAAGGGCGAGGGCGCGGGCGCGCGGGCGTCGTCGGCGCCTGCGCCGTCGCGCGACAAGGGCGAGGGCGCGCAGGCGAGCGCGGGCGGCGGCGGGGCGGCCGAGGTCGATGACGACGGCGACCTCTCGCCGGCGCCCTCGGCGCGCGCGGCGGACGCGGCGCCGCCGTCGGCGCAGGAAGCGGCGCCGGCCGCTGCGTCGGAGCCGTCGGAGGAGGCCGGCGCGGCGCCTGCTTCCGGCGCGGCGGCGAGCCGGCTGCGCGACGCCGGCGAGAAGGCGGCGCAGGCGGGCAAGGCGATGGCGGGGAAGATCGCGCCCGCGCTCGCCGGCGCCGGGGCGCGCGCTGCCACGGCGATGGCCGGCATGGTGGCGAGGATCAAGGCGCGGCGCGCGGCGCGCGCGGCGGGCGAGGAGGACGGGTCGAAGGACGGCCCGCGCCGCACGACGGCGCCGCCGCCGGCCGGCGCGCTGAAGGCGGGCAAGCGCCGCGTCGTGCGCGAGGAGGCCGAGGCGCCGGGAGACGAGGCATCGGAGCCGCCGCGCTTCAACAAGAAGGCCGCCGCCCTCGGCAGCTTCCTCGGGCTTGCGGCGGTGCTCGTCGTGTTCGGCGCGGCGCGCCTCATCGGCGGCCTGGCCGGCGGCGACGCGCCGTCGGCCGGGTCCCCGGGGACGGCGGAGAGCGCGCCGGCGCTGTCGGCGTCGGCGGGCGCGCCTGCCCTGCCGGCCGCCGCCGCCGCCGCGGCCGCGCCGCCGGGCGGCGTGCTGACGGCGAACGTCCCGCTGTTCGGCGCGACGCCGCTGTCGACGACGGAGCCGGTGCCGCCGACGCCGCCGGCCGAGCTGGCCGGCGACCCGCTCGCGCAGCGGGCCGCGGCGGTCCCGGGCGGTCCCGGCGACGAGGACGACGACGACGAGGACGACGACGAGCAGGAGGGCCCGAAGGAGTGGGGCCAGGGGACCGTGAGGAACCCCGTCGTGCTGAAGCTGAAGATGGACGGCCCCATCGAGGAGCTGGACGGCGCCGCCGGCGCGATGGGCTTCACCGTGTCGCTGCCCGACCGGCGCGCGCTGTCCTCGGGCAGCGGCCTCGCCCGCAAGGACAAGCGCCTGGCGTCGGTGCGCGTCGTCAACACGCCGCACGGCGCGGAGATCACCCTGCAGTTCAAGGACGGCGTGCCCGCCTACAGGGCGAAGGCGCGCGGCGACCGCCTGGAGATCGCGATCGGCCGCGACGAGCCGAAGAAGGTCGCGGCGAAGTCGAAGCCCAAGAAGGACGACGACAAGAAGAAGAAGGGCGACAAGGGGAGCGACAAGAAGGGCAAGGACAAGGAGCGCTGAGGCGCGCCCGCCCCGCAGACCGAGGCGCCGCGTGATCCGCGGCGCCTCCCTGCGCGGGCAGTCCTGCTCCGCGATGTCCGCGCGGTCGCCCCCCGCGCCCCGGACGCCGCCCGCCCCCCCGCGCCGCGCGCCCCCGCGCCCCGCACGCCACCCCCCCCGCGCCCCGCGCCCCGCACGCCACCCCCCGCGCCCCGCACGCCACGCGCGCCGCGCGCCGCGGCGCCGCCGACCGGCAGATCCAGCCACGCCACCCACGACGAAACCGCCCGCTGCCGCGCGCAGCCGGGGAGAGACGTCGTCGTCCACTTCAGCAGGTTGTGACGGCCGGTGACGAGACGTGACCGTTCCGGGGTGGCTATCCTTCAGCAAAGAAAGAATTCTTGGTTGGGTCTGGAAAATATGTCCAATTTGGATATAAACGCTCCTTGAGGGCGTGACTCCTCGCCGTCCGGGCAGGAGACGCTCGCCCCCGCGTGCGGCGCATCGGTCAGCGCGCCCGCCAACGCATCGGTCATCGCATCGGTCATCGCATGGGGGTGCGCGGTTGCCGGCGGCCGGATCTCGGCTGCTGCCGGTGAGCCGCTGCCCTGTCTCGACCACACGTCCGCCCATCGAGCGCAGGGCGAGCGCCAACCCGCGCGGCGCGGCCCTGCAGATAGGAGCCATTCCATGTCCAGACCACGTCACCTGAAACCGCGTCACGTCGGGCTCGTCATCGCGCTGTGCGCCGGCGTGATGACGGCAGGCTCGTCGGGCCTCGCCGGCTCGCCTGTGAAGGCGCAGTCGGGGGGTGATCACCGTGAAGGCTTCATGAAGGTCCCTCTTTACCGGGGCGCCGGCGTCCCGCCGGAGGCGACGGTCATCGCGCTGCCCAACAACTGCGAGCGCGAGATGCAGGCCACCCTGCGATGGAGCGAGGAGGACAACGAGGTCCGGGTCAAGGTCACCGGCAAGGGGGTCCTGGTGCCCTACCCGAGCGTCGACAGGACCCCTGGGGTGAACTTCTTCCCGAACCCCTTCTGGCCCGAGATCGAGGACATCGTGAAGGGGCGATACCAGTTCTGGATCATCAGCCAGGCAGGGCTCCTCAAGTTCTACTACGACGCGACGACGAGGGATCTGCTCGGCAGCGAGCTCGATTTCGAGGCGCCCCCGCCGGGCGCGATCGCGATCGAGCTGCCGACCGTGAGGGCCGTCGGCTCGCCGTTCTTCCAGCCGAACAAGCGTGGCGACGTCGATCTCGAGTTCACCCTCGCGTACGACAGGACCGTGCGCGCGGACCTGCCCGAGTACGCGCAGGTCGTCGAGGGGTTCCCGCCGCCGAACCTGTGCCTCTCCGACCCGCACAGGATCGACCTGTCGACGATCCGGGGCTACGCGAAGACGCTGCCCGCGTCCGAGGCGGTCAGCTTCGCGGACTACCTCCGCAACGGCTTCTTCCTGAGCATCACGATCGAGCCGCCGGAATACTACACGTTCCCGCCGCTCGACCACCTGTTCTCCACCTACAGCAATGGCACCCAGTTCGGCGGCGTCATCCCGCGCGGGTATGCCTGGGATATCGACGCGACCTTCGGCAACGTGGCCCCGCCGATCCGGCCGTTCGGCGGCGCCGGCTCGTGCGAGGACTACTTCACCGGGGTGCACACGAAGGGCCTCAATTTCTGCAACGGGGAGGGGGAGTAGCCATGGCGAACAGACCTTCGCGCCTGCTCTTCGCCGCCCTTTTCGCGGCGTCCCTCCCGGCGTGCAGCCCGGCTCGCGACGACCTGGAGCTGCTCGGCGAGGCCGGGTCGGAGATCCGGGCCACGAACAGCGGCACGTACAACCTGCACCTGGAGGAGTCGCTGCGGTTCAACCCGATCCAGCCCGGCGCGGATCCCGCGCGGGGCCG
This sequence comes from Sorangium sp. So ce1335, assembly GCF_051521615.1. Taxonomy (NCBI): domain Bacteria; kingdom Pseudomonadati; phylum Myxococcota; order Polyangiales; family Polyangiaceae; genus Sorangium; species Sorangium sp. So ce1335. The sequence continues at coordinate 3,781,488 of NZ_CP150363.1, forward strand.
CGCGCTCTTCGGCCTCGCCGCGGACGGCGACACCGAGGACAAGAGCCAGGCGCTCTTCGAGGGGCCCTCCGTCGCCTTCGGCGGCACGGTCGTCGGCAACCAGCGCACGTGCTTCACGTGCCACCGCGGGCTCGTCGTGGAGCTCGGGCTCCCGTCCCCCCCGCTGTCCGCGTCCGTGCCCCTCGACGACGCGCTCTTCACGGGCCTCCACGCCGACGCGCAGGGCGACCCCGACGGCATGCGCAACCTCGACGAGCTGGCCCTCATCAAGTACCGCCCGAACCGCTTCAACCTCCAGCGCGCCGAGGAAGACCCGTTCCGCCGCGTGTTCTTCTGGCGCAAGTCGATCCGGCTGGTGAACCTCGCCTTCTCGAACGGGTTCCTCCACGAGGCGCGCGCGCGCACCATGTTCGAGACGGACCGCGGCGCCGTCTTCAGCCACACGCAGGAGTCGGACAGGCGGTTCGACGACCTCTTCACGGTCCAGGACGGCAACGACCTCGAGGCGTTCCAGTTCTCCCAGCTCTCGGATCCGCGCCTCGCCGCGCTCCGCGACCCGTCGGACCCGATGTTCCGCACGCTCGCGCGCGACCCGTTCTACACCGTCTCGATCCGGACGAAGGCGGAGGCGCGCGGAAAGAAGGTGTTCCAGCGCTCCTGCATGACATGCCACAACGTGCCCAACGTGTTCAACAACCTCTCGAACGTCGAGGCGCTCGGCAACGGCGAGACGGACGTCAAGAACCCCGTCTTCGGCCCGAGCGTGACACGGACGTTCAACATCGGCGTGTCCGAGCGGAACAGGCACGGTCTCAGGTTCTCTCACCACGCCGGCGGCGGCGTCTTCGAGCCGATCATCCTCCCGCTCGTCGCCGAGGACGGCACCGTCGTCCCGTTCGAGGTCACCATCGACGTCGGGCTCGCCGCCTCGACCGGCCGGCTCGAGGACGTCGGCCGCTTCAAGGTCCCGCAGCTCCGGCGCCTCGCGCGGAACGCCCCGTATTTCCACGACAATTCAGCGATGTCGATCGAGGAGGTCGTCGATTACTTCAACAGCGACCTCTACAACGAATCGAAGGACGGCAGGCGGTTCCCGATCCGCCTCACGGCGGGCCAGCGCGCCGACCTGATCGCGTTCCTGAAGGTCCTCTGACGTCGCGCCCGGGCCGCCGCGCGCGGCCCGGGCGGGTCACCGCCGGCCCGGCAGGGCGGCGGCCGGCGCCCCGCCGGGCGCGCCCGGGCGGGGCAGGGGCGCGGCGCCGGCGAGCGTGGCCGCGCGCGTGGCGGCGCCTATCGCGTGGCGGAGCGCGTCCTTCAGGGTGCCGAAGGTGACGAGCCCTTGCGTCTCGGCGCCGAGCTCCGTCATCGTCGCGGCGATCTGCGGCGAGATGCCCGACACCACCCCGCGCGTCCCGAGCAGCTTGATCGCCCGCATCATGTCGAGCAGGTGCTTTGTCGTCGCCGTATCGACGCTCTCGATGCCCGTCAGGTCCATGATCGCGAACCTGGCCTGAGTCCGCACGACCTCGTTGAGGAGCGTCTCGGTGATGCGCGACGCGCGGACGTCGTCGATGGACCCGATCAGCGGGAGGGCCAGGACGTTGTCCCAGACCTGCACCACGGGCGCGGACATGAGCCGGATGGCCTCGTTCCGGGCGCGCAGGCTCTCCTCGCTGCGCATGCGTTCGATGATCTCGCCCTCGAGCCGCCGGTTCTGCTCCTCGAGCTCCTCGGCGGCCGCCTTGAGGCGGATCATCGACTCCTGCACCTGCGCCTCGAGCCGGCGCTGCTCGGTCACGTCCGAGACCGCGCCGACGACCTTGACCAGCGTTCCGCTCGCGTCGCGGAGGATGACGCCGCGATCCACGAGCACGGCGTAGTCGCCGCTCGCGCGGCGCAGGCGGTACTCCGCGGTCCAGGTGCTGGCGCCGGAGCTCATCGCCCCCCCGAGCGCGTCGGTGACGTTGTTCACGTCCTCCGGGTGGATGTGCTCGCGCCACCAGCTCGCGTCGGCGTAGAGCTCCCTGGGGGCGCCCGAGATCCGCTCGAAGGAGTCGCTGCGCCAGACCGCGCCGGTCGTGACGTTGTAATCGTAGATGGCGTCCTGGGTGGCGAGCGTGACCATGCGGAAGCGCTCCTCGCTCTCGCGGAGCGCCTCGGTCGCCTCCGCCGCCGCGGTCGCGCCGCCGTCCGGGCGCCTCTCGTCGCGCGCCTCCCGGACGATCGCCACGACCCCGGCGGCCGCGCCCGACGCGTCGCGCTCCACGACCTCCGCCGTGATCTCCAGATCGATGGAGGAGCCGTCCTTGCGGATGCCTCGCACCGGCATGGGGGCGCCCGACGACACCCACCATGGCTCGACCTCGTCGCGGCCGAGGCAGGGCAGCTCTCTGCCGATCACCTCGCTCTGGGCCCACCCGAGCAGCCGTGACGCCTGTCGGTTCCAGAAGCGCACGACGCGCTCCCTGTCGCACACGATCATGGCCACGGGCGCCACCTCGGCCATCATCGCCAGCTTCGCGTCGTCCCAGCGGGATCGGTCCGGGTAGATGGCAGATGGATCGAGCGCCTGTTCCATGGTCATGGCTCCTGCTTTTCGGGCTGGAGCTGCCCACTCCTCCGATGACACGTCCGGCGGTCACCGGGGCTCCAGCACACCGCATCTTGCCCGTGCGGGGCACGGGATGGCAACAGATCGAAGCCAGGCGGGCGTCATTGCCCTCATCTCCGGCGTGCGTCTCCCTGTCGCATCGTGCGATATCGTGCGAACCCCGCGCCGCGAACACCCCTCGGTGGGCGGGGCAGCTCTAGATGGACCCCCCGGGCCCCACCGGCGGCGGTATGGACCACTCCGCGCTGTCCGACAGCGTGGGCTCCGCCTCCTCCGCCGCGCTCCCGAAGAAGTCCGCCACGTCGTGCCGCCGCGCCTCCGCGTCCGCCCGCCCGAGCTCGATGAGCTTGCGCGTGAACGACCCGTCGAACAGCAGGTAGCTCGCGAGATCCGCGTCGTTCTCCGCCCCGACGTCGACGAGCGACAGGAGCCGCCGCATCATCGCCGGCCCGCCCTGCAGCTTGCCCGCCCTCACGTGCTCCGCCGCCAGCCGCCCGAGATCCACGCTCGGCCGCACCACGAGCGTCTCCACCCGCCGGTACGGCAGCGCCCCGCGCTGCGCCGCCGCCGCGTTGATCGAGGGAAGGAAATCCGGCCCGAACGCCCGCTCGCCGTCCTCGATCATGTGGTTCACCCGCGTGAGCACCTCGAAGTCGGTCTGGATGTGGTCGAGGAGGAACGCGTTCAGCACCTTGCCGAGGACCAGCGCCATCCCGGGCGGCTTGCCGCTGTCGCCCGCGTCGATGCTGCGCACCTCCCGCGACAGCCCGATCGCCAGCACGTGCGTCGCCCCCAGCCGCAGCGCCGGCGCGATCGGCGTGTTCTGCCGCACGCCGCCGTCCATGTACAGATCGCGGCCGATGCGCACCGGCGGGAACAGGATCGGGATCGCCGCCGACGCGAGCGCGTGCGGCGGGCCGATCAGCGCGCCGCGGATGATCGTGCGCGGCGGCGCCGTCGTCGGCAGCGCGCCGTCCGGCCCCGTCTGCATGAAGATCACCGTGCGCCCCGTCCCGATCTCCGTCGCCGACACGCTCACCGCCGAGAGGTACCCGTGGCGCAGCGTGCGCGCGATCGCCCGCCACGGGATCTCGCGCTCCACGAGCCGCTGCATCGGCGAGACGTCGAACAGGCCCACGCCCTGCGACCCGCCGCCGAACAGGAGCTTCGGCAGCGAGATCGCCTGCCGCACCCCGAAGCCGAGCACCGTCTCCAGCCTGAGCTGCGTCCAGAGGTTGACGAGCCGCCGGATGCCCAGCGTCGCGTCGTCGAGGTGCGCCGCGAGGTAGCACGCGTTCACCGCGCCGACCGACGTCCCGCACAGGATGTCGATGCGCGGCGGCGCCCCGCGGAGGCGGGCGAACGCGTCGAGCACGTACGACAGCACGCCGACCTCGTAGGCGCCCCGCGCCCCGCCGCCCGAGAGGATCACGGCGACCTTGCGCCGCGGCTTCGTCCCTGTCCTTCCGCCGGTACCCGTCATGCCATCTCCCCGCGGCGGAGCGGGTCGTGCCCCGCCGCCGGACCCTCGGCCTCCGCGGCGAGGATGCGCCGCACCACGGTGCGCTCGAGGAACAGCGCCTTGAGCCGCGCGTCGCGGATGTAGCCCGCCACCATCCGGACGTGCGCCGCGGCGCGGTGGTAGGCGTCCGCCGCGCTCGCCGGCGCGCCCTTCTGCAGCGCCGCGCAGCAGAGGTCGCGCACCTCGATGCCGTACTCGGAGCTGCTCGCCTCGACCGCGCCGAGCGCCGTCCGCGCGAGCAGCACCCCCGTGTGCACCTCGCCGGCGTCCACGCGCGACGCCGCCTCGATCGCCGTCGCGTACGCGTGGTAGCTCATCAGCCCCTGCGACTCGGCGAGCTGCCGCGCCTCGGAGGCGTTCGCGATCGCCCCCTGGATGTCCCCCCGCGCCCTCGCGAGGAGGCCGCGCACGTTGCGCTCGTGGATCATGTCGTAGACGCTGCCGGTCACCGCGATGAGCGCGCTCGCGTCGGCGCAGAGCGCGTGCGCGGCGTCGACGTCGCCCGCCTCGAGCAGGATCCCCGCCGAGCAGAGGAGCGTGTCGGCGCGCGCATCCTGGTCGTCATAGCGCTCGTGCGCCTCGCGCGCCCGCTTCATGTACGCGAGGCTCCGCGGCATGTCGCCGAGCTTGGCGTACGCGTGGCCGATGTTGCTCAGCGTCTTCGCGATCTGGAAACGCCCCCCGATCGCGAGATCGATGGAGATCGACGAGAGCCCGACGGCGATCGCGTCCTCGAAGCGCTCCAGCACGAACATCGCCACCGCGAGCGAGTTCTTCGCGCGCGCCTCGCTGCGACGCGCCCCCACCGCGCGGAAGACGGCGATCGCCTCGGCGTAGGCCTCCACCGCCTCCTGCACGCGGCCGACCCGGCGCAGCAGCACGCCCTTCGCGCGCAGCACCTCCGCGCGCGCCCGCGGCGTGAGCCCGCCCGTGTGCGTCACCCGGAGCGCCCTGTCGGCCGCGCTGATCGCGCCCTGGACGTCGCCGAGCTCGCGGAGCACCTCCGACAGGATCGTCAGCGCCTCGACCTCGAGCGCCGGGCGGCGCGCGATGCGGGCGATCTCGGCGGCGCGCTGGGCCACCGGCAGGCCCCGGGCGAGGTGGCCCTCGTCGAGGTCGAGCCGCGCGGTGCGCACGAGCGCGAGCGCCGCCCAGCGCGCCTGCCCGCTCTCCTTCGCGAGCTGCCGCAGCGCCGCGAGGTGCTTGCGCCGCTCGCGCCGGCGGCCGAGGTGGCGGAAGATCGCCTCCAGCGCCTCGTGCGCGATCATCCGCCGGCTGTCGCCGGTCGGCAGCAGCGACAGGGCGCGCTCGTAGTACCGCCGCGAGAGCTGCGCCTGGTGGCCGGCGCGCGCGGCCCGCGCCGCGTCGAGGTAGAGCTCCGCCGCCGGCCCGGGCGCCTCGCCGCGCGCGAGGTGCTGCGCCACGATCGCGGCCGAGAGCCCCTGCGCGAGCGGCGTCGTCGACAGGTGCTCGCCGAGCCGCCGGTGCATGCGCACGCGGCTCGCGCTGTCGAGCGCGAGGTAGGCGACGTCGCGCACGAGCGGGTGCCGGAAATCCACCGCTCCGGCCCGGCGATCGCACAGGCCGCGCGCGCAGAGGCGCGTCACCGCCTCGTCGTCCGCGAGCCGCGTCAGGTTCAGGATGTCGTCCTTGAGCAGCGGGCCCCCGGCGACGGCCAGCCAGTTCACGACGTCGTGCTCCGCCGGCGGCAGCTCGCGCAGGCGGTCGCCGATGAGCTGCTCCAGCGTCGACGGGAGCGGCTCGCCGCGGTCGCCGGTCCTGTCGTGGCGGACGAGCTCGTGCCGGCCGCCCGGGTGCTCGACGATCTCGAGCGTGCCCCGCTCGAGCAGCGCGTCGACCATCTCGAGGAGGAAGAACGGGTTGCCGGCGACGCGCGGCACGAGCTCGCCGCAGACGGCGGCCACGCCGTCGCGCACGCCGAGGCGCGCCTCCACGAGGCGCATCTGCTCCTCGGCGCTCAGCCCGCGGAGCTCGATGCGCACGAGCCCCTCGATGAACGGGGTCACGCGCTCCTCGGGGCGGGTGAGGAGCAGCACGAGGATCGGGAGCCGCTCCGAGCGCTGCTTCAGGAGCTCCGAGATGAGCTCGAGGCTCGGGCGATCGGCCCACTGGAGGCCGTCGATGACGACGACGAGCGGCTGGTGGCGCGCGAGCGACCCGAGCAGGTACTTCACGCCGCGCGCCACGATGTCGCGGCCGTAGGCCGCCGCGTCGTCCTCGGGGTGCTCGACCTGCTTGCCCGTGACGAGCTCGGCGAGGCGCGTGACGATGCGCGACCCGAGCGGCGAGCGCGCGATCGGCCCGAGCAGCGCGCGGATGACGTGCGCGGCGTCGTCGATCGCGTGGTCGAGCCCCATCCCGGTCACGTCGCGGAGCACGTCGCAGACGGTGGCGAGCGGCAGCTCGCTCTTCACCGGCGAGCACTCGACGTGGAGCACGCGCGCCTCGCCCGGCAGCTCCGAGAGGAACGTCGAGATGAGCGCGCTCTTGCCGATGCCCATCTCGCCGACGATGACGCGCGCCACCGACTGGCCGCGCAGCGCGCCGCCCGGCGGGCTCTCCGGCTTGCCCGGCATGCTCTGCGGCGGCTCGCCCTCGCCGAAGCGGGGCGCGGGCTGCGCGGGCTGCGCGGGTTCGACGACCGCCTTCACCGGCGGCGAGACGGCGCGGTGGTAGGCCGCGTGCAGGTCGGCCCGCTCGGCGTCGCGCCCGACGAGGTCGTTCGGCGACAGCGCGATCTCGGCCATGCGCTCCTCGCGCGTGAGCGGGCGCTGCAGCGCGTAGAGCCGCATCTGGTGCGGGACGGGGTAGCCGCGCGCGTCGTCGAGATCGAGCGACGGCGCGTCGCCCCAGCGGAAATCGCGCCGGACGAGGCGGTAGACGCCGCCCGCGACCCACGTCTTGCCGAACGGGGTGCGGCTGCCGAGGCGCTCGGCGAGGTAGTTCGCTGGCTCCTTGAGCACGTGGTTGATGAGGTGCCCCTGCTCGTCGCGCTCGCCGTACGCGATGCCGCGGACGATGCCGATCGCGGCGCGCAGCTCGACGGGCAGGTCCTCCGACGCGCCGGCGAGCGCCTCGTGCACGTCGACCGCGAGCGACGCGGCGTCGGCGGCGGCGCGCGACGGGTTCGCGAGCAGCCCCACGACGGCGCGCGCGCTCGCGTGCGACTCCCACGACCAGATCGCCCCGTGCTTGAAGGCGATCGCGTCGAGCGTCGTGCGGATGGAGCGCCCGCTGCGCTTGCCCGCGAGCCGCCCCTGCGCCCCGAGCAGCGCGTCGACGCCCTCGATGCGCAGCGTCACGACGGCCACGTGGCGCACCTCGCGCACGACGCGCGGCGCGCCGGTGCCCTCGACGTCGCCGCCCGTGCGCGCGGCCGGCACCGCCGCGAGCGTCTGCGGCTGCGCCACGGAGCTCTCGCCCTGCTCCTCCTGCTTCGCGCCCCCCTCGGCGTGCGCGCGCGCCTCCTGCTCGCGCTCGCGGCCGAGCAGGTGGGCCACGGTCTGCTCGACCGACGCGTTGTCGACGAGCTCCTGCTTCGCGAGCAGCACGCGCGCGATCGCCCCGGCCAGGTCGCGCGCGGTCTGGAAGCGGTCCTCGGGGTCGCCCGCCATGGCGCGCATCACGATCGCCTCGAGCTCGGTCGGGATGTCGGGCGCGTGCGCCGACGGGGGCTCGAAGAGCCCCTCCTTGACGGCCTGGAGGAGCGCGTCGTCGTCGAGCTTGCCGTAGGGCGAGCGCATGGCGAGCAGCTCGTAGAGCACGACGCCGAGCGCGTAGATGTCGCTCCGCCGGTCGACGCGCTCGCCGCGCGCCTGCTCGGGCGACATGTACCCGAACTTGCCCTTCAGCACGCCGGGCTCCTCGCGGAAGAGGTTCGCGCTGGCGATGCCGAAGTCGGCGATCTTCACGACGCCCTCGAACGAGATCAGGATGTTCTGCGGCGAGACGTCGCGGTGGACGATCGCGAGCGGCATGCCGCCCTCGTCCTTGCGCTCGTGGGCGTAGTGCAGCCCCTTGGCCGCCTCGGAGACGATGAACGCCGACACGAGCGGCGGGATGCGCGACTCCTTCTGCTGGGCGGCGCGCATGAGCTTGCCGAGGTCGAAGCCCTCGACGTACTCCATCGAGAGGAGCAGCCCGTCCTCGCCGTGGTCGGAGAACTCGTAGACCTGGACGATGTTCGGGTGGTTGAGGCGGGTCGCGAGGTGGGCCTCCTCGACGAACATCGCGCGGAAGCGCCGCGACGACCCGTGCGCGGGGAGGATCCGCTTGACGACGAGGAGCTTGTACGTCCCCTCGGCGCCGCGCTTCTTGGCGAGGAAGACCTCCGCCATGCCGCCAGCGCCGAGGCGGCGCTGGATCTCTAGGTCGGCGAGCTGGGACGGGTGCTTGGCCATGCAGCGAAGCGGCGCGCGGGCGCCGGGGCTGGGGGGCGCCGGGCGCGGTGGATCAGGGTGACAGAGGACATGAAGGACCGCGCGCGGTCCCCCGATCCGTGGGAGGACTGCGGGTTGCCCCGCATGGTAGCGTCCCGCCCGCGTCTTCGGGGGGACAACCATGGTGGAAAGGCGAATCTTTCTGGGCGGGTCGGGGATCCGCACCGGCGGTGAGCCTGTCTGGGCGCGGCGGCGCCGCGGTCGCGCTCCCGTCCACCGCCGGCCCTGCGTTTTCGCTTGCAAGGCGCACCGGCGCTGCGCTTGACCTTGGTCGGCTGCCCGCGCTGCCCGCGCTGCCCGCGCTGCCCGCGCTGCCCGCGCTGCCCGCGCTGCCCTCCGAGGGGCACGGTTGCTGCCTGAGGGGCACGGTTGCTGCCCGAGGGGCACGGCTGTGCTGCCCGAGGGGCACGGCTGCGGCCCACGAGCCAGCCGCTGCTGCCCCCGAGACACAACTGCTGCCCGGCAATCACAAAGCGATTGCCCAGGATGGGGCCGTCTGTTAAAACGGATGCCGCGTCTGTGATGGGAGACGCCGGGCGTCCGACCCCTGTCCACTGGCACCTTCGGTGGCGGGGTCGTCTGCGTGCGCGCCTGAAATATCGAGGGCTTTCAATGGACATTCGCGTGACAGAGGCGGACGTCGTCGTCGTCGGCGGCGGCAGCGCAGGCTCCACTGCAGCGGTGGAGGCGCAACAGCGGTTGCCTCGCGGGAGGGTCGTCCTCCTCGAGAAGGCGCATATCAAGCGGAGCGGGGCGATCGCGATAGGCATGGACGGCCTGAACAACGCGATCATCCCCGGGCACGCGACGCCGGAGCAATACGTCAAGGAGATCACGGTGGCCAACGACGGCATCGTGAACCAGCGCGCCATCTACGAATACGCGCGGAACAGCTTCGCGATGATCCAGGAGCTCGACTCCTGGGGCGTGAAGTTCCAGAAGACGCGCTCGGGCGATTTCGACGTCAAGAAGGTCCACCACAACGGGAGCTACGTGCTCCCGATGCCCGAGGGCTACGATCTCAAGAAGATCCTCACGCGCATGGTCAAGCGCGCCGGGGTGCGCGTCGTCAACCGCGTCATGGCGACACGGATCCTCGTGTCCGACGGGCAGGTCGCCGGGGTGATGGGCTTCGACACGCGCGAGGGCCACATCGAGGTGATCAAGGCGAGGGCGGTGATCCTCTGCTGCGGCGCCTCCGGGCGGCTCGGGCTGCCGGCCTCCGGCTATCTCCACGGCACGTACGAGAACCCCTCGAACGCCGGAGACGGCTACTCGATGGCGTACCACGCGGGCGCCGAGCTCACCGGCATCGAGTGCTTCCAGATCAACCCGCTCATCAAGGACTACAACGGTCCGGCGTGCGCGTACGTGACAGGCCCGCTCGGCGGGCACACGGTCAACGCGAAGGGGCACCGCTTCATCGAGAGCGATTACTGGAGCGGGCAGATGATGCTCGAGTTCTACCGGGAGCTCCACTCCGCGAACGGCCCTGTGTACCTGAAGCTCACCCACCTCGCCCCGGAGACGATCACCGAGGTCGAGCGGGTCCTCCACCAGACGGAGCGCCCGAGCCGCGGGCGCTTCCACGAGGGCAGGGGGCACAGCTACGCGAACGATCTCGTCGAGATGCACATCTCGGAGATCGGCCTGTGCAGCGGGCACAGCGCGTCGGGGGTGTGGGTCAACGAGAAGGGCGAGACCACCGTGCCCGGGCTCTACGCCGCCGGCGACATGGCGTGCGTGCCGCACAACTACCTGCTCGGCGCGCTCACGTACGGGAAGATCTGCGCGCAGAGCGCGCTCGATTACCTCGATCGCGCGCCCGCGGTCGAGCCTGCGCCGGCCGCCGTCGACGCCGAGCGCGAGCGCATCCTCGCCCCGCTGTCGCGCAAGGGCGGGGTCGCGCCGCACCAGTACGAATACAAGGTGCGGCGCCTCGTGAACGATTACCTCCAGCCGCCCAAGACGGGCAACCGGATGGCGCTCGGGCTCGAGTACTTCCTGCGGGCGAAGGACGAGCTCGAGGAGGTCACCGCGGCGAGCCCCCACGAGCTCATGCGGGTGATGGAGTGCCACTTCATCCGCGACTGCGCGGAGATGGCCGCGCGCGCGTCGCTGTTCAGGACCGAGAGCCGCTGGGGCCTCTACCATCATCGGCTCGATTACCCCGAGATGGACGACCGCCGCTGGTTCGCGCACGTGAACCTGAAGAAGGACGAGCGCGGCGAGATGGTCCTCTTCAAGCGACCGGTGGAGCCCTACCTCTTCCCGATCGACGACGGCGAGCTCAAGACATACCACCGCCTGCGCATCCCCGCCGAGGAGCAGCGCGCGCCGCTCTGACGCGCGACGAGGTCAATCAACCATGGGTCACCTTCTTAACCGAGAGTCCGTCAAGGCCCAGCGCGCGAGGACAGCGGGCCACGCCGAGGCCGTCGCCCGCTTCGATCTGCCGGTCGTCGTCGACGAGGCGTCGTGCATCAAGGGCTGCCGCATCTGCATCGACTCGTGCCCTGTCGACTGCCTCGCCGTGAGCCCCGACACGGGCAAGGCGCACATGGCCTACGACGAGTGCTGGTATTGCCTCGCGTGCGAGATCGATTGCCCCAAAGAGGCCATCACCGTGAAGATCCCCTTTCTCATTCGCTAGGGACCGGAGGCGGAGACGACATGACACACCCGTCCCCTGCGCAGGAGCTGGAGAGCGTCCTGCGCGATCCCGACCCCGGCGCGCGCCAGCTCGCGCTGACCCAGCTCGACGACCTCTCGGATCCGGAGATCGTCCGCCCGCTCGTCGAGGCCGTCCGCGACGAGGACCCCACGGTGCGGGCGCTCGCGATAGGGCACCTCGAGGACCTCGGCGACCCCAGCGCGGTGCCGGCCGTCATCGGGGCGCTCGAGGACGAGGAGGCCCACGTGCGCGAGGCTGCGGCCGCGGCGCTCCGTGAGTTTCGCGGAACCGACGCCGCGACCCCTCTGATTGACGCAATGCGTCATGGTCGGCCGTTCGTGCGCGCTGCGGTCATCGTGGCGCTCCGCGAGCTCCGCGATCCGCGGGCGCTCGCGCCGCTCGAGGGCGCGCTCGAGGATCCCGCGCCCGAGGTGCGCCGCGAGGCGGTCCTCACCCTGGCCTACCTGCGGCGGCCCGAGGCGGCGCCCGCGCTCCGCGCGCGGCTGCGCGACCCCGACGCGCAGGTGCGGCAGGTCGCCGTCGGCGCGCTCGAGGCGCTCGACCCGGCCGGCGCCCCCGCGCTCGTCCAGGACTTCATCGCGCTGCTCTCGGACCCCGACTGGCGGGTCCGCGTCGAGGCCGCGATCGTCCTCGGCCGCTCCGGGCACGGGCTCGCCGCGCCGCACCTCCGGGGCGCGCTCGACGACGGCGCCTGGCAGGTCCGCAAGGAGGCGGCGCTCGCGCTCGGGCGGCTCCGGGCCGCGCCGGCCGTGCCGGACCTCGTCCGGCTGCTCGGGAGCGACCTCCCGGATCTCCGCCGCGCCGCCGCCCAGGCGCTCGGCGAGCTCAAGGCGGCGGTCGCCGAGGCGCCGCTGCACCGGCTGCTCGGCGACACCGACGTCGAGGTGCGCAAGGCGGCGAGCCGCGCGCTCGACGCCCTCCGGGCGGGCGCCGGACGACACGAGACCTTCGCGAGGGACTGAGTCCATGATTCAAGGTATTCGCGCGCTCCTGCTCCTCGCGGCGGTCCTCGTCGGCCTGTCGTGCAAGCCGGACGCGAAGCAGACGATCCGCATCGCCATCGGGACGCAGGACACGACGATCAACTGCGCCACGGGCGGGCTCCTGATCCGCGAGCTCAAGCTGCTCGAGAAGCACCTGCCGAGGGACGGCAAGTACAAGGACGTCACCTACGAGATCGAGTGGAAGGACTTCACCTCGGGCCCGCCGCTGACGACCGAGATGGTGGCCGAGAAGCTCGACATCGGCGCGATGGCCGACTTCCCCGGCGTGCTGAACGGCGTCGCGTTCCAGAAGGCGGGCAGCCGCAGCCTCTACATCGCCACGCTCTCCGGCAGCGCGCTGGGCAGCGGCAACGGCATCGTCGTGCCGATCGACTCGCCGGCGCAGGGCCTGAAGGACCTCAAGGGCAAGCAGATCTCCGTCCCGTTCGGCTCCTCCGCCCACGGCATGCTGCTCCGGGCGATCCGCGATCTCGGCTGGGATCCGGACAGGGACGTCACGCTCGTCTCGCAGTCGCCCGAGGTCGGCGGCTCCTCGCTGAAGGCGGGGAAGATCGACGCGCACGCCGATTTCGTCCCCTTCGCGGAGCTGTTCCCGTTCCGCGGCTTCGCCCGGAAGATCTACGACGGCGCCAGCGTCAAGGTGCCGACGGCGCACGGCGTCCTCGTGCGCGCGGCCTACGCCGAGGAGCACCCGGAGATCGTCGTCGCCTTCCTCAAGGCGGCGCTCGAGGCGGACCGCCTCTTCGCAGAGGAGCCCGAGGAGCACAGCGAGCTCATCGAGAAGGTGACCGGCGTGGACGCCGAGGTCGCCTACATGTTCCACGGCCCGCTCGGCATCCAGACGCGCGACTTCACGATCAAGCCCGAGGTCCGCCGCGCCCTCCAGGTCGCCGTGGACACGCTCACCCTGCTCAAGCGCACGGACACGACCCTCGACGTGGGCCAGTTCGTCGACGACAGGTACATCCGGCGCGCGGCCGAGGAGCTCGGGCTCGACTACGAGGCGCGGCTCGCGAGCCACGCGAAGCTGCCGCTCTCCGGCGGCGACGCGCTGTCCGGCGCGCCGATCGACGAGCCGACGCTCGCCGCGCAGATCTGGGTCGCCGGCGAGCCGAAGGTGCGCGCGTACCGGAGCCCGGCCTCGGCGCTCGCCGCGCTGAAGCAGATCGAGGCCGAGGGCAAGCAGATCCGCGCCGCCTTCGTCCACGATCGCGAGACCGGGGTGAAGCTCCTGGCCGATCGCGCGTGGTACGCGCGGCGCCCGGACGGGAGCGCCTCCGCGTTCCTCGCGAAGGAGGACGCCGAGCGGTGGGCCGCGCAGAACGCCGCGGCGGTCGTCGACTTCGCGACGCTCCGGGGCGACGCCGCGAAGCTCACGGCGGTGGCGCCATGACGATGATCTCCGAGCGCAGCGCGCCGCCCGGGGTGGGCCCCCTCGGCCGCCCAGGCCTCGCGCCGGCCCGGGGGAGCGCGGCGCCGGCGCGGGCCGGGGCGCTCGCGCAGGCGAAGCGCCCGCGGCCCCACCTGCGCCGCCCCTGGCTGCGCGCGCTGTCCGTGGCCGCGTGCGTCGCCCTCTGGCAGTGGGCGTCGGCGTCGCGCGCGGATCTCGGCGTCGTCACGTTCGTCAACGTGCCCGCCCCGACCGAGATCCTCGCCGCGGCGCGCGATCTCCTCGGCTCGCCGAAGCTCTGGATGCACCTCTGGAGCAGCGTGCTCCGCGTGCTCGCCGGCTTCGTCGCCGCGGGCGTCGCCGGCGTCGCGCTCGGGCTCGTCATCGGCCGATCGCGGCTCGCCGAGGACACCCTCCTGCCGCCGCTCGAGGTCCTGCGCCCCATCCCCGGCGTCGCCTGGCTCCCGCTCGCGATCCTGATGTTCCCGTCGGCCGAGCTGAGCATGATCTTCATCACGACCATCGGCGCGCTGTTCCCGATCCTGCTCGCGACGATCCACGGCGTGGGCGCCGTCGACCCGCGGCTCATCGCGAGCTCCCGCAGCCTCGGCGCGCGCCCGTTCCGCCTGTTCCTCGAGGTCGTCCTGCCGGGCGCGCTGCCCAGCATCGTCACCGGCATGAGCATCGGCATGGGCACGTCCTGGTTCTGCCTCGTGACCGCCGAGATGATCGGCGGCCAGTACGGCGTCGGCTACTTCACCTGGGAGTCGTACAACCTGCAGCGCTACCCGGACATCGTCCTCGGCATGCTGCTCATCGGCCTCCTCGGCATGCTGAGCAGCGCGCTGGTCCAGCGGATCGGCGCGTGGCTCACCCCGTGGCACCGGCCCGAGGAGAACGCCCGATGACGCCCGCAGATCGCCCGGCCATCCCGGGAGGGACCGTGGAGATCCGCGGGCTCTCCGTGGCGCTGGGGGCGGGCCCCCGCCGCGTCGAGGCGGTGCGGGATCTCGACCTGACCGTCGGGAGCGGCGAGCTCGTGAGCCTGCTCGGCCCCTCCGGGTGCGGCAAGTCGACGATCCTGAACGCCGTCGCCGGGTACGTGGCGCCGGAGCGCGGCAGCATCGTCGTCGGCGGCGCGCGGGTCGACGGGCCCGGGCCGGAGCGCGGCATGGTCTTCCAGCAGTGCTCCCTGCTCCCCTGGAAGACGGTGCTCGACAACATAGGCTTCGGCCTGAAGATGCGCGGCGTCCGGGCGCGCGAGCGCGCCGAGGCGTCCCGGCGCCTGCTCGGGCTCGTGGGGCTCTCGGGGTTCGAGGACGCGTATCCGGCGCAGCTCTCGGGCGGCATGCAGCAGCGGGTCGAGATCGCGCGCGTGCTGATCAACGAGCCGCGGGTCGTGCTGATGGACGAGCCGTTCAGCGCGCTGGACGCCCAGACCAGGCTGTCGATGCACGAGCTGCTGCTCGACGTGTTCCGCCAGGTCCGCGCCACCGTGCTGTTCGTCACCCACGACATCGACGAGGCCATCTTCCTGTCCGATCGCATCGCGCTCATGACCCGCCGCCCCTGCCGCGTCGGCGCCGAGATCGCGGTGCCCTTCGGGAGGCCGCGGAGCGCCGCGATCGTCGGATCGAGCGAGTTTGCCGCGATCAAGCGGCGGTGCCTCGAGGCCCTGAGCGACGAGCGCGCGATCTCCGCGACGCCCGCGATGCCCGCGGCCCCCGCGCGCGGCCACGATCGGGCGGCCGGCGCCTGAGGCGCGGATCGCCGCGGCGGCGCGCCCGCGCAGGCGCCGCCCGGCGGGACGGGAGCGGCGCCGCGCGGCCCGGCGTGAGGCCTCCCACGTACCCGATTGCTTCTCCAGACGTATTTCCTTAATTACCGAGCCGAGAGGAGTGATCCCCATGCTCAAGAGATTCCTGCGGGTGACCGACTTGCCGGCCCCGGCGTCGGCCGCGCTGCTCGCGCTTCGCGTGGTCACCGGCATCGCGTTCATCTTTCACGGCTGGGGGAAGATCCAGAACCCCTTCGGCTGGATGGGGCCCACCGCGCCCGTCCCGGGCTTCTTGCAGGCGCTCGCCGCGCTCGCCGAGGTCGGCGGCGGCCTCGCCTGGATCCTCGGCCTCCTGACGCCGCTCGCGTCGCTCGGCATCGCCGCCACCATGGCCGTCGCGGTCCTCACGCACGTGGGGCGCGGCGATCCGTTCTTCGCGATGGGCGCCGCCTCGTACGAGGCGGCGGCGGTCTACCTCTCCATCGCCCTCACGCTGCTCCTCGTCGGCCCCGGGCGGTTCTCCGCCGACGCGGCCATCTTCGGGCGCAAGGGCTGAACGTCCGCCCGCGCCCGCCCGGCGAGCCAGGGGCGCGCGGGGCGCCGCCCCGCTGAGCGCGCCTCTCATCGCGCTCTCATCGCAGCGGGCCGGGCTCGACGGCGCGGTCCCGTTTCTCGTCGCGCGACCAGCAGGGGACCTGACTCGCTACTATACGTCTTATCTAGGGGGGAGGCCGTGATGGGGGACGATGGGCCGACCGGGCAGTCGAGCCGCGCGCCGCTCGGCGTCATCGTCGGGGCGGCCTGCTCGATCCTCGTGGGGGGTGCGGGCCTGCTGGGCTGGTCGACGCGGAGGACCGCGCTCATCTCGATCGCACGCAGCTGGCCGAGCATGGTGCCGACCACCGCGCTCGGCCTCGTCCTCGCCGGCCTGTCGCTCGGGCTGCTCGGCCGCGAGGGGCGCCGGGCGCCGCTCCGCCGGCTCGGGCACGCGAGCGCCGTCGCCGTCGCGGTGCTCGGCCTCGTCCCCCTCGTGCAGTACGTCTCCGGGTGGGATCTCGGCGTCGATCTCCTGCTGTTCCCCGCGCGGGTCGACTTTCCGAGCAGGTTCCCCGGCAGGCCGTCGCCGAACACGGCGCTCGGCCTCGCCCTGATCGGCGCGGCGCTCCTCTCGCTGCCCGTGAAGACGCCGCGCGCCTGCCGGCGCATGGTCGCGTGCGCGCTGGCCGTCGTGGCGCTCGCGCTGACCGTGCTGACCGGCTACCTGCTCGGCGTCGGCTATTTCTACGGGCTCCCGCCGCTGTTCCCGTTCACCGGCATGCCGCTCCACGCCGCGATCGCCCTGCTCGCGCTGGCGGTCGGGCTCCTAACGGCGCGGCCGGACTGCGGCGCGTTCGCCACGCTGACGGCCAGCGCGCCCGGAGGCGTCCTGCTGCGGCGCCTGCTGCCCCTCGTCGTCCTCGTCCCGATCGCCCTCGGCCGCCTCTTCTTGATCGGCGCGGATCTCGGCGCTTACCCGATCGCCGCGTCGTTCTCGCTCGCCTCGGCCGCCACGACGCTCTTCCTCGCGAGCGTGCTCTGGAGCAGCGCGGCGCACCTGAACGCCCTCGACGAGGCGCGGCGCCGGGCCGAGGAGGCGCGCGCCTTCCTCGCGACCCTCGCGCACTCCTCGGAGGACGTCGTCGTCGGCACCGACCTCGACGGGATGATCGTGAGCTGGAACCCGGCCGCCGAGCGCCTCCACGGCCACAGCGCCGGGGAGGTGATCGGGCGCAAGGTGTCCGTCCTGTACCCGCCCGAGCGCGCCGGCGAGGTCGAGGAAAATCTCGAGCGCCTGCGCCGAGGCGAGCGCCTCGAGCACTTCGAGACCGTGGGCCTGACGAGGGACGGGAAGACCATCGACGTCGAGATCACGGTGTCGACCGTCGTGGACGACGCGGGGCGCGTCATCGGCTTCTCCACGATCTGCCGCGACATCGGGCGCCGCAAGGCCATGGAGGCCGCGCTCGAGCGCGCCCACGCGGCGGAGCGGCGGGTCCGAGCGCAGATCGAGGCCGTCTACCGCTCCGAGGCGAGCGAGCGCCGGCGGCTCCAGGCGGTCCTCGATCAGATGCCCGAGGCGGCGCTCCTCGTCGACGCGGAGGGGCGGCTCGTCACGTGCAACCGGCTCGCGCTGAGCTTCGCGATCCACCGCGAGGGCGAGCGCGATCCCTGGGGCAACGCGGCGCTCTTCGACCACCGAGCGCCGTCGGGAGAGCCCGTGGGCTGGCACGACCGCCCGATGACCCGGGCGCTCTGCCGCGGCGAGGTCGTGACGGGCGTCGAGGGGCAGCTCTGGTGCGAGGCCGAGCGCGCCTTCGTCCCGGTGCTCGTCAACGCCGCGCCGGTGCGCTCGGACGACGGCGAGATCCAGGGGGCGGTCGCCGTCTTCCAGGACATCTCGGCGCTCAAGGAGCTGGAGCGGCAGCGCCAGGAGTGGACCGGCGTCGTCGCGCACGACCTCCGCCAGCCGATCCAGGTCATCGCGACGGCGGGCCACCTCCTGCGCCGCCGGCTCGGCGCGCTGCCCACCGGGGACGGCGAGAAGCAGCTCGGCAGGATCTACGACTCGGTCGACCGGCTGCGGCGCATGATCGACGACCTCCTCGACGCCTCGCGCATCGAGGCGCAGCAGCTCACGCTGGAGCCCCGCCCGGTCGATCTCCGCGCGCAGCTCGGGGAGATCCTCGAGCGGTCGGCCGCGGCGACGGAGGGCCACCGCGTGCGCCTGGAGGTGCGCGGCGACGTGCCCGCCGTCCTGGCGGACCCGGGGCGGCTCGAGCAGATCGTCACCAACCTTCTCTCGAACGCCGCCAGGTACGGTGAGCCGGGGCGCGACATCGTCGTCGCCGTCCACGCCGAGGCGGACCGCGCGCACATCGCCGTCACGAACTGGGGCGAAGGCATCCCGGAGGCGATGCTCCCGCACCTGTTCAAGCGCTTCTGGCGCGCGCCCGGGAACGGGCCGGGCCGCGCCCGCGGGGTCGGCCTCGGCCTCTACATCACGCGGGGCCTCGTCGAGGCCCACGGCGGGAGCATCTCCGTCGAGAGCTGCCCCGGGGCCACGACGACATTCCGCTTCACGCTGCCGCTCGCGGCGCCGGCCGCGCGTCCCGCCGGCACGTAGCCGTCCCCCGACGGCGCTCCCCCGCGACGGCGCGTTTGCAGAGAGGTCGCGTGCGGCCGACAGCCCGCTTGGCGAGCTCGTCAATCACGGGACGAGCTCGTCAGTTGCCCCATGGCGCAGCGAGCTCATCGATGTTCCGGCGACTTTTGTTACACCGATGCTCATTCTCCGGCTTCGTTCCGACCTCGGTTTTGCGGCACCACCATCCTTTCGCAGTATTCTGTGCTCAGGCCGCTCAGAATGATCGCAGAAGGAACTTCCTGAGGTTCGTATCCTTGCTACACCTGAGATCCGCTCCGGCCCGACGTCGGGGTAGTGAGGTGGCGCAGCAGTGAATTCCTGGTTGTTGCAGGTGGGTAAGCGGCTGGGGCCCTCAGGGCGCCGGCTTTGGGTACTCGGGATCATGGGGGTGGTGCTCGCGGTGGTGATCGGGCTCGCGGTCCGCGCAGCCCCCCAGGAGCGAACGGCCACGTACACCGAGCTCCTCCAGATCGCGCAGGCGGGGCAGGCGACCTCGGTCGAGGTGAGCGGTGACCGCTTCTACGTGCGCCAGGCGGGCGGCGTGGCCGTGACGGCCGTCGTCGACGAGCCGACGCTCAGGCAGGAGCTCGTCTCCCGGTTCGCGGGCGCCGGCGCCTCGGTCGACTTCGCCTCCCGCGAGGAGAAGTCGCGCGCGGCGGCCGCGGTGCTCCCGGTGGTGGTCCTCGCCGCCGTCGGGTTCGCGCTCTACTCGGTGAGCCGGCGCCGCAGCCCGAAGATGTTCTCCGACGCCAAGGCGGGGGTCTCGCGGTCGCCGATCCGCTTCGCCGACGTCGCTGGCATGCAGGAGGTCAAGCAGGAGCTCGCCGAGACGGTCGAGTTCCTGAAGAGCCCCGAGCGCTTCGCGCGCCTCGGCGGCCGCCCCCCGCGCGGCGTGCTGCTCACGGGCGAGCCCGGGACGGGCAAGACGCTGCTCGCGCGCGCCGTCGCCTGCGAGGCCGGCGTGCGGTTCCTCTCGGCGTCGGGCTCGAGCTTCCAGGAGATGTTCGTCGGCGTGGGCGCCTCCCGCGTCCGCGCGCTCTTCGCCGAGGCGCGCAAGGCCGCCCCGTGCATCGTGTTCATCGACGAGATCGACGCCGTGGGCCGCGCCCGCGCCAAGGGGCAAGGCGACTCCGCCTCCGCGGAGCACGACCAGACGCTGAACCAGCTCCTCGTCGAGATGGACGGGTTCGATCACGCGACGGGCATCGTCGTCATCGCGTCGACGAACCGCGTCGACATGCTCGATCCGGCGCTGCTCCGGCCGGGCCGGTTCGATCGCAAGATCACCGTCCCGCTCCCCGACGTGCGCGGCCGCGAGGAGATCCTCAACGTCCACGCCGGGCCCATCCCGCTCGAGGGCGAGGTCGACCTCGGCTACATCGCCCGCAGCACCCCGGGCTTCTCGGGCGCCGACCTGGCGAACCTGCTGAACGAGGCGGCCATCCTCGCGGCCCGCGAGGGCGCCGAGGCGGTCGACGGGACGCACATCGACCGCGCGCGCGACCGGGTGCTCATGGGCCTGGAGCGCAAGGGCGTGCTCGTCGACGAGGACGAGCGCTACGCGACGGCCGTTCACGAGGCCGGGCACGTCGCCGTCGGGCTCCTCGCGAAGAACTGCGATCCGGTGCACAAGGTGTCGATCCTCCCGCGCGGCCGCGCGCTCGGCGTGACCCAGGCGCTCCCCGAGAAGGATCGGCTGATGTACCGGAAGGAGTACCTCGAAGATCAGATCTGCATGCTGATGGGCGGCCGCGCCGCCGAGATGGTCATCCTCGGGACGATGACGGCCGGCGCCTCGGACGACATCCAGCGCGCCGCGACGATCGCGTGGAAGATGGTCGCGGAGCTCGGCATGAGCCACCTCGGCCCGATCTGCGTCGGTGACGGGCACCCCTCGCGCAGCCCCGCGCTGCTCGACCGCGTCGACGAGACGGCGCGGGCGCTCACCGAGGCGCAGCTCGCGCGCGCCGTCGACATCGTGAAGTCCCGGCGCGCCGAGATCGAGGCGCTCGTCCAGGCGCTCCTCGGGAAGGAGACGCTCGGCAGCGACGAGATCGAGGCCTGCTTCCCGGCCGATCGACGGCCGCGCGCCGCTCAGCAAGCCGCCTGACCGCGAAGGCTCGAGGGCGCCGGAAAGGAAAGCCCTTTCTGGCGCCCCGGCCCTCTCCAGCGATCCACCCCCTCACGATCGCTCCCGCGCCCTGCCGGGCGCCCTCCTTACCCCCTCCAAATCAGCCTATCCCCTCGCGACGGAAGCCCGGATTGGCGGCTGGCCCACCGGATGTCCGCTGTCGGAAGCTCCTTTGGGCGCCGTTGGGCGCCGTTGCGCAGAAGAGCTCGCCTGCGGGCATTTCGCGCCGGACTGGATGCGACGCGGCGCGGTGGCGACAACGACGCACCGTCGTGCCAATTCCGTCCCGTACAGCGCAAATCTCCCTTGCGATTGCCAGGCAAGCTGGTGAAGTGACGCCACTTGCATGGACGGATTCCGTCGCCTTCGCGTGTCCCCCGACGAGGCGCCCTCTCCACAATCCGGCTCGGACAGCTGCGTCGCGGCTCGCTCCCCGAGCTCGGCGCTGTCGAGCGCTCTTTCCCCCCGCGCGGACGCGCGGCGCTGTGGCCCGGAGGCGCGCGGTGCCTGAGCCCCGGATACTTGTCCTGTCCAACAGAGACCCGGAGGAAGCGCTCGACGAGCCGCCACTGGCAGAGCGCGTGGGGAGCGGTCGGCTCCGGCTCGGCCGGGAGGACGGCAGCGCGGCCGTCGCAGAGAGCGTCCTCGCGGCGCTCGCCGCGACCCCCGGCGTCCGCGTGGCGCACCGGCCCGTGCTCCGGCCGAGCGAGGTGCTCGCGGCCGTCGGCGATCATCGCCCCGACGTTGTCTTCAACCTGTGCGAGGCGCTCGACGGCGACAGCCGCCACGAGGTGATGTGCGCGTGGCTGCTCGCGGGGCTCGATCTCCGCTTCACGGGCAGCGACCACGTCGCGCTCCGCAGCTGCCTTCACAAGTCCGAGGCGAACCGGATCCTCGCGCGCGCCGGCGTGCGCACGCCGGAGACGGTGCTCGTCGACGGCCCGGATCGCATCCCGGACGTCGCGTTCCCGGCCATCGTCAAGCCCGAGCGCGAGGACGGCTCGACCGGGATCGATCGCGGCTCGGTCGTCCACGATCGCGCCGCGCTCCGAGACCAGGTCGCCGCTGTCGTCGCGCGGTGCCGCCAGCCGGTCGTCGTGCAGCGCTACGTGCGCGGGCGGGAGATCTCGGTCTCGCTGCTCGGGTGGCCCGCGCCGCGCGTGCTGCCGCTCGGCGAGATCACCTTCCAGGGCTTGCCCGAGGGGCACCCGCACGTCGTCACGTACGAGTCGAAGTGGCGCCCCGACACGGCCGCGTCGATCGGCACGCCCTCCACGGCGGCGGTGCTGCGGCCGATCGAGCTGCGCCGGGTCGTCGCCGCCGGCCGCCGCGCCTTCGAGGTCCTCGGGCTGCGCGACTACGGCCGCGTCGACGTGCGGCTCGACGAGCGCGGCACGCCCTACGTCATCGACGTCAACCCGAACTGCGATCTCGCCCCGGACGCCGGCTTCGCGCGCGCGGCGGCCCGCGCCGGCCTCTCCTATACCGACGTCGTCGGCGAGATCCTCCGCGCCGCGCTCGCCAGGGCCCCGCGCCAGGGCGACCTGCTCCGCGCCCGGGGCCGCGCCCCGGCGCGCGGCCGCGCCGCCGCCGTGCGATCCGCTGCCCGCGGCGCCCTCGCCGCCGCGCCCGAGGCGCCGTGATCACGCAGCGCGGACTCCGCCCCGAAGACCGGCCGCTCATCGCGGAGCTGCTCGAGGCGCTCCCGGCGTTCACCGCTGACGAGCGCGCGGTGGCGCTGGAGCTCGTCGACGCGACGCTGGCCCAGCCCTCGTCGGACGGTTATCGCTTCGTGCTGAGCTTCCACGGCGCGCCGCGCGGCGGCGAGGCCCCGCGGCTGGCGGGGTACCTCTGCTACGGCCGCACGCCGATGACGCAGTCCACGTACGACCTCTACTGGATCGCGACGTCGCCCGATTTCGCGCGCTCGGGCGTGGCGCGCGGGCTCGTCTCCACGATGGAGGCCGAGATCGCGCGCGAGGGCGGCGGCCTCGTGCGCGTGGAGACGGGCAGCCGGGAGGGCCACGGCGCGGCGGTGCGCTTCTACGACGCCGTGCAGTTCACGCGGGCGGCGGTCATCGCCGACTTCTACGCGCCGGGCGACGATCTCATCATCTACACGAGGCGGGTCGCCCCGGCGCGCGCCGCGGCCGAGCCCCCGGCCGCCGGCGCGGCGCGCGCCGCAGCGCCGGCCGCGCCGCCGTCGCCGGACGCCGCGCCCGCGCCGTGCGAGCCCGCGCTGTACGACGCGGCCTTCGGCTTCCGCGACTACGCCGCGGAGCGCGATTTCCTGCTCGCGTGCGCGCGCCGCTTCGGCGCCCGCCCGGTGCAGCGCGTTCTCTCGTGGGCCTGCGGCCCCGCGCGGCACCTCGGGGCGTTCGCGGAGCTCGGCGTCGGCTGCGCCGGCGCCGACGGCTCCGCCGCGATGATCGCCTACGCCGAGCGCACGGCGGCCGCCCGCGGCGCGCCCGGCGTGGGCGGCTGCGGCGCCGGCGCGGCCATCCGCTTCTGCCGCGCGGACCTCGACGAGCGCCCCGACGTCGCGCCGGTCGATCTCTCGTTCGTGCCGCTCTCGGCGATCCACCAGCTCGCCACGCCGGCGGCGATCGAGCGCCACCTCCGGCTCGCGGCCTCGCTGCTGTTGCCGGGCGGCGTCCACGTCATCGAGGCGACCCACCCGGCCGATCTCACGCCGTCGGGCGTGAACCGGACCGAGTGGACCGAGGTGCGCGGCGAGCAGTCGATCGACGCGCGGCTCCGCATCCACATCGAGCGGGCGACGCCCGATCGCGTCGTGCCCGTGAGCCTCGAGGTCGTGTGCTCGGCCCGGCGCAACGGCGGCGCGCCGCGGGAGCTCTCGTCGATCCGGCAGGAGTCGGCCTGGTACATCCCGGATCTGGCCGGCTGGCGGCTCGTCGTGGAGCGGGTGCCGGAGCTCTCGCTCGTCGCGACGCTCGGCGACTTCAACGTCGACGTGCCGTTCGAGCACGCCGCCGCGTGGCGGCTGATCCTGGTGCTGAAGCGCCTCTGAGCGCCCGCGGGCGCTCAGAGGCGCACGCCGCCCGACCGCCGCGCGCCGCGCACGGGTCGCGGGCGGCTCCCGGGCGCGGCTCCCGGGCTGCGCGCCGATCAGTTCAGGTCCCAGAAGTACTTGCCGCCGCTCGGCGGCGGATCGTCGGCGCCCCCCTCGGCGCCGCCGCCGTCTCCTGAATTTGTAAGCTGAATCACTTCTTCGAGGGCGCTCGCCTCGTCGCGCCAGTACGATTCGGTCCCGAAGTGCGGGAAAGTCCTCGGGAAAATGGGGTCGTGCCACCGCCGTGCGATCCAGGCGGCGTAGTGGATCAGGCGCAGGCCGCGCAGCGGCTCGATCAGCCCGAGGGTCGAGCGATCGAAGCGGCGGAGCTCCTCGTAGGCGTCGACGAAGAGCTCGCGCTGCCGCCGGGCGGTCGCGTCGCGGCCGGGGAGGAGGAGCCAGAGGTCCTGCACGGCGGGGCCGACGACCATGTCGTCGAAGTCGAGGACGCGGAGCGCGCCGTCGCGCAGCAGCAGGTTGCCCGGGTGGAGGTCGCCGTGGATGCGGTGCACGTCGACGCCGCGCAGGCGCTCCTCGGCCGCGTCGGCGACGGCGCGCGCGGCCGCAAGGTACCGCGGCGCGACGGCGGCGGGGATGACCTTTCGCTCGGCGAGCCAGCCGATGTCCTCGCGCGCGTACGAGTCGGCGGAGAGCCGGACGCGGTGCTCGGCGGTCCTCTGCGCGCCCACGTTGTGGATGCGGGCGGCGAGCCGGCCGAGGCGCGTGAACAGGTCGTCGTCGAGCTCGTCGGGGGCGCGGCCGCCCATGCGCTCGAAGAGGCAGTACTGGATGTGATCGATCTGCTTCAGCGTCTCGCCGTCGGGGAAGGGGCGCGTCGGGCAGACGGGGATCTCGGCGTCCGCGAGCTCGGCGAGGAACCGGTGCTCTTCCAGGATCTGGCCGCGCGTCCAGCGCCCCGGCCTGTAGAACTTCGCGATGATGCGGGTGCGGTCCTCGAGCTCGACCTCGTAGACGCGGTTCTCGAACGAGTTCAGCGGATAGCAGACGCGATTGCAGAAGAGGCCTGCGGCCTCGACGGCCTCGATCACCTTGTGCGGGGTCAGCGAGAGGAAGAGGTCGGTCGGGGTGGTGGAGCTCATGGTCGGGGCGTCGAGGTGGGGGGAGGGCCGAGGTTCGGGTGGAAGGACGGAGGTGGAGGGATCGACCCGGGGAGGAGTTGAGCACCAACCGGCGCCGCGCTCGATGAGAAGTTTCGCCGCGCGCTCGCGGGCGCAGCGCGTCGAGGCGGGCAAGCCGGGCAGGGCGCCGGCCCGATGCCGGGTCCGTGCAATCTGGCGTCCGACGCGCGCCGCGCGTCCAGCGCGTCCCACGCGTCCAGCAGGTCCAGCGAGCGGCCGGGCATGGGCGCCGTGTCCGGCGGGGCCGGGATACGCTAGCCTCGGGATCTCATGATGGACGAGACGCAGCTTTCCTTCCCTCACCTCGAGATCAGCAAGCTCCACGCGATGGTCGAGATCATGTTTCTCGCCGCGTACGCCGACGGATCCATCAACGAGGCTGAGCGCGCGGAGCTCGCGGCGCACGCGACGGCGATGAGCGCGGGCCGCGTCGGGGCGGACTTCGTCGAGTCGCTCATCACGGTCATCGAGCGCTCGGTGCGCGAGGAGGGCAGGCGCGGCCGCTTCGAGGCGCTCCGCGCCCAGCTGCCGGACGTGCGCATGCGCGAGGCCGCGATCGAGCTCGCGGTGCGGCTCGTCGCCGCCGACGGCGTGATCCACGAGAGCGAGCACGCCCTGCTCGTCGAGGCGGCCGAGGCGCTCGAGGTGCCGATCGCGTTCAAGGGGCGCGTCGCGTCCGGCTCAGCCCGCTGAGGACCGAAGCGGCCGCAGGCCGCGGCCCGGGCGACAAGCGGCCGCGAGGCCGCGGCCCGGGCGACAAGCGGCCGCGCGGCCACGACGTTGGCGCGGGACAGCCTGCGTCCCGGGCGCTAGCATCGCAGTATCGTGCGCACCTCGATCATCGTCAATCCGGCCGCCGGCAACGCCGCCCAGTCGGCGCGGCTCCGCGAGCTCGTCGCCGCGCGCCCCGACGTCCGGCTGATCCAGACCGAGGGCCCGGGCCACGCCCGCGAGCTCGCCGGGGCCGCTGTCGAGGAGGGCGCGGACATCGTCGTCGCGGCGGGGGGCGACGGCACGATCAACGAGGTCGTCCAGGGGCTCGGCCCGTACCGCGACCGCGCGCGGCTCGGCCTCGTGCCGCTCGGCACGGGCAACGATCTGGCGCGCACGCTCGGCGTCCCGTTCGACCCGGTCGAGGCCTTCGCGCTGCTCGACGAGGGCCGCGTCGAGGCGCTCACGCGCGCGGTGGACCTCGTCCACGTCGAGAGCGCGGGGCAGACGCGGTATTGCCTCAACGTCGCGGCCGGCGGCTTCAGCGGCCAGGTGGACGAGGCGCTGACCGACGAGATGAAGTCCGCGTGGGGGCCCCTCGCGTACGTGCGCGGCGCCATGAAGGTGCTGCCGGATCTCACCGGCTACGAGACGACGATCGCCTGGGATGATCAGGAGTTCGAGCGCGTCGAGGCGCTCAACGTGATCGTCGCCAACGGCAGAACGTGCGCGGGCGGGATCAAGGTGGCCTCCGGGGCGAGCATGGAGGACGGGCTGCTCGACGTGGTGATCGTCCGGTATGCCTCGCTGCTCGATCTCGCCGCGGTGGCGGCGCGCCTCCTCACGGGCGACTACCTCGAGAGCGACGAGGTGATGCACCGGCGCGCCTCCCGCGTGCGGATCGCCGCGAAGCCGGGCATGTGGTTCAATGTGGATGGTGAGCTCCTGAGCAATGCGCCCATCTCGTTCTCGGTCGAGCACCGCGCCCTTCGCGTGCTGGCCGGCCCCGGGTACGCCGCCGGGGGCGAGGGGAGCTGACACCGGGCGCCGCTGTGCCCGCCCGTGTGCCAGCGCGCAGGGAATGCGCCGCTGTCGACTCGTTGCGCCTGCGGAGCCCGCGGCGCGACGTCCTGGGCCGCTCCCGCGGGGCGGCGCGCCGCTGATCTGAGGGGGAGAGCCGTCAACGGCGCGGGATCTGAGGTCTCCAGCCCGCACCCGGCGCCCCGGCGGGCGCGAAAGAGGCGGTTTTGCGACGGTTTCTGTCGGCCTGTTCCTTGCTAATACCTTCTGCACAAGGTCATGGACAGCCGACGAACTGACAGCTCCACGACGCCACGTGGCGCATCGATGGAACCCGCGTCGAATCGATCCCGCCCCGCAAGTGGGGGCAGAGCTTCACCGCGCGCGTACCGCTCACCGCGGTCTCCGCGCTTGTCGGTGGCGCACCGTCCTCCGTTCGAGCCAGTCGACATCCGGACTTCCGGCAAGCTGTCGAGGCCGTCTGGCTCGGTCTGGTGTCATGGCGCCGATGTCGCGCCCCTCGAGGCGGCGGACACCCTGCCGACCCCGGCGAGCGCGCCGCCGGCCACGCTGCGCGCCGGCCTGGCCGGCCTGTCGCAGGTCGCGGCCTTTCCGGCCGCCGTCGACGCGCCGCCTCCTGTGGCGGACGAGGCGAGCGTTGCGCTGCGGCGCTACGCCCCAGGCGACGTGCTGGCGGGGCGCTATCGCCTCATGGAGCTCATTGGAGAGGGGAGCATGGGCGCCGTGTGGAAGGCCCGGAATCTCGCCCTCGACCTCGACGTCGCGCTGAAGCTCATCCGTCGCGACTGCCCTGTCCCGGAGGCCGCCGCGCGGCTGCTCCGGGAGGCGCAGGCCACGGCGCGGGTGTCGCACCGCGCCGCGGTGCGGATCTATGACCTCAGCGCCACGGAGGAGGGCGAGCCGTTCGTGGTGATGGAGCTCCTCCACGGCCGGTCGCTCGCGCAGGTGCTCGCCGAGGCGGGGCCGATGTCGCCCATCTCCAGCGTCCAGATGCTCCTGCCCGTGATCGGCGCGCTCAGCGCCGCGCACACCGCGGGGGTCGTCCACCGGGACGTGAAGCCGGCGAACATCGTGCTCGTGCGCGACGGCCGCAGGACCGTCCCCAAGCTGATCGACTTCGGCATCGCCTTCACGGCGACGCGCGCGGTGGGCGGCGGGCGGGAGGCGCTCGTGGGGAGCCCGGCCTACATGGCGCCCGAGCAGGTGCGCGGCGGGCAGGAGGAAGGCGCGCGCTCCGACGTGTGGAGCGTCTGCGTGGTGCTCTACGAGCTCGTGAGCGGCCGGCGCCCGTTCGGCGGGCCGGGCAGCATCTCCATCGTGCACGACGTGCTGCGCGCAGATCCGCCGCGCCCGGACGCCTTCGAGGCGCACCCGCGGCTCTGGGAGATCGTGGCGCGGGGCCTGTCGAAGGCCCCCGAGGATCGATTCCCCACGATGGCGGCGCTCGGCCGCGCCCTGGCGCAGTGGGCGATCGCGAGCGGCGTCTCCCACGACGTGACCGGCGCGTCGCTCGTCGACTACTGGCTGCCCTGAGCGGTCGTGCCGTGGCCCGCCGGCGGCCGGCGGATCAGTAGCGCACGTCGCAGCCCTTCCCGTCGACGAAGGCCTTCATCGACGCGAGCTCGCCCGGCACCGCGTCCGTGTAGGCCCAGCTGATCGCGCCGGCGTATCCCTGGCTGTACCAGCTCTCCAGGAGCTTCGAGACATCGGCCGTCGCCAGGCCGGCGGTGGGAAAATCGCTCATGACGACCGGCTTGTCGGTGATGCCGTAGTCCCTGGGCGACTGGTTGTAAGGCCAGTACCGGTTGACCCGGTCGTTCATGTGGAACGTGTAAAAATCGATGTCCGTGGTCGACCACGCCTTCTTCCACTTCATCGAGGCCGAGCCGATCGTGATGAGCGCCTGGCTCTCCGCGCGCAGCGCCTGGATCGTGTCGCGGAGGAAGGCCTCCATCTGCTCGTGCGCGATCGGCTCCACGGAGGGGTCCGGCGTGTACTCGGGGTCTCCGTACGGGCTCTGGCCGGTGATGGCCAGCTCGGGCTCGTTGATCACGTCCCAGGCGACCATCCGGTGCCGGTACGGGCTCTGCTCGACCGCCTGGGCGATCGGCCTGACGACGTTCTCTATCAGCGCGGCGCGCCGCGCCGCGTCCGTCACGAGGGGGGTGAGGCCCACGGTCTTCACGTCCCCGTCGACCCGGCCCGGGTGGAAGTTGTCGAACGAGAAGAGGCAGAACATGAGGTTGATGTCCGCCTGATCGGCGAGCTCGAGGGCCTTCTGGACGTCGCTCCGCGTCGTCTCGCCGAGGCCCGCCGGGTCGCCGTTCGCGTCGAAGACGACGCTCTCGCCCCGGATCTCCGGCAGCATCCACCACCGCGCGACGCTCGCGCCGTGCGCCCGCATGTCGGCGAGGTTCCTCGCGTGCGTGTCCGCCTCGGCCGTGACGCCGCGCTTGTCCCACGCCGCGATGCCGCCGAAATCACCGGCGAAGTTGTGCCACGCATAGTTCATTCCGAAGAGGAAGCGCTTCTTGCAGCCGACCGTGATGCCCCCGCCGTTCGCGGGGCACTCATCGACACACGCGACGGTGCCGGCCTCCTCATCGCCGCCGCCCTGGCCGGCCTGGTCGCCTTCATCGCTGCCCTGGACTCCGTGCTCGTCCTTTGGCGACGCGCCGCCTCCGCCGCCGCCCTGATCGCCGGCCGCCGCGCCGTCGATCGAGCCGGTCACGCGGCAGGCGCCGAGCGCCAGGAAGGCTGCTGTGAGGAGAAGGCTGCGACCGAGCGCGCGTGCATGTCGAGGCGTGTTCATGATGAGAATGGTGCGATGGTACGCGCGCCCGTTCACGGGCGCCATCCGGATTCATTACCGCGCTGACCGGGAGCACCTTTTGCGACGTGGCGCGCCGCTCGCGGCGTGGCGCCCCGCGCGCGGGCCGATCGCAATGGCATTGCGCAATACAGGTTATCTGCCCCACGACGAGCGCACGCTGTCTGTGTGGTGGAGTGGGAGCGACCCGCGCACGGCGCAGCCGGGGCGGCCGCCAGCGGCCGCCGGGCGGGCGCCGTCGGAGCGTGGCGTCGCCGCGCGGGCGGCCCGGGCTGACCGCGCCACGCGCGCGCCGGCGCTGCCCGTGTTCCCCTTGAAACCTGCTTCCCCGGCCGGCTATGGGAGGTGCTCGGGCCGCTCAGGCCCCCGAACGCCCGCTCGCGGGAGGAGAACCACCGATCATGAAAGCGCGCGCAGCCGTGGCCCACAAGGCCGGCGAGAAGCTCACGGTCGAGGACGTCGAGGTGGAGGGCCCTCGCGAAGGCGAGGTGCTCATCGAGATCAAGGCCACCGGCGTCTGTCACACCGACGCTTACACCCTCTCGGGCAAGGACCCGGAGGGCCTGTTCCCCGCGATCCTCGGGCACGAGGGCGCCGGCGTCGTCGTCGATGTCGGTCCGTCCGTGAGGAGCCTCAAGAAAGGCGATCACGTCATCCCCCTCTACACGCCCGAGTGCCGGCAGTGCTCTTACTGCACGAGCGGAAAGACAAACCTCTGCCAGGCGATCCGCACCACGCAGGGGCGCGGGCTCATGCCGGACGGAACGAGCCGCTTCTCGATCGGCAAGGAGCGAATTCACCATTACATGGGCACCTCGACGTTCTCGAGCTTCACCGTCCTGCCCGAGATCGCCGTCGCGAAGATCCGCGAGGACGCGCCGTTCGACAAGGTCTGCTATATCGGCTGCGGCGTGACGACGGGTATCGGCGCGGTGATCAACACCGCGCAGGTGAGGCCGGGGGACAACGTGGTTGTCTTCGGCCTCGGCGGCATCGGGCTGAACGTGATCCAGGGCGCGCGGATGGCGGGCGCCGATCTCATCGTCGGCGTCGACATCAACCCGAAGCGCCGCGAGCTGGCCGAGAAATTCGGGATGACCCACTTCGTCAATCCGAACGAGGTGGAGGGGGATCTCGTGCCTTACCTCGTCGATCTCACCCGCGGCGGCGCCGACTTCAGCTTCGAGTGCATCGGCAGCGTCAAGGTGATGCGCCAGGCGCTCGAGTGCTGCCACAAGGGCTGGGGGACGAGCATCATCATCGGCGTCGCCGGGGCGGGCGAGGAGATCTCCACGCGCCCCTTCCAGCTCGTCACCGGGCGCGTCTGGAAGGGCACCGCGTTCGGCGGCGCCCGCGGGCGCACGGACGTCCCCAGGATCGTCGACTGGTACATGGAGGGGAAGATCAAGATCGACGAGCTCATCACCCACACGATGCCGCTCGACGACATCAACCGTTCCCTCGACCTCATGCACGCGGGCGAGTCGATCCGCAGCGTCGTGCTGTTCTCCTGAGGCGCCCTCTTTCTCGATCGCCGCGCCGCCCGCGCCGCCCAGCTCGCCCGCGCGCGGCGCGGTGACCGCCGGGGCGGACGCGCGCGGGCGCGGCCCTCGTCGCATCGTGCGAGGCGGCGCGCGGCGTCCGGCGGCGCCGCCGGGCCGCTCACCGGGGGAGATGTCGGTGCGGCGGCCGCGGCGACGGATGCTGCAAAAATGCGGCCCCCTGTGACATCATCCGCTGCCATGGTCCATGTCACCTCCCTGGCGGGGCTGCCCGCCAACGCCCTGGCCGAGGCGAACTCGGCGACCGCGGCCTGCGATGCTGTCGTCCTCGTCGCGCCCTCGCCGATCGCGAAGCACGCGGGCGGGCTCGGGCCCGCGGTGGGCTCGCTCGTCGAGGCGGCCGTGCGGGCGGACTGCGCGCTGGAGGGCAGGTGCGCTCCCCTCGTCCTGCCGGCGCCCGGGGTGCCCGGCGGGCGGCTCGTGCTCGCGCCGATGGGGGCGCTCTCGGAGGACGTCGATGACGTCCGCTCCGTGGCGGAGGCGGCCTCGGCCGGCTTCGCGCGGGCGGTGGAGGCGGGGGCGAGCCGGCCGCTGCTCGTCGTGCGCGCGCCGTCGGGGCCGCGGTTCGCGCGGGCGATCGAGGTGGGGGCGCTCGCTGCGCTCGGGAGCCAGTGGACGCCGCTCGAGGCGCGCGAGGCGGAGATGGCGCCGCGCACGGCCGAGTCGGTCGCGGTGCTCGGGCTGCCGGAGGCGCGCGCCCGCGAGCTCGCGGCCATCGAGGTCGGCCGCGCGCTCTGCCGCGACATCACGGGCACCGAGCCGGAGCGGATGGCGCCCCGCCGCGTCGCCGAGATGTGCGAGGCGGCGTTCGCCAGGACGGGCGTGCTCGTGAAGATCGAGCGCAACGTCGACGACTACCCGCTCATCAGCGCGGTCTCGCGGGCGTCGCGGGTCGTCGAGCGCCACCGGCCGTGCGTCGTGCGGCTCGACTACCGGCCTCGCGGGGAGATCCGGCGCACGGTGCTGCTCGCGGGCAAGGGCGTCACGTACGACACCGGCGGCGTCGATCTGAAGACGGACGGCAACATGGCCGGGATGTCGCGCGACAAGGGCGGCGCCGGCGCGGTCGCCGGGCTCGTGCGCGCGGCCGCGGCGCTCGGCCTGGAGGGCGTGCGCATCGTCGGGCTGCTCGGCCTCGTGCGCAACAGCATCGGCGAGGAGTCGTACGTGAGCGACGAGATCATCCGCAGCCGCGCCGGCGTGCGCGTGCGGATCGGCAACACCGACGCCGAGGGGCGCCTCATCCAGGCCGACCTGCTCGCGCTCGCGCGGGAGCTCGCGATGAGCGGCGCCGCCGATCCGATCCTGTTCTCGGTCGCGACGCTGACGGGGCACGTCTACCGCGCCCACGGGCCCTACACGGGCGCGATCTGCAACGCCGCCGCCCGGCCCGAGCTCGACCGGCTCGACGTCCTGGCGGAGCGCTGGGGCGAGCCGATGGAGCGCGTGCGGCCGCGGCGCGAGGACTACGCGTTCGTCGCGCCCCGATCGTGCGCCGAGGATGTTGTCTCCTCGAACCGCCTCGCCTCGGTGAACACGCCGCGCGGCCACCAGTTCCCCTTCGCGTTCCTGGACATCGCCTCGGGGCTCAAGGGGGGCACGCTGCCGTTCATCCACCTCGACATCGGCGGCGTCGGGGTCGAGTCGGTGGACTGGCAGTTCGGCCGCCCCACGGGCGTCCCGATCCCCAGCCTGACAGCCTATCTCTCCGGAGAGCCCTCTTAGAGCCATCAACGGGTTGAACCCGCCCGAAACGAGCAGAATTTCGAACCGCCAAGGCGCCAAGGACGCCAAGAAATCATCTCTCTCTTCTTCTTGGCGTCCTTGGCGTCTTGGCGGTTCATTCCTCGCTCGCTCAACGTGATCGGTGTTTCAGGGGCTCACCCGCTTCGGATACGGGTGCGCCCCGGCGGGGGTTGGCCGGAATCGGGAGATGGGCGCGAGAAGAGGGGAGAATCGGGGGACGGGTCGACGGACCGGGGGAACACAGGGGCCCTGGAGTTCATGGGTCATCGCTCGGGTGTGTGCGTATGCGCGGGGCGGTTGATCCGTCCGCGGTGATGGGGTGGGGCGCGGCCTGAGCGGGGATGTGTTGCGCGGGATCAGGGGGGCGCGGTTGCGGCCGGCACGTTGCTGGCAAGCTCGGCGGCCATGGGGACACCTCGCTCGACCGCAATCGCTCCTCGCACCCTGATTCGGCCCGTGATCTCCGGATGGCTCGCTGTCGCGGGCCTCGGGTGCAGCGCGGGGGAATGGGGGAACCACCTGGACTCACCGCGCCTCGCGGCGCCGCAGCGCGATGGCCAGGATGTCGTCCTGGCCGCGGCGGGCGACGACCTCGGGGCCGAGCGCGCGCAGCCGGCGGCCGACAGGGCAGGGGTCACGAGCGTGGCAGTCCCGATCGGCAGCACCGGCTTCTCGCGCGGGCGGTCGACGGCCGTCGTCAAGGCCCCCATCGAGCGCGTGCGCGCCACGGTGCTCTCGTTCGAGCGCTATCCGGAGTTCATGCCGCACTACAAGAAGTGCCGCGTGCTCGGGCGTACGCCGTCGGGCGGGTGGGACGTGTACATGGAAGTCTCGGCCCTGCACGGCGCGGTCACCCTGTGGGCGCGCCTCGAGATCCAGAAGGCGGCAGCGGCGGCGGACGGCGTGGAGACCTACTCGTCCCGCTTCGTCTCCGGCAACGTGCAGGACCTCCAGGCCACCTGGCGGCTGGAGAAGATCGACGACGACACGACGCGCCTGTCGCTCGACATCTTCCTCCGGCCGAAGCTGCCGCTGCCGAAGAGCCTGCTCAACGCGGAGAACCTCGACGGCTCGGCGCGCGCCATCGTCGCCGTCCGGGCGCGCATCGAGCAGGGACAGGACAGCGGCCGCTGACGGTCAGGGCAGCCGGATGCTGAGGTTGTCGATCCCCTCCGACGAGCCGCGGAGGGGACGGGCGCCCAGCGTCCACTTGCGCACCGGCGTCCCGGGCGGCAGGCCGACGTAGTTGTGGCGGTGGCGCGTGCCGTTCAGGTGCGCCCGGTTCCCCACGAAGGCGCTCAGCCCGGCGGGGGCCTCGTTCTGGACGCCGTACAGCGTGTTCCTCGACAGCGTGTTGCCCTCGACGAGCGCGCGCGCGCAGCCCCTCAGCCAGATGCCTTTTCCGTCGTTGTTCGCGGCCTGGCACCCGATGATCCGCGCGTCCCTCTGGCCATCGAGCAAGAACCCCGCGCCCTTGCGCGGATCGCCGCGCGACGGGCCGGCGTCGACCGACGGGGCCGGCGGCTGCACGAACAGGGGGGCCCGGTGGACCGTGTTGCCGTCGGCGATGCACTCGATGAACGCGTTTTCCTCGCCCCCCACCGCGCCGCCCTCCGGATCCGCGAGCGGCGCCGACGCGACGAAGCCGGCCGCGAGCCCGTCGTCCTCGGCGGTCCCGCTCGCGTTCCTGTTCCCGACCGCCGCGCACCGCCGCAGCACCACCTGGCGGGTCGAGTGCAGCGCGAAGCCGCCGGCCGGCGCGTTCGCGCCCACGCTGTGGTTGCCGATCGCGCGGCAGTCCTCGATCACGGCCCGAACGACCGCCCGACCGACGCGGAACCCGAGCGCGGAGAAATCCCTGACCCCATCGGCGGAAGCGGCCGGGTTCGCGTTGTAGTTCCCGTCCGCCTCGCACGCGATCATCTCGAGGTTGTTCGTCGTCGAGATGTTGAATCCGCACGCGCGGTTGCCCGTGAGCGTGTAATTCCGGTTCGCCCGGCAGCGCAGGAACTTGTAGTTCTCCCCCCACGCGAAGAAGCCGGCCGGCTCCCCGCCCGACGTGTTGTCGTGCGCCTCGCAGTCCTCGACGAGCACGTTGCGGCAGATGACGAAGTCGACGCCGACGACGTTGAACTGCACGCCGCTCGGCTGGGCGCTCGTGTTCGCGTTGTGGTTGAACACGCAGCGCTTCACCTCCACGTTGTCGCAGAACAGGACGAGCGCCCCCAGCGTCACCACCGCGTCGAGCTGGCTCGTGTTCTCCGAGCACACGCAGTTGGTCATCCGGATGTCGGACGCGAACGCGACGTTGTTGCTCGCGTCCTGCGTGCCCATCACGAAGATCCCGCCGTTGCGGCACAGGAAGCTCGTGTCGATCACCCCGTCGCCGCCGCACCGCATCACCGAGAGATCGCGCAGGTCCACCTGGCGGCAGTCCCTGGCGACGATCCCGACCCCCTGGATCCCGAGCACGCTGCCGTTCTTGATGGCGATCCGCCGCCGCCCCTCGGCGTAGACGCCGACGTTCCCGGAGACGACCTCGCCCCGGCACGGCCTCGCGCCCGGCGCGGCCACGGTCCTCGGCGCCGGGTGGTTGACCTGCCGCAGCGTCCTCCCGCACAGGTCGAGCGTCACGTCGTCGCTCGCGATCGTGATCGCCCGCGCGTCCGCGTCGCTCGCCACCCAGTCGACGTCCTCCACGAGGGCGTACTGGCCGGGCGCCGTGATGACGAACGGAGCGCGGCGGCCCGGGTCCGCTCCGCCGTTGATGTCCTGCGCCGTGATCGGCGTCCTGCGGCAGCACGCGTCGCCGTGGGGGAGCTCGCTCATGGGTCCTCGCCGCGAGTCTACGCCACGCGAAGCCCGGCGCGCGTCACTGGATCGGCGCGGCGCGCAGCGACTCGGCGAGCTTCGCGTAGAGCGCGCCCCGCGGGTCGTCGCGCCGGTAGACGAGGCGGAAGCTGTCGCGCGCGAGGACCGCGGACCGGAGCAGCCGCTTCAGCTTGCCGCTGCGGAGGTCGGCCGCGACCATGTGGAGCGGCAGCACGGCCACCCCCTCCCCGGCGAGCACAAGCGTCTTCATGGCGGCGCCGAGCCCCACCCAGCGGTGGCGGGCGAACGCGAAGCGGCCGACGCCGCCCATCGGGTCGGCGAGGTACCGGAACAGCGGCATCGTCGCGTCGATGTCGAGCAGGCAGTGCCGCGCGGCGTGCTCCGGGCGGGAGAACTCCTCGCGCTGGAGCAGCTTCGGGGAGGCCACGAACGCGTAGCGCTCCTCGTGCAGCGTCTCCGCGGCGAGGCTCGCCGCGCTCCAGCGGGCGCTCGTGACGACGCAATCGACGCTGCGGTCGTGGAGGCGCCGCAGCAGATCGTCCGAGGCGCCGAAGTAGAGGTGGAGCGTCACCTCCGGGCGCCGCCGCGTCAGCTTGCCGAGCTGCGGGACGAGCCAGGACATCCCGAGCTCGAAGCGCGTGCCGAGCGTCAGCTCGACGGGCGCGGGCGCCGGGCTCATCGCGCTGCGGAGGCAGTCCTCGGCCATCGCCAGGCACTGCCGGGCGCGCGGCAGCATGGCGAGCCCGAGCGGCGTGAGCTGCACCCGGCGGGTCGTTCGCTCGAACAGCGGCGCGCCCACCTGCTCCTCGATCTGCTTGATCCGCTGGCCGAACGCCGCGGGGCTGAGCGCGACGGCGCGCGCCGCCGTCCGGAAGTTCAGCGTCCGCGCCGCGGCCTCGAAGCAGGCGAGGTTCTCCAGGGAAGGGAGCAGCATGGCCGCATTGTATCGTGCGGCAATACACTCCTTGCCATGAAATCCGGAATCGTGAGCACCGGAGTCGCGGGCGTCGCCGCGGGGCGATCAGGCGCGCGGCGCCGTGCCTGTCGGTCCCCCCGGCGGCGGCGCAGATCCGTCGGGCGGCGCCGCGCCCCGCAGGAGCCGCGCGGCCCACAGCGAGAGCGCCACCAGCCCGACGGCCAGCGCGGCCCCGATGGGCGCGCGGTGCCGCTCGGTGAACGGCAGGTCGCGCGCGCCCCGGGCGGCGCCGAACGCGGGGTTTGCCTGCGCGGCGCCGAGCCGCGCAGGGGTCGGGGGGTGCTCGCGCTCGCCGCGCTCGAGGATGTCCGAGAGGTCGTAGCGGGGGCGCGCGCCGAGCGCGTCGCCGACGTAGAGCCGGTGCGGACCCGGCTGGGCGGCGCGGAACACGATCTCGCGGGCCCGCACTTCGCCTTGCGCGCCCGAGAGGGAGAGCGGCGCCGAGTCGCCGTCGCGGATCGTGAGGCGGAGGAACCGCTTGCGGGTGGGGCTCAGCGGGATCGTCGTCCGCGCGAGCGCCACCCCGGCCTCGCCCCGGGGACGGATGCGATAGACGAGGCCGCTGCCCACGGTGGGCCAGACCGCGCGGTAGGTGGTGGAGGCGACCTCGATCCGGCGGCTGAACTCCGGCGTGGCGACGTCGAGGAGCACGGCCTCCAGCGGCGCGCCGTCGGCGCCCGCGTCGAGGGTGACGAGGCTGATCTTCGCGTCGCTGTCCCGCAGCGTCTCGACGATCGCGAGCGGCACGAGCGCCGTCCTCGCGGCGCTGTCCGGCGGATCGCACGAGACGGCGCCGCCCGTGATCCGGACGTCCCCGGCCGCGCCGCGCGCCGGGGCGCCCTCGGGGACGAGGCGCACGCGGACCAGGGCGGCGCGGGAGAGGGGGTAGGCGACCGCGAGGTGCTCGACGGTCTCCGACCCCTGCGGGATCCGGTACACGTGGGCGCCGCGCGCCACCTCGGTGAGCGATCTCGTGTCCGCGCCGGTGTCGACCCGCGCCTCGCGGAGGAAGCTGCTGCCGAGCACGCTGAGCTCGAGCCGGCAGTGGCGCGTTCCGGGCGCGTCGAGGGCCCAGGTCGCGTGCGCCACGCCGGCGGCGTCGACGCCCGGGTCGAGCATCGTGGCGGCGATCCGCCCGGAGGACGGCGCGGCGCCAGCCTCGCGGATCACGTACGGCACCTCGGCGCCGTCGGGCCCGGCGATGCGGACGTCGGCGAGCAGCTCCTCGGCGCGGCTCTCGCGGTAGAGATCGAGATCGACGTCGACGCGGTGGTCGCCGGCGGCGTCGACGCCCTCGATGGGCCGGACGAGCGCGAGCTCCTCGATCGGCAGCGCCGGGGCGGTCTGCGCGGCGGCGGGCGGCGGCGTCGGGGCGGTCTGCGCGGCGGCGGGCGGCAGCGCCGCGGCGGTCTGGGCGAGGCCCGTCGCCGCGAGCAGCGCGAGCAGCCCGGCCGCGCCCCTCGGGCCGGCGCGCAGCAGCGTCACGAGCCGCCGGCCGAAGCGGGCGTAGAGGAAGCCCCCGCCGACGAGCAGCGCGCCCACGCCGGTGAAGAGCGCGATCTGGTAGATGCGCTCGACGTGCCAGACGTCCCAGGCCACGAGCTTCGCGATCGTGACGGCGAACAGGGCGAGGCCGGCGTAGCGGTGGAAGGCGTCGCGCGCGGCGAACCCCGCCGTGAGCAGCGCGATCGCCGCGAGGGCGAGCACGAGGGTCGTCGCCATCGCGAGGCTGCCCTGCTGCGCCTCGAGGGCGGCGCGGTGCTGCACGACGAGCTCGGTGAACTCCGCCTCGTCGAGCGGGACGGGGGGGGCGGGGGGGAGCTCGATGATCGCGCCCCGCACCTCGACGATCGCGGTCGCGAGGAGCAGGGCATGGCCGGCGCCGAGCGCAGCGAGCCCCGCGGCGCGCAGCGCGGGCCCCTGGGGCGCCGCGCCCGCGGTCGCCGCGCGGGGCGAGGGCGCCGCGCGCGACAGCATCCGCCCCGCGGCGAGCAGGGCCGCGCTCACGCCCGCGAAGGCCCAGGTCCTCGCGTTGAGCAGGACGGGGGCGGCCATGGCGCCGTCGCGCCCGCGCGTCTCGAACCAGGTCGTCACGAGCGCCGCGGTCGCGGCCCGATCGACGGCGAACGCCCGCGTGAGGGCGGCGAGGAAGAGCAGCAGGGTGACGGCGAGCCAGGCGCGCTCGCCGGTGCGCGCCGCGATCGCGGCCGCGACCGCCGCGAGGATGCCCCAGACCACGGTGACCGTCGCCCCGCCGAGCCCGAAGGCGACGGCCGCGGCGAAGAGGGCGAGCGCCTGCCCGAGGAGCAGGGCGATGCGATCCGCGGGGGGCGCTCCGGCGCGGGCGGGCGCGGCGCCGGCGCGCAGGAGCGCCGCGCCGAGCGCGAGATCGAGGGCGCCGGCCGTCGCGGTGAGCAGCGCGCGGAGGGTCGGCATGTCCTCCGGCGTCGCGGCGAGCGCGGCCGCGACGAACCCGAGCGTCGCCACGCTCGCGGCGAGCGCGGCAGACCAGGAGAAGCGCGCCGGCGCGCCGGGCTCGAGCTGGCGCCGCGCCGAGGCGCCAGCGGCGCCGAGGAACACCAGCATGACGAGCGCGGAGGCGCCGAGAAAGCCGGCGTCCACGGTCGCCGTCGCGGCCGCCGCTGTCGCCGCGTCCGCCTCGGCCGGCCCGAGCGCGCCGGGCGCCGCGGCCGCGAGCGCGCCGGCCGAGACGAGCGCCCCGGCGAGGAGCAGGGCGGGGAGCTCGGCGCGCGCGGCCATCCACGCCACGAAGGCGGCGGCGCCTGCCACGGCGAGCGCGAAGAGCGCCGGCTCGGCCCCGACCAGCAGCATGCCCGCGGCGCAGGTGAAGAGCGCCGCGCCCGCGGAGCACTCGACGGCCGTCCTCCGGTCGAGGCGGCGCTCGAGCCCGGCGCCGCGCAGCCAGCCCGCGAGGTAGACGATCGTCCAGACCGCGACGAGGGCGACCAGCGTCGTCCGGTGCGGCGCCTGCGCGTCCGCGAACGCCGCGGCGAAGGCGAGGAAGCCGGCGCCCATCGGCCCGAGGAGCCAGGCGGCGGCGCCGAGCGCGCGCAGCGCGGCGGTCGCCGCGACGGCGAGCGCGATCGCGGCGGCGGCGAGCGCGCGCGGGGCGTCGAGGAGCAGCGCGCCCGCGCCCGCGTGCGCGAGCACGAGCGCGGCGACGCCGAGCGCGGCGGCGTCCGCTGGCGCGGCGCCGGGGGTGCTGCCGACCGTCGCGGCGCCTGCGGGCGCCGCGCCCCCGGGCGGGGCAGCGCCCGCAGCACGGGCGCCGCCTGGTGAGGCAGCGCCCGCGCTGCGGGCGAGCGCGCGGCGCGCCCACAGCGCGCGCAGGACGCCCTGCGACGCGGCGAGCGCGACGAACGCGAGCGGCACCGCGCGCGCGGCGAGCGGATAGTACGGGCCCGACAGCGCCTCGGCCGGCGGGTCGGGCCAGGGCGCCGCGCCCGCGTCGCCGCCGAGGGCCGGGGCGGCGCTCGCGTCGAAGTACCGGTCGTACCAGCCCGAGAACAGCGCCGCGTGGCCCGCGAGCGCGACCCAGGGCGCGACGCGGAAGCCGAGCTTCGCCGCCACCGCGTGGACGACGCTCGTCGTGAGCAAGAGGTAGCCGAACAGCAGCAGCGGCCGGTCCTGCCCGGTCGACAGCACGACGGGGTTGAGGAAGCCCGCGACCAGGGACAGGGTGAGGATCGCCTCGCCGCGGTGGCGGAGCGCGAGCGCGGCGCCGAGAAGGAGCAGCACCGTCTCCGCCGCGAACGCTGCCGAGAACGGGATGAGCTCGTACAGCACCGCGCTCGCCCACACCGACGCGACGAGCACGGCGAGCCCGAGGCCGAGGAGCGCGTGGACGAAGCGGCGCTGCGTTCGCCCGCGGATCGCCTCGGCGATCGCGAGGAGCGCGACGCCCGTCGCCGCGCCGATCGCGACGCGCCCGGTGGGGCCGATCCAGGCGTTGTCCGAGGCGTACTTGAAGAAGAAGAGCGCGCCGAGCAGGAAGGTGGCCGCGCCCGCGCGCGTGAGCCACGTGAGGCCGAGCCTCTCCTCGATGGAGGGGCTCTCCGGGGCGCCGTGGCGCGCGGGGGCGCCGGCGCCGGGGGCGCCCTCGCGAAGCGCCCCCGCCGGGAGAGGTCCCGTCGGGGCGGAGAGCACCGCCGGCGCGATCGCCGCGGGCACGCCGCCCTCGCCGGCTGCGAACGCGGCCGGCGCTGCGGCTGGAGGCGCGCCTGTCTCGCCGGCCCCAGACGCCGTCGGCGGGACCGTCATCGGCGCAACGGCGACGCCGGCGGCCGCGGGGGGCGCGATCTCCGGCGGCGCGTCCGCAACGCTGGCGGTCCGCATGGGGGTCGCGCCCGGCGCGTCGCCGGCGCTCGCGGGCCTCGCGACGGCTGCCTCGACGGCGGCCGGGGGAGGCGCGAACGCCGCTGGCGCGAACGCCGCTGGCGCCATCGCCGCTGGCGCCATCGCCGCGGGCGCGACCGCTGTGGGCGTGACCGCGGCCCTGGCTGCCAGCGTCGGCTCCGGAGCGCCCGCGCTGCGCGGGCCCTGCGCCGGCGCGGTCAGCCCGGCGCGGCCGCGCTGCCCGGAGAGCTCGGCCACGCGGTGCTCGAGGGCGTGGATCCGGAGCAGGAGATCCTCATTGCGCCGGTTGGCCCGGACGGCGAACACGAACGCCACGAGGGGGGCGACCAGGAGATAGGCGACGAGCGCGAGCCCGAAAAAGACGAGGATCCCTGCCCCCATGCGGACTTCGTAGCATAGGGCCCACGCCGACGGCGCCGCCCGTCCGCGATGACGCCAGCGCTGTTCATGCCGCTCTCACCGACGGCCCAGCGGAGCGGCGAGGACCTTTCGGCGCGCGCTGGGACTGGAGTAAGGTGCATCCTCATGAGGAACACACGCCTGCCTGATCGCCCCGCGCCAGGCGCCTGCTATCTTCCCCGTGTTCCCGGACGGCGGCGTTGCTCGGGGGGGGAGCGCGGCCATTCGGGAACAGTTCTTTTGTCCTCGCGACCCGCCGATCAGGAGACCTCGCGATGCTGAAGCACCCGACCGTCTCCGCATGGGAGCGAGATCACGAGGAAGGCGGCTACAAGGCCGAAATGCGCGGCTGGACCCTGCGCGTGCGCTGGATACCGGAGCGTCCCGGCGAGCAACGCGGCTTCGTGTGGGAGGCCGTCGATCCGTCGGGAAAGAAGCTCACCTCGCGCGAGAGCCACGAGGAGATCGAGGTCGCGATGGCCCACGCCGAGGAGTGCGTGGCCCCCGATCCCGAGAAGCACGAGTCGAAGACGGTCGACTGAGCGGCGCGCTCCGCTGCCGAGGGCGCGCGGGCCTCAGCCCGCCTTGTCCGCCTGCGCGGCCCTGCGGCCCCGCCTGGTCCCGTAATTCCGGATCACGATCTCTCCCACGCGGCCCCTGGCGTCGCTCTTCGCGTTGATGCTCC
Source organism: Sorangium sp. So ce1335 (assembly GCF_051521615.1). Lineage (NCBI taxonomy): Bacteria > Pseudomonadati > Myxococcota > Polyangiales > Polyangiaceae > Sorangium > Sorangium sp. So ce1335. Next base: position 3,823,633 of record NZ_CP150363.1, read on the forward strand.
GGAGCGCCGCGACGCGGTCGATCTTGAACCGCTTGTAGAGCGGCGGGATCTCGGGAACATCGGAGTTCGAGAGCATCACCTTGACGCCGCGCTCGTCGAGCGCCGCGAACAGCGCCGCGAGGCGCTCCTGGTCGCGGAAGCTGAAGCCGCCCGCGCTGTAGGACGTGAAGTTCGCCGTCGACGAGACGGGCGAGTACGGCGGGTCCAGGTAGACGAAGTCGCCCTCCTCGGCGTGGTCGAGCACGCGCTCGAAGTCGCGGACCTCGAGCTCGACGCCCTGCAGCGCCGCCGAGCAGGCCCGGAGCTGGGGCGGGTTGCAGATCGACGGGTTCACGTAGCGGCCGAAAGGCACGTTGAAGCGGCCGGCGCTGTTCACGCGGTAGAGCCCGTTGAAGCCGGTCCGGTTCAAGAAGATGGTCCGCGCCGCGCGCTCCGGCAGCGAGAGCGCTCTCGGGTCGAGATCGCGAACCCTGTAATAGTGCGCCTCGTCATAGGCGTGGCTGCCCAGCGCGGCGATGACGTCCTCGACCCTGTCGCGCACCGCCCGGTAGCAGTCGATGAGCTCGGCGTTGACGTCCGTCAGCGTCGCGCGCTTCGGCTGGAGGCAGAAGAACAGCGCGGCTCCCCCCACGAACGGCTCGAAGTAGCGCCCGAACGAGGTGGGCAGGAGCGGCTGGAACTGCCGGAGGAGCTGGCCCTTGCCGCCGGCCCACTTCAGGAACGGCCGTGGCGTGGGGGGCGCGGCGCTGTCGGGTTCGGTGACAAGTGCGGTGGTCATCGCGCAATACTGGACGCCAACCTACCAGGGCGCGCGATCGTCCTCAACCGCCGAGGCTCGCCGCAGCCGCCGAGGCTCACCGCGAGGGAGCTCACCGTCCAGAGCGCCTCGCCGGTCCGCCCCCGGCGCGCGCGACCCCCGGGCGGCCACGCGTCGCTCCACGCATCGCTCCAGGCTAGGACGTTCTATGTCCACATCCCGGCCCCGACACGCGGCGATGTGTCTTGTCGTCGAGGGTGGGTGTTGGTCAAATTTTATAATAATTATCGATAGTTATAAGCAGGCGTGAGCGCGGCTGCCACCGTCTGTCCACCGCCCGGATCATCGCATGTCGTCGCTTGCGCGGCAGCGGAGCAGGGATAAGTTGAAGTCTCGTCACGCGGGCCGAGCAGCCGCTTGCTGAGCGGAGCTCTCCCGCATTCACGCACCGCCGCCTCGGGCCGTCTCGCCGGCGGCCCTGGGCGGCGCGGCAGGGGTTCGCCCGGGCGCAGCGCGCGGGCGCCCCGCGCCGGGTGGTGGCTTTTGTCGAAGCCGCCGTTCCCTCTCGACAGGAGGAATGCCGCCATGATGCTTGCCTTCGACCTCGATCGCGACGACGCCCCGCAGCAGCGCAGCCCCGCTCCGGCGGACGGACCGGGCTGCTTCGGCGAGGCTGCGGATTACCGGGCCCAGCGGATCCTCTACGCCGCGCGCGGCTGGATCGCGGAGCAGGACGGCATGACGACCGACGGTCGGTCGCTCCTCTTGCTGCACGCCCAGCGGACGCCCCCGGACCGGCGCGAGGCGCTCGTGCGCTGCTTCGAGCGCGTGCTCCTCCACGCCCCGCGGCCGGAGCTCCCGGCGCTCGCCGCGGCGCTCCGCCAGGCGGGGCTCTCCGTCGACGAGGGGCTCTCGGTGATGGGCGCCCCGGCCGGCGAGGTGCGCGCCGCCGTCCAGGGCCTCGGCCGCTTCCGCTCGTTCCCGGCGGGCCTCCGCCTGTCCCGGGTGACGCCGGACGAGGACGACGACGCGATCCGCGCGATCCAGGAGCTCCAGGCCGAGAGCGGCCACGCGCCCCTCCCGGGCTGGACCTTGCGCGGCGGCGAGGGGCGCTCGTTGACCCTGGCGCTGCGCGACGGCCAGGGCGCGCTGGTCGGCTGCACGACGCTGCTCGTCCTGACGCGGCCCGACGCCGCCGAGGGCGGGCGCGACGCGCTCTCGCAGCTCGGGCTGCTCGGCGCCCCGCCGCTCTGGATCTCCGACGTCGGCGAGGCGCCCTCGTGGACGGGCATGCCGATCTGCACCTGCCTGCGCGAGGACCTCCGCGGCCGCGGGCTCGGGGCGCCGCTCCAGGCCGCGGCGCTCCGGGAGGGGCACGAGCGCTTCGGGATCCGGTGGTTCTACGCGCTCGTCAGGGCCGGCGACGAGATCGCGAAGCGCATGAACGCGCGCTGCGGCCTCGCCCCGCACCGGGCCGAGGGGTTCCTCCTCGCCACGGCGGGCCCTCCGGAGCGGCCGCGGCGGCACGCCGAGGCGCGCCGCGGCTCAGGCTGACAGCACGGGCGCGAGGCGCCTGCCGAGCTCCGCGGAATCGGCGGCCGGCCCGCCGAGCGATGTCCCGGCTCCGCGCGCCGGCGATCCGGTCGCGGAGGCCCGATCCGCGGCGCTAGCCGATCGACCACAGCGCCGGCGCCTCGCCCGCGAGGCGCCGGCGGATGCTCTCGAGCGCGCGCTCGTGATAGCCGTCGCGCGCGGCAACGAACTCGTCGAGCCGCACGTCGCGCGGCGCGATCTTCACCGCGCCCGCGGCGTCCGGCGCGTCCCGCAAGAGGCCGGTCACGCTCGCTGCCTCGCCCCGGACGAGGCGCAGCGCCGCGCCGAGCGGGAGCGACAGCAGCGCGGTGACCTCCTCCGGATGGGGACGGAACGCCGCGAGCGTGCGGCGGGTCGTCGCGAGCAGCACGTCCTGCAGCTCGCGATCGACGATGCCCGGCGCGTGGTCGTCCACGCTGCGGCGCATGCCGAGCCGGATCACGTCGCCCGGCGCGAGCGGCAGCCCGATCTCCTCCTCCGCCTCGCGCAGCGCCTCCGCGAGGTCCTCGCCGGCGCGGTAGTGCCCCGACACGGCGACCTCGAAGGCCCCGGGCCACGTGTCCTTCTCCGGGCTGCGCTGCTGGAAGAGCACCCACGGCTCCGCGTCGCCCCGCCGCGCGTCGGCCTCCCGCTCGAGGAGCACCCACACGTGGACGCTCCGGTGCCAGTCGCCGTCGCGGTGGACGAGCCTGCGCGCCTTGCGGAAGCCGAGCGGCTTGCCATTGCGATCGAAGACATCGAAGGGCTCGTCCCCGTCCTGCGCCGCCATGCGCCGAGGGTAACGCAGCTCCCGCAAAGCGGCGCCTTTGCGGCTCCAACGATGCCGGCTATCCCGTCCGCTCCTCGACGAAGCCGTACTTCATCAGGAAGAGCACGTGCCGTGCGACGACGGCCCGCGCCGCGGGGCCGCGCGCGCCCTTCGTCAGCACCGCCAGGTCCGCCGCGGCTCCGGGGCGCGCCGCGCCTCCTCGGCGAGCTCGCCTCGTCGTTGAAGCGCCCGGCGCCATGCGCCCACGGCGCTCGGCGCGCCGCACTGGCGATCGGCTGGTCGGACGAGGCAGCGGCGCTGGTTGTCGCGAAGGGGCGACACGGCGCGCCGCGATGCCGATGGAACCAGCCTGGGACGCCGACGAACCGACCGAGCTCATCGGATCTTTCGATCCGACGAACCTCGTTCGACCGGCACGGTGGAGGGCTGGTGAGGAGAGAAGAGTGGCGATCCCAGCGGGAATCGAACCCGCGTTACCGGCGTGAGAGGCCGATGTCCTAACCGCTAGACGATGGGACCTTGTTCTGTCGAGAACGGCCTACAGCATAGCTGATTGGCCTGGCTGGGGGACAAGGATTCGAACCTTGATAGCAAGAGCCAGAATCTTGCGTCCTGCCGTTAGACGATCCCCCAAGGGGTGAGCGCTCTGCATCAGCGCCACGGGCCGCGGAATCTACTCGGGCTGCCCGGCATGTCAAGCGATCAAAATCGGACGCGGCGAAGAAAGCTCTCGGGGGCCGAAAATCCGCAGATTTTTGCGCTCCTTCGTCGACCGACCGCCGCGCCGTCCACCCCGTTGTGGTTTGCGCCGGCCCGCCCCGGCGCGTTCCGTCCCGGGGATCCCCCCGGCGGATCCTCCCGGCTGGCCACCGACGTCGCGCTCGGCCGGCCGCCCGGATCGCGACGTCGTTCCCGCGAGCTCCGGGATCCTCCACGAAATGCCGTTTTCCCGCCCCGGGTGCCGTGTCGGCCGAAAAGTCGTGACCGTCTGCCGCGCACCCTTGACGCGCCGGGAGCCTGATTTACTTTCGGCGCGGTTTTAGCCACCGGCCTAGGAGAGTGCCAAGCAACTGTGATCCCGGGCACTTAGCTCTCGCCGCGTGGGCGGAAGGCCCCAGCGGTGGGGGGCGAGCGCGACCTCCGGTGAGCCGATGGTCAGTCAACCCAGCCGAGGACGAGGAGCCACCATGAAAATCAGGCCGCTGCAGGATCGGATTGTCGTCAAGCGCGTCGAGAGCGAGACGAAGACCAAGGGGGGCATCATCATCCCCGACACCGCGAAGGAGAAGCCGATCGAGGGCCGCGTCGTCGCCGTGGGCAACGGCAAGGTCCTGAAGGACGGCAAGGTCCGCCCGCTCGAGGTGAAGGTCGGCGACAAGGTGCTGTTCGGCAAGTACAGCGGCACCGAGGTGAAGCTCGACGGCGAGGAGCACGTGCTCATCCGCGAGGACGACGTGCTCGCCGTGACCGAGTCCGCCTGATCCGGATCCGGGCAACCGAACGCAAGCGTTGCAGATGCGGCCGCGCGGCCGCGAAGGGATTGAGAGATGGCTGCGAAGCAGATCGTTTTTAGCCGCGGCGCGCGTGCCGCGATCCTGAAGGGCGTCAACACGCTCGCCGATGCGGTCAAGGTGACCCTCGGCCCCAAGGGGCGGAACGTCGTCATCGAGAAGAGCTGGGGCGCGCCGGTCGTCACGAAGGACGGCGTGACGGTGGCCAAGGAGGTCGAGCTCGCCGGGAAGCTCGAGAACATGGGCGCCCAGATGGTGCGCGAGGTCGCCTCGAAGACCAGCGACAAGGCGGGCGACGGCACGACGACGGCGACGGTGCTGGCGCAGGCGCTCTTCGGCGAGGGCCTCAAGCTCGTCGAGGCCGGCCACAACCCGATGGACCTGAAGCGCGGCATCGACGCCGCCGTCGCGAAGGTCATCGAGGCCGTGCAGCAGGCCGCGAAGCCGACGAAGGACAAGGACCAGATCGCCCAGGTCGCCACGGTCAGCGCCAACGGCGACAAGGAGATCGGCCAGATCCTCGCCGACGCCATGGAGAAGGTCGGCAAGGAGGGCGTGATCACGGTCGAGGAGAACAAGCGCATGACGACGGAGCTCGAGACCGTCGACGGCATGCAGTTCGACCGCGGCTACCTCTCGCCCTACTTCGTGACCGACCCCGAGAAGATGACGGCGGTCCTCACGAACCCGCTCATCCTCGTCCACGAGAAGAAGATCTCGGCGATGGCCGACCTCCTGCCGCTGCTCGAGCAGGTCGTGAAGCAGGGGCGCGAGCTGCTCATCCTCTCCGAGGACGTCGAGGGCGAGGCGCTCGCCACGCTCGTCGTCAACAAGCTGCGCGGCACCATCAAGGTCGCCGCCGTGAAGGCGCCCGGCTTCGGCGATCGCCGCAAGGAGATGCTGAAGGACATCGCCATCCTCACCGGCGCGACCGCGTTCATGGAGGACCTCGGGCAGAAGCTCGAGAGCGCCACGGTGCGCGACCTCGGGACCGCCAAGCGGGTCGAGATCGACAAGGACAACACCGTCATCGTCGACGGCCAGGGCGACAAGACCGCCATCAAGGGCCGCATCGAGGCGATCCGCAAGCAGATCGCGGACACGACGAGCGACTACGATCGCGAGAAGCTCCAGGAGCGGCTCGCCAAGCTCGCCGGCGGCGTCGCCGTGGTGAAGGTCGGCGCGGCGACCGAGACGGAGATGAAGGAGAAGAAGGCGCGCGTCGAGGACGCGCTCCACGCGACCCGCGCGGCCGTCGAGGAGGGCATCGTCGTCGGCGGCGGCGTGGCCCTGCTCCGGGCGGCCTCCGCGCTCGACTCGCTGAAGTTCAACGACGAGCGTGACGCCGGCGTGCGGCTCGTGCGGCGCGCCATCGAGGCGCCGGTCCGCCAGATCGCCCAGAACGCGGGCATCGACGGCACGGTGGTCGTGGAGAAGGTCCGCTCGGGCGCGCCCACGTTCGGCTACAACGCCGCGACGGACACGTACGAGGACCTGCTCGCGGGCGGCGTCATCGATCCGGCGAAGGTCGTGCGCCACGCGCTCACCAACGCGGCCAGCGTCTCGGGGCTGATGCTCACGACCGAGGCCCTCGTCGCCGACAAGCCCAAGAAGGAGAAGCCGGCGGCCGGCGGGGCCCCCGGCGGCATGGGCGGCATGGGCGGCATGGGCGGCATGGGCGGCATGGGCGGCATGGGCGGCATGGGCGACTTCGACATGGGTTGATCGCCTGACCGCGCGCGCTCGGTCCGGCGTCGCGCCGCGGTGGCGGCGCCGGTCGACGAGCGCGCGCGCTGCCGGTGCAGCGCGCCGAGGGGTCCTCCAAAGCACATTGGAGGGCCCCTCGCGTTTTGTGAGGCCGAGCGCTCTTGCCTGGGTTTTTGACCCGCGGTCGCGCACGGCGCTAGACTCTCGGGCAATGTCGGAATCGTCATTTGCCGCCATGGCCGCGCGTACGTGCCGGGCGACGTGCTCTTTCACGGGGGCGATTCCCACGCCGGGGCGGCGTTCATGGTGACCGACATGCGGCGATCCAGGGATTTCATCGAGCTCCTGAGGATGCCGCAGAAGCTCGGCGGAGAGAGCTGACCCGGTGGAGCTGCGTGTCATCGGCTGCCACGGCGGCGAGACCCCCAGGCATCGCACGTGCGCGTTCCTCGTCGACGACGTCCTCGCGATCGACGCGGGCTCGCTGACGAGCGGGCTCGAGGTGAAGGAGCAGGCGCGGATCGAGGCGTGCCTCGTGAGCCACGCGCACCTCGATCACATCCGCGACCTGGCCACCATCGCCGACAACCGCTGCCAGCTCGGGTGCCCGCCGCTCGTCATCGCGGGCACGCGCGAGACGCTGCGGACGCTCAAGAAGCACTTCTTCAACAACGTGCTGTGGCCCGATTTCGCGGTGATCCCGACCCCCGCGCAGCCGACCATCCAGTACCTCGAGCTCAAGCCGGAGCGCCCCACGCCCGTCGCCGGGCGGATGGTGCGCGCGGTCCACGTGACGCACACGATCGACGCGTCGGCGTTCGTGATCGAGGGCAGCGGCGGATCCATCGCGTACAGCGGCGACACCGGGCCCACGGACCGGCTCTGGGAGGTGCTGAACCAGCAGCAGGACCTCCGCGCGCTGCTCATGGAGGTCAGCTTCCCCGACCGGGAGCAGCGGCTCGCCACGGTGAGCGGCCACCACACGCCCCAGACGCTCGCCGTCGAGCTCCAGAAGTACCGGGCGCCAAGGGACCTGCCGACGATGCTCTACCACATCAAGCCGGTCTTCCAGGCCGAGGTGGAGCGGGAGTGCGCTGCGCTGAAGGGGCTGAACCTGGAGGTCCTCCAGCTCATGGACCACTTCGTCCTGTAGGCGGCCCCCGGCTCCACCCGGCGGAGCGGCGGAGCGGCGGGCTGCCCGGCCCGTGGGAGGGGTGTTCGTCGCGCGGCGCAGGGCCCCGCGCGACCGGGGCCGGCGCCGGCGACGCGGGCTAGCGGCTCTCCTGCGTGGGCTCGTCGGTGAACGCGCGCTTGCCGTCGGGGACCTCCTCGACGCGGGCGAGGACGACGGTGATGTTGTCGGTGCCGCCGAAGTAGTTCGCCCGGTCGATGAGCGCCTTGCAGGCGGCGTCCAGCGAGCCGCTGGACATCACGAGCTCGAGGATCTGATCGTCGCTCACGAGGCCGGACAGGCCGTCCGAGCAGAGCAGGTACACGTCGCCGTGGCGCGTCTCGTCCGTCACGAGATCGACGAGGACGTCCTCGCGGATGCCGAGCGCGCGCGTGATGACGTTGGCCGGGAGCTGCCGGACCTCCTCCTCGGTCATCCACGGCGCCATGTGCGCCGCGTCGCTGACGAGCGAGTGGTCGCGCGTGAGCTGCGTGATCTGGCTGTCGCGCAGGCGATAGCAGCGGCTGTCGCCCACGTGGCCGACCGTCACGTGCTCGGCGTCCTTGGAGAACATCGCCGCCACGATCGTCGTGCCCATGCCGAAGTCCGCGAGCGTCTTCAGCGACCGATCGAAGATGCGCCGGTTCGCCAGCCTCAGGCCGGTGACGACGTAGTTCTCCTCCTCCGTCAGGTTCGGATCGGCAGGGAACGGCCACGTCGCGTCCCTCCCGACCGTCACGGACAGGAAGTCCGAGAGGGTGCTCACAGCAAGCTGGCTCGCGACATCGCCCGAGCGGTGTCCGCCCATGCCATCCGCCACGGCCACGACACGGTACTCCTCGCTGACGAGGAGGTTGTCCTCATTGTGGTCCCGGAGGAGCCCGGTATCCGTCATCCCGGCAAACCGGGTCCGCAACATGGGCAGAGAGTAGACGCGGAGCAGGGGGGCAGCGCAAGTTCAAGGCGAGGGCAAACCTGAAATCCTGGGCCGGATCTCCCACCGGGGGCGGTCCGCGCCCGCCGGAAGCGGCCGGTCGCGGGGGCCGCGGACCATCCCGGAGGCGCTCGCCCGCCGCGCGCACTTTGCTCTTGAAAGATGCGAAGGGACGTGGGGTTGCCCGCCGGGCGCGCGCCGCGCCGCTCGCTCGAGCGCGCGCCGCGCGCGCCAGCTCAGAGCCAGCTCTCGCCGATCGCGATCCCGAGCGCCGCCGCGATCGTCTCGGCGGCGCGCACGCCGCACGCCTGCGCCTCCTCGAAGAGCGCCATCCCGGGCTGATCGACGTGCGCCCACGCGACGCGCTCCGAGAGCGCGCAGGGCGGATCGAACGGCCGCGCGCCGAGGAAGCCGGGGCGCGGGCGCGGCATCGCGTGGCCCCAGATCATGACGTCCATGCGCGCCACGTCGTCGCGCAGGCGCGGGTGCGCCGGCGCGAGGTCGCGCAGCACGCCGTCCGCGAGCGACGCCCACGGCGCGCCGAGCAGCGCCGCGCGCGCGGCCGCCATGTCGGGCCCGCCGTAGGCGCGGTAGTACGTCAGCACGGTGCGCTGCATCGGCGTCGCGAGGCGCGACCGCTGCGTCGTCGCCGCCGCCAGATCGGTGAGCTGGTGGCGCGCGTCGACGTAACCGAGCCCCTCCGCGCCGTAGAGGACGGAATCCCACGCGTGGTTCGGATCGAGGGGCCGCTCGACGTGGAGGTTCGCCACGAGCCACGCCGACGCGGTCCGCTCGGGCAGCTCGCCCGCCGCGCCCCCGTCGAGGACCCGGCGCACGACGAACGCCGGCATCGCGAGGATCGCGGCGCGCGCCTCCACGCGGCGCGCCTCGCCGCGCTGCACGTCGATGTAGCCGATCTCGACGCGGCCCTCGGGCAGCGGGCGCACCGACGTGACGAGCGCGCCGAGCGACACGCGCGGCGCCGCGCGCTCGAGCAGCGCCTTCACGAGCCGGCCGTTGCCCTCGGGCCAGATCAGGTAGTGGCTGCCCGCGAGCTCCGGCGTGCGCACCTTGCGCCCCGCGAAGTAGTGGAGCCCCGCCCAGGCCGAGATCTCCTCCGGCTCGCCGCCGAAGTCGTCGAGCATCGCGTAGCGCACGTACCAGCGCAGGAAGGGCGTGCGGTACCCCTCGCGATCGAGCCACGCCGCCATGCTGATCCGGTCGAGCTCGAGGAGCTCGGGATCGCGCGACGAGCGCGCGAGCGGGATCTGGAACGCCGCGCGCCCGTCCCTGCCGGTGAGCTCCGTCAGCTCCTCTTCGAGCGCGTGGAACCGCTCGAGCTCCTCCACCGCGTCGTCCGGGAGCGCGTCGACGGGCGCGAGGCCCGTGTGCCAGGCGCCCTCGTAGAACAGCCGCTCGGCCGGCGCGTGGCAGAGCCGCCGCGGATCGAACACGGGGCGCCCCGCCGCGTCCCACCCGGTGACGACGCCCATCTGGTCGAGCAGCCGCAGCGTCGCGCGCGCCTCGACGTTCGGCGCGGCGAGGTAGTGCGCGCCCCACGGGTACGGCACGACGCCGTCCTCGCCCCACGCGCTCGTGCCGCCGGGCCGCGGCTCGAGCTCGAGCACCCGCAGATCCAGCCCGGCGTCGGCGAGCCGCCACGCGGCCGACAGCCCGCTCACCCCGCCGCCGACGATCACGACGTCCGCGCGCTCGGGCGGGCCGGAACCGTGCGCGGAACCGCGCGTGTGCGGTGCGCGCGGAGCGCCCGGCGCGCGCGACGCGCCGCCGCGGAGCAGGTGGCCCGCGCCGTGCGCCGCGCCGACGATCTCGCCGGCGAGCGGCGGCCGCCCCGGCGCGGCCGTGTGCGCGAGCCAGCCCGCGGCGACGGAGCTCAAGAAGCCGCGGCGGTTCACTGGCTCACCGCGACCACTCCGCCCACTCGCGGGTGTACACGGAGACGAGCTTCTGGTCGTTCAGCCGGTTCACCGGCGCCTCGACGCGGCCGAGATCGCGCGGGAAGCGGAAGAGCTCCGGCAGCCCGCTCGAGTCGAGGAAGCGGAGCTTCGACGGATCGATCCGGAGGGCGCCGGGCGCGGCGAGCCCCTCGCCGCCGGCCAGGATGAAGCCCCACTCGCCGAAGCTCGGCACGTAGACGTGGAGCGGCGCGGTCTTCCAGCCGGCCGCCTCGAGCGTCGTCACGACGCACCAGAACGACTCGCGCGCGTAGTGGGGCGACGTCGCCTGCACCACGGCGAGCCCGCGCACGGAGATCCGCTCCCGGAGCAGGTGGTAGAACGCGTCCGTGTACAGCTTGCCGACGGCGTAGTTGCCCGGATCGGGGAAGTCGACGATCGCGAGGTCGAACGACTCCGTCGACTCCTCGAGGTACTTGTACGCGTCCTGGTTGCGGATGACGACGCGCGGGTCGCGGAGCGCGCCGCCGTTCAGGTCCGCGGCGAGCGGCAGGTCGCGGAAGGCGTCGGTGACCGCGGCGTCGAGGTCGACGAGCTGGATCTGCTCGATCGACGGGTACCGGAGCAGCTCGCGCGCGGCGAGCCCGTCGCCGCCGCCGAGGACGAGCGCGCGCCGCGGATCGCGCCCGAGCGCGGCGACGGCCGGGTGCACGAGCACCTCGTGGTAGCGGTGCTCGTCGTCCGACGAGAACTGGAGGTTGCCGTTCAGGAAGAGGCGCGTCGTGCGCGGGCTCCGCGTGACGACGAGGCGCTGGTACGGCGACTGCGCCGCGTAGACGATGGGCGCCCCGAAGTACGTCGCCTCCGACCGCTCGACGAACCGCGACACGAGCGCGAAGGCGGCGCCGAGCCCCGCGATCACGACGAGGCAGAGCGCGCGCAGCTTCACGACGACCGCGCGCTCGAGCGGGAAGAGGAACGTGCTCGTGAGCGCGACGGCCGCGTTGAGCAGCCCGAAGAAGAGGCTCGTCTGGTGGATCCCGAGGCGCGGCAGGAAGATCGCGGGGAAGAGCAGGCTGGCGGCGAGGGCCCCGATGTAGTCGAGCGTGAGCACCCGCGCGACGAGCCGCTTCAGGTCGAGGGAGAAGTTGAGCAGCCGGATGAGCAGCGGGATCTCGAGCCCCACGAGCACGCCGATCAGCAGCACCAGCGAGTAGAGGAGCGCGCGGAACGCGCCGAGCGAGGTGTAGACCCGGAAGAGCATCGGCGCGGAGAGCCCGCCGACGAGCGCGAGGCCGAGCTCGATCTCGACGAAGCGCTCGAGGAGGCGGCCCTCGATGTACTGCGAGAGGTACGAGCCGATCCCCATCGCGAACAGGTAGAGGCCGATGACGAAGCTGAACTGCGCCACCGAGTCGCCGAGGACGTAGCTCGCGAGCGTGCCCGTGATGAGCTCGTAGATGAGCCCCGACGTGGCGATGACGAACACGCTCGCGAGCAGCGCCGGGTGCACGAGCCGGGGCAGCGGCTGCGCAGCGGCGGCGCCTGCTCCTTCAGGAGCGGCGCCCGCGGCGCCCGTCGAGCTCTCCTCGGTGACCGACATCGGCGCGGTCCTACCACCGCTCGTGCTGGATCACAGCTAGCGTCCGCTTCTAGTATGGTGCTCGCGTGAGCACGCCCTTCGACCGAGCAGCCGCGTGCCCCTCCTGCGGCGCGCCGATCACGTTTCGCTTCGCGGGCGCGATGGCGCAGGTGTGCAAGCACTGCAAGTTCGTCGTCGCCCGCACCGACCGCGACCTGCGCGCCATCGGGCGCGTCGCCGATCTCGTCGAGATCCCCACGCCCCTCATGGTCGGGGTCACGGGGCGCTGGGGCAACGAGCCGTTCGTCGTCGATGGCCGCGTCCAGCTCGACCGCGCCGGCGCGCCGGGCGCGCCCTGGCAGGAGATCTTCATCGCGTTCCCGACCAGCGGCCGGTGGACGTGGGTCGCCTTCGCCCAGGGGCGCTGGTACGCGACGAGCGAGGCGCCGCTCCCGCTGAACGGCCTGCCGCCGTGGACCTCCCTCCAGCCCGGCGGCCGCGTCCACCTCGAGGGGCACGGGGTGTTCACCGTCGTCGAGGTCGGACGCCGGCGCGTCATCTCGGCCGAAGGCGAGATGCCGTACGTCGCCCCGCCGGGCGTCGTGACCGGCTTCGTCGACATCGCGGGGCCGCGGGGCGAGTTCGGGACGCTCGACTACGGCGACGGCCGGACCATCCCGCCGAAGCTCTACCTCGGCCGGCAGTTCGATCCGGCCGTGCTGCGGCTCGACTCCGGCGCGCCCGTGGAGGCGGCCTCCGCGCAGGTGACGGCCGTCGCGTGCCCGAACTGCGGCGGCAACCTGCCGCTCGCCGCCCCCGGCACCGCGGAGCGCATCGTCTGCCGGTACTGCGGCACCGCGAGCGACCTCACGAAGGGCGCCCTCACGGCGCTCGGCCAGGTCCCCCGGCCGCCCATGGAGCCGTACGTCCCCCTCGGCGCCGAGGGCCAGCTCCGCGGCATGCGCGTGCTCTGCATCGGCTTCGTCATCCGCGGCTGCACCGTGGAGGGCGAGCGCTACCGCTGGCGGGAGTACCTGCTCTACGGCGGGCCGAGCGTCGGCTACCTGTGGCTCATGGAAGAGGACGGCGCGTGGCAGCTCGTGACGCCGCTCTCACCGGGCGAGGTCCAGCCCATGGGCTCGGTCGCGACCTACAAGGGACAGACGTACTCGCTGAAGCAGAGCGTCCACGCCGAGGTGGAGTACGTCATCGGCGAGTTCTACTGGAAGGTCGAGATCGGCGAGTCGGTCCAGGCCACCGAGTACCAGGGGCCGGGCGGAAAGATCAGCGTCGAGCAGGCCCCGACCGAGGTCAGCGTGTCGTTCTGCTCGCCGCTCCCGAGCAAGGAGCTCGCCGCCGCCTTCCACCTGTCCCCGCCGCCGAGCCCCGCGCTCGGCGGCGGATCGGGGACGAGCGCCGGCACGATCCTCGTCATCGTCGTCGTCGTGATCATCGTGTTCATCCTCCTGGCCGCGCTCGGCGACTGCGGCGGCAGCGGCGGGGGCGGAGGCATCCTCTTCGTTCCGACCGGCGGGAGCAGCCCGAGCTTCGGCGGCGGGAAGTGATCCAGCTTCGCTGATCAATTCGGTTGAACTTGAATCGAGTGGCGTCGTCCTGCGCCGGATGACGCGATACGGCTTGTGCCGAGTCGCGGGCGCCGAGGGCTGGACATGGCCATGTCCACCCTTGCAGCGAGGGCGATCGCGTGGAGAGCGGAGCGGTCGGATTCGGGCAGCCGATGGTCGGTTTCGGGTACCGTTCGCGGCCGGCCGCCGATAGCGGTCGAATGATTTCAACGGTTTACACGCTGGTCGGCGGCGGCCCGTGACGTGCAATGTGCCGCCGGCGCCGGCGCGGACCGGTGACGGAGGCCCATGCAAACCGTGAATTCGGTCGATCCGCACGCACAGCTGCGCGCGCTCTACATCTCCCTGCTCCGGAACCAGGAGCACTTCGACGAGTTCAAGCAGCTCCTCGCCCTCTACGTCGTCGGGCCCGAGGCCGACGAGGAGCCGGCGGAGGCGGCAAGGGTCCGCGCGCAGCTCAACAGCCGAATCCGCTCGTGGGTCGGCGGCTTCTTCGACGGGCTGAGCGCCGCCCAGGTGCTCCAGTGGCGGGCCATCGTCGTCGAGGAGCGCTTCAACGTGTGCCTGTCGCCCTGGAAGGAGGCGAACGGTTATTGATGCTACGGCGAAGGAGACAGGCGGGGATCCACCGCCATCGGCGTACGTCGCTCCGGCGCGGCTCCGCCCCGGTGCCATCTACCGTCGCCCGCGCGGAGCGCAGGCGCGGCGGGGCGGCGCGCCCGGCGACGGAGGGGCCCGCGCATGGATGAGGCGCTCCTGGTGGACGAGCTCTACAACGCGTTCTGCCGGACCCTCCCCGGGATGCTGCACGCCGACGCGCAGGGGCTGGCGCACACGCTCGGCCTCGCTCCATCGCGGGATGTGCCCTGGAGCGCCGTGTTCAGCAACGAGATCACCCTGGCGGCGCCCGCGCTGCTCGCCGAGGCCATGCCCGGCATCCGGGGGACCACGGTGCAGGAAGCCCTGCTCGCGCACCTGCTCGCCGTCATCGAGGCGTTCGGCACCGATCGCATCAAGGACGCGCAGGTCCGCCCGACATGGCAGCTCGAGGCCATCCTGGCCCACGCGAGGAGGGCGCGCGACGACGCCCTCCGCCGCGTCGCGCCCGGCATCGACGACCCCGCCATCGATTTCGCCCGCGCAGACGACGCCACGCTGCTCGCCATCGAGGCCGAGCGCAGCCTCTTCGCGAGCGGCGAGCCGGCGGGCTTCAGGCGTTATTACGCGCTCTCCCTCGGGAAGCAGCGCGTCGGCTTCCCGGCGTCGCTCGCGCTGGCGCACGCCGCCGGCTGGACGGCCGCGCAGCGCGAGGTCCTCTCGCGGCTGCTCTCGTCGGTGTGGCTCGGATTGCAGCTCCATGACGACGTCATGGACTGGCAGGAGGACTACCAGAAAGGCGGCGCCTGGGCCGTCGTCCTCGCCTCGGAGCTCCGGGCGCGGGCGCACGGGGAGCCCCCCGCCGGCGGGGGCGCGCAGGAGGGAGCCGCCGGGGGACGCCACCGCGGCGCGGTCGCGTACGGGCCGCTCGGCACGCCGCCCTGGGGCATCGCCTCGACCCCGAGGTCGCAGAGCGAGCCGCCGCCGGCGTCGAACGCGCCCTCGGCGCTGATCCCGATCCGCCGCATGGTCTTCGAGTCCGGCGTCCTCGCGGCGATGCTCGACGGCGAGCGCCGGTGCTTCCGCGCCGCGCGGCGACGCGCCGCGGTCCTCGGGGCCCGCCGCATCGCCGCCTGGGCGGAGGGGAGGGAAGCGCAGGCGCAGGAGCTCGCGCGATGCGAGGCCGAGAGCCCCGGCTTCGCCAACCGCGCCCACGCGCTCAGCGCCTGGGCCAAGGCCGTGCTGGCATGAGCCGGGGCCGCGGCGCGGCCACCCAGAGGAGCTCCCCGGAGGACCGCGCCGCGCGCCCGCCGCGCGGCGACCCGCGCTCTCCGCCGGAAGCGCCGGCCGCTCCACCGGAGGCGCCGGCTGTCCCGCTCGCGGCGCGCCCCCCGCGCCGCCCGTGGGATTTCGGGTATGCGCCGGTCGCCACCGCGGCGGGCGACGACGACGGCGGCCCCCTCGACGTCGTCGTCGCTGCGCGCTGCCCTGTGGCGCCCGACGCCGTGGCCGCGGCGCTCTCGGCGCGCTGGCCCGAGGTGCATGTCGAGCGGGTCCTCGAGCGGGCGCCCCTCTTCTGGCTCCGCGTCCGGTCGCCCGGCCACGGGCGGCGCGCCGAGCTCGCCGCGGCGCTCTCGGCCGCGGCGATCCCGGTGCGTTACGTCGCCTCGGCCCTGCGGCCGAGCGCCGCCGTCGCCCCGGGCTTCGTCGCTGCCAGGTGCGCGCCGGCGCGGCCCGACGGGTGGCCCGCGCGCCGCGCCTCCTCGGGGAGCGATCCCGACACGCCCGGCCGCTGGTTCCTGCGGGCCGACGACGGCGGCCTCGGCGTCGACCGCCGCCGCTGCGGGGGCGGCGCCGGGATGCGCCTCGGCGTCATCGACGACGCCGCCCGCGCAGCCGACGAGCTCGGCCTCGACGACGAGGTGCTCGTCATGCTCGATCACCCGCCGCGCAGCCAGGCGCACGGCGTGTTCATGGTGGCGTGGGCCGTGGGGAGCCTCCGCCCCGGCGGCTTCCGCGGCGTCGCGCCGGACGCCTCGCCGCGGCTCTACCTGATCCCGAAGGCGGGCTCGAGCGTCCTGGCCCTCCCGCTCGCGATCGTCCAGGCGGTCAGCGACGGCGCCGACGTCGTCGTCTGCGCCACGTACATCGAGGGCTCGACGACGCCGATGCTGGACGACGCGATCGAGTTCGCCGCCCGCCTCGGGCGCCGCGGGCGAGGCTGCCCGATCGTGTTCCCGACCGGCCGCGAGGCGTCGAGCCCCCCCGAGTCGCTGCACGCGAGCCTGTCGCTCGGGCTCGGCGAGCCCGCGAGCGACCCGCGGGTGTTCTGCATCGGCCCGAGCGCCCGCGGCGACGGCTGGTTCCTCTGGCGGGACCGCCGGGGGCGCAGCCGCCCCTTCGCCAACCGAGGTCCCGCGGTGCGGTGGCTCGCGCCCGGCGACGATCTCGCCTGCCCGCTCCCGTCCGCGCCCGGAGCAGGGACCGCGTCGGAGCGGCTCTGCCACGCCGAGTCGAGCGGGGCCTCCGCCCTCGCCGCGGGCGCCCTGCTGCTCGTCCTGTCGCAGAACCCCGCGCTGCGCCTGCCCGAGCTCGACGGGCTCATCACGCGCACGCTCGACCCGGTGCCCCCCGCGGCGCCCGCGTCGGCCGCGCCGTTCGCCGATCCCTGGGATGTCCTCCCCGACGCGCGCGATCGGGACGGCCACAACGCCAAGCACGGCTACGGCCGCATGGATGCCGGCCGAGCCTGCGTCGCCGCAGGCGATCCGATCGCGCTCGCGCTGCTGCTCCTCGGCGAGGACGGCGCCGCGCGCGCGTGGCACGACGCCCGCGGCGAGCGCCGGCTCGCCCGCGGCCTGTACTCGCGCCGCCTCGCGCGCTGGGCGGTCCGCGCGCTGCTCGCCGACCCGAGCCTCTGCCACGGCGTCTGCGCGCTCGCCCGCCACGCCCGCCTCATCGCGAGCGACCCTCGACGCCGGCGCGCCCACGGCGCGGGCGCGGTGCTGCGGCAGCTCGCGATCCTCGTCCGCGGCCTCGCCGCGAGCCGCCTTGCGCCGGCGCCCTCGCCGCGCGTACGCGGCGAGCTCGCCGCCCTGCTCGACCGGCTCGAGCGATCCACGGGCGACGCCGCCGCGGTCGAGGCGATCGAGGCGCGGTTCGGCGATCTTTCTTACACCGTCTTCGTCGGCGCCGCGGAGCCTCGCGCGCCGGACGGCTGACGACGAAGGCGCTGCCCGGGCGCGCTCCCTCGCCCCTCCCGGGGCGTATCCCCCGCACATCTCCGCCTCGAAACGTAATGATCCTCGCGAAGCGTGCCGCGGGAGCACACCCCGGCGGGCGGGGACGGCGACGCCGCGTCCCGTCCGGCGCGCGAGCCCCGTTGGTTCACCCCGGGTTCCAGCGTATCGTGGGTGGCTCGGGGCGCAATTTGCGCGCCGCCGTGTCTCCCGATGCCAGCTATCGAGAATCGGCGTTGGCTTCTTGCGGTGGTCGTCATCGCGGCGCTCGTGCTGGGCGGCTTCGGGATGAGGAACGCCCTGAGCTGGTATGAACGCCCGTTTCCCGGCGTCCTCGTCGATCCGGACGGCGTCGTCTCGAGCGTGGGCCTGCCGTCCTGGGAAGGGTTCCAGAAGGGCCTCCGGTATCCGGACCGCGTCGTCGCGGTCAACGGCTGGCGCCTCGAGAGCACGGCGGGGCGCTACCGCGCCAGCACCTGGGACACCGCGGTCGAGCAGGCCGCGCGCGAGGGGCGCCGCACGATCCACGCGCGCGTCGAGACGCGGGACGGGCTGCGCGACGTCGAGCTCACCCTCACCCCCTTCGACCCGCTCGCCTGGTGGTTCTTCGCCGCCGGCCTCATCGTCGTCGCCTCGCTCTACGTGGGCGCCGCGCTCATCGCGCTCACCGCGAGCCCGCGCGGCAAGCTCGCCCGCGCCTTCGCGGGCACCGCGCTGTTCTGCGCGCTCTTCCTGTTCACCCTGTTCGACTACCACAGCTCGCGCGACCTCGTTCCGTACTTCCACGTCGCCTATGCGCTCGTCCCGACGAGCTTCTTCATCCTCGCGCTGCGGCTGCCGGACGACGCCCCGCTCATCGCGCGCTGCCCCGGCTGCGCCCGGATCACGGAAGCGCTCGGCGGGCTGCTCGCCGCCAGCCTGCTCGCCTCGCACGCCATGGGCTGGACCAACGTCGCGCTCCGGAACGTCTGCGGGATGCTGTTCGTCGCGTCGTTCTTCTTCTTCGCGACCACCCTCGTCGTCCGCTTCGTCATGGCGGAGGGGGATCGCCGGCGCACGCTGCGCGCGCTGCTCATCGCGATGGCGCCGCCCCACATCGCCATCGGGCTCGGCTTCATGCTGGCCATCCTCAGCGTCTCGGCGTCGACGCTCATGTGGTTCGCGGTCCCGGCGCTCGCCCTCACCCCGGTCTCGAGCGTCATCGCGGCCATCCGCTACGACCTCTGGGGGAGCCGCGCGCTCCTCTCGCGCCCGCTCACGCGCGCCATCATCGCCGGCATGATGGTCGCGCTGACGGTGATCGTCTGCTCCGCCAGCGCCGGCTACGCCGGCCTGCCGCTGCTCGGCGCGCTCAAGGTCGCCGCGCCCGCCGCGATCGTCAGCGCCGGGCTCGTCGTGTTCGCCCTGGGCGCGAGCGACCGGACGCTCTTCCCGGCGCGCGCCGAGTACAAGCCCACCATCGAGCAGCTCAGCGAGGAGCTGACGCTCGTCATCGACCCCGAGGAGGTCGCGACCGCGGTCGAGCGCACCGTGGCGCGCTGGCTGCCCTGCGAGTGGGTCACCTTCCGCCGCGTCACGGTCGACGCGGCCGACGCGGCGGGCGCGCGCGCCGCGGGCAGCGCCGGCGGCGAGGACGCGCCGGCGGCCGGCGAGGCCAGCGGCGAGCGGCTCATCGGGCTCGACGAGGCGGCCGACCCGGGCGCCAACGAGCTGTCGCTGACGGTCATGTTCCGAGGCCGGCTGCTCGGCGTGCTCGAGGTGGGCAGGAAGCGCGGCGGCGCCCTGTTCACGAGCGAGGACCTCGACCTGCTCCGCACGATCGGCAACCAGGCGGCGCTCGCGCTGGCGCACGCGCACAGCTACGCCGAGCTGGAGCGGCGGCGGCGCGAGCAGGCGGCCGCGTGGCGCGACGAGCGCGCGGCGCTCATCGAGACGCTCGCGGCCGAGATCACCCACGAGGTGCGCTACCCGATCAACTTCTTCCGCTCGGTGTTCCAGCGCGGGTCGAGCGACCAGCGCCTCGACGCGGAGGAGGTCGAGATCGGCTGCGAGGAGGTCGAGCGCCTGGAGCGCCTCGTGATGGGGCTGCGCCGGGTGACGCACCGGAAGCTCGAGCGCCGCCGCCTCTCGGTCGAGGAGCTCGTGAGCCGGGCGGAGATGCTGCTGCGCGACCAGCTCGGCAAGCGGCGGATCGAGGCGCGGGTGAGCGCGGCCCGGAGGCTCCGCTGCGACCCCGATCAGGCGACGCAGGTGCTCGTCAACCTGCTCTCGAACGGCCTCGACGCGGCGGGCGAGAAGGGGACCATCGGCGTCGTCTGGGAGCCCACGGAGGCCGGCGCCGAGCTCGTCGTGTGGGACACCGGGCCCGGGATCGCGGGCGACGCGGCGCGGATCTTCGCGCCCTGGTACACGACGAAGCCCGGCGGGACGGGGCTCGGGCTCGCGATCACGCACCGCATCGTCCGCGCCCACGGGTGGACGATCGACGCGGACCGGCGCGACGGCAGGACGCGGTTCGTGATCTCGATCCCGGCCGCCGACGTGTCCCAGGGGGCGGAGGAAGAGGTCGCGTGAAGATCCTCGTCGTCGATGATCAGCGGAGCGGCCGCCGCACGCTGCGGCAGATCCTGTCCGCGCTCGACGACGTCGAGGTGCTGGAGGCGGTGGGCCTCGACGACGCCCTCGCGGCGGTCGAGCGGGGCGCGCCGGACCTCCTCTTGCTCGACGTGCGCCTGTCGGACGACCCGCGCGACCGCGGCGGCCTGGAGATCCTGCGGCGGGTCCGGGCCTCGGGGCGCAACACGCCGGCGGTGATGGTCACCTCGGTCAGCGAGCTCTCCGAGATCCGCGAGGCGATGCGGCTCGGCGCCCAGGACTACGTGCTGAAGGACGAGCTCTGCCCGGAGATGCTCTTGCCGATCGTCGAGGGGCAGCGCGAGCGGCTCCTGCTCAAGGGCGAGGTGGTGCGGCTGCGCGAGCGGGTCGATCGCACGTTCGGCACGAAGGCGCTGCTCGGCTCGTCCGCGGCGATGGAGCGGGTGCGCCGGATCATCGAGCGCGTCGCCGAGTCGAACAAGACGGTGCTCATCCGCGGCGAGACCGGCAGCGGCAAGGAGATGGTGGCGCGCGCGCTGCACGAGATGAGCTCGCGCCGCGGCGAGCCGTTCGTGGCGGTCAACTGCTCGGCGCTGCCGGGGACGCTCATCGAGTCGCTCATCTTCGGCCACGAGCGCGGCGCCTTCACCGGCGCCGAGAAGCGCATGCGCGGCCAGCTCGAGCTCGCCGGCGCGGGCACGATCCTGCTCGACGAGATCGCCGAGATGCCCGGCGAGCTCCAGGCGAAGCTCCTGCGCGTCCTCGAGGATCGCCGCTTCCGCCCGCTCGGCGCCGAGTCGGAGATCCCGCTCCGCGCCCGCGTCCTCGCCGCGACGCACGTCGACCTCGAGAAGCGCATCCACGACGGGCGCTTCCGGGAGGACCTGTTCTACCGGCTCAACGTCGTCACGGTGCACGTGCCGTCGCTGGCCGAGCGCGACGCGGATCTCATCGAGCTCCTGCTCGCGTTCACCGCGGAGCTCCCGCGCAAGCTCCGCTACACCGACGACGCGATCGCGTGGCTGGTCCGGCGGCCGTGGCCGGGCAACGTGCGGGAGCTGCGGAACGTCGTCGAGCGGCTGGCGCTGCTCGCGGACGACGATCTCATCGACGTGCCCACGCTCGAGGAGCTGGCGCGCGAGCGGCCGGTCGTCGACGCCACCGCCGAGATCGACCGGCTGGCGCGCGCGCTGCTGGCGCTGCCCGAGCGGCTCGGGTCGAAGCTGCGGGTGATCGAGCGCGCGGTGCTGCACCACGCGATCGAGAGCTGCGGGGGCAACAAGGCGGCCGCGGCGCGGCTCATCGGCGTCGACCGGAAGATGCTCGAGCGGCGCTGGGACCGGCACACCGGCGAGGAGCCGCCGAGCAGCCGGCGGCTGTCGCCGGCGAACGCGCCGCGCTACCTCGGGGGAGAAGAGCCGCCGAGCAGCCGCCGCTTCACGCTGCCGTCGGACCCGGGCGACACCTGAGCGCGGCGCGCGGGCGCTGTAGCGGGGCGCGCGCCGCGCGCTGTGGCGGGCGCGCAGCTGCGACGGCGCGCGGCGCGCTACTTCCGGCCGATGCCCGTGTAGGTGAACCCCATGCCGCGGAGCTCTTCGGGCTCCCAGACGTTGCGCCCGTCGAAGAGCACCGGGGCGCTCAGGATGCGCTTCAGCCGGTGGAAGTCGGGGCGCCGGTACTCGTGCCACTCGGTGACGACGACGAGCGCGTCCGCGCCCTCGGCCGCGCCGTACATGTTGTCGCTGAGGAGGATGCGATTGCCGTAGATCGCCCGCACGTTCGGCATCGCCTGCGGGTCGTGCGCCTGGACCGTCGCGCCCGCCTCGAGCAGCGCGTCGACGAGCGTGAGCGCCGGCGCCTCGCGGATGTCGTCTGTCTGCGGCTTGAACGCGAGCCCCCAGACAGCGATCGTCTTGCCCTTCAGCGCGCCGTCGAAGTGCGCGCTCACCTTGCTCCCGAGGAGCCGCTTCTGCCGCGCGTTGATCCGCTCGGTCGCCCGGACGATCTCCAGGTCGTGCCCGACCGAGGCCGCTGTGTAGAGGATGGCCGAGAGGTCCTTCGGGAAGCACGACCCGCCGAACCCCGGGCCGGCGAAGAGGAACTTCGTGCCGATGCGCGGGTCGGCCCCGACGCCCTTGCGCACGAGCTCGATGTCCGCGCCGAGCTTCTCGGCGAGCACGGCCAGGTCGTTCATGAACGAGATGCGCGACGCGAGGAGGGCGTTGGCGGCGTACTTGGTGAGCTCGGCCGACCGCGCGTCCATGAGCTGGATGCGATCGCTCGCCCGGACGAACGGTTTGTACAGGCTGCGCAGGATCTCGCGCGCCTTCGGCTCGTCCGAGCCGATGATCACGCGGTCCGGCTTCATGAAGTCGTTCACCGCGTCGCCCTCCTTGAGGAACTCCGGGTTCGACGCGACGGCGAACGGCTGCGTCGTGTGCGCGCCGATGATCTGCCGGAGCCGGTCCGCCGTCCCGACCGGGACGGTGCTCTTCGTGGCGATCACCTTGTAACCATTGAGGTTCTTGCCGATCGTCTCGCCGACGGCCTCGACGGCGGAGAGGTCGGCGGAGCCGTCATCGGCCTGGGGGGTCCCGACGGCGATGAAGACGATCTCCGCGTCGCGGATGGCGCCCGCGACATCCGTGGAGAACCGGAGCCTGCCGTCGCGCGTGTTCTTGGCGATCAGCACGTCGAGGCCGGGCTCGTAGATCGGCATCTCTCCGCGCTTCAGCATCTCGATCTTGGCGGCGGACACGTCGACGCAGGCCACGTCGTTCCCGAAATCCGCGAATCCCGCGCCGGCCACGAGGCCGACGTACCCTGTTCCCACGACGACAAGCTGCATGGGCGGGACGCTACCACGACTCCGCTGCTGTTCGAGCGGGCAGTCGCGCGAAGTGTGACCTGCGATCGATCCGTCCCGCCCCTGCAGCGTACGGCGTCGCGCGGGCGCCGCCCGGCGCTGGGCCGCGGGCGCTCGACGCGCGTCGGCGCTGCACCCTCCGCAGCGCCGACGCAGGGTCGGCCGCTGTAGCGTCCGCCGCTGCAGCGTCGGCCGCTGGAGCGTCACGGCTGGAGCGTCGGTCGCCAGAGCGCCGGCTGCGCCGCTGGATCTCCGCGGCGCGGCGCGGCTCAGGGGTGCACGAACACCACGGTTCCGGTGAGCGAGCGCGCGGCGCCGTGCCACCCTGGCGGGACGGCGGGCTCGGTCCAGAAGAAGAGTCGGCGCGCGTCCTCCGGCGACAGGTTGAGGCAGCCGTGGCTCTTGGGCCGGCCGAACTTGTCGTGCCAGTAGGCGCCGTGAAGCGCATACCCTTCCTCGAAGTACTGCACGTACGGCACGTCGCGCAGCTCGAACTCCTCGCCCGCGGTGTCCGAGTCCATGGTGATGGAGACGTACTTCGTGTGGATGCGGAAGATCCCGCGCTTCGTCGCGGTGCTGGACTCGTGATCTTCGAGCCCCGCCTCGCCGCTCGAGATGAGCGTGGCGTAGACGGGCTTCGTGCCCTCGTAGGCGACGAGCACCTGCTTCGTGAGGCTGACGTCGAGCCACTTCTCGCCGTTCTTGCCCCACGCCGGCATCTTCTTGGCGGGGTCGATGCGGCCGGCGTGGCGGTCGTCGATCCACTCGCCGTCCTTCGTCTCGTAGTGCAGCTTGCCGCCGAAGAACTGCTGCTTGCCGGTCAGCGGCACGGCCGCGCGCCACTCGAGCTCCCCGGCCGCGACGAGCTTCTTGCCCTCCACGCGCCACCGCTTGCCGCCGGGGCGGCGCACGAGCGCGAAGGGGAAGTCGATGTCCTTGCCGATCTCGACGCCGTGGTAGTCGGAGCCGCGGATGGGGCGGAAGCGGTCGGCGGGGACGACGCGCAGATCGGTCGTGACGTTGTAGCGCCGGCCCTCGTGGAGGAACGACTCGATGAAGCCCATGCCGTTGCGCCGCGAGATCTCGTCGATCTTCACGGCGTCGTCGGTCTTGATGAGGCCGGAGAGGTTGGGGGCGCGCCGGCCGTCGCGCAAGAACCAGGGGATGTCGCGGTCGGTGATGCGCTGCGCGAGCGCCTCGAGCGCGGGCGGGGCGGGCTCGGTGCGCCACTTGAGCCACACGTCGAGGCCGTAGGTGGCGCCGCTCTGCTCGTCCTTGGCCCAGCGGTCGAGGTGCTTCTTGAGGCTCGGCTCGTGGCGCGCGACGTCTTCCTCGGTGGGGATGCGCGCGTACGCGGGGCCGCCGCGCGTCACGATGCCGTACATGTACGGGAGCTTGTGGGTGACGTCGGGGCGGCGCGACGCGGCGCGGACGATCTCGTGATCGAGGTCGAGCGTCGCGTCGGGGCCGAGGCACACGTACCCGAACGGCTTGATCTTGCGGAAGCCGCCGGGGCACCCGTCCGTGCCGGCGGGCTCGGGGTCCATCTCGACGATGGCGCCGGCGCGGAGGAAGCCGACCCGCTTCGCGCTGGTGCTGGGCCGCGCGTAGACGCGGGTGAGCATCGCGATGCTGGCGAGCCGCGGGCTGCCCTCGGGGGGCGGCGGGGGCGGGGTGGCGACGCCGCTCAGCGAGACGATGGGCGGGCCCACGGGCTGCCCGGGCGGCGGCTCGTCCTCGGCAGCCGGGGCGGCGGCGGACGCCGCGGCGGCGGCGGAGGAGGCGCTCGCGGGCTTCTGGCCGTCGCCGGGGGCCTGGAGCTCGACCGGCGAGTCGGGGGCGCTCCCGGACTGGCCGCAGCCCGGGAGGAGCGCGGCGAGGGCGAGGAGCGCGAAGGCACGGCGGCTCGCCGCGGGCGTGGCTGCGGCGCGCGTTCGGGGCGGCGTGTCCATGGCGGGACGACCCTAATGCACGGGCGGGGGAGGGAGGCCAGTTTTCGGCGGGCCTCTGGCGACGTCGGGCGGGGCCGCGCCGGAGCTTCCAGCTCGCCCTGGCGCCGAGCGCGGCGCCGGCGATCATGAGGGCCCACACCGTGCACTCGATCGAACACCGCATCAGCCCCGCCGTGAGCAACGACGATATCGATGCGCTCTTCGCCGCCTCCTGGCCGGCGCACGAGCCGACCGATTTCGCGCGGCGGCACGCGCACAGCCTCGCCTTCGTGTGCGCGTTCGCCGACGAGCGCCTGATCGGCTACGTCAACCTGGCGTGGGACGGCGGCATCCACGCCTTCCTGCTGGACACGACGGTGCACCCGGCTCACCGGCGCCGCGGCGTCGGGCGCGATCTCGTGGCGCGCGCGGCCGCCGTGGCGCGCGAGCGCGGTATGCGCTGGCTGCACGTGGACTTCGAGCCGCACCTCGCGGGCTTCTACCGGGGCTCGGGCTTCGGGCCGACCGAGGCCGGGCTGATGCGGCTCGGCGGGTGAGGTCCGCGACCGCCCGAGGCGCTGTCCGGCGCGACGACCGTCCAGACCTCACGGAGCTGGCTTCGGAGGCCCTCCGGTTCGGTCTGGGATCGACCGGACCCCCTCGCGGGGGGCGCGGGCAGGTCGTGACCTGCCGGCGCGGGCTTCGGAGGCCCTCCGGCAGGGTCTCGGATCGACCGGACCCCCTCGCGAGGGGGCGCGGACAGGTCGTGACCTGCCGGCGCGGGCTTCGGAGGCCCTCCCGCAGGGTCTCGGATCGGACGCGACCCCCTCGCGGGGGGCGCTGGCAGGTCGCGACCTGCCGGCGCCGGCCTCGGAGGCCCTCCGGTTCGGTCTGGGATCGACCGGACCCCCTCGCGAGGGGGCGCGAGCAGGTCGCGACCTGCAATCTTCGGCCTCGGAGGCCTCCCCGTTCGGTTCCGGATCGACCGGAACCGCCTCCCGGGCGCTAGAGCAACAAACGGGTTGAACCCGCCTGAAACGAGCAGAACTTCGAACTGCCAAGACGCCAAGAAATTGTCTTCTTCTTGGTGTCCTTGGCGCCTTGGCGGCTCATTTCTCGCTCGATCAACGTGATCGTGTCCTAGGACCGGCCGAACCTGAGCAGCAGCCCGAGCCAGCCCCTCGCCAGGTAGAGGAGGTTGATCAGCACGTAGATCCAGAAGAACACGTCGAGCCGGTCCGCGATCGCGAACGCCCAGATGTGGCTCGGATAGTGGTTCAAGAAGCGCAGGAACGTCGTCACGAGCCCCGCCGCCCGGGCGACGGGCGACCGGGGGCGCTCCTCGGAGACCGTCTCGTAGTAGGCGGCGACGGACGTCTCCTTGCCGCTGATCTCGGGGCGGCGGACGAAGTTCGTCAGCGAGATCGCCGAGGCGATCACCGCGACCCCGACCACGCCGGCGAGCAGGAACCGCGCGTCGCCAGCGGGCCAGAGCGCCGCGTCGAGGCCGAGCCCGCCGGCGCGGAAGAGGCGGATCGACAGGGCCCCCGAGAGGAGCACCGCCTTGAGCTCGTCCGTGAAGAAGTCGAAGAGGTGGCCCTCCTTCGACGCGAGCTGCTTGTGGCGCGCGAGCATCCCGTCGGCGCAGTCGAGGAGGTAGCTCAGCTCGAGCACGGCGATCGCGGCGAGGCCCCCCGCCGCCGTGGGCACGGCGACGAGCAGCGCCGCCGCCACGACGAACACGGCGAGGTTGAGCAGCGTGACCTGGTTGGGCGTGATCGAGGTCCGCGCGAGCAGCGCGACGACGCCGCCGGCGAGCGGGCGCATCACGTACGTGTTGAAGAGCTGATCGTGCTTCTTCCGCGTGGCCAGGTAGATCTGCTTCGCTTCGCCGAACATGCGCGGCGCATCCTAGTACCGCGTCGCCCACGGACGAAACAGCGGCGGTGAACCGTCGCGATCCGTCGGAGCTACCGGCACCTCGAGGGCGTGGCCACCGATCGCACCCGGTCGGAAGCGATGGCCCCAGCCCGGGCCCGACCGCCTGGGCTCGCCGTTCGGGAACTCGCCATCGCCGAGCGGACCACCTCGGGCTGCCGTGACCGCCTGGGGTGCAGCGCGTGGTGGCGCGTCACGGCGGCGCTGAGCCGGCCTGCCCCACGGGGGAGCTCTGCGTGCGAGGTGCGATCTCGGCCGCCTCGCTTCCCCAGGTACTCCTGTATTCCGCCGGAACTTCCGGGCGGTACGGCCGTGGCGTATGCTCCCACCGGCATGCCGGACCGGCCGAAGCAGAGCGTCCTCGCGGTGCAGAACATCAAGGGAGGGGTCGGCAAGACGACGATCGCCGTCAACCTGGCCGCGCTCCTCGCCGAGAGGCACCACCGGCGCGTCCTTTTGATCGACGCCGATCCGCAGTGCAACGCCAGCCTGTACCTGCTCAGCGACCAGCGCTTCGAGGCGAGGACGCGCGAGGACAAGGCGCGCCGGGAAGGCAACCTCCACGATCTGTTCCATGGCGACGTGCGGTACTTCGACGTGGTGAGCGGGAAGCCGCACGGCCCGCTGCGCAAGGTGAGCGACTACCTGGAGCCCGTGCGGACGTGCGCCGGCGGGGGCTCGCTCACCCTCGTGTGCGGGAGCGCCAGGATGTTCGAGGTGCAGGAGATCGCGGCGGAGATCGTCGTGTCGCGCATCAAGAAGTGGCTGCCCAGGGCCGGCGGTGCGTACGAGCACGTCGTCATCGACTGCCCGCCGAGCATCAGCAGCGTCAGCCTGGCGGCGCTCAAGGCGGCGGACAAGATCCTGGTCCCGATGACGGCGGATCAGTTCTCGCTGCACGGGCTGCCGCTCCTGATGAGAGCGCTCAGGGAGTACAAGAAGGTCCTGGACATCAAGGCGAAGGTCGCCGGGGTCGTGCTGAGCATGTTCCCGCCGTCGAGCGACGCCGTTCAGCGTGCCAAGGCAGAGCGGTACGTGACGGCGATCAGCGATCTGTGCGCGGCGCAGAAGCCTGCGGTTCGCTGCCTCTCCGCGGTGATCTCCAGGGATGAAGCCTACCGTGACTCGTTCGAGCGGAACGAGCCGCTGCCGTTCTCCGGCAATCCGGACCACGTGTGGCTCATCGACGAGCTTGAAGCGGTCGCGCAGGAGGTGGGTCTTCTGGGAGGTGCGCCGTGACGAGCGCCGAGCGTAGAGGCAGTGATGGTGTACGAGCATCGCGAGCGCTGCTGAGCCTTATCGAGGAGCACTCTGCGGACGATTTCCAGGCCGCCGAGGCGATCCTCGGCGGGCAGAAGGAGCTGGCGCAGGTCCTCCAGCTGCTCCGCGACTTCAAGCGGCAGCAAAGCCCTGGGGACCAGGAGCCCGTGTCGTTCGAAGGATTGCGCGAGATCGTGAGGAAAGAGCTCATTGAGCTTGCCCGAGCCAATGCCGGTGTCGAGCAGCTCATTCGCGGTTGGTGCGAGAACCTTGCTGGCCTATTACCAAACTCAACGTTCGAAGACACAGTCGAACAAATTCTTGCTTGGGTGGAGAGCAGATATTCCAGTCCCGCAAATAGAGTGTCCAATTTTGCGGATATGCTCCGTGTTGCGTCTCGTGCTGCAGGGCCGGATCATGAGCAAAGGATCGAGGCACTTCTCCGCCGGCTCGCGATCTCGGCACTCGCCGACAACGTGATCATGTTGCCGACGCTGTACTCCATGGCGCAGCTCCGAACCAGGTGGGCGCCCACTCCGCTGCCCTACAAGGCTCAAGAGTCGCGCCAGCACCTCGCCGAGCGGCTCATCAAGGACGCGGAGCGGCTTGCGTCCGAGAAGATCGATGAGATCACGGACGGCTTGCTGTCCGAAGGCCTGCGCGGCCCTGCCGACCGGGCGATCGCGGAGACACGCCGGAGGAACAAGAAGGCCCATGGCGAGTAAGCGACAGCGCCGCGACTCGCCCCGCGAGAAACTGCTCGCGGAGGTTCGCCGGCAGGTCTCGCGCCGGCTCGGAGGCGCCGGCTCGGAGCTCGCGGCCTCCCAGCAGACGCTCGCCTACCTGAACTGGCTCGCGTGGCACTGCAGCGGGTTCGCGACGGTCCCGGCGTTCCTGGACGCGGCACGAGCGGACATCCTCGCCATCTTGCACGCAGGCGCGCTCGGGGTGGAGCGCACCGCCCATGTCCACGCCCGGAGCCTCCTGGAGAACCTCGTCCGGCACTGCTACTTCGACTCGCGCCCCTCCCTGTTCGTTGCCCGCTCCCTCCTCCCCGAGGAGGACGTGAGAGACGTCTGGGCCGACCTGCTCAAGGAGATCCAGCGCCTTCCACACTTCCAGCCTGCGCTCGGCGACGCTGCCGAAACGGGCTTTCTGTTCTCCGAGGTCGAGCACGCCTACCAGCAGTCGAGCCGCTTCGTGCACGGCTCCACCGCGCGCTACCGGAGCCTCTACTGGAACATCCGTTCGATCGCCCTCGATGCGGAGCGCGCCCGGGACCTCGATGCCGCGCTCCGGCGCCTCGGCGAGGCCTGCCTGCTCCTCCTGGCGCTGTATCACCTCGGGCCCTACTTGCTCGTGTCGCAGCCCATCCGGCGCTTCATGTTGCGTGACGCGATGGACGCCGGCGGGCGCGCCCGCTTTCTGCGCTGCATGGAGTCCGTTCCCGTGACGTGGGCCCAGCACCAGCGCGCTGCAGCGCTCCGCGCCTGGCGGGAGCGGAAGCGCAAGCCCTTTCCGACGAGCGATGGCTTGCTGCTCGACAGGAGGGGGCTCACGCTTGTCGCGAGCCCAAGATCGTCAATGAAGTCGCAGGTTTCTGCGCTCAATCCTGGCCGACGCTGAGGGCGATCAGCAGCACCCTCCGGCCGCCGTCGAGCTGAAACGGCGGCCCTCCTCCGACCTCCCGCCGCGCCGCTTCTCGACCTGCGCGGCCCAGCCGGGGCTGCTCCGGTGCCCGTCCCGCGCCGCGTCCGCTTCGCACGCGCTCGTGCCGCACGCCTGAATCGTTCCGGCGCTCCGGGCGCCTCCTCGCGGTGGAACACGCGCTGCACAGACCTGTTTCCCCCGCGCTTCGCTCAGGTAGCGCAGAGCCCGTCGGCCGCGTTCGCCCGCTCCTGTCGCGATCGCCGGCGCCCGGCAAGGCCGCTGCGCGCGTCGCCGAGCGGCTTCCCTCGTGCGGCGAGAACGTTTATCAAAGGTGCTTCATTGAACGGGCGAGTTCCCACGGGAACGGAGCCATCCGGCGGGAAACACCGCTGTTCAGCTGCGCACGGTCGCGCACGGAGAAGATCGGATGAAGCGTTCCATTCGCGGTCTCACGCTCTCGCTGGCGCTCTTCGCAGGCCCGCTCGCGCACGCGCAGCCCGGCAAGCTGCCCGACCTCAACGCGTACCTGCTCGCGCCGAAGGCCGCGAGCGCCCCGGCGGATGCGCGCGCCGCGGCCGCCGCGCGCGCCGCGCGCGCGGGCGGGATCGTCACGGCCATCGACGAGCAGCGCGGCGTCCCGAGCTTCCTCTGGGCAGCGCAGGGGGGCGCGCCCGCCGGCGTCGCGGGCGTCAGCCCCGAGGCCGCCGCGCGGCTCCACCTGGTCCGCTTCGCCGAGACCTACGGCCTGTCCAGGGCCGCGCTCGGGACCGCGCGCGTCGTCCACGTCCACGACCTCGGCCAGGGGCCCGTCATCGTCACGCTGCGCCAGCGCGTGGACGGCGCCGACGTGTTCCAGACCGACGTGAAGGTGCTCATGCGCCAGAACCTCGAGCTCGTCGCCATCTCGGGCAACCTGCACCCGGCCGCCGTGCCCGCAAAGGCGAGCTCGACGCGGCGCGCGTTCCGCCTGTCGCCGGCAGAGGCGCTCGCCGCCGCGCTCGAGGACCTCTACGGGATCCACCCCGGGCCGGGCGGCGTCGTCGACACGAAGCGCGACACGGGCGATTACCAGGCGTTCGACCTCGCGCCGAAGAGCGCGCTCCGGGCCGCGGGCCTCCACCTCGTCGAGCCGGCCCGCGTGAAGAAGGTCCAGTTCCCGATGCCGGACAGGCTCGTGCCGGCGTACTTCGTCGAGTTCATCTCGGGAAAGGTGAAGTCCGTCTCCTCGGACGCCTACGACCACGTGATCGCGGCCGACGACGGCCGCGTCCTCTACCGCCGCAACCTCGTCGAGAACGACGCGTTCACCTACCGCGTGTGGGCCGAGACGACGGGGAACGGCCGGCCCCTCGACGGGCCGCATGCCGACTTCCTTCCGCACCCGACCGGGGAGCCGGACGGATCCCAGCCGGCGTTCGTCCCGGCGCAGCTCGTCTCGATGGAGGGGTTCAACACGAGGCCGGGCGGCGGCGTCGATCCGTGGCTGCCGCCGAGCGCCGTCCAGACCCGCGGCAACAACGTGGACGCGTACGCGGACCACAAGGACCCCGACGGCTACTCGAACGGCGACCTCCGGGCGATCACCACCTCGGACAGGACGTTCGACCATGTCTACGACCCCCTGCTCGATCCGCTGGCGAGCGAGGCGCAGACGATGGCCGCCGTGACCCAGCTCTTCTACGTGAACAACTGGCTTCACGACTGGTACTACGACTCCGGCTTCACCGAGGTCGCCGGCAACGCCCAGCAGGACAACAAAGGCCGCGGCGGCCTCGGCGGCGATCCGATGCTCGCCGAGGCGCAGGACGGCGCGCTCACCGCGGAGCGGCCGCGCAACAACGCGAACATGACGGCGATGTCCGACGGCGCGTCGCCGCGGATGCAGATGTACCTCTGGAACAGCCAGGATGTCCGGCGCACGCTGACCGTCGCGCCGGGCGGCGCGAGCCTGAGCACCGCCACGGCCGTGTTCGGCGCCGAGAACTTCAACGTGTCGGCCGACGTCGCGCTCGTCGACGACGGCGTCGACCCGATCCCGGACGACGCGGTGGACGGCACGCGCGACGGGTGCGAGGCGCCGCTCCACGACGTCACGGGCAAGATCCTGCTCGTCGATCGGGGCGGCTGCACCTTCAAGCAGAAGGCCGTCAACGCCGAGGCCGCCGGCGCCGTCGCCCTCGTCCTCGCCAACAACGCGCCCGGCGCGCCCGCGCCGGCCATGGGGAACGGCGCGCCCGAGGACGCCGTGGTGACCATCCCGGCGCTCTCCATCTCGTTCGAGGAGGGGAGCACCCTGAAGGCGGCGCTGCTCGAGGGGCCGGTCACGGCCGCGATGGAGCGCGTCCTCGGCGTCGTGCGCGACGGCACGATCGACAACACCGTCGCCGCCCACGAGTGGGGGCACTTCATCCACCGGCGCCTGACCCAGTGCGGCACCACGCAGTGCGACGCGCAGAGCGAGGGCTGGGGCGACTTCATCGCCCTGCACCTGGCGCTGCGCGAGGGCGACGACCTCGGCGGCATCTTCGCGACGTCGATCTACGCGTCCGAGGAGAGCGGCGACAGCGGCTACTTCGGCGGCCGCCGGGCGCCCTACACGGTCGACCTCGCGAAGAACGGGCTCACGTTCAAGCACATCTCGGACGGCGAGGCGCTGCCGGAGCACCCGATGAACGAGGGCGGCGGGACGGAGAACTCCGAGGTCCACAACGCCGGCGAGATCTGGGCGCTCATGCTGTTCGAGGCCTACGTCGGGCTGCTCACGCGCGAGGACGAAGGCGGCCGCGTCTACACGTACGAGGAGGCGCGGCGGCTCATGTCGGACATCGTCGTGGCGGGGATGAAGCTCGCGCCGACGGACGCGACGTTCACCGAGCAGCGCGACGCCCTGCTCGCGGCCGCGTACGCGCGCAGCGAGGGCGACATGATCGCGCTCGCGAACGGCTTCGCGCGGCGGGGCGCAGGGACGTGCGCCGTGTCCGCGCCGCGCGCGTCGGACGACCTCGTCGGCGTCGTCGAGGGCTTCGATCTGACGCCGCGCGCCGCCGTGTCGCTGGGGCAGCCGCGGGACGGCGTGCGCTCGTGCGACGAGGACGGCTTCCTCGACGCGGGCGAGCGCGGCACGGTGAGGCTCGAGGTGCGGAACGCGGGCCCGATACCGCTCCGCGGCGCCGCGGCGACCGTCTCCTCGACGAACGAGCACGTGTCGTTCCCGGACGGGACCGCGGTCGTGCTGCCCGAGATCCCGCCGTTCGGGGCGGGGACCGTCGAGATCCGGGTCGACGCGGACGAGGCGGTGGCCGCGATGGAGACGCTGGAGCTCCGCGTGGAGGTGGTCGCCCCCCGGGCGTGCGAGACGGAGGTCGTCGGCGTCGTCGGGGCGCGCCTCCACGTCGACGACGCGCCGGGGACGTCGACCGTCGATTCGGTCGAGAGCGAGGTGCCCGTCTGGGAGGCGACCGGGAAGGAGGCGGACTCCATCTGGTCGCGCGAGAAGACCGACCTGACGAACCACGCGTGGCGCGGCGTCGATTTTCCGAGCCTGTCCGACACGCAGCTCGTCTCGCCGCCGCTCTCGGTCGGGACGACCGAGCCGCTCGTGATCACCTTCAGCCACCGGTACTCGTTCGAGATCACGCCGGCGACGGACGCCGAGGCGGCGATCCACTGGGACGGCGGGCTCATCGAGATCAGCGACGACGACGGCGCGACGTGGAAGGACGTCGCGGCGTTCGCCGATCCGGGGTACGGCGGGCCGATCGGCAACACGGTCGACGAGCCGTCGGTGAACCCGCTCGCCGGCCGCGAGGGCTTCGTGGGCGCCAACGAGCAATGGCCGGCGCAGGAGCAGGTGACGCTGGACCTCGGCACGGCGTTCGCGGGCAAGACGGTGAAGGTCCGCTTCCGCATCGGCACCGACGCTGCCGCGGGCGATTTCGGCTGGGAGATCGACGACATCGAGCTCCGCGGCGTCACGAACCGGCCGTTCGGCGCGATCGTCCCCGACGCGCCCGGGTGCGGTGAGCCGCCGACCGGCGAGGGCGGCGCCGGCGGCGAGGGCGGTGAAGGCGGCGAGGGAGGCGAGGGCACCGGCGGCGACGGCGGGGCCTCCGGCGGCGAGGGCGGGGCGGGCGGCAGCGGCGGCGCCGACGCGCCGACCGACAACCCCGCGCCGTCCGGCGAGGACGACGGCTGCGGCTGCGAGGTCGCCGGCGGCGCGACGGCGCCGACCGCCGCGGGGCCGCTGGCCGCGCTCCTGGCGATGGCGCTGATCGGACGGCGGCGTCGCCGCGGGGTCGCCTGACCGGCGGCCGCGGCGCTCAGCGCCGGGGGGGTCGCCTGACCGGCGGCCGCGGCGCTCAGCGTCGCGCGGGGTGAGAGCCGGGCGCGCCCGCGTCCGGCGGCTCCTCGCACCACTCGACAGCGATCGAGTCCTCCCTCGCGCTGGCCGGGCCCTTCGCGGCGGGGCCCTTCGCGCTGGCCGGGCCCCTGGCGCTCGCCGGGCCCTCCCACTCGGTGGTGACCGCGTCCACGCTCAGCGGCGGCTCGTCGCTCCACTCGACGGCGATGGTGTCGACGACGGTCGGGCTGCTCGCCGGGGCCCTGGGGATCGTGGCGGGCCCGGCGTCCTCGTGGGGGCCGGCCGGCGCCTCTCGCCCGTGGAGCGTGATCGCGTCCGGATCGAGCGCGTGCGCGAACCGCGACGCGTACGGTGGCGGCTCGCCGCGCAGCAGGGCGTGCACGTCCTCGAGCATGCGGCGCGCGTCGGGGTAGCGCTGGTCGCGGTCGAAGGCGAGCGCGCGGTCGACGACGAGGCACACGTCGCGCGGCGTGCGCGGCGCGCGCTGGGCGAGCGGCGGCGCCGGCTCCCGGCCCATCTTCAGCAGGAGATCGAAGTCGGTGCTCGCCTCGTGCACGTGGCGGCCGGCGATCAGGCGGAACATCGTGGCGCCGATCGCGAACAGGTCGGCGCGCGCGTCGATGTCGCGCCCCTTCGCCTGCTCCGGCGGCATGTACGGCGTCGTGCCGAGCACGATGCCCATCCGCGTGAGCTCGCCCTGGAGGCTGGAGTCCTGGCGGATGCGCGCGAGCCCGAAGTCGAGCACCTTGATGCGCGGGCCGAGGCCGGGCAGGGGCGTGGTCCCCGGGTCGTCCCGGACGACGTACAGGTTGGCCGGCTTGATGTCGCGGTGGATGATCCCCTGCGCGTGCGCCGCGTCGAGGGTGTCGAGCACCTGCGCGGTGGAGCGGAGCACCTCGGCGAGCGGGACGCCGCCGAGGCGGCGCTCGCGCTCGGCGAGCGACTCGCCCTCGAGCAGCTCCATGACGAGGAACGGCGCGCCGTCCTCGGCGACGTCGATGTCGCGGATCTCGACGGCGCCCGGGTGGTGGAAGCGGTTCGCGGCCTGCGCCTCGCGCTCGAACCGGTCGCAGATCTCCTTCGATTTCGCCGCCTGCGGGTGCAGGATCTTGAGCGCGTCGCGGCGCCCGATCCGGTGGACGCCGACGTAGACCGCGGCCATCCCGCCCGCGCCGAGCAGCCGCTCCAGCGTCCACTTGTTGCGGATCGTGGTCCCCACGCGTCGTGAGGCGGTGTCGCTGCTCATGGAATCCTCGCGCTCATGGAAGCGGCGCCGCCGCACGCGGTCAACGAGCATGCGAGGGGCCGGCAGCGCTCGAACGGTACGGAGGCGGCACGGAGGCGGCACGGAGGCGGCACGGCGGCGGCACGGAGGGCGGCACGGCGGCGGCACGGCGGCGGCACGGCGGCGGCACGGAGGGCGGCACGGCGGCGGGGGCTCGCGCGCGGCGAGCGGGCGCGGGGCGCGCCGGGACCGGATCGATCGACGATCCGCCGGTGCGCCGTTATTCGGAGCGCTGCTCGACGAGCGGCGCCTCGCCGGACTCGGGGCCGAGCCGCTCGACCTCGCCCCAGAGATCGTCGAGGTCGAGCGTGAGCCCCTCGAGGCCAGGGACGCCGGAGACCGCGCCGACCGCGGCGGCGCGCGCGTGCACGTAGCGGCCGTCCGCGCCGAGCTCGAGGAGATCGAGCGTGGCCGCCTGCGGGTCGATGAGCCAGTACCAGCGCACCCCGAAGCGCGCGTACTCGTGCAGCTTCTCCACGCGGTCGCGGCGCGCGTCGCGCGGCGAGGGCGAGATCACCTCGACGACGATGTCGGGCGGGGCGTGGATGACGCCGCGGCGCGGCGGCTTGCGGCTCCCGGGCAGGTACGCGGAGGCGTCGGGCTTCCGGCCGGTGGAGGACGCCACGGCGAACTTCGCGTCGGAGCCCAGCACGAGCCCGCCCCGCGGGATCAGCCAGAGCCGGAGCACGCCGATGACCCAGGTCACGATGACCTCGTGAACCGCGTCGGGCACCTCTTCCTCCGCGAGAAGGCCGTCGACGAGCTCGCCCGGCTCGTCTTCCGGCAGGCTGGCCCAGTCGGCGAGGGTCAGCCTCCGCCTGGCCTCCGCCTGGCTGGCCGCGCTGTGCCCGATCTCGACCGCGACTTGCACCATCACGACGGTGTCCAGCGTAGCACGCCGGCCGCGGGCTTCCGTCGGGCATCGCCGGGATCCGCGGCCGCCCGGCGCCGGCGGCCTCCCGCTTCCTCCCCACGGCCGCGCCGGCTACCCTCGGCGGGATGTTTCACCCCGTCGTCGACCGGTGGTTCCGCGGGCGCTTCGGCGCCCCCGCGCCCGCGCAGGAGCGCGCCTGGCCGGTCATCGCGGCCGGCCGCGACACCCTGATCAGCGCGCCGACAGGCGCCGGCAAGACGCTCGCGGCGTTCCTCTTCTGCCTCGACCGGCTCGTCCGCGACGCGGCGCGGGGCGCCCTCGAGGACCGCACGGACGTCCTCTACATCTCGCCCCTGAAGGCGCTCTCCCACGACGTCCACCGCAACCTGGAGCAGCCGATCGCGGAGATCTCCGCGGCCATGCAGGAGGCCGGCCTCGCCGCGCCGGGCATCCGGGCCGTCGTGCGGACGGGCGACAGCCCCGCGCAGGAGCGGCGCGCCATGGCCGCGCGGCCGCCGCACGTGCTGGTCACGACGCCGGAGTCGGCGTTCATCCTGCTCACGAGCGAGTCGGGCCGGCGCGCGCTCGCGGGCGTGCGCACCGTGATCCTCGACGAGGTCCACGCCGTCGCCGCCGACAAGCGCGGCGCCCACCTCGCCCTCACGCTCGAGCGGCTCGAGGACCTCGTCGTGAGCCGCGGCGGCGCCCGGCCGCAGCGCGTGGGCCTCAGCGCCACCGTCCGGCCGATCGAGATCGCCGCGCGGCTCGTCGCCGGCGCGCGCGCGCTGCCCGAGATCGTCGACGTCGGGCAGCGGCGGGACCTCGACCTCGCCGTCGAGGTGCCCCGCGACGAGCTCGGCGCGGTCTGCACGAACGAGCAGTGGGCCGAGATCTACGACCGCATCGCCGCGCTCGCGGAGGGGGCGCGGTCGACCCTCGTCTTCGTCAACACGCGCCGGCTCGTCGAGCGGGTCGCGCACGCGCTCGCCGAGCGGCTCGGCGAGGACGTCGTGGCGGCCCACCACGGCAGCCTCTCGCGGGCCCGGCGGCTCTCGGCCGAGCGGCGGCTCAAGGCGGGGGAGCTCCGCGTCGTCGTCGCGACGGCGTCGCTCGAGCTCGGCATCGACGTGGGCGCCGTCGACCTCGCCTGCCTCGTGGGCTCGCCGCGGTCGATCAACGTCGCGCTCCAGCGCATCGGCCGATCGGGCCACGCGCTCGCCGCGACGCCCCGCGGGCGGCTCTTCCCGCTGACGCGCGACCAGCTCGTCGAGTGCGCGGCGATCGTGCGCGCGGCGCGGCGCGGCGAGCTCGATCGGATGACGTCGCGCGAGGGGCCGCTCGACGTGCTCGCGCAGCAGATCATCGCCGCGTGCGCGTGCGAGGAGCGGGACGAGGACGGGCTCTACGAGCTCGTCCGCCGGGCCGCGCCGTACGAGGGCCTGTCGCGCCGCGACTTCGACGCGGTCGTGGCGATGGTGTCGGGCGGCGCCGCGTCCGCCGCGGAGGAGGGCGCCTCGGCGGCGCGGGGCGCGCGGCAGCGGGCCGGGTCGCTCGTCTACCGCGACGCGATCGGCGGCCGGCTGCGCGGGCGGCGCGGGGCGCGGCTCGCGGCGCTCACCTCGGGCGGGGCGATCCCGGACATCGCGGCCGTCGACGTGGTGCTCCAGCCCGACGGCACGAAGGTCGGCACGCTCGACGAGGACTTCGCGATCGAGTCGTCCGCGGGCGACGTGTTCCTGCTGGGCAACACGTCGTGGCGCGTGCTCCGGCTGGAGGGCGGGCAGATGTGGGTCGAGGACGCGCACGGCGCCGCGCCCACCGTGCCGTTCTGGCTTGGCGAGGCGCCGGCGCGCACGCCGGAGCTGTCGGCCGAGGTCGCCGCGCTGCGCGCCGAGGTCGCCGCGCGCCTCGACGAGGAGCGGGCCGAGGGCGCGGCGGCGCGGCAGGGCGGCGCGCAGCGGGGCCAGGGCGGCGGCGAGGAGGCGCGCGCGGCGCGGTCGACGGCGGCGCGGTGGCTCATGGAGGAGTGCGCGCTCGACGCGCGCGGGGCGCTGCTCGTGCGCGACTACATCGAGGCGGGGCGCGCGGCGCTCGGCGCCGTGCCAGGCGGCGCGACCGTCGTCGTCGAGCGCTTCTTCGACGAGGCGGGGGGGCAGCAGATCGTCGTCCACACGCCGCTCGGCGGCCGCGTGAACCGCGCGCTCGGGCTCGCGCTCCGCAAGCGCTTCTGCCGGTCGTTCGACTTCGAGCTCCAGGCGGCGGCGACCGACGACGGCGTGCTGCTCTCGCTGTCCGCGGAGCACGGCTTGCCGATCGAGGAGGTGCTCGATCTCGTCCGCCCCGAGGGCCTCGAGGAGGTGCTCGTCCAGGCGGCGCTCCAGGGCCCGATGTTCCGCACGCGCTTCCGCTGGGCCGCGTCGCGCGCGCTCGCGCTGCTGCGCTTCCGGGGCGGGCGGCGGGTGCCGCCGGCGCTCCAGCGCATGCGCGCGGACGATCTCTTGCTCTCGGTCTTCCCCGAGCAGCAGGGCTGCCAGGACAACCACGGGATCTTCGCGCACATCGAGCCGCCGGATCACCCGCTCGTGCGCGAGGCGCTGCGCGACTGCCTCGTCGAGCTGATGGACGTCGAGGGGCTGCGCGCGCTGCTCGTCGGCCTGCGGAGCGGCGCGATCCGGGTCGTCGCGCTCGACACGCCGGAGCCGAGCGTCTTCTCGCACGAGATCCTGAACGCGAACCCCTACGCGTTCCTCGACGACGCCCCGCTGGAGGAGCGGCGCGCG
Source organism: Sorangium sp. So ce1335 (assembly GCF_051521615.1). Classification (NCBI taxonomy): domain Bacteria; kingdom Pseudomonadati; phylum Myxococcota; order Polyangiales; family Polyangiaceae; genus Sorangium; species Sorangium sp. So ce1335. Next base: position 3,862,534 of record NZ_CP150363.1, read on the forward strand.
CGCGCCGTCCGGGTGCGGCGCGGGCTGCCGGCGGAGGTCGCCGAGCGGCTCGGCGGGCTCGCTCCGGAGGTCATCGCCGAGGTGGTCGCCGAGGCGCGTCCGGGCGTGCGCGACGCGGACGAGCTGCACGAGCTCTTGCTCGACCGGGTGGCGCTCCCCGCGGAGGAGGGCGTCCGGAGCGGCTTCGCGCGGCTCTTCGAGGCGCTCTGCGCCGCCGGGAGGGCCGCGGAGGTGCGCGCGCCGGCGGACGGCGCCGGCGCGTCGGCGGGCGGGGGCGGCGCGACGGCGGGCGGGGGCGGCGTCGACGCGCCGCGCGCGCCGCGCTGGGTCGCGACCGAACGGCGGCCCCTGGTCGAGGCGATCTGGCCGGAGGCCGTCTTCGCGCCGGACGTCGCGGTGCCGCCCGCCCTGCGCGCGGCGGACGGGGCCGATCGCGGCGCCGCGATCACGGCGCTCGTGCGCGGCTTCCTGAGCGCCGCGGGGCCGGTGTCGACCGGGGAGCTCGCGCGCCGGCTCGACGTGCCCGTCCACGAGGCGCTGTCCGCGCTCGCGCGGATCGAGCTCGCGGGCGGCGCGCTGCGCGGCCGCTTCCGGTCGAGCGCGCCGGCGGGGACGCCGCGCGCCGGCGCGGGCGAGGCGGACGCGCCGGGCGCTCAGGGCGCGCCGGAAGCTTCCGGCGCGCCGGGGGCGCCGGGCGATTCGTCCGATCTGTCCATCGAGTGGTGCGACCGCCGCCTCCTCGCCCGCATCCACCGCCGCACGGTCACCGGCCTTCGCAAGGCGATCGAGCCGGCGACCGCGGCGGAGCTCATCCGGTTCCTGCTCGGGTGGCAGGGCGTGCGGCCCGGAACGCAGGCGCGCGGGCCCGGGGGGCTGGGGCGCGTGATCGAGCAGCTCCAGGGCTTCGAGCTCGCCGCCGGGGCGTGGGAGCGGGAGGTGCTTCCCGCCCGCGTGGCGGGGTACGACGAGGGGCTGCTCGACGCGCTGTGCCTGTCCGGCGAGGTGGCCTGGGGCCGCGTGGTCCCGCGGGAGGCGGGCGCGCCCACGCGCGCGGCGCCGATCACGCTGGCGCTGCGCCGCGACCTGCCGTGGCTCCTCGCGCCGCGCGAGCCCGAGGGAGAGCCGCCGCCGGCGTCGCTCTCCGAGCCGGCGCAGGGCGTGCTGTCGTTCCTGTCGCGCGCGGGCGCGTCGTTCTTCGACGACATCGTCGCGGGCGCGGGCCGCTCGCGCGCCGAGGTCGAGGAGGCGCTCTGGGAGCTCGTCGCCGCCGGCCTCGTGACCGGCGACGGCTTCGCGGCCCTGCGCTCGCTGCTCGGCGGCGGCGGGGGCGCGGCCGTCGCCCTGGGCGCCGGGCGGCTGCGGGGCGGAGGGCGCCGGGCGGGCCCGGTCGCATCGGGGCGATGGTCGCTCCTCCGGCCGCGCCCGGACGCGCCCGCGCCGGCCGCAGGCGCCGCCGGCGAGGCGGCCGAGGGGCCCGACGTCGTCGAGGCGCTCGCGCTCCAGTACCTCCGCCGCTACGGCGTGGTCTGCCGCGAGCTGCTCGCGCGCGAGCCGCGGCCGCCGGCGTGGCGCGACCTGCTCCGGGTCTACCGGCGGCTCGAGATGGCGGGGGAGCTCAGGGGCGGGCACCTCATCGCCGGCTTCGTCGGCGAGCACTTCGCGCTCCCCGAGGCGCTCGACGCGCTCCGCGCCGTCCGGCGCGAGCCGCCGTCGGGCGAGATCGTCCAGCTGTGCGCGTGCGATCCGCTGAACCTCGTCGGCATCGTGACGCCGGGGCCGCGCATCCCGGCCGTGCTCGGCAACGTGGTCATCTACCGGGACGGCGTGCCGCTCCTGCCGCTCGCGGCGGCGCCGGGCGAGCGGCCGCGCGCGGTGGCCGCCGTCTCCGGCGCGGCGATGTGACCTCTCCGCGAGAACAGGGCCTCACCACCGTCATCCCGGTGAGCGCCACAGAGGCTGTGTCACGCCGCCAACCGGCGCGGGCGCCGCGCGCCCTCGGCAGAGACGTGGCGTCGATTTCGCCTCTGTACTCGCGCCATGCCATCACGCCACCTCGCCACGTGTCGTCGCGATTCGGTCGCTCGTGTCCTCGCGATGCTCTCGGCCGTCACGTTGCCCTGGACACCACGTCATCGCTCTTCACCTCCGGCTCCATGCGCGGCACGGTGCCCGTGAGCGTCGACGCGCGCGTTGCGCCCGAGGGCTGATGCGTCAATATCGTCGTCCAACAACGCGCTCGGGGGGGCGTTCCTTGTCATCCGAGGCCACCAGCATGTGGACTGCCCGCCCCGCGCTTCGACTTCCGCCCACATCCCCGCGCCGCGCCCCGATCCGCACCTCAGGCCACGTGAAGGTGCCGTGGACGGTGTGGGCCGCGCTCCTGGCCGTGTTGCAGTGTCTCGGGTGCGGCAAGGGTGCATCGGCTGAGCCCGGCGGCTCGAAGGCCGAGTCTGGTGGCAAGGCGGACAAGGCTGCGCCCGACGCCAAGGAGGTGACGCTGGCCCCCGTGACGGAGCTCGTCGTCGAACGGACCATCGACATCTCGGGGACGCTCGACGCCGATGAGCAGGTGACGGTCGGGGCCAAGGTGCCTGGCCGGCTCGCGTCGATCTCGGTCGATCTCGCGAGCCCCGTCCAGCGCGATCAGGTCATCGCCAAGATCGAGACGAGGGACTACGAGCTGCGGATCGAGCAGGCCGCGGCCGCGCTGGCGCAGAGCCGCGCCCAGCTCGGGTTGCCTCCGGACGGGCCTGACGGGGAGCTCGACGTCGAGGGCACGGCCGTCGTGCGGGAGGCCCTCGCGACGTGGAAGCAGGCGCAGGCGAACCAGGTCCGCGCGCGGAGCCTCGCCAGGGAAGGGCTGATGTCGGGCATGGACCTCGACGCGGCCGAGGCGGAGGCGGTCCGCGCCGAGACGGCCGTGCAGTCCGCCCGCGAGGAGGTGCGCATCCGTCAGGCGACGGTGCGCCAGCGGCAATCCGAGCTGCGCATGGCGCGGCAGCAGCTCGCGGACGCCGTTGTGCGGTCGCCGATCGACGGCGTCGTCCAGGTGCGGCGGGCGAGCGTTGGCCAGTTCCTCGCCGCAGGGGCGCCTGTCGCGGACATCGTGCGCATCGATCCGCTGCGGCTGCGCGTGGCCATCCCGGAGACCGAGGCGGCCGGCGTGCGCGCCGGGCAGCAGGTGCGCGTCACCGTCCCGGGGGACGGCGCCGTCCACGCGGGGACGGTCGCGCGCCTCGCGCCCGCGATCGACCCGCAGAGCCGCACGCTGCTCGTGGAGAGCGACATCAAGAACCCAGGGCACCTGCGGCCGGGCAGCCTCGTCACGGCGCAGATCATCGTGGACTCCAGGCCGGCGCCGTCCGTGCCCGCGACCGCCATCGTCCGGTTCGCCGGCCTCTCGAAGGTGATCACGGTCGAGGACGGCAAGGCGAAGGAGAAGCAGGTCGTCACGGGGAAGACCGCGGGAGATCGCGTCGAGATCGTCTCCGGCCTCGCGGTGGGCGAGTCGGTCGTCGCCCGCCCCGGCTCGCTCCAGCAAGGGCAGCCGGTGCGCGTGGTGGAGGGGAGCTAGATGCAAACGCTCGCCAGGATCTGCATCCAGCGGCCCGTGTTCGCCGCGATGCTGGGGCTCGCCCTCATCGTCGTCGGCGCCGTGGCGTACTTCCGGCTGGGCGTGGATCGCTTCCCCGCGGTGGACCTGCCGACGGTCTCGGTGCGCACCACGCTCCCCGGCGGCGCGCCCGAGGACGTCGAGGCGGAGATCACCGAGGAGATCGAGGAGGCGGTCAACACGGTCGAGGGCATCACCGAGCTCCGCTCGATCTCGTCGAGCGGCAGCTCCGTCGTCATCGCCACCTTCAACCTCGACCGGGACGTCGACTCGGCCGCGCAGGACGTGCGCGACCGCGTGCAGGCGGCGCTGCGCAGCCTGCCCGTGGGCACCGATCCGCCCATCATCGCGAAGCAGGACAACGACTCGACCCCCGTGATGACGATCGCCCTCTCCGCCGATCGCTCGATCCGGGAGCTCACCGAGATCGCGGACAAGCTCGTGCGCGTGCAGCTCGAGCGCTCGTCGGGCGTCGGCGAGGTGCGCGTCGTGGGCGGGCAGGAGCGCGCGATCAAGATCTGGCTCGACGCCGATCGCCTCGCCGCCTACGGCCTCCCTGTCACCGCCGTCCGCGAGGCCATCGCCCAGCAGAACGCGAACATCCCCGCCGGCAACGTCACCGGCAAGGAGGAAGAGCGGACGCTGCGCACGATGGGCCGCCTCGGGAACGCGGGCGACTTCAACAACCTCGTCGTCGCCAGCGTCGACGGCAGGCCCATCCGGGTGCGCGACATCGGCCGCGCCGAGGACGGCACCTACGAGCAGCGGTCGCTCGCGCGCCTCGACGGCAAGCCCACCGTCGTCCTCGACGTCGTGCGGCAGTCGGGCGCCAACACGGTCGCGGTGATCGAGGCCGTGAAGGCGAACGTGGCGAAGCTCTCCGACCAGCTCCCGGCGGACGTGAAGCTCGAGGTGATCCGCGATCAGTCGGGCTACATCTACACGGCGCTGCACGAGATCAACGTCCACCTCGTCCTCGGCAGCTTCCTCGCGTGCGCGGTCGTGCTGCTGTTCATGAGGTCGTGGCGATCCACGATCATCGCGGGGGTCGCCATCCCGACGTCGGTCGTCGCGACGTTCGGCATGATGTGGGCGCTCGACTTCACGCTGAACAGCGTGACGATGCTGGCGCTCGTCTTGATGGTCGGCATCGTCATCGACGACGCCATCGTCGTCCTCGAGAACATCTTCCGCTTCGTCGAGGAGAAGAAGATGGACTCCTTCGAGGCGGCGCGGGCCGCCACGCAGGAGATCGGCCTCGCCGTGCTCGCGACGACGCTGTCGCTCGTCGTCATCTTCGTCCCCGTGTCGTTCATGTCGTCGATCTCGGGGCGGTTCCTGTTCCAGTTCGGGATCACGGCCACCGTCGCGATCCTCGTGAGCTTGCTCGTCAGCTTCTCGCTGACGCCGATGATGAGCGCGCGCCTGCTCCGCAAGGAGGCGAGCCGCGCGCACGAGGCGGGGGCGGCGGGCGGCGAGGTGAAGACGCGCCAGGGCTTCTACGGCCGGCTCGAGGCCCGGTACACGGGCGCCCTCGCGTTCGCGATGCGGCACCGCGCGCTCGTCGCCGTCTCCGCGCTCCTCGTCACGGCGTCCGCGGCGCCGCTCTACGGGCTCGTCAAGCAGGAGTACATCCCGTCGGGCGCGGACGACGCGGAGTTCGAGATCCGCGTCTCGGCCCCGCTCAGCGCGAGCATCGGCGCGATGGACGACGTGATGCGGCAGATCAGCGACGATGTCCGCAGCGTGCGGGGGGTGCGCAGCGTGCTCGCCACGGCGGGCGGCGGCTTCATCGGCGGCGTCAGCTCGGGCGAGGCGTTCGTCCGGATCGCGCCGCACGACGAGCGCACGTTCTCCCTGACGCGGCTGTTCCGGGAGACGATCTCGGGCAACCCGCTCCGCGCGTTCAAGGACAACTACGCCCAGCGGGACGTGATGCAGGAGGTGCGGCGCAAGCTGCGCAAGTACACGGACCTCCGGATCTCGGTCCGCAACGTGCCGTCGTTCAACATCGGCGGCGGAAACTTCGAGATCGACTTCGCGATCCAGGGGCCGGACATCGAGGCGCTCGAGCGCTACGCGAACGAGCTCCGGGAGCGCTCCGCGCAGCTCGGCGGCATCGTCGACGCGGACGTGACGCTGAAGATCGACAGGCCCGAGCTCCGGGTGCTCATCGATCGCGAGCGCGCCGCGGCGCTCGGGGTGCGGACGGAGGACATCGCGGGCGCGCTGCGCCTGATGGTGGGCGGCGATCAGGAGGTGTCGCGCTTCCGCGACGAGGAGGCGAACGAGAACTACGACGTGCAGCTCCGGCTCCTCGAGGAGGATCGCGACGAGCTGTCGGCCGTCCGCCGGCTCTACGTGCCGCGGACGGTGCGCCCGTCCGCGGCGCAGCAGCCGGGCAGCGCCGGCGGCGCGACGGCGCCCGCGGCGGGGGCGCCGCTGCTCCGGGGCGACCTCGTGCGCCTCGACAACCTCGTGCGCATCGAGGAGGCGAAGAGCCCGTCGCGCATCGACCGGCTCGATCGCCAGCGGGTCTCGAGCCTGCGCGCGGGCGTGGCGCCCGGCTACGCGCTCGCCGACCGGCTGGAGGCGCTGCGCGGCGCCGCGCGCGAGATGGACATGCCCTCGGCGTACACGACGAGCGTGCGCGGCCGCGGCGCGGAGCTGGAGCGCACGTTCGGCGAGTTCATCTGGGCGTTCCTGCTCTCGATCGTGCTCATGTACATGATCCTCGCGTCGCAGTTCGAGAGCCTCGTTCACCCGATCACGATCCTGCTCTCGCTGCCGCTGTCGGTGCCGTTCGCGCTGCTGAGCCTGTGGGCGACAGGGAACACGCTGAACCTCTATTCGGCGCTCGGCTTCCTGGTCCTGTTCGGCGTGGTGAAGAAGAACTCGATCCTCCAGGTCGACCACATGAACAAGCTCCGCGCCGAGGGCATGCCGCGCGCGGAGGCGATCCTCCAGGCGAACCGCGATCGGCTCCGGCCCATCCTGATGACGACGCTGGCCCTCGTCGCGGGCATGCTGCCGCTCTGGCTGGGCACGGGCCCCGGGGCCGAGGAGCGCCACGCCATCGCTGTGGTGGTCATCGGCGGCCAGTCGCTCAGCCTGCTGCTCACGCTGATCGTCACGCCGGTCTCGTACTCGCTCCTCGACGACCTCGCGCACAGCGAGCGCTGGGGCCGTATCCAGGCCCGCATGGGCGCGCTCCGCGACCGGGCGGCCGCGCGGCTCGGCCGGCTGCGGCGGACGACGTGACGGCGCGCGGGGCGACCGACCGTCGGCCCCGCGCGATCGGGCCGGAGACCTCCTCCGGGGCCCGTCAGCCCTTCGCGATGCCGAGCGCCGCCACGACCACCGAGGCCCAGCCCACGAGCAGCAAGAGCCCGCCGAGCGGCGTGATCCCGCCGAGGGAGCGGAGGCCGGTCAGGGTCATCACGTAGAGGCTGCCGGAGAAGAGGAGCACGCCGCCCGCGAAGCAGAAGCCGGCGACGGTCGCCGCCGTCCCGCCGGTGCGCGCGGCGAGGTGCGCGGCGAGCGCGAGCGCGAGCGCGTGGGCGAGGTGGTACTGGGCGCCGGTCTGCCACCAGGACGCGCGCAGCGCGCCGTCCGGCAGCGCGTCCAGCCGCGCCTTGAGGCCGTGAGCGCCGAAGGCGCCGAGCGCCACAGCGAGGAACCCGTAGGCGCCCGAGAGGAGGAAGAACAGGCGTTCCATGGGGCGCGGAGCTTAGCCGATGGCCACGTCGCGTCACCGGGGACGGTGCCCCGGTCGCCGCGCGCCTGGCCAGCGCGGCGCGCCTCAGCCGCCCTGCGCCGCCCGCCGCGGGAAGATCGTCCCCCGGATCTCGGCGGCCGACGCGCCGGACGCCGCCGCCAGGCGGCCGAGGACGAGGCGGTTCAGCCGCCCGTCCGGCGGCGCCATGACCTCCAGCACGAACGCCGCGTCGACCGGCGCGCCGGCGTGCCTCGCCGCCCTCTCCGCGAGCGCCGCCGCCTCGGGGGCCGAGAGCTCCTCCCGCCGCGCCACGCGGATCTTCACGTAGAGCGCCGCCCGCATCAGCGTGTGGTAGCCGTGCATCCACGCCATCCAGCGCTCCTCCGGGCCCCCGGCGAGCGCCAGCGCGAGCGCCTCGCGCCGCCGCTCGATCTCGCCGAGGGAGAGGTTGTCGAGCTCGTTGAGCGCGCCGGGGAACTCCCCCGCGAGCGCGCGGAACACCTCCTTGCCCGGGATCGGCTCGCCGGCCGACCGCGCGCGCCGGAGCTCCGCGATCGCGCTGTACTTGCGGGCGAGCCGCGACAGCGCCTCCGGAGAGAGCCGCGCGCCGCCCTCGGGGTCCGCCGCGGAGGTCACAGCCAGCCGTGCGGGAACGCGAGCACGTCCCCGATCGACGCCGCGCCGAGGCACAGCGCGACGAGGCGATCGACCCCGAGCGCGTTGCCCGCCGCGGGCGGCATCCCCTCCTCGAGCGCGTCGAGGAAGCGCTCGTCGATCGGGTAGACGGGCTTGCCCTGGGCCGTCCGCGCCGCCTGGTCGGCGACGAGGCGCGCGCGCTGCTCCACCGGATCGGTCAGCTCGCCGAAGCCGTTGCACAGCTCGACGCCCCCGACGTACAGCTCGAACCGCTCGCACACCCGCGGATCGCCGGGCTTGAGCCGCGCGAGCGACGCGAACGGCGCCGGGAAATCGACGAGGAACACCGGGCGGGGCAGCGCCGCGAGCGCCGGCTCCACCACGTCGACGAGCAGCCGGAAGAAGCGCTCCTCGTCGCTCGACGCGAGCGCGATCGCGTCGTCGGCGGGCACGCCCGCCCAGCGCGCGAACGCCTCGCCGACCGTGATGCGCGGAAACGGCCGCTCCAGGCTCACCGCCCTGCCGGACGCCGAGATCGTGCCCTCCGCGCCGAGCGCGGCGGCGACGCGCTGTACGATCGCCTCCGTGTCGGACATCACCTCGTCCACACCCGCGAACGCGCGATACCACTCGAGCATCGTGAACTCCGGGTTGTGCCGGTCCCCGAGCTCCCCGCGCCGGAAGCAGCGCGCGAGCTGGAAGCAGCGCGGGACGCCGCCCGTGAGCAGGCGCTTCATCTGGTATTCCGGGCTCGTGATCAGGAATGTCGGGCGCGCCGCCTGCACCTCGAACGCGTCGAGGTGCAGATCGAGCCCGGGGGAGGGGACCATGCTCGGCGTCTCGACCTCGAGGAACCCGCGCTCGGCGAACAGCGCCCGGATCGCCGCGAGCGCCGCCGCGCGCCGCGCGAGCGCCGCGCCGCGCCCCCGGTGGATCGCGCGCTCGGTCTCGCTCGACGGCGGCGCCGCGGCGGCCGCGCGCCCGCGCGGCGGCCTCCGCGGCGCGATCCGCTCGACGACGCGCGCGGAGGCGAGCGCGCCGCCGGCCGGCGCCCCCTCGACGACCGCGAGATCGCCGACCTCGAGCGGCGCCGCGCCCGCGCCGTCCAGCGCGACGCGCAGCGCGCCGAGCGCGTCGCCGAGCACGACGGCGCCCTCCTCGACCTCGAGCACGCGGCCGCCGACGCGCACCCGCCCCGGCAGCGGCGCCCGCGCGGAGACAACGTCGCTCGGGGCGAACGTCTCGGGGAACCCGGTCGAGATGTTGGTTTCAGAGAGACCCACGAGGACCTGCGCCGGAGCTCACCGAGACATACCACGCATGTCCACCGAAGACGTCAGGCAAGGAGCCAACGACGGCCACAGATCCTCACGTTTCCGAGAGGGCGCCGCCTCGCGCCTCCTTGAAGACCCAACGTAACTCGATACGTTGGTCGCGCTCGTCGGTCCGGCCTCGCCGCGCCTCACGCGAGCGCAGCTTGCAGAAACCCAGCCGGAGAGAACAACCATGCGACGACAGCCCCTCTTGCTTCCGTTGACCGCGCTCGCAACCCTGGTCTCCGCGAGGACTGCCGTCGCGTCCGACTGGCATACGGTGCTGCCGGGCTCGCCCGCGGCGGCCTTCTCCGCGCGCAGCGCGGCGGCCCTTTCCGCTTCCGCGCGCAGCGCGGCGGGCGCGCGCGGGGCGGCGGAGACGTATCTGAAGCACGCCGCTGCCGAGCTCGGGCTTCACGGCGTCTCGCTGCGCTACGAGAAGGAGCTCCTCGCCGGAGCGCACCGCACCGTCCGGTTCGAGCAGTTCCACGCGGGGCTGCCGGTGCTCGGCGCCTCCGCGGCGGTCCGCGTCGCGCCGGACGGCCGCGTGACGGTCGTCGTGCTCGACGTGGCGCGGGACCTCTCGGTGCCGACGGCGCCGAAATACCGGGAGGATGCCGCGCGGAAGCTGGTCGAGGCGACGTACGGGATGACGCTGGCAGAGCGGCCGAGCGCGTCGCTCGCCGTGTTCCCCGAGGCGGAGACGCCCGGCAAGCTCGTCTGGGTCGTCGACGTCCGGTCCGAGCGCGGCGGGGATCGTTACCTCGTGGACGCGCACACCGGGAGCATCGTGCACCGGCGGCCGCTCGCGGTGGACGTGCGCGGGCGCGTTTACCCGATCAGCGCCGCGGTCACGCCCGAGGTCGAGGACCGCGAGCTGACCGATCTCGACGCCGCGGATCCGCAGAGGTTGCGCGGCTGGAGCGGCAACCTCGAGGTGACGAACTACGTGGACGGCGACCTCCTGTCCGGCGTCCCGCTCACCCTGGAGCAGCGCGTGGAGCCGAACTCGGGAGACGACTTCCTCTACAATCCCCCCACGGACGCCAGCGACGCGCACGACCAGTTCGCGCAGGTCGGCATCTATTACCACCTCACCCGGATGCGCGATTACTTCAGGTCGACGCATCAGCTCGACATGACGTCGCCCCGCTGGAAGGTCGTCGCGGTCGCCAACATGCTGGAGTCGGGCCGGCCGATGGACAACGCGTTCTACTCGCCGCAAGGCGTGGGGGCGCCCTTCAGCGCGCCGAACCTCATCGCCATCGGCCAGGGGTCGCGCTTCGACTTCTCGGACGACTCCGACGTGTTCCTCCACGAGTTCACTCATTACATCTCGTCCAACGCGGTCGGCTACAACGAGGGCCAGTTCGCGATCAACGAGTACGGCCTCTCCCCGTGGGGCGGCAGCATCGACGAGGGCCTCGCGGACTACTTCGCGTGCTCGGTGAACGGCGACCCGACGGTCGGCGAGGCGTCGCTCGAGCTCTTCGGGATGGAGCGCGATCTCTCGGACGACCAGAAGACGTGCCCTGACGATCTGTTCGGCGAGGTGCACGAGGACGGCGAGATGATCGGCAGCCTCGCGTGGGCGCTGCGCGAGAAGTTCGGTCAGGTGGTGGGCGACAGCCTGGTCTGGAGCGCCATGACGCTGCTGACGAGCAATGCCTCGCTCGACGACTTCGCCCGGGCGCTCCAGACGGCGGCCGGCGACCTCGTGAGCACCGGCGAGCTCTCGGCGGCGGACGCCGCCGCGGTCGACGCGATCATCAAGAGCCGTGGCCTGGACGACTGCGGTGAGGTGCTCGACCTGAGCGGCGGCAAGGCGCGCCGCACGCAGATGTTCGGCATCGACTCGCTGGCCCTGGGCACCGGGGCGACGTGCCAGGAGGCCCGCGGGCAGATCAGCCTCCAGAGCCTCTTCCACTTCAAGAGCACGCCGGACCCGACCGCCAAGGGCATCCGCTTCATCGCGCAGCTCCAGCCCGTCGGCGGTCGGGATCTCGAGTGGAACATCTACGTGAGGACCGCCCGCCACGTGGGCTTCTCGTCCACCGGCTTCCTGCCCGAGGCCACACTGTACGATTACAGTGTGAAGAAGATCACGAAGACGTACGAGGAGATCGTCATCGACGAGACCTCCGACCCGCCGTTCGACCCCGCGCAGACGTACTACATGGTGATCGGTCACGGGAACTGTCCGGCCAGCCTCCTGACCGTGGAGAGCGAGGACATCGGGGTCGAGCCGCCTGTCGAGCCGGTGGATCCCGTGGATCCGGTCGAGCCGGAGACCGGCTCGTCGGGCGCGACCCCGGGGCCGACGAAGTATCCGCCCGCGGGGCCGCGGGAGGAGGGGTGCGCGTGCCGGGCCGGCGCGCCGAGCGCGCCCGCCGCGCCGTGGGCTGCGCTCTCGGGGGCCGCGCTCGCCGCAGCGGCCGTGCTCAGGCGGCGCGTGCGCGCGCGGACGCTCGACTAGACTTAACGCCCGCCGGCGCCGCCGGTCCCACCGCCGGCGCCGCCGGTCCCACCGCCGGCGCCGCCGGTCCCACCGCCGGCGCCGCCGTCGCCACCACCCGCGCCGCCGTCGCCACCACCCGCGCCGCCGTCGCCACCACCCGCGCCGCCGGTGCCGCCGCCCGCGCCGCCGGTGCCGCCGCCCGCGCCACCGGTGCCGCCGCCCGCGCCGCCGGTGCCCGTCGCCGTCCCGGTGGTGCTGCTCGTGTTGCCGGTCGTCGGCTCCAGCGAGGGATCGCAGGCCTGGGTGATCACGCCGGGTCGGCAGCAGCGGTATTGCTGCTGCTGCTGGCCGATCGCCGTGCACTCGAGTCCGGCCGCGCAGTCCTCGCTGCGGTTCGCTATGTCGCAGGGCTCGCCCTCGCGCTGGTCGCTGCAGCTCGCGGCGGAGGCGAGGACGGCCGCGGCGAGCGCGGCCAGGAGGAGCGCGGGGCGCAGGGCGTTGCGCGACGTCTTCAGGGCTTTCACGCGCGCTGGTCTAGCAGAACCAGGCGAGCTTGCCTATCGCCCATCTACGGCGGAGGAGCCGCCCGGTTCTTGGCGTCGATCGCGTCGATGAACAGGCCCATGTACTGCGCCGCGCTCGTGATCGAGAAGATGAGCGACAGATAGATGAGCAGCCGCCCCACGTGCACCACGTCGACCTCGCCGAAGTCGACGCCGAGGTGGATATGGTACGGGTAGCCGAGGATCAGGCACACGATGCCGATCATCTGCAGCGCCGTCTTGATCTTCCCGCCGTCGCCCGCCGCGATGACGAGCCCCTCCGTCGACGCGATCGAGCGGAGCGCCGTGATCGTGATCTCGCGCGAGATGAGCAGCACCACCGCCCACGCCGGGATGCGGCCCATCGGGACCAGCCACACCAGCGTGCTGGCGACGATGAGCTTGTCGGCGAGCGGATCGAGGAACTTGCCGAGCACGCTCACGAGGCCCTGCCGCCGCGCGAGGTAGCCGTCGAGCATGTCCGTGAGCGCCGCGAGCGAGTAGACGCACGCGGCCCAGAAGCAGTCCCGCGGCGCGCCCCTCGAGAGCAGCAGCAGGACGGCCGGGATCATGATGATCCGGGCGAACGTGAGCAGGTTCGGGAGGTTCTTCGCGTCCTCCCAGAGCGTCCGCCGCCGCTGCGCCTTGATGCCCCGCAGGGACGTGTCCGCGCTAGCGACCATCGACGAGAACCATCCCCTCTCCACCGAACGTCACGAAGCCCTGCATCCCTCCGGGCGCCTCGGTGGCCGGCAGCGTGCGCGGCAGGAGCCGCCCCATCCACCCGAGCACCGAGGTCGCCCGCGTCGACGTCGGCCGCGACGGGGTGATCTCCAGCGCGGCCGCGCGCTCGGGCACCGACAGCACCGCATGGCCGCGGCCGCGGAGCTGCACCATCGCGACCGCCTCGCCGTCGCCGGCAGGCAGGCGGCCGTTCTCGTAGCCGATCGGCAGCTCGAAGCCGATGAGGACGTCCTCGCGCAGGTAGATCGGCTCCTCCCCGAGCGTCACGGCGTGGAGCCGCCGCCCCTCCGGCGCGCCGAGCACGAGCTCGCAGCGCCCGCCGATCTCGACGAACGGCGTGCTCGGCCCGCCGAGCGGCTCGTCGAAGATGCGGCCGCGCGCCTGCCGCTTCAGCACGTGCGTCGCGGTCCCCGAGTGCACGCTCATCGTGCGCAGCGCGTCGAGCCGGGCCACGAAGCCCTTGGCCGCCTGGACGAGGACGACGCCGGTCGCGTGCCGCGCGACCGCGACGTCGCGCGGGAAGGTGAGCATCCGCTCGCGCACGAGCCCGAGCAGCGTCTCCGGCGGCTGCGCAACGAGCGGCGCCGTGGCCGGCTGCGGTGTCGCGGGGGCCGCAGCGGGCGGCGGTAGCGACGACGATCGCCCGGCGACCCTCCTGCTCGCCAGCGCCGCCTCGCTCGTCGCGGGCACGGCGACCGAGAAGCGGCCCGTGAGGGAGGGCTCCTCCGGCGCGATCGAGCCGCGGACCGAGAAGCGGCCCGTGGGGGAGGGCTCCTCCGGCGCGACCGAGCCGCGGATCGAGAAGCGGCCCGTGGGGGAGGGCTCCTCCGGCGCGATCGAGCCGCGGCGCGCGCCGGGCTGCGCGCCCCCTGCGGGCGGCGCCTGCACCGCCGGCATCGACGGGACCGTCGGCGCCGCGCTGCCCCTCGGCCCGGGCGCTCTGTTCAGGCCCGCGGCGCCCGCGCGCCCGTCCGCCCCGAGGCTCCGGACCGACGGCGGCGCCGGGATGGTCGGCATCGTCTCGCGGCCCGGCTCGATCGCCGACCAGGTCCCGGACGGGATGCGCGGAAGATCCGAGTCGTGCCGGAAGCCCGCGCCGGCGCGGTCGAGCGCCTGCACCGCCTCGCCCGCGGCGCGCTGGACCTCGGCCCGCGCCTCGGCCTTGGCCTCGACCGGCGGCTGATCCTCGGTGTCCGGCGGCTCCATCGGGTACCTGCCCGTGCCGCCGCCCGTCATGTCGAGCAGGCGGCGCGCCATCGCGTCGTGGCCGCCCGCCGCGAACGCCTGGCTCGCGCGCTCGTAATCGCCCATGCGCTGGAACGCGAGCCCGAGATAACCCCAGGCGCGCTGGTGCCTCGGGTTCTGCTCGAGCGCCTTCTCGAGCTCGGCCCGCGCCTGCGCCGGCTGCCCGGTCTTGAGGTACGAGAGCGCGAGGTTGATGCGCGGCTCGACCGCCTCCGGGTGGGCCTGGATCAGCCGCTCGTAGATCGCGATCGCCCGCGGGTAGAGCCCGAGCCGGAAGTAGACGATGCCGAGGAGATCCTGCCCCTTTGGATCGCTCGGCTGGAGCGACAGGGCGCGCTCGAGCTCAGCCTTCGCGGCGTGGACCCGGTTGTCCTGCAGGAGCTCGCTGCCCCGGTGAAGGTGGAACAGGAACTCCTCCGCTGCGACTTCGCGGGTGGAAGGCCGGGGGTCGTCGCGCTCGGGCATCGTCGGCCGGATCGTACACGAAAACGCACACGCGCCGTCAGGCGCTCGCCGCCTCGATCGCCTCGGCGAGCGTGAACGCCCCCTCGTAGAGGGCGCGGCCCACGATCACGCCGCTGACGCCGGGGATCTGCGCGAGCGCTCGGAGGTGAGCGAGCGAGCCGACGCCGCCGGAGGCCAGCACCGGGAAGCCGCACGAGCCGGCGAGCTCGCGCGTGGCCTCCAGGTTGGGCCCGACCTGCGTCCCGTCGCGGGAGACGTCGGTGTAGAGGAGCGCGGCGATCGGGGAGCCGGCGAGCGCGCGGGCGACGTCGAGCGCCGTGACGGAGGAGACCTGCTCCCAGCCCTGCACGGCCACGCGCCCGTCCTTCGCGTCGACGGCGACGACGACGCGCCCGGGGAAGCGGCCGGCGAGGTCGCGCACGAGCGCGGGGTCGTTCACCGCGGCGGTCCCGAGCACGATGCGGTCGGCGCCGAGCGCGAGGTAGCTCTCGGCCGCGGCGGCCGAGCGGATGCCGCCGCCCACCTGCACGCTGCCGCCGTCCACGGCGAACGCCGCGATGATCGCGCGCACCGCGTCGGCCTGCACGGGCATGCCGGCCCGGGCTCCTTCCAGATCGACGACGTGGAGCCGATCGCAGGCGCGGCGGAGGCGTGCGGCGAGCGCCGCGGGGTCCTGGTCGTAGACGGTGACCTGATCGTAGCGTCCCTGGTGGAGGCGCACGGCCTGGCCTCCGAGAAGATCGATGGCGGGGATGAGCTGCACGCGGCGGGTCTAGCGCGCCTCTGCGCCCGCGGATAGGGGCGGCGAGGGCGGTCGGCGGCCGCGCGCGCCGCCGATCACGATGCCCGGCGCGCCGCTCATGATGCCCGGCGCGCCGCTCACCGCGCCCCGCGCGCGCCGATCACCACGCCCCGCGCGCGCCGATCACCACGCCGCCCGGCCCTGCCGCGAGCACCCCGGCGCGGATCCGCCTTGACGTCGCGCCGGCGGCCCCCTCGCCCTGCTTCGGCTCGGTCAAGAAGAGCACCGCCGCCGTTCCGAGCCCGGCCAGCCCCACGCCGAAGCCGATCGTGCTCACGAGCCCCGTGGTGCTCGCGCTCTCCGACGCCTCGATCCCCATCGGGTCGCAGGCCGTCTCGTCGCTCACGCCGATGCCGCTGCCGCAGTGCTCCTCGACGATGCTCTTCTTGCCGAGCGTGAGCGCGCCCATCACCCCCCCGAGCACGAGCCCCGCCACGCCCACGCCGCCCGCCACGAAGGCGGCCGTCCGCCGCCCCGAGACGCCGCCGGACGGCGCCGCCGTCGAGGCGCCGTTCACCTGGAGCTCCACGCGCTTCTTCTCGCCCTCGGCGATCTGGATCCGCGTCTCCCAGACGGGCCCTCCCGGCGCCTGCGTCGACACGACGTGCTCTCCCGGATCCACCGGCTCGCCCTTGTTCAGCAGGGCGCCGTCCACCACGCGGCCGTCGCGCTTCACCACCGTCCCCGCGGGGGAGCCCGGCGGCAGCGACAGCGAGAGCTCCGGCACGAGCGGCGCGAGCCGCTCGCGCTCCTGCCTGGCCACCTTCGCGCGCTCGCCCTGCAGGCTCTTCTGCGACGGCGTCATCTGCTCGTGCAGGGCCAGGTAATCCCCGAAGCGCGTGAACGCGCTCGCGACGCGGCCCCACCGCGACTCGCAGACCGCCAGCGTGAAGAGCGCCCCCGGCTTGGGCTCGAGCCGGTGGCTCTCGGCGATCGCCGGGCAACCCGTCTCGTACTTGCCCGCCTCCATGTCGGCGAGCCCTCGATCGAAGAGGGCCTCCGCCGCCGCGCTCTCCTGCGCTGCGGCGGGCGTCACGGCGGCGAGCGGGCAAAGGACGAGGAGGGCAAGAGGAGCGATCCGGCGCAGGCGACGTGTCATGTTCTGGCGTATCCACAGGGCGAAGGGTCAACCGGCGTGATCGAGGATCGGGCCGGCATCGCGGCGGAAATGGATCTCAATCCCGCCCGAGCAAGGGGACCTTGGGGCGAGGCGGGGGGGGCCGTCGTTCGGCCGGGGTCGACTTCGGCGCGGTCCGCGGGGGCGCGGTCGCGCGCGCGGGCGGCCCTGCGCTGGCGCTCGCGCTGGGCGCGGGCGGGGCGGGCTCCGCGGCGGACGCGGCGGACGACGGCGCCGGGTCGGGTGCTGGCGTCGATGGCTGCGCCGGCAGCGGCGGCGGCGCGCTCGACGCGGGGGTCACCGCGGCGCTCGCCGCGCCGGCGTCCGGCGCCGCGTCGTCCGGCGATGCCGTCACGACCGCCCCGGGCTCGGCCCCGGCGCGCAGCACGAGCCAGCTCCCCACGCCGAGCACCCCGACCCCCAGGACGACCGCCGCGGCGACCACCGGCGTCCGGCTCGGCCTCACCGGCACGAGCGGCCCGCCGGTCACCGAGGTCACCGACGTCTCCATCATGGTCGCCGCCAGCGGCGCGCCCGCGGCGCGGGTCGGGTGATCCGGAGGGCCCATCGGCGCCACGCCCGCCATCGCGGGCGCCGTCGTCGCCTGCGCCGCGCCCGCGGGCGCCATCATCGCGGGCGCCGTCATCCCGGGCGCCCCGAGCGCGGGCGCCGATGTCCCGGGCGCCCCGATCGCGGGCGCCGACGTCCTTGTCGTCGCCGGCATCGGCGTCGCGAGCACCGGCGCGGGCGAGCTGCCGACCGACCAGGGCGGCGCCGCGCTCGCGTGGGCCACCGGCCCGCTGCTCGCCGCGGCGACGCCGAGCACCTCGGAGAGCGCCTGCGCCGCCTCGCTCGCGGAGCGGAAGCGCGCCGCCGGATCGACGGCCGTCGCCCGGGCGAACCACGCGTCGAAGCTCGGCGGCAGCACCACGCGATGCGCCATCGCCCGCTTCACCGGGGCCTCCTGCGGCCCGTGGACGACCACGAGCGCGAACGCGATCACGTCGCCCGCGCCGATCGCCTCCGGGCTCCAGTACGGCGTCCCGACGAGCAGCGTGTACGCCATCATCCCGAGCGCATAGATGTCCACGGCGCTCGTGAGCTTCGAGTCCACGCGGAACTGCTCGGGCGCCATGTAGATGGGCGTCCCGAGGCTCCGCGTCACGCCGGCCGCGGTCCCGCCCTCGGCGAGCAGCTTCGCCACGCCGAAATCGAGGATCTTCATGCGGGGCGTCCCGTCGTCCCGCTGGGTCACGAACAGGTTCTCGGGCTTCAGGTCCCGGTGGACGATCGACGCCGCGTGGGTCCGGTCGAGGGCCGACGCCGTCTGCTGCACGATCGTCGCGACCTCGCCGGGCGGCAGCCTGCCGAGGCGCTTGAGGCGCTTGCCGAGCTCCTCGCCGCGCAGCAGCTCCATGACGAGGAACGGCATCCCTGTCGCCTCGTCGATGCCGGCGTCGAAGACGTCGACGATGTACTCGCTCTCGATGTCCGCCGTGATCTGCGCCTCGCGCTTGAAGCGGCTGCGCATCTCCTCGCTCTGGAAGAGGTACGCGTGCATCACCTTGAGCGCACGCCGGCGGTTCGTCTCGATGTGCACCACCTCGTACACGGACCCCATCGCGCCGAGGGCGAGGAGGCGCACGACGCGATAGCGGTGCGCAAAGACCGTTCCGTCCGCGAGCGTGGCCGACACGGCGGGAGGGTCGCGCGCGACGGCGGTCGCGTCAAGGATCCAGGATCGGCGGAGGCCCGCGCGTGCCGCCGTCCCCGGCGGCACGCGCGGGCCTCGACGCCCCATCACCGCGCTCTCGCGCACCGCAGCCCGGCGCCAGCGTATTCCCCTGTCGGGGAGCGCTCCTCGAAGGCGGCGGTGAGCAAGGTCGCCTTCTCGCTCCGCCAGCCCCCGCCCCAGATCATGTGGTTCGCGTCCGGGGTGATGACAGTGCAGTCATCGCACTCGAGAGGGTAGTCCTCTGCGTACGAATCCAGCACCCACTCCCACACGTTCCCTCCCAGGTCCGCGTGCCCCCATCGCCCGTCTCCCCTCGGCGATCGCGACCCCCCCGGCTGGAGGTCTTCGATCTCGCACGACCCATCGAGGCCACAACCGAACACCGCGTAGCTCTCGTCGGGCTCCGGAGCGCTGTTCGGGCCTGACCATGGATATTGCCGCTGCTCGTCCCCGCCGGCCGCCGCGTAATGCCGCTCCGCCACGGTGGGCAATCGGCCGCCGTCCCACGCGCAGAACGCGAACGCAACGTACCAGCTCACGCAGGTCACTGGCAGGAGCTCGTAGTCGCCCACCTCGTCTGTCCATGAGTGATAGGGATCCTCGCAGTGCAGCGACGCCAGCAGCGCTGGCCGGTCCTCTGGCATGTTCGCATCCCACGCGGCGCGCCACCCGCTGCCGGGTATCTTCGGGTGCGCCCCCGCCCCCACGGCCGGCCAGGCCGCCGGGTACTCCGAGACGAACTTCCGGAACCGCCCCACCGTGACCTCGAATCGATCCAGCCGGAAGTCGCTCACCGTCGCGAGGCGCGGCTCGGCGGCGCCCCGATCGAACGTGCCTCCGGGCACCACGAGGCTCGCGCAGCAGCTCTCGTCCCCGCGCGGTCCGCAGATCGCATCCAGCTCCTCGCAGCTCCGCGGGCTGGTGCAGAGCCCGTCCTGACACAGGGGCGCCGCCGAGGGGCACTCGTCCTCGTCCTGCCAGTGGCCCGTCTCATCGCACGTCTGCGGCCTGTTCTCGCGGCACCGCACCTCGTCCGGTGTACACGCGTCGTCACCGGCGCCGCCGCCGCCGCTCCCGCCGCCGCCGCTCGCGTCCCCGCCGGCGCCTCCGTCCCCATCCAGGTGGTACGGCTTGTCCACCCCCACGATCGACGTGCACGCGCCGATCACGAGGCACGACGCCGCCCACATCGCCACGGCAGATCTGCTCTTCTTCATTTTTTTTCTCTCCCTACGGCAATCGCCCCGTCTGCTGTCGAACGCGGCGCCAGGCGGGCTGGTCCTCGCGTCCCGGGCCCTCGACCTTACCGCATCCCCGCGCGGAGCCATCGAGCGAGCCTGACGCGTGTCTCTCCTGGAGGTGTGGACTCGAGATGCGCGCAGCGACTCCCACGCTCCTCGATGCGCGATGGTCGATCGACACGGCCTCACCCGAACGCCGTCGCGCGCGACCGAACGTGGCGAATGCAGGCGGACGTGGCGAGTCGCAGACGAGCGCAAGAGCGCACCGCCGATCCGGATCGCGGCGTCGCTGTCGTCGCCTGCGCGGCGTCGCCTGCGCGAGGCGCCTGCGCCCATGCTGGGCGCCCGTCGCCCAGGCGCTGCCGAGCGGACTCCGCGGTCCCTGCCGCTCCGGGAACGCCTCGGGCGTGCTCTCCGGGCGCCGCGCGGCGAGAGCGAGGGAACGAGCGCCGGCCGCGAACGGCGTGGCGGAGCACCGACGGGTGCTGGTAAAGTCGCGATCGGGCTCGGGTTCGACGCGGCCCGGAGCAGCGAGCGAGCGTGAGGGAAGCGGGTCACGGCGGAGCGGAGGGGCCGATGCGCGACGCGCTCGCCGCTCCGCGCGGGGCCGAGGAGCGCGGGCGGGGAGGGGATGCACACAGCACAGTCGACAGCGCGCGGACGCGGAGTCTGCAGTGAATGGCGGGCCGAGCCCATGGGCATGACCGGATCGACGGGTGCTCGAACGGACACCATCCTGATGGTCGATGACGTCCCAGCCAACCTGGCGGTGGCCATCGCTCACCTGGAAGACCAGGGGTTCGAGATCGCGATCGCGCAGGACGGCGAGGAGGCCATCGAGCGGGCCGAGCTCCTGCAGCCGGATCTGATCCTGCTCGACATCGTGCTGATGCCGGGGATGGACGGCCTGGAGACGTGCCGGCGCCTGAAATCCCGCGCGAGCACCCGGGAGATCCCCGTGATCTTCATGACCGCCCTGGCGGAGACCGCCGACAAGGTCGCCGGGTTCGAGGCCGGGGGCGTCGACTACGTCACCAAGCCGTTCCAGCTCGACGAGGTCGTCGCGCGCGTCAAGACGCACCTCACGATGCACGCGATGCGCAGGAAGATCGAGGCGCAAAACGCGCAGCTTCAGCGCGAGATCGCGGCGCGCGAGCAGTTCGAGTCCGCGCTGCGGCTCGCCCACGGCGCCCTGGAGCAGCGGGTCGCGGAGCGCACGACCGAGCTCGCCGCCGCGAACGCCGCGCTCCAGGAGGAGGTCGCCGAGCGCAAGCGGGCCCTCGTGGCCTTGCGCGAGAGCCAGGAGCTCCTCCGGGCCGTCATCGACAACTCGGCCGCCGTCGTCTACGTGAAGGACGCGGAGGGGCGGTATCTGCTGATCAACCGCCATTACGAGGGGCTCTTCCACGTGACCGAGGCGTCGATCCTCGGCCGGACCGATCACGACGTGTTCCCCCGCGCGCAGGCCGACGCGTTCCGCGCGCTCGATCGGCGGGTGCTGGAGGACGGGGCGCCGCGGCAGGCCGAGGAGCACGTGATGCAGGACGACGGCCTCCACACGTACATCTCGGTCAAATGCCCGTTGTACGACGCCGCCGGGCATCCCTACGCCGTCTGCGGGATATCGACCGACATCACGGAGCGCAAGCGCGCGGAGGAGGAGCGGGAGGCGCTCCTCGCCCGCGAGCAGGCCGCGCGCGAGAAGGCGGAGGCCGCTGACCGCCTGAAGGACGAGTTCCTCGCCACGCTCAGCCACGAGCTGCGCACGCCGCTCACCTCCATCGTCGGCTGGGCGCAGCTCCTGCGGAGCGGCATGGTGGACGCGGCCACCCTGCGGCGCGGCTGCGAGTCGATCGAGCGCAACGGCTGGGCCGAGCTGCAGATCATCGAGGATCTGCTCGACGTCTCCGCCATCGTCACCGGCAAGATGACGTTGAAGGCGCGTCCGGTCTGCCTGGAAGCCGTCCTCGGCGCGGCGCTCGATACGCTGACGCTGGCCGCCAGGGCGAAGGGCGTCAGCGTCTCGATGTCGTCGAGCCCGTCGATCGGGAGGGTCTGGGGCGACGGCGGCCGCCTGCAGCAGGTCGTCTGGAACCTGCTGAGCAACGCCATCAAGTTCACGCCCTCCGGCGGGCGCGTCACCGTCTCGCTGGAGGAGGTCGGCGGCATGGCGCAGATCCGCGTCAGCGACACGGGGGAGGGGATCCGCGCGGAGTTTCTGCCGCTCGTGTTCGAGCGGTTTCGCCAGGCCGACGGCTCGATCCAGCGCGAGCGCGGCGGGCTCGGGCTCGGGCTCTCCATCGTGCGGCACCTCGTCGAGCTGCACGGCGGCACGGTCCGCGGCGAGAGCGACGGGCCGGGGAGGGGCGCGACGTTCACGGTCGAGCTGCCCCTCATGCCGGCGGTCGAGCAGCCCCCTGCGCCGGGTCTCGACGCCCCGAGGCGGGGCGGCGCGGCGGCCTCGACGCGGGCGCTGGACGGCGTGCGCGTCGTCGTGATCGACGACGAGCCCGACATGCGGGAGCTGATGATGCGCCTGCTCGCCGGGGCGGGCGCCGAGGTCCGCGTGGCCGGGGCCGCGCGGGAGGGCTTCGAGCTGGTCGAGCCGTGGCGGCCGGACGTCATCGTGAGCGACATCGGCCTGCCCGGCGAGGACGGTCACGCCCTGATCCGCCGCATCCGCGCGCTGCCCGCCGAGCGTGGCGGCAAGACGCCCGCAGTCGCGCTGACCGCCCATGCCGGCCAGAGCGCGCGCGAGCAGACGCTCTCCGGGGGGTACCAGGTACACATCACCAAGCCGGTCGAGCCCGCCGCGCTCATCGAGGCGATCGCCAGCCTGGCCACCCTCGGCAGGGCCGAGCTCTCCCGCCCATAGCGGGACGACGCGCTGCGCGCATGCGGGTCGCCGCCCTGGTCGAGCGGCCCCGGCAGCGCCGGGAGGCCCCCGGCCGGGCCGGCGCCGGTTGCGCGAGGTCGACGGGCAGATACCATCGCTCGCCGACGATGGCTGTGCTGACGATCGAGCAAGCGGCGCGCCCGCTCCGGCAGGCGTACCGGGAAGGCCGACTCATCCCTTTTCTTGGCGCAGGCTTCTCTGCCCCGCTCCAGCTGCCGATGTGGAAGGAGCTGATGGGATGGATGGGCGAGGCGCTCGGCTTCGAGCCCGCGCTCTTCGAGCTCCACGGTCTTCCCCCGCAGCTCGCCGGCTTCTTCGCCCGGGAGTGCGAGGGCGGACTCGACAGCTTCATCGCCGAGATGCGCGCGCGCTTCCACGCGCGCGAGGTCGACGAGCGCCGCAGGAGCTCGTCCCAGCACAGGGCGCTGGCGCGCCGCGACTTCGCGACGATCTACACGACGAACTTCGAGCACCACATCGAGGAGGCGCTGCGCGACGCGGGCAAGCAGGTCGTCGCCCTCTCCAAGTTCGACCACTTCGAGCGGTGTCCAGCCAGGGGCGTGTGCCAGGTCATCAAGTTCCACGGCGATCTCGACTGGCCCGAGACGGTCGTGCTGACGGAGGCCCAGTACTTCAGCCGCCTCCGGCTCGAGGCGGCGCCCGACCAGCGCCTGCGGGCCGATCTGCTCAGCAACAGCTTCCTGTTCCTCGGCTACAGCTTCAGCGACGTGGACATCCGTTACATCTGGTATCGCATGGATCAGATGCGCATCGAGGGCAGCTCTCCAGGCTCGAAGCGCGCGCCGAGCCGCCGCGGCTACTGGGCGACCTTCGGCGCCGGGCTCGTCCAGCCGGCGCTGCTCGAGGACTGGCACATCGACGTGATCGAGCTCGACCCGAACGACAAGACGAAGAGCGTCGTGGATCTGCTCGACGCGCTGGACGGGTGAGGGGCGATGGGCATGGTCTATTTCGTCTCCTGGAGCGAGCGCAAGCTCGAGGACATGATCCACGCGTGGGAGGACGGCCCGACGCCGCTCCGCCTGCTGCGCCTCGATGTGCCCGAGGTCCTCTCCTCGGACCTCGACACCGTCGTACGAGAGAAGGCCATCGCCGCTTACCGGGTGGCGCTCGTGCCGCTCTTCGTGGAGCATGGTGGGCTGTTCATCGAG
Organism: Sorangium sp. So ce1335; assembly: GCF_051521615.1. Classification (NCBI taxonomy): domain Bacteria; kingdom Pseudomonadati; phylum Myxococcota; order Polyangiales; family Polyangiaceae; genus Sorangium; species Sorangium sp. So ce1335. Next base: position 3,886,231 of record NZ_CP150363.1, read on the forward strand.
CACCTGAACGGCTTCCCCGGCCCGCTCGTGAAGCCGTTCTGGGAGCGGCTGCAAGACAGGATATGCTCCCTCATTCCACCGGGGCTCTCCCGCGCCGCGCACGTCGTCCAGAAGGTGTGCTATTGCGACGGCCGGACGCTCCGCGTCTACACGGGCAGCGTCCTCGGCGAGATCGCCTTCGAGCGGCGGGGCGACGGCGGCACGCACTGGGAGCCGATGTTCATCCCGGCGGGGCACACGCGGACGCTGGGGCAGATGCCCCGCGACGAGCGCCTCCGCTGCTCGGCGAGCGCAGAGGCCCTGCGGGCGTTCCGGAGCGACATCGGCCTTTGACGGCGCTCCGGCGCACCCAGGGCGCCGTGACGACCCGCTGCGCCGGGCCTCCCAGGGCGCGCCCACACCACCGCTGATTCCCCACATCTGCCGACACGGACGAACCCTGAAGCGCCCCGCGAGCTCTGGCGCCGCTGTAAAGAGGGCGTGCCGCGATAAAGGCGCTTGACTTTCGTATCGTGTTGGAGTTCCTACCTTCTCCGACCGCGGCAAGGGAGCGAGAGCCTGACGTCCGGCATCCCTCTCCCTGCGTCCAGAGGTCACCCCCCAGTCAGCGCGGAGGAGATCCATGGAGTTCAGGTTGCTTGGCGGCTCAGGGTTCAAGGTTCCCGTGCTGAGCCTCGGGACGGCGACGTTCGGCGGAGGCAACGAGTTCTTCAAGGGGTGGGGCGCGAGCGACGTGGCCGAGGCGACCCGCCTCGTGGACATCTCGCTCGAGGCCGGGATGAACATGTTCGACTCCGCCGATGTCTACTCCGACGGGCTCGCGGAGGAGATCCTCGGCCAGGCGATCAAGGGCCGGCGGGATCAGGTCATCATCTCCACGAAGGCGACCTTCCGGATGGGCGCGGGCCCGAACAACGTCGGCTCCTCGCGACACCATCTGATGCGGTCGGTCGAGGGGAGCTTGCGCCGGCTCCAGACGGATTACATCGATCTCTTCCAGCTCCACGGCTTTGACGCGCTCACGCCGATCGAGGAGACGCTCGGCGCGCTGGATGATCTCGTGCGAGCAGGGAAGATTCGCTATCTCGGCTGCTCGAACTTCTCCGGGTGGCACCTGATGAAGTCGCTGGCGATCTCGGAGAAGTATGGCCTCGCTCGGTACGTGGCGCATCAGGCGTACTACTCGCTGATCGGGCGCGACTACGAGTGGGAGCTGATGCCGCTCGCGCTCGATCAGAAGGTCGGCGCGGTGGTATGGAGCCCGCTCGGCTGGGGGCGCCTGACCGGGAAGATCCGGCGCGGGCAGCCGCTGCCGGAGGTCAGCCGGCTCCGGAACAAGCTGGCCGCCGAGGGCGGGCCGCCGATCGACGACGAGTACCTCTACCGCGTGGTCGACGCGCTCGACGAGGTGGCGAAGGAGACGGGAAAGACCGTCCCGCAGGTCGCGATCAACTGGCTGCTGCAGCGGCCGAGCGTCGCGAACGTGATCATCGGCGCCCGGAACGAGGAGCAGCTCCGGCAGAATCTTGGGGCGGTCGGGTGGAATCTGACGGCAGAGCAGGTCGCGAAGCTCGAGGCCGCGAGCAAGACGCGGCTTGCATATCCCTACTTTCACCAGACCGGGTTCTCCGAGCGGAACCCGTTCCCGGTCGCCGTGTGAGCGTCACGGCCGGTCACGGGTCGGTCGTCGGGGACCGTCGCGGTTCGAGCGTCATGGCCTGACGGCGCGTAGCTCGCGTCCGCGGCCGGAGGACACCTTGCCCTCTCAACCCCGATCAGGTGCGACGCGGCGAGAGCGAGACGAGCGGGCGACGGAGCGGTGGCGTCCTGTGTCCGGACGTGCAGAATCAGCGCCGTGCTCATCCTCAGCGACTTCGACGGAACGATCACCAGCGCGGACCTCACGAACCGGGTCTGGGACGCCCACTTGACCTATGACTGGCGGCAGGCGCTGCTCAGGCCTGTCGCGGAGGGGCAGCTCACGCCGCTCGAGCTCCTCCAGCGCGGCTACGCCGATGTCGGGCGCTCGGCGGCCGAGCTGCTGGAGGAGCTGCGCCCCCACGCGGCCCTGCGCCCTGGCTTCGAGGACCTGCTCGCGCTCTGCGCCCGCCGGGGGTGGGTCTTCCACGTGATCAGCCACGGGCTGCCGTTCTATATCCGCGAGTTTCTGCCGCCCGGCACGGCGTTCTCCTGCTTCGATGCCGTCTTCGACGGGCGCTGGCGGGTGACGGTCCCCGAGGCGGTGCGGCTCGGTCCCGGGGACGACTTCAAGGTTCGCGTGATCGATCAGCTGAAGGCGGCGGCCGGCGAGACCGCCACGGTCTACATCGGCGACGGTCGCCTCGACTACCCCGCTGCGCGGTGCTGCGACCGCGTGTTCGCGGTGCGGGGCAGCGCGCTCGACGCGCTCTGCGCCCGCGACGGGGTGCCGCGCACGCCGTTCGACAGCTTCACCGAGATCTGCGCGGCGCTCGACGGCGGCGCGTCCATCGACGACCGCGCCGCGCGCGACCATCGATAAGCTCCTCGCCAAGGCGTCTCCTCGTCCACGCCGCGTCCAGGGCACGGGCCTCCCCTCCACGCCGCTCTGATACCAACGCAGGGCGGGGCAGGTCATCTCGGTCGCTCCGGTGCTCTCGTGCCGGAGCTGTATGCCTCCGTGATGTCGGCGTCGAGACACATCCTGGAGCCTCATGACGTCCTCGCCGTTGCCTTCGGAGCGCTGACGGGGAGCGCGGCTTCCGTAGGCTTCACCGCGCCAGTCCGGCCCCGCGTGCCAGTGGACGCCGCGCGCAGCGCTCTCTCGGAGCATGACCTGTGGCGTCGACGACGATTCCTTGCTCTCGGTGATGCCGCGGACGACTTCCTGCGACGCACCTGCGGCGGGAGCCACCTTGCTCCACGTGCCGGGCACGGGACGTGCCGTGTGTACGGGCACGGGACGTGCCGTGTGTACGGGCACGGGAAAGCACCTCGATCGGTGCGGGCGTCTGTCCGGTCGAGCTCAGTTCCGGCGTGGCGCGCCTGCAAGAGAGTGCTAGATTGCAGGTTTTGCGAGAAGTACACACGCAGCGAGGCACCTAGATCGCTTTAGACGGTGCCTATCAGCGGCGGCATACAGCCCGGCTGTATCGGTGGCAAGGCAGGAACACGGCCAGGAACACGGCCAGGAACACGGCCAGGAACAGCACAAGCACCGGACAAGCACGGGACGAGCACGGGACTGAATAGCAAGAAGAGCTTGACTTTCTGATCGTATTGGTTAGTTCGTATCCGCTTAACTCGGGTGTGTGAGAGCGACAGAGGAGGCTCGCCCGTTCGTCTTGTCCGTTGCCTCGGTGGCCGCTTTGACGCGCGCTCGTGCGTCTGAAGCGGCATGTCGCACCGTTGGCCGCTCTCTGTGAATTCGCAGCGGAGAAGCCTCAGCGGCGCAGGGCGGACGTGGTGCAGGTGAACTGTAAATTGCGGCTGTTGCGAGAACGGCCAGCAGAAGGAGAGCTGTATGATCAGGCGAATGACCGGCGTGGCATTCCTGTTGTCTGCTGCTGCGTGCAGCGTTGCCCACGATGGCGAGTTGCCGGATGAGCAAACCGCCGTTGCGATCGACGAGCTGGGCGTGGCGTACATCCGTGTGGACAATCAAGGGATGTCCCACGTGACCGCGTGGGACGAGAAGACCGGTTACGCCGGCCTGTGCTACGCGATGGCGAAGGATCGGCTCTTCCAGATGGACGTGCTGCGCCGCAGCGCTCAGGGGCGCCTCGCAGAGATCTACGGCCCCGGCGAGGACAACGGCATCCTGGAGCAGGACCTCCTCGCGCGCGCACAGAACCTGCAGGCTTTCGCGGCGGCGCGCTACGCGACGGCGACCTCCCGGACGAAGCGCGCCCTGCAGGGCTGCGCCTCGGGCGTGAACCAGTACATCGCCAGGGCGAAGTTCTCGAGCAGCGGCTTGCCTCTCGAGTTCCAGACCCTGGGGTATCAGCCGGATCCGTGGACGCCCGAGGATAGCGTCCTCGCCTACATCTACGTGGGCGTCACGTTCGACACCCTGACGTGGTTCACCAAACTCGAGCGCGCGGCGGTGGCCGGGATCGCCGGGACGGAGGTCTCGACGACGCTGATCAAGGAGGCCCCGGACCATGTGTCGATGTTCGACGCGCAGGGCAACCTGAACCCGATCTCCCAGTTCCTCGTGCCGCCCGGCCCGAGCGCGCCCTCGGCGGCCATCGTCAACCCGCCACCGCCGTCTTGCCTGGAGGGCCCGCGCGAGCTCGCGGAGCAGCTCCTGCGCATGGCGCCCGCGAGCGGGCGCGCGAGCAACGCCTGGGCCGTCGACGGGCACCTCACGTCCACCGGGAAGCCGCTCCTGGCGACGGACCCGCACTTCCCTCACTCGACCCCGGCCGCCGTCTACGTGGCGCAGCTCAACGTGCCCGGGCAGTACAACGTGGCGGGCTGGATGGTGCCCGGGTTCCCTGGGTTCATCAGCGGCCACACCGAGCGTATCGCCTGGGTGCCGACCTACTCGCTGTTCGACAGCGTGGATCTCTATATAGAGACGCTCCGCGAGGCGAGCGGAGGGGGCGAGGAGGTGCTCGTGGGCGGCCAGTGGAGGCCGGTCACCACGCGCGTGGAGACCATCCGCGTGAAGGGACAGCCGGACGTCCAGCGGACGTTCCGCTCGACGCCGCACGGGCCAGTCATCAACGACGGCCTCGACGGGCTGGATGGGGTCGGCACGCTCGCCTTGAAGTCCACCGCGGGGCAGCCGGAGTGGAAGGTCGATGGTTTCTTCGAGATGCCGGCGGCGAAGAACTGGACGCAGTTCAGGGCGGCGGCGCTGAAGCAGAGCATCGGCTGGAACTTCATCTTTGCGGACTATACAGGTCAGCACGGCCATATCGGCTATCAGAACTCGGGCCTCGCGCCGCAGCGCGAGAGCCCGCTGAACGCGCTCTACCCGGTGCCCGGGACGGGTGGACACGAGTGGACCGGGTACGCTACCGACGCGGAGCTGCCCTCGGTCTACGATCCGCCCTCGCACATCCTGGTGACTGCCAATCACCGCATGGTGCCGCGGAGCTACGCCCCCAAGGGGCGGCCGATCCACCTCGCCAATTACTGGGACATGCCGTGGCGCGCGCAGCGGATCACCACCCGCCTGACCACGGCGACGGCGCCGCTCACGCCGCAGGACATGGCGTCGATCCAGCTCGACACCCAGACCACCATCGGGCTGCCGCTGCGCGATATCTACCTGGCTGCGCTCGGGCGCGTCGGGCTGCCGGCCGACGATCCGAGCGCGGCCGCTGCGATGGCGGCCCTGCAAGCGTGGGACGGAAACGCGGCGGCGAGCAGCCAGGGCGCGGCCGTCTACGAGATGCTCACGTTGATCCTGCTGCGCAACACGGTGAGGGACGTGGTCGGGGCCGCGGAGTATGAGCTCTTCGCGCCCAGCGTGTTCCTCACGAACCAGCTCGCCGGCCTCATGGACGTGCTCGAGAACCCGCGCGCGCCGTACTTCGGCATCGAGCCGGGCATCGACCCGACGGCCGCTCGGGACCAGGCCGTTCGCGCAGCGCTCGGCCAGGCGGACGCGATGCTCCGCGACACGCTGGGCCCGGACGTGAGCGCGTGGACGTGGGGCGGGATTCACACGCTGACCTACAACCACCCGCTCGCGGGCGAGGACGACCGCTTCGCCATCGGCACGTTCCCCGCGGCCGGCGACGTGGAGACGGTGAACATCGGCGGCTGGTTCGCGAAGGTGGGGATCCTGGATCTTCCGCCCGGTGATTTCGAGAGCAAAGGCGGCGTGCGGGGCGCGCTCGATCAGGACGCGCTCAGCGCGACGCGCCTCGTCTGGAACCTCTCGCCGCTCGACGGCTCGCTGGGGGTGATGAGCACCGGCATGAGCGGCGACCCGCGCACGTGCCACTACGCGGATCACGCCGAGGCGTGGAGGGAGGGGCAGATCTTCCCGATGCCGTTCACTCCCGCCGCGATCCCTTGAGCTGACCGAGACGACCTGATCGTCGTTGCCCCATCAGGAGCCCGACCTGACGGCGGTCCCCCCCATCTTCGACGACCGAGCCCGACGCGTTGACGATCAGACGCCCCCGCGTCTCACATGGGTCGGGCGTCTGCCCGGCGCCCGACCTCGAAGCCTCCTTCCACTTCCAGCCCGTCGGGCCATCGGTCCGGCTGGAGCCGCCACCGCCAGGTGCCGCCGCCGACCAGGTGGCAAGGCCTCTCCTTCATGAGGGCGAGGCGCCGACGTCGGTCAGGTCGCGACGCCCTCCTTGACGTGGCCCGCCGCCGCACCAGACGACGTATCGATGGCGGAGACGTGCGACGCACCCACGGCTGATCGACGATTTTCGCGCGTGTGTGTGAATCACACGACAGTTTCTGCGCTTCCGCCCTATGCGCATCAGGAAGTCCAGGAGGCACCGGCATACGCGCGCTGGATCTCAGCGGCGAGCACGTATCGACGGTTACAATCCTGCTGCCCGGGGGGATGGCCGATCCGTGGGTGAAAGCAACGAAACAGGAGAGAATACATGACATCGACGGCACTGCGAGCTGAGGACATCACGGTGAGGGCCTGTGGTATTACCGACGTTGGCCGTGTTCGTAAGAACAACGAGGACACGCTCCTCATCGCGCACCTCACGTCGGTCGCCAAGACAGCGCCGCCTGCCCAGGCGGTCACCTTCGAAGCCTCCTATCCCGTCTTGCTGGCCGTCTCCGACGGTATGGGCGGCGCGGCCGCCGGCGAGGTCGCGAGCGCCCTTGTCGTCGAGGCGCTGCGGCGCGCCATGGCCTCGGCGCGCGGCAACTGGGACGAAGCGACCCTCGTCGCCGTGGAGCGAGCGAACCGCGAGGTGTGGCAAGCCTCGCAGCAGCCGGGCCGCAAGGGCATGGGCGCGACGCTCACCGCGGTCTGCGTGCACGGGACGGAGGCGCACGTCGCCGAGGTGGGCGATTCACGTGCCTACCTGATCCGCAACGGGCAGATCCTCCAGATCACGCACGACCAGAGCTTCGTGCAGGCGCTCATCGACGCCGGCATGATCCAGCCCGAGGAGGCGGAGCGCCACCCGATGCGGAGCATGCTGCTCCAGGCGATGGGCCTGGACCCTGACGTCAAGGCCAGCGTCGCGCGGCTCGATCTACGGCGTGATGATCGCTTCCTGCTCTGCTCGGACGGGCTCTCCAACAAGCTCTCGGCCGCGGATATGCTCGCCGTGATCGAGCGAGGTCCCTCGATCGAGGCCGCGTGCGAGCGGCTCGTCGCGCTCGCGAACGAGCGCGGCGGCGAGGACAACATCACGGCCATCGTCGCCGAGGTGCACGGGGAGGGGCTCACGCCGCCGAGGAGGGGCGAGAGGGCCGCCCAGACGCTCCACACGGTCACGGAGTTCGAGCCGAAGAAGAAGATCTGAGCGTCGCCGCGCCGGCGCCGCCGAGCGACCTCTCACCCGTTCGGGCCCGCCTGCGCGCGCCTCGCGGCGATGGGGCGAGCGCGTCGCCGCCGGCGTCACGATCCGACGCGGCGCGCGGCGAGGTTCCTCCGGACATATCGCGCGCCCGGGCTCGGCCGTGCTAGTGGCGGGCGGCAGGACAGGAGAGCGCGCATGAGCTCGGGAGCACTTCGGGGCGTCGCCTTGGATCTGGACGGGACGCTGCTGCGATCCGACCATTCGGTGTCGGCGGAGATGCGGTCGCTGTGCTCGGCGTTGACCCGCAAGGGGATCCTGCTGACGCTGATCAGCTCGCGCCCCCCTCGCTCCGTGGAGGAGATCGCCGGCGACCTGGGGCTGGAAGGGCCCTGGGCGGCGCTGAACGGGGCCTTCGTCTTCGGCGCCGGCCGGGAGATCCTCGACCGCTCGCCGCTGCCGCAGGCGAGCGTGGAGCGCCTCCTGGCGCGCTACGGGCGAGACGATCGCGTCAGCCTGAACCTCTACGCGGGCTTCGACTGGATCGTTCAGTCCGTCGATCGGCGCGTTTGGGGCGAGGCGGAGATCATCGGCTTTGCGCCCACGGTCGATGTCGGCTTCGCGAGCCGCCCCGTCACCGAAAAGATCCTGATGATCACCGACGAGGGAGGCGACGACGGCGCACGGCTCGCCGAGGAGCTCGAGGCGTTCGACGACGACGTCGCCGTCGCGCGCTCGAAGCAGAACTACATCGAGATCACGCGCAGCAAGATCGACAAGGGGCGCGCGCTCGCGTTCATCGCCGCCTCCAGGGGGCTGTCCGCGCGGGAGATGGCCGCGGCGGGGGACGGCGAGAACGACATCCCCATGCTGAAGGCGTGCGGTTATCCCATCGCGATGGGCCACGGCCCGCGATCGCTCCGGCAGATCGCCGAGCTGGTCGTCGGCAGCAACGACGACGGCTCGCTCACCGAGGCGCTCGGTCGCCTCTTCGGCCTGCTCCCGTCGCCCTGAGTCGTCCACCTGCTTCGGTGCTCCGTGGCCGCGCCACGCCCGAGCGCCCCTTCGGATACGACGATTGTCACAGCGGAGGAAGCCCAGGGGCCAGACGCGGCCGAGCCGTGGCGGCAGGCCGGCGCGGCGCTCAGATGTGCTTCGGTGGATTCAGCTTCTCGTCCGCCGGCTTTCCCTGAACGAGCGCCTTGGCCTTCTCGTACAGGATCCGGAGCCGGCCGCCCTCGGGCTCCCAGTACTCGGCGCGCTCGACGCTCAGCTTCAGCAGGGCGGCGTGCGGGTGCTCGGGGCCGTCCGGCAACCACGCCCTCCACGACGGCTTCCACAGGCTCCGGATCTTCTCCTCGTTCCTGTCGATCGTCGCGCGCGCCGAGATGGAGACGTACGCCCGATCCCGCGGCCTGTAGCAGCAGACCGCGACCTGGTGCTCGCGGGCGATCTCGCCGGTCTTCGGCGTTTCCTCCTGCGTCACGAACCAGAGATCGCAATCCATCAGCTCGGCGGGCTCCTGGATCTCCATCGGCCGCCCTCGCAGCAGCCCCTCCGGGGTCATCGTGACCAGCATGGCGGTGTCGAACTCCCGGAGCAGCGCGCGCAGCTCGCTCATCGACCCGCGGGCCTGAGCCCTGGCTCCGGGCTCTCCACTCTGGTGTTGCTCTCCACTCTGGTGTTGCATGACCACAAAGCTTGTCCGCGGGCCCCGACCCGCAAGCAAGGGCGAGCCCGCACCGGCCTGCGCCGCGGCCTACCGGCGCTACGGCGCCTCCCGAGCCGCCGCTGTCCCGAGGCTCACTGACAGCGGGAATTTGCGCAGTTGGCGGGCGGGACGAGCGCGCGAGGCGACGCCATGACGCGCGTCCGCTCGGCCGAAAGGACCTTATCCATGTCGGAAGTGCCAGTCGGCGAAGGCGCGTGGACGGCACGCATCCTGCTCATCGCAGGGCACACCTCGGATCCGCTATCAGGCTCTGCCATGACCGCGCTCTGCCCCAACCTCGACGATCTCGCCTCCGCCGTCGCGAGCCACGATGACGCTGCCCGGCTCCCGGAGGAGTTCCTGGTGCTCGCCGCGCACGAGATCAGGACCCCGCTCACCTCGCTGCTCCTCCAGCTCCAGCTCACGAAGCGGATGAGCGAGCGCGAGCCCGAGAAGACCCCGGCGTGGGCGGCGGCGATGCTGGCCGTCTTCGACCGTCAGCTCGGCCGGCTCGCCAGGCTGTGCGACGACATGTTCCAGGCGCGGCGCGCCGAGCCGGTCCAGCGCGCCCCGGCCCGCGAGCGGGTGGATCTCGCCGTGCTCGTGCGCGAGGCGGTCGCGGCCGCCGCCGCGCACCGGCCGGCCGCGCGCGGCGCGATCGCGGTCGCCGCCGAGGGCGCGGTGGTCGGCCGGTGGGACCGATCGCAGCTCGAGCGCATGATCTTCCACCTGATCAAGAACGCGATCACCTTCGGCGAGGACAAGCCGATCTCGGTCGAGGTGCGCGCGACGCGCCTGTGGGCGCGGCTCATCGTGCGCGACCACGGCATGGGGATCGCGCGCGAGGACCAGGAGCGCATCTTCGCGCGCTTCGAGCGCGCGGTCCCGGTGGAGCGCTTCGGCGGCCTGGGGCTCGGCCTCTACATCGCGCACGCCGCGGTCCGCGCGCACGGAGGCGCGATCCGCGTGGAGAGCGAGCTCGGCCGCGGCGCCGCGTTCATCGTCGACCTCCCCCTCACGCCGCGGCCGACGGAGCGCGGGGTCGCGGCGCGCAAGGGGCGAGCGCTCCCGTCACGGCGCGGCCTGGCCGCGCGCGAGCCGGAGCTGCGGCGCGCGCACCTCGGGCTCGCGCACCACCGAGCGCACCGCCCGCACTAGGTTTTCTCGAGGCTTCGCGCCGAACCCTGGCGCCGCGGCTCACCCGCCGAGGAACCGGACGAGCAGGCGGAGGCCGGTCTCCTGGCTCTTCTCGGGGTGGAACTGCGTCGCGGTCACGTTGTCCCGCTCGATCGCCGCGGTGATCCGGTGCGGTCCGTGCTGCGTCGTCGCCGCGACGAGCGTGGGGTCGTCGGGGACCGCGTGGTAGCTGTGGACGAAGTAGACGAACGGGTTCTCCCCGGCGAACGCGCGGAGCGGGCCCTGGACCTCGCGGGTGAGCGCGATGCGGTTCCACCCCATGTGGGGGATCTTGATCCCGGACCAGGGCTCGCCTGCCGGCGCGCCGGCCTCGGCCACGTTCAGCGCCGGGGTGAGGCGCTTGACGACGCCGGGGAACACGCCGAGCCCTCGCGCGCCCTCGGCCTCCTCGCTCGCGTCGAGGAGCGCCTGCATGCCGAGGCAGATGCCGAGGTACGGGGTGCCCTTGCGGATCTGCTCGTGGAGCGCTTCGCCGAGGCCGTTCGCCAGCGCGGCCGCGCAGTCGCGGAAGGCGCCCTGGCCCGGCACCACCACCTTGTCCGCCCGCGCGACGAGCTCCGGATCGCCCGTGCGCGTCACGGCGCACGGCGCGCCGGCCTCTCCGGCGGCCTGGAGGAGCGCCCGCTCGACGGAGCGCAGGTTGCCCATCCCGAAGTCGACGAGAGCGATCGCTTGCATGGTCAGAGGCTCCCCTTGGTGGACGGGATGCCGGCGACGCGCGGCTCGATCCGGGTCGCCTTCATCAGCGCCTTGGCGAAGGATTTGAAGCAGATCTCGACGATGTGGTGGAGGTTGTCCCCCTCGATGAGGCGGACGTGGAGGTTGGCGCCCGCGCCGCGCGCGAAGCCCTCGAAGAACACGGGGGCGAGCTCGACGTCCCAGGTGCCGAGCTTCGCCTTCGGCAGCGGCACGCGCCAGACGAAGTACGGCCTGCCGGAGAGATCCAGCGCGCACTGCGCCATCGCCTCGTCCATCGGGAGCGTCGCCTCGCCGTAGCGCGCGATGCCCGCCTTGTCGCCGAGCGCCTGCTGCACGGCCGTGCCCAGGGTGATGCCGCAGTCCTCGGTCGTGTGGTGGCCGTCGATCTCGACGTCGCCCTCGGCGTGGATGGTGAGGTCGAACAGGCCGTGGCGGGCGATCTGATCGAGCATGTGCGTGAGGAAGGGGAGCGGCGTCTTGATCGACGAGCGGCCCTGGCCGTCGAGATCGATCTCGATGCGGATGTCGGTCTCGCGCGTCTTGCGCTCGACGTTGGCGATGCGGGGCATGGCGCGTAGGGTAGTCGCCCCGGACCGCCATGGGGAGCGCCACGGATGAGCCGCCCGTCCGCTGCGCGCCCGGGCCGGCTCCGCGGCCGCCGTCGTGGCCAGGTCGACGTCTGAACACGTCTGTCTTGTCCGGCTCATCAGGCCCCAGCTGCCCGGCCGGCGGCTCCCGGTGCCGGCCGGCAAGTCTTGGAGGCCAGCGCCGGATGGAATAAGGTGGCCCCTGGATAACGTGGCGATGGTGGCGCCCGAAGGCAGCCCCAGCGCAGGAGCGTCCGTGAGCGCACCGGTTGCCGAAGGTCAAGTTCTGTCGGGAAAATACCGGGTCGAGCGCATCCTCGGGCAGGGGGGCATGGGCGTCGTCGTTGCCGCCTTGCACGAGCAGCTCCAGCAGCGGGTCGCCATCAAGCTGCTCCATCCCGGCGCCAACGCCGAGATGGTGGAGCGCTTCGTGCGCGAGGCGCGCGCGGCGGTGCGCCTGAAGAGCGAGCACGTCGCCCGCGTGCTCGACGTCGGCACGCTCGAGACCGGCGCGCCGTTCATGGTGATGGAGTACCTGGAGGGGAGCGACCTGCAGCAGACGCTGCGGGAGCGCGGCCCGCTCGAGCTGGAGGAGGCCGTCGGCTACGTGCTCGAGGCGTGCGAGGCCATCGCCGAGGCGCACGCGGCCGGCATCATCCACCGCGATCTGAAGCCGGCGAACCTGTTCCTCACGCGCGGGGCCGACGGCAGCGGCATGGTGAAGGTGCTCGACTTCGGCATCTCGAAGGCGCTGGCGGATCCGTCGGCGGCCGGGGCCGAGCCGGAGCTCGGGCTGACGAAGACGGCCATGGTGCTCGGGTCGCCGCTCTACATGGCGCCGGAGCAGATGCGCTCGGCGCGGACGGTCGACACGCGCGCGGACATCTGGTCGCTCGGCGCCATCCTGTACCAGCTCCTCACGGCGCGCGTCCCGTTCGATGCGAGCTCCCTGTCCGAGCTCATCCTGATGATCAACACCGAGGCGCCGCCGTCTCCGAGCCTCTTCCGGCGCGACCTGCCGCCGGGCCTGGAGGCGGCGATCCTTCGCTGCCTCGAGAGGGACGTCGCGAAGCGCTTCAGGTCGGTCGCCGAGCTCGCGGGCGCCATCGTCGATTTCGGTCCTCCGCTCGCGCTGGCCTCGCTGGAGCGGATCGAGCGGACGCTGGGGCTCGTGCCCGCGGTCGCCTGGCGCGACAGGGCGAGCGCCGCGCGCGAGCGGATGAGCGTCCCCCCGGGGCCGACGGCGCAGGCGCGGGGCAGCGTCATGCCGCCTGCGGACGCTGCGGCCGGCACCGCTGCGGCCGCGACCGCCGGCGCCGCGGTCGGCCCCTCGGCGGCCACGGCGCCCGGCTGGGCGGCCGCGGGCTCCGCGTCCGCCGGTCGCAAGCGGACGGGCCTCGTGCTCGCGCTCGCCGGGGTGGGCGTCGCAGCGGTGCTCGGCGGGGTCCTGCGCCTCGTCCTGTTCCGCAGCGATCCGGCGGATCCGTCGGCCCTGGCCGAGACAACCACCGCCGGGCCGTCCGCGCCCGCCACGGCCGCGGCGCCTCCGCCGGTCGCTCCGATCGTGACCGCCGCGACCGCGGCAGCGCCGGCAGATACGGCGACCGCGCCGGCGACGGCATCGGCGCCCGCGGCCGCACCGGTGGCATCGCCGGCGATCGCATCGGCGTCGCCGGCGGCCACGACCGCGACCCCCGCGCCCACGGCGCCCCGGCGGACGGCCCCGGCGGGGTCGGCGTCGGCTCGACCCGCCACGGCAGCTTCGTCCTCGGCCGCCCCGTCGACAACGACGGCCGCGCCGCAGGGGAATGCGAACCCCAGCGTCTTCGACCGGCTCAACGAGAGAGCACCCAAGTGAGCTTGCCTGAAAATAAACGACTCCCCCGGTGGCGCCGCAGGTGTCTCCGCATCACGGCCGCGCTCGCGCTCGGCGGCGCCGCGCTGACCGGGGCCGCGCCCGCTGGAGCGCAGCCCGCGCCCGCTGGAGCGCAGCCCGCGCCCGCTGCGAGCGCCCCCGCAGCCCCGCGCCCGCTGTCCGAGACGCTGACGGGCGAGGCCAAGGCCGAGTACGAGGCGGCGCGGATCCTCTTCAACGACGGCGACTACCGCAACGCGATCATCAAGTTCGAGCGCGCCTACGAGCTCTCCCGCGACCCGCGGCTGCTCTGGAACATCGCGCTCTGCCAGAAGAACCTGAAGCGCTACACGCGCCTGCTCGCGACGATCGAGCAGCTCCTTCGCGACGCCGGCCCGCAGCTCACGGAGCAGGATCGCAAGGACGCCGCCGAGCTCATCGAGGCGACGAAGGCCTACGTGAGCCGCCTCGATCTCCAGGCGAGCGAGGCGGGCGCCACCGTCCTCGTCGACGGCGAGGAGGTCGGCCAGACCCCGCTGCGCGAGCCCGTGCTGCTCGACATCGGCACCCGCAAGATCCGCGTGACGAAGAGGGGATTCAAGGACGTCGAGGTCTCCGAGCAGGTGGCGGGCGGCGGCGTGGTCACGGTCAAGGCCACGCTGGAGAGAGAGGTCCACCAGGGCCGGCTCATCGTCGCGGCGCCGCCGGATGCCGTCATCTCGCTCGACGGCCGCGTGGTCGGCCGCGGCACCTGGGAGGGCCCGGTGCCGAGCGGCGGGCATGCGCTCCGCGTCACGGCGTCCGGGATGGCGTCGCACCAGTCCGAGGTCATGATCCACGACGACCAGACGCGCCGCGTGCAGATCTCGCTTCAGCCGCTGCCCAAGGACAGCAACCTCGAGAGCTGGATCTGGATCGGCGGCGGCGTCGTCGCGCTCACGGGCGTGGTCCTCCTGAGCCTCGGGGCCTTCGACGGGGACGCGCCGGTGAGCGGCAACACGTCGCCCGGCTCGGTCGCCCTGTCCGCGCGAGGCGGCGGCGCCACCTTCGTGATCCCGTTCGGGGGGGGCCGATGATCCGCGGCCGCCGGTTCGCTCCCGTCGCGCTCGTCGTGCTCGGCGCGCTCGCGTGCGGAGGCTGCTCTGCGCCCGACGAGATCGTCGTCGCCGTCTCGACGGATCTGGCCCTGCCAAAGGACTTCGACGTCCTCCAGGTCCAGGTGTTCGAGGGCGGCACGCGCAAATTCGAGCAGGCCTACGAGCGGCTCGGCGAGGCCGACGCCGCCGCGCGCTTGCCGGCGACGATCGGCTTCTTCTCGTCCGGCGACGGGGGGGAAGCCATCCGGATCAAGGTCAGCGCCCGCGTCAACGACGCGCTCGGCCCCGTGCGGATCCTGCGCGAGGCGGTCACGAGGATCCCGAAGGATCGCATCGTGCTCCTGACCCTGCCGCTCGACTTCCTATGCGACGGCTCGGCGCGCAGCGAGGGCAGCGGCGACGTCGTGAGCACGCTCTGCGGGGAAGGGCAGACCTGCGTCGCGGGGGCGTGCGTGTCGAGCCAGATCGATGCGAGCGCGCTGCCCGACTACGCGCCGGGGGACGTCTACGGCGGCGGCGCCGGCGACGGGAGCGGGGAGTGCTTCGACGTGACGACCTGCTTCGAGGACGGGACGCCGGCGGACGTCGACCGGGAGACGTGCACCATCGCGACCGAGCGCGGGGCCACGCTGAACGTGGCGCTGCAGACCGCCGCGGGGGACGGCATCTGCGACGACGGCGAGGGCGACGACAAGCGGTGCCTTGTGGCGCTCGACGCCGGGAGCGACGCCGGCTTCCGGGTCGAGGACGACGGGCGGATCGCGCTGCCGCCCGCCGTGTGCGGGCGGATGGCGGACAGGATCGCGGCCGTGCTGACGGCGCCGACGACGGCGGCATGCGCCCAGAAGACCGCGGGGCTGCCGACGTGCGGGCCGTGGTCGGCGTCGGGGTCGAAGGCGCCCTGACCCGAGGGGGCGTCGCCCTGCGCGCCCCGAACAACGCCCGGATCAGGCCACGCGGAGCGCCGGAGCCGCCGGCGCAGCGCTCCGTCGCTACCTGGCCGATGTGGGCGCGTCGCCCCGTCGACGCCGGCGACCGGCGAGGAGCGCCGCGATCGCGGCGAGCAACCCCACGGACGAGGACGCCGGCGGCCCCTCGGCGCGCGCCGCGAGCCCGCAGCCGTTGCCGTGCGCCCGCGGCGTGCCGCCGCCGGGCTGCGAAGCGCCCCCGTCGCCGCCCGCGCCGATGCCGCCGCCCTGGCCGGCGCCCCCGTCGCCGCCCGCACCGGGGCCGCCGCCCTCGCCGTCACCCCCGTCGCCGCCGCCGCCCGCGCCACCCTCACCGTCGCCGCCTGTGCCCCCGCCTCCAGCGCCCGCGCCGTCCGGCACGCAGCCGCCGGCGACACAGGTGCCGCCGGGGCAGCGGGCGCCCTCGTTCGGGAACAGGGCGCACTCGCCGTACCTCGGATGGCACCGCGCAGCGGTGCAGACGTCCCCGGAGGGCGCGCACTGGAGCGGATCGCTGCCCTTGCAGACGCCGCCCTGGCAGGCGTCGGTCAGCGTGCAGGGATCGCCGTCGTCGCACGGCGTACCGTCGGGCTTCGGCGGCGCGTCGCAGGCGCATGCGTCGCCCACGCCGTCGCCGTCCGTGTCCTCCTGCGCGCCGTTCGACAGGAGCGGGCAGTTGTCGTCGGCGTCGGGAACGCCGTCGCCGTCGTCATCGTCGTCGCAGCGGTCGCCGGCCCCGTCGACGTCGGCGTCGTTCTGGCTCGGGTTCGACGCGACCGGGCAGTTGTCCGTGCTGTCCGGGGTTCCGTCGCCGTCGTCGTCGTCGTCGCACGCGTCGCCGTCCCCGTCGCGATCGAGATCGGCCTGGTCGGGGTTCGGTACGGCGCGGCAGTTGTCGACGCCGTCCTCCACGCCGTCGTCATCCATGTCCCTGGCGTTCAGATCGCACGCGTCACCCCGGCCGTCCGCGTCCTCGTCGGCCTGATCGGGGTTGGGGACGAGGGGGCAGTTGTCGCCCCCATCCACGTGCGCGTCGTTGTCGTCGTCGCTGTCGCACGCGTCCCCGATGTCGTCCGGCGGCGACTCCGCGGGGTTGTTCTCCTGCCCCGCGTTGGGCACCGACGGGCAGTTGTCGGCGGCGTCGGGCACGCCGTCGCCGTCATCGTCTGGATCGCAGGCGTCGCCGGCCCCGTCGCCCTCCAGATCGGACTGATCGGCGTTGGGCACGAGCGGGCAGTTGTCGCCGGCGTCGGGTACGCCGTCGCCGTCGTCGTCTGGATCGCAGGCGTCACCGGCGCCGTCCTCGTCGGTGTCTGTCTGATCGGCGTTGGGCACGAGCCGGCAATTGTCGGCGGCATCGGGCACGCCGTCGCCGTCGTCGTCGGGATCGCAGGTGTCGCCGTCGCCGTCCTCGTCGGTGTCTGTCTGATCGGGGTTCGGCGTTGACGGGCAGTTGTCCTCGGCGTCGGCCGCGCCATCGCCGTCGTCGTCGGGATCGCAGGCGTCGCCGGCGCCGTCCTCGTCGGTGTCTGTCTGATCGGGGTTCGGCGTCGACGGGCAGTTGTCCTCGGCGTCGTTCGCCCCGTCGTCGTCGCTGTCGTCGTCGATGCCGTCGTCGATGTCCCAGTTGACGACGCCGACGCGCTCCGCCCTCGTCATCCCGAGCAGCATCTCCTCGGGGACCGTGTCGAGGGACATCGCGCTCGCGTGCGCCTCGGCCTGGCTCCCGCGCTGGCCGCCGAAGTGCATGAGGACCTGCGTCCTTCCGGGCGGCACCGGCAGGACGAACTCGACGAAGGGCCCCTCGGTCCCCGCGCAGTCGAAGACGGTCATCCCCACGCTCTTCGGCGCGAGCGACGCGGAGGGCCCATGGAAGTTGAAGTGCAGGCTCGGATCGCCGGCCATGTCGACGTCGTCCGTGGCGAGCCATCGATCCGCCGGCGTGAACTCCCGATCGCCGCTGTGCGACTGCGTGATGACGGTGCCGCGGTCGGCTCCGACGTTCGTCTCGATCCGCACGACGGCGGTGAGCGCGCCGCCGGTGGGGTTGTGGAAGATCTCCAGGAAGCGCGCCCACCCTGCGTCCGCGGGCACGTACACCTTCCGGGTGACCTCGAGCCGTCCGAGGAGCGCCGGCCCGTGGACGATCTGCCGCCCATCCATCTCCGCCGCCGCCCGGTCCGAGGCGGGGAAGAAGACATCGTCGACCCGCAGCCGCATGCCGGTGTCGAAGGCGTCGTTGGTCCCGCCCTGGATCACCCCGTCCGTGTAGACATCCCACAGGAAGTTGAGGCCATCGACGAGCTCCTGAGAGGGGCCCGCGCTGGAGCACTGCGCCGCCGCGCTGCGCGGCGCCGTCGCGATCGCCAGCGTGATGCCGAGCGCTGTGGCCATGACGGTTCGCTTCATCATCTCCCTCTTGCTCCCCGGGCCGCGCCTCGCGACCCGACCGGGCCCGTCGCCGTCACGGCGCCGGACATCGCGGCCTCAGGGCTGCTTCTTCTCCAGGACCAGGATCTCTATCCGCCGGTTCTTCTCCCGCCCGGCCGCGCTCTTGTTGTCCGCGATCGGCCGGCTCGACCCGTATCCCTTCGCCACGAGCCGCTCGGCCGCGATCCCCCGGTCGGCGAGCCACCTGCGCACCGCCTCCGCGCGCGCCGCCGAGAGCGTCTCGTTGAACCTGGCGTTGCCCGCGCCGTCCGTGTGCGCCGACACCTCGATCTTCGCCCACTCCGGGTGCTGCGCGATCACGTCGCGCACCTCGGCGAGCACCGCCTCGCTCTTCGGGTCGATCGGCGCCGGGTCGCTCTTCAGCACGCGGAACAAGACCGGCTCCAGGAGCACGACCTGCGCGCCCTGCACCCGCACCCGCGTCGGGCAGCCTCGCGCGGCCGGGTCGTCGCTCGCCGGGCCCTTCTCCGCGGGGCACGCGTCGGCGTCGTCGAGCAGGCCGTCCCCGTCCTGGTCCGCGGGCTCGCTCGGCGCCGCGGCGGGGCAGCCGGGGCGCGTCGCGCCGCCCGCGGCGTCGCCCTTCTCCGCGGGGCACGCGTCGAGCGCGTCGGGCAAGCCGTCGCCGTCCTGGTCCGCGGGGCAGCCGCGCCGCGCCGGATCGCCGCCGCCCGCCGCCGCGTCGTCGGGGCACCGGTCGTCCTCGTCGGCGACGCCGTCCTCGTCGCGGTCCTCGACGGGGCAGCCGTTTCGCCGTGCGTCCGCGCTGGCCGCCCCGTGCGCGTACGGGCACGCGTCCGCGGGGCCGGCGATGCCGTCTGCGTCCGGGTCCGGGTCTGCCGCGCTCTCTTGCGGGGGCGCGGGAGGCGCCCACGCCACCATCGCCATCGCGCGGAACGACGGCGTGCCGATCGCCTCCCCGAGCCCCGGCCCGGCGGCCGCCCCGACGACGAGGCCCGCGAGGGGGCGGAGCCGGGCGCTCAGCAGCAGCTCGGCGCTCGTGGTCCTGTCCACCGCGACGCGCTCGTTCCCGGTCAGCGCGAGCGAGCCGCCCTGCAGCATCGTCTCCGCGTACAGCTCCGGGCCGACCTGGAGCCGCTCGTCCAGGAGGAGCACCGCCGCGCCGCCGCCGTAGGTGAGCGTCGACGGGTTGCCGGAGCTCCGCATCACCGCGCCGCCCGCGACGCTCCACACCGCGCGCGAGACGCGGCCGCCGAGCAGGATCTGCGGCGTGACGCGGACCGCGCCCTCGCCGATATACGCGTCCGAGGCGCCCGTGGGCAGGTGCAGGGCCGCGCCCGTGCCGATCTGGAGCGCGTCGCCCTCGTCGCCGAGCAGCCGGACGCGCAGGCCGAGGCGCAGATCGCCCATCGCCGGGGACGGCGGCGCCTCGGGCGCGCCCATGCCGGCCGCGGCGGCAGGGCCGTCGCCGCTCTGCGCGAGCACGAGCGGCAGCGAGGCCGAGACGAGCAGGCGATCCCAGAGCGAGAGCGATCCGCCGACGTGCAGCAGCGACTGGCTGTCGACGACCGGGCGCTCGGGCGCCGCGCCATCCGAGATCGTGAGCGGATCCTCCGCGTGATCGAGCACGACGAGCCCGCGCGGGACGAGGTGTCCGCCGATGAACGGCGACGGCACGGCGAACAGCGGGTCGACCGCGGGGGTCGGCTCGAACCGGCTCAGCGCGACGGCGCCAGGCCCCTCTGCGCGCGCGGGCGACGAGCGCAGGGCGATTCCGACGAGCGCGCCCGCGAGCGCCGCGCCCGCGGTGATGAGGCCTCTCATGAGCGCCGGATGGTATCCTCGCCAGCGCAGGCGGAGCAAAGGCGATTCGTCCATGACGTTTCCGTTGTTGTCCGCGTGGCGCGCGTATCGGGTAGCATCGCGGCGACCGGAGCTCGGCCCGCGAGGACTGTCTCCGCCGGAGCAAGGAGATTCGATGCGAGGGAAGCACCTGGGCCAGGGGTGGCGCGCCGTCGCGGCCGCGCTCAGCGTCGGGCTCGCGGCGAGCGTCGCTCAGGCCCAGCCGGCGCCCGCTGCGTCGGCCCAGCCGGCGCCCGCTGCGCCGGCCGAGACGCCGCTCTCGGAGTCGCTGACCGGCATGGCGAAGGCCGAGCACGGGGCGGGCACGGCGCTGTTCAAGGAGGGCGACTACGCGGGCGCGCTCGCGCGCTTCGAGCGCGCCCACGAGCTGTCGCGCGATCACCGCCTGCTCTGGAACGTCGCGCTCTGCCAGAAGAACCTGCGGCGCTACGCGAAGATGCTCGCCACGCTGCGCCGGATGGAGGTCGAGGCGGGCGCCGCGCTGTCGGCGCGCGACCGGCAGGACATCGCCGACCTGATCCAGGCGGCCGGCGCGTACGTCTCCCACCTCGAGATCACGGCGAGCGAGCCGGGGGCGACGGTGTTCGTGGACGACGAGCCGGTCGGGACGACGCCGATCGAGGCCCCGGTGCCCATCGACATCGGCGAGCGCCTCATCCGCGTGTCGAAGCCCGGCTTCGTCGATTTCGTCCGCCGGCAGAAGGTGGTGGGCGGCGGCCGCGTCGCCCTCCTGGCGCGGCTCGACAGGGCTGTGCACCGGGGGAGGCTCGCGATCGTCGCCGGCAAGGACGACCTCATCGCGCTCGACGGCAAGGTGGTGGGCAAGGGCCGCTGGGAGGGATCGGTGCCGAGCGGGACCCACGCGCTGCGCGTGACAGCGCCCGGGATGACGCCCCACGAGGTCTCGATCCTCGTGCGCGACGAGGAGCTCCGCCGCATCGACGTCTCGCTGGAGCGCGCGCCGGAGCGAGGCGGCGCGAGCCGATGGCTATGGATCGGCGGCGGCGCGGCGATCTTCGCCGGCGCGCTCGTCGCGGGCGCCCTGCTCTTCGAGCCGGGCACGCCGGCCGAGCAGGGCAGCCTCGGCACGGTCCCGCTCGGGTTTGGAAGGAGGCGTTGATGCGCACGAGGCGGACGAGGGCGGGTTCGATCGCGGCGGTGTGCCTGCTCACCCTCGCGGCGGCGGCGGGGGTCCCGGCCTGCGGCGGCGAGAAGGGGCAGCTCATGGTCGTCTTCCAGACGGACATGTCGCTGCCCAAGGACATCGACACGATCCGGGTGGAGGCGACGCTCGACGGGTCGGTCGTCTACGACGAGACGTTCGAGCGGCTCGGCGGCGAGGGCTCGATCCGCCTGCCGGCCACGCTCGGCTTCCTCACCCCGGACGATCCGACGCAGGCGCTGCAGGTCCGCGTCATCGCGAGCCGCGGCGGGAAGGACGGGGTGCGGCTGCTCCGCGAGGTGGTGACGACCGTCCCGGAGGGCCGCACCGCGACGCTCCACATGCCCATCCAGTTCCTCTGCGACGGCTCGGCCGAGGTCGAGCGCGACGCGCAGGGCAACGCGCTGCGCGACGCGCAGGGCAACGTGCGCGTGAAGAACGGCTGCCCCGAGGGCCAGAGCTGCGTCGCCGGCTCGTGCGTGCCGCGCGAGATCGACGCGCGCGCCCTGCCCGAGTACGAGGCCGCGGCCGTGTTCGGCGGGGGCGACGGCGACAGCGACGGGCTCTGCTTCGACACCCTCCGGTGCTTCGCCGCCGCCGCGTCGGCGCCGGTCGATCTGGAGGCCTTCGCCGCCGACGAGACCTCCTGCCTCGCCGCCGCGCCGGGCGGCGAGATCAACGTCGCGCTGCTCACGCAAGGCGGCGGCATCTGCGGCGAGCGCGCGTGCTTCGTGCCGCTCGACGCCGAGAGCGACGCGGGCTTCCGGGTCGAGGACGGCAACGTCCTCCGGCTGCCCGTCGAGGTGTGCCGGCGGGCGCAGCAGGGCAAGCTCGCGGGGATCGCGATCGCGCCCGCCGGCGAGGGAAAGTGCCGCAGGAAGGGCACGGACCTGCCGACGTGTGGCCCCTGGTCGGCGTCCGGCGGGGGCCAGTACACCGAGCCCGACGCGTCGGCGCCGATCCCTGTCGCCGTCGCGCAGGTCCACCCGGTGTCGCTGCGCGTGACCGCGGGCGGCGTGGCCTGGATCTCCGGCGCCACCTTCGACGACGCCGGCATGTCCCGGCGCGACGGCGAGCTGAAGGTCGCGCCGCAGGGCGGCGGCGAGCCGCTGATCCTCGGCGCGGCGCAGGCCTCGCCCCGGGACCTCGCGATCGACGAGGCGCGGCAGGTCGTCCTCTGGACGAACGCGGAGGACGGCACGCTGATGGCGGCCCCGCTCGTTGGCGGCGAGCCGCGCGCGCTGCTCGAGGACCTCGAGCAGCCCGAGGGGCTCTCGCTCTCCGGCGACACGCTCACCTGGACCGAGCTCTGGGGCGGCGGCGTCTTCCGGGCGACGCTGAGCGGCGCCGGCGCCGAGGTCGAGCTCGGCGCGCCGGAGGAGCTCGCGCCGCCCGCCGCGGTCGTCGCGTCGCCTTACCGCGTGGCCAGCGCCGGGGACACCGTGTGCTGGACCTACCAGGGCACGCTCGGCAGGACCGACGGCGCGGTGGCGTGCAGCAGGGGAGGGGCCACGTTGCTCGTCGCCTCCGAGCAGCTGACCCCGCGGGAGATCGCGCTCGATGCGGACGGCCAGGGGAACGCGGTGGCGGTCTACTGGGCGAGCTTCGAGGGCGGCAGCGTCTTTCGGGCGGCGCTGGGTGAGGACGAGGTCGGCGAGGCCGCCGAGATCGCGTCGGGCCAGGGCCAGCTCAACGGGCTCGCGCTGGACGAGGACCACATCTACTGGACCCGGCGCGACGCGGGCACGGTCGTGCGCATGCCGAAGGACGGCGGCGAGCCGGAGGTGCTGGCCTCGCAGCAGCAGCGGCCGGGCAGCGTCGCTGTCGACGCGGCGGCCGTCTACTGGATCAACGAGGGCTCGCCGGATCAGGACGACGGCACGCCGGTGAGGGACGGGGCCGTCCTGAAGCTGGCGAAGTGACACGGGCGTCGCGCGGGCGCGCGGCGCGGATCGAGGCGCGGCGCGCGCCCCCGCCGCGCGCCGCCTGCGCGCTCGCCGCCGCGTGTGCTATGGCCGGATCCGTGAAGCGAACGGCCCTTCTCCTGTTCCTGCTGGCGCTCCCCGCGTGCGGATCGAGCTACGCCCAGCAGGGCCCGAGCGACACGCTCCGGGCCTACGCGCAGGCGCTCCAGGAGGGGCGCGTCGACGCGGCCTACCGGCTGCTCTCGGACGAGGCCAAGCGCTCGATGTCGCTCGAGGCCTTCCGGCGCGCGGTCCGGGACAACCCGGACGACGCGCTCGAGATCGCCCGCGCCATCGCGCGGCCCGCGGCGGATCCGGTGGTGACCGCGACGGTCACCATGCCGAACGGCGAGGAGCTCCTGCTCGTCTTCGAGGGGGGCCGCTGGCGGCTCGACGCGGCGGCGGTCGATCTCTACGGCCAGGCGACGCCGCGGCAGGCCCTCGTGGGGTTCCTGCGCGCCTTCGAGCGCCGGCGCTACGACGTCATCATGCGCTACGTTCCCGACGCCGAGAAGGAAGGGCTCGGCGAGCCGGCGGCCAGCGCGCCCGGCGAGGCGGGCGCAGCCGCCGGCGAGGCGAGCGCTGCGGCCGGAGAGGGCGCGGCGCAGCCCGCTGGGCCCGCGGGCGCGGCGGGCAGCGCGCGCGCTGACGCGTCGCAAAAGGCCGGCGGTCGGCCCGGGACGGCCGGGGCGGCGCAGCTCACGCCCGACAAGCTGAAGGCCGCCTGGGAGGGGCCGCAGCGGGAGCAGATCAACCGGGTCGTCCAGGCGATCAAGGCGGCGCTGCCGACCGCGACCATCGAGGAGACCGGGGACAGCGCGTCGATGTCCTACGGCGCTGGTGGCACGGTCGCTCTCATCCGAGAGCACGGGGTCTGGAAGATCAAGGACTTCTAGCGGCTTGCCCGCGACATGGCTTCGCGAAGAGCGCTGTACTAGGGTTGTCCGTATGCCGACAGGCGATCCTTCTTCGCGAACGCCCCCCTCGCCCGACGCCGACAGCGTCCCGATCCTCCCGCTCCGCAACTCGGTCCTGTTTCCGATGTCGGTCGTGCCGATCAACGTCGGACGGCCTCGGAGCGTCCGCCTTGTCGAGGATCTCCTCGGCCGGGAGCGCGCGCTCGTCGGGGTGATCAGCCAGCGGTCGCCGGACGTCGACGAGCCGACGTTCAAGGAGCTCTACTCCGTCGGGACCATCGCGCGCGTGGTGAAGGTCATCCGGCTCGGGCCGAACAACTATTCCGTCGTGCTGAACGGGCTCGGTCGCTTCCGGGTGAAGGCGGCGTTCTCGCTGGAGCCGTACATGCGCGCGCGGATCGAGCGCATCCCGGAGTCCCTCGTGCGCGACGTGGAGCTCGAGGCGCTCGGCGCCGGCCTGCGCGAGGCGACGCGCGAGGTGCTCGGCCTCATGCCGAACCTGCCGCGCGACACAGCGGGCATCCTGGACAACGTGCGCGAGCCCGGCGCGCTCGCCGACCTCATCGCCTCGAACTTCCCGCAGG
Source organism: Sorangium sp. So ce1335 (assembly GCF_051521615.1). Lineage (NCBI taxonomy): Bacteria > Pseudomonadati > Myxococcota > Polyangiales > Polyangiaceae > Sorangium > Sorangium sp. So ce1335. The sequence goes on from NZ_CP150363.1 coordinate 3,910,668, forward strand.
CGCAGGCGTCGGTCGGCGACAAGCAGGAGATCCTCGAGGCGTTCGACGTGAAGGCGCGCGTGCGCCTCGTGCTCGCGATGGTCGGCCGACAGCTCGAGGTGCTGCGGGTCAAGAAGGAGATCTCCTCCATGGTGCAGGAGGAGATGGGCAAGTCGCAGCGCGAGTACATCCTCCGGCAGCAGATGAAGTCGATCAAGGAGGAGCTCGGCGAGGGCGGCGACGACGACGAGATCGAGGAGCTCCGCGAGCGCATCCGGCGCGCCAAGGTGCCGCCGGAGGTCGACAAGGTCGTGCGCAAGCAGCTCAGCCGTCTGCGCTCGATGGCGCAGCAGTCGGCCGAATTCAACGTGACGAAGACGTACCTCGAGTGGATCGCGGATCTGCCGTGGTCCAAGACGACGGTGGACAAGCTCAGCGTCGAGAGCGTGCGGCGCTGCCTCGACGAGGACCACCTCGGGCTCGAGAAGGTGAAGAAGCGGATCGTCGAGTACTCGGCGATCCGGCAGCTCCGCTCGGACAAGAAGGGGCCGATCCTGCTCTTCATCGGGCCGCCGGGCGTCGGCAAGACGTCGCTCGGCAAGTCGATCGCGCGCAGCATGGGGCGGCGCTACGAGCGCATCGCGCTCGGCGGCGTGCGCGACGAGGCGGAGATCCGCGGCCACCGGCGCACGTACGTCGGCGCGCTGCCCGGGCGCATCCTGCAGGCGCTCAAGAAGGCGGGGACGCGGAACCCGGTGCTCGTGCTCGACGAGGTCGACAAGATGGGCGTCGACCTGCGCGGCGACCCGGCGGCGGCGCTCCTCGAGGTGCTCGACCCCGAGCAGAACTCGACGTTCCAGGACCACTACCTCGACCTGCCGTTCGATCTGTCGCAGGTGATGTTCCTCGCGACGGCGAACAACTGGGACGGCATCCCTGGGCCGCTCGTCGACCGCATGGAGGTCATCGAGGTGCCCGGCTACACGCGGACCGACAAGCTCGGGATCGCGCGGGAGTTCCTGGTGCCGAAGCAGCTCTCGGCGCACGGGCTCACGGACGAGCGCCTGGAGTTCACGGAGGCGGGCGTCGCGTCGATCGTCGACCATTACACGCGCGAGGCGGGCGTGCGCGGCCTCGAGCGGCAGGTCGCGGCGGTGTGCCGCGCGACGGCGGTGAAGGTCGCCGAGGGCCAGGACGTGCGCGAGGTGGTGACGCCCGAGCACGTGGAGCAGGTGCTCGGCCCGCACAAGCACCGGCCCGAGCTGGCCGAGCGGACGCTCCAGCCCGGGGTCGCGACCGGCCTCGCGTGGACCCCGGCGGGCGGCGAGATCCTCTTCATCGAGGCGACGAAGATGCCGGGCAAGGGCAACGTGGTGCTCACCGGCAACATGCGGAACGTGATGCAGGAGTCGGCGAGCACGGCGGTGAGCTTCGTGCGCAGCAAGGCCGACCGGCTGCACCTCGATCCCGAGTGGCTCAAGGAGATCGATCTGCACGTCCACATCCCGCAGCACGGCACGCCGAAGGACGGGCCGAGCGCCGGGGTGACGATGTTCGCCGCGGTGGCGTCGCTGCTCCTCGGCGCGCCGGTGCGGAGCGACGTCGCGATGACGGGGGAGATCTCCCTGCGCGGGCGGGTGATGCCTGTCGGCGGCGTGAAGGAGAAGCTCCTCGCGGCGCACCGCGCCGGCATCCGGCACGTGCTCATCCCCGCGAAGAACCGGCGCGACCTCGAGGACGTGCCGCAGGACGTGAAGGATCAGATCAAGATCACGCTCGTGTCCTCGATGGAGGAGATCCTGCCGCTCGTCCTCGAGCCCCCGCGCCGCTCTCCGGCGCAGAGCGCGTCGGCGGACGAGCTCGAGGAGCAGGCGGGGGCGTGAGGGAGACCGCGCGATGAAGCGGGTGGCCGTGGTCTCGGGCGGCAACAGGGGGATCGGGCTCGAGATCTGCCGGCAGCTCGCGCGCCGCGCGGTCCACGTCGTGCTGGGGAGCAGGGACGAGGGCCGCGGCCGCGCCGCCGCGGCCGCGCTCGCGGAGCAGGGGCTCTCGGTCGAGCCCCGGCGCCTCGACGTGTCCGACGAGGCGAGCGTCGCGGATCTCGCGCGCGCGCTCGCGGCCGAGCACGGCGGCGTCGACATCGTCGTCAACAACGCGGGCATCGCGATGAAGGGCTTCGACGCCGAGGTCGCGCGCGCCACCATCGACGTCAACTTCTTCGGACCGCTCCGCGTGACGGACGCGCTCCTCCCGCTGATGCGGCCAGAGGGGAGGGTCGTCATGGTGACGAGCGGGCTCGGAGACCGGCGCAGCGTCTCCGCGTCGCTCGGGGCACAGCTCGGGAAGGACGACCTGAGGCGCGATGAGCTCGTCGGGCTGATGCGCAGGTTCGTCGACGACGTGCGCGCGGGGCGGCACACGGCCGAGGGGTGGCCGTCGTCGGCCTATGCGGTCTCGAAGATCGGGCTGAACGCGCTCACCGGCGTCCTCGCGAGGGAGCTCGCGGGCGATGGGCGCGGGATCCTCTGCAACGCGGCCTGTCCGGGCTGGGTGCGCACGGACATGGGCGGCGCGAACGCGCCGCGGTCGGTGGAGGAGGGGGCCGAGACGCCGGTGTGGCTCGCGCTGCTGCCGAGCGACGGCCCGCAGGGCGGCGTGTTCCGCGACAGGGCCCCGGCGAGCTGGTGAGCCGCGCGGGGGGTCCCTGGCGGGGCTCCCCGGTGCGCGGCGCTAGCCGTGGCACGCCCGCACGAACCCGCAGCGTAGCCGGCGGCAGGTCTCGACCGGCACCCCGTCGAAGCGGCCCTCGCCCTGCGCCTCGGAGAAGCGCTCGGCGAGCCGGGCGAGCTCGCGCTCGAACCGGGCGTGCTCGTCGTCCGCGATCGTCCCCGTCTCGCCCGAGCCCCTGATCCATGCGGGCTCCGTCGCGGCGCCGAGGAAGAGCACGCCGGCGCGGACGGGTCGATCCGGGTGGCGTTTTCTCAGCGCGAGCGCGCTCGCCCGCAGGCGGAGCTCGTACGGCGCGAGATCTGCCCGGGGGCGCGCGCGCTTGTACTCGATGACGTCGATGAGCCCGCCGGGATGCAGCACGGCGAGGTCGATCGCGAGCGCCAGCGCGAGCCTCGCCCCGCGCCGCTCTCCGGCGCTCTGGGGCTCGACGTCGAGCACGAACGCCTCCTCCCGCAGCAGCGCCGCCTCCTCCTCCCGCACCTGCCGCGCGTAAGGTCCTCCCAGGAAGTGCGCGATGCCCTCCGCGGCGCGCAGCGCGTCCGGGCCGTGCGGCGCGAGCCCCTCGAAGGCGAGCCGCGCGCCGACGTCCGCGGCGTCGGTCGGCTCGCCCCACCGCGCGCGCGGCCAGCGCTGGAGCACCCGGTGCGCGGCGCGGCCGGGGGGGCGCGGGTCCGCGCCGTCCTCGAGCTCGACGCGCTCCTCGCCGGGCAGCTCGGGCGGGCCCTCGACGTCGAACAGGCCGAGCTGGCCCTCGCCGGCGGGCTCGCCGATGCCGAGGAGGTGCCTCAACCGGAAGCGGCGAGGGCACCCCTGGAACGTCGCGAGCGACGCCGTCGCGATCCGCACCGTCTGCGCGCGCGCGGGCGCTGCGGCCGGCGGTGCGGGCGGTATCGGCGCGGCGCGGGCGTACGCGTCGGTGCCAGGGGCCGGCGGCCTCGCCTCGGCGAGGAGCGCGCGGGCCGCGAGCGTGGCGCTGATCGTGCCGGCCAGCGGCGCGGGCGCCTGGGTATCGACCGCGGCCGGCGTGGCTCGCGGCGCGGCGCCGGCCTCGGCCGGCGTGGCTCGCGGCGCGGCGCCGGCCTCGGCCGGCGTGGGTCGCGGCTCGGCGTTCGCCGTCAGCGTGAGCCACGCCGAGCCGCCCCGCGGCTTCGCCGCGGCGCCGACGAGCACGAGCTCGCGCCGGGCGCGGGTGATCGCGACGTAGGTGAGCCGCTGCCGCTCGGCGCGCTCCCGCGCCCGCACCTCGGCGCGCGCCGCCTGGAGCGCGGGCGTGCTGATGGGCCACGACGGCCCGTGCGCCGACGCCTCGGCGTCGTGGAGCGAGCCGGCCCGCGACGGCCTGTCGGCGCGCCGCGCGTGGTGTCGCACGAGCAGCGCGGCGGCGCGGTCTCCGGCGGCGGGGACGTAGCTCAGGCCGGGCTGGTCCGCGCGAGGCTCCGCGTTCAGATCCAGGAGCACCACGGCCGGGAAATCGAGCCCCTTGCTGGCGTGGATCGTCGTGAGCCGCACGGCGTCGTCGTCGGGCGAGAAGACGGCGGCCTCCGGCTCGTCCGCCTCGTCGCGGATGCGGCGATCGAGCCAGCGGACGAAGCTCGCGAGCGAGCCCCCCCGGCGGCGGGCGATGGAGATCAGCCGATCGACGTTGCCGATCCGCGCCTGGGCGCGGGGGAGCGCGGCGAGGACGCGGTCGAGATCGAACGCGGAGACCGCGGCGCGGATCGCCTCCCCTGGTGTCGAGCGGAGCGCCGCGCGGCGCAGCCCGGCGAAGCGGGCGCGGAACGCCTCGAGCCGCTCGCGATCGGCCGCGGGCAGCCGCGCGATCGCGGCGAGCGGGCGCGCGTCCCCGGGCACGGCGTCGTCCGGCGAAGGCGCCCGGCCCCCCGGCGCCGCGGCGGCGCTCGGCCAGCGGCCGAGCAGCGGGACCGTCAGGCCACGGCCGGGGGGCGCCAGGATCGCGAGCGCCGTGTCCGAGAGCGCCACCATCGGCCCGCGCAGGACGGTCGCGAGGGCCAGGCGATCCTGAGGATCGAGCAGCAGGCGGAGGATCGCGGCGACGTCGCGGACCTCCGCCGCGTCGAACAGCGCGCGGCCCGCCACCACGTACGGGATCTCGAGGCGCGCGAGGGCGAGCTCGACGAGCGGGATCGTGCTCCGGCGCCGCGCGAGCACCGCGACGTCGCGGAAGCGCAGATCGCCGCCCGCGGCCTCCCGCGCGGCGCCGTCGCCGCCCGCAGCGCCGCCAGCGCCGCGGACGCGCCGCGCGATGTACGCGGCCGCGATCAGCGCCTCCCGGAGCTGCCCCCGCGCGTCCCGGACGAGCGCGTCGACCCCGTCCGGCGCGCTGCCGTCGTCGTGGAGGAGCACGACGTCCGTCGGGCCCTGCGCGGCCCCGCCCGGCGCCGCGACGAGGTGCTCCGCCGCGCTGTAGGCGATCTCGAACTCGCGCGTCGCGCCGTCGCCGCCCTCGCGCGTGCGGTCCTGGGAGAAATCGCGCCCCGAGAACGCGTTGATGAACGCGAGCAGCTCGGGCGTCGACCGGCGGCTCTCCCGCAGGGCGACGAAATCGGCGCTCGGATCGCGCGACCAGAGGGACGGCGAGAGCTCGAGCGCCCTGCCCGCGGCGGCGCCAGCGAGCTCCGCGCACACGCGGCAGAAGATCGCGACGTCGGCCCCGCGAAACCCGTAGATCGACTGCTTGCGGTCGCCGACGAGGAACAGCCCGTGCCCCCGCAGGCCGGCGGCCGTCGGGGCGGCGCCGGCCGGGCGCGAGAGGGCGGCGTCGTCCCGCTCGCGCAGCAGGTACACGAGATCGCGCTGCACCGCGCTCGTGTCCTGGAACTCGTCGACGAGCAGCACGTCGACCGACTCGCGCACCGCCGCGCCGATCGCCGGGTCGTCGCGCAGGCCGTCGCGGGCGGCGCGCAGCAGATCCCCGAAGCCGAGGCCGCCCTCGGTGCGGCGGATGGCCGCGAGCCGCTCGCGGATCTCCTCCAGCAGATCGACGATCCGCGCCTCGCGCCGCGACAGCGCGGGCGCCTCGCGGAGGAAGCCGAGGAGCTGCTGCGCCTTGTCGCGGTGGGTCTCGCCCGGCAGCGCCTCACGGAAGGCGAGGAGCGCCTCGTCGGCCGGCGTGCACTTGCTCTTGTGCGGCCTGCGCTGCGTGAGCAGCTCGATCAGCGCGGCGCCGGCCGCGCCGGTCGGGAACGGCGCGGCGCCCTCGCCGCCGAGCGCCGCCGCCAGCGCGGCCGCCGGCTCGCGGAACGCGGCGCTGCCGAGCGCCGCGCTCTCGGCGGCGAGGCGCTGGAGCTCCCGCGCGAGCGCGCGGGCCTCGGCGGCGTGGTCGGAGAGGGCGAGGCGGCGCGGCGTGAGGCCGTCCTCGTCGAGCCGGTCGAGCAGGCGCGTCACCTCGCTCCGCGCGGCCTCCACGCTGCCCGTCGCGGCGACGAGCGCGCGCGCGGCCTCGGCGCGCTCGCCCCCCTCCGCGAGCGCGCGGCTCAGCGCCTCGTCGACCGCGAGGTCGCTGAGCGCCTGCGCCTCCTCTTCATCGAGGATCCGCGCCGAGGGCGAGAGCCCCATCGCGATCGCGTGCCGGTCCACGATCTGCTTGGCCACGCCGTGCAGCGTGTCGATGCGCGCGGCCGGGAGGCGGGCGAGCGCCTCCTCCGCGCGCCTCCGCAGCTCGGCCAGGGGCAGCGCCTCGCCGCCCGCGCCGACGGCCGCCTGCCGCGCGCGGAGGATGTCGGCGAAGGGGATGCTCGCCTCGCCGTCCCAGCGGGCGATCTCCCGCAGCGAGCGCTCGACGCGGTGGGCGATCTCGCGCGCCGCGGCGCGCGAGAACGTCGTCGCGACGATGCGGTCCGGCGGCACCGGCGGCGCGGCGGACGCGGCGTCGGGCCGGCCGAGCGACGTGAGGCCGAGCGTGAGCAGCACGTAGAGCGCCGTGAGCCGGTGCGTCTTGCCGGTGCCGGCGCTCGCCGCGACGACGACGTTGCGGCGGAAGGCGTAGATGAGCGCGTCGCCCTCGGCGAGCTCCGCCCCGTGCGGCGCGGCGCTCACGCGACCTCCTCCGCGGCCTCGTCGGTCGGCACCACCGCGGGCCGCCGGCACACGTCGCGCGCGTCGCAGCGCGCGCACAGCGTCGGCAGCGCCGGCCGCGGCGCGGCCCTGCCGTGCCAGAGCGCGACGACCGCCGCCCGCGCCGTGCGCGCGGCCTCCGCCCAGCCCTCCGCGAGCGCGCGCTGCTCCTCGGCCGTGCGCGGCCACAGCTCGACGAGCCCGCGCTGGCGCACGCTGATGTAGACGGCGCGCACCTCCTCCGCGCCGAGCGCGCGCGCCGCGATGGCGCTGTACAGCGGGAGCTGGAGCGCGCGCCGCCGCTCCTTCGCGTCGGGCAGCTTGCCGGTCTTGTAGTCGACGACCCGCACGACGCGCTGGTCGCTCGAGCGATCGATGCGATCGATCTGGCCGTCGACCCACAGGCTCGGCGCGCCGGCCGCGCCCTCCTCGTCGTCGTCCGACGGGGGGAGCTCGAGCGGCTGCCAGGGGGGCGGCTCTCCGGCGCCGAAGCGCCGCTCGGCCAGGAAGAAGCGGAGCTCCGGCGACGACTCCTCCCCGTCGACGGCGCGGACCACGACCTCCATCACGTCCGCGATCGCCTTCTCGACCGCCTCGCGGCGGAGCGGGGCCATCGGCGCCGAGACGCCGAGCGCCGCCTCGGCCGCCGCGCGCGCGGCGGCGAGCTGCTCGGCCGGGTCGCGGTCCGGGCCGAGCTCGCGCAGCGCCTCGAACGAGGCCTGCAGGGCCCGGTGGATCAGCGTGCCGCGCTCGCGCGCGTCGGCCGACTCGGCGAGGTCCTCGGCGCGGCGCACGTGGAGCACGCGGCGCGCGAACCCCGCGAACGCGCAGCCCACCGCGCGCTCGATGTGGGTGACGGCGATAGGCCGGCCCGGGTGCGCCCCGCCGATCGCCGCCCTGAGCTGCGCGCCCAGCGCGGGATCCTGGTCGAGGAGCACCCGCCCGGTGTGGAGGTCGAGCGGCGCCCGCGGATCGAGGAAGAAGTCCGCGCGCGCGCGCTCGATCCGGACGCGCTCCGCGATGTCCGCCGCCGGCGGCCCGCCGCCCGCGAGGGCGATGAGCTCCGCGTCGCGCGCTCCGAGCGCCGCCGCGTCCGGCGCGACGCGCGAGGCGGGCTCCGTCCTGCGGCGCCCGCCGGCCGCGGCGATCGCCTCGAAGAGCGGGTGAGGCTCGTTCGGCTCGCTGTCGTCCCCGCGCGTGAAGCAGACCGCGACGCTCCCCGCGCCGGCGAGCGCCCAGCCGAGCTCCGCGCGCTGGGCCGCCTGCCGCTCGCGCCCCGACGCGGGGCGGCTCGGCGCGAGCAGCCGCGCCCGGAGCGCCTCGCCGAGCAGGGTCTCGTCCGCGCCGGGGCTCCCGCCGTAGGCGCGCGCGTCGAGCCCTGTGACCACCACGACGTCGTGCTCGAGCGCCGTGAAGCCGGCCGCGACGTCGACGCGCACGGCGCCGGCGCGGCCCGCGTCGCCGCGCGGCCCCGCGCCCTGCTCGGCCGCGGCCCGCTCGAGCTCGGCGTGGACCTCGGCCACGGTCGCGGGCCGATCCTCGCAGCCGAGGTCGCGCGCGGCCCGCGCGAGCGCCTCGGCCTGCTCACGGATCGCGCGCGCGGCCCGCGCGCCTTGACCCATCGCGCCCATCGCCTCGAGCGCGATCGCGCCGCCGCCCCGCCGCTCGCCGCGCAGCGCGGCGCGGAGCTCCTCGACCCCGGGCTCGCCGAAGCCCAGCTTGTCGAGGAGCGACAGGAACCGCCGCACGATCTCGGGCCGCGTCGTCGCCTCGCCGATCCAGCGGGCGCTGGCGAGCAGCCGCTCGAGCGCGTGCGGCATCCACGCCTCCTCGTCGTCCCCGTGGCCGTCGCCCGTGCGGCGCAGCACCTCGGCGCCCAGATCGAGCTCTGCCTCGTCGAGCGACCCCGCGCGCCCGGCGGCCCGCGTCGGCGCGGCGCGGCGGTCCGCGCGCCGCGCCGCCACGACGGAGACGAGGCTCTCGATGAGCAGCCGGCCCGTGCGATCCACCTCGACCGGCACGTCGCGCAGCCGGTGGGCGAGCTCGGCCGAGCGCTTCTCCGCCTCGGCGACGGACGCGCGGTCCATCCAGGCGCCCGCGTGGACCCCTGGCGCGCGGAGGATCTCGATCGCCTGCTCGCGCCGGACCGGCCCCATGGCGAGGCGGAGCAGCGCGAGCGCGACGCGCCCGTCGGGGCAGCTCGCGGCGGCGCGGCCGCGCGGCTCCCAGAAGCGGACGCCCGCGTCCGCCAGCGCGGCCCGGAGCGGCTCGAGCGCGGCGTCGTCGAGCGCGGGCACGACGACGGCGATCCGCTCGGGCGGGACCCCGCGGCCGAGCGCCGCGGCGACCTCGGCGGCGGCGGCGCGCGCCTCGCCCTCCGCGGTCCTGGCGCTGATCGCGGAGAGCGGCTCCGCGCCCGTGTCGGGCACCCACGCGATCTCCGGCGCATCCTCGAGCGAGGCCCAGCGCCGCTCGAGGGCATCGGCGACCGGCGCCGCGGCGTCGCCCTCGAGGGCGGGCAGCTCGACGGTGACCCCCGCCCCGTCGCGGGCGCGGACGGCGGCGTGGAGCGCCTCGACCCAGGCCAGATCGTCGGGCTCCCAGGCGACGGCGCCGCGGATCGTGACCTTACGCGGCAGCGGGGGCGCGCCGGACGCGCCGGCGGCGCGGAGCGCCCGCGCGAGCAGGGAGCCCGCGCTGCGCGGGTCCACGAGGCGAGCAGCCTGCAGCGCAGCGTCCGCCCGCTCGAGGACCTCGCCGACGGCGATCGCGTACGGTGTGCCGAGCGCCCGCAGCTCCGCCGGGGTTGTGCCGGCGCGCCGGAAGGCCCCGAGGGCGCGGTCCAGGGCGTGCGCGAGGGCGACGCGCGCGGCGGGCTCGGCCGGCTGCCGCAGCCGGCCGGGTGGAAGCGCGTCGAGGGCGATCCGCGTGGCGAGGCGGGTGGCCTGGGGGCCCGCGATGGCGACGTCCGGCGCGAGCAGGGCGAGCGCCTCGGAGACGAAGCTCCACCGCGAGCGGACCTCCTGGCCCGCGGCGCGCGGATCGGTCGCGGCAAGCTCGCGCTCGACGTGCCGCTCGGTCGGCACGAGGAGGAGCGATGTCCTGATCACCGCCGCCAGCCGGCCGAGCGCCGCTCCTGGGCAGCCCGGTCGCCCCACACTGCTGGAGGATGCGGAGAGGGCGCCCGTGCGCCTGACTGATCATCCGGCAAGGGGAACCTCACCGCACAGCCTTTACTTCATGCATCCGTCCCCTCGCAACCTCCGTCGGGCGCATGGGGTGTTGATTAACTCCCGCGGAACGTGGGAATTCCTGTGGGAAGATCGGAAGGCAGGTTGAGAACCCTGTTCCGAGCTGCGGGCGGACGGAGCCGCATTGGCCCATAAAGCCTCGCAATCACAATGGAACTTGCGAGCTGATGCACGTCTCGGGCGATTTGCGGTTGTTCGACAGGCGCAGCGTCCTGGCGTGCTGGGACATCGGCGACCGGACTCATGAAAGGAGTCTGGCCGGGCTCTACAGCAGCGTGGGGAACGTGGGACAGACGAGCGGCAGAGCGCTCCGCCGGGAATTTGCTGGCTCGCGGCGACGTGTTGGCGGACGTCGAGCTACCGGCGCGCCACGTCCTTGGCGCGGTGCACGCTGGCATCCTCGGCCGGCGGCAGGTTCGACATGCTGGCCGGCGACGGGGCAGGGGCTGCCGCACGGCTGTCCTGCCCACCGCTCTGTCCGGCGGGGGCAGAGCCGCTCGGCGCTGTAGCGGACGCGCTCGCGGCCACCTGCGCCGAGCCGCCGGGCGCGGCGGTGGATGCGGTGGTCGATCGCGCGCCGGCGGGCGGCTTGCCCTCGGCGCGATCGCGCACCGCGGTCACCGCCCTGTCGGCCGCCCGGACGAGCTGCGTCGTCACCACCGAGGGCGGGAACGGGAGCTTCGGGGCGACGAAGATCTCGAGCTTCAGGATCGTGTGATGCTCGTCGACGGCGCGGAGCCGCCAGCGGGCGCGGAAGTCGGCGACGTTGCCGCGCTTGAAGCGCCCGGAGATCACCTCGTCGGAGCCGTCCTTGGCTGGCGGCGACATGTCGGCGACGGTCCAGATGTGCGCGGCGCCGTTCAGGATGGGCACCTGAAGATACACCTCGCTCGTGCCTTTGCGCTTGGAGAGCACGCGGCTCTGATCAAAGGAGCTGATGAAGGTCTTGTAGTTACCGTAGGAGGTGACGAGCTTCCGGACGGCCGGCAGGGGGGCTTTCACGAGGATCGCCGCGCCCCCTGTGTCGATCGCGGAGGCCGGCCCGGTGGTCTTCAGCGTGTACCGCAGCGCCCTCCCGAGCGACGCGAGCTTCTCCGACTCGGCGTCCGCGGCCCACGCCGGGCGCGGCGAATACGAGAGGGCAAGGACGGCAAGCGACAAGGCGATCAGGGACAGGGACCACCACTTCTTCATGGACTCTCCTGTGCGAGCAGCGTCCGTCGTCGTGTGGTTGCCAACCACGCCGCGGGCGTGCGCCTCGGGCGGCGAGGACGCAGCCTCCCGTTACATGTAACTCGCTGAACGGGCAGCCGCATCCCTGCACACCACAGAAAGTGTGCATTCGTCGGATGCGGCCGGAATTCAGCGTTCGGCGTCGGAGCGCTTCGCTGTCACGCCGCGCTGCGCGGGGGCGCCGCTGTCCTCGGCGGTCCTCGCGCCCTGCGGGGCGGCATCGGCGTCCGGATCGACGGACGCCGCGGGAGGCCGCGCGGACCGCTCACCGGGCTCGTCGTCGAGGGGGGCCATCTTGCACGAACCGTCGAACTGGACGCCGCGATCGATGAAAATGGCGGGCGCGTGAAGGGCGCCGGTCACCTTGGAGGGAGCGTAGAGCTCGATGGCGTCGCGCGCGCGGATGCTGGCCTGGACCTCGCCGCCCGTGACGATGCACGTCACCACGTGGATCTCGCCGATCACGAGCGCCCCCTCACCGATCACGAGCACGTCCTCGCCGCGGATCTCCCCGCGGAAGCTGCCGTCGATGCGCACCCGGCCCTCGAAGAAGAGCTTGCCTTCGAAGTGCGTCCCGCGGCCGAGGAGGGCGTTGATCTCGGTGGGCCGGTGGCCCCCCGCGTCGTCGCCGCGGGGGCCTCCGGAGGATCGCGGGGAGAGGGGCGAGTCTCTGTCGCCCGGGAAGGACGTCGGCTCCATCGCCCGTTGGCTTACTTCAGGCATCGTCACATTCGCAACGGGGGCGCGCGTCAGCGCTGTAACGCGCCCGCCTGTGCAGCCAATTTTCATCAATGAATTCGATGCTTTGAGATGATCTTGCTGCGGGGTACGATTTCTGCAGGGCACAGGCGGCGGGCCGAGCAGATCGCCCGGCGCGTCGACGCGCCGGGCGGCGGGCGAGGCGGGCGGACGTCTGGCCGAGCGCGTCGTGCAGCGGTGAGGGTCCGAAGCGACCAGGAGAGAGAGTGGAGATGACGTTCCGATCGTTGCTTGTGGCTGCCGGTGTCCTGGGCAGCATCTCCGTGGCGTCCGCGCAGACGCCGCCCGAGCCGCCGCAGGCTCCGCCGGCCGATCCGGCGCCGCCCGCCGAGCAAGCTCCGCCGGCCGACGCAGCGCCGGCTCCCGCCGGTGCCCCCGCCGCCGCTCCGACCGCTGCTCCTGGTGCCGCCGGCGCCTCCGCTGCTGCTCCCGGTGCCTCCGCTGCTCCCGGCGCTCCTGCCGCTGGCCCGGGCGTCCCTGCTGGGACCGTCGCGGCGCAGCCCGCGGAGCCGGCGCCGCCGCCCCCGGAGCCGGGGCCCGCGGCCACGCCCCCACCGGCCACGAAGACCCCGGGGCCCGACGTCGGGCCGGTCACAACACCGGCGGTGCGCTGGAACCAGGCCACCGCGGCAGACACCCTGCTCGAAGAAGAAGAGGAGACGACCCTGCGCTGGCGCGGGTCGACGTTCACCTGGAACCAGGGAGGGAGCACGACGCTCTTCGGCGTCGGCGGCGAGTACATCCCTGCCATGCAGGTCTACGGCTGGGATTTCACCCTGCGGCCGAACTTCTATGTGCTCGACCGACCCAAGGACAAGCTCTCGGTGTCCGCCGACATCGGCTGGGTCGTCGAGCTCACGAACAGCGACATCACGACCGATTACCGGGAGCCGCAATTCAAGGACGTCGCCCTCAACGCCCGGTACAGCCGAGAGCTCTGGGAGAGCGGCGGCGCGAACCGCGGCGAATACAAGACGGACGCCGCCATGCGCCTGCGCGCGACCCTGCCGACCTCGCCGGCGAGCTGGAACTCCGGCAAGTACTTCACGGTCGGGCTCGGCCCGCAGCTCATCCAGAAGGTCAAGCTGCTCGGATCGAAGGCCGACGGCCTCAACCATGTGACGGCGACGTTCGGCGTGACCTACGCCCACCTGTTCGCGGAGTCGTACACGCCGGTGAACGGCGACCTCCGGCGACCGCGGCAGTCCCCGAGCGGTGAGGTCGCGCTCGACGAGCAGCTCACCGGGTGGTCCTTCGCCATGGATCGCCTGACCACGAGCCTCGAGCTCAGCCTGCCGCTCTACAAGGACCTCACCCTGGCGACGAGCGTCGGTCTGCTCAGCGATTTCAAGCACGAGTTCGGGGAGGGGTGCGTCGAGATCCTCGGCGGCTGCGCCCCGTACGACGGCTCCGGCGGGACAACCTACGTCCCCCAGACCGCGTTCAACCTCAGCCTGAGCTACCCGGTTTACGAGGTCGTCGGTCTCACGCTCGGGTACAACAACACAAACCGGCAGATCGGGCTCGACGGCGGCCGCAGGAGCTTCTTCTACAGCCCCGAGGCGCAGTTCTATCTCGACATCACCGCGAACCTCGACGTCATCTACTCGAAGGTGACCGGCCGCGGCGAGAAGCCCGAGGAGCCGGCCACGGCCAGCGCTGCGGGCCTTCGCGGGCTCTAGCGAGCGCGGTCGGCGGCGGGCGCGCGCGGCCACGCACGTTGCGCGCGGTCACGCGCGCCCGCGGCTCTCGCCCGTGGTCAGCCCGCCGGCGATGAGGTGCGCGGCGCGCAGGGGCTCGGGGAGGTGGCCGTGCACCGAGAGCCGCGCGATGAGCGCGCTCGCGTCCTCGAGCGAGATCCCGGCGCGCTGCACGTACACGCCGCCGACGGGCTCCATGCGGCCGGCGCGCTCGATGAGCGCCCACTTGCGGCGACCTCCGCGGACGCGCGAGAGCAGCGCGTCGCGGATCGCGTCGAGGTTCGGGAGGCGCCGCGCGACCACCACGACGGGGAGGCCGAGGGCGTCGCGCAGCGCGGCGATGTCGACGACGTTGAAGCCGGCGACCGCGATGCCCTGGAGCATGACCACCTGGAGCTGGGGATAGAAGCGGGAGCCGGCGACCATCGCGGCGATCGCCTGCGTGGAGTTCCGCCCGTCGCGCCGGACGCGGGTGGAGAGCACCCCCTCGAGGCGCAGGCCCGCGAAGACCGTCCCCACGACCGGCACGTCGCCACGGTGCTCGCGGGCGAACGGGGCGTCGTCGACGCCGACGACGTGCGACAGGCGAGGGGCGCGCGGCGGCACGCGCCGAGCATATCGCGCCGCCGGCTTTGCCGGGCCGGGCGGTCGTGCTGTACTGCTATCGTGCGACCTCCCCGGTACCTCTCCGTGATGTTCTCGCTGGGGCTCGGCCTCGCCCCGTCGCTCGCCCTCGCGCAGAGCCCCCCCGCCGCCCCGGCGGCCCCGAAGGCCGCCCCCGCGCCGGCGAAGACCGCCCCGGCGCCCGCGGACGCCTCCGCCGCGGCGAAGCCGGCGGCCGGCGCCCCGCGTCCGAGCGCCGCCGGCGCGCCGCCGGCGGCCCGGCAGCGCCCCGGTCGCGCGCGCAAGCCGAAGCCGAAGGCGGATCTCGAGGGGAGGCCGGTCGCCACGTTCCCGGGCTTCCGCATGCTCCCGACCGGGGGCTCGCGCGTGTTCGTGCAGATCCACGGCGGCAAGGTCGACGTCGCCGAGTCGAAGGCCGCGGGGCGCCTCGTCTACCGGATGAAGGGCGCCGCGGCGATCCAGACGAACCGCTTCCCGCTCGTGACAACGTTCTTCGCGACCCCCGTGACGCAGGTGCAGCTCGTCGACCAGGGCAACGACCTCGACATGGTGATCGACCTGCGCGCGCCGACCGAGGCGACCCACCGCGTGATCGAGACCGCGGAGGGCATGGTGCTCCAGGTCGACTTTCCTGCGTTCGTCCCCGACCAGCGCGCCGCGGCGCAGCCCGAGGGAGCGCGGCAGCGCGCGGTCCGCCGCACCATCTCCCAGGAGCCCGGCAGCGCCGACGAGGGAGCGAGCGATCTCTAGCGCCGCTCGCCCGAGGTCTCCGGGCGGCGGCGCGGTCGCCTTCAGGCGGCGACCGCCTCCGAGCGCGCCTTCTCTTCCCCGCGCGGGCCCGGGTCGGCGGCCGCGGCCGGCTCGCTCAGCGCGGCCGCGGCGAGCGTGACGAGGACCATCCACAGGAGATCGGCGAGCAGGAGGTGCACGAGCTGCATCCACACCGGCGCGAGCAGCAGGAGGTTGACGACCCCGGCGCCGACCTGCAGCAGCACGAGGCCGCCGGTCGCCATCGAGAGCCGCTCGACGAGCGGTGAGGGGCGCCGGGCGGCGATGGCGCCGCGCGCGAAGAGCAGGTAGCCGCTCACGACCACCGCCACGGCCGGGTGGAGCGTGCGCAGCTGCAGCAGGAAGTGGGCCGTCGGCGAGAAGTCCTGCGCGATGCCCTCGCGGAGCGAGCTCGCCGCGAAGAGCGTGTCGCCGAGCGCCGCGATGGCCCCGGTGACGCCCACCGCGAGGACCCCGGCGAGGGCGGCGGCGAGCAGCGCGCCCGTCGCGCCCTGGCCGCGCAGGCGCACACGCCGGCCGCCGCGCGCCCAGTAGAGCGTGCAGGTCATGGCGCCGACGAGCAGGAACGTGTTGATGAGGTGCACCGCCATCCAGAGCGCGCGGGCCGCCGACGCGTTGTGCGCGACGTACTCGAGCAGGACGATCCCGGCGCCGACCGCCGCCTCGGTGATCATGAGCAGCATCGACGCGGACGCGCCGCCGCGCACCGGGTGCCCCGCCGGATAGGCGACGAACGCCCAGACGAGCTGCAGCGCGACGAGCAGGAACGCGATGCCCGACGTGGCCCGGTGCGTGAACTCGATGAAGGTCGCCGCGCTGGGTGAACGTGGGATGACGTCCCCGTTGCACGTCGGCCAGTGGCTGCCGCAGCCGGCCCCCGAGCCGGTCGCGCGCACGAACGCGCCCCACAGGATCACGCCGAGCGTGAAGGCCAGCGCGAGCGCCGCGAGCTTCCAGAACCGCGCCTGAGTCATGAGGGGGTCCTTACCGCGAAACCAGCGCGGCGGCCTCCGCCGTCGTGCGATCTCGTTGCGCCCGGACCCGGCCGAAGGGAGGATGTGCCGGTGCCGATCAGCGAGGACATCCGGAGCGCTCCGCCCTCTGCGCCGGCCGAGCTCATGAGCAGCCGTCCGCCCAGGATCGTCGTGGCGGACGACGACCGGCTCGCGCGCCAGATGCTCGTGAGCATGCTCAGCAAGGCCGGCTTCCAGGTCGAGGCGGTCGACGACGGTCAGGAGGCGATCGAGCTCATCGGGCGCGGCGGCGTCGACCTCGCGCTCCTCGACATCGTGATGCCCCGGCTCACGGGCCTCGAGGCGTGCAGGCTCCTGAAGAGCATGACCGCCGAGTCGTTCCTCCCCGTGGTGCTCGTCACGGTGAAGACCGACACGGCGAGCCGGGTCGAGGGGCTCAAGATCGGCGCCGACGACTACGTCTGCAAGCCGTTCGAGGAGGAGGAGCTCCTCGCGCGCGTCGGGGCGATGCTGCGGATCAAGCGGCTGCACGACCAGGTGGCGGCGCAGCGCGCCTACCTGGAGCAGCTCTCCATCCACGACGAGATGACGGGGCTCTACAACTACCGTTACCTCTTCACGCGGCTCAACGAGGAGTTCAAGCGCGCGGAGCGCTACCACGAGCCGTTCGCCTGCGTGCTCGTCGACATCGACCGGCTCAAGGCGATGAACGAGATCGGCGGGCGCACGCTCGGCGATGCCGTGATCCGGCGCGTGGCCGACGGGATCCGCCGCTCGGTCCGCGAGGTGGACGTCGTCTCGCGCTACGGCGGCGAGGAGTTCCTCGTCGTCCTGCCGAGCACGCACTTCGCCGGGTCGCTGACCGTGGCCGAGCGGATCTGGCGCGAGGCCTCCGGCAACCCGGTCGAGTTCGGCGGCGCGACGCGGCCGTGCAGCGTGTCGATCGGCGTCTCGCTCTACCCCTCGCGCGACGTCCGCAGCAAGGACGCGCTCATCCGCGCCGCGGAGAGCGCGCTCCACCAGGCGAAGCGCGAGGGCGGCAACCGGATCTGCGTCTTCCAGCAGCACGGCCAGATCTACACGCCGACCGGGGGCGCCGAGCCGCCGGCCCCGCCGCCCCCCGGCAAGCTCCGGCGGTCCAGCGACCCCGCCTTCGTCGCGGCCCAGGACGACGCGAGGGAGCCGCAGACGCGCCGGGGCGCGGATCTCCCGTCCTTCCCGCGCAAGCCGCTCTAGTCCGCCGCTTCACCTCGTGAACGCCGCCGCTCGCGCCCGCATCCTCCTGGTCGACGACGAGCCGGCCCAGCGCCGCGGCCTGGCGCGCGCGCTCGTGCGCGACTTCGACGTCCTGACGGCGGAGGACGGCCCGGCCGCGCTCGGGCTGCTCGCGACGACCCGCGTCGAGGCCGTGCTGCTCGACCTCGCCATGCCGCGCATGAGCGGCGCCGAGGTGCTCGAGCACATCAAGGCGAAATACCCCGACGTCGAGGCCGTCGTGATGGCCGGCCACAGCGAGGTCGAGGCGGCGGTCGCGGCCGTGCGCGCCGGGGCGTACGCGTTCGTGATGAAGCCCGTCGATCCGGAGGCGGCGGCCTCGATCGTGATCGAGCGCGCGATCGAGCGCCGGCGGCTCGTCGCCCGCGCCAGGGCGCTCGAGGAGCGCGTCGGCGAGCACGAGCAGCTCGGCGAGGTGATCACGAGCTCGGCCGCGATGCAGGAGGCGTACCGGAAGGCGCTCGGCGTGGCGGCGCTGGCGGCGCCCCTCCTGCTGGTCGGCGAGCGCGGGACGGGCAGGGAGCTCGTTGCGCGCGCCGTCCACCGGCGCGGGCCGCGCGCCGGAGGGCGCTTCGTCGCCGTCGATTGCGGCGCGCTCCCCGGGCCGCGCGCCGAGGAGGAGCTCTTCGGCGGCGATCGCGAGGCCGCGCCGGACGGGCGCGCCGGCGCGGGCCTGGTCGAGGCGGCGGACGGCGGCACGCTCTTCCTCGACGAGGTCTCGGCGCTGTCGCTGGCGGCCCAGGCCAGGCTGCTCCGGGTCCTCGAGCACGGCGACGTCGCGAGGGCAGGCGGCGAGCCGCGGCGCGTCGACGTCCGGGTCATCGCGTCGACGTCCGCCGACCTGCGGGAGCGCGCCGCCGCCGGCCAGCTCCACGAGGATCTCCTCTACCGCCTCGGCGTCATCGTCGTCGAGCTGCCGCCGCTCCGGCGGCGCCGCGAGGACATCGCGCTGCTCGCGAGCCATTACCTGAACCGGTACGCGCGCGCGCACGGCCGGGACGTCGCGCGGATCGGCTCCGAGGCGGCGCGCCTGCTGCGCGAACACGCCTGGCCGGGCAACGCCCGCGAGCTCGAGAGCGCGATCGAGCACGCCGTGATCTCCGCGCGCGGCGAGGCGATCCTGCCCGCGGACCTCCCGCGCTCGGTGTCCGGGCGCGCGGGGCCGGAGCAGCGCCCCCCTCGAGACGCCCTCGTCCTGCCGGCGCAGCTCTGCGAGCTCCCGTACGCGGAGGCCAAGGAGCGCGCCGTCGACGCGTTCGATCGGATCTACGTCCGGCGCCTGCTGCAGCGCGCGGGCAACAATCTGAGCGAAGCGGCGCGGCAGGCGGGCATGGATCGCTCGAATTTCCGCCGGCTCAAGAAGAAGATCGCGTCGAGGGGCGACGAGGACCCGTCGCGGGAAGCACGGGAAGCGCGGGAGGCGCAAGAAGCGCGGGAGGCCGCGGAAGGGCCGGACGCGGACGACGCGGACTGATGGCGCCGCGCGCCCCGCGGCGCAAGCGCGCGGCCGGCTCGTGCTACGTTGCGCCGAAAATGGCCCGACGCGCTGCACGAGGTGCTCTTGTCGCCGCCGCCGTCTCCCTCGCGGTCCGGCTCGCCCCGTCCCCCGCTGCCGCTGCCGACGAGGCGCCCCGGCGGCAAGCGGCGGTCGTCCACGATCTCCCTCGCGTCCTGGCGCTCGCCGACCGCAATCACCCGAACGTGGCCGCCGCCCGCGCGAAGCTGAACCAGGTCCGCGCGCAGCTCGACGAGGCCCACTACGCCCCGTTCTCGCAGTTCAAGCTGACCGGGGGCGTCGCGCTCGCGCCCACGGTCCGCGGCAACAACGTCTTCAGCCCCAACACCGACGTCTCGCTCACCTCGAGCCTCGGCGTGGCCTGGCGCGGGAACATCGACGGCGTCGTGCCGCTCTGGACCTTCGGCAAGATCACGAGCCTCTGGGACGCCGCCGAGGCGAACGTCCGCGTGAACCAGGCGAACGTGGAGAAGGAGCGCGACGCGGTGCGGCTCGACGTCCGCAAGGCTTACTTCGGCCTCCAGCTCGCGCGCGACTCGCGGGCCCTGCTCACGGACGTGCGGCGCGAGATGGACAAGGCGCTCCAGCGCCTGGAGGAGCAGGTCGAGCGCGACGAGGGCGATCCCATCGAGCTCCTCAAGCTCCAGACCTTCGGGGCCGAGCTCGAGGCGCGCGGCGCGGAGGTCGACAAGTACATCGCCGTCGCGCTGGCCGGCCTGCGCTTCTACACGGGCGTCCCGGACCTCGACATCCCCGACGTCCCGATCCGCCCGCCGAAGCACCGGCTCGGGCACGTCAGCCGCTACCTCACCGCGGCGCGCCTGTACCGGCCCGAGCTCGCGCAGGCGCGCGCCGGCCTCGACGCGCGGACGGCGCAGGTGCGGCTCGCGCGCGCGCAGCTCTTCCCCGACATCGGCCTCGGCCTCCAGGCCGGGGTGAGCGCCGCGCCCGAGGTCGCCGATCAGCTCAACCCGTTCACCAGCGACCCGGGCAACTACTTCCACTACGGCGCCGCGCTCGTGCTGCAATGGAAGCTCGATCTGCTCCCGCAATCGGCCCGCATCCGCTTCGCCGAGGCGCAGCTCGAGGAGATGGCCGCGACGCAGCGCCTCGCCATGGGCGGCGTCGCCACCGAGGTCGAGACCGCCTACGCCGAGGTCGTCGAGGCCCAGCGGCGCCTCGACGCCTACACCAAGGCGGCCAGGTACGGCAAACGGTGGCTCGTGATGGTGCAGCAGGGGATCGACGTCGGGACCATGGCCGAGAAGGACCTCATCGATCCAGCCAAGGCGTACGCCACCAACCGCTTCAATCAGCTCAACGCGACGATGGATCTCGACATGGCGATGTCGCGCCTCGCGAAGGCGACCGGCTGGGATGTGATCGCGCCCGACGGCACCTGAGCCATGAGACCGGACGCGCTGAGCCAGGGGGGCCGCCCTCGCTTCCTCCGGCCGGCCTCCGCGCGTCACCGCGGCTTGAACGCGGCCGTCCTTGGCACTACCGTGCGGCCCAGCATGGGAGCTGACGACCGGCAGGACGCACACAGAATGGCCCTGGCAGCGAACGGGGACGCGGCGCGTCCCAGCGCGCGCGGCAGCTCCGGCGCCTCCAGCGTCGCGTTCTCGGTGCTGCTCGCCGCGTCGGCCGCCGCCATCATCGGCACCCTCCATTTCGTCGCCTACGTCGTGCCGACGGAGGCCTCGATGGGGATCGTGCAGAAGATCTTCTACTTCCACGCTCCCGCCGGGTACGCGATGTACCTCGGCGCGACCGCCTGCTTCATCGGCTCCGCCGGCTACCTCGCGCGCGGCACTCAGTGGTGGGACTCGCTGGCGAAGTCCGGCGCGCAGGTCGCCGTGGCGATGGGCCTGATCGTCCTCATCACCGGCCCGCTGTGGGCCGCGAAGGCCTGGGGCGTGTACTGGACGTGGGATCCGCGCCTGACCACCTCGCTGCTCAGCGTCCTTATCTACATCGCCTATGTCGTGCTCCGCGCCTTCACCGGCGACAGCCACGCCGAGCGCAAGTTCGCCGCGGCCCTGGGCGTGCTCGGCGCGGCCAACCTGCCGATCATCCATTATTCGGTGAAGATGTGGGGCGGTAACCACCCCACGGTCATCACCGGCAAAGGCGGCGGCCTCGGGCACCCTGACATGAAGTTGGCGCTCGGCTTCGGCTTCCTCTCGTTCACGCTGCTCTCCCTCGCGCTCCTGTGGGCGCGCCTCCGCGTCGATCTCGCGTCCGCGCGGCTCGCGGAGCTCGAGCAGGAGGCCCTCGAAGCCGGCATCGGAGAGGACTGAGAACGTGAATTCCCTTCATTCCTTGTTCGCTCACGCGGCCCTGCAGCAACCGACGGGCACCACAACGGACGACCGAGCGCAGGCGTTTCGCCCCGTGCAGGGGGGGAACGAGATGCAGAGCGGGGAGAAGCTGCTCGTCGAGGCGTACGCCGCGATCTGGCTCATCATCTTCGCGATGATCTTCCTCTCCTGGCGCCGGCAGAAGCAGATCGACCGGCGCATCGACGCGCTCGAGGCCGCCGTGCGGCGGGCGCGGGCCGGCTCGGGCCAGGGGACGACCTGATGCCGAACCTCGGGGAGATGACCCCGCAGCACGCGCTCTACATCCCGGTGGTGCTGATGCTGGGGCTGATCATCGGCTACATCTTGGGCAGCCGCGCCGTGCGCGCCGAGCTCGAGCGACGTAGGCGCAGGATGAAGGAGTGACGGGGGCGCGAGCCCTCGTCCCGCGTTGCCGGCGGGCGCGGCGAGCGCCGCGCCCGTCCCACTAGCCGGAGGTCCCAGGTGGTCGATTTCTCTCTGAGCGAAGAGCACAAGGCTCTCATCGATACGGCGCGCCGCTTCACGAAGGAGCGCATCACCCCGATCGCGGCCGAGTGCGATCAGAAATCGTACTTCCCGATGGACGTCTTCGTGGAGGGCTGGAACCTCGGCCTCGTCAACCCGACGTGTCCGGCCGAGTACGGCGGCCCGGGGATGGGCGAGTTCGAGAACGCCCTGCTCGCCGAGGAGCTCTCGTACGGGTGCACCGGGATCCAGACGAGCTTCCTCGCGAACGGCCTCGCGCTCACGCCCATCAAGCTCGCGGGGAGCGAGGAGCAGAAGAAGAAGTACCTCGGCATGCTCACCGCCGAGCCGGTCATGGCGAGCTACTGCACGAGCGAGCCGGACGCGGGCAGCGACGTCGCCGGCCTCAAGACCCGCTTCACGAAGCACGGCGACGACTACGTGCTGAACGGGCAGAAGTGCTGGATCACGAACGCGAGCTTCGCGCGCTTCTACGTGATCTTCGCGACCTCGAACCCGGAGCTCCGGCACAAGGGCATCGCGGCGTTCATCGTCGATCGCGACACGCCCGGCCTCCGCGTCGGCAAGAAGGAGGACAAGCTCGGCCAGCGGGCGAGCGACACCGCCCAGGTGTTCCTCGAGGACGTGAAGGTGCCGAAGCAGAACCTCCTCGCCGCGGAGGGGCAGGGCTTCAAGCTCGCGATGGAGACGTTCAACCAGACCCGCCCCGACATCGGCGCGGCCGCCACGGGCCTGATGCGGCGCTGCCTCGACGAGTGCGTCGCCTACGCCAAGGAGCGAAAGACGTTCGGCCAGCCGATCGGCAACCACCAGCTCATCCAGTGGATGCTCGCGGAGATGGCGATCCGCGTGGAGGGCACGCGCCTGCTCTACCAGAAGGCCGCGTGGAACCTCGACAACGGGGTGCGCGACCCGATCGTCTCGAGCTTCGCGAAGGCCTACGGCGCCGACAGCGCGATGCAGACCGCCGTCGACGCCGTCCAGGTGTTCGGCGGCAACGGCTACGTGAAGGAGTACCCCGTCGAGAAGATGATGCGCGACGCGAAGGTCCTCCAGATCTACGAGGGCACGAGCCAGATCCAGCGCATCGTCATCGCGCGCCAGCTCCTGTCGTAGGGCACAGCTCGCCCTCGCGAGAGGGCCGCCTCACGTCCGCCTCACGTCTGGGGGTGCCAGATCAGCGTCAGCTCTGGGCCCAGCGTGAGGGCCAGGCCCTCGGCGGGGATCATCACGCGGCGGACCTTCTGGCCCGCGTACCTCGTCCCGTTCGTCGAGCAGAGATCGAGCGCCATGACGTCCTTGCCGTCGCGCAGGAGCAAGAGGTGCGTGCGCGAGATGTGCGTGCTCAGGACGGCGCGCAGCCCGCGGTCCAGGCAGTTGTCGGCGCGCCCGAGCAGCACGCCGTCGTCGAGCGCCTGCTCGGGCAGCTCGACCGCGGCGCTGCGCTCGCTCGACTGCAGCGTGAGCCGCACGTACCCCGTCTTCGCCCGCGGCGCGACCATCTCCTCGATGTGCGAGACGGGGCGCACCGACGTGATGTGCGAGATCTCTCCGCGCGCGAAGCGGTGGCTCGTCGTGATGCCCTCGGTCGGCGCCGGGGGCGCGGCGCCCTCGACGGCGGGCTTCTCCGAGACGCTCTCGAGGCCGCGCGGCGGCTCGCTCATGCCGCACGAGCTCACCTGCAGCACCCGCGACGAGGCCCGCGGGCCGACCGGG
The DNA here is from genome assembly GCF_051521615.1 of Sorangium sp. So ce1335. Lineage (NCBI taxonomy): Bacteria > Pseudomonadati > Myxococcota > Polyangiales > Polyangiaceae > Sorangium > Sorangium sp. So ce1335. Next base: position 3,934,119 of record NZ_CP150363.1, read on the forward strand.
ATGCCGCCGACCACGTGCTTGCCGATGCGCACGAGCAGCGGGCCGCTGACCACGATCGAGCGCCGCGGCACGTCGTCGTCGACGAAGAACGGGATCGAGGTCTGGAGGTCCATGAGCCGCAGGCCGAAGCCGCCGTCGCCGAGGTTGCAGCAGGTGGCGACCAGGTGGCGCACGCACACGTCGTCGCCCGACGCGAACTTCATGTCGCAGCGCGGGTGCGAGCCGAACACGGCGTACGCGCCGGTGTTCGCAGGCAGATCCAGCCACGCGACGTCCCCGCCCGACACGCGGAAGAGGCGGTATCCCTCGACCATGGGCGACTCGGGCGGGTTCAGCGCCATCACCGCCTCGGCGGTGGACAGGGCGCGCCGCATCGTCGCGACGTCGATCCGCGGTTCTACGCTCATCGAGCGCTCCAGCTTCTGCGCGACGTCGCGCCCGAGAGCGCTCGCTGCGCCGGTCGCGACGGCCGCGTCAGCCCGCCGAGCTCGGGCGTGAACCGCGGGATCGCTGCGCGGGCCTGCGGTGAATCCGCGGCAGGAAGGGGCGTGGTGGAGAGCAGACAGCAGCAAGGCCTCATCGGTCGAGCCGAATCCTACCGGAATTTTTTGTCTGGGGCTCTTTCGCTGACGCCTCGAATCTGCTGCGTGGCTCGGGCTCCGGTCGAGACGACGGCTGTCCGGCTCAGCTCACGCCGACGCTGACCTCCGCAACGAGCTCGCCGCCCCAGCGCCAGAAGGCCACCGAGCGGCTGAACAGGAGGATGACCTCCAGCCCGAGCCCGCCGCCGAATTCGAGCCGAAAGCGCCCGGCATCCACTTCGATGAGTTGCATGCCCCCCGAAGACGCGAGACTCGGGCCAACCGTGGATCCGTGCGCGTCGGACGCTGGTGTGTCCGCCGGGGGCACGGTCGCGCCGCGCGGGGCGGCATGGCGCGCCTTGCCCGCGCCGGCGTGTGCCCGGTAATGTCGCGCGGGAGCGCGCCGCCGCGCTCCGGGGCGGCAGGGCCCGCACGGCCTGGGGGGCGGGGCGACCGAGGGCGAGCGAGCGCGGTGGTGGAGCCCAGCGAGCCCCAGGCGACCGCGGGCGGGCGAGCGCGGTGGCGGGCGAGCGCGGTGGCGGGCGAGCGCGGTGGCGGGCGAGCGTCGCGCGGTCGCGGGGGCGCGCGGTCGCCAGCCGCTGAGCGATTTTGACGCCGCCCGGGCGGTGTCTATCCTGGTCGCGGTGTCCCGGATCCTTCCGCGCTTCGACTACCGCATCGAGTTCGCCGCATCGACCGATGTTGGCCTCGTCCGCCCGAGCAACGAGGACCGGCTCCTCTGCTGCCCCGAGCTCGCCCTCTTCGCCATCGCGGACGGGATGGGAGGCCACGCCGCCGGCGAGGTCGCCGCCCAGATCGCGATCGACACGGTGCGCGACGAGGTGACCGGCCCGCCCGCGGCCGCGATCCTCGACGCGTACGTGGCCGACCCGAACATCGAAGCGCGCCGCGAGGTGTTCGCGCTGCTCCGCCGCGTGGCCGAGGCAGCGCACGGCGCCATCCTCGAGGCGCGCCGCAAGGAGCCGAGCTACCAGGGGATGGGCACGACGCTCGACTTCGTGGTGCTCGCGCACAGCCGGGCGTTCTTCGCCCACGCCGGTGACAGCCGCGCCTACCTGGTTCGCCCGACGACCACCGTCCAGCTCACCCAGGACCACGCCCTCTACGATACGCTCCGCGCGGCCGGCAGGACGACGCCGGCGAGGAAGCCGCACCGGAACCCGCTCGTGAACGCGATCGGGCTCGCGGGCACCGTCTCCGTCGACACCCTGTTCGTCGATCTCTCGCGCGGCGATCGCATCCTGCTCTGCACCGACGGCGTCCACAACGCGATCGACAGCGAGGCGTCACTGTCGCGCTTCTGCGCGAAGGGCGGCCCCGAGGACGTCGCGGCCGGCCTCCTCGCGCACGCGCGCGAGCGCGGCGGGCTCGACAACGCGAGCGTGATCGTCATCGACATCAAGGAGCGCTTCGTGAAGCGCGCGGACGACGCCGGGCCATCGTCGCGCGAGCTCTCGGTGCTCTCCGCGTGCCCGCTGCTCTCCGGCATGAGCCCCGCCGCGGTGCTCGGCGCGCTCGCCGCGGGCGTCGAGGTGGAGCTCGCCGCGGGCGACCGGATCCCGCGCGACGTCGCGAGCGATCTCGTCGCTTACCTGGTGCTCGACGGGGCGGTGGATCTGCCGGACGGCCGGCGGATCGGGTCGTCCGGCCTGCTCTTCCCCGAGTCGCTCGTGGGCGCGCGGCGCAAGGGCGATCTGCCCGTCGCGGCGACTCGGACGCGCCTCATCCGGATCCGCAAGGACGATTTCGCCGAGGTCTGCGAGCACGACGCCGAGCTCGCGGCCGCCCTGTACCAGCGGCTCGCGCGCTACCTCGCGCTCGGGACCGGCTGAGCGCGGCCCGCCTGATGCAGCTCCCCCTGCTCCACCTGGACGACCGCGTCGCGGCCTTCGCGAAGCCGTCCGGGCTGCTCGTGCACCGCGGCTGGGGCGACGCGCCGGTCGTGTTCGTCGATCTCGCCCAGCGCGCGCTGGGCCGGAAGGTGTTCCCGGTGCACCGCCTCGACAGGGCGACGAGCGGCGTGCTGCTCGTCGCGCTCGACGCCGCCGCCGCCGCCCTGCTCGGCGCGCAGTTCGAGCAGGGCCTCGCGCAGAAGCGCTACCTGGCCCTCGTCCGCGGCGTGCCCCCGGAGCGCGGGTGCATCGATCACCCGATCCCGCGGCGCGAGGGCGGCCCGCGCGTTCCGGCCGTCACCGAGTTCGAGCGCCTCCACGCGCTCGAGCGCTACGCCGTCGTCGAGGCGCGCCCGCGCACGGGCCGCCTGCACCAGGTGCGGCGGCACCTGAAGCACATCAGCCACCCGATCATCGGCGACGTGAACTATGGCAAGGGCGAGCACAACCGCCTCTTCCGCGAGCGCTACGCGCTGCACCGCCTCGCGCTCCACGCGGCCGAGCTCGCCGTCGCCCACCCCGAGACGGGCGCCCCGCTGCGCATCGCCGCGCCGCTGCCCGACGACCTGCGCGGCCCGTTCGACCAGCTCGGCGTGCCCGCGTGGATCGGCGCGGCGCCCGCGGCCTGAGGGCGCCCCGGGATCGAGGCCTACAGCAACGATCTCGTTGAGCGAGCGAGAAATAAACCGCCAAGGCGCCAAGGACGCCAAGATCTTGTCTCCTTCTTGGCGTCTTGGCGGTTCCAAGTTCTGCTCGTTTCAGGCGGGTTCAACCCGTTTGTTGCTCTCTAGCCAGCCTCCGGATCGCGGCGCTTCGGGACGGCGCCGTGGCCTGCGCCGATCCCGTCGAGCGAGAGCGCGGGCCCCGCCTGGGTGAAGCCGCCGTCGAAGGGGTTCTCGGCGAGGAACATCGGCGTGTCGAGATCGACGAACGAGAACCCGCCGAGGCCCGCGGCGAAGCACGCCGACGTCGTCATCGCGAGCACCGACTCGACCATCCCGCCGATCATGAGCCGCAGCCCCGACGCGCGGGCGACCGCCGCGATGTCGAGCGCCTCGGCGATGCCGCCCTTCATCAGCTTGATGTTGACGACCGTCGCCGCGCGCTCCGCCGCGATGCGGACGACGTCCTCGGCGCACGTGACGCTCTCGTCGGCCGCCACGTCGACGCCGGCGCGCCGCGTGACCTCCTTCATGCCCTCCCAGTCGTCGCGCGGCACCGGCTGCTCCAGGAGCGCGACGTCCGCGCCGAGCCGGCGCGCGTGCGCGACGAGCGCGAGCGCCTCGCCCGCCGTGAGCCCGCCGTTGCCGTCGAGGATCAGCGACGCGCGCGGCGCCGCCGCGAAGATCGCCTCGATGCGCGCCGGGTCCGACGCGGCGAGGCGGCCGCCGACCTTCACCTTGAGGACGCGGAAGCCCATGGCCGAGGCGCGCCGCGCGGCCTCCTCCGCGCGCTCCGGCGAGCCCGTGGTGATCGTGATGTCGGTCGCGAGCGCCGTCCCGGCGCCGCCGAAGAAGGCCCAGAGCGGCATGCCCGCGCGCCTCGTGAGCGCGTCGAGGATCGCCGTCTCGAGCGCGCAGCGCGCCGCGCCCGCGCCGCCGCGCATCGTGAGGGCGGCCGCGCGGAGCGCGCTCGCGATGGCGCGCCACGCGCGCGCGTCCGCGCCCACCGCGGCGCCGCGCAGCGAGAGGGCCGCGGCCCGCGACGCCTCCTGCGTCTCGCCGTTGAAGGCCGGCAGCGGCGCCGCCTCGCCGAAGCCGAGCGTCCCGTCGGCGAGCTCCACCGTGACGAGGAGGTTCGCCGCGCGCTCCTGCGCGCCGCCGGCGATGCCGAACGGCTCGTGCAGCGGGATGTCGAGCGCCTCCACCGAGACGCGCCGGATCAGGGTAGGGGACATGAGGGCAGCCGCCGCCTCCGCACGAGCCTCAGGGAGAGGGGCGGGCGCCGTCGCCCGGCCCGGGCGCCGCCCCGGCCGGGGGAGTCGCCGCCGCGGGAGGCGCCTCGGCCGGAGCGGGCCCCGCCGGAGGCGCCGCCTCGGCCGGAGGCGTCGCCGCCGCGGGAGGCGCCTCGGCCGGAGCAGGCCCCGCCTCGGCGAGCAGCGCCTCGATCTCCCGGGAGATCGTCTCCTCCTCGCCGTCCTCGTAGCCCGCGTGGACGTGGCGCACGACGCCCCTCCGGTCGACGACGTAGGCGGTCGGCATCCTCGGCGGGTTGTACCTCTTCACCGCGCTCTGGTCCTTGTCCCAGAGGATCCTGAACCTGACCTCGGCCTCGTTCGCGAACGCAACGAGCTGCTCCTTCGAGACGTCCTCCGGGGCGTCGAGCGCGACGGCGAGCACGGCGACGTCGGCGCCGAAGCGATCGACGATCTTCTGGTACGCGGGGAACGACTTCCGGCAGGGGTGGCAGTACGTCGCCCAGAAGTCGACGATCGCCACCTTGCCGCGCGCCTCGGCGAGCGTGGACGGCCCCTCGCCGCTCACGATCTCGGCCGCGATCTCGGGCGCCGCGGCGCCGATCAGGCCGCCGCCGACGACGGGCGCGGGCGCGGGAGGCGCGGCGCCGCCGCAGCCGGCCGCGGGCGCGAGGGCGAGCGAGGCGCACAGGACGGCGGCGATGCGGGAAAGAGGCGACGACGGGCTCCGGCTCATGGCGCGATCATCCTCCCTGTCAGGGCTCGCGGTCGACGATGGACGCGAGCATCTCCCCCTCGGCGCAGAGCGTTCCGTCGACGCTCGCCTCGCCGCGCAGCTTCCACACGTTCGAGCGGTGGTGCAGCACCTCGACGTAGAGATCGAGCCGGTCGCCGGGGGTCACCGTGTGGCGGAACTTCGCCTTGTCGATGCCGAGGAAGAACATGAGGTTCGACGTCGCGTCGAACGGGTCGGACGCGTAGGCGAGGATGCCGCCGAGCTGCGTGAGCGACTCCAGGATCAGCACCCCGGGCATGATCGGCCGCTGGGGGAAGTGCCCCTGGAACCAGGGCTCGTTGTAGGCGACGCACTTGTAGCCGCGGATGCTCTTGTTGGCGGTCACCTGCGTCACCCGGTCCACCATCACGAGCGGGTAACGGTGCGGCAGGATCGACAGGATCTGATGGATGTCGAGCGAGACGGGCTCTTGGGTTCGGTCAGGCAAGGCCGGCTCCTTTCACGGCGTGGCGCGCGCGCGGCGCGCTACTTCGGGGCGTCCTTGTTCTCGGCCTTGTCGCCGCCCGCGTCGTCCTCGCCCCCGCCTGTGTTGTAGAGCTGGATGATCTGCTCCGTGAGGTCGAGATCGGCGCGCACGTAGGGGGCCGCCTGCTTGTCGAGGATGACCTCGTAGCCCGACTTCTTCGCGATCCGGGCGACGATGATCATCATCTTCTTGATGATGGGCCCGGTGAGCTCGCCCTGCTTCTTCTGCAGCTCCTTGTTGTAGTCGACGAACACGGTCTGGAGCTCGACCATCTGGCGCTGCCAGTCCTCCATCCGCTTCTGCAGCGACTCGCGCGAGAGCACGCGCGACTGCTTCTCGATGTCCTCGCGCGCGCGCTGGAGCTCCGTCTGCTTCGCGTCGAGCTCCTGCTGCCGCCGGTCGAAGAGCTTCTTCAGGGTGGCCTGCGCGCGGATGCCGTCCTCGGTCTGCATCACGGCGTGCTGCACGTCGACGACGGCGATCCGGGTCTCGGCGGCGGCGACGCCCGGGGCGGCGAGGGCGAGCGACACGACGGCGGCGCGGGCGATCCGGGCGAGGAGCGGGGCGGGCCGATGCACGGGGGAGCGGGCGACCATCCGAGGCGATTACCCGCCACATGACGGACGGTCAAGGTGTGCGGGACAAGGACCGCAGAGGCGGAAGGTGAGGAGGGCGCCGCGGGTCGCCCGGCCGCGCCGCACCTCACCGCTTCTTCCACGGCGGGCGGCGCGGCGGGAGGGCGGCCCGCGCGGCCTCGGTCAGAGGCCGCGGATCAAAGGCACGCGCCGGAGATGCAGTCCTGGCCGTCGGGGCAGGGCTCGTCGAGGGAGCACTCCGGCGCGACCTCCTCCCGCGTCTTGCAGACGCCGTCATCGCAGCGGACGAAGCGGCTGTCGATGAGGCGGCATGCCTGCACGCTGGTGCACGGATAGTGGCAGTAGCCGTCCTCCATGCACTCCTGGCCCTGGGCCGCGCAGGTCGTGCCGCCACAGCCGGGCTGCGGCGAGGGGTCGGGCATGCACGCGCCGGTCACCGCGTTGCAGACCTCGCCGTCCGCGCAGTCCGCGTGCGTCGCGCAGCCGGTGGTGCACGCGCCGTCGACGCAGATCGCGCCGCCCTCGCACGGCGCCGCGTCGCCGCACTCGGGGTTCTCGGGGTCGGGGACGCAGACCCCGCGGTCGCAGCGCGTGCCGGGCTCGGCGCAGGGGACGCTGTCGGAGCAGCCCTCGGCGCACTCGCCGTTCACGCACACCCTGCCCGCGCCGCACTGGTAGCTGAACTCGCACGCCGCGATGCAGAGCCCATCGACGCAGCGCATGCCGTCGTCGCACGCGGCGTCGCCGTCGCAGGGGCACGTGGTGAGCTCCGCGTCGCAGGTGGGCTCGGCGCCGCCCTGGCCCGCGCCGCCTTGGCCTGCGCCGCCCTGGCCCGCGCCGCCCTGGCCCGCGCCGCCCTGGCCCGGGTTGGCCGGGCCCCCGCCAACGCCGCCGACGTCGGGCTCCGCCGGGTGACAGCCGTAGCCGTCGCAGATCATGCAGTTCTCGCCGTCGCTGTCGCACTGGAGCGTGGCGTCACCGCAGCCGCCGCAGCCCGCTGCTGTCGCGGCGAACCCAAGGAACAGCGCGCCTCGGCCCAGGATCTTCGCAAGGGGGGAATGAAGAAGCATCGAAGTCCTCCAGCGGCGGCCGGCACCGGCGCGGCCCTCCCGCACGACTACCATGCCGCGCGCTAACACGCAGCGTGCCACGGGCCTTCGGGGCGCGACGGCCGGGAAGCCGGACCGGCGCATCGCGCTGTGAACCTGCGTTCACCTGCGCTCGTCGCGCGAGGTTCACTGGCCCCGCGGCGCGCCCGGCGTGGGATGCGCAGCGTCAGGAAGCGTCAGGAGAAGAACAGCCGGCGTGCCAGCCCCGGAATGCGGCAGGCGGCTGCCAGGCGCGGCAGGGCGTCCGGTCAGGGCGAAGGCGCGCTCGACGCGGGCGGCCCGGCCGGCCGCCCCGCGACGATCACGAGCGGTAGCCGGCGTTCACGTCGACGTAGCCGTGCCCGAGATCGCTCGTGAGGTAGGAGAAGTCGCCGGGGCCGCTGCCGAGCACGAGCTCGATCACGTAGGTGTCGCGCGCGAGCACCTCGTTCGCCTGGCGCTCGGCCTCGGCCCCGATGGGCCCGCCGCTGCGCACGATCGGGATCCCGCCCACGAGGACCTGGGCCTGCGAGGGGTCGAACGGGACGCCGGCGCGCCCCGCGGCGGCGAGCAGCCTCCCCCAGTTCGCGTCCTTGCCGAACAGCGCGGTCTTCACGAGCATCGACGTCGCCACCGTGCGCGCCACGGCGCGCGCCGCCTCGCGCGTCGCGAGCCCGCGGACGCGGATCTCCGCGACGTGCGTGCTGCCCTCGCCGTCGGCGACCATCGAGCGCGCGAGCTCGCCGCAGACCTCGGTGAGGCCCGCCGAGAGCTCGTCGCGCGAGACGCGGCGCTGCGACGCGCCGGAGGACAGGAGGAGCACCGTGTCGTTGGTGCTCGTGTCCCCGTCGACGCTGCACGCGTTGAACGTCACGTCGCACGAGGCCGCAAGCGCCTGGCTCGCGTCGCCGAGGTCGACAACGGCGTCGGTGAACAGGAAGACGAGCATCGTCGCGTGCGGGGGCCCCACGTCGGGGTGGATCATGCCCGCGCCCTTGCCGATGCCGAGCAGCGTGGCGCCCGCGCCCAGCTTGCGCTGCGAGAGCTTCGGCCATCGGTCGGTCGTGCAGATCGCCTGGGCGAAGTCGTGGTACCCCTCCGGCGACAGGCGCGCCGCGAGCTCGGGGACCCGCTCGACGATCCGGTGCGCCGGCAGGACGGCGCCGATCACGCCGGTCGACGCGGGGAGGACCTCGTCCTCCGGGGCGCCGATGGCCTGGGCGATCGCGCGCGTCGTGTCGAGGGCCGCCTTCCAGCCGGCCTCGCCCGTGCAGGCGTTGGCGCATCCGCTGTTGGCGACGACGGCGCGGGCGCGCCCCGACCGGACGCGCTGCGTGGCGATCTCCACCGGCGCCGCGCGCACCACGTTCCTCGTGAACATGCCGGCCACCACGGCCGGCTGATCGGCCACCGCGAGCGCGACGTCGATGCGCCCGTCTTTCCGGATCCCGGCGCTGACGGCGCCGAAGCGAAACCCTGCAACTGGCTCAAAGCTCATGAGGGCGCGGAGTCTATGCACGAACCGGCGCCGGGAGAAAGCGGCAATGGGCCCGCCACGCCGGATGAGACGTCCGGAGGCGTCCGAGCTGAGCGTGGCATTTGCAATGCTTCTCTCCGATGAGCGCCGTCCGGATCGTCGACATCAAGGGCCTGTATCAGCCGGGCTTTCCGGACAGCTCGGCGCCGCCGGGGGAGACCCGGGCGGCTGGATACAACCCCGGCTACACGAGCCTCGACAACCAGGGTCGCGTCTACATCAACCGGGATCTCGACGGGCGGTGGGCAAGAAATACGCAGCTCATCGAGATCACCGTCGAGGTGACGAGCCCCGAGGGGGAGCTCCCGGAGGGCGCGCGGATCCGCTGGAGTACGCGCGATCCGGACGATCCGTTCAACGAGCGGCCGGAGGTGCACCCGGACTGGGCACCCACGCTCGACGAGAACGATCACGACATCGAGGGAAGCTACGTGGGGCCGGCGGGAGACGACAACGAGGGCACGCCGGCCAGGAGCCCAGGCTGGGAAGAGGTGGAGGGCCATGCGCTGCTCGACGCGACGGAGACGAGCGCGAGCACGGCGATCGAGGGGATGAGGAGCAAGATCCGGCGCCACATGACCGATATCGCCGGAGACAACCTGATCGTCCGCGCGGAGCTCGAGGCCGACGACCTCGAGGAGGCGTCCGGGGACGAGACGGGGATCATGACGCTCTGGCGCCGGATCGACGTCGAGTACATCCGGATGGAGAGCGCGCCGCCGCTGGCCGTCGAGCAGGTGCCGAAGCACTTCGAGCCGGTCTTCTCGCAGCTCGACTTCACCGAGGAGCGGGTGATCCAGGACCAGCAGCACCTCGCGCTCGACGGGGGCACGCTCGGAGAGGCGGCCTCCCGCTTCGTGGCCGAGGTCTTCTCCCACGCCGGGGAGCCGGGCTGGTTCTGCCTGATCGCCGCGCTCGAGCCGCACCCCGTGCCCCAGGCCCGGGGCGCGCTGCTGTTCACCGGGATGGTCACGATCCGGGACAGCGGCGAGGGAGAGCGACGCAGCGAATACGTCGAGATCCCGGGAGAGCACCCGGACGCGAGCCACGTCACGTTCCGCTGGGACGGTGAGGCGATGAGCTTCGCTGTCGGGATCGTCACCCTCCTTTCGGACCCGCCGCGGACGCGCCTGTGGCTCGAGCCGCACGACATCCAGAGCGAGTTCACCGCGGGCGACGGGTCCGTGGCGCACGCCTACAGGAGCCGCCTCTTCTTCTTCCCCCGCGCCCGCCGCAGGGGCGCGGCGTGGGAGCCGCCGGGCTACGGCATCCCGACGCGCGTCCAGGTCGACGTGCGGGGCCCGGGGGCCGCCTACGCCGCCGGCATGAGCCCAACGATCGACATCGGCCCGGCGAGGTACTTCGCCGGCAGGACCATCCTCTTCACCCATCACCGGGCGTGGTGGGACCCCGCGCTCGCAGAGCCCCGGCCCGGCTTCGAGCAAAGCACGCTCCACACGATCGTCCACGAGCTCACGCACGCCTTCGGGATGCCGCACAAATGCGGCTACTTCGATTACCGGACGCCGCGCCGGACCACGTGCTGCATGAACTATCGATCCCACTGGATGATCGACGCCGACCAGCAGCTCATCCCCGGGACGGCCGGTCGGGTCGGCGCCGATCTGTGCGGGCGCCACGTGAAGGAGACGCGGCGCGTGCGCCTGGAGGACAACAGGGGGCTTCGATGGAGATGAGGGGCTGTCATGTCGGATGACCTCGAGCGCGACGAAGCGACCCCGCCCGGCCCGCCCGGCCTGGCGCTGCGCTCGCTCGATCACGATCGCCGCTACGTGCTCGGCTTTCCGCTGCACGTGGCCATCACCGTGTGCGCCGATCGACCCGGGACCTGCATGCTACGGCTGCCGCGCCCGAGCTGGGCGGGCAACGCGGGCGCGATCGGCGTCCGCCTCGCGCGGGCGGACACCGGCGAGGAGGTCGTCAGGTTCGAGCCCTCGGCGATCGTGAGCCGTGAGCTCGGCACGCCAATGTTCTTCCTCGATCCGGGCGCGTGCCGGCGCATGCTCATCGACGTCTCGTCGTACCTGCCCGCGGGGATCGAGCCCGGGAGCTACACGCTGACGATCGTCTACGCGGCGCCGCCCGACCGGGTGGAGAGCCAGCCGGCGCCGATCGAGCTCGCGGCGCCGAGCCCTGAGGAGCAGCAAGAGCTCCGGCGACTCGCGCCCGAGCTCGCCCGCGCCGGCTCGTGGGGCCGCTGGACGAACCTGCCCCCGGACGGCGGCGCGCCGCTCTCGGGGCGCGTCGAGCCGGGCGATCCGCTGCGCTTCAACCGGATCCTGCGCGCCCTGATGTACGGGCCGGAGCCGCTCTGCGACGTGGATCCGGCCCTGCTCGACGCCCTCGACGGCGTCTACGCGCCGGAGGCGCACGCGCTCCGGGCCGAGCTCCACGCCGCGCGGGGCGACGCGGCGCGCCTGGCGGAGCAGGCGGAGATCATCCGGACGCGGTACCCGGGGCTCGCGTGGTGGATCGATCGGATCGAGGCGGGGCAGAGCGAGCTCGGCTTCATCCGGGCGTGCCGGGAGAGGCCGCGCGGCGGCGGGTGAACGGACGAGAACCGACGAGGACCGACGAGGGGCGCGGCGCGATGGGCGATCCTCCATCGACGACGCCGTGGACCATGACCGCCGCGCTGTCCCGATCCCGCCGCGCCGTGCCCCTTGACCGCGGCGCGCGGGGTTCCGAACATCCCCGAGGGGGGAGCGAAGGTTCGTTCATGATCGACGCGTCAACGCTGGGGAGGGAGCTCACGGGCCGGTACAGCGTGGAGGGGCTGCTCGGCGTGGGCTCGATGGGCGCCGTCTTCCGCGCGCGCCACCTCGCGCTCGCGCGGACCGTGGCGATCAAGGTGCTCACGGGGCACGCGGACCCGAACGCGGGGGAGCGGATGCTGCGCGAGGCGCGCATCTCGGCGCTCATCAAGTCGCCGCACGTCGTGAGCTGCTACGACTTCGGCTTCCTCTCGAACCGGTCGCCGTTCATGGTCATGGAGTACGTGGGCGGCCCGTCGCTCGCCGCGCGGCTCCAGGGCGGGCCGCTGCCGCTCGACGATCTGCGGCGCTACATGCTCCACGCGGCGCGCGGCATGGCCGCCGCGACGGAGCTCGGGGTCATGCACCGCGACCTCAAGCCGTCCAACATGCTGATCGCGCCGTCCGGGGAGCTGAAGGTCGCCGACTTCGGCCTCGCGCGCCTGACGGCCACGACCGGGCCCTCGGCCCTGCGCGAGCAGCCCCTCACGGCCATGGGGACCGTGCTCGGCACGCCGTACTACATGGCGCCCGAGCAGGCCTGGAGCCCGCAGGAGAGCGACACGCGGGCGGATGTTTACAGCTACGGTGCATCTTTTTACCACGCGGCCACGGGGCAGCGGCCGTTCGAGGAGCAGGAGCTGCTCCCGCTGCTGCTCGCGCACCGGCAGGACATCCCGGCCAGGCCGCGCGCGCTCCGGCCCGAGCTCGACGAGGACATCCAGGCCGTCCTGGAGCGCTGCCTGGCCAAGGACCCGAAGGATCGCTTCCAGTCGTTCGAGGAGATCGAGGCCGCGCTCGTGGGCGCGCAGAGCACGCGCTGGGGGGATCCGCACGACCTGACGCTCCGCACGTACCTGGAGCAGTACCAGCGCGTCCGCCCCGTGCTCCTCGCGGGCGGCCCTCCCGGGCCGGTGACCGCGTTCCAGTTCCACGGGGACCGGACGCTGGCGATCGTGCGCGCGAACATCGCGGCCGTGTCGGCCGACGCGCTCGTGAGCGCGGACGACGGGCAGCTCACCATGTCGGCCGGCGTGGCGTTCGCCCTCAACCACGGCAGCGGCGGCGTGTGCCACATGGAGACGCGCAAGTACGTGCCCGTGCGGCACGGCGGGGTGGTCGTCACGTCCGCCGGCCGGCTGAGCGCGCGGTTCGTGTTCCACGCGATCACGCTCGACTGGGACCACGTGGCGACCTACCGCCCGACGCGCGATCTCATCGTGCGGCTGCTCGAAGGGTGCTTCTACCACGCGGACACGATGAAGCTCCGGAGCATGGCGCTGCCGCTGCTCGGGGCGGGGCGGGCGGGCTTCTCACCCGCCGAGTGCCTCGACACCATGGTCGAGTTCCTCGTGAAGGCCATGCTCCTCGCCGGGACCGGGCTGTCGCACGTGACCATCGTGCTCCGGGACGGGGCGTCGCTCTGAGCTCTCGTCCGGCGCGGCGGAGGCGCGCGCCGTCGCGCCGGCGCCCGCGCCGAAGGCGAGGAGGGCCATGGGGTGCCACCTCCGGTAGCTCGCAGAAGACGTCATCGTGACCTCTCGGTATCTGCTGCGGCGCGCGCCGCGCCCCGTGACGGGGGCGCCGCGACGGCCAGAGCGATGGGATGGGGGATGTTGATGCGCTCGCCTGCGGGGCAATGCACAGGGCCTGCCACGCCGCGCCGCGGGCGCACAGGCTCGCTCGACCGGCAGATTCGTCCGTCGGATCGGGCCCTCCACGGCAGCGGGGCGGCGCCCGCGCGATGTCAGGACGCCGCAGGCGCGGGCCGGCGGGTGAGCCGATCAGGCATCACCGGGGCCACGAAGGTCCCGTCGAGCGCGGCGGCTCAGTGCGCGCTGCGGCCGTTGCCCTGCGCCTGCGTCGGCGCCTCGACGGAGACGCGCAGCGCGCCGATCCCCGGCGCCGCGGCCGCGGCGCCGCCGATGTCGATGACGAGCTCGTCGCCGGGCGCGAGCGGCCCCACGCCCTGGGGCGTCCCCGTCGCGATGACGTCGCCGGGCTCCAGGGTCATCACCCGGCTGATGTAGGCGACGAGCGCGGGCACGCCCCAGAGCATCTGCGCCGTCATCCCGTCCTGCCGCACCTGCGCGTTCACGACGGCGCGCACGCGGAGCGCCGCCGGATCGACCTCCGTCTCGATCCACGGCCCCACCGGGCAGAAGGTGTCGAACCCCTTGCCCCGCGTGAACTGCACGTCTTTCCGCTGCAGGTCCCGCGCCGTGATGTCGCCGATGCAGGTGTAACCGAACACGTGATCGAGCGCCTCCTCCGGCCGGACGGCCTTGCAGCGGCGGCCGATGACGACGCCGAGCTCGGCCTCGTGCTCGACCCGGTGGCTCTCCGGCGGGAGCACGATCGACTGGCCGGGACCGATGAGCGCCGAGGGCGGCTTGAGGAAGAGGAGCGGCTCGACCGGGATGTCGTTCCCGAGCTCCTGCGCGTGCGCCGCGTAGTTGCGGCCCACGCAGACGATCTTCGTGGGGATCACGGGGCAGACGAGGTCGACGTCGGTCCACGCCACCGCCTCGCCCGTTGTCTTGCCGCCGAGCCAGGGGGGCCCGTCGTAGACGAGCGCGGCCGCGCCTTCGAGGCGGGCGAAGAAGGCCGGACGATCCTGTTCCGGGGGCACGAGGCGGGCGATGCGCATGGCGCGAGAGCAAAGCGCGATCTCCGCGTCGCGGCAACCTGCGTTCGGCGCGCGCCGCCGCGCCTCCGCGCCGCGGGCGCCGTCACGCCCGAGGCGTTGTCACCCCGGCCGTGTCACCCCGGCCGTCGCGCCACGAGGCGCGCCTCGTGGCGCCCTTCCTCCAGCCACCCCTCGTCGTGGCGGACCACCTCGAGCGCGCCGCCGAGCAGCCCTGGGAGCTCGCCGTCCTCGAGGAGCCAGCGCGCGCTCGGGTGAGGGTGCCGCAGCAGGTTCGACCGCGTCGGATGCACGACGACGAGGTGGCCGCCCGGGGCGAGCTCCGCGGCGCAGGCCGCGAGCCGGCGCTCGAGGAAGTAGAAGATCAGGATCAGATCCCACGGCCCGCCCGGCAGCGGGTCGCGCTCCACGTCGAGCGCGACAGTGCGCAGCGCGAGCCCCTCCCGGGCCGCGGCGCTCCGCGCGACGCCGAGCCCGACCTCCGAGATGTCGGCCAGGGTGACGTCGAGCCCGCGCCGCGCCAGCCACAGGGCGTGCCGCCCCGCGCCGCCGGCCAGATCGAGCGCGCGCCCGCGCCGCGGCAGGAGCGGATCGAGCGCCGTGAGCACCGCCGAGGGCGCGCCCGGATCGGCGCCCCCGTCGCGGTAGCGAGCGTCCCACTTGATGCGATCGTCGTCCGACACACTTGCCTCCTGCTCACCCGGGCGCGCGCGGCGCCTCGCCCGACACCGGCGCGATGATGGCCAGGAACGGCGAGGGACGCACGCCGAGCGTGGGCCTCCCGCGCCGCCGGCTGGACGCGCAGCACGACCTGGCCTACCACGCCGGCCGCCCTGCCATGCCCGAGTGCCTGACCCTGGCCCCCACGCCGGATCCCCGCCGCTTCCGCGCGCCCGACGGCGCGCTCCTCTCGCCCCCCGAAGGCTGGGCGTGCCTCCCGCCGGGCGACGCCGGGCTCACGCGGCGGGTGAAGCTCGCGGGCCCGTCCTGGATGGTCGTCGAGAAGCGCGGGAACAAGACGTTCTCCCGCGGGCTGTGGGCGCCGGCGGCCACGATCGAGGCCGCCCGGGCGGCGCTCGACGCCGAGCGGAGCACGCCGGCCTACGCGCAGAAGCGGGAGGCGGACGCCCGGCGGCGGGAGCGCGATCAGGCGGAGTACGTGCGCGAGTTCGAGGCCGAGGTCGCCGCGTTCCTCCGGTTCTCGCCGCGCTACGCCGCGCTCTCGCGGGCGCTCGCGGCGAAGGTGACGCAGCACGCGACCCCCGTGGGCAGCGGCACCGTGGCCCGCACGGAGCGCATCCCTGTCGCGCAGCGCGCCGAGTCGGCCGTGATCGCCTGGATGCGGCACCAGACGACGGCCTACGACTCGATGAGCATCCCGCGCGTGAAGGGGATGCGCCGCGAGGTGCGGCGCGAGCTCGCGCAGATCTCGCGGGCCCTGCTGGACCTGCACCGCGTCGACGCGCCGCACGCGAGCGCGTCGTGCCCGCTCTGCGCGGCGGCGCCCTGACGCGGGCGGCGCCGGCCCCCGCGCCCTGGCGCGGCGCGGCCGGGCGCCTCAGCCGTCGAGCAGCCCCTCGCTGACGAGCCGGGCGCGCAGCCCCGCGGCGCCGTCGAAGCGGTGCGCGCGCATGCCGACGGCGACCGCCGCGTCGCAGTTCTCCGCGCGATCGTCGACGAACAGGCACGCGCCCGCGGCGACGCCGATGCGGCCCACGAGCCTGTCGAAGAACTCGCGCGCCGGCTTGCGCACGCGCAGGTGATGGCTCGAATAGACACCCTCGAACAGGGCGTCGAGCGCGAACGTCTCGCGCAGCTCCTCGACCCACACGGGGTAATTGCTCGCCACGAACCGCAGCGCGCGGCCCTCGAGCGCCTCGACGATCTCCCGCACGCCCGGCAAAAATCGATATCCAGCGCGCCGCACCCGGTTGAACGCCTCGATATCGAAGGAGACGCCCTCGGCGCCCTCACGGAAGAACCGGCGGACGAACTCGGCCTCGTCGATCTCGCCGATCTCGAACGCGGGCCAGCACGTCGGGTCGCGGTGCCTGGCGACCTCGGCAGGCGTGACGGCGCGGATCGCCGCGGCGAGCGCCTCGCGATAGGGGTCGTAGAGGACGGTGTCCATCAGATCGAAACAGACGGCGCGCACCATGCGCGGCGGAGCCTAGCACCCGCGCCGCGCGGTATAAGAACGCGGGTCACATGCGCACACAGCGCAACTTTCGTCCACACGGGTGAGTTGCGATGGTGGTGCTCTGTGACAACGTGTTATCGGCAGCGCATATGTGGAGCATTGGCCGGCTTTCTCGCATATACTCCGCCCTGGTCTGGTCATGAGGGTCCCGGCGCCACGAGCCGGCTTGGGGCCGACCCCCGGGAGCCTCACGCGTCGCGTTGCTTTCGCGCCAGCGCAGGGCGCTGGTGTGCGCTTGGAGAGGAGTCAGCACATGAGATTGCCCACGATGGCCATCGCTCTGTCGCTGGTCGCCGCGGTCGGCGCGGCGTGCAGCGTGAACCCGGGTGCCGAGGACGGCGCCGACGCCTCTCAGAACAGCGCCGGCGCCGGGGCCGCGAGCGGGAGCGGCAGCACGAGCGGGAGCACAAGCGGAAGTGGAAGTGGAACAGGAGGGGACTCCGACAGCGGTTTTGGTCAGGCAGGCAATCTGAACCCGGGCGGTAGCGCGAGCAGCACCGGCACCGGCGGCACGACGGGCGACGCGTGCGCAACGAAGACGTCCGAGGCCGGATTTCAACAGGTGTATCTCGCCTTCGCGTTCGACGTGTCGGCCAGCATGGGCGCGAACGACGTCGAGTGGCGCAGCAAGGCGCTCAAGTGGGATCCCGTCGTCGCCGCGACGAAGCAGTTCTTCCTGGATACCGCGTCGACGGGGTTCATGGCGTCGCTCACGTTCTTCCCGGGCCCGGGCGGGCGGCGGGAGATGTGCTCGAGCGAGGCGTACACGACCCCGGCTGTCCCGATGACGCTGCTGCCCTCTCCGGCCTTCGGCGAGGCGATCGATGCCGTCACGCCCCCGGACGACCGGAGCTGGCGCATCGGCACGCCGACGGCTTACGCGATGGATGGCATCCTCGAGTTCATCCAGGCGGAGCGGGAGCGGAACCCCGGGAAATACGCGATCGTGCTCGTGACCGACGGCTATCCGCAGGAGTGCCGCGACGCGACGGACTCGATCGAGGCCGTCGTGGAGCGCGTCGGCGCGGCGCTCGCCAGCGAGATCTCGACCTTCGTGATCGGGGTCGACAGCCCGCCGGGGGAGGGCTCGCCGCCGAGCCTCACCAACCTGCACCAGATCGCGGAGGCGGGCGGCACGGGGGAGGCGTTCATGCTCGACACCGGCAACGCGGCCGCGACGTCGGCCGCGTTCACGGAGGCCATCGAGGCGATCCGCGGCGCCGCCGTCTCGTGCACGATCCCGATCCCGCCGGCGCCCGACGGGAGGACGTTCGACAAGCAGAAGGTCGTCGTGACGTACACGAGCGCCGCGACGAGCGCCCCGACGAGCCTCGCCTACGACCAGGCCTGCACGACCGAGAACGCGTGGCGCTACGACGTGCCGCTGAACCCGACCGCCATCGTGCTCTGCAACGACACGTGCGCCGCGGTGCAGGCCCAGTTCGAGGTGTCCCTGGGCGTCGACTTCACCTGCGAGGATGTGATCGAGGTCCCGCTCTGAGCGGAGGCGCTCACCCGCCGGCGCGCCCTCGACGGGGCCCGCCGGCGCGCGCGTGAGGCGCCGCGCGGAGGTCGCCGCGCCCAGCGGTCAAGGAGGGCACGCGGCGGGCGGGGTGAAGAGCGTCGGGACGAGGCGTCGGTAGTCGTCGTGGCCGACCCCGCCGCGGAGGTCGCCGCCGAGCTTGTGATAATAGGACCGCGCGGGGGCGATGCCGGCGGCCGTGTAGGCCGCCACGTCGCTCGGCATGTTGCCGAATCCGAAGGCGGGAACGACGCCCGTGCGCGCCTTGAGCCACGCGAGCTCGACGGTCTTGTAAGCGGCCGCCGCCCGGCCGGCAGCGCCCGTGACGCCCACGGTCGTGTGGAGGATGCCCGGCGGGAAGCCCCGCTCGCTCAGCCAGACCCGTGTGCTGGCCACGAGCCACTCGGGGCGCGCGGTCACGTAGAAGAGGTACACCCCGCTGGCTGCCAGGGCGCGCATGGCCTCCGGGGCGCCGGGGTGCGCGGCCGGCGGGCCGCCGCCGAAGAGCTCGCCGGCCATCGCCACCTCGCTGGAGGTGAGCGTCCCGTCGACGTCCGTGACCGCCACCCGCGCGCCCGGAGGGAGGACCTCGATGAACAGATCCGCGCTCGTGCCGTCGCCGGCCACGACGAGGTGGAGGCGGTGTCGGCCGACCCCGAGGCGCCGCCCCGCGGTGAGATCGAGGTAGATGCGCCCGCCGGTGTCCCGGACCCCCTCGACGGTCGGGTGCAGGTGGTCGTCGTCGCTCGTCCGGAAGGCGCCGAGCCGCTCCCAGGCGCCGCTGCAGCCGCGGAGGAGATAGGCCTCGACGTCCTCGTCCTCGAGATCGTCGTCGAACGGCCCGTAAGCGAACTTGGCGATGGCCCACTGGGGCCCGTCGGCGCGCACGAACAGGTCGCGCCCGCGGTGGCGCGGCCACCCGCTCGCGACGAGGCGCGAGCGCGTGTGCCTGAACCCGCGCGGCAGGGCGAGCGGCGGCGGGGCGTCGCACGCTGGCCGGGCGGGGCAGGCGCCCGCTCGGGCCGGCGGCGCGGGGCTCTCGGCGACGGGAGGAGGAGCGCCGGCGCAGGCGACGAGCGACAGGGCCGCGAGGGCCAGCGATGCGGGCGGAGCGGAGCGCAAGGCGGGATCACCTATACCGCGGCGGCGGGCCGCGGCGCGCTCCCTCGGGCGGCGCGCGCCGGGGGCCCGCGCGACGTCAGGTCCAGTAGCCGGTGGGGCGCCCGAGGAGCGCGGCGCCGGCCTGGCCGAACCACCCCTCCGCGGCGGCGGCGTGCTGAGAGAACGTGTGGATGTCCCGGAACCGCCGCTGGAGGGACGACGCATTCCGGGCGGCGCCGCCGCCTCCGGCGTTGTAGCAAGCGTCGACGGCCCGCGCGGCAACCTCCGTCACCCAGGCGAGGGCGCCCGAGATCCGCGGCGCCATGGCCATGGCGGCCCCGGGGTTGTTGACGCACGCGTCCCAGAACTCGTCGGCCGTGTCGCGGAGCAGGGCGCGGGCGGCGCGCACGCTCATCTCGGCGCGGCCGAGGTGCACCTGGAAGACGGGCGAGCCCGCGAGCTCGGCGCGCGCATACAGCCGCTTCTTGCCCGATGTCGCGAGCGTCACGGCGTCGTCGAGCGCCCCCTGGGCGATGCCGACAGCGACGGCGCCCATGTGCAGCACGAAGTGCTGCACCGGCGCGACGAAGCTCGGGCCGGGCACCGACGGCTGGCCCTGGAAGATGTCGACGCTGTTCTCCGCCGGGCAGAACGCCCCTTCGACAGCGATGTCGTGGCTGCCCGTGCCGCGCAGGCCGAGCACGGACCAGGTGTCGAGGATGCGCACCTCGCCCGCCGGGAACAGCATGCCCCGCATCTCGGGTACATCACCCCCCGCCCCCATGCGCGGGCGGCCGCCGTCCATGATCACGCAGTTCCCGAACAGCCAGTCGGCGTGCTGGCAGCCGCTCGCGAAGCCCCAGCGCCCCGTGACGCGGTAGCCGCCCTCGGTCGCGTGGGCCTCTCCCTGCGCGTTGAACGCGCCGGCGATGATCACGTCCGGCCCGCTGGCGTAGACGGCGTCGAAGCGCTCGCGCGACAGGAGCGCGAAGAGGGGCGGGCTCTCCGAGCCGAGCATCACCGTCCAGCCGGTGGCCCCGTCGGCGCGTGCGAGCGTCTCCAGGACATCCATCCCCGTGCGCAGGTCGACGTCGTAGCCGCCGTGGCTCCTCGGCAGGAACATCCGGAAGCAGCCCGCGGCCTTCAGCTCACCGAGCAGGTCCGCCGGGAGGCGCCGCGCCTCGTCGAGCTCCGCTCCGCGCGCGGCGATCGTCGGGGCCAGGTCACGGACGGCTTGCAGCACCTTCGCGGCGTATTCGTTGGTCATCGTCGTCGTTCGCTCCTCGACATCGAGGAGTATCGGGGCGCAGCGAGACCGGCAAGACGGCTCATCCCCGCGGATCGGTCACGCGGCCCATGAACAGCACGGCGCCGGTCGCCACGTCGCGGATCAGGAACGCGAACGGGCGATCCGCGCGGAACACCTGCGGCGGCGCCGGGGCCGCCCGCGTCGCCATGGCGACGCCGGTGGCGGCGGCGGCCTCGGTCCCCTCCTCGTTGACCTCCACGAACGCCTTGTGGCGCACCTGGGAGATGAAGAGCTGCTCCGCCCGCGTGATCCCGGAGAAATCGGCCTTCGTGTCGTCGAACGCGAGCGGCATTCCCAGCTCGCTGAGCGCCTTCGACAGCTCGAACTCCGCGGTCATCTTGAAACGTGGGAGCGCCACGTCGACGCGCGCCGGCTGGAGCGCATCGACATACCCCTTGAGCTGCCCGGCCGAGAGGCGCTGCTCCACCTTCGGCAGCCCGTCGGCCTGCGAGGGCAGGATGACGACCATGGCCAGCGGGCGCTCGGGGTTCTGCGCCTCGTACGCGAGCTCCAGCACCGAGGCGTCGGCCGCCTGCCCGAGCCTCGCCTGGAGGGTCTTGCGCATCATCGGCACCGCCGGCGCGGTGCCGGGCTTCACCGTGAACGGCTCGTTCTTCGTGGCCTTCTTGTCGAAGGGGGTCGCCCACTTCCCCTTGAAGTAGATCGCGTTCGTGAGGACGAGCCGGGTGAGCGCGGTGACGCTGTTCGGCGGCATCAGGTCCTTGATCTTCGCGTTCGTCTGCTGCTCGACCCACTGGTTGATCCGCGCGCGCGCCTGCTCGCTCGCGCCCTTGAAGTCGACGAGCTCGATCCCGGCCCCGTAGTGCTGCTGGGTGGTGCTCTGGAACGCGGGCTCGAGCGTCAGCCCGGCCTGGCCCCACAGCCGGTTGGCGATCCGCAGCTCGGGCGCCCTGGGGCCTGTCGCCTGCGTGAGCTCCTTGACGAGCCCGCCGAACGCGGGGTGCAGCGCCTCGGGCGGGAGGGTGAACTCGAGCGTCTTCGCCATCTGGGCCGCCGTCTCGCCGCGGGCGCCGGCGTAGGTCATGGCGAGCGCCGTCGAGATGCTCGCGGGGGAGAAGAAGAGCTTGCCCGTCGTGGCGGCGAGCTTGCCGTGGAGCCGCTGCGCGAACGCCGCGTTCGCGTCGGCAAAGCTCGCCGGCGTGGGCTGCTGCGCGCCCTCGGGCTGCGCCTCGGGCGGGGCGGGCTGGCTCGGCGTGGGCGCCGGCGTCGCGGCGGCCGGCGCGGCGCCGGGGCAGACGTGCTCCCAGCGGCACGCGCCGCCCTCGGCCCGCGCGCACTGCGGGGAGGCGGTGGATCCGTCGTCGCAGATGCGGGCGATCTTCGCGAGCGGACCGCAGTCTGCGGGCTGGCACGCGGCGGCGCCCGGCTCCGACGCGGGCAGCGGGACGTTGCTCTGGGCCTGGCATCCGAGTCCGAGGAGGCTGCACAGCGCGGTGGCGAACAGGAACCTTTTGGCCATGCCGCCTCGGTACCAGCGCACAAGGGCGCTGGGAAGCCGTTCCGAGCCCGCGGGCGGCGCGCGAGAGACGGCCCCGGTCGCGCGCGTCCGCCCTGCGCGGAGGCGGCGTGGAGGGGGCCGGGGCGCGACGGGCCCTCCGCGCGACCCGGCGCCACTTCAGAAGTTGTGGATGAAGGTGAACCGGCCAGCGAGCTTGTCGCCGAGCTGGCTCTCCGCCTGCGTCTCGTAGCCGAGATACAGGAGCAGCTTGTTTCCCGTGCCGTAGTTCAGGCCGATCGCCCCGCCGATCTGCAGGCTGGAGAGGCCGGATTCATCGACGCTCGCCTCGTTCACATCCGCCGTCGCCGGGTCGTCCGCGATGTTGATCTCGTTGGCCTCGATCGTGAGCTCCAGGTGCGGGCCGATGCCGAAATCGTCGGTCGGGTAGAAGAGGAGAAAGTCCCGCGAGTAGAAGTAGTCCGACGCTGTCTCGTTGAACATGCTGGAGAACGAGCCCAGGATCCACGACTCGAAATAAACGGGCTTCGCGTCGACGTAGGTGAAGAGCTGCGGGGCGACGAGCGCCGCCGGCTGCTGCGTGAGGAAGTTGAACGCGAAGCCCACCATCGGGTTGAGGGTGACCGGGCCGAACGTGAAGGCGGGGCCGATGTCGAACTCCGCGGTCCCGAGCAGCGGGGTGATGTAGATGTCGCTCGAGAGGCTGATGGGGCCGAGCTGGTGCGAGGCGCCGGCCCAGAGCTGGAGACCGAGGTTGTCCATGTCCATCCGGAACCAGCTCGCGATCGGGCTCGGCTCGGCCTTCGGCTCGCCGACCGGCTCGGCGGTGCCCGGCGCCGGCGGGACGGGCGCCGTGGCGCCCGCGTCGCTCGCGGGCGCGGGCGCGGTCGCGGTCGGCTCCACTGTCGGCGCCGGCGGGGTCGGCTCCGCCGGGGGCGCTGCTGCGCCCGGATCAGCCGGGGGCGGCGCGGGATCCTGGGCCCACGCGGCCGGGGACGCGAGCAACCCCGCGACGCAAGCGAGCGCCGCGCAACATTTCCCCATACCCTTATCCATCATTGAACTGCCTCCTCTGCGCAACATGGCGTGAAAGCAACATGAAACGTGCGTGCAACATGCAACGTAACGGCAGCGGGAAGACACTAACGTAGTGGTGAGCAAATACGCAAAGGTGATGTGCACGGGCGCGAGCGATAAACGTCGTGCCCGCGACGCGCCGTGAGCGAGGCGGCGCGCTGGCCACCTGCGCTGCGGTCCCGGCGGCGCCCGCCACGTGCGCTGCGGTCCCGGCGGCGCGCCCGCGGGCCCGCCGCTCGGCCACGGCCGCGGGGGCCTCGCCGGGCGACGCCGAGCTGCCCTGTCGAGCTTGCCGGGCGCGGGCGGGCAGCGCGGCGCCCCCGTGGCGCCGCCATCGCGTGCTATCGTCGCGTCGCGACAGGTACCAACGGGGCGCGCGACATGCTCGATGCACGCTGGTGGCAGCGGGGGATCGTCTATCAGATATACCCTCGCTCGTTCATGGACTCGAACGGTGACGGCATCGGCGATCTGCGCGGGATCCGGTCCCGCCTCGACCACCTGGCGTGGCTCGGCGTCGACGCGATCTGGATCTCTCCGATCTACACATCGCCCATGGCCGACTTCGGTTACGACGTCTCGGACTACCGCGGCGTCGATCCCCGCTTCGGCACGCTGGACGAGTTCGATGCGCTCGTGCGCGACGCGCACGCCGCGGGCCTCAAGGTCATCCTGGACTACGTGCCGAACCACACCTCCGATCGGCACCCCTGGTTCGTCGAGTCCCGCGCGTCGCGCGCGAGCGCGAAGCGCGGCTGGTACATCTGGCGCGATCCGGCGCCGGACGGCGGCCCGCCGAACAACTGGCTCAGCGAGTTCGGCGGCCCCGCGTGGGCGTGGGACGCCGCGACGGGCCAGTATTACTACCACGCGTACCTGAAGGAGCAGCCGGACCTCGACTGGCGCAACCCCGAGGTGCGCGACGCGATGCTCGATGTGCTGCGCTTCTGGCTGGAGCGCGGCGTGGACGGTTTCCGCGTGGACACCATTCACCACCTCATCAAGGACAGCGAGCTCCGCGACAACCCGCCGAACCCCCACTGGAAGCCCGGCATGCCGCCGCACCGGAGGCTGCTCCGGCTGTACACGACCGATCGCCCCGAGGTGCACGAGGCCGTCGCCGCCATGCGCCGCGTGCTCGACGCGTACGACGATCGGGTGCTGATCGGCGAGGCCTACCTGCCGTTCGATCGGCTGATGGCCTACTACGGACAGGACCTGTCCGGCATGCACCTGCCCTTCAACTTCCACCTGATCGGCGCGCCCTGGGACGCGCGGGCGATCGCGGAGATCGTGCGGGAGTACGAGGCGGCGCTGCCGCCGGGCGCGTGGCCGAACTGGGTGCTCGGCAACCACGACAAGCCCCGCATCAGGAGCCGTATCGGCGCCGCCCAGGCGCGCGTCGCGGCGATGCTGCTCCTCACGCTCCGGGGCACCCCGACGCTCTACTACGGCGACGAGATCGGGATGAGCGACGTCCCGATCCCGCCCGAGCTTGTCCAGGACCCGTTCGAGAAGAACGTGCCCGGCCTCGGCGTCGGGCGCGATCCGGAGCGCACGCCCATGCAGTGGGACGGCGGCCCGAACGGCGGCTTCACGACGGGCGCGCCGTGGTTGCCGCTCGCGGCCGACGCCGATCGCACCAACGTCGCGGCGCTGCGCGCCGATCCGCGGTCGATCCTGTCGCTCTACCGCGCGCTCATCGCCCTCCGGCGGGCCGAGCCGGCGCTCGCCGTCGGCAGCTACGCGCCGATCGTCGCGGGCGACGACCTCCTCGCCTACCAGCGAGCGCGCGACGGCCGCCGGCTCGTCGTCGTGCTCAACCTGTCCTCGCAGCCGCGCCGGATCGAGCTGCCGGGCGGCGCCTTTGGCGGGCGCATCCTGCTGGCCACGGGCCTCGACCGAGCCGGGGAGCGGCTCCCGCCGATCGCCGAGCTGCGCCCGGATGAGGGCCTCATCGCCGAGGCCAGCGCGGCGCAGGGCTGAGGGGCCTGCGCGCCGCTCAGTGGAGGTGGTCTCGGTAGAAGCCGTCCCGGAACTCGAAGAAGCGGGCGAGGTCGGGGTGCTCGGCGATGCTGTGCACGGACGCGCCCGCGAGCGCCGGCTGGAAGAGGTGCCGCGACGGCGGAAACTTGATGGGGTGTACGAGGGTCACGGCGGCGATGTCGGCGAGCGACGGCTGGTCGCCGACGAGATACCTCGAGGTCTCGAGCCGGGCGCAGAGGTCGGCGAGCGTGGCGCGCACGGTGCTCTCCGCGTCGTCGAGCCGCCGCTGGACGGGCCCGAGCCGCGCCTCGGCCAGCGGGAGGACGGCGGCCAGGGCGCGCAGCCCGAGGCTGACGAGCGGCGTCGTCGCGGCGCCCAGCGCGTCGAGGTACCGCTCGTCGCGGACGGCGTGGCGCACCCAGACGAGCGGCGCGCACCTGCCGAGCGCGTCGTCGAGCTGCGCCTCGAGTGCGAGCACCTCGAGCCGCGCGCTGGGGTCCTCGGGGAGCAGGCGCGGGCGATCGGGGAAGGTGCGCTCGAGGTAGAGGGCGATCTCGGTGGAGTCCGCGACGACCGTGCCGTCGTGCTCGATCACGGGGAGCTTGCGCTGGCCGGAGAGGCGGTAGATGGCGATCTGCTCGGGACCGGGCCGGTGATCCACGATCCGGTACTCGAGCCCCTTGAAGTCGAGCGCCGCCCGGGCCTTCTCGGAGAAGTGGCTGAGCGGGAAGCGGTGCAGGACGATCGTCATCGCTCCCCGATACCACGGGCGGCGTCGGGCGCAGAGCCGCCCGGGCCGCCCGCCCGTGACCCGGCTAGATGACGCCGAACTTCTTGCCGACCTTCTCGAACGCCTCGAGCGCGTGATCGAGGTGCTTGCGCTCGTGGGTCGCCATGTAGCTCGTGCGGAGGACCTGCTGCTTGGGCGGGACGCCCGGGGTGATGAACGGGTTCACGTAGAGGGAGTAGTCGTCGAGGAGCGACTTCCACATCATCACGGTCTTGAGGTCGTCGCGGATGTAGATGGGGATGACCGCCGTCTCGGTCTTGCCGAGCTCGAAGCCGAGCCGCTGCAGCTCCGTGCGCATGTAGGTGAAGTTCTCGCGGAGCTTCTCCTGGCGCCAGGGCTCCTCCTGCATGACCTCGAGCGAGGCCATGGCGGCGGCGACGCAGGGCGGCGCCGCGCTCGCCGCGAAGAGGAAGCTGTAGGCGAAATGCTGAATGTAATCGAGCACCTTGCGCTCGCCCACGAGCCAGCCGCCGATCGAGGCGAGCGACTTCGAGAAGGTGCCGCCGATGAGGTCGACGTCCTTGCCGAGGCCGAAGTGCGCCGCGGTGCCGCGGCCGCCCGGGCCGATGACGCCGAGGGCGTGCGCGTCGTCGACGAGGAGCCGCGCCTTGTGCTTCTTCACGACCTCGACGATGCCGGGCAGGTTCGCGATCTCGCCCTGGGCGCTGAAGACGCCGTCGGTGATCACGAGCGCCCCCTCGGTGTCGGCGATCTCGGACAGCGCGCTGTCGAGCGCCGCGGGGTCGCTGTGCTTGTACCGCACCATCCGGGCGCCGGCCGCCTGCGCGAGCCGCACGCCGTCGTAGATCGACGCGTGATCGTCCTTGTCGATCATCGCGACGCTGCGCTTGTTGCTGAGGAGCGCCGAGATGGTGGCGATGTTGACCTGGTAGCCCGTGGTGAACACGAGCCCCGCCTCCTTGCCGTGGTAGGCGGCGAGCTTCTCCTCGAGCTCGTTGTGGAGGCGCATCGACCCGTTCACGAGCCGCGAGCCGGTCATGCTCGTGCCGTACTTGTCGATCGCCTGCTTCGCGGCCTCCCGCACCTTCGGGTGGGTCGTCAGCCCGAGGTAGTTGTTCGAGCCGAGCATGATCACGGTCCGCCCCTCGAGCTGGGCCTCGGGGCCGTTGTTGAAGTCGAGCGGTCGGAAGAACGGGTAGACGCCCATGGCGCGGGCGTTGTCCGCCGTCATGAACTTGTACGCCTTCTCGAACACGTCGCGCCCGCCGATCCGCGACAGCGACGTCCGCGCCGCCATCTGCGTCGCGAGCTGCTGCTCGGCCGCCGCCGCGACGTAGGTGCCGGCGCCGTTCGCGCCCGCGCCGTTGGCCGCCCCGTTCGCGCCGACGCCGTTCACGTGCGCGCGCGCGGCGGCGGGCTGCGCCCTGGCGCTCACCGTCTCCTCCACGGTCGACAGCCCCGCGCCGCCGGCGGCGGGTCGGGAGGGCGCCGCGCGGGCCGGGGTCGCCCCGTGGACGCCGGCCTCGTCGTCGAGCGCCGGGTCGATGTTCGGGAGCGCGTGCCCGTTGAGCAGGATGTCCCACGCCTCGGCCGCGCGCTCCCGGGCGGCGCGCAGGCGGTTCTTCGCGTCCATGACCCCGGTGGCGAGCCGCATCACGCGATCGTTGCTGACGACACGGACGACCGTGCTCGACGAGGCGAGCTTCTTTGCTTGGTCGACCAGACGATCCTTCATGCTCATGCCGTGGCTCCTCACGCGATCGGTTAAGGGACGCAGTCCTGCCTGCGAAAGCCGCGCCGGCGTCGTCCGGGCCGCGCGCGGCCCTGCTCGATCCCGGTGCGCGTCGCCGCTAAAGCAGCCTGCGCGACAGGCGTCAACTGGCACGGCCGCCGCCCGCACGACGTCACCGCGGCGCCGCGCAGCGCATCGGCCGCGCAGGCGCATCCCGACTCGCGCAGCGGGCTTCGCGCGGTGCGCGACGTCCTTCGCAGAGCCCGCCCGCCTCCCCCGCGCGCCGTGCCCGCACCCGGGCGCGCCGAGGGCCGCACCGAGCCGCTCCGAGGGCCGCACCCGGGCGCGCGGGCGGGCCTGTACCCGGGCGCGCCGCCCGCGAATGGGCGGCAGATGGGCGCACCGCGGCATGGGCCGAGGTGCAACTCATTGCGGAGTGCTGCGCGCCGGTGTAGGAAAAGTTTTCAGGGTCTATGCGCCGTGTCCTGGTCGTTGACGACGAAGAAAACCTGCGCCTCGTGGTGCGCACTTTCCTCAAGCGAGACGGCTATGAGGTCGAGGCGGTCTCGAGCGGCGAGGAGGCGCTCGCGATGGTCGAGACGTTCGGGCCCGACGTCATCCTCACCGACGTGCGGATGCCGAAGATGGGCGGGCTCGACCTGCTCGCGACGCTGAAGGCCAAGGGCAACGAGGCCACCGTCATCGTGATGAGCGCCTATGGCAACATCGACCTCGCGATCGAGGCGATGAAGGCGGGCGCCTACGATTACATCCAGAAGCCGTTCAAGGCCGAGGAGGTGCTGCTCACGCTCCGCAAGGCCGAGGAGCGGGAGGCGCTGCGCCGCGAGAACCGCGCGCTCCGCCAGGAGATCCGGCGGGAGAACTTCTTCGAGGAGATCCTCGCGAAGAGCCCGCCGATGCAGGCGATCTTCAAGACGATCGCGAAGGTGGCCGAGTACAAGACCACGGCGCTCATCACGGGCGAGAGCGGCGTGGGCAAGGAGCTCGTGGCCCGGGCGATCCACCGGCGATCGGGCCGGCGCGGGGGGCCGTTCGTGGCGGTGAACTGCGGGGCGATCCCGGAGAACCTCCTGGAGAGCGAGCTCTTCGGGTACAAGCGGGGCGCGTTCACCGACGCGATGAACGACAGGGCGGGGCTGTTCGAGCAGGCGAACCACGGCACGCTGCTGCTCGACGAGATCGGCGAGCTGCCGCTGTCGCTGCAGGTGAAGCTGCTCCGGGTGCTCCAGGAGGAGACGATCCGCCGCCTGGGGGACAACCGGGACATCAAGGTCGATGTCCGCATCCTGGCGGCGACGCACCGCGATCTCTCGGCCGAGACGCAGGCCGGCCGGTTCCGGGAGGACCTGTTCTACCGGATCAACGTGCTCCCGATCGCGATCCCGCCGCTCAGGGAGCGGCGCGAGGACATCCCGATCCTGCTCGACCACTTCCTCGCGAGGAACAACGCGCGGTTCGGCATGAACATCCGCGGCTTCGAGCCCGAGGCGCGCCGGCTGCTCCTGGAGTACCGGTGGCCGGGGAACGTGCGCGAGCTGGAGAACACCGTGGAGCGCGCCATGGTGCTCTGCGAGGGCGAGCGCATCGGCGAGGCCGACCTGCCCGACCGGATCCGCGAGGCGCGCGACCCCATCCAGATGCAGCTCACGAGCGGGGAGCTGTCGATCAAGAAGACGTCGCGCGTGATCGAGGAGATCCTCATCCGGCGGGCGCTCCAGAAGACCAAGGGCAACCGGACCAAGGCGGCCGAGGTGCTCGAGATCAGCCACCGGGCGTTGCTCTACAAGATCAAGGACTACCGGATCGATCTCTGACCGCCACGGACGCCCGGAACATGGCGATCCGGCCGAGGCGAAGGGCGTGATTTCCCCGGATGTCGGGGAGGGGCGCCCGCCGATCAACGGGTGACGACATCCGGGGGCGGGCGACACAACAGCTCCCTTGCGCCCGTCCCTCCAGGGGGGTACGTCGTCGCGCCCCACCCATGAAGAAGAATTACGTTCTCGACGCGAACGTCCTGCTCCACGACCCTCACGCGATCTTCAAGTTCGAGGACAACGACGTCATCATCCCGATCTACGCGATCGAGGAGATCGATCAGTTCAAGCGGGAGGGCTCGGAGCGCGGGCGCAATGCGAGGACCATCGCGCGGCTGCTCGACGAGGTGCGCGGCGCCGGCACCCTCGCGACAGGCGTGCTCCTCGAGAGCGGCGGCACGCTGCGGATCGCGATCCCGGAGCGGCGGCCGGAGCTGCTCGTGGGGCTGGAGTCGGGCTCGCAGGACAACGCCATCCTGCAGACGGCGATGGACATCCGCGACCGGCACAAGGACCGGCCGACCATCTTCGTGACGATGGACACGAACCTCCGGATCCGCGCCGACGCGCTCGGGATCCCGGCGGAGACGTACGAGAACCAGCGGGTGCACGACCCGTCCATCGAGCAGTCGGTGGTCGAGCTCGAGGTGCCCGGCGCCGAGGTCGACGCGTTCTTCCAGAACGGCTTCCTCGCCGGCCCCAACCTCGCGGAACTCTTGCCGAATGCGGCGGTGCTCCTCCGCGACGCGGGGGCGCCGAGCCACACGGCGCTCGGCCGCTTCGACGCGGCGCGTGGGCAGATCGTCGCGCTCCGCGTGGGGCGCGAGGGGGTGATGGGCGTCCGGCCGCGCAACAAGGAGCAGGCCTTCGCGCTCGACCTGCTGCTCGACGATTCCGTCCGGCTGATCACGCTGGTCGGCAAGGCGGGGACGGGCAAGACGCTGCTGGCGCTCGCGGCGGCGCTCAAGCGCACGACGGAGGACAACGCCTACAGCCGGCTGCTCGTGAGCCGGCCGATCATGCCGCTCGGGCGCGATCTGGGCTTCCTTCCGGGCGACGTGGACGAGAAGCTGAACCCGTGGATGCAGCCGATCTTCGACAACCTCGAGTTCCTCTTCTCGAACGGGGGCACGAAGCCGGGGCGCGACGCGCGCGGCTTCGTGGAGCTCCTCGAGAGCGGGCGGATCCAGGTCGAGCCGCTGACGTACATCCGCGGGCGCAGCCTGCCGCACCAGTACCTCATCGTGGACGAGGCCCAGAACCTCACCCCGCACGAGGTGAAGACGATCATCACGCGGTGCGGGGAGGGGACGAAGATCGTGCTGACCGGCGATCCGCAGCAGATCGACAACCCGTACGTGGACCACGCGTCGAACGGCCTGCTCGTCGTGGCCGAGCGGTTCAAGCGCGAGCGCATCGC
The DNA here is from genome assembly GCF_051521615.1 of Sorangium sp. So ce1335. NCBI lineage: Bacteria > Pseudomonadati > Myxococcota > Polyangiales > Polyangiaceae > Sorangium > Sorangium sp. So ce1335. The sequence goes on from NZ_CP150363.1 coordinate 3,964,845, forward strand.
GGGGCACGTGGTGCTCGCCAAGGGCGAGCGCAGCGAGCTCGCGGAGCTCGCGGCGAACCTGCTCTGAGGCGGGAAGCACCGGGCGCGCGGCGCGATGGCGGGGCGAGCGGGAACAGAGCGAGCGGGGGCGGGGCGAGCTGGCACCGAGCGGGCGGGGGCGGGGCGAGCTGGCACCGAGCGGGCGGGGGCCGGGTGAGCGTGAAAGGAGCGGAGGAGCGTGGCGCGGCGTCCTCGGGCTAGAGCGGCGGAGCCGCCTGCACCGCCGGCCTGGGTGCCGGACGCGGACCGGCTCCTCGGCGCGGCGGCGCGGCGGATCCGCGTCGTGGGCGCGAGCACGCCGGTGAACCTCGTCGAGGAGCTCGCGCGGCTCGCCTCGTCGTGGGGGCGGAGCGGCGGCGAGGTGCCGCGCTTCACGTACGCGCCGGCGCAGGACCACAGCGACGTGCGGAGGGCGATGGAGACGGCCGCCGAGCGGCTCGCGGAGCAGGGGGAGCTCGGCGCTGTGTACGCGGGGCGCGCCCGCGAGCTCGCCGCGGAGGCCGCCATCTGCGAGGCCGCGGGCGGGGCCGGGTGCTGGGCTGCCGCGCGCCTGCGGTACGCGGCGCGCGACGCGTTCGACGAGGAGGCGGACGCGCTCGCCGCGGCCTGGGTCGAGGAGGAGGCGGGCGCGGCGGCGCGCGACGAGGCGCGGGTGCGGAGCGACGACGCGCGCGCGCCGGGGTCGCTCGTGTCGCGGATGCGGCGCGAGATCGGGGCGCGGCGGTTGCCGCTGCGGGTGGTGATCGCGGACATCGCGCCGCTCGCGGCGACGGGCGACGGGGTGATCCAGATCGCGCGGGGCCGGATGCTCACGCGCGAGGACGTGGAGCGCACGGTGCTCCACGAGATCGAGGGGCACGCGGCGCCCGGCTTGCGCGCGGCGGCGCTGCCGCTCGGGATCTTCGCGATCGGGACGGCCAACGGCGGCGACGATCAGGAGGGCTGGGCGCTCGCGCGCGAGCGCGCCGCGGGCTACCTGGTCGGCGCGCGCCGGAGCGAGCTCGGGCTGCGCCACCTGGCCGCGAGGAGCGTCGAGCGCGGGGCTGGCTTCGTCGAGACGGCGCGGCTGATCGAGGCGCACGGGGCGCGCTCCACCGGGGACGCCCTGCGCATCGCGGCGCGCGTCCACCGGGGCGGCGGCCTGGCGCGGGAGGTCGTCTACCTGCCGGCGCTGCTGCGGGTCGAGGCGCTGCTCCTGGCGCAACCGGCGCTCGGCCAGGTGCTCGCGTCGGGAAGGGTCTCCGTGACCGCGGCAGCGTCGCTTGCGTCCTGGGCACGGGTGAGCTGACCGACCGAGGTTGAGGCCGACCGAGGTTGAGGCCGACCGAGGTTGGGGTCTCGCCGCAGACCGAGGTTGAGGCCGACCGAGGTTGAGCCGACCGAGGTTGGGGTCTCGCCGACCGAGGTTGGGGTCTCGCCGACCGAGGTTGGGGTCTCGCCAGGTTGGAGTCTCGCCGAGGTTGGGGTCTCGCCGAGGTTGGGGTCTCGCCGAGGTTGGGGTCTCGCCGAGGTTGGGGTCTCGCCGAGGTTGGGGTCTCGCCAGGTTGGAGTCTCGCCGAGGTTGGGGTCTCGCCGAGGTTGGGGTCTCGCCGAGGTTGGGGTCTCGCCGAGGTTGGGGTCTCGCCGAGGTTGGGGTCTCGCCGACCGAGGTTGAGGCCGACCGAGGTTGGGGTCTCGCCGCCGACCGAGGTTGAGGCCGACCGAGTCCGGGGTGAGCGGGGAGCTGGCGACCGGGTTGCCGGATTCGTGCCGGAGGTTGGGAAGCCGGGAAGAAAATTCCGATCATCCCCCGAACTTCATGCCTTCCCGCGAAGCCTATCCAGTGAAATGGAGGTACCGCCGGTCAGCGAGCGGAGGGAAAGGGGGCTGCGTGAAGGGAAGGATCACTTCAGCCGTACGAGCACGGCATGGAACGCGCTTGTCGTGTCCGCCGGGAAGCAAGGTGTCCCGCGCGCGGGGTCTCGATCCCGTCGACAGCGCGCCGCGCGGAGCCGGCTCCGGGAGGACACGGCACGGAGAGGCCAGCGGGCGGAGGGGGACATGAACTCGAAGAAGACCATGGAGCGGGGCCCGAGGCGGGCGCCGAGGGGGAGCGAGGCCCCGACGGTGGTCCTCAAGGGCGACCTGCACGTCGTCGACCTCGGCGCCGGCGTGATGCTCGACGTGTTCATCAACGTCGAGGGCCGGCTCACGACGTTCGTCAGCCTGGACGGCCAGCTCATCGCCGAGCTCCGCGTCGCAGGTCACGCCTGAACGGAGGCGACGCCGCGTCGACCAGGGCAGCGTGGAGAACGGCGCAGACGCCTCCAGCGTCCTCCCGCCCTCCCGCGCCCTCACATCGCCCCGGGCGCCCCTTCGCGCGGACCCCGCCGCTCCCCGCGCCCGAGCGCCCCTCCGGCGATCACGGCCCCGAGAACTCCCGCACCACGCGCAGGATGCCCTCCCCATAGCTCGAGATCTTCGCCTGCCCCATCCCGCGCGCGAGCGCGAGATCGTCCAGCGACACGGGCCGGATCCGGGCAATCTCGCGGAGCGTCCTGTCGTGCGCGATGATGTACGCGGGCAGCGCCTTCTCCTTCGCGAGCGCGGCCCTGTGGGCGCGGAGCGCCTCGAACAGCGGGACGTCCTGCTCGTCGAGATCGGCGTCGGGCGCCGCCTCCGCGCGCGAGGCGGGCAGGGGAGCGGCCGCTTCCGGGGGCGCCGCGCCGGCGTGGGGCGCTGCCGCCCATGACACGGGCGCGGCCGCCTCCGCGCGCGCGCGCCCGGAGGCCGCGGCCGTCGCCGGCGACGGCCGCGCGGCGGGCGAGGGGCCCGGCGCCGCGCGGCGCAGCGGCCTCCGGCGCGCCGCGGGCAGCGGGAGCCGCACCCGCGCGGGCACCTCGCCGCGCATCACGCGCCAGCCCGACGGCGTGACGAGGGGGACGGGGAACTCGCCGGTGGTGAGATCGATCCAGCCGTTCGCGAGCAGGACCCGCAGGATCGACATCGCCTCGTCGTGGCTCTTCTTCTCGAGGACGCCGAACGTGGAGAGCCGATCGAGCCCCATGCGGCGGACGCGCTCGTTCGACTCGCCGACGAGCATGGACGCGATCGCCTGCATCCCGGCGCCGCCCTTCGCGCGCGCGACGCCGGCGAGCGCGCGTCGCACGAGATCGTTGTCGCGGGCGAGCGCGGCGGGGTCGCTCGCCTCGAGGGCGTCGACCTCGAGGCAGACGTCGCAGTGGCCGCAGCCGCCGAGCGACTCGGCCTCGTCGCCGAAGTAGCGAAGGATGAAGTCGTGCCGGCACGTCGCGGCGTCGATGTAGCGGAGCAGCTCGCGGAAGAGCCCCCAGGCGCGCGCGGCGTCCTCCGGGTTCGCCTCCACGCCCCCCTCGCCGAGCTGGCACAGCCGGCGGCGCAGCGCGATGTCCGCGGGCGCGAAGAGCAGGAGGCCGCGCGCCGGATCGCCGTCGCGGCCGGCGCGCCCGACCTCCTGGTAATAGCCCTCGATCGACGACGGCGGCTGGGCGTGCACGACGAGGCGGACGTCGGGGCGATCAATGCCCATGCCGAAGGCGTTCGTCGCCACGACCACGGACAGGCTGCGGTCGGCGAAGCCGGCCGACAGGCGCGCGCGCGACTCGGGGGCGAGGCCGGCGTGGTACGCCTCCGCGTTCCAGCCGGCGTCGCGGAGCGCCTCGGCGAGCCGCTCCGCGCCCTTGCGGGTCGCGGCGTAGACGATGCCCGCGCCGCGGGGCCGACCCGGGTCGCCGAGGGCGTCCGACAGCGCCCGCGCCGCGCGGCGCCCGGCCTCGCGCGGGCCGTCGACCGCGGAGACCTGGAGGTGGAGGTTGGGCCGCGCGAACCCGCGCAGGATCACCGTGGGCGGCGGCTCGTCCGACCCGCGCGACGCGCGCGCCCCGCCCTCGTCCTCCGCCTCGCCGTCGCCTCCGGACGAGGGCAGCGGCCAGCCGAGGCGGCGGATGATCTCGTCGCGCGCGTCGGGGGTCGCTGTCGCGGTGCAGGCGAGCACCCGGGGCGGGCGGAGCCGCGCGAGCGCGGCGCCGATGCGCAGGTAGTCGGGCCGGAAGTCGTGCCCCCACTGCACGATGCAGTGCGCCTCGTCGATGGCGACGAGCGACAGCCGGCTCGCGGAGAGCGCCTCGAGGAAGCCGTCGAGCGCGAGGCGCTCGGGCGCCGCGTAGACGAGCTTGTACTCGCCCCGGCGGAGGGCGGCGAGGCGGCGGCCGTTCTCCTCACGCGAGAGGCTGGACGCGACGAACGTGGCCGGGATGCCCCGCGCCTCGAGCGCGCGCACCTGATCTTCCATCAGGGAGATGAGCGGGCTCAGGACGAGCGTCGTTCCGGGCAGGGCGACGGCCGGGAGCTGGTAGCAGAGCGATTTGCCGCCGCCGGTCGGCGCGACGACGAGGACGCGCCCCGCGCCCCCGAGCAGGGCGTCGATCGCCTCGCGCTGCCATGGCCGGAACGAGGCGATGCCGAACCGCTCCGCGAGCACCGCGTCGATCGACGGGGGCGCGCCCTCTGGAGGGCGCAGCAGGGAAGGGGTGAGGCGCTCGATCGGGATCGACAAGGGGGGCTCCGCGAAGACCATGGCGGCGGCCTCCAGCGAGCGCCGTGCCCGCCGCCAGCCCTAGCACTTCCGCGCGCTTGCGTCGCGGCAGGGGTGGCGGCGCCATGGCGGCCTCGGGAGGCCCCGCGCCGGCCGGAGCGAGCGGCGACACGCCTGTCCGGCCGGGCGCAGGGCGCGGCCCGGGGGCGGCGATCAGGCCTGGACGACGCCGATGCCCTTGGCGAGCGTTTCCATGTCGTCGAAGTGATACACGTGGCGTCCGGGTTTCCCCTGGAGCGCGGCCGCGACCATGGCGCCGGCGACGGTCCTCGCGTCGATCGGCCGGTACCTGCGCAGGCCGCCCTTCATCGTGAACCGGAGCGTCTGCGCCGCCGCGACGCCGATGGCCTCACCCCTCCTGACCTCGCCCCGCTCGCCGAGCAGCAGGCTCGGGCGCATGACGTGCACCGACGCGAAGCTCGCGGCGGAGAGCTCCTGCTCGAGCTCCCCCTTCACGCGCAGGTAGAAGCTGGTCGAGCGCGGATCGGCGCCCACGGAGGAGACGATGACGAGCTGCTTCACGCCCGCCTTCTCGGCGAGCCTGGCGACGGTGATCGGGTAACGATAATCGATCTGATAGAAGGCCTCTTCGGAGCCGGCCTTGGCGATCGTCGTCCCGAGCGCGCAGAACACGTCGGTGACGCCGGCGAACTCGGCGCCGTCCAGCTGGTCGAAGTCGACGATGCGCTGGGAGAGCCGCGGATCCTCGATCGCGGCGGGGCGGCGCAGCAGGGCGACCACCCGCGCGTACGCGGGCTGCTGCACGAGGAGGCGCAAGCAATGGCCGCCGACGAGGCCTGTTCCTCCCACGATGAGGGCTGTCTTGTCGACCGTCATGAGCTCCATGTCCCTGCAGAATCGCCTGCGGAGAGAGCGCCGCCGCGGGGATCCACAGCCGTACCGCGCAGCGTAACCGAAGCCGCGCGTGAGCGATAGCGATCGTCCGACCAGCGCAGAGCGCGGCGCGCCCGGGTGACAGCGAGCGTCCGCCCGCGCAGCGCGGCGGCCGGCCTGGGCCACCGCGATCGTCCATCGCAGCGCGGGGCCAGCCTGGGCGATGGCGGCCGACCGCGTGCGGCGCGGGCGGCCAGCCTGCGCGGAGCACCCACGCTTCCTTCCTTCGTGTGTGCGGGCTCTACAGCCGCCTGGTCGCGCAGCGCGGCGCGCGCTGCTCACGCGGGGATGGGGCTGACCTTCTGGGAGCTCTTCGTCCTTTGGGCGTGGAACGCCTTGACGGCCATCGGGATGACCTGTTCCCGGTGCTTGGGAACCATGTTGTTCGGGAGCTGCTCGACGGGCCACCAGGTGCCCGTGGCCGGGACCTCGGCGAGCTTCGCCTGATGGACCCGGGACAGCATCCAGCCGCGCGCTGCGGCCGAGAAATAGTCGCCGATGAACGTGAAGTCGGAGATCGCCACCCCGACCCGATCGAGGACGTGCTCGGGCTGCTCGCCCGGCGAGAGGACGCTCCCGGGGCAGCCCCACGCGCCCGGCTCCGACTCCGATGCTCCACGCTGGGTCAAGAGCACCTCCAGGGCGCCGGAGTCGGCGTTCTTCCGGAGGCACACGGCGTCCGCGGCGAGGTGGATGGGGAGCCGCGAGATGGCGTTGATGAGCGAGCTGCCGATCGGCTCCCTCGGATCGACGTGCCCGAGCAGCCAGTCGGCCACGGACTTGAAGAGCCTCATCGGGTCACCCCCCTCGACAGCGTGAGGTGGGGCCGCCGGCTCGTCGCCCGCCGGCGCGGCTCAGGGCTGGACGCCGTGCCAGAGCCGTTCGTCGTGCCGCTCCCCGAGCGGCGCGGTTGGGTCGATGGGATCACGGTTCGAGCTGGATCTAGCATAGGGTGTTGCGCTGGGGTCGTTGTGCGTTGTCACGTCGCGTTGTACGGGCTCAGATCTTCATGTCGCTTCTCCTGAGTTGTCGGATCGCTCCGACGACGTTGAGGAGCCTACAATAGGCTTTGTTTCTTTGTCGTTTCATTCGTGCAGCCCGATCGTGAATCATCAACTTGTGTTGTTGATGGCGCTGTTGCTTGCGCGTTTCGCGAGCTGCTGACGCGGGCGTGGAGGCGTGGAAGGGAGGTTGTCGGAGAGGCGACGAAGGAGCGTTGATGCCCCGGGGGCGGCGAGCGCGGATGGGCTCGCCGGGGGTCTGCGTCGCCGGGGCGTCAGCGGGGCAGTCGTCGCGTCGTCTGGTGTGCCGGTCCGCCGGGCGCGTCGTCGTCGGTCACCTCCGCCGCCTCGACGTCGATGACCTGCCCCGGCGGCGGAGGTCGCCAGGACGGCGCGCCGGAGCGCCCGCCGAACGGCGCGCCGCCGATGTCGATGACCCGCATGCTGAAGAACGTGCCGGCGCCCGGGCCGCCTCCGCCGAACCCCGCGGCGCTCGCCGCCACCCGCTGCTCGAGCCGGGCGCGCACCAGCGCCGCGATCCGGCGGCGCGTGGGCGGCAGCAGGAGCAGGATCCCCGCCAGATCGGTCAGCACGCCCGGCGTGACGAGCAGCGCCGCGCCGAGGAGCACGAGCAGCCCTCCGGTGAGCCCCTCGTCGGGGATGCGGCCCTCCGCCATCGCGCCCCGCCAGGCGGCGAGCACCTTGAGCCCCTCGCGCTTGCCGAGCGCCGCGCCGAAGACCGCCGTTCCCAGCGCGAACGCGACGGTGGGCCAGAAGCCGATGAGGTCGCCGATCGAGAGAAGCAGCCAGAGCTCCACGATCGGGACCACCGTGAAGAGCAGGATGAGCTTGCCCATGACCCCGTCTAGCGCCGCCCGCCGCGCGGCGCACGCGGCATGGCCGCGCGCAGTCATCCCTCGCGGCCGGCCGCTCCGCCGCGGATCCCGCGCCGGAGTACCGGCCGCGGTGAGAGTGCGCTAAGACCGCCTGCCCCGGAGAAATCCATGACCACCGTCCCCGTGGAGCAGGAAAAAGTGGAGGCGTGCCGCGCATTTGCGGCCGACATCGCCGACGAGGTGCAGCGCTTCATCGACGGCCACACGACGGTCGGCGTCGAGCGCACCGTGGCCCGCGCCTACGGCGTTGTCGGGGCCGACGCCGAGGGGACGCCGCTCGCGAACGCGCTCGTCGATCGCATCCATAAGGCGGGGCAGATCGGCCGCGGCGTCGCGTACCACCTCGGCCGGGCGCTCTCCGAGGGCGCCGCCTCGGTCCAGGAGGCGGCGGAGATGCTGGCCTTCAGCGAGTCGGCCGACTTCGAACAGGGCCCGTCCGTGGCCGAGGCGCGCGGCGCGCTCGAGGCGGCGACGCGGGAGGCGATCGCCCGGATCGACAGGGCCCGCGACGAGCGCGAGGCCAACAAGGCCGCTCACCGGGTCGGCGCCGCGCCGCTCAAGTACGTCATCGTGGCGACCGGCAACATCTACGACGATGCCGTCCAGGCCAAGGCCGCCGGCTTCGCCGGGGCCGACATCGTCGCCGTGATCCGCGCGACAGCGCAGTCGCTCCTCGACTACGTCCCCGAGGGGCCGACCACCGAGGGGTACGGCGGCACGTACGCGACGCAGGAGAACTTCCGGATCATCCGCCGCGCCACGGACGAGGCGGCCCGCGACACCGGCACCTACCTCGCGCAGACGAACTACTCGTCCGGCCTGTGCATGAGCGAGATCGCCTGGATGGCGGCGGTCGAGCGGCTCGACATGCTGCTCAACGACGCGATGTACGGGATCCTGTTCCGCGACATCAACATGCAGCGGACGTTCGTCGATCAGTACTTCTCCCGCAGGATCATCGCGAGGAGCGGGATCGTCATCAACACGGGGGAGGACAACTACCTCACGACGGCCGACGCGGTCGAGAAGGCCCACACGGTGCTCGCGTCGCAGTTCATCAACGAGGCCTTCGCCCGGCGCGCCGGCCTCCGTGAGGAGCAGATGGGCCTCGGCCACGCCTTCGAGATCAACCCCTGGCTGGAGGACAGCCTCCTCTTCGAGCTCGCGCAGGCCCAGCTCGTCCGGCAGATCTTCGATCGACACCCGATCAAGTGGATGCCGCCCACCAAGTTCAAGACGGGCGACATCTTCCACAGCCACGTCCACGACGCGATGTTCAACCTGGTCGGCATCACGACGGGCCAGTCGATCGAGCTGCTCGGGATGTTCAGCGAGGCGGTCCACACGCCGCTCCTCATGGACCGGTATCTGTCGCTGAAGAGCGCCCGCTACATCTTCACGGCGGCGCGGCACCTCGGCGACGAGATCCAGTGGAAGCCGGGCGGCATCGTCGAGTCGCGCGCCCGCGAGGTCCTCGACAAGGCGCACGCGCTGCTGCGCGAGGTCGAGAGGGACACCCTGTGGGACGCGATCGGGCGCGGCGCCTTCGGCGACGTCAAGCGCACGCGCACCGGGGGGAAGGGGTACGCGGGCGTCGCGGCGCGGCACCCGGAGTACCTCAACCCGATCCTCGAGGTGCTGGAGCGCTCCTAGGCGCTGCGATGCGCCGCTCTCGTCGCAGCGCTGACGCGGGGTTCGAGGGGAACGGAAGGAACGGAGGACGGCCGCCGAGGCGCCGGGGACGCCAGGAAAACCAGGGAACTCTCATCCTGGTGTCCAGGCGGGATGATCCGTGCTCGTTCGAGCTCCGCGCCGGCGCCGGAGGCGGGCTCGGACCGCCCCGGGAAGCCACGTCACTCGAGTCTTCAAAAGGCATGCTCCCTGAGCTTTCGTGTCGTCTTCGTCCGCGCTCGATGACGCGATAGCCCTAGCCGCGCGAGGCCGCCTGGCGCTACTGTCAACGAGGGAGCGGCGCAGTCCGTCCCCTGAAGACGGAGGTGAGCATGGCACCGAGAAACATCCTGCGTGCGTATGGCGACCGCGAGGGCGACGGGATGGTCCAGATGTCGTTCACGCTCCGCGTCCTGCCGGGCGACCGCGCGCGCGAGGCGGCGAAGCGCTTCGCCGAGGCGCACGGCCTGCGCGAGCCGCTGGTCACGGCCATGGAACAGGCCAGCCGGGAGCACACCTATTTCGTTGTTTACGGACACTCCCAGCACGGGGTCGACATCTCGGACATCGAGGTTCAGGAGCTCGCCGCCCAGCCGCTCACGCGCGACGAGATCGAGGCGCAGGCGAAGAAGCTCGGCCGCAAGATCGTGGTCGTTGGCGCCTGCACGGGCAGCGACGCGCACACCGTGGGCATCGACGCGATCCTGAATTACAAGGGGTTCGCTGGAGAGAAGGGCCTCGAGAGCTTCAAGTGCTTCGACGCCCACAATCTCGGCGCGCAGGTCGAGAACGCCGAGCTGTGCGAGAAGGCCAGGGCGCTCGGCGCCGACGCCATCCTTGTCTCGCAGGTGATCACGCAGCGCAACTGCCACAAGGAGAACGCGGCGGCGCTCGTGGAGATGGCGACGCGCCAGGGCTTCCGGGACAAGGTCATCCTGCTGCTCGGCGGCCCGCGCATCGATCACAACCTCGCCGTCGAGCTCGGCTTCGACGCCGGCTTCGGCCCGGGAACGAAGCCGATCACGGTGGCGTCGTTCCTCGTCGAGCGCCTCGTGGGCAGGGCCTAGGCGGTCAGGCGACGAGCGGGTGGCAGGCGGTCAGGCGACGAGCAGGTGGTAGGCGGCCGAGAGCTCGGCGAACCGCGCGGTGCGCCGGGCGTGCTCGCCGGGCTGCGCGCCGCCGAGATCGGGGTGCATCACCGCGGCCAGGCGGCGGAACGCGCGGCGGATCTCGATCTCGCTCGCGCCCTCGCGCAGGCCGAGCACGGCGAGCGCCCGGCGGCGCGGCTCGTCCACGCGGGCGGCCCGCGGCGCGCCCCCCGCTGCGCCGCGCGGCGGCGCGCTCGACGAGGCGCGGTGTGCTGCCCCCACGTCCGCGACGCGCCGGTGGCGGTCCCGCGCGCGCGGGCGGCCGTGGAGGAAATCGTTCGGCGAGAGCGGGCCTGTCTGCCGCAGCGCGCCGGCGAGCGGCCTCGCTGTGTGGAAGCAGATGGTCGCCTCCTCGATGGCGAACAGCGCCTCGAGGCGGGCGCGGAGCTGGATCCGGAGCGCGCGCTCGACCGCGCTCTCCGGGATGAGCCCCGCGGCCACGAGCACCTCGCCGGTCCGGCGCCCCCGGTGCGCCGCGACGAGCGAGGCGAGCCGCTGGATCGACGGCCCGGGCGCGGAGCCGTCCTGCGCGAGGATCTCGCCGATGCGGGGCACCCGGAGCGGCGTCTCGACGGCCGTCACGAGGCCAGAGAAGAGCTGGATCCGATGCTGGCGGCCGGGCACCGTGGAGCCGCTCGGCGTCCGGAGCTCACAGAGCTCCAGGAGCCCGGTCGTCTTCTCACGGTACAGCGCGCCGAGCAGGTCTCCCAGGGTCGACGTGGAGAGGCGGCTGGGCAGTTGCATCGAACGCGGCGTTACCATCGCAACCCGCGATCGGCCAAACAAGCAGCGGCGGCAGAGCGCGCCCGGCGTGGTCGGGCGGCCGGCGTGGACCGGCGCGGAAGGGCCCGCCCGCGCGTGCCCCGTGCGCCTCGCGCGCCTCGCAAGATCGAGAGATCACGGGCTCGCGCGCACGAATGTGCGCCCGGGCGGAGGCCCGGTGTGCGAAGCTCCGCGCGCAAACGGCCCGGCGCACCGCGCCGGCGCGCGGATCAGGAGGAATCTGCGATGGGCTTGCTCGACGGAAAGGTCGCGATCATCACGGGCGCCGGCGGCGGGATCGGCCGCGAGGAGGCGCTGCTCTTCGCCCGGGAGGGCGCGAAGGTCGTGGTCAACGATCTCGGCGGCGCGCGCGACGGGGCGGGCTCGAGCGACGCGATGGCGTCGCAGGTCGTCGAGGAGATCCGGGCCGCGGGCGGGCAGGCCGCGCCGAGCTTCGACAGCGTGACGACCCCCGAGGGCGCGGCGAGGATCGTGAAGACCGCCGTCGACGCGTTCGGCAGGGTCGACATCCTGGTCAACAACGCGGGAATCCTCCGCGACAAGACGCTCCTCAAGATGGATGAGGGGATGTGGGACGCCGTCATCGCCGTTCACCTGAAGGGGACCTTCCTGTGCACGCAGGCCGCCGCCAAGCAGATGGTCGCGCAGGGCGGGGGAGGGCGGATCGTCAACACAACGAGCGTCTCGGGGATGCTCGGCAACTTCGGACAGGCCAACTACTCCGCTGCCAAGGCCGGCATCTACGGGCTCACCCGCACCGCCGCGATCGAGCTCCAGAAGCAGCGGATCACGGTCAACGCGGTCGCGCCGATCGCCAGGACGCGCATGACCGAGGATCTGCCGATGTTCCAGTCGGCCGGCGACACGCTGACGCCGGCGCACGTCGCGCCCGCGGCGCTGTTCCTCGCGTCCGACCTCTGCGCCGACCGCACCGGCAACGTCCTCGCGGTCGCCGGCGCGCAGATGTACATTTACAAGGTCGTCCAGAGCCCCGGGAAGTTCAAGGACGAGGGCGGTATCTGGACGGCGCAGGAGATCGCCGATCACTGGGACGCCATCAACAAGCTCTGATGGCAACATCGGAACCACCGGCGCGCGCCGGCGCGGGGGCTTCGCGGAGGCGCCGGTCGGCGCGCGGCGCGCGGCGGACGCGGCAGATGCGACGGATCTGGGGCGCGCCGACCGTTGCTGTGCTGATCCCCGGATGCTAGGTTCGAACCGCTTCCTGGGTGCGATCGGCGCATCGGCGTGCGGTCGGCGTACGGTTCGTACGGTTCGAGCAGGTCGTTCACGCGGAGTCTGGAGGTGCCACCGGTGACCGTCGTTCGCTGCTGTTACGGCTGCGCCCCCTCGCGCGGCGCCGTCTCTGCAGCGCGGAGGCGCTGAGCTCCATGGCCCGCGACGCCCACATCCCGCTCGCCCTCTGGATCTGCGCGGCGATCGTGGCGCACATGGCGGGCGGCGGCGGCGCCGTCGAGGTGGCGCAGGTCATCGAGGACCGGGCCCAGCTCCGCCAGATGGTCCACGCGGTGCGGCAGGGCCTCCGGCCGGGCGACATGACGTTCGAGGTGCTGACCGACGGCGTCGCGGCCACGCCGCCTCCCGCCCCGGTCGCGCCGCCGGAGCGGCCGCCTTCCGCCGACAGCGAGCCGGACAAAGACACGCCGCCCGATCCGCAGCAGAAGCCCGACCCGGCGAAGGTGGCCCAGACGCCGCCGCCCAGGCCGGAGTCGCCTCGCCCGAAGGCCCCTCCGCCCCCGCCGCCCAAGCCCGAGCCGCCGAAGGAAGAGGTGGTCAAGGTGGTGCCGGCCAAGCCGGTGCCGCCGCCGCCGATGCCGCCCCCGGATCGACGGATCGCCGTCCGCCAGCACGTCGAGAAGGACCAGGAGGACAACCCCGAGGCGAGCCGGATCGCGGACGACGCCAACAAGGTCGCCGAGGAGACCATGGCGCAGATCCGCTCGAAGGATCAGGACGATCCGACGCCGACGCCCGGGACGCCGTCCGGCCCGATGGGGCCGAAGGACAAGGTCGGCGACAGCGACCACGATCACAGCGGCCACAGCGAGGAGAGGGCCGGCAACGAGAAGAACGCGCCCGGGGAGAACAACCCCGACAGCGAGAGCGCGGAGCACCACAGCCCGGCGTCGCCGGCGAAGGCCGCGCAGGCCGCCCGGTCGGGGTCGCCGCCGAGCGTGCCGGGAGCGAGCGGCGGCGGCCGCGTCGCGCAGGCGCCGCCCGCCGCCGTGCCGCCGCCGGACAAGGGCGCCGCGGGCGGCGCGGGCCCGGCGTCGCCCGAGGTCGTCGACAGCGCGCACGGGGGCTACTCCCTCGACCCGGCGAACCCGGGCGGCGACGGAAAGAGCCGCGTCGCCGGCAAGAAGGCGACGCCGCAGCCGTACAAGAGCCCGGTCCGCGTCGGCTCGATCGGCCTCGGCGCGCCGGGGCTCCCCGGCGGGCCCAACCTCAACCTGAACATGGCCGGCGTGCAGGCGGCCGTGGGCAACGAGAAGCTCAAGGCGGAGCGGGCCGCTGACGGCGCCTCCCGCAAGAGCGCGCACCGGGGCTCGTGGGAGACGACGGACAAGTGGAAGAAGTGGCGCGCCGCGATCGAGAACTACGACCCCTCGGTCAAGCCCGGCAACCAGACCTCCCTCAACGCCGCGCGGGTGCCGTTCGCGACGTACATCAACATGATCCACAACCGGCTCCACCCGATCTTCGCGGAGGAGTTCCTCGCGTCGCTCGAGAGCCTGCCCGCCGGGCACGCGTTCAACCAGAACCGGGTGACGCACCTGGAGATCGTGCTGAACAAGGACAGCGGCAGCATCGTGCGTCTCGGCGTCACGCGGCCGAGCGGGATGACCGCGTTCGACATCGTCGCGCTGAGCTCGGTGCACCGCGCGTCGCCGTTCGGAAAGGCCCCGGACGCGATCGTGTCGCCGGACGGCAACGTGTACCTGCACTGGGAGTTCCACCGGGATCCGTACGACGCGTGCTCCACCCGCAACGCCCGCCCCTTCCTGCTGAAGGCGCCGTCCCAGGCCACGCCGGTCGAGCCGCCGCCTGTGCGCAGGCCGCCGCGGCCCGTCCCGGGCGACGAGAAGACGATGGCGCCTCCGGGGCCGCTGCTTCCGCTCCGGCGATAGGTCCCGGCTCTGCATCGGGACCGCGGCGATGTATCCTCGGCGTCATGTCGAAGGATTCCGACGCGGCCGTTCAAGTGACCATCGCGCGCATCGAGGCGGCGCTCGCGGATTCCCCGGCGTTCACCCGGGTCGAGCCGCAGTTCTACGTGGTCCGGCAGGGGACCGCGTACGTTTACCTGCATGTACTGCCGTGGGCGCCGGATCGCGCGCTCGTGCGGCTCGTCGCGCAGCTCGCCCGCGGCGTCGAGATGACGCCGGATCTCGCGATGAAGCTGCTCCGCCTGAACGCGCGCATCCGCTTCGGCGCGTTCGGCTACGTCGCGCAGGGCTCGTGTGTCGTCATCGTTCACACGCTCCTCGGCGGCGAGACGCTCGACGCCGACGAGATCCTGGTCGCCCTCCGGGATCTGTCGGTGCTCGCGGACGAGTACGACGACCGCATCGTCGAGGAGGCCGGCGGCCAGCGCATGCAGGACCTGATCGACGCCTCCGCGACCGCCGCGGTCTTCACCGATCTCGACGCCGTCCCCCGCGCCTGGGACAAGGGCTGAGCGACGGGCGCACCTCCTCACTTCATGCTCCTCAACATCGATCTTCCCCCCGAAGGCCCTCCTCCCTCCGCCGCGCCGGACCCCGCCGCCCCACCGCGCCGCGAGGAGGGCGGCGACGCGCCGCCCGCCGAGCCCGCCGCCGCCCCACCGCGCCGCGAGGAGGGCGGCGACGCGCCGTCCGCCGCCGCCGGGCCCGCCGCCGCCGGGCCCGCCGCCGCCGGGCCCGCCGCCGCCGGGCCCGCCGATGGACGGCCCTCCGCCGCCGCGCGGCCTCCGCTCGCCGGCATGCCGGTGCTCGCGCTGATCCGGCCGCTCGCCGTGCTCGCCCTCCTCGCGATGCTCCTCGGCCGCATGCTCGCGCCTGCGATGGTCGGCCTCGCGGTGGGCATCGAGCGCGCCGCCCACACGGTCGAGCTCGCCGGCGCCGGCGCCTCGCAGCTCTTCGCGATCGGCGCGATCGTGATGGCGATGGCGCTGATCAGCGCTGTCGTCCGGAGCCGCGTCCCCTACACGCTGCGGATCGCCGCGGTCGTCGCGGGAAGCTTCGTGATCCTCGTCGTCCTGCACGCGACGGTGCAGCGCGTGCCCGACCTCTCGGCCGCGCTCATCGGCGTGAGCGCGGCGGTCCTCGCGCTCGGCAGCGCCTGGGAGGCGCTGCGCGTGCCGTTCATGCGGCCGGTCGCGGCGGCGCTCGGGCTCGTCGGCGCCTCCGCGCTCGTGCGGCTCACCGGCGTGCTGCTGGCCGTGTGGGCGAACGAGCGCGGCTCGAAGGCGCTCGCCGGCGCGACGAGCTCCGTCGCCACGGCCGCGTTCGCGCTCGACGCGCTGGCGGTCCTCGTCGCCACGGTCGCGCTCGGCGCCGGCCGCGATGCGCGCCCGCGCGACGCCGAGCCCGAGCGGCCCGGGCCGCGCCTCGTGAGCCCCCTCTCGCTCGCGGCGCTCGCCTCGGCGCTGCTCGCCACGCGGGCGGCGCTCGCGGGCGCCGCGGAGGACGCGTCGATGGTCGAGGCGCTCTTCCGCCGCGCGCTCGACCGGCTGCTCACGCGCCCCGCTCCGGTGGTGCCGTTCTCGATGCAGCTCTTCGCCGCCGCGCTCTCCGTTGTGGTTGTCGCGCTCGCGCTGGTCGCCCCGCCGCGGCTGCCGGCGCTCGGCGGCGCGCTCGCGCTGCTGCTCGTCGCGCGCAGCGCCCCCGAGGTGCCGCTCGGCGCGCTGTCGCTGGTGATCGCCGCCCTCTGCGTCGCCCTCGCGTCCCGCGACGAGCGCGGGTTCTGGGCGGCCGTGCTCGCGAGCGAGCGCGAGCGCACCTCGAGCGCGCTCCCGGAGGCCGGGAAGCCGGACCCCACCGGGGGCGCCTCAGGTTGACGCGAGCGACGACACTCGTTAAGGACGCCTCGCCGCTGGAACACCGTGCACACCCTGCCTGGAACTGCCGGCCTGTGGACAGGTGTTGGGCGCGACGGAGCCGCTGCGGCGCGCCGTGACCATTGCCGAACGGCGGCTCGTTCCCTAGCGGAGGCGAGCGCGAACGACTGACGATCTCGACTCCCCGAGGCGCGTCGCGCGCGCTAATGTCCCGGCCCAGATGCTGTTCTTTCCAGTCACCCTCGCACCGGCGATGAAGTCGTTTTCCGGCCTGGCCACCCCTCGAGCGGGGGTCTTCGGAGGTGTCGCGCTGCCGCCGGGCGTGGGCGCCGGGCGCGACAGCGAGGTGTCCGCGTGACCATGAGCGCCGAACAGGTCACGGAGCGGGCTGCGGTCCCGTACGTCCGGCAGGCAGAGCCTTCCTCGAGCGATGAAAGCGGCGCGCTTCGCACGAGCGCGCGCCCGCTGCTCAAGGTGGCGGCCGATCTGGTGAGCCTCACCAAGCCGCGGATCACGCGCATGGTCGTGGCCACGATGCTCGGCGGCATGTGGGTCGCGAGCCGCTATCTGCGCTCCGGGCTGGCCGGAGAGGCCGCGATCGAGCGCGCGGCGGTCCCGACGACACAGCTCTTGCTGGCGCTGCTCGGGACGGTCCTCGTCGTGTCGGGCGCCAACGTGCTCAACATGTACATCGAGCGCGACACCGACGTGCTGATGGAGCGGACGCGGAGCCGCCCCCTGCCGGCGCGGCGGCTCGCGCCCGAGGTGGCGCTCTGGTTCGGCGTCGCGCTGTCGGCCGCGTCGATTCCGCTGCTGCTGGTGTGGGTGAACGCGACGACGGGCGCGCTCGCCGCGCTGGCGCTGCTCAGCTACGTGCTCGTCTACACCCCGCTCAAGCGCCGGACCACGCTCGCGCTGCCGATCGGCGCGATCCCGGGCGCCATCCCTCCGCTGCTCGGGTGGACGAGCGTCACCGGGCGCATCGACGCGCCCGGCTTCCTGCTCTTCGCCGTCATGTTCCTCTGGCAGATCCCGCATTTCCTGGCCATCGCGACGTTCCGTCGGGAGGAGTACAAGCGCGCGGGGCTCAAGGTGCTGCCGGTCGAGAAGGGAGATCGCACAACGCGGCTCCACATGGTCGGCTATCTCGCGCTGCTCGTCTTCACGTCGGTGCTCCTCGTGCCCCTCGGCGTCGGGGGTCCTGTGTATCTCGGCGCGGCGATCGTCCTCGGCGGCGCCTTCTTCGGCCTCGGCGCCTACGGGCTCCGTCCGGGCACGGGCAATCGCTGGGCCCGCGGGGTCTTCGTGTCCTCCATGGTGTATCTGGTGCTGCTCTTCGCCGCGCTGATGATCGGCGCGTGAGCGGGCCCGCCCGGCTTGACGCGCCGGGGACCGGCTCCTAAGCGTCGGCCGATGGCGTCCATGGAGCCGACGCGCCAGGCGAACGGCGCTCCTCCTCTCGCAGAGCTCGCGCAACCGATCAGTCAGCCGCTTCCGCCGCAGGGCGGCCACGCGGAGCGGCCCCGGCGTGGGGCGTTCGCCGGGCGGCCGCTCTTCTGGATAGCGCTCACCTCGCTCGTCGGCCTCGTCGCGCTCTTCCTCGTCAGCCGCGCCATCCGCCCCGGCGCCGCGGAGCCGCCGGCCATCCGGATCCCGCTGCCCGCCTTCGAGCTGACGGACCAGCGGGGCCAGCGCTTCGGACTGGAGCAGCTCCGGGGCCGCGTGTGGATCGCGGACTTCATCTTCACGACCTGCCCGACCGTCTGCCCCAAGCTCACGCAGCGCATGAAGGAGATCGAGGTCCGGAGCCGCGATCTCGGCGGCGCGCTCCACCTCGCGACGTTCACCGTCGACCCGGAGAACGACACGCCGGAGGTGCTCGCGGCCTACGCCGCATCGAACCAGCTCCCGCTCGAGCGGTGGACGCTGCTGACAGGCCCTCTCGATCAGATCGAGTCGACGATCGTGCGCGGCTTCAAGATCGCGATGGGTAAGAAGGAGTCGAGCCCCGGCATCTTCAGCATCTTCCACGGCGAGCGCCTTGTGCTCGTCGACAAGGAGGGCGCGATCCGCGGCTATTACGAGGCGAACGACGAGGGGATCTCCGCGATCCTGCGCGACGCCGGCGCCCTCGTGAAGTAACGGCGCTCGCGCGGGGGCGGCTCACACCGCGATCGCGAGCCGTTTGATCATCTTCTGCAGGCCGAACCGCGACAGACCGAGCAGCTTGGCGGCCTGCGTCTGGTTCCCGCGCGTGCGCTCGAGCGCGTCGCGCACGAGCTCCGTCTCCAGCGCGTCGATGCGCGCCCGGACGTTGAGGCCGAGCTCGCGCGGCGCCGCGCCGCCGTGCGCGACCTCCGGCGAGAGGTGCTCTCGGTCGACGGTCCCGTCGCACAGCACGATCGCCCTCCGGATCTCGTTCTCGAGCTGGCGCACGTTGCCGGGCCACGCGTGGGCCGAGAGGCGATCCATCGCCGCGCGCGTGACCCGGATCGGGGCGCGGCTGTGCTTGGCGATGAGGTGCCGGACGATGAGCGGCACGTCCGTCGCGCGCTCGCGCAGCGGCGGTACCCGGATGGTGATGATGTTCAGCCGGTAGAGGAGGTCCTCGCGGAACGCGCGCGCGCGGACGAGCGCCTCGAGGTCCCTGTGCGTCGCAGCGATCACGCGCACGTCGACCCGGCGCGCCCGCTCCGAGCCGAGGGGCCGCACGAGGCCGTCCTCGAGGACGCGCAGCAGCTTCGTCTGCATGCCGAGGCTCATCTCCCCGATCTCGTCGAGGAACAGCGTGCCCCGATCCGCCACCTCGAAGAGCCCGGCGCGCGGCCGCTCCGCGCCCGTGAACGCGCCGCGCACGTGGCCGAAGAGCGCCGACTCGAGGAGCCCTTCCGGGATCGCGCCGCAGTTCTCCGTCACGAACGGGTGCGCCGCGCGCGGGCCGTTCTGGTGGATGGCCCGCGCCACGAGCTCCTTGCCGCTGCCGGACTCGCCGACGACGAGCACCGGTACGTCCGAGGCGGTCACGCGATCGACGAGGCGCAGCATCGCGCGGACCGGCTCGCTCTCGCCGACGATGGCGTCGTACCTGTAGCGCGTGTCCCGCCCGCCGCGCGCCCTGGCGAGCTCGAGCGCCGCCGCGTCGAGCTCCGCCTCGCGCCGCGCGAGCTCCTCGGCGAGCCGCGACGAGGCGCGCTCCGCGCGCCGCGCGGCGCGGCGCAGCTCCACCTGCGCGCGCGCGTCGGCGATCGCGAGCGCCGCGACCGACGCGATGGTGCGCGCCCACCGCAGCTCCTGGGCCCCGAACGCGCCGCGGCGCACGCGGTCGTCGAGGTAGACGACCCCGAGCGCCTCGCCGCGCGCGATGAGCGGCACGGCCAGCACGCTCCGCAGCTTCAGCGCGTGCACGCTGCGGTGCACGCTCGGCAGCTCCCCGGCCGCGTCGACGGCGACCACCGGCTCGCGCGCCTCCAGGGCGCGGCGCGCGAGCGTCTGCGACAGCTCGAGCTGCTCGGCGCCGAGGCGGGAGCGCGCCAGGTTGCGCGCCGCCCGCGGGACGAGCCGCCCGTTCGGGGCGGGCAGGAGCAAGAGCCCCCGCTCGACCCCCGTCCAGAGCACGAGCGCGTCGACGACGCGGTCGAGCAGCGGCGCGAGCCGCTCGCGCTCGCCGAGCGCGCCGACGAGCACCTCCAGATCGCGCGCCTGCTCGGGCCGGAGGCCGCTCTCCGGCAGCGCCCGCGCGCGCGCGACCCACGGCAGCGATCGGACCGCGCCGGCGATCTCCGGCGCGCCGGGCACGGCGGTCCCGGCCGAGCCCGCGTCGGCGTTGCGCCTGCAGAGCTCGCGCGCGGCCTCGGCGAGCGCCGCGAGCACCCGGTGCGCGACGTCCGTCTGGCCGGCCCGCACCGCGAGCGCGTGCGCCGCCGCGAGCGCCGGGCCGCGCGACGCGATCGGCGCGCGCGCGCCAGCGAGCGCCGCGAGCGCCGCGAGGGCGCGATCGGGGGGGCCCTCTGCCGCCGCTCGCGCCGCCGCGCCAGGCGCATCTTCGGCGGCGGGAGCCGCGCCTGCCTCCTCCACGGCGAGCGCGCGCGCCGCGCGCGCGCCCCACCAGTCGAGCCGCGAGGCCGCGGCGATCTCCGGGCTGCTCGCGAGCTCGTCGAGCTGCTCGACGCGCGCGCCGTCGAGCTCGTCGGCGTCGTGGCGCAGGAGCCGCGCCGCCGCCCGGAGCGTGTCGTCCGCGGAGCCGCCGGCGAGCAGCGCCGCGGCCCGCGCCGCCGCCGCGCGCGCGCCGAGCTGCGCCCCGGCGTCCGGGCCCGCGGCGCCGTCAGCGCGCGCGGCGGCCACGTCCGCGATCGCCCAGAGCGCGTAGGCCTCGGCCTTCGTGTCCCCGGCGTCGCGGGCCCGCGCGATGGCCTCCTCGGCCATCCGCCGGGTCTCGTGCGCGAGGCCCGCGGTGGCGTACGCCGCCGCGCACGCCAGCAGCGCGCGCGCCGCCTGCGCCGGCCGGCCGAGGTGCTCCCAGAGCAGCGCCGCGCGCGTCGAGGTCGCGATCGCGCCGCCGAGATCGCCGAGGTCCACCGCCGCCGCCGCCTCGCCGGTCCTGTAGGTCGCCTCCTCGACCACGGCGCCGGCGCGGACGGCGTAGTCGGCCGCGGCGCTGAACGACGCGTGCGCGCGCTCCGGATCGCTCGCGTGCCACGCGTAGCCGCGCACCGCGGCCAGGCGCGCGAGCTCCTCGACGGAGCCCGCGAGCGCCTCGCCGCGCGCCACCTCGGCGAGCGCGCGCGCGGCGTCGCCGCGCACCACGGCGAGGAGCGCCCGCACCTCGCAGAGCGGCGTGGTGAGCTCGCTCCCGGCCAGCGCCTCGGCCGTCCCGAGCGCTCCTGCGTCGATGGCGATGCGCGCGAGCACCGCGCGCGCGCGCCCCTCCGGGTCCGCGCCGGCGTCGACGGCCGCGCGGGCGCGCTCCTCGGCGAGGGCGCGGTCGCCGGCGCGCCGCAGCACCTCCGCGGCGATCGGCGCGGCGTCCGTCGCGTCCCGCACGCACGCGCGCAGCACGAGGCTCCGCGCGCGCCCGAGATCGCCGTGCAGCCGGAGCGCGTTGGCCGCGGCGACGACGAGGCTGGCGGGCGCGTCGTGGCGCTGCTCGATCGCCTCGATCGCCAGCGGATCCGGCGGCACCCGCGCGATGGCGAGCGCGAGCTCCGCCGCCTCCGCGGCGCCGATGCGCTCCGCCGCGGCGACGCCGTCGCCGTCGCCGCGGTGATCCTTCGCCGCGGTCCGCCGCCGCCGCGCCCCGTCCCCGAGCGCGGCTGCCTCGACGTCCGCGAGCGTCCATGCCCGCGGCGGGATCTGCCGCGCCAGCGAAGCGAGCGCGTCCGCGAGCGCGCGCTCCGGCACGGACGCGATGACCCCCATCGGCCACGCCGCGGCGCTGGTCCCCACGAGCGCGGTGAGCCAGCGCGCGACGCGATCCGGGCCGAGCCGCCCGAGCCACTGCGCCCCGCCCTCGGCTGCGCCCGCGCGCGCCGCGCCGTCGCCCGCGCGCGCCGCGCCAGGCTCCGCGCTGGCGAGCGCGCGCGCCCGCTGGACGACCGCGAACGCGTCCTCGAGCCACGAGGCGACGTCGTCGCGCACCCCGAGCGCCGTCTCGAGCTCGTGCCGGCGCAGGCGCAGGTACGCCGCGCGCACGCGGCGCGCGTCGCGGTCCTGCCGGTCGCGCTCTGCGCCCGCCGCGCCTGGGTCCTCGCGGCCGGCGCGCCCTGTCGGCGCGCGCCGCCCCGCGAGCGCGCCGCGCGCCGACTCGGTGACCCACGCGGCGGACGGGCGCGCCGCGGGGCTCGGCGACAGCAGGGCCCTGCAGATCGCGTCGAGCGGCGCCCCCGCCGCGCTCTCCGTGGCCACCGCGGCGCGCGCCGCCGCGATCGGATCCGCCGCGGCCGCCACGACGCCGGGGAAGGCCACCTCGGCGAGCAGCGTCCCCAGCGCGAGCAGATCCCTCGCCCGCGCGTCCCCGAGCTCCGGGTCGCCGCGCGCGATGTACCGGAGCGTCGCCCCCTCCACGGAGGTCTCGTGGAGAGAGCAGGCGAGCCCCAGGTCGATGATCCCGACCCGCCCCTCCGGCGTCAGGATCAGGTTCTCCGGCTTGAGGTCTCCGTGGGCCAGGCCGATGCCGTGCAGGTCGCCGAGCGCCTCGCCCGCGTCGCGCGCGACGGCGAGCGCGAGCGCCGCGCGCTCGCCGGGAGGCAGCCCGCGCGCCGCCTCGGCCACGGATTGCCCCTCCCTCCAGCGCATCGCCACGAACGCGCGCCCGTCGTCGCCGGGCGCGCCCTCGGCGCGCGCGACGCCGTCCCGCCCCGCGAGCCAGCCGACGTCGACGAGCTCCGGCAGCCGCGGCGACAGCGCCAGCGCGGCGTACAGCGCCTCGCGGGCGAGCGCCTGCCGCGCGGCCGCGCGCTCCTCCCGGGAAGCGCCGCGGTCGCGCCGCTCGATCTTGAGCGCCACCGCGCCGCCGCGCTCCAGATCGGCCGCCCTCCAGACCTCGGCCGATCCGCCGGATCCCGCGAGCTCCAGCAGACGGAAGCGCTCTGCCAACCGAGTTGGCAGGGTCGATGGATCGAGCATACCGCGAATGGTCCCGGTATGCGGCGTACCTGTCAACCCGGTTACAGCCCCGGGGGGCCGCCGCCGGCCGCCGCTGCGCCGGACGCGTCCGGCGCGTCGGCGTCGGGCAGCGCCTCGTCGCAGCGCGGCGCGCCGCCGTCCGGCCGATCCACGTCGACGGCCGCCGCGCCGCTGCACGTGTCTTCCGGCCCCCTGGCGTAGCTGTCCGCCACGAAGCGCGACAGCGACGCCTTGTCGAGGCACGTCGCCGTGTACGTGGCGCCCCAGGCCGCGGCGGCGATCGGCGTGTCCAGCGCGCTGTCCGGCGTCATCACGAGGCGCGCCTCCGGCCCTCCGGGCAGCGTGAGGCACCGCGGATCGGACGCGGCCTCGGTCCGCACCTTGTCGAGCATCGCGGTCACCTCCGCGCAGCCCGACGCGGGGCACCGGTAGGCGAGGACGATCGCGCCGTGCTCCAGGTTGTGCACGTAGAGCTCTCGCGGGACCTCCGCCTCGTAGCGCTTGTACGCGGCCCACGAGCTCCAGTGATCTCCGCCGCTCGGCGGGTTCGTCGCGTACTGGACGGGCGTGCACGCCGGCACGTGGAGCGCCGAGGGCACGGGGATCCCCGTCTGGATCACGACCTTGCACTCGGTCTCACCCGGCAGCGGCGGCGCGTCCGGGAAGAGGGTGATGGGCTCGGGCTGCTCCGGCGGCGTCGACGCGTCGCCCTCGTCGTGGATGACCGGGGGCGCGCTCTGGCCACACCCGCATAGCAGCGCGGCGGACGCCGCCGCGACAGCGCCACACATCCGCGCGAAACCGCTGCATTTCATGGCCGCAGGCTACCATGTCCGACGCGCGACGCGCGTTGCCCTGCGAGGCCGGCTCTGGTGTACTTGGGTCCTCCAGCGTGGCGAAGCAAGAGAACGATCATCGGCAGACGCTCGTCACCTGCACCTCGATCGCGCCGCCCGCGATCCCGGTGGAGCCCGGCACCGCGTGCCTCGTCGTGATCTACGGCACGGAGCTCGGGCGCCGCATCGCGCTCGGCACTGGATCGATCGAGTGCGGGCGCGCGATACAGACCGATATCCCGCTCGACGACGAGGCGGTGAGCCGGCGCCACGCGCGCATCTCCTGGACCGGGATGAGCTACGTCGTCCGCGATCTCGGCTCCACCAACGGCACCTACGTGAACGACGTCTCGGTCGACGAGCGCGTCCTCAAGGACGGCGATCAGGTCAAGATCGGCCGGACGATCTTCAAGTTCATCCAGGGTGGGAACGTCGAGCTCTCGTACCACGAAGAGATCTACCGCCTGATGACGTTCGACGGGCTGACGCAGGTCCACAACAAGCGCTCCTTCGAGGTCGCGCTCGAGCGGGAGGTGTCGCGGGCGTGCCGCTACCACCGCCACCTCTCGCTCGTCATGTTCGACATCGATCACTTCAAGAGCATCAACGACACGCGCGGGCACCTCACGGGCGACGCGGTGCTCCGCCAGATGGCCGCGCTCGCCGCCGCGAACGTCCGCCGCGACGACATCCTCGCGCGCGTCGGCGGCGAGGAGTTCGCGCTGCTCGTCCCGGAGATCCCGCTCGACAGCGCGCGCCTCGTCGCCGAGAAGCTGCGCGCCCTCGTCGAGCGTACGCCCTTCCGCTTCGAGGAAGGCGAGATCGCCGTGACCGCGAGCTTCGGCGTCGCTGCCGTCACGCCGGACGCGCCGGTCTCGCCGATGGAGCTCTACCGCCGCGCCGACGAGCGGCTCTACCACGCGAAGAAGGGCGGGCGGAATCGCGTGATGTGACGGCGCGCGGGCGCCGTCGCGGGGCCCCTCACGGGGCTGGCATCGAGCAGTCGCGCGGCACGGCGCCGGCGAGGATCCACGCGGACAGGATGTCCATCCCGTCCACGTACTGCGTGAGGGTCGGATCGTCCGGCTTCTCGGGGAAGAACCGGAACTGGGGGATGCCCCACTCCGGGGGGGGCATCGGCACGCCCATGACGAACGCGGCGCGCAGCCGCTCGATCTCCTCGCGGAGCTGCTCCGCCGCCTCGCCGGTCAACGAGGGGTCGATCGCGTTCTCCCCGATGATGATCTTGTAGAGCAGGTAACTGTTCCCCGGGTTGTTCGGGTCGATGATCGGCATGGCCCGGCCGAAGCGCTCCGGGGTCTGCTCGGCCAGGTGCGCGTGCTCGCCCACCTGCGTCTGGTGCGCGGCGCGCCCGATCGCGGTCTCGAGGAGCGGCGCGACGTTGTTGAACAGCGGCGCCCCCACGTTCAGGTTCAGCCCCGCCGAGGCGTTCCCATCGATGTGGCAGCCCGCGCAGCTGAAGAGGACATACGCCGCGCCCCTCACGCACATGGTGCACACCGGGTCGTCGTCGCACTTCTCCATCACGCACTCCAGGTCCCGCTGGCAGTAGAAGTCGCCGCCCGGCATCCTGAACTCCGGCGTCGCCTGCGGCGGGTTCGTCGCCGCGACGGTGAACTCGATGCGCACATTGTCGCGCAGGGGCGCGCCGTCGAACGCGCGGACGCCGGACGGCGCGTCCTCGTCGACCGGCCCGAGGACCGTGAGCGCGTACCGGCTCCCCGGGACGAGGCCCTGCATGCCCTCGACCTGGCGGAGGATGACCTCCCGCTGCACCGGGTTGTACGTCGCCGCGAGCGGGATCGGGTTCACGCAGTCCGCCGGCGTCCGGACCTCTGCGGCCAGGTCGCCCGAGAGGCACACGAAGTCGGCGAGCGCCGCGCCGCCGACCGAGCGGGGCAGCAGGAAGCGATCGAACTTCAGCACGATGCTCGCTGTGGAGAGCACCGGGATCGCGCCGCTCGGATCGAGCGGGGTGCGGACGGGCTGGTAGTTCTGGTCGAGGCTGGTCGTCGCCCGCGCCTCGAGCAGCTGCACGGGAGGGCTGTCGGCCCGCTGGTACGAGGCCTCGCCCACGTCGCAGCCGGACGTGGCGAGGGCAGCGAGCAGGCAGAAGGGGAGGGGAGCAAGGCGCGCCGCGCGCGCCGTCCTGCTCAGCTTTCGGCGTAGAGCGAGAGCTGCTCGCGCACGACCTTCTCGTTCACCCCGCTCTGGATGTGTTCCTTGAGACAGTCGGCCAGCGTGATCAGCATGTCGTCGACCCCCTTCTCCTCGATGAGCTTCGACAAAAGTTGGCGCGCCTCCCGTCCGTCGTCCTCGCGGAGGAAGCCCCGCACTGTCTCCAGCGTGATTTCCCCCTGGAAATCGAGATAGAGGTTGTCGATCAGGTACTTGATCAGCTCCTTCACGCCCGTTCTCCTTGGCGTTCGCGGCGATCGTCAGGGAAGCCGCGCGCACTTCGCTATACCCGTCGCCGGAAGGCCAGGGCAAGGAATATACTGACCGATTTTGACTTTTCATTGGCAACGCTGGACGAACATGTCGCTCGACTGATGGCACACGAGGCACGGGCGCGGGTTCCGGGAGAACGCCGTCTTGCACTTGCTCTCGAACCCGAGCGGATGCGGGTTCAGCCCCTGCCCGCCTGATGCGCCGCGCGTGGCGTGGCAGGTCGCGCAGTCCCGCTCGGTGTGGCAAGAAACGCACGCATTCAGGTTTCGCTCGGCTTCCCAGGCGTGGTGCTTCGCGCTGCGCGGCGCGTTCGTCCACTCCGCCGGCGGCGGATGGAAGCGGCGCCCCGCGGGACGGGTCGCGCTCGGCGCGTCGCGCGCCACGCCCGTCCGGCGGTGGCAGTCTGCACAGAACGTCTGCTCCTGATGGCAGCTCACGCAGCGTGGATTGTCCTGTCTGGCCGCTTGCGCGTGCATCGAGAGGAAGTCGTTCGGGTGCACGTTGCGCGGACGGACCTTCCCGTCGTGGCAGTCGGTGCAGTAGTTCTCCGTGTGGCACGTCCCGCAGAACGCGCTGTCGTTCGCGGCGATCTGCTTGTGCCGCTCGAGCCAGTCCGGGGTGTGCCCCGCGTTGTGGAGCCACCGGGGCGGAAGCAGATCGCCCGTGGCGAACGTGGTCACGAGCCGCCCGTCGGGGCGCGTCAGGTGGCACACGTCGCAGTCGCTCTTCGCGTCGCCCTGGGCCGCGCCGCTCATGTTGTGGCACGTGAAGCAGCCGGCCATGCGCGGCAGTTGCTCGCGGGTGGCGAGCTCGAGCCGGTCGACCCGACCGTGGCACTGGCTGCACTTGATGTTGCGTCCCACGTGCTTCTGGTGCGGGAAGCGGAGGTTCGCGTGCGGCAGGACGAGCGGCGCCACCTTGCCGCCGGCGCCAGCGTCCTCGCCGATGTGGCAGTAGACGCACTGCCCGTTCTCGTTCGTCCCCGCCTTCACCTGGGTGATGTCGGAGTGATCGACGTCATGGCAGTTGTCGCAGGTCTCTGCCGGCCTCGGCAGCAGCCGGTCCGACACCGCGTTGCTCGTGTACGCCCCCGCGTGGCACGACTTGCACGTCTGACGCAGCCCCTTGACGTGCGTCTTGTGGTTGAAGCGGATCGTCAGCGTCTGCGGGGGATAGATCTCGTCGCTCGGGGTCGGCGTCGCGCTCGTCCCGGGCGGCATCCAGGCGAGCGGCACCTCCGCATCGCCGGGCATCGGGTGCAGGCCCGAGGTATACGCGCCGCGCGGCGGCTTCGCGGCCGCCTCGCCCTCGCCTTCCTCGGCGCCCTCCGCGTCGTCGGCCGCCTCCTCGCTCTCGTCCTCCGCATCCGCGGTCGCCGCCGGCTTCGGCTGGGCGGCCGCCTCGGGCCCCACGATCGCGAGCGCCAGCGCGCCCAGGCACGCGACGATCGCCACCCACCCGGGGACGAACCTCACCTCGTCGCGCCGCGCCCCGCGCCGGCCGTCCTGCCCTGCGGCCTCGCGCCGGCCGTCCTGCCCTGCGGCCTCGCGCCGGCCGTCCTGCCCTGCGGCCTCGCGCCGGCCGTCCTGTCCTGCTTCCATCCGATCCTCGCTCACGGCGCCACCCGCAGGTTCACGAGGCCGACGACCCGGAAGCGCTGGCCCACCAGCCGATTCATGTCGTGCTCCCACTCGAGCTTGAAGTCCGCGGCCTCACCCGGCCGGTACCCCGCCCCGAGGACATACCCGAACGACGTCGCGCCCCGGTCCGGCCGGAGCGGGTCCTCCCAGTTGTACAGCGACACCCGCGCCCCGAGCGCGTAGCGCTGCCCGTGGAGCCGCCGCTCTCCCGAGAGATCGGCCCCCGTCCGGCGCCCGCGCTCGCCGGTCTGCAGCATCCCGCGGAGCTCGACCGACGTCGTGCGGGTGCGGTAGCGGCCCGCGAGGTTCGCGAGCACGTCCGTCGTGATCGTCGCGGCGCGGTTCTCCTCGTCGCGCGCGTAGCCCTCGAGCCTGCTGTCGCTCGAGGGATCGAGCACCGTCGTCCCGAGGCAATCCCGCCGGCCCGTCGCGATCTCGCACTGATCGGCGCCGAACTCCTCCGGGTTCCCCTCGGCGATCCACATCCGCGTGCCGCCCCAGGCCGCGAGGTCCACCTCGCGGGTGATGTCGACCGACGCCCGCCCGGTGATCGTGGTGATCGGATCGTGGGTGAACCAGTTCCAGATGGAGTCGGCGTCGAACGTCGGAACGAAGTAGTCGATGTCCGCGCCCAGCGTGACGCGGCTGCCCGCGTAGACCTCCAGGCCGCCGTAGAACGAGCCGACGAGCTGGTTGTAGAAGTCGTAGGTCACGCCGCCCTTGATGCCGCCGAGATCCGGTTTGTTGATGTCGGCGGCGTACCCGAGCCGGTCCTGCGAGATGCGCGACCCCTCGACCGTGTGGACGCGGCCGTCCTGGTCCGGGAACTGCCGGCCGACCGTGGTCCCGAGGTTGTAGACGCGCCTGTAGGTCAGCCGGCCGTGGAGGAAGCTCGGACCGGCGCTCTCGAGCGCGACGCCGAACGCCGGGGCCAGGCCGGCCTCGTTGTACGACGGGTAGTCGGCGAGGCTGCCGGGCCGGGTCTTGTCGCTGCCGAAGCCGCGGTGGCTGCCGCGCCACACGCCCTGCCGCTCGTAGCGCGACGTCGAGAGCGGCAGTCCACCGCGCTGCTCGAGCCCGCCGTACGCCTCGATCTGGACGTAGTAGGGCGTCGTCACCCGGAGGAGCGCGCCGTCGAACGACCACCACCCGAGCACGTCGCTCATGTACTGCCGGCCGACCCGGAAGCCGAGCCACCCGTTCGCGACGTTCCGACCCTCGAAGTACGCGTACATCAGGTCGAGCGGCGCCTCCTCCAGCCCCGGGATGAAGCGAGAGCCGCCGGCGACGCTGTAGTCGGTCTCGCCGCCCTGGTACGGGCCTTCGAGGTGGCCGTTCACCCCGAAGTCCGCGTCGAGCCGGAGCCGCAGGGTCGCCGAGTAGTCGGCCTCGCCCGGGGCAGAGTCGCCCTGGAGGTTGTAGACGGCGAGCCCCAGCGTCTGCAGGAGCCGCCGTCGCTCGATGTTCGTGTTCCCCCAGGGACTCGCGACCTCGTAGGCCTGGACGCCCGTCGTCGACTCGACCTGGAAGTCGGCCGCGGCCGCGCCGCGCGGCGCGAGCGCGCACGGGAGCAGGCAGGCAGCGGCGATCGCGCGCGGCAGCGAGACGCGCCGCGCGCTCCGTCGGGGAGGGGCTGGCCGCGCCCCGCCGGAGCGAGGGCGCGGCTCACGGCGTCGTGACGGGAGCTCCGCCATCGACGAGCGGTGCTCAATCACGGACGCTGCGCTCCGTTTCCTGTGGTGCTTCCTGTTGTGCGGGCCGGCGTGCGCGGCCTTCGCGCTCAGCAGCCGCCGAGGGCTGAACAAGCATGGCGCGGAGTTTCGTCCACGCGCGGCGATGCTGTCAACCCGATCGCAGGACGAGCAGCCTTGTCACAAAAGCGCGCTGTCAGCCGTAGCCGGCGGCCTTCCGGAGCTTGCCGTCGGCGCCGACGCTGAAGCCGTTCGAGTCCTGGAGCGCCTCGTTCGCGCTGCTCCGCAGCTCGGCCGGCACCGTCCAGCCCCGGGCCAACAGCCCCTCGGCCACCTTGTTCTTCACCCGCACCGACTCTTCGGCGGGCAGCATCTTCACCAGCGCCGGCACGCTCGCCTCGCTCTCCTGGGCGAAGATGGTTTGCACGGCGTGGAACCGGACGGTCTCGTTGACGTCGTCGAGGAACCGCTCCACCGCGACCCGCACGTCGTCGCCCTTGATGCCGCCCAGCGCGACGATGAGCTGCTGCTTCGGCTCGGTGTTGCGCGCATACTCGGTGTCGAACCGATCGAGCAGGCGGACGAGCTCGGTGCGGTAATCGGCCTCGTCGAGCACCTCCCGCAGGACCTTGAGCGGCCAGGTGAGCGCCTCGGCCTTCAGGCAGAACTCGACGACGGCCGGCACCGCGTCCTTGCCGGCGTCCACGATCCCCCGGAACGCCAGATCCTTCTCTTCCTGATCCGTGATCGAGGGGTCGATCGAGAAGGTGAAGCGCCGGAGGAGCGCCGCGGCCGCGTCCGCGCTCTTCATCGCGGCGAGCGACTGGATGGCGTCGAGGCGGTCGTACGTCTGCGCCCGCTTGTCCGCGACGACCTTGGCCAGACCGGCCACCTTCTTGTCGGAGGACGCGCCTCCGGCAGGGGGATTGCTCTTGCGGAGAAAATCGAAAATACCCAACGCTGACCTCTGGTGGCTGTCCCGCCGCCGCGGTCCGAGCTACCCGGCGTAGCCGCCGGTCTCCACCGCCGAGGGCCGGGCTTGCAGCCCCCGGCAGGTGGGATCCTCGCCCGGATTGCTCCGGACGAGCCGGCTCGGCCGAGCCGAGCCGGCGCAGCCGTCTACTCCGTCGTCTTGATGGCGGTGGGGAATTGAATGCTCAAGCTCACGGTCACCATGCTGGTGAAGTGGAATTCGCGGTCCTTGTCGTCCACCTTGTTGTCGGGGAACGCCTCGTCCGTGCCGAGCCCGTGGTTGTCGAAGCCCGAAGTATTCCACGAGAACGGCAGGGCGCGCCACTCCGCGCCGAAGCCGAGGAAGTCCGCCGGGTAGAAGTTCAGGCCGAGGCCGAACGTCGGCGCGAAGGCCAGGCGGCTCTCGAGCCCGAAGGTGTTCGCGCAGTTCTCGGTGCACTGCTTGCGCTCCTTCACCCCGATCGCCGCGTAGCCCGCGAAGAAGTTCACGTCCGTGTCCACGAAGAGCTCGGCGAACAGCGCCAGCTTGCCGCGGAAGGGGACGAACGTGAGCTGCGGCGCCGCCACCCACTGGATCTGCCCGAGCTGATCCTTCGTGAGGTCGCCCCGTGTCAGGTTGACCCGGGTCAGCTGGCACTCCTTCGTGA
Source organism: Sorangium sp. So ce1335 (assembly GCF_051521615.1). Classification (NCBI taxonomy): domain Bacteria; kingdom Pseudomonadati; phylum Myxococcota; order Polyangiales; family Polyangiaceae; genus Sorangium; species Sorangium sp. So ce1335. The sequence goes on from NZ_CP150363.1 coordinate 3,995,830, forward strand.
ACGAACGGTTTCTGCAGTCGCGGGCGTCGATCGCCACGCGCTGGAGCTCGTCCGTCAGCCCGGTGTTGTACTGGAAGCCGTAGCCTCCCCAGGCGCCGATGCCGAACCAGTCCGTGAGGTGGTAGGTGAGGCGCATCCCCGGCATGATCGTCCGCCGGTACTCGTCGAGCAGCGTGAACGATGCGCCTGGCGCGACCTCGAACCGCCCGTCGCGGTGGAGCCGGAGCTTCCGCACGGCGGGCGCACCGGCCAGAGGGCCCGTGAGCTGAATCTCCTGCGCCTCCGCGGGCGCAGCCGTCATCAGAAGTGCACAGCCGGTAAGCCCTGCCACCACGGTGCAGAGGCTCTGGACGAATCGACGCATCATGCCTGTCCCCGTCTTTGGCTGAATCATCCCAATGTCACGCGCTCGGCGTCCGCGCGTCCCCACGTCCAAAGGCCTCACTTCGGCAGCCGATATTCCCAGGAGAACGGCAGGAAGACCGAGAACCCGACCTGTGCCTGCACGTTGTTGGTGAAGCTGTTCCCCTCGGCGAGCCACGTGCTCTTGTCCTGCTCACGGCCCTGAACGACTCTGGGGTTCTCGAGCTCGTCGAAGAAGATGTAGTCGCTGACCTCGGCCATGGCCGCGAACCAGCGGTTGAAGAAGATGCGGAGGCCGCCGCCGACGTGGAATGCGAGCTTCGGCTTCCATTCGAAGGTGCGGTTGTCCGGATCGACGACCGCCATGGGGCGCGTCGAGATCGCGCCGACGCCGCCCAGCACATAGAAGTCGTAGTGGAAGATGAAGTCGCTGAACCCGGCGAACTTGCCGTACGCGGGGACGTACGTGAAGTTCGCGTTCGCGTTCCACTGATACTCGGTGATCGGCTCACCGATACGGGCCGCCCTGCTCGTCTGGAAGTTGAAATCCGACGGGGTGTTGAGGCCGCCGTACCAGTTGCCGTTGACCCCGATCGCGAGGACGTTGGTCAGGTACCAGTTGACCGCGAGCCCGGGGCCGTTGTGACCGACGAACTGGTCGTTCATCGTCAACCCGAAGTACGGGTTCACCTCGAAGCGGTGATAGCGCAGCGCGTAGATCTGCTGCACCGCGTAGGTCTCAGGGTTGAGCTCCTTCGCGGCCTCCTTGTTCAGGTCGATCGTGGGACACGCGGACGGGTCGATCTTACAGATGTCCCCGAGCCCCGCCTCATCGTCGCCCTCGGCCCCGGCCTCCGGGGCCTCCGCCGGCTCCGTGCCCTCGGCAGGAGTCTCTGGCTCGTCGAGGTTGATTTCCTTGGGTTGCTCATTCTGCTGAGCTGACGCCGTGAGCGGCACCGCGACCAGCGCAGCCGCAACGAGAAGCCCCACGCGAGCCTGGTTCATCGCCATCCCTTCCGAAGTCCGTGCGATGCGAGCGATCGATCGCCCAGGTAGTACAGCTTCCTAACTACTCGAATTTATTAGTTAATTCGGTCAACCGCCAAGCCCGACGGACTATATCACGCCGAAAATCGAAGGATCAACAACCAAATCCTTTTGCCACGGACGACCGTGGCGGGCCGTCGACGGCGCGCCCGGTCGACTCGCGCCGACCCGCGGATGGACTGCAACATCACCGCAGGCTCGGATCCGCCGATGTGCGTGCGACGGGCGTACATGACGATGGCGGCTCCTGACGGTCCAGCGGCGGGGCCGCGGCGGCCCGAGCCCCCACGACCATCGCCCGTTTCTTGGACCGCTGTCGAGAAAAGTGATTGGGGGGTGACGTAGAGATCGGTCGATCGGGGCGCGCGGCGCCCCGCCGCGCGTCAGGCGGCCGCGTCCTCGGAGCCGCTGGCGCGGCCGAGCATCGCCTCGACGAACTCGTCGGGCTCGAACTCGCGGAGATCCTCCGCGCGCTCGCCGATGCCGACGTAGCGGACCGGCAGCCCGTGCTCGGCGCAGATGCCGAGGATGACGCCGCCCTTGGCGGTGCCGTCGAGCTTCGTCAGCACGATGCCGGTGATGGGCAGCGCCTCCTTGAAGAGCGCCGCCTGCTGCATGGCGTTCTGTCCGTTCGTGGCGTCGAGCACCAGCAGCGTCTCGTGGGGCGCCCCTTCCATCGCCTTGTTCATCGTGCGCGCGACCCGGGCCAGCTCCTCCATGAGGTTCGTCTTCGTGTGCAGCCTGCCCGCGGTGTCGGCGAGCACCACGTCGGCGCCCGTGTCCTTCGCCTTCTGGATCGCGTCGAAGATCACCGCGCCGGGGTTCGCCCCGTCCTTGCCGCGCACGACCTCGCAGCCGACGCGCTTGCCCCAGACGTTGAGCTGCTGCACCGCCGCCGCCCTGAACGTGTCGCCCGCGGCGAGCACCACCGTCTTGCCCTCGGCCTTGAGCTGCGTGGCGAGCTTGCCGATCGTGGTCGTCTTGCCCACGCCGTTGACGCCGACGACCATCACGACGGTGGGCTGCGTCTTCAGCGAGAGCCCGCCGCCGGCGCCCACGCGGAGGATCCGCTTCGCGTGCTCGCGCAGCGCGTCCCAGACCTTGTCCGTGTCGGCGAGCTCGTTCCTGCTGAGCGCCGAGCGGATCTCGTCGAGGAGGAGCTCTGTCGTCTTCACGCCGACGTCGGAGGTGAGCAGCACCTCTTCGATCTGCTCGACGACGTTGGGATCGATCTCCTTCTTGCCGGCGAACAGGGCCTTGAGCCGGCCGAAGAACCCCTCGCTCTCGCGCACCTTCGTGAGGCCCCTGCGGAGCCCCTCGATGTCGCGCTTGCGCGCGCCCGGGGGCGTCGTCTCCCGCGCGGGCCTCGCGGCCGGCCTGGCGACCGGCGCCTCGACCACGGGCGCGGGGGGAGCCTCCTCCACCACGACGGGCGCAGCGGCCTCGGGCGCCGCTTGCTCGGCGGCAGGCGGCGCGGCGGGCGCCTCCTCGCGCGGCGCGGGCGGCGCGACGGGCGGCTCCTCCCGCGGCGCGGGCTCCTTCGCCTTCGCCGGAGGCTCTTCCTCCGCCGGAGGCTTCTTCTGCGGGCGCGGCTTGTCGGCCGGCTTGGCGGTGGGCTGCTTCGCCTTCTCCGGGAGCTTCTTCGCTTCGGGGGGCGCTTCGATCTCGGGTGGCGCCGCCTTCTTCGTGACGAAGTAGACGATCGCCGCCACCACGACGAGGCCGACGATAATTAGGGCGATTTCCACGTTGGCGTTCTCCGGCGAGGGGCCCGACTATATGGGACGCACCCCATACGTCAACGTGCGCTCGAGGGGTCGCCCGATCCGGCCATCGAAACACGAGGCCGGCGCGGCGGCGGAGCGGCCGCCGCGCGCCGCCCGGCTCACGGGGCGAGCTGCGAGATGCCCGGCTTCGGCTCCGACGCGCCGAGCTCCTGCTCCACCCGCTCGTCCACGGGCTCGGGCCCGAAGGCCGCGTGTTCGATCCGGGTCGCCCAGAGCTCCACCTCGTGCTGCTGGGCCCTGCTCGCCGCGCGGCGCACGTGCCCGGGCGTCGGCTCCGGCGGCCCCTCGAACGGCGCGCCCTGCCGCCGCGCCCAGCGTACGAGCCGGTCGAGCACGGCGCGCCGCCGCGTGACCAGCGCGATGCCCAGCCTGCTCGGCGGCGGGAGCGCCTGCTCGTAGCTGCTGTGCGTCGCCGCGCGCACCACGAGCTTCGCGTCGCTCCGGTGCGGCGCCTCGATCGAGAACTCGCCGTCGTCGTCGGTCACCGCGCGCGCGACGACGCCGCTGCCGTCGAACGCGGGCACCACGATCGTGAGCTCGGCCCGCGCGATGGGCGCGCCGTCGTGGGCGTCGGAGACGACGCCGCGCCAGCCGGTCGCGTCCTCGATCGGCCCCATGATCCGCACGCCGGCGCGGCCGGGCGGCGCGGCGGGCTTCTCGTCGCTCGCGCGCGGCTCCGCGCGCTTCGGGGCCCGGCGCCAGCCGCCGAGCACCCAGCCCGCGATCGCGAGGACGGCGGCGCCGAGCGCGACCTGCCGCCACACGCCGGGGCCCGCGACGGGCACGTCGATCGCGAGCTCCGCGCCGGGGATCCACCACGGGGCGGCGGGCACGTAGCGGAGCGTGATCGGCTCCGTCCCTTCGCGCTCGGCGGTGAACGCGGCGATGACCCGCGCCTTGCCGGCGGTGACGTCCGCCGCGCCGACGGGCTCCCCCGCGCGCAGCGCCTCGACCACGCCGCCGTCGACCGGGCCGCGGGACGACGTCACGTCGACGTCGATCGGCACGCCGTCCTCCGCGCGCGCCCGCTCGACGGGGCGCGCGAGCGCGAGCGCGACCTGCGCGTACCGGATGACCCCCTGGCTGACGCTCGCCTTCGCGAGCGCGTCGGTCCCCTCGAAGCGCGCGCGCAGCACGCCTTGCCCGGCGCCGCCGAGGCTCTCCGTCGCGAGCTCGAACCGCGCCCGGCCGTCGCCGCCGGTCGGCGCCTCCGCGAGCCTCGCGCCGCGCTCGTCCTCGAGCGCGACGGCGAGCCGCTCGCGCTCGAACGGCGCGCCGCGCGCGAGCGCTGCGCTGCGCTCGATCCGGAGCGACACCGTGACGTTGACGGTCGGGCGATCGAGATCGATCGCGTCGACCGGCGGATCGATCTGGAGGCTCACCGGCGCGAGCGGCGCCGCGTGCGCCTCGATCGGGATCCTCGCCTCGGCGGGCTCGTGGAGCTTGCCTCCCGCGAAGCGGACGCGCAGCGTCGCGTCCGCGAGCGGCGCGCGCCCCCGCAGGCAGAACGCGCCCCGCTCGTCGGTCGCGATCACGTACCCGCCCTGCGAGGCGCGGTGCTCGCGCGCGCGGCCGGCGCCCTCGGCCGCGCACGCCTCGGCCGGCGGCAGGTCCACGGGCGCGCCGCCGCTCGAGAGCGCCTCGATGGAGATCGGCGCCTGCGCGATCGCGCTCCGCGCGTCGTCGACGACGCTGCCGCGCACGACGAACCCGTCGGGCTCGGTCCACGCGACCGCGTCGATCTGCGCGCTGCCTCGCACATGGATGCGCAGCGGCGCACCTTGCGTCTGCGCGCGCGCGGAGGGCGCCGCGGCGAGCGCGGTCGTCGCGAGGAGCACCCCCGGCCACCATCGCGTCACGGCGCTCATCTCCCGAAAGCCTCCGGCGAGCCCGTCGTCATGATCGCGCATTATTCGTCACGCGGGCGGAGCCCGGGCAAGGAGAAGCAGCGCCGCCGCCGCGCCGCGCTCGCGCCCGCTCGCCTCGACCTCGTCTCGATGTCGCCTCGACCTCGCCCCGAGCGCCGAGCGCGAGGGCGCGTGGCGAGCGCGGACGTAAGCGGACGTGAGCGGACGTGCACGCCGCGGACGTCGGCGCGCGTCCGGCGCCGCCGATGCCGATATGGATAAGTGGATGGTGATGTCGTGTTCGCCCTGTGCCCACCATGCTTCACGGCCTTGAAGCCCCGCGGGGAGTGCGCGTCAAACCGTTCAGTCCGGCCGCAGCGAGGAGCGAGCGAATGCAAGGCAAAAGTGCGAGCGTGTGCGCACCGATTTTCGGGGGCAGGAGCGATCATCCGATCGCCACGGCGGCGATGCGCTCGTGTATCGTCGGACGTGGAATGCGTCGCCCCTCTCCTGTGCTCGTGTTGCTGGCTGTGACGCTCGTACTCTCGCTGATCCCCACGAGGCTCTACGCGGAACAGCGCACGAGCTACCTCGCCCAGCAGCTCAAGACGAACGACGACTACCGCGTGCGCACGCAGGCGGCGCTCGCGCTCGGCGCGTCGGGTGACGACGCGGCGACGAAGCCGCTCTGCGACGCCCTCTCGGACGCCAACGCGTCGGTCAAGGTCGCGGCGGCCGCGGCGCTCGGCAAGCTCGGCAAGCCCGCGGGGCTCGCGTGCCTGCAGCGGGCCGAGGGCCGGGAGCAGACGCCGGCCGTCAAGTCGCAGATCCAGAAGTCGATCGCTTCGCTGTCTGGCGGCGGCGTGGCGGCGCCGCCTCCGCCGGGCGCGGACACGAAGTACTACGTGGCGATCGAGATCACGAACAAGACCGGCCGCCCCGAGTCCGAGATCGAGCCGCTCCTCCGGGCCGCGATGCAGTCGAAGATCCTCGCGAGGCCCGGCTACGCCGTCGCGCCCAAGGGCGAGACGGTGGCTCAAGGCAAGAAGATTCTGAACGGCAAGAAGCTGAAGGGCTTCTATCTCCTCGCCACGGTCGAGCCGGCCGTGTACCAGGGCGGAAACCTCACGCAGGTGGTCCGCGTCAGCATGTGGACCTATCCGTCCAAGTCGCTCCAGGGTGAGTTCGCGCCCAAGCTCACGCAGAGCGGCACCCCGACGAAGGACGTCCAGAGCGAGAACGTCCTGATGAAGATGTGCGTCGAGAACGCGGTCGAGACCTTCCAGAAGATCGTGGCCTCGCTCTGACGCGTCACCGCAGCTCGACATTGGCTTTCCCAGTGCGTCACGACCCCTGTCATCTCCAGCCAGCTTCGAGGATCCCATGAGCGACGCTTCCAGCACGGCCCCGCAGACCTCCGCGCCGGAGGTCAGAGCGCGCTACCAGCGGAGCGCGCGGAACTACCTGCTCGATCAGAAATTTCAGCTCAAATACACGGGGTTCCTCGTGGGGATCAGCCTCGCGCTCTCCGTGGCGCTCGGCGTCCTCCTGTGGAACGCCAGCTCGAAGATCATCGAGCAGAGCCGCACGGCGGTGCAGCAGGGGCAAGAGACCGTCCGTCAGGGCCAGGAGACCGTCAAGCGCGGCCAGGAGGTGCTCGTCCAGAGCCGGCGGGTCAGCGAGGTCGTCGCGATGAACATCGCGAAGGAGTACAAGGACGACCCCGAGCTCGCGAAGACCTTCGGCGAGGCGGCGCAGCGCGACGAGAGCAAGCTCAAGGACGAGCAGGCGCGGCTCGAGCGCGACGCGGCGACGCTGCAGCAGCGCGCCGAGGCGCTCGAGCGGCAGGCCGCCGAGGTCGCGCACAACCAGCAGATGTTGCTCCGCCTCATCGTCGCGCTCCTGTCGTTGCTCGTCCTCGGCGTCGGCGTGGCGGGCATCGTCTTCACCCACAAGATCGCCGGCCCGATCTTCAAGATGAAGCGCCTGCTCCGCCAGGTGGGCGAGGGCAAGCTCGTCGTCCGCGAGCGGCTGCGGAAGGGCGACGAGCTCCAGCACTTCTTCGAGGCGTTCGAGAAGATGGTCGAGGATCTGCGCGCGCGGCAGCAGGCCAAGATCGCCAAGATGGATGCGATCCTCGAGAAGATCGAGGCCGACGCGCGCGCCTCGAAGAGCGCGCGCGAGGTCGACGCCGAGGGCCTCGCGCAGCTCCGGCGCCTCCGCAGCGAGATGCAAGAGCAGCTCGACGCCTGACGCGTGCGCACTCCATCGAGCTGCCCCGCAGCCGCTCGAAACCGCCCTGAAATCAACCCAGAAAAGAGAAAAGCCTCCGCGGCCCGCGCAGCCCCGCCCGGCTGTCCGTCGCCGCGCGGGCGAGCCCCGCGCCTAAAAAGCGGCCTTGATGTGCTCGACGGCGACCTCGCCGTCCGGGAGGAACGTCACCGAGGCGGCGTCGAAGCGCATCCGCTCCACGCCGCGCACGCGCGAGAAGCGCGCGCGCCAGAGCTGCTCGCCCGCGCGCCGCACGCGGGCGCGCTTGCCCGCGTCGATGCTGTCGAGCGCGCGGACGTACGAGCCGGCGCCGCGCGTCCGCACCTCGATGATCGCGATGACCGGGCCGTCGCGCGCGATCACGTCGATCTCGAGCCGGCCGACCCGCGCGTTGCGCGCGAGGACCTCGAGCCCCTGCGCCGCCAGGTAAGCGACGACGGCGTCCTCCGCGCGCGCCCCGAGCGCACGCCGGGCGTCCTCGATCGCCGGAGCGCGCGGCGCATCATCGCGCTCGGCGCGCTCGGCGCGCTCGGCGCGCTCGGCGCGCGCCGCGCGCCCGGAGCGCCGGCCTTCGGTTGAGCTGGATCCGTCTTCTGAGGGGAGGGAGCTGCCGGCCTGATCGGCCGGCGCTCGTCGAGGGCTGCGCGGGGGGCGGCCGCCCGTCACCCGACGCCTACGGGGTGCCTTCGCACTGTTCCGAATTGTACCGCCCCTGCACCTGGCCGCAGTCCTGCTCGCCCCTGAACTGCGAGCCCTGCTTGATGCAGTACTTGCCGGTGATGTTCCGATCCCCGAGCCCGACGTTGGGACGGATCTCCGCGCACTCGAAGCCCTGCGGGCACTCGCAGAAGTTGAAGTCCTGGTAGTCCTCTTCCCGCTCGCCCTCGGCCACGCCGCAGCGGCAGGAGCAGTACACCGCCTGCTCCGCGTTCCGGTTCGAGTCGGCGCCGCACTGGCCGCAGACAGGCGACGCGACGGGATCCTCGGTCCCCGGCACGCAGCAGGCCTTGCCCTCGTTCTCCTCCGGCGACTTCGTCGGGTCCTGGCAGCCCTCGAAGCCGTCGCGGCAGATGTGCAGCGTGCACACCCCCTCGAGGCAGACCCAATCATCGCTCGGGCAGTCCTCGGTGCCGTCGCACCGGCAGAAGGAGCCCGTCGGATCGCACGCGCCGCTCAGGCACTGGCCCGCGCCCGCGTCATCCGTCGTCGGATCGCAGTCGGGCGCGTACGTTCCTGACGGCCTGCAGTCCGTGCAGCCCCCCTCGCCGGGCTTACAGGTCGCAGGCGCCTCCTGGCCGCGCGGGCAGCTCACGCGGCCCTGGAAGTGGTTCACCAGGCAGATCCGCGTCTGGCACTGGAAGGACCGCGATTCGATGTTCTCTTCCGTCACCTTGAAGCCAGCGAACTGCGGATCGTACTCGTCTTCGGGCAGGCACGGGTCGCCCACGCCGCCGCTTTCACACGCGGAGGGCAGGCTCGCCATAGCGACGACGCTGAGCAGGCCGAGCAGGCCGGACAGAATGGAACGGGTCATCAGAACGTGCTCCTTCGGCGGCGGTGCGCGCCATCGCCTCGGCAGAGGCGCGCGGACGGGAGGCAAGAAACGCTCAAGTCGAGGTGCTCAAAGGCACAACGTCAGCGGTTGGACCCTAGACGAACCGCGCCGGGAGCGTCAACTGCCGGATGGAGCGCGCCACCGCCGACGTTGGGGGGCCGTCGCCCGCGCGGACCGTTCGACCCCGCGCCGGTCGCTCCCTTGGCAGCCGCCCGTCACCTGACCGCCGCGCCGTCGCCCGTGGCGCCGCGCCGGCGCGCCCGTGAGGGAAGCGCACCTCGGTTCCAACATTCCACCCTCGACTCCTACGCAGTGCGCCACCCCAAGCTCGACGCGGGGCCCCGTGTCTGAGGGCCGGAATGTAGAGCAGCCCGACCGTTGGCATCGCTTGACAAGCCGCGCGCCACAATCCTACCATCCCCGGCCACACGCAAGTATCCGTTGATTCTCATTGAACTTTTTGGTTCTCGACCGAGTCGCCTCGGGGGTCTACGGCGCGCGCTTCCGGTGTGTGGAGCCGCGAACGGGGCGAAGGGGCCACGATCTTTACGTCGCCGAAAGCGAGGAACGACGATGCGGAACCGGGTGGCGAGTATCTGCCTTGTAGCTTCTGCCCTGTTGCTCACCCCCGCCATGGGGCATGCGCAGGGCAAGGGTAAGCCCGTCGCGGCTGAAAAGGCGGACGCCAAGGGCGGCACGAAGCCCAACAAGGAGATCAACCTCGACGAGGATGCTGGCCCCGTGACCGCGGGCCAGATGACCGAGCAGGCGGCGCAGGGCAAGCGGCTGTTCGACAGCGAGCGGTGGAGCGACGCCGCGCTCCAGCTCAAGCGCGTCGTCGACGGCGACACCGGCGATGACGAGGGCAACCGGCAGATCGCGCAGTACCACCTCGCGATCGCGCTCTACCGGCTGCAGTTCTACCAGGCGAGCTACGCGATCTTCTCGCAGATCGCCGACAAGCCGAACCACCTCAAGTTCAACGAGACGCTGCTCTGGCTGTCCAAGCTCGCGACGCAGCTCCCCGAGCCGGCGGACATCATCGAGCGCGTCGGCAAGTACAAGACCGAGCAGATCGCGCGGTTCAACAACCCCCAGCAGCGCGACCTCTACTGGCAGCTCAACTACCTGCTCGGCCGCTACAAGTACCGGAACCGGAACTACGAGGAGGCCATCAGCCTCTTCGCGAAGGTCGACCCCAACAGCAAGTACTACGTCCAGGCCCAGTTCTTCAGCGGCATCTCGTACGTCCAGCTCCGCAAGTCGGTGCCGGCGGTCAAGTCGTTCCAGCGCATCGTGCAGGCGATCGACGACGGCGTCGAGGGCGTCGAGGACGAGGCGCGCATGCGCGACCTCGCGTTCCTCTCGATGGCGCGGACCTACTACTCCGCGTCTGTCCGCCTCGACGACAACAACGTCCCGACGATCGACGCCGCGAAGCTCTCGGCCGCCGTCAAGTACTGGAACCGCGTCGACGTCGCGAGCGAGTACTGGCTGGACAGCCTCTTCGAGCAGTCCTGGGCGTACTTCATGGCCGGGCTGTACCCGCAGGCCCTCGGCAACATCCACACGATCGAGTCGCCCTACTTCCCGAACTCGTTCTATCCCGAGGCCGACATCCTGAAGGCCGTCGTCTCCTTCACGATCTGCCAGTACGGCGACGCGACGACGATCGTCGCGAAGATGAAGAAGAAGTACGAGCCGATCAAGAAGGAGCTCGAGGCGATCCTGACCCGCTTCCAGGGCGAGGGGAACGAGGAGCGCTTCTTCCAGTTCCTGAAGGACGTGAGCGACGGCAAGGCCAACCTGTCGCCGACGGTCCGCCCGATCGTCGAGAACGCGCTCTCGGACCGCCAGCTCCGCCGCAACATGGAGTACGTGCGCGTGCTCGACGAGGAGGCGGCGCGGTTCAAGAAGGCGCCCGCGAATTTCCGCAACTCCCCGGTGGGCAGCGAGGTGACCGACGCCCTCGAGTTCGCGCGGAGCCTCGCGGTCCGGAACGCCGGCACGCTCGGACGGGAGCGCTACCAGCGCAACCTCGACGAGCTCAACGAGCACCTCCGCGACTCGTCGAAGATCCTCATCGACATCACCGCGGCCGAGAGGAACAAGCTCGACCAGCAGGTCGTCAGCGGGCAGCTCTCGAAGGAGGACGCGCTCACCTACGGCGTCGTCAAGCCCGACGACGAGCACGTGCTGTGGCCGTTCGACGGCGAGTACTGGCGCGATGAGCTGGGCTTCTACCGGCAGGTCGTGACGTCGAAATGCAGCAAGTGAGAGGTTTCATCATGGTTTGCCCCGCGGCCGTGGGCCGCGGGGCAGGAAGCGCTTCCTCACGGGGGTCCGTGGCGGAGGGACGGAGATGGAGATGAAGCAGTCGAAGTTCAGTGTACTGCATGCGCTCCGCGCGGCGGCAGGCACGTTGGCCGTGGCGGCGTGCGCGGCGACGGCGAGCCCCGCGTCCGCGGCCGACGCGTGCATCACGCAGCCCGCGAAGGACGCGATCGCCGCCTGTCCGGGCGGGAAGCTCACGGTGTCCGCGGGCAAGAAGCCGCAGGTGAGCTTCAAGTCGGCCCCGCAGGGGATGAACCTGAAGAAGCGGGACCAGGTGACGAAGCCGGCCAACCCGACCGCTTCGCAGGCCTCCGCGCAGCGCGACGAGCGGCGGAATCGCCTCGCCCCGAAGGTGAGGAGCCTGCTGATCACGGAGATCCAGGGCCTCGAGAGCCTGTTCGCCTCGACGCCGAAGAACGCGCCGGATCGGCCGAAGCTGATGCGGCGGCTCGCGGAGGGCTACGTCGAGCTCGAGTCGGCGGCCTTCCGCGACAAGACCGAGGCGCAGATCAAGGCCGACGAGGCCAAGCGGAAGAACCCGAAGGCGGCCGCCGGGCTCCGGGCGGAGGCCAGCAAGGCCGACAAGATCCTCGTCGCCGCGCGGAAGAGCGCGATCAAGTACTACACGAACCTCAAGACGCAGTACCCGAAGTACTGCCAGAGCACCAACGCGGCCGACCCCGCGAAGAGCACGGGCTGCACGGACGAGGTCCTCTATTACCTCGCCTACGAGTACGAGCAGGCGCAGCAGCTCGAGGACGCCCGCAAGGTCTACTTCGAGCTCATCAAGAACTGGCCGAACTCGAAGTACATCCCGAACGCGTACCTCGCGTTCGGCGAGCTCTTCTTCAACGAGGCGCAGGGCGACCCGTCCAAGTGGGACCTCGCCGAGCAGTCGTACGTCAAGGTCACGCAGTACCCGCCGCCCGAGAACAAGGTCTGGGGCTACGCCCACTACAAGCTCGGGTACGTCTACTGGAACAAGGGCGACTTCGCCCGCGCGATCAGCGAGTTCAAGAAGACGATCGAGTACGGCCAGCAGTTCCAGCAGATGCCGAACGCGGCCCAGCTCGCGGTGTCGGCGCGTCGCGACATCATCCCCGTCTACGCGCTCGCCGGCGACCCGCGGAAGTCGCACGACTTCTTCCGGCCGCTCAGCGGCGACGCCGGCGGCAGCTCCGAGAAGACGTTCAAGATGATGGACGACCTCGGGATGAGCTACCTCGACACCGGTCATTACCGGGAGGGCATCGAGCTCTACACCGACCTGATGACCCGCGATCGGGGCCCGAAGTCCTGCGTCTACCAGGGGCACATCGCCGAGGCGACGCTCGCCATGAAGTCTGGCAACAAGGACCAGATCACGGAGGTGCTCGGGCGCCAGCTCGACGTCCACAACAAGTTCCAGAACGAGGGGCACCCGGCGGACGCCAAGCTGAAGTGCTCGAACATCACCGCCGGTCTGCTGACCGAGACGGCGATGGCCTGGCACCTCGAGGCGGTGGGCTCGGGCGGCGTGCGCGGCACCGGCGACAAGAAGACGATGCAGCTCGCCGCGCAACTCTACGACAAGGTCGTCAACAACTTCAAGCAGGAGCAGTTCGCCAAGTTCGAGTTCCCCCGCATCCTGAAGGAGGACTGGCCGAACATCTTCAAGATCAAGTACGCGATGGCCGACCTTCTGTACTTCCAGAAGGACTGGGCCAAGTGCGGCCCCGCGTTCGACTCGGTCGTCGCCGAGGACCCGAACGGCCCGCAGGCGGCCGAGGCCGCGTACGCGTCGGTGCTCTGCTACCAGAACATCTACACCGAGACCCACAAGGACGGCTCTGACAGGAAGGGGGGCGGCAACCTCCCCGATCCCGGCACGGGCAAGAAGGGCGACAAGGACAAGAAGGCCGAGAAGGCGAAGTTCCAGCCCAAGGAGTTCAGCGACTCCCAGAAGGGCATGATCACCGCCTTCAACCGGTACGTCTGCTACATCAAGCCCGCCGCGAACGACAAGGAGGCGCAGGAGCAGTACGTCGAGGTGAAGTACGCGCGCGGCCGCACGTACTTCGAGGCGCAGCACTGGGAGGAGGCCGCGCTCGCGTTCCGCGACGTGGCGCTGAACCACGCCGACAAGGAGGTCGGCATCTACGCCTCGCAGCTCTACCTCGAGTCGCTCAACGTCCTCGGCGCGAACATGGACCCGCCGCGTCCGTCTTGTTACGACGACATGGCCGCGGACGTGCCCAAGTTCATCGATCTCTACTGCAAGGGCGGCAAGGAGAAGGAGAACGCCGAGCAGTGCGGCATCCTGATCCGGATCCAGCGCGACATCGAGCGCCTGCGCGCCCAGAAGCTCGTCGAGGCGGCGGACGCGTCCGGCGGCGTCGAGGCCCTCAAGAACTACGAGAAGGCCGCCGTCGCGTACATGGACATGTGGAAGAAGTACGGCGAGGCCGCCTGCGAGGCCAAGCAGCCCGCCTGCGAGAAGAGCGAGGAGATCCTCTACAACGCCGCGAAGGCGTTCCAGGCCGCTCGCCTCATCGCGAAGTCGATCGCGGCGCGCAAGATCCTGCTCGACCCGCGGTACAACCTCCACAACACCGAGCTGGCGAAGACGTCGATCTACGAGATCGGCGGCAACTACCAGGCGATCGCGGTCTATGACGAGGCGGCGAACTGGTACGAGCGCTACGCCCGCGAGAACCCGAAGGGGGAGAAGGCCGCCGAGGCGCTCCAGGACGCGGTCGTGCTGCGGCTCGGCCTCGGCCAGGAGGACCAGGCGATCAAGGACGCGGACCTCTTCAACAAGAACTACGGCAGGGCGAAGCCGGCGCAGACGGCGCAGATCGCGTTCGCGATCGGCGCGCACTACATCGACCGCGAGGACTGGGATCAGGCGCGGCGGCGGCTGTCGACGGCGATGCCGCAGATCGACCGCAACGCGACGTTCGACGTCCAGGTCCAGGCGCACACGATGTACGCGCGCGTCCTCCTGCAGACGAAGAGCGTGACCCCGGCGAACGCCGAGTACAACAAGGTCCGGAACTACTGGAAGGACCCGGCGGCCGCGCTGAAGAAGCTCGACGCGATCGGCGGCGAGGAGCCGGAGAAGCTGCGCCGGCTCGGCAAGGTGCTGACCGCCGTGGGCGAGGCCTACTTCCACTTCGCCGAGCAGAAGCGGAAGGAGGTCGATAAGATCAGGTTCCCCGAGTACAAGGGCGCCGGGAACCGCGAGGACGTCCTCAAGCACATCAACACGAAGGTCGCCGACTGGGTGAAGAAGAAGCGCCCGGCGATCGAGGCGGCCGACGCGGAGTACCAGAAGATCCTCAAGCTGGAGCCGACGCCTCCGCCGAAGTGGGTCATCGCGGCCGGTGCGCGCGTCGGCCAGATGTGGGGCAAGTTCGTGGCCGAGTTCCGCGCCGCGCCGATCCCGAAGGAGTGGAAGGGCCGCGGGATGGTGCCGGGTACCGACGTCTCGTACGACGAGATCCGGGGCGAGTACTACTCGCGCCTGGACGAAGCGAGCGAGCCGCAGAAGCAGATGGCGAAGGGCGCGTTCAAGACCTGCCTCGACCTGTCCGTGAAGTACCAGTACTTCGACGACTACTCGCGCACCTGCGAGGTGTGGCTGTCGAAGAACTACGGCGCCGAGTACCACCTCATCGACGAATTCCGCGGCTCCCCGTCGCGCGTCAACTCCGGCCTGAGCGATCGTCCCGCGCCGCTGAACCTCGACGGGACCGCGTACCGCGAGGCGCTGACGGTCGCTGACAAGCCGGCTGCCGGCAAGGAAGAGGGCGACGAGAAGAAGGAAGCACCGGCGGGTCCCGGCGCCTCCAAGGAAGGCTCGGCGCTCGATCGGGCCACGACCCGACGCAAGAAGTGATGGAGCGAACCATGAGAAGCATCACGTCATTGGCAGCGGTCGCGGTGCTCCTTCTTGCCGCCACGGGTTGTGGCGGCGGGAGCGCCGGCGGCACGGCGCGCGGGGCGAAGGATCCCACGACCGGCAAGGCGCTCACGGACAGCAAGGGCAACGCCGTGTCGGTCGCGGCGGCCAACAAGTTCAAGACCGCCATGGACACCATGGTCCAGCACGACAAGGCGGACGACTGGACCGAGGCGACGTGCAGCTCGACGGCCCAGCTCTTCCTCGACGCCGCGGACGAGCAGGGGGACACGACGTTCGCCGAGGCCATCTACAACGCGGGGCTCGCGTACCAGCGTTGCAAGAAGCACCCGGAGGCGAAGCAGCACTTCCAGCAGGCGCTCCAGAAGAACCCGAAGTTCCACCCGGCGCGCGTCCAGGTGGCGCTCTACAACTTCGCCGAATCGGGCGAGAAGAACATCGACGAGGCGATCCGCGAGATGCGCCAGGCGGCGGTCGTCGACGCCCAGTACAAGAACGTCGAGGCGCTCGTGCACCTCGCGCTCCTGTACATGAAGCGCGGCAACCAGGTCGCCGACAGCGACGGCCCGAACGACTTCCAGCGCGCGAAGCGGTACATCCAGAGCGCGCTGGCGGTCGACGACGCCTTCATGCCGGCGTTCAACCAGCTCGCCATCTACTACCTGGAGACGGCGAAGCAGAAGGCCGGCCGGAAGTCGGGCAAGGCGGTCGCGACGAACGTCAGCAAGCAGAAGAAGGTCGACACGCAGGCGCTGGAGCTCGCCGCGCTCGTCTGCTCCCAGGCCATCCGCAAGAACCCGAACTACGCGCCGATCCACAACACCGCGGGCATGATCCAGGTCGAGCTCTCGAACCTGAACGGCGCCGTGCAGGAGTTCAACCTGGCCCGGAAGCTCGATCCGACCTTCTACGAGGCGCAGATGAACTACGCCGCGGTGAACCTCCAGTTCCGTGGGTTCCAGCAGGCGGAGGAGGCGTACCGCGCGGCCCTGAAGATGCGTCCGAACGACTACGACGCTCACCTGGGCCTCGCGCTCGCCCTGCGCGGTCAGATCGACGACGCGAACTTCGACAACATGGTGGCGGCCGCCAGCGCGGAGCTCGACGCCGCGAAGCGGATCGCCCCCGATCGCCCCGAGACCTACTACAACGAGGCGATCCTCACCCAGGAGTACAAGGCGAAGTCGGGCGGCAAGGCCGCCGAGGGCGCCCTCCAGTCGGCGAAGGGTCTCTTCGGCCAGTTCATCCAGAAGGCGGGCTCCAATGCCGAGTTCGCCGACGCGGTGAAGCGGTCGAAGGAGCGCATGGAGGAGATCGACCAGATCATCGCCTTCAACAAGCAGACCGAGGCCGAGCGCAAGGCGGCCGAGGCCGACATGAAGACGAAGGAGGCCGAGCAGGAGGCTGCTGCCGGGAGCGAGGAGGAGGGAGCCACTCCGGCTCCGTAAGCAGCAGGAGCGTTGTCCCGAGCGCTGTCCGACGCACGTCATGAGCGGCACGAGCCCAGGAGTGCGAGCCAGGAATACCACAGGTTTCCAGGCGAGCTCGACAGGTGCATCGACCTCACCGCAGCGCGTCGGACAGCGCAGCCAGCCCCCCTCTCTCGTCGCGCGCGCGCCGTATGCCCGCCGCATCAAGGAGAGGGGGGCTGATCACTTTCGTGGCACCGCTCTGGGAACCTTGGGTTGAATCGGTTGTCGAGGCGAACGTGGGTCGTGCTCTTTGCCGCCTCGATGGCTTGCGAAGCTGGTTGACCGGCCGCCGCGTGAGGCGGTACAATGGCACTGTAACTGCGTCGGAACATTCTGAGGAGGCTGGAATGAGAGGGTTGACCCGATTGGGTGCGGGAGTCGTGGCTGCCGTTCTTACGAGCATGGTCGCCTCATCGGCGTTCGCGCAGGAGGCCCAGGCGACGGGCGGCGGCGGTGGGAAGAAGGAGGAGGGCTACGGGTACGAGTTCTCCGACGATCCGCTGAACGCCGGCGGGTTCGGCCCCAACGACGCCACCATCCGCGTTCGTCCCGGCCCGGTCCGGACGACGCTGATCCGGCCCCGCACCTCGTTCGTCCCGGAGATGCTCAAGTCGGTCGAGAACCTCTGATGTACCGGGCAGGTTGGGACCTGCCCTGTCGATTTATCCCCAGATGCTGGGGGCGTGCGCCGCGGAGCGCATAGGGAAGGCTGGCGGAGATGGAAGGCAAGCAAAGGGTCGCTCTCACATTTGCGCTCTACCAGAACGAGGCGCTCGTCCGTCGGGAGACGATCACGCAGGATATCGTCAAGGTCGGCAAGGACGCGAAGAGCCATCTGCGTGTCGATGACGAGCTTGCCTCGCGCATGCACGCGGTCATCGAGGTCGCCTCCCCGCAGGACATCACGCTCATCGATCTCGGCAACGAGCCGGGGACGATGGTGAACGGGGCGCGCGTCAACAAGTGCAAGATCAGCCCAGGCGATCAGCTCCAGATCGGCGGCACGAAGATCATGCTGGAGCGCGCCGAGCCGGTGGCGGTCGCCGCGGCGGCGGGCCCTGCGAAGCCCGTCCCCGCGAACCCGTTCGCCGCCGCGCCCGCGAACCCGTTCGCCGCCGCCGCGCCCGCGAACCCGTTCGCCGCCGCGCCCGCGAACCCGTTCGCCGCGACCGCGGGGGCGGACCCGTTTGCCTACAACAACCCGTTCGCGCAGTCGGCGCCCGCCGTCGACGAGGTGCCGCCGGACGCGCCGGAGGGCTCCTACACGTACACGCTCGTGAAGAACGGGCCGGACGTGCCGAGCGAGGAGGTCGAGGTCCCGGCGGCGTCCGTCGAGATCATGATCATGTGGGATGCCGCCGTGCTCCACGTCGCGCACCTCACCCCGCCGCGCTCCTTCTACGTCGGTGAGGAGGAGGGCAAGAACTTCAAGTGCGATTACTTCATCCCGTCGGAGAAGCTCGGCACGACGCGCGCGCCCATCATCCTCGCGGACCGCGGCGGCTCGGTCTCCGTGGTGCTCCTGCCCCGCGCGACCGGGACGATCGAGGTCCCGGGGCACGCCAAGCTGACGCTGCAGCAGGCGATCGACCAGGGGCGCGCCCAGCCGTGCTCCGAGCTCTCGGGCGCCTACCAGATGTCGCTCCCGTCCGGCGCCAAGGCGAAGGTCGAGCTCGACGGCATCATCTTCCAGGTGTCCGCCGTGAACGCGGGCCGCGTCGTGGCCGGCCACTTCCAGCTCGACACGCAGAGCCTTCTGTACACCGGCCTGTCGATGGCGGTGCACCTCGGCCTCCTCGCGGCGATGGCCTTCTTCATGCCGCCGCTCGGCGACACGGGCGAGGACGGGATCTCCGCGGACCAGCAGTTCCTCATCCAGCAGTACCTCGCGGCCGCCGCCGAGAAGGAGATGGAGGAGAAGGAGACCGAGCAGGTCGCCGAGAACGCCGCGGACAACAAGGAGGGCGGCACCGGCACGCGCGCCAAGGGTGAAGAGGGTTCGATGGGCAACCCGAACACCAAGGCCACCGGCAACCGCTACGGCGTCCAGGGCCCGGCCGACAACCCCGACCCGCACATCGCCCGCCAGGCGGCGCTGCGCGACGCCGCGGAGTTCGGCATGATCGGCCTCCTCAACGCCGGCGCCGGCGGCGATCCGAACGCCCCGACCGCGCCGTGGGGGCGCGACGACTCGCTCGGCAACGATCCGCTGAGCGCCCGCGGCAACATGTGGGGCGATCAGATCGGCGACTCGTTCGGCGCGGGCGGCCTCGGCCTCTCCGGCATCGGCGAGGGCGGCGGCGGTCGCGGCGAGGGTATCGGCCTCGGCAACATCGGGACCATCGGCCACGGCGCCGGCACCGGCACGGGCCAGGGCTTCGGCTCCGGCCATGGCCGCCTCGGTGGGTCGCATCGCACCAAGCCGCCGCAGGTGCGTATGGGTGCGACGAGCGTCAGCGGCCGTCTGCCGCCCGAGGTCATCCAGCGTATCGTTCGCCAGAACTTCGGTCGGTTCCGGCTCTGCTACGAGAACGGCCTCAGGAACAACCCGAACCTCCAGGGCCGCGTCGCGGTGCGCTTCGTCATCGGCCGCGATGGTGCCGTGTCCAACGTGGGTAACGGCGGTTCGGACCTGCCGGACAACGGCGTGGTCTCCTGCGTGGTGCGGGCCTTCTACGGTCTGTCGTTCCCGCAGCCCGAGGGCGGTATCGTCACGGTCGTCTACCCGATCATGCTCAGCCCCGGCGGCTGAGCTCGCCTGACAGCGCGCCGCGTGTGAACGCCCTGCACGGACCGTGTAGGGCGTTTGCCATTTCGAGCGCCGGACGCGGCCGGAGCGGAGGGCCGCTCGGCGCCCCCGGCGGTCGCGCGGGGGTCGGCGGCAGGGTGGCCCGGTCGTCGCGCGTCGCGCCGCGGGGGAGGGGGGCAGGCGCCGCCCGAACGCCGTGCAGACCCGCGCAGGAGCGGGGTCTGAAGCCCTGGACTTCCGCGGTTGCATCCGCCTATTCTCGCGACGCCGCGCGAGGTTGAACGCGCGCCACCTCAGGACGCTTGTGACGGTGCCACACCACGGAGCGGCGCCAGCCGCCCCCGGGATTGCTGAAGGAGCGGCGCAGCCGTCTCCAGGATTGCGGACGGAGCGGCACAGCCCGCTCCAGGTTGTGGACGGAGCCGGCGCCGCCGACTCCGGGTTGCGGAGGGAGCGGCACAGCCGGCTCCGGGTTGCTGACACGGAGCGGCGCAGCCGGCTCCGGGTTGCTGACACGGAGCGGCGCAGCCGCTGCCGGGATGCTGGAGAGGGCGGCGCGACGCCCAGGATCACTGAGGAGCCGACGGTGCCGGCTCCACTCGAAAGGTGAGTGAGATGAAGCTTGGGGCATTCTTGATGGTTGGGCTGGTCGCGGCGAGCGCGGCGGGGCTGGGCTGCTCCCGGCATCGGCAGGAGGCCGTGATCCTGGCGAATCAGGCCGACAAGGAGGTCGCCGTCAATCCCGAAGGGGCGGCCACCAAGTACGAGCAAGCCACAAAGCTCGACCCCACGAACCACCGCATCTTCTTCAAGCTGGCGATGGCCTACAAGAAGAGGGATGAGTGGGACAAGGTCGCGTCGACGCTGGCGCGCGCCACGCAGATCGCTCCGAAGTTCGCCAACTACTGGTTCGAGCGGGGCTGGGCGCTGGAGCAGCAGGCGAAGAAGAAGACGATCTCCTACGAAGAGGCCAAAGAGCCCTACCAGAAGTGTATCGAGAACGACCCCAACTTCGCCGACTGCTACTCGCAGCTGGGGAACGTTTACCTCTGGACGGACGACGAGCAGAAGGCGCTCGAGAACCTCACCAAGGCGATCGAGCACAACCCGAACGAGATCCGCTACTACGCGGCGCTCGCCGACCTGTACATCCGCCTCGGCTACGCGAAGGAGGCCGAGCAGGTGCTCAAGGAGGCGAAGTCGTTCGCGA
This sequence comes from Sorangium sp. So ce1335, assembly GCF_051521615.1. Lineage (NCBI taxonomy): Bacteria > Pseudomonadati > Myxococcota > Polyangiales > Polyangiaceae > Sorangium > Sorangium sp. So ce1335. The sequence goes on from NZ_CP150363.1 coordinate 4,016,369, forward strand.
AGCCCGGGGACAAGTACCTCTTCGGCGTCCACAGCCTGCTCGCGTCGGTCTACCAGGAGCGCGGATCCACCGCGGAGATGGTGGCTGAGCTCGAGGCCGCCAAGGCGGCTGCGCCGCAGGACGGCCCCGAGTCCGTACAGATCCTCTGGAGTCTCGGGAGCACGTACGCGACCCTGGATCCGCCGCGGAAGCAGGAGGCGATCCAGATGCTCAAGGGGTTCACAACGCGCGCCTGCAAGGGATCAAGGGCGGCGAGCTTCAAGACCGAGTGCGAGACGGCGAACACGCTCGTCGCGCGGCTCGGTGGCCAGTAGCCGTGATGCCGCGCGCCGCGCGGGACACGTGAGCGTTTCAATCCGTTCGAAGGTCGGGGCCGAGGGTCGATAATCAATGGATCTTGCGCAGCGTCTCAATCATCTCGAGTCGGTTCATGACTGGCAAGGGCTCGTCGAGGAGCTCGAGAAGGGGATTGCGGCCGAAGGGGACGCGACCCGGAAGGCGGCATATCACCTGAAGCTCGGGCGGCTGCTCGAGGAGAAGTTCCTTCAGGCCGTCAAGGCGCTGAAGCACTTCCAGGACGCCTACAAACTGAATCCAGCGCTGCTCGAAGCGCTGGAGTCGGCTCGTTCCATCTACTGGGACCTCGGCAAGACCAACATGGTCCAGAAGCTCCTGGAGCTCGAGCTGAGGAACGCCCCCGAGGGCACCCAGGCCGCCGAGCTCCTCGTGGAGCTCGGCGACGTGCTCTGCGACGCGGGCGATTTCGAGCGAGCGACGGCGACGTACGCGCGCGCGCTCGGCGTGTCCGGCGGCACGAGCGAGGAGGCGCGCGCCTGCCTCGGCGACATGCAGGTCGATCAGTCGTCGTGGGCGGCGCACATGGCGGAGCTCGTCGACGCCGCTGACGCGGCCGCGACCACGAGCGAGCGCAAGCGGCTCTTGCTGCGCGCGGCGCGGCTCGCGAAGCGCTTCGATCGCGGTCAGCTCGAGGATCTGCTCCGGAGGGCGTACGAGGCGTCGCCTTCCGACAAGCAGGCCGCGGCGATGTTCGAGGGGCTGCTCGCCGAGGAGGAGCGGCCGCAGGTCCTCGTGGAGACGCAGCGCCGCATCCTCGACGCGCGCACCGGCGTGGCGCGCGGCGAGGCGGCGTTCAAGTTCGGCGTCCGCTGGGCCACGCGGCACCAGAACGTCGAGAACGGCTCGAGGCTCCTGGAGGAGGCGCTCCGGTACGACCCGTCGAACGAGGCGGCGTTCGCCTACCTGCGCGAGCTCTGGGGGACGAAGGAGGGCAACTGGGAGCGCGTCGCGGCCCTGGCGGAGAGCGTCGCGAACCAGAACGGCAGCTCCCCGTACATGATCGCGCAGGCGGGCGGCATCGCCTGGCGGCAGCTCGGCAACCTCATCCGGGCGAGGAGCTGGTTCGAGCGGCTCTCGGCGGTCGCCCCGACGCACCCGAGCGTGAGCGCGTTCGAGGCGCAGATCGGCGAGCGCCTCTCCGGCGCCGCGCCGCCCGCGGCCGTCGCCGCCGCGCCTCTCGCGGCCGCCGCGCCCGCGCCCGTGGCCCCCGCGCCCGTGGCTCCCGCCCCCGTGGCCCCCGCCCCTGTGGATCGCGCGGCGGATGCCACGCCGATCCCCGTGAGCGCGCCCGCGCCGGTCAGCGTGCGCGCTCCCGTCAGCGCGCCGGCGCCGGTCAGCGCGCCCGCGCCGGTCAGCGCGCCGGCGCCTGTCAGCGCGCCCGCGCCCGTGAGCGGCAGGGCGAGCACGCCCGCGGACGTCCCGGCCGACGCCTCGTCGGACGACGGCGGCGCGAGGACCTCGGTGGTCGGGGCAGAGCCGGCGCCGCCGGCGCGCGCGCCCGCCGAGAGCAGGCCCGCCGACTCCGAGGTCGGCCGGCGCCCGACGGCGCCGCCGCCCCCCGCCGCGGAGGTCGCGGGCCGGGTCGAAGAGCTCAAGGCCAAGGCCCAGAAGCAGGAGCAGGCCAAGCGGTACAACGAGTACGTCAAGACGCTGATCGAGATCGCCGAGGCGGTGTCGGATCCGGCCGAGAAGATCGAGAACTACTCGAAGGCCGCCGAGCTCTACTCGGGCAAGTTCTCGAACGCGGCCGAGGCGGTGAAGTGCTACGAGGCGATCCTCGCGATCGACGGCGAGCACACGCAGGCGATCGATTTCCTCCGCCAGAGCTACGAGAAGCGGCGCGACTGGGAGAAGCTCATCGGGCTGCTCCGCCGCGAGGCCGCGGCGCTCCCGGAGGGCGGCGAGCGCGCGGCGAAGTACCTCGAGATCGCGAAGCTCGCGTCCGAGCGCGTGAAGAAGGTCGACTTCTGCATCGAGCTCTGGGACGAGGTCCTCGCGAACGACCCGGAGAACCCCGAGGCGCTGAACGCGCTGGCCGGGCTCTACGAGAAGAACAAGGACTACCAGGCGTTCGCGCGGGTGCTGCAGAAGCAGGTCGACACGACCTTCGACAGCACCCAGAAGCTCGCGCTCCTCAGCAAGCTCGCGCAGCTCTACGGCGAGCGCCTCAAGGACGACGAGGCCGCCGTCCGCGCCTGGCAGGAGGTCATCGCGCTCAACCCCCAGGACCGCAAGGCCCAGGAGGCGCTCAAGAAGGCGTACCTCCAGCTCCAGCGCTGGGACGACCTCGAGGTGTTCTACGCCGAGAGCGGCAAGTGGGACGAGTTCATCCGCGTCCTCGAGTCGCAGGAGGCGAAGGAGACCGACGACGCCGCCAAGATCAGCCTGCTGCTCAAGATCGCCGAGCTCTGGATGAACCAGAAGCAGAAGGCCGATCGCGCGGCGCGCGCCTACGAGAAGGTGCTCTCGATCGACGGCTCGCACCTCGCCGCGGCCGAGGCGCTGATCCCGATCTACACGCAGGCGAACAACTCGAAGGGGCTCGCCGGCGCGATCGAGGTGAAGCTCTCGCACGACCAGGACGACGCCTCGCGGCTCGATCTCTACCGGCAGGTGGCCGCGCTCTACGAGACGCGGCTCAAGGAGCCGCAGCGCGCGTTCGAGCGCTACCTCTCCGCCTTCCAGATCGCGCCGCAGGACGAGCAGTGCATCGAGGACGTCGAGCGGGCCGCGCGCGTCACCGAGGGGTGGGACGCCCTCATCGACGCGTACTCGACGGCGATCTCGCGCGCCGAGGGGGAGGGGGACATCGCGCTCGGCGTCGACCTCCGGCTCCGGCTCGGGCGCGTGCTGCTCGACGAGGTGAAGCGGATCGACGAGGCGCTCTCGCAGTTCCGCGCCGTGTACGAGGCGGACGGCGAGAACCAGGCCGCGATCAGCGCGCTGGAGCGCCTCTACCGCGAGACGGGGCGGTTCGGCGACCTGCTCGGCATCTACGAGAAGAAGCTCGACATCATCACCGAGCCCGAGGAGCGCAAGCAGATCCTCTACGCGATCGCGGAGCTCTACGAAGGGGAGCTGCGCGACGCGGCGCGGGCGATCGCGACGTACCGCCAGGTGCTCGACGACGAGCCCACCGACCCGCAGGCGCTCGCGGCGCTCGACAAGCTCTACCGCGAGCAGCAGGACTGGGAGTCGTACGTCGACGTGCTCCGCAAGCGCATCGACTCCCCGCAGGACGAGCAGGCGCTCATCGACCTCAAGTTCCGCCTCGGGAGCACCCTCGAGAAGCACTTGAACGATGCGGCCGGAGCGCTCGAGAACTACAAGGAAATCCTGATCCTCGATCCGGGCAACGACGCGGCGCGCCTCGCGCTCGAGGCGCTGCTCTCGAACGAGTCGCTGCGCGCCGAGGCGGCGGCGATCCTCCAGGAGATCTACGAGGGGCGCGGCGACTGGGAGAAGCTGATCCAGGCGCTCGAGATCCTCGCGGCGGCCGAGGGCGACACCGCGACGCGCGTCTCGCTGCTCCGCAAGGTGGCGCGCACGGCGGCCGAGAGCCTGAACGACCTCGGCCGCGCGTTCGACGCGCAGTCGCGGGCGCTCAAGGACGACCCGTCGCACGCGGAGACGCGGGCGGAGCTCGAGTCGCTCGCCGCGCAGGCGGGCGCCTGGGACCGGCTCGACGTCATCTTCAGCGAGATCGCGGACTCGCTGAGCGACGCGCGGCTGAGCCGCGAGTACTGGATGCGGCTCGCGAGCATCCACGAGCGGCTCGGCAAGGTCGATGACGCGGCGAACGGCTACCTCCGCGTGCTCTCGATCGATCCCGCCGACTCGGAGGCGCTGGAGGCGATGGACGCGCTCTACCGGCGCACCGAGCGGTGGAGCGATCTCATCGGCGTCTACCGGCGCCGCATCGAGCTCGTTCACGAGCCCTCCGAGCGCGAGGGCCTCTACGCGCAGATGGCCGAGGTCTACGAGCAGCGGCTCGGGCAGCCGGAGGAGGCGATCGCCGCCTACCGTGAGGTCCTCTCCATCGACGACACGAGCCTCGTCGCGCTGACCGCCCTCGACGGGCTCTTCAGCCGCCAGGGCATGTGGGAGGAGCTGGCCGACAACCTCGAGGCGCAGCTCAGCATCGCGGTCGAGGAGCAGGCGCAGATCCGGCTGATGCTCCGGCTCGCCGCGCTCCGTGAGTCGCGGATGCGGCTCGTCGACTCGGCGATCGACATCTACCGGCAGGTGCTCGAGCGCGAGCCGACGAACGTCGAGGCGCTCGAGGCCCTGGAGCGGCTCGGCAAGCTCCCCGAGCACGAGGTCGCGATCGCGGAGATCCTCGAGCCGCTGTACCGCCAGTCGGGCGACTTCCAGAAGCTCATCGGGGTGCACGAGGTCCAGGTGCGCCGCAGCGACGACGTGACCCGTCGCGTCGAGCTGCTCCACCAGATCGCCGTGCTCTACGAGGACGCGGGCGGCGATCTCAACTCGGCCTTCGACACCTACGCCCGGGCGCTGAGCCAGGATCCGGCCTCGGAGTCGACCCAGGAGGGGCTCGATCGGCTCGCGCGCGCGACCGGTCGCTTCGCCGACCTGGCGCGCGTCTTCGAGACCCTGGCGGCGCAGCAGACCGACGCGGAGCTCGCGAGCACGCTCTACACGATGAGCGCGCGCATCTACGAGAGCGACCTCGGCGACATGGACAGCGCCGTCGGGCACTACCGGCGCGTGCTCGAGATCGATCCGCGCAACCTGCACGCCGCCGAGTCGCTCGAGCGGCTGTTCCGGACGTCGGAGCGCTACAACGAGCTGTCGCAGATCCTCCAGCAGAAGGCGGACATCCTCGACGATCTCAACGAGAAGAAGCTCGCCCTGTTCCAGGCCGCGAGCATCGAGGAGGAGGTGCTCGAGCGGCACGACCAGGCGATCGCCGTCTACGGCAAGGTGCTCGAGCTCGACGCCGAGGACCTCAGGGCGATCGACGCGCTGACGAAGCTCTACCTCAGCCTCTCGCGCTGGCAGGAGCTGCTCTCGGTCTACGCGAAGAAGGCCGACCTCGTGCTCGACTCGGGCGAGAAGAAGCGCATCTACTACCAGATCGGCGCGGTGTACGAGCGCGAGCTCGGCAACGTGGCGAGCGCGATCGACACGTACCAGCGGGTGCTCGAGATCGATCCGGACGACCTCCAGGCGCTCGGTCGGCTCGACGTCCTCTACCAGACCTCGCAGAACTGGCTCGAGCTGCTCAGCGTGCTCCAGCACGAGGCCGAGATCACGTCGGATCCGGCCGAGGGCATCAGCTACCAGTACCGGATCGCGGAGCTCTACGAGAAGCACCTCGACGACGTGCCCCGCGCCATCGAGCTCTACCGCGACCTCCTGCAGCAGATGCCCGATCACGAGCCGACGCTCCGCGCGCTCGAGCAGATCAAGGACGGGAGCCGGGACGCGCTCGGCGCCGCCCTGGTGCTCGAGCCGATCTACGACGCGTCCGGCGAGTGGCAGAAGCTGATCAGCGTGCTCGAGGTCCGGGTCCGGGTGGCCGAGGACCCGTACGAGAAGGTCGATCTGCTCCACCGCGTCGCGCGCCTCTCCGAGGAGATGCTGAGCGATCACCTCTCCGCCTTCGAGACGTACGCGCGGGCGGTGACGTGCGACATCGGCAACGAGGAGTCGCTCGCGAACCTCGAGCGGCTCGCGATGATGGTGAACCGCTGGCCGCAGGTCGCCGCGCTCTACGACGCGGAGCTCGGCCGGCTCGGCGAGGAGCCGTCGCGCTTCGTCGAGCTCGGGCTCCGGCTCGCGCAGATCTTCGAGACGCAGCTCGACGACATCGACAGCGCCGTCGCGCGCTACCGGCGCGTGCTCGAGGTCGATCCGGAGAACCAGGCCGCGATCGCGTCGCTCGACCGCCTGTTCACCGCGACCGAGCGGTGGAGCGACCTCGTCGAGATCCTCTCGCGCGAGGCGGAGATCGCGCAGTCGCCGGACGAGATCCTCGAGTTCAAGTACCGGCTCGGCGTGGTGCACCAGACGCGGCTCAACGACCTGCCCGCGGCGATCGCGGCGTACCGCGAGGTGCTCACCGCGGCCCCCGAGCACACGCCGACGCTGGAGGCCCTCGAGGGGCTCTTCGCGGCCGGGATCAAGCAGATCGAGATCGGCGCGATCCTGGAGCCGCTCTACCAGGCCGCGGCCGAGTGGGAGAAGCTCGGCGGCGTCCTCGAGGCGGAGCTCGCGCACCTCACCCAGGAGCCCGACCGGCTGGCGATGTACTACCGGCTGGGCGAGCTCCACGAGGAGCGGCTCATCTCGGTCGACGGGGCCCTCAGCGTCTACATCCGGGCGCTGAAGGAGTACCCGCGCGACGAGAAGACGCTCGAGGAGGTCGAGCGGCTCGCCGGCTCGGTCGACGGCGGCTGGGAGATGCTCGCCAACGCGTACGCCGACGTGCTGGGCATCCACGCCGACAAGGACGTGCAGACCAGCATCGGCAAGCGGCTGGCGCGCGTCTTCGAGACCGATCTCAGCGACGTCGCGAAGGCGGAGGAGACGTACCGGTACGTGCTCGGCATCGAGCCGCTCGAGGCGGAGGCGCTCTCCAACCTCGACCGGATCTACACGCAGCTCGAGCAGTACCCCGAGCTCGCGAGCGTCCTCGAGCAGCGCGTGCGCGCCACCGAGGACCGCCCCGAGCTCGTCGACCTGTACCTCCGGCTCGGCCAGACGTACGAGGAGCGGCTCGGCCAGCTCGACGACGCCATCCGCGCCTTCCGGCGGATCTTCGACGAGCTCGAGACGACGAACGAGCAGGCGATCAGCGCGCTCGAGCGCATCTACACGACCAAGGGGGCGTGGACGCAGCTCAAGGTCGTGCTGGAGCGGGAGCTCGAGAACGCGATGGGCGACAGCCAGGAGGCCGACATCCGCGCCAAGATGGCGCACCTGCTCGCCGATCGGCTGAACGACGTCCAGGGCGCGGTCGAGACGTGGAAGCGCGTCCTCGACCTCCGCGGCGAGGATCCGGAGGCGCTCGGGGCGCTGTCCAACCTGTACGAGCGGGTCGGGCAGTGGGCCGAGCTCTGCGACGTCCTCGAGCGGCACTACGACATCGCGACCGACGACGAGTCGCGCGTCGCCGTGCTGCTCCGCCGCGCCAAGCTGTTCCACGAGCAGCTCGGCCGCGACGACTCGTCGCTCGACGACTACCAGCGCGTCCTCGACATCGACTACGCGAACCTCGAGGCGCTCTACGCCATCGCGGCGATCTGGCGGCTTCGCAACGAGCCCGAGCAGATCGTGAGCGCGCTCCACCAGACGGTGGATCGGGCGCGGGACATCCTGCCGGCCGAGAACGTCATCGCGCTCTACCGCGAGCTCGGGACGACCTACCAGCACGTCCTCGGGCAGTCCTACGACGCGATCGACGCGTGGCGGAAGCTGCTCGAGGTCGACCCGAAGGACTTCGAGGCGATGGCCGCCCTGGAGAACCTGCTCCGGGCCGAGGGGCGCTGGGTCGAGGTCATCGACGTCAAGATGGGCCGGGCGGCGGCCTACGAGTCGCCGGCCGACAAGATCCGCGAGTACCTCGAGGTGGCGCAGATCTGGGAGCACCAGGTCGAGGAGAGGGACCGGGGCACGCTCGCGTACGAGAAGGTCCTGGAGCTCGATCCGACGCACGACCAGGCGTTCGCGGCGCTCGAGCAGCTCCACGACGCGGCCCGGCGCAGCGAGCCGCTCATCGAGCTCTACCTCGCGCGGCTCGAGTCGCGCGAGGAGGTGCACGAGAAGACCGAGATCCTCCGCAAGGTGGCCCGGGTCTTCGAGGAGCAGCTCGAGGACAAGCCCCAGGCCTTCGACGCGCTGCTCACGGCGTTCGAGATGGACTTCTCCGACATGGACACGGTCCGCTACCTCGAGCGCATGGCGCAGGCGACGAACCGCTGGCCCGAGCTCGTCCAGACGGTGAACGGCTGGCTGCAGCAGCAGACGCAGCCGCTCCAGAAGATCACGCTCTGCCTGCGGCTCGCCAAGTGGTACGCGGAGGACCTCGGCCACCCCGAGTACGCCCAGCCGTACTACCAGCAGATCCTCGCGTACGACCCGAACAACGTGGCCGTGCTGCGCCAGATGGCCAACTACCTCAAGAAGACCGGCCAGTGGCAGCAGCAGGGCCAGATGCTGACGAGCGCCCTCAACGTCGCGGTCACCGACGTCGACCGGAAGGAGATCCTGACCGAGCTCGGCGAGGTGCTCGAGAAGCACATGGGCGAGGTCGAGCAGGGGCTCAGCTTCTACCGCCGCGCCCTCGACGTCGATCCGCTCCACCTGCCGGCCCTCGAGGCGCTGGAGCGCATCTACACGGACCGCGATCAGCCGAACGATCTCGTCGACGTCCTGCTCCGTAAGGCGCGGGCGGTCACCGAGCCCGACGTCGTCGCGTCCGTGAAGCTGCGCACCGCCGGCCTCTACGAGACCAAGCTCGGCCTGATCGAGAAGGCCGGCGCGGTCTACCGCGAGGTGCTGGAGATCGACGCCTCGAACCTCCTCGCCATGCGGGGGCTCGAGCGCGTGTACACGTCCACGCACCAGTGGCCGGATCTCGTGCGCGTCCTCGAGATGCAGCTCGACGTGGTCACCACCGAGCGCGAGCGCATCGACGTGCTGATGAAGATCGCGACGCTCCAGGAGGAGCAGTTCCTGAAGCCCGATCTGTCGGCCGCGCGGCTCGAGCAGGTGGTCGAGATCGACCCGTCGCACGAGCCGGCGCTCGAGGCCCTCGAGCGCTGCTACCGCCGGCTCCGCCAGTGGCACGACCTCATCAACACGTACGACCGCCACATCAACGCCGCGGAGGATCGCCAGAAGAAGATCGAGCTCTGGGCCCAGACGGCGAAGGTCTACGCGGAGGAGATCGAGGATCTCGACCGCGCGATCGACGCCTACCTGAACATCGTCGAGATCCAGGAGACGCACATCCCGGCCCTGGAGGCGCTGGCGAAGCTCTACGAGAAGCAGGACAACTCGTCGAAGGCCATCGAGTACATGACGCGCGTCGCCGACCTCACGGCCGACGGCAAGCAGCGCGTCGAGATGTACTACCGGATCGGCCGGCAGCTCGACGAGAAGCTCGGCGAGCGCGTGCAGGCGCAGGAGCGGTTCGAGATGGCGCTCGATCTCGACCCGACCCACGTGCCGACGCTGGCGGCGCTGCGGGTCATCGCGATCGACGCGGCAGACTGGGATCGGGCGGCGCGCTACCTCGATCAGGAGCAGATGAACACCGACGCGCCCCGCGCCAAGGCGCGGCTGCTCGTCGAGCTCGGCAAGCTCCGCGACGACATGCTCGGCGAGCACGCGCTCGCCGTGCAGGCGTACGAGATGGCGCTCCAGAGCGACCCCGACAACGAGGACGCCGCGATGCCGCTCCTCGGCGAGTACGTCTCCACGGAGCGGTGGGCCCAGGCCGAGCCGCTCGCGGAGATGCTCGTCCGGAAGAGCGGCAAGCGCGACAGGTCGGAGCAGCACCGGCTGCAGCGGACCTTCGGCAAGGTCCTCGAGCGGCTCGGGAAGGACGAGGCGGCTCTCAAGGCGTACACGGCCGCGCACAACCTCGACCTGACCGACCAGGAGACGATCCGGGGTCTGGCGGACGTCAGCTTCAAGCTCAGCGACTGGGCGAGCGCGCTGACGAACTACCAGAAGGTGCTGACCAGCCTGGACGAGGTCGAGACCGAGGAGCGCGCCACGGTCTACTACAAGCTCGGCTGCATCAAGCAGGCGCAGGGGCAGGCGAAGCAGGCGGTCAACAACTTCGAGAAGGCCCTCGGCGCCGATCCCGCGCACCGGCCGACGCTCGAGGCGATGGTCGCCGTCTACGACGCGCTCAAGGACTGGAAGCAGGTCTGCCACTACAAGCGGCAGATCCTCGACAACATCGTGGACGGCCCCGAGCGGTTCAAGATGTTGAACGAGATCGGCGACATCTGGGTCGACAAGGAGAACAACATCCCGAAGGGCGTGGAGGCCCTCGAGGAGGCGCTCGAGCTGGAGCCGCACAACCACGTGCTGCTCCACAAGCTGCTCCAGCTCTACCAGCGCACGGGGCAGTGGGAGCGCATGGTGCAGTGCCTCCAGCAGATCGCCGACCTCGAGTCGCAGCCGGATCGCAAGAGCCGCTACCTCTACACGATGGCGCAGATCTACCGCGACAAGCTGGAGGACCCGGCGCGCGCGGTGGAGCTGTTCAACGACACGCTGGACCTGAACCCGCACTCCCTCGAGGCCTTCGAGCGCATCAACAAGATCCTCACGGCGCAGAAGGAGTGGAAGCAGCTCGAGCGGGCGTACCGCAAGATGCTGCACCGGGTCGCGGGCAAGGGGAACACGGACCTCGAGTACAGCCTCTGGCACGCGCTCGGGCTCATCTACCGCGACCGGCTCGGCGACAGGACGGCCGCGGTCGAGACGTTCCGCATGGCGTCGCGGCTCAAGCCCGAGGACGCCACGGAGCACCTGATCCTGGCGGAGCTCTACGAGCAGGCGGAGCAGTTCGATCTGGCCACCGGCGAGTTCCAGGCGATGGTCAAGCTCGATCCGATGAAGATCGACCCGTACAAGCGGCTCTACCGCCTGTACGTGGACGGCAAGCAGTACGACCAGGCCTGGTGCGTCGCGGCGGCGCTCTCGTTCCTCCGCAAGGCCGATCCGGACGAGCAGCAGTACTTCGAGGACTACCGCCCGCAGGGCCTCATCCAGGCGAAGAGCCGGCTCGACAACGAGCAGTGGATCAGGAACCTGTTCCACGAGGAGGAGAACCTCTACGTCGGCAAGATCTTCGAGATGATCGCGGGCGCCGCGCTCAGGGCGAAGATCGAGACGCTGAAGCAGCGCCGCGAGCTGCCGGTCCTCGACCAGCGGTTCCTGCAGGATCCGGCGACGTCGACGGTGACGTTCGCCCGGACCTTCGGCTGGGCGGCCAACGTCCTCGGGATCACGCCGCCGCGGCTCTACGTGCGCAGCGACGTGCCCGGCGCGCTCGTCGCGGTGGCGAACGACCAGCCGGCGTCCGTCGCGGGGCAGACCGTCTTGACCGGGTTCTCGCCGCAGGAGCTCACGTTCATCGTGGGCAAGCACCTCGCGATGTACCGCGGCGAGCACTACATCAAGACGCTGTTCCCGACGGTCACCGAGCTGACGGTGCTCCTCTTCGCGGGGATCAAGCTCGTCGCGCCCGAGACGCCGGTGCCTCAGGACATCGAGAAGCAGATCATGGCCACCGCGCAGACGCTCCGCGGGTTCATGCAGCCCATGCAGCTCGAGGGCCTCCGCATGGTGGTCAAGAAGTTCCTCGCGGAGGGCGCGAAGGCGAACATCAAGCGGTGGGTCCAGTGCGTCGACATCACGGCGGCGCGCGCGGGCCTGCTCCTCTCGGGCGATCTCGAGATCGCCAAGAAGATCATCGCCGCCGAGCCGCAGCAGCCCGGGGATCTCCCGCCCCAGGACAAGCTCAAGGAGCTCATCGTCTTCTCGACAAGCGATCAGTATTTCGCGCTGCGTCAGGCGCTCGGCATCGCCATCGGCGAGGGCTGAGCGCCCGCGGAGTACAGGCCCAGCCAGCGGAATTTTCCTCAACCATCGGAGCACCCGGGGCCGGGAGCCGCCCGCTCCAGGCCCCGGGTGTCGGTCGAGATGCACATCTCCATGAGTCTGCTTGACGAGTCAGCAATCCTTACGAACGATCGGGTGCTGTGACCTCGTCATCGATGATCGTCCGGCTCCCCGTGCAGTCCGCGAGAGGCTTCGGGAGATACAGGCTGATCGCAAAGCTGGGGCAGGGAGGGATGGCCGAGGTCTTCCTCGCTGCCCATCGCGGCCCGCTCGGGTTCGAGAAGCTGGTCGTGATCAAGCGGCTGAAGCCGGGGATCGCGACCGAGCCCGAGGTCAACGCGATGTTCCTCGACGAGGCGAGGCTGGCCGCGCGGCTGAACCACCCGAACGTCGTGCAGACGTACGAGTGCGGTCAGATCGACGACCAGTACTACATCGTCATGGAGTACCTCGAGGGGCACTCGCTCGACCGGATCTGCCGGAAGCTCGACCCCTCGCGGCACCGCGCGGTCTACCTGGCGATCCTCTCCGACGCGCTCGCCGGGCTTCACTACGCGCACGACCTCATGGACTTCAACGGGCAGCCGCTCCATGTGGTCCACCGCGACATCAGCCCGCACAACATCTTCGTCACGTACGACGGGCAGGCGAAGGTCGTCGACTTCGGCATCGCGAAGTGGGCGACGCGCGACGCGGACACGAGCACCGGCGTCGTCAAGGGGAAGATCCGGTACATGGCGCCGGAGCAGGCCCTCGCGACGATGGTGGATCGCCGCGCCGACGTCTTCTCCATGGGCCTGATCTTCTGGGAGCTCGTCGTGGGCGAGCGCTTCTGGGGAGATCTCTCCGACGTGCAGATCCTCCAGCGGCTCACGTTCGGCGAGATCCCGCAGCTCCGCGAGCGCTGGCCCGCGGCGCCCGAGGCGCTCGACCGGATCTGCTCGCGCGCGCTCGCGATGAGGCCCGAGGACCGGTACGCGACCGCGGCCCAGATGCGCGAGGACGTCGAGGCGTACCTCGCGACGATGGGGCGGCGCCCCTCGTCCGCGGAGATCGGCCGCCTCATCGGGGAGACGTTCGCGAACCGCCGCGCGGAGGTGCGGTCCGCGATCAGCGATCAGCTCGGCCGGCTCCACGCGGACACGGCCGACAGCCCGGAGGAGTTCGAGATCCTGCCGGTGCTCGAGGAGCGCGGCGGCGCCGCGCCGTGGTCGCAGCGGATGCCGATGTCGCAGATGGCATCTCAGATGTCTCAGATGTCTCAGATGTCTCAGCACTTCGCGCAGCCGGTGCCGGACCACACGCTGGGCGACGACGGCGCGCGCGAGGACAGCATCTCGAACCGGCAGACCATCCCCACGATCATGGTCGCCAACACGCAGTCGACCCGGCGCAAGGCGCTGTGGACCGCCGGGATCGCCGTGCTCTCCGTGCTGCTGATCGCCGGGGCCGCGTGGGCGGTCATCACGATGAAGTGGACGCCGCCGCCGGGGCCCCAGGACGAGATCCCTGCCGTCGAGCCCACCAGTCCGGGCCCGGGACCTGGCCCCGGGCCGACGCCTGCCCCCATCGCCAACCTGATCGAGCTCCGGATCATCGCCACGCCGCTCGACGCGAAGATCTACCTCGACGACGTCGAGCTCCCCAGCAACCCGTTCTTCGCGCGGTTCAGCCGGGACGGCACCGGACACCGCATTCGGGTCACCGCGGACGGGTACACGCCGGAGGCGCGCTTCGTTGTGTTCACGCGCGACGAGGTGCTGACGATCAACCTGCGCCCGGTGGCGCAGGCGCCGACCCCCAAGGGGGGCGGCACGTCGCCCCGGAAGTGACAGGCAGGGCCGCGGGCGCTCCGTAGCCGCCCGCGGCCCGCATGTCGCGCCGCTGTCCCCGGCCCTGGCGCCTGGCCGCCATCTCAGCGCGCCGCAGGCCTCTGGCCGCGCCGCCATGCAGCGCGTCGCTGCCTCTGGCGCCTGGCCGCCATCTCAGCGCGCCGCAGGCCTCTGGCCGCGCCGCCATGCAGCGCGCCGCAGGCCTCTGGCCGCGCCGCCATGCAGCGCGCGCGGGCCCTACGGCCTGCTGTTCATCATCGCCTCGAGCTGCGGCGGCACGCAGCCGTACGCCTCGGCCGCGGCGAGCAGGGCCGAGTTCTGCGGCAGGTTCAGCAGGAACGAGCTCGCGTAGGGCGTCCCCTCCAGCCCCTTCAGCCGGCGCAGGAGCGGGGGCATCGCGCGCTCCATCGCCTCCCGCGCGCCCTCCAGGTCGCCCATGTCGACGCACGCGTCGTGGAGCGCGAGGTAGATGGGCGCCTCGTTCAGCAGGCTCGGCGCGCCCGCCTCGACGAGCGCCGCCGCCTCCCGCGCGATCTCGCGGGCCTGCTCGGCGTTGCCGAAGCGGCGCTCCGCCTCGGCGCAGAACCCGAGCGCCACGGGCAACACGTCGCGGTTCTCCGTGACCCGGTAGGCCTCCGTCGCCTTCTTCAGCAGCGAGCGCGCCCGCGCGAGCCCCGACGACTCGAAGCGCAGGAGCTCGCAGCCCCGGTAGAACAGGATGCCGAGCGTCACCCGGTCGCGCACGACCCACATGCTCCCCGCCGCCTCGTCCGCGCTCGCGCGCGGCTCCGCGAGCCCCGCGTCGAGCCGCGGCTCGGGCCCGAACGTCGCCGCCCAGCAGAGCAGGATCATCTGCCCGTGCCGCACCGCCCCGGAGCTGCCGATCGCCTGCGCCCGGGCGATGCCCCCCTCGATCTCCTGGAGCGCCTCCGCCCGCGCGCCGATGGTCGTGAGCGCGAAGCCGACGTTCATCGTCAGCATCGCCTCCCGCTCCTGCAGCCCCGCGCGGCGCGCGGCCCGCGCCGCGTTCCGCCGCGCCTCCAGCGCCGCCGCGGGCTCGCCGCGCGTCTGGTGCGCGACCGCGCGCGTCTGCCAGGCGTCGACCGCCGCCCACACGAGGCCCCGCCGCGCCGCGAGGTCGAGCAGGTGCGCCGCCTCCTGCTCGGCCATCGCGAGCTGCCCGGCGAACGCGTGGACCTGCGCCAGCGTGGCCGAGCACTGCGCCTCCTCCTCGACGAGATCGATCGCCCGCGCGCGGTCGCGCAGCGCCGTCAGGCGCTCCTCCAGGTCGATCCCGGAGCCGCAGGCCTGGTCGTAGCGGGCGCGCGCGGTGAGGGTGCGGAGCTCGCTCGCCTCGTCGTAGACGTTCTCCCACATCGCCCGGATCGCGGAGTCGCGCTCGGGCGACCGCGCGTCGAGCCGCGAGTACGCCTCCTCGAGGAGCACCGCGCGCGCGAACGCCGTCGGCTTGTCGGGCGCGAACACGAGCGCGCGATCGGCCATGGTGACCGCGTCGCGGAGCGAGTTCGTCGCGAGGGCGCGCCGCGCGGCGGCCTCCCAGCGGATCGCCGCCTCCTCGTGCTCGCCGCCTAGGTCGAAGTGCTGCGCCACCGTCGCGCTGTCCTCGCCCATGCGATCGAGCCAGCGCGCGGCCGCCGCGTGCAGCTTCTGGCGGAGCTCCTCGCCGGCCGACGCGTACGCCACGTCGCGGACGAGCGCGTGCTTGAACAGGTACTCGCGCGCGGCAGGGAAGCGCGACGCGGGCTGCTCGACGAGCAGCTCCGCGGCCATGAGCTTCTTCAGCGCCGCCGGCGGCTCGACGACGCCGACCTCGGCGAGGCCGACGTCCCAGACGGACAGCCCGAAGACGCTCATGCGCACGACCGCCTCGCGCGTGCCCTCGTCGAGCGCGTCGAGGCTCACCTGGATCGCCGCCTCGATGGTCGGCGCCGTGGCCGCGTCCTTGCCGGAGGCGATGACCCGCGCGAGCTCCTCGGCGAACAGCGGCGAGCCTGCCGCCTGCTGCGCGACGCGGTCGAGCGCCGCGTCGTCGACCGGCCGCTCGGCGGCCGCCGCGCTGAAGACGGCCCGCGCGATCTCGCGCGTGGCCCGCCGCGCGATGGGGCGCAGCTCCACGCGCACGTGGTCGCGGCCGGCGAAGCGCTGGCCCTGGTCGCGCCAGAACGCCGGGCGCACCATGAGCATGATGAAGAGCGCCCTGCCCGTGGCCCGCCCGAGGAGGTGGTCGAGCCACGCGACGCTCTCCGGGTCGGCCCACTGCGCGTCCTCGACGAGCAGCGCGCACGGCTCGACCGACGCGGCGCCGACCGCGATGTCGGTCATCGACAGGTACAGCGCATCGCGCGCGCCGCGCAGGTCGACGCCGTCGGGGAACGGCTGGTTCGCGAGCAGGCGCGCGAGGAGCCCGCCGTCGCCGTGGAGCAGCCGCCGCGCGCGCACGGCGTCGTCGGCCTGCTCCAGCGACGCGCCCTTCGGCAGGCCCATGAGCACGCGCAGCGCGTCGGTCGCGACGCCGAGCGCCTGCGCCCGTCCGAACGACTCGCAGCGGAGCTGGACGCGCCGCGGCGGGTCGGGGCGATCCGCGATGCGGGCGACGAACTCCCGCGCGAGCCGGCTCTTGCCGATCCCCGGCGGCCCCGAGATGCTCACGACGACCGGCGTCCGCTCCTCCACGCAGCGGTCGAACGCCGCGACGGTGCTGATGAGCTCGGCGTCGCGCCCCACGAACGGCGTCTGCGCGTCGGGCCGCTTCGGCGCGCGCGAGAGCACCCGCACGGCGCCGCCCTCCTGGGGCTCGCACAGGAAGCGCCCGCGCGACAGCTCCACCGTCGTCGCGTCCGCGAGGACCCGGCCGAGGCCCGCCTCGCGCGCGAGCGCGACAGCGCGGTCGACGACCTCGCCGGCCGAGCGCGTCCTGTCGACGCGCATGCGGCCGGAGGCGACGCCCACGCGGCCGCCGCGCTCGCCGAGCGCGAGCCCGAGCTCCAGGGCGCGGGACGCCTCGTCGCCGTGCGCCTGGCGCACGCCGAGGTGGGCGGCGATCGAGTCGGCGCCGAGCGGCAGCGCGTCGGCCCCGCGGCGCCGCAGCGCCTCGAGCTCCCGCTGCCGCTCCTCCCCGGTGGCCACGTGCAGCGCCACGATCGTCGTCACGAGCCGCGTGCCCATCACCCCCGGCGGGTTGTCGCTCACGCGCAGCGGCGACGGGGTGGGCAGGTGCGGCTCGCCGACGAGCGCCGCGAGCCGCTCGGCCACCTCGCGCGCCGAGCTCGGCCGGAGCTCCCTGTCGGCGAGCAAGAGGTCGTGGATCAGGTCGTCGAGCGCGGGGACGACGTCGAGCAGGAACTCCGAGAGGCGCGGCGCGGGCGTCGTCGCCAGGCGCACGAGGGTCGCCATCGAGGTCGGCCCCATGTGCGGCGGCCGGCCGCAGACGAGCTCGAACAGCGTCGCGCCCAGCGAGTAGAGATCGCTGCGCGCGTCCACCGTCGCGTCGCCGCGCGCCTGCTCCGGCGAGATGTACGCGGGCGTGCCGACGAGGCCGCCCACGTCGGTCGTGAGCACGACCTCCTTCGACGACGCCACGCCGAAGTCGACGAGCTTGGTCCGGATCGCCCCGTCCGGCTGCCCGCGGAGCAGGAGGATGTTCGACGGCTTGATGTCGCGGTGGACGACGCCCGCGTCGTGCGCGGCCGCGAGCGCGCTCGCCACCTGGCGGCCGACCTCGAGCCCCTCGCGCAGCGACAGCGGGGAGCGCCGCTGGCGCGTGGCCAGGTCCTCCCCGTCGAGCCACTCCATCGCGACGAACGTCGCCCCCTCGTCGATGCGGCGCCCCTCGGCGTCCGACGCGCTCGCCTCCAGCGTCCCGAACGCCACGACCCGCACGATCCCCGGGTGATCGAGCTCCGAGAGGACCTGCCCCTCGCGGGAGAGGCGGGCCTGGCCCTCGGCGTCGACCCCGACGGTCGCGATGATCTTGAGCGCGACGTACCGCTCGGTCTGCACGTCGAACGCGCGGTACACGGTGCCGACGCCGCCCCGGCCCACCTCGCGCTCGATGTGGAAGCGGCCCGCGACGAGCGGCCTTGCTGGCTCGATGCGCACGGTGTCCATGCGCTATCCGAGAGGGGGCACGGGATGGTCGCCGCGGGCGCTCCGGCGCGGCGGGGAGGCGATCTCGGGGCGCCGGGCCGGGTGGGCCTGCGGTGTTCCGACAGGGCGCATCGGAGAGGAGAGTACGCCGTCGCTCCTGGCAGTTCCAGTGTCGCGGTTGCGCGCGGCCGGCGTCAGCGCGGCGAGGGCGCGCGGCGCGACCCGGCGCGTGACCACGCCCACGCGCGACCACGCCGCGCGCGGCGTGGTCGCGCCGCGCCGCGCCGGTCGATCGAGCTCGCCGGGCCTTCTTGACGGATCCGACGGCACCTCCTACGGTCGCCCTCTGCGCCAACGTCGGGAGCCATTTCGATGCTCGATCGCGTCGCCGTTCACCAGACCCGGCTGCGCACGCCCGGCCTAGGGCTCGATGCCAAGGGCGTCGCGCTCGGGGCCAAGGGGCTCGTCCTCCTGCCGTCGATCGACCGGCTCGTCGCGTTCCTCGCGCTCTACACGCGGCAGGGCTCGCTCGCGGACATCCTCCGCTCGCTCGTCGTCGAGATCGTGCGGTCGAAGCTGGGCGCCCGGGAGGTCACCCTCCTCTTCGCGGCGGAGAGCAGCGACCGCCTCGACCGCGTGGCGGAGATCGCCCGGCTGGCGGGCGGCTACTGCTTCACGGGGACGAGCCGGCACTTCGTCCAGTACCGCGACGCCGCCGCGCCGTTCGGGTACGACGTCCCGCAGATCCTGCCGACCGACGCGGCGCTCTCGCTCTACCACAACGCCTTCTCGCAGACGTACGAGGTCGAGCGGCGCCTCGACGTGCGCGGGCTCCTGCTCCGGCTCGAGCCGCACCTCGATCCGGCCGCCGGGCGCGAGCCCGGCCCGCGCTGGCTCCTCGCGGAGTCGGGGCTCGGCCCGGCGCTGATCCGCTACTTCTCCCGCAGCAGCGTCGAGGCCGAGGTGGGCCTCTGCGAGTGGCCGCCGGAGTCGAGCTTCGACGACGCCCCCGTGCTCCGGTACCTCTTCCGCGTGCCGTCGATCCCCGGCCGGATGGTCCCGCTGCTCACGGGCACGCCGGGCCTCGGCTACTTCGTCCCGGTCGCGCCGGGCGCCGCGGTGGAGATCGGCTTCCGGCACCCGGTGAACCTCCGCGCCTGCCCTGTGTTCAGCGAGGCGGGCCTCGTGCTCTTCCGCGGCAAGGGCCGCGAGGCGCTGGAGATCGCGAAGCTGCCCGCGATGGGGGACGTCTCCGCGTTCGCGCGCGTCGAGCTCAGCCGCGAGCCCGCCGTGGCGCGGGCGGCGGCGGACGCCCAGCGCCCCGCGTCGGTCGTGCTGTCGCTCCGCCTCGTCCCGAGCTCCGAGCCGTGGCGGTCGGTGACGGCCTCGTGGATCCGGCCGGAGGAGATGCAGCTCCTCCGGCACGTCGCCTACGCGCTCGGCCCCGACACCCTGCGCCGCGCCCGCATCGCCTTCACCGCCTCCGGCGCCTTCCTCCGCCACCCGACGGGCGTCGAGAGCATCCCGGTCGGCGAGTTCTTCCGCGAGATCCACCCGGGCCTCTACATCCCGGCCGGCTACGACGCGGTCCCGGCGGTCGCGCCCGCGGTGCTGTTCCGCGCGCTCGGCGCCCCTGCCGGACAGGCGCTGTTCATCGGGCGCGACGGGCGCGCTGTCGGCGTGGCCGAGGACGCGTTCGTCCCGCTGGAGGCGGCGCTCCTCGAGGCGCAGCAGTGGACGCCGGTGGCCGCGCACTCCACGGGCCTCACGGCCGCGCTGGCCACCGAGCTGCCCGAGGTCGTCCTCGGCGGCGTCGGCATCCGGCCGCTCCGCGACCTCGCGCCGCCCGACGCGTCCGCCGAGCCGAAGGCGCTCCCGCCGGGCGCCGGCCGGGCATGAGCGGCCCCGACGCCATCGCCGAGCGCATCACAGAGCTCCAGGCGAGCGTGCTCGCCCCGCTCGTCCTCGGCGGCCCTGTCCACCTCGTGCGCCCCTTCGGCGTCCGGCTCGCGCTCCTGCTCGGAGACGGCGCGGGCGCGATCGATCGCGATCTCGGCTCGCGCATCGACCTCGTGCGCGTCCGCGTCGCGCGCCTCGTCGCCCCGGTCGACACGCTCCCGGAGCTCGCGGCCGCCGACTGGGCGCTCCTCGCCGCGCTGAACGACCTGCTCCAGCTCACGAACCACGAGCTCGCCGGCGCCCTCACGCGCAGCCGGTATCCCCGCCTGCTCGCGAGCGTGCGCGACCTCTGCGAGCTCGTGCCCGCGCCCGCGGACGTCGCGACAGCGCTCTCGCGGCACGCGACCTTCGCGCGCGTGCTCGACTGCTTCCGCACGGACGCGCTCGTCACCTGGTGGACGGGCCGGGCGAGCTTCCGCGGCCAGCGCCCGCCCGCGCGCCTGCTCCGCTGGCGGCAGCTCCGCAGCGTCGAGGTCGATACCCGGCGCGTCGACCTCGCCGACATGGCCCACGGCATCCCGGGGCTCGCTCCGGCGGACTTCGCCGACGCGCTCTCCCTCTGGCTGACGCGCACGCCGCTCACGGATCTCGCGACCGCGACGCGGAAGAGCCCGCCCTTCGCGTGGTCGGCCTCGACGCTGGCGATCGTCGCCACCCCCCCTGGCCGGACCCTCGCGTACCGCCTCCTCGTGCGCCAGCCCCACGACCTCGCCGTCGCCGCGCTCGCGCGCGCCGCCCGGGAGGTCCCGTCCCGGTTCGGTCAGGCCCGGGCGATCGCCGAGTCGTTCGCCAGCGAGGTCGCCGCCGGGATCAAGCTGCTCGACGAGCGCTCCGGGGCGGCGTGAGCGCGCGCGGGCGCGCGGTCGGCGGCCCCGCGCCACGCCGCGCGGCTTTGATCGGCGCAAACGGGGCGTGATACGCTCCGGTCGCTCGAGAGAGACCGCCGTCTCGCTCATCGTGCCTTCGACTTCACGTCACGAGCATCGCTCCGGAGCGACGAACCGTTTGAACCGGCAAGACGCTGAACCCGCCGAGAAGACCCCTTCTTTCCCCTGGCACTCCTTCCGTCTCGGTGGTCGCCCTGAGGAGGCGGCCCGGCGCGCTCTGCGCTCGAGCGCGCGCGTCGTAGGCGCGGCGCTCGCGCTGGCGCTCGCGGTGAGCCCCGGGGTCGCGTTCGCGCAGGCGGACGCGCTGCTCGACGAGGGCAAGCAGCTCATGAAGAAGGGCAAGCTCGCGGAGGCCTGCCCCAAGATCGAGGAGAGCTACCGGCTGAGCCCGAGGTCGTCGACGCTCCTCGCGCTCGCCACCTGCCACGAGAAGCAGGGGAAGATCGCGACCGCCTGGGCCGAGTACATCGACCTGGGCGCCGCGGCGCGCAAGGAGGGCAACAAGCGCCTCGAGGCCGACGCGAAGGCGAGGGGAGCGCGGCTCGAGCTGCGGCTCCCGCGGCTCACGGTGAACGTGCCCCGGGCCGCCGCCGTCGAGGGGCTCGAGGTGACGCTCGACGGGGCGCCGGTCGACAGCGGGGTCTTTGGCCAGGCCAGGCCGATCGACCCCGGTGAGCACAGGGTGAGCGCGGCCGCCCCCGGCAGAAAGCGGTGGGAGGGGAAGGTCTCGATCAAGCGGGGCGAGCGGAAGGCCGTGACGGTCCCCGCGCTGGCCAGGGACGGCTCGGCCGCGCCGGAGCCGGCGAAGGCCGCGGAGGCGCCCGTGAAGGAGGCGGCGCCGGTCGCCGCGGCGCCGGAAAGGGGCGCGGCGGGGGCCGGGAAGGGCGCGGCGGGGGCCGGGAAGGGCGCGGCGGGGGCCGGGAAGGGCGCGGCGGGGGCCGGGAACGCGGCAGCCACGGGGCCCGGGAAGGGCGGCGCAGCGGGGGCCGAGAAGGGCGCGGAGGGGCCAGGGAAGGGCGCGGCGGGGGCGGAGACGGCCGCGGCGTCCGCCGATGCTGCCGCGGCCGAGGAGCCGGAGCGGACCCAGGACGCCTCGCCCCGGCACGCCGGGGCGCTGGTCGTCGAGGCCGGCCTGGCCGGCGGCGCGTTGATCGGGCTGATCGACGCGGGCAGCTTCGGCAACCTGAGCTCGTACTCGTACAGCTACAACGTACCCGAGGGCGAGCTCATCGCGCCCTGCAACGATGACGTCTGCCGCGCGGCCTTCGATCCGGCGGTCGGGCCGTTCGCCGGGGGCCAGGCCTTCGTGGGGCTGGCGCTCTCCGAGGAGGTGCACCTCGGCGTCCGCGCGCTCGGCGGTTACCGGTTCGGCGGCGGCTACCTCGCCGTCGGCGGCCCGTCCCTCGCGATGCGCTTCGGGCGCCTCTGGCTCGGCCTCTCGGGGCTCGCCGGCGCGGTGGGGCAGAACGCGAAGATCACCGGCGTGAAGGGCGAGATCCCGTCCGAGCTCGTCGATCTCAACTACGGCCGGACCGAGGTCGAGGTGACAGCGCGCGAGGGCACCCTGCCCGAGACAGCGCTCGTCGAGACGTTCGCGTTCGGCGGGAGCGTCGATGTGTCGCTCGTGCTCGCGGATCTGCCGAGCGCGCGCTGGACGTCGGGCGCGCTTCTCCTGAGCGTCTCGCCGACCTTCATGAAGGGGCTCGACGGCTTCGTGCTCGTCGCGCCGGCGAGCCTCAGCTACCGCTTTTACTGACCGCGCTCCAGGTCGAGGAGCTCGCGTTCCCTGGTCTCCGCATCATCCCCGTCGCATCCGCGTCGCGCGCTACCGCTCGGCCTAAAAAAAGAATCCTCCAAGAGGGAAGCCTGCGATGGCCTCTCGATCCGCCTCCTCGAGGCCGGAGCGGCTCCGGTCCGCCCAGACCACGGCTGGCCAGTCAGCAAATCGTGCGACGAGCTCGGCTGGCGCGCCATGGAGCGCGAGGACGAGGCGCTCCAGATGCTGAAGCTCTCGGCGCCTTAAGAGCACCGCCTCGTACATGCCGCGCTGAGGCGCGATTTGCGACCATAGATCGAGGCGGGTGAGCCGTGCGATGACGGGATGATCGAGCACCAACGCCGTCGACTTCGCGTCGAGTGGCGTGTCCCACAAGGCGACGTGCTGGAGCGACGGAAGGCGGGTTGCATCGAGCGCGGCGAGCACGGAGGAGAGCGTCGCCGGCTCCCAGCGCACGGTGAGATGTAGAAGCCGGGGCAGCGGCGCTGCGAGCCAGCGATCGAGCCCCCTCGCGTAGCAGGCCAGGGCGTGGAGCTCCGGAAAGCACGCGCCCAGCGCACGCCCCGCTCGTGAGGTCACCGCGAGGTGCGAGACGCGGTCGACGCGACCGTGCTCCACGAGGAAGGACAGGATGGGCTCGATCTCCTCGCGGATCTCCATCCGCAGGCGGCGGAGGAAGCGCCCGGCCGGGTGGCATAGCAAGCGGCGGAGCGCGTGGACAGCGTAGGTGTGCGGGGCTGGCCGCTCCACGCGGGGATCGAAGCCGAGCTCGCGCGGATCGACCTGCAGCAGCGGCGGTTCGAACACGTCGGCCAGCGCGGCCGCATCGGCGTCGGCCACGCAGGCATCGCGGACGAAGCCGAGGAAACGCTCGTACGAGAACGTGCCCGGTAGAGCACGCCGCACGTCATCGAGCGCGCCGAAGAGACGAGCTCCGTGCGCCTGGAGCAGCTTTTCCTCGCGCTCGTTCAGCTCCGGGGAGTCCGCTTCGATGCGCGTCGCGGCGATTTCGATGAGCTCCCCGCGGGGGTCCGCGCAGGCCCGGAGCGACTCCGCGAGGAGGAGATAGCCTGCGGGTTCGTCGGGCTCGTCGTCGATCAGCTCCTCGATGTCCTCGTAGGGCGAACGGGGGGGCGAGGCGTAGCGGAATCCCGCAGTCATGAGCTTTGCCAAGCAATGCTCGAAGGCGGCTACGGCGACGATCGCGCTCGCGTACGTCCGGCGTTTGGTCTCCTGCGAGCCAACATCCCCTGTGGATTGCTCGAACACGTTCCCGAGGATGCGAAGCTCGGCGTGCCGTGCGCTGCCCGGCTGGCATAGCCCGAGCTCGAACGCGCCGCCGTTCAGTCGTTCGCGAGGCTCTCCGAGCATCCTGGAATCTGACATGGCGTCTGTCCCTCGATGTGTTGGTGCGGGCGCCGGGGCACCTCAATGGCGATGCCAGAATCCGCGTTCTTCATCGTACGTCCACGTGCCGAGGCCGCCGCGTCCGGGGACGTTGCCCGGGGTCCCGCCGCGGTTTCGGGAGTCGTTGAAGCTGGAAGCTGCGCGGTTACCCGGGTCAGACAGGAAACCGCCCGCAGGTCTCGTGGTCCTTGTCTGAGGTCCGTTGCGCTCCTGATCCTGATGTCCCGGCGCGATCACGCTGTTCGGCGGAGCCATGCCGGCGAGCGCGTAAAGTCGCGGAATCGTCTGCGAACAGTTGGGGCAGGACGCCCTCGGCGTTCCTCCCATGGATGAAGCAATGCCACCGTTCGGATCAATCTCACCCATGGCCGCACGCAGGTTCCTCCTCCAGCCCGGATCTCCGGGACGGCACGACAGGCCGGTCCGGTTCTGCCAATCCTCCAGATGGTCGCTCAGCGCCTGGGGCTCTGCGCAGTTTTGCGGCTGCACGCTGGCGTCCTGGCCACGAGCGTTCGAGGGGGGGAGCGCCGCCTGAACGGCAGGGTGGAGATCGCTGCGAGGACGCCCACGGCTAGTACCTGTAATCGTCGAGCCATCCGTGCGCGTGATCGTGCACTCCATGCGCGCGAGACCATCGGCGTCCACCCACTCCAGCGGGTAGTTGTCGACGTACGCGTACGGCTTGAGGCTCCCCTCGATCCCGATCGGCTCCGGGCTGAGGTACGCCCCCGCCTCCGGGTCGTAGTACCTGTGACCGTTGTAGTAGAGCCCGGTCTCGTCGTCGGCGTACTGCCCCGGGAACCTGAGCGGCGTGATCCCGGCATGCTCGTCGGGCACACCGCCGTACAGCCCCGCCTCGATCTCGGCCGCGACGCGCCCGTCGCCCTCCACGAGCGCCTCGGGGAACCCATGGACCCCATGGATAAAGTACCTGAGCGGCCCCACGGCGCCGTCCCGCTGGGCGAGCGGCAGCGCGGCCTCCGGCAGTGTGACGTAGCTCCGCTCCTCGACAGCGGTCGCCTCGCCATCATCCCGCGTGCGCTCGGTGCGCTCGTGGACCAGCACGTCGCCGCGCCAGGCGTACCGGATCACGCGCTCGACCTTCCCACCCTGCGCGACGCGCTTCTCGATCCTTCGGCCGAAGGCGTCGTAGGCGAACGAGATCACGTTCCCCTCCGCCGTCCGCGCCTCCAGGAGCCGCCCGTCGGCGCTCCATGCGTAGATCCACGCGCGCTCGGGCGCCTGCTCGCCTTCGCCATCGGCCCGCACCTCGCTCGCGCGCCTTCGCACCACGTCGCCGCGCTCGCTGTGCTCGTAGCGCACGGTCTGTCGTGCCGTCGCGCGCTCCGTCAAGCGCCCACCCGGCGCGTACGTCCGCTGCTCGCCGTCCCGCTCCACCTCGCCCGCCGCGGTGAACCGGAACCGCTCGGCCGGCTTGGCCGCCTTGCGCCGCTCGACGACGCGGCCGTTCGTATCGCGGAGCACTTCTCTCCTGCCGCCGCCGAGGTCCTCGTCGGCGCGGAGCCTCCCCGCGGGCGACCACGCGTATGTCCTGCGCCACGCCTCGGGCGTCACGAGCGGCCCGACCCACGGCGGCTCGCCCGGCCCAACGTGCGGCGCCGTCGGCTTGCCGAGCGCGCGCCGGCGCTCCACGAGACCCTCGGCGTTGACGTCGGTCGCGATGGTTCCGCCACCAGGCAAGCGCCGCTCGACCTCGAACCCCGCGGCATCGTAACCGAAGCGCACCGGCGCGCGCTCACCGCCGATCCACGCCGAGATCGGCCGTCCCCTCCGATCCCGCTCGACGCGCACCTCGCCGTCCGGCCCGCGCACGCTCGTGGCCTTGCCCATGGCGTCGTAGGTCCAGGCGAAGGCCGCGAGCACCTCGGCGCCCCGCCGCGTCACCTCGGCCGTCACGCGTCCGCGCAGATCGTAGGCGTACACGCACTCGACGTCGCCGCTGGCCGCGCGCTCGATCCTGCCGAGCGGATCGTAGTCGAACACGTCCTCGCGCCCATCGGAGGTGGTGCGCTTGACGAGCCTGCCGAGCGGGTCGTACTCGAGATCGACCTTGTCGATTCCCCGCTCCACCCGCGTGATCCTGCCCAGCAGATCGAGCCTGTAGCGGATCTCGCGCCCATCGAAGGTCCGCTCGCCGGTGATGCGCCCCTCGGCGTCGCGCTCGATCCGGTGCTCCTCTCCGGCCTCGTTGGCGATGCGCACCAGGTCCTGCTCACGATCGTAGCTGTACCGCACCTTGCTGCCGTCGGGCCGGAGGAGCTCGGTGACGACATGGAAGCCGCCCCAGCGCAGCGAGGTGGCGCGTCCGTCGCCGTCGGTGATCCTCGCCAGGTTTCCATCGATGTCGAAGTCGTAGCGCGTCACGCCGCCGTCCGGTCCGAACACGGCCGCGAGCCGGCCGCAGGCGTCGTACGCGAAGCGGGTCTCGAGCCCGCGCTCGTCGACGGAGCCCATGACCCGGCCGAGGAAGTCGTAGCGGATGCGCCGCTCTGCGCCGTCGGGCTCGATGACGCGGACGCGGTTCGCGAGCGCGTCGTACTCCATGCGCGTCTCGCCGCCGTTCGGCAACGTGGCGCCGACGAGCAGGCCGCGGCCGTCGTAGGCGAAGCCCACCACGAAGCCCGCGTCGTCATGGACGGCGATCACGTCGCCGCGCGCGTCGCGCTCGTAGCGCGCGGCGCCGCCGAGCGTGTCGACCATGGCCGAGACGAAACCGCGCGCGTCGTGCTCGTAGTCCGTCCTGCTCCCCACGGGGTCCACCTCAGCCAGCAGCCGCCCGTCGGCGTCCCGCTCCCAGCGGAACACTTGACCCAGCGCGTCTTCGTACTCGAGCAGCGCGCCAGCGTCGTCGTAGCGGAAGGTATGCACGCCGCTGCCGCCGCCCCAGACCATCGTGTCGAGCTTGCCGAAGACGTTGCCGTCGACACGCCGGATGGCGCGCGAGGTGATCACCTCCGCGTGCGCGCCGTCGTGGCGGTCGATCTTGACGTGCAGGAACCCCTTGGCCGGCGATCCGTCGCGCAGGGCCTCCGGCACGTCGTCGTCGAGCGCGTCGTTGCCCGCGCGGTGGCACCACGCCTCGACGCAGCGCTGGTCCTTGTAGCGGAACTCCGCCACGAGGCCGCCGGGCTCCTCGCGCCGCACCAGGCGGTGGTCCTCGTCGTAGGCGAAGCGGTGCGCGTGCCCCGCGGCGTCCTCGGCCGCGCCCAGATCACCGCGCGTGTCGAACGCGTAC
The DNA here is from genome assembly GCF_051521615.1 of Sorangium sp. So ce1335. NCBI lineage: Bacteria > Pseudomonadati > Myxococcota > Polyangiales > Polyangiaceae > Sorangium > Sorangium sp. So ce1335. Next base: position 4,043,561 of record NZ_CP150363.1, read on the forward strand.
CTGCGCCGCGCCTCCCAGCGCCCTCGCGCCGAGGCGTTCTTGACCTCGAAGGCGGCGATGTGTCCGTCCTCGTGCCGCCGCACCCGCACGACGCGGCCCACGCTGTCGATCACGCGGGCGAGGCGGCCGTCCTCGTAGACGAGCTCGATCACGTTGTCGTGGAGATCGACGATCCGGCTCAGCAGCCACCGGCTGCCCCGGGGCTCGGCGAAGAGGTAGGCGAGCCCGTCCGCGGCGAGCGCGTAGCCCAACGCACAGCGGGTCAGCACGCCGCACGGGAGCCGCACGGACTCGCCCGGCTCGAGCTTCCTCGGCAGCGCCGTCGGCGCCGCGTGCGGCTCCAGTATGCGCAGCCCACGGCGCCTCTCCTCGACCTGCCACGCGAGCGAGTGCGTCCAGCCGAAGCCGAGGCCGACGTCCTCCTCGACGAGCCCGGAGCTGTAGCTGCGCCTGATCACGAGCGGGATCGTGCCGGGCAGCGCCAGGTCGACGACGGCGACCGTGGTGACGCGCCCGGTGATCGGATCAACCGGATCGCCGGCGTGCGTGCCGCCCCCGCTGCCGTGCGATGGGTTGGGGCAGCCGCCGCCGCTGCCCGGCCCGCAGCTCCCTGCATCCTTGCCGCCGCCGCGCGCGCCGTTGCCGCCGTTCTTGCCGCCGCCGCCCTGGCCGTCGCCGCGGCCGTTGCCACCTCGGCCGTTGCCGCCGCCGCCGGCTCCGCCGCCGCCCAGGATGAAGACGCCGGGGTTCATGCCGGGGATCAGCAGCGCGTTCGGAAAGGGGGCTGTTCGTGCCATGCGGGGATGCTCGGCGGCAGGAGCGCCCGCTGCAAGCCGCGCGCAGCTCCCGGTCTCAGGGCTTCGCTCGTACACGCCGCCGGCCATCTGGACACGCGGGCCCGCCATCTGGACATGCCGCCTGCCCATCTGGACACGCCGCCCGCCCATCTGGACACGCCGCCCGCCCATCTGGACACGCCGCCCGCCCATCTGGACACGCCGCCCGCCCATCTGGACATGCCCTCGCCCATCCGGACACGCCGCCCGCCCATCCGGACATCCCATCTCGACCCATGCGCGCCAGGTGCCCCACTCTCCCCGGGCGCGTCGCGCAACCCGCCCGGCTGCCTTCCTTGGTGCCCCCCGCCGAGACGCGCTACCGTCCCCGCCCATGGCCAGGACGGGGCGGCGCAAGCAGAAACCCACGCCGCGCCAGGGCGCCCCGGAGCTCACCCCGACCAGCGTCGCGCGCATGGACGTCGACGCCGCCGTCTACCGCCTCGTGAAGCTCCTCAGCCGCTTCCCCGACGAGCGCCTCGACCCCGGCGCCCGCCGCTCCCTCGACGCCAAGCTGCCCGTCCTCGACGCCCTCCGCGCGCGCCACCCGGACCACCCGCAGGTCGCGTGGGTCTCCGGCATCTACCTCCGCAAGCTCGGCCGCCTCGACGACGCCCTCCGCGCCGCCCATCGCGCCTTCGAGCTCGACCCCTCGTTCGCCACCGCCGTTAGCCTCGCGTATGCCCTCCGGGAGCGAGGCGACATCGACGCGGCCCAGGGCGCGTTCGAGGCCGCCGCCCGCTTCGACCCCGCCGACGTCTCAGCCCGCTGCGACCTCGGCGCCATGCTCTGCGAAGCCGGCCGCGCCGACGAGGGGCTGCGCCACCTCGAGGCCGTCCTCGACCAGCAACCGGTCCACCCCGTGGCCTTCCCGGCCTACGCCTATCACCGCGCCGTGCGCGATGGAGACGCCTCCTGGTACGACAAGCTCGCGGCGTACCACGAGGCGCATCCCGACAGCGTCGGCGCCGCGCGATCGCTCGAGCGCCTGCGCGCCGAAGGGCTCCACCATCCCGCGCCCGTCGCCGTCGTCGAGGGCTTCATCGCAGGCGTCGCCGAGGCGCTCGCCCACGTCCACCGCGATCACGACCCGTGGCTCAACCGCTTCGGCGCCCGCGAGCACGGCTACCGCCTCCTCCCGCCGCTCGCGCCGGAGCAGCTCCGCCGCATCGAGGCGTCCTCGGGCGCCCGCATCCCCGCCGACTACGCGGCGTTCCTCACCCGCGTCGGCAGCGCTGGCGCGGGCCCCTACCACGGGCTCCTGCCGCTCGACGGCCCGGGGCAGCTCGAGAGCCTCACGGGCGACTTCCCCCACACGCGGCCCTACCGGCCCGAGCCGCGGGCGATGAGCGCATCCCAGCGCGCCGCGCTCCGGGCCGACGAGGCGGTCCGCGGCACGATCGCGCTCGCGCACATGGGCTGCGGCTACTTCTCCGTGCTCGTCGTGCGCGGCCCGCGCGCCGGCAGCGTCTGGGCCGATCTCCGCGCGGCGGGCTCGGGCCTGCTCCCGACCCACGACAGCTTCACCGCGTGGTACCGCGACTGGATCGAGCAGCTCTCGAGGGGAGAGCCGGCCAAGATCCCCGTGGACGCGCGCCGGTGCTCCGCGCCCCCTGCGATCAGCGACTACCTCATGGCGTGGGAGCGCGAGCGAAGGCTCCCACCCGGGATCGCGGGCGAGGCGAGGGTCCGGCAGGCGCTGCGCGAACTCCCCGACGGCGGGATCGCGATCCAGGCCGAGGCGTCGAGGTACTTCGACGCCGGCGATCCCATCAGCCCCTGCCCCGGCTGCCAGCACATGTTCGCGCACTTCTTCCAGAAAGACATGCTGCGGCCCGCCCAGCTACGGCCCGGCGTGCCGCCCAGGGCCGCGCGGCGGCTCCAGCCGGAGGCGTAGCGATCCCTGCGGCGGGCGTCCCTCCACGCGGCGGCGCACGCCGGCGGGCGTCCCCCCACGCGGACCGCGCATCACCGGCCGCCCGGCTACCCCGCCTTGCTCGCGCGCCGCCGGCGGGCGCGGCGGGGCTCGCTCCAGACGCCGTCGGGCCGCTCGGAGGGCGCCGCCGGCGGGGCGAAGCCGATCGCGGCGAGCTCCTTCTCGCCGACCACGTCGCCCTCGGCCACGAGCGCCGCGCGGAGCAGGACCGCGCCCATCTCCGCGTCGTTGCCCGGCCACGGGTGATCGAGCACCGCCTGCAGCGCGCGCAGGTCGAGGCCGAACGGGCGGCCGCGCAGGCGGACGCCGATGCGCGCGAGGTGATCCAGCGCGAGCGCCCGGAGATCCTCGGCGCGCGACGCGAGCGACGGCAGCGCGACCGCCCGATCGCCGAGCCGGTCGGCGAGCCGCTCGCTCATCTGGCCCGTCGCCACCAGCGCGTCGACCGTCTGCGGCACCGCCACGACGAGCCCGACGTCGTCCGGCAACGCCGCGCCGAGGTAGCTCTGCACCTCGGCCGACAGCGCCTGGGCGTCGAGGATGAGCAGCGTGCCCCCGCGCGCCGCCTCGATCGGCGAGCTGTCCGGATCGCGCCACAGCACGAGCGCGCGCGGCGCCTCCTCGACGCCCGCCGCGCCGTCGCGCTCCGCCGAGGCGCCACGCGCGTGCGGGAACGGCTGCGCGAACGCCTCGGGCGCGGGCGCCGCGCCGTCGACGATCGCCAGCGGGCCCGCGGCCCGCGCGGAGCTCAGGTGCACCACGGCGCCCCACGCCACCGCGTCGATGCCGGGCGCCGTCAGCAGCGTGACCGGGCCGCCCGCCTCGCCGAGCCGCTCGAGCTGCTCGATCGCCGCGCGCGCCGCGGGGCTGTAGGCCGCCGCCCGCGCCGGCCGCGCGAGCAGCGCCGCGATCGCCCGGAACCGCCCCGCGCTCTGCGCCACGGCGCGCTCCAGCCGGGCCACCTCGCGCGCGCGCTCCTCGGCCTCGCGACGGGCGGCGACCTCCCGGCCGCGCGACCCGGACAGCATCGCCGACACGGCGATCACCGCCCCGAGCCGGTCGGCGAGGGCGCGCAGCCCGTTCACCTCCTCCAGCGTCATCGGCGACGCGCGCCGGCCCCGCGGGATCGCGAGCGCCCCGATCGGGCCCTCCGCGTCGTTCACGAGCGCCACGACGCCGACGTCGCGCTCGGCGAGCCAGGCGAGCAGCGGGCGCACCTCCGGGCGCCGGACCTCGACCGCCTCGGCGGCCTCGACGCGCAGCACGCGCTCCGGCTCGACCTGCGCGAGCTCGATGAGGCGCGCCGGCACCTGCGACGGCTCGGTGCGCGCGTAGCCCGCGCGATCGACGGTCACCCGCTCGGGCGGCGAGAGCAGGTACAGCGCCGGCGGGGCCTGCCCCGCCGTGCCCGCGTCCGACGCCTCGCGCAGGGCGGAGAGCGCCGTCTCCAGCGCCGCCTCCGGCTCCGGGTTCATGGCCGCGCGCGTCGCGGCGTCGAACGCGCCGAGCCAGCGCGCCCCCTCCGGCGCGAACCGGCGCGCGAGGGCCGGCGCCGCGAGCCCCGCGAGCGCGCAGATCGCGCACGCGCCGAACACGGCGACGCCGATCGAGGACTGCGGCGCGCCGCGGAGCCCGAGATCGCCGCGCGGGGCCTCGTGCACGGCGTAGACGACGAGGAGCGCCGGCGGGGTCGCGAGCGCCGCGAGGGCGAGCGTGAGGCGCAGCGCGCGCGAGACCTGCGCGGCGTCCGCCGCCACGGTGCAGAGCGCGACGCACACCGCCGCGACCGCGCTCGTGACGGGCAAGATCGCCTCCGGGCTCGCGACGCCGACGAACGCCGCCGCGACGCCGACCGCGAGCGCCGTCGCCGAGAGCAGGAGCGCCGCCTCCACGCGGTCGGCGACGCCGAGCTCGAGCCGCCGCGCGATGCGCAGGCGCGCGAGCGCCACGAGCGTCACCGCGAGCGAGCCGAGCGACGCGGCGGAGGTCGCGTAGTGGACGAGCAGCGGATCGAGGCCCTCCGCGCGCGCGGGCGCCACCGCCGAGACCGCGGGCAGGGCGACCGCCACCGTCCAGAACAGCGAGGCGAACGCCGCCGCGTCGAGGCGCCGCGTGCTGGGCGGCGGCTCGAGCAGGCCGCCGAGGCCCGCGATCCGCGCGAGGCCGACGAGCGCGGCCATCGAGGCCATCGCGGCGCCGAGGTTGCCGAGCGCGATCAGCGCGAGGCCCGTGGGGCCGCTGCGCGCCGCGGCGAGCATCGCGGCGCCGGTGAGGCAGACGGCGGCCGCGCTGCGCGCCGCCGGCTCGATCCGGTCCTCGCCGCGCGGCGGCCGCTCGACCCACCGGAAGCCGAGGGCGAGGAGCGCCGGCAGCCCGAGCAGGGCGAGCCACGCGGGCCCGTGGCCGCCGGACGCCCGGAGCGCGGCGAAGGCGGTGTAGGCGACGGCGGCCGCGGCGATCCAGAACGAGCGCCGGCGCAGCATCGCGGCGAGCGTAGCCTCTGCCCGTCGGGGCGCCAACGAGGCGGTCTCATCCAGGGGACGACCGCCCCGCCCGCGCCTTCCGCGGCGGTCAGAGGCCCATTCAGCTCCTCAGGGCGCGAGCGCGGCGATGAAGTCGTGGAGGCACGCGATCTCGCTGTCGCCGAGCGCCGCCTTGCCGAACGGCATCCGGCCGCCGCACGGCACGTTCGGCTGCACCTTCGCGTAGATCGAGCTGGCGTCCGGGTCGCCCGGCACGAGCACCATGCCGCCGCACACGGAGGCCTGGCTCCGGACCGCGGTCTCCCACCCCGCGGCGAGCGAGAGGCCGGCCGCCTTCGAGTTCGCGTCGTGGCAGCCCGAGGTGGCGCACTTCTCTGCGACGAGCGTCGTCGCCTCGGCGCACCCCGTCGGCTCGGAGCCGGTGGCCGCGCTCGTGGTGGTCGCCGCGTCGGGGCCGGTCGCCGCGGTGGTGGCGGCGGGCTCGCCGCCGGTGGCCGCCGTGGTGGCGGCGGGGTCGCCGCCGGTCGTCGCCGAGGGGGTGCCGCCGCCGCTGCCGCTCGCCGCGGGGGTGCCGCTGGGCGTCCCCTGGATGTCGCCGCCGGCGCCTTGCTCGCCGGGGGGGAACTCGTCGTCGTCGAGGGTCCCCGCGCAGCTGATGAGGAGCGCGCCGCCGGTCAGCAGCGTGGCCACGGTGAACGCCGTGCGCCCGTGAAGTGAAGATAGGAACGTCACGTGGTACCTCTCTCTGTCAGTAGACGTAGGCTCCCGCGAGCCGCAGTCCCAGGTATTGATCGATGGCCCCGCCCGCGATGTAAGCGTCGCCCTGCTCGGGCTGGAACGACGAGAAGAACCGCGCGTACTCGACGAGCACGCGCCCCTCGATGCCGGTCGCGATGGGCACCATCACCCCGGCCATCGCGCCGATGCCCTGCACGCTCGCCGCGGTGAACCGATCGTAGACAGGGCCCGACGAGAGCGGCAGGAGGTACTCGGCGCCCAGCGCCAGCGCGACGGGGCCGACAGGGAAGCGCCCGTCGAGGCCGGCGCGGAACAGCGTGTAGTCGACGTTCGGCACCGTCCGGGCGAGATCCGCCGGCGCCTCGATCTCGAAGGTCACGAACCGGAGCCCGGCGGAGATCCCGAGCTGGGACGCCTCGCCGAGCGACAGCCGCTCCCGGAGCCCGAGGTTGATGCGCTGGTAGGTGGTGCTGATCGGATCGCCGCCGCCCACCGCCGAGTTGAGGCCGAGTGCGCGCGCGTACCCCGCGGTGATCCCGAGGCCCTTGAGCACCGGGATGTCCGTCGACGCGAGCGGGTACACCTCGCCGGCGACCGACAGCGCGGGCTGCCCGAAGACGCTGTAGGGGCGGAGGTTGTTCGTGCGCGGATCGGAGTAGTCGAACCAGCGGCCGACGAACTCGACGCCGAGCTCGACCGAGAAGAGCGCCGAGTTGACGTCGTTGCGCTTGCGCTTGCCGCCGCCGCCGCTGTCCCCGCCGTCCTCGTCGCCGCCCTTCTCCTCGCCGTCGCCGCCGCCGTCCTCGCCGTCGCCGCCCTCGCCGCCCTCGCCCTCGCCGTCCCCGCTCGGCTTCTCCTCCTCGGCCGGCGGGGGCGCGATCTGCGCCAGCGTCGGGCCGAGCAGCTCTTCCAGCGCCTTCTTGCGGTCGTCGCGCGAGCCGGCGGCCGGCACGGCGCTGTCGACGGCGAGGTCGCCGGCGTTGTCGTCGACGTAGACGAGGTGGACCTCTTTCTTCTTCTTCTTGTTCGTCCGCGAGACGCCGTAGATGACCCCTTCCGCCTTCACGGCCTTGCCCGCCTTGCGGATGCGGTCGAGGACCTTCTTGCGCTGGGCCTTCGACAGCAGCGTGTCCCCGGCGGGCTTCGTCTGGCCGGCGCCCTTCAGCGCCTTCGAGAAGTCGCCTCGGTCGACGACCTCGAGCGTCTCCGGAACGAGGGAGAGGATGTCCTCGCGGATGGCAGCCGCGTTGGGGCCCTCGATGTGGACCGCGATCGATTTCGACGCCTTCGGGGCGGCGAGCGTGACGGGCTCGATCGCGAACGTGACGGCGGTCGCGGCGGAGAGCCCGAGCAGGATCCGCCCGCAGAGGCTCATAGAAAGGAACAGCGTTGTGGTCCTGGAGGGTTTGCGCACGGGCCTCTCGCTAGCGGCAATGACGTCGACCGGAGCTTGCACGCGCGCGAGCCTACAGGCTGCCACCCCACAGAATCCAGCGTAATTTCGATGCGCTGGGCGATCTTTCCAGCGACGCGCAGTGTCGCTAGGAGACTACGTTGCTGCCGGACTCACGGCGTCTCGCGGCCGCGGCTCCTTCCGTGACTGCCTTCAGTGAAGTAAGAAAAGTCGTCGCCCGATGCCCCGCGTTGCAACGCGATGCATCGTGGGCCATCACGTCCTGGGGAGAGGGCTTATGGATCGGTCAAGAGGACGGCGCCGCCGCGCGGAGCGCGGGGCCGGCGGCACGCTCGGGCTCGCGATGATCCTCGCGACGGCCGTCGCCTGCTCCGGAAAGCCCGACGACGGCGCGGCGCACGAGGCGCCGCGCTGCGCGGAGATCCGGCCGGGCGCCTCGCCGCTCCGGCGGATGACGCGCTTCGAGTACAACAACACGATCCGGGACCTGCTCGGCGACGACAGCGCGCCGGCCGACGCCTTCGTCGTCGAGGAGGAGGCGCTCGGGTTCAACAACCAGGCGGCGGCGCTCGGCGTCACGCCGCTCCTCGCCGAGCAGCTCATGAAGGCCTCCGAGGCGGTCGCGGCGCGCGCCGTGAAGGACCTCGGGCGGCTCCTCGGGCGGTGCGACCCGGCGGTGCAGGGGCCCGACGCGTGCGCCGCGGAGGTGATCGAGCGCCTCGGCAAGCGCGCGTTCCGCCGGCCGCTCACGCCGCAGGAGATCGAGCGCTTCGAGCGGCTCTTCGCCTGGGGGAACGAGGAGCACGGCTTCTCGACCGGCGTCGAGGTCGTGGTCCAGGCGATGCTCCAGTCGCCGCACTTCCTCTACCGCGTGGAGCTCGGCATGCCGGACCCCGCCGGGGAGGGCGTCGCGCCGCTGTCGGATCACGAGATCGCCTCGCGGCTGTCGTACCTGCTCTGGAGCTCGATGCCCGACGACGCGCTGTTCGCCGCGGCCGACGCGGGCGAGCTGCGCACCGCGGCGCAGATCGCGGCGCAGGCGCGGCGCCTCCTCGAGGATCCGCGCGCGCGCGCCGCGGTCGCGAACTTCCACACGCAGTGGCTGAAGCTCACGCACATCGACACGATCGCCAAGGACGCGGCGGTCTACCCGCGCTTCCACGACGGGCTCCCGGCGCTCCTCCGCGCCGAGACCGAGGCGTTCCTCGACCACGTCGTGTTCGAGGACGAGGCCGGCGACGTGGCGACCCTGCTGACGGCGCCCTACTCGCTGATGAACGCCGAGCTCCGCGCGTTCTACGGCGTCGAGGCGCCGGCGGACGGCGCGGCGGCGCCGGGCGACTTCGCCGTCGTTCCGCTCGATCCGGCGCAGCGCGCGGGCTTCCTCACGCACGCGAGCCTCCTGTCGGTGCTCGCGAAGCCGGACCAGTCCTCGCCCATCCACCGCGGCAAGTTCGTCCGCGAGCGGCTGCTCTGCCAGACCCTGCCGCCCCCGCCGCCCGGCGTGGAGATCCGGCCGCCCGCGGTGAGGCCGGGCATCCCGACGCGCCGGCAGTTCGAGCAGCACGCGCAGGACCCGGCGTGCGCGGGCTGTCACCGGCTGATGGATCCGATCGGCTTCGGGTTCGAGCACTACGACGGCGTCGGCCTCTACCGCGAGACCGACCAGGAGGTCCCTGTCGACGCGCGCGGCGAGATCGCCGGGAGCCGCGGCACCGACGGGCCCTTCGACGGCGCGGTGGAGCTCGCGCACCGGCTCGCGGAGAGCGACGAGGTGCGCCAGTGCGTCGCGACGCAGTGGTTCCGCTTCGGCTACGGCCGCGCCGAGCAGGCGGAGGACGAGTGCAGCATGACCCAGATCCAGCAGGCGTTCGCCGACAGCGGGTACAACATCAAGGCGCTGCTCGTGGCGCTCACGCAGACGGACGCGTTCCGCTATCGCCGGGCGCCGGGCGCCGGGGGGGCGCCGTGAGCGGCGCCGCGCGCCCCCGGCCGTCGAGGCGTCTCCTCGACCGCCGCACGTTCCTCCGCGGGGCCGGCGGGCTCGCCGTCGCGCTCCCGTTCCTCGACGCGATGAGCGGATCGGCGAGCGCCGTCGAGTTCCCGAAGCGCTTCGTCGTCTTCTTCACGGGGCTCGGCACGGTGAAGCCGGCCTGGCAGCCCACGGGGACCGAGACGGCGTTCGAGCTCGGCGAGATCCTCGCGCCGCTCGCGCCCTACCGCGACAAGCTGCTCGTCCTCGGGGGCGTCGACATGGAGTCGGCCCACAGCGGGCCGGGCGACCCCCACCAGCAGGGCATCGGCCAGGCGCTCACCGGCACGGAGCTCCAGGAGGGGACGCTGTTCCCCTACGCCTGCAACCCCGCCGCGCGGGTCGGCTGGGGCGGAGGGATCTCCGTCGACCAGTTCCTCGCCGCGCAGCTCGGGCAGCGCACGAAGCTCTCGTCGCTCGAGCTCGGCGTCCAGGTCCAGTACGCGAACGTCTCGTCGCGCATCTCGTACCGGGGCCCGGGCCAGCCCGTCCCGCCCGAGGACGATCCGCGCGCGGCGTTCGACCGGCTGTTCACCGATCTCAGCGCCGATCCGGCGGACCTCGCGCGGCGGCGCGCGCTGCGGCGGCGGGTGCTCGGCGACGTGATGGAGGACTACGGCGCCCTCTCGCGGAAGCTCGGGGGCGAGGACCGGCAGAAGCTTCAGCACCACCTGGAGGCCCTGAGCGAGATCGAGGCGCGCCTCGAGGCGCCGGGGCTCCTCGGCGGCGCGTGCGCGCTGCCGGAGCTCGGGGAGCCGGTCGACGTGTACGCGAACGACAGCTTCCCGGCGATCGGGCGGCTCCAGGTCGATCTGCTCGCGATGGCGCTCGCGTGCGATCTCACGCGGATCGCGTCGATCCAGTGGAGCGCGACGGAGGCGGGGAAAGTGTTCACCTGGCTGGGCCAGTCAGAGACGCACCACGCGCTCTCGCACTCGAACCCGTCCAGCGCGGACAAGCAGCAGCAGCTCGTGGACATCGGCCGCTGGCAGGCGGAGCAGCTCGCGTACCTGCTCGGGAAGCTCGACGCCGTCCCGGAGGGCGCGGGCACGCTGCTCGACAACACGATCGTGCTCTGGTGCACCGACATCTCGGAGGGGCAGAGCCACTCGCGGCGCGACATGCCGTACGTGATCGCGGGGCGCGCCGGCGGGGCGCTCCGGACCGGGAGGTACCTGCGCTACGCAGGCGACCCTCACAACAACCTGCTCGTCACGCTGTGCAACGCGATGGGCGTGGAGGTCTCGACCTTCGGCAACCCCGCGTACTGCACGGGGCTCTTGCCCGGCCTCCTGGCCTGAGCCGCGGGCGGCGCCGCGCGGCCCGGCGGTGGGCTGCCCGGCGGTGGACAACGCGCCGGCCGCGGGCCGACCGCGCGCGCTGCCGGGCGGTGGACTGCCCGGCGGTGGACAACGCGCCGGCCGCGGGCCGACCGCGCGCGCTGTCGGGCGGCGGACCGCGCGCCCGGCGCTGGACCGCCGCGCGCCGGCCGCGGGTGTTTTGGGCTTTTCGTCGCGCGCCGATTTTGGCAAGTACGCCCGCATGGGCGGCCTGCTGTCCTCCGGGAAGCCTCGTGGTGCGCTGCGCTCGATGCGCGCAGCGCGCTTGATTCCTCGTCTCGCGCGCCTCGCGGCGCTGTCTGCGGCGGCGTGCGGGGCGCTTTCGTGCAAGAAGCCCGCGGACGCGCCGGCGGACGCCGGGGCCACGGCCGTGGCCGACGACGCGGCCGCGGCGGCGCCCGCGACCGCCGCGGAGGCGCCGGTCCTCGCCGCGACGGAGCCGCCGAGCGACAAGCCGCTGCTCGGCGTGACCGCCTTCGTGGCGACCGTCTACAAGGAGCCGCGCGACACGTCGAAGAAGCTCGGCTACCTGCGCGTGGGCTCCAGGGTGGCGCGCTCGGCGGAGCCCGCCGGCACCGCCGGCTGCCCGGGCGGCTGGTACGAGATCGAGCCCCGCGGCTTCCTCTGCGTCGGCGAGGACGCGACGCTCGACCTCGACGATCCCATCCTCAAGGCCGCCGGCCCGGGGCCGAACCTGAGGACCGCGCTCCCGTACAGGTACGGGTTCGTCCGCGCCGTGCTGCCGCTCTACCTGCGCGTGCCCACGGCCGAGGAGCAGCGCAAGTCGGAGTTCAAGCTCGACGAGCACCTCGCGTGGTTCGAGGAGAACAAGGCGACGGTGCAGCGGGTCGTCCTCGGCGCGAACGACGTGGCGCTCGACGGGCGCGGCGTGCCGCTGCCCGGCAAGCAGCTCGGCGAGCTGGGCCTCGGGAAGAACTCGCTCGAGCTCGGCGAGGGCGCCCTGTTCGGCGGGGAGGGGGAGAACGACCCGATCCCGTTCTGGCTCGAGGGCGGCAAGCGCCTCATCCGCAACATCAGCGACTTCAAGGTCCCGGATTACGCGGTGTTCGCCGATCGCGCGCGGCGCTTCACGGGCCTCTCCTTCATCGGCTCGTTCCCGACAGGGCCCGAGTCGTTGAACCGGCGGTTCGCGATCACCACCGATCTGCGGCTCGCTCCGACGACGAAGGTGAAGCCCGACACGGGCTCTCCCTGGCACGGCGTCGAGCTGAACGATCAGCTCACGCTGCCGCTCGCCTTCGTCCGCGCGCGGAACGCGCGCGACGTGCAGATCCAGGGCGACAAGGCCACGCCGGGCAAGGAGCTGCCCTTCCGCGAGATCATCTCGCTGTCCGGCAGGATGCGCCGGATCGAGGGGGTGAAGTACTACCGCACGAAGGACCAGCGGTACGTGAGCCAGCTCGACGTGGGGCTGGCGGTCGCGCCGTCCGCGTGGCCCGCTGTCGCGGAGAAGGGCGAGAAGTGGATCGAGGTCTCGATCCAGCACCAGACGCTGGTCCTCTGGGAGGGCAAGCGCCCTGTCTACGCCACGCTCGTCTCGACCGGCCAGGCGGGGATGGGGGACCCCAAGACCACGACGGCCACGGTGCGGGGCGTCTTCCGCATGCGCAACAAGCACATCACGGCGACGATGGACTCGAACGAGTCGTCGAGCGTCGGCGGCCGCGCGGACACCACGGCCGACGCGCCGTCGTCGTCGCGCGGGGCGAAGCCGGACAAGGGCGGCCCCTCGAAGGAGCGCTCCGCGAAGAAGCCGGGCGCCGCGGCGAAGCCCGACGCGGACGCGAAGGTCCCCCGCAAGGGCGACGGGGAGTACGGCGTCACGCGGCGCCGCGGCGAGGGGACGTACGCCCTCAAGGACGTGCCGTACATCCAGTACTTCGCGAGCGGCTACGCGCTCCACGCGGCCTACTGGCACGACGTCTTCGGCACGCCGCGCAGCCACGGCTGCATCAACCTGTCGCCGATCGACGCCCACCGCGTGTTCATGTGGACCGAGCCCCAGGTGCCGCGCGGCTGGCACGCCATCAACACGGGCGAGGAGATGGGCGAAGGCACCACGATCATCATCCACGAATGAGGCGGTCGCCCGCTTCGGATACGGGCCCATCTCGACGTTTTCGGTGCTCGGCGTACAAGAGTACGCCTCCGCGCCGAAAACGCCGATCTGGGCCCGTCTCCTGTGCGGGCGACCGCCGCGATCGCCGTCTGGAGAGAGAGAGAGAGGGGGCGATTCAGTAGGCGCCGGGGGGCGCTGTGCGGAGGAGGTCGTCGAGCGCGTCGTCGGCGGGGCCGGCGAGGCCGTCGAGGAGGGCGGCGAGGCGGTCGTGCTGCTCCGGCGTGAACGGGAGCATGCCGAAGCGCGAACGCACGCCAGCGAGGCGCTGCGCGAGGCCGGCGCCGTCCTGGTAGCCGGCGACCCAGGGGCCGCGCGCGAGGTCGTCGCAGATGCGCCGGAGCCGCGCCTCGAAGGCGGCGCGGTCGGCGAGGGCGGCGGGCGAGGGGGCCCCGGCGGAGGAGAGGGCATCGGAGGGCGCGCCGGCAGGGGAGGGGGCGCGCCGGTCGAAGTGGTGGAGGGACGCGGCGGCCTCGCTGGGGGCGCCGTCGATGGCGGCGAGACCGGCGCGGAGGGCGTCGAGGACGGGCGCGAGCCCGGTGCGGCGCAACAGGGCGCCGTCGAGGCACATCTCCCAGAGCACGTGGGCGAACAGCGGGAGCCGCGGCGCGCCGATCGAGGCGCCGCGCAGCGCGGCGGCGAGGCGGCGCTCGCCCTCGACGAAGACGGGCGCGGCGTGGAACCAGCGGTCGAGGGCGACGTGGTGATCGATGCCGGCCAGCACCTCGGCGAGGCGAGACGGCGGCGCGGCGGGGCGATCGGCTGCCCGCGCGGGCCTCACGCGCCGGTCGGCCATGCGCCAGAGGTCCGGGAGCATCGCCCCCGCGCCAGCCGCGACCGAGCCGAGGTCGCGCGCCGCGAGGTGGCGATGAAGCAGGAAGTTCATGCGTGCAGAATGGCGCCGCCACCCGCGGCGGTCGACGGTAAGTTGCCGTGACCGACGGTGGCTGACGCCAACCGACGGCAGCTGACGACGAGCCGACCCCAGGCCCACGACCAACCGATGCCGCGCTCCCTTCCTCGCCTCTCGCTGTTCGAGTGGAACGACTCGCCGTGGTCGCCAGGCCCGCTGCGCGAGCTCATCATCGAGTCGCTCAGCCGGACGATCCGGTGGGGCGGCATGCTGCGCGGCCTGATAGAGCCGTTCCGGCGCTTCCTTGCCGCCTCGGGGGCGACCGAGGTGATCGAGCTCGGCGCGGGCGCGGCCGGGCCGTCGGAGGTGCTCATCGGCGAGCTGCTGCGCGCGGGCGCGACGCCGCCGCGGTTCGTTCTCACGGATCTCCTGCCGCAGCCCGAGGCGTGGGCGGCGGCGGCGGCGCGGCACCCGGCGTTCGTCGCCTTCGAGCCCTCGCCGGTGGACGCGACGCGCATCCCGCCGGCGCTCGCCGAGGGCCGCGCGCGGCTGATGATCAACGCCTTCCACCACTTCTCTCCCGAGCTCGCGCGGGCCATCCTGGCGGACGCGGCGCGCGGCTCGTCCGGCATCTTCCTGTCCGAGGGGTTCGAGCGGACGCCGCTCGGCTTCTTGCCGATGGTCCCGGTCGGCGTGGCCGCGCTCGCCGCGAACCCGCTGCTCACGCGCCGCTCCCGGGCCGCCAAGGCGTGGCTCACGTGGGCGACGCCGATCGCCGCCGCGGCCAGCGTGTGGGACGGCGTGGTGAGCACGCTGCGCGTCTACTCCGAGGCCGAGCTGCGGGAGATGGTCGCCCCGCTCGGCGACAGGTTCACCTGGGAGTACGGCACGTACCGATTCCCGCTGTGGGGTAAGGGGTACTACTTTTACGGAGTCCCTGCGCGGAGCGGCACGTCGCGCGGCGTCGAAAGGCCGTGACGGGCTTCAGACGCGCTTGAACTTTCTGCTCCTGATGCAGCGTGTCTCCGGGGTTGCCGGCCGGGGACGCCGAGCGTTCTTTGTCGAAGAATTTTTGACCCGTTCGACCCACCACTGCCCACGGGGGAGGACGCTGGCGACGTGGGGCCTCCGACGGCGTCCCATGCGGATTCGATGGCTTCTGGCGGCCGGGAAAAGGGGCAAGACATGATGGCTTATCGGCGGATGGTGGTGGCGGTATCGGCGCTCGTGGCCCTCGTGGCGGCGACCGCATGTGCACAGGGGAACGGCGACGCTGGCTCCGACGGCGCCGGGACGCCGAGCGGCGGCGACGGGACGACGAGCGGCGGCGACGGGACGACGAGCGGCGGGACGACGAGCGGCGGCGACTTCGGGGAGGACCCTTCTTTCGGCGACATCGGGGGTAGCTCGAGCTCGGGCGGCGACCCGGGCTCGGGCGACGCCTGTGGCAGCGATCTCATCGCGATCGTCCGCGACTTCAAGGACACGCACCCTGATTTCGAGGCGGGCCGGTTCGGGGAGGACCGGGGCTTCGTGGAGGCTCTGCTCGGCGCGGACGGCAAGCCGGTGTATGCGGGCGACGTCGAGGGCACGCGGACCACGACCGGCAAGGAGGCCTTCGATCAGTGGTTCCGCGACGTGCCCGACGTGAACACCGCCGTCCAGATATCGATCCCGCTCGCCGACAACGGGGATGGCACGTCCACGTACGACAGCTCCGATTTCTTCCCGATCGACGACATGGGGTTTGGCAACGAGGAGCGGCTCCACAACTACCACTTCACGCTCGAGCTCCGCACCAAGTTTGAATACGAGGGTGGCGAGGTGTTCACCTTCTCGGGCGACGACGACCTCTTCACCTTCATCAACGGCCACCTCGCGATCGATCTTGGCGGTGTTCACAGGCCGGAGACCGCGACCATCGACCTCGACGCGCGCGCTGAGGAGTTCGGCATCACGCCGGGCAACAGCTACACGCTCGACTTCTTCTTCGCCGAGCGCCACACGACCGAGTCGAACTTCCGCATCGACACGTCGATCGGTTGCTTCACCCCCGTCGTCAACTGAGCTCGGTCGTCCGCTGACCCGGCGCGACGCAGGCCCATAGCGCCCCCCATCTCCCCACCGTCCTCCCATCTCCACCGCGTCGCCCTCACCGCGACGGATCTCCCCCAGCGGCTCACGCCGACCGCCCCCTTTCCCCCTGGAGCCGCCGTCGAGGGGATGTGCGGGGCGGGGGCGCGCGTGGGGACGGGCCGCTGTTCGAGCACATCCTGCCGCTCGTGTCTCCCTCGCGCAGCGAGGGAGGCACGAGCGGCCTTTGCGAGTTCGGCGGGGCCCCACGCGCGCCCCCGCCCCGCACATCCCCTCGACGGCGGCCGTTGCCGCCGTTGCCTCCTTGCTCGTGGTTCGTCGCAACAGGTAGCCTAGGTAACGATGCAGGCCAGCGACCCGTTTGGCTGGGTAGGGTCGATCATCGACGGCCAGTTCGCCGTCGAGGCGCTGGCGGGCGAGGGAGCGTTCGGCGTCGTCTACAGGGCCCGCCACCTCGGCTTCGACGCGCCCGTCGCCGTCAAATGCCTCAAGATCCCGACGGGCCTGAGCCCCGACCAGCAGGACGGCTTCCTCGCCAAGTTCCGCGAGGAGGCGCGCCTGCTCCACCAGCTCTCGCGCCGGACGATGGGCATCGTCCAGGCGCTCGACATCGGCGCCGCCGCCGCGCCGAAGGGGCCGTGGACCCCGTACATCGTCATGGAGTGGCTCGAGGGCGAGACGCTGGAGCAGGACCTCAAGCGCCGCCGCGCCGAGAACCTCCCGCCGCGGAGCCTCGGCGACGCGATCAAGCTCCTCGCGCCGGTCGCCTCCGCGCTGACCGTCGCCCACGAGGGGAACGTCTCGCACCGCGACGTCAAGCCGGCCAACCTGTTCCTGCTCGGCGATCGCATGAAGGTGCTCGACTTCGGCCTCGCCAAGGTCTTCTCCGAGACACCGAAGTTCGCCGAGGCGCTCGTCCAGACGGGACGAACCTTCCGCGCCTTCACCCCGCAGTACGGCGCGCCGGAGCAGTTCAGCCCGCGGTTCGGCGCCACAGGGCCCTGGACCGACGTCTACGCGATGGCGCTCATCCTCATCGAGGTCGCCAGCGGTCAGCCTGCGCTCTGCGGCGCCGACGTCATCCAGCTCTTCGTCGCGTCGAGCGACGAGGCGATCCGGCCGAGCCTCCGCGCCCGCGGGGTGAACGCGAGCGTCGACGTCGAGGCGGTCCTCGGCCGCGCCCTCGCCATCCACCCGTCGCAGCGGTTCCACAACCTCGGCGAGATGTGGGCCGCCCTGGAGGCCGCCCAGCGCGCCAGCGTGGTCGTCGTGGCGCGCGACACGCTGCGCGCGCCCGCCTTCAGCCCCGTCGGCAGCGACGACGACCCCGACGGGCTGCTCGACTTCGCCGCCGTCCACGTGCCGCCGCTGCCCCCGCCGCCGTCGCTGTCGCTGCCGCCGCCGTCGCCGCGGCCGCCGTCGCTGCCGCCGCCGTCGCCGCCGCGGTGGGCGCCGGAGAGCAGCGGGGTGCGGGGGACCGTGGGCCCCGATCGCGGCGCGCTGCGGGGCCGGACCGTCGTGCCGTTCGAGGGCGGAGAGCACCGGATCTGCACCGTCCTCTTCGCCGATCTCTCCGAGGCGACAGCGCTCTCGTCGCGGCTCGATCCCGAGGACGTCAAGGACGTCGTCGACCGCTGCTACCAGGTGCTCGCGGAGCACGTCGAGCAGATGCACGGCATCGTCGAGCGGCCCATCGGCGGCCGCGTCATGGCCGTCTTCGGCGTCCCCCGCTCGACCGACAACGACGCCGAGCGCGCGATCGTCGCGGCGCTCGGCGCGCAGGCCGCGATCCCGAAGCTCACGCTGCCGCGCGCGGCGCGCTCGGTCCGCCTCTCGGTGCGGTTCGGGATCACGACGGGGCGGGTCTTCGTGGGCACCGGGGGCTCGGCGCGCCAGGACCTCGCCGTGGTCGGCGACGCCGTCGACGGGGCCGCGCGCCTCCAGCAGATCGCGCCGCGCGGCGCGATCGTGATCGGCCGCGACACCCACCGCCTCGTCCTCGGGCGCTTCCGGGTCGAGCCGTTCGAGGGGCTCGCCGGCGCGGGCCGCGCCGCGCCCGAGCCCCCCGCGCGCGGCGGGGCGCCGCCGATGTACCGCGTGCTCGGCGAGGGGCCGATCCATCACGCGTTCGCGCCGCCCGACTTCCACGGCCTCGCGACGCGCCTCGTCGGGCGCGGCGCGGAGATGCAGCGCCTGTGCGATCTCGTCGAGACCGCCTTCCACGAGCGGCGGCCGCGGCTCGTCACGCTCGTCGGCGCGCCGGGCGTGGGCCGGACGCGGATGCTCGCCGAGCTCGCCGCGAGCCTCGGCGGCGGCGACGGGCCAGCGCGCGGCGGGCAGGGGCGCGGCGCGCCCGGCTCCGAGCGCGGCCTCGCCGCCGCGCCGCCCGGGGGGCCGGTCGTCCTCTCGGCGCAGTGCTCGGCCCTCGCGCGGGAGACGAGCTACGGGCTCACCGGCGCCGTGCTCCGCCGGTGGTTCGGGATCCACGAGGCCGATCCCGCCCAGGTCATCCTGCGCAAGCTGCGGCGCGGGCTGCGCTGGCTCCGGCTGCGCGCCGCGCGCGCCCGGACCCGCGCCGAGCGCGAGGCCGCCGGCGCGGGGACCCGGGCCGCCGCGCTCGGGGGCGCGTCGCCCGTCGTGACCCGAGCGTCTGCCGTCCCCTTGCGCGGGCCGATCAGCTCGACCGTGAGCGGCCGCAGGGGGCCCGGCGCCGTGCAGTACGAGGACGACGACGAGCTCGATCCCTCGCCGTCGCTGGCGAGGCCGCTCGGATCGAGCGACCTCGAGGACATCCTCGCCCGGCTGGCGGCCATCCTGGGCGCGCGGCCTGCGCCGGCCGGGCTCCTCGACACGGCGGCGCGCGGCAGCGTCCTGGCGAGGCGCCGGATCGCGTCCGCGCTCGCGCACCTCGTGAGGTTCGCGCTCGAGCGGACGCCGATCGTGATCGTCTGCGACGACCTGCAGTGGGCCGACGACGCGACGCTCGATCTCCTCGAGGAGCTCGTGGCGCACGCCGACGGGCTGCCGCTCTGCGTCGTGTGCACGGCGCGCCCCGAGCTCTACGAGCGCCGCCCGGACTGGGGCGTCGCGAAGGAGGCCCACGTCCGCGTCGACGCGAACCCGCTCGCGCGCCGTCACGCGGAGGAGATGGTCCGCGATCGGCTCCGCGGCGTCCCCGAGCTGAGCCCCGAGCTCGTGCGCGCGCTCGCCGAGCGCGCCGAGGGCAACCCGCGCACCGTCGAAGAGATGCTCCAGCTCCTCGTGGACGCGGGCGCCATCGAGGCCGAGGGGGGCGCGTGGCGCGTGCGCGAGGACGCGGTCGGCGCGCTGAGCCTGCCGCCGACGGTGCACGGCGTCGTCCAGGCGCGCATCGACCGGCTCGACGCCGACGCGCGCGGGGTCCTCGCGCAGGCCGCGGTCGTCGGCCGGACCTTCTGGGAGGGCGCGGTCGAGCGGCTCCGGAACGACGCCCCGCAGGCGCGCTCGCCGATGTCGAGCGAGCGCATCCTCGCGGAGCTCCAGGATCTCGACCCGCCGTTCTCGGTGCGTCACGGGGGCGGCGCGTCCACCGCCGAGCTGCTCGCGCGCCTGTGCGAGCGCCAGCTCATCCGGCTGCGCTCGCCCGCGACGTTCCCGGGCGAGCGCGAGTACGTCTTCGCGGAGCAGGCGACGTGCGACGTCGCGTACG
Source organism: Sorangium sp. So ce1335 (assembly GCF_051521615.1). Classification (NCBI taxonomy): domain Bacteria; kingdom Pseudomonadati; phylum Myxococcota; order Polyangiales; family Polyangiaceae; genus Sorangium; species Sorangium sp. So ce1335. Next base: position 4,063,112 of record NZ_CP150363.1, read on the forward strand.
AGATGCTGAGCCTCAAGATCCGGCGGCGCATCCACCTGCTCGTCGCGGACTGGCTCGAGCTCCGCGCGCCGGGCGACGAGGGCGCCGCCCTGCGCGCCCACCACTACGATCGCGGCGGCGATCTGCGGGCGGCGGCGGCGGCCTACGCCCGCGCCGCGACGTACGCCGCCGCGATCGGCGAGGCCGACGAGGCGACGCGCCACGCGGCGCGCGCCCGGGAGCTGCGCGAGGAGTGCGAGGCCGACGAGGCGTAGGGCCCGGCCGGCGCCCCGGCGCCGCGCGCTGCGCCGAGGCGCGTCCACCGCGCGCCGCGCCCCGGCGCCGCGCGCGGCGTCAACGCTTGCCGCGCGGCAGCCGGGCGCCTGACACGAGCAGGGCGTGGCGCAGGGCGTCCTCGAGCTCGGCGAACGTCTCGAACGTCCGCGCGTCGCTGCCGAGCTCCACGATCGCCTGCGCGACCCTCGGCGAGATGCCGGAGATCAGGCAGCGGCTGCCGAGCAGGCTCGCGGCGCGGGCGACCTGGAGCAGGTGGTCGACGGTCGGCGCGTCCACGTCCACCACGCCGGTCAGATCGAGCACGGCGAAGTGCGCCTGCGTGCGGACGATCTCGCCGAGCAGCTTCTCCATGATCTGCGTGGCCCGGCCGCTGTCGAGCGCGCCGATGATCGGCAGCACGAGGACGCCCTCCCACGCCTGGATGATCGGCGTCGAGAGCGCGCGGATGGCCTCCTGCTGCTGGCGCAGGACGCCCGCGGTCCGCTCGCGCTCGGCGTTCTCCTCGGCGAGCATCCGGTTCTTTCCCTCGAGCTCCTCCGCGTACGCCTCGAGGCGATCGATCGACTGGCGGAGCTGGTCCTCGAGCCGCTTGCGATCGGTGGTGTCCCGCATCGTCACGGCCACGCCGTCCTGGATCGGCACGATCTGGTGGTGCACCCAGGCGCCCGGGCGCGACGCCTCGCCGGGCGGCGCTGGCAGGAGGACCTCCTCCTCGTGCGGCGCCCCCCTCCGAACGACGCGCAGGCACCTGTCGAGGAGGACGCCGGCCTCGATCGAGTGACCGAGCTCCGACAGGCGCTGCCCGAGGAGCTCCTCGCGCGGCATCGAGAGCATCGCCGCGGCGCGCGCGTTCAGCCCGGTGACCACGAAGTCGGCGACCTCGTCGCGCTCGTCGCGCCGGGAGGTCATCGTGAGGAAGGCGTCCATGCTCGCCTCGACCGCCGCGTGGAACCGCGCCTCGCTCGCCCGGCGCTGCTCCTCCGCGCGCCGGCGATCGGTGATGTCCTCCGCGACGATGAGCAGGTTCGTGGACTCGCCGGCGCCCGGGATCGTGCTGACGTGGTTCGCGTACCACGCCCGTTCCCCGCTCGGCTCGATGCCGATCATCTCGTAGCGCGCCCGCCCGCCGGTCCTGAGCACGGTCTGGAACGCCTGCCTCGCCATGTCGTGGGACTCCGGCGGCATGAAATCGTAGACGCTCCGGCCGAGGACCCCCTCCTTCGGGTCCGCCGGAGACGGCCGGTTCACGGAGACGATCCGCGCGTCCTCGTCGGCGACGATCAGGAAGTGCGGGATGCCCTCGTAGAGCGCCCGCAGCTTCGCCTCGGACTCGCGGAGCGCAAGCTCCGCGCTCTTGCGCCGCGTCACGTCGCGGGCGACGAAGTAGACGAGCCCCTCGTCGAGCGCGAGCATCGCGTTCCACTCGAGCCACCTGTACGACCCGTCCTTGCAGAGGAAGCGGTTCTCGTAAGTCAGCGTCTGCGCGCCCGTCGAGAACGTATCGGTCTCCGAGAGGGTGCGCGCCTTGTCCTCGGGGTGGATGAAGTCGACGTACGGCCGCGCCATCAGCTCCTGTCGGCTGAAGCCGAGCGCGCGTTCCCACGAGGGGCTGAGCTCCTTGAAGCGCCCGTCGAGCGTGGCGATGCCGAGCATGTCGATCGCGAGCGCGTAGAGCCGTCGCTGCTCGTTGTCCTCCTCGCGCACGACGGCGCGCAGGACCGGCCCGGCGCCGTCCGGGAGGGCGAGCCGCGCGAGCTGCGTATCGGCCTGGACGAAGCCCCCGCCCGGTCGCCTGTAGAGCCAGCGGAACCGCTGCGGTTCGCCGCGGTTCGCGGCCTCGATCTTCTGCTTCAGCCCGTCCGCGGACGGCTTCCCGTCGGGCTGGAGGAGCGGCGAGATGTCGGCGAGCTCGCGCCCGAGGAGCTCCTGCGCGGGCCCCGAGAACAGCCGCGTCGCGCTCGGGTTGGCGTCGATCACGCGGCCGTTCTCGAGGAGGAGGAGCGCGTCCTCGGCCGCCTGGAACGCGGCGCGGTGGAGATCTCGCTGGCTCATGGTCGGCGCCTTCCACCGTCAGGAGCGCCACGCTGTCGGGTTGTCCTCTCGACCTCGATTGCCAATCAGCACCTCGAGCGGCCGCCGTCCCCACCGCTCGGTCGCTGCCGCAACGGCCCATTGTGCAGGAAGCCTCGTTGGAGATCGAGGCCGATGCGCCTGCTGCTCGCGCGCGCGTCGCGCATCGCGCGCTGTTGGCTGCCTCCCATCTGTCTGCCGTGTGTCGTCACTGCCGTCCTCTGCCCTGTCACCCGTCGCGCGCGTCGTGGTAGCGTTGGCTCGTGTCGGGGAGGTTTGCTTCTGCACGGCCTGCTCTCGGGCGTCCGGCGCGCGGCGTGAGGGGCCCGCGATGATCTCCGAGGCGTGTGGGCTCTGTGCCTGGCCGGCGAGCCTCGTCGTCGAGGACGTGCAGCGGCACAAGAGCGCGCTCATCGACGTGGCGTTGCGGATCCGCTCCGAGGGCAAGGAGCCGCTCGCGCGCGTGGCCTTCCGGGGCGCGCTGTACTGGCAGCGGTGGCTCCTGACGAAGGAGCCCGGGCTTCACGAGGAGGCGCGCGTCGTCTCCGGCCTGGAGTTCGCGCGCGAGGCGGGCGACTGGAAGGAGGCCGATCTGCTCGTCGCGCACGCCGATCGCTCGGCCGCGCTCGCGGCGCTGCCGTTCGTCGAGCACTGGAAGAAGCTCGTGGCGCAGCACCTGCCCGAGCAGGTCAGCGACGAGCACGAGCTCGAGGAGGCATTCCAGGAGTTCCGGCGTCACCCCAGCGAGCAGGCCGCCGAGGAAGTTCGTCGTTGCGCGACGGCGATCGCGCCGCTCGGCTCGCCGGTCCCTGTGCACACCATCCTCGCGCGTGTCGCCACGGATCTCGGTCAGACCGACGAGGCCGAGTTCCACCTCGCCGCGCTCGTCGTCTGCCGCCCGCTCTGGATCCCTTACGTCGTCCAGCTCGCCGAGCACCAGGCGAAGCTCGACCTCCCCCGTGCCCTGCGCACGATCGAGGCCGCCCGCCGCCTCTTCGGCCCCGACTTCTGGCTGCCGATGTAGATGTCGCTCCCCCCGACAGCGCCAGCAGCCGCGCGGATCACCCCCCTCGCCAGCCGTGGCTATCTCAGGCCAGCGCCAGCGTCCGCATCCAGCCGCTGATCCGCGCCCCCGCCGGCTTGGGCCACCCCATGCGCGCGAACCGCTCGAGGAGCTGCGGCGTGTGGTCCCCCGTCCGGCTGTCCTTGAAGGACGCCCGCGCCGCGTCGAGCTCCCGCGCCGCCTCGTGGAACCGCCCCTCGTGGTACGCGAGCCACGCGAGCGTCAGGTGCCGGTGCTGCCGCGGCTCGGCCTCGGCGAGCGCCACCGCCTCGCACGCCATGAGGTGCTCCCGCGCCTGCTCCGCGTCCCCGCGGTGGAGCGCGATCTGCGCGAAGAGCAGCCGCGCCTCGACGAGCCCCCACGGATCCGCCAGCGTCTCGTAGATCCTGCCGGCCGCGAGCGCGTGCTCCTCGGCGAGCTCCGGCGCGCCGGCGTCGAGCGCCACCATCGAGAGGAGCCGCTCGCACCCCGCCTCTCCGCGCGGGTTCGCGAGGTCGCGGAAGCTCTGCCGCGCCGCGAGCGCGCCCACGCGCGCCGCCTCGAAGCGCCCGAGGCGGTGATCCACGTGCGAGAGCGTCAGGTCGCACTGCGCGAGCCCGAGCCGGTAGCCGATCGCGTCGAAGTCCGCGCGCGCCGTCGTGAGCAGCTCCCGCGCCGCCTCGGAGAGCGCGCCCGCCTGCTCGACCATGCTCTGGAGCAGCAGGCACTGCGCCCGGCCGAGCCGATCGCCGACCTCGAGGAACCGCGCCTCCCCCGAGGCGAGCACAGCGCGCGCCCGCGTGTGCTCGCCGAGCTGGTAGTCGATCTCGCCGAGCAGCACCTCGCACTGCGCCTGCCCGTGGCGGTGGCCGATCTCGTCGAAGATCGCGTGCGCGCGCGCCACGAGCCGCCGCCCCTGCGCCTCCGCGCCGACGTCCGACGCGATGTGCCCGAGCAGGCGCAGGCAGTGCGCCTGGTTCTCCCGGTCGCCGGCGTGCTCGAAGATGCGCCGCGCCTCCTCCGCGTCGCGCCGCGCCTCGTCGAGGCGGCCCGCGAGCCGGAGCGCCTCGGACCGGAATCGCAGCTGCGTCCCGAGCCGCGTCCCTGTCAGGATGGGCCGCACCTCCACGCCGCCCCGGAGCCCCGGGCGCGAGTCGCTGCCGGGCAGCTTGCCGTCGAGCACCGCGAGATCGCGCAGCGTCGCGGAGATGTCGCGCGAGCTCTGCCAGTGCGCCGCCACGTGCGCGTGCATGAGGTCCGCCGCCTCGTCGGTGTCGCCGGCGCGCAGCAGGTTGACGACCCGGTGACGGAGGATGCGGCGGCTCGACGCCGCCGGGTGCGCACCGAGCGCGTCGGCGGCGGCGCGGAAGACGCGCGCCGCGTCCGGCTCGAGGACGAGCTGCGAGAGCAGGTGCTCCTGGAGCAGCGCGTGCGGCCAGCGCAGCCGGTCGCCCACGGCGAGGAGGATCTGCGCGCGCTGCATCGCCGCGATCGCGCGATCCGCCGGGACGTCCAGCGTCTCGAGCAGCGCGCGCAGGATCTCGCGCCGGATGTCGCCGCCGAGCGCCGCCGCCGCGCGCGCGCCGCACCGGAGCTCGGCGGGGAGCGCCGCGAGCCGCTCCTCCCAGAGGTCCGCGGTGGTCGACGCCTGCACGGCCATGGACCCGCGCGGCACGAAGTACTTGCCCGCGCGGAGCTGGAGGTGGCCGCCGCCCGCCCACGCGTGCAAGAGCTGCAGCGCGAACAGCGGGTTGCCCTTGCTCCGCGCCGTCGCCGCCTCGGCCGCCGCGTCGTCGAGCGGCAGCGTCTCGCGGAGCAGCGCGTGCGTCTGCGTCGGGTTCAGCGGGGCGACGTCGAGCCGCTCCCCGCCGTACGCCGCGAGCGCCCCCTCCAGCCGCCGCGCCGCCGGCGGGTCGCACTCGACCGCCTCGCTCCGCACGGTCGCCACGATGAGCAGGCCGAGGTTCGGCGCGTCCCGGTGGAGCGTGAGGAGCCCCTCGAACGTCGTCGACGAGGCGTAGTGCAGGTCGTCGAGCCAGAGCAGCACCGGCCGGTCGCGGCCGATCCGCTCCAGCGTCTTGCGGATGATCAGCCAGCGGAGCTCCGGGCGATCCAGGCGGAAGCGCTTCCCCGTCGGGCCGACCGCCTCGCTGCCCGGGGGCGACGGCTTGATCCACTCGGCGGTCGCGGCGACCCAGGTCTTGCCGACCTCGTCCTCGGGCGAGACCTCCCAGAGGTTCATCAGCACCTTCTCGACGATCTCGCGCTCGGCCCGCTCCAGCCGGTAGTGCTGGGTCACCGCGCCGAGCACGCCGTCGAGCGGCGCCGCGATCCGCCGGTAGCGCGCGCGGAGCGGCACCATGAGCGCGCGCTCGTGCACCTCCTCGCAGAGCCACTCGGCCAGCCGGCTCTTGCCGACGCCGGCCTCGCCCGCGAGCAGGACGAACCTGTGCATCGGCTTCGGCGCGTCGACCATCTCGGCGACGACCTCCATGAGCCGCGCCCGCTCGCCGGTGCGCGCCACGAACGGGCTTGGCCGAAGGGCGAGCAGGCCGGTGGTCGTCACGGACGGCGGCGGGTCGTCGTCTGGAGGCTCGATCAGCTCGGGCGTGAGCAGCTCCTTTCGGCTCGGGGGCAGCCGGCCGGTCGTGAGGAGCGCGATCGGCAGCGGCGTCGCGACGACGCTCACGTCGGTGCGCGGCTCGAACCGCTTCCACACCCGCCGCGCGTCGCCGGCGAAGTCGAACCGGTGCCACGGCCGCTTCGCGAGCAGCCGCTTCGCGAACTTCGCGACGTCGCCCGGCACCTCCGGCGGCAGCGGCAGATCCGGGATCGGCGCGCTGCGGTGCTGCTGGAGCAGCTCCTCGTTCGTGCCGTCGTAGACCTCGCCGCCGGCGAGCAGCGCGTAGAGGATGCAGCCGAGCGCGTAGAGGTCCGTCGGCGGCCCGACGTGGGGCGCCGCGAAGCGGATCTGCTCGGGCGCCATCCAGCCCGGGGTGCCCGCGCCCCAGCGCACCGTCGGCTCGCTCTCCCTGGAGCCGTCGAGCCGGTGATCGACCCGGTCCTTGATGAGCCACGCGAGCCCGAGGTCGAGCACGTGGACGAGCGGCGGCTCGCCGCCGTGCTGCAGGTCGACGAGGACGTTCGAGGGCTTCAGATCGCCGTGGATCACGCCGCGCGCGTGCGCGTGCGCGAGCGCGCCGAGGACCTGGTCGATCACGCTCCAGATGATCGGCCAGGGCAGGGGGTTCTCGAGCCGCGCGAGGTAGAGCCACTCGTGCAGCGACCGCCCCGGGACGGCGTCCATCACGAGGTACGGCGTCCCGTTCGCGAGCGCCCCGAAGTCGCGGGCCTTCACGAGCGCCGGGTGCGAGAGCCCGGCGAGCGCCCGGGCCTCCTCCTGGAACCACCAGGCGTCCTCGGGGCGCGCGGCCGTGCCCGATCGGTCGAGCAGCTTCACCGCGACGCGCTCGTCGATCACGAGATCGCGGCAGAGATAGACGACGCCCATGCCGCCGCGACCCAGCTCGCGGCGAACCTGATAGCGACCGGCCAGGATGGTGCCCGGTAGAAAGCCTTCTTCGGACATGGCGGTGAGCGGTCCGATGATAGCCGTGCCGGCCGGGCCCGGTAGGCTCATCTCGCGGGGGCGACCCGGGGGCGCCGGGCGCGGTTCGTCGTGTCGCGGAAGCGCAGCGATGCTAGGTTCCCCGACATGGATGCCGCCGTTCGCGTGCTCGCGTTCGCAGGCGCGAGAGATGTCCTCGGCGCCGGAGAGGTCGCGCTGCCGCTCGCTGGCCCCTGTACGGCGGCGGAGCTCCTGGATCACGTCTGCGCCCGATATCCTGGGCTCACCCCCTACAAAGGCTCGATCCGGGTGGCGGTGAACGGTGTGTATGCGACGCCGAGCGATCCTGTAGGTTTCGGCGACGAGGTGGCGCTCATCCCACCTGTGGCGGGCGGCTAGGGAGACCCGCGAGAGACCGCATGGCATCTTCGATTGGCCTCGATCCGGCGCCCGCCTCGGCAGACGCATCGGCCCTGCGGCGTCGCTCGCTGCCGCTCATCGGCGGCGGCGAGGCCGCGCGACGCGCCGGCGTGATCCCGTACCGGGACGGCGCTGTCCCCGCGCCCGGCGCGCGCGCGATGCCCCCGCCGCGGAGCGTGCGCATCTCGGTCACGGACCGGTGCGACTTCGCGTGCACCTACTGCCGCCCGTCGCGCCACGACGGCTACGCCGACGGCCGGCTCATGACGCCCGCCTGGCGCACCATGTTCGAGGCGCTGCGCGACGCCGGCGTCAGGCGGGTCCGCCTGACGGGCGGCGAGCCGCTGCTCCACCCCGACATCGTCTCCATCGTCGCGTGCCTCGCCTCGCTCGGCTTCGACGATCTGGCGCTCACGACGAACGCGTCGCAGCTCGCGCGGCTCGCGCGGCCGCTGCGCGACGCCGGGCTGCACCGCCTGAACGTCTCGATCGACACCCTCGATCCAGCGCGTTTCCGCGAGGTGACGCGCGGCGGTGATCTCGCCCGCGTGCTGGAGGGGCTCGACGCCGCGCTCGCGGCGGGCTTCTCGTCCATCAAGCTGAACACGGTCGTCCTGCGCGGGGTGAACGACGACGAGATCGAGCCGCTCGCGCTCTGGGCGTGGGAGCGGCGGATGGTCCCGCGCTTCCTCGAGGTCATGCCGATCGCCGAGGGCGCCCGCCTCGTCGGCGATCACCTCGTCACCGCGGCCGAGATGCGGGCGCGGCTCGCCGAGCACCTCCTCCCGGAGGAGGCGGTCACCGAGCCGGGGCTCGGCCCGGCCCGGTACGTCCGGGCCCGCCACGACCCGTCGCTCCGCGTCGGGTTCATCACGGGGACGAGCGACACGTTCTGCGAGAGCTGCGACCGCCTGCGCGTCTCGTCGACGGGCGTGCTCCGCCCGTGCCTCGCCACGGACGATGGGGTCGACGCCTCGCGCGAGGCGAAGGCTGGCGACAGGGCGGCGATCCGCGAGCGCCTCGACGAGGCGTGGCGCCTCAAGCCGGACGGCACCGTCTGGAAGGGGTGCACCGAGGAGACGGCGTCCTCGGTGTCGATCCGCGCCATTGGCGGCTGAGGCGGCGGCTGACGCTGCGGCTGGCCGGCGCGGCTCCGGGGCACGGTTCGGCTACCGGTCCCGCGGGCTGCCGTGTCAGATTCCCGCTCGATGTCGCGAACCATCGATCCACCCGGCAGTTCCCCCGGCGATTCCCCCGGCGAGGGCCAGGCGCTCTCGACCCACCTCTCCCCGAGCGGCGAGGCCCGCATGGTGCCCGTCGAAGGCAAGCCGGTCACGCACCGCCGCGCCGTCGCCTCGGGCGCCGTGCGGATGCGCCCCGAGACGATCGCGCGGGTCGCGCGCGCCGACGCCCCGAAGGGCGACGTGCTGGCCGCGGCGCGGATCGCGGGGATCATGGCGGCGAAGCGCACGCCGGAGCTCATCCCGCTCTGCCACGGGATCGCGCTCACGCACGTCGCGGTCGAGCTCGACGTGGACGAGCCCTCCGCCGAGATCCGCGTGACGGCGGCCGCGGAGGCGCTCGATCGCACCGGGGTCGAGATGGAGGCGATGGTCGCGGTGAGCGCCGCGTGCCTGACGATCTACGACATGCTGAAGGGGATCGACCGCGAGATGGTGATCTCGGAGATCAAGCTCCTCGAGAAGAGCGGGGGCCGCTCCGGCCACTTCCAGAGGAGCGCGCCGTGAGCCGCATCCGCACCGAGCCGCTCCGCCTCGACGAGCTCATCGCCGCCGTGTCCCACCCGGGCGCGGGCGGCATCGCCACGTTCCTCGGCGTGGTCCGCGACGTGAACGACGGCCGGTCGGTCACGCTGCTCGAGTACGAGGCCTACGGGACGATGGCCGAGGCCGAGCTCGAGCGGATCCTGGCCGAGATCGCCGCGGAGATCCCCGGCGTGCGCGTCGCCGCGACGCACCGGGTCGGCGCGCTCCAGATCGGCGACGTCGCCGTGGCCTGCGCCGCGAGCGCGCCGCACCGGGGCGAGGCCTTCCGCGGGTGCCGCCTGCTCATCGATCGCATCAAGGCGCGCCTGCCGATCTGGAAGCGCGAGCACGGCCCGGACGGGCCTTACTGGGTCGGCTGGGAGGACGCCCGCTGCGGCGGCGAGCACGAGGAGCACCACGGGCACGCGCACGGCCCCGGCGGCGCGGCGCCGCCGGGGGGCGCGGGCGTCTAGAACAACGACGATGAGGCAGCGAGAAATCAACCGCCAAGGCGCCGAGGACGCCAAGAAGAAGACAATGCCTTGGCGTCTTGGCGGTTCCAGGTTCTGCTCGTTCCAGGCGGGTTCAACCCGTTTGTTGCTCTAGCGCGCCCGCAGGCCCGCCGGCGGCGGCGGCCGCGTGGAGAGCGGATCGTTCTCCCTCAGGCGGTTGTTGTGCCGGATGTCCGTCCCCTTCACGAGGAACACGACCGACTCCGCGATGTTCATCGCGTGATCGGCGATGCGCTCCAGGTACTTCGCGATCGACTGGATGCGCGTGGCCCTGTACACGGTGCTCGGGTCGCGGCTCATCGTCTGAAGCACGTCCTGGAAGATACGGGCGTAGTGCTCGTCGATCACGTCGTCGCGCGAGAGGAGCTCCTTCGCGCGCTCCCAGTCGCGGGCGACGAGCGCGTCGAGCGCCTCGTGCACCACCTCGATGGCCTCGTCGGACAGGCCCTGCAGCTCCCCGGCCGGCGCGAGCGGCGCCTCCTCGTTGAGCTCCTGCACGCGCTCGCAGACGTTGACCACGAGGTCGCCGATGCGCTCCAGATCGGTGACGATCTTGAGCGCCGTGGTGACGAAGCGCAGATCGGAGGCGACGGGCTGGCGCGTCGCGAGGATCCTCATGCAGAGCTCGTCGACCTCGCACTCCAGGCTGTTGATCCGACGGTCGAGCCGTATCGTCGCCTTGGCGAGGCCCGTGTCGCGCGTCGCGAGGGCGGTCGAGGCCTTCTGGATCATCTCCTCGACAAGGCTGCCCATCAGCAACAGCTTCTCTCGAAGCGTGCGTAGCTCGTGCTCGTAGACCTTGCTCGTGTGCGACGTCGGCATGAATCTCCCCGCTCCCCTCAGCCGAACTTACCGGTGACGTAGTCTTCCGTCTTGCTTTCCTTCGGGTTGGTGAAGATTGTCTCGGTCCTGTCGAACTCCACCAGATCCCCCATGTAGAAGAAAGCCGTGTAGTCGGAGCACCGCGCGGCCTGCTGCATGTTGTGTGTGACGAGCACGCAAGTATAGCGCTGTTTCAGCTCGTCGATGAGCTCTTCGATGCGCGCGGTGGCGATCGGATCGAGCGCTGAGCACGGCTCGTCGAGCAGGATGACCTCGGGCTCGACGGCGAGCACGCGCGCGATGCAGAGCCGCTGCTGCTGGCCGCCGGAGAGCGAGAGACCCGACTGGTCGAGCTTGTCCTTCACCTCGTCCCAGAGCGCGACCTGGCGCAGGCATTTCTCCACGAGCCCGGTCGGGTCCTTCACGGACACGCCGTTCAGCTTGTGTCCGGCGAGGACATTCTCGCGGATCGACATGGTGGGAAAGGGGTTGGGCTTCTGGAACACCATGCCGACGCGGCGCCGCAGACGCACCGGGTCAACGGCCTTGTCGTAGATGTTCACCCCGTCGATCATGACGGAGCCCTTCGCCGTGGCCCCGGGCACCTGCTCGTGCATCCGGTTGAGGCAGCGCAGGAACGTCGACTTGCCACAACCGGACGGCCCGATGACGGCGGTCACGTGGCCATCCGGGATGTCCAACGTGATGTCGTGGATTGCGTGGAACTTGTGAAAATATGCGTTCAGCCGGGTGACGCTGATCTTCGCTGGCGGCGACTCGGTTCCGGGGTCGACGGGCTGTCCGTCGACCCCGTTGACCTCGAGCGCTCTGCGACGCTGGCCGATCTGTGCATTGTGCGGTGAGTCGAACGAGCTCATCGATTGCCTTTAACGCGCCTTGACGCTCCGGGACGTGACGATGCGAGCGAGCAGATTCAGGAAGAACACGATGGCGATCAGCACAAGAGCGCCCGTCCAGGCCTCCTGTTGCCACTGGGGGTAGGGCGACGTCGCGTTGCGCCAGATCTGCACGGGCAGCGAGGCGATGGGGCGGTCGATGGCGAGGCTCCAGTACTGCGAGCCCAGCGCGGTGAGGAGCACCGGCGCTGTCTCGCCGGCGATGCGGGCCACGGCGAGCATGACGCCGGTGCCGATGCCGGGAGAGGCCGTCCGGAGCACGACGAAGAGGCTCGTGCGCCATTCAGGGACGCCGAGGGCGAGCGACGCCTCGCGCAGGTGCGCGGGCACGAGCTTGAGCAGCTCCTCCGTCGTGCGCGTCACCGTCGGGAGCATCACGATCGCGAGCGCGACGCCGCCGGCGAGCGCGGAGAAGCGCTTCATCGTGACGACGACGAGCGCGTAGACGAACACGCCGATCGTGATCGAGGGGACGCCGCCGAGGACGTCCGCGATGAACCGGATGGCGCTCGCGAGCTTTCCCCGCCCGACCTCCGCCAGGTAGATGCCGGCGAGGATGCCCGTCGGGAGCCCGATGCAGGAGCCGATGGCGATCAAGAGGAGCGTGCCGACGACCGCGTTGCCCATGCCGCTCGGCGACTCGCCAACCGGCTTCGGGAGCTGGGTGAAGAAGTCGAGGGAGAGCCCGCCGAGGCCCTTGCTCACGACGTAGACGAAGATGAGGAACAGCGGGACCAGGACGACGACGGCGCTCGCGACGCAGAGCCCTTCGAAGAAGTAGCCGCGCGCGCGGCGCAGGCGCTCGCCGGGCGTGGGCGCGAGCAGCGTGCGTCGCGGGGCGCTGGACGGCCTGGCAAAGGGGGGAGGGGCCTCGTTGCTCATGCGCGCCGCTCCAGCTTGCTCTTCGTCGAGCTCACGAGCCACCGGGCGAAGAGGTTGAGGACGAGGGCGACCCCGAAGAGGAGCAGCGCGATCTTGGAGAGCGCCGACACGTACATGTCGCTCGTCGCCTCGACGAACTCGTTGGCGATGACGCTCGACATCGAATACCCGGGGTGCAAGATCGAGGCGCTCACCTTCGGGACGTTGCCGATCATCATGGTGACCGCCATGGTCTCGCCGAGCGCCCGGTTCAGCCCGAGGATGACCGCCCCGATGATGCCCGAGCGCGCGGACGGCAGGACCGCGTAGCGGATCGTGTCCCAGGCAGAAGCGCCCAGGCCGACAGCGGCCTCGCGGTGGAGCTGGGGGACCGCCAGCATCACCTCGCGCGACACCGAGGTGATCGTGGGGACGATCATGATCGCGAGGACGACGCCCGCGGCGAACATGCCGAAGCCGAGCGGCGGGCCCTCGAAGAGGGGCAGGAAGCCGAGGTACTTGATGAGGACCGGCTCGACGGTGTCCCGGAGCCACGGGCGGAGCATGGCGATGCCCCAGAAGCCGTAGACGACGCTCGGGATGGCCGCGAGCAGCTCGACCATGAAGCCGAGCGGCTTGCGGATGCGGTGGGGGGCCAGATCCGACAGGAAGATCGCGAGCCCGAGCGAGACGGGCACCGCGAGCGCGATGGCGATCAGCGAGGTGACGATCGTGCCGTAGATGAACGGGAGCGCGCCGAACTGCTCGCGCGCCGGGTCCCACACCGTCCCGGTGAGGAACCCGAGGCCGAACTTGTCGATCGCGAGCCGCGAGGACCGGACGAGCTCCAGCACCATCAGCAGGGGCACCGCGAGCACCGTCAGGCCGAACAGCGTCAAGATCGCGCGGAACGCGCGGTCTGCACCGCGCGCCCCCCGCGCCACGTCGCCCGCTGTCGTCGACGAGGCAGCTTGTTGCATCGGGACTTCTACAGTGCTCATGACCTACCTGCGCGCACCGCGGCGCGGGCGCCCGGCGGAACCGCCGCTCGCGCCGCGCGCGGGCCTTCCTTCGGGGTTGCTACGGGGTGAGCAGGGGCTTGCCGTCGGGGCCCACCAGCGCGGCGAGCTTCGCGTTGACCTTCTCCACGACGGCCGCGGGCAGCGGCGCGTAGTGGAGGTCGTTCGTGAACTTCTGGCCGTCCTGCGTGGCCCATTTCATGAACCGGGCCAGCACCTTGCCCTTCGCGAGATCCTTCTGCTCCTGGTACGCGAGGATGTAGGTGAAGCCGGCGATGGGGTACGCGTCCTCGCCCTCGGCGTCCACGAGCGAGATCCGCAGATCGTCAGGCATCCTGGCGGCGGCGCCGGCGCCCGCGGCGGTCGTGCTCTCGAGCGACGGGGCGACGAACTTGCCGCTCTTGTTCCGCAGCGACGCGAACGTGAGCTTGTTCTGGATCGCGTACGCGAGCTCGATGTAGCCGATGGAGGCGGGGGTGCTCGAGATGAGGGCCGAGACGCCGTCGTTGCCCTTCGCGCCGAGGCCGCCCGGCCAGTTGACGCTGGTCCCGGTCCCGGGGCCGCTCTTCCACTCCGGGCTGATCGCGCTCAGGTAGTCGACGAAGATCTTCGTGGTGCCGCTGCCGTCCGAGCGGTGGACCGTCGCGATCTCCTTGTCGGGGAGCTTCACGTCCGGGTTCTCCTCCTGGATGGCCGGATCGTTCCACTTCTTGATCTTGCCGAGGAAGATGTGCGCGGCGGCGTCCGGCGTGAGCTTCAGGCCCGACGGGACGCCCTCGAGGTTGTAGGTCAGCACGACCGCGCCGAGGCACGTCGGCAGGTGGAGGATGCCGGTCGCCTTCGCGAGCTGCTCCTCGGTCATCGGGGCGTCGGTGGCACCGAAGTCGACGGTCCGCTCGGTGATCTGCCGGATCCCGCCACCGGAGCCGATCGACTGGTAGTTGATCTTGACCTTCTGGTTGGCTTTCTGGAACTCGGAGATCCACTTGGCATAAAGTGGGTACGGGAACGTCGCCCCCGCACCGGTGAGCGCGACTTCCCCGTCGGCGGTCGGCTGCGGCGCGGCGTTCTTGTTCGAGCCGGGGAGCGAGCCGGTGTCCTGGGGGGCATCGGAGCGACCGCATGCAGCGGTCAGGATCAACATCGCCAGGGTGAGCAGAATTCGAGCCATGCAACGTCAGGCGTAATCGAGTTCTGTGACAGGCGCGTGACAGCAGGGTGGAACGGCGAGTACCGGTCTTTCCTGACTTTCAGGTTTGCAAGCTCACGCCGCGCGCGCGAGGCGCACGGTGAACTGGGTGCCGCGGCCGATGGCGCTCTCGACCTCGATCGAGCCGTTCATCAGCTCGACGAGGTGCTTCACGATCGCGAGGCCGAGCCCCGTGCCGCCGAGGTCGCGCGAGCGGCCGGCGTCCACACGGTAAAACCGCTCGAAGATTCGGCCCAGGTGGTGGGGGGGGATGCCGGGGCCGTCGTCGGCGACGGCGATCGTCACCTGCTGGTCGACGGAGCGCGCCTTCACCGTGACGTGGGCGCCCTCGCCCGCGTACTTGATGGCGTTGTCGAGCAGGTTCATGAGCACCTGCTCGAGCGCGCGGCGGTCGCAGCGCGCGGGCGGGAGGGCGGCGGCGTCGACCGTCACGTTGACCCGGCGCCGGCGCGCCGACTCGCCGAGCAGGTGCGTGACGTGCTCGATGGCGGGGGCGACGTCGAGGTCCGCCAGCGAGAGGCGGAAGTTCTTCGCCTCGATCTTCGAGAGATCGAGCAGGTCGTCGACGAGGTGGCGGAGGCGCTTCGCGTGCCGATCGATCACGTCGACGAACTCGGCGGCCTCCTGCGGGTCCTCGAGCGCGCCGAGCTGCAGCGTCTCGGCGGCGGTGCTGATCGCGGTGACCGGGGTCCGCAGCTCGTGGGACACGTTGGCGACGAAGTCGGTCCGGATCGTCTCCAGCCGGCGGAGATCCGTGACGTCGTGGAACACCGCGATCAGCCCCGGCTCGGCCGAGGGGCCGTCGAGGTCCGCGCCGCGGGCGTCGTGCGCGTCGCGCGCGTGCGCCGGGCTCTTCCGGCGCGAAACGCGCACGAGGAGCCGCCGCGGCAGCGTCCGCCCGAGCTCGACCTCCACGTCGACCGGCTCGTCCCGCTTGCCCGCGAGCTGGATCGCCTCGGTCAGCCGCGCGTTGCGGGTCGCCTCGATGACCGATCGGCCGAGCGCGTCCTCGCCGAGGGAGGCCATCCCGCGCAGCGCCCGGTTGGCGAGGAGGATGCGCCCGTCGCGGTCGAGCACGAGCACGCCCTCGCTCATGCCGTCGAGGATGCCCGCGAGCAGGTCGCGCTCCGTCCGGGCCTCGGCGATGGAGCGGGAGAGCTCGCCCGTGAGGTGGTTCAGCGCGTGCGCGAGCTGGCGGAGCTCGCCCGAGCCGCGCAGGGGCGCGCGCGTGGTCAGGTCGCCCTCGGACATGGCGAGCGCGAAGCGGGTCAGCTTCCGGATGGGGCGGGTGATGAAAAAGGTGGTGGCCGCGCCGACCGAGATGGCGACGACGATGACGGCGCCCATGCCGACCAGCAGGGTGCGCCGCGAGCGCCAGACGGCCGCGTCCACGGCGGCGCGCGGGCTGTGCTCCGCGACGAGCGCCGCCTCCATGTCGCGCGCGGCGAGGCGCTCGATCGGCACGCCCGCGACGAGCAGGACGAGCACCGTCGCCGCCACGAGCTTCGCGCCGATCCCCACCCGCCTCAGCGCGCGCATGGCGCCCTACGCGGCCTCGGGCTCGGCGCGGAAGCGGTAGCCGACGCCGCGCACGGTCTCGATGTAGTCGCCCGCGGCCCCGAGCTTCTCGCGCACGCGCTTCACGTGGGTGTCGACGTTGCGCGCGGTGACGTCGACGTGCGACCCCCACACCTCGTCGAGCAGGAGATCGCGCGAGAGCACGCGGCCCCGGCGATCGTAGAGCATCATCAGCAGGCGGAACTCGAGCGCCGTCAGCGCGATCTCGTTCTCCTGCACCCACGCCCGGTGCGCTGCGCGGTCGACCCGCAGGATCCCGAAGTCGAACTTCTCCGGGGCCGACGCGGGGCTCTCGGCCCGCTTCAGGATCGCCCGCGCGCGAAGGATGAGCTCCCGCACGCTGAACGGCTTGACCACGTAGTCGTCCGCCCCGAGCTCGAAGCCGACGATGCGGTCGATCTCCTCGCCCTTGGCCGTGACCATGATGACGGGGACCGCCGAGGTCTGCGGGTTCTGCTTGAGGCGGCGGCAGATCTCGGTGCCCGACATGTCGGGGAGCATCAGGTCGAGGAGGACGAGATCGAACCGCTCCTCCTTGACCGCCCGGAGCGCCGTCTCCCCGCTCCCGGCGGACACCACATCGAACCCAGCTTGACGAAAGTTATAGGTGAGGACGCGCTGAAGGTCGCGCTCGTCCTCGACGATGAGCACGTGGCTCGGCATGGCGGATGGGTGTAGCAGCGCATTGTGTCAGCTTGATGGCGATCGCGCGTGCCGCGCGTCGCCCCCGCGACACGGAATTGCGGCGAGCAAGCGGCAAAGAGAGAGGGCGAGGAGAGCGGGGAGAGGCGCGCAGGGAAAGGGAAGGGGAACGGACGGGCCGGTGGGCGGACGGATGGAGCTGGCTGTGGAGCGCGGCTGCAGACGGACGGAAGCGACGTTGTGGCGGCCGGCGCGCCCGGAGCGCGGCGGCGCGGCCGTCGCCCGGTCGGACGGCGCGCGTGACGCTTGCAAATCTCAGAGTTTTCGCCTAACTGGGCCGCCCATGGCCCTCGAGCGAACCCTCTCAATCATCAAGCCTGATGCGATGGAAAAGAACACGGCCGGCGCGATCATCGCCCGCCTGGAGAAGGAGGGCTTCACGATCAAAGCGATGAAGCGCATCCACCTGACGCGCGCGGAGGCGGAGGGCTTCTACGCCGAGCACCGGGGCCGCGGCTTCTTCGGCGAGCTCGTGGAGTTCATGTCGCGCAGCCCCATCCTCGTGATGGCGCTCGAGCGCGAGGACGCGGTCGCGAAGTACCGCGAGGTCATCGGCGCGACCGACCCGGCGAAGGCGGCGGAGGGGACGATCCGCAAGCTCTTCGGGGCGAGCGTGGGCGAGAACGCGGTCCACGGCTCCGACAAGACGTCGACCGCGGCGCGGGAGATCGCCTACTTCTTCGCGGGTTACGAGGTCGCTCCGAGCGCGACGGCCTGATGCTCGGCGAGCGGCTCGCGGCTGCGCTCGGCGCGGCGCGCGACGGCGCTGCAGGCATCGAGAGCTTCGCGCACCTGCTCGGCTCGCGCCGCGTCGGGCCGCGCGGGGTCGCGCTCGCGCTCCCCGAGGTGTGCGAGGGGTGCACGGCGCTCCTCGCGGCCCTCGGCAGCCTCTCTGCGGCGGTCCGCGACGGCTTCGTCGAGGCGGGCGACATCGCGGCGGCCGACGCCGCGTGCGCCGCGCTCGACCACGCCAGCGTCGAGGCCGCGCGCCTCACGGACGAGCTGTCGCGCGCCGCCGCCGGGGCCGCGCCGGGGCGCGCCCCGCTGCGCGGCGCCGGTCGCGGCGAGCGCGGCGGCGTCGACGCGCGGCAGCGGCTCGCGCTCGAGGCGTCGGTGCGCCGGGCGGCCCGGGAGCTGAGCGGCTCGCTGCGCCTGTCCGAGCTCGTGATGGCGACCCTCGAGCTGCGGCCGACGCCGCTCGATCTCATCGACGTGCTCCGCAACTGGAGCGCCTCGCCGACCGAGGGGCGGCCGGTCATCGCCATCTCGGTCGCCTCATCGGACGGCCGCGCCAACGAGGTGGAGGGCGACGTGCGCGCCGTGAGCGGGCTCATGGAGCTCGCCGTCGGCATGGTCAGCGCCGCCGGCGTCGCGAGCCCTCATGTCTCGGTGTTTCGCCTCGCGGACGGGCGCTCGACGGTGCGGATCGCGCAGCGCAGCGCGGGTGACGCGGCGCCGGCGGTCTCGCTGGACGTGGTGGTGCGCGACGGCGGCGAGCGCGCCGTCGCCGTGGCCCGCGTCGTCGCGCGGCGCGCGCACATCGAGCTCGCCGAGGCGGCCGGCGGCCGCGCCGTCACGATGACGTTCTGACGCGGTGCCGGTGGTGGCGCGGCCGTGCTAAAGGCGGCGCCATGGTCACCGACGAATCCTTGAAGTCCCTCGTTGAGGCGGCGTTCCGCGACCGCGAGCTCCTGCGCTCGCCCGCGCACGAGGCCGCCGTCCTCCGCACGATCGAGTGCCTCGATCAGGGCCTGCTCCGCGTCGCCGAGCGCGACGACAGCGCGCAGCCGGGCGGCGAGCCCGCGGCGCCCGCGGGCGGGGACGCGCCGCACCGTTGGGTGACGCACGCGTGGGTCAAGGAGGCGATCCTCCTCTACTTCTCGCTCCGGGGCATGAGCGTGATGGAGGCCGGCCCGCTCGAGTTCCACGACAAGATCCCGCTCAAGCGGGGGCTCGACAAAGCGGGCGTGCGCGTCGTGCCGCCGGGGGCGGTGCGCTACGGCGCGTTCCTCGAGCAGGGCGCGATCGTGATGCCCGGCTACGTGAACATCGGCGCGTGGGTCGGCGCCGGATCGATGGTCGACACGTGGGCGACGGTCGGCAGCTGCGCGCAGATCGGGCGGGGCGTGCACCTCGCCGGGGGCGTCGGCATCGGCGGCGTGCTCGAGCCGCCCGGCGCGCGGCCGGTGATCATCGAGGACGGCGTCTTCGTGGGCTCCCGGGTCATCGTGGTGGAGGGCGTCGTCGTCGAGGAGGAGGCGGTGCTCGGCGCGGGCGTGGTGCTCACCGCGTCGACGGCGATCCTCGATGTCACGGGTCCCGAGGTCGTCGAGCACCGCGGCCGGGTGCCGGCGCGCAGCGTGGTCATCCCGGGCACGCGGCCGAAGCGCTTCCCGGCAGGGGAGTTCTCGATCCCGTGCGCGCTCATCATCGGCAAGCGGAGCGAGGCGACCGACCGCAAGGTGTCGCTGAACGCGGCGCTGCGCGACTTCGCGGTGCCGGTGTGAACACGCGGCCCGACCAGGACGCGGCGGCCGAGGCGGCCCTCGCGGACACGCTGCTCTGGCTGTGCTCGGTCCCGTCGCCCACGGGCGAGGAGCAGGCGCTGTGCTCGGACGTGGCGGAGCGGCTCGGGCGGGCCCGGCTCGCCGCGCCGGTGCGCCGCCACGGCGACTCGCTGGTGGTCGAGGTGACGCAGGGCACGGGCGGCCCGAAGATCGCGCTGGCCGGGCACCTCGACGTTGTGCGCACCTCGCACGACGGGCCGCCGCGCATCGAGGGCGATCGCCTCTACGGCCCGGGGGCGAGCGACATGAAGTCGGGCCTCGCGCTGATGCTCGATCTCGCCGAGGGCGCGCGGGACGACATCGCGGGGGTCGACCTCACGCTCGTGTTCTACGCGCGGGAGGAGGGCCCGTACCTCGAGAACGAGCTCGCGCTGGTGATCGAGCGCGAGCCGGGCCTGCGCGCGCTCGATCTCGCCGTGTGCCTCGAGCCGAGCGACAACAAGCTGAGCCTCGGCGCGAGCGGTTCGCTCCACGCGGGGCTGACGTTCCGGGGGCGCACGGCGCACAGCGCGCGGCCGTGGCAGGGGGAGAACGCCATCTACAAGGCGGGCCCGCTCCTCGTCGAGCTCGCCGCGCTCGCGCCGCGCGAGGTCGAGATCGACGGCTTCGTCTACCGGGCCGTGACGACGGCGACGATGGCGCAGGGCGGGCGCGGGCGGAACGTCGTTCCCGACGAGTTCACGATGAACCTGAACCACCGCTTCCCCCCGGGGACGTCGATCCAGGAGGCGCAGCGGACCATCGAGGCGCTCGTGGCCGGCCGCGCCGAGATCGCCTGGCGCGATCTCAGCCCCTCGGCGCCGCCGCACGCGTCGCACCCGCTCGTCGTGGCGCTGCGCGAGGCCGGCGTCGCGGCGGTCGAGCCGAAGCAGGCGTGGACCGACGTGGCCCGCTTCGCGGAGCTCGGCGTGCCCGCGGTGAACTTCGGTCCCGGCGAGAACGCCCAGGCGCACCAGCGCAACGAGTGGGCGTCGCTGCGCAAGCTGTACGAGGGCCGCGCGATCCTTCGCCGCTGGCTCTCGGCCTTCGGACGGGCCTGATCTCGCGCGCGCGCCCGGGGCCTGTGCGTGCCCGGTCCAGCGCGCGCCTCCTCGCCGCGCGCGCTCTGCCCTGCGCCGCTACGCGCGCTCTGCCTCGGCAGAGCGCACCGACAGCCCGGCGGCCGGGATGGTGAAGAAGAACGTGCTGCCCTGGCCGGGCGAGCTCTCGACCCAGATCGTGCCGCCGTGGGCCTCGACGATGCCCTTCGTGACGAACGCCGCGAGCCCCATCCCCTGTCCCATGGGCCTCCGGGCGGGCGCGTGGCGCGCGAAGAGCAGCGGGTGCAGCTCCGACGGGATCCCCGGGCCGGTGTCGGAGATCGAGAACCGCGCGTCCGTGCCCGCGGGCTCGGCGCGCACCGTGATGCGTCCGCCCTTCGGGGTGAAGCGCATGGCGTTGCCGAGCAGGTTGGCGATCACCTGGACGATGCGATCCCGGTCGCACGCGATGGGCGGCACGTCGTGCGGCAGCTCCTTCGCGATCTCGAGCGGCTTCAGCGCGACCGTGGGCGCGACGAGCTCGATCGCCCTGTCGAGGATGGGCTCCACCTCGTGCGCGCCCTTGCCGATCTTGAGCGAGCCGTTCTCGATGCTCATGGCGTCCACGAGGTCCTGCGCGAGCTGGTTGATCTCGTCCGCCGCGCGGGTGATCGCCTCGAGCTGCCGCCGCCCGGGGCCATCCGGAGGGATCGAGCGCAGCAGCATGCGCGCGCTCACCACGATGACGCTCAGCGAGTTCCTGAGATCGTGAGAGATGGTGGACACGGTCTCGCGGAGCATGCGCTCGGCCGCCTCCGCGCGGCGCTCGAGCCGCTGGCACTGCTCCTCGATCCGCTCGCGCTCTGCCGCGTCGCCCCGGGAGCCGTGCCGTTCCGAGTCCGCCTTCGATCGCCTGGGCACCCTGGCGCGCAGGGTAGCCGGTCCCGCCGAGCGAGGCCCGCTCGCGGCGGCGGGCGTCGAGCCCCGCTTCGGCGCGCGCAGGGGCACCGCCGAGGCGCGCCCGCGGAGCGTGCGTCCGTGCGCGGAATCCGCGCCCTCCGTCGCGTTCTTTCCGGCTTTTTTTCTGGTCACCCCCGCCATCCTTGTCCCCTCGTGCCTCTCAGGCGATCAGTTAGCCTGAAAGACTGTGCCGGGAATAGTCAGGGGGTGCCTCAGTCAAGTCCTGGCAACGCGGGAGCGCAGGTGCGTGTTTCGCGGTCTCGCCGGTCGAGCGGATCTCGGCGTCTTGGCCGGTTCGCCGGGCGGGATCAGCGGCGTGTCAGGTCGTCCTCTCGGGCTGCGACGGCGCCCCGCGCGCCTCTCCTTCGCTTCGCGACAGGAGGCGGCGAATCTCGAGCACCAGTGTGTCCGGCAGACAGGGCTTCGTGAGGAAGGCGTCGCAGCCCGCGTCCTTGGCCTCGCGCGAGTGCCCCGCGAGCGTGTGACCGGTGAGCGCGACGATCGGGATCCGCTTCGTGCGCGGGTCGCTCTTGAGGTGGCGCGTGGCCTCCCAGCCGTCGATCTCCGGGAGCGACAGATCCATCAGGATGAGGTCCGGGATCAGCTCGAAGGCGCGATCGAGCGCCTCCCGTCCGGTCGCCGCCTCCGCGACGCGGAACCCGGAGAAGGACAGGTACTCCGCGAACATCTCCCGGTTGTCCTGGAAGTCGTCCACGACCAGGACGAGCGGCGCGAACGCGTTGTCGTCACATTTCACTTCCATCCCAGTGAACCTTTCCATTCGTCAGCGCGCCGGCCGATCGATCGTGAGCGGTGCCAGCATCGTTCGGCCAGCCTCTACGCACCCCATCTAGGGGAGCGATCCGCTCGGGTCACGCGACGTTTGTATACCTTATTGCCGGCATGATGCCGGGCATTTCCCCTCCCGCGCAGGGGCAGCCCTGCACTCGCCTGAGGGGACCTAAGGATAATCCTTACTCGTCCTGGGCAGGTCCGTAGGGTCGCCGGAGGCCGATGATCTCGTGGAGCAAACGGGCGGCGGTGTCCCAGTCGACCGGCTTCACGAGCACGCCGTCGAAGGCCGACGCGTTGAGGGCGGCGCGGGCCTCGAGATCGCGCCGGCCGGTGCACGCGAAGATGGCGACGTGCTGGGTCGCCGGGTCGGCGCGGAGCGCCTCGGCGACGACGAAGCCGTCGATGCCGGGCATGCGCAGGTCGCACAGGATCACATCCGGCACGTCCTGCGTGGCGAGGAACACGCCGCGCAGGCCGCCGGCCGCCCGTTCCACCAGGAAGCCGTGCGCGGCGAGCGCCGCCTCTGCCATGACGAGGAAGTCGGGATCGTCATCCACGATGAGGACGCGGCGCCGCCGCTCGATGACCTGGGTATCGTCCTCGTCGGCTTGCTCTTCGTCGCGCTCGGTGAACTCTCTGCGCTCTGCCTGGGACATGCTCCCCCGCTCGCCGCTCGGCTGACAGCGCTCCCCAGGCGCTCGGGCCTGGATGCGCGGCCGTGAGGGCGACGACTTCCGCCGGCGTTTCTGGAAAGGTCCCCCCGCGCTGGTGGAGGTGGAACCTGAACCCCGGGTACACCTTGTGCCCAGGTCGCTTATCCGCAACCATCAACTGTCCAGCGTAGATGGGGCTTTGCGCGGTTCGTCCCAGCCGGCCGGCGACCGCTGTTTCGGGGTGGTCCCGACGACAGTTGGCTTGCTCGTCTGATGCTCAAGGTCCGCGTTGCTGCATATTCGGAGCAGGCGGTCATGTGGATGAATGACGAGTTCTTCGCGCGCGTGGGCCACGACCTCCGGGGCGAGCTGGCGACCATGCTCGCGGGGGTCCACTATCTTTTGCGTTACCAGAAGGACCTCGGCGCAGCGCCGCGCGACATGCTGGAGCGCGTGCGCGGCGCGGGCGAGCGGCTGAAGCGGCTGCTCGACGAGTTCGACAACTCGATCTGGCTCCGCGCGGACGCGAGCCGCCCGATGGCGATCGCCCGGTGCGACGCCGCCGAGCTCGCCCGCCGCGCGGCCGCGCACCTCGAGGGCGCGGCCGCCGCCCGCGGCGTGGGCATCGCCTTCGACGGCGAGCCCGAGGGCGTCGCCACGCTGGAGGGCGATCCGGAGCTGCTCAGGGTGGCGCTCGAGTACGTGCTCGGCTTCGCCGTCCTGCGGTCGCGCGATCGGCCGGTGCGGGTCCGCGTCGCGAGCGCCGACGCCGGGCCGGTGGTGACCATCATCGACGAGGCGGGCCCCGTCCCACCGGAGCCGCTCGCCCGGCTGCTCGAGCCGTTCGGCGAGCGGGCGGCGATCCCCGCCGACCCGGTCGCGCCGCGCCGCCGGGAGCGGCTCGGCCTCGGGCTCGCGATCGCGCGCGGCATCCTCGACGCGCACGGCGGCGGGCTGACCGTGGAGCCCTCGTCCGAGCGCGGGGAAGGCGGCTCATCGGAGTCAAGCGCGACCGATGCTGCGACCGGCCTGCGCTTCACGTGCACCCTCGGCGGCGTTGAAGGGAACGCTCCTCCGGAGCTCGCATGACGGAGGGTCGCTGCCATGCGGCCGGCGGCGATCCCGGATTCGTGAGATCCCTCGGGCCCCCACGCGCGGATCGTGTCCGATGAAGACTTCGTCTAGGATGGACTGGGCCGCACGTCGCGAGCGTGCTCCATCTTCCACCGCACACGGATGAATGCGCCTCGATGCCGACGCTGAGCTCTCTCCTCGTGCAGCATGGGGTTACCTCGATGCGAGTGGTCGAGGAGGCGATCGCTCGTCAGGTGCTCCATGGCGGCGATCTCGCCACGAACGTGCTGGAGCTGGGCGCGGTGCGCGAGCGCGAGCTCACGGAGCTGCTCGCGGAGAGCCTCGGGCTGCCGCCCGCCGTGGGCCGGCTGCGGCCCGCGTCGCCCGAGGTGCTCCGCGTCGTGCCGGCCGATCTCGCGGTCGAGCACCGCGTGTTCCCGCTCGACGTGCGCACGGACCTCGAGGCCGCGGCGACCGGAGCGCCGCAGCCCGAGGCGACGCTGGTCCTCGCGACGGCCGAGCCCCTCGCGCCGGCCGTCGCGGAGAAGCTGAGCGTCGCGCTGGGGGTCAGCCTGCGGCAGCTCGCGGCGCCGCTCGTCCGCATCCGCCAGGCGCTCGCGGAGCACTACGGGATCGCCCTCGAGCGGCGCATGTCGCGGCTCGTGAAGCAGCTCGACGCGCGCGCCGAGCCGGCCCCCGAGGCGATCGAGCGCGGGGCTGCGGCGACAGCGGCGCTCCCGCCGAAGGCGCCTCCTGCGCCAGCACCTGCTGCTGGAGGCGAGGCGGCGTCGGCCGCGAAGGTCGAGACGGCGTCGCCTGCTGGGGCCGCTGCGGCGACGCGTGCTGGTGCGCAGGAGACGGCGACGCCTGCTGGTGCGCAGGAGGTGGCGCCGCCCGCTGATGAGCAGGCGGCTGCGCCGCGCGCCGATGCGCAGGGGGTGGCGCCGCCTGCAGGCGACGCGACGTCGCCCGGTGAAACCGAGGCGGCGCGGCCAGAAGACCTCGACGCGACGTTGCCCAACGGTGTCGAGGCAGCGCGACCCGCCGACGCGCCGCCGCCCGCCGTGGCCGCCGGGGAGGCAGCACCGCTCGCGGAGCACGGCGCGACGTTGCCCGCCGCGGTCGACGACGATGCGCAGGCGGCCGACACGCATGAACCGAGACGGCCCAGCATCGACGATGCGCCGACCGTGGAGGCGCTGACCTCGATCTTTGACGAGGAGACGGTGAGCGCGGACGTCGCGATCAGCGAGGCCGTGCCCACGCCGAGGAAGCCGTCGCTCCACGAGCTGGACGACGAGCCGACCGTCGTTGCCCAGTACCCGGTCGACCTGCGTTCGTTCCGTTATCTCGACGCAAACACGCCCCGGGACGAGGCGCTCGCTTCACGCACCCCCGGGAACGCACCGCAGCGCGATCGTCAGGGCGCCGTGGAAAGCCCGGTCGCGGGAGCCGAGCATCCGGACCGCGTGGCTCGATCGCGCGAAGAGCCCGCGATCGAGCCGCCGGAGCCGACGCCGCGCTCCGCGGAGCTCGCGCCGCGGCTGGCGACGTTCGCCGCGTCGGACGCGGTGCACGCGGCGCCCGTCGTCGCGGTGACGGCGCCGCCAGTGGAAGCTCCGGTGCCGCCTGCGGCGACGTTGGCGCAGCACGGGCCGGCACCGTCCGGTGTACGCGCGCCGGCTCTGGGCAGCCACCTGCTGACCGGCTGGTTGAAGCGGGCATCGGCGGCGCACCGCGCCCAGCAAGCGACGCTGCCGCAAGCGGCCACCCCTCTCCAGCGCCAGCCCGGCGGACCTGCTCCGGCATCGCCCGTCCCTGCGCCGCCGCCAGCGCCGGTCGCGCCCGCTGCGCCGCCGCCTGTCGCCGTGACGCATGCTGCGCCGCCGCCGGCGGCGGTTGCGCCCGCTGCGCCGCCGGCTGTCGCCGCGACGCATGCTGCGCCGCCTGCGGCGGTTGCGCCCGCTGTGCCGCCGGCTGTCGCCGTGACGCATGCTGCGCCGCCGGCTGTCGCCGCGACGCATGCTGCGCCGGCAGCGGCCGCTGTAGCGCCCGCGGCAGCGCAGCGCGAGCGCTCGTCCAGCGCGCCCGCGGCCGAGGTCTCGATGCGCGCAGCGGGCCGATCTGCGCCGGCTGCGCAGCGCCGGAAGGGCCCGTTCACGCTGGCCATGGCCGAGCAGGAGCTCGCCGCGGTCGACTCGAGCGAGGCGGTGCTCGCGATCCTCTTCGACTTCGCGCAGCAGTACTTCGAGTACACGGTCCTGTTCACGGTCCACGGCGAGCGCGCCGAGGGCCGCAACGCCGCGGGCCCAGGCGCCGAGCGCGAGCGCGTCGCGAAGATCGCGGTGCCCTTCGATCGCCCGAGCGTGCTCGCGAGGGCGCGCGCGCTCCGCGCGCCGCTCGTGACGGCCCTCGCCGGCAGCGCGCCCGACGCCGAGCTCCAGCGCGAGCTCGGCCGGACGGTCCACGCGGCCGCCGTGGCGGTCGTCCCGGTCGTCGTGCGCGGCCGCGTCGTCGCGCTCGTCTACGGCGACGACGGGGCCAGCTCGGTCGAGCTCTCCAGCATCGGAGACCTCATCGCGCTCGCCGGGGTCGCCGCGACGGTCCTGGAGCGGCTCATCCTGCGGAAGAAGCTGAACCGGAGCGGCGCGGCCCATCCGAGCGACAGCCCGGCGGCCCGCGACTCCGCCGTGCCGCCGCTCCGGGCAACGGCGCCGCCTCAGCCCGCTGCGCCGCCGCCGCGCGAGGCCCCGCAGCCCGCCGCTCTGCCGCCGCACGAGGCGGCCGCGCCGAGCGACGAGCACGCCAAGGACGGGCCGCTCTCCATGCGCACCCGCGCCGCGCTCCTGGAGCTGAGCAACATGCTCCGCGCGGAGACGCTCGGCTCGCCCGGCGCGGCGGCTACCGGGCCCGAGGTGCACGCTGACCCCGGCCCCGGGGAGCCGCGCCGCGCCGACAGCGCGGATGGCGCGCCGCAAGGCGCGCGACCGCAGGGCGGCTGGTCCACGGAGGACGGCGGCTCCGGGATCGACGCGGTCGCGCGGGCGTTCGGGCTCCGCGGCACAGGCGTCGAGGCCGAGCCCGTGCAGCCGGACGAAGGCTCCGCGCACGCGGTGGCGTTCAGCTCGACCATCCCGCCGGCGCCGATGCCACACGCGCCGAGCCTCGCGGTCGAGCCGCAGTTCCGGCTGGGCCTCGAGGCCGGCGCGGACGTCGTGTCCGGCACCGCCGTCACGGCGCCGATGATGCCGGCGGTCACCGCGCCGATGATGCCAGCGGTCACGGCGCCTGCGCGGCCGGCGCTCATCAACGAGATCCCCGACCTCGAGATCCCTGCCGCGCCGGCCCCCTCGCCGCCGGATGAGCTCGATCCAAACGAGCCCGAAGAGGGGCGGACCAGGCGGTACTCGCGTCCTCCGTGGATGCTCGACAGCGCGATCACGCCCGGCGTCGAGGAGCACCGAGAGCCCGGACAGGCACCGACCGCGAGCCGCTCGGCCTGGCGCCGTCGCACCCCTGTCGCCGTCGAGAGCTCGACCGCGTACGCGCGGCCCTCGTCCGAGCGGCGCGCAGCGGTCTCGCCTCCGGCAGGCGATCTGCGCGCGGAGTACACCTCGCTCCTCCAGCACGTCCTCGCGGGCGGCGAGGCTGGCGCGCGGGCGTTCGCCGAGCTCGTGCGCAACGGCGAGACAGCGGTCTCGATCGTTGCCGCGCGCTTCCCCGGACCGCTCCGGGCCGATCGCCAGCGCTTCCGCGAGCAGCTCACCGGCCCAGACGGCGCCGCTGTCGCCGCCGCCGCGCCCGCCGCCTCGCAATGCGGACCGTTGCTGGAGCTGATCGTGGCGATCCGGCGTCCGGCGCTCCCCTTCATGACGGTGCGGAGCGCATCACCCGACCCCGAGGTGCGCTTCTGGGCCACGCACGTGCTCGGCGAGCTGCCGTACCCGGAGGCCGCCAACGCGCTGCTCCCCCGGCTCTTCGACGACAACCTGGCCGTCCGCCGGATCGCGGTCCGGTCGGCCGCGCTGCTGATCGCGGCGCCGCCCGCGGGCGGCCCGATCCTGCAGGGGCTCGATCACATCGCGCGCGACCGCGAGGAATCGCCGGCGCGACGGCTGACGGCGATCGACACGATGGCCGAGATCCGCGCCGCGTCCGCCGTGCCGGCGCTCATCAGCGCGCTCACCGATCCTCACGAGGCGATCGTCGATGCCGCGTCCCGGGCGCTGGTCGTCATCGCGCGGGACGATCACGGCCGCGACGCGCGCAGGTGGGCGTCGTGGTGGTCGAGGAACGGCGAGCGCCACCGCATCGAGTGGATCATCGACGCGCTCACCCACGAGAAGCCCGCGATCCGCCGCGCGGCGATCGACGAGCTGAAGGGCATCACGAAGGAGTACTTCGGCTACTACGAGGACCTCCCGCGGCAGGAGCGGGAGGCCGCCCAGGCGCGCTACCGCGCGTGGTGGATCTCCGAGGGGCGCTCGCGGTTCGGCGCGGGCTGACGCTGTCCACCCGGGCGCGAGCGGCGGGCGCGGGCCGGCGGCGCGCGGCTCGCCAGCGCGTTGGCGAGCCGCGCGCCCTTGCCGCAGGCCGGCGCCGCGCGCGGTCCTGCCGCAGCGCAGACGGGCGTCAGCGCGGCGTCGACCGGGTGGCAGCGCCGATCAGGAGAGAGGGCGGCTCGTCCGTCTCACGGGAGCCGCCCTCGGGCGGGCTGGTCTGGGGGAGGGAGGGTCAGACCGCGCGGCGGCGGTTCACTTGGGGACGGCGGGGGCGGCGGCGGGCTGCACGGCGCCGGCCGGCTTCTTGGCGGCGGCAGGCGCGGTCTCGCCGGCCTCCTTCATGGCCTTGTCGATGAGCTTCTTGAACTTCGAGAACGGCTGCGCGCCGCTGATGAAGTAGCCGTTCACGACGAAGGCCGGCGTCCCGCTGATGCCCGCCTTCTCCGCGACGGAGTTCTCGGACTCGACGAACGCCTTGTGGGTGTTCGCGTCGAGCGCGTTCTTGAACTTCGTCATGTCGAGGCCCACCTCCTCGGCGTACTTCTCGAGCGAGGCGCGCGAGAAGGCCTCCGGCTGCCCCTGGTTCTTGAAGAGCAGCTCGTGGTACGCCCAGAACCCGGCGTTGCCCTTCTGCGCGTAGGCCTCCTGCGCGGCCTCGGACGCGAGCGGCGCGTTCTTGTGCATCGGCAGCGGCCGGTGGCGCCACACGATCTTCAGCTTGTCGCCGTAGGTCTTCGAGATCTGCGCGACCGTGTCCTCGACGCGCTTGCAGAACGGGCACTCGAAGTCCGAGAAGACCTGCATCACGACCTTGGCCCGCTCGCCGCCCTTCCACGGGCTGTTCGGCGCCGGCGCGGCGACCTCCTTACGCTCGGGCGGCGGCGGCTCCTTGCCGTCCTTGATGATCTCGGCGTAGAGGTTCTTGGCGGTGACGCCCTTGGCGAGCAGCCCCTCGGCCTTCTTGATCTCCTCGTCGATGATCGTCTTGAACTTGTCGATCGGCTGCGCGCCGACGAGCCGGCGGCCGTTGATGAAGAAGTGCGGGGTCCCGGACGCCTGCAGGTCGTCCGCGAGCTCCTGATCGGCGGCGATGCCCGCGCCGTGCTTCTTCGTCGTGATCGCGACCTTCACCTTCTCGACGTCGAGGCCGAGCTCCTTCGCGTAGCCGAGCAGGTCCTCGTCGGTGAGCTTCTGCTGGTTCTTCCAGAGCAGGTAGTACGCGTCCCAGAAGCCCTTGTCGCCCTTCTGCGCGCGGGCCTCCATGGCGAGCTCGGCCGCGGGCTCGGCGCGCTGGTGGAAGGGGAGCGGGTTGTTCTTCCAGACGAACCGGACCTTGTCCCCGTAGGTCGTGAGGAGCTCGTCGATGGTCGGGACGACCTTGCTGCAGAACGGGCACTGGAAGTCGGACCACTCGACGATGGTGACAAGCGCGGTGTCCGGACCCTTCACCGGCGCGTCGCCGACGGGCACCTTCCACACGGTCTTGTCGTCCTCCTGCGGGCGCTCGCGGTCCTGCTTGGGCGGCGCCTTCGCCTTGTTCTCCGCGGCGAGCTTGGCGTAGACCTTCTCGGGCTTGGTGCCCGCGGCGATCGCGGCCTGCGCGGCCTTGAGCTGCTCGTCGATGACGGCGGTGAACTTGTCGACCGGCTGCGCGCCGCTCAGGAACACGCCGTTGATGATCGAGGCCGGCGTGCCGGTGACGCCGGACGCCTTGCCGACCGCCATGTCGGCGTCGATCTTGGCCATGTACTCCTGCCGCTCGAACGACGCCTTGAACTTCGCCTTGTCGACGCCGGCCTCGGCGGCCCACGCCTCGAAGTTGGCGGGCGTGAGGCTCTTCTGGTTCTTGAAGGCGAGCTCGTGGAACTTCCAGAACGCCTTCGACCCGCCGAGGCGGAACACGGTCTCGGCCGCGAGCGCGGCCGGGCGCGCGTTCTTGTGGAAGGGAAGCGGGTTGTTCTTCCAGATGATCCGCAGCTTCTCGGGGCCGTACTTCTCCTTGAGCTGGTTGATCGTGCCCTCGACGCGGGTGCAGAACGGACACTCGAAGTCGCTGAAGACGACCATGGTGACCGGCGCCGTCCGCGAGCCCCACATCGGGTCCTTCGACGAGACGGGGATCGCCGCGTCCTCGTCGCTCCACGGCTGCCCGTCGTCGACGGCCGCCGCGATCTCATGACCGCGCGAGCCGGCGCTCCGATCGATGCTCCACATCAGCCCCATCCCTGCGATGAAGCAGAGAAGGAAGCCGACGATGGCTGTTCCCTTGTTCATGAATGATTTCCTCTCTCAACGTTGGTGGGGCTCGCCAGGCGGGCCCCTCCTTACAACGCGGGCGCGACACCAGGTGGAGCGCCCGCGACAAGATGGCCAATCGTGAACTCCCTGGGCGGCGAGCCACCCAGGGCCGAAGGAGCCGCCGCCGCGTGCGCGCGGCGTCAGCCCCCGGCGGAGCGCCGGGACCGCTCTGGACCCGTCACGTCGGCGCCCGGCTCCGGCAGCGCGGAGACCGTCGCCCTCGTAGGGGGCGGCGCGCCTCCGCGGCGCGGCTCTGGACGAGCGCCTCTCGGGCTCGGGTCAGACCGGCAACGCTCCGGATCTCGCGGCAGGCCTGAGCTCGCGCCTCGATCCGCGGCCTCCGAGAGGCCACGCGGCGCGATCGATCGCGGCCCGCCGGCGAGCTCGCCTCACCGGGGCGGGTGGTAGACGCCCTGCTCGACGCCAGGGCGCGGCCCCCCGGCCGGCGCGAGGAACGAGACGTGCGCCACGGGCGCGCACGAAGCAGGCAGCACGAGGTCCGGGACGAGCAGCGCCTGCTGCGGCGCGCTGGCGAGCTCGCTCGCGGGCACGGGGTGGCGCGAGTTCGGCCCGACCCTCGGCCACGGATCGCCGCCATCACACCCGGGGGCCGCGTCGATCCGATCGTCGGCGACCGGAAGGGTGCGGGGCGGAGCGACCGAGGAAGCGCCGCGGGGATCGCAGATGGGCGCGTCCCTCGTCTCGCCCGTCGCGTCGTCGACGCTGGTAAGGACGGTGCACGACGGCTCGTCCGGCGGGGCGACGATCGTCATCCGGTCTTCCTCGCAGACCGGTACGATCGCAGCGCCCGCGCGCAGCGGCAGGACCATCGCCAACGCGAACGTCAGCAAGGTCATCAGGCGCTGGGCAGCGTGCCGCGACATCCACGCAAGGAGTAGCCGAGGCCCGGAAGAAGAGCAATGCCCTGGATCCACGAGGGATCGCGCCGTTCCGGCGCCTCCGTGGACGGATCTCTGCCCGCGTCCGGCGCGGCGTCCGGCGCAAGAGTTGTCGACAGGGTGTGGATAACCCTGTGGATAAACTGGAGAGCCCCTGTGTCGAAATGGTGCGCGGAGCCTGCCCCCGCCCTGCGAGCTCGGCCGTTTTCCGGCCTGGCGACGCGCACCTCGCGAACTTGGCCCACCTTGTCCTACATCCGGTAGGTTCGCTGCATGGCGAACTCCTCCGTGACCGTGCCTCGTCCGGTTCTTCCGCCTTCGCACGAGCCCAGCAGGAGCGGCTTCGCCGCGGACGACGTTCCGCGGCCGCTCGGCCGCTACGTGCTCCTGCGGCGCATCGCGCGGGGGGGCATGGGCGAGGTGTTCCTCGCCTCGACGACCGGCCTCGAGGGGGCGGAGCGGCCCGTGGTCGTGAAGATCATCCGCCGCGAGCACGCGTCGGATCCGAGCTACATCGCGCGCTTCCTGGACGAGGCGCGGGTGCAGGCGCAGCTCCAGCACTCCGGCGTCGCGCAGGTCATCGAGGCGGACGTCGACCCCGCGACCGGCGAGCCGTACGCGGTGGTCGAGCACGTCGAGGGCCGGAGCCTCGGGGAGGTCCGGGCCCGCGCCGTGCAACTCGGGCACCGCTTCGACTGGGCGGAGGCGGTCGCGATCGCGACGATGATCGCCGAGGCGCTCGCGCACGTGCACGAGCGCAGGGACCCGTCGGGCGCCGCGCTCGGCATCGTGCACCGCGATCTGTCGCCCCAGAACGTGATGCTCGGGTTCTCCGGCGACGTGAAGATCATCGATTTCGGCACCGCGCGCGGGCAGAACCGGCGCTGCCACACGGTCGCGGGCGTCGTGTTCGCGAAGCCCGGCTACGTCGCGCCGGAGGTCGCCAACGGCGACCCGGGCGACGCGCGGGTCGACCTCTACGCGCTCGGGATCATGCTCTGGGAGCTCTGCGCCGGGCGGCGCTTCCTCCAGGGCGACGCGCAGGCGCACATGGCCGCGGTCGCGCGCAACCAGAACGACCCGCCGCCCATCGCCGTGGGCCTCGAGGCGCCGCCGGCGCTCGACGCCGTGATCGCGCGGCTCACCGCCTTCGACAGGGACGCGCGGTACCCGTCGAGCCGCGCCGCCGCGCGCGACCTCGCCGCGCTGCTCGGGGCGGCGATCGCCTTGCCGGGCGGCGAGCGCGGCGTGCGCGCGCGGGCCGCGCACCTGATGCAGCGGCTCTTCCCCGGTGAGCCGGGGCGCTCGCGCAGCGAGTTCGCGGCCCTCGTCGCCGCCGCGAAGGCCCACCGGGCCGCGGCCGTGACGCCGGTGAGCCCCCGCGCGGAGGCGATGGCCTCCGCCGAGCGCGGGGACGAGGGCATGCTGCCGGGCACGCGGTACCGGCTGCTGCGCGAGATCGGCGAGGGCGCGAGCAGCATCGTTTACGAGGCGGAGCACGTCGACCTCGGCCGCCGCGTGGCGCTCAAGGTCGTGTCCGCCGAGCACTCCGCGACCGACGTCGTCGCGAGCCGCTTCCGCCGCGAGGCGCGCGTGCTCTCGCGTCTCTCCCACGAGCACCTCGTGAAGGTCCACGACTTCGGCATGGCCGCGGACGGGCGCCTCTTCTGCGGCATGGACCTGCTCGAGGGCGAGACGCTCGACGCCGTCCTCGCGCGCGGGGCGGCGATCGACTGGCGCGACGCGTTCGCGATGGCCGTCAAGGTGCTGAGCGCGCTCGAGCTCGCGCACGCCGAGGGCCTCGTGCACCGGGACGTCAAGCCGGAGAACCTGTTCCTGACGCGCCTGAGCGGCGCCGCGGGGTCGCCCTCGCTGGCCGACGCCGGCCTGAAGCTGCTCGATTTCGGGCTCGCCAAATGCCTCTCGGAGGACCGCGGCGAGGCCGACGGCGTCGCGGACGCGACCGGCGCGGGGGCGGGGCCGGCGAGGGCCGCGATCGCGATCGTGGGGACGCCGGAGTACATGGCCCCGGAGCAGGCGGCGTCGGGGCGCATCGATGGGCGCGCCGATCTGTACGCGCTCGGCTGCGTCCTTTACGAGATGCTCACCGGGCGCCTGCCGTTCGTCGAGCCGAGCCTCGTCGCGCTGCTCGACGCGAAGATCAAGGGCAGCCCCGAGCGCCTCCGCGAGCGCGCGCCGGCGCGGCAGATCCCGCCGTTCGTCGACGAGCTGGTGATGCGCGCCCTGGCGCGCCACCCGAGCGTCCGCTTCCAGAGCGCGACCGAGATGCGTCAGGCCGTCCTGAATGCGCTGGACACGCCCGTCCGGGCGCGTGCGCGTCGCCGCGCGTTCGGGTTCGCGGCGGTGGCCGCGGTGATGACGGTCGCGGGCGTGCTCGCCGTGGGCAACGGGCGCGAGATCGCGGCCGGCGTGCCCGCGATCGCGAGGCTTGTCGAGGTCGCGGGCGGCGCCGGCGCTTCGCCGGAGGAGGCGGCCCAGGGTGGCGCCGGGGCGAGCGACGCGCCGGCGACCGGCGCGCCGGCGACCGGCGCGCCTGCGGCGGCGGAGGCTCGGACGGCAGCCGCGGAAACGCCGGCGATCGCGGAGACGCCGGCGATCGCGGAGACGCCGGCGGTCGCGGAGACGTCGGCGGCGACCGCTGCGGCGCCGACCGCGACCGGGGCGGAGGCGCCCGCTGGCGCGCCCGTGCCCGGCCCGGCGGGGCAGGGGACCGCTGCGCCTCCGGCCCTCGCTGTCGCGCCCGCCGCCGCGCCCGCGGCCGTCGCGCTCCGGGCAGGCGCCGCGCCGGCCGCGCCGGTGGCCCGACCCGCGCAGGTGGCCGTCACGAAGAGCGAGGCAGCGAAGCCGCCGGCAAGGGGCGAGGCCGCCGCGCGCGGTCCGGCCGTGGCCGCGGCGCGCGCCGCGTCGCCGAAGCCGGACAAGCCCGC
This sequence comes from Sorangium sp. So ce1335, assembly GCF_051521615.1. NCBI lineage: Bacteria > Pseudomonadati > Myxococcota > Polyangiales > Polyangiaceae > Sorangium > Sorangium sp. So ce1335. Next base: position 4,097,590 of record NZ_CP150363.1, read on the forward strand.
GGCGCGCGAGTCCGCGGATCGGGCCTCGCGCGAGGTCGCGAAGCGCGACTCGAAGGTGCGCGACCGATCGTCCTCATCCTCGGCGCGCGAGCCCGCCGCGCCGCCGACACCGGCCCGTGGCGAGGCTGACATGCGCGACAAGGAAGGCCACGAGGATCACAGCGAGGCGAAGCGGCGCCGTCACAAGCGGCGGTCGCGGGTCGCCAAGGCCGAGTAAGCTGCGCCGCACGCGGCGCATTTCTCTCGCGCGCACGCTGCGGCGTTGTATACCGCGCAGCCTGCGATGGCCCAGATCGCCCTCTCCGCGCCCGGTTCGAACGCCGTCACCTCGGGCCCGCCTCATCGCGCCATCCTGCGGCTCGCGCTGCCGACCGTGGCGGCGATGCTCACCCAGAGCATCGTCAACGAGGTCGACATCGTCTTCTTCGCGCACCTGCCGTGCCCCGAGTCGTCGAACGCGCACGCGGCGCTCCTGCCGTCGCTGATCGTCCTCTGGCTGTTCGGCGGCTCGCTCAGCGCGATCTCGGTCGGCACCCAGGCGTTTACCGCGCGCCGCTTCGCCGAGAAGCGGCCCGAGGACGCGGGCGCGGTCCTCGCGAACGCCCTGTTCTTCGCGATCGTCGCCGGCGTCGCGTTCTCCGCGCTCGGCTACCTGACGATGCCCTACATCCTGTCGGTCATCATCAAGGTGCCGGACGCGCGGCAAGCGGCGCTCGACTACCTCGGCTGGCGCCTGCTCGGCGTGACGTCGATGGCGGCGACGTTCGCGCTCAAGGCGTTCTTCGACGGGATCGGCAAGACGCACATCCACCTCGTCTCGGCCCTCGCGATGAACGCGCTGAACATCGTGCTGTGCCTCCTGCTCATCTTCGGCAACGCCTCGCTCGGCATCCCGAAGTACGGCATCGCGGGCGCGGGCATGGCGGGCTTCATCTCGACCTACGTCGGGCTCGCGATCATGCTCGCGTACGCGCTCCTCCCGGAGTACCGGCGCCTCTACCGCCCGTTCGCCCCGAGCAAGCTCTCGGCCCCGCTCACCTGGTCCATCCTCAAGCTGTCGATCCCGAGCGCCGTCGCGACCGTCGCGATCATGACCGGCTTCGGCCTGTTCTACGCGATCGCCAGCAAGCTCGACCAGGTCGCGCCCGCGGGCGTGATCTCGCCGCTGTGCCCGGGCGGCCGCGCCGAGCCTGTCTACGGCGCGGCGACCACGGTGATCGTCGGGATCCTGAAGCTCACGTTCACCGCCTGCCTCGCCTTCGGCACGTCGACCGCGACCCTGGTGGCGCAGTCGCTCGGCGAGCGGGACGGCGACAAGGCCGCGCGCTTCGGCTGGGTGAGCGTCCGGCTGGGGCTCGCGATCTTCGGCGTCGTCGGCCTGCTCGAGGCGATCTTTGCCCCGCAGATCCTCGCGTTCGCCAGCAGCAGCGAGCTCGTCCAGGCCGCGGCGCTCCGGCCGCTCCAGGTGATGGGCATCTGCACGCCGCTCGTCGCGGTCGGCATGATCCTGACGCAGGCGCTCTTCGGCGCGGGCAACACGCTGTTCGTGATGGTGGTGGAGCTCATCCTCCACTTCACGTGCCTCGTGCCGCTCGCGTGGCTGCTCGGCATCACGCTCGGCTTCGGCCTGATGGGCATCTGGACGGCCGGCGTGATCTACGTCGTCCTCCTCGCCGCCACGATGGCGTGGAAGTTCCGCTCAGGGGACTGGAAGAAGATCCGGCTCGACGTCCGGGAGCAGCCCGACAAGGCCGCGCTCGACGACGGGAGCGGCGGCCCGAGCGCGCAGGGGCTCTGACCGGGCCCGATCAGCGGGGGAACGCGGCGGCGTTCCCGCCGTCGACGGTCACGACGCAGCCCGTCGTGGCCTCGGCGGTCGCGAGGTAGAGGAACGCCTGCGCCACGTCGGCCGCGGTGGTCTCGCGCCGGAGCAGGTTGTCGCGGAAGTAGTCGTCGACCGAGACGTTGCGGGCGCGCGCGCGCGCCTCCAGCATGCCGGCGCCGAACAGCGCGGTGCGGATGCGGTCGGCGTTCACGGCGTTCGCCCGGATGCGGTGGCGGCCGAGGTCGACGGCGTACTGGCGCATCAGCGCCACGAGCGCCGCCTTGGCGACGGCGTAGGGGCCGAAGTCGGGCCCCTGGTTGAACGCGCTCTTCGACGCGTTGAACAGGAGCGCGCCGCCCGCGTCCTGGGCGAGCAGCACGCGCGCCGCCGCGCGGGCGACGTTCTGGTGGCCGAGCAGGTTCAGATCGAGCGAGGCGCACAGCGCCTCGTGGCCCTCCGGCGTGTGGAGGGATCCCGAGAACGCGCGGCCGGCGTTCGAGACGACCACGTCGACGCCGCCGAAGTGCGCCGCCGCCTGCGCGAACGCGCGGCTCACGCTGGCCTCGCTGCGCACGTCGCACGCGATCTTGATGCAGCGGCCGCGGTGGCGACCGCCGAGCTCGGCGGCGGCCTTCTCGAGCGGCTCCTCGTCGCGATCGACGAGCGCCACGTGCGCCCCCGCGGCGAGGAACGCCGCCGCGGTCGCGTGGCCGATCCCCGACGCCGCGCCCGTGATCAGCGCGATGCGCCGATCGAGCGGCCCCTTCTGGCCGGCCCCGAGCTTCAGCTTCGCCTGCTCGAGGCTCCAGTACTCCATGTCGAACAGGTCGAGCTCCGGGACCGGCTGGTACCCGCCGAGCGCCTCAGCGGCCTCGATCACGGACACGGTGTGCTCGTAGACGTCCGCCACGATCTCCGCCTCGGCGCGCGAGCCGCCGACGCACAGCGCGCCCACCCCCGGGAGCAGCAGCACCCGCGGGAACGGATCGAGCTCGTCGCGCGTCACGGCCCGCGCCGCGCACGACCGGCGGAAGTACTCGTGGTACTCGGCAGCGTACCTCGCGATGCCCTGCTCGACGGCCGCGCGGAGGCGCGCCGCGTCGGCGACGTCATGGCCGTCGATGACGAGCGGTCGCGCCTTGGTGCGGATGACGTGATCCGGGGTCGCGCAGCCGATCTGCGAGACCCTGGCGAGGTCGTCGCGCTCGCAGAACGCGACAAGCTCCAGGCTGGTGCGGAGCGTGCTCACCCACGGGCGACCCGAGGCGCGGGCGAGGGCGCCCCGGACGACCGGCCCGATCGCGGCCCGGATGTCCGGGTCCGGCGCCGCGACCGTGGGGTGCGAGGCGATCGCGCTGCGCTGGGCGATGTAGCGCTCGGCGCGGGTCACCGCGTCGATCATGCGCGAGTAGCTCTCCTCGGCCGTCTCTCCCCACGTGAAGACGCCGTGCTTGTCGAGGATCATCAGCGAGGGGAGCGCGCCCCGATCGAGGCGAGCCCGGATGAGCTCGGCGACGCGGCGCGCGAGCGCGAAGCCCGGCATCACGTACGGCACGAAGAGCGCCTCGTCCCCGTAGATCTGCCGGACGACCTCGGCCGAGCCGCGCAGATCGATGACCGAGAGCACCGCGTCGGCGTGCGTGTGATCGACGAACTTCGCGGGGATGATCGCGTGAAGCAGCGCCTCGACCGAGGGCGTGGGGCTCGATGGATCCAGCATCTGGCCGCGCAGGAGCGCGACCATCTGCTCGTCGGTCATCGCCTCGAGCCCGCACGCGCGCTGGAGCGGCGCGAGGCGGCACGCGGGGAAGCCGCGCGGCTCGATGGTCGCGAGATCCCACCCGCTGCCCTTGATGAAGAGCACGTCGACGCGGTCGCCGAGCAGGTCGACGGCCGTGCTCTTGACGCTCGTGTTGCCCCCCCCGTGGAGGACGAGCGACGGATCGGCGCCGAGCAGGCGGGAAGTGTAGACGCGGAGGGCGAGATCCTCGCCGCAGGTCGCGGCGTAGGTGTCGAGGTAGCGCTGGGCTTCGTCCTTGCTGTGGCGACAATCCATCGACCGGCCGCGTACCCCAGCGACGGAGGCGCCGGAAGCCCGCCGCTCAGTAGCGGTAGTTCTCGGCCTTGAACGGGCCCTCGGCGGGGACGCCGAGGTACTTCGCCTGCTCCTGCGTGAGCTGCGTCAGCTCGACCCCGAGCTTCGGCAGGTGCAGCGCGGCGACCTTCTCGTCGAGCTTCTTCGGCAGCAGGTGGACGCCGACCGTGTACTTCTCGGTCCACAGGGCGATCTGCGCGAGGACCTGGTTCGAGAACGAGGTCGACATCACGAACGACGGGTGGCCCGTCGCGCAGCCGAGGTTCACGAGCCGGCCGCGCGCGAGGACGATCAGCCGCTTGCCGTCCGGGAAGATGAAGTGGTCGACCTGCGGCTTGATGTTCTCCTCCTTGATCTCGGGGTTCTTCTCGAGCCACGCGATCTGGATCTCGGAGTCGAAGTGGCCGATGTTGCAGAGGATCGCCTCGTCCTTCATCGCGAGCATGTGCTCGGCGCGGACGACGTCGGCGCAGCCGGTCGCCGTGACGAAGATGTCGCCGATCGGGGCGACGGTCTCGAGGCGCTTGACCTCGTAGCCCTCCATCGCCGCCTGGAGCGCGCAGATCGGGTCGATCTCGGTGATGATCACGCGCGCCCCGAGGCCGCGCAGCGACTGCGCGCACCCCTTGCCGACGTCGCCGTAGCCGCACACGACGGCGACCTTGCCGGCGAACATCACGTCCGTCGCGCGCTTGATGCCGTCGCCCAGCGACTCGCGGCAGCCGTAGAGGTTGTCGAACTTGCTCTTCGTCACCGAGTCGTTGACGTTGATCGCGGGCACCTTCAGCTTGCCCGCGCGGTGCATCTCGTAGAGCCGGTGCACGCCCGTCGTCGTCTCCTCCGACAGCCCGCGGATCGGGTCGGTGCCGGTGAAGAGCTCCGGGTGCTTCTCGTGGGCGATGACCGTCAGATCGCCGCCGTCATCGAGGATCATGTTGGGCCCCTTGCCGCCCTTGAAGGCGTAGAGCTGCTGCTCGATGCACCAGTCGTACTCCTCGAGGGTCTCGCCCTTCCAGGCGAAGACCGGGATGCCGGCCGCCGCGATCGCCGCCGCCGCGTGGTCCTGCGTCGAGTAGATGTTGCAGCTCGACCAGGTGACCTCGGCGCCGAGGGCGACCAGCGTCTCGATCAGCACCGCGGTCTGGATCGTCATGTGGAGGCAGCCGGCGATGCGCGCGCCCTTGAGCGGCTGCGTCGGGCCGTACTCGGCGCGGAGCGCCATCAGCCCGGGCATCTCCTTCTCGGCGATGCGGATCTCCTTGCGACCCCAGTCGGCGAGCGTGATGTCGGCGACCTTGTACGAGAGCTTCTTCTCAGCAGTCATGGTGTCCCCTTGTCTGTTCCGGTGAATGCGCCGGTGCGCGCGCGCCGCGCCAGCCGACGAGCAACTGCCAAACCAGGTGTCGATCCGGGCCCTCGCCCTGCCAGGCGGACGGCAGCCGTCGGATCTCGACGCCGCAAAGCCCGGCGTCCTCCGCGAGGCGCCTGAGGTCGGTCGGCGAGAAGCCGAGCCAGATGTCCGCCTCCTGCTCCCGCAGCGTCGGATCGTTGTGCGTCTCGTAGTCGAGCACGCACACCGCGCCGCCGCGGGCGCGCAGGGCGTCATCGGCGTGGGCGGGCGCGGCCGGCCGCGCGAGCTCGACGAGCGCGCGCATCGCCTTCGCTGGCTGCGGCGCGTGGTGCAGCACGCGGGCCGCGAAGACAACGTCGGCGCCTCCGGAGAGGGGCTCGCCGCCCTCGGGCGGATCGATCCCGAGCGCGCCGGCCACGGCCCGGATCACCTCGGGCCCGTCGATCTCGCCGCACACGAGCTCGATGTTCTCGAGGCTGCGCCGCCGCATGCGCTCCGCCGCGAGCTGGAGCTGGGCGCTCGCGCGATCGAGCGCGACCACGCGGTCGAAGACGGGCGACAGCACCTCGAGCAGCGCCCCGTCGCCCGTGCCCGCGTCGACGGCCAGGCGGCGGTGGGGCAGGAGCGGCGCGAGCGCGGCGAGGTACGCGGCGAGCTCGGACGGCGGCCCCGAGCGGAGCGGGCGCCCCCCGCGCGCGAAGAACTCGCGGGTCTCGGCGTCGCGCGCGGCGAGCACGTCCTCGATGCGCGCGAGCGTCCCGTCCGCCGCGCAGGCGCGCTGGCCCGCGCGCACGGCGTCGTCGACCACCGGGTCGGTCGTGGCGCGCGGGTCGAGGCGGAGCAGCGTCCACGTGCCCTGACGCCGGGCGAGCAGGATGCCCGCCTCGCGGAGCGCGGCCGCGTGGCGCGAGATCTTCGGCTGGCCCTCGCGGAGCAGCTCGGCCAGCTCGCCGACGGCGAGCTCTTCCGCCGCTGCCAGGCCGAGGAGCCGCACCCGCACCGGATCGGCGAGGAGCCGGTACAGCTCGCACCGCGCGATCGCCTCGAGAGGCTGTGCCAGGGGCTCCGTGACGGTGACCACCTGGCAACGTATATGCGTCGATGCGCATAGATGCAAATATAAAACGCGTGCTGCCGGTCACGTCCCCAGCGGGGCCGTGGGAGCCACGCGCACCGGCGCTGACACGAACAGGCACGCCCATCCGGGGGAATGGGCGGTCAGGCCCTCGCGGCGGCGAGCAGACCGACCGTGGTTGAGGTCAGCGGGCGCCGACCGAGGTTGAGGTCGTAGGGGCCGACCGTGGTTGGGGGTCGGGGGCGCCGCCGACCGAGGTTGAGGTCGGGCGGGAGGTCGGGCGCCGCCGACCGAGGTTGAGGTCGGGCGGGAGGTCGGGCGCCGCCGACCGAGGTTGAGGTCGTAGAGGTCGACCGGGGTTGAGGTCGTAGAGGTCGACCGAGGTTGAGGTCGTGGAGGCCGACCGAGGTTGAGGTCGTAGAGGCCGACCGAGGTTGAGGTCGTGGAGGCCGACCGAGGTTGGGCTGACCGAGGTTGACGTCGTAGAGGCCGACCGAGGTTGCGGTCGGAGCGAGGGCCGACCGAGGTTGGGGTCAGCCGCCGACCGTCCACGCAGCGGGTCATTCCGCCTTGTCTGGATTCGCCTGTCTCACCACGCACCGCGCGGCGGTGCGCGGCACCTCAGCCGAACGAGCGCACGGCCTTCTCGAGCTTCGCCTCCTCGGAGGCGCGGAGCAGGCCCACGGCGACGACGGTGAGGCGCTCCGGCCGGAACAGCGCGCGCGCGGCGTTGCGCACGTCTTCCACGGTGACGCGGGCGAGCTCCTCGTGCCGCGCCTCCGGGGTCCGGGTGATGTCGGCGAGCGCGGAGAGCCCGTAGAAGCCGGCGGTCGCCTCGGGGTCGTCCTGCATCGCCTCCACCGACCAGAGGTGGCGGTCCCGCGCCTTGGCGAGCTCGTCCTCGCGCGGCCCCGTCTCGGCGAGCTCTCGGAGCAACGCGAAGATCTCCCGGACAACCACGGTCGCGCGGTCGTGCTGCACGCCCGCGGCGATGTCGACGACGCCGTCGTCCTCGTACGCCTCGAACATCCCCGACACGTCGTAGCAGAGGCCCAGCCGGTCGCAGATCCGCTCGTACAGCCGCGTCGACATGCCGTCGTCGAGCACGCGGAGCAGCATCTCCACGGCGGGCTCGCGCGGATCGCGCTCGCTCACGCCCCGGAACGCGACCCGCAGCTCGGTCTGGCTCGACTGGTTCTCGATGAAGCGGAACCTCGGCTTCTTCTGCCCGTTCGGCGGCGGCGTGACGGGCACCTGCTCGCCGCGCGGCATGGCGCCGAAGTGCCGCTCGATCACCCGCGCGCACGCCTCGGGGTCGAACCGCCCCGCCACGCAGAGCACCGCGTTCGCCGCCGTGTAGTGCCGTGCGTGGTGCGCGCGCAGCATCGGCTCGTCGAACCTGTCGAGCGCGTCGATGTCCCCGGTGATCGTGAAGCCGAGCGGGTGCCGCTCGTACATGAGCGCGCGGGCGTTGTTGTCCGCGTCGATGTCGCGCCCCTCGTCGTCGAGGTCCTCGAGGATCTCCTCGCGCACGATGCCGCGCTCGACCTCGATCGCGGTGAAGCGCGGCGACGTGGTGACCTCGCCGAGCAGCGCGAGCACCGGATCCAGGTTCGCCGGGGGCACGGAGATGCTCATCACGCCGTGGTCGACGTGGGTCGCCGCGTAGAGCGTCCCCCCGAGGCGCTCGAAGGCGAGCGCCTGCGCGTGCGCCGACGGCAAGGTCGGCGTCCCACGGAACACCATGTGCTCCAGGAAGTGGGAGATCCCGTTGTTCTGCTGGGTCTCGAACCGCGAGCCCACGCGCAGGTAGAGCGAGGCGACAGCCCGGTGCACCTGCGGTTGCGGGACGAGCACGACCTTGAGGCCGTTCGGGAGGACGACGTCCCGAGCGTCGCGCAGCGGGAGCGACGTCATTCCCCCTCGTCTTCGATCGGGAGCTCCGGCTCGCCGGAGCCGTCATCGGCCGGCCTGGACTCCTTGAGGAGGCCTTGGTCGTACTTGACCTCGCTGCCGATGGTCGACTTGAGCCGGCGCATGTACCCGACGAGCGCGTCGTTCTGCTTGGCGGCCCGCATCGCCGAGATGTAGAACTCGCGATCCTTGTCCCATTGCTCCTGGGTCGGGGAGGTCTTCTCCTTGAGCTGGATCACGGCATACCCGTTCTCCAGCGCGACGACGTCCTTGGGCAGGTCGCCCGGCTTGTCGAGCTGGAAGGCGATGCGCGCGGGCTCGGTGCTGTCCCTCGCGTCAGCGATCGGCGACCCCGACACGTTGAACGGCAGGCTCGTCTCGACGTTGGGCCGGTTCGGATGCGTGGCGATCGTGTAGGGCGCCCGCGCCTCTCCCGGCTCGGACTCTCCCTCCTTCTTCGCGCCGCTCGCGTCGCCCTTGCTTCCGTCCTGCGCGGCGGCCCTGTCCGCCGGCTTCGCGCCCGGCGCGGCGGCCGCGCTCTTCGAGGGCGCGAGCTGCGCCATGTACGCGGCGAGCGCGTCCTCCAGCGACTTGCCGCCGGCGGCCGCGGCGAGCACCTGCTTCGCGGCCTCGGCCGCGAGCCGCTCCGACTCGTGGCGGATGTACAGGTCGCGCGCCGTCTCCAGCCGGCCGATCTTCTCGGCCTCGGCGTCCTTCGCGATCTGCTCGAGCTTGATCACGTGGAAGCCGTCCTCGGTCTCGACGGGCTCCGACACCTCGCCCGCCTTCATCTCGAACAGCTTGTCCTCCACCGGCTTGCTCAGCCTGCCCCTCGTCACGCAGCCGAGCTCGCCGCCGCGCGCCGCGCTCGGATCGTCGCTCGCGCTGCGCGCCACGTCGGCGAAGCCCTCGCCGTTCTTGAGGCGCTCGACGGCCTGCTCGATCCGCGCCTTCGCGGCGGCCTTGCCCGCCTCCGGTCCCTGCGCGGCCTCGTCGGACTTCACCTCGGCGGTGACGATCCGGGCGACCCGGCACTCCGGCAGGTATTGCGCCTTGCGCCCCTCCCAGGTCTTGTCGAGCTCCTCCTTGTTGGCGTCGGCCCAGGCCTGGATCGCCTTCTCCGAGGTGTCCACGAGGAGGTCGCTGTAGAAGCTCCGGTCGAAGCGCACGTAGCTGAGCGTCCGGGTCGACTTCTCGCGGGAGAACTGCTCGAACGCCTCGTTCTCGCCGACCCGGACGCGGGCGCGGACGAAGTCGCGCATCCGCGCGGCGATGAGCTCCTTCCGCTGGTAGTCGCGGAAGTCGGTCGGGCTCATCTTCGTGATCGCCCGGATTTGCCGCTCGTACTGCTTGTTGTCGAACTTCTTCGTCTGGCGGTTGCGGACGTCCAGGTAGCGAATCAGGTCCTCTCGGAGGTTGAGGGCGTAACCGACCTGGCGGATCTTGTCCGCCGGGAGCGAGACACGCACCCTGCCTGCCCCGAGCTCGGCCGTCAGCTCGTCGTCCGAGACGCTGATCCCGAGGCGCTTCGCGTCCTCGTTGAGCAGCCACCGCTCGTAGAGGCCCTCCGCCGTGATCCGCCGGAGCCCCATTGCCCGGAGGCGGTTTTCGTCGACGCTGCGCATCGCGAGCAGGTTCCTCGAGGCGTTGAACTCGATGGAGGAGATGCAGCTCCCCCGGACCTCGACGGCGCAGGTGCTCCCGGACGACTGCACGGGGCCGGCGCTCGGGCGAAACTGGACGATGAAGACGACGGCGATCGCGATGACGATGGCGGCGCCGAAGATTTGGCTCAGTCTGTTCACGAAGGGCTCGCTCCCGGGGCGCGCTGCTCGCTCCTCGAGCAGCCTCTCGCCTTGGCCTGGCGCGGCATAGCACGGCGTCGACGGCGTGTCTTTACGGCGGTCGAGAGCGGGGCTAGGGGCTCATCCCATGGCAAGCTCGAAGTCACACCTCCCTGATTGCGGCCTCTACCTGACGACAAAGCCGCTCCCCGGACACGAGGACAAGGTACCTGCCGGCATCATCGTCTCCTTCCACAACCACTCGGACAACGGTCTGCCGACGGTCACGACGCCCGATCACAACGTCCACAACCGCTGGCACTTCCACGGCCCCGCCGTCGCGTTCCGGGGCACGACGTGGGCGGACTCGCTGCAGCGCCTCCCTGCCGAGGGGTTCTACACGCTCCGCAAGGAGCTCACGTTCGACGGGGGCAACTGGCCGAAGGGGACCCTTGTGCAGCTCGGCTACACGCAGGCGGGCATGCCTATCCTGTTCATCGCCCGCGTCCGGTCGCGGCTGCAGGAGAACGACCTCTTCTTTTCCGACAAGGGCGTGGGCATCAAGCGCGACCAGCTCTCGCTGCTCGAGCCCGTCTCCGTCTTCGAGGAGCCGAGCGACGGCTCCGGCCACAAGCCCGACCACGCCGAAGCGCACTGATCAACCCGTCGCTCCCGTCCACGCTGAAGCTGCTCGGGAGGCCAGAAAATCCATTCCCGGGCACGGCGTGTGCTTGTAATTTTCTTCTGTGATTCGACGCAGAACCCTCACTCCTCCGTCGCTCCAGATTCCACCCGAGCTCCTGGCGAACCGCCGCAGGAGCCCGCGCCGTGAGCTCAGCGAGCGGGTGCGCCTCGAGACCGAGGATCGCGCGGTCTCCGGCTGGACGCTGAACGTCAGCGTCGGCGGGCTTCGGGTGGTGATAGAAAATTCACTCGACCCCGGCACGGAGCTAACGGTCTGGCTCGACGGCCGGGCGCCGCGCCCGGGCCGGATCACGTGGGTCCAGGACGAGCCGGACGGCTCGATCGTCGGCGTCTGCTTCCTCGACGAGGGGGAGCCGAGGCCGTCACGGTCGAGCTCGTAGCCGCGTATGTGACTGCGCGGACGTGCGCGGAAATGCGCTCTGGCGCCAAAGCGCCACAGGTCCATGTCAGCGCTGTCAGCTTGACGAGGGCCCCGCAATTTTGCGATGGATGTTCCTGCTGGCATGGGGGTAGCCGGGAACCAGCGGACGATGCCGACACCCGCGGAGATCAAGAAAGCCCTGCTCCAGGCCGGATTCGAGGTGTACCGCACCCGGGGCGACGCCGTGCACGTCGCGGAGCGGGTGCGGGAGAACCTCCTCATGGATTCCGGCGTCGTCGTGGGCGCCGAGCCGCTGCGCGTCGGGTTCGTCGTGCGCGCCCAGCGCAGCGACTTCCCGGGCGCGGCGGACGAGCTGCTCTTCGACCGGGCGCGCGCCCTGGCCGAGGCCGCCGTGGCGCGCGGCTACACCGAGGGCGCGGCCGCCCTCCGCCACGTCCACGATCCGGGCGACGCCGCGCGGACGCTGGATACGTGGTGCGAGGTCCAGTTCGAGAAGCCGGTGGCGTCGCTCGAGCTCGCCGTCAGCGAGGTGGGGTTCGCCCTCTCGCTGGAGAAGACTGCCGTACCGCGGTAAGCGGTAGACGATGCCGTTCGACCGAGCCGCGAGCCTGCTCGGGCCCTCCGGCCCGTTCGCGCGCGGCCTCCTGGGCTACGAGGACCGCGAGGGCCAGGTCGCGATGGCGAGCGCGGTCGAGCGGGCGATCGCCGAGGACCGCATCCTGCTCTGCGAGGCGGGCACCGGGACGGGCAAGACGCTCGCCTACCTGGTCCCCGCGATCCTGAGCGGCCGCAAGGTCGTCGTCTCGACCGCGACGAAGGCGCTCGAGGACCAGATCTACACGAAGGACCTGCCGCTCGTCGCCGAGCACCTCCGGCTGGATCCGCGCGCGGCGCTCGTGAAGGGGCTCGGCAACTACCTGTGCCTGCGCCGCTTCAACGAGCTCCGCCAGAGCCCCGGCGCTGGCGCCGGGGCCGCGGGGCGCTCGCTGCCGCTCCTGGAGGCGTGGGCGCAGGAGACCGAGATGGGCGACGTCGCCGAGCTCGTCCACCTCGCCGAGGGGGATCCGCTCTGGCGGGAGGTGGCGTCGTCGAGCGAGACGCGGCTCGGATCGTCGTGCGACTACTACGACGAGTGCTTCGTCACGCGGATGAAGCGCGACAGCGAGGCGGCGCGCCTGCTCGTCGTCAACCATCACCTCTTCTTCGCGGACCTCGCGCTGAAGATCGCCGGCGCGCGGCGCGGCTTCGCGGGCGCCGGCGCGCTGCCGCCGTACGACGCGGTGATCTTCGACGAGGCGCACCAGCTCGAGGACATCGCGACGAGCTTCTTCGGCGTCCGCGTCTCGCGCGCGCGCGTCGACTCGATGCTGCGCGACGCGGACCGGGCCTTCATCGCGTCGGGCCTCGCCGACAGGATCCTCGGCCGGGGCGAGGGGACGGCGATCACGGCCGTCGTGCGCGAGTCCGCGGACGCCCTCTTCGACCGGCTCGCCGCGCTCGGCGGCCCCGCGGCCAGCGCGGATCGCGAGGGCGCCCGCGTCCCGCTCGCCAGGGACGCGTGGTCCGGCGAGCTGCTCGAGGCCTACCATCGCCTGGACGACCACCTCGAGGCGCTCTCGAGCTACGCGAGCGCGAACGCGATCAGCGAGGCGGTGCAGCTCGTCGGCAACCGCGCGGCGCAGGTGCGGGACGACGCCGCGCGGATCGTCGACCCCGCGACGAACCAGGTCACGTGGGTCGAGGTGCGCGGGCGCGGCGTGTCGTTCGGCGCGTCGCCGGTCGATCTCGGGCACATGCTGCGCGAGCACGTCTTCGAGCGGATCGGCGCCGTGGTGCTGACGAGCGCCACGCTCACCACGGGTGGCTCGAGCGGATCCGGGTTCCGGTTCCTCCGCTCGCGGATGGGGCTCGACGAGGACGTGTCGGTGCCGGTCGACGAGCTCGAGGTCCCGTCGCCGTTCGACTACCCGAACGCCGCGCTCCTCTACACGCCGCGCGACCTCCCCGAGGCGACCGACGCGGCGTTCGTCGATCGCGCGGCCGATCGCATGGCCGAGCTCATCGGTATCACGGGCGGCGGGGCGTTCGTCCTGTGCACGTCGATCCGCGCGATGAACGCGCTCGCCGCGGCCCTGCGCGCCCGGCTCGGCCGCGCGCCCGCGCAGGCCCGGGCGGGCGGGGGCGCGCCGCGGGCCCCGATGCCGCTGCTCGTGCAGGGGGACGCGCCGAAGGGCGCGCTGCTGCGCCGGTTCCGCGCCGAGCGGCACGCCGTGCTCGTGGCGACGATGAGCTTCTGGGAGGGCGTCGACGTCCCGGGCGAGGCGCTGCGCCTCGTGATCATCGAGAAGCTCCCGTTCGCGGTGCCGACCGATCCCGTGGTCGCCGCCCGGTGCGCGTCGATCGAGCAGTCCGGCGGCAACCCGTTCATCGCCTACAGCGTCCCGCAGGCCGCGATCACCCTGAAGCAGGGGTTCGGCCGGCTGATCCGCACGCGCACCGATCGCGGCATCGTGGCGATCCTGGACCGCCGGGTCCGCACGCGCGGCTACGGCCGCGTGCTGCTCGACAGCTTGCCGGACGCGCGCCGGACGGAGCGCATCGAGGACGTGCGGGCGTTCTGGACCGCCGCCGGGGCAGGGGCGCAAGGAGAAGCGCCGGCGCGCGCCGACGAACCGCGCTGAGGCGAGCGTCGGGGGAGGCCGAGCCGAGCGCCGCGAGGAGGGCGCTCGGCGGGGTGAGGGTGAGGCGAGCGCGGCCGGCCGTCAGGGGTACGACGTCTTGCCGTAGATGCACCAGGCGCCGCCCTTCTTGAGGGCGATGGTCTGGCGGAGCTTGTAGTCCTTCTTGAACCGGGGATCGTTGTACGACGCGCGCGACGAGGGCACGGTGGGGTTCCTGCAGTCCGCCCCGGAGGCGATGATCAGGAAGTAGCGCGGGTTCTTGGAGAAGAGCGCGTCGGTGTAGCCGGTGCCGACCTTGTGCGTGTACCCGCCGGGCAGGCTCGAGACCTCGGGGCTGAGCAGCCCCAGCATGTCGACGACCGGGAAGCCCGTGCGGTACCCGACGTAGCCGATGTCCGCGATCGCGATCGGGCCGGGCTCGGCGTTCTTCTCGAGCCAGTCGGCCGTGCGCCCGGCCGCGTCGTCCCAGAAGCCCTTGTCGTTGACGAGGATGTTGCGCTGCGCCCGCCAGAGCTCCTCGGTGCGGGTCGCGAACGTGATCGCGCCGAAGGCCGCGAGCGCGAGCGACGCGGCCCGCTCGCGCCGCGCGGCGATCGCGCGGATCGCGTGGTCGACGAGCAGGAACGCGAACGGCTCAGCGGGCGCGAGGAACCGGAAGTACGGCATCCAGTCGCCGCCGACGACGACGACGTACACGCCAAAGAGCAGCGCGATCGACGCGATCGCGAGGCCGCTCCGGCGCCGGTGGACGACGGACGACGCGACCGAGAAGAGCCCGAGCCACAGGAAGGCGCCGGCGTGCTGCGCGTACTTGCGGACGTAGTCGCTGCCGCCCTGGAGCTGCTGCGCGAAGTTGCCGGTCTTCGCGGCGAGCGTGTTCGGGAGCCACGCGCCGTAGTAGCTGTGCCGCCAGAGCAGGTGCGCCGCGACCGGGAGCGCGAAGGCGAAGAGGCGGAGCAGGTTTCGCCGCGAGAACGCCTGGTCCACGTGCCAGATGACGAGCAGCCCGAGGAACAGCGGCGCCTCGGGGCGGGTGAGCGCGGCGAGCGCGAACACGACGCCGGACCAGGGGACCGCGTGGAACCAGGCGGCGCGCTCCGGCCCTTCGCCGGCCTCGGCGGCGTCCTCCTCGCGGAGGAAGAGCTCGGTCCCCGCGAGCGTGAGCAGGAGGAAGAGCGGCGTCTCCAGCCCGAACACCGCGTAACCGGAGAAGAGGATGCTCGTCGCGAGCAGCCACGTCGCGAGGCACGGGACGTTCGAGAACGGGCGCAGCCGCCGCGAGAGGAGGTACGTCGGGACGAGGGCGCCGCACGCGCACGCCACGCCGAGCACCTTCGACGCGGCCGCCGGCGTCGCGCCGAGCTTCACCGCGCCGGCGAGGAGCACGGTCCAGAGGAAGTTCGTGTAGCCCTCGACGCGCTCGCCCACGTTGTAGACGAGCCCGTTGCCGTTCGCGAGGTTCTCCGCGTACCGGAACGAGATGTACGCGTCGTCGATCGTGAAGCTCGCGACGCGGAGCGCCCCCACGATCGTGACAAGCATCGGCAGGACCAGCCCGAGCGCGATCTGGAGCCACGCGGGCAGCGGCGCGCCGGCGAGCCAGCCACGAAGATCGCGCGCCGGCGACGTCGGGCGCTCCTCGTCCTCCATCGGCTCCTCGTCCTCCGCAGGCTCGTCGCGTCCTGGGTCTTCGCTCGTGTCCACGGCAATTCTGCTGCGCTCGTCGCTCATCGGGCGCCGACCATACCGCGATTGTCACAGCCGTAACCTCGGCCCGCGTAAATCAGGACAGGATGGTGTGCGAACACCCCGACGCAGTGCGAACGAAATTGCGCACTCCGCTCGCCGGATTAGGCTCTCGAGGCAGCCATGGCGACGGGGGCGCGAGCCCGTGGGGCGGCCGAGCGCGGCGCCACGCGAGCCCGCGCCGCCAGGAAAGGAGTCGAGTGATGAGCGACGTCGTTGCGCATCTGCCCGTGATCGTTCTCGTCGTTGCCCTCGCGGCGCTCGCCCTCGCCGCGGTGGTCCTCGCGCGCAGGGGCCGGAGCTCCGGTGCGCCCGCCCGCGCGCTCTCCATGAGGGAGCGGGCCATCGTGGCGGCCTGCGCGGACGCGCTGTTCCCCGCCGGCGGCCCGATCCCGCTCTCCGGCACCGAGGCCGGGCTCGTCGAGTACATGGATCGCTACGTCGCGCGCACGCCTCGGCCGCTCCGGCCCTACCTGCGGCTGCTGCTCCATTTCGTCGAGCTCTCGCCCTGGGTCTTCGGGCCGCGGCGCGCCCGCTTCACGCGGCTGCCGCAGCCCGATCGCGTCGCGGTGCTCGCGTCGATGGCGCAGAGCTGCATCTACCTGCGGCGGGTGACGTTCCTCTCGCTCCGGACGATGCTCTCGATGGGCTACCTCGCCAACGAGAAGGTGGCCCGCGCGATCGGCGTCTCCTGCTGCGCCACGCCGTTCGAGCGCCGCGCCCCCGCGAGCCCGGCGGGGCAGGGGGTCGCCGTGAGCGCCACGTCGCTCTCGCCGGGGGTGACGGCATGAAGCTCCCGGGGCTATCTGGGGCGCTCCCGCCCGCGAGCCCCGAGCGCGCCGAGCAGCGCCAGCTCCCCGTGGCCGCGCTCCGATCGAGGGCCGAGGTGGAGCCGCTCGCGCCCAGCGAGCCGCGCTCCCAGGTGAAGGTGTTCGCCGACTACGACGGTGACGTGCGGGCGTCCTGCGAGGTGCTCGTCGTCGGGTCGGGGCCGGGCGGGGCGGTCGTCGCCAAGGAGCTCGCCGAGGCGGGGCGCGACGTGATCCTCGTGGAGGAAGGGCCGCCGTTCGGGGTGGAGGACTTCCGGCAGGAGGCGGGCGAGTCGCTGGCGCGCACGCTGCGCGAGGGGGGGATGCGGGCGGCGCGCGGTCGCATGCTCATCCCGACCATGCAGGCGATCGCGCTCGGGGGCGGGTCGGTCGTCAACTCGGCGATCTGCGCGCGCGCGCCCGCCTGGGTGTTCGACAAGTGGGCGGACCGGACCGGGACGGCGTCGATCACGCTGGAGACGCTGTTGCCCCACTACGAGCGCGTCGAGCGTCTGCTCGGGGTCGCGCCCACGCCCATGGAGGTGCAGGGCGAGCGCAACCTGCGCTTCAAGCGGGGCTGCGACGCGCTGGGCCTGTCGAGCGAGCCGACCCACCGCAACGTGCGCGGCTGCCGCGGCTCGGGCGAGTGCTTCACGGGGTGCCGCAACCGCGCGAAGATGTCGACCGACGTCTCGTACGTCCCTGCCGCGATCCGCGCGGGCGCGCGCGTCTTCACCAGCGTGCGCGCCGAGACGCTGCTCCTGTCGGGCAGGCGGGCCGCCGGGATGCGCGGCCGCACCATCGAGCCGTTCACGTGGCGCGAGGGGGCGGCCGTCGAGATCCGGGCCAGGCTCGTCGTGCTCGCGGCGGGCTGCATGGCGACGCCGCTGATCCTGCTCCGCAGCGGCGCCGCGAGCTCCAGCGGTCATGTCGGGAACGAGCTGCAGCTCCACCCGGGGCTCGCGATCATGGCCGTGTTCCCCGATCCCATCGACCCGTGGGAGGGCGCCACCCAGGGCTATCACTCGCTCCACTTCCTCGATCAGGGCATCAAGCTCGAGGTCCTCTGGTCGCCCCCCGCGGTGCTCGCCGCGCGCTTCCCGGGCTTCGGGCACGACTACCAGCGTCATCTGCGGACATACAACCGCATGGCGCCGTTCGATGTGATCATCGCGGCCGAGCAGTCGCGCGGGACGGTCCGTCCGAAGCGCGGCTCGTGGGATCCGGATGTGCGGTTCGACTACGCGCCGCGCGACGTCGAGAAGATCCAGCGCGGCCTGGGGATCCTGTCGGACATCTGCTGGGCGGCGGGCGCCTCCTCGATCCTGCCCGGGCTGCACGGGATCCCCGACGAGCTGACGTCGCCGGCAGAAGCCGAGATCCTGAAGAGCAAGCGGCTCGACGGGCGCGACACGATCACCGCGGCGAACCACGCCTTCGGCTCGGCGCGGATGTCGCGGAGGCCTCGCGACGGCGTCGTCGACGAAGCGGGTCGCTGCCACGATCTGGAGAACGTTTACGTCGCCGACACGAGCATCTTTCCCGGAAGTCCTGCCGTGAACCCGATGCTTACGTGCATGGCGCTGGCCGATCGCATCGCATGCGGCATCATCGAGCGCTGGTGATGCGCGCGCTGGCGTGTCACCACAGGGGGCAGCGACCCGGGGGCGTCGCATCCGTTGCGCATGGACGGCATGTCACGGACGGCATGTGAGGGGGCTTTGCACCGAGAAGGAGGCAACTCCCGAGTTGATGTGAAGCTCCCGCAGGGTACAAATTGAGCGGCACGTTTCACATCGCACGGGGCCGAGCCGTCCGTCCGCCGAGCTGGGAGGGAAGCTTTGGGACCGAACGCAGTATCTGCTGCAATTCCGCGCGGACAAGCGCGCTCGCCGCATCGGGGCCACAACCAGCACGGCCGGGTGCTGCTGGTCGAGGACGAGCCTGACCAGGCGGCCATCCTCGAGGCGGTGCTGCGTCACGAAGGCCTCGACGTCGTCGTCGCTTCGAGCGGCGAGCAAGCGCTCGAGATCCATCAGCGGACCCCGGCGGACGTGCTCGTCACGGACCTCAACCTGCCAGGGATGACGGGGGTCGATCTCATGCGCCGGCTCTCCCCAGGTGAGCTCGAAGGGCCCGAGCCGAAGACGCCGCCGCCGGCCGTCGTCATGGTCACCGGCGCCGCGTCGATCACGAGCGCCGTCGACGCGCTCAAGCTGGGCGCGGCCGACTACCTCCAGAAGCCGCTCGATCCGGCGCGCCTCGTGCTGCTGGTGCGCCAGCTCCTCTCCGACGGTCCCGCCCGCGAGTTCGTCGAGGGCGAGGACGACGACCCCCTCCACGGGCAGCTCGTGTTCGAGGGGATGATCGGCGGCTCGGCCCGCATGCGGGAGGTCTTCACGCGCATCGAGCGCGTCGCCGCGACGATGGCGCCCGTGCTGATCGTGGGCGAGAGCGGTACCGGCAAGGAGCTCGTCGCGCGCGCGATCCACAATCGGAGCCGCCGCCGCGCCGGCCCGTTCGTCCCCGTGCACACCGGCGCCATCCCGCGCGAGCTCATCGGCAGCGAGCTCTTTGGCCACGAGAAGGGCTCGTTCACCGGCGCGTTCGCGGCCGCGGAGGGCAAGTTCGAGGCGGCCGCCGGCGGCACCGTCTTCCTCGACGAGGTCGGCACGATGGACGCTGCCGTGCAGGTCAGCCTGCTCCGCGTGCTCGAGACGTACCGGTTCACCCGCGTCGGCGGCCGCAAGGAGATCGAGGCCGACGTCCGCGTCGTCGCCGCCACGAACAAGGATCTGCTCGACCTCGTCGACGACTGCGTCTTCCGCGAGGATCTCTACTATCGGCTCAACGTGTTCACGGTGACGCTGCCCCCGCTGCGCGAGCGCCGGGAGGACATCTTGCCCATCGCCGAGCGCTTCTTGCTGAAGTTCGCGAAGCGCTACGGCACCCCGGCGCGCCGCCTCACGGACGCCGCCGTCGAGCGGCTGACGGAGCACGACTGGCCTGGCAACGTGCGCGAGCTGCGGAACGTCATCGAGCAGACCGCGCTCTTCGCCTCGACCGAGATGGTGTCGGCGAACGACGTTCAGCTCGGCCAGGGCCGGATCGAGCGGCGCTCCGGCCGACGCGCCTACGACAGCGTCGCGTCCCAGCGGGCCGCGGCCCCGGTCGTCGCTCCCGAGCCGGCCGAGCCGCTCTCGGTGCCGATCATCCACCCGTCGGACATGGCCGTCCCGTCCGACCCGGCGCCGTCGCACGTCGCCGTCGCGCCGCCGCCGCCGCCCTCCGTGGGCCCTGCCTCGCTGCCGCGGAGGCCTCAGGAGGGCAGCATCCCCGACGCGGAGCCGCCGCGGGACGCGGGCGAGGCGGCCGAGCACCCGCTCGTGCTGCGCCTCCCGGTGGGCACGCGCCTGGCTGACGCGGAGCGCAAGCTCATCTTGCTGACCCTCGAGGCCGTGCGCGGCAACAAGCAGCGCGCGGCCCGCGTGCTCGGGATCAGCCGCCGCGGCCTGTACTCGAAGCTACAGGCGTACGGCGAGCACGTGGGGGGCCACGAGGCCCCGGGGCCGAGCGAGAGCGCCGAGCCCCACGACCCGGTCGACGATGTGCCCGTCGTGACCGACGAGCCCAGCCTGGAAGAGCTCGGTTCGGCGCGCGGCGACGCCTGAGCGGCGCGCCTCGCTCTCCGCGGCGACGCGTGTGCCCGCCCTCCGCGCGCGTGTGCCCGCCCTCCGCGCGTGTGCCCGCCCTCCTCCCGGCGAGGCGGCGCGGAAGCGCGGCGTGATGGATCGTACCCCGGGCGCCGGCCGGCGCGCCCGTGTGTGACGCACCCCGACAACGGTTCCATCAGCGGCTTCGTTCCTTTGTGCTTTACGAAGGGCCGACGACCTCGGCTATCGTAAAGCGGAGCTGCGAGATCAGACGCGCGACTGGCACGTCAGAGAGCGGGCCACCGGCGCGGCATCAAGGTAAACTCCACGCGACGCCTCGCCGGCACTACCCCCCAGCGGGCCAGCCCCCAATGAAGATCACCTGCCAGTCCTGTCAGTCGAAATACACGGTCTCGGACGAGAAGGTCCAAGGCAGAACCGTCAAGATCAAGTGCCGCAAATGCGGCGCCACGATCCTCGTGAACAGCTCGGGCGTGACGACCAACGGCGGGGTCGCCGATCCGGTCTCCGGCACGAGCGTTCCCAACGACGGGGCCACGTACCTGGTCAACGTGGCGGACGGCGATCAACGCTCGATGACGATGGCCGAGATCGTCGCCAGCTATCAGGCGGGGGTGATCAACGCCGAGACGTACGTCTGGGCGGACGGGATGGCCGACTGGCAGCCGGTCGGCCAGGTCGACACGATCGTCGCCGCGCTGCACGCCAGCAGCGCCCCGGTCTCGATGGCCGCGCAGGAGCCGGCGCCCGTGCAGTCGCAGCCCGTGCCCAGCGCCGGCGCGGCCGCAGCGCCGGCGTCCTCGGGCATCGAGGCGGTCGCTGCGTCCGCTCCCCGCGTCGCGGCGGTGCGCCGCGATCCCGCGCGGCCGACGCAGGATCTGTTCGGCGCGAGCCCGGCGCCCGAGGCGCATCGGCCCAGCTCCGACGACGTGGCCACGAGCGCTCCGCTCTTCAAGAGCGGCACCGCCCCCGGCCAGCGCGACGAGAACTCGATGCTGTTCTCGCTGAGCGCGCTCACGGCGAAGGCCGCGCCCCCTGCGCCGCGATCGAGCACCAGCGCGTCGGACGACTCCGGCCTCATCGATCTGAAGGCCCTCGCGTCGGGAGCCGGCGTCAGGGCGCCGTCGCCGGTCGCGAGCATCGTGGCGAACGACGGCGGGCTGTTCCAGCTCAGCGCGCCCATCGTGACCACGGCGCGACCGCCGTCGGTTGCGCCGCCGACGAGCATCGAGGCGGCGCCCAAGAACCGCGCCCCGATCATCATCGGGGCCGGCATCGCGATCGCGGGCATCGCGATCGCGGGCGTCTTCTTCATGATGAAGGGCGGCGGCGAGACGCCGGCGCCCGCCGCTGCCGACAACGCGACGACGGCGGCGGCCCCGGCGACGACGACGCCGCCCGCGCCCGAGCCGACGCCCGCCGCAACGGCAACGGCGACGGCGTCCGCGACGGCCTCGGCGAGCGCGGAGCCGGTCGCGAGCGCGGCGCCGAGCGCCGCGCCGGCGGCGGCGCCTGCGCGCGGCGCCGCGCGGCCGGCCCGGCAGAGCTCGGGCGGCAGCGCCGCGACCAAGTCGCAGTCGGGCTCCAGCGCCCCGGCCCCGGCCGCCACCCCCGCGCCCAAGCGCGGTGGCTGCGGGTGCGCGGCCGGCGACCTGATGTGCGCGATGCAGTGCTCTGCGAAGGGCAAGTGAACGCGCGAGGGCCGTCCTGGCCCCCGCGCTGAGCCGCGCTCGCCGTCCCTCGAACTGCTCGCCGCGTGTCGGTGCGTCGCGCCGGCCGCGACGACGTGCGTCGAGCTGGCCGCTGCAAGGACGGTGCGGCGCCCAGGGGGGCGCGCTAGCATCGTCCGTCATGAGCGAGCCCGACCGGCGGTACCACGCGCCGATGGCTCGGCGGGCGCCGGGCGCCGCGCCGCTCCTCGCGATGACGCTGCTCCTCGGCGCGGGCGCCGGGGGGTGCGGTGGGGCCGCGCCGCCCGGGCGGCAGGCGTCGCGCGATCGCGGCGGCGCCGCGCAGGCGGCGCTCCCGGACGCCCGCGGGCGGGCCGCGCAGGGGGCGCTCGTCACCATGGTCACGCCCTCGCTGCTCCTGCCGGACCTCGTCGGCGAGCGCGGCGTCGTGGCCAGCGAGGCGGGGTCCAGGCGGGTGCTCATCGATCGCATGCGCATCGTCGCGCACGACGATGGATCGCTCGAGCGCGCCGTCGAGCTGCTGCCGAACGGGCACGTCACCGCGCTCAAGCTGCCGACGCGGCTCGGCGGCGGCTATCTCTTCTACGCCTCCAACCGCGGGAGCGCGCAGCTCTGGCGCGCTCAGGGGTGGCTCGCCCCGCTCGAGCCGCTGGTCCAGCTCCCGTCGGAGGCGAACGAGATCATCGCGGGGTTCGATCGCCTCTACGCCCGGCTCTCGCACAGCCACCGGCTCCTCGCGATCGACGCGCAGACGGGCGAGGCGATGCCGCTCGGCCCGCTTCCGCCGGCGAGCGCGTACGGCCAGCTCGCGTTCGCCGACGGCTGGCGCGCCGTGGTCGAGGCCGACCTGCGCGGTCCGCTCGTCACCTTCGATGCCGGGACCACGTGGCGCCCGATCGAGATCGACGCGCGGCCGACCTCCCTCGCCGTCATCGGCGGCGACCCGGCGGTGATGACCGCGAACGGGTTCTACTCGGTGGACGCGCGCGGCGGCGTGACGTACCGCACCCTCGAGACGCCGGAGGACGTGGAGGATGCGCCCGCGCGGGCGCCGGGGCCTTTCGGGCGACGCCCGCTGCGCGCCGCCGTCGAGGATGGGTGGCCCGACTCGAGCTCGACCGCAGTGGTGGCGCGCGGCGGCGCCCTGGCGCGCGTCTCGCTGCGCGACGGCGCCGTCATCGATGTCGCGCCGGACGCCTACCCCGAGCGCGAGGCGGCCTGCCACGCGATCCGAGCGGGCGCGTCGTTCGGGTTCGTGTGCGGCGAGCGCGACGGGGCGACGACGATCTACGCCTTCCAGCCGCCGCTCGGCGTGCGCCGGTTCATGCGCTTCGAGGATCCGCGCTTCGTGGCCGCGAGCGGCAACGGCGCGCTGGTGATCCGCGGCTCGTGCGGAGCGCGGAGCGGGCCGCGCCAGGGCGCCTATTGCATCGTCGCTGCCGACGGGAGCGCCCGCGAGATCCACGTCCGCGCGCCAGCGCGGGACGTCGGCGTCGAGCGCGTCGTCGCGCTCTCCGACGGCCGCGTCGCCGTTCTGTCGCCGCCTCGCCCCGGCGCGTCGGGGCAGCTCACGCTGCTGAAGGGGAGCGACGTCACCACCGTCCCGCTGGTCCTTCCGGGCAAGCCCCGCAGCACCGTCCGCGATCTGCAGCGCGGGATGTGGCTCGAGGGGTTCGAGGAGCGTGAGCCCGGGATCCTGGGCGGCTGGGTGGAGGCAGGCGGCCCGATCGTGGGCGTCCGGATCGACGTGAAGAGCGGCAACGTGACCGCCGGCGCGCCACGCCAGGACGGCACCGGCGCGCTCCTGGCAGGGCGGTTCGCGCTGTCCCTTGGCGAGGGCGAGCGCTCCGCCGAGTCGACCGACGGCGGCATGACGTGGCGCTCGATCGAGCTGCCCGAGCGGGACGACGACACCGCGGCCCCCCGGACGCGGGCGTGCGGCCCGGTCGGCTGCGTGTTCAAGGGCTGGATCCGGGTCGGCTGGGGCAAGACGGCGCTGCCAGACGATCTCGCTGAAGCGAAGCCGCCGCCGGTGCTCCAGACGCCGCTGCGCGCAGGGAGCCCGATCGCGATGCGGTGCGAGGCGCTGGGCTCATCGACCCCGCCGCTGCCGGACAGGCCGTCCGCCGCGCCCGCCGCGCGCCCACCGCAGCCGTCCGCGCGCCCGCCGTCCAAGGAGACGGCGAGCTCTGCGTGGGCTCCTTTCCGCAACACCGCGCCGCCCGCGCTCGGGGCGGACGAGATCGGCTTCGACAACGGCGCCCCGTACGACATCGTGACGGTGCGCGCCTACGCATGGGGCAAGCGGGGCGCGGACTGGTCGCGGGCGGGGCGCTGGCTCATGCGATTCGACGATCGCTTCGACCCGGAGGGCGGGGTGCGCTCCAGCGCCGTCAGCGCCTCGCCCTGGTCCGACGAGGGCACGGCGGCCGAGGCGCTCGGCGTCGTCAACTACGGAACGGCGTCCTGGGGCGCGTACCTCGACCCCGGCGGACGGGCTGCGCTGACCCACGTGTGTCGGGGCGCCGGGTGCAGCCTGTACGCGGTCTCCGAGGGGCTGCCGGTGCTCCCGCTCCGCGACGGCGCCGGCCGCGCGGGCAGCTTTCTGCGGCCTTTTCCGAGCGGCGCGGTCCGGCTCGGCGAGACGTGGTTCTTCGTGACGCCCGGCGGCTCGTATGACGCCGTGGCGCTGTGGCGCGCCGACCTCGGCATCGCGCGGCAGCTTGCGACCTACCATCGTCCGGCCCGCACCAGCTACGGCGTCGATCCCCCGCGCCTGGTCCGGCGCGCGCTCGGCGGCGGCGTCGGCCTGCTCATCTCGACGGCCCCGGACCCGGGCGTGCGCGCCGGTTCCTGGCATGTGCTCCCGATCGATCGGGACACCGGCGCGCTCGGCGATGCGGTGCCGCTCGGGCGCAAGGACCTCGTCGATACGCCGCTCGATCGATGTCAGCCGGGCCAGGACGGCTGGCTCCTCGACACCGGCCTGGAGGGCTCGCCGAGCTTCGATCTCGGCGGCAGCTATCCGTCGGTCGATGGTGCCGAGTTCCGGCTTCGCCTGGATCCCGGCACCGCGTGCGTCGAGGCGATGTCGGTGAGGATGCAAGGCATCTTCTCGAAGGCGCCCGAGAGGCAGCTCGACGTCGCTGCCAGCGCGATCCCGCTCGCAGCGACCGAGCGGACCACGGGCCGGCGGTGGCGCCTGCGCTGCGAGCGCAAGGACGCGGTCCGGTGATGCGCCGGCTGCCGCGCGCGATCAGTTGGCGATGACGTCCGTGGAGACGGCGTCCACCACGCCCTCGACGCTCGCTTCCTCGTCCCCGTAACGGATCGTCCCCAGCCAGTCTGCCGTCCAGGAGACCGGCGCGGCCGCGCTGTTGACCTGCGCTTTCCCCGAAGCGTTCACGACGATCTCGCCGGTCGGCCGGGACCTCTTCAGCGCCTCCTGGCCATCGTGCCAGAGGATCTTGAGCCCGCTCGCGCACAGCGTCGCCATGCAGTCGCTGTCGCAGCCGGCGTAGCCGACGAGCGCTTCGCCCAGGGTGGCACAGTCCGCTGCATCGGCGAGCGCTTCAGCGATGGACTCGGTCTCCAGGGACGCCCCGTACGCCGCGGCGCCGCCGACATAGAGGCTCGGTACCCAGGAGAGGGTTCCGGCGAGTCGGAGCACATCGCCGGGATCGGCGGTCCACGACATGATCTCAGGCGCCTGCATGCCCGCGCTCTCGGCGGTCGCGCTGCCGAGCCAGCTCACCTCGAAGCGCGCGCTTCCCGGCATGTCGTTCAGGCCGATCAGCTTGCCGTGGATCGCGAGCGGCGCAGCCGCCTGCCCGGCGCGAGCCCACGCAGAGCACCGATCGCGCAGGGGGACCGGCAGCGCGGCTAGGTGCGCCTGCGCGGCGGCGTCCCAGCCTTGCTCACGGCGCTGCGCTTCGAACGCAGACGCCTCGTCCGGGGATGCGGCGCGCTCCATCGCGTCGAGCAGGGACGCGGCTTCCTCGTCCACGGGCAAGAAGGCGTTGACCATCTGCTCGGTCGCCGTGTCGAGCAGCGCGTCCAGCCCGTCTGCCGACGCGATCGTCAGCTTTGTGTTCAGGCTCGTCGCCGCCAGATCGAGCGGCAGATCCCTGACCGGGACCCACACGTCGCGCGAGGCGCCGGCCTGCAGCTCTCGTTCGCCGGTGCAGCCCCACAGGATCCGGCCGCTGTGGAGCGCGACGGCGAGGCTCACCCCCACCGGGGCGCCCGAGACGACCACCGGCTCGTCCGGGCCGCCGTGCGCCACGAGCGCGCCCGCGGATGCCTCCGGCGCCGCGGTCGCGAGCTCTTCGCAGGTGGTCCCCGTGACGACGCTGGCCGTCCACTCCTTCGCGAGGCGCTTGCCCTGGTAGACCGGGATGACGCGCAGCGTCCCGAAGCCCTCCGCGCTCACCGACACCCCGAGCTCGGCGGCCGGGCCGTCCTTCGTGGCGGCGCGGAGTCGAAACGTGCTCCCCAGGCTGGAGGCATGAAGCTGGACCGAGGCCCGGCCGTCTTCGTCCGCCACGACGGTCGAGCGGTCGACCCACGCGCCCGCGGCGTCGCCGAGGAGCGTGAAGCTCACCTCGTACGGCACCGGCGGCTGGCCGGAGACCCAGACCGTGCGCAGCTCCCCCGGCGCGAGCTGGAGCGGTCCTTGCTCGTCGAACGTCAGGATCACCGGCGATGGCGTACCGGGCGGGGGATCGGGCAGCGGAGCCCCCCCCGCTTCGCCGTCCAGGTGAAGCGAGCAGGAAGCCAGCGCGAGCGGGACGACCCGCGGCGCCCAATATTTCCAAGGAAAGATCACGAGGGGAGTGTACCTTGCGCCCTGCGCGGCGAGAAGCCGCGGGGCCGGGCGCGTCGCGGCTGTCCCGGTGAGCCGCCGTCGGGAACGCTGCAGGAGCAGCTTACGGCGCAAGCGGGCTCACACGAGGGCGGGCCTGCTGTCGGGCCCACGTGAGGCAAGCCCGACAGCAGCGCCGCACGGACGGTGGAGGGCGCCGCGAGCTGCGCACGCTGCGACCTGCTCGCGGCCTTGAAGGCGCGACGCTCCGCGCCGATGCGGCGCCGCGCGTCGCGCCGAGGCGGCTACTTCACGTAGATCTGGCCCACGGCCATGCCGCTGCCGCGGGCGCGCAGGACGGCCTTCGCGGGGCCGCCGATGGGGAGCGGGTTCTTGAAGCACTGCCCCTTGCCGCCGAGCGTGGCGTTCGGCCCGGTGGTGCTGTCCTGGGCGAGGACAACGGGCGGCATCGGCGGCGTGTGCGCGACGAGCTGGATGTCGAGCTCCTGGATCCCGACGCCCACGCCGATGACCGAGTAGCACTTGCCCGGCTGGATATTGAAGGGCTGCTCGAGCGTCTGGCCGTCCTGGAACTGCCCGGCGAACGCGCCGCCTTCCGCTTGCATGCCCTGCACCTCGGAGGCCGCCATCGCGGTGAGCACCGGGGTCGCCGCGGCCACCATGGTGGGCGCGATGGGCGCGGCCTGGCCGCCGGTCGCACCGGCGGCGGGCGTGGTCGGCGCCGGGGTGGTCGGGGTGCCAGCGGGCTGGCCGTACTGGCCTGCCGGGGCGGGCTGGCCGTACTGGCCTGCCGGGGCGGGCTGCCCGTACTGCCCTGCCGGGGCGGGCTGCCCGTACTGCCCGGGGGGGTACTGGCCGGGCGGGTACTGGGTTGATGCCCCGTACTGGTTCTGCATCTGCGACGGGTCGTTCGGCTCCGGGTCGCTGCCTCCGCAGCCGAGGGCCGCGAGGCCGAGCAGGGCCGCAGGGATGAGGACGTACAAGCGCATACGAGGCTCCTTCAGGGTTGTGCGGGGTGAGGCCACGACATTGGGACGCTCGCCACACCCGCGGCGGCTCACGGCCGCTGGTCACGGACGGTAGACGGCTCAGGTGGGGGCGTGTTCTACAACGACTTGCCGGCGCGAGGCCAGACGCTGAGATCCCCGGGCCAGAGGCGCGAAAAATGAGCGAGACGCGGCGTCGCTCCCGGGGCGCCGCAGGGCCGAGGGCCTGCCGCCGGCCAGCGTTCGGCCGCTTTCGCCGCGCGCGCACGGCGCCGCGTCGGCGCCCCGCCGCAAGGGACCTGGCGGCGCGCTCGCCCAGTTGACGCGGGCGACGCTCGACACCAGAAAGCGTGCTCAGAACTGCGCGTGCGGGGCGCGGAGGTCACGTGGTCGCCTGGCGAGCCAGGTGCGATCCTGCCGCGAGCCCACCGCCGGCCGGGTCAACGCGAGGTCCGGCGATCCGCGCGGCGTCTGACACCTGAGTACTTTGTGTGTGCGTTGGCACCGTGTGCGTTGAAAGATGGGCGATCCCGCTCGCGGCGGGAGATCAGGAACGAGCCATGAGCGACATCCACCAGGCGATCAAGGATACCGTCGAGAGCAACCGCGTCGTCCTCTTCATGAAGGGCACGAAGACCTTCCCGCAGTGCGGCTTCTCGGCGCGCGCCGTCGACATCCTGAAGAAGTGCGGCGTGGAGTTCAAAGATGTCAACGTGCTGACCGACCCCTCGCTGCGCCAGGGGATCAAGGACTACTCACAGTGGCCGACGATCCCGCAGGTCTACGTGGACGGGAAGTTCATCGGGGGCTCCGACATCCTGATGGAGATGTTCCAGTCCGGCGATCTGCAGAAGCTCCTGTCGAAGCAGGAGTAGGCCCGCCGGGCGAGCGCGGCGCCGACGGCCGAGGCGCCGCGAGCAAGATCGACCAGCCAGTCGGGCCTCAGGGGGCCCGCAGCCCTGCCGCGCGCATGGCGCGGCGCAGGACCTCGTCGAACATGTCGCCGGTGAGCCGCCCGGTCTGGGTGTTCTGCTGGCTGACGTGATAGCTGCCGAAGAGCCTCGCCTCGCCGGCGCCGCCGCGCGGATCGAGGATCGTCGTCTCCACGCCGTGCGCGAACGGCGGCAGGCGCAGGTCCTCCTCGGGGCGACGCCGCGCGCGATCCGCGGCGGCCGGCGCGCGCTGCGCGCGGGCGAGCGCGGTCACGGCGTCGTAGCCGATCTTGCCGAGCGCGAGGTAGACGCGCGCGCGGTGCAGGGCCGCGAGCTCTCGCTCGATCCAGGTGCGGCACGCCGCGAGCTCGTCGTTCGAGGGCTTGTTGTCCGGGGGGGCGCAGTGGCAGGGGGCGGTGATGAACACGCCCTGCAGCGAGAGGCCGTCGTCGCGCGACGTGCTCGTCGGCTGCGACGCGAGCCCGGCGCGGAACAGCGCCGCGTAGAGGAAGTCGCCCGAGCGATCGCCCGTGAACATCCGGCCGGTGCGGTTCGCGCCGTGCGCCGCAGGGGCCAGCCCGATGATCACGAGCGGCGCGTCCGGATCGCCGAAGCCCGGCACCGGGCGGCCCCAGTAGGTCTGGTCCCGGTAGGCGCGCCGCTTCTCCCGCGCGATGTCCTCGCGCCACGCGACGAGCCGCGGGCAACGCCGGCACTCGACGAGCTCCGTCGCGATCTGCGCCAGCGCGCGCCCCGCGCCCCCGGCGCTCATCCGGCGGGATCTCCGATCGCGGGTCCGCCGACCGCGCTCGCCGCGGCCGCGGTTTGCTCGACGTCGCCGCGCTCCGGCGCGAGCGTCTCGATCACCGGGCGCGGCGGCGCGTTGGCCTGCTCCGACGCGCCGCTCTGCTCGCCGGCCACCATCCCGGTCACGATGCGGTCGAGCACCGCGTCGAACCGGAGACGGTTGAAGCGCGCGCCGCTCGCCAGCCAGTCGATGTGCCCGCCCTGGCCGGGGAAGTGGCCGACGATGTCCAGGTGATCGGCCTTGCCGGCCCAGATGAGGTCCCCCCAGACCTGCGAGGCGAGCGGGACCACGCCGTCGTTGGCGTCGGGTGGCGGCAGCTCGCCGAGCACGCGCGCGAGCTTCTGCTCGATCGAGCCGTCATGGGAGCGACACGGGTAGTGCTCGTCCAGGCGGGCCGTGATGTTCGAGAGCGCCGTGAAGATGGCGGCCGACATTGCCCCCCACGGGGACCGGAGCGCCGACACCCAGTCGCGCACGGCGTTGCGCGGAGCGTACGTCGCGACGCTCTGGTAGCGCAGGCCGGGGCGGTCCTCCAGGCCGGCGTGGAGCAGATCCATCGCCTCGGGCATGAGCTGGACGATGGCGCCCTGGTCGTCGCGGAGCAGCTTCAGCCAGGCGCGCAGATCGCGGCTCGACGCGTCGTCGAGCACGCGAATGAAGCTCTCGACGGAGCGGTCGATGAGCTCGATCTCGAGGAAGCCGAGCTGCGCCCTGCCGAACGCGGCGACGAGCGCCGACGCGGCCGCGAGCGGCGGCGCGCCGAGCTTGAGACCCGCCACCGTGAGCGCCGTGACGGCGTAGAGCAGGCGCTGGCCGCTCACCGTGGCGAAGAAGGCGGCGAGCGGCGTGCCGAAATGGGGCGTGTTGATTGTGGTGACGGACCGCAGCCGGCTCGTCCAGCCGAGCCGGCGGTGCGCGTTCCCGGGGAGGCGCACCGCGGGCGAGGCGACGAGGCGGGCGTCGAGGCCCCCTGTCGAGTGGCCGACGATGTGGATCGGGCCGCCGTCGTCGCCGGCGCTCTCGTCCACGAGGCGGGCGAGCTTCGCGGCCCGGCGGAGGATGGAGGCCGTCGGGTGTACCTCGCAGACGCGGATCTCGACGACGCGGCCGCGGTCGCGGAAGCGCTCCTCGATGGCGCGGATGAAGTGCTCGAAGTACTCGAGGGAGGCGAGGGTGGCGAACCCGAACATGCCGGGCGATAGGTAGACGCGCGTCTTCTGCACGCGCAGGAATGTGCCATTTCCCTCGGCCCTGCGCGGCATTTCCCGCGCGCGCCGACGGGGCCGACCGGGCGTCCGCCGCGTCCGGGCCCGCGCGCGCCGAGCGCGGCGCCAAGAAGCGGGGGCATGACGGCCACAAATCCGGTTACTCTGCGATCGTGGACGACCTCAGCGCGCGGGAGATAGAGGCGGCTGTACAGGAGGCCCTGGGCCTGTTCGGAACCTCGGGATCGGTGAGCGTCCAGGGCCGGCAGATCGCGCTGCGCGGGCGAGGGGCCCCGGTCGCCATCGACCTGGAGCAGCTCGTCGAGCAGTGGCCGCTCTTGCCGCAGGACCTGCGCGCTCGCAAGGCGTCAGACCTGGCGCGGCGGCTCGCGCAGGCGCAGCGCGCGGTGACATCGCTGGTGCCGCCGGGGGCGAGGGCGCAGGGGCGGCCGGTGCGGCACGTCGTGATCCCCGTCGCCGCTG
Organism: Sorangium sp. So ce1335; assembly: GCF_051521615.1. NCBI lineage: Bacteria > Pseudomonadati > Myxococcota > Polyangiales > Polyangiaceae > Sorangium > Sorangium sp. So ce1335. Next base: position 4,128,561 of record NZ_CP150363.1, read on the forward strand.
TCGCGCTCGCGCTCGTGGGCGCGCTCGTCGCGGTGCGCATGCTGCGCTCGCGGGAGGAGCCGGTCGCGTCTCCGGTCGCCCCGGAGACGACAGCCGCCGAGGACGCTGCGCGGAACGCGCGCACCTGTGAGGCGGCACGCAAGCGGATCTACTCCGGCGCATCCATGGGTCCGTTCGAGCTCGCGGGCTGGGTCGCCGAGCTCTGGCTCGCGACGCCGCGCGGCGGCGCAGCGCAGGCCGCCGCGGGCCAAGAAGCCTTGAGCGCGGAGGCCGTGGGGCTCGGCGGGTTCATCGTCGAGGGCAAGCTGACCGCGGGCGCCGACGCAGAGCTCGCGGCGGTGACAGACGGGCTCGTCGAGATCGTCCCCGGCTTCAACGGCGAGGAGGCGGGGCGCTCGCCGTCGTGGCGCGCGGTGATCGCGCGGTTCTCCGGCGGGTATGCGCGCGCGTACTTCGATCCCGCGCTCCGGGCGCGCTTCATCGCGCTCGCCGATCGCATGGCCGACGGGGCGTCCGCCGAGCTCGGCGCCCTGTACGCGCGCTGCGCGCACCTGCCCTACCACGACGCGGGCGCCTGGTTCCGCGGCACGGATCCGGCCGCGGCGGCGGCGGCGCTCGTCTATGCCTCCGGCCTGTTCGCCGAGCTGCCGGCGGTCGATCGGGGGGCGCTCGCGGCGCTGAAGGGAGCGGGGCAGATCGACGCCCTGCGCAGCGCCGGCACCTCGCTCGATGGATCGAGCCTGGGCAAGCTCGTGGGGGCGCACGGGGGCGGTATCACCCGAGGCGGGGCGGGCGCCGTCGTCATCACGTTCCCTGTCGGCGGGCCGACCCGGGCGACAAGCGCGAGCCGCATCGTCGCGCGCAAGCTGCAGGTCGGCGTCGGGCAGGACTGAGCGATCACTCGCCCGCGGCGAAGTGCACGATCGAGTACACGCGCGCCGCGTCGCCGGCGCGCTGCGCGAGGAGCGCCCGACCGCCGAGGAAGTCGAGCTCGACGACGAACGCGAAGCCGACGAGCTCGCCGCCCTGCCTGCGCGCGAGATCCGCGGCCGCCGCGGCGGTGCCGCCGGTCGCGAGCAGATCGTCCACCACGAGGACCCTGGCCCCCGGCCTGAGCGAGCCCCTGTGCATCTCGAGCTCCGCCGTGCCGTACTCGAGCGCGTACGCCACGCGATCGGCCGCGGCCGGGAGCTTGCCGGGCTTGCGCACGGGCACGAAGCTCGCGTTGAGCCGGGCCGCCAGCGCGCCGCCGAAGATGAAGCCACGCGACTCGACGCCGACCACGACGTCGACATGCTCGCCGATGTAGCGCTGGGCCAGCAGATCCAGCGTGATGTGGAGCGCCCGCGGGTCGGCGAGGAGCGGCGTGATGTCCTTGAAGAGGATGCCCGGCTTCGGAAAATCCGGGACGTTGCGGAGGTGGGCCTTGAGGTAGCGGAGCGCGTGCTCTGACGGCAGGTCGTCGTGGTCGAACATGACGCCGAGCGTAGGCGAGCGCCCCCGAGCCGGAAAGCGCCGCACGGCGCCGTCGCGGGCGCGATCAGGCGCTCCGGCCCTCGTTGAGCTCCGCGGCGACGCCGCTCGCGATGCCCTCGTGCTGCGCTGCGAACAGGTCGAGGGTCAACGGGGTGACGCTGACGGCCCCCTCGTCGTAGGCCTCGGTGTCCGAGCCGGGCACGAGATCGTGACGCACGCCTGCGCCGCCGATCCAGAGGTACTCGTGCCCGCGCGGATCCTGGCGGAAGATCACCTCCTCGGTGTACAGGCGCGCGCCGATGCGCGTGGCGCGCACGGGCCAGTCGTTGCCCGCGGGGATGTTGACGTTGAGCAGCGGCGCTGGCCGGCGGCCGGCCTGCCCCACGGCTCGGAGGAGGGCGAGGGCGAGCTTCACGCCGAGCGACGCGGCGGCGTCGCGCGACGCGCCCGCGTCGGCGGAGAGCGCGATCGCGGGGATGCCGCGCATCGCCCCCTCGCGTGCGGCGGCCACGGTTCCCGAGTAGAAGATGTCAGAGCCAAGGTTGAGCCCGTGGTTCATCCCCGACACGACGAGATCGGGGCGGCGCGGCAGCACGCGCGTGCCGGCATGGAGGGCCACGTAGATGCAGTCGGCGGGCGTCCCGTCGACGGCGAACACGCCGGGCGCGGCCTCCAGCAGCCGAAGGACGCGGTGCAGGCTCAGGGAGTGGCTCGTGGCGCTCTGGTTGACGGCGGGCGCGCACACGACGACGTCGGCGTGCCGGGCAAGCTCGTCTCGCACCGCGATGAGGCCGGGGGCCGAGTAGCCGTCGTCGTTCGACAGGAGAATGAGAGGGCGCATGCGTTGCCTCGACAGGTCTCCGGATCAGCGGCCGAGCAGGCGTCGCGCGAACGCGGCGACGAGCTCGACGAGGGCGCCGATGCGGCCGAGCCACCCGGCTCCGCCTCGCACCCGCGCCATCGCGAAGGCGATGGTCCGGAGCGCTGGAGTATAAGGGTACCACCACAGCTCGCCCTTCGCCCTGCTGCGGTCTTCAAGGTAGAAGCGCGGCCGCGTCAGCTCCGCGAGCGCGTGCGGGCTGCTCGTGACGCCGAAGCCGCTGTCGCCCGTCCCCGTCCACGGCGCAGCGGGGAGCGCGCCCGTGAAGCCGTGGTTGTTGACCGTCACCACGCCCGAGCGCAGCTGCCGCGCGAGCGCGTGGGCCCGCTCGTACCCCCGGGTCCAGAGGCTGGTCGTGAGCGCGAAGCGCGAGGCGTTGGTGCGCGCGATCGCCTCCTCGACGTCCTTGACCACGAGCACCGGGAGGACTGGGCCGAAGGTCTCCTCCCGGAGCAGCGGCGTGTCCTCGCGCTCGACCTTGACGATCGTCGGCGGGAAGGCGAGGGAGCCCGGCTCCGGCGCGCCACCGGCGAGGAGCTCGGCTCCGTCCGCGAGCGCCACGTCGAGCTGACGACGGACGATCTCGGCCTGCCGCGCGGTCGTCATCACGCCGACGTCGATGCCGGCCCGGAGCTGGCCGGTGAGCGCGACGACGCGATCGATGAAGCGGTCCGCGATCGACTGCTCGACGTAGACGCGCTCGATCGAGGCGCAGTTCTGTCCGGCGTTCGTGAAGGCACCCCAGACGACGCCGCGCGCGGCGCGCTCCAGATCGCAGTCACCGAGCACGATGGCGCTGTCCTTCCCGCCGAGCTCGAGCGACGTCGGGACGAGGCGCTCGGCGCACGCGACGGCGATCTTCTTGCCGGTCGCGACGCTGCCGGTGAAGACGACGAGATCGACGCCGGCCTCGATGAGCGCGGCGCCGACGTCGCCGCCGCCCTGCGCGACGGCGAGGACGCCGTCGGGGAGCAGCCCGTCGAACAGCGACGCCACGAGCGCGCCCGAGCGCGGCGTGATCTCGCTCGGCTTGAAGACCACCGCGTTGCCCGCGAGCAGCGCCGGCACGATCGTGCGCAGCGGGATCGCGACCGGGTAGTTCCACGGCGTGATCAGCGCGATGACGCCGCGCGGCTCCCTCCGGATACGCCCGGCCTTGCCGGGGTAGGCGATCGCGTCGAGATCGACGGGAGACTCATCGAGCAGCTCCTCGATCGACACGGTCCAGTAGTCGATGAGATCGGCGTTCGGCAGCACCTCGGCCAGCGCGGCCTCCTCGATCGGCTTGCCGCACTCGCGATGCAGCAGCGCCGCGATCTCCTCGGTCTGCGCGAGCAGGCGCCGCTTGACCTTGGCGATGAGCTGCGCCCGCTCCCCGATCGGGACCTCGGCCCAGGCGCGCTGCGCCGCCCGCGCCCGGGCGACGATCTCCCCGACGGCGCTCGGCGCCGTCTCCGCGATGTCGTCGAGTGCAGGGCCGCGCTCCGGGAACGGCCCGGCGCTCACCGCCGCGCCGGGCGCCAGCGGGGCCGCCGCTTCGTTCGCCGCCGCGCCTGTCGGGCGGGGGAGGGCGGTCGTCTTGGATTCCATGAGGCGCGCAGCCTAGCACCGCGCCCCGGCGCGCCCGCAGGAGCGCGGGCCGCACCCCGGCGCGCCGGGCGGGCCGTCCGTCGATTCAGCGGGGGAGGTGAGCGTTCTACGGGGCGGGATCATCCGCCGGAGCGGGCGCGTCTCCGCCGGCGGGCGCCGGAGCGGCGCCCTCCTGGTCGGAGGGCGCGGCGGCCGGGCTGCCTTTGCGCTTCGCCGGCCGCTCGGGCGCCGGGCTCGCCGGCGTGGGATTGATCGACACGACCGTCTGCTTGCGGCAGCCCACGATCACCGCCTGGCCAGCGGACAGCCACGCGGGGGTCGCCGCCTTCTCCGTCGTCAGCTTGCCGAGCCGCACGTACCGCGTCCCGCAGGGAACCTCGAGCGTCTCTCCCGTGTTCCCGGCGAGCGAGCCGTTCACGTACACCGAGGCCTGCTCGGGCGAGTTGACCAGCAGGTGGCCACGGTTCGACGGCAGGTTCTCCGCGCTGCCCGCGGCCGCCGCGCCGGTCGCAGCCGGCGCAGCGGTCTCGGCCGGCGCGGCGGTCGCCGCCGGCGTCGTGGTCTCGGCCGCCGAGGGGGCAGCGGGCGCGGCCTCGGCGGGAGCGGTCTCGGCGGTCGCGGCGGCCGGCGTCGGCGCCGTGGCCGGAGGCTGCGCCGTGACGTCCTGCGCTGCGCCCGCGGTGTTGTCGGGCACGACGTTGGTCGGGGGCGCGGGCTCGGAGCCGAACAACCCGAGGCGGTGCGCGACGGCCGCGCCCGCCACGAGGAGCGCCACGGCCGCGATGACGAGGCCCGCGCGCGATCGGCGAGGCGCCGTCGGGCGCTCGGTGACGCTGGTGTCCGCGGGCGGCCGCGTCGTGGCGACCTCGGACGGCTTCGGCCCCTTCTCCACGGGGGCGATGGGCGGATCCTTGGTGATGACCTTCGGGAGCTGGTCGCGGTCGATCGGCTTCGGCCTGGACTTGCGCTCCGCTTCCTCGGCCGCCTCCCTGGGCAGCGCCCCGGGACCGGCGTCGACGGTCTCCTGATCCTGGACCGAGCGCGCGATCGCCTGGGCCTCGGAGCGCGCGGAGCGGACCGCCGTCTCCTCGTCCTCGAGCCCCTCGGGCCGCGAGCGGATGACGGTGGGCTCGTCCTCGAGCATCCCGCGGATCACCGTCGGCTCGTCGTCGACCATCTCGCGGCTGAGCTCGCGCTCGACCGCGGGCTCCCCCATCGCGCGCCGCGTGCTGGCGGCGAGCGAATCGGCCACGGCCTTGGGGGTGACCGGCTCGCTGACGGCCGCCTCGGGGGGCGCGGCCGCCTCCGACGCGCCCTCCTTCCCGAGCGGCGTCGTCGCGGCGCGCGCCGCGACGGCCGCCGCGGGCTCCGGCATCGGCCTGCGCTCGGCGGGGAGCTTCAGGGCCGGAGCCTTCGCGGGCTCCGGCTCGTCCGGGAGGAGCCCCGCGAACGAGAGCTCACTGTCGCTCTCGGCCGGCTTCGCCCTCGCGGCGACGTCCTCGTGCGGGAAGAACGGCTTCCCTTCGGCGCGCGGGCTGGAGCCGCGCGCCGGCGGCACCGCCGGGCCGGTCGACCTGGCGGCGACCGGCGCCGTGACCTTGGACGCGGCGGTTCGGGCCGCCTCTCTCGGTCTCGGCTCGGCGGGCTCCGCGGGGGGACGGTAGGTCTCCTGACCGCCGACGGGGGAGCCGGCGTCGCGGGCTTCGGCCCGCGGCAGGTCGAGCGAGGCTGCGGGCCGCCCGGCCGCCGGCTTGTCGAAGGCGCCGCCCGACGGCATCGGGGAGCGCGCCGGCGTCCCGGCGGCCGTCCTGGCGGCCGGCGTCCTGGCCGCGGCTGCGGCAGGCGTTGTCGCGGCGGGCGTCTTGACCGGCGGCTGCTGCGGGGTCTTCGCCGCTGCGGCTGGCTGCGGGGCCCTGGCTGCAGGCTGAGCCTCCTGCGGTGCCCTGGCGGCCGCGGCCGGCTGCTTCGCAGCGCTTGCCGCCCCGGTCTGCGCGGGCGACGCGGCGACCTGGCGCGCATCGTCGAGGACCGGCTCGGCGGCGCGCGGCGATCCGCCCATGGCGACGGCGCTGGCCGCCGCCGGCGAGGCCGCTGCCGGACGCGCTTCGCTCGCCGGCGACATCTCCGCCGAGCTCAGCCCGCCGTCCGGCGAGGCCGCGCCTGCGATGTCGTTGGCGATAGCGCCGGGCGCCTCACCGCGGTGAGGGACGAGCTCGGCCGAGACCGGGAGCTGCGTCCGGGTTCGAGGCGCAGCGGCGTTCCGCTGCACCCGCTGGAGGAGCGCTTCGAGGGTGGCGACTTTTTCTGCGACGTTCACGCCGCGCCAGCATATCGCGGCTCGGCGCTCGTTACATCATTCGCGGTGAAGGGGGCGCGACAAGGGCGGGATCCTCCGCGAAAATCCCGGCGGAGGGCCGGATCGGACGGGCGTCAGAGGGTCTCGAGGTAGGCGACCAGATCGTCGATCTGGGCCTCCGACAGGTGAGATGTCTTGCCGTGCTGGTCGCCGCCGCCGCAGGCGGGGTTGGTGAACCGCTCCTTCAGCGTCTTCGCGCACCCGTTGTGCATGAACGGCGCGCGCGCGCCGATGCGGACCAGCGACGGCACCTGGAAGGCCTTGCCCGTGCCGACGTCGAGGGACTCGTTGTTCGTGAGCTGAGCGCCCGCGTGGCACCTCGCGCAGTCCACGGTCTTGTCGTGGAAGAGGGCCTCACCGCGCGCCACGGCCGGCTCGTCGAGCGCCGACGACACCGGCGGCGCGGGGAGGCTGTCGATCCAGCGGGCGAAGATCTTCACCCGGCGGGGGCCCTGGTGCATGCCGCTCATCCGCCGCTCGAAGACCTCGCTCATGATGGCCTCGATGCCCGACATGTCGCCGTCCCAGTGGAACGGCGCTGTGTTGAGGATGCCGCCGCTCACGAACTGGGTGCGCCGCGGCCCGATCGGGTTGAAGACCCACGTGTGGCTGTCCTCTCCGCCTTCCGGGTGGCACGACGCGCAGGCCATCGGGCCCGACGCGTTGCGGTGGAACATCTCGTGGCCGGTGTCCTTCCGGCTCTCCCCGGGAAGCGTGATGACGCGGGTGCGGAAGACGCCGTCGCTCGTGAGCACCTGGAGGCTCGCCGGCTCGCGTGTCTGGACGATCACGGCGTCGCCCGCGAACGCGACGGACGTGGGCTCGCCAGCCACCTCCACCCGGTGCTGCGGCTCGACGCACGTCCCCTCTTTCTCGAAGCCGAGGTCCGCGAACTGGTTCAGGCTCGCGGGGTCGGTCACGAGGACCTCGTTCGTGCCGGCCGCGACGATGGCGTACGAGGCGCCGTCGTCGGAGATCGCCAGATCCACCGGGAGGGTGGCGAAGGAGAGGGCCGCCGACAGCTTCGTCTCGCTGCCCGACGCCGCGGTCCCGAGCTCCGACACCGCGCTGTGCACGATGCTCCCGTCGCAACCGCCGGAGCTGTAGCCGCCCTCCACGATCTCGACGGTCCCGGTGAGGGCGCGCTGGTGCACCATCGCGACGCCCCCCGTCGGCAGCGGGAGCGTTCGCCAGGCGACGGTCGGGGCGAACTGCTGCCCGAACAGGTTGAACTGCGGGAGCGACTCGCGCGCCGTGACGTTGCCCTCCGCGTCGACCGAGAGCAGCTCCGCAGCGCGGAACTTGCTGACCAGGAGCCGATCGCCGTCCACGACCACGTCGCGCAGGTCGCGCTCGAGCTGCACGCGCCGCGTCGCCGCCCCGGGGCCGGCCGGGAGCGTCACGAGCTCGCCGCCGAGGCAGGCGACATGGAGCTGGTCCGTCTTCGCGTCGTAGGCGATCCCCCTCGGGGCAGGGCACGCCGCGCGTCGGTCGACGAGCTTGCCGCTCTCCGCGTCGATCGTGACGATCGCGCCGCCGCGGCGGAGCGCGACGTGGAACCGCCCCGCGTCGTCCTCGACGACCCTGCCCGGCTCGTCTCCCTTCTCCAGGACGATCTCCGCGGTCAGCTTCTCCGCCACGAGATCGACGACCCACACCCGGTCGCGATCCGGATCGGCGGCGACGGCCCTGGCAGCGCTCCTGCTCACGGCGAGCGTCCCACCGCTGATCGCAGGCGGCGGCTCCGCCGCGATCGCGACGCTCCCCGGGGCGCCTATCCGCGGCGGCTCGTCCTCTCCGAGATCCCACGGGGCGCAGGCGGCGAAGGAGGATGCGGTCGCGAGGATGGCGAGCATCGGGGAGAAGGTGCGGCGCGATGCAAGCGGTCGATGCATGAGGGCCTCCGGTCCGCCGCCAAGCAAGATGGCGGCCACTCCATTGGATGTTCTTCCATCCCCTGGAGCAGGGCAACACGCGCTACCGCGGAGCGAACGACGGATTGCTGCCGTCGGCAGCGTGCATGCGTCGGGTACGGACGGTGCACGGAACGTGCGTTGAACGGCGCGTCGAGGTGGGTCGGACGGGCGCTGACGGTGCACTGATCGGCGCACCGGAGATCAGGCTCCCTCATGCTGCGCGCCGGCGCGGGTGTCCCGACTGTCGTGGCCCATTGCGGCACGGCATGACGACCGCGCCAGGCCGCAGCGCCGAGCGCGGTCACGGACGCTGCAGCGCGGTCCCCCACGTGCGCCGGCTCGAGCGCGAGCCGCCCGGTCACGCTCGCGCAACGGTGAGGCGAGCGATCGCCGAGGCGCGATGCGCGGGATCGCCTGCGATCTTGACGGGTGCTTTCGCCGCCCATAAGTGACCGACCGGTCATGAAAAGCACCGCACCCTCGTCTCGACGCAGCATCTCGCTGGCCTCGACGCTCGCCGGGCTGCTCGCCCTCGGGCTCATCGCCCAGCCGGTCGCCGCGCAGCCCGCCGCTCCGCAGCCGGCCGCGCCGCAGCCCGCGCCCGCTCCTCCGACCGCCGGTCAGCCGCAGCCCCCGCCGGCTCCTCTCGCGGCGCCCCCGGCGGCGGCGCAGAGGCCCGATCCGCTCGCCACCGCGCTCGCCCCGCAGCCCGGGGGGCTGACGCCGGACGAGGTCGCGAAGGCGGCGCTGCGGACGCGCGCGTCGATCCGCGTCAAGCAGGCCGAGCTCCGCGCAGCCTCGGCGAGGGTCGACCAGGCGCTGATCAACTACTTTCCGCGGCTCACGGTGACGGCCACCTACACGCGTTTGTCAGAGGTCGAGATCCCGCCTCTCGGTGCCGGGACGCCCGTCCTCGCCGTGGTCGATGCGCAGGGGCAACCTCTGCTCGATGCGCAGGGGCGACCGGGATTCACCCCGGGACGCCTCTCCACCGTGCCCTGCCCAGGCGCGCCCGAGGCGCAGTGCATCGCCGATGGCGGGAGCGGCTTCGTTGCCCTCGGCGAATCGCCCGGGCTCACCCTCCCTTCGTCCGTCAACTCCTACTCCCTGACGGCGAGCCTCGCCGTGCCCATCTCGGATTACGTGTTCCGCATCTCGCAGGGGTATGCGGCGGCGTCTCACGCGGAGAGCGCGAAGAGGATCGAGCTGCAGGCCGAGACGCTACAGGCTGCGGCCGACGCGAAGATAGCGTTCTTCAACTGGGTCCGGGTGAAGGGGCAGGTCGTCGTCGCGCGCGAGGCGGTGGCTCAGGCCAGAGCCCACGTCGAGGACGCGCGCCGGACCTTCGAGGTGGGGCTGCTCTCGCGGGCCGACGTGCTCCGGCTCGAAGCCCAGGTGGCCAGCGCGGAGCAGGTGTTCCACGAGGCCCAGGCCGCGCTCCTGGTCGCCGACGATCAGATCCGGATCGCCCTCGGGGCGCCGCAGGATCGTCCGCTCGCCCTGGGCATCAACGTGATGGGCAGCACGCCCGCGAGCCCGTCTGCCGAGGCGCTTCCGGCGCTGTTCCAGGAGGCGCTCCAGAAGCGCCTCGAGATCCGCGCCCTGGACGAGACGCAGTACTCGCTCGAGAAGGCCGAGGCGGTCACGCGGGCCGGCTACTTCCCGCGCCTGGACGGCTTCGCCGAGCTCACGTACGCGAACCCCAACCAGCGGGTCTTCGGGGCTCAGGACAGGTTTGACGCGACGTGGGCCGCCGGCGTCCGCGCCACGTGGGTCATCAACGACATCTTCACCACCGCGGCCGCCTCGGCCGAGGCGAGCGCCCGCACCGCGCAGGTCGCCGAGCAGAAGGCCGCGCTGCGCGACGCCCTCCGGCTCGAGGTGGCGTCCGCCTACGCGGAGCTGGGCAAGGCCACGAGCAGCATCGAGGCCGCCGAGCGCCAGCTCGCGGCGGCCACGGAGTCGATGCGCGTCAGATCCGAGCTGTTCCGGGCGGGACGGGCCACCAGCGTCGACGTTGTCGACGCTGAGACCGAGGTCACGCGCGCGCGCTTGCAGCAGCTCAACGCGCGCGTCGGGGCCCTCGTCGCGAAGACCCGGCTGGACCACGCGGTCGGGCGCGATGCGAACAACGTGAAATGACCGGCCCGCGCGCGTCGTCTTCCCTTGCGCGGCCCTGCCGGCCGGAGTAGGGAAGGCAGGCGCCGCTGCAGCGCGGGTTCCTGCGGCGCTCCCGCGGGCATCGCCCGCACCATCCTCACCGGCCGAGGCAGCGCTTTCACGGGTGCGCGCCCGGTCCGCCCGTATGACGGAGCTTGCGCTCATCCTCAGCGGCGGCCTGATCGGGCTCGCCTTTGCGGCCTACCTCGCTCGCTGGGTCGTCGGCCGCCCCGCGGTCGAGCCCGAGATGCAGCGCGTCGCCGCGCTCATCCAGGGGGTCGCCGAGGCGTATTTTCGCCGCCAGAGCAGCGTGATCGGCGCGGTCTCCGCGATGCTCGGCGGCGCCATCTTTCTCGCGTACGGCCTCCTCCGGCGCGCGGGGGAGAAGAACCCGGTGCCCGCGCTGGAGCTCGGGGTCTGGCTGACGCTCTCGTTCGCGGTCGGGGCCGCCAGCGCGGTCGCGACGGGCCGCGTCGCCACCTGGATCGCGCCCCGCACCAGCGTGCGCGCCGCGAGCGGCGCCCGCCGCTCGCTCGATCTCGCCCTGCAGATCGCCCTCCGGGGCGGGGCCGTTTCGGGGCTCTTCGCCGCGAGCCTGAGCCTGCTCGGCCTCGGCGGCCTCTTCGCCGCGGTCCTCGCGTTCCGGGGCGGCTTCGGGGCCGAGCCGGCCGAGGCGCTCGCGCTCGCGCCGACGATCCCCTGGGTCATCGCCGGCTACCCGCTCGGGGCCTCGTTCGCCGCGCTGATGGCGCAGCTCGGCGGCGGCACGTTCTCGAAGGCGGCCGACCTCGGCGCGGACCTCGCCGGCGCCGAGGTCGGGCTCGACGAGGACGACCAGCAGAACCCGGCCACGATCGTCGACCTGGCGGGCGATACGGTCGGCGACTGTGCCGGGCGCGCGGCCGGCGTCTTCGCCTCGACCGTCACGGAGAACGCGGGCGCCATGGTGGTCGGCGCGATGCTCTTCCGTAACAACGCCGGCCTCCCGAGCGCCCTCGCCGTCGTGCTCTTTCCGCTGGTCAGCCGCGCCTTCGGCCTCCTCGCGACGCTCTTCGGCGTGATGGTCGTCAAGACCGACGACCGGGAGGACGCCTTCAACGCCCTCGTCCGGGGGCTCTACGTCACGGCCATCCTCCACGCCGTCGGCATCGCCGGGGCCGCCAAGTGGCTGCTCGGCGCCCACTGGGTCGTCTTCTTCGCCTGCGGCGTCATCGGCATCGTCGCCGGCGTCTGCGTGCTCCACGTCACGCAGTACTACACCGAGCAGCGGCATCGCCCGGTGCGCGAGCTCGCCGAGGCGGCCCGCAGCGGCTCCGCGATGGCCGTGCTCCGCGGGCTCGCCATCGGCCTGGAGAGCTCGGTGCTCCCGCTCCTCGTGGTCGTCGGCGCGACCTTCGGCTCCTACCTGCTCGGCGCCCGCTCGGGCCTCGCCGGGGGAGGCCTGTTCGGCACCGCGGTCGCCACGATGGGGATGCTGGGCACCGCCGGCTACGTCCTCGCCATCGACGCGTTCGGCTCCATCGTGGACAACGCGGGCGGCATCGTGGCCCTGACGGTGGCCCGCGACCGCCCGGACGTGCGAGGCCGTACGCTCGTGCTGGACGCGGTCGGCAACACGACAAAGGCGCTCACGAAGGCATACACGGCCGGGGTGGCGGCGCTCGCCTCGCTGCTGCTCGTCGCCGGCTACCTCGACGAGTCCCGGCGGCGCGCGATGGCGTCGAGCGCGCCGGGCAGCGGGGAGACGGTCTCCATGGTCGTGCGCCTCGATCGGCCCGAGGTGTACCTCGGCGCGCTGGTCGGGATTCTCCTGGTTTTCTGGCTGGCCGGGCGCTGTATCCGCAACGTGCTCCAGGCCGGCCGCCGCGTGCTCGACGAGGTGAGGCGCCAGGCCCGGGCCCGTCCGCCGGGCTTCGTCGGTGACCACGAGCCCTGCGTCGAGATGGTCTCTCGGGCGGCGCTACGTCACATGATCGCACCAGCCCTCGTGTCGGCGGCGGTGCCGGTCGTCGTGGGACTTGCCTTGCGCTTTGCAAGGACGGAAGATAATCCTCTGGTCGCGGCGGATTCAGTCGCCGCCCTGATCATGGCCGGGACGGTCGCAGGCGTCCTCGGATCGCTCTTCTTGGGGAATACCGGGGCGATCTGGGACAATGCGAGGCAGTACATCGCGACCGGCGCGCACGGCGGGCGCTACCTTGTCGACGAGACAGGGGCCCGGGCGGACAACCCCACCTACGGCGCCGCCGTCGTTGGCGACACGATCGGCGATCCTCTCAAGGATGTGGCCGGTCCTGCGATCCACGTGCTCATCAAGATGCTTCCCGCCGTGATCATCGTGTTCTTACCGTTCTTCATCTGATGCCGGTTCTTCATCCAGCGGGATCCGCCAGGGGTCCCGTCCACCCGATCCATCCCGGCGAATTGCCGCCGCACCTGTATCCCGAGCCCACGACGTGCCGCCTCCGATCTCCGACGCACTCTCCACCCTCAGCGATCGTGGCCTGCGAAGGCTCCTTGGCGCCCGCACCTTTCTCCGCGGGCTGGAGTACTTCCGCCGCCGCGTCGTCGAGGACATCTCCATCAACGAGACGATGGCGAGCGGCACCGTCCGCGCCGCCGACTCCGAGCCGTATCCGGTCAAGGTGGAGCTCTCGCCCGATGGCATCCAGTCCCAGTGTTCCTGCCCGGCATTCCAGAAGGCCGGACAGCATTGCAAGCACGTCGCGGCGCTGCTCATCAGCATTCGCGACCAGGCGCGCGGCGCGCAGCCCCGGCGCGAGCCGCCGATCCCTGCGCTCGTCCCCCAGACCGCCCATGCCGGCGGTGACGCCCTGAAGCGCGTGCGCCGTCGCGACCGCCGCGGGCGGCTGGCGATCACGCCGCCGGTGCCTGTCCCCACCGTGGTCGGCACGCACGGGCCGCCGGGCTCCGCCGTCGCCGCCCTGACGGCGCCGGTCCTGGACGCCACGGCCAAGCAGACCGGGATCGGCGCATGGCTCCCGCCCGAGGGCGTCACCGGCGCCCGCCGCGTGGAGTTCCGCCTCCACGTGCGGCAGGGCGCGCTGACCGTCACCGTCCTCGACGCCGAGGCGCGCGTCCCGGTGCTGCCCTCCGCGGCGCTCGCCTGGCAGGCGCTCTATCCGACGCCCGATCGCGACGCGCTCCGGCTGCTCGCCCGGTTCGAGAGCGGCAACCCGCGCCACCCCGCCGTCGACATCCGCGGCGAGGACGTCGCCGAGCTGCTCCCGCTGCTGGAGGGCCAGCGCGTGCTCCTCGAGCCGGCGCTCATGCAGCTCCGCTTCGGCGAGGACAGCCTTCGGCCGCGCTTCGACCTCGAGACCGTCGGCGGCGACACGATCATCGTCAAGGCGAGCTTCGAGCGGGGGAACGACAAGCGCCGCTTCTCCCTGCTGCAGGGCGGGTGGTTCGAGGGCTGGCCGGGCTGGCACGTCGACACGCAGGAGGGCATCGCGCGCCGCATCGACAAGCGCGTCTCCCCCGCGGCCATGCGCCGCCTGCTCCGCTCGCCGACCATCGGCGAGCCGATGAGCGAGCTGCCCCGCATCATCATGCAGGGCCTCCCCAAGATCGCGCTCGAGGTCGGCGCGGAGCTGCCCGACCTGAACCAGATCGCCGAGGTCGTCGACCTCGTACCCACCTTCCGCATGCGCGCGGGCGGCTCGCTCATCGAGGCGCGCGTCACGCTGTTCGCCGCGTACGGCGACGCGGAGGTCGCGGTGCGCGCCGACGGCATCTCGCCCCCGGTGCTCGTGCAGCCGCCCGAGGAGGGGATGAAGCGCGCCCGCTGCATCCGCGTGGACATCGCCGCGCAGCAGGATGCGGCGGGCAAGCTGCTCGCCCTCGGGCTCAAGCCGGACGAGACGGGCCAGGGCTTCATCGCGAACGGTGACCAGGCGCTCACCTTCTGGACCGAGGGCCTCGCCGAGCTCCCCGACGACTGGGATCTCTTCGTCCCCGAGGATCTCGTCGACACGCAGGTGCGCAGCAGGCCGATCGGCGTGTTCGCCAAGGTCACCTCGGGGATGGACTGGCTGAACGTCAAGCTCAGCTTCGAGAGCGAGGGTGTCGGCGTCGACCGCGACGAGCTGCGCCGCTGCCTGGCCGAGGGCAAGCGCTACGTCCGCCTCGAGGACGGGTCGTTCGCCGCGTTCGACCCCGACGCCGTGCGCGCGATGCTCGATCGCGAGGTCGAGCTGATGATGAGCGCCGGCAAGAACGGCCGGCTGCCGCTCGCGCAGGCCGGGCGGGTGCACGAGCTGCTCCAGCACGCGAGCGGATCGAACGTGACCGCCTCCGCGCGCGAGCTCTTCCACAAGCTCAGCAACATCGACGAGATCGGCAGCACGAAGCGGCCCCGGAACCTGAAGGCGACGCTGCGCCCCTACCAGGAGGCCGGCCTGTCGTGGCTCAAGTTCATCCACGACATCGGCTCGGGCGGCGTGCTCGCCGACGACATGGGCCTCGGCAAGACGGTCCAGACGATCGCCCTCCTGCTCGCCGTCAAGCAGGAGGAGAAGCACCTGCGCGCGCTGATCGTCGCCCCCACGAGCGTCGTGACGAACTGGGAGCGCGAGCTCGCCCGGTTCGCGCCGTCGCTCTCGGTCGCCCTGTGGCACGGCGCCGACCGCAAGGACCAGATCGACGAGGTGAAGGCCGCCGAGGTCGTCATCACGAGCTACGCGCTGCTCCGCCGCGACGAGGATTTCCTCGCGCAGCTCGACCTGACCTACGCGATCCTCGACGAGGCGCAGCACATCAAGAACCCGATGAGCGCCACCGCGGCCGCGGCCAAGCGGCTCCGCGCGAAGCGCCGGCTCGCCCTCACGGGCACGCCCATCGAGAACCGGCTCTCGGAGATCTGGTCGATCTTCGACTTCGTCTCGCCGGGTCTGCTCGGCTCGCTCGACAAGTTCGAGGCGCGCTTCTCGCGGCCGATCGAGGCGGGCGACTACAAGACCGCGCAGCGGCTCCGCGCCGTGATCCACCCGTTCATCCTGCGGCGCACGAAGCAGGAGGTCGCCAAGGATCTGCCGGAGAAGATCGAGATGGATCAGATCTGCGATCTCACCGGCGAGCAGCGGGCGCTCTACCTGCAGGTCGCGCGCGAGGTGCGGGCGCAGGTCCTCGGGGAGGTCGAGCGCGTCGGCCTCGCGAAGAGCCAGCTCCAGATCCTCGCCGGCCTCACGCGGCTCCGGCAGGCGGCCTGCGATCCGCGGCTGCTCGGCCTGCCGCGCGAGTTCGGCGACGACGACTCGGGCAAGCTGGTCGCGGTCCGCGAGCTCATCTCGAACGCGGTCGAGGGCGGTCACAAGGTCCTCGTCTTCAGCCAGTTCGTGATGATGCTGAAGCTCATCGAGCGGGCGATGAAGGAGGACGGCGTCGCCTACGAGTACCTCGACGGCTCCACGAAGGATCGGGCGGAGCGCGTCGAGCGCTTCCAGAACGATCCGAGCGTGCCGGTCTTCCTCATCAGCCTCAAGGCGGGCGGCACAGGCCTGAACCTCACCGCTGCCGACACGGTGATCCACTTCGATCCGTGGTGGAACCCCGCTGTCGAGCAGCAGGCCACCGACCGCGCCCACCGCATCGGGCAGACCAAGGTGGTGACCGCCTACCGCCTCATCGCCGCGGGCACGATCGAGGAGAAGATCTTGCTGCTCAAGGCGAAGAAGCGCGAGCTCGTCGCCTCCGTCCTCAGCGAGGACGCCGGCGGCGCCAAGAAGCTCACGAAGGCCGACCTCGAAGAGCTGTTCGCGGTGGACTGACCGCCCGAGCGACGGCGCGCGCCGGGGGAGCGCGCCGATCGCGGGGCGCTCCAGGGCCGAACGGAACGACCGAGCGTGTCCGCCCACGAGGCCCGCGCCGGTCGAGCGGCGCGCGCCCCGCGCACGGGCCGCGCCGGTGGCGCAGCGCGTCCCTGGCGAGCGGCGGCGCGCTGCTGCTGATGTGGGTCGAGGTGGGAGACCCCGGCGGTCGCCGGCGGGGCAGGGGAGCGGCTACTGCTTGTTGCCGCTCAGCACCATCAGGTGGTACTTGCCGAACTCGCTCTGCCCGAGGGTGAACAGGACCTCGATCAGCAGGCGGTACGGCGTCGTCGCGTCGGCCACGATGATCGCCTCCGACGACGATGGATCGAGCCCCTTGGCGGCCCGGATCGCCTTGTCCGTCTCGCGCGCATGGGAAAGGGCGTTCGCGAGCGGCACGATGTAGAGGTCGTTGGGCCCGCTGCGCTTGTATTTCGCGTCGACGCCGGACTGCGCGAGCTGCTCCCGGTTCGGCAGCACGACGATCGGGGTCGGATCCTCACCCACGAGGATCTGCGACTTCGAGACGATGACGACCACGCCCTCCTGGGAGGGCTCGGACTGCATCACCGACTTCGGCAGGGTGAGGTCCTTGGACTGCGGGATGGATGCCGCCGACGATCCCACGCTCTTCAGCAAGAAGACGAGGATGATCGTCATCAGGTCGAGCATCGCGGTGATGTTCAGGAAGTCGATCTCGGGCTCGCGCCGGTTCCGGCGGATCGCCTTCCGGAGGGCCGCCTTGTAGCGGACGATGCTGGCCTTCGGCCGCGGCGCGGGGGGCTGTTCGGCGCTCATCGGGCCACTCCGAAGTGGACCTCCGGGAACAGCTCTTCCCCGCCGTCGCTCCTCAGCGCGTCCATCACGTCGATGATCGTCTTGTAGTCGATGCCCGGGTTCGCCGTGATCGTCACCTGCGTCTCCTCTTTGAACTCGGGGCGGGCGTTCTTGAGGCGCTTCGCGCACGCCGTGAGGGCGGGAAAGTCATGGCTGTCGTTCGCCGTCTTCGGCACCGTGACCCCGCTGCCCACGTCCTGACAGCCGGTCGCGATGTTGCCGCTCGACGTCTTCAGCGAGATCCCCTGGCTGGTGATGAACGCGGAGAGGTTCAGCGCCTTGCTGGAGAGCTCGCTGCGCACCTTGCCTCCGCCGATGGACGGCGGCGTCGTGTCGATGGACGACACGAATGTCACCGAGACGCTGGCGAGCACGAAGATGAGGATGTTCGTGATGATGTCGAGATACGGAACGACGTTGAGCTCGCCGGCCTCCTCCCCGGCGTCGGGCTCCTTGGGCTGCGAGAGGCGCCGGATCTTCGATCGCTGCGCCGAGCTGAGCGGGACGTCTTGCGGGTCCGCCATGGGCTAGTACCCAGGCTTGCTGCTGATCGTGAGCAGGTTGAAGACGCGCTCCGTCGTCGCCTCAAGATCGTGCTGGATGTTCTTGGAGCGGGTGTGGAGCAGGACGTGCGCGATCATGCACACGACGGCGATGGCGAGGCCGAACGCCGTGTTGTACATGGCCTCAGCGATGCCGTTCGAGAGCATCCGCTGCTTGTCGGCCTGGGAGAGGCCCTGGGCGGCGATGGAGGCGAACGTGTTGATCAGACCCGAGACCGTCCCGATGAGGCCGATCAGCGTCGCGATGTTCGCGAGCGACCAGAGGGCGCCGATGCGCTTCTCCACGGCGGGCTTGAGCTCGGACAGCTTCTCGCTGAGGGCGGCGTCGATCTCGTCGGCCCCCTTGTTCGCGTGGGTGAGGCCGGCCTTCACGAGCTGCAGGATCGGGTAATCGCTGGCGTCGCAGAGCTTGATGGCGCGGTCGATGTTGCCGGCAGCCACCAGCTTCTTGACCTGCGCGAAGAACTCCTTCGAGTTCACGCGGTAGCGGCCGAGCTGGAACGCGGTTCGCTCGATGATGATCGTCACCACGACCGCCGAGACGACCAGGTTCGCGATCAGGAAGGTCGGATTGTGTTTGATGGCCTCCCACATCCCACCTTCGCCACCACCCTCGGCCGCCAACATCAGCAGATGACGCATCCTCGAAGTCCCTTTCTCAGCGTCGTCAGAAGCCCGACAATCTCTAGGCGCGGCGACTATAACTGCCGCCCGATCCCGGGTGCAAGCTCGGCGATGCGCCAAGGCCCGGCGGCAACTTGCCGGGATCGACGGAGATCTCCGACAGAACCCGCGTGCGCCGCGGCGATCCAGCGCAGGGAGCGATGAGGCCGCGCCGGACGTCCCCCGGCGTCGGGGTACGGAACGCCCTGAGTCGCGCCCGCCGGCGCCGCCCGGCCGCCATGGCTCGCCGTCCCCGCGTCCGGTCGCCCGCCGTGCGAGCGGGCTCCCTGGTCGGGTGATGCCGCTCGCAGTGCCGCAGTGCGCTGCCGCCTCGAGGGTCGCACGGCCGGCGCCGCGCCTCATGGAAGCCGGGGGCCCCGCCCTGGGTCCGCCCGCTCCGCGGGCCGAGGGCGCGGCGCATAACCCTGCGATTGTTGTAAAGTTTTGCCCGCATCAGAGCGCTCACGTGTGGCCAAATCTCTCTTGACGGCGCCGGGTCTCAATCGCGAAGATGCGCGAGTCCCCCGGGCGCATCCGCGTAGCTTGGCCACGACAGGGCGGCACGCTCCAGGGTGAACGGGGGGGGAGCCGCGCCCGGAACCATGACGGCCTCCGGCGTGACGACGAAGTCAGTCTTGGACGACAGGTGAGAGAGCTGGGACGGCGCCGGGCGTCGGGACCAGGAGACACGATCAGGACTCTTGCAGAGGCCAGCGCCGCTCGGTTAGCGTCCCGTGCGCATCTCGCCAGAGAGCGACAGGAGCACGCCGTCCACGGCCAGCGTCGCCAAGCGAACGGGCCTCTCATCCGTTGTTACGTGTGAGCGAAAGACTGCCGCCCCTCGGCAAAATGAGTCTGACATAGGGAAACGGTCGAGTTGCGCGATACCTCATCCCGGGGACGCGAGGCGAACTGGAGGACAGAAGCAATGCACGGAGCATACGAAGCTTTCAAAGAGGGTGGGTGGGCCATGTGGCCCATCCTGTTCTGGTCGATCATCGAGATCGGCATCATTGTCGAGCGCTCCCTCTACCTGTTCGGCTCGTCGATCAACAAGGATGTGTTCCTCGCCACCATGCAGAAGTGCATCCTGGCGGGTGACGTTGCCAAGGCCGTGAAGATGTGTTCGGCGGCGAATGCCCCGCTCGCCCGCATCGTCCAGGCCGGCCTCGTCAAGGTGAACCGCCCCGACGAGGAGGTCCAGGCGGCGATGGACGAGGCGGCGCTCCGCGAGCTGCCGAAGATCTCCGCGCGCACCTCGTACCTCGCGCTTCTCGCGAACCTCGCGATGCTCTCCGGCCTGCTCGGGACGGTGCTCGGCCTCATCAAGTCGTTCGGCTCCGTCGCCGGCGAGTCGGTCGACCCGAGCCAGAAGGCCCGCGTGCTCGCGGCCGGTATCTCCGAGGCGATGAACTGCACGGCCTTCGGCCTCGGCGTCGCCATCATCGGCCTCATCGGCTTCGCCGTGCTGAACGGCAAGACGCAGCACATCGAGGACGACATCAACGAGGCGTCGGTGCAGATCCTGAACCTCGTCGTCGCGAACCGCCAGAAGGTCAACGTCGCAGCGGTCGGTCAGGCGGCAGCCTGATGGTCCTCGGCGGGCCCAGGACGTCGAGCGCCCCTCCCGTGCGCTTTCGCCTGGGCCCGCTCTCTCGCCTCGAAGCCCCGGCTGGCGCCTCGCGCGCCGCCGGGGCCCCGGGAACTTCGGAAGGGCGACGAAGTCAGACCCAGCATGGTGGCCCTCCGCGAGCAGCGGGCAGGGCGTCCCCCGGAACAACTTGGACAGGTGAGCTCGGGCTCACATTTGGGAAGGCATTATGGGCGGCGTAGACGTCGGCGATGGCGGCAAAAAACGGTCGACGAACACCGAGATCAACATGATCCCGTTCATCGACCTGCTGATGGTCACGATTGCATTCCTGTTGATCACGGCGGTCTGGGTCACCAATTCGCGCATGAACGCGGACGCTCAGGTCCCTGGCCCACCGGATCCGAACAAGGAGCTGACCCCTCAGACGCCGGAGAAGGTGCTCAACCTGCACATCGGCGAGACCGAGTTCGGGCTCGTGTGGAAGCAGGGCGCGACGGTTGTCAACGAGATCAAGGTCCCGAAGACGCAGGTCGAGGTCGGCGACGCGTCCTCGAAGATCGTCCGCTACCCCGAGCTGGCGAAGCGGATCGAGGAGGAGTGGAAGACGCACGGTGGCCACCGGGACCCGAGCGACAAGAAGCTCGACCAGGCCATCCTCCACACCGACAACCGCACGCCCTTCAAGGAGATCATCGCGGTGCTCGACGCGCTCTACGCGCCGAAGCGCGAGATGCGGCTGCCCGAGGGGAACAAGCAGGTCCCCGTCTTCAACATGACGTTCTCGGTCCGCTGAGGCAGGAGCGCACATGGACAGGTTCAGCACAAAGCGCCACAAGAACCCGCACGCCCACGTGATTCACAAGCCGGGCCGCCGGCTGATGAAGGGGGTGCCGCTCCGGTTCGTGTGGAACAAGGTGTCAGGTCACGGGGCTCGCAGCCCGAGCGCGTCGCTCAACCTCGTGAGCTTCATCGACTTCCTCGTCGTGACGGTGATCTTCCTCCTGATGTCCTTCTCGGCATCGGGTGAGATCGCCGTCGACAAGAACGTCAGGCTCCCGAAGGCCGAGAACGTCGAGGACGTCATCGACGCGCCGATGGTCGCGGTCAACGGCAACCAGATCCTCGTCGACGGCGCCCTCGCCGGGTCGACCCGCGCGATCGAGGAGCTCGGGCGCCTCCAGAAGATCGACGAGCTCTTCAACCTGCTCAAGAACAAGCGCGAGCTGTGGAAGCAGGTGCAGCCGAACAAGCCGTTCCCGGGCGTGTGCATCCTCCAGGTCGATCAGAACGTGCCCGCGCTTGTCGTGAAGAGCGTGTTCCAGACCGCGGCCTTCGCCGGTTACCCGAACGTCAGCTTCATGGTCAGCAAGCTGCCGAAGTCGCAATAGTCCCCCGCTTCTTGACCTATCGAGCAGAGAAGGACGGGGCGCGCCGGGCGATGCCTGGCGGCCCCGGCGTCACCATCGAACGTGGTGGCTCCAGCGGCGCGCTCGGCGCGGCCTTCGCTCTACGCTGCCCGTGTGGAGGAGGCTGTCCTGCCCGCGCGACCGGGCTGGGGCCTCCTGCGCGGAGCCTCTCCTATGTCCTCTGAACAGCCGCCCCGCGAACGCGGCTTGCCCTCGGTCCACAAGGCGCGGGAGGCGCGCGCCAGTCTGCGCATGCCCCCGGCGAAGTTCTGGGGTTACACGGCGCTCATCCTCGCGGTCTCGGCGATCCTGCACTGGAAGTGGTCCCAGGGGCAGATCGAGAGCGCGCGCCAGAAGCTGATGGCGCGCCAGCGCGCCGTCGCCGTGGAGCTCGGTCCGCGCTGGTTCCCGATGCGCGAGCGCGTGGAGGGCTGGACCCTGGAGCTGGCGCGGGGCGCCGCCGCCGACCTCGTGGATCACGAGGCGCTGAAATCGTGGAATTTTCGTGAGCTTGCGGGCATTTACCTGCGGCTCCGGGTGGACGAGGCGACGAGCGTCGAGGCCGTGCGGAAGAACGCGCAGCAGTCGCTCCGCGACGCGTTCACGGCGTGCCTGTTGCGGGTGCCGAACCCGAACCCGCTGGCGGGCGCGGAGTGCAAGCGCACGCGGGATTGCCCCGCGGGCGAGTACTGCAACGAGGCGGAGCGCTGCTCCCGGCCGGCGCAGCCGTTCAACCTGCGCGTCGCGTACAGGACGATGCACGTGCTCTCGGACGAGTGGGTGCGCGACACGCAGGACGCTTCGAGCGAGCTCCGCCTGCGGCTCCTCGAGTCGAGCTTCGACGACACGATGCGAGACGACGTGCCGCTCGCGGCGGAGCTCCTCACGCGGGCGCAGTATTACCTCCTCGTGCTCGACGAGCCTGCCGAGGGCGCGACGACGACCGAGGCGCTGCTCGCGGCGCCGCACATGGCGCGCGTCGGCGTCTGGCGGCTGTCGGACGGCAAGCCGATCCTGCGCGTGCGCCGCGAGGCGAGCGCCAACCTCATCGGCGGAACGCCGACCGTCGAGTCGGACGTGCTCGCGGCGCGGCAGCGGCAGGCGAACAGCTGCGCGCTGGCGCTCGCGGTGCGCGAGGCGATGGGCGACACGACCGCGGCCATCGCCGAGCCGCAGTGACGGGGCGCGAGGGCGCGGCGTGACCGGCCGCGCCGCGGGCGGCGCGCGCCGCTCGCGGTGGTGATCAGCGCGGGCGCGCGTCGCAGGCGAAGTCCCGCGCGACGACGTGCACGTCGGTGAGGTTGTGACCGGTCGGCCCGAGCTCGACGCGCGTGCCGAGGGTGCGGTGAACGGCGGCATCGTCGCAGCGCGCGAGCGCCGCCTCGATCGCGCGGGCGTCCATCGCGGCCGCTGCCGCGCGGGCGACGACGGCGCCCGCTGCGCCGGAGCTGCCGTCGGCGCCGTCGGAGGCCGCGCAGAGGAGGGCTACGTCCGGCGGCAGGTCGCGCAGCGCGGCGAGCGCGATCCACCCCGCGCGGCCGCCGGCGCCGCGCCGCGCCGGCAGCGCGATCGTCGGCTCGCACGGGATCACGATCGCTTCCCCGGGGGCGAGGGCGCGCGCGAGCGCGAGTCGACGCTCCACCATCGCGCGCGCGTCGCCGTCCTCGGCCGGGACGGCGACGGCGCGGAGCCCTGTCCGAGCCGCGAGAGCGGCGGCGACGCGCTCGGCGAGCCGCTCCGGATCCGCGAGCGTGCGCGTCTCCACGAGCGGCGCATCCGCTGGCTTCAGCGACTCGCTGAGCGCGAGCGCGAGCCGCGCGTGCTGCGGGGCCCAGCGCTCGAGCGCGGCGCGCGCGTCCTCCACGCGCGTCGGATCCGGGACGGTGGGGCCCGAGCTGATGTCGTGAGGTAGCCCGCCGACGACGTCGCTCATGAGCAATGTCAGCACGCGCGCCGGCGCGGCCGCGGCCGCGAGCCGCCCGCCCTTGATCTGAGAGAGATGGCGACGGACGAGGTTGACCACCTGGATCGGGGCGCCTCCTTCGAGGAGCGCCGCCACGAGGGCCTGCTTCTCGGCGAGCGGCACGCCCGGCGGCGGCGCCGCGAGCAGCGCGGAGGCGCCGCCCGAGATGAGCGCCAGCAGCCGATCGTCCGGCCCGAGCGCGGCCGCGATCGCGAGCGCCGCTGCGGCCGCGTCCGCGCTGCGGCTGTCGGGGATCGGGTGCGCCGCGCGCATCACGCGCAGCGGGCGCAGCGCCGCTCCCTCCGGGTCGCTCGTCGCTGCCTGCAGATCGCGCGCGGGGGGCGCGGGCGCCGCGACGGTGACGGCGAGCCCTCCGGCGATCCTGTCTCCCCAGGCGCGGAGCGCGCCCCGCGCCATCCCGAGCGACGCCTTCCCCGCCGCGATGACGAACACGCGGCCGCTCGGCGCGCCGGCGTCGTCGAGCGCGCGCTCGACGAGCCCTGCGGGATCGAGCTCCGCGAGCCCGGCGCGCAGCGCGTCCACCAGCGCCGCGCGGAGCCCGTCGAGCGGCGCGCTCACGGGCTCCTCGCCCCCGCCGCGTTGCTCCTCGACGCCACCGCGGCGGGGGCGCGGCCCCGGGCGTAGGAACGATCGCCCGCGTCCACGATGTGAACGCGGAGGAGGTGGTGCCAGCTCAGCGTGACCGACACGAGCGCCCGCTGCGCGTCGCGCGCGCGCTCGGCGCCGGCGAGCTCCGTCCCTCGCCAGCGGAGCGCGCCGCGCACGCCGAGGAACGGGCCCGTGGCGTCTCCCAGGAGCGGCACGTCGAGCGACAGCGACAGCTCGAGCCCCGGCTCCGCGGCGAGGCCGGCGCCTGGCGGCGCCTCCCAGAACGAGCCCACGCCGAGCGCCACCGAGTCGAGGAAGAGGTCGAGCCGGGGCGGCCCGCGCTCGAGATCGCTCGCGTACCGGGCGAGGAAGAGCGGCTGGAGGAAGACGCCGCCCGCGATCGAGCGCGCGACGGGCGTCCCCTCGGCGCCGAGCGCGTCGGTGTAGTGCGCGTACAGCCCGGCGGTCTGCAGGTAGACCGCGGCGGCGCGCGCGCAGAGCGCCGGGCCGCCCGCCGCGAGCGAGGCGCCCGCGCCCGCGCGCAGCTCGAGATCGCCGTCCAGCCGGCCGTAGGCGCCGTCGTTCTCCGCGCGCGCCGTGGACACCCCCGCGAGCGCCGCGACCGCTGCGGCGCCGGCGAGCGCCGCAGCGCGGGCGCGGCGCCGGCGCGCGGGCTCGGACGATCCCGGGGCTGCTCTTCTCGAGATGATCATCAGCGTATCAGCGCCTCCCGCACAGCGTCCCGCAGCTCGGGCGCGAAGAGAATCCGGGTGCGCGTCATGGTCTCGTTGCGCAGCCGGTCCAGCAAGAAGGACACCTCCGCGGGGCGCCGCGGGCGTCCTCTCGGATAAACCACCTGGAGCGACTCGTCCTCCGCGTAGGGCGTGTCCTCGGCGATGTCGACGCCGACGTACACATCCGGGTCGAGCCCGGCGCCCTGCGCGATCGCGCGCACGGTCTCCAGCGCCTCGCCGCGCCGCGCGTCGTGCTCGGCCGGGCCTTCGCCGGGCTCGGGGAACAGCTCGAGCGCCTTGAAGAGCGAGCGCACGCGCAGGCGCCGGGCGAGATCGGAGAGCACCGGATCGGGCGCCTCCTCCCAGGCGTGGATGGCCCCGAGCAGGACCTGATCGTCGAGCTCGATGTACTCCCCGAGCGTGGGCATCTCGCCGGAGGCCATCGCGGCGACCGCGGCGGGCACCTCCGGGATCCGGTCGCCCTCGGCGAGCCGGGCGACGACACGCCGGAGGATGGCGCCGATCATCCACTCCGCGCTCCGCGTCGTCTTGTGGAAGTAGACCTGCTGGAACATGAAGTAGCGCGCGAGGAGGAACGACTCGATCGCGCTCATCCCCTTGGTCCCGTCGATCGCGAGCGAGGGCGCAGGTGGGGCGGACGCGGCGCCTCCGCCGGGCATCTCCACCTGGACGTCGCTGAACCTGAGGCTACGCAGCAGCCATGGCAGGTCGTACTCGCCGTAACGGACGCCCGTCGCGTGCGCGTCGCGCAGCAGGTAGTCACAGCGATCGACGTCGAACGTCCCGCTCACGGCCTTCGCGAGGTAAGGCAGCTCGTGCCGCCCGCCGATGAGGTCGGCGACCCGCTGCGGCAGGTAGGGATCCTGGCGCACGAGCACCTGGTGCACGTCCGAGGAGGGATCGAGCAGGATGCGCTCGGTCCATCGCTCGTGGTGGAGGGCTCCCGGCATCGCTTCCTCGAAGAGGTGCGACAGCGGGCCATGGCCGAGATCATGCAGGAACGCTGCGGCGATCGCGTCCCGCGCGCGGTCGCTGGTGACCCTTTGCCAGAACGGGAGGTCGCGATCGATCTGGCGGAATCTCGCGATGAGGAGGCGCATCACGTGGGCGGCGCCGAGCGCGTGCGCGAAGCGGGTGTGCTCGGCGCCGGGGAAGGCGAGCGACGTCAGCCCGAGCTGACGGATCCGCCGCAGCCGCTGGACCTCGCGGGCGCCGAGCAGGCGCGGGACGATGGCCGCCTCGCCGCTCTCGAATTCGATGAGGCCGTGGACCGGATCGCGCAGGATCAAGAGGGGTCTCCCCCGGGCCGCTTGGGCGCAGCGGGCGCCGGGTCACTCAGGAATCGCCTGAGGGGGGTGAACCGCGGGTGTGCGCGCCTTCTGGAGGACTGGTCGCTTCGAGCGTGCGGTGTGGAGCTTCGGGCGTGCGGCGTGGAGCACGGCATGATGCGCCTCGACGGGGGCCGGAAATCAGGGAGGTGTGCGACGTTCCCACGCGAGCGCACGGGAAGGCAAGCGCGGCTCGTCGCGGAGCGTCCCGCGTGAGCGATCTGGCGGTCCCGGTCGGCGCTTGCCAGCGACGACGCCGGCCGCACGACATGCCGGCGCCGCGACCGCGTCGCACGACGGGAGTCCCCGCAGCGGGAGCGGGGGAGAGCCTGCGCGCTGCGGCGGGATCCTGCGGGTGGACCTCGCGTGACAAACATCAATGGCCAGCGGGAACGATGTGCGCAACACCGAGCGCCAGACCGAGCGTGAAGACGAACGCGACGATGAGCGTGACGCCGGAACGTGAAGAACTATGAAGACGAACGCCGCGACGGACGGCGCACGATGGCCGCGGTGCGCACGATGCCCACGATGCAACGACGCTCAATGCGTCCTGGCGCGCGTCGCGCACCCCATCACGGCGAACGCGCCGCTCCACGCCGGCCATGCGGGCTCCTGGCGAGCGCGTACGAGCGCATGCGTGTACGACGGGACGTGTGCGGGGCGGCGTGACACGAGACGTCGAGATGGCCGAGGTGCGTGCAACGCCGACGCGTGGCGCCGACGCGTGATGCCTGTGCGTGACGGCGGCATGTAACAGCGACGTGTGACGTGTAACGACGAGACGCGCGAGGCGTGAGGCGTGCAAGAACAAACAGGAACAGCGCGACGACGCCAGCGAGCGAAAATGCAAACGGGGAAGGAAAGTGCTCGATTTCTTGAAGCTGGACGAGCATCCTGGTGTACGTTAGGAGGCTGGCTATTCCGCTGGTTCACGTCGGTCATTGGATATCCAGGAGATAGGTCGAGAACATGACCACGACCAACGGACGACAGTCGGGGCGGGGACTCCCCGCAGATGAGGAGCTAGGTCGGGTGACGCGCGAATCGGGAGGCATGGCGAGCAGTGACGAGGCTGAGCTCGACGAGTCGCCGAGGCGGCTCGACGCCATCCTCCGCGCGCTTCCAGAGTCGGAGCTCAAGGGCCTCATCACGCGGATGGGGATCCGCATCGACGCCGCGAAGCGCATCGACGCGCCGTCTCAGGCGGCGCGCGCGCTGGTCGGCCTCCCCGACGTGCGCGACCCGTCGCGGCTCCCGACAGCCAGCCGCGAGCTGCTCCACCGCATCGCCGAGGCGGGCGGCGTGCTCGTGGTCCCGTCGCTCCCGGCCGGGCTCGAGCCGCTGATCGCCCGCGGCGTCGTCTACGCGCGCAAGACCGATGAGGGCATCGAGCTCGTGCTCCCCGCGGCGTTCCTCGTCCAGCTCAAGAGCTGGGAGAGCGAGGACCCGCGGGCGATCCGGGCGCTCCTGGCGCAGGCGCCCTTCGAGACGATGAGCGCGATCGCGACGCACTACCTCGGCCGCCCGGCCACGCCGCCCATCGCGCTGTCGCTCGAGGTCGCGTGGGAGACGCTGAGCGATCCGGAGCGGCTGCGCGACGAGATCGACCGCCTCGCGCCCGTCGAGCGCCGCCTGCTCGAGGCGATCGAGTCGGTCGGCGGCGAGGTCGACACGCAGGAGCTGCTCGATCTCGAGCGGGAGCCGATGCGCCTCCGCAGCGCGAGCGGGGTGACGGCGAGCCGCCGCGGGGCGGGCTTCGCGCTCGAGCGCCGCGCGTTCCTCATCCCGATCCACCCGAACCGGCACGTCGTGCCGACCGAGGTGGCCGCCATCGTCGGCGCGGACCGCCGCCGGATGCGCGAGAAGCGGCGGGAGCAGATCCGCTCGTTCGTCCTCGAGGAGGACCACGCGCCGCGGCGCGCGCGCTTCGCGTCGGATCCGGGGATGCTCGCGCTGGCGCTCGCGTACTGCGTGCGCGAGCCGGGCAGCGACGTCCGCCCCGGCGTCGGCACGCCGCGGTCGCTGCTCGTCCGGCTCGCGCAGCGCTTCGGTCGCGACGTCGAGAGCGTCGCGCTCGTCGCCGCGCTGTCGCGCGCGGTCGGGCTCTGGGACGCGTCGTCCGCCTCGCCGGCCACGCCGCCCGGCTCGCTCCAGGTGCAGGAGCTGACGCCGCTCCTGTTCACCACATGGCGCCGCGGCGGCGCGTGGGACGAGGCGCGTGCCGAGCGGGAGGTGCTCCGGGTCGCCTCGGACAACCGCGACGCGAGCCCGATCAGCGCGCTGCGCGAGATGGTGCTCGACGCCCTGCACGACCTCGGCGAAGGCCGCTGGGTCCCATGGCAGTCGCTGCAGGGCTACCTCGCCGCCGACGAGCGCATCGCCGGGGTCGAGCGGCTGGTCCGTCGCTGGGCCGAGCGCGCCTCGGTGGAGGCCCCGGAGATCCCCGAGATCACGCGGCGGATCGCGCTGGAGTCGCTGCCCGCCCTCGGGATCATCGATCTCGGCGGGGCCGAGGACGCGGCCAGCGCGGAGCTGGCGCTCCGGCTGACGCCGCGCGGGCGAGCGCTCCTCGCCGGCTCTGCGCCGAGCTCGGACAACACGAAGAGCAAGTTCGTGGAGGCCCACGCCCTGCGCGTCGGCACCGGCGCCAAGGTCTCGGCCGTGCTCGGGCTCTCGGCGTTCGCAGAGATCGGCCGCGTCGGCGATCAGGTCGATCTCCTGCTCACGCCGCCCTCGATCGCGCGCGCCCTCTCCGTCGGCCTCGACAGCGACGCCCTGCGCGCGCGCATCGAGGCGGTCGCGCCGCTGCCGGACACCATCTCGCGCATGCTCATCCAGGCGAGCGTGGTCATCGGCAAGGCGAGCTTCGTCGGCGCCTCGGGCTTCCTCTGGATCGAGGACCCCGAGATCCGCGAGCTGCTCCGCACCCGCAGGCCGGCCGCCGAGATGTTCGTCGACCCGTCGCCCCCCTCGGGGCTGCTGATCGAGGCAGGGGTCGATCTGGAGCGGCTCATCCGACGCTGTCGGGCGCTCGGCGTCGAGATCGAGGCCGACCTCGGCAACCTCAAGGCGACGCGGCAGACGCCGGCGCACGGCACGGAGGGTCCGCACCGGACCTCCTCGACGTCGAGCATGCGCCGCTCCAGGACCCCGCCGGCGCGCACCCGCTGAGCCCGCTGTCAACCAGCAAGGCACGGGCGCGGGGCCGGGCCTGAGGAGCAGTCCGGGGGCGCTGGCTCCAGCGGACCGGTGAGGCGCGCCGAGCGAGAGGCCCCGCCGACGTCGGCGGCAGGTGCAGCGACGACGGTGCGCCAAGGCCGCAGGCCGGCGTCAAGCCGCGCCCGCCTGCGCCTCTCCCGCGCCATCGTCCCACCCGCGCGGAGGTTTTTCGCAGCACTTTGCATTCCTGCGACGTGAGGGGAATCGCTTCGCAGAAGCGCGACGTGTATACCTTAGCTCGATGGCGCGCTCCTCTGGAGAGCCGGACTCGACCGACGCAGACGACCCGGTCGGCCCGGAGACGGCTGCGTTTCCGCTCGGCGCGGGGGAACCCAGGGCTGACAACGTCTACACGATCGCCCCTGGCACCGTCATTGCGCGCAAGTACCGCGTCGAGCGCACGATCGGCCGCGGGGGAATGGGCCTCGTCGTGGAGGCGCTGCACCTCGATCTCGATACGCGCGTCGCGATCAAGTTTCTGCTGCCGGAGTTCATGTCGTACACCGAGGCGGCGGAGCGGTTCATGCGCGAGGCGCGCACGGTCGCCAAGCTGCAGACGCCCCACGTCGTCCGCGTGCTCGACGTGGCCGCGCTGGACAGCGGCGAGCCGTACATGGTGATGGAGCTGCTCGACGGCGAGGATCTCGCGTGCCACGCCGCCGAGGCGGGCACGCTCGCGATCGGCGAGTGCATCGATCACATCGTCCAGGCGTGCGAGGCGCTCGCGGAGGCGCACTCGCTCGGGATCGTCCACCGCGATCTGAAGCCGGCGAACCTGTTCCTGACGAAGCGGCCCGACGGCACGCCGCTCATCAAGGTGCTCGACTTCGGCGTCTCGAAGATCCTCACCGGCGACACGGGCAACGTCTCGCTCACGCAGACGACAACGATCCTCGGCTCGGCGCTGTACATGTCCCCCGAGCAGATGCGCTCCTCGAAGAGCGTCGATCCCCGCACGGACATCTACGCGCTCGGCGTGTGCCTCTTCGAGATCATCGGCGGCAGGCCGCCGTACGTGGCCGACAGCTTCCCGGAGCTGTGCGCGAAGATCTACACGTCGCCGCCCGAGCCGCTCCAGGACCTCCGCCCCGAGGTGCCCGAGGGCCTCGTCGAGGTGATCGAGAAGTCGATCGCGCGCGAGCCCGAGGATCGCTACCAGTCGATCACGGAGTTCGTGCAGGCGCTCGCGCCGTACGCCGCGCCGGGCACGCGCACGACGATCGCGGGGATCCTCCGCCTGCACGCCGCGGAGCTCGATCTGCCCCCGCCGGCCTCGCGCGCGGCCATGGCGAGGACGTCGTCGCGCCTGTCGCGCACGAGCACCGGCGGCCCGTCGGTGACCGACAAGGCCGCCCGCACCACGGGCTCCACGCCGCCGTCGGAGGACGGGGCCCCGCGCCGGGGGCGCCCGCTGCTCTACGTGGCCGTCGGCGCCGTCGCCGTCGCCGTGGGCGCGTGGGGGGCGCTCACGTTCCAGCGCAGCCGGTTCGCCATCGGCGGCGGCGACGAGACAAGTCCAGCGGTCGCGCCTCCGGCGAGCGAGACCGCGGCGACCGTCGAGCCGGCGCCGCCGCCCCTGGCGCCGGACACGGCCGCCGCGCCCCCGAACGTCGTCCCCGCGGGCGACGCGGAGAACGCGGCTCCCGCGGTGACGAGCGCGGCCGCAGCGGACGCGGCCGCGGCAGATGCGGGCGCGACGGACGCGGGCGTCGGCTTGACCGGGCCATCCGCGGACGGCGGCACCGGACCGGCTGCGGCGGCCACGACGGCGCCGAGCGCCGGCCCCGGCAAGCCGCCGCGCGGGGGCGGGCGAGGGCGCGGGCGCCAGGCGGGGCCGACGGCGGCTCCCGAGGACGATCCGGGGCCGCCGCGCACCGTCTCGCCGGCCGTGACCGTGAACAGCGATCTCTCGATGGAGACGTGCTACGCGACGATGCCGGACGGCACCAAGAAGGTCGTCCCCTGCAAGTGACGCGCGGCGAGCTCGCGCGCCGCCGCTCCGATCACGCCGGCATCGCGGCCGGATCGCCCAGGATGGCGCCGGTGAAGCTCGGGCGCAGGTAGAAGCCGCGCGGCAGCGCGGCGATGATCTCCCCGTCGCGCCCGAACGCGAGCGTCCGCGAACGCCCGGTCGCGGCCTTCGGCCGCACCTGCAGCCAGCGCCCCGCGTGCGCGGTGAGCCCCTCGATGGCGCCGATGCCGATGAGCCCCATGAGGTCCTCGAAATCGGCGCGCAGGACGCGCTCCTGCGCCGCTGTCGGCCGCCAGAGCCGCGGGGCGCCGAGCCGCCGCTCCTCGCTCGGCCGCCCCGGCGCGGCGACGATCGGCACCCAGAGCACGTGGGCGAGCTTCGCGCGAGCGCGCGACGTCTCCCACTCCGCGCGATCGGCGTCCGAGAGCGAGATCGAGCACACGAACGTCGATTCCTGCGGCGCCCCGTCCTCGTCGACGGGGATCGTCTTGAGCTCGATCCCGAGGTGGGGGAAGTCGGGCCTGGCCGTCGACCCGGCCGTCGCGCCGAGCGCCCGCTCGACGAGCGCGCCGGCCGCGCCTTTCGTGCGCACGCCGCCCCGGGGCACCGCGCGCTGGAGCGCGCGCGCGAGATCGGCGAGCGTCATGCCGGTCAGCGCGGCAGCGCGGCGGCGCAGCTCGCCTTCGTCGCAAGGCGGTTCGAGGGCCGAGATCAACAACGCCGCCCTTAGGACGTCGACCGGCGCGACGCCAGCGCTCCTCCGCGCTCGAGATAGGTTGGCCGCCGGGGTGCGCCGGAACGTCGATGGGAATCGAGCAGCGCTGACCCGGGGGCCATGGCGGCCTGATTACGCGGCCCCCCCGAACGCGCCGCCGAGAAGAAGCCTACTGCTTAAATCCCTCCTTTGGACCGCCGGATTTGGGAGGAAAATTGAGTCAGGAATTTCCTGTACGGCTTCTGCGGGATCCAGCGGTGCTATGCCTTGCGGTCCGCGGATCATCGAGCGGCCACCTCAGGTCGGCGAGCTGGCCGGTGATGCGGAGCAGCATCTCGCGCAGCGCGGACGCGGTCGCCCGGTCCCGGGGGTTGTGGCGTAAGCACGCGTGCAAGAACGCCGCGACGTCCGCGGTCCTGGGCTCGTCGGCCAGGCGCTTGACCGGCGCAGGCAGCCCGTCGTGCGTTACGTGCGCCGTGATCAGCGCGACCTCGGTGGGCCCGTCGAAGAGCGTCCTGCCGGTGAGTACCTCGTACGCGAGGCAGCCGAAGCTGTAGATGTCGGCGGTGAGCGGGGTCGGGGTGACCCCGGGCGGAACGACCCCCCAGATCTCCGGGGCGCCGTAGCAGCCGGTGGCGCAGCCGGGGCGGATGTGGCGGCCCGCCAGGCCGAAGTCGACGAGCACGGGCTCGCGCCCGCCGCGCAGGATCACGTTGGTCGGCTTGATGTCGAGGTGCCCGACGCCGACCGCGTGCATGGCCTCGAGCCCGGCGAGGATTCCGTCGAGCAGCGCCACGGCGCTGCGCGAGGTGAGGCCCCGCGCGTCGAGCAGCTTGTCGCAGCGGATGCCCTCGATGAGCTCCATCACGAGGATGGGCTTGGGGCGCGCCCCCGCGTCGAACGTGACGAAGCGGGCGAGGTTCGGGTGATCGGGGAGCGAGAGGAGCGCGCCCGCCTCCTCCCGGAACAGCCGGAGAAAGTCGGCCTCCGAGACGCTCCGGGCCGCCGTGTGATCGTACTCCGGCACCTTGAGGGCGAAGCGCTCGGCCGACGGATCGTGGCGCTCCTCGGTGCGGGTGACGATGAACACCGTCCCCAGCGAGCCGCCGCCGAGCTGGCGGTGCACGTAGAAGCCGCCGAGCGTGCGCCGGCTCGGCAGCCACGCGGGCAGCGGCTGCTCGGGCCGGGCGACGCTGCCCGGCGCGCTCGGGCGGCGGACCGGGAGCCCCAGGATCCGCGGTACCACGAGCGCGACGATGTCGGCGAGCGCGCCCGGGATGCTCGCGCGCGCGGCCGAGACGAGCGCCTCGACCGGCGCGGCGACGCCCGGCTTGACGTCCTCGTCCTCTTCCTCCTGCAGCGCGACCTCGATGGCGAGGCGCAGCGGCTCGGTCGGGCCGGATGCCGCGGAGGCGGGGTGCTCCCCGCAGCGCCGGCGAGCGCCGGCGGTGAGCTGCGCGAGGCGGGTCAGGGCGTCCTCGAGGGCGCTGAGCGGCGAGGCGTCCGCGTCCCCGTCGCCCGCCGCGGTCAGCGCGCTGAGCGCGCCGGCCGTGTTCACCGCCCCGAGCGCGCGCGCGAGGCGGGCGAGCGCGCCGCGCACGATCTCCGTGCGCTGCGACGCGCCCGCGGGCAACGCCGTGACGAGCGCGTCCAGGGCGGCGATGCGCTCGAGCGCCGCGCGCGCGCGCTCGGCCTCGGCGAGCTCCGCGTCGAGCGCCCCCTGCCGCGTCGACCGGACCGACACCGCGGCGTCGCTGTCGGGCGCGCGCGCGCCGCCCTCGCGCCCGCCGCGCGCGAACCGCGCGTAGGCGCGCAGGAGCTGGGCGACGTCGGGGTGCATGCTGGCCTGCCCGAGCACCTCCAGGTCGTCCGGGTCGCCGCCGCGCATCGCCGCGTGCAGGAAGATGTCGGCCGCGTCGGCGGCCCCCTCCCGCACGAGCGCGTCGAGGCCGCGGGCGACCGACGCCGCGATGGCGCGGCGGAGCGACGAGCCGCGGTCGGCGCGCAGCCGGTCGAGCAGCACGCTGATCGCGCCCGTCCAGCGGGCGAGGACGCGCGCCTTGAGCTCGGGCTCACCGCCGAAATCGGTGCTCTCGCCGTCGATCAGGTGGATGAGCGCGCGCAGGTTGCGCTGGTGCACGGTCACGTGCAGCGCCGGCGACGCGCCCGCGCGCGCGGCGGACCCCTCGGCGCGGAGCAGCCAGCGCGCGAGCCGCTCGTCGAGGTCGTCCAGCGACGCGACCCCGGTCGCGTCCTCGCTCGGCCGGCGGTTCAGGAGCAGCAGGCTCCTCAGCAGGCCGGAGCCGAGCAGCTCGGCGTCGATCTCGCGCACGAGCCCCACCGCCGCGCGCCGCGCGGCGGCGCTCTGCGCGTCGTCGAGATCGCTGAGCTCGATCTCCTCGAGCGCGCCGACCGCCTCGGCCGCCAGGCCGTACGCCTCGAGCGCGCGCCCGTGCGCCTCGCGCGGCCCGGTCTCGACGAACGCGGCGACGGCGCCGTCGAGCGCGCCGCGCAGCAGCGCGACCCCGGCGCCGTCCATCGAGAGATCGCGGTGGACGACGCGCGCGAGCGCCGCGAGGCCGTCGTCGCGCGCGTGCGCGCTGGGCGGCGCCTCGAGCGCGTCCTCGAGCGCGCGGGCGCACCGCGCCGCCGCGCGGGCGCCGATCGGCTCGGCGCGGCTCAGCGCCCCGCGCAGGTCGCGGCGGAGCTCGACGATCGCCTCCGCCGTCGACATCGGCGACGCGCGCGCGATCTCGTCGAGCAGCGCGTCGGCGGCCTCGGGCTCCGCGTCGGCCGCGACGGGGAGGCCCCACGCCATCGCCGTGGCGATGCCCGGGTCGGCCGCGAGCAGCGGGCTCCGCAGGAGCTCGACCGCGCGGCCGAGCGCGCGATCCGGATCGACCGCGACGCTCGCGGCGAGCGACGCCGCGCCCCGCCGCCACTCGGTCGGGGAGAGGTCCTCGGCGAGCTGCGCGCGCACCTCGTCGGCGAAGTCGGGCAGCACCCCCGCGAGCAGCCCGCGCGCCGCGGCGACGTGGCGCCAGACGAGCGGCTCGCGATCGGCGAGCAGCGTCTGCCACGCGAGCGCGATCCCGTCGGCGCTGCGGTCGAGATCGCGCCGGCGCCCGTCGCTGACGTTGCGGAACAGCCGGAGCGGCAGGTCGTCGCCCTGCATGGCCCTGCGGGTCGCCTCGCGGGCGGCGCGCTCGAGGAGGCGCGCGGCGAGGCGACGCTCGGGCAGCGAGCCGGTCGAGGGCGCCGCGATCCAGTCGCGCGACAGCTCGCGCCGCGAGGCGAGGAGGAGCGCGAGCGGGTCGACCGGCACGTCCGTGCCGGCCGGGAGCCAGAGCGAGAGCGTGACGCGCGCGCGGATCCCCGCCCCGGAGAGGCCGCGGGCCGAGCCGGCGGCCATGCGCGTGGCGAGCGCGACGAACGTCGCCGCGTTGCCGGCGTAGAGCTGGTTGAGCACGCGCCGGCCGAGCTCGCGCCGCTCGGGCCCGTGCGGGAGCGCGCCGGCGATCTCGTAGAGCGCCACGCTCGCCGCGGCCGGCGCGAGCCAGCTCAGGTCGTCGAGCAGCCCGTCGGCCATCGCGGTCTGGACGCTCCGCAGCAGCCCGTCCGGGCTCAGGGAGTCGAGCGGGGTCGAGCCGTCGAGCGCATCGACGAGGGCGATCGAGGCGATCGTCTGCCGGAAGAGGGCGCGCCGGACGTTCGGGTCGTCGTGGGACGTGAGGTCGACGAGCCCTTCGAGGTATTCCGCGCGCGGTCGCATCGGCAGGTTGCGCAGTCTAGCGCGACGGCGCGCCGGCCCCCCTCCCACGCCGCAGTGATCCTCGCGCGTCACGGAACCTCCCACCCCCCTCCGGCGCTCGCGCGCTCCGCCCGGCCCCGGGAGAGCTACCTCCCCCTACGATGATCGGACGCGCCGTGGGCGCGCCCCGCCGCGCGTCGCGCCGCCCCGTCGTCACGCTCGCGTCCGGCCGCCTGGGCCTCGGGCGCGCGGCGGAGCGCCCCGGTCGCGCGCTGCGCTCGCCGGGGACGAAACCCGCACCTCGCGCGCAGATCCATGGGCCGACCGGGTGGAAGGGACACCGGAAGTGGGGTAAGCGGGGCGCGCCCGGGCTTCGCCGCTCCGCGCGCGCACGTCGCGCGGCGCCGCGACCGGGGAGCCGGGAATGCAGGGAGACGTGGACCAGGGCTTCTCGTTCGACCTCGACGCGTTCCGCGCGGCGTACTCGCGCTTCCTCGCGCCGGCCGCCGGCGCGGCGCCGCGCATCCTGCTCACGGGCCATTCCCACCAGGCGTGGCCCGACGTCGCGCGCGACGCGCTCGCCGCGTGCTTCGACGACGCCGCGCGGCTCGCCGACGACAAGTGGGACGCCGCGGTGTTCCCGAAGCTCGCGGCGGTCGGCGCGGCGATCCTGGAGCGGATGGGCTTCGATCGCGGCGACGCCATCGCGTTCGGACAGAACACGCACGAGCTCGTCTACCGGCTGATCACGGCGCTGCCCCGGCGCGAGCCGCTGCGGATCGTCACGACCCAGGGCGAGTTCCACTCGCTCAGGCGCCAGCTCGCGCGCCTCGCCGAGGAGGGCGTCGACGTCGAGTGGGTGAGCGTCGAGCCGCGCGCCGCGCTCGCCGACCGGCTGCTCGCCGCGCTCCGGCCGGGCACCTCGATGCTCGCGATCTCGGCCGTGCTCTTCGAGAGCGCGACGGTGGTGCCGCGGCTCGACGAGATCGTCGCGCGCGCGGCCGAGATCGGCGCCGTCCCGCTCGTCGACGCCTACCACGCATTCAATGTCGTCCCGATCGCGTGGGGCCGCGCGGCGCCTCACGTCTTCGCGGTCGCGGGCGGGTACAAGTACGCGGCGATGGGCGAGGGGATCTGCTGGATGCGCGTCCCGCGCGCCTCGGCGCTGCGCCCGGTCTTCACCGGCTGGTTCGCCGATTTCGACGCGCTCGCGGGCAGCGGCGGCGACGTCGCCTACGCGCCGGGCGGCGCGCGCTTCGCGGGCTCCACGTTCGACCCCTCCGCGCTCTACCGCGCCGCCGCCGCGCTCGAGCACTGGGATCGCTTCGGCCTCACCGTCCCGCGGCTGCGCGCGATCTCGCTGCGGCAGACCGGGCGCATCCTCGGCCTCCTCGACGCCGCGGGCCACGGCGGCGACGTGATCTCGCCGCGCGAGCCCGAGCGGCGCGGCGGCTTCGTCGCCGTCCGATGCGGGCAGGCGTGCGACGTCGTGGATCGCCTCCGCGCCCGGCGCGTGCTCGTCGACGCGCGGCGCGACGCGCTCCGCATCGGCCCCGCGCCGTACCTCACCGACGCCGAGATCGACGAGGGCGTCGCCGCGCTCATCGAGGAGCTCGGCCGCTAGCGCGGCGCCCCGCGGGGCGGTCAGGGAGCGCTGTGCACGCGCGGCGCTTCCGGGTACAGCGGCCGGAGCCCGCGCCACGCGACGTCGGTGGCGCTCTCCGCGGGCTCGGCGAGATCCCACTCCAGGTAGAGCTTGTCGCCGTCGTAGCAGCCGAAGCTCGTCGACAGGCAGAGCAGCGGCTCGCGATCGGTCGCGTACCCTGCGCGCGCGACGTCGTGCCCGTAGACCGCCACGCGGGCGTCGGGGTCGAGCGCGCGCAGGAAGGCATGGGCGCGCTCGCTCGAGGTGCTCCGCGCCCAGAGCAGCGCGCCGAGCGTCCCCTGCAGGCTCATCTCCGTGAGCGGCACGTCCATGAACCCGTCGAGCGGGAGCCGCTCCAGGTCCTCGCGGCTCTGGATGCGCGCGTGCGGCGCGGCGTGGAGCATGACCATCCGGGCCGTGTGCGCGACGGCGACGAACGGCCA
Organism: Sorangium sp. So ce1335; assembly: GCF_051521615.1. NCBI lineage: Bacteria > Pseudomonadati > Myxococcota > Polyangiales > Polyangiaceae > Sorangium > Sorangium sp. So ce1335. The sequence goes on from NZ_CP150363.1 coordinate 4,166,233, forward strand.
CCCGCGGAACCAGCTCCGCATCGCCAGCGTGTCCTCCGGGCCGAGGAGCTCCTCCAGCCGCTGGGCCTCGTCCGGGAAGAACTTCGCCACCACGGGGCCGCCGACATGCGCGTGCTCGTGGTTGCCGAGCAGGTAATGGACCCTGCCCGGGTGGCGATCCGCGAGGCTTCTCGCCTTTTTCAGCAAGGTCACGGAGTCGCCCCGGTAGAACGAACCCAGGTAATCGGGCCATTCGCTCTCGTCGAGCTCGGGGCCGTGCACCAGGTCGCCCGTGACCACGAGCACCGCGCCGTCGCGGCTGGCCGCCGCCTGCTCGAAGATCTCGGCGATCCGCTCGAAATCCGCGACATTCCCCTGAAAGTCGGTGGCGACGATCAGTCTGCCCCGATCAGGGAGGTCGACGACACGCTGCACGTCTCCAGCATAGCCGAACGCCCCTGCTTCTCCTCGTGCGAACTGACCGCCGCTCACCGCCACCGCCGCTCGGTTGCTGTGGGTCGCCATGTGGCGCGCAGGTCGCCAGTTCATCCAGATTTGGTGAATTACTACAGCGGTACTGTCCCTTGGCGGGCCTTCTGGTGCGGGCTAGGCTCCTGGCTGTATGCAGAACCGGAAACTTTCAGCGTGGGTCGACGAGGTCGCGCGGCAGACGCGGCCCGATCGGGTCGTCTTCTGTGACGGCTCAGAGGCGGAGAACCGGGCGCTGATCCAGGGGATGCTGAGCGACGGCACGCTCGTCGCGCTCAACGAGGAGAAATACCCCGACTGCTATCTTCACCGGAGCGACCCGACCGACGTTGCCCGGACTGAGCACCTCACGTTCATCTGTAGTCGGGACAAGGACGACGCGGGCCCGACGAACAACTGGATGTCGCCGGACGAGGCCTCGCAGAAGGTCGGCCGGCTGTTCGACGGGTCGATGAAGGGGCGGACGATGTTCGTCGTTCCCTACCTGATGGGCCCCGTCGGGTCGCCGTCGGCGAAGGTCGGAGTCGAGATCACCGACAGCCCTTATGTCGTGGCGAGCATGCGGATCATGACGCGCATGGGCCGGGTCGCGCTCGACGCGCTGGGCAGCTCCGACGATTACTGCAGGGGGCTGCACTCGCTCGGCGACCTGAGCCCGGAGCGCCGCTTCGTCTGCCACTTTCCCGAGGAGCGGCTCATCTGGAGCGTCGGCTCCGGGTACGGGGGCAATGCGCTGCTCGGCAAGAAGTGCTTTGCGCTGCGCATCGCGAGCACGATGGCGCGCGACGAGGGGTGGTTCGCCGAGCACATGCTCATCCTCGGCCTGGAGGATCCGGAGGGCCGCGTGACGTACATCTGCGCGGCGTTCCCCAGCGCCTGCGGCAAGACGAACCTCGCGATGCTCGTGCCGCCCGCGTCCCAGAAGGGGTGGAAGGTGTGGACGGTCGGCGACGACATCGCCTGGCTGCGGATCGGCCCCGACGGTCGGCTCTGGGCGATCAACCCCGAGGCCGGCTTCTTCGGCGTGGCCCCGGGGACGAGCTCGCGGACGAACCCGAACGCCCTGGCGACGCTGGCCCGCAGCTCGATCTTCACGAACGTCGCGCTCACGCCGGAGGGGACGCCGTGGTGGGAGGGCTTCGATGGGCCGGTGCCGCCGGTGCTCACCGACTGGAGGGGCCGCCGCTGGACGCCGGACAGCAAGGAGCCCGCCGCGCACCCGAACAGCCGGTTCACGTCGCCGGCGCGCCAGTGCCCGTCGATCTCACCGGAGTTCGACGCCCCGGCGGGCGTGCCGATCTCGGCGATCGTGTTCGGCGGGCGGCGCGCGCGGCTCGCGCCGCTCGTCTGCGAGGCGCGCGACTGGACCCACGGCGTCTACCTCGGCGCGACGATGGCCTCCGAGACGACCGCGGCGGCGACCGGCAAGGTGGGCGTCGTCCGCCGGGACCCGATGGCGATGCGCCCCTTCTGCGGATACAACATGGGCGACTACTTCCGGCACTGGATCGAGCTCGGCGAGCGCCGCGCGGCGTTCCCGAGGATCTTCCACGTGAACTGGTTCCGGCAGAGCGACGCGGGCAAGTTCCTCTGGCCGGGCTTCGGCGAGAACCTCCGCGTGCTGCGCTGGATCGCGGCGCGCGTGAGCGGGGCGGCGAAGGGCCGCGAGACGCCGCTCGGGATCATGCCCGCGGACGGCGAGCTCGACACGAGCGGCCTCGACGTGAACGACGAGGCGCTTCGCGAGCTCTTCGCCATCGACCGCGGTGCGTGGCGGGAGGAGGCGCTCGATCGCGAGGCGTTCCTCGCTTCGTTCGGCGCGCGCATGCCCGAGGCGCTGCTCCGGCAGAACCGGGATCTCGCGGCCCGGATGCAGGCGTGAGCGCGCGCCGGCCGCAGCAGCGCGGCCGGCACTGAACCGAACCCCCCGACGTCACTCCGAGAACGCGCGACCGGCGGCGCACGCCGCGCCGCGCCGCAGAGCACCGAGACGTGGCGCGCCGCGTCGCCAGGCCGCGGGCGCGCCAGCGCCGGGCCCGTCCGTTTCGTGCTGAGGTCGGTCGGGAGCGCCTTGACGCCGGTCCGGGTTGGCCCACACAGTTCCTTCAAAGAATTTTGAAAGTTCAATGAGCTCTTCAACCGACATCCACCGTCAGGCGGAGCTTCTCGCGGCGGACGCGATCGGCGATGTCATCGAGCACTGGGGCTTCCGCCGGGTGCTCGGGCGGATCTGGACGGTCCTGTTCATCGCGGGTGGAGCCCTGTCCGCCGCCGAGATAGGCGAGCGGCTGCAGGTTTCGTCCGGCGCCATGAGTATGTCGCTGACAGAACTGCAGAGGTGGGGTGTAGTACGAAGGGTATGGAAACCGGGCGAGCGGAAGGAGTTCTTCGAGGCCGAGACGGACTTCTGGAAGATGATTTCCAAAGTGTTCGCGGAGCGCGAGCGGCTGATCGCCGACTCCGTGAGGGAACGGCTCGAGCGGGCCTCCGCGCTTCTCGAGGGCCTGCCGCCCACCGACGCGACCCGCTTCAGCCTCGATCGGGTGGAGCGGCTCCTCTCGTTCGTGATCGTCGCGCAGACGGCGCTCGACGGGTTCATCAAGAGCAGGACCGTGGACTTCTCGCGGTTCGGGGATCTGGTCCGGTTCCCGATCCGCGCCGTGCGGTCCCGGCGAGGCGCATAGCGGGCTCGTGATTTCGGAGGGCTCGACCGCTACGTGGGCCCCGCGCGGTGCGGGGAGCTGCGTGCGCTCGTGCATCCAGGTGGAGATGGGATGACTGCGACAACAACGTTTACTGGGACGGTCCAGCGGAGCGATGTCGTCTCGAGCCTCGGAGGCATGTGCGCTGGGCGCGGGCTCGACTCGCTCGCCGCGCGCCTCGCCGAGCTCCGGCGCCTGCTCGACGGGGATCTTGAGGACGTCGAGCGCGAGCTCTCGAAGGTCGGGCTGGACGGGGAGACGCCGGCGCACAAGAGCGCGCGGCACCTTCTCGGGCTGAGCGGCAAGCGGCTGCGGCCCATCTGCGTTGCGCTGGCCGCCCACATCGGCGGCGGGTTCAACGAGGCCGCGCGGACGTTCGCGGTCGCCGTCGAGCTCGTCCACAACGCGACGCTGCTCCACGACGACGTCGTCGACCTCGGCGATCGCCGGCGGGGCGTGGACGCGGCGCGGGTCATCTACGGCAACGCGGCGTCGATCTTCGGCGGCGACTACCTCCTCCTCGAGGCGCTCTCCAAGATCCAGGCGGTGGGCATGCCCGACGTGCTCGAGCGGGTGCTCCAGGTGATCAAGGAGATGGTCGTCGCGGAGGCGCTCCAGCTCGCTTCGCGCGGCCGCGTGCGCACGAGCACGAACGAGTACTTCCAGATCGTCGACGGCAAGACGGCGTCGCTGTTCCGCTGGGCGATGTTCGCGGGGGCGCGCGCCGGCGGCGTGAGCGAGCCGCTCTGCAAGGCGCTCGAGTCGTTCGGGACGAGCCTCGGGGTCGCGTTCCAGCTCGTCGATGACGTCCTCGACTTCGCGGGCGATCCGGAGGCGACCGGCAAGGCGCTGCTCACGGATCTGCGCGAGGGCAAGATGACCTACCCGCTGCTGCTCGCCATGGAGCGCGACCGCGAGCTCACGCCGGCCCTCGAGGCGCACTGCGCGACGGAGGACGCGGCGGTCGAGCCCGAGCTCAGCCGGCGCATCGCGCACGTCATGGTCGAGCAGCGCGTCGTGGACGACTGTCTGGAGCTCGCGTCCCGGCTCTGCGGGGACGCGGTGCGGAGCATCGAGCCGCTCCCGGAGAGCCCGGCGAAGGCGGCGCTGGAGGGGGTCGCGATGTCGACGCCCCGGCGGAGGCGGTGAGCGGCGATGACGAACCCCCTGAGGCAACGCGAGCGCGGCGCGTCGACGCGCGCGCAGGCGACGCGCGGAGGCGCCCGATGAGCCAGAACGTTTCCAGCCGGATCAGCGGCTTCTACAAGCGGTGCCTCGAGGATCGGCTCCGCGCGATCCAGGCGCTCGGCCTGCTCGACGAGGACGCGCTCGCGCACCTCGCGAGCGGGGGCGGGCTGCCGACCGCGGTGGCCGATCGGATGTGCGAGAACGTCATCGCGACGCACGCGCTCCCGCTCGGGCTGGCGCTGAACTTCCGCGTGAACCAGCGCGACGTGCTCGTGCCGATGGCGGTGGAGGAGCCGAGCGTCATCGCCGCCGCGTCGAACGCGGCGCGCATGGTCCGCCTGTCCGGCGGCTTCTCCGGCGAGGCGGACCCGCCGATCATGACCGCCCAGGTCCAGCTCGACGACGTGCCCGACGCCGAGGAGGCCGCGGCCCGGCTCACCGCGGCGCGCGAGAGCCTCCTCGCGGCTGGTGACGCGGCGATCCCGAGGATGGTGGCGCGCGGGGGCGGCTGCCGCGACCTCGAGGTGCGCGTCCTCTCGGCGGAGCTCGGCGTGGTCGTCGTGCACCTCTACATCGAGGTCGGCGACGCCATGGGCGCGAACCTCGTCGACACCGTCGCGGAGGCGGTGGCGCCGCTCGTGCAGCGCATCGCCGGCGGGACGCTCGGGCTCCGGATCCTCTCGAACCTGACCGTCCGCCGGCTGGTCCGCGTGACGGCCACCGTCGGGGACGACGCGCTCGGCGGCGCGGACGTGGCGAGCGGCATCGCGCGGGCGAGCCGCTTCGCGGAGCTCGATCCGTACCGGGCGGCGACCCACAACAAGGGCTTCATGAACGGGCTCGACGCGGCCGCGGTGGCGCTCGGGCAGGACTTCCGCGCCATCGAGGCGGGCGCGCACGCGTACGCGTCGATGAGCGGCCGGTACCGGCCGATCAGCACGTGGGAGCGCGTGCCCGGCGGGCTCGTGGGCCGCGCGGAGCTTCCGCTGGCCGTCGGCACGGTGGGCGGCTCGACGGAGGTGCACGCCGGCGTGCGCGCGGCGCTGCAGCTCGTGGGCGCGAAGAGCGCGCGCGAGCTCGCCGTGGTGCTCGCGTCGGTCGGGCTCGCCTCGAACCTGGCGGCGCTGCGCGCGCTCGCGAGCGAGGGGATCCAGCGGGGCCACATGCGGCTCCACGAGCGGAAGCGGGCGCTCGCCGCCGCGCCGATCCCGGGGAACGACGAGGGGAGCGGCGAGGCCGCCGCGCCGCCGTCGGGCGAGGCAAAGCGGTTCGCGCCGGAGCGCGGCGAGGGGCACCGCGCGGCGCAGGTGGAGGGCGGGACATGAGCGAGACCGGGCAAGACCAGGCGCACCACGGCGGGCGCCGCGCAGGCAGCGGCGAGATGTTCGACGGCATCGCCGAGCGGTACGACCTCCTGAACAGGGTCATCTCGCTGGGGCTCGATCAGGGCTGGCGGCGGCGCGCGGTGCGCTCGCTCGAGCTCGAGCCCGGCGCGACGGTGCTCGACCTGGCGACCGGGACGGCCGACCTCGCGATCGCGATCGCGCGGACGCACGACGTGAAGGTCATCGGGATCGATCCGTCGCAGGGGATGCTCGCCGTCGGCCGCCACAAGGTGGAGGACGCGGGGCTCGCGGGGCGGATCGAGCTCGAGGTCGGCGACGCGGAGCAGCTGCAGCTCGGCGACGCGAGCGTCGACGCGATCTCGATGGCGTTCGGGATCCGCAACGTCCCGGACCGCGCGCGGGCGCTCCGCGAGATGGCGCGCGTCACGCGGCCCGGGGGGCGCATCGCGATCCTCGAGCTCAGCGAGCCGCGCGGGGGGCTCATGAGCAAGCTCGCGCGCTTCCACATCCACACCGTGGTCCCGTACATCGGCGGCGCGATCTCCGGGAGGGACGAGTACCGGTACCTGCAGGACTCGATCGCGAGGTTCCCGCCGCCGGACGAGTTCGCGGACCTGATGCGCGGCGCGGGGCTGCGCGTGCTGCGCGTGGAGCCGCTCACGATGGGCGTCGTCTGCCTCTACGTCGCGACGCCCGAGGGCGCCTGAGGTGCCCGCGCGGGAAGGATCCGGGGGATCGCGGTGAGCGGCTCGAACCTCCACTCGGCCTGGGCTCAGCTCTTCGTCCGCGCGCTGGCGCAGGCCGGGGTGCGCGACGTGGTGCTCTGCCCGGGCTCGCGCTCCACGCCGCTCGCGCTCGCGGCCATGGAGAGCGGTGAGGTGCGCTGCCACGCCGTGATCGACGAGCGCGCCGCGGCGTTCTTCGCGCTCGGGCAGGCGCGCGTCACCGGCCGGCCCAGCGTGTTCGTCTGCACCTCGGGCACGGCCGGCGCCCACGCCTTGCCGGCGATCATCGAGGCGAGCCAGAGCTTCACGCCGCTCGTCGCCGTCACCGCCGACAGGCCGTGGGAGCTCGCCGACGCGGCGGCCCCGCAGACCATCGATCAGATCAAGCTCTTCGGCGACCACGTCCGCCACTTCGCCGAGATCGGGCTGCCGGACCCGTCGCCGCTCGCGCTCCGCGCCGTGGCGCGCATCGCGGCCCAGGCGGTCTCGCGCGCGCTCTCGCCGACGCCGGGGCCGGTGCACATCAACGCGCGCTTCCGCAAGCCGCTCGAGCCGGTGGACGTGCCGGGGCCCGAGCCGTGGCACGCGGAGTGGGAGGCGCTGATGCGCCGCGGCGGGCCGCGGGTCGTGCCGCCGCGCGCCGGGGTCGACGCGCGCGCGCTCGACGACATCGCCGCGCGCTGCGCCCGCGCCGAGCGGGGCCTCATCGTCTGCGGCCCGGCCCCGAGCCGGGAGGACGACGCGCGCGCGCGCCAGGCGGTGCTCGCGCTGTCGCGGGTGACCGGGTTCCCGGTGCTCGCGGAGGGCACGAGCCAGATCTACTTCGGCGGCCTCGCCGAGGGCGTGGTGATGCCGGCCTCGTTCGACGCGTTCCTCCGGGCGCCCGAGTTCCGGGCGGCGAACGCGCCCGACCTGATCCTGGAGATGGGCGCGCCGCTGACGTCGGCCGGGTACGCGACGTACATCGCCGAGCACGCGAGCTGCCGCCGGTTCGTGGTGTCGCCGCACGGCTGGAACGATCCGACCAGCGCCGCGGCCGCGCTCGTCATGGCCGAGCCGGCGGACGTGTGCGAGGGGCTCGCGGCGCGCCTCGGCGGGGCGGCGCGGGACCTCGGGCGCGCGCGACGGGAGTGGGCCGCGTCGTTCGCGCGCGCCGGGGAAATAGCGGGCGCGCTGGCCGCGCGCGCGTGCGCCGGGGACGAGCTCACCGAGGGCGCGGTCGCCCGGGCGGTGGCCGGCGCGTGCCCGGAGGGCTCGCTGCTCGCGATCGGCAACAGCATGCCGGTGCGCGATCTCGACACCTACTGCCCGCCGTCGGCGCGCGCGCTGCGCGTCCTTCACCAGCGCGGGGCGAGCGGGATCGACGGGCTCGTGTCCGCCGCGGCCGGCGCCCGCGCCGCCGCGGACGGGCCGGTCACGCTGCTGCTCGGCGATCTCAGCCTGCTGCACGACCTGACCGGCCTCCTCCTCGCCGCGAAGGCCGCGGGAGAGCGCGGCGCGCCGCTCGTCGTCGTCGTGGTCCAGAACGACGGCGGCCGCATCTTCGAGCACCTCCCGATCGCCGGCAGAGGCGCCGATCTGCTCGATCGCGGCTTCACGATGCCGCAGCACCTCGACTTCGCGCCCGCGGCGGCGATGTTCGGGCTCGCGTACGAGCGCGTCGGCACGGCCGGGGGGCTCGCGGGCGCGCTCGCCGCCGCCCACCTGCGGTCCGGCGCGACGCTGATCGAGGCGGTGGTGCCGCCCCACGACGGCGCCGCCCGCGTCGCGCGCCTCTGGTCCGATGTCCGCCGCGAGGTCGCCGCGCTGATCGGCGCGCCGGCGGCGGGAGAACTCCAGCCTTCATGAGCGGCGCGCAGGCGCCGACGACCCGAGCCTGCGGAGAGGGAGCCACGGTCATGAGCCAGGTCAACGCGAACAGGAGTCCCGGCGCCGAGGATCTCGCGCGCGGGGCACACGGCGAGGGCACCGCGGCACGCGGGGGTGATCGCTCCGCCGCGGGCGAGCGCCGCGCGCGCCGGCAGGGGAGGGGGTCATGAGCGCGACGGCGGCCTCCCAGGTGGCCGGCGCGGCGGGCGCAGCGGGCGTGCGGCCGGGCTCGTTCCGGGCGTGGCTCCTCGCGTGCCGGCCGGCGACGCTGACCGCGGCGCTCGCGCCGGTCATGGTCGGCACGGCGGTCGCGTACGCGCTCGGCGGCATGCGGCTCGGCCCGGCGCTCGCGGCGCTCGCGGGCGCGATGCTCATCCAGATCGCCACGAACTTCGCGAACGACGTCTTCGATCACGAGAAGGGCGCCGACACGCACGAGCGGCTCGGCCCCACGCGCGCGGTGCAGGCGGGGCTGCTCACGCCGCGCCAGGTGCGCGTCGGGCTCCTCGTCACGATCGCCCTGGCGCTGCCGTTCGGGGTGTACCTCGCGCTCGTGGGGGGGTGGCCCATCGTGGTGATCGGCGTCGCCTCGATCCTCTCCGGCGTCGCGTACACGGGCGGCCCGTACCCGCTCGGGTATCACGGCCTCGGCGACGTCTTCGTGTTCGTGTTCTTCGGCCTCGTCGCTGTCTGCGGGACGGCGTTCGTCCAGCTCGGCTCGGTCCCGCCGCTCGCGTGGGCGGCGGCCGTGCCCGTCGGCGCGCTGGCCACCGCGGTGCTCGTCGTCAACAACGTCCGCGATCGCGACACGGACGTCGTCGCCGGCAAGCGCACGCTCGCCGTCCGCTTCGGCCGGAAGGCGGGCGTCCTCGAGTACGCGATGCTCCTCGCCGTCGCCTACGCGGTGCCGGTGGCGCTCGCGGTGGGCGAGGGCCGGCGGTGGACGCTCCTCGTGCTCGCGACGTTCCCGCGCGCCGTGCGCCTGCTCCGGGTGCTGGCGACGACGGACGGCCGGCCGCTCAACGAGTGCCTCGCCGGGACGGCGAAGCTGCTGCTCGCCTACGCGCTGCTCTTCTCGCTGGGGCTCGCCGCGAGGCTGTAGGGATCATGCGCGTCACCGGCGCGAGGGTTGATCACGTCGATCTCGACGGCGCGCGACGGGGCCTCGTGCTGTCGCTCGTCGACGACGAGGGACGCGTGGGCCTCGGTGAGGCAACGCCGCTCCCCGGTTACTCGCCCGAGTCGGCCGAGGACGACGGGCGCGCGCTCGCCGGTCTGCCGGGGACGCTCGGCCCGATCGAGCCGCCGGACGGCGCGTCGGCCGCGCGCGCGGCGCCGGGGGCGGCGGCGCCCGCGATCCATCGCGCGCTCGCGCCGCTGTCCTCGCGGCTGCGCGGCGCCCCGGCGGCGCGCTACGCGCTGGAGACGGCGCTGCTCGATCTGATCGGCCAGCGCCACGGCGTCCCGGTGTCCGCGTGCCTCGGCGGCCACCCTCCCCACGCGGAGATCCAGGTGAACGGGCTGCTCACGACGTCGGTCGCGCTGCCGGAGATGATCGAGCGCGCCCGCGCCCTCGCCGCGCGCGGCGTCGCGGCCATCAAGGTGAAGCTCCGCTCGCGCGGGGAGGACGGGTTCGCGCGCGATCTCGAGGCGCTGCGAGCGCTCCGGCGGGAGCACCCGGCCGTCGAGCTTCGGCTCGACGCGAACGCGGCCTGGTCGCTCGACGAGGCGCCCCGACGGCTCGGCTTGCTCGCGCCGCTCCGCCCCCGCTTCGTGGAGCAGCCGGTCGCGCCAGAGCTCCTCCACCACCTCGGCGCGTGCGAGGTGCCGTGGGCGGCGGACGAGTCGCTCGCCGTGGAGGGCATGCCGGAGCGCCTGCTCGAAGCGGAGGGCTGCGCCGCGTTCATCCTGAAGCCGGCGATGCTCGGGCTCCTGCGCGCGCACGAGCTCGGGCGGGAGGCGCAGGCGCGCGGGCTCGGCGCCGTGGTGACGCACCTCTTCGACGGCCCCGTCGCGCTCGCCGCCGCGTGCGAGCTCGCGCTGTCGCTGCCGCGCCCGCCGCTCGCGTGCGGGCTCGACGCGCACGCCGGCCTGGAGGCGTGGCCCGCGGTCCGCGTCCCGCAGCTCCGCGAGGGCGGCCGGGTCGCGGCCAGCGAGCTGCCGGGCCTCGGGATCCGGACATGGACGGCCTGAGCCTCCTTGATGCGGTGCGCGACCCCGCGGTCGCGGCGCGGACGGCGCTCGTGCACGGCGGCGCCGACGCGGACGCGCCGAGCGCGCTCGACGTCCCCGGCCTGCGCGTCGGCGCCGGCGACGCGCTCCGCTTCGGCGACCTCGCGCCCGCTGTCGCCGCCGTCTGCGCGCGGCTCGCCCGCGCGGGGGTGGGGCAGGGGGCCCGCGTGGCGCTCGTCGCCCCGAACGCGCTCGGGACCGTCGTCGTCCTCCACGCCCTGCTCGCGCTCGGCGCCGTCCTCGTCCCGATCCACCCGCGGCTCACGGCCGGCGAGGCGAGCCTCCTGATCGACGACGCGCGGCCCGACCTCGTGCTCCGCGAGCCCGAGCTCGCCGCCCTCCTCCACGAGGCCGGGCTGGATCTCGCCGCGCGCCGCGATCGCGGTCCCTGCGCCGTGGCGGCCGTCGAGATCGCCGCGGCGGCCGGCGTCGCGCCGCCGGATCCCTCGGGCGATCTCGCGATCGTCTACACCTCCGGCACCACCGGGCGGCCCAAGGGCGCGGTGCTCCCGCGGCGCGCGTTCCTCGCCGCCGCCGAGGGGAGCGCGGCCAACCTCGGCGTGCGCGACGACGACCGCTGGCTGCTCTGCATGCCGCTCTGCCACGTCGGGGGCCTCTCCATCGTGACGCGCTGCCTGCTCGCGCGGCGCGCCGTCGTCCTCGTGCCCCGCTTCGATCCCGCCGTGGTGCTCGCCTCGATCGCGCGCGACCGCGCGACGCTGCTCTCCGTCGTGCCGACCATGCTCCTCGCGCTGCTGGAGGCCGACCGCGACAACGTCCTCGCCCGGCTGCGCGCGGTGCTCGTCGGCGGCGCGGGCGCCCCGGAGCGGGCGCTCGACGAGTGCGCGCGCCGCGGCGTCCCCGCGCTCACCACCTACGGCCTCACCGAGGCGTGCTCGCAGGTCACCGTCCAGCGCCCGCGCGATCCGCGCACCCGCGAGCCGGGCTCCGGAGCGCCGATCCCCGGCGTCGAGCTGCGCATCGCGGACGCCGGCAGCGACGGCGTGGGACGCATCGAGATCCGCGGCCCCGTGCTGTTCCGCGGCTACCACCGCGGCCGGGAGCGCGCGCCGGAGCTCCTCGTCGACGGCGCGGGGTGGTTCAGCACCGGGGATCTCGGCGCGATCGACGCCTCCGGGCGGCTTCACGTGGCGGCGCGCCGGAGCGACCTCATCGTGACCGGCGGCGAGAACGTCTACCCCGCCGAGGTGGAGCAGGTCCTCGCGTCGTGCGCGGGCGTGGCGGGCGCGGTCGTTTTCGGCGTGTCGGACGAGCGCTGGGGCCAGATCGTCGCCGCGGCGGTCGTCCCCGAGCAGGCCGCGCTCGACGAATCTGGCGCGCGAAGCGGCGCCGCGCTCCCGCCCGCGCTTCTCGACGACCTCGCGGCCGCCGTCGCGGCGCGCCTCGCCCCGCACAAGCGCCCGCGGCGCCTCTGCGCCGCCGCGGCGCTCCCGCTCACCGCCGCGGGCAAGCTCGATCGCGCCGGCGCGGCGGCGCGGTTCGCGGACGCGCTCGCGCCGTTCCCGGCGCGCTAGCGCGGCGCTGCGCCGGAGCCGCCGTCAGCTCAGCGCGCTGCGCAGGTCGTCCGGGAGCGGACGCGGAACGAAGCGCGCGCCGTCGATGCACACGTGCACCGTCTGCCCGACGGCGGCGATCCCCCCCGGGGTCGTCACCCGGTAGCCCACGGTGAACGAGGTGTCGCCGAGCTTCGGCGCGAGCACCGCGACCTCGATGGCGTCGCCGAACCGGAGCGGCAGCAGGTAGTCGGCCTCGGCGTGGACGAGCGGGAGCTTGATCGCGCCGCCCGCGATCATGCCGGGGAGGTCGATGCCCCGCTCCTTCAGCGCGACCATGTACGCGTCGCTGAAGTACTCGAGGACCCGCGGGTAGAAGACGATGCCGGCCGCGTCGACGTCCTGGAAGCGCACGGCGCGGCGCTCCACGGCGAGGCGCGGCGCGGTCTGCTTGAGCTCATCGACGCTGAACGCGCGCTTCACGGCGCCGCAGGCTAGCGCAGGCGCGGCCGCGCGCGCCGCGCGGAATTGCGGCACGCGGCCTCGACGCGGCGGCCGCGCGCCCGGGCTCCGGCGCGGCCGGCGACCGCGCCGGCACAGCGGGCCTCGTCGCGCGGCCGGCCCTGTCCCTTTCTGCTCGCCGCCGTCCGATTCGCGGTCCATGCTCGCCCCCGATGGCTGACCGATGTCCCGGCGGCCTCGGGGCCGGGTCCCGCAGGCCGGGGCGCGCCACCGCGGAGGACCGCCAGCGCTGCGCGACGCGACGTCGCGGGAACGACGCCCCGCGCGCTCGCCGCGGGGTCGCGGCGCTCGCTTGCCTCCTCGGCGCCGGCTCCGCGGTCGCGTGCGAGTCTGCGCCGACGTCGACCCCGACGCCGATCCCGTCCCAGAGCCCGCCCATCGCCTCGCTCGCGGCGCTGCCGCGGCCCGCGTCCGCAGAGACCCCGGCGCCGACCGGCGCGGCGCACGCGTCGAACCCGCTCGGCCTCCCCACGATCCCGGCCAAGCTCGATCCAGGGCGCCGCGTGTTCACCTTCTCGGAGAGGATGCTCGCCGGGGCCAAGCTCGGATCGACGCTCGTGCTGTACCCGGCGACCGTGGTCGGCTTCGAGGGCGACGATCTGATCGTCGAGGGCAAAGGCGGCCCGTCGTACAAGGTCCACCCAGGTTACGTCGTCCCCGTGCCCGACGCGCCCCGGCTCCGGCCCCATGATCCCGTGCTCACGGAGTGGAACGGCGTGATGAAGCACGCCGTGATCACCCGCTTCGTGAAGGACAAGATCGAGGTCCGCTACACGGACATGGACCCGCGCACCCCGCTGGCGCAGCTCAAGGGCGTGCGCTTCGTCGTGCAGACCGAGGGGCTCGTCCCCGGCAACTTCGCCGCGTGGAAGGACGGCGAGACGTGGCGCCACGTGCTCCTCGTGTCCCGGCTCGGCGGCCCCCCGGCCGAGCCGGGCGCCGTCCCGACGTCGCTGGCCACCAGCACGGCGCGGTGGTTCGCCCTCGGGTACGGCGGCGCCGCCCTGATCGCCGACGAGTCGGCGCTGCGCCCCATCCCGATCAAGCCGCAGCTCAAGGTCGGGGCGAGCGTCTGGGCCGAGTGGGTGGGCACGCTGCGGCCCGCGGCCGTGCAGAGCGCCGAGGAGACGGGCCTGTACACGGTCAAGTTCGAGCGCGCCGGGCGGCCCGCCACCGTCGGCTGGGGGCTGATCACGCCGCCGCTCGAGCCGCAGTAGGCACAACGCGGACGCGCGACGGCGCGGAAGACCGGGCCACCGCGGCGCACGGACGCACGTGCGCACGACGCTACGCGTTTTCGCCACACATGGAGAGTGGTAAGCGCTGTGGTATGGATCTCAAGGGCGCGTGGCTGGCGACGCGGCAATGGGTCCCGTTCGCCGTCAGGACCATGGCGTACGGCACCGTATCTCTGACGCTGGGACCCCTCACGCGGCAGCGGTCGGCGAGCCTCTGGGCGATGCGTCGCTGGTGCCAGGCGAGCGCGCGCGGGCTCGACATCAACATCGAGGTGAGCGGGCTCGAGAACGTCCCCACCGGGGTGTTCGTCTACTGCTCGAACCACCAGAGCCTGCTCGACATCCTGGCGCTCGGCGCGGTGCTGCCGGGCGACTTCAAGTGGGCGGCGAAGGCATCGCTCATGAAGATCCCGTTCCTCGGCTGGCACCTCCAGCTCGCGGGCCACGTGCCGGTCGATCGCACGGTCGGCTCCCGCGCCGCGGCCGAGGCGATCGCCCGGTTCGAGCAGGTGCTCAAGGAGGGGAAGCCGCTGCTCGTGTTCCCGGAGGGGACGCGCAGCGAGGACGGCGTGCTCCGGTCGTTCAAGAACGGCGGGTTCTACGCCGCCGTCCGCGCGGGCGTGCCCGTGGTGCCGGTCGCCATCGACGGCACGCACCTGCTCATGAAGAAGGGGGCCATCGACACGGGCGACGGCACCATGCGGCGCGTCCGCGTCCGCGTCGGCGCGCCGCTCACCGCGCGCCCGGACGGCCGCGAGGGCGCGCGGGTGAACGATCTGCGCGTGCGCGCCCACGCCGCCGTCAGCGAGCTGCTCCGGTCGATCGGCGGCAGCGTCGAGGCGCCGGCCGACGTCGCGGCCGCCCCGGAGCCGCCGGCGAGCGGCGCCCGGACCGAGCAGGCGACCGGCTGACGGGCCGGCGCGCCTCCCGCGATCATCGATCGCAGAGGCTCGGGAGCGCCTCGATCTCGTCGAACAGGTCGCCGTAGTCGTCGATGCGCCGGCCACCGAACGCGTCGTCGTCGAACTGGAAGAACACGCGGCGGCCGAGGGGCATCAGGCCGGCGTTGTCGTAGGCCTCGGCGTCGGTCTCCGTGTTGCCGAAGGCCCAGGCGAGCTCCATCTCCTTGCTCTCGAAGAGATGCTGCAGCTCCGCGGTCTTGTACTCCGCCGCGCTCTGGCCCAGCGCGCCGGTCAGGCCGAGCGTCGTGTGCACGATGCCGGGCGGGAAGCCGTAGGCCTCAAGGAAATCGCGCGTGCGCTGCACGAGCCACTCCGGCCGCGCCGTCAGGTACATCGGGCGGTATCCCTTCGACGTGAGCTGGTGGAACGCCGCCGCCGCGTGCGGGTGCACCTCGGGGAGCAGGCCGGTGAGCAGGGTCGTGAACTCCTCCGTCTCGGTGCCGGTGAGCGTCCCGTCGACGTCGCTCACGAACATCGGCGTCCCCCTGGGGACGACCTCGATGAAGCTGTCGGTGCTCGACAGATCGCCGCGGACGACCAGGTGGACCCGGTGCCTGCCCGGACCGAGCCGCTGCGCCGCGGGGATCTCGAAGTAGACGCGTCCGCCGCTGTCGCTGACGCCTTCGACCTCCGGGTGCGTCGCGTCGCCTCCCGTCGTCATCGCCGAGCCGAGCCGCTCCCACGCGCCCTCGCAGCCGCGGAGCAGGTAGATGTCGACCCGCTCGCCCTTCAGGTCCTTGTCGGTGAGCCCGTACGCGAACTTGCCGAGGATCCACTGCGGATCGTCGGGCGTCAGGTAGAGGTCGCGCCCGCGGTGGTTCGGGCTCCCCGCGCCCGCGATGAGGTACGACGTCGCGTGGTTCCACGAGAGCTCCTCGCCCGGGTCCGGCGGCGCCGCGTTGCACGCCGGAGGCGGATCGCAGAGCGCGCCCGTCGCCCCGGCGCCGCTCGAGTCATCGCCGCCGTCGCTGGTCGATCCATCGTCGCCGCCGCCGCTCGACAGCTCGCCGCCCTCGCCGCTCGACGCGTCGTCGCTGCCCTCGCCGTCTCCGCCGTCCGTCGTTTCGTCGTCGTCGCCGCCCTGGCTCGATGTTCCACCGCCCGTCGGCGCGTCGCCCGGCGGCCCCCCGAGCGTCGCGTCGGCCGAGCCGCAGCCGATCGCGAGCGCTGTTGTGGCCATGACAAGAAGGATCTTGATGTACATCGCGCCCGAGTGTCGCCGACCCGCCCGTGCTCGAACAGTGGCCTTCGCGCGGCGACGAGCCCGCCGCGGATCGCGCTCGGCCCTTGCGTGCTGGCCGGACTCCGGGCAATCGTAGTTGCCCCAACGATGCCCAAGCCCAGCCCGAAGTTGCTGCTTCGCCACGCCGGTGACTACCTCAAGGCGCACCCCGAGGAGATCGTGAGGGCCCTGCGCGGCGCGCTCGGCCTGCGCTTCGGCGTCCCGATCGATGCGCTGCGCTACCTGGCGCGGGAGCTCAGCGGTGGAAAACGTGCGCCGAAGGACATCGTGATCGAGGCCGCACCCCCCGGCCTCCGCCTCGCGCTCACCGTGAAGGTCATGGGCGCCCCGATCCGGGCGTCGTTCGCCGTCTACGCCGAGGAGCTCGACGTGCGCGCGGACGCCATCCGCGTCGGCCTGCGGATCGCCGATCTCAAGCTCCACGTCATGGGCGACGAGAGTTCGCCGATCGCCGGGCTGATTCAGTCGGGAGCGATCGATCTGAACAACCCCGGTAACCTGGTGTCCTTCATGCCCAACCGGCCAGCCGCGCTGGTCGACGCCAAGGACGACAGGATCACCCTGGATCTGCTCAAGGTCCCCGCCATCGGCGGCAACCCGACGGTCGCCCGCGCGCTGCGCATCTGCGCGCCGGTGCTCGGTGTCCGTGCGCTGAAGACCAAGGATGACCACCTGGACGTCCACCTCAAGGCCACCCCCTCCGGGGTCCCCGCCGCGATCGCCGCCGCGCGCGCGGGCGTCTGAGGCTCTTTCCGGTGGGGGCTTTCGCCCGCTAGACTGAAGCGCGCATGTCTCGGCTCCCCGAGCCCGCGCCGGCCGCGCTCTCGCTCCAGTTCCTCGCCGAGATCGCATCCGGGGCGACCACCCGCGTCGATCTCTGCCGCTCGGCCGGTCCGCACCGGCCAGGGGAGCTGCTCGCCGTCAAGCGGCTGCACCCGCACTTCGCCGAGGACCCGACGGTGTCCACCCGGTTCTTCGACGAGGTGCGCACGACCGCGGCGCTCAAGCACCCGAACGTCGTCGAGGTCGCCGGCTGGGGGACCGACGAGCAGGGGTGGTACTTCGCCGTCGAGCTCGTCCAGGGCGTGAGCCTCGCGCGGCTCATGAAGACCGTCTTCGACACGGGCGAGGTCTTCTCCGAGCGGCTCGTCGTGTACATCGGCGCGACGCTCTGCCGCGGGCTCGCCGCGGCGCACGAGCTCCGCTCGCCGAGCGGCGAGCTGCTCAACCTGGTGCACCGCGATCTCACGCCTGGCAACGTGCTCGTCGGCTTCCAGGGCGAGGTCAAGATCGCCGACTTCGGGCTCGCGAAATCCTCGCTCCGCGTGATGACCACGGCCGTCGGGGCGCGCCGGCGCGTGACGAACTACATGGCCCCGGAGCAGGCCCGCGGCGGCCCCGCCGACAAGCGCTCCGACCTCTTCTCGCTCGGCGTCGTGCTGTACGAGCTCTTCTCGGGCAAGCACCCGTGGCCGTCGTCGAGCGACTACGAGCTGCTCCGGGCCCTCACGACGCAGCCGGCGGCCGATCTGCGGGAGCTCCGGCCGAAGATCGACAAGGAGCTCGTGGCGATCGTGATGCGCTGTCTCGAGAAGGACGCGTCGTCGCGCTTCCAGAGCGCGGACGACATCCTCGCGCGGCTCGACGGCTGGCTGCGCAGCCACGGGTACCTCGAGGGCAACGAGGAGGCGCTCGGCCGCTTCGTGCGGCGCAACGCGATGAGGCAGATGCGCTGGTTCGAGCGCGCGGTCTCCGGCGGTTTCGCGGGCGTCGACAAGGCGCCGCGCCCGTCGCTTTCGGCCACGACGGCGATCCCGCGCCGGCCCGCCGCGGACGCCGCGCGGGACAGGGGCGCGGGCGTCCCCGACCGGCTCCGGGGCAACGGCGCTGTGCGCGCTCAGGAGCGCGCGCAGGAACGCGCGCGGGAGGACGAGCCGACCGATCTCGATCCGCGCAGCGGCGCCCCGTCGTCCCCCTTGCCGTCCAGCGCAACGACCCGCCGCGTGGACATGACGGACGAGGGCGCGCGCCAGCGCGGGCCGCTGTCGTCCGACACGGCCGACGAGAAGACCGTCGTCGTCGGCGGCAGCGGCCGCGGGCGCGCGGACCCTGCGTCGGCCAGCTCGGGCGGCGGTCGGCCGCGGAGCAGCGAGCCGTCGTACGGATCGATCACCTCGCTGGACAGCGAGCCGCGCTCGCCGTCCGCGAGGCCGCAGCACCCCGAGCCGCCGCGCTCGACCACCGCCACGACGCCGTTCACCGCGGAGCGCGACGCGGCGGCCGTCGCGCCGGCGCACGGCGCGCCCGGAGGCGAGAAGCAGCTCCACGCGGAGGTCGATCGCCTCACGACCGAGGCGCTGCGGCTCCGCGAGGAGGCGCGCTTCGCGGTCGCGCACGCGGAGCGCAAGCTGGCGATCGCCAAGGTGGCGGCCCACCTCTCGTCGATCGCCGCCGAGGCGCTCCGCCTGTCGGCGAGCTCCGGCGCGGAGCGCGCGTCGCAGCGCCTCGACGAGGCGCTCGCGCTCGAGCGGGCGATGCACAAGGCGATGTCGGCGCCGCTCACGCTCGCGCCCGAGACGGCCGCTGGACCGGTCGCGTGGGGCAACGAGCCGCACGCGATGCTGGCCCAGCTCGGCCTCGAGCACCTCGCGTCGCCCGCGACGGCGCGGCCGCCGGACCTCGGCCCGCCCCCGCTGAGCCCCCCGCCCGCGCTCCCGGATGCCAGCGCGGCCCCGCAGCTCGCCCCTGCCGCCCCGATGAGGAGCGGCGCCGCCGTGCGCGCCCCCGCGCCGCTCGTCGTCCAGGGCGGCGCGTCCAGCGTGGACGCGCCGAGCAATCCGCCAAGCTCCGTCGACCCGATCGCGTTCCAGGCCAGCGTCCGGCCGATGCTCCTCGGCGTGCCGCGCTCGATCGTCCTCGCCATCGCGGCGGCGGCGTTCGCGGCCCTCGCGCTGCTGGTCTGGTTCTATTCCTGACGCGCGGCCCCGGCGCGCCCTCGCGCGCCGCCGCGCGGGCCTCAGGCGGTGGACCGACGCGCCGAGACGTCCTTGATCCCGGCGGGGGACGGCGTCTACCGTCCTTGATCATGAGCGATCAAGGCGAGTGGATGCTGATCGGCCTGGACGAGAACACGGCGCGCCGGCAGGGGATCCCCGCGCGCATGCCGGTGCCTCGGGGCGAGTTCGAGGGGCTGGCCGACAAGGGGCTCGGCATCGACGCTGCCCGCAGGTGGATCAAGGACTTCCTCACGAACTCCGAGCCCGGCAAGAGCGGCGTCTGGCGCAAGCAGAACAGCGCGCTCGTCTCGCAGCTCGAGGCCTTCCTCGACAAGGCGCCGGTCTGGGAGCGCGCGCAGAAGGCGTTCGGGGAGCGCGACTACGAGAAGGCCATCTCGGCGCTCAAGCGCATCGTCACCATGGACCCCGACGACCACGCCGCGCGGCTGAACCTCGCCTCCGCGCAGGCGAACATGGGCGACTACCCCGCGGCGCTGAAGAGCTTCCAGGCGATCCGGAAGACGTTCCAGGGCGACGCCGACTACCACGTGGCGGTCGGGCAGGTGCACCTCGCGATGCAGAAGAAGGACGCCGCGCTCGACGAGATGGTGCTCGCGCTCGAGGCGAAGCCCGACTGCCAGCCGGCGCTCGACGCGATGGTGCAGCTCGGGGTGCTCATGCCGATCTACGAGAACCCGCGCGACGCCGCCTCGCTCGTCTACGTGCGCTCCGACGCGGTGCTCGACTACCTCACGGGCCAGTGGGACGCGGCCCCGCGCGACGCCGCCTTCTACCTGGAGCAGCTCGCTTACCACGAGCGCGAGCTCCGCCACGACGTCGCGCTGGCCGCCGCCGAGCGCGCGGTTGCCGCCGCGGGCGCTGGCGAGGGCGCGAGCGTCGAGCGCGCGCAGCTCGCGCGCGTCGCCGCGCTCCGCGCCCTCGGGCGCGTCGACGAGGCGCTCGCCGCGGCGGAGGCGTACGTGAAGGCGGCGCCGTCCTCGTCGGGCGCGTGGGTCGAGCTCGCGAAGTGCCTCTCGCAGGCCGGCCGCGGCGAGGAGGCGCCCGCCGCCATCGAGCGCGCGCTGGAGAGCGACCCCGGCGACCTCGCCGCGCTCTCGCTCCGGTTCTGGCCGAGCGATCCCACGGACATCCAGAAGGTCAACGAGGCCATCCCCGCGCTCGCCGCCTTCGTCGCGGCGCACCCCGAGAGCGCCGGCGCGCGCCGCTCGCTCGCGCGCGCCGAGCTCGTCGCCGGCCGCGTCGACGACGCGCTCGCCGGCTTCGCGGCGGCCGTCGCGCTCGCGCCCGAGGACGACGACGACCTCAGGGCCGAGTACTGGAGCGAGCTCGGCAAGCAGCAGCGCTACCCGGAGATCATCGCCGACGCCGCGAAGCTCACGGATCTCGCGAAGCGCGACTGGAAGCTGCGGTGGAACGAGGCCGAGGCCTACGCCGCCCTCGGCAAGAACATCGAGGCGCGCGCGGCGTTCTCGGCGATCAACTTCGACGAGTCGCTGCACGTCGACGTGCGCCGCCGGGCCAAGCGCGCGGTCAAGACGATGGACGAGACGCCGCCGGTCGCGACCTGAGGCGAGGGCGCCGGCGGCGGGCGCTCAGAGCGAGCCGGAGACGCCGAGCCCGAGGGTGTCGGCCGTGACGATCGGCTTCACCGACAGGGAGACGTCGTTGCGGACGAGCTTCTGCTCGGGCGCCGCGAGGCCGCCGATGAACATGGCGGCGCCGGCGACCTGAGCGAGCCCGTCGACCATGAGGATGAAGACGCCGCCGCCCTTGGCGTCTGCGGTGCCGATGGTGATGAAGGGGCCCGCGAGCGGGATGTAGAGCGGCATGTAGCTCGCGCCGCTGCCGCCCTGGGAGCGCTCGTCGGCCTCGGCGACGAGCCCGGCCATCGCCGAGAGCACGTAGGTGACCCCGAACGTCACGGCGCCGCCGATGACCAGCCCGCGCCGCGCCCTGGACTCGACGCGGTAGCCCTCCGGGATGGTCTGCCCCTCCTCGTAGTTCATGATCCTCGGCCCGATGGGGACGGCGCCGGGCGGCGGGGCGTAGCCCGGCGGCGGAGCGTACCCGGGGGGCGGAGCGTACCCGGGCGGCGGGGCGTAGCCGGGCGGCGGGTAGTAGCCGGGCTGCTGTCCGTACGGAGCGCCGTACGGCGCGGGGGCCCCGTAGGGCGCCGGTTGGGCCTGGGCGCTCCCCGGAGGGGCGTCCGCGGACGCCGCGGGAGGCGCCTGCGCGAAGGCGGAGGAGGCGCTGAGCAGGAGTGCGGCCACAGGTGCTGCGCTGGCGAAGAGGGCTCGCGAGAGGTGCGCGGAGGCGCCCTGTCCGGGATGAATTTGCATGGTCGATGACGCTAACGCAGCTCGCGCGCGAACGTCCAGATGAGCGCAAGAGGCCCCCTGTGCGGCGCTCGTTGCTCGTTGCTCGTTGCTCGCCGTTCGTCGCCCGCCGTTCGCCGCGCGCAGCGCCGCTCAGGCCATGGAACCGCGCATCACCTGGCCGCACAGACGGCGCGCCTGTGTCCCGTCACGTGCGCGCGTGCTCTGGCATCGGCCGGGTCCTCGCGGCGCCGTCGTCCTTGCGCGGCTCGAGCGCCCGGGCGCGGGGGGCCTCCAGCAGGATCGGGGTCTCGCCCGTGATCAGCCGCGAGGCGCGCTCGTAGGTCAGGTACGACAAGGCCCACGAGAACAGCACCAGGAAGCGGTTGCGGAAGCCGATCAGGAAGAGGACGTGGACGAAGAGCCAGGCCAGCCACGCCATGAACCCGGACAGCTTCAGCCGGCCGAAGTCGGCGACGGCCGCGGCGCGCCCGATGGTCGCCATGGATCCCCTGTCGCGGTACCGGAACGGCAGCCGCGGCTGCCCTTGCAGCGTGCGTGTGATGTTGCGCGCCGCGTGGCGCCCCTGCTGGATGGCCGCGGGCGCCACGCCCGGCACGGGCGTCCCGTCCTCCTGCTTCAGCGACGCGAGGTCGCCGATGACGTAGATGTCCTCGTGGCCGGGCACCGTCAGGTCCGGCTGCACCAGCACGCGCCCTGCCCGATCGAGCGGCACGCCGAGGGTGCGGGCGAGGGGCGACGCCGCCACGCCGGCGCCCCAGAGCACGGTCCTGGCCTCGACGCGCCTGTCCCCGATCGAGACCCCCTCCGCGTCGATCCGGGTGACCAGGCAGTCCGTCCGCACATCCACGTTGAGCGCCGCGAGCTGCTGCCGCGCCTTCTCTCCGAGCTCCGGGACGTACGACGGCAGCACCTGCCCCGCCCCCTCGACGAGGATGATGCGCGCCTCGCACGGGTTGATGTGCCGGAACTCCCGCACGAGCGTGTGCCGGGCGAGCTCCGAGAGGGCCCCGGCGAGCTCGACGCCCGTCGGACCGCCGCCGACCACCACGAACGTCATCCAGGCGTCGCGCCGGGCCGGGTCGGTCTCGCGCTCGGCCGCCTCGAAGGCGAGGAGCACGCGCCGGCGTATCTCCAGCGCGTCGTCGACGGTCTTGAGCCCGGGCGCGAAGGCCGCCCACTCGTCGTGCCCGAAGTAGGAGTGCGACGCCCCGGCCGCCACGATCAGCTTGTCATAGCCGAGCCCGCCGTCCTCGAAGATCACCCTCTTCTGGACGGGGTCGATCGCCGTCACCTCGGCGAGGAGCACGCTCGTGTTCTTCTGTTTGCGGAGCACGCGCCGGATGGGCGCGGCGATGTCGCTCGCGTTCAGCCCCGCCGTCGCGACCTGATACAGGAGGGGCTGGAACGTGTGGTGGTTTCGCCGATCGATCACGGTCACGCGCACCGGCTCGCGCCGGAGCGTCCGCGCCGCGTAAAGGCCCCCGAAGCCGGCGCCGATGAGGACCACGTGCTCCATGGCCGTGGCCCTGCTGCTCGTCCTCCGCTTCGGCAAGCGTCGACAGCGCGGATCTCTCGCTTTCGATCGGAACGTCCTGGCCCGTTCCCTCGCCAGGACACGCTCGGACGGTGAGACGAACGCTCGCCGGCGTGCCCGGCTATCGGGAGGTGCCTGGTGGTCTATCGGGAGTGGCCCACTTCGGTCGGGCCGGTGGGTGCGCGGTGGGGGCTGCGCGGTGGGGGCTGATCGAGCGGTCCGCGCCGGGGCGGCTACACCGCTCTGCCTTCGGCGAGCCACCTGTTCATGAAGACGGCGCTCTGCTCCCACCCTTGCCGCAGCTCCTTCTCGGCGCTGCTCTCGATCAGGCCGCCCACGCCGAAGACCTTCGCCTCGATGACGATCTCGGCGATCCGACGCGTCTTGTTGTCGCCGATCGCCTCGGCGCGCACCACGCCCTCGTTGCGCATCTTGTCCGCCAGGGTGCTTGGCGTCAGCTTGAAGGTCCACACCTTCGTCGCCTTGTTCAGCCGGCCCTCTTCGGTGTAGCGGAATCCGGACCCGAGCAGCTTCTCCACGGGGCCGGGCAAGTTCATCTTCGGCTTCCCGGCCGACCTCCGGACGATCTCGGTCTCGGTCTCGAACTGCTCCAGGATCGTGTACTCGGGGAAACCGAGCTCCTTCTTGTAGAGCTCTTCGTTGAGGGTCTTGTCCAGGAACAGCTTCCAGAACGTGTCGATGTTGCAGTTGATGTCGTTCGTGACGGTGAACTTGCCCATGGATGGCTCCTTTGCGGTGCCGATGCGGTCTTCCTCCGCGTTTACCGCACCCCGTCCGTGGCGTCCATGTCCGCCCTCGGCCCGCCGACACGGGTGTTGCGCTGATGGCGCGTCCGTCTCCGCTGCGCGCGAAGGCGCTCGCTCCGCGTGATGCGGAAATCTGCGCCGGCCTTCCAGGGCTTCCGTATCCGTGCAAGCATCCACATGCTGTGACGTGCATCCTCGTCATCGACGACGACGCTGCGATCCGAGGCATGTTTGCGCGCGCGCTGCGTACGCTCGGCGATGTCGAGGAGGCGAACGGCGGGGCGCCGGCGCTGCGGCGGCTCTCCGCGCGCAAGTTCGACCTCGTGGTGCTCGATCTCCACATGCCGCTGGTCGACGGCTTCAGCGTGCTCGACGCGCTCTCGGCGAAGGGGGCGCTGAACCGGGACACCCCCGTCTTCGTCGTGACCGCCGATGAGTCGCAGCAGGCCCGCATCCGCGCGCTGCGGCGTCATGCGATCTTCCTCCTCTCGAAGCCTGTGCACCTCGCGACGCTCGTGTCGCTCGCGGAGTCATCCCTGAAGAAGGCGGCGTCCCGCGTCACCCCGGCGCCGCCGTCGCCGCTGCCCGACAAGGCTCAGCCCGACAGACCGAAGAGGGACTGAGCGCCCGCCGCGGCGGCGTCCACGGCGGCGCAGCCGGCGCGGGGGCTGTCCGAGGGCGCCGATCACCGGGGCCGGCGTCGCGGGCGCGGCCGGAGGCGCTACCGCGGCGCCAGATCGAGGCTGGGCGGGGCCGGCGAGGGCGCGCGCGGCGGGGCCTGGGCTGGAACGGGCGCGCGCGGCGGGGCCTGGGCTGGCACGGGCGCGCGCGGCGGGGCCGGCGCAGCGGCCGGCGGGGTCGCTGCCGGCGCAGGCTGGACCGGGGCGCGCGGCGTCGGCATCGGCCCCGGGATGCGCGACGCCGGGGCGGCCGGGGTCGGCGCTCCCGGCGTGGGCGCAGCGCCGAGCCCCGTGGCCGGTTGCCCGAGCGGAGCGGCCGCATCGGCGGGGACCGCGGCGTCAGCCGCCGTGGCCGCGGGGACCGCGGCGTCCGCGGGGACCGCGGCGTCCGCGGGGACCGCGGCGTCAGCCGCCGTGGCCGCGGGGACCGCGGCGTCGGCCGCCATGTCGGCCGCAGCGGCGTCGGCGACGGGCGCGGCCGTGACCGGCGCGGTCGTGACCGGCGCGGCCGGCGCCGTCAGGGCGGGCGCGCTCGCGCCCTGCGCCGTCGCCGCGCCGGCGTTCGGCGGATCCACGGTCGGCCCGGGCGCGCCGGGTACAGAGGACGGCGACACCTGGGAGCCGAACGGCAGGCGACCGGAGCGCCGGATCAGGAGGAGCGCGATGATCGCCGCAAGGCCCAGCACGGCCACCATCAGCAGCGCCGTCCGGACGAAGGATCCCCGCGCTGCGGCCGGGCGGGCGGCCCGCTCGGGGAGCGACGCGCCCGCGTCCGTGGGGTCGCCCGGATGCACGGCCGGCCCCGTGTGCGTCGCGCCGCGACCCGTGTGCGCCGGCGGCAGCCCCACCGGCAGCGGCGAGAGCCCCGCCGCGAACTCGAGCGGCGACGCCGTCGCGTCCGGGTGCGATCTGCGGGTCGCGTCCGGCGTCGACTTGCGCATGGCGTCCGGGTTCGACTTCCGCATCGGGTCCGGGTTCGACCGCCGCGAGCTGGTGGGCCCCGACATGCGCGAGCTGGCCGGCCCCGACATGCGCGAGCTGGCCGGCCCCGACATGCGCGAGCTCGCCGGCCCCGACATGCGCGAGCTCGCCGGCCCGGACGAGGCGGGCGCCGCGTCGGACGACGCCCCGTCCTCGGTCGCCTCCGGCCCGTCCTGCAGGATCGGCAGCATCGAGATGCGCCGGAGCATCACCTCGGTCGCGTCCTCGGGCCGCGCGGCCTGCGCCCGCTGCGGGTGGGCGCGCTCGGCGAGGATCCGATCGAGCTCGTCGATCGCCTGATCGATCCGCTCCTTGCGCGCCTCGGCGACCCCGGGGAGCAGATCGCGCACGAGCTGGCCGACCTGCTTGTCGGTGTAGCTCTCGCGGACCGCGAGGCTCACCTGCTCGAGATCGCGGCGCAGCTCCGCGGCGGTCTGGTACCGCTCGTTCGGGTTCTTCGCGAGCGCCCGCATGATGATGCGGTCGAGCTCCGGGTGGACCTCGGGCATGATCTCGCGCGGCGGCTGCGGGTTGCGGTTCGCGATCTGCTGCATCGCCTCGAGCGGGCCCTTGCCGCGGAACGGCGTGTGGCCTGTCACGAGCAGGTACAGCAGCACGCCCATGGAGAAGAGATCGCTGCGGCGGTCGAGCGTCCCGCCCATCACCTGCTCGGGCGAGAAGTACCCCGTCTTGCCCTTGATCGCGCCGACGCGGCTGATCTGCGCGCGCGCCCGCGTCTTCGCGACGCCGAAGTCGACGACCTTCACCATGCCGTCGAAGGTCACCATCACGTTCTCCGGCGTGACGTCGCGGTGGATCAGGTTGAGCAGCTCCCCCGTGTCGTCGCGGACCTCGTGCGCCGCGTGCAGGCCGGCGCACGCGTCGATCATCACGTGGAGCACCCAGCCGAGCGGCAGCAGCGCGCGCTTCGCCTTCTGGTTCGCGAAGATCTTCGCGATCGGCGCGCCGTCGATCCACTCCATCGCGAGGTAGGGCCGATCGCGGACCTCGCCGTACGCGAGGATGTGCACGACGTTCGGGTGGAGGATGCGCGACGCGGTGCACGCCTCGTCGAGGAACATCGCCCGCGCGTCGTCGTCCCCGCGCATCGCGTCCGACAGCAGCTTGACGGCGACGATCTGGACGGAGCCGTTGGGCCGCCGGAGCCGCGCAGCCCACACGGCGGCCATGCCGCCCACGGCCGCAGGGAACAGCAGCTCGTAGGGGCCGATCGTATCGCCCGGCTGGAAGTTACCGGGGTCGTCGTCGTTCCAATCACTCCACGGATCTTTGGCCACGCGCTCCCCCACCATGTCGGAAGACGTGCAGCGCGACAAGACCTGGCGCTCGGCGCCGTCCCGCCGCTCCGCTGCGCGGCGCCACCGGTGTCAGGCCCGGCGACGCTCGCCTACCATGCGCTCGAGCCGCCCGAGCGCCCGGACGAGGACCTCCTCGCTCGGACCGAACGAGAAGCGGACGTGATGGCGGAACCGCGACGGCCGCCCCGCCCGCCGCTTGCCCGGGTTGACGTCGAAGAATTCGCCCGGCACGACGATGACCCGCTCCCCGAGGGCCGCCCGGAAGAAGCCGTGCCCGTCGGAGAGCCCGGGGGGCAGATCGGCGACCGAGCCCCAGACGTAGAACGTGCCCTCGGGCTCCGCGTCGATGGTCACGCCGATCTTGCGCAGCCCGGCGAGCAGGAGCTCGCGCTTGCGCGAGAACGCCCGGTGGATGGCCGTCGTCTCGGCGCGGGTGTGCTCGATGGTGAGCAGCTCTGCCGCGGCGCGCTGCATCGGCTTCGAGCCGCCGCCGTCGAGGAAGCTGCCGGCGCTGGCGACCGCCTCGATGACCTCGCGCGGCCCCACCGTCCAGGTCACGCGCCAGCCGGGGTAGCGCCAGTTCTTCGTCAGACCATCGAAGATCACCACCGGATCGCGGTCGACCTCCTCGACGTAGCGCGCCGCGCTCTCCATCGGCGCCACGTCGCCCATCCCGTAGACGTAGTGCGAATAGAACTCGTCGAGCAGGAGCGCGCAATCGAGCTCCTTCGCGGTGCGGACCCACGCCGCGAGCTCCTCGCCGCGCACGTGCTTTCCGGTCGGGTTGCACGGGTTCGAGGCGAGGATCGCGCTCAGGCCGCGGCCCAGGATCTCGCGGCGGAGGTCGCCGACCGAGAACGAGTAGCCCCGCTCGCCCTCGAGGAGGATCGGGATCGGCGAGAACAGCCGGAAGATGTCGAGCAGCTCCTCGTACGCGGTGTAATCCGGCAGGAAGTGGCCGAGGTTGATCTGCCCGAGCGCCGCCGCGGCGCGGGTGAGGGCGATGCGGCCCCCGCCCGAGACGGCGACGTTCTCGGCCGTGTAGCGCGACGGCATGCCCCGCCGGTAGGCGCGGTTGTACAGCGACGCGACCGCCTCGCGCAGCTCCCACAGGCCGGCCACCGGCGCGTACTCCTGGTCGTCGCCGGCGATCGGCACCGCCGCGCAGCGCTCGGGCGCGCCAGGCAGCGGGCCCGTCTCCGGCTGGCCCTGCCCGAGGTTGCACCAGCCGTCGGCGCCCTCGTCGGCGCCCGGCTTGAACCCCAGGCGCGCGGCCTCGGTCGTCACGTAGATGACGCCCGTCCGCGGGACCTTCCGGAAGGCGTGGACCGCCCGCTCCTCGCCGCGCCGGGGCGGCGTGTTGTCCCGGTCGGCCGGCGCCCCGGGGTCGCTCGGTCGGGCCTCGTCTCCCTGGAGATCGCCGGGTTCTTCAGGATGCTCTCGCACTACGTCCGTCATCGTTCGCTTCCAGGATCGCGGGGGGCGCTTTCGATGTCGCGCCCCCCGGCGCGGGGGTGAGCGCCTCAGGCCTGCTGGGCCGCCGGCTTTCCGCCGTCGGCCGCCGTGGGCTCGACGGGCCGCGCCCACGGCACCGGCTTACCCGAGAACAGGCAGAGCAGGTAGTAGCAGAAGGCGAGTGAGACCGCGGTCAGCGCCGTGTACTTGTCGTCGTTGTAGTGGAACGTGATCCAGATGAACTGGCTGAGCGCGGCCAGGCCGAACAGGGGCACCTCGATCTCCCGTTTTAGCCGGGTGAGCGGGGCGGTCAGGATCATGAACGAGTAGTAATAACAGGTGAGCTGCGAGAGCAGGATGACGAAGATCTGGGCCAGGCACTGGGCCACCCACAGCGAGCGGATCCGCCGGCAAACGTAGACGAAGGCGGCCAGGCTCGCGGCGATGATCCCGTAGGCGACCCAGCGGTACTTCGCGTAGCGCTCGTTGCGCATCCGCTTCCAGACCTCGAACGGATCGACGAGCTTCGTGTCCTTCGTGTACTTCATCCGGCCGGACTCGACGCCGGTGCCGGGCTCGTGGGCGACGAGCACGCGCAGGCCCATGTGGTTGGTCAGCGGCGTCTGGTCGTGCACCTTGAGCGTGTGCTCGTAGAACCGCATGTACGAGTCCGTGCCGGAGACCTTCATGCTCACCGGGATGAGCACGGCCGCCGCGAGGACGCCCCCGATCAGCACCTGCACGTGCGACTTCGCCATGCGCTTGTGGCGGAAGAGGTAAATCCCCGCGACCGTCAGCCAGCCGATCACGGGCAGGCCAGGGAAGACGCGCAAGAGGCCGGCGTAGACCATGCTCGCGCCGGCCAGCTTGAGGTAGCGTTTGCGGATGAGGCACGCGGACAGGACGAGGTAGAAGAGCCAGTCCTGCCGGAGGAACGCGCCGCCGGTCCAGTAGAACGGCGCTGACGACTGGCAGCCCCAGAAGATCGCCGCGACCGAGAAGACTCGCCACCCGAACGCCCAGTAGATGGCGACGAACATCCCGAGCAGATAGAGGATATCGAAGCTGGCGAGGAACTGGAGATAGCGCGTGCTGGCCGGCTGGAGGTCCGCCCAGAATTTGCCCATGATCGTCCAGACCGGCGGCGGGTTGTAGCCGTGGTCCTTCTGCATGTCCTCCCAGTAGCCCTTGTCCGAGGCCGTCCTGAAGAACTGGACGTCGGCCTTGAACGCCTCCCAGCGCTCCGGGGCGAAGTGCGCCTTGCAGGCCTCCGGCTTGCTGAGCACCTCGCTCGCCGGCATGAGGAGGTTGTCGCCGCCGAGGTTCCGGATCTTCTTGTCCGGGTGGCGGACCTCCTTCGACATGTCCAGCTTGACCTGCCGCCCGGTGTCCTCGTTCGTGTACGTGACGAGCCCGAGCTCGTCCTGCGCGATCAGCGCGCACTTGTAGAGGCCGTCGTACCCCATCTCGGGGAAGTACTTGGCCCCCATGTAGTAATGGAACTGATCCCAGCGGTGGTAATACTTGGGATAGCCGAAGCGGAAGCCGTTGAAGTAGGAGACGATGGCGGCGATCCCGAGCGCCACGCCGACGAACCGCTTCCAGCGCTCCGCGATCGGCCGGCGCATCCCCTCGCGCTGCTTCTCGTAGAAGACGCAGAGCGCGGCGCCCATCGCGATGAGCACCTTCGCCAGGTCCACGGCGCGGGCGTGCTCGTCGATGTACCGGTGCAGGCCATAGAAGAACAGCGCGACGCCGCCGGCGACCGTGACGTACCGCGCCAGCACGCGCGAGCGCGCGGGGGCGAACGAGTTGAGCGCGTATGCGACGGCGAAGAAGGCGCAGAGCGCGGTGACGATCTCGATGATTTCTTGTGACGTGAGCTTCATGGCCTGCGTGTCGGATCGGGATCGGGGGTGACGCGGCGAGCGCGCCGGCGGGCCTCTGCGCCGGTGACCACCGCGGCGCCCGGCGGCGGGCGCTGCCGCCGCCGCCCCGACCCGCGGCTGCGGGCTGGAGCGCGTCGGTAGGGGCAGCGCCGTAGGTGCAGAACGCACCCCGTCCCGGACGGGCTCCACAGGGGAGGCGGGGCCACCTTAGCCGAAATCCCGGGAGTGTGGCGCTCTCGTTGAAGGAAGCGTCGGGAGCTGCGGGGAACGGCGGAAAACTGCGGGGAACTGCGGGGAACTGCGGGGAACGGCGGACCCAGGAGCAGCGAGGAACCGCGGAGCCGCCGAGAATAGCAAGGAACCGCCGCGAACGGCACGGTACCGGGAACGGCCGGAACAGCACGAGGCGCGGCGCAACCGCGGGGACAGGGGACGTATGGCGTCAACCGCGGGCACAAGCGGGAACAGCGGAATGTGCTGCGCAACCGCGAACAGCCGGGAACAGCCGGGAACAGCGGAGCTACGGTGGAATAGCGGGACTTACGGCGGAACCGAGGGAACGTCGGGAAACAGCACAAACAGCCGGGCACACCAGGGAACACCAGGGAACAGCCGGGAATACCAGGGAATAGCGAGCGTACCCAGGAGCTGCGTGTGGCCAGGGCGGAGCTGTGTCAGTTCGACGTGCTGCGCAATCGAGCGGGCTTCCTCCACCGAGCAGAGCTCGTGTATCGTCTTCCCTCGTGTCGAACGACAGTTTCTCTTCTGCTTCCTCGGGGGGCTCCGAGCGCGAGGGGGCTCGCGGTCCCTACGGCTTTCTCGTCCGAGTCGACGGCGCGCCGCCGCTCTGGTGCCGGGAGGTGCGGGGCTTCCACCGCGCCGCGGTGGCAGCGGCCGATCCCGACGCGATGCCGCCCGCGCAGCTCGTGCTCGTCGGCCTCGACGAGGCGACGCGCGCGTGGCTCGCGACGTGGGCCGAGGACAGCGAGCGCGTGCGGCGGACGCTGACGATCCGCAGGCTGCTCGACGACCGGGAAGCCACCGCGGTCGTGACGCTGGCGTCCTACGGCTACGGCGTCGAGACGGCGCTCGCGGTCGAGTCGGTCGTGGTGCCGGCCGGCGACGGGCCGGCGGCCATCCTGCGCAGCGGCGTGCACACGAAGGAAGAGATCGACGCGATGCTCGCGGTCCTGGCCACGGCGCTGCCGGAGGGCGAGGAGACGAGCTGGTTCGCGCACGTGTAGCGGGCGCGCCCCGGCGCCTCCGCCATGCGGCGCCGCGCCCCGGCGCCTCCGCCATGAGGCGCCGCACCTGCGCCGCGCGGCGCCGCAGCTGACGCGGCGGAGATCGCCGCGCGGGGCCACCCCGCATCCTTCCGCGCCGCCGCCGTGCCCCCTCATCGGCCGCCGTGCCCCCTCATCGGCCGCCGGCCTGGCCCTCGCGGTTCCGTCGCGCGCGCTCGCCGCGCTCTCCCGGCCTGCCGCTCCGCCATGTCATGTCAAGCGGCGATTCGCTTCCGTCTGGCAGCTCTGGCGGACGAGCCGGCCGATGCCGAGCCGGCCGAAGCCGGTCGAAGCCGGTCGAAGCCGGTCGAAGCTGGTCGAGACGAGAGCCGGAGAAAGAGGAAGTGAATCACTTTGCATGTTTCGGTGCGTGAGCCCCTTGCTCGCCTGAACAGCGGTGATAGGCTGGTCCTCGGCTTCGGACGGAGCATCAGCTCCAGGATGGTCCTGCCGCGGAGCACCGTGGTACCGAGGTCGACACCAGATCAGCGGGCTCTCCGTTGATCCGCAATCGAACACCCCTGCCATGCCGGACGGACTCTTTCGATCCGGCGCGGGGTGCCGGCACGCCGGAGGAGGGATGGACACCATGCACAGTACCAGTGGCTCTTCTATACCGGAGGCTGGGAACAGCTGACCCTCGTGGAGCGTGACGCAGGGCCATCGGGGCCTTGCGAGACGCCTCCGCGCTCGGCCAGGTCCGGCGCCTAGCAACCTGTTGAACGCCATCGCGACCTCCGCGAGGCCGGCAGAGAGAGAATCGTGGAAGACTCAGGTCTTCCGGTGGCGGTTCTCACCGGTGCTCCGGGGTCGATCGCTCGTCGCGATGGGACAGGGGTGGCGCCGCACAGGCGGGATCAAGCGGGGTCCAGAAGGCCTCCGGTAGAGGCCCACGGGACGGGTCGGGTGCAAGCGAAGCACCCGGCCCGTTTTTTCTTTCCATCGCCGGCGCGCGCTTTCTTGTCCTGCGCCGCGCCCCTCTGGTAGGCGGCGCCGATGCGGATGCTGCTGCTCGCGATGGTGCCGGCGCTCTCGGCGTGCGTCGAGGCGTTCGGGGACCAGCCCGCCGAGGAGCCGGGGACGGCGCTCGGCGCGTTCCACGTTGTCGCGGTGCAGACGTCGAACACGTGCGGCGAGGGGGCGCTCGGCACGGCGCTCCTCTGGGAGTTCGACGTCGAGCTCGCGCGCGACGAGGGCGCGCTCTACTGGGACAACGGCGCCAGCGTCATCGCGGGCGTCCTCGACGAGGATCAGGTGAGCTTCTCGATCGAGGCGCGCGTGGTCGTGGACATGCGCGGCGGCGACATGCCGCCGGGGCCGCCCTGCTCGATCGAGCGGCGCGACCGGGCGCGCGGGGAGCTCGGCGCCGCGGGCGACGATGTCGCGGACTTCGAGGCGAGGCTCTCCTACGAGTTCGCGCCCACCGCGGGATCGCGCTGCGAGGACCTCGTCGCCGGCGAGCTCAGCGTGGCGCCTGTGTTCGCGGCGCTGCCGTGCGGGATGGCCTACGATCTCGAGGCAAAACGGAGCGCGCTCCCGCCCGAGTGAGCGGCGCGAGCGTGGACCTCCGGGCGCGCGCCGCGGTAGGGTGCCGCGAACGTGAAGCACGTCATCCATCATCTGGGCGGGCGCGGCGGGCGGCGCTCCATCCTGGTCCATGGCGGCGCTGGCAACGTCGCCCCCGAGCGCAGGCCGCTGCACGCGGCGGGGTGCCTCCGCGCCGCGCGCGAGGGCGCGCGCGTTCTGGCGGAGGGAGGCAGCGCGCTCGACGCGGTGGAGCGCGCGGTGCGCGTGCTCGAGGACGACCCGCTCTTCAACGCGGGCACGGGCGCGTGCCTCAACGAGGAGGGCCACGTCGAGCTCGACGCGTCGATCATGGAGGGCCGCGGCCTGCGCGCCGGCGCGGTCTGCGCGCTGTCGGAGTTCGCCGAGCCGATCGCGATCGCGCGCGCGGCGCTGGAGGACGGCCGCCACGTGCTCTACGCCGCGCACGGCGCCGCGAGGTTCGCGCGATGGAAGGGGTTCTCGCCCGTGGGCGAGGCCGCGCTCATCACCGAGGCCGCGCGGGAGGCGCTCGCCGCGGCCCAGCAGGGCGCAGGCCGCGCGACCTCCTGGGCGGGCAGCACGGTCGGGGCGGTGGCGCGCGACGAGGCCGGCCTCACCGCCGCGGCGACGAGCACGGGCGGCACGGTGAACAAGCGCGTCGGGCGCGTCGGCGACTCGCCGCTCATCGGCGCGGGCACGTACGCCGACGACGAGGCCGGCGCCGTGTCAACGACCGGCCACGGCGAGGGCATGATCCGCCTCGCCGTGGCGCACTCGGCCGCGGAGCGGATGCGCGCTGGCAGCAGCGCGGTCGACGCCGCGCGGGGGATCATCGCGCACCTGGCCGAGCGGCTCGACATGACCGGCGGCCTCATCGCCATCGACCGTGACGGGCGGTTCGGGCTGGCGCGCTCCACGGCGACGATGTCATGGGCGGCGGCCGGAGACTGGGGTGAGGAGAGCGGTGTGTAAAATGTATTTACAAAGTTGTACCCGCTAGTTCTGCGATCCGGTCGTCACGTGGCGCTGTGAACCGGTCTCGCGCGCCGTGTCGAGTGTCGCTTTCTTCCATCCAGCGTTGTGGTGCTCACATGACACGCGGCGCCGCTGCGTTACTCACGTCCTGCGCGGCAGGCTGCGTGACCGCCGCGTGATTCCCGGGGTTCGCTCCGGGGTTGTCGGCAGGAGGTTCTTCTGATGATCCGGTATTCTCTTCGGTTTCTCTCGGTGGGTCTGATCCCGGCGCTCGTCGCGTGCGGCGGCGGCTCAGACTCCTCGGGTAACGGTGGCGCCGGCGGCGGGGGCGGCGCGAGCGTCACGTCGGGCACAGGCGGGGCGGGGACCGGCGGGAACGCCGACGGCGGCGGTGGTAGCGGCCAGGGCGGCGACGGCGCGTCGACGCCGGGCGGCGACGGGGCCGTCGACACGGG
Source organism: Sorangium sp. So ce1335 (assembly GCF_051521615.1). Lineage (NCBI taxonomy): Bacteria > Pseudomonadati > Myxococcota > Polyangiales > Polyangiaceae > Sorangium > Sorangium sp. So ce1335. The sequence continues at coordinate 4,200,481 of NZ_CP150363.1, forward strand.
GGAGTACCGCGACCTCTTCGTCGAGGTCGGGTACACGGAGGACGAGGTCGCGGCGAAGCTCACGGCCGCGTGGGATAGCCTCTTCAAGGGCGATCCGGAGACCGAGGCCGTCTACTTCGACGCGGGGGAGAACGACAGCGGCCCGCTCGCGCAGATCCGCGACATCGCGAGCGCTGACGTGCGCTCCGAGGGCATGAGCTACGGCATGATGATCGCCGTCCAGACGGACCACAAGGCGGAGTTCGACGCGCTGTGGAACTGGGCGAAGACGTACATGTACCACGGCGACCAGGCGCACCCGGCGTACGGGTACTTCTCGTGGTCGATGAATTTCGACGGCACCCCGAAGGACGAAATGCCGGCGCCGGACGGGGAGGAGTACTTCGCGACGGCCCTGTATTTCGCGTCCGGGCGCTGGGGCAACGGCGAAGGCATCTACGACTACCGCAAGGAGGCCGACAACCTGCTCGACCTCATGAAGAACCGGCCGGACGTGACGGGGAGCGTCATCTCGAACGGCGAGACCCGCACGACGAAGGGGACGACCCTCTTCAACACGGAGAACCACCAGGTCCGCTTCACGCCGGACGCGGGCAACTTCGAGACGAACGGGGATTTCACCGATCCGTCGTACCACCTGCCGGCCTTCTACGAGATCTGGGCCAAGCACGGCCCGGAGGCAGATCGCGCCTTCTGGGCCGAGGCGGCGGAGGTGAGCCGCGACTACTTCCAGCTCGCGGCCCACCCGCAGACGGGGCTCACGCCGGATTACGCGAACTTCGACGGCACGCCCAAGGCGGCGTCCTGGAAGCCCGAGTCCGTTGACTTCCGCTTCGACGCGTGGCGCACGGCGATGAACTGGTCCGTCGACTGGGCGTGGTGGGCCAAGGACCCGCGCGCGCAGGAGCTCAGCGACAGGATCCAGGCGTTCTTCGAGGGGCAGGGCGAGGGCTACGCGAACCAGTTCACCATCGAGGGCGATCCGCTGAGCACCGACCACTCCTCGGGGCTCGTCGCGATGAACGCGACCGCCAGCATGGCGGCCACCCACGAGCGATCCGCCGACTTCGTCCGGGCGCTCTGGGAGCTCCAGCCCCCGAGCGGGCAGTATCGCTACTACGACGGCATGCTCTACTTCATGGCGCTGCTGCACGTGAGCGGCGAGTTCCGGGCGTACGCCCCGCAGTGAGCGGCGCTCGGCGCGCGGGGGAGCCCGAGGCGTCCACGCCGGGCGGCGCCGCGGCGCCGACGCGCGCGCCGCGGCGCCTGCCCCGGGCGCGGGTCACCTGCGGCGCCGGCGCAGGGCCGTGGTGACGGCGGCGAGCACCAGCAGGCCGAGCTCCGCGGGGACGCGCCTCGTGGGCTCGGCGGCTGCCGGGTCGGCGAGGTGGCAGCCCCCCTTGTCGAGGAACCCGCCGTTCGGCGGCGGCGAGACGCACTCGCCCGGGCCATCGGAGACGTCGCACACGAAGCCGTCGACGCAGTCGTGGACCGACTTGCAAGGCTTCAGCCGCTCCCCGGTGGCGGGCGAGCACGCGAAGGGCGCGTAGTCGGGGTGCAGCGACGTGCAGACGCCGTCGGCGGAGGCGCCGCGGAGCTCCGAGCACGCCTCGCAGAGATAGACGTCGCAGCGCTGCTCGCAGCAGACCCCGTCGGTGCAGGAGCCGCTGTGGCACTCGACGTCTGCAGCGCAGGGGTCGCCGGCTGGCATCGGGCGAAAGGCAAAGACGCTGTCGAGCTTGGGGCCATCAGGGCCGCCGCCGCCGCCGGCGACGAGGACCCGGCCGTCCGGCAGCAGCGTCGCGGTGTGCCAGTACCGGCCCACGGGGAGCGGCTCGAGCGGGAGCCAGGTGCCAGTGGCGGGGTCGAACGCCTCGGCGGTGTTGGGCTGCAGGGTCCAGCCCTGCATGTCGGCGCCGCCGACGACGAGCACCCGGCCGTCCGGCAACAGCGTCGCGGCGTGCGCGTTGCGGACGGTGTGCATGGGCCCGAGCGGCATCCAGCGGCCGGATTCCGGGACGAACACCTCGGCGCTGGCCAGGATGTCCGTCGGGGCGAAACCCCCGGCGACCAGCACGCGTCCATCGCGCAACAGCGTCGCTGTGTGATCGTAGCGCCCGGCGATCATGGGCGCGAGCGGCAGCCATTGTTCGGACCCCGGGTCGAACAGCTCGGCGCTGTCGAGCACCCCTTCAGGGCCATAACCGCCGGCGATGAGCACCCGCCCGTCGTGCAGCAGCGTGGCCGTGTGCCCCTGTCGCGGAGCGAGCATGGGCCCGACGGGCTTCCACTGGTCGAGGTCCGGGTCGAACAGCTCGGCGCTGTCGTGGACCCCTTCCTGGTTGCGGCCGCCGGCGACGAGCACCCGGCCGTCCGGCAGCCGCGTCGCCGTGTGCCCGTGCCGGGTGGCGAGGAGCGGGCTGAGGGATCCCCATGCGCCGGCGGCCGGATCGAACACCTCGACGCTGTCGAGCGAGCGTATCTTGTTCTCATCGAGCTCCATGTAACCGCCGGCGACGAGCACCCGTCCGTCCTCCAGCAACGTCGCCGAGTGCGACCGCCGGGCGTTGCGCAGGGGATCGACGGCGCGCCACGTGCCGGAGATCGGATCGAACACCTCGGCGCTGGCGGTCAGCCCTCCAGCCATCACGCCGCCGCGGTTGACCTCCCCGGAGGCCACGAGCACCCGTCCGTCCTCTAGCAGCGTCGCTGTGTGCGAGTGCCGGGCGTGGTTCAGGGGGCCGAGCGGCACCCACGCGCCCGCGTCGAGGTCGAGCACCTCGGCATCGTTGATCGTGCCATGACCCGAGCCGCCGGCGATGAGCACCCGCCCGTCCTCCAGCAGCGTCGCTGTGTGCTCGTTCCGGGACGTGTACATGGACTGGACGGTCGTCCACGTGTCGGAGACCGGGTCGAACACCTCGGCGCTGTCGGTCGCGTTGATGCGATCATGGCCGCCGGCGACGAGCACCCGTCCATCGCGCAGCTCCGTCGCGGTATGCCACACCCGGGCGGCGAGCATGGGATTGACGGCGCGCCATGTGTTGGACTCCACGTCGAACAGCTCGGCGCTGTCGAAATCTCCCTGTGGGGTATATCCGCCGGTGACGAGCACCCGTCCGTCGTTCAGCAGCGTGGCCGTGTGACCCATGCGCGCGGTGAGCATGGGGGCGAGGGCGGACCACGCGCCCGAGCGAGGATCGAACACCTCCACGCTGCCGAGCACTCCATCGCGGCCGTCGCCACCGACGACGAGCACGCGCCCGTCCGGCAGCCGCGTCGCGGCGTGGTCCGTGCGCGCGGTGGGCATGGAGGCGAGGGCGGACCACGCGCCCGAGCGAGGATCGAACACCTCCACGCTGTCGAGCGCGCCTTCCGGGCCATGGCCGCCGGCGACGAACACCCGTCCATCGGGCAGCGGTGTGGCGGTGTGATCGCCGCGGGCAGCGCTCATGGGCTTCCCGGCGGACCACGCGCCGGAGCGCGGGTCGAACACCTCGACGCTGGCGAGCACCCCTTCGGGGCCATCGGTGTTCGTATCACCACCAGCGACGAGTATCCGTCCGTCCGGCAGCACCGTGGCGGTGTGATCACCGCGGGCGGCGAGCATGGGAGCCTGGGTCGACCATGCGCCGGAATCCGGGTCGAACACCTCGGCGCTGTCGACCGCGTCCCTGCGTTGATACCCGCCAGCGATGAGCACGCGCCCGTCCGATAGCCGCGTGGCCGTGTGCCGGTGGCGGGGGACATCCATCTTCCTGATGAGCCTCCACCGCGGATCCACCAGCACGGTCTCGCTCTCGGCCTCCACCCACAGCTCGACCCGCTGCCCCTGCGCGATGAGCCGCGTGGCGACCGGCCTCCCCCCCGCCGCGTAGGCCTCGGGCGCGGTCACACGGATCTGCGGCGCGCCGCGCGCGTCGGCCACCTCCACGGCGTCGCCGTCCTGGCGCAGGTCTGCCCCGTCGACCTGCCAGGCGGCCACGGGCGCGTCGCGCCGCACCGCGCCCGGATCGAGCAGCAGCCACTCTTCGTAGCCGTCTTCCAGGGCGGTCCAGAACGAAGTTCCGCCCGCCCGCGCATAGGCCACGGCGCCCTCCGCGATCTCGCCGGCGCCTGTTGCGCCGAGCTCCGTCACCTGCGCCTCGGAGCCGTCGGGCAGGAGAAATCGCACGTCGCCGTCGCCGTCTCGCGGGAACCGCGAGCGCAGCCTGTCCGCGCCGGCGCGGTGAGGGCGCGCGTCGAGCGGCTGCACGGCCTCGAAGCCGTCACCCGTCGGCGCGAAGGCAAGGGGCCCTTGAAGGATGGCGTCCGCCTGCTCGGGGAACTGCCGCCTGAGGGCGCGCGCGTCCAGCGGATCGGCCGTCTCGCTGCAGCCGAGCAGCAGCGCCAGCGAAAGACTCCAGACGATCGCCAGCGCCCACCGGCCAAGGTCGCGCGTTGAGCCAGCAATGGACATATCGAACCTTCTCCTCCGTGTCCGTGGAGCTCGTACGAGCGCCCCTTCTCGTCAGTAGAACTCGTAACGGGCGCCGATCCCGGGGACGACCGTGAGGAGCACGGGGCCGGCGAGCCGCTCGGCCGGGAACGTCGCGCGGCCGTCTTCGCCCGCCGGCAAGGCCTGCGCCGTGTCCCACGCGGCCCGTTTCATGTCGATGAGCACGGGCAAGGCGATCCCCGCGTTCAGCTGGACGTGCCGGCCCACCGGCAGGCCGACGCGCACCTCGGGGGTCGCGTGGAGGAAGAGCGCGGGGTGGTCCTGGAGGAAGGGCGCGAGCTCGTACGGCGCGCCGCTGCTCGCCCGGAACGCGCCGCCCGTGCGCTGGTCCAGGAGCGCGCCGGCGATGGCCCCGGCGCCGAGGCGGAAGTGCAGCGGGACGCGCTCGGAGAGCGGCAAGGTGAAGCCGAGCCACCCGCCGAGGAGCGCGCCGCGCAGCGCCAGCCGATCGTCGACGGTGCCCTGGTTCGCCGGCAGGCCGACCGGGGTCACCTCCATGTGGCGGCCGTGGAGGCGCTGCGACGCCGTGACGTAGCCGGCGGTGACGCCGAACCCGAGGCCCATGCCGAGCTCGTAGCCCGCCTGGAGCACGGCGGAGCCGCCCGTCCCGAGCGACGTCTCGCAGCCGCGGATGCACGTGCCCGCGACCTCGCCGCCGAAGCTGGGCACGAACACGACGCCCGTGGTGGCCTCGACGACGAACCGCGCCGGGCGCGCGGGCTTGCGCCAGAAGGGCGAGCTCGGATCGCGCTCCAGGGTCACGCTCGCGATCTCCATCTGGTCCCGCCCGAGGATCACGCGGCGCGACTCCGGCAAGAACCCGGGCGCGGCGATCTCCACGCGGTGCGCGCCCGCGCGCAGCCGTCCTTCCCAGAGGCCGCGGCCCACCGTCACGCCGTCGACCGCGACGGTGGCGTTGACCGGCACCGGCTCGACCCGCAGCGACGCGGCGAGCTCCTCGGCCGAGAGCGTCAGCGGCACGGTCCTGTCCGCCTCGACCTCGACCCGCACAGGAGGCGTGCCGAGGCGACCCTCGCCGCGCAGCGCGACCGTGTGCTCGCCGGGCGCGAGCAGCCCCTCCCAGGGGGCCCTGGCCATGAGGTTGCCGTCCACCACGACGTCGAGCGGCCGGCCCTCCTCCTCGATGACCCGCAGGCGTCCCATGCGCGCGAGCGGCCGCATCTGCGCCCTGACGCGCGTCAGTCGGTCCCCCGCCATCTCGACGCGCTGCTCGAACGGCTCGAACCCCTCCTTGAACACGCGCACCCAGTGGCTGCCGGAGGTGAGCCGGAGCGGCGCGGGGAGCGGCGCCTCGCCGCGGTGCCGCCCGTCGACGACGATCAGCGCGCCCGGCTCGGCGCCGTCGACCTCGAGGATGCCGACGAGCTGGCGCAGCTCGTCGAGCTGGCGCTGCGCCGCCTCCTTCGCCGCGGTGGGCAGCCGGTCACCGAAGTCGCGCAGCAGCGCCTCGAACATCTCGAGCGCCTCGTCGTGGCGCCCGAGCTGCGTCAGGCTCAGCGCGGCGCCCGACGTCGCGGCCCAGCTCGCATAGAGCTGCCGCGAGGCGAGGTACTCGGCGAGCGCCCTGGACCAGTCGCGCCGCTCATAGAACGCCCGGGCGGTCGCATAGCGCTCTGCCGCCCTCTCGCGCGCCTCGCTGGCGGCGGGGGGCGCCGGTGCGGCGGCGGGCGGAGCGGGGCCCGCGGTGGGCTGCGCCGGTGCGGTGGCCGTTTGCGCAGGCACGGCCGCGGGCCGCGCGCGATCGGCGGGCGCGGCGCCGCTCGCCGTCGGCGCTGCGGCGAGCAGGAGCCCCGCCGCGGCGACGAGGAGGCGGGGGCAGCGGGCGCCGCCGTGGCGCTCGGGCTGGGGAGGGGGAGGAGGCGAGAGGGGCATCGTGGCACCGGCTCTGTGCGTGCGGCCTCGTCGTGCGCGCCTCGCGGGCGAGCCGACGAAGAGAGCGCGCGAAGGGGGGAGCGACGGAGGGGAGGTCGCGGTGATCCCGGCGCCTCCGCGCTGAGATCCGCGGCGAACCATCGGCATTCAGGGCAGCGCAGGCTCGAGGCACGCGCGGCGCGCTGCCGGTAACACGACGTCCTGCCGCCGTACATAGCCAGCGTCACCGGAAGGATCTAGTCTGCCGCCCCCATGATCCCTGCCGGTCCCTTGCCCATCGTCCCGCTGACATCGTCTCCCGAGCTGACCTGGCGTGTCCCCGGCTCGAAGAGCATCACGAACCGCGCGCTCGTGCTGGCGGCGCTGGCCGAGGGCGAGAGCACGCTCGAGGGGGTGCTGCACAGCGACGACACGCGGCACATGCGATCTGCCCTGGAGGCGATGGGGATCCGGATCCAGGACGCCGGGCCGACGACGCTGGTGGTGGAGGGCGGGCGGCACCGGCTGCGCGCGCCGGAGCGCGAGCTGTTCATCGGGAACAGCGGCACCACGGTGCGCTTCCTGGCGGCGCTCGCGTGCCTCGTGCCCGGCGAGGTGGTGCTCGTCGGCGACGAGCACATGGCGAAGCGCCCGATCGCGGATCTCGTCGACGGGCTGAGGCAGCTCGGGGCGGACGTGGAGTGCCCGACCGGGTGCCCGCCGCTCCGCATCCGGGGCGGCCGGCTGAAGGGCGGCACCCTGACGATGCGCGGCGATCGCTCCAGCCAGTACTTCTCGGCGGTGATGATGGCGGGCCCCTTCGCCGAGTCCGCGATCGATCTGCGCGTGGCCGGCGAGCTCGTGAGCCGCCCCTATGTCGAGATCACGCGCCGCATGGTCGCGAATTTCGGCGGCCGCATCGACGAGGCCGCCGGCGGCTTCACGGTCCACCCTGCCCAGGGGTACCGGCCGCGGAGGTACCCGATCGAGCCCGACGCGTCGTCCGCGAGCTACCCGTTCGCGCTCGCCGCGGCCGCGGGCGGCGCCATCACCGTGCCGGGGCTCGGCGAGGGCGCGCTGCAAGGCGACTACCGGTTCGTCGAGCTCCTGGAGCAGGCCGGCGCGCGCGTGATCCGGCAGGGGGACGCCACCACGGTGCGCGGCGGCGGCCGCCTGCGCGGCGTCGACGTCGACATGCACCACATCTCGGACACCGTGATGACGCTGGCGGCGATCGCGCCGCTGCTCGACGGGCCGACGACGATCCGGAACGTGGCGAACATCCGGATCAAGGAGACGGATCGCCTCGCGGCGACGGTCGCCGAGCTCCGCCGCCTCGGGCAGGAGGTGACCCACGGCGACGACTGGCTGCGCGTCGACCCGCGCCCGCTGACGCCCGCGCTCGTGCACAGCTACAGCGACCACCGCATGGCGATGAGCTTCGCGATCCTGGGGCTGTGCCGGCCCGGCGTGACGATCGAGAACCCCGCCTGCGTGGCGAAGACGTACCCGACGTTCTGGGAAGACGTCGAGCGGTGCCGGAGCGCAGCCGGCGGCGGCGCGCCGCCGGGGTGACCGCGCACCGCCGTGGACCCACGGCGACTGCCAGCCGAGATCGAGGCGATGGCCGAGCGCTGCGGCGCGGATCCAGCCGAGGTCCCGCCGGACCGGCGCCGGCGCGCGCCGCGCTCGAGATTGTTTGACTTCAAAGCAATCTGCGCGAAGCATCCCGGCCGGTTCGGCCCGGGACGAGCACGTGTCCCGCCGCCGTGCGCTCGGTACCAGATCCCGGAGATTGACGAAGTGAAGCGAACCCGAACGGGGATCGCGACGGCGGCGCTGCTCGCGCTGCTGGTCGCCGTGCTCATGATCTCGGCGCGCGCCGCCGCGGGGCCGCAGGACGGCCTGCCGCCGGCGCCTGCGGACGCGGACCGCTCGACGCCCCGGCGCGCCCTGCGGCTCCTCGTCGACGCCTCGCGCGAGGGGCGCCACGATGTCGCGGCGTACGCGCTCGACCTGTCCGCCATCCCGCGCGCCGCGCAGGCGGAGCGCGGGCCCGAGCTCCACGAGGCGTTCGGTCCTGGGCCGATCGCCGAGCGGCTGCCGGCGGTGCTCTCCCGGGTGCGCTTCCTGGGGCTCGCCGCCTGGCAGTGGCTCGGCCTCGTGACGGCGATCGCCGCGTCGTCGCTCGGCGGCCTGCTGCTCGGCCGCCTCGTCTCCGTCGCCATCGGCAGGGTCGTGCGGCGGACGGAGGTGCAATGGGACGACCGGCTCCTCGACGGGATCCAGACGCCGCTGCGCGCGCTCTTGACGCTGGCGCTCGCGAGCGGCCTCGTCAGGCCGCTGCGCCTCGCCGCCCCGGCGCAGGACGTGCTCGACACGCTCCTCCAGACCCTCCTCATCGCCGCCGCGGCGTGGCTCACGACGCGCCTCGTGCGCTTCGCCGGCGACACGGTGACCGAGCGCGTGACCGCGAGCGCCGCGGACATGGCGCTCGCCCGGGGCAGCAAGACCCGCGTCGCCATGCTGCGGCGCATCGCCAACGTGCTCGTGGGCGTGGTGGCCGTGGCGCTGGTGCTCCTCCAGTTCGACGTGGTCCGGAAGGTCGGGGTCTCGCTGCTCGCCTCCGCCGGCATCGCCGGCGTGGTCGTCGGCTTCGCGGCGCAGAAGTCGATCTCCACGCTGCTCGCCGGCCTGCAGCTCTCCTTTTCGCAGCCGATCCGCATCGGCGACACCGTGATCGTCGAGGGGGAGTGGGGCTGGATCGAGGAGATCACGCTGACGTTCGTGGTCGTGAAGGTCTGGGATCTGCGCCGGCTCGTCGTGCCGATCACCTACTTCCTCGAGAAGCCGTTCCAGAACTGGACGAAGGTGTCGCCGGATCTGCTCGGCACGGTCTTCGTCCACGCCGACTACACGGTCCCGATCGACGAGATGCGCGCGGAGGTCGCGCGGCTGTGCGCCGCCGACCCGAACTGGGACGGAAAGGTCGCGGGCCTCGTCGTGGTCGACGCGACGGCGCAGACGATCGCGCTCCGGGCGCTGGTCTCGTCCTCCGAGGCGGGCAAGCTCTGGGACCTGCGCTGCGCGGTGCGCGAGGGGCTCATCAAGCGGCTGACGTCGCTGGAGGGCGGGCGGTACCTCCCGCGGGCGCGCGTGGCGCTCGGGGGAGAGGGCGAGCCGCGGGGCGCCCTGGACCCGACGGGGGGAATCGCGTCGGCGTGAGCCGGCGGCGCGCGGTCGGCGTCCGGTCGGCGCGCGGTCGGCGTCCGGTCGGCGCCGAGATCGGCCGCCCTCAGGTAGTTGCATATCTAACCATTTCGCGCTACCTTGATGCCGTGTTCGAGCACTGCCTGTACTTCAACACGACGGCGCTCGCGCGCCTGCTCGAGCGCGAGTGGGCGGAGGCGTTCAAGCCGTTCGATCTGACGCCGCCGCAGGCCTTCCTGCTCCGCGTCGTGCTCGAGGAGCCCGGGCTGCTCCAGCGAGAGATCGCCGACCGGATGACGATCTCGCGCCCGACCGCCACGCGCGCGATCGACGGCTTGCAGGCCAAGGGCCTGGTCGAGCGCCGCGCCTCCGCGCGCGACGGACGCGAGTGGGAGATCCACCCGAAGCCCAAGGCGGTCGCGCTCAAGGCGGCGATCAACGAGGCGAGCGGCGCGGTCACCGCCCGCCTGAAGAAGGTGCTCGGCGCCGGCGAGTTCAGCGACACCGTCGCCCGGGTCAGGCACGTGCGCTCGGCCCTCCGCTGAGCGTCTTTTCTTCATCGATGCCGTTGCATCTCTGATCATTGTTCAAGTAGTTGCATAGCTAACCATAGGAGATGATGATGCCCATCCTGAACGTCAAGGTGAGCGCCAAGAAGTCGGCGCAGATGTCGGGCCAGATCGCCAGCATGCTCAGCGAGCTGACGGCGCGCGTGCTCGACAAGAAGCCGGAGCTGACGTCGATCGCGATCCAGTACGTCGATCCGGAGGACTGGATCGTCGGCGGCCGCTCGCTCGCCGCGCAGGGCAAGAGCAGCTTCTATCTCGATATCAAGATCACCGACGAGACCAACACGAAGGCCGATAAGGCGCAGTACATCTATGAGGCCTTCGAGGGGTTCCGGCGCTTGCTCGGCACGCTGCACGAGGAGAGCTACATCCACATCCACGACGTCCGCGCGGCGGCCTACGGCTACGGCGGAAAGACGCAGGAGTATCGATGGCAACACCCGGACTGATGGCGCGGGTAGCCCGGCGCCGCGCTCCACCCTTGCCAGGATTGATGAGGATGAGCTGCTGCGTTACAGAGGCCGCGAGGACAGTGGCCCATGACCAGCGCATCCGAGGCGCCCGAGCCGGACATCGCCGTCGTGCCCCACGACCCGGCGTGGTCCGGGAGGTATGACGCAGAGCGCGCGACGATCCTCGGGGCGACCGGCGCGCTCTTCGTCGCGATCGAGCACGTCGGCAGCACGGCCGTCCCGGGGCTCCTGGCCAAGCCGGTGATCGACATCATGGCCGCCGTGGAGCGGCTGGCCGAGGCGTCCGCGGCGCTCGATCGCCTCGGCGATCTCGGCTATCGGCTCGCGCCGACGGGGATGCGCAATCGCCTCTTCCTCCGGAAGCGCGCGCCGGGCGATGCCTGCGCCTTCCACCTGCACATCGTCGAGCATGCCACCTGGCACGAGCGGAACGAGCGCCTGCTCCGGGATCACCTGCGGGCGTACCCCGAGGACGCGCGCGCCTACGGCGCGCTGAAGCAGCGGCTCGCCCGCGAGCACGCGCGCGACGGACTCGCGTACACGAAGGGCAAGACAGCGATCATCCAGTCGATCGTGGATCGCGCCCGCGACGCGCTCGGGCTGCCGCGGGTCGACGTGTGGGAGGACTGATCGACGGCCTGGGCCCCGTCCTCTGCCGACGCCGGCGCCCCTCGTTGGCGCGCCGCCGTCGGCTCGCGAGATCCCCGGGGGGGTCTACGTCTCCACCGGCTGCGCCGGCGGCTCCGGCTCCTTGCGGAACATCCCGGCGAGGATCCGCTCGGCCGCGTCGGCGAGGATGTCGCGCGAGAGCCGGGTCTCCTCGCCGAAGAACCGCGTGGCCACCCCGGCGTCGAGCGCGTGCGTCGCGAGCAGCGCGAACGCCTCCGCCTCGTCGAACGTCGCCTCGGCGGTGAGCACGCGCTTTCCGGGCCTCAGGTCCTCCTGCTCGAAGCGGCCCTCCCACGTCTCCCCCAGGGTCACCGAGAAGTACTGCGCGGCCACGTTGCCGGGGCGGGCCATGTGCGAGACGGCGACGACGGCCCGCAGCCGGTCCCGCTCCTCCGGGGTCATCTGCCGCCGCCAGCCCTCGACCGTGGCGTGCATCGTCTCGATCTGATCGCGCGCCGCGTCCTCGGCGTTGCGCAGGACGTCCTCGGTCTGCGCGCGCGCGAAGGCGGTCAGCGCCCCGGGCGCGACCCCGCCGGCCGCGCTCGCCTCGTCGAGGAGCGCGAGCGACGCGTCGAGGATCCGGCGCTGCCGCGCGAGCTGCTCCGGCGTGAAGCCGCGCCGGTCGAGGTCGCCCGCGGCCGCGGCGATGCGCTGCCGGAGCTCGGCCATCCGGCGCCGCGCGTCGCCGTCGGGCGCCCCCCGCCGGCCGGAGAGGAGCGCGTGGACGGCGAGGGGGACGTGCGCGATCGCCTTGAGATCGTGGTAGCGCCGGGTGCGCGCGGGGCCCTCGAACCGCTGGCCCCCGCGCCGCAGGATGAGGCTGTCGTCTATCTGGGCGATGATCGGCTCGATGCTGGCGAGCATGGCCTCCCGGCGCGCGGCGTAGGCGTCGAGAAAGAACTGGTTGAGCTCGCCGAGCGGGTCGCCCGGGGCCGGCGCGGCGCTCATGGCAGCGCCGCGCGGCGCGGCGGCAGCGCGTTCGCGTCGAGCCAGTCGAGCGCCTCGTCCATCACCCGCTCGGCGTCCGGCATCTCTCCGTGGCGCGCGCCGGGCATCTCCCGGTAGACCGCCGGGATCTTCGCCGCCATGAGGCCGCCAGCGCCTTCCTTCATGCGGTACTTCGCGTCGAACTCGCCGCTGATCATCACCGCGCCCCGGATACCACGGAGCCGCGCCGCCGAGGGCGTCGTGGGCGCGCCGAGCAGCACGAGCCGCGAGTACCGCTCCGGCCAGCGCTCCGCGAGCCGCTCCCCGATGTACGCCCCCTGCGAGTAGCCGATCAGCACGAGGTCCTCCGCCTCGCCGCCGCACGCCGCGAGCGCGGCCCGGATGCGGCCGTCCTGCTCCTCGGGGTCGGGCGAGTACTTGCTGAACGCGCTGTCCCCACACGGGATGTTTCCCTGCAGGCCGAGCACCCCGCCGTGCTCCCGCGCCGCCCCCTGGATCGACTGCACGTAACCCAGCCCGTGCCCGCACATGCCGTGCAGGAAGATCATCCGCGGACACGCGCCGCCCGGCCCTGTGACGACGAACGCCGGCAGGTCGCCAGGCACCGCCATCTCGGTCGCCACGAGCGGCGGATCGACAGCGCGGTTGTCGACGTCGACAACCGCCGGCTGCGCCGGGCGCTCCTCCGCGAGCGCACGCTCCTCCTTGCCACACCCCGTCGTGAGCACGGCGAGGCCAAACCCGGCTATGGCTACAACGGAAGTTTTCATGTCCATGGCGCAGTGCCAGGATCGGGCCACCCCAGGCGAACGGTCGCTCTCATCGCGATACCACCGCGGAAATCGAGCCTGGGCGCGCGGGAGGCGCGGCGGGCGAGCTCGTCATCTTCTGCTTTTTCGCCACACCGGAGCCCAGCCTGCGCGCGCGCTGTTGACATGTCCGTTTTAACGGAATATTTGTCCGTTTTAATGGATGAGTCCGGCGCTCCGTGCGCGCGTCGCGCCGTGGGCCGCGGGGCCCGGGCTCGGTGGCGAGCACCTCGGGCGCCGCGGCGTCGAGGCCGGGAGACACGGCCCGTGCCCGGGGCGGGCCCGGGGAGCCGGGAAGATCGATGGACGAGGAGGAGCAGAACCGATGAGCAACCGCGCCCTGGAGCACTTTGGCGAGCGATACGGCAACGGGGGCTCGGCGCCCCGCTTCGATCGGTGGAACCCGGTGATCGAGTCGCTGCTCGGCCACCGATCGGTGCGCCGCTACGCGCAGAAGCCGCTCCCGGAGGGCACGCTCGAGCTGCTCGTGGCCGCGGCCCAGTCGGCGCCGAGCTCCTCGAACCTGCAGCTCTGGAGCGTTCTCTCGGTCCAGGACGCCGAGCGGCGGCGGCGGCTCGCGGAGCTCGCCGGCGACCAGGCGCACGTGCGCGAGTGCGGGCTGTTCCTTGTCTGGCTCGCCGATCAGCGGCGGCTCGGCGACCTGGCGAGCCACCGCGGCGTCGGGCGCGAGGGGCTCGAGTATCTCGAGATGTTCGTCATGGCCGTCGTCGACGCGGCGCTCGCCGCCCAGAACGCGCTCGTCGCGGCCGAGTCGATCGGCCTCGGCACGGTCTACATCGGCGCGCTGCGGAACCAGCCGGAGGCGGTCGCGGCCGAGCTCGGCCTGCCCCCGCAGGTGTTCGCGACCTTCGGCCTGTGCGTCGGCTGGCCCGACCCGGACGCCCGCGCGAGCATCAAGCCGCGGCTCCCGCAGGAGGTCGTCCTGCACCACGAGCAGTATGGCGCCCTCGATCGCTCGCTCGGCGCGCTCGAGGCCTACGACGAGCTCATGGATCGCTTCTACGCGAAGGAGCGCATGGGCGTGCAGGGGAGCTGGAGCCGCCACTCGGCCGCGCGCGTCGCGTCGGCCCACGCGCTGCGCGGGCGCGACCGGCTGCGCGCGGCGCTCGCCTCGATGGGCTTCGGGCTCCGCTGAAGCGGGCCAGCCCCGGCGCGCGTGATCGCCAGCATGCGCGCGGAGCAACACCCGAGCAGCAGGCCCTGGTGCCACGCCAGCAACGAAGGGCGCCGCCCGCCGGAGAGAGGCAATGCGCCCCGCGATGGCATATCGGCTGCATTCCGGGGCAGTCGGCCTGAGCAAGGGAGTCGTCCAATCATGAGCGAGGTACTGGAGCCTGAATCAAACGCCGGAGAGGGCGGGCGCGCCCTCGACGGGAGCGACACGCTGGCGCTGGAGACCGATGTCCTTGTGCTGGGCGGCGGGCCCGCCGGGACATGGGCGGCGCTCGCCGCGGCGGCGAAGGGCGCGCGCGTGGTGCTCGCGGACAAGGGCTACTGCGGCAGCAGCGGCGCCACCGCGCCGTCGGGCGTCGGCGTGTGGTACGTGCCGCCGGTCCCCGAGCTGCGCGAGGCGGCCAAGGCGAGCCGCGAGGGCCTGGGCGGCTTCCTCGCCGACCGGGGATGGATGGACCGCGTGCTCGACAGGACCTGGGCCAGCGTGAACGACCTCGCGACCTGGGGTTACCCGTTTCCGACGGACGACGGCGGACAGCCCGTGCGCCGCAGCCTGCAAGGGCCCGAGTACATGCGCCTCATGCGCAACCGGGTGAAGCTCGCGGGCGTCCGCATCCTCGACCACAGCCCCGCGCTCGAGCTCCTCGTCGACGCGGACGGCGCGGTCGCCGGCGCCGCCGGCATCTGCCGGCAGCTCGGGCACCGGTGGACGGTGAAGGCCGGGGCCGTCGTCATCGCCACCGGCGGCTGCGCCTTCCTGAGCAAGGCCCTCGGCACCAACGTGCTCACCGGCGACGGCGGCCTGATGGCCGCCGAGGTGGGCGCGGAGATGTCCGGCATGGAGTTCTCGAACGCCTACGCGATCGCGCCGGCGTTCGCGTCGGTCACAAAGACGCTCTTCTACAACTGGGCGACGTTCTATCACGAGGACGGGCGCGTCATCGAGGGGGCCGGATCGCAGCGCGGCCGGTCGGTGATCGCGGAGACGCTGCTCACGCAGCCGGTCTACGCCCAGCTCGACAAGGCCGACGAGGCGCTGGAGGCGTGGATGCGCAAGGCCCAGCCGAACTTCTTCCTCCCCTTCGACCGCGCCGGGATCGACCCGTTCCGGCAGCGGTTCCCCGTCACGCTGCGGCTCGAGGGCACCGTGCGCGGCACCGGCGGGATCCGCATCGCGAGCCAGGCGTGCGCGACCTCGACGCCGGGGCTCTACGCCGCCGGCGACGCCGCCACGCGGGAGCTCATCTGCGGCGGCTTCACGGGGGGCGGCAGCCACAACGCCGCGTGGGCGATCTCGTCGGGGCAGTGGGCCGGCGAGGGCGCCGCCCGGTTCGCGCGCGGCGTCGGCGCCCGCGCCGGCCAGCGCAAGGTCGAGGGCGCGGGACGCGCGGCGCTCCACGCGGGGGGCGGGACGCGGCAGCTCGACGCCGAGGGCGTGATCCGGTCGGTGCAGGACGAGGTGTTCCCGTACGACAAGAACCTCTTCCGCACCGAGCGCGGGCTCGCCATCTCGCTCGACAGGCTCGACGCGCTCTGGCGCGACGTGCGGGCGGCGCGGCCCGCCGCGGAGGTGCGCGACGCGGTGCGCGCCCGGGAGGGCGCGGCCATGGTCGCTACCGCGCGCTGGATGTTCAACGCGGCGCGCGCGCGCACCGAGACGCGCGGGATGCACAAGCACAAGGACCACCCGGGCCTCGATCCGGCGCAGCAGCGGCGGCTGATCACCGGGGGGCTCGACGAGGTGTGGGTGCGCCCCGAGCCGCCAGCGCCGGCGTCGATCGGCGCGGCCGCCGCGGAGGCGCACGCGCCATGATCGAGCTCGTCAGCGACGCCCGGTGCATCGGGTGCGATCTCTGCGTCGACGTCTGCCCGACCGACGTGTTCGATCGCGTGCCCGGCGGCGCGCCCGTGATCGCCCGGCAGCGCGACTGCCAGACGTGCTTCATGTGCGAGGCCTACTGCCCGGTGGACGCGCTCTACGTGGCGCCGGAGGCCGAGCGGGCCGTCCCGGTGGACGAGGAGCAGCTCTCGTCGTCCGGGCTCCTCGGGAGCTACAGGGCCGCCGTGGGGTGGGGGACCCGGCGCAGGCCGGGCGCCGCCGCCGACCAGACCTTCCGCGTCCTCGATGCCGCGCGCCGCGGCTGACGCCAGCGCCGCGCGTTGCTCTCCTCCCGCGCCGCGTCGCCTCCGCCTTCACAACGGGAATATTCCGCCCTCACGCTATTCTCTCTCGTGGTGAGCCGGTTCGAGGGCGCGCGGCTACTGCCTGACAGACGTGCGCTTGGCTGGCCGGGTCGAAGTCCCCGCCGAGATCCTTTCGACCTCCGCGGACATCCGTGGTCGTCGCCGTGCCGGGCATCCGGGCAACGCAGCTCGGGAGCGTCCGATGCGATGTTGACTCCACTCAAGATCATCTGGTGGGCTCCTCCCCGGCCGTGCGCGCTGACCGCCTTGCGCCGGGGACCTCGGCTCGGTACTGTGCTCGCTCCTCACGATCGATCTGCGAAAGCCTCGAGCCCTCGGAGCGATGACGTTGTGCGTAGAGCCAGCCTTGCCATCGCTCCGTCTGAGCGTGGCGGTACTGACGAAAGCGAGGTGGTTCGCGCGCTCATCGCAGGAGAGCCGTGGGCGGCAGCCGCGGTATGGAACGCGCATGCGCCCAAGGTGTTCCGGATCGTCGCGCGCGTGCTCGGGCCCGGCGCCGACGCAGAGGACGTCACCCAGGAGGTCTTTGCTCGCGTGTTCTCCAGAGTATCCGGGCTGAGAGACCCCGATGCGCTGGGGAGCTTCGTGTTCTCGGTGACCGTTCGACTTCTGAAGTGGGAGCTCCGCCGCAGGCGCGTGAGGCGAATCCTCCAGCTCGCGGACACCGCCGAGCTCCCGGAGCAGGCGGTCGAGCCAGCGGACAGCGAGGCGCGCGAGGCCCTTGGCCGCCTCTATGCGATCCTCGACACGCTGAGCGCAGACGACCGGACTGCGTTCGTGCTCCGCCACATGGAGGGGATGAGCCTGCCCGAGATCGCCGAGGCAACCGGGATATCGCTGGCCACCGTGAAGCGCAGGCTCAGCCGCGCGACGGAGCGTGTGTCGTCCGAGGTCGAGAAGGACATGTCTCTCGGCGCTTACTGCATGAGAGGGGAGGCGCGGGATGACTCTTGACGAGGAGAAGGCCCCGGCACTCAGCCCGAAGGCCGCGCGCGCGGTCGAGCTGGCTCGCCGGTCGCTCGGCACGATGTCTCCCCAGCAGCGCGCCCAGGGGCTGCTCCGCGTGACGGAGCGGACGGCGAGGCGCCCGGGCTTCCGGCTGTCGCCCCTCCGGGGCGGAGCGCTCGCGCTCGCCGTGGCCGCCGCCGTCCTGCTCGGCGTCAACGGATGGCAGCGAGGAGCGCGCTCCGATCGGCTCTCCTACGAGGTGGAGGGCGGCGCCGTGCAGCAGGACGGCTCCGTCCACGCGGACACATCGAGCCGCCCGAAGGTCCGGTTCTCCGACGGCACCGAGGTGCAGCTCGCCGAGATGGCGCGCGCGCACATCGTGTCGGTGAACGAGCAGGGCGCCAGGGTCGCCCTCGACCGGGGCGAGGTCCACGCGCGCGTCGTGCACCGGTCGGAGGCGCAGTGGCAGTTCGATGCGGGGCCGTTCCTCGTGACCGTGACCGGGACGGCCTTCGCGCTTTCCTGGACGCCGGAGGACGAGCGCCTCGATCTGCGGCTCGAGGACGGCGCCGTCGTCGTCAGCGGGCCGCTGTCCGGCGAGCCGATCGCGGTGCGCGCCGGGCAGTGGCTGACCCTGCGGAAGCGCACGGGAGAGGTGCTCCTGCGCGATCTCGAGCTTCAGCAGGGCGCGGAGGCGTCGCCGGCGCCCGCCCCGCCTGCGCCCGCCCCGCCGACGCCCGACCGCGCCGAGGAGCCCAGCGCGGCGCCGGTTCCGGAGGCGCCAGGGACGCCCGCGGGCCCGACCGCGGCGGCGCCCGCGGCCGAGCCGAGGCGCGACTGGGCCGGGAAGCTCGCGGCCGGGAAGCTCGACGTCATCGTCGGCGAGGCGCAGCGCCGCGGGCTCGACGCCTCGCTCGCGGAGAGCAGCAACGAGGAGCTCTCGGCCCTCGCGGACGCGGCGCGTTACACGCGGCGGAACGACATCGCGCGGCGGGCGCTCCTCGCCCAGCGCCGGCGCTTTCCGGCGACGCAACGGGGCAAGGAGGCGGCGTTCCATCTCGGCCGCCTCGCGGAGACCCAGGAGGGAGGCGCCGCGGCGCTCGCCTGGTTCGAGACCTACCTCAAGGAGGCTCCGCAGGGGGCCTACGCCTCCGAAGCGCTCGGGCGCAAGATGGTGATCGTGCAGCGGCTCCACGGCGACGCGCAGGCCGAGACCGTCGCGCGGGCGTACCTGCGCCGGTTCCCGGGCGGAACCTACGCGCAGGCAGCGCGGGCCCTCGCTCGGACGCCGTGAGGTTCGCGCGGGCGCAGGCGCTGGCCGGGGCGGCCCTCGCGCTCCTCCTCTGCGCGGCGAGCCCCGCGGCGTCGGGGGAGCCTGCGCGTGTGGTCCTCGTGCGGCCCGTCGCCGCCGATCCGTCGATCTCCGAGGCGCTGATCCGCATCCGCGGGGAGCTCGTCGCCGATGGATTCGACGTGGAGCTCCTCGACGCGCAGTCGGCCTCCGCCCCCCGGCCGACGATGGACGACGCCGGGCAGCAGGCCGGCTCCGCGGCCCTGATCGGGCTGTTCCTTGCGCCGGATGGCCAGGCCGCCGAGCTCTGGGTGGTCGACCCGCGGACGAACGAGACGCTCGTGCGGCGGATCGACACGCGCGGCGAGGCGCGGGAGCACATCGTCGAGGTGCTCGCGGTGCGCGCCGTCGAGCTGCTCCGCGCGAGCCTGCTGGAGCTCCTGATGTCCTCGCGGCGCTCCGCGGCGCCGCCCGGCGACGCCGCGCCGCGTCCGAGCGAGGTGAGCCAGCAGGTGCCTCGACCGGCAGCGCGGCCGCTCGATCAGCCGTGGCGCCGAGCGATGTGGGGCGTCGAGCTGGGGGGCGGGCTCCTCGCGAGCCCGGGCGGCGGCATCGGCCCGGCGATGCTCCTTGTCGCGCGCCTGCGCGTCGCGCCGCCCGGGCCGAGCAGTCCACTCGAGGCGCGCCTCTCGCTCGCCGGGCTCGGGACGGCGCCGCGCGTCGCCGGGCCGCAGGGCAGCGCGACCGTGCAGCAGCGGTTCGGGCTCGTCGAGCTCGCGGCGCTCCCCTGGCCCGAGCTGCGCTTGCGCCCGAGGTTCTCGGTGGGCCTCGGGGCGCTCCACGTCGCCGTCGACGGCGAGGCATCGTGGCCGTACCGGGGGGGCCACAGCGCGCGGTGGGCGTTCGCCGCGGACGCCGGCGCCGGCGTCGAGCTCGGGATCATGCGGCGGTTCGACGTCGTCGCCGAGGCGCACGCGCTCGTCGCGCACCCCTATCCGGTGGTCCGCTTCGTCGAGACCGAGGCGGCGCGCGCCGCGCGCCCGGCGCTGCTCGGCAGCCTCAGCCTCGTGGGGTGGCTGTGACCGGAGGACGAGCGGCGTCGCGCCGCGCGCGCCCCTGCGGAGAGGCGCCCGGCGTCACGGCTCCGGGCCGCTGGTGGTGCTCGTGGCGGTGTCGGTGCCGGCTCCGACCGGGCTCAGCCTGAACTGCTGGCTGGTGCTGCCGTTGGAAGCCCTCTGGAGGAGGGCGGTGCCGTTGGCGGGCGGGGAGCCGTAAGCGTCGATGACCTTGCCGCTGAGGCGCGACGTGATGCGGACGGCGCCGCCGCCGAGAGCGGTGACGTACCATTGCTGATTGCGGTTCCCGTGGCAGGTGAACTGGACGATGGCGGCGCCGTCGGCGGTCGACCCGCTGCGGACGTCGAGGCACTTGTCACTTCTGACGCTGCGGATCCGGTAGTACCCGCCGTCCACCGCCTCGAAGCGGAACTGCTGGTTGGTGCCGCCGTTGCAATCCCAGAGCTGCAGGACGACATCGTCGGCCGTGGAGACGGCGGCGTCGACGTCCACGCAGCGCCCGCTCTGGACGCCGACCAGGGTGTAGGTGGTGTCCGTCGAGATATCCGCCTCGACCTCCGCCGAGACGGAGTGCTGGAAGAGCTCGGCGATCTCCGCCGGGACGAGCGCTCGGCTGTAGATCGCGATGTCGTCGACGTCCCCGACGAGGAGCCGACCCTCCTGCGGCCGCCTCCCGACGTAGAGGCTGGTAGCGCCGGGCGAGGTCGTCCTGTCGATGGGCTCGGTGCTGTGGAGGCGCCCGTCGATGTAGAGGCTCATGGTGAGCGCCTCGCCGTCGACGACGCCGGCGGCGTGCGTCCACCGCTGGAGCTCGAGGCAGGAGCACAGGAGGCGGTGGTGGTCGCTCAGCTCGGGCCCCTTCCACAACCCGAAGTGGATGCCCGGCGCCTCGCCGTCGTAGTCGATGTCGAGCTCCCATCCGCCGGAGCTCTCCGTGCTGATCACGGTCCTCAGGGTGTCGTCGGCAGGGGGCGCGTCGGTCAGCACGCGAACCCACGCCGAGACGGTCCAGCTCGGGGTGGCGTTCGGGAATTCGCCCACCGTCATGAACTCGCCCTCATCGAAGTGCAGCGCCTGCCCGAAGCGGCCGTCCTCCACCCACGTGCCGCCGGTGAGCGCGCCGTCGCGCCCGTTGCCGGACCGATCGGTCACGGTCGTCCCTTGGCCTTCGTCGAACGTCCAGTAGGCGACCAGGCCCTGAGCCAGCGTCGGCGTCAGCTCGACGGCGTCGAGCGGCCCCTTCGCGCAGGCCGCGAGCCCGAGCGACGCGACCGCGGCCAGGCAGCGGGGCGCCGCGCGCCCGCCCGCGATTGCCGTTGCGCTGAGCGTCCTGGTGATGGCGCGGTGCGGCGTGCGCGACTGCTGCATGTCAGGCCTTCTTGCGTACCCCAGACGTCTCCGGTTCACCATAAAACTGCGCTGGCATGTCCGTGGGCCCCGCGGTGTTCCTCGGAGCAGAGCCGCGTTTTCGCGAGGGGTGTTCAAATTTCCAGCCCATCGAGAAAACGCACATCACGAGCGATCGAGGTGATTGAGTCTGCGCTCATGTCGCAACCTAGGCCAGCAACCAGATCATCATGCCGCTCACGGCCTGGAGGCGAACCGCCGACCGGAGGAGGAGCGGCAACGCGAGGTAATTCATGAGGCGCCCTGTTCTCTCGATCTGTTTCTCGCTCGCTGCCTGTCTCGTGGCATGCGGGTCGAGCGATACCGGTGCCGGCGCCGGCGACGCGACCGGCACGGCGTCCGGAGGCGGCGCGACCGGCACGTCGTCCGGAGGCGGCGCGACCGGCACGTCGTCCGGAGGCGGCGCGACCGGCACATCGTCCGGGGGCGGCGCGACCGGCACCGCATCGGGCGGCGGCGCTGCGTCGGGCAGCGGCGGCGCGGGCGCAGGCCCCGGCGCGGGCGGCGGCGGGGGCGCGCCCGCGCCGACGGGGTTCGCGCAGATGGAGGAGCTCGACCGCGGCGTCGTTGCCGTTCCCACCGACGGCGGCATCTACGTGGGCTTCCGCCTGTTCGGCTACGATCCCGACGACATCGCATTCAACGTCTACCGGGACGGCGCCAAGGTGAATGACGCGCCGATCACGGACTCCACCAACTTCGTGGACCGCGGAGGCTCGCCGAGCTCGGTCTACACGGTGCGGCCGGTCGTCGGCGGCGTCGAACAAGGCGAGTCGGAGGCCGCGTCCGTGTGGAAGGATGGATCCCTGACCATCCAGACGACGCCGCCGCCCGCCGGGGACGGCTACACCTATTCGAGCGGCGACGGCAGCGTGGGGGACCTGGACGGCGACGGGCGGTACGAGATCGTCGTCAAGTGGGATCCGTCGAACCTCAAGGACAACTCGCAGGCTGGCCGCACCGGCAAGACCTACCTGGACGCCTACACGCTCGACGGCGAGCGGCTCTGGCGCATCGATCTCGGCGTGAACATCCGGGCCGGGGCGCATTACTCACCGTTCCTCGTCTACGATCTCGACGGCGACGGGAAGGCGGAGGTGGCCGTCAAGACCGCGCCGGGGACGCGCGACGGCAGGGGCGAGCCGCTGAGCCTCGGGCCTGCGGCCACCGACGACGACGCCAGGGACTACCGCAATGGAGACGGCTACATCCTGACCGGCCCGGAGTATCTCACGGTGTTCTCCGGAGAGACCGGCGCCGAGCTCGCCACGACGGAGTTCCAGGTGGGGCGCGGCGACCCGTGCAGCTGGGGCAACAACGAGTGTTATGGCAACCGCGTCGACCGCTTCGTCGGCACGATCGCGTTCCTCGACGACACCGGCCGGCCGAGCGTCGTGTTCGGCCGGGGCTACTACGCGCGCACCACGCTCTCGGCCTGGAACTACCGAGACGGCGCGCTCACCAACCTCTGGACGTTCGACTCCAGCTCGAGCCGCGACAACGGGGCGTACGGCGGCAAGGGCGCCCACTCCATCAGCGTCGCGAACGTGGACGACGACCCGCAGCAGGAGATCATCAACGGCGGCGCCACGTTCGACAACGACGGCACGGGCCTCTGCACGGTGGACTACTATGCTCACGGCGACGCGCTGCACGTCACGGATCACATCCCGTCGCGCCCCGGCCTGGAGGTGTTCATGCCGTACGAGAGCGGGGACGCCCCCGCCTACGCCATGCGCGACGCCCGCACGTGCGAGGTCATCTGGCGGGGGCCCGGCAACGGCGGCGAGGAGGGCCCCGGCCGGGGCGTCGCGGCGGACATCGATCCGCGGAGCCCGGGGAGCGAGGCGTGGGTCAACAGCAGCGAGCTGCTGCGCGGCTCGGACGGCAACCGCGCCGGGAGCCGCCCCTCGTCGTCCAACTTCCTCATCTGGTGGGACGCGGATCTCAGCCGGGAGCTCCTCGACGGCAACGGCATCCGTCAGTACGACGGCGAGGGCGGCAGCTTCACGGCCGACGGGTGCGCCGCGAACAACGGCACGAAGAGCAACCCGACCCTCAGCGCCGATATCCTGGGCGACTGGCGCGAGGAGGTGATCTTCCGCTGCGGCAACTCGATCCGCATCTTCACGACGAGCCAGCTCGCGAAGGACCGGATCCACACCCTGATGCACGATCCGCAGTACCGCGTCGCCATCTCGTGGCAGAACGGCGCCTACAACCAGCCGCCCCACCCGAGCTTCCACATCGGGGAGGGGATGGCCCCGGTGCCGAAGCCGGACATCCACGTCCGCTGAGACACGCCGGGCGGCGGCGGCCCTCCGGACGTGTCGTCACCGAACGACAGCTGGGCCTTGCTGCCGCCCGTTTCCAGCCAGCGATCCCCGGGGCGCGATCACGATGGTGTCGGCGCCCCTGGGGATGAACCCGTCGACGGTGTTGACCTGGTTGTCGTGGCGGTCAGGGCTGCGCCACCTCGACGGACTGCACGTCGAGCTGGATGAGCTGACCGACATAAGGCTCGGGCGCGGGGGCGATGCCGTCCACGACCAGATGCTTGAAGTTGGCGATCTCTATGCCGTTCTGGCCGTCGCCCAGGAAAGACACGGTGGCTCCACCCCGGATTGGAATGGTCTTCGTATGGTCGATGAGGAACGTGTCGTGACCCACGTTGGGGCTGTCGTTGAGGTAATAGACCTCCGGCGGGTCGGAGACAGTGAAGCTGTAGACGTTGTACGTCGCGTCGTCGGGCGTGCCGCCCACGCGAAAGTGCATGCCGTCGGGCGTGCCGCCCCGGTACCTCATCGGCTCGACGACGCCGCGTAGCCGGACCGTCACTTGATAGATCGTGTCGGGCGAGCCGCCGAACGTCCTTGTCTCGTCGACGTGCGCGGACGTCGAGCACTCGTCGCTGCCGCCCGGATCGCGATCGCACGGCATCTCCCAGCGGAAGCCGTCGATGCTGGCGGCCGCGGCGCGCGGGTCTTCGCCGCTGCCGCCGCTGCCGCCGTCCCCGCCGCCGCTGCCGCCGTCCCCGCCGCTGCCGCCGTCCCCGCCGCTGCCGCCGGACCCGCCGGAGCTCGCGCTGCTGGAGGCGCTCGTGCTGGTGGCCGCGTCGGCTCCGCCGCCTGGACCGCCAGCGCCCGTGGAGCTGGAGGTGCCCTGGTCTGTCGGAGGCGGGTCGGCATCGGAGCCACAGGCAAGAGCGACCATCATCACCGGGATCGTAAGAAGAGATACTCTCATGGGATACCACTCCGGCGAGAGCGCCGGTGTAAAGGCTGAAGCTGCCGGACGTCGTCTCGTCCCCATCGAAGCAGCCGGTGTCCCCCCCCGAGGAATGGCTATGTCAGGTTCGTGAGCGGCCCGGTGCAGTACCGCGGGTCACCGAACGTGTCCCGGGTGTCGCCGAACAGATTCAGGATCGAGACGAGGAGGTTGTTGTGCGGGAGGTTCGGGTACCGGACCCAGCGCCCCGTGCGCAGGCCGCCGCCGCCGCCGGCCAGCAGGAACGGCATGTTCGTCTTGTTGTGGCTCGGCGGATCCGAGAGCTCGGAACCGAAGAAGACGACGCTCTCGTCGAGCAGCGAGTGTCCGCCCATGTCGACCTTCTCCATCTCCTGCAGGAGATAGAGGTGCTGCTTTGAATACCAGTTGCAGATGAGCTCGCACTCGTTCGGCTTGAATCCGCCGTCGTGCTGGTAGTAATGGTGGTGCTCGCTCAGGTTGAGCCAGGGGAAGGTGTGCTTCGCCTCGGTGTCGCTCCACTGCAGCGTGCCGACCGCGGTGATGTCGCAGGCGAGCGACATCACCAGCATGTCCATCATGAGCTTGCCGACCTTGGGGATCGCCGCGTCGGTCGAGGTGTCCTTGATCGAGCCGTTGTCCGCCGAGTTGAGCCCCGTGCGCGGGTTGTAGTCGGACGTGTCGACCCGCTCCGGCGCCTTGCACGCGCTCGTCTCGACCGGCACGTTGCTGATGCTCTTCTCGATCTCGCGGATCTTCGTCAGGTGCTGGTCGATCTTCTGCCTGTCGGCGGCGCCGAGCCGCGCGGACAGGGCGGAGTAGCGCCCGTCGAGGAAGTCGAGGATCGATTTCTTCCGCGCGAGGCGGCGGGCGGCATCGTTGCCGGCGCTGGGATCCAACGTGCCGAAGAGCTCGGTGAAGATCTCCACCGGATCGAGGCGCGGCGGGATCGGCTTGTACGGCGCGGCGGTCTCGAAATTCGCGGCGTTCATCGGCGACACCAGGCCGTGGGACTTGCCCGTCGCCCAGCGCACCGCGATCTCGATGCTCGCCTTCGCCTTTTGACCGGCGGAGATCCGCGAGGCGATCACCTGGTCGACGGAGGGCCCGCTGCCGTAGCCGCCGTTCGAGGAGCCCTCCTGCGCCGTGCCCGTGAGCCAGGCGATGATCCCGCTCTGGTGCTGCTCACCGCGCGCGCTCTTCAGGTCGAGGCCGTCGACCACGAGCAGCCGGTCCTGCACCGGCGCGAGCGGCGACAGGATGGGCCCCAGGGTGAAGTTCGTCTCGGTGCCGGTCGGCCGCCAGCGGTTGATCACGGTCCCGCCCGGCGTGTAGACCGAGAGGAAGCGCTTGGCGGGAGCCGGGGCCGCGCGCGCCGTGCGCTCGGGGCCCATGATCTCCAGCCAGGGGAGCGCGATGGCGATGGCGCCAGCACCGCGCAGCACGGCACGTCGGCTCAAGCGAAAGTTCGACATCACCATCACTCCTCTCGGGCAGCCATGTAGTGGAAAGCGTCCGTTTGCGTGAGATCGATCAGGAGCTGCTTCACGTTGTACCCGGACGCCACGAAGGCGGCCGTGATGTCCTTCTTGGTGCAAGCGTCCTCGGAGCCGAGCGTGAGACCATAGCCGTACTCGGCCCAGCGCGTCGCGAAGCAGCTCAGCACGTCCTCGTCCTCGGCGAGCGCCCGCACCAGCTCGATCGGCCCGCTCACCGTGACGTCCGTGCCCGGGACCCCGCCGCTCGCGTCGATCTGCACGTCGTTCTCCGTCGTGCGGAACAGCCCGACCGCGTCGTAGTTCTCGAACGGAAATCCGGCCGGATCCAGGAACTGGTGGCACGCCGCGCAGACCGCATCCTGGCTGTGCTGGCTGTAGCGCTCCCGCGCCGTCGCGCCGGTGTACGGCTCCGGCGGCTTGACCTTCTCCAGGATATCGCCGGTGGGGAGCGGGACCTTCTTGCACATCAGCTTGTTGATCACGAACGAGCCGCGGGTCACGGGGTTCGTCATGTTCGAGTGCGTCGTCCCGGCCATCATGCCCGCCTGGGTGAGGAGCCCGAGGCGCTGGGTCGTGTCGAGCTCTACCTTCTGGAACTCGTCGCCCCTCACGCCGTCGACGCCGTAGAACGCGGCGAGAGGTCCGTTCATGAACGTGTACGGGGCCGTCAAGATGGACGGCCAGGTGCCGGTCCCCTCGAAGATCTCGTGCTCGAGGAAGCGCTGCGTCTCCTCGCGCATGAACGAGCCGATCGTCCGCGAGAAGGTCGGGAACGTCTCCGCGTTGCGCTCCAGGTCCGCGAGGTTGCTGATGGGAAGCAGGTTGTCGAAGAAGAACCGGACGGTGGTGTGAACCCGAGGATCCTCGAGCATGCGCTCGGCCTGGGCGCGCACGCCCTCCTTCGTCGAGAGCTCGCCCGCCCGCGCCGCCATGCGCAGCTCCTCGTCGGGCATCGTTCCCCAGAGCAGGTACGAGAGCCGCGTCGCCATCTCGTCGCCGGTGGGCCGGCGGAGCTCGGGGCGCTCCGGGTCGGGCGTGCCCCATTCGATGCGGTAGAGAAAATCGGGCGACTGGAGCAGCGCCTCGATCACCGTCGCGACGCCGACGTCGAACGTCGCATCCGTCCGCCCGACGCTGTACAGGGCCATGAGCTCGCCCGCCTCGTCGGCGACGAGCGGCCTTCGATAGGCGAGCGGCGCGATCCGCTCGATGATCGTGCGGGCGCACGCCTCCTCGCCCGACGGCGTCACGTTGCGGGCGCACGGGTCGAGCCTCGCGAGCGCCTCCGGGCTGGAGGTCGCGCGCCGGGCGACGCCCTCCGCGACGGTGCTGAGCTGCTCGGCGAGCAGGCTCGAGACCGACAGCGCGTCCGCGTCGTTGCCAAAGCCGTTGCCGACATCCTCGCTCGGCAGCGAGAAGGCTGGCTCGGTCGTGTCGCCGAAGAGGTCGCGAACGGTCTTGTTGTACTCGAAGCGCGTGAGCCGCCGCAGCGGCGCTCGCCCGGGGTGCACGAGGCCGTCGTCGCAGACGAGCGGCTCCACCGTGGTGGGATTCTCGGTGCCAGGCTCGCCCACGCCGCCCGAGCTGCCCGCGTTGCCTGCGTTGCCCGCGCCGCCCACGTTTCCAGTGCAACCGCTGGCCACGATCAACGCGATCGGGACAGCGGACCGAAGGCCTCTGAGACGAAGCGCCTGCTCATGGTTCAAGGATCTATACATCGATGTCGCCCTTCGCCCGCTCTGGGCGCGCTGAAGCCCCATCATCGAACAAACAACATATTTCTTGACGTGCCGTGTCCTGGCGGGCGCGTATCGCCGGTCTGCCCCCAACGAACTGGGACGCGCCGCCCTCGGGCGGCTGACGGATGGAGAGGGATGAGCGAAAGCAGGAGCCAGCGAAGCACCCGTCCGGCAGTAGCGGCTCGCCCTCGGATCGGCTCACCGCAAGAGCGAATACAGCGAAGATGAAGCTTTGCTTTGGGAGCGTAGCCCCGCGGGCGGGCGAGGTGCGGTCTGCGCGCTGCGCAACACGAGGTGCTGGCGGCGTGCTCGCGACGCAGCACCCGGCGGGCGAAGACCGGCCGGAGCGCGCGGAAAACCCTGGCACGGCGCGTGCGATGTCAGGCGGTCGACGTGGGCGTCGACGGGCGCGGGCGAGGACGTCGCCCTGCCGAGAGCGCCCGACAACCCTCTTTTCTCCGGAGCCGTCGCATGAGTGGACTCAGTCTCGTCTTCGATACACCGCAGCTCGCGCAGGACTACGAGGTGCGCAGCGCGGAGCGGCAGTTCCGCCACGGCCAGCGGCTGATCGCCGAGCTCGGCGTGCGCGCGGGCGAGCACGCGCTCGACATCGGGAGCGGCACCGGGCTGCTCGCCGAGCACGTGGCGGGGATCGTCGGGCCGACGGGCAAGGTGCTCGGGATCGACCCGCTGCCGCTGCGGATCGAGATCGCCCAGCGCAAGGCGAAGGCGAACCTCTCCTTCCGGGTCGGCAACGCGTATGCGCTCGACGAGCTCCCCTCGGGCAGCTTCGATGTCGTGTACCTCAACGCCGTCTTCCACTGGCTGCCCGAGAAGACCGAGCCGCTGCGGCAGATCCATCGCCTGCTCAAGCCGGGGGGGCGGGTCGGGCTCACGACGGGCGCGAAGGACCACCCGAACAGGCTCCAGGCCATCAAGCGGCAGGTGCTGTCGCGCGAGCCGTACGCGCGTTATCCGGAGTCCCAGGCGGGCACGCCCCACTGGGTCACGGCCGAGGAGCTCTCGCAGCTGCTCACCGGCGCGGGCTTCGCCGTGCAGAAGATCGAGGCGCAGGAGAACGTCCACTACCAGCCTGACGGGCGCGCGGCGATCGCCTTCTCGCAGGCGAGCTCGTTCGGCAACTTCCTCGGCCACCTGCCGGAGTCGCTGCGCAACCAGGCCATCGAGGACATCCAGCGCGAGCTCGAGGCCTTCCGGACGCCCGCGGGCATCCGGCTCGAGGGGAAGCGGCTCTTCGCCATCGCACACAAGCCCGCGTCGCACTGAGAAGCCCACCCGGCCGAGCTCCACGTCGCGGCGCGATGGCGCCGCGTGGACGGGCCGATCCTTGCCAACAGGAGAACTCCGCATGAGCGCCACAGTGAACCAGAGCAGCAATGTCCTCGAGATCGTGCCGGTCGCCGGCCGGATCGGCGCGGAGGTGCGCGGCGTGCGCCTCTCGGCCGATCTCGACCCCGCGACGGCGAGCGAGATCCGCAAGGCGTGGCTGCGTTACAAGGTGATCTTCTTCCGGAACCAGCACCACCTCGACGACGCCGGTCAGCAGACGCTCACCGCGCTGTTCGACGGCAAGCCCGTCGCGCACCCGACGGTCCCTGTCGTCCAGGGGACCGACTACATCCACGAGCTCGACTCGCGGTACGGCGGCCGCGCGAACTCGTGGCACACCGACGTCACGTTCGTCGACGCGTACCCGAAGGCGTCGATCCTCCGGGCGCTCGCGATCCCGGCGTACGGCGGCGACACGGTCTGGGCCAACACGGTCGCCGCGTACCAGGATCTGCCGCCGGCGCTGCGCGAGCTCGCGGACAAGCTGTGGGCCGTGCACAGCAACGAGTACGACTACCAGGCGCGGAAGCCGCAGTCGTCGGCGGACGACGTGCGGCGGTACCAGGAGGTGTTCACGTCGACGGTCTACGAGACGGAGCACCCGGTGGTGCGCGTCCACCCCGAGACGGGGGAGCGGTCGCTGCTGCTCGGCCACTTCGTCAAGAACCTCCTCGGCGTGTCGTCGTTCGACTCCGCGCACCTGTTCCAGGTGCTCCAGGAGCACGTGACGCGCCTCGAGAACACCGTGCGATGGCGCTGGGCCGTGGGCGACGTGGCCATCTGGGACAACCGCGCGACCCAGCACTACGCGATCAACGATTACGGCGATCAGCTCCGCGTCGTGCGCCGGGTGACGGTGGACGGCGACGTGCCCGTCGGCGTCGACGGCCGGCGCAGCTTCACCCGCAAGAAGGCGCCGCGCGCGCCCGCGGCGAGGAGCGAGAGCGCCGGCGTCGCGGCGGCCTCCGTGGCGGCTGCCACGGCGTAGCGACCCGATCGCGGGAGGAGAGCGCGAGGACGCCGTCGCCGCGGTGGACGTCGACGTCCACCACGGCGACGGGCCGGACGTCGAGCCCGGCGCGCGGCGCCGCAGGGGCCCAGGTTTCCGGGGCGCGGCGCCGGGGTCGGCGGCCGGTGACGGATGGGTCCTTGACGGCGGGGATCGCGTGCGCTTCATCAGCGGCGGAGGAGTGCCGCGTGGAGACAGCGAGCAAGCGCGACGACGCCAGGGGTCGAGAGCAGAATACGGCGCACGTCGTGGTGATCCTGCTGCTCGTGGCCTTCGGCGTGCTCGCGCTGCCGTGGATGGTGCTGCGCAAGCTGGAGGACCGCGCGCTGCCGCCGCCCGGCGGCGTGGCCGCCGGCGTCACGGCCGAGGACCTCGCCCAGGGCGGTAAGATCTATTACCGCTCGTGCACGAGCTGCCACCAGGCGAGGGGGGAGGGGAAGCCCGGCCGCTACCCGCCCCTCGTCGGCGCGTCGTGGCTGCTCGAGGACGCGGAGACCCCGATCCGGATCACGCTGCTCGGCGCCGCCGGCCCGATGGAGGTGAACGGCGTTGTCTACAACGACGTGATGCCCAACCACGGGGTGACGCTCACGGACGAGGAGATCGCGCTGGTGCTCACCTACGTCCGATCGAGCTGGGGGAACAGCGCGCCCGCGATCACGAAGGACGACGTCGCGCGGGTGCGCGCCTCGCTGGGCGACCGGCAGGCGCCGTGGGCGGGCGGCGCCGAGCTCGAGGCGGCCAGGGCGACGCGGGTCCTGCGCTGAGGCCGGGGCTCGGCGTCGCCGGCGGGGGGGCCGCGACCGGCGGGAGCGGCGACGCCGCGGCGACCGACGCGAAGTCGTCATGATCGCCTGATCATGCCCTGCGGGCGCGCGGGGCTCGCGTCCCGCCTCGGTGCGAGAGGGGCATTCGTCGTGCATGGGCCTGCGCCTCGTCCGATTCCCTTGCCGACGAGGTCCTCGATGAACACAGCACATGCCTTCCGTCTCGCGCTCGCCCATCGCCTCTTCGCCCTGCTCGCGCTCCCCGCCGCGGGCGCCTCCGCCGGTTGCTTCCAGACGAGCAGCTGTCCCGACGATCGGGAGCCCGTTCCGCGGGTGGCCTGCTTCGCGTGGCCGCAGGAAGGCGCGGGCGGCGCAGGCGGCGGCGCTGCGGGCGGTGCGGGCGACGGTGGTGCCGGCGGGGGCGAGCCGCTCGTGTGCCCCTCGCGGCCGGAAGCAGAGGAGATCCTCGATCGAACACAGTTCGCGTCTCACGCCGTCAGGAGCGACGGGACCTTCGAGGACGGCCAGTGCTGCTATCAGGCCCACGTCCTCTCGATATGCGAGGGGCGCCCTTACCTCGTCGAGGAGGCGGCGCGGACCGCGCCCGCCGTGCGCGCCCGCCGCGACGCCGGGTGGGGCTCGGCGGAGGCCATGACCCCGGGGGTCGGCGACCTGGCCGCCGAGGTGCGGGAGGCGCTGGCCGCGGCGTGGACGCGCGACGCGCTCTTCGAGCACGCGTCCGTCGCCTCGTTCGGCCGCTTCGCCCTCGAGCTGCTCGCCGCGGGCGCGCCGGCCGGCCTCGTGGAGGACGCGCACCGCGCCGCGCTCGACGAGGCCCGCCACGCGCGCCTCTGCTTCGCGCTCGCGAGCGCCTACGCTGGCGAGGCGATCGCGCCCGGCGCGTTCCCGTTCGACGGGCGGGTCGAGGTCGACGCGGATCTCGCGTCGATCGCGGCGCGCGCCGCGAGGGAGGGCTGCATCGGCGAGACGGTCGCGGCGGTGATCGCGGCCGAGGAGCTCGGCGCCGCGGAGGACCCGGCGGTGCGGAGCGCGCTCGCGATCATCGCCGCGGACGAGGCGCGGCACGCGGAGCTCGCGTGGCGCGCTGTTGCGTGGGCGATCGGCGCTGGCGGCGAGCGCGTGCGCGCGGCGGTGGAGGAGGTGTTCGCCGGGCTCGCGCGCGCGGCTGTGGAGAGCGTGCGCGAGGGGGAGGACGGGAGCGCGAACGGCGCGGCGCTCGCGGCGCACGGGCGGTTCGGGGCCTCGGCGCGCGCCGAGGCGGCCGCGCGCGCGATCGCGGAGGTCGTGCGGCCGGCGGCGAGGTTGCTCCTGGCGCGGCGCGCGGACGGCGCGGCCGCGAGCGCGACGGCCGTCTGAACCCAGGGATCCCTTCGGTTCACGGCGCCGCGTCGCGCCCGCGTCCCCGTCGTGCGCGTGGTGTTTGGTGACGCGTCGTGCGGCCAGAGCAACCAACGGCTTGAACCCGGCGGAAACGAGCAGAACGCCGAACCGCCAAGACGCCAAGACAGTGTCTTCTTCTTGGCGTCTTCGGCGTCTTGGCGGTTCATTTCTCGCTCGCTCAACGTGAGCGTTGTTCTAGCCTGGGGCCATGTCCGACCTGCTCGTCAACATCGATGTTCCGGCGCTCGACCCTGCCATCGCGTTCTATACGCGCGCGCTCGGCCTGCGCGTCGGGCGCCGGTTCGGCGCTTCGTTCGTCGAGCTGCTCGGCGCGGCGGCGCCGATCTACCTTCTGGTGAAGCCGGCTGGCAGCGAGCCCGCCGTCGGTGCGCCCCCGCGCGACTACCGGCGCCACTGGACACCGGTCCACCTCGACTTCGTCGTCGACGATCTCGAGGCCGCCGCGCGTCGTGCGCAGGAGGCGGGCGCGGTCCCCGAGGCGGACATCGAGGTGGCCGCGTGGGGGCGCATGCTGCGCCTGGCCGATCCCTTCGGCCACGGCATCTGCCTTCTTCAGTTCAGCGGCCGCGGCTACGACGAGATCGCCACCCCGGACTGAGCGCGGCGCGCGTGCGGCGCCAGGCCGGCATCGCCCACGCGGCCAGCGTCGAGGGCGCCCCCATCCGGCCTGACGTTGGCGCCGGCGCGCGCGCACGCCGGGGTCATGTGACCTCCAGCCCGGCGGCCTGCCTCGCCGCAGCCCCACACGGCCCCGAAGCCGTCAGGTTTGCAAGCAGCGATCTCAGGATCGAAACCCCTCAGGCCGATCCTTACGGGTAACTCCGCGAATTGAATAAAGCGAGCCCCTGGCCCGCGTCCTGCTAAGCAGGGATGCCAGAGCGCCTGTGACGGCTTCCCCCCCCGCCGTCGAACGGGCGCTCTGTTTTTTGTGCGCCGGAACGGCCGGCGAGCATCGCCGC
The DNA here is from genome assembly GCF_051521615.1 of Sorangium sp. So ce1335. Taxonomy (NCBI): domain Bacteria; kingdom Pseudomonadati; phylum Myxococcota; order Polyangiales; family Polyangiaceae; genus Sorangium; species Sorangium sp. So ce1335. The sequence goes on from NZ_CP150363.1 coordinate 4,233,641, forward strand.
CGGGAGCGCCCGGCCGGCTCCCGGTCAGGGCGGCTACGGGTCGGCGGTGACGAGCGCGATGGCGAAGCCGTCGTACCCCTTGCTGCCCACGGTCTGGATCGCCGTCGCGCTCACGCGCGGCTCGACGGCGAGCAGCTCGGCGAGGCGCCGCGCCCCCTGGACGTTGGGGTCGGCGCTCTCCGGGTCGGCCACCGCTCCCTTGCGCACGACGTTGTCGACGACGATCACGCTGCCGCGGCGGGAGAGCCTCAGCGCCCACGCGAAGTAGTCGGGATTGCTCGGCTTGTCGGCGTCGATGAAGATGAAATCGAAGGGGCCGCGGCCCTCGGCGGCGAGCGCGGGCAGCGTGTCCAGCGCGCGCCCGAGGCGCACCTCGACGACGCCGGTCAGGCCGGCGCGCTCGAGGTTGGCGCGGGCGACGTCGGCGTGCTTCGGGTTCGATTCCAGCGTGATCAGGCGGCCGCCGGCAGGCAGCGCCCGCGCGAGCCAGATCGTGCTGTACCCCCCGAGCGTGCCGATCTCGAGGATGGCGCGCGCGCCCTGGATCCGCGCCAGGAGGTGCAGTAGCTTGCCCTGGTTCGGCGCGACGTTGATCGCCGGCAGGTCGGCCGCGGCGCTCGCCTCGAGCGCCGCGTCCAGCGCTGCGTCCGCCGGGACGAGCAGATCGGTGAGGTAGCGATCGACGGCGAACCACTGCTCCTGAGCCATGTCTCCTCCTCGGCGGCGACCACGGCCGCCTCGCACACGTGCGCTGCGCGTCAGGCCGGTGCAAAGTTGCACTGGTGATAGAATCGAGCGTCTGGAAGGGGGCTCCCTGCCAGGCTCATTGCTGGATGCGCATCCGTTATAACAGATGGTCGCGGCGGGGCATACCCTCCGCGCTGGCGCCGTGGAGCGCGCCTACCGCGGCAGGAGGACCCGGACGTCCCAGGGCGCGAGGTCCAGCGCGAGGGAGCGGCCCTGGAGCCGCGCGGCGGCGCCGCTCAGGCCGTCGCGAAGGCCGCCTCGCGCGTGGCGGGCGAACGGCTCGGGGACGACGAGGCGCTTCCGGGTCGGTCGATCGCTGAAGTTCAGGACCACGAGCGCGAAGCGCGACGCGTCGTCGCCGTGCCGGAGGTAGGCGAGGACCTCGTCGTCCGCCCCCGCGTGCACGGTGAGGAAGCCCGGCGCCCGGAGCGCCGCCGTGGAGCGCCGGAGCCGGATGAGCCGCTCGTAATGGCGGGCGAGCGGGCCGCGCGCGGGCCGTGAGACGGGCGAAAGGCCGCCGTAGGGCTCGTACGCGGCGCCGAGCTCGTCGAACGCGTAGATGCACGGGATCCCCGGCAGCGTGAGCAGCGCGGCGGCCGCGACGCGCGTCATGCCCGGTCCGTGGCGGGTGATGAAGCGGGCGCCTGTGTCGTTGTTGTTGATGAACCGCAGCGTGCGCTCGGGGCGCGGGGCGCGCGCCGCTGTCGCGGAGAGCGCCGCGGCGAGCCGCGCCGCGACGCCGTCCGGCGCGCTGAACACGTCCTCCCAGGCCCAGTGTCCGAGATCCTCGGTCCAGTCGTAGGCCGCGTCGAAGCCGTTGTGCAGGTAATACGGGTCGCGCGCGGAGGCCTCGGCGAGGAGCGCGAGGTCCGGGCTCACGCGCCGGAGCTCCTCTGCCCAGGTGGACCAGAGCGCGCTCCGCCGGTCCTTGATGCCCCACGCTGCGTCGACGCGATAGCCGTCGATGCCGAACCGCCGCACCCAGTGGAGCGACACCTCGAGCATCCAGCGCTCGACCTCGGCGTTGTCGTAATTCAGGTTCGGCAGGTGCTCCCAGTCGAAGTAATGGGTGGGCTCGCCGCCGGCGTCGCGATCGTAGAAAGCGAACGTGTGAAAGCGGCCTTTGCGCTGCTCGGCTTGCCGGAAATACGGGTGCTCGGCCGATGTGTGGTTCGGCACGAGATCGAGCAGCACCCGGATGTTGCGCCGGTGCGCCTCGTCGACCAGCTCGCGGAGATCGCGCTCCGTTCCGTAGTCGGGCCGCACGGTGAAGTAATCGGTGACGGCATACCCGAAGTCGCCTGGCGGCGCGCCGAAGAGCGGAGATAGCCAGATCGCGGTGATGCCGAGCTCCTCGAGCGCGGGGAGGGCGGCGCGGACGCTCTCGAGCGGTGGGTCGCCGAAGAAGGGCGGCACGACGCCGTAGAGGATGGCGTCGTCGATCCACGCCCGCGCGTCCGTTCCCGCGGCTGCGTCGGTGGGGGGCGCGACGCGGGCGGCGTCGCTGCGGCCGCGCTCGTCGCGCACCCGGAGCTCGACAAGGGCCGGATCGGCCGGGTCCGGCGCCGGCAGCTCGAGGCGAGCGCCCACGCCGAGCCGCTCCGGCGCCGCGGGATCGCGCAGCCGGAGCCACTCGAAGGCGACGATCTCGGCGCGCGACAGCTCGCTGGGCTCGCTGCTCGCCCCGTCGAGGACGAGCTTGCCGTCGGCCCAGGTGGCGCGGGCGCGGGCCTTCGGCGCGTCGCGCAGCTGGACGTCGTAGGTGACGGGCGGAGAGGCCAGGTCGCCCGCGCTCGTCTCCCGGCAGCGCGCGGCGATCTCGTTCTCGCCCTCGAGCAGCGGGACGTCCGCGGAGAACTGCCGCTGCCCGGTCGCAGCGGGGATCTCGCGGTGGCCCACGCGGACCACGCAGTCCTCGAGCGCCCCCGGCCCGGCGAGGGCGCCCTGGATGCGCGCGCCAAAGGCCCAGACGTCGGCGTCGCCGGCGTGGAGCTCCAGCCGGGGCTGCGCCGCGCGCGACGGGCGCGGCGACGGGGAGGTCGCCGCCGACTCGCACGACGACGCCGCCGAGAGCAGCGCCGCGGCCCCCACGAGCGCGGCGAGCGGCCGCGGGCCCCGCGCCGGACTGCGGGGGGGCCGTCGCCGGACACGCGCGCTCGCGTCGAGCGGCGCGGATTCGCAGGGTCGCAGGGAAGAGGTGGCGAGTCGATCGACAAGGCGTCTCAGCATGGCGCGGCGCGGGAAGCGGGGGAGCCCTTGTATTCCGGAACAGCCCCATCGGTTCGTCGCAGCGCGGGAGGAGCAGAGTTTTTATGTCGTGATTTCCTCCGTCTCCTCGGGCCTGCGTGCCGCGGCCAACAGCGCGCGTCGCGCGCGCGGGCCGCGTCGCCCTGTGTGCGCCGGTGCACAGGAGGCGTGGCGCGCGCTACGCGGCGCGGAGCGCGCGGCGCTCGCGGGCGCGCAGGGCGATCGGGACCCCGCCCGCGGGGCCCAGCGTGACGTTGCGGCGCGCGGGGCGGGGAGGCCGCTCGTCGAGCAGGTGGAACTGCCACGCCGAGAGCGCCGTGCCGAGCACGATCTTCAGCTCGAACATCGCGAAGGCGGCGCCGATGCAGCGGCGGTTTCCGCCGCCGAAAGGCAGGTACTCGAACGGAGAGAACCTGCGTTCCAGGAAGCGCTCGGGCCGGAAGCGGGAGGGCTCGGGGTAGAGGTCGGGGCGGTTGTGTACGAGCAGGATGCAGGCCGCGACGCCCGTCCCCGGCTGGAGCTCGTGCTCGCCGAGGCGGAACGGCCGCGCGACGAGGCGCGGGACCTCGGTGACGATCGGGTGCAGGCGCAGCGCCTCCTTGCACACCGCGTCGAGGTAGGGCAGGGCGGCGAGGCGCTCGGGGTCGGGCTCGGCGCCGAGGGCGTCGATCTCGTCGCGCAGCCGCGCGAGGACGTCAGGGTGGCGGTGGACGTGGTCCAGCGCCCAGGCGAGGGCGAGCGCGGTCGTCTCGTGCCCGGCGAACAGCAGCGTGCGGAGCTCGTCGAAGATGGCCTGATCGCTCATGGCCGACCCGTCGTCGTAGCGGGCCGAGAGGAGGAGGCTCAGGATGTCGTCCCCCGGCGCCGCGCGCGCCCGCGCGATCTGGTCGCGGAAGAGCGCCTCGAGGGCCTCGACGCGCCGGCGGAAGCGCGCGTAGGGGCCGAGGCCGCCGAGCTCGCGCTGGAGCAGCGGCAGGAAGGCGAGCGCCGGGGTCACCGCGTCGCCCATGGCGACGACCGCGCGGGCGAACGCGCGCGTCCGGTTCGGCTCCTCCACGCCGAAGACGGCGCGGATGATGACGTCGAGGGAGATCGCCTGCGTGACCTCCTGGGCGACGGCGCGGGGCGCGCGCGCCGCCTCGGCGAGGCGACGGGCGGCGGTGTCCGCCATGATCGCCGCGTAGGCGCGCATGCGATCGCCGTGGAACGGCGGCGTCAGCAGCTTCCGCTCGCGCCTGTGGCGCTCGCCGGAGAGCACGAGGAGCGAGTGCTCTCCGAGGAGGGGTGCGACCGACTTGACCGCGTAGGGGACGAACGTCTCCGGCGGCGCCGTCATCACGTCCTGCACCGACGCGGCGCTGCCGGCGATCACGACGTCGCCGTTGTACATCGGCATGTTGAAGACGTCGCCGTAGGTGTCGGCGCACCGGAACAGGAACTCGACCGGACGCGCGAGGAACTTGTAGGTCGTACGGAGTCGGCCCTGCGGGCCTCGGGGAAGGTGGCTCATGGCGTACCTCGGGAGGAGCTCGCCCGGCGGCGCGCGGCGCCTCACCGGGAGCGATGAAACGATGGGCACGGCGCGGCGCCGCGGCAGCGGCGAGGGGCGCCAACGTTGCGACGGATCGCGCCAGGCCCGAAATTCTGATTCGATGGTCATCGAAACAGCTTGACGGGCGCGGCGCCGCGCGGCAGATCTGGTTCGATGGCCATCGAACCGGATTCTCCGGCGCGCGCGCTGGGCGTCGAGGCGCGCGTCGGCGTGCTCAAGGCGCTGGCGGACGCGTCACGGCTCCAGGTGGTGAGCGCCCTGCTCGGGCGGCCTCATTGCGCCGAGGAGCTGGCCGAGCGGCTGGGGCGCTCGGCCTCGACGGTCTCCTTCCACCTCCGGAAGCTCGACGAGGCCGGGCTCGTGACGAAGCGAAAGACCCAGTATTACCAGGTCTATGCCCTTCGCGACGACCTGCTGCGCCTCACGCTGAAGGAGCTCGTCGCGCTGCCGTCCGCGAGCGACGGCCCCGCGCAGCGCCGCGCGGAGCGATCCAAAAACCAGGTGCTGCGCGCCTACTTCCGCGGGGGCGTGCTCGTCCAGATGCCGAAGCAATGGCGCAAGCGGCGCCTCGTCCTCGAGCAGTTCGTTGGCAGGTTCGAGGCGGGCCGGTGCTACCGGGAGCAGGAGGTGAACGAGATCATCCACGCCCTGTACCCCGACCACTGCACGATCCGGCGCATGCTGATCGACGAGGGCTACATGGCGCGCGACGGCCAGATCTACAGGCTGATCGAGGCAGGGACGACGACACCCGAGGTGGAGACCAGGACACCCGAGGCGGAGACGAGGACACCCGAGGCGGAGACAATGACGCCAGGGGCAGGAGCGAGGAAGGCGGGCGTGAGCGAGATGGAGACGCGCAAGGAGCTGAAACGGCAGTACCTCGAGACCCCGAAGCAGGCGGGGATCTTCCAGATCAAGAACAAGGTGAACGGCAAGGTCCTGCTCGGCAGCAGCACGAACCTCCACGGGCCGCTCAACAAGCATCGTTTCATGCTGTCGAACGGCATGCACATGAACCGGGAGCTCCAGGGGGACTGGAAGCAGCACGGCCCTGACGCCTTCACGTTCGAGGTGCTCGAGGTCGTGCGGCAGAAGGACGAGCCGGGGTTCTCCGTGTCGGACGAGCTCACCCTGCTCGAGCAGATCTGGCTGGAGAAGCTGTCGCCCATGGCGCCGCACGGCTACAACACGGAACCGCGGATCCGCGAGTGAGCCAGCGCCGCGGCGCCCGAGGAGGCGCCCTTACGCGACCACCGGGCCGGGCGATCAGGGAGTCCAGAGCAGGACGGCCAGATCGCCTGTCTCGCCCCGGGTGACGAGGAGGTCGGGGTGAGCGTCGCCGTTCATGTCGGCGACGTTGAGCGAGAGCAGCTCGGAGCCGATCTCGATGGCGGGGTCGGGGAGGAACGCCTCGCCCTCGCCGATCAACACCTGCACGCTGTCCCCCTGGAGGACCAGCACGTCGTCGCGGTCCCCATCGCCGTCGAAGTCGGTCACCACGGGCGACAGGAGGGACGCCTCGTACGTGAAATCCTGCCGGGAGAAGGTCGTCGCGTCGCCCGCGCCGAGCAGCAGCGAGAGGGACGTGTAGAGCACCCCGACAAGGTCCTGGTTGCCGTCCGCGTCCAGATCGCCGGTCGCGATGGCGTAGGCTCCGGTGTTCGCCACCGTCACGGGCGTTGTGAACGTCCCGCCCCCCTCGTTGCGGATCACCGCTGTGGACTGCAGCTCCGCGTCCTGCTGCCCGCCCGCGAGGTCGAGCTCGCCGTCGCCGTCGAGGTCGACAAACGCTGGCGCGTCGAGCGCGCGCACGGTGTCGCCGGTGAAGCTGCCGCCCTCGTCCCGCCGGATCAGCCAGGCGTACAGCTCGGAGCTCTGGGAGGCGTAGATCTCGGCGAGGCCGTCGCCGTCGAGATCGCCCAGCGCGGCGTACGCCATCATCGGCTCGTAGAAGCCGTTGTCGGACAGCTCCAGCGCCACGACCGGAGGCCCGAACGTCCCGTCGCCGACCCCGGGGTAGACCTCCACCGCGGGGCACGGGAACGCGTCGCAGCCCCTGATGGTCACCAGGTCGAGGGCCGGGTGCGCATCCATCGCGGCCAGGAAGACGCCCGAGGGGGCGCCGCCGAGCGCGACGGTGTCGACGAGCTCGAGCGCGCCGTCGCCCGCGTTGCGCAGCGCCACGGCGGACGCGCCCTCGACGCCCGCCAGGACGACGTCGTTCGCGCCGTCGCCGTCGATGTCGCCGACGGCCACGAGGCGCGCCTTGTCCCCGTCGCTCACAGAGTAGGCGCCCGCCAGAACGTATTCCCCCTCGCCCGTGCCCACGTCGTCTTCATCCTCGGGCGGTGTAGGGTCTGTCGGATCCGTCGTGTCTGTCGGGTCGGTCGGCTGCGTGGGCTCTGTGGGCTCTCTCGGTCGCGTCGCCTCGTCGCTGCACCCGCCCAGCATGCAGCCCAGCGCAACGAGAGCTCCCTGGATCATCCTCGTCTTCGCACGCATCGTCCGCACCTCTCCTCGGTACGGTACTATACCCACGCGCGTCCGGTCGAGCGACAATGGACTGGATGTGTGGACATCGTCCATGCATGAACCGAAGGTCCCTGTCGACATCTCGTGCCTGGGACAGCTTCGGCGGCTCGAGTCCGGAGGCCCGACGTGCTCGCGCGCGTGCCGCCATGGCGAGAGCGAGCGTCGCGAGGACGACGACGTCGAGCCCGGGCCGGCGCGCCGCGACGGCACACCCGCCCGCCATCGGCGGCTCGCCGACCGGAGGCTCGGACGAAGCGACCTCGGCAGAGCTCGACACACCCGAGTCCGCTCCGCCCACTCCCGTGCTCGATATATCGACGCTCGTTCCCGCGCGCGCGCCCGGGGAGGACGCGCCCGCTCCGCCTGCGCCGCCATGGCCGTCAAAGGAGCCCACTTGGACCGCGTCGCCGTCGCCGGCGAAGGAGATCACGTCGCCGGCGAAGGAGCCCGCTCCGCCTGCGCCGCCGCCAGAGCCGCCCTCGCCGCCTGCCCCGCTCGACCCGTCGTCGACGAGGAACAACGTGTTCCCGATGACCACGTACCATGCGCCATCGAACCAGCGCGCGTGTCCCAGCTGCGAGCTGATGTCGCGCGGAGCGGCTCCCGGAGCGCCGAGGTAGCGTCTCGGCGGGTTGAGGAACATCACCTCGCCGGCGTCGCTGATGCCGCCGTGGCCGCGGCGCCCAGGCGGGTCGGCGAGCCGGCTGGCGGTGGCGAAGAAGCTGAGCTGGTGCTTCTCGCCGGTCGGGGTCCGCAGCCAGACCTGCTCCGAGCGGAACGTGCCCTGGAGAAAAGCGATGTAGCCGTCGTGGATCTGGTAGGCGGCCGTCTCGGTACCTCCGGGTGGCGGGAGCGGAGCGACGCCGAGCGGCACCTCGCCGGACGGGGTGACCACGAGCGTCTGGTACACGTTGTCCTGGATATGTTTCGTGAAGACCACATTGAGCCCGTCGGTCGCGGGACGCGTGATCTTGTCTCCGCTCCTCACCAGCAGCGTGCTCGTCCCAGCCATGTGCTTGTAGAGCCACGAGCGGGGGTCGGCATAGGTGAGGAGCCCGTTCTGGGCAACATCGAAGTTGAACGGTTCCAGGGCGGTGCCGAGCACGAGCTCGTCGGTGCCCGACGCCAGGTTGCGCAGGTACGTGCCGGCGCCCGAATAAGCCATGTAATCGCCGCTCACGGACGCGATGACGCCGTGCTCCGCCAGCCTCAGCAGCGCGCCGTCTCGCCACTCGTACACGGCGGGCGACCGGTTCGAGCCGTCGGGCAGCACCGGCACCTCCATCACGGCGCCGGTGCGGGTGAGGAACGCTCTCAAGGAGTCGTCGAACCTGTACGGATAGGGCACCGTCATGAACGGCGTGATGGCCCGCGTCGACCGATCGAGCACGGCGAGCTGCATCTCTGGGGTGACGAACAGGATGCGCGATGCATCGAAGTCGAGGATGCGGCCGGGGACTTCATCGACCGCCGTGAGCAGCGGGCTGGCCTCGACGTAGACCCTGGGGCCCCGGAGCCTCTGGCTTGTCCAGATGTCCACCGCGCCGAACCGCAGATCGATGGGCTTGCCGTCGAACGCGCTGAGGTCGACGACGGTGTCGACGGCCGGGGTGCCCCGTGCGAGCTCGACCGTGGTCCGCGTCCCGTCCTGGATGTCTGCGAAGACCTGGACGAGGCAGTCCTCGGGGTGATCATCGACGCAGCTCGCGGCGACCCGGAGCATCGGATGGGCGACGATCTCGTGCTTCGGCGCCAGGATCTGGACGGTAGGCCGAGCGTCGATGAACACCGCGCGCTGCGCGGACGCGCTGGCGCCCGCGACGTCGGTCGCCGTGACGGTCAGGACGTGCTCGCCGTGCGGAACCCCGAAGACCGAGATGTCCGCCTCGTAGATGGGGCCGCCGGTGTTCGTAAGGAGCGCGGAGCCCCCGCCGAGCTGCGCCAGCACACGTGCCACCTGGAGCGTGGAGCTCACCTCGGCGCGGACGTGGACCGCCTGGTCATACCGTCGGCTCGTCAAGGGCTCCACGATGTTCACTGCGACGGCAGCCCACGCCGCGCGCGCGGGCAGCATCGCGAGCGCGCAGACCAGCGAAATCAGCAGAACGCGGATGTATCGCATGTTTCTCCTCACCTCATGTCCCTCTGGTGCGTACCTTCGCGTAGGGTTCGGGGGATCCTCGGAGCTCGGTCCTTGCGTGAGCGGCGCCGAGCGCGATGGGCGCTCCGGGCGCCGCCTCCGGGACCCTCAGGGGTCAAACGTGGCGACGAACACGTCGGTGCCCCCCGCGTGGGGGATCGGGCCAGTCCCGAGGTCCACCGATCCCTCGGCGGTGCCGGTGACAGCGATCATGCCTGTCGGAGAGATGGCGATGTCCCTCGCGCTCGCGTCGAAGTCGCTCGTCCAGAGCACGGTCCCGCTCGCGTCGAGCCTGGAGAGCCCGTCCGCGGCGACGAGGATGTCGCCGGCGGGATCCAGGGCGATCGTGTCGCCGTGGGGGATCGAGCGGCTGAAGACATGCTGGCCCGCGGCGTCCAGCTTGATGAGCATCGGCCCCGCGGGGAGCACGCCGCCGCCGAAGTCGACGGTCCCGTCTGTGTAACCGGTCACGAGGATCTCGTTCGCGGCGTCGACCGCCATCGCCCGGGCCGATGCGCCGATGCCGGTCCCGGGCTGATTCGCGAGCGGGGGGCCGAACTGGCGGCTCCAGAGCTCGCCGCCGGTCGGGGTGAGCTTCCGGACGGTGAACTGATGCACGCAGGGGCAGGACGGGACAGGGGTGATGGACGGGGTCGTCGTGATCACGTCGCCGGCGCTGTCGATCGCGAGGAGCACATCATCGCTCTGCAGCTCGTGGTTCGGGTGGCGCGGGACCGCGGGCGCGAGCTGTTGACTCCAGAGGATGTCGCCTGTGGCCGCGTCCAGCTTTGCCATGGAAGCAGCGTCGTCCCTTGCCGGGACGACGAACGTTACATACGGGTTGCCGAGAGCGTCGACGGCCAGTTGCCTGAAGGGCTGGTGCATGACCGCGCCGGACCAGACCGATGCGCGGCTCCAGATGTGGTTCCCCTCGGGGTCGAGCTTTGCGACGAAGATCGCTTCACCGCCGTCAGCGGACAGAAGCTCGCAGCCGCCGAAGCTCATGCCCACCATGGGGTTGGTGCGATGGGTGCCGGCCACCAGGACGTTGCCGCTGCCATCGACGACGACGGCGCGGCCGGCCTGGTCCAAGATGCCGCCGAATCGCTTGCTCCAGAGCAACGCGCCGGCGGGGTCGAGCTTGAGTAGGAAGACATCCCGCTCGCCGGCGCTGGTCATGGGGCCGTCGCCGAAGTCGATGGTGCCCTCGAAGGAGCCGATGACGTAGTAGTTGCCGGCGGCGTCGCTCGCGATCGAAGATCCCTCGTCGGCGCCGGTGCCGCCGTACCCCCGCGACCACGGCGGCCGCGGACGACAATCGGCGTCGCCGTCGCAGCTCTCGTCCTCGGGCGTCGCGCACACCTCTCCGGTGGGCGTCACCTCGCCGACGCATGGACCGTACCCAGCTCCGTCGGGGAGACATGTCTGCGTACCAGCAGCGCAGCGCCCGACGCCTCGGGTCCCGACGGGGCCGGTGTAACACGCGACGAACGAGCCGGGCACGCACGCCGCAGGCGGGGCGCCGCCGGCAGAGCCGCTGCCATCGCCGCCCGGGCCTGTGCCGCCGCTGCCGTCGTCGCCCCCGCCGCTCGTCGGCGGGTTGAAGGTGGCAATGTAGGCGTCGGAAAGCCCGCCATAGGCTATCGGGCCGGTCCCGAAGTCCACCGGGCCCCTCGCGCGGCCGGTGACAGCGACCGTGCCGTTCGGGGACAAGGAAATATCCTGCACATCGGCATCGAAGTTGATAGACCAGAGCTCCGTCCCGCTCGCGTCGAGCTTCGCCAGGCCGCGCCCGGCGACCACCAGGTCCCCCGCAGGATCGATCACGATCCTGTGGCCGTAGCGGATCGGGCGGCTGAAGATGTACTCGCCTGCGGTGTCCAGCTTGACGAGGACCTGGCCCTCGGGGAGGGTTCCGCTGCCGAAGTCGATGGATCCATCCGTCGTGCCCGAGATGTAGATATCGTCCGCCGCGTCGATCGCCACCGCGTGCCCCGTCCCGCCTCTGTCGATCGAGCTGGTCAGGAACGATCGCTGCCAGAGCACATCGCCCGTCGGAGCGTACTTCGAGACGAGGAACGTGCGCGGAGTAAGATAGGCAGCCACCACCACCACCGGGTTGCCGGCGCTGTCCAGCGCGAGCCGCGCATTTCCGGGGACCCTTTGCGTCCAGAGGAAGGCCCTTGTCGCGGCGTCCAGCTTGGCGAGGTGGACGGACGAGGACTGGATGTAGACGATGTACATGTCGCCGCGAGCATCGAGGGCGATCTGCTCGACGGACTCGATGCTCCTCAGTTCATGGAAACCATCGCTCCAGATGCGGTTGCCGTCTGGATCGAATTGGGCCATGAAGAAAGAGGTGTCTTCGACGGGGATGTAGCACCCGTCCAGCTCGGGGCCCAGGTCTGGGAACCAGTCGACCACGCCGGTAAGGAAGACGTTGCCGCTCCCGTCGACGGTCACGGCGCCTGCGTGCTCGTTCCCGCGGCTCCCGATGTGCTTGCTCCAGAGCACCGAACCCGAAGGATCGAGCTTGAGAAAGAAGATATCCGACTGTCCGGCGCTGGTCAGAGGGCCGGCACCGAAGTCGACGGTTCCGCTGAACGTGCCCGAAACATAGTAGTTGCCGGCTGCGTCGCTCGCGATGGAAAAGCCGTCGTCGAACCCTGCGCCGCCAAACCCCCGCGCCCACGGCGGCGACTGAGAGCAGTGGGGCTCGCCATCGCAGCTCTCGTCCTCGGGCGTGGCGCAGCGCTCCTCCGCGGGCGTCACGTCGCCTGTGCACGCGCCATAGCCGAAGCCGTCCGGACGGCAGGTCTGCGTCCCGGGAGCGCAGCGCCCCACGCCGCTGGTCCCGGCAGGACCGGTGTAGCAGGCGACGACCGATCCCGGCACACACGTGCCGTCCGCGCCGCCGCTTCCCGTCGAGCCGCCGCCGGTGCCGGTGGAGCCGCCGTCGCCGCCGGTGCCGGTGGAGCCGCCGTCGCCGCCGGTGCCGGTGGAGCCGCCGTCGCCGCCGGTGCCGGTGGTGCTGCCGTCGCCGCCGGTGCCGGTGGAGCCGCCGTCGCCGCCGGTGCCGGTGGCGCCGCCGTCGCCGCCGGTGCCGGTGGTGCTGCCGTTGCCGCCCGTGCCGGTGGAGCCGCCGTCGCCGCCCGTGCCGGTGGCGCCGCCGCCGCCGCCCGTGCCTGTGGCGCCGCCGTCGCCGCCGGTGCCTGTGGCGCCGCCGTTGCCGCCCGTGCCGGTGGCGCCGCCGTCGCCGCCGGTGCCGGTGGCGCCGCCGCCTTCCGCGGTGCCGCCGGTGCTCCCCCCCGGAGAGCCGCCGCTGCCGCCTGTGCCTGCTGCGTCTCCGCTGCCGCCGCCGATGGGGTCGCACGCGCTGAGGCTGCCAAGGGCCGCGATAGTCACGACGAACGAGGCGCGGAGGCGCCCCCTTGAACTCGAACCATGACGTCCAGAGCCTTCGGTCATGCCGCCTTCGTTGCTCCGCAGGAGCGCCGCATTCACCCCGTGGTCGACGGGCTCACGGCCCTCGAGGCAGCGCGCGCCGACGTCACGTGTCCATGAATCGTCGGTGAGGGCGCCGGAGCCCAGCCGCTCCCGCCCCGCATCGCCGGGCGGCGCGGCGCTAGCGGGCGCTGGTGCGCCTGTACTCGCCCGGCGTGGTGCCGGTCCAGCGACGGAAGCTGCGGTAGAAGTGGCGCGGCTCGCCGTAGCCGAGCAGAAAAGCGATCTCCTGGAGCGCGAGATCGCGCCGGCGCACGAGGTCGAGCGCCTTTCGCCGCCGGACCTCGTCGAGCTGCGCCGTGAACGACGTGCCGAGATCCTTGAGGGCGCGCTGGAGCGAGCGCGTGCTCATGCCCAGCGAGCGCGCGACCCCCTCCTGGTCCACGTCGCCGCCGTCGAGCCGCTCGTCGATGCGGGCGCGCACGCGCGCGTCGAGGGGCGCGGTGCTCGCCATGGGCGCGGTGCAGGCCGGCGCCGCGCGCGCGGCGAGGAGGTGCTCGGCGTGGCGGACAAGATAATCGCGGACGAGCGGATCCGCGCCCACGACCGGCGCGTCGAGCACGGGCGCGTGGTAGACGAGGCCCGTCGCGCCCGCCTCGAAGCGCGCCGGGGCGCCGAGCGCCTCCTCGTAGAGCGACGGCGGATGCCGGCGGGGGTGGCGGAACATGGCCTCGATCGGCCGCGCCGCGCCGCCCAGGTAGAGCGCGATGAAGCGCGCGAGCGCCGCGATCATCATCTCGATCGGCTCGGCCATGGCAACGACGCGCGGGTCGTGCTCGAGCGCGAGGTGGGCCACATCGCCGCGCTCCTCGACGGTGATGAGGAGGTGCGGATCCATGAGCCGGCAGAAGCGGCCATAAGCGGCCACCCCCTGCCGCAAACTCTCGCTGTGGCGGAGGACGTGCCCGACGATGCCCACGACCGAGACCGGGATCCTGCGCGCGTACTGGAGCCCGAGCGGCTCGCCGGGGAAGCGCTGGAGCAGGAGCTCCCAGAGCGAGAAGAGCGACGCATACGGCACGAGCTCGTCGGGCGAGGCGAGCGTCTCGGGCGCGATGTCAGCGGCGCGGAGGAGATCGTCGCGCGGCACGCCGCGCGAGGAGGCGAACGCGATGAGCGCCGCGGGGAGGGATGCGAAGACGACGTCGCCGTCGAACATGGCGTGCGCCGAGGATAGCGCATGCGCCCGAGGCGCTGGCCGACCACGGACGCGTCATGAAGCCCGCGGGGCACGCCGTTCGGAACGAAGCTGTCTGGTCGCGCCGCGGACGAGCGCGGCCGCGACTCGCTCGCTCTGCGACGGGAGCCGCGTTCCTCGACCATCTCACGGCGTTCATCTTGAACGAGCACGCTGGCTCTGACATGCTCCGCGCGCACACAGGGGGTACGATGGGGGTGCATCACATCGCGCTGGCGACCAGGGATCTGGCCGCCACGCATCGATTTTATACCCAGGTCATGGGGTTCCGCCTCGTGAAGGTCATGGCCGTCCCGTACGAGGGCAGCCGCGACGGCGGTTGGGCGAGGCACGCCTTTTATCGGACGAGCGAGCCGGAGGGGCCCCTCCTGGCGTTCTGGGATCCGCACGAGGCGACGCTGCAGGGGCGCTTCAGGACGGATCTCTCGACAGGGCTGGGGCTGCCGGTATGGATGAACCATCTCGCCTTCGACGCGCCGACGACCGAGTTCTACGGCCAGGCGCTCGCGCGGTGGCTCTCGCACGGCCTGGAGGTGACCGAGGCGGATCACGATTTCTGCCGGTCCATCTACACGATGGATCCCAACGGCATCCTCGTCGAGTTCTGCCAGACGCTGCGGGCCTTCTCGGCGGAGGAGGTCGCGGACGCGGAGCGGTCGCTGTTCGATCCCATGCCGCCGCTCGAGCTGCCGCGGCCCGTGACCGTCCATCGACCGCAGGTGCGTTGATGAGCGCGCCGCCGGGAGACGCGATGCTGGGGTACGGGCGCCGGCCGGCGTCCGTCGGATACTGGCCCTCGCCCGAGGACGATCCGGCCGTCTCTCTCGGGCGTGAGCCGGTCGTGGCGGTCGGGAGCGACGGCGCGCTCGTGCGGGGGCTGCTCTGGACGCCGCCGGGCGGCCGGTTCAGGGTGGCGGCGGTGCTCGCGCACCCGCGGGCGGATTTCTCGATTCATTACCTCTGCCCGCTGCTCGCGGCGCGCGGGATCGCGGCGCTGGGGTTCGCGACGCGCTACGTGAACAACGACACCGATTGCCTCCACGAGAAGGCGGCGCTCGACGTCGAGACCGCGGTGGATGCGGCGCGCGCGCGGGGCGCAGAGGCCGTTGTGCTGCTGGGCAACTCGGGCGGCGGCTCGCTGCTCGCGCTGGCGGAGGCGGGCGCGGCGGCCGCGGGACGAAGGCTTGGCGACGCGTTCGTCGCGCTGGCCGCGCACCCGGGGCAGGGCGTGTTCCTGGAGCAGGCGATCGATCCCTCGGTGGTGGACGAGGCAGATCCTCTGTCGGTCGATCCGTCGCTCGACATGTACCATCCGGACAACGGCTGGCGGCCGTGGCCGGAGCCGTCCAGGTACGAGCGCGCGTGGCTCGCGCGCTATCGAGCGGCGCAGCGGGCGCGGATCGCCCGCATCGACGCGATCGCGCGGGCGGCGATCGAGGCGCAGGCCGAGGCGGAGAGGGCGATGGAGGGGATGGAGGGGAGTGATCCCGACTGGAGCCGCCTGCGGCGGCGGAGCGCGCTCGGCCGGTATTTGACCGTGTACCGGACGGTGGCGGATCCGGCGTACCTGGATCTGACCATCGAGCCGGACGATCGGGCCATGGGGTCGATCTTCGCGTCGCCGGATCCGTTTCTGGCGAACCACGGATACGGCGGGGTCGCGCGGACGCTGACCGCGCGAGCGTGGCTGTCCACGTGGTCGAGCCTGTCATCGCGGGCGCGGCTCGCGGACAGCCTGCGCGCGGTGACGATCCCGACGCTGGTCGTCCACGCGACGGCGGACACGGAGATACGGCTGCGGCAGGCGCGGGCTATCGTCGATGCGAGCGCGGCGCCGGACAGGAGCTATGTGGAGCTCCAGGGCGCGACGCACTTCCTCCAGGGGCGCCGGCAGGCGGCGGCGGAGCTGATCGCGGCGTGGATCCGGGAGCGCCTCGGGTAAGGCGTGATGGCCGCCGCCGAGCCGGCGGCGGCCGCGAGACCCGCGAGCAGAAGACCTCGCGCCGATCTACGGCACCACCACCGTGTCGTTCGTCTGCAGCGGCAGATTCCCGCGGAGGTCGCCTTTGACGACGACCTCCTCGAACGCGAACGGAATCCTGCGCTCGCCGAGCGCGTCGCGCCGGACGATCACCACCTCGTCGGGATCGGCGAAGCGCGTGAAGCCGCCCGCCAGGGCGAGCGCCTGGAGCACGGTGATCTGCGCCCGCGGCGTGAACTCACCCGGACGCGACACCTCGCCCATCACATAGACCCGGTAGCTGTGGAGCTCCGCGACCTCCACGCTGACGACCGGCTTCTCATGGTAGAACCTGGCCGCCTGATTCGCGATCTCCTCGGCGATGCCCGTGACGGTGCGCCCCGACGCCAGGACGTCGCCGACGAGCGGGATCGTGATGAACCCGTCGGGCCGCACCGTGACGCGGTGGCTCAGCGCCTCGTTCTTCCAGGCGCGCACCTCCAGCACGTCGCCGGGACCGACGGCGTAAGCGCTCGTGGCGCGGCGCTCCGCCTCGAAGTCGACCCGCGGCGCGCTCGCGCCGCAGCCCGAGGGCGCCACGAGGACCGCGAGCGCGGAGCAGAGCAGGGCAATCCGGACACAGCAGGAGCACATGCGGTTTCCAGCCTCCTCGACGCGATGGGCGTGGTTCACGCGATGGACATGACGGTACGGTTGATGTGACCGCATACAGCAAGCGCCGATCCTGCGGCCGCGCTCCGGGCCTGCTCCTCGCGCGCGCACCGGCGCGCTTCCCGCGTGCCGGTCGGACCCACGGTGCTAGATCCGTCGCGCTGAAGGGGGGAATGCGCGCCGCGCCTCACCGCGCCTGGGCAGGGCGCCTCTCCGCGGCCGCCCGTCACGAGGCCGGGGCGCGGACCGCCCGCGCGTGGCGCTCGCGACGCAGCGACGCAGCAACGAATGATTGCCATGGCAGCGTGGGTCGTGTGCGCGCTGTGCGCGCTCGTCATCATCAAGCCGCAGGAGTTCATCCCTGAGCTCTCGGGGATTCCGCTCGTGCACGCGGCGTTCGGGCTCACCCTTCTCTGCGTCGCCCTCGACGTCGTGTGGCGGCGGCTCAGGCCGACGCTCGCGCCCCAGGTCGTCTATGCGATCGCGTTCCTCGCCTGGGCGGCGCTGACCACCGCGCTCAAGCGCCCGGCCGCGCTCGAGGAGCGCGGTCTGCAGCTCGCGACCGTCGCGGGCGTCTTCCTCGCCGTCGCCTTCGCCGCCGCGTCGCCGCGCGGGCTGCGCGCGCTCGCGATCACGCTCGTCGGCTGCGCCGTCCTCACCTCGGTGGTCGCGATCGTGCAGGCGTTCCAGCCCCACGGCTGCATGCTCGCCGCGCCCGACGACTGGGCGGGCAGGGGCGAGCTCGAGCCGGATGGGCGCCCCTGCGAGAGCAACCTCGACTGCCGCAAGGATCCGCCCATGCCCGACGGCAACTACCGGTGCGAGCGCCCCGGGCCGCTCGGCACGTCGACCATCGACGGCCGCGTGCGCTACCGCGGCTCGCTCGCCGATCCGAACGAGCTCTCGCTGATGGCGGGCATGTCGATCCCGCTCGCCATCGCGCTGGCCGAGGGGCGCGCCGGCGCGCGCCGGCCGCGCAGGCCGAGCGGCGGCCGCCCGAGCCCGCCGGGCAGCGAGGCGCCGGGCAGCGACGCGCGGGCCCGCGCGGGCCCGCGCGCGCCGGCGCCCCCTCGCCGGGCGCGCGCCGCGACGGCGCTGCCGCTCCTGCTCACCGACCGGCTGATCTCGCGCGTGGCCGCGGCGTTGCGGGCGCTCCCGGTGGCCGCCGTCATCGTGGCGATCGGCGCGATGGTCGTCATGTCGCGCTCGCGCTCGGGGCTCATCGTGTACCTGGCGGTCCTCGGGCTCAGCTTCATCCGGCGGAGCGGGACGCTGGGCGTCGTCGCCGCCTGCTTCGTCGGGCCGCCCATGCTCCTGCTCGGCGGCCGGAGCGGCGACGAGGCGTCCGAGAGCTCGGAGGAGCGCGTCGCGCTGCTCCGCGAGGCCTACGAGATGATCCGGCGGACCAAGGGGATCGGCGTCGGCGCGGGGCAGTTCGGCGACGAGTCGTCGTTCGGCCTGACGGCCCACAACTCGTACATGCTCGCCGCCGCCGAGACAGGCCTGCTCGGGATGTGCCTGTTCGCGCTCGTCCTCTACGCGTCGCTCAAGGTGCCTCTCGCGATCTGGCTCGGCGACGCCGATGTCGGCCCCGCGGCGCGGCGGTTCGCGCCGGCGATCTTCGTGAGCCTGTGCGGCGCGCTGATAGGCATCTTCTTCCTGTCGTGGGCCTACAAGGACGTCCTCTACATGCTGCTCGGCGCCTCCGCCGCGCTGTACGGCGCCGCGCGGGCCGAGGACGGCCGCGTCTCCGTGCGCGTGTCCGCCAGGGAGGCCGCGCTCGTGTGCGGCGCGATGTTCGCGGTGCTCGTCTCGCTGAACATCCTCCTGCGGATCCTCGGGTGAGCGCGCGCCGGGGTGGCGCGGGCGCGAGCGGCCCGACGAGCTCGGGGAGGGGAGCCAGGCCTCCGTGCGCCGCCTCAGCGCACGACAGCGGATGTCCCCGCCTCAGCGCAGCGCCGTGAGGATCGCCTCGCAGAACCGGCGCGCCGCGAGGGGGCCGCCGTGCTCCAGGTACAGGTACGGCTCGATCAACTCCACCTCGATGATCTGCAGCCGCCCTTCGCGGACGAATCCATCCACCCGCGCGTAGGCCGCCTTCCCGGGCAGCAGATCGAGGACCGCGGCGGCCTGCTCGAGGAGCGCCGGCGGCGGATCCTTCGCTGTCACCGTCGCCCCGAACATGGTTTGTGTGCGGAAGTCGCCACGGACGGGCACCTTCACGAGCCCGTGGCTGAACGCCCCGCCGAAGAAGAGGAGCGACAGTTCCCCGTCGCGCGGGATCTCCGGGAAGAACGGCTGGATCAGGAGCCCCGAATCCCGCAGGATCGTCTCGGCGTGCTCGCGCACCCCCTCGGCGTCCGGCGAGCTCGCGCGGAGCGTCCTGTAGGCGCCCGCGGAGATGGCCGGCTTGATCACGATCTCCCCCCATCCCACCGACGAGAGCGCGGCCTGGAGATCGCGATGGGCGCCCCGCTCGACGTACGCGAGCGGCGCGACGCTCGCGCCGCCTCGCCGCAGGTCGAGCAGATAGCGCTTGTCGCTGTTCCACCGGAGGAGCTCCACCGGGTTCACCAGGCGCGCTCCGAGATCGCGAGCGCGATCCAGCCATGCAAAGAACTCGCCCGAGCGCTCGACGTAATCCCAGCAGGCCTTCGGGAGCACCGCGTCGAAACGCGCCCAGTCCACCTCGGGATCCCTCCACCGCACCGCCGTCAGCTCCACGTCGAGCCGCGCGAACTCTCTCCGGAGCACCTGGGCCTCGTCCAGGACCTCCCGCTGAGCGTCCATGAGCTGCTGATATCCATCCATCACGACGAAAGCGATGTTCATCATCCCGCCGTTCATCGAAGCGCGCTGCGACGTCCCCGTGGCCAGGATGTCGCGCGTGTCGCAGGGCCGTCAAGAGAGGACCTGGCAGGCGCGTCGCTTCGTCGCACCATCCGCTCATCCTTCATGCCTCGGCCTCGCCCGGGATGGTCCTTGCCGGCGATCGTCCGTGGGCATCGGCCGCAGCCCGCGACGTGGCGGCGTGCGCCGGCCGGCCGACGGAGGAGCTCGCTCCTTCGCGGTGCCGGAGCGCGGCGATCCAAGACCCCATCGGGGAACAACCTACGACGCGTCCAGCCTTGCCCGGAGCCCCCTCGTGCGCCCCTGGGATCGGCGCCTGCCGCAGGCGTCGCTTGACGCGTGAATCGCTGCACGAGGCTATTGCCACGGGCATCGCATCGTGCTTTTCAAAATACTGTGTCTTCCCTCGCCCAGCAGATCGCCGCGCTCCCTGCTCCTCTCCTCGCTCGCCTCCGGGCGCGCGGGTTCGACCCCGACCGCGTCGCCCGGTGGGCTGCCTCCATCGGCAAGGATCGGGACGCCCGCAACCGCCTCCAGGGGACGGTCGAGCCGCCCGCGCCCGGCGATGTCGCCGACCTGCCCGCCGAGGGAACGCCCGAGCATGCCCGCTGCCGCGAGGCGGGCCTCGCGGCGCTCCGCCGCGGCGAGGTCGCCCTCTGCGTCCTCGCCGGCGGGATGGCCACCCGCATGGGCGGCGTGGTCAAGGCGCTCGTGGAGGTGCTGCCCGGCCGGACCTTCCTCGACATGCGCCTCGCCGAGAGCGACCACCTACGGCGCACGATCGGTGTCCCGGTGCCGCTGTGGTTGATGACGAGCGAGGCGACCAACGAGCCGATCCGCGAGGCCCTCGGCCCGCGCCTCGACGAGCAGGGCGATCGCTGCGCCACGTTCGAGCAGCACGTGTCGCTGCGCCTGACGCCGGAAGGTGGCCTGTTCCTGGACGAGGACGGCGAGCCGAGCGTCTACGCGACCGGCCACGGCGACCTGCCGGACGCGCTGCGGGAGAGCGGCCTCCTCGGCCGCTTCATCGCCCGCGGCGGCAAGGTCGTGTGGATCGCCAACCTCGACAACCTGGGCGCGACGGTGGATCCGGTGCTCCTCGGCTGGCACCTCGGGCACGGCGGGCCGCTCACGGTCGAGGTCGTCGACAAGGGCGGCGACAAGGGCGGCGGCCCGCTGCGGTGGAACGGCCGCCCGGTCATCGCGGAGGATTTCCGGCTGCCGACGAGCTTCGACCCGAAGGTCGTGCCCGTCTTCAACACGAACACCTTCCTGGCCAGCGCCGAGGCGCTCAGCGCGCTCGCGATGGACTGGGTCTACGTGGAGGTCGAGAAGAAGGTGGGCGACCGCAAGGCGATCCAGTTCGAGCGCATCCTGAACGAGATCACCTTCGGCCTCCCGGCCAGGTTCCTGCGCGTGCCGCGCGAGGGCCTCGCGGCCCGGTTCCTCCCCGTCAAGGACGTCGAGGAGCTGGAGCGGCGAAGGCCGGCGATCGAGGCGATCGCCCGGGCGCGGGGCTTCCTCGGCTGAGCCGGGGGGCAGCGCGCGGCGCGCCCTCGGGGTAGGGAGGACACGGCCCAGCGCGGGGTCGCGCTTGGCCGTAGGGCGCGTCGGGCGCATGATGAGCCGTGACGTACCGGATCGAGCTTCTGAGCGTCGGATGCGATCTTGACGGACACATCCAGGACGCCGCCGCAGCGCTGAATGCCGTCCAGACCGAATTCCTCTTCGAGCTCCCTCCACCGAGGCTCGTGAACTGGGGGAAGCTGGATGCGTGCGCAGGCAACGGCCATACCACGTCGGAGATCTTCGAACGGCTACGTGTCTATCGGGAGGAAGCGAGGGGCAACAGGCCTTATCTCATGGCGTTCCTCGACGCCCCGCTTGAATCCAGGAGGCTCGTCAACCTTTTCGGGTCGACGATAGCATCCGAGGGCCTCGCGGTGGTCACGCGCCATGATGCGGAGCGGTTCGCCCCGAGTATCCGGAGCTACTTCGCTTATTACATGACGCGGTACGCGCTGAGCTTCGTGGCTCCGGACCTGAAGAATCACGAGGAGACGCGCGGCTGCTTCCTGGACCGGAAGATCAACAAATACGACATGCGCCGATCGCTGGCGGCAGGTGATCTCTGCGACGCGTGCCAGAGCCGGTTCCATGCGCGTGCCAGCGCGGAGACCCGCGCCGCGTTCACCGCCATGGCCCGGGAGGTCGCCCGCCTCGGGTTCGCTGCGCAGGCGGACGTGATCGCAACACGATTCCACCACGCCGCAAGCCCTGATGGATCTCCCCCGGACGCTGGGCGCAAGGGGGCCCTGACGCGCAGCCCCAGGCGCCGCTTGTTCCTGAGCTGCTCGCAGGCCGACGAGATCGCGTGTGAGCGCCTCGAGACACACCTCAAAGTGCTCTATCGAAGGGGTCTCATCGAGCCATGGCATGCCAGGCGCATCCCCGCAGGCGCAGACTGGGCCAACGAGATCGACGAGCACCTCGAGGAGGCGGACATCATTCTGCTCCTCGTGAGCGCTGACTTCCTGGCGTCCGACTATTGCTGGGAGGTCGAGATGCGCCGCGCGCTGGATCGCCACGAGGAGCGGAGCGCGGTCCTCGTGCCGGTCATCCTCAAGCCCTGTCTGTGGCGAGAGGCCCCCTTCGCCAGGCTCCAGCCCCTGCCCAGGAACGGCCAACCCGTGACGCGCTGGAGCGACCCTGACGATGCATGGCTCGACGTGGTCCAGGGTATCCAGCGCCTCGTCACACGTTGACCGCGAAGCGCGGTGTACCGCATCTCGCCGCGAACAGTCGTTGCGTTGCGAGCCGCCGATTCCTCCACGGCGCGTCATCGCTGCGGTCGTGCGCCAGGCAGACCGAGTCTGTGCCAGACTGTGCCGTTCCTCTCGTCGCGAGACGTTGAATTTCCTCGGAGCGCGCGCTGGTACGCCTGCTGCTTCGAAGCGGATCCATGATCCTCATGCCCCCCTCTCCGGCTCACTTTCGAAGCGCGCTCGTTCACCATCTGACACGCGCGATCCTCGCCACGGCAACGCTCGGCGCGGTCGCTGGAGGCGGCGCCTGCAGCGGCAGCGTCATCCACGATGACCCGTCCGGCGAGGGGGGCGCGCCCGCCGCGGGCGACCCGGGCACGGGAGCGCCTGGAGGGATGGACGGCGAGGGCGGGCAAGGCGGTCCCGATCCCGAGGTCGTCACGTCGGTCCAGGCGGGCGGCGTCTCGTGGACGGAGGAAGGAACCGTGTGCGTCGCGATGGAGCCTTTGGGCGAGGGCGGCGCCGGCGGCGAGGGGGGCTCCGGCGGCTCCGGCGGCTCCGGCGGCGCAGGCGGGGTGTTCGCGGGCCCGTGTTCTGAGCTCGACCCCGTCGACCCGAACGTCCCTCGGCCTCCCGCCGGCTGCTGGTACAGCAGCATCGGCGGCGGCGTCGCTCGGAGCGGCCAGTGCTGCTACGAGTTCACCGCGACCTGCGGCGGCTCGGGCCGCCCGTTCCTCGTTGGCGAGCGCGCCCGCACCGCGCGGGCGCAGCGCCGAGCGGCGGGCGCATGGGGCAGCGCCGCGGCGCTTCCGGACGTCGCGCTGCTCGCGCCGGCGACCCGCGCCGCGCTGGCCGAGGCGTGGCTGCGCGACGCCTTGCTCGAGCACGCCTCCGTCGCCTCGTTCTCGAGGTTCGCGCTGGAGATGATGGCGGTCGGCGCCCCCGCCGAGATGCTCGACGCCGCGCACGAGGCGGCGCGCGACGAGGTGCGCCACGCGGCGCTCTGCTTCGGGCTGGCGAGCGCGTACGCCGGCGCCGCGCTCGAGCCGGCGCCGTTCGCGTTCGGCGGCGCCGTCGAGGTCACCTCGGACCTCCCCGTGCTCGCGGCGCGCGCCGTACGCGAAGGCTGCGTCGGCGAGACGCTCGCGGCCGTGCAGGCCAGCGAGCAGCTCGCGCACGCGACCGACGCGGCGGTCAGGAGCGCCCTCGCCGCGATCGCCGACGACGAGGCCCGGCACGCCGAGCTCGCGTGGCGCTTCGTCGCCTGGGCGCTCCAGACCGGCGGCGACGCCGTGCGCCGCGCGGTGTCGGCGGCCTTTGACGAGGCCCTCGCCGCGCCTCCGCCGCCCGCCGCGGCGACGGGCGCCCCCGCCGCGACGACGGATGCCCCGGCCGCCCTCGCCGCGCACGGGCGCCCGGACGCCGCCGTCCTGGCCGCCTCCCGCCGGTGCGCGATCGCGGACGTCATCGCCCCCGCCATGCGCGCGCTGCTGGCCGTCTAGCCGCGCTCAGGTCCTGTCGAGGTGCTCGACGATGAAGGGATAGACGTCCGCCGACGCGTTCTTGCCGAAGATGCAGTCGATATGGCCGTACGCGGGGATGACGTTGCGCGAATAGAGGCCCGCCCCGTTCTTCGCCGACAGCACCTCGACGGTCTTCTCGGTGCTCGCCGGCAGGAAACACTGGTTCTCCGCGCCGTGGATGAAGCGGATCGGGATCCCCATCCGGTCGAGGTGCGGCAGATAGACGTCCTTTCCGTCGGCGTCGACCACGTGGCCCTTGCGGGTCATCAGCGCGAGGCCCTCGAAGGCGCGCATCGTCGCCTCGCCGAACAGCTCGTAGAGCCGCTCGTGCGTGGCGTGGTTGAGCTGCGCGTGCTCGTAGAGCAGGGAGTACATGAACGAGATCCGGTGGCACACGGCGCTGTCGCAGCGCTCATCGGACCCGACGGGGTAGAGCGAGAGCGCGCGATCGTAGAGGCGCGAGAAGAACCCCTCGTGGGAGGAGGCGTTCGTCGTGAGCGACCCGACCCCGAGCGCGTCGAGCACGTCCGGCGTGTGGAGCCCTGCCTTCAGGTGCACGAGAGGCGGCGTGACGACGTGCGTGGAGATCTGCGAGATCACCGCCGAGCGGACGCCCTGGAGCCCGGCGAGCATCGCCATCGTGAACGTCGTCGCCCCGTAGCAGTGGGCGACGACCTGGACGCTCGCCGCGCCCGTCAGCTCACGCACCTTCGCGACCGCGGCGGGGTGATCGTGGCGCGCGATCTGATCGGCCGTGTACTGGGTCTTCGACGCGGGGAGCAGCACGCTCGCCCGGAAATCGAGCAGCCAGACATCGTAGCCGTGGGCCACGAGGTGCTCGAGGAGGTTCGTCTCGATGGTGTCGGTCGAGAAGATGCGGCTCGACACGCCGAGCCCGTGCGCGAGCATCACCGGCCCCTTCGTTCCGCCCTGGTACCGCGTGAGGAGGAGGTCGACGCCGTCGTCGGTCTTGAACGGGTACAGGCGCGGGCCGGGGACGCGCAGCGGCCTGCGCTTCTGGGGCGGGGGGTTCGAGTCGGCGTACTCGAGGGGCGCCGCCACGCCGCCGTAATAGTCGTACACAACGCCCGCGAAGAAGCGCCCGAACTTCACCGTGATGGCGAGCCGCTCCTCGGCGTTCTTCGCGTTCGTGACGTCGAGCGTCCCGAGCTGGCGGATGAAATCCTCCGGCTCGATCACGAGGATGCCCTTGCCGATCACCGGCCCCTTGTCGTCCTCGCCCTCGTGGATCGTGATGTAGAGCGTGGTCGTGTCGTGCCAGGCGTCCCAGAACGGCCGGTCCTTGATGACCTTGAATCCGTAGAAGTAGAAGGAGCGCCCCTCCTCCGAGGCGAGCCGCATCGAGTACTTCATGAGCCGCGTGTCGGCCGCGTCCGGGTCCTGCACGAAGAGGTTGAACGTCCCGTGCGTCACGGTGAGCGGGCGCCCCGAGAGCGCAGGGGCGTCCACCGTGCCAACCGTTCGCGCGGCGTGCTCCGGGCTCGCGATCATCGCGTCGACGTCCTCCGACACGATCGTGAGGATGAACTTGAAGCTCGAGTCCTCCTGCTTGCCGAGCGCCGCGGCCGTCTGGAAGTCGCTGTCGACCGCCTTCGAGAAGTAGCCCTTCATCGTCTCGGTGAACCGGATGCCGGGCTTGCGCGGCGCGGGCTGGGGGACGAACGGGCCCTTGTCGGAGTAGTCGATGTGGAGCCCGCGGTCGCGGGCGAGGTGGATCGCGCAGCGCTCGGCCAGGGCCGATATCGTGAGCAGCGGGTTGACGCCGAGGGAGACGGGGATGACCGAGCCGTCGCACACGTAGAGGCCCTCGTGGACCGCCGTGCCCGCCTTCGACGCGAAGACGGTGCCCTTGTGGTCGACGACGCCCGAGTCGGCCGAGTCGGCCATCACGCAGCCGCCGAGCGGGTGCACGGTGATCAGCTTGTCGCCGATCTTCGGCGACCAGATCGGGTCCTTGACCGAGATCCCCTCGAGCGGCGCCGTGGTCTCGAAGAGGCGCGCGTTCATCTTCGCGAAGATCGGCTCGGTGCCCACCGACGGCCAGTCGATCCGCAGCTGATCGCTCTCCAGCCGCATCGTGCCTGTGTTCGCCTCGTGTCCCATGACGAGGTACGTCTGCGTGTGCATCGTCGCGCCGTGGTAAGCCCCGAGGAGGAGCGACTCCGCCTCGCGGACCCCCTGCGCCAGGGCGTTCTGTGGCGCGGTGTTCGAGCCGCCGAGGGTGGAGGCCGCCTTGAACATCAGCGGCAGGAGCGGCGCCAGCGCGCCCGGGATCGACCCCTCCTCGATGATGATGTCGTCCTTCAGATCCGGCTGGTTGCGCATGTCGATCACGCCGGTGATGCACGGCCCGACGGGCGCAGAGGTCCCGGGCGCGCGGTGCCCGAAGCCGATCCCGTCGAGCTCCGGCGTACAGTTATAGCCGAACCCCAGCATGTCCCCGTTCCCGCTGAACCCGTTGCCGAGCTGATCGGAGATGGGCAGTCCGAGCTCCTTCGATCGGAGCAAGATCTCGGTCGAGCCCAGGGTGCCGGCGGAGAGGACGACGATCTTGGCGGTGGCCACCAGCGTCGGCGCGTCGAACGCCTCGCGGCCTGTGCCTAGTACCTGGTAGTGGACGTTCCATTTTCCGTCGCCGCGGCGCTCGACGTGGCGCACGCTCACCTCGCAGAAGATCTCGGCCCCGTGGCGCTTCGCGTCGGGCAGGTAGTTCATCAGGACGGTGTTCTTCGCGCCGTGGTTGCAGCCGGAGCAGCAGTCGCCGCAGTTGTTGCAGGCCTTCTGCGCGACGCCGGCGGCGTTGATGCCGTCCTGGAAGGTCACGTTGATGTTGAGGCGCCGGAACGGCTGCCCCATCGCCTCCGCCGATCGCTGGAGCGCCGAGAGCTTGCGCAGCGGCGGGTTGCTCTCGGGGTAGGGCCTCGGCGAGAGCATCCGCTCGGCGAGCATGTATCCCGTGTTCAGGTGCTCCATGTTCTCGCTGCGGAGCTCGGTCGGCCAGCGCGGATCGTCGAAGACGCGGGGCTCGGCGCGGATCGCGACGTTGGCGTTGATGAGGGAGGTGCCGCCGAGGCCGCAGCCGACGAGCACGCCGATGTCCTTGTTGACGTGCAGATCGAACAACCCCGTGCGCGAGCCCTCGTGACCCAGCTCCGGGAGGTTGAGCTGGAACTCCTCCACGGCCTCCAGCGCGGTGCTCGGATACTCGCCCGGCTGCCGCTCCCGCCCGCGCTCGAGCACGCAGACCTTGAGGCCGGCGCGCGAGAGCCGGGACGCCATGATCGCGCCTCCGTAACCGGAGCCCACGACGACGACGTCGTATTCACCGCTGATGTCTTCGATGTCCGACGAGAGACGATTCATGCCCTGCTCCATCCGTCGTTGAGGTTCGTTGATGATCCATGGCGCACCGCGAGGCCGCGCCGCCGCGCTGCGTTCGGTCGTTCGAGGTCGTCCCAGCCGATGTTCACCGGCCCGGCGCGGCCTGTGAGGCGATCGGCTCGATGATCCAGCGATAGACGTCTTTCCGGGTCGTCACGCCGTTCTTGCTCGGGGTCAGGTACTCCCCGGAGCGCTTGTTCCTGAAGGCCACCGCGTCACCGAAGCGAACGGGCCTGTCCTTGACCTCGGCCTCTATCGTCCAGGTCTGCTTCTCGTACCGCTTCTCGTCGAGGACCGGGTCGTAGTCGTTGAAGTAGTAGCAATTCCGGGCGTCGCTCCATGCGCCCAGCGTGTTGTCTGCGCCGATCTCCATCTCGGTCGAGACGAGGGCGACGTCGTCGCCGTCGCGGACCTCGTGCGCGCTGGCCTCCCTCGCGCTCTTTTCCAGGAAGAGCGCGACCGCCTCGCCGCCGAGGGTGGGGAAGTACTCTGCCGCCTCGGGATCCGACGGCGAAAGCAAGCCCAGGAGGGTCCGTTCCTTGACGGAGGTCGAGAGGCGCTCGCCGAGGTGGCTCCTCAGGTGGAATCGCTCGAGGTACCTGAACGGATCCCCCGCCGCGCGCTCCACCTTGAGGAACCGGACGTCGCGCTCGTCGCGGCGAGGCTCCTTCAGGGTGAGCACGTCCTCGAACGTGGGCGCCCCCATGGCGCGCGCCATGAAGCTCGGGAGCTGCCGCTCTTCGCCGTACCATTTGAGGATCGTGGCGATGAGCGAGGTGTGATCATAGGGCTGCTCGCGCGTCGAGCGGAACACGGTGCCTCGCTGGATGCGCGGCGAGACGAGGATCGCGGGCACGCGGACGCCATACCGATCGAAGTTGAAGCCGTGCTGGGTCTCGAACCCGGGGCGGCCGCTCCCCCACGGGGGTACGGCGGCGGGCGGCGCGACGTGGTCGAAGGTGCCGACGCCCTCGTCGAACGTCACGATGAGCAGCGTCTTCTCCCAGGCCTCCCTGTTCGCGATGAGGCTCATGTAGACGCTCTGCAGGAAGGCCTCCCCCGCGCTCAGGTTCGCGGGCGGGTGGTAATCGTTGCCGAGCGCGGTGGCGAGGCTCTGGATCCAGGTGACGTCGGTGGACTCCTCGGAGACGGTCCAGAACGGCTCGACGACGCTGAACCGCGGGAGCTTCCCTGCGCGCGCCTGCTCGTGGAATTCCTCCATCCGCGCGAAGCGGCGCTCGACCTCGGGGATCGTGTGGAGGCCGCGGAAGAGCCGGTAGGTGTAGCAGGACGGGAGCTCGCCGGACGAGAGCTCGATCAGGTAGCTCTGGTGATCGGCGTCGAGGTCCTCCGCGAGCTTGACGACGCGCTCGACGAGCGGCTGGAGGCCGGTCTTTCCGCCGGTGAGGGCGAACGATATCTTCCTGGGCAGGGTGCTCGTCTGCCAGAAGATCTTCCAGTCGTCGTGGCCGGCGTCGTGGAGGGCGTTCCAGAGGGTCTTCGTCTCGAACTGGTCGTCGCCGAGGCCGAGCCCCACCTTCTCCTCGATCAGCCTGGCCCTCGGGTCCTTCTCGAGCCAGCCATTGTCGGTGAGCCCCAGCGACGTGCCGCAGAAGGCGAAGGCCCGGTTCGGGTTCGTCTGGGAGGGCACCGACGAGAACCACATGTCGCAGACAGCGTAATGCGCTGCGAGCCCGTTGATGACCGGGAGCTGGTCGGGGGTGTAGCTCTCCATGACCTCTCCCGTGAGCGCGCGGATCGCGCCTGGATTGCCGTGGGCGACGCCTGATTTCTTCAGGGCCGCCACGTAGTCCTGGACGAATCCGTTCATCGTGGGGGTATCGCCTGGGTCGACGCGCTCTTTTCCGAAGAGCTGGACGTTGACGTGAGCGAACTCCTCGTTCGGCGCGACGCAGGGCACGTTCAGGGCCGAGGCTCCCTTGACGGGGGCGCCGCTGAACCCCTCCGCGACGTTGGTGAACGCCGCCAGGTCGAGGCCTTGCAGGCCTTCGAACCGGCGCGCGCCTGCGGCGGGCTCCGGGATGTTCAGCGCCGGGCCCTCTCCCTCGTCCGCGTACAGCCATCCGAGGATGCTGTCGAAGGAGCGATTCTCGAGAATCACGAGCACGACGTGCTCGATGCAATCCATGGTCACGTTCGGTCTCCTTCCAGCGCTCGCGCCGGCCCAGCGGAGCCGCGGAGCATTCCACGATCTCCCGCGGCGCGAAGCGACACGAGCTCCCCAGCGCTCACTGCGTCGAACGGCCGCTCCAGCGACGAGCGGACCGCGAATTCGCTCTGCGTAACCCCCTGCGCTCCCGCTGCCCCGCCGAGCGCAACGTGGAGGTTATGTCGAACATTTCTTGATCACAAGATTTACCTTGGTGCCGGACAACAATCGCGACCTACACGACCTCGCCTCGTGTCCCATGTAACCCGGCGAGCGGCGATGTGAACCGCGCGGGCGTGGTGCTATGTACTGCAACGAGATGAGGTCCCCTGTCGCACCGTCGCGGCCGCCGCAGGCGGTGGCGTGAGGACGGCGCGACCGCCCGGGGACGCTGCCGAGAGCTCCGCGCTCCGCGGCGTTGCGCAGCACGGCCCGTGTTCACGGCCATGCCGTGGCGAACGCGGGGATCGCTGATTTGTTTCGCGCCAACGGACCTCTGGCGGAGGCGTGATTGGCTTTGCACGGCGGGCGAGCTCTGCGCGACAATGCAGCATGCTTGAACGATCTCGTGGTACCCGGGAGATTCGCAGTCGCGCCGTCGCCCAGAGATCCGCCTGTCCAGGCCTAGCGCGGGCGGGCGCTCGGCGCAGGCTGGGCGCGTTGCCAGAGCAGCGGCTTTCGCGGGCCTTGGCGCTCGCCGTCGCCGGGCTCTTCATGGCGTGCGGTCAGCCCTCGGAGGAGCGTGTCGTGGGGCCTGCATCCGGCAGCGGCGGCGCGGGGGCGTCCGCGGGCAGCGGCGGCGCGGGGGCGTCCGCGGGCAGCGGCGGCGCGGGGGCGTTCGCGGGCAGCGGCACCGGCGCCACCGGCGGCAGCGGCGGCGCGACGGGGGGCACGGCGAGCGCGGGCTCGACGGGCGGGGGCGGCACGGGCGGCGGTCCCGGAGCCTGCCAGGAGGGCACGACGAGCACGGCGTGGGCGACGAGCTGCCAGGCCACGCGGGCGAGCTGCACGGCAGGCACGTGGAGGGCGCCGCGCGACGGCGGCGAGACGCGCGCGCCGCTGCGCCACGAGTCCGAGCACTTCGCCTTCTACTGGCCCGATGG
This sequence comes from Sorangium sp. So ce1335, assembly GCF_051521615.1. Taxonomy (NCBI): domain Bacteria; kingdom Pseudomonadati; phylum Myxococcota; order Polyangiales; family Polyangiaceae; genus Sorangium; species Sorangium sp. So ce1335. The sequence goes on from NZ_CP150363.1 coordinate 4,264,009, forward strand.
GACCAACATCACGCTCAGCCAAGCGGAAGCCGCGGCGGAGACGCTCGAGAGCATCTGGGACGCGTATTTCGGCAGCCCCATCTTCTTCCCCGAGCCGTACTGCAGCGCGGCGGACAAGTGGAAGGCCGCTGTCCACTTCGACAACGACTTCCCGCTGTGGGGCGGCGGCTGGACCCGGAGCGGCATCAGCTACATGGGCATGTGGATCGGCCCCGGCGCCGCGAGCGACGGGTGGGGGCTCGCCCACGAGTTCATGCACGGCGTGCAGTCGACGACCCAGGCGTTCCCGGATTGCGGCGGCGTCGGGTGCTGGATCTTCGAGAGCCACGCGAACTGGATGCCGCACCAGATCTGGCGGGACAACGTTCACTGCTCGGAGATGCTGCCGAACATGCCGCACCTCTATTACGGGAACACGCGCGACCGTTACTGCAACTGGCAGTTCTTCGAGTTCTTGAAGGACAAGCACTGCCATGGCGCCGTCAACGACATGTGGACGTTCGAGGCGCCGAGCGGCCAGCGCGACCCGTGGCAGAAGCTCATGCTGAGCCGTGGCTGGGACATCGAGCAGCTCAACGATCTGTTCGGCGAGTGGGCGATGCACAACATCACCTGGGACTACAGGGACCCGCCGCCCACGGACGGGTCCGATCGATCCAGCGTGTATCGCCGGGCTTATGGCTCGATCGAGCCCGATATGACGTCGCGCGGCCGCACGGATCGGCGGCTGCGGCTCACGCGGCTCGAGGCGCTCGACGCGGACTGGGCGCAGCGCCGCCGCTTCGTGTCGCCGTACCACTGGGCGCCGCAGCGCTGGGGGTACAACGTCGTGCGCCTGCACCTGGAGCCGGACGCGACGAGCGTGGAGGTGGTGTTCCGGGGCGTCACGCAGGCTGACGCGAAGTCGGGGTGGCGCTGGGGCCTCGTGGCGACGGATCCGGAGCTGACCACGGCGCGCTACAGCCCGCTGCAGCGAGGGGCTGACGGCGAGCTGAGCTTCTGCGTCAGCCCGGGCGAGAACGTCTATCTGGTGGTCGTCGCGACGCCGACCGAATACCAGAAGCTCGCGTGGACGAACCCTTCCGACGGCCCGCCGTATCCCTCGATCTATCGCTATCCGTACATGGTGCAGGTGGACGGCGCCTGGCCTGCCGGGTTCAAGGGCGGTGAGGTCGAGGCGTGCCCGGCGGGCACGGTGAGGCACTCGAACGGCGGCGGCTGCGCGCCCCCGGGCACGCCGTCGAGCGTCCATGTCGGCCCCCACGCGACGATCCTCGGCGGCGACGTGAGCGGCGACGTCCGTGTCGAGGATCACGCGACGATCGTGAGCGGCAGGATCTCCGGCGGTCGGATCGGGGCGCTCAGCCTTGTCGGGCAGGGCGGGGCGGGCATTCAGGCGCGCGGCTTCGACGTGAGCGGCTCGGCGATCGTGCAGACAACGTTCTACCCGCTCGGCTGGTTCGGCGGCGGCCAGTCCGTCTCCGGGACGGCGCGGCTGCTCGGCGATGTCGAGTTCGTCGCCACGTCGAAATCGAGCAACACGTTCTACGGCTTTGTCCCCGGCGACTGGACAGGCGTCTCGTCCGCGACCGAGGTGACGGTCGCGCCGCCGTACGCCTGGCGGCCTTGATGCCGGGATAGGTCGCCCAACCCGGGACGGGCGGCCCAACCCGGGATAGGTCGCTCAACCCGGGACGGGCGGCCCAACCCGGGACGGGTCGCCCCCCAACCCGGGACGGGTCGCCCCCCAACCCGGGACGGGTCGCCCCCCAACCCGGGACGGGCCCCCAACCCGGGACGGGTCGCCGCCCCGCAAACCTCTTGACCCGGCCATGTCGGCTGACGTAAGTTTATTGAAAATGAACGTCATTATCAACTCGGGGCATGTTCCGGGCGTGCTCCCGCGGGCGAGGGGCCCGCTCGGGCTCGCCGGATCGAGCCCGTGGCACTGCTCGCCGCGCGTCCTGCGGCTGATCGTCGCGCTCGCGCTCTCGAGCGAGGACATCGGCGCCATGGTGAGCGCCGCGACGGGAGGGGAGGCCGGCGGGCGCGCGGACGAGCCCTCCGGCGAGGCCCTGCGCGTCCTCATCGACCGCGCGCTGACGAACGCCCGCGCGGCGCGCCGGCTCGTCGTCGCGCTCGAGGCCGCGCTGGTGGACGAGGCGTCCACCTACCGTGGGCTCTGCGTCTCGGAGCTCGCGGCGCGCTGGGCGAGCGCGCGCGCTGCGGCGCCGGCGAGGGAGGCGGCGGCGTTCCTCTGGGTGAGCGCGCGAACGCCGGGGTCGCCGATGCGCCTCCTCGAAGAGCGCATCGCCGACGATGTCGAGCTCCGCGCGCTCCGGGCCATGGCGGCGTCGAGGAGCACAACCGCCGCGCCACGCTGGACCGGACCGACGCACCTGACGCGCCGCTCGACTGAGCGACGGGGTGAACGAGGCCCCGGAGCGGTCGCCCTTGCCGGGAGAGGGCGATAGCTGGCTTGACAAGAGACGCGTCGATCTGTCATGAAAATGAAAATGATTTTCAACATCGACTCCGCCCCTTCGTTTGCTCGACGCGAGCTCGCGGGTGTCGCCGCGTGCGCCTACGCCTCCGAGGCGTTGCCCGACCTCGGCTTCCATGACGAAGAAGCGCGCCATCTCGCCCGCGTGCTGGACGTCGAGCGCGCGGGCTTCACGGAACAGGAGCTCCGCCCGCTCGCGACCCGCACGCGCCTCGTGGACGATGTCGTGCGCGACTTCTTCCGGCGTCACCCGGAAGGGTTGGCCATCGGGCTCTTCTCCGGGCCGTGTACTCGATTCTCGCGCGTCGACAACGGCCTGCTCCACTGGATCGATATCGACGTTTCCGGCGTCGTCGCATGGAAGCGCCGGCGCGCCCCCCGGACGCCGCGGTATGCGCTCGCCGCCGCGTCGCCTGGCTGCGACCACTGGATCGACATGCTCTCCGACGCGCACGGCTGGCCCACGTTGATCCTCGGCCTCGGCGTCTTCTCCCAGCTCGGCGCCGAGCGGCTCTCCGCCTTCTTGACCCAGGCCTCCGTGCGCCTCGCGCGCGACGTGGAGCTCCTGCTCGACGCGACCCCGTGCCTTCGCCTCCGTCCCGCCACGGCGAGGGGCGCGCGTCACGCGGAGCTCCACAGGGACGGCGGGGGCGTCGAGACCTTTCCGTGGCTTCGGGTCCTCGACGAAGGCGATTACCCCGAGCCGCTCGGCGCCCGCGTCCGGACGACGAACGGACTCGCGCGCTTCCTTCGCGGATCGCAGCTCCCGATCCTCCGCCACCTCCGGCGCATGTGATCCCCCGAGAACACGACAAGACAACAGGAAAGAAGACAAAGGACCTCGATGAGCCCCCAGGAATTCGTTGATGCACCGGCGCCGTGCGCCGCCCCCCTCTGCCCTCGCGACGCGCGCGCGTCTCTGGAGAGGGCCTGGACATGAGCCGTTACACAGGACCTCGCGTCAAGGTCATGCGCGCGCTCGGGGTCGAGCTCCCCGGGCTGTCGACGAAGAAGACCGAGCGCCGGCCGTACCCACCCGGGCAGCACGGCCAGGCGCGCAAGAAGCTCAGCGAGTACGCCCTGCGGCTCCGCGAGAAGCAGAAGATCCGGCTCAACTATGGACTCACCGACACGCAGCTCCGAACGCTCATGCTCGAGGCGCGCCGGAGCAAGCTGGCCGCCGGCACGAAGCTCATCGAGCTGCTCGAGCGGCGGCTCGACAACGTCGTCTTCCGCGCCGGGTTCGCGAGCACCATCCCGTCCGCGCGGCAGATGGTGACCCACGGGCACGTGCTCATCGACGGGAAGCGGGTCGACATCCCCTCGTACCGCGTCCGCGCCGGAGAGACGGTGAGCGTGCGCGCGCAGCGCCGCGACCACCAGACCGTCCTGGCCGGCCTCGCGAGAGCGGACCTGGAGGCCCCCGCGTGGCTCTCGGTCGACAAGGACGCCCGGCAGGTGCGCGTGACCAGCTTGCCGGACGAGACGAGCATCCCGTTCCCGATCCAGGTCCAGCTCATCATCGAGTACTACTCGCAGCGGCTCTGACAGGAGGAGGCGTCAAGGGCGCTGGCCGCCGCGCCTCTGCGCCCCGTCGCGCCCCATCTCCCGATGTGGGACCGCGCGCTCGGCCGCTGATCCCCCCGGGGGCGCCGCCCACTGCAGGCCGCGCGCCCCCTCGGGGGGCGGCCTTCGCGCGGCTCACTGGAGCGCGTACTCGAGGCCCCAGATGTTCACCGAGCCCCGCTCGGGATAGTACACGGTGAGCTCGTCGGAATTCTCGAGCCGGGCGGCGTCGATCAGAGGGTCGGAGAAGAACCGCCCCGCGTCGGTGTCGTCGAGGAGCGTCCACGTCGCGTACCCGTCCGTCGGGGAGGCGCCCGCGATGCGCAGGTCCGGGAGGATCGCGTAGACGTTCTCGGTGGACGAGATCGCGAGCTTGCCCCGGAAGTTCTCGATGACCCGCAGGCCGAGCCCGTGGCGCGTCCACGTCCCGTCGGTGTCGCGCACGTAATGGAAGAACTCGCTGCGCGAGCGGGCGCTCGTGAAGTTGGCGTTGTCGGCCTCCCCGTCGGGCAGGTGCGAGAGCAGCACGTGGACCCTGCCGCTCGCGTCGACCGCCATGTGCTCCTGGTTGATGAGCCCCCGGTTCTGGCCGATGGCCCACACGGACAGGCCCGCCGTGCTCCGGGTCACGAAGGACGCGCCTGTGGTCGCGACCTTCTCGCCCGCGTTGTTGTGCCAGGTGCGCCCGTGATCGTCGCTGTACACATACAGGAGATCGTGGTTCGTCGTCGCGTCGGGCGTGTCTCGCCAGCACCACGCCGCGTGCAGGCGCGAGCCGCCGCGCGTGTACGCAAGCCCGTGCAGGTAGGCGTTCATGCTGGCGTCCGTGCCCTCGATGTACTCGCCGAGCGAGGTCCAGGCGTGGTTTGTCGCGTCGTACTCCCACAGGTGCTCGTCGCCGCTGCCGCTCTCGCCGATCCGGGCGCTGAAGAGGAGCTTGTCCCCGCCGGGCTCGGTGACGAAGCGCGGGTAGGTGACGAGCCGCACGGTGTTCGAGCCGACGAGCGCGCTCGACACGGCGCTGAAGCTCGCGGCGGCCCAGGCGACGCCCTCCGGGTCGGTCAGGAGACCCGTGACCGAGCGGCGGTAGTGCAGCGTGCTGCCGTGGTGATCGAACGCGAGGTGCAGCGTGCCGTCGCCTGGCGCGACCCCGAGGGAGATCGTGTTGTGGGCGTCGTCGGCGCTGAGCCGGTGGTCGGTGAAGTCGAACTTCTGCCACGGCCCGGCGTCCCCACCGGGGCCTGTCGGCAGCGCGCGGCGCGCGAGGACGACGTTGCGGTTCCTGTTCCAGAAGGCCGTGTACTGGTAGCCGTTGAAGGACACGATGGCGTCCTGCTGGAACGACTCGCCGTTCACGTAGCCGCCGTACGACACGACGGTGAGCCCCGACTCCGCGAGCTTGCCCTCTCCGCGCTTGACGATCCCGGGCGCGACGGGCTCCGCGCCGCCCGTGCCGGCCGTCGCGCTGGCGGCGGTGGCTCCGCCGCTGCCCGCGCCCCCCGCGCCGGCGCCGCCGGTGGTGCTTCCGCCCGCGCTCGCGGCGTCGGGGGTCGCCCCGCCCGCGCCCTGGCCGCCAGCGATCGTGCCGCCCGCGCCGGCGCCCCCGCTCGAGGCCGAGCTGCCCGGCGTCGGGGCGGGCTCTCCGTCGCTGCAGCTCGCCAGCCACACGACCGAGGAGAGAGCGAGCAACAGGGAGCAGGGGAGGTGGTTGGTCATTGTGAAGCCCGGCGATACTGCCGTTCTCCAGCGGCGCCAAGCGGCGCCGGCCCGACCCTCGGGTCGTGACCCCCCCCGGATTTTTCCACGACCTGACAGACTCGATCCGGGCACCTTTCGGGTGGAATCCGCGGGCGTGGCTCACCGCGATCTCACCAGGGACGCGCGCGTTGCGGCGCTGCGCGACCACCTGGTCAAGGTGTTTGCGAACGAGGCCGCGCTGCTGCGTGATGAGGGCGGTTGCGCGGGATTCGCTCCGGTATGCCCTTGCTGAATCGCGATGTCTCGGTGAAATCATGCGCCCGCGCGAGGCCTTGGGCTCACCCAGGATTCCACGCCACGTGCAGGCCACGCGCGCCCGCTTGTCTTTTCAATGCGTCGTCCGTAGCATTCAAAGATTCTCACCGGAGGTGATGCAATGCCCGACGAGAAGATGGCTCGCGCATTGGATACGCTTGCTGCCGCGCATCGCGCGCTCGCCTACGTCAACCACGACGATCCCGATGCCCGCGAGGCTTCGGAGGAGCTGCTCGTACGCCTCAGCGACAACGTCGTCGAGAACCTGAAGGGGTTGCAGGGCGACGCGGCCGCTCCCAAGCCCGACGCATCGTGGTATCCGCCGGGCACGCCCGAGCCCGGCGACCCCGGTGATCTCCTGGATCCGGAGAAGATCTTCGAGGCCTGGGTCGCGGGGCTCGACGCCAACCCCGGCGGCACGCGCGGCTCGAACAACCGCGACGCGTGCGCACAACACCTGATGGCGAGCATGAAGACGGCGGGGCGGATTCACGACCAGCTCGTGAGCGTCCGCCGGGAGCTGCAAAGCGCCACGCTCTCCCCCCACGAGCGGCGCGCCCTCGAATCGCGGCGCGATGACCTCGACGCGCGGTTCCGCCAGATCGTCGCGACCGCGATGGGAAACTACCAGCGCTGCATCAACCTACGGCTGCCGATCAACCCCAAGGATATCCCGTCCGGAAGGCCCTCCAGGAAGCCGACCTGAGCGGTTGTCGATCCCCGCTCTTCGGCCGCTCATGGGCAGTCGGGGGACGAGGTGTCTCTCGACTTCGAGCAACTTTCACCGGCGAGCTGCCGTCGTACTGCCCCCCGGGGGATCGCCCACCTCACGCGATGTCCGCCCAAGAACTCGCGTTGATTGGATGAGCAACGTCCTCGACGCCCGTCCTCCTGCACCGCCTTCGCCGCCTCTCTCCCTCTCCTCGACGCGGGTGCGTCCCGAGGTGACGCGCCCGCGAGCACGCGCCTTGCCGTGAGGCCGCGAAACACCGCCGCGCGCGCCCTCTGCGCCGCGCGGCGCCGGCGGCGCTGCCCACGCGGCGAGGAACATCATGTCCAGCCTGAGCACGGAGAGCACACCCCGCGAGCGCCTGGATCGCGCCATCAGCGTCCTCGGCCGCGTCCGGATGTACTGGCGCGGGATGGCCGCGATGATCGCGGTCGGGATCTCGCTCTCCCTCGCCATGGCGCTCACGACGAAGCGGGTGTGGCGGAGCGAGGCCACCCTCCTTTACCGCGAGACCATCCAGACAGGCCGCGACCCCCAGAGCAGCGCCGCGCGCGCGGCGCGCCTCGGGCCGAAGCTCAAGGACACGCTCATCGCGCGCGGGACGCTCGCCGGCGTCATCGAGGAGATCGGGCTCTACCCGGAGAAGACCGCCCGCTCGATGGTCGAGGCCGTCGAGGAGATGAGGAACCACGTGGGCCTCCGCGCCCAGAGCAGCGACACGTACGTGGTCTCCTTCACCCACGACGACCCGCACGTGGCGCAGCAGGTCGTCTCCCGACTCACGCAGATCCTGATCGACGACTACCGCCGCGCCAGCGTCGGCGCGGCGACCATGACCCGCGACTTCCTGCGGCAGGAGCTCGCCGAGGCGAGCGCCAAGGTCGAGGAGGCGAGCCGCGCGCTCGCGACGTTCCTCGCCAGGAATCCGCAGTTCCAGTGGGGGCTCAACGACTCGCCGTACGCGCCCGCGCCCCAGCCGCTCGGCCCGCCCGGCACGCCCGCGCCTGCGGCGGCGCGGGTCGCGCCAGCGCAGCCCGCTCGCCCCGTCGATCCGCAGCTCGCTGCGCTCGAGCGGCAGCTCGCCCGCGTCGAGGCGCTGCTCGGGGCCGCGCGCTCGCCGGCGGCGGCGCCGGGGCAGCCGCTGCCGCCCAGCGTCGTCGAGGCGCAGCGGGCCCGCGACGCGGCGGCCGCGGCGGTCGCGTCGGCGGAGGCGGCGCTGGCCGAGAGGCTCACGACAGTGACCCCGCTCCACCCGGACGCCATCGCCGCGAAGCGCCGCGTCGAGGCGGCGAAGGGCCAGCTCGCGGCCGCCGAGAGCGCGCTCGGCCTCGTGCGCGCGGGCCTCACCGAGGTGCCGCGCGGCGAGGCGCGCGCGCTCACGCCGTCGCGGCGGGCGGCGCTCGAGGCGGAGCGGAGCGCGCTGCTCCGGCAGATCGCGGGCCTGCGCGCGCGCGGCGGCGGCGCCCGGGCGGCGGCGGGCGGCGAGGGCCAGCGCTCCTCGCCGGCGAGCGCGGCGAGCGGCGGGGAGCGGAGCGCGCCGCAGGGAGCCGGCGAGGACGCCGAGGAGCGCATCATCGAGCTCGAGACCGAGTGGCACCGGCTCCGCCTCGATCTCGAGCGCGCCCGCGAGTACCTGAAGACGGTGCAGGCGAACGAGCGCGCCGCGAATCTGTCCGCGGACGCGGCCGAGAACAAGAGCGAGACGGAGCTCGACATCCTCGACGCGGCCTACCTGCCGAGCCGCCCCGATCGCGGGCGGGGTCGCGTGTTCTTCGCGGGCGCCGCGGTGACGTTCTTCTTCGCGCTCGGCGTCGCCGGGGCGCGGGTGCTGCTCAACGACACGCTCTACGACGGCGGCGACATCCATGCGCTCGGCGGCCCCGCCCTGCTGGCCGAGATGCCGGAGCTCCCGGGGCGCCCCCCGCTCCGCGAGCGCGCGGTGGTGCCCGCGTACGGCGTCGAGGCGGCCGGCGCGGCCGGATACGGCGTCGAGGCGGCCGGCGCGGCCGGATACGGCGTCGAGGCGGCCGGCGCGGCCGGATACGGCGGCGAGGCGGCCGGCGCTGCTGGATACGGCGGCGAGGCGGCCGGCGCTGCTGGATACGGCGGCGAGGCGGCCGGCGCTGCTGGATACGGCGGCGAGGCGGCCGGCGCGCCTGGCCACGGCGCCGCGCCGCCCGACGCACCCGCCGAGCCGGAGGACGCCGCCCCGCCCGATCTCGCCCGGGAGGACGTGCTCCCCGACGACCTGGATCTCGACGGCGCCGACGTCCTCCCCGAGTCGTCCTGGAGCGCGCCCGAGGCGCCGCTCGCCTGGGTGGGCGCGCGCGCCCTCGCGTACACGGGCGGCGCCGCGTACGGCGAGCCCGAGGTGGAGATCCTCGGCGCCGACGTCGACCCCGAGGGGTGCGGCGTCTTCGAGCTGCTCCGCGGCGCGCCAGCGCAGGCGCTCGCGGCGCTCCGGGTGCTCCGGCACCGGCTCGATCAGCGGCGCGGCGGCGAGCCGCTCGCCGTCGCCGTGGTGAGCCCCGGCCGGGCCGAGGGCAAGACAGCGCTCGCGACCCGCCTCGCGATGACGCTCGCCGAGGCCGAGCGCGCGCGCGTCCTGCTCGTGGAGGGCCACCTCGCGCGCCCCCGGGTCGCGGCGCTCCTGGGCCTCCGCCTGCCCGCGCACGCGGGCTTCTCGGAGCAGCTCCGGCGGCGCATGGCGGGCCAGGCCCGCCCGCTCGGCGTCGTCGCCGTGAGCCCGTCGCTCTCCGTGCTGGCGGAGCCGTCGCTCGAGGCGAGCTACCCCGAGGCGCTCCACTCCGTCCACTTCGAGGCCGCGCTGCGCACGCTCCGGCGCTACTACGATTACGTGGTGATCGACGGCCCGCCGGTCCTCGGCTCGGGCGACGCCAACGTCATCGAGGACGCCTGCGACGGCATCCTCCTCGTCGCGCGGGCCTCGCTGACCCGGGGTACGGCGCTCACGCGGGCCGCCGAGCAGCTCGGCGATCGCCGCATCCTCGGCGTGGTCCTGAACGACGTCGCGCCGCGGCCGGTCGCGCGAAAGCGGATCGCGGTGGAGGATCTGGCGGCGTAGCGCGGCCTCGTTCTTCAGCGCTCCCGGGCCTTCAGCGCTCCCGGGGCCTTCAGCGCTCCCGCGGCACGAACGTCCCGTGGAACGTCTGCGGCGAGGCGTGGGGCAGGTGGATCCGCGCCAGCGGCGCCTCGTCGAGGCGGGCCGCGTCCCAGACGTGGACCGCGCTCTTCCTGGCCTTCACGTCGGTGACGAGGGCGAGCACGTGGCCGTCCCCCTCGGGCGCGCCGGGCGAGCGCGGCACGAACACCGGCTCCGAGGGCCGCTCGTGGCGCGCGAGGCGCGCCCGGGTGACAGCGCCCGTGTCGATGTCGACGCGGGCGATGCCGTTCCCGAGCGGGTCCTCGGCCTCTCCCTCCGCGGCGAGGAAGACAACGCCGTGCCGTTCCCCCTCGACCCGCGGATCGCAGCGCGGGAACTCGCCCATGACGCCGCCGAGGTCCTCCACGGCGAGCTCCTCGCGCGCCGCGCGCACGCGGTGACGCACGAGGACGCCGTCCTCGATCGAGGCGAGCTCGGGCCGGTCCGGGTCCTTGCCGATGGCGCCGAGCGTCCCGAGCCCCGGGTAGCGGACGAGATCGACGACGAGGTCATCGCCGTCGTCGTAGGCGTTCGCGAAGTGCCACTGGAAGAACGCCTCCACGCCGAAGCGGCGCACGCGGGAGACATCGTCGATGTCGACGACGATCACCTCGGTGCCCCGGCGGGGCTCGAAGCGCACCCAGGAGTCGAAGCTTCCCCATTGCAGGAGCGCGCGCGCCATCCGGATGACAGCGGGCGACACGAAGAACACGAGGTGCCGGCGGGTCGCGCAGAAGTCGTGGAGCATCACCGGCGCCTGGAGCGGCACCGCCCCGAGCGCGCGCGCGCGGCCCTCGTCGTCGACGGCGTAGAGGTCGAGGCTCGTCCTGCGCCCGTAGCGGACGCCGAAGTTGTAGCTCGTCTTCCGGGCGGCCACGCGGTGCGGGTGGGCCGAGAACGTTGGACCGACGACGCCGCCGAGATCGCTCTCGCCGAGCGTGTCGAGGGTCGCTGGATCGAGCTCCGTCGGCCTGCTCGCCTCCACGAGCGCGAACAGGCGGCCGCCGGCCACGAAGGCGCTCGTGTTCGCGACGTTCTTGTCGTCGACGCCCTTGAGCGCGTGGAGCAGGCGCGTGGGCCACGGCAGCGTCGAGCCGTGAAGCCGCCGACCGGCTGCGAGCTCCTCCACGAGGCCGCGGCTTCGCACGAGGCGGTGCGCGCCCTCCGCACGTCCATCCGCCATCCGCACGGCGAGCATCCCTCCGTCCGCCTCGAAGGGGTGCGGCACGCGCACGCCGAACAGGGTCCTACGGGCCGGGCCCACGCGAAAGAGCGTGCCCTCGAGGCCGTCGGGCAGCGCTCCCTCGATGGAGAGCGGCGTGAAGCCGTACTCGGCCTCGAGGTCTTCCAGGTGATCGAAGCCGCGCGCGCCGCGCGCAGCCTCCAGGGATCCGCCGCCTGCGCCGGCGAAGGCGGCGGCGAGGGCGGCGTCGGGGACGGTGGCAGACAGGGCGACGGGCATGGGGACCTCCAGGCGGCTGATGTGATCGATGATTACATTGGCGCCCGGGTGATGTAATCATCGATCGCATCGGCGCAAGCCCGATCGGCTGCGCCCGGGCGCTCGGCGCCCGGATCCCCTGCGGTTCCGTGCTGTTCGGCGCTGCTCGCCGGTCTCTCTCTTGACGCCGGCGCCCGCCGCCGGGAAAGCGCCGCATGCCTCCGGGTCGAAAGCGCGCCGAGGACCCGCCCGCGGAGCGGGCGACCACCGGGAAGTCGCCCGCGAGGCGGGCGTCCTCGAGGCGGCGCGCGCGGGGGTATCACCATGGGGACCTCAAGCGGGCTCTCGTGGACGCGGGGCTGGAGCTCCTGGAGGAGGGAGGCGTCGAGGCCGTCCGGGTGCGGGAGGCCGCGCGTCGGGTCGGCGTCTCTCCGGCCGCGCCGTTCCGCCACTTTCCCTCGCGGGAGGACTTCCTGCGCGCGGTCGCGCTCGCCGGCATCGAGCGGTTCGAGCTCGCCTCCGCGGCCGAGGCCGCGGCCGAGTCCACCCCGCTGCTGCGCTTCCGGGCGCTCGGGCTCGCCTCGGTCCGCTTCGCCCTGGAGCATCCCGCGCTCTTCGAGCTCCTGAACGGCCCTGCTTTCCGCGCCGACCCGGAGGGCGCGCGCGCGCTCCTGGCCGCCGAGGATGAAGCGCGAGCGCGGCTGCAGGGGATGCTCGCGGAGGCGCGGGCGTGCGGCGAGCTGCGCCCCACCGACCCGATCGTGACGGAGGTCGCGGGCCGGGCGCTCGCCTACGGGCTCGCGCGCATGTTCCTCGACGGCCACCTGCCGCGCGAGGGTGCCATGGAGCTCACCGCGGCGGTCCTCGACGTGCTCGGCGATGGGCTCGCGCAGGTGCCGTCCGGCGGCGCGAGCAGGTCGGATTGAAGAGAAGAGGACCGCAAGGGGCGCAAGGGTAGAGAGGGCAGAGAAGAGGGGGGCGGTACTTCCCGCAGACAGCGCCGCAGAGGATGGAACCGCCAAGACGCCAAGAACACCAAATGATTGAGATTTCTTGGCGTTCTTGGCGCCTTGGCGGTTCCCGGAGCACCGCACGTTCGAGAAGAGAGCGGGAAGGGGAGAAGCTTCGGCGTCGCCGGCGGCCCTCCTTGTCGAATCAGTCCCTCTCTCTTCTCTCCTTCATCCCTCGCGTCCCTTGCGCCCTTGCGGTCCTCTCCTCTCCTTCTTCCTTCAGGCCCCAGCCGGCCTCAGCCGATCTTGAAGTTGATCGACTTCGGCCGCGTCAGGTGGAGGAACCCGAGCGTCGAGAGCGTCGCGCCCTTGCCGGTGTTCTTCGTTCCCGTCCAGGGGAGCGCCGGATCCAGCGTGTCGCACTGGTTCATGTAGACCGTGCCGACCTCGAGCTCGGCCGCGAGCCGGGCCGCCCGCTCGCGATCGCGCGTCCAGATCGAGGCGGTGAGCCCGAGGTCGCTGTCGTTCATCAGCGCGAGCGCCTCCTCGTCGGACGAGACGGGCACGATCGGCAGCACCGGCCCGAACGACTCGATGCGCATCACGTCGAGGTCCGGCGCCGTGTCGACGAGCAGCGTCGGCTGGAAGAAGCGCCCGCGCCCGTCCACCTGCGTCGCCCGCCCGCCGCAGAGCGCCCGCGCCCCCCGCGAGAGCGCCTGCTTCACCTGCGCCTCCAGGAACGCCGGGGCGTGGGGCTGCGCCATCGGCCCCAGGTTCGTTCGCTCGTCGGTCGGATCGCCGAGGACGTAACGCTTCATCAGCTCGAGCGCGGCCTCGACGAAGGCGGGATAGAGATCACGGTGGACATAGGCGCGCTCGACCGCGCAGCAGCTCTGTCCGGCGTTGTAACAGGCGCCGTCGACGATCCCGTCCACCGCCTTCTCGAGGTCGGCGTCCGCCGCGACATACGCGCCGTCCTTGCCGCCGAGCTCCAGGCCGGCGTCGACAGCGACCTTCTTCGACGTCGCCGCGTAGATCCTGCGTCCGCCTTCGACGGAACCGGTGAATCCGACGTAGTTGACCCGCGGGTCCGAGGCGATGCGCTCGGACGTCGGGTGGTCGCAGTGGAACGCCTGCACGACGCCGGGCGGCGCGCCGGCCTCGGCGAACGCCGTCGCGAAGTGCTCCCCGCAGAGCGGCGAGCGGGGCGAGTGCTTCAGCAGCACCACATTGCCCGAGAGCACCGCGGGGATGACCACGTTCACCGCCGTGAGGAGCGGATAGTTCCAGGCCGGGAGGTTGAAGACCACCCCGAGCGGGGCGCGCACGATGCGCCGCTCCATGCCCGGCTGCTCCGGGAGGACAACGTCGGCGAGCGACGCCTCCGCGATCGAGATCATGTGCCGAGCCCGCTTGGCCATGCCCGCGATCTCATTGCGGGATTGGCGCAGCGGCTTGCCCATCATCCGGGTGATGTCGGCGGCGATCGACGGCGCGTTCGCCTCGATGCGCTCGACCGCGCGCAGGCACAGGGCGGCGCGCTCGGCGAGGGGGGTGCGCGCGAAGCTCCGCGCGGCGGCGGTCGCGGCGTCGAGGAGCCGGTCGACCTCGAGCTCATCGGCGAGGGGCCGGCGGACGGCTTCTTCGAGGGTATAGGGGTTGTCGATCACCAGGTCGGGCATGGCGGGGGAGATTAACCCAGTTCCCTGGGGGGCCAAGCGTCGTCTAGACTCTGGTCGAATGCGCGCCATCGCGGCAGGTTTATCGGACGTCGGCAGGGAGCGGGTCCACAACGAGGACCGATACATCCTGCTCCCCGAGTTCAACGTCTACGTCGTCGCGGATGGCATGGGGGGCCACGAGGCCGGCGAGGTCGCGAGCCGCATCGCCGCGAGCGCCATCGCGGGCTACTTCCGCGAGGCGAACGGCAAGCGCCGCAAGGCCTCGACGGGCGACCGGCTGCGCGCCGCCGTGACGTACGCGAACGCGCGCATCTTCGCGCACGCCGACGACTCCCGGTTCTACCGCGGCATGGGGACCACGGTCGTGGCCGCCGCGTTCGCGCCGCGCGAGCGGAAGTTCTACGTCGCGCACGCGGGCGACAGCCGCTGCTACCTCCTGCGCCGGGGCGGCATCGCGCAGCTCACCCGGGATCACTCGCTCATCGCGGACGCGCTGCTCGAGCGCCCCGATCTGACCGAGAGCGACCTCGCGTACCTGCCGCGCAACGTGATCACGCGCGCGCTCGGCATCGGCCCCAGCGTCGACGTCGACCTGCGCGCCGAGCGCGTCGAGCCCGGCGACGTCTTCCTCCTCTGCTCCGACGGCCTGCACGGCCTCGTCGACGATCGCGAGATCGCGCGCATCATCGAGGGCAACGCCGTGCTCGCCGACGCGTGCGGCAAGCTCATCGACTGCGCCAACGAGAACGGCGGCCGCGACAACATCACCGCCGTCCTCGTCCGGATCGAGGAGACAGCGGCCGCGTCGTGGAGCGCGCGCCAGGGCGCGAAGAGCCGCAACGCGCGTTGACCACGCGAGCGGCGGCGCCTCGCGCTCAGAGCACGCCGGCGAGCGCGCGGTCGAGCAGGCCGTCCATCACGTCGAACAGCTGCCGGTTGCCGTCCTGGGAGTAGCCCGCGAGCTTCTCCTCGCAGGCGGGGATGGCCTTCACGAAGTCGAGGATGACCGCCGGGTCGTCCAGCGAGCCGGCGGCGCGGCCGAACCCCTCGCGCTCGAGGTAGCGGGCGTTGAGGAGCTGCTCGAACTGGCGGCCGAGGGGGACGGCGAGCATCGGCTTCTGCAGGTAGACCGCCTCGCCCATGAGCGTGAACCCGCCGCCGGCGATGACGGCGCGGCACGAGGCGAGGTCGTCGATGAACCCCGCCTCGCTGAAGGGCCGGTAGCGCAGGTTGCCCTCGACCTGCTCCTCCTGGATGTCCCGGCGCATGCCGTAGATGCGGCACTCGAGCCCCGTCCTGGCGAGCGTCTCGGAGAGCGCGTCGTTGCCCTCGGCGGTCTGGTAGACGAGCAGGTGCTCCCCGGGGCGGCGGTCCGCGGCGATGATCTCGGGCCGGAGGATCGGCGGCACGAGCGTGGTGTCCTGCTTGCGGACCGGGGGGCGGAAGAACGTGGCGATGACGTAGTGCTGGCAGAACGGCAGCTTGCTCTTCACGAACGCGCGCGTGATCTGGAAATCTGCCTCGTGGCCGGCGAGGATCTCCGGGGCGTGCGTGCAGCGGTTGATGATCTGCATGTTGTCGACCGAGAGGATCGGCAGCCGGTGGAGCTTCGCGTAGAGGTACGTCCACGACTCGAAGTCGCTGATGGTGAGCTCGGGGCGAAAGTCCTTGATGAGGTCGAAGTAAGCGGCGATGTTCCTCGGGATGCCCGTCGCGCCGGAGAGCACGTTGGACCAGAGCGTCTTGCCGCGCCGGACCCGGTTCTCCTCGTAGATCATGTGGAGGCCGTGGATGCGGTTCACCTCCGCGAAGCGCTTCGACAGGAAGTCGGTCGCGCGGCCCGACGCCATGATCTCGAGCTCGTGTCCCTGCGCGAGCAGGTGTTCGATCACGACGCGCGAGCGCATGGCGTGCCCCATCCCTTCGCCGACGACGCCATAGAGGATCTTCATGACGCGCGAGTGTAGCGGGGGCAGCCCCGCCTCCGGAAGCAAACGGCGGCGGATCTGGAGCGAGCTCTTGCCGCTCGAGGTGGTGCGCGCCCCGCGGACGCTCGCGCTCCTGCGGCGCTACGGCCTGGACCTCTCGGTCGCGGTGCGGCCCGGGACGGCGGCCGGGCTGCCGGATCTGGCGGCGGCGTGCGCGGATGCCGGGGTGGGGGTCGCCGTGTGGCCGATGCTCGAGGACGAGGCCGGGCGCTGGGCGAGCGCGGGCAACGCGGCGACGTTCGGGGCGTTCGTCGCGCGGCTGCTCGACGCGCTGGACGGCCGCGGCCTCGCCGCGGCGGAGGTCGTCTTCGATCTCGAGCCGCCGATCCAGGACGTGCGCCGGGCGCTCGGGGGCGGTCGCGGGGCGCTCGAGCTGCTCTTCGGCGGTCGCGGGCGCGCGGGGGCGCGGGGGCGCCCGCGGTGGATCGACGCGGAGCGCGCGCTCGCGGGGATGGCCGAGGCGCTGCACGCGCGCGGGGTGGCGACCTCGGCGGCGGTCGTGCCGCTCGTCCTGGCCGACGGGCCGTCGCGCGGCTGGGAGCGGATCCTCGGGACGCCCGTGTCCGCGCCGCCGTGGGGGCGCGTCGGCGCGATGCTCTACACCTCGCTGATCGAGGGCTACTCGCGCGGCGCGCTCGGCCGGGCGGACGCTGTCGCGCTGCTCGCCCTGGGGTGCCGCGCGGCGGTGCGGCGGTTCGGCCCGAGGGCGGGCGTCTCGGTGGGCGCTGTCGGCGTGGGCGCGCTCGGCGACGAGCCCGTGTACCGGTCGACGGACGAGCTGCGCGAGGACGTCGCGGTCGCGGTGGCGGCCGGGGTCGAGGATCTCGCGCTGTTCGACCTCGGCGGCGTGCTGGCGCGCCCCCCGGCCGAGGCCTGGCTGGAGGCGTTCGTGGCCCCGCCGATCGAGGCGCGATTCCCCCGGGTGACGCTGCGCGCGCGCGGCGTGGCGGCGGCCGCCGCGCTGCTCGGGCGGGCGGTCGCCGCCTCGCCGCGCGCCGGGGCGACTACCCGTGATGTCCCTTGCCCTGGCCGCGGTAGCGCTTCCAGTGATGTCGCTTGTTCTTGTTCTTCGGCCTGCTGTTGTTCGAGCTGCCGATAGACGTCTTCTTTGTCGAGAGCGGCATGCGCGCTTCATGGCGCCTGGACGGAGCGACCGAAAGGGGGCCGCGGGCGATCGCGTCGATGCCGCCGGCGACGGCCGATGAGCGAGCTCGCCTGGGACGCGCTGTCCGCAGCGGCGCGTGAGAATGGTTTGCAGGCAGAGCCCCGCCGTCCGGTCATGGCGATTCGCCTGCCGGCCGTGCTCGAGGAGCGATGGATTCCTTCCGTCGTTGATCAGGTCGCTCGAGCAGCCCGGAATCAATCATCAGGAGCGCGGAGCGCCCGCGCTTTGTCGGCTGGCTGAAGATTTGGCAGCGCACGAGAACGCGCGCAGGTCCTGTCGCGCGCGCAGGGTCGGTGCGCCTGCGGAAAGCGCGCCAGTCCTGCGACGCCGCGCATCGCAGATGCGTTGAGGGGTCACGGGCGAGAAATGACGTATTCCATGGTGCGCACATTGACGTTCGTTGCGCAGCGTGTGATAGGTTGGTGCGATTCGAGCTCGTTTATCTTGCGTACCGGTGTCGCGCTGGCGAGGTTGGTTCCTGATTCCATGATGGGGAAGAATTTGAACCACAGAGGCACAGAGGGCACAGAGGATAAAGAATCTTTTTTCTTCTCCCCTCTGTGCCCTCTGTGCCTCTGTGGTTCCCTCTCTCTCATGCCCAGGGATGAGCTCCGGCGGCGCGGCACCGGCTTGGCTTGACGGAGGTGCCTGTGGATCGAAGCAAACGGTGGGTCCTTTACGCGACCCTGGCGATGGCCACCACGGCCGCGCGTGCCCGGAGGGGAATGGCGCTCGGCGTGGCGCTCGCGGCCGCGGCCTGCTCCACGGGCGGGGACACCGGCGGGAGCGTGGATGCCGGCGACCGCGGCGACGCGCTCACCGAGAGCGCCGCGTCGGGGACGGGCGGCGCGCTCGCGCCAGGGGGCACCTCCGAAGCGGGCGGCGGCGCAGGCGACCCGGGCAGCGCCGCGAGCAGCGGGACCGGCAGCGCCGCGAGCAGCGGGGCCGGCGGCGCGGGGACCACCGCGAGCGGCGGGGCGCCGGGCGACGGCGGGGCGCCGGGCGACGGGGGAGCCGCGGGAGAGGGCGGCGGCGCGGGCGGCGCGGGCGGCGCCGGAGCGCCCGACACGTGCAGCAGGGCCGCCGCCTGCGGATCACACAAGTGGGCGTGCTGGCCGATGCCGAACCCCGCGGGCAGCGGCCTGCCCAACCCGGCGAGCTATGCCGATCTCGGAGGGGGCGTCGTGCGCGACAACGTCACGTGCCTGGAGTGGCAGCAGAGCCCGCCCTCCGGGGCATACACGTGGGATCAGGCGATCAGCTATTGCGACGACCTGACGCTCGGCGGGCACTCCGACTGGCGTCTCCCCACGCGCATCGAGATGACGTCGATCGTGGACTTCACCCAGAGCCCGGCCATCGACAGGACCGCGTTCCCGGGCGCGCGGGGCGGCTTCCACAAGACGTCGTCCGACTGGATCCTCACGATCCGGCAGGCCGGCGCCGGCGCCGGCCGCGACTACGCCTGGGCCTTCAACATGAGCGACGGGATCGTCAGCAACGCCTACTCCAAGGCGACCGCGGCGAGCCTGCGGTGCGTCCGGGGCAACGGCGAGGGCGAGGCGCCGAGCAGCCCGGCCGTGGCGCCGCCCGATCAGTACACGGTCGTGTCGCCAGGAGAGGTGAAAGACAATTACACCGGGCTGATCTGGCAGCAGGGCTACTCGCCGACAACGATGAGCTGGGCCGAGGCGGCGAGCTACTGCGAGACGCTCGATCTCAACGACCACCCATGGCGCTTGCCGAGCATCCGGGAGCTGGCGACCCTCGTCGACGAGGCGCAGGTGGCGCCGTCGATCCACCGGACGATGTTCCCCGACACGCAGTACGGCGCCCGCAGCAACGACTGGTACTGGGGCTCGCACGAGGCCGCGCGGAACGCTCCGGCGGCCTGGGCGCTCAACTTCGACGACGGCTTCACCGGGTTCAACGCCGGCGCGAGCGGCAAGTGGAATTATTTCACGGCAGCGTGGGTGAAGTGCGTGCGCTGAGCGCGCCGCAGATCCCGGGCGTGATTCCGCCCTGCGGTGCCAGCTGGAGCGACAAACGGGTTGAACCCGCCTGAAACGAGCAGAATTTCGAACCGCCAAGACGCCATAAGACGCCAAGATTTTTGTGTTTTCTTGGCGTCCTCGGCGCCTTGGCGGTTCATTTCTCGCTCGCTCGACGTGAGCGGTGTTCTAGCGTGTGCGGGTGAGCCCGAACGCGCTGCCAGCCCGCCCCCGCCTCGCCGACCACGTGCTCGCGCGGCGCCACCTTGTCGGCGAGGACGAGCGCATCCTCCTGCACGACGTCCGCACGGGCGAGCTGCTCCAGCTCGGCGCGCGGGAGTGGGCGCTGCTGTCCGCGGCCGACGGCACGCGCGACGTCGAGGGCATCGTGATCGCAGCCGCCCGCGAGGGCGCGCCGGCGCGCATCCCGGCGGCGCAGGCTTTCTTCGAGCAGCTCCACGCCGCGGGCCTGCTCGCGGCGGAGGACCCCGCCGAGGAGGCGGCGCCCTGGGCGCGCGCGACGGCCGCGACGACCGCGACCTCCAGGGGACCCGCGACCCCCGCGGCGCCCGCAGACCCCGCGCCCGACCCCGGCGCGCGCGACCCCCGCGAGCGCCCGCTCGAGGTGCTGCCCGATTTCAGCCTCCACTGCGACGGCCGCGGGAGCTGCTGCCGCATCTACGCCTCGATCCTCTTCGATCCCGAGGAGGCCGCGCGGGCGCGGGCGCTCCGGCCCGAGGTGCTGAGCGGCGGCGCCAGGCACGAGCGCGCGTTCACGCCGGAGCGCGGCGCGTGGCCGTGCGCGGCGTCCGTCGTGGCGATGCGCGACGGCCGGTGCGCCTACCTCGAGGGCGGCGCGGGGCGCTGCTCGCTCCACGCGGCCGGCGGGCCCGACGCCAAGCCGCTCGGGTGCCGCGTGTTCCCGACCAGCTTCATCGACGACGGCGAGGCGATCCGGGTCTCGGTCGCCGTGGAGTGCGCCTGCGTGCTCGCCAGCGTGGGCCGCCCGGGCGGCGCGCCGCTCGTCGACCCGCGGCTGCGCGCGCGGGGCGACCTCGACGAGCGCCTCGACGTCGCGACGCTGCCCGACCGCCCGGAGGTGGCGCCCGGCGTGACGGCGGCCCGCGCCGAGCTCGTCGCGTGGTCGCGCCGCCTCGCCGCGGCGGCGCCCCCGCCCGACGTCGCCGCGGGGCTCTTCGCGCTCGCCGCCGCGGTCGAGGCCGAGGGGCTCACGGGCGGCGCGATCGCGCGCTTCGAGCAGCCGGAACCGCTGGACCCTGCGGCGCTCGCGCCCTGGCTCGCCGCGCTCCACCGGCGCGCCGCGCGGCGGGCGCGCGAGGACGCCGCCTGGCGGAGCGAGCGGGACCTCGCCCGCAAGGCCACGCAGTGGATCGCCGCCGCGACCTTCGCGCTCGCCGAGCCCGACCTGCTCGCCGCGCTGCTCCAGTCGCCCGCGCCCGACCCCGACCGGGAGCGCTTCACCCTGCGCGCGGCGCTCCACGGCCACCGCCTGCTCGGGGCCCTGCCGCTCTCGCTCGCGCTGCGCGACCGCGCGGTACGGCTCGTCGTCGCCCGGGCGCTGCCGCTCGTCTGCGCCGAGGCGGGCGCGGACGACCCGGCCTGCGCCGAGCCGATCGCGCTCGTCGAGGCCATGCTGCGCGGCCACGGCCTCGACGCCTACGCGGCCGACGTGGCGCGGGCGTCGTGATCGCGCCGGCCGGAGAGACATCTCCCCCGATCTTGTCGATAATGCGCCCGCGATGGACCAGCCGCCGCTCGACAACAGGACGGATTTCGCCGTGCACCCGCAGCTCCTCGTCGATCGGGACGGCGAGATGCTGGTCACCATCGTGAAGGCGAGCTTCGAGCTCCAGGACGACGGCGGCCTCGAGCTCGCGCCGCCCGAGCGAACGCGCGCGATCCGCCTCGCCGACCTGCCGTGGGAGAAGGAGAAGCCCGAGAGCGTCGCCTACCCGGCGGACATCTGCCTCTTCAAGCCGGCCACCGACGTGATCTTCGTGGCCACGGCGCACGCGCCGAACGGCAAGGCGGCGCCGTCGTTCGACGTGCGCGTCGAGGTCGGTCCGCTCAGGAAATCGCTCGTCGTGTTCGGCAAGCGGCTCTGGGTCGACAAGGGCGCCGCGCTCACCGCGCCGGGGCCCATCGACCAGATCGACATGCGCTACGACCACGCCTGGGGCGGCCGCGACGACGAGGACCCCGCGGCGATCCTCGAGGAGCCGCGCAACCCCATCGGCATGGGGGTCACGCGCGCGCCGGCCTCGCTCACCCACCAGCCGGCGCCGTACATCGAGGACCCGTCGTACCCGATCCGGACCGCGAAGACCTCGCCGCCGCCCGCGGGGATCGGCCCCATCGGCCGGCACTGGGAGCCGCGCCGCAGGTACGCCGGGACGTACGACCGCGCGTGGCAGGAGCTCCGCGCGCCGCTCCTGCCCGAGGACTTCGACCACCGCTACAACCTGTGCGCTTCCCCCGGCCTCATCGCGGATCCGCCGCTCGCGGGCGGCGAGCCGGTGCGGGCGCTCAACCTCACGCCGGAGGGGGCGCTCAGCTTCGAGCTGCCGAGGGTGCAGGTGGAGATCGAGTTCCACGTGAAGGACCGCCCGCCCGCCGCCTTCGCGCCCCACCTCGACACGGTGCTCGTCGATCTGTTCGCCACCGGCCCGGCGAAGCCGGTCGCCGTGGAGATGGTGTGGCGCGCGCACGTCAAGGCGCCCCGGCGGATGAAGGACGCGCGCATCGTGGTGCGCGAGCGGGGGCTCGCGTGAGGCCCCTCGCCGCCGTGGTGGCCTCGGGCGCTGTCACGCCCGTCGGGCTGCGGTCGATCGACACGGCCTTCTCGCACCGCGCCGCCGCGGCGGCGATGCGCGAGGCGCCGCTCCTGGACGCGAGGGGGGAGCCGATCACGATGTGCTTTCTCCCCACGCTCGATCCGCTCGCCACCGGCGCGCCGCGCGCCGCCCTGCTCGGCGCCCGCGCGCTCGGCGAGGCGCTCGAGAAGCTCGGCCCCGCCGCGCGGGGGCTGCGGATGCAGATGGCCCTGTGCCTCGACGAGCACCTCGGCCAGCGGCAGCCCGGGGGCGAGGTCCCGGCGCAGCGGCTCGCCGCGGAGCTCGCCGCGCGCGCCGAGGCGCACGCGCCCGGGATCTCGGTCAAGGTCGCGACGCGCGGCCCGGCCGGACCGGGGCTCGTGCTGCCGGAGCTGTGCGACGCGCTCGGGCGCGGCGCGATCGACGCCGCGCTGCTCGGGGGCGTGCACACCGACTACGATCCCGCGCGCATCGCCGCGCTCGACGCCGCGGGCCGGATCTTCCGGCCGGACAACCTCGACGCGCTCATCCCCGGCGAGTGCGGGGCCTTCGTCGTGCTCATGCGCCCCGACGTCGCGCGCCGCGCCCAGCTCCGCGACCTGGGGCAGATCGTCGGCCTCGCCTCCGCGCACGAGCGGGCGCGCCCCGACAACGACGAATCGGCGTTCCAGGCCTCGGGCCTCACCGCCGCGCTCCGCTCCGCGCTGACGCCGCTGGCCGAGCGCGGGCTGCGCGCCGGCTGGATGCTCACGGATCTCACCTTCGAGACCTTCCGCCATTTCGAGCTCCAGGCCGCCTCGGTGCGCACGCAGCACCTCTTCTGCGACCCGCAGCAGGTGGAGAGCCCCGCGCAGCGGATCGGCCACCTCGGCGCTGCCGCCATGCCGCTGCACCTCAGCATCGCGTCGGAGGCGTTCGCGCGCGGCTTCGCGCCGCACCCGGTCGCGGTCTCCCTCGCCGGCAGCGACGGCGGGGAGCGCGCCGCGGTGGTCGTGGCGGCGCCTGGCTGAGCGGCAGGGCCATTCGTCGCGGCTCGATCGCAACGGCTCGGCGTCACGGGTTGTAACCATGGGCTTTGTCCGGCTCACACCCGCTCCGGAGCGCCGATCACGTTGATCAAGCAGCCTCGCTGAATCGTCGGTTGCCCATCAACCGCTGAGCGGGCGGAGACACCGGTGCTGCCTTCGGGCAGCGCGAGGCCGAGATCCGCCCTGCGTCGGACAGGGCAGGTCACGTCCAGGAGGCGAAAATACCATGGAAGACACGCTGGAACGAAGCAGGCCCGCGCCCCCAGGCGCCGCGCGCGCGAGCCGTTGCGCGAGCGTGCAGACCGCCGAGCGCCGCTGCCGATCGCCGCTCGGCGTCCCAAGAAAACCTATTGTGGGGCGGGCGCGGCGGCCTTTCTTTCACCGGTGTCGAGCGCCCAGCTCGAGTTGCCGATGTACACGTACGTCGCCTTCTTCTCACAGCCCTCGACGCCGAGCGTCGACACGCGGTCCCAGCCGTCGCGACCGAGCTCGACGATGTTGAGCTTGTCGGGGGCACACGAGAGATCGAAGCTTGCGCGCTTCCGCACATGCTCGACGCTCTCGGCATTCTGCTGCGTGACGTTCATGCACGAGAGCAACGTCATCGAGGCGAGGCTCGCGCACACCCACATGAATCTTTCACGTTTCATCGTGGAGGGAGCGTATTACAGGTCACGTGGTTCCCGCAACGACCGACAGGGGCAGCCCGGCCCCACGAGCATGTCCGGCTCACTCCGCGCATGGCGCCGACCATCCAGGGGAGAAGGCAGTCCAATGCTCTGGGTGACCCCCCGGCTTTGCCGGGGAGGCTCCCAATGGCACGGCCCAGCGCATTCCATGAGGAGATAGGACAACGAGCATTGAAGCGCTCTCGCTGGCGTGGTGGTCGTACGTGGCGGGGGTGATCGACGAGCGCGAGCGGAGCATCGATCCGGACGCCGTCGGGAGCGATCTGCGCGCCGCCCTGCTCCGCGAGGCGCTGCGCGACCTTGGCGTGCGCACCGGGCGGCGATACGAGCGTGCGCGCGGCCGGGGAACGCCTGGTGAGCAGCGCGGTCGTGGCGGCGCTGGGCAGAGCGGCCGGCCCCGCGAGCCTGTCGTCGCGCCGGGCAGCGCGAGCACCACGATCGGGGTGCTGCGCATCCTGCCTTGCAGGTAACGTGCCCGCGCGGCCCCCACGCGCCTCCTCCCGCGTCGCGCCCCGGCTTCGGGGCTTGGCGCCGCCCGCCGATCGCCTACCATGCCCCCAATGGCCGCCACCTTCGCCACGTTCTCCCTCGAGGGCGACAACCTCCCCGCGGACATCGTCGTCAACCAGTTCGAGGCCGTCGAGGGCATCTCGACCCCGTACGCGGTCGACGTGCGCTTCACGACGGTGGACACGTCGTTCCGGGTCGAGGATTGCCTGCGCAGCCGCCTCTGCCTGCGGGTCATCGACACCTCCGGCGGGCAGCGCCTGTTCGACGGCATCGTCGACCGCGCCGCCTTCGCGCGCCTCGTCGGCGACGGCCGCCAGTTCGACGTCCGCCTGCGGCCGGCGCTCGCGGCGCTCGCCCACCGCGAGGGGTGCCGCATCTTCCAGGAGAAGAGCATCATCCAGGTGGTGCAGACCGTCTTCGAGGAGGCGGGCTTCGGCGACAAGGTCGAGTGGCGGAACGCGAAGGAGTACGAGGCGCGCGAGTTCATCGTCCAGTACCGCGAGTCGCACCTCAACTTCATCTCACGCCTGCTCGAGGACAACGGCCTCTTCTACTACTTCCGTCACGAGGTCTCGGGGCACACGATGATCATCACCGACGACCCCTCCTCGTTCGAGGTGGAGGAGGGGACGCCGGTGCTCTTCCGCATGGCGCAGGGCGGCCTGCCCGGCAGCCAGCCGCTCGCGAAGCTCACGCGGACGCGCGCCCTGCGCACGAGCAGCGTCCACCTGCGGGACTTCGATTTCGAGAAGCCCGCCGTGAAGCCCGAGTCCTCGCTGCCCCGCAAGGAGGCCGTCCCGCTGCCCTATTTCGAGTACCCCGGCGGCTTCACCAAGGGGAGCGTCGGCGCGCGCCGCGCCGACGCGCGCATGCGCGAGCTCTCCGCCGACGCCGACGTGTGCGAGGGCGAGAGCCGCGCGGCGGGCCTCAAGGTCGGCGAGCCGTTCCTCGTCGAGGGGGCCGCGGAGCCGTGCCTGAACGGCCAGTTCGTCGTCACCCACCTGGTCTCGCGCGGCAACCAGACGCTCACCGGGGGAGAGACGAACTTCGACGTCGAGAACCAGTTCCGCGGCATCCCCAAGGGCGCGCCGTTCGCGGCCGAGCGCCGCGCGCGCAGGCCGCGCATCCGCGGCATCCAGACGGCGGTCGTCACCGGGTCGAGCACCCAGGAGCAGGCGATCCACGTCGACAAGTACGGCCGCATCAAGGTGCGCTTCTTCTGGGACCGGCAGGGCCAGCAGGACCACACGTCGAGCTGCTGGCTGCGCGTCTCGCAGCTCGCGATGGGCGGCTCGATGATCCTCCCCCGCGTCGGCTGGGAGGTCTCCGTCGCCTTCCTCGACGGCGACCCGGACCGGCCGCTCGTCCTCGGGCGCACCTACAACGCGGAGAAGACGCCGCCCGAGTCGCTCCCCGCCGCCAAGGCGTCCGGCACGCTCAAGAGCATGTCGTCGCCGGGCGCGGGCGGCCACAACCAGATAGGCATGTCCGACAGCTCCGGGAGCCAGGGCTTCGGCGTCCACGCCCAGAAGGACCTCAACGTCACCGTCAAGAACGACAAGGTCGATGAGGTCGCGGTCAACGAGGACAACCACATCAGCGTGAACGGCTCCCGCTCGGTCAAGGTCGACGAGTCGATCACCGTGTCGGGCAATCAATCGCTCGACGTCGGCGCGGTGCTGTCGCACAAGATCTCCGGCAACCAGAGCATCTCGATCGGCGGCAACGACACGACGAACGCCATCAGCAATCACGTCGAGAAGATCACCGGAAACCGCTCTTACACGGTGAGCGGCAATCAGACCACGATATCGAACGGCGTCCGGCAGTCGATCACCGGCGACATGAGCCGCAAGGTCGGCGCGGTGCAGATCGCCGGCAGCCTCGCCTCGATCAACGACAACGTCCTCGGCGGGATGACCGAGACGGTCGGCGCCGTGAAGGCGCAGATCATCAATGGCAGCCATGGAGAGCAGATCACCGCGAACAAGGACCAGACCTCCCTCGCGGCCGAGCTCCACCTCACCAAGGGCTCCATCTCCCAGGTGGCGGGCGGCGTCACCAACCTGGTGGGCGGCCTCCATTACCAGAAGCTGAACGGCGACCTCGTCGTGCAGGCGCCGCTCATCACGCTCCTCGGCGCCGTCGGCTCGTTCAAGGGCGGCGGCAGCGAGCTCAAGCTCGGCGGCGGGCCCGTCGTGATCAAGGGGACCAAGATCACGGTGAAGGGCGCGCTCGTCGTCAAGATGGGCGCGTCGATGAAGCTCGGATCATGAGGTCCACGGGCGCTTGTGAGGTGAGAAGTGGCTGAACATCATGTCCTCGCGATTCCCTCCGTCAGCGTGGAGGGCAAGGTCTACCGGGTGCTGCGCTTCGATCTCGCCGAGCAGCTCTCGGAGCTCACGCGCCTCGAGTGCGACCTGCTCGACGACGAGGCGGCGCTGCCGCGGCCGAAGGACGTCCTCGACCGGCGCGCGGTGTTCACGCTCACGCGCAGCGACGACACGCAGACCCGCACCTTCGCGGGCACCATCGTGGCCGCCGAGCTCCTGCCCGACGGCGACGACGTGCCCACGCTGCGGGTCCAGATCGCGCCGGCGCTCTGGAACCTCGGCCAGCGCGCCGACTGCCGCATCTTCCAGGAGAAGAGCGCTGTCGACATCGTGAAGGAGGTCCTCGAGGCCGCGGGCGTGCCGGCGGGCCAGCAGGACTGGCGCGTGACAGAGCCCCACCCCGCGCGCGTCTACACCGTCCAGTACCGGGAGCGGGACCTCGACTTCGTCCACCGCCTCCTCGCCGAGGAGGGCATCTACTTCGCGATCCACACGAAGGACGAGCAGGACGTGCTCGTCTTCGGCGACTCGCCGACGGGCCTCGAGGACATCGAGGGCACGACGACGCTCCCGTTCTACCAGGACTTTGGCGTCGACGGCTTCGCCGATCGCGTCGTGCGCCTCTCCCGGGAGGTCTCGGTGCGGAGCGACAAGGTGTTCGTCCGCGACTACAACCCCGAGAAGCCCTCGCTCAAGCTGGAGGCGTCGGCCGAGGGGAGCGATCCCGGGTCGCACGTGCTCGAGATCTACGAGTACCCCGCGCGCACCGCCGACGTGGGCGTGGCGGAGCGGCTCGCCAAGGTGCTGCTCGACTCCGTTCAGGCCGAGCGCGACGTCGTTCACGGCGAGACCGGCTCGCTCGCGCTGCTCCCGGGCCGGCGCTTCTCGGTGGAGGGCCACCCGTACGACCCGCTCAACCAGGAGTACCTCGTCGTCCGCTCGCGCATTTCCGGCAGCCGCCCGCGGAACTTCGAGCTCTCGGGCCGCGCGGGCGACGGCGACGGCGCGCGCGACCTCCGCATGCGCTGCGAGTTCTGGGGCGTGCCCACGGGGACCACGCGCTACCGGCCGCCGCGGCGCGCCCGCGGGCAGGTCATCCCGGGCACCCAGACGGCGATCACCACCGGGGCCTCGGGGCAGGAGATCCACACGGACGCGAGCGGCCAGGTGAAGGTGTCGTTCCACTGGGATCGCTCCGGCAAGAAGGACGACACGTCGAGCCGCTGGATCCGCACGAGCCAGGTGCCGACCGGCGGATCCATGCTGCTGCCGCGCGTCGGCTGGGAGGTCACGGTGCGCCACCTCGAGGGCGACGCCGACCGGCCGTTCGTGCTGGGCCGCCTGTACAACGCGCTCACGCCGCCGCCCTACGCCCTGCCGAAGGAGGCCGGCAAGAGCTCCCTCCAGACAGCGACGACGCCGGGCGGGGGCAGCTCCAACGAGCTCAGGATGTCCGACGCGAAGGGCGCCGAGGAGATGTTCATCAACGCCTCGAGGGACATGTCCACCGAGGTGAAGAACAACGCGACCGAGTCGATCGGCAACAACCACGCGAAGAAGATCGGCGCGGACCAGTCGACGAACGTCACGAACAGCATGACGACGAGCGTCGGCGCGAACCAGAAGATCACCGTCTCCGGCAACCAGGCGATGAAGGTCGAGACCTTCCACGTGGACGACATCGGCGGCGACCACGCGCTCTCGATCGGCGGCAACCGCGACATGAAGGTAGGCGGCGATCACAAGCGCGACGTCGCCGGCGACAGCGCGCTCACGGTGTCCGGCAACCAGATCGATCTCGTCGTCGGCTCGGTCACGGACGAGACCCTGGCCTCCTTCAACCACGAGGTCGGCGCGGCGCTGGTCGAGCTCGCGCTGGGGCACCGCACCGTGACGGTCCAGGGCGACCGGAGCGAGACGGCCACCGGCGCGAAGGTGATCGCGGTCCGGTCCGGGCGCGGCGTCGAGGTCGGCGGATCGATGAACGTGAAGGTCGGCGGCGCGATCGTCAACGTCGCGAACGGCGATCGCGTGGAGAGCTCGCTCGGCGCCTACACAGAGCTCGCCGGCGGCGCGCAGATCGTCAAGGCGAACAACGTCGTCTTCGAGGCGGCCGGCGCGCTCACGCTGGTCATGGGCGCGTCGATCGTCTCGCTGACGCCCGCGAGCGTCGCGATCCTCGGCCTGTCCGCGAAGCTCGACGGCGACGTCGCCGACGCCGCGGCGCTGGTGATCGACAACTGAGGAGGAGGCGAACGTGGCACGCCAGACGGTAGCGCACTTCACGATCGATGATGTCCCGGCGGCCCGGGTGCTCCGCTTCGAGTCGATCCACGAGGCGGGCAGGCCGCTCGTGCTCGACGTCGAGGTGGTCCTCCACACGTACCAGGAGCTCGACGCGATGATCGGGAAGGGGGCGGTGCTCTCCTTCGGCGCGCCCGGCGAGGAGCCGCGCGTCATCGCCGGCACCGTGGAGGCCGCGACCTCGATCGGCTCGACCGAGCTCGGCATGGAGAGCATCGGCGCGCGCTACGCCGTGCGCGTCGTCTCCTCGCTCGCGCTGCTCGCGCGCAGCGTCGACTCGCGCATCTTCCAGGACATGAGCGCCAAGGAGATCGTCGCGCAGGTCCTCGAGGAGCACGGGGTCTCCCGCGTCGCGTGGCGGCTCAGCGGCGAGTGCCCGAAGCGCGAGTACTGCGTGCAGTACCAGGAGAGCGCGCTCGCGTTCATCTCGCGGCTCATGGAGCACGAGGGCGTCTACAGCTTCGTCGAGGTGGACGCCGAGGGGGAGCTCCTCGTCTTCGACGACGACAGCACCGCCGCCGGGCCGATCGCGGGCGATCCCGCGCTGCCGTACCGGCGGCGCACCGGCCTGAGCGCCGCCGACGAGCGCGACGCGATCTACGCGATCCGCGAGCAGGAGCGGGTGCGGTCCGGCAAGTTCGTCCTCCGCGACTTCGACTTCGAGCGGCCGCAGCTCGACCTCACGGTGACGGCGGCCGCGAGCGAGCGCCCGGAGCTCGAGCGGTACGACTACCCGGGCGGCTATTTCGAGCCGAGCGAGGGCGAGCGGCTCGCGCAGATCCGCCTGGAGGAGGAGCAGGTCGAGCGGCGCACCATCGAGATCGACGCGGTGTGCCCGCGCCTCGCCGTCGGCCACAAGCTCACGGTCACGGACGCCGGCGAGCTCGACGGCGAGTACTTCCTCTTCTCGGTGACGCACACCTTCGTCCACGACGACGAGCGCGAGGGCGCCGCGCCGCGCTCCAGGGCGCGGGCGCGCCTCGTGCCTGCCGACGTGAAGTACCGGCCGCGGCGCATCACGCCGATCCCGCTCATCGAGGGGCCGCAGACCGCGACGGTGGTGGCGCCGGCCGGCGCGCAGGCCGAGGCGATCCACACCGACGAGCACGGCCGGTGCAAGGTCAAGTTCCACTGGGACCGGACCGACGTGACCGACGACAAGGCCTCGTGCTGGATGCGGGTCGCGCAGCTCCAGACGTCGGGCTCGATGATGCTCCCCCGCGTCGACTGGGAGGTGATCGTCGAGTTCCTCGAGGGCAACCCCGATCGACCGATCGTCACGGGCCGCCTGTACAACGGCGTCTTCATGCCGCCGTACGCGCTGCCCGAGGGCAAGACGCGCACGGCGATCCGGACGGCGAGCACGCCGGGCGGCGGCGGCGTCAACGAGGTCCGCTTCGAGGACAAGGCGGGCGCCGAGGAGATCATGATGCACGCCCAGCACGACATGAAGACGGCCGCCGCCAACAACGCGAAGAAGAACATCGGCAACAACGAGACGACGGTGATCGGGAACAACGCGTCGCTCGAGGTCGGCGGCAACCAGACGACGAAGATCACGAAGGGCTCCTCGAACACGATCGGCGCCGATCAGAAGGTCAGCGTGGGCGGCAACCGCACCCTCGAGGTGAACGCTGTGTCGGCGCTCACGGCGAAGGGCAACGCGACGACGACGGTGGGCGGGAACCAGTTCGAGATGGACGGCAACCCGCTCGAGGCGATGCTCGCGCTCGCGGCGCAGGCGGCGGTGCAGTTCGCGAGCGTGATGGCGAACAACGCGATCTCGGCGATCCAGGGGCAGGTCGACGGCGCGATCAACCAGGTGATGGCGCCGATCAACGGGCTGACGCAGCAGGTGCAGGGGCTCGCCGGCGCGATGGGCGCGGTCGCGGGCGGCGACATGAGCCGCATGCCCGGGATGATCGCGGGCGCCTCGGGCATCCCCGGCGCGAGCCAGCTCGCGGCCTCGATGGGGGGCGGCGGCGGCGCAGGGGGCGGCGGCGGCGCAGGGGGCGGCGGCGGCCCGCCGAACATGCTCGCGGCGATCGCCTCGAACGCGGCGCGAAACGCGCTCGCCGGCGGGATCTTCGTCCAGCCCGAGGCGCTCGCCTCCGCGCTCGGCATGGACTCGGGCGGCGGCGGCGGGCAGTCGATGGCGAACGCCGCCGGGCCGGAGGGCAACGTCGACGGCGTCGACGCGACAGACCGCGAGAAGGGGCCGGGGCACTCGATCGCGAAGGTCGCGGGCACGCACAAGGAGGACGTCGGGTCGATGAAGGTGCTCGGCGCGGTCCAGGACATCGACAACAACGTGACCGGCAAGAAGACGATCGACGTCGGCGCCGCGACGGTGCAAGTCGCGTTCGGCACCTACTCGGAGAGCGTCACAGGCTCGAAGAGCGAGAAGGCGACGGGGCTCGTCGTGCTCAGCAGCGCGGGGGAGAGCGAGACGGTCACCGGCTCGCGCACCGCGATGGTCGGCGGCGCGGTCGTCGACAAGCTCAAGGGGTCCCACGTGGTGCAGGCCGTCGGGCCCGCGACGTTCATCGGGGCCTTCCACAAGGTGGAGGCGAAGGGCGCCATCGTCTTCAAGTGCGGCGCCAGCGAGGTGGTGGTCGACGGCGGCGGCGTCACGATCACCTCGCCGCTCGTCGCCTTCCTGGCCCCGAAGATCCAGCTCCCGAAGAAGGTCTCGGAGGTCTGATGGCGGCGCCTCTCGACGGTGGTCCCGGGCTGGCTGGCGCGTCGCCCGCGGTGGAGGAGCTGGAGGCCGACGCCGGCGCCGAGGAGGCGGTCGAGACCCGGCGCGTCACCCTGGACGACGTGCTCGCCGAGCCTGCCGCGCCGGCCGTGGCGCCGCTCCCGGCGCGGCCGGCGCAGCCGCTCGGCGCCGCGATGCGGACCGCGCGCGTCGCGGCGGTCGCCGGGCGGGCCGCGCGGATCCTCCTGCGGGGCGCGGAGGGGCCTGTCGAGGCCGAGATCGCGCCCGAGGTCGATCCCGAGGTGATCGCCGACGCGCACGCCCGCGGCGACGCCGTCCTCGTCGAGCTCTGCGAGGGCGCGCTGCCGCTCATCGTCGGGGCGCTGACGACGCAGCGGCCCAGGGCGCTTCACCTCAAGGCGGCGACGATCACCCTGGAGGGCGAGCAGGAGCTGCTGCTGCGCTCGGGCCGGGGCGCGGTCCGCATCCGCGAGGACGGCGACATCGAGGTGGTGGGCAGCCGCATCAGCGCCGCGTCGCGGGGGCTGTTCCGGATCGTGGGGCGGCTGCTCCGGCTGAACTGACGCGGCGCCGGCGGGGCTCGTCGCGCGCGCGGCTCGAGGGGGCGCGCGCGACGCTCGCGCGGGGCGGCTCAGCGCCGCGCGGCGCTCTGCTCGACGAGCGCCTGCCACCGCGCCTTGAGCGCCGGATCGGCCTGAAAGCGCTCGTGCCACCTCGCATGGAGC
Source organism: Sorangium sp. So ce1335 (assembly GCF_051521615.1). Classification (NCBI taxonomy): domain Bacteria; kingdom Pseudomonadati; phylum Myxococcota; order Polyangiales; family Polyangiaceae; genus Sorangium; species Sorangium sp. So ce1335. The sequence goes on from NZ_CP150363.1 coordinate 4,296,346, forward strand.
GCCGTCCAGCTCTGCGCATCCAGCCCGTAATGGCTCTGGATCTCCTGGACGTGCGCTGGATGCTCCCGCACGTCGGCGCAGATGCGCGCGTACTGCGCGAGCGAGATGCGCTCCACGCGTCGATTCATCGCCGCGTCCACCGCGGCCTGCGCCCCCGTGGCGGACGGGGAGGGCGACGCTTTCGCGGGCGGCCCGTCGCCGGAGCTCGGCTGCTGGAACGGCAGGGCCCAGCTCGCGGACGGGAGCGGCGGCGGTCGTGGCACGGCCTCGTCCCTCGACGTGCGCGGGGGGGCGGGCGGAGGGCTCGGTTGAGAGAAGGGCAGCACCTTGTCGGCCGGCGGCGGAGGGCTCGGTGGAGAGAAGGGCAGCGCCTTGTCGGCCGGCGGCGAAGGGCTCTTGCGCGAGAAGGGCAACGCGATGTCGGCCGTGGAAGTGGCGCTCTTGCGTGAGAAGGGCAGCCCGCCATCGGCCACCGGAGGAGAGACAGGGCGCGAGAAGGGCAGGGCCTTGTCGGTCGGCGGCGGAGAGCTCGGTTGAGAGAAGGGCAGGGCCTTGTCGGTCGGCGGCGGAGAGCTCGGTTGAGAGAAGGGCAGGGCCTTGTCGGCCGGCATCACGGGGGCCGTGCGCGAGAAGGGCAGGGCCTTGTCGGCCGGCATCACGGGGGCCGTGCGCGAGAAGGGCAGGGCGCCGTCGTTCGGCGCCGCGGGAGCCGTGCGCGAGAAGGGCAGCGCCTTGTCGGCGCGGAACGGGCTCACCGCGCCGGCGACCGTGGTGTCCAGCCTGGGTGCGGCCTGCTCCGCGTTCATCTCGCCAGGGGCGGCGTTCGCCGCGTCGTGAACGAAGGGCAACGCGTCCTGGAGCGGGACGGCCCGCGCGCCGAGGCGCGCCACGAGGTCCGGCGGCGCCGTCGGCGGCGGCTCCTCGATCGACAGGGGCCACGGTGTCGGCGTGACCGCGGGCACCGGCGACGGCATCGCCGAAGGCAGCGGCGACGGCGCGCTCGCGGCCAGCGCCGGCCGAGCCACGAGCGGGGGCGCCGACGGCGCGTTCGCGCTCGGCCTCGCCCACGGCGAGCGCGCGATCTCCTCGTCGCTCGCCCCCGCGGCGGCCACCGGCGTCGCGCCCTCCGGCTGCGCCCCGCCCAGGGCCGGGAGGTGCGCCTCGGGCGCCACCGGGATCGGCCCCTCCAGCTTCCTGCGCGCCTCGCGCACCCTGGCCTGGGCGCGGCGCTTCTGCTCCGCGAGGAGCTCCAGGTAGCGCTGGCTCGGGCGGAGCTGCCCCCGCGCGGCCTGCCCCGCCAGCTTCGCCAGCCAGCGCTCCCGCCCCGCCTCCCACGCCTCGACCGAGAGCCCCGCCCCGGCGAGCGCCTCGTCCCGCGGCACGCCCGCCTCCAGGGCCCCGGCGATCGCGGCGAGCTCCTCGAGCGTGATCGATCGGCTGTTCCCCTCGCTCTCCACCATGCCTCCCCCAGCATACCCCCGCCGCCGCGCAGCAGGGCGCCCGCCGCGCCGGCCGATCCCGCGGCGCGGCCGTCCCGCTACCTCATGGCCCGCTGGAACCGCGCCATGAGCTCCTCGTCCTCGAGCATCGCCGCTGTCCATCGCTGCTGCGCGCTCAGGTAGTCCTCGAGCGTCAGGTCGAGCCGGCTCAGCACCGTCGCCATGTCGGTGCCCCGCCTCAACGCGCGCGCGGCCTCGAGGAAGCGGTCGAACGACAGCTCGCTCCGCGCGCGGGCGCGCTGGGCCCGCGCGAACGTCTCGGCGAAGGCGGCGACGAGCGGCGGCACGCCCACGTCCTCGCCGTCGTCGTCGTCCGCCTCGGAGAGGCGCGCCTGCCAGGCGTCGTCGAGCGCCTCCCAGCGCTCCTCGTCCAGCCCGTGCGCGGCGAGGAGCGCCGCGCGATCGGCGCCCGGGTCCGCGAGCTGGGCGGCCAGCGTCGCGTACGCCTCGACGTCCTCCGAGGGATCTTTCATCGCGCCGCCAGGCTACCTCAGCGCGCAGCTTGGGGCCTCTTCCGCGCAGGTGTATCCATGGCGCGTGTCCTTCACCTACCTGCCCTTCGTCGCGCCCGGCGGTCAGGAGGGGCAGCCCTCCGCGCCCGCCGGGATGGCCCCGCCCGCCCTCGACCCGCTCGAGCGCGGGCACGCAGCGCTCCGCCGCGCCGCGCGAGCGCTGGAGCACGACGTCGAGCCCGTGATCGACCTGACCGGGCCCGCGCGCGCCCTGGAACGCGCCTTCGGCGCGATCTACGACGCCTTCGACGGCCGCGCCGACCGCCTCGCCGCCGTGCGCGCCGCCATGGTGGAAATTGACAGCGCTGCTATCCCGATCGGCAACGCGGCGGGGCTCGACGCGGGCCTCGCGACCGTGGGCGGGCTGCTCCGGGACGCGCGCGGCTGGCTCGAGCGCGCCGAGGCGCGGCTCGCGGCCGCCCCGCCCGCGCCGCCGCTGGATCCGCCGCCGATCCTGGCGAGCCGCGATCGGCCGCGGCTCCACGCCGTCGCGCGCGCGTCGCTCGTGACGAGGCTCAAGGTCCCGGAGCCGCCCCCGGCCGAGCTCGTGGCGAAGCCGCCGCCGCCGATCCCGCGGCCGACGACGTTCGAGGAGCTCAAGGCCGCCGTCGCGGCGCTGAAGCAGCGCGCGCCCGCGCCCGGCGCGATCCCGGCCGCGGCGGGCGCGCAGCCGCTCGCGCCGCGCGGGGACGAGCCCGCCGCGCGCCCGGCGCCGCCGCCGGGCTTCGCGCGGGAGATCGGCGCCGCCATCGACGACGTCGCGTTCCTCCGCGCCCGCACCCGCGAGTGCTTCGAGGAGGTCGCGATGGTCGGCATGCAGCGGGCGCCGCTCCTCGGCGATCCGTTCCGCGGCGCGCTGGTGCTCGAGCGGCGCATGCTCGCGGCGATCGACGTGATCGCGGCGATCGGGGCGCCCGCGCTCGAGCACCTGCCGCGGCTCGTCGCCGAGGCCCCCGTGAAGGATCCGAGCCTCGCCTTCGCGAGCGCGATGGTGCTCGGCTGCTTCGCGGGCCGCGACGCGCTCGCCGCGGCCGAGCACGCGCTGCTCCGGAGCGAGCGGGACCGGGCGTTCATCGACGAGCTAGGCGCCGCGCTGAAGCTCGTCCCGCACGAGCTGCTGCCGCTCGCGCTCCGCAGCCTGCTCCGCGAGCCCGAGCCGCTCGTCCGCGCGATGGCGATCGACGTCCTCGCGTACCGGGGCCTCGCGACCGAGGACGAGCTCATCGCGGCGGCCTCGGACGAGGCGGCGCCCGTCGCGGCGCGCGCGCTGTACCACCTCGGCTGCGCGCCGAGCCAGCGCTTGCCCGAGCTGATCCAGCGGGCGCTCGCGCCCTCCGCGGCGGCGGATCCCGAGCTCCGCGAGGCCGCCTGGACGGCCATGGCGCTCTCGGATCACCCGCACGCGTCGATCACGCTGCGCGCCGCGATGGAGGCGCCCGAGGGCGGTGACGCGGCGGCGCTCCTGCTCGCGCTCGCGGGCGACGAGGCGGACGCGCGGCACCTCGTCGCGCGGGCCTTCGAGGCGCCGCGCCGCGGCCTCATCGTCGCCGCGGGCTGGGCGGGCGCGGCCTCGTCGGTGCCCCTGCTCATCGACCTGCTCGAGCGCGACGGGGACAAGGCGATGAAGCTCGCCGCGGCCTACGCGCTGGAGCGGATCACCGGCGCGGACCTGTGGGAGGAGGTCGCGGTGGAGGACGAGGAGATCGTCGTCGCCGAGCCGCCCGACCCCGACGTGGGCGAGCCGCGCGAGGTGAAGCTGGCGCAGATCGTCAGCGACCCGCGCGACCTGCCCGCGGCGCCGGCGCCGGAGCTCGTGGAGCAGCCCACGGTGGACGCCGCGCGCTGGCGGGCCTTCTGGATCGAGCGCTGCCAGGGCTGGGACATGGGCGCGCGGTACCGGCGCGGGCTCCCGTACACGCCCGACGTCGTGCTCGACGAGCTCGACGCGGGCCGCGTCACGCCGGGCGAGCGCCGGTCGCTGCAGCGCGAGCTCATCGCCCGCACCGGGAACTTCGTGCGCTTCGATCCGCACGACTTCGTCGTGGACCAGGAGGAGGCGATCGCGGCCTGGCGGCCGATCGCGTCGCGCGCCTCGGGCGCCCCGGGCCGCTGGACGCGGCCGCGCCGGCGCGCAGGGTGAGCTCGGCGACAGCGGCGGTGCGCCGCGCGGCGGCCCCGCCGCCCGCGTCGCGCGCCGCGCGCGGAGCGCTGCTGCCGGCCGCGTGAAGCCGCCTCCGCGCCGCGCTGGCGGCCTTGCCGCGCCGCGGCGGCTGACGCATGGCCTGGGCCGGGCGCGGCGCCCGCCGAGGGGGAGCATGGATCAGCGCGGACTTCGGAAGAGCGGCAGGCAGATCCTCGCGGCCGCGGCGCTCGGCGCCGCGGTGCTCGCGGCGCCTCCTTCGGGGGCCCAGACCAGGGAGGAGCTCGCGGAGGCGCGGGCGCTCTTCCAGGAGGGCGTCGCGCTGAGCGCGGCGAACAACTGCGCCGCGGCGCTCGCGAGGTTCCACGCGGTCGCGAGCGTGCGGCGCACGCCGCAGGTGCTGTTCAACATCGCCGAGTGCGAGGAGCGGCTCGGGAGGCTCGTCTCGGCGCTCGGCAACTACCGCATCGCCGCGGCCGCGGCCGAGGGCGACCCCAGGGCGAAGGACGTCACGGCCAACGTCGGCGCGCGCATCGAGGGCCTGGAGCTGCGCATCCCGAAGCTCGCGATCCGCCGCGGCCAGGGGGCGCTCACGGCGACGATCCTGCTCGACGGATCGGCGCTCGGCGCCGCGCAGATGAGCGCCGACATCCCCGTCGACCCCGGGCCGCACGTCGTCTCGGCCAGGATCGGCGACCGCGAGGTGGTGCGGGAGACGGTGACGCTCGAGGAGGGCGACGCGAAGACCGTGGAGGTCGCGATCACCGAGCCGCCCACGGCGCCGGCGGCCGTGGCCTCGCCGCGGGACGCAGCTCCGCCGGCGGCGGGTCCACGGCCGCCGCCGGCGCGGCCGTCGAGGGTGCCGGGCCTCGTCGTGCTCGGCGCCAGCGTCGCGAGCGGCGCGGTGGGCGGTGTATTCCTCGGCCTCCGCGCCGGCACGCTGAGCGATCTCGACGCGCTGTGCGGCGGCGACACGAGCTGCCCTCCCTCGGCCCGGCCCACCGCCGACCGCGGCCGGCTCTACACGGGCGTCGCCGAGGTCGCGATAGGGCTCGGCGTCGTCGGGGTGGCCGCGGGGATCGCGCTGCTCGTGACGAGCAGCGGCCCCGCCCCGGCGGCGCCGCGCGCCGGCGGGGCCGCGATCCGCCGGGCTGCCGGCGAGGGCGCCGGTCGCGCGGCGGTCGTGCTGCAGGCGCCCGGCGCCGACCTCGCGGGCCTCAGCGTCGCCGGCAGCTTCTGAGGCCGCGCGCCCGCGCGGGGCACGGGCGCGCGCAGGCCCGTCAGCCCTGGCTCTGGCAGCAGAACGTCCTCGGGGCGGCGCCCCGCGCCGATCCTGTCGCGGTGCCGCCGCTCGGGGCGCACGCGCCGCCGGTGGGCGTGGCCGACGTCACCTTGCGGCCGACGATCGTGGGGTTTCCCTCGACGTCCTCGCACGCTCCAGCGAGGACCTCGACCAGCGGCGTCTCGCACGTGTTCGTCTCGGCGTCGGCGTAAAGGGCGATCGTCGTCCGGCACGTCCCGTTCGACGGCTCGCCGCACGCGCAGTCGTCCTCGCAGCCGCGGTCGTCCTCGATCTCGGTGAAGAACACGTGCTTCTCTGTGTACGCGCCGGGCGGGCAGGCGTTGTCGCCGTCCCTCGCGATGCAGAGCCCGCCCTCGAACGGCGCGCCCGGCCTGGGCACGCAGACCCGGCCGACGTTGCAGCCCTGGCCCGCCGGCGGCGCGGGGCACGCGCGCCCGAGCCCCGTCCACCGGGGCGCCGGCACCTCGATCTGCACGGGGCTCGGCGCGCAGCTCCCGCCGGTCGCCTCGAGCGGGGCCGCGGAGACGGACGCGACGCACGGGTGCGCTTCCCGGTCCGCCTTGCACTCGCCGCCCGGCTCGCAGGCCATCCCGCCGCCGAAGACGCCATCGGGCCCCGCGCACGCGTTGGGCATCCAGTCGGGGATCGGCTTCAGATCCCACGCGCACACCCAGGGCGATCCACACGGCGCGTCGCTGACGCTGATCTGGATGCTCTCCAGGTCGCATCGCTGCCCCTGCACAGGGCCGCACGAGCACGTGCAGCTCGCCGGCGGCGCGGACAGGCCCCGGTTCCCGACGAACGGCTGCCCCGCGGCGAACGGGGCAGGGCAGCCCGGGTCCATCGCGGGCGCCCCGTCGAACAGCGCGAAGTAGCCGCTCCAGCCCTCCGGCACTGCCGTCGTGCACACGAAGTCGCCGCAGGCCGGATCGGCGCAGTCGACGAGGCCGTTCTCGTCGTCGTCGGCGCCGTTCGAGCAATCCTCCGACCCGGGCCCGCTCGAGCTGCCGCCTCCCGAAGGCTCGGGCTCGTCGAATGTGTAGTCGGGGTAGAGGCACGCCGCGGGCGCCGCGAGGGCGCCGGCAGCACAGAGCCCGATCCAGGCCAAGAGGCGCGAGCCCCGGCCGACACGACAAGAGCTCACCGCGTCACCTCCGCGCCAGGGCCGCCGCGGCGCAGCGCCCCCGCGCCGCGCCGCCGTGCTGTGGATCCGGCTACTTCCTGGCGGGCGTGGCGGGCGCGGCCGGCCTGGGCGCCGGGCCGGCCGGCTTCGCCGGGGCCGCCTGCGGCGCGCCCTTGCCGGGCGGCGCAGCCTTCGCGGGCGCCGCGTCGCCGGTCTGCCCGCTGTTGTACATCTGGATGGCGCGGTCGGTGAGCTCGAGGTCCGCGCGGTAGTAGGGGGCGGCCGACTTGTCGAGGATGAGGTCGTAGCCCTCCTGCGCGGCGAGGCGGCGGAGCAAGCCGAGCACCTTCTGCAGGATCGGCGTCGTCAGCTCGCTCTCCTTGCGCTGCATCTCGCGCTGGTAGTCGACCATCGTCGCCTGGAGCTCGGCGGCCTGACGCTGCCAGGTCTCGAACCGGCGCTGGAGCGCGTCCTTCGGCGTCTTGCCGGCCTGCGCCTCCTTGTCGAGCTTGTCGCGCTCGTCGGCGAGCACGCGCTGCTTCGTGTCGAGCTCCACCTGGCGGCTGTCGAACAGCTTCTTGAGCGTCGCCTGCACGCGGAGCCCCTCCTCGGTCTCCAGCATGGCGCGGCGCACGTCGACGACGGCGATCTTCGACTGCGCCGACGCGGGCGCGGACGACAGGAGCGCCGCGCCGCCCAGCGCCGCGGCGGCGAGCAGCGGCAGGACGCGCGCCGCGAGCCGGCGGCCCGCGGTCGGGCGGGCCGGGAGCGCGGCGCCCGGGCTCGCGCCGGCCGGACGCGCGGGGCTGGAGAGCGTGGAGCAGCGCGCGAAGGGCCGCGCAGAGACGTTGTTTTGCATCGCGGATGGCCTTAGCTACCCGGCCATCCAACGTCAAGAACGTGGCGCGCCCTTCTCGCGCGCCGGAGCCGCCGCGCCCTCGGCGTGAGCCTCCTTGCCCTGCGCAGGGCCTCCGCCGCGCTGCGCCGCCGGATCGCCGCCGGCGGTCTTCGTGATCTTGCTGCGCGACGGCGCCGCCGCGGGCGGCTTGAAGGCCGCCTCCCGCAGCGCCTCCGGCGCGGAGAGCGCGGGCAGCGACCGGCCGAGGCGCTCGCGGGCGAGGGCGATGAGCCGCCCGACGTCGTCGCTCCCGCGCACGAACGCCTCGCGGTGGCGTGGATCCCGGAGGGCCGCGACGCGCGCGCCGAGGGCCGTGAACGCGGCGTCCAGCGCGGCGTTCGCCCCCGCCTCGTCCCCTGTCGCGAGCAGGGCCTCCACGAGCGTGAGGCGGATCGCGTCGTTCCACTCCTCGATGGGCCCGCCGTCCAGGTGGCGAGCGGCCTCGCGCGCCGCGGCGACCGCCTCCTTCACCTCGCGGCGCGCGAGCTGGACGCGGGCCAGCGCGAAGCTCGCCATCGCCTGCAGCGCGGCCGCGTGGCGCGCCGTCTCCTCGCAGAGCCAGCGCGCGATGGAGTGCGCGGTCCCGTAGTCGCCGGGCGCGCCGCGCCAGACGAGGAAGACCGCCTCGTACAGCCGGGCGACGATCTTGAGCCGCGCGACCTGGCACGCGTCGGCGAGCCGGTCCGCCTGGCGCTGGCACGCGATGCCCTCCTCGAGGTTGCCGAGCCGCGCGTACGACATGCCCACGTTGTGGAGCGCGAAGCCCTCGAGCACCCGGAGGTGCCGGCTCCGCGCGTCGACGAGCGCGCGCTCGAGCAGCGTCTGCGCCTCCTCGAACAGGCCGAGGGTGTTCAGCGTCGAGCCGGTGTTCAGGCGGGCCTTCGTCGCGACGACGGCGTCGCCTTCGCGATCGGCCTCCGCGACGAGCGCCGCGCCCGCCTGCACCGCGGCGGACAGGTCGCCGACGTGGATGAGCGCGGCCAGGCGGGCCTCCTGGGTGTGGAGGATGGCGTCGGTCGCGCCGCTCGAGCGCGCGAGCTCGACCGACGCCTCCGCCGCGCGGAGCGCCTCGGCGGGCCGGCTCATGTCCGCGAGGCCGCGGACGCGCGACGCGAGCAGCATGGCGCGGATCGACGGCGAGAGCGCCGCCGCGAACTGCGGCGACAGCGCGGAGGCGGCGCGCGCGTCGCCCTCGGCGCTGCGGCCCGCCTCGACGAGGCACGTCGCCGCGAGCACCTGTGCCTCGCCCCACAGATCCGAGCCGGGCAGCGCGAGGCGCGCCGCCTCCTCCGCCGCGTCGAGCCCTTCGGGGACGCGGCCCATCAGCGCGCAGATCGTCCCCTTGTGGACGAGGAGCATCGCGCGCGTGGTCCCCTCGGCCCCGCAGGCGAGCCCGCGCGTCGCGAGATCGAGCGCCGCGTCGAGCGCCGCGCCCCGCGCCACCGCGCCCCGCGTCGCCCGCGCATAGAGCAGCGCGGCCCGCGCCTTGTCGCCGCCGGCCTCGGCGTGCCGCGCGACGAGCCCCGGGTCGACGTCCCCCGCGGACTCGAGCCAGGCCGCCGCGGCGAGGTGGAGCGCGGCGCGATCCTCCTCGAGGATCGACGCGTACGCCGCGTCACGCACGAGCGCCTGGCGGAACGTCCACTGCGCCTGACCGGCGACGCGGGGCTCGATCTGGCGCGCGATGATCTCGCCCGCCTCGAGCTCGGCGAGCTCCGCGCCCACGGGGCGCTCGAGGAGCGCCTCGACGCCCCCGGTCCAGAAGACCTGGCCGAAGACGGACGCGGCGCGCAGCGCCTCGCGCACCCCCTTCGACATGCGGTCGACGCGGAGCTGCACGAGCGCCTGCACGCTGAGCGGCACGTCGTCGCGCCCCTCGGCGGCGTGGCGGATGAGCTCCTCGAGGAAGAGCGCGTAGCCGCCGGCGCGCTGGACGATCGCGCCCCGCATGGCCGGATCGGCCTGGGGCAGGGCGGTCGCCACGAGCCGGTCCGCGGCCTGCGGCGACAGCGGCGAGAGCGGCAGCCGGGTCACGTTGCGCTGCGCCCACAGCGCCGGGAACCGGCTGAAGAGCTCGGAGCGCGCGAAGCCGAAGACGCCGAAGCGGAGGTCGGGGCAGCCGAGCAGCCAGTCGACGAGCGCGATGGTGGTGCCATCGGCCCAGTGCATGTCCTCGATGACGAGGATCTGCGGCGTGTCCTCGGACTTCGAGCGGAAGAACGCCTCGATCGCCATCCGCATGCGCGACTCCATGAGCTGCGGGCTCTCGCGCGCGGCGCGCAGCGGCTCGTTGCCGTCGTCGGGGAACGGCACGCCGGTGAGCTCGCCGATGAAGGCGGCGAGGAAGCGCAGCGGGCGGGCCAGGCGCGTCGCCACGTGGGCGCTCACCTTCTGCACCTGGTCCTCGCGGCGCTCGCCGTCGTGGATGCCCATGAGCGCCCGCAGCGCGCGGCCGAGCCCCGAGAGGCCCGAGCCCTGGCTCATCGGATCGCCGCGGCAGAGCAGGATGACGGGCGCGTGCGGCGCCATGTCGAGGCGCTGGATCAGCTCGGCGCGGACGCGGCTCTTGCCGATGCCCGCGGGGCCGGTCACGAGCGCGGCGCGCGGGACGCCGTCCTCGGCGAGGTCGTTGAAGATGCCCTGGAGCCTCGCGATCTCGTGCTCCCGCCCGATGGTCGGCGAGGGGCGCCCGAGCAGCTTGCGCGCGTCGAAGCCGGTCGCGTCCTCGTGCAGGAGCACGCCGCCCCGCGCGTCCTCCTGGACCACGAACCGCCCCTCGAGCGCCGCGGTCGCGTACGCGTCGATCCGCACCGCGCCGGGCACGGCGGACTCGAGCTGCTGCGCCGCGCGCTCGAGCGCCTCGCCGGCGAGGTTCGCGCGGCCGCGGACCGCGTGCCCGACGGCGACCGAGACCCGCGCGCCAGGCGTCGACCGCGCCACGGTCAGCGCCGCCCGCGCGGCGCGCATCGCCTCGTCGCCGCGCGAGCGCTCGACGCCGAGGACCGCGACCATCTTCCCGCTGAGGAGCGGCTCGAGCCGCGCGTCGTCGCCGAGGACCTCGCGCAGCGCGGCGTCCACCTCGGGGCGGAGCGGGCCGGCGCCCAGCTCGAAGAGCACGCAGGCGACGACGCGCCGCTCGCTCGTGGCGAGCCGCGTCTGCGGCCGCTCGTCGCCCGATCCAGCCGGGCTCGCCGGGGTCGCCCTGATCTCCGGCGCGGCCGCCCGCCGCACCGCCGAGGCCGACCTGTCTGTCGCGGGCGGGTCGTTGTTGAGCTCCCCGACCCGCGCGAGCGCGCGCGCCAGCTCCCCGCCGTTCTCGTACCGCTTCTCGCGATCGCGGGCGATGGCGCGGGTGATCACCTCGTCGAGCGCCTCCGGCACGTCGAAGCGGATCTGCTGCGCGCGGGGCGGATCCTCGAGCACGAGGCGGCCGAGCAGGGCGATCGCGTGCTCGGTCTCGAACACGTTCCTGCCCGTGACCAGGCGGAACAGGACGGAGCCCAGCGAGTACACGTCGGCCCGCGCGTCCACCGGCTCGCCGCGCGCCTGCTCGGGCGCCATGAAGTGCGGGGTGCCGATGATCGTGCCGCGCTCCGTGGGACAGTCGTCCGGGGTCGCGAGCTTCACGACCCCGAAGTCAATCAGCTTGATCGCGGTGCCCTTGCCCCGGACGAGGAAGATGTTGGAGAGCTTGAGGTCGCGGTGGACGACGCCGCGGGCGTGGATGGCGGCCATGGCGGCCGCGCTGCGACGGACGACCTCCACCGAGTCGCGCAGCCCGAGCGGCGCGCGGCGCTGGCGCTGCCCGAGGTCCTCGCCGTCGAGCCACTCCATCGCGAAGAACAGGCGCCCGTCGAGCCAGGTGCCGTGGGCGATGTACTGGACGATGTTGGGGTGCCGGAGATCGGCGAGGATCGCGATCTCGCGCGCGAAGCGGGCGCGCTCCTGGGGCGACGCGGCGGCGCGAAGGATCTTGATCGCGACCGGGGCGCCGGTCGTCTGGTCGGTGCCCTTGAAAATATCGCCCATGCCGCCGCTTCGGCTGCGGGCTTCGATCATGAAGCGGTCGGTCGGATCGGTGAACTCCCGGAGCACCGTCAGGGAAGGCTACGCGAATTTCGCAGCCTCGTGCCAGAGAGAAGGCGTTCCGCGCCGTCGGTCGCCGTCGGTTGCCGTCGGTTGCCGTCGGTTGCCGTCGGTTGCCGTTGGTTCCAACCGCGCGGCGCGGACGTGCGCCGCCGGGCGGCCTGGGCCGAGCTCCGCGCCGTGCGCCTCCGCGCTCAGAAGCCCGTGAGCAGCCCGGCGCCGAGCGATGCGGCCAGGCGAGGGGTCCTCGGGGCGCCGACGGCGGGGGTGTCCCGGAGCCGGAACGCGGTGAGGAGCAGCTCGGCGTGGCCATAGACCCCGAGCCAGTCGGTCAGCGGGACCTCGACCCCGCCACGGAGCCCGAGCGTCATCATCAGCAGGGCCGCATCGGGGTCCGCGCCGGGCTGACCGGCGAGCAGCAGCATGCTGACCTCCATGATGCCGCAGCCGACGAACGGGGCGCGCGCATGGAAGCACGAGACGAGGGCGCCGGAGAGGAGCGACTCCGTGTACGGCGACGGCTCCCCCGAGCTCCCGGGGCTCGATGGATCCTGATCCGCGCCCTCGCGGCCGAGAGGCGCCACGAAGGGCATCAGTTTCCGGATCTCGATCGCCAGGGTCACGCGCCGCGACATGCGCGACCGGGCAATGCAGGAGACGCCGCCGAGCACCTCGCTGGTGGCTCCGAACCGCACGTACCCGCCGGCGCCGAGCTGCGTCTGGTGCGGGAGTGTGTCGGGGTCGATCGCGGGCTCCGGGCGCGGCGGCGCCGGCCGCCTCGCCCGCGGCGGGGCCGGCGGCGCGACCTCGGGGGGAGGCGCTGTCGCCGCGGGGGCGCGCTCGTCGAGGCCGAACGGCGTCAGGGTGAAGGCGATCGAGAGCGCGGTGTAGCTCGTGAGCAACCTGCACGCGGCATCGTCGTTCGGAGCGTCGAACTCGCGCTCCGAGGAGACCTTCCCGCCCGCGTCCCGGTACCTGATCTTCGCCACGAGGTCGGCGCCGCGCGAGACGATCTCGACGCCGACCTCCTCGGGCGCATCCTCCCGGAAGGGGTCGTACCCCGTGCGCGCCTGGATCTGCTCGCGCAGCGCGGCTTCTCCAGGGCACGACGCCGCTCGCCCATCCTCGCTGTACTGCAATCGCAGGACGCGGCGCGCCGGCTCCGCGGCGAGCGCGGGCGCGCCGAGCAGGAGAGACATGAAAACGATGTTGAAGAGAAGGGCTCGTCGCATTCCCGGGTCGATGGCTCCACTGAGCGAGTCGTTCGTTGATGGCCGCCATTCAGAGCGCTCGAATCGCAGCGCGTCAAGAGCGCATGACGCTTCTTTTTAAGCGATCTCGAGCCCGGGCAGGCGTCGTATGCGTGAGAATCGAGCGCGCTATGACGTAATGAGATCGCAATGCGATTGTGAATGCGCGTGAGCGTTATTCGTGACGATTCGCGCCGGCGCCCATATATGGCCGCTCCGTGGCCCGCCGCGCCGCCGCATCTGCCTTCCTGGCAAACGAGGGACGTTGTCCGTAAGAGACTGCAAACCGGGATGAACGCGCGCCGATCACGCGCTGAGCAGGAGCGCGCGGCCGCGTTCCGCCGCGCGTGCGCGACGCGCGTTGGCGCCGCGCGGGGATCGGTCGGGACGGTGCGAGGGGGGAGAGTAAGGAGGGGCCGGGCGAGCGCTCAGCCGGCGCCGGCGCCGGCGCGCGAGGCGAGGCGGGCGAGGTCCTTTGGATCGCTGACCCGGACGAGGATGACGGTGATGTTGTCGCGCCCGCCGCCCGCGTTCGCCTTCTCGATCAGCGCCTGGGACGCCTTCTCGGGATCGGGCTCGGCGAGGAGGATGTCGCGGATGGCCTCGTGCGTCGCCATCTTCGAGAGGCCGTCGGAGCAGAGGAGGTAGACGTCGCCGGGGTGGGGGCGCGCGATGATCAGGTCGACCTTGACCGCGGGAGAGATCCCGATGGCCCGGCTCAGGTGGTTCGCCATCGGCCCGGTGATCCCGGCGGCGCCCATGGTGTGATCGGTGGTGAGCTGCGTCAGCTCGTTGTCGCGGAGGCGGTAGCACCGGCTGTCGCCGACGTGGCCGATGTAGAGGCGCTGCTTGTTCGGGGAGAAGCGCGCGCTGACCAGGGTCGTGCCCATGCCGGTGAGGCTCCGCTCGGCGTGGGCTCGCTCGTAGATGGCCTGGTTCGCCCGCTGGATCGCGACCGCGAGCTCGCTGCCGCGCCGCGGGACATCGGGGTAGGCGCGCTCCGCCTCGCCGTCCACGAACGACTGGTCCCGGAACGCCCGCGCGATCGTGTCGACGGCGAGGCGGCTGGCGACGTCGCCGCCCGCGTGCCCGCCCATGCCGTCCGCCACGGCGAACAGGTAGTGCTCGTCCAGGCAGAGATAGCAGTCCTCGTTCTTCTTGCGCTTCTGGCCGGGATCGGTCTGTCCGACGGCGCTGATCAGCAGGAGCGGCGACGAGCTGGTCGGCTCGTCGACCGCGGCCTCGTCGTCGTAGATGATGGGGACGGCCGAGGGCTCCTCGCGCTCGTGCTCGTCGTCGTCGTCGTCGTCGTCGCCACCGTAGGACGGGGCGCTCGGGCGCTTGATCGCGCTCTGCAGCACCTCCGGCGGCGCCAGCGTGATCAGCGTGAGGTCGTCGTCGTCATCGAAGGCGTCATCGTCGTCGTCGCGGCGCGACGACCCGGTGGTGCGCTTCCAGTCGGCGCCGGAGACCCGCTCTGCGCGGCCCTGTGCCCCGGCGGCCTTCGCGTGCGAGCTCTCGCTCGCGGGCACGCGCGTCCCGTCCTGGGCGCCGACAGCGCCCGCCCCCGTCGTCGAACCTTCGAGATCTGCCTCCCCCTCGTCGAGGGCATGGGCTCCTGGGCCACCCTGCGACGGCGCGATCGCCGCGCGGGGCCGGGCCCGGTCGCCGTTGTTTGAACGAAAATACCAATAGATCAGCCCGAGAAGGGCGATTCCCATGACAAGGGCGGCTGCGAGATCGGCCATGTCCCGGCGACCAACGTAGCAAAGGCGCGCCGCGTCTCCGAGATCAACATGCAGGGGGACGGACGACGGCGCTCGTTCCTGGTCCTCGGCCGGCACAGCGGCGCTTCGAGGGCGCACCTCGGCGCCTGCCGGCGCAGGAGGGCGCCTGCGCGTCCTGCCGCAGTTGTAGAGAGAGACGGGGGGCGGGCGGACGCCACAGCGAGCGCCGCGGGGAGGTCGCGTCTGCCGAGCCGTGCGCGTGCGCCGGGCCCGGCCTGCGCCCCGCGCGCAGCGCGCCCGCCGTCGTCGGGCGCCCAACGTCGCGGCGGCGCTGGTTCCGGCGTGTTCGACGCGCGTCCGCCGCAAACGAACTCCTGGAGCGGGTTGCCAGTGCTCGTGGTGCTGACTAGTCTCCGCGCCCGCATGACGCTCGCCTGCGCACTTCTCCGGACACCTCGCATTCTTGGTGCAGGCCTCGCGGCCTCGATCGTGGGCGGGCTCGGGGTGGCCGGCTGCTTCGTGGACAGCGAGGGCCTCCCGCCGCCGGTCGACGCGTTCTATTTCCCGGCGGGCATCGCGGCGTCCCCCGGCGGGCGGGTCCTCTACGTCGCGAACTCGGACTTCGATCTCCAGTTCAACGGCGGCACGGTCCAGGCGCTGGATCTCCAGCGGCTGCGCCGGCGGGCGCTCGGCCTCCAGGCGTCGCTCAACCCCGGCGAGGCGGGCGCCGGCGCCAGCGTGAGCGCGGCGTGTGAGGCGGCGGGCCTCGGCCCCAACGCCGCGCCGCTCCTTTATCCGGGCCCGTGCGGGCCGCTCGACGTCTCCGCCCTTGACGGCGACGAGGAGATCGTCCGCAGCTCGGCCGTGATCGGCGCGTTCGCGTCCAACGCCGTCCTCGTGCACAGGCCGCTCCCCGGGCCCGACGCCGAGCCGGCCGCGGCCGGAGGCCCGGTCGCGCGGCTCTTCGTGCCCGTCCGCGGCGACCCATCCATCACCTTCTTCGACGTCGCCGACGACCGGATCGACGCCCCCGCGGCGCAGCGCTGCGAGGGCGACGCCTGCTTTCGGCTCGACTGCGGCGCGGCCTCGACGGGCGGGCGCTGCGCGAGGGACCACCGCATCGGCGAGGACCCGGGCCAGGAGCTCATCCGGCGGAAGCTCCCGCTCGAGCCGTTCGGCATCGCCGCGGGCCCCGACGGGGCGAGCGTCATCGTCTCGCACCAGACGGAGAACATCGTGAGCGCCATCGTGAACCCGTGGGTGCCAGCGCCGGCGGGCGGCGCCACGCGGCCGCAGCTCGCCGCGGTCCTCACCGATCTCGCCGCCGGGCCGACGGAGCTCGCGGCCGTGCCGCCCCCGCGCCTCGTCAGCCGGCTGAGGCAGCTGGACAGGGAGATCGACTACGAGCCCACCTTCGCGCTCACGTACGTCGCGGCGCCGCAGCTCGACCTGCTCCGGTACCAGGAGATCCAGCAGTCCGCGCCGGCGCTCCTGTTCCAGTCGACCACGACCCGGATCAGCGCGGTCGCGAGCGGCACCGACTCCCGCGGCATCGCGGTCGACGCGGGCGAGCGGCAGGCGTGCGAGGCGGCCTGCGGGGACGACCTCGAGTGCCTCGCGCGCTGCACGGCGATCCCGGTGCGCGTCTTCGTGGCGCACCGCTTCCCGAACTCGCTGCTCATCGGGGAGCTCACCACGACGCTGGTCGAGCAGGCGTCGGACGAGCCCGAAGGCCGCTGGGCCGCCGCGTACGAGACGATCGCGATCCGCGACGCCGTGCCGCTCGCGGCCTACCCGTCCCGCGTCGAGGTGGGCGACGTGATCGGCGCCGACGGCGCCCGCCACCGCAGGGTCATCGCGGTCGCGTTCGACTCGGGGCTCGCGTTCTCCTACGACCCGGAGGCGCGCCGCATCGACGCCGTCATCCGCACGGGGCGCGGCCCCCAGGCGATCGCGTTCGACACGGGCCACACGTGCGGCGACGACAAGGCGCGCTGCGACTGCGCGCCGGGCGACGGCGTCTGTGAACCCTACTCCCTCATGTACATCGCGCATTTCACCGACTCGTACCTCGGCGCTGTCGACCTCGACATGCGCAAGGCGAACACGTTCGGATCGATGATCCTCACGGTGGGCAAGCCGGTCCCGCCCCGGGAGTCCCAATGAAGCCGCGCGCCGCGCTCCTCGCCCCCACCTCCGTCCTGGCGCTCGTCGGGTGCGCCGGCGAGGCCACGCCGGTCGACGTCGAGGCCCTCGCGCAGTCTGGCCGGAGCGCCTTCGTCTGCCTCGCCATCGACCGGCCCGATCCGGAGAAGCCGGGCGTGCTGCGCTCGCTCCCGATCACGGACTGCTCGTACCGCACCGCGGACACGCCCACCGACTTCGAGGTCGACGAGGCCGAGGGCGGCAGGGCCAAGCTGCCGCACCTCTACGCCCTCGTGACGCAGACGTCGCGCGGCGAGGTCGCGGTCATCGACATGACCAGCGAGCGCTCGCCGATCCTCGATCTCGACCCCGGCACGCCCGGCGCGAGCTTCCTCCCCGTGGGCGCGCAGCCGGTCGACATCGTCGCGTCGCGGGGCGGCACCGCGTCCTTCGTCGCCGTCGCCGAGCCGGGTCGCGAGGGGATCTTCGCGCTCCCGTCGGCGCGGGTGCTGCCGCGCGAGGGCTGCCCGGTCCCGGCGCTCAGCTCGTGGCCGTCCTGCTCGCTCGGCTCCCCGCCGGGCGAGATCCTGCTCGTCTCCGATCCCGCGGCGCCGGACGGCAAGCTGCGGAGCTCTTGCTCGAGCGACTACGACATCGACCCGGCGAGCCCCGGCGAGGCCGAAGCCAGCGACGACGCGTGCGGCAGCTCGAGCGGCGACCTGAGCCGCGAAGGGCTCGGCCGGCAGAAGCTCCTCGTGACCCTGCCCGAGCTCGGCGGCTTCGCCGTGATCGACGCGCAGACGCTCCTCGAGGACGAGCGGTACGCCGAGGGCGGGTTCGCGCCGTGCGAGGTGGAGCGATGGGTCCCCCTCCAGGTCTCGCTCCCGCCGGCCGCGCCGCCCGACGTCGCGCCGCACGGCCCGGAGTGCGTCGCGCCGTCGGCCTCTGCCGGTCCGGCGCAGTCGGTCGAGGCGCCGCGGCCCGCGGGGCTCGCGCTGGCGGGTGATCGGCTGTTCGTCGCCGACCTCGACGCGCCGGTGATCCACGTCGTCGACCTCCCGTCGCCCTGCGACCCGATCGAGCTGCCGCCGCTCCTGCCCGCGTCGACGCTCGACCCCGAGCGCGTCGTCACGACGAGCCGCATCGCCGTCAGCCCGGCGTTGCCGCCCGATTTCCGCCGCTTCCTCTACGCGGTCGACGCTGGCGACGGCAGCGTCATGGTCTTCGACGTGAGCGACGGCGCCGAGAGCCGCGCGCCGCTCTCGCGCCCCCACCCGGAGTGGAACCCGTTCCAGCCGCCCGACCGGATCCGCCTCCCGGCGCCCGTCCGCGACCTCGCGGTCGTCCAGCGCGAGGCCCCCGCCAGCCTCCCCGCGACCGGCGTCGCGCCGGAGGGGATCCGGTGCGACCCCGATCCGCGCCTCAGGACGTGCGACAGCAGCGTCGCCTCGTGCGACATCGAGACGCTGTACCGTACGTCGGCCGCTCGCGACGCCGGCGCCGGCCCGCTGAAGCTCCGCGGCTCGTTCGCCTACCTCGTGCTCACGAACGGCGACGTCGCGCTCGTCGACGTCGACGACCTCGACGCGGCCTGCCGCGGGCCCGCGATCGGCGGCGCGCGCGCGGGCTGCGCCGAGGGCGCGTCGGACGGGGACACGCCGCTCGCGACGAGCGGCGAGGTCTCGTGCAACGTCGTCTCCCCGCACACGCTCCGCTCGGCGAACTACATCGCGACGAGCGACGGCGCCGGCCAGCTCGAGCCCGGCGTCCAGGGCCTGCCGATCCTCTTCGACCGCGCCGGCTCGGTCGTCCCGTTCTCCGCGGAGAGCCCGAAGATGCGCGCCACGTTCCCGCCCGGGGACGCGCCCCCGCTCACCCTCGCGGTGGGCGCCGATCGCGAGACGATCGAGGCGGCCGACAGCGGCCAGACCCTCGTCGACGAGCAGGGGCTCGTGCTGAGGGCCGGCGAGCCGCAGCACGCGCTGTCGATGAACCTCGAGGATCCGCGGGTGCACCTCGCCAACGAGACGTGGACGGTGACCTACGAGGGCGTGCTCCCCGGGTTCGCTCGCACGTTCGTCCGCTTCGACGAGGAGGACGGCGCGGTGAGGAGCGCCGACGCGCGCTTCTGCCGCCGCGGCGTGCAGAGCCGGGCGAGCGTCGAGGAGCAGCTCCTCGCCGCTGGCGTCGAGGAGCGCGAGGCCGCGGCCCGGGCCGCGCAGCTCGCCGACTTCGTGCAGATCACGTCCGCGCTCCCCGCCGAGGACGCCGACTACTGGGAGAACCTCGAGTCGTCGGTCTGCTCGTTCGAGAGCTGCAACGCGAAATACGGCAGCGTCATCACGTCGCGCCCGGGGCTCCGCGTCGTCGAGGCGTACGAGGACCACCTCACGCTCGAGTCGCGCGACCCCGCGGTCGACGAGGTCGCGTTCGCCGCGTGCTGCTTCGGCGGTGAGGTGCAGCTCGGCGTCCGCGCCGCGGGCCAGTGGGTGGTCCAGAGCGGCGGCGCAGGCTTCCTGCACCACGTCGTCGCCGACCCGGACACGGGCAGGTGCCGCAACGCCTGCGACGAGCGCCTCGCGCGGCTCAACGGGCGCGTCGTGCACACGCGCGACGACGGCCGCGTCACCGACGGCGACCTCGGCGCGTTCGTCAACCCGATGTTCCGCTTCGCGGTCACGGGCGGCGTGCCCGAGCAGGACATGCAGTTCCGCTTCATCACGCAGGGGGCGTTCAGGCCGCTGCTCGTGCAGCTCAGCGACCAGGCGGAGATCCAGCCGCAGGCCATCCGGCTCGTCCCCGCGACGGGGGAGCTCGCGATCACCGACGGCTCGTTCGAAGGCCTGATCCTGCTGAACGCGCGCAGCGTCGGCGCGACGCGCCGGTTCAACTGAGCCGCTCGTCGGGCCCGCGCGCCGAACGCGCGCGTCCTCCACGCGCCGGCCGGCCCGGGCATTCCGGATCCAAAGCCGAAATTTCCACGAAAACCGCGGGGTAAACGCGCGCGTCCCGCGTAGACCTCACCGGTCGTCGCGATTAGAACGCCGGCGATGCATCCGTCCGAGCAGCCTGCGGCCCGGAAGAAGCTGACGCCGGTGATGCGCCAGTACGAGGAAGCGAAGGCGCTTCACCCTGACGCGATCCTCTTCTTCCGGATGGGCGACTTCTACGAGATGTTCAACGACGATGCGGTCCTCGTATCGCGCGCGCTGAACCTGACGCTCACGGCCCGCAACAAGGGTGAGCCCGACGAGGTGCCGATGGCCGGCGTCCCGCACCACGCGGCGCACGGCTACATCGCGCGCCTCCTCGCGCTCGGCCACAAGGTGGCGATCTGCGAGCAGTGCGGGGATCCCTCGAAGATCAAGGGGCTCGTGCCGCGGCAGGTCGTGCGCGTCGTCACGCCGGGGCTCGTGACGGAGACCGAGCAGCTCGACGCGCGCGCCAACCATTACCTGGCGGCCGTCGACGGGGGCGGCGTGAGCCGCGGCGACGCCGGCGCGACGGGCGGGCCGTACGGCCTCTCGCTGCTCGATCTCTCCACGGGCGAGCTCTCCGCCACCTCCATCCCGGACGCCGCGAGCTTGCTCGCGGAGCTCGCCCGGGCCGACCCGCGCGAGGCGCTGATCGCCCGGGATCTGCCCGACGTCCGCGCCGCCGCGGCGTCGCTCTCCTGCCGCGCGGCGCTGCGCGACGACGACGAGCTCGACAGCGCGCTCGTCGCGTCGATCCTCGACGACGCCGCGATCGAGCCGATCTCGGCGGCGGCGCTGGCCGAGCACCCGCTCCCGGCGGTGCGCGCGGCGGCGCGGGCGCTGCGCTTCGCGCGCCGCTGCAGCCCCGGCGCGCGCATCCCCGTGCGCCGCATCGCCCCGCACGACACCTCGGGCACGCTGCGCATCGACGAGACGGCGCAGTCGCACCTCGAGCTCGTGCGCGCCGCGGACGGCGGGCGTCGCGGCTCGCTGCTCGACGTCATCGACTGCACGGTCACCCCGGGCGGCGCCCGCCTGCTGCGCCGCCGCCTGCTCACGCCCCTCGCCGACGTCGCGGCGATCCGCCGCCGCCTCGACGAGGTGGAGCTCTTCGTCTCGCACCCGCGCGCCCGGGGCGAGCTGCGGGAGGCGCTCGGCGGCGTCGGCGACCTCGAGCGCCTCAGCGTCCGCGCGCTCCTCGGCGAGGCCACGCCGCGCGACCTCGGCTGCCTTCGCGACGGCCTCACGGCCGCCCCGGCGGCGGTCGCCGCGGTCCGGTCGATCCCCGACCTCTCGGAGCCGCTGCTCGCCGAGGCGGCGGCGCTCGACGTCGTCGCCGACGTGGGCGCCGAGCTGACCGCCGCGCTCGTCGAACGGCCGCCGCCGAACGCGCGCGAGGGCGGCGTCTTCCGCGAGGGGTACGACAAGGAGCTCGACGAGGCGCGCGCCGTGGAGAAGAACGCGACGGAGCTCATCCTCGCGCTCGAGGCGAAGCTGCGCTCGCAGACGGGCGCGCCGTCGCTCCGGGTCAAGTACACGCGCGTGTTCGGCTGGTACATCGAGGTCACGCGCGCGCACCTCGGCAAGGTCCCGGACACCTTCCGCCGCAAGCAGACCGTCGCGACCGGCGAGCGCTACACGAGCGACGAGCTCGACGAGCTCGCCGACAAGATCGAGCACGCCGGGGCGCGCGCGCTGGAGCGGGAGACCGCGCTGTTCGAGCGCCTCCGGACCCTCGTCGCGAAGGGCGAGGGCCGGCTCCGCGCCCTCGCGCGCCGGCTCGCGGCGTGGGACGTCGCCGCCGCCCTCGCCGACGTCGCCCACCGCAACGACTACGTGAGGCCGCACGTCACCGCGGGCGACGCGATCGCGATCCGCGACGGCCGCCACCCCGTCGTCGAGCGCTTCGCGGCCGCGGGGAACTTCGTGCCGAACGACACCCGCCTCGACCTCGCGGGCGAGCGGCTCTGGCTGATCACGGGCCCCAACATGGCGGGCAAGTCGACGCTCATGCGCCAGGTCGCGCTCATCGTCGTGCTCGCGCAGATGGGCAGCTTCGTGCCGGCGCGCGAGGCGGAGATCGGCCTCGTCGACCGGATCCTCTCGCGCGTCGGCGCGAGCGACAACGTCGCGCGCGGCGAGAGCACGTTCATGGTGGAGATGCGCGAGACAGCGGAGATCCTCCGCGACGCGACGCGGAGATCGCTCGTGATCCTCGACGAGATCGGCCGCGGCACGAGCACGTACGACGGCCTCGCGATCGCCTGGGCGGTCGCCGAGCACCTGTTCGAGGCGATCGGCTGCCGCGCCCTGTTCGCGACGCACTACCACGAGCTGACGGAGCTCTCCGCGCGCGCGCCGGGCATCGCGAACTACTCCGTCGCCGCGCGCGAGCACGGCGACGACGTGATCTTCCTGCACAAGCTCGAGGCGGGCCCCGCGAGCCGCAGCTACGGCGTGGCCGTCGCGCGGCTCGCGGGCGTCCCCGAGGGGGTGCTCGCGCGCGCCCGCGCCATCCTCTCGACCCTGGAGTCGGGCGCCGCGCTGCCGGGCGGCAAGCACGCCTCGCTGCGGGGCCGCTCGCGCTCGGGCGCCGCGCAGCTCGACCTGTTCGCCCCGGCGCAGGCGGCGGTGCCGCCGGAGCAGGCGGCGGTCGTCGAGACGCTGCGCTCCGTGGACGTCGACCGGCTCGCGCCGCTCGACGCGCTGAAGCTCGTCGTGAAGCTGAAGGGGCTGCTCGGCGCCGGCGCGAAGTGACCCGCGGCGCGGGCGCGGCCGGCGCCAGGCGGCCGCGACGCGGCGCGCGGCGACGCCTGGCAGCGGGCGGCGGCCGCCCGCCGGCTCAGTCCGGCGCCGCGATCTCCCGCAGCTCGGTGCCGCCCGCGTACGCGTAGCTCACGAACGAGTCGAACCCCGTGACGAGCAGCCCCACGGGCGCCGAGGCCGCGATCCGGTGCACGCCGTCGCGCTGCCGCCCGGGCAGCACGTTGTCGGGCGCCGGCTTCTCCGGATCGATCGTCGCGAAGCTGAGCTGGCACCGGTAGACGACGAGCGGCGGCGCGCCGCGCCCGCGCTGCTCCTCCGTGAGCCCGTCCGCCGGCGCGATCTCGCACTCCTCCGGCCCGAGCGTCACGCCGTCGAGCTGCACGACGGCGGACGGCGGCGCGATCACCGAGATGAAGTCGAACGCGTACTTGTCCGGCGTCAGGAACACGTAGTCCTGCCGGAACTGCTCGATCGGCGGCAGGATGACGAGGCTCGGGTCCCCGCCCGGCAGGCCCTGCCTCACGCCGGTCGCGTTCTGGCTGGCCATGATCTGCGACACGATGACCGGCTCGGAGCTGTCGATAAGGAAGTCGCCCCACGCCGTCACGTCGTGGAACTGGCCCAGCGACGACAGCGTGATCCGGTCGTCCGGCGGCGGCAGCGTCGTCGTGATCTCGGCGCCCCTGCCGGTCGCGGCCATGATCCTGACGTACTCCGGCTCGGGCACGACCTCGATGCGCGCGCCGGCCTGCTTCACCGTCTGCGACCGGTTCGGCGTGTGCGGCACGGCGAACCGCTTGCCGGTCGCCCGGAGCGGGTCGAGCTGGTCCTCCAGGTGGTCCGCGCAGCAGCGCCGGTCCGCGAGCGTCCTGAAGTGCGGCGCGTCCGACGCCTCGCTGCCGGTGAACACCGCGATCGGCTGGTCCGCCTTGATGACCGATCCGGTGAAGTCCGCGTTGAACCCGCCGGTCTCCAGGTTGAGCACGTCGAACGCGCCGAGCTTCACCTCGATCGACCCGCTCGCCGGCGTCTCCGGCACGGGCCCGCCGCCGACCACCCGCGCCGTCGTCTTCACCTCGACCGTCGTCCCGTCGCGCGTCCCGACGATCGTAAGGAACGCCCGCAGATCGATCGGGTTCAGCGGATCGAAGTTCGTGTCCGGATCATCGGTGCTCGCGATGGTCTGCGGCCACCCCGTCACGACGTACGCCGTCGACATGACGCCCGGGCTGTACGTGAGCGCCTCGCGCGGCTTCAGGAGCGAGGCGTCGTTGGAGAACACGTTGACGTTCTCCAGCGGGTTGAACTGATACGCGACGACGGGGAACTTCGACGTGATCTTGTACGCGTGGCGCGTGAGCGCCGTGTGCGTGCCCGTGTTGAACTCCCCCTCGGGGCTCCCGTCGACCTCGCGCGGCCCGAGCTTGAACACCTGGAGGTAGAGCGGCGCGATGATCGCGCTCGCGATCTCCACGGGCGCGGGCGCATCGCCCGGCGCGCCGTCGTCCTGGAAGATGTGGACCTCGTTCGGCACGTCGGGCTGCGGGTTCGAGATCACGACGGCGAACTGCTGCGCCGCCGCGTTGCTCGTCGCGTCGATCCGCGCGTTGTCGAGATCGACCGCCCAGTACTCGCACCCCACGTTGCTCCGCTCGATCTCGGCGACGTCGCAGAGCTGCGGGCAGCCCCCGTCCCGGCACGCCTCGCCGGCGCCCGTGTCGCACGTGTCGAGCACGTCGCCGAGGCTGCCGTCCGGCGCGCAGGCCACGACGTCCTGCCCCCGGCACGAGGTCGTGCCGGGCACGCACGCCCTGCAGCCGAGCTCCACCGACGCGCACACGAGCCCCTGGGCCGCGCAGTCGTCGACCGTCACCCAGGCCGGCCCCGCGTCGGTCTCCTCGCAGCGCGCGAGCTCTGCGCCGCACCGGAGCTCGCCGGCCGCGCAGGGCGGCGGGGGCGGCGGCTGTTCGGGGAGCTCGGCCCACCGCGTGCCGCTGTCGAAGCAGCTCGGCGAGAGCGCGAGCCCGAGCGACGCCGCGCCGGTGAGGGCCGCGGCCGCCGCGGATCGCCCGGCGCTGCGGGGCCTCCGGCGAGCGTGCGTCGGGTGGGGCGGCTTGCTCATCACAGGTGCGCGCTGAAGCTGTCGAGGGAGTAGGCCGTCATCCCTTGCGGCGTGAGCTGCCGGTAGACGAGCTTGCCGTAGTCGAAGCCGTCGATCCGCGCCCCGTACACCCCGATGGTGATCGGCCCCGGCGGGATCGACCCGTTCTCGACCCCGAGCTGCCGGAGGTCCGGCACCTCGATCGCGTGCGACCCCGCCGGCACGGCGATCGTCCACCGGATGAGCCCGTTCCCGCTCGCGATGTCGTAGACGCTGAGGTCCACGGGCGCGCCTGCGCCGAACGACGTCGCGAGGTGCGCGCCGTCCCACGCGCGGCTCTGCGCCGGCGTCTCCAGGGTCGGCACGCCGACGAAGTCGCCGATGCGCACGGGCTCGCTCGTCGTCGTCGAGAGGACCCGCCCGACGACGGACATCGGCGCGAGCCCTGCCTTGCCGGTGACGGCGCGCGCCGAGGAGTGGTAGCGCGCGCCGAGCAGATCGCGGTCGAGCGGCGGGACGCCCACGAACGTCAGCCTCCCGTCGAACGGGATCAGCGGGCTCTGGGCGCCGATCGGCAGCGTGGCGAACCCGTCGTTGCCGATCATCACCGACACGTTCGCCTGGATGCGGTCCGGCCCCTTCGGCCCCTTCGCTGGCGCTGTCACGTCCATCTCGAGGGCGTGGTCGAGCGGCTGGTTCATCCGCACGAACACGTCCCTCGTCACCTCGCCCGGGAGCACCGGGACCCCGCGGACGACGCCCATCGCGTACGCCGTGAACCGCGGCGGGTCCACCGACCGGTCCTCGATCCCCGCCAGCGCGTAGAGCGTGCGGCTCCCGGGCGCGAGGTACATCGTGAACCCGTGGCCAACGTCGCCCGGCGTCCCGGGGGTGAGCGCCTGGATCGCGGGCGGCAGCCTGAAGGTCGCGAGCGGATCGCTCCCGGCCGTGAACACGTACGCCACCTGGCGCTCTGTCTCGCGCCGCGGGCCAGGGACGTTGCTCCACGTCGCGCCGCCGGGGTCCAGCGACTCGTTGTCCCAGACGAGCTCGCCGTCGAGCACCCCGGCCGTGCCCACCTTGCCGCCGACCGGCGGCGGCGGATCGCCGGACGCGCCGCAGGCCGGCGTGAGCACCGGATCCAGGTACACGGTCGCCGTGTCGACAGGCACATCGACGAGCGAGATCGGGCTGTGGCACGTCGCGGCGACGGTGACGGTCCGCGGGGCGTCGAGCGAGGCGTCCTCGAACACGGCGACGCCGGACGCGTCCGCCTCGCGGGTGAGCGCGGCGTCCAGGCTGCTGCCCACGACGACGCGCGCCCCCGGGATCGGGTCCCCGGTGAAGTTGTTGTAGACGAGCACCCGGAGCCGCCCGGCGAGCGGCGCCCCGCTGAGCCCGCCCTTGTAGCCGTTCGTGCTGTCCTCGTAGGTGTAGCCGTCCAGCACGAGGATCGTCTCATCGCCGGTCGTCACCGCGATCGTCTTCGCCCCCGGCGTGCCCTTGGGCACGGTGCAGACGAGCCGCGTCGGCCCCTCCACCGCGAGCGCCGTGCACGGCTTCTGACCGATCCTGGCGACGGTCGTCGCGTCCCAGCGCGTCCCTTGCCCGATGAGCTCGACGGTCGTCCCGCCGGAGATCGGCCCGCTCGACGGGGACGCGTACAGCGCGTCGTAGACGTACCCGCCCGGCAGCGCCCTCCGGGTCGACGCGTCGTCGCCGTTCTGCACGACGAGCTCGACCGGCCCGGCAGCGCCCGGCGGCGCCACCACCTGGACCCGGCTTGGATCGACGGCCACGATCGCGGACGGATCGACCTCGACGTCGCCGAACCAGACCCGGATCCTGGAGCTGAAGCCGTTGCCGTGGAGGAGGACGCGCTGGCCCCCGTTGAACGGCCCGTGCGTCGGGTCTGCGCCGAGCAGCGCGTGCGGATCGGCGCTCGGCAGCCCGGCGCTCGTGGACGACGCCGTGGCCTGCGGGTCCACCCCGAAGTCGCTGCCGCCGCCTCCGTCTCCGTCGGTCTGCCGGCGAATGCCCTCGGGCGCCGTGGCGATGCAGGCGGACACGACGGCGAGGCCGGCGCAGGCAGCGAAGCGTGTCCAGCGTGCCGCGCCGCGCGCGTAACTTGCGCGGATCGAGGCGAAGCGTGCTGCAAGGAAGGCGGGTCGCACGGGCGGAGTGTACGTCATCGTGGGGGCCGGGACACGGCGCGCCTCGGCGCTCCCGTTCTGCGCGGCGCGCCTCCGCCCGCGGTTTCATCGCGCCGAGCCCGGGGCGAAGCGGCGGCAACCGCGCGGGAATCACGCGGGAAACCAGCCGCAGACGCGGCCGCGCCGCCGCTTGACAAGCGGAGCCCATCGGGGTAGCAAACCGCCCCCTTCGTGCGGTCTCGTGACGAGGGGGACAGCTGGGGTTGAATCCTCGCCCTCGCTGTCGCTGCGCGTGAATCCACACGCTCTCCTGGCACCACGGCATTCCGCGACCCGGTGCCCCACGGACACGGACGCTCCTGTCCGCGCGTGGGGTTGGTCGCGGGAGGGGGAGCGGCGGACCAACCGAAAGGACACTGCCGTGACTGACACAAGCTATTCCGCATCCGCTCCCGCGGCCGACACCATGCAGGCCGTTGCCCCCCAGCCGGGGGATTTCCCGCTCCCGCTGCGCTCGCTGCTCGACGCGGGCGTACACTTCGGCCACCAGACGAAGCGCTGGAACCCGAAGATGCGGCCGTTCATCTACGGCGCGCGCAACGGCATCCACATCATCGATCTCGATCAGACGACGCGCCTCTTCAAGCGCGCGTACGACTTCCTGACCGACGCCGTGAGCCGCGGCGGCCACGTGCTGTTCGTCGGCACGAAGCGCCAGGCGCAGGACATCGTGCAGGAGGAGGCCCGCCGGGCGGGCATGTACTTCGTCACGAACCGCTGGCTCGGCGGCACGCTGACCAACTTCCGCACGATCAAGCAGGGCCTCGATCGCCTGCGCACCCTCGAGCGCATGAAGGAGGACGGGACGTACGAGCAGCTCCTGAAGAAGGAGGTCGTCCGCCTCGAGAAGGAGCGCGAGCGGCTCGAGAAGTACCTCGGCGGCCTCAAGGGCATGGGCGGCCTGCCCGCGGCGATCTTCGTGATCGATCCGCACCAGGAGTCGATCGCGATCAGCGAGGCGCGCAAGCTGAACGTCCCGGTCGTGGCCATCACGGACACGAACTGCGACCCGGATCTCGTCGACTTCGTGATCCCTGGCAACGACGACGCCATCCGCTCGATCCGGCTGATCACGGCCCGCGTCGCGGACGCGTGCGTCGAGGGCGCGCAGCGCCGCAAGGATCACGGCGAGGGCGCGCACGGCTCGCAGCCCCCGGCGGGCGGCGGTCGCGGCCGCGACGAGATCAACGTGTACCAGGGCGGCCGCGGCGGCCGCGGTGGTCCGCGTCAGCAGCAGGCGTCGTAGCGGCGGCGCGAGCCGCATCGGAGCGGCCCGGCGGTCCGGGTGGTGGGCGACGATGTCGCCTCCCGCCCGGCGGGATCGGAGACCGCGGCGCACGGAGGGCGCAGGGACAGAAATGCAAATTTCACCTCTCTGCGCCCTCTTTGCCTTTGCGGTCCGACCAGCGCGTCGCGCGGGCGTTCGTTGACACAGGTCTGAAGTGCGATGAAGAGGGGCCGCTGGGCGCGGCTCCTACCTAATCTAGGTTGAAGGAGAAAGAGCCATGGCCGGCATCAATGCGCAGGCGATCAAGGAGCTTCGTGAGCGTACCCAGGCGGGGATGAGCGACTGCAAGAGCGCCCTCACGGAGGCCGAGGGCGACATGGAGAAGGCGGTCGAGATCATCCTCAAGAAGGGTCTCGCGAAGAGCGCCAAGCGGGCCGGTGCGTCCGCCACCGAGGGTGAGGTCCGCGCGGTCGTCGCGGCCGATCGGCGGAGCGCGACGATGGTCGAGGTCAACATCCAGACCGACTTCGCTGCGCGCAACGACGCGTTCCGGCAGTTCGTCGGCGACGTGCTCGCCGCGGCCGAGAAGGCGCCCGCGGGTGCGGACGTCGCGCAGCTCTCGATCGGCGGCAAGCCGGTCGCCGACGTCGCGACGGAGCTGACCGCGCGCATCGGCGAGAAGGTCGCGGTGCGCCGCTGGGATCGCGTGTCGATCTCCGAGGGCAAGCACGGCGTCGCGCACGCCTACGTGCACCTCGGCGGCAAGATCGGCGTGCTCGTGGCGGTCGAGGCCTCGAGCCAGGCGGTGGCGGAGCACCCCGAGGTGCAGAAGTTCATCGAGGACACGGCGATGCAGGCCGCCGCGATGAGCCCGCTCGTCCTCCGCCGGGAGGAGATCACCGAGGAGCTGAAGGCGAAGCAGAAGGAGATCTTCGAGGCGCAGCTCCGCGAGGATCCGAAGCCGAAGCCGGAGGCGGCGTGGCCGAAGATCATTGAGGGCAAGTTCAACAAGTGGTACTCGGAGGTCGCGCTGATCGAGCAGGAGTCGGTCGAGGCGGCGTCGCGCGGCGTGTCGGGCATGACGATCGACAAGCTCCGCGAGGCGGCGGCCAAGGCGGCCGGCGGCGAGCTCACGGTCACGCGCTTCGTCCGGTACGAGCGCGGCGAGGGCATCGCGAAGAAAGAGGACGACTTCGCCGCCGAGGTGGCGAAGATGGCCGCGAGCTGACGCGGTCCGATGGGGGGGCGCCTCGCCGCCGTCTCGATCGACCTCGACGAGGTCCCGAACTACCTCGCCCTCCACGGCCTCGCCGCCCCGGAAGCCCCCGGGGCGGCGGCCGCGCTGCACGCGGTCTATGACGCGGCGCTGCCGCGCATCGCGGATTTCGCTGCATCCCACGGCATCCCCGTCACGCTGTTCGCGATCGGCCGCGACCTCGCGCGCCCTGCGAGCGGGGCGGCGCTGCGCGCGCTGAGCGACGCGGGCCACGCGGTCGAGAACCACTCGTACAGCCACCGCTACGACCTGTCGCGGCTCCCGCGCGCCGCGATCGCGGCCGACGTCCTCCTGGGCGCCGAGGCGATCGCGGAGGCGGTCGGGCGCCGTCCGACGGGCTTCCGCGCGCCGGGGTACACGGTGAGCGACGCGCTGTTCGACGCGCTCGACGCGGTCGGCGTCGCGTTCGACTCCTCGGTGTTCCCGTGCCCGCCGTATTACGCCGCGAAGGCTGTCGTGATGGGCGTCCAGCGGGCGCAGGGGAGGGGATCGGCGGCGATCCTGGACACGCCGCGGGTGCTCGCGGCGCCGCGCCGTCCGTACCGGCCGGGGCGGCCGTGGTACCGGCGCGGGGGCCGGCGTTTCGTCGAGCTGCCGATCCAGGTGACGCCTGGGCTCCGGCTGCCGGTCATCGGCACCAGCGTGGCGCTCGCGGGCGCGGCGGGGGCGCGGTGGCTCGCGCGCGCCTGCGCCGGCGAGGCGCTCGTGAACCTGGAGCTGCACGGCATGGACTTCCTCGACCGGAGCGACGGCCTCGAGGCGCTCGCGCCGTACCAGCCGGAGCTGCGCGTCCCGCGGGGCAGGCGGCTCGAGGCGCTCGGGGCGTTCGTGGAGGAGACCGCGCGGCGGGGCGCGCGGTTCGTGCGGCTGGATGAGGCGGCGGGGGAGCGCGCGCTCGTGGCGTGACGAGGGGCCGGCGTCGACGGCCAGCGCGAATTCCCTGACGAGCACGGGGCCGTCGGGTACCTTCCCGGCGATGGAGTTCGAGCGCCTCCAGGAGCTCTACAACCGTTGCAACCCCGACGAACCGCTGTCGCCGGGCGACGCGCGCAACGTGGACATCGACCACCGGGGCGTGCGTGGGGCTCACTGGACGAACAAGCTCGCGCGTCAGATCGAGCTCTCCAGGACGCCCGTCTGCCAGCTCTTCACCGGCCTCCGCGGCACGGGGAAGAGCACGGAGATCCAGCGCCTCGCGGCCAGGCTCTCCGATCCGAAGCGGCGCAACCTCCTCACGGTCCTGATCGACGCGGACGATGTCCTCGATCTCACCGTGGAGATCGACATCTCGGACGTCCTCGCGCTCGTGCTGCTTCACGCCGAGCGCACCGTCCTGGCTGCGGAGGGAGGCGACGCGGCCGACGCATTGACGGACGGGCCTCACCGGCGGCTCTGGGCCTGGCTCTCGCGGACCGACGTGGAGATCGGCAAGCTGACGGCGGGCGTCGGGGCGGGCGCGAAGGCGGGGGTCGAGCTCAACCTGAAGACGAACCCGACCGTGCGCCACCGGGTCCGCGAGATCGTCGCCCGGCACCTGTCCACCTTCGTCCGCTTCGTGCACGACGAGCTCCGCGAGCTCGACTGGCGTGCGCGCAAGCTCGGGTACTCCGGCGTCGTGATCCTCTTCGATTCGCTGGAGAAGCTCCGGGGCACGAGCCTCACGTGGAAGCCGGTGCTCGAGAGCGCCGAGCGCATCTTCTCGACCGGCGCGCCTTACCTCCAGCTCCCTGTGCACGTGCTCTACACGATCCCGCCGGCGCTCGCGCGCCGCATGGTCGAGCCGCCGGTGTCGTTCCTGCCCATGATCAAGGTCCGGGACGCCGAGGGCAGGCTCCACCCCGAGGGCGTCGAGGTCATCACGGAGCTCGTGAAGAAGCGCATCGACGAGGCCGCGCTCGACGAGATCTTCGGTCAGGCGGCGCTCAGGAATCGCATCCGCGACATCGCGCTCTGGTCGGGCGGCTATCCGCGCGAGATCGTGCGGCTCCTCCAGACGCTGCTCGAGCTGGAGACGTTCCCCGTCGACGCCAAGACGCTGGAGCGGGAGCTCCACCGGGCGGGGAACGCCTACCGGAGCATCGTCTACGACAGCGGCGCGATCCCGTGGCTCGCCACGGTGAACCGCACCAAGCGGCTCATCACGAGCAACGATCAGGAGCGCGAGGCGGCCGATCACCTGCTCCAGAACAACGTGATCCTGCGGTACCTCAACGACGACGAGTGGGTCGACGTCCACCCGTCCGTCGCCGGCATGCAGGAGCTCGCCGCGCCCTCGTCCGACGCGACGCCCGACGCGACGAAGGACGCCGCCGCGGAGAAGGGCGCATGACGGGGGCCGCGGGCGGGGAGCGCTCGCGGCTGGTCCGGGCGCTCGCGCTCTCGCGGCGGTTCCACCTCTACCTCGCGCGGTGCGCGAGCCCTCGCGCGGCGGACGGGCTGGTCGCGGCGCTCTCCGACGAGCTCCCGCGGCTCGGGCGGACCGGCGCCCGCTTCGTGCGGCTGGAGCCGTATAGCGCGCGGACAGAGGACACGCCGCTCACCGACGGCGAGCTCGCCGATCGTGTCCTGGTCCCGCTCCTCGACCCGCCGGAGGAGCTGCGCGGCGCGATCCACCTCGTGGACGCGTCGCGCGCGACCTACGCGGACACCGAGGCGTGGGCGCGCTTCTTCTCGCTCTGGAACGAGAAGCGCAACGTCCTCGGCCCATCCCGCGGCGAGGTCGTGGTGATGCTGCCGGCCGCGCTCGCGCCCGTGTTCGCGGCCGCTGCGCCGGACGTCTGGTCGATCCGGAGCGGGGAGTACGTCATCGAGGAGGGCGCGAGCGCGACCCGTGGCGGCCTGGAGGCCCACGCGCAGGGATCCATCTCCTTCGTGGGTGTCGCGCGCGGGACCTCTCCGTCACTGCCTGCGACGGTGCCGGGCGGCGTGAGAGGGCGCGTTGACGACGCGCTGCTGCTCCTGCGTGCCGCCTCACCGCTCTCGCTCTTCGGCGGCGATATCGTGGTCAGGCCCTGGATCGACGACATCCTTGCCGCGCGCTGGGCCGCCGATCCGATGAACAGCGATGCGAGCCAGCAGCCCGGGCTATGGGGCGCTGCGCCGTCCGCCCTGGCGCAGCGAGATTTGCGCCGGGCCGACGAGTTG
Source organism: Sorangium sp. So ce1335 (assembly GCF_051521615.1). Lineage (NCBI taxonomy): Bacteria > Pseudomonadati > Myxococcota > Polyangiales > Polyangiaceae > Sorangium > Sorangium sp. So ce1335. The sequence goes on from NZ_CP150363.1 coordinate 4,328,732, forward strand.
CTCGCCGTGCGGAGTTTCGATGATGCAGAGGAGCTCCTCGCCCATCTCCTGGAGCGCGCCGCGGACGACCAGACGGAGCTGACGGCCGTCGCGCTCTCGGAGCTTGCCGTTGCGGTCGCCGCGCAGGATCGCGCGGACGCCGCCGCGGTCCATGCGAGCCGGGCGCTCTCGCTCGCCGGCGTCGTCCCCGGCGGAGGGGGTGCCTGGGCGGCCGTATCGCCGTACGTGACCGCGTGGGTGCTGCGGGCCAACGCGCTCGTGCGCTGGTGCCTAGGTCATCTCGAGGTCGCGGAGCAGCTCGACCGGACGCTGGCCGCCGGTATCGAGGCGCCTGCCGAGGCCGTCGGGCAATATTACCGGCCCCTCGTCGCTCGATCGCGGCTTCTCCGGCTCGCCGAGCGCGGCCAGATCGCCGCGGCGCGAGAGCAGGTCCGCGCGCTGCTCGATTCCGGGCAGCGCACGGGATCGCCCGGGAACGAGCCTGTGGCAGAGGAGGCGATCGCGCGCATCATCATCGCGGATCTCGACTTTCTCTCCGGCGACCTCGACGCGTCGGCTCGCGAGCTCGATCGAGCTCGCGTCGAGGGCACAGCCTGGCCGGAAGAGCACGCGAGCCTCCCTCGCCGCTGCGAGGTCGCCACGGCGCTCGTCGAGATCGCTCGTGGAAACGAAGAGCGAGCCACGAAGCTGCTCGGGCGTCCGAGGGACCCACAGGTCCTCTCGCGCTGGAGGGAGCCCGAGCCGGAGGGCGGTTTCCGCGCAGAGGCCTTTCACGCGATGACATCCGGGCTCCTCGCGATGGTCACGGGGGATCTTGCACGCGCCAGCGTGTGGTTCGAGAGCGCACGCGGCTTCATCGACGCCTGGGGTCGCCTCGGCCTGGACCGGCGATCGCGCCTGCGCGCGCGGCTCGTCGTGGAGCTGCTTCGGACCGCGCTCTGGCCTGACGGCGATCAGACCGAGGCAGCAGCGCGCGATCTCGCCGGCCAGGCCGAGGCGCTGCTGGGCGACACGGCCGAGGATCACGTGAGCCGCGTGCTCGCCGTGGCGGCGCACCGCGAGCTCGCGCGGCGCCTCGCGAGCGCCGGCGCCGGTGACGCCCGCTCCGCCGCGCAGCGCGCCGCGGCGCTCGCCCAACCCCTCGGGGGCCTCGGCGCGCCCGCGTGGGACGAGCTGCTCTGCGCTGCAGCGCGACCGTCCTGAGTTTCCCTGGTTCCACTCACCAGGGGTCCGGCCAGGGATCGGGAGAGAGAATTCAACGCAAAGGCGCAAAGGCGCAAAGACGCAAAAATGAATGAAATTTTTATTCGCGCCTTCGCGCCTTCGCGCCTTTGCGTTGAATTCTCTTTTCTCTCGCGAGGCAGATCCCCTGCAGGAGATCTCATCCCGCCGTACTCGACGCGGCGAGCCTGCTGCGCGGCGCTCACCGGCCGCGGAAGCGGAAGGCGTGTGACGCGATGCGTTGTGTGCGCGTCCCCTGCGCGTCGTGCGCGCGTTCCTGGCGCGTCGTGCGCGCGTTCCCGGCCACCGTGCGCGTGTTCCCTGCGCGTCGTGCGCGCGTCCGAGCCGCCTGCGCGCGCGTCGCCCCGCGCGGTGCGCGCGCCCCGCGTCTGTGGTGCGCCGGCGCGACAGGGGTTGCGCGCGTTCCCTCGCCGGTCGCGCGCGCGCCGCCCGCCGTCGTGGCGCCGTCGATCTCGCCTGGTGCGCGCGTCGTGTCCCGCCGAGCGCGCCCCAGCGACCCACCCTGCGCCGCTTTCCCCGCCCCGTGCATTCGTTCGGACTGGATCGCCGCGACGTGATCTTGCGGAGCGAGGTGTTCGCTCTCCGTTCCTTGACGCTTTCCCGTAGCTTCCCCTCTCATGGCGACTTCCAAGACCAAGAAGCCCGCGCCGGCGACCTCGCCGGCCGAGGCACCTGTCGTTTCCACCACCACCCTCGACGCGCTCGCGCGGGAGTTCGGCCCCGCGGACGGCGCCTTCGCTGCGCGGACGTACGCGGGCATTCCCGAGGAGGACCTCGTCGCGGAGGGGACGCGCATCGATTCGCAGAGCCTCATCGATGACGTTCCTCAGTTCGTCGCCTCGGCGCGGCGCATCCTCGGCTCGCTGTCCGGGGCGCAGCGCAGCAAGGTGCGCATGCCCGAGGCGCTCCTGCCGTTGCTCGTCGCCGAGGCGGGCAGGCTCCAGGCGATGAAGCGGTCGCACGACGCGGCGGCGACCGAGGTCGCCGGCGCCCGGGCCGCGCTCGAGGTGCAGGGGCGGAGCGCGATGCGCGACGGTATCGCCGAGCGCGACCTCTGCTACGACGGCCTGCGCAACGCGCTCGGCCCGCGCCGCATGGCGCGGGTCGACGCCATCGTCGGGCGCGCGGATTCCCCCGAGAACCTCGCCAGGGGCCTCGAGGCGCTCGCGGCCTTCATCGACGAGACCCGGCGGGCCGACCCGCAGGACGCGCAGCTCCTCGAGGACTATGACGTCGGCGCCGAGTGCGCGGCCGCGCTCCGGACCACGGCGCAGCGGGTGCGCGGGACTGCCAGCGTCCAGGTCACCGCGGGGCGCCGGGTGACCCAGCGGGCGCTCGATCTCCAGGACGGCAGGGTCGCGATCGTGATCGAGAAGATCCTCCGCGCATTCCGGGCCGCGCGCCGGGTCGATGGGACCATCCTGGTCCCCGAGCTGAACAAGGCCGCGTGGATGTTCGAGACCCGCTCCGGCAATTCGGCCAAGAAGGCCCCGTCCGGCGGCGGCGAGGCGCCGAGCGGCAACGCAGCGAGCGGCAGCGCGCCGAGCGGCAACGCAGCGAGCGGCAACGCAGCGAGCGGCAGCGCGCCGAGCGGCAGCGCGCCGAGCGGCAGCGCGCCGAGCGGCAGCGCGCCGAGCGGCAGCGCGCCGAGCGGCAGCGCGCCGACGCCGGAGGCCACACCGAGTCCCGGCGCTGGCGGCTGAGCCCGGCCCCCGAACCAGCCCTCCTCAGCGCCCGCCCCCACCGCGTCAGCTCGCGATGAGCCGCCTCGCGACGGCCATCCCGAGCACGCCCGCGAGCAGGCAGCCGACCAGCGTGATCCCGATGTTGGTGAGCCCCGCGGCCCACGATTTGTGCTCGATGAGCCTGATCGTCTCGTTGTTGAAGCTCGAGTACGTCGTGAAGCCGCCCATCACCCCGGTGCTCAGGCTGAGGCGGAGCGTTGGCGACAGGAGCTCCGTCGTCGCGGCGATCTCCCCGATGGCGCCGAGCAGGAACGAGCCAAGCACGTTGACGGCGAGCGTTCCGTACGGAAAACCAGCGCCGAAGCGCTGCTGGCACCATGTCGATAGCCCATAGCGGGCGAGGGTGCCCACCGCGCCGCCGAGGCCGATCCAGAACCACCTATCCATCCGTTTCACCTTGTCGCGCAGATCGCGATCGTCGCGCTCGGCGGCAGCCTGCTTTGCTTCCGCCCCGTCGCTGGCTCAAGGCTCGCTCTGGTGAAGCGCCGCTTCAACACGACCGGCCCCTGCCGCGCCGATCTGCACTACATGATTCCGGCCGACAGCCGGCTCCCCGAGGCCCCGCGCCTCGTCGAGCAGATGGGCTACTTCGTCGTCCACGCCCCCCGGCAGACCGGCAAGACAACGGCCCTGCGCGCCGTCGCCGAGCGGCTCACCGCCTCGGGCCGCCACGCCGCCGTGCTCTTCTCCTGCGAGGAGGGCAGCGCCGCCGGCGACGACTACGGCTCCGCCCAGCGCGCGGTGCTGCGCGAGCTCGCGCGCGCGGCCGAGATCGCGCTGCCGCCCGAGCTCCAGCCGCCCCCGTTCTCGCTCGAGGGCGACGAGGGCCTCCTCTCCGCGGCGCTCACCGCCTGGGCGCGCGTGTGCCCGCGCCCGCTCGCCCTCATCTTCGACGAGATCGACTCCCTGCGTGGCCAGGGCCTCCTCAGCATCCTGCGCCAGCTCCGCGCCGGCTTCCCGAGCCGTCCCGAGCATTACCCCGCCTCGGTCATCCTCTGCGGCCTGCGCGACGTGCGCGACGACAAGGCTGCGAGCGGCGGCGACCCCGAGCGCCTCGGCACCGCGAGCCCGTTCAACATCACGCTCGAGTCCCTCCGGCTCGGGGACTTCTCCGAGGAAGAGCTCCGCGCGCTCTATGCCCAGCACACCGAGGATACCGGCCAGGTCTTTCTCGAGGAGGCGCTGGCCCGAGCCTTCGAGCTCACGGCCGGCCAGCCCTGGCTCGTCAACGCGCTCGGCCGCGAGATCGTCGAGAAGATGGCCGTGCCGCCCGGCGAGCCCATCACCTGGGCGCACGTCGAGCAGGCCAAGGAGCGCCTCATCCTGGCCCGCGCCACCCACCTCGACTCGCTGGTCAGCAAGCTCGCGGAGCCGCGCGTCCGCCGCGTGCTCGAGCCCATGCTGGCGGGAACGTACGAGGGCGGCGGCGACACCTACGACGATGACGCCTCCTACGTCCGCGATCTCGGCCTCGTGGCGCAGGGGAAGCCGCTGCGCATCGCGAATCCGATCTACCGCGAGGTCATTGCCCGCGTCCTCTCGTCGCCGGCCGAGGAGCGTCTCGACGCGCCGCGCGAGCGCTTCCTCCTGCCCGACGGCCGCCTCGCCTTCCGGCGCCTGCTCCGCGCGTTCGCGGCCTTCTGGCACGAGCACGGCGAGGTGCTCGCCTCCGGCATGCCGTACCCCGAGGTCGCCCCGCAGCTCGTCCTGATGGCCTTCCTTCAGCGGGTGATCAACGGCGGCGGCTTCATCGATCGCGAGTACGGCGTCGGCCGGGGGCGCATCGATCTTCTCGTCCGCTTCCCCTACCGCAAGCCCGACGGCACCCGGGCCGTCCAGCGCCGCGCCCTCGAGCTCAAGGTGTGGCGCAAGGGCCAGAAGGACCCGCTCCGCGAGGGCCTCGCGCAGCTCGACGAGTACCTGGCGCGCCTCCGCCTGCGCCGCGGGACGCTCGTGACCTTTGACGCCCGCGGCCGCCTGGCCCAGACCGCGCCCCGCTTCTCCGAGGCGACGACGCCGCGAGGCCGCCGCGTCGCGGTGCTCCGCCTGTAGACAGCCGCCTACTCCGCCGCCTTCCGGAACTCGATCACCCCGCCGCCCTCGCCGTTGCCGCTGTCCGCGAGCGCCGGCCGGTCCACCCGGGAGACCTTCTCCGGCGCCACCCCGGCCGCCGCGATGAACTGCCTCGCCTGCTCGTTGTCGCCGGATGCCAGCTCGTCCGGCGTCCCCGACGCCACGACCCGCCCCTGGATCACGAGGAACGCCTGGTGCGCGATCCGGAACGTGCTCGCCATGTCGTGCGAGATCACGACGCTCGTCACCTTGTAGCGCGCCCGCGTCTCCTCGATCAGGTCGTCGACCATCCGGCTCGTCAGCGGATCGAGCCCGCTCGTCGGCTCGTCGTAGATGAGGATCTCCGGCTCGAGCATCAGCGCCCGCGCCAGCCCCACGCGCTTTCGCTGCCCGCCCGACAGCTCCGAGGGCATCCGGTCCTCCTTGTTCTCGAGGCCGAGCGAGTTGAGCATGCCAACGACCTTGTCGCGGATGTCCTTCTTCGACATGTGCTTCCGGTGCTCGCGCAGCGGGAACGCCACGTTGTCGAAGATCGTGAGCGAGTCGAGGAGCGCCGCGTACTGGAACACCATGCCGAACTTCTGGCGCATCCGGTTCATCTCGTAGTCGTCCAGCGCGCCCATATCGACGCCGTCGACCCAGATGTGCCCGGTGGTGGGCCGCTCCAGGCCGATGAGCAGCCGCAGCAGCGTCGTCTTGCCCGCGCCAGACCCGCCGATGATCACCGCCGTCTCGTTGCGCCGCAGGTGCATCGTGATCCCGTGCAGCACCTTCGTCGCACCGAACGATTTCTTGATGTCATCGACGAAGAGGTGGTCCCCAGGCAGCCACCCCGGCGGCATCTCGCGCGCGTGCTCCGCGCCCCCCGGCGCCGCGCCGGCCCCGTCCCCGGGCGGCTGCCCGTCCGGGGAGGGCTGCCCGTCCCGGGGGGGCTGGCTGCGCTGCCTTCTCCACATCGGCCCATCACGGTACCACGGAGGGGGACCCCGCAGGACGGCGATCGCCTTGCATTTCCGTAAGGCTCAGCACGCGCTTGACGCGGCCGGGCGTGGGGCGGAAACGTTGCTCATGACCGACGACCTACTCAAGGCAGCCCTCGACACGGCCGAGGCCAAGATCGACAAGGATGGCTGGGCCGAGCTCCCCGAAGGGCGGGTGCTCACCCTCTACGCCGCCCACGATGGCGTGTCGCTCCCGGTGACGAAGATCGAGGCGGTGTCGAGCGCGGGCGGGCTCCTCAGGGCCCGCAGCACGAAGGGCGAGACCTTCGTGCTCGCGCTGAAGGACGTGTTCGCCATCGCCCTCGACGGCGGCGGCAAGGGAGCGCAGGCGAGGAAGGCCGGCTTCCTGGGCTGATCGCGGCGCCTCCGTATGCCCAGATCGCCGAGAGCGGGGGGAGGTCCTGGGGGACGGGCCGCCGAGCGCGCCGTCGACCTGGCGCTCGCCGAGCTGGAGCGCCGGTTCGGCCTCGGCCGCAGCCTCGCCGCCCCCGGCTGGGTGCGCGAGCGCGTCCTCGGCGTCCTGAGCGCCGTGGCCGAGCGCCACGGCGTCTCCCCGCTCGCGGCCGCCGAGCGGCTCCACGACGACCGGCAGGTCGCCGAGGAGATCGCGGGCGCGCTCCGCGTCGGCGAGACCCGGTTCTACCGCGATCCCATCATCTGGGAGGCCATCGTCTCCTCGGTGCTGCCCAGGATCCCGCCCGACGTCCCCATCGCCGGCCTCTCGGCCGGCTGCAGCACGGGCGAGGAGGCCTACACGCTGGGGATGATCCTCGCCAGCGCCGGCCGCCGCTTCAGCGTGCTCGGCGTCGACCGCGCCCCCGCGGCGATCGAGGCGGCGCGCGAGGCCGTCTACTCCCCCGAGGCCGCCGAGCAGCTCCCCCCGGCCCTCGTTCAGCGCTACTGTGAGCAGAAGGGCGGAGCGCTCCACGTCTGCCAGAAGCTCCGCGACGTCGTATCCTTCGAGGTCTGCGATCTTGTGCACGCCGTACCGAGCGGCGGCTTCCAGATCATCTTCTTCAAGAACGTGCTCCTGTATCTTGCCGAGCCCGCTGGCGACGCGGTGGCCCGCCGCCTCGCGGCCGAGCTCGGTCGGGGTGGGCTGCTCTTCTCGGCCGCGAGCGAGGCGCCGCGGCTCTGCAGCGCCGGCCTCACCCCGGTCAGGGTGAACGCACACGTCACCGCCTTCCGCGCCCCGGGCTCCTGAGAGAGCTAGACCCCACCGAATGAGCTTCGACCTCTCCCCCACGTCCAGGCCCAGCGGGCTCGCCGAGCTCCGCGCCGCGTACGCGCGCGAGCGCGCCGCGCTCGATCGCACGGTGCCGAGCGGCCCCACGCCGGCCGCGGATCCGTCCGCGCTCGGGGTCGCCCTCGGGCGGCGCCACGCGAAGCTGCTCGACGACCTGCTGGTGCGCCTGTTCCACCTGCTGCGCGAGTCCGGCACCCCGAGCCGCGCCGCGTGGGACTCGGTGGCGATCGCCGGGGTCGGCGGTTACGGGCGCGGCGCCGCCGCGCTGCGGAGCGACCTCGACGTGCGCATCCTCGCCCGCGACGCCCAGCGCGCCGGCGCCATCGCGGACGCGCTCCTGTACCCGCTCTGGGACATGGGGGTCACCGTGGGGCACCAGGTCGTCACCATCGACGACCTCGTCGAGGGCGCGCGCGAGGACCTGCCGACGGCGACGAGCCTGCTCGACTGGCGTCACGTCGTCGGCGACGCGTCGCTGTCCGAGGCGCTCTGGCAGCGCGCCGTCACGGGCATCTTCGCGCACTCGGAGCTGCCCCGCTTCATCGAGCGGCTCGGCAAGGAGATCTCGCAGCGCCACGAGCGCTTCGGCGGCTCGGTTTACCTGCTGGAGCCGGACGTGAAGAACGGCGCCGGAGGGCTTCGCGATCTCGACGTCGCCCGCTGGGCGGCGAAGGCGCGCTACGGCGTCGGCGAGTTCGACGCGCTCGTCCGCTTCGGCGCGCTCGTCGCCCGCGAGGCGGAGGAGATCCGCGGCGCCGCGGAGATGCTCTGGCGCCTCCGCAACCTCCTCCACGCCCACTCCGGGCGGAGGACCGACCGGCTCTCGTTCGACGAGCAGGAGCTGTGCGCGGGCGCGCTCGGCTACAACAAGACCGCGGGGCCCGCGCGGCCCGCCGAAGACACCGCGGGGCCCGCGGCGCCCGCGCGGCCCGCCGAAAACGGCGAGAAGCGCGCGCCGTCGCCCGACGAGCCCGCCGTGTCCCCCGAGGCGATCGAGCGGATGATGAGCGAGTACTACCGGAGCGCGAGGACGATCTCGCGCGCCCTCGACGTCATCGTCTCGCGCGCCATGCCGACGCTCACGCGGCGCCGCCGCCGCGACGAGGACCTCGGCCGCGGCGTCCGGCTCTTCGACGGCTGCATCACGATGAGCGACCCGGATCTGCTCCGGACCGATCCGGCGATCGCGCTGCGGCTCATCTCCGAGGCCGTCGAGCGCGGCGTCCCGCTCCTGCCTTACGCCCGCGGGGCGATCGTCCGCGCCGCCGGCGATCCGGCGTTCTGCGCGGCGCTCCGCGAGAGCCCCGAGGCCGCCGAGCGGTTCAGGACCCTCGTCGCGACGTGCAAGGAGACGGCGCTCCAGAGCGGCTCGGTCGTGCGCGAGCTGCACGATCTCGGCCTCTTGCTCGCGATGATCCCCGAGTTCTCGCCGGTCGTCGGGCGCGTCCACCACGACGTCTACCACGTGTACACGGTCGACGTGCACTCGGTGGCCGCCGTCGATCGGCTCGCGGCGCTCGTGCGCGGCGAGCTCGCGGGCGAGTTCGGGCTCCCGTGCCGGCTCGCCGCCGAGGCGACGCGGCCGACGATGCTGTTCTTCGCCACGCTCCTGCACGACGTGGGCAAGGCGATCGGCGGCAAGGATCACAGCCGCCGCGGCGCCGAGATGGCGCGGACGATCCTGGAGCGGCTCGGCTTCCCTCCGGAGGACATCGACGAGGCGTGCCACCTCATCCTCAAGCACCTTGTCATGTACCTCATCGCCACGCGGCGCGATCTCGACGACCCCGCGACGATCTCGGAGTTCTGCCAGGAGGTGCACGGCCGCGAGGGGCTGCGCGATCTCTACCTGCTCACGGTCGCCGATCTGTCGACGACGAGCCCCACGGCGATGACGTCGTGGAAGGCGCGGATGCTCGACGAGCTGTACCTCTCGGCGGACGCGGCCCTGCGCGGCGCGCGGGAGGACGGCGGGCCGCTCGGCATGGACGACCAGCGCATGGCCCGCGCCATCAGCGGCACGGTGGGCGCCCTCGAGGACATGCCGGCCGCGAGCGAGGACGAGCGGCGCGCGCAGCGGGATTTTTTGGCCCGCTACCTCGCGTCGATGCCCGAGCGCTACCTCCTCGCGAACAGCCCGGCCGCGATCGCCGCGCACGCCGAGCTCGCGCGGAAGCAGGAGCACGGCGGGAGCAGCGTCCTCGTCGCGCTCGTACCGTCGCGCCACCCGGAGGCCGCCGAGCTCTGCGTCGTCTCGCCGGATCGCCCCGGCCTGCTCGCGGCGATCACGGCGGCGCTCGCCGCCTCGCGCCTCGAGGTCCACGCCGCGCAGATCCACTCGCGCGCGTGCGACGACCAGGGCTTCGACGGCGGCGCGATCCGCGCGCGGTCGAGCTCGTCCCCGCCGGCGGGCGTGCGCCTCCAGGCGGTCGACCTGTTCTGGGTGCGCGACCGCGGCGAGGGGGTAGGGGGGGTGGCCCGCGCGATCCCGAAGCTCATGACCGACATCGGGGCGGTGCTCTCGGGCCAGATCTCCGGCGCGGAGCTCGCCAAGAAGCGGCGGGGCGGCGCGCTGCGCGAGCGCCCGACGCCGAAGGTCCCGACGCAGATCTCCATCGACGACCGCGCCTCCCACCACACGGTGATCGAGGTCCTCACGCGCGACCGCCCCGGCCTCCTGTTCGCGATCTCGGACGCGCTCTACCAGCTCGGCCTCTCGATCTCGGTCGCCAAGATCAACACGGAGGGGACGCGCGTGGCCGACGTGTTCTATGTGAGCGAGGCGGACGGGACGAAGATCTCGAACGGCAAGCGGATGCAAGAGGTCGAGGAGCGGCTCCATGCGGTGCTCCAGGGCCTGGACGGCGAAGGGAGTGTCGGATGAACGAGAGGTGGTTGTCGCGCGCGGCGTGGGCGAGGCCCGCCGCTCATCGGGTCGTGAAGGCGGCGGCGGTCGCGGCGCTCGCGGCGTGCGCCACCGCGTGTGGCGGCGCGCAGGAGCCCCCGCGCGAGCAGCTCTTCGCTGACCCGCCCGAGGGCAGCGAGGAGGCGACCTCGAGGGGCGCGTCGTCGACGGCGCTCGACCGGGGCGTCGCGTACATCAAGAACGAGCGGTACGAGGAGGCGAAGCAGCACCTCCTCCAGGCGATCGAGCACGATCCGGGGAGCGCCGAGGCGCACTACTACCTCGGGCTCGCGCGCGAGAAGACGAACGACCGCGCCGGCGCCGAGGGGTCGTACAAGAAGGCGCTCGAGAGCGACCCGAAGCTCGAGGCCGCCGCGCTGAACCTGGCGGCGCTCTACCTGGACGAGCCGCCGCGCCCCGACGAGGCGATCGCGGTGCTCACGAAGGCGATCGAGCAGGCGCCGGACCGGCCCGCGCTCCACCAGAACCTCGGCTACGCGTACGGCCTGAAGAAGGACGTCGCGAACGCCAGCAAGCACTACGAGGCGGCGCTGAAGGCCGAGGACGCGGCGGCGACGCGCTTCGCCTACGGCGCGATGCTGTTCGAGGCGAAGGAGCTCGACAGGGCCGCCGCGGAGCTCAGGAAGGCGCTCGCCGCGACCGGCGACGACGTGGCGACGATCGCGACGATCGGGCGGATGCTCGGGCCGGCGAAGGCGTACGCGGACTGCGTGGCGGCCTTCGATCGCGCCATCAAGCTGAAGCCGGAGGCCGAGTTCCACGTGCGCCGCGGGACGTGCCGCCACGAGCTCGGCGACGAGGCGGGGGCCCGCGCGGACTACCAGGCGGCGATCAAGGTGGACCCGCGGTTCGCGGCCGCGCACTACTACCTGGGCCTGTCGTTCCTGGCCGACCGCAAGCCGCAGAGCGCGCTCGCGGCGCTCACGGAGGCCGGGAAGCACGGCGGCGACACGGAGATCGGCAAGCGCGCCCGCGCCAAGGTGAAGCAGCTCAGCGCCCGGCTCAAGTAGCGCTGGCCCGCCGAGAGCGCGCGCCGGGGCGCCCGGCCGGGCGCGCGGGGCTGCCGCGCTCGCCGCGCGGCGCCGGCGCGCCGGCGCGGCTCACGCGCCGAGCAGCGAGATGATCCTGTCGAGCTCGTCGAGCGAGGCGTACACGATGCCGAGCTCGCCGCGGCCGCCCTGATCGCGCACCTCGACGCGGGTCCCGAGCCGGCGCGCGAGGCGCGCCTCCAGGTCCTTGATGGCCGGCGACTTCCCCGTGCGCTTCTTCTCGCCGTCCTCCTCGCCGTCCGCGCCCGTCCGGGCTTCCTTCTCCTTGGCCGCCTTGATCAGCGCCTCGACCTTGCGGACCGGCAGCTTGCCGTGGACGGTCCGCTCGGCGACGTCGGCCATCACCTTGTCGCTGGGCGCCCCGAGCAGCGCCCGCGCGTGGCCCTCGCTGAGCTCGCGCGAGATCACCATGGTGCGGATGCGCGGCGGCAGCCGGAGGAGCCGGAGCGAGTTGACGATCGTCGTGCGGTCCTTGCCCACGCGCTCCGCGAGCGTCTGGTGCGTGTAGTTGTGCTCGCGCAGCAGCCGGTCGAACGCCTCGGCGATCTCGATCGGGTTGAGGTCGGCCCGCTGCACGTTCTCGACGAGCGCCAGCTCGAACGCCTCCCTGGGCGAGACGTCCTTGACGACGACGAGCACCTCCCGGAGCCCCGCGCGCTGCGCGGCGCGCCACCGCCGCTCGCCCGCGATGAGCTCGAAGGTGTCGCTCGACGCCTGCGTCCTGCGCACGATGAGCGGCTCGATGAGCCCGTGCTCGCGGATGCTGCCGGTCAGCTCCTCCAGCTCGGCCTCGTCGAAGTGCTGCCGTGGCTGCCCCTTCTGCGGGACGATCTTCTCGATCGCGCACACGAACACGCTGCGCCCCTCGGGCGCCGTCGATGTCGCCGGCGGCGCCGCCGGGAGCAGGGCGTCGAGCCCCCGTCCGAGCGCGCGCCGCGCCCCTTTCTGATCGGCATTCATGATCTGGGTCGTGCGTCCCTCGCGCGCGCTGCGGTGGTGGGCGTGGGGGAGGGCTCGGCCTGCGGCTCCGCCTGGGCGGCGTCCCCGCGCTGCCGCTTCTTCGGCTCCGCCGCCTCGACCGGCGCGCCTTCCAGGATCTCGCGCGCGAGGCTCAGGTAGCCCTGCGCCCCCTTCGACTGCGCGTCGTAGAGCAGCGCCGGCTTGCCGTGGGACGGCGCCTCGCTGAGCTTCACGTTGCGCGGGATGATCGCGTCGAACACGCGGAAGTGCGCCTTCACCTCGTCGGCCACCTGGTGGGTGAGCGAGTTGCGCCCGTCGAACATCGTGAGGACGACGCCCTCGACCGTGAGCTCCGGGTTGAAGGCGCTGCGCACCCGGTCGATGGTCGCCATGAGGTGCGTGAGCCCCTCGAGCGCGTAGTACTCGCACTGGAGCGGCACGAGCACCCGGTGCGCCGCCGTGAGCGCGTTCAGCGTCAGCAGGCCGAGCGACGGCGGGCAGTCGAGCACGACGAAGGAGTACCCCTCGAGGTGCGGCCGCAGCGCGTGCCGCAGCCGCACCGCGCGATCGTCCGCGTCGACGAGCTCGAGCTCCGCCGCGACGAGGTCCTGGGTCGCGGGCACCACGTCGAGCAGCGGCACCTCGGTCGCGACGACCGCCTCCTTCAGCGTCGCTCGCCCGATCAGCACGTCGTAGAGGGACAGCTCGAAGCTCCCGCGCCGCACGCCGACGCCGCTCGACGCGTTCCCCTGCGGATCGCAGTCGACGAGCAGGGTCCGGCGCTCCGCCGCGGCGAAGCTCGCGGCCAGGTTGACCGAGGTCGTGGTCTTGCCGACGCCTCCCTTCTGGTTGGCGACTGCAAAGACGACAGGCGAAGGCTTGGAGGCTGAGCCCGGCTTGCCGGGCGCGCCCCCCTCGTTGGGCGATGGCATCGTGCTGTGTCGCGTCCGACCCGGCTGCTTACACGACCCCCACCGGCACGTCGAGAGATGCGGCGCCCCGGGCTGCACGTTCGGCCGGACGGTCGGGTCCTGTCCCGCGCACCGTTCGCTCGCCGGATTGTTGGCCTGAACGGCGGCGGCGTATACAGTGACCCACATGTCGCTTGATGTAGGCAAGGGTGAACGTGCGACGGGGCCGTCGCGCCGCGCGCGCGCCTCGAGGCGGGGCCGGAGCTTTGGCCTCGGCGGTGCGCTGCTGGCTGGCGGCGACCCCGGCCCGGTCGATCGCGTCCTTGCCCGCGCGTTCTGGTGCGACGGGCGCGAGGCTGCGCCGCTCGCGCCCGCGCGAGTCCTCGTGCTTTCGCCTTCGCTTCAACGCAGGTCGGCGACCGGCTCGACCCGTCGGCTGCCCTCGACGCGCGTCGAGGGGCAGCGCTGACCGCCCCCCTGGATTCACCGACGTGACGCCCAGCTTCGCCGAGCGGACCGACGACCCGACGTCGCCTCGGCACATGTGAGGAGGACAGATGCCGCTTCCCAGGTCGTATCAGAACTATGCCGAGTTCGAGCGGGAGATTCTTCGCCCGAGCCGCGTGGGCTTCTCGCTCGAGGACATCGTCGAGGAGGAGGGCTCCTTCGACGCTGAGCTCGACTTCGAGAAGGACCCCTTCGACGTCTCGGACGACGACTGAGCGCGGCCGGCGCGTCGCGGACGAGCTTCGTCGCTCCCGCCCACGCGCCCCGCGCCGCCGCGCCGCAGCGCCGGCGCTGCACATCAGCTTGCACGATCCCTCCCGGGATCCCCGAGCCCCGGCGGCCGCCTCTCCGCCGGGGCTCCTTTTTTTTCAGACCGCGTCCTGACGCTCGTCTTGACCCCCTCGGCGACGCGTGGCACGAGTGCCGCCCTTCGAAAAGAACGCCATGCAAGTCAACGTCGAAAAGCTTTCTCCCGTGCTGATGGAGTTTCAGGTGGAGGTCCCCGCGGACCGCGTCCGGAGCGAGGTCGACAAGGCCTATACGGCGCTCCAGCGGACGGCCCGGGTCCGGGGCTACCGGCCTGGCAAGGCGCCGCGCCAGGTGCTCGCGCACCTCTACGGCGGCCGCATCCACGCCGATGTCGCCCAGCGGCTCGTCGACGCCACGCTGAACCAGGCGCTCGCCGACAAGCAGGTGCAGCCCCTGTCCCAGCCGGCGATCGCGCCCACCGAGCTCCGCCCCGACGACACGTTCTCCTACAAGGCGCGCTTCGAGGTCCGCCCCGATATCGCCGAGGTGAAGTGGGAGGGCTTCGAGGTGAAGCGCCCCTCGACGAAGCCGTCGGAGGAGATGATCGACGCCGAGATCACCGCCCTGCGGCGCGAGCACTCGACGCTGCAGGCGCCGGAGGCGGAGCGCCCCGCGGTGAAGGGCGACATCGCGACGATCTCCTTCACGCTGGAGATCGGCGGCGCCCTGCGCGACACGAAGGAGCAGGAGATCGAGACCGAGCTCGGCAGCGGCCAGATCTTCAAGGAGATCGAGGACGCCCTCCTCGGGATGACGCCGGGCCAGTCGAAGGACGTCCCGGTCACGTTCTCCGCGCAGCACTCGAACGCGGACCTCCGGGGCAAGGAGGCCGTCTTCCACATCACGCTGAAGGACCTGCGGGAGCGCATCTTCCCGGAGGTCGACGACGAGTTCGCGAAGGACTGCGGCGAGGAGAACCTCGCGGCGCTCCGCGAGTCGGTCCGCAAGAAGCTCGAGAAGGAGCTCACGCAGCGCGCGAGCGACGCGGTCGCCGAGCAGCTCGTGATCGAGCTGTGCAAGGCGAACCCGATCCCGGTCCCGCCGTCGCTGGTCGATCAGCAGGCGCAGCTCGCCGAGCGCGAGCTGCTCGCGACGGCGCGCCGGCAGGGGCAGCGGATCGATCCGACGCCGGAGTTCCGCGCGCGCGTGCGGCTCGACGCCGAGATGAAGGTGCGCGCGGGCCTCGTGATGGCCGAGATCGCGAAGGCGAAGGAGGTCAAGATCACCGAGGCCGACCTCGAGAAGGGCTACGAGGAGCTCGCCGAGCAGACGGGCAAGAACGTGGCGAAGATCAAGGCGGAGTACCGCGAGCCGCAGAAGCGCGAGCTCTTTGCCGGGATGATCCTCGAGGACAAGATCCTCGACATCATCGAGGCGGCGGCGAAGGTCACCGACGCGGACCCGTCGCAGCCCAGCGGCACCTGACCTGCCCGGCCGCGCCGGCTGATCTGGGCCCGCGGCGCGCTCGCGGGCGTCGCACCGCGCTCGCCGCGCCGCCCGCGTCGCACCGCGCTCGTCCCGCCGCGCGGCCGCTTCCCCCGACGACATCGATCACGTCCAGCGCGCTGCGCGCCGAGGCGGCGCGCCTTCCGTGCGTCGCCCGGCGAGCGGCCGACGATTCCGGTAATCTCGGGCGCGTTCGGTCTTGCGATCGGACGCAGTCTGGCCCAGGAGTAGAGCCCCTGCCGCGCGGCAGGAAACCCCCCGGAGCACCGGATGACCCGACGAGTCGAAACCCGCACCCAAGCCATCGAGTTTCTCGAACGCGAGAAGGCCTACATCCTCCCGACGGTCACGGAGGTGACCCACCGCGGCGAGCGGGAGTGGAACATCTTCAGCCGCCTCCTCAAGGATCGCATCGTCTTCATCGGCACGGAGATCGACGACTTCGTCGCGAACGCCGTGATCGCGCAGTTCCTCTTCCTCGAGAGCGAGGATCCCGAGAAGGAGATCCAGGTCTACATCAACAGCCCGGGCGGCGTGGTGACGTCGGGGCTCGCGATGTACGACACGATGCAGTACGTGCGTTGCCCGGTGTCGACGATGTGCATCGGTCAGGCTGCGTCGATGGGCGCGGTGCTGCTCGGCGCGGGCCGCAAGGGCCGCCGCTTCGCGCTGCCGCACGCGCGGATGATGATCCACCAGCCGCTCGGCGGCGCGCGCGGCCAGGCGACGGACATCGAGATCCAGGCGCGCGAGATCAAGAAGATCAAGGAGACGCTGATCGACATCCTCGTCGACGCGACCGGCAAGAACCGGGACGAGCTGGCGAAGGACATCGAGCGCGACTTCTACCTGAGCGCGACGCAGGCCAAGGAGTACGGCCTGATCGACGAGGTCTTCCCGAAGCGGAACAAGTAGGTGCCCGCGCCCCCCCGGCTGGCGGGCGTGCTCTGGCGGAGGGCCGGCGCGGAGCGGCGTCGCGGCGCAACGTCGCCCTGCGTGGCGGCGTCGCGCCGCGCGGCGCGACGTTGCGCCGTCCGCGACGCGCACGCGCGCAGCGCTGCCGGGCGCACCATGGTCGCGCCCGTACCAGGCGCTGCGCGGTCGAGCGCGGCAGGTGCTTCACGGGTCGCGGGCGGCGGGCGCTGCGCGGTCGAGCGCGGTCGCAGCGCGCGCGGCATCGGCAGGCGAGGCGCGCTGCGGCTCTCGCGCGATCCGCTGCTTTCCGCGCGGCGCACGGTCTCATCCGGGTCCTCGCGCCGGGGCGCCATCGGGCGATTCCCTGACTTCGGCCACAGGCTGGAGACCACCCCCGTTAGCTTGCGACGGTACGGGCACCGGACTAGAATCCGAGCGCGGCGTTTGGCTGCGCATCGCTGAAAATCCTGGGGACGGTGGAAGCCGTGCCCCTCTCAAGTTGGTGGGGCCGCGACGGCGGAACCCCACCTCTCGTTGAAGCGGAAGCGTCGGCAGACCGCACTGAGGGTCGAAGTGGAGCGAAGGCGGGACGATCACTCGAATGGCAATTTAAGCTGCTCTTTCTGCGGCAAGTCGCAGAAAGAGGTGAAGAAGCTCATCGCGGGCCCCACGGTGTACATCTGTGATGAGTGCATCGGGCTCTGCAATGACATCATCGCGGAGGAGGTCGAGAAGGACGAGCCGTACGCGGGGTCGACCCCGGTGCCCAAGCCCGCCGACATCAAGGCGACGCTGGATGAGTACGTCGTCGGCCAGAACCGCGCCAAGAAGATCCTCGCCGTCGCGGTGCACAACCACTACAAGCGCATCGACAGCCGGGTCTCCTCCGACGACGTGGAGCTGTCCAAGTCGAACATCCTCCTGCTCGGGCCGACCGGCTCGGGCAAGACGCTCCTCGCGCAGACGCTCGCCAAGATCATCAACGTCCCCTTCGCGATCGCGGACGCGACGACGCTGACCGAGGCCGGCTACGTCGGCGAGGACGTCGAGAACATCATCGTCCAGCTCCTCCAGAACGCGGATCACGACGTCGAGCGCGCGCAGCGCGGCATCGTCTACATCGACGAGATCGACAAGATCAGCCGGAAGAGCGACAACCCGAGCATCACGCGCGACGTCTCGGGCGAGGGCGTGCAGCAGGCGCTGCTGAAGATCATCGAGGGGACGATCGCCAACGTTCCCCCGAAGGGCGGCCGCAAGCACCCGCAGCAGGACTTCCTCCAGGTCGACACGACGAACATCCTGTTCATCTGCGGCGGCGCGTTCGTCGGGCTCGACCAGATCATCCAGCGGCGCATCGGCCAGAACACCCTCGGCTTCGGCGCGGACATCAAGGCGAAGCGCGACTTCAAGCTGGGCGACCTGCTCAGCGTCGTCCAGCCGGAGGACCTCCTCAAGTTCGGGCTCATCCCGGAGTTCATCGGGCGTCTGCCGGTCGTGGCGACGCTCCACGAGCTCAACGAGGAGGCGCTCATCGACATCCTCACGAAGCCGAAGAACAGCCTGGTCAAGCAGTACCAGAAGCTCTTCGAGATGGACGGGGTGAAGATCAAGTTCACCCGCGGCGCGCTCGTGGCGGTGGCCCGCCAGGCGCTCGAGAGGAACAGCGGAGCCCGCGGTCTGCGCGCCATCCTCGAGTCGGCGATGCTCGATATCATGTACGACGTCCCGTCCCGCACCGGGATCAAGGAGGTGGTCGTGAGCGAGGACGTGATCGTCAAGCACGAGCCGCCGCTCATCGTGTACACGAAGGAGGCGGAGCTCGCGTAGCGCGCGGCCCCAGGGGCGTGGGCGAGGGCGCGCGCCGAGCGGCCCGCGCCCGCACCGGAGCGCGGCATCGCTCCAGAGCCCCCTTCCAGCATGCCGGCGTCGCGCGCCCCTCGTGGGGCGCGGGCCCGTCCGGCGAAGTTCAGCAGTAGACCAGAAGACCTGTGACAACCGCGCCGGGGCTGCCCCGGCCTCCTGACACTCCCGGAAAGACGGCGGATGTTCTTCAAGAACGACAGTGATCGCGGCAAGAACGCACCCGAGCGCGGAATCGTCCCGTTGCTCCCACTGCGCGACATCATCGTCTTTCCACACATGGTCTCCCAGCTCTTCGTCGGGCGCGAGCGCAGCATCGCCGCGCTCGACGAGGCGATGAACCGCGGCAAGGAGATCTTCCTCGCGGCGCAGCGGAACGCGAAGACGAACGACCCGACGCCGGACGACATCTTCGGCGTCGGCTCGGTCGGCGCGATCATGCAGCTCCTCCGCCTGCCGGACGGGACGGTGAAGGTCCTCATCGAGGGCAAGCGCCGGGCGCGCATCCGCCGCTACGTCCAGAGCGATGCGTACTTCCTGATCGAGTACGACGAGATCGTCGAGAGCTCGGTCTCGAGCGTCGAGGTCGAGGCGCTGATGCGCTCGGTCCAGTCGACGTTCGAGATGTACGTCAAGCTCAACAAGAAGATCCAGCCCGAGGTCCTGATGGCGGTGCAGGCCATCGACGAGGCCTCGCGGCTCGCCGACACCATCATCGCCAACCTGCCGACCATCAAGCTGACGGACCGGCAGGCGCTGCTCGAGATGGAGGAGCCGCAGAAGCGGCTCGAGCGTCTCATCGAGCTGATGCAGGCCGAGATCGAGATTCTCCAGGTGGAGAAGAAGATCCGGAGTCGCGTCAAGAAGCAGATGGAGAAGACGCAGAAGGAGTACTATCTCAACGAGCAGATGCAGGCCATCCAGAAGGAGCTGGGCGGCGGCGAGCGCGACGAATTCAAGAACGAGATCCAGGAGATCGAAGAGGCCCTCAAGACCAAGCGGATGAGCAAGGAGGCCGCCGCGAAGGTCAAGAAGGAGCTCAAGAAGCTGAAGATGATGCACCCCACGAGCGCCGAGGCGACCGTGGTGCGCAACTACATCGACTGGATCCTCGAGCTCCCCTGGTACGACAAGAGCGAGGAGCGTTATGATCTCGTGGAGGCCGAGAAGATCCTCGACGAGGATCATTACGGTCTGAAGAAGATCAAGGAGCGGATCCTCGAGTACCTGGCGGTCCAGGCGCTCACGAAGAAGCTCAAGGGCCCGGTGCTCTGCTTCGTTGGACCGCCCGGCGTCGGCAAGACGAGCCTGGCGAAGTCGATCGCACGCGCGACGGGGCGTAAGTTCGTGCGGCTGTCGCTCGGCGGCGTGCGCGACGAGGCGGAGATCCGCGGCCACCGGCGGACGTACATCGGCGCGCTCCCTGGCAAGCTGATCCAGTCGCTCAAGAAGGTCGGGACGAACAACCCCGTCTTCCTGCTCGACGAGGTCGACAAGATGTCGACGGACTTCCGCGGCGATCCGGCGGCGGCGCTGCTCGAGGTGCTCGATCCGGAGCAGAACCACACGTTCAACGATCACTACCTGGATCTCGATTACGACCTCTCCGACGTGATGTTCATCACGACGGCGAACACGCTGTCTGGCATCCCGGTGCCGCTCCAGGACCGCATGGAGGTCATCCAGCTCTCGGGCTACACGGAGTTCGAGAAGCTGAACATCGCGGTGAAGTACCTCGTTCCGAGGCAGCGGAAGGAGTGCGGCCTCGAGGACGTGTCGCTCGACTTCACCGAGGGCGCGCTCCGGACGATCATCCACCACTACACGAAGGAGAGCGGCGTGCGCTCGCTGGAGCGCGAGATCGCCAGCGTGTGCCGCAAGGTGGCCCGGAAGGTCGTGTCCGACGGCAAGGACAAGCCGATCGAGGTCGTGGCGAAGAGCATCCCGAAGTACCTCGGGGTCCCCAAGTACCGGCTCGGCCGGCGCGAGGAGCGCGACGAGGTGGGGCTCGTGAACGGCCTGGCCGTGACGAACGTCGGCGGCGACCTGCTCCCGGCCGAGGCGACGGTCGTCCCCGGCAAGGGCAAGCTCGTGATCACGGGGCTGCTCGAGAAGGGCATGGAGGAGAGCGGTCACGCGGCGATGAGCTACGTGCGCTCGCGCCTCGATCGGCTCGGCCTCGAGGCGGACGTCTACCAGAAGGTCGACGTTCACATTCACTTCCCCGACTTCGTCCGGAAGGACGGGCCGAGCGCCGGCGTGACGATGGTGACCGCGCTCGTGAGCGCGCTGATGAAGGTGCCCGTCCGGCGCGATCTCGCGATGACCGGCGAGATCACCCTGCGCGGCCGCGTGATGCCGATCGGCGGGCTCAAGGAGAAGCTGCTCGCCGCCCACCGCGGGGGCATCAAGACCGTGATCCTGCCGAAGGAGAACCGGAAGGATCTCCGGGACGTACCGCGGCGGGTGCTCAAGTCGCTGCGGCTCGTGCTCGTGGAGCACGTGGATGACGTGCTCCGGGAAGCGCTCGTCCTGCCCGATCCCAGGGCGGTCTTCGGGGCGCCGAAGGACGTCCTCGAGTACCGGGACGGCGAGCTCGTCACCGAGGAGGCGCCGGCCAAGGCGCCGCCGGCCCCGGCGGGCGAGCCCACGCCGGCCGCGCCGCCCCCCGCCTGAGCGGCGCGCGGCAGCCGCGGCGCGCCGGAGCGCGCCATGGCCGCTGAGCGCGCCGCACGAGCCCGACCGTGGACGGATGGGCTGGCGGCGGGCGTCGAGACGCACTAGCTGGCGTCGCGATGATTCGACGCGCACTGATTTCGGTATCCGACAAGACGGGATTGCTCCCGCTGGCCAGGCGGCTCGCGGACAAGGGCGTGGAGATCCTCTCGACCGGGGGGACGCAGCGGGCGCTCCAGGAGGCCAACGTGCCGGTCGTCGGCGTGGAGGCGTATACCGGCTCTCCGGAGGTGATGGATGGCCGGGTGAAGACGCTCCACCCCAGGGTGCACGGCGGCATCCTGATGCGCGGGGCCGTCGACGACGAGGACCTCGCGCGGCTCGGGGGCGCGCCGATCGATCTCGTGGTCTGCAACCTCTACCCCTTCGAGGCGACGGTCAGGAAGCCCGGGGTCACGCACGCCGAGATCATCGAGAACATCGATATCGGCGGTCCGTCGATGGTGCGGAGCGCCGCGAAGAACCACGCGCGCGTGGCGGTGGTGGTCGATCCGGCCGACTACGGCGCTGTGCTCGCCGAGATCGACAGCGAGGGTGAGGTGTCGAGCGCCACGCGCCGCCGGCTCGCGACCAAGGCGTTCGCGCACACGGCGGCCTACGACGGGATGGTGTCCGGCTACCTCTCCTCGCTGCCGGAGGAGGGCGAGCCGAGCGCGGCGGAGCGCGAGGCGTATCCGCGCTTCCTGACGATCGCCCTCGAGCGGGCCTATTCGCTCCGGTACGGCGAGAACCCGCACCAGTCGGGCGCCTTCTACCGCGAGCGGGGCGCGGCCGCGGGGTCGCTCGCGCTGGCGGAGTCGCTCGGCGCGGGCGGCAAGGAGCTGTCGTTCAACAACCTCGTCGACGTGGACGCCGCGTTCGAGGCCGTGCGCGAGTTCACCCAGCCGGCCGCGGTCGTCGTGAAGCACACGAACCCGTGCGGCGTCGCGACGGCCGACGACCTCGCGACCGCCTACCGGACGGCGCGCGAGGCCGACGCCGTGAGCGCCTTCGGCGGGATCGTCGCGCTGAACCGCGAGGTCGACCGCGCGGCCGCCGAGGTGCTGATCGAGACGTTCCTCGAGTGCGTGATCGCCCCCGCCTACACCGCGGACGCGCTCGAGGTGCTCCGGACAAAGAAGAACCTCCGGGTGCTCGCGACCGGCGCGCTCCTGCCCGCCGACCACCGGGAGCTGACGTTCAAGCGCGTCGGCGGGGGCCTCGTGGTCCAGGACCGGGACGCGACAGCGGCCGGTGAGGTCCGCGGCGGCAAGGTCGTGACGAAGCGGGCGCCCACGGAGCGGGAGATCGAGGCGCTCGAGCTCGGCTGGCGCGTGTGCAAGCACGTGAAATCCAACGCGATCGTGCTCGCGGTCCCCGGGAGCACGGTCGGCGTCGGGGCCGGGCAGATGTCCCGGGTCGAGAGCGTGCGCATCGCCTGCAGCAAGGCGGGCGAGCGGGCCCGCGGGAGCGTCCTCGCGTCGGACGCCTACTTCCCGTTCCCGGACGGGCTCCAGGTCGCCGCCGAGCACGGGATCACCGCGGTCGCGCAGCCCGGCGGCAGCGTGAGGGACGCGGAGGTCATTGCGGCTGCCGACGCGGCGGGGGTCGCGATGGTGTTCACCGGGACACGGCACTTCCGTCACTGAGCCCGCCCGGCGCCGTGCCATCACCGCCCCCGGGGCGCGCTCCCCGGGCCGGGAAGGGGCCCGGCGCGCGCGTCACGCACCGCGCGTCCACGCTCGCAGAAAAGTTGACCTTTGGTCCTTGACTGTGATGATGGTCGACGCTGCGCCTGGGCAAGCGCTGTGCGTGGCGTGAAGGAGCGAGCTGTGGGCGGAATCAGCGAGACGTGCAGCGTGTGCGGGACCGGATTCGACGTCCAGTTCCGGTATCAGATGGAGGAGAAGGACGGCGGCTTCTCCTTCTTCTGCTCGCAGAAGTGCCTGGAGAAGAGCCAGCTCGGCGGGGAGGCCGGCGCCGCGCTCGCGACGTGCGACGCGTGCGCGAAGCGCTTCACCCCGGATCTCGTGTCGCAGGTGCTCTACGTCGCCGGGCGGCGGCACTACGCGTGCTCGCTCGGGTGCCGGGCACAGCTCGTGCGTGAGGCGAAGGGCGTCCGGCTCGGCGACATCGCGGCGGCGGCCGCGGCGCCGTCCGAGGGGCTGCCGTCGACGCGCCGCGACGCGCCGGCGGCGCGCGCCGGCGCCCGCGTTGCTGCGGAGGCGAGCGAGCCGGTGTCCCCGGAGCGGGCCGATGGGGCGGGCGCCCCGGGGAAGGCCGCGGCGCCGGCCGCGCCGGTCGGCGCCCCGACCGCGGCGGCGTCGTCTGCGGGCCGTCCGGGGGAGGCGCGGGGGCAGCAGGGCGGGGGCGCGGTGGACCTGTCGCCGGCCGGTGGGGCCAGGCGGGCGGCGCAGCCGCCGCAGCGTCCGGCCGGGGTGCCCCGGTGCCTGGCCGTGTTCAACCACAAGGGCGGCACGGGCAAGACGACAACGGCCGTGAGCGTCGCGGCCGGGCTCGCGGCGCGCGGCAAGCGGGTGCTCCTCGTGGACACCGACGCGCAGGGGAACGTCTCCGTGTCGCTCGGCGCCGGCGCCGAGCGATCGCTGTACCACGTGCTCGTGATGGGCCTCCGTGTCGCGGACGCGATCAAGACGGTGCGCCCGAACCTGGACCTCCTGCCGTCCAACGAGACGCTGGCCGCGGCCGAGCTCTACCTGGCGGGGCGCCAGAACCGCGACCGCGTGCTGTCGGATCGGCTCGCCGCCGCGGCGGCCGACTACGACTACGTGGTCCTGGACTGCTCACCGAGCCTCTCGCTGATGAACCAGAACGCCCTGGTGTTCGCGGACAGCGTGCTCGTCCCGGTCGCGTGCGATTACCTGTCGCTGGTCGGTGTCCGGCAGGTGATCAAGACGGTGAAGAACGTGAACGCGCTCCTGCACCATCCGGTGCAGATATGGGGCGTCCTCCCCACGTTCTTCGACGGTCGCGCGAAGATCGCGCGCGAGGCGGTGAGCACGATGACGCAGCACTTCGGGGAGCGCTGCCTCCCGCCGATCCGCCAGGCGATCAAGGTGAAGGAGGCGCCCGCGCAGGGGCAGACGATCTTCGAGTATGCGCCGGGGACGCCGGCGGCGGACGACTACCTCGCGGTGGTCGACCGCATCGTCGAGAGCCGCGAGCGCGGCGCGGTCGGCTCCGAGGCAGGGGCGGCGCGCGAGCCGGGGTCGTGGAGCGCCGATCGAGCGAGCGCGGCGACGGAGCGGCCGGGCGCTGCGGCTGCGGGCGCATGAGGGACCCGCGACGGCTGGGTCCCGCAAGAAGGGACCCGCGAACGCGGGGTCCCGCAGGGTGATGGGACCCGCGAACGCGGGGTCCCGCAAGGTGAAGGGACCCGCGAACGCGGGGTCCTGGAGATGAAGGGACCCGCCGACGCGGGGTCTCGACCGGGGATGGAGCGGGCAGGGAGCTGGAGGAAGCAATGAAGAGCGAAGGCGATCTCGGGGGCGCCGCGCGGGCGCTGCTCGATCGCGACGAGGTGGAGGGAGTTCTGTCGGGGGCATTCTATACGCCCGCGGAAGCGCCTCGTTCGCGTGCGAAGACCCGGACGAACGGCGCCGGTGCCGCGTCCGAGCCGGCGGCTGCGCCGCCCGAGAGACCGCAGCACTACAAGGTCATCTGCATCTCGATGTACACCGAGGATCTCGAGAGGCTGGACGAGATGGTCAGCGCGCTCAAGGCGCGCGGGATGACGAAGGCCAACCGGAGCGCGCTGATCCGACACGCCCTTTCCCAGGTGGACCTCGACAAGATCCCGAAGGGGATCTAAGTCAGATTTTCAGGGGGACCTCCTCGACATCCCATACGAAGTTCACGCCGGCTTTTCCAGCATCAGCCGGGAGCGCCGCAGAGTCCCCCTGGCGGCGCTCCGGCGGCGGTACGGTGGTGGAGCCAGCCCGGCTCCTCTCGATCCGGCGCGCGGCGGAAAGGCCGCTCACGGACGTTCGTGGTGCAGCGCGTCTCGCCCCGGCAACGGCGTCGTGGGCACGCGGCGTGCTAAGGTGCTAGGATCGCAGGCGTCGAGGCCTTACCGACGAGAGGGAACATGGACCAGAACTACGTAGGATACGGCGCCCGGTCCTCGGTGAGCCGTGCCGCCGCCGATTCGCGCGAGCGCTTCATCGTTCGAACGTACAATCACCTGTTCGGGGCGATCGTCCTCTTCGCGGGGATCGAGATCGCGCTGTTCAAGACCGGCGTGGCCTCGGTCATCGCCCGGGCGATGATGGGCACGAGCTGGCTGCTGGTGCTCGGCGCGTTCATGCTCGTGAGCTGGCTGGCCAGCCGCGCGGCGCACACCGCCGCTTCGAAGCCGGTGCAGTACCTCGCGCTGTTCGGCTACGTGCTCGCCCAGGCGATCATCTTCGTGCCGCTCCTCTACA
The DNA here is from genome assembly GCF_051521615.1 of Sorangium sp. So ce1335. Lineage (NCBI taxonomy): Bacteria > Pseudomonadati > Myxococcota > Polyangiales > Polyangiaceae > Sorangium > Sorangium sp. So ce1335. Next base: position 4,354,085 of record NZ_CP150363.1, read on the forward strand.
TCGCGGACATGGTCGCCCCCGGCGCGATCCAGAGCGCCGGTCTCGCGACGATGGCCGGCTTTGCCGGGCTCACCGCGATAGCGTTCGTGACCCGCAAGGATTTCTCCTTCCTGGGCGCGCTCCTTCGCTGGGGCGGCATCTGCGCGCTCGTCCTCATCGCGGCCGGCGCGCTGTTCGGCTTCCAGCTCGGCACGTTCTTCAGCGTCGCCATGGTCGCGTTCGCCGGCGCTGCGATCCTCTACGACACGTCCAACGTCCTCCACCACTTCCCCGAGGACCGGTATGTCGGCGCCGCGCTCGAGCTCTTCGCGTCCGTCGCCATGCTGTTCTGGTACATCCTCCGCCTCTTCATCTCCTCCCGCGACTGAGCGGCACGCACCCGCTGCGGATACGGGCCCACCTCGACGTTTTCGGTGCTCAGCGCACAGGAGTGCGCCTCCGCGCCGAAAACGCCGATCTGGGCGAGCGGCACGCACCCGCTGCGGATACGGGCCCACCTCGACGTTTTCGGTGCTCAGCGCACAGGAGTGCGCCTCCGCGCCGAAAACGCCGATCTGGGCCCGTCTCCTGTGCGGGTGCGCGCCGCTCGGGCCACGGTCGACGGACGCGGCAGCGGGCTGCGGGCGTCAGGGGCCGAGCAGGGCTTGCAGGGCGCGCACGAGCGAGAAGATCAGCAGGCCCGCCAAGGCGAGGAGGCCGGCCACGGCGACGAACAGGCCCGCGTAGAAGCGGGCGTCGGAGGGGCGCGCGAGGCCCCGACCGCGCGCGGCGAGGTGCGCCCGCAGGAGGTCGAGGTTGCGCACGTTCGCCTTGTACGCCGCGTCGAAGAGATCGCCGAGGAGGGGGACCATGCCGATCAGCGCCTCCAGGCCCACGTTGAGCACCATGCGCAGCAACGTCGAGACGGGGAGGCGATACCGCGTCGCGGCGAGGACGATGTAGATCGAGAGCGCGAAGCCGATGAGATCTCCGACGCCAGGGATCAGGCCGATCACCGCGTCGTAACCGACCCGGTAGCCGACGCCCGGGATGCGAATGGCGTTGTCCAGAAACTGCCCGAGCGCGTTCAGGCGCCTCAGCCGCTCCTCCTCGACATCGACGGTCTTCAACGTGGTGGTCGGCGTCACGGGCATGGCGGACCGTTCTCTCCGGGGATGAGGGGGGGGGCCCTCGGGGGGGCTCCTCAGGTAGTGCAGCTCTCGCGCCCATTCAACCACGATGCCGTCCTGCGGGACGGGCCCGTCGCCCGGGTTCCGGCATCTCCGGACATGGCGAAAAGGCGGACGGACGCAGGCGTGCTCCGCTCGTGGGTCGGCGATCCCCCGACCCGTCGCGCGCCGGGGGCGAGGCCGCGGGCGGGGAGGACGGGTCCGCGGGCCGCGGGGGCGTGCCCGCTGGCGGAGGTGGTTCGGGAGCGCTCCGTCCCGGGGACGGAGATCGCGCGCGGCCACCGGGCATATGCGTTGCTAGTGCCGATCCCCATGGCGACAGCAACGTTTGGAGGCGCCCGGCGGCCCCGCTCCTCGGAGATCGTCCTCCTCGGGCAGGCCGCAGGGCTCGGGCTCGTGACAGGAATGCGCTCGATGCTGGGGGTGAGGATCCTCGCGTCCAGCGCCCGGCGTGGCGCGTTCGACGGGCAGCGCGGGGCCTTCTGGCGCGCGCTTCGCTCGCCGGCCGCGCAGCGCGCGATGAGCGTGCTCGCGGGGGGAGAGCTCCTGATGGACAAGCTGCCCTCCGCGCCGAGCCGCCTCTCGACAGGTCCGCTGGGCGGGCGCCTCGTCATCGGAGCGCTCCTCGGCGCCGCGGTCGGCGCCCAGAGCCCCGAGAAGAGCCTGCGCGTCGCCGGCGCCGTCGTCGGCGCGGTGGCAGCCGCGGTGGGGGCCTTCGTCGGCAACCGCGCCCGCGCGTGGCTCGACCGACGGACGAGCGTTCCCGCCCCGGTCGGAGCCATGATCGAGGACGCCGTCGCCTTCGGTCTGGGAGCGCTGGCGGCGCGCCGCTAGGACGGGGCATGCGCTCCAGGGCCCCCGGGGAGCGTGCCGCGCGCGCGCACGTCGCGTCCTGCCACAGCGGGGCGCCGCTGCCGTTGCGGTCACGGCGCCGCGATCCATGCTGGCGCCCGTCATGCCGCTGAGGCCGCGCGCTCCGCTCCGCTGCTCCGGAAAGCGCGGCGCTCTGGTCGGCATGGCCGGCGCGCTCGCCGGCATCCTGGGCGCCTCCCCGGCGCGCGCGCAGGGAAGGTACGAGTCCGCGATGCTCGGCGGGCGATCCGCGCTCATGGGGAGCACCGGGGTCGTGCTGGGCGTCGACGGCGCTGCGCCCTTCCTGAACCCGGCGACGCTCGTCCGCATCGAGGATCGGGACATCGCGTTCTCGTCGGCGTTCTTTCGCTACGCGCACCGAACGCTCGGGGCGTGGCACCAGCCCGGCCCTGTCGACGCCGATCGGTACGGGGAGCTCCGGCTCGATCGGACGACGGTGACCGATGACGGCCTGAGCACCCTCCCGGACGCCACCTGTTATTTCTTCGACCTGAAGGGCGGCGAGCGAGACGGGGGGCCGGCGCGGCCGTCGGTCGGCCGCCAGACCCTCGCCGCGTGCCTCGCGAAGACGGAAGAGAGCGAGTTCGGGTTCGACGCGCTCGGGTTCTCGGGGGAGTCGGCGGCGCGCCGCGTGGACCAGGCGCAGACGCTCCGCTACGCGTGGGGGCGCTACAGCGCCGGCCCCTCGTGGAGCTACAGCGTCAGCGACCGGCTCGCCGTGGGCGTCTCGCTCCCGGTGGTGCGGACGCGCTACACGAGCGCGCTCAGCGTCTCGAGCATCGTCGAGGACGCCGGCTCGGGCGCGGCGAGCAGCGTGACGTACCAGACGGCGCTCTCGGGAGACTCGTGGGACCTGCTCGCGCACGTCGGGGCCACGTACCGGCTGAGCCGCGTGTTCTCGGCCGGGATCAGCCTGCGGACGCCCAGCGTCCATCTCTTCGACTCCTTCGATGCGAGCTACCAGGACACGCTCGCCACCGAGACGGCGGCGGTGCGCCACTGGTCCGGTAAGGGCGAGTTCGTGGCGCCCTCACCGGCGCGCCTGGCCGTGGGCGCGAGCGCGGAGTGGAGCCGGCTGCGGCTGGAGCTCGACGGCTTCTTCTACGTTGGCCAGCCGGAGTTCGCGCGGATCGCCGCCGATCGAGAGGAGATCGCGATCGAGGGGGGCGCGGTGACGAGCCGCCGGAAGAGCCGGCTCGGCGTCGTCGAGGCGGCGTCGCCCATCTTCAACGTGGGGCTAGGCGCCGAGGTGTTCCTCACGCGCGACCTCAGCGTGCTGGGCGGCGTCGTCACCGATTTCAACGCGCTGTCCCGCCTGCGAGGCCCTCTGTCGATCGAGTCGAGGCTCTTCCTGGAGCGGATGAGCGGCGTGCACGCGTCGCTCGGCATGGTGTCCTATACGCGGTACGGCGATCTCGTGCTCGGCGCGCGCTTCGATCACGCCGCGGGGCAGATGGCGGCGGCCAATACCTTCGCGTCCCCCGTGCGGCTCGACCCGATCGACAGCCGCGAGCTCGGCGCGACCCTGGTGCTCGCCGGCCGGATCAGCCTGCGCACCGTGGAGAGCGTGGCGCGCGAGATCGGCGAGGCCGTGGAGGGCTCGGCCGCCGCGCCGCCCGCGCGAAGCACGCCGAGGGAGCCGATGCGGGCGCCGGCCCAGGAGGACTGAGCGGCGAGTGCGGCGCTCCCCGAGCGAGGCCCGGAGGCGGGGCTGCTCCGATCAGGGGCCGGTCTCGTCCGGCTCGATCCCCAGCGCCCGGAGCTGCGCCGCGAGGCGCTCGGCGCGGGCGCGCTCGCGTTCGGCTCGCTCCGCGCCCGTGGGCACCACGCCGCCGTCGGCCGTATGCCAGCGCAGCCAGCGATCGTGCCGGCCTTCGTGGACGCCTTCCCAGGCGCACAGCCCCAGCCCGGTCGCCTCGAACCACGCCCGATCCATGGGCACGTAGGTGTGTCCGCGCATCTCGAAGGCGCGCAGCGCCGGGCCCCCGAGGTGGCCCGCCGGATCCCAGACGACGTAGTAAGCGACGCGCATCCAGGCGTAGCGGCGCCGCTTCAGGCCGAGCTCGTCGCCTTCACGGTTCGAGACGATCTCGATCACCACGTCGGGCGGCTTGCCGAACTCCCAGAGAAAATAGGAGCGGTGCTCCTTCTGCCACCACGCCTCGTGCAGCTCGACGTCCAGGCTGAGGAGCACGTCCGGGACGAGGGGCGGCTCCTTGGGCGTGGCAAAGAGGCCGACGTTGGCCGCAGCGAGGAAGCTCCGCCGCTCGCCTTCCTGCGCCGGCGGCGGCCCGGACCACGAGCTGTAGAGCGACTCCGTGAGGAGACGCTGCTGCTTCTCCGAGGGGAAATTGTCCAAGGGGGCATCGTCCTCGGTGACGATCGCGGACACGTCCGGCGCCACCACCTCGGCCAGGGCCGTGGCGGAGCTCGCCAGCATCGGGGTCATCGCCGGCATCGAGCACATCGACAACAAACTTCCTGGACGGGTGCGGCGGTGTCAAGCCGGCGGGGCCGTTCCGCCCGTCCGCGGTCGTACGGGCGCCGCCGGTGGATCTGCCACCGCCCCTGGGCCTTCGCCTGTGACGGACAACGCAAGGAGATCCTCTCCAGCGAGCGTCGTCCTCACCACCATGCCCCTCGAACCCCGATCATCGCCCCGCCGTCCGCTGCCGGCCACGCGCCCGCGCTCACCCGCGGCGCTGGTGCAGCGCCGGGCAGGCCCGCGCGCGCGGCGTCGTCCTGCGACGGCGGCGCCGTGAGCAGCAGCGCCACCGCGGCGCCGATCCCCACGGCGCCGACGCCGAGGCCGATCGTGCTCGCCAGCGCGAACGCCCTGCCTCTCTCCACGGCGCGCATGCCCTCCGGGTCGCAGCGCGTGCCGACGCAGCGCTCGTCGACCGTCGCCTTCTCGACGAACGCGAGCGCGCCCGTGACCCCGCCGGCCGCGAGCCCCGCGGCCCCGACGCTGCCCGCGACGATCGCGCCGGTGCGGTGCCAGCTCCCGTGGCGCGCCGGCGCGCCGGGCTGCGGGGCAGGGCCGGGCGCCTGCGCGCGCGGCGCGGGCCCCGACGCCGCAGGGCGGCCACCCTCCGGCCCAGCCGGCCGCGCGATCTCGCCGCCGGCCGGCGGCGCAGCCCCCGCGCCCGCAGGCCGCGCGGCCTTCACCTCGAGCGTCACCTGCCTCTTCTCGCCCTTCGCGATCGAGATCCGCTGCTCGAGCGGCGGCGCCCCCGGCGCCTGCGTCGTCACCACGTGCTCGCCAGGATCGATCGGCAGCGGAACGCCCAGCATGGGCGCGCCCAGCGTGATCTCGCCGCGCCGCACGATCGTGCCCTCCGGCGCGTCTGGCGGGAGCGAGAGCGTGAGCTCGGGGATGTCCGGCAACAGCGCCGCCCGCCGCCGCCTCGCGACCTTCTCGCGCCCGTGCTGCTTCGCCTGGGCGTCCGGCGAGAGCCGCGCGAAGAGCGCCAGGTACTCGCCGTACCGGGTCGCCGCGGTCGCGATCCGCCCGCTCCTCGCCTCGCACTCCGCGACCGTGAACAGCGTCCCGGGGCGCGGGTCCAGCCGGTAGCTCTCGTTCAGGGCGGGGCAGCCCGTCTCGTACCGGCCCGCCTGCATCGCCGCGAGCCCGCGCTGGAACAGCGCCTCCGCCGACGCCACATCCTGCGCGTGGACCGGCGCGGCGAGCGTCACGGCGCCCAGGGAGCAGGCGAGCGCGAGGCGATGGCGTCCCATGCCGGACACGTTATCCGGCCCGGGCGCCGCCGCGAACTTCGAGGAGGCCGGCGCGGGCTACGCGAGGGGCGCCGCCGGGCCGTCCGGCGCGATCGGCACGACGCGCACCCGCTCTTCGTAGAGCGCGCCGCCCTCGCCGATGTCCGTTGTGCGGGCGCGGATCAGCGCGTTCGCGCAGCGGCCGTCGCGGAGGTGGCCTCCCTTCGGGACGAGCGCGACGTCGCGGCGCTGCGCGGGATCGTGGCGGAGCCGCACGGTCATCTCGCCGACGCGCGACGCGAGCCGACAGACGCCGCCGTCGGGCACGCCGCGCGCCGCGTCGGGGTGGACCGTCACGACGGCGGGGCCCTGCTGGGGACGCGCCCACTGCGAGCACTGCGACTTCTCGGTCGAGAGCGCCATGAGCAGCAGCGGGAACTCGGCCGCGTCGGGGTCGTCGCGCTCCTCCGGCGCCTCGGTGATCAGGTTGACCCGCCCGCTCGGGGTCGGGAACTTCCGGTCCGCGAACAGCACCTTCGGCGCCAGCGGGTTGCGCACCGGCTCGCGCTCCAGCGTCTCGAGGGTGACCCCGAACGGCGCGAGCCTCGGCTCGGCGATCCGCCGCTTCCAGTCGCGGGCGCTGCCGTCGAGCGCGCCGCCGAGGCCCACGCGGCGCGCGAGCCCCTGCACGATCTCGAGGTCGCTCTTCACCCCGTCCGGGGGCGGGACGACGGGCGTGGCGACGCCGAGGTAGTGGTGGCCGTAGGCGCCCAGCACGTCGTCCGCTTCGAGGAGCGTCGTCGTCGGCAGCACGAGGTGGGCGAGCCGCGCGGTGTCCGTGAGGAAGGCGTCGGCGACGACGACGAACTCGCGCGTCGCGAGCGCCTCCGCGACGGCGCGGGAGTCGGGCAGCATCGCGACCGGGTTGCCGGCGGTGACCCAGACGGCGCGGAGGGGCGGGTCGCTCATCCGGAGCACCTCCTGCCCGAACAGGGGCTCGCAGACGGTGCGGGGCGCGGGGCGATCGCCCTCGATCGGAGAGAGATCGAACGCGCCGCGCCGCTTGAAGTAGAACGAGACGCCGCCGCCGGGGACGCCGAGGTTCCCGCTCACGGCCGCGAGCGCGTCGAGGGCGCGCACGATCGCGCCCCCCGAGGTGCGGCGGCCCATGCCCCAGCCCACGAGGATGGCCGTGGGCCGCTCGGCGCCGAGGCGGCGCGCGAGATCGTGCGCGGCGCGCTCGGGCACGTCGGCGTCGCCGCACCACGCCGCGACGGAGCGGCGCTCGGCGAGCGCGCGGAAGGCGCCCAGGTGATCGCAGTAGCCCGCGGCGCCCGGGTCGGTCCACCCCTCGTCGAAGAGCACGCGGGCGACGGCCATGGCGAGCGCGAAGTCGCCGCCCGGGCGGGGCTGGTAGAACGCGGCGCACAGGGAGGCGGTCTTGTGGTGCACCGGATCGATGAGCACGAGCTCCGCGCCGCGCGCCCTGGCCTCGCGCAGCACCGGGAGGGTGTGCGGGCTCGAGGTGAAGACGTTCTTGCCCCAGAGCAGGATGTGCCGGGCGTTCTTCAGGTCGGCGAGATCGTGGCTGTCCTCCTCGCCGAAGTCGGCGAGCTGCGCGGCGTCGCCCGCGCCGGAGCAGATGTCGCCGCGCTTGACCGTGACCGGCCCGAACCGCGCGAAGAAGGCGTCGGTCATCGCCGTGAGCATCCCGAGCGAGCCGCCGCTCCGGTAGTGGAAGATCGCGGCGGGGCCCGACTCGGCGCGGATCCGCAGCAGCCGCTCGGCCGCGGTGTCGAGCGCCTCGTCCCACGAGACGGGCGTGAGCTCGCCGCCCTTGCGGAGCAGCGGCGTCGTCAGGCGCTCGGGCGAGTACTGCGTCTCCAGGAAGTGCGACGTGCGGTAGCAGAGGAAGCCGCGCGTTATCGGGTGCGCCGGGTCGCCGGCGAGGCGCACGACGCGGCCGTCCTCCACGGTGGCCACGATGCTGCAGGCGTCAGGGCAGTCGCGGTTGCAGACGGTCTTGCGGGTCTCCTGCATGGCGGCAGCCTAGACCAGGCGCGCGCGAGGCGGTGAGCGCGAGCTGCCCGGCCCCCGTCGAGCGAGCTAATCGGCGAGGCGCTCGGGGGCGTACTCGCGCGAGTCGTCGCCGGAGACCTCCTGGGCGATGGCCCGGAGCTGCTCGTAGCGCTCGCGCAGGAGGGACCAGAGCCGATCGCGGATGTCCCTCGAATCCAGCCGCTCGGAGGGGCGGGTGTTGGCGAGCAGCCACTTGGCGGTGGCGTTCACCCGGGTCACCTCGTCCTTGGTGATCGGGAACCGGTTCTGCACGTGACCCCACCGGTCCAGGATGAGGTTCGTGATCGTGGCCGCCGCGCTCGCGGGATCGCCGGCGACGAGCGCGCGCCGGACGATGCCGTAGGTCTCCGGGACGATGCCGCGCGGGAAGCACACCTCGGCCGCGGCGATCGTCGGGCGCAGCGCCTCGTGGAGCTGGTCGAGCCGCTCGGTCACCTCGGGCGGCGGCGCGCTCTCGGGCTGCATGCGCGTGACCGCGTAGTCGAGCGCCATGGCGAGCTCCGGCAAGCTGCGGATCGCGTCGAAGCGCGACTTCGGCAGGCGGCGCCGGTGGCGCGCCGGATCGCGCGTGACCGACTGCACGGCGCGCCGGACGATCGCGAGCACCCCGCTCGCGTCCCCGCGGAAGGCCAGCACGTTGGCCGCGGGGAGATCGCTCGCCGGCATCGCGTACCGCTCGTACCGCTCGCGATCCAGGCTCTCGTCGCCCCGAGCGCGCGGGTCCACCTGCGGCGGCGCCGCGGTCGACGGCACGGCCACCCCGGTCGACGCCGGCCGCTCGGCGGCCGACGGCTGTGGCTCGTCCGCGCCGGAGCGCGCCGACGGAGCGGGCGCTTCGGCGGCGCTCCTCAGCTCTCCCGCACCGGGCTCCACCGGCCCGGATGCCGCGCCCTGGGCGGAGCTCTCGGCCTCGAGCGGTGTGGACCGAAGCGCTGGATCCCGCAGCGCCTCGAGGTCGTCTCGCGCACGCGTCATCCCGATCATCGTACGTAAGTCGGCGCGACGGCACAAGATCCGGAGCCGCTGGCGAGCGCTGCCGTCGTCCGGTCGCCGCGTGGTCCCGCGCTCGTTCCGCGCTCGTTCCGCGCAGTCTGGCCGTTGTTCCGCGTTGTTCCGCGCAGTCTGGCCGTTGTTCCGCGTTGTTCCGCGTTGTTCCGCGTTGTGCCGCGCCATTTCGCGCGGTTTCGCTCATCACGCGCGGGTTCTGCTCCGCCCCTGTGCACGCTCAGGCGTGGAGCGCGTCCCAGAAGGTGCGCAGATCGTCCGAGAGCGGCGCCTCGACGCGCACGCGCTCGCCTGTCATCGGGTGCGTGAGCTCCAGCAGCGCGGCGTGGAGGGCGTGTCGGTCGAGCTCGAGCGCGCGGCGGTCCTCGTCGGTGAGCACGCCGTCGGCGCCGCGCGCGAACATGCCTTCGTCCGGGCCGTAGAGCTTGTCGCCGACGAGCGGCAGGCCGCTCGACGCGAGGTGGACGCGGATCTGGTGCTGCCGGCCGGTCTCCAGCGTGCACTGGACCAGCGCGTAGCGGCGGCCGGTGAGGGGATCGGCGCGGCGGCCCAGCACCTCGCACGCGGTGGCCGAGGCGAGGCCGCGGCCCGGCGGCGCGACGCGCATCTTGACCTTGTAGCGGCTCGACGTGTCGAGCTCGAGCGGCAGCTCGACGCGGAAGGCGTCGCGCTCGGGCCAGCCCCACGTGATCGCGGCGTAGCGCTTGAGGACGCCCGTGCGCTCCTCGAACTGCGCCTTCACCGTCCGATCGGCCTCGGGGGTGCGGCAGAGGAGGAGCACGCCGCTCGTCTCGCGGTCGAGCCGGTGGGCGAGGAACAGCCGCTCGCCGGGCCGCGCCGCCTCCATCATCTTGATGACGGTGCTCTTGTGGTACCGCGCCGTGGGGTGCACCGGCAGGCACGGGGGCTTGTTGACGGCGAGCAGCGCGTCGTCCTCGTGGAGGACCGGGATCGGCGTGTCGGGCGCCTGCTCGTCCCACGGCTCGCGCCAGAGGAGGATGCACTGCTCCGGCCGCACGCGGTCGCTGCCGCGCAGGCGCCGCGCGTCGGGCGAGTAGGCGCCGCGGGCGACGATCTCGGCGGCGCGCGTGCGGCTGGTCCGCTTGAGCTGACTCTGGACGAACCGGTCGAGCCGCATGCCCGCCGACTCGGGCGGCACGCGCAGCACCGTGACGACCGACCCCTCCGGCACCTCCGCCGGCCGCACCACCGGTGTGCCGCGGCCGAAGGGGCCGCTCGTGCCGGCGAGCTCCCGCGCGCTGATCCTCGTCATGGGTCGAGCTTGCCGTACGCCTTTAGCAAAAGCGCCGGCCGCGCGCGCGGAAAACGCGCGTGCCGGCGCGTGTTTTCCGCGCGCGGGCGCGCGTGTCTTCCGCGCGCGCCTGCGCGCCGTTCACAGGGGATCGATGATCTCGCAGGGGAAGTCGAACGAGATGCCCTGCGTCGCGGTCTTGAGGCGCTCGCAGGCGTCGCCGGCGAGCACGAGCTGGGTGGAGCTCTCCATGTGCCAGCCGTTCTGCTCGTCGTAGGGCACGGGCGCGCCGTCGATCAGCACCTGGCCTTCGGACGCGTGCGCGAGGTCGACCTCGATCGATCCCTGGAGGTCGAAGGTGCAGCTCTTCGCGCCGGAGATGGCGGCGTTGAGCTCGTTTTCCAGGGCGGTCGCGTTGGTCGGGTCCGGCGTGTAGACCATCGCGGCGCCGCCGACGTCGGCGTAGGTGCCCGCGCCGGTGAAGCAGGATTGCTGGGTGTCCTGGGGCCGCCGGACCGGCTGCCCGGCGCCGGCGTTCGCCAGGTCCTGGAGGTGCTCCGCGAACGAGCCCTCGCCGAGGCCGAAGACGAACGTGCCGATGCCCTGCGTGTATGCGGACTGCACCGCGCCTACGACGTCGTCGCGCGCGCACGCGGCGGGGCCGTCGTCGCAGCGGTCGGGCTCGCCGTCGGTCACGAAGAGGATGTACTTGGGGCCGGGCTCTCCGAACGCGACGAGCTCGGGGATGACCGTCTCGTTGAACGTCATGCCGGTGGGCGTCTCGAGCTTCTGGCCCGGCCTCATCGTGGCCTCGTCGTACGCGGCCACGATGTCGGCGTGGTTGTTGAGCGCGATGACGTCGGCCCCGGTGAGCAGCGGGCACTGCGCGGGCGCGACCCCCGTGAAGGTGAGGAAGCCGAAGCGCACCTTGTCTTGCAGGGCCTCGACGACGTTGAGCACGGCGGTCTTCAGCGGATCCCAGTACCCGCTGTCGTACATGCTGCCCGAGCGATCGACGACGATCATGACGGTCGGCGTCTGCGGCTCGAACGCGATGTCGAGCTGCTGACACCCGCCGCCGTCGCCGCCGGCGCCGCTGGCGACGACGAAGCTGCCGCCGCTGCCGACGAAGATCGGCTCGGAGCCGCCGGTGTTGTCGCCGCTGCCGACGGTCGCGGCGCCGCCGCCGCTGCCGCCGGAGCCGCCGGACGCGCCGGAGCCCTGGGACGAGGAGGCGTTGCCGTCGCCGCCGCCGCCGCAGCTCACGGCGATGCCGGCGGCGAGGAGGGGGAGGAACAGAGAGAGCCTGGGAAAGATAAGCGTGGTTCTCACGATAGAAAGATACACAGGCCGGGCCGGCGTGTCTTGGCCGGCCGGGCCTCGCTGCGGATGTGGCGCGGAGCGGCGCTCGCCCGGGCCATGCTGCGCTACCTCCGCGGTGACACAGGGCGCCGGCCGGCATACAGCGGCGCCTGTGCGGCCACGGTCCGGAGGCCGCCGCCGCGCAGGCGCGGGTCCGCAAGAGCACCCGGGCGTAGCGCAGCATGCAGGAGCGTCTGCGCGGGCCGACTCTTCAGTAAAAATTCATACAAATCTGTGTGCGGAGGTGCTTCTGAAAGTAAGCCACCATGCAGAAGTATGTCCGCCAGGGTCTCCGGAAAGCGGTGCAGCATACAGATCTGTCTGTGGCGCCGGTCCCGCATGTCCCGCGTCGGAGACGTGCGTCTGTCGCCGGACGCGGCGTCCGACTCGTGCCGGCGCGCTGGTGAGATGAGGGGCCCTGATAGGTTCGGTGACCATGGCGAAACCTACAAACCGACCCGAGAAAGCCCCGCCGGCGCGCGCCGCGGGAGAGGAGGGGGCCCGGAGCTACCAGGCCCTGTACAGGCAGTACCAGCGCGTCGCGGCGGACGTCCCGTCTTTCGAGGTGCAGGTGTGTCGCGCCGACCCGCGGCTCGTGCTGGTCAATGTGAAGCGCGGGGTGGCGGCGGTGCTCGGCACGAAGGAGCAGGTGCAGGCCGTGCGCGAGCACCTGCCGAAGATCCCGGTGAAGCCGGCGCAGGAGCTGCCGGACATCGCGCGTGCGCTGCTGTTCGCCTCGCGCGAGGCGCTCTCCCGGGCGGCGAGCCCGAAGGAGATCGAGAAGGCATTGCAGGAGATCAGCGGGCCGCGCGAGGAGCTGCTCACGCAGGCGGAGCTCTTCGCCAGGCGCGGGCTGCTCGACAAGGAGCGGGTGGCGCAGATCCGGGCCGGATCCGGCAAGTACGACACGGCCCGGGACGGCATGGAGCTCGCGGCGCTGTTCACCCAGCACGCGGAGGCGCTGAAGGGGCTGCACCCGTTCACGCGGGAGGAGATCGAGAAGCTCCGGCGGACGAGCGAGTGGCTCCTCGAGAACCTGACCCCGGCCGGGGCGCGGGCCGAGGCGAAGCGGAGGGAAAAGGGGCCCGCCGAGGACGCGCGAGACCGGCTGTGGACGCTGATCGTGCAGCGGTACGGGCACGTCCGGAAGATCGGGTACTACTTCCACGGCGACGACTTCGAGCAGGTCACGCCGCGGCTCCTGTCGCGGGTGAAGCCGGGTCGGTCCGGCGAAGAGGCGAGCGAGGAGCCCGAGGAGGGAGAGGACGAGGACAGTGAGGATGAGGAGGGGAATGGCGGGGAGGACGAGAGCGAGGAAGAAGGCGAGGGCGAGGAAGGCGAGGAGGACGAGAGCGAGGACGACGGCTGACGACGGTCAGGGCGCGACGCCCTGACACGACGGCGACTTCGTTCCCCAGCGTCGCGGCGGTCCTGCAGAGCCCACCGCCGCGCGCCGCCGTCCGAGCACCTGCGGCTCCGGCCCGCGTCTTGGCCGCGGGTGGGGACTTCCGGTAGAAGCGCACACGGCGAGGACCACGAAGGGCCCCGCACCCGAAGGCGCTTCCGATGATCAGCCCGCACGCTCGACATTCCTCCGCGACCTCCCCGACCTCGCGTACGCTCGCCCCGGAGGGAGCGACGCCGTGACCGCGGCCTCCAGCCCGAGCATCCGACAGGTCCTCGAGCGGCTCACGCGGGACGAGCTCGTCGCAGCCGTCGACCTCTATCAGATCGAGGTCGCCGATCGCCGCGCCAAGGCCGCGCTCGCCGACGCGCTCGTCCGCTCCCCGCACGCCGATCTCGCCGACGCCCTCGGCCGTCTCTCACGCGACCGCCTCAAGCAGCTCTGCCGCGACCTTTCACTCGACGACTCCGGACGCGAGAAGGCGGCCCTTGTCGATCGACTCCTGTCCCGTCAGGCGAGAGCCAACGGCCACGCCGGACAGATGACCTTGCCGCTCTCCGGCGGATCCCATGCCGCTACCGCTCCTGCATCGACGATGACGACCAGCACGCCGACCCCGCCGCCGCCCTCGCCCCGTAGCTTCGCGAGCTTCCGTGAGATCACCGATTTCCTCTGGCAAAACGCGGAGCGGCTCCGCGGGGCATACAAGCCGAACGAGTACGACAAAGTTATCCTGCCGCTGCTCGTCATTCGCCGGCTCGACTGCGTGCTGGAGCCGACGAAGCAGAAGGTGCTGGCGCGCCTCGCCGACCTCATGGCCCGTGGCATGAAGCCGAGCGACCCCGCCGTCGACAAGACGCTGCGCAAGGTTTCGGGCGTGCCGTTCTACAATGTCCACAAGCTCGATTTCGTGAGGCTCAAGGACGACTCGAGCCACATCGCCCAGAACCTGCGCGCTTACCTCAATGGTTTCTCGGCCAACGCGCGCGACATCGTCGAGCAGTTCAAGTTCGACGAGCAGATCAACCGTCTCGATGACGCCAACCTGCTGTACCAAGTTGTCGAGCTATTTGCTGGAGTGAACGTACATCCCGACGCGGTGCCGAACCACGTGATGGGAAGCATCTTCGAGGAGCTGATCCGGAAGTTCAACGAGAAGAAGAACGAGGAGGCCGGCGATCACTACACGCCGCGCGAGATCATCCGGCTGATGGTCGACCTGCTCTTCGTGGAAGATGATGACGCCCTCCGCAGGCCGGGGATCGTCCGCAGCCTGTTCGACCCCGCGTGCGGCACAGGTGGCATGCTCTCGGTCGCCGAGGAGTACCTGCGCGAGCTGAACCCGGAGGCGAGGCTCGAGGTGTTCGGGCAGGAGCTCAATCCGGAGTCGTACGCGATCTGCAAGTCGGACATGATCATCAAGGGGCAGAACCCGGAGAACATCGTCCGCGCGAACTCGTTCTCGGAGGACGGTCATGTCGGCCAGACGTTCGACTACATGTTGTCGAACCCGCCCTTCGGTGTGGACTGGAAGAACGTTCAAGCGGTCGTCGAGAAGGAGCACAAGGAGAAGGGCTTCGCCGGGCGCTTCGGGGCGGGGCTGCCCCGGATCAATGACGGGGCATTGCTCTTTTTACAGCACATGATCGCCAAGATGAAGCCGGTCGACCCGAAGACCGGAGAGGGCGGCAGCCGGATCGCGATCGTGTTCAACGGGTCGCCGCTGTTCACCGGAGACGCTGGCTCGGGCGAGAGCGAGATCCGGCGGTGGATTCTCGAGAATGACCTCCTCGAAGCGATCGTCGCCCTGCCGGATCAGCTATTCTATAACACGGGGATCTCGACATACATCTGGGTGATCACCAACCGCAAATCGAAGCACCGGAAGGGGAAGGTGCAGCTCATCAACGCGACCGATCTGTACCAGAAGATGCGGAAGTCACTCGGCAACAAGCGGAACGAGCTCGACAAGAAGCAGCATATCGACGTCATCGCCAAGACGTTCGGGGAGTTCACCGAGAGCGAAATCTCGAAGATCTTCGACAACGAGGACTTCGGATACCGGCGCATCATCGTGGAGCGGCCGCTTCGATTGAATTTCCAAGCGAGCCCGGAGCGCATCGAGCGGCTGCGGGAGGAGACGGCGTTCCAGAATTTGGCGAGGTCGAAGAAGAAGGGACCTGCGGCGGAGAAGGAGATCGAGACGGGGCGGGAGCAGCAGGATGCGATCCTGCGCGCGCTGCGGCGGCTCAACCCGGGGCAGGTATATAAGAGCCGGGGCCTGTTCGAGGAAGAACTCGCGGGGGTGCTGAGCGGCGCCGGCGTCGATGTGGGGGCGCCCGTGCGGAAGGCGATCCTCTCGGCTCTATCGGAGCGGGACGAGTCGGCGGAGATCTGCCGGGATGGGAAGGGACGGCCGGAGCCGGACAGCGAACTGCGGGATTACGAGAACGTGCCGCTCAAAGAGGACGTTGCTGCGTACTTCAAGCGCGAGGTGAAGCCGCATGTGCCGGATGCATGGATCGCTGGTGTCGAGATAAGTAATGGTAAAGCAAATGTTGTCAACGAAGGTAACGTGCGGGTCGGGTATGAGATCCCAATAACCCGGCATTTTTACAGATATAAGTTTTTGCGCCCGCTTAGCGAGATCGAATCGGAGATTCGGCAGGCCGAGAGGGAGATTCAAGCGTTGCTCGGTAAGGTGCTGCAGTGAAGGCGGTTGTCCGCTGCGATCGCTCTGTCCCCTGGGTGAACGATCTGTCCGCGAATTTGGAACGGATCCCGCTGAAGTACGTTGCTACGCTAAATGCGCGAGTCCTGCCCGAGACGACCGATTCTGATGTGTTGCTGTCTTATGCGGACATCGGAAACGTTGATTCTGTCCAAGGTATTGTTGGTGTCGAAGAGGTTAGGTTCGGACAGTCTCCGTCCAGAGCGCGACGCGTTCCTGTGGACGGTGACACCATCGTGTCGACTGTTCGAACTTATCTACGAGCCATAGCGTACATCGAGCGCCCGCCGCCCGGGTTCGTTTGCTCAACTGGCTTTGCCGTTGTTACACCAGGACGCCGCATCTGCTCGAAATATCTATATTATTGGCTTCGTTCTGAGCCTGTTGTAGATGAGATCTGTGCGAGATCGGTAGGCGTGAGCTATCCGGCGGTGAACGCGGACGAACTCGGTTCGCTACCCGTTCCGATCCCTCGTCTCGAACAGCAGATTCGTATTGTTGATTTTCTTGATCGCAGCCTCGAACCAGTAGATGAACTCATCGCCAAGAAGGAGCGGCTCCTTGGTCTGCTGCGGGAAAATCGGAAGGCGCTTATTGCGCAGGTTGTGACAAATGGTCTTGCTCCCGAAGTTCCCTTTCAGGATTCTGGGTTGGTGTTTCTTGGGAAATGTCCTAAGCACTGGCCGCTGCTTCGCCTAAAGCATATATCGCCTCGTATCAGCGGACGCCTCGTCTATCAGCCGGCTCAGTACTTCGCCGATGAAGGTGTGCCATTCCTAATGGGCAACAATGTCACAGAGCGCGGTATCGATTGGGCCGACGTGAGGCGAATTCCGGTTGAGGTTAACGAGCGCTTTGCTCGCCATGCACTTCGAGAGGGAGACGTTGTTACGGTGCGCGTTGGTGCGCCTGGTGTGACCTGTGTGGTTCCACGGGAGGCGGATGGGCTGAATTGTGGCTCTCTCATGATTGTTCGTCGTTCTGAGGCGTTCGATTCTAGATGGCTTGCTTATGTTATGAATAGTCCCGTCGTTCGCTCGCAGATCGAACTGGTTCAATACGGTGCAGCACAAGAGCAAATTAATATTACGGATGCGGTTAACTTTCTGGTTCCGGTGCCGCCGCTCGAAGAGCAGCGACGGATTGCTGATTTGCTGGATGAAAAGGTGAGGGGGCTGGATATGGCATTGAGCTCCGTCCGCCAGTCCATGTCAATTCTTCTCGAATACCGCCAAGCTCTCATCTCTGCCGCCGTGGTGGGCAAGCTTGATGTCACGAAGGACCCGCCATCGTGATCCGCGCCCCCTTCGAGGTCGGACCGTTCATCGGCCAGGACGAAGGGCAGCACTTCGACCGGAAATCGCTCTTCGAAGGCCCGGAGGGGCAGAAGCGCCCTCGTGACCGGCGGAGCGTCCGCGATCAGGTAGCCGAGTACGTCGCCGCGTTCGCCAACGCGGAGGGCGGCGTCCTCCTCCTCGGCATCGAGGACGACGGAAGCGCGACCGGTCATCGCTACCCGGCCGACGCGGTGCGCGCGATTCTCGACACGCCGCGTGCGCGACTTCGCCCGCCCCAGCCCGAAGGCTTCCTCGTCGAACATGCGGGGGTCGAGCTCCTGGTCTTCGACGTCCCGATCTCCGACGTCCCGGTCCAGGTCGATGGCGACGGGTTCCCCCTGCGCATCGGCGACAAGACGGTGCAGGCCAGCGAGTCACAGATCCAGAGCCTCAAGTTCCGCGGGCTCGTCGAGAGCTGGGAGTCCCGCCCCTCGCGCATGGCGCTGGCCGATCTCGATCCCGCGCTGCTCGCTCGCGCAAAGGCGGGCAGCGGCCTCGGGACCATCTCGGACGAGGAGTACCTCCTCAAGCGTAAGCTCGCGGATCGCCGGGGCCGCGACGTCGCGCTGCGCCGAGGGGCCGAGCTGCTCTTCGCGAGCGACGGGCCGGATCACCCGAACGCGGGCGTGCGGATCTTCCGGGTGGTCGGTGCCGAGCGGCGGCTCGGCGCCGAGCACAACGTCGAGGAGCGCCCCCGGATCGAAGGGAACCTCGGTCAGGTTCTCCCGGCGGTCTTCGCGGCCGTCGATGGGCTGGTCCGGCGGCCCTCGCGCCTCGTCGGCAACCGCTTTCGAGCGGTGCCGGAGTACCCGGAGTTCTCCTGGAAGGAAGCGATCCTCAACGCGGTCGCTCACCGGGACTACACCACGGAGGGGCGTACGACGGAGGTGTGGTTCTTCGACGACCGGCTCGAGGTGACCAACCCAGGGGGGCTCGTTCCCGACGTCGCCCTTGAGGATCTGCTCAGCCTCCGTCGCGTCCACGTGAGCAGGAACCCGCGCACCGTGCGCGCGCTGGTCGACCTCGGCTTCATGCGCGATCAGGGAGAGGGCATCCCGCGCATGTTCGCGGAGATGGAGGGTCTATTCTTGCCAGCGCCCGTACTGGACCCGTCGCCGCGAGAGTTCCGGATCACGCTCCGCAACACACCGACGTTGACGGCGGAGGACCGGTCGTTCGTCGCCTCACTCGGTGACGAGGAGCTCACAGACCTGGATTTCCGGGCGCTGCTCGAAGCGCACCGGCACGGCCGGATCGACAACGCTCGCATGCGGCAGATCTCCGGCCTCGATACCTTGGGCGCGAGCCAGCTCCTGCGGCGCCTGCGGGACCGAGAGCTCCTCACTCTGCACCCCGCCGGCTCAGCCAGCTTCTACGAGCTCGGCCCCACGGTGCGCAGCCGCTCCAAGAGCCGTGCTCGCCCGCTGGCCGGTCTGCCTGCCGAGGAACAGCTGGAGCTACCCACCGAGGAGGTCGCTGAGAGGGGGGAGCTGACCGAGAGCAGCGCCGCGGACAGGGGAGAGCTCACGCCGGATAGGGGGGAGCTCACGCCGGATAGGGGGGAGCTCACGCCGGATAGGGGGGAGCTCACGCCGGATAGGGGGGAGCTAACTGGAGGCAGCGGCGCGGATAGGGGGGAGCTCGCGGCCGATAGGGGGGACCTCGAGGATGTACCGCCGTCCGTACGGGAATTCCTGGGTTCGCTCGGTCCAAGGCCCAGAAGGGACCGCCTTCGGCAAGCAATTCTCCGCTTGACAGAGCTTCGCGCTTGGAAGCCGCCGGAGCTCGCCGGCCTGCTCGGCCTCGCCGATGCGGCGAAGCTCGTCGAGCGGCACCTCTCGCCCATGGTCACTGAGGGGCTCCTCGAGCGGACCCACCCCGAGAACCTGCGGCACCCCGAGCAGGCGTACCGCGCCCGCAAAGACGATCCGGCAGCCTCCAGGGACAAGGAGGACGACGACGATGCCCGGTAAGCACGACGAAAAGGCCCTCGAAGATGCCATCGAGGCGAGCCTCCTCGGCCTGGGCGGCTGGGTGAAGGGCGACCCGAAGACCTTCGACCCCGAGCGCGCGCTTCACCGGGCCGACTTCTTCGCCTTCGTCGAGGCTACGCAGCCCGAGCTCTGGGCCGACCTGAAGAAGCAGCACGGCGCCGGACTCGAAGACGGCGTCCTCGACACCCTGGTGAAGTCGCTCGAGACCCGCGGCACCCTCGACGTGCTCCGCCACGGGCTCAAGTTCTTCGGCAAGAGGATCGACTGCGCGGCCTTCCGGCCGGCCCATGGTCTCAACCCGGAGATCCTCGCGAAGTACACCAAGAACCGCCTCGTCGTGACGAGGCAGGCTCGCTTCATCGCCGACGCAGATGCAAAGGACTGCGTCGACCTGCTCCTCTCGCTCAACGGCCTGCCGATCGCGACCGCCGAGTTGAAGAACCACCTCACGAGGCAGAGCGTCCAGCATGCCATCCAGCAGTACCGGGCGCGGGACCCGCGGCACCGGCTGTTCCAGTTCAAGAAGCGCGCGCTCGTGCACTTCGCGGTCGACCCGGACCTCGTCTACACGACGACGCAGCTCGCCGGCGCGGACACGCGGTTCCTCCCGTTCAACCGAGGCCATCACGACGGCGCCGGCAACCCCGACCACCCGGGCGGCCATCGCACGGCGTACCTCTGGCAGGAGGTCTGGCAGCGGGACTCGTTCCTGGACATCGTGGGCCGGTTCCTCCACGTGCTCAAGAAGGAGGAGAAAGCCGCCGATGGGAAGAAGGTCGAGCGCGAGGTCGTCGTCTTCCCGCGCTACCACCAGCTCGACGCCGTCCGGAAGCTCGAAGCTGCGGCGCGGAAGGACGGCGCGGGCAACAGCTACCTGATCCAGCACTCGGCTGGCTCGGGCAAGTCCAACTCCATCGCCTGGCTCGCCCACCGGCTGGCGAGCTTGCACGACGACAAGGACCGGAAGGTCTTCGATTCGGTCGTCGTCATCACCGACCGGCGCGTCCTCGACCAGCAGCTCCAGGACAACATCTACCAGTTCGAGCACAAGCAGGGCGTGGTCGAGAAGATCAACGAGGACTCCGAGCAGCTCGCGAAGGCCCTCGCGTCCGGTACGCCGATCATCATCACGACCCTCCAGAAGTTCCCCTTCGTTACCGGGAAAATCGCGAAGCTGCCGCGGAGGAAGTACGCCATCATCGTCGACGAGGCGCACAGCTCCCAGAGCGGCGAGGGCGCGCAGAAGATGAAGGAGGTCCTGTCCGCGGGGTCGCTCCAGGAGGCCGAGCGGCAGGACGCGGAGGGGGATCAAGAGGACGAGGAAGACCGCCTGCTCAAGGTCATGATGTCGCGCGGCCGGCAGAAGAACCTCTCCTTCTTCGCGTTCACGGCGACGCCGAAGGCGAAGACGCTGGAGGTCTTCGGTGTTCGCGATGCGGAGGGCAAGCCAAGGCCCTTCCACATCTACTCGATGCGCCAGGCGATCGAGGAGGGCTTCATCCTCGACGTCCTGAAGAGCTACACGACGTACAAGGCGTACTACCGGCTGGTGAAGGCCACCGAGGACGGCCCGCGCGTGCCGAAGAAGGAAGCGACGCGGCAGCTCGCGCGCTTCATGAGCCTCCACCCGCACAACGTCGCCCAGAAGACCGAGGTGATGGTCGAGCACTTCCGGGCGAAGGTGCGCCACAAGATCGGCGGCAAGGCGAAGGCGATGCTCGTGACGAGCTCGCGCCTCCATGCCCTCCGGTACAAGCAGGCGTTCGACAAGTACATCAAGGAGAAGGGCTACAAGGACGTCGGTGTCCTCGTCGCGTTCTCGGGCAAGGTGGAGGACCCGGAGACGGGCCTCAGGTTCTCCGAGCCCGAGATGAACGTCGGCAAGGACGGGAAGCGCATCTCCGAGGCGGGGCTGCCCGCCGCCTTCGAGACCGACGACTTCCAGATCCTCCTCGCCGCGAACAAGTACCAGACCGGCTTCGACCAGCCGCTGCTCCACACGATGTACGTCGACAAGCGGCTCGCGGGCGTGCAGGCGGTCCAGACGCTCTCCCGCTTGAACCGCACCTGCAAGGGCAAGGAGGACACCTTCGTCCTCGATTTCGTGAACGAGGTCGAGGAGATCCAGCGGAGCTTCCAGCCTTACTACGAGCAGACCACGGTCTCCGAGACGGCCGACCCGCAGCAGCTCTACGATCTCGCGCACAAGCTGGAGGCGGCGCAGGTCTTCTGGGAGTCGGAGAAGGAGGCGTTCTGCAAGGTCTTCTTCGCGCCGCGCGACAAGCAGACCACCCACGACCACGCGGAGATGTACCGGCACCTCGGCCCGGGCGTCGATCGCTTCAAGGCGCTCGACGACGAGAAGCAGGACGAGTTCCGGAACGCCCTCGGCGCGTTCGTCCGGCTGTACGCCTTCCTCTCGCAGATCATGCCGTTCCAGGATCCGGATCTCGAGAAGCTCTACACCTTCTGCCGCTACTTCGAGATGAAGCTGCCGCACGACGCGAAGAGATCGCCGCTCAAGCTCGATGGCGAGGTCGCGCTGAAGTACTACCGCCTCGACAAGATCAGCGAGGGAGCGATCCAGCTCCGCGTC
The DNA here is from genome assembly GCF_051521615.1 of Sorangium sp. So ce1335. Taxonomy (NCBI): domain Bacteria; kingdom Pseudomonadati; phylum Myxococcota; order Polyangiales; family Polyangiaceae; genus Sorangium; species Sorangium sp. So ce1335. The sequence goes on from NZ_CP150363.1 coordinate 4,375,605, forward strand.
GCCGAGCGCGTGGGGCTGCGGAGCCCCGTCGAGGTGGGGACGCGGAAGGCGAACGAAGACGAGGCGAAGCTCTCGGAGATCATCGAGGTGCTCAACGAGCGCTTCGGCACCGAGTTCACCAAGGCCGACGAGCTCCTGTTCGACCAGTTCATCGAGGCCGCGAAGGCGGACGCCGAGGTCGTGCAGCGGGCGATGGCGAACCCGCTCGACAACTTTGCGCTGTCGATGAAGCAGAAGGTCGAGGACTTGATGATCGACCGCATGGACCAGAACCAGGACATCGTCACCCGGTACCTGAACGACCCGGAGTTCCAGGAGACGGTGTTCCGGCCGTTGGTGAAAAGACTTTACGAAGCCGTCCGGTCAGCGGGAACGAGCGCGGGCGCAGCACGCTGAACCGGCACGCGAGGGCGCGGCCGAGTACACCATGGCGCGGACGGCGAGCCCCGAGCGCGCTGTGGCGGCAGGTGCAGCGCGCTCTCGCCCCTCCGGCCGGCGGACCCAGGCGGCCCGGATTTCCCACCCCGGATCCCCGCCCCCGATGTGCGGAAGCCGCCCCGTGCGCCCCCCGGTTCGTGCTACACACGGCGCCCGCATGGACATCCTCTTCGCTGCTTCCGAGATCGCGCCCATCGTCAAGGTCGGCGGGCTGGCTGACGTCGTGTCGTCGCTCTCGAAGGCGCTCCGGCTGCTCGGCCACAAGGTGACGATCGCGCTGCCGCGCTACCGGGCGCTCGAGTCGAGCGGGCTGATGATGGCGCGGCGCCTCAACCCGATGCCGCTCGAGGTCGACCCGCAGATCGCGCCAGGGCCGATCCCGGTGACGCTCTTCGACGGGCGGCTCAGCACGGGCGTGGAGCTCGTCGTCCTCGATGTGCCAGGCTTCCACGATCGGACCGGCATCTACGGCGAGGATGGGCGCGACTACGAGGACAACGCGCGCCGGTTCTCGCTGTTCTCCCGCGCCGTCGTCGAGCTCGTCCGCCAGCGAGCCCGGTCGGGGTCGCCGTTCGATATCGTCCACGTCCACGACTGGCCCACCGCCATGGTGGCCTACCTGCTCCGGCACCAGCAGTCCGTGCCCGGCCGGACCGTGCTCACCCTCCACAACGTGGCCCACCAGGGCCTCTTCCCGAAGGACGCGCTCGCGTACCTCGGCCTCGACGACGACCACTTCCGGCCAGACCGGCTCGAGTTCTACGGCCAGCTCAACTTCCTGAAGGGCGGCATCCTCTCCGTCGACGCGCTCACCACCGTCTCGAACACCTACGCGAACGAGATCCTCACGCCGAAGCAGGGAGAGAAGCTCGACGGCGTGCTCCGCACCCGGTCGAAGCAGCTCACCGGCATCGTGAACGGCATCGACTACGCCGTGTGGAACCCGATGACCGACCCGGCGATCATCGCGCGCTACGACGCCGAGGACGTGAGCAACAAGGGCCGCTGCAAGAGCGCGCTCCTCCAGGAGATCGGGCTCGAGATCCGGCCGGAGCGCCCGCTGCTCGTGTCCGTCGGTCGGGTCGTCGCGCAGAAGGGGAGCGACCTTCTCGCGAGCGCCCTGCCGAAGATCCTGAAGGGCGACGTCAGCGTCGTCGTGGCCGGCGAGGGCGACCCCGAGCTCATGGAGAAGCTCGCCGCCGCCGCGGCCAAGGCGCCCGAGCGCGCGAAGTTCCTCGGCGGCGTGAGCGAGGCCGTCGTCCACCGCCTCATGGCCGCGGCCGACCTCGTCGTCGTGCCGTCGCGCTTCGAGCCGTGCGGCCTCGTGCAGCTCTACGCGCAGCGCTACGGCGCCGCGCCGATCGCGTGCCGGACCGGGGGCCTCATCGACACGATCGTCGACCTCGACGCCGCCCTGGAGACGGGCACGGGGTTCCTGTTCGACAAGCCGACCGCCACGTCGCTCCTCGGCGGCGTGCAGCGGGCGCTCGGCGCCCTGACCTCGCCGCGCTGGCCCGCAGTCCAGCGCCGGATCATGCGCCTCGACCTCGGCTGGGATCGGCCCGCGCGCCGCTACGTCCAGGTCTACCGGCAAGCCCTCGCGAGCTGAGCGCGGCGCGACCGGAACGAACGGCCTCGCCGGAACGAACGGGCTCGCCGGAACGAACGGCCTCGCCGGAACGAACGGGCTCGCTGGAACGAACAGCGGGCTCGCCGGAACGGCGCGCGAGGGGGCGATCTGCACCGGGCGTCGCCCGCGCGACAACATGACGCATTGTCGTGAGGCAGCGGCGTCGCATAGTGCAGCGCCGTGCTGCCCAGAACCATCGCTTGCGCCGCGGTGCTGCTGTCGCTCACGGCGTCCCCGACGGTGGCGCGCGCGTCGGCCTGCTGCGGGACGGGCCACGGGTCGGCGCAGTGGCTCGCCCCCTCGGAGCGCGCCGCCGCGAGCTTCTCCCTCCGGCTCACCGAGCAGATCGGGGCGTGGTCGGTGGGGCGCGACTTCGCGCCGTCCGGCGAGGGCGCCTACCGCCGCGAGCTGAGGGCCGAGGCCGGGTGGACGGTGCGGATCCGGGAACGCGTCCAGCTCGGCGTCGCCGTCCCGCTGATCGCGGCGTGGGGCGGGTCCCCCGGCGGCGCGTCGTCCTCGGGCGGCGGGCCGGGCGACATCAGCGTCGTGGGACGGGTCACGGTGGTCGAGGAGCACCTGTTGCCGTGGCTGCCGGCCGCCGCGTTCACGCTCGCCGCGTCCATCCCGACCGGCACCCTCCAGGACCCCGCGGTCGATCCGCTCGGCGTCGACACGACGGGCCTCGGCGTCGCCGAGATCCGGCCGGGCATGCTGTTCGAGAAGTCGTGGGGGTCGTTCCAGGCGCTGCTCGCCGGCTCGGTCGGCATTCGCACCAACTACCGCCTGTCGACGGGCGAGCGGATCGCGCCCGCAGAGCGTGTGCAGATCCTCGCGGCCGCAGGGCCCGTGTGGTCCTCCGGGGCCTCGCTCGCCGCAGGCGCCCTGTACGAGCGCGAGGGGGCGCCGCGCGTCGGCCGCCACCTCATCGATGGCATGGCGCGCGAGCGGACCGCGCTGCTCGCCGTGCTGGCGTACGACATGAGCCCGCGCTGGACGGCCGTGGGCAACGTCCAGGCGGACCTGCCCATCTCCGGGATCGGCCGCAACGAGGGCGCCTTCGTCGCGCTGTCCGCCGGCCTCCGTCACGTGTGGGGAAGACATGACTGAACGTCGCGATCGTCCATCGGCAGGCGCAGCGCGCCGCGGGGCTCAGACACGGAGGGCGGCGCTCGCGGCGCTCGCCCTGGTCGCGCTGCAGGGCTGCGGAGCGCCGCCCGCGGGCGAGGACTCCGGGAGCCGGATGGGGATCGGCAGGAACGGGCGCATCGAGTTCGCGGTGGAGCCGACAAGGCCGATCGAGCAAGGCCGGAACACCTTCCACGTGCGGCTCACCTGGGCCGACTCGGGGAACCCGGTGAAGCGGATCAGGCTCCGCGTCCACGCCATGATGCTGGGCATGGCCCACGGCGCGTCGATCCACGACGGCCGGGAGATCGAGCCCGGGCTCTACGAGGTGACCGACGTCGCGTTCACGATGGGCGGCCTCTGGGACGTGCAGGTCCGCGCCGTGGACGCGTCCCTCATCGACGAGGCGGAATTCGAGTACGAGGTGCACTAGGCTCTCGCCTCGTGCGAAAATTCTCAGAGACCTGCTGCGCGCGTCGCGATCGCCGCGCGACGAGCGCGACCCGAGCGACGAGCGCCCCGCGGCGAGGCGCCGTGGCGGCCTCCGCCGCCGCGCTTCTGTCGATCGCGGCGGTCGCCGCGCCCGCCTCGGCCAACGGTCGCTTCCCGGCCGCGGGGCAGATCGCCGTCCACCCGAGCGATCCGTCGCGCATGCTCGTGCGCGCGACCTTCGGCCTGCTCGCCACGCACGACGGCGGCGAGGAGTGGCGCTGGATCTGCGAGCCGGTCGTCGGCTTCGGCGACAACGAGGACCCGATGGTGGCCTTCCTCGCGGACGGGACGATCGTCGCCGGCGTGTTCGACGGGCTCAGCGCGTCGAAGAACGGCGGCTGTGACTGGTCGTTCGCTCCGGGCGACCTCAAGGACCGCTACGTGATCGACCTGTCGGCCGATCGCGAGGACCCGTCCCGGGCCGTGCTCGTCGTCAGCATCGGGCTCGGCGCTGGGCGCTTCCTGACCCAGCTCTGGGAGACGAGCGACAACGCGGAGCGCTGGACCAAGGCGGGCGCCGACCTGCCCGAGGACTTCCTCGCGCACACCGTCGACGCGGCCCCCTCGCGCCGCGAGCGCGTGTACCTGAGCGGCCGCTTCGGCGCGCCCGACTACGCCGGGGCGCTCGAGCGGACCGACGATCGCGGCGCGACGTGGACGCGGCTCGACATCCCGGGGAGCGACGACAGGCGCCTGCCGTACATCGGCGCGATCGATCCCGCCGACCCGGACACCCTCTACGTGCGGCTCGACGGCGAGCCGGCCGACACGCTGATCGTGTCGCACGACGGCGGGGAGACCTTCACCACGATCTTCGAGGGCCAGGGCAACCTCCTCGGCTTCGCGCTGTCGCCGGACGGAGGGAGCCTGGTCGTGGGCGGACCCAGGGACGGGATCTGGCGCGCGCCGGCCAGCTCGCTCGAGTTCACGAAGGTCTCGGACGTCGGCGCGCGGTGCCTGACCTGGACCGCCGAGGGCATCTTCGCCTGCGGCGACGAGTTCACCGACGGCTTCACCGTGGGCCGGTCGACCGACGAGGGGGAGACCTTCACCGCCCTCTTGCACCTCAACGGGCTGTGCGGCCCGATCGAGTGCGCGCCCGAGAGCGGCGCGGCGTCGGTGTGCACCGACCTCTGGGGCGCGACGGAGCTCGTCGTCGACTCGAGGCAATGCGGCGGCGACGCCGGGGCCGGCGGCGACGGCGGCGGCGGATCCGTGCCGCCGCCGGCGAGCGAGCCGGACGGGTGCGGGTGCAAGATCGGCGCGGCAGGGGCCCGGGCCGCGGGGCGGTCCGGCGGCGGCGCGACCTGGCTCGCGATCCCCGCCGCGGGCGCGCTCGCGCTCAGGCGAGCGCGCCCGCGCCGGCGCTAGCGATCGGTCGCTCGCGCCGGTGCGACCGATCGGTGTCCGCTGCCGCGCGAGCGGTCGACGCGCGGCGCGCCGGAGCGCGCTCGACGGGAGGTGCGCTTCATGACACTTCGGCAGGAGTCCTTCCCAAGTGCCTCGCGAGGAGCGCTTCATAACCGCTTATGGAAGAGCGTTCGCCGGGCGATCGGACGGAGCGCTGGGGACCGCCGCGGCGCCGTCCCCACGCGAGCCAGCGAGCCGGCGGGCTGGGCGCGATCCCGTTCGTTTCTGGATCTACGTCATCGCGGGGTGGCGTAGACTGAAGGTGCCTCGGCTCCGGCCAGCGCGTGAATGGCCACTAGAGACCTTCCCAAGTCGCTGCTCGCCGCTTTCCTCCGCGCCCACGGCGCGGAGATCCTCGAGGCGTGGGAGCGCGCCGAGCGACGCCGCGCGCCGGGCGAGCAGTCCCCCGGATACCTCGCGCTGCGCGAGGAGCTGCCCTCCGTCTTCGAGCGCATCGCCGAGCGCCTCGACGCGGCCGTGTCGACGGCGGTGGTGCCGCAGGGCGACGAGGCGCGCGACTCGTGGACCGGCGTCGAGTCCGTGGCGGCCGAGTTCGAGCCGCTGCTCGGCTTCCGCATGCTCGACCGGCTGCGCGACGGGTTCGACCTCGAGGACGTGACCGCGCAGTACTCGGTGCTGCGCCGCTGCGTGCTCCGCGCCCTCGAGCGGACAGGCACGCAGCCGTCGTGGCTCGAGATGACCGTCCTTCACGAGGCGCTCGATCAGGTGATCATCGATCCGGCCACCCGGAGCGCGGCGTCGCGCGAGCGCGCGCTCGGCGCGCTCGATCGCGTCTCGGCCGAGGGCATGGGCAACGCGCACGTCGACCGGCTCCTCCGGCGGCTGCTCGAGGTGCTCCTCGAGTCGGCGCGCTCGGTCGACTGGGCGGTGATGCTGCTCCTCGAGGGCGAGGTGCTGCGGATGCGCGCGACGATCGGCGTCGACGAGGCGATGTGGGGGCTGCGCGCCTACCGGCTCGCCGAGGGCTTCATCGGCCGCGTGGTGCGCGAGCGCCGGCCGGTGGCGCTGCGCTCGGCGGCGCCGGACCCCCTGGCCACCGACGCGGGCGGCGGCGCCGCCGGGCCCGAGTCGGGCCCGCAGGGCGAGCGCCCGAGCGACGCGCTCCACGCGCTCTACGGCGTGCCGATGCTCTCGGAGGGGCGCCTCGTCGGCGTCGCGGTCGTGAGCTCGCGCCGCGTGGCGGAGTTCTCCGAGGGCGACCGGCTGCTCTTCAGGAAGGCGGCCGAGCGCGCGGCCGCGCTCGCGACCCAGGCCCAGCTCCGCGAGCAGCTCGCCTCGGAGCGCAGCCGGCTCGAGGCGGCGATCCAGCGGCTGCCGTTCGGCGTGGCCGTCGCGGAGGGGCCGTCGGGCACCCTCGCGCTCACGAACCGGCGGTTCGCGGAGATCGTCCGCGGCCCCGAGGAGACCCCGAGCAACGCCCCGCGGCGGACGCTGCTCAGCGAGACCGACGACGACCAGCGCGCGCGCTGGCTGCTCTCCCGGGCGCTCCACGGCGAGACGGTCGCCCGCGAGGAGCTCGAGTTCCTCCGGGCCGACGGGGAGCGCCGGCGCGGGAGCTTCACCGTCACGCCGGTGCGCGACGTGGAGGGGCGGGTCACCGCGGCCGTGATGCTCGTCGAGGACGTGACGGAGTCGCGGAAGGCGGAGCACGCGCGCGAGCTGCTCGCCGAGGCGCGCGCGCTGATGACGCAGTCGCTCGACCACGACGCGACGGTCGAGCAGGTGGTGCGGGTCGCCGGCGAGCGCTTCGCGGACCTCTGCGCGCTCGACCTCGACGACGTCGGCGGCCTGCCGCGGCTCCTCGCGGCCGCGCGCCCGCCCGAGGCGAGGGCGCTCCTGCCGAGGCTGCTCAAGCACCCGCCGCTGCTCCTCGGCGAGACCGGCCCGCTGGCCGAGGCGACGTCCCGCAGGGAGATCACCCTGGTCCCGCTGGTCACCGATCCGTGGCTCCAGCGCGTCGCGCGCGGGCCGGAGCACCTGTCGGCGCTGCGGGAGCTCGGCGCCCGCTCGGCGATCGTCGTGCCGCTCGCGGCGCGCGGCCGCAAGCTGGGCCTGATGAGCCTCTGGACGGTCGAGCGCGACCTCCGCCAGGACGACCTGGACGCCGCGGCCGAGCTCGGGCGCCTCGCGTCGCTGGCGATCGAGCTCGCGCGGCTCCACCGCGAGGCGGCGCGCTCGCGGTGAGCCGCCGGGGTCGCCCGGCCCCTTGCGTCCCGGCGGCGGATGAGGCGAAGCTCCCGCCCTCGCACGCCATCCCATGACCACCGCCCACCAGGAACGTCCCCTCGCTGTGCTCGTCGGAGTGCAGCTCCCCGGCGTCGATGACGTCGAGCACGCCGCCGATCTCGCCGAGCTCGGCCGCCTCGTCCACACGCTCGGCTTCGAGGTGATCGCGACCGTGTCGCAGCGGCGCAGCGCGCTCGCGGCGGCCGCGGTGCTCGGGGAAGGGAAGCTGAAGGAGCTCGCGGAGATCACGGGCGGCAGCGGCGTCGTGCCGTCGGGCGCGCCGGAGCGGAAGAACAAGGCGCGCGCGCGCCGCGCCGCGGAGGGCGGCGAGGACGAGGACGACGGCGAGCTCCTCGGGGACGAAGGCGACGAGGAGGACGACGGCGGCGCGGCCTCGGACGGCGCGGAGCAGCGGGCGGCGCGCAGGGCGACCGTCGTCGCGGTCGACCACGACATCTCGCCGAGCCAGGCGCGCAACCTGGAGCGCGCGACGGGCGCGCAGGTGCTCGACCGGGCGGGCGTGATCATCGAGATCTTCCACCGCCACGCGCGGAGCCGCGAGGCGAAGCTCGAGGTCGAGATCGCCCGGCTCAACTACGTCGCGCCGCGGCTCCGCGAGACGGGCGGGGGCGGGGACCGGCAGCGCGGCGGCATCGGCGGCAAGGGCGCCGGCGAGAGCGCGCTCGAGCTCGATCGCCGCAAGATCCGCGACCGGATCGCGGAGCTGAAGCAGGAGCTCGCGTCGATCCAGCGCGAGCAGTCGACGCGCCGCGCGCTCCGGCAGGGGCAGCGCCGCGTCGCGCTCGTCGGCTACACGAACGCCGGCAAGTCGTCGCTGATGCGGGCGCTGACGGGCAGCGAGGTGCTCGTCGCGGACAAGCTGTTCGCGACGCTCGACACGACGGTGCGCGCGCTCCACCCGGAGGTGCGCCCCCGGGTGCTCGTCTCGGACACGGTCGGCTTCATCAAGAAGCTGCCGCACGATCTCGTGGCGAGCTTCCGCTCGACGCTGGACGAGGCGCTCGAGGCGTCGCTCCTGCTCTACGTGGCCGACGCGTCGGACCCGACGTTCCGCGATCAGCTCGGGGTGACGCGCAGCGTGCTCTCCGAGATCGGGGCGAGCGAGGTGCCGAGCCGGCTCCTGCTCAACAAGGTGGACCGGCTGTCGGAGGACGAGCGGGACGCGCTGCGCCTGGAGTTCCCCGAGGCGACGCTGCTCTCGGCGAAGACCCCGGCCGACGTGGCGGCGCTGCGGGAGGCGATCATCGCCTACTTCGAGGCGTCGATGGTGGAGGCCGAGCTCTTGCTGCCGTACGCGAAGCAGAGCCTCATCGGCGAGATCTACGAGAATGCGCGCGTGCTCTCGGAGGAGTACGGCGACGACGGCGGCCGGCTCTCGGTGCGGGCGCACCCCGCGGCGCTCGATCGGCTGCGCAGCCTGCTCGCGCGCTGAGCGCGGCGCGGCGGCGCCTGCGGCGGCGCAGGAACAGGCCGATGGCGAAGGCGAGCAGGTGGAGCCCAGCGATCACCGCGACGAGGATCCACCGTTGCACGCGCGGAGCGTAGCACCGCGGGGACGGAGCGCGGGGCGCGCTCGCTCGCGTGCTACGTTCCCCTCCGACCCGTCCCGCCGCCGCGCGCCATGAGATGCCCCGACGCCGAGCTCGAAGCGATCGTCCAGAGCGGGCTCGGAGCCTACAGCGCCGGGCTGTTCTTCGAGGCGCACGAGCGGTGGGAGGTGGGGTGGCGCGACGAGCCGGACCCGGTGCGGAAGGCGTTCCTCCAGGGGCTCATCCTCGTGGCCGCGGCCATGCACAAGCTGACGCGGATGAAGAGCCCATCCGGCGCGGTGCGCCTGCTCCGGAAGGCGCACGCCCGGCTCGCGGGCGTGCCGGAAGGCACGGGAGGGCTGGCGATCGGGCGGCTCTCGGACGACGTCCTCCGCGCGGCGAGCGCGATCGAGCGGCGCGCGGGCGAAGGGGGCACGGCAGGCACGGAGCTCGACCCCTCGCTTCTGCCCAGGATGGAGCCTGCGGGCGCGGTCGCGTCGTCCACGCGAGCAGGCGCGCGTCCACGCGCCTGAGCGTGTGACCCGAACGTGCGTCCGGTCGAGATTGCGCTTGTTGCGTGCGACGGGGGAGGCGCGCGTGACATCGTTTGCCTGGGGTGACGATCGCGGGCGAGCGGTCCGGTGGGGGGATATCGTGGCAGATGGGTACTGCGAAACCGGGGTGGAAGGGGCGGCGAACGCCGAGCCCCGAGCCAGGCTGCAAACCGAAAGGAGCCGCGTGACACGGCGCAAGCAGATCCTGATCGTGGACGACGACCAGGAGATCCGGGAGATGCTCGAGATCACGCTGATGGAGGAGGGCTACGACGTCCTCTCCGCGAGCGACGGCGAGGCCGCGCTCGCGCTGCTCGAGCGCAACAGGCCGAACCTCATCCTGCTCGATATGCGCATGCCGGTGATGGACGGCTGGGGGTTCGCGCGCGCGTACGCGTCGTGCCCCGGTCCGCGCGCGCCGATCCTCGTCATGACGGCGGCGGTGGACGCCGGCACCTGGGCGCGCGAGGTCGGCGCGTGCGCGTCGGTCGCGAAGCCGTTCGACCTGAACCGCCTGCTCGACTCGATCGCCGTGCACGCGGGCTCGGCGGCGGGATCGAGCCCGGCCTCCGCGTGAACGGCGCGGGCCGGGCGCGCGCCCGGCCCGCGCCGGAGGGCTGTGGGAGGGGCGCTGCGCGGCGGCGGGACGGCGCTCGGCGATGGGGCGCCGCGCAGCGGCGGAGGAGGGGGCGCGGCTGGCGTGGAGAGGGTCGCACCGCGGCGGCGGAGGAGCCGCCGCGGTGCGGTGTGGTTCAGCCGCCCGTCGCGCGGCGCATGGCGCACAGGAGATCGCCGCGGCAAGGGTCGGCGGGCGGGCGGCGGCCGGCGGCGTCCGTGGCCGCGGGGCCGGGCCTTTCGGGCTGCGGCGCGGCCGTACCGGTGACCCGCGCGCGGCCCTCGGAGGCGCGGCGCGAGGCGACGACGGTGCCGGGCTCGTCCCCGGCGGCGCCGGCGACAGGGCGCTCGGCCTGAGCTGAGCCGGGCGCGGCCTGCGCGCGGCCGGCGGGCTCGGCGGCGGGCTTGGCGGCGGGCTCGGCGGTAGGCGCCTCGACGGGCGGGAGCCGCGCCTCGATCGCGCGCGCCGCGGCCGCGAGCCCGGCCGCCGCGGGAGGCCCGGGCGCGGCGGCGCGCGGGGCAGCGAAGCCCACGGTGAGGGCGGCGACGGCGACGGCGGCCGCGAGCAGGGCGGCCACCGGGCGGGCGCGCCACGCGCGCCGCGCGCCGCCCTGCGCGGGCGCGGCGTCAGCGCGCGTGGACGCGGGCGCGGCGTCAGCGCGCGTGGACGCGGGCGCGCTGGTGGACGACGGCGGCTCCCCGAACGGGAAGATCGGCAGGATGTCGAGGACCTGAGGAGCGCCGTGCTCGGCGGCCCCCAGCGCGCTCAGGTCGACGACGCCCGAGGACGGGTCGCGATCGTCCGCGACATGCGCCGCGGGCGAGGTCGTGGCGGCGGCGCTCTCCGTGGCCGGCTCGGCGTCCACCGAGAACGCGACCGATGTGTCGTCTCCCGGGTTGCTTCCCGGGTTGGTTCCGGGGCTTGTGACGGCGGATCGATGTTCGTTCCTCCACTCCTTGTGCTGCGTGCTCTTCATGGTTGCTTCTGCTTCAGCCGTATCGGTCGAACGCTGGAGTCGTGGGCCAACAGACGGCCGGTCGGCGTGTCCTTTCGTGATTTGGACATGCGCACGCGCAGGTGCTTGGGCCAGGGGGCGCGCGTCGGCTCGCGCGCCATGGAGCGCCGTCGCGCGTCGCCTCGCGCCACGCGGCGCTGCGCGCGACGTCGTACGCTGCGACGGAGGTGCCCGTAGACGAGATCGGGGCGCACCCGAGGCGACGGACGTCAGCGGCGTTCGCCATCTTGCGAGCGGACCTGCGACGCCCATACTTCGCCCGCTCGGATCGCCGGGGGCGTGCAGTCGGCGGGGCTCATGACCGCGTGCGCTCGGGGAAGTTGGTTGCGATCGGGGCGTTCCTCGTCGAACAGAAGTTCCCACGCAAACGCGGATCGGATACTTGAGGTGAGATGAAACCTACACGGCTCTTCACGGTTCTGGGGGCGCTGACGTTCCCCCTCGCGGTCGCTCTTGTCAGCAACGGGTGCAAGAAGGAGGAGGAGGAACTACCGCCGGTGCCCTCCGCGCCGGCCGTGCCGACGCCGGCCCCGACGCCGACCCCCACCACGCAGATCGTGCCCGAGGAGGACGCCGGGGCGGACGCGGCCGACGCCGACGTCGCGGACGCAGACGCCGGCAAGAAGGTGGTCGGAACCGGCGACCCGAGCGGCATCCGCAAGTGCTGCGCGGCGCTGCGCCAGAACGCGAAGTCGGCGCCGCCCGAGCAGCAGGGCGCTTACCTCGCGGCGGCCTCGGCGTGCGACGGCCTGGCGAACTCGCCGCAGGGCCGCCAGGCGCTCTCGACGCTGCGTGGCATCCTGCTCGGCGCGCAGATGCCGGCGTCCTGCCAGTAACGTCGAGGCGGGCGGCACGGCAGCAGCGGAACGGCAGCGGAAGAAGAGCGACGGCCGCTCCGCCGGGCAGGCTGGCGGAGCGGGCCGAGGTGGCACGGCGGCGTTGGTGCCGTGCCTGCTGAGACCGCCGCGGCCGTGCACGCAGCCTCGGCGGCGCGTCGCCGAGGCGGGATGCGCGCAAGCTCGGCGGTGCACGCAGCCTCATCCGTGCACGCAGCCTCGGCGGTGCACGCAGTCTCGGCGGTGCACGCAGCCTCGGCGGTGCACGCAGCCTCAGCCGTGCACGTAGACGAGCGTGCCGCCGCCCTCGATGTTCAGGGCGCCGTGCCACTCGGGCGGGACGGCGGGCTCGGTCCACTCGAAGAGCCAGGCCGCGTCGGCGGGCGCCAGGTTGATGCAGCCGTGGCTGCGCGCCTTGCCGAACTCGTCGTGCCAGTAGGCGCCGTGCAGCGCGTACCCCTCATGGAAGTACTGCGTGTAGGGCACGTCGCGCAGATCGAACGCCTCGGCCGCCTCGTCGTCGCCGTCCATCGTGGTCGAGACGTGCTTCGCGTGGATGTAGAACGAGCCGCGGACCGTGGCGTCGGTCTCCTCGGGATCCGCCATGCCGCTGCGCCCGCTGGAGATGAGCGCCGCGAACACGGGGCGCGTGCCCTCGTAGGCGACGAGCATCTGACGGCGGATCGAGATGTCGATCCACTTCTTGCCGTCGCGCGCGAACCCCTGCGGGTCCTTGCGCAGCTCGGCGATGACGAGGTGGTCGCCGGCGAGCCATGAGCCCTCGGTCGTCTCGAGCAGCCCCTTCACGCCGCCACGCGTGCGGCCGGTGAGCACCCAGCCCGAGCGGAACGGCGCGAGGCCCGCGCCGACGAGCGAGCGGCCGGACGCCGAGGGGCGGTGCTTCGTGGTGCCGTGGGCGCGGACGAAGGCCGGGGCGCCCTTCAGGCTGGGCTCGATGCGCGGATCGGTGCCGGGCGGCGCGGGGGGGAGGTCGTCCGCGGGGGGCTCGGTGATCGAGAACGATGCGGTCGCGACGTCGGCGGGGGAAGCGCCCGCAGGCGCGGGAGAGGACGGCGACGGCGCGGGGTCGGCGGGAGCGGCAGCGCCGGTCGGAGATGCCGTGCCGGTCGGAGATGCCGTGCCGGTCGGAGATGCCGTGTCCGTCAGGGATACCGTGCCGACAGGGGACGCGGGGTCCGGGGCGCTCGCGGGGACCTCGGCGCCTTCGGCGCCCTCGCCGTCGAGGTCCTTGATGACGATGCCGCGAAGCGCGCTGATGCGCGCCGGACGCGTGCGATCGAGCGGGATGAGGTCGAGCTCCGTCGTCAGGCCGAAGCGGCGGTTCGTCCACTCGAACGTGGTGATGAGGCCGAAGGCGGAGCTCTCCTTGGCGCGACCCGTGTGCACGGAGTAGTGGAGCTTCTCCTCGGCGCCATACGGCTTTGGGAGATCCCGGCCGGCCAGCAGGAAGGCCGGCACCTCGTCGAGCGGCAAGGACGAGGGCGCGATGGCGGCGCGGGCGAGGTGGGCGCTCAGCTTCGCGCCCTCGACGCGGCGCTGATCCTCGGCCGTCGGGAGGCGGAAATAGAGGTGCGGCGGGGGCGAGCCCGACATGACGTAGTGGTACGGCACGGGCGCCCCACGGCGCGGGCCGCGCACCGCGGCGGCGACAACCTGGTGCTCGAGCGCGAGCGAAGCGCCCTTGCCGACGCAGACGTAGCCGCGCGGCGCGATCCGGTACCAGCCGCCAGCGCAACCGTTCGTGCCCGCAGGGAGCTCGGCCCGATCGACGACCGCGCCGGCGCGCAGGTAGCCGAGCTTCGTGGAGCGCTCGTCGGGGGAGACGTAGATCCAGGTGCGCATCGCGATGCTGGCGATCTTGGCGCCCTGGCCCGGGAGGGTGGCCTCCTTCGGAGCAGAGGCGGCGGCGGCGACGGGCGCGAGCGAGGCAGCGCCGGGAGAGCCGGGAGAGGGAGAGCCCGCCGAGACGGAGATGGCAGGCGAGGCGGCGGCGTGGACGAGCGGCGGGGGAGCGAGGGACGCGGTCGCCGCAGGAGAACCGGGGCGGCCATCGTCGGTCGCACGGCCGGGCGGATCCTGGGCCGGCGAGCAGGCGGCGGCCAGGAAGGCGATGGCGGGGGCGGCGGTACGAGCGAGGGAAGGCATCGACGACGCGAGGGCGAAAGGCGAAGGCGGAGACGGAGGAGCAGTGCCGCAGGCGCCTGGACGGGCGTGTGCGAGGACGCGACCAGCGGCCACCAGCGGCTGGGGCGCGCGAGCCGAGGAGCCGAGCGGGCGAGGTGTACGCCGAGCGGCGGGGGCGATGCAATCTCCTGCCGCGCGGCGCGGGCGGAGCGCCGAGGGAGCGGGTGGACGGGGCGCGGTGGGAGGGCGGACGGGGCGCGGTGGGAGCGGGCGGACGGGGCGCGGTGGGAGCGGCGGGCAGGGCGGCGAGACCGCGCGCCAGCCCGGCGCCGGCCTAGCGCTTGACCTTCTTCGCGAGCAGGTCGCCGAGCGTGCCGAAGTTGCGCGGGGCAGGCTTGGCAGCCTTGTCGTTGCCACCGCCGGAGCGCTCGGCCTTCGCGTACGACTCGAACTGACCGCGCTCCTCGTCGGCGCGAAGCGCGGCGATCGACAGGCGGATCTTGCCGGATTCGTCGACGTTGAGGATCTTCGCCTCGACCTCCTGGCCCACGGTGAAGTGCTTCTTCAGGTCCGCCGCGCGAGGCGTCGCCGTCTCGGCCGTGGGAACGAGCCCGCGACCGGAGCGGCCCGACGTGCCCGCGATCTGGACGAAGACGCCGTACCGCTCGATGCCCGTCACCTTGCCCTTGACGCGCGCCCCCTCGACGAGCAGCGGCGCACCACCGGCCGCCGGAGAGGAGACCGCGAGCGGCGCGGCGCTGTCGCCGTCGTCGCTCGCGCGCACGACGACCGGCGTGAGGCGCACCTGGCCGGTCGCAAAGTCGACGCCGGAGACGACCGCCGAGACGCGCGAGCCAACCGAGACCCGGAGCTTGCCCTCGCCGTCGCTCAGCGCAGGGCGCTCGAACATGCCCTCCTGCTTGCCGCCGAGATCCGCGAAGACCGCCTCGCGCGCGATCGCGACCACGGTGACCTCGACGGTCTCGCCGGTCTGGTACTGGCGGCGACGCTGCTTGCCAGCCCCCTCGGACTGCTCGAAGAGCGAAGCGAACGATTCCTTGGAGGCTGCGGAAGGGCGCGACGGCGACATGGCGCGACCTCATAGCGCGAGGCGAGGGCGTGAGGAAGGCGGGCGTGAGGGAGAAGCGAGGGAGGGGGAGGGACGGGAGCGGAGGGAGAGGCGGGCGGGACGGGGGACGCGGGCGGGAGGGGGAGGAGAGGTGGGCGGGCGGCGGAGGGAGGCGGGCGGCTGGGACGGGAAAGGAAAGGTGGAACCTGCCTGAACCTTCTGCTAGCTTCGCCGGCCGCTGAACCGGGTCGATAGCTCAGTCGGTAGAGCTGCGGACTTTTAATCCGTAGGTCCAGGGTTCGAGTCCCTGTCGACCCACTGAATGATTCCGAGGGGTTAGACGCGAAACCTCAGGTGGAATCGAGGCGGAGGTGGGCAGCGGCGCTGCCCACCCGGGCGTCTGGCGGACGGCGCCCTTGATGGCCGTCTCGCTCAGGTGCGCGTAGCGGTGCGTCGAGGCGATCGACGTGTGGCCGAGGTGCTCGCGGACCTCCTCGAGCGTCCAGCGACGGCCCCACCAGCCAGCGACGAGCGAGCTGGCGCAGCTGTGGCGGAGGTCGTGCCAGCGGACCGGGCGGGTGATGCCGGCGGCGGCGAGGTGGCGGTCGAAGAGGT
This sequence comes from Sorangium sp. So ce1335, assembly GCF_051521615.1. Taxonomy (NCBI): domain Bacteria; kingdom Pseudomonadati; phylum Myxococcota; order Polyangiales; family Polyangiaceae; genus Sorangium; species Sorangium sp. So ce1335. The sequence continues at coordinate 4,391,347 of NZ_CP150363.1, forward strand.
CGACCTTCTTCTGCTTCCGGTTCCGGCGGCCGGTGCCGGTCGGGAGGGTCACCATCTCGCTGCGGATGAGCGGGGTCTTGCCCTTGGAGACGCGGCCGCCCCGGGCGCCGGGGAAGACGAGGGCCTCGGGGTTGTGCGGGGCGTAGCTCGGGAGGAGCGCGAGCCAGCGGCGGCAGACGTCGACGGCGTCGGCGGAGAGGTAGACGCGGCGGATCTTGCCGTTTTTGGGGGGCTGGTTCTTCGAGCCGAAGCGGACCACGACGTGCGGGGCGTCGGCGTCGAGGCGAAGATCGGCGAGCTCCAGGTTGAACTGCTCGCCCTGGCGGAGGCCGGTGAGGAGGGCGAAGAGGATGATCAGGCGGTCGGCCTCGGGAATGGCGCTGCTGGTGCGAATGCGGTGCTGCTCGTCCGGCTCCAGGTAGGTCCAGGGCTCGACGGTGGCGTCGCGGGCGCGGCGCTTGGTGGCCTTCTGGACGCGCTTCTTCAGGGCGGCCACGGGATTCGTGGTGATGTGCTGGGGCATCGCGTCGTCGAGCATCTGCCGGAGCAGCCCGATGACCTGCTTGACCGTGGAGGGGGAGATCGGCTTGGGCGCGCGATAGGGTGTTGCGGTCAGCTTCTTCTGGAGGGCGCATATCCAGGCGTCGACGTCGCCCGGCGTGATCATGACGAGTGCCATGTTCGCGAGAGGTGAATTCTCGATATGCGTCCGCCATCGGCCACGGTCGGTCGAGATGCTGCGGATGCCGTCGAGGCGCTCTCGGCGGTCGAGCCATTGCTCGCCCCAGGCTCGGAGGGTAATGCCGGCGACGTCGCTGGCGCGCGAATAGACGGCGGCGCGCAGCTCTTCGGCTTCCTCCCCGGTCGCGCAAGAGCCTATCCGGCGGCGCTCGCCGTTGATGGTGACGCGGACCAGGTGCCGACCTTTGCGTTGCTCGCCCATGCGGCCCTCAGGGTAGCACGCCGAGCTTCTTCAGCGCGGCCGCGGCCCGGGCCTGCGTCAGCGGAGATGCTGCGGGCAGAGCCGCGGCGCGAGAGGGCCGGCGGACCGGGCGAGGGAGCTCCGGCCCGGGATCGTTCGCAGCGGCCTCGATCATGTGCGCGAAGGCGCGGAGGAGACGCGCGAGTTCGCGGGGCGTGAGGGGCCGATCCTCATGCCCGATCAGGTCCTTTCTTGCTGCATCGCCTTTCATCGTCGTTCCCTTGGGTTCGTGCGCGCGTGGCCATCGGAAGCCCGCATGGGCGGCCCTTCGCCGCCGGCAGCTCGTGCGAGGGGGATCGGGATGGCCCGCTGTGCATCCGTTCGAGGCGAGCCTGATGCAGGGCCCGCCGAGGTGCACAAAAAGGTATCTCTGGCAGGAGGCATCTCGGCGCGAGACGTCCTTGTCCACGAACGCGAAAAATCGAATTGGAACGGGAACTTGCGCGCGTGCAGATCAGCCGCCGGGGGCGGTCTTGAGGGACTGAATTTTGTATCTCGGAGCGCGCGAGCGGACGGGCAGCCAGCCGCCCGTCGTTGGGCTCGAAGCAGTTGCGCGAGCGGCGGCGTCGCGTTGACCGGTCCGCACCTCGCATCCGGTCGCACCGCCGTGATCCTGCTGTCCCAACCCCTCGCACGCTCTTGCCCAGGGACAGAAACATGTTCGCCAGCCGACGCCCGCGATCGGTCGCCATGGCGACGGGTCACGCGGAAAATCCGTGCGGCTGTCCGTAAAGTCATTGGGCGCCATTCCGACCGGGTTCGTGATCTTCTCGGCCGAGTTCTGATCCCGCGAGTGGCCACCTTCCATGCAAGCTCGAGTGTTCCACAGCCCCGCCGGCGGTGCTGCATCGGAACGCACCTTGCGGTAGGGTGTGCACACCATGGCAAACCCGAGTCCCCGAGTCTCGAGGGATCCTGAGTTCCGCCCAATCGTTCCAAAGGCGCGCCCTGTCCTGCGGGACTTGATGTACCGCAAGGTCGTCGACCTCGGTTTCGAGCGCGATGTCCTGGCCGTGGGAGCCGCCACGCTCCTCGACGAACACCCGGCGCCACAGCTCCCGAAGCCCGTGCTTCTTGGGCCTGACGACGTGCCGCTGTCGACCGAGGAGGTAGAGGCGGCCTTCCGCGATCGTTCCGTGGCGAGCTTGCCCTGGATCCAACAGGCCGCGGCCGTGCTGGATGCACGGAGGACGCCGATGACCGCCGAGGAGATTGAGACCTTCCTCGCCGGGCTCACGACGCACCGAGAAAAACTCGGCCCGCGCAACAGGCCAGGGCCGAGCGATCTCTTCCTCACGGATGAGGACGGCCGGCTCACGCTGAACCCTGTCGCGCCGGGCCTGGTCGCGATGCGGCGGGCGGTCCGAGGGCTGCCGCCAGCGGTGCTCGTTCAGCGGTCCCGGTCACAGCCCACGGCGTGGGAGGAGGGCTGCGCGGTCCGTCGCGTGGAGCCGGAACCCGACGCGGAGGCGAGACGCAACGCGGAGATCGAGGAGAGCGCGCGCACGGCCCGCCGCGCCGTCCTTCGCGTGGTGCCTTCCGCAGCGGATCCCCACGCCGTGGCGGTGCTCGACGTCGGCCGGCGATCGATCCAGACCTTCCTCGGTCGCGACGTCGCCAAGCTCGCCGGACTGCTCGAGCGCTTCGACGTGATCGCGGGCCTCCACATCCGCGACACGCTGCGCGCGCCGGGGTTCGACGTCGACCACTGCCAGGTCGTGGACCTCGAGCCGCCGCAGAAGTCGAGACGGCTGAACCGAGCGGGTCGCATGCTGCAGATCACGCCGGAGCTCCTCATCGCCGGGACCACCCGCATCCGCCGCCCGCTGGGCGAGCCTGAGAGGGTGGGGCGCTACCTCTCCGAAGGCGACCATTGGCGGCTTGCGCGCCGGATCGAGAGCGACGCCAAGGCGCTTCACGCGTTCTACCAGTACGGTGTCCTCCATGGCGCCCTTCGCCTTCGCTGGGGCTTCGTCGACGAGATGCTGGCCACCGACTGGGCTCTGCCCGGCGACGTGAGCCTCCACCAGCGGCTGAAGAGCGCCTACGAGAAGGACGCGGTCGTCGACCTGGTGGTGGGGGTGGCTCCGGGCTGGGCCGATCCGTGGTGGCGAGCGCACCGCGTCCTCATCGTCGATGTCAGATTCCCTGAGGTCGTCATGACCAGGAACGAGCGGGGAGAAAAACTCCCGGTCGCAACGCACGAAATCCAGGCTGCTCGGCCGGCTCCTGAGGATACTGAGCCGTGGGCATGGCACCGGATCCGAGCTCGAAGCCGGCTCTAGGAGAACAGGCGCACGAGCGCGAGGGGTGCCGCCCCACCCATTCAGAAGCCGCCTTCTGTTCACCATGCTCGTCCTCGACCACGATGCAGTGACGCATACCGCGATGACGTCGACGTCGCCCAGGGCGCCCGGCAGACTCCGGCGAACCGCGACCGCCAGCTCTGCCAGCTCCTCGCCGCCAGGGAGCCGGTCGCGCCCGATTCCCGTCCGCGACGAGGTAACCCGCTTACTCGAGGCGCTGTGCTACCGCGGACGTTAGCTTGATGGCACGCGGATCGACCATGGTGACCGGCCAGAGATTCGGCACGTAGCCGAAGCCGACGCGGGCTTCGGCGTCGGCAAATCCCAGCGACCCTCCGCTGCCGGGATGACCGAACGACGTCGGGCCGAGCAGGGGCATCGTGGGGGGGCTAGGCCGCCAAAAGCCGAGCGACATGGTGAACAAGCGCTCTGCGACCGGCGTCAGTGCCGGTGGAACGCCGTGCATGCGGGTACGGTGTTGCCGAGCCGGCTGGCTGATGGCACTGCGCCCCGCCTGAATGATGGCCATCTTGCCGCAGCTCGGTAGGTCTCCCCAGCCGCCGATGCCCATCGCGGGCGTGTCGCGCCGGCGCTGTACGGCGATGGGCATCGTGCCGGCCACGGTCCCTCGCGGCGAGGCGATGGCCATCCTGGATCAGACGCGCCTCGGCCCGCGAGGCCGACGAGCCTCGCGGGCTGTGCGCCGCCGTTCAGCCGAGAGACGAGGCGAGCGTGAGCGTCTCGGCGACGCGGGCCACCGCTTCGCGGTCGACCAGCTTGCGCTTGCGGCGCGCCGATTCCCGCATCGCCGCCGAGGCGAGGCGGTCGATCTCGCGCAGCGAGCCCGACGCGAGCTCATGCAGCGCGGCGAGCGACTCGCGCGAGAAGAGCTCGTGTTCCACACCGGCGCCCTTCAGTCGGAAGGCCACGTACTCCGCCGTGTCCTCCACCGTGGCCGGCTCGATCATGAAGCGGTGGTGGATGCGCGTGAGGAGCGAGCGATGGGAGCGCAGCGCCATGCGGCCCTCGAGCTCCGGGAGGCCAACAAGGACGATCGACAGAAGAGCACGGCTGTCCCACTCGTGATTCAAGAGGATATGCAAGTGCGCCATCATGTCCGGGTGCAGCAGATGGGCCTCGTCGAGCAGAAACACCGGGTGGATCTGATCTCTGCGCAACTCGTGGACATGCCGCTCGACGGCGAGGAACAGGTTCGCGGCGCTCGAGGTCGGCTGCAGGCCGAGCGCGTGGCAGAGATAGCGGTAGAAGTCGCGCCGGCCGAGCGTCGCATTGTGGCAGTAGGTCAGGCGGAATCCGGCCTGGGGTAGCCGATGCCGCAAGGCCCGTAGCACACACGTCTTGCCGACGCCCGGCTCACCGACGAGGAGCACACTGGCACGCTCGAGGAGCGCCGCTTCGAGATCGTCGACGAGCACCTGCTTGGACGTGGGCAACCACAGCTCGGCATCGTCGAGCTCCTTGGAGAAGGGGGCCGTGCGAAGGCCGAAGAAGCCGAGCTCAGAAGATCGCATCGAGGTCCTCCTCCCCATCGGCCTCGTCCGCGCCGGTCGCCAGGGCCGCGTCGCGCGCGCTCTTGACGAGCAGGGCGCCGCCCGGGTCGAAGGCAACAGGCTGCCCCGCGGCCGACGCGCCGCCGCTCGTGGCTCGGCGCGCTGGCCGCTTGACGTGCGCGTTGTGTACCGGGTCGACAGGGCGAAGCGGGATCCGCTGCCCCTCCAGCTCGACGACCGGGGCGAGAGGCTCGTCGAGCACGCAATAGGCGACCGTCACGACACGGCCGGCGAGGTAGCCGTGATCAAGCTCGAAGAGCTGTCCTCGGAGGGCGACGGTCGTGTCGCGGCGCACGCGCCGACGCTGCCGGAGCGTGAGCGCCTCGCGCAGGCGAGCCTCGGAGAGGGCGTCGATCTGGCGCTGCCCGGGCGCGTACACAAGCCCCGGCGCGCGCCCCATCAGCCCGGCGTGCGGCGACGGGTGGTAGTGGACGTCGAGGAAGGCCTGGATGCGAGAGGAGATGTCCTGCAGCGACGTGACCGAGCCCAGGTGGTCGAGCACGTTCTCTCGAAGCGTCCGCCAGAATCGCTCCATCTTACCACGCGCCTGCGGGTCGTAGGGGCGCGCGTGAAGCAGGGTGATCCCGAGGCGCGAGCAGAAGAGGCGCAAGGCGTCGCCACGGTAGGTTGCACCGTTGTCGAGGTAGAGCGCATCGGGGACTCCGTAGAGCCGGAGGGCACGGACGAGCAGCCGCAGCAGGGTGTCTTCCTTCTCGTCGCTCTCGACCGAGAGGATGACGATGAAGCGCGAGGCATCGTCGAGCAGGGCGTGGATCCGCACCGTGACCCTTCGGCCGTCGAGATGAAGTGTCGGGCCGTGACACACGTCACCATGCCAGAGCGCATCAGGGCGCTCGGCTTGCCACTTGAGCCGAGTCGTCGGCCCTTTCCCGTCGCGCTGCGGGATCTTGTCGAGCCCCTCTTGACGGAAGAGGCGACGCACGGTCGACGCGCTGACCGTGGCGCTCAGGCGTCCGTCTGCGCGGAGCGTGCGCAGGATGAGTGGCACCGAAGCGTCCGGGTGCTCCCGGCGGATGTCGCACAGCAGCCTTCTCAGCACCGGGTCGAGCTCGCGGCCGCGCCCGCGGTCGCGACGGGCGCGAGGGCAGAGCCCTTCGAGCCCGCGCTGGCGGTAGGCATAGAGCCAGCGCTCGAGTGTCGGCACCGCGAAGGTGCGTGTACACGAGCTCCCGGGCGGTCGCACGCGCTCCTTCGAGAGGGCGCGTAGCGCTTCGACGAGGTCGCCATGCTCGAGATCGCGAGCGCAGAGCTGCCCGATCATGCCGTGGCGGAAGATGGCGATCTCCTCCGCGTGGTCTCTGGGTTTGAGGATGTCCACGAGCGGTCCTTTCCACGGGTCCGTCTTCGACGACCCATGTGGACCCAGTGCCTCATTCCTGCACCGCCGTGCCCGATCCTGCGTGGTGGAGTCGCCGGAGCTTGCGTTGGCCTGCGGATGGGCATCACGCTGCGAGCACGGCGCCGCGGAACGCCAGGTGCGGCGCCGGCTCCCGCGTGCTGCCCTGAGGTGACAGCCCCACGAGCTGCATCGCGGTGCGCTCGGCGATCTGCGCGCGGGGGCTTTCCGCGCCATGGCGCCCGAGCCGAGGGAACAGCTGTCCACGGCGGCTGGCCTCGATCCAGCGAGACGGCGCGAGCCACCGCTCGGCCGCTGCGACGCCCAGGGTCGCGCAGGGGCACACCTCGGCGCGGGCGACAGGCGTGCTCACGCCGTCGAGCCCGATGCGAGCAAGCACCCAGCCGATCGCCGCCGCGGAGTAGCGCCGGCGGTGCAGCAACCCGCGAGGCACTACGACCACGATCGCGCCGCAGGCGCTGCAGCGGTAGCGTCGAGCTTGGATCGTGACCTGCTGGGGAGCGCCGCCGGGCTCGAGCGGGCCGCACACCAGCCGCTCGCGCAGGCCGTGGCCGCGCATCACCAGCGGGCCGTTGACGGGGCGGCCGGCCGCGTCGCAGCAGGGGCAGCGCGCGGGCCGCACGAGGTCAACCGTTGGCAGCACCGTCATCCAGCGCTTGATGTCGACGTCGGCTTGAACGATCCTGCATGAGCTCCGCTCCTGCACGGTGCTCGGAGCACGACGAGGGGAAGACGGGTCGCCACAACACGCATCCCCTCGTCGCCTATTTTGTGGCCGGCCTCGCGCCGATGCTCCGCTCCCTCGGCCCCGGCCTTACGTCAGCGAGGGGCTGACGTGTCGCAAAGTGTAGTGGTAATTGGGGTCGTGGAACGGGAATGCAAGGGCGCTCAGCGCGGCGAAGTCGCGCGACTTGACGTTTGTGTGAGATTTTTTGGTTGGTTTTAGGAATGCACAGCGAACGCCGGCCGACGGCGGGGCATCAGCCTCCACCCTGGCTTCCTCTCTCGGGCCCACACCGGCTCGCTGATGGGCGGGCAGCGGCCGATCAGGGGATTCCCATCACGAATAGGGATCGAGATCGGGGCGAACTCCACTTTTGAGAGGGCGCGGTAACAGTACGGTCGGTCTGGACTTGCGTCATCGCTGCCACCGTCTCGGGGTGGAGGAGACGGATGCCGTCCACGTCGCTCACCGTGGCCGCATACATGCGGGCGATGGAGTGGGCGTCGCTGAACATGTTCCCGCCGGGAAACTCCGCCGCCCGAAACGCCCGTCGATTCATGGTCTCTGAGGTGATGCCGCCCATTGTCCCAGCCTTGATGTTGACCGAGTCCGGTCCGTACATGGTTTGCAACCACTCCAACGCCATGGCGGGATCGATCCCGATCTGGGCGGCGAAGTCGTTCGCCAGCCCCTCGACCGAGTCGAAGGGGAAGGGGGCGTGCTCGAGCCGGGCAACCCGGCTCTCGCATTCTTCCGGCAGCCCGATCCATGCGGACAGCCCGAGCGGTCCGGCGACCTCGTCGGCGAAGAACCTGCCCAGGGACTTACCGGTGATCCGCTTGACGACTTCTCCGACGAGGAACCCGAACGTCTGCGCGTGGTAGAGGTGCTCGGTCCCGGGCTTCCACAGGGGCTTCTGCGACTCGAGCGCTCGGATGACCGGGGCCCAGGCGCACGCCTCCTCGAACGTCAGCGGCGAATCGACAACCGGCAGGCCGGCCTGGTGGGAGAGCAACCACCGCACCGGGACGTCCTCTTTCCCCGCCGTGCCGAACTCCGGCCAGTACCGAACCACGGGGGCATCGAGATCGAGCTCACCCCGCTCGACGAGCAGGTGGGCGCAGATTGCGACCGCACCCTTGGTAGTCGACGCGACGAGCGCGATCGTGTCCCTGTCCCAGGGGCGATTCTGCTCGCGGTCGGCCAGCCCGCCCCACAGATCGACCACCGCACGGCCGTCGACGTAGACGCAAAATGCCGCGCCCAGGTCGGTGCCATCTTTGATGTTGGCGCGGAAGGTGTCAGCCACCGTTTCCCAGCCCTCCGCGACGAAACCATGGACGTCACTCATGCGCGATATCTCCTGCCGTTGTGGGCCTTCCGCGGCGGACGTAGCGGGCTACGGAGGCCGCCTGTGGTCCGCGTAACGCTTGCGTGTCGACGTACGTTACAATATTACGCTGTTGATGCGCAATACCCGCCTGCGGTCGGCGTGCCGGCTCTTCGGGGTGGTTGTCGGAGGCGTGCTCTATGGTGACAGAAACGGCCAAAAGCTCCAGAAGATAAGGGGATCCCTCGGGGTTGTACCGAGTGATTCGACGCGGGCAGCTACAGAGGCTGGCCCGAGCAGGCGGCGCTGAGACATCGCCGCAAATCAACTATTTACATCGGTTCTCGTGGCGAGTTTGTACACCTGCGCGGCCCAGACCAGAACCGCGTGGGCGGCACGGGCAACGGGGTCCTTGGCGCCCATGGCGTCCAGGATTGTAACTACTCGTTTTTGCTCTTCTTCGCCGATCTCAGCCCAACGGGTCAGCACCTCCTCGAGCGGTGAGATGCGACAGATCGGCACATGGGCTTCAGTAGCTTCAGGATCGTTTCGATCTCCAGGGGTCGCCTCGTCCAGGACCAAGCGAGCCAACGTCAGCAGCGCTGTCGCTACCTTGCCCGCTGGAGCGCTGTAGTACGCGTTGAAGCCCTCTTCGATGAGCGCCTGCACATGGCTCTTGCTCAGCGGAACAATGCGCCATTCCATTCGCTCGGTCAACTGCTTGAGGTTCGCTCCTTTACTTTCGGCTCCCATTTGTCCTCTTTTGATATGCCGACGGATCTGGACCTCCCAGAACTCCGATGACCTTCATCTCGGGACAGCATCTGGGCCTCTGTCCTTGACTGAGGCCGAACGGACGCTTGTGGCTCGGCATTCGTCGGGTTGTTCCTTGCGACCCGTGGCGTTCGGACACCGCGCGATCGCGCCAGGCGAGGCGTGCATTTCCCACTCGAACGGCCGTTTACATCGACGGACTGTCGCAGCTAGTCTGCTCCCTGGCTTCCTACGCCCGGTAGGGTCATGCCCAGTGGCGAACGCTCAACGTCCTCCCAATCGGCGCCTCGTGCGGGCATGGATCCGCCGTCGTCTTGCTGTACCGGAAAGCTCGTGAGCTCGGCAGCGCGACACGCGAACTCAGCCCCCGACATTGTGCGAGCGGGGAGCGGCGGCCTCAGCCGCGGCCGTGGAGGTGGCGGGAGCTTCGCCTGTGGGCTCCTGGACACGCCCTCAAGCGGCGGCACCACGGGCGGAGGTACGTCGAGCGCGGGAGCGGGCACGGTGGGCGGCCCGGGCGGTGGCACCGACCTTGGCGTTGGCGCCATCGCGGTAGCCGTCGAGCTCTCCCGCCTGGTGATGGGCCCCCCGAGCGCGATCACCACGGTGTCCTCCGCGTCGGTGCGGTAGGCGTCGTGCAGGCGCCATAGGCGCTCCCAGTACCGAGCTGGCGCGCCCGTGAACGTCTCAAGCTGGCGCGCGAGGCCGGGGGTGATCGGAAGCTCGCTGTGCAGCAGCCGCTCCACGTCCCTTGGTTCTAGCCCGGTGTTCTCGGCCAGCTTTCGCTGCCATGCGGGGATGGTCGCGCAGAACGATTCGATGACCCTGCCCGGCCAGGGGACCGGACGTGCCCCGGCGCCGGTCGTCGCGGCGATCAGCGCATCCACATGGCAGTCCAGCAGGCGCTGGTATCGCCCGAGCTCCCGCTCCACCTTCGCCTCGGCGAGGGTAGACTCCTCGTCGTCATGCGCCTGCTCACGCGCCTCGCGCAGCCCGCGTTCGCGTCCCATCGCCTCGCGCGCCGTGACCGCGAAACCGATCGCGACGCAGGCGATCATCGCGAGCCCGAGCGGCGAGACGAGCCACATCGCACCCAGCACTTCCTCCATGTGTTCCTCCTCCTGGACGTGCGTCTTCTTGCCCGACGCGAGACGGATCTCGGCCTTCTGCTGCCGACGACAGCATCGGAGTTATCGCCAGTGAGCAGCCGACGATTCAGCGGATCTGTCTGAGTAGCGCTTCGCGCTCCGCAGCGAACGGCCCGCGCGGGAACTCTCGCGCGTGAGCCTCGAGCAGCCAGCGCGCCTCGAGGTAACCGAGGGCGGTATGGGCCTCGATTGCCCTCCGGGCCTTGTTGACCAGGCTCCTCTCCCGCTGGCTGACGGCGGGGCGCACGGCGCCCGCCGGCGAGGCGGGACGAGGAGCCGTCGTCACCGCGGGAGCGGCCGTGCTGCTCACGACGACCCCAACGCCGGCGTTGCTATCTCCGACCGGCGACGAGGCGGCGTGCGCGGCGATGACGGCGCCGTCTGCCAGGGCGGGCGCCACGACGTCCTCTGCGGTGGGCGCGGGCTCAACCGCCCGCACGGCCGACGGGCGCAGCCACGATGTCAGGCCGGGCAGGGGCGCCGCGCCGGAGACGAGAGCGCCCGCCAGAACGACGAACGCCCCCTGCACGAGCAACCTCATCCCGAAACGGCGCAGGGTCGCCACCCACGAGGCGCGATCGCGGAACCCGAAGGTGAGCGGTGCCGCAACGCAGGCGTCCTTTCCCCAGCCGCGAGAATCCTGATGCGCCTGCCACCGGCGCATCTGCGCGTTCAGCTCCTCGCGCGCCCGCCGGTACTGCGTCTTCACCGTCCGGATGTTGAGCCCGAGCTCGGCCGCGATCTCGACCAGCGGTGTCTCCTCCAGCTCGTGCCTGATGAGGATGTCCCGGTACTTGGGGTCGACCTGAGCCATCAGGCGTCGCATGAGCTCTGCCCGCTGCCGCAGGCGGAGCAGGTCTTCCGGCGTGGGGCCCCCTCCATGGAGGTCGCGCTCGTCGAAGGACGTCAGGACCTCGCCGCGGCGGCCCGCGTCGCGCACATGGTTGCGCGCCTGATTGAGCGCGATCGTGATGCGGTACGGCGCCGAATCCCCGCCCTGCTCGATGCGCTGGTCCGCCTCCAAGCCCCGCAGTAGTGCCTCCTGCGCGACGTCCTCCGCGTCTCGCACCGGGACCCCCTGACGGACGACCAGGCGCCGGAAGAGGTCGAAGCCGATGGAGGTGAGCGCTGGCTTGGCCACGGCGGGTAGCACACCTGAGCAGCCCTGAAGGCTTCAAGAAAATGAAGCGGCGGTCAACTTCGGTCGGATAATGTATGTCATTGTGGTAGAGCCGTGTGCCCCCTCCTGCAGTTCCGTCGCGGCGAGACGGACCAACGCATTCCTGGATGGTTCTGTTCTTTCTCATGTGTGGTTCATTTGACGGACATCCCCACGGGTTGACGCCGCGACGACGGCGTCAGTACCGTCGCGCACCATGCGGTGCGCTCTACGTTCACTGTCAATCTGTTGGATGCTGGTTGCCGCCACCGGCCTTATGAGCCCGGCCAGCGCTCAGAACATCGCCGGGACGCCGCGACGAAGCGATGGGTCGACAGTGAAAGACCTTGTGCGCGCCGGGCAGAGGGCGCGTGCAGCGGGAAAGTGGACCGAGGCCTATGATGCCTACAAGAGAGCCCTGGAGGCAGCAGAGCCATCGTCGACAATGGAGAGAGAGCGCGCGGAGATCGCCGGGGAGCTCGGGCTCTGCGCGCTGAGGTTGCGCAGCTACCGCGACGCGGCCGAGCACCTCGCCTGGAGCCTCGAGCAACGCGAGGCGCTCCCTGTAGCCCTCCAGCTCCGCTTCGAGGCCGGGTTGCGGAAGGCAACGGCGCACGTCGCGACGCTGTTGCTCGCGGTCGATCCGCCGGACGCCGAGGTGATCGTCGACGGCAAACTCGTCGGCAGGAAGTCGCGGACCCACACGCTGTTCGTCGAGGCCGGGGAACGCATGGTGCGGGCCGGCGCGCCGGGACGTGAGGAGTCGCTCCAGATGTTCACCGCCATCCCGGGACAGGAGCACAAGATGGTGATGCAGTTGGCTCGCTCCTCGGGCAGTACCAAGGAGGTGGCGGAGGCAGCACCGAAGGAGACACCCAAGGCGTTGCGCTCTACGCCGGCTCTTCGGACGCAGGCCCCCAGCCCGTGGGCCTCGTGGCCGGGGACGCTGCGCATCGCGGGGATCGCCGTCACGACGGCCACCGTGTCGGCGGGCAGCCTCCTCATGATCCGGGCCAGCAGGCTTGACGGCGACCTGAGCGAGCGGCGGGACGGGCTCGCCCGCGATCCGACGACGAGCGTGTCGATGTGCTGGCAAGCGCCGCAGCGCTCCGCGTGTGCCGAGCTGCGCAGTCTGCGGGACGAGCGCAACCTCTCCGGCGTCGCGGGCACGGTCCTGGTCATCGCAGGGGGCGTCGTTGGGGCGGCGACCGCGGCGTCCTTCTTCACGGACTTCTCCTTCCTGGGACGCACGCCGGCTCAGGAGCGGATCCACGTCTCGCCCGTCGCGACCGGGCACGGGATGGCCGTGAACATCGGGGGGCTGTGGTGAGGACACAGGGAGCCGTGGAGACGCGTTCGCGGGAAGGCCGAAGCACGAGGACGTCGGTCCTGGCGCTCGCGCTCTGCGCGTGGAGCGCCAGCTCATTGACGGCGTGCACGTACGCCGACGTTTGCTGGGACGTGTATGCGTGCGCGCCCGATCCGGAGCCGCCGCCTGGACCGTGCGAGGGGCACCCCCAGAGCGCGCCGGCGCTCGACAAGTGCGGGGTGTTCGTCAGCGAGCAGGGCAAGGACGACAACCCCGGCACGAAGGATGCGCCGGTGAGGACGTTGCAGCACGCCGTCGGGCTCGCCGCGAGCGGGCGAGGCAACGGCGAGGCGCCGACCCGGCGGGTGTACGCTTGCGGCGGGGCGTTCGAGGAGGCGATCACGCTGCCCTCGGGCGTCGACCTCTGGGGCGGCCGTCGCTGCGATGGCGGCGATTGGTCGTACGGAGGGTCGTTCGGGGGGCCTGATGCGTTGACCACCATCGCGCCGCCGGCAGGGATCCCGCTGCGCGTCCTCGGGGCCGAGGAGGACGCCACGGGCGCGACGTCCATGATCTTCGGCGTGCGCGTCGTGGCGGCCCCTGCCTCCGCGAGGGATGGCAAGTCGTCGATCGCGGTGATCTTGAGCTCCGGTGCGAGGGCCGTCGTGCGATCGAGCGAGGTGCAGGCCGCCGACGGCAAGGACGGGGAAGCGGGAGAGGACGCGCCCGCGGACCGTGCCGAGGACGGCGCGCTGGGCAACGACGGCGCGGACGCCTGCACGGCGGATGTCGTGAAGGGGGCCCGACCGGTCGTGACCGTTTGTGGCGATGGCACCGAGTCGACGGGCGGGTATGGGGGTGATGGCAGGATGGATGCGGGCGGCGATGGCACTACGGGACAGCCAGCGCCCGCGGAGAATCCGGAAGGCCACGGCCTTGGGGGGGCCGGCGCCGCGAGTGAGAGATGCAAGCTGGGTGAGGATGGAGCCAAGGGCGACGACAGCGCCCGTGCTGCCGGCGCGACGGGCGTGGGGTACCTCGACGTTGACGGCTGGATCGGCGTTCGGGGCGGGGACGGAAAGAAGGGTGGCATCGGCCAGGGCGGGGGCGGTGGAGGCGGCAGCAAGTCGCGCGGTCCCATGACGGCCTGTCGCGCAGGTCTGCCACAGGGCGGCGCGGCCGGCGGCTCCGGCGGCGGCGGCGGCTGCGGTGGCCTCGGAGGCAAGGGGGGCGGCTACGGCGGCGCGAGCATCGGGTTCATTGCCTTGCAGGGGAGCGTCCTGACCATCGAGGACAGCGAGGTCGTCACGGGCGATGGTGGCCGCGGTGGCGTCGGCGGAACGGGCCAACTGGGCGGGGTTGGGCGGTCCGGGGCCCCCGGCGGGCTTGGTTACGCTGGAACCGAAATGTGGCACGCGTGCGGCGGTGGCAATGGCGGCGACGGCGGCCGCGGGGGCGATGCCGGTGGCGGCCTCGGCGGCCACTCGTTCGGGATTGCGTCGGTAGCCGCCACGGTGACGCTTGCCTCGGACGCGATCGTCACCCACGGCAGCGGCGGCGAGGGGGGGCTCGCCGGCAACGCAGCCTCGGAGGACAAGAGGGGCCAGGGAGTTCGGGGGGGTGCCCGATTCTGGTATCGGTTCGACGCACCCGAGCCGGAAGTTCCGCAATGAACCGCCCGGTGCGGGTACCTCGCGACAGGAGACGCCCATGAGAAAGACGACTGTTGCAGCCCTCTCCCTCATGTTATCACCGTGGGCGATCGGCTGCGGGACCGCCCCCGGCCCGGGCGATGCTGGGGAATCGCCCTGCGGTGGAGGCTCGTGCCAAGGCGATTCGCCGCCGGAAGCGGTCTGCCTGGAGCATATCGCCGCCGATATCCTCGACGATGGTTGCGGCGTGTTCGTCGCCGGGTTCTACGGGCTCGGCGACGACAGCAACCCCGGAACGAAGGAGAAACCTGTATTCTCCGTTCAGCGCGCCATCAACATGGCGCGCACCGGACGAGGGCGCGTCTTCGTCTGCAACGATAACTTCAGCGAGAACGTGCGCTTGCCTTCGGGCGTCGATCTGCTGGGAGGCTTCCACTGTCGACATTGGGGGCGCGACGATAATAAGAAGGTATCCGGGCTGGACAGCGCAGGCACACACTACGCCGGTCCGATGTTGGTCGTCGAGCCGGCGAGCCCGAGCGATACGGGGGCCGTGGACGGCGTATCGACGATCGCCGGCATGTTCCTGGACGGGGATGGGCCGATCTCGATGATCATCGAGCCGAACACGGCCGTGGAGATCATCCGAAGCAAGATTGAGGCCTACTATGGATGGCGTGGCGCTGATGGCGAGGAGTGGCCCTGGCCGAACCGAGCTGCGACCGGCCCCGACGGGCTGTACGGCGGGGACGCGTGTACCGCCGCCACCGTCGCCGGGGGGCCGGCGGTGGTGACCCCCTGTGAGGGCGGCGCGCCGAGCACTGGCGGCAAGGGCGGCGACGGGTTGCCCGACGGTGCCGAGGATGGCGAAGCCGGCGCCCCGGCCCCGACGCCGAACCCCACGAGCTCAGGGCGCGGCGGCCATGCGGACCGGGAGAACGCCGGCTGCCACGGCGGGTCTCCCGGGAGCTCTGGGGCCCTGGGCACGGTGGGGCCGGGAGGTGAGGGCATCGGGCGCATCAGCGAGAAGGGCTGGGAGGGCGACACGGCCGGCGAGGGCGGCAGGGGCATGCCCGGTCAAGGTGGCGGCGGCGGCGGTGGCCGTCGCGGCGGGCTCGCCGTGTGCGGCGTGGCCTCGAAGGGCGGCGCCGGCGGTGGCTCCGGAGGCGCCGGCGGCTGCGGCGGACGAGGCGGTCGAGGGGGAGCGAACGGGCACCCGAGCATCGGGATCGTCGCGCTCCACGGGGCGAAGCTCACGGTGCGCGACAGCGTGATCGCGACGCGCGACGGGGGACCGGGGGGCGACGGGGGCCCGCCGGAGCGCGGTGGGCCAGGCGGTCGAGGAGCGCCGGGGGGCGCCGTCGGGGACGGCACCTGGTCGTGTGGCGGGGGGTCGGGCGGCTACGGCGGCGAGGGCGGTTTCGGTGGCCCGGGGCGCGGCGGCGACTCGATCGGCATCGCCTACCGCGACGAGGACCAGCTCACGCTGGAGGGGGTCACCTTCGAGATGGGGCCGCCGGGCAAGGGCGGCATGAGCTGGAACCATGACGGCAGCACGACGTCGGGAGCAGACGGCATCGCCGTCGAGACACTTCGCTTCCCTGAATAGGAGCAGCGCGCATGAATCCGCATATCAAGGGTTTGCCGACCGACGCGTGGGTGCGCTCGGCGCACCCGCGCGCGGCCGCAACCCCAGCCGTTGGGCCGGCGGAGGAGCACCGACGATGAAGATCGAGCGCGTGCGAGCCCTGTCCTTCGAGGTAGATGCGGTGGACGTGGCGTTCTGGGACGACGATACCCTTCTCGTGACCACGCCGTCGGCCGAGCTGTGGCGTGTCGCGGTGGAACCGCGGATACAAAAGGCCGAGCTGGTGTTTGCTGCTGACCAGATTTTGGGTCCTGCATCGCGTGCGCTCGGTACGGCGGTGGCGAGCCCGGCAAGCGGCGGGTATCCGCGGCTGGCGGTCTCGCGCGAGGCCGGGGTGGCCGCGGTCAACACTCACGACATGGTCCTCCTCGCATGCCCGCTGCAGGGCGAGGGCGGCCCACGGCTCGTGTCGTATGGCTGGGGCCAGTATTACCCTCGCATGGCGTTCTCTCCCGACGCATCTCGGCTCATGGTCTGTGCCGATGCTTTGGTCATCTTCGATACGGGCTCGTGGCGCTGGTACAAAATGCAAGGAGACGCGAACATCTGCGCATGGCATCCGCGGGAGCCATGGCTGCTTGGTCTCGAACCGACCACCGGGAAACTTCGCTGGTCGGACCTGCAGGACATGGACAATCCCCGAACTTGGTCGGCGGGCGCGCTCGACCCCACGCAGTGGGATGATGACGTCGTGGGCATCGTCATCGACGCCACAGGGGAACGACTCGTCGCGGCATACCGCCATCCGGATCGGATTGAATGGTGGGAGCTCGATCCGCTTCATCGAGTCGACACTCGTCACGTGCGGGCCGGAGAGGTTCTCGCCTTGGAGCACGGAGGTGAAGCTGGCTTGTTCGCGGCGGTGGCCGAGTTCGGCGTTCAGCTCTGGGGCTTCGAGTCACGAGAGCCCATCTCCGACGTGATCCCAGACGTCTCCGAAGTCAAATTCAGTCCTTCCGGCCTTTGCTTTGTGACGCTGAGCCGAGCGTCGACCAATCCGTACCCGGTAGCGCCTAGCCGGACGGGATGTGCTTCGATCCTCTGGCGGACTTCGATATGACGGATGAGGGGTCCGATGCCGGGCTCCGAAGACTACGTATTGTCAGCTGTGTCGCCCCATCATCGCACGGTCATACCATCCGCGGGACCGTGCTCTGCCAAAGCCTGACTCAACCTCAGTGACTTCCGCACCATCAAGGACCCTAGCTGTTCCGCAGGCACAGGTCACGTATGTAGTTCATGGCAACGTCTCCTGAAACGTGCGCGTCGCCAATGTCTACACTATCGAAGTGTGCTTTTTCGAGCTCGTCTACGCGCCAATGCTTGACGCCGCCCAGCTTGGTTCCAACGAACCTCGTCTCGCTCAGGCTTACATTCTCCAGTTCGGCATCCCTCAGATCAGCATTGATGAGCCATGCGCCACCAAGATTACAATTACGTAAGATCGTGCCACGGAGATCGGCGTCGGTAAAATCTGCACGAGCAAGGTCGCTCCCGTAAAACATGGCGCCTGCACAGCGTGCGGATCGCATGTCCGCCTTCCTGAAGTCACAATCGAGCATAGAGGCGCGCTCAAGCACGGCGTCGATCATGTTTACGTATGAAAAATCGCACCTCTTGGCAACAAGCTCTCGAAATGCGCACCGCACGAGCTCAGCGTCCGAGAGCGTCTCGTTCTCTATCACACATTCGGAAATCTCGTGTTCGTACAGTACCAATCGAGCTCCTTGTTCTTCCGTCGCACCGGAAGAGACTTCCATGAGCCACTTCCGGTGCATGGCGAGCATGCGCTGTAATGCTGCACATTCAATCCGGGTGTATGACATGTCGGCACCTGCACAGATTGGATACCTGTCGTGGGCTGGCGTAGGCTGGCTATCGATTCAGAATCTTTGTTCTTGGGGGTCCGGCGCCGGTTCCTTGAAGATCCGCGAGGAACTGCTCTTTCTGCGATGGGGTCAAGTTCTTAAGATCAACGATGACCTCGACGTCTGTGCCGTATCCTTTTACATGACCTGCGATGTCTGATGCCTGCTGCGACAGTGGACGGTACTTCGGATCGACAGGCGTCTTGATATCCACGTAGACTTTCTTCCCAGTGGTCTCGCCTTCCAAGACAAAGTCGTGATCGGGTTCACCCAGGCGAGCGTCCGTCCGGCGCGCTGTCCCACTGACTAGGCCCTCTTGCTCGGCCTGCAAGATTGAGTCCGCTTCCGCCCGGGTCTTCGATGTGATCTTTCCTCTCTCTACAGAGAGTTCGGCTCGCCTCGCCGCGACTGGATCGCTGGAGGCCTCCCTCGGCGGTTGAGCTTTCGTCGGCTCCACTCTCGCGGCAGGATCATGTTCTGCCGTACGTCCGGCTGGGGAAACTTTTCCATCTCCTTTGGGTTCTGTCGAATTCCTTCCAGAAGGCTTTGTTGCAGATGTCGCTGGACTGGCGAGAACATCCGGCGTCGCGGCTTCCGCATACTCTGCCACCGTTGGCTGCTCTCCAGCATCAGCCGGTCTCACCGGCTCGCTCTTTTTTGCGGGCGCCGTTCTGGTAGTCTCGACTGAGGGGCCTCCGCCGCGGAGCACCAGCTCACCGATGCGCGCCCCGACGAGCCCGCCCGCGATGCCACCCACCGTTCCGCCGATCACCTCGCCGATGCGCGCGCCGAGCTCGCCGCCGTAGTGCCGGCCGACCTTGCCGCCGGCCCATCCAAGCCCCGCGCCGCCCGCGACCGAACCGCCGAGCCCTGCGAGCGCAGCGCCCCAGCCGACCGCGGCGGCGGCGCCACCCGTGGCGACGATCGCGCCGCCCCACATCACCACGGTGAGCGTTGTCTTCGCCCATGGCGGCACCTCGTCCGCCACCGCCATGCCCGGCGCCAGCGCCGTGTCGCCGCCGATGATCACCGTCGCGATCCCCTCGCGCAGGATCGCGCCGCACTCGGTCTTCTCGGTGCTGCGCGCCAGCGGCTTGCCGTTGACGAACGTCGTCGCGCTGCCCTGCGCGACGCGCACCACGCCGTGGTCGGCGCACGCGACGATGTCGAGCCCGGCGCGCACCGCGCTGCGGCGCTCCTTGCCGAAGAATGTGTCGGGCGAGCCCGTGGCCACTGTGCCCTTGACGTCGCCAGGAATGAGCTCGCCGATGTACGCGCCCGCGAGCCCGCCGCCCGCGCCCGCCGCCGCGATGCCCGCCCCGATGAACACCGCGGCCACGCCGCCGGTGCCGACGACAGCCACGACCGTCGCTGCCATCGCGACGCCTACGACGGCGCCGGTCAACAGACCTGACCACGCGCTGCTATGTGCGATCGAGTCGCCGAGCCGAGCCGCCTCGAGCGCCGTCATCGTGAGCCGCGCCGTCAGCTCCGCTCAGCCTTCGGCCAAGCGCGCTCAGCGCCTCTCGCCCTGCGCGAACGCCATGGCGTCGGCCTTGAGCCCCGGCGCGCCGCTGTGCTCCTCGTCCGCGCCGACGCCGCCCGCGCCGGCCTCGCCCACCGCGAACGTGACGCCGTCTGTCGGTGGCGCCGCGCCCACGTGCGCGATGCCGAGCGCATGCCCACCGAGCCCGCCGCCTCCGATGCCGCCACGCCCGCCGGTGCCGCCGGGACCTCCGGCGCAGCCTGGCCGTAGCCCCGCGGCGTCCTCCGGCACGCCGCCACCAGGACCGCCCGCGCCTGCCGCGCCGCCGTCCTGACCAGGACCGCCAGCGCCACCGTCGCCGCCGCGTCCCGTGGCGATCGTCACGTCCTCGAACAGGAGCGTCGCATCGAGGCTCACCAGCGCGATGCTGGACCCGCCCGCGCCGCCACCCCTTCCGCCCGCGCCCCCGCAGCCTCCCGCACCGCCGGAGCCGCCGCTGGCGCCTCCCGCCGAGCCGGCCGTGCACTGGCCGGCGGCGACGCCGCCCTTGGCGCCCCCCCCACCGCCGCCGCCCTGCGCGGTGGTCCCGGGCGCGCCGCCGTTGCCCGCGACGCCCGTGTAGCCACTGGCCGCGATCTCTCCGAGGCCCTGCGCGCCCGCGCCGGGCTCGCCGTCGGCACCGTTGTCGCCCGCGGTGCCGGGCATGCACGCCGCAGCGAACTCGCCGGCGCCGCCGTTCGTCACATCGCCAGGACCGCCGGGGCTTCCTGCACCGCCGCTGCTCTGGAATCCCACGCCGCCACTGCCGCCAAACGAATCGTCACTCGGATCTTCCGGCGCACCGCACGCATTCACCGGTGCGTTCGCCGGCACGACGATGTCCGCCGAGCACGCCGCGTTCCCCGCGCTCCCGTCGCCCCCTCGCTGCGCCGCCTCCGCGTGCGCCGCGCCGTCTTGCCCCGGCGCCGCGTCGCCCGCCTCCAGCGCGCAGCGCACCAGCTCCACCGCCACCGCGTCCGCCACGGCGGCGATCGACGACAGCCCGCGCTTCTCCGGATCGCCCGCGTCGATCCCCTTCGCGACGACCGCCACATCCTCGATCCGCGCCACCCCCTCGCCGCCCCGCATCACCAGCGGGATCACGCCCGCTCTCGCCGTCAGCGTCGTCCTCGCGCCGTCGCTCTCTCCTCCGCCCGCTCCCGCGTAGGCCCACCCCTTCGCGCAGTCGAGCCCGCCGTAGAGCGTCACCCCCGCCGGCATCTCCACCGCCGCCTCGACCTCGAACGTCTCGGCGCACGCATACACCCGCCCCGTCCCGTTCTCCCGCGCCCGAGCGATCGCCGCCCCCAGCGTCCCGAGCGGCGCCGCCTTCGTCCCCTCCGCGCCGTCGTCGCCGGCCGCCGCCACGAACACGCCGCACGCGTCGTCGACCGGCGCTCCGCTCTCGCTCGGCACGCACGTCGACGGCACGCCGCCGCCCCCAGTCGCGCCCGACGCCTCCGGCGGACAGGTCTGCGACCGCTCGCACGGCGAGCTGCAGCCCCCGGCCAGGCTGCTCCCTGCCGCCGCCGCCATCCCCAGCGCCGCGCTCGCCACCGCGACCTGCCAGCCCCTCGCCTTCGGCCTGCCTCGCATCGGCTTCCTCACCGCCTCCAACGCTTCACCTGCCGCTGTTCCCACACGTCAGAAGCGCCCCGCCACGCCGACCCCTCCGCCGCCGGGCGCAAGCCACGGCGCCGCCGTCACCTGCGCCCTGCCCTCGCTGTCTCCCGCGGACCTCGACCACAGCACGTACCCCGCGGTCGCCGCGAGCGCAGCGCCCCCCACGACGTACCCGACCACCGCCGCGCTCGTGAGCGCATCCAGGTCGTCGACCGCCTCCGCGAGCCTCGCGCACGCCGCGCTCCGGCTCTGGTAGCAAGCCGACCGGCTGCCGTCGCCGACGCGCAGCGGCCCGTCGATCTCCGTTCCCTTCGCGTTCGCCGCCAGCGTGAACCCGACGCCCACGCCGAGGCCCACCACCCCGAGCGCTCCGCCGATCACGACGGGCACGACCGGCACGCGCGTCCCGCCCGCCGGCCGCTCCGGTGCCGTGCTTGCCGGTGACTCCAGAGCAGCGCTCTCCTGCGGCTCCGTGCGCAGCAGCGTCGTCGACGCGCCCAGGTTCCCGTCCGCGAGCTCCAGCTCGACCGACGCTTCGCCGCCCTTCTCGACCCGCGCCTGGCGCGCCCCGAACCGCTTGCCTCGCCGCGCCGAGACCGTGTGCATCCCGGGCTCCACGAACACCGGGCCCGGCAGCGGCGCGACCCCCACCACCTCGCCGTCGACCAGGATCTCGGCGCCGTTCTCGAGCGTCGCGATCGACAGCGCGCCCACCTCCGCGCGCGCCGCCGCGTACAGCGCCTCCGCCGCCTTGATCTCGGCCGGCGGCGGCGGCGGTTGCTCCTTCGGCGCCTCGCGCAGGTAGTAGGCGAGGTGCTCGGCCGCCTCGCGGAAGCGCCCGAGCTTCATCTCGGCCTCGGCGAGGTTGCCCGCGACCTGCAGGCGCTTCTGCAGCGCCCACGCCGCGAGGTACGAAACGCGTGCCCGCTCGTAGTCGCCGCGCGCGTAGTGCGCGTTCCCCTCCTTGTGCAGCTCGCGCACCT
Source organism: Sorangium sp. So ce1335 (assembly GCF_051521615.1). Lineage (NCBI taxonomy): Bacteria > Pseudomonadati > Myxococcota > Polyangiales > Polyangiaceae > Sorangium > Sorangium sp. So ce1335. The sequence continues at coordinate 4,413,327 of NZ_CP150363.1, forward strand.
TCTCGGTCATCACCTCGTCCCGCGCGCTTCCCGGCGCCGCCAGCGCGAGCGCCGGCGCAGCCGTGACGAGCGCGCTCGCGATCGCGATCGGTGCGATGATCTTTCGAAGCATCGTTCAGTACCTCGGCGGTCCCGCGAAGGGCCCCGGCATCGATGTCGCTGGCGCTGCCGCGGTCGTCCGCGGCGGCGGCATCCTCTGCCCTGGATCGCCGGGTGCCGCAACGGCGTTCGCACCGCGCGCCGGCGCGCGGCGCGCGCCTGAAGGCGTAGAGCCGCCGCTCGGCGCGGGTGCAGCAGACGGCGCTGGCGCCGCGATCGCGCGGGTCGCGGCGCTGCTCTCGGATGGCGCGCCGGAAGCTCCGGCCACGGGCAAGGGCACCGGCGCGCTCGATGATGGCAGCGGCGCAGCGGACGCCGGCGCGCTCGATGGCAGCGGCGGCGCAGCCGATTCCGCCGCGCCCGATGGCAGCGGCGGCGCCGCCAATTCCGCCGCGCTCGACGGCACCAGCGGCGCGCCGGGCGCCGACGTGGCGCTGGCCTCGACGGTGCCGGGCGGCGCGTCGCGCGGCACGAACAGCCAGTAGATGAGCAGCGCGGGCGCGCTCACCGCGACGGCGGCGCCGGCGATCCATCCGAGGAGCCGCCATCGACCCGGCCGGCCGGGCGCCTTCCGGCGCACCTCCGGGCGTGCCTCGGCGCGCACGAGCGGGACGCGCGCGGCTGGACCGAGCGGCGCCGCGGCGCTCGCGCGCGCCGCCTCCACGCGCGAGAGCGCCCGCCGCATGTTCTCGTCCGAGGCGGCCCGATCCGCGACGCGGCGGAACGTCTCCTCGGTGGGCAGGTACTTCTTCAGATCCTCGTCGCTCATTCCGGTCGGACCTTCTCTAGAACGGGCGGGGCGGCGCCGGCGCACGTCGCGGCGCCGATGAAGCAGGGGGCCGGGTCGGGGGTGCCGTCTTCGAATGCAGCTTTCCCTTCATGAGCTTCTCCTCCTCCTCCGCCCATGCCCATGGATCGTTCTCCTGCGGCATCCTCGCCGCGCGCGATGCCTTCGTCGTCGGCCTCGCCGCCGATGCGGCGCCGCGCGGCGCGATCCCCGCCTGTGCCTTGGAGAGCACCTTCGCCGGCCCCGCGGCGCCCAGCTCCGCCCGCGCGGCGGGTGGCTGCGCGGTGGGGCGAGGCGCCGCGTCGAACGCCACCGGCTGCGACACGGCAGTCTCCGCCGCTTCCGGGGGCCGTGCTGCGGGATCGAGCGCTCCGTCGACGGGCGTAGGCGCTCCCAGGACACCGACGAGCGACGGCGCGCCTGGCGGCACCGGCGAGCCCACCGGCGACGGCGGTGCATCCTCGGTGGCCGACGGGGAGAGCACGGCACTGCCGCGTGGCGTTTCGACCAGCGGCGTCCGTCGAGGGACCACCCACAAGGCGGAAAGCGCGCAGCACAGCGCGCCCGCACCTACCGCGAGACCGACGCGACGCTTGCGCCGCGTCTCGGCCGCCACCTGGCTCGACGCACCGCCTGCGCCGCCCTCCCGCGGCGACGAACGCCTGGCTGCTGGTGGAGTCTCGCGCTCGGGTCGCATGGCTCGTGCGGCCGGCGCCGACGCAACCGCCAGCGCTACGGCCCTCAAGGGCCCGCCCACGGCCTCGGTCGGCGCTGCCTCGCTTGCGCCCGTCGGGGCGACGGCGTCCCGCTCACTCGGCGCCGCCGCGCTCTTCTCTGGAGGCAGCGGCCCCGTCAACGGCTGCGGCGAGCTTACTGCGAGCGGCGCTGCTAGCCAGGCGACGGGCGGCTCACTCGGCGCCGCTGCAGGAGGTGCCGGCGGCGCGGACGGCATCCGCTCGGTCGTCAGCCAGCGCGGAGCTTGCACCGCCGCGGCATCCGGGGCCGCGCCGGGCGCAGTCGTCCCGGCTCCTGCCGTGAGCGGCTCCTGCCCGTGCCGCTCCGCAGGAGCCGGGGTCGGCGGCAAGAACGGCAGCACCGCCCCGGGGGGCCGGTACGCTGCGTCGAGCGGTGCCGTCGCGATGTGGACGGCCTCTGCCGCTGGTACCAGGCGCAGCGACGGGATCGAGGCGCGCACCTTGGGATCGAGCACGAGCTGCCCCTCGGCCTGCGGAGGTTGTTCGGAGCAGCCGTCGAACTCCCGTGTAAGCGCGTCGAACGCCTCGTTCGCGCTGGGCCGCTCGTCGGGCGACTTCGCCAGCATGCGCGCCACGAGATCGCTCAGGCTCCTCGGGGCGCCCTCCGGGATCGCGTCGGCGAGCGGCGCCGGTACGGCGTGGACATGGTTCGCCCAGACCTCTTGCCGGGGCGGCAGCTCGCCGGTCCTCTCGGCGAACGCGTGCTTGCCGGCGAGCATCTCGTACAGGATGAGCCCCGCGGCATAGATGTCCGCCGGCCGCCCGACCGGCCGCCGGAGCGCCTGCTCCGGCGCCATGTAGTGCACCGTCCCGAGATCCGAGAACACGTCGCTCGACGCGAGCCCCCCGACGCGCCGCGCGAGGCCGAAGTCGACGACCTTGACCAGGCCGCTCTGCATGACGAGCACGTTCTCCGGCTTGAGGTCGCGGTGCACGATGCCGCCCTCGTGCGCCACCCGGATCGCGTCCACCACCTGGATCGCGATCGACAGCGCGACGCGCGTGTCGAAGCGGCGCATCGCGTGGAGCATCTGCCGCAGCGAGACGCCGTCGACGTGCTCCATCGCGATGTACATGACGCCGTCGCCGGTGACCCCCGCGTCGTAGAGGCGGACGATGTTCGGGTGGTTGAGGTCGGCGAGCACGCGCGCCTCCTTGCGGTGCCCGCGGAGGAAGTCGGCGTCGCTCATCCGCTCCGGCCGGACGACCTTGAGTGCGACGGTTCGGTCGAGGTACTCGTCGACGGCCTCGTACACGCGCCCCATCCCGCCCTCGGCGATGAGCTTCACCAGGCGGTACTTGTGGCAGCGGCCGCTCTCGCCGAGCCGATCGTCACGGCGCTCCATCCCCGACTCCCCACGTGCGTGCAGCGCACGAGGCCCGTCCGGGTCAGCACGTCGCCCGCCGGGCCAGAGTCCGGCGCCATGCCCCCTGATGACCCTGCGCGTCAAGAGGAGAAGCCGTCGGGATCCGGCTCGTCCCTGCCGGGTCTCGGCAGGGGTTCCCGCTACCGCTGCCGGGTCTCGGCAGGGGTTCCCGCTACCGCTGCCGGGTCTCGGCAGGGATTCCCGCTACCGCTGCCGGGTCTCCTCAGCGGTTCCCGCCACCCCTGCCGGGTCTCGGCAGGGGTTCCCGCTACCGCTGCCGGGTCTCGGCAGGGGTTCCCGCTACCGCTGCCGGGTCTCGGCAGGGGTTCCCGCTAGCCCTGCCGGGTCTCCGCAGGGGTTCCCGCTAGCCCTGCCGGGTCTCCGCAGGGGTTCCCGCTACCCCTGCCGGCGCCCCGACACCGTCGCCTGCAACGCAATCTTCCTGCTAGATCGAGCGGCCATGCCCCCCGGTTCCGGTGATCGCGGCCCTCCTGCTCCAGCCGCACAGGTTGCGCAGACGGAGGAGATCGAGCCGGTGAGCTCCGAGCTGCTCGCTCAAGCCCCGGTGCTGCCGTGGGCGGCGGCGGAACGCGGGCCGGACAGCGCTGGATCCGTGAGCCGCTCGACGCCAGCGCCGCCATCGCGTGGGCCTCTCGTCCGTGACCTCTCCGCGGCACGGCGCGCCGTCTTGTCGCCGCTGCTTCTGCCGCTCGTGCCCTCGACGGCGCCCCCAGCGGTCTGCTTGACCGAACCGCTGCCTTCCTCACCGCCGCCTTCGATGACGCGCGACGCTATCGCCCCGGCCGCGGAGGTGAGCCCGTGGGCCACGCGCGTCACCGCGCCCGCGCTTACCGTCGGGCAGCGCGCCGGGCCCGTCGAGCACGCGGGCCGCGACGCGACACCGGGCACGGGCCTCGCCGTACCCGGGCCGCGGTCGCCGGCACCAGCGCGGGCGCCCGCTCCCGCGAGCCCCGCCGAGATCGTCGAGCTCCTCTGGTTCGACGCCAAGGCGCTCCCGCGCATCCGCGCCTCGTGGAGCGACCTGATCCTCGATCTCGATTTCGAGGCGCTCGATCCGCGCCACGACCCGCCGCCGAGCGACGCGGGCTCCGCCAAGGATCACCACCACCTCGCCGGCGTGCTCACCGGTGGCCCACGAATCGAGCCGAGCGGCGTGCGCCAGGCCATCCTCGCGTCCATCAGCGAAAAGGGCGGCTTCACGCCGCCGCTCGTGCTCGTGGAGGGCGAGCTCCGGTTCGTCTTTGACGAGATCGAGGCGCTCAAGGCCACCCTCGCCGTGGTCTCCCCGCTCGCAGGCACGGACAGGAGTCTCAAGGAGGCCGTGGACTTGGCCTGTGAGCTCTTGAGGTCGCCCTACCCGGACGGCGCGAGCGGCGCCGCCGCCACGTTGACTGAGCACATCAAGGAGCGACTCCCGCCGCCAGCCCGTTTGCCGGCCGCCGCGCGCATCGAGGCCCAGGCGGAGCGGCTGCTGCTCGAGCAGCGGCGGTATCAGACCCGCACACTGCTGGGCGAACCGTGGATCCGCGCGCTGCTCGGGGCGAGCGGACAGGATGCGCTGCCGGTGTACCTGCCAAAGCGTCTCGCGCCGTGGCTGCCGATGCTGCCGAGGTTGCGCGTGCGCCTCGTCGCGGAGGCGCACCTCAGGCAGGACCAGGCCGAAAGCAGCCGGTATGCCCTCAAGGCGCTCGCGCTCGGCAGGGTTGCCACGCTGGACGAGATCCAGGGCGGCAGGCCGTGAGCTGACCCGCACCTCACCCTTGGATCCTTGGATTGCAGGTGCTCCGTGGGCGGTCTCCAGGGGAAGGCGAGAGCGTCAGCCCTCAGGCGAGCCAGCAACCCTGATGCTCGCAAAGATGCGATCGAACACCGGGTTGAGCCGTGCGGCCTCATCCCTCGGGATGGTCGCCGTGAAGCTCAGCACCACGGGCCGGCGCGCCGCCAGGAACAGGAGCCGCTGCTCGAGCGGCCCGGTGTGGCCACGCCACGCGAAGCGAAGCTCCAGCCCCGGTCGGTCGCCGGCCGGGGCGTCGTGACGCGCGAGCAGCTGGAATCCTTCGAGCCGCTTGGCCAGCTCCAGGAGCTGCCGGTCGGCATACCTGCGGAGATCCTCGCCCGCCGCGAGCCTGTCGCGCGTCATCACCACGCTCGCGGCGGCCACCTGACCCGGCTCGGTCGGAGCCGCGAAGGCGACGACGGAGCGGTCCTCCCAGTCGCGCGGCACGTCGAAGGATACTTCGGAGTTCTCGTAACGCGGCATCGTCTCGGGCTCCACGCTGGCGCTACGCGCTCGCTGAACGAGCGGCGCTCACGCTCCACCATCATGCACGTCCGGCGTCAAGACGCTGGCTCGGTTAGAGCCGCGCTACACTGCGAAGGGAAGAGAGGGGCAGGCGTGGCGCGCGTCATCCCTGCGTGCCGCCGCCCTCGGCCTTGCCGGCCGGCACGTCGCCGCCAGGACCTCCCGGCTTCCTGGCCTCGCCGATCGTGACCACGGAAGGCGCCTTCGCCCCCGTGCTGTTGATGAACACGTTCGGCGTGCCGTCGATCTGCACCTCCTTGCCGGAGAGCTTGAGCACGCCACCCGCAGAGATCTCGAGGTCACCCTGCGCATCGATGAAGATGCCGGAAGGCGTGATCCGGATCGACGCGACGCCGTTCGTGATGTGCACGTTCTGGTCCTTGGTGATCGTGTAGCCCACGCCGCCGCCGACCGTGACACTCTGGCTATCGCCGGCGTCGATCGCATCCGATGTCCCGACGATCGACGTGCGGCTCTTGCCAACGGTGCTCGTCTGGTCCTGGCCGACCGTGTGGACCTGGCTTTTCCCGATGCTCGTGCTCTGGCTGCCCCCGATGGTCACCGCGTCGCCGCCGGTCACGCTCGCCGATCGGTTCCCGAGCACGGTCGAGCGCTGATCGCGCCGGATCACCTCGGTGTAATCGCGCTGCGCGTGGAGGTGGAGAAGCTCGCGCCCCTTGGCGTCATCGAACGAAAGCTCGTTGTATCCATCCACGCCGGGGGATGAGGCGGTCTTCCAGCCGCTTTTCGTCTTCTCGGCGGGCAGCGGGTAGGGCACGCGCGCCGTGCTGTTGTAGACGCGGCCCACGATCACCGGGCGGTCGGGATCGCCGTGGCAGAACTCGACCAGGACCTCCTGTCCGACGCGCGGGATCGCCATCATCCCGTAACCGCCTCCAGCCCACCCCTGGCTCACGCGGATCCAGCACGAGCTCGCGTCGTCGAAGCGCCCCTCCCGGTCCCAGGGGAACTGGACGCGCACGCGGCCGAACTCATCGGTGTGGATCTCGTCGCCCGGAGGACCGACCACGATCGCGCTCTGCACGCCAGCGACGCACGGCTTCGCCGTCAGCCGCGCGGGTCGGTACGGTTCGGTCGTGAACACGGCGTCGCCGTGCACTGTCCATTCGCCGTCATGGTCGCCCTCGAAGGTAGAGGCCACGACGAGCAACCCCCGGTCGGGCGCGAGGTGTTCGCGCGGATGATGCGTCATCGAGAAGATGGCGCCGGGCGCAAGATCGAGCACGTTCGTGCGGAACCGGACCGACCGCCGGCCGCACCGCTCGCGCTCCAGGCTCCGCGCCGCCAGCGCCTTCGCCTCCGCGAGATCGACCCGCGCGATGCCTCGGTCGTCAGCGACCGGTGTCTCGCCGCCCTTGCCAGGCTCGACGACGAACGCCGCTGGAAGGACAGGAAACTGCTCGTAGCGGAGCTCGTCACTGGCGCCCACCTGGGCGTCCGCGAACAGCCGCACGTCTGGCCGGGTCCGGAAGTCGACATCGCGGACGATGACACGACCGGGCCGAACCTCGTGGCGTACGACGACCTCGGTCACGAACTCGCGCCCGGCGGCCTCGTTGGGGTTGTCAGCGTACGGGATGGGAGGCCCTCGGCGGGGTCCGTTGTTCTGAGGCGCATCGCTCAGGACGAGCCGACTGAGCTCGGCTACTGCGCCCCCGCTCCCTTCGCCGTGCGTGAAGTAAAACGAGATGCCGGCCTCTTCGAGCAGGCGGCTCAGGAAGGCGAAGTCGGTCTCGCCGTACTGAACGCGGTACTCGTACGCCGGATATCTCGCCCCGAGGAGCACCTCCGGCTGGATCTCCCACTCACCAAGGATGCGAAGCACGATGTCGGGGATCGTGAGGTGCTGAAAAATGCGGCTGCTGCTCCGGAGCGTCGTTCGAAACAGCCAGGGCACGATACGCAGCCGGTAGGTGGAGAGCCCCGTCGGCTCGGCTTTCACCTGCTCCATGTCAGCGCACAGGCCAGCCCAGACCCGCGCTGGCGAGAAGGGGTGCGGCGTACCCGAGTCGACCCTGAAGGCAGCGGGTTTGCCGACGATACTGTCAAGGTCGAGATCGTCACGCTCGGAGGCGGCCAGAACGCAGACCTCGAAGAGCGATGATATCCGCTCCCGGACCGAAAAGCGGCGCACGGAGAGCGACGCTTCCTTCGAGGCGAACGAGAGGGAGAGGTTCGGCATGATCTCGGCGCCAAGATTAGAGCCCACGGCACAAGCCCGGCAAATTGCCGGGTTCTGCCGTGCCCGAGCGTCCTGATGCGGGCGCTGGACCGGGCGTGGCTACGCCCCGAACTCCGCGAGCGACCGGCAGACGCGGCGGAGCCGGTCGCGCAGCCACCGGTGCGCGGGGTCGGCGTCGAAGCGGGGTGCCACGCCTGCGAAGGTGACGTCGCGTCGCACGATCCCGACGAGCGCGCGCGTCCAGCGGCCGACGGGCGCCCAGCGCTGAGGAGGCGCTCCGCTCGCTCGGCCGGCGCCGGCCGGCATGGCCGGGTGGGGGGGAACGCATCCGGGCCGCTCTTCCGGGTGAGAGCGTGTCGTACGGTCAGGGGAGAGCGCCTCGCGGGGCACCTGGCCCGGAGCGCTCCAGAACCCCTCCGGACCCTGCCGCGGCCCCGCTCGATGGACGCGTCTATGATCGCGAAATTTCTCAGGCTTCTGCGCCCGTGGGCCCCCTGTACACGTCATCGTATACAGGAGGCCAAATAACGGGCCGGCGCGGCAGTACACTCCATCGATGGGATCGAAGCTCGACAAGCTCCTACCGCTCGTTTCTGATGCCGCTCCTGGCGTGGTGGCTGGCGTGACCCTGCTCGTGGACACCCTCCGCGACGGTGCCGAAGAGCAGCATCGCAGGGCCGCGGAGCTCGATCGCCGGGAGGCGGAGCTCAGGCGCAGGGAAGCGGCGCTCCGGAGCAGGGAGGCGGAGCTCGAGCGTGTGCGGCGTCAGATGGCCGAGGAGGCATCGCGCACAGCGGCGCGCGCGGCACCTGCGACGCGCCGCCGGTTCGAGCGCCGCGCCGCAGGCGTCGCGCCGCCTCCCTGCCCATACCCCATATGGACCACGGACGACGACGGGCCCAAGCTCATCGTTCCCGAGCGCATCACCTATCACTGGTGCGTGCTGTTCAGCCTCGCGCCGAGCCAGGTGCGGGCGCAGGTGTCACGCCAGCGGCGCAGCCAGTACCGGCGGGTTGCTCGCTTGCCGGTGCAGATGGGAGAGCAGCTCGACGCCGCCGGCGTGCCCTTCTACGCGCTCCGCTTCGTTGCGTATGGTGAAGGACAGATCGAGCAAGAGCGGCGGTGCCTGCTGATGCTCCACGGCGAGCGTCCGCCGCGAGAGCTCCAGCCACACGAGCGCCATTCGCGCACACCGGCGATGGGGCAGGAGATCAAGCGGCTGCGGCGAAACCGGCGCCGCAGACTGCGACGGCGTGCGGGGCTTGATGCGCTCGCCGCTGCCGAGCGTGGTGGGAGAGAGTTCGGCGCGGAGCCCGACAGCGACGCAGCCGCGGAGGTCGAGGCGGACGTTGGCGAGATCGAGAGCTGAGCGCTGCTGACGTCCACCACCTGGTCGACGTCTCGGCCGCCACGCTGACGACGAGGTCCTCAAGCGCGAGTCCGTGGCGCGGCGCGTGGAGGAGGAGCCCGGATGGATCGTCCGGCGTCATCGCCGACGTGGACGCAACGGCGGTCTCCGCGGCGATCCTTCTGGTCGATGTCGCGGCCGGCGGTGATGTCGCGGTGGCGCTGTCGGCGCGAGGCCGCTGCCTGCTCGTCACGAGCTCCGTGCGGACGACGCACGCGCTCGACGGGCCGGCGCGCGTGAGGACCGCGCGCGAGGCGGCGGCGCGGCTCGGTCGCGAGCGGACCGGGACGAGCCCGATCGCGCGCGCATCCGTGGCGCTGCTGCCCGACGCCGAGGCGCTCGACCTCGGTCGCGACGCGTTCGCCGAGGTCCCGGCCGACGCGAGGAGGGACGATCTGCCTCGGCTCTCGGAGGCCGCCGCGCGATTGCCTCCCTCGGTGGCGCGCGGGCTCTGGGGCTACAGCGAGGCGCGCGAGGACCAGGTGCCGTGGCGCAGACCGCCGGATTGTGAGCCGGCAATGGAACGAGGACCCACGAGCACAGTGGACCGCGGTCCCGAGGGGGGACGACCCCTCGAGCGCGACACGGATTGCGGTTCGTAGGAGGCCCTGAGTCCTCCCAGACCGATGCGTCGCCGAAATTGACATACCGCGTGGCAGCCGGTGAGCATGGTCCGATGGCGCACGGCTCCGGTTCCGAACATCCCCGCGATTCCTGGCATGAACCCGGGGACGTGGATCCTGGGTGGCGAGGGCCGGTGGCGGAGGCGCCGGCGGGCGTGGTGACCGGGGAAACGGCAGCGGGCACGGAGCCGACGGCAAGGGCGGTGGCCAGGGAGCGCAGGGCGGCAGCAAGAACGCCGGCTCCTGCGGCTCAGGGAGCAGCATCCAACCGATGCTCTAGGGAAGTGGCACTACCACGAGGGCGGATGGCGAACGCTCTGAAAATTCGTTGGTCCGATCGCGCGCTCGATGCGCTTCGCGCGGCTCCCATGGTCCGGCGCGCGCCGCTGGCGGACCTGTCACCCACGCGTGAGCTCGACGACGCGAGCCTCGCAGAGCGGCTCGAGCTGGTCTCGAGGGCGTGGCTCGACGTGTGGAGGACGCGCCCGGATGGCTGGTCCGGGTTCATCGCCGACGTGGACGCGACGGCGGCCTGCGCGGCGCGCCTTCTGGTCGATGTCGCGGCCAGAGAGGGTGTCATGGCAGCGCTGGCCGCGCAGGTACGCTGCCTGCTCGTCACGAGCTCTGTGAGGGAGATCCTTGGCTTCGAGGAGGCGCGGCGCGCGCTGGCCGCGCAGGACGAAGAGGAGGAAGAGGAGAGGGCCGAGGGCGGCGAAGGCTCCGCCGGACCACACATCGAGATGCCGCGCGTGGGCGAGGACATCCTCGACGCCGGGCGGCCGATCGCCGACGCCGCGGAGCGCGCCGGCGCCCTGATCCGGCTGGCGCACGAGCTACCCGACGCCGAGCGCGCCGTTGTGCTCGGCTGGGCGCTAGAGGCCGCCCGCGAGGAGCACGCCGGCGGGGCCGCGCTCGCCGCCGCTGCGGCCGCGCTCGACGGGCAGGCACGGGTGACGGCTGCGCGCGAGGCGGCGGCGCGGCTCGGTCGCGAGCGGACCAAGGAGAGCCGGCTCGCGCGCGTGTCCCTGGCGGCGATGCTGCCCGAGGCCGAGGCGCTCGACCTCGGTTGCCACGCGTTCGCCGAGGTCCCGGCCGACGCGAGGAGCGATGAGCTGCCTCGGCTCTCGGAGGCCGCCGCGCGATGGTCTCCCGCGGCGGTTCGCGGGCTCTGGTCATGGTCCGAGGCGCTGCCCCCCTCGGAGCGGCATCTGGTCCTCGCGCGCCTCGCTTCGGGCCTGCCCGAGGCGGAGCGGGAAGCAGGCGCGTCGGAGGCGCTGGGGCTTGCGCTGTCGCTGCTGGAGGACGGCGCGCTGCCGCCGGACGCGTGCTGGAGCATCTGCGCGCTCGCGCCGCACGCACCTGCCGGCGCCGCGTCCGCGCTGATCCAGGCGTGCGCGGCTGCGGCCAGCTTCCGGCGCCCGATGGTGACGGCCGTGGCCGCGCGCCTCTGCGATCTGGGCCGCGTGGAGGATGCGCTCGCGCTCGTGGCGACGCTGCCCGACGCGTCGGACCGGATTGATGTACGGTCCGCGCTGCTCGCGCACCTCCCCGCCGCGGTCCGCGAGGCCGCCTGGGCCGAGCTGTCGGGCGATCTGCGGGCGGGCGACGGCGCGCGCACGCTCCTCGAGCGGAACGCCGCTGCGTGGACCCGGGCTCTCGGGGCGGATGCGGTCCTCGACCTGTCACGCGAGATCGGCGCCACGTGGCCAGCCCTGGTCGCGATCGCCGGGGCCTCGCCGGAGCACGCGCCGGCGATCACGCGCGATCTGGTCGAGCGCGCCCTGGAGCTGCCGAGCGACGAGGACGAGGCGCTCTTCGCGCTGGTCCCGCTGGCGGCCTCGATGACCGAGCCGCAGGCGCGTCGCCTCTGCCAGCGCCTCCTGCGCTACCTCGATTGGAAGGGGCGGCCGGATCTCCTCGACGACTGGACGAAGGACGACCTTGGGCACCTGGCGCCGTTGTTCGCCCGTATCGCTGGACCGCGGGGCGTCACCGAGGTGGCCCGGGAGATCGCCGACGTCGCGCGGTGGCTCCCGTGAGCGTCCGCGGAGAGACGTCCGGCGCGACGTCTGGAGCTCTCCCGGAGCTCCCTGATCCTGGCGGTCCACGCAGATCCCGGGCACCGCGACGTTCTGAACCAGGTGGGGTGACGCTACGGTGCTCGCCGGGCAAGCGGCTCAGCATGGACCGGAACTCGGCGGCGTGGAACGGTCGGGCTGCTCGATGCCATGAGCTCACGAGAGGCCGCCGGCCCTCGGCTGAAGGTCGATCCGCAGCTCAAGCACGAAGTCCGCCGGGAGCTCCTGCGGCTCCTCGTCCCCGAAGCGTGTATTCGGCGGAGTCGGGCCTGGCGCCGAGCAGGAACTCCAGCCACTCCTCGTGGTTCTTCACCGGGCGATAGAGACGATCATCGATGGTGCGGTGCACCAGCGGGTACCGCATGTCGAGCGTCGCAGAAGAGTCCCTCTCGCGGAGCTGGAGCGTAAGCGAGCCTAGGCGATCGATGCGCCCGACCCGTTGCCCGAGATGCGCCGGGTTCCATGACAGATCTTGTGCACGATGATGCGACGGCAATGGCGGTGCAAGTCGAACGTCTCCTGCATGACCTCGTTGACGATGAGGAACACCGGGTAAAGCGGCGTGTTGAACGCCTCGCGCAGCCGCTCACGACTCTCGCTCTCCCCGGTTTGAAGCACGAGCTCGCCCGTCGACATGAAGCCATCAGGCGCGCCTATAACATGCTGGCCAGCCACATGTTCCCGAGGTGCATCCGTGTAAGATTTCTACGTGAGGACTGCGTGAGCTGATCCGGGTTCATGGTGGCCGTCGTTGACGGGTGGGCGAAGCGACGAGCTACGACCTGACGCGGAGGCTTGCGCAGGGCACTCGCTGGCGTCTGGGCGCACCGACAGGTTCGCTCGAAGCTCATGAGTTGATGGACCTGCTCGCATCGAACACGTGCATCGAGCGCTCGCGATCTGGCTGGACTGTAGAGTGTCAGAAAAGAGTTATTGTCGCTTCTCACCATTCGATGGCGCGCCCCGTGCGACCCGAATGTCTTTGATTGCAGCGTTCCGCATGGCGCGGTACATACCGCCGCTATGATAGCGTCAGGCTTGGGTACGGGTGCCGGTGTGTGTCTACGGTGCTGAATGTCCTACCGGCTGGGCCCCAATTGGGGCACGTCACTTCTAAGTGACCGCAGGTTTGCTCGTGCCTACCGTGCGGACGCGACCGTATCGAGCTGGAGACCTGGAGGAAGGTCCGGGACGGGTAGTAGCCACCGACAGCGTGGATCTAGTATTCCTGGGCCTCACCCAGTACAACGGTGACTCATGCGAGCACCATCCTTCAAGGAGACCGCCATCTTCGAACGCCTGTGTGGACCCGCCACGCCGGAAGAGGTCGTTGCACTCCGTCGCGCGGTCTCGCGCCACGTGGAAGAGCTCCGCCACGCAGCACGGTATAACGAACTGTTGCCCGTCGATGTCGCTGAGGAACTTGGCCGCAGGCTCGACGGTCTTCTTGCGGGGCAAGCTGCCTTCGCGACTTATGCGCAGATGCTCATTGTTGGGGCCGCTCGCTACTTTGTTGCAAACACGGATGCTGTTCCTGACACCAGTGGCGTACTCGGCCTGGATGATGACATGGCCGTGTTCAACGCGATGGTTCGCCGCATCGGGCGCGCGGATCTGGAGATCGACGAATGAGTACAGTCGGGGAGTTTCCGCCCGGCTCACGCGTGCGCGTGCGCGGAGAGGAGTGGGCGGTTGAGAAGAGCCTGCCGCTGCCCCACGGTGGCGTTGCGGTGCACGTACAGGGGCTCAGTGACCTCGTCCGGCATCACAAAGCAGTCTTTATCACAGGCCTCGACCGCGTCGAAGTCCTGCGTCCCGAGGACACGAAGCTCGTCGCAGACGATTCGCCGAGCTACAGGCGGACGCGCCTCTTCCTCGAGACGCTCTTGCGGCGCACTCCGCCCACAGATCCGCGCGTCCACGTCGCCCACCGCGCCGCGCTCGATCTCATGCAGTACCAGCTCTTCCCGGCCTACAAGGCGCTCGACGCGCTCAGGCCGCGGCTGCTCATCGCTGACGGAACCGGCCTCGGCAAGACCGTCGAGGTCGGTATCCTTCTCGCGGAGCTCATCAAGCGCGGGCGTGCACGGCGCATCCTCGTCGTTGCCATCAAGAGCATGCTAGCGCAGCTCCAGCGCGAGCTCTGGGCGCGCTTCACCATCCCCCTCGTCCGGCTCGACTCCGAGGGACTCCGTCGCGTTGAGCAGAAGATTCCATCCAATCGCAATCCCTTCTCCTACTACGACCGCTGTATCATCTCGGTCGACACCCTCAAGAACAACCCACGCTACCGCGCCTGGCTCGAGCACATCCGCTGGGACGTCATCGTGGTAGACGAGTGTCACAACGTCGCGAACCGCGGCAGCCAGCGCGAGCAGCTCGCGCGCCTGCTCGCCGCGCAGTGCGACGCGCTCATCCTGACCAGTGCGACGCCGCACAACGGCCGGCCGGAGAGCTTCGCCAACCTCATGCGCATGCTCGACCCCACGGCTGTGGCGGACGAGCGTCACTTCGCTCGCGAGGACGTGCAGCACCTGTTCGTCCGCCGCTTCAAGAAGGACGTCGAGGCGCAGGCCGGCACCGCGCTGCGCGATCGGCGCGTGCACGTGCACGAGGCACGCGCAAGCCGGGAGGAAGAGGCAGCCCTCGCCGCTTTACACGCCCTTGAGCTGCGCAACCTTGGCCGGAAGCGCCACGCGGTCGACCGGCTCCTTCGCTGGGCCCTCGTCAAAGCTTTCCTCTCGAGCCCTCACGCCGCGCTGGAGAGCCTCGATGAGCGCATGAAGAACACCGAGAGGGCGCTGGATCGCACCGACCTGGGCCCCCACCCCTACGAGGTTCTGCTGCAGACGGACCTTGGGCGCCTCCGCGCGGCGCGTGCGAAGGTCGCGGCGGCCACCGCGCCGCGCGCCTTCTCCAAGTTGCGCCGCCTGGTCGACGAGCTGCGCGCCATCGGCTTCACTGGCAGGCCGGACTCTCCGCGCGTCGTCATCTTCTCCGAGCGCATCGCCACGCTCGACCTCCTCCGCGACGTGATCGCCAGGGAGTTCGCCATCGCGAGCCCGGGCGAGGTCATCGGCCGCTTCGATGCCTCGGACCTGACGGACATCCAGCAGCGCCAGGTCGTCGAGTCGTTCGGACGGGAGAGCAGCCCCATGCGCGTGCTGCTCGCCTCGGATGCGGCGAGCGAGGGCGTCAACCTCCACTACCACTGCGCCCAGCTCTTCCACTTCGATATCCCCTGGTCGCTCATCCGCCTCACGCAGCGCAACGGCCGCATCGACCGCTTCGGGCAGAAGCACGAGCCCCAACTGCATTACTTGATGACGCGCACGGAGGCCGCGACCGCCGATCAGCACGTCGCAGCCCGGCTCATCGAGAAGGAGGATTCAGCGAATCAGCAACTCGGCGACGTCGGCACGCTGCTCGGTCTGTACGATCCCGACGCAGAGGACGCGTACATCACCGAGGGGATCGCCAAGGGGCAGAGCGCCGAGGAGCTCCTGCCGGACGAGCCGCTCCGCGCCGGTGAGGCCGAGGCGTGGCTCGAAGCGAGCGCGGAGGCTGAATCCTCCGAGGAAGATGCAGAAGCCGAGGCGCCCGCCGCGGCACAGGCCGCCCCGCCTGACGATGTGGACCTCGTGGCCATGCTCGACGCGATCGCGAACGGCGAGGAGCCCATGCTCCCGGCGACCGCGCCGGCCGCGGTGGCGACCGTCCAGCCGGGCACCACAGCCGAGCCGGAGGTAGGGATCGATCTCCTCGCGCTGCTCGACCAGGCGGAGGCCGCAGAAGCCAGGACGCCCCCGCTGGAGCAGCTCATCGTGAGCGAGAGCACGCTCTACCCGGATGATTATACCTTTGTCGTCGCCGCGCTGCGGCATCTGGAGAAGCACCCCGTCATCGGGGACGCAGGGCTGAAGTGGGAGGCGGACGACGCCCATCGGACGCTGAAGATCTCGGCACCCAGGCCCTTCTGCACGCACCGCGAGCCCTTTCTCCCCGCCGAGGCCGTGCGAGAGGACGCGCCCTACCAGCTCGTGCAGAGCCGCGAGGAGGTCGCGAAGCGCCTGCGCCGCGCGCTCGAAGGCGATGGGAGCTGGCCCGAATGGCACCTGCTCTGGGAGCAGCATCCCCTTGTCGACTGGCTGCTCGACGCCCTCGCCGCTTCCTACGCGCGCCACGAGGCGCCCGTGCTGCGCATCCCCTCAATGCCGCGTGATTCGGCCCTCTTTCTCCTGAATGCACAGCAGTACAATCACGAGTCCGAGCCCATCTTCGCGAGCTGGTTCGCCGTGGAGACGCGGGGCAAACGCCTCGCGGACGAGGCCATTCCCTTCCGCGAGCTGGCCGCGCGCGTCGGCCTCTTCGGCGATCTCGTCAACCCGGGGGCGGCGTCCGCGCGCCTGGACGCCCTGCGTGCGCTCGTGCCGGCGGTCATCGCCAGGGCGAAGGAGGTCGCGATCGAGCAGCGGGAGGCGAGCTTGAAGCGGGTCCGCGCGCGCGTGCGCGCCGAGACGAGGCGGATCGTGGCGTGGGAGGCGAAGGCCCTCGCCACCGTGGCGGCGAAGCGCAGGCGCATCAAGGGCCCTGACGGGCAGATGCCGCTCCCGCTCGACGCGCAGGAGCCGAAACGCCTTCCGCCGCTGCTCGAAAAGCGGCTGCAGCAGGAAGAGGCCGACATCCGGCGAGCGCGCGAGAACCACGAGCAGTTCTTGAAGCAGCTCCAGGCCGCCGGCCCGCCTTACATCCGGCTGGTGACTGTCTTCTCCGCGGAGTGAGCCATGGCAGCAGATCTCACCGGTATCGACAACGTTGGCGAGTTCTTCAGCCAGCATTACTTCACCGAGCTCCTCGAGAAGGACCTTGCGGACCAGACCGCGAATCTGGCGCTGGCTGTCGAGAAGGTGCAGAAGGCGCTCACGGCGCTCGGGCGCGACCTGCTTCGCCTGCTCGGCGAGGCGCGCCTTCACCCATCGCCCGTCGCCGCCGACGCGCAGACCGCTCGCATCCGGGACCAGCGCGCCCGCGCGCTGTACGAGCTGGGTACCGGAGACGGACGACGATTCCAGGTACAGGTGGCCGAGGCCCTGGGCTTCTCGTACCAGAGCGGAGCGTTCTTTCCGCTGGACGACGGGCGCGCGGCGCCGGCGCTTCATGTCGTCGAGCGGCATGGCGAACCCTACCTCGTCGTTCTGGAGGGGCGCTTCCGGGCCGAGGATGAGGCGCTGCTCGACGTGCCGTGGATCGCGCCACTCCCCGCGAGCGCGTACAGCGAGGGCCTCAAGGCACCCGCGCGCGAGGACACGCTCGGAGACGTGATGGCGGCTGCGTTCGCGCGGGAGAGGCCGCCGCGCTGGATCGTCCTTGTCGCTGGCGCCGAGCTCCTCCTCGCCGAGCGGCCGCGCTGGGGCCGCGGGCAGTACCTCCGCTTCGACCTCTCCGAGCTGCTCGGTCGCAGGGACGCGGGCGCGCTGCGCCTGACCGCCGCGCTCCTCTGCCGGGAGAGCCTCGTTCCCGATGGCGGCGCGCTCCTGCACGATAGCCTCGACGAGAAATCGCACCGCCACGCGCAGGGCGTCAGCGCCGATCTCAAGTACGCGGCGCGCGAGGCCGTGGAGCTCATCGCCAACGAGTGGGTGTACTACCAGCGCACGGTGGCGAAGAAGGCCATTCACGGCGAGCGCGTGGCGCGCGAGCTGACCGAGGAGTGCCTCGTCTATCTCTACCGCCTCCTCGTCCTCTTCTACGTCGAGGCGCGTGCCGGGGAGCTGGGCGTTCTGCCGATGAATAGCCCCGAGTACGCGCTCGGCTACAGCCTCGAGGCGCTCCGCGATCTCGAGCAGGTCAATCTCGGCCCCGAGACGCGTTATGGGTTCTTCTTTGATGAGAGCCTGCGCACCCTCTTCAGGCTGGTGAACGACGGCTACGCGGGGAGCGGGCAGCTCCCGCTCGCGAGCGCGGGCGCGCGCGAGGGCATCGACGAGCGCGGGTTCCTGATCGACGGCCTGAAGAGCCCGTTGTTCGACGAGCGGTCGACGCCGCGCCTTTCCAAGGTGCGCTTCCGGAACGAGGTGCTGCAGAAGGTCGTCCGGCTGCTCAGCCTCACGCCCGAGGCGCGGCGGGCCAGGGGTGGTCGTTCTTGGGGCCGCGGGCGTATCAGCTACGCGCAGCTCGGTATCAACCAGCTCGGCGCGGTCTACGAGGGGCTGCTCTCGTATACCGGGTTCTTTGCGCGCGAGACGCTCTACGAGGTCCATCGCGCGGGGGAGAAAGCGCAGGACGCGACGCAGCAGGCGTGGTTCGTCCCCGAGCGCGACATCGTGCGCTACCGCGAGGAAGAGCTGCTGTTCGAGGAGGGCGGGCAGAAGCGGCACCGCAAATATGAGCCGGGGACGTTCATCTACCGGCTGGCCGGCCGCGACCGTGAGTCGAGCGCTTCGTACTACACGCCCGAGGTGCTGACGCGCTGCCTGGTCAAGTACGCGCTCCGCGAGCTCCTAGAGGGGAAGAGCGCGAGCGACATCCTCGAGCTCAACATCTGCGAGCCCGCGATGGGCAGCGGCGCGTTCCTCGTCGAGGCCATCGACCAGCTCGCGGATGCGTACCTGGAGCGGCGGCAGCAGGAGCTGGGCCGCCGGGTGCCGCCGGCCGAGTACGCCCTCGAGAAGCAGCGGGTGAAGACGTACCTGGCCGAGGCGCGCTGCTACGGCGTCGACCTAAACCCCATGGCGGCGAAGCTCGCGGGCGTGTCGCTCTGGCTCGCGACGCTGCACAAGGGGCAGCGGACACCGTGGTTCGGGGCGCGGCTCGCGGTGGGAAATAGCCTCGTCGGGGCGCGGCTCGAGGTCTGGGCCGCGGACGACTTCGATACCGATGAGGCGCTGGCCAAGGCGGTCTCGACGGTGCTCAAGAAGACGGGGGACAAGGGGGATCTCGAGGGCGAGCTCGAACGGGTGCTCGCCGCGCACGAGCCGCGGTACGCGGAGGCAGTCGCCGAGGTGCGGGCGCGGGTGGAGCGGGCGAGGCGCCTGGCGGGGGTGCCGGCCGAGGGCGAGGACGAGGGCAGCGAGGGTGACAGCGCCGAGGAGAACGAGGCACAGCAGGCCGAGGCGCAGCGCAAGGAGGTAGGGAAGGCGCTGAAGAAGCTTGCCGCCGAGCTGAAGCTGCCGCGCCACCATCGGCGACCGCCGCGCAAGGTGGAGGCGAAGGCTGTGGTCGCGGGAGAGCGGCCGGTGGGCAGCGTCTGGCACTTCCTGGTGCCGGACGCGGGGATGTCGCCCTTCGAGGGGGATAAGGTGGTGGCCGAGCTAGCGCCGGAGGCGGTGCGGCGCCTCAAGGAGTGGCGGAAGTCGGTCGAGGAGCCGTGGAACGCGCGGGATATCGGGCGGCTGCAGGAGCTCTCCAACCGCGTCGACAAGCTCTACCGCGAGTATGTGGAGGCGCGCATGCAGGCGCTCGCCGATGTAACGCCGACGCCCTCGGTGTGGGGACAGGACGTGGCGCCTCGCGGGTTGCCGTCGATCGAGGATCGCGAGAGGCGACTCAAGGCGATCCGGGTTCCGGGGAGCGCGTACGCGTGGCTCAAGCAGGTGATGGACCTCTGGGCGGCGCTGTGGGCATTTCCCATTGAGCACGCAGATTTGCTGCCGACGCGGGAGGGGTGGCTGCGGGCGCTAGAGGAGTTGCTGGCGGTTGAGACCCGGGCCCCGGAAGGCAAAAAGCAGATCTCGATCTGGCCGAAGACCGATGATGACGACGAGGTTGAGGAGAAGCCAAAAGACGCGGCGAATTTGTGGACCGCGGCGGAGGAGGCGTGTGCGCGACTGCGGCCGCTGCACTGGGATCTGGCGTTTCCTGAGGTGTTTGTCGAATGTTGCGGATTTGACTTGTTGGTGGGAAACCCGCCGTGGATGCAGCTCAGCTTTGATGAGACAGGCGTTCTGAGCGAGCTGGATGCACGCCTTGTTCTAGACAATTGCAGTGCAATCGAGGTGGAGCAGCGCCGGTCGGCCCTGCTCACGAGCTCTGTTAGACTCTGGTTGTACCTGGGAGACGTTGGGCATGTGCGCGGCTACAAGTCATTTATCGGCTCGCCGATCTACAATCCACTGCTTATCGGGTGTTCGCTTAACTTGTACAAGTGCTTTCTTGCTGCGGCATGGCGAATCGGCTCTCCGAAAAGCGTGGTTGCGCTGGTCCATCAGGACGGTCTCTTCGATGACCCACTGAGCCAAGGACTTCGCTGGGCCATTTATCGACGGCTTTCCATTGTTCTGCGCTTCAAGAACCAGTTTCAACTATTCCCCGATGTGGACAACCAGGTAACCTTCGCGTTGACGGTCTCTAGGGCGCAGGTCAAAGGTGGCATACGCTTTGATTATGCGTGCAATCTCTTTCATCCGAGTACTTTCGATCGGTCTTTGGTACACGATGGTTGTGGCGCAGTGCCAAGCATAAAGAGTGACGACAACCAATTCGAGGTTCGAGGTCATCGGAACCGGATCGCTGTTGTTACGAGTGCGGAGATGGATCTCTTTGCGACGGTCTTTTCGATGAGTAGCAGAGCCTTTGACGCGCCGATCCTTCCGTTGCTACATAGTCAAGATGTTCTGGAAGTGCTCCGGCCTTTCGCCTCACTGCGACGGCTTCAGAGTCTCCGCCCTCATGCGATGGGAACACGCATGTGGCATGAGCGAGACGATCAATCCAGAGGAACAATTCGGCGCCAGGAGACTTCGCTTCAGCGAACCGAAGACTGGATCGTTGGTGGATCACACTTCCACATCGGAACGCCGTTTCAGAAAAGTCCTCGTGAGAATTGTCGCAGTAACCGTGACTATGACGTAATCGATCTGACAAAAATACATGATGAGTATCTCCCGCGGACGCTATTTGTGCCGGCGTGTCATCCGCAAGAGTATGAGAGGCGAGCTCCAAAATTTCGAGGTAAGCCAGTAACGGCTTATTATCGTCATGTTAATCGTTCTATGTTGGCAATCTCTGGTGAGAGGACGCTGATACCTGCCATCGTGCCTCCTGGGGCTGGTCATGTTGACGCTGTTCACTCTGTTTGTTTTGCAAGCAATCGCACACTGGTTGAATGTAGTGCTTTTTGGTCATCAATTGTGGCCGACTTTTTTTTGCGATGTACCGGCAAATCTCACCTGAGTGGTAGGACGATATACTCGCTTCCGATCCCGACAAAAGGAAGCGCTATGATCGAGTCACTTGTTGCGCGCGCCTTGCGGCTGAACTGTCTTACGTCCCACTACTCGGCGATGTGGAACGATGTGTGGCCACAGATTAGGGGCTCGGTTTGGTCAATTCGTGATCGGCGGCTTGCGTCATGGCCGCAGCCCGGGGATCATTGGCATCGTGCTTGTGCCTTGAGGAACCATTTTGAGCGTCGTTGGGCCCTCGTCGAAATCGATGCGCTCGCTGCTCTGGAAATGGGCATATCGATCGGACAGCTCTGTACTATCTATCAGACGCAATTTGGTGTGCTTCGCGAATACGAGAGAACTACTCTGTACGATCAGCGTGGCCGCATCGCATTCACGAGAAACCAAGGCCTGAATGTTGGGCTGGATCGCGAGGCGATGCTGCTCTGGCAACACTGCCTGAAAGAAGGCAAACCCCTCCCTAAGGGCTTCGACACCCAGGGCCTCGAACCGCCCTTCGAAATCCGCGACCGCGAGGCCGACATGCGCACCGCGTACGCCTTCTTCGCTGACAAGCTCGGCAAGAGATCCGCGTCATGATCCCGCTGCTTGCCGCCCGCGAGGTGCGGGACACCCTGCTCGACTACCTCCGCAGCACCTGGCAGCTCGCCGATCGCCACCTCGAAAAGGCGCTCCTCGCGTTCCTCGCGGGCGAGCACGGCATGTTCAAGGGCCCCTGGGTGCGCATCGCCCTTCCGTTCGCCCTCGCGCCGGAGGACGCCCCCATCCCTCTCGATATCCGGCCGCCCTACCGGCCCTACCTGCACCAGCTCCTCGCCTGGCAGCGCCTCTCCTCGCGGGCCGGTCACGAACCCGAGGCGACGATCGTCACGACGGGCACCGGCTCCGGCAAGACCGAGTGCTTTCTCTATCCCATCCTCGATCACGCCGCTCGCGCCCTGAGCCGCGGAGAGAAGGGCATCAAGGCGCTCGTCCTCTACCCCATGAACGCCCTCGCTGCCGATCAGGCCCGGCGCATGGCGGCGGTCGTCCACGGAGACGACCGCCTGCGCGGGCGGCTGCGCATCGGCATGTTCGTCGGCGGCAACGGCCGGAACCGCGAGATGGGACCGTCCCACGTCATCGACGACAACGACCACCTGCGCCGGCACCCGCCCGACATCCTCCTCACCAACTACCGCATGCTCGACCTGCTCCTGCAGCGGCCGCGCGACGCCGGCCTCTGGGCCCAGAACGTCCCGGGCCGCCTGCGGTATCTCGTGCTCGACGAGCTGCACACCTACGACGGTGCCCAGGGGACCGACGTGGCCTGCCTCGTGCGGCGGCTGGGCGCGCGGCTCGGCGGGGCCGACGCGATCTGCCCGGTGGGGACGAGCGCCACCGTCACGAGCAGCACCGGCGACACAGCGGGCGAGCTGCTGGCCTTCGCGAGGCGGATTTTCGACCATCCGTTCGTCGATGACGCGCTCGTCGGCGAGTCGCGCCTCTCGGCCGAGCAGCTGTTCGAGGCGTTCGGACCGGAGGGTGAGGCGATGCTCCCGACGAGCCTTGCTGCCCTGGAGCCCGAGCCGCAGGAGGAGGCCGAGGCCCACGTCCGCGCGGTGGCGCACGCCTGGTTCCCGTCCGTCGTCGCGACGGCGGCGCCAGGTAACGACTTCCGGGTGCGCCTCGGCGAGGCTGTCCTGCGGCACCCCCTCGCGCGATCGCTCGTCCGCGTGACCGCGCAGCGGCTCGCATCGTGGGAAGCGATCGTTGCCGAGATGCGACAGGGCGAGGCCCTCCTTGCCGATCGGGCACCAGCCGAGGCAGAGCGCGCGTTGACGAGCCTGGTCACGCTGCTCTCCTGGTCCAAGCGGAAGGTCGGGTCGCGGCACGTGCCGCTCGTCTCGGTGCAGGTGCAGCTCTGGGTACGCGAGGCGCGGCGGCTCCTGCGTGAGGTGAGCGACGTGCCGCGCTTCCGCTGGCTCGACGACGGTCCCGGGCCCGAGGGCACGGCGGCGCTCCCGATGGTGTACTGCCGCGAGTGCGGGCACGCCGGCTGGGTCACTGCGCGCCAGGGGCTAGGCGATCGCGTCTCGCTCGAGTACGCGGACATCGCGCGTGCCGTGGACCAGCGCGACGCCGACGTCGCCTACGTGCATCAAGACGGGAGCGTGCGCGGCGACGACGGCACCGCGCCGCCCAGGCTCGTCTTCGATCCGAGGACCGCCGAGCTGCTCCCGGCCAGGGAGCTGCGCGAGGGACGCATCGCCGTCTATGTCCAGCAGGACGCGCGAGCCGGGTCTTCCGGCCGGGGGCGCCAGCGCTGCCCCGCCTGCGGCGCGGACGACGCCATGCGCTTTCTAGCTTCGCGGAACGCCAGCCTCACGAGCGTCGCGGTCGGGCACCTCTTCACGACACCGCTCAACACGGACCGGAAGCTCCTCGCTTTCAGCGATAGCGTGCAGGATGCCTCGCACCGCGCCGGCTTCTTCGGTGGCCGCACGTACCGCTTCGCGCTGCGCAGCGCGATGCTCGCCGTGGTACCGCCCGAGGGCGGAATGCCGCTCGCCGCGATCGGGCCGGCCATGCGCGCGCACTGGCCGTCGCGCCTTGCGGCCGGACGGTGGGATCCGGACGTGGCATTCGTGGGCGCGTTCCTCCCGCAGGATCTCGAGTTCCTCGCGGCGTACGTCGACTGGGAAGCCGCGCTCGCCGAGCACCAGGCGAAGAAGCGCGAGACGGAGACGCGGGGCGAGACGTTCGGCGAGCCGCTGCCCGTGCCGTCGCCGGCGCTCGTCGAGGACGTCGCATCACGCCTGCGCTGGGAGGTCGCGCGCGAGCTGGGCGTGGCCGCGCGCATCGGGCGCACACTGGAGCAGTCCGGTTGCCTCGCCGTGACGCTGGACCCCGCCCGCTTCCAGCGCGCCGTCGACCGCGCGGCCGTCACGCTGCCGGAGCGGCTCGGCGTGCTCCACGGCGTCGGGAGAGCGGCCTTCGCGGCGCTCATCGCCGGCCTCGTGACGCGCGTGCGTCTGCGCGGCGGCATCCTCGACCCGTTCTTGGAGAAGTACGTGGCGAGCGGCGGAACCGGTTACATGCTGAGCAAGGAGCAAGCGCCGCTGCTGTCGCCGTTCGGTCGGTTCACGACGCGGCCCGTTTTCCTCACGAGCGAGCCGAAGCCCCGCCGCTTCGACAGCGTGCAGCCGGCCGAGCGACGCACGTGGTTCACCGACTGGATCGGACGGGTGCTCGGTCTCGAGCTCGGGCTCCCCGAGGCCCGCGACGTCGGTATGGCGCTCCTGCCGGTGCTCGTCGAGGCAGGCCTCTTCGGCGAGCGGGCGTCCGGCCCGAAGTATCGTGTCTGGGGCCTCGATCCCGAAGCGCTCGTCGTGAGCCGCACGCACGCGTGGCGAAGGTGCGCGGCATGCGGTTACGAGATCTCGGCCGTGCCGGAGTCGCCAACGGATCCGATCGGGGCGCCGTGCCTGCGCTACCGCTGCGAGGGGCGCTTCGAGGTGGTTGCCGAGGACGCGAGCCGCACCGCGACGTACTACCGGCGTTACTACGAGCGCGGCGCCCTCGGCCGCGTGTGGCCGCGCGAACACACGGGCCTCTTGCCGCGCGAGGAGCGGGAGGATCTCGAGATCGAGTTCAAGGAGCGGCCGCGTCCCAACTCGCCGAATCTCCTTTCGTGTACGCCGACGCTCGAGATGGGCATCGATATTGGCGATCTCTCGGCGACGCTGCTCTGCTCGGTGCCCCCAGGGCCGGCCAGCTACGTGCAGCGCGTCGGGCGCGCAGGGCGCGAGACGGGTAACGCGCTCATCCTTAGTTTCGCGGCGAGCCGCCCGCACGATCTTTATTATTTCGAGGATCCGCTCGCGCTCATGGCGGGCGCGATCCACCCCCCGGGGTGCTACCTCGATGCGCCGGAGGTGCTGAAACGACAGGCGCTGGCGTTCTGCTTCGATCGGCTGGCCCGCGAAGGTTACAAGATGCCAGGAAGACTGCGCGAGGCGCTCGCGGAGAGCGCAGAGTCGCGCTTCCCGCAGGCGGCGCTCGAGGCGATCGCCGAGCGGCGGACGGAGCTCCGCCGGGGCTTCCTGGAGCTCTTTGCTCGCCAGCTAGCAGGCGAATCGCGAAAGCGGCTGGAGGCCTTCTTCGAACCGGGCGGCGACGGACTCTCGCCAATCGAGAGCCGGCTGGCCACCGAGGTTGCGCACGCCCGCGAGCGCCGCGAGGAGCTGCGCCGGCAAGTCAAGCGGCTCGACGGGCGCATCGAGAAGATCCAGAAAGACGAGGCGGAGCGAAAGAAGCTCGAGAACCCCGAGCAGGAGCTCGCCGATCTCGGCTTCGAGCGGCGCTATGCGCTCGCGGAGCTCAAGGCGTTTCTCGATCAAGATCTCTGGGGATTTTTCTGCGATCGGAGCCTGTTGCCCAACTTCGCCTTCCCCGAGGCGGGCGTGCGGCTCGACGCCTTCGTACGGCGTGAGGGGATGAAGAACGGCATCGTGGCCGAACCCGAGCACCGTCAATGGGTGCGGCCGCCAGCGGCGGCCATCGCGGAGCTCGCGCCCTTTAACACCTTCTACGGGAGCGGCCGACAGGTGGTCGTGCAGAACATCGATCTGCGGCATGGGGGAGCACCGGCGGAGTGGCAGCTTTGCTCCGAGTGCCACCACATGCAGGAGGTCGCAAAGCTGTCCGACCCGCCGCCTCCGACGTGCCCTGCGTGCGGCGCGAGCGGCTGGGGTGAGGTGGGCCGGAGGCGGTGGCTCGCGCCGATGATGCACGTGCGGGCGTACGCCCGGCACCGCGACGCGCTTGTGGGGGACGAGCGAGAGGACCGCGAGCGAGCCTTCTACGAGGCGGACAATTTCTACGATGCGGCCGGGAGCACACCGAGCCCGGTCTGGGTGAACCCATCGAAGGGCATGGGGTTCGAGCTACTGCCGCGCATCACGCTCCGGCGCATCAACTTCGGCCGGCGTGATGCGCAGGCCAACTCGGTGCGCGTCGCGGGGCGCATGCTGCCCGAGGTGCGGTTCCTCGTATGTGCCGAGTGTGGGCAGGTGCAGCCGTCGGAGCCGACGCCCGGCTGGGCAGCGCACTGGCCGAGTTGCGCGCAGCGCAAGCAGCCGAAAGAGAAGCAATCGATCCGCGAGATGCACCTCTTCCGCCAGCTGGAAAGCGAAGCGCTGCGGCTCGTGGTCCCCATCTCCGAGCACGAGTGGAGCCGCCGCCTGCCCAACCTGCGCGCCGCGCTGCGGCTCGGGCTGCGGCTCCACTTCGGCGGCGATCCCGACTTCCTGATGGTCGACAGCTACGACGAGCCGCTGCCGGGAGGCGAGGGGAGGCGGCGCTATGTGGTCGTGCTCGATCTCGTGCCGGGCGGTACAGGCATGCTCGTCGACCTGGCGCAGGACAAGGGCAGAAACCTCCAGCAGGTTCTGCAGCGCGCCAGGGACGCCCTGCTGCGCTGCCCGTGCAATCAGCGTGACCGTGAGGTGCGCGCCTGTCATCTCTGTCTCCTGGCCTACCGCGAGCTCAGCCGGCGCGACGAAGAGCCGGCTGCGGTGGTGCTCGACCGCGAGGTGGCGCTCGCCGAGCTCACGGCCCTGCTCGGGGCCTTCGATGGCCTCGAGCAAGCCGCGGGGGTGGGCACACTGAACCAGGAGCATGTGCTCGAGAGCGAGCTCGAGCGGCGCCTCATCGCCCGACTCGACGCCTGGACGCGCGAGCAGCCCGGGACGAGCCTCGCGCGGCTCGACATGGGACGCTGGCGCCTCTCGCTCGGGGACCGGCGGTGGCTCGTGCGAGCGCAGGTCGACGTGGACGAGACGACGGCCCAGTACGCCTGCCGGCCTGACCTGCTATTTTACCCCGAGGGGCAGGACAGGGGCGTGCTGCCTGTGGCGGTGTTCGCCGACGGTGTCGCCTACCACGTGCAGCCAGACAAACCGCGTTCTCGCATCGAGGACGACCTGCGCAAGCGGCACGGGCTCGTCCGGCCTGGGCGCTTTCTCACCTGGTCGATCACGTGGCGCGACCTGAACGAGCACGAGACAGGCGCGATCGGCGAGGGCGTACCGCCCTGGCTGCCGGACGCGGAGACGCTCGCGCGGGCGAAGATCCTGGCGCAGAAGCTCGGGATCGAGGGGCTGCTCCCCGTGCTCGATCGCGATCCGCTCACCGGGCTGCTGGCGCACCTCCGGGAACCCCGGAAGCTGGGGGAACTCGCGGCGGTCGCCGTCGTGACGTTGATCCACCTGCGCGGGCAGCAGATCACGGCCGTGGAGGCCGCGCAGCAGCACCACCGCGTGCGGACGGCGGAGCGCCTCGATATGAGCCGTTCCGAGGCCACGACGGGCGGAGACACGGCGTTCGCGAAGATCGTCATGGGTGCCGAAAACGAGGCGATGCTCGTCGTGAGCGTGCCGCGCGAGGTGCTCGGCACGCTTCGCGCGCAGCCCGAGAGGGCGACGCTCACGCTCCGGCTGGAGGACGGGGCGGAGCAGCGCTCGCGGCCGCAGTTCCAGACGGCATGGCGCCAGCTGCTCCGCGCCTGGAACTTGCTGCAGGCGCTGCCCGGCACGTTCATCACGAGCTTCGAGCAGATCGAGGACGCCGCTGCCCCGGTTGTGCGGCTTTACCCGGAGCACGCGCCTTCGGTGGGGGGGTTGCTCCGCGCCGCCGAGCGTGTGAACGGGCGGCGCGGCGCGCTGCCAGATGATGTGGACGAGCGCATCGCCGAGATCGGCGATGAGCGGGCGCGCGAGGCGGTGCGTGCGGTCGTCCGCCGGGGCGCCGTGGTGCCCGAGATCCCCTACGAGCTGCGCCTGCCGAAGCGGGGGGCGGTCGGAGACGTCGAGATCGGCTGGGCCGCCCGGCGCGTCGGAGCGTACCTCGACCACCAGCGAGAGACCGCCGAGCGCCTGCGCGCCGACGGCTGGACGCTCTTTCCCATCGAGCGCGGGCTCACCGAGGTGGAGCTCGCCAGGGCCCTGGGGATCGAGGAGGGCTGAGCCGAGATGCAGGTCGCCATCGCACGAGAGTACTTCCCCGCCTACGCACGGCTGCCGCGCAAGGTGCAGCGCAAGGCGGACGAGTTTCTCCGCAAGTTCACCGCGGATCCTCGACAGCCGTCGATCCACTACGAACCCATTCGCGGCGCCCGCGATCCGCAGCTCCGCTCGGCGCGCATCGGCGATGACTACCGCGCCATCGTGAGGGAGCCGGAGGCCGGCGACGTCTTCCTGCTCCTCTGGATCGACCACCACGACGAGGCCTATCGCTGGGCAGCGTCGAAGCGCACCGAGGTGCATCCGGCGACGGGGACGCTGCAGCTCTTCGACGAAGCTGCGGCGGCGCGCGCGCTCACCTCGCCAGACAGCAGCGACGGCGGCGACCGCGCGACCGGGACCGCAGAACCGCAGCATAAGGGGCGGACACGCGAGAAGAGTGGCGACGAGGGGCAGGGGCTCTTCGCGGCCTTCACCGATGACGATCTCTTCCACGGCGGCGTGCCGCGCGTGCTCATTCCGGCGGTGCGCGCGGTCACAACCGAGGCGGAGCTCGAGCAGCTCCTCCCGCACCTGCCGGCGGATGCGGCCGAGGTGCTCACGGGGCTCGCTGCGGGCTTCACGCTCAACGCGTTGCTCGAAGAGCTCCTCGGTCGTCCCGCGCTTCCAGCTCAGGTCGAGAAGCCGGTCGACCCAGGCGACGTCGTCGCGGCGCTCGGGCGGCCGAGCACGCAGCAGCAATTCCGCCTCGTCGACGAGGAGTTCAACCTCGACGCGGCCCTGGCGAATCCGCTCGACGTGTGGCGCGTGTACCTGCACCCGAAGCAGCGCGCCATTGCCAGGGCGCGGACCAAGGGGCCGATGCGCGTGACCGGAGGGGCGGGGACCGGCAAGACCGTGGTGGCTCTGCACCGCGCAGCGTTTCTGGTCCGCGAGGTCTTCACGAAGCCGGACGAGCGCGTGCTCTTCACGACGTTCACGGTGAACCTGGCGCACGACGTCCGGCGCCAGCTCGAGAAGCTCCTGGAGCCACGGGAGCTCGCGCGCATCGACGTGAAGAACCTCGATGCCTGGGCGTCCGAGTACCTGCGCAGCCGCGGTGAGCCGGTGCGCCTCGCGACGACGGAAGCACAGGAAGAGGCGTGGACGCGCGTGCTCGATGTCTATGCGGTCGATGGCTACAGCGCGGAGTTCTGCAAGACGGAGTGGCGTGACGTTATCCAGGCGCAGGATCTCCGGGAGGACGAGGCGTATGTACGCGCGGTGCGGCTCCATCGCGGTCTGCCCCTGGGCCGGCGCGAGCGCCGGCAGCTCTGGCCGTTGTTCCAGGCCTACCGTCAGGAGCTCTCGGCCAGCGGGATCCTGGAGCCCGTCGAGATCTTGCGCCGTGCGCGGCAGCGCATCGAGGCCGACGGGGCATCGCCGCCCTACCGCGCCGTCGTGGTGGACGAGACGCAGGACCTATCCGCGGAGGCTCTTCGCCTGGTGCGCGCGATCGCCGGACAGGAGCACCCGGACGATCTCTTTCTTGTCGGCGATGCGCATCAGCGTATCTATGGGCGCCCGGTGTCGCTGGGGAGCGTGGGCATCAACGTCCGTGGCCGGCGGTCGCAGGAGCTGCGGCTCAACTACCGCACCACAGCGGCGATTTGCCGGTGGTCGCTCGGCGCGCTCGGCGCCGAGGAGATGGACGATCTCGACGATGGAATCGCGAGCCGCCGCGGTTACGTATCGCTCCGCGAGGGGCAGCCACCGCTGGTCCAGTGCTTCGAGTACCCGGCCGACGAGGTGCGCTTCGTCGTCGACGAGGTGAAACGCATGCTCGCTGCGGGCACGCCCCCCGAAGGGATCTGCATTGCCGCGCGGCGCATGTTCGCGCTCCGCGATCGCTTCCTGGATGCCCTCACACGCGAAGGCATTCCCGCCGATCTGCTCGAACGCGAAGAGCCTCGCCACCCGAGCGTGCGGCTCGCGACCATGCACCGTATCAAAGGGCTCGAGTTTCCGGTCGTCTTTGTTGTCGGCGTGAACGACGACGAGGTGCCGTACCGAAGCCCTGCGCTCACATCGAGTGATCCCGTGGTCGCGCACCAGACAGAGCTCGCCGAGCGCTGCCTGCTCTATGTCGCCGCGAGCCGCGCTCGCGATGCGCTCTATGTGAGCGCGTCCGGCGCGCCGAGCCCCTACCTGAAGGCCATGGGCGCGCCGGCACGTCGTCCGGGCACGTCGGAAGGGACAGCGCCCGAGCCCTCTCCAGGTCCGCAGGTACAGCTCATGCCGGCATCGCAGTTCGACGGTGCCGGCGAAGCGGTATCGCCCGTCGTTCTAGAGGCGACCGATCCACCGCTCGACTCGCTCGTGCTTCCATCACGCCTGCTCACCTGGGCAGCAAAGAACGGCATCACGACGCTCGGGCAACTCGCACGCATTCCGCCGAGCAAGCTGCTCGCCGAGCCCAACCTGGGCCGGACCACGCTCGCGCAGACGCGCGCGGTGCTCGAGACGCTGCTCGGCAAGAACTGGGAGGCCGCATCCGCGGAGCATTCCCGCACGGACCTGACCTCGTCGCCGGAAACGAGCGGGCCCGGCGGAGCCACTCCACCGACCCGCTGGGACGAGCTCCGCATCGCGCTGCCCGACACGTTGAGAACCGTGTGCATCGATGAGGTTGATTTTCCGACCCGCGTGCGGTCTTACGCAGAACGTGAGGGATTGAAGACGCTGGCCGACCTGGCGCAGCGGTCCGAGGCTGAGCTGGACGCAGCAACCAACCTCGGGAGGCGCTCGGTGCGACTGATCTTCGAGGCGGTACGTGGTCATCTCGAACGTATGGAAGCGCGTCACCAGCTGCTGGCGGCTGGTCTGCTCGAGTCGTGGAAGGCCCTCCTGCAAGAGCAAGACTCCGTACCTCGCATGGTCCTGACGCTGCGCGCGGGGCTCGGTGGTCGCGCGGAAAAGCTCCACGCCATTGGGGAGATCCTGGGGGTGTCTCGCGAGCGCATACGCCAGATCGAGTCTCGGGTGCTCGGCGAGCTGGCCCGGGAGCGGGCTTGGCTGAGCGAGGCGAGGCGCCGCATCGATCTCGCGCTGCGCGACGGGGCCATCTCGCTCGAGGCGCTCGCCGCGGATCCGTGGTGGGGCGCGATCGTCGCACGGCCGGAGGCGCTCGACTACTTCGGTGAACGGATACTCGAAGGCGCGGCGCGCGTCGTCGAGTTCGAGGAGCGTCTGTACCTCGCCCGCTGTCCGCAGGAGGCGCTCGACAAGGCGTGGAACGACCTGCGACGCAGCGCAGGGCAGGTGGCATTGCCCGCGGAGATCACGGCCTTCCGCGACCTCTTGGCTCCGCTTCGGCTCCGTATCGGCAGCGTACTCTGCGACGTGCTCTGGGAGCAGCTCGTCGGATTGCTTCACGTCGAGGAGGCGGCGGACGGGCGGCGCGTCACCGGCTTCGGCGGCACGCATGCGGCCGCTATCCTCGCGCTTCTTCGCGCGTCGCCGACGCCTGTGCACATTGACGAGCTGTGGACGCGGCTTGGACGTTGCCACATACCTGACGAAGTCCTGTTCTTCGGGCGCGGTCTGGTCGGGCTAGAACGTCACTTTCCGGACTTCGGTGTCTGGATGGATCGGCTGGTCCCGGCCGCGATTCGCATCATGGAGCGCGAGGCGCCCGAGCGGCAGTGGCTTGCCAGCGAGCTGCTCGAAGAGCTCCGGGAGGAGCTCGATATCCCAGAATGGCTTACTCAGTGGCATCTGGGCTCGCTCTTGCGCCGGAGCGATCGTGTTCGCTACCTCGGCCGGCTTCGTGTCGCGCTGCCGGTGGCGCCTGAAGGGCAAGGACGTCTCCTCTTCCACGACGAGCTCGTGCGAATCCTCCGCGAACGCGGGGCGCCTATGTCGCGTGAGGAACTGGCCACGGCGCTGCGCAGGAAGACGAGTGTGAACGAGCTCACGTTGACTCAGTGCCTTGCACGCCCGCAGTTCTTGAAGTGCGGCGAGGGGCGGGTCGGTCTGATCGATCGGGACCTCCCCGGGGGAGCGGAGGCACTGGCGGAAGCCGTGGAGCACGCCGCGGCGCTGCTCGAACGTCGGCAGCGGGGGCTCGGATCGGCGCAGCTTCTGGTCGAGCTGACACGGCTCTCGCCAGCGCATGCGCATTGGAACGCGGAGATGTGCCTCTCCGTGCTGCGCGGCGACTCGCGCTTCCGCCTCTCCCAGGCAGGCGCCGTGGGGCTCTCGAGCTGGGAGAGCGTGCGTGTGCCGACGCGCACCGAGCTGTTGCAGCAATGCCTGGAGGAAGCAGGTGGCCGCGTCAGCATCGACGCGGTGCAGCGGCGCATCGAGGCGTACTACGGTGAGATGCCAGAACGAGCGAGCCTCGGATCCATGGCCGTTCGGTGGGGGGCATCGCTACAGGGGGATTGGGTGGTGAGAGACGTGACGGGAGCATGCGGTGGGAACGGCGGCGACTGATTGGGGAGAGGCCGGAGCAATCCGGCCGCATCCCGTGTCTTCCGGTTGAGCGTCACACCGATTTGGGCGAGCTCGGCACTGCGAGGGCGTCCGGAGACGCGTGGCTTCACATGGCGGTGTCGACCCTCGGTTGGAGATCAATCCGCAGCTCCATCGCGAACTCCGCCGGCAGCTCCGGTGGCTCCTCGTCCCCGAGCGTGTACTCGGCGAAGTCGGGCCTGGCGCCGAGCAGGAACTCGAGCCACTTTTCCCGGCTTTTTACCGTGCGGTACAGGCGGTCGTCGATGGTGCGGTGCACCAGCGGGTACAGGATATCGAGCGTCGCGGCCGGATCCTTTTCGCGGAGCTTGAGCGTGAGCGAGCCCAGGCGATCGATGCGCCCGACCCGCTGCTCGAGCTGCGCCGGGTTCCACGATAGGTCGTGGTGCACGATGCGACGGCAATGGCGGTGCAGGTCGAGCCCCTCCTGCATGACCTCGTTGGCGATGAGGATCATGGGGTAAAGCGGCGTGTTGAACGCCTCCCGCAGCCGCTCGCGGCTCTCGCTCTCCCCGGTCTGACGCACGAGCTCGCCCGTCGACATGGGACCATCGAGGATATCGCACTGCTGGGAGCCGTCGCGTCCGCGGAAGTAGCGCAGGAAGGCGCGCAGGCGCTCGAGCCATGGGCGGCCCGCCGGCGTGAGCCAGAAGCCGTCGATGAAATCCAGGAGGGGACGGGATTCGATGCTCTCGATGTTGAGCCCACTGGCGCGCGCCGACGCGAGCACATCGGCCAGGAAGGGGACCTGGCGGTACGTCAGGAAGCGGGCGAGCCGCTCGATGACGTGCACGCGCATCTCGAAATCGAGGCCCTCCAGCTCGCTGCTGAGATAGCCCCAGAGGTGCGGCCGGTGCTGCGCCACGAGCGCCGCGGCGTCCTCGCCGATCGTCCAGTCCGGCGTCTCGCCGCCGGACTCGTCGTTCTCCAGATCGTCGGGCTGAAGGTCGAGGCCGAGCGTGAGGAACTCGGGGGCGGTGAGGGCGCGGAGGGCGTCGTCGTAGGTAGCGGCGCCGTCCGGACAGGACGAGCGCCATAGGTCGGCGGCCGCCTGCTCCACGCAGCGCTTGAGGAGGCGGTAGTCGAGCCGCGAGGCGCTCGTGCGGCCGGTGCGCAAGCCGGCCCGCCGCGCGTTCGCGGCGGCCACGATCGCGTCGAGGTGCTGCTCGGCCCAGTCGCCGAGCGCGACGAGCGACTGCAGGTAACGCTCGCGCAGCGCGAGGTAGAGCGCGTCCTGCGACCTGTGGAACCGGGATTGAAAGCGCGTATGGCGCCCCCGCGCGCGGTCGTCGCCTCCGCTCACGTCGAAGATGTCGCTGTGCGCGGCGCCCGGGTAGGCGCGGCGCCACCGGTCGAGGAGGCGGGCCTCCCAGGCGGCGGTGAGCTCTCTGGCGAGCTCGGTGCGGGTCTCGACGCGCGAGCAGAACACCAGCGTCTTCTCGCCGCGCTCGGCCGCGTCCAGCGCGTCCTCGAGGACGAAGCTCAGCTTCGGATGCACGGCCGAGCGCTCGCCGAGCGCGTCGAGCACGTCGCGCATCAGGCGGCGGTAGCCCTCGGCCGGCGCCGGGAGGCTCTCCCGCACCTCATCAGCGAGCAGCGCGCCCTTCCGCGCCGCCCCGTAGGACGAGACCATGTTGATCTCGACGGCCGCCTTATGGGTGCGCGCCTGCTGCCGGAACAGCTCGGCGATGAAGCGCTCGTAGACGAGGAAGGGCAGGACATTTGACCCCTCGGGGACGCGCCGGCTCCGCCTGTGCTCGCGGTACACGCGCTTGTCCTCGCGCAGGCTGCGGATCATCCACGTGCGGAACCCCGGCTCGATCCTGTCCCGCTTGAGCGCAAGGAGTTCGCGCGCCGCGCTCGCCACCGCGCGCAACGTCGGGTCGTCGACGGTCCCGGCGAGCCCGGGATCGGCGGCAAAAAGCCGCCCGAACTCGGCCGCCGCCCCCGGATCGAGCCGCGCCCACGCCTGCTGGAACGCGTCGTAGGCCCGCTGGTACTCGCAAATGTCGGCGAAGAGCGCGTCCGCGCGATCGAGGATATCGGCCGGCGCACCGTCGGCGAGGGCGAACAGCGCGAAGACCTGGCGCAGCTCCCCGATGTCGAGCTGGAACGGCGTTGCCGTGAGGAAGAGCGCCTTCCGGAACTTGCGCTGGAAGGTGGTGGTCACGGCCACGGACCGCACGGTGTCGGCATTCTTGAGCTTGTGGGCCTCGTCGAGGACCAGGAGGTCCACGGCCGGCAGCAGCGCGCGCACGAGGCGGAACCGGGCGAGATCGAGCGCGCGGCGTATGACGTCGCGCCGAGCGAACGCGGCGGTGCCCTCGTCGCGGTACATGGCGTCCAGCGCCTTTCCTTGGTCCTCGTCGCCCGTGCCGCGGAAGACCGCCTTCAAGTGGGGGAGGAGCTCGTCCAGGCCCGCGACGCCGAGGAACCGCTCCTGGCGCACATCGACGCGCTCGAGCGCGCCGTCGCTGAAGCTGCGCAGGATCGCGTTGGTGGTGTTCCCGTGCAGCTCCTTCCAAAAGCAGTAGAGCGACAGGAGATAGGCTTGGTCGCGGCCGCCCCGCACGCTGTTGAAGGCGGTAATCGGGGCGATGGCGATGCGCTTCTTCCTGAAGGCGGCGACGAGATCGCCCATTGCGCGGACGGCGATCACCTCGTCGGCGAAATTGTAGATCTTGTTTGGTCCCTCCCTGAACCTCTTGAACTCGTTCTCCCATTTGGTGTTCAGATCAGGACCCGGGGTGAGGACGAGGATCCGGCTCTTCGGATCCGCGTGGCGGAAGGCGGCGACGACGCCGAGGGCCTCGAAGGTCTTGCCCATGCCGACCTCGTCGGCAAGGACGACGCCGGGCTGGCGGTCGAGGAGCGCGAGCGCGCGCAGCACGGTGTCCTCCTGCCTCTCGATGTCGCGCCGGGAGATGCCGTCCGCGCCGGCGTGCGCGTCGAGGCGGAGAAAGCGCTGCAGCCAGGCGCGGTCCCGTTCAATCATCTCGATCATGATGCGACCCCGTAGTAGTTGAGGATCCGCTGGACCCAGGGGCGGCCATCGTCCGCAGGCTGGAGCGCGGCGAGGTCGGCGTGGAGCCCGCCGGTCAGCTCGGCGAGGATCTCTCGCTTCCTCGGCGCGGTGGCGTCCTCGGGGAGCTCCACCTCGGCGAGCGTGCGGAGGAGCTCGGCGCCGTAGAGCCAGGCCTCGTCGCGGGTGAGCCCGTCGGGGACACCCACGGCCTCTCGCATGCGCTTCCACACCGCCGCAGCGCCGAGCGGGCCGAGTAGCATCGCGCGGAGCGCGGGGGCAGAGAGGCCGGGCTCCGCGAGATCGTGCGCGATGCCCCACCAGGCCTTGAAGACGTCCACCGGCCCGAAGCCGTCGCCGAAGATGGTCTCGAGCACCGACTCCATGCCCACGCTGGAGGGATCGCTCCGCAGGCCCGCGAGGCGCTCGACCCCGATGCGACGCCCGAGCAGCGCGAGCAACTCGCGCAGGTCGAGATCGTGCAGCGCTGCGCTGGCCGGGAGCATGGCCAAGTCGCGCACGAGGATGGGGATCGTGAACTCCCGCCCGCACGCCGCGAGCACAAGCTCGCAGGGCGCATTGGCCAGCGTGAAGCCCTCGACGCGCGTCGGCTCGCCCGGCGGCCCATCTCCGGAGGCGAGTAGCTGCCCCGCATACGTGAGCAGGAACGGCCCGAGCGGCGCCGGGCCTTCGTTTGCCCAGGTCACGGTGAGGGTCCGCTGCTCGGCGTCGTGGATTGCGGACTCGATCCAGACGGCGAGGTTGGACTGGCTCTCCGGGAAGACGCGCTCGGCGAACTCGACCGTCTCGACGCGGCCGTGGACGAGCGCGGGCGCGAAGTCGGCCAGCGCGTGCTCGCCCTCGAGCACGAAGGCGACGGCGAGCTCCACGTTGCCGCCCTGCTCGACGTCCTGGAGCAGCGCGCGGCGCGAGGCGTTCGGGGAGCCGACGAGCACGTAGGTGAGCACCTGGCGGCGGCGCTCGACGGTGACGGTGAACAGCTTGGCGTGGAGTGGCCGGTTCACCCAGAGGCCGTCCTCGCGCCGCCGCGCCGGGTGGAGCCAGACGTGGACGTCGGCGCCATCCTTACGGAGGCGCTCGACGATCCGGCGCGGCGCGAAGGCGACTACGCCCTGGACCGGCCGGGCGCGCCCCTCGGCGATCGCGGCCTCGAGCTCGCCGCGCGGGCGGCGGCGCGCCACGCCGTGGCGATCTTCGAACTGGATCTGTGCCGCTGTCACCGCGGTCAGGGTCAGGTAGTCGACCGAGGGCTCCTTGCCGGCGCCTCCGGCCGTATCCCACCGCCAGAGCCGGCCGATCTCCCGCTCCAGCGCGACGTTTACCGGTGCCGATGGCGCGGCGGCCGGATCGTCATCCCACAGGAGCCCGAGATCGAGGGCCGGAGACCGCGCGGGGCGCGCCCTCATGAGCGCGTCGAGCACCGACGAGATCTCGTCGACGTCGGCCGCGTCGGCGTCGTCGCGCTCGAAGAAAGGCGCGAGGACGCCCACCCGCGTGAGCCGCGCGTCGGCCGGGAGGAGAGCCAGGAAGCGCGGGAGGATGGGGTGGCGGGTCGAGTGGAGGATCTGCAAGGAGGGCGCGCTCGGCGCCGCTGCCGTGGCCGTGCCGAGGCGGCGCGCGAGTTCGTCGCGCACGAGACCGAGCTGGGTGCCGGGAGTGCGCGCGAGGCCGGCGATGTCCGCGAGGAAGCGCTCCAGGTCGCGCAGGAGCGCGGCGTCCTCCGGCGCTTCGTAGCGCAGGTCGCGCAGGAAGAAGAGCTCGGTGCGCTCGCCGTAGCCGCCGCGGGTCAGGTTGCCCGAGCCGATCTGCACGCGCGCGAACTCCTCGAACAGGAGGAGCACGAGCTTCGGGTGGAAGACGCGCGTGTGCACCTCGAGGAGATCGTAGGGGAGCCGGCGGCCGGGCTGGCGCATGCCGGCGTCGACGATGCATGCGACCGGCGTGGCCTGGAGGGCGCGGATCGCTTCGTCGTGGAAGCGCGGCGCCTGCTCCTGCGGATCCGAGGTGAGGCGCAGGACGGCGCGCAGCACCTGCTCCTCGAAGAACGCGGGATCGAACGTGTAGGAGCAGAAGACGGCGCCGTAGCAGGGCTCCTCGGCGACGAGGCGATCCAGGGGGCGGGCGGATCCGAGCTTCACGCGAGCCTCCCGAGGTCGGCAAGGAGGCGCTGCACGACCGGGATCTTCAGGGGCGGGAAGGGCACCTGGGCGCGGTGGCCGGTGTACGTCGTCAGATCGACGACGATCTTGCCGCCGTCCTCTCGCAGCCAGCCGCCCCCGTGGTGGCGGTCGTGCTGGACGCGGCGGTGATAGGCGAGGAGATGGGCGAGCGCGTCGTCGGTCGAGGCATCCCGGAGCCGGGTCACGAGCTGGAGGAACGCGCCGCCGTGCATCGGCAAGCTGCGG
This sequence comes from Sorangium sp. So ce1335, assembly GCF_051521615.1. NCBI lineage: Bacteria > Pseudomonadati > Myxococcota > Polyangiales > Polyangiaceae > Sorangium > Sorangium sp. So ce1335. The sequence continues at coordinate 4,451,122 of NZ_CP150363.1, forward strand.
AGGCGCGGGGCGAGGGGCGCGTCGAGCAGCTCGGCGCAGGCCCGCTGCAGCGAGGAGGATGCGGCGGCGGGGAAGGCGGCCTCGGCGACGCGCTGGCGGGGCGCGATCCAGCCGGCGCTGGTGGCGGCGTCGTAGGCGGCGTTCAAGCGCGAGAGGACCTCGCGGGAGGCGCGGCCAAACGCCCTGGCGAGGACGAGGTGGTCGAGGAGGGTCGAGGAGAGCTCGCCCCAGCGGCCCGCCAGCGCCGTGTCGAGGACGGCCTCGGGGTCGAGCACGCCGTCGTCGGCGGCGCGGCGGATGAGCTCCGAGAGGGGGAGGGTGATCGGATCGCGCGCCTGCCCGAAGAGCACGTCGTAGAGCCGCGCTTGCTGGGGGCCGCGGTGGCGCTCGCACAGGCAGGACAGGCGCGAGCGCTCGCCGAGCGACGCGAGCGTGATGCCCGCGTGCTTGCGCTCGATGGTGCGCCGGTCCGGGTGGAGCGCGGCGATCGCGTAGGCCTCGTAGCTGCCGATGCGCGCGCCGGAGTCGGGCTCGTCCCAGAAGGCCTCGAGGATGCCGCGCGCGACCGGCGACGGGCGAAGGGTGCCTGGGAGCACGAGCCCGGTCGCGCGGAGCGAGGACAGGTACGCGCCGAGCCCGCCCAGCTCGGACTGGCGGGAGATGAGGGCGTAGTCGAGCCGCAGCGGCCGCTCTCCGCGCGTCCAGGCGCGCTTCACGCCCAGCACGCCGCGCATGGCGTCGGGATCGCCGCGCTCGAGCGCCCCGTCCCGGAACTCCGTGACCGCGAGCGCCCAGAAGCGCTCCCACTGCTCGAAGAGCCGCGTGCGGGTGTCGTCATCCGGGGGTAGCTCGTGTTGCGCCATGGCGCGCTCCGCGAGGTGCAGGCCGTAGAGCACCACGGCGTAATTCTGCGGGCGGTTGGTGCGCGTCGTCAGCGCAGGGAAGAGCCAGAGACCGACCTGCTGGGCGAGGTAGTCGAGGGCGAGCGGATCCTCGGGGGTGAACTCGGAGTCGGCGGCGGGGCGGGCGGACCAGTAGAGGGCGGTTTCGAGGCGCGGGAGCGGGGTGAGCGAGACCATGGTCAGGGGTGCGGGCGAGCGCCATGGTACATGACCGGCGAGCGGTCCTCGTACGGGTGCAGACGCGTGCTGGGTACCTGTGCTGAGATGTAGGGTGCCTGCAGGCGCGCACCGGTGCAGCGTCGATCGGCGCTGGCGCATTCGGGGAAACTTCCTGGCGGCGAGCGCTATCTCGGAGAGCCCAAGCTGAAGGACGCCCCATGCCGCACCGCCCCTCTCGTCAGGATTTGCTCGCTTCCCGGACCACTCTGGACAGAAGGATCGCCTTCGAGGAGGAGGTGTGTTCCACTCCGCTCGGCCGGAGGTCCTGGGCGCTGCGTCAGAAGGCGCTGGAGCTCATCCACCGCGGCCAGGAAGAGAGCGCCTTCAAGCTCTACGAACAGGCAGCCTCCTTGCACGCCGAAGGTGACCGAAGCCCTGCGGCCGCGATGTGCTGGTACGATCTGGCGGAGTCTTACACGCGACGCCGCGTTGGGGTGCGGCTCGCGAATTTGGCTGCCGCCGAGGGCTTCTACCGGAGGGGGCTCGCCTCGCCGGCTGTGGAGCGGGATCCCCATCGCGCGGCTAAGGTGCGCAATGGCCTGGCGTCCTGTCTCCGTCACATCGCGAAGGAACAGCTGGGCGAGCCGCGTGAGACGCAACTCCTGGACGAGGCGGCGCGGCTGTTCGAAGAGGCCGTTAGCATCGCACGGCAGGGCGGCGTCATCGAGTGGCAGGCCGTGGCCAGCTATCTCCACAACTGGGCGAATCTGGAGGCCCAGCGAGAGCGCTGGAACGACGCCATCCTGCGCATGGATCAGGCCGAGGAGTACGCGCGGCGCATCACGATCCCCGAGGAGCCCCGGAGCGGCGACGATGTACTCTCCCGCATCCTCGTGCACGCTGCGCAGAAGCGTCTCCGCCGCGACGCGAACGGCGATCGGGAGCGAGCGATCGCGCAGCTCCGGGAGGCGGTCGAAATCGCGCACCCGGGATGGATCGACCGGGCGCGCCTCGCGCTCGCCGCCGCGCTCCTGGGGGCGGGGCCTGCCCGGCGCGACGAGGCCCTCGTCGAGCTCCGCGGCGTGCGCGCGGCGCGCCTCACCTCCGAGGGGCTCCGCGAGCTGGCGGACGTCTACCAGCGTGCGGGTCTCCGCCAGGAGGCGCTGCGGGTGCTCCACCGCCTCGTCCAAGACGCCATGGGCGAGTGGCATGAGGCCATGGCCACGCACTCCGCGTACATGCGGGTGTCGGAGGCGCAGGAGGCCGCGCACCTCGCCGCCCGGTTGTACATCGAGGAGGGCGATGTGCTCGAGGCGTTCATCACGCTCGAGTACACGTCCGGAACCCGGTTCAGCGAGGCCTCCGACATGTACTGTCTGCGCCCCGCAAGCGCCGTCGGGCGCGCGCTGAAGGACCGGCACGCGAGTACCGGCGCGCTCGCCGTGGAGCTCGAGACCCTGAGCGACCAGCTGGCGCTCGTGCCGGACGAGCACCGCCGTAAGTACGTGCAGTTCGTGCGAGCATCGCTCCGCGAGGCTCGGGCGGACGCCGAGGCGCGGGGCTTCGACCTCGGCGGGATGACATGCAACACGGACGCCGTGATGGCCGAGCTCGACCGCGCCGCGCAGCGCTCAGACCCGGCGGGGTACCTGCGGCGGCGCGCGGAGCAGGTCAAGGCGGAGGCCGTGCGCATCGAGCGCCGGCTCATCGAGATCGCGCCCGAGGCCAACCCGTACAGACGGCCGTGGGTCTACCGGCTGACCGCCGACTTGCTGCGCGATCTGCTGCGGGAGCACCGCGATCACGCGCTGATCCGGCTGAGCCTCACCGCGGACCTACTCGTACTCGCCGTCTGGCTCGAGGGAGACGAGCTCGTGGCGCGGTCCCATCGTGTGCGCGTCCCGGAGCACCTGCACAGCCGCCTCGCGCTGCACCAGCGGGATCCGGAGCAGGCGCCTGCCCAGGATATCGCTGCGGATCTGCTCGCGCTCGACCTCAGCCCCGCGCTGCCGCCTCAGCCCATGGCGCATGCCGTGGTCCTGCCGTCGTTCATGGCCTCGTTTCTCCCGCTCGCCGCGATCGGACCGGCGGGCGGTACCCTGCTCGACCGTTTCGACGCCGTCACCTGCATGCCCTGCCTGACGCCGCTGTTCGATCGGCAGTCACCCCACCCGCCGCGCGCCGGGTTGCTCACGGTCGCGCCCGGGCAGACATGTCACCACGGCATCGCGCTCGACGTCGCGCTCCCGGGCGAGCGACAGCTCACGGATGCTGCGGCGACCGTCGATCGGGTGCTGGAGGCGGCGCGCGAGGCGGACGTGGTCTGCTTCTACACCCATGGTTGCCACGAGGGAGAGCTCGGCCCAGAGATCCAGCTTCACGACGGAGCCCTCGATCGCTCCCGGCTCGACGCGCGCTGGATCGGCATGGAGCGCGTCGAACTCTGGGCCTGCCAGTCCGGCGTGAACCTGCCCTATGATTTCTTGACGCCGCCCGTCGACGAGACGTTCGGGCTGGACAACGAGCTCCTGAACGTCGGCGTGCGCAGCGCGATCGGGACGCTGTGGCGCGTGCCGGACCTGGTCACCGCGTGTCTCGTGCATCGCTACCGTCGTGGTCTCCTCGAAGGCCGCGCGGCGCCGCGCGCCCTCGCAGACGCCCAGCGCTGGTGGCGTGACGAGGGCGTGCGCGCACTGGGACAGCGCCTGCGCTGCATGCCGCCTCGGGAGGCGCTCCGGGATTTCGCCCAGCAGCTCGGGCTCGGGACGACCATCGACGAGGCCCATGTGGACGCGCTCCTCGGGCCTGCGCCCGCGGGCGGGCGCTCGGAGGAGAAGGTCGAGCGCGTCCTCGCAAGGCTCGCCAACCCGCTCTCGTGGGCCGGGTTCCGCTTCGTCGGGGTGGCCGAGCGGCGCCCGAGCGCGCCGTGGACCGCGGACCATGGACGGCTGCTCACCCCGGCGGAGCGGGAGGAAGTCGAGCGGCTGCTCTCGGAGAGGCCGGATGAGGCCGGCGCAGAGCCCTTGAGCTACGACGACTGGCAGGAGAAGCAGCACGCGGAGGCCACGTCGCTGGAGCGCGGCGCGCGGCCAACCCCGGACCAGGCGATCCGTGTGGCGCGCCTCTACCGCGACCGGGTGGTCTCGTCGCACCGTCTCAACCTGCTCTGCGGGCTTGCCTGGCTGCACGAGGCGATCGCGTCCCTGGAGCAAACGACCAAAGGTGCGAAGCAGCAGAAGCTGGCGCGCCAGCGGCTGTCGCTGGAGGCGGCGTGGCTCTGGATCGACGTCGCGCGTGGCGAGGCCCTGAACGGGATGGAACTCGCCCTGGTGCGGCCGCCGCCTGTCGCCGTGGTCCGCGCGCGCCGGATGCTCGAAGGCGCGCCGGACAGCGTTCATGCGCGCGCCGCCCGCGCCTGGGTCGATTTCCTCGACGCTGGCGACGGCGGCGTCCCGACAGCGGACGGGTTCGAGGCGGCGCTTCGCTGCGCCTGGGAACAGTTGGCGCCGGTGATCCGCGGGGAGGTGCCGGACGGCTACGAGGGCCTGCGAACGCTGGCCGCCGTGTGTGAGCTGGCGCTCATCGCGCCGACGTTGCTGCCCGACGCGGTCGAGGTCTGCCTCGCCCGCGCGCGCCCTCGCGTCGAGTCCCCCAAGTGGAAGCCTGGCCTCGCGGCCTGCGGCTTCCGCCTGCGCAGCGCCGTCGCCCTGCTCAGTCGGCGCGCGCGCGAGCGCATTGCGCTTCCGCTTGCCGGGCCGGGGCTGCTCACTCCGCGGGAGCTCGCGCGCGAGGCATTCACCGCCGCCCTAGAGCACGAGCGAGCTGAAGTACACGAGGCCGCCTCCTCCGAGCAGCACGTGCACCGCTGCTTCGACGCGCTCGAAGGAAACCTATGGGGCTATTGCGATGACGACCGTTCGTCGCTCTGGCGGTCGAGCGGGACGCTCGGATCTGCCTACCGGCGCCTCTCCGGCCTGGTCCTCGAGTCGTATGTGCGCCGGGCGCCGTCGGAGGAACTCGCCACGCAGCTCATCGCCATGTTGAACTTCGCGTCCGATCTACGACTCGTGGCGCTCTCGCGCTGGGTCCGCCTGTTCGAGCCCGCGCCGGGCAGTCCGCTCGCTGGTCTCTGGGAGTATGTCCGTGACCGGGAGATGCTGCTCGAGCACCTGGACCAAGCCGCGGTCTTTCCGGATCTAAAGCGGATCCACAGCTCCCCGCCGCGCGTCCAACCGCACAATCTCGATCCTTTCCGGTGCTCGTCGGAGGAGATCGTGCGCAGATCCGCGGGAGGCATCGATCTGCTGCCCTGGTCGCTCGCCGACCTCACTGCGCACCGCGACGCGAAGACCGCCGCCTTCGGTGCGGCGAGCAACGCGGAAGAGCTCACCCGCGCGGTCGAGGACCTCTGGAGGACCTTCCGCGAGCACGAGGAGACGATGCGCGCCTCCGGAGCCCCGCTCCCCGACGTGCCGATCGCACAGGCGATTGATCCGGGTATCCGCCTGGACGACGGAGAGCTCCTCCTCCGCCGCCTCCCGCCGGGGACGGTGGTCCTTGGCATGGCGCTCGGCCCCGAGGGGCGCCTGATCGCGGCGGCGGTCTGGAGCGCGGACGGTCGCACGCAGCAGCGGGTGCACCTTGCGGATGCCGAGGCGGGCTGGCAGGTGCGCTACCTCCTCGCCGAAATGCACGTCTTGGCCGCTGCCGAGGCGACGCCGGCTCGCGGCGCTGCTGGCGAGCGGCGCGAGCGCTGGGGCGCATTGCAGGAGCGGCTCGGTCCCGTGCTCAATGACGTGCTCGAGCCGGCGCTCGATGGGGGCGCCCGGCGGGTCGCCGTGCTCGCGCCCGGCGCCTTGCGCCCGCTGCCCCTGCTGGGCGTCGTGGTCGGTGGCCGCCCGCTCTTCGAACGTGCGGCCGTGCTGCACCTGCCGTCGCTCGGGTTTGCGCGCGTGCGCGAGGAGGGGAGCCGAGATGCGTGCTTGCTTGGCCGGCAGCGCGCCGCGGGAGACACGTCATTCGGCGAGAGCGCGATCGAGACGCTTCGCCGGTGGTTCGAGCCCAGGATCCTCCGCCCGCCGCGCGAAGTGACCACGATGATCGTCGAGGTGGATCAGCTCGAGCCCATCGCCCGCACGCTGCGCTCGCTGCGCCTCTACGGCGCGGGCAGTGCCGTGACCACGAGCCCGGCGCTGGCGTGCCTGACCCTCGAAGGACAGCGACACTTCAGCGAGAACAGCACCCGGGGGCTCTTTCTCCCGCGGTGCGAGGTGGAAATCTGGGGCGCGACTTCCGGGAGCGGGCCGGTGGAGGCGATCCTGCGCGATGACCGCGATCAGATCCCCGGGCTGGCCCGGAGCTTCCTGCTCTCCGGGGCCGTGGGGGCGCTCGATCTCGCATGGCCGGTGCCCGATCTGGTCAAAGCCCTTGTTTGCGAGCGTTTCGGCGTCGCGCGGAGGGCGGAAGGCATGACCGGCCCCGCCGCGCTCGCCGCCGCGCTCGCGTGGTCCGCCGAGACCCTCCAGCAGTGGCGCGGCGCCGCCTCCGGCGCGTGGGGCCCCGGCGACGCGCTCCGGTGGCTCGACGAGGCCCGCCGCGCCGCGGCGCGGGACGCCGGGCTGCGCTCCGAGTCGGTTGTCGCGTTCGCGGCGCGCGCGGACGCTCCCTCGCTCGCGGGCCTCTCCGTCCCAGAGATCCTCGATGAGGCTTGTTGCCCTGCGCATCTCGCCGCATTCCGCTGGTGGGGTTGGCTTGAAGGCTGAGCAATGAAACCGGACGTGAAGTACCAACCGATCGAAGATTTCACCCGCGAAGGGCGCCAGCGGCTCGTTGCGGAGCGGGGCGAGGAGATTCGTTTCCTGCTGGATAAGGCGTTCACTGACTTCCTCGACGCGGAGCCCGATGTCAGCCTCGCGGCCTTCGGCTTCCGCGGCGACGATCCGGTCTCCGAGGCCGTCGAGTGGGCGGTCACGCGCTTTGCGGACGGCCATGTCGATCCTGCGGAGCTGTCGAATGGCTCGCGCAGCTTCCGCCTCTTCACCGAGGTCCGTTTCTGGCTCAGCCAGAAGGCCGGACAGCAGGGCTACCAGCGCATCCTAGCCGCGGCGAAGCGTCCCCGAAGCCCAGCGCTTCTGGAGGAGATGCCCGCGGCAGAAGCGGATCCCGATCTGGAGGTGCTCGCCTTCGTCCGGGCGCTCGCCGATGCTCTCCCCTCATTTCGGGCTCGCACCTGCGCCGACCTCCTCGGCTATTGGCTGGAGGGCACCAAGCGGCTCCGGCGCGACTGGTTCGGCTGGCACGAGCGCGGTGAGCTCTCCGAGGTCGCGGAGCGTCGCTCGAAGAAGCAGCGCAGCATCCACACCCACGACGCGATGTTCCGGTTCCTGTGCTGCTTTCTCCAACTCGTCCCCGGCGCGTCCAGCGCGGCGGAGGACCTCGCGCTGGAGCTCACCAGCTTGTCGGGCTGCCCGGACAGGCCGCCTTACCGGGTGCCGGACCGGGATGTCTGCGGCAAGCTCGCCCGCTTCGGCGTGAGTGGTCCGCGTCAGGTCGGCGCGCTCCGGAAGCAGGGGGCGCGCTCGTTCCTGCACCGCTGCCTCGATCGGGCGCGCGCCGACATCGACACGGCGCCCGGCCGGCTCGCCTCGGCGCTCATCAGGAAATCGCTGAGCCCGACGACACTGCACGCGCTGGAAATCGAGGGAGATATGGCGCTCCGCGCGCGCATCGACGAGGTGCGCAGCGGGGCGGACCAGGAGGAATACACATGAGCCATCTTCCGGATGCCGGCACCCTGGACGCGCTGGTCCTCGGCCTGTCCGAGGCCGCCGATGAGCATGCATGGGAGGGCTTGGTAATGCAGCCCGGCGGCGCCGAGGCGTGGCGTGCGGCGGTCGCGCGAAGGCGGCGTCTCGATGCGATCGCCGGTGCGGTCCGCGGAAGAGCGTGGCTCGCCCGTGCGATGCGGCAGGTCACGGCGCTCTCCCGCCGCGCGCGCACGCCGCTCGACGTCGAGCTCTCGCTAGATTTTCCTGACGCGCAGCTCCAGCCCTTGGTCAACCCCATGCTCGGACCGGCAGAGGAGCGGGAAGCGGTCGAGGTGCTGCGACCGGCGTGGGGGCGGATCGTTCCGGTCCACCTGCCGCGCGGCGAACGCGTGACGCTGCACGCGGTCGAGGGGCAGGGTGCCATCGACGTGCGTTACCTGTGCAGGGATCAAGAGGGGTCGCTCCCGGAGCGGACCTGGATGCTCGAGGCCGACGAGGCGCCGGTGCTGCTCCTCGCGCTCGTCGGCGCGCGGACTGGGACCACCCTGCGCGAGGCGCTCGAGCAGGCCACGGCGATCGCGGGGGTCCTCCTGCTGGAGGCACCAGCAAGCGGGGAAACTTCCACGTGAACGGGGCTATCGGCGTGCCCGGAGCGATCCGCCGGGCCTGCCGAGGAGCCACCAATGAGAATCGTCGCTGTCAACTACCACCTCTACAAACCCTGCAACCTGCGCTGCCGCTTCTGCTTCGCGACCTTCCGCGATGTCCACGAGAGCCTCGCGGTCGCAGACGCCCTCCGGCTGCTGCGCCTCCTGCGCGACGCCGGATGCGAGAAGCTGACCTTCGCTGGCGGGGAGCCGACGCTCCACCCGCGCTTCGGCGAGATCCTGGCCGAGGCGCGCCGCCTCGGCTTCGTGACCTGCGCCGTCACGAACGGCGCCCGCCTGGCGAACATTCTCGAGGGCCAAGCCTCCGACCTCGACTGGCTGGGGTTCTCGATCGACTCGGCGAGGGAGGAGGTGCAGGCCGCGCTCGGGCGAGGCTCAGGGGACTATGTACAGAAGACTCAGGCCCTGGTCCATGAGGCGCGGAGCCGGGGCGTGCGCATCAAGCTCAACACCGTCGTCACAAGGCTCACCTGGGAGGAGGACATGTCCGAGCTCGTCCGGCGCGTGCGTCCGGCGCGGTGGAAGGTGTTCCAGGTGCTGCCTGTGGCGGGGCAGAACGACGGCTCCGTCGAGGATCTCCTCATCGATGGCGACCAGTTCCGCGCGTTCGTGTCGCGCCACCGCCAACTGGAAGCAGAGGGGCTGGGTCCGATCGCGGAGGACAACGAGGCTATGACTGACTCGTACGCCATCATCGATCCCTCGGGCCGCTTCTACGGCAACTCCAGCGGCCGTCACGTCGTGAGCGCCCCGATCCTCGACGTAGGGGTCGAGACGGCGCTGGCGCAGGTTGGGTTCGTTCCCGAGAGGCTCGCGGCCCGCGGCGGGGTGTATGCGTGGGAGTCCGCGCCCCAGCCCGAAAGCCTCCTTTCGCGGGCGCCGCTCGTCCGTTTGGCCCAAAAATCATCGGCAGATGAACTGATCTCGGAGGAGGCGCTTCCGGAAGAACTCGCGAAGCTAGCCGTCGGCGATTTTTGCGATCATCTCGGAACTCCGACGAGAGCGCCTGGACACACAGCTTGTGTAGATCGACAGTAATGTTTGCTGTCGCTTGACAGCTGATCATCACCGCACGGCACGTGAGTGGACCCGCGTTCCCAACTCGTTGGATACGCATGCGACGTACGCCGCCTCGGCTGGAGTACGGCGCGGTCCTGGTTACGCGAGCGGGTGGGCGCTACCTTCGGTGACGGCGATCACGAGCGCCGTGGTCACGTAGCCCCCGCAGCACCCGGACGAGCCGTACGCACCCAGAGGTCCTTGGAGACCATCGAGAGCTGTCCCTGGGAAGCGAGCCCGACCGGATCGCGGATGATGTCGAAGATGATCGGGCTGGATCGCACGAAGGCGACCCGCACGATGAGATAGCAGTGGGTGCTGCGGCTTTCATGGCAAGCCTGCGCGCGAAGCCACTCGTTCATTGTGAGCGGGAACGGTGCTGCGCCGTCGCCGGAGGTTGCCTTCACCTCGATCTGACACTCTACCGGCGTAGCACAGCCCGAGAGCATTCCGGCCACGTCGATGTAGCGAAAATCGTAGCCGGCCTCGTCGTCGCCGGCCGAGAAGCCGTAGACGGTGCGGTTGTTCGATACCCATGCTAGCTCGTCGAAATCCGCGAGTTTGGCGCGAAACTGCTCGTAGACGAAGATCTCCCCCAGTGCGCCGTTCAGGTCCCGCTCTGCCTTCGGCTCGCCGGAGGAACTCCCGCTGGACGCCCAGTGACTACGGGATCCCTTGCCTGGCGGGATGGCACTGATGGGCGCGCGTGGACCGCGGCCGAGGGACAAGAGGTCGAGACCACCGTCGACGAAGCTGCGGATACGGGTGCCGAGCGCTCCCGCGGTTCCCAGGGCGAGACATTTTCCGATCGCGTCTTCTTGCTCCTTGGCTCCAAAGATCTCGACGAAGCGCGGCGGAGGTTTCGGAGGTGCGCCGGAGCCCGGCAACGGGCCGAGTTCGGGCAGGAGAACCCAAAGTTGGCGCCAGTTGATATGTTCGTGGAATGCGCGCTTGTCCGACAGCGTCTTTGCCGTCTTGGGCGCAGCGGCATGAAGGGTTCGCTGAAGGGTGGCGAGCACGCCGAAGCGGTTGGCCCAGAACCCCGCCGAGAAGGCGGCAACCCGTGCATCCGCGGTGATCGATGATCGGTCGATCGCCTCGCCGTGATGTGGGGCGAGAGGTACGGCGACAGTGAGCAACTCGTCGCGCGTGGTGCTCGCTTCGTGCGTGCGTCTCGCTTCCGGATCGCGCCTGTAGATCTCCTTTTCTCTGGCCGTACCCAGCCCGTTCAGCAGCGCGCACCGAGAGCCGGGCGATGCGGCGAGGAGATCCATTGTGCGATGGTGGAGCGCCCCGAGCGCATCGGGACCTCCCGCACGCCGGAACGCCGAATCCGCCACAGCGAGCAGACGAGCCAGCACCTCATCGGCCGCTAGACGCAGTCCACAGACCTCGTCACCGGGCGCCGTGCCCGCGATCTCTTCGAGCGCACACTGCGCGGCAACGAGATCGACGCCGGCGCGGTGTGCGGCTTCGGATTTCAGTCCCTGGACAAGCGCGTCGGCGGCTTCGTTCCAGGACGCGCGCGTGGACGCGAAGGACCATGGGGGCAGGGTAAGTACCGCGCGGGCGCGTTGCCAGGCATCCACCGGGACGGCGGCCGCATCCAGCACCACGAGCGAGGCCTCCTCCTCGCCGTTCGCCTCGACGGCGCGGAGCAAGGCGGTACGAAGGCCGCCGCCCAACCACGCGTCGAGGTCGTCCACGCTACCGACGTGCTCTTCCCAGCCGGCGTGGAACTCGGCGAGATCGTCCTGGCCGCGTGCTGTGCGGACGGCGAACGCAGCGCTCCGCAGAGGCTTAAGCTTGGCGGCTTGCCCGCGCCGGGTGAAGGCTTGGATGGTCTCGCGATCGGCGTGCCCGATCTGACGCTCGGCGAAGAACACCTCCACGTCTCCTTCCCCGAGCGCTCTGGCGTACGAGGACCACAACTCGCGATAGGCGACGCCCGCGAGCGGCCAGGTCGCCTCGGCGATGTCCGCGGGCCTCGCATCGCTCACAACATGGAGTGTACCTGCCTTTTTATCACAATAGGCGCGAACGGTCGGGGGCTTCCCGTCTCCCGGAGCGAAGGACCCGCGCTGGACGCGGGTCCGCTCCAGCGCAGCCCAGAAGTCTGTGAAGTCCCTTTTTCGAGGATCCACGTCCCGGCGGCCCGGAGCGAAGACCAGGAGCATGCCGAGATCGGTGGGGACGTCGCGGTCCCGGAACGCTTCGTCGAGCACCTCGAAGAGCGGTCTAGGCTCCACGCTGGGGGCCGCGACGAAGCCCGTGTCGATGGGTGCCTCACTCGTAGTCACGACGCGGTGGACGCCGAGCAGGGCGCGCAACCCGATGATGAGCGCTTGGACGTCGCGCATCGCCGGGAGCTGCGTGGCGCTGTTCAGATCACCCACGAACACCGCGCGCGTCGGATCGTCGTTTATAAAGACGACGTCAACCGTGCGGAGGTCGACCGCGATCATCGACCCTCCACGCAGGAGGAGCACCGGCCGCAGCGGGAGCCGCTCGAGCCGCGCCGGCGCATCGTCGCGGGTTCTGGCGCTATGAGCGCGGATCGCGTTCCACAACTCGCCAAGGAGTGCGCGGGCGGCGAGCGGACGCCGGTCCCGCGCGTCGACGGGGAGGGCTGAAAATTCGTGGAGAGCGTCGATGACCCGCTCCAGGTTGGCTTCCCCGAGCGTGGTGATGCCGAGCTGCCGGAGGAGAGAAACCGCCTCGGTAAAACGCGCCGGCACCGCGGCGAGGAGCCGCGTGCTGTCCTTGCGACGGTCGTCGGAGGTGAGCCAGAAGGCGCGTGAAGGCGGGACGAAGTCCGGGTAGACGTCGCTCTCGGTCGGCACTATAGGCCAGTCCTTCGTGCGGATCACGTGCACCCAAAAGGCCGGAGCGGAGGACGAATCGCTCATGTCGGGGCGACGGATCTCAGTAGTCGTCGCCGCCTGGTACTCGCCCGGCTGGGCGAGCACCAGCTCGATCACAGAGGCGCGCGCGTGGTCGTGCTCGAGGCCGTCGATCCACTGCACCTTGGCAACTTCGTACGGTTGCCCCGACTTCACACAGTTCGGACGCTCTGCAATGACGTGGAGGTAGTCTTCCCAGAAGCGTTTGGCACCGGTGATCGGGCAGGAGACCGTCTGAGGTGCGAGGCGCTCGTTCGAGTAGCTCTTGAACGCCGGGCAGGAGCGCTCGGAGGTGAGCAGGCGCGGCCGCGCGGCGACCCCGAGCATCTCCATGCCCATGCGCCACCAGGCCCTCGCGTCTGCACCGTCATCGCGGGTGCAGGCGGAGAAATCTTCCCACGGGACGAGGCGACCGCGAGGGCGGCTTCCGTACGCGCGCGACAGCATCTCGTCCGATTTCCCTTCGAGCCAGCCCGGGCCCAGGTAGACCGTGTCTGGAGCCACCCACGCCCACGGTTCGCCGGCACGCCCGGCCGGCACAACGAGCCGGGAGACGTCGACGCGCGTCCGCATTTGCGGCTTGAGGCGTTGTACGAGCCGGATCGTGAACCGAAGGAGCTCAACGGCGACCTCGCGGCGCCCGGCGTCCTGCGTGATCTCGGCGAGCCGGGGGACGATCGCGTGGCGGACCAGATCCTCCACGCGCGGGCGCGCCACGAGCCCGGCGCCCGCTAGCGGGGAGAGCTTCAGCACGAGCGGCGTCACGTCCTTCCGCGTCCCCGTCCGGACGGGGATGGCGTTTGAGTCGAGAAATCGGAGCGCGCTTTGGACGTCCTCGTGAAGAGCTTCGACCTCGATCTCCTCATCCTCGGCGGCCTCCGTGCTCTCCGCACGCCGCATCGGCTCAAGGAAGACCCGGTCGGCCGCGCACGCGAGCTGGTCGGCGGCCACGGGCAGGATCTTCTGGTCCGCGAGCGTCTCGATGGGGAAACGCCGGAGCACCCAGTCGAGGAACGGTTCCCAGAAGGCGGAGCCGGCGGCGCGGTTGCGCTGCGCGGCGCGCTCAAGCAGCGATTGTCCCTGTACGGTGCGGGAGAGGAATCGCTTGTCGGGCACGACGGCAAAGGGCTTGTGACCGGCCAGGGCATTCAGCAACGTCCGCGCGGAGTCGAGGAGCACGGCCTCCGGCAGCACGAAGCCGGCGGTCTGGCCTTCCTCCTCGAAGCCGGCCGTGAGCCTGCGATACATGGAGACGTCCTCCACGTGTGGCATGGCGAGCGCAGCGCCTGCCAGGAAGGACGCTCCGTCCGCCGCGAGCACAACCTCCTTCCATGCCAGTCCCTGCGGCTCCCGGAGCTCGCTGAAGAGGGCTCCGCCCGTGCCCTCCATCGCGAGTGTCACGGCGCGGCGCTCCTCCAGCAGAGGCGCCTTGTAGACGGCCACCCCGATCCGCAGATTTGTGACCCTCGCGTCGTTACGCCTGGGGCGAGCGCCGGCGGCCGGGAAGTTCGCCAGCGCGAGGGGCGGCGGTAGAGATCGCGCCCAAGCAGCGCGCCGAAAAGACGAAGGCCCTGGGTAGCGACCAGGGCCTTCCGGGGATCGGCGACAGACCGATGTTCGGCCTGTCTCGCACGACCCAGCCGCCGAGGGCAACTTCTCGGCGCGCTCGTCCGGGGACTCGTGCAAGGCAGCTTCCGGCTCGCCCGTTGTGGGCTCTGCGCCGCCATCTTCTTCGTCTGCGGGCGGTGTGATCGAGGGCAGATGTACTGCGGCAGCGGTTGCCGCGACGCGGCTCGCCAGCGGGCCCAGCGCGCGGCGCGGCTGCGGCACCAGCGCTCCCCCGAGGGGCGCCTCGATCACCGCGATCACCAGCGTGCCTACCGCGCCCGACAAGGCCGGCGCGTGATGGATACGGGTTCCGATAACTTGCCCCCGTCCGCCAGCGTGTGCCCGCGGGCCGGCGCGCCGACGTCGAGGGACGACGTGGCCGTCGCCGGCCCGCAGGAGTCGAGGGATGGACGAGCTGGTGATGACGATCTCCGCGACGCCGCGGGAGACGCGGGTGTTGCTGACGCAGGGGCCCGACGAGGTGATGAAGGCCCGGCTGCGGTCGGTGGCCACGCCGGCGCATCGGTTCGCCGGACCCATGCTGTGCGAGTCGATGGCGCTCTGGCACGATCAGAGGGTCCGCGCTGTCGTTTCTGCGGAGTCCGAGGACGTCTTGTTCGCCCTGGGTTTGTGCGACGGCCTCGGCGTCGCGCGCGCGACGCTTCACTACGTTGTCGAGCCTCTGTTCATGGACGCCCCGCCCCGCCGTGGTCAACGGCTGCCGGGGATCGGTAACTTCCGTGGCGAGCATCGCCTTCGCAGGAGCCTCGGTCGATGACGATCGACCAGGCCAAGGAGGCGGAGATCCGCCGCCTGCACTTCGCCGAGCACTGGAAGGTCGGCACCATCGCGACGCAGCTCGGTCTGCACCACGACACCGTCGAGCGCGTGCTCGGCCTCGGCAAGGGGGCGCGCTCGCTGCCCATCGTTCGCGACGCGGAGGCCGCGATGAGCGAGGTGCCTTTGCCGCTGCGCGGCTACGAGGCCTTCGTCATCGAGACGCTGACGCAGTATCCCCGGCTCCGCGCCACGCGCCTGTACGACATGCTGGTGGAGCGCGGCTACGAGGGCAGCATCCGCACGGTGCGACGGCATGTCCGGCTCGTGCGCCCGGCGCCTCAGAGCGAGGCCTTCCTCCGCGTCGAGCCGCTCATCGCCGAGCAGGCCCAGATCGACTGGGCCTATATCGGCAAGCTGTGCGTCGCGGGAGGCACGCGTCAGCTCTGGGCCTTCGTCATGGTCCTGTCGTACTCGCGCGCGATCTGGGGCGAGCTCGTGCTCGATCTGTCCGCGAGCTCGCTCCGCCGCTCGCTCGTGCGCGCGTGCTGCTACTTCGGCGGCGCGACCAGACAGTGGCTCTTCGACAACCCCAAGACCGTTGTCATCGAGCGCCACGGCGACGCGGTGCGCTTCCACCCGGACCTGCTCTCGCTCGCCGGGCAGCTCTGCGTCGCGCCGCGGCTCTGCGCCGTGCGCAAGCCGCAGCACAAGGGCAAGGTTGAGCGAGCGATCCGCTTCCTGCGCGACCGCTTCTTCGCCGCGCGGACGATTCGTGACCTCGATCAGGGCAACGCCGAGCTGCTCGCCTTCCTCGACGAGATCGCCAACGTGCGCCCGCACCCGCGGTGGCCTGAGCGGCGCGTCGACCAGGTGCTCGCGGAGGAAAGGACGCGGCTGCTCGCGCTGCCCGACCCGCTGCCGGAGACCGACCTCGTCGAGCCCGTGTCCGTCGACAAGACCGCCTTCGTGCACTTCGACGGAAACCGCTATTCGGCGCCGTCGATCCACCACGGCAAGACGCTGACGCTCGTCGCCAGTGACAGGACCGTGCGGCTCTCGGACGGCAGCACCGAGGTAGCGCGGCACGCGCGCTGCTGGGGACGACGCCAGATCATCGAGGCGCCCGAGCATCGTGCCGAGCTGCTCGACCACAAGCGCGCCGCGCGCGAGGCCAAGGGGCGAGATCGGCTCGGCGCCGCGATCCCCGGCTTCGAGATCCTGCAAGCGCGCTGGGTCGAGGCCGGTCGCAACGTCGGCTTCATGACCGCCAAGGCCCTGCGCCTTCTCGACCTGTACGGCGTCGAGATCCTGGGCGCTGCGGCGCGCGAGGCCATCGCCCGCGGCACCCACGATCCCGGCGCCCTCGCCGTGCTCTGCGAGGAGCGCCGCCGCGCCGCCGACGGCCCCGTCCCCATCGACATCGATCTCGGAGCCCACGTCCCCGATCGCGACGTGATCCCCCACGACCTGGAGTCCTACGATGCCCAACGATGACGTCGCCGAGCTGATTCGCTCTCTCGGCGTACGCGTGTCGCGCGAGGCGCTGCTCGCGCTCATCGCGCACGCCACCACGGCGCGCCTGTCGCCGGTGCAGACCTTCGAGGAGCTCGCCGCCATCGCCCGCCGCGAGCGCGCGGAGCGCAACCTCGCCGCGCGCGCCAAGGCGGCGACCCTCGGCGCCTTCAAGCCCCTTGAACGCTTCGACTGGAACCACCCGCGCACGATCCAGCGTGAGCTCGTCGAGGAGCTGATGACCCTCGACTTCATCGCCAAGGGGCACAACGTCCTGCTCCGAGGTCCGAGCGGCGTCGGCAAGACCATGCTCGCCCAGAACCTCGGCATGCTCGCGCTCCAGCGCGGCTACACCGTGCGCTTCACGACGCTGTCGGCCGCGCTCGCCGATCTGCTCAAGCAGGAGTCGCTGCCGGCCCTGGAGCGGCGGCTGCGGAAATACACGGCCCCGTCGCTGCTGATCCTGGACGAGATCGGCTACCTGCCGTGCAGCCGTCAGTCCGCCGACCTGCTCTACAACATCATCAGCCGCAGGCACGAGAGCCGCTCGCTCGTGCTGACGACGAACTTGCCATTCAAGCAGTGGAGCACGGTGTTTCCAGGCGCGGCGTGCGTCTCGGCGCTGATCGACCGCTTCGTCCAGCACTGCCACATCCTCGACATCGATGCCGACTCGTGGCGGCAGAAGGAGTCGCTGGCCATGAGCGAGGCGCGCTCCAGGCCGAGGGCGGAGGCCGCAGAGCCGCCTGCGCCCGCGGCAACGAAGCGGCGCTGACCCGGGCGAGATCGGGTCAGATTTCCGCGGCGCCCAGGGTGAGATTCCCGCGGGCGCCGCGGTCATTTCTCTGCGGACGCGAGGGTCACGTTTCCGCGGATTGTCGCGGTCAGATTCCTGCGGATTTTCGAGGCCATCTACAGCGCCTGCTTGAGCCGCTCGATGAGGGCCTCCACGAGGCGGACGGCCTCGTTTAGCAGGAGCTTATTGTACGGCTCCGCGAAAATGATCCCCGTCCGCGCTACGGTGCCGTGGAAGTGCGCATCGACCCACAACGGCAGCCCGGTGCGGTCGTGCGTCGGCAGGCCGATGCAGAAGAGGCCGTCGGCGTTGGGCATCCGCCCCGAAGCGTCGGGGCGGGGAAGGGCCACGGATACCGTTGCACGCTCGACCTGCGACCATCCCTCACCGGGCAGGTGGCTTGCCGCCTCGGCGATGGCCCTGCGCTCAGCGGCGGCGACTTCGACCTCACCGCCGGGATCACCCATGACGCGGGAGACTATCCAGAATCTGTGCGCCGGTCCGACGGGCTGCCCGTCCCGCCACAGGGCCATCTCCCACTCGCGGAAGAGCGCCCCGTGGGCGAGGCGCTCGGGGTGTTGGTGCAGGGGGCGCTTGTGCACGCGCTCGTTCCGGCCGCGGACTCGGTCACAGACGATCAGCTCGCGGACGTGTGGCAAGAAGAGGTGGGTCGTCAGGGTGCGCACCTCGTCGAGCGCCTGGTCAACAATCTGCTGCGTCCGGTCGTCGGCGAGCAACGGTAGCACGATGAGCGTCTGCATGGTGGCGAGCCAGGCGTCCTCAATTTCCAGTGCACGAGCGTGCGCCGAGACGTCGTCGGCGCTGCGCGGCAGGGGGAATTTCCAGGGCGGAGCCGCCGCGATCTCGCGCATCACAAGGGCCGTCGCGTCACGGTCGGGCGCCACCGTGGCGATCTCCTCGCGCGTATCGGGGTGCTCGGCGAAGAAGCGATCGACGATCTGCCGGATTCGATCGCGGAAGATGGGCTGGGCGACGGGCTCGCGGTCCAGGCGGAACGCGTGCGACACACCGTCGGCGAGCCCTTGGTCGGCACGCGCCGCACTGTAGATCTCCGGCCCGTCGCTCACCTGGAAGACCGACTTGAAACCGATACCCTTGTTACCCAGGCTCTCTTCCGCGTTCTTGGGGCTGAGCGCGAGCGACGTAATGGCTCTCACCCCGCGTTCGTCGAACGGCGCGCCCTCGTTGAGAAGCGCCAGAAAGCCGCGCGTACGGACGACGACGACGGTGGACACGCCGCGGTCTGCCTTGGCCGCCTGATCGCTTGCATTCTGGAGCAGCTCGATGAGGAAGCGCCCGTGGTAATCTGCGCGCATGTGGGACGCGGCGTTCGCTATCTCGCGATGCTGCCGCTCGCCCATCTTCAAGTTCGAGATGATGATCGCAACGCGATTCTCCCAGAGGCGAGCGAGCAGTTCCTCACCAAGAGGCGGCGTCCGGCAACTCATCGCGGCCCCATCTGAGCCGACCCTGGCCTTAGCATTTGTTCCCGTGGCATCGCAGGTGCTCCCTGTTGAGCGCGCATCTATCGGCTTGAACTCGGGCCTGAGATAGGCCCCACATTTACTGACTCGCCGGTCACCCTCATCCAGTTTATGGACGCCGTTGCCAACTACTTCAAGCACCACGGCGAGTGGGATGGGGTGGACTAGAGCAAGCTGGCCGGCCAGAGTAGCGCACAACGGACCTGATCCAGGTGGACGGACTCAAGACCGGCCTCACGGGAGCTCTGCGTGCTGGTGCCGAGTCGCTGGGGAACAAGGACTTCGTGTGGACCGGCATCTTCGCCGACATCATCGACGCGTGGTCCGGCGAGGTAATCTCGGTGGCCAGGAAGGCGCTCGGGCGGTAGGCACGAGGCCGACGACGAGCGCGCCGGCAGCTTGGCCGTAGGTCGTCCGCCTCGCGCGCTGACCGCCGGGTTGACAGGCCGCTCAGGCGTGAACATTTGTGCCCCATGCCGTCCCGCGCCGCTTCTTCGCTCACCCGCCGCACAGGCACGTCCGCTCCGTCCCTGCTGATCTTGCAGCTCGACACGGCTCGGCTTCTGGCTGACGGCCTTCACATGGGAGACGTCACCCGCCTCGTGTCTGTCATCGGGACCGTAGCGAGCGATGCTACCGTCACGATCCGGGAGACGACGAGCGAACGGGAACTGCTCGATCAACTTGCCGCTCTCCTTCAGGATGATCGAAGGTTTGACGTCGTCGTGGCGATCGGGCACTCGAACGAGACCGGCATTCGGATCGCAAGCGACAGGTTCGCCCCGTGGGACGCGTTCGCGAGCTACCTCAAGCCGTTCGAGCCGAGGCGGCTCATGCTCGTGGCCTGCCAAGCCGGGAGGTGGCCAGCGGCAACGGTCCTATTTCGGAAGCTGCCCAAGCTACGACGCATCTTCGCGTCCCCGGTGAACGCCTCCAAGGATCTGGCGACGCTGATGCTCGCGATGGTGCCCTACCTGCTCGAGGTGAAGGCTCCCCGTGACCACGCCGTTCGCATCGGTCAGGCCGTATCGGTCGTGCTCACGGGCCGCCAGGTGAGGCAATGGATGCGGACAAGGGACAAGGACAATCCCGAGGGGTTGCTCCTGGACGAAGCGGCCCAATTCGTAGATCCCTACCTGCGTCACGTACCCGGAATTCTTGTTTCAGTCTTTAAGTAGCAGCGGTACGCCCGCCGCTCAGCCACGGTTCCACCCGGCGCCATCCGGCACAAGCTATACGTGAATCTGTTTATTGGGTCTTGCCAGCGGATTGATCCTCGCGTGACGGGAGATTGCCTATGGCCCATGGGCTCGTGCCGTGCTCACGGTCCTCTGCTGGTGCGTGCGGTCAAGAAGCCACTTCTGCCGAAGAGTCGCTCGCGTTCTGTGCGTCGACAGTCGCTCGCTTCTCACCGGGGACCCTCCTCCGAGGTCCGGGCCGTTGGACCCGACGGTCGGACGCGTACACGATAACCACTCGGCCCCGGCCTCCGCCTCAAGGATGGCGCATCCAGGATGCGCGCTCCGGGCCGCCGTTGGGCGCGCCGGCGTGGAGGGTCTCTTTAATGAAAGGGGCGACCGCCTTGCTCTGCGTGAGCTCATCGAGAAGTTTCGCGGCGTGGTCCAGCGCGTCGAGCAGCTTGGTGTCCGCATCCCGCGCCGCGAGCGTCGTGCCCACCATCTGGAGAGCACGATCGACGATCTCGTTGAACGCGTCGGGGTGATGCTCGGCGTTGCGCAGTCTGCCCGCAACGTCCATCAGCGTGTCGTCGAGCCACGCGGGAGCTCGAAGTCTCGCATTGTCGATCAGTGAACGGGCGCTCCGCAGGTACACGCTCGTGGGGGCGTCATAGCCGCGCGGGAGCCGCGCCTTCACGATCCTCCGGAAGGCGACCTCGAGCATGGCGGCCACGGCTGCGTAGCGGCGCGTGCCTTGGAGCATCCCGGCACGGATGAAGGTCAGGCTCCGGATCGAGTCATGGGCCGCCTGTTGCACCGGGTCCGGGAGGCCGACGATCCGCTTTTTGAGCGCCCCCGCGATATCCGCCAGTCCAGTCGATCGTTGCTCGTCCCGCATGCCCTGCACGATGGCGCGAAAGCGCTCTCGAAGCTCTCCGGCCCGCGGGCGATCCTCGGATCGAGGTCCCACCATCCGGTTCAGGAGATCCTTGAGCTGGTGGGAGGCTGCGGACGAGTTCGTGGCGGCGCCCAGGTCCGTCTTCAGGAGCTTCCGCAGCATGGTGCCGGTGGAGTACACGTCGCCGGCCGTCGACCAGGCCGACGAGTCGCTCGTGTTGAGCACCTCGGGAGGAACGAACTCCGCCACGCCTTCGACGATGGAACGTGGACCGCCACGGAGCTGCTCGACCGCACGCGCCAGCCCGAAGTCGATCAGGACGACGTTGATCTCTACTTTGCGAGCCTCGTCGTCTTGCGGGACGCGAAGGAGGACATTCGCGGGCCGGATGTCGCGGTGAACCACGCCCGAACGCTCCAGCACCGCCAGGACCTCCGCCATCTGCAGGCCCACTTCGGCGACCGTGGGCTCCGTCATGCTGGCCTCGGGGAGCGGGTAGCCCGGGATCCACTCGTAGACCACGAGCCCCTGCTGAGGGTCATCGTCCGCGATGCCCATCTGCAGGATACGGGGCAGATGCTCCCGAACCCGCTGGTCGCCCGCTTCGCCGATCTTACGGAGGAGCGCGACCTCGTGGATGAACCGCGCCCTCGCCCGTGTCTCGCGGAGGGAGATGGCCCTCACCGCGACAGCGCGGTTGTTCCATTCTGCGCGCCAGATCCGGGCCTGGCTACCCTCGAAATCGGGAGCCTCGTCGGCGTCGCTGCTGCTCACGCGCGGCGGCCGTCGCACCCGGTGGAGCCCGAGGCGCTGCGCGGCTTCGCGCTCGGCATCGTCATGGAGCGGGCGCGGGCTGAGCGCACGAATCTCGAGCAGGCGCTCCAACATCGGCAGCTTGAACTCGCCGTGTTCGTTGAGCACGCGGAGGTTTTCGAGCTCTGCCTCCGCTTCGTTGAGCCGCTCATCGAGCGGCTCCGCGTCGGGGCAGAGCTTGCGGAGCAGCGCCCTGGCTTCGGCACGGCCGGCGCTCCCTCCGGCTGATCTCTGCGCGCGCGCACCGGCCCAGGCGAGAGCCAGCGGATAGGCGGTGCTCGGCTTCCAGTCGTTGAGGTTGTCGCTCTCGTTGAGCGGATCACGTACCCAGTCCCAGATTGCGGTGTCGCCGTTGCGGAAGTCCGCCTCGATCTTCTCGCTCGCCCGGTCGACGTCGGCGCGAATGAACCACGTTCGATGCGATTCCCGGCAGAGCGTGAGAATCTCAGCCAGGAGCTTGCCGAGGATGAACAGGTTCCCGGAGAGCTTCGCGAGGTGCTCGCGCGCCTCGCGGGAGCTTTGCAGGCCACCGCTGCTGGCGGCGGTGGTGCGCTGGAGCAGGTCGATGATCTCGTCATCGCTGAACTCGAACCGGTGGAACTCCTTGAGCGAGGCGCGCAAGTTGGTGCTGATCAGCTTCGGCAGATGGCCCTGGCCGACGAACCCGAAGAGCACCGCTGCGCGCTGCACCTTCCCGTCGCGCTTGACCATCGCCCACGAGTCCTCCATCCGCTCTTTGAGCCGCTCCGCGAGCTGCTCGCGCCGGGGATGCGCGAACATCGCCTGCGCCTCGTCCACGAGGACGTAGATGGAGCGAATCCCGCGCTCTGCCGCCTCCTCGCGGACGGAGTCATAGGCGTGCGCCACGGGCAGGAGCCCATCCTCCAGATCCCCGTAGACTTTCCTGGGGCTGAACTTGGCTTCGAACTGCTTCGCGACTTCCTCCCACAGCCTCGGCAGCGGGCGCTGGCTGGCCGCGACGCGGTTCAGCAGGACGACGTCGTCGGCTGCGATGAACTTCTGTACGCCACGAAGCAAGCTCGTCTTACCGAACCTCCGGGGTCCGTAGACGAAAAAGGACGAGGCCCCCTGGCGCAAGATGCTCAGCAAGGCGTCGTAGCGGCGCTCGACGCCGAGCCGGCAGCGCAGCATATCCTCCGGCTCCACGTTCTGGGGAATGGGATCGCGCAGATCCGGCATGGTCAACTCCAGCACCTTCCAGGTCAGCGTGGTCTTCTCGCTCTTGCCGTCCGGCCCGGTGCCCGTGATCGATACTTGCAGCTCCCTCTTGCGCGCCGCCATGTCCTCGGCGAAGCGCCGGGACAGGACCACCGTGATCTCGAAGTCGTACTGGATGGTTCCCGCCGGGAGCTTGAGCGGCTCGATCTCTTCGCGGTACGCATGCGCTTGCGGGGTCACGAAGCTCACGGACAGCTTCGTGAGCTTGACGGGGAGCAGGATCGCCGCTGCGAGCGGCGACTTGAAGCGCACCTGCACCGGGAGGCAGACGGTCCCGTAGTCGAGCGTGTCGATTTGCTTGTAGACGCCTCGCGCATGGTGCACCGCGGCGCTGGCGCTGCCGTCGCTCTTCGAGGACAGCGGGGGATCGAACCAGAACGCGGGGACCGAGGGCACGTCAGTAGACGTGGGCGAGAAACGCCGGGCGATCTCCCGGATTTGCTGGAAAGTGAGGTTGGAGATCGTGTTGAGCAGAGCGCGGACCACGTCGATGTCGCGCAGCGTGCTGCTGCAGTCGTCGAGGGATGCTGTTCGCAGGTGCTCCCGGACGGCGTCGAGCGTCGCCGTACCGAGCGAGTCCGACAGCTCCCTCAACCGCTGCAGGATTTTTTCGCGCTCGAGGACCTCTGCCTCGGTGCCAGGCCACCCAGCCGAGAGGCGGTCACGATCCTGCTCGGTGGTGATCTCGGCGATTTGCATGAGTCGGCCCTCACGTTCGTCCCGTGCGGCCCGCTCTTCGAACGCCCGCCGGAGTCGCTCCGCGAGCGTGCCGGCACCCAGGTCGGGGAGATCGCGGACGTGCTCCTGCTCCGTCGCCGGGAGATCCTCCACCCAGCGCAGACAGGCCTGGACCTCGTCGCGGAAGGCACTGGCATCGATGAGCTGGCTGGCGCGCGCGGCGCGGTCCGTCATCCCTTGCCAGATCCAGTCGGGGAGAAGTGCCTCGATGCGGGTCGCGAGGGCGCGCGCGCTCTGGAGCTGATCGAGGCTGTCGGGCCGCCCGAGCAGGCCCACGAGGCTGTCGGCAAGGGGGGCTTCGATGCTGGTACCGAGCCAGGCTGCGATCTCGTCGACCGAGGTCGCGACGGCGGCGACTTCGTTCTGCTCGGGCAGCCGTGCGACCTGGGCGTTGAGGGCGGCGATGGCCTGGCTCAGCGTGGCCGCTAGTTGGAGTGGACGCGCCGGGTCGAGGGGCGCCCCGAGCCACCCTTCCTCGGCCTCGCGCAGGGAATCCAGCATGCGGAGGACCTCGCTCACGTCCAAACAAAGGCGCGCGCGCGCTGCGTCCAAAAGGGTGCTGACACACGGTGGCGGTGACGGCGCCTGGCCCACGCGCGGCTCCGAAGGACTTGGCACGCCGGGCGGCAGGTTGCTGTTGGCATCGACCCGCTGCGTGGATTGGAGGGTACCCTGCGCAGCCTCGCTGGAACCATGCGCAGCGTCGCCGACCCCCGGCGCATCCTCGCCGGTGCCTGGCGAGTCCGTGCTGGCATCCACGGCATCCACGCCAGTGCCACGTTCCTCCTCGCTGGCGCCCAGCGCAGTTTCGCGAGCGCATGGTGCGGCTTCGCCAGCCTCTTGCGCGGTCCCGCTACCCTTCGCCTTGATCCTGACGCTCAGCGGCCCGATGGGCGGCGTGGACAGGACGGTGGCAAGGCTCGTCACTGGCCCCGGTCGCGGACGCGGTGCGGTATCCGTCGGCATCTCCCCCGACGGCGCGAGCACCGACGCGGCGGCACGGCGTTTTGGGGTCGGTGCACGGTAGTCCCTCCAGCGGAGGAGGACTGCGGCGGCGTTCGCGTCGTGCTCCGCGGCCAACAGGTGCTTCACGTGCGACGCCAGGAACGCGTCGTCGTCGGTCAGATCGCCGAGGCCTTCGCGTAGCCACGTGAGAACCGCACGACGCCAGGCGAAGGCAGCCTCTGGGCCGGTGGCCGCGTGGCTCAGGTCCTTCGCGCTCTCCTCGAGCTCGGCCAGTCGGTCCCGAGCTCCGACCCCGCTCGCCATGGCCAGCCAGACCTGCGCGCGATCCTCGTCGAACAATGGCAGATGAGAGAGCGCTGCGAGGAACGCTTGGAGCTTCTGGTTGCCGAACGACGCGGGGTTGCACACGGTGTTCAGCAGCGGCACGCCGAGCGCGCGCCGCAGGGCCTGGTGTACGCGCTCGTCTATCTCGACATCACCAGGCAGAGGGCCAGCCACGAGTGCCCGGAGCTTTTCGGGCAGAAACGCGCGCGTCCGGACGCCGTGCACGTGCAGGAACTCGCGAGCGGGTGTGAGGACGTCCGTTGCGGGGGGGGCCTTCCGTGGCAAGAAGCGTCTCCGCGTGGCGGGGGGAACCCCCGACAGCCGGCGCCTCACGTCTTCGCTGAGGGCCTGCGCGGTCACCAAGAGATCCTCGTCGGCGATGCGGCGGCGCGGCGGGAGCGTGGGCGTCTCCGGCTTCGACGGCGGGGGCGCGACAGGCTTTGCATGTAGCGGCGCATCGCCGAGGGCCTGCGCGGGCACGAGGAGACCCTCGTCGGCGATGTGGCGGCGCGACGGGAGCGTGGGCGCCTCCGGCTTCGGCGGCGGGGGCGCGACAGCCTCCGCATGCAGCGACGTGGACGCGACGCGCGCCGCCGGCGCGGCGAGGAGGAGTAGCAAGCCGTCTAGCTGATCAGCGGGCGGTGGACCTGCATTCGGAGCGGCGGGCTTGAACGACGCCTGAAAGCGGACGGCCTCTGGCGGTACCGGAGCGGGCGCGAGGAGGTCCGTGATGAGCAGCGCATCACCGCGCGGTGAGATCCTCGCCGTAGCCCTGCAGAGATCGGAGAACAAGACCAGCTCTTGTGCCTCCGTCCCCCGCGCCACGATGACGTAGTTCTTCCCCCCCGACTTGGCCCACCGGTGGGTCAGCTCGTCGAAGACGTGCTGGCCGGGGCGGAGGCCTTTGGTGCCGCGGAACTCGGGCTCACTGCGGACGGCGTTTCCGGTCAGCTGAAGGTAGTGAGTTGTCATCGCGTGCGTTGCTCGATCCGGGCGATGGTACCGCATCTCGAGAAGAAGCGGCGCTTCGTACTTTGGAACCCTCTAGGAGCTCTCCCGGCTTCTCGACGGGCGCTGCCTACGAATGGAAGGCGTCAGCGTACATGATTGCGCGGGTGCCGGGTAGACGGGGTGATGGGCTCCGCGCCGCTCAGCGGCAGGCGGAACGCGCGCCGGAGCGAGCGCTGGGCCGACGGACATCTCCCTTCATGGTGGCGTGGGGACCTACGCCGTCGGTGGCGCTCGCCGCTGAAGCTGCGGGTGATGTACGCGGATCTGTTCTGAAGCTCCTTCCGGGGCGGCGTTTACATGAGCGCGCCTTGGCGCGAGGATGGGGCTCGCGTCGTCGTGGTGGGAAAGGTTGACCACCTCGCAAAATCATCCACGTGCCCAAATCCGATGAAAGGGGGAGGTCGCGATGAAGCGAACCGCGGTCCGGTACTTCCTGCGCGAGGTGCGTTGGTGAGCGCGCGAGGACAGACGGTGAACGCTGCGCTGCGCCGGCACCACGGCGGGCGCCCGCTCTTCACGCTCAACATGTCGGCGGCCGAGCTCTCCGCACTGCGGGGGGAGCTTGCGGATTGCATCCGAAGCACGGGGATCGCGGCGTTGCGGGCACCGGACCGCGCTCGAATGTTCGTGGCCTACGCCGCCGAGTTCCTCTGCCAGGAGGGGCACGCGCTGGAGTGGCGGCCCATCCTCGGCTCGATCGGGGTAAGCGCCGAGGAGGCGCCGCGGTATCCCGAGCTGTACGAGGCCGTGGTCGACGCACTGCGCTCTTTCGATCGGCAGGTCGTGACGCGCCAGGGCCGCAGGCGCTTTCTCGCGACGTTGCTCCGGGAAGGCGGGCTCCCCGTTCACATCGGCAATCTCCCCGAGCTGGTGGGGGCGCTGGGCCGGGAGATCGGTTGGGAGGCGCTCGCAGGACAGGACGGCATGGCCGCCCGGCGCTTCGCCGTGGCTCGTATCAAGTTGCTGGCGCAGGGGCGGCTCCGAGAGTTGCTCGACGCGAGCGAGGCCGCGGAGGCGCTGGAAGATATCCTCGCAGACGCCGCGGCGACGCGCGAGCGGCTGGCGCGGTGCGGGGTGGATCCGACCTCGCTCGGCGGCGCGGATGATGTCCGGCGCGCGCTGGAACAACACGGGATCGAGCTGCCGGGGACGAGGAACTCCCGCTTGCTAACGGCCATGCTGGCCTCGTTCCGGGACGCGGCGCAGTCGTCGCGCGGAGCGCTGGCGGCGTCCCTGGGCGCGGCACTGGAGCTGCGCGCGATCCTGCTACCGGATCGCCGAATCGAACTCCGCGCGAGCTTGGATCTGGCGCATCCGGCGCTCCGGGGGCGCATCCCCGGGGACGTGACGTATGCGACCGTTGCCCTGGAGCCCGGGACGCACGGGCCGCGCTTGATCGCGTGGTCGGAAGGGGAGAAGCGGTTCGAGAGCGACGACGCCGTCAAGGGACGTCTGGAGTGGCACCTCGGCGTAGGGAGCCCGACTGCGATGGTGGTGGCGCGCTACGCGGCGAGGGGCGGCTCGGCGCAGGTGGTGCCCATCGAGACGCTGGTGCTCCCGGACCAGGCGCTGTGGTGGTTCGACGGGGAGGGCCGGATGCTCCGCGCGGATCAGGAGCTCATCGCTGCCGGTGAGCGCCGCCTCCTCTTGGCGCGCGAAGAGATCGTGATCGAGACCTCGGGAGGCGTCACCGCTGCGGAGCTGTCTGGGGGAGCAGCCGCCGCCTGGGCGATCGACGCCGCCACGGAAGGGGAGGCCCGCGTACTCACCGCGGGAGGCGAGATCACGGTGCTCGAGTGCCGGCAGCGGGTCCTCTCCGTGAGCATCGAGGGAGGCTTGCCGTCCCAGTTCTCGCGCGCAACCAGCGCCTTCGAGCGCTTGCCCGATCTGACCGTGCTCGACGCCCCGGATGGGGTCGACGTGGTCGTAAGCGCCGGGCCGCACGCGCCCTTCGAGACAGTGGCGCGCGATGTGACGGGACGTATCCGGCTCAGCGGGCTCTCGCAGTTCCGTGGCGCATGCGGCACCGTGCGGGTGCGCCTCACGGCGCGCGACGGGCGGAGCTTCTGCGCCCGATGGACGGTGATCCCGCCGCAGCTCGTGGAGCTCGTCGAGGCGCGGCGGGTCGTATTCGGATCGAAGCTCCTGGCCCATGTGATCAGCCCGCACGGCGTGGTCACGGCGCTCGGCCCAGGCCGCTTCGAGGTCCAGGCCCCCGCGGACGCGCAGGAGATCGCGGCGGCGCTGGGGCTCAACTCGGGGGAGATCCTCCGTGCCTGCGTGCCGCTCGCGCGGCGCTACGTGCGCTTGTGGAAAGACGTCGTGTCCAGGGAGGAGGCGCCGCTCGACGGGACGGCGATCCTCACGGAGCGCATGGTCTTCACGCACGCCTGCGTCGAGGTGCGCTCCGAGCCCGATCGCGAGGTGTGGCTGGAGGACGAGGGCGGGGCGCGCCTCGTCACGAGCCGCACCGATCGCTTCGGGCGCGCGCTGGTCCCGCTGCGCGACGTGGTGCGGCAGAAGCTCCGGCCGGACAAGAGCTCGATCGTCGTCGCCGCCCGCGTCGACGGCGATCCGGCGGCCTACCGCTTCCAGGTAGTCGTCCCCCGGATGCACCACCCCTCGCGTGTCGCGCGCCCGGGGCAGTTCGTGCTCAAGCTGCTGCTTGACGAACGCGACCTGCCGGAGAAACCCGCGCTGGCCTGCTTCGATGTCCTGCGACCATTCGACGAGCCGGCGATCGTCGCCTGCGGGCTTGAGAAGGTCGGGCCCCAGCGCTTCGAGGCAGCAGCGGCCGCGAGCGCGCTGCCGACGTCGCGCGGCCGGTGGATCGTGTTCCTGGCGGACGCGGCGCGGTCGCCCGTGAGGAGCCATTCGGGCGGCGTGCTGGTGGAGATCCCCCTGGACGTGGAGGCGGTCCCGCCGCGCGCACTGTCGGCGCTTGACGAGGGGTTGTGGTCCAAGAACGAGCCGCAGATCCTTCGCGCGCTGGAGGACATGACGGCGGATCCGCCGACATTCGACGTGTGGCTTGACCGCTTCGTGGGCGCGGTGCGGGCCCGCGCAGCCTTCGGGCTCGAGTGGTTCTACCTCTTCGATCTCGTCGCCGCACGCGCGCCCTGGGTCCTGCTCGCCGCGGCGGCGCGGCTCCCCGCGCGCGCCCGGTTCGCGTGGCTTGATCTGTACCGCACCGAGTGCCGCGGCTTCACCTGGCTCGGCGTGACCCGCTCGGAGCGACGACCCCTCGCGCGGGCACTGCGGCGCACGGAGGTCCACGAGATCACCGAGCTGATCGAGACGGCCAAACAGGCGCGCGCCATGCCGCGCGCCGTCGAGCTGACGCTGTATCAGGAGGCGCTAGGTGGGCGGCCGGAGGCCCCGCTGCTCCTCGAATCCATGAAGGCGGAGGTGTTCGGCGAGGGCGGTCCCATAGAGCTTCCCTGCGACTGGGAGGGGCGCCTCGCACTCCGGATGTCGGACCTGACCGAGGTCGCGACGCAGGACAGCCTGCGCGGACGCCGGGCGGCGGCGTTGCTGAAGCTCCGCCAAGGGGCAAGCCAGCAGCTTCTCGAAGAGCTCCCGCGGGCCTGGGTCTTCGGTACGCCCGGCGCTGCGCCGAGCGTCACGGCGACGTTGATCGAGGCGGAGGCGAAGGCGAAGCGCGAGCTCTCGGTCGGCCACGGCCGCACGGTCGTCGACGCCGAGCTGCGCGTGGCCGAGGCGGCGCAACTTTTGACGGCGTATCGTGAGCAGGGCCTGCGGATCAGGAAGGACGCGTGGAACGCCATCGCGGTGCTCGACCAGATCGTACCCGACCTTCTGGATGCCTGGTTGCTCGCGTCGATGGGGAAGAGGTGAAGCAATGAGCCGGTATCAACTGGACGCCTATGCCGCCAATGAGCGGGCGCTGGCAGAGATGACAAGCTTCGTTCGGTCCTCGTTTCGCTTCCGCGATCCGACGCTCGACGATGCGGTCCACAAGGCGATCACGGACTTCGGGCTCGTCGCGCCCCCCGTCGTGGAGGCGAACTTTCCCTTCGAGCTGCCCAGCCTCGGCCCGAAGACGACCGGCGAGCTGGCGAAAGCAGGGATCGTGCACCGCGATCTCCCGGCGCTGCTCCAGGCCGCGCGCGGCGAGGCACAATGGCCGGCCGACCGCCCGCTCTACCGGCACCAGGTCGAGGCGATCGAGAACTACCGGAAGGGGAAATCGCTCGTCGTCGCGTCGGGCACGGGTAGCGGCAAGACCGAGTGCTTCCTCTTCCCCGCGCTGGACAAGCTCCTTCGCGATCCGGACCTGAAGCGCCCCGGCGTACGCGTGCTCCTCCTCTATCCCCTGAACGCGCTGGTGAACAACCAGATGGATCGGCTGCGGGCGATTCTCGGCGACCATCCGACCATCCGCTTCAGCCTTTACACGAGCCGCCTGCCGGAGACGACGAAGGAGGCCGAACGGAAGCTCAAGAAGCTCGGGTTGCCCGTGCCGCGCGCGGAGCTCATCTCGCGCGAGCAACTCCGCGAGCGGCCGCCGCACATCCTGGTGACGAACTATTCGATGCTGGAGTACGCGCTCGTTCGGCCGGCCGACGCGCCCATCTTCAACGACCGGTTCGCGCGCCCGGAGATGGTCGTCATCGATGAGGCGCACGTCTATGCCGGCGCGATGGCGGCCGAACTCACGCTCCTCATGCGGCGCGCCTGGCTTCGCTGGGGGATCACGGAGCCGAGCGCGGTCCAGGGGATCGCCACGTCGGCGACGATGCACCAGGGGATCTCGGACGGCCGGGAGCGCCTCCGCTCCTTCGCCGCGAGCTTGCTCTCCAAGGCCCCTTCCGACGTCGAGCCTATCGAGGGGCGGCGCGTCGTCCCCCAGGCGAAGACCTCGCCTGTCAAGCTGGCCCTCCCTGCGCCCGCCGCGGTGGCGGCGCTCGACACCGACTTCGCGACGCTCGTGGACGAGGTGGTGGACGGCGAGGTCGAGGTCAACCTCGACGGCTCGAAGGTCTCCCGTGAGCGGGCGCAACAGGTGGTCGACGTGCTCCGCCCCGGCTTCCGGACGCGCGATGACCTCCCGGCCGCGCGCCTGCTCCATGATGCGTTGGAGCCGCTCACCTGGGTACGCAAGCTGCGTAGCGATCTGAACGACGCCCCCACCCGCATCGATCGGCTGGCCGACGCACTGTTCGGCAAGGACGGTGATCTGGGCGTGCGCCGGCGGGCTGCTCACCGCGTCCTCGAGGTGCTCGCGCTGGCCCGCAGCGCGGCGAGCGAGATCCCGCTCCTGCCCGTGCGCATCCATGCGACGGCGCGCGGACCGCACGGCGTCTACGCCTGCCTCAATGGCCAGTGCCCCGAGGCGGTGATTCGGGGCGCGCTCGGCACGCTGTACACCGAGCCGGTGGGCCGGTGCGGGTGCGGCTGCGGCGTCTACGAGCTGCGCGTGTGCGAATCCTGCGGTCAGTCCTTCGTGCTCGGGCTTGAAGGGGCTGGCGATGATGGTCTCCCGGCGCTGGTGCCGCAGCGGGTGCACGGGCAGGCGGGCTCCGGCGGCGGGAAGCGGAAAGAGGACAAGAGCGACGTGGCCCTGTTCTGCTTCAGGGATCGTTGGGACGACGGCAGCCCTTTGCCCACGGCGGACGGAGCGCCGGAACAGCGGTGGGTCGACACCAGCTCGGCACCCTGCCGCCTCGGCGCCGCGGACGGCCGGCGCCTGTGGCGATTCCCGGGCGGGAACTTCAAGGGGCCCGAGCGGACGCTCGCCGGCGTGGCTTGCCCCCGCTGCGATTCCCAGCGACCTGCGCTGCCCGTCATCCGGCGCGTTCAGGTCGGCACCGACGCGGCGCTGCAGGTATTGATCGATGGGGTGTATCCGTCGCTCCCGCGACACCGCGCCGCCGCCGGTCGTTGGTTGCGCGGTGAGGGGAGACGCCTCCTGCTGTTCGCCGACAACCGCCAGGTGGCCGCGTCGCTGGCGGCGAAGGTGGAGGAGTCGCATGATACGCTGCTCGC
This sequence comes from Sorangium sp. So ce1335, assembly GCF_051521615.1. Taxonomy (NCBI): domain Bacteria; kingdom Pseudomonadati; phylum Myxococcota; order Polyangiales; family Polyangiaceae; genus Sorangium; species Sorangium sp. So ce1335. The sequence goes on from NZ_CP150363.1 coordinate 4,482,957, forward strand.
CCGCCGGATCCTCGTCGAAGCGCTCGACGCTTGCGCCGGCCGGGGGGAGTCGGGCCGTGCCTCTGCCCTCCAGCGGGAGATCGTGGCCGCCGTGGAGCGCGACGACTTCGAGGAGGCGGCCCGCCTCAAGGTCAAGCTTGCTGCGGCCCGCGCCGCCGCCGCCGCCGAGGGCGTCGACTTTGAATGCTTGGCCTCGGCCATTCGCGACCACGCTGACCTCCGAGAGCTCAGCAACCACGACGCCGCCAGCGCGCTGGATCTGGCTCGCATGCTCGTTGCCCGCGAGCTCTCGCGCCGCCCTGGACGGCTCGGCAACCTGGAGGCGAACGGCGTCGTGGTAGTCGATTACGGGATCGCTTTTCCCGCGCCCAAGCATCCGGACGTGCGCCGGCTGTTCCCCGACGACGTGTGGAGCGCGCTCGTTGCCACCCTGCTGGACACGATGCGCGCCGATGGTGCATGCACGGTCCTTCGCGTCGGGATCCATGATGACTTTCTCCCGCGCCGTCTCATCGACCGCCCGATGGTCAAGGAGCATCCGAAGGGCAAGGCCGGCGCAGACACCAACGACGACGCGGCCGACGGCGCGTGGGAGAAGACGCCGGTCCCGCTCATGCCATCCGGCGCCGGGGTGACCGCGAACGAAAACCGCCGGCTGGCTTACGTGGCGCGGGTGCTGGCGGAGCTGGGCGCGCCCGCTGCAGTGACGCCGGTGCTGGTCCTCGAAGAGGTCTGGGACGCGCTCGACCGCGTCGCGCCGGTGGGGCAGCAGCAATCTCAGTCGGTGTCGCCCGTCCGGCGCCGGAACGAGGCGGGGCGCTTGGAGATCGTGTTCCACCTGCTCCGCTTCCGGCGGTCGAGCGCGGGGCCGCTCTACCGTTGTCGTCTGTGCCGGACCTCGTGGGCGCGCGCGGTGGCAGACGTTTGCCCGACAAGTCACTGCGAGGGCACGCTCGCCCGCATCCCGCCGGGGCAGGAGCTTGATGACCGGGACCGGATCGTGGCGCGTGCGGTGGGCGAAGGCCGGACGGAGCTCCTCGGGCTGAACTCCGAGGAACACACCGCCCAGATCCTCCCGGAGGACCTGGAGCAGAGCGAGGCTCGCTTCAAGGAGGGCGAGCGCAACGCGCTCGTGTGCTCGACCACGATGGAGCTCGGCGTCGACATCGGCGGTCTCAGCGCCACGTTCCTCACCAACGTGCCGCCCGGTCCGTCGAACTACCTGCAGCGCGCTGGCCGCGCCGGCCGCCGCGCGGAGGGCACGGCGCTGGTGCTGACCTTCGCGCGACCGCGGCCGTTCGATCAGGCGGCCTTCGCCGATCCGGAGCGCCCCTTCAAGCTCCCGATCACGCCCCCCGCGGTCAAGCTCGACAGCCCCCGGATCTGCCGGCGCCACGTGTACGCGCACCTTCTGGCGCGGTTCTTCCAGCGCTTCGACGCCGGCGTGAGCGCTCAGAATCCGCTCACCGTCTTCGGCTCGGTGAAGGCGTTCTTCGAGGACGCCATCGCCGCGGTCGAGCACCTCGACGCCGCGGTCGGCGATCAGATCGGGAAGACGCTCGGGGTGGACGTCAAGCAGGAGACGATGTGTCACGCGTTCGTCGCCTGGCTGGTGGACATGGCGGTCGCCGACACCGCGCTCGTCGCGCAGGTGCGGGCGCTGACGGCGCGCACCGCGCTGGCGAGCATGTCGATGGACGACATCGCCGACCGCTGCTGGACGCACATCGAGAAGATCGCCGCTGAAGTGCGCCACCAGCTTCGCATCCTGAACATGCAGCTCGACGCCGAGCGGGCCAAGCCGGAGGCGGCGCAGGATCGCGGGATGATTCGCGCGCTGGAGTACCAGCGGGACGACCTGGCGAGCGAGTCGTTGCTCAGTTACCTGGCCGTCGCGCAGTTCCTGCCGCGGTACGGGTTCCCGGTGCAGGTGGTGCCTCTCGTCGAGCGCTGGGAGGAGAGCCGCGGGGAGAGCCGGTCCTCCTCGCAGCCGCGCCTCCGCCTCGAGCGCGACGTGGCGCTCGCGCTGAGCGAGTACGCGCCGGGGGCCGAAGTCATCGCGGGCAAGCACGTGCATGTCTCCCGCGGTCTCCTCCGGCACTGGACCGGTACGGACGCGCCCGGCGTGATCGCGCAGCGGGTCATCGGCCTGTGCCCGAACTGCGGACAGTTCCACTTCGCTCGCAACCAAGGTGGCCTGGAGAAGGCGTGCAAGACCTGCCAGCAGCCGGGGTTGCGGGAGATCCCGGTCATCCAGCCGAAGCTAGGGTTCGCCGTGCAGTGGGGGCGGCGGCCGCAACGCTGGGCCGGCGGGGCCAGGACCGCCCTGCGCCCGGTGACGGAGGCCGTCTACGCAACCCGCGAAGGAGGCCCGACGGCAGAGGTGAGCGCCGGTCTTGCGCTGGCGTACGACGAGGAGGGGTCGATCCTGGTGCGCACCGAGGGGTCGCTCGTGGAATCGGACCGAAGCGGAGCGAGCGCGAGCTCGGCCGCGGTGGGCGCGCAGCGGCAGGGATACGGCTACGCCATCTGCTATCTCTGCGGCCGCGCCGAGCCCGAGACGGAGCTGCCAGGGACCGACAAGAAGGGCAACAAAGTCGATCCGCTGCCCAAGGCGCTCGAGCAGCATCAACGCCTACGTGGCAAGGGGCGCTGCGAAAACAAGGGGAACTATTGGCGCCACATGGTGCTCGCCGGCGACCTGCGCACGGAGACGCTCCGGATCGAGCTGAAGGGGGCGCTCGCGCTCCCCGGCGGGGAGGATGGGCTGCGCCTCGCCACGACGTGGATGGTGGCGCTCCAGCTCGCAGCGGGCGAGGTGCTGGGGGTCGATTCGCGCGAGGTCAGCGGGTTGCTCTCGCCGCGTGGTGTCGGTCAAGGCTTCGTGTACGACGTCATCCTGTACGATCAGGTGGCCGGCGGGGTGGGCCACTGCCGGGCGCTGCGGGAGCGCTGGCAGGAGCTGATGAACACGGCGCGACAGCGGCTGCGGTGCTCAAACCCTGCTTGCACGACGGCATGTCACCGGTGCCTGCTCGCGTTCGAGACGCAGCGTTACGAGCCGCTCCTGCGGCGCCGCAAGCTGCTCGACCGTCTCGATCCCGGCTGGGCGCTCCTGGATAAGCGGGCTGAGCGAGACGGGCTCTTGGTCGAGCCGGTGTTCCGGGGCGGCGTCGAGGTCCGGGAGCGTCTTGCGCGGCTGCCGACCGTGGAGATCACCGTCGTGGCGCCCAGCGTCGGTCGGCAGGCGATGGCGGACGATGGCTGGCTGCGCTGGATAGTGCGGCACGCCGACGGCCCAGGGCGCGCACGTGTGGTGCTCGGTCGCCTGCCGGATCCGAACTCAGACGAGGAGCGAATCACTGCGCTCCGGCTGCGGTTGGCGATCGAGATGGGCAAGGTGGAGGTGCGGAAGGTGTCGCCGAGCGCGGCAGCGGATTTTGCCTGGAAGATGTCGTCCGGTGCGCCCGATTCCGAAGACGTGTTCCTCGTGGAGCAACCGCATGACGCGGACGCGCTCGGTCCTGGGTGGCTGCGCGAGAAATGCCGGGTGTTCCGAACCGTGGGACGCGCGGCCGGGCAGGCAGCCCGGGAGCGCGTGGCGGCGCTTGTCGCTGCCGCGCGGGTGTGCACCGCATCGGACTTCGAGCCGGACGAGGCGGCCCCGAGCATCATCGTCCACACCGTGCCCGCGCGCAAGCAGGGCGCGGACGCGACCTTCGCCCGCTGGTTCGTCAACGCCTCGGGTGAACCACTCAACCATCGACCCATCCGCGCGCTTCGGATCGTCGATCCTTACCTGCAGACCGAGTGGCAGCTCACGCTGCTCGGAGAGGCAGCGGCGTTCTTCAGGGCGCGTAGCTGCCAGAGCCTGGAGGTCGAAACCTACGCGCCCCATCCCGAGAAGGAGAACCAAGGGCACGGGCATCATCGGACGCTGAGCGCTGTCGACCAAAAGGCGCGGATCGCGCGCGTCGCGGGGAACCCGGGATGGAGACCGCTGGTGCTGCCGAGCGACCCGCTGGCGCGCGTCCATCAGCGGGCCATTACGGGCACGCGGGAGGACGGTTCGCGTTTCGTGGTGCTGCTTGAGCGCGGTCTCGACTTCATCGCGTTCGACAGGCGGCAAGGGGCGCGGGTGACGCGGGAGAGCTACGTCGTGGTGAAGGAAGAGTGAGTGCCACCCGATGAAACGGGAGCGGACGTGGCTCGCCTCATCGCCGCCATTCAGGTCGGCTGCCCGGCAGATAGGTGCGGTTCGCACGGCTCGCTACCTTCCGCGTGCCGGTTTGCAGCCTCATGGGGCCACCTGACGGCGTTTTTTGCAGGGTCATGGGGCCACCCCAAACGCAGGAGGATGGGGCCACCCGCGCGGGGGCGTGACCCAGTTTTTTGCAGGGTCATGGGGCCGGCTTCCGAGGTTTTTTGCAGCCTCATGGGGCCAGCTCGGGACGCCGCGGTCGGGATCTGAGACGGGCTCCTTCCGACGACGGCGCGGGTCGCCGTCGGAAGGAGGCCGATGCCCTACCGAGAGCTGATCATGGTTGACATCAAGGAAATGCTCCGCCGTCGTGCGGCGGGGCAGAGCGCGCGTCACGTGGCGCGCGAGACAGGGTTCGATCGCAAGACGGTCGGCAGGTACTTCGAGGCCGCTGCGACATTGCCACTGCCGCCCGATCGCGAGCCGACGGACGAGGAGATCCACGCAATCGCCCAGCGCGTGCAGGCGCGCCCGGTGCCCGACGCGAGCGAAGAGTGGAAAGAGATCGGCGCGCATCGCGCACGTATCGAGGCCTGGCTCGCCCAGCCTCGGCCGCTGAAGCTGACGAAGATCCACACGCTGCTCAAGCGCGACCACGGCGTCAGCGCGAGCTACGACACGCTCCGGCGCTTCGTCATGGAGGAGCTCGCGTGGCGCAAGAAGACGCCGACGGTTCGCGTCGCTGACACCGAGCCCGGCGAGGTCGCGCAGATCGACTTCGGCCTGATGGGTAAGCTGTTCGATCCAGCGACGCAGCGGGTTCGAAATCTGTGGGTGCTCGTGGTGACGCTCGCGTACAGCCGCTACCAGTTCGTGTGGCCGTCGTTCGAGCAGACCACGGCGGCGGTGTGCGCGGGGCTGGATGCGGCGTGGAGGTTCTTCGGCGCGATGGCGCGCGTGATCCTCCCGGACAACATGAAGGCCATCGTGCTGCGCGCTGACGAGCTCGCCCCCGTGCTCGTGCCGGCGTTCCTCGACTACGCGCAGACGCGCGGGGTGTTGGTGGATGCCGCGCGAGTCAGGTCGCCCAAAGACAAGGCGCGTGTCGAGAATCAGGTCGCGTACGTGCGCGAGAGCTGGTTCGACGGCGAGTCGTTCACCAGCCTCGACGAGGCGCGCGCGTCCGCTGAGCGATGGTGTCGCCACGTCGCCGGTGCGCGCGTCCACGGCACGACGCGCGAAGTGCCGCGCGAGGTGTTCGAGGCACGCGAGAGGAGCGCCATGAAGCCGGCGCCGACAGCTCCGTTCGACGTACCGCACTGGACTGATGCAAAGGTGCACCCGGACCATCACGTGCAGGTCCTCCGGTCGCTCTACAGCGTGCCAACGCGCTACGTCGGCAGCACGGTGCGCGTTCGCGCCGACAGCGTGTCCGTGAGGATCTACGCCGGCACGCAGCTCGTGAAGGTGCACGCGCGCGTTGCGCCGGGCAAGCGCTCCACCGACCCGAGCGACTACCCCGTGGGCAAGGACATCGCGGCCGAGCGCGATGTGGCTTCGCTCATCGCGAGCGCGAAGAAGTGCGGCGTGCACGTCGGCATCTACGCCGAGCGGCTGCTCGATGTGCCGCTACCGTGGACGCGCATGCGGCTCGTCTATGCGCTGCTGCGGCTGTGCAACAAGTTCGGCAACGGGCGCGTCGAGGCGATCTGCCAGAGCGCGCTCGCGTTCGATGTCGTCGACGTGCAGCGCGTGACGCGCATGCTCGAGACGGCGAAGACGCCCGCGTCACCGCCCACGGATGAGCGCAAGGTCGTTGCGCTCCCCACGCCGCGGTTCGCGCGCAGCACCGAGCACTTCGCGACACGCACGCTGGCGGCTGCCGCGACGAAGGAGGAGGCGTGATGAGCTCGAGCGAAGTCGACCCCGCGCTCGTCACGGCGCTCAAGCGCCTGCGCCTCGGCCGCATCGCAGCGACGTTGCGTGAGCGGCTGCTGCTGGCCGAGAAGCAGTCGATGGGGCACGAGGAGATGTTGCTCATGCTGCTCACCGACGAGATCGCGCGCCGCGAGGCGAGCGCGACGGAGAGCCGCGTACGCGACGCCGGGCTCGATCCCAACATGCGCCTGGAGCTCTGGGACAAGACCGCGAAGGTCAGCTTCGACAAGCGTCTGCTCGGTGGGTTCACGAGCCTGCGCTTCCTCGAAGAGCACAAGCACATCGTCATCCTCGGCTCGGTCGGCGTGGGCAAGACCTTCCTCGCGAACGCGCTCGGACACCTCGCGTGCCAGCACGGCTACAGCGTGCGTTTCCTGCGCGCCGACGCGATGCTGCGCAGGCTGCGCCAGAGCAGGCTCGACAACTCACGCGACGCCGAGATGGTCGCGCTCACGACCGTCGACCTGCTCATCCTCGACGACTTCGCGCTCGAGGCGATGAGCAAGGAAGAGAGCCGCGACGTCTACCAGCTCTTCCTCGAGCGCACGGGTCACGCGTCGATGATCGTCACGAGCAATCGCGACACGGCCGAGTGGCTCGCGATGTTCGACGACGTGCTGCTCGCGCAGAGCGCCGTCGATCGGTTCAAGAACGCGGCGTTCGACTTCATCGTCGAGGGCGAGTCGTACAGGCCACGGCTCAAGCCGAAGCTCGACGAGAGCAACACGGCCGCGCCAGTGCCCGCGCGCAGCAAGCCGCCCACCCATCCACGCAGCAAGCGGCGATGACCGCTGCGGCCCCGGCGAGGACGTCGATCCCGGGGCCGCGCCGCTGACCCCCTCGCTCCACTCGGCGCGCCTCGCCCACCCTCGTCAGCATGGCCGCGAGGGGCGCCGGGGGCGGGGTGGACGTTCCTGCTCCTGAGCGTCGTGACCCCTGCGCCGGACCTACCAGGGGGCCCGGGTGGCCCCATGACCCTGCAAAAAAGAGGGACGTCGCCGGTCGCTTCGCGCCCGGCTCCGGGGACCTCGACACGCTTCGCGGTCTCGGGCATGGTCGAGACCGATCACGTCGTCTCCCCCTGGCCCCATGACCCTGCAAAGGGGTGGCCCCATGACCCTGCGACGTGGCATTCCGCGCTTCCCGCGTTCGGCCGTGAGGTCGACCACGGGAGCTTGGACGCTGGCCGCCGCGTTCTGGCATGGCAGCCCCAGTAGCCGCCCGATCGCCTCGTGCGCAACGCGCACGGCTTCAACGTCCCCGGCCGCCGCCGCGGCACCCAGCCCCTCCCCGAGCTGCGCAACCAGCGCCGCTCGCGGCGACAGGGCAGGGGAGGGCGCCGCCCCGACCCCCGCACCCACGCTACTACCACCGGCGGCCACCTGCTCCGCCAACCGCACCAGCATATCCACCCCCACCGCCTCCCCCGCCGCCACCGCCTTCAGCGCCGCCACCGCCAGCTCCCGCGCCTGGCCTCCGTCTCCACCCCCACCTCCCGTCTGCCCACCTTCCTGCCCACTTTGCCACCTAACCCCGCGATTTCCCTCAGCACCCCCAGCCTCTTTTAATCCGTAGGTCCAGGGTTCGAGTCCCTGTCGACCCACCATCGCGAAATCGTTGAGGCTTTCGCCCGCTGAGATGAGCGCCTCAGCGAGTGGTCGGAGAGGCCGCGACCGTCCTGTTGCCGTCGACGCCGAGCAGGCCGATCGTGGCCACGAGGTCCTCGCGGACGACGTGGGCGTAGTTCTGGGTGGTCGCCAGGTGCAGGAGGCCGGCGAGGGCCTGGACGGCCGGAGCTCCGCCGCCACGGCGGAAGAGCTGGGTCACGAGGAAGTGCCGGAGGTCGTGGAACCGGAACGGTGCCGCGATGCCGGCCTTCCTCGTGGCCTGCTTGAGGGCCTGGTTCAGCGAACACTCGGCCCAGGGCTGGCCCCGCCTCGTGGTGGAGACGAGCCCGGCCTTCTTCTTCACGCTTCACGCCCTGGAGGACCGTGAGGAGCTGCGCAGCGAGGGGGACGACGCGCTCGTGGCCGCTGCTGGGGGCCGACAGCTACCCCTTCGAGCGGCTCAGCCGGACAACGAGGAACCCCTGGGCGCGATCTACGTCGGACCAAACGGTCAGCGCAAGGTTTCTGCAGCGCACCGGCGGCGACGCGAGCAACTGCTCGACGCAAGCCCGCAGGACTTCGGCTGGGCACGGACGACGTGGACGCGCGAGCTGCTGGCGCTCCTCAGCCGTCACGAACAACGAACGGCACCAGGTGGGCCAGGTCAAGTTGGGTGACGTCTGCGAAACGCAGGCTGGCGAACCGGACGAGACTCGCAGCACGCGACAGCAATTCGGGAGCGGCACGAGCGATGAGAGGCCGGACCGGCGACGCACCCAGAAAGTAGATGGTCGATCCGCCGTAACCAAGATCGGCATCGAAGGAGTAAAGACCGCGCGAAGCCTCACGTAGAGGGATTGTGGGATCCGCCTTGGAAGCTCGATAGGCCGCGCTGAGCATCCCTTCGGTGACGACGGGGGCGGAGTCCAGGAACTCATCGGCAGCACGCACCGCGACGTAGTCTTCGAAGACAGCGCTCGGCCACGCAGCGTAGGCGCCAGTGAAGACGCCAAGGTGCGAGTCGGCGTCCACAGCAAACCAGCGCGCCAGGGTGCCCTCGAGCTCGTGCCGTGTGGTCATTGCGAATTGACTCCCGGGCGGTTCGGTTGTGTGACGCGGTTGCTCGGGTCATTCCGGCAGGTCGGCTCGAGTGTCGCCGGGCAGGGGCAGGCGTCAACCTCGTCGGGTCCGACCTGCTCCTCTCCGCGGCTGGATCAGTGCCGGGCCCCGCACCGCGCGTGGCATGCTACCGCCCATGGCGCCGAAGGACACGTCGTCGATGACCCTGCGCGAGCGGCTCGCTCACGTGCCGCAGGCGGGCCGCCTGGTCTGGATCGGCGTCCGCCCCGCGTACGGCGCGCCGATGATCGTGCTCCCCGAGGTCGAGCTCGTCGAAGGGCGCGGCGTCGCGGGCGATCGCGCGGCCAGGGCGGGCGGCAAGCGGCAGGTCACGCTGATCCAGCACGAGCACCTGCCGGTCGTCGCGTCGCTCGTCGGGCGCGACGCGGTCACGCCCGAGCTCGTCCGGCGCAACCTCGTGGTCGCGGGGAGCAACCTCGTCGCGTTGAAGGGGCTCCGCTTCGCGATCGGCCACGAGGCGGTGCTCGAGGGGACCGGGCCGTGCGAGCCGTGCTCGAAGATGGATGAGGCGCTCGGCGAGGGCGGTTTCCAGGCGATGCGCGGGCACGGCGGGATCACGGCGCGCGTGCTGCGCGGGGGCCGAGCGCGGGTGGGGGATGCGGTGCGCGTGGTCGCGGAGGACGAGCTCGCCTGATCTGCACCCTGCCCACGCGGCGAGCCGCCGCTGGTGGGCCGCGTCTCATGCCGATTCGGTGGCGGCGTAGACGCTGCGCCAGAAACGCTCGAGAGACCCCGAGAACAGAAAGCCGGCGGATTGTGTCATCACGATCCCGATCAGCGCGCGGCCCGGATCATTGATCCAGGACGTCCCGAACCCGCCGTCCCAGCCATAGCGCCCGGGCACCTCCGAGACCGCGTCCGGCGCCGTGACCACGGCCAGCCCATAGCCCCAGCCGTGCATCTCGAAGAAGCCCGGGAAGAACGAGGACGCCGCCTTCTGGGCCGGTGTGAGGTGATCGGTCGTCATCTCGCGCACCGAGGCGGCGCTCAAGATCCGCCGGCCCTCGTGCACACCGCCGTTCATGAGCATGCGCGCGAACAGGAGGTAGTCGTCCACCGTCGACACGAGCCCGGCGGCGCCCGAAGGGAACGCCGGCGGGCTGGCATAGGCGCTCTCGGCCCCGTCGCGATCCATGCGCGTCTTCTCTCCCGTCTGCTCGTCCGTGTAGTAACCGCAGCCCGCGAACCGAGCGAGCTTGTCCGCCGGGACGTGAAAGTCGGTGTCCCGCATCCCGAGCGGCGCGAGGATGCGCTCGCGCACGAACGCATCGAAGCCCTGGTCGGCTACGCGCCCCACGAGCACCCCCTGCACCAGGCTCCCCGTGTTGTACATCCACTGCGCGCCCGGCTGATGCATGAGCGGCAGCGTCCCGAGCCGCCGGATCCACTCGTCTGGCCCGTGCGGCGTCATCGGCACCGGCTGCGCGTTGACGAGCTCCAGCTCGTCGATGGCCCGCTGGATCGGCAACGATGCGTCGAACAGGATTCCAAAGCCCATCGTGAACGTCATCAGGTCGCGCACCGTGATCGGCCGCTCCGCGGGCACGGTCTCGTCGAGCGGACCATCGATGCGCGCCAGCACCTTCCGGTTCGCGAGCTCCGGCAACCATCGGTCGACGGGGGAGTCGAGGTCGAGCTTGCCTTCCTCGACGAGCATCATCACCGCCGTCGCGGTGACCGCCTTCGTCATCGAGGCGATCCGGAAAATCGTGTCCCGCCGCATGGGCGTGCTGCCGCCGAGCTCGGTAACGCCCGCCGCGTCCACGTACACGTCGTCGTCGCGCGCGACCAGCCAGACCGCTCCCGGCATCTGCCCCGCCGCTACCTCCGCCTCCATCACCTCGCGCGCGGGCGCCAGCGCGCCGGCCCCCGCGTCCTGCCCTGGCTGCCCCTCCTCGGTCCCGCCCAACGCGCACCCCGGCGCCGCGACGCTGATCAAAGCTCCCATGAACTCTCGCCTTCTCATGACCGTCGATGCCTCTCCGAGCGGGGGCGCCTGCCCCTGCCGAGAGCACTGACTGCCCGCGCCCGAAAAAATCATCGGTGGCCCGTCACGATCGCCGCCGGGCGGTGCTCCGCTTGGTCGTCCGCTCGGGCGCCGCCCTGGGCGGGCAAAGCTCGCCCGCCCGCGCTCAGCACGCTCCCACCACATCACCCCCGACCGAAGACCTGTTCCAGATCTGTTCCATGACTCCGAAGAGGTCGACCGTCTCGCTCCCGGCAGGCGTGAACGCATCAACGCTTCGGCTTGCAGCCTCCGTAGCGCTCCACGCTCGTCATGGCCGGCGGATTGGTGAAGTACGTCGCGTCGTACCCGCCCGTGATGAGGACCGAGCCGTCTTGCAGGGCCGTCGCGGTGTGAAAGCCCCTCGGGGTCGGGTCGTCGATCACGGTCCAGGTATCGTTCGACTCCTTGTAGATCTCGGCGCCCTCGGTGCCGACGGCCATCACGCGGCCGTGAGACATGGGCGCCACCGCGGACGCCCAGGTGTGCCAGAAATTCGGCGGCGCGGTCGGCGTCCACGTGTCGCTCGCGGGGTCGTAGATCTCGGCGGTCTCGCCGGCGTCGACGAGGACCACGACCTCCTCTTCCGTGCCGCCGTAGATCTTGCCGCCGCCACCGACCACCAGCACGCGTCCGCTCGGCAGCAGCGTGGCCGTGTGCTGCATGCGAGGCAGGTTCGTCGGCGCCGCCGCCGTCCAGCCGCCCGTGGCCGGGTCGTAGATCTCGACGCTCGTGCGACCTGCCGGCCGCTCGTCGCGGTTCAACGTGTACCCGCCGACGACGAGCACGCGCCCATCCTGGAGCAGCGTCGCCGTGTGCAGGTGGCGGGTCACCGACATCGTCCCTGCGCTGGACCAGGTGTTCGTGGCGGGATCGTAGAGCGCGGCCTCCCTGAGGACGCTATCGTCGTCGCTGCCGCCCGTGCGCAACACCAGCCCGTTCGGCAAGACCGTGAGCGCCGTCTGAGCGAACTCCCACCCACGCGCCGCCTCGGCGGGCGTGAGCGGAACGCTCGTCGTCGCGCCCGTGCTCGGATCATAGACGAGCCCGCCGGGGCTGAAGAGCACCCTGCCGTCCTGCAGGAGCGCGGCGCCCACGGGGTACATCGGGTAGGGAAGCGCGCCGCCGGTCGTCCACGCGTCCGTGGCAGGATTGTAGAAGTCGACAGCCGTCGGGTAGGGGAAGGCGCCGCTGCCGCCGGCGACCATCACCTGGCCATCCGGCATGAGCAGGGCGATGTGCCGCTGTCGCGCCTCAGGCAGCGGCGCCACGGACGACCACGCCGCGTGGGCACCGACGTGACGGCGGCACAGCTTCGCCGGGCGACGGTCGGCCAGAGACGCCGCACGCGCCTCGAGCGCGCCCTCCGCGAGCGCGCCCTCCGCGAGCGCGCCCTCCGCGAGCGGCGTGGGCTCAGACCCAGCGCCGCACCCGGCGACCGCGAGCGCGGCGAGGGACAGCAAGGCGACAAGACCACGATCGCAGCGATCGGTGGAAGACATGGTAGGACCTCGTCAGGTGCCGGGGGAGGGTGGAGCCGTCCCCCGCGGGAACGCGTCAGTGCGCAACAGAGGATCATACCAGATTGCTCCATGCCGCGTACGACGTGCTATCGCCCTGAGAACCCGCGTACGCTCGTACGCCACGGCCTCGCACCCCCATGACGCGCGCCCTCCTCCAGCCCGGCTTCATCCGCTCCGTCCAGCTCCTGCGCGAGCGGGTCGCCGACCTCTCCCGGTACCCGTTCAGCATCCCCGCCGTGCGCGGCCTCGAGGAGCTCGCGCTGCACCCGAAGGTGACCTTCCTCGTCGGCGAGAACGGCTCCGGCAAGTCGACCCTCATCGAGGCGATCGCGCTGCTCGCGGGCTTCAACGCAGAGGGCGGCTCGAAGGGCTTCAACTTCTCGACCCGGCGCTCCGAGTCGGAGCTGCACACGGCGATGCGGCTCGTGCGCGGGCCGCGCCGCGAGAAGAACGGCTTCTTCCTCCGCGCCGAGAGCTTCTTCAACGTCGCGACCCAGGTGGACGAGCTGGGGGTCACCCCGGGGTATGGCGGCACGTCGCTGCACGAGCAGTCGCACGGCGAGTCGTTCCTGGCCCTCGTGAAGCACCGGTTCGCGCCGGACAGCCTCTTCATCCTCGACGAGCCGGAGGCGGCGCTGTCGCCGGCCAGGCAGCTCACGCTGCTCGCGCGCATGCACGAGCTCATCGAGCGCGGGCGATCGCAGTTCATCATCGCAACCCACTCGCCCATCGTGCTGGCCTATCCGGCGGCGACCATCTACCGGCTCTCGGAGGACGGCATCGCGCAGGTGGCCTACGAGGAGACAGAGCATTTCGCGCTCACGCGCGACTTCCTGCTGCACAGGGACCGGTTCTTCCGTGAGCTCTTCCGGGGCGATGAATGAGGGCGCGCACGACGGGGCCCGACCTGGCCCGGGTGAGGGGGCTGTGTCGCCTTGCGGGGGGATGCCGGCGATGGTCGATGCCGCCCGGAGGCGCGCTCGCCTGCAGTAGACTCGCGGCCGATGAAGTCGACCCGGCGCGGTCTTTACGAGATCCTCGTGACGGAGGCGCTGGCGTCTGGCCTGCGCGAGCTCGATCCCGGCCAGGAGGCCCGCACCGGGGGGCTCCGCGCCGCCGAGGCCGCCGACCGCATCGCGCTGCACCTGGGTCGCGTCGTGCAGCGCGCCATCGCCGGCGTGCCCGACGCAGCGCGCGTGAGCGTGGGCGTGGGGCTGGCGCGGAGGCTCGTCGCGCAGATCGAGGCGGTGATCGCCGGCGCCGACGTCCAGCCGGACGCGCCTGTCGAGCCGGGGACGGTGCTCCGGGCCATCGTCGGGCGGCAGCCGGACGGCAGGCCAGAGACGATCGCCGAGCCGCTCATCCCGCTGCTCGACACGACGCTGCTCACCAACGCGCCCGGCGAGCCCAGGGTGGGTCACCAGCTCCTGACCGAGGTCCGGTCGGCGGACCGCATCGATGTCGTCATGGCGTTCGTCCGCCACAGCGGCATTGCCCCGCTCCTCGAGGCCCTCCGCGTGCATTGCCAGGCGGGCCGGGCGCTGCGCGTGCTGACGACAACGTACACGGGCTCGACCGAGGCGCGGGCGCTCGACGCGCTCCTCAAGGCCGGCGCCGACGTGTGCGTCTCGTACGACATCGGTACGACGCGCCTGCACGCGAAGGCCTGGCTCTTTCATCGCGCGTCGGGCTTCTCGACAGCCTATATCGGCTCCTCCAACCTGACGCACACAGCGCAGACGAGCGGACTCGAGTGGAACGTTCGCGTGTCCGGGGCGCGCAACCCGGATGTCGTCGCCAAGGTCGCCGCCGTCTTCGAGAGCTACTGGAACAGCGGCGACTTCGTGCCGTACGACCGCGAGGCGTTCCTCGCGCGCGTCGATCAGGCAGCGAGCGGGGCGCCGTCGGTGATGCTCAGCCCTGTCGAGCTCCGCGCCGAGCCGTTCCAGGAGCGCCTGCTCGAGCAGATCGCGCTCTCCCGCGCGCGCGGGCATCACCGCAACCTGCTCGTGTCGGCGACCGGCACCGGCAAGACGGTGATGGCGGCGATCGACTACGCCCGGCTGCGGGAGGCGCTGCCCCGCGCGCGGCTGCTCTTCGTCGCGCACCGTGAGGAGATCCTGGAGCAGAGCCTGGCGACGTTCCGTCACGGCCTGCGAGATCACGCGTTCGGCGAGCTGTGGGTCGGCGGCCGGCGCCCGCGGCGCTTCGACCATGTGTTCGCGTCGATCCAGAGCCTCGCCGCCGTAGGGCTCGACGATCTCGATCCGCGCCACTTCGACGTGGTGATCGTCGACGAGTTCCACCACGCCGCGGCGCCGTCGTATCGCGCGTTGCTGGAGCACGTGAGGCCCGTGGAGCTCCTCGGCCTCACGGCCACGCCCGAGAGGAGCGATGGACTGCCGCTGCTCGGGTGGTTCGATGACCGGATCGCCGCGGAGCTGCGGCTATGGGACGCAATTGACCAGCACCGGCTGGTGCCCTTTGTCTACTTCGGCATCCACGACGGCCTGGACCTGCGCGAGGTGCCGTGGCGTCGCGGGCGGGGCTACGACATCGAGGGGCTCTCCAACCTGCTCACGGCCAACGACGTCTGGGCCCGGCAGGTGGTGGCGCAGCTCGTCGCGCACGTCGACGACCCGCGGACGATGCGGGCGCTCGGGTTCTGCGTCAGCATCGAGCACGCGCGGTTCATGGCGCGCGTCTTCCGCGAGGCGGGCATCGCGGCGGCAGCCGTGTGGGGGGACAGCCCGGACGGCGAGCGGCGCGCGGCCCTGGCGATGCTGGGGGCGCGGGAGGTGAACGTCGTCTTCTCGGTCGATCTGTTCAACGAGGGGCTCGACGTCCCGGCGGTCGATACGCTGATCCTCCTGCGGCCGACCGACAGCCCGACGCTGTTCTTGCAGCAGCTCGGGCGCGGTCTGCGGCGCAGCGCCGGCAAGACCGTGTGCACCGTGCTCGACTTCGTCGGGCACCATCGCCGCGAGTTCCGCTTCGATCGCCGGTTCGGAGCCCTGCTCGGCGGGAGTCGAAGGGAGGTGATGCAGCAGATCGAGAGCGGGTTCCCGTTCCTGCCAGCGGGCTGCCACATGGAGCTCGACGAGAAGGCGTCGGAGCTCGTGCTCGAGAACATCCGGCAAGCCGTGCCGTCGGGGTGGACGGCCAGGGTCGAGGAGCTGCGGCGGCTCGCCCGCGGCGGCGACGTGAGCCTGGCGCGGTTCCTCGAGGAGACAGGGCTCGAGCTCGAGGACGTGTTTGCCGGCCAGCGATCGTGGTCGGACCTCCGCGGCGAGGCGGGGCTTCCGTTGCTGGGCGCCGGACCGCACGAGCAGGCGCTGCGGCGCGCGTGCGGGCGGCTGCTGCACGTGGACGATGTCGCGCGGATCGAGGCGTATCGCCGGCTGCTCGCGTCCGAGGCGTGTCCGGATCCCGACGCGATGAGCGCCCGCGAGCGACGGCTGTTGCGCATGCTCGTCGCCACCGTGGCCGATCGCGCGATCGGCAAGACAACCACGCTCGCGCAGGCGTGCGCGCTCGTCTGGGCCCACCCGCAGGTGCGCGCGGAGCTCGTCGAGGTGATGGACGTGCTCGCCGGGCGCGTCGACCACGTTCACCGGGCGCTCGCGACGCATCCGGACGTGCCGCTCGAGGTGCACGCGCGCTACTCCCGCATCGAGGTCCTCGCGGCGTTCGGGGTCGGGGGCAGCGCGAAGGTCGCGCCGTGGCAGACGGGCGTGTACTGGGCGAAGGACGCCAGGGCCGACCTGCTCGCGTTCACGCTCGACAAGACGAGCGGGCAGTTCTCGCCGACGACGCGCTACCGCGACCACGCCGTCAGCCGGCAGCTCATCCACTGGGAGAGCCAGTCGACAACGCGCGCCGAGAGCGACACCGGGCGGCGCTACAAGCAGCACGAGGCGCTCGGCACGGCGGTGATGCTGTTCGCGCGGCTGCGCAGCGACGATCGGGCGTTCTGGTTCCTTGGGCCGGCGCGCTACGTGCGGCACGAGGGCGAGCTGCCGATGGCGATCACGTGGCGGCTGGACCACGCGCTGCCAGGGGACCTGTTCGCGTCGTTCGCGGCGGCGGTGGCGTGAGGGGAGGGCGCCGCCCGGACGCGACTGCTGCGCGCCCGGCAGCCCTCACGGTCAGAGGCAGAGCTCGTCGATCTCGTTCTCGCAGTCGATCACGTCGTCGCAGACGCGCTCGAACGGAAGCGGTTCCCCTTCGGCGCAGAAGAACGCTCCCTGATCCCGAGAGCAGTTGGCCTCGTCGGCGCCGTCGTCGCAGTCGCGGATCCCGTCGCAGAGCGCCTCGTTCATCACGCCGCCCTGCTCGTTATCGCAAGGATACCAGGACATGTGGCAGAGATACGATGCCTCGACCCCGGACGGCCGCGCGCACGCGGCGTCCACCGGGCAGCTCGGCAGGACCTCGTCCGGCGTCTTCGCGCAAGCGGCCCAGCACGACGCTCGGGTCAGGTACAGGGCGTCGGTCATGCAGTCGAGATACGTCTCGTCCGCGGGGAGCGCCGCGAGGCAGGCGGCGTTCATGCTCCCCTCCTCGGCGATGCAGCCGTCGAGGTCGGCATCGACGCCGAGTGCACAGCGGCACATCGTCTCGGCGTAGGCGCGGACCGCATCGACATGGCGATCCCGGGCGGCAGGTCGCGGCGCCGGCTCCGGAGCGCGGCACGCGTCGGCTCCCGGCCCCCGGCTCACGAGGTACGGCGCGGCCGCCGCCCGGGGATCGAGGTCGCCCCAGCACAACACGCTCCCGTCGTTGCGGACGGCGCAGGCGTGATGCCCGCCCACGGAAAGGTCGATGGCGCCGTCGAGGCCGACGACCGGCCCGCTGCCGAAGGCGCGATCGTCCGGCGTGCCGTTGCGACCGTCGCCGAGCTGCCCGCCGTCCGACCAGCCGTGGCACCACACGCCGCCGTCCGCCCTGCGCGCGCACGTGCTCGAGGCGCCAGCGCCGATCTCGACAACGTCGCTGCCCATCTCCATCACGACGCCCGGCGCCTCTTCCGAGAGCGGCCCGAGCCAGGGCGAGCACCAGACGAGCCCGCTCCGCTTGAGCACGCAGCGGTGCGCCGAGCCGAGCGCGGCGCCGGCTGCCGGAGAGTCCGCGCCGTCGCGCAGCGGCGCGGCGCGGTCCCAGGTCGAGATGTCGACGAGCTTCCCCTCCGGGACGAGCGCTGCCATGCGGTCGAAGCCGCCGAACAGCCCGAAGACAGGCTGCGCGTCCGAGACCGCCGCGAGCGTCGGATCGCGCCGGACGCCGGAAGCGTCCGTGCCCCAGCACGTGGCGTGCGTGAGCGTGTCGAGGACGCAGGTTTGCCGATCGGCGAGCGCCACATCGAAGATCGCGTCGGAGATGCCTGCCGCCCGGATCACGACGGGGAGGCTCGAGCGCGCCTCCGCCACCCCGGCGAGCTGCCCTTCCGCGTTGTCTCCCCAGCACCACAGCTCGCCGCCGGCGAGCGCACACGTGTGCCTGCCGCCGGCGACGACCTTCTCGGCGCCGGGGATCCGGACCTCCACGGGCCTGTCGCGCCGCTCGAAGGTGCCGTCTCCGAGCTGTCCGTACGTGTTGTCGCCCCAGCACCACACGCTACCCCCGGCGAACAGCGCGCACGCGTGCGCCGCGCCGCTTGTGACGGAGAGCGCGCAGCGCCCGTCCGGGCTCGCGTCGCCGCCTGTCGGGCTCGATCCGCCCCCGGACGCCTCCGAGCCGGTGCTGCCCGCCGCGCCGGGCTTGTCGTCGGTGAGCGACACCTTCCCGTCGCACGCCGCGAGGAGCACACCGAGCGCGAGCCAGCAGCGCTGAAGCCGCGATTGTGTGCCGCCAGGGAACGATCCAAGAGCCATGAACCCACCCTCGCTATCGAGCGCCCAATGAGCGCCCACGCTAGCAAACCTTCCGACGCGCCGTCCACGTCGGCCGAGCGCTCCGAGCGGGCGCGGGCCTCGCCGCTCGTCCCTGCGTTTCATGGCGCTGTTCGATTCCACGATTCCACCTCACCGTGCCAGCGGCTCACTCAGGCAGGCGCATCGAGATCATGGCGTCGATGGCGCCGCGCGAGAGCCTGCCCGGCAGATCGGGGAGCATCTCGGCCGCGGCGGCGGGGATCCTCTCGGGGTGGATGACCGCGACCTGGATCGTGCGCTGCGCCTCGTCGAGCAGGATCATGAAATAGCGATCTCCGATGGGCCGGCGCCATGTCGGGCAGCCGTCCGAGCGCCCGCCGGCCTCGATGACGGGCCCCTCCTCGTAGGCCTCCTTCGCGCACGCGTCGACGACCTCCACGTCATCGGCGAACGCGTCGCGATCACAGCCGCTCCCGCAGACGCTGCCGCCGATGTGCCCTTCCTGGTACGAGCGGACGCCGGTGCTCATGAACTCGCGGTTGCTGTAGTCATTGCTGTCCATCACGACCTCGAACACGTTGATCTCGCCGCAGCCGTCGCCGACGGTGCCCGTCTTCGAATAGCAGTTGCAGAGCCCGTTCCACTTGCGGCCGCCGTCGCGAATGAGCTCGGACGCGACGAACGCGACCCACGGGCCGGGGTGGCCCTGCCCATCGCCGTCGCACTTCGCGACGTCCGCGTCGTCGAACGTCATCGACGCGAGAAAGACGACGAGCTTCGAGCCCGCCCAGCCGAGGTGCATGACGCCCGGATCCTCGGGACAGTAATAGTCCCTGCCGTCGCCGCACGCGAAGGGCCTGTCCTGCGTGAAGTACGTGACGCAGTCCGTCTTCGTGAGGTCGCCCGTGAAGTCGGCGGACGTTGTCTGCCCCTGCGTGACGAGCAGGTTGGAGCCCACGCCGCTCCTCGCGTCCCACGACGAGACCATCTGCCAGGCGGCCGGGTCGCCGCCGGGCTGGTAGACGGCGAGCTGCTTCACGCGGATGGCCTTCATGATCAGGGTCATCTCCTCGTCGAACGGAGCGAGCCTGTCGCTCGTCGTGTGGTGCTCCGCCATGCAGCAGTGCCCGCCCCAGGTGTCGTCGCCGTCCTTGTGGTCGCACGCCGGATCGCCGGGCTCGCGGTCGATGCGACGGGGCCACCAGCCGGGCGCGCCGATGTTCGTGAAGGTCATCGTCCCGCCGCGCGTCGGCGTGCTCGGCTCGGCGACGTGGGGGCCGAGACCTCCGCCGGCGCCGGTGGCGCTGGTGGACGGGCCCCCGCCGGCACCCGTGGCGCTGGTGGACGGGCTCCCGCCGGCGCCCGTGGCGCTGGCGGACGGGCTCCCGCCGGCGCCCGTGGCGCTGGCGGACGGGCCCTCGCTTGCCTCGCCGCCTGCGCCGCCTCCTCCGACGTCGCCTCCGCCACCGCAGGCGCATGCGAGGAGGACGAGGGCGGCCCGCACGAGGAACGATGAGCGTTTCATACCCGTGAGTGTCTCCGGAGCGCGCCCGTTCCGTGAAGGAAAGCGACGGAGCCTGGGCTGATAGGTCATCGCAGCAGGACCGGGGAGCGGGCGCGACGGAGCGCATTTCCCTGGGCTGGACCAGGGAGCGGGCGCCACGAAGCGCGTGGAGGTGGCGCTGGCCTGGCGTCCTGGACCGGGCGTGGCTACGCCGCGAGCTCCGCGATCGACCGGCAGACGCGGCGGAGCCGGTCGCGCAGCCACCGGTGCGCGGGATCGGCGTCGAAGCGGGGGTGCCACGCCTGCGCGATGGTGATGGGCGGCGTGGTCACGGGCAGCGGGAACGTGACGAGATCGAAGCGCGGCGCGGCGTGCGCGAGCCACTTCGACGGGAACGCGCCGACGAGGTCGGAGCTGGCGAGGAGGAGCAGCGCCGCGTAATGGCCTGACGCCACGGCCGCGGTGGTCCGGGCGAGCCCTTTCTTCTGGAGGGCGTCGTCGATGGGGCCCCAGGTCTTGCCCAGCCGGGAGACGCCGAGGTGGGGGTGCTCGACGAACCGCTGCAGCGTCACCTTGCCGGACGCGAGCGGGCTGCCGCGGCGCACCACACCGACGAAGCGGTCTCTGGCGAGCGCCTGCACGCGGATCTCCGGGCCCATGTCGCCGATGATGCCGACGTCGATATCGATCCGGCCCTCGCGGAGCGCGGCCACGTCCTCGTCGCCCTCGGGGAGGAAGCGGACGGCGACGCGCGGGGCCTCGACCCTCAGCGCGTCGAGGAGCGGGGCGCCGAGGAGCCCGATCATGCCGTCGCTGGTCCGGATGGCGAAGGTGCGGGTGAGCGCGGAGACGTCGAGCGCGCCCCGCTCGCGGAGGATCGCGCTGGCCGAGGCGACCGCCGCGCGCACGCGCGGGCGGAGCTCCGCGGCGCGGGGCGTGGGCACGAGCCGCCGGCCGGCACGCACGAGGATCGGGTCGCCCACCGCCTCGCGGACGCGCGCGAGCGTGCGGCTCATCGCCGAGGGGCTGAGGTGCATCCGCTTCGCGGCGAGAAGGACGCTCTCCTCCTCGAGGAGCACGTCGAGCGCGACGAGGAGGTTCAGATCCATGGAGTGCACGGGACGCAACTATACCTTACCGTGCATGCACTGGAAGTCATCTCTCGGCGGGTGCAGGTTCCCTGTCGAACAGGGCAGCAGCGCGCCGGCGCGCTCAGCGCCGTCAGGCTGCCCGGAGGAGACATGACATCATGAGCACCACGCTTGCTTCGCCGCGCGTTCAAGGGACCCTCGACCGCCTCTTCCAGGACGCCGAGAGCGGCGATCCGCGCATCATCGCCCGCGTCCGCGGCGACTGGGAGCGCCGCGGGGCGAACCCCGACCCCGAGCGTCTCGCCCACATGTTCGCCGACGCCTATCTGCCGGTCTCCCGCGAGGTCGGGAGGCTGCTCCACCTCCTCGCCTTCGCGGCGAGGGCGCGCACGGTGGTGGAGTTCGGCACGTCGTTCGGGATCTCGACGTTGTTCCTGGCCGCGGCCGTGCGCGACGGCGGCGGCGGGCGGGTGATCGGCAGCGAGATGCACCCGGAGAAGGTGCGGCGGGCGCGGCACAACCTCGAGGAGAGCGGGCTCGGGGAGCTCGTCGAGATCCGCGAGGGGGACGCGCTGGTGACGCTGCGGGACGTCGAGGGGCCTATCGACTTCGTGCTGCTGGACGGCTGGAAGCATCTCTATTTGCCGGTGCTCCGGATGCTCGAGCCCAGGCTGCGGAGGGGCGCGATCGTCGTCGCCGACGATCTCGACCTCGCGCCCGAGGATCTGCGGCCCTATCTCGACCACGTGCGCGGCGCGGGCAGCGGCTACGGGTCGGTGGAGCTCCCGCTGGGGGACAGGCTGGAGATCTCCTGCTGGCACGGCCGCGACGGTGAGGCGTGAAGGCGAGGGGGCGCGGCGGGTCGACGCGGGAGGGCGACGGGCCGCGAGCGGCCTCGGCCTCACCGCCCGCCGGGCGCGGAATGCATCTTGAACCGCGCTGATGCATGAGCGACGAGGCTGCGCATCCTTGTGACGCCGCGGGGGCCGCGGCGCTCCCGCTGACCGGGGCGCCAGGCGAAGCGGGCGCGCGCGTGCGCCCTGTCGACGCGTGGCTCGAAGAGGTCCTGTCCCGCGCGGTCCGCCGCTACAACCGGCGGCCTCGCCCAGCGAGCATCGCGGCGTCGACCGGCGTGACCGAGCCGACCGACGCGCGCGCGGTCATCCGGCGCGCCTGCCTCCGCTCGGCGCTCGCGGGCGGCGCGACAGGGGCGCTCTCGACCGGCGCGGCGGCGGCCACGGCCGAGACGCACGGGCTCGGCGGGCTCGTCGCGATCCCTGCCGCCGCGCTGGCGATCGGCGGCGAGACGGTGCTCCGGCTGCTCCTTCACGTGCAGATGCTCTGCGAGCTCGCGGACCTCTTCGGGCTCCGGTTCGATCCGGACGAGCCGGCCGACGTGTGGGCGCTGCTCGCCCTCACGTTCGGCGTCGTGGAGCACCCCCAGGAGAAGGACGATCCAGCGGGCGCGCTCGTGCGTTCGGCGCGCGAGCGCGGCTCGGACGTGGCGAAGCAGCTCGCGGCGCGGCTCGCCGGCGAGAGCGTGGCGCGCAACCTGGTGCCCGTGCTCTCGGTCGCCTCGTCGTCGATCACGAGCTGGGTTGTCACCCGGCGCCTCGGGGATACAGCGCGCCGGTACCTGCGTTACCGGCGCGCGCTCGACGGGGCGCTCGGCGACGAGGCGCTTCGCCCGCACGTCGATCGGCTGTTCGAGGGGCTCTGGTTCATCTTCACCGCCGACGGTCGGCTCAAGCCGGAGGAGACAGCGCTGCTCGCGGCCGTGCTGCGGCAGCTCCCTGCCTCGGCGCGCGCTTGCCAGAACGAGCGGCTCGCCGACGACATCGCCTGGATCGAGCGCCTCCGCGCCGTGCCGGAGGGCGCGCGCGCCCCGCTGCTGTGCGCGCTCGAGATCGCGGCGGCCATGGACAAGGTCGCGTCGCTGCGGGAGCGGAAGCTCCTCGCCCACGCCGCGGCGGCCCTCGGCCTGCGGGTCGACGAGGGCAGGCTCGCGCGGATGATCGGCGAGTTCGAGGAGATCGGCACCCTCTGCGCGGCCGCGTAGCGTGGGCCGCGCGGCGGCGCGCCGCGGGAAGGGTCGCTGCGCGTGCTCGGCGAGCTCGGGCCCGGCGCCGAGCACGCGTGCTCGGCGAGGTCGGGCCCGGCGCCGAGCAAGAAAGCAGCTCGTGCGTGGCCTCCCTGGCCATCAGGATCACGGGGTAGAGCGGCGTGCCGAGCCTCTCCCGCAGCCGCCCGCGATTCAGGGTCTGGCGGCATCGATGCGCGCGACGAACGCGGCGACGGTGAACCAGTTCCGGTTCGATACGGCCTTCGAGCTGCACTCGTACAGCCGGCTGCGCCATGTCCCCGACACGATGTCTTCCGTGAGCTCGGCGCCGTCCAGGCCGCCCTGCCGTCCCA
Source organism: Sorangium sp. So ce1335 (assembly GCF_051521615.1). NCBI lineage: Bacteria > Pseudomonadati > Myxococcota > Polyangiales > Polyangiaceae > Sorangium > Sorangium sp. So ce1335. The sequence goes on from NZ_CP150363.1 coordinate 4,506,254, forward strand.
TCCACAGGGCCGTGAGCGAGCCCGCGTGATGATGTTCGTGGAGCTCGGCCCCGGTCAGCTTCGTCTCGGAGTTCGCGCCAAAGGCCATGCGCGGCGACACGAGCTGGTCGTATCGCGCAAGGGCGACACGCAGCACCTCGAGGAAGTACGGCGGTGCGACGTCGGCATACGTCTCCAGGAGCCGCTCCCACGTCACCGTCGCCACCGAGAGCTCGCCGACCTCGGAGGCGAGCGCCGCCGGCAGCAACGCGACGTGCGCGACGCTCGCAGCGTCGACGTCGAGCCGCCCCGCGATGTAGCGGATGAGCTCCGCCTGCGCCGCGAGCTGCTCGTTCAGCGCCGCGGTCGTGGGCCGGTCGTACAGCTTGGCCTCGATCGCGATCAGCGCTCGCCAGGGCCCGGCGATGTAGATCAGCACGTCGGGCGTGTCCTTCTTCACCGGCGCGCCCGGGAAGCGGGCCTTCGCATCGCCGACGACCGACTCCGCGAAGCCGTACTCGGTGAAGAACTGCACGTCGGCGGAGGCAGGCCGCGCGTCGACGTCGATGCGGCCAAGCCCCACCAGCTCGGTGAGGCGGCCGAAGTGCGCGAAGTCGTCGGCACACACGAGCATCGGGAGCACGGTGCCCGTGAAGTACCGCTCCTTCCGGTTGAAGGGGAGTCCCGTGTCGGCGAGGTGGGCGACGCTCATCGCGCGGTCGTGTCCTTCGTCGCGTCGTGCCCCTCGGCCCGGTGCTCGCCGATCACCTCGATGGCGCCGACGATCGCGTCGTTGAACGCCTCGAGGTCCTCCGCCGGGATCCAGTACTCTGCGTGAACGCGCGAGCCAACGATCTTGACGTCGTACCTGGCCAGGAAGTCCGAGCGCACGGCGAAGCGCGTCACATAACCGACCTTGCCTTCGGCGGTGTTCCAGCGGCTCGCGATCTGCGTCGCGTACTCCTCGTTGCAGACCGGGTAGAAGATGGGCTGCTCGGGGAGGCGCGGCGGGAAACGGCGGCGGCCGCTCGCCTCGATGAGATCGAGCTCGGCCTGGCCCACGGGGCGGTAGAGCGTCGTCGTGGGGGTAGAGGGGGTAGAGGAGGCCATGACCGGCAGCGTACGGCATGGGGCGGCGCGCCGGGAGGCCCTTCTCGCGATGCCGGAGGAGGACACCCGCGCGGCACGACGTGCCGGATGAGGCGTCCCGGACCCTGCCACGCGCCCCTGCGTAGCTCGACACACGAGCGGTCGTGAGGCGCTGGCAGGAGCGTTGCGCAACAGCGCAATCCGTTGCGGAACATGACCGGGTATTGCGCCCCGAGCCGCCTCTTCGTCGCCAGTCGCTGCGCTGACATACGCGCGAATCTCGCGCTGGCACGTCGATTGCCGTGCCGCCACGCCGCAACGCAACCACGGCGTGCCGCCGCGGCGGCACGCCGGATTCCATCGGATAGCACAGGAGGTTTTCCCCGTGAGTGAATCCCCGATGTTTTCGACAGTGGTCCTGCCCCCGGAGCTCGTCGCGGACGACGTGATCGGTCTCCGAGATCAGATGAGCGCGCGCGTCGCGGCGGTGCTCCGGCCGAAGGGCGGTAAACGCAAGGAGGGCGACGCGACGCTGCCCAGGGGGGTCGAGCCCCTCGCGGCGCTGCCGCCGCACATCGACAGGCCGTGGAGGCGGTTCGACGCGGCCGCGACGGAGCTCCAGGGCTTCCGCGGCCTGCGGGCGAGCGCGCAGGCCGACCAGCGCCACGGGGCGCCGACCGAAGCCGAGCAGAGCGCGGCGAACACCGACAGCGACGACCGATGGCGCGCGTTCGAGCAGTGGAACGCGGGCGCCGCGGGGCTCTCCGACGATGGGGAGACGCCGTCGCCGACCGAGGCGCGCTGGCTGTATGGCCAGCTCTTCCCCGCGCCCGAGGGGCTTCGCTTCATCACCCGCCGGCCCCGCGTCCAGTGGGCCGCGATGGTGCAGCGGATGAAGATGCTGGAGGAGGAGCGCGCGCAGGCGGTGATCGAGGGGTTCGGCGGGGCCCGGCACTACCAGCAGCTCGTGGCCGCCCACGCGCGCTTCGGCGAGGCGTACGGCTTCACGAACGTGGTCCTCGCCAGGGAGGGCGCGCCGACCGACGGCCGGCCGCAGTGGAGCGCCGCCAGGGATGCGCTGCGGAGCCTGATCCAGAAGATCGAGAGCCACGCCGACCCGGAGATCCCGGGGAGCGAGGCGCTGGCGGCGTTCCTGCTGGCGCCGTACGTCGAGATGGTCGACGACCTGGCGAGGGCGCGTCGGAAGGCCCCGGCGAAGAAGCCCGAGGCCGCCCCGGCGGCCAAGCCCGAGACCGCCCCGGCACCCAGGCCCGAGGCCGTCCCGGCGGCCAAGCCCGAGGCCGCCCCGGCACCCAGGCCCGAGGCCGTCCCGGCGCCCCCGGTCGGGGTCACCGGGACGCCATGAACCCATCCGGGTGAGGTGGCGCGTCCACGCGGGAGATGGGTGGCACCCATCTCCCGGTGGACGTGGGTCCAAGAAAAGATGGGTGGCACCCGTCTCCGCGATGGAGGTGCATCCCAGAAAAGATGGGTGGCACCCGTCTCCCGGTGGACGTGGCTCCAGGAAAAGATGGGTGGCACCCGTCTCCGCGATGGAGAGGGCACCTTCCGGCCCGGGGAGGGCCCTTGGCAAGGCCGACTCGCCGGCTCTCTGATGTAAGCAATCTCACTCTACGCCGCCTGGCCGGGGCCCGCCGGTGCCAGATCCCCCTCACTTGGCACACGACAGAGCCGGCCTGGCACATTCCAGGCCCGTGCGTTGCAGAAATTGACACCCTGCGCGGCAGGCGGTGACCATGGTGCCATGGCGCGCACGGCTCCGGTTCCGAACATCCCCGCGACCTTCCTGTCCCTCAGCTTGCGGGCGCCCCATGCCGCGGTCGGTGCTCCCCGGGCGAATCGAATCCTGACGCTCCAGGAGCATACCTCATGCCCCCTGCGGGGAGCCGAGCCGCACCGGCAGTGTGCCCACCTTGACAGGCGCCGAGACGCCGCGTACTAGGGCATGCTTGGTGATTCAAACCACGGGCGGGTAACGCTCCGCTCGGTTGCTGGTGGGGAGCGCAGCGAGCGGAATGGCGGTCTGGCAATTACATCTCCGCTCGGCGATGCATCCTGGCCTGGACGAGGCAAGGGCGAACGCGCTGTGCGCGTCCGCGCGCGTCTGCATGGATCGCCACCACAAGTCCCCCACGAAGCTCAGCGTGACCCGCGATGAGGAGCCGGCCGCGGAGCCTGAACTCGCCTGGTCGGAGCCCACGCAGACGGAGCGCAACGCGAACGCGAACCAGCGTGATGCGACCTGCGATGGCGCGTACGCGGTCGCCCTCGTTTGCCTGGAGAGCCAGATGAACCTCGTGGCGGTGGCGCGCGCCGAGGACCTGGGATGCTCGGCTTCCCCAGGGCTCGCCACCCGCGCAGCCCGCTATTCCGCGACGCGAGGCCATGATGCTCAAGGTGACGTTCTATAGCTACAAAGGGGGCGTCGGGCGGACACTGGCGATGCTCAACGTCGCGGCGCTCATGGCCGAGCAGGGATGCCGCGTGCTCGTCGTGGACCTCGATCTCGAGGCGCCCGGCCTGGGTCTCTCCGCTTTGACACGGGCCAAGACCGCTCAGATCGAGCGGGCGCGTGCGGGGGTCTCGGACTTCCTCTTGGACCGCTGGGCATCGAGCGCGACTCCGGTAAGCGCGTACGTCTACCCCGCGCTGACAGAGCGGTTCGGCGACAGATTCCACGTCATGCCGGCGGGGACGCGCGCTGGCGAGGTATCGAGGAACGTCGAGGAGCTCTTTCGCGAGCCGCAGGGGGATGCCGCGCACCTCTTCATGCTCCTGCTCGCCGAGATCGAGGCCTTCATCGCCCCGGACTATGTCTTCTTCGACAGCCGCACGGGCCTGGCGGATGTCGCCGGCGTCTGCACGATGGAGTTGCCCGATGTGGTCGTCGCCGTCTGTGGTCTGAATGAGCAGAACATCGGCGGGATGGAGGGAGCGCTGGCCCAGATGCGTGAACATTGGTCGGCCGTGTCGCGCCAGGTCGCGACGTTGCTGGTGCTCAGCCCCGTACCACGAGAACCCGACCTCGCGCGGCGCGGCGGGGTGATCGAGCCCGTGAGGAATGTCTTCCTGAGCCTCCGCGATCAGCCCATCGAGCTCGCCGACGCGATGCGGCGGCATCCGCTCGGCGCGAGACTCCATGAAGCTCAGGCGCGCCTGCTCGCGCCTTTGGTTCAGGAGCTGCCTCGAATTCAGCAGCGATTCCCTCGGCTCGAGCGGCAGGATCTCCTGCATATGCTGGAGTACGACCCGTGGGTACCGCTCGGGGACGTGCTCGTCGGCGATTCAGGTGCCCCCCTGGCGTTGCAATATCAACTCCTCGCGCGTTCCATCGCACGTGCGACGGCGAACGACACGTTCGACGTCACCGTAGCGGTGGAACCACCTCCAATCCTGGTGTGAGCGACGCAGGGCGCATGGCGACCGGCAGACGCGTGCTCTCGTTCCTGAGGGACGCGATCGAGCAGCGCGACCCCGATCGGGACATCCCCCTCGCGAGGGAGATCCAGGACGAGATCGAGGCCTCACTGCTCGCGGGGGAACAGGAGCGCACGACGGCGCTGGAGGCGGTGATCCGGCCGGTCGTTGATGGGCTCGCCGCCTCCCCGGAGGCGTGGGGCGAGGCGGTGAACCTCACCGTCATCTACCTCGATGAGGACCGGCGCGGCGCGCGATCCGACCAGCTTCTGCTCTCGTCGAGCCTGCTGCGGGCGTTGCTGATGGCGAACGCGGCCGGTCGGTACGTCTTCTTTCAGCGCATCGACGAGTGGAACGTCTTGAACGCGCTCGAGCCCGTCCTTCCGTCTCTGGAGCTCGACCCGAGGGAGGCGGTCGCCCTCGTGGGTCGTATCGATGCGTTCACCGCCAACGATATGGCGCGCGGCACGCCGATGGGCGCGGTCAAGCGGTGGGCTGCCGCTCACGCCGAGACCGCCCGGCGCGTGGTCGATGCATGGCTGGACGATCAGGAATGGGCAAAGGGACTCGGGCTGTCGGCCGTGCAGGTGTTGGTCGAGGGGGCCGTCCTGGGCCAACCGGACGGCGTCGCGTGGCGAGACGCCGTGATCGGACGCTTGCTCCAAGCGAACGACGAGTGGCGCTGGGCGCTCGCGGCGACGCTTGCCTGCTTTGCGTGGCCCGATCCCGAGCCTCCGGTCGAAGCGCGCCACGAGGCGCTGCTGACGCACGTCGACCGGCTTCCTGGCCGGCTCGTTGCCGTCGGCCTGAGGGCGGTTGCCCGCGACGCGCGAGCTCATCCGGCTGCCTCGATATCGACGGCGCTGCGCCTCGTGAGCATGGGCTCCGCAGGGGACCAGGACCCGGTGCAGCTACAGAGCAGGGCGAGCGACATCGCGGAGATCGGCTTTCGCGCGTTGCTCGGCGCCGGCGACAGGGGCATGAATCTGCCGGCCATTCGAGAGCTCTTGCCGCATGTCCTCGATGTCCCGCTCCGTGCAGGGTTCCGGACGCTTGATATGTTGCTCGCGGAGCTGGCGAAGCGGGAGCTCGGCTTGGCGGAAGCCGTCGCGGTGCAGTGGCTCGGTCGACACGTCGCCAGCTTGCGTGAGGTTCCGGTGGGCCTCCAGGAGGTCCTGCCCTCGTTCACGCATCGGCTGGGCCCCGAGGCCGCGGGAGCCTTTTTGGTCAGGACCCTGGTGGATCCGCGGCCGGAGGCTCGCCTCGCTGCTGCCTTTCTCGTCGCGCGCAAGCGCGGTTACGCCGTCCGTGAGGACGCGTTCATGGCGCTGTCGTCGCGCCAGGCCGAGGCGTTCGCTCACGAGCTCGTCGGGACCGGCGTGCCCGGAAACATCTATATTCCCCTGCTCGTGCGCCTGGCGAAGGCGAGGGCCGACGTCCGCGAGACCGTTCGAGCAATCCTGATCGAAGACGCTGTGGAGGACTACCCCGGGGGGTGCCACGAGGTGCTTGCACGCTGGGACGAGGACGGTGGACCCGGTGATCCTGCGCTCGCGTCGTTGCGGGCAGAGCTCACTGCGCGCCTCGATCAGCGCGAGGGCCGCCATGGGGCGCAAGCGGCGATCCCCGAGCTCTGGGTCATGTCGCCGGCGCGACCTCACTGGCTCGTGCTTCAGAACCGTATCTTCCAGGAGACCATTCGCGCCGAACAGAGGTCCGGGCGCCACCCGTTGCTGGAGCTCGCCGTGCGGATCCCGCTCGCTCGAGGGGAGGGAACGCGCATGTCGCGCCAAGACCCGGAGATCGTGCCGCTTCAGACCCATTCGGGGAGCGTCGAGCTTCCGTTCCGGGACAACATCGATCGCGTGGCTCCGGTGCTGTCGCGCATCCGCCATCGCGAGCGCGCTGCGGCGCTGCTCGCCCAGGGGGAGGGGAGCACGTGAGGGAGGCCCTGAGCCGCTACATCCGGTCGCTGGCCGAGCAGGAGCAGGCCAAGGACGCCCCGGAGCGCCGTCAGGACCTCGGCACCTTCGTCGACTGGCTGCTCGAACGGCAAGACTTCACCATCCACCTGCGCACCTACAAGCACGAGGGCACGGCACGCGAGAAGAACGCGGGCAAGCTCCAGCACGGGGTCGATATCCTTGCCAGCAAGCCGGACCCCGACGGGGAGCCCCGCCTCTACCGCTTCGTCCTCAAGGAGGGCAAGATTGAGAGTGCCGAGTGGGCCGCCGGAGGAGAGCAGAAGTCGATGGTCCATGACATCTGGCGCGCGGCGGGGAGGCACCGCGGGCAGGATGGCTGGTACACGCTCGAGGACATTCGGTTCAAGCGCTTCACGGTCGTCGCCGTGCACAATGGCGACCTCGATCGGGAGAGCCTGTCGGCTCATGTCGCGCAGCTCCGAGACGAGCTCGACGAGCGGGGCATCGGGCTCGAGTGGTGGGACGCTGGCCGGTTGGTCGAGCTCTCGTTGACGCCTGCCTATGGCCACGAGATCCCCTCCGTCGAGCTCAGGGCCGACGCCTCGCTCTTTCCCCCCGGGGTCCGTCCGTTCGTGCGCGGCGCGCTGGACTCGCTCGGTCGCACGGGGGGGCGCGGCTTCGATCTCGAAGCCGTCGATCGCCTGCTCGATGAGGTGCTACCGCTCGGGCGGGAGCTCGTCGGCTCTGGTCCGGGCGAGCGTCTCGGAGATGGGGGCGCCCTCGCGCCCCGCGTTTTGCGCCGGCTGCTCAGCGAGCTCGCGCTCTTCGCGAAGATGGTCGAGGTGGAGTGCTCTCGTGTCGCGAAGGGGTCGACCTTGCCGGTGTTCGACACGATCGAGCGAATCCTGTGCCGGGCCATGGAGCACGTGCGGCGTACCTCGCGCGCAGCCTTTGGCGCACACCTGAAGGCGGTAGACGAGCTGCTCCGGGGGCTCGTCCTGCAGTACGTCGCCCAGGCGGAGACCTTGATCGTGCGCCTGGAGCTGCTCCGGGCCGTGCCCCGCGGTCTCGCCATCGGGTCCCCGAGCGAGCCCGTGGACTATCCGCTGCGCGCTCTCCGCTTGGGTGGCTATCTCGCGACCACCGGGTTATGGCTGCTGTCCGATCCGGTGACGCCACAACCCGAGCGCGCGCGCCGGATCGCCGAGATCCTGCACGATCTCTGGACGCACAACGAGGGCGGATTTGCCAATCCTGTGACCGACGACCAGCTCATCGAGCTCGGTTTGATCTGGGAGCTCTGGCTCCGTGCAGGGATGCGCGCTGAGGTCGCCGAAACCGCGGGCGGGTTGCTGGAGCGGCTCTTTCTTCGGAAGGCGCTCGATCTGCCTCTGCCTGCGCTCTATCAGCGCGCCCGCGTGCCGATGAAGGACGAGCACGCGCAGACGCTGTCGGAGACATACCTCCGCGGTCGCCGAGCCGCGCCGCCGGCCTTCGAGGACGGTGGCAGCACGTTAGCGCCGCTCGCCGTCTACCTCGCTCACACCGGCGGTCGAATCCACGATGCGAGGCTCCAGGCGCTGGCTGAGCCCGGCCAGGTCGAGTCGTCGGACAACGGGGCAGGCGACCATCAGGGCCGCTCCGTCCACCTTCAATCCTGGATGCCTCCAGCAGATGCCGCTACCGAATGGTTCGCACAATCGATCGAGTACCGCGGTCATGTGCAGGTGTTCGATGTCTCGCGAGGCGTTGCCGGTCTCGTCGCGGATTTCTCGGAGTTCAATCAGCCGCTGCCCGCGAGCCCGGCGGACGCATGGAGCCTCCCCGTGATCGATCGTATGGCCTGGAAGCTCTGGCGCACGCCCCCACCGATGGCGCTGTTCATCGCCCTGGTGTGATCACCGCAGGCGCACGCGGTGCTGGTCGTAGTTACAGCGTGAGCTGGAGAGGCCGCCCTCTGGCCCGGCGAGCCCTTGGGCGGCCCGCCTCGCCGGGCGCTTGGATGCAAGCGAGAGCCTCTTCGCGGCGCCGAGGCTAGCCCTCCCCGCACACCGTGCACCAGGGCAGCCGCACGAGCATGTGGTGCGACGTCTCGAAGGTGCAAAGGTCCTGGACGAGGAGCCGGCCCGCGAGCCGGGGGGGCGTGTACGCCGTGATCGCCTTGAGCGCCTCCATCGCCGCGAGCTGGCCGAGGAGCTGGCCCATCGCGGCGGCGGGCGGAGCCGGCGCGCCGCCCGGGCGCGCGGCGGGCGCAGGGTTCAGCGCCCCCGCCTCGGCGCAGATCCGGCACGCGGTCTCGCCCGGGAAAACCAGGGGGCCGACGACCGCCGCCGCGCCGGCGAGGTGCGACCAGAGCGACACGATGCGCGCGCGATGGGCGAACCGCGCGACGCGCTCCAGGAGCGGCCCATCGTCCGCGCCCACCGCCGCGACGATCAGGTGGGGGCGCCCTTCAGGCGAGTGGAGATCGGCCCGCCCCTCGGGCGCGCGGAGATCGGCCCGCCCCTCGGGCGCGCGGAGATCGCCCGGCCCCTCGGGCGCGCGGAGATCGCCCGCCTCGAGCGCGGCGGCGGAGCTCTCGTCCACCCGGCACCGCGGCGCGCGCCCGCGGATCAGCGCGGCCACGGCGGCGCGGCGGGGCGCGCCGAGCGCCGCCTCGCCGCGCTCCCGGAGCACCGCGGCGTCGCCCGGCCCGACGACGCCGTCGTCGACGAGGTGGAGCGCCGCGACCCCCGCCGCCGCGAGCGCGAGCGCCGCCGTGGCGCCCCAGGGCTCGAGCCCCGCGACGAGCACGCGCGCGCCCGCGAGCCGCTGCTGCGCCCCGGCGGCGGCCGCGGGCCACCGCCGGAGGAACTCGTCCTGGCCGCGGAGACGCTCGCGATCGAGGGGCGCCGCCGCGTCAAGCGCCGCCTCGATGAACCCGCGCGCCTCGAGCAGGTCGAGGAACCGGATCACGCTCGCCGACGAGTAGCCGGGGAGCGCCTCGACGACCGCCTCGCGGTCGCGCGACCCGTCGAGCAGCGGCACGATGCGCTCGACGAACGCGCTCTGGTCCGAGCCGGTGAGCTGGAAGGCGCCCAGGTCGGACTGGAGGATGACGCCAACGCCGGTGGGCGTGATGCTGGCCGAGCGGCTGAGTCGAATGCCTGGCATGGTGCTCTCCGACGGTCGTCGTTCAGGCGTGCTCGGTCTCTGTCCGGCCCCCCGCCGGCCCGGGATGACCTATGCAGACGACGTAGATGGCCTCCTCGTCGGCCGGGAGATCGAGGAACGCGCTGAGCTCCTGGTCATAGAAGCCGCCGATGGCCACCGGGCCGAGGCCCATGGCCGTCGCGACGAGATAGAGGTTCTGGCCGAGGTGCCCGGCGTCCAGCCACACGTAGCGGTAGCCGCGCTGGCCGTACTTCCACATCGTGCGGAACGCGATCGCCGTGACGATGACAACGACGTTGGTGTTCACGAGCATGTCCTGACCGAGCGCCAGATCGGCGAGCGCGGCGTGCGCGGCGCATTCCCGCCGGAGCTCGAGCTCGTGCGCCCGGGCGTCGTAGTGGTGAAGGCCGTCCGCTACCCCCTCCACGGCCTGCGTCGCCACGTAGATCTCGAGCGGGTACCGGCCGCCCGCCGAGGGCGCGGGGCGCTGGTTGCTCCACTCCCCATCGCCCTTGCGCAGCGTCTGGACGCCGTAGCTCGCGTGAAGGAGCCGACCGAGCGTCTCCAGCGGCATCGGCCTGAGCGCGAAATCGCGGACCGACTGCCGCCGCTCCAGCACCGCGCCGAGCGGGGCGTCGACAGCGAAGTCGCGCCCGGGCAGCGCCGTGCGCGCCGAGCCCGCGTAGGTGCGGAAGCGGCGCGGCTGGAGATCTGCGTCGAACGTCCGCTCCAGCGGCCGCGATCTCACGTGCGAGGACTGGAGGTGATAGAGCCGCGCGACGTCCGTCTCTTTGCTCCTTGCCATGGTGTCCTCTCTCAGGCCATCGGGTGGGGATCGGGGTTGGTTCCGTGCGGCGCCATCGAGCGGAGGCGCGGGTTCCCGAGCTGCGCGAGCCCATGGCCGAAGTGGATCTGCTGGAGCTCGGGCCCGACGGCCCGCGCGACGCGGAACGGGGTCGGCGCGAGATCGGGCGACGTCACGTCGACGATCGCGACGCGGAGCCCCGCCGCCGTCACGCGCCGGGCGAGCTCGGACAGCGAGACCTCCCCGGGCTCTTCGAGCTGCGAGGCGGCCACCGCGCCGCCCTCGCGGAGGAACGCGAAGGCGACGGCGCGCTCCGCGGGAAAGTAGTAGGCCGCGTGATCGCTGAGCGTGCGCACGTCCTCCGGCCGCTCGGGGATGGCGACCTCCTGGCCGGTGACGAAGCGGATGACGCAACCCACGATCTGGCCCTGCTCCAGGATGGCTTTCCTGATGGCCGCGCGGGGGCTCAGGTGGGCGGCGAGCGAGACCACGGCGCCGGGCCAGCGCTTGCCATCGCCGTAACCCACGCACATGACCGCGGGGACCGCGATGCCCGCGTCCAGGAGATACAGCTCGACCCGTGCGCCGCACGCCGCGAGCTGGCGGGCGACCTCGCGCGCGTCGGGGTCGATCGATCCGTCGAGCACGATCCGCCGCCCCGGCCTGCGAGCGAGCCAGGAGATCATGAACGCGTCACGCTCGATGAGCTCGAGCGCGGCCGCCATCGACGCGTCGTCGAGCGTCGCGCCCGCGGCGAGCCCGTTCGAGGTCACGTCGAAGAAGCGGGCCTCGGGTGGAGCGCAGTAGCTGTAGTAGGCCGCGAGCGCCGGGACGTGCACGGGCGCGCCGGTGTCCAGCCAGCGCCCGCGGACCCAGTCGATCGGCGTTGTCGGAGAGACGGGGACGTAGGGGAACCCGGGGCGGGCGTACTGCGCTTCGTCGTAGCGACCCAGCCGCTCCGGAGCGATGAAGTCGCCCTTCACCTCGACGATGGAGGCGCGGAGGAACTCTGCCGTGTCGACGCGCGCGGAGGCGTAGCGCTCGATCGCCTCGCCCACCGCCCTGATCATGGCGTCGACGGCGGTCGTGCCCTTTCCGGTGCCGGCCTCCGGCTCCCCGCAGCGGTGGGCGGGCCCCGCGCCGTCGGTGTAATCGCTGAGCACGGCCGTGGCGGTGAGCGGCGATTCGAGCGCGAGCGCCGGGCTCTTCATGTCCAGCCTGAGGTGCCTGACGATACCCGTCCGCGTGTCGACGATGCCAGCGAGCAGCCGGCGGAGCTCCGCTGTGTCGCGCGCGCCGGAGAGGCGCACGCGCGGGGCCTCTCGACAGGTCCCCTCCCGCCGGGCGCCGGCGGCGCCGCCGCAGACAGGGCACCAGGGCATCTGAACGACGGCGTGGAACGACGCCTCCGGGTCGACCAGGTTCTGCACAAGGAGCCCGCCCGAGAGCGGCGACGCGCCCCGGCGGACGAGCAGGTCGAAGGCCGCGAGCGCGACAGCGTGGCCGAGGAACGCCGGCACGGGCGCGAGGTAGGTGCGCGCCCGGGGGCCCGGGCGCTCGGCGAGGAGCGAGGCCTGGAGCGCGTGATCGGCCTCGGCGTTGTCGCTCGTCGCGAGCTGTCGGAGACGGCAGCACTCCCAGCACGCGGTCTCGCCGGGCACGACGGCCGGGCCGATCACCGCGTCGAGCCCGTCGAGGTAGGCGCTGAGCGACGGGATCGACGCGCCGTGGGCGAAGCGGGCGACGCTCTGAAGGACGAGGAGATCGGCGCTCGAGACGCAGGCGAGGATCAGGTCCCAGCCGGTGTCCTCCTGGACGAGCGGGCGCCCTGCGCGCGCGACCAGCGCGCCGGACGAGACCGCGCACCGGGGGGCGACGCGCGACAGCGCGAGGGCGAGCGCTGGGGCGCGCTCTCTGCCGAGGTCCGCCTCGGTAAACGGGCCGAGAAACGGGCCGAGGTCGTCCACCGTGACCGTCCGGTCGTCGAGGACCTGGAGCGCGCCGACGCCCGAGGCCGCGAGCTCGAGGGCCGCGACAGCGCCCCACGGCTCGAGGCCGACGACGAGGACGCGCGACCGCGCGAGCCGCTCGCGCGCCTCGTCCGGAGCAGGCGGGGCGCCCCCCTCGAGCGGTGAAGCGGAGGTCGATGAGCTGGGTCGTTGGATGGCCACGCGAGATCTCCAGAGAGAAGGCAGCGCGACGAGGTGCCGACCTGCGTCGCGCCGGGCCGCCGGTGCCGGTATTCGGTATGCAGCAGGTTTGATGCCGGCGCCGGACGAGGGATGCTCCGAGAGCCGACGGGAGCACCGCCGAGAGCCAGCGGGAGCACCGCCTCGCGGCGACCGGCGTCGAGCCGGCGCACCCGCGGCGCTCCGGGAAGACGGGGAGCTGCTGTGCACGCTCCTCGACTCCCCGGGGCGCGCTCGTTCGCCCGGCTACCCGGGGCTAGCTGCGGGCGCAGTGGCAGTGACAGTGGCCGCAGTGACAGTGACCGCAGTGGCAGTGGCCGCAGTGACAGTGGCCGCAGAAACAGTGGGCGCTGGCCGGATCCATTGCTCCCGCGCTGTCCAGCCTGCCCGACAGATCGTCGACGGCGTTGTGAATCTCCTCGATCGCAATGTCCAGATCCTTCGGCAGATTGTTCGTGATTTCTACGTTCGCCATGGCTGAACCTCCAGTTCTGGTCCCCCCACAACTTAATGGCTCACAGCCACTCTTCGTCAACTCGACAGCTCGCGAATCAGCAGCGGAATCTCGTGTGTGATCTCCTGTCGTCCAGGCTCCTGTCATCCAGGCGGACCAGCGCCTCGGTCGCAGGAGACGCCGTGATCGGCTGGCGGGGGGCTTCTCGCTCGCAGCGCTCGCTCCTTCTCTTGTGGCGGTCGTGCTTCCCCGGATGATGGATCGGACCTGGGTCGATGTTGCCCTCGTCGACGAGCGCGCCGCCTCGGCTCGCCGCTGTGCCCGGGCAAGCCGCGCCCGGGCAAGCCGCGCCGCACATGCCGGCCGGGGGCGGACGCCTCCGTGAGAGACGAGCACGGCCGGCGCTGGGGAGGGATCTGTGTTGACGCTGCGCTTCATGGAAGGAGATGCAGACGCCGGCTGAAAGCCAAGCTCATCGAAGCGGCCGTCCCACCGGACAGACACGCTGCACGCGCTGCGTGGGGCCTCACCGCTGCTTTGACGACCAGCGCACGTGGGGGAAGCCGCCGACGCGGTCTCCCGAATCCCAGGTGCGCCACCTGGGATGGGATCTCGCGATGTGTTTCGTCGCACGCGACAGGGAAGATCGAAGTCGCCGAGAGCCCCGTGGTGCGGTGGACAGGCGGAGTCACCCGACGCCAGCTCCCCAGGCCCAGGCACCGGCGGTTGGGCCTGGGTTGGGGCCATGCCTCGTTCTGCGCGAGGGCCACCGGTCCACAACGGAGAGGTCACACGGCGGGAGGCGCTTGAAGTCAGCGCGCGCTGGCGGCCGGGGGATGCTCCCGCTGGCCTGACTCGGGAGCACGAGGCGGCGCGAGCAGCTTTCAGCGCCAACGCCGGACAGTTGACATCGCCTGGCGGCTGTCGAGAATTTGCCCATGGCGCGCACCGCTCCGGTCCCGAACATCCCCGCAATCCCTGGCATGAACCCCGGTGTGTGGATCATGGGCGGCGGCGGAGGAGGCGCTGGGGGCAATGGCCGCGGCGGGAACGGCAGCGGCGACGGGCAAGGCGCCGGAGGCGGCAATGGAGGGAACGACGCGCAGGGAGGCGGCAAGGGCGCTGGCTCGTGCGGTCCAGGCACCGGCGCCGGCTGTCCGAACCCGTCCCACGGCGGCGGCGGCGGCACACACGCCGGCGACCCTATCGACCCCGTGACGGGCCGGGTCTACACGGTCCCTGCGGTCGATCTCGCGCTCCCGGGGCCGCTTCCGCTCGTGATCAAACGAGCGTACAGCAGCAGCGCGCGCGATCGCGACGTCGGTCTCGGTCGGGGCTGGGCGCACTCGCTCGCCTGGGAAATCGAGCCGCACGCGCAGCCGAACCTGCCTGGGTCGGACCCAGGCCACCCGGGCTGCGGCGAGGCGGCGCGCGCCACCCGGTTCGTATGGGACGGCGACACCTTGGTGCACGAGGTGCGGGATGCCGCGGACACGCACGGCAACACGGTCGTCCACGAGCGCACGTACAGCTTCCTACCGCGCAGCCGCGCGCCGCTCGCCCACCGCGATGCGCTGGTGCGCGCGTCGGGCGAGCGCGTGGACGGCGGCTGGGTTCACTACATCAACGACCCGGTCGGGCACCCTCGAGCTCTGGTGTCGGGCCAAGGCGAGGTGCTGTGCCGCGTCCGCCGCAACGTCTGGGGGCAGGTCGATGCTGGAGAGCACGACCAGGCGACGACGCCCCTCCGTTTCCCGGGACAGTACGCGGACGACGAGACCGGCGTCGTCTACAACCGCTACCGGTATTATGACCCCGAGACAGGCCGGTACATCAGCCCCGATCCGCTCGGGCTCGCAGGCGGGCTTCGCCCGTTCGGGTATGCGAGCAACCGGCCCCTCGCGATGATCGATCCCGACGGGCTCGCGCCGGTGCGCGCGAGCGTCCAGGGGCCGTACTCGAACGGGCCCTTCGGCTCGTCCACGGACGTGCGGTCGGGGCAGCGGCATTACGGCGGCGGAGAGCGCCTGCCAAACCAGCTTCACCCCGCCGTCCAGGACGCGCTGGTGCCCGTGTACAACGGTGTCTCGGCCAGAGGCCAAGCCGACGCGCTGCCGCACTACTGCGCGGAGCCGTGGGCGATGACCAACTACATCCGAAACTACGAGCACGCAAACGGCATCCCTCCGGATACGATGAACCCCCAGCACCCGAGCTGGAACGACTGCATCGGTTCCATCCAGTCCATCACCGCTCAGCAGGGGCAGACGAGCAGGATCCCTTGCCCCAACTGTAGCCAGATGCTGGCCAACCTGGGGGTGCAAAGCCATCAGGTGCCGCCCGTGAACGGCCAGAACTTCAGCCCGCCGGACCGGGGCTGGGCGAGCCAGCACCAGGGGCCGGTCGTCCACCTCGGCTTTCGCTGACGGGAGGCCATGTTGACCGCCATGTCGGATGCGATGATCGCTGTCTTGGAGACCTCGGGCTGGGCCGACGTGGCGGTCGGCGTGGCGGCCATCCATGCGCTCAGGGACGACTGGGCTTCTCAGGACCGGCTGCGGGAGCTCGCGCTCGCCGGGGAGCCTGTCGTGATACGCGAGGCGGCCCTCCTCGCCGTGGCGCTCGCGCCGGGCCATCTGCCGGTGCTGCGCCAGGGCGCGACCGCGGCGCAACGCGAGGTGCGCGCCGCCTCGGTCACCGGCTTGCGCGCCGACCCTCTGGCTCGACCGCTGGCGGCGCACCTCCTGGCGAGCGACCCGGCGTGCGGCGTGCGCGCGGCGGCGGCGGCGTTGCTCGCCGGCGATTCCAGGTACACGCCCGCCCTGCGCCGGGCGTTCGAGGCCCCGCTGCCGAGCCCCGGGGTGGATCCGGAGGCGCCTCGGCTCGAGGGCGCGCTGGTGCGTGCGCTGGTCAGAGAGCCGACGGTCATGGAGCAGGTGAAAGGCCGGCTCCCCGCGCTGGCGAGCGATGTCCGCGATTTCGTTCTCGAGGACGTCTGGGCACGCCCGGAGCAGCGCCCCTATGTGCGCTCCCTGCTCGCGCACGAGGTCGCCCTGGTCCGCGCGTCGGCAGCGCGGGCGCTGCGTCGCGATCCGGAGGCGGCGGGCGTGCTGCTCGACCTGACCCGCGATCCCTCGCCGCTCGTCCGGGCGGCGGCGGTGTCCGTCCTCGGCCTCGATGCGGCGGCGGAGCGGGTGAGGGCGGCGCGGCTCGCGGACGCGAGCGAACACACGTCCGTGCGCGTGGCGATCGTGGAGACCCTGCGCGCCGGCGAGGAGGACATGGTCCGAGCGCTGCTGTCCGATGCGAGCCCGACGCTCCGCGGGGTGGCCGCGTCCGCTCTGCGGGACGACGCGGCGTCCGTCGCGGCACGTCGGGCCCTTCTCGACGATGCCGAGCCGTTCGTGCGGGCGCGCGCCGTGAGCAGCCTCGCGCGCCAGGAGGCGCTGTTCGACAGCCTGATGCCCTGCCTGGGCGATCCGGATCCCCACGTCCGCCGGGCCGCCATCGAGGTCCTCCGTCGATACCCGCCGGCGACTCCGCTGCTCCGGCAGTACATCGACGCGCCCTCCCCGGTCGGACCCGCCGCGGTGCAGGCGCTGCGCGACGACCCGGGGTCGCTCCCGATGCTGCGCGCGCGCCTCCGTCCGGCGCAGCGCGTGGAGCGGCGGCGCAGGCTGCGCGACCTGGCCCGGGATTCCTCCTCGGTCGCGGGGGTGCGCGCGCTGCTCGACGATCCCGATGGGCTCGTCCGGGCCGATGCGGCCAGCGCGCTCGGCGATGTTGGAGATGAGGCCATCGCCCGCCGGCTCGACGATCCAGACCCGTGGTGGCGCGCGGTCGCGGCGCGGGCCGTCGCCGGGAAGGCGGATGCGCGGGAAGCGCTCCTGTGGCGGTTCGGGGACGGCGACAGCGCCGTGCGCGCCGCGGCGGCCGAGGCGCTTTCGGGGGACGAGGGGGCGGAGCCGCGCATCCGGGAGCTGCTCGACGACGCCTCCGCCGCGGTTCGCGCCGCGGCGATCACGGCGCTCACGCGGGACGCTGGCTCCGTGGAGCGGATCGCCGCCATCCTGGATGAGCCTTCGGACATGGACGGCGATCCGGCGCAGCTCGCGGCGGCGCGGGCGATCGCTGGCCGGCCGGAGCTCGCGGGCCGGCTGCGCGCCGTCGTCGAGCGAGGCGACTACGCCGCCGAGGTGACCCGGGTGGCGCTGGAGTCGCTGGCGCCCGCGGCCGCGCCCGCGGAGGCCCTCCTCGGGATGCTGGACGATGTCCAGGAGCTCGATGCGCTGCGGATCCCGGCCGCGAGGCTCCTCTGGGCCGAGGGGCAGCACCGTGGCGCGATCATCGCCCGGATGGACGATCACAGCCCCGCGCTCCGCGCCGCGGTGCTGGAGCTCCTCGGCGACGACGCGAGCGCCGTCGACCTCGTCCGGGCGCGGTTGCGCGACAGCGACGCGCGCGTGCGCGCCGCCGCTGCTGCCGCCCTGAGACGCCGCGCGCCCACGGATCGGGGGGTCGCGCTCGTCGATGTCGTGGACGAGATGCGGCTCGCGACGGGGGGCAGGCTTCACGACGCGCCGATTCCCTCGCAGTCGGAGCCATGTCTGGACGGCGATCCACGGAAGGACGCTGTGCTCGCGTGGCTCTGCGCGCGGCTTGCCAGCGACGAGCGCGGCGGGGCCATCGCGGCCAGCGCGGAGGTGGCGCGCGCGGAGGTGCCGTGGGGGGACAGGGACGCGTACCTGGTGCGGCTGCCGTTCGATCAGGAGGAGGCCCCGGTCGCGGCCGGCGTCGTTCCGATGCACAACCTGATCGAGACCCTTGCGGTGGCGCGCCGGCTCACGGCCGAGAGGCCGCCGTCGATATGGCTCGTGTGCGCGGACGTCGCGTTCTCGGATCTCGCGCCGCCAGAGCTCGACCCGGGCGCGGCTGCGTGGGGCCCCACGTATTTCGGCGCGCGGATCGGCCGATCGCGCTAGTGACCGCGGCGCCCCGGCTCGGCCCTGGTTGGAGGGGAGGTCGTGCCGGGGGCTGCGAACTCCGGTACAGTCATGGGCATGGTCCCTCCCGCCGGAGACGGTGTTCGTAAGGCGTACTGGCTCCTCGGTCCCGACGGGCACAGGTACGAGAGCATGACGCCCGGCACGCTGGGCGGTAACGCGAAGGCGAAGATTTACGGCCGCCTCAATTGTGGGTCTGCCCTCGCTTCCATCCGAGATTATGGAGAGTCCTATACAAGGCACCGGGTCTTCTTTGCCGACGAGGACGCCGCCATCGCCGCTGGCTACCGGCCGTGCGGAAACTGCATGCGCGCTCGGTTTGTCGCGTGGAAGGAGGCCCAGCACGGCACTGGACCGGCGGTGCACGATTCGAGATGGTGGAAAAAATCAGACATCGTGACACCTGCAGAGAACACGGATGCCACCGACGCGAGCTACGAGATCGCCAACGATCTCGGGCTCGGGGAGAATACCGGTGTCTGGCAACTCCCGCTACGAGACGGCGAGGTGCTCCGGCTGCTCTTCGATCCCCCCGGCACGGTCACAGATGAGGTGAAGAACGAACTCCGCGGCGCCCTCTCGGTTCTCTTCGATGGCCTCGACGTCACGCTCGAGGCGGGTGAGCCCATGAAGGGGATGAAGGTTCATCCCTTCGCCTTCGTGGCCAGCTTCTCGGTCCCGAAAGCGTCGTCCGTGGCGCTCGACGCGTTCGACCTCCTCGGCGTCTCCCATCGGGAGGACAGTTACACGACCCTCATCGGACACGCCTTCACGCAAGACGCGGAATTCCGATCGGCGCTGCTGGGCGCCTTCGGTGTGTCAGCTATAGCCGCCGATTGGACCTGCCGCCTGCGCGTGGGCGTGACCTCCGGGGCCGGGGAGAAGAGCGTACCCGACCTGGTCTTCTTCTCCCGTGAGGCGCGCGAGCTCGTCATCGTCGAGGCGAAGATCAGCGCCGGCGAGGGCGAGGGACAGTTGAAGCGGTACTCCGAGTCCGAGGCGCGGGCGAAGCTATGCTCGCAGTTGGGTCTCGATGCTCCTGAGGAGAACCAGCGAGGCTTCTTCCTGACGCTGGACGGTTCACCGCCCAGGCGCGCCTCGTGGTTTACGCCTATCCGTTGGACCGTGGTGGCCGAGGCCGCCGAGGCATCGACCCACCCGGACACGGTCGGCCTGCTGCTGCGTGAGCTCGCAGCTCGGGTACGAGAGTACGACGCCTGGCCCTCTCCCGGGCCGAGGACACCCGTGCTTTGCTACCTGCTTCGGCGGCCACGCCTCGTCACCCGTGCTGTCGTGTTCCATCGCTTGCTCGACACGGTTCGGATGCAGGACGAGGGATTCGATAGCAACATCGCACACACGGCCAATCCCGGGTGCGGCTACATCCCGCTCTGTCAGTGGAGCAAACCGTTATGGGAGCGGCGCAAACGAGGCCAGCCCGGCACATCGGTCCACTTCGAATTCCAGTGGAACACGACGACAGACGCGCTCGCACTCTACCTTCACTGTGAGACAAACCCCTACTTGTCCAAGAGCGACCTGCGGGCCCAGCACGGCGATCCCGCGTTGAGGCGGCACACAACGGTCCAGGATGAGCTTTTTGCAGACCTCGAGCGACGAAGGAGGGCCCTTGAGACCGCAGGGTGGACGTTCAGGCGCGGCTATAACATGCTGGCGAGCCACAAGTTCCCGAGGTTTACTCGTGTCGAAGATTTTCGTGCGAGGCTTTGTGCGCTCATCCGGGTTATGGCGGCCGTGGTTGACGGGTGGGCGAGGCGGCACAAGACGACCTGATGCGGGGCTTACGCAGGCATGCGCTCTCGTCGAGGCGCACTGACAGGTATTGACGCTCAGGCTGGCTGATGGTCGGCCGAGCAGGTTGTTCGATGGCCATCGCGGGCGTGCTCGGCCACGGTCAAGGAGCGCGATGGCCATCCCCCAGGCGTGCGCCGCAGCCACGCCTCCTCTTGGTCATCCTCGTTCGTGGCCGTCGACGCCGGCGCGAGCAAGGAGTTGCTGCGCCGACGCCGAAGGTGCATCCGTCATCTCGGTTGGCGTCAGCCGCCGTCAGTCCCCAGCTCGCCGACGATGTGCGCCATCACCTCGCGCTCGACGAGTTTCTTCTTGCGCCGCGCCGCTTCTCGCAGCGCGGCGGTGGCGATGCGGTCGATCTCGCGCAGGCTCGAGCCGGCCGCCTCGTGCAGCAGGGCGAGTGCGTCGGCGGTGAAGATCTCGCGGTCGGCGCCGGCGCGGCGCATCCGAAGCCGCACGTACTCGCCGGTGTCATCGGGGACCATGGGACCAATCGAGAGACGCCGCTCGATTCGCGAGTACAGCGAGCGGTTCTTGCGCAGCTCGAGACGGTCTTGAAGGTCACAAAGCCCTACCAGGATCAGTGACAGCAGCGAGCGGCTGTCCCATTCATAGTTGAGCAGGATGTGGAGATGATCGAGCGTATCCTGGTGGAGCAGGTGCGCTTCGTCCAGCAGAAAAACTGGGTGGATTCGCTCGCGGCCGAGCGTCTCGACATGGGCGCTGACGGCATAGAAGACGGCCGCCGCGGTCGCAGCCGGGGTGAGGCCGAGCGCATGGCAGAGCTGGCGATAGAAGTCGCGTCGGCCGAGCGTGGCGTTGTGGCAGTAGGTCAGCCGGAAGCCTGCCTGAGGCAACCGATGACGCACGGCTCGCAGCACACACGTCTTGCCGGCGCCGGGCTCGCCGACCAGCAGCACTTGGGCGCGCTCGTGCACGGCCTCGCACACCTCCTCGACGAGCTGCTCCTTGGAGGGAGGCAGCCAGAGGTCGCCGTCCTGGATCTCCTTGGAGAAGGGCGCGGCGGACAGGGTGAAGGAGCGGACGTAGGACTCGCTCACGCGGCACCTCCACTGTCGCTGGTGTCCTCGCCAGAGCCCGCCCGGCGCCCGAGCGTCCGCGCGGGGTTGAAGTCCACCGGGCGCGTCGGCTGATCCGCCGCAGGGCCGCCGCACGGCAGCCGCTTGCGCCGCGCGTTGCGCTGCGGGTCGACTGGATGCAGCACCAGGCGCTTGCCCTCGTGCTCGACCCACGGCGGCTCATCGGGCGCGACGAAGCACCGGGCGACCGAGACGACCTGACCAGCGAGGTAGCCCTGATCGAGCTGCCAGGCGACGCCGTCGACAGAGACGACGTTGTCGCCCGAGACGCGGCGTCGGGTGCGGTCGGTGAGCGCGGCGCGCAGCGCCTTCTCGTCGACAACGCGCTCGCCGGCAGGGCGGGCCGCGTACACCTTCGCCGGGCTCTTGCCGAGCAGGCCCGCGTGCGGTGCGGGGTGATAGCGCCTGTCGAGGAAGGCGCGGAGCGTGGCGTTGAGCTCTTCGAGCGAGGCCACGGCGCCGACGTAATTCAGGCACCCTTCGCGCAGCGTGCGCCAGAAACGCTCCATCTTGCCACGTGCCTGCGGGTCGTAGGGCCTGGCGTGCAGGAGCGTGATGCCGAGCCTGGCGCACGCGATCTTGAGGAGCTCGCCGCGGTAGGTGGCGCCGTTGTCGAAGTAGAGCGCGTCCGGCTTGCCATGCCGGCGTATGGCATCGGCTGTCATACCGAGCATCTCGGCTTCCTTCTCGGTGGCGTGCGCTTCGAGCGCGACGCCGTAGCGAGATGCGTCGTCGAGTAACCCGTGGATGCGGATCGGCATCGCTCTGCCACCGACGGTGCAGCCGGTCACGTGGCAGACGTCGCCGTGCCAGAGCGCGCCTGGGCGCTCGGCTTGCCAGCGCAGCCGCGTCCTCGATTCGCCATCGGCGCGCGCGGCGCGGCGGCGAAGACCGTGCGCTGCGTACAGTCGCCGCACGGTGGGCTCGGAGACCTTGCCCTCGTCGAGGCGCCCCTCGTCGACGAGCGTCTTGAGGATGAGCGGCACCGAGGCGTCGGGATGCTCGCGCCGGATGTCGAGCAGCAGCGTGCGCAGCTCGTCCGAGATGTCCTGCGCGAAGCCACGATCGCTGCGTGGCTGCGGACGCAGGCCGTCGAGGCCGGCGGAGCGATAGGCGTACAGCCAGCGCTCGAGCGTGGGCACCGAATAGGTGCGCGTGCTGTGCGCGCCCGGCGGTCGAAACCGCTGCTCACTGAGGGCGCGCAGCTCGGCAGCGAGCTGGCCGTGGGTGAGCACGCGGTGCATGAGGGGGCCGATGACCGTGGCGCGATAGATCGCCACGGCCTCGGCGTGGTCAAGGGGGCCAAGGGCCATGCAGGAGGTCCTTTCTGCGCCTTACTGGCGCGCGGTCCTTGTCCGGGATCGGCGGCGTTTTCGGCAGGGATCCTCTCAGGTGGGCTGTGCGATTCGGGCTTCGAAGGGGCGGGGCCCTCACGCCGCGTGCGCGGCGCCGAAGAAGGCACGGTGCTCGAGCGGCAGCGCCCGAGTCGTCGGGTCGGCGCTCGCCGCGAGCGAGGCCGCCGCGACGGCCGCGCTCTGGCGGAGCGACGCGGCCGGGCCTGGGTCAGGAGCTTGAGCAAAGAGCCGTCGCTGGGCGACGTCACGCGCCCAGCGACGCAGCGTGGCCCAGCCGGCGACGGCGCTCTGGCCGACGATCCTCGCCGGGCCTACACGCCGCCGGACCTCGGCCGCCGCCGCGAGCGCAAGACCCCAGAGCGCGAGGGCGAAGCCGATCGCGGCGGCGCTGTAGACGCGCCGGCCGAGCACTCCGCGCGGAACGACGAGCAGCACGGCGCTGCAGCAGAGGCAGCGGTAGCGGCGGGCCGTCACCGAGATCACCTCCGGGGGCTGGTCCGGATTGGCAGGGCCCCAGACCTGCCGCTCGCGCCGGCCGTGGCCTTGGAGCTGGATGGCGCCCCCGAGCGGACAGCTCGCGGCGCCGCAGGCGGGGCAGCGAGCTGGGCGCGCTTCGACGACCGAGGGGGGCTGCTGCTGCCAGCGCTTGATGTCGATGGCGCTCTGGATAACACTGCGGCCGCTTCGATTCCTGAGCAAGAGAACCGGAGCACGACGAGGAGGCTGTCCGCCAAGATCAGGTCTCCTCGTCGCCTATTTTGTGGCCGGCACCGCGCCGCTGCTCCGCTCCTCTTGTGGACCTACCCCGTCATGAGGTGGGCGTGGGACCAACGATGCGTGGTAATTTTTATCCGATGATCGGAAGGGGTACCGAATATGTGCCGACAGCTCCTTCGGTGGCAATCCGTGGCAGATTGCCGGAATGCAGGCGCCGCGACTCCGTCGGCGTCGCCCTTCCTCGTTGCGTACGCGAAGCGAGCACCGTCCATGATGACCATCTTCGCTGTGTAGAACTCCTCACCATCAAGCAGCATGCTCGATGCAAGGGGCTGGAGCATCAACGAGACTGGGCGGCAATAACAGGTGCGCGCGGAGCTCGTCGAGGTGACGGGCATGCTCGCTGTCCGCGTCGACCTCGTGCAGCGGGCACCCTCGATCTGTCCGGACAGCGTACCGAAATCAAGAAGGGCGCAGGCTCGCCTGGAATGCGATCGGTTTTAGCTCGAATCTGTCGAGCATTTCACGGCCAGAGTAACGCCGCAGCGTCGGACACTCCGAGAGCGCGCTCGTCACAATCACTAGCACGAACGCCGGATCGTCATTGGCCTGTTCCACCTCTCCTCTGGTGATGATGAAGGACTCCCGTCCCCCGCTGACGCCCTTGACTTCCACGTGGGCCTCCGCGCGTTGCTTGGAGCACTTGAGGTCGTATCCGAGCTTCTCCTTCGAGACGTCCACGACCGTCCAGCCGGCCTTCTGATAGAGCTCAGCGGCGTGCCGCATGGCGCGGCGCTCGACCTCCGCGTTGACCTCTGGCTCCCCGAACCCCCCGCCGCCCTCACTGGCCTTCCTCGTGCTGCGTCGCAGTGCCGTCTCAACGGGGCCCACGCCCGCGTGATGTTGGCGTCTGGCCAGGGCTTCCAGGTGATCGATGTACTTTCGCTCCTTGATCTCTCGGAATCCAAGGCTAAAATTCTGGTAATCGGACAGGAAGCTCTTGAACCAGGGCTCGTCGGATAGGGGGATGTCGGGCGTGAACAGCGCTCCCTTCCCACGTACGGTCGTCTCAGGCTCCTCGTCCTCAGAATTGACTTCCTCTGCGATGAAGCGGGCGCACAGCCCATACCTCCTCGGCTTGCCTTCCCCGCAGATGATCCATACGACGTCTCCCAGTACATCGGGGATGCGCTTCTGGGTCACAATGCCGATTCGTTCTCTATTGAGATCGCCACAGCCGTACCCCATCCTCTCCGTGTTGTGATATTGCATGTAGTGTCTCATTGGGGGCTCCTATGGGAGTGGCTGAGCAGATAGCGAAATCGGTCGCGGAAGTCAGCGTCAGCCGTGCACGCTGCTTCCGCGAGCACGTGGATCCCAAGTTGTCTGTGCTACGCGAGCCGCTCGTCGTTATCACAGATCGCGGCTTTGGCGTGCCTGCCGCCGGTCCAGTGTGCATGGCGTTCCCGGACGTGTGTCGCACGCCGGCCCCGCTTCGTAACCCAGCCACGGCTGGCTACGTTCGGACATCACCAGCATTGCCGATCGCGCCCGTTTCACGTGCCAGAAACCGCGCCGTCGCCTCGAAGTCGAGCAGGTACCCGCCCACCATCTCGACCTGCCAAAGATCCGGCAGAACACGCTGGAACTTGCTGAGGCGGTACTCGGGCACGAGAGCGAGAAGCCGGCGGCGGGTCTCGGTGGCTTCCCAGAAGCCCGGTGAGCGCAACTCATCGAAGAGTTCACTCACCGTCTCGAAGTTCACGCCGTCACCCTGGACTTTTACGGAAAAATTGTCGGGTACGACCTTCCAGCCGCCTTTCCACTCGAGCGCGTACTTCAGCGTCTGGTTGATCCGCCCGCCCGCGAAGGTCCACCAGGTGACCGTCGTGCCGTCGAACTGCAGCGCGTCCCCGCTGCGCCGGAGGAGCTGGCCGAGGTCGCCGCGCCACTCGCCGAGCGCGGCCTTGGCCTTCGCGTCGAGGAACGGGTACTCCTCGTCGCTGGTAAGGACGTCCTTCATCGCCTGGCACACCTCGAACCCGAGGAACTGGGGGACAAACCCTCCCCAGCTCGGCTTCTTGCCGCGCGGAGCGCCGCGGACGCGCACGAGACGTTCCTCGTGGTTGATCGACACGACGAGCCACGCGCGCCCGCCGAGCAGGAACGTGCTCATTTCCTCCACGAGGCGGTCCACGAACGCCTGCTCCAGGCTGCCGAGGTCGCGCTTCGACTCGGTCTGCACCTTGTAGAGGACCGGGCTCGAGAACACCGCATAGAGCTCGAGGAAGTTCTTCCTGCCGAAGACGCGTTCGGCGGTCATCCCCATGCCGAGCAGCCCTCCGGACTCGAACAGGTACCCCTCGCGCTTCATGTGCTCGATGAGATCGAGGTACTCCTCCCGCCGGATACCCCGGAAGTCCGGCACCCGCTCGAGCGTCTGCCAGCACCGCTCCGCGCTGATCCCGCCATGTTGCTGGGTCATCGCCAGCACCTGGTGCACCAGAACCGGCCAGGAGCGCGTCTCGTCCTTGACGTTCTCCACCCAACCGCGCGCGGCGAGCAGGACCAGCGCCGTGCTCTGCACCACGGACACCGCGTCCTCGCACAAGAAGGTCATGTTGGCCACGGTGCCTGGCCGCCGACCCGTGCGACCCATCCGCTGCAGGAACGATGACACCGTGCTCGGGGCGTTCGCCTGGAACGTGAGATCGAGGCCTCCCACGTCGATGCCGAGCTCGAGCGTGGACGTGGCGACGATGCAGGCGTTCGTGCCACGGGCGAAACGCTCCTCGGCGGCGTAGCGCTCCTCCTTCGAGACCGACCCGTGATGTACGAACACCTCGATCGAGTCGTCGCGCATGTCATCGGCGACAGCTTCGGTGAGCGCCCGGGATTGACAGAAGAACAGGCTCTTCTTGCCGCGTCCCTCCCGCACGGCCTCGCGCGCGAAGTCGCTCGTTTCCTCTCGAAGGTACACCTTGATGAGGCGCTGCGCCTTCGGCCTGGGGGGATCGACGACGACGCTCGGCCGTGCGGAGCTCCCGGCCAGCCAGCGGCCGATCTGCTCGGGGTTCCCGACGGTGGCGCTGAGGCCGATGCGCTGCACGTCGTGCCGCGAGAGCGCAGCGAGGCGCTCCAGGACGCTCATCAGGTGCGCACCCCGATCCGTCCCGGCGAAGGCATGGATTTCGTCCACGACGACGTAGCGCAGATGCTCGAAGAGCCGGCGCACCGGCACCCGGGATGACATGAGCATCACCTCGAGCGACTCCGGCGTCGTCATCAGGAGCTCTGCGGGCTCCCGGCAGAAGGCCTCCTTCTGGCTCTGCGGGGCGTCGCCGTGCCAGACGAACCGGCGCATGCCGACCATCTGGGTGTACTCGCCGAGGCGAACCTCCTGGTTGTTCAGGAGCGCCTTGATCGGCGCGACGTAGAGGGCTCCCACACCCGACGGCGGCACGGCCAGCAGCCCGGCAAGGACGGGAAATACCGCGGCTTCGGTCTTGCCGCCCGCCGTCGGCGCGAGGATTACGGCATTGTTGCCGTCGAGGATCGTTTCGCCCGCGAGCTCCTGGACTGAACGGAGGGACGTGAAGCCAAGGTGGTGCGCGATAGCGTGCTGCAGGCGCTCCGGGAAGCGGGAGAACACGCTCATCGACGCCTCACATCGCCACACCGGCGCCGCCGAAGGCGTCGTCCGGTGGCGGCTCCTCGAGCTTGCGTCCGGCCAGCACGGCCTCTTCCTCGGGGGTCAGCCCTGCTGGCTCGAACCCGAGCAGTCCCTGCGCGTCTTGATCCGGGTCGTCCGCGAGCACGTCGAGCACGTTCACGAACGTCCGCAGGAACTGGCGCGGCACCACGCCCACGTCCCCCCGGAAGCCCGCCGTGACCGTGTCGACGAGCTGCTCGACGAGCTCTCGCGGCAGGCGGCGCTCAGCCTCCTCGGGCGCGAGGTCGGGGTGCAGCGACCGGAGCTTGAGTGCCACCTTCAGCAGGCGCTCGCGGTCGAACGGCCGGAGGGCGAGCTGCGGCTGCCGCAGGCTCGGGACCCCGTTGAACTCCTCGTATTTGATCCGGGCATAGAGCGCCTCGACGCCCTTCACGCCCTGCCGATCGTCAAAAAACGTAGGTGTGCCCGTGAACACCCAGAGCAGCCCCGGGTAGCTGCTCGCGGCGTCCACGATCTGACGGATCGCGTTCAGCGACTTACCGCGCACGTCGCCACGCATGCGCAAGATCGTCTCCGCCTCGTCGATGACGATGATGAGCCCGGTGTATCCGGCGCTCTTGATGATTTCCAGGATACCGCGGAGGTACGCCATGGCGTCGCTGCTCGAAATGTCGCCCTTCACGCCGGCGATGCTCTTGAGGCTCGCAGCGACGTTCGAGCTGCCGGAGAGCCACGACACGAGCGCCGACGCCTCCTGGACGCGGCCTGACTGCTTCAGCTCGAACACCTTCCGGATCACGCGGATCATGTCCGCTGGCGCCCGACCGCCGGTCAGGGCCACGAGCTGCTCGTCCAGCTTCGCGAGCACCCGCTCGTCGAAGGTCGGATCGTCCTCGCTCAGACCGAGCTTGACGAGGCCCTCCTCGATGCCGCCGATCCAGCGGTCCAGCACATCCCCCAGCGCGCCCTGAGCGCAGGCCGGTGTGCTCAGGCCGCTGACGACCTTGCGGTAGAGCTCGTCGAATTTGTGGAAGTGCAGATCGTTGTCGGACACCACGACGAAGCTCGTCGCGAAGCCGCTCTTCTGCGCGTCGTGGACGACGAGGTTTGCCATGAACGTCTTGCCGCAGCCGTAGCCGCCGCGGAGGAACTTCACGTCACCCTCGCCGTTCTTCACCTCGTCCAGCTTCCGCTGGAGCTCCTTCCTGTGCCGCTCGATCCCGACGGCGAACGCCTCCAGGCCCCGGTCGGGCACGGTGCCATTGCGGAGGCGCTGAAAGATGTGGGCCGCGTCGCGGAATGCCATGGGTCAGTCCTTCCTCGCGTACGCCTTCATGCCATTCACCGTGAGCACCTCCACCTCGAAGGGCAGCCGCCGGACCAGGTCGTCGTAGTGCCGGGCGAAGGCGCGAACACGCCGCGGCGACCCGAGCACCTGCGTGAGCTCGGCCTCGTTGATCGTGCGTCGCTCCGCGATGATCTCGAGCACGCGCCGGTAGCCGTCGTCCGCGATGAGCTCGCCCCAGGCTGGCATGGCGGGCGCGGGGGGCGCTGGAGGGGGCTGCGCCGGAGCGGGCTCGCTGGGCGGCCGAGCTTGCGCCGGAGCGGGCGCGCCGGGCGGCCGAGTCTGTGCCGGAGAGGGCTCGCTGGGCGGCCGTGGCTGCCCCAGCGGAGGGACCCGCACGGGCGGAGCCCCGAACGACGCGGGCGGAGGCGCGCTGCTCCCGCGCCCCGGAGGCGCGCTGGCCCCGGCGCCACGAGGCCTCGGCAGGTGCCGGCTGCGCGCGACGTCGAAGAAGCCCTCGACCACCTTCGACGCCACCTCCTCGACGGCGTCCGGGTGGTACACCTCGACGCGGATCTTCTCGTCGGCCTGCCCCTCGATCTCGAACTCGACGACCGCCTCATCGCGGTTCGGTGGGACCAGGACGCGCCCGTCCGACAGCGTGGCCGGCGGCCCTGCGTCGAGCAGCCCGATGCTCACGTCCGATCGTCCCGGTACGCGCAGCGCCAGGCTGATGCTCTTCGGCGCCAGGAAGCCGAGCGACGCGTTCTCGCGGCTCTGCAGCCGCACGGCCACGCGAAGCCGCTGGCGGCCCAGGTGCGCCGGCTCGGGGTGCGCGACGACCTCGTACCGGGACGTCGTCTTGCCGCGAACGATCTGCCGGTCGAGGACAAGGACCGGGATCACGCGCTCCTGCAGGCTGTTGCCGCCGTGCACGAACGGCGCGATCTTGCCCTTGGTCTGCCAGAGCGCCGTGTCCGGTCGCAGCACCAGGTAGAGGTCCTGCTCGACGTCGTAGTCGAGCGCGGAGAGCCGGACCTCGAGCACGTCCGGCATCCCGGAGGGCTCGGACAGGAGCGCGTGCCGTCGCTCGGGCACCCGCTTGCTGGCGCCGAAGGGGATGTTGTCCGCCGTCGCGTCTTGCAGCAGAAACCCGTGATCGGAGGCGATGACGAAGCGCTCGACGCCGGCCTGCGACAGAAGCGAAATCGAGGATTTCAGCAGCGCGAGCGTGTGATCGAAGGTGCCGAGGTGGAGCCCGTGCTCGCCCGCGGTGTCGAGCTCCCGGCTGCGCACCACGACGAGGGGAGGCTTCCCGCTGAGGCGGCGCTTGAGCTGCGCGAGGGTCAGGTCCTGGAACTCCTCGAACTCGATATCCTCGGCGCTCTGCGCCGGGCCGGAGAGGCTCCGCTGGCTCATCGCCCGCACGCGCTCGGGCGGGTTGCACACGCTGGACTCTCCCGCGATGAACCCCTCGATCTTGTGGTCTCTCATCGCCGGGCGGAGCCGGCCGTTCCGCTCGACCGGGGCGAGCGCGTTCATGCCGATCGAGGTCTCGGTCGGTAGCTCGGCGAGCCGCGCGCCGAGGCTCGCGCGGTACTTCTCGCGCCGGAGCTCCTCGGCGAGGCCCTGGGCCATCTCGAAGCGCAACGCGTCGACGAGGACGAACGCCACGCGTCCCCCTTGCTGCACCAGGGGGTGGACGACCTCCTCGTAGACGGTCCGCTGCCGCAGGCTGCGCCCGGGCAGCGGCCCGTGCGCCACGCAGAGCTGGAAGAAGGTCCGGTTGATCGCGTCGGCCCAGTCGCGGTACGCGCGGCGCACGGCCTTGCGGACCTCCAGCAGCGCGTCGTAGTCGTCGAGGTCGGACGCGAGCAGGGCGTGGGCGCGTTGCTCGAACAGCCGGTGCTGCCGGTCGACAGGGGCGAGCTTCTCCGCGTAGCGCTCGACCGCCTCGTCGAGCGAGCCGCACCGGTCGAGCCCCTTGCGCGTCGCCGCGAGGGCGCGGCCCGTGCTCGCCGCCAGGCGGAGGATCTCCCAGGTGCGCTGCAACGCCGGCGAGCGCCGGACCCAGAAGCACGTCTCCGGCGTCCGCGTCCCGGCCATCTCCTCGGCGCCGTCCCACTCGCCGCGGCACAGCGCGCCGAGCGCCGCGGCGCGCATCGTGGCCTCCTCGAAGCGGAACGTATCGATGGCGCCGAGCGCGCCGGCGTGGTGGCTGGTGCGCTCCTGCTGCAGGTGCTCCTGGAGCTCGTTGGCGAAGAGCTCGTAGGCGTCGGCGTGCTGCTCCCGGAAGCGCGCGGCGAGGCGGCGGCAGTCCTTCACGAGCGGACCGAGCTTGGTGAGCGCCTGGAGCTCGGGCGTGACCGGGGCCTCCTTCAGGTCGTGGACGAACTCCACGGCCATGAGCCAGCTCGCGACCAGGGTGGCCAGCGCGGCCGCGGTGAGCTCCGCCTGGCCGATGCGGTACTTCCGCCAGGCGGCGCCGAGCCCGAGGCCCTTCTCCAGGAACGCGAGGACTTGCTCCCCGTGCTCGGGCAGGTGGGCGCGGAGGCGCGGATCGTCGGCCACGAGCCCGAGGACGACATCGTCGAGCCCCCGGCTCTCGAGGAGCAGCGTGATCCCTTCCTTGGGCTGCGCGTGCAGCTCCTCGAGCCAGCGATCGGCCTTGTCGAGGCTGAGCCCCGGCGCGCGGACGAAGGCGTCGGTCTGCTCCAGCGTCGCCGTCCCCACGGCCGCCTCGCGGACGAGCGTACCCAGGCTCTTCTCGAACACCACGCCCGCCTTGTAGAGCTCGAACACGGGCGTCTCCTTGACGGTGTCCTTGTTCACGCCGGGGAGGTGGACGAGGACGTGATCGGGGTGGAGCGCGTTGCCGTGCTGATCGAGCGCGAGCATCATCTCGAGGTAGCTGCCGCGGTACGCCACCACGGGATACGAGAACCCGAAGGCGCCCTCGCGGAGGGCGTCGACGAGCGGGGTGTACTGCTGGTCCGCGTCGACCCACACGACGAGGCCGCGCTCGCGGACCTTCTTGTTGACCTCCGCGGCGAGCGCCCGGCTCGCCGCGCCTGCGTGGGGATCCGCGGTGGGCATGTCGTGAGGAGAAGCTATCACGGAGGCACGGGAGCACGGGGAGGTTGGCGTCACCGCGCTGGAGCTAGGACACGGTTCTCTGGGCCCGCGCCCGCTTACGCGGGTGCTCCACGTTCCATCGCACCATCGGCGCGCGACGCACGTGGCGTGCCTACCGGACGCAGCGCTCCCTCCGCCATGGCTCCGCGGAGCTCGTGCACTTCGTCGTTGAGGCGCCGCCTGAGCTCGTGACAGCACGGCGGCAGGCCAGCACGGCGGCAGGCGAGCTCTGCGACAGGCACCGAGCTCGAGCACTCCATCGGACCGGATCCGGGTCTCGCTCCGGCCTCCTCGCTCCGGAGCGGGCGCTGGCACCTTCAGCCGTCGTCCTCGTCGTCCTCGCCCACATCGAGCTCTTCGGACTCATCGGCCTCCGCCTTGGCGGCCTTGCGCTCGCGGCGCTTCTGCTCGGCGGCCTCGATGACGCGCGCCTCGGCGGCGTGTTCGAAGAGGAAGCGCTTGCGGTGGCCGTCGGAGCCGA
Organism: Sorangium sp. So ce1335; assembly: GCF_051521615.1. Lineage (NCBI taxonomy): Bacteria > Pseudomonadati > Myxococcota > Polyangiales > Polyangiaceae > Sorangium > Sorangium sp. So ce1335. Next base: position 4,537,847 of record NZ_CP150363.1, read on the forward strand.
GCTCGTCGAGGGTGAAGTCGGGCCGGATCTCGTCCTTGAGGCGGAGCTCCCAGGCGTAGGCCTTGGCGGGGTGGTACTTCCAGAAGCAGCCGTGGGCGACGGCGAGGCTCGGGTCCTTCTGGCACTTCTCGTCGACGCGTGCGGGGAAGTAGCGGGCCGCGAGGTGGGACCAATCGTAGTCCTTGCGGCCGTCGGCGAGGCAGAGCTGCTTCCACCACTTCTTGGGGTCGCTCCACTGCGGTGCAAGCAGGGGCCAGAGGGCGGCGCTGTTGACCATCACGCCGTCGTCGAGGTCCATGCGGAAGGTTGCGTCCGCCGCGCGGGGAGGGCAGGCCGGGTCGGTGGGCGGGGCGCCGCGCTCGGCGCACTGGCTGACGGCCTCGATGAAGTCGGCGAGCTCGTCGCGCAGGCGCTTGACGGAGGCATACTGTTTCTCGGCGGCGATGGCGGTCTTCTTGTCGCTGCTGGCGCGGGCCTGGGAGAGGTCGGCGATCTCGCCGTCGAGCTTGCGCAGGACCGGGTGTAGGTGATCGGCGAGCAGGGTTTGTAGGGTGTTGTCCGCCCAGCGGTGGATGCTCACCCAGGCGACGAAGTTGCGTTTTTCGCTGCTGAGCGGGAAGTAGATGGGGCGATTCTCGTAGAGGGCCTTGTGGTAGGTGAAAAAGTCCTTGCGGAGCCAGTCGCGCAGGGGCTGCTTCTTGCCGGTGCCGCTGGCGTGCTGGTGCTCGTCCCACGCGCGAAGGAGGGGTGCAGCCGCAGGGTGGGGGAGGGAGTCGGGGAGGTGGTCGTTCGGGCCGACGAAGAGGATGCCGGCGGGGAGGGCGTCCGGGGGCGCAGCGTCGAGGATGCCCTCCCCACCGGCGCCGAAGCGGCCGAGGGCGACGCCGAGGGCGAAGGAGACGTGGGCCTCCGGGGCGGGCGGGTCGTGGACGGGCTCGTAGGGCGGGAGGGGGGCGCCCTCCGGGCGATCGACGGCGCGCTGGGCCCAGTCCTGGGCGTAGCGCCAGGGGGACGGGCCGGGCCGGCGGAACTCGACGGAGGGCTCGCGATGGAACTCGTGCTCGATGAAGGCGCGTTCGGTGGTGGCGAAGATCTCGTCGGTGTTGGCGATGGGAAAGACGGGGAGCCGATGGACATCGGCAACCTGAAAATGTACGGATGGATTAAGGCTCTCCAGAACAGTCTTTGCGATGCGTGAATTGAGAAGGCAGGTTGTTGCAGTGCTGGAGATTCCATAAACTGATTGCCCCATCATGTCAATAATGCTGCTGTAGCGATGGGCTCTAGCTCGGAAATTTGCTCCAATCGCACTGAATGCTGTTCCAGGTGTGAAATACGCATTTTCGTTGCAGATTTTCCAGCGGAGTCCTCCGTCGCCGAAGCGGTTGATAACGTTGGTTTTGGCCTGTAGTCCATGTGGGCTCCAGCGGATGATGGTCAGGAGTGGTTCTAGCCAGGCGCGATCCTTGCCACCGAGAATATATGGACTCCAAGGGAGCTCAAGGGTCTTTGCGCTGTTTGGTAACTGAGCGAGAGCAATGTTCCGAAGGCTGACCTCCCACCAAAATCGCGCAAGTCTGGTGTTGGCTCCAGTGTTTGCTCCACCGCGCGCACGTGCAATATCTCCGAGCTTTTGCGTTTTTGCGTATTCATGGAGAAAGCTCTTCGTCCACCAGTATACGATGGGTTCGCCCTCGATGACCTCGCAACTCTTCGGGTCGAACTCGTAGCGCCCCACCTGCGCGAGGAGCGCCGCCCGCTTGCGGGCAAGAGCTGGAATAGACTCCTCACGTTCCGATCGTTCCGTGGGCATGATGGCCACGGCGCTGTCCGTGCTCGACCGCCCCGCTGCGACCACAGACATTGCAACGGTCGCATGGCGCATGTTCTCGAATGCGCACCACATGAGATCGCCCATAGAGCGAAGGCTGTTATCGTCGAGAATCCAGCGCCGCAGTGCTGTGTACTGACCTAAAAACATCCAGCCCTGCATCGTGACCATTGCAGACAATCCGCCAGATCTGCACAGCGCCACACCCCGCTCTAAAAACGCCGTATAGAGATCCGCCTTGCTCCGCGGGTAGTGCTTCACCACATAATCGAACTGCGTCGTCTTGCTCAATCCTTGGTACGGCGGATTACCTACGACTACGTCGTAAGTCCCCTCCTTCGCCAGCCGCACGAACCTCACCCCCGCGGCCACCTGCTCGCCGTGCAGCCGCAGCCCCAGGTCCTCGGACGCCGAGTGCGCCTCCAGGAAGCGCTCCAGCTTCTCGACGACCGTCTCCCTGGCCGCCTCGAACGACATCTCCACCTGCTGCATCGCGAAGCCCTGGAACAGGTCGCCCTGTCCCGGCTTTCCGCGCTCGATCTGCCGCGTGGCCTCGTTCAGCGCCTCTCGTATCGCCTCGTCGACCTTGAGCAGCGATCCCAGGTAGTCGACGCCCGCGATTCCCTTGACCAGCTTGCGCGTGAGCGCCTCGGATATCCCCGCCTCCCGCTCGAGCCCACGGCAGAGCTCCAGGAGCGCCGGATCGTCGTCCGGCAGGTCGCCTAGCCGCAAGCTCGGCGCGACCAGGTTCATCCAGCTGAGCCGTGCCGCGGGGGCGAACAACCTCGCCCTGAGCGCGAGCGCCGCCGCCGCGATCTGGATCGCCCGCGGATCGATGTCGATGCCGTGCAGGTTGTTCGCGAGGATGCTCTCCGCGATGTCCGCATCCGTCCACGATTTGCCCCGGTGCCGCGCCTCCTCACGGTACAGCTCGGCGAAGTAGCCGAAGGCGATGACCAGGAAGTGCCCGGAGCCGCACGCGGGATCGAGCAGCCTCACCTCCCGGATCGACGCCGGCGCCTTGTCGACCGCGTCCTCCGGGATCGGCTGCTGGACGTAGTACTTCCACGCGCTCTCGAGCCCCGGCTCGACCGGCATCAGCGCGTCGAGGGCCACCTCGCCGGCCTCGCGCTTCGCCCGCCACGCGGCGCGGCGCTCCTCAAGCACCGGCAGCACGGCCTCGGCCTCCGGCGTCCAACCGTTCTTCCTGCAGATCGCGAGCCAGGTCAGGCCGAGGCTGTTCTGGAGCAGCCACTCGACCATGTAGCGCTCGGTGAACATCTGGGTCTTGCTGGCGATCTCGTGCGGTTCGATCTTGCCGCCGCCGGCGATCTTGGCGTCGAGCTGTTCGCGCTCCGGGTCGTTCCAGTACTGGTAGACCCAGCCGAGGGTTGTGTCGTCGCCCCAGGCGGACGCGAGCGCGGGGTCGTTGAGCGCGGTGACCACCTCCCGCAGCACGGCGGCGGGCACCGGGAAGAGCGGCGTGAGGCCCACGGGGCCGAAGAGCCCGGGCAGATCGACGGCGAGCTCGGCGAAGACGGCGTCGAGCAGCGCGCGGTAGCCGCGCGTGTCGTCGGTCGCGAGCGGGCCGGCGTAGTGGACGAACTCCTGCTCGTAGGCCGGGCTGCTCCAGCCGCCGGTGACCACGGCGGGGCGGAGCACGCCGTGGTGCTCCAGGATGCGCACGAGCACGAGGCGGTTGAGCAGCGTGTGCGCCGCCTCCTTCGCGGCCTGCTGCAGGAACCGCTGGCGGAGCTCGGCGTCGGCGCCCTTGCCGGCCTTCTTGTCCTTCGGCCTGCGGGCGGCTCGCGCCTGCTCGTCGATCCACGCTTCGAGGCGCTCCCGCCGGCAGCGGCGGGCCTCGGGGAGCTGGGCCTTGGCGGCCGCGACGTCGAGGCGATACTCGCCTCGCGCGGCCTCGGTGAGCTGGTCGATGAGGCGGCCGCGGAGCCCGCGGACGGTCTTGCGAAGGGCTTCCTTCGCGTCGCTGGTCAGGAGGGTCGGGGTCATGGTCGACGGGGTGCACGCGGCGGTGCGTGCAGAGCTCGGGAGGATACGTCCGCGGAGGCGATGAGCGGTGGACGAACGTCGCCAAGTACTGGTGGGGGGCTGTGCGAGCCTTCCCGCCCGATCGGCTGGGAACGTCGTCCGCGAGAGACTAAACTGCCAGCCGCATGACGACTACTCCGGCGTCACCCCCCGCACCTCCCGCGCCTGCGACGCCGCAGACCTTCTTCGACTACCACCGGACCGTCATCGGCTATCACGGCACGCGTCGAGCCACGGCGCAGGCTCTCGTCAGCGGCGCATCCTTCGCCGCCAGCACCAACGACGACGACTGGCTGGGGCACGGGATCTACTTCTGGGAGTACGCACCGCAGCAGGCATGGTGGTGGGCGCGCCGGCGCTACGGGGAGGATGACGCGGCCGTCGTGGGCGCCATGATCCACCTCGGGAGATGCCTCGACCTGCTCGATCCGGTGAACGCCCGGCTCCTCGGGACGGCGCACACGAAACTTCTTGCCGCGCTCGCCGCCGTCGGACAGAAGCCACCGGAGAACGCGAACACCCATAAATACCTGGATTGCGCCGTTTTCAACTACATGTTCGCTCTCCTCGACGACCGCTACCGGTACGAGAGTGTCCGGGCGGTGTTCGTCCCGCTACAACCGCGCAAGGGGATGCCGAGGCTCTGGAAGCGGAGCGGCGTGTTCGAAGGTGGGCATATCCAGATCAGCATACGGGAGCCCAGGAATATCCTGGCAGTCTGGTCGGTGCGAAAGGATGGTCGTTATGGCAAAGACCCGTAAGGCCAAGAAGGCGGCAACGACGAGCACATCGCGGAGGCCGGCCGCCACCCCCGTGGCAGAGGAGCCGGAGTGGACGGTCGAGGCCTTGACCCGGGCTCTCACCGCGACCTCGGTCGACGAGGACATCGCTCTGCTGAAGCGCGCCGGCATCCTCACCAAGGCGGGCAAGCTCGCGAAGCTCTACACGAGCTGGGGCGACAAGGTCTCCCGCACACCGGAGATCAACGAGCAGGGCGAGATGGAGGGGTGAGCGCGCGGAGGCCTTCGGCGCTCACCGCAACCGCACGCGGTGGCGCGCGGTGAGCTCGTGGAGGATGCGGCGGCGGACCTCGTCGAGCAGGCGCTCCAGCTCGGCGGCGGTGTCGATCTCACGACCGCTGAGGTCGAGCGCCACCTCGACGACCCGCGTGTCTTCCAAGACCTCGAGCAGGGTATCGAGCTCGGCGAGGGCCTTCGCCTCCGCGGCCTGGCGGCGCGTCGCGAGCTGACCCTCGAGGATCTCGAGGGCGGGGGCGACGGCGCGCTCGTCCGTGTTCGGCGCGGCGCCCTCGCGCAGCGGGCGGAGGACCTGGTGCCGCTGGTCCGGGTCCAGGCGCTCGAAGCCGCTCCGTCGCTTCAGGCGCTCCACCGCGAGGTCGACCTCCTTCGCGTGCGCGTCGAGCATCGCGCGGCGGCGGGCGCGGTACTCGCCGCGCAGGAGCTCCACGCGCGGCAGGAGCTCCGCCGTGTCTTCCCAGGGCCGCTCGGTGCGGAGGTGCGCCTCGATCGCGCCCGCGGCCGCGCGGGCTTCCTCGGACGGGACCAGCGCCGCGAGCCCGGGCCAGGTGTGGTTCAGCGTCTCCTCGGCCTGGCGGAGCACGTCGATCGCCTGGTCCGTGAGGTCCGTCTCCATCCGGCGGAGCAGCGTGATGCCGTCGCGCAGCACGTTCAGCGAGCGCTTCACGGCGAGCACGGTCGGCTCCACCCGCCGGTCGCGGCGACACGTCTCGAGCGCGCGCTCGAGCTTGGTGAGGGCCTCCGGATAGGCAGCGCTCTTCGGCAGGCGACGGAAGCGCTCTCCGAGCTCCGTCAGCCGCTCGCGCACGCGGGCGAACCGGTCGGCCACGGCGTCGGCGACCGCGTCGTTGTCGCGCGCGACGTCCTTGCCGAGCAGGTCGCGGAACAGGGCGCAGATCGCGTTGCGGTCGCGCGGGGAGAGCGCCTCGACCGTGTTCTCGGTGAGCTTCGCCTTGCGGAGCCCCGTGTCCTTGAGCAGCTCCCGCGCCCCCTCGTCCCGCGGGCTCGTGATCTCGCCGACCCCCGCGATCTCGATGCGCACCTTCCTTGCGCGCAGCAGGCCGACGACGGCGGCGCGCACCACGTCCGGCGCCACGCCGTGCGGGGGCGAGCCGAAGTGCGCGAGGAGCGTGGAGCCGGTGACGCCGCCATGCTCCTTCACGTAGGCCAGGACGTCCGTGGGGACGCGGCCCGTGCAGGTGACCTCGTAGCGCCCAGCGTCCAGGCTGAGGATGCCGAGGCGGTCCTGGCCGAGCACCGGGGGCGGCGCCGTGAGCTCCGTGTTCTCGATGAGGTAGAGGATCTCCTTCTCGGAGACCGAGAACATCATCGGGTGCGGGTAGAGCTCGCCGGCGATCTGGTTGGCGAAGGCGGTGAGCGCCGTGGGGAAGGTGGCGCCCGCGTCACGGGGCGACCGCTCCCGACCGCGGAAGTAGAGCTGACCCGCCATGAACCCGGCCTTCACGGCCTCCGTGAGCTCCCGCTGGGCCGAGTCGAACCGGTGGCGCTCATCCATGAGCAGGCGCTGTCGTTCGTCCCCCGGCGAGCCCTGGCGGTGGCCGTTGAGCTCGATCATGCGCTCCGACCGCACCAGCTTCGTGGCGGCGTGTCGCACCGCGTCCATGCTCCCCACGACCCACACGATGCGATCCCGGTACGCCTGGGTGTCGCTGCGGGGCACCCATTGCTCGGCGCCTTCTCCCTTCGTGTACTGGAAATCCACGGTGACCACCGTGTACTTGCGCTCGTCCTTGATGTGGACGTCCTTGGCCCGCACGCTGTCCGAAAAGAGCGCGAGCCACGGGAGAGAAACGCCCTGGAGCGACGGCTTGTCCGCGCCGACGAGGAGCTGCTCGAGCGTCTTGATGACCTTCTCGGAGAGCTGCTCGGCGCCCGGCGCGTAGCCGTCGCGCTCGCGCTGCCACTCCTGGCCCGCCGAGCTCTCGATCTTGTAGCCGGTCTGCTCGGAGTAGCCGAGCAGGCTCTCGCCGACGAGGACGTCGAGCGCCTTCTGGACCTCCGGCAGCACGTTGCCTTGCCCCACGCGCTCGTAAAGGCAACGCGCGATGAGCTCGGCGGAGGTCTTCTGCCGGTCGTGCACCAGCTCGAGCAGCGCGACGGCCTTCACCACGCGCGCCATCAGCGCGCTCTCGCGCCTCGCGCAGAGATCCAGCGCGCGCGAGAGCGTCATCTGCACGTCGGGATTGATCGCGCTGTGGAGCACGTCGTAGATGAGATCGAGGGTGATGAGGCGGCCCACCTCGTAGCGCGCGAGATCCCGCTCGCGGAAGAGATCGCCGAGGAGCTGGAGCAGGCCGCGGATCGCGCCGGCGTCGCCCTGCGTTCTGTTCGAGCGCGACCGTAGGCCGGTGGTGATGTCGAGGAGCAGGTCGATGTGCCCGGGGAGCATCGGGTAGACCTCGACGAAGTCCGTCTCGGAGATCTCGTCGCCGCGGTACGCGTACAGCGCGAGCTCGGAGCGGTGGGCGTGGAAGAGCGCCTTCAGGTCCGGCTCGAGGAGCTTCTTCTTCCGGAGCAGGCGCTTGTGGACGACGTCGCGGATGTTCGAGCTGCCGAGGTGCACGCGCAAGGACGGCGGAAAGCGGTCCTTCAGCTTGAGGATGGCCATGGCGACGCCGGTGCCTTCCTCGAGCTTCTGCTGCCCGGTCGCGAGCAGCCAGGCCTTGCCCTTCATGCGCTGCCCGAGCGCAGCCACGAAGGACTGGAGCGCGAGCATGCGATCGTCGTCGTCGTGCACGTACTGGCTCACCTCGTCGACGACGAAGAAGAGCGTCCGCCCCGGGCAGCGCTGGCCCACCATCTGCTGGATCGCCAGGACCGCCTCGTCCGCGGACCGCTTGCCCTCGAAGCGAGATCCGGTGCGGCTGTCCACCCACGCCATCTCGTGCGTGAAGAGGTCCGGCTGGAGCGCGTGCAGCGCCGCGGAGAAGTAGTCTTCCACGAGCTGGCTGTCCTTGAGCTGACCCCAGGGCTTCTGGTGCACCGCGAGCACCTTGTCCATGAAGGCGGCGTGCAGCCCCTCGAGCTCGAGCTTCAGCTCGTACTCGGCGACGAGATTGCTGGTCGTGGAGTAGCCGAGCCGGTGCTGGAGCTGGCGCACCACGACCGCGTGGATGTGCTCGTCGTCGCGGGCCTTGCTGCCGACGTCGAACACGACCGCGATCGGCTGGACCCCGCTCACCATGCGCTGCCAGGCGGCGCGGAGATCGGCCGCGCCGGGGGAGTGGTCCTGAGCGAGAAGCGCCTCGGCGAGCGGCTTGCCGCCCGGGAGCTTGCGGCCGTCCAGCGACAGGCCGAGGAGCTTCGCGAAGCTCGACTTGCCGGAGCCGTAGAACCCGGAGATCCAGCACGCGGGGAGCTCCGGTCCGCCGGTCTTCTGGAGCTCGCGGTGCATGGCGGACAGGAGACGCACGAACTGCTCGTGGATGCCCCCCTCCGTGGCGCGCGGATCCGTGGCCGGGTAGCCGCCGGTGATGATGTACTCCTCGACCTCGCGCTTCAGCTCGGCCGGCTCCTGCTCGTGGAAGTACACGACCGGGGGGATGGCGCGGGTGACGTCTTTCTCGAACAGATCTCCGATCAGCATTTGATCACCGATAGATCCTTGGGCGGTAGTCGCGATCGGCCGGGAGCACGCCCATGAAGGAGAGCCCCGTCTCGCCGATGACCTTGCCGGGATAGAGCAGCACGACCGGCACGTTCCGCGTGCGCCCGGCGACGTGCTTGAGCAGCGCGGAGGTGCGGAAGAACGGATAGAGGGCCCCGGCGCGCCCGAGGAAAATCACGGTCCGCTCGGGGTTGTCCGAGCGTTCGAGGATGCCGTCGACCTCGCGGAGCACGTCCTGCGCGAGCCCCTCGGGGCCCTCGAGGAGCGTCGCGACGCGCTCCTTGAGCGTGCGCAGGCCTCGCCATGGGTCGCTGCCCACAGCCAGGCGCTTCTCCCGCTGGATCATCGCCTCCAGAAACTCGCTGCCCTGGGCGCGCAGCCGCGCGAGCAGCAGCGCATTCAGCGGGATGGTGCCCGCGTTCCAGCCCGCGTCGCGCAGGATGTCCGAGAGCTCGCGGATGGCCTGGCGCAGCTTGAACTCGTCCTCGGGATCGTACGGGAGGATGGCGAAGTTGTAGTTGCGAACGGTGCTGATCTGCGGGCCGTCCTCGCTCAAGAGGTCTTTTCGCAGCGCCTCGAGCGCTTGAACGAGCTCGGGCCGGGGCCTGTAACTGCTCACGCGTTCGCCCCGAGGTAGCGGAGCCCCCAGGCGGTCAGGCTCGGTTCGAGCCACGTGAGGTCGATCACGCCACCGAGCTCGTCGAACCGAATGCCAGGGATGTGCGCCGCGAACGAGCGGAACGTGGCTTTCATGACGCCCAGGGAACGGAGGTAAGGATTGTCGGTGAGCGTGCCGTCGATGCGGACGCCGCGCAGGAGGTACAGCACGTAGCCGAGGATCACGTCGGGCACCGGGATCGGGGGCAGCTTGCGCGGATCGCGCCGCCCGCCGACGAGCCCCACATCGAGCGCCGTCGCGAGGAGGTTCGAGGCGAACTTGATGCAGGTGCTCGCCCCCCAGCGCCCCGCCTGGAGCCCGTCGACCCAGCGGGCGACCGTGTCGCGGTCGATGGTCGTGAGGCCCTGCTCGCGGCGCGTCGGGAGCAGCTCCCCGGTGAAGCGGCGGTAGATGGGGTCGGCGAGCTGCGTATGAACGTGGCACAGGAAGGGCCGCAGGTTCGACGGCACCGTCCCGAGCTGGCGGAACAGCGCGAGCGCCTCGGGGTAGGCGTCGAACCGCTCGACCATGTCCGTCATGATCGTGCGTACGCGCGCCTCGCTCTTCGTGCCGAACCAGCGGCGCTCGAACGCGACGTGTGCGCGGTCGGCGAGCGGGACTGCCTCATCGGCGTGCTGCCAGTAGGCGTAGCAGTCGTCGACCGCCAACATGCAGCGCAGGATCCGCGTGTGGACGTCCGTCGCTTCCGCCGGGGGCGCGCTGGCCGGCGCCAGATCCGGGGTCGAGCTCGCTGGAGGCGCTCCCGAAGGGACCGGGAGCTCGACCGACGCAGCGCTCAAGCCACCGCCTCCAGGAAGGGCAGGGGGTAGCTGGTCGAGAGCGGCAGCAAGGCCGCGGCGAGGAGCGCCGCGGCCTCGACGGGCGAGGCCGCGGTCACCTCGAGCTTCCGCCCTGCCGGTGTGACCTGCACCTTCGGCTGGCCCAAGCTCGCGAGCGTCGATTCGAAGGTGGTCTTCGACCAGGGCCGGCCGACGAGGAACCTCGTGCCGAGCACGTCGGCGGGCGGGCGCCGCTGGTGCCGATGATGCGCGAGCCGGTCGGCGAGCTGCTCGTCCACCGCGAAGCCGAGGTGGAACAGGCTCCAGACCACGTCTCCGCGCGCGAGCTTCTCACGCGCGGCCTCGTCCACGCGTCGCGCGGCCTCACGGACCAGCACGAGGCTCGCCCAGGCCGCGGTCTTCGGGAGGAGTCGAACGAACAGATCGCCCCCGGCTTCGGGATCGACGAGGTCGGACCTCCACCACCCGAGGCGAGGCGGCTCACCGGCAGCTTCCCCCGCCCACGCTACCGTGAGCTGAAGCGCGAGGATCTCGTCAAGATGGGCAGGGCTGAGGCGGAGGGACATGGCTGGACCAGGGGGAAGCGGCAGCTCGGCCCCGGAGTCGACCCCCGGGGGATGTCCGCCGCCGCGTTGTCGGGAGGCTACCAGGGCGAAACCCTGCGGAACAACAGGGACGACCACGTCCCCAGGCGAGGAACGCGACCGGCCGGACGCTGCCTAGCTCAGAAGACCTCTTGTTTGGCACTCTGTTACCGCGATAGCGGGCCACCCCGTCGCACAGTGCTACTCCGCGGAGCTTGGGTGGAGAGGTGCTCAGGTGGAGGTGATCGACCTCCGTTGGAGTCTAGGACGGCAGGAGCGCTCCGGCGACGACGCCAACCAGTCACCCTGGGTACTGGGCGCGGCCATGCGTCGCTGCCGCAGTCCTCCCTTCACCCGAACGATGTGGTTCGCGTATGCTGCCCCAGGTGCGGCCGGCTGACGGGTGTCGGCAGGAAGCCCCTGGGTTGCTGGGCAGCGTCGCGCGAACCTACGGCTGTGCCGACGCGGAAAGAAGGATATGGCGTCTGCGATCCGCTTCTGTCTCGATCGGCTGGATGGCAAGGCTCTCACCAGGCTCTGCGAAATGCGTGGCCTACGGTGCCCCCGCGCGCTCGACGACCGTCGCTCCTCGATCTCTCGCTCCTACCGTGGCGACCTGGATATGTTTCTGGGCCATTTGCGGCGGGAGGACCTCCTAGCCGTCCTCGCTCAGCCGGTCCAAGTGGAGGGCGAGTGGGTCTATATCAAGGGGCACACAGGCAGCGACAAGGACCGGCTGGAGCACCTGGTTTACCAGGTTCTGGCGCTCGACTGCATCCCTAAGCCGTTTCGTGGAGTAGAGGTCGCACCGCCCGACGAAGGTGAGGACGAGGCGTCGGAAGACGACGAGAGCGAAGACGACGAGGACGAGGAGGATGAGGACGAGGAGGCCGATGAGGACGAGGAGGATGAGGACGAGGAGGCCGATGAGGACGAGGACGAGGCCGATGAGGCCGATGAGGACGAGGCCGATGAGGACGAGGCCGATGAGGACGAGGCCGACGAGGATGAGGCCGATGAAGACGAGGACGACGGCGCGTCAGGCGCGAGCGACGCCGCGGCGCGCGCACGCTGGCAACTCCGCATCCATCGGCTAGGGCATGGCGTTTGGAGCCGCCCGCGCTCAATGGCGTACGTACTGGAACGCCTCGGCTTCGACGTCCCGCAGCGCCTCCGTACCACGCGCTTCCATGCGCTGGTCTCTGCGCTGAACGAGGTCGGCCTGGAGATGGCATTGGATGGCTCCGAGGAGCCGCTCACGCTCGATGACGATAGCCCTGGCATCCATACCGCGGTTCGTCTCCGGCTCGCCTCGGCGCCGCCTGCGACCCTCCCGGCCCGGGCCACGCCTCCGCGCGCCGGCAGTAGATCGTCGGATCGCACCGGCGCCGTCCCGGCGTCTCCCGCTCGGGACGTGCTGGCGCCGATCATCTTCGTGCCGAGCGCGCCGCAGCCTACCCCGGTGGCCACGCCGCGCCTCCGCATCTCGGACTACGAGCTCGCGGCGTTGAGGCTCCAGTTCCTGACCGCGGCACCGTCGGTCTACCGAGAGCGGTCGCCTGGCTGGCCTGAGACGTATCTGCAGGCGGCGATGCGGGGGCTCAGCGTCGGTCCCCTCGAGGCGAACATGCTAGCGCTCAGGCTGCGCGGCTGGTCCCGCAGCAGCTCGAGCCCCGAAGCGACCATCGCAAGCCTGATGAAGACGCTCTCCCCGCACGAATGGGATGAGCTCCTCGTAGAATTCCGGCGCCTCAACCTGGAGGCAGCCGGTGCCGACGACGACGTCGCCGAGGCGGTGGAGATGATCGTGCGCCACGTGTTCGATCTGTTGAATGGCGTGTCGGCGCATGTCACCCCAGCTCGTGCGACGTACACGCCGGCACCACCGGGGTATGCGCGCGCCGCGGTAGCGGCCACCGCTGCTACACCCGTAACGCATCACACCGCTCCGCCGTCCATCACGGCCGGCGCCCCTGCGGTGCGTTCCGTAGACGTGCACGAGCGGACCGGACGTACCGAGACACCGGTGAACGAGCGCAGCCTCGGGGCGCTCGACGATATTTTCAAATAGACCGATGATGCGAGGAACGACGAGCAATCCATGGACATAGCGCTGCGCGAAAAAATCGAAGGCGTCTTCGGAACCTTGGTCGTCGACAAGCGCCAGGCGCTTCAAGCCGGCTTCGAGCTCATGCCTCGGTTCGTTACCGAGTTCCTGTTAGCCACAGCCCGGTCGCAGAACGCGGCGCTCAGCGTCGGCGAGGTACGAGATCGCATCCGCCGCTTCAGCGTCGACGCCGATCGGAAGGGGGAGTTCATCTCGCGGCTGATGCGAGAGGGACAGGCGAAGCTCATCGCATTGCTCGATGTCGAGCCGAAACCCGAGCGCAATGAGCACGTCGCGCGCATCGCCCAGCTCGACGGTCAGGATCTCCAGATCCCAGCGTCTCTCGTCGAGAAATTTCCTGAGCTGCTCTATGGAGGTCTGTGGGGAAGCACGGCGCTCCGCTACGACACCCAGGGCCCGAAGCCGCGCATATTCGTCGAGGATTTCACGCCGTACCAGCTCACGCGCCCGGACATGGACCTCTTCCGCCGGGCACGCGCTTCGTTCTCGTTCGAGGAGTGGATCGAGCTGCTCATCACGAGCGCGGGTTACCGTCCCGAGGCGTTCCCTACGACGCGCCTGCGGTTGATCGCTCTGAGTCGGCTCGTGCCGTTGGTCCAGGCGAACGTGAACCTCATCGAGATGGGCCCCCGGGGCACGGGGAAGAGCTATCTCCTGCGGAATCTCAGCGCTCGCGTGTACTTGCTCGCCGGCGCCCGCGCCACACCGGCCGTGCTCCTCTACGATCTCATGCGTCGGCGAGTGGGCATCGTGGGCACGAAGAAGGTGGTGATCTTCGATGAGATCGGCGCCACGGCGTTTCCCGACAAGTCGCTGATCGCGTCCTTGAAGGACTACATGGAGTCTGGGAACATCTCCCGAGGCGGGCGCTCGCTCGTCGGGGACTGTAGCTTCTTGTTCACCGGCAACCTCGACCTAGACGCCGACGGCCGGTCTCCGAGCCGCGAGTACACGCACCTGTTCGAAGAGCTCCCGCGAGACCTATGCGATACAGCGATCGCTGACCGGATCCATGGATTCATACCTGGCTGGGAGCTGCCCAAGATCTCCGACGATGTGCTCGCCGACGGCATGGGCCTCGTGTCGGATTATTTCGGCGAGGTCTTGGGCGAGCTCCGCGGGGACGTGCGCTTCCAGGACCACGTGAAGCAGCACGTCACCCTGGACGGCGCGACGATCCGCGATCAGACCGCGATCCATCGGGTCGCCGCGGGGCTGCTCAAGATGATCTACCCTGACGGCCGCATCGAGGGGGCTGGACGGCAGGAGGTGCTCCAGGTGGCGGTCGAGCTGCGGCAGCGCGTTCACGAGCAGCTCGTGAAGATGGCTCCGGGCGAGTATCGCCCCAAGATGATCGTCTTCCCAGGGATGCGACCCCACGACGCGCCGGACGTCACGCAAGCGCACCTGCTCATGGAGCAGGACGTCGAAGCAAACCAGCGAGAGCTCGTCGGCAAGATCACGATCTTGCTCGTGTCGGAGCGCGGCGGTGGAGACGTCGGCTTTGTGGAATGCGCACATGTGGAGGGCTCCGGGCTCTCGGTTACAGGTCTGCGAGGGGCGGTGTTGGAGCACTCGGTGCGAGCGGCCTACGACGCCTTGTTGAACCTCGGCCACGAGCTCGGCCTGTCTCCAGAGCGGCTCCGGTCGAAGAGGATGTCCGTGCACCTCGTGAACATCGCCCAGCCGAAGGACGGGCCGAGCGCGGGCCTCGCTTTCGCGCTGGCGATGCTGTCGGCAGCGACCGGCCGCCGGGTGGCGAAGGCGCTCGCGGTCACTGGTGAGCTGTCCATCCATGGGAATGTGAATCCGGTGGGTGGCATTCCGGAGAAGCTCAGTGCTGCTCTTCAGCACGGCCGAAGGACGGTGATGATGCCGGCCGCCAATGCGCCAGAGCTCGCGCGGCTGCAGGATATCGCAGCACGGCTGGATATCCGGCCAGTTCAGTCGCTGGCTGAGGCTGTGCGGATTGCGCTCGTAGGCTGACGGCCATCCGGTCGCCGCCGTGCTGTGACGCCGAGGACGGGTTTGGGGCCTTGCGTGACGGGTTGCTCCACGGCAACTTTGTCGCCGTGACAGCGCCGCGGTCTGGGGTCGCCTCCTCCCTCTGCTCGTCACCTCCTCGCTCTGATCGACGTGCGCGTCGGGCTGAGCACGTCCACGGGCGAGCTGGTTGCGGTTGCTCACCTCGCGGGCACCCCGACGTCTATTGACCTGGTGCTTTCAGGCAAGTTCTACTTGCAAGAAGCTTCCACGCTGCGTCTCGTTTCGCGGTGATGCGGAGAATTGCTCATGAAGATCCTGCAGGTCATCCACGGCTACCCGATGCGCTACAACGCGGGCTCCGAGGTCTACACGCAGACCCTCTCCCGCGGCCTCGCCGAGCGCCACGAGGTCCACGTCTTCACGCGCGAGGAGGACCCGTTCGCGCCGGACTACGCGGTCCGCCACGAGAAGGACAGCGGCGATCCGCGCATCTCGCTGCACCTCGTCAACACGCCGCGCGCCCGGGACGGCTACCGGCATGCGGGGGTCGATCAGCGCTTCGCCGAGCTCTGCGACCGGCTCCGGCCGGACGTTGTCCACATCGGTCACCTCAACCACCTCTCGACGTCGCTCGTCGCCGAGGCCGCCGGGCGAGGGATCCCGATCGTGTACACGCTGCACGACTACTGGGTGATGTGCCCGCGCGGGCAGTTCATGCAGACGCACCCGGCCGATCCGAGCGATCTGTGGGCGGCGTGCGACGGCCAGGAGGACCGGAAGTGCGCCGAGCGCTGCTATGCGCGCTTCTTCTCGGGGGCGCCGGACGAGCGCGAGGAAGACGTCGCCTACTGGACCGGCTGGGTCGCGCGCCGGATGCGCCACGTGCGCGAGATGACGGATCTCGTGGACCTGTTCATCGCGCCCGCGCGCTACCTGGAGCGCCGGTACCGGCAGGCGTTCGGCCTGCCCGAGCGCAAGGTGGTCTACCTGGACTACGGCTTCGACCTCTCCCGCCTCGGCGGGCGCGCGCGAGCCCCGGGGGAGCCGTTCACCTTCGGGTACATCGGGACGCATATCCCCGCGAAAGGCATTCACCAGCTCCTCGAGGCCTTCGGCCAGGTGAGGGGAGGCGCGCGGCTCCGCATCTGGGGCCGACCGCGCGGGCAGGACACCGAGGCGCTGCGCGCGATCGCGCAGCGGCTGCCGGGGGACGCGGCCGCGCGCGTGGAGTGGCTTCCCGAGTACCGCAACGAGGACATCGTGCGCGACGTCTTCGATAGGGTCGATTGCATCGTGGTGCCCTCGATCTGGGTCGAGAACTCGCCGCTCGTCATCCACGAGGCGCTGGAGGCGCGCGTGCCGGTGATCACCGCGAACGCCGGCGGCATGGCCGAGTACGTGCACCACGAGGTCAACGGCCTCCTCTTCGAGCACCGCGATCCTGCCTCGATGGCGCGCCAGATGCAGCGCCTCGCCGACGATCCCGCGCTCGCGCGCCGCCTCGGCCAGCGAGGATACGCGCAGTCCGCGTCGGGGCACGTGCCCGACCTCGCGGGCCACATCGAGGCGATGGAGCGCATCTACGCCGAGGTCATCGCCCGCCGCGACGCCGCCCGGATCGAGCCCGGCCGGGGGCCATGGCGCATCACGTTCGACACGAACCCGGACACCTGCAATCTCCGCTGCATCATGTGCGAGGAGCACTCGCCGTACAGCCCTCTTCAGGAGGCCCGGAAGGCGGCAGGAAAGCCGCGTCGGCTCATGCCGATCGAGCTCGTGCGTCGCGTGATCGCCCAGGCGGCCGGCCATGGCCTCCGCGAGGTGATCCCTTCGACCATGGGCGAGCCGCTCCTGTACGACCATTTCGACGAGATCGTCGACCTGTGCCGGGAGCACGGGGTCAAGCTCAACCTGACCACGAACGGCACCTTCCCGCGGCGGGGGGCCCGGGACTGGGCCGAACGGCTCGTGCCGATCACCTCCGACGTGAAGATCTCGTGGAACGGCGCCACCCGGCAGACGCACGAGCTGATCATGCTCGGCTCCCGCTGGGAGGCCGTGCTCGAGAACGTGAAGGAGTTCATCGCTGTCCGCGACGCGCACGCCGCCGCGGGCGGGAACCGCTGCAGGGTCACGTTCCAGCTCACGTTCCTGGAGACGAACGTCGCCGAGCTCGCCGATATCGTGCGCCTCGCCGTCCGCCTCGGCGTGGACCGCATCAAGGGACACCACCTGTGGGCGCACTTCGAGGAGATCAAGCCGCTCTCCATGCGACGCGACGCCGGCGCGATCCGGCGCTGGAACGAGGCGGTGCTGGCCGCCCGAGAGGCGGCGTCGGAGCGCACATTGCCGAACGGCAAGCACGTGCTGCTGGAGAACATCTTCCTGCTCGACGAGTCCGCGCCCGAGGACCTGGCCCCGGGAGGCCGCTGCCCGTTCCTTGGTCAGGAGGTGTGGATCAGCGCCGAGGGGCGCTTCGACCCGTGCTGCGCGCCCGATGCGCAGCGCAGGACGCTCGGCGATTTCGGCAATCTCCACGAGGCGGGGCTGATGGAGATATGGAACGGCGAATCGTACCAGCGGATGCTCACGACGTACCGGAGTCGCGCCCTCTGCCTGGGGTGCAACATGCGGCGGCCGGCGGGTGAGCCATGAACGACTGGCGGCGTGCCCGGGTTGCCCCGGAGCGGACGCACCACCTCGTGGAGGGCGAGCCGCTGTACGCGGCGCGCTTCGACGAGGTGCTCGCGTTCCACGCCCCGGGCCTTGCGCCGGTGCGGTGCGGCAGCGCGGCGTGGCACATCGATGCCCGCGGGGAGCCCGCCTACGCGCGGAGATTCCAGAGGACCTTCGGGTTCTACGAAGGGCGCGCTGCTGTCTCGAGCGCCGAGGGCTGGCATCACATCGTGGCGGACGGCGCCGAGCTCTATCCAGCTCGGTACTCCTGGTGCGGCAACTACCAGGACAGTCGGTGCGTGGTCCGCGACAGCGACGGACGCTATGGCCACATCGATGAGGCCGGGCGCCCCGTGTACGCGGCGCGGTGGCGCTACGCGGGCGACTACCGCGACGGCATCGCGGTCGCGCAGGGCGAGGATGGCCGCTCCACACACATCGATGCGGGGGGAGAGCTCGTCCATGGTCGCTGGTTTCGGGACCTGGACGTGTTTCACAAAGGCTTTGCGCGCGCCCGCGACGACCAGGGCTGGATGCACGTGGATGGCTGCGGGCAGCCCGTATATGCGCAACGGTTCGCGATGGTGGAGCCGTTCTACAACGGGCAGGCGCGCGTGGAGCGCTTCGACGGATCGCTGGAGGTCATCGACGAGGATGGGCGCACGGTGACCGTGCTGCGGACCACGTTGCGCAGCCTCTGGTGAAGCAGCTTCCCCTGGGAGACGCCCGGGTCGTGCTGGATGCGGGCGGGGGCACGGGCGCGCTGGCGACGCTGCTTCCCCGCTGGCGTCCGGACCTCCAGGTGCTGGTCCTGGATCTGCCAGGGCGCGCCTGCGACACGAGCGTGTGGAGGCGACTCCGGCGCTGCCGCAGCTGCTGGTGGTGGTTTCAGAGTGAGATGGCTCACCCGTCCATCCGGCATGAACGTCGCCCCGCGCACGAGCAGAATCTTGTCGCGGCGCGCATGCTTCACAGGCTCATCCGCGTCCACGCCCACGCCCACCCCCGCGGCACCGCGCCCTGGAGGACCAACCGAGGGAGCTCGCCGCGTTCCTGCTGGCGCCGTACGTCGAGATGGCCGACGATGTGGCGAGGTCCCGCCGGAAGGCCCCCGCCAGGAAGCCCGAGGCCGTCCCGGCGCCCCCGTTCGGGGTCACCGGGACGCCATGAACCCATCCGGGTGAGGTGGCGCGTCCACGCGGGAGATGGGTGGCACCCATCTCCCGGTGGACGTGGGTCCAAGAAAAGATGGATCGCACCCGTCTCCGCGATGGACGCGGGGCCAAGAAAAGATGGGTGGCACCCGTCTCCCGGTGGACGTGGGTCCAAGAAAAGATGGGTGGCACCCATCTCCGCGATGGAGAGGGCACCTTCCGGCCCGGCGAGGCCCTGGCAAGGCCGGCTCGCAGGGTCGGAATTTGTAAACAGACTCACATGGCGTCGCCTGTCGCGCTCCCATCGGGGACGCCGCCGACTCCCAGGCCACGACGATCGCGCCACGCGCGACGCGGATCCTACCAATTCCCCCGCGTGCGCGTCCACGGACAGGCGGGCGGCGTGGCGGATCCGCCGGAGCGCTCGTGGGCGTCAGAGACATACAGCCGATCAGCGCGCGTCGATCCGATGCGCTTCGAGCTGGTGGAATACGGCCTCGTGCACGTACCAGCCGTCGAGCGCGGGGTTCACGTCCCAGCCGACATAGGACGGTGTGGCCGGCGGGATGCCCTGCACCAGCTCGCGGTCGGCTGCGCGACCCACGACGATGCAAGCGTGGCGGTGCCGCGTGAGCATCACGCAGAGGCGACCTGGGTCCAGGTGGAACTCGTCCACCTCCGTCAGGCCCGCCAAGGGGTGCCAGGCGAACACGACCTCGAACGTGAGGCCCTGCAGCTTGTTCGCGGTGTCGACACGGACTCCATCCAGGCCGGCGGCGGACAGCTCGGCCCGGAGCAGGTCCTTCTGATCGTTGTGGCTCACCGCGATCGCGACATCGGCCTGCCCGAGGCCGCGGGCGCGCTTCGTCGCCTCGCATTTCACGGTCGGGGACCGCGCGAAGAGGCGAGCGACGAGCCGAACCAGGAGCGATGCGGTCGCAGGATCGGCCGTGACGACCGCGCTGCTCGGCAGCTCGACGTGGGCCCATCCCGACCTGGCGGCCCGCTCGAGCGCAGCATCCTCCACCGCGCTTGACCGGCGCCCGGGCGCCGCCTGGAGGTCCATGCGCCGCACGCCGGGCAGCACGGCGGCCTCGAACCGATGATCCGGGTAGAACGCGCAGGCCACGGGGACGGCGCGCGGGTCGAGGCGCCGCGTGATCGGCAACCGATGCACCGGCGTCGAGGGGTGGTTCCGCCGCACGACCTCCACCGCCGTGAGCAGGGGATCCTCGCGGAGGCCGCGCCATCGATCCGCGCCGGGCGCGGTCGTGAACGGCGCGAGCTGTCCGCTGTCGCCCATCAGCAGGTGGCGAGGCGCGAGGTCTCCGACGAGGTAATAGTGCACGGCGTTCGCCTGGTACGCCTCGTCGATCAGGAGGACGTCGACCGGCGTGAGATCCCCTCGCGCGTGGGCGTCTCCGAGCTTGTTGAGCGTGCCGATGAGGATCTTGTCCGAGCTCGTGTCGCGGGCCTTGCGCTCGACCACGTTCGCTCGCCGGTGCTCCGCTGGCAGGCTGACGGAGCTCGCCGGCACGAACGCGATCGTCTCCTTCGGCATGCGCTCCGCGATGGCGGACACGAGCGCGAACGCCTGGTCGTTCGTCGGCGTCGCCACCGCGACCCGCAGGCCCGCCTTGCGCACGGCCTGCACGGCCGTCCCGATCGCATACGACTTCCCCGCGCCCGCCGGGGCAGCCCCGACGACCGCGGTGTTCGCGGGCGCCGTGAGCACCGCCTTGATCGCGGCGTCGACCGTGGTCTGCGCCTGCTCGACGACGGCCTCGTTGTACGCGCTCATTCCCACCTCCCGTCGTCGGTCGCGCCGTCGAGCGGGGGCGGCGCCGCGTCGAGATCAGGATCCCGGTGAGTCCACGGCGCCTTGTCGGGCAATATGAAGAAGCCATTGCGGCTCAGGTTGTGAACCGAGAAGATAGCTGTCTCGCCCTTCTTCGGGAGCTCCTGCTCGGAGCCGGTCTCGAGCCGCAGCGTCACGATCGACGTGCCTCCCTTGGCGGCGTGCCGCACGTCGGTGATCACGTACTCCCGCTTCTCCGCCGTCCGGGTCCACCAGAGCTCCTTCCCGACGGGGAGCGCGCAGCGCTCGGCCGTCTCGAGCTCGACCAGCGGCCGCCTAACTCGATTCTTCGGGCCCTGTTCGTAGTGCTCGCCGTCGACGCGCCGCACGGTGCCCACGAGACCCTGGGTTGCGAGGAGGGTCGGGATCATCCGCAGCGGGTCGTCGATGGCTTCCTCCGCCGTGAGCAGCCGCTGCGCCTCCTCCGCCGCGCGCAGCGTCCGTGCCGCCTGTGCGCTCGTCTGGCGTGTCCTGTACGGCAGTCCCTTCGTGACGACCCAGTCGATATGCCGATCCAGCGCGTCGACATCCTCGTTCCACCGCCGCTCGACGTGAGCGGCCTCCGGATAGCCCCTCTCGCGGTCGAGGCAGCGCCAGAGGAGGGGCCACCCGCGATCGACGAGCGCGCTGTAATGCGCCTCGATGGGCTTCCGGAGCCGGGCGACGACCTTCTCCTCCGTCCGCCGCCCCCGCTCCGCGTTGAACGCCGACAGCAGGACGTCCACCTCCGCGTCGTCTCCGGCGGCGGGCATGGGCCCGATCTCGAGTTGCTCGGCGTCCCGCGCCGCCTCGTGCGCGCCCTTGCCGCGCGGAGGGTCGATCGCCGCGTCGAGGGCCGGGAGGTGCTGCACCTCGAGACCCGACAGCTCCGTGACCCAGTGGGACGAGAGCAGCTCGGTCAGCACCACCACGAGCTGCTGACCCGGGTAGCGCGCCCGGTCGGCGAGGAACCGAAGGTGGCGTCCGAACCGCACGAGCTCGGGATCGGCGGGCAGCGCGCCCGTCGTCGGCAGGTACGCGAGGCGCCGGCCGAGTCGGGCGAGCAGCGCGAGCGTCGCTCGGTTCGCGACGACGACCTGCGGCGGCTCGTCGCGCCCGGTCCCCTCGAACCAGGCGTTGAACTCGCGCGCGACGATCGTGAGCGCGCGGAACGCGAGCTCGCGGTCGCGGGGCTCGCCGGGGACGGCGAGCTTCCGGTCCTTCGGACCGAACCCCCACGCGACGGCCGCGGCGGTGAACGGCTCCGCGCCGAGCTGGTACAGGAGCATGCCGAGCGGGCGGCTGGTGAGGTGCCGGTGCCGGACGGCCGCCGAGCGCTGCGCGCGCCGGAGGCGCCGCGCATCCGCGACGAGCAGGGCTTGCAGGTAGCTCATCGGCGCGCTCCTCGCGCGGGCGCGGGCGCCGCCGCTGGGGGCCCCAGGCGGTCGCGCAGCCGGGCTGCGCGCACGAGCTGCTCGGCCACCGCCGCTTCCTCCGCCGCTGCCGGCGCGCCGCGGCTGAGCTCCGCGGCGCGATCCAGGGAGGCGATGCCGGGCAAGAGCCGAACGACGTTCCCACCCACCCGGCTCGGCGCGCCGGCCTCGTGAGCGCGCTCGCGGCAGAACCGAGAGAGCCCGCAGGATGCGAGGCACCCCGGCCGGTACTCGGTGCCTACGACGTCGGCGATCTTCGCGAGGGCATCGAGCCGCGCTGCTTCATCGCCGGTCGCCGCAGCCGCGAACGCCGGCGTGCCCGCCGGGATCGACGCCGCGACCTCGTGGGCCGCGGGCGCTCGGTCGAGGATGCGCGCGGCGCGATCGACCTCGCGACCGACTGGCTTCACGCACATTGTCGGCTGCAGACCCGTGTTCTTCGCGGTGATGAGGAGCGCGTCGGTGGAGACGATCTCCGGCTTGCCGCCCATGCGCTCCACGAGCTCTCGGAGCAAGAGAATGTAGATGGATACCTGCGAGACGGCCGCGCCCAGCTTGTCGGGATCGGCCTGGCCGTCCACCGTCGGGAACGACTTGATCTCGCCGACGTGGACGGGCTGCTCGAACCGCGCGGCGACCGCGTCCGCCTCGAAATGCGCGACCGAGCCCCCGACCTCCCTCTGGAACACGGCTCCGTCGATGAGGTTCGGCGCGGACTTCGCGCCGGTCATGATGCTCTTCACGAGCTCGGCCGTCGTCTTGGCGCGCTCCTCCAGACCCGCCTTGCTGCGCGGCTGCCCCTCCCGGAGGTTCGCGACCTTCGCGCCCGCCGTGTCGTAACCGAGGTTCTCCTGGAGCAACGCCAGGAGCGGCGCGTGCCCGTCCCGCCGCAGCAGCTCCTCGAAGCGGTTCCCGCGGCGGAAGCCGAAGGGCGACTGGCCGAAGGGCGCCGCGAGGCGCGTGCCCTGGAGCAGCTGGTCGAAGTCCACGCGGGCCGCGAAGCCAGCCGCCGCGAGGTTGCAGCTGCTGGTCGCTGCATACCGCGCGAGCTCGCGGACGTTCGCTCGCCGGCGCGGCGCGCCCCTTCCCGCGAGCGATTCCAGCCGATCGGCGGCTGCCTTCCTCTTCGAGGGCACGGGGCGCTTAACTGGCATCGGATCCATCAGACAACCTCCTTACGAGCACGTCCCGGCCAGCGGGCACGACGGCCGACCGGCGCGGCATCCGCGCGCGCCCGGATGATCAGCAGTCCCGTCGGCGGTGGCCGTGCGCCTCCTCCAACAGCTTCTCGCCCTCGAGTAGTTGATACGCACTGAGGGTCTTTCCGCAATGCCTTCTCGACCTTCGCGCGCAGTGAGCTGGCGGCAGGTGGGAAACTCCCCGCGCTTATCCTACCGACGCATCCTCGCCAGACGGAGCCCTGGCCGTCTCGCGGCCTCGGTCATCGATGCTCAGATCAGCCGCTTGGTCGTTGGTGACGAGGTGGCATGAGGCTGGTGCAGACGAATCTTGATCGGACCCGCGGCATGATCGTAATGTCGACTATTTGCATGACGATCTGGTCCCTGACGAGATGCTCGACGCGGTCCTCGCGGTGCAGGTCACGAGCGCATGGGCAGGCGACGACAAGCGCCAGCGTCTCGGACACGTCCGGGATCTTGCGTGACCTCTCCACGGTCCGCTACCGTCGCGGCGCATCCTCATGCTGACCGACGAACAGCTCACCATCGTCTGGAAGGGCTTCACCCCACCTGCCGGGTGGGCGAGGTGGCAAAAAGACTACCTCGACTTCCTCTCCTGGGTGCGCAACGCCTCCGAGTCCGAGCTGCGCACCGAGGCAGCGCAGAGGAAGCTCTGGAACGCCCGCGCGATCACCCCCGCCGGCTACGGCGACGCCATCAACATCGACGCGCTCCTCGCCGACCCCGAGTTCGTGGACGCCATCGTCGGCCTCCGTGGGCGCGCCTGGCCGTCCGATGTCGCCGCCCGGGCAGCTGCGATCCACGGCGAGTACGAGCGTCTCCTCGGCATGGCCGTGGCGCGCCAGGTCAAGCCCAGGCCGCACGCCAAGCTCCAGCGGCTGGTCGGCGCGCTCGTGCCAGCCGAGCTGAGCTGCGTGCTCACCTACGATGCCGTTCGGAGTATCGCGAAGCTCCTCCTGGGGGACGCGAGCGATCCCCCGATCGTGGCCCAAGTGAAGATGCGCGCGCGGCTCCGGGCCGTGCTCGGGGAGGAGAAGTCCCTGCCCGAGCACGTGCAGCGCTCGACCTTCTGCTGGTGGCTTTACGAGAACTACGATCAGCTGGCGGCTGGGCAGATGCCGCCCTGGAAAGGCGACGCGCCCGCCGACGGCGCAGCGAAGCCCCCGCCCGAGGACAAGCTGCCTCCGCTCGTCGTCTGGCCCTTCGCCAAGCAGTACGTGGGCTATCTCGCGGTTCGCAACTTCGCCGGCGCCTACCGCGCCGTGGTGCAAGCGGCGCTCCCGGGGCTCTCGCAAGACGACCTCGTGGGCGTGCTTCAGGCGAGCGGGAGCTTCGACAAGGTCCCGACGCCGACGCTGCGCCAGCTCATCATCCGCGCCAAGGGCCTCGGGTTCATCGAGCAGCGCGACGGCCTGCTCCACGCCACGAAGGACGGCGACGAGCTGCTGGGCAGCGGGCAACCGGACATCCTCATCGAGCGCTTCCTCGAGCGCGTTTTCGGCTTCGCCCACCTCCTCCGGTACGTCGACGAGCACCGAGGGGCGACGGACGCGGCCGTTGTCGAGGCCCTGCAGAAGCTCTATCCCACCTGGACCACCGCGGGGGTTCCCAACGACCTCCGGAACTGGAGCCTCTATCTCGGCTTGCTCGAGCGCGACGAGAACGGCGGCCTCCACCTCACGGGGTATGGCGCCGCCTGGGCCGCCCGGCTTCCGAAGGAGCTCCCGAAGCCTCCGCCCGAGGAGATCTTCGATACAAACCCGCCCGAAGACACGAACACCGCCTCATCGAGGGAGATCCCGTATCCCGCCTTCGACGCGATCCTCGCGCGCTTCAAGTCCGATCCGGAGATCGCCGACTTCGTCTTCGACGATCGCCAGCTCGCCAGCCTCCACGCCGCATGGCGCAGCAATCCACGCAAGCGCTTCGTGCTCCTCTCCGGCCTCTCGGGCACCGGCAAGACGGCTGTCACGCTCTGCTACTCGCGCGCGGTCTGCGACCTGATGGGGCTCGCCCCCGGCGCACACCGGGAGATCGTGCCCGTCTCGCCCGACTGGCGGGACCCGTCGGGGCTGCTCGGCTATTTCAACGCCCTGCACGCCAACCCCACGTTTCAGGCCGAGCCGGCGCTCCGCCTCATCCTGCGCGCCGCCGCCGACCCGGGGCGCCCCTATTTCCTCATCCTCGACGAGATGAACCTCGCCCGCGTCGAGCGCTATTTCGCGCCGTTCCTCTCGGCCATGGAGACGGGCAAGGAGCTCGTGCTCCACGCCAACGGCGCCGAGGTCAACGACGTCCCACCGCGCGTCCCGTGGCCGACGAACCTCCACATCGCGGGCACCGTCAACATGGACGAGACGACCCATCCGTTCAGCGACAAGGTGCTGGACCGGGCCTTCACGCTCGAGTTCTGGGACGTGGATCTCAAGCGCTTCTTCGAGCGCGCCGCGGCCAGGAGCCAGGGCAAGCGGCTCCCGGACGTGGAGGCGACGCTGCTCGAGCTGCACGACGCCATGCGCGCGGTCCGCCGTCACTTCGGCTACCGCACGGCCGGCGAGGTGCTCGCGTTCATGCACGCCGTCCCGGAGCTGGGCGGCGCGGCGCAGGAGACGTTCCTCGATCAGGCCGTGTTCTCGAAGGTGCTGCCGCGCCTGCGCGGCGAGGATACGCCAGCGTTTAAGGGCGCGCTCGAGACGCTCCTGGGGATCTGCAAACGCCGCGGCCTCACTCTGTGCGAGGCCAAGCTCGGGAGCATGATGGAGCTGCTCAAGCGCACGGGCGTGACCCGGTTCTGGGCATGAGCCTACAAGTCCGCGACGCGGACGGCCTGGACCAGCACCTCGTCGACGGCGTCCTGCACCTCGAAGAGGCGAGGACCTACCACGTCGACGCGCCTCCTGGCGCCGGCGCGCCGCGGGCGTGGCTCGGGCCGCTGGAGCTGCCCTGGAGCCAGGAGCGCGGGGCGTTCACGCTCGAGGTGGGCCACTGGGTCGGCTCGGCCGTGCTCAAGGTGGCGCACGGCGCCCAGGAGACGGAGGTCGCCGTCCAGGTGGCCCCGCGCAACGAGAAGCTCTCCGACGGGGCATGGCTCGCGCTCCTCGCCGACCTGGAGGCCTGGTCGCCGGGCCTGGCCATCGGCCTCGAGGGCGGTGGCGTCGGCGCCGTCCAGTCGGAGGGCACGACGGCGACGGTCCTCGCCACTGCGCTGCTGCCGCTGGTGCCAGCGCTCGTCCGCGCCGTTCAGGCCATCGCCGCGGCGCCGCGGGAGCTCGCGACGTCCACGCGCGAGGACGTGCCGCTGCGCGCCGTGCGTCGCGCGGACCGGGAGACGCTCCATTGGCTGGCGAGGCACCCGGCGGCCGCGCGCGCGGTGGATCCCTGGTTGGCAGCGCGCGCGGGCGAGCAGGACCCGTACGTGCCGCAGGACACGACGCGCGAGACGGTCGATCACCCGGTGAACCGCTATGTTGCCTGGCTCGTCGGGCGGGTCGCCCGCGTGCTCGGCGAGCTGAGCGCCGTGCTCGACGACGCCGCGGCGAAGGGACGCCTGCAGCCGGACACGGCGCAATGGTGCCGTGCGCGAGCTCGCGCGGCCCGAGGCGCGGCGGACGAGCTGTCGACCATGCTGCGCCGGACGTTCCTCGGGTCGCTGACGCCCATGCCCGCCACCGAGGCCGCGCTCCTCGCGGTGCAGGACGATCCCGTCTACGCCCGCGCCCACGCGCTGGCTCGGCCCTTTCTATGGCCGCGATTCCGCCTGCGCGAGTCGCTGGGTGGCGGTGAAGCCCCGGTGCGCCCGAGCTTCGAGCTCTACGAGCTGTGGACGTTGCTCGCCGTGCAGCGAGCGCTCGCCGGCGTCCTCGACGGGTGGACGTGGACCTGGAAGCAGGGGACGGGGAACGAGCTGCTCGCCGGCTTCGGGGCGGGGGCGGCGTTCACCGCGAGACATCCGAAGGACGGGGCGCGGATCGAGATCCACTACAACATGACGTTTCGCGGATACCTCGCCCGGGGGACGTCGGATCGATACAGCATCTCCCGTGAGCGCCGACCCGACATTGTGATCTCGTTCGAGTCACCCGATGGGCCGCGTTCGTGGATCTGCCTGGACGCCAAGTACCGGGTACGGCGGGATGCGCTCGCGGATTCCTTCACCTCGCTTCACCTCTACTGCGATGCGCTGCGGTGGGAGACGTTCGGCGGCCCATGCCGCGGCGGGCTGCTCCTCGTTCCAGCGATCGAGCCGGAATGTCAGCCCTGGTTCGCCGACGAGTTCCGCGAGCGGTTCGGAATCGGCGCCAGGCGGCTGACGCCGGGGGAGCCGCCGGACCTCGCCTTGGCGAACGTCATCCTCGCCATGGTGGGTAGACCTGCCGGAGCGTGAACGGTTCGGGGTGGCAGACCGCCCGCCAGGACGTAGCCTTTGCCCTCACACGGTGCGGGCGCGCGGCGTCACCGGCCTGCCGCGTAAAGAGAGCGCTAATGCCTTTGACCTCGGGGCTGCCTCATCGTCGGTGCTCTACGGCCCGCTCCCACGGCGTGCCCGCATAACGCTCTGCGAGGAACGAGACGAACGCCTTCACCTTCGACGGGACGAGGCGCCCCGGCGGATGTACGGCGAAGATGCCCGTATCGGGTACCGACCAGTCGTCGAGCAGCCGGACGAGCCGCCCGGCGCGCAGGTCCTCCGCGATCAGGAACGTGGCCAGCACGGTGACGCCAGAGCCCCCCACCGCGGCCAGCCGCAGCGCCTCGGCGTTGTCCGCGACGAGCGCCGGGCGGCCGCGCGCCTGCACCTGCTCCTTGCCCCGCTGGAGCGTCCACTGCGCTCCCTCCGCGGAGAAGCTGAAGTAGAGGCACGCGTGCTGGGCCAGGTCCTCGGGCTTCGTCACGTGCTTCCGGCCGCGGAGGTACGACGGGGCCGCGCAGAGGATGCGACGGTTCGTGGCGAGCCGGCGGACCACGAGGCTTGAGTCCGTCAAGGCGCCGATCCGGATGGCGACATCGAAGCCCTCCTGGACCAGGTCCACGTAGCGGTCCGTGAACGAGCACTCCAGCCCGATGCGCGGGTAACGGCGCAGGAAGTCCGGCAGCAGCGGAGCCACCTGGGACTGCCCGAACAGGTTGGGCACCGCCACGCGCAGCCTGCCCCGCGGCTCGGCGGCCAGGCCAGAGACGAGCGCATCGGCGTCCTCGACGCGGGTGAGCACGTCCGTGCACCGCTCCAGGTAGAGCGCCCCGGCCTCCGTGAGCGACACGCGGCGGGTGGTGCGCCTGAGGAGCGCCGTGCCCAGCGCGGCCTCCAGCCGGGCGACGCGCCGGCTCAACGCGGAGGCGCTGATGCCGAGCTCCTGCGCCGCGACCGCGAAGCTCAAGGCCCGCGCCACGGCGGTGAAGCAGAGCATGTCCTCCAGCCGATCCCGCACCGCCGCTCGATCCATGCGCCTCCCGATCGTTGCACGCGGCGCAAGAGTCTAGTGCAGCGCCCCGCGATGATGAGGCGCAACGCGCGGGTTACGAGTGCCACCACGCACCGGGGACGCGACGGCCATCCGGGCCACGCGCGTCCCCCTTCACTTCGGGAGCTCGACACACCATGGCGGATACGAGTGTCTCCACGACATTTGGGGGGAAGGTCGCCCTTGTCACGGGGGCCGGGAGCGGAATAGGCGCGCGCCGCGGCCGTGACGTTCGCGCGCGCGGGGGCCGCGGTCGTCCTCGCCGGGCGGCGGCGGGCGGAGCTCGAGTCGGTCGCCGCGGAGGTGGAAGCCGCCGGCGCGCGGGCGCTCGCCGTGCCCACGGACGTCTCGAAGGTCGAGGAGGTCGAGCGGCTCGTGCGGGCGACGCTCGAGCGCTTCGATCGGCTGGACGCGGCCTTCAACAACGCGGGGGTAGAGGGCGCCTTCGCCCCCATTCACGAGCTCGCGCCCGAGGACTTCGATCACACCTTCAACATCAATGTTCGAGGCGTGTGGCTGTGCATGAAGTACGAAATGGACGCCATGCTGCGCTCGGGCCGCGGCGGGGCCATCGTCAACAACTCTTCATGGCTCGCGCACGGCGCCCTCCCGGGGGCGTCCATCTACTCGGCGAGCAAGGCGGCGCTCGACGGGATGATCCGCGCGGTCGCGCTGGAGGGAATGGCCCGGGGCGTGCGCGTCAACAACGTCAACCCCGGCATCATCGACACGCCCATGCTGCGCCGCCTCCTGACGGATGAGGCGCTCGGGCCCTTGCTTGCGCACTCGCCTGCGCGCCGGCTCGGCAGCCCGGAGGAGGTGGCCGACGTGGTGCTCTGGTTGTGCTCCGACGGGGCGCGCTTCGTCACCGGACAGAACATCCTCGTCGACGGCGCATACGCCATCGCTGGCCACCGTCCCTCGGGCGCTCAAGCGGCCACGTCCACCCCCGGCGCGGCGTCGGACCGATGAGCCGCCTTCACCCGGGTACGACCCGCTTCATGCGCACGCTGCTCCTCCTCGGAGCCCTCCTCGGGCTCCTCTTCGCCGTCGCCCGGCTGTTCGGCGCGCGCAAGGGGGAGGCCCCCGGCCCCTTCCGGATCGCGATCGCGCCCCTCTCCCAGGCGAAGGCTCACCGCGAGCGCGTGCCCCTGCCCGCGGGCTTCACGTTCCCGAACGGCATCGCCCACGCGGAGGATGGGACGCTCTTCGTCGGCTCGATCGCGAGCGGCCGCATCCTGCGCCAGGCCCCGGGGCGCGAATGGTCGGCGCTGTTTCCCGGCTCCGAGGAGATCTTCGCCGCCACCAGCCTTCGCCTGGATGCGCCACGCGGGCTCCTGTGGGGCACGTCTCCTGACGTCATGGGCTTGCTGCGCCCGGATGGCTCGCTGGGGCGGCGCGCTCCGCGCCTCTTCGCGCTGGATGCGCGCACCGGCGCGGTGCGGCGGGTCGTCCGCCTGCCGGAGGGGGCCATGCCCAACGACATCGCCATCGCACCGGACGGCGGGCTGTATGTAACGGACAGCGCCCGGGCCTCGGTGCTCTACCTGCGTCCCGGAGGTGAGCGATGGGAGACGTACGTGTCCGACGCGCGCTTCAAGGCCGAGGGGGCAGGGATGGCCAGCGTCGGACCGGCCGGCATCGCCCTCTCGCCGGACGGGCGGGCGCTGGCCATCAACACCTACGGACCCGGGCGGCTCTTCCTCGTGCGCGCGGGTGCGGCGGGCGCGGCCCCCGCCGTGAGCGAGGTCCCGCTGTCGCGCCGGCTGGAGAACCCGGACGGGATGCGCTTCGCGCCCGACGGACCGCTCCTCGTGCTGGAGGGGGCGACGAGCAGCGGCGACGGGCGCGTCGTCCGCATCGACGTGCTCGGGGCGGCACCCGGGCCCAGGGCCATCGAGGTGCTCGCCTCCGGATTGGAGTCCCCCGTCAACCTCACGGTGGAAGCGAATGGCCGGGGTTGGATCACCGAGGCACGCCTGCGTGACCGGCTGCTGCGGGGCGCCGCAGCGAAGGAGCCGGGCGCCTTCTGGGTGACGTCGATGGTCGTCGGAACGTGAGAGCGGGTCGGGTGAGCGGGCTGCTCAGGAGCGCGGAGCTCCACATGCGGCGATGACGAAGCAGGTGCCACGCTGATCGCGCGGGCGGACGCTTCGCGCGAGGGCGCGCGCCCCGCGGTTCGCGGTGGCAGGCGCCCCGCCGGGGCGTAGCCTTGGCCCTCACACGGCGCGGGGGCGCGGCGTCCAGGGCCTCCCGTCGGGATCCGGGAGGGAACCATGGCACGTGCGATGTTCAGTGCGCTCTTCACCGCAGGGATGCTCGCGATCGGGTGCGCCGCCGGCAACGAGGCCGCGACGCCCAGGGCGGCATCGACCCAGGGCGCGGTGCGCCTGCCCGAGGGGGCGAGGCTCGTGGATCTCACGTACCCCTTTGACGGCAAGACGATCTACTGGCCAACAGCCGCTACCGGCTTCGTGCTGAATCAGGTCCACCACGGACCCACCGAGGCTGGCTTCTTCTACGCGGCGAACGACTTCTGCGCGCCAGAGCACGGCGGCACGCACCTCGACGCGCCCATCCACTTCGCCGAGGGCAAGAGCACCGCCGAGGCCGTGCCGATGTCGCGCCTCGTCGGGCCGGCCGCCGTCGTCGACGTGTCGACAGCCGCTGCCAGGGACGTCGATTACCGCGTGACGAGGGCCGATATCGAGGCGTTCGAGCGGGAGCACGGCGCCATCGCGCCCGGGACGATCGTGCTGATCCGCACCGGGTGGGGGAGCCGCTGGCCCGATCGGAAGCGCTACCTCGGCGACGACAGGCCCGGCGACGCGTCGAACCTGCACTTCCCCGGCATCGGCGAGGACGCCGCGCGCGCCCTCGTCGCGCGGAAGGTGGCCTCGGTCGGCATCGACACGGCGAGCATCGACAACGGGCCGTCGAGAGACTTCATCGCGCACCGGGTGCTCCTCGGCGCCGACATCCCCGCCTTCGAGAACGTCGCCTCGCTCGACGCGCTGCCAGCGCGCGGCGCGCTCGTGTTCGCGCTGCCCATGAAGATCCGCGGCGGCTCGGGCGGCCCGCTCCGGATCATCGCCGTGCTCCCGCCGTAGCGCCGGCCTGGCTGGCGCGCTGCCCCCTCCGCGGAAGCTCCAGAAGCTTGCCGCAGAGCCCGGCTCCGCGCGCACGGCGCTCCACCGGGGCCCGGGGTATCGCAGCTCGGGTCGCCGGTCCTGCCCGGGGCCGACTGGCGGTCACACTTCGTCGCTGGTGTTTCGCGGTTCCGCTCCTCGATCTCAGGACCACGTTGGCGCGGGGACCACGAGGCCAGGAGTCATCGAGTGCAGGGCAGACCCCCAACACCGTACACGACGGCCGGGAACTATCTCTCTGCGTGCGCGCGACGGCATTACGTGCAACCGCGCGAACGGCGTGCACAAAATCAGCTATTGCGGCGGATTTTGCGCTGGCACCATCCATCTGTATCGATACGTTCATGCCGCGCGAGCGCCCCGCCGCGACCGGCCGGCGATGGGCAGCTCGCGTGCACCAGCCCCCTCTGGCCACGGCGTCTACCGCCGATAGAGCTCCGCATGCCGACGCTCGAGCACAATGGCATCGTCGAGATGTTCCGCGAGAACCCCGAGCTCGCACCCCATTTCATGGCGACTCTGTTCCATGTGGAGGTGCTGCCGCACACCTCCGCGGTGGTGGTCGAGTCCTCGCTCGATCAGCTCCTCCCGGTCGAGTACCGCGCCGACCTGGTGCTCGAGCTGCGGGACGCCGCCGGTGCGCTCGTGCTGGCGATCGTCGTCGAAGTCCAGCGCGAGGAGGATCGAGACAAGAAGTACTCCTGGCCGGTGTACGTCGCCGTCGTGCGCGCCAGGAAGCGCTGCGACACGGCCGTCCTCGTGGTCGCGACCGACGCGGTTGTGGCCGCCTGGGCGGCCGAGGACATCGATCTCGGGCTGGGGCTCGGGCACGTCAAGCCGCTGGTGCTCGGTCCGACGGTCATGCCGGAGATCACCGATCCGGCCGAGGCGGAGAGAGAGGTCGAGCTCGCCGTGCTCGCGGCGGTGACGCACGGCAATGGCCCCAGCGGCATGGCCGTGGTGCTGGCGGCCGTCCACGCGCTGGCGCGGCTCGACCTGGACCATGCGGCGGTGTATTTTCAGATCATCTACGACGCGCTGCGCGAGCCCATGAGGCGGGCTCTGGAGGCACTGGTCATGGAGCGGCAGACTCAAGGCAAGGCGACGTTCCCCCCGTTCGCGCAGAAGATCTTCGAGCGCGGCATCAGCGAGGGCTTCCGTGACGGCGAACGGAAGGGCTTCCACGACGGCGAACGGAAGGGCTTCCACGACGGGGAGCTCAAGGGGAAGCACGACGTGCTGTTCCGGCTCCTCGCGCGGGCGGGGATCGCGCTCTCGGACGAGCAGCGCAACCGCATCCTGGCGTGTGAGGACGGCGCTACCCTGGATCGGTGGGCGGAGAACGTGCTCGGGGCGAAGACCGCTGCCGACGTGCTCTCCTGAGCGAAGTCAGCGTGCGTCGGGATGGCGGGCCGAGCGTGCTCCGGCGGCTCGCAGCGAGCACCCGGCACCACCCCGGCGCCCGCGCGGCTGGCGTTCTCGTTCGCTGCCCCTCCCTGCGCGCTACACCCCCGCCCCCGCCCTCGCCATCGCCCCCCGCGCGCTCGCCACCGCCGCAAACCGCTCTGCCAGGTACTCCGCCATCCGCAGGTGCTGGCTGAACACGACGTTGAACCGGATGTGCGGATCGGCCGCCCCATCCGCCATGAACGTCGCCCCGCGCGCCAGCAGGATCTTGTTCAGGTACGCGTCCTTCACGAGCTCGTCCACGTCCACGCCGCGCGGCACCGTTCCCCAGAGGAACAACCCCCCTTCGCCCGGATGGTCGAGCAGCACCCCCGCGTCGCGCAGCCGCCGCGCCGTCGCGCTCCGCGCCGCCCCGAGCTTCTGCTGCAGCCGGTCGATGTGCTTGCGCCACCTGCCGGCCGACAGCACCTCCAGCAGCACGAGCTCGTTCAGCGCGCCTGTCGTCAGCACCGAGTAGATCTTCTCGCGCAAGAGCGGCTTCAACCGCGCCGGCTCGGCGGCGATGTACCCCAGCCGCAGCGCCGGGCTGAGCGCCTTGCAGAAGCTCGAGTAATAGACGACCCCCTCCAGCCCCGAGAGCTGCGCAAGCCGCGTCGGGTGCCCGGGGTGGAAGTGGCCGTGCACGTCGTCCTCGGCGATCAGCACGCCGTGCTGGTGCGCGATCGTCAGCACCCGGTGCAGGTTGGCGGCGCTCGAGCCCCAGCCGGTCGGGTTGTGAAGCACGGTCTGGAGGAACATCAGCCTGGGCCGGTGCTCGCGGCACGCGGCCTCCATCTCCCCGAGATCGACCCCGTCCGGCCTCCGCGCCACCGGCACGATGCGGTAGCCCGCCTGGCGCAGGCGGCCGAACATCAGGAAATAGCCGGGGTTTTCGACGAGCACCGCGTCGCCCGGCTGGAGGAAGGTCCGGCAGATCAGATCGATCGCGTGCGTGCTGCCCCACGTCGTGAGCAGCCGCCCCGCGTCGGCGGCGATGCCCTGCGAGCGCAGCAGCATGGCGATCCGCTCGCGCAGCGCGGGCAGGCCCTGCGGCGGGCAGCGCGCCGCCATCCCGGCGTCGCTCCGGGCGAGCGCCCGCTGCAGCACCGCGGCGGGGATGGCGTCGCTCAGCCAGGTCGCCGGCAGCGCGCCGCTGCTGGCCAGCAGCACGCCGGCGCGCTGGTCGTTGGACTGCTGCGCCAGCCACACGGGCTCCTGCTCCTCGCCGGCCTCGAGCCACGCCTCGTTCGGCATGGCCGACGCCGCCTCGCACACGAAGAACCCCGCCGTGCCGCGCGACTCGAGGAGCCCGGCCGCGACGAGCCGGTCGTAGGCCGTCACCACGGTGTTGGGGCTGACGCCGAGCTGGCCCGCGAGCTGGCGGATGGACGTGAGCCGCGCGCCCGGCGGCAGCCGCGCGCCCTCGATCAGCGCGCGCAGCCGCGCCTCGATCTGGTCGGCCAGGGGGACGGCGGAGTCGCGGTCGAGCGAGAACATGGGTCAGCGCAGGAAGAGCAGCGCCAGCACCGCCAGCGCGCCGGCCATGATGCCATTGAACAGCCGCTGCCGTCGCGGGTCGGTCAGAAGACGCCGGATCGCCACGCCGAACAGCGCCCACGCCGAGATGCACGGGAAGGTGATGACGAGGCTGATGGCGGACACGAGCAGCGCGCCGCTCGCCACGCCCATGTCCGCCGGCATGAACACCGAGGCGAGCGTGATCGCCTTGACCCAGCTCTTCGGGTTGACGACCTGGAACAGCGCCCCCTGCGCGAACGACAGCGGCCGCGGCACCTCGGCGCCCTTCAGCGCGGCGCCGCCGGTGAGCCTCCACGCGAGCACGAGCAGGTACAGCGCGCCGGCCACGCGCAGCGCGCCGTGGAGCACCGGGTAGGCGGTGAACAGCGCGCCGAGGCCCAGGCACGCGACGAAGGTCTGCACAGCGCCGCCCACGCTGATGCCCAGCACGTGCGGGAGCGAGCCGCGGTAGCCGAAGTTCGCGCCCGAGGCGGTGAGCATCATGTTGTTCGGCCCCGGGGTGCTGGACATCACGAAGCAATAGGTCGCCAGCGGCAGCAGCTCGGTCATGGGGGGAGGCTCCGGTCAGGTGTGGCCCGGAGCGTAGGAAGCCGCCGACCGCCGGGGTAGGCACAGGGGGCGCGCCGCGCGGAAGAGCTGTGTCAGTCGCGAGACCGGTACAGCGCCGATCCCGGCGCGTTCCTGCTATCCTCGGCGCAGCGCCGCCCGACGAGGCCATGGGCGCGGAGGAGACATGACGGACGACGCAGCGGCGCGCGCGGCGGAGAAAGCGGCGTTCTTCCGACCGGAGAACGAGGAAGAGGGCTCGCGCTGCGAGAGCTCGAGCCCCACGGGGAAGTACAGGCTCGTCGTGTCGAGCTATTCCACCGGAAAAGGCACCTGGGACTACACCCAGGGCGAGGTCTACAGGACCGGCGCGGCCGACCCCATCGCCGTCGTGCAGCGGAACTTCGGATTGTTCCCGTTCCTCTTCGTCGAGGCGCACCCGAACGGCCACGACTACCTGGTATGCGGCGAGGATTACCAGGGTCAAACCGTGGTGGAGCTCGACACCGGGAAGCGGCGCGACCACCTGCCGGACGAGGCGAGGGAAGGGGTCGGCTTCTGCTGGGTGGACATGCGCTTCGTGCCGTCGGCCGCGATGCTCGTCGTCGAGGGGTGCATCTGGGCGTGCCCGTACGAATTCCGCTTCTTCGACTTCTCGGACCCGATGTCAGGATGGCCCGAGATCGAGGCGGACACGGCGATTGACGCCGATCGGCGCCCGCCGGCCTTCAACGCCGATGCGACGATCGTCTGCTACCAGTCGGCGCCCGAGGGCGAGGTCAGCGGCGACGATGCCGATGCGCCGATCGCCGCGACGCGGACGTTCCGGCGCGACGGCCTGAAGCTCGTCCTCCAGGGCGAGTGGATCTCCGAGGACGAGCAGGCGAGGCGCCGGGCCCACGAGGAAGCGCGGAAGCGGTACGAGGCGTGGCTCGCAGACTTCCGCGCAAAAGACCCGCTCTACCGCACGTTCGTCGAGGCGCTGAACGATCCCGCCTTCTGTCCGGAGGACCACGACGGGATCGGGGTCACCTACGACGGGTGGTGTCCTGACTTCAAGGCGCAGGAGCGGCGCATCACCCGTCGTATCGTGACGCGAGGTCCGAGCCCGTACACGATCGACCTCGAGTGGGGCGCGGAGACGGGGCCAGTCAAGCTCGTCGTCTACAGGGACGGCAAGCACGCGGAGGACAGGTTCTTCGCGCACTCCGTCGCTGGCATGCGCGACGCCTTCGCCTGCGCGAAGTCCTTGGTGGCGAGCGACGCTGGGCCTGCGGAAGCGTGACGTTTGCCCCTTCAACCCCCTGCGCTCTCCCCCTGAGCGACAACGCCACGCAATTGTCGTGAGCATGCGCGTGGCCGGGGAGGCATTTGCCGGCGAGCCCGCGCCTCACGTGGTAGCAACGATGCCCCTGCTGCGCTTCGACGTCGCCGACGCAAAGAATCCACCGCAATCGTCCCTTCGACGGCACCCCTCGCACGCCTCGACGTAGATGTTCTTCCAGTCTGAGATGCTCTTGCGCGCGAACCGATGCAGCGCCGGATCGAGCACGCAGAGCTGATGGTTATAGATCGACACCGCCATCCCCGCGCGTTCCAGCGTCATGACGGCCTCGCGGAGGGGGCCTTGGTAGTCCACCGGATCGATCCACAGCGCTTCGAGATTGGCCTTCGCGAACCCCACGGGCTCGAGGCCCATGAGCGCGACGTGATCGACGAAGGTCAAATTCCTCGCGACGAACCGAGCGAACTCGGGCATCCGCCCGACCGTCTCCCGATGAATCACGAACCGTAGCTCCACACGAACATGCCGGCGCTTCAGGTTCAAGATCCCCCGAACCGCTTCGTCGAAGGCCCCTCTCGCCTGGACGACATAATCATGCTCGTCGGGCAGGTCCGAGTAGAGAGGGATCCCGAACATCAGGTCAGGATGCTTCACGTTGCCTACAGCACGCGCGAAGCTGACGTCGGAGAACCTCCGGCCGTTCGAGAGCACATGCACGCTCGTGCGTGGCAGGTGCTGTCGGAGTAACACGAGAAGATGGACAAGACGCTCCCCGAGGAGAGCTGGCTCGCCTCCTGTGATGCCGATCTCCGTGGCTTCAGGGGAGATCAACGGGATGGCCCGCTCAAGGTCGTCCACGAGCCAGTCGTCGTTGTGGTCCTTCGGCGGTTGGGAGCACATCACGCAGAAATTGTCGCAGCGCTCCGTCACGAGGAACGTGTTTGAACGAGACGCCGCTCGGTAAAGCGCCGAAACCGAGCGCCTCGCAGCATCGATCCGCACGACGTCGCCGGATCGTAGATAGTGGTGATCCGAGCCGAGGAGGTACACGTCCTCACGGTCCGAGATTGGTCTCGCCCTCCGCAGGAGGTACCCTCGGAATCCCTGAGGGAGGTCGGGAGCCTCCTCGGGAACCAGGAGCAGGCCGGTCGCTCGCTCCGCCTCGGGAAGCGAAGGATCTTCCGAGATTCGCGCGATGAACGGCGCGCTCGACGTCGCTGATAACGCCCGTAGGCCTCGCGCGGACAGCTTCACGAGCATGAGCTCATATCCATCGCAGAAGAATCTCACGCGCCTCGGTGTCGGTCTCGAGGAGCCCGATGACGTGCCGCAGCACGCCCATCTGCTTCGCGCAGAACGCACTGAACGCCTTGTGCCCCACCGCGTCGCCCTGGGTAGCCCGGTGGAACACGGGATCGGCACCGCAGTAGGGGAGGAAGGGACAGTCGGAGCACATGGGCATGCCTTCGAGGATCGTATCGCCCAGCGGGGAGAGGAGCGCGTCGGACGTCATCAGGGCCTCGTAGCTGTCGTGATCGAGGTGCCCCAGGCGGAAGGTCTCGTCCCCCATCTCGGCCAGCATGCGACCC
Source organism: Sorangium sp. So ce1335 (assembly GCF_051521615.1). Taxonomy (NCBI): domain Bacteria; kingdom Pseudomonadati; phylum Myxococcota; order Polyangiales; family Polyangiaceae; genus Sorangium; species Sorangium sp. So ce1335. Next base: position 4,575,863 of record NZ_CP150363.1, read on the forward strand.
TCATCCGAGGCATAGACCGCCCCGTCGTAGTTGTAGACGAGCGCCCCGATCCCGATGCCCGCTGGGGACTGCAGGTCGACGTACGCTGAGCCGAGCGGAGAGAACATTTTCTGAAGCAGGATCGTCGTGAAGTCCTCGCGCAAGAAGTACCCGCCTGCGTTGACCCGCAGAATATGGGAGAGCCCGCGCTTGTAGAAGTCGAGCCAGTCCTCGACGCCGTACCGCTTGATCAGGCTCCGCGTAGCGAACCCGTAAGGGCTGAGGCTCCGGAGGAAAATACCATCGAATCCGAGCCGCACGTACTCGTCGACGATGTCGTCAACGCGCTGCAAGCTCCTTGGCGTTGTCGTCATGAGCGCCGAGATCCGATCCGGACCGAGGACCTCACGAGCCCTGTGAATCCCCTGGATCGTCGTCTGATGGCTGCTACCCCCGCGGGTCGGCCGCTGCGCGTCGTGCAGGTCGGCGGGGCCGTCCAGGGAGGTCGACAGGTGCACGTCGTGCTCCTTGCAGAACAACAACACGTCGTCGGACAGGCGCGAGAGATTGGAGGTGATCACGAACTGGAGATCGCGCCGATGGATCTGGTTCATCGCCTGCGCGCGCTCCACGATGTGGCGGACGAGCGGAAAATTGAGGAGCGGCTCGCCACCCTGGAGCTCGATCTTGATGCGCTCGTTTGGGCTGCGAAACACGAGATCGAGCGCCTTGTCGGCGTGCGCCGCCGTCATATCGTACTGGGCACTCTCCTCCGAACGCCTCGAAACCTGACAGTACTGGCACGAGTGGTCGCATCTCAGCGTAACGACGAAGATGTGGAGCCCCGTGAACTCGGCGATGCGCTCGGCGCGGCTCCGGTACTTCAGCGCCAGCAGTTCGAAGGCGACAGAGGAGGTGTCTTCGTAGAGGAAGTGTCGCGACTTCAGCGCCTTGTAGGCGCTCGTGTCCGGTGCCAGCCTCCGCTCGACAAAGGCGACGAGCTCGTCGCGCTCGAGACGAACGTACTCGCCGACGTCGTTCGTCACGATGTAAGTGCTGCTTCCATCGAGCCGACCGAACCTGAGAGGCAGCAGGCGGTATCCTGCGCCTGATGCGTAGGCGCTCCTCGGTTGGAACACCGCGTGCGCCATGTCACCCTCGACGTGGTACGGCCGCGCGAGAGAAGGCATGCGCGAGGATGAGCGCGCGGAGCGACGCCGTCTCTTCCCCGACCTTCTCTCGGAGCTCCTGGTCGAGGAGCTCCTGAAAGAAGAGCCTCGCTGCCTCGAGCGCTGCCCGTTCGCTCGTCGTTGGCGGGAAGGTGAGCGTCACCTCGAGCAAGTGGTCGCGGACCTCGCGGATCACGGCGGTGCACTGTGCAGCCATCCGATACGCGGTCTTTTGTACGGCGGTGAGGCGGTAGGTACGGAGGTCGATGCTGAGCGCGACGCGTCCCTCTCGGAAGACAAACGGAGCGGCCGGGTCCAGACCCTCGGTCGTCATACCACTACCACTGGACCACGATCATGCCGGTTTGCCCCTCGGATACGGAGATGCTCGTGTTCGTGTCACCTAGGAACTGGTTCTCCACGCGAACCTCGTGCGAGCCCGGCTTCAGCGTGAGCGTCGCCGTGGAGTCCGTGCCCACGAGCCTCCCGTCAACGAAAATCCGGCCGCCGGGGTAGGCCACGAGCGACACGGTGGCCGGCTTCGGAGGCGGCGGCGGCGGCTCGGGCGCAGGTTCCTCGTAAGAGCCCCTCGATCCCGACCTGTAGCCGCCGGAGTAGTGGCTGCTGTGTGACCGGTGCGAGCTGTGCGACCGATGGGACCGGTGGGCGAGGTACATCGGCTGCTCCATGGCGGGCGCGGTGAGCAGCAGCGGGTCCTCGTCATCCACGTCGTCGTCTGGTTTTCGAGGCGCCTGCGCGAGCGCGCTCGGAACGAGCGCGTCGGAAGACATTGCCCCCTGGAAGATCGCCATGACGGCCGTTCCGAGGGCGACGAGAGGAGAACGAGGAGCCACGATGTATTCTCGTTCCGACGCGGGGCGTGCGTCAAGATCGCGTGCTCGACGGGCAACCGCAAGAACGGATGAGTTCGGGTAGGATGCGTGGCGTCGGCCGCTCGTGAGCTCTACACCGATCGCCTGGACCAAGGTACGCTCCCGAGCGATGGCTCCAACGCCGTACCGGGACGAGGAAGAAGGCAACCCAAGCGCGAGCGTCGACGTGCGGGCCGCGCTTCGGTCGTGGGCTCGCACCGAGTTTGGCGCTCCCCGGCGGCTCGACGCCTTGATCTCGTCGATCAGCGAGCGCGACGAGCTGATCGCGCGCGTTGCGACGACGGTGATCCGACGCGACCTCGTGCAGGAGCGCGTCCCCACCCACGAGCGCAGGAGCCGCACCGCGGGCCCGGTGAACCCGGCGTCGCTCGATCCGTTCAGCGGAACCCTGGAGGATCTGCGTACGCGCACCGAGCACGTCGACCGGTGCGGGCCCTGCAATGGCAGCGGCATCGGTCCGTGCCCCGCATGCGGGGGTAGCCGCAGGCAGCGCTGCGGGAACTGCTCCGGCAGCGGGAAGGTTGTGAAGCACTACAAGAAATCGAGCAAGTTCATCAACTGCTCGGTTTGCCGTGGTGGCGGCACCGTGGACTGCGGCGGATGTTTGTCCCGGGGGACGATCACGTGTGCCGGCTGCTCGGGCAGCGGTCAGCAGCTCGTCTGGTGGACATACAGGGAGAGTGTGCGCGTTGTCGTACAGATCTCCACGGACAGCCCTGTGGTCAAAACCCACCCGCAGCTCCTGGAGGAGCGGTTCCTTGGGCCGCCGGACCTTGAATCGTTCATGCTGCTCACCTCGGTAGAGGGCTCGGGCAGCATCGCGGGAGGGCGACTCTCGCCGGAAGATGACGCCCTGGTACGAAGGTACACGCCCGCGCTGCATCCTCAGCTCGAGCGCATCCAGGCGCAGCAACTTCTCCGATTCAATGTCCTCCGTCGCGACGTACACTACGAGATGTGTGGCGCCGAAGGGACGGTCGTCCTGTCCGGCGCGAGCCTTGCCGGGGCTTCGACGTCCAAGGCGGTGGGCCCTATCCGTCGCCGGCTGGTGCTCTGGGGGCTCGCGTCGCTCGTGTTGCTCGCCGGCGGTACCTGGTACATGTCGGCGCTCCTCGGCCCGACCAGTTACTTTCGTTCCGCCAACAGGATCATCGCGTTCTCGTCCGTGATCGGCATGATCGTGGCCATCGTGGCCGTCGGAGGTCTCCTCCGCGCGCTTCGCCCCGGCTTCCGCTTCTGGCCGCTGGGGCGTCCTACGCAGGTCGCCACAGCGATGAGCGTCGCGGCGTTTCTGATCTGCCCCGTGGTCGGTCACCTCGGCAGGCCGAGCGCGGCGGAGCTGCAGACAGCGGTCGCTGGGGGAGATCTCAATCATGCGCGGCTCGTCGCCGAGGCGCTGCGAGCAACGGAGCCTTCGGAGGAGGCGTCAGACGCCATCGACGAGCTTGAGCTCGCCGAAGCAGATCGGCTCTCAGCAGACGCGCGCCTCGCCAAGCTGGACGCGATCGCTGCGCGGAGCGGCAGCCATGCGGGGCGAGCCAAGATGAGCGCGCAGCGGACACGCGTCGAAGCGATCGAAGCGGCCCTGAAGGCAAATCGCTCTGCGGAAGCAGTCGGCCTGCTCAAACGCTGGTCGTCGGAGCTCTCCGATGCCCCGGATGTCGGCGAGCTCAAGGCGCGCGCCGTCGAGGCGCAGGGGGCCGCATGTACCGACGACGCGTGCCGGTTCGGCGCGGCGCGACTGGCCAAGGCGGCCCGCAGCTCTCCCGAGCGCGAGGCATCGCTCGACGCCGCGCGACGAAGGGTGATCGAAGGGCTCGACGTCCGGACCGTTCCCGCGGGCGACTTGCTGTCCCGGGTACGGTGGCTCCGATCCTTGTCGAAGCTCGCCTCGACGGCGCAAGGATTCGCCGACGGGGACAACGACATTCAGCAGAGGGCGAACGCAGCGTCGGTATGGGCGCGCGGCGAGCTCGGCAAGGTGGCGTTGATCGGCGCGCCCGTGGCGGTCGTCGATGAGCTCCTCGAGCGCGATGCGGGCGCGGGAAGCACGGGGTGGCCCGAGCTGAAGGGCGTGTCCGTGTACGCTGCGAAGGTTGGAGGCGTCTGTTCCGGGCTTTACGTGGTGGGTGCGGCGCCGGGCACGCGGTCTCTTCAAGGCAGCGAAGAGGGCCTTCAGCGGCTCCTTGCGCAGGCGACGGGACGACCCGGAGCGACGTTGCGCCCGCGCGCAGCGTCTTCGAAGGCACACTCGGTCTCGACGTGGGCCGAGGGCAGCACCCCGGTCATGGCGCGGTGGAGCGACACGACCTTGATGGAGCTGCGCATCGGGAGAGCGAATCCGTGAACGGAAGTTTGCCGCCTCAGCCGCAGCCCCCCACGCTCCAAAGCAGCTCAGCCGCTCACCTCGGTCATCCGCCCTCCGCTCGCCGCCCGCGCTCGCCGGAGGGCGTTCTCGAGGTGCCGCAAGCTCTGGTCCGGCGGCTCTCCTTCGCCCCCGCCCTCGAGCGCCTCGCGGTACCAGCGCCCCAGCAGGCACAGCTCGTACAGGTACACGGCCGGCGCCTCGATGCGCGGCCGCCCCTGCGCGGCGTACGCGTCCAGGAGCCGCGTGAGCCCGTGATCGATCTGGAAGGGCCTCCTCGCCCCGCGCGTGACGACGGCCATCTCGTAGGCGGGGTCGCCGCGCATGGCGTGCTCCCAGTCGATGACGGCGTACGGCTCCTCCCAGTGTAGAAGGATGTTCTGCCCCAGGAGATCGCCGTGGAGGAGCGTCGAGGGCTCGTCCTCCGGCAGGTGATCGCGCGCCCACCGCTCCGCCTCGCGGAGCTCGGGCACCCCGTCGAGGGCCGCGATCTCCGACAGGGCGTGCGCCCGCCGCGTGGCGTGCCCCCCGAGGCCGAGGATGTCGCCCGCGTCCACGGCGTGCACCGCTGCGGCGACGCGCGCGACGACCTCCCGGAGCGGCCCTCTGGATCCGGAACCAGCTCGACGTGCGCCGCATAGACCTCGTTCGAGAGGCCGTGACCCACCCAGCACACGCGGTCGATCCGGAGCCTGCCGCGGCCCGAGAAGGCGGCCTCGAGCGCCCGCTTCGCGCGCGCCCATCCCGGCATCGCGGGCAGTCATCTCACACAACCCTCCGCGCCATCCAGCGTCTCTGCATTCTGATCAGACATCATGATTTGCCAAGCTTCTTGCCGAAGTGTTTCGTGTGCCGAACGAATTTTTGTATATCCTGATAAATTCAACTTGCTCATCGTAAGGGGTTGAGCCGTCGCTGGCTTTCGTACGTCGACGGCTCATCGCCTTGTCGTAGCGCAGCGCGGATCGCGTACCCTGCGCCGCGATGAGAAAGGTCGGTCGCAACGAGCCCTGCCCGTGCGGCAGCGGGCGCAAGCACAAGAGATGCTGTCTCGCGAACGGAGGCGGCGCGCCGTACACGAGCGCCGATCGCCAGGCCGCGCTGCAAAGGGTCCTCCTGTCGTCGCATCCGGACGACATCGACCATGCCAGGGAGAGGTTCTGGGGCAAGCACTCCCCGCTCCGCGATCGGTGGACGGACGACGTTGCCCTGGAGATGGCCGAGGTCGCATTCCAGTTCTGGCTCATCTTCGACTTCGACGCGTTCCGCGAAGGGGTCACCCTCGCCGAGGAGACCCTCCAGAACGACCCCGATCTCGGCCAGGGCGAGCGCAGGTACCTGGAGATGGGCCGCGCGACCTCCATGCGGCTCTACGAGGTGGTCCACGTCGTGCCGGGAGCGAGCGTCACGCTGCGCGACGTGCTCCACGGCGGCGAGGTGCGCGTGCGCGAGCGGTCCGCTTCGCGCGCCCTCCATGCCTGGGATCTCGTCGCCGCGCGCGTGATGCCGAAGGGCGCCTCCGGAGAGCCGGAGATCGACGGCGGCCTCTTCCCGATCCAGAGCCGCCTTCGCGATCGGCTGGTACAGCTCCTCACGGCCCTGAGCGCCGAGCTCGATGAGGCCGCGCTGCGCGAGGCGCGCGTGCCGGCGTTCTTCGACGCCTGGATCAGCCCCGGTCTCCCGCAGCTCGTGAACTACGACGGCGACCCCATGATCTTGACGCACGTCCGCTTCGACGTGACCGACGAGGGCAAGCTCGTGGCAGCGCTCGACGGCGCGCGCGATCTCTGTCGCGACAGCGGGGCGCAGGTCTGGTCCTGGGTGGGCAAGGGCGCGCAGCGCAGCGAGGCGGTCTGCCGCGCCTTCCTGCGCATCGAACAGGGGCGCCTGGAGATCGAGACCAACTCCCGCGAGCGCGGCGAGGCCGCGCGGGCGCTCGTCGAGCGGCTCGCCGGGGCCGCGGCGACCTACCGCATCACCGAGCACCAGGACCTCGAGCAGGCGATGCTCGCGCACCCGCGAGGCGAAGCAGGCGGCGCGCCCGCGCCGGCGCCGGAAGCGCTGCGCCAGGCGGCGGTGCAGATGCTCCAGCAGCATTACGAGAAGTGGCTCGATGAGCCGGTGCCGGCGCTCGACGGGCTCACGCCACACGCAGCCGCGTCGGTGGACGGGATGCGGCCGCGCGTCGCCGCGCTCATCGAGGGGCTCGAGCGCCTGTACGAGCGCGCCCTGGCGGAGGGGGCAGCCGCGTTCGACCCGACTTGGATGTGGGAAGAGCTGGGGCTCGAGGACCTCGCGCGTGGCCGGTCGCGCAAGCAGGCGGTGCAGCGGTTGCCCCACGAGGTCATCGAGGAACTCGCGCCCGATCTCGTGGAGGTCGCCGCGGACATCGGCGAGCGAGCGCGGAGGACGTCGCGCGAGGATCTGACGCGCACGATCGATCGCCAGGAGGTCGAGGGCGATCTCGGCTTCCGTCGCCTCGTGCGCGGCTCGGTTCAAGCCGCGGAGGGCGGCGCCGCCCCGGAGCCCGATGCCGCGGCCGGGCGCGCGAGCCTCGCCTCGTGGGTCGAGAGCCTCTCGAATTTCGAGCTCCACCTGCGCAAGGTCTTCTGGGTCGACGAGGGGCTCTCCTGGATGCTCGGCGCCACGGCGCTCGACGTCACCGGCGAGGCGCTGCGCCCGCCGTTCGCGAGCTTCGCGCTCGTCTTCACCGACCGTTACGCCCTCGGGCTCGCGGAGCGCCTGCTCGCGGAGGACCCGTCGGCGCGCCTCCGCGGCCGGATCCTCTCGGTGCTCACCGTGTACGTCACAGCCACCGCCGATGGCGCGGGGCCCAGGGACCTGCGCCTCGCGTTCGCCGCCGACGCCCGCGACGGCGGATGGCCCGAGCTCGTCGTGCGCGAGCTCTCGGTGCGACAGGACGCCCGGATCGTCGACCTCCTGAGGACGCTCTCGCCCGGCGACGAGCCCGGCGAGGAGGTCGAGACCCTCATCGGCTCACCGCCGCTCAGAGGCCTCGTCGGCCTCGTGATCAACGCGATCCTCTACGCGACGAGCGCCGACGCGGAGGCCGTTCCCGGCGATCCGCGCGGCGCCGACGCGCCCCCGCCGCGCCGCCGCCGTCGCGATGGCGCGATCCCGCCAACGAACGGCATCTTCCGCCTCCCCGGCAAGATCGACGTCACCTCCCTGAAGCAGCTCAAGCGCGTGCGCCGCGGCGCCTCCGAGGTGCAGGCCATCCGGCGCTGCATGGTCCGGGGCCACTGGCGCCGCGCGGGGCGGAGCTGGAAGGACGCGAGCCCGCGATGGATCAAGCCGTACTGGCGAGGACCGAGCGCGGCGGCGATCGTCGAGCGGGAGTACCGGCTAACGCGCTCCCGAGGGGCGGACACATGAGGGACGCCCATGAGCGCGCGCATCGCCGTCTGCCGCCGGGACGCCCGTGAGCGCGCGCATCACCCGGCGCGCGATCCGGGCGCGACAAGGGGGGCCTGCGTCTTTAGCGGATCGATCCCGCGCAGCACCGCGGCCCCGTGCGGGCCGGCGCGGCGGCAGCCTTCCTCGACCGAGAGGCCGTGGGCGAGAAAGAACGTGAGCGCGCCGGCGAAGCTGTCGCCGGCGCCGTAGTCGCCGACGACCCTGTCGGGCGCTGGCGGCGCGTCCACGAGCGCGGTGCCCCCGTCGCGGAGCACGCGCACCGGGCGCGGCCCATCGGTCAGCACGAGCGCGCCGGGGCGCGGATCGTAGGCCTCGAGCGGGGCGTTCTCGCGCGGATCGGCGACGCTGCCGATGACAACGTCGGGCGCGACCGCCGCGGCCCGGAGCGCCGCGCTCCTCCTGGCCGTCACGACGAGCCGGCGCGCGGCGCGCGCGAGGCGCAGGCTGTCGGGATCGGCGCCCGTGAAGTACACGGCGTCGCAGTCGGCGAGGATCGACCAGGGGAGGGGATCTGTCGCCGCGGGCTGGAGCGGGCTGCCCGTGACGATGATCGTGCGCCGCCCGTCGCCGTCGACGACGATGACAACGCGCGGGTGGTCCACGGCGCGCCTCGCCGCGTGGATGTGGACGCGCTCGGTCGTGGCCCGGATGCGCTCCTCGACGGCCCGCGCCGCCTCGTCGCGCCCGAGCGCCGTGAACAGGTGGACCTCGGCGTCGCTCCGGCAGAGCTGCGCGAAGGCGAGGCCGCCGCCCCCGGCGGGCAGGAATCGCGTGTCCTGCAGGTGGATGATGTCGCCAGGCCTCGGGACGCCCTCGGTGCGGCCGAGCGTCACGTGCTCGACATGGCCCACAACGGCGATGCGCGGCGTCGTCATGCGGCGCGACATAGCACGGCGCCGCGCCCAGCGGCGCGCGGTATGCCGCGGCTGGCGCGGCGCCCAGCGGCGCGCGGTATGCCGCGGCTGGCGCGGCGCCCAGCGGCGCACGGGTGGCACGACCGCACCGCGCCCAGCGGGGCGCGGGCCGGCCGCTCCTCCTGTCCTCGTCGCGCGTCGTCAGACGCCGTGACGCCCCCGGCTCGAGGGCTTCAGAGGGGAATCGTCCGGAGCTCCCTCTCTCGTGTGTCGAGCCCGAGCATCCGGTTGACGGGGCACACGCGGGTGATGGCGCTCTCGACGATCAGCGCACCGGCGACGAGCGCGATGATCCCACCTGGCCGACCCCGAAGCCCGCCGAGCGCGGTGGCGCCCAGGCCCATGAGCAGCGGGCCGGCGACGAAGCGTGCCGTTCGATCCAGCGTGCCGACGTTCTCTTGCATGCGTCCTCCTCGCTCCGGTCCCGCTCATGTCGAGCGCCGCGCGGGGATCGTCAAGGCTCGCCGTCACGAGCCGCCCGTGGCCGCTGCGGAGGAGGGCACCGCGCGGCGCGCCAGTCGGGCAACCGGCGCGCGGCGAGGCTCACCGGGGCAGGCTCACTGCCAGAGGTTCTGCATGGCGTTGAGCGAGTCCACGTGCCACACGAAGAGATCGTCCTCGATGTAGTGCTCGTGCAGCTCGGCGCCGCACATCACGTAGCCCTGGAGCGGGTCGCAGTGCGGGGCGCCGAAGAGGTGGCCAGTCTCGTGGACGGCGATGACCTGGCTGCGGTTCAGCGACAGGTCGAAGCCGAACAGCCCGCTCACCTGCACGCCGAGCCAGCCGCACGCGCCGCCGCCGCCAAGCTCCGGCGTGAGGCCGATCAGGATGTCGAACCCGTGGTGATCGGGATCTGTATAGTTGCCGCCGGCCTCGTCGATGTCCCAGTCGCGCGTCAGGCCGAGGGCCGTTCGCGCGTAGGCGCCGACGTGCTCGCAGAAGCCGCCGGTCGAGGGGTTGGAGGGGAGCCCGCCGATCGTGTGGAAGATCTGATGGACGCCCATCATCTGATCGAAGCCGCCCGGATGAAGCACGTAGGTCCCGGTGCTCGATCCGGGGCTCGACGGCGTGAACAGCTCGCTCGGCCGCGTGAACGACTCGACCAGATACGCCTCGGCCGTGCCCGCGTAGCCGATGGCGTTCAGGTACGCCTGATCATAGACGACCGCGTTGAAGATCACGTTGCTCGCGCCGATCGAGAAGTTCTTGCCGGTGAAGGCGCTGTCGACGACCGCCGGGCCGCCCGCGGGCTCGATGCTCACGCCGGAGAGGGTGTAATCGCCGCGGCCGAGGGCGAACCGCTTGTTCTGCGCCGTATCGACGAGGATCGGCCCCACCGTGAGCGTCACCTGCTGCGTCGTCCCGGCGGCGAGCACCGCGCTGACGGTGCCGGCCGAGACGTTCGTGAAGTCGTTGAACCGGGCGCTCGTGAGCAGCGGCCGGAGCGTGACCGTGCCCGACGTGGTGCCGGGGTTGGTCACCGTGAGCGTGATCTTCAGCGGATCTCCCTTCACCGGCGCCGCGTTCGACGCGTTGGTCACGACCGCGGCCGTCACATCGGCCTGGATCTGCGGCGCGACGTCGAAGGCGTCCAGCCGATCCAGGAGGTGCGGCCCGCTGCCGGACGGCACGTTGAGGGCGATGGAGAACGACAGATCCGACGCTCCGCTGGACAGCGTCTGCTGGAGGGCCGGCGGAACGTTGAAGACGAGCCGGTGGAACGTGCCCTGGGCGAGGCCGGTCAGCGACCTGGTCCCGAGGTTCTGCCACACGTTCAACGACGGCGCCTGCACCGAGAGCGTGACCTCGCCGGCCCACCAGGGGTTCGGCTGCTGCGCCGGCACGCGCACGTCGAGCGAGACCGCGCTCTTGATCGGCTCGTCGATGTCGAGCGGCGCGCTCTGGATGTTCGCGAACGCCGCGCTCGCGACCGACAGCGCGTGACTTCCCTCGCTCCGCGTGGAGCTCAGCGACAGCGTGCCCGCGCTGGCCGTCCAGCCGCTCAGCGTCTCGAACCCGAGCGCCGCGGCCGCCGCGGCGCTGAGCGCCGAGGCATCCTCACCGCACTCCTCGCACGTGGCCGCGTCCTCCGTGGCCGCTCCCTCGAACGCGCAGCCCGGACCAAGGACACCAACGCACACCGCCGCCGCTGCGTACAGATAACGCATTCGAATCCTCCTCAAGACGAGTTGGCCAGGCGCGACAGGCGCCCTGGCTCACGACCGCTCGATAGGTATCGTCCCGCAGGCCGTCAAGACCGCGCCAGCGGAGTCCAATGGCGTGTCAAGGCCATGTGTGTTGGATGTGAAGGAGTGTTAACAACTGTTGTTGTCTGTCGCCGTCACGCGCGGCCGTGATGCCGCGCGCGCTCTCATGGGCGCGAACCCCGCGATCCAGCCATGAGGCTTCCTGTCGCGGGCGCCATGGCCGCTCACCGCGGTGAACGACGCCGGCGCAAGAGCCCTGCCGCGAGCGCGCCGAGGCCGGCAGAGAGCGCCACGCGGGAGCCTCCCGCGCCGGGCTGCACCTGGCAGCCCCCATCGTCGGCCGTCGCGCCGGCGCCGCCCGCGCCGGCCGTCGCGCCGCCGCCTGCGCCGCCGGCCGGCGCGCCGCCGCCGGCCGTCGCGCCGCTGCTCCCCGCGCCGCCCCGCCCGCACGGGGAGCCCGCGGGCAACGCGAGCGGGTTCGCCGAGTACGCAGCGAGCCGCGCGCGCAGGTCCGCCGCCGTGCCGCCGGCCGTCGACCCGGCCGGCGGCACGGCGCCGTACGGCCCGGAAGCCCGGAAATCATCGGGATCCCCGCTCCCGAGCAGCTCGAACATCACGCCGCCGAGCCCCGCCGCGGCGAAGCGCTCGAGCACCGTCGTGTCCCCCTCGAAGAGGTGAAAGTCCGTGGTCCCGATCCGCTCCTGCCACGTGAGGAGCGGGACGCCCGCGCTCGACGTGACCGCCGCGAGCCAGCCCAGGTTCGCCTGCAGGAGCGCCTCGTCCCACGGCTCCCACCACACGGCGTCGTCGACGTTGAGGTGGAAGTTCTCGCCGACGAGCACGTCCCATTCTCCCATCGACGAATAAAATCCGGTCACGACCTCGGGACGCTGGCCCACGCGGAAGTTCGACGCGTGCCACCCGAGCCGCACCGAGGGCGCGTGCTGATCCCGGAGCTTCACCAGCGCCTGCCCCAGGCCGCCCGCGTGATCCGGAAACCCGGCCACGTCGGGGTGCCCCGAGCTCGCCACGGCGACAGGCACCGACGTCGCGTCGGCGTTCCCCTCGACGCCCATCGCCCACATCATGAAACCCCACGAGTCCGGCTCGACGTGCACGAGCACGGGCGCGTCCGCCATCGCCGAGGTCTGGAGCACGAAGACGAAGCTCTCGAAGTACTCGCGCATCCGATCCCGGTCCTCCAGCACCTCCCGCACGACCTCCGGCTCGCTCCCGGCGATACCGGCGCGCTGGCCGATCTGGAGGAGCTGATAGAAGGTGAACACGGGCATCGCCCCGAGCGACCTCGCGAAAGCGATCTTCGAGAGCAGATAGCTCTGCACGTCGGGCCTCGGGTCGTCGGTCGGGAGGACGTAGATGTAGATGAACCTCCAGTCGACCCCGTGCTCCCGCGCGGCGGCCACAGGCCAGTCGCCGGCGGCGGAGAAATTGGATACGCCGACGCCCAGCGCTGGACCGAGATCGTCGCAAATTACGTGCGCGGGCGCGGCGCGGGAGACCCCGGCACACAGGGACGCGGCGGCGAGGAATGGGGCGAAGGCCGTGATTCTCATCCGAGATCCCCTCCAGGGAAGCGCCGAGCTCTCTCCTCGCTCAGATCATTCGGGCCGGTGCTGCTGCGCGCGGTAATCGCGGCGGCGCGACGCCGACGGGCGGCGAATGCGGCCCGGCGACGTCTGCCCCTTGGGCGCGTCGCTCGGGAGCAGCACGCGCGGGCGCCGCTGCACCGAGGGCGGCGCCTCGCCGCCCTCGGCCCGGAACTGCGCCACGCGCCGGTACAGGGTCGCCCGGCTGATCCCGAGCATCTCCGCCGCCTTCGTGACGCTCTGGCCGCACGCGGCGAGCGCGCGCTCGATGGCCGCCCGCTCGATCTGGGCGAGCGGCGTCACCACGGCGGACGCCGGCGCCTGCCGGACGTACGCGGGGAGATCCGCCGCGGTGATCTCGCCGCCCTCGCACGAGAGGATGCTCCGGTGCACGACGTTGAACAGCTCGCGCACGTTGCCCGGCCATGAATACGCCTCCAGCGCGTCGAGCGCGTCGCGCCGCACCCGCACGCGCCGGCCGCCCTCGAGCACGCCGAGCGCGTGATCGACGAGCAACGCGACGTCCTCCCGCCGGTCGCGCAGCGGCACGACCTCGATCGGGAACACGACGAGCCGGAAATAGAGATCCTCGCGGAAGCGGCCGCTCTCCACCTCGGCGCGCAGGTCCCGCTGGGTCGCGCACACGACGCGTACGTCGAGCGGGATCTCGGTCGACCCGCCGACGCGCCGGATCGCGCGCTGCTGGAGGGCGCGCAGGAGGCACGTCTGCGTCGAGAGGCTCATCTCGCCGAGCTCGTCGAGCAGCAGCGTCCCGTGGTTCGCCTGCTCGAAGCAGCCGGGGCGCGCGTGCGTCGCCCCGGTGAAGGAGCCGCGCTCGTGGCCGAACAGCTCCGCCTCCTGCAGCGACTCGGCGATGGCGGCGCAGTTGATGGCCACGAACGGGCCGCCCGCGCGCGGGCCGCGCTGGTGGATGGCCCGCGCCACGAGCTCCTTGCCCGTGCCGCTCTCCCCGAAGATCGCCACGGTCACGTCGCTCCGCGCCACCCGATCGATCTGCCGCGCGAGCGCCCGCATCGGCGCGCTCTCCCCGATGAGCTCGACCTGCGGCTCGGCCGTCCCCGAGGGCGACACCGCCCGAGCCGGCGTCCGGGGCTCGTCCGCGTCGTGCTGTCCCAGCTCGGAATCTGTCTGTGTGCGAGCCATTGTCGAGCAAGCCTCCTCGGCGACCGGACCCGGGCCGCGCCCGCCGTGCCGCCACCGTCGTACCCGCCGGAAGCGCGCCCCCCTCCGCACGACCGAGCCCCGCTGTCGACCCGGCCGTGTCGATGCGACTCCACGCTCACGTCATCTGAATGTGACTATAGCTGCGCTCGACACTTCCGGTACGGCGAGTTGCGCGGGCCAGCGAAAATCGACCTTCCGGAGGCCATTGCGCGTGCGTGGCGATACGGCACCTGCCATGGACCGGCGGGGAGAGCACGCGGGGAATCCCCCTGGAAACAGGCATGAAACGGGGGCGCAAAGGGCCGTGTCGAGCGCCGTGCTAAGCGACATCGGCATGTCGGATCGTTGGTCAACGCGAGAGATCCGCCGTGGCGGCGCGGACGTCCGCGTAGATGTCGAAGACCTCGTGGAGGCGCATCGTCCTCGCGACGGCCTGACCCTCCCGGCGGAGGGCGGCGAGCGCGATCCGCGCGCCGGCCGGCACCTCCCGCCGGGTCATGAGGAGCACCGAGAGGCCGATCGGGTCAAAGGCCTCCACGGCGCCGAGATCGATGACGAACGCGCGCGCGCCCCGCGCCGCGGCGCCGAGCAGATCGTCGCGCAGCCGCTCGGCGGCGGCGCGATCGAGGAGGCGGGACGTCGCGCTGACGGCGTGCACCCCGATATCAGCGGCGCCGTCCATCAAACCACCCTCCTGCGCGCGCGCCGCGCCGAGCGCTCGCGGAGGGACCCGGACATCATCAACCGAGGGCAGCGCATCGCGTCCTCCTGGATCAGGTTGCAAGGAGCGTTGGCGAAGATGCTTGAAGACGCCGGTATTGTGGCGCCGCAGCGCGAGATGGCCAGGGTCGCTCGATCGCCTGTCCGCCGGCGGCGCAGGGACAGCGCCCCAGCGCGCCAGGTCCGGCGCCGGCCGGGCAGCGTTCTTCTCATCGAGGCGCTGGGCGTCCTCCTGGGGCTCCTCGTCGTCTCGGGGTGCAGCCGCACGCAGCCCGCGCCCAACCTGCTCGCGGAAGATCCCCATTTCGCGCCGCCGGCGCGGGTCGAGCCGAGCGGCGTGCCCGACGCGCCGCCGACTCCTTATGTGTTGCTCCCGGGCGACGTGCTCCACCTGCGGACGACCTCGGTCGATCCGCTGGACGTGCCTGAGCTGACCGTGGACGAGACGGGGCGCATCCACGTGCCCCTCGCGGGCGACGTGGAGGTGGGCGGGCTCGATTTCGAGGCGGCGGAGCGGCGCGTGGAGCGCGCGCTCATGGCGTACGACCAGTTCGCGCGCGCCAGCCTCCAGGTGGTCCGCGCCACGGGGCACCGCGTGACCGTCGTCGGCGCGGTGGACAGGCCGGGCGCGTACGAGCTCAGGCCCGGCGCGCGCGTCGCCGAGATCGTCGTGACGGCCGGGGGGTTCACGACGTTCGACGAGGGGGGCGAGGCGTACGACGCCGCCGACCTCGACGCGGCCCGCGTCGTCCGCGACGGCGTGGCGCTGCCGATCAGCCTGGGCCGCGCGATGCAGGGCGACGCGCGCCACAACGTGCGGCTCCGCGCCGGCGACCTCGTGTTCGTGCCCCACGCGCGCAGCCGCCGCGTGACGGTGCTCGGCGACGTGCGCACGCCGCGGCTCGCGCCGTTCCGGGCCGGGATGCGCCTCACCGAGGCGTTGGCGCTCGCGGGCGGCACGACGGAGGACGCCGACAACGGCGACATCCGCGTCATCCGCGGCCCGCTGTCGAGCCCCAGGGTCTACGTCGCCGACCTGAAGGCCCTCGTCGCGGGCCGCGGGGGCGACGTCGAGCTCGCCGCGGGCGACATCGTCTTCGTCACCGAGCACTGGTTCGCCACGACGACCGACGTGGTGAACCGCCTCGCCCCGGCGCTCGCCGCCATCGCCGTCCCCGTGACGCTGCTCCACCGGTGAGGGCGTGATGCGTCGCTCGCCGCGTGGCTCCGGGCCGGAACGGTGGTCGCCTTGACGGCGCCGGCCAGAGGCCGCGCGGGCGAGAAGCGGGTGCTCGTCGAGCTGCTCGCCGGCGGCGGCAGGCAGGTCGCGGCGATGGTCGCGGGCCTCGTCGTCTACACGGTGATGGCCCGCTGGCTGAAGGCCGAGAAGCTCGGGGCCTGGTCGCTGCTCGGCACGATCAGCTTCCAGCTCGCGATCGCCGACCTCGGGCTCACGACCGCCGTCCAGCGCGCCGCCGTCGCCGCCGACGAGGCGCGCGCGCGCCGCGCCGTCGCGCTCGCGCTCGTCCCGCTCTGCACGCTCGGCCCGCTCGCGGCGGGCGCGTCGTACCTCTGGTTCCTGGGCGTCGGCGGCGAGTCGGCGGAGCTCCGGGCGGACATCTCGCGCGCGGCCGTGCTCGTGCTCCTCGGCGGCGTCGTCTCCGCGCTCGGCACGCCTTACCGCGGCTACATCATGGCCCGCGGCCGCGCGAACGCTGTCGCGTACGCGCGCACGGCGCAGGCGTTCACGCACCTCGCCGTCGTCGCCCTGGGCTTCGCGGTCGCCGGGCGCACGCTGATGGTGCCCTCGGCGGGCCTGCTCCTCGCGAGCGTGATCGAGCTCGCGATCACGCTGCGGGTGGCGCTGTCGATCGACCCGCTCCTGCCGCTCCGGCCGGGCATCCCGCGCGACCGCGGCGAGGTGTGGGGCGCGCTCCGCGAGGGCTCGGCGTCGCTCGTGATCAGCGCCTCGACGATGCTCGCGGTCCGCGTCGACGCCATCGTCCTCTCGCGCGTGGCGCCGCTCGCCGTCGTCGCCTCGTACGGCGTCGCGAGCCGCGCCGTCGAGATGATCTACATGCTGACGAAGCAGGCGACCGCCGTGCTCCAGCCGCGCCTCGGCGACCCCGGGCGGCGCGAGGGCGCGGTGCGCGTCGGCACCGGCGTCTTCTGCGGCGTGATCGCCGTGAGCATGGGCTCGATCGCGCTCAACGCGCAGCCGCTGCTCGTGGCCTGGGTCGGCGCCGTCGCCGACAACGACGTGACCGCGACCGTGCTCGCGATCCTCGCGCTCGCCTCGATCGTCACCGCGAGCGAGGAGATGGCCGGGGCCACGCTCACGCTGAGCGGGCGCACGGCGTGGGCGACGGCGGTGCCGGCCGCGATCGGCGCGGCGGTCAACCTGTCGATCTCGGTCCTCGGCTCGCCGCGGTACGGGATCTGGGCGGTCGCCGGGAGCACCGTGGTGGGGAGCCTCGTGAAGACGACGCTCGCGTGGATCAACGCGAGCAAGCTGCTCGGCTACGGCGCCCGCGACGTCGCGCGCGCGTTCGCGCCGCCCTTGGCCGGCGGGCTCGCCTCGCTGGCGACGTCGTGCGCGCTGCGCGGGCCGGCGCGCGGTGGCGCCCTCGCGAGCGCGGCGTCCTGCGCCGGCGCGGCCCTGGTCGGCGCGGCGGTCTGCGGGGCGCTCCTCTGGTGGCTCAGCCTCCGCCCCGGCGCCGCGCCCGCGGGGGCGCCGGCGGGCGCGCCCGCGTCATGAGCCGCGCCGGCGGCGCGGGCGGAGGCCCCTCCGCGAGGGCCGGGGCGGCCGCCGCGCCGGCGCCGGCGCGCCAGAACGCGCGCGTGTCGCCGACGTGATCCGGGAGCGCCGCCAGGTCCGGGGCGACGCCGAGCAGCACGAAGCCGATGCCGTCGCTCCGGCCGAGGCGCGCCGCGATCCCGCCGAGATCCGGCCCGGATCGCTTGCCCGCCTCGACGAGCACGAGCACGCGCGCGGCCCGGCGCGCCGCGCGGCGCAGCGCGGGCAGCCCCTTGTCGAGCGCGAGCGCGCGGATCTGCGGCCCCGGCGGCGCGCCGGTCTCCGCCGCGCCGCGCGCGAGCCGCTCCAGCAGCGGGGCGACGTGCGGCGCCTCCGCGTCGCCGAAGCCGGCGACGAGCGTCGCGCCGGACGAGCCACGAAAGGCGTCGCCGAGGTCGGCCGCCAGGTCGTCGAGCGCCTCGGGATCGCGCGGCCACGTCGACGTCGCGACGACGGGCGCGCGCCCCCAGAACGCGAGCTCCGAGCCCACGTGCGCGCGGAGGCCCCACACCGCGCGCGCCAGCACCGCGAGCGTCGCGCCGAGCAGGCCGAGCAGCGGGATCGCGATCGCCACGAGGCCGCGCCGCGACTTCACCGGGAAGGTCGGCGCGCGCGCCGGCGAGAGCACGCGGAAGCCCACGCTCGGCGCGCGGATCGCGTCCTCCGTCCGCGCGAGCCGCTCCTTGCGCTCGGCGAGCTGCTGCTCGGCGAGGTGCAGCGCCGAGAGGAGCGCGGACGCCTCGCCCTCGATCTTCGACAGCCTCGCGACGGACGACTCGGCCGCCGCCGCCAGCTCCGCGTACGTCTGCCGCTTCTTCAGCGCCGCGTCCCGCTGCGCCGCCGCGTGGGTGAGCCCCTCGCGCGCGGTCTCCCACTGCGGGTTGCGGCCGACGATGCGCCCCGCGGTCATGGGCGCTGGCGACTCGGCCACGCGCTGCTCCAGCGAGGCCACCTGCGCCTCCAGCGCCCGGACGCGCGGGTGCTCCGGCGCGAGCTGCGCCCTCATCGCGACGAGATCGGCCCGCGCCTGCGCGAGCTTCTGCGAGTCCGGCAGGATCTCGCTCTCGGACAGCACCGCCGTCGGCGGCTCCTTGCTGGCGACCTTGCGCAGCGACTCCAGCCGCGCCTCCTCGGCCTCCATCTCGACGCGCGCGAGCTCGCCCTCGGTGCGGATGCGCGCCGCCTGCTCGATCGCCGCCTGCGTCTCGCCCGGCAGGTCGGCGATGCCGTGCGCGGCGCGGAGCTCGTCGTACGCCTTGCGCGCCGCCGCGACCGCGTCGCGGGCCGCGACGACCGCCACCTGCTGGTGCTGCGCCTGCTCGAGCAGGCGCTCGCGCGCGTGCTCGAGGCGGCTGTCGAAGAACACCTCGACCACCGTGTCGGTGAGCTTCGCGGCGAGGGCCGGGTCCTCGGCCCTCGCCTTGATGGTGACGACCTTCGACTCGCTCGACGACACCGTGGACACGCGCTGCCCGAGGACCTCGATCGGCGTCGCGAGGCGCAGGCGCTCGCGGACCTCCTCGAGGTTCTTCGGGATCTTCACGCTGTCGAGCACCGTCTGGAGCTCGTGCGCGACCTCGTCGCGGCCCACCGCCTGCTCCCACACGAGCACGACGCCGGCCTCGAACTCCCGCTTCACGAGCGTCGCCGCGATCGCCGCGCCGGCCACGCCGGACAGGGCGGCGGCGAGCGCCACCGCGCGCGCGCTCCGCCGCAGCGCCCGCAGGATGCGGGCCGGCTCGACCGGCGTTCCGGGCCTCGCCGGGTCCGGGGCGGCGCCGCCCGCGGACGGCGCCCTGGCCGCGCTCACGTGGGTGTCCTCCGGGTCGTACAGGCTGGGTACCTCGCGTCTTTCTCGTGGGTGTCTCGGGTCGTCCTTCGCTACGTCGTCAGGGGATCGCGGGGCCGCGGCGGCGGCGTGAACACGCGCACGCGCGCCTCGCGCGCGTCGCGGCAGGTGCGGTAGAGGATCCCCGCGAACCGCGGGTCGTCGACGAGGTACCGGCGCGCGAGCCGGCGCGGCTCCAGCGCGAGGCGGAAGAGCCACTCGAGCCCCGCACGCGAGACCCAGCGCGGCGCGCGCGGCACCTGGCCCGCAAGGAAGTCGAGCCCGGCCCCGATGCTCAGCGCCACCGCCGGGCGGATGTGCGCGGCGGCGCGGTGGATCCACAGCTCGCCCTTGGGCGCGCCGAGGGCGACGAAGAGGAGGTGCGGCCCGGCCGCGCGGATCCGCGCCCAGAGGGCGTCGTCCTCCGGCGACGGCGCGATCGAGATCCTCGGCGCCTCGGCGCCCGCGACGACGGCGCCGAGCTCGCGCTCGGCCCTGTCGGCGACGGCGCGCGCCGCGCCCGGGCGGCCGCCGAGGAAGTAGACGCGGTAGCGCCGCGCCGCCGCGCGCCGGAGCAGCGGCCAGATGAGGTCGGAGCCCGAGACCTTCTCGGGCAGCTTCGACCCGACGAGCGGCGAGGTCCACACGAGCGGCTGGCCGTCGACGAGCGAGAGGCTGGCGCTCGCGTAGGCCTCGCGGAACGCGGGGTTCCGCTCGGCGATCACGACGTGGTCGACGTTGGGCGTGAACACGGCGCCGCCCTCGCCGGCGTCGACGAGCCGCTCGATCTCGTCGAGCGCGCGCTCGGCCGTGATCGCGTCGACCCACACCCGACCGAAGCGCACGCGCGTCCGGGCCCGCGCCGCGTCGCCTGCCATGTCCGATCCTCCCGTGCAGCGCGCCGCGCTCATGAGCGCCGGCGCCTCGCCATCGCCTCGCGGCAGGCCTCGAGGAGCCCGTCGGCCGCCGTGTCCCAGCTCCGCGCGGCGGCGCGCGCGGGCCCCTCGCGCCGCGCGCGGTCGCGGTGCGCCGCGTCGCCGAGCGCGCGCGCGAGCGCCTCGGCGATCGAGCGCTCGTCGAGCGGATCGCACAGCGCGCCGAGGTCGCCGACCACCTCGGGCAGCGCGCCGGTCCGCGAGGCGACGACCGGCCGCCCCGCGGCGAGGGCCTCGAGCGCCGGCAGGCCGAAGCCCTCGTAGAGGCCGACCATCGCCACGGCGTCGGCGCCGGCGACGAGGCCTGGCACCGCGTCGTCGGGGAGATAGCCGAGGAGCCTGGCCTCGCGATCGAGCCCGAGCCGCGCGATCTCGGCCCGGAGCAGCGCCTCGGCGCCCCAGTCGGCGCCGGCGAGCGCGAGCGCGTGCGAGGCGCGCGCCGGGCTTCTGGCGAAGGCGTTGAGCAGGCGGAGGAGGTTCTTGCCGGGGTGCTCGAGGCGCCCGAGGTAGAGGACGTACGGGCGGTCCGTGCCGACCCGGCGGCGCGCCTCGCGCACGCGCAGGTCGTCGTCCGCGGCCGGGGTGAAGCGCTCGTTGTCGACGCCGTTCGGGATGACGCGCACCGAGCCGGGAGGGAGGCCGAGCGCGCGTTCCACGTCGGCGCGCGTGGCGTCGCTCACGGCGACGAGGACGTCCGCCGTGGCCAGCGCGCGGACGACGACGTGCCGGCCGTACGCCATGCGGAGCGGGTCGTACCGGCGGTTCACGCGCAGCGGCGCGAGGTCGTGGACGACGGCGACGGTGGGGATCGGAGAGCGCATGGTGGCCCTCCGGTTCGCCGCGGGGAGGAGCAGGACGTCGGCGCCCGCGCGCGCGGCGGCGCGGCCGGCGGCGCCGAGGTGCCAGAGCGCGTTGAGCGCCGCCGGGCGCCACGCGTCGCGCGTCACGATCCGCGCCGCGCCGCCGAGGTGGGCGGAGTAGGCGTCGAGATCCGCGCGCCGCCCGAGGGCGACCGTCGCTCCTCCGGCCTGCTCGACCCGGAGCCTGAGCCGGGGGAGCACGGCGTTCAGATAGGCACTCAAGCCGGAGCGGCCCTGATCCGTGCCGCCCGTCGCGATCGCGAGCTTCATCATGCGAGCGTCTGGCATGTCTGGTTGAGCCGCCTGAAACGAGCAGAGCTTCGAACCGCCAAGACGCCAAGGACGCCAAGAGATTGTCTCTTTCTTGGCGTCCTTGGCGCCTTGGCGGTTCATTTTCTCGCCCGCTCGGCGTGATTGTATTCTAGCACGGTGTCGGACGTCGCCAAGGACAGAGGGGGTAAATGAATGCGTGAGAGCGCGGTGGCCCTGTTGTGCTCGCGGTGCGAGGAACAGAGGGATCTCGCACGGAGGCGTGATTATTTGCTTCGGTGTATGGGTGAAATGCGAGCGAAACCTGTCCGACATCAATGGTGCGTCATGAACGATGTACCACCGTGAAGTGTTTGCGGATTGGAGCTCTTCCTTAGGGGGAAGGGGGGGCGAGAGCCCCGGCGCTGAGCGATCGCGTGCCACGAACGAATCGCCATGAACGACGCGCGAAAGACCGATTCCAACGTCATTCCCGACATCGTCGACGTGGTCGTCCGCTGTCGTGACGAGATGCCCCACACGCGGCGCACGCTCACCGCGCTCGCTCGCCAGGAATCCCCCCGGGCGCGGGTCCTCTTCATCGACTCCGGCTCCACCGACGGCTCGCGCGAGGCCGCGCTGGAGGCGCGCGTGGAGCTCCTCGACTGGCCGCCGGGCACGTACATGCCCGGCGCCGTCATCAACGCCGGCATGGCGCGCACCCGGTCGGCGGTGGTGGCCTTCATCAACGCCGACGCGGTCCCACGCGGGCCGGACGCGCTCCGGAGGCTCATCGCTCCGCTGTGCGGCGGCGGCCCGGCGGCGGCCGCCTACGGGCGCCAGGTTCCTCGCCCGGGCGCGGACGTGCTCACGCAGCTCGACCACGCGCGGGCGTTCCCGGCCTCGGGCACGCTCGCCCTCCGGAGGGGGACGTTCTTCTCGATGGCCGCCTCCGCGATCCGCAGGGACGTCTGGGAGCTCCTCCCGTTCGACGAGGGCCTCCGCTACTCGGAGGACGTCGACTGGGTCCGCCGGGCGGCGGCGCTCGGGTGGACCACGGCGTACGCCCCCGACGCGGCGTTCGAGCACTCGCACGACTACGACGTCCGCGGCAGCTTCCAGCGCCGCCGCGGCGAGGGCGCCGCCGACACGCTGATCCACAGGCTCGGCGCGCCCTCGTGGCTCTCCGATCTCGCGCGCCCTCTGGCCGGCAGCCTTGCCCGCGACGCCCTCGCCGGCGCCTCCTCTCCGCGCGGGGTCGCCACCCGGGTGGCCCAGGCGACGGGGTACTTCGCCGGCAGGCGGCGGGCCGCGCGCGCCGACGCATGCGAGGGCAGGGCATGATCGCGGCGGCCGCCGCGCCCGCCCTCACGTCGGCCGCCGCGCCGGCGCCGCCCCGCCCGGGCCGGCCGCGGTACACCCTCTGCGGCGATCCCCGCGCCGAGATGGTCGTCGCGCGCGACCTCGCGTCGATCGCCGCCTCCACCGAGGAGCTGCTCGGACCGCGGCTCTGCGGCCTCCTCCTCCTCGGCGGCTACGCGCGCGGCGAGGGCGGCGTCGTCGAGCGGGCAGGGGAGCTCGGGCCCTTCAACGACTACGACCTCGTCGCCGTGGTGCGCGGGCGCGCCGCCGGCGTCCACGAGCGCGTCCGGCTGCGCGCCCACGGGCACGCCTTGACGCAGCGCCTCGGCGTCGACGTCGACCTGCTGCCGCTCTCCGAGGCCGCCCTTCCCCGCCTCCCGCCGACGCTCTTCTGGCTCGACGCCGCGCTCGGCGGCGTGCGCGTCGTCATGGGCCCCGGGGCGCTCGCCGGCCGGCTGCCACGGCTCTCCCCCCGCCGCGTGCCGCTCGACGAGTGCGGCCGGCTGCTCATGAACCGGGCCGCAGGCCTCGCCCTCTCGAACCTCGAGCCCCGAGCCGGCAACGAGGACCGGATCGCGCGCCACGGCCACAAGGCCGCCTTCGCGTGCGGCGACGTGCGCCTGCTCGCGTGCGGCCGCTACCGCCCGAGCCACGTCGAGAAGCTCGCCGAGCTCGAGCGGCTCGAGCGCAGCCCGGCCGTGGGCGCCGAGCTCGTCGCGGCGTACCGCGACGCCGTCGCGTTCCGGGCGCGCCCCGATCGGTGGCGCCCGCCCGGCGGCGACCTCGCCGCGTGGTACGCGCGCCTCCGCGCCCTCGTCGCGCGGTGGCACCTCGACCACGAGGCGTGGCGCGCCGGCGCGCCGGCCGACCCCCGGGCGTACGCGGCCTTCCGCGGGCGCCTCTTCCGCGCGCTGCCCGACGTGCGCCCCTGGGCGGCCCCGCTCGCCGCCGCGCGCGCGGCGTGGAGCGGCGCCGCCCCGCTGCTCCCGTACGTCGGCCACCCGCGCGAGCGCCTCGCGCGCGTCGCCGTCGCGCTCGCCTACGCGCCCGACGATCCCGCCTCGCGCGCGGCCGCCGAGCGCCTCCTCGGCGCGGCCGCGGGCGCCCCCGACGCCGTGCTCCGCGAGCGCCTGCTGTCGCTCGTCCAGCGAGGAGGCTGATTGTCAGCGCCCCGGGACAAGGTGCTCGTTGCCTTCGTCGACGCGCTCGGCCCGTCGCAGCTCGCGCGCTTCGAGGGCGCGCTCCCGTCGCTCGCGCACCGGCGCGCGCTCGAGGGCGTCCTCGGCTACTCGTCGGGCGCGCTCGCCACGGTGCTCACCGGCGCGCCCCCGGCTGTGCACGGGCGGATGTGCCTCTTCACGGCGCGCGCGCCGGGCGCGCCGGGCCTCCTCGACCCGCTCCGGTGGCTCGGCCTGCTCCCGCGGGTCGTCCACGAGCGCGCCGCCGTGCGCCGCTGGCTGTCGAGGGCGTTCGCCCGCGCCGCCGGCCTCACCGGCTACGTCGCGCTCCACCGCGTCCCGCCCGAGGCCTTCCGCTGGCTCGACCTGCCCGAGCGCGACGACCTCTTCCAGGCGCGCGACGTCGGCGGCGCGCGGACGTTCCTCTCCGACGCCCGCGCCGCCGGCGTCTCCGTCTACGCGGCGCCCTGGCAGCTCCCCGAGCCCGCCCGGTGGGAGCACGCGCACGACGCCCTCCGGCGCCAGCGCCCCGACCTCGCGTTCCTCTACGCGGCCGAGCTCGACGCGACCCTCCACGCGGGCGGCAGCGGCAGCGACGCCGCCGGCGCGGTCATGCGCCGCATCGGCGCCCACATCGAGCGCGCGCGCGAGGAGATGGGCCGCGGCGGCGCGCGCGTCACGACGATCGTCGTCGGCGACCACGGCATGGCCGACGTCCACACCTCCATCGACCCGCGCGGCGTCGTGGCCCGCCTCGCGCGCCTCGCGCCGCTCCGCGTCTTCGTCGACAGCACCCTGCTCCGGCTCTGGGGCGACGACGCCGCCCTCGAGCGCGCGCGCCGCGCCGTCGAGGGCGCCGGCTTCCCCGGCCGCTTCCTCGACCTCGCCGCGCTCGAGGCGCGGCAGGCCCCGACGCGCGGCGCCGCCCACGGCCGCGCCATGTTCGTCCTCGACGAGGGCGCGATCTTCGCGCCGAGCTACGTCGGCGGCCGCGTGAGCGGCATGCACGGCTACGACCTGGGCACGCCCTCGTCGCGCGCGGCGCTCGCCTCCGACGCCCCGCTCCCGGCCGGCGTCTCCTCCATCGCCGACGTCGCGCCGCTCGTCCGCGAGCGCCTCGGGCTCGCCGCGTGAGGGGGCGCATGCGCATCGGCCTCGCCGTCCCCACGCTCGGCTACGCGGGCGGCGTCGAGCGCCACGCCCGCGATCTCGCCGCGGCGCTCGCGGCGCGCGGGCACGAGGTCGTCCTCCTCCACGGCGCCCTCCGCGGCGGCGACCCCGAGGGCTACGCGCGCGGCTTCCGCCGCGCCGCGCCGATCGATCGCCCCGGCTGCGCGCGCGACCTCGACGTCGTCTACGTCCAGCGCGCGCGTCGCGTCGAGGAGCTCGCGCCGTTCGGCGACACGCCGCTCGTGATCGCCTCCCACGATCACGAGCTCACGTGCGCGCGCACGTACCGCTACCTGCCGCTCACGCTCGCCCCCTGCGACCGCGCGCCGGGCCTCGCCTGCGTCGCCCACGGCTGCTGCGTCGTCCGCGACAGGCGCCCCGCGGCGCGCGTCCCCGTGCGCGTCGAGAACCCGCTCGCCCTGCGCTCCCGGCTCGCCGGGCTCTCCGCCCGCGCGCCGATCGTCGCGTGCAGCCGCTACGTCGCCTCGAACCTCCTGCGCGCCGGCGCCGACCCCGCCCGCGTGCGCGTCGTCCACCCGATCCCGCCCGACGACCCCGCGCCGCTCGCCCCGCGCCCCGCGGCGCCGCGCCTCGTCGTCGTCGGCCAGCTCCTGCGCGGCAAGGGCGTCGACATCGCCATCCGGGCGCTCTCGTCCCTGCCCGCGGACGCGACCCTTGCCGTCGTCGGCGACGGCCCGTCCCGCGGCGAGCTCGAGGCGCTCGCCGCGCGCGCCGCGCCGGGGCGCGTGCGCTTCCACGGCCACGTGGCCCCCGAGGGCCTGCGCGCGCGCTACGACGCCGCCTCGGTCGCCGTCGTCCCCGCGCGCTGGCCCGAGCCGTTCGGCATGACCGGCATCGAGGCGATGCGCCGCGCGCGCCCCGTCGCGGGCGCCGATCACGGCGGCATCCCCGAGTGGCTCGAGCACGGCGCGGGCGGGCTCCTCTTCACGCCGGGCTCGCCGGAGAGCCTCGCCGCCGCGGCGCGCGCGCTGCTCGCCGACGCCGGCGCCGGCGCCCGGGCGCACGCCGCCGCGGCCGCACGCTTCCCGCACGCGCGGCTCGTCGCCGAGATCGAGCCGATCCTCGAGGCCGCCGCCCTCGGGCGCGGCGCCCGGTGCGCGCACGGCGCCGCGAACGGGAGCCCGCGCCAGGGCGAGGGAGGGATCATGCGACGCTCGTCGAACGGGAGGCGCCTTCTTTCATGAGCGACACGCTGGCCATCAAGGGCGGGGCGCCGGTCCGCGCGAGGCCGTTCCACGGCTGGCCTGTCCACGGCGAGGAGGAGCGCCGGGCCGTGATCGAGGTCGTCGAGAGCGGCCGCTGGTCCTTCAATGGCCCCAAGGAGGAGGCCTTCTCGCGCGCCTTCGCGCGCTTCTGCGGCGCGAAGGAGGCGTTCTGCGTCGCCAACGGCACCGTGAGCCTCGAGATCGCCCTGCACGCGCTCGGCGTCGGCCCCGGCGACGAGGTCATCGTCCCCGCGCTCACGTGGATGGCGACGGCGCTCGCCGTCGTCAACGTCGGCGCCACGCCCGTCTTCGCCGACGCGCGCCGCGACGACGCGTGCGTCGATCCCGAGGCGGTGCGCCGGCTCATCACGCCGCGCACGCGCGCCGTCATCCCCGTGCACCTCTACAGCCAGCTCGCCGACCTCGACGCGCTCGCCGCGATCGCCGCGCGGCACGGCGTCGCGCTCGTCGAGGACTGCGCGCACGTCGTCGGGGCGCGGTGGGGCGACCGCGGCGTCGGGACGGTCGGCGCGATAGG
The DNA here is from genome assembly GCF_051521615.1 of Sorangium sp. So ce1335. Taxonomy (NCBI): domain Bacteria; kingdom Pseudomonadati; phylum Myxococcota; order Polyangiales; family Polyangiaceae; genus Sorangium; species Sorangium sp. So ce1335. Next base: position 4,602,483 of record NZ_CP150363.1, read on the forward strand.
ATCGTTCAGCTTCCAGCAGAGCAAGGGCATGACCTCGGGCGAGGGCGGCGCGCTCGTCACGAGCGACGAGGCGCTCGCCCACCGCATCTTCGGCGGCAAGAACTGCGGCCGCCCGTGGAAGCCCGGGGCGCCGGCGACGTTCGGCGGCAACCACCGCATCACCGAGATGCAGGCGGCGATCCTCCTCGCCCAGCTCGGCCGCCTCGAGGGCCAGCTCCGCACGAAGGCCGAGAACGTCGCGCGGCTCGCGCGCCAGCTCGCGGGCGTGCAGGGCGTCGACGTGCTGCCGATCAAGCCGCAGGTCACCCGCCTCGGCCTCTACGGCCTCCTGCTCCGCTTCGACGCGGAGCGCTTCGACGGCCTGCCGCGCGACACCGTGCTCGCCGCGCTCCGGGCCGAGGGCATCCCGGTCGGGGTCGCCTACGACGTCGTGTACCGCTCGCCGCTGTGGATCGGCGGCGAGCGGCACCGCGCCTTCGGCCCGGGCGTCTCCGCGCGCGGGCGGCTCGGCCTCGACGCCCGCTGCCCGGTGGCCGAGCGCATCGCCGCCGAGGAGTCGCTGGTGATCCCGCACGAGGTCTTCCTCGGCCCGCCGGGCGACATGGACGACCTCGCCGCCGCGTTCGAGAAGGTGCGGCGCCTCGCGCCCCGGCTCGCGCTCGACGGGCTGAGGTCGCGGGCGAAGGATCTCGTCCGCAGGGCGCTCCGCTGACGATCGCACGCCGCGCGGCGCCGGCGCCGCCGCGCGCCGCGCCGCCCGGCGAGCGCGCTCACGGCGCCGGCGCGAGCATCCGGTCGGCCATGCGCAGGGCGAGCGCCACCGTGGTGAGGGTCGGGTTGCTCACGCCGCTCGACGGGAACGCGCCGCCGCTCGCGAGGTAGAGGCCCTTCACCTCGTGCGCCTCCAGGTCCGCGTCGGTCACCGAGGTCGCTGGATCGTCGCCCATCGCGTGGCCGCCCATGTAGTGGCCGCTGTTGCACGGCGGCAGCGTGACCTCGACCTCCTCGGCGCCGAGCGCGTCGAAGACGCGCTCCATCGTCCGCTTCATCTCGAGGTAGCCGCGCCGCTCGTACTCGCGCACGAGCTCGAACTCCACGCGCGCCGCCGGCGCGCCGCCGCGCTGGCGGACCTTCGAGGAGAGCGCGATCCGGTTGTCCTCGTACGGGAGCTGCTCGAGGAACGCGCCGAGGGTGACGTAGTGGCCGACGAGCTCGCGGATCTCCTCCTTGAGCGCGCGCCCCCACAGCCCGCTCTCGAGCGCGAGCCGCGCCGGCGACGGCCCCGCGTTCTCGCGGACGAGCAGGCGCCCGCCGCTGTGCTCGCCGCGCCGCGCGTGGTCGTGGAACATGAACGTCGTCGCCGTCTCGAACCCCTGCCGGTACGGGCTGAGCCGCTGCTTGACCCGCCCCGTCATGTAGAACTTCGGGTGCTCCATCAGCTCGAGCCCGAGGCGCCCGTTGTTGTTCGCGAGCCCGTGCGGGAACGCGCCCGTCCGCGAGGCGAGGAGGATGCGGACGTTCTCGACGCACTGGGCGGCGAGCACCACGCGCGGCGCGTCGACGCTCTGCTCGCGCCCGGCGGCGTCGAGGTACACGACGCGCCTCACGCGGCCCGCGCTGTCCACCTCGACCCGCTGCGCCACCGCCTCGGTAACGAGGCGGAAGTTCGGCCGCTCCGCGAGGCGGTTCACCGTGCGGTCCGATGTGTACATCGCCCCGATCGGGCACGCGCGGCAGACCCCGTAGTACGTGCACACCGAGCGCCCGTCGTACGGCTCGGAGTTGCGCGCGACGGGCACCGAGTGCAGCGGGATCCCGAGCCGCGCGCACGCGCCCTTCACGAGCTGGTCGGTGTCGTTCATGGGGAACGGCCCCATCGGGTACGGCTCGCTGCGCGGCGGGGTCCACGGGCTGTCCGCCGCGCCCGCGACGCCCATGAAGCGCTCGGCCCGGCAGTAATACGGCTCGAGCTCGTCGTACGAGAGCGGCCAGTCGCGGGCGACGCCGTACAGCGACCGCATCCGGAAGTCGTTCGGCTGGTAGCGCGGGGTGACGGCGCCCCACGCGAGGCTGCTCCCGCCGAGCTTGCGGATCGCGAAGACGTTCAGCTCGAGATCGTCGCCGATCATCTCGTACGGCACCGGATCGAACGTCCACGGGATCGCGCCGGTGAACGCGCGCTCCATGACCGCGAAGCGGTCGCCCGGGGGCGGCTGCCCCGCCTCGAGCATGACGACGTCCGCCCCGCGCCCGACGAGCGCGTGCGCGGCCGCCGCCCCGGCGGGGCCGGAGCCGACGACGATGACCTCGGCCTTTCGCGCGCTCAACGCGCGATCTCGTGGGCGCGGTCGCCGACGCGGAGGACCAGCGCGCCCCCCTCGTCGTCGAGGTGTTCGCCCAGCGCGAGCAGGGCCGCGCGCGAGAACGAGGCCCGCTGCCGCCCCGCCTTGACGAGGATCGACAGCCCGTCGTCGCCCTCGGCGCGGCCCTCGACGCGGAAAGCCTGCGGCGCGAGCTCCTCGACAGACCCGTCGGAGAGCGCGAGGATCAGCCGGCCGCGCTCCATCGAGACGGACCGGACCTCGCACGGCTCGAGCTCCGCGCGCGAGCGCCCGGGGAAGGCGTCGTAGCCCACGACGGCCCAGCCCGCCGCGGTCGTGTAGTAGTACACGAGCAGATCGCGCACGACGTGGAGCCGGAAGCGCCGCGCCGGCCTCCCGCCGATCAGGGCGCCTCGCGCGACATCGAGGTTCTCCGACGTCAGCTTGAGGCGGCGGCGCCACGCGGGCTCGCGCCGCGAGCTCGGATAGGGCCGCAGGATCGAGCGCAGCACGGCGTCTCGCTCCTCCATCGAGAGGGCGGCGAACGCCCTGCCCGGGTGACGCTGCGCGGCCCTCGCCTCGAGCAGCGCAACGGCGTCCTCGTATTCGCGGAGATAGCCGGGCTCGGCGCGGGTCCGCGCGTCGACGTGCCGCCGGACCTGCTCCCGCGGGAACGCCTCGTCCGCGGCGAGCGCCTGGAACAGCGCGTACACGGTCTCGTGCTGCGCGTCGGAGAGGACGCCCGTGGGCGCCTCCGGATCGAGCGCCGGTTGCAGGCGCTCCTTGAGCTTCGATAGCGGGTTGCGGTTCATCGAGTCGGTCGGGTGGTGGATGTAGCTTACACCCTCGCTCCCATTCCGGTCGCCGTCTTGCGCCCGTCAGCGCGCGTATCGCGTCTCCGTGCTTCGTCTCAATTTGAGACGAACGACGGCGCGCCTCGCGCCACCGGCAAAACCACCTGACCGGACGTCGGTCGATGTGTGAGAATGAAACCTGTTATTCTTTGTAAATAGTCGAATATTATCGATTTTACTGGCCTCTGACCCCCCGGGAGGCGCGGGCCTCCGCGCGTTCAATCGCCGGCCTCTCTGTCGCTCCAGGCCGCGGGCCTCGCTGTCGCCGGGCGCTCGTCTCACGGAGAGAGGCGCGAATCGAGCAGCATGGCTGGACGCCGTCTCGACTTGAGATCGTCGGGCCGCCGCGCCCCGCGACGATCCCGCAAAGCGCTGCGCCGCGCTGCTTGGCGCGCTGTTTGCCACGTTACCTCGGCGAATTCGGCGCCTTTTGCCATTTCACCGGAGGACTGGCGATGACGATCGAGATGACGGCGTGGGACTTCGCGATGCCAGCCCCGAAGCGCAGAGCGCAGCGGGTCGTCGCGTGGCTGCGGCGCGCGGCGCTCCTCCTCTGCCTCCGGCTCCACGTCCAGCGGCCGCGCGTCCGCCGCGCCGTGGACATCGTGGTGGCCGTCGCCGCGCTCGTCGCCGCGCTGCCCGTGCTCGCGCTCGCGGCCGCCGCCATCAAGCTCACGAGCCGGGGGCCTGTCTTCTTCGCCCAGGAGCGCATCGGCAAGCACGGTCAGCCGTTCCAGATGTTCAAGCTGCGGACGATGCGCACCGACGCCGAGGCGGTGAAGGCCCAGCTCACCGCGGACGCGGGCGAGGACATCCGCTTCAAGATGCGCCGCGATCCGCGCGTCACCCCCGTCGGGCGGGTCTTCCGCAAGTACAGCGTCGACGAGCTCCCCCAGCTCTGGAACGTGCTCCTCGGCGACATGACGCTCGTCGGCCCGCGGCCGCCGATCCGGTCCGAGGTCGAGCGGTACAGCGCCTATGCGCTCCGGCGGCTCGAGATGCGGCCTGGCCTCACGTGCCTCTGGCAGGTGCGAGGCCGCAGCGATCTCCCGTTCGTCCGGCAGGTCGAGCTCGACATCGAGTACATCGATCGCACGACCCTGATCGACAACGTGCTCGTCCTGTCGAAGACCGTGCTCGCGGTGATCTCGGGCCGCGGCGCCTACTGACGGGGAGGGGGCATGTACGCGATCATCGCGCGCGACGCGGAGAGCCCCGACGCCGGGCTCTTCTCCATCGCCGGCCGTCCGCTCGTGTCGCGGCAGCTCCAGTGGCTCCGCGAGCTCCAGTGTCGCCGCGTCGCCGTGCAGATCGGGACCGACGCCGCCAGCATGGCGGTGGCCGCGTGGCTGTCCGAGCACGACGCGCTCGGCGCCGACGTCGCGCTCGTGCTCGCCGCGCCCCCGCTGTCGCCCCGCGGCGTCGCGCGGCGCGCCGGCTTCCCCGAGGGCGTCCCGCTGCTCGTCGTCCCCGCGACGGTCCTCGGCGGGGGCGATCTCGCGCCGATGGTCGCCGCCGCGCCCCCCCGCGGCCTGTCGATCCGGCTCGATCCGCCCGAGGCCGTCGCCGCGCGCGCCGCGCCGGGCGTCGTGCGCGTGCTCGGCCTCGACGAGGCGGGCGACGATCGCGGCGCGTCCGACCCGCGCCTCGACGAGGTCGTCGGCCCGAGCTGGGGCGCGCTCATCCGGTCCCCGGCCGACGCGCTCGCGCTGAGCGCCGCGGTGCTCTCCGGGCGCATCTCGTCGGATCCGGCCGACGGCCCGCGGGCGATCCTCGTGCACGCCGCGGAGCGCTCGCCGGGCGTGTGGGCCGGGCGCGGCGCGCTGATCTCGCAGGCCGCGGAGCTCACGCCCCCGGTCTTCGTCGGCGCGCGCGCCGTCGTGTGCTCGGGCGCGCGCGTCGGCCCCTCGGTGGTCATCGGCCGCGAGGCGGTCGTCGAGACCGGGGCCGCGCTCTCCCACGCGGTCGTGCACGACGAGACGATCGTCGGCGTCGGGGTCTCGTTCTCGCACGTGGAGCTCGCGCCGCACCGGGCCGTGCGCCTCGCCGACCGGGCGCGCCTCGACGTGCACGACGCGCTCGTGCTCGGTCACCGCGGCGGCCCGCCCGCGCCGGGGCTCCTCGCGCGCGCCCTCGCGCTCCTCCTCCTCGTGCTGCTCGCGCCGGTCGGCGCGCTGGGCTCGCTCGTCTCGTACCTGCTCGGGCGCGGCGCCGCGGCGCGCATCGACGTGCCCACGGCCTCCGCCCCGATCACGCTCGTCGAGGGCGCGACAGGCGTCGCGCCCCTCGACGCCGTCCTGCGGCTCTGGGACGTCGTGCTCGGCCGCCGGTTCCTCGTCGGCCTGTCGCCCTGGAAGGAGGGCCGGCCGGACGGCGCCTCGGACGCGCTCCTCGCCGACGCGCTCGCCGTGCCTCACGGCTTCCTCGCGATCGACGCCGGCCTCGCGCACCCCGACGCCGACGCGGAGACGAGGCTGCGCGCCCGCCTCTGGTACGCGCGCGAGAAGGGCTGGCTCGTCGACGCGGCGCTCGTGCTCCGCTGCGTCGGCTGCGCGCTCGGCCGCGGCCCCGCCGCCGCGCCGGCGCGGCGCGCGCCCGCCGTCGAGGTCCCATGATGGCCCCTCGCCGGCCGAGAGATTGACGCCTCCGGGAGCGCCAGGCCGCGTGGACGCGAAGCACATCGTCTTCCTGGCCGGGCTGCTCACGGTGGTCCCCGTCGGCGCGTGGCTCGCGTCGCGCAGACAGTGGCTGCGCGACGCGTGCGCCTTCGTCCTCACGATGGGGACGATCGACCCCGAGCTCCTGGACATCAACTTCGTCAGCCGGGCGTGGTACCGCGGCACGACGCGCGGCTTCGAGCTGTGCTGGCTCGACGTCCTCTGGATGATCCTGCTCGCGAGCGAGCCCCGCCGGCCCGGCCGCGCCGCGCCCGTCCCGGCGAGCCTCTCGCTCATGCTCCTGTTCTTCGCGTTCAACGCGCTGAACGTGGCCGCGTCGGCCCCCCAGCTCTTCGGGCTCTTCGAGCTGTCGAAGATGCTGCGGGCCATCCTGCTCTTCGTCGCGATGGCCGGGTACATCCGGGGAGATCGCGAGCTCCGCATCGTCGTCTCGGCGCTCGGCGCCGCGGCGGTCTACGAGTTCTTCGCCACCCTCCACAGCCGCGTCGTCCTCAAGCACGCGCGCGCCGACGGGACGTTCGCGCACCCGAACAGCCTGTCCATGTACAACCTCATGGTCGTCCCGCCGCTCCTCGCCGTGGCGCTCTCGGACGAGGACCGGCGCCTCCGGCGGCTGTGCGCGGCCGGCGCCCTGCTCGGCTCGCTCTCGGTCGTGTTCACGATCTCGCGCACCGGCATCGTCACCTTGCTGGCGCTGCTCCTCGGCGTCGGCGCGCTGTGCGGCTCGTTCAGGATCACCGCGCGCAAGGTCGCCGGCGCGGCGGTCGTGCTCGCGCTCGCCGGCGTGGCGGCCTACAAGACCTCGGGCGACTTCGAGCGGCGGTTCACCGAGGCGGGCGCGGAGTACGGCGGCGAGGTCTACGAGGGCCGCGGGGCGTACCTCCACCTGGCGGACCTCATCGTGCAGCACGAGCCCGGCGGCTGCGGGCTCAACAACTGGTCGTGGTGCGTCTCGAACCGCTACGGGCCCATGCTGCAGCAGTATTTCCTCCCCTACGTCGACACCGACTCGCGGCCGCCGAGGCGGCCGCTCCGCAGGGACGCCCACGTCGACGACCCGCAGGCCGCGCCCGCGCACAGCCTGTATGCGATCACCCTCGGGGAGACCGGCTGGGTGGGCGTCGCGCTGTTCGCGCTGCTCTGGCTGCGCTGGTACCACATGACCGGCAGCTTCCTCTTCCGGCGCGATCGGTCGCTCCGCTCGCGCTTCGGGGTCGGCGCCTTCTTCGGCCTGCTGGGCGCCTTCTCCCAGAGCTTCACGGAGTGGGCGTACCGCCAGACGCCGCTGCTCTTCACGCTGTACATCCTGCTCGGCGCGGCCGCGGCGCTCTACCCCGTGCGGCCCTCGGCGGCGCGCCGTCGCGCCGCGTGAGGGGCAGGGGAGCGCTGCGCCTCCTCGAGCACCTCGGCGTAGAGCGCGACGAGCCGCGCCGCGACGCGGGTCCAGCAGAAGCGGGCGCGCACGAGCGCCGCGCCCGCGGCGGCCGCCGCGCGGCGTTCGGGCTCGCTCGCGAGCACCCGGCCCATCGCCGCGGCCCACGCGCCCGTGTCGAGCGTCGGCACGGCGACCCCGCCGTCGTCGCCGAGCGCCTGCGCGAGGCCGGCGAGCGCGCTCCGGCGCGCGAAGAGGACGGGCCGCTCGGCGGCCCAGCCCTCGAGCACGGCGAGCCCGAACGTCTCGTGCGTCGAGGGCACGAGGACGAGCGAGGCGCGCGCGAGGAGGTCGGGCACGTCGGCGGGGCGCACGTTGCCGAGGAAGCGCACGCGATCGGCCACGCCGAGCGCGCGCGCCTCGCGCTCGACCGCGGCGCGGTATCCGGGGTCGGTCTCCGCGCCGGCGAGCGCGAGCCGGTGGTCCGCGGGGGCGCCGCGCGCGAACGCGGCGACGGCGAGCGCCTGGTTCTTCTGCGCCGCCATGCGCCCGACGAGCGCGACGACCGGGCCCTCGCCGAGCTCCGGCCAGCGGGCGCGCGCCCGCGCGGCGTCGCCGCCGGCGAAGCGGGCCGCGTCGACGCCGTGGTCCATGCACACGGCGCGATCGCCGTGGTGCGCCGCGAGCGCCTCGCGCTCCCGCTCGTTGAAGACGAGGATGCGCGCGGCGTCCTCGAGCACGCGCCGCGCGCCGAGGAGCAGCCCGAAGGGGCTGCCGAGGTCCCACACGCCGCGCTGCCGTCGGGCCGACTCCTCGGCGAGGATCTCCGTGTCCACCATGACCGGCCCGTGCGCCGAGATCACGTACGGCCGCCCCGTGAGCCGCATCGCCGTGCGCACGCCGCCCGCGATACGGCCGCTCGTGTGGACGTGCGCCAGCGCGAGGCCCCTGTCGCCGAGGAGCCGGAGCGGCTCGTCGATCGACACGATGTTTCCCCCGGCGGCGCGGAGCGCCCGCAGCGACGTCCTGTCGCCGACGTAGGGGCAGAAGGCGCCGAACCGACGGAGCGCGACGCCGGGCGCGAGGGCGTTGTCCGCCGCGGTCGGGCCCGCTGGCGCGTGGACCTCGACGCCCCACCCGCGCGCCGCGAGCTCCCGCGTGATGGCCGCCACGTGCGTCTCGGTCCCGCCCCACTCCGCTGGATCGTACTTGCGGAGGACGTGGGCCACGCGCGGCGCGGGCGGTGCGGCGGAGCGCCAGAGACGCATCCGTCCGAGTGTGTCGGCGCCGGCGCGCTCTCGTCAAGCGACAGCTATCCCTACCGGCCTGTTCGTGCGCGCGTGTCTTCGCGATCTGCCGTGGGATTCCCACGTGATGTCATTCGTGTTTCCGGTCATTGTCTCTCGTCGATGTCTTTGACATCTGTCCCGTTCGAGCCACGATGAGGCGCCATGCAAAGCGTGCTGGAAGGACGCGCGCCGAGCTCGCGTCCGGTGCTCGTGTCCATCGGGGTGCTCGCGTGGAACGAGGCGGACGTCATCCGCAAGACGCTCGACTCCATCCTTCGGCAGTCGATCTTCGCCGAGCTCTCCCGGCGCGGGCAGCGGTGCGAGCTCGTCTGCATCGCCAACGGCTGCACCGACGCGACGCCGCAGATCGCGGCCGAGGTCCTCGGCGCCGCGGCGCGGGAGCACCCGGCCCGTGAGGCGCTCGTCGCGCGGGCGCTCGACCTCCCTGAGCGCGGCAAGCTCAACGCATGGAACGTCTTCGTCCACGAGCGCTCCGCGCCCGAGGCCGAGCTGCTCGTCCTCCTGGACGGCGACATCGTCCTTCACGGGGAGGGGACGCTGTGGCGCCTCTGCCAGGCGCTGCTCGATCACCCCGAGGCGAGCATCTCGACGGACGAGCCGATCAAGGATATCGCGCTGAAGCCGAGGAAGTCGATCTTCGATCGCATCTCGCTCGCGACATCGGCCATGGCGCGCGGCGGAGCGCAGGTGTCGGGGCAGCTCTACTGCATCCGCGCCGCTGTCGCGCGGAACATCTGGCTCCCGCGCGGGCTCCCCGCCTGCGAGGACGGCTTCATCAAGGCGCTCGTGTGCACCGGTTTCCTGAGCCACGAGACGGACACCCGGCGGGTGATCCGCGCGCCCGGGGCCGCGCACGTCTTTGCGTCGTACGCGACGGTCCTCGACGTCCTCCGCAACCAGAAGCGGCAGATGATCGGCCAGACGGCGCTCCACGTGCTCGACGGCCACCTCCGCCGGCTCTCCCCGGCCGAGCGGGAACGGATGGCCGAGACGCTGCGGGAGATGGACCGCGCGGACCCGCTGTGGCTCAAGCGGCTGATCGGCGCGCACGTCCGGGGGACCCGCCATTTCTGGGAGCTCTTTCCGAACCTTCTCGGCTACCGCTTCCAGCGGCTGATGAAGGTGCCCGGGCCGAAGAAGGTGGCGTATGCCCCGGCGGCGCTCGCCGGGTTCCTCGTGACGCTCGTCTCGAGCGCGATGGCGTATCGCTTCCTCGTGCGGGGCAACACGGACTACTGGCCGGACACGACGAGCCCGGACCTGAACAGCATCACCGCGGAGGGCGGCGCGCTCGGGGCGTGATCCGCGCCGCGATCCTCAGCGCGCCGCCAGCATCCATGCCGGCGCCCACCAGTAGTCGTGGAGCAGCCGGCGCTCGACGCGCGCGAAGCCGGCCTCCTGCAGCAGCGCCGCCCAGTCGTCGATCGGGTGCTCGAACGTGGTGCGGGCGGCGCCGCGATCCGCGTAGCCGAAGAGCACCGGCATCAGGAAGCCCTGCGCCACGGTGTCGAGATCGGCGCCCGCGTACTCGGCCAGCCCCTCGCGGTAGCGCGCGAGCACGTGCCGCGCGATGTCCGGCGCGAGCGGCTCGTCCATGCGCGGCGCGTCGAACTCGGCGACGAGCAGCCGATCGCTGTGCGCGCGCGCCCAGCGGAGCAACGCCGGCCGCTCGGCCGGAGCGATCGCATGCAGGCAGAACGTCGCCTGCGCCACCGCCCAGCGCCGCGACGACATGCCGCGGTCCGCGGCCAGCTCCTGGAGCCGCCCGCCGAACGCCTCGAAGGCGACGCCTCGCGCCGAGAGCGCCGCGGCGCATCGGTCGAGCAGCGGCGCCGCTGGCTCCACCACCGTGACTCGCCGCACCGCCGGCGTCAGCGCGGGCAGCAACGCCCTTCCATCGCCGGCGCCGATGTCGAGCAGGTCGAACGGAGCCTCCGGGTACTGGCCGGCCAGCGCCGCGCTCGTCTCGCGGTAGAGCGGCACGTTGCCGCCGCCGCGGATGAAGGCGGCGAATCCCTCGGCGGACACATAGACGTTGCGCTTCCCCTCCCGGGCGACTCGATCGAGGTGAGCGGCGGCCGCCTGGAACAGCAGGTCCCCCGGCGAGCCCTCCGCGGCGCGGGCGGCGAAGGCAGCAGCGTCCGCATGGCGCTCCTCGGAGAACGCCAGCATCGCGAGATAGCAGAGGTCCTCCGGCGAGGGCGCCGCGACGGCGGCCGCCGCTGCGTCGAGCCCGGCGGCGCGGTAACGAGCCCAGATCGTGTCCAGCATGGTTCTCCTCTCTGCGCGGAATCGCCCGTTCGGCGCTCGAGCGGCGCTGGCGAGGGGGCGAGCGCCGGGGTCGTGAGCCGTGATGTACCACGACCCGGCGCCCGTCGACAGCCGGGCTGGTGGTGTTGCCGCGGAGGGCGGCGAGGGCCGCCCGCGCTCAGTACATCAGGTTGCCCTGGCCGAGCACGAACGTGATGCCTTCACCGAACTGGGCCCGGGCGGTCGTCAACCGATCGAGGGCGTTCCTGACGCGGTTATAGCGCTCGCTCGCCGAGCTCGCCGCGAGCCCCATGTCGATCTCGCCGCGCGCGAGGTTTATCTGGTTCAGCGCGGAGGGGTACATCGTGTTCGGGTTGCCCGGGTCGCTCATCACCTCGATCGCGTCGTCGATCTCGACCTGGGCGAGCTCCATCAGCCTCCGCTGTACGTCGGCGCGCGTGTTCGAGAACCGGTTGATGAGCACCCGCGCGGCGTCCAGCCGTTGCTTCGCGATGTCGACGTTGAAGGTGGCGTTCAGCGCGCGCAGGAAGCGAGCGATGGCGGCGGCGTCCAGCGGCACGAGGTCGAGCGGCGTCCCGAAGCGCTGCTCGAGCTCCCTCGCCGCGGGAGAGTTGTTGAAGCTGAACGACGCGTAGAACTGGACGGCGTCGTTGATGTTCCGCTGCCCCCTGGACTGGATCTGCAGGTGGTTGTGGAAGTGGGGCGCCGTGTCCGCGGCCTCGATCAGCGGCGGCGGGTTGAAGGTGCCATTGCCGAAGGCGTCGGGGGTGCCGCTGTTGAAGCTGTCGAAGTCGGGCCGCGGCAGGTCGCGCCCGCCGAAGCCGCCGTCGAAGATGCCGACGCCCTCGAAGCTGCCCAGGTTGAGCGGCGATCCGAGGCTGCGCGTGCCGGTGTCGAAGTTCCTGTTGTTGCCGGTGTCCTGGAAGTTCGCGCCGGCGTTGTGGTGGCACACGTTGCAGCGACCGCGGTTCGGGTCCATGAACGCGCGCCGGCCCTCCTCGGCCTCCGCGTCGAACATGCGGACGCGCTCCAGATCGAGCTCGTTCTTCCGGCCCAGGCTGAGCTGGAAGGCGAGGGCCACGTCCTCCTCGGCCGGCGTCGGCAGGCGGAAGTCGACGCCCTCCACGCGATCGAGGCTCCTCGTGAAGTGCTGCTTGACAGCGTCCTTCAGGAAGCCGCGAAGCGTGCCGTCGCTCGAGCCATCCCCGCCCCAGCCCGTCCGCTCCGCGGGCGGGTTGGTCGTGCCGTCCCCCGAGTCGGCCCGGATGCTGGTGCTCAGGGAGAGCACGTGGTTCACCCCGCGCGAGACGAACCGGTGCCTCGAGTCGATGAAGCCGTCGACGTTCTCGAGGATGGCCGCGTCCTCCAGCAGATCCGACGTCTCGAGCTCCGCGAGCTCCGGATTCGTCCTGAAGACGAAGAGCGGGTCCTCGGGGCTGTTCTGGTCGAGCGCCGTGACGAACTCCACGTCGATCGTCGTGCTGTTGGCCACGGGGTGGCACGTCCCGCAGGTGCGGCCGTTGCCTTCGAACGTCTCCTCGAAGAAGACGCCGGCGCCCGCGCAGACGTCCTGCGACACGAGCCCCGCCACGACGCGCGGATCCTGCGCGCACGCGGCGATCCGGTCCGCCAGGGTGACAGGTTGCGAGACGGCGTCGAGGTGATCCGGAGCGACGTCCTCCGCCTCCGCGCACCCCGCGGCGAACAGGGCCAGCACGCCCCCGCACGCCCACCATAGCCGCATGTTCAAGCGTCCCATGAATGAATACCTCCGTCGCGAGCGGCAGCTTCGGCCTCGTGACGCGCTCCCCACGGCGTGATCGCGAGCGCGGCGTCCTCCGAGAACGCGCCGCGCGCGCGACGCTGCGCCCATGGAAAGGCCCACGCGATGCCCGGAGCAACCTCAGGCGGGCGGTGGTGTAGCGGGTCGAGGATCCATGTTCAACGTCCGGGGTTCGTTCTTAACTACTATTTACAAAGCCGCCGGAGACGACACGCCCGGACCGGGCGACGCGGGCGGGGCGCTCGCGCCGTCCGGTCCGGAGCGCGCCTCAGAGGAACATCCCGCCGGACGCCTCGATGCGCTGGCCGTTGATCCACCCGCCCTCGGGCGAGAGGAGCAGCGCGACGACGCCGCCGATGTCGTCGGGGAGGCCGACCCGGCCGAGGGCGGTCTGTCCGGCGATCATCTTGTTGAGCTCGGCGTTGTCGCGCACGGCGCCGCCCCCGAAATCGGTCTCGATGGCGCCCGGCGCGAGCACGTTGACCGAGATCTTCCGCGCTCCGAGCTCCTTCGCCAGGTAGCGGGTGAGCACCTCCACGCCGCCCTTCATCGTGGCGTAGGCGGCGTACCCGGGGAAGGTGAACCGCGCGAGCCCCGACGAGACGTTGAGGATGCGCCCGCCGTCCGCGATGAGCGGGAGCAGCTTTTGCGTGAGGAAGAACGTCCCCTTCAGGTGGACGTTCATCAGCGCGTCGAACTGCTCCTCCGTCGTCTCGGCGAAGCTCGTGTGGACGCCGATGCCCGCGTTGTTCACGAGGCAATCGAGGCGATCGCGCCCGAAGCGGCTGGCGAGCTCCGCCTTCACCGCCCCGGCGAACGCGTCGAAGCTGCGGACGTCGGCGACGTCGAGCGCGAGGGCCGCCGCCTTGCCCCCCTTCTCCTCGATCTGCTTCACCACGCCCGCCGCCTCGGCCGCGGCGCCGCGGTACGTGATGAGGACGCCCACGCCGTGATCGGCGAGGTGGAGGGCCATGCTCTTTCCCAGCCCGCGGCTTCCACCGGTGATCAGGGCGACGGTGCTGCGCTTCGATGTGCTCATGGTCGGTTCCTTTCGTGGGCGACGCGGCAGCGCGCCGCTGTCTGCGATCCTGATTAGCGCGCGCTTCGCGGTTGAGAAAGACGCGGGGATCCGACACACTGTTTCGCCATCCGAAACAATGAGCGTCGACGTCGAGTCTCTCAAGATCTTCGTGAAGGTGGCCGAGCTCGGGAGCTTCACGCGCGCCGGCGAGCACCTCGGCGTGCCCAAGGCGCGCGTCTCGCTGCGGCTCAAGGCCCTCGAGGCGGAGCTCGGCAGCCGGCTCTTCCAGCGCTCGACGCGCGTCGTGCGCCTCACGCCGGACGGGGAGGCGCTCCTGCCGCGGGCGCGGCGCCTCGTGCTGGAGGCCGACGACATCGGCGCGATGTTCCAGGCGGGCAGGGCGCTGCGCGGGCGGGTGCGGATCGACCTGCCGGTGAACTTCGCGCGCAACATCCTCATCCCGCGCCTGCCCGAGCTGCTCGCGCGCCACCCCGAGCTCGAGATGGTCATCAGCACGACCGACAGGCGCGTCGAGCCGCTGCGCGAAGGGTTCGATTGCGTCCTGCGCATCGGCGCCCCGGGCGACGCGGAGCTCGTCGGCCGCAAGCTCGGCGCCCTGCGCATGGTGAACTGCGCGAGCCCGGCTTACCTGCGCAAGCACGGCACGCCCCGCCGGATCGAGGATCTCGACGACCACCTCGTCGTGCATTACTCATCGACGCTCGGCGTCGAGGCGCCGTCGTTCGAGTACCCCCACGAAGGCGGCTACCGCGAGCGGCCGATGCGCAGCGTGGTGACGGTCAACAGCGCCGACGCCTACCTCGCCGCGTGCGTGGCGGGCCTCGGCATCATCCAGGCGCCGTGGACAGGGATGCGCGACAGCCTCGCCGCGGGCGCGCTCGTCGAGGTCCTGCCCGCCTTCCCCTGCGCGCCCATGCCCGTCTCGCTCCTCCACACGCACGGCCGGAGCGCGCCGCGCCGCGTCCGCGCGGTGATGAGCTGGATCGCCGAGGTGCTCTCTCCGCACCTCGACGCCGACAACGGCTGATCGCGCGGCGACGGGCCGCCGCCGGTCAGGCCGCGCTCCCCGGCGGGCCACACGATCGTGCACCACGGGCCAGGCCAACCCGTCCTCGAGGTACACCCCACGTGGCGGGCTCTTCCGGTCGATGCGCGCGCCGGACCGCCGCAACCCCGCTTCGTTCCGTTGCCAGTCGCTGACCCTTCACGTTTGACCCTCGTCGAACGCTCTCCGTGCTATAGACCCCGTGTTTTTCGCCCAACTCAGCACAACCGCTCAGGGTATCTCATGAAATTCTATCAAGAACGGTTCGGGCTCGTGGCGTCAGCGTGCGTCGTGGCCAGTCTCCTTGCTCGCGGCGCTTCTGCGCAGTCGGCGCCCTCCGTGGCGACCACGTACGTCGACGCGCCCGCGACCGATCCGGGGCGCGTGGAGGGATGGTCGCCGGGGCTGCTCCTCGGCGGCACGTTCAACCTGGCCGATAATCGCAGCGTCGTCGGGCAGGCAGACGGGACGGGCGTATCCGCGGGCTTCATCCTGGAGGGCTCCCTCGACTTCAACAAGGCCGCTCACGAGCTCCGCATGACGCTCGCGGCTGGCGCTGGCGTGACGCGCACGCCGGCCCTGGATGCCTGGGTCAAGACGCGCGACGCGCTCGCCTTCGAGGCCATTTACCTCTACCACGTCGTGCCCTGGTTCGGGCCGTTCGGTCGCTTTGCGCTCGATACGCAGATGTTCCCTGGCACCGACGCGCGCTCGGCGCCGACGACCTACGCGATCACGCGCGAGGAGGGGACGACAGAGGCGATCACGGGGACGCGCCTTCACCTCAGCGATCCATTCCAGCCCGTGACGCTCAAGCAGTCGCTCGGCGTCTTCGTCCAGCCTGTCAATCGGGAGTCCGTCCTCGTCGAGGCGCGCGCCGGCGCTGGCGCGCAGGAGGTGATCGCGTCGGGCGTGCTCGCCCTGGGGGACGACGACGGGACGCCCGAGGTCGAGGTGGGCGAGCTCTCGAGCTATGGCCAGCTCGGCGCCGAGGCTGTCATCGAGGCCTCGGGCGCGCTCCGTGACAAGCAGATCGCGTACAGGGCGGGCATCTCCGCCCTCTTGCCGATCGTGTATTCGGATCTGGAGGCAGGCGATGATCGTGGCGCGCTGGACCTCATGAACGTCGACATCGTCGGGGGGCTCTCCGTCAAGCTCGTGGAGTGGGCGTCCCTCGATTACCAGCTCCATGTCGTGCGCCAGCCGCAGCTCATCGACGCCTGGCAGGTGCAGAACAACATCCTGCTCACGCTCTCCTATGCCGTGGGCTCGAAGGTGCCAGCGCCGCCGCCCTGCGTTCCCTGCACCCCGGCGCCGGCCAAGGCGGAGCCCGCGCCGGCCCCGGCGCCCGCGCCGGCCCCGGAGCCCGCGCCCGCGCCCGCGCCCGCGCCCGCACCGGACGCGGCGCCTGCGCCGACGCCTGCGCCCGCACCGGACGCGGCGCCTGCGCCGACGCCAGCGCCCGCACCGGACGCGGCGCCTGCGCCGATGCAATGATGGCTATGCGCGCAGCCCGGGCTCAGGGGCCGAGGGTCAGCGCTTCGCCGCGCCGGCCATGAACGCCGCGAACGCTTCCGTGTAGTCCGGGTGCCAGCGCGACAGCGCAGGGCGGTTCTGGATCAGGTCGTCGGCGGCCCACTGAATGCGGCGCTCGTCCATCTCGCGCGTTACCGCGTTGTCGGGACAGAGGATGTAGAAATCGCCCCGGCCCATGCTGTCGATCATCATGTCGACCACCTGATCCGCGGTCCAGGCCTCGGCGGGCTTCTCCGGGCCCCGCGCCGTCATCCCGGTGAAGGTGTAGCCCGGGATCAGGAGGTGGGCGGTGATCTTGCAGCCGGCGACGTTGCGCAGCTCGTGCGCGAGCTGCTCGGTCACCACCTTCACGCCGGCCTTGCTGACGTTGTAGGCGGCGTCGCCCGGCGGGGTCGTGATGCCCTGCTTCGAGCCCGTGTTGACGATGGCGCAGGGGGTGCCCTGCGCCAGCATCGCCTCGGTGAACGCCTGGACGCCGTGGATCACGCCCCAGAGGTTGACCTCGATGAGCCGCCGCCAGCGGTCGTGGTCCTTCCACGGCTTGCCGCCGTTGCCGATGCCGGCGTTGTTCATCAGGACCGCGACCTCGCCGAACGCGTCGCAGGCGACCTGCTTCAGGCGCTGCACGTCCTCGAACCGGGCGACGTCGGTGGGCACCGCCCGCACGTCGTCCTTGCCGCCGGCCGCGGCCGCGGCGACGGCCGCGGTGGCCTCGTGCAGCGCCGGCCCGTCGAGGTCGGCGAGGCAGACCTTCAGGCCCATGCGCGCGAAGCGGGTCGCGGCGGCGAGGCCGATGCCGCTCGCCGCGCCGGTCACCACGGCCACGCGGCCGGGCGTCAATGCGGGATGGTTGCTCACGTGGATCTCCGTCCTGCGTTGCGGTCGCGCCGTGGTGGCGCGACGGTCGCGGCGAGTGTAAAGGGCGCCCGCGCGGTCAGCCACCTTCTCCGACGCGGGTGTCCGCTTGACGCAGGCCGCCCCGGCCGACTTGCACGTCACCGGGACCGCTCCTACCATCCGTGTCGCGGACGAACCGCGAAGGGTGCACCATGATGGATCCCGATGACAACGAGACCACCTTCCGGGTGGTCCTCAATCACGAAGAGCAGTATTCGATCTGGCCGTCACATCGCGATCTGCCCGCCGGCTGGCGCGCCGAGGGCACCGAGGGCACACGCGCGGAGTGCCTCGCTCACATCGATCGGGTGTGGACCGACATGCGGCCGAAGAGCTTGCGCCAGGCGATGGACGGCCGCTGAAACGGCGCGTACTCCACGACACGACGGGCCCCGACGACATGGGCCCGGAGGGTGTGGGCGGCGGCGCCCGGAGCGCTCGACCCGGGTGAGCGGCGCCCGGAGCGCTCAGCCCGCGTGAATCGACGCCCCGCACGCCACGAGCTGATGGACCGCGACGAGCATCATCGCGAGGGCCGTGAAGCAGCCGAACACGCGGCGCAGGCCGCCGCGCCTGCCCGCCACGACGAGGCTCACCTCCCTCGGCGTCGTCAGCGGCTCAGGCGACTTTTTTTTTAGCGTCGGCATCCTCTTCCACGGATTCCGCGGCGCCTCGGGGGGCGCCGGCGCCGGCTCGCCTTCCTCGAACAGCGCCACCGGCGGCGTGCGCTTCACGATGGCCAGCGCGGCCTCCGCCCGGCTCTCGCGATGGCTCCGCTTCCAGGCGCGGATCGCCTCCTCGGGGAGGCCGAACACCTCGCTCGATCCATACGTCGCCGCGAGCCCGGCGAGCACGCGAAGGTGCCAGTCGGCAGGGACGGCGGCGGGCAGCGCCTCGACGGCCTCCGGCGGGACCGGCGGGAACCAGATCGCGAAGTGCTGGATCTGCCGCCCGGTCCAGTCCCGCCGCGCCGGATCGACGAACCGCGCCGCCACGTAGGCGAACGCGCGCGGCGCCCTCGCGGCGGCGTCGTCGACCTCGAGCAGGCCATAGCGGAGCTCTCCGGCGCCCGCGTCCGCGTCGCCGAGCACGGCCTCGAGCGTGGTGAGCCAGCCCGGGAGCGCCGGGATCTCGGGCACGCAGACGAACTCGTAATCCCAGTGCTCCCCGCGCGTCCTCCAGAGGAGCCGCGACGTCTCGACGGTGCGGGCGGGGGCGTGCACGGGCGCGAGCATAACGGCCCTACTGGTTCTGGTGGTAGGCCCGCAGCCCCTCGTCGTTGCGCAGGGCCGCCACCATGCCGGTCAGGACCGCCTTGAACGTGTCGCCCTTCCGGAGCGCGTCCTCGCGCGCCTTCCTGAGCCTGTCGACCCGCGCGGTCGCGAGATCCTTGAGGGAGACGAACCTCAGGATCTTGCTCACGATCTGGTATCGCTTCGGAAGGAAGTCGTCCACGGAATCGACGAACTGCACGAGATCGCGCAGCCCCTCGAAGAACGTCTCCTTCGCCGACTTCTCCTTGCGCGCCGCCTGCGCCTCGCGGACCGCGCCCTCGACCGTGCTCACGAGGATCGCGGGGGCGAGGGTGCGCACGCCGAGCGACGTCCCCGGGTCGACCTGCGCGTCGGGCGGGGCGGCGACCGACGAGAGGAGCATGAAGCGGTGCCCGAACGCGCGCTCGGCGCGGAGCACGGCGCACAGCTTCGCGAGCTGCTCGTCGGCGTCGCGGCAGACCTCGCGCTCGAAGTCCCTGGCGCTGTAGTCCGGCGGGAACAGGTCGGCCTTGCTGAGCGCGAGGATCCACTCGCGCGGGAAGCTCACCTCGTCGCCCGCGGCGGCGCTCGCGCGGCGCAGCCGGTCGCACTCGTCCGCGAAGTGCTCGAACAGCCACCGGATGTACGCGGTGCCCTCGCTCCGGTACTTCGCGCCGTCCGCGAGCAGGATGCCCACCTGGCTCATGCCGAGCCGGAGGAGCCCCTCGCGCATCGCGTCGCGCTCGTCGGCGTCGACAGGCTCTTCCTCCCACCAGCGCCCGGGGTAATCGTACCAGTGGATGCGGACCGCCGGCTCCGGCAGGTCCCGCGGGAAGAAGTCGAACTCGATCTCGTCGAAGCGCGTGCTGCCCTCCGGGAACGTGCCCTCCTCGAGGCGATAGAAGCGCCCGAGGAGCCGGTTCCCCTGCGCCTTGTTGACCGCCTGGATCTTGTACGCGTACTCCTGCTGGAACGCGGGCTGGGTCTGCGCCCGGTAGAAGGCCGCGAGGAGGACCGTCTTGCCGGCGCCGGAGGCGCCGAACACGGCGACGTGCAGATCGAGGGGCGGCATGGCCGGTGCGATACGGGAGCGCGCTCGCCGGCACAAGCGCCGGCGCGCGGCGCCGGCCCGGGCTCCCGGAGAGGCCGCTCGGGCGCCGCGCTACTCCACCCGCACCTCGCGCCGGACGACGCTCGCGCCGCCCCGCGTATCGTGGACCACGGCCCACAGCGACACGCGGCCCGGCTCCGCGGGCGGCGTCCACGTCGTCCCGTGGCCGCCGAGGAAGCCCCGCGTCGCGTCGCTCACGAGCCGCCTGGCGCCGTCGAACCCGCCGCCGTCGGTGTAGTAGTCGACCCAGATCGCCTCGCGCGCGGGCGGCCCGCCGAGCCCGGCGGCCTCGACGTCCGGCTCGGCGACGTCCCCCACGATCGCCTCGATGTCGTATTCCGTGCACCCGTCGTCTTCCGGCGCCGGCGGGCTGCACCCCTGGGCCTGCTCCTCCTCGGGCCGGTCGCACCGCGCCACGACGGGCAACCCGTCGTCGTCGAGCGCGACCTCGCTCCCGCCGAGCTTCACCGTGAGGCCCGTGACCGGCGGGTTCGCGTTGAGCCGCCGGTCCGCGAAGACATAGACCTGCGTGTAGCCGACGACGAAGCTGTCCGGGCCGAGCACGGCCCCGTCCTCGCCGACGCACTCCAGCGGAAACCCGGCCTCGAGGGGCGATGAGGCGACGCGCGTCGTGCCGGCGCACACGGCGAAGAACACGTACGCCGACGCGTAGAAGCTCTCGGTCTCGGTGGGCCGCGCGCCCTCGAAGATGTCGTCGGGCAGGACCATCCTGAACCTCGACTTGCCCGGCTCGCCGCTCTGCTCCGCGGTCATGTCGTCCCGATCGAAGAGCCGGGGCGCGTCCTCCGTCTCCTCGTTCTCGCCGTCCTCCGCCGCGCCCCCGGGGGCGAACTCCTGCGCCGCGCCGAGGAGCTGCGGCAGACACCCGATGTGCTCGTCGATCCCGACAGGCGGGTTCACGCAGCCGCCGAGCCACATGATCTGGACCGGCCGCGGGCCGGCGCCGCCCTCGGGCGCGTCGGCGTAGGTCATCTCGAACGTCACGCCGCCGCCGAGCGGCGCGGCCGCATACGGGAGGTCCGCCGTCACCGCGAGGACGCGGAGCCCCTTCACCTCGGACGACGGCGAGAGGTCGCCCCCCGCGCAGCAGGGGATGCCCAGGGCCAGGGTCGAGAGCGCGACGAGCAACGCGCGGCGCGCCGGCGGTGCGGTCCGTTTCATCAGAAATCTCCTCGCAGCCCGAGCGTGGGCAGGAAGGGGAGCCCCGTCACGTACTCCCGCTTCGAGTAGTTGAAGTTGTACGTGATGCCCTCCGCGGCCATGTGGTTGTAGACGTTCTGCACGTCGAGGTAGAGGCCGAGCTGCCACGTCTTGAATCGCCACGTCTTGTCGGCGCGGATGTCGAGCTGGTGAAAGAGCGGCATCCGCTCGCTGTACTCGCCCCCGAGCGGGATGGGCGAGTACCGCGCGGAGGCCGCGTGGTAGATGGCGTTCACCCGGTTCGGATTGCACCCCTTCTGCTCCGGATCGCAGACATAGGGCGTCTGCAGGTTGCCCGACACGAGGCGGAAGCGCGCGCCGAGCTCCCAGCCGCGGCCGAGCCGCAGGCTCCCGAGCACCGTGAGGACGTGGGGCTGATCGAACGGCATGGGGTGCTCCTCCTCGCCGGGGCCGTCCGTGCGCATCGACCGCGAGATCGTGTACGCCGCCCAGCCGAAGAAGCGCTCGTCCGGCTTGTACTTCAGGAGCACCTCGCCGCCCACGGCGTAGCCGGTGCCGTCGTTCGCATAGCCCTCCTTCTCCGGCGAGAAGACGACGAGCCGATCGAGGGCCTTGTAGAACCCCTCGACCGTCACGTTCACCTGCTTCGTGAGCTCCTGCTCCACGCCGAGGCCGTAATGGACAGCGCGGTTCGACTTGAGCCCCGCGGTGCCGAACGGCTCGATGGTCTCCTGGAACTGGGGCGCCTGGTGGTACAGGCCCACGCCGCCCTTGACCGTCGTTCGCGGGAACTCGCTCCGGACGTCGTAGCGGCCGTTGAGCCTGGGGCTCACGTCGAACGTGCGCGTGTCGAGCGCGTAGTCGAGCCGCACCCCGGGGACGATCCGCGCGCGCGGCGTGGGGACGACCTCGAGCTCCGCGTAGGCGGCCGGCCGGGAGTACGCGCCGTTGAACGACTGGTCCTGGAACGGGGCGAGCGAGAACGGCTGGTTCGACGGGTGGCCGGCGGGCGACTGCGCCGGCGCGCGCACGTTGACCGTGGCGATGCCGCCGGAGAGGTCGGCGCCGACGTTCATCGTGAGGTAGCGCGCGAACCGGTGCGACAGCTCCAGCCGGAGGTCGAGCGATGTCGAGGTGACGTTGAACTTGAGGGGAGAGGCCTCGAAGTCGACGACGTCCCGGCCGAGGGCCAGCGACCAGAGGAGCCGATCGCGCGTCCCCAGGCGGTTCTCGTAGCTGAGCTGGAGGCGCTGGAAGGCGGTGTGAAACCCGAAGTCGCCCGTCAGCGCCGGCTCGTCCTCGGGCGGGTTGTCCAGGGTGATCTCGAAGCCGTCGTCCGATCCGTAGAAGCTCGCGCGCACGCGCTCGCTCGGGGAGGGGCGGCCCTCGAGGACGAACTGGTAATCGTAGTAGACGGGCGCCTGGCTGACGGTGGAGCCAACCTCCTTGAGCACGGGCCCGAGCCACGCGTCGACCCAGCTCCGCCGGCCTGCCGCGATGAAGGTCCAGTCCTTCAGGAACGGGACGGGCCCCTCCAGGAGCAGGCGCCCGTCGATGAGGTCGAGCTGGACGACGCCGTGGTACTTGCCGTCCTGCTTCGGCGAGCGGAGCCCGACGTCGACGATGCCGCCCATGGCGCGGCCGTACACGGCGCTGAAGTTGCCCGGGTAGAAGTCGATCTTCTCGAGCATCTCGGTCGGGACGACCGAGGAGAGGCCGCCGAAGTGGTAGATGATCGGCACCGGGGTGCGGTCGATGAAGGTGAGCGTGTCCTGGGGGGCGGACCCGCGCACGATGAGCAGCCCGAAGCCGCTGCGCGCGACGCCGGGCAGGCTTTGCAGCGAGCGCAGCGCGTCGCCGCCGGTGCCGGGGATGCGGTCGATCTCGCGGCGCTCGAGCGTCCTCCGGGTCACCTCGCGCGGCGGGCGCTCGCCCTCGACGGTCACCTCGAGGCCCGCCGGCGCCTTGCCGTCCTTCGGCGCCGCGAGCGAGATGCGGTAGCGCACCTCGATCGCCTCGCCGGCCGCGATCTCCTCGTCGGCGGCGAACGGCTCGAACCCCGTGGCGGCGACCTCGACGCGGTACTTGCCGGGGGGGAGGTTCTTGAAGCGGAACTTGCCTTGCTGGTCGGTCTTCGCCTCCTCGCGGCCGCCGTCGGGGCGGAGGAGGCTGACCGCGACGTCCGGGAGCGGCTCGCCGGTGCCCGCGGCAAGGACCGCCCCGACGACGGTCTCGACGTCCGCCGGGGGCGCGGGCGCGGCCGCGTCGGCGGGCTTCGGCGTGAGCGTGAACGCGTAGCGGTAGAGGATGCGGGCCGCCACCGGCGTGCCGTCGGGGCGCCGCGCCGGCTCGAACACGAGGCCGGG
Source organism: Sorangium sp. So ce1335 (assembly GCF_051521615.1). Lineage (NCBI taxonomy): Bacteria > Pseudomonadati > Myxococcota > Polyangiales > Polyangiaceae > Sorangium > Sorangium sp. So ce1335. Next base: position 4,625,504 of record NZ_CP150363.1, read on the forward strand.
GGCGGCGGCGAGCGCGGCCTCGTCGAACCCGTGTCCGCCCGGCGTCGCGACCTCGGCCTTCGTCACGCGGCCGGTCCTGTCGATGTCGAGCTTGAGGATGACGCTCCCCTCGACGCCGGCGCGCTGGGCCGCCTCGGGGTACGCGGGCGGCGAGTACGTGACGAGCTTCGGCTCGGTGGGGGCGGCCGGCGGCGGCTGGGCCGTGCCCGGCTCGGGCACGACGACCGCGCCCGCGCCGCCGCGGGGGACCGAGGCGCCGGCCGGGTCGCCCTCGGCGGGCGGGGGCTCCGCCGGGGGCGCGCCGGCGGTCTGCGCGCGCGCTGCGCTGCCGGTCAGGGCGACCGCGAGCAGCAGCGCTTCCGAGGCGATGAGGCGCATCGCAGTGGACGCTCTGGAAGAAGGCATGCGCCGCCCCTCTCGCACGACGAGCGCGAGGCGAGAAGATGCGTCGCGCGGCCTGGAGCGTGCTCCGGCCCGGCGCGCCGCGGGAGCGTAGCGTGGTTCGCGGCCGCGGCGCGCGCGGGCGCGGTGATCACGCGGCGCTCAGCCCCCGACTTCCGCCACGAACCGGCTCACGTCGTCGCTGTCGCCGACGAGCAGCAGCGTGTCGCCGTCGCGTATCACGTAGTCCGGTGTGGGCGCCTCGAGGCGCGGCGTGTCGTCGGGCCGCTTTGTCGTGTGCGGCCGCACGCCGAGCACGTTGATGCGGTAGCGCTGGCGGATCTTCGAGCCGGCGAGCGTCTGTCCGACGAGCGGCCCGTGCGCGCTCCAGGGGACGACGCGGTAGTGGCTGGCGAGCTCGAGGAGGTCCTGGGCGAGCGGCGTGGTGATGTCGGCGCCGACGCGGCGGCCCATCTCGGTCTCGATCTGGATGACGCGGGTGGCGCCCACGGCGCGCAGGATGTCGGCCTGGCGGTCGGTCGCGGCGCGGGCGATGACCTCGCGCACGCCCATCCGCACGAGGGAGGCCACGCAGAGCACCGACGGCTCGAAGTGCTCGCCGAAGGTCACGATGGCGGTCTCCACGTACTGCGCGCCGATCCCCTCGAGCACCTTGTGCACGGTGGCGTCGCCGATGAACGCGGCCGAGGTCTTGTCCTTCACCGCGTCGACGGCCTCGGGGTTGTTGTCGACGGCGATGACCTCCGCCCGGTTCTTCCAGAGGGTCTCGACGATCGACGTACCGAACCGGCCGAGCCCGATGACAAGGACGCTCTTCGATTTCATGTGCTCAGGATCGCGCGCCGCTTGGCTCGGCGCGGCGCCGTGAACCTCTCACGGATGCGCGCCCAGCGCCACAGAACGGCGGGCGCGGGGGGTCGTCGGGGGCCGGCGAGCCCGCCGAGCCGCCGCAGCGTCACGGGCCGCCGGCGCTCGAGGAGACGATCGCCTCGCCAGATCGATCCTGAGCGGGTAGGGTCGCGGGCGCGATGGGGCGCGTCACCTGGGGCGAAGGCAACGTGATCGACCTCGAGACCCGCAGGGGGCTCTTCGTCCTCGCGCAGATGTGCAGGTCTCCCTACCTCCTCTTCTTCCGTCACTTCCGCCGGGATCGCGACTGGCAGGGGACACGGCTCGCTCCGGCGGACGTCCTCTGCTGCACGGCCGTCACCCGGCGGTTCCTCAGGTCGAGCACGATCGGCCGGGTCAAGGGCGTGGCGCCGTTGAACGTCGACCTCCCGACCGTGTGGATCCACCCCGACGCGACGAGCCGGCGTGTGACGGTCTGGGAGGGCACGCCTCACGAGCGCTCGTTCATCACGATCGGTCGCGGCGGGGCGCTCGTGCGCAAGGACGTGAACCGTCACGCCGGAGGTCCGTTCAAGCATCCGAGCGGTGTGTTCGACGAGATCCTCGAGCCGTCGATCGCCGACATCGAGACGATCGAGAGGCACGAGCTCACCTCCATCGCCGTCTTCCCGCTCCTCCAGGAGCGCCTGTTCCTCTGCCATGGCGCGGGGAAGAGCGTCGATCCCGAGAAGCACCTGCTCTTCGATCTCCCCATGCCCCTCGCCTTCGAGCCCTACATCGCGCTCATCGCGGCGTCGACGGAGGAGGAGCGTCGTGCGTTGCAGCGGCGATACGTCGCCGCGTAGACCTCGCGTGTGTGCGGCCCCGCGTCGAGGGCTGACCAGCTCCGGAGCACGCGCCAGACGTTTGGGGTCTCGGTACGCGCCGAGGTTGAGACCCTCACCGGCTTATCGTGCATCTGAAAACAGGCAGTCGTATAGCGTGGCCTCTCCCGGACATCGTAGATTGGTCGCCACGTCCGGCACGACCACGCCGCCGATCTCCGGCGGCATGCGCGCGTATCCCCATGTTGCCTCGATCTCCTGGGCGATCCCCGTAGCGTACGGCTGCTCACCGGGCGAAGGATCGAAGCAGACAACCTGTCGGGTGGGTTTATCTTCGATCGAAGGTGACTCGATGAGCTCGGGCTTGATCAGCCTGACCAGCTTGCCAACCCAGGCGGGCAGGATGTAGACCGTATCATGGACGAAGATCGTGACGGCGCGAGGTGGCGTCGAGCGGAGCGTCCTCTCCCGCTCGAGCTCCTCTGGATCATCAACGAGGCGCGAGCTATAAACGATGTAATAAGGGGCCAGGAAGCTCACCCTGAACTCAATTGTGTGCCGGTCTTCTCCGGCGACCTTCGGAAGATAGAGCGAGCCGGAATAGCAGGCGTCGTGGCTTCCCGTCATGAGATGGACTGAGAGATTGTCGATCTCGTTCTCGGGGAACTGTTCGCGTAGACGCCGCAACATGCCGAGCCACCGCTCGGAGTCGGCGCCGGCTCGACGACGGGCGTCCACCAGCCGTCGATCCTCTTCTGTCTGCACGCGGCCAGGATCCTCGTACGGAACCCGCCGAGGGTAGTGGCGATATACGACGTCGAGCAGCTCCTCGACCGTATGAGTCATGGCTGCGTGACTCTGGATCCAGCCACGCGCTTGCGGAGGCTCATGTCCATCTCATCCTTCAGCCTGACGCAGTAGATCCCTTGCGGAATAGTGAGGTTCGCTCTCATCACTTTGCGCGAAGCTTTGCTCGCTACGTCGGCGCTGATGCGTGCGGCCTCCTCCGCCGATATCTGCCCCTGGGCCACGTTGCGTAGTGGCATTCCAAATGTCATCTGTGGACATTCCCAGAACTCTGGATACACCTCGACCCACCGCTTGATCTTCAGGCGAACGGAGGCTTGTTGCCAGCCTCCCGATTCGCCTGTTCCGTCGTCGGAGATCGTCATGGTGAACTTGAAAATGGTAGGCGAGAATCCGTTTACTCCGGCCGGTGGGCACTTCGAGATGCAGGCGTTGCTACAGAACACATAAGTCCGGGCGTCTCCGGTGATGTCACCGGGTCCTGAGCATTCGCTGTTTGTCGGACTCTCCGAGCTGTCTCTCGGGCGCTCTTCTTCTTCGTCTTCCTCCTCTGAGCTGTCCGCCTTGTTACACTGGATCTCGTGCTCACTGTCGCCTCGCCGTTCTCCCGATGGCGCGTCTCCGAAGTCACCCGATGCGCTGGAGCTGAATACCGGGGTTGGCCCCGAGCCTGGACCAGCACCTGCTCCCGAGGTCCATTCCTCGCGAGGGTAACATTCTCCTACCGTCCAGTTGCATGCTGCCAATGCCCAGATCGCGACGGTTGCAATAAAAAATAGACTTCTTCTTGAAATCATTGGGCGCCCCATCGAATCGCAGGGCCGGCGACGACAGCGACGGAGACGTGGCCGGGGAGCACGAGACTTCTTCCGCGGATCCAGTCCACGTTGGCGCTCGCCGATATGCCCAGCGGCCCCATCACGTACGCGCTGGCTTGCGCATGTCCACCTACTGCCATCCCGGCAACCTGTCCGCATAAGGTGTTTCCGCACGCTGGCATGAAGTAGATCGCAACTGATGGGCCCGCACCAACGTCGCCATCTTTCCAGACATAACCAAGGGAAACGGAGGTGTGATTGTAAACCCCGGCCCCGCCCACCTGGATCGGCGGCACGAGGCTGCATAGATCGTGAAGCTTCAACAGTAGATTCTTCTTGATGTGCCACGATATCCCAGCATGCGGGCCCACCGAGAGGCGCGGGGCGGTGCCAGCCTGGATCCAACCGAGACTTACGCCGGCGCTCAGCTCCGACGCCTCTGCCTGCGTCGAAGCGACACCGATCACGAGAGCGAGCATCGCCGCCGATGCGACCCGTCGGCATTCCGTTCTCATCGGTTGCTTTTCCCCTCTGGCACCGCCGGGAAAACGTGGCAATGCGACCAAACGCTCTGATGGCAGGATTGGGCGTCAAACGCAACCTGGAGGAGCGCGTCACAGCGACATGGGTCCCACCGTCCAGAGCGTCGGCCGGTGCGCACCTGTCCGCGCGCCGGGGTTCGTCAAGTTGCTCGCACCGGCGGTCTGTCCACGCAGCCTTGAGAGCGTACGGACGGCCGTGCGCCCTGGACTGCACGACGTCGCCCGTGTGCCAGCGCTACGAGCGAGCACGACCCGCCGCGACGCCCTGTCAGAGACCGCGTAACGTGAAGGTCGCGTGCGTGAGCTGTGATTTCGGCCCGGGACATCCACGGGCAGGACCGCCGTCGTCTAACGCCGGCCAGGCCTCCGGACTAGTCTAAATTCCCGATCCTGATTCGGGAACGCCAGCAATTCCAAGTGCTTGAACGGAAAGCTTGCCTCAAGGTATCTGCAGCGCACCGGCGGCGACTTGAGCGATTGCTCGACGCGAGCCCGCAGGACTTCGGCTGGGCACGGCCGACGTGAATGCGCGAGCTGCTGGCGCTCCAGCTCGAACGCGACACCGGACTGCGCCTGAGCGTCGGCCACATCGGTCGGCTGTTGCGAGCGATGGGAGCGCGCCGCAAGCGCCCCCGTCCCGTCGTCCGCTGCCCGTGGCCGAAGTCGCGCGAGCGCCGCAGGATCGGAGCGATCCGCACGCTGATCCGTAGCCTGCCTCGCGACGAGATCGCCTTCTACGCCGATGAGATGGATGTCGATCTCAACCCGCGGCTCGGGCTCGACTGGATGCGGCGCGGTCGGCAGAAGCGTGTGCTCACGCCCGGCAACAACCAGAAGCGCGACGTCGCTGGCGCGCTGACGATCGGCTCGGGCAAGCTGACGTGGGCGTTCGGCGCTCGCAAGAGCAGCGACTTGTTCATCGCGGCGCTGGCCGCGCTGCTGCGCCGCTACCGGCGCTACCGGCGGCTGCACGTCATCGTCGACAACTTCGGCATCCACACGAGCAAGAAGACCCGAGCATTCGTCGAGGCCGCGGGAGGCAAGCTCGTGCTGCACTTCCTGCCGGCGTACGCGCCCCAGTACAACCGCATCGAACGTGTCTGGAAGCAGGTCCACGACAACGTCACCTGCAACCATCGGTGCGCGAGCATCGACCAACTCGTCGAGGAGGTGGATGATTGCCTGGAGGCCCTCGCCCCGTACCCGGGGTCGCCCGCGAGCCTGCGGCCGGTACTCAGCTCGCCTGTTGCCGATTCGGGATCGGCTATTTAGATCGGAAGCTTGATAGCGGCCGTCAGCTGCAGCGTCGCATCGAACTCGCCGTTGTAGTGCTCCCCTCGCTCGTGATGCACGACCTCGGACACGAGGTAGTAGGCCAGCACGTCGGCGTCAGAAAAGACGCACACGTGCTCCCCCTTCGCTGGCACCCTCGAGAACTGGGCCGTGTTGTCGCGCATGGGCGTCGGGTTGCCGACGGCGGACTCGATTCTGCAAAGAACGCGCATCACGCGGCTCCTTTCGCGCACTCGGCCGAGCTGAGCGCGTTCGGCGAAGTGGCACGGAGCTCGGCCTCGATCATGGCGGCGTCGCCGTTCCGCTCCGTCACGCGCACGCGCATGGCACTGCGGGCCAGCATGCGGGTGATCCAGGTGTCGAACCTTTCGCCGTCGGACTTCTCCTCGGCATACCGGCTCAGGTCGGCCGGGCCCGCGTAGACCCACCCAAGGAACCGGTTGCCGCGCTCGTCGACCAGCCAGCGCGCGACGAGCTTGGCCTTGATGTTCTTCAGGATGGGAATCGCGCCGTCGGGCCTTGCTTCCGGGTTCAACTCGACGCTGCTGGACACCTCGAAAAGGCGTTCTTCTCCCTCCCGGGTCGGCGGGCCATGGACGGTGCTTTCGAGGTCCTCTGCAAGAAAGAAGATATCGGGCGCATCAATTGGTTCCATCACACCATCTGTACGTGTAAGAGTATTGGCGTTTTGCGCACACATCTCCACAACGTGTCGCCATAACGGCGCACGTTTCATGCGGCCACAGCCGAGGTCGACGGTTGCCTACCGCGCGCGCGAGCCCGCGCACCCGGACGCGTCCACACGAGGACACGGCCCAGCGCCATGCACGAGCGCGTCGCGAACGCAGCGACTACTCACCAGGTCCTGACGCAGGACCGATGCCGCGCTGTCGTCGGGGTGAGCTTAACTCACCACGGGCGCGGATCAAGGTCCACGTGGATTTTTTGTTAAACTTGAACATTATATACACTCGTAGGCGGCCGTCAACAAGAAAGACTCGCTCCAGATGTAGGAGACTATGTTGCCACGTGGCGCACTGTGCGACTCGAGATTGCCCACGAGAATCGTGGCGTGAGCGACCCATCCGCCCTGATTAGGACACGACCTCGAACGAGGCCGCCGGGGGAGTTGCAACTCCGGTCAGGACCTCGAACGAGGCCGCCGGGGGAGTTGCAACTCCGGTCGGGACCCCGATCGAGGCCGCCGGGGGAGTTGCAACTCCGGTCGGGACCCCGATCGAGGCCGCCGGGGGAGTTGCAACTCCGGTCAGGACCTCGAACGAGGTCGCCGGGGGAGTTGCAACTCCGGGTCAGGTCGTTCGAGCATGCCGAACCTGAACAGGTGCACACGCCCCTCCGGAGGACTGCCCGCTACACGGGGGCCGGCCTCTCGGCGCCCCGGGTCGCCGGCGGCACCCCGCCGCGCTGCAAGCGCGTCGGGGGCGATCCGCGCGATCCGCACGGCTCCGCGCTCACCCCGAAGAGCGCGAGCGTGAGCACCGCCATGAGGACGCCGAACACGACGAGCCCCATGAAGACCGCGATGCCGAGGTGGAGCGCCACCGTGGCCGCCACCCAGAGCCGGCGGGTCTGCCGCGGCCAGATGAAGAACGCATAGCCGGCCTCGACGAGGAGCACGAGCCAGCCGGCGAGCGTCGGGATCCACGGGTGCTGCGCGAGCCAGGAGAGGTCGAGCTGGCGGTACTCGGGCAGCATGACCGAGCGCCATACCGCGTCGCCGTTCCACCACTGCGCGCCGGACGCCTTGGAGAGGCCGCTCGCGAGGTACGAGACGCAGAGGTGCACCTGGAGGACGCGCAGCGAGAGCCGCGTCGTCGGGGGCGGGCCGGCGGGCGCGCGACCGAGCCGGCGGTCCAGCGACAGCGCGGCGCCCGAGGGCATCCACATGAGGTAGAAGAGAAAGATGTGGGCGTAGCTGTCCGCGCCGTAGCTCGTGCTGTCCGCCGTCATCATCAGCAATAGATGGGTGAGCCAGGCGAGCGCCGCCGCCGCGCGCGCCCGCCACCCGAGCAGCAGCGCGACGAGCGCGAGCGCGTAGAGCGCGCCGGTGCCCTTGACGAAGGCCGCCTCGCCGATGCCCAGCGGCGCGAGGCCGTCGATGAGCCAGCCGACGCGGAGCAGGTCGCTCCTGGCGAGCATGTCGTTGAGCGGCCCCTGCAGGATGCCGGTCCGCCCGTACAGATCGAGGAACACCGGCGCGACCATCGCGGCCTGGAGGAGGAGGACCGACGCGAGCCCGATCCGCAGCGCCGCGAGCGGCATGGCCGACGCCGGCGCGAAGGCGAAGCGATCGATCGCCCGCCATGCGCGCTCGAGGGCCGCGAGGAGAGGCGCCGCGCGACCGCTCATGGCGCCCCCCGGCCTGCCGGCTCGGCGGCGCGAGCGCTCTCCTGCGGGACGAATTTCGCCTGGTAATGCAGGCGGCAGCGGAGGCCGTCTTCCTCGCGATATTCCTGCATCGAGGCGAGCTCGCACTCCTCCACCCGCACGACGACGCTGGCGGCCCCAGGGTGCCTGGCGAACATCTTCCCGGCCCACGACGCGGCGATCGAGCGCTTGAGCGCCTGACCCTGCGCCAGCCAGAACCTCGTGACGATGTTCCCGGCGCGCAGGTCCGCCTCGGCGTTCGTCCCGGGCTTGAGGCTGTCGGTGGTCGTTTTCCCGGCGGCGTCCGCGATCTCGAAGGCCGCCGCAGGGAGGGAGCCGACGCCCGGAGCGAAGAAGGCATACCCGCTGTCGGCGCCGGAGAGCGTGCCATAGGCGACGACAGCGCCCGCCACCGGACCGAGGTGGTGGAGGTCGACCTGAAACGCTCCAAGGACGATCACAAGGCCGAGGTGCCCCGCGGCCGCTGCCAGGGCGACGGGCGCTCGCCACCGCCCCATCGACGCTCTTACCATCGATCCACCTTTCCCACCGGCTCCCGACGGCCGCGCGCGCCGACCGGTGAGCTCGGGCGCGGAGACGGAAGGACAGCCGCTCGCCCGGGTCCCGCGTCCCGCGTCCCTGGAACAACGCTCACGTCAATCGAGCGACAGATCAACCGCCAAGGCGCCAAGGACGCCAAGAAGGAGAAGATGTCTCGGCGTCCTTGGCGCCTTGGCGGTTCGAAGTTCTGCGCGTTTCAGGCGGGTTCAACCCGATTGTCGCTCTACGACGCGCCAGAGCGATCCTCGGCGAGCCGCACGACGGGCGTCGGCAGCGCCCCGTGCGCGGCCGCTCCGGAGTACGAACGCCCGTGGAACCCGTGGCCGTGATGATGATGGCCATGATGGTGATGGCCGTGATGGCCGTGATGGCCGTGATGGCCGTGATGGCCGTGATGGCCGTGATGGCCGTGATGGCCGTGGTGGCCGTGATGGCCGTGATGGCCGTGATGGCCGTGATGGCCGTGATGGTGATGGCCGTGATGGTGGTGCCATTGGCGATCATGCGTCGAATCGGCCAGGATCGGGGCCGGCACCTCCGCGACGAGCGCGAGATCCTCGACAGGCCTCGTGTCGGCGGCGCCGGCGAGCTGAACGCCGCCGAGCCCCACCGCGCACGCTGCCAAGGCGACCATCAGCTCCACACACTTCATCGTCGGCTCCTTCCACGTCGAGCTCCCGACAAGGGGGCCCGGAGCGCCGCGATGCAAGCGGTACGCCGATGAGATCGGAACATGGGGTGACAGCGCCGTTGTCACAATCCAGGTGAGCCCCGACATCGTCGACCCGGCGGCGGGAAAGGTCGGCGATCGCCGCGCGGCCTTCAAGGGATGTACGTGAGACCAAGGAAAGGCCACAACGAGGGCGAATCCGGCCGGTCAGGCGCGCATGGATCTCCTGGCCGACGGCCCCATCGCCGCGCTTCGCGGCGAACGCCTCAGGGGACCTTCAGGACATGGAACAGATCCTCCACGATCTTCTCCGCGTCGCCTTCCTCGTGGTTGACGAGCACCGTGATGGTCGCGTCGCGGTCGACAGCGCAGTAGGACGCCGACACGAAGCCCCACACGCTGCCGCCATGACCGTAGGTGGTGCCGACCGGCGATGTGCGCCGGGCCAGCCCGAGCCCGTAGCCCCGCGCGTCGTCCGACCCGGTGCTGACCCAGGCGGTCATCTCCGCGAGCTCGGCCTGGCCGAGCAGCCCGCCGTCGAGGAGCCGGACGAAGAAGGTGGTGAGGTCGCCCGCGCTCGACACGAGGCCACCCGACGTCCACGCCGTCGACGGGTCCACCGCCGACGTCGTGTCGACGAGCTCGCCGTCGTACGACCCGTAGCCGTGCACGAGCCCCGGCACGGCGGGCTCCGCGCCGTCGAGGTACGTGCTGGCGAGGCCGACGGGGGCGAGGATGCGCTTGCGCAGCAGCTCGACGATGGGTCTCCCGGAGACGGCCTGCACGATGGAGCCCGCGACGATGTAGTTCGTGTTGGAGTACGAGAAGCCCCGCCCCGGCTCGAAGCGCGGCGGCTCCGCGGCGGAGAAGGCGATGAGCTCCTCGGGCCTCCACGCGCGGGTCGGGTCGGCGTCGACGGCGCGCAGGAAGCCGTCGCTCTCCGTGTAGTTGAACAGGCCGCTCGTGTGGTTCAGGAGCTGCCGTATCGTGATCCGCTCTCCCCCGGGGATACCCTTCACGTGCTTCGACACGGCGTCGTCGAGCGACAGCGCACCTTCGGCGCGGAGCATCAGGACGAGCGTCGAGACGAACGTCTTCGTGATGCTCCCCGCGCGGAAGAGATCTCCCGGCGCGAGCGGCGTCCTCGCCTCGATGTTCGCCGTGCCCGCCGCGCCGCGGAAGGAGCAGCCTCGGAGATCCACCGCCGCGGCGGCGCCGGGCAGATCCTGCGCGCGGACGGCGGCGTCGAGCGCCGCCTGGAGCCTCCCGGCGAGCCGGTCGCAGGCCGCAGCGTCGCCCCCCGGCGCCGGCGACCCCGCGAGCCCACCGCCGCTGTCGCCGGCGGCGGGCGCGGAGGCCTCCGTGGCGCCGGCGCCACACCCGGCGAGCGACGAGAAGACCGGACAGGCCACCCAGGCAAGCCGGTGAAGGACATGACGCATCGACGCGATCTCCGGACCTTCCGGCCCACCGCGGACGTCGAGGCCCATGCGCCGGGACGAAGCGACCCGGATGAAGGCCTCGCGCGGCGAGCGGCCGCAAGAGACGAAAGACCGCTGTCGATGTCAACGGAGATTCGCACGAGGGGTGATTCCGCGCACCGCGATCAGCGGTGACGTGATTCCGCGCACTGCGACGACCAACACGGAACCAGGGAGCCCGCCGACCGCGCGCGCCGCGCGCCGGCGGGCGTGCTGTCAATAGAGCTCGTCCTGGTATTGCCAGCGCTCGGAGATCCACGCCTTCACGTACGCGACCTCCTCCTCGTACGTCGTGAAGTCGTCGCGCTCGCTCCAGCCCTCGTAGCTGCGGTACGCCTCGCCCCAGCGCGCCTCGTCGCGGCGCGCGCTCGCGTCGATGCGCTCGATGTAGCCGTCCACGAGCGCCTGGATCTCGGCGTCGGCGAACACGCCGTGAAGCACCTCGTCGTAGCGGGCCCGCAGCGGGTCGCCGATCGAGGGCTCCTCCAGGAAGCGCCGGAAGAGGTGGTTCATGCTGGTGTACTCGGCGCGCTCCGAGGCCGACTCGCGCGACGTCTCCCACGCCTGGCCGAAGCTCGCGTTGAAGTCCCACGGCGCATAGCGGAAGACGTTGCCGGGCGCGGGGTCGTGGTAATGATAGCTGTTCTTCCCGGCCGAGTCGTCGGCCTTGATGAACGTGACGAAGATCCACCAGTCCTCGTAGTCGCGCCGATCGATCCGCGCGTCGATCTCGGCGACGAACGTCTCCGCGTCGGACGTGGCGACGAAGTTCACGAGGTCTTCCAGATCCGAGAACGCCCCCGGCTCGCCATCGGGCGGCTCGCCCTCCTTCTTCTCGAAGCCGTCGTGCAGCGTCTCCTTCGGCTCGCCCTCGCCGGCGTGGCGCGTGAGCGCGAAGTTCGCGTCGTGGCTGACCGCCTTGTAAAGGTTGCCGTCCTGCGGATACCCGTGGTCCTCCATCAGGTAGCCGTTCACGTGATCGACGACGGTGTAGAGGCCCCGGTACTCCCCGTCGATGTACAGCACCGCGCTGTAGGTCTTGATCTGGATGTGCTCCGGATCGAGGCGGTTCCAGAGGTCGTAGGCGAGGCGCTGCCGGATGTACGAGTTGTCGTCGAACGTGCTGGAGAGCACGACCTTGCGACGATCGGTGAAGCCGCCGGCCTCGTCCGGCTCGTTGAACTTGTCGTTCTTCGGGAACTTGAGCGTGTAGCTCTGCTTCGGGTACGAGAGCGAGCTCTCGCCGCGGAGCTCCGCCTCGGCCTGGTACGTGCGACCGCGGTAGACGACCGTGGCCGGGGCGTACTCCTTGGCCTCGGGGGCAGGGGAGAGGAAGAGCACAGGAAGGCCGTACTCCTCGGGGTAGCGGGCCGGATCGACCACGGGCACGTTCGACGGATCGGCCCAGTCGTCGGCGACGCCGATCTTGACGCGACCGACCTCGGAGGTCTGCGCGACGCGGATCTCGATCTCGTAGACGGCGGCCTGATCGAGCCCGGGCGAGAACGTCACCTCGCCCGCGGCCGGATCGTAGACGGCGCCCTCCGGGAGCCCTGCGAGCTCGAACGCGTCGCCGGGGAGCGCGAGGCCTGTCGAGCACGCGACGGGGAACGTCACCGTCTCGCCCTCGAGCAGCCAGTGCGGCCCGCCGCCCGACGGCTGGCAGGCGCCGGTCTCTCCGCCGCCGCCGGTCCCCCCGCCGCCGCCGGTGCCGGACGGGTCGCCGGTCATGGGGCCATTCTGGGCGGGCGGCTCGTCGGAGCAGGCTACGTGAAGCGATATCAAGGCCAGCGCCGCTGTCAGCGGCCTGAGCAGGTGCAATTTTCGCATGGGGTTGATCCTAGCGCAGGCGCGCGCAGGCGGAAGGGCACTTCGCCGACGCCGTGCGGCCGTGGCGGGTCAGCGCCGGGGACCCGATGAAGCGCTTGCAGGCTCGGAGCGGCGGTGGGGCAGCCGTCGCAGCATCGCCTCTGCCGGGCCGCGGTAGCCGGCGTGACGCATTCCGTCGGCCAGCAGGATCGAGGCGATCCAGATGCCGGCGGCGACCGCGCAACTGGCGGCGAAGCCCATGTCGTCCCGCAGGTCGAGGGTGAAGGGGTAAAACAGCGCCACCCATACCGCCGACTGGAACAGGTAGAATGTCAACGACCGCTGTCCCAGCGCGGCGAGGGCCGTGGTGAGGCGCCCATGGTCCCGTCCGATCCTGATCACGACGAGCCCGGCGGCGGCGGCCATGCCGATACCGCCGGCGTATCCGGTCAGGGCGTGCGCGCCGGCCACGGTCCAGGTCATCGACGTCGTCCACGCGCCGGTCACCAGCAGGGCCATGGGAAGCCTACCGACGACCGATACGGCCATGCAGAGCGCGGTGACGCGCAACAGGAGCGGCGCATGGCGCTCCGGCTCGTCGAGGATCCGGCGCCTGGCGGCCCAGATGCCCGGCAGCATGCCCGGCACGACCACGAGGGTGGAGACGGCCGTCTTCAGCGGCCAGAACGGAAGTCCGGCGATGACGTGGGCACCATAGTCGGGCGCCATGTACTGCACCATGGTCATGGGCGTGCCCATCGCGGCGGCGGCCTGTGCGGTCACGCTCTGCCAGGAGAGCAGGAGTGTCGCGGGGACGAGCGTCAGCACGGTTGTCCTCCACAGGACCGAGTCCGGGGCCTGGATCAGCGGCGTGAGCACGAGCAAGGTCAGCCCGTAGACCGCGACGATGTCGAACGGCACGAGCAGGACCGCGTGCGCGAAGCCGAGGACGATCAGCCAGAGGCTTCGGCGCCGCAGCAGGTCGCGGGTCGAGGCCCAGTCGCTGCCGCGCGCCTGCTGCCGGCGGGCGAGCTGCCCCAGACCGTAGCCGAAGAGGAACACGAAGAGGGCGCGGGCCTGGTTCTCGGCGATGAGTGATCGGATGAACGCGGCGATGGTGTTGAGCGCGGCTGGCCCGAGATCCCAGCGACGGACGAACGCCGGCGCGTGCGCCACGGCGATCAGCAGCAGCACGAAGCCGCGGGCCAGGTCTGGCGCCAGTGACCGACTGGCCACGTCCTCAGGCGTCCGAGCGTCAATGGCAAGCCCCATGAACATCACCCGACCCGCGTCAGGGTCTCTCGCTGCGCTGCGCCGCGCTCGACCCCGGGCCCGTCACGCGGCCCTCCGCAGCGGCGCTTTGAACGGTCGCGAAAGCTACGGTGTGGTTCAGGTGCCGTCAAGAGAGCGTCAATCGATTTCGCCTCTGTCCGGCGGATTCATGATCACCATTGCAATGGCCTTGTCGATGAACGCAACGGCCGAGCGATCGAGCGTTGCAATGTGCTGAGCGCGAACGCACACTCGACTGGACCATCGATCGACAGGAGGCGGGCGAGGATGCCGGGAGGGAGGCTGAGCGACCAGGACCGCCGGCACATCGCGTCAGCGCTGGCCGAAGGGCTCAAGTACGCCGAGATCGCCAGGCGGCTCGGCCGACCGACGTCGACCATCAGCCGGGAAGTCGCCCGCAACGGCGGGCCCGGAGGCTACCGGGCGGACCACGCCCACCAGGCCACCGGTTGGCGCGCCCGTCGCCGCAGGCAGGATCGGCCCCCGGAGCTACCGGTCGCCGCCGGCGCCGACGGGCGGGACCCCGAGGCGGTACGCGGCTTCGTCGAGCAGTTCGCGGCGATGATGGTCCAGGGCGGGCTTCCCCGGATGGCGGCCCGGGTGCTCGTGTCCCTGTACACCACCGACGCCGGCGCCCTGACCGCCGCCGAGCTGGTCGAGCGTTTGCGGGTCAGCCCTGCGTCGGTGTCCAAGGCCATCGGTTATCTGGAAGGGCTGCAGGTGGTCCGGCGCGAGCGCGGTCCCCGGCGGGGCGAACGCTACGTCATCGACGAAGACGTCTGGGAGCGGTCGTGGAGGACGAGCGCGCGCACGAACGCGATGTGGGCGGACACGTCCCGGCAGGGAGCCGAAATCCTCGGGGCCACCACGCCCGCCGGAGCCCGGCTGGGCCGCATGGGCCGATTCTTCGCCCAACTCAGCGACGACATGGCCGGTGGCCCGATCGAAGCCGCCCTCGGTGACGCGCTGACGGTGCTCGCCGCGCTCGTGCACGCGAGCGCGCCCCTCACCGTGCAGCAGCTGGCCGACGCGCTGGGCTGGCCCCCGGACCGCGTCGCCAGGGCCCTGCAGGACGCCGAGCGGCACCCGAACGTCACCGATCCCGTCGCCCTCCGGCGCACCGCGCCCGGCGCCTACGCCATCATCGCCAGGCTCGATCGGCTCACCACGACGCAGCGCGAGGCCCTCGGCCAACCGCGCTGGAGGCCACCGGACGCCGATGGGGGGTGAACCTCGTTTCGAGTAAGCTCGCCGGCGTGCCCACCACGACGCTGACACGACGAGACCTGAACCGGGCCACGCTCGCGCGGCAGATGCTCCTCTCCCGGGAGCGGACCTCGGCCGTGCGGGGGATCGAGCGGCTGATCGCCCTCCAGGCGCAGCTGGCGCGGCCGCCGTTCATCGGGCTCTGGTCGCGAATCCAAGGGTTCCGGCGCGAGGATCTCGTCCAGCTCGCCCATCGCCGCGAGGTCGTCCGGGCGCCGTTCCTGCGGGGCACGCTCCACCTCGCGAGCGCGAAGGACTACCTGGATCTGCACCCGGTCATCGCGCCGGTGCTCCACGCCGCGGTGCGGTCGATCCTCCGCGCGCGCGCGGACGTCCTCGACATCGACAGCTTGGTCGCCGAGGCGCGCGCGTACTTCGACGAGCAGCCGCGGACGATGGACGAGCTGCGCGACCACCTCGCCCAGCTCCACCCCGACGGCGACGTGCGGGCCATGGCGCTGGCGGTCCGCATGCACCTGCCCGTCGTCCAGGTGCCCACCGAGGCGGCGTGGGGGTACCCGGGGACGGCGGACTTCGCCCCGGCGGCGTCGTGGCTCGGCAAACCGTTCCGCGAGGCGGCGGGGCCCCAGGCGCTCGTGCTCCGTTACCTCGCCTCGTTCGGCCCGGCGACCGCGGCCGACGTGCAGACGTGGTCCGGCCTGACCCGGATCAAGGACGTGCTCCAGTCGCTGCGGGAGCGGCTCTGTACGTTCCGCGACGAGCGAGGGCGGGAGCTCTTCGACCTCCCGGATGCCCCGCGACCGCCCGCGGACACCGCCGCGCCGGCGCGGTTCCTCCCCGACTACGACAACCTCCTGCTCGGGCACGACGACCGGACGCGGGTCATCGCGGACGAGCATCGCGGCCGGATCGTCCTGTCCGCCAACCTGCGCATCCTGCCGACGTTCCTCGTGGACGGCTTCGTGGCCGGCACGTGGACGACCGAGCGGAAGAAGGCCTCGGCGACGCTCGTGATCGCGCCGTTCGCGGCGCTCTCCAGGGAGGCGCGCGCTCAGCTCGCCGAGGAGGGGGAGGCGCTGCTCCGCTTCGTCGAGGAGGACGCCGGCGTCTTCGATGTGCGCTTCGAGAAGGCCGGCCCTGCGAAGGCGCCTGCCGCGCGGGCGAAGGGCGGCGGGAAGGCGAAGGCGCCTGTCGCTCGTAAGCCCTAGAGCGACAAACGGGTTGAACCCGCCCGAAACGAGCACAGCTTCCAACCGCCAAGACGCCAAGGACGCCAAGACGTTGTCTTCTTCTTGGCGTCCTTGGCGTCTTGGCGGTTCATTTCTCGCTCGCTCCACGTGATCGATGGTCCAGAGCGCGGCGACCCGCACGCGCTGACCACCGTTTCTCCACGGCGGCTCCTCGGAACCAAGGAATCGATTCCACGCCCCGGCGTTGGCGGAAACGTATCCTCGAGTCCGCCGGCCCCCGCGGTCGCGGGCTCGGCCGGGCGCGGCGATGCGCGCGTGAGGAGGCTGCGATGAAGGTGAGGATCGTCGTGAGCTACGTACCCCGCTACCGCAGGGGGCACCGCTGGCATTTCGTCCCGCCGGTCACCGGGATTCACCTGGCGGCGATCACCCCGCCGGAGCACGAGGTCGAGCTCTTTCACGAGCAGGTGCGCCCCGTCCCCGTCGACGCCGCGCCGGATGTCGTCGCGCTCTCGTTCTTCTCCGGCTTCGCGCGCCGCGCCTACGCGCTCGCCGATCGCTACCGCGCCCTCGGCGTGCGCGTCGTCGCCGGCGGGCCGCACGTCTCGTACTGGATCGAGGAGGCGCTCCAGCACGTCGACGTGGTGGTCACCGGCGAGGCCGAGGCGGTCTGGCCCGAGGTGCTGCGCGACCTCGAGCGCGGCGCCGCGCGCCGCGTCTACCACGGCGAGCCCGCCTCCCTCGCCGGGCTGCCGACCCCTCGCTACGACCTCCTCGAGGACGGCTTCCTCGTCCCGCGCGTGCTCCAGGCCACGCGCGGCTGCCCCTTCACGTGCAGCTTCTGCACGGTGCCCGATCTGAACCCCGGCTTCCGCGTGCGCCCGGTCGACGAGGTGATCCGCGACATCGCCACGACGCACTTCCCCCGCTTCTGGCAGGAGAAGGTCGCCTGGTTCTGGGACGACAACCTGCTCGTCCAGCGCCGCTGGGCGAAGGAGCTCCTGCGCGAGCTCGCCGGGCTCGATCGCTGGTGGCTCACGCAGGCATCCATCGATATCGTCAAGGACAGGGAGCTGCTCGACTCGATGGAGCGGTCCGGCTGTATCGGCATCTTCCTCGGCATCGAGAGCCTCGACGAGGCCGACCTGAAGCGCGTCGACAAGCGCCAGAACCGCGCGCACGAGTACCGCGAGGCCATCCGCAAGCTGCACGATCGGGGGATCTGCGTGATGGCGGGCTTCATCTCGGGCTTCGACGACCAGACGCCGGAGATCATCGCCGCCACGGCCGATCGGCTGAACGAGATCGGCGTCGACGTGCCTTTCCTGAGCATCCTCACCCCGTTCCGGGGCACACCGCTCTACGACGAGCACCTGCGGGACGGGCGGATCCTCGAGGAGCGCGACTGGCCCCATTACAGCGGTTACGGGGTGGCGTTCCGGCCGGCGCGCATGTCCCCCGATGAGCTCCTCGCC
The DNA here is from genome assembly GCF_051521615.1 of Sorangium sp. So ce1335. Taxonomy (NCBI): domain Bacteria; kingdom Pseudomonadati; phylum Myxococcota; order Polyangiales; family Polyangiaceae; genus Sorangium; species Sorangium sp. So ce1335. Next base: position 4,643,133 of record NZ_CP150363.1, read on the forward strand.
GCGCACAGGAAGATGTGGAATCGCGCCTTCGGCCCGGCGGCGGTGATCGAGCGGCTCGCGCGCGGGGCGCGCTCGCTGGGCCGCGGCGGCCTGATGCTCTCCGCGACGATGAACGGCTTCTACGGGCTGAAGCAGATCACCGGCAACGAGCCGGCCGCGCCGCCGGTCGAGGCAGAGGGGGCGATCCGGCACCCCGCGCCCGGGGAAGCCCCGGCGCGGCTCTCCCGCCTCGGCCTCCGGCGGGCGGAGGCGGCCGCTCACCCGATCCCCACCTTCTCCTCCGGCAGCCTGTAGCTCCGCGACCGCGCCTGGTTCGCGAGCGCCATCGCGATCGTCAGCGGCCCGATGCGGCCGATGAACATCGCCAGCGTCATCACGAGCTTCCCCGGCGCGCTCAGCGTCGGCGTGACGTTCGCCGACAGGCCGGCCGTGGCGAGCGCGCTGACCGTCTCCATGGCGAGGCCCATCGGGTGGTGCGGCTCCAGCGTGAGCAACGCGAGCAAGAACCCCGAGATGAGCATCACCATCAGCGACGCCATCCCGAGGGCGCGGCGCACCGTCGCCGCCGGGATGGCCCGGCCGAGCACGTGCGGCGCCTCGTCCCCGCGCATCTCGGCGCGCAGCGCCGCGAACAGCGCGGCGACCGTCGTGATCTTGATCCCGCCCGACGTCGACCCGGGCGCGCCGCCGACGAACATCAGCATGCAGGTCCACATCAACGTCGCCGGCCCCATGAGGCCGTAGTCGACGGTGTTCAGGCCGGCCGACCGCGTCATCGCCGACTGGAAGAAGCTCGCCAGGAGCTTCACGGGCCACGACAGCTCGCCCATCGACCGGCGCCACTCGAGCGCGAGGAAGCCCGCGGTCCCGACGACGAGCAGCACCGCGGTCCCGATCAGCACGACCTGGCTGTGCAGCGACATCCGCGGCGGCCGCTCGCCGCGGAGCCGCAGCCTGGCCCGGCGCAGCAGCTCGTCGTGCACGGGGAAGCCCAGGCTGCCGAGGATCACGAGCCCCGCCAGCACGAAGGACACGGCGGGGGAGCCGACGAGCGGGACGAGCCCCCCGGTGAACAGCGAGAAGCCCGCGTTGCAGTACGCGCTGACCGCGTGGAAGACGGCCGCCCAGAGGTGATCGCCGGCGCCCGACAGCGGCAGGCCGGCGACGGGCCCGGAGGCGATCTCGTGGTGGGGCAGGAAGCTGAACAAGAGGGCGAGCGCGCCGACCGCCTCGATGCCGAGCGTGAACAGGACGATCGCGGCGAGGTTGCGCCGCAGCCGGGCGAACGACTCGGCGTCGATCATCTCGGCCATCACCGCCGCGTCGCGCAGCCGGAGCTTCCTGCCGGCCACGATGGCGAAGAACGTCGACAGGACCATGATCCCGAGCCCGCCGATCTGGACGAGGAGCAGCAGGACGGCCTGGCCGAACGGCGTGTACGTCTCGGAGATGCTGTGCAGGCTGAGCCCTGTCACGCACACGGCGCTCGCCGACATGAACAGGCCGTCGACGAACGACGCGTCCGCGAGGCTCCGGAGCGACTGCGGCAGCGTGAGCAGGAAGCTGCCGAGCAGCGTGGCGACCCCGAACGAGAGGACCATGAGCCGGGCCGGGTGCTCCGCGGCCGTGGCGAGCAGCCGCTCGAGCGGCCGGCGCCCGAGCAGGCCGCCGATCGCCACGAAGAACGCGAGCACCGTGTACGAGCGGTAGAGCACGACGCCCCGCTGCCCCACGTCCTCGTCCGGCGGGCCGAGCAGCAGGAGCCACTTCTCGCCGATGCACGCGAGCAGCAGCATCAGCGCGAGCAGGAACAGGGCGAGCCGTGGCTTCCTCGCCTCGACCCGCGCGCCGGCGAGCGCCTTGCGCACGCGCTCCAGCGAGACCACGGCCGCGACCCACGCGGGCACGAGCACCGTCTCCAGCGCGGTCAGCGCGGCCGACGCCCGCGGCGTGATCGCCAAGGCGAGGTCGAACCCGAGGAGGACGGCGCTGCTGAGCAGCAAGGGCGCCGGCCGCATCCACCCGGCGCGCCGCCGGGGCGCCGCGGTCGCCGCTGCCGCTGCCGGCGCTTCGGCCGTCGCGGGCGCCACCGCGGGCCGCGCGAGCGTCGCGAGCGTCACGGAGGGCGGTTCGGGAGCGCCGGGCGGCTCGGTGCGCGGCGCGCTCGGCCGCCAGGACGGGGTGGGCGAGGGATCCACCCGCAGCATTCACGCCGCCGCGCCCGGCGGCGTCAAGCCGCCGTCCTGGCCGATCCGCGCCGAGGCGGGCGCGCGGGAGCCCGGGGGGCAGCGGATCGGCGAGCGAGGGGCTCGCGCGTCTCCCGCTGGAACGCTGTTCGCTTGCTGCCGCTCCACCGACCACGAGAACCACCGGAGCACGCCGATGAGTGACAAAAATGCCTCAGCCTCGCCCCCGCCTGCGTCGTTCGACGACTTCTGGGACCACTACCTCCGGCAGCACCGGACCGGCCTCAACCGCGCGCTGCACCTGACGGGCACGGCGGCCGCGCTGCTGCTCGCCGGGGCGGGCGTCGTCCGCCGCAGGCCCCGCCTGCTGCTGCTCGCGCCGCTCATCGGCTACGGCCCCGCCTGGATCGGGCACTTCCTCGTCGAGCGGAACCGCCCGGCCACCTTCCACAGCCCGCTCCTGTCGCTCCGCGCCGACCTGCGGATGCTCCGCCTCGCCGTGACGGGCCGCCTCGGCGACGAGCTGCGGCGGGCCGGCGCCGAGCCGCCGGAGGCCGCGCCCGGCACCCGCGCGATCCCGCGCGACCCGCTGCCGGAGAGCACGCTGGCCCTGCTGGCCGACCCCTACGGCCTCATCCAGCGGCGGTGCCGGGAGCTCGGCGCCGACCTCTTCGAGACAAGGCTCCTCCTCCAGCGGACGATCTGCATGACAGGCCCCGAGGCCGCGCGCCTCTTCTACGACCCTTCCCACTTCCAGCGGAAGGGCGCCGCGCCGGTCCGCCTCAAGGCGACGCTCTTCGGCAGCGGCGGCGTCCAGGGGCTCGACGGTGAGGCGCATCGCCACCGTAAACTGATGTTCATGTCCATGATGGCGCCCGAGGCGCTCCAGCGGCTCGTCGACATCGCCGCGGACCAGTGGCGGGCCCACGCGCGCCGCTGGGCGGCCGCCGGGGAGCGCGTCGCGCTCTACGAGCAGGCGCACGAGATCCTGACCCGCGCCGTGTGCGCCTGGGCCGGCGTCCCGCTGGCCGAGGACGAGGTCCCCCGCCGCACGCGCCAGCTCGCCGCGCTCTTCGAGGGCGCCGGCGCCGTGGGCCCGCGGCACTGGCGCGCGCTCCTCGCCCGCCAGCAGGCCGACGCGTGGCTCGCCGGCGTCGTCGAGCAGATCCGCGCCGGCCGGCTCAGCGTGCCCGAGGGCAGCCCGGTCCACGCCGTCGCCACCCACCGCGGCCTCTCCGGCGAGCTCCTGAGCGCCAGGGTCGCCGCCGTCGAGCTCAACAACCTCCTGCGGCCGACCGTCGCCGTGTCGGTGTTCATCACCTTCGTCGCCCACGCCCTCCACGCCCACCCCGCGTCGCGCCAGCGCATCGCCGCCGGCGACGAGGCCTATCTCGAGCGCTTCGTCCAGGAGGTCCGCCGCTTCTATCCGTTCTTCCCCGCGGCCGCGGCGCGCACGAGCCACGCCTTCGAATGGCAGGGCTACCGCTTCCCGGCCGGCGTCCGCGTGCTGCTCGATCTGTACGGCACGAACCACGACCCCAGGGCGTGGGACGCCCCGGAGCGCTTCGACCCGGACCGCTTCCTCCGCGAGAGGCCCGAGATGTACAACCTGATCCCCCAGGGCGGCGGCGACCATCACGCACACCACCGCTGCCCCGGCGAGTGGATCGCCATCGAGCTCATGAAGGGCGCGGCCCGCTTCCTCACCCGCGAGCTCAGGTACGACGTCCCCCCGCAGGATCTCGAGATCGACGACACCCGGCTCCCCGCGCTCCCGAGGAGCCATTTCGTGATGAGCGACATCTCCTGGAGCGCCGAGCCTCCGGCCCGGGCCGCCTCACCCGAGGTGGACCTCCGCGGCGCGTGACGCGCGGTTGAAGCCGGCGCGCGCCGCGGCCATGCCCGTGCGCGCGCCCGGGCCAGTGCGATCCGGCCAACATCGCATCTCCTGCGCGGGCCGGCGCGGCGCGCGGCAATCCCATCGACGGCGCGCGGCGCCGCTGACCTGGCGCACGGCGCGCCGTGGTTCCTTGACATCCCGGTGACCTTCGGGATCTCATCTGCCGTTGCGAACCGCGCTGGAACTCCCCTGTTTCGTTTCGAAACACCCTCGATCCAGGCTCCCCCGACCCGTCACCTCGGATGACGCCCTCATCCAGACCGTGATCCCGCTGCCCAGCTCACAGCCTTGACAGGTGTGCGTGATGCAACCACTCTTGAGCACCTCCATTCGCCCGGTGTGGAGCAATATCCGGGCGACGCGGGCCTCGGTGCGCGAGGCCCTCGCGCCCTATCCTGGAGCCCTCGTGGACGCGGCCGCGATGACAGCCTGCGAGCTGCTGGAGAACGCCATCAAGTACGGCGAGGAGGTGCCGGCGGCGCGGACCATCCTCTTTACGCTGGGCCTGTTCGAGGGGAGGATCGACATCGTCGTGGTGAACGGCTGCACGGATCAGAGCTCGGTGAATCGATTGCTTTGTCGGATACAGTCCCTGCGAGACGCGCCGAACAAGACAGACCTCTATGTCGAGCGGCTCCAGGAGCTGCTCGCCTGTCCGAGCGAGAGCGCCAACCTCGGGATCTACAGGATCGCGCTGGAAGGCGGCTTCGCGCTCGACGCGACGTATGCAGACGAGGTGGTGACCGTGACGGCCTCCAGGAGCGTGTATGGCTGAGTGGACGTTCGAGCATGACGGGCTGATCGTGCGCATCACGAGGGAGGCCGATCGCTCGCGCATCGAGTGGTCGGGCGTCAGCGACATCCGCAGCCCGGCCAGCTTCCTCAGCCCGTACCTCGACGACTGGTCGGCGAAGCTCAAGGACACGGACGTCACGGTGGATCTGACAGGGCTCGAGTACATGAACTCGGCCACGGTGAAGCCGCTCCTGGATCTGGTGAAGCTCCTGGATCAAACGAGCCGCTTCGTGCTCGTGGTCTTCCGCGACAACGACTGGCAGCGGGCGCACCGCAACTGCATGGCGGTCCTGGCGCGCACGCTGAAGAAGACGAGGGTGCAGTGACCTGAAGCGGCGGCGCGCGCCGGCGCGCCCCGGAGCGAGGTCGTCCGATCGGGGCCAGCCTTCAAGGACCCACCATGATCAACCTGTCCAATCGGTACACGCTCAACGCGAAGATCCGCGAGACCGGGAGCTCCGAGGTGTACCGCGGCTACCGCACCATCGACGGGACGCCCGTGATGGTGAAGCTGCTGAGGAACGAGCGCCCGACGTCGCTCGAGGTGGGGCGCCTCCGCCACGAGCACGAGGTGCTCGCGTGGCTCGACATGCCCGAGGTCGTCAGGGCGATGGGGCTGGAGCGCCACGGGCACGGCCTCGCCCTCGTCATGGAGGACGCGGGCGACGTCTCCGTCGACAGGCTGATCCGATCGGGTTACCTGGACCTGCAGCGCTCGCTCGAGCTCTCGCTGGGCATGGCGCGGGTGCTCGCGGCCGTCCATCGCAAGCGCGTCATTCACAAGGACATCAAGCCTCATCACTTCTTCACCCGGGCCGACGGCTCGCTCGTGCTCGTCGACTTCGGGCTCGCGACGCGCCTCTCCGAGAAGGTCGACGCGCTCTCGGGGGTCGCGCAGCTCGAGGGGACGCTCGCGTACATCGCCCCCGAACAGACGGGCCGGATGAACCGGAGCGTGGACTGCCGCGCCGATCTGTACTCGCTCGGGGTCACGCTGTACGAGCTGTTCGCCGGCGCCCTGCCGTTCGACACGAGCGATCCGCTGGAGCTCGTTCACTGCCACATCGCCCGCAGCCCCCGGCCGCTCACCGCGTGCCGGCCGGACCTGCCGCCGATCCTGTCGGACGTGATCCTCAAGCTGCTCAGCAAGACGGTGGAGCAGCGGTACCAGACCGCGGCCGGCGTGGAGCACGATCTGGAGCGGTGCCTGGATCAGGTCAGGCGGTCCGGCGCGGCGGAGGTCTTCACGCTGGGCCAGCGCGACAGGTCCGACGAGCTCTCGATCCCCGAGAAGCTCTACGGCCGCGCGCGCGATCTGGCCGATCTCCTGGAGAGCTTCGGCCGGGTGAAGCAGGGCGGGAGCGAGCTCGTCCTCGTCTCCGGCCAGGCAGGCGTCGGAAAGTCCGCCCTCGTCGAGGAGCTGCACCAGCACCTCCTCGGTGGAGCGCACTTCGGGGCAGGGAAGTTCGACTACCTGGCCCGGAGCGTCCCGTACGGCCCCATCGCCCACGCCTGCCGCTCGCTCGTCCGGTCCGTGCTCGCGGAGCCGCCGGAGGTGCTGGAGCGGCGGCGGCGCGAGATCCTCGACGCTGTCGGCCCGAACGCGGGCCTCCTCCTCGATCTCGTCCCCGAGCTCGAGCTCGTGATCGGCCCGCAGCCCGCCGTCCCGGCGCTGGGGCCGAGCGAGTCGCAGCACCGCTTCGAGCGCGTCTTCCTGAGCTTCCTCCGCGCGCTCGCCACGGCAGAGCACCCGCTCGTGCTCTTCATGGATGACCTGCAGTGGGCGGACGCCAGCTCGCTCCGGCTCCTCCAGCACGTGCTGACGGCGGCCGACGCGCGCCACGTGCTCGTGATCGGGGCCTACCGGGAGCTCGAGATCGACGCCGCGCACCCGCTGCACCTGATGCTCCAGGACCTGCGCCGAACCGGCGCCGCGATCCGCGAGATCGCGCTCCGCCCGCTGGAGCTTCCGCACATCGCCGAGCTGCTCGGCGACGCGCTCGGGAGCACCTCCGCGGCCGCGGGCGAGCTCGGGGCGGTCCTCTTCGAGAAGACGGGGGGAAACCCCTTCTTCCTCGCGCAGTTCCTCACCGCGCTGCACCGGGACGGCCTGCTGCGCCTGGACCCGGAGAGCCTGGCCTGGACGTGGGACACGGCGCAGGTCGGGCAGCGCCTCGCGACGGACAATGTGATCGATTTCATGGTGTCCGAGCTGCGGCGCTTGCCGCAGGCGAGCCAGGACATGCTGCGCCTCGCCGCCTGCGTCGGGCACAGCTTCGACCTCGGGACCCTGGCGGTCGTGTCCCAGCGCTCCCACGGCGAGGTGGCCGACCACCTGTGGGAGCCGCTGCGCCAGGGGTTCATCGTCTCGCTGGACGGCAAATACCGCTACAGCGCCGAGGGAGACCACGACCCGGGCGGCGCGCTGGACGGCGCGCTCGACGCGGCGTTCCGCTTCCAGCACGACCGCGTCCAGCAGGCGGCCTACTCGCTGATCGGCCCCGAGGAGCAGGCGGCGCTCCACCTGCGGTTCGGGCGGCTCTTGCTGGAGCGCAGCGACGCGGGCCGGAGCGACGGCGAGCTGTTCACCATCGCCGATCACCTGAACCGCGGCGCGAGCCTGATCGTCGATCCGGCCGAGCGGCGCGAGCTCGCGCGCCTGAACCTGACCGCCGGCCGCAAGGCGCGCGCGGCGGCGGCGCCCGACGCGGCGGTCCACTACCTGAAGGCGGCGCTCGACGTGCTCGGCGAGGCGGGGTGGTTCGAGGAGTACGACGTCGTCTGCGCCGCTCACCTGGTCCGGGCAGAGTGCGAGTTCCTCACCGGAAACCTGGATTCGGCCTTCGCGCTGCTCCAGGCCGTGGAGCGCAACGCGCGCGCCGTGCTGGATCGCGTGAAGGGCCGCAACCTCGAGGTGCTGCTGCTCACGAGCACCGGCAAGCTCGCGCCCGCGTGCGCGAAGGTCGTCGACGCGCTGCGCCTCCTCGACCTGGACCTGCCGCCCCTCTCGGACAGGGCGGCGCTCGGCGCCGCGATAGGCGCCGCGTTCGGGGCGTACCAGGCCGCGATCGCGGGATCGGAGGTCGAGTCGCTCGGGGCGGTGCCGGAGCTCTGCGACGCCCGCGAGCTGGCGCTCCTCGACACGCTCGCCACCGGCATCCCGGCGGCGTTCCAGGCGGTGCCGGAGCTGCACGTCCTGCTCGTGCTGAGCGGGGTCCAGCTCCTCCGCCGCGGGACAGCGTCGCTCGCGGGGTTCTTCTACGAGCAGTACGCGATCGTGCACCTCGTCGCCACGGGGGACCGGGAGCACGCCTTCCGCTTCGGCCGGCTGGGCATGGACCTGGCGACCCGCTGCGGCGATCCAGCGAGCCAGGGTCAGGTCCGCTTCCTCTTCGGCGGCTTCATCTCGCACTGGTGCGAGCACATCTCGCACAGCCTGGAGGCGCTGCGGTCGGGGCTGAGGCTCAGCCTCGAGATGGGCGATCAGGTCTACGCGGCGTACTGCGCCTCGTTCGTGCTGCAGTTTCGGTTCTATGCCGGCGAGAGCCTCGCCGATCTGGAGGACAGCCTCTCGACGGCGATCGAGCTCGCGGACAGGACGGGCGACCTCGTCAACCAGGCCTTCAGCAGGGCCCTCCAGCAGGCGATTCGCGCGCTGACAGGCCAGACGAGGCACCCTGCGAGCATGGAGAGCGCAGGCTTCGAGGAGAGCGCCTTCACGGCCGCTTCGCCGCCGCCGGGGCTGCCGATGTACGGGGTCGCCAAGGCGACCGTCGAGTACTTCGCAGGGCGCTTCCGGGACGCCGTGGCGACGAGCGATCGCTGGACGCTCGTCCCGGGGCACTTCTACCACGCGGAGCACGTCTTCCACCGGGCCCTGAGCCTGGCCGAGCTGACCCGCACCGCGGCGCCGGAAGAGCAGGCCGCGCTGCTGGATCGGCTGCGCGCCGACGCCGCCACGCTGGAGGCCTGGGCGCGGTCCTCGCCCGACAACCACGCGCACCGCGCCGCGCTCGTGCAGGCGGAGATCGCGCGGATCGACGGGCGCACGTCCGACGCGCTGGATCTGTACGATCGCGCGATCGCTCTCGCCCAGGAGCACGGCTTCGCGCAGGCGGTGGCGCTCGGCAACGAGCTGGCCGGCCGGTTCCACCTGGACCAGCGAAGGTCCAGGGTGGCGAGCGCGTACCTGGCCGAGGCGATCTACGGGTACGAGCGCTGGGGCGCCGTGTGCAAGGTCGCGGCGCTGCGGTCGACGTACGCGCACCTGCTCCGGAGCGCCGAGCCGCTGCAGTCGGCGCTCAGGCCGGCGGACGGGAAGTCCGCGATCCCGCAGCGGGCCTCCAGCCAGACGGCCAGCACCGTCCGCTCGGGCGAGAGCCTCGACCTCACGGCGGCCGTCCGCGCCACGGAGGCGATCTCCGCGGAGCTCGTCATCGATCGGCTCCTCGAGCGGCTGATGCGGACGCTCCTCGAGAACGCGGGGGCCCAGCGGGGGTGCCTGATCCTCGACCGCGACGGCGCGCTCGTCCTGGAGGCGAGCATGACCATCGATCCCGACGCCATGAGCCTGGGCGCCCGCGCGCTGCAAGGCAGCGCCGAGGTGCCGGAGTCGCTCGTGCGCTACGTGGCGCGCACGCGCGAGCTGACGGTCTTGACGGACGCGCACCGGGACATGCGCTTCGCCTCGGACAGGTACTTCGCCCGGGTCCAGCCGAGATCGGTGCTGTGCGTCCCGATGCTGCGGGGCGGGCGGGTCACCGGCGTCCTTTATCTGGAGAACAGCATCGCAGCGGAGGCGTTCAGCCCCGATCGGTGCGGGCTCCTCCAGTTCCTCGCGACGCAGGCCGCCGTGGCGCTCGAGAACGCCATGCTCTACGGGCGGCTGGACGCCGCCTCGCAGGAGCTCCGGCGCGCGAACGAGAACCTCGAGGGGCTCGTCGCGGCGCGGACGGCGGAGCTCCGGCGCCTGCTTTCGGAGCTGTGGAGCGAGATGGATCTCGCGCGAAAGATCCAGACGGTGCTGCTGCCGCAGCAGACCCGCCTGAACGGCTACGAGCTCTCCGCCGTCATGATGCCGGCCGAGAGCGTCGGAGGGGACTACTACGACGTCGTCCCGACGGACGGCGGCGGCTGGGTCCTCATCGGCGACGTGTCGGGCCACGGGATCACGGCCGGCCTGAGCATGATGATGGTGCAGACCGCCGTGCGCACCGTCCTCACGACGTCGCCGCGCGACGGGGAGCCGCTCACCCCTGCGGTCGTGCTGAGCCGGGTGAACCGCGCAGTCCGCGAGAACCTGCTCCGCATCAGCCCGGATCAGTACATGACCCTCGTCGCGCTGGAGCTCGGCCGCGGCACCGTCCGCCACGCCGGGCTTCACCTGGACATCGCGATCCACCGGGCGCGCTCCGACACGGTGGAGGTCGTCGAGACGAGCGGGATGTGGCTCGGGATCGAGGACGACATCACGGCGCTTCTCCAGGACGACGTGATACGGCTCGACGCCGGGGACGCGGTGCTGCTCTATACCGACGGCATCACGGAGTCCGTCACCCCCGACGGGAGCATGCTGGAGACGCGCGGGCTCGTGGAGCGGTTCCATGCGCTCGCGGCGCAGGGCATGTCGCCCGGCGCGATCGTGAAGGGCCTCGTGGGCCCCCTGGCAGGGCAGCAGCTCCGTGACGATGTCACGGTGATGGTCGTCCGCTACGCGCCGGACGAGCCATCGGGCGCCGCGCGCCAGGCCTGACAACGAGAAGGGAAGAAGAGGTCAGACGTTCATGGGTTCGACTGTGAAGATGCTCCGTGCCCCGGCCCTGGCGCTCGCCTCGGGCCTGCTCCTCTCCGCGCTGCCGGCCGCCCTTACAGGCTGCGGGGGCCCGTCGCCGGCCGCGGCGCCGGCGACGGCGCCGCCGGCGCCGTCTGCCGCGACCCCCGCGCCGCGGGGGGACGACGCGCTCCAGCGCCGGCTCGATGCGGTCATCGACGCCGCCACCGCGGAGGGGCGGATCGTCGGCACCGTCGTCTTCGTCGCGCGAGACGGCGAGGTCGTCTACCGGCGCGCTGCCGGCTTCGTGGACCGGGAGGCGGGGATCCGGATGCGCGAGGACGCGGTCTTCCGCCTCGCGTCGATGACCAAGCCGGTGGTGTCGGCGGCCGCCCTCGCGCTCGTGGACGCGGGCGCGCTGGGGCTCGACGATCCGGTGACGAAGTGGCTCCCGGAGTTCGCGCCGCGGCTCGCGGACGGCCGTCCCGCGACCATCACGGTGCGGCACCTGCTCACCCACACAGCGGGCCTCAACTACACGTTCGGGGAGCCCGAGGGCGGGCCGTACCACCGCGCGCGCGTGTCGGACGGCCTCGATCAGCCCGGCCTCTCGCTCGAGGAGAACCTCGCGCGGATCGCCCAGGCGCCGCTCCTCTTCGAGCCCGGCACGGCGTGGAACTACTCGCTGGCCACCGACGTGCTCGGGGGGGTCGTGGCAAAGGCGGGCGGCGCGCCCCTGCCGGACGTTGTCCGCCGGCTCGTGACCGGGCCGCTGGGCATCGACCTCGCGTTCACGGTGGCCGACCCGCAACGGCTGGCCATTCCCTACGGCGACGCGAGCCCGCGCCCGGCGCGCATGGCCGATCCGCAGGCCGTGTCGCTCGGGCCGGCCAAGGTCACGTTCTCGCCGTCCCGCGCGCTCGATCCGCGCTCGTATCCGTCGGGCGGCGCCGGCATGGTCGGCACGGCCGCCGACTACGTCCGGTTCCTCGAGGCGCTGCGCACCGGTGGCGGGAAGATCCTGCGGCCGGAGACGGCCGCGGCCATGACGTCGAACCAGATCGGCAAGCTGAGGGTGCCGCTGCTCGGCGAGGCGTGGGGATTCGGCTTCGGCGTCGCGGTCCTCACGGAGCCGGAGCAGGGCGCGGCGCCCTCGGCCGTGGGCACCTGGCAGTGGAGCGGCGCCTACGGCCACCATTTCTGGGTCGATCCCGGCGCGAAGCTCACGGTCGTCGTCCTGACCAACACCGCCTTCGCCGGCATGGTAGGCGAGTTCCCCGACGCCATCCGGCGCGCGGTCCACGGCCCCGCGCAGCCGTGACGCGGGCGCGCGGGGCGTGACGTGAAGACGCCCCGCGCAGCCGTGGTGCGGCGCGCGGGGCGGCGATCAACGTGTCGCGACGATCACTGCGGGCCCTGCGCGCCGTCCTGGATCCACTGACGCAGGATCTCGAGCTGCTGCGGGCTCACGGTGGGCCCGGTCGTGCTGGGCGGCATCACGCCCGGGATGCACTGCGCCGTGGCGGTCTGCATGCAGCCCGCTTGCTCCGCCCTGCCGGCCGCCTTCAGGTAGAGCCAGCTCCGGTCGGGATCGCCCGGGACGACGAGCTTGTACTGGCCGCCGCCGAGGGTGGGCTTGTTGACGAGACCCTCGACGATCTTCTTGGAGCTGATGTGGCCGCCGAGCGTCAGCCGCGCGTTGGCGCCCGTCTCGGCGTGGCAGCCGCTGCACAGGTTCGTGTTGCTCTCGAAGATGGGCCGCACCCGCTCGTGGAAGAACCCGGATTCCACCGGCAGAGGCTCGTTGGGGTTCACGACCTCGTCCGGATTCAGGTTCTCCTTGATGATCCTGATCTCGGTGTCCATCTCGCGGCACTGCGCGACGAGATCGTCCTTCAGCTTCTGATCGTCCGGCTTCAGCCCCTTGGCCAGGCGGTACTTCTCCCAGACGTTGTCGATCCAGCCGTGGAGCTTCCAGAACATGTAGTTGTCGATGTTCGCCTCGGTGTTGTTCACACCGTGCGTCGTGTTGCCCGGCCGCGCCCACTTGGCGTGCAGGACGAAGTGGAGGCCGACCCAGGGCATGTTGGTCGCCCCCCGCAGCCGCTGACCCACGTTGCACTGGAGCCAGAAGCCGAGCGTGCCCTCGTCCGGGAACCTCGCGAGGTTCTCGGGCTTGTCGATCTCGTCGCCGATCCTGCCGGCCTCGAGGGCCGACGCATCCCAGTCGCGCCACGCGGAGCGCCACTGGGGCGGCACGTCCTCCGCCTTGGTCGGGAACTTCGTGAAGCCCGTGAACTGCTCGCTATGGTTGGGCCAGAGCTGCTTCAACGCCTGGATCATGTGGCGGTGAAACACGAGGAACTGATAGCCGTCGCCGGCGGTCTGACAGTTCTGATCCTCCGGGATGAGCTGGGTGAACCTGCAGATATCCACCTTGCTGAGCCCGCGGCCGCCCGGGATGTTGCAGGCGCGGATCGCGTGCCACTCGACGTGCGCCGCCTGCCACTTGTTGTCGTACATCCATTCAAGGACTTCCGGCTGCACCGTCGTATCGACGATGTTCGGATCGGTGTTGCCCGGCGGGAAGAACTCCGCGGGCCCGTCCTTCATCGTGGGGCTCGAGTCGCTCGGGTGGGGCTTGTAGCCCTGGACGCAGTGGTCATACGGCGCGTCGGGTGAGCCGCCGGTGCCCGAGCTCGCGCTCGAGCTCGCGCCAGGTCCAGGGCCGACGCCGGAGCCAGAGCCAGGGCCAGGGCCAGCGCTGGAGCTAGAAATCGAGCCCGAGCCGCCGACGCCGACCGTCGTCGCGCCGGGCGCGCCGCCGCCGCCCTCGGACGTGCCACCCAGCGAGTTGTCGCCATCACCGCCGCACGCGCTCAGCGACAACGCGGTCAGCGCCACGAGCGTGGCCATGCGTCGTCGGGGTGCACGGTGGTCGGTTGCAGATGCGTGAAGCAGGTCGTTGAATTGCATATCGCTCTCGCAGGCCGAAAGGCTCAGTCCGTCAGACGCGTCCAGCCCCGCATCGGGCAGGTCATTGCACGCTAACAGCGGCATACGCACCCGGTCAATAGAATCAACAGGTGTTACCACACCTGCATAATTATCGTTGTTTGGGCGGCCCCTGCGGGTCGGCGATGCAGCGATGTGTACGTTCACAATTCGTAAGTTAAATATATTTACAAAGTTCCAGGGAATGGGACGGTGCGCATGAACAAAATCCTTTGTCCTCCAGGGGATCGAGGCGGAGGGCCGGGGGAGGACATCGAGCGCGACCGTTCCCCTGGATGGCCGCCCGAGCGAGGCGTCGCGATCGTCGCGTGAGCTCCGCGATCGGTTGGCTCCTCCTCCCGGGACATCCAGAGACGTGCTCCGGCGCGTGAGGAGCCATCGATGCTCGCCTCGGAGGCGAGCCCCCGCGACCCGGATGACCCTCCGGCCGCGCGGTGGCAAGCTCCCACGACGCATGAGCGACCGTCCGACCATCATCGAAGTTCCGCCTCGCTTTCGCGTCGTCACCGGCCCGTGGGAGGGGGCGGTCGACGAGCGCACCATCGTGCTCGGTCCAGGTCACGCCTTCGGCGACGGGCGGCACCCGAGCACGCGGATGTGCCTCCAGGCGCTCGCGGCGTTCGCGCCGCGGGGCGGCTTCCGCCTCCTCGACGTCGGGAGCGGGACGGGGATCCTGTCGATCGGCGCCGCGAAGCTCGGCGGCGAGGCGTTCGGGGTCGACATCGACGCCGCCGCGATCGCGATCGCCGAGGACAACGCGCGGCGGAGCGCGGTGGAGGCGCGCGCGCGCTTCGCGACGACGTGGCCGGAGGGGACGTTCGACGTCGTGGTGGCCAACATCCTCCGCGAGGTGCTCACCGCGCTCGCCCCCCGGATCGTGGCGCGCCTCTCGCCCTCGGGGACGCTCGTCCTCTCGGGGCTCGTGTCCACGGATGTTCCGGAGATCGTCGCGCGCTATGCGCCGCTCCTCGCCGGGCGCCGGCCGGAGCTCTTCGAGCGCGACGCGTGGCGTACGCTCGTGTGGCGCCTGGCCGCCCGGCCCTCGCCGTAGCGCGCGGGGCCGGCGCGTGCTCGCGCGCTTGACGTAGGCAATCCCGTGTCCGCTCGCGAGGCTCTCGCGCGTGCCGGGGCGGCGGCCCTCGTGCGCCTCGCGCCGCCCGCGTGAATGCGCAGCGCCGAGAAGGAGGACCGCGCTCGTCGCGCTCCCCGGCGCGCCGCCCGCGCGAAGGCTTCAGGACGATCGCGCCGTCGTACCGAGCGTGACGAGGAGCTCATCGAGCTGGTCGAACGTCTCGCCCATCCCGCTGTACGCGCCCGAGGCCAGGGCGGCGTCGCGCGCTCGCTTGGATCGATAGAGCTCGTGCAGCACCTGCAGCGTCTTGCCGCCTTTTTCTTCGAGGGTCACGGTCGTGACGGCGCCATCGTCGCCCGCTTCGTCGTTCGTCCACACGATGCGCGAGTGCGGTGTCACTTCGAGGTACGTGCCGAAGAACGCCATCGGCTGCGCGGCATCGTGACCAAAGACCAGGCGGTAGCTGCCGCCGGTGCGAATATCCGCTTCGTAGGAAAGTAGAGGCACGGGCATCGACTTCGGTATCCACCACCGCCTGAACAGCTCCGGCGTGGTCCACGCCTGGAACACGATGCGCGCCGGGGCATCGAAGGTCCGTGTGACGACGATCTCGCGGTCGGACTTCGGTTCCACCGTCGTGCGATTACTCGTCAACTGGGGCTCACTCTCTTTACTTGCGTCCATCGACGTTCTCCTTTCGTTTCAGCTCCTCGATGACCTTGTCCAGCTCGTCGAAGCGCGCGGCCCAGAGCTGGCGGTACCTCTCGATCCACGCCGTCTCTTCGTCGAGCCGGCGCGGGCCGAGCTTGCAGGTACGCACGCGGCCGACCTTCTCGGTGGTGACGAGCCCGGCCCGCTCGAGGACGCCGACGTGCTTCTTCATGCCCGTGAGGGTCATGTGAAACTTCTCGGCGAGGTCCGTGATCGAAGCGTCGGCTCGTACGAGCTGCTCCAGAACGCCGCGCCGGGTCGCGTCGGAAAGCGCGGCGAAGGAAGCATCGAGGCGGGCATTCGAATACTGAACCATGTGGTTCAGCGTCTACCGCGCGGGTCGGCGTCGTGCAAGAGGAGATCGAGCGCGTGCTCCGTCGCGAGCCGACCTTGATTCAGAAAATTGCGACCATTTATGGTGACAGCGGAATGCGGCTCTGCGCCGCCACCCCGCTTCGCCGGGCCAACGCGCCCCCCGCCGCGGGGGTACGGGGCCAAAGCCGGATTGCAGCGCGAGGAAGTGTAGTGCAGCAAACCGAAAGGGCGGGACCGCGAGCGTCGTGATGGCTCGGTCCTGGGACGCCCGCCGGAACATCGAACGTGTACTCGGCAGGCTCGCTCGAGCCCACGACCTTCGTGTAGACCATGGCGTGGATGGGCCCGTCGCTCGTGGACGACGGCTGGTCGTGCGCGAGCGTGAAGCCCGACGGGGGAGTCACGTCCGGAGGATCGGCACGATCGAGTCGGCAGCGGGACAAGCGGCCAGCGCATCACGTGCCTGTTCCCCCCGGAGCGATGCGGCGCGACAGGTCACATCGAGTCCTTGCGTGACCTGATGAACATCGCATCACAGCGAGGATCCGCATGTCAAGTGGCGTCCAGGACGAAAGCTTCCAATCTGGATGGCGGGATCACGCCAAGCTGCTGTGGAAACCGCTGGGACCAGGATCCATCCTCGGAGATCGCGTTCCTTGCACGTGGTTGGCGGCCCCTCAGCCGAGAGATGAGCGCGCGGTTCTCCCGCGAGCGCTTCCACCTGGAGCGGTTCCTCTTCGACCCGAGCAAGGCGCGGCAGCCGGTCGGCTCGCTCTCCGGCGGGGAGCGGGCGCGCGTGGCGCTCGCGAAGATGCTCACCCAGAGCGTCAACGCGATCATCCTCGACGAGCCCACCAACGATCTCGACGTGATGACTCTGGCCGCGCTCGAGGAGATGCTCGTCGAGCTCACCTGGCTCGGCGCTCGTCCTCGCGGCGTCACAGCGCGTGGGCGCCTGGAAGACGCCGCGCCGGCAGAGCCTGGCGCTCGCATCGTCTCGAGTACATACGGCGCTTCCCGTCGGCACATGGCATCTCGCGCAGCCCTCCTGAGTGCGCGTCCGGCTCATCGCCCTTCGCGCTCGCAAGGCCCCGGCCGATGGGCCAGATGCACCGCGTGGAGCGCGGTGTCTGAGGTTGATGAACGAGCAACACCCCCGCAAGGGGGCTGTCACTTCCGTGGTGTCTTGTCGCCTCACGCGGTCGCAGCAGGTCCGGGTTGACGCCCTCGAAGCGGTGGTGTTCCCTGCCTCAGGATGGTTCGCAAGGTGGTTTTTCCGGTCTCTGCGCTGCTGCTCGCGGTCGCCTGCGCCTCCACGCGCGTCGCGCCGGAGCAGCCGGCGAGCTCGCCACGTGTCCTGCGTTCAGGGGCGCGGTCCGCGGCGAGCTCGATCGCCGGCCCGACCACCCTGTCGACGGCAGCTCCAGCGGCGCCGTCTGCCGCGGTGCTCGCCGCGCCGGCGCCGCCCGCCCCGACCCCGGCGCGGGCCTCTGCCAGGTCCGTCGAGCCCGTCGAGGACCTGCGCCTCAAGCCGCTGGGCGACGTCGCCGTCAGCGGCCCGCGCGCCGCCAGCGAGGAGGTGAAACAGCTGCGCGCCATCTGCCGCCGCGTGATCGAGGATCCGCGAACAGGGCTCGGCTGTGCAGAGATAGCCGGCGCGGGACGTCACGACAATGGCATCGGCACGATCTGGGTATCCTCGGCCCGCGGGCACTTCACGCGCGCCGGCGCCGATGAGGCGATTGTCGTCGCCACCGATCCGGGCACGGGCTGGGCCACGCGCCTGTTTCTGCTGGAGCAGCGGTCGTCGCGGTGGTGGGTGGTGAACGTTCACGAAGCGGACGCGCAGCCGACCCGCGTGCAACGCTTGCGCGCCGCCGGCGGCCGCGAGCTCTTCGTCGCGACCTGGATCAGCGCTGGCACGCCGAACCCGAGCGCGGTGAGAGCGCTGCGCTTTTTGCGTGAGAAGGTGGAGGTGGCGATGCTCGGCCCGGCGCTCACCCCGTTCATGCCGTGCATGTCCGCGCCGGCCTCGACGCTCGACAACGTGCAGCTGCGCGACGCAGACGGCGACGGGCGCACCGATGTCGTGCTGGCGATCCACGAGCTCGTCACGCCGACCCCCGCCGAGGCGCAGCGCCTGCAGCAGGCGTGCGGCGAGGGGCGTGACGCCTCGCTGCGCGAGCGGCGCGCGAGCCTGATCTTTCCGTTCGACGGATCGAGCTTTCGCGCGACGCCTGCGACCATCAAGAAGCTAGAGGCGCTGGGAGAGAGCGTTGCCGGGCCCGTGCCGTGGGACGAACGCAGCTGGCAGCTCGGTGAGCTGCCGGCCAGGTGACACGGGGCATTGCACGGCGTACGGTCGATGAAAGCGAGTGATCCCAGTAGAGCCTGCGGGCACTGGCGAGCGGCAAGGCTCCGGCTGCGAGTCGACGCGAGCGGGCGGGCTCGACGGCTCGACGTCCGGCCCAAGCTGGGGCGCCACCCAGGGCGCTGCGCCGCCGTCACCAGAACCGGCCGACGAGCCCCGCTCCGCCGAGCCCCGGCCCGAGGATCGGCGCGGCGGAGAGCTCGAGCATCGGGCCGCCCGTGCGCGCGGGGGTGGGGTCCGTGCGCGCGGGCAGCGGCGGGGGGGTCGGCGTGTCGAAGGCGTAGAACACGAAGCCGCCGAGGGCGAACACCGCGGCTGTGCCGAACAGGGCCGTGGTGGCGTTCGCGAACTCGTCGCGCGTGTCGAGGTGAGCTCGGTACTGGCCCAGCTCCTCCTCGGAGATCCCCTGTCGCCCGCGCTTCTCCTCGATCTCGCGCGCCTCCTCCTCTTCCGCGAGGCTCGAGGTCAGCGTCAGCACGCCGACGGCGGCGGACAGGACCCCCACCGCGACGAGGCCATAGGACATCTTCCGCTGGAGGGAGCTCGAGAGGCCCACCTCGATGACGCGGCGCTCGCCGCGGCGGAGCGACAGCTCGCGCGAGAACGGCATGTGGCCGTTCTTCGTGACGACGAAGAAGCGCTTGCCGGGAGCGACCTGGATGAGCGGCAGCGGCGTCGTGCCGACGAAGCGCCCGTCCAGCGTGACCTGCGCGCCGACGGGGGCCTTCACCTGGAGGAGCGCCGGCCGCTCGCGCAGCTCCCTGTCGATCCCGAGGACGTCCCCCTCGATCGCGACCACCTCGCGCTCCTCGTCGATGTAGCCGTCGGCCGTGATCTTGATCCGGTGCTTGCCCGGCTGGACCTCGGCCATCAGCGGCACCTCGACCGGCGCGCGGCCATCGATGGACACGCGGGCCCCCGCGGTCGGCGAGGTGACGTTGATGCGGGTCCTCGGCCTGGCGTCGGGCGGCGCCGCCTCCAGCGCGTCGGGCGACGACGGAGCGCTCGCCTCGAGGCGCGCAGCGATCACGCCGAGCTCGCTCAGGGCCTCGGTCGCGTCCGCGCGGCGCCCGCCCTGCGGGACCTGCTCCAGGTACCGCCGGTAATTCGCGATGGCCGCCCTCAGCGCCTCGGGGCTCTGCTCGACCACGTACAGGCGGCGGTAGGCCTGAGCGAGCGAGAAGAGCAGAGCAGGGCGCGGCGCCTTCCTGTACGCCGCCTCGAAGGACTGCACCGCGTCGCGGTACCGCGTCGCGGCGTAGGCCTGGGCGCCGGCGTTGAAGAGGGCCTTCGCCTGCTCGATGTCCTCCTCGGCCGAGGCCGCGCGCGGCGCGAGCGCGGTCGCCGCGAGGGCCATGAGCACGACGCAAAGCGAGGTCCTCATCGGCGGATCGGGACCCCTTCGTGGACGCGGAGCGCGCCGTCGCTGAGCACCCCGAGGTCGTCGACCCCGTCGCCGAGGACGTCGCACGTCGCGATCGCGGAGCCGCCGGGGATGCCGTCCAGCTTGCGGCTGCGGAGCAGGTGCCCGCCCAGGTCGTGGCAAGCCGCCGCCTCATCGCCGCACGCATCGAGCGCGTAGGCCGCGCCGCGCGTGAGCACCACGAGCGCCCTTCCCGACCCCTCGTCGATGCGGGCGAAGTCGACGCTCGTGACCTCGCTCGCCAGGTCCTCCAGACCGGCGTCCGCGGGCTCGAGCTCGACCGGCGCGTCCAGCGCGCCGTCGCCCGTATTCCAGAAGACGGCGAGCCGGCTCGCCGCGATCCTGCGCGTCCCCGGCTCCAGCCGGTAAGCGATGCCCACGACGTCCGCGCGCTCGTCGCCGTTCACGTCGCCCGCGCGGAGCCCCCCGTACAGCGTGCCAGGCGCCGGCGCGATGGCCGACTCCGGCACCCCGAGCGCGCCGCTCGCGCCGCGGCGCACGAGGACGACCGCGCCCTCCAGCGCGGGCGCCCCTGATCCAGCCGCCGCGTCCTCCTCCGCGACCTCCACCGGCAGCGAGAGGACGATCTCGTCCGCTCCGTCGCCTTCGAGGTCGACGGCGACCCCATCCAGCGCCCACGCGGGCTCCCGCGAGGGGATGAGCTCCGCGGGAAGCGAGATGCGCTGCTGGTTCTTGTCGACCATGGCGATCGCGTCCGCCTCGACCGCCGGCAGCAGCCAGAGATCGGCCAGGCCCGCGGAGGAGCCAGGGCGCGGGGGCACGATCGTCAGCGAGGCGATCTCCGACCGAGCGCCCGTGAAGCGGCCGGCGATGCTCTTCGCGGCGCGCAGCTCGCCTGCCTGCCGGACGTCGCCCTCGCGGACGAGCGGCAGCGGCGGCAGCAACGACCGCGAGCTGCTGCCCTCGATGAGGCTGAACGCGATGTCCCCGCCGTGCGAGAAGAGCACGCTGACGTCGTCCACGGCGTCGTCCGGCTCGGGCAGCCGCACCGCAGCGACATCGAGGAGCCCCTCGAAGGCGCCGAGCCGCACCGGAGCCTCCGGCGCCTTCATGTACCGGCCGAAGCAGACGGCGAGCGTCGGGTGGGCCGCGCTCGACAGCGAGCTGCCGGCGCTCTCGGCGAACGAGAGGTCCGGCAGGAGATCGCCGTCGAAGTCGCCCACGACGAAGCTCGAGACGTTGCCCAGCGTCGGGATCTTGAGCTCGTTGAGCTTGAAGTCGGAGGGCAGCGCGCCCGGGACGCCGTTGAAGAACGTCAGATCCGTCGCGTCTGCGGAGCCGGTGATCACGTCGGGCACGCCGTTGCCGGTCAGGTCCGCGATCACCGCGCTGGTCCAGCGCCGGCCTTTCGCCGGCGCGAGCCGGTCGAACTCGACCCGGTACGGAGGAGACGTCCGGGCCTTTCCGAGCCTCACGGCGCCGGGGTCCACGACGTCGAGCACCCCGTCGCCGTTGAGATCGCCGACGGCGATGGGGGCCCCGAGGCCGGGCGAGCGCTGGGAGCCCGCCTCGCCGGCCGGGTACGAGAGATCACCGTAAGGCTGCATGTCCCCGAACGCGCCGCCGCCCGCGCCCTCCGCGACGTCGAGCTCGTAGCAGGCGGCATGCGCGGGCAGGCCCGGGTCGCGCTGCGCGCACGTGGCGCCGACGAGCAGATCGAGGATGCCGTCGCCGGTCACGTCCCGGAGGAAGGGCGCGCCCGCGATCCGCGCGCCGGCCGGGAGCTCGACGGCGGTGTGCGCGCCGCCGTCCGGCGAGTAGACGCGCACGGCCGAGTCGTCCGCGAGGGCGACGACCACCTCGTGGAGCCCACCGCCGTCGAGGTCCGCGCTCACGAGCGGACCGGCGACGTCGCGCCGCCCGCGCTGCTGACCGAGGAGCAACAGCCCGTCGCTCGCCGCCCCCTGCACGACGACGATGACGTCCTCCGGCGCCGCGCCGCCCGTGCCCGTGACGGTCCCGGCGACAAGGGCGACCCACGTCTGCCCGTCCTCGGGTGTGCTGCCGACCGGCAGGAGGCGCGCCCCGCGCAAGGTCACCATCCCGGGCTTCGCGCCGATCAGCGGCTCCAGGGGAAACACCGACGCGAGCACGGGGACCGGCGCGAACGTGCGGCCCGGCTGGCCGCTCAGGATCGCCACGCCGGGCCCCACGCTGAGCGCGATGTCCGTCGTCGCGTCGTCGGTCAGGCGCGCGAGCGCGGGCGTGTCCCCTGCGGAGGGGATCGACACCTGTGTCCCCACCGTGCTGTTCGCATCGAAGTAGAGCGCCTCGAGGCTCGTCGAGCCGACGCCCACGAGGTCGCCGCGGCCGTCGCCGTCGAGATCGCCCGTGAGCAGCCGCTGCGCGCCGAGCGGCAGCGCGGCGCCGAGCGGCCTGAACTCGCCCGTGGAGACGCGGCACACGCGGTCGATCCCGCAGCCCCACCCGCTCGGGCACCCCTGGCCGGCGTCGTCGCATCCGAAGCGGCACTCGTTCTCGCTCCGTGGCGGGTTGCACACGGCGCTCGAGATCGCGCCCTGCGCGTTCTTCGTCTCGACGACGCACGCCTCGCTGGCCTCGAAGCAGTCGCAGTCCTCGTTGCGCGACGGCTCGATGACGCCGTTGCCGCAGATGCCCGGGGTGATCTCGCCGAGCTCCTCGCACCCGGCGGAGCCGGCCACCGCGCCGAGCAGCGCCGCGGCGCCCGCGGCCGTCCGCGCGTGTCGCGTGGAGCGGGATCGCGCGCGCATGCTCACTGGAACGGATCTTCCAGGTCGCCCTTCCTCACGGCGCCCCTCGAGGTCGCCGCCGCCCTCTTCAACGTCACGGTGAGCGCGCCGTCCGCTTCGGCCAGGAATTCCCGCGCCTGCTCCTGGTAACCGGGCGACTTGAAGGTGAGCTTCACGGCGCGCCCGCGCGGCAGGCGCAGCGGCCCCGGTGCCTTACCGACGAGCTTGCCCTCGCTCCACACCTCGATCTCCTTCGGCGTCGCCTGGATCTGGAGCTCGACCTCGGGCGGCGCCCCGCGGGCGCTCGCCGTGGGCACGTCCGCGGGCGCGGGTGCGGCCGAGGCGGCGGGCGCGGGTGCGGCCGAGGCGGCGGGCGCGGGTGCGGCCGAGGCGGCGGGCGCGGGTGCGGCCGAGGCGGCGGGCGCCGGCGCGACCGGGGCGAGCAGCGCGGCCGACTCGGCCGGCGCAGCCAACGCCGGCGCGCGCGGGGCGTCGGCCAGATGCTCGCTCCCCGTGAGGCGCAGCGTGAGCGAGGCGGCCGCGGCGCCGCCGAGGATGGCGACCGCGGCGAGCGCTGCCCTCCGCCGCGACGCCGCGGCCGGCGTGCTCTCCACCTTGCCCGGCAGCGACCGCTGCAGCACCGTCTCGGTCCCGTTGCGGTCCGTGCTCGCGTCCGCGACGGGACCCGGCTGCGTCGGCGCGAGCCCGGCGGCCAGCGGCTCCGCGGCTGCGGTGCGCGCGCGGCGTCCGGCGGCGTCGCTCCCGCCGCGCCCGACGGCGGCGTCGCTCGCCCGCAGCAGGCCCGTGGGCACGTCGTAACCTGCGCCCCGCGCGGCCTCCACGAGCGCCGCGGTCGCCTCGAGCAGCGACGCCGGGCGGCTCGCGGGGTCCTTCTCGAGCATCCGAAGGAGCGGCGCGTCGAGCGCTGGCGACAGGTGCGTGGCCAGGCTCGACAGGGGGGGAGCCGGCTCCGACGCGTGCTTGGTCAGGAGGTCGAACGCGCTCTCGCCGTCGAACGGCGGCGCGCCGGCGAGCAGCTCGTGCGCCAGGATCCCGAACGAGTAGATGTCCGTCCGGTGATCGACGTTCCTGCCGCGGCACTGCTCGGGGGACATGTAGAGCGGCGTCCCGATCAGGTGCCCCGTGCGCGTCTTGTGCGCTGTCGTCGAGGGCTCGCCGAGCAGCTTGGCGATGCCGAAGTCGAGCAGCTTCGGGAAGATCGTCCCGTCCTCGTCGAAGACCAGGAACACGTTCTCGGGCTTGAGGTCGCGGTGGGCGATGCCCGCGGCGTGCGCGGCGTCGAGCGCGCGCGCGATCTTGACGAGGATGGGCAGCGCCTCGGCGGGCGGGAGGCGCCTGCGCTTGCGGAGGTAGGCGTCGAGGGTCATCCCCTCGAGCAGCTCCATCACGTAGTAGTGCCGGCCGTCGTCGAGGGCGCCGAACGAGAAGATGTCGATGATGTTGCGGTGCCGGATCTGGTTCACGGCCCGCGCCTCGGCGACGAAGCGGGAGACGAGCTGCGGGTTCGCCGAGCACTGGCGGCTCAGGACCTTGATGGCCGCCGCCTTGCCGATGACCGGGTGCATGGCGCGGTAGACCGTGCCGAAGCCCCCGACCCCGATCTTCGCCTCGATGCGGTACTCGCCGACCGGAGTGCCTGGCGCGAGATCCGGATCGGCGCCCGGCAGC
This sequence comes from Sorangium sp. So ce1335, assembly GCF_051521615.1. Classification (NCBI taxonomy): domain Bacteria; kingdom Pseudomonadati; phylum Myxococcota; order Polyangiales; family Polyangiaceae; genus Sorangium; species Sorangium sp. So ce1335. The sequence continues at coordinate 4,667,112 of NZ_CP150363.1, forward strand.
GCGGGGTCTGGCGAGAGCGTGTCAGCGTCCGGCGGGCAAGCGACGACGCCGTCCGCATGCTCGGTTCGGCACGTAGGGCATGTCGACATGAGGAGGCCAGGGAGAGCGTACACGGGGAGCCCGTCGCAGCACAGACCCCGAGCGTCGAAACCGGCCGAGCTCTGGCGGGCGGGCGCCGCGCGCCCCTGGCTCGTGGCGCGCCTCGGGGGTCGACCTGTCCATCGGTCCTCGCTGCGGTCAGGCTGCGATGGCTCGCCGCCCGCTGCCGTCGTGCGTCGTCGCCTCTTCCGCTGCTCCTCCGGACACGTCATGAGCATCGCTGGCCTGGGCAGGAGCAACAACACCACCTCCGTCACGCGGCGGTCAGGCATCCATCCGCCTTCTGCGCCGTCCACGGAGGTGAGTGTGGCGAGTCGCCCTTGATACGCTCGAATCGTTTTGTTTCCTTTTCACCTGATTCCGGAACGTAGGAGACCTGTGACGCAAGATCAAACGTTCAGCCGACTCGCCTTTTGCGCCACCCTTGCGAGTTGGGTCGCGATTTCGTGCGCCCCCGCCGAGTCCGACTCGAACAACGACGGAGGGGGCGGAGCGACGGCGACCGGCTCCGTTGATAGCGCGAGCGGCAGCGGCGTTGCGACCTCTGGCGGCAGCGCGAGCGGCAGCGGCGTTGCGACCTCTGGCGGCACCACCGTGGCTGGGACCGGCGGCGACAACAGCGGCGGAAGTGGCGGGGCTGAGCCGACCGGCAGCGGCGGTGCTGGCATGGGTGGCTGGCCCGAAGGAGCCATTCCCATGGGGAACGCGCCTGTGCCGAGCGCGGGGTGCGGCAAGGCAACCACGTTGACGACCAGGGAGTATACGATCTCGAGTTCGGGCCAAAATCGCGTGTATTACGTCGATATGCCCAGCAACTACGACATGAACAAGCCCTGCCGGCTGTTCTACACATCACATCGGATCGGCAGCCGCTGGCAAGACGTCGAGGGGCAGGACTTCTACTTTCTCGAGCCGCAGACCTGCTGCGGCTCGACGCGCTCCTTTGGGATCGGGGGTCGCAGCGCCCGGAGAGCCTGCACCTGCCTGAGCATCGGCGGGTGCATTCTGCGAAAGCAGGGCTAGAGCACCGCGGCGATGCTGTCGGTGATGTACTCGAGGTTGTTCTCGTTCATCGCCGCGACGCAGATCCGCCCGCTGTCGACGATGTACAGCCCGAACTCCGAGCGCAGCCGGCGCACGCGCTCGAGCTCGATGCCGGAGTACGAGAACATGCCCTTCTGCCGCGTGATGAACGAGAAATCGCGACCCGCGCCCTTCTTCGCGAGGAGCTCCACGAAGTGGCCGCGCATCGCGCGGATGCGATCGCGCATCTCGCCGAGCTCGCCCTCCCACTGCCGGCGCAGCTCCGGGTCGCCCAGCGCCAGGGCAACCACCTGCGCGCCGTGGGAGGAGGGACTCGAGTAGTTGGTCCGGATCACGCGCTTGATCTGGGAGGCGACGCGCTTCGCCTCATCGCTGCTGGTCGTGACCAGGCTGACCGCGCCCACGCGCTCGCGGTAGAGCGAGAACGACTTGGAGAACGAGCTCGCGATGACGCAGGGCAGCTCCGCGCGGGCGAAGGCGCGCACGGCAACCGCGTCCTGCTCGATGCCGTCGCCGAAGCCCTGGTAGGCGAAATCGATGAACGGCACGAGATCGCGCTCGCGCACGATGCGCACCACCTCATCCCACTGCTGCGCGTCGAGGTCCACCCCGGTCGGGTTGTGGCAGCAGGCGTGGAGCAGGATAACCGAGCGAGCCGGCGCCTCGAGCAGCGCGCGGCGCATGCCCGCGAAGTCGAGCCCGTGCGTGCTCGGGTCGTAGTACGGGTACTCGCTCACCGTGAAGCCGACGGACTCGAACAGCGCGCGGTGGTTCTCCCAGCTCGGCGCGCTGATCCAGAGCGCCGAGTCCGGCAGGAACCGGCGCAGGAAGTCGGCGCCGAGCTTGAGCGCGCCCGTGCCGCCGAGCGCCTGCGCGGTGACCACGCGCCCGTCCTTGACCAGCGCCGAGCCGTCGCCGAAGAGCAGCTCCTGGACAGCCCGCGTGTACGCCTGGGCGCCGTCGATCGGCAGGTACGACTTGGAGTCTTCCTTCTCGTACCAGCGCTTCTCGGCCTCCCGGATCACCTTGAGCACGGGCACCTTGCCCTGCGCGTTCTGGTATACGCCCACGCCCAGGTTGACCTTGCGCGGGTTCTGATCCTTCTGGAAGGCGTCGGTCAACCCGAGGATCGGGTCGGCGGGGGCGAGCGGAATGTCGGAGAAGGGGGATGTCATGGCTTACCTCATCATCACGCCGCACGGACGGTCGGGGACGCTCCTTACCCCAGCTCGCGGCGGCGCGCGAGCGGGAGCTCTACCCGAGGTGGCCGAGGGCCTCGCGCTGCGCCGTGGTGAGGCCGGTCGAGCCAGGCGGCGATGGCGTAGGTGCCGGGCGCGACGCACCTGAGGTCGTGATCGAGGCGCTCGAGCCGTGGACAGGGCATGTCATGGATTCCTCTCCGATGGCGCCGGGCGCACGAACGCGCCGAGGAAGCGCGCCGCGAGGGCGGCGTCGCCGGCGATCTCGACCCCGCGCGGCTCGCGTCCCGCGGATCCCGCGAACACGACGGCGCGGAGGGCGCGCGCGGTCGTGGTGATCGTCGCGTCGGGCGCCTCGGGCTCGCCGCGCGCCACCGACAGGGCGCCGCACGCGATCTCGACAGAGAACGGCTCGCCGTCGAGGACGACAGCGAGCCTTCCGCGCGAGAGCGCGCCGGGGTCGAACGTCGTGCGGAGCGCGATCATCATCGCGCTCGGGCTGAGCTCGCCCCGGGGCAGAGGGACCGCCCGGCTCCCCCAGCGAGCGAGCGACACGAGCACCGGCTCGAGCTCGCGCCCCCGGGGCGTGAGCTCGTAGACCGTCGCCGCGGCGGGCGGCGCGAGCGCGCGCCGCTGCACGACGCCGGCGTCCTCGAGCTCCCGCAGCCGCTGCGACAGCACGTTGGGGCTGGCGGAAGGGAGCCCGGCGCGCAGATCGGTGAAGCGCCGCGGGCCGAGGAGGAGCTCGCGCACGACGAGGAGCGCCCACCGCTCTCCCACGCGGTCGAGAGCGCGCGCGATCCCGCACGGATCCTGGTAGCTACGCATGGGATCCACGATGGAGTTTGACTTCAGGACCGTCCAGTCCTAATTCAGGACTATCACTTCACGTCGCGGTCGCGCGAGGAGGTTGCGATGAGAAAGCTGACGGTGTTCGAGAACGTCTCGCTGGACGGCTACTTCGTCGATGCGCGAGGCGACATGAGCTGGGCCCACGCGTCCTCCGCGGGTGATCCCGAGTGGGCGCGCTTCACCGCGGAGAACGCCAGGGGCGGCCGGGGCACGCTGCTCTTTGGCCGCAAGACCTACGAGCTCATGGCGAGCTTCTGGACGACCGAGGCGGCGCGCCAGCAGATGCCTGAGGTCGCCGAGGGCATGGCCCGGCTGGAGAAGCTCGTCGTCTCGCGCACGCTCGAGCAGGTCGGCTGGGCGAACGCCTCCCTGCTCCGCGGCGACCTGGTGGAGCGGATCGCCGCGATGAAGCAGGGCAGCGGCGAGCCGATCCTCGTGATGGGGAGCGGCACGATCGTGGCCCAGCTCGCGCGGGCCGGGCTCATCGACGGCTACACGTTCGTCATCGTGCCGATCCTGCTCGGCGGCGGCCGCACCCTCTTCGAGGGCCTCGACCGCGCCATCGCGCTCCGCCGCGTCTCCGAGCGCACCTTCGACAACGGCAACATCGTCGCGACGTACGAGCCGAGGTGACGCGCGCGCTCCAGAACAACAATCATGTTGAGCGAGCGGGAAGTGAACCGCCAAGGCGCCAAGGACGCCAGGAAGAAAACGATGTCTTGGCGTCCTGGGCGCCTTGGCGGTTCGAAGTCCTGCTCGTTTCAGGCGGGTTCAGCCCGTTGGTCGATCTACGGACGCGCCGTGGCCCTCGCCGCGCGCGCCTTCGGGGACCGCGCCGCGCGGGTCTGCCGCTGCCGCAGGTTGTTGTCCTGCTTCTGCCGGTTGGCGCTCTTGCGCGTCGACTTGCGCGAGGGGCGGTCCGCGGCGGAGTCCTCGAGCGTGGCGGCCGCGCGCGACGTGTTCAGCTTCGTGTTCCGGGCGGCCGTCGAGCTGCCGCCCGCGCGGCGGTCGGTGGAGCTCCAGCCCGGTTGCGCCGTGTCGACCCTCGGCTCGCGCCGCTGCTCGGCCGCGCGCTCGAGGTTGTCCGCGCGGCGGCCGACGCGCCGGCCGATCAGGCTGCCGCCCTCGGGCATGGGCAGCGGCCGGCGCTTGCGCCGCCGGGCCTCGGCCGTCTCGCCCTCGGCCGCGCGCGCGCCGCGCGCGGCCAGGGGCGAGGCGCTCCACCGCCGGTCGCGCAGCGCAGCAGCGGCAGGCCGCGAGCGGCCGAGCGCGCGACGCACCGAGCGCTCGGCGATGTGGCTCGCGCGGTCGATCGCCTCGCGGATCCCCTCCGCGACGTCCTGCGCGACGACGGTGGGGAGCCCGCGCAGCACCACCTTGATGCGACAAACCGTGTCCACGCCGCCGCGCGGGCCGTTCACGTCCTCGAGGCGCACGCTGACGCGCTGGATCTCGGCGGAGAACTTGCCGAGCCGGATCCCGAGGCGCTGGCGCGCGTAATCGCGCACCTCCTGGTCGATATCGAGGCCCGTGGTCCGCACGGCGACGGGTGTGTTGTCGGCCGGCGTCCGGCCGTTCGCGCGCGTGATCGGGCGGGCGATCTCACCGGCGAACGCGGCGCGTCGTGACGGCTTGTGCATCTTGCTCATCCTCTTGATTTCCTTCCTCCGTGGCTCCGCGCGAAGCACGGGTTCCTGGGGCAGTTTGCCGCGGTCGCGGCGATCCGACCCTGGGCATTTTGGGGCTCCTCCTCGCTCGCGGTTCACATGCCTCGATCCGCAGGAGGAGCATGCGCGATGGCCCACGTCGGACGCCGTAGAGCCCTGCACGATTCATGCCGTTTTGTGCGCTCTGGAGGGCAGATCTCGAGGACAGGAGAACAGCGCTCGAGGGCGGGAGAGCGCCTGCCGGGGGAGGGACCTTGTGATCGAGGACGTGCTCCGGGTGGAGAGTGCCAGTCGGTCGTGGAACCACCGGCCGAGGGAGCGCGGGAGTCGCTCGAGGGAGCGAGCCGGACCGAGGGCCCTTTGACATCGCCGCGCAGGCTCCCCAGGGACCCTCGATGAAGCTCGCACCGCTCCGCGAGGACCGCGGGTACCTGCCGCTCGAGGATCACGGGCTCATCGGGGATGGCGCCACCGCGGCGCTCGTCGGGCGCGACGGGGCGGTCGTCTGGCTGTGCGCGCCGCGCTTCGACGCGCCGCCCGTCTTCTGCAGGCTCCTCGACGCGGCGCGCGGGGGTGCCTTCACGGTGTCCCCGGACATCGTCGTGGCGTCCGGCCAGCGCTATATCGAGGACACGGGCATCCTGGTGACGGAGATGCAGAGCCCGACAGGCCTGCTCCGGGTCACCGACGCGCTGACGCTGCGCTCCGGCGCGGACCTCACCGAGGACGCCCCCGCGGGGCGCGCCGAGCTGCTGCGCCTGGCGGAGGTCGTGGAGGGGAGCGTCGACGTGCGGATCGACGTCGCGCCGTACGGCGGCGCGGAGGTGGGCCAGGAGCGGGACGGCCTGCGCTTTCACTGCAAGGCCCGGCCCGATCTGGGGCTGTGGCTCGCGTCGTCGCACGAGCTGACCGGGCCGACGACGACCGTGCGGCTCAGCGCCGGCGAGCGGCTCCACGCGGAGCTCTTCTTGCGCAGCGCGCACCGGCGCCGCGCGGCGCCGCCGGAGCGGCGGCTCGAGGCGACGGCCGACGCGTGGCGCCGCTGGGCCTCGGGCATCCGGTACGACGGGCCGGCCCGGTCGCTCGTGCGCCGCTCGGCGATCACGCTCAAGCTGCTCGATCACTTCGAGTCAGGCGCCATGGTCGCCGCGCCGACCTCGTCGCTGCCGGAGGTCATCGGCGGGGTGCGGAACTGGGACTACCGCTACGCGTGGATCCGCGACGCCGCGTTCTCGGTGCACGCGCTCCGCAGGATCGGGCTCGCGGCGGAGGCGTGGGGCTTCCTCGGCTGGGCGCTCGACGCGGTGGACAGGGACGGCCGCCCGAAGGTGCTGTACGACCTCGACGGGGAGCTCCCGCCGCCCGAGCGGATCTGCGGCGAGCTCGAGGGGTATCGCGGCTCCCGGCCGGTGCGGTGGGGCAACGCCGCCGCGGACCAGAAGCAGCACGACGTCTTCGGCGAGATCATCGATTGCGCCTACCAGTGGGCCTCGGGCGGCGGGGAGATCCGCCCGGCCCTGTGGTCCCGGCTCGTGCCGCTCCTCGAGGGCGCGGCCAGCGAGTGGAGGCAGCCCGATCACGGCATCTGGGAGGTCCGCAGCGCGGGCCGCCCGTTCACGTACTCCGCGGCGCTGTGCCAGGTCGCGCTGGACCGGGGGTGGCGGCTCGCCGAGCGGCACGGGCTGCCCGCGGACGTCGGCGGGCTCCGGCGCCAGGCGGAGGAGATCCGCCGGACGATCCTGGAGGAGGCGTGGGATCCGCGCGTCGGGGCGATCACCGCGGCGCTCGGCGGAGGGCCGCTCGACGCGAGCGCGCTGGCGCTGCCGCTGCGCAGGGTGATCCCCGCCGATCACCCGCGGATGATCGCGACAACGGAGGCGATCGCGACCGGCCTCCGGGCGGGCGACGGGCTCCTGTACCGCTACCTGCCCGGCGAGTACGACGACGGCGTCGCGGAGTCCGACGAGGGCGCCTTCCTCCTCTGCAGCTTCTGGCTCGTCGACAACCTGGTCGGGCAGGGGCGGCTCGACGAGGCGCTGTCGCTCTACCGGGGTCTCTGCGCGCGCGCGAGCCCCCTCGGCCTGCTGCCGGAGCAGATCGAGCCGGCGACCGGCGCCTTCGTCGGCAACTTCCCCCAGGCGTTCAGCCACGTGGGGCTCATCGCGAGCGGGGTGAGCCTCGCGCGCGCGCTCGGCCCGGCGTGGCGAGAGCAGGAGCGCGGGTGATCCTGCTCCTGGAGCGCCTCCTGCACAGGGCGGCGCGCCGCGGCCTGCCTCCCGCGCGCTCGAGCGCTTCCTCGCTGCACGGAGGTGCTCGGCGCCCCTCGCGGCGGCGCGCCGGGCCTGACGCGCTCCTGGCGCGAGCGGCGTGTCGACGGCCGGTGCGCGGATTGCATGGTGCAGCGAGGAGAGCGACGGCAGGCGTGCGTCAGGCGCGCGAGGCGCTGCCAGAGAGGCGGACGACGGAGCGCGGCGGCGAGTCCGGCAGAGGGGCCGGTCCGCCGGCGCTGAGCCGCCCCGATGCAGCGCCGGAGCCGGAACATACCTGATGGGGGTGCATCATGGTGACGCAGCAGGAGCTCAAGCGCGGGATGGTCGTCCGGAGCGCGGACGGCGAGAAGCTGGGCAAGGTGACCCGGATCGATCCGGCCTCGTTCGAGATCGAGAAGGGGCTCTTCTTCACGGAGGAATACCGGGTGCGCTACGACGAGGTGGCCGACGTCCGCGATGGGGAGATCATCCTCACGCAGGGTCGCGAGCACCTCGCCGCGGGCCGCGCCGGGGCGCGCGAGGCCGGCGCCCCGCTCGGGGAGGGGCAGGAGGTCCGCGTGCCGCTCGTGGAAGAGGAGGTCACGGTCGGAAAGTCGGTGCACGAGGTCGGCCGGGTGCAGGTCAAGAAGGAGGTCGTGACCGAGCAGCAGCAGATCTCCGTGCCCGTGGCGCGCGAGGTGGTGCACGTCGAGCGCGTCCCCGCGAGCGGGGAGCGGCCCGCCGCGTCCGACGCCCTGTTCGAGGAGGGGTCGATCAGCGTTCCCATCCGCGAGGAGCGCGCGGAGGTGTCGACGCGACCCGTGGTGAAGGAGGAGCTCCGCATCGGGAAGGACGTGGTCCAGGAGCGCGAGACGGCGCAGGCGACGGTGCGCCGCGAGAAGGCCGACGTCCGGACCGAGGGAGATGTGGCGCGCGAGCCGGACGCGATACCGCCCGAGGCGCCGCCGATCGAGCGCGCGACAGGGACGGGGGGCCGGAGGCGCTGAGCGGCGCTGGTGGGCGAGCCCGTGCGGTCGGTCCATGCGGTCGCGCGGCCGCATCCGCCGGAGCGCGGCGAGGGGGTCGTACACGTTGCCGAGGTAGGTCACCCCCATCACGCGCCGATAGTCCTCGGGCTTCATCTCGATCACGGGCGAGAAGACCGGGACCATCGCGTTGTTCACCCACACGTCGATGGGGGCGGAGGCGCGGGCGCGGATCACCCGGCCGGCTCGCGCCACGCCTCTCGGTAGAAGATGTCGAGCGCCGTCCTCGCGAGGCCCGCCGTGGGCGTCGCCAGGAGCATGCCGGGGATCCCCGCGACGGCGGCGCCCGCGGCGACGACGAGGACGATCGCGACCGGCGGGAGGCGCACGGAGCGCCCCTCGAGGAGCGGCCCGATCACGAGGCTCTCGACCTGCTGGGCCGCGAGCATCACCAGGGCGACCCCGAGGACGAGCTCGATCCCCTGGAACGCGGCGACGATGAGGGCGGGGATCGCCGCGAGCAGCGGCCCGACCACGGGGATGAAGTTGAGCAGGCCGCCGACGACCGCGAGCAGGAGCGCCTGGTGCAGGCCGAGCAGGGCGAAGGCGATCCAGTAGCTCACGCCGACGAAGAGCGACGCGATCACGCGGGCGCGCACGTAGGCGGCGAGGACGCGGCTCGACGCGCGGCCGAAGCGCACCCAGCGCTCGCGGTGGGCGGGCGGGATCCAGCGCGGGATGCCGCGGGCGACCTCGTGGCCGCTGAGCAGCAGGTAAAATCCCGTGATCAGGCCGAACAGGACCGACGACGCGGATCCGGAGGCGGCCATCGCGACGCCGAGCATCCGGTGGGCGAGATCCATCGCGACGCCGCCCGAGCGCTGGAGCATCTCGTCGATCGCGCCCTGGACGCGCTCGTCGGCGCCCTCGCCGAGCACGCCGCTCTCCTCCACGAGCCATTGCTCGAGTTGGGCCAGGTGGTGCGGCAGCTGGCTGACGAGCGACGAGAACTCGGAGTACACCCGCGGGCCGAGGTACCCCGCGGCCGCCGCCACCCCGGCTCCGAGCAGGCCGGCGAGCAGGAAGGTGCTCGCGATGCGCGGGACGCGCCAGCGCTGGAGGAGCGACACGAGCGGCGCGAGCAGGTAGTAGACGGCGCCGCCGATGAGCAACGACAGCACGGCGGACCAGAGATGGTGGACGGCCAGGCCCAGCGCGACCAGCCCGCCGGCGACCGCGAGCACGCTCGCGCGCACCGAAGGCGCGCCGCTGGCCGGGGGGCCTTGCACCTGCCGCTCTCCGCCGTGATCCATGGCCCACGGCCTTGCGAGCGGCGTTCCCGGAGCCGGTCGCCCTCGGCCGCCTCGCGGCGGCCGCTCAGGCGCTCGCGGCGTCCGGGAAGATCGCGTCCACGGCGGGCCGGTCCTCCGGCTGGCAGAAGACGTAGATGTAGTCGCCCTCCTGGAGCACGAGGTCGCCCCGCGGCGCGATCGCCTCCCGCCCGCGGATCACCAGCATGGCCACCGTCCCGCGCGGGAACCCGAGGGCGGCGATCGCGCGGTCGCGCGCCGGCGACCGCGGGCCGATGTGGAAGGCCGCCGGCTCGCCCGCGAGCGGCTCCGCCGAGGTGATGTCGATGCTCGCCGGCGGCGGCGGCGGCTCGTCCGTCTCGAGGCCCAGCCAGCGCGTCGCCGCGCGCGCGCTCGTCCCCTGCGCGATGCCGCTCACCACCACGACGAAGAAGACCACGTTGAAGATGCGGTGCGCGCCCGGCGCGTGCGCGAGGATGGGGAAGGTGGCGAGGATGATCGGCACCGCCCCGCGCAGCCCCATCCAGGCGACGTACGCGATCTCCCGCGCGCGGTAGCCGAACGGCACGAGGAAGGGGACGACGGCGAGCGGGCGCGCGACGAAGGCGAGCAGCAGCGCCACGCCGAGCCCCGGGACCGCGACAGCGGCGAGCTCGCGCGGGAAGACGAGGAGCCCGAGGAGCAGGAACATCCCCGTCTGGCTCAGCCAGGCGACGGCGTCGTGCACGCGCAGCAGCCCCGCGCGGTAAGGGAGCGGCCCGTTGCCGAGCACCACGCCGGCGATGTACACGGCGAGGAAGCCGCTGCCCGACAGCAGCGTGACCGCGGCGAAGACGACGAGCGCGAAGGCCATCGTGAACACCGCGTAGAGGCCCGCGGCCGGCAGCCGCGCCCGCGCGAGCAGCGCCCGGCCGGCGCGGGCGCCGCCGATCCCGAGCGCGGCGCCGACGACGAGCTGCACGACGACGTCGAGGAGCACGCGCGCGCCGAGCTCCTCGCCGCTGGCGAGGCTCCCGGTGATGGCCAGGGTGAGGATGACCGCCATCGGGTCGTTCGCGCCGCTCTCCACCTCGAGCGTCGCTGCCACCCGCCGCTCCAGGTGGATGCCGCTCGATCGCAGGACGGAGAAGACGGCGGCGGCGTCGGTCGACGAGACGACAGCGCCGAGCAGCATGGCCTCGATCCAGGGGAAATCGAACAGGTAGTGCGCGCCCGCGGCGACGAGCGCGGCGGTGGCGGCGACGCCGGCGGTCGCGAGGAGCCCCGCGGGGCCGAGCACCGACCGGATCGAGGACACGGACGTGTTGAGCCCGCCGTCGAAGAGGATGAAGACGAGCGCGATGGTGCCGACGCGGAAGGCGAGGGCGTGGTCCTCGAAGGGGATGCCGAGGCCCGCGTCCCCCGCGAGCATCCCGATGCCGAGGAAGAGCAGCATCACCGGGAAGCCGAACCGCCCCGAGACCGCGCTCAGGAGCACGCTGATCCCCGCGAGCACGCCGACGGCGAGGAGCAGCAGTGCGGTGGGCGTGGGCTCGACGATCGGCATCGGGATCTCCGTGCAGGGTCCCGGGGTGAGGGGCTCGGGGCCGGCCGCCGGGGAACATGCCCCAGGCGCGGCGAGATCGCTCGCTCGATCGTCACTCCGCCGGGACGCCGCGCCGCCGCGCCGCCGGCGAGCGCTCGTCGGGCGCGGCGGACGGGTCCTGGAGCTCCTCCAGCGTGCGGCTCAGCGTCTCGAGCTCTACCGCCGCCTCGTGGAAGCGACGCTCGCCGAGCAGGCGCAGGGTGTTCTCGAAGCTCTCGTTCGCCTGCTGCGCCAGCCCGACGGTGGTCCCGGGCACGCCGGGCGGGCCCGCCGCGGCCGGCGCCGGGGTCGGCCCGCCCTCGACGAGCCCGCGCAGCGCCGCGTCGAGCGAGCTCGCGTAGCTCATCCGGTCGCCGTGCATCACGACGACGACGCGGAGCTCCGGGTAGGCCGCCGTGTCCGCCTGGAGGAAGATGGGCTCGACGTAGAGGAGCGTGTCCGCCACGGGGATGACGAGCGCGTTGCCGCGGATCACCTTCTGGCCGCGCTGGCTCCAGAGCGAGAGCTGCGCGGACAGCACGGGGTTCTGATCGATCTTCGTGTCCATCTGCTGGGTGCCGAGCACGCGCGTCTCCTTGGGGAACTTGTACGCGAGCATGCGCCCGTAGTTGTCGCCGTCGGACATCCCGGCGATCCAGCCGATGAGCACCTGCCGGTTCTTCGGCGTGAACGGCAGGATCAGCGTGAACTCGGGCCGCCCCTCGCCCGGCGGCTTCCACATCACGTAATACGGCTCCACGGGCTGGACCTCGTCATGGTACTTCTCGGTCGCTCGCATCCAGAGGTCCTCCTGGTTGTAGAACACCTCGGGATCCCTCATGTGGTACTTCGCGTAGACGAGCCCCTGCGCGAGGAGGAAGTCCTCCGGATAGCGCACGTGCGCGCGGAGCTCCGCCGGCATCTCCTCGCTCGGCCGGAGCAGGCCCGGGAAGATGCGGGTGTAGACCTGCACGATCGGATCCTCCGGCTCGAAGACGTAGAGGCGCACGGAGCCGTCGAAGGCGTCGACCACCGCCTTGACCGAGTTGCGCACGTAGTTCGCGCGGCGGAGGTGGTGCGTGAACGCCGCCCGGCCGCCCGCGTCCCCCATCGCGTCCAGCCCGGTGCCCTCGGCGGAGAAGAAGCTCTCGCTGTAAGGGTAGTAGCTGGACGTCGTGTACGCGTCGACGATCCACTGGAGCCGGCCGCCGGCGACGACGATGTACGGATCGCGGTCGAGCGCCAGGAAGGGGGCGACGGCGGCCACGCGCTCGCGGATCTCGCGGCGGAACATCACCCGGCTCTCGTCCATGGGGATGCCGGAGACGAGGAACTCCGTGCCGCCGAGCTTCCAGCCGAAGAGGAGCTTGCGGAAGAAGCCCTTGAGCTCGATCCCGCCGGTGCCCTCGTAACGCGTATAGACGTTCTCCGAGCCGCTCGGATAGTCGAACTCCGGCTCCCTGGAGTTGGCCACCACGTAGCCGCGGGTGGCCTCTCCATAATAGATCTCGGGCCGCTCGATGGCGAGCTCGGGGGAGGCGGAGACGGGCGGGATGTCCTTCACGAGCAGGTTCGGCTGCCCGTCGTGCGTGAAGTCGTGCGCCGACGCCATGGCGACGCCGTGGCCGTGCGTGTACTTGAAGCGCCGGTTGACGAACGTCTGGTGCTCGCGCGGCAGGTTCTCCGGGTCGAGCTCGCGCGGGGCGAGCATGACCTGCCGGTAGCGGCCGTCGATGTCGTAGCGATCGATGTCGACGCCGGACATCTCGTAATAGAGGCGGATCGCCTGGAACTGATGGAGCACGGCGTCGAGCGCGCGCGGGTCCCAGAGGCGCACCTCGGAGAGGAGATCCTCGTTGTCCTTGAGGGTCTCGCGCGTGAGCCGGTCGGAGACGGGGAACTCGGTGACCTCGACCTCGTGGAGGCGGAACCCCGCGCGGGTGAACGCGATGTTGTGGGCGAGGTAGGGCCGCTCGACGGCGAGCTCGTTGGGCACCACCTTGAGCCACTGGAAGAGCGCCGGGAGCACGACGAGGCCGAGGAGCCAGGGGACCCCGATGAGGAGCGCCGGCAGCGCGGCGAGCCCCGCGAGGGCGCGCCGTCCCGTCCTGCGCTCACCGGAGGCCGCACGGGAGAGGGCGCGCTGCACCGGCGGCAGGAAGAGCGCGATGCCCACGAGCGCCGCGATGACGGCGACGATCCGGTTCGCTGGCAGGCGCACGTGGACGTCGGTCCAGCCCGGGCCCACGACGACGCCCCATGACGAGTACATGAGGTGATACGAGGCGAGCCAGCGCCCCAGGCCGAGCACGAGCGCGATCGCGCCGAGGCAATGGAAGATCGCGCGGTGCCGCGCGGCGCCGGCCGGCGCGGGCGCCGCGGCGTGCCCCGCGGCGGCCGGCGCCGCGGCGTGCCTGGCCGCAGGACCGGCGACGTTGGCCGCCGTGACGTGCTCGTCGCCGGGCCCCGCGACGGGCTCGGCGGGAGGACCGGCGACGTTGGCCGCCGTGACGTGCTCGTCGCCGGGCCCCGCGACGGGCTCGGCGGGAGGACCGACGACGCGCTCGGCCGGATAGCGGATTTTCGGCGCCCCCGACGCGAGGCCCGCGTCGACCGCCGCCCCGGCCAGCGCGACGAGGGCGAGCGCCCAAAGCAGGAAGTGGAGCGCGTCGTAGAACGGCAGTGAGAACAGGTAGAACGACGTGCTGTGGCCGAGGATGGGGTCGCGCTGCTCGGTGGGCACGCGCTCGATGAAGCGCAGGATCACCTGCCAGCCGAAGAAGCCCCACACGGCGCCGAGCGCCGCCCCGAGGATCGTCGGGACGCGGCGCGCCCCGCGCGAACGCGCGGGGAGGGTCAGCAGGAAGACGAGGAGCCCGCCGAGCGCCGCGGCCGCGGCCGCCGAGATCAGCCGGGCCAGGACCTCCTTCCAGAAGCGCGCGGCGTAGCCGAGCTCGGCGAACCAGAGGTACTCGCCCCAGAAGCTCAGGAACACGAAGAACCCGAGCGTGGCGGCGAAGAGCAGCGCTCCCGCCGCGACGAGCGAGCGCCGGTGCGCGAGCGCCCCGCGCAGGGCCAGGGCCGCGCTGGCGCCGAGCAGCACGATGATCACGAGAACATACATTCCATGTCTCCCCGGACAGGGCCCCTCGGGGCTCAGTGGTGCCTGCCCGGGGCGCAAGGACCGCGCCCGATCCAGAGCTGCAGATGCGTGTTAGCGGCGTACGGGCGGTCGCGCCGCGAGCGCGCCCCCGTCCGTCGCGCCTCGCCCGCCGTCGAGCGCGAGCGCCCGTCACGGCCGCCCGCCGATCGCGCAACGAGCGCCGCGCCGGTAGTCGGCGAGCGCCTCGAGGTACAGCGCGCTGAACCGGCCCGTGGAGAAGGGGTTCTGGCTCGTCACGAGGTTGCAATCGCGCAGCGCGTGGGCGCTCCCGGGGAAGGCGGCCTCGTGCTCGTAGCCGTGGTCCTCGAGCTGCTCGCCGATGTCCCGGACCTGGGCCTCGGCCCCCATCACGAAGGTCTCGATGTAGAGCTCCTCGAACGACGAGACCGACGTCACCGTCCGGCGGCTGAGCGGGTTCGGCTGCCGCATGCGGGTCAACACCGCCGGCGCGTGACAGATCAGCCCCACGGGCTGGTCCCTGGCGGCGAAGTGGGCGAGCAGCGCGTGCAGGTCCGCGTTGTCCAGCAGGTCGACCATCACGCCCTGTCCGCCCGGAACGACGATGCCGTCGAACGCGTCGGCCGCGGCGCGCGCCTGCTTCAGGCTGAGCGGGGCGCGGACCTGCGGGGCGCGCTCCACGAACCGCCGCGCCTCCGCGCGCTGCGCCTCGTCTTCCCAGTACCGCTCGTCGAGGCTCTCCGGGTCGATCGCCGGAGCGGCCCCTCCTTCTGTCGCGAAGACGACCTCGTGCCCCGCGCCGGTGAGGGCCAGGTACGGCTCGTAGAACTCGCCGAGGAAGGTGCCGGTCGCGCGCTTCGAGCGGTCGCCGAGCGTCTGCTCTCGCGCCGCGCTGAGCACGAACAGGATCTTCCCTCTCGGCTTCTCCGCCGCCGGGCCCTCGGGGAACACGGGGTGGAGCCTCGGCGGCGCCACGGCGCAGGCGGCCAGCGCCGCGCCGGTGAGCACGGCCGCGAGCCCCGCCAGCAGCGCCGCCTTCCGGGGCACGCCGCGCGGCCGATCGCGGCGCGCGCCCCGCGCCCGATCGGGCCGCTCCAGGCTGCGCGTGGGTTCCGTTGCTCGCTGCTCGCCGCCTCGCGTCGTTCGTTCCGTCGTCATGCCGGACAACATGACCAGGGAGGTCGCGGTCGCGCCTTGATCCAGGTCAAGAAGCGGCGGGCCTCGTCGCGGCGCGCTTCAGGCGGCTCAGGGCCTCGGGCGTGATGCCGAGATACGCGGCGATGTGGTAGTCGGGCACGCGGCTCGCCACGGCGCCGTGCTCCGCGATGAAGGCGCGGTAGCGATCCGCGGCCGTATCCATCAGCAGCGAGGCCTCGCGGCGCACCTTCTTCAGGTACACCCGCTCGACGATCCGCCGGCACACCCGCTCCCAGTAGGCGTCGCGCTCGCAGAACGCGCCGAGCCGCGCGTACGGCGCGACGAAGAGCTGCATCGGGGTCAGCGCCTGGATCGTCAGCCGGGCGGGCTCGCCGGTGATCAGCGCCTCCAGCACCGACATGAAGTCGGGCGCGGAGACGAACGCCTTGTTGAACTCCTTGCCGTCCCTGCGCGTGTAAAACATCCGGGCGATGCCGGAGTTGACGAGCGCCACCGAGTCGCTCGTCTCGCCGGCCCGCACGAACACCTCGCCCTTCCGCAGGCTCTTCCCGTGAAACAGGGCCGCGAAGGCGTCGAAGTGCGGCGCCGGCCGAGGATCGAGCGCCGCGATCATGCGCCCGAGCGCCGCCACCTGGTCCGCGCGCGAGAGCTGCGCCATGAGCGGCGAGCCTAGCACGGCGCTCCCGCGGCTCGTCGCTCGGCGCCGCGGAGGAGCGCCCCGGCGACGATCCGGGCCAGTCGGGCTCACATAGCGCGCGGAGGAAGCCGCACGGCCCTTGTCGCCGCGAAAGGTTACCGGCCGCCTGGCTCCCCGGTCCGCCTCGCCGCGGGCCGTGGGCGGACCACCGCCGCCCCCGGCGTGCCGCGCGCCCCGCGTTCAGCCCTGGCCGCTGCGGCGTGGACCGCCCGCCCCCGCTCCAGAAATTCGGTGTCGAGGGCTCGCTTCGTGACGGTATAACCCCCGTTGAAGAGGAGCTCCCTCTCGACCGGCGACAGCGCGAGCGGATTCAGGCTGAGCTTGAAGATCGGCACCGCTTCCGCGTTGACCTCGATCACCCGCGCCCACTTCAGCCGGTCCACCAGCTTGGAGGTATCGCCGACGTCGCGCGCCTCTTGCACCGTGGATCCCAGGGCCCAGAGCGCACGGGCCGCGATGAACGGGCGGCCGATCGAGTGGTACCGCGCGCGGAGGACGCGAATGCCGAGCGTCAGCGTCTCCTCCGGCGCCGGAGCGCCGGTGTCGAACAGGTGCACCGGGAAGTTGCTCAGCAGCCCGCCGTCGACGATGTAGCTCGTCACGCCGTTCGTTCCTGTGCGCTTCACCGGCCTGAACACGAAGGGGAAGCTCATGCTCATCCGCATGGCGAGAGCCACCTCCAGCTCGTCCGGCTCGACCCCGTAGAGGGCGGCGTTGATGTCGTCCGGGAGGACGATCATGCGGCCTCTCGTGATGTCGGAGGCGACGAGGTGCACCCGGTATCGGCGCGCCGGGTTTCGCTCGTTCTCGCAACCGGGCATGACGAGGTCGCCGAAGGTCCTGATGCCCTTGTCGGCGAGCTTCTCCCGGAACAAGGAGAGCAGGGCATCGCCCTTGAGCATCCCGAGCTCGCTGAGCGCCCCCCACGCCATCGAGAGGGGTTTGCCCACGAGCGGGATGAAGGCGAGCCCGGCGGGATCGGCGAGCCTGGCGAACTCGGGGCCACCGACGATGTCGGCGATCTCCGAGGGGGTGTAACGCGCTGCGAGGAGGGTCGCCACGAGGGCGCCCGCCGAGGTCCCCGCCAGGTACGAGATGTGCGTGTCCTTGTACTTGTCTTTGTGGGTGAGCGCCTCGGCGAGCGCGGCGACCGCCCCGACCAGCGCGACCCCTCGGAGGCCGCCGCCCTCGAGGACCAGGTTCAGCTTCCTGGGGGGATACCGCTCCTGGGACGTGTCGGACGGATCGTCGGGCGCGCACGGCTCATCACTGGACAGGAGATCGCGCTCGCTCCGCGAGGGCTCCGGCGCGCACGCGTTCGCGGTCGGCGCTTGCTGGTCCATGGGTCTCTCTCCGGGCGGCGTCGTGATCATGGCTGCCTCAACCCCGATACGCTCCGCCGCGCTGCTTCCGCGGCGGTCTGGATTGGAGCTGCCCGCTCCAGGATGTTTCCATCGATGGCGCGCTTCATGGTGAGGTAGCCTGCGTTGTACAGCATCTCCCTGTCCAGCGGCGACAGGCGCTCGCTGATGGATGCGGTGCCCGTGTTGATCTGGATCGCCCTCGCCCACTTCAGCTTGTCCACGCGCTTCTCGGTCTCGCTCACGTCGCGCGCAGTGAACGCGGTGAGGAACATGGCTTTCAAGAGGTGGTAGGTCGAGGGGAACTTCACCTCGTTGTATCTCTCGGATTTCACCCGTATTCCGAGCGTCAGCGTGTCCTCCGCCTCCGGCGCGCCGACATCGAACAGGTGGATCGGAAAGCCGCTCGTCAGCGCGCCGTCCACGATATAGCTCTCGACCCCGTTCGCGCCCGTTCGCCGGATCGGGGGAGACCAGAACGGCATGCTCGAGCTCATCAGCACAGCCTCCGCCACGTCGAGGTCGTCCGGCTCCACGCCGTACACCTCGGTGTTCACGTCGTCGGGCAGGACGAGCATGCGCCCGCGCGTGATGTCGGAGGCGATGACATGCACCCTGTACCTGCGCGCCGGATCTTTCTCCATCTCGCATCCGGGCATGACCAGATCACCGAAGGTCCTGATCCCTCTGGCACGCAGCGCGTCCCGAAGGAGATGCAGGAAATAATCGCTCCGGAACCATCCGCGCCCGGTGAGGAGCCCCCAGGCCATGAGGGCATGCGTGCCCGCGACCGGGATGCGGCCGAGCCAGGAGGCCCTGGTGAACTTCGTGATGTCGACGTTGAGCAGGCCGGCGATCTCGGTATACGTATAACGGGCGCCCATGAGCGCGACGATGACCGCCCCGGCGGACGTCCCTGCAAGATAGGAGATGTGCGTGTCCTTGTACTTCTCCTCCCCGACGAGCGCCTCCGACAGCGCGGCGAGCGCCCCCACCTCGGCGATACCCAGGGCGCCCGCCGCCTCGAAGACGAGGTTCAGCTTCTTCGGGATCCGCATCTCCTCGCGGACCGGGCACGGCGGCGGCGCGCACTGCTCGGACGTTGACAGGAGCGCCCGTTCGCTTCTGCGCTCCGCCGGTGCGCTCCGGCTCGCCTGGGCCTCCGGGACAGGCCTCTCGGCGCCGGGCTCCTGCGCCGGATCGACCCCTTGCCCGACAGGCGGGTCCTCGGCGCCGCTGCGTCCGGCGTGTTGTCTCCGACGCTCGTCCATCACGATGCCTCCGTGGTTCCCTGAATCGGTTGCAGACGCGTGCAGCGCCGGCGCGCTGCTCGGGTCGCGCCGGCGCGGCTGGGCGCTCCCGAGAGGAATGGACGTCGCGCGCCCGCGCTGCGCGGTCACGCTCACCCCACCCGGTCCCCGCCGCCGAGGGCCGATCTCGTGATCTCCCGTGATCGCCGCCGCGGCCTGGGCGAAGCGCTATGTCCGGCGCTCCGTCAGCCGGGGAGAACACGCTCTCGCCGCGTGACGAGAGCGTGGCAGTCCATGGCCGCTCGTTGCCACAGTATGGATACCGGGCACGCGCAGCGTCAAGCCGAGGTGGACACCGGGATCGAAGGGGGGAATCGGTCCGTCGCTGAAGGTATGCTGTGCCAGGAACGAATTCGCGCGCCTCCGGCAGCGGGGTGCGTTCCGCACGCAGCGCGCTGCGTGACCGCGCGTGGCTCGCTTCCAGGGAGTCGATGTCCGCGCGCGATCTTGAGCTCCTCCGCCTGCAAGGGGGTCACCGGACCGCCGGCGCGCACCCTCCCGCTCGCCGCTCCCTCACGCCCCCTCGTCCCCCTCGCTCCCCCCGCCGAACCACCGCTGCAGCGTCCGCCGGTCGACGCCGAGCAGCGACGCGGCCCGCTGCTTCTTGCCGCCCACGCGCCGCAGGACGATCTGCGCGTACTCGCGCTGGAGCTCGTCGATCGTCATCATCCGATCCGCCGCGGCCTCGAGGAACTCCGGCGCCTCCCGCCGGGCGCGCACGCCCTCGGGCAGGTCGTCCGGGGAGATCCGCCCGCCGTCGCAGAGCGCCGCCGCCCGCTCTATCGCGTTCTCCAGCTCGCGCACGTTGCCCGGCCAGTCGTACGCGAGCAGGCGCTTCACCGCCGCCCCCGAGAACCCGGCGATCGGCTTGCCCGCGCGCTCCGCCGCGCGCGCGAGGAAGTGCTCGGCCAGCGGCAGGATGTCGTCCGTCCGGTGCTTCAGCGGCGGGATCGCGATCTCGATCACCGCGAGCCGGTAGAAGAGGTCCTCGCGGAACGCGCGCTCCGCCACCGCCGCGCGCAGATCGCGGTTCGTCGCCGCGATGACGCGCACGTCCACGGGCTCCGACGACACCGAGCCCACGGGGCGGACCTCCCGCTCCTGGAGCGCGCGCAGGAGCTTCGCCTGGAGCGGCAGCGCGAGCTCGCTCACCTCGTCGAGGAACAGCGTCCCGCCGTCCGCCTCCTGGAACATCCCGGGCCTGTCGCTCCGCGCGTCGGTGTATGCGCCCTTGCGCACCCCGAACAGCTCCGCCTCGATGAGCGCCTCCGGGATCGCCGCGCAGTTGACCGCCACGAACTTCCGCCCGCGGCGCCGGCTCTCGCCGTGCAGCGCCCGCGCCACGAGCTCCTTGCCGCTCCCGCTCGGCCCGCTCACGAGCACCGTCGCGGGGTTGTCGGCCACGCGCCGCACGAGCGCGATCACCTCCTCGATCGCCCGGCTGCGCCCGATCATCCCCGCGATCGAGAACCGCTGCGCCACCTCCGAGCGGAGCGCGGTCAGCTCGACCGTCATCGCCCGCTGCTCCAGCGCGAGCTCCATGCGCAGCGCCAGGTCCGCGGGCTGGAACGGCTTCGGCAGGTAGTCGAACGCGCCGGCGCGCATGGCGCGGACCGCCGTGTCGATCGAGCCGAACGCCGTCATCGCGATGATCGCCGTGCGCGGGTCGAAGCGCGCGATCTGCTCGATGAGCTCGATCCCGTCCATCTCGGGCATGCGCACGTCGGTCACCACGAGGTCGAACCCCCGCTCCTCGATCAGCGGCAGCGCGAGCAGCGGGGTCGTCAGGGTCACCGGGTCGTGGCCCATGTCGCGGGCGATGTCGGCCACGAGCTTCACCATCTCGAGCTCGTCGTCGACGACGAGCACCTTCGCGCGGCCGCTCACGCCCGCGCCTCCGCGCCGCGCGCGCCGAGCGGCGAGGCGGCGCCGCGCGGCAGGTTCACGCGGAAGCAGGCGCCGCCGTGGTCCGTGCGGACGAGCTCGACCGAGCCGCCCGCCTCGCGCACGATCCCCTCGACGATCGCGAGGCCGAGCCCGGTGCCGCCGCGATCGCCCCGCGACGTGAAGAACGCCTCGAAGATGTGCTCGGCGACGCCCGGGGGGACACCCGGCCCGCGATCCTCGATCTCGATCGCCGCCTTGCGGGCGTCGACCTTCCGCAGCCGCACCGCGATCTCGCCCCCGCGCGGCTGCGCCTGCGCCGCGTTCAGGCACAGGTTGAACACCACCTGGAACAGGTGGTCCGCGTCGAGCACCACCTGGAGCGGCGCCCCGTCGTCCTCGATCCGGGTCGTGATCCCGCGCTGCCGGCACTCCGGCCCGAGGAACGCGAGCACCTCGCGCGCGACCTGGGCCACGTCGCTGCCGCGGCCGAGGAGCCTCGGCGGCCGGGCGACCGAGAGGAGCCGCGCCACGACGCGCGAGATGCGCTCGGACTGCGTCGCGATCGTCTCCAGCTCGCCGCGCGTGGCGTCGGACCACCCCGGCTGGTCGGCGAGGCGGCGGGCGCGCGCCAGGATGACGTTGAGCGGCGAGCCGATCTCGTGGCCGATCGACGCGACCACCTGCCCGACGGCCGACAGCGCGTGCGCCTGCTGCAGCTTGCGCTCGACGGCCGCCCGCGCGGCCTGCTCCTGCTCCAGGTGGGCGCGCGCCTCGGCGAGCGAGGCGGTCATCGCGTTGAACGCCCGCGCGAGCCGCCGGAGCTCCTCGGCGCCCGCCTCGGGCACGGTCACCCCGAGCTCCCCGCGCGCCACGCGCTCGACGCCCGCCACGATCGCGCCCGCCGGGCGCCCGACCGTCGCCCGGCTCGCGAACGCCGCGATCAGCGCGGTGGCGGCGAGCAGCGCGGCCCCGGCGAGCGCGAGGCCGCGGTTCGAGCTCTGCGCGAACGCGTCGAGGTAGCGCAGATCCCGCACGATCACGGCGACGACCGACAGCCCCCGCTGCGAGAACGTGACCGTGCGGACGAGCGCCGGCCCGCCGCCGAGCGCCTGCTCCTCCTCGATCTCGGCGCCGGTCGCGAGCGCCCTGCGCGCGAGCGCCGCGAGCTCGGCCGCCTCGCCCGCGATCGGGTCCGTCACGAGGATCGGCCCCCCGCGCTCGTCGAACGCCGCGATCCCGAGGATGCGCTCGGCCTGCGCGAGCCGCTCGATGCGATGCTTGAGCAGCTCGACCTGGCCGCGCTCCACGGCCCCGCCGATCGCCGCCTCGACGAGGCTCGCGTGGTGGCGCAGCTCGGCCGTCGCCTGGCTGCGGAGGAACTGGTGCCGCGTCGTGTGGATCACCGCCCCGTAGAGCGTCACCGCCAGGACGATCGGCACGAGCAGCATGAGCCAGAGCCGGAGCGTCAGCCCCATGGTGCTCCGTCCTTCATGGTTCGCCGTGCTCATGCGATCCATTGTCCCAGATGCGACACGATGTCGCACTCCATCGGCCCCCCCGGGGATCGTCGTGGTCGCTCGGATCGGATCGGCGGCCGCGCATGTCCCGGCACCGGCGCTCTCTTCATGGAGCGGCGTGGCAGCAACTCCCAAGCCACCTGGGCACGGATGCTGCTCCCACCTGGGGAGACGGCGGAGACAGGTCGCTCTCTGCGCGGCGAGCGAGGCGATGAACGCGCTGTGCGCGCATCCAGGGCGTCCGCCGCGGGGCGCGGAGGCGCCCGCGTCGCGCGTGAAGGCACTCCCACGGGACATGACGGTGATTCCGGAACTCCTCATCAAGCGATGTTTCCCGGCGCTCCTCGGCGGGATGATCATGACGGCGGCGTATCATCAGGCGCGCGGGATCTCGTTCCTCGTGGAGGAGGTGTTGACCACCGATCTTCCGAGCTCGCGGCCGCCGCTCGCGGCGCCGCCGCGCCCCGTGGATCCCGGCGATCACGCGACGAGCGCGGCGGCCATCATCGCGCGGAACCCGTTCGACTCGGTGACGGGGCCGCTCACGCCGAGGCCCGTGGAAGAGGGGGAGGGGGACGACGACGACGTCGCGCTCGGAGATCCGCTGCTCGACCCGGTCTGCGAGGGCGCGCGCGTCCTGTTGATCGCCGCCTCGGAGGACCCTTCCTGGTCGTTCGCCACCATCGCCGTGGGGCGCGGGGAGCCGCTCCTGCGCCGGGCGGGCGATCCCGTGGAGGGCCGCTCGGTGCTGGCGATCGGCTGGGATCGCGTGTGGCTCGCGGAGCCGGGGGCGCGCTGCCAGGTCCGCATCGGCGACAACCGCCTCGCGCCGGCCCCGGCGCGGGCGAAGGCGAAGGCGCCGGCGCAGAGCCCCGCGCCGAGGCCGCCGCGGCGCGGCGCGCTCCCGCCGGAGATCGCGTCGAAGATCCGGAAGGTGAGCGATCGCGAGTTCATCGTCGACAGGTCGGCGATCGAGCTGGTCCTGGAGAAGCAGGGCGAGCTCATGCGCTCCGCGCGCATCGTGCCCGCGAGGGAAGGAGAGCGGGTGATCGGCGTCCGCCTCGCGCGCGTCACGCCGGGCTCGCTGCTGCCCGCGCTCGGCCTGCGCAGCGGGGACACGATCCGCTCGATCAACGGGTTCGACATGACCGACCCGCAGAGCGCGCTCCAGGCCTACGCCCGGCTGCGCTCCGCGGACAACATCGCGATCGCGCTCCAGCGGGGCGGGAAGGACATGACCATCGACGTCCGGATCCAGTGAGCCCGCGTGAGAGGGCCGTCACAGGTCCATGACCTCGACCTGATCCGATCCGGACGCGCCCTCCGTGATGCGCAGCAGACCGTCGACGAGGTGGCCGAACACGTCGTCGAGGCTGTCGCCCCACGGCATGCCGAGCAGCGGCACCGAGTCGCCCCAGTCGCGGACGAGCATCGTCTCGCGCTCCTCCGGGGGCGGCCAGCTCAGGCTGATGACGGCGCGCGTCCGGCCGCTGATCGCCAGCGCGTCGATGGGCCGGCCCGCGAGCGCGGCCTGCGCGCGCCGGAGCTCGTCGTGGAGCTTGCGCGCCGGGAGCATCACGCGCTGCCCGCCGAGCGCCCCGGCCGCGCCGTGGATCGCCGAGAACGCCTCGCCGGGCCTCCCGTCCTCGAGGTGGTGCTGGATGCTGTCGCGCAGCAGCGCGTAGACGATCCAGCGCTGCTCGATCCACCCCTTCGGTCCCGAGAAAGACAGGCTCATGCGAGAATTCCTAGCGCGCTGATCGTTTGAGATCAAAGTGATTGTTGCGCACACTCTCCGCCTCCGGGTGGTCTCACCGCACCTCGGGATCGCCCCGAGGGCGGCGCCGGTCGGGGCGATCCGGATGCGTTCTGTCTGCACTTCGGGCTTGACGTTGGCCGTCTGGTGCAGAATCTCGTATTGCCAGGTTGTGAAGCGGCGAACCGCCGCCGGCGTTCGAGCCGGCGGCGACCGCCGCGACATGGCGAGATCAGGAGGACCCGATGAGCTACGAGAAGCCCGAGTTTGTCGAGATCAAGATGGATGCGGAGATCGGCTCGTACCAGAGCGATTTCGATCCCATCAACTTCACGCGCCCGGCTCCGGCGGAGCGCGTCGAGGCCGCGGGGGAGGCGGAGTAGGGGCGCCGGGCAGGAGCACCGGAGAGAGAGCACCGGAATGCGCCTCTGCGTCCTGGGTTCGTCTGCGGGCGGCGGTCTCCCGCAATGGAACTGTGCCTGCTCGAACTGCGTCGAGGCGCGCCGCGGCTCGCCGCGCGTCCGGCCTCGGACCCAGGACGCGCTCGCGCTCGAGGCGGGCGACGGCCGCTGGTTCCTCGTCAACGCGTCCCCCGACGTCCACCGCCAGATCGAGGCCTTCCCGCCGCTGCAGCCGCGGGCGGGCCGCGCGACGCCCATCGCGGGGGTGATCCTCACGAACGGGGATCTCGACCACGCGCTGGGCCTCTTCTCGCTTCGCGAGAACACGCCGCTCGCGATCTACGCGACCGAGCCGGTGTGGCGGGGCCTCGCGGAGGGCAACACGATCTTCCGCACGCTCCAGCGCTTTCCCGGGCAGACCGTGTGGCGGCGCCTCGAGCTGGAGCAGCCGACGGAGCTCGCCGGGCCGGACGGCGCGCCCACCGGGGTGACGGTGACCCCTGTCGCGCTGCCCGGCAAGGTGCCGAAGCACCTGGAGGGCCTCGCGCCGCCGTCGCCGGAGGACAACATCGGCCTCTGGGTCCGGGACGCCGCGAGCGGGCGCCTCGCCGCCATCGCGACGGCGGTTGGCGCTGCGGGCGACTACGTGTCGCGCCTCGACGGCGCGGACGTGTGCTTCTTCGACGGCACCTTCTGGTCGAGCGACGAGCTCGTGCGGCTCGGCCTCGGCAAGGCGCGCGCGGAGGACATGGCGCACCTGCCCATCGGCGGCGACGGCGGGAGCCTCTCGCTCCTCGCGGGCGCCTCGGCGCGGCGGAAGATCTACACGCACATCAACAACACGAACCCGATCCTCGTCGAGGGCTCGCCCGAGCGGCGGGCCGTCGAGGCCGCGGGCTGGGAGGTGGCCGAGGACGGCCTCCTGATCGACCTATGAACGACGAGCCGCTCTCGCGGGATGCGTTCGTCGCGCGGCTGCGCGACGAGGGCGCCCGGCGCTACCACGACAACCACGCGTTCCACCAGCGGATGCACCGCGGCGAGCTCTCGCGCCGCCAGATCCAGGGCTGGGTGCTGAACCGCTACTATTACCAGACGCGGATCCCGATCAAGGACGCGCTGATCCTCTCGAAGAGCGAGGATCCGGCGTTCCGGCGGCTGTGGATCCACCGCATCGTCGATCACGACGGCGCGCGCGAGGGCGAGGGCGGGCTGTCGCTGTGGCTGCGGCTGGCGGAGGGCGTGGGGCTCGACCGCGGCGAGGTCGCGGGGCTGACGCGGGTGCTCCCCGCGGTGCGGTTCGCCTGCGACGCGTACGTGACGCTCGTGCGCGAGCGGAGCCTGCTCGAGGCGGTGGCCTCGTCGCTGACGGAGTTCTTCGCGCCGGATCTCATGTCCCGGCGGGTCGTCGCGTGGGAGCAGCACTATCCCTGGGTCGACCAGGGGACGCTCGATTATTTCCGCAGCCGGGTGACGCGCGCCCGGGCGGACTCGACCGAGGCGATCGACTACGTGACGTCGCGGGCGACGACGCGCGCCGCGCAGGAGGCGTGCATCGCGGCGCTCATCACGAAGTGCGACATCCTCTGGGCGATGCTCGACGCCATCGCGGCGGCCTACGGCCCCGAGGCGTGAGATGACGCTCGCGTCCGGCGATCGGCTGGCCCTCGCGAGCAAGGCGCGGCTCGTGCGGGATCGCGCCTCGGGCCGCGAGATCCTGCTCTATCCGGAGCGTGGCCTCGCGCTGAACCCGGTCGCCGCGGCGGTCGCGGCGCGGCTCGACGGCACGCGGACCGTGGCGGAGATCGCCGCGGAGATCGCGGCGGCGTTCGCGGCGGCGCCGCCGGGCGAGGTGGAGCGCGACGTGATGGCGTTCCTGGAGCAGCTCGCCGCGCGCGGGCTGCTCGAGCGGCGGGACGCGAGGGCGGCCGGGGAGGGGGCGCAGGCGGCCGGGGATGGCGCGCGGGCGGCCGGCGATGTAGCGGCGCAGGCCGACGGCGACGCCGCCGCGCGCGGCCCGGCGGCCGGGGATGTAGCGGCGCAGGCCGACGGCGACGCCGCCGCGCGCGGCCCGGCGACCGGGGATGTAGCGGCGCAGGCCGACGGCGACGCCGCCGCGCGCGGCCCGGCGACCGGGGGCGAGCTCGCCGCCGCGGCCGCCCAGGTGCCGGGCGCCGGCGCCGCGGCGGACGCTGCGGAGCACCGCCCGTACACGCTGATCGCGGAGCTCACCTACCGCTGCCCGCTGCGGTGCCCGTACTGCTCGAACCCCATGGAGCGCGCGGGCGCCGCCGGCGAGCTCTCGACGGAGGACTGGTGCCGCGTCTTCGCCGAGGCGGCCGAGCTCGGTGTCATGCAGGTCCACCTCACGGGGGGCGAGCCGCTCGCCCGGCGCGACCTCGAGGTGCTCGTCCGCCGCGCGCGGGAGCTCGGGCTGTACACGAACCTCATCACCTCCGGCGTCCCGCTCGCGCGCGAGCGCCTTGCCGCGCTGCGGGCGGCAGGGGTCGACAATGTCCAGCTCAGCGTCCAGGACGCCGAGGCGGAGCGCGCCGACCGCATCGCGGGCTACGCGGCCTTCGATCACAAGCTCGACGTGGCCAGGTGGGTCAAGGCCGAGGGCCTGCCGCTCACGGTCAACGTGGTGCTGCACCGCGCGAACATCGAGAACGTCCCGGCGATCATCGCGTTCGCCGAGCGGCTCGGGGCCGACCGGCTCGAGCTCGCGAACACGCAGTACCTCGGCTGGGCGCTCGCGAACCGCGAGGCGCTCCTGCCGAGGCGGGACCAGCTCGAGCGCGCGTTCGCCATCGCCTCGGCGGAGCGCCAGCGGCTGCTCGGCCGGATGGAGATGGTCTTCGTCACGCCGGACTACTACGCCGCCTGGCCGCGGGCGTGCATGGACGGCTGGGCGCGCCGCTACCTGCACGTCGCGCCGGACGGCCTCGTGCTGCCCTGCCACGCGGCGCACACGATCCCGGGCCTTCGCTTCGAGAGCGTGCGCGACCGGCCGCTCGCCTGGATCTGGCGCGAGGCGCCGGGCATGAACCGCTTCCGCGGCGACGCGTGGATGCCCGAGCCCTGCCAGGGGTGCGATCGCCGCGGGGTCGACTTCGGCGGCTGCCGCTGCCAGGCCTACCACCTCACCGGCGACGCCGCCGCGACGGACCCGGCCTGCGCGCTCGCGCCGGCGCACGGGATCGTCGAGGAGGCGCGGCTCCGTGCGGGCGCGGCGAAGGCCGAGCCTCGCTATCTCTACCGCAGCATGCCCCGTTGAGCCCCCCTGCCTCCAGCGACCCCGCACCCGGGTTGAGCCCCTCCGGACCCGGGTTGAGCCCCTCCGGACCCGGGTTGAGCCCTTCCGGACCCGGGTTGAGCCCCTCCGGACCCGGGTTGAGCCCCGCCGGACCCGGGTTGAGCCCCTCCGGACCCGGGTCGACCGCCCCCGCGCCAAGGCCGTACGCCGTGCTCGGCGTCGTCGCCGTCGGCACCCTGATGTCCGCGCTCGGCGGCAGCCTCATCAACGTCGCGGTGCCGCTCGTCCGCCGGGATCTCGGCGTCGACATCGGCGCCGCGAGCTGGGTGCTCGCCGCCTACTCGCTCTCCGTGAGCGCGCTGCTCCTGCCGTTCGGCCGGCTCGGCGATCGCCACGGCAAGGGGCGCGTGTACACTGCGGGGTTCGTCGTGTTCGGCGTCGGGTCGGCGCTCTCCGCGCTCGCGCCAACGCTGGCGTCGCTCATCGCGGCGCGCGCCCTCCAGGGCGCCGGGGCGGCCATGCTGATGGCGAACGGCCCGGCGCTCACGACCGCCGCGTTCCCGCCGTCGCAGCGCGGCCGCGCGCTCGGCATGCAGGCGACCGCGACGTACCTGGGCCTCTCCCTGGGGCCGTCGATCGGCGGCTGGCTCGCGCAGGGCGCCGGCTGGCACGCGGTCTTCTGGATCAACGTGCCGATCGCGCTCGCGGGCGCGCTCCTCGCCCGGTCGCTCGTCTGGCGCGGAGCGCCCGGCGGCGCGGCGGCGGCGCGGCCCGCGCAGGACCCGCGCGCGCGGCCGTTCCCCTGGGCGAGCGCGCTCCTCTTCGGCGCGGCGCTGAGCGCGCTCCTGGTCGCCCTCACGCGCGGGCAGCGGTGGGGGTACCTGAGCCCCTGGGTCGTCGGCCTCCTCGCGGTCGGCGCGGTCCTCGCCGCGGCCTTCGTGCGGGCAGAGCGGCGGAGCCCAGCGCCCCTGCTCTCGGCCTCGCTCCTTGCGCAGCCGGTGCTCGTGACCGGGCTCGCCGCCGCCTTTCTCCAGTACGGGGCGGCGTACATGATGCTGTTCCTGCTGCCGTTCTACCTGCAGGGCCCGCTCGCGATGAGCGCGTCGGACGCGGGCCTCGTGATGACGGTCCAGCCGGCGGTGATGGCGGCGACCACCGCCGCGAGCGGCTGGCTCTCGGACCGCGTCGGCGCGCGCGGGCCGGCGCTCGCGGGCATGACGGCGCTCGCGGTGGGCCTCGTGCGCCTGGCCACGCTCGGCCCCGACCCCGGGCGCGCGAGCCTGCTCGCCGCGCTCGCGCTGGTGGGGCTCGGCTCGGGGCTGTTCACCGCGCCGAACAACAGCCGCATCATGGGCGCGGCGCCGCGCGATCAGCAGGGCACCGCGGCGGGCCTGCTCGCCGAGGCGCGCAACGTGGGCATGCTGTGCGGCGTGGCCGCGGCCGGGGTGATCTTCGCGGCGCTCGGCGGCGGGCGGCCCGGCGAGGCGGCGGGGGGTGAGGCGTTCGGCGCGGCGTTCCAGGGGACGATGCTCGCGGCGGCGGCGCTCGCGGTCGTGGGGGCGGTCGTGACGGCGGCGGGAGCGTCCCCGCGCGCGGGAGCGGCGCCGGCGAGGCCGCCGCGGTAGCCGCGACCGGAACGGTCTCCTCGTGACAGGCGTGCCCGCCTTGGCTCGTATCTACGGTGTCCTCGCGCACCGGACCCCGACGTTGCTGATGTGGTGCGAAGGATCATCGCGTTCGCGATTGAACGAGAGCAGGTATGACGCAAGGTTGCTGTAGGCCCCGCCCCGGCACACCCGCAACGAGCCTTCGGTCAAGTTTGCACATCTATTGCACTCTCTCGGATATTCTGCATATCGATCCAGGGCCCATTCAAACATACTTCCGGCCAGGTCCGCGTGTCCCCACTTCGCGTCGCCCTTCGGCGACCTGGACCCAACCGGTTGGATGTCACTGAACGCACAGGCGGCGGCTGCAGATCCGTCTGCTGTGCAGTGATATACCGCATAACTGCTGTCGATCCTCTCGTCGACGGCCGAGCTCGACCATGGGTATGGCTGCTGTTCGGCCCCGCCCGCTGCCGCGTAGTGCCACTCTGCCTCCGTCGCCAGTCTGCCACCGTCCCACGCGCAAAACGCAAACGCCTCGTACCAGTTCAGACAGTTTATCGGCAGTCGCTCGCCGTCGCCCGCCACGTCCGTCCATGTCTGGCGTGGCGAATTGCACTTCAGCGCAGCTCTCAGCGCTGCCGCTGTCGCTGGCAGATTGACGTCCCAATCAGCATTCCACCCGCTCCCTTCAATGAGCGGATGCGCGCCGGCTCCCGCCGCAGGACGACCTTCTGGATACGCCTCCAAGAACCGCCGGAATCGACCCACCGTCACTTCGAACCGATCCAATACGAATCCGTTCACCGTCGCCGGAAGATCGGTCTCGTTTTCCCGACGGGTGAAGCTCCCTCCTGGCACCGCCGCGCTTGCGCAGCAGCTCTCATTGCCCGCTGGGCCGCAGGTCTCCGCCAGTCCAACGCAGCTTGGAGGCACACAATCCCCTCCGTCGCATGCGGGCGCTGCCGCAGGACACGGCGCTTCGTTCTCCCACTGGCCCAGGTCATTGCATCGCTGGGGCCTGTTGTCCGAACACCGCCGATCGTCCGGTACACACGCGCCAGCCGGGTGGCGACCGGCGCCTCCTCCGCCCGAGGGGTCGCGCTGTACGTCATGAATTCCGAGAACGGCGTCGCAGCCGGCCGCCAGGCATGCGGCGAGCGCGAAGCCAATGCGGACGGGCGACACCAAACGTTGCTCCTGAGGTGCGGTCATGGCCCCCACACTATGGCAGCAGTCTCAGCGTTACACCTGTGGCGGCGATCCACGGTGAGCGACGAGCTTCGTGCGTTGTTGACGGACTCCAGTCGCAGCATGCGACATGGAGCATGCGTCGCCGCGCAGCGCGGGCCGCCCGGCGGCGTGCTGCGGGGGATGGTCGCGATCTGCAGCGCCTCCGGGGCCGCGGCTGTCGGAACGCTGCCGCGCGACCGCCGTTGCATGGACCGTGGATCCGGACCCGCGTTGCGGCCGCTTGCTGCGCGGCGGGTCCAGCGATCAAAGACCAGGACGCAAACGAGCTCGACAGGGCGCCTCGCCCGCGTCATGGCCCGCTATTTGCTGCGACTCCGGGAAGGGACGATGGGCGTCCCGAGCACATCCTGAGTGCGGTTCAGGCAGCGATTCCAGCCAGGAGGAGAGACCATGAACTGCTCCGAGCTCATGAAGACCGACGTGGCTTGCTGCAAGGCGAGCGAGCCCGTCGAGAAGATCGCCGAGCTGATGCAGGCGCGGAACATCGGCTTCGTTCCGGTCTGTGGTGACGACGGTACCGTCGTCGGGACCCTCACCGATCGAGACCTCGCGATCCGCGTGCTCGCCCAGCACCGGAGCGCCTCGTCGACGCGGGCAGGCGACATCATGACCCGAGAGGTCGTCTGCTGCGGGCCGGATGAGGATCTGAGCGTGGCCGAGCGCCTCATGAGCGCTCACAAGAAGTCGAGGATCATCTGCGTCGACGGCCAGAAGCACCCCGTCGGGGTCATCAGCCTCTCCGACCTCGCCGCCAGGGATGGCGGGGGGAGCTCGTCGGGGCTGCTGAGCTCCATCTCCGAGCGGGAGGCGCGCGCCTAGAGCAACAACCGGGTTGAACCCGCCTGAAACGAGCAGAACGTCGAACCGCCAAGACGTCAAGGACGCCAAGACATTGTCTTCTTCTTGGCGTCTTTGGCGTCTTGGCGGTTCATTTCTCGCTGCCTCATCGTCGTTGTTCTAGCGGCCCGGCCTCACGACACGACGGCGCGTCGGCCCGGAGCCGCCCCGGTCGGGGCCGGGGCCGCCTCGGCAGGGGGCCGGGCGCCGCGCGAGCCGAGGGGGCCCTGGTCTCCGGGCCGGGGTCCTCGTGCGCTACGGGTACCCCGCGCTGCCGGTGTCGCCGTGGGTCAGCGCCTCCCAGGTGATCTGCACGTTGGTCACGTCCCTGAAATTGCCGGACTGCCCCCGGATGCGGTCGCGCACCTTCCGGCTCTCGGGCATCGTCTGGCCCTCGCGTCCAACGTAGTGATTGTAGACGAGCTCCCATATGGGGACGTCCTTGGCCTTCAGCTTGCCACCGCACAACGAGGACTCTACCGCCAGCTCGATGTCGGTAGCCGACGGAGACCGGTTCAGGAGCTCCGCCACGTACTCGAAGGACGCCTTGATCCGCTGCTCTTGCTCTCCGTAGAGATCGATGCCCTGGAGCCCCGCCGTCTCTGCCGCGTAGACGGTCGAGGCGAGCCCCATCTGCGTGTGCGGCAGGTCGCGGCACGTCTCCTGCGTGTGGCCAGATCGCCCACTGAAAGCGGACTGGCCGTACCAGAGCTCGATCAGCTTGGCGTCGGTGCTGTACCCCGGCGGGCGCTTCGGCAGCCGGCCGTCGCTCGCCAGGTAAACGTTGTAGGGCACGCGCTCGCGCCACATGGCGACGCCGTGATCGAACAGCGCGCGGTCATCATTGTAAATACCGATGTTGATCATCCCGTCCGCCATCGACAGGTTCCAGTTCGCCTGGTAGCCCCATCCGTCGTAGATCTTGGGGACGAGGACGTCGTTGAGCATCCGCCCGAACCGCGCGGCCTCGCTCTCCGGCCAGCCAGCGCCGGCGTGGCGGAGGATCTCGGCCGAGCGCGGGAACAGCTCCGCGAGCCAGGCGGCCTGCAGCGGGCCGTTGTTCTGACCGGGATCGGTGCGAACCTTGGCCGGATCGAAGACGATCTCCCTCAAGGTCGACGACCAGGCGTTCAGGATGGAGATGGCGCTGTCGGCGTACGCCTGGTTCCCGGTGTAATACCAGATCAGGGTTTGCGTGTACGCCGCGACGGCGTCGTCGCGCGACGCGGTGCAGCCCTGATCGAGCGGGTTCGATCCGTTGCCGCACTTCATCACCGCGATCGGCTGCGGCGTGTACGGGAGCCGCCCGTACCTGGTGGCCTTGGCCTTGTCGAAGTCGCCCTTCCAGGGCTGCTTTCCAGCAGCGATCTTGGCCTTCACGAAGTCGAGCTGCCCGCGCGACACGAGGACACCGGGATGCCTGAAGGCCGGAGCGCCGTCGGAGTCCGCCGTCGCGGCGCTCGTGTCACCGTCGCCGCTCTCGACCGCCGCGTCGCCGTCGGGGGCCGACTCAGCAGCCCTGTCGAGCGAGCTCCCGCACTCCTCCCCCTCGCAGGCGCCCTCCGACGCGGTCTCCGTCGGGGCCAGGCACGCACCGGAAGCAGCCATGATGGCGAGCAATGGAATCATAAGGTAACGCATGAAGTGAGTATACGGGCAGCTCGGCTCGACGCCAGACGAATACACGCGCTTCATGCTTCTTCACTGCGCTTGCAGCATAAAGTTTTCG
The DNA here is from genome assembly GCF_051521615.1 of Sorangium sp. So ce1335. NCBI lineage: Bacteria > Pseudomonadati > Myxococcota > Polyangiales > Polyangiaceae > Sorangium > Sorangium sp. So ce1335. The sequence continues at coordinate 4,699,973 of NZ_CP150363.1, forward strand.
CGTTTGCCTGGTGTCGTGTTCGCGTTGGCTACGCCGGCATCTTCGCGAGCACAGGCGCGCCTCCTCACCTACACACACGAAGTCCGGAGAGCCGTCGGTTCCGCTCCTCTCCTCGATGCGAGCCCCGGATACAGCACCATTTCCGCCTTGAGCCGCTGGCCCGGAAACAGCTCGCTCATCTCCGGTTCGACGCCTTTTGCAACCATGCTGTGTTGAGCCGCGGTGTCACCGCGATCCGTCGGTAGCCGGGTGGCCCCGGTCGGCGTCGCGCCGGAGCAGCCGATCGGCGGCGAGGAACCCGAGCGGGACGAGCGACAGGCCGAGGACGCGGAGCAAGCTCCTCGCCGAGACCGCCCGCTCGAAATACGCCCGAGAAGCGGCCGAGAGCAGCACGAGGAAGAGCAGACCGTGAACGGTCCCGGCGACGCGCACCGCGATCGCCAGGCCGAGGCCGTACTTCAGCGGCATGGCGACGAGGAGGAGGAGCAGCAGGGAGGCTCCCTCGACGACGCTCGCCAGGCGCAAGGAATGAAGCGAGCTCACGGGAACACCTGCGCCCACGTCGGCTTGAGGACCATGAGGCCGACGACGCCGGCGAGCGGGAGCGCAGCGCACGAGAACGCTCCAGGACCCCGCCTGTCACGCGAGACGCAGTAGACGAGGGCGACGTTGGAGCCGACGGAGAGCGCGAGCCCGCCGACGACCCACAGCTCGAACATCCGAAAACCGCCGAGGGCTGCCAGGGCGTATCCGGCGCACCACGTCGCGAGCAGGCTCGGAGAGGCGATGCGGTGTACGGCGAGCTTCCGCTCGTGCGGATCCGCCGCGACGAAGCTCGCGACGAGCCCGCCGGCGTACCCCATCGCGCCGAGGAACTTCAACGTCAGGACCAGCTGATACAAACCCATCTCGCACCCCGGGGGCGCTTCACCGAAGCCCCGTGTTGCTGCCCGACCACGGGCGATGTCATCTCACGCGCGCCGCGGCCGCGCGAGCGGCTGAAACGCCAAAGATCGCCATGTTCTGGCCAGCGGGCTCGATGGCCGCTTCAGGGCCGTGAAATGCGCGCAGCTCGTCGCGTGAGCCGACCTGGCGCGATCATGGCCGGCATGTATGATCCGGCCATGCACCGCGTCGCCATCGTCGCCTTCGACGACGTCGTGGCCTTCGATCTGTCGATCCCGAGCGAGGTGTTCGGACGCGTGCGGCTCCCGAACGGACGCCCTGGCTACGAGGTCCGCGTGTGCGCCGCCGCGAGGGAGGTCGACGCCGGGGCCTTTCGCATGCGGGTCCGTCACGGGCTCGAGGAACTCCGCAGGGCGGACACGGTGATCGTCCCCGGGATCGCCGACATCGATCGCCCCGTACCCGAGCGGCTGCTCCGCGCCGTGCGGAGGGCGGCCGGCGCCGGGGCCCGCGTCGCCTCGATCTGCTCCGGCGCGTTCCTGCTCGCCGCGACCGGGCTCCTGGACGGGCGGCGGGCGACGACGCACTGGCGCGCCGCCGGGGAGCTCGCGCGGCGGTTTCCGCGCGTCGAGGTCGATCCGAGCGTCCTTTACGTCGATTGCGGGCAGCTGCTGACGTCCGCCGGCGCAGCGGCCGGCCTCGATCTGTGCCTGCACATGGTCCGGCGCGACCACGGGGCGGCCGTCGCGGCGGAGGCGGCGCGCCTCTCGGTGGTGCCGCTCGAGCGCGACGGCGGTCAGGCGCAGTTCATCGTGCACGCGCCGCCCACCGCCGACGGCTGCTCGCTGCGCCGTGTCCTCGACTGGATCGAGGAGAACCTGCACAGGGACGTCGCGCTCCGCGACATCGCCCGGAAGGCGGCGATGAGCGTCCGCTCGCTGAACAGGCACTTCAAGCAGCAGACGGGGACAACGCCGCTGCAGTGGCTCTTGCGCGCCCGCGTGCGCAGAGCGCAGCTCCTGCTGGAGACGACGGCGCGCTCGGTGGAGCGGGTCGCGTCCGACGTCGGCTTCGGCTCGGTGGCCGCGCTCCGCCAGCACTTCCACCGCGTGGCCGGCACCAGCCCGCAGGCCTACAGGAGCGCGTTCCGGAGCCGCCCGCGCCCGTAGGACGGACGCCGCGGCTGACCCGGTGCGAGCGCCGCCGTTGCGCGAGCACGTGCGCCAGCCACGCTCGGGCGGCCGCTTTGCGCCCATCGCGGCGACGCGCAGCATCGCGGCTCGGCGCGGGTGCTCGACGCTGGGGTTGCAACAGCGCCGCGCTCGACCCGCTCGTTCGACACAGCAACGAGGCGTCGCACGGCTCGCTGTACCGCCGCTTCGGCTCGCCGCGTCACACTTCATCGCGCAGCAATCCGGCTTCTTTCACCTTCGCGCGGAGCTCCGCTCCGACAACGGCGGCCTCTTGCGCGCGCACCACCACAGCGCGCTGCGCATCACTATCCCCGCGGACGCCGCCCTGGTGTCGACGTCCGCCTGCTCGCGGACCGCGACGAGTATACGAGCGAGCCGGCGGTACCTAAGCCGGAGGAGGTGCGAGGCGGGCGGCGCGACGAGCACCCGCCCCGCGATCGCTCTCACCCGAGCGTCCCGGATCCGTGTGGCAATCTTTGCCTTCCTGGCAAGGATTGCCGGTCCCTCGGGGCGATGGTGCGGCAAGAATTGCCATCCCGCGCCGCAGGCGGCAGCCAGAAGCAACGATCCGACCAAGGCGGCTGCGAAGCGAATCCGGATGAGCCGGGAGCGAGGCGCTGATCGCAACGCTCTCCAGACCGCTCGCCACGTGGACGTCGCACTCGATGGGCGCGGGCGATGGAGAGGCGTGTCCTGGGGCGCAGGAATTGCGGAGGACGAACCATCTGCGCAGGCCAGGAGCTGGACGAGCCTGCGGTGGACCCTTCCTGAGCCCATCGGTGCTGAACTGTAGCGTTAGCCGCGCCGACCGGGAGCCGGCGCTTCGGGAACCCGGCTCCAGGGCCTGTGGATGGTTGGGGTGACGACGTCCTGGTCGGAGACACCCGAACTGTCCAGGTCGCTGGTGGCACGGTCAGGAGGTAACTCCGGGGGGAAGATGAACGGCTGTCGCCTCCGGACGCCTGCGTCCTCCAGACTCTAGCCGCTTCGGCCGCAGAGCATTCGGTGGAAAAGCGACGGCTCATCCGCCCGTTCCAGCAAGACGGGGGGCCTGCGGGCCCGCAGCGCAACGAGCTGCCGGACAACGCAATTCATCGCGGAAGGAAGCAACCGGTCGCGGAACACCTCGGAGCACCGCTGCAAGGGATGGTCCCGTCGCGCTGTTTCCGCCTGTGCGCCTGCACGCGGGGGTGGTGTTCGGATGATCAGCATGGCCAGCCCGGTCGTGACGCGGAGCTGATCTGCGCTTCGGCCGGCGGGGCCTGCCGGAGTCTCGTGGCACGGTCATTGCGGCACGCGCACAGGCGCTCGGAGCGCTTCCCGTGAAAGCCCTCCGGGCTTCCTCCCCTCACGATCGCTGACACCCAGGGCGGCTGCAGCGAGCGCAGGTGCTACCGCCGCAAATCATCTGGGCGGGTTATCACTGGCCGGTCCTCTAAATCTCTGAGCAGCTCGAGCCACGACTGTACCACCTCCGCCGGCAATCCGGCGCTCTTGAGGCGCGCGCGAACCTCCGTCGCGTATTTGGCTCTCGGATTGGTCTTGTATTTCCGCGGGAGCTCCTCGACGCGGCTGAGGTACGTTCTTAACGAGCCTATCACCTGTACTCCGCACGGCCTGTTCACCAGGCCCAGGAAGAGATCGTGCTCGATAGCGTCGGCGTGGACTTTCTCCGGCACGAAGTTGCGGATGATCTTGGGGGTGAGCTCGAACCAGGTGTTCTCGAAGGCGTCGAGCTTGTGGAGGATGACAGGGGTGATCTCCCTGCCGCGGCCGAGCCCGAGCTGCTCGCGAACGGGGCGCTCGAACGCTTGCCGGCATTCATCGAGCTCAACGGTGCTGGCATCGCCGCGATCGGTGCGCCCGCCAGACAGAGCAGGTACGGACGCTTCGGACGGCCCGGAGGGGGCATCTTGCGGACCCAACTGTACAGAGGCGCTCGCGGACTCTGATTTCGGCATGCTGTATCTCCTCTCTGGCGCGTGACGGCCGGGAAAGCGACGCCAGTGCCTTAAAGTAAAGCAAGCCGCGTACCAGGTAACTCTTTCTCAAAGGCGCGAGGAGTGATGGACGTCGATCCGCCGACCTCCCCGAGGGCGGCGGGGCGACGCTGGGCGTCTTCGAGATGGTTAGCGCGACAGTCGATGGCTCTGCGGATGGCTTGTCGGTCGAACGCCGTAGGGTATATACCTCTCGTCCCGCACAGCTTCAGCCTGGCGTTCGCCTAGGCGAGCCGCGCGGCCGTTGACCGAGGGAGGAGCGAGGGAAGATGCGACGTGGGAGCATAGATCCGGACGGAACGGCCTCGGGCCGACGGCAAAGCGGCGCTGCGATTCGTCACGTGATGGCGGCGGTGTTCGTGACGGTGCTGAGCGTCAGTATAGGAGCATGCCTGGAGGGCGGCGTCCCTTGCGGCGAGAGTTTCTGCCCGTTGGATCGTGAGTGCTTCGCGATCCCGGAGGGCGACCGGAGCGGTACAGGGGTCAGTCATCGCTGCGTCAAGCCCGGCCACTGTAGTGACGGAGAAGTGTCGGAGGGAGAAGCTTGCGACCAGATGGTTCCCATCACCACGTCCTGCGTGGCCCTACGATATGATTTTGGTCGCCCACGCTGCACGCCGGCATGTTACGAGTTCTGGACCGCGTCGTGCGGAGACTGGAACTGGCGTATTCAAGAGACGAACACGGTGGCGAATCTCAACGCTATATGGGGAAGCGGTCCTCAGGACATCTTTGCCGTTGGGGAGGGCGGCACTATTCGGCACTACGATGGCCAGCACTGGCAGACTATGGAATCACCTATTGGTGATTCGCTGGTTGACGTGTGGGGAAGCGGGCCGCGGGACGTCTTTGCTGTCGCCGAAACAGGTGCCATCGCGCATTACGACGGCCATAGCTGGCAGGCCATCCAACCGCCCGCGTTCGACTCCGAGATGTGCCGAGATCCACCAAAGTGCATCACGTCTGCATGGGGGAGTGGGCCGAGTAACATATTTGCCATAGTTGGCATGGACAGGATTGCACGCTATGATGGTAGTCGCTGGCAAGCTATGGCCACGATAAGCTCGAGCGAGATCTTCTGGGATGTATGGGGCACCGGGCCGAGTAATGTCATCGCTGTCGGGGCCAACAACACGATCCTGCGCCACGACGGTGACGGCGATGCCTGGCATCCCATGGGCACGCCGGAGTCGGACAACCAATTGATTAGTATATGGGGGAGTGGCCCAGACGACGTCTTCGCTGTCGATCGGCGTGGCACGATTCTGCACTACAACGGTGATGGACGTGCCTGGTATTCGCTGAATGGCGATGGAGAAGAGCTGTCCATTACGAGTAATCCAGAAAAGGCATGGGGTGACGGGCCGAATAATGTGTTCATTGTCGGTGGCGCGGGCGAGATTCAGCACTATGATGGTCAGCGCTGGCAAGAACTGGTTCCGGTAACATCGAAAACCCTGAAGGATGTATGGGGCAGTGGGCCGGACAATGTGTTCGCTGTCGGTGAGGCTGGTACGATCCTGCGTTTTAGCGGCCAGCTCTGGGAGAAGCTTGCAGATCCCACGACGGAACGGATACTTGACGTATGGGCTAGCGGACCGGACCACTTTTATGCTGTTGGATCGAATGGCGCGATGCTGCAATACAAGAAGAAGGAAGGGAATGGTGACAATCCGTGGGTACCGATGCCGGATGTGCCGTCGGACGTGGCACTGTTCGGTGTATGGGGCAGCGCGCCAGACAATGTGTTTGCTGTCGGTGGTGACGGCACGATCTTGCAGTTTGACGGTAACGGTCGGTCGATTCAAAAAGTAAACTCTCCGGTAGATGAAACTGAAACGCTGATGAGTGTGTGGGGTAGCGCCGCGGACAATGTCTTCATTGTCGGAGACAAGGGCACGATTCTACGCTATGCTGGCCTGGACCGGCCGCCAACGGTGTGGAACAAGGAAAAGGCGCTGAGGAGCGTGTGGGGTAGCGCGGCGGACAATGTCTTTGCTGTCGGCGACAACGGCACGATCTTGCACTACGACGGCGGCATGGAGTGGCAGCCTGTCACGAGGAAACCGCCGACCGAGGAGGCGCTCAGGAGCGTGTGGGGCAGCGATCCGGACAATATCTTTGTCGTCGGCAATAACGGCACGATCTTGCACTACGATGGCGGCCCGGACTGGAAGCAGATCGAGGAACCGCCCACCCGGCAAGATCTGCACGATATATGGGGCACCGGCCCGGACAACGTATTTGTTGTCGGTATAAACGGTACCTTTTTGCATTATGATGGAATCTCCTGGCTGGAGCTCAATTCCCGAACAAGTGATCAGTTTTACGCCGTGTCGGGCAATGGTAAATCCTTCTTCGTTGTCGGCGAAGTCTCCACCGAGTCCAGCCAGAGCAGCGATATCGATGGCGTCATCTATCGTCATACCCGAACGGCACCGCGCCGCTAATCGCGTTCGCTCCGTTCAGGGAACACGCCGGGGCCGCGCGCCGCGCCTCAGATAAGGCACTTGAGCCGCTGCCCTGGCATTCTGCTCCCGCTCGTTACGGCACTTGCCCCGCGCGCTTCACTGCCCGTGGACGGCTCGTTGTTTCAACGTCGGCGCAAACCTCCCCGCAGCGACCTCGATCAGCTGCTCCAACTCGCGCTTGCTCTGCAGCGCAGCGTCTCTCGCCCTCTGTGCCTCGGCCGCCGCCACGCGGGCCCGCTCGGCCTCTTCCTCGGCACGCTTCCGGGCCTCCTCCGCCTCCCGCTTCATCTGCTCGGCCAGCTGCCGCTGCACATCGCTTTCCTGCTGCGCCTGCTTCGCCACATTCCTCTCCGCCTCGGCCAGCCTCCGCTGCGCGTCGCTCTCGTGCTGCGCCTGCACCGCCGCATTCCTCGCCGCCTCGGCCCGCCGTCGCTGCACATCGCTTTCCTGCCGCGCGCTCTCGGCCGTGCTCCGCTGCGCCTCCTCGCTCTCCAGCGCGCGAGCCAGCGTCACGACCCCCGTCCCCGCCGCGACCACCAGCAGCGACAGCGCCGCGATCACCCCGGAGACGACCCGGCGCTGCCGGCGCTGCGTCTGATCGGCCAGCTTCAGCACCGCCTCCAGGAAGAGCCGCTCCCGCTCCGGCAGCGCGCCGTGGTAGCGCTGGCGAAAGCCGCGCGCCTCCTCGGCGACCTTGCCGCGCCAGAGCGTGTCCGCGGCGCGACCGCTCGTGTCCCACAGCCGCGCCGCCGCGCGCAGCCGGTCCAGGAACACCGCGTCTCCCTGGCTCTCTTCGAGCCAGCGCTTGAGCGTCGGCCACCGCTCGATCAGCGACTCGTGCACGATCTCCACCGTGCCACCCGCGTGGTCGCTTCCGGTCTCGATCGCCAGCAGCCGTCCATCGGCGAGCAGGCCCACGACCCGCTCGATCTCGCCCGGGTCGCCGGGCAGCTCGCAGAGCTCGCCCCGGCTCGCCACGGCGCGCGTCCGCTCCGGCGTCACCAGCCGCTCCAGCACCGCGCGCGCGAGCTTCGCCTGGCGCTCGGTCATCCCGGCCAGCACCGTGTCCGCGTGGCTCGCCAGGGCGCCCGCCACGCCGCCGAGCGCCTCGTAGCTTGCCCGCGTCAGCAGCCGGCGCCCCCGGTCGCGCAGCTCCCACAGCCTCGCCGCGGTGAACTGGAGCAGCGGCAGCGCCCCGCGCGTCGTCTCCAGCGCGTCGAGGATGCCCTCGACCATCGCCGGGTCCTCGATCGCGTGCCGCGCCGCCTCCACCGGCTTCACCAGCGCCTCGCGCAGCCCTTCCCGCCCCATCGGGCGGAGGAACACGAGGCCGCGGGTCATCGCCGCCATGAAGTGCTCGTGCTCGGCCATCCGATCGAGGAAGTCCGACCGCACCGACAGCACGACCCGGAGCGGCGAGGAGGCATCGTCGGCGATGCCCTCGAGGCACGCGAGGAACGCCGCGCGCTCGCCGGTCGATGCGCCGAGCGTGATGAGCTCCTCGAACTGATCGATGAACAGGAGAAGCCGCCGCTGAGAGCGGCCCGCCCACCCGCGCAGCGCCGCGCCGAGCAGGCCCGGCTCGGCGCGCAGCCGCTCGACCAAGGCCGCGCGCGTCGACGCGCCGCTGCCGGGCGCGAGCGCCTCCAGCTCCCCGCTCAGGCGCACGGCAGGGTTCCCAAAGAGCTCCGCGAGCGCCGCCATCGGCTCGCGCCCGGGCCGGAGCACGAGCGCCTCCCAGCCCTCGCCGGAGCGCTTGAGCGCCGGGATCACCCCGGCCCGCACCAGCGACGACTTTCCGACGCCCGACGCGCCCGCGATCGCGAGCAGCGGTTGGTTCCGCAGGCGAGCGACCACGCCCGCGAGGTCCTGCGCGCGGCCGAAGAAGCGATCGGCGTCGGCCTCCTGGAATGACGACAGGCCCGCGAACGGGCTCTCGTCCGCGCCGAGGTGGATCTCCCGGCGCCCGGGCAGGAGGGGCAGGAGCTCGGCCAGGAGCTCCTGTGCGGACGCGAACCGCTCGGCTTTGCTCTTCTTCAGGCAGCGGTCGATGATCGCGCCGAGCGCGCCGACCTCCGGGTGACTCGCGCTGACCTCGGGCATCGGCTCTTCGAGGAGCGGCACCTTGAGGAGGTCCATCCGGCTGCATGGCGCGAGCGGGTGCGCGCCGAACACGAGCTCGTGCAGCATGATGCCCACGGCCCAGACATCGCTGGCCGGGCCGATTTCCGTCCCTCGCCACTGCTCCGGGGACATGTACGGCAGCGTGCCGACGATCCCCCCGTCACGGGTCAGACGCGTGTCCCCGGCGGTGGATCCCTCGGCCACGAGGCTCGCCTCGTCATCACGCAGCTTGGCTATGCCGAAGTCGACCACCTTGATCGTTCCCGACGCGTCCAGCATGACGTTTTCGGGCTTGAGATCGCGATGGACGATGCCGGCCGCGTGCGCGCTGGCGAGCGCGCGCACGACGGGGACCATCAACTCGATCGCCATGCCAGGCGGGACCGGCGCCGTCGATACCTCATCGGCCGCACCGGCGGGCCTGCGCTCCTCCATCCAGTCGCGGAAGCTCTGCCCCTCGATGTACTCGAGCACCATGTACGGGAATCCGTCGTGCTCGTTCACCTCGTGGATCGTGACGATATGCTCGTGCTTGCAGCGTGCGGTGGCCTGCGCCTCGACGAGGAAACGCTTCACTCCCGTGTTGCTCAGCCGGGTGAGCAGCTTGATCGCGACGAGGCGAGCGAGCCGCAGATCCCGCGCCAGGAAGACCACGCCCATTCCGCCCTGGCCGAGTTCGCGCAGGAGCTCGTAATGACCGACGCGGGTGCCAGCCGACGGCGGCGGCTTGGCATATGCCAGGAGTGCCGGCCGCGGGGCGGCCGTCGCGGTCGTGGCCTGGCCTCTTACGTCCCGCACGCCCGCGGCCCCGGCGCCGTCCTTGACAATCGCCCTGTCGGGCAGCTCGGCCTGAGAGCGCGCTGCGCCGGCGACCGTCGAGTTCGCAGCGACGGTGGCCCCGTAGGCATCGCTGCTCATCGCAGGATACCTCTCGCAATCGCGCGGCGATGCGTTGACGGTCGACGAAGCTGCTCCTGTGGGGCCAGCGTGGCTGACATCTCCCGTTCCCTCCCGCCAGACAGACGATGTACGACGCCGCCTTGTGCACGATGACGGCAGCCAGCGCGCTGGTGAGAGCATAACCGCTCCCGCGAGCGCCTGTACACTCCTTGAGTGCCTCGAGCGCCTGTACACTACTCGCTGTACGGCGAATCCCTGCCGGCTTCCCTGACACGCGGCCTTGTGGCGACCTCCGTACCCCAAGCGGCGCAAGCAGCTGACGGGCCCCCGCGGCGCCGGCTCACTTTACAGGAGGACCTGCCAGGGCGTAGCCTGCGTTTGCTCACTCTACTCAGCGAGCCGGGCCGCGCGCTCACGGATGCGCAAGCGGACATCCACGGACGCCCCGAAGGAGGCGCTCGGTCATCATGAGGACGACCTCCAAACGACCCGCTCACGTCGCTCTCTCGACAGCGCAGCGCCTCCTGCCCATCGCGCTCGTTGCCCTGTGCGCCGCGCCCGCGCGAGCCCAGACGCCGCTACCGTCATTGTACCAGGGGGTTTCCGAGGAGCGACAGCAGCGGGCCATGGCGCTTTACGGGGAGGCGAGGGAACTGAACAGGAAGCTGTTGCTCGTCGAGGCGCGGGCGAAGTACGAAGAAGCGCTGGCCTACTGGGATCAACCCCAGCTCCGATTCTACCTGGGACGGTTGCTCAAGAGCATCGGGCAGCCGCTCCTGGCCTACGAGCACCTGCGTCGCTCGCTGAGCGGGGGCCCCGGCTGGCTCGAACCCGACGAGGAGAAGGAGGCGCGCGAGAAGCTGCGAGAGCTCGTGAAGCAGGAGCTCGGCGCCGTCGAGATACGCTGCGAGGAGCCGGGCGCCGCCGTGCTGCTCGACGGCACGCCTTTGTTCGTTGGTCCAGGCACCGGACGCCGGATGGTCATGCCGGGTGAGCATGCCGTCGTGGCGACGAAGCGGGGCTACTTCACGGTCGTCAAGCCCATCGCCGTGTTCGCCGGCAAAGAAGCTTCAGGCCAGCTCGTCATGAGCGTCGATACCGTCATCTCGAGACAGCGGTGGCCCGCCTGGATCCCCTGGGCCACGCTCGGGGCCGGTGCTGCCCTGGGCGTCGTGGGCGGCGGGCTCATGTGGCACGCCAGCGCGCGCCACGAGGACGTAGATCAGGGCTTCCAGCGCGAATGCGGTGCGTCCTGTCCGCCGGAGGACCGCTACGACTACGCTGGTAGCGTCTTCGAGGATCGGCTGGCCATCGGCGCCATCATTGCCGGCGGAGCGACGGCGATCACGGGGGTGGCCCTGCTCTTCATGAACAGGCCAGAGGCCTACCGCACCGAGGACCGGGGCGGCGTGAAGCTCGAGGTTCGGCCCGCCGCGTCGCCTGATGCTGCGGGCCTGGCGGCTCGGATCGCGTTCTGATCCGGCGGACGGAGCCTTCGCGCGGAGCGGCTGTCAGAACCCAGCATCCGCGAAGGCACTCGTCATGCTCGCGTCGTTGAAATCTCTGTCCGGATCCCCGGCGCGGCGTCCGACTCAGCATCAGAGCACTACCGGACGACCTGGAGCTCCTCGAGGATCACCGCGCTGCCGCCGGCCGTGATCGTGCCCTGCTCGACAAGGGTCTTGAAGCGCGCGAGGTCCTCGTTCATCGCGTGCTGCGGATCGGCGCCGAAGAGCGACGCCACCGCGTGGCCGAGCGCGCCCGCGGGCGGGTTGTACGACATCTTGACGTCGAGGCGGGTGCCCTCGGGGCACTCCTCGAGCCGCACGACGCCCTCGTTCTCGATCGCCTGACCGGGCAGGCTCCGCCAGGCGATGAGCTCGTTCGGCACGAGCTGCGTCATCTCGGCGTCCCAGGAGACGGGGATCCCCGCCGGGCCCACGGCGGTCCAGCGCATGCGGCCGTCGCCCAGCGTCTCCACCTCGCGCAGGTGCGACATGAACCGGGGGAAGCTCTCGAACTGGATGAAGGCCAGGAACACGTCCCGGACCGGCGCGCGCACCGTGATCGTCTTCTGGAAGTCCACGGCCCGGCGCCCCGCGCCGACGCCGAGCAGGTGGCTCGCCGGCCGGTTGCTGACGTCCCGGAGCAGCACCGCGGCGCCGACCGCGCCGAGCAGCGCCCCGATCGGATCGCGGCGCTTGATCGCGTAGCCGACGAGCCCCACGCCGAGCGCGCCCATCAGCAGGCGCGTGGCGGGCGACCAGCTCGCCTTCATGAGCTCGAACCGCTCGCCGGTCCGGGCCGAAGGGCCCTGGAGCGCCGGGATGCCCTCCGCCGAGCGGTGCACCTCGAGCTGGTCGGTCACGAGCCGCACGCCGTTCACGCCGGAGACGGCGGCCAGGAGGCCGTCCACCTCGTGGGCGAGGACAGGGCCGCGCAGGGTCACACAGCCGTCGAAGACCGCCACGCTTATCGCGTGGGGGTGCGACACGACGCGCCCGAGCTTGGCGCGGACCCGGTCGGCGAGCACGACGTCGGAGACCGGCTCCTGCCGCAACATCGACCTGGCGCCCGCGAGCGCGCCCCGGCTCCGCTGCCGGAGGTCGCGAGCGCCCTTGTCGAGCAACGTGCCCGTCCGGCGCGCCAGGCTCACGGCCTTGTCGCGCGCGCCCGCCCGGCGCCGCGCGCCCCGGTCGGGATCGAGCGTGTACATGAGACCGGCGCCGACGCCGAGCGCGGCCGCGACCGCCGCCGCATCCCCGAGACCATGCCGCCTGCGTGGAAGCACCGATCGCAGCATCCTGTCGAAGACGTTCATCGTGATCCTCCTCCGTGGCTCGTCCCGTTGCGGCCCCGGGACGCGACCCGCCTCCGCGCGCCGCGGAAGCTCGGGGCCCGGGAACGCAGGCCAGATGGGCCCGTCATGCGGTGGCCGACACCCAGGCTCATGCGGATTGCATCGTACGGGTGCGCCGTACGCGAAGCGCGGAGACCTCGCGCGTCGCGTGCGCGTCAATTCGCGTGTGGAGCCGGATGGGACGGCCTCAACGGCCTTTGCTGCGCCTCAACGGCCTTTGCTGCGACAGACGACCTCATCGACGCTCGCGATGTGTTCGTCCGTACTCGGGTCGATCCCGGTGTGCAATAAGGCCTGTCCCGCATTGCGATCCGCGGCGGCGCGCCCCACCGTAGCGGTCCCTCGCGATGGTCTGAGCCTTCTGTTCGTTGTCGCAGCGCCGTCGCGAGCACGCCGTGCTTTCGTGACCAACAACGCGTGAAAGGAGCGGTGTCATGCGAGATCGATTCGGCAGGGACATCAACCACGGACAGGGGGATCGCGACTGGGATCGCTGGGATCGTGACGAGAGCCGGGCCTCGGGGCGGGACTACGGGCGCACGGTGCAGGGCGGCTACGGCGACTACACGCTGGACGAGGGGCGCTTCGTCGGTGGACGCGAGCGCGGCCACGGCGACTACGACCGTGGATTCAGCGGCTACGGCCGCGACCAGGAGCGCGGCTACGGCGGTCACGGCCGCGACCAGGAGCGCGGCTACGGCCGCGACCAGGAGCGTGGCTACGGCTACGGCCGCGACCAGGAGCGCGGCTACGGCGGCTACGGCCGCGACCAGGAGCGCGGCTACGGCGGCTACGGCCGCGACCAGGAGCGCGGCTACGGCGGCTACGGCCGCGACCAGGAGCGCGGCTACGGCGGCTACGGCCGCGACCAGGAGCGCGGCTACGGCGGCTACGGCCGCGACCAGGAGCGCGGCTACGGCGGCTACGGCCGCGACCAGGAGCGCGGGTTCGGCGGCCACGGCCGCGAGGTCGACCGTGGATTCAGCGGCTACGGCCGCGAGCAGGACCGCGGGTGGGGCCAGGAGCACGGCTCGGGTCAGGAGCGCGGCTGGGGCCGAGAGCAGGACCGCGGGTGGGGCCAGGAGCTGGCCCGCGACGTCCGCGACGCGGGCCGCTCCGCGATGCAGAGCGTCAGCGGCGCGCTGAGCAGCGCCGGGGACCGCGTGCGCAGCGCGCTCGGCCGTGGGCCCAAGGGCTACAAGCGCTCCGACAACCGCATCCTCGAGGACATCTGCGAGATGCTCTCGGATCGCGACGACATCGACCCCAGCGAGGTGACCGTGCGCGTGCAGAACGGCGAGGTCACGCTCGAGGGCACGGTGAACGAGCGCCACCACAAGCGCATCATCGAGCAGCTCACCGAGAACGTGCGCGGCGTCGATGACGTGCACAACCAGATCCGCGTCCAGCGTGCCGGCGCGACGACGACCACCACCGCGACGGCCGGTACGACGGGCACGGCGGCCACGACCGGCACGACCGGCGCGTCGCAGACGCCGTCCCGCGGCATGGCGAACGACATGGCGCACCGCTGAGTCCTCACCTCGATCGGATCGCTCCCGCATGGGCGGCACCAGGGCAGTCGCGGCGCATCCGTCACCGCGCAGCGTCGAGCCTTCGAGCGGCCGCGGCAAGGCGGCATCCAGGGTGACCCTCGCGGTTCACACCCTGCCTCGGCACAAGGCTTGCTGAAACCACAGGAACGAGCACGGCGAGGAGCCTCGACGACACGGCTGGGTGGCGGCCGGACCGGCCAGCCCGGATTCGATGCCCGAGGTGCGGAGGGGCTGCCGTGAAGCAGAAAGGCGATCGGGGTGGCGATATGGGACACATGGACACGAGACGACGGGGGGGCCGCCGCACAGGGCTCACGCTCGGTCTCCTCGCGAGCATGGCGCTCGCCGCCTGCGGCGGCCCGAGCGAGCTCACGGCCCAGGGCACGCAGCTCGCGCCCGGCGCCGATGCGCGTATCTCCGCCGACATCGACTCCGACGCAGCGACCACGCGCGTGGCGGTGAACGTCGATCATCTCCCGCCGCCCGAGCGGATCGAAGCAGGCAGCGAGCGCTTCGTCGTCTGGGAGCGACCGAGCTCCGCGGCCCCGTGGCGGAGGGTCGGCGTGCTCGACTACGACGCCAACCGTCGAAACGGCAGGCTGGCCGAAACGACCGTGCCGTACGCCAACTTCGAGCTGCTCATCACGGTGGAGAGGCAGAGCAGCCCTCAGTCTCCTTCATCGGCCGTCGTCGTCGGACCGACGTCCGTCGGGTAGGGGCGAGCCAGACCCTCCAGGGACGTCTTCTGCGCCGAGCGCTGCGAGCGACGCGCGGCGTGTACCGGACGGCAGCCCGCTCGTATCGCTTCGAGCAGCGCTGCTTTACCGGGCTCGACGCGCCGGGCGAGCGGCGCCAGCCATCGCACGAGGTACCTGCTCACGGTATCGGCGTCGGCCCATTCCGCCTTGGACCCGCTGTGCGGCTGTGGCGTTCTTGTACGACGGATCGTCACTCCCGCATTGCATTCCCTGCCATTTCCGCCTCCTCGCGAGGACCGCACCTCTGGCACCGGTGTTGCGGCGCTGCGTCGCGGGAGGAGGTAGATGGATCGTGTTATTATCCCCGCATCGCCATTTCAATCTCTTCAACCGCGTCGCGCGAGGGAGGGCTGCGCCCCTCCTCGGCGCCGCAGCCCTGCTCTGCTCGCTCGCGCTGACCGCCTCGGGGTGCGTCTGGACCGCCGGTGAAGCGGAGCTCGTCGACGGGCATGCCACCGTCCGCGTGGAGGCGCTGCCGCCGGACATCCACGCGTACCCGCGCGTGTACTACCACGGCGGCTATGCCTACCTCGTGGGCGACAGGTGGTATCACGACAGCCCGCGCGGCTGGGTGATCTTCCGGTCGGAGCCGCGGGTGCTGGCGGAGCGCAGGATCCACGTCCGGCGCACCTACGAGCGGCCTCACCATCACGAGCGGATTCACCGCCACGAGCGGCCGCGATACTACGAGGAGCGCCGTGCCCCCGCTTACCGCGAGGCGCCGGTCGAGCGACGCCGCCGCTATTACGCGGACTGAGCCGCCATCGAGACAGGACAGCGAGAGGAGGAACCATGAAGCTCACGCGACTGCCGAGCCTGACGCTGCTTGCCGCGCTCGCCGCCCCGGCGGCAGGCTGTGTCATCGAGGCGCGGCATGACCCACCCCCGCCGCACTCGGCGGGGACGCTGACCGTGGCGTACACCATCGACGGCACGATCGATCCATTCCTGTGCTCGGACTTCGGGGTGACCGACGCCGAGCTCGTCATCTATACACGGCGCGGAGACTTCGTTACCGAGCAGTACGCGCCGTGCGACTATTTCGAGATCAGCGCGGCGCTGCTCCCGGGCAGCTACACCGCCGACCTGACGCTCGTGGACGCCGTGGACCGCGCGAGGAGCATCACGAAGCCCCTCTACGACCTCGAGGTGTTCTCGGACACCGAGCTCGTCGTCGACGTCGATTTCCCGGTGGGCTCGATGCTCTAGATGCCGTCGGCGCGTGGCGGGCGGCGAGCTACGGAGTGGCCTTGCAGAGATCGCTCGAACGGCACGCGGCGATCCGACCGAGGGTGTCGAAGGGATTACCGCAGTCGTCGTTCCGGATCTCCTCCAGGCACTCGTTCAGCTCCTTGGCATCGACGCCGCCGGGGCAGTCGGCGAGGTTGAGGTCCTCGCGCCACTCGGCCCGGATCCTGGCGGCGCAGGCCTCGTTGCTCGCGTATTCCCGGCCCGAGCCGACGTTGTTGCACCGGGCCTCGCGGTCGCACCGCGCCTGGACGATGCCGTCGACCGCGTTGACCGTCGCCACCCGCGCCTCGACCCGGGTGCCCTCCGCGGGGCGCGTCGTCCCGAGCGCCCGCTCCTCGCGATCGCACGCCGCGACGAGCAGGGTCGCCCCCGCGGCGAGGATCAGGCCCATCGCCGCTCTTCCGTTGTTCGCTCGCATCGCTCGCTCCCTTCCCGCTGCCACCGCTCCTCCGGCGGCTGGGTACCCGACCGCCGCACGGCACGCGGGGGCGTCGTTGCGATTCGCGTGCCTCCGCCGTCGCGGCGCGCGGCGCTCGCCGAGCGCGGTCGACGGCCGTCACCGTCGTGCGCACCCGCGCCGCGACGGCGCGCCCGCCGCCGCTGCGGACTGGCAAGCGCCCGCCCTCGTCGCGCTCGTGAAGCGGGTCCAGATGGATGACGACGCGGCGCGGCGAACCGGCGCGCCGGGCGAGGATCGACGCGCGCGGCGCGCGACGAGAGCCAGCGCGAGATCGACGTGCGCGCTCGTCCCACGCGACGGAACAGCTTGCACGACGCTGCGCAATATGGTTTGAGTTCAAAGTATTCGTGTCGCGACGCCTGCCCGCGGTCAGCCGCGGGCAGGCGTCGCTGTCCATCCGTGTGCCACGGCACACGCTGCCGCGCGTCGCGCGTCGCGCGCGGCTCGTCCTCGTCTTTCCGAGCGCGGAGCGCCCGGTGGAGGCGGTCGAGCCCCGTGCCTTCGCCGCTGCGCCGCGGGCACCGTAGAGGAGGGGAGTTCCATGGCCCGACTGCTCATCGTCTCCAACCGTCTGCCGATCAGCGTGCGCATCGACCGGGGCGCGCTGTGCCTCACGCGCTCCTCGGGGGGCCTCGCCGCCGCGATGCGCGGCCCTCACGAGCGCATGTGCGCGGTCTGGATCGGCTGGCCGGGCAGCGTCGCGGGCCTCACCCCGGAGCAGCGGCAGGACGCCGACGAGGCGCTCGCCGGCATCCGCGCCGTGCCCGTGCACCTCGGCGCCACCGAGCAGCACCGCTTCTACGACGGCTTCTCGAACGGCGTCCTCTGGCCCCTGTTCCACTACCTGCTCGACAAGGTGAACCTCGACGCCGAGCTCGACTGGGAGGCCTACCAGCGCGTCAACGAGCGCTTCGCCGACGCCGTCGCCGCGCAGTACAGGCCGGGCGACGCGATATGGATCCACGACTACCAGCTCATGCTCCTGCCGGCGCTCCTCCGGCGGCGCCTGCCGGGGGCGCGGATCGGCTTCTTCCTCCACGTCCCGTTCCCGTCCGCCGACGTCTTCCGCATCCTCCCGTGGCGGGAGCAGATCGTGCGGGGCCTGCTCGGCGCCGACCTGCTCGGCTTCCACACGGCCGGCTACCGCCGGAACTTCGCCGCCTCGGCCGCGCACGTGCTCGGCCTGGATCCGGACGAGGCGGCGATCGAGCACGACGGGCGCAGGGTCGGGCTCGGGGTCCACCCGATCAGCATCGACGCCGCCGAGATCGCGCGGCTCGCGGCCCACCCCGCCGTCCGCGACGAGGCGGCGCGCATCCGCGCCGAGGCGGGCGGCCGCAAGATCGTGCTCGGGATCGACCGCCTCGACTACACGAAGGGGATCCCGCGCCGCCTGCTCGCGATCGAGCGCTTCCTCGAGCGCGAGCCGGAGCTGCGCGACGAGGTCCGCTTCGTCCAGCTCGCCGTCCCCACGCGCGAGATGGCCGGCGCGTACGCCGACTTCCGGCGGGTCGTCCACGAGATGGTCGGCCGCATCAACGGCCAGCACGGCACCACGTACGCGACGCCGATCCACTACATGCACCGCTCCCTGCCGCTCGAGCAGGTCGTCGCCCTGTACGTCGCGGCCGACGTCATGCTCGTCACCCCGCTCCGCGACGGCATGAACCTCGTCGCGAAGGAGTACGTCGCCGCGCGCATCGACGACGACGGCGCCCTGATCCTCAGCGAGTTCGCCGGCGCCGCGTCCGAGCTCGCCGAGGCGATCTCCGTCAACCCGTACGACATCGGCTCGGTCGCCGCGGCCGTGGAGCGCGCGCTCACCATGCCGCACGGCGAGCAGCGGACGCGGATGGCGGCGCTGCGCCGCCGCGTGGACGCGCACGACGTCCACGCCTGGGCGCAGTCGTTCCTCGACGACCTCGACCGCGCCGCGCCGGGACCCGCGGCGGCCGCGCAGTCGGCGCAGGCCGCGCGCCGGCAGGTGCCCGAGAGCGTCGTCGACCGCGTCCGAAACGCGCCGCAGCGCGTCTGGATCCTCGACTACGACGGCACGCTGGTCCCGTTCGCCCCGGTGCCCGACCTCGCCGCGCCCGACGAGGAGCTGCTCGCGCTGCTCCGGACGCTGTCCGAGCGCGACCGCGTCCACGTCGTGAGCGGCCGCCGTCGCGCCGACATCGAGCGCTGGTTCGGCGCGCTGCCGCTGCACCTGCACGCCGAGCACGGCTTCTGGTCGCGCCCGAAGGCGTGCGACGACTGGGTCCCGCTCGAGGCGGACGCCGCCGCGTGGAAGGGCGAGGTCCGGGCGCTCCTCGAGGACTTCACCCGGCGCACCCCGGGCAGCTTCATCGAGGAGAAGACGGTGACGCTCGCGTGGCACTACCGCACCGTGGAGCCCGAGCTCGCCGGCGAGCACGTGCGCGAGCTGCGCGCGCGCCTCGCGGAGCGCGTCTCCGCCGACGCCCTCGAGCTCCTCGGCGGCGCGAAGGTCCTGGAGATCCGGCCGCGCGGCGTCCACAAGGGGCGCGTCGTGCCGCTCATCCTGGACGACGTCTCGTCGCAGGCGGAGGTGATCGCGATCGGCGACGACCGCACCGACGAGGACATCTTCGCGGCGCTCCCGCCGTCGGCGTGCACCATCCACGTCGGCGGCAACGACAAGAGCTGCGCCGTCTACCGGCTCCCCGACGCGCGCGCGGTGCGCAGCCTCCTGCGCTCGATCCACGCCTGAGGTCATGCCCTAGAGCAACAAACGGGTTGAACCCGCCTGAAACGAGCAGAACTTGGAACCGCCAAGACGCCAAGGACGCCAAGACATTGTGTTCTTCTTGGCGTCTTGGCGGTTCATTTCTCGCTCCACGTGATCGTGGTTCTAGGCAGCGCCCGAGGCCATGCCTGACGCCCCGGCCCGGCGCCGCCGCCGCGCACGAGCGCCGCGCGCTCGCCGGGGAGGCCTCGGCCGAGGGGCGCGCTATAAGGCGCGCCATGAACCAGGATCGCGGCCGGGAGCCGCAGGCCGGTGGGCCGCCTTCGGCGCACGCGGGGGCGGCCTTCCAGGAGCGCATCGCGGCGGTGTTCGGCATCGAGCCCGAGGCCCGCGAGGCCATCGTCCGGACCATGCTCGACAGGAGCGCCCGGGGGGCGGCCGGCTACTGGCTCCAGCTCCTGCTCGCCATGGGCATCGCCTCGCTCGGGCTCGTGCTCGGCAGCGGGGCGGTGGTCATCGGCGCGATGCTGATCTCGCCGCTCATGGGGCCCATCGTCGAGCTCGGGATGGGCCTCGCGATCGGCTCGCCGTTCCTCGCGCTGCGCTCGTTCACCCGCGTCGCGTTCAGCATCGTCGTGGTCGTGACGGGCGCCGCGCTGCTGACCTTGATGCTGCCGTTCCACGAGGTCACCGCGGAGATCGCCGCGCGCACCTCGCCCACGGCGCTCGACCTGCTCATCGCGATCTTCTGCGCGATCGCGGCGGCCTACACCACGGTGCGGCCCGGCTCGGACACCACATCGACCGCCGCCGGGACGGCGATCGGCATCGCGCTCGTGCCGCCGCTGTGCGTCGTCGGTTACGGGATCGGCACGCGGGTGCAGAGCATCGCGAGCGGCGCCGCGCTGCTCTTCACGGCGAACCTCTGCGCGATCCTCCTGTTCGCCGTCATCTGCTTCCTGCTCCTCGGCTACAACGCCGTCAGCACCGCCGAGCTCGAGCACGCGGAGCTCGCGAAGCAGAAGCCCGGCGCGATCCGCCGCGTCGCGCGCGTGCTCCAGGTGTTCTTCGAGCTCCGCTACGGGTGGATTTTTCGCGTGATGATGCCGCTCGCGCTGCTCGGGGCCGTCTATTTCCCGCTGCGCGAGGCGCTCGCGCGGGTGTCCTGGGAGGTGCGCGTCCGCGCGGCGATCCAGCGCATGCTGGACACGCTGCCGCAGAGCACGGTGCGGTCGAGCCTCACGGTCGACCACGGCGCCGTCGCGGTGCGCCTCGTGACGCTGGGGCGGGCGGACGAGGCCGAGCGGATCGAGCAGGACCTCCGCGACAAGATCGCCGCGGTCGCGGGGATGCCCCCGAAGGTGGACGTGATCGCCGTGCCCGACGCGAGCGCGCTGGAGGAGGTGGCGGCGTCGGTCCGGTCGACCGCGGCGGCGCCCATCGACGTGGTGCGCAAGGAGCCCGAGCTCGTGCTCCTGCGCCAGGAGCTCACCGCGTCGCTCGCGGGCGCGTGGCCGCACGCGGCGGGGCCGCTCGTGACGTGGCGGCTCCGGTTCCCCGAGAACGAGCCGGCCGTCGTGGAGGTCGTGCACGTCGGCCCGGCGCTCGGCGACGCGGCGGCCGATCTGCTCGGCCGCGAGCTCACGCGGGCGCTCGGCGCGGAGATCGCTGTGCAGGATCGCGCCATCCCGCCCGAGCCCATCGTCGCCGAGCCGGCGGGCGGGTGGCCGTGGCTCCAGGAGGCCCGGCCCGCGCTCGCCTGGGTGGGCGAGGTGGAGTCGCTGTACGGATGCGTCGAGGTGCCCTCGGACCCTGAGGAGAAGGCGGGCGAGGAGATCGCGCCGGTGCTCGCGGCGCTCCGGTCGCTGCCGGCGCTCCGCGCGGACCGGGTGCATGTCGGCGAGGGCGCGCGGTGGCGAGCGGTCGTCTCGGCCGCCCCGTGCGCGCCGCCCGTGGCCGCGCCGTCCGGGGCCGCGGCCGATGCCGGGGCCGACGCCGCGCAGGCTGCGGCAGCCGCGGCGGCCGCGGGCGGCGCGCCGGCCCCCGCCGCGGCGCCGGCGGGCACCGGGGCCGCGGCCGCTGCGGGGGCCGGCGCCGACCAGGGCGCTCGCTGAGGCAGGCCGCGCGGGCGCCGGCGCGATGGCCGCGCCGGGCGCCGCGGAGCGGCGGTTACTGCTCCGTCGACATCTCGGCCTCCTCGAGCGTCTGCGCCGCGCCGGGGATCGGGATCCCTGACAGCACGAGGCGGCCGACGACGAGGCCAACGATGGCCGCCACGGCCGAGGCGAGCAGGATGCCGAGCTTGGCGGCGGCGAGCATCGCCGCGTCGTCGAAGGCGAGGCCCGCGATGAAGATCGCCATCGTGAAGCCGATGCCCGCGACGCAGCCCACGACGGCGACCCCCTTCCAGCCGACGCCGCGCGGCAGGGCGCAGACGCCGAGCCGGACCATCGCGAAGCTCGCGAGGAAGACGCCGAGCGGCTTGCCGACGACGAGGCCGGCGGTCACCCCGAGCAGGATCGTCCCCGCGGCGGCGTGGTCGAGCGACGAGCCGTCCACGCGGACGCCGGCGTTGGCGAACGCGAAGAGCGGCATGATGCCGTAGGCGACCCACGGGTGGAGCGCCGCCTGGAGCCGGACGACGGGCGGCAGCGCCTCGCGCTGGGCCGTCCTGATGCGCCCGAGCGGGGTCAGCAGATCGTCGATCCTGTGGTCCTCGCGCTGGGCGATGGTTCCGACCTCGTCCACCACGTCGCGGGCCGTCGCGAGGAACCCGTGGCTGCCGAACCAGGAGCGCACCGGCGTCAGCAGCCCGACCGCGACGCCGGCGATGGTCGGGTGGACGCCGGCGCGGAGCATGCCCAGCCAGAGCACCGCGCCGGGGGCCACGTAGGCCAGGGGTTGGCGGACGCCGAAGCGCTGGAGCACCAGCACGGCCAGCCCCCCGCCGGCGGCGACGAGCAGGCCGCTCCACGCGACGCCCGACGAGTAGAACAGCGCGATGACGATGATGGCGCCGATGTCGTCGATGATCGCGAGCGCGAGCAGCAGCACGCGCAGGGCAGGGGGCACGCGCTTGCCGAGCAGCGCGAGCACGCCCACCGCGAACGCGATGTCGGTCGCCATCGGGACGCCCCACCCGTGCCGCGAGACGGGCGCCGCGTTGAGCGACAGGTAGAGCAGCGCGGGCGCGATCATGCCGCCCACGGCCGCCGCGATCGGCAGCGCCGCGCGCTTCAGATCCGAGAGCTCCCCCTCGTACATCTCCCGCCGGATCTCCAGGCCGACGACGAAGAAGAAGATCGTCATCAGCCCTTCGTTGATCCAGAAATGCAGCGATTGCGTGAACACGAGCGAGCCGACGCCGATCGTGATCGGGACGTGCCAGAGGTGGTCGTACGCGTCGCCCCACGGCGAGTTCGCCCACGCGAGCGCGATGACGGCCGCGATCAGCAGGACGATCCCGCTGGCCGCCTCGACGTGGAGGAAGCGCTCCAGCGGCCCGAGGACGCGCTGGGCGAGGCGGCGCGCGGGGGCCCAGGTTCCTGGGGCGAGCCGAGAAGGGGGAGAAGGGGATCGATCCAAAGCACCACCAAGCTGCGAGCGGCGTCGCGCGTTCGGGGAAGGCGGCCCGACCATCCCGTGATCACCTGCCGCGGCGCTCCACGGCCGCGACACCCGCGCGGGAGAATACCCATCCGAGCGGCCGGATCCAGCGTGAACGGGCTCGCCGGAGCAGGTGCGTCGCTGCGTCTGCTGCGCGACGCGCGGACCGAGGCGCCGTGTGGAACGTGAGCTGACCGCGATGCATCCTCGGGTCCTGGAGGTGACGGATGACGCGAGGTGCTCTCGATCGCGCCGCGGTGCAGGCTTTTCTCTTCGCGCAGCACGGCGATGCGCTCGGCGACGGGACCATCGAGATACGCCGCCTTCAGGGCGGGCTCTGCTCGGAGGTCGCGCTGGTGACCGCGCAGCTGCGCGGCGGCGAGGGGCTGCGCGACGGCGAGGGGCGGCGCGACGGCGAGGGGCGGCGCGACGTCGCGCTCGTTGCCAAGCTCGTCCAGGGCGCGCCCGCGCGCGAGGCGGCCGTCTACCGGCGGCTCTCGAGGTCGGTCGCGCGGCGCTTCTCGCCCGAGCTGCTCGGCGCGCAGCGGCTCGGGCGCCGTCGCTGGCTGCTCTACCTCGAGCGGATCGTGCCGGCGCACCCCTGGCCCTGGGCCGACAGCGCGCACACGGCCCGCGTGCTCGACCTGCTGGCGAGGTTCCACGGCGAGGCGCCGCCGCGCGCCGCCTTGCCGGCGTGGGACCACGAGGCGGAGCACCTCGCCGCGGCGCAGGGCACCCTGGCGCTGGCCGAGCGCCTGCCGCGCGGCGAGCTGCCCGCGCTGTCCCGGACGCTGCCGGCGCTGCGGCGGGTCGTCGAGGAGCTGCCCGCGATGCGCCGGCAGCTCCTTGCGTTCGCGCCGCTTGGCAGCGCCTTGATCCACGGGGACGTGCACCCGGGCAACGTGATGATCCGCCGGCGCGACGGCGTGGCGGAGCCGGTGCTCCTCGACTGGGCGCGCGCGCGGATCGGCTCGCCGCTGGAGGACGTGAGCTCGTGGCTGCAGGCCCTCGGTTACTGGGAGCCGGAGGCGAGGCGCCGCCACGACACGCTGCTCGCCGGCTACCTGGCCGCGCGCGGCCTCTCCCCCGCGCTGACGAGGCCGCTGCGCGACGCCTACTGGTTCGCGGCCGCGTCGAACGCGCTCGCGGGCGCGCTCGGGTACCACCTCGGGATCGCCGGCGCGGGCGCGGGCCCTGCGGTCGAGCCCGGTGTGTCGCCCGACGCGCGCGCGGCGGCGGCCCGGAACGCGGCGGACTGGCTGCGGGTCATCCGCCGGGCCGACGCGTGCTGGCGCTGACGCGCGCGCGGTCATCGCTGCGCTCGCGGTCATCGCTGCGCTCGCGGTCGTCGAGGTGCTCGCGGTCGTCGAGGTGCTCGCGGTCGTCGAAGCGCAGCAGCTCGCCGCGCTCGCCTTGCCATGAGAGCGTCGTCAGGCTCGTGTTGCCGGGCCGGAACGGCTCCCAGCGCGCGGGCGGCACCCTGTGCAGCGCCCCGAGGATCTGGCCGATGACGCCCGCGTGCGTGACGACGAGCACGCGTTGCCCCGGGTGTGCCGCGGCGATGGAGCAGACCGCCGCGAGGCAGCGGGCGCGGAGCTCGCGGTAGCTCTCGCCGCCGGGCCAGCGGAAGTCGTCGTCGTCCTGGCGCAGGTTCGCCTCCCAGAGCGCGGCGTACCGCGCCTTGACCTCCTCGATCGGCGCGCCGTCCACGTCGCCGCAGCCGATCTCGCGCAGCCCGTCGTGCGGGCGCACCGGCCCCCACGCGCCCGCCGCGATCCGCGCCGTCTCGAGCGCGCGGCTCAGCGGGCTCGCGTACACGGCGTCGAACGCCGGGCCCGCGGCGAGGCGGCGGCCCAGCGCCTCGGCCTCCTGCCTGCCGCGCGCGTCGAGGGGCGTGTCGGTCCACCCGCTCATCGGCGTCCCGAGGCCGGCCCGGTTGCCGGCGGTGCGGCCGTGGCGCACGAGGATCAGGAGGCAGGGCTGCATGGCTCGATCAGAAGCGGGGCTGCTCGGCATCAGCCTAGCGCGACGAACGGGCTGAAAGGACGAAGAAGAGCGAGAATTTAACGCAAAGGCGCAAAGGCGCAAAAAGGCAAAGATACAAAAATGAAGATCTCTTTATTTTGCGCCTTTGCGCCTTTGCGCCTTTGCGCCTTTGCGCCTTTGCGTTGATCTCTGGGCATCCACGCTGATCGGCGCCCTGACGTGAGTGGCAGATCGAGCGAGCGTCGCGACGCCGGCGAGCGCCGCGCCGCGCACGCTACTTGCCGTAGGCCACGCGCCACACGGTGTTGCTCTGGTCGTCGGTCACGAGCAGCGCGCCGTCCTTGGCGACCGCGACGCCGACCGGGCGCCCCCACACGTCGCCCTCGCTGTTCACGAAGCCTGTCATGAAGTCCTCGTAATAGCCCACCGCCTTTCCGTCCTTGACCGGGATGCGGATCACCTTGTATCCGGTGCGCCGCGTCCGGTTCCACGAGCCGTGCTGCGCGGCGAAGATGTGGCCCTGGTAGTCGGCAGGGAACTGCTGGCCCGTGTAGAAGGCGAGGTCCAGCGACGCCGAGTGCGACTGGATCAGCACGTCGGGCACGATGACCTTGTCCCTCAGCTCGGGGCGCTTGCCCTCGTGGCGCGGGTCCTGGCGCGGGCCGAGATAGTACCAGGGCCAGCCGTAGAAGCCGCCCTCTTGCACGCGCGTCACGTAGTCGGGGACGAGGTTGTCGCCCAGCTCGTCGCGCTCGTTCACGCTGGTCCAGAGCGCGCCCGTCGCCGGCTCGATGGCCAGGCCGACCGGGTTGCGGATGCCGGACGCGTAGAGCGTCTCGTTCTTGCCATCCGGGGTGAAGGCAAGGATACAGGCGCGGCGGTGCTCGGACTCGTCGTCATCCACGTTGGAGCGGGATCCCACGGACACGAACATCCGCTGGTTGTCCTTGCTGAAGACGATATCGCGCGTCCAGTGGCCGCCGCCGCCCACCAGCTCCTTGCCCGAAGGGATGTTGGTGACCAGCGGCTCGGCCGGGCCGCTCGCCTGCGTGTCGCCCGTCTTGTAAGGAAACCTCACAACGCTGTCGGTGTTCGCGACGTAGACGTGCGTCGGCGCGTCGGTGCCGGACGGATAAAAGGCGATGCCGAAGGGGCGGTTGAGATCCTCGGCAAAGGCGCTGCGGACCTCGGCCTTGCCGTCGCCGTCCGCGTCCCGGAGCACGGTCACCCGGTCCGCCCCGCTCTCGGCCACGAACACGTCGCCGTTCGGCGCCACCTGGACGACGCGCGGCTCGTCCAGGCCCGTGGCGAGCTCGGTGACGGTGAATCCCGACGGCACTTTGGGGAACACACCGGCTGGACGATCTGCCTTGCTCGGCCTGTTGACCACCGACTCGTCCTCGTTGGGCGGGGGGAGGTCGGCCACGGTGATCTTGCGCTTCACGCCCGGCGCGTCCGTGGTCCAGTCGCCCAGCGCGTCGGCGCCGGTGAGGATCCTGTCGGTCGGCGCCGGCTGCTGCGGTGTGACCTCGGCGCGCCTGGGCGAGCACGCGACCAGCGCGCCCGCGCCGAGAAGGAGCACCTGAGCAACCACAGCGTGCCGGGCCCGCCGGCGGTCTGATCTTCGGTTGTCCATGGACTCTGATTGCCATTCGGATCCTCCTCTGTCCACCGCATCGAACAACCGATGAGCCCGCCGCGCTCATGGCATCAATCAGCGACGGTGATCGGTCAAGGGCTCATCGGGTATCTCCCGAGCGCTCGGCGGGTGTCGCCCGGCCTGAGCGGCTCCCGGCGCGCCGGGCGGGACGCCGCGCAGCGCCCCGAGGATGTCGGCCGACGACGCCGGCGTGCGTGACAGCGACCACGCGCTACCCGGCGTGCGCCGAGGTGATGGAACGAGACGGCCGCGAGGCAGCGGGCGCGTAGCTCGCGGCAGCCCTCGCCGCCGGGCGCTCCGCGGCGCGAAGCGCCGGGGCCTCGCCATCACGCGTCCGCGGAGGACCTGCGGAGACGCGCGCCCCGGGTCGCGGTCGAGGCGGCCACGCCCTTCGCCTGCGGGAGCCATCTGCATTACAGTGGGACCCATGTTGTCGTCCTTTGTCGCAAGAAATAAACAGTATCACTGTATTCGCCGCAGCGTGACCGCATCTCTTCAGCTTCTCGTGGTTGCCGCGCTCGCCGCGTCCGTGGCCGGGTGCGAGGTCCAGGAACGCAGCTTCGGTGATCAGGGTGTCGGCGGCGCGGGCGGCGCGGGCGGCTCCATCGGCAGCTCAGGCGGCGAGGGAGCCCAGAACCCTGCTCCCGGGGGGAGCTGCTCCGTGCCGTCGGATTGTCCTGCTCCTTCCGAGCCATGCCAGATCCCGGCGTGCGTCGACGGCAGGTGTGGCGCGGCGCCGCTGCCGGAAGATACCGAGATCGAGCCGGAGGACGGCGACTGTCAGCGCACCGTCTGCGATGGAGACGGCGCCCGGGTCGTGGTCCCCGTGGACGAGGTTCCGGACGATGGCAATCCGTGCACCGTCGACGAGTGTGTCGGGACCACGCCGAGGCACTCGCCCCAGCCAGGGTCGTCTTGCCCAGGTGGCGAGTGCGATGAGACCGGCAGATGCGTGTCGTCGGGGCCGGTGCGGTGCGTGGACGACCTCGATTGCGGCCTGCCGACGGACTGCCAGCACAGCCTCTGCATCGCCGGCGACTGCGTGGAGGAGCCCGCCGAGTCGGGCACCCCGTGCAGCGCGGGGCTGTCCGTGTGCGACGGCGCAGGCCAGTGCATCGGCGCGGAGTGCACGGACCACAGCGATTGCACGGATTGCGGTTGGTCCGACTTTTGCGTTTGTTACGAAGGGGTGTGTCATCCCTTCGAGTCGTGACGAGCTCCGGGCGGGGCCGCCGCGGCCGCCGCGGTTGCCCGACGGACCGGCGCCCGCCCGGGTCTCCTTCCGCGACGTCGCCATGACGCCGCCGCGATCCTGAGGTCTGCCCAGGCGCGCCGCGCGCCGCGCGCCGCCTCACCGCAGCCCGAGCCGCTTCGCGAGGTGGTGCAGGTTGCTGCGGTGCATCCCGAGCGAGCGCGCCGCGGCGGCCCAGTTGCCGTCGTGCTGCGCCACGGCCCTCTGGATGAGGCCGCGCTGGAACGCGTCCACCTGCGCGTGCAGCGGCGCCGCCGCCGGCAGCGGCGCCTCCTCCGGCGCCTTCTCGCCGCGCCCCCCGGGGGCCGCCGCCGTGGGAAGGCCCGCGCCGAGGTGGCCCGGCTCCACGACGACGGGCGCCCCGCGCGGCGCGCCCCGCGACGCCTGCAGCACCATCCGGAACACCGTGTTCTCCAGCTCGCGCACGTTGCCCGGCCACGCGCCGCGCTGGAGCAGCGCGCGCGCCGCCGGCGTGAGCCGCACCGGGCCGACGCCGAGCCGGGCGCGCGCCGCGTCGCAGAAGTGGCCGGCGAGCAGCGGGATGTCGCTCCGCCGATCGCGCAGCGGCGGCACGGCGAGGCGGTAGACGTTGAGCCGGTGGAACAGGTCGGCCCGGAAGCGCCCCTCGGCGACCTCCTTCTCGATATCGCGGTTCGTCGCCGCGATGATCCTGACGTCGACGCGCAGCGACCTGTCGGCGCCGACCCGCTGCACCTCGCCCTCCTGCAGCGCGCGCAGGAGCTTCGGCTGGATCGACAGCGGCAGCTCGCCGATCTCGTCGAGGAGCAGCGTGCCCCCGTCGGCGACCTCGAGCTTGCCGGGTCGGTTCTGCTCCGCCCCGGTGAAGGCGCCGCGCACGTGGCCGAACAGCTCGCTCTCGGCCACCGACGCGGGCAGCGCGGCGCAGTTCACGTGGAGCAGCGGCTCTCCGCGCCGCGCCGACGCCGCGTGGACGGCGCGCGCCACGAGCTCCTTGCCCGCGCCGGTCTCGCCCGTGATCAGCACCGTGAGATCCGACGGCCCCACGAGCGCGATCTCGTCGCGCAGCTTCTGCATCGCCGGGCTCGTCCCGAGCAGGCCCGCGCCCCGCTCGCGCTCCGCGGCCCGCCGCAGGTCGTCGGCGACGTGGCCGAGCCGCTCGGCGCTGTCCTCGAGCGCCTCGATGAGCTGGCTCGTGC
Organism: Sorangium sp. So ce1335; assembly: GCF_051521615.1. NCBI lineage: Bacteria > Pseudomonadati > Myxococcota > Polyangiales > Polyangiaceae > Sorangium > Sorangium sp. So ce1335. The sequence goes on from NZ_CP150363.1 coordinate 4,728,841, forward strand.
GCACCGCCGCGCCGGCCAGCGCGCCGAGCCACGAGAGCGTCTCCCCGTCGACCCGCTCGAACGCGCGCGGGTCGAGCGCGTCCGCGGTGAGCAGCCCGATCAGCGCGCCCTCGACGCGCAGCGGGCACCCGAGGCACGCGTGGACGTGCGCGAGCGAGGTGGCGTCCGACGCGAGCAGCCCATCGAACGGATCCGGCAGATCGGTGTCCGGCCGGAAGCGCACCGGCGCCTCGGCGTGACAGAGGATGTCGAGCCGCGGGTGCGCCCGCGCGCAGAACCTGCGCCCCAGCACCTCCGGCGCGAGCCCGTGCGCCGCGAGCGGCACCAGCACGCCGTCGTCGTACCGCATCAGGCACGCCGCGTCGCACGGCACCACCTGCCGCACCGCCTCGAGCAGGCGCCGGTAACGGTCCTCGGCCCCCAGCGACGTCGTGAGATCGAGCGCGACCGACAGCAGCGCCTCCAGGTTCGGCATGTTGTCGAATGTACAACTACGTTGTGTTTTCGACAACGGAAGCGTGTTGCTGAAAGCGCAACATTGGCCACAAGGATCCGCGAAGAGGAGGGGAGCCGGGGAGAGGCACGCTGCGTGCTTCAGGCCCCGTCGTCACGACCGAAGCCGCCGGAGCCGCGCCGCGGAGGCGCTGGCGCGCCCGGGGCTCACGCGAACAACGAGGTCGATATGCATAGCCTAAGGCGACTCTGGCTGGCGCTCGCCGCCGTCATCACCGCTGGATTCTTGATCCTCGGCTTCATGGGCCGGGAGGTGTACCGCAAGGCCCCGCCGATCCCGGAGCGGGTGCAGACGCCGTCCGGAAGGGTGCTGCTCACGAAGGACGACATCCTCGACGGGCAGCTCGTCTACCAGAGCATCGGCGGACAGCAGGTGGGCAGCGTCTGGGGGCACGGCGCTTACCAGGCGCCGGACTGGTCGGCCGACTGGCTCCATCGCGAGGCCGAGGCGCAGCTCGACCTCTGGAGCCGTCGAGAGCACGGCGCGGCGTTCGCGGCGCTGCCCGACGAGGCGCAGGCCGCGCTCAGGGCGCGGCTCCAGAAGGCGATGCGCCACAACGGCTTCGACCCGGCGACCGGGGCGCTCACGGTCTCCGACGATCGCGCGATCGCCATCGAGCAGACGGCGGCGCACTACCGCGCGCTGTTCGGCGACGAGCCGGGCCTCACGGGCCTGCGCGAGAGCTACGCGCTGCACAACGGCGCGGTCCCGGACGCGGGGCGGCGCGACAAGCTGACGGCGTTCTTCTTCTGGACGGCGTGGGCCACCGCCGCGGAGCGCCCCGGCACCGGCGCGAGCTACACGAACAACTGGCCTCACGAGCCGCTCGTCGGCAACGTCCCCACGACCCCCAACGTGATCTGGTCGATCGTGAGCATCGTCCTGCTGCTCGCCGGCATCGGCGCGCTCGTCTGGTACCACGCGTTCCGCCGCGCCGAGGAGCCGCCCGCCTCCGCGCCGGCGCGCGACCCGCTCGGGGGCTGGGTGCTCACGCCGTCGATGCGGGCGGTCGGGAAATACTGTGTCGTCGTCGTCGCGCTGCTCGTGCTCCAGGTCGCGCTCGGCGCGCTGACGGCGCACTACACGGTCGAGGGGCACGAGGTCTTCGGCCTGCCGGTCTCGGACTACCTGCCTTACGCGGTCACGCGCACCTGGCACGTCCAGCTCGGCGTCTTCTGGATCGCGACGGCCTTCCTCGCGGCCGGGCTGTTCCTCGCGCCGGCCGTCGGCGGGCGCGAGCCGCGGGGGCAGCGCCTCGGCGTCAACGTGCTCTTCGGGGCGCTCGTGCTCGTCGTGTTCGGCTCGCTCGCCGGAGAGTGGCTGTCGGTGAAGCAGCGCTTCGCCCTCGAGACGTCGTTCTGGTTCGGCCACCAGGGGTACGAGTACGTCGACCTCGGCCGCGCCTTCCAGATCGCGCTCTTCGCCGGGCTCGGGCTGTGGCTCTTCCTCATGCTGCGCGCGCTCTGGCCTGCGCTCGCGCGGCGCGACCTCGGCCGCCACATCGTGCTGCTCTTCACGGGCGCGACGGTGGCGATCGGGCTGTTCTACGGCGTGGGGCTGTTCTACGGCGCGAAGACGCACCTGTCGGTCATGGAGTACTGGCGCTGGTGGGTGGTGCACCTCTGGGTCGAGGGGTTCATGGAGGTGTTCGCCACGGCGGCGATCGCGTTCCTCTTCACGCGGTTCGGCCTCCTGCGCCCCGAGAGCGCGGCGCGCGCGGCGCTCCTCTCGACGTGCATCTTCCTCGTCTCGGGCATCCCGGGCACGTTCCACCACCTCTACTTCAGCGGCACGCCCGTCTCGGTGATGGCGGTGGGCGCGAGCTTCAGCGCCCTCGAGGTGGTGCCGCTCGTCCTCGTGGGCATCGAGGCGCACGAGACCTGGCAGATGCAGCACCGGAGCGGGTGGATGCAGGCGTACCGCTGGCCCATCCAGTTCTTCGTCGCCGTCGCCTTCTGGAACTTCGTCGGCGCGGGGGTGTTCGGGTTCCTCATCAACCCGCCGATCGCGCTCTATTACATGCAGGGCCTCAACACGACGCCCGTCCACGCGCACGCCGCCCTGTTCGGCGTCTACGGGCTGCTCTCGCTCGGCCTCGTGCTCGTGATGCTGCGCCGCCTGTTCCCGCACGCCGTCTGGAGCGAGGCGCGGCTGCGGGTCGCGTTCTGGGGGATGAACGGCGGGCTCGCGCTGATGATCGCCCTGAGCCTGCTCCCCATCGGGCTCGCGCAGGCGTGGGCCAGCGTCGATCGCGGCCTCTGGTATGCGCGGAGCGCGGAGTTCCTGCAGCAGCCGGTCCTCGAGGCGCTGCGCTGGATGCGGCTCGTCGGTGACAGCGTGTTCATCGCCGGCGTGGCCGCCTTCGTGTGGTTCGTCGCGGGGCTGTTCACCCGGCGGCCGGCGGGCGCCGCCTCGGCGAGGCCGGCGGCTGGCGAGGCGGCGGCGATGTCCGCGCCGGCGGCGATGTCCGCGCCGGCGGCGATGTCCGCGCCGGCGGCGAGCCGGGCCCCGGCGGGCTGAGGCCCTTGCGCCGCTGCTGGCCGCGCGCGGGGCCAGCAGCGGGGCGCAGGGCGGCGAGCACGATCTCCCGGAAGCAGCGGGCGCCCTCGTCGAGGTGCGTCCGCTCGTGCCATACGAGCTGCATGCGGAAGACCATCGCGGGCCCTGGCGGCTCGACGATGGCGAGCGGCGCGACGGCCGCGAGCGCCTCGGCCAGCCGGCGCGGCATGCCGGCGACGAGATCGGTGCTCGCGGCGACGACGGCGGCGGCGAAGAAGGTCGGGACCGTGACGCCGATCTCGCGGCGCAGGCCGTGGGCCGCGAGCCGCTCCTGGGCGACCCGGTTGCCGATGCCGCCGCGCCCGAGCGCGACGTGGATGTCGACGTGGCGCATCGCGTTGAAGCGCTCGCGTGTCAGCCGGCGGCGGGCGCACGGGTGTTCGCGGTGAACGACGAACACGCTGTCCTGCTCGAAGAGGTCCGCGGCGTGGTGGCCCGGCGGGAGCGGGTGCTCGGGCGAGATGGCCGCGTCGATCTCGCCGCCCGCGAGCCCGCCCGCGGCCTCGAGGTGGTCGACGCTCACGACGCGGAGGGTCGCGCGCGGCATCTCCGCCGCGAACGACCGCGCGATCGCCGGCAGGCTGCAGATCTGGTCGACGTCCGAGCACGCGATCGCGAACGCGCGCGTCGTGGTCTTCGGAGCGAACGAGCGCTCCGCCTCGAGCGCCCCGGCGATCTCCCCGAAGGCCGCCCGGAGGCGCGGCGCGATCTCCAGCGCGCGGGGCGTCGGCACGAGGCCGCGGCCGCTCCGCACGACGAGCGGGTCGCCGAGCAGCGCGCGCAGCCGCGCGAGCGAGTTGCTCACCGCCGGCGGCGTGACGCGGAGCCGCCGCGCCGCCCGCGCCGCGCTGCGCTCCTCGAGCACCGCGTGGAGGACGAGCAGCAGGTTGAGGTCGATCGCGGATAAGTTCACTGGCGGTGACGATTACCATCACGAATCGTCACTGGCAATGAGCGCCTGTCGCACCCATGCTGGGCTCGGTTGTCGCGAGATGTCGACGCATCGAGCCATCGAGTCATCGAGCCGTCGAGACATCGAGGCTCGGGAGGAGGTTTCGGATGACACAGCGGGGTGTGCGGCGCGCGATCCTGATCGGCGGGGGTATCGCGGGCCCGGTGCTCGGGATGTTCCTGCGTCGGATCGGCGTGGAGGCGACGATCTTCGAGGCGCGCGAGGCGCCCGCGGAGAACGAGGGCGCGTTCCTCGGGATCGCGCCGAACGGGATGAACGTGCTCGCCGATCTGGGCGTGGCGGAGGCGGTCGCGGCGCGGGGCGCGCCGTTCGTTGGCATGCGGTTCGAGAACGCGCGCGGCCGGCGCATCGGCGAGATCGACCAGCGCGAGGCGGCGCGGCGGTTCGGGGCGGGGCTCGTGATGATCCGGCGCGGCGCGCTGCACGCGGCGCTCGCCGAGGAGGCCGTCCGGCGGGGTGTCGGGATCCGGTACGGGACGCGGCTCACCGACGTGGATCGATCGGATCCGCGCGAGGTGGTGGCGCGCTTCCGCGAGGGCGGCGAGGCGCGCGGGGACGTGTTGATCGGGTGCGACGGGTTCCGCTCGCGCACGCGGGTGTGCGCGGTGCCGGACGCGCCGGCGCCCGGGTACACGGGGCTGCTCGATTTCGGCGGCTTCGCGCGCTGCCCCGGCGCGCCGGTCGAGCCCGGCTGGAGCGCGATGGTGTTCGGCCGGCGCGCGTTCTTCGGCGCGTTCGCGGCGCCGGACGGCGAGATCTGGTGGTTCCACAACGGCGCCGAGCCCGGTCCGGGGGAGCCGGGGAGGGGCGCCGCGGCGGGGAGGGGCGCCGCGGCGGGGAGGGGCGCCGCGGCGGGGAGGGGCGCTGCGGCGGGGAGCGTGCGCGAGCGCATCCTGGCGCTGCACGAGGGCGATTCAGCGTGGATCGCCGACGTGGTGCGCGCGACGCCGGAGGTGCTCGGGCCGTGGCCGCTCCACGACATCCTGACGATGCCGCGCTGGCACGTTGGCCGGGTGTGCCTCATCGGGGACGCGGCGCACGCGACGACCCCGCACGCCGGTCAGGGCGCCTCGCTGGCCATGGAAGACGGGATGCTCCTCGCGAGGTGCCTGCGCGACGAGGCCGACCCGGAGCAGGCGTTCGCGGCCTTCGAGCGCCTGCGGCGGCCGCGCGTCGAGGCGATCGTCCGGGCGGCGCGGCGGACCGGCGACCGCAAGGCGGTGGCGGGGCCCGTGGCGGAGTGGCTCCGCGACAGGATGCTGCCGCTGTTCCTGCGGCTCGGCGCCGCCGCGCAGGAGCGCGCGTACGCGTACCGGATCGACTGGGAGGCGCGGGCGGCGTAGCGGGGGGAAGGGGGGAGCGAACGTGGCGGCAGCGCGCATTCCCATCGCAGTGGGGGGCGCGTCGGCACCAGGAGACCCTCTGAAGTGCGCGCTACGGGAACCGACCGCGCAACGCTTCTTCGCGTCGAATCGCGATGACGAGAGGCCGATTCATCCGGAGCAGCTCGACGGTGGCGCGGCCTGTGGGCGTCTTCCCGGCGATCAGGAGCTCGCTGGTGACGTCGAAGTGGTCTTCCCAGCGCGCCCAGCGCGGGTGGAAGAGGCTCGCGGGCGGATCCTCTGCGTGGGGCGGCGCTCCCTTGCGCCGCGAGCAGGATACACAGGCGAGCGCCAGGTTCTCGAGGGTGGTCAGGCCACCTTCCTGCCGCGGATGGATGTGATCGACATGGAACGTGGCCTCCTGGCCGGCCTGGGAAAGCCAGCAGTACTCGCATCGATCGGCAGCTCGCTCGCGGACGCGGCGCTGGAGCGCAGCGGGCACGCTGTCGCGGCTCATCGCGGCGGCGTAGGCTCCTGCCGCGATGCGCGGAGCCGCAGCAGGCTCAGCAGCTCGGCGAGATCGACGAGCCCCTCGGCTTCGATGGCCTCATCCGCCGAGAGTTGCTCCCCGCGATCCTGCTTGTCCAGGAGCGCCTGGAGTCGGCGATCGACCCCTTCCGGAAGGCGGAGCTGGGCGAGATCGGAAGGGAGCTCCACATCGATGTGAACCGTTGCCGGTGTAGCCATGGTCGAACCCTTCGGAGAACCTAGCAGGTGCGAGGTCGGCGAGCAGCCCGAGAGGGAGCGGGGACGAAGGTGCGAGGCGGGGCGGGGGTCCGCTGCGCCCCTCGCGGCGGGCGGCGCGGAGCGCCACGCCTCGAGGCTTCCAGGCGCCTCGGCCAGGCGCCTCTCGACGGGCGGCGCCGACGACCCGTTCCTGCGCCACGTCACGCCGCTCCTCGCGCGCAAGTGAAGGGGTCGAGTGCGAGCGCCTGCTCGCGATTCGAACGCGCTGCGGGCGCCCGCCCGACCGACGAGCGCACCTGCTCTCAACCTCGAGAGCTCGGCGCGCCCGTCAGCCCGTGTCGTCGGACTGGGTCACATTGTCCGGCACGCCGAGGGCGACAGGGCCCATGCCCTTGCCCTTGAACCGGTTGTGCCAGAGGCTCTGCCCGGTGAGCGAGAAACACTCGATCTCGCCCAGCCTGGCGACGAAGAGCCGGTCGCCTTCCAGCAGCAGCGTGGCGCGACCCTGCACGGCGGTCTTCGCCTGCCAGAGCAGCTCACCCGTCGGGTAACGCAGGCAGGTGATGCGACTGAAGGTCGCTGCGTAGATCGCCGCCGGTGTGACCAGGAGCGCCGTGGACGAGTTCGGCAGCCCGTCCTCCTTGTGCTCCCAGAGCACGCGTCCCGTGGCTGGATCCACGCCGAAGACCTGATTCAGGAACGCCACCACCAGCACCGGCTTCGCCGCGGTCGTCCTGTACTCGTTCATCTGTCTCCTCCCTCTCGAGCAAACCCGAGCGCCGTATCAGCGCGAGGTCAGCGCGGCAAGTTGCGAGCACGCGCGGCGTCGCGCGGCCTCCCTCGTCGAGGCCGGGCGCCTCGTCGAAAAGAAGAAGCGGCCACGGATCGTGGCCTTATAGTGCGATTGGCGCGGGGGAAGTGGAGAGCGCGGGAGCGTGATCGAGCGAATCTCCCCGGTCCCTTCGCCATGACCCTTCTTCAACAGTGCTTGGAGGACTCCCTGTTGTGAGGCGCCCCGTCCATTTGCTCGTCCCCGTTGCGCTCGCGGCGGCGCACGCGGCAGGCCCGCCGGGATGCCATCGGGAGCGCTCGCCCCAGGGCGACGCCGCGACGGGCGCGCTGGGCCCGCCGGCGAGCGCGCCGGCGGCGTCGGCGGCGGCCCCCGGGACCGCCGCGGCGGGAGCCGGGGACCTGAACGGTCTTCAGGCCGTCAGCCCCGGCGCCGCCGGCGCTCCGCTCGTGGGATCGCCGCCGCCGGCCGCCAACGCCGGGGCGGCCTTGCTCGCTCCGGGGACGGGCGCCAGTCCGGGCGCGCCAGCGGGCGGGCCGTTCGAGAAGGATGCCTGGCTGGCCGCCCATGGCGCGGCGTGGAGGCCCGACACCTCGTGCTGGTCGACGCTCGCCACGAGCCCGCCTCGGCGCCTCAACGTGTGCTCGTGCCGCGGGGCGATCCGCCTCCCCGAGGTCGAGCTGATGGTGTGCTCGCATGCGCGCGAGCCGGAATCCGGAGGGGCACCCGCCGTGACGCACACGGTCCTCTACGCAGCGCGAGGCGGCGCGATCCGGGCGGTGCTCGACGTGCCCACCGGCGCGATGCTCGACGACTGCGCGCCGGGCGCCCCGGTCCCCTGCAGGGTGGCGCTCGACCTCCGCGCCGAGGGGGACGCGATCCGGTTCGAGGAGGCGGCAGGAGCGACCCTCGCATGCGACCATCCGTGGATCGCCGCGAGCACCCCCCTCCCGGGCGCCTCGGACTGGAACAGCGCCTCCGGACAGCGCGTGCGCGCCACCTACAGGCGTGTCTGCGGCGCCCGCGGCCGGTACGTGTGGCAGGGCGACGCGCTCCGCCCCAGCTCGGCACGGACGGGGCGATAGCGCCGGCGCTCACGCTCAGCGGTTGACGTGCGATGTCGTATCGGGCGTGTAGTCCCTGGAACGCGAGACCATTCCTGCTCGCCAAGGCACCTTCCTCGGCTGCTGCCGCGAGCGCACGCAAGAAGCATGGACCTTGAGCGCGGTGACGCGACCGAGCAGCGCAGCGACGACCCGTCCGGGTAGCGCAGAACCCCGTAGGGGGAGAGCCTCCGCCGGCGTCGCGGTGGGCATTCGTGTATGCCGAGCTACATGTGGAGCCTCCCGCACCAGGCATTCATGTATGACAAGTTACATAAGCGTGCGGCTCCGCACGCTGATCTGTATGATTTTCTACATCCACACGCAGCCCCGCAGGCAGCTCTGCATGATTCCCCACGCCCGAGCGTGTCCCAGCAGGCCCCGGGCCTCGCGCCGGCCATCCCGGGGCTCGGCGCGGAGCGCGTCAGGACCACGCGAGGGACAAGCCTCTTCTTTCGCGCGCGCGCCTCAGGCCCCCTTGCGCGCGGGCGGGATCAGGTAGCCGCAGCTCCGCCCGAACCACCGCAGCACGTCGAGCGATGACAGGATACCGACGACCGTGCCGTCGTCCGCGGTGACGGGCAGCCGGTGCACGCCCTCGTAGGCCATCAGCGACGCGGCCTGGCGGATGCTCGCGCTCTCGTGCAGCTGCAGCACCACCGGCGTCATGATGTCGCGCGCGGTGGTCTTGACCGGCTCGAACACGTGAAAGCCCTGCTCGATCTCGATCTGCGCCACCTCGTCGGGCCGCAGGGTGACCCGCTCCGACTCCTCGGTGTCGCCGCGCTCCTGCGCTGCACGGAGGACGTCGGCCCGGGACACCAGGCCGACCGGCTTGCCCTCCGCGTCGACCACCGGCATCCCGCTGATCCCGTGGCGAACGAGCAAGGCCATGATCTCGTCGACGGTGACCTCCGGCCGGACGCACACGACATTCCTTGTCATGATGTCGGCGAGCGGCGTCTCCGGATCCAGCGGCCTGCCCACGCCGCGCAGCGGATCGACGCGCTCCGCGCCCGGGGTCGCCGGGTCGCTGTGGCAGACCACGGACGTCGTGCGCGCTGCCGCGTCGAAGTGCAGCGCGTGGAAGCGACGGCACGACTCGCACTCGGGCACCGTGGTCGAACGCTCCTTCAACGGACAGTGGACGGTCGCCACGACCGACTCCTCGCCGTCGTCTCCGACGATGCGCGCGCTGCGGATCGGGTGGTGCGGGATGGGGTGCTCTCCGTTGATCGGTCCAGGGCTCATCATCGTCTTCACTCCGCTCGCCCCGGCGTCCTTCGCTCGAGGCCTGTCACGGGTCGAGCACCGTTCGTGCCATGCGCCGCCGCGGCGCCGCCCGCTCCGGCGCGCGCCGCGGCCCGGCGCGACGCGACAACGGCGGCGCGCCGCGTCTGCGCCTCCGCGCGCAGATTGCGCCGCGACGAGCCTGTGCAGGCCGTCCGCCGTCCGCGGGGAGCCCGCCCCCGGCGCCCGCGCGAAGGCCCGCTCCGGGCGCCACGCGCGAGCGCCCCGCTCCGCGCGCCACGCGCGAAGGCCCGCTCACGCGCCCTGCGCGAAGCAGCCGATCCGGAGGCATGGCACGGCGTATGCGATGACGTGCTGGGCAGAGCGGGCTCGCCCGCGGGTACGGCCTCGCAAGGGAGGCTGAGGAGGCTTTCATGTCGAGCGCGAGCGCAGCGGGTCGGTTCATCATCGTCGTCGGGGTCGACTTCTCCGAGCTGAGCAACCGTGCGATGGATCAGGCGCTCGATCTCGCTTGCTGCCGCGAGAACGCCGAGGTGCACGCGGTCCTTGTAGAGCCCGAGAGCTGGATCGGCGTCGGGCTCGCGCGAGCGCCCGCCGCGGCCACGAAACCCGACGTGGCGCTCCAGCAGCTCCAGCAGCGCGCCAGCGAGCGCGTCCGTGCCATGGGCGGCAAGCTCGACGGCAGGCGGCTGAAGCGCGTCGTCGTCCACTTCCGCCGCGGCGCCGCCGCCGAGAACATCGCCCAGCTCGCCGCGGACCTCGACGCCGACCTCGTCGTCGTCGGCTCGCACGGCCATCGCGGGCTCGAGCGGCTGCTCCTCGGCTCGGTCGCCGAGCGCGTCTCCAGGCTCGCTCGCTGCCCCGTGTGGATCGTCCGGCCGAAGGATCACGCGACAGCGGGCCGGGTCCCCGAGATCGAGCCGCCCTGCCCGGAGTGCGTGAAGCACCGCCAGGAGACCGGCGGCGCGGGGCTCTGGTGCGCGCGCCACGCGGAGCACCACATCCGCCCGCACCGCTACTCCTACGCGACCCACGGGGTCTACGCGGCGTCGAGCGCGGCGTATCAGGCGACGCCCGAAGGGATGTGATCGCAAGGCGAGCTCGACGGCGGGGCGCCTGCCGTGAAGCGCTCCTTTCGCGCCTCACGCGTCTCTCCGGCGAACCGCCCTGCAAGCTGCCTCGCGAGCTGCCTGGCAAACCACGCACCGGGCGCTGCAGTATCGCTGCGTCGCGCTTTCTCGCGTCCTCGCCGCGCCCCGCCACGTACGCGGACGCCGACACGGACGTCAACATCGACGTCAACACGGACGTCGCCAGACGGCGGATCGCGATCGCGCTGTCCTGGCGCGTGTTGACGTGACGGCGCGCGCGCGCGATATACCGGGCCATGAAGCGGTATTGCATCGCCATGGCAGCAGGCGTGTTGTGCCTGTCCGCGCCCGCGATGGCGCAGCCGGTGAAGGTGTTCGTCCTCGCGGGCCAGTCGAACATGGTCGGCTTCGGGGTGGGCGCCGATCTCCCGGCCGAGCTCCAGAGCCAGCCGGACATCTGGTACGACCACTTCAACCCCGACGCGCGCCAGGGAGGGCCGTACGCCGCGGCGACGAGCTCCGACTGGGGCCCGCTCGAGCCGAAGGGCGAGGCCCGGCGCTACGGGCCCGAGATCACGTTCGGCCGCGCGGTCGCCGCGGCGTACCCGGAGCACCGGATCGCGATCGTCAAGGTGGCGCAGGGGGGCACGAACCTCGTCGACCACTGGGGGCGCGGGCTCCCGCCCGACCCCGAGTCGCTTTACAAGTCGCAGCTCTACCACGCGCTCCTCGGCAAGCTGGACTCCGCGACGTACGCCGGCGATCGCGCGCTCCAGTACCCGGACGAGACGACGCGGCTCGACAACGCGCTGGCGCGGCTCGAGTCGGAGGGGCACGACGTCGAGATCGCCGCGCTCATCTGGATGCAGGGGGAGAACGAGGCGGGCTGGTCGGCGGCGTTCAACTACGGGAACACGCTGCGCGCCTTCATCGCGGCGGTCCGCGAGGATCTCGGCGTCCCCGATCTGCCCGTCGTGCTCGGCCGGGTCAGCGACAACCTCTACCCGGCGAACGGCGGGCCGATCGCCGCCGGCAGGGAGGCGAACATCGACGCGGTGCGCGCCGCGCAGGTGACCGTCGCCGACGAGGACCCCCGGGTCGCGTGGGTCGACACGGACGACTTCGCCGTGCGGCGGCCCGACGACGCGTACCACTTCGACTCCGCCGCATACCAGGTCCTCGGCCAGCGCTTCGCCGACGCGTACATCGCGATGGCCAGCGAGGCGGGCTCATCGAGCGCCTCGTCGACGAGCAGCGCGGGAGGAGGCGGCGGTGCGGCCGGATCGAGCGGGAGCACGGCGGCCACGGGCAGCGCCGGGAGCGGGGGCGCGGGGGGAGGCGCCGCGGCCGGCACGACCGGGGGCGCCACGGGCGGCTCCAGCGCCACGGGCGGCTCCAGCGCCACGGGCGGCTCCAGCGCCACGGGCGGCTCCAGCGCCACGGGCGGCTCCAGCGCCACGGGCGGCTCCAGCGCGACCGGGAGCGCCACGGGCGGCGCGGGGGGAGGAGGCGTCACGGCGGGATCGAGCGCAGCCACCGCGACCACGGGCAGCGCCGGGAGCGGGGCCGCGCCGGCGGGCGCCGGCGGAAGCGGCGGCTGCAACTGCGGAGCTGCCGGGGGGGCCGGCCCTGGATCGACAGCGGCGGCGCTCGCGCTGGCGGCGCTCGCGGGCCTGCGCCGCCGCCGCCCTCGCGGGCGGCAGGCCGGATGATGCGTCACGGGAGATGAAGCACGGGAAGGGCGCACGGGCCATGACGCACGGGCCATGACGCACGGGCCATGACGCACGGGCCATGACGCACGGGCCATGACGCACGGGAGATGACGCCGCAGAGGCCCGTCGTGACGACGCACGGGCCTCTGCGGGCGGCTCACCGTCGCTGGCTCATCACTGCTCCGGCCAGCAGCTACCGAGGTTGCACTCGTAGCCGTCGCGGCAGTCGGCCGACGTGGTGCACATGACGAAGCAGAAGGCATCGCCCGCTTCCGTCGCCACCTCGCAAACGGTGCCTTCGCCGCACTCGCCGGTCATCGTACAATCGGTCGTGCAGTAGCCGCCGGGCCAGCCGTCGCCCTCCTCGGTGATGCAGAGGAGGCCGGCGCAGTCGGTGAAGGTGCTGCACGACTCACCGTCAGCGTTCTCCCCGGGCGGCGGGCTGCAGTAGCCCGTCGCCATATCGCAGACGCCGAGCTCTCCGCACTGCGCGTCGCTGGTGCAGCTCGGCCAGCAAACGTCGTCGATGCAGTCGTAGCCGTCGCGGCACTCGCTCGATGCCTCGCAGGCGGACAGGCAGAAGCCGGTCCAGCCGTCGCAGATGCCGCCGTTGCAATCGCTGTCCGTGTTGCAAGGGCCCGTGCAGTAGCCGCCGGGCCACCCGTAGTCGAGCTCGTTGGCGCAGGTGCCTGTCGCACACTCGTCGTCCGCGGAGCAGGACACGCCGTCTTCGCTCCCGTCCGACGGCGCGTCGCAGAAGCCGGAGACCTCGTCGCACACGCCCACCTCCGGGCACTGCGCGTCGCTCGTGCAGCTCGGCTGGCAGAACCCGTTGATGCACCCGTAGCCGTCGCGGCACTCGCTCGATTCCTCGCACGAGACAACGCAGAAGCCGAGGTCATCGTCCGTGAACCCGCAGCTGCCGCCGCCGGTACAGTCGGCGTCCGTCTCGCAGAACCCTGTACAGTAGCCCGACGGCCAGCCGTAGATCTCGGGGATGCAGACCTCGCCCACGCACGCCGCATCCGCCGAGCAGGCAACGCCGTCGGCGCCGGGCTCGCCGCCGCCCGCGCCGCCGTCGCCGCCGGTGCCGGTGGTGGCCGTGGTGGAGGTGACGCCGCCGCCGCCGTCGCCGCCGGTGCCGGTGGTGGCCGTGGTGGAGGTGACGCCGCCGCCGCCGTCGCCGCCGGTGCCGGTGGTGGCCGTGGTGGAGGTGACGCTGCCGCCGCCGCCGCCGTCGCCGCCGGTGCCGGTGGTGGCCGTGGTGGAGGTGACGCTGCCGCCGCCGCCGCCGTCGCCGCCGGTGCCGGTGGTGGCCGTGGTGGAGGTGACGCTGCCGCCGCCGTCGCCGCCGGTGCCGGTGGTGGCCGTGGTGCCGCCGCCGTCGCCGCCGGTGCCGGTGGTGGCCGCGGTGCCGCCGCCGTCGCCGCCGGTGCCCGTGCTGGCCGCGGTGGCGCCGCCCTGTCCGCCGGTGCCGCCGTCACCGCCAGTGCCGGTGGTGGCGCCGCCCTGTCCGCCGGTGCCGCCGTCGCCGCCGGTGCCGGTGGTGGCGCCGCCCTGTCCGCCGGTGCCGCCGTCGCCGCCAGTGCCGGTGGTGGCGCCGCCCTGTCCGCCGGTGCCGCCGTCACCGCCGCCCCCGCCGTCGCCGCCGGTACCGCTCGTCGTGGTGGCGCCGCCGCCCCCGCCGGTGCCGGAAGGCGCCGCTGGTTCGTCATCGCCGCACGCTGCGGTCGTCAGCAAACCAAACACAAAAAGATACATCAAAGATCGCATCTTCATCCGCAGCTCTCCAGCCGATGAGGGTCCAGGGACGCAGCGCCGCCCCTCCGAGGCCTCCGGCGCCGCCGCGCGGTCCACACGCGCGCGCACATCTTCTGCCGAAACGGCACGAAAGCCAACGCCTCTTTATACCCTCTCGGATCTTTTGCACGGGGAGCCAGCACGGGGAGCCCCGCGCATTCCGCACCTCGCCGCCCCAGTGCTCGCCCCTCCCGGAGCCGAAAGCGCAGAAGAGCAGCTTTCCGACGATCCCCGCGCCTCATTGCCGTGCTCGCTGCGCGGGTGTCGCGCTCGCTATCCGCGATAACGGAGAACGCATTGCGGAGCCCAGGGGCCTTTTCTCCGTCCGTCCCGCGAGCCCCGTCCCGAAGCCACGCGCTCCTCATCATCAGCGCGCGCCGCTCCCCGCTTCCACGTGGCACGGCTCCCGGCCGGTCGCACCGAGCACCCCCCACCGACGCGCCCGCCATGCGCGCGCCTCGCCCCGGCCGGCACCCTCTCTCCCCACCGGCGTCGGCCTCCTCTCCCCGAGGCGGCGTCGGCCTCGCTCCGGCCGTCCTCGAAGTCCCTCCGCCGCGCGGCCGCACACGCCCGCGCCGCCCTCCGGCGCGCGCTCGCCGCGCCGCGTTCCCTCCTGCGCTTACCTGGTCCGACCCCCGATGCCGATCGGGGGCGCACTTCGCTGCTGTCGGACCGCACTCGGCTTGATGATTGACCGGTCGCCCGGCGAGCTGGTATGGGTAGCTGTTTTCTTTTAACCGAATTTTACAGCCACGTCAGAGGCGAGAGGCGGTCGAGCGCGGTGTGCGCAACAGGAGGGTACCTGGGCTTTCGGCGCCGGCCGTGCCGTTTGTCCGTGTGTGCCCCGCGGCGGCGCGCTGCGCCTCGGTGGGATGATCTCACGCTTCAGCAGAGGATGAGGAGACCACGATGCGTGTCAGACACGTGATGACCACAGCAGCTCTCGCCGGTTGGTTTGCGGCCTGCGCCAGCTCGGGGGGCGGCGAGGCAGGGGAGCCGGTGTACGCGACGGTCTGCGAGGCGCGCTGTGCCTGCGAGGATTGCTCGGAGGACAACGACGGCCTGTGCGAGGCCGAGCAGGAGGCCATCGCGGAGAGGGCCGAGAGGCGCTGCCAGGAGGAGCACACGGCGTACATCGAGTGCGTCCGCCTGGAGGGCCGGTGCGTGGACGGGCATCACCTGGCCGAGGTCTGCAACGTGGCGGCGGCGGCGCTCCTCGGCTGCCTCGAGCCGGACGACCGCGATCACTGCCCCACCGCGGGCGACGGCATCTGCGACGAGCCTGGAGGCACCGGCGATTGCCCGGCAGGGACCGACCCCGCCGACTGCCTCTCGTTCTGCCCGTTCACCGGCAACGGCATCTGCGACGAGCCCGAGAACACCGGCCGCTGCCCGGCGGGCACCGACGTCAAGGACTGCAAGCTCCCGCCGTGCGACCACGTGATGGACGGGGTCTGCGATGAGCCAGAGGGCACGGACCGGTGCGCGAAGGGCACGGACGTCGTGGACTGCGCGGAGTCGACCTGCCCCGACGTCGACAACGGCGTCTGCGACGAGCCCGAGGGCACCGGGTTCTGCGCCGAGGGCTCCGACGCGGCCGACTGCGCGCTATGGACCTGCGCCGACGTCGACAACGGCGTCTGCGACGAGCCCGAGGGCACCGGGTTCTGCGCCGAGGGCACCGACGTCGACGACTGCAAGGTGGAAGAGCCGTGCTTCTACACGAACAACGGCGAGTGCGACGAGCCCGAGGGCACCGGGCTCTGCGCCGAGGGCTCCGACGTCAACGACTGCCGCGACGCCGCCACCTGCGACGCCCTCCGCACCTGCGGCAGCGAGACGAGCGGGTGCGTCGCGTGCGCGAACGAGGGGAGCTGCGCCGACGAGCTCGAGGCGTGCACCGGCAACGACGATTGCGTCGGCTTCACGCAGTGTGTCGTGTCCTGCGAGGACGGGGATGACAGCTGCCTCGAGGCGTGCGTGGACGATCATACGACCGGGGCGACGTTGTATTTCCTGTACGACGACTGCGTGAATTGCAATGAGTGCTACTACTCGTGCGGCGGCGAAAGCGTATTCGGGTGCTGACCCGCGGCAGACCCCAGCGCTGCGGAGGAGATGACCATGCTTGATCGACGAAACGTTCGTGCGCTCCCGGCCCGCGCCGCCCTCGCGGTCTCCCTGGCCGGCGTCGCCTCGTGCGGCGGCCTCTCCGCTGGAGATTACGCGGTGTACCGGATCGCGCTCGACGCGTCCGCCGAGACGCCTGGCTGCTTCCCGGACGACAGGCCGCCGCTCGCGGAGAAGTACGACGCCACCACGTTCCGGAACGGCCAGACCTTGCTCCTTTATCTCGCGACCGACGAGGAGGCCATCCTGGACACCGGCGGGCTGGTGCTGAGCGGCTCCACGGAGGACGACCCCTACACGTTCGCGGGTGAGATCGAGGACGTCGAGTTCCCGTTCAGCGTCATGGTCACGGACTCCGATCGAGACGGCATCTCGGATGACGTCGATCCGTTCGTCGACGCCGACAAGGATGGAGACGAGGACACGGACACCTCGACCGACCGCGAGGTGGACACCGACGGCGACTCGCGGGACGACCGCGAGCAAGAGGACGCGTTCGTCGATGCAGACAACGACGGGGACGAGGACAGGTTCGGGCAGATCGTGAGCGACACGAGGGTGATCTCCACCCTCCGGGTGACCATCTCCATGACGGTCGACGGGGCGACGGTCAGCGGCGCCGTGACGCGGACGACCACGGAGGTGTGCGAGGGGGACCTGTGCCCGCCCCACATCGACATGCCGTGCGTCGACGTGCAGCGGTTCCGCGGCGTCGAGATCGACGCGGCGCACCTGACCCTCGGCGTCGACGCGCGGCCGGCCCCCTGAGCGGCGGGGGGCCCGCGGGGGCGCGTTCTGGTAGCATCGCGCCGCTTGCCGGGGCTCCCTCTCTCCCCAGACGATCTCCGCGCGGTGCTCGCGCCGCTCCACAGCGCCCGCCCGCTGCCCGCCCGCGCCTACTGGGACGAGGGCGTGTTCGCTTTTGATGAGGCCGAGATCTTCGGGCGCTCCTGGCTCTGCGTCGGGCGCGAGGACGAGATCGCCCGCCCGGGGGAGTGGCTGCTCGCGCCGCTCACGCCGGCGGGGGTGCTCGTCGTGCGCGGCGCCGATCTGGAGATCCGCGCGTTCCACAACGTCTGCCGCCACCGGGCGGCGACGCTGGTGGACGGCGCGTGCGGCCGGGTCGATCGCCTCGCGTGCCCGTACCACGGCTGGACCTACGAGCTCTCGGGGGCGCTTCGCGCGGCGCCGCACGCGCCCCCCGGCTTCGACCGCGGCGCGCACGGGCTGCTCGGGGCGCGCGCGGGCGCCCGCTTCGGCTTCCTCTTCGTGACGCTCGACCCCGGGGCGCCGGAGCTCGATCGCGCGGCCTTCGAGGCGCCGCCGTGGCTCGCGCGGCCCGGGCTGCGCTCGCTGCGGCGGGGGCGGCGGGTGGAGTACGAGGTCGCCGCGAACTGGAAGCTCTGCGCCGAGAACTTCCAGGAATCCCACCACTTCCCGCGCGTGCACCCCGCGCTGGAGCGGCTGACCCCGTGCGACGACGCGGTCTCGTGGGGCGGGGGCGGGCCGTGGCTCGGCGGGATCATGGAGCTTGCGCCCGGCGCCGAGACGGTGTCGACGAGCGCGGCGCGCGGCGCGCGGCCGCTCATCGTCCCCGAGGCGGAGCGGCGGCGGGTCTGCGACGCCATGCTCTTTCCGGGGTTGCTCACGAGCCTCCAGCCGGATTACCTGCTCACCTACCGGCTCACCCCGCGCGCGCCGGACCGGACCCTCGTGGTCGCCGATACGTACTTCCACCCCGCGGCGTTCGTCCCGGGCTTCGATCCGGGCGACGTGTTCGCGTTCTGGGACACCGTGAACCGGGAAGACCGCGCGATCTGCGAGCGGCAGCAGCGCGGGCTGCGCGCGCCGGGGTACGCGCCGTCGGTGTACGCCACGGTGGAGGACGGCGTGCATGCGTTCGATGCCATGGTCGCGCGCAGGTACCTCGCTGCGCTCGGCGGGGGGGCGGCGTGAGCAAGCTCTGCGGCCTGTGGGGCCGGCCGTACATCGACCTGTCGCCGCTGATCGACACGTCCTGCTTCGCGGCGCTCGATCGCGAGATCGTGCTCGGCCTCTGCCGCGTGGAGCCCTCGTACACGGGCGGGAGCCTGAAATGGATGGGCGTCGTCGCGCCCTGGGTGCAGGAGGACCCGTACGTGGACTACGGGCACGTCATCGGCGGCTTCTCGCGCGAGGAGTTCCGGGAGTTCGTCGCGCTCTCGGACGACCCGTCCGCCTTCGACCTGGAGCGGCGGCGGGAGTACACGTTCGGCGATGAGACCGAACACCCGCTGACGCGGGCACAGATGCTGTATCTGAAGTACCGTTACGGCGTCTATTTCCCGTGGAAGGTGTGTTATCACCTGCTCGAGAACGACCGCTGGGAAGACAAGCACTCCGGCGCGGGCAAGGACTTCTCGGAGGAGGCGAGGGCGGTGTTTCCCCGTACGGTCGAGTTCATCCGGAGCCTGCCGTTCGTCGAGATCGGGCGGTGCGTGATCTTCGGCCTGGAGGCGAACGACCACGCGCCCGCGCACCGCGACACCGAGCCGGGGAGCGCGCTCGGGGCGGCGCAGTCCATCTCGTTCGCGCCACGCGGCGGAAAGCGGTTCTATGTGTGCGACAGGGAAGGGGAGGAGCGCACGATCGTGCGCGCGCCGATCTACTGGTTCAACGACATGGATTACCATGGAGTCGAGGCGGACCCGTTCTTCAGATACTCGCTCCGCGTGGACGGCGTGTTCAAGCCGGAGTTCGTGAGGCGGCTCCAGCGGCTGCACCGGCGGTAAGCGCGGCGAGGTGGGTTGACCAGGTGGGTTGACCCGACTCGGGTTGTGGGTTGACCCGACTCGGGTTGTCGTCCCGGGACTGACCCGGGTTGACCCGGGTTGACCCGACTCGGGTTGAACCTGGGCGGGTCGGCCGACCCACCCACGTTAACCCCGAGCTGACCCGGCGGACTGACGCGCCCAGGTTAGCTAGGTTAGCTGATCCAACCCACGTTGACCGCTGAGATGACTCGGGTTGCGACCCGACCACGCTGACCGCTGAGATGACTCGGGTTGCGACCCGACCCGCTACCCACCCCAGTTCGCTTGGACCACAGCCGACCCC
Organism: Sorangium sp. So ce1335; assembly: GCF_051521615.1. NCBI lineage: Bacteria > Pseudomonadati > Myxococcota > Polyangiales > Polyangiaceae > Sorangium > Sorangium sp. So ce1335. The sequence continues at coordinate 4,747,932 of NZ_CP150363.1, forward strand.
GTTTGATTGGTTGACCAGTAACCCCGGTTACGCCGTGGATTGGGTTGCGCTCCCGGCATGCACGGTGCAAGTCGGTCGCGTGCGGCCCGGATAGCTTAATCTATACTACAGCCACGCTCGCGCTCGGCGTAGCAGGTCGCACGCGTACTCATGGCGTCGTGTGTGCGACATGAGTTGTAGCCCGCATCGCTTCCTTCTGACGCGCGTTCATGTTGACGGCGCGTGAACTATCGCCCAGGCGATGTGTTGGATACGTGCGTGGTGTCTACATTGTAAGTGCGACGTCGTTGACGTTGGCGCCGTGAAACGTGCGCATCCACCACGTTCCCACCGGGAACGTAGCGCTACGCATGCCGGCCCGCCATCGTTCGAGCGCCGCCCGGTATGCCGCACGAAACGTCCGCACAGCGGCAGCAGCGGTTCGCCACGCTCCACCCTGCTGGCGGCCGACCGCGAACGTCGGATTGCGGTCGCGCAGCGCCTCGGAGCTCGTGGCCCGCTCGTAGGGGGAGATTGCGCTGGCGCGTTTTGCGCCCACGAAGCGGAGATTTTTTCGCCGTATATCTGCATGGAACTGCGCTTCGAGTCGTTCGAGCTCGGCGGCCACATCTTGGCGATAGCTCTCCGCACCGGATTGCTCGATGGCCGGCGGCAGTGCAAGAGGGAGCGTCACGGCCTCTGGCCACTGTGGGTTTGCCGCATCGAGGTATACTGAGGGCCTCGCAGCGTTCAGTGCGCCGCGAGCGAGATCGTCAACATCTACCTTGGCTCCCGGCCACTCGCACGCACGTGGGACGAGGCCAGCCGCCACAGGATTCGCTAGGACGTATGCGGTCTTCTCCACCACGGCCGCGCGCGTGAGGAGCCGCACGACGCTCGTGGCCTCGTGGTCCCACACGGGGCCCTCCCACTTCCGGAGCACCTTTGTGCCGAGCGCTACGATGCGATGGAAAAATTGCAAGAAGCGCGGGAGGACGCCGCTCACGTCGGTCACGATGAGGTGCAGATGGGTTGACATCGCGCAGAGCGCATGGACTTCGATGCTGTATCGGCGGGCCGATACGGCGAGGGCGTAGGTGAGGAGCTGGGTGATGGCCGCGTCGGGGCGAAATAGGAGGTGCCGGCGCAGGACGCGACGGGTGATCATGTAGGTAGCGCCGGGAACGATCTCGCGGGGCTGGCTCATGCCCGCACGCATCATCAAAAGCCGTGCCCGCTGTTTTGGCCGCTGTTTTGGAGGATTTGTTCCGGCCCAGGGGTGGCGGCCGCCAGTTTATCCGCCATCTCCGCCACCCCAATCCGCGCGGCACGCTGTTGGCGGCGGCAGCACCCTCCGGCGCCCCGGACCTCAACCTGGGTCGGATCGTCGGGGTAAGCTACGCCGCCTTACCCGTAATCACAAGCCGGGTCGGGTCGACCAACCCGGGTGGGGTGGACCCCAGCCGGACCGCAACCTGGGTCGGATCGGCGGCGTAAGCTGCCGGACCGCAACCTGGGTCGGATCGGCGGCGTAAGCTACGTAACTTCACCCGTAATTACAGCCTGGGTCGGGTCGACCGGGACCAACCCGGGCCGGGTCGACGACCAACCCGGGTCGGGTCGAACCACCGGGACCAACCCGGGTCGGTCGACGACCAACCCGGGTCGGGTCGAACCACCGGGACCAACCTGGGTCGGTCGACGACCAACCCGGGTCGGGTCGAACCCAACCGACCCGGGTCGGCGGCGGCGGCGGCGGCGCGGCGCAGCGGGCGCGGCCGTGTCCCGCGGCGGACGCCGATCGACGCGGACGGCCGCATCGCGCTTGCCACCGCAGGTGCCCGCGCTCAGAAGGGAAGGGGCCTGCCGCGAGAGCCCGCCGAATGACCCACGACCTGCGCATCACCCCACCCGACGCCAAGGACCCAACGGAGCGATCGCGCGCGGAGGCGGAGCTCGCCCTGCGCGCGAGCGAGGATCGCCTCGCCTCGTTCTACGCCGGCTGCCCCGTCGCCCTGTTCACGACCACCCCCGAGGGCCGCTTCATCGACGCGAACCGCGCGTTCGCGCGGCTCCTCGGCTACGCCGACCAGACGCTCTTCCTCGATCTGCCCGTACCGCGCTTCTACGCCGACCCGCGGAGGCGGCAGGAGATCATGGACATCCTCGATCGCGAGGGCGCCATCTACGGCCACGAGGTCGAGTTCGTGCGCCTCGACGGCACGCGCGTGTGGGTCAGCATCACCGCGCGCGCCATCCGCGACGCGACCGGGCGCGTCCTGCGTTACGAGGGCGCGCTGGAGGACGTGACGCCGCGCCGGAAGGCGCAGGACATGCTGCGCCTCAGCGACCAGCGCTTCCACCTCCTCGCCAAGGCCACGAACGACACCCTCTGGGACTGGGACTTCACCGCGGGCACCGTCTGGTGGAACGAGAACTTCGAGCGCACCTTCGGCTACCGGCTCGACGATCTCGATCCGGGACCCGAGAGCTGGACGAGCCGCATCCACCCGGACGATCTCGATCGCGTCTCCCGCGGCATCCACGACGCCATCGACGGCACCGCGACGACGTGGAGCGACGAGTACCGCTTCCGCCGCGCCGACGGCGAATACGCGTACATCTACGATCGCGGCCTCGTGCTGCGCGACGCCGACGGGAAGGCCGTCCGCATGCTCGGCTCGATGATGGACGCCACGCTGCAGCGCCGGCAGCAGACCCTCCTCGCGTGGCAGCGCAAGGTGCTCGAGGGGATCGCCCTCCACCAGAGCCTCGAGGAGACGCTCGACACGCTGTGCCGCGACGCCGAGGAGCACTCGGCCGGCCGGCGCTTCAGCGTCCTGCTCGCGAGCGACGACGGCCGCCGCCTGCTCCACGGCGCGGCGCCGAGCATGCCGGATGCCTACAACAGGGCCGTGCACGGGCTGCTCGTCGGCCCGCGCGCCGGATCGTGCGGCACCGCCGCCCACCGCCGCGCGCCGGTCGTCGTGGAGGACATCGCGGCCGACCCGCTCTGGGAGGACTTCCGCCACCTCGCCCTGCCGCTCGGGCTGCGCGCCTGCTGGTCCACCCCCATCGTCTCCTCGAAAGGCGAGGTGCTGGGCACCTGGGCGGTGTACAGGTCGGCGCCCGGCGCACCGACGGCCGCCGACGAGGAGGTCGTCCGCATCGCGACGCGCCTCGCCGCGATCGCCATCGAGCGCGCCCGCGCGGAGCGCGCGCTGGCGGAGAAGGAAGAGCGCCTCCGCGCGGCGCTCGACGCCTCGGCGACCGGTACGTTCCGGTGGGACCCGGCCACGAGCGCCCTCGACTGGGACGAGAACCTCGATCGGCTCTTCGGCCTGCCGGCGGGCAATACCGCGCGCCACATCGACCAGTTCACGAGCCTCGTCCACCCCGAGGACCGGGAGCGCGTCCTCGCCGCGCTCGATCGCTGCGTGCGCGAGGGCGCCGACTTCGACCTCGAGTTCCGCGTCGTGTGGCCTGACGGCAGCGTCCACTGGCTCCTCGATCGAGGCCGCATGCTGCGCGACGCCGAGGGCAAGCTGCTCTACATGACCGGCGCGTGCACCGACGTCACGGAGCGAATGAACGCGGAGGTCGCGCTCCGCCAGCGCGCGGACGAGCTCGCCAGGCTCACGGAGGCGCTGCAGCGCACGAACCGCGAGCTCGACCAGTTTGCCTACATCACGTCGCACGACCTCAAGGCGCCGCTGCGGGGCATCGCGAACCTGTCGCAGTGGATCGAGGACGACGCGGGCGAGCTGCTCAACGACGAGTCGAAGCGGAACCTCGAGCTCCTGCGCAGCCGCGTGCAGCGCATGGACGCGCTCATCGACGCGATCCTCGCGTACTCGCGCATCGGGCGCGTCCGGGTGCCCACCGAGGTCGTCGCGGTGGGGCCGCTCGTCGAGGAGGTCGTGGACCTCCTGTCGCCGCCGGAGGGCTTCCGCGTCGAGGTGGACGGACCCCTGCCCAGCGTCGTGGCGGAGCGGGCGCTGCTCCAGCAGGTCTTCATGAACCTCGTCGGCAACGCCATAAAGCACCACCACGACAGGCCCAGGGGCCGCGTCATCATCTCCGTCGCGGACGCCGGCTCGCACTGGCGCTTCACGGTGGCGGACGACGGCCCCGGCATCGCGCCGCGCTATCACGAGAAGGTGTTCGTCATCTTCCAGACGCTGGAGCCGCGCGAGAGGTCGGGCGGCACGGGGGTCGGGCTCGCGCTCGTGAAGAAGATCGTGGAGAGCAGCGGAGGCGTGATCGCGCTCGACTCTGACGTCGGGCGCGGCGCGGCCTTCGCGTTCACGTGGCCGAAGGCGCTGGGATAGCGGGCGGGGCCGCAGCAGGCGGGGCTGCGGCGGGTGGGGCCGCGTCGGGCGGGGCGAAGGCCTGCGCCGGAGCAGGGGCTCCGCTCACGACGAGGTGGATGAACTGCAGCTTCGCCACCGCGATGCGCGGTAGCACGAACGGGTAGAAGTCGTGCTGGCCCATGCTGCGCGACATCTCGTTGAGCACGGCGGTCAGCTCCACCCAGGCGTTGACGAAACCAAGGAAGCTCCTGGCCCCCGGATCGTCGGGCCGCCACAGCGCGTCGGTGCCCCAGGGCTCGACGTCGAGCTCCACCTCGTCGGCGTCGATGCCGAAGCTGAGCGCCGTGTCCACCGTGTCCACCATGTGGAGGTAGTGGGCCCAGGTCTCGGCCCAGTCTTCCCACGGGTGCATGCTCGCGTAGGCGCTGACGAAGCGCTGCGGCCAGTCGGCCGGCGGTCCCTGCTCGTAGTTGGCCTTCAGCGCGGCGGCGTAGTCCTGCTGTTCGTCGCCGAACAGCTCCCGGAACGGCGCCAGCCAGCCGGTGTCGCGCACGAGCCGGTCCCAGTAGTAGTGGCCGACCTCGTGCCGGAAGTGCCCGAGCAGCGTGCGGTAGGGCTCGCGCATCGCCGCCCGGATGCGCTCGCGCGTGGCGTCGTCGGCCTCCTCGATGTTCAGGGTGATCACGCCGTCGGCGTGGCCAGTCATCACCCGCGGACCGTCGGGCGGCGAGGCGAGGAAGTCGAAGCAGAGGCCGCGCTCCGGGTCCCCGCCGATCTTGGATTTCACCGGCAGGTTCAGCGCCAGGAGCTGGGACACGAGCCGACGCTTGGCCGTCTCGATGCGGCGCCACAGCGCCTGGTGCTCCGCGTTGCTCGGGTCCGGGATGGTGCGGTTGAGCCGGCACGCCGTGCAGAACGCGGGCGCCTCGCCGGCATCGATCGGGACCAGCCAGTTGCAGCCCGACGCCGAGTCGAAGTTGCCGCAGCGCCGGTACTGCCGCGGAGGGGCCGCCGTGTCGTCCCAGAGCTGCCATGTCCCCTCGGTCGCGCCGGGCTTCAGCGGCAGCACCTTGGCGCGCTCGGTCTCGTAGCCGAGCGGCGTCTTGCAGGCCAGGCATTCGCTGTTGCGGAAGAACACCGGCCTGCCGCACTGGCACCGGTAGGCGCGCGGTGCGGTGGGTTGTTTGACCGGTTTCCATGCGCTGCTCAGGCGCGCGCTCAGGCTGTCGAAGCGGGTGGGCATGGTGGTTGGATGATCTCGAGGGGAGCGGGTCTGGCCGCGTGGTCTGGCGAAACTGGCAAGCGATGTGCCAGTCAAACGGGGCCGTGTCGACGTCGCCGAGGAGCTTCATGCCTCGCGGCCGGCCTCTTGCGGGACGGCGGTCCAGCCCGGAGCTCGACGATCGACCCCGGAGCGGCGGCTCGCGCGGACGTCGCGGAGTGTCGCAGTGTGGCGAAAACGCCGCCCTTGCGGTCGGGCGGCCGGGCAGATCGCGCGGCAAGGACGACGCCTAGAGACGGCGGATCCAGGCGCGCAGCGCCGCGAGCCCGGCCTCGTCGACCACCTCGGTCCCGAGGGGCGGCATCGAAGGCCAGTCGGGATCGCGCCTCCGGGCGCGCTCCACCACGTCGCTCTCCTCGGGATCGCCCGGGTCGATCACCTTGCCCACGGCGGTGCGGTACGTGGCCGTCGCCTCGACCGACGCGAGATCGTCGACGCGGAGTGTGAAATCGAAGCTGCGCAGCGGGTCGTAACAGCGCGCGCCGTCGCCCTCCGGACGGCGCTTGTTGTGGCAGTGGCTGCAGTTCGCGTGCAGCCACCCGAGGGCGGCGCGCGCCACGGCGTCGCCGGGCAGCTCGACGGGCCCGCGCGGAGGATCCGACAGCATCCCGCGGGCAACGACCTCGTCGAGGTCGACGTCGCCCGGGCTCGAGGCGAGCTGGATCGCGGAGAACCCGAGCACGCGGCTCTCCGTCCCGCCGTGGCAACCCATGCACTCGGCCGCCGCCGGCACGTCGTGCGGTGTTCCGCGCGCGTCCACGGCGCCGCCGGGCGTCGCGAGCGCGTCCGTGCCGTCGGCGCTCCAGATGTAGGCGAGGGCGGCCCAGTCGTCGGGGGCGGAGCTCACCCTGGCGAGCACGCGGGTCTCCACGAGCACGCCGTCCCGGCGGAACTCCTTCCAGAGACGCGTCCCTTCGGGGAACTGCCATGCGTCCTGATCGCTTGTGTCGATCTGCGCTCCGGGCGGCAGCCGGATGAACCGGCGCTTCTCCGCGCCGTCGCTCCACAGCTCGAATCCGGGCTCGTAGGCCACAACGTCGCTCGCCACCGTGCCCGCGGCGATGTCGGCGTACAGGCCGGTCTGCGACAGCGCGGCTGGCAGCGCGGCCTGATGCGTCGGATCGGGCGCGTCGCAATGACGGAAATCCTCGCAACCGGCGGCAACGAGGCCGGCTACGGCGATGCAGAGGAGGGTGAATCGAGGAGGAGTCGGGCCTCTCTCTCGGCTGGACATGGCCTTATCCAGACAGACGCGATGCGCCACATCCAGTGATGATTCGTGATAGAAAGCATCATCGTGGTGAATCTTTCGAGCGTCGATCTCAACCTGCTCCACGTCCTCGCGGTGACGCTCGAGGAGCGGAGCGCGACGCGCGCCGCGCGGCGGCTCGGCGTCACGCAGTCGGCGGTCTCGAACGCGCTCGCGAGGGCGCGCGAGCTCCTCGGCGATCCGTTGCTCGTCCGCGACGGCCGCGGCCTGACGCCGACGCCGGCGGCCGAGGAGCTGCTGCCGGAGCTCGCGGCGGCGATGGGGCAGCTCCGGTCGGTGATCGAGCATCGGCGGGCGTTCGATCCGCGATCGTCGACCCGGGAGCTGACGCTGGCCTGCGCGGACAACTCGCAGATCGCGGACGTGCCGCCCGTGGCCGCGGCGCTGGCGCGGGAGATGCCGCTCGCCCGGCTCCGCGTTGTGAGCATCGATTACCTCGTCGCCTCGGGGGGGTTGTCGGGAGGCGGGGTCGACGCGGCGATCGTGCTGCAGAGGCGCGATCCTGGGCTGCGCGCTGTGGCGCTGTACAGGGATCCGGCGGTGGGGATGGTCCGGCGCGATCACCCCGTCGTCACCGGCAGACGTCTGGCGAGGGGCGCGTTCCCGCGGCTCGGGTTCATCGACGTGCACATCCCGCTCGGCCGGCCGGGGCGGGGGCACGCCCTCGTCGAGGAGGCGTTCCGCGTGCAGGGTCTGGTCCGCCGGATGGCCCTCGTGGTCCCCGGGTTCGCGGCGGCGGCGATGGCGGCGGCCGAAAGCGACCTGGTGGCGTGCATGCCCCGCCGTGTGGCCCGGGCGCTCGGGGCGCACCTCCCGGTCCGGATCGTGGAGCTGCCCGTGGAGGACCTCGGGCACGAGATGTGGCTCGCGTGGCACGAGCGGACGCACAAGGATCCCGCCGCGGCGTGCCTGCGGAGGGTGATCGTCGAGACGCTGCGCGGGGTGGATGGGCCCTCGGGGTGAGCTGACCCGATCCAGCCGATACCCGACCCAGGTTGGCCAATATCCGACCCACGTTGGCCATACCCGACCCAGGTTGGCAGCCACCCGACCGACCCAGGTTGGGGGCACCCGACCGACCCAGGGTGGGGGGAACCCGAGGGTGGGGGGAACCCGACCCAGGTTGAGCCAACCTGACCCAGGTTGGGGAAACCCGGAGCCAACCCGACCCAGGTTGGGGAAACCGAACCCAACCGAGGTCAAGGTCAACCCGACCCGGGTCAACCCGACCCGGGTTGGGGTGAAGGCAACCGACCCAGGTTGAGCCGGCCGTGAGCCAACCCGGGTTGGGACAATGACCCAGGTTGCGGATGCTTGATGCCTGGGGATGCTTGCTAGCCACCCAACCCGGGTCGGGGTGCGTCGACTTGTGCCGGGCAGCTGCCAACCTGAGCCGGCTTGCGGCCAACCTGGGTCGTGTCGGTCCCCAGCCGAGCCATCGCGTCGACCGCCGCGCGCCGGAGCGCCTCCCGCTTGTAGACGACAGCCCCCGCGTGCCCCGTGTCGAGCCACCGGAGCTCGCTCGCCCGCCAGAGCGCGTGGAGCTCCTCGACCTGCTCGGCGAACACGTACCCGTCGCGGCGCGCGCCCACGATGACCGCCGCATCGGGCCGCCGCGGCGTCGGGTGGCGGTCGAGATCCGCCGCGCCGAACAGCGCGCCCAGCCGCGCCCGCGCCGCCGCCCCGCCGAGCGCCTCGAACTCGACGCTGATCGACAGCATCCCCTCGGTGAACACCGGCACCACGCTGCGCCCCGCCCCGATGATCGCCACCGCGAGCGGCCGCGCCGTCGCCGCCGCCGCCAGCGCCGCCGCCGTCCCTCCCATGCTGAAGCCGACGACGCCGATGCGCTCGTACCCCTCGCCGGCGAGGTGCTCCACGAGCGCCCGTGTCTCCTCCACCGTCGCGAGGTTCATCAGCAGGTGCTCGGCCACCGTGCGGATCGCCGTGGCGCGCTGCCCCTCGGGCCGGCGCAGCCCGTACATCGCGTTCTCCAGCAGGATCACCTCGATGCCCTCGCGCGCGGCGAGCGGCCGCCACAGCCGCGTCCGGCTCGCGAACCCCTCCTCGCCGGACGCCGCCAGCGCCACGTAGACCGGCCGCCGGCGGCCCCTCTCCGGCGCCGCCGGCGCGATGCGGCGCACGAACGCCGTGCTCGCGCAGGGCGGCAGCCCCGGGCACGCCGACGCGAACCAGCCGTCCGTCACCTCGACGGGCCCCTCCCGCCGCGCCCGCCCCCACGTGACCGCCGCCGCGCGCGCCGGCTCCGCGAACCGCGCGACCGCCGGCACCCGCTCGAGCACCCCCTCGTCCCCCCAGCCGCCCGCGAACAGCCGGCGCCGGCGCGTCTGGATGGCGGCCGCGTGGTCGAGCCAGTGAACCGAGCGCGATCGCGGCACGGCGCTCACGCCCCCTCGTCCAGCACCACACCCCGCGTCTGGAAGCGCAGCACCTCTTTCCCGTCCTGATTCCAGCAGCCGCCGCTCATCGCGAGGCGCACGCGCCCCGCCTCCGGCACGACCTCGGTGATCGTCGCCTCGCACCGGATCGTGTCTCCCGTGAACACCGGGCGCAGGAACTCGAACTGCATCTCCCGCGCGAGGAAATCGATCTCGCCGCCGAGCCGGGTGGGGATCGACGCCGTGAGCAGCCCGTGAACGACGCGCCTGCCCTGCGCGTCCGGCCGGGCGTGATGCCGCCCCGCGTCCCCGGAGATGCGCTGGAACTCGAGCACGTCCTCGTCCGTGAATCGACGCTCGCACGCCGACACATCGCCCACCTGAAAGGCACGCCCACGCTTCACGCTGCCATCCTCCTGTCCCGCGGTTCGCCTCGTGAGCCCCTTACCAGATCGAGGCAGCGCGCGTGGGATCGAAGTGGGGGCCGACCCCGATGCCCCGGCCGAACGAGCGCCTCGAGCGACGCCTGCCCGCGTCCCGACCGTCGCCGTGGAGCGCCGGGAGGATCGCGGGAGCCCGTCGAGCTTCGCCCTGGAGAGGGGCCCCAGACGAACTCCTCTGCTTGGGCATTCGTGTAGACGGTGTGCACCGATGAGATCTCGCGTCGATGGCGTACGCCGATGACCGTTCCTGTCGCGACAGAACCCTTGCCGACGCCCGTCGTTCCGCTTGCGCAGCTCCTGCGCGGACACGACGCTTACCGCGCTCAACCGATCTTCATGATTCGTGTGCTCGTGCGAGCGCGCTCGCGACGCGTCGGCTATCTTCCGCGAGCCGATGAACGCCAGTGTCCTCGCGTGCGCTCTCGCGGTCACCTTCCTCGCTGCGTGCTCGAGGGCGCCGTCGGATACGGCGTCGACGGACGCAGGCACGGCCGCGAGGGGCGGCGCGCGCCTCCGCATCGCCGTCGTGCCGAAGGGGACGACGCACGAGTTCTGGAAGAGCGTGCACGCGGGCGCGGTGAAGGCCTCCCGCGAGCTCGACGTCGACATCGTGTGGAAGGGGCCGCTCAGGGAAGACGATCTCAAGGCGCAGATCGACGTCGTGTCGAGCTTCGTCGCCCAGGGGGTGTCCGGCATCGTGCTCGCGCCGCTCAACGCCGCGGCGCTCAGGGCGCCGGTGCGCGCCGCGGCGCAGGCGAAGATCCCTGTCGTCGTCTTCGATTCCGACCTCGCCGGCGACGCGCACGTGAGCTTCGTCGCGACCGACAACCAGGCGGCCGGCAAGCTCGCGGGAGAGCACCTCGCCAGGGCGATCGGCGGGAAGGGCAGCGTCGTCGTGCTCCGCTACCAGGAGGGCTCCGCGAGCACGCAGGACCGCGAGAGGGGCTTCCTCGACGCGGTGCGCGCCGTGCCAGGCATCACGATCGCGAGCGACAACCAGTACGGCGGCGCCACGACGGAGACGGCGTTCAAGCGGAGCGAGAGCCTGCTCCTCGCGCTCAAGGCGGCGGAGGGCACGATCGCGGGGGTCTTCACCCCGAACGAGTCGACGACCTTCGGGATGCTGCAGGCGCTTCGAAAGGCCAACGTCGCGAGGAAGGTGAAGTTCGTCGGCTTCGACGCGTCGGAGAAGCTGCTCGGCGCGCTGCGCGAGGGCGACATCGAGGCGCTCGTCGTCCAGCAGCCGTTCACCATGGGGTACATCGCCGTCAAGACGATGGTGGCGCACCTCCGCGGCGAGGCGGTCGAGCGGCGCATCGACACGGGCTCGCGCGTCGTCACGAAGCAGGACCTCGACGACCCGGCGGTGAAGGAGATCGTGAGCCCCGACCTCGCGCGGTGGCTCGGGGAGTGAGCGGGCCGTGGCCGGAGCGCGCGCGCCCCTCCTCGAGGTGACGGGCCTCGCGAAGGCGTTCGGCCGGAACGCGGTGCTCCAGGGCGTCTCGCTGCGGATCGCGCCCGGGAGCGTCCACGCGCTGCTCGGCGAGAACGGCGCGGGCAAGAGCACGCTGACGCGCATCCTCCTCGGCATGGAGCGGGCGGACGCCGGGGCGATGCTGCTCGGGGGAGCGCCCTACGCGCCCGCGTCGGCCGAGAGCGCGCGCCGCGCGGGCGTCGTCCTCGTCCCGCAGGAGCGGACGCTCTGCGCCCACCTCACGGTCGCCGACAACGTGATGCTCGGGATCGAGCCGGCCGCGCGCGCGGGGCTCGGCCTCCGCGACCGCGAGAGCGCGCGCGCCGTCGCGCGGCGGGCGATCGCGCTCGTCGCCGGTGGCCCGTCCCGCGTGCCGCTCGACGCGCCGGCCGGCGCGCTCGGCGTCGCCGATCAGCAGCTCGTCGAGATCGCGCGGGCGCTCGCGCAGGGCGGCCTCCGCGAGGATGGGCGGCTCGCGGCGCGGCTCCTCGTGCTCGACGAGCCGACCTCGAGCCTTGGCCGCGACGACGCCGCGCGCCTCTTCGATCGCGTCCGGGCCCTGCGAGACGCCGGCCTCGCGGTGCTCCTCGTGACGCACTTCCTCTCGGACGTGCGCGCGCACGCGGACCGGTACACGGTGCTCCGCGACGGCCGCGTCGCCGGCGAGGGCGATCCGCGCGAGGTCGAGCCGGCCCGGATCGTCCGCGAGATGCTCGGCCGCGCGCTCGACGACACGCGCGCAATCCAGGCGGCCGACGCGGCCGATACAGCGCCTCCGGACGACGGCGAGGTGGTGCTCGAAGCCAGGGACGTCGCCGGCGTGAAGCGGCCGCAGCGCGCGTCGCTCTCGCTGCGCCGGGGAGAGATCCTCGGCATCGCCGGCCTCGTTGGCTCGGGGCGGACGGAGCTCCTCCGCATTCTCGCGGGGCTCGATCCGAAGCGCAGCGGCACGGTCGCGCTGCGCGCTCGCCGCGGCGTCGGCCTCCTCAGCGAGGATCGCGGCGGGGAAGGGCTGATGCTCGGCCGCTCGATCGCCGAGAACGTCTGGCTCTCGCCGCGCGCGCCGCGCTTCGCCGCGCCGGGCTCGCTCCTCGCCGAGGCGGCGCGCTGGATCGAGAAGCTCGCGATCCGCGCCGCGGGCCCGGACCAGCGCGCCGGTGAGCTCTCGGGCGGCAACCAGCAAAAGGTCCAGCTCGCGCGGCTGCTCCGCGAGGACTTCGACGTGCTCCTCGTCGACGAGCCGACGCGCGGCATCGATGTTGCGAGCAAGGCGCAGGTGCTCTCGCTGCTCCGTGCTCTCGCGGCCCGTGGCAAGGCGATCGTGCTCGTGTCGAGCCAGCTCGACGAGCTCGTGACGACGTGCGACCGCATCGCGATCCTCCGCCGCGGGGTCCTCGATCCGCCGCGGCCCGCGTCGTCGTGGACGGAGGCGTCGCTCCTCCTGGAGGCATCCTCGTGAAGAAGCGTCCCCCGTGGGTCGGTCCGCTCGTGGCCCTGGTGCTCGTCTACGCGCTCTTCGCGGCGCTCACGCCCGACACGTTCCTTCGCAGCGAGAACCTGCTCACGATGGCGCGTCAGACGGTGGTCGTCGGCATCTGCGCCATCGGCATGACCCTCGTCATCGCGACGGGCGGGATCGATCTCTCCACGGGCTCGCTCGTCGCGTTCACGACGGTCGTCCTCGCGAAGCTCCTGCGCGCGGAGGTGCCGCCGCTCCCGGCGGCGCTCGCCGCCACGGCGGCGGCGGGCCTCGCGGGCGTCGTCACCGGGACGCTCGTGGGGCGCGCGCGGATGATGCCCTTCGTCGTCACGCTGGGCACGATGAGCGCGCTTCGCGGCGCGGCGAAGGGGCTCGCGTCCGAGCAGAAGATCGACGCCGATCCGCGCGGCCTCGACGCGCTCGTCTCGGCCGACCTCACCGCGCCCGGGCTCTGGATCACCGTGCTGCTCGCGCTCCTCGTCTTCGCGGTCCTCGCCTTCATGCGCTTCGGGCGCCACGTGTTCGCCGTCGGCAGCAACGAGGCCGCCGCGCGGCTGTGCGGCATCGACACGGGGCGCGTGAAGATCGCCGTCTACACCTTGTCGAGCCTGCTCGCCGGCGTCGCGGGCGTGATGGAGTTCGCGACGCTGACGGTGGGCGACCCGACGGACTCGGTCGGCCTCGAGCTCGAGGTCATCGCCGCGGTGGTCATCGGCGGCGCGGCGCTCTCGGGCGGCGAGGGGAGCGTCGCGGGGAGCCTTGTCGGCGCGCTGCTCATCACGACCATCCGCACCGGCGGCGTCCACCTCGGGCTGCCGAGCTGGGTGCAGGAGATCGCGACGGGCGCCATCATCGTCGCCGCCGTCGCCGTCGATCGGGCGCGGCGCGCGCGCGGCGCCCGCGCGGCCGCGCGCTGAGCGCGACGATCCTCCGCGCGATGTCCGTGAAGGTGTCCTCGGCCTCGCCGTCCTCCGGCAGCCGGTCCGGCAGGGTCGGCCGCGTGCGGTGGACGCGGTAGCGCTCGGGCAGACGCGCCTCCGGGAAGGCCCTGCGCAGCTCGTCCATCCCGCCGAGGAGCGCCACGAGCGCGCCCATGGTCGCCGTGCCGTTGTCGGAGTCCCACCCGGACAGCGTGCCGATCTGCACGGTGCGCCGGAAGCTCCCCTCGCCGAACAGGAGGGCCATCGTCCCGGTCGCCAGGTTGATCGCGGACTCCGTGAACCCTCGATAAACGAAGCCGTGCGTCCTTGCCTGCTCCTGGTAGCGACGCGCAATGGCGTCTCGGACGCTCTCCCAGTCGTCGCGATCCTCGCTCGCGAGATAGGCAGACAGCACGAAATCGATGACATCGGCGGCCTTCGACGCGTCCGGCAGGTGGCGCCTGGCCTCGCGCACGATGCGCACGATCTCCTCGCCTCGCGGCCGCTCCGGATCGACGGTCGCCGCGAGCGAGAACAGGAGGACATGGAACTGCGCGGCGTGCGCGGCGTGCCCTGAGGCCGTCGTGCGGATAGGGAGGTCGGCGATCTTTAGCGCGAGCTCCGGCACGCCCGGCGCGAGGGCGCCGAAGATCTCCGTTGTGAGCTGCGCGTCGATGTGGAGCGACTCCGGGTTGAGCGCCGGATCGCTCGTGGCGGGCGGCAGCACGCCTCGCTCCATCAGATCGCGCGCCCGCCGGTTGGAGACCCAGATGAAGTCGTTGATGTGCGCGCGCCACCCGTCCCGGATCTGCTCGGGAGAGAGGAAGAGCGTCCCCGCCTCCGTCATGAGGTGCAGATAGACATACTCGATGTCCGTGTCGTCGTCGGCCGGGCAGGGGTCGAGGAGCACGAAGTCGATCCGCGCCCCGTCGCGGCCCAGGGGCTTTCCCCAGTCGGCGTCGGTGAAGAACGGCCGCTCGACGCGGACGCCCTCGGTCCGCAGCCCCGTCCAGTTGGCGATGCACGCGCCCACCCACAGCGCGCGGAGCCGCTCCGCGTACGCCGCGCGATCGCGCTGCATCCGCGGCGTGGAGGAAATTCCCGGCGGGTCCCGCTGCTCCACGCGATGCTCGGACGCGCGGCCCGGCGCGCCGCCCGCGCCCGCGGGCGGAGAACCCGAGAGGACCGCGAGGAAGAGGCCAGTCCAGCGCGCGGCAGCCCCGATACGGGAGGTCCCTCCGGCAAGTCGTCGATCGTCGCGCGTGCGCATGGGTTGCTCGTCGAATGCGCGCCCGGAGCGTCGCGCCTGATCTCGCGTCGGGGTGGTGCAAGCGAGGTGCCCTGTACGTCCCGGCTACCCGGCGCCCGGTCCCCCCTTAGGTTGTGATCATGAGCGCACGCGTTCTCAACGGCGCCGCCACCGGCGCGCGCATGGACCTCTCCATTCCTCGCGCGGCCGGCGATCTCCTCGACGCGCCGCTC
Source organism: Sorangium sp. So ce1335 (assembly GCF_051521615.1). Lineage (NCBI taxonomy): Bacteria > Pseudomonadati > Myxococcota > Polyangiales > Polyangiaceae > Sorangium > Sorangium sp. So ce1335. The sequence goes on from NZ_CP150363.1 coordinate 4,762,974, forward strand.
GCCGTCGCGTCGGACCCCGCGTCGATCGACCCGGTGCTGGAGGATCTCCTCACCTTTCACCCCGGGTGGATCACGCGGAGCGTGACGACGCACGACCCTGCGGGCGGAAACGATGATGGGTATCGCGCCGGAGTCGCGCTCGAGGGGGACCACAGGGTCCTCTTCCATGCCCGCGGCGAGGGGAGGATCACGCGGATCTGGATGACGGCCATGCGCCCGGAGCTCGACAAGCCGGACCAGGAGCTCTGGATCGAGATCGACGGACACACGGTCTTCCGCGGGTCACCCCACGATTTCTTCGAGGGCCGGGACAGCTGGAGATCGCCCCTCGCGCTCGGCGTCGACGCGAGCTCGGGCGCGTTCACCAGCTATGTCCCGTTCGCGTGGTCCCGCGAGGCGAAGATCCGATTCCGGGGCGTTCCCATCTACTACCAGGTCACCTACCGCGAGGGCCCCGGCGCCGCGTCGGGCCCGACGCCCGAGGAGCTCGCGCGCTTCATGGTCGAGGACTGGACAGCCGCCCTTCCCAGGCGGTCGCAGCGGCAGGGCCCGGGCCCCGGCGCGCCGCTCGTCCTCGCGACCGGCCCCGCGACGGTGGCGGGCCTCGACCTCCGGATCCCCGGGGGGAGCCTGAAGGACCTCGCGGTGAGGATCGGTGAGCAGCCGCCCGTGCCCGCGTCGTTCTTCTTCGGCCTCGCCAGCATGGGCACCGAGGACGACGGCGGCTGGACCACCTTCCGGAGCGCGTTGCACGCCGCCTGGGCGCCCGACGCCGCGGGCGCCGGCCGGCTCGCGACGCGCCTGCCCATCCCGCTGGCCGACGGAGAGGCGCTCTCCCTCGAGGCCGCGGGCGGCGCGGCGATCCCGGACATCGAGGCGGCCGTCGCCCTCGCGCCCGCCCGCGCGGGCGCGCGGCTGCTCACACAGTACCGCGATCAGGCGGCCCCTGGACGCGAGACGACGATGACCCTCTTCGAGGAGAGCGACGCGCCGCTCCAGTTCGTCGCCCTGTTCGAGCACCTCAGCGGCGGCCGCCTCGGCGACCGGCTGTACCTCGAAGGGGACGAGATGATCCGGACCGACAGGATGTCGTATCCCCTCCAGATCGGGACAGGCACCGAGGACTACTTCAACGGCGGCTTCTATTTCATCGGCGCGCACAGCAATCCTTTCAGCGGCCAGCTCCGCTTCATCGTCCACGATCCCGAGGACAGCTGGAGAGACGCCCGGTTCGAGCACTCCCTGTACCGCCTGCACGTGGCCGACCCCGTCGTGAGCCGCTCCGGCATGCGCTTCGGCATGGAGGCCGGGCCGACCGGCGCCTACGCGCCGCTGCGGGTTCGCTCGCTGGGCCTCTCCTATGCCTTCTCGGATCACCGGGTGATCGGCGAGCAGAAGGTCCGCCCGCGCGGACGGCGGCGCGGCGCGCTCTCGGCCATCGACGCCGAGCGCACGGCGCCCCGGCGGCGCTTCCGGCACCGCGAGGGCCGCGGCATCACCCGGATCGAGGTCGAGTGCCCGCACGACGCGCGCGGTCTCCTGCTCCTGCGCGCGTACTCCGCGGCGAGGGCCCCGCAGACGGCGCGCGTGCGGCTCGACGGGCGGGAGGTCGGCGTGCTCCACGAGATGCTGGCGAACCCCGTCCGCCCGCTCGCCGAGGACGCGCTCTGGATCGACCTGCTCCCCGGCGAACGCGGCGGAGACCGGCGCCCGGTCCTCGAGATCGACGCGACGGGCTCCCCCGCGCCGTGGAGCGAGATCGGCTACACGCTGCGGTTCTTCTCCGGGCCTCCCGCGCCCGAGCTCACGCAGGGCCCCGCGGTGAAGATCTTCGACGCCGCCGGTCTCCCCGGGGGCCCGTTCTACGTGAACGATCATTCGATCGTCCAGCGCCCGGACGGCCGGTGGATCCTCACAGGCATCTTCCACAACGAGCCGTATCGGCCGGAGCTCGAGCGCGAGTTCGTGCTCGCCACGGCGCCCGGCCCCGGGCCGGCGCGCTGGATCGAGGCCGCCTCGCCGAGCTTCTCGCTGGCGCCCGAGCCCATCGCCGTGCGCGCCCTCGCCGACGAGCGCTGGATCTGGGCGCCGCACGTGGTCAAGGACCGCGACGGCAGCCTCGTCATGGTCTTTCACGTGGGCACGCCCGACCCCGACCGATCCGGCTTCCGCATGGCGCGCTCGCGCGACGGCATCACCTGGACCCGCCAGGGAGGGACGCTCTTCGAGGACGTCTGCGTCGCGCGCGACCCGATGCTCGTCCGGCTCGGCGATCTGTGGGTGATCTATTACACGCGCTGCGCCTCGCGGGAGTCGCCGCGGAGCGGCGTCGCCTACCGCACGTCGCCGGATCTCGTGCGCTGGAGCCCGCCGGCCATGGCGCTCACGCTCGCGCCGGAGACGGCGATGCCCAACAGCGGACACACCGAGTCGCCGTTCGTGTTCGAGCGCGAGGGGTGGTTTTACCTGTCGTTCACGAGCTATCCCGTCGACAACGACGCCACGTTCGTCCACCGCTCGCGCTCGCCGTTCGCGTTCCCGCCGCGCCCCATCGCCCGCCTCCGCGCGCACGCCGCCGAGTGGGTCGCGGAGGGGGGCGACCTCCGCAAGGGGCGCCTGTTCTTCACGCACGCGGGCGCCGGCAAGGGCGGCGTGTTCCTCCAGGAGCTCTTCGGGCTCTGAGCGCGCGCCGCGCGACGGCCCGCCTGCTCGGCGGGGCGCCCCGGCCGTACGCCGTCTTGTACAATGTACCCTACCGCACGAGGGCCGGCGCGCTCAGCGCGCTCGCGTCGGTCATCCCCGCCTGGACGCGCGCGTAGAGGCCGCACGCCTCGCCGGCGACGAGGTAGACGCCGTAGTTGACCGACTCCCGCCGCTCGTCCTCCAGCGCGGCGAAGTACCGCTGCGCGATCCACCGCCCCTCGCGCGCCTTGGCCAGGGCGGCGCGCCAGACGTCGTCCGGCGTGTGGCGCCCCAGGATCACCTCTTCTCCCTCGGCGCCGTAATCGCTCTTCAGGACCCACTCCTCGCGCTGCGCGAGGAGCAGCTCCGGGTGCACCGTCTCGAGCCGCGACGTCACCGGGACATACCGCTCTATCACCGACTGCGCGCGCGGCGAGAAGCGGTGGATGTGCTCCCACATGAACGCCATCGACCGCTTGTTCTGCGGCAGCACGGCGCCGAGCGGGTTCAGGATCGCGACCCGCCCGTCGGCCGCGGCGGTGAGCACGGCGCCGAGCGGGCCGACGAGCGGCTCCGGGTCGGGGATCTGCTCGTCGGTCCACACGCTCGATCGCTCTCCCCACCAGTCCGTCTTGTAGTGGCGGAGCAGCACGGAGAACGGCATGTCGAAGAGCGACAGGCCGCGATCGTCGTGGCCGAGGTTGTACGGCGAGCCGAGGATCACCGCGTAGCCGCGCTCCTCGAGCCAGCGCCGGTAAAGGCGGATCACCGACAGATCCTCGGTGAACTCCGTCGGGTACACGAAGCCGAGGCGCCGCGTCGCGGCCTCGCCGAGCAGCGCGCGCGCGACCTCGTCCACCATCGCGCAGAACCTGTCGCCGAGCTCAAGGTTCGGGTCGCGCGCGCCGGGGTGGTCCGGCGCGGCGAGCGCGCTCAGCACGACCGCCTCCGCCTCGCCGGTCGGCGTGTCGCAGTTCAGCTCGGCGATCGCCGGGCCCTCGTCGGTCAGGAAGACGTCCGCGCGCGCGATGCCGTGCCACAGCGGCTGCGACGAGAGCCACATCGCCTTCTGGCACGGCGTCATACAGAAGAAGTCGTCGAGCAGCGCCGGCTCGTCCGCGACGATCAGGCAAAGCTCGTTGTAGACGGCCGCGACCTCCTCGGCCGCCCGGTAGAGCGCGCGCTGCTCCGCCGCCGTGACGAACACGGGCTCTTCGCGGAAGCGCGGCGCGCCGTCCACCCACGGGTCCGTGATCAGGCCCGTCTCGACGATCTTCGCGGCGAACGCGTCGTAGGCGCGGAGGGCGTCGCTCACAGGAGGCGCGCGATGGCGATCGAGGTCGCGAGGTAGGTCGCCGCCTCGAGGGCGCCCATGCCCTCGTTGCGCTCGGCCGCGATGCCGGCGTCCAGCCGGCCGCCGCGCAGCGAGAGCGGCGCGCCGAGCAGCAGGCTCTGCACGAGGAGCTGCCGGACGGGGTAGAGGGCGAGAAGGTAGAGGAGCACGCCGCCATAGCCCTTCAGCGAGACGAAGAGCCCCTCGAAGTCGCCCTCGAGCGCCCTCGCGATGAGGATCGCCACCGCGATGGAGGCGCCCGCGTAGCTCAGGGCGGCGGCGAGGTTCTCGCCCTGGATCTGCTCGGCGTCGTCGTACGTGGTGAGCGCCCGGAAGAGCGAGATGAACACGTGGAGCGTGACCTGCGCGAGCACGAAGAAGCCGAGGGCGATCGCGAGATCGCCGAGGTCCTGCCCCGCGATGGCGCGCGACGTGATGAGCCCGGTCGCCACGTAGTGCGCGCCGGCCGCGAGGCCCGCCGCCGCGTTCCCCCGCTCGATCTCGGCCGGCAGCCGCGCCCTGAGAAGGAGCCTTATCCCGAGGTGGCCGGTCGCGATGACGAGGAGCAGACCGACGACCGCGAACGCGCTCACCCAGAGCAGGTCGCGCGCGAAGCTCGACCCGTCGAGGCAGTTCTTGACGGCGTTCGCGGCGACGAGGAACACGGCGAGGACCTGGCCCACCGTGAGCAGCCGCCGCGCCGCGTTGCTCTCGGTGAGATCGCGCGCGACGGTGTGCGCCGGCGAGAAGATGCGCTGCCCGATGCGCAGGAGGGCGAGCAGAGCGAGCGTGGTGCCCAGCCCGAACCCCATGACGTAGGACAGTGCCATGGGCCGCACGCTACAGAACGCGCCGCACCGTCACAAGCCCGGCGCTACCCCCCGCGCCGCGCCGAGGGCAGCCCGGGCGCATCCGCAGCGCTCGCCCGGTCCGCGGCCTCCGCGCCTGTGCGCTGCCTTTCTTGCGGTGCGCGCGTGGCTCCTCTATCCATCCCTCCGGGGCCAGGGGTCGCTGCTGCGCAGCGGATCACGCGAGACCAACGCCTCTGGACCGCACGCACGAGCATGGTACACACCGACCCTCCCGGAGCCCCTCACGAAGCGCAGACGATCGAGGAGCTCCGCCGGGAGAACGAGAGTCTCCGGCGGCGCGTCGCCGAGCTCGAGGTCCCCGCGCGCCGCTTCCAGGCGCTCTACGACGGGGGTGTCGTCAGCGTCCAGATCTACCGCGACGGCTACAGCGCGGAGGGAAACCCCTGCTGGGACAGGCTCTGGGGGCTCCGTCCTGAGGACGTCCACGGCAAGTATTCCCTCCTGGAGGACGCGCAGGTCGCTGCGGGCGGGTTCCTGCCCCTGGTCGAGCGGGCCTTTCACGACGGGGAGGCCGTCAGGCTGCCGACGATCCGGTACGATGCCGTCGCGCTGACCGGGTACGGCGAAGTCCGCTGGGTGGCGTCGGCGCTCCTCCCGGTCAACGGGCCTGCGGGGCCGCGCGAGGTGATCCAGCTCCACATGGACGTCGGAGAGCTCAAGCACTCGGAGGAGGAGCTGCGAGCCCAGAAACAGCAGCTGGAGGCGGCGGTCGCCGAGCGGACGGCCGAGCTGGCGGAGCAGCTCCAGGTCCGCGAGGAGCAGCAGCGCGCCATCGCCGCGCTGTCAACGCCCGTGCTCCGCGTCTGGAGCGGTATCCTCGCCGTGCCGCTGATCGGCCACATCGATCCGGACCGCGCCGCGCGTGTCCTCGAGGTGCTCCTGCAGAGCATCGTGGCCACCAGCGCGGAGCACGTCATCATCGACGTCACCGGGGTGCCGCAGATCGACGCGCAGGCGGCGAGGTACCTGCGCGACACGGTGCGCGCCGCCGAGCTCCTCGGCGCACGGTGCATGATCGTCGGGATCTCGGGCCACACGGCGCGGCTGCTCGTCGAGTGCGGGCTCGATTTCGAGGGGGTCCCGACCTTCGGCACCCTGCAGGAGGGACTGCGGCGCCTGCTGTCCCGTCGCCCCGGGGCCGAGTAGGCGGGTTTGCGGGGCGGACCGACCTTTGTGATATGGGTAGGCTCTCCGGGCACGTGCGGCCCGGCTCCCGCGGCGCACCCATGGTCGAACCTCCTCACGACGCAGCCATCGAGGGCACTCAGGGCATTCAGGGCATCTACGCGCGCCCCTACATCGACCTCGAGCCGTACCTCGATCTCTCCGCGCTCGACGAGATCCACGAGGAGATCTGCCTCGGGCTCACGCAGGTGCCGATCGACTACACGGGCGGCAGCCACCGCGCGATGGGCATCATGCCCCCGTCGCGCCTCGGCGAGGCGCTCGCCGACTACGGCGAGGTGATCCGCGCCCTGAGCGACGACGACTTCCGCACCTTCCAGCGCCTCTCGGACGACCCCAGCGCGATCGACCCCTCCGCGCGCGACAGGCTCGAGTTCGGCGAGGAGCGCGAGATCCCGCTCTCGCGGCGGCAGATGCTCTGGCTCAAGTTCCGCCACGGGGTCTATTTCCCCTGGAAGGTCTATGTCGAGCTGATCCCGAACCGCACCTGGAGCGACAAGAGCCGGAGCGAGGGGAAGGACTTCACCCGCCTCGCGCGGTCGTTCTTCCCGAGGACGATAGCGCTCGTGAAGCGACTGCCCTTCTCGTCGGTAGGGCGCTGCAACATCATGGGGCTCGAGGCGAACGACCACGGCACGGTGCACAGGGACGGGGAGGGGACGCGGGGGGACGGTGGCGAGGGGGGGCAGCGCGAGCCCGACCATTTCATCACGCTCTGTCCGGCGGGCAACAAACGCCTGTTCCTTTGGGACGAGCAGGCGCAGCGGAAGGTGCCTGTCGCCGGCCGGGCATACTGGTTCAACGATCACGACTACCACGGCGTCGAGGCAGACCCCTTCTTCAGGTACTCGCTGCGCATCGACGGCACCTTCGCGCCGGAGCTCATCGAGGCGCTCCGGCGCGACCATGCCGTCCGGCCCGCGCCGCCACCGTCGCCGCCACCGTCGACCGCGCGCGCGCCTCGCGACGCCGAGGAGGCCGCCGCGTGAGCAAGCTGGAGGAGCCGTTCGAGCGGGCCGAGGTCGTCGACTCGCCCGGGATCGTGGGCTCCCGCTGGTGGCACAAGGGCCTCGTGGACGCGCCGAAGGACGCGTCGCGGCGGAGCGCGATCATGGTCGCGCTCGGCGTCGTCGGGCTCTCCGGGGTGGCGGCAGCGCTCGCCGTCGTGGCGGACGGGTGCTCGGGTGACGACACCGAGGTCCAGAGGAAGCGCGCGCTCGACATGCAGCGGAGCTTCGGCTGGAGCTTCGGCGCCGCGCAGGAGAGCGTGACGTTCGACGGCGAGTCGAAGAAGCCGTTCGACAAGGGGGCGCTCGCGAGGATGTCCACGGACCTCCGGCCGGCCGACGAGTCCCTGCGCGCCTACTACGTGCCCTCGCTGTTCGAGTCGCCCTACGCGGCGCCCACGCTCGTCCCCGAGGGCGATCCGGCGCCCGTGACGCCGCTCGGCACGGTGCTCCGGCCGATCTTCACGCCGGCCATGGACCGGGCGTACCGGAGCGGCAAGGCGCTCGCGTCCCTGCTCCTCGCCGCCCGGACGCCGAGCGGCCTCCGGCGCGACATCGCTGTCCTCGTGGACCTGGACGGCCCCGAGTCGGTCGCCTTCGCCGCCGGCGCGGCCGAGGCGTTCGAGCCGGTGTTCACGTTCGACAACTGGCCGCACCCGCGCGGCGTGGTCAAGGCGCACCTGACGCTCGCCGCGGCGGCGTACTACCAGCCGCTCTTCGCCCGCCCGCCATCGGGCCCCCGCGCGACGATGCTCGTCCTCGATCGGCAGCGGCTCTCGGCGTACTCCGACGACGCGACGCAGTTCGACAACCGGTATGTCGCGAGGCTGCCGGCCGCCGATGCGCTCTGGGCCCGCGGGGTCCGTCACGTGCTGTACGTGGTGCCAACGGAGATGGATGCCGTCGAGTCCGACGACCTCAACGACGACCTCGTGGCCTACCGGATGCGCCAGATCGACGTGGGCATGATCGCGGCCAGCGTCTTCTCCGCGGACGCCGGGGAGCCGACGCCGGCGGGCGCCACGGACGAGTGGCCTCCATACTACTATGGCGGTCGCGCCGCGACGCACGGCTGGTTCTGGGTGGACTATCCGTGGGGCCCGCCGCCCGCGCCGGTGCCCGTCGAGCCGGCCGTGCGGCGGCCGGGCAAGCACTACGTGCCGACGTCGCGCGCGACGCCGTTCTCGGGCACCTCGCTGGGCGGGGCGCAGCCGGTCCCGGAGACCTTCGGGACGGTGCCTGTCGTCGTTGCGCTCGGCACCGGCGCGATCCTCGGCGCGGCGCTCAGCCGGAGCGGCTCGTGGAACCGCGCCTCGGGCGGGTACGGAGGCTGAACGTGGAGCACTCGATCTTCGCGATGGAGGTGTGCGCGCGCATGGACCCCGGGAGCCAGCTGCAGCGCACCCTGCACGGGTCGATCCTGACTCAATACAGGACGTTGAGCCTGAACCAGAAGTGGCACCAGTACCGCCGCGCGCAGGTGGCGCTCCTCTCGAACCTGCACGTCCTCGAGAAGGGGTGCTGGGATTACTTCGACGACAACTCCCGCGCGCTCAACGATTACGGCATGTGGTCCCGCGGCATGATCACCGAGGAGGGCGCGCGCAAGGGCCCGTCCGGCACGCCCGACGCCTACCGCGGCCAGCCGCGCTACCTGACCTTCACGATGGCGTTCCTGCTCGTCCAGGGCTCGCCGACGGATCGCATGCTGCGCGCGGTCTGCGACGTCCCGCAAAACCGCCTCTGGCGTCGCGACGTGTTCGGCCACATCCTCCAGAACCTCGGACACGTGAGCTTCGCCAGCGTCAAGTCCGACGTCATGTACCTGATCCCCCGGGACGAGGGGTGGGCGCTCACGGCCGAGGATCTGAAGGATCCGAAGTTCCACTACCTGCGGCAGATCGTCTAGGACGTCCAAACGCTATCCGAACGGCAAACCCGGCCGGGCGATCTGCGGGCGCGAATGTTGCTCCGGGTGTCTACGTGCCGAGCATATGTGCTCACACGCAACATCGGGAGACTCATGCATGAAACGCTCGATCGTGTCCGCCTCCATCGCTGTCGGTGCTTCGGCTATCGGCGCATTCATCCCCTCGGACGCGCTGGCCACCCCGACAAACCTCACGATTGTTAACCACACGCAAATAACCGTCGCGTGTGCGACGGTGAGCTTCGCGGAGGGAGTCTGGACGACGCACCACTGGAGGGTCATCAAGAACGGAGAGAGAGATAATGTATCAGGCGACGCTGAATTTGCTTACTGCGAGCAGCTCGGCGGCGGACGAATCTGGTCTGACTCGCCGAGCAGCAACTTCTGCGTTTCGGATCGCGGTGGTTACACCAACCCGATCTTCCGCAGCGACGACGCTGAGCGGTGCAACAGAATCGGGGGCATCATGCGGCCCTTCAAGATCCTCCCCGGCGGCTCGCACACCTGGTTCCTCGAATGAAATCGTGGACCTTCGATACTTCATGAATCACCGCATGATGAACTCCTTTCCGGCCAGCCTTGCCTGGTCGCAGCGTCCTCGCGAGCCAACGAATTCCAGGCGCTATCCGAAAGAGCTTCGCGTGGCCGCACCCCATCGTACAGCCTCGTGTGGACGGGTCGACGTGACGCCCGTGCGGCCATTTACCTGGGTCCATCTGCCGTGGGATGTTGGTGAGCAGCCTTTAGCCTCCTGCGCCAGCGTCTCGTGCCGTTGACTGTAACTGGCCAGAGCGCCGATTGGGCTGATCAGCCGAGAAATGCACCGTCAAGGGCGCCAGGGACGTCAAGACTCTGTCTCTTCTTGGCGTCCCTGGCGCGCTTGGCGGCTCGAAATCCGGCTCGTCAAGTCTAGAACCACGTCTCCCAGCGCCCACGGTCGATCTCCGCGGCGTGCACGGTGGCGGAGATTCGGTCGCGGTCGCCTGGGAAGGGCTGTATCTGGTGCAGGCGGTAGCTGTCGATGACGAGCGCGCCGCCGGGGCTGTAGCGCGCGACGAGGCTCCGGGCGGCGCGCGCCTCGTCGGTCGCGTCGTCCCGCCCGTCGTAGAGGACGTCCCACAGCTTGAGCCCGCCGTCCGCCTCCGGCAGATCGAGCATCACGACAGCGGTGATGGCGCGGAGCCGCCGGGCAAGGTGGTAGTCGGAGAGCCCCTCCGTGTCGAAGTGGACGACGCCGCCCTCGCGCGCGACCTTCTCCCCGGCGGGGAAGATGTGCACGCCGGGCCCGCAGAAGCCGCGCCGGGGCTGCGCGAGGCCGCCGGTGAGCGCCGCGACGAGCTCGCGCATCCGGCGCTGGAGGCCGGGGAGGTGGCGCTCGACGCGCGCGTCCGAGGCGGCCGCGTCGGCGAAGTAGAGACGCGAGCGCCCGGTCTCCAGGTGCGTGTAGAAGGCGCGTCCCAGCGAGAACTGCTCGCCTCCGAAGTCGGCGGTCCACTCGGCGCGGGCGGCGCGGACCCCGGCGATCAGCGCGGCGCGCTCCGGCTCGGAGAAGACACGCGGTATCTCGAGGGCGAAGTGGCGATCGAGCGCGTCGATCGGCGGGGAGCCCGCGCACGGGGAGGAAGCGGACGGCGAGGGCGACGGGCGGAGGAGGGAATCGAGCCGCAGTACGGAGGCGCGGCGCTCGGCAGGCATGGCCAAACCACCGTTAGCACCCCCCGAGGGGGCCAGCCAACCGGCGACGCGCGGCCGCGGGGCGCGCGTCGCCGGGCGCGGGCGGGGACGTGGACGCGAGCGCGCGTCGACGTCCCCGCCCGCGCGACGCCCGCGGCGCCAGGCGGTCTTTCCCGCGCGCGCCGGCGGATCCGGTCGGGAGCGCCGTCCGGTTTTTCCCGCGCGCGCTGCCGGATCCGGGGTACAGTGCCGCCGCGGAAGCACCTTTTTGCGAGCGAGGACAGCGATGGTGTCGGGCAGGCGAGGGGAGAAGCGGCAGGAGCAGCAGGCGTTTGCGCTCAAGGGCACGATGCCCGCCATCACGATGCTCTGCCTGAAGACGGCGGACGTCTCGGCCGTCGAGCGTCAGCTCGCCCACCACATCTCGCAGATGCCGCACTTCTTCCTGCACCTGCCGATCCTCCTCGACCTCGAGGCGCTCGGGGACGAGCACGTCGATCTCGGCGCCCTCGCGCACCTCCTGCGGAAGCACAACCTCGTTCCCATCGCGGTGCGCAACCCGACCGACGCCCAGCGCGAGCGCGCCGTCGCCGCCGGCCTCGGCGTGCTGCGGACGCCGCTCTCGCGCGCGCCGCGCCAGGCGCCGGCCGAGGGGAACACGCCGACGCCCGCGCCCGTGGCGGTGGGGCCCGCGGCAGCGGACCGCGGCGCCGGCGCGACGGCGGATCGCGGCGCGGCCGGGCCCGCCCGCCGCCAGCGCGAGGCCGCGCCGCCGCCCGACGCGGCCGAGCCGCCGCCGGCCGGGCTCACCGTCCGGCACCCGGTGCGCAGCGGGCAGGTCATCTATGTGCCCCACGGCGACCTCGTTGTCCTCTCGCCTGTCAGCTCGGGCGCGGAGCTCATCGCCAACGACAACATCCACGTCTACGCGCCGCTCCGCGGCCGCGCCATGGCGGGCGCCCACAACAACGCCGACGCGAGCATCTTCTGCATGAGCCTCGAGGCGGAGTTCGTCTCCATCGCCGGCCGCTACCTCATGGCCGACGAGATCCCCGACGAGCACCGCGGCAAGCCCGCCCGCATCTCGGTGCAGAACGACGGCCTCGTCGTCACGCGGCTCTGATCTCGGTGCAGAACGACGGCCTCGTCGTCACGCGGCCTTGATCTCCGGCTGAGCCCCGCCCGGCCGTGAGCCGGCGGCGCCTGGGCTCCCCGAGCTGCGCTGCGCGTGAGGCGCACGCCCCGGACGAGCGCGCGCTCGTCCCGGCAGCGTTCGCCGTCACGTCGCGGCTCGCGCGCCGCGACGTTCGTTCGGCTCGAACGCCCTCCGCCGGGTTCGAGCCGGCCGACACCTGGCGTCCGGACTGCCGTCGGCGCACGCGCGACAGAACGCGACGAGGACATTGGGGCGAGGACGATCCCTGTACGCCAGCAAGATGGCGAGTTTGGACAAGCAGCCTTTTTGTCCAGCGCGACGAACCCGAAACAAATCCAAGGCTCGAAATAGCTCTTGCACCGGCGCAGTCGTGGAATAGCTTACCGCTCGCTGTCGCGCAGAGCTCAGTCGAGCGCGCGACCGCTCTTGGGCCCGCGGAGGCCGGTGAGCAGGCGATGAACGTCGCTGGAGCGCACCTGCCGATGTGGAGCCGTGCGCCGGGAGAGCTGCCCCGGCGCTGGATCGTTCCTCTGTGGTCGTGATGGGAGGGTTCCATGCAGAAGTTGCTTGTTTCTTCGATCGTCATCGTCGCCGCGTCGTTCTCCACCAGCGCCATGGCGCTGGACATCAGCGTGAAGAAGACGGTGGTGATCGAGTACGATCGTGAGGACGTCGAGGTAGGCACGCTGCGGTGTGATCCGCCGCAGTACAGGGCGGACGAGGAAGGCGAGATCCTCGGCTATCCGACGGAGTGGTGCGAGTACATTTGCAAGTGGAAGAACGCCGCCGAGCTGCCGCTGACCGCCAACCTCTATCTCTGGGAGAAGCAGAAGTCCGGCCACTACGACTGCCGGGAGAACTCCAAGGAGTCAATCGCCACCTACGTGATCAACAGTCCAAACCAGGTGAGCAAGGGCTTCGACTACAACAACCAGAAGAAGACGATCAGGGCGCTCTCGGCGGCCGCGACGGGCGCGGGCGACATCTACGGCACGGTCAGCTTCCGCGGGCTCGGCTACACGAACTACGGCATCCACATCGCAGACGGGGAGGCGGAGGAGCCGGAGGAGCCGGAAGAGGAGGAGGAGGGCGAGGAGTAGGCCACCGAGCCCTGATCCTCGACGCGCGCCCCGGAGCGCCGCAGGGCGGCGGCCGCCGGCTGGAGCTCCCGGGACGCGTCCGGGAGCTCCGGTGACGGCCGCAGCGCGCGATCCGGTCTGCATCGGGCAGGGAGCCGCCGGCGGGCGCCGGCGGCTCTCCCTTTTTGTGCGAGGCGTCCGCCGCACGACCGCGCGATCGCCCGGGTACGCCACCTGGAGACTCGACGATGCAACAGCACAGCTCACCGACAAGCATCCTTCATCGGTACTTTGCCAGGCTCCTCCTGCTCGTACTGCTCGCGAGCGCGGCCGCGGTGCTGCTGCTGGCCCGTCCCGGCGCCGAAGGGACCCTCTCCGCGAGCATCGAGGCCGAAGGCGAGACACCGAAGAAGGCCTCCACCTACCGGAACCGGGCCGTCCTGAGGCCGGCCGCGCCGCCGGGGCCTCGCGATCCCGAGCGCCCGCGGATCGTCGGGGGCGTTTACGACACAGACGGCAACGCGCTCGCGGGCGCGACCGTCATCGCCACGACCTTCGAGATCGCCGGCAACATCCCCTCGGCCGCGGGCTCCGTGAAGAGCGATGAGCGGGGGCGCTTCGAGCTCAGCTTGCCGGACGGCACGTACCAGCTCAAGGCCGACCTGGCCGGCTACGGCCCCACGAACGCGGTCGCGCACGGCGGCGACACCGTGAGCCTCGTGCTCTCGCGGAGCGGCGTCATCACCGGGCGCGTCCTCGACGAGCGCAGGGCGCCGGTGCGCCGCTTCACCATCGATGTGCTCTCCGACATTCCCGACGACGTGCCGGCGCCGCCGCCGATGTACTCGAGCACGTTCGACAGCCCCGATGGGTCGTTCCGCATCGACCAGATCCCGCTCTGGGACGTGATCCTCAAGGTGACGGCCGAGGAGCACGCCCCGACGTTCTCCGATTCGCTCTACGTCGAGGCCGGCGACACGGCGACGGTGGAGCTCTCGCTCTCCCGCGGGTGCCCCCTCTCGGGCAGGGTGGAGGACCAGGAGGGCACCCCGCTGCCCGGCGTGTTCGTCGACGCCGAGGCGCGCCTCGGCACGAGCTCCCTGAGCGAGCTGGCCATGAAATCCTCGGCCGACGTGCAGCAAACGCAGACCGGGGAAGACGGCACCTTCCAGCTCGATCATGTGCCCACGGGCGACGTCCGCGTGCGCGCTTACGACGGGAGCCACGCGGTGACCACGCTGGCCATGGCGATCTCCGACTGTGGCAAGGTGGAGCCGGTCAAGGTCGTCATGTCTCCCGGCGGCAGCATCAGCGGCGTGGCGCGCCGCGAGGACGGCTCGCCGATCCCCGGCGCGAAGCTCACGCTCCTGGCCCGGTCCATCGGCTTCGTGAGCGCCATGACCGACGCCGAGGGGCGCTTTCACGTCGACGACCTCCCTGACGGCATGACGCGCATCGAGCTCCGTGAAGGGACCCGGGCGACCATGGTGTCCGTGAACCTCAAGCAGGGTGAGTCGGTGAAGCGCGATATTTCCCTCTTCGGAGCGGGCACCGGCGAGCTCCGCGGGCGCGTCACCGCCGGAGACAGGCCCCTCGCCGGGATACAGCTCATCATCGCCACCAACCGCGGCCGCGCGCGAGGCTTCGAGCGTCACATGCCGGTGACGGACCAGGACGGCGCCTTCCGGGTGCCCTCCCTCGCCGCGGGCAACTACGTGATCAGCGCCACGGGCACCGCGGTGGGCCAGGCGGTCAGCGTCGACGAGGGCGGCGTCACGGCCGCGAACCTGGACGTGACGCCGAGACCTGTCTCCGAGGACACGAACTGAGCTGCGGCCCCCGCTCGGCCGGCGCCGTCACCTCGGCCGGAGCTCGACGAGGACGAGCAGGTACTCCGGCGCGCTGTTCGGCGTCAGCTTCGCGTACGGGTTCTCCAGGGTGGGGAACCCGGTGAACCGCTGCGTGCTGTACTCGCCCCAGGACGGGTTCTTGAAGAGCGGGATCACCGGCGCCGTCTCCACGAAGATCATCTGAAGCGCGTCCAGGATGCGCCGCTGCTCGGCCGGGTCCGTCGCCCGCTCGAACGCGTGGAACAGCGTGTCGGCCTCCCTCGCGCCGAACCGGTGCCAGTTGCGCGCGGCCATATCGCCGACCGGCTTCACGAGCTCCGCGCTCATCAGATCGCGGTAGAAGTTGTACGGCGTCGGCTCCACGGTGGTCCAGCCCATCGCCAGCTCGAACATGCCCTTCTGCAGCGCCTCGTAGAAAGCGCTGAAGTCGTACGTCCTCATCGACGCGTCGATGCCGATGCTCTGCAGGTTCTGCGTGATGATCTGGACAGCGCGGACCCAGTCCGACCAGCCGCTCACCACGTTGATCTCGAAGCGCAGCGGCTTTCCGTGCCTCGTCCGGATCCCGTCCGTGGCCCGCGGATACCCCGCCTCGTCGAGGATCTGGTTCGCCCGCTGCACGTCGAGCTTCACCCAGTCGCCCGCCTCCACCGCCTTCATGTTGCGGAACTGCTCGTAGGAGTCGTCGAGCCCGGTCGCGTCCGCGCCGTGCGTGTAGTTGTCGGCCGCGACCTTGACGATCTGGTCCCTGTCGATCGCCATGCTGATCGCCTTGCGCACGCGCACGTCGTCGAACGGCTTCCTCGTGGCGTTCGGGTACAGCGTGGCCGTGCCGCCCACGAGCGGGAACCAGTAATGATGGTGCGCCGGATCCTTCGCGACGAAGACCCGCTCGATGTCGGGCACGAAGGCGCCCGCCCAGTCGATCTCGCCGTTCACGAGCGCCAGCGTGACCTGATCGTTGCCGGGGTACGCCGGAAAGCGCAGCCCGTCGACCGCCGGCTTGCCCTCCTGCCAGTAATGCGGGTTCTTGCCGAGCTCGTACACCTGGTTCTGGAACGTCTTCACCTCGGTGAAGGGCCCGGTCGCCACGGGGTTCTCGTTCGGGAACGTGACCGGATCGGCGACGTTCTTCCAGACGTGCTCCGGCACGATCGGCTGGTGGCCGATGTAGCTGAGCCCGGGGACATAGGGCCGCTTCAGCGTGAACTCGACGACGTTCTCGCTCTCGGCCGCGACGCCGCCGAGGAACTTCCATATCCCCGCGAGATCGAGCGCGGGGTGCTTCCTGAGGAGCGCGAACGTGAACGACACGTCCCTCGCCGTGAACGGATGACCGTCCGACCACTTGACCCCGGAGCGGATCGTGAACGTGAGCTTCTTGTTGCCCTCGCTCCACGCGTATCTCGTCGCGAGCCACGGCGTGTACTCGTGCCTCATCGTGTTGTAGATGAGCAGCGGCTCGTGGATGCCGGCGACGGTCGGGAAGCGCGAATTCCCCTCGGGGAGCAGGGGGTTGAAGTTGCGCACCCAGGTGGCCTGCTGCTCCCTGGCGATCGTGACCACCGCGCCGCCCTGCGAGGGCTTCGCCGCGGGCAGCGGCGACGGTGGCGTGGGGGGCGCCGCCGTCCCCCGGTCGAGGGCGTCCGGTGCGACCGGGGTGGCCTCCGCCCTCTCCTTGGAGCAGCCCGCCGCGGCGCCGGCGGAAAGGAAAAGCGCCGACAGGATGAAAGCGCGACGCGGAACAGCTCGTTTCATCCCAGGCATAAGGTTCTCCACACGGGCGATTCCGATCCCCCTGCGATGATCCATTTCGATCGCAATGCTCTCCGGCCCAGCGCCCGCCGAGGCGACACCGAAGGCGCCCGCCCCGAGGTGCCTCGGGCCGGGGGCTTCATCCCCGAATCACACTCTATCGGCCTGTGTGCGACCATGTCAACTTGCCCGATTTCTGGACGTCCTCGCGCCTTGCCGGCGAAGCTGCCGGCGGCCAGCGACCTGACCGGGCGACGGAGGCTCCGTCGCGCCGCGATGGTGTCGAGGCCCCCCAAGGAGCGACAGTGACGACCTCCCTATCACGACGCCTCGTCGATCTCAGCCACACCGTCGAGCACGGGATGACGACGTACCGGGGTGTGCCGGCCCCCGTGATCTGCGATTTCCTCTCGCGCGAGCAGTCGCGCGCGGTGTACGCGGAAGGCGTCGAATTCCACATCGGCCGCATCGACATGGTCGCGAACACGGGCACCTACGTGGACAGCCCGTTCCATCGCTATGCGGGCGGCAGGGATATCGCCGACCTGCGGCTCGAGTCGCTCGCCGATCTGGAGAGCGTCGTCGTCGAGGCGCGGGACCGGCCCGCGCGCGCGATCGACGCGGACGCGTTCGCCGGGCTCGACCTCGCGGGCAAGGCCGTCCTCGTGCGCACGGGCTGGAGCGAGCACTGGCGAACCGATCGCTATTTCGAGGGCCACCCGTTCCTCACGCGCGACGCGGCGCGGCTCCTGGCCGGCGCGGGCGTCGCGTTCGTCGGCGTCGATACCTACAACATCGACGACACGGCGGACCCCACGCGGCCGGTCCACTCGATCCTGCTCGGCGCGGACATCCCGATCTGCGAGCACATGACGGCGCTCGACGAGCTCCCCGCCGCCGGCGCCCGTCTCTTCGCCGTCCCGGTCAAGGTCCGCGCCTTCGGCACCTTCCCGGTCCGCGCGTTCGCGATCGTGTGAGCCGCGCGTGAGCGCGCGATTCGTGGGAACCTTCGTGGAAATGGTGTGATTCGTGTGAACCGCGCGCGTCGCGTGGAAGCGTGGAAGCGTGGAACGTGTGCATCGTGGATCCCTGCGCCGATCGCGGCACGGCGGGATCGTCGCGCCGTCGTGAGCGGCTCAGT
This sequence comes from Sorangium sp. So ce1335, assembly GCF_051521615.1. Lineage (NCBI taxonomy): Bacteria > Pseudomonadati > Myxococcota > Polyangiales > Polyangiaceae > Sorangium > Sorangium sp. So ce1335. The sequence goes on from NZ_CP150363.1 coordinate 4,780,638, forward strand.
CCCCGTCGAGCGGGAAGAGCTGCAGGTTGGCGACGACGACGCGCTCGGGCGGCCGTGACTCGGCGATCACCGCGCGCATGTTCTGGTAATAGCTCACGTGGAGCTCGGACAGCTTCGCGAGGTCGGCCTCGGAGACGGTGAAGACGTTGAACGAGAAGCGCCCCTCTGCCTTGCGCGAGAGGCGCTCCAGCCCGACGCCGGCCCAGAAGCACTTGAGCCGGTGCTCGGCGTCCGGGTCGGGGCGGGTGTCCACGGTCCGGATCGGCGCGACGCTCCACCGCCCGCGGCTCCTCCGGATCTGCCCGGCCTCGGCGAGCCGCTCCAGGCAGCGCGCCTCGTCCTCGACGGGGAACCCGAGCCGCCGCGCGATCCACCCCGGCTCGTGGCGCGGCAGCGCCTTGTACGACGGCATCTCCAGGGCGAGGAGGATGGCGGGGAGCAGCGGCTCCTCGTAGACGGCGCGGCGCTGGGCCTCCAGCGTGCGCCACGCCGCGCTCGCCGCCGGGAGCGCCGCCGGGTCCGCGAAGAGGGCCACGAAGTCGAGGAGGCGCAGCGAGCACGCCTCGACCATCCGCAGGAAGTCCGGCAGCCGCGGCTCGGCCTCGCCCGAGAGCCAGCGCGCGACGGCGTACCGGCTCCTGCCCGCGCGCCGCGCCACGTCGACGATGGGCGACATCCCGCGCATCTCGGCGAGGAGCGCCGCCACGCCCTCCGCCGACGCCGGGTCGGTGTGCGCGAGCCACGCCGGCTGCGACGGGAAGAAGCGCCCCACGGCCCCCGCGACGTCGACACCAGCGCGCCGCGCCGCCGCGAGGAACGTGGCCGCGGTGGGCCAGCGCCGCCCCGACTCCCACGTGTAGACGACGTTCGTGCGGAACCCGAGCCGCCGGCTGAAGGCGCGCTGCGAGCGCCGGCCGCGGAGGGCCCGGATCAGCTCCTGCGCGAGGGATTCGTGATCCATGTATCGCAGATTCGCACATGGATAGGCCCAGTTGCGGTATGAAATGTGCGAAGCTGAGCTGGCGCCGCCCCGCGGGCGAACGCAAGGTAGGCCGCAGGAGGATCGGAACATGCGCGATCGGCGTTGGCTTTCTTTGGGGCTCGTGGCGGTGACGAGCGCTGGGCTCTTCGGGTGCATCGATGTCGCCGGCGGCGGCCCGAAGAGCGGCCAGATCGGCGGAGTCGAGGGCGGCGAGATCGCGTCGGGGTGCCACGAGGAGGGGGAGGCCATCGCCGCCGACGCGGTCTCCCCGCTGGGCTTCTCGGCCGAGGACGTGGTCTCCGCGCTCTCCGGCGAGCGCTCCGCCCCGCTCACGTGGGCGAAGGGCGGCAGCACGACCGCGACCCTCTCGCTGGGCGAGATCATCTCCGCGCGCTTCGTCCAGTCCACGACGCCGCCGAGCAGCGGATCGGGCGGCGCCGAGCTGGCGCTCGCCGTCGACTGCGCCGATCACCTGCAGATCGAGGTCCCGCTGGCCTTCGCGACGGAGGACGGCGCGTTCGACGAGACGTTCACGGTCACGCTCAGGGCCCTTCAGGCCAGCTCGGCGAGCTTCACCTACAGGATCGATCTCGACGCGCTCCAGGGCACGTACGAGGTCACCGAGGTCAACCCGGCGGAGTTCAGGAAGGTGTTCGTCTACCTGAATGGCACGCTGAGCAGCACCGGCGTGGACGGCGTGATCAGCGGTGTCGCGGAGAGCCACCCCACGAGCGACGGACCGGACGGGATGGTCTCGGCGCAGATGTTCAACGTGGCGGAGTTCTGAGGCGACGTGTCAGCCGCTGCTCGGTGAGCGCGGCGCGACGCGGTGTGCTTTCGCGGCGCGCTGCTTACTTGTTCCTCGCCTCCGCGGCCTTCGCGGAGGCGATGTAACGCCGGACCCCGTAGACGGCGAGCGCTGCGCCGGTTCCGAGGAGCTCGACGCCGCCCTGACCGCCGAGCGTGAGCTCGAGCCCGCGGTCGCTCGGCGCGAGCGTCAGCGAGAGCAGCGTCGGCGAGGCGCCGAGCGCGCTGAGGCTCGCCGCCGCGGCGCCGTTGACCAGGCCCGCGAAGGTCTGCCGATCCACGTGGACCTCCAGGTGCGAGGGCGCCTTCGCGCGCGCCCGCGCCTCGGCGAACGACGGGCTCGCGCCCAGCGATTCTTTCTCCTTCCCGAAGCGCGCGGTGACCTGAGCGAGGAACTTGCGGTCGCCGGCGCCGATCAGCACGAAGCCTGGCCTGGATTCGGCCCTCAGCTCGTTGTGGGCGTCGAGATCGTCCGCCACCCATCCCGGCCTGGTCTTGACCTTCTTCGATGTCCGCTTCATGTGCGCGGCGACCGCGTCGAACACCTTCTTCTGCGCCGCCGCGTCCGCGGTCGCGATCGCGATCAGCACGGCGCTGTGCCGGAGCGCCTCGTCGCGCCCGCCGCCCGCGAGGGCGAGCTTGTGCTTCGGATCCCGGTAGATCCCGACCGCGGCCTCGCCGCCGAGCGCCCTGTCCACGTCGCCGAGCTCGAGCCCGACCTCGGCGAGCGCGCCCGCGGCCGCGGCCGGAACGGGCCCGCCGGCGAGCCGGTCGAAGGTGGCGAGGACGTCGCGCACGGTCTTCCCGGGCGACCGCTGGAGGGAGAGCCCGAGCGTCATGAGGGCACCCGAGGGCAGCTTCGCCATGGCTCCATGGTCCGTCGCCGCGAGCACCGTGCCGAGGCGGGGATACTCCGGCCCGAGCGCCGCGAGCTCCACGTGGAGGTCGGGTGTGTCCTTGCTCAGCGGCAGCGCCATGAAGAGCCGTGAGCCGGGCTCGGGCGCGCTGGCGCCGCCTCTGCTCAGCCGGTGGAGGTCGAGCGCGAGCCACGGATCCTTCGCGCGCTCGGCCTGGAAGAGCGCGGAGCTCCTGAACGACGGTTCGCGCCGCTCCGCGACGCGCAGGGCCCTCGCGAGCGGCTCTGGCCGGGCGCAGAGGAGGGCGACCCGCGCCTCGGCGAGCCACGCGCCGTGGGCGATCGCCCTGTCGCTGTCGTCCCGGAGCGCGAATGTGCCGTCCTTGCCGTTCTCCCGCGGCAGCTCCTTCAGCAGCCGCTCGACCGGCGCCCCGTCGTGGAATTGCGCCGCCGCGCATCCGTGCCCGAGGAGCGCCCACACCGCGCCGCCCTGGGGCGCCTCGCCGCCGACGAACACGATGGCGCCGTCGAGCGACGCCGTGACGTCGCGGGCGAGGTCGGGGCTCACGCCGGGCTGGCGCGCCAGGGCCGCCGCGATCTCCTCGAGGAGCGCCTCCCGGACCACCGGCGCGCTCTCGAGGATCGCGCCGGCCTGCGGGAGGCTCGCGACCAGCACCGCGTCGCCCGGGACGAGGTCGACGAGCGACTCCACGCGTCGCGGCGCCGCGGGGGCGTTCGGCGGCGCGGTGGCCGCCGGCGCCGGGGTCGCGGCCGACTGCGACGGCGGCGTCGCCGCGGTGGTGCCTCCGCAGGACGCGAGCGCGACCAGCCCGGCCGCGGCGAGAAGTCTGGGAAAGGACAGGCGCCTTGACATGGATGCTCTCCTCATGGGCGGGCGTCCTGGTACACCCGACAAGCCCCCGCGTCTCCGTCAAAGCACTTGCTCCACGGGGCGCCGCGCTGTCCCGGTGGGCGCGCGCTCCGCCTGCATGGCTTGCGCTCCTGAAGCAGGCGCGCCTTCGGCGTCGTCCTCGCCGCGGGAGACGCGGGGCTGCCGAGGAGAGGGGCCCTGTCGGCCGTCAGCGACGCAGCGCCTCGCGGACCTCCATCAGGATCTTTCCCAGCATGTTCTTTCCGGTCCCGTCGCCGCCGTCGGCCCAGTAGGCGTCGTTTTTCGTGTGCTCGACGAGCTCGGCGTCTCCTGTCTCGAGCAGCGTGCGCCTGATATCCTCGTGCTGGGTGAACTTCGCCAGCACCACCTCGCGCATGATGTCGTCCTTCACCTGCTCCCAGTCCGGGCGCAGCGGCCGGCTCCGCTGTCGGCCCATGCGGGCCGCCTCGCCCGGGCCGGGGGCGTTGCGGATCTCCTCCTCGTGGCGGGTGCCGGGGAACTTCTGGGCCTGGAAGTAGTGCTCGCTCGTGGGCCACACCTTGCCTTTCAGCGTGACCGGGTGGGGCGAGAAGTTGGAGAAGCACCCGTGGGCGTCGCCGGCGCGGTAGAAGCGGATGGTGGCCATGGGCTGATCTTATACCCGACGCCGCTCTCCTCACGAAATCCCGCGCCGGCCAGAGGCATCTCCGCTCCTGCGCCCGCGGCCCGCGCCCGGCGTCCGACATCGGCGCGAGGCTCGGTGCGCGTCTGCGTCGCGGCCGAGCTGACCGGCCCGCGAAGGAGCATCGATGGCCTGGCGGTGCTTGTCGCGCAGTGTTTCGGCGCAGCCCCGCCGCGCGACACGCTCGAGCTCAGGCGAGGCCTGAGGTAAGCTCACCCACCCATGAGCCTTGTGGCCTCGATGATCTCTTGCCCCAACTGCGGGGCGCCGCTCTCCGTCGGGTCGGAGCAGCGCCACGCCATCTGCATCTTCTGCAACACGAGTCTCTTCGTCGAGCGCCCCGCCACCGGCGCTGCCGTCGCGCAGGTCAGGGCTCGGACCGCCTCGAAAGATGACATCGAGCGCGTCAAGCAGCTGCTCGTCGACGGCAAGCGCGACGAGGCCATCGACCACTACGCGCGGGCGGCGTCGGTGTCCAGAGACGAGGGCGCACGGGCCGTGGACAACGTGTTCCTCTCGGCCTACTGGACGCTCGTCCGACACATGCCGATCAACGGCTTCGGCTTCTTGCTCTACGCGGTCTTCATCGTCGGGGGCGTCGGGCTCGCCGCCTGGGCCGGGAGACAGGCTGTCGAGGCGCCGGCGTACCTGGTCCTCGTCGCGGCGGCGGGGCTCTTCGCTATCCTGCAGCTCGCGCGGTTCCTGCGGCACCTCGCCTCCACCTGGGTCGCGTCGTTCGGCGCGCTCGGCCGGGCGCGCGTCCTCCGCTGCTCGGTTGTGCGGCAGTTCCCGAAGCAAGATGGCTTCTTCGTCGTGGTCCTCTTCGAGGTCGTCCCCGGCGACGGCAGCCCGGCGTTCATCGACCAGGAGACCCTCTTCGTCGGCGAGGCGTCGCTCCGGAAGCTCTCGGCCGGCAACGTCGTCCGCGTGCGCTTCGACGGCCGCCGCGAGCTCGTCTTCCCGGTCAGCCCCGTCACCGTGCTGGAGACGGCGGCCTGACGCGGGGGGATCGCCGACGGGTCGCCGCCGGTCACGATCTCGCTGGAGGCGATCGTCGCCGAGAGCAGCCTGCTCGCCAGGTTCAACTTCGTCGGGACGGAATCGCGCGGCCGCTGTGCTCAAGAGGCGGCGTCGGGGCCGGTGATCTGCGTCAAGACGCCTGACGTGTGAAGCTTGTTCTGCTCGCTCGTAACTTTTTGGTACTCGGGTCGATCGCGAGGGCGACAGCCCGATAGCGCATTCCCGCTTTGATTCCGATATTGCCGACGCAATTGCTTTTCCAGTCCAGCCCGGTCGGGAGGATTGCGCCGGACTCGCAGTCTTGTAGTCCCCAACTCTGTCCGTATGTGTAAGGTGGCACTTGATCGCTAATCTGGAAGTAGATGGAGCTCAGAAATATGAAGGAGTCTTGGGATTGTTCATACGGCAAGATTAGTTCACCTGTTCCGCCGAACTCGGATAAATCGATGCTGACGGTGGCCGATTGAATGTTCTGTACTGCTCTTCTGACGAGTGCGTCGGATGCCTCGTGGAGCGCCGTCGCAGAAGCCGTCGAGCTCGCTGTCGCAGACGATCGAAGCAGAGCGTCTCTCGCCTCGCGAGATTCCAGGGCCTCCGTGATCGATGTGCGCACCAGGGTGATCACTTCCTGAGTCCCCAGAGCCTGAGCTCGCATCGCCTCGACGTAGTGCTTGACGTCAACTTGGGCGCCGAACTCCTGCGGTGGATACAAGACGTATGGACGGCGCCACAAGACCATGAAAAACGCCGTGGCTACTAACAGGGGAAAAGCAATCGCGAAAGCGCAGAACGCAGCTTGGACCATGCCCGAGGTCTGAGTGGCAGCGACCCCGGTAACTACTTCCGACAGCATGACGAAGGTGGCGATCACGCCAAGCGGCGTCATCCCACTAGATCGCTGCACCCGAGCTAAAGCCTGATCAGCACTGCTCATATTCCAACCTTAGGGTAGATCGGCTGCTCCTGGCGCGAAAGCGATGCGAGCACCGCCCTACGCTCAGCAGCGACGTTTGTGGGTATAAGTGGTCGAAGAGCCTGCCGCCGGCATGAGGTCGCCGTCCCCGACCTGCCCCGCGTTCTCACGGCTCCGCCAAGGCCGCAGGCGCCTAGCAGACTGTATAATGAATTTTTCAACATGGTCGTGGAGCATGTTGAGCCGCCCAGCGACGCAGTTCGGGGGCGTCCAGGACCAGGTAGTCGCGTGCCGATGCTCGTGAAGTACTTCGGTAGGACGGCGCGAAGATGCTCGCCGTCGTTTTGCTGGAGGCACCAGCCGCGCATTGGGGCCATGTGAACGACGAGCACGACCACGAGTTTCACCGCTCCGTGTGGGATGTACTCGAACTCACGACGCTGAAATTCGCCTGTGCGCATGAGCAAAATCTGAGGAGACGGGACCCAGGCGAGTCCGGCGGGGCCCCACCTCGCGCGACGAACACCCTCCCTGCGGCCGTGCGGCTCGGCACCACCTCTTCTCCTTCGCCTGCTACCCCAGCCATGCGCGCGCCAGCGCCAGCGTTCGCGCGTTCTCCGGCACGTTCTCCAGAAAGCACGCCCGCCACGCCTGGTTCGCGATCTTCCCCGCCCGCTCCAGCAGCCGGTCGCGCCCCAGCGCGATCGCCGCGCGCGCCCGCCGCGCGTCGCCCGACGCCGCCAGCGCCTCCGCGTGAACGAGGTAGACGAGCGACTCCCCCGTCTCCAGGTGCCCCAGCGACGTCACGACCGCCGCCGCCAGCTCCGCCGCCCGCCCCGCGAGCTCCAGCGCCTCCGCCGTGCGCCCCTGCGCGAGCAGCACGTTCGCGAGCGTCGCCAGCACGCACGGCGCCAGCGGCGGCATGTCCCCGAGCAGCTCGCACGCCCGCCGCGCCTCGGCCTCGGCCGCCGCGAGATCCCCCGCCAGCCGGAACGCCTCGGCCAGGTAGATGTACGTCCCCCCCTCGAGCCGCCGCTGCCCCGCCGCGACGAAGTGCCGCCGCGCCTCCATCTCCAGCGCCCGCGCCTCGTCGAGCGCCCCGAGGTGCAGGAGCGCCCGCCCCAGGTTCTCCTTCGCGTGCGCCACCGTGTTCCCCAGCGCCAGCCGCTCCGCGTCCGCCAGCGCCGCCCGCAGCAGCGCCGCCGCCTCGGCGTACGCGCCGAGCTCGTTGCAGAGGTGCCCCGCGTTGCTGCGCGAGCTGCACGCCATCCGCGCGTCGCCCGCCTGCGTGAACCGCTGCGCCGCCGCCTCGCACCGCTCCCGCGCCGTCCCGAGATCCCCCGCCAGGATCGCCCGGTGCACCCCGAGCCGCAGGATCGCCGCGCTCACCGCCGGATCCGCCCCGAACCGCCCCTCCACCGCGTCGATCCGCCGGCACAGCGCCGCCGCGTCCTCGCACTCGCCCCGCAGCACGAGCAGCCCGCTCGCCGCCTGCGCCATCACGATGAGCTCCGGCCCGCGCGCCGCCCGCTCCGACCAGCGCTCGCACAGCGCCCTCGCCAGCCTCGTCGCCGTCTCCTCGTGCCCCAGCGGGCAGGCCGCCAGCGCCACCAGGTTCGCCGCGCGGTACCAGCGGATGCTCCCCTCCGGCAGCGCCCGCATCGCCGCGACGGCGTGCTGCTCCGCCGACGCGAAATCCCCCCGGTAGCGGTGCGCCTCGGCCTGGATCGTCGCGATCTCCCCGAGCTCCTCGCCCGCCGCCCCGCACGCGATCGCGCGGTCGGCGCGCTCGATCGCCGCCGCGTAGTCGTTCCCCCCGAGCGCCTGCTCCGCCGCGCGCCGGTAGCAGTTGATCGCGCGCTCGCGCTCCCCGCCGATCTCGAAGTGCGTCGCCAGCACCATCGCGTCGGTCTCGCCCGCCCGCGCGAGCCACCCGCCCGCGAGCTGGTGGCCGAGCGCCCGATCGTCGTCGGTCAGCATCTCGTACGCCGCGTCGCGCAGCAGCGCATGGCGGAAAATGTATTCCACCTCACCGTGGAATTTTGCATCCGGCCTGCGCGCGATGAGCTCGCGCTGCTCGAGATCCGCGAGGCACGCGTCGAGCTCGGTCTCGTCCACCGGGTAGCCGAGGAGCGCCTGGGCCGCGCCGCGCCAGAACACCTCGCCGAAGATGCTGCCGGCGCGGAGAAGCCGCCGCGCCTCGGGCACGAGCCCCGCGAGGCGCGCCTGCGTCATCGCGAGCACGGTCTCGGGCACGCCGCCCGGGCAGCCCTCCATCGCCGCGCGCACGAGCTCCTCGAGAAAGAAGGCGTTGCCGGCCGAGCGCCCCACGATCTCCTCGACGACAGGGGCCGGCGTTGCCGGGCCGAGCGCCTCGAGCACGAGCCGCTCGCACGCCTTGCGCGACAGCTCCTTGAGCCGGAGCTCGGTGAGCGCCCGCTCCTCCCACAGGGCCGGGAACGCCTTGCGCACCTCGGGCCGCGCGAGCGCCAGCACCATGAGCGGCTGGTCCGCGAGCAGCCGGAGCGCCGCGTCGACGTACTCCACGGTGGGCCGGTCGCCCCAGTGCAGGTCCTCGAGCACGAGGAGGAGCGGCCTGGCCGCGCACTCGGCGCGGGCGAGCTCCACCCACGCCCACTGCATCTGGTCGCCCATGCGCTTCGCGTCCTGCCGCGCGGCCTGGAGCAGCACGCTGTCGTCGTCCGGGAAGGGCGTGCCCACCATCTCCCCGAGGAACTCGGTGACCGGCTGCCGGAGCTCTTGCGGCACGTGCGCCGCGACGCGCGCGGCGAGCTTTTGCCGCCGGGCCTCGAGCGGCTCGCCGTCGAGGAGGCGCGCGGCGCGCCGGACGATCTGGCCGAGCATGCCGAACGGCGCGCCGACGCGCATCGAGTCGCCGCGCGCCGTCCAGATCTCCACCGGACCCCCGCGCGCGGCGAGGCGCCGGACGAGCTCGTGGCGAAGGCGCGACTTGCCGACGCCGGCGGCCGCCGTGACGAGCACCGCGCGCGCCCCGGACTCCGCGGCGCACTCCTCGAGCGTCGCCTGCAGGAGCAAGAGCTCGCGCTCGCGGCCCACGCACGTCGTCGGCTTGCCGAGCAGCTTGCGGGCCTCGTCGGCGGCCTCGATCTCGCCGCGGAGGACGAGCCCGTCGTGGTGCCGCGCGACCTCGAACCTGTCGCTCAGCAGGGCCGCCGTCATCGGGTCGAGCAGGATCGGCGCCGCGCCGTCGGCCCCGTAGGCGCCATGGGCCGCGTCGGCGCCATGGGCCGCGTCGGCGGCGCGGCCGTCGATCTGCGCGGCGGCGCGGCCCTCGATGTGCGCGGCAGAGCGGCCCTCGAGCAGCGCGCTCGCGCGGTCGATGACCTGCTCCATGGGCTGCGCCCGCTCGATCTCGTCCCAGCCGGTCGCGAGGGCAACGCGCGCGCCGGGCAAGAGCCCGCGCAGCGTCAGGGCGCACCGCGCGGCGCTCGTGGCGAGCTCGGTGGGCGAGCCGGCGCCCGAGAGCACCGCCGCGAGCGAGCCGTCGCCGAGCAGCTCGATCTGCGCGCCGTGCCGCGTCACGACCTGCCGGAGCGCCTGCGCCGTGAGGCCCACGGTGTCGAGCGCGCGCCCGTCGCGCGCCTCGCCGAGCGGCATCGTCCTGTCGCGCAGGAGGCCGGCGGCGAGCAGGCCGCCGCCGAGGTCGCCGATGTCCGCGGCGAGGATCACGCTGGCGAGGCGCCGCTCGCGGCCGGTGAGGGCGGCCGACGAGGCCGGCGCGCTCGACGAGGCCGGCCCGGAGAGCTTCGCCTCGAGCGCCCGCAGCGCGTCGGCGACCGCGACGGCGTCGCCGGGCCGCGCGCCGGGCTTCTTGGCGAGCAGCCTCGCCACGAAGGCGTCGAGCGCCGGCGGCAGCCCGGGACAGAGCGCGCTCGGCAGCGGCGCCTCGTCGAACACCACCTTGGCGAGCGTGGCCACGAGCTGCGCGGCGGCGAACGGCGGCCGGCCGGTGAGGCACGCGAACAGGACGCACCCGAGCGAGTACAGGTCCGCGCGCGGGTCGATCTCCTGCTCGCCCGTGACCTGCTCGGGCGGCATGAACGACGGCGTGCCCAGCGTCTGGCCGGTGCGCGTCAGCGCGTACGTCGCGTCGTGGAGGTGGACGAGGCCGAAGTCGACGATCTTGACCTGGTCGAGCTCGCCCCGCGGCAGGAAGAGGTTCTGGGGCTTGATGTCGCGGTGGATGACGCCCCGCGCGTGCGCGACGGCGAGCCCCTCGGCCACCCTGGCCGCGAGCCGGAGCGCGGCGGTCGGCTCCAGCCGGCCGCGGGAGAGCCGCGCCGCGAGGTCCTCCCCGTCGAGCCACTCCATGACGAGGTAGGGCTCGCCGTCCGGCATCACGCCGTGGTCGACGTACCGGACGATGTGGGGGTGATGCAGCGCGGCGAGCGCGCGCGCCTCGCGGGCAAACCGCTTGAGCGCCTCGTCGCTCGGATCCCGCAGGAGCTTGACCGCCACCGGCTCGCCGGTCGCGACGTTCCGCGCGAGGTAGACGGTCCCGAGCGAGCCTGCACCCGCCCGCCGCTCCACCTCGTAGTGCGGTCCGATCCGCTGCCCCGGTGTCATTCCGGCAACAGTATCGCACGAGCGTACCGGAGCGAGCGCCACCGGTCCGGCGCGCCCCCCGGTCCAGCGCGCGGGGCGATCGCATCGATCGGGCCATCGATCCAGCGGCCGGTCTGCCTCTGCCGTGACGGAGATCCGCGGCGGCGCGCGGGGTAGCGCGCGAGGAACCCCGCGGCGGCGCGCGGGAGCCCGGCGGGAGCGGAGCTTTGCCTACATGTAGGGAACTTGGATCCGAAACCTGGTCCGAGGTACGCTGCAAGATTCGCCGCGAAAAAGTTGTTCGTTCGGTTCGTGATGACGTACCCAGTCGAGCGCGTCCCCGGCCTCGATGGAATCCTCGAGGGAGCGGGTGGGCGCCGAGCTCCCATTGCGTCGACGGCGCCGACTGAACGCCGGCAGACGGGCATCCGAGCGGGCTCGGCCGTCGGACAGGCCACGTCTTTCGAACCATTCAAGGAGGTTTCTGGTGTCAAAGGTAGTCGTCGTCACCTCGGGCAAAGGCGGAGTCGGCAAGACAACCACGACCGCAAACCTCGCGTCCGGCATCGCGGCGCTCGGCTACAAGACGATCGCCATCGATTTCGATGTGGGGCTGCGCAACCTCGACCTCGTGATGGGGTGCGAGCGCCGCGTGGTCTACGATCTCGTCAATGCGATCCGCGGCGAGGCGACGGTCCGCCAGGCGGTGATCAAGGACAAGCGGATCGAGACCCTCTATGTGCTCCCCGCGTCGCAGACGCGGGACAAGGACGCGCTCACGATCGACGGCGTGGGCCGCATCCTGGACGAGCTGCGGGGGGCGGGCTTCGATTACATCTTCTGCGACTCGCCGGCGGGCATCGAGTGGGGCGCGCAGATGGCGATGTACTTCGCGGACGAGGCGATCGTCGTGACGAACCCCGAGGTCTCCTCGGTGCGCGACTCGGACCGCGTGCTCGGCCTGCTCGACGCGAAGACGCGCCGGGCGGAGCGCGGCGAGGAGCCGGTGAAGACGCACCTCCTGCTCACGCGGTACGCGCCGGCGCGCGTGGCCAAGGGCGAGATGCTGGCGCACAAGGATGTGCTGGAGCTGCTCGGCATCCCGCTGCTTGGGGTGATCCCGGAGTCGCCGGCGGTGCTCCAGTCGTCGAACGCCGGCACGCCGGTGGTGCTCGATCCGACGAGCGACGCGGCGCAGGCCTACCTCGACGTTGTCCAGCGCTTCCTCGGCGAGGAGCTCCCGCACCGCTTCCTGGAGCCGGCCAAGAAGGGGTTCTTCAGCCGGATTTTTGGCGGTCAGGCCGCGACCGCGTAGGGGGTATGCCATGTCGATCATGGATTATTTCCGTAGGTCGCAGCCGAAGTCGGCGGCCGTGGCGAAGGAGCGACTGCAGATCATCGTGGCGCGCGAGCGCGTGCGCCAGACGGGCGAGCCCGACTACCTGCCTCGCCTCAAGCAGGAGCTGCTCCAGGTGATCTCGAAGTACGAGCGGATCGACCTGGATCAGGTGAGCGTGAACGTCGAGCGGAGCGGCGACTGCGACGTGCTGGAGCTGAACGTCGTCCTGTCCGAGTCGGAGCGGGCGGCGGTGCGCGCCGCGGCGGCCCGGGCGGGCGCGGCGGCGCGCAACTGCTGATCGGGGCGGGCCGCGCGGGGTCGCGCGGCTACTCGGGCCGTCCGGCCACCGAGAAGAGGTAATCCGCGTCGAGGCCCGCGTCCGGGGTGGGGGACTGCGAGAGCTGCTTCCACCCGAACGGCGCCTCGGCGTTGTCGGACCAGTAGTTGCTCTCGGGATACGCGCTGTCGCTGCAGGAGACGACGCACATGGCGTCGTCCGCCTCGTCGCGCATCATCCGCACGCCGAAGTAGCCGTAGGGGTGCTCGGCGTCGAGCAGGAGCGGCGGGTCGATGGGAATGGCGACGTCGTGCGCGGCGGGGTTGGGGAGCTCGGGCACCTGGAAGGTCCGGAGCTCCGCGTCCTCGTCGGGCACCGCGGAGGCGGAGCGGAAGAAGACCACCTCGTGCGGCGCGCCCGAGCACACCCAGTAGCGGAACTCCTCGACGCGCATCGGCTCCGGCGCCTCGATGCGGCCCAGGGCGATCACGTCGATCTCGGTGGGGCCTGGACCGATGGGGACCAGCTCGCGCTGCTGGCCGCGGCAATCCTGCGGCGTCCCGAACGACAGGACGATGGCGTCCGGGTCCGAGCCGCCGGCGCCGCCTTCGCCGCCGGCGCCCGAGCTGGCCGAGCTCGATGTCGTCGCGCCGCCGGCGCCGCCGGTGCCGCCGCCCCCGGAGCCGCCCTCGCCGGCGGAGGAGGCGGGCGGAGCGACGGATACCTCGCCGCAGGCAAGGAGCGCGGAGCTGAGCAGGATCGGGGCCATCGAGCGCATGGGGAGACCTCCTCGAGAGGGAACGGGTTGTCGCGCCGTGGACTGCCACGACGCCGGGACGAGCCTCGCCGACAGCAGGGGAGACATCGTCCGTTTGCCGTCTTCGCCGTGATTATCATGGCGGTGCGGCCGTCCCGGGGCGGCTGGCCGTTTTCTGGCGCGTTGCAGCGGCGAGCGCAGAGCACGCCCGATGCCGTCGTCGTCGCCTCGTCGCGCAGGTCGATCGCGCGGCGCGCGCGCCCTCGGGCTCACGTCACGCGTCACGGCTTGCCCGCCCGCGCGAGCCGCCCGGGCGCGTGCATCCGGGCGCTCCAGAGCAGGATCGCCGCCACCGTGGGCGCCGCGACCGCCACGCCGACGATCGCGAGGTCGAGCGCGCCGCGCGCCCGCGGCAGGTTGAACAGCACGGCCTCGATCAGCGTCAGCGCCGCGTCGCAGGTGACGAGCGCGGCCAGGAGGAGGAGCAGAGACGGCCTCAGCCGCCGGCTCAGCCGCAGCATGGCGAGCGAGAGGCACACGTCGAACGCGACCCAGGCCCATTTGACGGCGGGCGAGGGAAACCACCGCGCCGAGGGCGCGAGCGCGAGCAGCGCGGTCCATGGGATGAGCAGGTAACCGAGCAGCTCGAAGACCACGGCCGGCCCGCGGAGCAGCGTCGCGACACCGAAGCGGAGGAGGCCCCCGCGCGCAAACGCGGCGAGCACGTCGTGGATGGCCATGACGCCGTGGCCGCCGGGCGGGCACGCGAGGTAAATGGGCTCCCAGCGATCGGGCCGCAGCTTCGCCTTGAAGGCGTAGAGCCCTCGGAAATCGTACAGGCGAGCGCCCAGCCGGCGCGCCGCGCGCAGCCCGCCTCCGACCGGACCGGCGAGCGGCGCGAGGCCGAGGGTGACATAGAGGCACCCCTCCGGCGCGGCCGTGCGCATCGCCCGGTCCACGAGCAGCTCCGCGGTGCCGTTCGGCGCGGCCGGGTCGCGCAGCAGGTCCTCGAGGAAGAGGCCGCGCCGCGCATACACGGGCACCGCCGAGAGGAAGCCGACCACGGCGCCTCCCGCCTCGGCCACGAAATAGCGGCGCTCGCCGGCGAACGAGAACAGATCGAGCTGCACGAGGAAGCCCATGAGCGCCATCGGCCGCGTGGAGGCCCAGCGGGCGACGAGGCGCTCCACCCCGCGCCGCAGCGGTCCCGACGCGTCCTCGAGCTCGGCGGGGCTCACCGCGCGCGCGATCACGCCCTTGGCGCGCGCGCGGCGGAGCTGCTCGCGCAGGCTCCGGCTGGACCGCAGGACGCCCGCCCAGCGCGACGGGTCCCACACCGGCTGCTCGCCGATCAGCATCGCAGCCCACGGCACCTGGCTGCAGAACCGCGTCTCCGTGCCGAAGAAGCACGCCCGCCGCCCGCTCGCCGAGGCGGCCTCCACGAACGCTCCCGCGACGTCCGCCAGGCGCTCGGGCGCCGCGAGCGGCGCGCCGGCGGCGACCCACGCGGCGCCGGTGTCCACGTACGCCACGCAAGCGTCGTCGCCGTGGAACCAGTAGCGAAAGTCCGACTCGAGGGTCTGAAACGAGGTCGCGTTCCAGCCATGGCGCCGGAGCAACTCGAGGACGCGCTCGCGGTCGGGGCTCTGCGGGGACGGCGGCACGGTTCGATGGGGTCGCTCGGGCAGGCGGCCAGGGGCGGCTATACGTCGCGCCGCCTGCTCGGACAAGGCCGTGCGCGCTGCCGACTAGCCGCGGCCTGGGCGCTGCGGGGCGCCGGCACCCTCCGCCATCGCGATCTCCCGCGCCCGCTCGGAGGCCGCCCGGATCAGCGGGCCGAGCAGCTCCGCGGGCGATCGCTCCTCGCTCCAGCCCGGCGGCTCGCCGAGCTGCGTCAGGAGCGCCGCGTGGGCCGCGGGCGGCGCCAGCGCCACGTCGAGCGCCGGCGGCGGCTCGCGCCAGGCGTCGAAGTCGCTCGCCGCCATCTTGCCGAGCGTCACGGTCGCGATCGGCGGCGCCTCCTTGTCGCAGGGGGCCGCCTTTCCGGCGCCTGCGCGCCTGGCAGGCCTGCCGGGCGCCGTGCCGCTGCGCGCGGCGCGCAGCGCCTCGATCACCTGCTCCCGGGTGCGCCCGCGGAGCTCGAACAGGAGGAATGGGTCCTTGTCGAGCGCCTCGCCGAGCACGTAATGGGTCGCCGCGACGTGCTTGCACGGGTTCACCCAGTCGGGGCACGAGCACGCCGTCGTGAGGTCCTCGGGCTTCGCCGGGAACAGGCTCGTCCCGGCGCTCCGGAACGCCTCGTCGATGTCCTCGGGCATCCGGCCCGCGAGGAGCTCCGCCGCGAACCTCGCCCGCTTCGCCATCGCGGCGATCGCCTGCGCCCACGTGGCGTCGTCGAGCCGCGCGAGCGTGAGGATCACCTTGTACGGCTTCGGCTGCGAGCCGGTCACGCGCGCGACGACGAGGCCCGGCTTCACCGTGAGGTCGTGCGTCCGCCCGGCGCGCGCGTACGTGCGCCCGCGCGCGAGGCGGCCCGCGTCGTCCGGCGCCATGCGCTCCAGCGCCTCGATCCAGCGCTTGCCCCACCACGTCGTGCCGGCCCGCTTCATCCGGATGCCCCGCGCCGGCGGCGGCGGCTTCGGCCCGGCCTCGCGGCGGAACGGCGCCCAGCGCGCCGGCGAGCTCATGTCCGCGCCTCCCCGCGCGCGCGCCCGGCGCCCCGCCGGCTCCCCGCGTGCCGCGCCTTCCGCCCGCGGTCGGCGTCGCCCCGCGCGCCCTCCGCCGCGCCGCCGTCGCGCGGCTCCCCGCGCTCGCCTTCGCCCTCCGCCGCGCCGCCATCGCGCTCGCCTTCGCCCTCCGGCTCGTCGCGGTCGTCCAGCTCGCCCGCGAGGGCCACGGCGTCCCGCGACAGCGAGAGCAGCTCGCGCAGCGCCGCGTCGTCGAGCTCGGTGATCCACGCCTCGCCCTGGCCGACGACCTGCGCCGCCAGGTCGCGCTTCTGCTCCAGCATCCGGTCGACCTTCTCCTCCACGGTGCCCACGGACACGAGCTTGTGGACCTGCACCGCCCGCCGCTGCCCGATCCGGTGCGCCCTGTCGGTCGCCTGGTCCTCGACAGCGGGGTTCCACCAGCGATCGAAGTGGAACACGTGGCTCGCCGCCGTCAGGTTGAGGCCCGTGCCGCCGGCCTTGACCGAGAGGACGAACACGCGCGGCCCCCGCGGATCGTCCTGGAACCGCCGCACCATCTCGTCGCGCGCGAGCCGCGGCGTGCCGCCGTGGAGGAAGAGGACCTCGGTGTCGAGCGCCGAGGAGAGGTGCCGGACGAGCCGGTCGCCCATCTCACGGAACTGCGTGAACACGAGCGCGCGATCGCCGGCCGCGAGCGCCTCCTCGAGCATCTCGGTGAGGCGCGCGAGCTTGCCCGACCGGCCCGCGAGCGGGCCCGCCTCCCCGAGGCACTGCGCGGGGTGGTTGCAGATCTGCTTGAGCAGCGTCAGCAGCGCGAGGACGAGCCCGCGCCGGGACATGCCCTCGGCCTCCTCGATGCGGCGCATCGCCTCGTCGAGGGCCGCCTTGTAGAGCGTCACCTGCTCGCGCGTGAGCGTGCAGTAGACGCGGGCCTCGTTCTTCGGCGGCAGGTCGCCGGCCACGGCGGGGTCGGTCTTCACGCGCCGCAGCAGGAACGGCCCGACGACGCGCCGGAGCCGCTCGGCCGCCTCGCGGTTGCCGTACCGCTCGATCGGCACGGCGTAGGCGCGCCGGAACGCCTCGAGCGGGCCGAGCAGGCCGGGGTTCGCGAACTCGAGGATCGACCAGAGCTCGGCGAGGCGGTTCTCGACGGGCGTGCCGGTGAGCGCGAAGCGGTGCGGTGCGCGGAGCGCGCGCGCGGCGGCGGCGGTGCGCGACGCGGCGTTCTTCATGTTCTGCGCCTCGTCCAGCACGACAGCCGCCCAGTCCACCTCGGCGAGCATCGCGGCGTCGCGGCGCAGGAGGCCGTACGTGGTGATGACGAGCGCGCCGTGCGCGGCGCGGGCGCCATCCGGGCGGCCTGCGCCGTGCGCGGCGCGGGCGCCATCCGGGCGGCCTGCGCCGTCCGGGCGGCCGTCGTCGTTCGGGCGGCCATTGTCGTCCGGGCGACCATTGTCGTTCGCGGCGCCGCCGTCGTTCGTCGTGCCGTCGCCGTTCGCGGCGCTGCCGTCGTGCATCTCGCCGCCGTCATCGCCCCCGTCGTTCATCGCGTGGTTCACCGCGTCGTCGCCGTTCGCGCCGCCCGCGCGCGCCGCGAGCTCCTCGGCGGAGCGGGCGCGCCCCTCGCCGTGGTGGCGCACGAGGGGCAGGGCAGGGGCGAAGCGCGCCGCTTCCCGCTCCCAGTTGCCCACCACCGACGTCGGCGCGACGAGCAGCGTCGGGCGCGCGTCGCCGGGCTCTGCCGCCCGCCGGCCGACGAGAAAGGCGAGGAGCTGCACGGTCTTGCCGAGGCCCATGTCGTCGGCAAGGCACGCGCCCAGGCCGAGGCCGGCCATCGTCTGCAACCACGCGACGCCGCGCGCCTGGTACGGCCGCAGCGTCCCCGCGAACCCCTCCGGCGGCGCGGCGGCGCGCTCCGCCCCCGATCGCAGCCGCGCGATCGCCTCGGCGAGCGCCCCCTCGGCGACGACGGAGACCGCCACGCCGTCGACGTGGGCCTCGCCCGCGAGCGCGACCTCCAGCGCCTCGCGCGCCGGGACGCGCCCGCCGCCCGCCTCCAGGCGCCGCTGGATCTCGGCGAGCTCCTCGGGGACCACGACGATCCACGCCCCGCGGTGCCGGACGAGCGGCGACTTCTGCCGCGCGAGCGCGGCGAGCTCGCGCGCCGAGAGCGCCTCGTCGCCGAGCGCGGCCTCCCACCTGAAGTCGAGCGCCTCGTCGAGGCCGAGCCCGGCGCTGCCCGCGACGACGCCCGCGGTGCGGCTCGTCGCGCCGACGCGCATGCGGAGGCGAAGCCGGCGCTGCCCCGAGGCGAGGAGCTCGCCCGGAACGATCACGCCGAAGCCGGCCTCGCCAAGCGCCGGGGCGGCCTTCGCGAGGAACACCCACGCCTCCGCGGGATCGAGGGCCACGCGCTCGGGCCTCGCCTCGCCGAGGGCGCGCCCGATCGGCGAGAACAGCCGCGCCGCGGCGCCGAGCGCGCCGAGGAGCGCCTCCTGCGGGTCGGAGAACGCGCGCCCGAGCGCCTTCAGCGTGCGCCCCCGGGCCTTCCACACGTCGGCGGCGGGCACGATCAGGCTCGGATCGTCGGTCGCCTGCAGCAGGAAGCCGAGCGCGAAGCCGCGGTCGCCCTCCGGCAGCTCCAGCCGGAAGCAGGCCCGCAGCGCGTCGCAGGCGCCGAGCGCCGGCCGGACCCAGGCGTCCAGGTCGGCCACGAGCGCGCGCTCGGCGAGCCCCTCCGTGGCGAAGGCGCGCCGTTCGCCCGTCAGGGCGAGCACAAGCCGGTGCTCCCACGGCGCGTGCGCCGGCCGCGACGGCGGCTTCGGGTGGTTCGTCGCGCTGCCGCGCGCGAGCGCGTCGGCCACGGCGTCCAGGAAGGCGCGCAGCAGGGCCTCGGCGGACCAGACCTCCGGGGCGGAGGGCGGGCGGCGCCGGCGCCCGGTCCTCGCGGCGGCCGGCTCGGTGTGGGCGGCCGCGGGTACCGCGTGCGCGGCAGCGGGCATCGCGCGGGCGAGCGCCGCGACGCGCGCGGCGTCCTCGGTGGCGGCGAGCGACACAGCCCAGCGCGCTTCCGCGCCGCCTCCGTCGCCGGGCGTGACCCGGGGCACGACCCGCTCGCGCACGACGAGGTCGAGCGCCAGCTTGCTCGCCAGGCTCCACGCCGCCACCGACGGCGGCGCTCGACCGACATCGTCCTGGGCCATGCTGGCGAGCGCGGCGACGCCGTCGAGCAGCGGGGCGGCCTCTCCCGCCTTCCGCTCGACCCTGCCCGCCTCGGTCACCACGGGCGCCTCCGCCGGGGTGGTCTCGCCGAGCGACCGGGCCGCGAGCCGGTCAGCGCCGGTGTCGCCCCAGAAGAAGAACCGGAGATCGTCGGGCAGAAAGACGAGCGGCATCGGCGCATCCATTCATGGCACAACCGACGGAGGGGAAAAGGGGCTTCGCTCGTCGTGATGTAGAAAATAACGATGGGCCGGACAGGAGCGCACCCGCTCGCGCAACGCGCTGTGGCCCTTTACGAATCCAACCGTCGATTTGCCGGTCAATTTGGGAAACCCTGGTGTGTGACGGACTCGGAGCCAGGCCTCGGAAAATCAGCGTTGCTCAACGCAATGCGTGGAGCGTGCGTGGTTGCTCTGACGGCAGTCCTCCGCCGTGGCGCTGGCCCCTCACGGCTCGGGCCGGTCGTCTCCGGCCGGAGCGACGCCCTCGGGGAGCGAGGGGGGCGGGGGCTGGGCCGCCCAGGATCACCGCGTCCCTGCGCGCTGCCTCCGCGACGCCGCGGGCCAGATGCCCTGCTTGCCCGGCGACAGGATGCCGTTCGGGTCGAGCGCATCCTTCAGCGTCTCGTTCAAGCGGCGGAGCGCGTGCTTGTTGAAGCTGTACTGATCGCCGATCAGGTCCATGAAGGCCAGGTGCGCCCGGTACTCGCCGATCCCCTGCTCCCCGAGCTCCCTGATCAAGGTGTCGAGCAGCGCCGCTGCGTGGCTCGTCTGCTCCGCGTCGTGCTTCTCGTAGAGGATCGGGAAGACGTGGGTCAGGTGGCGCTCGCTGGCGGTGAAGCCGGCCAGATAGTCGATCCCATGCTCGCGGGCCCGCGCCTTGACGAGCTCGTAGACCCTCATCGCCTCGCGACCGCTGGGCGCCACGATGGGCGAAAAGTCGAGGTGCCCACAGTCGTCGCCGCGGAACTTGAGCGCACTCAACGCGAAGAATCCCGGGACGCCCGCCAGGCGGCGGGACGGCCCCTCGACCTCGCAGGCATGGAGGCCGTCCGGGCCCGAGGCGAGGTGCTTGTCGCCCGTGATCTCGGCGCCGGGGATGCTCGAAAAGGCTCGCTGGACGATCCTGAACCGAGCATCCAGCAGCTCCTCGTCGCCGTAGAGGCCGAAGCGCAGCATCCACCACCACCCGATCCCCAGATCCCGGCGCATCTTCTCGATCACCTCGTCGGGCATGGCGTCGGGGCCGTCGTACCAGCGCGAGCGCGGGTGCCGGTGCGCCACCTCGCGCACGACGTTGCCGATCTGCGCATTGCTCTGGATGATCTCCCGGCGGCGCAGCGAGGCGAGCACGTCGATGGCCGCCTCCAGGTCGGACTCCCTCTGAAAGCGCGCCACGCATGACATCAGCCCGGCCGGTTGAGGCATCAACCAGAGCCCCATCTTGGTCACGATCCCGAAGTTGGACTGCAGAAAGAGCCCGTCCAGCGACGGGCCATACCCGCCCTTGTACATCTGCCAGGTGTTGGCGCCGGGCAGCGCGCCCATGCCGGTGCGCACGACGTCGCCGGTCGCCAGGACCACCTCCAGCCCGCAGATCTGGGCGGCGTGGTCCCCGTAAGGGGTGTAGCCGATGCCCCGCTCCAGGGCATTGCCGAGGACGCTGCCCCAACCCAGCGATGGCGCGGACATCCACAGCTTCAGCCGATGCTCGCGGAGATACCCGTAGAGGTCCACGAACCTCACCCCGGGCTCGACCAGCGCGTACCCGTGCTCCTCGTCGACCTCCAGGATCCGGTTCATCCGCTGCATGTCCAGCACGATGGCCCCGTTCACCCGCGGCGCCGCGCCCCCGTACCCGAGGTTCCGCCCGGTGGACACGGTCCAGAGCGGAATGCCGTGCTGATTGGCGACGGCCAGGACAGCCTGCACCTCCTCCACCGACCTCGGCAGCACCGCTCCTGAGCACCGGAAGTCCGCGGCGCCGGCGGACGCATAGGGGTCCTCGTACGCCGAGAGATCCGAGCCCGGGCCGAGGACGGCGTCATCGCCCAGCACCGCCGCGAGGTGCTCGTAGGCCGAGCGGATCCGGACGGAGGACGGAGATGCCCCGCTCACCGGGTCCCTCGAGGGAGGGGAGACCGGCGCAGGTGAGTCATCGGAACGTCGCACGGCCGCCCTCATGACGCGCTCCGCGGCCCGGCGCCGTCGTCCCCGCCGCGCGCGCTCGGCCCGACGCTCTGCTCGATCGTCACGAGGTTCAGCGCGTAGAGCTTCTGCAGCATGCGACAGCAATTTCGCTCGGCGGCGTCACGCGCTGCGCGATCGGCCGCTGGTCCGAGGATCTCCCCGAGGATCTCCCGGGTAGGCTTCCGGCCGTCAGCGTGGCTGAGAAACGAGCTCATCATCCGCCCCACGCGGGCCTTCTGGACGCGATCGCTCACCGCGATCCTGCCGAACAGGAGCAGCGTCGGCGCGGGCTCCGGCTCGGGCGGCGCCTGGCCGTCGGTGAGCGCCTGGACGTACGACAGGACGTCGCACGAGAACTCGTGCAGCGCGACGTGCCGGCCCGCGCGCACGGCGCCGTCGAGCAGCTCCTCCTCGGTGACGCTCGGCCTCGACGCGTTCCGCAGCTTGAAATCCTCCGCGCTCTCGACGCACCCGGCGTCGGACCACAAGATGAACTCCGCGCGCTCGCAGCGCACCACGTCGAGGAGGCAAGGGATGTCGAGCTCCCCCTGGGCGACGTGCCGCTCGACGAGCTCGGCGACCCAGAGGGCGTCGCGAAACGAGCGGATCAGGGTTTCGGACTTGATGGGGAGGTAGGTGGCGGTGAGGCTCCGCTCCACCTTCGACAACGCCCGGTGCCGCCGCAGCAGCGCGAACGTGGCGGGGAAGTACGTCCCGACGAGGTAGAAGCGCTTGACGGCCATCGAGGCCGAGAGCCAGCGCAGCCGCTTCTCGTCGAAGGACTGGAGCGCGTACATCTGCGCGGCGCTCAGCGCGTTCTCTTCAGCGAAGCGCGCCGGATCGTCGTGGAGACACACGAGCGCCCGAGGATCGGTGAGCACCCGCGCGAACGCCGTCTGAAACGCTGACGTATCCGTGCCCGTCGTCGGACGCCCCGCGATGCGATCCATGGTTTGCCCCTCCACTGCCGCTGCACGATCCATGACACGTTTCATCGTCCACCCTGTGGCTGCGCGAGCGATGCCTTACGCCCAGACAGCGCTCGCGTGCTCGACCTCTGCCAGCATCTCTCCGAAGTCGTCCGGCAGGTTCGCGTCCCGCTCGATGAGGACGCTGCGCACGGGCGCTCGCCGACAGAGATGGTTGAGGAGGTCCCAGACCTCGGGATGTGTGTCGACCGGCTGGCTGTGCGTGTCGATCCACACCTCGTCTTCGTAGAGCCCGCCGGCCAGGTGGACTTGCACGACGCGCTCGAGCGGGATGTTGTCGATGAACTCATACGGATCGTAGTGGAGGTTCTGGGAGTTGATGTACAGGTTCGTGAGATCGAGCAAGATGCCGCAGTCAGCGTCGTTCACGACCTTGCTCAAGAACTCCGCCTCTGTCATGGTGCCCCCGGGGATGGCCATGTAATAGGTGATGTTCTCGAGGAGCAGCGGCATCTCCAGCATGTCCTGGAACTGCCGGGCTTTGGCCGCGCAGCGCGTCGCGGCGGCTTCGGTGAACGCGATCGGAGTGAGCTGGCCGAGCTCGATCTGGGAGATCTGCGTGAAGCAGAGGTGATCGCTGTACCAGGGGGCGCGGACCGCCTTCGCGACGCGCGCGACATCACGGCAGTATTTCATGTCGAGCGGCGCGTCGGTGCCTATGGATAGCTCGAGACCATGGGGCGTTATGGGCAGACGCTCGCTCAGCTCGACGGCGCGCGCGAGCCGCCCCTCCGTCCGGGAAATGTAATGATCCGCGCAGATCTCGATGCAGCCGATACGTTCGCGGTGCTGTTCGATGGCGCGGGCGAACGAGGGCCGGTGGGCGATTCCAACGCCGATGCGCGGCAGATCAAATCTCGGCTTCACACACATGAGCAGCTCCCTGGGCGTGGGTAAGAGGAGCGCCCAGGCAGCGCAGAGGGTGCTGCCTGGGCGCCGGCGGCAGGGGGGCGCGCGCCCCCCTGCCGGTCATGTTACTCGTCCTTCACGTAGCCGCAGCCGCAGCCGCAGCAGTGTTTCGAGACTTCCCTCACCTCCAGTTCGGTGTGCTCCTCGGGGGTGATCATCTCGACATCGAATCCGCTCTGGTCAGTGCTCATCTGTTTCTCCTCTTTCCTCCGAGGCAGGTTGGTCTGCCTCGGTCAGGGACAGGTCGGCAGGCGCCTCGTGCGGAGTGAGTTCCGCCGCTTCGGCCCCACCGCCTCTCCGTTCGCCCAGGGGTGTAATCAAGCGCCGTGCCGCTCCAGCGATCGGCGACTCAGGCGACCGAGCAGAGCCGCGAAGGTGCCGCTCTGCTCGGTGGCTCACGCAGGGCGGCGGTGGCGCTGAATCGGCCGGAAACGGCCTGGATCGCTGAGCTTACCGGTCGACGTCGCATGAGCGGTACGGGGCGGAGGGGACGGGCGCCGCAGTGACCCGTTCGCTCGCCGGGCCCCGCGGAGGAGAGCAAAGGTTTGCTCAACAAGGCAGAGTCCCGATCGAGGAACGCAAAGCCTTGCTTGGTACTACAGCCGCACCTCGACATGGATCAGGTTGGACCCAGGATCCGCTCTGGCGGCGCCGCCCGCGCGGAGCGCCTGCGCCGTCTCGCCCAGGTGGATGAACGATCCGTGGACGAACGGGAGGACGTCACCATCCGTCGTGGGTCCCGCCTGCGGCGGCGCCCTGAGGGCGCGCCCCGCCGAGGCTGGAAGCATGCGTGGAGAACGAGAGCGCCGATCGCCTCCGTCAGAACGGACGGACGCTGCGTGTAGCACGACGGCGTGAGTGTCGGATTCCGCCATGGTTGGTACTTTGTGGTGTTACCGAAATTTTTGCCCGCCGCGCTGGCGCGGACCTCGTCGTGCGCAGGGGCAGTTCGGGTCGGGCCGGTCCCGGACGTATCGGCGGCTCCCGATATCGCCGCCTCGAGGGGGGTGTTAGGCTCGCCCGCGTCGAGCGGGCGCGGCGCGGTGCCGGGCCGGGAGGTCATTCGATGTCATCCGTCAGGGGGTTCACCCTCGATCTGTCGCGAATCGACGTTGTGGGGCAGGGGCTCGTCCGGCCCGAGTGCGTGATCGCCGAGCCCGACGGCACGCTCTGGGCCTCGGACGCCCGCGGCATCGCGACGCGCATCGATCCCGACGGGCGGCAGGCGACGCTCGGCCCCGAGGTGGGCGAGCCGAACGGCATGGCGATGGATCGCCAGGGCAACCTCATCGTCGCCGCCCTCTCCGGCGGCAAGGTCCACAAGCTCCACCGCGACGGCCGGTCCGAGGTCCTCCTCGACTCCATCGACGGCAAGCCGCTCGGCGCCGTGAACTTCTGCTTCGTCGACTCGCGGGATCGCCTCTGGATCTCCGTCCTGACCCGGCAGCTCCCGTGGTGGAACGCGGTCGTGGGCAACGTGCGCGACGGGTACATCGTGCTCGTCGACGAGAAGGGCCCCCGCATCGTGGCCGACAACATCAGCTTGACGAACGAGGTGCGCCTCGACGCCGACGAGCGGTTCCTTTACGCGGTCGAGACCGTCCCCGGCCGCCTCATCCGCTTCCCCGTGCGCGACGACGGCAGCCTCGGCGAGCGCGAGCAGTTCGGGCCGGACAGCCTCGGTATCGGCGGGCTCATGGATGGATTCGCCTTCGACGCCGAGGGCAACATCTGGGTGGCGGCCGTCTGCCGCAACGGGCTCGTCGTGATCTTCCCCGACGGCAGCCATCAGACCGTCTTCGAGGACCCGCGCCCCGCGACCCTCGAGGCGATGACCGTGAAGCTGAGGAACGGGACGCTCGAGCCGGCCGATCTCGGCGCCTGCGCGGGGAACACCGTGCAGCTCCCGACGAGCATCGCGTTCGGCGGCCCGGATCTCCGCACCTGTATCATGGGGTCTCTGGCGATGCCGCACCTCCTCTCGTTCCGCGCGCCCGTCGCGGGGCTCCCGCTCGCGCACATGCGGTGATCCCATGCCCCGCGTTCACCTCGTCACGACCGGCGGCACCATCGCGAGCCGCGTCGACCCGAAGACCGGGGCCGCCGTGCCCGCCGTCCGCGCGGAGGAGCTCGTCGCGGACGTCCCCGCGCTCGGCCGCATCGCCGATATCGCGGTCACCGAGTTCTGCCTGGAGAGCAGCTGGAACCTCGGCCCGGACAGGGTCGCGGCGCTCGCGCGCGTCGTGCGCGGGCTGACGGCCGATCCCGCGCTGACCGGCGTCATCGTCACCCACGGCACCGACACCCTCGAGGAGACGGCGTTCGCGCTGGACCTGCTGCTCGACGGGGACACCCCGGTGGTGCTCACCGGCGCGATGCGCGACGCGAGCACGGCGGGCACCGACGGCCCGCGCAACCTCGTGTCCGCGGCGCGGATCGCCGTCGATCCGGCGGCGCGCGGGCTCGGCGTGCTCGTCGCGCTGAACGACGAGATCCACGCCGCCCGGTGCGTGATGAAGACGCACACGACGGCGATGGGCACGTTCGCCTCGCCGGGCGCGGGGCCGCTCGGCTCGGTCGACGGCGAGGGCGTGCGCGTCCACGCGCGCCCCGCGAGGACACCGACCTTGCCGCTCGTCGACCCCGAGCCGCGCGTCTACCTCGTCAAGATGGCGGCCGGGATGGACGACCTCCTCCTCCGCGCGCTCCTCGACGCGAAGGTGCGCGGCGTGGTGATCGAGGGCTCGGGCGCCGGCAACGTCAGCGGGAGCTGGGAGGGCGTGATCCGGGAGCTCGTGGCGGCCGGCACGCCGGTCGTGCTGAGCTCGCGCTGCCCCGGCGGCCGGGTCACGCCGACGTACGGCGCGCCCGGCGGCGGGCGGCGGCTGCGGGATCTCGGGGTGATCTCCGCGGGCGCGCTCTCGGGGCCCAAGGCGCGGCTCGCGCTGATGTTCGCGCTGGGCGCCGGGCTCGACGCGGCGGCGCTACGCGCGTATCTCGCGCGGCTTGGCGGGTGACCCGTCGCCCTTCTGCGGCTGCGGGGCGCGCCGATCGTCGCCCTGCGCCGTCGCCTGCCGCTTCAGCTTCTCCTCGACGCGCGTGCCCTTGAAGAAGCTCGCGTTGGCCTCGGTGTAGAGCCTGTACGGGTTCTCGAACACGTAGGCCTTGAAGTCCTCGGCGCTGAGAACGCCCTCCTCGACGAGGTTCCAGCTCTCCGCCAGCGCCTCGGTGAGGTCGGGGACGTCCCAGTGGCCGACATCGGAGGAGTAGATGGCGTTGATCTTCGCGCCGAGGGGGTTCGCCTTCGTGTTGAACGCGGAGGCGATGGTGCGGTCGTCGGACTCGGACCCGAAGAAGAAGTTGTTCACCCAGCGGTCGCGGATGTCCTCGATCTTCTCGATGCCCGCCGCCGCGAAATCGTTGCGGTATTCCGGCGCCGGCTGGCGCGCGTCGCTCGTGTAGCTCGCGCCGAGCGTGTCCGCGATGAGCTGCTCGCCCTCGATCGAGCGGCCCTTCACGAGATCCCCGCCGTGGCGCCGGAACAGCTCGGTGAGCAGCGCGCGGTCGGTCGCCGCGGGATCATAGTGCTTCAGGCCCTCGGGGCCGCGCTTCTGGAACCTGTCGACGAGGTGGATGTACACCCGCGCGCCCCAGTCCGCCCCGCCCTCGAGCATGCCGATGCGCAGCCCTGGGAAGCGGCGCGTGACGCCCCCGAAGAACAGCGCCTTGGCGAACGCCTCCGAGCCGTCGGCGAAATGGCCGATGTGGTTGTTCATGTAGTTGCTGATCGACGAGCGCCCCGTCCAGCCCTGGCTCCCGTAATGGGTGAGCACCGGCACGCCGAGCTCGACCACCTTCGCCCAGAAAGGATCGTAGTCGTGCTCGCTGTCGATGCCGTAGAAGTCGATGTACGTCGCGTACCTGGCGATCTCCGGGTGCTGGTCCGCGGGGTACTTCTCCGCGATCGCCTTGATCGGGCGGCGCACGCCGCCGGCGATGTTGATCGCCTTGAGCCCGAGCTTCTTGACGGCGAACTCGAGCTCCTCGATGCCCTCCTGCGGCGTGTTCAGCGGGATGCCGGCGACGGGGGTGAGGCGGTCGCTGTACTTGCGGAACAGGTCCGCGTGGTAGTGGTTGATCGCGCGCTGGAGCGCCTGCCGCTGGCCCGGGTCCTTCACGGCGAGCGGCGCGAGGGTGTTGTTCGGGAACAGCACCGAGTAATCGGACCCCTGCTCCTCCAGGCGCTCGGCGAGCAGCGCGGGGATGTGGTACGTCGCGACGTCGAGCGTGTTGCGCGTCACCCGCGCCCACCACGGCGACCTGACCGTGCGGTGGTGCTGCCGCTCCTCCGGCGTCTGCGTGTACCAGTCCTTGCCGCTGCTGTTCTCGGCGTTGCGGCGCCGGGAGCTGAGCGCCTTGCGCAGATCGTCGACGAGCTTGGCGCCGCCGTACGTGGCGACGAAGTCCTCGAGGGCCGGCGTGTAATCGTTGGTGTGGATGTCCGTGTCGATGACGGGGTAATCGAGCTTTTCCTTGACCGCCACGGAGGGCGAGGCCTTGAGACGAGCGATACGGTCGGACATGCAAGACTCCGGAAAGGGTAGGGGCGCGCCGATGTCGCCGGCGCAAGATCGTTGGCCGTGCTGGCGCGCAGCACGCTGCAACGCGCGTGCCCCGGCGCGGCGGCCCCCGGCTCCGTCTCTGCCGCTCGATTTCAGCGCCCCTCCGGCGCTCTGGCTCGGCGCCCTGCCCGGCGCCGCTCAGCGCCCGCCGCCGCGCATTGCTCGGATCCGAGCAGCGCCGCAGCGCCGCTGCTTCCTCAGCAGCAGTCCGTCGGCGTCAGGGCTCCGGCAG
This sequence comes from Sorangium sp. So ce1335, assembly GCF_051521615.1. Taxonomy (NCBI): domain Bacteria; kingdom Pseudomonadati; phylum Myxococcota; order Polyangiales; family Polyangiaceae; genus Sorangium; species Sorangium sp. So ce1335. The sequence goes on from NZ_CP150363.1 coordinate 4,808,582, forward strand.
CGACGGCGCCACCGGGCGAGGGCCGGCCGGCGCGGCGGCGGCATCCAGAGCGACAAACGGGTTGAACCCGCCTGAAACGAGCAGAACTTCGAACCGCCAAGACGCCAAGACATCGTCTTGCTCTCTTCTTCTTGGCGTCTTGGCGGTTCATTTCTCGCTCGATCAACGTGATCCTTGTTCTACGCCCGCGCGAACAGCGCGAGGCACTGATCGTCGAGGACGCCGCCGACGAGCTCGAGGGGCGCGCCGGACTTCTCGTTCATCCATTGCGCCGGGACGGCAAGCTCGCGCTGCGCCCCGCCCGTCGCCTCCGTGACCTCGGCCATCGTGCAGCCGAACACGATGCGGCTGACCCGGGCGAGCCAGGCCGCGGTGAAGCACATCGGGCACGGCTCCACGGTCGTGTACAGCGTGTATCCCTCCAGATCGGGCCCGACGGCCGCGCAGGCGCGGCGGACGGCGCCGACCTCGGCGTGCCACGTGAAGTCGCGCTGGGCGTTCACCTCGTCGGTCGCCTCGGCCACGATCGTGCCGTCCGGGGCCGCGACGAGCGCGCCGAACGGCGGCTCGCCCGCCTCCAGCGCGCCGCGCGCGACCTCGAGCGCCCGCGCCATCAAGGCCTCGTCGCGGCTCATCGGACGAGCCTCCCGTCGAGCAGCGACTCCGGCGCCGGCGCCTTCTTGACGAGCTTGGACTGCGCGGCGAAGTCGATCACCGACTTCATCGACGCCACCGCGGGGCCCGCCTGCTCCGCCGTGCCGAAGAGCCGCTTGTTGTCGGCCAGATCGTAGATCTTGTCGCCGGCCAGCATGCCCTTCACGTCCTCGGGCGAGGCGCTCAGGTACTTGCCGATGATGGGGTGCGCCTTGTCGGGCTCGCTGCGCAACGTCTGGACCCCGCGGTCGATCGCGCCGAGGAGCCTCTTGTAGGCGTCGCCCCCCGCCTCGATCTTCGCCTTGTGCACGGCCACCGAGTTCGTGATCGTGTCCGGCATGCTGGCGCTCGTGAAGATCACGTGGCCGCCGTTCTTCGTCGCCTTCGTGATCCACGGCTCCCAGGTGACCGCGGCGTCGACCTTCCCGGCGACGAACGCGGCCCCGGCGTCGTCGGCGCTCATGCTCGTGATCTTCACGTCGCCCGGGCTGACGCCGCTCTTCTCCAGGCCGAACAGGAAGAGCATGTGGTTGACCTCGCCGAGCGTGAGGGCGACCGTCTTGCCCTTGAGGTCGGCCATCGTCTTGATGCTCTCCTTCGCCACGACGGCGTCCGCGCCGTTCGAGCTGTCGACGAGCGCGATGGCGACGACGTCCGTCTCGCTGTTGCCGTTCAGCACGGCCAGGTTCTGCAGGGTGGTGAGCCCGACGTCGAGCTGGTTCGAGGCCAGGGCCGCGAGCGTGTCCCCGGGGTTCGAGAACGGCTTGAGCGCGACGTCGAGGCCGGCCTGCTTGAAATACCCGAGCTCGTTCGCGAGGAAGACGCCCGAGTAGCCGATCCACAGGTCGTGGCCCACGGTGAGCTTCACGGGCTCGGCGGGCGGGGCCGCGGCGCCGGGGCGCTCGCCCGCCGCGGGCGCGGCGGAGGGCGCCTGGTCCGGCGCGGCCTCCTTGTTGGAGCAGCCCGCGGACAGGACGAGGCACGCGAGCGCTGCCCCGAGCTCTTGCAAGACGGTCCTTCGTTTCATGATCCCCCTTTCGATGGCGTGTTGGTGAGCCCGAACAGCAGGCGGTCGCGCTGCGCCGCCGTGCGCGCGCGGCCGCGGAGGAGCGCCAGGATCTCCCGCTTCTGGTGCAGGAAGGCCTCGTCGAGCTTGAGCTCCGACGACCGCGCCTGGCGCGCGAACGTCACGTCGAGGCTGGCCAGGACGCGGCCCGGCCGCTCCGAGAAGACGACGACGCGATCGGACAGGAGAAGGGCCTCGTCCACATCGTGCGTGACGAACAGCGTCGTGATGCGGTGATGCTGGATGAGGTGGAGCAGGAGCTCCTGCATGTCCTCGCGCGTCTGCGCGTCGAGCGCGCCGAACGGCTCGTCCATCAGCAGCACCTCGGGCCGCCCGACGAGCGCCCGCGCGAGGGCGGCGCGCTGCTGCATGCCGCCGCTCAGCTCCGCGGGGAGGCTGTCGCGGAAGTCCCAGAGCCCGACGAGGCGCAGCAGGTCGTCGACCCGGGCCGCCGCCTGCCCGTCGCGCTCGCCCCCGCGCGCGCGGGCGCGGGCGAGGGTCAGCGGGAAGCGGACGTTCTCGCGCACGCTGAGCCAGGGGAACAGCGTCTGTTGCTGGAACATGAGGCCGATCTCGGCGCCGGGGCCGAGGACGCGCTCGCCGTCGAGATCGACCGTCCCGGTGGTCGCCGGCGCGAGCCCGGCGACGATGTGGAGGAGCGTCGATTTGCCGCACCCGGAGGGGCCGACAAGGCTGATGAACTCGCCCTCGCGGACATCCATGTCGAACGGGAGCAGGGCGCTCGTCTCGCCGCGGCGACCAGGGTACGACTTGCCGACGCCGCGCAGCGACAGCTTCATGCCGCGCCCCCGCGCGCCCAGGGGAAGAGCCGGCGGGAGGCCGCGCGGAACACCCAGTCGAGCCCGAGGCCGAGCAGCCCCAGCACGAGCAGGTAGGCGTAGATGCTCGGCGTCTGGAGGAAGCGATAGAAGCGCAGGATGCGAAAGCCGAGCCCCTCGGTCGCGGCCACGAGCTCCGCGACGACGACGTAGCTCCACGCCCAGCCGTTGCACATGCGCAGCGCGCTCCAGACGCCGGGGAGGGCGGCCGGGGTGAGGACGCGCAACACGATCTCGCGCCGCGAGGCCCCGAGGCTCTGGCTTATCTGGACGAGCGGCGCCGGGACGCGCCGCACCTCGTCCGCGGTCATGATCAGGAGTTGAAAGAAGGTGCCAAGGAACACGACGAGGACCTTCGCGCCCTCGCCGATGCCGGACGCTATCATGACCAGCGGGATCAGCGCCGGCACCGGGACGTAGCGGAGGAACTCGGTCGGCGGCTCGAGCAGCGCGGCGATCGCGCGGAACGCGCCCGCGAGCACGCCGAGCGGGACGGCGAGGATCGCGGCGGCCGCGAACCCCGCTGTGACGCGGAGGAAGCTGTGCTGGACATCGATCCACAGCTCCCGCGACGCGAGCGCCTCGGCCGTGGCGACCCCGATGCTCGCGAGCGTCGGGACGATCGCGGCGCTGGATCCGCTGCGGTCCGGGATCCACGCGTAGGCCGCCGCGAGCAGCAGCAGGCTCGCCGCGCCGAGCGCGAGGCGCGCCCGGCCCGGGACGGCGCGGCCGAGCGCGAGCCAGCGCGGCGGCGCCCGCCCGCACTGGCGCGACGGCGCGAGCGGCTTCGAGTCGACAAGCATCCTCGTGAAGGCCTCCGAGCCTCCCATCGTGACGTTCTCTCGAGACAGACCGAGTCGGGACAGAGGGTGATCCGGCCCCGATGTGGGCTCATGTCGGCGCCCGGGAAGCAGGCGGTCAAGCAACCTTCATCAGGATTGGCCTGACTGGATGTCATCAGTCCGGCGCCGACCCGTCAAGCGCGATCTGGCGCGCGAGAGGGGCGTCAACGAGGTGTGCGGAGGGCGCTCACCGCAGCATCTCGCCTCACGGGAGCGCCACGGGGAAGGCGCGGGCCATGGCCTTTCGCCGCGCCATCGCGTAACGCACGCCGGCCCGGAGGTCTCTCAGCAGGACGAGCTCCTCCAGCGCCTCGCCGGTGCTCGCCAGGGACGCCGCGGTGCCCGCGGACATGCCGACGAGGACGCACTGCGCGCCGAGCAGGACAGCGGCCTGCACAGCGCGCAGGAGGTGGCGCGCGACGGTGCTGTCGATGAACGGGACGCCGGTGAGATCGATGATCACGAACTCGGCGTCGTGGCGCTCCACGCCTTGCAGGAGCGCCGCCATGAGCTGGCTGCTCCGGGTCTCGTCGAGGTGGCCCACGAGCGGCAGGACGAGGATCCCGTGCTCGATCGGCAGGACCGGCGTCGACAGCGCCGCGATCGTCTCGAGGAGGCGCGCCTGGCTGGCGAGGAGCTCGGCCTCGGTGTGCCGCAACGCCTCTTCCGTGCGCTTTCGCGCGGTCACGTCGACGACCACGCCCACCATCCCGATCACGCATCCGTGCGCGTCGCGGAAGGGGACGATGTTCTCCAGGGTCCACCCGTCGGTCCCGTCCTCGAGCTTCCACTGGAGCTCGACGTTCAGCCGGGGGATCCCGTCGACCATGATGGCCTCGTCGTTGTCGTGGTAGCTGCGCGCGACCTCCGGGATGAAGATGTCCTCATCGCGCTTGCCGATGATCTTGTCGGCCGAGAGGCGATAATGATCTGTGTAGGCCTTGTTGACGGCGAGGTACCGGTGATCTCGATCCTTGAAGAACACCATCGCCGGGATCGCGTCGAGCAGCGCGGCGTGGCCGGCGGCCTCCACCGAGAAGAACCTGGCGAGCAGCCCTTCTCCCTGGTCCTCGGCGTCGTCGCGCCGCGCCGCGCCGGCCCGCCGCGCCTCGGCGAGCTCCTGCTCCAGCTCCGCCACGCGGCCGCGCAGCGCCACGACCTGTTCACCGAGCGACATCTCGTTTTCAGGATCGGAGTGCATTCGGGGTACCAGGTGTCAGCGTGATCGCATATCCGAAGACTGTCCGGGGCGCAACGTCGTCTGCGAGACCGGCGTGGTCGACGCTGCGGTTCCGCGCATCGGCCCTGCACAGGAATAGAGCATATCCCCTCACACGCCGCACCCGCGCACACGGGCCTCGGCTGCCGGCGGAACACTCGAGCTCGTCCCCTCGGCGCGAGGGGCGCCGCGCGGGGCGCGCGGTCGACCGATGTGGCGGGAGTGGACCGGGCGCGAGGTGGCGTATCACCGCGAAAGCTTCGCGAGATCCGGAGTCTCACGGCGGCGGACCTCGAGCGGATCCCGGGCCCGGACGGGGCGCGGGAGCAGGCGATCCTGGACGGGCCAGACAAGTAAAGACCCTTGTCCATCCGCCGCGTGAGCGTTTCGGGCGCGTCAATGAGCGCCGCGGGCGCGCGCCGCGCGGCGGCCGGGCGCACGGTAGGCCCACGGTCCGGCGCGTCGCCGGGCCCGTCCAACCGAGAGGGCATTCCCCCATGAACACCTCGCCGAAGCGCCTCGCCGCCGTCCTCGTCTGCCTCTCCGCCGCCCTCCAGGCGTGCGCCGAGAGCCCGGCCCCGGCCGCGCCGGAGCGCCGCATCGTCGGCGGCTTCACGACCCCCGAGTCCGTGCTCCACGACACGGAGCGCGACGTGTACCTCGTCTCGAACATCGTCGGCTCGCCCGTCGACAAGGACGACCGCGGGTTCATCTCGCGCGTCTCGCCGGACGGCGAGGTCCTCGACCCGACCTGGATCGACGGCGCGTCCGAGGCCGTGACCCTGAGCGCGCCCAAGGGCATGGCCGTGGTGGACGGCAGGCTCTACGTGGCCGACATCGACGCGATCCGCGTCTTCGACGCGAGCGACGGCGCGCCGATCCAGGACATCGAGGTGCCCGGCGCCGGCCTGCTCAACGACATCGCGGTCATGCCCGACGGATCGCTCGTCGTCTCCGACTCGGGCGTGACCGTCGAGGACGGCGCGATCACCGGGACCGGCACGGACGCGCTCGTCGTCGTCGATCCGGCCGGGCAGGTGTCGCGGCTGCTCGCCGACCCCGCGCTGCCGCACCCGAACGGCGTCGCGTGCGCGGACGACGAGGTCTGGGTCGCTTACCTCGGGGCCGCGCGCGTCGACGCCGTCGACGTTTCGGGCGACGTTTCGGGCGACGTTTCGGGCGACGTTTCGGGCGACGCCTCGGGCGACGCCTCGGGGGCGCGGCGGCGCGAGATCGCGCTGCCCGCGGGCACGCTGGACGGCCTCGTGCGCCTCGACGACGGCCGGCTCCTCGTGTCGAGCTGGGACGCGAGCGCCGTCTTCGAGATCGATCCCACCGGCGACGCGGCGCCGCGCGTCTCGACCCTCGCCGAGGATCTCCCGAGCCCCGCCGATCTCGGCTGGGATCGCGCGAGGAGCCGCCTGCTCGTGCCGCTCTTCAACGACGACGCGATCGTCCTGCTCGACGTGGAGTGAGCCGCGGCGCGGCGCTTTGGCCGCCGGGGCGGCGCGGTTAGGCTGATCCGCCCCGGTCGGCCTCCAGCCCGCCCCCGCGGCGAGCGATGCGCCCGTCGATGACCAGGCCTCCGGACGCTTGGATCAGGAATCAAGGATCAGGAACGAGACGATGAAGCCGAACATCCAGCTCACCCGACTTCTCGAGCCGACGGATCAGGCCCAGGCCTGGGGCGCGCTCCGGGAGGCCATCTCCCGGCTGGAGAGCGCGTCCGCGGCGTACGGCGCGGCCGGCGCGGGCCTCGCCCGATGGATCGGCGTCTTCACCCGCGCGCGCGAGCGGATCCAGATCCAGCGGCTCTCGCGGCCGCTGGTCGTGCTCATCCTCGACGGCGCGAAGCGGATCTTCCTCGACGGTCCGGACGGCAACACGCGCCTCGTCGCGCGGGAGGGGCAGATCCTGCTCGTGCCGCAGGGCATCCCGCTCGAGCTCGTGAACGAGCCCGACCCGGAGCGCGGCGTCTACCGCTCGTTCACCATCGAGCTCCTGAGCGAGGTCGACGAGCGGCTCCAGCGCCGCTACCCGACGCTCTGCGTCCAGCGGGGGCTCGGCGGCTTCGAGGCGGACCGGCCGCACCTCCTGCGCTCCGCGATGCCGTCGATCCAGGCGCTCATCCACCTCGTGAACACGCTGCTCCTGCCCGGCGCGCACGCGCTGCTCCTCCAGCACCGGCTGGAGGACCTCATCCTGACCTTGCTGCTCCAGCACCGCGAGCAGCTCGAGGAGGCGCGCGCCGCGTCGTCGACGCTGTCGCTCGATCCCACCCTCGCGGTGCGGACGCTCGTGCGCCGCGATCCGGCGCGCGCCTGGGCCGCCCAGGACGTCGCGCGCGCGCTCGGGGTGAGCAACGCGACGCTGCGCCGCCGGCTCGGCGCGAAGGGCGTCTCGTTCCGGGCGCTGCTGTGGAAGGAGCGGCTCGAGCTGGCGAAGACGCTGCTGCGCTCGGGGCGCCACGGCGTGCTGGAGGTCGCGACGTCGTGCGGCTACGAGTCGGCGTCGCGCTTCGCCGAGCAGTTCCGGCGCTCCGAGGGGCTGAGCCCCTCGGAGTACCGCGCGCGGCACCGGACGGGTACGGACGACGGCTGCTTTGGCGACGAGAGGGAGCTCGGGGCGGGGGGCTGAGCCGCGCAGCGCTCCGTCGACGTTCGCTCAACGTTCGCTCAACGTTCGCTCAACGTTCGGTCAACGTTCGATGGCCTGCGCGACCGTCTCGATCATCCGCGGGATGGCCACGGAGATGAGGATCCCGAGGTTCGCCCGCTTGTTGTCCACGAGCATGCCCTGGAGCAGCTTGCCGTGGTTGACCACCACCACGGTGTGGTGGCCCGCCATGTCGAGCAGGTAATACCGCCCGAGCGGCGGGAAGTTCGAGTCGCGAAGCGAGCTGTCCAGCTCCTCGGTGATGCGCGTGAAGAGGGCCACCGCCACCGGCTGCGCGTTGAAGCCAGCGAGCGACAGGCCCGCCGTGCGATCCCAGATGTCGGTGGCGAGCAGCCCATCGCGGAGGATGCTGCGGAGATCGTGGACTGCGGCCTCGAGGACTTTGGTATCGATCATCGTGCTTCCGTTGCTCCTGGGCGCCCGCGCCCGCCTTGAAAAAAACGAATCTGTTACAGCCCGCGCAGGGTCGTCTCGAGCGCTTCCTTGAGCTGCTCGAACGCCCGCGTGGAGAGAGCCTCGTCGCCCACGGTCCCGAGGCAGAAGCCGCCGCGGGGCGTGCGCGCCTCGACCCAGGACATCATCTGCGCGCCGAGCCAGAGCGCGCCCGCCGTGGCGTCGACGCCGGGGATCGTGCGCACGCCGACGAGCGCCGAGAGCAGCGGGCCCACGAGGGACACGTGCGCCTCGGAGATGCCGTGCGCCGCCAGCGTGAGGCCGTTGTCGTCGGCGACGAACGCGCCCGCGCACGCGTGGTGCGCGAGCGTCCAGGCGACGAGCGCGTCGAGCCGGTCGGCCGGGTTGTCGGAGGTCTGCACGAGGCGCGGCACCTCCTTCGGCGGCCTCTGCGCGACCTTGACCGGCGCGGGCGCGGCCTTGCCCGCCGGCGCGGCCGGGCGCGGCGGCGCCATGGGGCTCACGAGCGTCGTGCGCTCCTGCGAGCGCGGCGCGGTCACCTGCGCCAGAAGCGAGCTCACCCGCTGCGCGTCAGTCCACGAGACGGATCGGGCCGTCATCCTCGCCTCCTGCCGTGGTGCCGAGGCGCTCCTCGATCTCGGCCACCAGTTTGTCGAACACCGCAGAGACCGCCGGCGGACGGCGGCTGAGCAGCCCGAGCGGCACGCCGGCGCGGCTCGCCTGGAGGAACGTGCTGTCGCGCGGGACCGCTGTGTCGAACACCTGATCGCGGTAGAGCGACCACAGCTCCTCCAGGGACGCCAGCATCACCGGATCGCGGAACGAGCTCATGGTGCCGACCACGCCGAGGAGCGAGCAGGCGGCGCCGATCTCGCGGAGCCGCGCGAGCATCTCGAGCAGCCGCGGCAGGGCCCGCAGCGCGAGCGGCTCGCACTGCGCCACGGCGATGACGCTGTCCACCTCTTCCATCGCGAGGCGCGACATCCCGCCGAGCCCGGCCGGCGTGTCGAACAGGACGAGGTCGAAGTCGCGCTGGCCCTGCTCCAGGATGCGCCCAACGAGGTTGGCCTCGCGCGCGTTCACGGAGAAGCGATCCTCGTCGAGCGCGTCGACGGGGCCCATGGGCAGCAGACAGAGCTCCGGGAGGCGGGTCTTCACCACGCCCTCCAGCGGTGGAGCGCCGCGCGCGAGGCTCGCGGCCAGGCCGGGGCGGTCGCTCACGCCGTCGAGCGACATGCCGATGGCGCCCTGCAGATCCGTGTCGACGAGGAGGGTCCGCGCGCCCCGGCGCGCGAAGGCGAAGGCGCAGTTGAGCGCCACGGTTGTCTTTCCGACTCCGCCCTTCAGGCTGGCGAATGCGATCGATCGGGTCATTTGGGGTATCCGAGCTTGCGTAGCTGTTCCAGGTTTGCGCGCACGAGGGTGGACGCGGGGTCGAGCGCGGAGAGGTCGATGAGGACGCGGGCCGCCTCGCTGTAGCTGCGTTCCATCAGGAGGCGCCGCGCGTCGGCGTTGAGCTGCTTGATGCGGGTCGCGATCTGCTCCGGCGAGGCGAGCGCGACCTGGAGGCGCCTCGACGAGATCGGCGGGGGCACGTCGACGCTGCCCTCGTCGATGCGGCGCAGCGAGTCGAGCACGAGCTCCTGGAGATCCTTGAAGATGGTGCGCTCCTTCGTCGAGCCGACGGACGGCGTGACGCGCACCCGCATCCCCGGGCGGATGAGCCGCGCGAACGCCTCCTCGCCCACGCCGAGGCCGTCGAACGCGGTCCACACCTGGCCGCGCCGCACCTCGATGAGACCCACGTCCGCGCTCTCGCTGCTGACCACGAGGACGTGAGAGTCGCCGGACATGCAGATCATCTGCAAGAAATCGACGGGCACGAAGTTCATGCCGATCGGCGCCGATTGCGCGCCCGCGGCGTGCGCCATGAGGACGAGCGTCTCCTCGGCGATGGGCCGCGTCACGCGCGTGATGGCGCTCACCGCCGCCGGGATCTCCTCGCCCTCGTTCACGGCGAGCACCAGCCGCTCCGTGCGGCGGAGGAGCCGCGCCATGGCGTCCTCCGGCCCGCCCGGGAGCGACGGTGAGTAGATGATGAGCTCCACGTGCTGCGCGCCGTCGAGGGCCTGCTCGAGCTCCTCCCAGGTGGCGGCGCCGAGCGCGCTCACCGGCGCCTGTCCGGCGATGACCCGGATGCATCGCATGCGCTCGCGCAGATCGGGATCCGCGATCACGACGATCGGCATCCCGTCAGCCTCCGAGGTCGAGGTCGCGGTCGCGCTGCGCCCGGCGCAGCATGACCGCCGCCGCGTTGTCGCCCGGGCGCATCTTCACGCAGGCTTCGAAGGCGTCGACGGCCTCGGCGAAGCGGCGCTGCACGAAGGCGGCGGTGCCGCGCGAGAACGCCTCGCGGTAGCGCCGATCTTCCTCCGTCTCGACCACCCGCAGCGTGAATGGCGCGCTCTCGGGGGGAGGCTCCGGCGCTCGCCGCTCCAGCCCGCGCGTCGGCAGGGTCGGCGGCCCCGCTTCCGACGCGAGGTCGGGCGACGACGGCGCCGGCGCCCGCCGGGACACCGGCGTCGTCTCGCTGAACGGCGACGCGACCTCTCTCCCCGTGTAGAGGCCGACGAGCACCTGCAGCGTGCGGAGCTTCCCGAGCGGGCACATCTGCACGATGTCATCGAACGTCGAGGAGCCATCGATGTAGCGCGCCACCATCAGCGCGTCGGGCGAGCGGCCCGCCGCGACCGGGATGGGCCCCGCCACCTGATCGAGGCCGCCGAGCCGCTTGGCGTAGGCGCCCGCGAGGAACTCCTTGATGCGCTCGATGCTCGTCTGCAGCTCGCGATCGTTGGGCGACTCCGAGCGCGCGCGGTAGAGCACCGCGAGCGCTTCCTCGTAGCGCTTCTCACGGACCAGCCGCACGACCTCCTCCCGGACGGGTACGCCCTTCGGGATCGCGCGGCTCTCGGGTTCCGTCACCAAAGCTGAGTCGTTTTGGTCTTTCACGGCACAACTCGGCAAGCTACATGCCCTGCCCGCCGGCCTTCAAGCTGTTTGATTGCGAGCTCGCGCCTGCGGTCGTCGGCGCGCTCCAGCGGGATCGACATCGTGCCAGGTGCGAGCGTGTGGGGTCGGCCAGAGCCACACTCGACACGATGCGTGATGCGACATCGGCCCACGTGACAGCGAGGGAGCCTTGGGCTGGGCGAGCGCGTCGCCCCACTCCTTATCTGATCAGCCGCTGCGCCGCCGGGCGCCCGGCGGATCGATTGCGCCGCCGGGCGCCCGGCGGATCGATTGCGCCGCCGGGCGCCCGGCGGATCGATTGTCACACGATCGTAACATGGGAATAGGCGTCGCACATCGGCGCTCGTTTTCCTACCTGCAGAGTCCAGGTCCGACGTCGATATCGAGAACCCTGAAGATATTGGATTCAGCTTACGCCATACTTGCGCTAGATTGTGTTCACCGAGTGGGAGCACCCCCCAAACGTTGACCAACGTCTGAGGTGGTTCGAAGCGAAAATCGAAAATCAAGCTCGGAATGCAGCAAGGGGGGTTCGTGCAGGATTTCAACCCGGGTGGGATCCAGCCGCGCCCATTCTGGTGACATTGTAAACTTATCTTGGGGCTTCACGAAGCGCCGGCGGTGCTTGGAGCAGCAAACAGAGGGATAACTCGACCAACTGATACACGCAGCCGAAAGGAGATCGCTTATGCGGCAGGTCTTGCGGCACATTTTCCAGAAGAAGCAGGCGTACGCTCGTCTACCCCTGTTCGAGCGCATGCGGGACGAGCGGCTCGATCCTCTCGAGCGGCTCGGCTTCTATCCATGCATGGCTTACTTCATCCTGAGCTTCGGCGACCTGAACCGGTTCGTGCTCCGTGACGAGCGCGACCCGGACATGTACCAGGACATGGTGAACGTCCACACCCGGGAGGACGATCACCACTGGCCGTGGTACCTGGAGGATCTGGCGAAGCTCGGCTTCGACATCGAGGCGCGGGGCTCGGACTGGATGAACTTCCTGTGGGGGGAAGAGACGATTCAGAATCGAATCCTCGCAGCCCGGCTCACGGAGCTCATCAAGGGCACGTCGGGTCTCGAGCGGCTCGTCATCATCGAGGCGATCGAGGAGACCGGCAACGTCCTTTTCTCAGCGATGCTCCCGCTGGCCAAGGCGCTGGAGGAGCGCCTTGACACGCAGCTCCGCTATTGCGGCCCGCATCATTTCGAGCGCGAATCGGGCCACACGGTGGACGCGGATCACGCCGCGCTCGCGGGCATCTCGCTCGACGCGGAGACGCGCGCGCGGTACAAGGCGCTCGCGGACCAGGTGTTCGCGCTGTTCGAGCCGTGGACGCACGAGCTCCTGCGCTACGCCATCGCGCACCCCGTGGGCGCCCCCATGGACGACCACGAGAACGACGGCGTGAGCCAGGTGATGGCGCGGTCGGCGATGCCGAGGGTGATCGCCGCGTGATGCAGCGCGGTTGAGGCCTCCCCGGCTGCGCCCGCGCGCCCTCCTCCTCAAGCACCCCCAGCACCCCCAGCACCCACCCGTCGCGGCGCTCGCCGCGCGCCGCGCTCTCTCCCTTTCGTGAGGGGCTCAAGGATCACCGTCGCTCCACACGCCCGTGCCCCAGGAGAGGGAGCGAGCACGGCGAACCTCGCATGCTCGGGTGGCTTCGGGCGCCTACGTCAGGTCGCCGGTGCCGACCTGCGGCCCGCGCGGCGCCCGTCTTCGGAGCCGGACATCCAGCGAACGCGGAGCTCGGCTCGCGACGCGGCGGGATGAATCTGTTGCACGGGGGGCATGACGCCTATTCATTGGAAGCATGTGCTCCGGTGGTCCATGACATGGGGCAAACGAGCTCTGCGGTAGGAGGCCCGCGCGGGGCACCGTCGCTCGTCCTGGGAGCCATCGTCATCCACCGCCGCACGCGGCGCTGACGGGCGCGACCTGCGCCCCCCTCGGCCGGCGGCGCGCGCAGCCTCCGCGGCACGAGGCCATGCGCCGGGCCGCGCGCGGGCGCGCGGCGATGCGCGGCGGGCGCACGTGCGCTCCCGCGCGCGTCCGGCGGGGCTCCCGGAGCAGCCACGTCGACAAGCACAGAACAACGGCAACAGGGAGAGAGATTGACATGTCATTTCCAAGACCCGGGCTCCTGATCCTCGGCTCGGCAATCGCGGTTGCCTCGATGGCCTCCTGCGCGCCTCACGAGCCCGAGGGCGCGTCCGAGAGCGCTCTGGCCGCGTCGAGCGCGCTCACCGCGCAGGACCGGCTCGCCGCCTGCAACCAGGACCCTCGCGTGATCGCCGGGCTCGTGTCCGCCGAGGTCTGCGCGGGGGCCGACATCTTCTTCCGCGAGACGTTCGACGGAAACGGCCGCAAGTGCGGCACCTGCCACCCCGTCGAGAACAACTACACGATCGACGTCCCCTTCATCAATGCGCTCGACCAGAGCGACCCGCTCGATCCGCTGTTCGTCTTCGAGCACGACCCCGACCTCGCCGGGCTCGAGACCGCCGATCTGAGGACGCAGGGGCTGATCCTCGAGAACCTCGACGGGTTCGAGGACCTCGCCAACAAGTTCGCGACGCGGTCGGTCCCCCACATCTTCTCCCTGGCGACGACCATCGACCCCGACCCGGTGGATGGGACGGCGGTCCCGCCGGTCCACCGCACCGGCTGGTCGGGCGACGGCGCGCCCGGCGACGGCTCGCTCCGCTCGTTCCTCACCGGCGCCATCATCCAGCATCTCCCGAAGGATCTCAGCCGCCAGCCGGGGGTGTCGTTCCGGCTCCCGACCGCGGACGAGCTCGATCTCGCGCTGGCGTTCCAGATGAGCGTCGGCCGGACCAACGAGCTCGACCTCACGCAGGTAAACCTCTTCGACCCCCTGGCGAGCGACGGGCGGCAGGCGTTCCTCGACCCGCAGCGGGGCCGTTGCAACGTGTGCCACGGCAACGCGGGCGCGAACCACCAGGACTCCGGGTTGAACCGCAACCTGGATACCGGGACCCGAAAGGCCCCTGCGGGCAGCACCGTCGGGGTGTTCGACGGCGGGTTCGGCGGGCTGGGGCAGTCCGCGCCCAACATCGACGTCCTGGACCTCGGGTTCCCCCACGGGTACGGCGACGGCACCTTCAACACGCCGCCCCTCATCGAGGCCGCGGACACGCCGCCGTTCTTCCACACGAACGCCTTCGGGAACACCATCGAGGACGGGATTTCCTTCTACACGTTCCCGGGCTTCTTCCCCAACTCGCCCGCGGGCCAGGAGCTGGAGGCGCGGTTCGGCACCCCGATCGTCTTCTCGGCCGTGGACGTCGTGAACATCGGGCGGTTCCTCCGCGTCCTCAACGCCGCGTTCAACCTCGACATCGCGAAGCAGCGCCTGCAGGCGTCGCAGACGCTCGTCAACCAGTTCCACGACACCCGGTCGGACATCCAGCTCCGCCTGATGGAGCTCGCGGAGGTCGAGATCGACGACGCGCTGGAGGTCCTCGCCGTGCCCCCTGGCAACGTCCCGCTGCACGCGATCTCCCAGAATCACCTGCAGACGGCCAAGGGGGAGATCGCGGCAGGGCTCGCGGCCTCCAGCTGGTCGCAGCGCCAGAGCCGGATCTCGAACGCCATCTCGCGTGTGACGAACGCGCGAGACCAGTTCGGCGCGAACATCAACTTCCAGCTCGGCCAGGGCACCCTGATGTACTGATCCATCGCGGCGTGGACCGGCCGTGGCGTGCGCTCTCCAACGTTCGAGGAGGAGCGCTCGCGCTCGCCTCCTGGCACGTTGTGCCGTGCGTGCAGCGGCGGTAGACAACAGGGATGCGTAGATTCCTCTCGACCTGCAAGCTCGTCTCGATCGCTGCCACCAGCTGCATCCTCGCGAGCACAGGCTGCGACTCCAGCGGAAAGTCTCCCTCTCCGGACCAGGCTGTTGTCACCGTCACCGAGGCCCGCGGCCTGGCCGAGGGCTCCACGGCGACGGTCGAGGGGGTCGTGACCGTCGCGCCCGGCACGTTCAACTCGGCGACCGGAGAGCAGGGCTTCGCCCTGCAGGACACGACCGCGGGCATCTACGTGAGCCTGCCCGACGCGCTCGATCTCGACCTCGATGACCGCGTGCGCGTCACGGGGCGGCTCGGTCAGACGGCCGAGCAGACGGTGCTCAACGCCGATGCAGCCTCGGTCGCGGTGCTCGACGGAACGGGATCCGTCGAGCCGACGGACGTGACGACCGGCGAGGTCGGAGAGGCCGTCGAGGGGCTGCTCGTACGCGTGAGCGGCAGCGTCACAAGGACCGTGGACGAGCAGCCCTACGGCGTCGAGGTGTACATCGACGACGGCTCGGGCGAGACCCAGGTCTACGTGCACCTCGTGGACGGCCAACCGGTCATCGAGCTGGCGTCGCTCGCTGTCGATCAGGTCATCGAGGTGACCGGCCTCGCCGCGCAGTACGAGGAGACCTACGAGGTCGCGCCGCGCCGGGCAGGAGACCTCGTGGTGCAGTGATCGCAGCGCCGCTCGATCGCGGCCAGGACGCCGAAGTGATCCGACAGGGTCGTCCGGATCGGCCGCCCGGCGGCGCTGATCGTGATCGGCTCGTCGAGGATGCGGCCCGCGCGCAGCGCCGCGTCGAGGCCGCGCACGAGCACGTGATCGAGCCGCCAGCCCGAGTCGTCCACGTCGCCCGTGCCGAGCCCGTCGTGCGAGAACGTCGCGCGACGATCGGGCTCGTCCGCGTCGCGGAACCCGGCGCCCTCCAGGCGGCGGAACAGCGAGGAGCCGGGCGTCGTGTTGAGATCGCCGAGGAGCAGCGCCGGCGCGCGGCCCGCCTTCTCGTCGACCCAGGCGACGAGGCGCTCGAGCTGCGGCGGCTGCTCCGCGCCGCCCGGCGACAGGTGCGCCGCGAAGACGTGGAGATCGCCGATTTCTGGCGCCGCGACGCGCGCGTACAGGGCGCCGCGCGCGTTCACGGTCGACTCGAACACGAGGATGTCGCGATCCTCGAGCGGCGCGCGCGCGAGGAGCCCCGTGCCGAACGAGCCGCCGTAGGCGATGAGCCCGCCGTAGCGCGATGACCGCCCCGGCGACGAGGCCTGCGAGGCCGTCGGCTCCCCGACGCAGCGGTCGACGATCTCGTGGATCGTGCCGACAGGGCGGCTCGCGATGCAGTTGAGGCACGGGGTGGGGAGGGCGAGGGCGGTCGTCGCGCAGCTCTGGACGACGCAGCGCGCGAGCGCCTCGTCGGTGAGCTCGCTGCATTTCGCCTCAGCGCACGCGACGAGCGGCCTCACCTGCGACGCGCTGCACGCCGCGTGCGCCGCCGGGTGCGCGGGCTCCGGCCGGAGCGCGTGCGGCAGGCGCGGCTCCACCGCGCGGCGGAGCAGGTCCCAGTGCGCGTCGAGCCAGAACTCCTGCACGAACAGGAGATCCACGTCGAGCGCGGCCAGCGCCTCGACGACGCGCGGCACCCGCTCCGTCGCGTACGGCAGCACCCCCACCGCGAGCCCCGCGTTGTAGGTGGCGACATGAAAGGGCATGGCGCGCGGCGATGCACGCGGTGTGCCCGGCCGCGCCGGGGTCGCTTCGAGCGCGCGGCGCCCCGATCCGCTGCGCTTTTTCGTGCGCGGCGGCGCGAGGTGCGTCGCCTGCGCCGCTAGCCCGCGGTCTCGGTGCGCCCGTCGGGGTACCGCGCGAAGCGGCCCTCCGCGCGCGCGTGCACCGGGTCGTCGCTCGGCCACGGCCACCCGCCGAAGCCGGTGCGCCGGTAATCGAGGAACGCCTGCTGGACCTCGGTCATCGACGTCATCACGAACGGGCCTTGCTGCGCGACGGGCTCGCCGATGGGCCTGCCCTGGAGCAGCAGGATCTCGGCCTCGTCGGGGCCGTTCTCGAGCAGCGCGGCGGCGCCGTCGCGGAGCGTGATCCGCTGACCCGCGGGTACGCGGCGAGCGCCGACGCGGAGCTCGCTGCCGCGGAAGAAGTAGAGCGCGCGGCCGGCGCCAGGCGAGGCGGCTGGCAGCGTGAACCGCGCGCCCGGCGAGAGCTTCAGCGTCCAGATCGCCACGTCGGCGTCCGCGCGCGACGCCCACGATCTCGGCGGCGGCGCCGGCGGGCGGAGCTCGCCGAAGCGGCCCGCGACGACGGTGAGCTCGGTCGCTCGACCCGCGGCGTCGCGCACGACCTGCTTCGGGATCGTGTCGCCCCACATCATCACGAAGTGCGGGTCGGCGAGCTTGTCCGCGCGCGGGAGGTTGAGCCAGATCTGGAAGAGCTCGAGCGGGTTGGGGCCGCCGCGCTCGACGAGCGGGAACATCTCGGCGTGCACGATGCCGCTGCCCGCGGTGAGCCACTGGACGTCGCCGCGGCCGTAGCGCGCCGTCGCGCCGAGGGAGTCCGAGTGGTCGACGAGCCCGCGCCGCACGACGGTCACGGTCTCGAAGCCGCGGTGCGGGTGCTGCGGGAAGCCGGGGACGACATCGCCGTGGTACATGCGCCACCCGTCCTTGCCCGCGAAGTCGCGCCCGATGGCGCGGCCGGCGAGCGATGCGGCCGGCCCCATCCGGTCGTTGCCCGCCGGGTACGCGTCGTCGTGGTGGACGCAGAAGAGGAACG
Source organism: Sorangium sp. So ce1335 (assembly GCF_051521615.1). Taxonomy (NCBI): domain Bacteria; kingdom Pseudomonadati; phylum Myxococcota; order Polyangiales; family Polyangiaceae; genus Sorangium; species Sorangium sp. So ce1335. Next base: position 4,825,926 of record NZ_CP150363.1, read on the forward strand.
GGTCGAGCGTCTCCCAGGGAGACCCGAGCGGGGCGACGTCGCGGACGACGTCCTGCGCGGCGAGCGCGGCGTCGTCGGCGCCTGTGGGCGAGGGCTCGGTGCGGGCGCACGCGGCCACGACGGGCGCGGCGGCGAGGGTGCCGAGGGCGGTGCGGCGATCCATGGCGACCATCGTAAGCCGCGCCCCGGAGGGGGACAACGGCGCCGCCGCGCAACGCGGCGTTGCGCCGGGGGCAACCCTCGTGGCGTCAGCGGGCGGGATCCATCCGCGCGAGGCGATAAGCGCCCACGGTGGCGGCGAGGGACGAGAGGACGAGCAGCGCGAGCGCCAGCGCGATGTTGTTGAGCGACTCGCCGAGGCCGACGATCCAGAGCCAGCGCGCGTCGGGCGGCACCGCGCCCATGAACGTGAGCGATTTGATGGCGCCGGCGACGAAGCCGAAGCCGCCGGCCATCAGCGTCAGGATACCGAGGCTTATCTGGAGCGGCACGAAGCGCCGCTCGGGCGAGATCGCATAGCGGACGGATGCGGCGAGCAGAAGGAGCCCGAAGACGAGCGTCGGGTACATGCCCCAGCCGCCCAGGTGAAACGCTTCAGCCATGACGAGGACCTCCTTGGTTGACGGTGCTGACATGCGGTGAGGGAAAAGGTTCCGGGGCAGAGGAGCCAGCTTCATCGCGGCGGGCGCGCCGTCGACGCTGGAGCTGCTGAAGGCGCCAGGGCCCGGCGCAGGCCTGTGAGGCGCGCTGCTTGCATGCGCGACGGCTTCGAGGTTAGCTTCGGGCGCATGAGCGGCCCATCAAGCTCGCCGTTGACGACTCAGACCTTCGATCTGCGGGAGTCCCCGGACAGCCGTGGAGTCAACTCATACCTCCTCGTCATCGGTGCTTCTTCGTCGTACCGGCGCGCGCTCCCCGACGACGGCGCGCTCGTCGTCGGGCGCAGCGACGACGCCGACGTGCGTCTCGACACCGCCGCGGTCTCCCGGCGGCACGCCAAGCTGGTCCTCTCCGGAGGGGAGGTCCGGATCACCGATCTCGGCAGCCACAACGGGACGCTCGTCAACGGCGAGCGCATCGAGGGCTCGCGCGCGCTCGGCTCCGGCGACGTCGTCACCATCGGCGACACGACGCTGATCGTCCGGCGCGAGCTGCCGTCCACGGGCGGCGCGATGATCGACATGGGCCGGCTGCGCCGGCGCGTCGAGGAGGAGATCGAGCGCGCCGCCGACTCGGCGCGGCCGTTCGGCCTGGCGGTCGTGTGCCTCGGGGCCGTGCAGATGCGCACGGCGCTCGAGCAGCGGGCGCTCTCGACGCTCCGGCTCATGGACATCGTCGCCTGGGACGGCGGCTCTCACCTGGCCATCGGGTTCCCCGAGCTCGGCGGAGAGGCGGCGCGCGCCGCGGCGCTCCACCTGCTCGAGGCGATCAGGCCGCTGGCGCCCGAGGCGCGCGCCGGGCTGGCCTCGTACCCGTTCGACGGCGGCGACACCGAGACGCTCCTCGCCGGCGCGCGGACCGCCGCCTCGATCGCCGCGCCGGGGGCGATCGCCTCCGCGTCGGAGACGGCCGTCCGGCACGTCATCGGCGAGCGCACCATCGTGGTGGCCGACGCGGCGATGATCCGGCTGTTCGAGCTGATCCGGCGCCTCGCGGCGAGCGATCTGCCCGTGCTCGTCCTCGGCGAGACGGGGGCGGGCAAGGAGAACGCCGCCGCCGCCGTGCACCACTGGTCTGCGCGGGCGCAGAAGCCGCTGATCACGCTCAACTGCGCCGCGCTCCCCGAGACGCTCGTGGAGAGCGAGCTGTTCGGCTACGAGAAGGGCGCGTTCTCGGACGCGCGGGCGCCCAAGCCCGGCCTGCTGGAGCGGGCGCACGGCGGCACCGTCTTCCTCGACGAGATCGGCGAGCTGCCCCTCGGCGTCCAGGCCAAGCTGCTCCGCGCGCTCGAGGCGAAGCGGATCACGCGGCTCGGCGACGTGCGCGATCGCGAGGTGGACATCCGCATCGTCGCCGCCACGAACCGCGATCTGGAGGCCGAGGTCGACGCCGGCCGCTTCCGTCAAGATCTGCTCTTCCGTCTGAGCGCCGCCGTCGTCGAGCTCCCCCCGCTCCGGCACCGGCGGCGCGAGCTGCCGATCCTGGCCCGCCTGTTCCTCGCCGAGGCGTGCGCGCGGGCCGGGCGGCCTGCGCTCGATCTCTCGGAGGCCGCGCTCGCCGCGCTCTTCGCGCACCCGTTCCCCGGCAACGTGCGCGAGCTGAAGAACGCCATGGAATACGCCGTCGCCACGACGGACGGCGCGGTGATCGAGCCGTGGAGCCTGCCGGAGCGCATCGCCGGGCTCGACAGCCCACCGCAGCCCGCGGCGAGCAGCTCGGCGCCGTCAGCCGCGGCGCCCGTCCGCTTCAAGCCCATCGCGGAGGAGCTTCGAGAGATCGAGTGCGCGCGCATGCGTCAGGCGCTCGACGCCGCGGACGGGGTGCAGAAACGGGCGGCGGCGCTCCTCGGGATGCCGGTCCGCACCTTCACGTTCAAGCTCAAGCAATACGGCATCTCCGCGCGGGAGGGGAAGCGGAGCCCGTGAGCGCCCGGGCGGGCCGCCCGCGCTGCCACGGACCACGGAGACGCGCCTCGTTTCACGGCACGGGCGTCATAGCAACGCACGTTCCATAGCTCTCGATTCCAGGTCGAGCGCGCCCGCGGCCCGGGTTGCGATGGCAAGGTTTGCCGCTCTGGCAATGTTTGCCAGCTCCTCGGGGCCACGGTGCGGCAAGGATTGCCGTCGCGGCGACTCCGCGGGATCAGAACACGAGCCGCGCCGACAGGCTCGCTGCGTCGAACGACGCGGCGGGCCGGAGCTCGACCTTCACGCCGCCGCGATCCTCGCTGCGGTAGGACTGTGGCCTGTTCATGAAGAGCAGGACCGTCCCCGTGATCGCGGTCGCTCCGCCGGCGACGAGGGCGCCGATCCCCAGCTGGTTCTCGAGCACGCTGGGATCGTACGCGTCGCTGTCGGACGTTTCGCACGACCGGATGCAGCCATTCCGGAGGCGCTTGTCTGTATCTCCGTGTTCCGTGTGGGCCTGCCACATCAGCCCGCCGCCCGCGAGGCCCAGGGCCGTGCCCGCCGCGAGCGTGGCCCACGGGACCCACGTGGCCCACCGTTGCCTTGTGACGACGGCATCGACGCTCAGGGCGAGCTGGCCCGAGGCCTCCTTGCCGGCGAACACGAAGATGGGTTTGACGACGGTGAAATAGCCGCTCTTTCTCGCCGTGACGACGTGCTCTCCCGGCAGGACCATCCGGCGCTCGGCGCCGGGGCCGACGAACCAGGGCTGGCCGTCGAGCAGCACGGTGGCGCCCGGCTCGTCACAGCGGATCTCGATGGTGGCGAGCTCCTGCTCGACGAGCGCTCGCAGCGCCGCGCGCGCCTCCTGCTCCTGCTCGGCGTCGAGCGAGCCGGGCCCCCAGCGCAGGGCGGAGCGCAGGCTCTCGTACGCGAGGAGCGGCAGCCCGATGTTCCTGAGCGCCCGCCCCAGGTACAGCCGTAGCTCGGGGTGCTCCCAGGACGCCAGCGCTTCTTCGTACTTCGCCCGCGCCTCCGCGAGCATCATGCGCCGGTGCAGCTCCCGCGCCTCCTCGAAGAGCACCTGTGCCCTCTGCTTCCGCTCCTCGGAGACCCCGTGGTGCCATGGTGGCACCGGCGTCTGGGCTCGCGCGGGCGCAGCGCACAGGGCCACGAGGGCGATGGGCAGGAGGAGCCGCGCTGTCGAGCGCACGATGCGAGCGGGGTCTTTGCGGATCGACGTCATGAGAGCCGAGCGCCTCTCTCCTCCGGGGCGTCCGTGGGACCTCCGCTCGCGCGCCCGTCCAGCGCGCGTCCAGGCTCGCAGCGCTCGCCGCGCGAATACCGCAATCGACGCGTCGAGCGCAAGGGTGTGACAAGGCGATGTTCGCACGGGGGCTCCGGCCAAGCAAGCCGGAGACCAGGTGTGCCGCCGACGCCTGGGCAGCGCGGATCCGGGTGATCCGAACGGAGGCCGTGTGGCAGGGGAGCGGATGGGCTTTGCCGGGTGAAGTGAAGGGGATACACGCGCGCGAGCCAACGTATATGCTGCCGTCGTGGCCGCGGTCGCTCGCGAGATGATAAGGACCCAGACAATGCCGGTGACGGCCGCCCCGCCGTCGTCCCCGGAGCAGGAGAGGCCGGCGCCGTCGGCGGGCGACCGCGTCGGCCACTACGAGCTCCTGCGCGAGCTCGGCCGCGGGGGCATGGGCGTTGTGTTCCTGGCGCGCGACCTCCGGCTCGCGCGCCTCGTCGCCATCAAGCTCCTCACGAAGCTGAGCAGCGTCCGGGTCCAGCGCTTCCTCGTCGAAGCGCAGGCGACCGCGCGCTGCAAGCACGAGCACATCGTGACCATCCACGAGGTGAACGAGCACGACGGCTTCCCGTACATGGTGCTCGAGTACATCGAGGGGCAGAGCCTCCGCGCCTGGATGAAGCAGCGCAGGCCCGCCGACGCCCCAGGCCGGGCGCGGGCGGCGCCGGTCCCGCCCGGCCTGGCCGTCGAGATGATGGTCCCGGTCGTGCGCGCGCTCGCGAGCGCGCACGCGTCCGGCATCGTCCATCGCGATCTCAAGCCCGAGAACGTCATGCTCGACGCGTCGGGCGCCATCAAGGTGGTCGATTTCGGCGTCGCCTCGCTGCGCGACGAGCAAACGAGCCTCGTGGCCGAGCGCCCGGACGCCGACGACGCGCGCCTGACCCGCACGGGAGCGCTGGTCGGCACGCTGCCTTACATGTCGCCCGAGCAGTGGGCGGCGAAGGAGATCGACGCGTCCAGCGACGTCTGGGCGGTGGGCATCATGCTCCACGAGCTCGTGCTCGGGGCGCACCCGCTCGCGCCGGCCAGGATGCCGGACCTCATCGCGGTGCCGCGCCTCGACGAGCCGATGCCCGAGGTCGGCGCGCGCCACCCGGAGCTCGGCGCGCTCGGGGCGATCATCGATCGCTGCCTGCGCAAGCGAAAGGCGGAGCGGTTCGCCTCCGCCGAGGAGCTCCTGGCCGAGCTCTTGCCCCTCTTGCCCGGACGCCGGGAGATCCACCTCGGCGCCGACGAGAGCCCGTTCGCCGGCCTGTCGTCGTTCCAGGAGGGCGACGCCGACCGCTTCTTCGGCCGCGCGCAGGACCTCGCGGGCGTGGTCGCGCGCCTGCGGAGCCAGCCGCTGCTCGCGATCGCGGGGGCGTCGGGGGTGGGGAAGTCGTCGCTCGTGCGGGCGGGGGTGATCCCGGCGCTCAAGCGCTCCGGGGAGGGGTGGGAGGCGATCGTCGTGCGGCCCGGGCGCGAGCCGCTGGCGGCGCTCGCGGAGCTCGTCAGCCACCCCGTCGTGGCGACGAGCACGAGCACGCAGGACTTCGCCCCGCAGGGCGGCGCGGCGGCGCGCGCGGCCCTGATCGCGCGGCTGCGGGCCGAGCCCGGCCTGCTCGGCGCCGCGCTGCGCGCGTGGGCGGGCCGCGCGCAGAAGCGCCTCTTGCTGTTCATCGACCAGTTCGAGGAGCTCATCACGCTCGGCGCCCCGGCCGAGGCGCGCGCTGCGTTCCTCGCGTGCCTCGAGGGGCTCGCCGACGACGCCTCGTCGCCGCTCCGGGTCGTCCTGTCGGTGCGGTCGGATTTCCTCGACCGCATGGCGGAGCACGAGCACTTCATGGCGGCGATGACCCGCGGCCTCGTGTTCCTGCGGCCGATGGGGCGCGACGGGCTTCGCGAGGCGCTCGTGAGGCCGGTCGAGGCGGCGCGGCACGAGATCGAGGACCCGGCGATGGTCGAGGGCATCCTCGACGCGCTGGAGACGACGCGGGGCGCGCTGCCGCTGTTGCAATTCACCGCGGCGAGGCTGTGGGAGATGCGCGACCGGGGGCGCCGGCTGCTGACGCGGGCGAGCTACGAGGCGCTCGGCGGCGTGGCGGGCGCGCTGGCGAGCCACGCGGACACGGTGCTGGCCGGGATGGGCGAGCGGCAGGCGAGGCTCGCGCGGGCGGTGCTGGAGCGGCTCGTGACGCCGGAGCGGACGCGGGCGGTGGCCAGCCTGGGCGAGCTCTGCGAGCTGCCCGGAGACCCGGGCGAGATCGAGCGGGTGGTGGGCCTGCTCGCCGACGGGCGGCTCCTTGCGATCGAGAAGGGGAGCGACCGCGCGGGCAGCACGGTGGAGCTCGTGCACGAGTCGCTCATCGAGCGGTGGCCGACGCTGAAGCGGTGGCTCGACGAGAGCCAGGGAGACGCGGTGTTCCTGGACCGGCTGCGCGCGGCGGCGCGGCTCTGGGATGCGAGCGGCCGCGCCGCGGACGCGCTCTGGAGCGGCAACGCCGCCAGGGAGGCGCGCGGCTTTCGGGAGCGCTACCGGGGGGAGCTGCCGGAGCGGGAGCGGCTCTTCCTGGAGGCGGTGCTCCGGCTGGCCGACCACACGCGGCGCAGGAGGCGCCGGCTGGTCACCGGGGTGATCGCGGCGCTGTCGATCCTCGTCGGCGTGGCGGGGGCGGGGGTCGTGACGCTGACCCGCCAGAACGGGGTGATCACGGCGCAGCTCGACGAGATCCGGCGGAAGGAGGACACGCTGACGAGGGCGCTCGCGAGCGAGGCGGCGCAGCGGAGCGCGGCGGAGCGGGCGCGGCAGGAGAGCGAGGCGGAGCGGCGGCGGGCCGAGCAGGTGCAGCGCGAGGCGGAGGAGGCCCGGGAGCGCGCCGAGGCCGAGGCCGAGCGGGCCCGCGTGGCGGCGGGCGTGGCGCGGGCGGCGCGCGACACGGCGCAGCGGTCCGAGGCCGAGGCGCGCGAGGCCGAGGCGAAGGCCACCGAGGAGGAGCGGAAGGCGAGGGAGGCGGCCGAGGCGGTGCTTCGGAGCAAGCGCGAGCAGGAGCAGCTCATCGAGCGGACCGCGGGGAAGATCAGGGAGAGGTTGAAGTAGCGGGCCGCAGCGGGGGCGCGCCGCGGGCAGGTGGGTGACGACGGGCGTCGCCACGCGGCGAGGCCGGCGCAGGCGTTGCCGCGAGGGGAGCGCTCCCTGCAGCGTACCGAGGTGCGGCGCGCTGCGCGGGAGCGTTCCTGAGCCCGAGGCCTGAGGCTGTGCGGCTACCGCGGCAGCGCCGTTCGCGTGTGACGGTAGATGGATCCGGCTTCGCCGACGAGAAGGGACGATCTCCCGGCGCCCCACACCGCGAGAAGACGGCGATCTGTCGTGGAGTTGAGCTTGAGCCAGGAGATCCCGTCGTAGTGCAGGAGCGTACCGAACTCTCCAACCGCGAAGACATCCCGCGGCCCGCTTCCCCACACGCTATACAGATCTGCCAAGGTGGTCGAGTCCATGACCTGCCAGTCCTGGCCGTCGTAGTGCAGCACCGTGCCGTCGCTGCCCACGGCGAAGACATCGTGCGGCCCGCTCCCCCACACGCCGTTCAAACGTTTCGATGTGGGCACGGGCTTGGCCTGCCAGTCCTGGCCGTCGTAGTGCAGCATCGTGCCGGCGTCACGCAAGTCGTCACCGACGGCGAAGACATCGTGCGGCCCGCTCCCCCACACGCCGTTCAACTTGGCCAACGTGGTCGAGACCATGGCCTGCCAGTTCCGGCCGTCGTAGTGCAGTATCGTCCCAGTATACCCCACGGCAAAGACGTCCTGCGGCCCGCTCCCCCACACGCCATAGAGCTCTTGGCCTGTGATCGGGGCCATGGCCTGCCAGTCCTGGCCGTTGTAGTGCAGCATCGCTCCGCCGGAGCCCACGGCAAAGACATCGTGCGGCCCGCTCCCCCACACGCCATACAGCCATGCCTCGGAGGTTATAGCGCGCCAGTCCTGGCCATCGTAGTGCAGGACCGTGCCCTTGTCACCCACGGCACCACGACCCACGGCAAAGACATCCTGCGGCCCGCTCCCCCACACGCCGTGCAGCCATGCCTCGGATGCGGGCGAGGTCATGGCCTGGAAGTCCTGGCCGTCGTAGTGCAGGACCGTGCCGCTGTCACCCACGGCAAAGACGTCCTGAGGCCCGCTGCCCCACACGCCATACAACCCTGCGTCCGGCGTGGGCAAGGCCATGGCCTGCCAGCCCTGGCCGTCGTAGTGCAGCATCGTGCCCGGATCCCCCATTGTAAAGACATTCTCCGGTCCGCTGCCCCACACGCCGGACAGCCTTGACACCCCGATGGGCAAGATCATGGCCTCCCAGTCGTCGCCGTCGTAGCGCAGGACCGTGCCGCCATACCCCACGGCAAAGACATCGTGCGGCCCGCTGCCCCACACGGCCCGCAAATCTGCCGATGTGGGCGGGCTGATGTCCTGCCAGTCGTCGCCGTCGTAGCGCAGGACCGTGCCGCCGTCCCCTACGGCAAAGACATCGTGCGGCCCGCTGCCCCACACGGCCCGCAAATCTGCCGATATGGGCGGACCGATGTCCTGCCAGTCGTCGCCGTCGTAGCGCAGGACCGTGCCGTCATCACCCACGGCAAAGACATCGTGCGGCCCGCTGCCCCATACACCAGATAACGTCTTCGATGTGGGCGAGAACATGGTGTGCCAGTCCTGACCGTCGTAGCGCAGGATCGTGCCCGCAGTGCCCACGATGAAGACATCGTGCGGCCCGCTGCCCCACACCCCAGAGAACGTTTCCGGTACCGGCGGGGTCATGGCGTGCCAGTTTCGGCCGTTGTAGTGCAGGATCGTGTCGTAGCCCACGGCGAAGACATCGTGCGGCCCGCTGCCCCACACGCCGGACAACCACTCCGATGTAACGGGCTCCTGCTGACGCCAGTTCCAGCTTCCGCACGTCGTGCTGGACAGGCCGTCGCAGGAGTTGGTGCACCCCGGGCGGCCGAAGTCGTACCTCAGGTACGCGCAGGATGTCGTGACTGGTATCTTGGTGTCGCAGAGCTCGTCCTGCGCCAGCTTCCCATCGCCGCAATGCTCCTCGCAGTCGTGCCTGCAGTACCCGCTGAACTCCGCATTCTGCTCGCCGCCGCACCGCGGGTTGGTTGCATCGACGTCGCCGGCGCCGCAGTCGCATGTCTCCCCGCGTATCTCATCGACGATGCCGTTGCCGCAGCGCTCGTCGGACATGCAGTTGGCGCTGCACCCGTCGCCGCCTCGGTCGTTGCCGTCGTCGCACACCTCGTTCCGCACGGGGTCGACGACGCCGTTGCCGCAGCGCTCGTTGGACATGCAGTTGGCGCTGCACCCGTCGCCCTCTAGGTTGTTGCCGTCGTCGCACACCTCGTTCCGCACGGGGTCGACGACGCCGTTGCCGCAGCGCTCGTTGGACGAGCAGTTTGCGCTGCACCCGTCGCCGTCGTCATGGTTGCCGTCGTCGCACATCTCGTTCCGCACGGCGTCGACGACGCGGTTACCGCAACGCTCGTTGGACATGCAGTCGGCGCTGCACCCGTCGCCGTCGTCATGGTTGCCGTCGTCGCATGCCTCGCCTCCCTCTTTGAGCCCGTTGCCACACTCATCGCCGTAGCCGGGGGCAACACACTTGTATGTGTCGCCCTCCTCGTGGCATCCATAGCCGATCGGGCAATATCTGTCGCCGCATAGTTTCCCGCTTTGGAGGCACGCCCCCGTGAGGGCAACCAGCGCCATCACGAACATGCTCGCCACGACGTGACGAGGCGCCCAGCCGCCCCGCGCTGGTCCCTTGACGTTCCCGTTTCTCCGCATGCCCCGTCTCCGCCTCCATGCCCTCATCTGCCCCTCGCTGCTTCCTCTCCCCGGCCCGATGACTCGCTCCGGGGTCGCCGATCCGCCGGCCGTACGCGACACGCCACTGTACGCCTCGATACCTCTTCCCGGGGAGCACGACACGGCAAGCCGCATACCACCCTGACGCCGTCGGTGCGGCCGGAATCGTGCTGCGGCGCCGTCCTGCGCCGCAGCCCGCGTGCCTCGAGGCGGCGCGCGGCGGCATCGGGCGCTGGCAATCCTTGCCTCACCGCGCCCCGCAACGATGGCAATCTTTGCCATGAAGGCAACGCTTGCCACGCGCGGGGCGGCCCGGGGCGCGAGAGCGGCCGTGGGGCGACCGCTCGGCGCGGCGGGATCGGCGCCCGGCGCAGCCCGCGCTGGGTCGCGCGGCCGCTCGCGCGGACGGTCGGCACGCCGGCTGCCAAGGCGCTCTGCCAGCCGGGCTCGCCGGCGATGACGAGAAAGGTGGGGAACATCTCCATGAAAACGATCAAGACCCTCATGCGCTGCGCTTCCTTCTTCGGCCTCGTCGCCGTGGCCCTGCCGGGCTGCTGGAGCGACGCCGGAGGGCCGGTGGGGCCCGAGGACATCCTTTGCGACAAGCTGGCCGAGTGCGGGAAGCTGAGCGAGGGCGTGACAGCCGATCGGTGCGCGGCCAACGCCCGCCTTGTCCACACCCAGGCGGTCAAGGAGCTGGGGGTCTGCAAGCCCGTCTTCGAGCAACTCCAGAGCCTCATGGCCTGTGTGGCGCAGCAGGAGGCCTGCGACGACACCCTCGGTACGGTGGCTGCCGACCTCCCGCAGGGCCATCCGTGCTTCGACGAGAACGAGAGCTACAAGCAGGCCTTGCAGGAGGTAGGGGCGGGGAGCAACCAGCCCGATGCAGGGACCCTGTGCGCCTTCCATCATGAAAGGGCCATGGGCCTGGTGACGACACCCGCGACCGGCCAGGCGTGCAAGAGGAACGCCGATTGTCCGGACGTCGAATGTCCGGACCCGGCGCTCGGGAGGGGCGGTTATTGCCAGTACGGCACGTGCAAGACGGCGATCGACCTCTGCGATGTGGGCGCGCCGGCCGCGCCTGTGGGCGCCGGAAGCCCTCCCATGTGACGAGGAGGGTGGGGAGCTCCCGCGGAGCGGGGCCCGCCGGGGCCCCTGGGCTCCGGGCGCCCGGACCGGTGGATCAGAAGACGACGTGAGCCGACAGGCTCGCCGCGTCGAACGACGCGGCGGGCCGGAGCTCGACCTTCACGCCGCCGCGATCCTCGGTGCGGTACGACTGTGGTCTGTTCATGAAGAGAAGGACCGTCCCGGTGATCACGGTCGCTCCGCCGGCGAGCAGGGCGCCGACCGCCGCCCGGTTCTCGAGGACGCTCCCGTCGTACTCGCCGCGGGTGGATGGCGCGCACGACGGGTCACAGGCGCTCTGGAAGCGTCGGTCTGCGTCCCCGTGCGCCGCGCCGGCGTGCCACAGCAGCCCGCCGCCCACGGCGCCCAGGGCCGCGCCTGCCCCGAGCGTCGCCCACGGGATCCACGCCGGCCACCGGCGCTCGGTGACGACCGCGTCGGCGCTCAGCGCGACCTCGGCCGAGGCCTCCTTGCCGGCCACGACGAGGATGGGTTTGACGACCGTGAAATAGCCGTCCTTTCGCGCCGTGACGACGTGCTCTCCCGGCAGGACCCACCGGCGCTCGGCGCCGGGGCCGACGAACCACGGCGTGCCATCGAGCAGCACGGCGGCGCCGGGTTCGCCGCAGCGCACCTCGACGAGGGCGATCTCCTGCGCCTCGATCGCCCGCAGAGCGGCGCGCGCCTCCTGTTCCTCCTCGGGCTTCAGCGACCCCGGCCCCCATCGAAGCGCGAGGCGCAGACTCTCGTGGGCCAGGAGCGGCAGCCCGATGCTCTTCAACACCCGTCCCAGGTAGAGTCGGAGCTTCGGGTGCTCCCAGATGGCGAGCGCCTCTTCGTACTTCGCCCGCGCCTCCGCGAGCCTCACGCTCCGGTGCAGCGCCCGCGCTTCGGCGAAGGTCGCCTGCGCTCGCTGCTTCCGCTCCTCGGAGATGCCCTGGTGCCACGGCCGCGGCGCTGGTGCGGGGGACGAAGGTTCGGTGAGCGAGGGCGAGGACCATGGCGCCTCCGTCGCCTCGGGCAATGACGGCGGCGCCGGCGTCGGGGCGGAGGATGCTGGAGGCGCCGACGCCGGCGGCGGGGCCGAGGACGCTGGAGGCGCCGACGCCGGCGGCGGGGCGGAGGATGCTGGAGGCGCCAGCGTCGGGGCGGAGGACGACGACTCCGCCGCTGGCGGCGCCGGCGGCGTCTGGGATCGAGCGGGCGCGGCGTGCAGGGCGACGAGCGCGACCGCCAGAAGGAACGTCGCCGTCGAGCGGACGATGGGAACGGAGTGCTCGCTTGTCGTCGCCATGGCAGCCACGTGACTCTCCTCCAGGCCGACCTGGATGATGAACGATGCTCCACCTCGCATCGTCGAGCGATCGCCCCCGCTCGCGAGGCCGACGGGCGCGCGGCGCGCCTCAAGGTACGCCCGCGCATGTCGTCGTGGGAAGCCCGCTCGCGTCCGCTGTCCTCGATGCGCGACGGCGAGGCCGCCAGGAGCGATGGCCCCTCGCGCGACGGCGCGCCGGCCGCCGACGGGGGCCTCGACGCGCGCGGCGTATGCGCGGGCGCGGTGAAACGCCTATGCTCTCGTCCTCGCTCTCGCCGGCCTCGCCACGGCGGTCTCGATATCAGCAGCAACGTAGCTTTGTAGGGGTGATGGAAGATGTCCACCGAGCTGACCGTCAAGGAGCCGGGCAGTCGACCGTCCGACGCGGGCGAGGGGGATCCGCGGGAGCGCTCCGCGTCGTCGCGTTCGCAGGCCACGCCGCCGCCGTCGGCCGGCGCCCGGATCGGGCACTACGAGCTGCTGCGCGAGCTCGGGCGGGGCGGCATGGGCGTCGTGTTCCTGGCGCGCGACACGCGGCTGGCCCGACTGGTCGCGATCAAGCTGCTGACGAAGCTGAACAGCACCGGGGTGCAGCGGTTCCTGATCGAGGCGCAGGCGACAGCGCGCTGCAAGCACGAGCACATCGTGACGATCCACGAGGTGAACGAGCACGACGGGTATCCGTACATGGTGCTCGAGTACATCGAGGGTCAGAGCCTCCGCGCCTGGATGAAGCAGCGCAAGGCCGCAGACGACGACGAGGAGCTGGGGACGGCGCCCCTGCCGCCCAGCCTCGCGGTCGACCTGATGGTCCCGGTCGTGCGCGCGCTCTCTCGCGCGCACGCGTCCGGCATCATCCACCGCGATCTGAAGCCCGAGAACATCATGCTGGAGGCGTCGGGCGCGATCAAAGTCGTCGATTTCGGCATCGCCAAGCTGCGCGAGGACGAGGTGAGCCTCGCGCTCGCGGCCGAGCGCCCCGACGCCGGGGACACGCGCCTGACGCGCGACGGCGCGGTGATGGGAACGCTGCCGTACATGTCCCCCGAGCAGTGGAGGGGGAGGGGGATCGACCAGTCCAGCGATATCTGGGCTGTGGGCATCATGCTCCACGAGCTCGTGCTCGGGGCGCACCCGCTCGCGCCGGTCAGCATGGAGAGCCTGCTCCGCGTGGTGATCCCCGACGAGGAGATGCCCGAGGTCGGCGCGCGCCACCCGGAGCTCGGCGCGCTCGCGGCGATCATCGATCGCTGCCTGTGCAAGCGAAAGGCGGAGCGCTTCGCGTCCGCCGAGGAGCTCCTGAGCGAGCTGTTGCCCCTCTTGCCGGGGCGCCGGGAGATCCACCTCGGCGCCGACGAGAGCCCTTTTGCTGGCCTGTCGTCGTTCCAGGAGGGCGACGCCGACCGCTTCTTCGGCCGCGCGCAGGACCTCGCGGGCGTGGTCGCGCGCCTGCGGAGCCAGCCGCTGCTCGCGATCGCGGGGGCGTCGGGGGTGGGGAAGTCGTCGCTCGTGCGGGCGGGGGTGATCCCGGCGCTCAAGCGCTCGGGCGAGGGGTGGGAGGCGATGGTGCTGCGGCCCGGGCGCGAGCCGCTGGGGGCGCTCGCGCAGCTCCTCGGCCACCCCGCGGTGGCGCCGGGCGCAGCCGCGCTCACCCCGCAGGGCGGCGCCGCGACGGGCGCCGTCTCGGCCGAGCGGCTGCGGGCCGAGCCCGGCCTCCTCGGCGCCGCGCTGCGCGCGTGGGCCGACGGCGGGCAGCGGCGCCTCTTGCTGTTCATCGATCAGTTCGAGGAGCTCTTCACGCTCGGCGCCCCGGCCGGCGAGCGCGAGGCGTTCCTCGCCTGCCTTGAAGGCATCGCCGACGACGCCTCGTCGCCGCTCCGGGTCGTCCTGTCGGTGCGGTCGGATTTCCTCGAGCGGATGGCGGAGCACGAGCGCTTCATGGCGGCGATGCTCCGCGGCCTCGTGTTCCTGCGGCCGATGGGGCGCGAGGGGCTGCGCGAGGCGCTCGTGAAGCCGGTGGAGGCGGCGCGGCACGAGATCGAGGACCTGGCGATGGTCGAGGGCGTCCTCGACGCGCTGGAGACGACGCGGGGCGCGCTGCCGCTGTTGCAATTCACCGCGGCGAGGCTGTGGGAGATGCGCGACCGGGGGCGCCGGCTGCTGACGCGGGCGAGCTACGAGGCGCTCGGCGGCGTGGCGGGCGCGCTGGCGAGCCACGCGGACACGGTGCTCGCGGGGATGAGCGAGCGGCAGGCGAGGCTCGCGCGGGCGGTGCTGGAGCGGCTCGTGACGCCGGAGCGGACGCGGGCGGTGGCCAGCCTTGGCGAGCTGTGCGAGCTGCCCGGGGACCCGGGCGAGATCGAGCGGGTGGTGGGCCTGCTCGCCGACGGGCGGCTCCTTGCGATCGAGAAGGGGAGCGACCGCGCGGGCAGCGCGGTGGAGCTCGTGCACGAGTCGCTCATCGAGCGGTGGCCGACGCTCAGGCGCTGGCTCGACGAGAGCCAGGAAGACGCGGTGTTCCTGGACCGGCTGCGCGCGGCGGCGCGGCTCTGGGACTCGAGCGGTCGCGCGGCGGACACGCTCTGGCGCGGCAAGGTCGCCGAGGAGGCGCGCGGCTTTCGGGAGCGCCACCGGGGGGAGCTGCCGGAGCGGGAGCGGCTCTATCTGGACGAGGTGCTGCGGCTCGCCGATCAGATGCAGCGCCGGCGCCGGCGCATCGCCTCCGGGATCTTCGCGGGCATGTCGCTCCTCGTCGTCGCCGCCGGGATGGGGATCGTGAAGGTGACCGGCCAGAACCGGGTGATCACGGCGCAGCTCGACGAGATCCGGCGGAAGGAGGACACGCTGACGAGGGCGCTCGCGAGCGAGGCGGCGCAGCGGAGCGCGGCGGAGCGGGCGCGGCAGGACAGCGAGGCGGAGCGGCGGCGGGCCGAGCAGATGCAGCGGGAAGCCGAGGAGGCGCGGGACCGCGCCGAGGCAGAGGCCGAGCGGGCCCGCGTCGCGGCCGGCCTGGCGCGCACGGCGCGGGACGAGGCGCAGCGGTCCGAGGCCGGGGCGCGGAGGGCCGAGGTGAAGGCCACCCAGGAGGAGCAGAGGGCCAGGGCGGCGGCCGAGGCGGCGCTGCGGAGCAAGCGCGAGCAGGAGCAGCTCATCGAGCGGACGGTGGGGACGATCGGCGAGCAGCTCGATTAGCCGGCGCGCGACGCCGGCGCTTCAGCGGGAGGGGAGGCTCCGCCGCTACTGCGGCGGCGCCGTCCGAACGTGACGGAAGATCGCGTCCTCGTAGCCCACGACGAAGGCGTGATGGCCTGCGCCCCACATGCGGTGCAGACCGAGGTTCGTCCCGGAGTCGAGCTTCAGCCAGGAAATGCCGTCATGGTGCAGGAGCGTGCCTTGCGCACCGACGACATAGACGTCCCGTGGCCCGCGCCCCCACACGCCGGACAGGAAGGCTGACGCAGGGGACTCCATCGCCTGCCAGGCATGGCCATCATAATGCAAGATGACACCATTGCCGCTGACGGCGAACAAATCCCGTGGCCCGCTCCCCCAGACGCCGGTTAACTGGGTCTCGATGGACACATCCATGAGCTGCCAGCTTCGGCCGTCGTAGCGCAGGATCGTGCTGTCGATGCCGACCGCGAAGATGTCGTCTGGTCCGCTCCCCCACACGTCTTGCAAGTGGGCTCGCGTGGGTGATTCCATCGCTTGCCAGCCCCGGCCGTCGTAGTGCAAGAGGGTGCCGCTCGTGCCGACGGCGAAGACGTCCAGCGGGCCGCTCCCCCACACGCCGCTCAGAGATTCCTCTGTGGTCGAAGCCATGTCCTGCCAGCCGCGACCATCATAGTGCACGATCGTGCCTGTGTCGCCGACAGCAAAGACGTCGTGCGGCCCGCTCCCCCACACGCCATGCAGGAAATATCGCGTTGAACCCGTCGGTCGCCAGTCCATCAGCTGCCATGCCTGGCCGTCGTGATGCACGATCGCGCCCTCCAGCTGGGTGACATCCTCGCGAGCGGCGCCGACGGCAAAGACGTCTTGTGGTCCGCTCCCCCAGACACCGTGCAGCTCGAGGCTGAACGTCCCCTCGTGATCAGGTGGCTCCGGCGCGTCCATCGCCTGCCAGATCTGGCCGTCATGGTGCAAGATCGTGCCTGCGTCGCCGACGGCAAAGACATCCTGCGGCCCGCTCCCCCAGACGTCGAACATCTCTGCCAGCGTCGGCGACTCCATGATGTGGAGAGCCCGCCCGTGCTGGTGAACGATGCCGGGCCAGCCGACGGTGATGATGTCCTCTGGACCGCTCCCCCACACCCCCTGGGGCCAGAAGCCCAGGCTGTACAGATCCTCGAGGCTCCAGCGCTCGCCGTCGTAGTGTACGATGGCGTCTTCTCCTGCGACGAAGACGTTGTTCGGTCCGCTCCCCCAGACGCCGAAGAACTCCCGCTCCACGTCCTCGGGCAATTCTTCGATGCGCCACCGCTCGCCGTCGTACCGCAAGACCGTGTTCGCGCCGACGGCGAAGACATCGTGCGGCCCGCTCCCCCAGATGCCGTCCAGCCGTCTCGAGCTCGGAGAATCCATCAGCCGCCACCGCAGGCCGTCGTGGTGCAGGATCGTGCCGTTGCTGCCGACGGCGAAGACATCGTGTGACCCGCTCCCCCACACATGCTGCAATTGTTCATCTGTGGGCGATTCCATGGGCTGCCAGCGCTCGCCGTCGTAGTGCACGATCGTGCCGTAGTTGCCGACGGCGAAGACGTCGTGCGGCCCGCTCCCCCATACGCCGTTCAGTCGTTCGCTCGTTGGCGACTCCATGGGCTGCCAGAGTCGGCCGTCGTAGTGCGCGATCGTGCCGTGGTCGCCGACGGCGAAGACGTCGCGCGGCCCGCTCCCCCATATGCCGAGCAGGTCCTCCGATACGCCGCTCTCCTGGACGCTCCAGTTCCAGTCTCCGCACGGGTCCGTCGAGAAGCCGTCGCACGCGCTCGTGCAACCCGGCCGGCCAAAATCGAAGCGCAGCGCCGTGCAGGACAGGGGGACAGGCGCGTCGGGATCGCAGGTCTCGCCCTCCGCGATCTCCCCGTCGCCGCAGCGGCGCTTGCAGTCGTCGCGGCAATAGCCCCTCGGCGCCACGCTCGATTGCACGAGGCACTGCAGGTCCGCGGGCGGGTGCTCGCTGTCCCCGCAGTCGCAGTCCTCCCCGCGCACGGCGTCGACGATGCCGTTGCCGCAGCGCTCGTCCGACAGGCAGTCGGCGCTGCAGCCGTCGCCGCCGCGCTGGTTGCCGTCGTCGCAGGCCTCGCCCTCGTCGACCTGCCCGTTGCCGCAGCTGATGCGGCAGTCGGCGCCGCAGCCGTCGCCGCCGCGCTGGTTGCCGTCGTCGCAGTCCTCGTCGCTCTCCACGACCCCGTTGCCGCAGGTGTTCAGCCTGGCAGGGACGACGCACGCAGGTCTGCCCTGCCTGTCCTCGACGCAGGCATGGTCGATCGGACAGAAGCCCTCGCCGCACCGTAGGCCGCCCTGGAGGCACGCGCCCATGGCGGCGAGCAGCGCCGAGACGAACGCTGTCGCGGCCGCGTGACGAAGCGCCCAGCCGCCTCGCCGGCTGCCCGCGGCGTTTCCGTTCGGCTGCATGCACCGCCGGAGAGAAGAGGTCCCAGGCGAGCCCGGCGGGGCCCCCGCGCTCCCCGCCGCCCTCGGCGGCCTCAGCGCTGCTGCGCTCCGAACCGCGCCTTCGCCGCGTCCACCGCCGCCTTCGTCCACCGGTCGACCTCGTCGTCCGTCAGCGTCCGCTCCGCCGACCGGAACCACAGCGCGAACCCCAGCGAGTGCGTCCCGGCCGGCAGCTCGCTCCCGCGGTACCTGTCGAACAGCTCGACCTTCTCGCACCGCTCGCCGGCCGTCGTCCGCAGCACCTCGATGACCTGACCCGCCGGCACATCCAGCGGCAGCAGCAGCGCCACGTCGTGCCGCATCGCCGGGAACCGGCTCGGCTTCGCGGCCACCGGCGCCCTGTACGCCGCCGCCACCGCCGCCAGGTCGAGCTCCGCCGCCACGGCCCCGCTCGTGAGCTCCAGCGCGTCGCGCACGTCCGGGTGCAGCTCGGCCACGTACCCGACCTCCCGGCCGTCGAGCGTGACGCGCGCGCCCTTGCGCGGGTGCGCCCACGGCGGCGGCTCGCCCTCCAGATCGAACGCCGGGGCCACGCTGCCCGCGAGCTCCGCCAGCACCGCCTCGACGACGCCCTTGCCGTCGTAGAAATCGACGTCCTCGGGCCGCGTCAGGTAGCTGTCGCGCGACCCCACGAGCAGCACCGTGAGCCGGGTCGGCTCGTCGACCGGCGGCCGCTCGACCCGCGGCTGCTCGCCCGCATCGCCCGCCCCGCCCGCGCCGGCCGCCTCGCCCTGGCGCGCCAGGAACACCTGGCTCACCTCGAACAGCCGCACCCGCGGCACGTTGTACCGCTGCGACCGCTGCGCCACCGTGAGCAGCCCCGGCACGAGCGACGGCCGCATCACCGACTTCTCCTCGGAGAGCGGGTTGACCAGCCGCAGCAGCGACGCGCTGTCGTAGCGCGCCGCCTTCAGCTCCTGCGGCGACAGGAACGAGTACGTCACCGCCTCGTGCAGCCCGATCCCGGTGCAGATCTGCCGCACCCGCCGCCGCAGCCGGTAATCGCCCTTCGCCCCCGCCGGCGCCGCCGAGACGCGCGGCAGCCGGCTCGGGATCTTGTCGTAGCCGGCGACGCGCGCGACCTCCTCGATGAGATCGATCTCCTCGACGATGTCCGGCCGGTGCGCCGGCACCTCGACGAGCAGCCCATCCGCCTGCCGCTCCACGATCCGGATCCCGAGCGTCTCCAGGATCTCGCGCGTGTGCGCCGGGGCCTCGGCGCCGATGATGCGCTGGTACCGCGGCAGCCGCAGCGTCAGCCGGCGCGGCGCGCGCGGCGCGACGTACGCGTCGATCGCCTCGCCCGCGGCCTCGCCGCCGGCGAGCTCGCAGAGCAGCGCGCTGCCGCGGTCGCGCGACAGCGGCACCCCCGAGAGGTCGACCTCCCGCTCGAAGCGGTGCGACGCCTCCGTGTGGAAGCCGTACCGGCGCGCCGACCTGCGGATCCCGCGCGGCTCGAAGTACGCCGACTCGAGGAACACCCGCTGCGTCGTCGCCGTGACCCCGCTGTCCGCGCCGCCGATGACGCCGGCCAGCGCGACGACGCGCTCCGCGTCGGCGATCACCAGGTCGTCCTCGTTCAGGGACAGCTTCTTCCCGTCGAGCGCCGCGAACGTCTCGCCCGGCCGGGCCATCCGGATCTCGATCGGGAGGCGCAGCGTGTCGAGATCGAACGCGTGGAGCGGCTGCCCCCGCTCGAGCATCACGAGGTTCGTCGCGTCGACGACGTTCGTGATCGGCCGGACCCCGAGCCGGCCGAGGCGCACCCGCGCCCAGAGCGGCGACGGGCCCACGCGCACGCCCTCGATGACCTGGCCGGTGTACCGCGGGCAGCGCGCCCCGTCGCGCACCTCCACGCTCGCGCGCGCCCCGGCGCCGCTCGCCCGCGGCGGGGCCGCGACGACGGCCGGCGGCTGGAACGCGATGCCGAGCACCGCGGCCACGTCGCGCGCCACGCCGAGGTGGCCCAGCGCGTCGGGCCGGTTCGGCGTGACGCTGAGCTCGATGATCCAGTCCTCGAGGCGCGGCTCCCAGTCGAGCAGCGATTGCCCGGGGCGCCCGCCCTCGACGAGGAGCAGCCCCTCGTGGCTCGACCCGAGGCCGAGCTCGTCCTCGGCGCAGAGCATGCCGGCCGAGCTGACGCCGGCGACCGCCTTCTCGGTCAGCGTGACGAGCGCGCCGGTGCGGTCCACGACCTGCGCCCCCACGGGCGCATAACAGACGAGCGACCGGCCGCCCGGCTCCGGGACGTTCTGCGCGCCGCACACGACCTCGACGCCCTCGCCGGCGCCGCCGGCGTCCACGCGGACGAGCGTGAGGCCCTTCTTGCTCGGGTGCGGCCGCGTCCCGACGACGCTCGCGAGCACGACCGGGCGCAGCGCGGCGCCGACGTGCGTCACGCGGTCCACCTCGAGGCCGCCGCGGCCGAGCGCCGACGTCACCGCGTCGACGCCGGGATCGGCGCCGAGGATCTCTTGAAGCCACTTGTAGGATATCAACATGGGGAGTCGGGGCTGCGGCGCGCGGTGGCTCGGCCAGGGGGCTAGAGGCTTCCGAGGAAGCGGACGTCGTTCTCGTAGAAGGCGCGGATGTCGTCGACGGCGAACTTCATGTTGGCCGTGCGATCCACGCCGATGCCGAACGCCAGGCCCGTGTAGACCTCCGGGTCGATTCCGACGTTCCGGAGGACGGTCGGGTGGACCATGCCGCACCCGAGCACCTCCAGCCAGCCAGTCCCCTTGCACTGCGGGCAAGCGCGGTTCGCGCCGAAGCAGACGAGGCAGGACACGTCGAGCTCCGCGCTCGGCTCGGTGAAGGGGAAGTAGCTCGGCCGGAAGCGCGTCCTCGTGTTCTCACCGAACATCCGGCGGCTGTAGACCTCGAGCAGGCCCTTGAGGTCGGCGAGCGACACGTCGCGATCGACGACGAGCCCCTCGATCTGCACGAACATGGGGCTGTGGCTCGCGTCGTCGTCGCGGCGATAGACGACGCCGGGCGCGACGATCATCACCGGGGGAGGGTGGGAGAGCATCTCGCGCACCTGCACCGGGCTCGTGTGCGTGCGGAGGAGGACGTTCTGCCCCGGATCGCCCGCCACGTAGAACGTGTCGTGCATGTCCATGGCCGGGTGATCCGCCGGGAAGCCGAGGAGATCGAAGTTGTAGCGCGCGAGCTCGATCTGCGGCCCCTCGGCCACGTCGAAGCCGAGCCCGACGAAGATATCGACGATCTCGTCGAGCGTCCGCATGATCGGGTGCGGGCGCCCCGGCGCGCGCCAGCGGCCGGGCAGGGTGATATCGATCGGCGGCGCGGCGAGCTCCTGGTCGCGCGCTGTCCGCTTGATCCGCGCGGTGGCCAGCTCGCGGGCGCGCTCGACGCGGCCCTTGACGGCGTTGAGCCGCTGGCCGAGCTGCTTGCGCTCCTCGGGCGCCGCCCCCGGGAGCTGCTTCATCAGCGCATTGAGCGAGCCGCGGCGCCCAAGCAGGCTGGCATACAGGCGGTTCAGCTCATCGAGATCGCCGACGGCGGCGAACTGGACGTCCACCGTGCGATCGACCTCGTCGATGAGGCGGCCGAGTTCGGGACCACTCATTGCCGCCCCCTTACCCCAGGGACCATGGCAACGCAAGACGTGAGGTCCCGCGCTGGTCCGGCGCGTGCAGGACGTCCGGGCGCGAGCGCCGGCGGCGGAGCGCGCCTCGCCGCGAGGGGCGGGCCGCCAGCGCGCGCCCCGTCGTCCAGCCGGATCCGCCGACGCCGCGCCGCCCCACGCCCAACGTCGCCCCACGCGCAACGTCGGATGTCCACCGAGTCAACTCGAGGTTGACATCGCTCCGCCGGCGACGGCGCGGCCCGTCTCGGGATCTCCGCCTGGCGCAGCGATTGCAAAACCGCGGTCCATTTGGCGAGCGCCCCTCTGCGCCGCGCGGGGCCGCCGTCGAGGCCTGCCCGCCGCGGGCTGCCATCGGCCCTCCGGGCCGCCGCGCTGCGCCGTGCCGTTCAACCTTTCACGACAACCCCGATTCCGGCGTGCATCGATATGGACAAGAAAGCCTTTTCCTTCCTCGTGCTCGGTTGCCTGCTGGGGACCGTCATCACCTCCGGCGCCTTCTCGGTGCTGGCCCGCCCCGCGTCCGCGGAGGGCGCCGGCGAAAGGCGAGCTGCCGGCGCGACGAGCGCCGGCACGAAGCGAGTGGTCCTGAAGCTGTCGCACGCGCTCGATCAGGCGCATCCGGTGCACGTCGCCATGGAGTACATGGCGAAGCAGCTCGACAAGAAGTCGGGCGGCGCCGTGCAACTGCAGATCTTCCCGAACGGGCAGCTCGGCAGCGAGACCGAGAGCATCGAGCAGGTGCAGCGAGGCGCCCTGGCGATGGTCAAGACCTCGACGGCGCCGCTCGAGAGCTTCATCCCGGAGATGGCGCTCTTCGGGCTGCCGTACCTCTTCCGCGACGAGGAGCACTTCTGGAAGGTGCTCCTCGGCGACGTGGGCAAGGAGCTCGCCGCGGCCGGGACGAAGGTGGGCGTGAGGGGGCTCTGCTACTACGACTCCGGGAGCCGCAGCTTCTACACGATCGACGCGCCCGTCATGAGCCCGGCGGATCTCAAGGGCAAGAAGATCCGCGTCATGAAGAGCAAGACCGCGATGGACCTCGTCTCGCAGATGGGCGCCGCGCCGACGCCGATCGCGTTCGGCGAGCTGTATTCCGCGCTGCAGCAGGGGATGGTCGACGGGGCCGAGAACAACCCGCCCAGCCTCCTCACGAGCCGCCACTTCGAGGTCGCCAAGCACTACTCGCTCGACGAGCACACGAGCATCCCTGACATCATCCTGTTCAGCCAGAAGATCTGGGAGTCGCTGAGCCCCGAGGTCCAGGGGTGGATCCAGGAGGCGGCCGACGAGTCGGCCGTCTTCCAGCGCGAGGCGTGGAAGAAGAGCACGCAGGCGTCCCTCGACGCGCTGACCAAGGCTGGGGTGACCATCCACAGGCCCGACAAGGAGGCGTTCCGCGAGCAGGTCCAGCCCATGTACGACCGCCTCGAGGGCGCGGAGCTCGGCAAGCTCGTGAAGCGCGTCCAGGAGGTCAAGTGATGGACATCCAGGAGCGCGCGGTAGGGCGTCTGCTCGACGACGAGGAGACGAGCGCCCCCCGGGAGCCCCGGTCGCCCGCGCCGGCGCCGGGCGCGGGCCGCGACGGCCCGGCCGGCGCCGCTCGGGCCCCTCGAGCGCCGGCCGTCGTCGGGCCGCTGCACAGGCTGCACGCGGGGCTGATCAGGGTGCTGGAGGTCGTGCTCGTCGCCGCGTTCGCGGCGCTCACGCTCGACACCCTCTGGGGCGTCTTCTCCCGCTACGTGCTCGGCAACCAGAGCCGATGGACCGAGGAGCTCGCCGTCTATCTCCTGGTCTGGATCTCGCTCCTCGGCGCCGGGCTCGCCTACGGCGAGAGAGCGCACCTCGGCGTCGACTACTTCGTCGGCAAGCTGGATCCGGCGGCCCAGCGCGTCGCGGCGATCGCCATCGAGCTCCTCGTGGCGGCCTTCGCCGCGTTCGCGCTGATCTACGGCGGATGGACGCTCGTCATCAAGACGCTGGAGTCCGGGCAGGTGTCGCCCGCGCTCGACATCCAGGTGGGCTACGCCTACCTGGCCGTGCCCATCAGCGGCGCCTTCTTCCTCATGTTCTGCATCGAGAACCTGGTGGAGCTGTTCACCGGGCGGGCGTCGCCTAGGAGAGGCGAGCCTGTCACCGACACATGACCTTCCAGAACCGGACCTGCCATGGAAATCCAAGTCCTCATCCTGGTGTTCAGCTTCTTCGCGCTGCTCCTCCTCAACGTCCCGGTCGCCGTCTGCATCGGCCTGTCCACGGTGCTGACGGTCGCCTCGCTGGGCGACGTGCCCACGGGCTACATCGTGGCGCAGCGCATCTCGACCGGCATCGCCAGCTTCCCGCTGCTCGCCATTCCCTTCTTCGTCCTCTCCGGCCTGCTCATGGGCGAAGGCGGCATGGCCCGCAGGCTCATGGACTTCGCGAGCGCCGTGGTCGGTCGCTTCCACGGCGGCCTCTCGTACGTCAACACGCTGACGTGCATGCTCTTCGGGGCCGTCTCGGGCTCGGCGGCGGCTGCCGTCTCCTCCATCGGGGGCTTCATGATCCCGGAGATGGAGCGAAAGAACTACGGCCGGGAGTTCAGCGTCGCGCTGACCACGACCTCGGCCACCACCGGGCTGCTCATCCCCCCGAGCAACATCATGATCGTCTATGCCGTGGTGGCCGGGAACGTGTCCGTGGCCGCGCTGTTCCTGGCCGGCGTCGTCCCGGGCATGGTCGTGGGCCTGGCCATCATGGTCGTGGCGTTCCTGGCCAACCGCAAGCAGCCGGTGGGCGTTAGCGAGAAGGTCCCGCTCCGCGAGGTCCTGCGGAGCTTCGCCCAGGCGATCCCCAGCTTGCTCCTGATCCTGATCGTCATGGGCGGCATCCTCGCCGGGGTGTTCACGGCGACCGAGGCCAGCGCGGTCTCCGTGGCCTACGCGTTCCTGCTGGGGACGCTGTTCTATCGTGAGGTCAAGCTCAAGGACATGCCGCGCATCCTGCTCAAGTCCGCGAAGACCACGGCGGTGGTGATGATCCTGGTGGGGGCCAGCCAGGCCATGAGCTGGGTCCTCGCCTTCGAGCAGGTGCCCCAGAGCGTCAGCCAGGTGATGCTGGGGATCTCCCAGAGCCCGTTCGCGACGCTGCTCATCATCAACGTGCTCCTGCTCGTCGTGGGCACCTTCATGGACATGACGCCTGCGGTCCTGATCTTCACGCCCATCTTCCTCCCGGTCGTCACGGGGATGGGCATTGACCCTGTGCACTTCGGCGTCCTGATGGTCACGAACCTGTGCATCGGCCTGTGCACCCCGCCGGTGGGCACCTGCCTCTTCGTGGGCTGCGGGGTCGGCAAGACCACGATCGCCAGGGTGGTCCGGCCGATGATGCCGATGTTCGCCGCCATGATCGTCGCGCTCATGCTCATCAGCTACGTGCCCCAGCTCTCGCTCTGGTTGCCGGCACAGTTCAACCTCTGAGGCGCGGCCCCGCGGGCGCGGGGCGCACCGCGCGCCGCGCCGGAAGCGTGGCAACGCCGCTCTCGCCCCGCGCGCCG
Organism: Sorangium sp. So ce1335; assembly: GCF_051521615.1. Lineage (NCBI taxonomy): Bacteria > Pseudomonadati > Myxococcota > Polyangiales > Polyangiaceae > Sorangium > Sorangium sp. So ce1335. The sequence continues at coordinate 4,850,922 of NZ_CP150363.1, forward strand.
CCGGAGGAGCTCCGCTCCGGCGCTCCTCCAAACCCACCCTCGACTCACAGGCTCATCGAGCGCCCGCCGCGCCCGCAGGCGCGAACGCGCGACGGCGCCGGCCATTGCGCGCGTCAACCACGGCTGTCGCACATGTCAACTCGGGGTTTACGGCGTTGCGAGGGAAACTGCCTCTCGTCCAGGCGGAGCGCGCCAGGTCGTCGCCAGGGCGCCTCGGGGCACGTCCTGCGCTCGGGTCGGATCCGGCCCAGAGCCGCTGCGGACGGGCCTCGGCTCATCGCTCCAACCCGGGGCGTCGCGCGCGTCACGGCGCCGCGAACGCGGTGTGTGCCCTTGGCTCGTGGTTTGCACTCGTGGTGTGCAAACGTCTGCAGTCAAGCGTGGACGCTGCAAGCGCACCCCACGCGGAGCGAGCCACAGGACGTGCTGTCGGGCCTCGCGCGCCTCGACGACAGCCCCGCTGCTCGCGCTGGCGAAGCTCCAACCCCCCACGAGATCGGCGCCCCCTTGAACTCCATCGTCAATCGCTGTTGCCACCCTGGGCATGATGTTCACCGCAGCTCGCGATGCAGCGCGCGCTCATCCGACCGAGGCGCGGCCGCGTCATCTACCCGCCTCGCGAGCGCGCGCAGCCTGGCCTGCGCGCTCCTCGGCGCGGCCCTCTGCGCGCCCCCCGCGGTCGCGCACGCGCAGCCGCTGCCCCCTCCCGCGACGCCGGCGCCCTCGCCCGGCCAGGCGCCCGAGGCGCCGGACGCGCCGCCCGAGGCGCCGGACGCGCAGCAGCCCGGGGAGGACGCGTCGCAGGCCGTCGCGGCCAGGAGCGCCGAGCCCGCGCAGCCCGTGGCCCCGTCCCAGCAGCCGGTGACGAAGGAAGAGCCCAGCATGCCGCCGCAGGAGAAGGTGCCGGAGAGCGGGTTCTTCTTCGGCGGCGTCGGCCGGGCCGTCGCGGCCATGGACGGCGAGGGGAACGCGCCGCGCGACGCCGACATCGTCCTGAGGGGCTCGCGCCTCGACGAGTCCACGTTCGTCCAGCTCGACCTGGAGCGGCAGGACTACTGGCAATCCACGGGCGCCACCACGCGCGTCGCCGTCCGCCTGGTCGTGGACGCCCCGACGCTCCATTACAACAACGCGCGGCCGTGGAACATCAACATGTCGCTCCGCAACGCCTTCGTGGAGGAGCGCGATCTCGGCCTCAAGGGCCTGTCCGTGTGGATCGGCTCGCGCCTCTACCGCGGTGACAACAGCGAGCTGCTCGATTTCTGGCCGCTCGACTGGCTGAACACGCTGGGCGGCGGCGCGCGTTACGACCTGCCCTCGAAGCGCACGTACTTCGCCGTCCACGCCGGCGTCAACCGGCCGCTCACGCCGTATTACACGCAGGCGGTGGAGCGCCCGCCGGCGCTCAACCAGCCCGGCGTGGCGAACGTCAACGTCCTCGATCGCCAGCGGCTCATCTCGAGCTTCAAGGCGAGCCACACCGTCCCCGTCGGGGAGAAGGCGGGCGTCAAGGGCGTCCTGTACGGCGAGCTGCACACGACGCCCTCCGGCAGGCGCGAGACGGCGGAGGCCGGCGTCTTCGAGGACCTGCCGAGCGACTCGGGGTACGTCATCGGCGCCCAGGTCAGCCCGTTCACCGGCGTGGACAACGGGCACCTGCACCTGTTCCTCCGGTATGCGGGCGACCTCGCGGCGTACGGCGAGTTCGGCAGCCCCTTCCAGCCCGCGCCGGACGGCACCGCGTCCGGCGCGCACGAGCTCATGGTCACCCTGAGCGGCAATTATGAGACGGGGCCGCTCGGCCTCATGGCCTCGGGGTACGTGCGCTCGTTCCGCAACGCCAGCGCGGACTTCGATTTCAGCGATCTGGACGAGGGCATCTTCGTCGTGCGGCCGCACGTCTACCTGCGCGACTGGGGCGGTATCGCGGTCGAGGGGTCGTACCAGGCGCAGCGGCGCGGCAGGGTCCCGCCGCCGGCCGATCCCGCGGCGCCCGGCGCGCCGGCCGGCGCGAGCCACCACAGCGCGAGCGTCGTGCGCTTCGGGCTCGTGCCGTTCCTGAACGTGGCGGGCAAGGGCGACTTCAAGCGCCCGCAGCTCCGCTTCATCTGGCTCGTCACCCGGCGCGACGACGGCGCGAAGGCGCTCTACGCGCGGGACGACGTGTTCAGCCAGCGCTCGTGGGAGCACTTCATCGGCCTCAACGTCGAGTGGAACATCAAGGCGAGCCCGGCTTTCTGACGCGCGACGGAGCGTCGGGGCTCCGCCGCGCGACTTCGTAAACGCACTTAACCAATACAGCGGAAGGTCTCTTTCCATGAAGCCAGTGAATCCTCAGCAGGTCGTGGTCCGCGCAACGGCGTCCCACAAGGGGCGGATGCTCTCCGTGACGCCGGCCGACAGCCCCATGAAGCGCCTGCATTACGGCCGCATCCTGCTCGATCAGGCCGTCCCGAAGGCGCGCTTCGAGACCAACGGGCGCGAGGTCGGGCTCCTCTGCATGGCCGGCCAGTGCGTCGTGCAGGTGAACGGCGGGGACACGATCGGGCTCGGCCGGTACGACGCCGTTTACGTGCCTCGCGGATCGACGGTGGAGGTCAGCACGGGATCGTCGGTCGATCTCGTCGAGTGCGGCGCCGAGGTGGAGGGGGATTACCCGCTCCAGGTCGTGCGCTACAGGGATATCGAGCAGGACCCGGCGCTCAAGTTCACGGCGGGCGGCGACGCCACGAAGCGCGAGCTCAGCATCCTGATCGGCAAGAACGTGGACGCGGGTCGCATCGTCGCCGGGTTCACGCGCTCGGCCCCGGGGAACTGGACGAGCTGGCCGCCGCACGAGCACACCGAGATCCTCGAGGAGATGTACGTGTACTTCGACATGCCGCCTCCGGCGTTCGGCGTGCAGCTCGTCTACACGACCCCGGAGTCGCCCGAGGTGGTCACCGTGGTCCGCGACGGCGACGCCGTCCTGATGCCGGCCGGCTATCACCCGAACGTCGCGGCGCCCGGGCACGCGATCAACTTCATCTGGCTCATGGCCGCGCACCGCGAGCGGGAAGATCGGGTGTTCGGCGTGGTCAACGTGCAGCCGGAGTTCAGCCAGCGCGGCTCTGGCCTCGAGGCGAGCCTCAAGTAGCCACCGCGGGGGCGAGCCGGCGCCGCGCGGGCTCCAGGGAGGAGTGCTTCATGGTCATGAAATCGGAGCCCACGACGGGCCTCGCCGATGTGCCCGCGGAGGCGCCGCGGGGCTCAGGCGCCGGCGTCGCGCCGCAGGTCGCCGCCGGCGTGGGGCGCTATCGCTGGGTGATCTGCGCCCTCTTGTTCACGGCCGCGACGATCAACTACGTCGACCGGCAGGTGCTCGGCGTCCTCAAGACGACGCTGCAGAAGGACCTCGGCTACAACGATATCGATTACGGCAACATCGTCACGTCGTTCCAGGCCGCCTACGCGATCGGCATGGTGACGATGGGCCGCCTCATGGATCGCATCGGGACGCGGCGCGGGTTCTCGTTCGCCGTCGGGTTCTGGAGCCTGGCGGCGACGGCGCACGCGCTCGTGGGCAGCGCCGGGGGGCTCTCCGCGGCCCGCTTCGCCCTCGGCATCGGCGAGGCCGGCCTGTTCCCGGGCGCCATCAAGACGATCGCGGAGTGGTTCCCGAAGAAGGAGCGCGCGCTCGCGACAGGCCTGTTCAACTCCGGGACCAACATCGGCGCGATCGTGTGCCCCCTCGTGGTGCCGTGGATCGCGGTGGCGTGGGGGTGGCGCGCGGCGTTCGCGCTGACCGGCGCGCTCGGCGCGCTGTGGATCATCGCCTGGATCATCTTCTACCGCCCCCTCGCGGAGAACCCGCGCGTCTCGGAGGCGGAGCGCGCGTACATCACGAGCGAGCCGTCCCCGCCGCCGGGCAAGGTCGGCTGGCTCGAGCTCCTCCCGCACCCCCAGACGTGGGCGTTCGCGATCGGCAAGTTCATGACGGACCCGTTCTGGTGGCTCTACCTGTTCTGGGTCCCCGACTTCCTGAACCGCAAGCACGGCTTGAACCTGCTCCAGATCGGCCCGCCCCTCGTGACGATTTACCTGCTCTCCGACGTGGGAAGCATCGCCGGCGGCTGGTTCTCCTCGACGCTGATGCGCCGCGGCTGGACCGCGAACGCGGCGCGCAAGACCGCGATGTTCGTTTGCGCGCTCGGCGTCGCGCCCGTGTTCCTCGCCACGCGCACCGACTCGCTCTGGGTCGCCGTGCTCCTCCTGGGCCTGGCCACGGCCGCGCACCAGGGGTTCTCGGCGAACCTGTTCACGCTGACAACGGACATGTTCCCGTCGCAGGCCGTGGGCTCGGCCGTCGGATTCGGCGGCATGGCCGGGGCGATCGGCGGGATGCTCATCGCGCAGATCGCCGGCCGCGTCCTGCAGGTCACCGGGAGCTACTCGACGCTCTTCATCATGGCGGCGTCTGCCTACCTCATGGCGCTCGCCATCATTCATGCGCTCGTGCCGCGGCTCGAGGCCGCGCGACTTCGACAAGGATAGGACAATGACAAGCGATCCGTTTCGTTTGGACGGCAAGGTCGCGCTCGTGACGGGCTCGGCCACAGGGATCGGCGCGGCGATCGCGACCGCGCTCGCGGGCGCCGGGGCGGACGTCGCCTGCCACGGCAAGGACGAGCCGGGCGAGGCCACCATGGCCGCGATCCACAGGCTCGGCCGGCGCGCCATCGGGATGGCCGCGGATCTGGCCGATCGCGCGGCCCACGCGGAGCTCGTCCGGAGGACCAGGGCCGAGCTCGGGCGCCTCGACATCCTCGTGAACAACGCGGGGCTGATCAAGCGGTCGCCGGCGGTCGAGTACGCCGACGAGGACTGGGATCTCCTGATCGAGGTCAACCTGACGTCCGCGTTCCGCCTGTCCAAGCTGGCCGGCAAGGAGATGCTCGATCAGGGGTCGGGCAGGATCGTCAACATCGCCTCGCTGCTCTCGTTCCAGGGCGGGATCCTGGTGCCTGCCTACGCGGCGTCCAAGGGCGGTATCGCTCAGCTCACCAAGGCGCTGGCGAACGAGTGGGCGGTGAAGGGGGTCAACGTGAACGCGATCGCGCCTGGCTACATCGCGACGGACAACACGGCCGCGCTCCGGGCCGACGAGGGGCGGAGCCGCCAGATCCTGGAGCGCATCCCGGCCGGGCGGTGGGGAGATCCGAGCGACATCGCGGGAGCCGCGCTGTTCCTGTGCTCGGAGGCGAGCAAATACATTCACGGCCACGTGCTGGTCGTCGATGGCGGCTGGATGAGCCGTTGAGGAGCTGAAGATGAAGATCCGCGATGCAAAGAGCTGTGAATGGGATCTGGTGAGCCTCGGCGAGGTGATGCTGCGCCTCGATCCGGGGGAGCGACGGATCCACACCGCCCGGACGTTCGACGTCGGAGAGGGCGGGGGAGAGTACAACGTGGCGCGGGGGCTGCGGCGCTGCTTCGGCCTGCGGACCTCGATCGCCACCGCGCTGGCGGACAACCCGGTCGGGCGGTTGATCGAAGACCTGATGCTCCAGGGCGGGGTCGACACGTCGTACGTGCGCTGGGTCCCCTACGACGGCGTGGGCCGGGAGGTGCGCAACGGCCTCAACTTCACCGAGCGCGGCTTCGGGCCGCGCGCCGCCGTCGGGTGCTCGGACCGCGGCCACAGCGCGGCGTCGCGGCTCAGGTCCGGGGATCTCCCGTGGAAGGCCGTCTTCGGCGAACGCGGGGCGCGCTGGTTCCACACGGGCGGCATCTTCTGCGCCCTGTCCGAGACCACCGCGGGCGTGGCGCGCGAGGCCATGGAGGTCGCGCGCGAGCACGACGTGCGGATCTCGTACGACCTGAACTACCGGCCCTCGCTGTGGAAGAATTTCGGCGGGCAGCAGCGGGCGCGCGAGGTCAATCGCGCCCTCATGCCGTACGTCGACTGCCTGTTCGGCAACGAGGAGGACTTCGTCGCGGCGCTCGGCTTCGAGGTGTCCGGCGTGGACAGCAGCTACAGCAAGCTCGACACCCAGGGGTTCCGCCGGATGATCTCCGATGTCGTCGCGGCGTACCCCAACATCTCGGTCGTGGCCACGAGCCTCCGGACGGCGAGGAGCGCGAGCGTCAACGGCTGGGGCGGCATCCTGTACTGCGACGGGGAGTTCTACGAGGTCCCGCAGCGTGACATCGAGATCCTCGACCGCGTCGGGGGCGGGGACTCGTTCGCCTCGGGGATCATCTACGGCCTCTTGACCGAGCAGAGCCCGCAGTGGGCGCTCGAGTGCGGCGTCGCGCACGGCGCGCTGGCGATGTCGACGCCGGGGGACACCTCGATGGCGACGCTGGGCGAGGTGCGGCGGGCGATGAGCGGGGCGAGCGCGAGGATCGAGCGATGAACGAGAAGATGACCAGAGAGCAGATCGTCCGCCGTATCGAGGAGACCGGCGTCGTCCCCGTGGTGCGGGCGCCGTCCGGAGCGCTCGCGGTGCGCGCCGCGCGCGCGCTGCGCGAGGGCGGCATCGACGTCATCGAGATCACGATGACGGTCCCGGACGCGCTCGCCGTCATGCACGAGATCGCCTCGCGCATGGGCAGCCACGTCCTCGTCGGCGCGGGCACCGTGCTCAGCGCGGACGCCGCCCGCGGGTGCATCGAGGCCGGGGCTCAGTTCATCGTGAGCCCGGGGCTCGATCTGGAGGTCATCCGCGCGGCGCACGACCTCGGGAAGCCGGTCTTCCCCGGGGCGCTCACGCCGACCGAGGTGATCACCGCCTGGAACGCCGGCGCGGACACGGTGAAGGTGTTCCCGTGCTCCGCGATGGGGGGCGCGAAGTACCTGCGCGCCCTGCGCGGGCCGCTCCCGCACGTGAAGGTGATGCCGACCGGCGGGGTGAACCTGTCGACGGTGAAGGACTTCATCGCGGCCGGCGCCGTGGCGCTCGGGGTCGGCGGCGAGCTCGTCGACGCCGCGGCGCTCACGGCGGGCAAGGACGAGGTCCTCTCGGAGCGCGCGCGTGAGTTCGTCTCCGCGGTCAGGTCCGCGCGGGCCGAGCTCAGGCAGGGCGCGCAGGCGTAGTCGCCTCGAGGAGCAAGAAGAAGGATGATCCACGTTCAGAAGAGAGATGTCCCGCGCCTCGTGCGCGTGTCCGGCGGTGAGGTCGAGTTCTTCACGCCGGAGCCGGGGCTCAGGCGGCGCATCCTGGCCCACAACCCGAACATGATGCTCGTCGAGCACCACATGGAGGACGGCTGGGCCGGGGCGCGCCACAGCCATCCGCACGACCAGATGGTCTACGTCATCTCCGGGCACCTCAGGTTCTCGTGCGGAGACGAGGCGTTCGAGGCGCGCGCCGGGGACAGCTTCGTCGTCCGCGGGGGCGTCGAGCACCAGGCCTGGGCGTTCGAGCCGTCCGTCGTGCTCGATGTCTTCACGCCAGCTCGCGAAGATTACATGCCCTGAGCGCAGCGAGCCGGTCAGCCTCTCCGATTCACCCTTGTCACCGTGTCTTTTCGACGGGTCCTGTGACCGACGCAGCGGCCCGGTGCGATCGAGGTGCGTATGAAACGCAGAATGTTCACGAAGTCGATTCTCTTGCCCGTCATGCTGGCCGCCTGCGGCGGGGGCGACGACCCGGGTTCCAGCGCCGGCTCCGGCGGCTCCGGCGGCTCCGGCGGCTCCGGCGGGTCCGGCGGCGGGCCGAACGTGCCGCCCGGGATGGAGCCGTATTTCGATGCGATGAAGCGCGCGGCCACCTTCATGAGCGAGGAGGTCGCTTACAAGGGCGGTTACGTGTGGAGCTACCTCCCCGATCTCTCGCGGAGCTGGGGCGAGATGGAGGCGAAGCGCACGATGCTCTGGGTGCAGCCGCCCGGCACGCCGTCGATGGGCCACCTTTACCTGGACGCCTACCACGCGACGGGCGACGAGCTCTATTACAAGGCCGCCGAGCAGGTGACGCTCGCGCTGATCGAGGCCCAGCACGAGGCCGGCGGCTGGAACTACATCCATGACTTCGCGGGCGAGGAGTCGCTCAAGGACTGGTACGACACGATCGGCAAGAACGGCTGGCGGCTCGAGGAGTTCCAGCACTACTACGGCAACGCGACGTTCGACGACGCCGGCACCGCCGTGGCCTCGCAGCTCCTCCTGCGCATGTACGTCGAGCGGCAGGACGAGCGGTTCCGCGACCCGCTCACCAAGGCGATCCGCTTCGTCACCGAGAGCCAGTACCCCCAGGGCGGCTGGCCGCAGCGCTTCCCGCTGATGGGCAAGGACGGCATGCCCGACTACACGAGCCTCATCACGTTCAACGACGACGTGGCGGGAGAGAACATCAAGTTCCTGATCATGTGCCACCTGGCGCTCGGCGAGTCGCGGCTGCTCGAGAACGTCGAGCGCGCCATGGGCAGCTTCGTGGCGCTGCAGCAGCCCGCGCCGCAGCCCGCCTGGGGCCTGCAGTTCACGCTCGAGGGCGAGCCCTCCGGCGCGCGCACCTACGAGCCGAAGGCGCTGACCACGCACACGACGGCGAACAACATCCAGCAGCTCCTCAACTTCTACAACCTGACCGGGGACGAGAAGTACATCGCCCGCGTGCCGGAGGCGCTGGACTGGCTGGACAGCGTCGCGCTGTCGCCGGAGCACGCGCAGATCTTTCCCGACTTCACGCACCCCACGTACATCGAGATCGGGACCGGCGATCCGCTCTTCGTCCACCGGCGCGGCTCGAACGTCGTCAACGGCGAATATTATTTCGACAAGAGCCCCGAGAAGCCCATCGGCCATTACGGGCAGGCGCGCAAGCTCGACGTGGCCGCCATTCGCGCGCGCTACGAGGAGCTGAAGGCCATGTCGCCCGAGGAGCTCACGGCGGGCTCGCCCCTCGAGATCACGGGGCCCGTGGCGCTGCCGAAGTACTTCTCGCTGCGCGAGGTGAAGCTCGACGACCTCTACGCCGGCAGCACGATGACGACCCCGCCGGTGACCGAGGAAGAGGCGCAGAAGCTCGTCGACGAGCTCACTGGAGAGGGCTACTGGCCGACGAAGATCAAGACGATGACAAACCCCTACATAGGGCCTGGCAGCGCCGAGCCTTACCTGGAGGACACCTACGCCACGACGCACGTCGGCGACCGCAACGACACATCGCCCTACGACCCGGCCAAGGCGCCTGCGACCTACCCGGCCGAGGAGGCGCCGACCGGGATCTCGGTGGAGAGCTTCATCAAGAACATGGGCACCCTGATCGCCTACGTTGCGCCCGTGCAGTGAGCACCACCGCGACGGCCGCCATCACCTCGGATCCGCGCGTGCCGCGTCGCACGCGGCTGTCCCTGATTTGAAGAGACAAGGAACCACAGAGGCGCAGAGGGCACAGAGGAAAGAAGGATAAAAGCCCCTCTCGTTCTCTCTCTTTCTCTTCCTCTGTGCCCTCGGCGCCTCTGTGGTTCGATTTTTTTGTTACCGCGGAACCAGGAGCGGGTCTGGCGACGCGGCATTGTCCTGGCCATGGAGACATCGAAATGCGTTTTCGTACCCTTGCGGCGCTCGGCGCCGGCTTCTTGCTCGCATCGATGGCCGCTTGCAGCGACGCCGGCGGTTCCGTCGCCGAGCCTGATGGATCCGCCAGCGGAGCCGGGGGCGCGGGCGCCGGCGCGGTGGGCACAGGAGGCGGCCAGACGACCAGCTCCGCAGGACAGGGCGGCTCGACGGCCAGCTCCGCAGCGCAGGGCGGCCAGGCGGCCGTCTCGTCCGGCGCCGGCGGGTCAGCGGGCGCCGGCGGCATGGATCCGCCTCCGTCGGAGGACGACCTCTACGTCGCCCCCGACGGCGCAGAGGACAACCCCGGCACCCTCGACGCGCCCACCACGCTGTACAAGGCCGTCACCCTGGTGCAGCCAGGTCAGACCATCTACCTGCGCGGCGGCGAGTACCTCTACGTTCCGACGGTGGAGATCGCCCACGGGAACGACGGGACGCCGGAGCAGAGGAAGCGCGTGTACGCCTATCCCGGCGAGGAGCCCGTGCTCGAGTTCAAGGACCAGTACTACAAGAAGGGGGACCCGGCCAGCCCGCGCGGCGTCGAGCTCCACGGCAGCTACTGGCACATCAAGGGGATCGAGATCGCCAACGCGGGGGACAACGGCCTCTTCATCTCGGGGCACCACAACGTCATCGAGAACTGCGTGTTCCACCACAACCGGGACTCGGGCCTCCAGCTCGGCGGCCGGCTGGGCGAGCTGGAGACCCCGGAGGAGGAGTGGCCCTCGTTCAACGCGATCGTCAACTGCGACTCGTACAGCAACTACGATCCCCCCGACGGCGGCGACGCCGACGGCTTCGCCCCGAAGCTGAACGTCGGGGAGGGGAACGAGTTCCACGGCTGCCGCGCCTGGAACAACTCCGACGACGGCTGGGACATGTTCAACCGCAACGGCAAGCCGCTGAAGCCCGTCCTCCTGGACCAGTGCTGGGCGTTCGACAACGGGTACGAGGAAGGGGGGTACATGAGCACGCCGCCTCCGGTCCCGTACATGGGGAACGGGAACGGCTTCAAGATGGGCGGGAGCAACGGCCTCGCTTCCGATCACGTGATCACGCGCTCCGTCGCGTTCGGCAACAAGGTCCGCGGCTTCGACGAGAACAACAACATCGGCAACATCACCGTGAAGAACTGCACGGGGTGGCTGAACGGATCCATGAACTTCGCCTTCGGCGAGGGCGGGTGCCACACGTTCATCAACAACATCTCACACGCGAGGAAGTCCGGCGACGAGCCGGTCGGCACGCAGGTCTCGAACGCGTTCGAGGGCGCCACCGACGCCGACTTCCTCAGCCTCGATCGCGCGCTGGCGAAGGCGCCGCGCAACCCCGACGGCAGCCTGCCGGAGACCGATTTCCTGCGGCTCGCCCCGACGAGCCAGTTCGTCAACGCGGGCTCGGCCGAGGGCCCAGCGCTCCCGTACTCCGGCGCCGCGCCCGACCTCGGCGCCTTCGAGGTCCAGTGACGGCTCCGGCGGCCCCGCCGGGCGCAGCCGCGCGACGGTGTTTCTTCACGCTATCAGGAGGCAACCATGTGGCATGAGCGGTCGAATCGTTTCACCCCCTGGGCGGTAGCCCTCGTCGTGCTCTGCGGCGCAGGCGGCTGCGGATCGTCCGGAGACGACGCCGAGGCCGTCGGCGCGGGCGGCGGGGACGGCGCGACCGCGTCTGGCGCCGGGGCGAGCGGGCCGTCGACGACGGTGAGCGGCGCCGGGACGAGCGGCGCCGGGACGCCGGGCAGCGGCGGAGGCGCGAGCAGCGGCGCGGGCGGCGAGGGCGCGGGAGGGAGCGGCGGGCAGAGCGCGGGCTCGGGCGCCGGCGGCGGCGCCACCGACGGCTGCCCGGCCGGCGCGCTGGTCGGATGGGCGGGCGAGAGCGGCCACGGCGTGGCGAGCACGACGGGCGGCCTCGGCGGGAGGACGGTCACCGCGACCACGGCCGAACAGCTCGTCGAATACGCCGAGAGCGCCGAGCCCCTGATCATCCAGCTCTCCGGCGAGATCGACATCAGCGGCGTGGACATCGACGTGGCGTCCAACAAGACGTTGATCGGGATGGGCCCGGGCGCGACCCTCCTCGGCCGACTCCAGGTCCGGGGAAAGTCGATCGACGCGCCGATCCAGAACGTCGTCATCCAGAACCTCAAGATCAACGCCCGTTCGACCATGGATGACGGGATCCAGATCCACTTCGCCCACCACGTCTGGGTCGACCACGTGGAGGTCTGGGACGCGCTGGACGGCAACCTCGACGTCGTCCACGGCTCGGATCTCGTGACCATCTCGTGGTGCAAGTTCCACTACACGAGCGACGCGCCGGATCCCGCTCACCGCTTCTCGAACCTGGTGGGCCACAGCGACAACAACGCGGACGAGGACACGGGCCGGCTGCGCGTCACCTATCATCACAACTGGTGGGCCGACGGCGTGACGGAGCGCATGCCGCGCGTCCGCTTCGGCCAGGTCCACGTCTTCAACAACTACTACTCGGCGGCCGGCAACAACTACGCGATCGGGGGCGGCCTCCAGGCCAGGCTCCGGGTCGAGAACAACACCTTCGACGGGGTGAAGGACCCGCACATCTTCTACGACGGCGAGCCGACCGCGCAGATCGTGGCGAGCGGGAACGCCTACCTCGGCATGTCGGACACCACCCGGAAGGAGACAGGGCAGGGGAGCGCGTTCACCCCGCCGTACACGGTGACGCTCGATACGGCCGACGCCACGTTGAAAGATGCCGTGACGCGGTGCGCTGGCCCGAGATAGCTGCTCCAGCTCCCCGACACCCATCGACGACGAGGGCGGCGTGGTCCGGGCGCTTCCGGGCCCTGGCACTTCACGTGCTTGGGAGGCCCGAGACCACGCGCGATCCCTGTGATTCGATGTCGACAGCAGGGCACCGGCACGCGGTCGTGCAAGGAGTCGAAGGATGAGATTGCTTACGGTTGCCATGTCGGTGCTGAGCATGGCTGCGGTCGGGCTCGGGTGCGGTAGTAGCCCGAGCGACGGAGGCGAGCGTGAAGGGGAAGGGGCGAGCTCCGGTGGCTCCTTCGGCGCGGGGGGCTCGCTGGACATCGGCGGCGGGGCCGGAGCGAACGGCGCGGGCAGCGGCAGCCCGACGGGCGGCGACGGCGCATGCGCCACGCAGACGGCGGCTGCCGGCCTCCAGCCCGTATACCTCGCCTTCGCGTTCGACGTGTCGGGCAGCATGGGCAAGGGCGACAAGGACTGGCACGACAAGTCGCTCAAGTGGGACCCGGTGGTCGCGGCGACCAGGCAGTTCTTCGCGGATCCTGCGTCCGAAGGGCTGACGGCCTCGCTCTCGTTCTTCCCCGACGAGGAGGACAGGTGCGAGCTCGCGTCCTACACGACGCCGGACGTCGCGCTGACGCCGCTCCCTTCCGAGGCCTTCGGCGCGGCGATCGACGTCATCGAGCCGATGACATCGAGCGACTGGCGCGGCGGGACGCCGACGGCGTGGGTGATGCGGGGCACGGTCTCGTTCATCGAGGCCCAGCGACAGGCAGCTCCCGGGAAATACGCGATCGTGCTCGTGACGGACGGCTACCCGCAGGGCTGCGACGAGGCCGACGACACGATCCAGGCCGTCATGACGGACGCAGAGGCGGCGCTCGCCAAGAACATCCCGACGTACGTCATCGGGGTCGCGAACCCGCCGCTCCCGGACGCGCCGGATACCGTCTCCGACCTGCACAAGATCGCCGCGGCGGGCGGCACGGAGCAGGCCGTCCTCATCGACACGGGCGACCCCTCGCAGACCGTGGCCACGTTCGCTGCGGCCCTCGAGGAGATCCGCAGCGCCTCGGTGTCGTGCACGATGGCGATCCCGCCCGCTCCCGACGGCAGGTCCTTCGACAAGGAGAAGGTCCGCGTGCTCTACACGGCGGGCGGCTCGAACGCGCCCACGGAGCTCTCCTACGACCAGGGCTGCGCGACCGAGGGCGCCTGGCGTTACGACGATCCCGCGAGCCCGACCGAGATCGTGCTCTGCGTCAGCTCGTGCGACACGATCCAGGCGGATACGCAGGCGGTCCTGAGCGTCGACTTCACCTGCGAGAGCGTGATCGAGGTCCCGCTCTGACCGGCGCGCGCCGCCGCTGTCGCGCGGCGCGCCCGGCGCACGCCCGCCATGGCAGCGCGCCGCCGTCGCCGGCCCGTGTCAACCGCGGGTTGACACGGTGGACACGTGCGGTTGCACATCGACCGATGTGACATCGGACCACCACAGCGGCGACGGGACGCCCTTCGTCCGCCGCGCGGCGTCGTCCACCGTCATTTCCCGCGAGCGCGGGGGCGCGTGTTACAGTCCGGCAACACCGCCGAGATGTTGTAGAACAGGGCGACGATGGCAACGGCGCAGGAGCGCGAGCGGAGGACCCTCGATCGGTACACGCTCCACGGCGTGATCGCCTCGGGGGGGATGGCGTCCGTCCACTTCGGGCGGCTCGTCGGCGCGCACGGGTTCGCCCGCACGGTCGCGATCAAGCGCCTGCACCCGCAGTTCGCCCGGGACCCGGAGTTCTCGTCGATGCTCCTCGACGAGGCGCGGCTCGCGGTGCGCATCCGCCACCCGAACGTCGTCGCCACGCTCGACAGCGTGCAGGCCGACGGCGAGCTCTTCCTCGTCATGGAGTACATCGCGGGCGAGGCGCTCTCGAGCCTGCTGCGCGAGGCCGGCGCGCGCGGGACCCGGGTGCCGCAGCCGGTCGTCTCGGCCATCGTCGCCGGCGCGCTCGCGGGCCTTCACGCGGCGCACGAGGCGACCGCCGAGGACGGCGCCCCGCTCCAGATCGTCCACCGCGACGTGTCGCCGCAGAACATCCTCGTCGGCGAGGACGGCATCGCGCGCGTCCTCGACTTCGGCATCGCGCGCGCGGCGGTGCGGAGCCAGGTGAGCCGCGTCGGGCAGCTCAAGGGCAAGCTCAGCTACATGGCGCCGGAGCAGCTCCGCGGGGCGCCGCTCACCCGCCGCGCGGACATCTACGCCGCGTCCGTGGTCCTGTGGGAGGCGCTCACCGGGCGTCGGCTGTTCACGGGGGAGTGCGACGCGGAGATCTTCGGGCGCATCCTCGAGGGCGTCGTCCAGCCGCCGAGCGCGTTCGGCGACGTGCCCAGGGCGCTCGACGAGGTGGTGCTCCGGGGCCTCGATCGGGACCCGGAGCGGCGCTACGCGACCGCGCTGGAGATGGCGGCGGCGCTGGAGGACGCGCTGCCGCCGGCGAGCCCGCGCGCGGTCGGGGCGTGGGTCGAGGCGACGGCGGGGCCGCTGCTCGAGGCGCGGGCGAAGAGCCTCGCCGAGATCGAGACGTCGCAGCGCAGCGCCGCCCAGGCGCCGCCGCCGGCGAGCCCCGCCGCCGCGGAGCCGGCGGCGCTCCGGGAGCTCGACACGAGCCCGGCGCGGCCCCCCGGCAACCGCGCGCGCGCGGCGCGGCCCTCGGTGACGGTCGCGACGATGACGAGGACGGTCGAGGACATGGCGCGGCCGGCGGCCTCCGCGCTCGCGACGCCGATCGCCGCCGCGGCGGCGGCGCGGCAGCCGAGCGGGTGGGTCGCCCGCGGCACCTCGCTCGCGCTCGGGGCCGCCGCGCTCCTGCTGGCGGTGATCGCCGGGCGCTGCGACGGGAGCCCGGGGATCGCGGCGTCGCCGGCCGAGGAGGCCAGCGCCGGCGCCTCCGCGGCGCCCGCCGCGAGCGCGCGCGCGGCGGGTGCCCAGGAAGCCGCGGCGGGCGTCCAGGAGGCCGCGCCGGGCGTCCAGGAGGCCGCGGCGGGCGTCCAGGAAGCCGCGGCGGGCGTCCAGGAGCCTGCGGCGCCGGTCCAGGAGCCTGCGGCGCCGGTCCAGGAGCCTGCGGCGGGGGTCCAGGAGCCTGCGGCGGGGGCTTCTGCGCGCGCGGCGGCAGCCGTCGCGCCCGCGGCGGGGAACCCCGAGCCCGCGACGGGGCGCTCCACACCGGCGCGAGCCGCCACGGGCGGCCCGGCGGCGCCTGCGCCGGCCCGCGCGGCCTCCACAAGCCCGGCTACCGCCTCCGCGCCCGCCGCCGCGCAGCCGGCGCCTGTCGCGCGCGCGGCCGCGCAGGAGCGCACCGCGGGAGCGCGCGCCGCGAGGCCTGCGCGCGCCGCGCCGTCGGCGCGGCCGCGATCGCGCTGCGAGCCGCCCTACTACGTGGACGGCGACGGCATCCGGCGGATCAAGCGTGAGTGCCTCTGAGCAGCCGAAGCGTGTAGCCTGCGCCGCCATGCAGCGGGGCCTCCTCGTCGCCGTGGGCGCGGCCGTCGTCCTCCTCGTTGGCTCGCGCGCCAGGGCGCAGGGCGTGGGCGAGACGTGCGCTGGCGCGTACGAGCAGGCGCAGCAGCTCGTCCGCGACAGGGCGCTGCTGCGCGCGCGGGCGGAGCTCCGGCTGTGCGCGAGCTCGTGCCCGGAGACGCTCGCCCGCGACTGCAAGAGCTGGAGCGAGGTGGTCGAGCGCGACATGCCGAGCGTCGCGCTGTCGGCCACGTCCGCGGACGGACGCGCGCCCGGCCGGGTGCGGGTGCTGCTCGACGGCGCGCCGCTCGTCGACGCCCTCCCCAGCGCCCCGGTCGAGGTCGATCCCGGGCGCCACACGCTGACGTTCGAGGACGCCGCGGGGACGCGCGTCGTCGCCGTCGTCACGCTGTCGCCGGGCGACAAGGCGCTGCCGATCGCCGTGCGCTTCCCGGCCGCGCCGCCGCCGCCGCCGCCGCCGCTGCCGCGCGCCGCGGACGCCGCCGCGCCGGCGCGGAAGCGCTGGCCGCTCGTGCTCGTCGGCGCCGGCGCCGTCGCGCTCGGCGTCGGCGCGTTCCTCGGCGTCAAGGGGCACGTCGATCGCGGCGAGCTCCGCAGCAGGTGCGCGCCCGGGTGCTCGGCGGGCGAGGTCGAGGCGATCGACGTCGCGTGGACGGCCGGCGCGATCTCGGCCGGCGTGGGTTTCGTCGCGGCCGGCGTGGGCGCGCTGCTCTACTTCCAGCTCGAGCCGGTCGTCCCCGCGGCGCCGGCCCCGGGCTCCGCCCTGCTGCCGGACGGCGCCGCGCTCTCGCTGCGCGGCGCGTTCTGAGCGCTCGCCCCGCGCGCCGCGCTGAGCGCTCGCCCCGCGCGCCGCGCTGAGCGCTCGCCCCGCGCGCCGCGCTGAGCGCTCGCCCCGCGCGCCGCGCTGAGCGCTCGCCCCGCGCGCCGCGCTGAGCGCTCTCCCCGCGCCGTGCTGATCGCTCTCCCCGCGCCGTGCTGAGCGCAGGCCCGCGCCCCGTCTCGAGCGCCGCGCCGCCGCTCACCCCTTGCTGCGGATGCCGTAGCGCTCCATCAGCCGGTGGACGAGCTGCCGCGAGACGCCCATCGACGCGGCGGCCCGGGCGACGTTGCCGCCGTGATCGCGGAGCTTCATGGCGATGTACGTCCGCTCGAACTGCTCGACGACCATGTCGCGCGCCTCGCGGAGCGGCAGCGCGGCGAACTGGGCGACGCCCATGTCGGCGGGCCGCGGCGACACCTTGACGATCGCCTCCTCGGCGAGGTGCGGGAAGAGCACGAGCCGCGCGACCGTGTTGCGGAGCTCGCGCACGTTGCCCGGCCAGTGGTGCCCGCGCAGCAGCTCCAGCGCGTTCGGGGGCAGGTCGGCGAGCGTGCGCGGCGGCACCTGCGCCGCGAGGAAGCGCTCGACGAGCAGCGGGATGTCCTCCTTGCGCTCGCGCAGCGGGGGCACGATCGCCTCGACGACGGCGAGCCGGTAGTAGAGATCCTCGCGGAAGCTGCCCGAGGCGACGCGGCCCTGGAGGTCGCGGTGCGTGGCGGCGACGACGCGCGCGTCGAACGACGTGTACGCCGCGGCGCCGATGCGGCGGACCTGGCGCGCCTCGAGGGCGCGCAGCAGCTTCGGCTGAAGATCGAGCGGGAGCTCGCC
Source organism: Sorangium sp. So ce1335 (assembly GCF_051521615.1). NCBI lineage: Bacteria > Pseudomonadati > Myxococcota > Polyangiales > Polyangiaceae > Sorangium > Sorangium sp. So ce1335. Next base: position 4,868,396 of record NZ_CP150363.1, read on the forward strand.
GATCTCGTCGAGGAAGAGCGTGCCGCCGCTCGCCTCCTCGAGGAGGCCGGCGCGCGCGGCCTGCGCGCCCGTGAAGGCGCCCTTCGTGTAGCCGAAGAGCTCGGCCTCGATGAGGTTGGGGGCGACGGCGCTGCAGTCGAACACGACGAAGGGGCCGCCGCTGCGCGGGCTCGCCGCGTGGATGGCGCGGGCGAGGACCTCCTTGCCGGTGCCGGACTCGCCGAGCAGGAGGATCGTCTCCGCGGTGGCCGCGGCGCGCTCCAGGCGGGCGAAGAGCGCGCGCATGGGGACGCTGCCGCCGAGGGCCTCGCCGAAGCTGGCCGACGTGGAGAGCGGGACGAGGACGGGCGAGCCGCCGACGCGGACCGTGAGCGACACGCCGCCCAGCGAGGCGACGGCGCTCGGCGTGAGGAAGCCCTCGTGGATCAGGACGTCGTTGATGAACGTGCCGTTCTTGCTGCCGAGGTCGGTGACGACGACGCCGCGGGGCGTGAGCCGGAGCTGGCAGTGGCGGCGGGACACGCGCGTGTCGGGGATGACGACGTCGCACTCGGCGCTGGTGCCGAGCACGAGCGGGGCGACGCCGAGGGTGGCCTCGATCGGGGGGCTCTTCTGCGGCGTCACGACGACGCGCAGGTCCGGGAGCTCGATAGCGTCGCTGCCGAGGGTCGTGATCGTCCGGGTGGCGTCGTGCATTGAGCGGGCGGGGAGCCGGGGGAGCCGGTGGGACCGGAGAGACAGCCAGCATCTCCGAATCGCGGCCGGATTTCCAGCGCGCGGTGCTGCCCGGCGCTCGTCGCTCTGCGACGGTGCGGCCGCTCCGGTATCCTGTCTTTCATGACGACGCCCGAGCTCATGCCGCCCGACGCGCCTCTGGGTCTCGCCCTGCCGGAGCCGCTGTGGCGCACGGTGTGCGCCGCGTACGGCGAGCCGGGGCGCGCGTACCACGATCTGGTCCATGTGCGCGAGGTGCTCTGCCGGGTGGGCGAGGTCGCGCGCGACGTCGGCTGGCGGAGGCCGCGCGAGGTGTTCCTCGCCGCGCTCTTTCACGACGCCGTGTACGAGCCTGGCCGCCACGACAGCGAGGCGCGCAGCGCGGCGCTCGCGCGCGAGGCGGTCTCGCGCTGGCTGCCCGCCGAGGGGCTCGACGAGGCCCTGATCGAGCGGCTCATCCTGCTCACGGCGCGCCACGGCGCGCTCGGGCCGGCGGACGTCGACGAGGAAGAGGCGCTGTTCCTCGACTGCGACATGGCCATCCTTGGCAGCGATCCGGCGGCGTTCGACGCGTACGATCGCGGGATCGCCGCGGAGTACAGCGCCGTGCCGCCCGAGCTCTACGCCGCGGGCCGGCGGCGCTTCTTCGAGCGGCTGCTCGCCGCCGAGCACATCTTCCTGTCGCCGTACTTCCGGGCCCGCCTCGAGGGGCGCGCGCGCGACAACCTGCGGCGCAAGCTCGGGGCGGCGCCGGGCGGGGCTGGCTCGTAGGCGGGCGCGCGGCGGGGAGGGGCGGCCGTCACGGGTCGTGAGCCGCCGCGGAGGGATCGCGTCGAGGCGCGGCGCGACGCCGCCGCGCGCGCCATCACCAGCGCTTGATGTCGCTCTTGCTCACGTGGCACGTGGCGGTGTTCCACTGGCTCGCGCCGCCGTGGAGCTTCTCCGACTCGCCCATGTGGTCGGTGACGGCCCGGTACTCCTGACAGATCTTCGGCTTGTCGTCGTCCTCGTCGTAGCCCCCCTTGACGTAGAGGTTCGTGATCGTGACCGTGTCCCCGTAGTTCTGGTTCGCTCCGGCGACCGTCGTCTTGACGCCCTCCACCCTGACGTTGTCGATGACCAGGTTGCGCGGGCCGCCGTTGGCGGTGCAATCGCCGCAGGAGCGCCAGAGCTTCCCGAAGTCGGCGATGTACGAGTTCGTGACGATCGTCGTGGAGCCGCCCTTGGCGTTGTGCTGGAACACCTTGTCGCTCGCGTGCAGCGCGATCGAGCTGTTGATGCGCATCGTCGCGCCGTCGACGCTGTTGGTCGCCGCGTCCTCGCAGACGTCCTCCCAGTAGACGTGATCGAGCGTGCAGTCGCCCTTGCAGACGATGCCGTTGCCGCCGGGGAGGCCGCCCGCGATGATGAGGTTCTTCACCGTGACGCCGTCCTCGACCTCGAAGACCGTCTTCTGGCCCTCGCCGTCCTCGCAGTCCTCGGTGTTGTTGACGCCGATCTTCTGGTTGTTGAAGTCGTAGACGTCCTGGCCGCCGTTCGCGGCGTTCTTCAGCACCGTCGTCTGGCTCCTGATCTCCCCGTCGCCGTTCGATGGCGTCGGGATCTCCATCGGGAGGTCGTTGCCGAGCGGCTCCTCTCCGCCCGTGCCGCCGCCGCTGGTCGAGCTGCTGGCCGTCGTGCCGGCCTCCCCGCCGCCGCCGGTCGTGCTGCTCACGCTGCCGCCGCCGGTCGTGCTGCTCACGCTGCCCCCGGTCGTGCTGCCGCCGCCGGCGCCGCTCGTGGTGCTGCCAGGGTTGATCGTGCCGCCGCTGGTCGTGCTGCTGGCGGCGTCGCTGCCCCCCTGGCCGCCGTCGTCCGGCGTGGCGGCGTCGTCCGAGCAGCCGATCTGCAGCGCCCCGGCGGCGCCGATCAAGAGCAACAAAGTGAAAGCTGACTTCATCCCGGATCTCATCTCGCTACCTCTCGTTCTGGATGCACGATGGACGACCCGCGCCCCGGAGGCGCCTGGTTGACGCCGGCCAAGGCCGGCCGACTCGCTGGTTCGCCGTCGATGGGGCAAGCCCGAACCGACGTCCCACGCCGTTCAGCGAGCCCCTGGGTGCAAGGAGCGGTCCAGGGCGCGCGGCAGGGGGCCGAGAGGCTTCGGCAGATCTCTGCTGCGGTGGAGCTGTCAACTCGAGGTCGACACCGGTTGACGGTCGCGGTCCACGCGGACGCCTTGCACGGCGCCCGGACCTGCGCTCCGTGGCTCAGTAGATCGGATCGTCCTTGCAGCCGAAGATCACCTTGACGGAGCCGGCGCCGCTGCTCGCCACCTGATCGCACGCCGAGCCATACAGCTTGATCGTCCTCATGTCGGGCCCGGTGTAGTTCCAGCCGTCCGCGCCCGTTGTGTCCTTCTTCACCGCCTGTTCCCCGACGAACACGCCGACGTGGTCCGGGTTCGGCGGCGGCGCGCTCAGCGGGAAGAGGCAGGTCGAGACCTGCCCCGCGATCGTCTGCAGCGACGTCACGAGCTGGTCCTTCGTGGACGCGAGATAGAACCTGGGCGCGAGCGGATCCGGATCCTGGCGTGGCTCGAGCCCCGCGACGGCGAGGTCGTTGAGCGCCTCGATCTTGCTCGCCGACGAGGCGATCCCGACCACGAACGTATGGAAGCCGGCGGCGGCCGCGTTCGTTATCGCCTGCACCGCGAACTCGTCCGCGTCGCTCTTGGGGCAGGACGGGTCTCCGTCCGTCGCGAGCAGGATGTACTTGGGATCGTCGTTCTGGATCGTCTTCAGGTACTCGACCGCCGTGTCGATGGCGTCTCCGGTCGGTGTGCCGTCGCCCTCGGCCTCCGTGCTGGAGATCGCCGCGTTCACCGTGGATGCGTTGTTCATCGCGATCGGGATCAGGATGTCGCTCGGGAAGCTCTCCGCGCTGCAGCTCCCCGTCCTGTGTCCCTGCGGGAACACCTTCAGGCCCCAGGAGGCCGACGCGTTGGTCGCCGTGATCACCTCCTGCAAGGCGGGCACGACGATGTCCCATTTCGACGGCGTCCCGTCGTCTCCGCTCGGGTCGTCCAGCATCGACGCCGAGCGATCGAGGACCAGCAGGATGCTGGCCGGCTTGCGCTCGACGTCGAAGTTCTGCCGGCCGCAGTCGACTTCCTCTCCGCCGGGCGTGGCGCCGGGGGTGAAGTCTCCTCCGAGCTCGCCGCCCGTCGCGCCGCCGATGTCGTCGATTCCGGGGCCGGCGCCGGTGCCCGGATCGCCACTGCTGCTCTCGCTGTCGATGTCGCTGTCGCTGCTCGCCGCACAGCCCGATAGCGCTGCGAGCACGACGACGGAACAAATCAAGGATGCTCTCCGCATGTTGCCTCCCGTGAGCGGACTCGGGGTGACGCCCTCACGGTCGCCCTGCCGGCGCCTGCGCTCCCTGGGAGGGCCGGCAGGCGCGTCAGCGATTGTCGTGCGTCACCGAAACGTCTTGCTGGATCCCCATGACGCGCGCGGCCGGCTCAGGGCGCCCGTGCGCTGCTGGCCGGAGCTCACAGCAACGAGCATGCCCGGATGCGCGGGGTGGACCGAGGCCGCCCTCGTCCCGTGCTGACTGGCAACTTCCGCGCAAAGCCCCCAGGCGCCTTGCCTCACGCGGCGGGGCGCCTGGCGTCGTCGCCAGAGACTGTCCACCGCGGGTTGACGCGGTGGACGCTCGCCGGTGCCCCGGCGACCGGGTGTGCTTACGTGAGCTCGCTGAGGGCGCCCGTGGTGAGCTTCGGGTCGGGCTGGGAGCCGAACGACTCGAGCTCCACGCCGAACGCCTGGGCGATCGACACCAGGATCCGGCTGTTCGTCGTGGGGGTGAACGTCGCGTCGTTCTCGCCGCAGAACGGCGCGCCTGGAGTTGACTGCGTGGATGGCGTGTCGAGGCCGGCCGCCGGAGCCCCGCCGGATGGTCAGCGGCCGTTACTCGAGATCATCCGCGAAGCTCTTCAGCCAGCCCTCGATGTCCTCGGCGGGGACGACCAGCGGGCGCGAGGTCGGCTCTTCGACGGGATAGCCGCCCACCTCTTCCTGGCTGTTCACGAACATGCCGCCGCCGGACATGAAGTCAGCGACGATGCGCAGGTCCACCTCGTCGCGGTCTCTGGGGCGGGCGCCGGCGTGCGCGAGGACCGAGTCGACGACCGACGCGGCGGGCAGCGCGACGAGGCCGTCGGGCCACACCGGCTTCTCGGGGAGGACGACGATGTCCGGGGAGGCGACCGGCACGGCCGCGCCGAGGGCATCCACGGCGATGTTGTCCTCGAGGTAGGCCGACCCCGCCGAGTTCGTGCCCACCATCGGGAGCCCTGGCATCGTGTTCACGCCGTACCGCATGTAGTTGCCGACGATGCTGACCCTGGGCGGCTCCGGCGTGATGCCCGAGCTCTGCCACTCCTTGTTGACGGGGCCCAGCCGCATCGCCCATTTGCCGGGGTTGTAGATGACGTTGTTCACGATCACCCCGGTCGCGAACCCTTTATACCAGGGGTTCCGCTCGTTGTTGTGGGCGTAGAGGTTGCCGACCACCGTGACGTCGGTGCAGTGATCGTGCACGAGGGTGCCCATGGAGTGAGAGCCCTTCTCGTGGACCGATTCGAGGAGCCCTTCGGCGATGATGTTGTTGCTGAGGGTGACGCGGTGTGATGTGCCGTCGGGGCCGTCGAAGCGGGGGCCCGAGACGGACAGGTTCTCGTCGACGCCCCACGCCACCGAGCAGTGGTCGATGGCGATGTTGTAGGCCGAGGCGCCGTCCGTCGTGACGTCGGGCTCGAACCCGGACGCCGGCGCGGCGCCGGCGTCGCCCATCCGGAAGCGGAGGTGCTGGATGCGCACGTCGTGCGTGCGGATCCTCATGCCGCCGCGGATCAGGGTGATGCCCGGCGAGGGCGCTGTCTGGCCGGCGATCGTGACGAACGGCTCGGTGATGTCGAGGCGCGCCCTGTTCAGATCGATGACACCGCCGACCTCGAACACGATGATACGCGGCCCTCGCGTCTCGACTGCCTCGCGCAGCGAGCCCGGGCCGTCCGCGGCGAGGGTCGTCACCTTGAGGACCGTGTCCACGCCGTCGACCGGCCCCGAGCCGCCGTCGCCGCCGCCGGTGGTGGCCGAGCCGCCGTCACCGCCGCCGCCGGCGGAGCCGGTGGTGGCCGAGCCGACGCCGCCGGCCGAGCCGGTGGTGGCCGAGCCGCCGCCGTTGCCGCCGGCCGGGCCGGTGGTGGCCGAGCCGCCGCCGCCGCCGCCGGCCGAGCCGGTGGTGGCCGAGCCGCCGCCGTTGCCGCCGGCCGGGCCGGTGGTGGCCGAGCCGCTGGTCGCCGCCCCTTCATCGGGGTCGGTCGAACATCCGGCGAGGATCATGAGCATCGCGAGGGCGGCCGGTTTGAACGCCCTGCGAGCGCGTGCAGACAGATCGTGCATTGAACTTTCCATCGCGGGGTCAGCCCCGGTTCCGAGAGGTTCGCCTGTGGAGCGGAGCTTCATGGGTCGATCTTGCCGACGCCCGCTCCGGCCATCGCGCGCGCCCGGCGTGGCACCTTGCGCATCGACCGCTCCGGGCCACGCGTGAGGTGCTGGCCGCCGCACCGGGCCAGGGCGGCGCGTCGTCCACGACGCTGCGAGGCAAGCAATCGCGATGCCGCCTTCTCGAATCCTCCGGCGGCGGGCCATCCGGTCCGCAGGAACCCGCGTTGCGCTCGCGTCGTGACAGCCCTTGTCGCGGCGCGCCGTGACGCCGCCGAGTCAACCACGGGTTGACGTGCTTGACGGCACCGACGCTCCACGTGTCAACCGCACATTGCTCAGCGGCCATCGGCGGGAGCTCGCCGGGCGCCTCGTGGACAGCCCGTGACGCCATCGCTGCGCGCCACCGGGCCAGCGGGAGCCCACCGCGGCCACTCCCACGGAAGATTTCAGAAGGATGAGCGGCCCGGCGTGCGGCGGACGACGTCGGCGCGCAGCATCACGGAGAGCCGAGCCGGCGGCGACCGGTCACGACAACGACGTGCCCGGCGCTCACCCTTTCCAGCCGGGCGGCGGCTTCGCGAAGCCGGTCTCGGCGGGGAAGGGACTGGCCGTCTCGCGCTGGGAGAGCCCGTCCACATCGATCCCGAGCGCCCGCAGCCCGTCGCGCTGTTCGTAGCGGATCACGAGCACGGCCGCGGGCTTCGGCGTCGCCCTGTCGAACCGCGTCGAGCCGATGCGCGACTCGCGCCGCTCGCCGAACGTCGTGCCGAGCCCCTTCGGCGCCGCGGGGGCCGGTACGAAGCCCGGCACGGGCGGGGGAGCCGCGGGCGCCGGCGGACCGAACGCCTGAGGCGCCGGCGGCGCGCGCACGGCGCCGGGCGGCGGCCCGCCGAACGCCGGCGGAGGCGGCGGGGGTGGGGGCGCCAGCTCCTCGAACACCGCAACGCCGATCACACCCACGTTGCGCGGCTTGCCGATCTGCGCGGCATACGACTGCTCGATGCTCCCGAACCGGAACGTCGCGACATCGGTGTTGCTGATGCGGAACCCGGTGAAATCGAACGAATCGTGCGGCAGGATCACGATGCCGCGCAGGTCGAAGGAGGCGTCCTTGCCGCTCTGCACGTCGAGCCCGTCGACCGAGGGCACGACCTCCACGCGCCCGCCGGTCAGGTTCCGCACGCGCAGCGCGTACCGCTGGCCCGACCGCCCCTCGACGTACGTCGTGTCGCGGTGAACGTACTCCCGCGCCGGCGTGAGCGCGCCGCCCTCCTCGACGAGCAGCTCCACATCGACGATCCCCTTCAGATCCCGCATGCGAGTTCCCCTCTCCCGCGTCGCCCGCCTCCGCGGCGCGACGGCAAGCGTCCAGCAAATACGTGAACCCGCGCGGCGCCCCCGCGTCAAGGCGACGACAGGAATCGATCGGGCCCCCGCCGGCGCGCCCGGCGCCCCGCTCGATTCAGCTCGCGGCGGACGCCGCCTCCCGCGCGAGCAGGCTGATGGCCGCGATGCCGCGCGCGGAGTCCTCCTCGGTCAGGAACATCTTGAGCGTCTCGCGGATCGCCGGCAGCGCGCGGTGCAGATCCTCGGGCGACATCGACCGCGGCTCGATGCCGGCCCGCCGGCACGCCCGGACGATGGTGCTCGGCCCGATCACGCTCGAGAGCCCGCTCACAGCGACCACCCGCTCGAACAGCGAGCCGCTCGGCGGGATCGCGCTGAGCGAGCCCGTGCCGCCGGCGCGCGTGCTCGGGGGCGCCTGATCCGGGCTGCTCCCCGCGCGCCGCTGTGACGCGCCGCCGCCGGCGCCGGGCGCGGGCCGGCTCCGGAGCAGGGCGCGCAGCCGCACCCGCAGCATCGTCAGCTCGGGCGCCTTCAGCACGAAGTCCTCCACGCCGATGCGCGCGCCCTCCGCGCGCGTCGCGACGTCGTCGTGCCCCGTCAGGATGACGACGGGGATGTGGCGCAGCGCGCCCGATTGCTTGATCCGCCGCGCCGCCTCCAGGCCGCCCATCCCGGGCATCAGGAGATCCATGATCACGCAGTCCACCGCCTCGACCGCGAGCAGGCTCAGCGCCTCCTCGCCCGACTGCGCCGGGATGACGTCGCAGCCGTCCTGGCGGAGGAGCTGCGCCAGCGAGGCGCGGTACGTGGGGCTGTCGTCCACGACGAGGATCTTCTTGCCGACGAGCGCCGGCCCGCTGCCCTCCGCCGCGCGGCGCGCGCTGCTGCGCTGGCTCACGAGCTCCGTCGCCCGGAGCACGAGGTAGCTGCCGTCGTACGGCTTCCCGACGTACTCGTCGGCGCCCATGCTCAGGCCCTGGATCCGGTGCCGCACCTCGACCTCGGTGGACAGCAGGATCACGGGGATCTGCACGAGGTCGGCCGAGGAGCGGATCTCCCGGAGGAGGTCGAGCCCGTCGCCGTCCGGCAGCAGCAGGTCGAGGATGACGAGCGAGAAGTCCTTCGACCGGAGGACCTTGTGCGCGAGCGCCTTCGTCTCGCACGCCGTCACGACGAAGCCGGCGTTGCTGAGGAGGCTCCGCAGGTCCATGCGGATCGTGAGGCTGTCGTCGACAATCAGGACGTGCGGCTTCATGGCGATTCCCCTCTGCTCCTGGACAGCGCGAGCAACGTAGGGCCGATGGCGCCCACGGATAAGATCTGGTGAGCCGCGCCGCGCGCGATGGCCTCCCTCGGCATCCCGAAGACGACGGAGGACGACTCGTCCTGCGCGAGCGTCATGGCGCCCGCGCGCTTCATGGCGAGCAGCCCCTCGGCGCCGTCGCGGCCCATGCCCGTGAGCAGGCAGCCGATCGCGCGGTCGCCGAGCTCGCCGGCCACCGACTCGAAGAGCACGTCGACCGAGGGGCGGCAGGAGTGCCGCTCCGGGCCGGCCGTGAGCCGGAGCTGCCCCTGCCGGACGACGAGGTGCCGGTCGGGCATCGCCAGCCGCACGCCGGGCTGGCCGGGGCGCGGGAGCGGCTCGCCGTCGGCCGCGATCGAGACCGGGAGCGAGATCCGCCCGGCGAGCCACGCCGCGAACGCGGGCGCGAACGGCGCGCCGATGTGCAGGACGAGCAGGATGGGCACCGGGAACGACGCGGGCAGCGGCCCCAGCGCGTCCGCGACGGCGGTCGGCCCGCCGGTCGACGCGCCCATCGCGATCGCCCTGTACCAGGCCTCGCCGGCGGGCGCCGCGCGCGCGGGCTCCGCGGGGGGCAGGGGCGGCGCGGGACGGAGCTTCCTGCGCAGGTGCGTGATCACCTTGATGCGGGCGACGAGCTTCACCGCGGTCACGAGGCGCCGATCCCAGGCGCCGCCCTCGTCGGCCGCCGACGGCTTGTCGAGCACGTCGACGGCGCCCGCCGAGAGCGCGTCGAACGTGCCGAGCGCCTCGCCGCGCTCGACCGACGACGACACGATGAGGATCGGCGTCGGGCAGTAGGCCATCACGTGCTCGGTCACCGCGAGCCCGCTCCGCCTCGGCATCATCATGTCGAGCGTGATCGCGTCGGGCCGGAGCTGCTCGCACAGCGCGATCGCGGCCTCCCCGTCGGCGGCCTCGCCGACCACCTCGATCTCGGGGTCGACCTCGAGCGCGGCGACGATGCGCCGGCGGACCGTCCGCGAGTCGTCGGCGACGAGCACGCGGATCTTCCGCGCGGGGGCGCGGGGCTCGGCGCCGGGCGCGCGGCTCATGACGGCGGCGACCCCTGCGCCCTCCAGAGGAGCCCGGCCACGGTGTCGAGCAGCCGGCGCTGGTCGAACTCGCCCTTCACGATGTAGTCGTCCGCGCCCGCCTCCGTGGCGCGGCGGCGGTCGGCCGCCGACGACAGCGACGTCACGATGACGAGCGGCGTCTCGCGCAGGACCGGGTCGGCGCGGATCTGCGCGGCGAACTGGAAGCCGTTCATGCCCGGCATCTCCACGTCCACGAGGAAGAGGCCGTAACGCCGCTCGGCCGCCTTCCTCAGGCCCTCCTCGCCCGAGGACGCGAGATCGACCTCGTACCCGCCGGACTCCAGGATGCTCTGCTCGAGCATCCGCGTCGTGAGCGAGTCGTCCACGACGAGGATCGGCGGCGGCGCGCGCCGCTCCCGGCGCCCGGAGGCGCCCGGGCCGGCGGCGCGCACGAGCTCCGTCACGCCGCGCGGATCGAGGACGAGCACCGGGTCGCCGCGCACGTCGAAGCTCGCCCCCGCCACCGCGGGCGGCGCCCCGGCCGCCGCGGGCAGCGGCTTCACGATGACCGGCACGGCGCCGAGGAGGCGCTCGGCGCCGAGGACCGCCTGCGACGGGCCCGCGCCCACGACGACGGCGCAGCGCGGCTCGCCGGCGGGCGCGGGCGCGCCGAGGACGGCGGCGAGCCGCGCGAACGGGACGAGGCGGTCCTCGACGACGATCGCGTCGCGCTCCGTCGCGCGCACGATGGCGTCCGCCTCGAGCCGCAGCGCGAACCGCACCGCGTCGAGCGGAAGGAGCGCCGTGCGGCCGCCGTCCTCGAGCCGCAGCGCGACGACCGACGACAGCGAGATCGGCACGACGAGCTCGATCGTCGCCCCGCGCCCGGGCTCGCTCTGCGCGCTGGCCGTGCCGCCGAGCTTCGCCGCGGTCTCGCGCACCACGTCGAGCCCGACGCCGCGGCCCGAGAGCGAGGTGATCGCCTCGCACGTGCTCACGCCCGGCCCGAAGATGAGCTCCAGCGCGTCGGCCTCGGTGAGATCGCGCGCCTCCTCGTCGCGGCAGAGCCCGGCGCGGACGACCGCCCTCCGGACGGCCGCCACGTCGACGCCGCGGCCGTCGTCGCTGCAGATCAGCGCGACCCGGCTGCCCCGCTGCTCGACCCGGAGCCGGATCTTGCCGGCGGCCGGCTTCCCCGCGGCGAGCCGCGCGGCCCCGGGCTCGATCCCGTGGTCGACCGCGTTCCTCGCCATGTGCAGCGCCGCGTCCCGCAGCGCGGCGATCACCGCGCCGTCGAGCCGGATGTCGCCGCCGCTCGCCTCGAAATCGACGCGCTTGCCGAGCGACTCCGCCGCCTCGCGGACCGCGAGCTCGACCGCCTCGAGCACGCCGGCGCACGGCAGGAGCTGCAGCTCGCGCGTGCGCGCCTGCGCCTGCCGGAGCTCGCCCGAGAGCCTGTCGATGCCGCCCGCCAGCTCGGCGCGGGCGACCGAGAGCGCGGCGCGCAGCTCGCGGTACAGCGTCCCCGCGCGCCTTGCGCCGAGCTCCCCGAGGCCGCGCGCGGCCTCGTCGGGCGACCCGACGGCCCCGAGCGCGGCCGCGAGGCGCTCGGCCCGATCGAGCGCCTCCGCGCTGCTCCGCAGCGACTCGAGCTGCACGATCGCCTCGCCGATCGCGTCGGCGAGCTCGCCCACGTGGGCGAGGTCGACGCGCGCCACCTCGTCGTGCGCGCTGCGCCGGACGGGGCGGGCGCCTCCCCCGACCTCGCCGGGCTCGGCCACCTCGTCGAGCCGCGTCACCTCCTCGCGGATGAGCCCGATGAGCCGCAGGAGCTCGCCCAGGTGCGCGGCCGGGATCGGCTGGCGATCCTTGCGGAACGGCGTGAGCACGTCCTCGACCGTGTGCGCGAGCTCGGCGATCTTGAGCTGCCTGGCCGCGCCGGCGGCCCCCTTGAGCGTGTGCGCCAGGCGGAAGCACTGGTCGAGCGACTCCCCCTGGCCGCCGCGCTCCTTGAGGTCGAGCAACCCCCACGCGAGCCCGTCCGCGAGCTCCTGGGCCTCCATGCGGAAGTACTTGAAGAGGTCGCTCACCGCGGGCCGCTCCTACGCCCCGGCCTGTCGATGGTGCTGGATCAGGCGGACGAGGTCCTTCGAGAGCGCCGCCAGCTCCGACGACGTCTTGAGCGTCACCGACGAGCTCGCCTCGGTCTCGCGGGCGGTGCGCGCGACGTCGAGCAGCGCCGTGTTGACCTGCTCGACCGCGGTGGCCTGCTGCTTCGTGCTGAGCTCGATCTCGCGCGACGCCTCGGCCGTGCTGCCGACGAGCTCCGAGATCTGCCGGAAGCTCGTGGCGACCTCGCCGAACTGGCGCGCGCTCGCGTCGACCGCCTTCGAGCCGCTCTCGGTCGCGATGACGGTCGTGTTCGCGGCCGCGCGGATCTCCTCGATGAGGGCGCGGATCTCCTTGGTCGAGCCGCCCACGCGGTCGGCGAGCTTGCGGATCTCGTCGGCGACCACCCCGAAGCGCCTGCCCGCGTCGCCGGCGCCGGCCGCCTCGATGGTCGCGTTGATCGCGAGGATGTTCGTCTGCTCGGCGAGCTCGTTGATGATCTGGAGGATCCCGCCTATCTCCTGGGATTTCTTGCCAAAATCGAGCATGTGAAGGACGATCTGCTCGACCTGGCGCTGCACGCCGTCGATGCCCTCGCGCGCCCGCCTCACCGTCTCGTCGCCGGCGCGCGCGGCCGCGGCGGTGTCGGCGGCGATCTGCGTCACCCGCTGCGTGCTCTCGGCGATCTGGTGGGACGTCGAGAGCAGCTCCCGCATGGTCGTCGAGACCTCGCTCGAGGTGGTCGCCTGCTCCTTCGCGCCCTGCGCCTGCTGCGTGGCGGCGGCCTGGAGCTCGGTCGCGGAGCTCTCGATGCGGCGGGTCGCCGACTGGATGCGGCGGTTGATGCCGCGGATGATCAGGAAGCCGAACGCGGCGACGACGAGGATGGTGAACGTGGAGCCCAGGGTGAGCGTGACCAGCAGGCGCCGCTCGCCCTCGGCCGCCCGGTTCTCCTGGGCCTCGAGGACGCGCACGGCGTCGGCGCGGAGCTCGCCGGCGACGGCGCGGATGTCGTCCATGGCGCGCCGGCCGCGGCCGCTCGCGACCGTCCTCGCGGCGACCTCGGCGCTCTCGCTGCGGCGCTGCTCGATGGTGAGGCGCATCTCCTCGAGCTTGTCGCGCATGAGCGGCCGGAGCCTGTCGAGCCGCTCCTGATCGCGCGGGCTCTCCACGGTGAGCCTGCGCAGCTCCTCGTAGTCGGCGTCGATCGAGCGAAGCGCGGCCTCATACGGCTCGAGGAACGCGTCGTCCCCGGTGAGGATGAACCCGCGCTGCCCCGTCTCCGCGTCGAGGAAGTGGGTGTGGAGCTCGTCGAGCTCGGTGAGCACGCGGTAGGTCTGCTTCAGCTCCTGGCTTATCTCGAGCAGGCGCGCCGCGTTGTGGACGGAGACGACCGCGAGCGTGATCAGCACGAGGAGGGGGAAGAGCAGGCTGGCGGCGATCTGCTGCGGGATGGTCCACGTGGTCTTCATCGATCTCCCCTGGGACGCTCTGCGCCGCGCTGGGCCCTGCGCAGGACGGTGGCCGCGACGGCGGGGACGCGGAGCAGGCCCCGCGGGGTGCCCCCGACGTCGACGACCTCCTTCACGTGCTCGCCGCGCTCGTCGTCGTGTTCGTCGTCATCACCATCCCGCGCGCGAGCCCGGGGGCCCGCGCCGGCGCCCGGGCTCGCGCGCGGCAGGCTGGCGTGGCCCTCGACCTCGTCGATCGCGAGCGCGATCTCGGGGCTCCCGGCGCAGACGAGGAGCCAGCGCGGCGCCGGCCCCGCGGCCGCGTCGGCGACGCCGGCGCGCGGCCGGCCGCCGACGAGCGCGGCGAGGTCGTACACCGCGACGAGCCGGCCGCGCAGCCCGGCGAGCCCGAGCAGGTCCGGCGGGCCGCCCGCGAGCGGCACGAGCCGGCGGCAGGGCTCGACGGCGGCGAGCTCGTCGATGCGCGCGACGAGCCGGCGGTCGCCCGCGCGGATCGCGAGCGCGCGCGCGGGCTCCTCGGCGCAGGGCCGCGCCGGCGCGGCGAAGGACGCGTCGAACACGTCGCGCAGCGCGGCGAGGCGATCGGCGAGGGACGTCATCCCGGGCGCCCTCCGCGGGCCTCGAGCTCGGCGTTGCAGAGGCCGATCAGCGTCGACCGCGGGAAGCCGCCGCCGAACAGCACGAGCCGCTCCTGCTGCTCCGAGACCAGGAGCGCCGCCGCGCGCCCGAGCTCGTCGCGCGCGGTCGCGAGGTCGCCGGCGCGCTTCGCGAGCAGCCCGAGCCGGAGGTGCGGCATGGCGAAGCTCGGATCGCTCGTCGCCGCGGCCCGGTAGTGCTGCGCCGCGCGCGCTGCGTCGCCGGCCTGCTCCTGGCACAGGCCGAGCACGTAGTGGGCGGCGCCGCTGTCGCCCGCGTCGAGCGCGCGCTGGCAGGCGCGCGCGGCGCCGGCGAGGTCGCCCTCCTGGCAGTGGATCACGGCGCGCAGCAGCTCGACCCGCGCGCTCGACGCGGTCCGCTCGGGCAGCGCCGCGAGCGCCGCCATCGCGTCGGCGAACCGCTCGGCCCCGATGAGCTGGAGCGCCCTGTCGATCGCCGCGAGCTCGGCCGCCGCCAGGGGCCTCGTCGAGGGGCGCTCGCGCGCCGCGCCCGCGTCGCGCTGCCGGGGGGGCGCGCCGCGCTGCGGGGCGGGCCCGTCGCGCTGCGGGGGCGGCGACGCGCGCTGGACCACCTCGGCGACGCGCGCGGACGACGCGTGGATGCTCGCGAACCACGCGCCCGCGCGGGCGGCGTCCGCGGGCGGCCGGCGGGGGGGCGCGCCGCTGCGCCGGTAGTAGAAGATGCCGTGGGTGTGCGCCACGTCGAACGAGCCGCTCGCGGCGCGGAGCGACTCGCTCGAGGAGAGGAACAGGAAGCCGCGCGGCGCGAGCGCAGAGGCGAAGCGGTCGAGCACCTCGGCCATCTTGTGCGGCGCGAAGTACATGAGGACGTTGCGGCAGAAGATCGCGTCGAAGGCGCCCGGCCTCCAGAACGCGGGGTCGTCCTCGAGGAGGTTCCTCACCTGGAACTCGACGAGGCCGGCGATCTCCTTGCGCAGCGCGACGCCGCCCCCCGCGCGCACGAAGAAGCGGCTCCGGATGTCGTTTGGGACCGCGCGCAGGGTCCACTCCGAGTACCGCGCCCGCCGCGCCTTCTCGACGGCGCCCGGGTTGACGTCGACGCCGACGATCCTGATCCGGCGCGGCAAGAGCCCCGGGTGGGCGGCCTGGAGCGCGATCGCGAGCGTGTACGCCTCCTCGCCCGAGGCGCAGCCGGCGGAGAGCACGGTGACGGGGGCGCCGTCGGGGCGCGCGGTGAGGCGCTCGGGCACGGCGATCTCGGCGCACGCCTCGAACTGCTGCCATTCCCGGAAGAAGTACGTCTCGCCGACCGTGAGCCGGCCGGCGAGGACCTGGAGCTCGTCGCGCGCGAGCTCGCGATCGTCCAGCGCGCGCCGGTAGCCGCCCAGATCGGCGAAGCCCCGCGCGCGGGCCCGCTCGCGCAGCACGGCCTCGAGGTCCGCGCCGAGGTGCAGGGACGCGCGGGACAGCCCGAGGCGCTCTTCCAGGAACGCCTCGACCGGGCCGAGGTCGTCGGGGGTGGGGCTCACGCGGTGCCCCGGAGCGACGACCACGCGGCCTCCGGCAGGAGCCGCGCCGTCTCGAGCAGCGCCAGCGCCTGCCCGTCGAGCGTGCCGAGGCTGTCCACGCACGCGGGCAGCGCCCCGGAGAGCAGCGGCGGCGTCGCCTGGAGGGCGGCCGGGTCGAGGCGCTCGATGCCGAGCACCTCGTCGACCTCGAGCGCCAGCGGCCGCTCCCCGGCGCGGACCGCGACGAGGCGCGCCGCGCGCTGGCCGTCCGCGACGCCGAGCAGCGCAGCGACGTCGACGACGGGCACGTGGGCGCCCCGGATGATGGCGAGCCCGCGAACGAACCGCGGCGCGCCCGGGATGCTCCGGACGTCGAGGGCGCGCATGGTCTCGGCCACCGCGGCGAGCGGCAGCGCGCAGCGCCACGAGCGCACGCGGACGACCAGGGCTCTCAACCGTCTCCTCTCCTTCGACGTACAGGGCGACGCGCAGGGCGACGCGCGGGTCTCGGCGGCGCGGTGCGGGCTCCTGCGTCGTGCATCATGCGGGGATCGGCCGCGCGCGGGCGCGACCCTCGCGTCATGCTACGCACTTCTCGAATCGTTTTGAAGACGCAGGCGGCGCGGACAGGCCTGTACCGACCCGGCGCGCGGGCTCTGGGGTGAGGTGCGATGACGAGCTCGCTCGCCCCTCGTGCGCGGTTCGTATTTGCGTCACCCGGCTACGGCTCATCCTCGATCGATGTCGACGTCATGTCGAGTTCACGACGTGGATGTCCGTCGTGTTTCAAGGCGCAGACGACGCTGCGTGGGACACGTGTGCTCAAGAGGAGGACATCGCGCTTCGGACTGACCTCTTCAGCTTTCGCGAGCTCATCGAGCTCATCGAGCGCATCGGGCGTCGTCCGGGTTCGTCATGCCCGGATCCCGCGGAGCGCCCGTCGGACGTGCGCTGGCGGCGCGGGCGCGCAGGGGAGCTGCCGGTCTCGGCCTTCCGACGGGGCAGGCGAGGAACGCGCCGCCTCGGCGCCGCGGCGGCGCTCCGACCGCCGGGCGCGGCGCGGGCGCGGGACTCCGGGCCGGCGCGCTTCTCCATACCGCCCGGGGGCGCCACGCGCTATCAACGCCCCCGCGGGAGGCGCGGGCGGCGCCCGGTCCTCCCGGGTTGCCCGCATGATCGCTGTCGTCGCAGAGAAGCCCGCCGTCGCCCGCGACATCGCCGCGGTGCTCGGGGCCTCGCGGCGCGGCGAGGGCTTCCTCGAGGGGGGCGGCTACGTCGTCACGTGGGCGGTGGGGCACCTCGTCGCGATCGCCGAGCCTCACCAGATCGACCCTGCCTGGAAGCGCTGGCGCCTCGACCTCCTCCCGATGCTGCCGGCGCGGTTTCCGCTCGTCGTCCTGCCCGGGACGCGGGCGCAGTTCGAGATCGTCCGGAAGGTCCTTGGCCGGCGCGACGTCCAGCGCGTCGTCTGCGCGACGGACGCGGGCCGCGAGGGCGAGCTCATCTTCCGCTACATCTACGAGGCGGCCGGCTGCACGAAGCCCGTCGATCGGCTCTGGATATCGTCGCTCACCCCCGACGCCATCCGCGACGGGCTCCGCCGGCTGCGCGACGCGCGCGGCTACGACGGCCTCGCCGACGCCGCGCGCGGGCGCAGCCGGGCGGACTGGCTCGTCGGCATGAACCTGTCGCGCGCCTACAGCCTCGCGTTCGACAAGGATCTCTCGGTCGGCCGCGTGCAGACGCCCACGCTGTCCATGGTCGTCGAGCGCGAGCTCGCGATCCGGCGGTTCGTCCCGGAGCCGTACCTCGAGGTGGTGGCGACCTTCTCCCCGTACCGGGAGGACGGCGCGGGCGCGGCGGAGTCGTCGTACAAGGGCACGTATTTCCGCGACAAGGATCTCCCCGGCGAGCAGCCCGGCCCGGCGGGCGGCGGCGAGGCGCGCGAGACGGCGCCGCAGCGGAGGCGCCTGCCGCCGGACGGCGAGGAGGCGAAGCGCATCGTCGAGCGGGCCCGGCGCGGCGAGGCGCGCATCGAGGCGATCCGGTCCGAGACCCGCCGCCTCCCGCCGCCGCTGCTCTACGATCTGACCGAGCTCCAGCGGCACGCAAACCGCCTGTACGGCTTCTCCGCGCAGCGGACGCTCGAGGTGGCCCAGGCGCTCTACGAGCGCAGGAAGCTCATCAGCTACCCGCGCACCGACAGCCGGCACCTCTCGACCGACGTCGCCGCGACGCTTGGCGCGGTGGTGCAGGCGGTCGAGGGCTCATACCGAGGCATGCTCGCCCCGGGGACGGGGACCCGCCCGCTCGGCAAGCGCTTCGTCGACGACGCCAGGGTCGGCGATCACCACGCGATCATCCCCACGGGGTCGCGGTCGTCGCGCGCGGAGCTGTCGGCCGATGAGCAGAAGATCTTCGATCTCATCTGCCGGCGCCTGCTCTCGGCGTGGCACGAGGATCACGTCACGTCGATCACGACGGTCATCACGGCGATCACGACGCGCGGCCGCGGCGAGGGGGCCGGCGGGCCGATCGTGGACCGCTATCACAGCGCGGGCAGCGTCGTGGAGAAGGTCGGGTGGAAGGTGCTCGACATCGGCTTCGGCAAGCCGCCCGCGAGGCAGCGCAAGAAGGGGGAAGCGAAGGGGGAGGCGGGGGACGCCGGGGAGGGGCGCGAGGGGGACGAGGGCGACCGCGAGCGCGAGACCGCGGATCAGCAGCTCCCGGCGGGCCTCGCGAAGGGGCAGGTGCAGCTCGTGCTCGACGCGCAGGCGCAGTCGAAGAAGACGCGCCCGCCGCCGCGCTTCACCGAGGCCACGCTGCTCACCGCGATGGAGACGGCGGGCAGCAGCCTCGACGAGAAGGAGCTCTCCGAGGCGATGAAGGACTCGGGCCTCGGCACCCCGGCCACGCGGGCCGCGATCATCGAGACGCTCTTGCGGCGCGAGTACCTCGTGCGCAAGGGCAAGCTGCTGCACGCGACCGACAAGGGCGTCGGGCTGATCGAGGTCGTCCACGCGGATGTGAAGAGCCCCGCGATGACGGGCGCCTGGGAGGCGAAGCTCGCCCGCATGGCCCGCGGCGTCGGCGATCTGCCCTCGTTCATGGCGGACATCGAGTCGTACGTGCGCCATGTCGTGGCGGAGGTGAGCGCGGGGCGCCGGCCGGCCGCGGGCGCTGCGCCAGGGCAGGACGCCGGGGCGTCGCTGGCGCGGGGAGACGGGGAGGCAAGGCGCCCCGGGGACGGGCGCGGCGGCGGGGCCGTTGCGCCGGCCGCGCCGCGGGAGCCCGAGGCGCCGAGGGAGCGCGAGGCGCCGCGCCGCGCGCCGGGCAGCAGCGCGGCGGTCGCGGCGCCGCGCGGCGCGCTTCAGTCCGTCGCGGCCGCGGCGTCGTCGCCGGCGCGGGCGCAGGCTCGTGCTCGCCCGGCAGCCTCGACGCCGTTGCCGGAGCGACCCGCGGCGGCGGCGCCCCCGCGAACGCGTGCGGCGGCCGTCGCCTCGGCGCCGGCGCGAGGGGGGGACACCGCGTCATCGCCGTTGCGCGCCGCGCCCCTCGCGCCGTCTCGCGCCGCGCCCGCCGCGGCGGTCGCCCCCTCCCGCGAGCGCCGGCCGTCGGATCTGCTCGAGCTGCTCCAGCAGTGCTTCGGATTCCGCGCCTTCCGCCCCTACCAGGAGGCCGTCTGCCGGACGGCGGCCTCGGGGCAGGACGTGCTGCTCGTCATGCCCACCGGCGCCGGCAAATCGCTCTGTTACCAGCTCCCCGGCATCGCCCGCGGCGGCACGACGCTCGTCGTGAGCCCGCTCATCGCCCTCATGGAGGATCAGGCCTCGAAGCTCCGGGCGTGCGGCTTCGCCGCCGAGCGCATCCACTCCGGCCGGAGCCGCGCCGAGTCCCGGCAGGCGTGCATCGATTACCTCGCCGGCGCGCTCGACTTCCTGTTCATCGCCCCCGAGCGGCTCCGCGTGCCCGGCTTCCCCGAGCTGCTCGCGCGCAGGAGGCCGGTGCTCGTCGCTGTCGACGAGGCCCATTGCATCTCCAAGTGGGGGCACGACTTCCGCCCCGATTACCGCATGCTCGGCCAGCGCCTCCCGGCGCTCCGTCCGGCGCCGGTCATCGCGCTCACCGCGACGGCCACCCCGGTCGTGCAGGACGACATCGTCGAGCAGCTCGGGCTCGCGTCCGCGGCGCGCTTCATCCACGGCTTCCGGCGAAGCAACCTGGGGATCGAGCTCCTCGAGGTGAGCCCGGGGGAGCGCCTCGCCCGGGTGCGCGCGCTGCTCGGGCAGGAGGGCCGGACGCCCGCCATCGTCTACGCGCCGACCCGGAAAGAGGCCGAGTCGCTCGCCGCCGGCCTGGCCGAGGACCTTCCCGCCGAGGCGTACCACGCGGGCCTGGCCCCTCCGGTGCGGGACCGGATCCAGGCGGCGTTCCTGGACGGCAGCACCGAGGTCATCGTCGCCACGATCGCGTTCGGCATGGGCATCGACAAGCCCGACGTGCGCACGGTCATCCACGCCGGGCTGCCCGGGAGCGTCGAGGGCTATTACCAGGAGATCGGCCGCGCCGGCCGCGACGGGCTCCCGTCGCGGGCCGTGCTGATGCACTCGTATGTCGACCGGCGAATGCACGAGTTCTTCCACGAGCGCGACTACCCTGATCCGGCGATCCTCCAGCGCATCGAGCGGGAGCTCTCCGAGGCGCCTCGCCCGCGCGAGGAGATCCTTGGCGATCTCGGCATGGAGCCCGAGGTCGCGGACAAGGCGCTGGAGAAGCTCTGGATCCACGGCGGCGCGCGGGTGGACGCGGACGGGGGCGTCGCGCTGGGGGAGCCGGGGTGGCGCGCGCCCTACGAGGCGCAGCGGCGCCACAAGCTCGCCGAGCTCTTGCAGATGGCGCGGTTCACGGAGAGCCACGGCTGCCGGATGCTCCACCTGGTCCGCCATTTCGGCGACCAGGAGGACACCGGCGAGGCCTGCGGCCTGTGCGACGTCTGCGCGCCGGCCGCGTGCGCGGCGCGGGAGTTCCGGGCGCCGAGCCGCGACGAGGAGAAGTCGATCGCGCGGATCCTCGCGGCGCTGCGCGACGGGGAGCAGCCGACCGGGCGGCTCTACCGCGAGGCGTTCGCCGATGGGTCGCTGGAGCGGCGCGACTTCGAGCACCTCCTCGGCGGCCTCGTGCGCGCGGGGCTCGTCGAGGTGCGCGAGGAGTCGTTCGAGAAGGCGGGCGAGACGATCGCCTACCAGCGCGCGTCGCTCACGCCGCGGGGCCGCCTGGGCGAGGCGCCCGGCGTGAGCGACATCCCGCTCGCGAAGGCCCCGCCGAAGGTGAAGAAGCGGCAGGGGGCGACGTCGTCGTCGGATGCGCGGAGGGCGTTCTTCGCCCGCAAGGCGCAGCGGAAGAAGGGCCGATCGCGCTGACGTTCGCGCTCGCGCGGCGCTCAGCGGAAGATGCCGAAGTGGCCGAGCACCCACCAGAGCAGGACGAAGATGAGGATGGTGCTGAAGCACCCGCCGCCGAGCTTCTTCGCGCCGTAACCTGCCGCAATCCCACGCAAAATCTTGCTCATCGAACGACCTCCGGCCCCGTGTCGGGGTGCCCGAGGAGCAAAGCAACGGGGGTGCCAGCTGAGGGGGGCGGAATTTCAGGGTGGAAGCCGATGATCTCGCTCGCTTGATGGTGGGGATGTCGGCGCGCGCGCCACAGTGAGGCGTTTCGCTACGCTGGAGGCGCGAGGCCGCAGGCGCCTCGCTGAGCCGAGGCAGCCGGATCGGCGGAGGGCTTATCGGCCGAGCTTGGCGACGACGAGCTGCTGGCGGCCGTCGGCTCCGAGGTTGGGGAGAGGGCCCGCGCCCCAATCAGCCTCCGGTGCTCTCGTCCAGCCCGCGATGAGCGCCTCGCCGTCCGGCGAGCTGGCGACGGCGTAGGGGACGGCGTCCTTGCCAAGGAAACGATGCCAGACGAGCTCCGCGTCGGGGCTGAGCTTGACGACGAAGCCGGAGTAGTCCGCCAGAGTCAGCGGGCCGTCGCCGAAGTCGATCTGCTTGTCGGCCCTTCCGATGACGACGACGTTGTCGAAGGGGTCGAGCGCCATGCCTCTGGCCCACTGAGTACCCGTCCCGCCAAGCGTACGCACCCATCCCACGGTGCCGTTGGCCTCGAACTGCACAACGAAGACGTCATCGCCGACCGACGTCATCGTGTGTGGACCTATCTGTAGCTCGCCGCTGTGATATCCGGCCAATACAGGTCTTCCCCGGGAATCTATCGCAATACCCATCACGTCGACGGCCGCCGGGCTCGGCCCGATCGCGCGCATCGTCCGGATCCAGTCCGGTACTCCGGACGGCGTCAGCTTCATCACGAAGCTGCCTCTGTCGATCGTGAACCGATCCAGCTGAGTGGTTTCGCGCGTCGAGCCGGCGACGAAGATGTTGTCCGAACGGTCGACCGCGATGTTGACGACGCGGACGGTCGCGTTGCTGTCGCCGAACGTGCGCACCCAGCAGCCCCCTGCGGTCGCGAGGCCTGTCGCACCGTCGAGCTTTGCTACGAAGATGGCCGAGTCACCGTCGTCCGGCTGCATCGGTCCGCCGCCGAAGTCGATCGGCTTGCTGAAACGTCCCGAGACGATGACACGATCGTTTGCGCCGAACGCGACGGCATTGATCCCGCCGCCCTCCGGGCCCTTGGTCCAGATGGCCTTGCCCGATGCATCGAGCTTCGCGATGAATGACCCCGCCGGTAGCGGCCCATCGCCGAAGTCAATGCCGCTGTCGCTGATGCCGCTCAGAAGCTGGTTACCCTTGGAGTCGACGGTGAAAGCCCACGGTTCGTCCGGGTAAGAGTCACCAAACTTCTTGGACCACAGGGGCTCTCCGGTCGGGCTCAGCTTCAGGAGCAGTATATCGGTGGTGCTGGCAGACGAGAGTGTATGGTCGCCGAACGTGATGGTGTCGAAGAAGGCGCCGCTCACGAACATGTTGCCGTCGGCATCGCTCGCGATGTCCATGAAGTGGACGTCGCCCGTCTGCTCGTACGCGGTCGTCCAGACGACGCACTCCAGGCCGTCGCAGTTCTCGTCGTCCGCCGCGTCGCAGCGTTCCACCGCCGGCACGATCTCTCCCTCGCATGCGCCCCAGGTCCCGTCGGCGCTGCAACTGCGTGTCCCTCCCAGGCACATCCCCTCGTCCCTGGTGGCCGGCGGGCCGCTGTAGCACGCCTCCGACGTGTCCGGCGTGCAAGGGGGGGCCTCATCTTCACCGCCGGCACCGCCGGCACCGCCGGCACCGCCGGCACCGCCGGCACCGCCGGCGCTTCCAGCGCCGCCAGCGCCCGTGCCGCCCGGCGACCGATCGGCGAACTCGTCGAGGCCGAGCAGCGCCGCGCACCCGCTGGCGCACAGGGTCAGGGTGACGACAGAACCAAGGACGTACGCTCGTGCTTGCATGAGATGTTCTACGCGCTCGCGATCGGCCGCAGGATCGGTTGTGCGGACCGCAGAGCGGAGGCTATCACAGCAGCAGAGCCGCCGGCGCCGAGTCTCCCAATCGAGCGCCACGGGGCATCGCGCGAGCCTTCGCGCTAGTCTCGGGCTCGTCGACGTGGCGCGCCATAGCCGAGGAAGGATAGGCCTATCCGCGATGAGAGCCGGCGGATCGCCGCGCGAGGAAGCAGGCGGGAGAGCTGGGCCGTCGCCTTGCTCAGCGCGGTCGGGACGGCGACCACATCGCCCCGATCCGCCGCCGCGATGCCGTAGGCCGCGCAGCTCTCGGCTGTGAGCTCGAACGGCACCTTCCTGCGCGGCACGCCAGGCGCGCCTGTGTCGAAGATCTCCGTGGTCACCGGCCCAGGACACAGCGCCGTCACCGTGACGCCGGTCCCGCCGAGCTCCACGGACAGGCTCTCGGAGATCGAGAGCACGAACGCCTTTGTGGCTCCATACACCGCCTGTCCCGGGGTCGGCTGGAACGCGGCGAGCGACGCGACGTTGAGCACGCGCCCGCCGCCGCGGGCCACCAGGTCGGGGACGATCGCCGCGCAGAGCGAGACGACGCTCTCGCAGTTGAGCCGCACGAGCATCGCCTGCGCTGCCGGGTCGCCGTCCAGAAAGGGCCCGAGCCGCGTCGTTCCCGCGTTGTTGACGAGCCAGGCCGCGCCGCCCAGCGCGCGCGCCCGATCCCGCACGCGGAGGGCTGCGCCCTCCGAGGTCACGTCGAGATCGAGCGGGTGGATGGGCGCGTGCCCGGCGGCGCGCGCCTGCGCGGAGAGCTCCTCGAGGCGCTGCGCCCGCCGGCCGATGGCGAGCACCGGCTGCCCGCGCGCCGAGAGCTGCCGTGCGAGCGCCGCGCCGATGCCGGACGAGGCGCCTGTGACGATGGCGAGACCCGAGGTCATGGTCATGGGCGCCATCCTTTACGCCGCGCCGCCCTGGATCGCGAGGGGGCCGTTGCCCCCGTGCATGGACGCTCCGCGGGCGCGCCCGAGCCGAGCGTGGTTCGCCGCGTCGCGTAATGCACGCGGAGATGCCACGGATGCGTCATCCGGTGCGAACAGACGCCGTCGTGATGTCGGCATCGCACCGTGTCGGCTCGTGCGTACGAGCGCGTGCCGCCCGCGGCGCATCGATTCCATCGAGGCGGTCCCTGGGCGGGCGCACCGCGTCCGTGGCCTCGTGGCATGAGGAGCTGAAGGGCCGCGCCCTACATCTGGTCGAGCGGCTGGCGAGCCGTTCGGAGCTTGCAGACGCCTGCGCGCCCCGGGTAGCCTAGGAACCGTGCTCTTGACGTCAGGTGGTAGGATGCCGCGGTCGGCGCCAGAAAGCCGTGAGCGATGCTGAGCCGCGAGCGAGCCATGCGCGTTCGAGGACTTGCTCTGGCCGCCGCAGCCCTGTGCGTCGGGCTGCCGGCGCAGCTCCGCGCGCAGCCGAGGCCAGATCCGGTCACCCTCTCGGCGCCCGCCATCACGGAGTTGCCGGAGGTCGAGGGGACCGGCCTCTGCGCGGCGTCGGCTCTATCGCCTCCCGGTGAAGTGGAGACGTGGTTCTACGTGTCCAACGCTAGTGACGATCCCAGGAAGTTGGACACGCGCGTGGCCTACATCGAAAAGGTCAACGCCTTCCTGGAGGACGACGACTACAAGCCCACACGTATCGAATACGTCATCCGGACCGTTCTGGATTTTAGCAACAACAATACCACTGCCGCGCCGAACACCGCAGGCCCGCTGAGCTTCGGCGACTTCACCTTCACCGAGCCGATGGCGCCCCCGTGCGAGGAGGAGGGCGGGTGCGACTTCCCGTGGAACAGCCACGGCACCGACCAGCCGTTCGGCTCCCGGCTCCGCGGGTTCCTGCGTGTCCCCGCGGAGCTCGCCGGCAGGCCGGTCCATATCGGTTTCTATGCCGACGACGCGGTCAGCCTCGCTTTCTTCGACAGGGTCTCTGGCATGAAGCCGGTCGTCGTCCGCCCGCCGAGGCTCGGTCTCCCGACGTATCGCGTCACGAACACGGTCACGTTCGAGAAGCCGGGCCTGTACCCGCTCGAGATCCTCTACGCGGAGCTCTGGGAGCACGCGGCGCTCGAGATGTCCTTCCTCGTCGGAGAGTTCGATGACTTCGAGCTCGGCGCGCGCGAGATGGGCAGCGTGAACCTCAAGGACGCCGGCTTCACCCTCTTCCAGCCCGCCCAGTTCTACCAGACGTTGAGCGGCTCGCCGTCGTTCCCCGATATCGACCAGTGCCAGCAGTGCAGCCGCGCCTTCGCCGGCCAGCCCGGCAACGCCCAGTGCGATACGGGCTATTACTGCAACGAGGCCGCCCTCTGCGCCCCCTGCGACACCGCGTACTACTGCGGGGAGTCCTGCTCGCGCTGCGAGGGGGAGGCGCAGTTCTGCATCGACGTGAACGGCAATCGCCAGTGCGCCCAGTGCCGCACCAGCGAGGACTGCCAGGACGGCTTCGTCTGCGACCCCGAGACGCACGAGTGCAAGGAGGAGTACGAGTGCGAGGTCGATGAGGACTGCCAGCGCGGCTGGATCTGCGTCGATCACACCTGCGTCGTGTGCGACACGGCCGACCGGTGCGCCGGCAACTCGTGCAACTGCTGTCCGAACGGCATCAACGGCACGCAGATGGACTGCGCGGCCGTCGAGCCGGGCGGCGACCCGATGTGCGTCGAGTGCCTCGAGGACGCGCAGTGCCCCGCCGGCAAGCGGTGCCACACCCCGACGGGCCACTGCGTCGACGCCATCCCGGAGAACGCGCAGCCCGACTGCTGCGGCGAGGGCTGCGTCGACTGCATGCGCCCCGAGGACCCGAACGATCCGCAGACGCCCCCGGTGCCGTTCTGCCTCCCCGGGCCCGTCGGTACGGCGTGCGCCGCGTGCCGCAACGACATGGACTGCGCCGAGGGGCAGTACTGCCTGAGCGGCGAGTGCAAGGAGTGCGTCAAGGACCGGCGCTGCGGGCTCCGCTGCGAGAGCTGCGGCGGCGACACGCCGTTCTGCTTCGGCCAGTTCGCCGAGACCGCGATGTGCGTCCGCTGCACCTCGGATGAGCAGTGCGCCGGCACGACGTGCAACCCCGAGACGCACGAATGCGACCCGCCGGGGTGCATGGCGACGTGCGGCGAGGACACCCCGTACTGCGACGGCGAGCGGTGCGTCGAGTGCTACGCCGACACCCAGTGTCCCTGCGGCAACACCTGCGATCTCGAGACCAACACGTGCGACGTCTCCTGCAAGTCGAACGTGGACTGCCTCGGCAACGAGCACTGCCGCTGGACCGACGAGGCGGACGCCAAGGAGTGCGCGCTCGGCCCGATGCCGGACAACGTCGCGTGCGGCGGCACCCTCGCCGACATCTGCAGCGTCTCGGTCGTCGGCGAGGAGGGCAGCGATTCGCGGCTCGCCGGGCTGCTCGCCGTCGCCGGGCTGGCCCTGCTCGAACGCCAGCGCCGGCGGCGCGCAGGAGGTGCCTCGTGAGAAGGCGCTCGCCGCTCCTCGCGCCGCTCCTCGCGCTCTCCGCGCTGCTCGCCGGGAGCCCCGCGCTCGCCGTGGAGGGGCGCTTCGACGCGCAGGTCTTCCGCCCGGCGGCCGCGCCGCGCGACCTCGTGATGGTCCAGAAGTCCGAGGTCATCGGCAACCTCTCGCCGACCGTCGGCCTCTACAGCGACATCGCGGCCGACCCGCTCGTGCTCTTCCTCGCCGGCGACGACACGAAGCAGGCGGTCAACGCGATCACCGGGCGGCTCGAGCTCGCCTTCCTCGCCGGCATCGGATTCTTCGACGTCTTCGACGTCACCATGGCCATGCCGCTCATCCTCTTCCAGGAGGGCGGCAACCTCCGGCGCTTCGGCACCGAGGGGTCGGTCAAGAGCAGCACGGTCGGCGATCTCCGCCTCTCCACGAAGATCTCGCTCCCGTACCTGAACCGGAAGGAGCAGGTGAAGGAGGGGTTCGGGATGGCGATCGCGGGCAACCTCAACTTCCCCACGGGCGATCAGAACGCGTTCGCCAGCGACGGCGCCCTGAGCGGCGGCGTGACGCTCATCGGCGACTACCGCTTCAACTTCGGGCTGCTCCTCGCCGCGAACGCCGGCATCTGGCTCAGGCCCGACAACCAGTTCGCGGGCGTGCGCGTCGGCGACATGGCGCAGTTCGGCGTGGCGGCCGAGCAGTACGTCGTCCAGCGCTGGGGCCTCTCGGTCATCGGCGAGGTGTACGGCTACCCCTCGCTCACCGGCTACCCCGACGATCCCGGGCAGATCCCCGCGGAGGCGCTCCTCGGGCTGCGCTGGCAGACGAAGCACGGCGTCACGATCACCTTCGGCGGCAGCTTCGGCGCGGCGTGCGGCTTCGGCGCGCCCTCGATCCGCTTCTTCAACGTCATCACGTGGCAGCCGAAGACGTCGGCGGAGCAGGAGGAGATCAACCGCCTGCAGCAGCGCGACAACGACGACCCGGACCGCGACGGGCTCATCGGCGCGGCGGATCGCTGCCCCGACGTGCCGGGCAGCCCCGAGAACTTCGGCTGTCCGGATCTGGACACCGACGGCGACGGCTTCTTCGATCGCGACGACCAGTGCCCGGACAAGCCGGCCGGTCCGCACGGGAAGAACGGCTGCCCGCTCGCCTTCGTCAAGGGCGACGAGATCGTGATCACCGAGCAGGTCCACTTCGCGACCGACAAGGACATCATCCTCGAGGACTCGAACCCGACGCTCGAGGCCGTCGCTCAGGTGCTGATCGACAACCCCGACATCCGCGAGGTGCGGATCGAGGGCCACACCGACGTGCGCGCCACCGACATCTACAACATGGCGCTGTCCCAGCGCCGCGTGGCGAGCGTCATGGCGTACCTGATCGCGAAGGGCGTGGAGCCCTCGCGGCTCCAGGCGGTCGGCTACGGGCACACGCAGCCCATCTACGACGACACCGGCTGCACCGGGCCGGACGAGCAGCTCTCGCCCGACTGTCAGTTCATGACGTCGAAGAACCGGCGCGTCGTCTTCCGAATCCTGCGCTACGGCCCCGCGGGGGCGAAGCCGCTCACCGGGGCGCCCGAAGGATCCGAGCAGCTCCTGCCGTCTGGCGGGGTGCTGCCGCAGAAGACGCAGGGCGTGCTGCCGAACCAGGGGACGCTGCCGGGGCAGGGGGTCCTCAAGCCGAACGTGCTGCCGAGCGGGGGATCCAGCCTTCCGCCGGCCGGCGGTGTGCCGGGCGAGGCGGCTCCGCTGCCGAACCGGCGCGATGCGGGGGGGCTGCCGACCGGCAAGGGGGTTCTGCCGAGATCCGGCACGCCAGCACCGGCGCCGGCGCCCACCTCGCCGGGCCAGCCCGCGCCGACTGCTCCGCAGAAGTAGCAAGACAGCAGACCGCGCTCGCGGGCGCTTCCGTCGCTGAGCGCGGGGGGAGGGATCGGGGGTGCCGAGTCGCCCGGCTCCTGGAGAGGGAGTCCGCCGCGCGGCGCGGGGACCCCGCCGGACTCGCCTTGGGACGTCCTGTCTCCGGCGCGCTGCGCACGCCAGAGACAGGACGTCATCCGGGCTCAAACATCGGCCCTCCCCGAGCCGCGCGGCGGACTCCCTCTCCAGGAGCCTACCGTGGCCCGCTGTTTCTCCGTGATTGCGTGTCTCCCTCGGCCCTCGAGGTGCATGAGGCCTGCGCGCAATCGGCGAGCATCCGAGAGGGCTTCGAGGCGTCGCTGTGAGTCGAAAGAGACGCGGGCCGGATGGCCGTCGATTCGCCATCTCCCCGCTGCGGGAACAGCGCGCTTACTTCTTCGCGGGCTTGCCGGGCGCCGCGGGGGTCGAGGGCTTGGCCGACGACGGCGGGGTGGGGGAGGAGGGCGGGGTGGCGGAAGACGGCGGGGTGGCGGAAGACGGCTTGGCCGACGACGCCGGCGAGGGCTTCGCCCCGGGCTTTCCAGGCTTCGCCGGAGGGGCCGAGGCGGCAGGCGCAGGGGTGTCCTCGTAGGGCTCGTCGGACGCAGGCGCAGGCTGCTCCTCCGCAGGAGCCTCGGGCTCGGCGGGAGGCGCCGACTCCGCGGGCTTCGTCGCCGGATGCAACGTCAGCGGCCGCGCCTCTCCATCCGTGCGGCGGACCCAGATCACCGCGGTGCCGCTCGCGACGCTCGCATAGCGGCCGTCCTCGGTGCGGATCTCCTCGTTGACCGCCTCGATGACAGCATCGCCGCCCACGGCGCAGGCGGCCTTGCGGAGCGACTCGAGGCGCTCGGCCTCCGTCCTCGCCTCGGGATCGCTCGCGATGGGCTGAAGGCGATGGTACTCGCGATCGGGGAGCTGGCCCGCCGGCACGACGTGCATGTCGCTGCAGAACTCACCGGAAGGCGTGCGTTTGTCCCGGAAGGGGGTGCTGCAACCGGCGATCAGCGCGGCACCCAGTGCCGCCGAGAGGAGGAGGCGCTGCATGCTGCCTTCTTACCAGCGATGCGACGCACGATGCAAACCCCGCGCGCCTCCGGCGACGCTGACGCGCAGCGCAGGCGTCTCCCGGTGCAACGGCCGCCACCGTCCTGTCATCCAGGCGCACCTCCGCTCCGGATGTTCCGATGGCCGCCACCGTCCTGACATCCAGGCGCACCTCCGCTCCGGATGTTCCGATGGCCGCCACCGTCCTGACATCCAGGCGCACCTCCGCTCCGGATGTTCCGATCTCGTGGCCGCCTGGCTATGCTCGCGGGCGATGCGCCAGCCCGCACGCCCCTCTCCGCTCGTCCTGCTCGGCGCGGCGCTCGCCACGACGCTCGCGACCGCGTGCGGCGCGCCCCGGACGCCGCCCGCCGCGGCGCCGGACAGCGCGGCCCCCGCCGAGGCGAGCGCCCCGAACGCCGCCGCGTGCCTAGCGGCCGCCACCGCGAAGCGGGAGGCCCGGGCCGACGAGCCGCAGCGCGTCGGCGTGAAACACATCCTCGTCCGCCACGCCGGCGCCGAGCGCGCCGACGGCGCGACCCGCACGCGCGAGCAGGCGTGCCTGCGCGCGATGGAGGCGCGCGACAAGATCCGCGGCGGCGCCGACTTCGACGAGGTGGTCGCGGCGTACAGCGAGGAGGCGGGCGCCGCGTCGCGCGGCGGCTCCCTCGGCACCATCGAGCGCGCCGACGTCCTGCCGCCGTTCGCCGACGCGGCGTTCGAGCTCGACCTCCATCAGCTCAGCGACGTCGTGGAGACCCGCTATGGATTCCACGTGATCTTCAGGACGGAATAGCGCTCCTGCCGACAGGACCTCTCCTGCGCTCCGCGCGTCGACACGGCGCGCTCGACTTCCGCATACCGCCGCTCTCGGCGTGACGCCGTGTGCGCGCGCGTGGAGCAAGGTGCGCGCGTCGCGCAGGGCGCGCGCGCAAAGCAAGGTGCGCGCGTCGCGCAGGGCGCGCGCGCAAAGCAAGGTGCGCGCGTCGCGCAGGGCGCGCGCGCAAAGCAAGGTGCGCGCGTCGCGCAGGGCGCGCGCGGCTCGTCCTCCGCGGGAGGGTTGCGTTCCCGGCGGAGGCGCAGCATGAAGCTCCCATGCGCGCCCACAAGCTCCTCGCTGCCTTTGCTGTGATGATCGCCTCACCGGTGCTGTTGATCGCGGCGTGCAAGTCCAGCGACGAGCCCGCGGAGGTCGCCCCCGCGCCGGCCGACGTCACCGCGCCGACCGCGACGGCGACGGCGCCGTTGCCCGCGGCGACCGGGACCGTGCCGGCCGCGACGCCGACCCCGGCCGCGCCCCCCGCGACGGCGAAGGCGTCGCCTGCGCAGCCTGCGGCCGCGGGAGCGAAGGTGGACGCGGGCGCGGGCGCGGCCACCGACGCCGGCGCGCAGACGGACGCCGGCGCGCCGGCGACGCCCGACGCGGGCGCGCTCTCGGGCAAGCTCGCGGCGTGCGCCGCCAAGTGCCAGTCGATCCTCCAGACCTGCCTCACGCCGAAGTTCCCCGCGGACGGCGGCCTGCCCAGGATCGAGAACCCGACGGCGTGCCAGGAGTCGTTCGACGCGTGCCGCACCGCGTGCGCGCCGTAGCGCCCGCCACGCCCGGCGCGCCGCAGCGCGCCCATCGCCTCGCGCGCAGCGCGCCGGCCCCGCGCGATCCTAGCGCGGCGCGCCCGCCGTCGCGGCCGGCAGCGTCACCCGGAAGAGCGCGCCGCCGGCCGCCCCGGTCGTCACGCTGATGTCGCCCCGCATCGCCTCGACGAGGTGCTTCGCGATCGACAGGCCGAGCCCCGTGCCGCCCGACGCGCGGGAGCGCCCCGGATCCACGCGGTAGAACCGCTCGAACACGCGCGCCTGATGCGCCGCGGGGATGCCGGGGCCGTCGTCCTCCACCTCCAGGACGACGCGCCCGTTCCCGCCCCGCGCGCGCACGACCACGCGCGAGCCCTCCGGCGTGTGCTGGATCGCGTTGTCGACGAGGTTGGTCAGGATCTGGTCCAGCGCGCGCGGATCGGCCGCGACGAGCGTGCCGGGCGCGACGTCGACCTCCACCGCCGTCTTCTTCTCCAGCGCGCGCCCGCGCAGGAGCGCCACCGCCGCCTCGGCCTGCGCCGCGAGATCCAGCGGGCCCTGCGACAGCGTCCGCTCGCGCCCCTCGATGCGCGACAGATCGAGCAGGTCGTTCACGAGCCGGTGCAGCCGGGCCGCGTTGCGGTCGATCACCTCGACGAAATCCCGCGCGGCCTCGGGGTCGTCGAGCGCGCCGTCCAGCAGCGTCTCGCTGCTCGCGCGGATCGACGCGACCGGCGTGCGGAGCTCGTGCGACGCGTTGGCGATGAAGTTGCGCTGCAGCCCCTCGATGCGCCGCAGCTCCGTCACGTCGAAGAAGACCGCGACCACCCCCGCCGCGCCGCGGCCCTGCGCCGGCAGCGTGAGCGGCGCCGCGTTCACGACGAGGGTCCTCCGCCCCGGGGGCCCCGACGCGCCCGGCGCCGCGGGCGCGATCTCGATCTCGCGCGTCGCCGCCGCGCGCGCGAGCGCGACCTCCTCGATGAGCTCGTGCAGGCTCGCCGAGCGGAGCACCTCGATCGGCGGGCGGCCGACCGCGTCCCCGCGGATGCCGAGGAGCTGCGACAGCGCCGGGTTCACCAGCGAGATGTCGCCCTGCTCGTCCGTCACCAGCACGCCCTCGCGCATCGACTCGAGCACCGCGCCGAAGCGCTCGCCCTCGCCCCCGAGCTCGCGCCGCGAGTGCTCGAGGCTCTCGGCGAGGTCGTCCAGCGCGCCGCCGAGCGCGGCGATCTCGTCGCTCCCCTGGACGCGCGCGCGCCGGCTGAGGTCGCCGCGCATCTCCCGCGCCACGCCGGTCAGGTACACGAGCCGCCCGGAGAGCGCCCGCGCCCCGACGAGCGCCGCGCCCACGGCGAGCGCGAGGGCGAGCAGCGTGCCCTGCACGACGCGCGCGTGGGCGGCGGACAGGCTTCGATCGATCGCGACCGGCTCGAACGCGAGCCGCACGATCCACGGGCCGTCCGGCCGGTCGAGCCGTTGCGCGGCGTAGAGCATCCGCATCTGCGTCGTCCTGCTCACCCGCTCGCTGCGCCCGACGCCGTGGTGCCGCGCGTCGGCGACCTCGTCGCGCGTCGCGTGCCTGTCGAGATCCCCGAGCCGCTCCGGCGCCACCGACGAGTCGCCCCGCACCACGCCCGCCGGATCGATGAGCGTGACGCGCGCGCCCGCGCGGTCCGACAGCGTCGCGGCGAGCGCGGCCGCCTCCGACGCGAGATCGCCCGCCCTCGCCACCGATTCGGTGACGAGCGCCGTCCGCACCGCCAGATCGGCCTCCGTGTGCTGCCCGAGCTCTGTCCCGAGCGTCTTCACGACGTAGCCGTCGAACACCACCGCCGCGAGGACCGCGATCCCAACGGCGAACGCGATGAGCTTGCTTCGAATCCCCATATCGTCCACGCGCGCCACGTGAGCCGCGCGCCACGTGAGCCGCGCTCGCGGTGCGCGCCAGAATCCGTGATGTTACCTGGTTTCGTCCGCAACGTGACGATTCGTTGACGTGATGCGGGGAGACGGCTAAACGCCACCCCCCATGGGACTGACCCGTGACGCGGTCTTCTTCGACGCGCTGGCCGACCATGCGCAGCGCAGCGTCGCTGCGAGCGAGCTCCTGCTGACGATGCTCGACCGGCTCGACGACGCGCCGGCGTTCGCGAAGAAGATCTCCGACCTCGAGGACGAGGCCGACAAGATCACCCACGGCTGCCTGGCGGCGCTGCACCAGACCTGGATCACCCCGCTCGACCGGGAAGAGATCCACGCCCTCATCACCCGGCTCGACGACGTGCTCGACTGCATCGAGGCGGCGAGCGTGCGGCTCGTGCTGTTCGAGATCGACAGCCCGCTCCCGGAGGCGCGTCAGCTCGCGCAGGCGGTCGTCGCGTCGTGCACCGCGATGAGCTCGGCCGTCCAGTCGCTCCGGGATCTCAAGCGGCAGCCGAACCTCCTCGAGCTCTGCGTCGAGATCAACAAGCTCGAGAACGTCGCGGACGGGCACTACCGCGCGGCGCTTGCGGCGCTCTTCCGGAAGGGGAACGACCCGCTCCTCGTGATGAAGTGGCGCGACATCTATGACCTTCTGGAGAACGCGACGGACCGCTGCGAGGACGTCGCGAACATCATCGAAGGCATCGTGCTCGAGCACGCATGACCACCTACATCCTCATCATCATCGCGATCGCGTTGGTGTTTGATTACATCAACGGCTTTCACGACGCCGCGAACTCGATCGCTACCGTCGTCTCGACGCGCGTCCTGTCGCCGCGCACCGCGGTGCTCTGGGCGGCGGTCTTCAACTTCATCGCGTTCGCCCTGTTCGAGCCCACGGTCGCGCGCAACATCGCGAAGGGCGTCGAGCCGGCGTTCATCACCCCGAACGTCATCCTGGGCGGCCTGCTCGGCGCCATCGTCTGGAACCTGCTCACGTGGTGGTGGGGGCTGCCGTCGTCCTCGTCGCACGCGCTGATGGGCGGGTTCGCCGGGGCCGCGGTCAAGAGCGCGGGGCGGCTGTCCGTGCTCGACGCGACCGTCTTCGGCAAGACCGCGGCGTTCATCCTCGTGTCGCCCCTGCTCGGCGCGATCATCGGGTACGCGCTCATGCGCGCGATCCACCTGTTCGCGCGGGGCTGGACGCCGGGGAAGGTGAGCTCCCGGTTCCGCCGGCTCCAGCTCCTCTCCGCGGCCGCCTACTCGCTCGGGCACGGCGGCAACGACGCGCAGAAGACGATGGGCATCATCACGGCGCTGCTCATCGCCGCGGGGCTCCAGCAGGGCGGCGACGACCCGAAGCCGATGCTCTGGGTCGTGCTCGTCTGCCACGCCGCGATGGGCCTCGGCACGCTCTCCGGCGGCTGGCGCATCGTGAAGACGATGGGCATGAAGATCACGAAGCTGAAGCCGGTCGGCGGCTTCGCGGCCGAGACGGCCGGCGCGGCGACGCTGTTCAGCGCCACGGCGCTCGGCATCCCGGTGAGCACGACGCACACGATCACGGGGGCCATCGTCGGGGTCGGCGGCGCGAGCGGGCGCCTCTCCACGGTCCGCTGGGGCGTCGCCGGCCGCATCGTGTGGGCCTGGATCTTCACGATCCCCGCCTCGGCCATCCTCTCCGCGACCATCTACACCCTCGCGCGGCTCATCAGCGGCGAGCCCTGATTCGAGGCCCGGCGCTCCGTCAGCCCTCGCCGCCCTCGCCGCGCGGCCGAGCGCGGCGCGGCGGCGAGCGTCGCGGCGCCGCGCGGCCGCGGGCGAGCCCGGCAAGCGCGCGCCGCCCCGCGGCCAGGGCTTACGGAGCGCAGGGCGGGCTCCATGGAGCGCGCCCATGCGGGTGCTCGTGACGGGGGCGACGGGGGCGCAGGGCGGGGCGATCGCGCGATCTCTGCTCGCGCGCGGGCACCGCGTGCGCGCCCTGATCCCGCGGCCCGGCGACCCCGCCGCGGCGAGGCTCATCGATCTCGGGGCCGAGGTCGCGCAGGGCAGCCTCGACGAGCCCCGATCGGTCGTGCGGGCGGCGGCCGGCGTCGACGCTGTCGTCGTCGCCGGCGCGCCGCTCGAGGGCGCGGCCCCCGCCGAGGTGCGGCGCGGGATCATCGTCGCCGAGGCGGTCAAGGCGGCCGGCGGCGCGCACCTCGTCTACACGTCGGCCGCGAGCGCCGACAGGGGCACGGGGGTTCCCCACCTCGAGGGCAAGGCGGCCGTCGAGCGGCACATCGCCGCCCTCGGCGTCCCGTGCACGATCCTCGGGCCCGTCCACCTCATGGAGAGCCTCCTCTCGCCCGCGTCGCTCCACGCCCTCCGCCGCGGCGTGCTCGCCGTCCCGCTCCCGGAGCGCTGCCCGTTCCAGCAGCTCGCGACGGACGACATGGCGCGCTTCGCGGCCCTCGTGATCGAGCGCCGGCGCGACTTCCTCGGCCGCCGCGTCGAGCTCGCCTCGGACGAGCTCACCGGCGCCGAGGCCGCGGCGGCGCTCTCCCGCGTCGCCGGCCGCGAGATCCGCTATGCCGAGGTGCCGCTCTCCGAGGTGCGCGCGCGCGGCGAGGGCCTCGCCGCGATGTTCCGCTGGCTCGCGCGCGGCGGCCACCGCGTCGACATCGAGGCGCTCCACGCCGCCTACCCGGAGGTCGGGTGGCGGCGGTTCGAGGGCTGGGCGCGCGAGCACCTCGGCGGCGCGCTGACCCGCGCTGTCGCCTGAGCCGGCGCGGGCCGCGCGGCTCAGCCCGCCGGCGCGGGCGCGCGGCTCGGCCGGGTGCCCCCGAGGCTGATGAAGTGGTCGAGGATCCAGGTCTTGAAGCGCTGCAGGTCGAGCCGGTCGAGCAGCGGCAGGAACGCGCGCTCGACGCCGTCCTCGCGGCGGATCGAGGCGAAGTCCAGCACGCCGACGTCGTTCGCCGCGAGCACGTACGGCATCACCTCGGTGCGCCCCTCGTCGAACGCCGACAGGAGCAGCGACCCCTTCAGGAAGGCGGCCGACACGTCGAGGAACGCGGGGCGGATGCCGCGGATGTACCGGCTGAACGGCTCGGCGATGACGCGCTTGTCCGGCGTGTCGCGGAGCCCGGCGCCCTCGAGCTGGTGCTTCAGGAACTCGCTCGCCGACATGCCGGGGTGCTCCTTGCGGCGGCGCTCGGCCTCGTAGCCCTCGGCCACGATCACGAGCGCGTAGTCGGCGCGCCCGAGCCCGTCGGCGAGCTCGGCCAGCACGTCCTGGGGGAAGCGGAAGAAGGGGAGCACGATGAGGTGCGCCCGCGCCGCCACCGCGCAGTGCAGCGCGTGCCGCCCGCTGCGGTTGCCCATCATCTCGAGGATGTAGATGCGCTTGTGCGTGTACGCGTCCTCGTAGAGCCCGCGCGCGATGTTGGCGCCCGTCTCCACGCCGGACAAAAAGCCGATCGCGCGATCGCCCTCCAGGTCGTTGTCGATGGAGACGTTGACGAAGCCGGCCTGCGGGCGCACGTCGAACTCCTGGAGCCACGCCTTGATGCCCTCGAACGTGCCGTTGCCGCCGACGCAGATGAGGTGCGTGAACCCCTGCTCCTTGAACTTCGCGGCGGCCTGCTTGCGCTTCTCGCGCTCGAGGAACCCGGTGTATCGCTCGGTCCGGAAGTCGCTGCCGGCGTCGAGCACGCGGCGCCCCATCGAGCGCGCCGGGATGCCTTGCGCGAGCAGCGCGTAGCGCTGGCGGCGGCTCATGATGAGGCGCTCGAACTGGGGCTGGGCGCGCGCGTCCGCGGTCAGTGAGCGGAAGCCCTCGGTCGCGGCCCACACCTCGTAGCCTCGTCGCGCCGCCTCCTCGGTCAGCGCGACAGCGACCGAGGAGTAGCCGGGGGCATTGCCGCCGTCGAAGACGAGCAGCAGGCGCTTGTCCGATGCCGGGAGGGTGTCGGGACGTCCGAACTCGACGATGCTGGTCATGGCGTCGGCCTTCTACCACGCGACGCCTCGGGTGGCCGAGCGATTGTCACGATTCGAAGCGCTCGCCGGACGACGCCGGGCGTTGAGCGACCGTGCCGCGCCGCGTGGTGTCGAGCGCGGTTGCCGCGTCGCGCGGCGTTGAACGACGGTGTTGTGCGGTGTTGGATGACGGCGCCTTTCGCGGCTGAACGAAGGCGCCTTTCGCCGTTGAACGGAGGCGCCTCTCGGCGTCGAGCCAAGGCGCCTCTCGGCGTCGATCAGCCGGTGTTCCGCATCCCGGCGGCGATGCCGTTCAGCGTGAGCAACAGCGATCGATCGCACCCGGAGTCGCCGCCGCGGCTCGCCCGCAGGAGCTCGACTTGCAGGAATGAAAGGGGGTCCACGTAGGGATTGCGCAGCGAGATGGACCGCTGGAGCGTCGGATTGCCCTCGAGCAGCCGCCGGTTGCCCGTGAGCCGCTGGAGCCACGAGCGCGTCCGCTTGTATTCCGCGATGATCCGCGGCGCGACCACCTTGCGCGCCGCGGCCGGCGCGAGCTCCGCGTAGCCCGCGAAGATCGCCATGTCGGCCTTCGCGAGCACCATCTCCACGTTATCGATGACCGCCCGGAAGAACGGCCACGACGCCATCATCTCCTTCAAGAGCTCCGCGCCCTCGGGGCGCTGGCCCATCGCCTCGAGCCCGCTGCCCACGCCGTACCACCCCGGCAGGATCGCCCGGTTCTGCGTCCACGCGAAGACCCACGGGATCGCGCGCAGCGACTCCAGGCCGCCCGCGCGCCGCTTGCTCGGGCGCGAGCCGAGCGGCAGCCGCGCGATCTCGTCGATCGGGGTCACCGCCGTGAAGAACTCCACGAACTTCGGCTCCTCCCAGACGAGCTCCCGGTACACGCGCCGCCCCGTCTCCGCGAGCTCGTCGAACGCCGCGGCGTAGCGCAGCTCGGACGCGGCCGGCGGCCGCGGCTGCGCGCCGAGCGTGTGGATCAGGACGCCGCTCAGCATGAGCTCCAGCGTGCGCATCGCGAGCTCCGGGCGCGCGTACTTGTGGTCGAGCGCCTCGCCCTGCTCCGTCGCCTTGTAGCGGCCGCCGACGCTGCCGGCCGGCAGCGCGAGCAGCGCCTGGTGCGCCGGGCCGCCGCCGCGCGCCACCGACTCGCCGCGCCCGTGGAAGACGCGCAGCGGCAGCTCCGCCTCGGCCGCGATCTTCGGCAGCGTCTCCTGCACGCGCCGGAGCGCCGCGCTCGCCGCGAGCAGGCCGACCTCCTTGCCGGAGTCGCTGTAGCCGATCATCACCTCCTGCACGCCGCGCGCGAGCACGTGCGGCCGGTACTGCGGGTGCGCGAGCAGCGCGCGCAGGATCCGCGCGCTGTCGTTCAGCGCGCCGAGCGACTCGAACAGCGGCACGACGTCGATGCGCGCGCACGACTTCGCCTCGTCCCAGAGCCCGGCCGCCTTCGCGCACTCGAGCGCCGCGAGGATGTCGTTCTCGCTCTGCGTCATCGACAGGACCAGCGTGCGGCACGCCGACTCGCCGCTGTCGCGCTGCGCGGCGGCGATGCGCTGGAGCGCCTCGAACACGCGGCGCGCCTCCGGCCCCATCTGCGCCGGCTCGACGCGGCCCTCGGCGACCTCGGCCGCCGCGGCGCGCGCGTCCTCGGCGGGCGCGCGCATCTCGAGCTCCGCGAGCGCGAACCCGAGCGCGCGCACCTGCGAGAGCAGCGCGCGGGCCCGCCGCTCGCCCGAGCGCGCGCAGCCCGCGGCGCGGAGACTGTCGGCCACGAGCGTGAGGTCGCGCTCGAGCTCCGCGGGCTCGCGGTACGGGACGGCGAGCGTCGGCTCCTCGGGCCGCACGAAGGCGCGCCCCTCGCGCGCGGGGCCCTGCCCGGAGCGCGCGCGGGACTCGGCGCGGCCGTGCTCCGCGTGCTCGAGCGTCGCGGTGAGGCGCGCCTCGATGAAGCGCAGCTTGCGGCGCCACGGCTCGCCCTCGGTGCGCGGGCCGAAGTGCGCGGACACCTCGGGCATCGCGGCGGCGTCCTCCTCGATCGAGGCGAGCAGCCACGGCGGCGGCGTGACGTGCCGCAGCGACTGCGAGAGCGCGCCGCCGAGCTCGCGCGCCGCGCGGATGAGCCGGCGCAGGCCGCGGATGCGGTAGGCGAACAGCGCGTCCTCGAGGACGGCGGGCACGACGAGCGGGTTGCCGTCCATGTCGGCGCCGACCCACGAGTGGATGCGGAGCGGCACGAACTCGGCGTCGAGCGGCTCGCCGTACGCGGCCTCGAACGCGCGCCCGATCGCGGCGGGCAGCTCGGGGAGCAGGTCCCAGAGGATCTCCTCGATGTACCAGGCGACGTTCTTCACCTCGTCGCCGACGGTCGGGCGATCGCGCCGCACCTCGTCGGTCTGCCAGAGCGCGGTGATCTCCTCGCGGATCTCGGTGAGCTTGAGCGCGGCCTCGTCCGGCGTGAGGTTGCAGCGGTCGCGCTCCTCGAGGTTCTTCGCGATGCGGTAGAGCTTCTCGAGGACGGTGCGCCGCGCGGCCTCGGTCGGGTGCGCGGTGAGGGTGAGCGTCACGTCGAGCGACCGGAGCGCGGCGCGCACGCGCTCGGCGGGCACCCCGGCGTCCTTGAGCGTGCGCATCGCGGCCTCGAGCGACCCGCGCTGCGGGCGCGCGCCGGGGTCGGTCAGGTACGCGCGCGCGCGGCGGATGCGGTGGTGCTGCTCCGCGAGGTTGACGAGGCGGAAGTAGACGGTGAACGCGCGGATGACGGGCTCGATGCGATCCTGCGGCAGGCTCGCGAGCAGCTTGCTGAGCTCCGCGGCTGCGTGCGCGCGCCCGTCGCTGGGGCCGCGACGGCGGCGGATGGCCAGCGTGCGGATGCGCTCCTCGAGCGCGAAGAGCTCTTCTCCCTCCAGCTCGATCAGCACTTCACCGAGCAGGCGGCCAAGCAGGCGGACTTCTTTGCGAAGAGGTCGATCGACCTCACGTCGACGCGGCGGCATGGAGGCGAGCCTAGCGCGACGCGGCGTGAAACGGACCACCGAGTGTGGCCCGGGCGGACGGTCTGGCGGCCCCCGGGGCCGTCCCGGGGGAGGGGTGCGGGCGGGGTGGCGGTCGCCAGCGACCCTGACCCGAGAGATTTCACGTGAAGGTGTAACCGGCTGATTTCGTTTGACTCTTCGCGCTCGCCTTCCTGGTTTGCCGGGGCTCCCGGCGGCGTCCTGGTGGTCGCGGGTGGGCGTGGGTCTGCGCCGGCCCGGCGCACCGGCGGCCCTTTCGAAGCGACTTCGAGCTCGTGTAGCCTCGAGCGGATGGCCGAGGACGTCTTCGGGATCGTCGGCACGACCCAGGGGGCGTTCAAGGTGGAGCGGGTCGTCGCCGAGGGGGGGTTCGGCGTCGTGTACCGGGCTCACCACGAGGCGTTCCGGGCGCCGGTCGCGCTGAAGTGCCTCAAGGTCCCTGCGGCGCTGCCCGAGCAGCTCCGCGCGCGGTTCCTCGAACAGTTTCGCGAGGAGGCGGAGCTCCTGTTCCGGCTCTCGGCCGCGATCCCGGCCGTTGTCCGGCCGCTGCACCACGACCTGATCTCGACGGCGACCGGCGTCTTCGTGCCGTTCATCGCGCTGGAGTGGCTCGAGGGCGGCACGCTCGCGAGCTACATCGCCGCCCGCGCCGGGCTGGGGCTGCCGCCGCTCTCGCCGGGCGAGGCGATCCGGCTGCTCACGCCGGTGGCCCGCGCGCTCGACGCGGCGCACAACTTCCCCGGGCCGGGCGGCCCTGTGTGCGTCGTGCATCGCGATCTCAAGCCGGCGAACATCTTCCTCGCCCGGATCCACGGCGTCGAGGTCATGAAGATCCTCGACTTCGGGATCGCGCGCGCCCGCGACGCCGCGACGGTCATGGCCGGCCAGACCGCGACGACGTCGGGCGGCCTGTCGACGGCGTTCACGCCCGCGTACGGCGCGCCCGAGCAGTGGGCGCCGAAGCGCTTCGGCAAGACGGGCCCCTGGACGGACGTCTGGGGGCTCGCCGTCACCGTTGTCGAGGCGCTCGCCGGCCGCGAGATCATCGCCGGCGATCACGTGGCGATGATGGGCACGGTGCTCGACGAGAAGCGCCGCCCCACGCCGAGGAGCGAGGGCGTGCTCGTGCCCGACGCGCTCGAGGGCGTCTTCCGGCGCGCGCTCGCCGTCGATCCGCGCGATCGTTACCGCGACGTCGGGGCGTTCTGGGACGAGGTCGAGCAGGCGCTCGGGCTGCCGCAGAGCGCGCCGCCGATCGCGGTGCCCGGCCGGGCCGGCGCGCCGCCCGGCGCCCGCCGCCCCTCGGTGTCGCCCGCGGCGCCGCGATCCACGCGCGCGCAGGATCTCGCGGGCCCGGGCCTGACCGCGCCGGCGGCGCTCGCGGACATGGCGACGCAGGAGATCGATCTGCCGGAGCGCGGCGCGGGCCGCGCCTCGCCGCACGGCGTCTCGCCGCACGGCGTCTCGCGCGGCCTCCCGTCGCACAGCCTGCCCACCGAGCCGGTCGTGCCGCTCGCGCTCGACTGGTCTCCGCCGGCGCCTGCGCCCTTCGTGAGGCCGTCCCACGCGCCGTCGAGGATGCCGCCGCCGCTCATGGAACGCGCGCCGGCGCGCCACCCCATGAGCACGGCGGAGCTCATGGCGATGTTCGCCTTGCCG
Source organism: Sorangium sp. So ce1335 (assembly GCF_051521615.1). NCBI lineage: Bacteria > Pseudomonadati > Myxococcota > Polyangiales > Polyangiaceae > Sorangium > Sorangium sp. So ce1335. The sequence goes on from NZ_CP150363.1 coordinate 4,910,081, forward strand.
GTGCGGCTCGCGGGCGCGGGCGTCGTCATCACGCTCCTCGATCTCGGGGCCGCGTCGCTGCTCTTCGAGGGGCAGCGCGTCGAGGTGGGGCCGTTCAAGCTCCTCTACCTCGCGGTGGCGCTCGTGGTCCTCGGGATCGGGATCGCGGTGTTCCGGCTGTTCGCGTCGGATCGCTAGCGCGGCGCATAGCGGCGATCTCGCACGACCTCGGCGACGCGCGGCGGGACGGCGCCGTGGGGTCGCTGGGAGCCCGGCGCCTCGCGGGGGCGCCGGCTGCGGGGAAGAAGAATTGGAACCACAGAGGGCACAGAGGGCACAGAGGGGAGAGAGAGGGAAGAGAGGGAGCTCGTTCTCTCCTTCTCCCATTCTCTCCTCTGTGCCCTCTGTGCCCTCTGTGGTTCCTTCTCTCTGGTTCCTTCGCTCGTGAACCCAGCGGCGGCCCCGGAGAGGCGCGGCGCTACGGCTCCTTGCGCACGCCGGTCGAACCGTAACCGCCCGCGCCCCGCGCAGTCGGCTCGAGCGCGGGGACGATGACCACGTCGGCGAGCGCGACAGGGCAGATCACGAGCTGCGCGATCCGGTCGCCCCGGCGCACGGTGAACGGCTCCGCGCCGAGGTTGATCAGGACCACCTTGATCTCCCCGCGGTAGTCCGGGTCAATCGTCCCCGGGCTGTTCAGCACCGTGACCCCGTCGTGGAGCGCGAGCCCCGAGCGCGGGCGCACCTGCCCCTCGTACCCGTCGGGGAGGGCGACCGCGTAGCCCGTGGGCACGAGCTTCCGCTCGCCGGGCGCGATCGTCACCGGCGCGTCGACGGCGGCGCAGAGGTCGAGCCCGACGGCTCCCTCGGATTTGTAGGCGGGGGGAGGGACCTCGATCGGCCCGACGCGAAGGAAAGGCACCTGGATGCGCACGCGCCGAGCCTAGCCGGTCACGGGCGCGGCAGCACCGCCTCGAGCGGCGCGCCCCGGAGCGCCTCGAACGCCGAGTCCGACCACGCCCGCGCCCTGTCGGTGAAGCCCGCCTCCACCGCGTGCCGCAGCAGCTCGATCGCCCGCTCCGAGTTTCCGTCCTTGGCGCTCGCTCGCGCGGCGCCGTAGGCGTCCTCGCTCAGGCCGGCGCGGCGGAAGATCGCCTCGTAGAGCCGCGCCGACCAGTCGAACGCGCCGTGCTCGAAGGCGATCTCGGCCATCTTCCTCGCGTCGTCCTCCGAGAGCTGCTCGACGATGTCGAGGGCCACGGCCGCGGCCCGCGCCACCTCGCCCTGCTCGACGAGCACCCGGATCAGCGGGCCCGCGACCTCCTTCCGGTCGTCCCCGGACGCGCGCGCCGCCTCGAGCGCCTTGCGCGCCTGCTTCAGCTCCCCGAGCGCGAGGTGCACCGCGCCGACGAGCGCCGGGTCCGGATCGCCGTGCTTGCGCGCCTGCGCGAGCGCCTCCCCCGCGCCCTTCGTGTCGCCGAGGAGCAGGTGCGACCAGCCGACGAGCTCGTGCGCCTCCCGGAGCGCGCGCTTCGGCGGCGCCGGGGACTGCGCGAGCACCTCGTTCGCCAGGGCCACCGCGTCGCTCGTCCGCTCGTCCTCCACGGCGCGGCGCGCCCGCTGGAGCAGCAACGCCGTCTCGGGCGGCAGCGGCTCCTCGTGGAGCGCGGCGCGACGGCGGTTCATGGCGGGCGACGGCGCCTCCGGCTCGCTGCGGAACCGCTGCAGGCTCTGGAAGGCGGACATGACGAGGATGAAGGAGAAGAAGAAGAACCCCGCGCGCAGGAAGAGGATGGCGAGGATCACGGCGGAGACGCCCGAGATCGCGGCCGTGAGCCGGGCGCGCCGCGGGCCGAGCGCGTGCTCGAGGACGTGGCCGCCGTCGAACGGGAGCACGGGGATGAGGTTGAGGATGCCCCAGACCACGTTGACCTGGATGAGCATGTCGATCCCGCGGAGCAGCATGGGCGGGAGGGCGTGGAGCCCCGGCACGTAGCGGAGCAGGAGGTGCAGGACGCCGGCGACCAGGAAGCCGGCGAAGGGGCCGGCCAGGCTGATCACCACGTGCTGGAGCCGCCCGAGCGGAAGGAGCGATCGCCACGTCGTCGCCCCGCCCATGAAGTGCAGCGTGATCTCTGGCTCGATCCGGTGGCGCTTGATGGCGAACGCGTGACCGAACTCGTGCATCAGGACCGACAGGAAGACCACGAGGATCCAGACCAGGAAGAGCTGGTACTGTCCTCCGGCCAGGATCCCGTACCCGAGCAGCGCGGCGGACAGCCAGAAGCCGAGCTGGACATCGACCGAGACCCCAAACAGACGGAAGCTCATGGGCATGTTCATAAGGCCTGCGGGCCGCCTGCTCAATGATTGCCGTGCGGACGCAGCCTGCCCTAGAGTGCGCCGCGCGATCTCCCCGCGGCCGCGCGCCTGACCGGCGTCCGCCGCGGCGCGTCGGGCGGGGTCGGCGGAGCGAGCATGGGCAGGGAGATCCGGGTCAGGAGATGGGCGCTTGCCGGGGTGGCCGCGGCGGGCATCGCGTGCGGCGCGGCGCCGCCGCCCGGGCCGTCGGCCGGGCCGGCGTCCGCGGGCCCGCCGCCCCCCGGGGCCGAGCCTGCTGCGGCCGGCGGTCCGGAGGTCGCGCCGCCGCCCGCGCCGTCCGGGGCTGCCGCCGCGGCGCCGCCTCCCGAGCCTGCCGCGCCGCCGGAGCTCACGGTGCCCCCCAACACGGCGGTGCTTCACATCGGCGACTCGTTCGCGCTCGCGGGGTTCGCGCAGGCGCTCCGCCCGCGGATGGACGCGCTGCGGGTGCGCTACGCGGTGAAGGCGGAGACGAGCTCCTACACGGTGACGTGGGCCTCGCGGATGGAGCTCTTGGTCGCGAACTACCAGCCGGATCTCGTGATCATCAGCCTGGGCGCGAACGAGGTGGAGAACGTGAACCCGCCGGCGCACGCGGGCGCGGTCCGGCGCATCGTGAAGGCGATCGGGGGCCGGCCGTGCGTGTGGGTCTCGCCTCCGCTCTGGCGCAAGGACACCGGCATCATCGACGTGATCCGGACGAACTCGGCGCCGTGCCGCTTCTTCGACTCGGACGCGCTCGTGCCCGGCCCCATCGCGCGCAAGAAGGACAGGATCCACCCGAACGAGGAGGGCGGCGCGCGCTGGGCCGACGCGTTCTGGAGCTGGCTCACGGCCGAGCGCTTGCCGCCGGGCGAGGAGGCGGGGGATCCCGCGCTGAAGCGCAGCCCGTGGGCGCTCAGGCCGGCGCCGCCGGAGGAGCATCGGTCGAGGGGGGAGGCGGCGGAGGGCGCGATCCAGCGTGGCGAGCCGGCGAGCGCCTCGGCCGCTACGCCGCTGGCGGGGCCGTGACGCCGACGCCGCGGTGGACAAGCCCCGGGTCGTGGCCGAGCGCGCCGGCGATGGCGGCGCGCACGTCGCGCATGAGGCGGTTGCGGCCGTTGGCGCCGTAGGGGGCCGGATCGATCGGCGGCATGATCGTGACCACCACGCGGTGGTGCTCCTGCACGACGAAATCCTTCGCCCTCAGCACGTGGCGCGTCCCGTCGATCGCGACCGGGAGGATCGGCGTGTTCGTCTCGATCGCCATCCGGAAGCCGCCGCTCTTGAACGGCAGGAGCGCGCCGGTCTTGCTGCGCGTGCCCTCCGGGGCGATCCACACCCGGGTGCCGTCCTGCAGCATCGAGGCGCCGACCTGGAGGCTGGCGCTCGCCTGGACGTGATTGCCCCGGTTGATCCGGATGAACCCGGCCGCCTTCATCGCCTGGCCGAAGATCGGCACGTGGAACAGCTCCTTCTTGGCGATCATCCGCAGGCGCCCAGGGATCGCGCGGAACACGACCGGGATGTCGAACAGGCTCTGGTGGTTCGACATCACGACGAACGGCCGCGTGCCCGCGGCGTGCTCGCGCCCGCGCACCACCAGGTCGACGTCGGCGTCCTCGAGGACCTTGCGCGCCCACCAGTCCAGCCGCTCGTCGCAGCGCTCGAGGGTCACGCGCCTCATGAGCGCGTCCACCACGGTCGGAACGCAGATCCGCGCCGTGTCGAAGATTCCCAGGAACGTCGTCTGAAGGCTCATCGCTCTTGCTCCGCTTGAGGTGAGGAGTCGCGTTGTGCGCTCGCGCCGCGCGCAGAGCATGCCGGGCACGGCGGACGAGCAGCCCTCCGGGGAGCGCCGGGCTCATCCAGGTCAGGAACGCCTGGAGTATACCACTCAACCCCCTGCTGTGGTGCCGGTCACGGTCACTACCACGCGGCGGACGTGGGGGGAACTACGATGCTCCCAGACGTACAGGGCCTGCCATGTCCCGAGCGCGAGGCGGCCGCCGGTGATCGGGATCACCTCGCTCGAGCGGGTGACGGCGCTCCGGAGGTGGCCCGGCATGTCGTCGGGGCCCTCGTCGTCGTGCTCGTAGTCGCGGGCCTCCGGGGCGAGGCGCGACATCCAGCGCTCCAGATCGCGGAGGACGGCGGGATCGGCGTTTTCCTGGATGACGAGGCTCGCGGAGGTGTGCTGGAGGAACACGGCGCAGAGCCCGACGTCGACGCCGGCGGCGGCGACGACGCGCGCGACCTCGCGCGTGATGTCCACGAAACTTCGGCCGCTCGTGCGGACCTCGAGCGTGCGCTGGACGATGGTGGTCACCCCGCCATCTTAGCCGCCTTCGGCGCGGGCGCCCCGCGCGACGTCGACGATCAGCCCCCAGCTCGTCCACTGCTGGAACCAGCCCCCGACGCGCGCAGCAAGCGCCGCCTCGTCGGGCCCCGCGGCGACCTCCTCGCACGCCGCGACGAGCGGCACGCCCCGCCCGAGCGCCTCGAGGAGCGCGAACGCCGGCGGAGCGAGCTCCTCGTAGCGGATGGTGAGATCGGCGGCGCTGCGGAAGACGGCGAGGTGGACCGGGCGCGGCGCGGGCAGCGCGGGCGATCGTCCCTCCCGCAGCTCGCGGCGGAGGAGGTGCGCCGGGTAGCGGAGCCGCACCAGCGTGAGCAGCGGGTGCAGGACGATCCGGGCCGTGGACCAGCCCTCCGCGGGCATGCCGGTCACCTTCGCGGGATCGAGCGGCGGGGGCGCGGCGCCGTCGAACAGGTCGACGAGCGCGCGCTCGTACCGCGCGACGTCGCGCGCGAGCTCCCGGAGGGCAGGGGGGAACCCGTCGTAGACGCTGGAGAAATCGACGACGTCGCGCCCGAGATCGCGCAGCGTGAAGCTCGTGGGCGGGTGCGCCGCGAGGTACGCCCGGGCGAACGTGTCGAAGCCGCCGTCGCCGAGGACGTACGCGAGCGCGGGGTAGTCCTCGCGGAGCGCGTCGACGTGGCGCAGCCAGAACTGCCGGCGGTAGATGTCGGCCTGCTCTGCGGGCGTGAGCCGCGCGCTCGCCGCGACGAGCTCGCCGCACCGGCCGGCGAGCGCGGCGTCGTCCGGCAGCGGCGAGGCGGCCGTGACCAGGCGGGTGAGCTCGCGCATCAGCGCGGCCAGCTCGGCCGGAGGCTCGGGCTCAGGCGGCGCGCGCACGCGCGACCTCCTCCCGGATCGCGCGCGCCTTCTCCGCCTCGGCGGCGAGCACCTCGAACGCCGGGATGTCGTCGTCCCACTCGATCAGCGTCGAGACGTCGCCGGTGCGGGCGACGGCGCGCCGGTACAGCGCCCACACGGCGTCGTCCACGTGGGCGCTGTGCGTGTCGAGGATGTACTTGCCGTGGTGCGTGTGGCCGGCGAGGTGAAACTGCACGATCCGGTGGTGCGGCACCCCGTCGATGTAGGCGTCCGGGTCGAAGCCGTGGTTGAACGAGGAGACGACCACGTTGTTGACGTCGAGCAGGATGCCGCAGTCGGCCTCCTCCGCGACCGCCGCCAGGAACTCCCACTCGGTCATCCGGCTCGCGGTGAAGGTCAGGTAGCTCGACACGTTCTCCAGGGCGAGCCGGACCTCGAGGAAGTCCTGCACCGCGCGGGCCCGCGCCGCGACGTACCGCACGGCCTCCTCGGTGTACGGCAGCGGGAGCAGGTCGTGCAGGTTGACCCCGTGCGCGCCGGTCCAGCAGAGGTGATCGCTCACCCAGGGGGATCGCACCTTGCCGAGCAGCGCCTTGAGCCGGCGGAGGTAGTCGAAGTCGAGCGGATCCGCGCTGCCGATCGAGAGCGAGACGCCGTGCTGGACGAGGCGGTAGCTCGCGAGGGCGCGCTCCAGGTTGGCGATCGGCATGCCGCCGTCGACCATGAAGTTCTCGCTGATGATCTCGAACCAGTCGACGCGGGGCCGGTGCTCGAAGACGTGGCGGTAGTGCGGGATGCGCAGCCCGACGCCGACGCCGAGGTCGGGCAGGCCCAGCCGCATGCGCTCGGGGCTCGCCATGGGGTCACCGCGGCGCGCGCCGCCCGGCGCCGCGGGCGCGCCGCGGGCCAGGCGTTCGCGCGGATCGGCGGCTCAGTGGGCGTGGCCGCCGCACTCGGCGGGCTTGCAGCCGCCCTTGCCCTTGCACTCGTTCTGGCCCGCGCACCCGTGGGAGTCGGTCTTGCAGCCGCCCTTGCCCTTGCACTCGTTCTTGCCGGCGCAGCACGCCTTGGCGCCCGCCTCGGTCGCCTCCGCCGCAGCGGGCTCGCCCGCGGGGGCCGGCGTCTCCGGGTCCGGCGGCGGCGACGAGGCACAGCCCGCGAGGCCCGCCACCATGCCCGACACCGCCGTCAACGCCAACGTCTTGCCCATGTCCATCGCCATCTGAACCTCCACGTTGTAAGGGAGCGGCGTTGACCTCCACGCCTCCGCGACTTCCCCCTGCGCGCACGGCGTCCGGCGGCGTGTCCCGTGCAGTGTGGACACGCCGCCCGCGTGCCGCGTTTCACGGACGACGTAACGTGCATCGGACGGCGGGTGCAAGACAAAGTGTCCGCCGTGGCGCGGCGCTCCTCGCAGCGGCGGGGCTCGCGTCGCTGGGGGCAGCGGGCTGCGGCGGCGCGTCGCGCGAGGGCGCCGGCGCGGCGGGGGGCGCGGCCCCGGGGCGAGGGCTCACGATCGACGCGGTCGCGGCGGAGCTCGAGGCGATGAGCGGGCCGCTGCTGGAGGGGCGCGAGGCGACGTTCCGGGACGTCCTCGCGGACACCGTCGCGAAGGACGCGTACCTGTGCCTGCCGTCCGCGCGCGGCGTCTTCCACGGGGGCGCGCCGGAAGGGGAGCGGCGGATCGCCGGGATGATGCCCCACTACGGCCTGTTCTTCGGCCCCATGAGCTACCTCGTGCGGCGGCGCGGCGGCGCCTGGGAGGTCGAGGCGCGCATCGCCGTCGATCCGCCGGCAGACGCTGGTGCCCGGCTCGAGCTGCCCGACTGCGGGCTCCACGCCGCGCTCGGGGGCGAGATGGTGTGCCGCGGGACGCCGTACGCGCGCTCCGGCTCGACGGACGCGTGCCCGGGCTCGGGCGAGTTCTCGGCCAGGGCGACGCCGGCCGCGATCCGCGCGCTGCTCGCGCGCTGGTCGGCCGAGGTGGAGGGCTACTGGAACCGCGACGCGCGCGCCTTCGGGCTGCCGGTCCGGTACGACTTCGACTTCGTGCTCGCGGACGAGGCGCGCGGGCGGTCGCTGCGGGTCGACCTCTCGGTGCCGCTCTCGCCGACGTGCGGCAGGACGCCGTACTTCAGCGCGATGCGGGCCGGCTGGTCGCTGCCCGTGCTCGCGCACGAGGTGGGCCACGTGCTCGGCCTGCTCGACGAGTACGAGGCGCTCTCCGGGATCGTCCGCTGCTACCCGAAGACGCCGTTCCCGGGCGCCGAGATCAGCCGGATGGGGCTGTCGATGCGGGAGCAGACGAAGCTCCTGCCGGTCCACCACTACCTCGTGCTCCGCCGCTTCTTCTGCCGCGAGCCCGCGTCGATCGACCCCTATGCCGGCGCGATCCGCTGAGCGTCTCGCGGCGCTCGCGCTCGCGGTCGCGGTGCTCGCGGGCTGCCGCTCGGAGCGGGATCGCGGCGCCGCGGACGCGGGCGCGGCGGATGGGGGGGCGGGCGCGGTCAGCGCGGGCACGGCGGACGCGGGCGGACCGGAGGCGGCGCCGCCGCTCGTCGGAGGGCCTGCGGGGCCGAGGCCGCCCGCGCCGCCGGCCGAGCCGCGCTGCCCGCCGGAGATGGTGCGGGTGGCGCGCCGGTACTGTGTCGACCGCTACGAGGCGGTGCTGCTCGACAGGGAGACCGGGCTCGAGATCTCGGCGTTCTATCCGCCGTCGCGGCAGGCGGCCGCGTCCGTCGAGCGGATCTGGTCGAAGATGCGGCTCCAGCTCGGCGACGCGGAGGCGCGGCAGATGGAGCTGCCGCTCCTGCCCGGCTGGCAAAAGCAGCGCGAGTTCGAGCCGCGCGCCGTGTCGCGCCGGGGCGTGCTCCCGCAGGGCTACACGAGCGGCGCGCAGGCGGAGCTCGCGTGCCGGAACGCCGGCAAGCGGCTCTGCACGCTCGACGAGTGGCGGACGGCGTGCCGCGGCGAGCGCGACGAGCAGTTCCCGTACGGGCCGACCTACGCGGACGGGAAGTGCAACGTGTTCCGCGAGGGCCACCCGGCCGCCGTGCTCCACCGCGACGTGACGCTCGGGCACAGCGATCCCCGGCTCAACCTGGTGCGCGTCGCCGGCGCGCCGCTCCTGCGGCGGACCGGCGAGACGGCGACGTGCGCGAGCGCGTGGGAGGACGACGCGATCGCCGACATGGTCGGCAACCTCGACGAGTGGATCGACGACCCGGAGGGGACGTTCGTCGGGGGCTTCTATGCGCGCGCGACCCGGGAGGGGTGCATGGCGCGCGTGACGTCGCACGACTTCACGTACTACGACTACTCGACCGGCGTGCGTTGCTGCGCGGATCTGCGCGCGCCGCCGTGAAGTACGCGCGCAGAGGCGGCGCGCGCTGAGCGTGGCTCCTCCTGAATCACGCTCGCCTGACCAGCCCCTGCCGGACGACCTCCCTGGCGACGAACGGGCTCCATTCCTGTAGCCACTCCAGCTTCAGCCCTCCTTCCAGGTACGCCGTGTAGTACATCTCCCGCGCGGCGATGCACTCCTTGTCGTTGAGCTTCAGGCGTTCGATCGTCGCCTGGACACGCGCGCGCGTCTCGCCGTCGAGGCCCTCCGCCGGAAGCACCTGGAGGAACGACAGCTCGAGGACGAACCAGCCGTCGGGGATCTCCATCGGATCGAGCACGTCCTCGAAGTCGCGCTTGCGCGCGTTCATGAGCGAGCACACGAAGCGGTAGTTGCTCCACTCGTACGCGAGCTCGCGGCGCTTCGATCTCGGCGCGACGTGATCGACCGACCGCGCCCCCGTGCCTCGCGGCACGAGCACGCACAGGTACGCGCAGATGCTGCGGTAGCTATCCCGCAGTCGTTCAGGCACTCCCGCCAGTACGGGGGCAGGGGCTCCACGTTCGCGGCGACGGCGCGCAGGCCGGGCTGCCGGACGAGCGCGTCGAAGCGCTCCGGCTCCGGCTGAAGGGGGACGCGGATCACGGCGTGAGCCCGGCCTGCCGCGCCCTGACGAGCCAGCGCGCCCAGAACGGATCGGTGTCCTTCAGCACGTCGTGCAGCTCCTCGTGGATTCGCTTCGCGTCCTCGATCGGCAGGTCCGGCCGCCGCATCGCGGCCATCGCGTCGAGGATCGCCCTCTCCGCCTCGACGGACCGCGCCTGCGCGAGGTCGAACACGTCGGAGGTGAGCCACGCAGAGGCGTCCCCGCGCGGCTTCCACGCGGGCTTCGACACGGTGACCTCGGCCCCGTCCAGATCGAACAGGAAGAGCGCGTCGCGCGCCTCGTCGAAGTGTGGCTCCGCCGAGGCGAGGACGAGCGGCGCGTGCGTCGTGATGAGGAGCTGCGTCTCGATGGATGCTTCGAGCTCGCGCGAGACCCGGAGCAGGGCGGGCAGGATCACGCGTTGCCACTGCGGGTGCAGGTGCGCCTCCAGCTCGTCGACGAGCACGACAAGGCTCCGCTCCGGCGCGACGTTCCGGAGCTTCGCCGCCTCGACGTGCTCGCGCCACATCCAGACGAGAAGGTAGGCGAACGAGAGGATGCGCTTCATCCCGGCGGACGCGAGCACCACCGGGACATTGCCGTACGGCATGTCGAGGGTGGGGATGTCGCGCACATCATGCAGCGAGACGCGGGTCGTGATCGCGCCGGGGCGGAGCGTCTCTCCAGGTCTCGGCGACAGGACCTTCAGCACGCGCGTCAGCAGATCGAACGTGCTGTCTCGCCGGAGCTGCCATGTCGTCCAGTCGCGGATCAGGCCGTTGCAGAGCACCGAGCCATCGCGGTCGTCCGCGGTGAGCCCGTTCCAGATCTCGCTGGGCGTGAAATGAAAGCCCGGCACCGGGCCTGACGACTTCACGCCGAGGGGGAACTGCAGGTGCCCAGCGGGCCGAAGCGGATCCCACACGGAAAAGCTGCCATCGACGCGAGCGTAGAAGACGAGGCCGGAGCGGCCGAAGAAACCGGCTGGGTAGACGGTATGCCAGTGCTGCTCCTCGAAATCGAACGACGACGAGATCCGATGCACGGCCTCCCCGTCGCGCGTCTGCCGGACGATCTCGGGCTTGACCGATGGCCCACGTCGCGGCGCCGCGGGGTAGCCCGGCCACGTGCCCGTCAGCGCAAACCAGCTGACGTCCAGCACGAAGGTCTTGCCCAGTCCGTTGTCGCCCGCGAAGAGGTTCAGCCGCGGCGCGAGCTCGAATACCATCAAGGGCGCGGGGCCGGTGTCGTGGAGCTCCAGCCGCTCAAGCATCGCCGCCCTTCCTGATCGACCGCGTGTCGTCCGGCCCGGCGTCGACGATGGTCGCACGCGGAGGAGCGCGGAAGGCGTGCCTGGCCTCCCTGCAGACGGACATCATCGGCTGCGTCTTGACCATGGCAGCCCGTGATCTGCTGGGTCGCGTGGCAGAAGGCAAGAAAAGGCGCCCCCACGGGCTCCGCCCGGTCGTGCGGCGCCGCAGGGGCCGGCCGCCGGAGCGCTGGAGCGGAACGGAGCTCCGACGGGGGCGAGACTGCCGGCGGTAGGGTCGGGGACCCAGGCGTGGCCGTGAGCTCGGCGCGGGCGCCACCCCCGCCGGCCACAGCGACGGATCGGATCCGTCGCGAGGGGCTGCGGCCGGGGGGCCGCAACGGATCGGATCCGTCGCGAGGGGCTGCGGCCGGGGGGCCGCAACGGATCGGATCCGTCGCGAGGGGCTGCGGCCGGGGGGCCGCAACGGATCGGATCCGTCGCGAGGGGCTGCCGCCAGGGGGTGGCAACGGATCGGATCCGTCGCGTGGGGGCTGCCGCCAGGGGGGCCGCAACGGTTCGAGTCGGCCAGGAAGGGGCAACGCCAGGGGGCCGCAACGGTTCGAGTCGGTCAGGGAGGGCCGACGCCAGGGGAGCCGCAACGGTTCGAGTCGGTCAGGGAGGGCCGACGCCAGGGGAGCCGCAACGGTTCGGGTCGGTCAGGGAGGGCCGACGCCAGGGGAGCCGCAACGGTTCGAGTCGGTCGGGGAGGGCCGACGCCGGGAGGTCGGCCTTCATCGACAGGGCGCGCCGAGGGAGCACAGAGATGCACGCCCCGCGCGCGCCCCGGGAGCCGCGCTCAGGTCGTCGGGCGGCCGACGGCGAGGAAGCTCTCCGCGCCCTTGGGGCGACGCCTGTCGATCCAGAGCAGCGCGGCGGGCAGCACGAGCACCGCGGCGAAGAGGCAGGCGAGCTCGCCGATCACGGCCGCGACGCCGAGGCTGCGCACCGCGTGGTTCTGCGAGCGGATCAGGGCGAGGTAGCCGAGCGCCGTCGTGAGGCTGCAGAGGATCACCGCGCCGCCCGTCTCGCGCACGGCGGTCAGCGCGCCGCCGGCGCCCTCGCGCGCGTACCGCTGGACGATGTTCACGGCGTAGTCGACGCCGATGCCGAACGTCAGCGGCAAGGCGATGAAGTTCAGGAAGTTGAGCTTCACGTCCATCAGCACGAGGAGCCCAGCCATCCACGAGACGCCGACGAGCAGCGCGCCCAGCACCGCGAACGCCGGACGGCCGCCGCGGAAGGCGACGAGCACGACGAGCACCGTCGCGGCCAGCGAGAAGAGCACCGCCGGCGGCACGTCGTCGATGACCGCCGCCCACATGTCGGCGTAGATCACCGCGCGCCCGGAGCCGCGCACGACGCTGCCGTCCGGGAGCCGCGTCTCGCGGTACGCGTCGGCCCACCGGAACAGGTAGTGCGCGTCGTGCACGCTCTCGGGCGAGATCGGGCTGATGTAGACGATGCGCCCGCGCGTGCCGTCCGTCTCGGTGAACGCGCGCGCCACCCCCGCCGGCAGATCAGCGATCCCGAACGGCGCGAGATCGTCGGGCGGGATGATCGCCTCGATCCGGCGCCAGTCGTCGTCGCCGATGAGGCCGCGCTTCCTCGCCCGGACGACGCGATCCTTGATCTCCTGGAGCAGCGGGATCTTCGCCTCCTGGTCCTTCGGGACGAAATCCTGGAGCGCGTAGATCTCCTTGAACGGCTTCGCGCCCTCGGGCGCGGCGTCGCGCCGCGCGTAGAGCGCCGCCCTGAGCGGCTCGATCTGCTCGGGCCGATCCACGAGGATCGCCATGCCGTCGGAGCCCACGTAGCCCGTGATCTCCTCGGCGAGCTCGCCGAGGCGGATCTGCTCGGCGCGCGCGCGCTCGTCGTTGCGCAGCTGCCGGAGGTCGTACTCCATCGGGTCGGCGCGCACGTAGGACACCGTGGCGACGACGCCGGCCGCGGCGAGGGCGAGGCCCGCGAGCGTGATCCCGACCGGGCCGCGCGACGCGAGCCGCGCGAACGGCGCGCCGAACGCGAGGCCGCCCTGCGTGCGCTGCCGGAGCCGGCCGAGCAGGCCCCCCGAGCCGCGCTCTTGCGGGACGAGCCGCTCCATGAGCGCGAGGAGGCTCGGCAGCGCGACGAACGTGGCGACCCAGCAGAGGACCATGCCGGCGCCGCCGATGAGGCCGAAGTCGCGGAACCCCCGGAACTCGGTGACGATCAGCGAGGCGTACGCCGCCGCGGCGGCGCAGCCGGCCGTGAGCGTCGGGAGCCACGTCTCGCGGTGCGCGACGCGCACGCCCTCGAGCAGGCTCGCCCCGCCGCGGCGCGCCTCCATGTAGCGCGCCATGTAGATGATGCCGAAGTTGATCCCGTTGCCGGCGACGATCGAGAAGAGGAACCCGGTCGCCATGTTGAGGTGGCCGATCGCGAGCTGCGTCACCCCGAACGTCCAGGCGACGCCGACGCCGATCGTGATCACCATCGCGACGAGCGTGCGCACGCGCAGGTAGTAGAGGAACACGACCGCCGCGATGAGCACGGCGCCCGCGACGCCGACGTCGGTCAGGTCCTCGTTGATCGCCGCGTATTCGGCGATGCCGGTCGCCAGATCGCCGGAGAGGCCGTAGGTGATCCCGGGGTCGAACGAGGCCGGGCGCACGCGCTCGACGACCTCGCGCACGCGCCGGAGCGCCTCGCTGCCGGCGGCGAAATCGCTCCCGAGCACCTTCGAGCGGATCGCGACGACGACGGTCTTGCCGTCCTTCGACTGGTAGTAGCCGTCGGGGTAGCGCCCGGCGTCGATCCCGTTCAGGCCGAGGCTCTGCTCGATCGAGCGCGCGCTCAGCTCGGGCGGCGGCTCGTCGTCGTCGAGCAGCGCGCCGGTCGCCTTGTTGACCTCGTAGGCGTAGCGGGCCTCGATGTCGTCCCGCAGCTTCGTGAGCTTGTCGCGATCGACGTAGAGCCCGGCGCGCGGCGCGAGGTAGCGGGTCGCCTCGTGCACGCCGGCCTCGACGCTGCCGACCCACGGCGGGCCGAGCCGCTCGATCTCCGGCACCAGCGCGTCGGCGGCGCGCTGGAGCGCGGCCGTCGGCGTGCCCTCGCCGCCCTGCAGCACGACGAAGAGCGTGGACACGCCCGCCGTCTTTGCCGCGACCCGGTCGAGCTCCTGCACGCTGGGCCGCGACGCCGGCAGGAGCGACTCGAACCCGGTCATCACCGTGAGCCGCGTCGCCAGGAAGATGGCGAGGGCCGTGAGGAGCCCGGTGAAGAGCAGCGGGAGCGCCGGCCGGTTCACCTGGAGCGCGGCGAGGCGCGACGCGAGCCCGCCGCCGTTCGAGGAGGGCGGCGGGGCCTGAGGGGAAGGGGCCTGGGAAGGGGAGGTCGGCGGGCGAGGCGCCGTAGGTGGCATCTGCGGAGAGGGCATGAGGAGGTCAGGGATCCGAGGCTGTGGCAGTTTGTGAAGGCGCGAGGGCGCAAGGGCGCGTGGGCGCCGTCGTGCTCTACGTCCTCGTCAGGGAACGGCTTCCCCGCGGAACAGCGGAGCGCGCGCAGCGCGGCGGCAGGGCGCGGCCGAGGCCCGGGCAGAGGCCCGAGGACCGCGGGGGAGCGATAGCAAGAAACAGGGGGTGGAGCGACCGATGGTTGCTGCCGGCGTCGCCGTTGCGGTGATGTTGCCGTCAGGTTTCGCGGAACAGCAGGTGATAGTCTCTCCCCATGTCGCTACCGCATACGAAGGCCGTTCTCTGGGACATGGACGGGACGCTGGTCGACTCCAGCGAGATCCATTTCATCGCCTGGCGCGAGGCGCTCGCGGCCGAGGGGCGCTCCTACGATCGCGATGACCATGATGCGGTGTTCGGGATGCGCAACGACGATCTCCTCCGCCGCCTGATCGGCCCCGAGATCCCGGAGGCCGAGATCGCCCGCATCGCGGGCGCGAAGGAACGGCACTACCGGGAGCTCATGGCCGAAACCGGGATCGAGCCGCTGCCCGGCGTGCGCACGTGGCTGAACGCGCTCCCCCGGAGCGGCTTCCGGATGGCGATCGCGTCCTCCGCGCCGCGCGAGAACCTCGACGCGATCCTCGCGGCGACCGGGCTCGCGGGCGTGTTCGACGCGGTGATCAGCAGCGAGGAGGTGTCCCACGGCAAGCCGCACCCCGCGGTCTTCCTCCGGGCGGCCGAGCGGGTCGGCGCCCCGCCGGACCGGTGCGTCGTCGTCGAGGACGCCCCCGCGG
Organism: Sorangium sp. So ce1335; assembly: GCF_051521615.1. Lineage (NCBI taxonomy): Bacteria > Pseudomonadati > Myxococcota > Polyangiales > Polyangiaceae > Sorangium > Sorangium sp. So ce1335. The sequence continues at coordinate 4,925,110 of NZ_CP150363.1, forward strand.
GCGTCCTCGCGGGCAAGCGCGGCGGCATGAAGGTGATCGGCGTGGGGCCGCGGCACGCGCAGCTCGGGGCCGACCTCTCGGTCGAGCGGCTCGATGAGCTCGCCGAGGGCGCGTTCGAGCGTCTGCTCGGCTAGCCGGGGCCGTCCGACCCTTCACCGCCAGCTTCGCTCGCAGCGCCCGACGTGAACCGGAGCTGGAGGCGCGTCGTGCCGACGTGGATGTCGGCGTCCTCCGTCAGCCGCTGGGTGAAGACGCGCTTGCCTCCCACGTAGACGCCGTTGCGGCTGCACTCGTCGACGAGGAGGAAGCCGCCGTCGGCGCGGCGAGCGAGCCGGCAGTGCCGGCGCGAGGCCTGGGTGTCGTCGAGCGACACGTCGCAGTGCTGGTCGCGCCCGATGATCACCTCGGGGCTGCTCAGCAGGAAGCGCCTGGGGGGGCCCTTACGGCCGACGACGAAGAGCACCGCGCGGCGCTCCGAGGTCGCCGCGTCGGCCTTCGCCGCCGAGGGCGCCTCGCGCAGCGACGGTGCCGCGGGCGCGTCGGGCGGCAGCTCCAGCGCGAGCACCGGCGCGAGCCGCTGCAACCGGCGCCACGTGACGTCCGTGGTCTCCCGGTTGGCGGCCGCGGCGGCCTCGACGTGCGCGGCGTCGACCCGGCCCTGCAGCCACGGGGCCTCGCCATCGAGGCGCGAGGACGCCGCCACGAGATCTTCCTGCGTGATCGCGCCCGGATCGGCGTTCAAGGCAGGCACGTCGATGCGGTACCCCGCGCGGGCGAGCCGCGCCGCCCGGTCGAGCGTCGAGCCCAGGGGGAGCGCGAGCCGATGCGCCGCCCGCAGCAGGTGCCCGGCGCCGATCACCGGCCCGATCCAGGGCGGTCGTCCGTCGAGGTGCTTGGAGAGGAGCATCACGTCCTCCGCGACCCACTCCGAGATCCCTGTCGACGGCGGGAGGCGCACGCCGAGGGAGGTCAGCCACGACAGGCTCTCCCGCAGCTTGTCCACCGGGGTGCCGGTGCGGATGGCAGCGAAGAGGAGCGACGGGAACGCAACGGCGCCCTCGTCGCCGATGTCGTCGGGGAGATCGAGGTTCGCCAGGAGCGCGACCTGCGACGTGGAAACACGCGTGTCCGTGAGCGCGGCCCAGCGGCGTGCGTGCAGGTTTTGCAGGCTGTACACGCGCGCGCCCTCGGTGGCGCGCAGCAGCGCGGTCGCCACCTCACCGACGGTCACGCCGGCGTCCGCCGCGACGCGGAGCAGGTGCGTGGATGGAATCGGAAGCGGGCCCGTGATCCAGGGCGCCATGCCGTCGCCTGCCGCCGAGAGGCAGGCCAGGGCGAGCTGGCTCAGGTCCGGCACCGCGCTGCCCAGGCGGCGGAGCAGCGCGACGGTCCTGAGCACCTCATCACCCACGGCATTGTGCGCGCCGAGCAGTTGCAGGAGCGTGAGGGCCTCCTCCGGGAGCACCGTGTCGTGGCCCCCGCGGCTCGTGACGACAGCGAGGTCCGCGGGGCCGGCGACGTACGCCTGGGCATCGTGCGCGCCCTCGAGGGCGGCCGCCGCGGGACACGGCACGTCGGCGGCGAGCAGTGGGCGGAGGTCGTCGGCCAGACGGCCCAGCGGCGTCGCCGTCCTCGCCGAGATCCACAGGAGATGGGCGGCGCTGAGGCATCGCTCCCGGTGCAGCACCGCGCAAGAGACGAGGCCGAGCCGCTCCCACACCGCGCGGAGCTGACACGCGACGCGCGGCTCGACCAACCCGAGCTGCGCCAGCGTCCCGAGGCCGGCGAGCGCCTCCGCGCCCACGACGTCGTGGGCAGCGACGACGTCCCACACGTCGAGCGGCCGCTCCTTCCAGGGGGCGCGCCCGTCGAGATCGCGCGACAGGAGCCGCAGGTGCGAGGCGTCGAGCCGGAGGTCGGGCGGCGCCTCGGGGAGCGGGTCGCACGGAAGTCCCAGCGCGGCGCACGCGTCCGTGAGGTCGCGGACGGCCGCGAGCGGCAGGCCCTTCTCGGCCGACAGGCACACGAGCGAGACGCGCGAGAGCCGCCGGTCCCTGTCGAGGAACTCGCTCAACAGGGTGAAATCGGCGGGGTCCTCGATCCAGCGCCGGAGCTGCTCGATGTCGATCGTCGGCACCTCGACCCCCACCGCGCCGAGCCGCCGCGCGAGGTCGTGCAGGGCGTCTGCAGTCATCCCGGCCGACAGCGCCGCGTCGATCAGGTCGGCCGCCCCGATGCGCGCCCTGGCGTGGTCGACCTGCTGCGTCAGCGCGGCGACCTCCTGCGGGGAGAACCGGAGCGCCGCGGCGCCCCCGGGGGGCGGCACGGCGGCGATGCCGAGCGGCTCGAACCGGCGCAGCCACGCGTACGCCTCGCCGTACGTACACCCGCGCTCCGCGGCCACGAGCACCTGCTGCCACTCGGGCGCGCCGCGGAAGAACACGAGGCGCGCCTCATCGGCGCTCAGCTCCGCGTTCACGAGCAGCGACCAGTCCACGTCGGACAGGCGCACACCGAGGCCGGCGAACCGCTGAAATCGCGCCAGCACGTCGCCGACGGGCTCGTCGAGCCGCATCGCCGCCTGCACGACGTGCTCGGGAGAGATCTCGGTCGTCACCCAGGGAGAGCATCCGTCGAGGTCTCTCGAGAGCGCGATGGCGTCCCCGGGCAGGAGGGGAGGGCAGGCGGGCAGGGGAGCGCCGAGGTGCTCGGGATGAAACGCCCAGTCGCGCTCCTCGACCCCGACCGACGCCCAGGCCGCGAGCCGCGCCGGGAGGAGCCACGCGGGCAACGCGGCGCGGAGGTGCTCCGAGAAGACCTGCGGCTGCGGGGCGGCCAGCGGCCCCGAAGGGCCGTACGACACGTCCGTGGGCTCCGTGCTGGAGTACACCAGGTGCCGCCGGGCTCGCGGATCCGGAGCACCAGTAGCCGCGTGAGGCGGTGTGCCCATCCCGACGAAGATCCCCACATCCAGGCGAGACACCCCGAGCGCGGCGATGGGGACCTCGTACGTCCGTGGCTCGTCGGTCGACGGGCCGGGGAGCCTGTGCCGGACCCGCGCGTCCCCGTCCCGGAGCGCGGCCACGATCGTCCCGCAGAGCTTCGGGTGGGTGTCTTCAAGCCGCCAGAGCCACGCCGTGGAGACGATCCCGGCGCCGGCGAGCGCGTCGATCTCGCGGCCGGCGATCGCGCCGATCTGGCGGTCGTCGAAGCTGGCGGGCTCCTGCGGCGCGACATCGAGGACCATGCCGGGCAGCGCGCGCCCGACGCGCAGCCCGTTCGCGAGGAGCGCCCCGGTGCCTTCGACCCACCAGAAGGCGGGGTTGCGGGTGGCCACGCTCGCGTCGCCGGCGTGGGCGGCGAGCGCGCCCGCGGGCCACGTCATCGAGCCGGACCGGGTCGCGGCGACGGTGGGGAACGGCGCGACCCAGAGGTGAGCCGCGAGCCGATCGAGGAAGTCGTCCTGCAGCGCGGCTCCCCGACAGTACACGCGCACCTGGGTCCCCCCGTCGCCGCCTGGGGGCAGGCGGGTCAGGCGGATCACGCGCCCCGCGGAGGTGATGCGCGCGGCGAAGCGCTCGCCGGGGCGGCCATCCGCGTCGATCGCCTGCGATTCGATCTCCAGCTCGGTCGCCGTGGCGACGAGCGCGGCGACGCCGTGGCCGTCGCGCCCCATGGGCGTGAAGCCCGGGGACGACGGGCCCGCCGCCGCCCAGCGCGCGCGCTCGACGAGGAAGCCCGGCTGCCGCCAGAGGGGCGCGCCGGCGGCGGCGAAGCACGCCTGGAAGGTCGCGACGTCCATCCCGGCGCCAGCGTCGCGGCAGGCGACGAAGACGCCGCGATCGTCCTGCCCGTGCTCGATGCGGATCTCGCCGGTGAAGGGGCGCGGGGGGGCGCCGAGGGCGCGCTCGGCGTACGCCTGCCGCGTCTGCCGGTAGCGGCACGCGTCGACGGCGTTCCGGTAGAGCTCCAGCGCGACGTCCGACGGGGAGCCGGGCGCGACGAGCCGCGGGGCGATGTCGACGAGGCGGTCCTGCGGGATCGCGAGCTGCGGCGGCGGCTGCTCGTAGCAGGGCCGGCCGTCAGCGAGCTGCGTCGGGCGGAGCTGCCGTCGATCGACGCGGCTCGGGAACGGGGCCGCCCCCCGCGATGCCCCGCGGCGAGAGGTCCAGCAAGCCGCCGCGTGATCGAGCAGCGACCGGAGCCGCCCGAGGAGAGCGTCGAGGTGCAGGTCGAACGCCGGGTGCGGGCACGGTCCAGCGACGCTCAGCTGGTCGGCCCGCGCGCTCCAGGCCAGCCCGTCCCGCGTCGTCGTCCAGAGCACGGGGCCCGCCGGATCCGAGGTGCCGAGCGTCGCGAGCACCCAGTCCGGCAGCGCGCGGGCGTCGAGCGCCATGGCGCCGGCGATCTGCGAGAGGTGCAGGACGAGCGTCTCGCGGACGCGGATCTCCCGGTCGTCGAGCGTGAGCAGCGACAGCTCGCGCGCGCCGAAGCCCGCGGCCGCGCGGGGGCCGCGCCGATCGAGCGGGGCGCCCGCGACCTGCGCGAGCTCGGGGAGGGGCGCCACGAGCTCCAGCGCGGCGAGCGCCCGGGCGGCCTCGCCGTGCGCGTGGCGCAGCGCTGGCGGGAGGCGGCCCCAGGTCTCCGGCGAGGCGAGCGCGGCGCGGTGCGCCAGCGCCGTCGCGATCGCCCGGGCCGCCGGCCCGTCCGCGTCCGGCGCGGCCTCGACGATCGCGACGAGCCCGCGGCTCATGCGGTGCTGTGCCTCGAGCTCGAGGCGGAGGCCCGTCGCGCCAGGTCGCTGAGCGAAGGACGCCGGGTGGTGGCGGGCGAGATCGAGGAGGGCGCCGCGCAGGAGCGTCTCGCGGGCGACGGGAGCGATCATCAACAGCGCGGCCTCGACCGCGTCGAGCGGTGGGTCGAGCCGCGCCGCGCCGAGCAGGACCTCGAGGCACGCGATCGTCCGGCCGGGAAGCCCGTCGTCGCGCCACGGGTCCTCGAACCCGAGCGCCTCCGCGGCGGAAGCGGTCGACTCGGCGGCGACGCCCGCGCACGCCGCGGCCAGCGCCGCTGTCTCTTCCCGGGTGCGGGCCGAATCCGCGTCGGCCGCGGCGAGCTCCCAGAGCCGCGAGGCGCGGATCTGCTCGGCCCAGCCCGTCACGTCCCGGGGCGCGGGGCGCGGGGCGCCTTCGTCGGGATCGCGCCCTCGCGGCACGTGCGGCACGTGCGGCACGTGGAGGAGGGCCCCCTCGCCAGCGGTGCCTGCATGGCGAGGGGCTAGCGAGGGTCCGGTCTGCCCTCCGGCGGCGCCGCCGCCGCGAGCGCGCGGAGCCGCGCGTGCAGCGGCTCGCCGAACGCGTCGAACTCGACGACCTCGACCGGCAGCTCGGCGGCGCGCCGCTCGAACGCCTTCCGATCCTCGCTCCGGACGAGCGCGAAGTGCGGCCCGGCCGCGCCCCGGAAGGCCTCCGAGACCCAGCGGAGCTGATCGCCGAACACCCGATCCTCCAGGCTGACGCCGACGAAGAGCAGCGTCCGCCCCGCCATCTGCGTGCGCAGCGACTCCAGCGCGGCCCTGTAGCGCACCTCGACCGTGGGGCTCGGCGGGTAGAGCGCCGTGTACCCGTCGGGCGTGAGGATGATGTCGTCCACGTGGTGGATGCTGCCGTGCAGGTGCCACACCGTGGGCCGCTGCACCGCGCCCTGGAGGAGCTCGACGAGCCCGGATGGGGTCTCGATGTTCCACTCGCGCAAGTTGCCGGGATCGGGGCACGCCCAGCGCAGCACGGCGTCGTAGTTCGTGGTGATGACGAGCTGGCTACCCAGCCCCCACACGAGCCGCGCGAGATCGAGAGACGCCGGCTGCACGTCCTTTGCGTCCGGGCTGAGCTGCTCGACGAGGAAGCGGCTCCAGTTCGGCCCGAGCGCGCGCCTCGCCTCGTGCGCTGCCTCGAGCAGCCGCGGCGTATCGAGCGCGAGCAGCGCGTTCACGAGCGCCGCGTCCCTGGCGCGGCCCTCCTCTTCGAGGCGCGTGGCCGCGCGAGCGATCAGCGCAGGCCAGCTCGGGAAGAGGGAGCTCCCATCGGAGGCCCGCCGTACCGCCATCGAGACGCCCGCTCCCACGAACGGGACGAGCTGCTTGCGGCGGAGCGCCTCGACCAGGCTGCGCGGGAAGTTCATCGATGGGTCGGTGGTCAACGTACCACGGTTCGCCGTCAGCCAGAGACGATCGCCTGCGTCGCGCCGCGCGCGCGCCTCCGCACCCAGCGGCCGCGCGCGGGCGCGGCGCTCGGGGGCCGCGCGGCGTCGCGCAGGGCGGTCCCGAGCGGCTGGACGAGCAGGAAGAAGGCGAGGCAGAGCGCGGCGCCCGCGGTGCTCACCGGCCCGAAGCGCGGCCGCCACAGCGCGAGCGCGGTGCACCCGACGAGCGCGCCGAGGACGCCGGCCGCGCCGAGCGCGAGCAGCGCGATCTTCGACCGGCAGAGGGCCCGCGGCTCCACGCTGGACACGAGGACCGGGCGCATCCGCGCGACGACGCCCGCGTCCCGATCCACCGCGCCGAGCAGCCATACCGGCGCGCCCGCGCAGACCATGGCCTCGACGGTCCTGGAGAAGCCGCGCGCCTTGCGCGCGTGCTGGTAGGCCTCGTCGAACCGCGCCTCCGAGGGGCACGCGGACGCCGCGCGCAGCTCGGCCCGCGACACCCAGACCTCGCCTTCCACGGCGGGCGCGATCGCGATCTCCCGCCCGCCCGCGACGACGACGCCGCCGTAGATCTCGCCGCCGGCGCCGCGGTCGGCGAAGACGATCTCCTCGCGCGCGCCGCGCTCGGCGCCCGCCCGGCCCACCTGATCGATCCGGTGCCCGGCGAGGGCGCCGCCGCGCCCGTCGCCGCAGAGGACGCGCGCCTGGAGCAGCGCGTCGCCCGCGCCGGGCGGCGGGCTCAGCCGCCGGAGCGTCGCGGCGACGGCGGCGAGCTGCTTGAGCGTGGCCGCGACGATGAGCAGCGTGTTCACCCAGAGGATGATCAGGGCGAGGACGCCCATGAGCTCTTTGGACAGCATCGCTCGGCCAGCCTACACGCAGGCTTACACGCCCGCCGCCTCGGCCTCCGCGCGGCGGAGATCGCGGGGCGACAGATCGATCGGCGGGGCGGCCAGCTCGGCCCGCGCGACGTCGCGGGGAGCGGGCCGGCGGAAGCGGAGCACGTACGTGCGGGCCAGGTAGCCGAGCATGCTCGGCTCGTTCAGCGCCGGATCGATCCGCGGCGCGACCTCCCGCCGGTGCGCCTCGGCGAGCACCGACCAGTGCAGGCCGGCCCGGTTGTGGTGGATCGTGTGGTAGCCGTTGTTGCACATGATCCAGTTGAAGGCGCGCCCGACGAAGTTGCGCGAGTGATTCCACTCGCTCCGGGTGTCGCACCCGTCGTGCTGGATGAGGTTGATCCGGAGGATGCAGCGCGCGCCGTAGAGCTGCGGGAGCACGACGAAGAAGAGCGCCGCCCAGAGGTCGGCGACGAGGAGCGCCGCGGTGAGCCCGAACGCGAAGACCATCTCGGCCCGGTACTGCCGCACGAACTCGCGCCGGCCCGCGAGCGCCTTCCAGCGCGCGACGCCGGCGAAGGTGTTCGGCCCGGCCACGTTGGGGAAATGGATGAGGTTGAGGAGGTTCCAGCGAAACGAGACGTGCTCCGGTGCTGCCCAGTCGGGCTGGCCCTCGTCGTCGAAATGGTGGTGGACCAGGTTGTGCGAGGGGATGTTGGCGGACGCCGGGTAGAGCGCGCCGAAGCTGAGCACGCAGCGGAAGAGCATGTTCAGCCGGCGGCTGCGGAAGATGCCCTGGTGGAGGTGATTGTGGATGACCACCGCGTTGAGGAAGCTCAGGCAACACGCCGCGGCGAAGACGAGCGCGTTGCGGCACGCGGGCACGAGGTACATCGACGCGAGCGCGCCGAGGTAGGCGGCGACGATGCCGATCTGGCGCCACTCGGCCGGGTGCTTCACCAGCCAGGGCTCGCTGGACGCTGCGGCTCGCGCGGGGCTCTCGGTCACGTCACCGTGAGTATCATCCTTGCTCGGCGCCAACAATGTTGAGGGGCGCCGCGCGGGCGCGCCCCGCACGATCGCGCCGCGCCCGCCGATCGCGCCGCGGCGCACGTTCCAGGGAGTCCCGTTCGCCCGCGAACTCGCCTTCGCACGCGGAACGTCGCGGGGAGCGCGACGCGCGACGCGCGACGCGCCGCATGCGAAGCGGGCGTTCGTTTGCTGAGGTGTTGGAATCCAGCCATGGGTGACGGGCGCATGGACGGGCACGCGGAAGCGGTGTACCCCTGGACCGTGGACCGTGGATGATCGGGTCCAGGCGACAGCAGCCCGGGGCGCGGGGGGCGCTGCGCGACCGGAGCCGCGCCGGGGAGCGCCGCCTCGGGCGCGAGGGGGCACAAGCACATGTCTGTCATCGTCTCCACGCTGACATCGCTGCCGTTCACGCAGCTCCGGCGAAACCGGTACTTCTATCTCTACTACGACGGGTTCTATGCGCTCGTCTGCGCGACCCTCCTCCCGGCGATGCTCCTCGGCGGGCACGAGCCGCTCATCGCGCGATGGGACGACCGGCTGTGGCTGCTCCTGCCGCTCATGTGCCACGCGCAGATCCTTTGCAGCGTGTTCATCCACAACGCGACACACAACAACTTTCCCCGGCCGATCAACCGGCTGGTCGGCGAGCTCTGCGGGCTCGTGGTCCTCACGCGCTTCGCGTCATGGGAGGTCATCCACCAGCGGCACCACCGTTACTCGGACGATGTCGACAAGGATCCGCACCCGGTCGTGTCGAGCTACTGGGTGTTCCTGGTGAAGACGGTGGTGAACGTGGAGCGCCAGCTCCAGCAGATCTACTTCGATCTCTACGGCGACACCCCCGAGAACCGCCGCTACGAGCGGGCGCGCGCGTACGTGAGCTACGCGACGAACCTGCTGCTCATCGCGTGCTGGTACGTGTTCCTCGGCCCGATAGGGTTCTTCTTCCTCTTCGTGCCCGCCTCGATCGTCGGCTTCCTGCACCTCGTGCACTTCAACTGGTCGACGCACAACGCGGCCTCGCCGGACGGCGACTTCAGGCCCGTGAACCTGAACCACGGGTTCTACTGGCTCGGCAACCTGCTCTGGCACGGCATCTACATGCACGCGAACCACCACAAGCGCGCCGGCATGTTCAACCCGGCCAAGCTGGAGCCGGGGCTGCCGATCACGAGGCCGGGCCGCTCCTGACGCGCGCCGCGCCGCCCGGGGGAGCACTCGCCGATCACGGCGTCGATCACCCATCGCCCGATACGGCGGATATCGGAACACGGCGCGTGCGTTGACAATCGAGCCGGGGGTGAGGTACGGAGTCTGGATCGAAGCGCTCCATGGGCACTCGGTGCCGAGCAGGAGGACGAAGATGAAGATCGCGTTGGGCATGCTCCCCGAGCTCGGCCACCTCGCTCCGACGTTGTCGCTGGCAAGGAACTTGCGCGGCGCGGGGCACGAGGTCGTCTACCTCGGGGTCGCGGACTTCGAGGGGTGGGTCCGCGAGCGCGGGTTCGGGTTCGTCCCCGTCTTCGAGACCGTCTTCCCTCGCGGGGCCCTGACCGAGAGCCGGCCCGAGACCGCCGAGACCCTGGCCGCGCGGTTCGCCGCTTATGGCCAGTACCTGCAGAGCGGAGCGCTCGAGTCACGCCTGCGGGAGGCGAGGCCCGACCTCGTCCTCGCCGACGCGCTCAACGATTTTCTCATGCTGAGCGCGTGGTCGCTCGGCCTCCCGTGCCTGCGGCTCTCGACGTCGTTGCCTCAAGGATGGGCGCCCGGCGTGCCTCCGCTGTCGAGCCCGCTCCCCTACGACGCCTCGGCCGAGGGCCTCGCGCGATCGGAGGAGGCCTGGGAAGCCTTGCTCCGGTCGCGCGCGGACCAGGGCGGCTATCACGCGATCAAGCTCGCCAGCCTTGTCCACCGCTACGGGTATCCGCTCGAACGGATCGATCGTCGCGGGTCGTTCGAGATGGAGTTGCCCGAGTTCCCCGAGATCGTGCTCGGGCCATCGCGGCTCGATTTCCCGCGACCTCCGTCCGACCGGCGCATCCATGCCGAATCGCTCTGGCTCGAGCGTCCGGAGGTCCCGTTCCCCTGGGAGGTGCTCGATGGGCGGCCGCTCGTCTACATCAGCGGAGGCAGCCAGGCGCACCGTCGCCGAGAGACCCTCGCGCTCCGCGGGCTCGCCGCGGAGGTGGCGGCCGCGATGCCGGAGCACCAGTTCGTGATGGCCATGCCGGAGGGCGGCCCCGGGGAGGCAGCGCGACCGTCCAATCTGATCGAGGTCCGGTTCGCGCCCCAGCTCGCGCTCATCGAGCGGAGCTGCGTCGTCCTCGGGCACGGCGGGCTCGGATCGCTCAAGGAGTGCTTCTACCACGGCAAGCCGGTCGTCGTGATCCCTGGCCGTTTCGATCAACCGGGCAACGCGGCGCGGGTCCGCCATCACGGTCTCGGCGCGGCGTTCGACGCCAGCTCGGTCACCGCTGCGGATGTGGAGGAGGCGATCCGCAGGCTGCCCTCCGACGCCGCCGTCCAGGCGAACGTCGCGCTCGTGCGAGAGGAGCTCGTCACGCTCGAGCGAGAGCAACCCGGCCGGCGCTGGATCGAGGCTTACCTCTCGCGCTCTGGCTAGAACGCCGAGCACGTCGAGCGAGCGAGAAATGAACCGCCAAGACGCCAACGGCGCCAAGAAGAAGACAATTTCTTGGCGTTCTTGGCGCCTTGGCGGTTCCAAGTTCTGCTCGTTTCAGGCGGGTTCAACCCGCTCGTCGCTCTAGCCTAGCTGCCCTGCGGGGTGCCCTGCGGGGTCGTGCCCTGCGGGGTCGCGCCGGCGTCCGTGGACCCCGCGCGGGGAGGCTTCGCAGCGCCGCCTGCGCCCGCATCGCGGGGCGCGCCGGCGTCCACCGGCGCGGTGGCGGCGCCCGCATCGCGGGGCGCGCCGGCGTCCACCGGCGCGGCGGACGCACCGGCGGCGCCCGCTTCTGCGGCGCCAGCATCGGCGTCGGCGCCCGCGTCCGGCGGCGGCTGGTCGGGCGCCGCGGGGGGCGCGGGCGGCGGCTCCGCCGGGGGGACCTCGCTCTCCCAGCACTCCGGCTTCGGGGGCGCCGCGAAGCGGAGCGTGCGCGACGCGGCGTCGCCCTTCCGGGTGACGAGCTTGTCCGTCTTGTACACCGTCGCGTTGCCGCAGGCGTACTCGGCGGTGTCCTTCGTCTCGTGCGCCAGCGTGCGCGCCCGAGGCGCGCGCTGGTTCTCGCACTGCGCCCACTGGATCTCGTACTCGGCGTCCTCGTCGGCGAGCAGGATGCGGGTCGCCGGGGCGTCGCTCGACCGGCGCCCGGTGATCGTCGCGCGGGTGAGCGGGTCGCCGTCGTCCAGCACCGTCAGCGTGACGGGGAAGCGGAGGCTCCCGCGCATGGGCGCGCGCGTCGCGCCGATCTCGAAGTCAGGGCAGACCGGCTCGCCTTCGATCGGCGACGGCGTCGGCGGGCCGCCGCACGCGGCGGTGAAGAGGAAGGAGAGAGCGAGGGCTCGGGCCCGAGGGCGGAGGTTCACGCCGGGATTAGTCGTTACCCCGGGTCCCCGCGTCAAGCGATCTTGGTCTTGCCCAGCTTCAGCACGCGGTCGAAGTGCTCCTTCGAGACCGGCACGACGCTCAGGCGGGACCGCTTCAAGAGCGCGATCTCGACGAGCGCCTCGTCGCCCCGGATCGTGTCGAGCGTCACCTGCACCTTCAGCGGCGCGACCGGCTCGATGTCCACGACGCTCCAGTCCTCCTCCGCGTCGGCGGTCGGATCCGGGTACGCCTCGCGCTTGACGCGCGCCACGCCCGCGACCGCCAGGCCCTCGTTCGAGTGATAGAAGAGCACGAGGTCGCCGGCCTTCATCGCCCGCATGTTGTTGCGGGCCTCGAAGTTCCGGACGCCGTCCCACATCGTCTGGCCGTCGCGCATGAGCTGCGCGAACGAATATTTCTGAGGCTCGCTCTTCATCAGCCAGTAACGGCGAGACATGCACGATCTCCCGGGAAGGCACGAGGGCGGCGCCGGTCGGGCCGCCGCGCTCTCCTCCTCGACGGACTCGACGGACAGCCCGCCGATTGGACCGGCTACCCTAGCACCGCCCGTTCAGTCGGTGATCACGATCTTGGCGCCGTCCGGCGTTCGCCGCGCGACCTCGTCGATCTCGTCGTCATCGAGCGCGATGCAGCCGAGGGTCCAGTCGGTCTCCTTGTGCGCACCGGCGCGTGCACGTAGAGCGCCGCCGCCGACGCCGTGGATGCCGATGCTGTGGCCGATGCCGCGGCCCGGCGGGACCTCGCCGCGGCGCTTGAGCTCGGCGAAGCGCCGCCGGTCCTCCTCGTTCGGGTAGCTCACGATCAGGAACTGATGAAACAGGCCCTTGATGCGGCCCGCGACGCGGTACGTGCCGACCGGCGTCCGGAGGTCGCCCTCGTGGCGCTTCGGCCCCGGCCCGCCCGGCCCGATCGCGACCCGATAGGACCGTACGACCTCGCCGCCCGCGACGAGCTCGAGGGTGTGCTCGCTCTTGTCGATCCGGATCTCGGTGACCCGCGGCAAGGGGGCGCCGGGCCTGGAAGCGAGGGCGGCCGCGCTGGACGTGGACGCGACGGCCACAGGGGCGCCCGGCGTGGGCGCGGCGGCGGTCGGGGCGCCTTCCGGGCCGACGGTGAGGGAGGGGGCCGCGAGGGCGAAGGAAGCGGCGAACGACGCCGCGGCGAGGACTGCGGGGAGCCAGAGGACCATGCCCGGCCGGTCGGCGCGCCGCCGCGGAGTGTGACGCCCGACCGGGGGCTGCCGTATTCTCGATCGGGCGCGTCACACTCCGCGGCGGCCGCGCGATGCAGAGGTCGATGAGCACGCCGCTGACGCCCATGACGACCGAGCACCGCACCCCCGCCACGCACCCCCTCGCAGACCCGGGCACCCGCCGGGCCCTCGAGGAGTTCGTGCGGCGGCGCGTGCCCGGCGGGGAGGTCGACGACGTGGTGCAGACCGTCCTCTGCGACGCGCTCGCCTCGCCGGCGCGCCCGGCCGACCCGACGGAGCTCCGGCGCTGGCTGCTCGGGATCGCGCGCCACAAGGTGGCCGATCACCACCGCCGCTCGTCGCGGGAGGCCGCCGCCGAGCTGCCCGACCTGCCGGTCGGCCCGCCGCCCGTCGAGGCGCGCGAGCTCGCGCGCTGGGCAGAAGAGCAGGCCGCCGCCACCCGCGACGCCCGGCAGACGCTCTCGTGGATGGCCCGCGAAGGGGAAGGCGAGAAGCTCGAGAGCATCGCCGCCGAGGAGCAGGTGCCCGCCGCCCGGGTGCGGCAGCGCGTGTCGCGCATGCGGCGGTGGATGCGCGAGCGCTGGCTCGCGGAGCTCGCCGCGGTCGCCGCGCTGGCGCTGCTCGCGATCGTCGTCGTCCGGCTCCTGCGGTCGGCGAAGGACCTGCCGGAGGTCGCGCCCCTGCCCGAGCCGCCGCCGCGCGCGCTGCCCGAGGCGCCGATGGATCCGCTGGAGCGCGCGCGCTCCCTCCGGGCCGAGGCGCTGCGCGCCTGCGAGGAGGCGGCGTGGCGCCGGTGCCTCGACCAGCTCGACGAGGCGGACCGGCTCGACCCGGCGGGCCGCGGGGCGCCCGACGTCGCCGCGGCGCGCGAGCGGGCGCTCGACGCGCTCCGCGCGCCGATGGACAGCAGGGGCCCGGGGCCCGTGCTCGACGGGAAGACGCACGAGAGCGACAGGACCGACGTGAGCCCCTCGCCCGAGCCGCGCAACGCCCGCCCGCCGCGCAAGGAGACGACCCCGCCGCGCAAGGAGACGACCCCGCCACCCGCGCCGATGCCCACCACGAAGAGCGCTCCGCCGCTCTCGCCGGTCCCCACCTCCAGCGCGATCGGGCCCGCCGAGACGCGGTTCCAGCCGAAGAAGCCAATGCCGTCTGGCCTGAAGTCGAGGCCGTCTGGCCTGGACCTGAAGAAGCGTGGTGCGCCCGAAAAGATCGAGCTCCCGCCCGAGAAACGCTAGGACCGCGCAGGGAAAGCAAGCGACGCGCCCGAGCGGGCCGATCTCGATGGCTCACCAGCGGGGCTGTCAGCGCGTGTGCGAGATCTGACCCGCTCCCGGCGGATGGCGGTGCGATTACATCTCGCAGTTTCCGGCGCAGTCGTCTAAACACGCGGGCGCTCGGCGCAATCAAGGACGCCAAGGAGAGGAGCCCAGGAGATGCGAACCACGAGATGGCTTGGACTGGCATTCGCTGCATCGCTGCTCGTCGCGAACGCCGGCTGCGCGAGAGAGCCCCAGGTGCAGGTCGCGGCGCCGCCGCCCCCCGCGCCGCCGCCGCCCCCCGCGCCGCCGCCGCCGCCCCCCGACGCGGACGCGGACGGCGTGATCGACGACGGCACGGACAAGTGCGTCGCCGAGAAGGAAGACGGCCTGCCGCCCGACGCGAAGGACGGCTGCAAGTCGAACGACCCGGACGGCGACGGCATCGTGGCCGAAGCGGACAAGTGCCCGAACGAGCCTGAGGTCAAGAACGACTACAAGGACGATGACGGGTGTCCCGACGTCCCCAGGGTCGCTCTCGAAGGCAACGAGCTGAAGCTCAACGAGAAGATCTCCTTCGCCGCCGGGAAGCCGGATATCGAGCCCGCCTCGCAGGAGCTCCTCGCCGACATCGCCCGGCTCATCAAGGAGAATCCGCAGATCGATTTCGTCGAGGTCGCGGCCTACTCCGAGAAGGTCGGCACCGATTACGCCACCGTGACGCTCACGAAGAAGCGCGCGGACGCGGTGGTGAAGGCGCTCGTGGCGCTCGGCGTCGAGAAGAACCGGGTGCGGCCCGCCGGCTACGGGGCGCACTGCGCGCTCGACGCGGGCGAGACCGAGGAGGCGAAGGAGAAGAACCGCCGGGTCGAGATCAAGATCATGCGGCTCGAGGGCAAGGACACCGGCGTCGAGCTCGCGTGCGCCGCGGCCATCACCAAGGGCCTCAAGCCGGCCGGCGTGCCCGCCACCGCGCCGAAGGGCACCACCGCGAAGGCGTCCGACGCGAAGCCGGTGGATCAGAAGGCGGCGGACGCCAAGCCCGCCGCCGCGAAGCCCGCGGAGGCGAAGCCCGCCGCCGCGAAGCCCGCGGAGGCGAAGCCCGCCGACGCCGCCACGAAGCCGGCCGACGCGAAGCCCGCGGACACGAAGCCGGCCGAGACGAAGCCCGCCAGCGTGAAGTAGCTACCCCCGCTCGGCGGCGAGCAGGCGCTCCAGCGCCTCCTTCGCGCGCTGCCGGCGCTGCGCCTCGGGCAGCGCGCCGGCGCGCAGGCGCTCGATGTCGGCGCACAGCGCGGCGCGATCGCCGCCCGGGGGCTGCCCGCAGAGCCGCTCGTGCGCGCCGCGGGCGCGCGCGTCGCGCGGCGCCGGCTCGCCCGCGAGCGCGGCCGCGGCGGCCTCGATGAGGAGCGCCGCCGCGGCCGTGTCGTCGCTCTCGCCGAGCCAGCGGGCGACGAAATCCGGCTGCCGCGCGAGCCTCGCGAGGATGTCCCAGCGCTGCGCGCGCGCCGAGAGCTCCGTCGCGAAGAGCACGACCTTGCGGTTGCGGCCGAGGTCCGGGAGGACGCGCGTCTCGCCGTCGAGCGCCATCACGTCGTCGACGACGCTCGCGTCGAGCGCCGCGGCCGCGCAGCGCACCGCGACGCTGAGCAGGTCGGCGCGCAGCGCCGGGCCGAGCGACGGCGCCCGGCCGAGCGCGCGCGCCGCCTCGAGCACCAGCGGGCCGCAGTGCCCCTCGCGCCGCTGCCGCGCGAGCATCACGCCGGCGTCGTAGAGCCGGCCGCTCCGGCGCAGCGCGTCGACGGCGGCCGTGAACGCGTCGGGGTCGTACGTCCCCCGCTCCGCCGCCGTGAGGAAGCCGTCGAGGCTGCGCAGGACAGGGCACGCCGCCGCGCTGCCGGCGCGCCGGAGGTGCGGGAGCTTGCCGAGCACGTCCGCGATGCGCAGCGAGAGCGCGAGCGGGTAGGCGTCGCACGCGGGCTCCTCGTACCCGCCGAGCTCGACCTTCGCCGCGGTGCACGCGAGCGGGGCGGCGACGACGGCGAGCGAGCGCGCGGTCCGCGCGACGAGCGGCCCGAGGCCCGGGGCCGCGGCGAGCCCCATCGGGAGCGGATCGAGCAGCGCCGCGACCGCCGCGTCGTCGGCGTCCGGCGGCAGGAGGCCGCGGACGAGCGTCCAGAGGTCGCCGGCGAGGAAGGGGTGCCCGGCCTCGGCCGCGAGCTGGGCGTCGATCGCGAGCAGCGCGCGCGCGTCCTTTCCCCAGGCGAGCGGCTGGTCCGAGCGCAGCGCCCGCGGCCCGAGCCGCAGGCCGAACGAGAGCGCCGCGATGGCCCGGCGCGCCGCCGCGGCGCCGCGCTCGGCGTCGCCGTCGAGGAAGTGGTAGGCGGCCGCGAGCGCCGCGGCGCTGACGTAGGCGCGCGCCGCGTCCTCGTCGCTCCGGGGCGAGCCCTCGGGCGCGAGCGCCGCGGTGAGCGCGCCCTCGGGCTCGCCGCGGGTGCGGAGGCCGAGGCCGAGCTGGAAGCCGGTCGCCCCCTCGAGGATGCCCGCGCCGTACGAGACGTCGAAGCTGAGCGAGAAGACGCGCGTCGCGGTCTTCTCCTCGTAGCGGTAGGTCATGCGCGGCACGCGCAGGCCGCGCGCGTCGGCGTCGGAGAGGACGCGATCGAGCGCGTCGCGGGCCTCGGCGCGGCGGCCGGCGGCGAAGTCGCGCGCCGCGCCGACGATCGCGAGCACGTCGCCCGCGTCCGCCGTCTGGCACGCGTCGTCCGGCGCGCTGCGCATCGCGTCCGCGTAGGCCGACGGATCGGGGGCGATCTCGTGGCGGGCCCTGGCGATCTCGCCGAGGTACGAGAGCGCCCACGCGACGCGGCTGCCGCGCTCGTTCGCGAGCGCGACGGCCTCCGGCGACGGCGGCGCGCCGAGCACGGCCGCGCCGAGCAGCGAGGTGAGCAGCGCGAGGTCGGCCTGGTCGCGGAGCCCGAGGGCGGAGAGCGCCCTGGCGTAGCCGACGAACAGGCCGCGGAGGTCGGCGCCTGCCCCGGCGGCGGGCATCGACGCGAGCGCGTCGAGGAGGGCGGCGCCGGGCGGGCCCTGCGGGGCGCCGGGGCGCGCCGCGCCGTCGCGGAGCGCGGCGGAGAGCCCGCGGAGCACGCGCCCGAGCGGGGCGCCGCTCTCCTGCGCGAAGCGCTCCGCGGTGGCGGACTCGAGGAGCGCGCGGGCGAGCGCGTAGCCGCCGGCGAGCGCGTCCGCGAGATCGGCGTCGGCCCACCCGGCGAGGCCCGCGGCGACGGCGGCCTCGGCGTCCGCCGTCGGGAGGGTGAAGCGCACGCGGGGCTCCGGCGCGCTCCGCGACGGCGCGCGGGCCGGCGCCGCGAGCAGGTCCATCGCGTCGGAGAGGAGCGTCACGAGCAGCCGCGCCCGCCGCGCCCACGCGCCGTCGTCCTGCTCGAACCGCGGCGCGCGCAGGATCCGCCCGCGGACGTCGCCGAGCCGCGCGAGGGCGCGGCGCGCCTCGGGGCTCGGCCCGCGCCCGGCGGCGGCGCAGGCATCCCTTGCGGGCGGCGCGGGCGGCGGCTTGCGCGAGCGCTCGGTGAGGAGCACGGCGAGCACGCCGTCGGCCAGCGCGGCGACGTCCTCGACGAGGCCGGGCGGCGGCGCGTCGTGGCGCGCGGCGGCGTCGGCCGGCCCGGCGCCGCCCTCGGGGGTCGCGAGCCCTGCGACGGCGCGCCGGAGCGCGTCGCGCGCCGCGCGGCGCTCCGGAGGGAAGCGGGCCGGGTCGGTCGCGCGCGGATCCAGCGCGCCGGCGGCGCCGAGCGCGGCGTAGCGCGAGAGGCTCGCGGCGAGCGCCGCGAGGCCGGGGTGGGGGAGCGCCGGGTCGGGCGAGAGCGCGCGCCCGATCTGCGCCGACGAGAACGCGAGGTCGGGGGCCTGATCCGAGGCGATCCGGTACAGCGCGTCGGCGGCGTAGAGGCCGGCGACGCCCCAGCCGGTCTGCGCGGTCAGGTCGCCGCGCAGCTTGGCGGTGAGCGCGCCCTGCAGGGCCAGGAAGTGCGCGGCCTGCACCTCGGGGGGGTACGACATGCCCGCGAACACGCCGGCGAGCGCCGCGCCGAGGACGTCCTCCGGATCGCGCGCCTCGGCCATGCGGCGCTGCACGGCGACCTGCGTGAGGTCGACGATGGCGTCGCGGAGGCGCTCGTCCGTGAGCACCCCGGGGCTGTAGGCGAGGGGGATCTGCGCGAGCGCGCGGTAGCGGCGCGGCTCGGCCTCGGCGAGGGCGCGCAGCGCGGCGAGGTGCGCGAGGCCGAGCTCGGTGACGCGCGCGTGGACGGCGCTGCCGCCGCGCCCCGCGGCGGGCGCGGGGCCGCGCTCGTGGAGCAGGCTCGGCGCGTGGGCCCACGCGGTGCTCGTCCTGTCGACCGCGCGGACGAGCGCCTCGTACCGCGGCAGCCACGCCTCGAGCGGCAGCCGACCGCCCGGCGCCGCCGTGGCGCCGGGCGCGGCGCTCCCGGCCGCGGGCGCGGCGGCGCGGTCGCCGGGGTCGAGGGCTGCGGCGAGCTCGGCGGCGAAGACGAGGTCGCGCGGGCCCTCCATGGGCGGCGCGAGGCCCCGGCCGCAGCCGCGGGCCTTGCCCAGCAGGTCGTCGAGCGCCGCGCGCCGGTCCGCGGGCGCGCCCCGCAGCACCGAGGCGCCGCGGGCGCGCCACGCCGCGCGGCCGTCCCGGGCCGTGCGCACGCGGAGCAGATCGCCGTACGGCGTGGTTTCACGGGCGGGCGGAGCGCCCTGCCGGGCTGCTGCGGGCGCGCCGGTCGCGCCGCGCTCGCCCTCGTCGTCGAGCGCGATCCCGGCCGTCGCGAGGAGCTGCAGCGCGTAGCGGCCGCGCAGCGCCGGCTCGTCGTCCGGATCGCGCCCCTCCACGGCGGCCGCGAGGTCGTCGGCCGCGCGCGCGGCCTCGACGTAGCGGAACGCTCCGGCGGCGCCGAAGGCGCGGCGCACGAGCGCCGCGAGCGCGATGTCGTCCGCGGCGCGCGCGAGCGACGCGTCGGCGCGCGCGATGGGCGCGACGCCGGCCATGAACGGCGCGAGCGGGTCGCGCGGAAAGAGCTGGACCGCGCCGCCGCGGGCGCGCGCGAGGACGATGTGCTCGTAGCCGAGGGCCTCGCCGAGCGCGAGCAGCAGCGCCTCTGCCTCGAGGGCGCCCGGGGCGGGCAGCGGCGCGGCGCGGATCCAGACGGCGTCCGCCGCGCCGCCGCCCCGCGCGCCGCCTGCGGCCGCTGCGCCGGCCTCCACGACGACCGCGGCGCTGGGCCTGGGCCGGCCGCGCCGGTCGAGGTCGCGGAGCAGGAGCGCCCACGGGTCGCCGGCGTTCCGGGCGGCGCGGGCCTCGACGTAGCCGACGGCGAGCTCGCGCGCCGCGCGGCCCTCCGCGACGGCCGCGGCGAGGGCGCGCTCGCACGGCTCGAGGTGCGCCGGGTCGCAGCGCGCCGCGGCCGAGGGCGCGGCGCCCGGGGTGCCGGCGCCGCCGCAGCCGGCGGCGAGGAGCCCGAGGACGAGCGCCGAGAAGACCGAGCGCGCGCGCGACGAGGAGACCACGCGATCGTGCAGCATGACCGGCGCGCGACCTACCACGAAGACGGCGGGCTGGCTGCGATCGTCTCGCGCGCAGGATGAGGTCGGCCGGCCCGAAGGGTTGCGAGCGCGCAGGCGATCCGATCGTTGCGCGACCGCTCGGGGCACCGAGAGCTTCGAGCGTATCTGAACGAGACGCGATGGGACCGCGGCGGAGGCGGGGCCGTCTTCCGCTTCCATCGTCCGATGGATCCTGTCTTCATGACGTGATCCCGAGCGGCCCGACATACCGGCGCGGGCGCCGCGGTCCGCCTGGGTCGAAGCGCACGAATCCAGGCGCTCCTGCGCCGTCGCGACCCCGAATCGTCGTTGCGGGGGACATCGACGTGATGAGGAGTCCCGCGCGCTCGAACCGGGCGGCCACGGTCTTCCTGCCCCTCCGGCGCCGTGCTACCTCCGCCGTATGCGACGGGCTCCGGTAGGACGAGGTGCCGGCGGCACGGGGGGCGGCGAGGGCGGCGGGAGCGCCGGTTGCGTGGCGCGCGGCGCGGTTGCGGCGCTCGGCCTCGTGTCCCTCTCGCTCGCGGCGTGCAGCCAGGGCGACGAGGGCGGGTATGCCGGGACGACATCGCGCGTCGGCAAGGACGCGAACACCATCTACATCAACAACGGCTCGGAGCCGGAGTACGTCGATCCGGGAAAATCGAACGACTCGGCGAGCTCGACGCTGATTCAGCAGCTCTTCGAGGGGCTGACCTCCTACGGCGCCGGCGACCTCCGCCCGGTGCAGGGCGTCGCGACGCGGTGGGAGCAGAGCGACGACAACCGGATCTTCCGGTTCCACCTGCGCCCCGAGGCGCGCTGGTCGGACGGCAAGCCGGTGACGGCGCACGACTTCGAGTACGCGTGGAAGCGCGTGCTGCGGCCGTCCACGGCCTCGCTCGCCGCGACGAACCTGTACGTGCTCAAGAACGGCGAGCTCTTCGGCCTCGGCAAGCTCAAGGCGCTGCGCGAGGCCGCGCCGCTCCGCGCCGCCCCGCGGCCCGACGCGCCGTCGTCGATCGAGCTGCCCAGGGGGTCGTTCGTCGTCGTGCTGGCGCGCTCGCCGATCCAGGTGGACACCGCGATCGCGCCGCTCGCGACGCTGCCCGAGGGCGCCGCGACGGTGACGTTCACGAAGGGCGACGCGAAGGGCGGCGCCGAGGACCGGCTCGTGCTCGGCGCGGCCGACGGCGGCGCGCCGCCGCTCGGCCCCGCGCCCGGCGGCGGCTGGCAGGGCGCCGTCGTCGACATCGTCCGCGCCGGCCCGCCGTGCCAGTGCAACGGCGCCGCCGACCGCTGGTTCGAGCTCGACCGGGGCGGCGCGCGCGGCTTCCTCCCGGGCTGCCTGCTCACGCCGGCCGCGGACGGCGCGCGCGCGGGCGCCGCGCCCCGGCCCGAGACGTACGCGCTCGTCACGCCGCACGCGAGCCTGCCGACGTACGACGCCGCGGCCGCCCCGGCCCCGCAGGGCGAGCCGCCGGTGGGCTTCGTGCCCGACGCGCTCCTCGTGGAGGACGACAGCGCCGTCGGCGTCCGGGCCAGGGACGATCTCACCCTCGACGTGGAGCTCGAGCAGCCCACGCCCTACTTCACCGATCTCACGAGCTACGTGACGCTCTTCCCCGTGCGCAAGGACGTCATCGAGGCGTTCGAGAAGCGCGGCGAGCCCGAGCTCTGGTTCCGCCCAGAGAACATCGTGGTCAACGGCCCCTACACGCTCGATGAGTGGAAGTTCCGCTACGAGATCACGATGAAGCGGAACCCCCACTACTGGGACCGCGACCGGCTGAAGATCCACCGCGTCGTCTGGCTGGAGATCGAGCAGTACAACGCCGCGATGAACATCTACAAGGCGGGAGATCTCGACTACATGGGCGACAACGCCTCGCTCCCCGCCGAGCACCTGACGTGGCTGTCGACGAAGAAGGATTTCGAGCGGTTCCACTACCTCTCCACGTACTGGTTCGAGTTCAACACGAGGAAGCCGCCGGTCGATGACGTCCGCGTCCGCCGGGCGCTGAACCTCGCCGTCGACAAGCAGCAGCTCGTCGACAAGGTCTCGCGGGGGGGGCAGATGCCGGCCACGCACTACGTCCCCGACTACACCGGTTCGGGCTACGACGAGGCGGTGGCCGAGGACAGGAAGCGCGGCGTCGATCCGTTCTCGTCGCCGGACGTCGTGTTCAACCCCGAGCGGGCCCGCGCGCTGCTCGCCGAGGCCGGCTACGAGGTCGTCCGCGAGGGCGACGGATACCGGGCGAAGAACTTCCCGGCGCTCGAGATCCTCTACAACACGAGCGAGGGGCACAAGCAGGTCGCCGTCGCGGTCCAGGACATGTGGAGGCGTCACCTCGGGATCTCCGCCACGCTGCGGAACGAGGAGTGGAAGGTGATGCTCAAGAACGTGCGCGACGGGCATTTCCAGGTCGTGCGGTTCGGCTGGATCGGCGAGTTCAACCATCCGGCGACGTGGCTCGGCACGCTCCTCTCGTACAGCCCGCAGAACCGGACCGGCTGGGCCGACAAGGAGTTCGACGACCTGATGCGCGTCGCCGCCGCGACCACCGATCCGAAGGAGAGCATCCGGATGTTCCGCAAGGCGGAGAAGCGGGCGGTCGACAGCATGCCCAAGCTGCCGCTCTACTTCTACACGAAGTCGACGCTGGTGAAGCCGTGGGTCAAGGGGTTCATCGGCAACGCGCGCAGCGTGCAGCTCGTGAAGTGGCTCTGGATCGACCCGAGCTGGCGCGACAACCCGTCGAACGACATCGCCTTCCCGCCGCTCGAGTTCCCGGCGCCAGGCCGGCTCGGCCCGACCCCGGGCGGGGCGATCGCGCCCTGAGGAGCGGCATCCGGGCGCGGCGCTCCTCGCGCTCCTCGCGCCTCGATGGTCTCCCCGTATCCCCCTCGGGCGAGCCCCGAGGGGGTGCCGGCCCGTTCACGTACGCCGCGCACATATGCCCTTCGCCACGCCGCCGTCGGCAGGTCGGTTGCGCGCAGAAACCGCGGATTTCCAGGCCGCTCGGCCGCGCGTCGTGAGGAGCCGTCCCCATTGACGCGCTGGCCCGCGCCATGGCCAACTCCACGGGAGCGCAGCATGGACCCTCGCAGCATGGACCCTCTCGGGAGAACGACATGAGCAAGACGATCCTTGTCACCGGAGGCGCGGGCTACATCGGCTCGCACACCTGCGTGGAGCTGCTCCGCGCGGGCTACCAGGTGGTCATCCTCGACAACCTCTGCAACAGCCGCAAGGCGGCCGTCGACCGGGTGGAGCGGATCGCCGGCGAGCAGGTGACGTTCGTCCAGGGAGACATCCGCGACGCGGCGCTGCTCGACCGGCTGCTCACCGAGCACCCCGTCGACGCGACGATCCACTTCGCGGGGCTGAAGGCCGTCGGCGAGTCGGTCGAGCAGCCGCTCGCGTACTACGAGAACAACGTCGCCGGGACGGTGTGCCTGCTCAAGGCGCTCGGCGCCCATGGCTCGCGGAAGCTCGTGTTCAGCTCGTCGGCCACGGTGTACGGCGATCCGGAGCGCGTGCCGATCGACGAGGGGTGCCGCCTCGGGCCGGCGAACCCGTACGGCCAATCCAAGCTCATGGTCGAGCACATCCTGCGCGACGTCGCGGCGACCGGGGGCTGGTCGCTCGCGTCGCTGCGTTATTTCAACCCGGTGGGCGCGCACGAGAGCGGGCTCATCGGCGAGGATCCGAGCGGCATCCCGAACAACCTGACGCCGTTCATCACGCAGGTGCTCGTGGGGCGGCGCGACAAGCTCCGGGTGTTCGGGGGCGACTGGCCGACGCCGGACGGCACGGGCGTGCGCGACTACATCCACGTCGTCGACCTGGCGCTCGGGCACCTGGCCGCGCTGAACCGCATCTTCTCGGTGGGGGACAGCTTCACGGTCAACCTCGGCACCGGCCGCGGCTACTCCGTGCTGGAGGTGGTGGCCGCGTTCGAGAAGGTCAGCGGCAAGCGGGTCCCCCGCGAGATCGTCGCCCGGCGCCCCGGGGACGTCGCCTCGGTGTATGCGGACCCGTCGCGCGCGGCCGAGCTCCTCGGCTGGCGCGCCGAGCGCGACCTCGAGACCATGTGCCTCGATAGCTGGCGCTGGCAGGAGCAGAATCCGAAGGGATTCGCGGACTGACACCGCGTCTGCCGGGCGCACTCCTGGCTCCGTGATGGGGGAATTTGAACCACAGAGGCACAGAGGGCACAGAGGAGAGAGAAGAGAGAAGAAAGAGATTGTTTGTTTCTTCTCTCGCCTCTGTGCCTCTGTGGTTCCTCCTCTCATGATGCAAGGAATCGCCGGGGCGCGAGGAACGGAGATGACGTCGCTCGCCCTCGATCGCCAGCGCCCCCTGCGCTCCAGCGCCGCCCTCCTCGGTGCGCTGCTCGCGCTCGCGGCCTGCTCCGGCGAGCGCGAGGACTACGTCGGCACGACGGCGCGCACCGGCAAGGACGTCACCACCTTCTACGTGAACAACGGTGACGAGCCGGAGTACCTCGATCCAGGCAAGGCCGTCGACTCCGTGGGCATCACGCTGCTCCAGCAGATGTTCGAGGGGCTGACGAGCTACGCCGCGGGCGATCTCCACCCGGTGCAGGGCGTCGCGACGCGGTGGGAGCAGAGCGACGACAACCGGATCTTCCGGTTCCACCTGCGCCCCGAGGCGCGCTGGTCGGACGGCAAGCCGGTGACGGCGCACGACTTCGAGTACGCGTGGAAGCGCGTGCTGCGGCCGTCCACGGCCTCGCTCGCCGCGACGAACCTGCACGTCCTCAAGAACGGGGAGCTGTTCAACCTCGGCAAGCTCAAGGCGCTGCGCGAGGCCGCGACCCTGCGCAGCGCGCCGCGGCCCGACGCGCCGGCCGCGCTGTCCCTGCCGAAGGGCGCGTTCGTCGTCGTGCTCGGCCAGTCGCCCGCCCGCGTGACCTCGGCGGTGACGCCCCTCGCGGCGCCGCCGCCCGGGGTCGCGTCCGTGACCACCAGCGAGCCCGACGAGAAGACGGGCGCCGGCGAGCGGCTCGCCTTCGAGGCGGCCGGCGCGACCCCGCCGCCCGCGCCGCGCGACGCCGACCCGGGCGGCGGGTGGCGGGGCGCCGAGGTCGCCGTGCTCGCGGCCGGTCCGCCCGTCGCCTGCAACGGCGCGGCCGATCGGTGGTTCGAGCTCGAGGGCCCCCAGGGCCGCGGCTTCCTCCCGGGCTGCCTCCTCGCGCCGCCCGCGTCCCCGGACGCCGCCTACGCGCTCGTCGCGCCGCACGCGAGCCTCCCCACGTACGACCCCGCCGCGCCGCAGGCGGCGCCGCCGTCCGGCGCGGCGGCCGGGTTCGTCGCCGCCTCCGAGCTCGTGGAGGACGACACCGCCGTGGGCGTGCGGGCCCGCGACGACCGGACGCTCGACGTCGAGCTCGAGCAGCCGACGCCGTACTTCACCGACCTCACGAGCTTCGTCACCCTGTTCCCGGTGCGCCGCGACATCATCGAGCCGTTCGAGGCGCGCGGCGAGCCGGATCTCTGGTTTCGCCCCGAGAACATCGTCGTCAACGGGCCGTACGCGCTCGACGAGTGGAAGTTCCGCTACGAGATCACGATGAAGCGGAATCCCGCGTACTGGGCCCGCGACGCGCTCAGGATCCACCGGATCGTCTGGATGGAGATCGCCCAGTACAACGCTACATTGCAGCTCTACAGGGCAGGAGATCTCGATTACCTGGGCGACAACTCCGAGCTTCCCTACGAGCACATCGGGTGGCTGTCGGGCAAGAAGGATCTCCGGCGGACCGAGTACCTCTCCACCGTCTATTACGAGCTCAACACGACGAAGCCGCCGCTCGACGACGCGCGCGTCCGGTGGGCGCTGAACCTCGCGATCGACAAGCGGCAGCTCGTCGAGAAGATCACGCGCCTCGGCAAGCCCGCGACCCACTACGTGCCCGACATCACCGGATCCGGCTACGCCGAGCAGGTGGCCGAGGACAGGGCGCGCGGCGCGGATCCGTTCTCGAGCCCCGAGGTCGGCCACGATCCGGCGCGCGCCCGCGCGCTGCTCGCGGAGGCCGGCTTCGAGGTCGTCCCCGAGGGAGACGAGCTCCGCGCGAAGGGCTTTCCGCCGCTCGAGATCCTCTACAACACGGGGGAGGGGCACACGCAGGTCGCCGTCGCCATCCAGGACATGTGGAAGCGCCACCTCGGCATCTCCGTGACGCTGCGGAACGCGGAGTGGCGGGTGATGCTGAACGACCTTCGCGACGGGAATTTCCAGGTGATCCGCCTGGCCTGGTACGCCGACTACAACCATCCGCAGACGTGGCTCGGGATGTTCCTCTCGTACAGCCCGAACAACCGGTGCGGTTGGGCCGACGCCGGGTTCGACGAGATGGTGCGCAGGGCGGCCGCCATCGCCGATCCGAGGGAGAGCATCCGGCTCTACCGGGCGGCCGAGCGGCGCGCGCTCGACGGGATGTGCCGGATCCCGCTCTACTTCGAGGAGAAGCCGACCCTCGTGAAGCCGTGGGTGAGGGGGTTCCTCCCGAACGCGCGCAACACGCAGCTCGTCAAATGGCTCTGGATCGACCCCGACTGGCAGCACCGGCCCGCCGGGGAGCCGCCGGCTGCGCTGGAGCTGCCGCCGCCGGGGAGGCTCGGAGAGGGGTACTGAGCAGCACGATGGGGGCGGCGCACTCGACGCCATGGCGCCGCGACGAGCGTCCGGGCCGATTCATGGCCGCGGCACCGGCGCCCGACTAGAGTCGCGGCATGCACCTCTCCGACGCCTCGATCGGCGCGACGCACGTGCTCCTCTCCGGCGCCCGCGCCGCCGTCGAGATCCGCTGTCCCGGCCCCGGCGTTCTGCGCGTGCGCCACGCCCCCTCGTCCGCCGCGACGGGCTTCACGCACCCCGAGCTGCCCCCGAAGCGCTCCTTCGCCGTGGTCGCCGAGGGCGCGCTGCCGCTCTCCGCGCGCCGCGAGGGCGACGCGCTCCACGTGAGCGCCGAGGGCGCCTCGCTCGATATCTCGCTCGCCTCGGGCACATGGGCCTTCAGCGACGCTGAGGGCCGCGCCCTCGCGCGCTGCGAGGGGGTCTCCGGCGAGGTGCGGCCCGCCTTCCCCGTGGACGAGCACCGCGCCCGCATCGCGCTCGCGGCGCCGCCGGACGAGGCCTACCTCGGCTTCGGTGAGAAGGTCGGCCCGCTCGACAAGCGCGGCCTGCGCTTCACCTTCTGGAACACGGACGCTTTCCCGCCGCACGTCGAGTCCGACCCGCTCTACGCCTCGATTCCCTTCTTCGTTGCGCTGCGCGGCGGGGTCGCCTGGGGCTTCTTCCTCGACGAGCCGTGGCGATCGGAGGTCGACATCGCCCTCTCCGACCCGGGCCGCGTCACCTGGGAGTCGCGCGGGCCCGAGCTCGACGTCTACCTGATAACCGGCCCGCACCCGGCCGACGTCCTGCGCCGCTACGCCGCGCTCACCGGGCACCCGGCGATGCCGCCCCTCTGGAGCCTCGGCGCGCACCAGTCGCGCTGGGGCTACGAGACAGCGGACGACGTGCGCGGCGTCGTCCGCGGCTACCGCTCGCGCGGCCTCCCCCTCGACGTCGTCCACCTCGACATCGATTACATGGACGCTTACCGCGTGTGGACCTGGGACCGCTCGCGCTTCCCGGATCCCGCGGGGCTCGCGCGCGAGCTCGCGGCCGAGGGCGTCCGGCTGGTGACGATCGTCGACCCCGGCATCAAGGCCGACGAGGGCTATGCCGTCTTCGAGGAGGCGCGCGCGAAGGACTACCTCGTCCGGCTGTCGCGCGGCGGCACGCTCGTCGGCGAGGTGTGGCCCGATCCGGCGGTGTTCCCGGACCTGACGCGCGAGGAGGTGCAGCGCTGGTGGGGCGATCTGCAGAAACCGTTCCTCGACGCGGGCGTCGCCGGCATCTGGAACGACATGAACGAGCCGGCGTGCTTCTCCGTCCAGCCCGACCGGGGCCTGCCGGCGCCGAACGGCGGGCGCACCTCGGGGCTCGGCACGATCGAGGGCAGCACGCTCCCGTACGACGCGCGCCACGGCGCCCGGCGCCACCTCGAGGTCCACAACGTCTACGGCCTCGGCATGTCGCGCGCCGCCCACGAGGGGCTCGCGCGCCACGCGCCCGAAAGGCGCCCGTTCGTGCTCACGCGCGCCGCCTTCGCCGGCATCCAGCGCTACGCCGCCGTGTGGACCGGCGATTTCGCCAGCAATTTCACGCACCTGGAGGCGTCGATCCCGATGCTCCTCGGCTTCGGCCTCTCGGGCGTGCCGTTCGTCGGCGCGGACATCCCGGGCTTCGTCGGCCGCGCGAACGGCGAGCTGCTCGTGCGCTGGATGCAGGCCGGGCTGTTCTACCCGCTGATGCGCAACCACGCGGCCCGGGGCAGGCCGGCGCAGGAGCCGTGGCGCTTCGGCGAGCCGTTCCTCGGCCTCGCGCGCGCGGTGCTCGAGCGGCGCTACCGGCTCTTGCCGACGCTGTACACGCTGATGCACGAGGCGGCGCAGACGGGCCTCCCGGTCCTGCGGCCGCTCTCCTTCGCGGCGCCCGACGACGCCGAGGCGCTCCACGCGTACGATCAGCTCCTCTTCGGCGACGACCTGCTCGTCGCGCCGGTCGTCCGGCCGGGCCAGTCGAAGCGGCTCGCGTACCTGCCCGCCGGCGCGTGGCTCGACTTCGCGAACCTCGATCGCGCCGGCAAGGTCGAGGAGGGCGGGCGGCACGTGATCGCCGACGCGCCGCTCGGGGTCGTCCCCGTGTGGCTGCGCGCCGGGGGCGCGGTGGCGCTCACGGCGCCGCGGATGCACACGACGAGCGCGCGCTGGGAGGAGATCACCTGGCACATCCACGCGGCAAGCGTGGTGAGCGGCCGCCTGTACGAGGACGAGGGCGACGGCCACGGCGCGTGGCGCCTCACGCAGATCTCGGGCGGGCTCGACGGCGACGCGCTCGCGCTCGAGCGCAGCGTGAAGGGCGAGCTGCCGCCCGCGCGCGACGTGGAGACGCTCCGCATCCACGGGGTTCCGGCGCCGCGCTCCGTGGACGGGGCGCTGTCGCACCGCGTGGTGGACGGCGCCGTCGAGGTCGAGGTCGCTGCCGACTGGCAGCGGATCGAGCTGCGGGCGCGCTGACGGCCGGGGCCGCGCGCCGCGGCGCGGTCAGCCGTGCTTCATCACCCAGTCGAGGGCCAGGCGCACCCGCGTGGGCAGCTGCCGCCGCGACGGATAGACCGCGAAGAGCTCGCGCGGCTCGACCGTGCGCCCCGTCACGGTGAGCTCGACGAGCGCCTTGCCCTGCTGCGCGATCACCTCGCGGGGCGCGCACACGACGCCGAGCCCCTCCGCCGCCGCGGCGATGGCCACGCGCGGATCGTTCACGCAGACGTGCGCGCGCGGGCGGACCTCCTCGATCGAGCCGTCCCGCCGGCGCAGGCGCCACGCGCCGCCCGGGCGGCTCAGGACGGCGGGCACGGCCCCGAGCGACGCGCGCGCGAGCCGCGTGCGGCCCTGGAGCGCCTGGCGCACGAAGCGCGGCGACGCCGCCAGCGCGTACGGGAGCGACCACAGGCGCCGCGCCACGAGCTCGGCGTCCTGAACGGGCCCCGCGCGGAAGGCGAGGTCGATGCCCTCCTCGACCAGGGGGACGACCGCGTTGGTGAGCGTGAGCTCCACCGTCACGCGTGGGTGCCGGGCGGCGAAGGAGAACAGCGCCGGCGCGATGCGCTGCGCGCCCGTCATCACGGGCGCCGTCACCCGGAGCCTGCCCGCGGGCTCGTCCTCGCGGTCGGCGGCCCTGTCGAGCGCCGACGCGAGCTCGTCGAGCAGCGGCCCGGCGCGCTCGATCAGCCGCGCGCCCTCGGCGGTGAGGCCCACGCGGCGCGACGTGCGCTGGAGCAGCCGCATTCCCAGCGCCTCCTCCAGCTGCGCCACGCGGCGGCTCACCGTGCTGGTGGGCACCCCCGTGCGCCGCGCCGCCTCCACGAAGCTCAGGTGGTGAGCGACCGCCGCAAAGAGCCGTACGTCCTCGAGGGAGATCATCCCATTCATGGGATGAATCATGCCACAGCGTCCCATGGTCTGGCGGGGGCGCGCGCGTTACGCCTTCGTCATGAACCTTGAACAACAGCATGTCGTCGTCATCGGGGGCTCGTCGGGGATCGGTCTCGGCGTGGCCAGGGCGTGTCTCGCGCGCGGCGCGTCTCTGACGCTGGTGAGCCGCTCGCCCGCCAAGCTCGCCGGCGCTGCGGCCGAGCTCGGGGAGGCGCGCCGCGTGCGCGCGTTCGCCGCCGACGTCACGCAGGAGGCCGACGTGCGGCGTCTGTTCGACGAGCACCCGCCGGCGCGCCACGTGGTCGTGACGGCGGTGCAGGGCCACTATCAGCCAATCCGAGAGATGGATATCGCCGCGGCGCGCCGGACGATCGACTCGAAGCTCGTCGCCGCGCTGCACGTCGCCAAGCACGCGCGGATCGAGCCCGAGGGCTCGATCGTCCTCACGACCGGGATCGCGGCGGTGCGGCCCGGGCCGGGCGGGGCGGTCGTCGCTGCGGTGAACGGGGCGCTCGCGTCGCTCGTGCGCGCCCTGGCCATCGAGCTCGCGCCGGTGCGCGTGAACGCGCTGTCGCCCGGCTGGATCGACACGCCGGTCTGGGACTCCATCGCGGGCGCTGCCAAGGAGCAACGCTTCGCGCAGCACGCGCGCCGCCTCCCGGTCGGGCGCATCGGCGCGCCCGCGGACATCGCCGACGCCGCGCTCTTCCTGATGGGCAACGGGTTCACCACCGGCGAGGTGCTGCACGTCGACGGGGGCCACCGGCTCGTCTGAGCCCGGGGCCGTCTGCCATGTTGCTGCCCCGCTGTCGCGACGCGGGCTCGTCGAGCAGCCGCGCGCGCAGCGCCGTCGGATCCGCGTCCGTGAGCCCGTGGGCGCAGAGGTGCGCCTCGATGGAAGCAAATTCACGGCACGAGATAACGTTGACAAAATCAAGGGGTTATGATTGTCCTACCCTTTACCAGGAGTGCT
Source organism: Sorangium sp. So ce1335 (assembly GCF_051521615.1). NCBI lineage: Bacteria > Pseudomonadati > Myxococcota > Polyangiales > Polyangiaceae > Sorangium > Sorangium sp. So ce1335. The sequence goes on from NZ_CP150363.1 coordinate 4,955,885, forward strand.
CCCATGTCCCCTCGATCTGTCTTTCTTGTTACCTTCGCGGTCGCCGCACTGGCGTGCTCCTCCGAGCCGGTCGAGCCCGGCGACACCGGCGGGAACGGCAACACGACAGCCGGTCCCGGCAGCAGCAGCGGGGCGTCCGGGACGCCGACAGGGGGAAACGGCAGCGGGGGCAGTGACGACATCGGATCCATCGCGGGCGGGAACGTGACCGTCGGCGTCGGCGGCGCGGGCGGCGGCGAGGAGTGCAAGAGCGTCCTCACCGTGCTCTACCGCGACTTCAAGGAGTCACACCCCGACTTCGAGATGGACTTCCGGGGCGACGGGGTGCGCCGCAAGCTCGTGAAGCCGGAGCTCGACAGCGAGATGAAGCCGCAGTTCCTCGACTCGGTCGGCTGCCCTCCGAACCTCGCGACCCCGCTCGACTGCGATGGGACCCGGAACGAGGTCGTCATCACCAGCAAGGACACGTTCGACCAGTGGTACCGTGACGTGCCGGGCGTGAACATGAGCTTCGAGAAGGAGCTCGCTCTCCAGGAGTCTCCGCCTGGATCGGGTCAGTACATCTTCGACAGCACGGACTTCTTCCCGCTGGCCCCCGAGGAGGGGTTCGGGATCACCCCGCCCAACCACAAGAACCAGAACTTCCTCTTCACCACCGAGATCCACCTGAAGTTCGGCTACGTCGCCGGCCAGAAGTTCAGCTTCCGGGGCGACGACGACATGTGGATCTTCATCAACGGCAAGCTCGCCCTCGACCTCGGCAGCATGCACGGGCCCGAGTCGGGCGTCATCGACTTCGACGCCCAGGCCCAGGCGCTCGGCATCTACCCGGGCAACACCTACGCGATGGATATCTTCCACGCGGAGCGCCACACCGACGGGTCGAACTTCCACATCGAGACGAACATCTCCTGCTTCGTGCCCGTCGAGGTCCCGCGCTGACGCCCGGGGCCCGCTCGGCCCGCGATCAGCCCTCCGGGCAGGGGGGCTCCGGGTCAGGGCACGATTGACCCTCGACCCAGGGCCGCGTCTGCTCGCAGCCGCTCACGTCCTCGAAGGTGTTTCCGGTGACGAAATCGGGCCCCGCGGTGCCGTTCCAGCCGCGGGTGACGCCGTGGCCGGCGATGTGGCGGAACGTCGATCCCTTGATGAACGCGCTGCTCGGCGGCTGGGTGAAGATGACCGCGCCCTCGAACTCCGAGATGTCGTTGCACGAGAGAAGGCTGCAGCCGCAGTCGTAACCCGCATACTCGACGATGACGTTCTCGAGGACGTTCCCGTCGCGCGGGATGCCGCCGTACCAGAGGCCTCCCCAGTCGCCGGGCGCGGGGCTCTCCGCCGCCGAGGTGAAGACGATGGGCCTCTCCGGCGTGCCCACGGCGCGGAGGGCGCCGCTCGCCGCGAACTCGCCGGTGAACCGCTCGATCTGCATGAAGTTGCCGGGCTCGAAGCGGATGGTGACGCCGGGCTCGATGGTGAGCGTCGTCAGGGGCGCTCCCTCGCCGCCGCCGCCGATGTTGAAGCGGGCGTCCCTCCAGTCCCCGAAGTGGTAGGGGACGCCTCGGTCGCGAAGGGTCGTGTCCTGTTGCAGGCCCGAGGTCTGATTGGCACCCTCGTCCTGGATCAGGATCTCGTCCTTGCGGTTGCCGGTGTACACGCCGGTCGGGATCGAGCCGAGCGCCTGCTCGCCGAGCTCGAGCGGATACGGGTGCTCCTCGCTGCCGCTCTCGGTGATCACGAGATCCGTCGAGCCCTCGGCGAACGACGACGCCCGCGAGAGGAGCACCCCGGCGCCGAGCGACCCGCGCACCGTCACGTTGTCGACGAGCAGGGCCGGCACCGCGGGGGTCACGGAGCCGCCGTAGGCGGAGAGCGTCGCGTTCGCGTGGAAGCGGTCGCCGCCGCCGCCCTCCAGGAGCACGTGCCGCAGGGTCGCCTTGCCCGGCCAGGCGACGTGGACGTCGTTCCAGCGGGCGCCCTCGCTGCCGCGGAACACGATGGGCCGCGCCTCCGTGCCCTCGGCCTTCAGCTCGGCGCCCTCGTCCATCACGGCGATGCCGGTGTCCTCCTCGAGCAGGACCTCGGCGCAGGGCTCGATCGTGAGCGTCACGCCGGGCCGGAGGCGGACAGGGAAGCTCACGATATGTGGGCTGCCCTCCGCGGTCCAGGTCTCGCTCTCATTCACGTCGCCCTCGTGGACGGTCGGTCCGCCGGACGGCGCGCCACACTGCGGCTCGGCCACACCGCCCGTACCGCCGGCCCCACCCGAGCCGCCGGCCCCACCCGAGCCCGCGGCGGGCGGGGGATCGCCGGGATCGCACGCGGCGAGGAACATCACGGTTGTCGCGGTGAGGGGAGCTACAACGTTGCGTAGGGCCATATCCTGTTGTCCTTTGTGAGCGCCTGTGCGCGGGCGCGCGCTCGCGCAAAGAGGCAGAGACTAACCCATTCGCACGGGAGCCGCGGAGCGTTCCTGCGCAGGAGCCCGGTCCCTCGCCTCGACGGCCGATCGGACTGGCCGCTTCAGGGGCGGATGGCGAGCAGCGCCGGCGTCTGGCCGGGGGCCGCGGCGGCCATCGCGTCGATCAGCGCGCGCGGCTCGCCGGGCCCCGCGGCGCCCAGCTTGCGCATGGCCTCGATCCTGGTGGAGGTCCACAGGAGTGTGGCGAGCACCGGCGTGGGCAGGCGGCTCAGCGCCGCGACCGGCTCCGGTGTGATGGTGTTTCCGAGCTGGCGCACGAGACGGAATCCTTCCTCCATGGCGCGCGCCAGGCCCATCGCTTCGGTCCACGACACGCCTGCCTGGCGCGTGTGCGCCGTGACGGTGGCGACCATCACCGGCACGACGGCCGCCGCATGCGCGCGCAGCCAGCTCTCCATGTCGGGATGCACGACCGCGGGGATGCCCGCTTCCGTGAAGACCTTCGCCCACGCCGCGTCCGTCACCGTCGTGAGCAGGCCTCGGGTGACGATCTTGGAGGTCAGCTTGCCTTCATCGAGGCTCGCCAGGATCGCAGGGAAGCCGAAGGCGAAGCGCGCCGGGCCCACCGCGTCCCGGAGACGAGCCAGCGGCTCGAAGGTGTTGAACATGAACATGACCGTCTTCGCCGAGCTGCCGGCCAGCGCGGGCAGCACCGCGTCCACCTGCGGCGCGAGCACCGTCACGAGCGCCAGGTCCCACGCCGTCGTCGCGTCGAGCGCAGCGCTCACGCGCACAGCAGCGCGCTCCCCCGCGGCGGTCACGATGGCCTGGTCCCGCTGCAGCTGCTCGAGCCGCTTTCCGCGGGCAACCACCGTGACCTCGTGCCCCGCTCGCGCGAGCTGCAACGCGAACGTGCTCCCGATCCCGCCAGTTCCAACGATGGCAATCTTCATGGGGCGCAAGATAGCTCATGCCGGGCCCGGCGCGTTCACGGGATGAGCTTCACGACGAGCATCGACTGCTGCATCGGAGGGCTGGAGATCGGCCCGTCGCCAAGATCGATCGTGCCCTGAAAGGTCCCCGCGACAACCAGGGATCCCGCGGGGTCGACGGCGATGGCGGACAGACCTCCGAACTCCGAAGGCTCGAACGAGGCGCTGCACAGGCCGTCGCCGCGCGGGTCGAGGCCGGCGACGAAGAGCCCCACCTGGCGCGGGGTCAGCGGACCGCAGCCATAGTCCGCGTCCGACGTGAAGGTGCCGGTCAGCCAGGTGTTGCCGGCGGCGTCGGCGGCGAGCGCGCTCGCCGCCGCGAAGCGCCTCGCGAACAGCGGCGCGCCGTCCACAGAGGCCTTTGTGACGAACACGTCGTACCCGTCGCTCGTCAGCGTGGCGCCGTCGAACTCGAGCGTCCCCGTGAAGAAGCCGAGCGAGGCCACGTTGCCCGCGCCATCCACGGCCGTCCCGAGGTGCATCTCGCCCTCCACGCCGCCGAGGTTCCGGCTCCACCGGTGCGCGCCGTCCGGGCCGAGCGAGGCGACGTAGACATCGGTCGACGGGCCGTTTTCCAGAAACCCCGCGGACGTGAGCGGACCGCCGCCGAAATCGATGACATCGTCGAAGTTGCCGCCGAGCGCGACGTTCCCCGCCGCGTCCAGGGCCACGGTGGGTTCGTGCGCGGCCTGCCGGCCGAAGCTCCTGCTCCAGACGTGGCCGCCCGAGGCGTCGAGCCTGGCAGCGAAGACGCTCTGCGCGCCGGTGAGGGGGCCGCCGCCGAGATCCATCGTCCCCGCGTAGTCGCCCGTGATCACGACGCCGCCCGCCGGATGGACGGCGACGCCGCCGACGCCTGCGGACCGCGCGTGGATGTACCTGCTCCAGACGTGGCCGCCCGCGGCGTCGAGCGCGACGACGAAGCCGCTCGATCCCCCCTCGCTCGTCACGGGAGCCCCGTCGATATCGATCGACCGACCGAAGCGGCCCCCGACGATGATTTGCCCGGACGCGTCGGTCGAGATCGACTGGCCGCTCTGGATGTCGGGTATGGCAGAGGGGGCATCGCCGAACCGCCGGCTCCAGAGGTGGTTGCCGAGCGGATCGAGCTTGAGGACGAACACGTCGCTCATGCCCGAGCTCAGGAGAGGGCCGCCTCCGAAGTCGACAGCGCCCTCGAAGTACCCCGTCACGAGGATGTTGCCGTGGGCGTCGACGGCGAGGCCCAGCGGCTCGGCGTGACCGAATTGACGGGCGAAACCGAGCGCGAGGCAGCCAGGCGCGCACGCGCGAGCGCCGCCGGTCCCGGCGCTGCCGCGCTCGCCGGGGGTCGACGCCTCGATGTCGAGGCTGCTCCTCGCGCCGCAGCCGGAGAGGACCAGCGCGACGAGCAGAGAAACACACCTCGGTTCGGAACCTCTTCTGTTCATCCCTGTCTCCCGGCCCCGCAGGGTACCACCGGCGAAGGCGGCGCAGGGGGAGGGCAGGAGACGGAAACGAGCTCCCGGCGCGCCCGGCGCGGCGCGCGATGAGGCCGCGCGGCCAGGTGTCGCGAGCGGGCCGCGCGGCCTTTGCGGCTCAACCGGTCACGTTGTCCCAGGCGACGGCGGTCGGCCCGAGGAGCGATCGGCCGTTCGTCGCGATGACCTGCTTGTACCAGGAGTACGAGTCCTTCGGGATGCGGCGCTGGGTCTCGTAGTCGACGTAGACGAGCCCGAAGCGGTCCTTGTAGCCCTCGGCCCACTCGAAGTTGTCGAGCAGCGACCAGGCCCAGTACCCGAGCACCGGGACTCCCTCCTTCACCGCCCGCGAGAGGCCGAGGAGGTAGCGGTGCATGAGGTCGATGCGCTGCGGGTCGTGCACCTTGCCGTCGAGGAAGACCTGATCGCGCGTGGCGGTGCCGTGCTCGGTGATCCCGATGGGCAGCTTGTAGCGCTCCCAGAAGAACCTGGATCCCCAGTACAGGGTGCTCGGCACCACCTGCAGCCAGTCGAGCGTCGCGCGCGGGTAGCCGGGCGGGGAGGCCACGCGCTCGGGCCTGCCGTCCTTGCCCCGCCGCCACGTGCCCGACGTGTACATGTTGAGGCCGAGGTAGTCGAGCGGCCGCTTGATCTGGTCGAAGTCGCTGGCGGGGAACTCGGGCATGTCGCTGCCGAAGACCTCGAGGCCGCTCTCCGGATACCGGCCCTCGAGCACCGGGGCGATCCACCAGGCGTTGTTCCACGGGTGCCTGTCGTAGACCGAGAAGATGGCCTCCCGCGCGGCCTCGACGTCGCCCGGGTCCTCCGTCGCCGGGCGCTGCACCTGCGTCGCGAGCACGTAGCCGACCTTGGCGCGGCCGGCGGCGGCGCGCAGGGCGTCCACCTGCTTGCCGTGGGCGCGCATCTGGTTGTGGGCCGCGGTCAGGTACTCGCGGTACGGCAGCTTGAGCCCGGGCGCGAAGACCCCGTTGAGGAGCGCGTTGCCGATGAAGGCCTGCGGCTCGTTCTGCGTCACCCACCACGGCACGCGATCGCCGAGCCGCTTCGCGACGATGGTCGTGTAATCGGCGAACCAGTCGGCGACGTCGCGCTGGAGGAACCCGCCGCGATCCTGGAGCGCCTGGGGGAAGTCCCAGTGGAACAGCGTGCACATCGGCACGATGCCGAGGCGGAGCAGCTCGTCGACGAGGCGATCGTAGAAGTCGAGCCCCTTCGCATTGACCTTGCCCGTGCCCTCCGGGAGGATCCGCGTCCACGAGACGCTGAAGCGGTAGCTCTTGACCCCGAGCTCCGCGAGCAGCGCGCAGTCCTCCTTGTAACGGTGGTAGTGGTCGCACGCGACGTTGCCGGTGTGGCCCTCGAAGACCTTCCCGGGGGTGTTCGAGAAGACGTCCCACACCGACGGGCCGCGGCCGTCCTCGGCGGCGGCGCCCTCGATCTGGTAGGCCGCGGTGGCGGTGCCCCACAGGAAGTCCGCGGGAAACGGCGCGGCCGTGGCGCCTTCTCGGCCGGCGCCGGCCGAGGCGGCCGGCGGGGCCGCGGGCGCGGCGGCCGACGAGGCTGCCGCGGCGGGCGAGGCTCCAGAGGCGTTGTGCTGGGTGAGCGACTCGGAAGGATTGGGAGCGGACATGGGCGCATCATCCACGGCGCCCGGTGGACAGCAAGTGGACAGCAACGGGTTCGACGCGCGTCGACGCGCGCGCCCGTCGCTTGACGGCCCGCGCCGGCTCGCCCACATGGTCGGCATGCGCGCGATCCGACCGAAATCCGCCGGCGGCCCCGAGGTGATGACGCTCGAGGAGCACCCGACGCCCGCGCCCGGCCCTGGTGAGGCCGTGGTCCGCGTCGAGGCCGCGGGGGTGAACTTCATCGACATCTACCAGCGGAGCGGCCAGTACAAGATCGAGCCGCCCATACCGCTCGGGCTCGAGGGCGCGGGGCGCGTCGAGGCCGTGGGGCCCGGCGTCACCGAGGTGAGGGTGGGGGACGAGGTCGCGTGGACCGGCGGCCCCGGCTCGTACGCCACGCACGTCCGCGTCCCTGTCGCGAAGCTCGTGCCGGTGCCCCCGGGCGTCGGCGCCAAGCAGGCGGCGGCCGCGATGCTCCAGGGCATCACCGCGCAGTACCTCGTGCGCTCCACGTTCCCGCTCGGGCCCGGCCACACGTGCCTCGTCCACGCCGCCGCGGGCGGGGTCGGCCTGCTCCTCTGCCAGATGGCGAAGCGGCTCGGCGCGCGCGTGTTCGGCACCGTCTCCACCGAGGAGAAGGCGCGGCTCGCGCGCGGGGCCGGCGCCGACGAGGTGATCCTGTACACGCAGGCCGACTTCGAGGCCGAGGCGCGCCGGCTCACGGGCGGCGCCGGCGTCGATGTCGTCTACGACGGCGTCGGGCACGACACGTTCGCGAAGAGCCTGGGCGCGCTGCGCCCGCGCGGCATGCTGGTGCTCTTCGGCCAGTCGAGCGGGCCGGTGTCCTCGTTCGACCCGCAGATCCTGAACCAGAAGGGGTCGCTCTACCTCACGCGCCCGAGCCTCCAGCACTACACCGCCACGCGCGATGAGCTGATCGAGCGCGCCGCCGACGTGCTCGGCGCGATCGCCCGCGGAGACCTCACGATCTCGATCGGCGCCACGTACCCCCTCGCCGAGGCCGCCGAGGCGCACCGCGCGCTCGCCGGGCGGGCGACGACGGGGAAGGTGCTGCTCATCCCGTAGCGCGGACTGCCCCCATTCCGCGCCGGCGCCGCGCGGATCCCGCCGTTGACCGCGCGACCTCCGCGCCGCTAGCCTGCCGGCGCGGAGGTGCACTCGCCATGGCTGAACGTCCCACGCTTGCTCCCGAGAAGGTATCCGAGGCGGTGAAGTCTCAGGTCGCCGGCTTCCACCGCGCGATCATCGACGAGGTCGCGGCGGCGGTGAGCCGCGACCAGGTGGTCGTCGTCGGGATGGCCCAGAATCCGTTCGTGAAGAAGGTGCGGTCGCTGCTCGAACAAGAGGGCGTGAAATACACCTACCTGGAGTACGGCAGTTACCTATCGAAGTGGAAAGAGCGGCTCGCCATCAAGCTCTGGGCCGGCTTCCCGACGTTCCCCATGGTGTTCATCGGCGGCGTCCTCGAGGGCGGGTACGCCGATCTCGTGAAGCTCCGCGATCAGGGCAAGCTCAAGCCGCAGCCGTGAACGGGCGCGGAGGCGCGCCGCCGCGCGGCTCGAGGGCGACGCGCGAAACGCCGCGCTGGCCGGCGATTCCGTGATATGCGGGAAGTCGCGGCGCGCCCTCGCGGCCGTCGCCCCGCTGAAGGACGGCAGCACGGAGGCACCTCGTGACATCGCTCGGGATCCACGGAAGACGGCCGGATGACGGGGGGAGCGGCGCGGCCCGAGGGCCGGGAGGTCGCGCCCTGTGAGCACCTACGCCATCAAGCGGCTGCTTTCCATCATTCCCACCCTCTTCCTCGTCGCCACGCTCGTCTTCGTCCTGGTGCGCATCGTGCCGGGCGGGCCGTTCGACCAGGAGCGGGCCGTGCCCGTCGAGGTCCAGCGGCAGCTCGACGCCAAGTACCACCTGAACGATCCGGTGCTGAAGCAGTATGGCGACTGGCTGCTTGCGCTCGTCACGAAAGGCGACCTGGGCCCGACGTTCAAGTACCCGAACCGCACCGTCAACGAGATCATCGCGCTCAGCCTGCCGGTGTCCATGCAGCTCGGGTTCTGGGCGATGCTGTTCGCCCTCGCCATGGGCATCCCCCTCGGCATCATCGGGGCGATCCGCCAGAACACCTGGAAGGACACCGCAGCCATGGCGGTCGCCATGATCGGCCTCAGCGTGCCGCGGTACGTGCTCGCGCCGCTGCTCATGCTCGTCTTCTCGCTCAAGCTCTACTGGTTCCCGGTGGCGCGGTGGGAGACGTGGCGGCACATGGTGCTCCCGATCATCTGCGCCGGGCTCCCCGTGGCCGCCTACATCGCCCGGCTGACGCGCGGCGGGATGCTCGAGGTGATCCGCTCCGACTTCATCCGCACCGCGCGCGCCAAGGGGCTCTCGGAGCGCAAGGTCGTCCTGAAGCACGCGCTCCGGGGCGGGCTGCTCCCGGTCGTGAGCTTCCTCGGCCCCGGCTTCAGCGGCCTGCTCGTCGGCTCCCTCGTCGTCGAGAAGATCTTCAACATCCCCGGCATGGGCCGCTACTTCGTCGAGGCGGCCACGAACCGCGACTACAACCTCGTGATGGGGGTCATGCTCGTCTACGGCTTCCTGCTCATGCTCTTCAACGCGCTCGTCGACGTGGCGTACGCCTTCATCGACCCGCGCGTGGAGCTGCGCTGACCATGGCGCCCGCCGCCCCCCCGCCGCCCGCCGCCGCGCCCGTCGGCCCTCGACCGCCGGGCGCCTCGCCCGCGGCCCCCGGCGATCTGCCCGCCGTGCCCGGCGGCGCCGCCCCGCGCCCGGCAGGCCCGCTGCGGCTCGACGAGCTCGAGCAGGGGTCGAGCCTCGGGCGCGACGCGTGGCGGCGGCTCCGCAAGAACCGCGCGGCGGTCGTCTGCGGCGCCGTGCTCGTCGCGATGGTCGTCGCCTGCGTCCTCGTCCCCGAGCTCTCGAGCTACCGGTACGACAAGGCCGACCTCAAGCTCGGCGCGCAGCCGCCGTCGCTCGAGCACTGGATGGGCACCGACTACTTCGGCCGCGACCTGATGGCGCGCGTCTTCTTCGGCGGGCGCATCTCGTTCGCCGTCGGCGTCGTCGCCACGCTCGTGAGCTTCGTCATCGGCGTGAGCTGGGGCGGCATCGCCGGCTACTTCGGCGGCAAGGTCGACGCGATCATGATGCGCATCGTGGACGTGCTCTACACGTTCCCGTTCCTCATCCTCGTCATCCTGCTGATGGTCTTCTTCGCGAACGACCAGACCGTCCTCTACCGCGCCTGGCAGGCCGTGCTCGGCCTCGTCGTGAAGGACCCGTCCGACCCGAGCTATTTCCCCATCTTCCAGATCGTCGTCGTCTTCGGGGCGCTCGGCGGCATCTCGTGGCTCACGATGGCCCGCATCGTCCGCGGCCAGGTGATCGCGCTGCGCAGCCAGCCGTTCATCGAGTCGGCGCGCTCGATCGGCGTCGGCCACGCGGCGCTGATCTTCCGGCACCTCGTGCCGAACGCGCTCGGCCCGATCATCGTCTACACGACGCTGACCATCCCCGAGGTGATGATGACCGAGGCGTTCCTCAGCTTCCTCGGCCTCGGCACGCAGGAGCCGCTCTCGAGCTGGGGCCTGCTCGCGTCCACGGGCGCCGACGCGATGGACCTCTACCCCTGGCAGCTCATCTTCCCGGCGCTCATGCTGGCGCTCACGCTGATCTGCTTCAACTTCCTCGGCGACGGGCTCCGCGACGCCCTCGATCCACGCATCCGAAAGGACTGAAGGGCCGCGTCCCCACGCCGCGCGCGCCCAGACGAACCATGCTGATCGAGGTCAAGAACCTGAAGACCCACTTCTTCACCGAGGAGGGGGTTGTCCGCGCGGTCGACGGCATCTCCTTCAGCGTCGACCGCGGCGAGGTGCTCGGGATCGTCGGCGAGTCGGGCTCGGGAAAGAGCGTGACGAGCCTGTCGCTCCTGCGGCTCATCCCCGATCCGCCGGGCCGGATCGTCGGCGGCCAGATCCTCCTCGAGTCCGAGCGGGGCGTCGTCGAGGACCTCGTGGAGGCGAGCGAGGCGCGGATGGAGCGCATCCGGGGCGACCGCATCGCGATGATCTTCCAGGACCCGATGACGTCGCTGAACCCCTACCTGCGGGTGAGCGAGCAGCTCATCGAGGTGCTGGAGCTCCACCGCGGCATGGCGCGCGCCGAGGCCCGCCGGCGCAGCGTCGAGATCCTGCAGGCGGTGGGCATCCCGGCGGCTGCGTCGCGCATCGACGACTACCCGCACCAGCTCTCGGGCGGGATGCGGCAGCGCGTGATGATCGCGATGGCGCTGCTCTGCGACCCCGACCTGCTCATCGCGGACGAGCCGACGACGGCGCTCGACGTCACGATCCAGGCGCAGATCCTCGACCTCATCCGCGAGCGCAAGGAGGCGGTCGGGGCGGCCGTGCTCCTCATCACGCACGACCTCGGCGTCGTCGCGAAGATGGCCGACCGCGTGGCGGTCATGTACGCCGGGCGCATCGTCGAGGAGGGGCCGGTCGGCGCGATCTTCCACGCCCCGCGCCACCCGTACACGATCGGCCTTGCGCGCTCGATCCCGCGGCTCGACGACGCGCGCGGCGCGGACCTCGTCCCGATCCCCGGGATGCCGCCGTCGCTCGCGAAGCTGCCGCCGGGCTGCCCGTTCCACCCGCGCTGCGCGCACGCCGTCGCCGCGTGCCGCGAGGAGGCGCCGCCGCCGCGCGTCGTCTCGGGAGAGGGCGACAGGAAGGCGCTCCACGTCGTGCGGTGCCACGTCGAGGACGTCTCTGGAGGAGCGCGATGACCGCCGCCGCCGCAACCCCTCTGCCGCAGGGCGCGCCGCTCCTGTCGGTGCGCGACCTGAAGATCCACTTCCCGGTGCGGCGCGGCCTCCTCCAGCGGCAGGTCGGCACCGTGCGCGCCGTCGACGGCGTCTCGTTCGACGTCGAGCGCGGCGCGACGCTGGGCCTCGTCGGCGAGTCCGGCTGCGGCAAGTCGACGACGGGGCGGGGGATCCTCCGCCTCGTGCCGCCCACGTCGGGGAGCGTGAAGATCGACGGCCGGGAGATCCTGACGCTCGACGCGCGCGCTGCGCAAGGCGCGCCGCGAGATGCAGATGATCTTCCAGGACCCGTACGCGAGCCTGAACCCGCGCATGACGGTCCACGACCTCATCGCCGAGCCGCTCTTCACCCACGAGCTCGTGGGATCGCGGGACGAGGCGCTCCGCGAGGTGGCGCGCCTCATGGAACTGGTGGGGCTCTCGCCGTCGTACATGCGGCGCTACCCGCACGAGTTCTCCGGCGGCCAGCGGCAGCGGATCGGCATCGCCCGCGCGCTCGCGCTGAAGCCGAAGCTCGTGATCGCGGACGAGCCGGTCAGCGCGCTCGACGTGAGCATCCAGGCGCAGATCGTCAACCTCCTCGCCTCGCTCCAGCGCGAGCTGTCGCTCACGTACGTGTTCGTCGCGCACGACCTCGCGGTGGTCCGCCACCTGTCAAGCGAGATCGCGGTGATGTACCTCGGCCGGATCGTCGAGCGCGCCCGCCCGGACGCGCTGTTCCGCTCGCCGCAGCATCCGTACACGCAGGCGCTGCTCTCGGCGGTGCCCGTCCCGGATCCCGACGTGGAGCGCAAGCGGCGCCGCCTGACGCTCGTCGGGGAAGTGCCGAGTCCGCTGAACCCGCCCTCGGGGTGCCATTTTCACACCCGCTGTCCTTATGCGATGGAGCGGTGCAGCGTGGAAGCACCCCTGCTGGAAGAGCGTCGTCCGGGGCACTGGGCCGCTTGCCACCTCACCGAGTTACCCACTGTACCTACGCATCCGTAGGGTGATCCGGTGGCGCGTGATGCCCGACATCTGTCGACAGCGAGGGCGCGTGATGCCCGATAGCGGCTGAGCCCGCTATCCAGACATGACGGGGAATGTCCGATGACAGGATTTTCCTGACCTCTGTTTGGGGCAGGGAGGTTAGGATCCTTGGACCGATGCCGCGCATTTCTGACGCCACGCTTCGCGCCCAGATCCCGACGGCCCTTCTCATCGGCGGCGACCAGGCGCTGTTAGAGCGCTGCCAGGCGGCGGCGATGGATGTCGGCATCATTGTCAAGGCGTGTCCGGTCTCGATGGCCGCGGCGCTCGCGGAGGAGCGCCGGCCGGTGGCGATCGTTGTGACATCGTCGACCTACGCGCTCGCGCCGGAGGGGTTCGAGGACATCGCGCGCGATGTGCTCAGCACGCTCGTCCGCGTCGACGAGGCGCTGACGGACGACGAGCTCGGGGCGATGCTGACGACGGCGGCGCGCGAGAGCCGCAAGCAGCGCACGAGGCAGCTCACGCCGGGGCGCTACTCGTTGATGCCCGGGGACGAGGGGTCGTCCGGGCCGCGCTCCGAGCGGTGGAGCATCGGCGTGATGACGGCGGACCCGCGGCGCGACGCGGAGGCGACGCCGCTGCCGCGCTCGGGGCCGCGGAGCGCGGGCGCCGAGGAGCACGGGTACCGCGAGCGCGTGGCGGCCGCCGTGGCGGCGCAGCGGCCCGTCGAGGCGGCTGGGCCGCGATCGGAGCGGCTCGGGGTGATGGCGGGGTTCAGGGCGGGGCCGGCGTCGTCGCGGCCGCGGCGCGACCCGCCGGCGCCGGGCGGCGTCGTGTACGCGCGGCGGGAGACGTCGGTGCCGCCGGCGCCGCCGGCGCACGCGTACCCGCGGCGGGACACGCCGGTGGTGGGCTCGCAGCCGGGCGGGTATGCGGCGCGGGAGGTGCCGCCTGCCGCGCCCTACGCGCGGCGGGACACGCCGGCGCCGGTCACGCAGCGGGCCGGCGGGTATGCGGCGCGGGAGGCGCAGGCAGCGGTGGCGAGCGCGCGGCGGGAGGCGCTCGCGCCGTCGTCGCGGCCGTCGGCGCCGAGCTCGCGGCCGTCGGCGCCGAGCTCGCGGCCGTCGGCGCCGAGCTCGCGGCCGTTGACGCCGAGCTCGCGGCCGGCAATGCGGTCGTCGTGGCCGGCAGCGCCGCCGTCGTGGCCAGCAGCGCCGAGCTCGCGGCGAGACGCGCAGGCGATCGTGGAGCCGCCTCGGAGGGAAACGCTGGCGCCGCCGTCGCAGGCGGCGGTACCGGGGGCGCGGCGGGCGACGACGGTGCCGGTGTCGCAGGGGGCGGCGACTGACTCACGGCGCGAGGTGGCGGGCGTCGAGCCGGCCGCGGTGTGCTCGCCGCACGAGGCGCTGGCGTCCGGGGCGCCGGGAGAGGAGGCGAGCGGGCGCTACCCCACGCCGCCGCCGCCCTCGCATCGCGGGCCGCCGTCCTCTCGCAGGGCCCAGTTCCATGTCGACATCGCGCTCCTGTTCGACGAGCGCGGCCTTCCGCGCCCCGACCCGCAGGAGAAGTGACGTTCGGACGAGCATGCTCCGGTCTGGAGCGGTGCTCGGACGAGGGCGAGAAAACCTGCCGAGGCGTGAAGGGCGCCCGCCGAGGGCGTCTAGAACAACGAACGATCACGCCGACCGAGCGAGGAAGGAACCGCCAAGGACGCCAAGACGAAGATGATATCCTGGCGTCCTCCGCGCCCTGGCGTCCTCCGCGCCCTGGCGTCCTCCGCGCCCTGGCGTCCTCCGCGCCCTGGCGTCCTCCGCGCCTTGGCGTCCTCCGCGCCTTGGCGTCCTCCGCGCCTTGGCGTCCTCCGCGCCTTGGCGGTTCGATGTTCTGCTCGTTTCAGGCGCGCTCAACCCGTTTGTTGCTCCAGGACGCGCGCGGATCAGCCGCCGGAGCCGCCCGCGCCGCTGCCGTCCGAGCCGCCAGCGCCGCCCGAGCCTCCAGTGCCGTCCGAACCGCCAGCGCCGCCCGAGCCTCCAGTACCGCCCGAGCCGCCAGCGCCGCCCGAGCCTCCAGTGCCGTCCGAGCCGCCGGCGCCGCCCGAGCCGCCGGCGCCGCCCGAGCCACCGGCGCCGCCCGAGCCGCCGCCTCCTCCTCCGCTGCCCTCGTCACACGACGCCGCGACCGTCAGCGACAGGCTCCGGGTGAGCGGCTCCTGCCGGCTCTCGCCGCCGAGGACCGGCGCGCCGGTGTCGCTCACGACGGCGACGGTGATCGTGTGCTCGCCGTAGCGCTCCTCGGGATCGAGCGCGCCGAGGCGCACGTCGATCACGCGGCCCGATGCGGCGCTGTTCTTCTCGCCGTCCAGGCTGAGCACCAGGTGCCCGCACTGCGTGTAGGTCCCGCAGGTGCCCGGAGGGCGGAGGAGGAGCTGCGAGATGCCGACCTGGATCGGGATCGTCGGTGCGTCGGCAGAAGGGTCGTCCGGGGGCGCGCCGATGGCGACGCAGGCACCGTCCTTCGGGCTCACGATCGCGATCTCGGGCTTTCCGGTCGGGCCGGGGGCGCTCTCGGTCCCCTCGTCGCTGCAGCCGGCAGCGCCGGCGAGCCCGGCGACGAGGAGGAGCGCGAGGCGCGCAACCATCGGGGATGCCATGCCGCGCGGTTTATCCGTTGGCGTGGCGCCGGGCAATCTCTTCGTCGGGGAAGGCCCCCCGCGCCTGCTCCCCCGCGGGCGGGCCGCCGCCGCGCGCCTGCGCGCCCAGGAGGCGCGCGCGAGTGACCGGCGGCGCGGCGGAGGCTAAGCTTCGCGCGGCCATGACGACAGCGACGAAGCAGGAGTCGATCCAGAGCAAGCTCGTTCAAGCGCTCGATCCCGTGCACCTCGATGTGGAGAACGAGAGCCGCATGCACAGCGTGCCGGCGGGCTCGGAGACCCACTTCAAGGTGCTCGTGGTGAGCGAGGCGTTCCGCGGCCTGAGCCCGCTCGACCGCCACAGGCGCGTCAACGACATCGTTCGCGAGGAGTTCCGCTCCGGGCTGCACGCCCTGACGATCCGCGCGTTGACGCCGGACGAGTGGGAGCGGCAGGGCGGCGCGGAATTCCGCTCCCCCGCGTGCCTCGGCGGCTCCAAGACGGCGCCGGAGCCCGGCGCGAAGTGATGCCGAGCGGCGGGGCGCGCACGGAGCTCGTCGTCGCGTTCGTCTCGGACCTGCACTTCGGCCCGCAGGCGTCGTTCGGGGGCAAGCTGCGCAAGCTCACGGGCGAGGCGCCCGCGCTGACGCGCGCCTTCGTGGAGCGGATGAACGAGGTCACGCGGCCCGATCTCGTCGTGAACCTGGGCGACGACATCGAGGACGAGGGGCCCGAGGCCGACCGGGCGCGCTACGGCGAGTGCATGGCCGCGCTCCGCGGCGTGAAGGCCGAGCTGTTCCACGTCGCCGGCAACCACGACGTTGTCCACCTGAGCGAGGCCGAGCTCCTGTCCGCCTGGGGCAGGCCCGATGTCACGCGGCTCCACTATTCGTTCGACCGCGGCGGCTTCCACTTCACGGTCCTCCACACGCGCGAGCGGAAGGATCACGACGTCTCGATCGGGCAGGAGCAGCTCGCCTGGCTCGCCGAGGATCTGGCGGCGTCGCCGCTGCCGAAGATCGTGTTGATGCACCACAGCGCGGCGGATCAGGACCTCCGGGGCAACCGCTGGTTCGAGGGGAGCCCGCACATCTGTCTCGTGCGCGAGCGGCGCGCGATGCGGAAGCTCTTCGAGGAGCACGGCGTGCTCGCCGTCTTCAACGGCCACCTGCACTGGAACCACCTCGACGTGATCCGCGGCATCCCGTACGTGACGGTCCAGAGCCTGATCGAGAACCTCGACGACGACGCGCCGGGCCGCCCCGCCGCAGCGCACGCCATCGCGCGGCTCGGCCCGAAGCGCATCGTGGTGGAGATCGAGGGCGCCGAGCGGGCGCGGTACCAGTTCGAACGGAGGTAGGCGGCGGACGCGTAGGGACCGAGGCGCCGTCGCTCCGGGGGGCACGAGGCGCACTTTGCCCCGTGCCGGGCGGCATCCAAGGGTGACACTACGTGTGTCCCGCCGTTTACAGGAGGGCCTGCGAAGTGACACTACGTGTGTCCCGCCGTTTACAGGAGGGCCTACGAAGTGACACTACGTGTGCCCAGCTGCGTGCCGGGCAGGTTCCCGGCGAGCCTCGACCGCTCGCCACGCGCGCGCAGCGTGCTCGCGCCGAAAGCGCGTGCGTCCAGTCCGTGCTCCCCGGGGAGCCGGTTGACGCGGCAGTTCGTGTCCTGGCTCGTTGGTGCCGACGGGGTGGAGAGGTTCCCATGCGCCGGTGGGCGTCGCCTCGCTGTCAGGTACGCCGGGCGCGCTTGCGTGCCGTGGGGCGCCGCGCCGGGGAGGCACGCGGTCCGTCGTCGCCGAGCACGTCCTCCGGCGTCGGCGCCGTGAGCACCCGCGCGGTCCACGTGACGAGGGTCGCCTCGTCCGCGGCAAGGATGCGGGTGCTCACCTCGGCCGGCAGCGCGCCGAACCGGGCCGTGAGCACTTCCAGCAACGTCTGCGCTCGTCCCTGCGCTCGTCCCTGCGCTCGTCCCTGCGCTCGTCCCTGCGCTCGACCCCTACGCTCGATCTCGTCCAGCTCCGTCACGATGGCCTCCTGGGCCAGTGGGCCCACCGCCTTCTCCAGGATCCCGCCGATCTTCCGCACGCTCAAGCGCTCGTGCGTGGTCAGAAGGTAGCGCAGGAGCGCCTCCAGCGCAGCGAGGCCGCTCGGCGCCCGCAGCACCTCGTCAAGCGCCGCCGCGACGCGACCGATCTCTCGCTCCAGCCGCGCGTCGTCGCCGGACACGGACAGGCACCACAGCACCACCTTGCCCAGCGCCGTGAGCGCCTCTTCCACCACGTCGCCAGCCCGCCCCCCGCTGACATCGACGACGCGCAGTTCGAAGCACGGAATGTGCGGCAAGAGCGCCGCCCGCACCGGCCCGCTGGCCGCGATGATGTCCTGGAAGGCCGTGGCCGCCGTCCACCCGGTGTGGCTGTGGTGGATCAGCACCGGCATGATCGGCGGCAGCTCCGTCAGCGCCGGCTGGTCGCGGGTGATCCGCTCCCACAGGCGCATCATGTACAGGCCCATACGGAAGACCATCAGCGCCTCGACATCGCGCTGGTGCTCGACGATCGTATGGAAATAGATGCGACCCGCGCCCATGCGGGCGGAGAGCACGAGGTCGCTGTGGCGGCTGCGCAGCGCGCGGTCGACGAAGCTGCCCTTCTCGATGCGCAGCGAGCTCCAGCGCACGGCCGCGACCACCGGCTGCGGAAGCGCTGCCTTCAAAAGGCCCATGGCGTGCTCGCGCTGAGAGAAGGTCCACTGAAACAGCGCATCGTGAGGGGAGGCCAGCGGACGCCGGCGCGGCGGCTTCGGCATGAAGCAACCCTCGTTGACCGAGTCGTAAAATGCAAGTCGATCGCAGGGAAATTGATGCGCATGGAGCGACTGATCCGCTCAGCGAGGCATTACGCGATAGCCCATGATCTCGTTTCAAAATCGTGGGTCGCTGGGCTCATCGAGCGGATTCGGTCATGCGCCTCATCAATACGACCAGGTCCCTCGTGGCGTCAGACAGGCACCTCTCGTCATCTCGTTATCTCTTTATCACGAACGAGTCCCTCGCGACGTCACACAAAGAGACGGACCGCTGCCATGGGTCGTGTCCCGATGAGCCCACGGCGGCCATCGG
Organism: Sorangium sp. So ce1335; assembly: GCF_051521615.1. Taxonomy (NCBI): domain Bacteria; kingdom Pseudomonadati; phylum Myxococcota; order Polyangiales; family Polyangiaceae; genus Sorangium; species Sorangium sp. So ce1335. The sequence goes on from NZ_CP150363.1 coordinate 4,974,011, forward strand.
GGCGCGCACCGCGCAGCCTCGCGCGCGACCCACGCGCGCCGGGCGCCCCACGTGCGGCCTTCTCGCGCACGCGCGCCCCACCCGCGGCCGCCCCTCTCGCGCAGCCTCGTCCTCTGGGCGGGATCGTCCGTCCCGCGCCTTCGCTCAGGCCGGATCCGGCGGAAGCGGCAGCACGCGCTCGACGAGGTAGCGCAGGATGTCCTGGGGCGTGATGATCCCGACGAGGCGGCCATTGCGCACGACCGGCAGATGGTGAATCCGGTTCTCGCGCAGCAACGTCATCACGTCGTCGGTGGGCATGAACTCGTCCACGCAGAGGGGCGGGGTGCTCATCACGTCCGCGGCCGTCATGCCCTCGTATTCCTTGCGCAGGAGCGCGCCCAGGAGATCTGTCTCGCTCACGAACCCGACGACGTGGTGGCCCGCGTCGATGACGGGCGCTCCGCTCAGGTTCTCGTTGGCGAAGAGCTGCAACATGTCCGTGACCGGCGTGCCCTGCTCCAGCGCGATCACGCGCTCGGTCATCAGATTGCGCGCATGCCCCTTCATCGTGTGGCCCATCTAATGATCGAGCCACAGCGGCGTCAAGGGCACACAGACGCGACGCGCCGAGCAGTCCGTCCGCCATCAGGCTCGGCGCTCAGCGGCCGTACACGAGAAGACGCAGACAACCGTCAGGGCTTACCCCACCCGCCGCTGGCCGCCTCGCCGTGCCGCAGCAAGGCTCCGCGCCCGAGCAGACAGACTCATCTCCTCTCCTCACCCCTGGCCATCCCGTTCACCGAGGACACCGATCCCGGCAAGCAACAGAAAGCAGGAGGTAGCCCGGTGGACGGCGGCGTGGTCCGCTCCGGCAACCCCATCACGACGGGCGACCCCCGGGCGCCTCCCTCCAGGAAGGTGCGTATCCGTGACAGGACATCGCCTCGCCCACATCGCTTCTCCGTCCGCGCTGCGGGCGTCGCCGGCCATGGTGCCGTGGACAGAGCGGGGGTGTCGCAACGACAGCGCGATCGTCCCTCGACACAAAAAAAAGAACCTGTTGCGTGCGCGTCGGTCTTTGCCAGTCGGGTTATCAGTGACATCTTACCATTTGTCGCTGTAGCGAAGATGGCCTGCACTGCCGCACCGGCCCGCAGGCGTTCTCGCAGACCGTGCAGTTGAACCAAGATGTACGCACCGGCCGTCGAGGCGCGCACCCGTGGCGCGCGCCTCGGCGCCGGTCGTTCGGGAGCTCATCGGGCAACAGCCCGCGGGCATCCCAGGGGGAAACGTCGTTCATGGAGCATTCGCCGAAGCTCGCCGCATTCGTCCTGGCTGTCGCCGCGCTCCCCGCGAGCGCGTGCGCAGCCTCGCTCGACCCGGAAGCCCCGGCCGAGGAAGCCGAGGAGGCCGAGGACGCCGCGTCCCAGGCCATCCGGGCGCACAACGCGCTGACGTCGAACGCGCTGACGTCGAACGCGCTCACCGCCGACGTGATGACGTCGAGCGCGCTGACGTCGAACGCGCTCACCGCCGAGGCGCTCTCGGCGAGCGCGCTCACGGTCGAGGCGCTCCGCGACCCGGCGGCGCGCACGCTGCTGAAGTACATCGCGGGCTGCGCGTTGCCCCAAGGCGAGCGCCTCACCGTGACGGTCGACGGCGCCAGGCTCTCCTTCCCGGGGGAGCTCGGCCTCGCCGAGCGCTGGGGACAGGAGGGCGGCGCGTGCGACCGCGCGTGCCGGAGCTGGGTCAGCGGCTGCGTCATCGCCCGCCTCAACTACCTGGGCCAGAAGGTGAACATCTCCGTCCGCGGAGATCGCGAGGAGCTCCAGGCCGACAAGGCCGAACGCGCCGCGTTCCCCAGGCGGGAGGCGACCTACTTCGGCGACATCTTCGCGGCGCAGCCGGTCTACCAGGCCTGCCTGCCGCCCGGGGCCTCCGCCATCCCGCGCGTCTGCGGGCCCTCGCTCGACGCGTGCGCCGTCGAGATCGCCGGCCCGTGCGACGCCCTGTGCGACGAGCCGACCGACGACGGCAGCTTCCCGAACTGCCGCGGCGCGATCCGCCACCCCTCGGGCAAGCTCGCCGTCGGGAAGAAGCCGCACGCCGGCTCGGTCACCGTCTTCCTGCGCTGACGTGGGCTACGCGGAGATCATCGCGGGGCGCTTCGTCGTCGAAGGGGAGGCCGCCTCCGGAGGGATGGGCACCATCTACAGGGCGCACGACCGCGTCGGCGGCGCGGCCGTCGCCCTCAAGATCGTCCGCCTGAGGAGCGCGATCCAGATCGAGCGCTTCGAGCGCGAGGCCGCGCTCCTCGCCGCGCTCGTCCACCCGGGCATCGTGCGCTACGTCGCGCACGGGAGCACGCCGGCAGGGGACCGCTACCTCGCGATGGAGTGGCTCGACGGCGAGGACCTCGCCGCGCGCCTCGCGCGCCGCTTCCTGCCGGCGGGCGAGGGGCTCTCGCTCGTGCGCCGCGCCGCCGACGCCCTCGCGTTCGCGCACGCGCGCGGCATCGTCCACCGCGACATCAAGCCGGGCAACCTGTTCCTCCCCGGCGGAGACGCCGCGCGGGTCAAGCTCGTCGACTTCGGCATCGCGCGGCCGAGCGCCGAGGCAGGGCGCGTCACCGTCACCGGCGGCGTCCTCGGCACGCCCGGGTACATGGCCCCGGAGCAGGTCGAGGCCAGGACCGCCCCGGATCCGCGCAGCGACGTGTTCTCCCTCGGGTGCGTGCTGTTCGAGTGCCTCACCGGCCAGCCCGCCTTCGCCGGCGCGAGCCCCATGGCCGCGCTCGGCGACCTGCTCCTCAAGGAGCCGCCCCGCCTCCGCGACTTCCGCGCGGACGCGCCCGCGCCGCTCGATGATCTCGTCGCGCGCATGCTGTCCAGGCTGCCCGGCGAGCGCCCGCGCGACGGCGCCGAGGTCGCGGCCGAGCTCGATCGAATCGCCGCGCTGTGCGGCGCTTGGACCGCGCCGCCGGACGCGCCGACGCTCTCCGGGAGCACGCCCCCGGGCGCGCCCGCGCTCCCGGACGGCTCGGCCCGCGGCGCCGCCCCGCGCGAGCGCGTCGCCCTCACGCTGGGCGAGCAGCGCCTCGTCAGCCTGATCTTCGTCGGCGAGGCCGACCAGGGCGGGGCGCCGCTGTCGTCGCCGCGCGCCGCCGCGCGGGCCGCGGAGCTCCCGGGGGACACGCCGCGCGAGCCGCCGCCGAGCGCGCCCGCGTCGCGGCCGCCGGCGTCGAGCGCGCGCGCCGCGGAGATCCGCGCGCTCGTCGAGCTCCACGGCGGCCGGCTCTCGCAGATCGCCCCGGGCGCGCAGCTCGTCATGATGTCCGGCCCCGGGAGCGCCGTGGACCGCGCCGAGCGCGCCGCCCAGTGCGCGCTGGCCCTCCGGGCCGAGCTGCCGGGCGCGGCGCTCTGCGTGATCACCGGGCGGGGCGTCCTCTCCGCGGGCCTCGTCGAGGGCGACGTCATCGACCGCGGCGTCGCCGAGCTCCGCGCCGCGCTCGAGGCGCGCGACGCGCGCGCCGTGCGCCTCGACCGCGCGACCGCCGACATGCTCGGGCCGCGCTTCGTGATCGCGCGCCGCGCCCGCGGCGACGACGGCGGCGACGGCGGCGACGGCGACCCCCGCGCGCCGGACGAGGCGATCGTCCTCTCCGGCGAGCGCGCCGTCGACGAGGTCGCCCCCGCGCTGCTCGGCAAGCGCACGCCGTGCGTCGGCCGCGCCCGCGAGCTCTCGATGCTCCAGGGCGTGCTCTCGGGCTGCATCTCCGAGTCGCTCGCCAGCGCGGTGCTCGTCCTCGGCCCGCCGGGCGCCGGCAAGTCCCGGCTCCGCCAGGAGCTGTTCGCCGCCCTGCGGCGGCAGGCCGAGCCGATCGAGATCCTCTGGGGCCGCGCCGACTCGGGCTCGGCCGGCTCGCCGTTCGGCATGATCGCGGACGTCCTCCGCCGGGCCGCCGGCCTGCGCGAGCGCGACCCGACGCGGGCGCGGCACCGCAAGCTGAAGCAGCGGCTCGGGCGCCACCTCGGCGGGCCGGAGCTCGATCGCGCGGCCGCGTTCCTCGGCGAGGTCGCCGGCGCGCCGTCGCCGGAGCACGCGCGCCTCCTGCGGGCGGCGCGCCAGAGCGCCGCCGGCATGAGCGACGGCGTGCGCGCCGCGTGGGAGGACTGGCTCGCGGCCGAGTGCGCCGCGCGCCCGGTGCTCGTCGCCCTGGAGGACCTGCACTGGGGCGACGCCGCCACCGTGCGCCTGCTCGACGCGACCCTGCGGAACCTGCGCGAGCTGCCGCTCATGCTGCTCGCGCTCGCGCGCCCCGACGTCCACCGCCAGTTCCCGAGCCTGTGGGCCGACCGCGAGGTGCAGACGATCAAGCTCGGCCCGCTGGCGCGCCGCGCGAGCGCGGAGCTCGTGCGCGCGGCGCTCGGCGCTGCCGTGCCCGAGGGCGTCGTGACGCACCTCGTCGAGCGCGCCGGCGGCAACCCGTTCTATCTCGAGGAGCTCATCCGGGCGGTCGCGAGCGGCCACGGGGAGCTCCTGCCCGACTCGGTCCTCGGCACGGTCGAGGCGCGGCTCGACGCCGAGGGCAACGAGGGCAAGCGCGTGCTCCGGGCGGCCAGCGTCTTCGGCGATCGCTTCTCGAAGCGCGGCGTCGCGGCGCTGCTCGGCGGCGAGGAGCGCCTCGCCGACGTGGAGGCGTGGCTCTCGGCGCTCACCGAGCGCGAGCTCGTCGCGCCGATCGGCCCGTCCGCCGGCCTCGGCGACGCCGCCGACCACGTCTTCCGCCACACGCTCGTCCGCGAGGCCGCCTACTCCATGCTGACCGAGCGCGATCGCGCCCTCGGCCACCGGCTCGCGGGCGCGTGGCTCGAGCGGGGCGCGTCGGTCGACCCGAGGGTCGTGGCCGAGCACTTCCGCCGGGGCGGCGAGCCCGACCGCGCTGTGCGCTGGTACCGGCGCGCGGCCGAGCAGTCGCTCGAGGCGAACGACCTGCGCGCCGCGATCGAGCGCGCTTCGTGCGGCGAGGCGTGCGGCGCGGCGGGCGAGGATCTCGGCGCGCTCCGGCTCGTCGCGGCCGAGGCGAACATCTGGGAGGGCGACCTCGCCGCCGCCGAGGAGCTCGGCGCCTCCGCGGCCGCGCTGCTCCCGGCCGGTTCCCCCGGGTGGTTCCGGGCGGTCACCCAGGTCGCCGCGGCGGCCGGGAAGCTCGGCGCGGTGGACCGGGTGGCGCGGTGGGCCGCCGTCGCCGAGGGCCTGTCCGGTGCGCGCGGCGAGGGCGCGGCGCGGCCGATGGGAACGCCGCCGGGCGAGGGCGAGGGCGCCGCCGCGGCGCCCCCCAGCGGGGTCGTGGCCGTGCCGTCGAGCGCCTTCGCGCCGCCGCCGTCGAGCGCCTTCGCGCCGCCGCCATCCAGCGCCTTCGCGGCGCCGCCATCCAGCGCCTTCGCGGCGCCGCCATCCAGCGCCTTCGCGGCGCCGCCATCCAGCGCGGCCGGCCTGCGCCGGGCCCGGATCGCGTGCCTCTGCGAGTGCGGCGCGCAGCTCGTCTTCGGCGGCCGCTACGCCGAGGCCGACGCGCTGCTCGCGCGCATCGACGAGGACCTCCGCGCGCCCCCGCCGCCGGACGCCGAGCTCGTCGCCATGGCGCAGCAGCTCCGCGCGATCCGCGCCTCGGCCGGCGGCGACCCCGAGGCGTGCCTCGAGGGCCTGGAGGCGGCGCTCGCGGCCTTCGAGCAGGCCGGGGATCGGCGCAGCGCGTGCGTCATCGGCTCGAACCTCGGCTTCATCTACGCCGAGCTCGGCGAGCTCGGGGCGGCCGAATCCGTCCTGCGCGCCGCGCTGGAGGCCGCCGACCGGCTGGGGCTGCGCGAGCTCGCCACCGTGGCGATGCACAACCTCGGCCACGTGCTCGGGCAGCTCGGCAAGCTCGACGAGGCGCAGCGCGTCGAGCGGCGCGCTGTGGAGGCGTTCCAGCAGCGGGGCGACCTCCGCATGGAAGGCGTGGCGCGCACCTACCTCGCGAAGATCGCGCTGCTCTCGGGCGACGCCGCGACGGCCGAGCGGGAGGCGCTCGCGGCCGAGGCGGCGCTCCACGTGGCCCCGCGGCTGCGCGCGCCCGCCGTGGCCGTGCGCGCGCGCGCGCTGCTCGCCGCCGGCGAGGTCGCGGCGGCGCTCGGCGCCGCGCGGGCGGCGTTCGGCGAGCTCGCCGCGCTCGGGTCCCTGGAAGAAGGCGAGTCGCTCGTGCGGCTCGCGTACGCCGAGGCGCTCGCGGCGTCCGGCGCCCACGGCGAGGCGGCGGCGGTGCTGGCGGAGGCCAGGGAGAGCCTGCGCGCGCGGGCCGACCGGATCGCCGACCCGCGGCGGCGCGAGCGGTTCCTGACCGCCGTGCCGGAGAACGCGCGCATCGTCCGGGGCGCCCTGGCGACCGACGACGGCGGCGAAGGGGCAGGCGAGGGGAGCCCGCCCCGCGCAGCGCAGGCCTCCTAGGCCGCCGGAGCCCGCCGCCCGCTTGGGAGCGCAGGTCGGACGACGCTCGTCGCGGCCGGGCGGACCGGATCGAGGCCCGTCGCTCGCCGCCTCGCCCGTCCGCGCGCCGCCGCCGTCCGTCGCCAGGGCGCGCCGGTGCGGGGCGCCGCGCGACACCGATCGATTGCGCGTCTGCGCCGCTGCGTTGATGGCCTGTCGCGTCGCCTGGACGGGCGCGACACGTGAGAGCGAGGGCACCGATCTGCCGATTGTCCAGGATGCGCGATGTGCTTGTCGTTTTGTGAGCCTGTGAGTTCTGCTTGATTCAGATTAAAAAAATACTCTATCAGAGGTGACAGGTGATCGGACGAGCTCATTCCAGCAACTCACGCGCTGTACTACCTCCCACCGTCACACCCGCTCGAAATCAGCAGAGAGTCGAGAGAAAGCGAGCGATCGGAGGTCGATTGCGAATTGACGCGTTGCGCTGTGCAGCGGGGGCGCTCGCGGCGCTCCTGTCGCAAGGATGCGTCGCGTCGATGGATGAGCCGGTGGACGCGGAGCACGCCGACGTCGGCGAGGGCGCGCTGGCGTTGAAGAGCTATGCGCAGACGCAATATCCGATCGTGCTCTGTCACGGCATGGCGGGGTTCAAGGCCATGTTCGGTGTGGTCGACTACTTCGGCGGGATCGCGTCGACGCTGCGCTCCGGCGGAGCGGAGGTGTACGTCACCGCGGTGCCCCAGTTCGACAGCACGGAGGCGCGGGGGGAGGCGCTGCTCGCGCAGATCGAGGACATCGTGGCGCGCACCGGGAGCGGGAGGGTCAACCTGATCGGGCACAGCCATGGAGGGCTCGACGTCCGGTATGTCGCCGCGGTGCGGCCGGACCTCGTCGCGTCGGTCACCACCATCGGCTCGCCGCACCAGGGGGCCGAGCTCGCCAGCTACCTCCAGGAGAACCTGCGCGACGGCGGGCTCGCGCAGGGGGCGCTCTCGTTCCTCGCGAACAGCCTCGGCACGGTGCTCAGCCTGCTCAGCGGGCACTCGGCGCCTCAGGACTCGATCGCCGCCGTGAGGTCGCTCTCCGCCGAGGGGATGCGCGAGTTCAACGCCCGCTACCCGGCCGGGCTGCCCGCCGACCGGTGCGGCCAGGGAGCCGCCGAGGAGAACGGCGTGCGCTTCTTCTCGTGGTCGGGGACAGGGATCCTCACGAGCGTCGTCGATCCGACCGACCTGTCGCTCGGCCTCATCTCCAGGCTGTATTCGGAGAAGAACGACGGGATGGTGGGCAGGTGCAGCTCCCATTTCGGCGAGGTGGTCCGCGACGATTACGGGATGAACCACCTCGACGAGGTGAATCAGCTCTTCGGGTTCATCAACCTGTCTGGCCCGAACCCGAAGTCCGTGTTCCGGTCGCACGCGAGCCGGCTCAAGAACGCCGGTCTCTGAGCCGCAGGGGGCCTCATGGATCGTCGCAGGAAGACGGGTCTCGTCGCGGTCATGGCGCTGGCCGCGCTCGTCGGCGCGGGCGCGGGGTGGCTCGCCTCGGGGGGGCGGCAGCGGCCGACCCCCGCCGCCCGGTCGAGCGCGGCGGCCGCGCTGCCCCGGCGGGGCGACGTGGCGCCGGCGCTGTCGGTGTGGCCGGCCCCCACGCGCGTCCAGCGGGCGGTGTCGGTGTCGCCGGCCCCCGCGGCGCCGCCGCGGCCCGCGCCGCCCTCGCTCCGGGGCGCTGACGTCGACGGCGCGGTGATCGTCGACGAGCGCGGCGACCTCGTCGTCGGCCCCGAGATCCTCGCGCTGTTCGACCACTTCCTCACCGCCACCGGCGAGGAGCCGGCCGCGGTGATCAGGGCCCGCATCATCGCGGCGATCCGGGAGCGGGCCGACGGGCCGGCGGCGGACCAGGCGGTCGCGCTGCTCGACCGGTACCTCGGCTACCGCGAGGCAGCCAGCGCGGCGCTCGTCGGGCCTGAGGCCGATCCGGCGGCGCGGCTCGCGGCGCTGCGCGAGGTCCGCCGCGCGCATTTCGGCGAGCCGGACGCCACGCAGCTCTTCGGCGACGAGGAGCGCGAGGGGGAGGCGGCGATCGAGCAGTCCCGCGTCCTCGCGGACGCGACGCTCTCGCCCGACGAGCGCGACGCGCGGATCGCGGAGGTCGAGGCGGCGCTCCCCGACGACATCCGCGAGGCGCGGGAGGCGGCGGTGCGCCCGCTCGCGCAGCAGGCCGAGGAGCAGGCGCTCCGGGATGCGGGCGCGTCGGACGAGGATCTCCACGCGTACCGGGTCGCGACCGTGGGCGCCGAGGCCGCGGACCGGCTCGCGGAGCTCGACCGGCAGCGGGCGGCGTGGCAGCAGCGGATCGACGCCTTCGCCGGCGCGCGCGCTGCGCTCGAGGCGACCGTGGCCGATCCGGCGGCGCGGCGCGAGGCCGAGGAGGCGCTGCTCGCCGGCGCGTTCACGCCCGAGGAGCGGCTCCGCGTGCGCGCGATCCTGGGCCTCGCGCTGTGACGAGCGGCGGCGCGGGCGCCCGCGTCGGGCGAGCGCGTCGACCGCGGTGCGGGCCGGCGGCGCCGCGCCGCGCGGGAGGGAGCGGCGCGGCGATATCGCGCCGTGGCTACATCGAGCCGTGGATCGAGAGCCCGAGTCCGTCGGGGCCGACGAGCGGGGCTGCGCCCACCTGGAGCACGCCGCCGTGCTGCATCGGCACGCGCACCTGCGTCGGCATGGCGATGCCGCCGAGCAGCATTCCGAGGCCGACGGCCTGCCCGACGCCGAGGACGGAGAGGCCGACAGCGCGGGCCGCCGACGGCTGCGCGGTGCCGAGGTGGATCCAGGGGCCGGCGAGGGGGATCATCAGCGAGGCGGGGCTCGGCGCGCTCTGGTCGCGGCGCGGGGCGACGGAGCAGGCGTACTGGGTGCATTGCGTCCCCAGCCGGGACGTCGGCTTCTCCAGGGAGAGGCCGGCGGCGGCGATGGCGGACGCGGTCCAGAAGCCGCCCAGGGTCGACGCGCCCGCGATGATCCAGCGGCGCTTCTGGGGGTTCGCGGCGTAGGCGGGGGCCGCGGGCGCCTGCGTCGTCGTGGCCTGCTGCGGGGCGAAGCTGCCTTGCGGCGCCGCCTGACGCGAGATCGCCTGTCTCGCGTCGCCCGCGGAGGCGCTGGAGGTGCCGAGGCACAGGCCGATCCCGAGGACCCCGGCGAGCCCCTGGACGACGCCTCTCCCCCTTGTTGACCTACGGCCGTTTCTCCCCGTCTTCGAAGTCCGCATGAGCCCCTCCCGGTGCCACAACGCGCGCACCTGCGCTGGAGAGAGCAAGCTCCGGGCCCCTCTGGAGAGGCCCGGCGCAACGACCGGAGTGAGCGCCGTGAAAAGCGGCTCCACGAGAGGAAACCCGAGCCGCGCTGGACGCCGCGACGAGCTTGACTTCCGGGGGGACCTGTGGAGTTTCTCTCCCGGATGCTCCGCGCGGGAGCCGACGATGACGGTCACCTTGAACCGAGTTGCCGCCGATCTCCGGCTCGCCGTCGCGGGGGGCCTGCTGAGCCTCTCGAGCGCTGGCCTCCTCGGCTGTGATGATGCGCGGGAGCCGGCGCCGGTCGCCGCTCCGGGCGGGATGCCGCTGCACCACATGACCGCGGCGGAGTACAATAGCACCGTCGCCCACCTGCTCGGGACGAGCCTGCGGCCCGCGGACGGCTTCCCTGCCTCCGGCGCCAGGGGGTTCGACGCGAACGCGAGCGCCCTCGCGACCCTGCCGCAGGTCCTCTTCCAGGGGTACTACGACGCCGCGAGGGCCCTCGCCGAAGACGCGTTCTCGAGCGAGGCCCAGCGCGCGAAGATCCTCGTGTGCGACCCGGCAGAGGCCGCGGATGCCGGGTGCGCGCGCGACATCATCGAGCGCTTCGGGCTGCGCGCCTTCCGGCGGCCGCTCGAGGCCGCGGAGGTCGAGCGCTACGTGGCGCAGTACACCCACGCCGTGACCGCCCTCGAGATGCCCCCGGTCGAGGCGGTGCAGCTCGTCGTCCGGACGCTGCTGACGTCGCCGCACTTCCTCCTCAGGATCGAGCTCGGCCCCGACTCGGCCCGCGCGCCCGGCGCCCTCAACGGGTTCGAGATCGCGTCGCGGCTCTCGTACCTGCTCTGGAGCTCGCTCCCGGACGAGGCGCTCTTCGAGGCGGCGGGGCGCGACGAGCTCGCCACCGAGGACGAGATCCTCCGGCAGGTCGACCGCATGCTGGCCGACCCGAAGAGCGCCGCCTTCTTCGAGAGCTTCTTCGGGCAGTGGCTCGGCACCCGCACGCTCCCCAGCCACACCGTCGAGCCCACGCTGTTCCCCCTGTGGAATCAGGAGCTCAAGGCCGCGATGATCGACCAGGCCAACGCGTACTTCGCCGCGTTCACGACCGGCGAGCGGACATGGGCCGAGTTCCTGACGGCGCCCCACCCGGAGAGCCCGCTCGTCGCGCCGCTGTACACGAACGATCCCGAGGGCGTGCGCCGCGGGTTCCTCACGCTCCCCGCGTTCCTCACGCTGTCGTCGCACGCCGACAGGACGTCTCCGACGTCCCGCGCGAAGACGATCCTCGCCCAGCTCTTCTGCGTGCCCATGGAGCCGCCCGCCAACATGGTCATTCCGGAGCTCGGCGCCGCGGGCGGCGACTCGGTCCCTGCCGACAACGTCCGCAAGAAGCTCGAGAAGCACCGCGAGTCGCCCGACTGCGCGAGCTGCCATGATCTGCTCGACCCGATCGGGCTGAGCCTGGAGAACTTCGACCCGATAGGCGCCTACCGGACCGAGTACCCGAACGGCGACCCGATCGACGCGGCCGGCGTCTACGACGGCACGGCGTTCCAGGACGTCACCGGCCTCGTGCCGACGCTCCAGGAGGCCGCCTTGACGGGGACGTGCCCCACCGAGCAGCTCTTCGCCTACGCCCTGCGCCGGAGCCCGACGCGCGGGGACAGGCCCGAGATCGCGGACATCGCCGCGCGCTGGGATGCCGGGACGATCGCCGCGCTGGTGAAGCAGGTGGTGACGAGCGACGCGTTCCGCCTCCGCCGCGCGGAGGGGAGGGCCCGGTGACGCGGCGCGGTCTGGCCGCGTCGCCGCCGCGAGGCGCCGGGCGCGAAGGGGCGATGCGCACATGAAGCGGCGACTGTCACGCAGGGCCCTGCTGCGCGGCGCGGGCGTCTGCCTGGCGCTGCCGTGGCTCGAGAGCTTCGAGCCGCGCGGGGCGCGCGCGGGGGAGGCGGGCACCCCGAAGCGCTTCATCCTCTGCACGTTCCCGAACGGGGCGCCCCACCACTGGTGGGAGACGGCGCCCGCGTTCGGCAAGACGCTGAAGGGCGCCGACTTCAAGCTGCCGAGGGTGCTCGAGCACTTCGCGCCGGTGAAGTCGAAGATGCTCATGATAAGCCGCCTCGGCAACTACACGTGGAGCAAGGAGCAGAGCCCGTACATCGAGCCGTCGCACTCGCGCCTCACGGCGGCGCTGTCGACCTGCGTCGACGCCGACGAGCTGGGGCGGGCGCAAGGCCAGGATCTCGGCGAGTGGGTGGGCAACGGCGTCTCGGTCGATCAGCTCATCGCGCAGGAGTCGGGCCCGCTCCAGGCGACCCGCATCGCGTCGCTGCAAACGGGGCTCGGGGTCAAGCCCGGCTTCTTCGACGAGCGCAGCTACGCGTACAACCAGGCGATCTCCTGGAAGAGCCCGCGCGAGCCGCTGAAGCGCTCGGTCAACCCGAAGGCGGTCTTCGACGCGCTCGTCAACGCGGGCGCGGCGTACGCGGCGCCCGTGCCCGGCCAGACCGCCGCGCAGGCGAGGATCGAGGCCGAGCGCCGCGCGGCGGCCGAGAAGAGCGTGATCGACGCCGTGCTCGCGGACGCGAATTCGCTGATGACCCGGGTCGGCGCGGACGATCGCAGGATCGTCCAGCAGTACCTCGACGCGCTGCGGGAGACCGAGAAGAACGTGACCCGCGTCCAGGCGACGATGACCGGCTGCAGCCCTGTCCGCGAGCCCGGCGCCGTCCCCGAGCCGCCGGGCCCGCTCGTGGGGCTCAACGAGAACGACAGCACGGAAGCCGGCGAGTACAGGCACGACGACCACGCGAACGTCATGATCGATCTCCTCGTCATGGCGCTCCAGTGCGACGTGACGCGCGTCGTCACCCACATGCTCGACGACTCGCGATCCGAGTTCGAGTACCGGTGCATCCCCGAGGACGTCCGCGCGAAGGTGGGACTCGACTACAGGGCAGAGAGCAGCCTGCACTTCCACGCGTCGCAGCACGGCCCGGGCAACATCGACCGCGCGACCGAGGACGGCAGATACCGGATCATCGAGGAGAGCAACCTCGACTTCGCGGCGATCAACTGCTGGCTCGGCCAGAAGACGGCGCAGCTCGCGCAGCGGCTCGACGCGATCCGCGAGGGCGACGGGACGGTGCTCGACCATTCCGTCATGGTGTACATGAGCGAGATGCGCACCCACGATCATGACGCGTACGACCTGCCCATCGTCCTCCTGGGCGGGGACGGCGTCTTCCTGAACGACGCGCACGTCGCCTACGATCCTGTCGGGAGCGATCGCCAGCTCCGCGATCTCTGGTTCACGATCATGAACCAGTACCACGGCCTCGGAATCGCGTCGTTCGGCGACGATCGCCGCGGGGAGCCGAACGCGCTGCTCGAGGAGATCCTCCGGTAACGGGCTCGGCCGTGATCGGTTGTCTCCGATCGCCCCGGGCGCGTTGACGCCGGTCGCCGGCTATCGGCGGTCCACCGCTTGCTAGGGCGCCAGGCGGGAGGTTTCTCATGACGCAATCCGCCATCTACCCGAGCACCGAAGAGTTGCTGACCCCCGAGGTCACCCGGGCCGGCGCCGCCGCGGCGCCGGCCGTCCACGAGAACGCAGCGATCCCCTCGAAGCTGCTCTTCGGCGTCCTGCCCGTCCGGCGATTCATCCCCCAGGACGTCCACTCGGTGCTCGACTACTCGAACGGCCTCATGGTCGCCATGGCCGGGCTCGCCTCGAAACGGCCCGAGGCAAAGGTCGCCGGCGTGCTCCTCGGCGCGTCGGTCATCTCCGTGTCGTTGCTCACCGACTACCGGCTCAGCCTGGCGAAGCTGATCCCGATCGAGGCGCACGAGGTGCTGGATTATGCGTGGAGCGCGTCCGTGATCGCGGCTCCGTTCGCGCTCGGGTACAAGAAGCGCGCACCGCTCGCCGCGATGATCCATATCGCCACAGGGGCCGCCACCATCCTTGGGTCGATGTTCACCGACTACCGCGCTGCCCGCGGACGCATGCAGTCGGCCACGTAGGTCCGCCGGGTCGCGCCCTCTGCCAGGTGGAGCTGCCTCGCGGCGCGCGGCGGCTACGCCGCCCCCTCGCGGAGCCACTCGCCGAACCGCTCGCCGATCATCAGCGCCGTCAGGTTCGTGTTCACGCTCGGGATGGTCGGCATGATGCTCGCGTCCGCGACGATCAGCCCCTCGACGCCGCGGACGTGCCCGCGCCCGTCGACAGCCGCCGCCAGGTCGCCCTCGGGCCCCATCGGGACCGTCCCGCACGGGTGATAGCCGGACCCGCAGCTCCGGTAGATCCACCGCTCCAGCGCCTCGCGGCGCATCAGCGTGCGCTCGGTGGGCCAGAGGAACCAGCCGAGCTCGCGCATCGGCGCGGTGCGCGCGACGTCGTACGCGAGCTCCAGCGCGTCCACCGCGCGCGCGAGGTCGTCGCGGTCGACGAGCAGGTTCGAGACGATGCGCGGCCGCGCGTGCGGGTCCGCGCTCGGGTACTCGATGCGGCCGGTCCCGCGCGGCTTGCCGATGCAGCACGCGATGGCGAAGGCCGGTATCGTGACGCGCGGGTGCACCGGGAAGAACGAGCCCGGCTGGAGCATCATGTCGTTCGGGTACGGGCTGCCGCGCGACGTGTAGCGGAGCACCGTCTGCACGAGCGGCTGGCGCAGGACGTCGATCAGCCCCCGGCGGCGCGGCCACAGGCCGATGGCCGCCCCCGGGTGATCGAGCAGCCGCGCCCCGACGGCGGGCACGTCGGCCACGAGCTCCACCCCGAGCCGCGCGAGCTCTGCCCGCGGCCCGATCCCGCTGCGCAGGAGGATCCCTGGTGTCGCGATGGCGCCGGCGCTCAGCACCACCTTGCGCGTCGCGACCACCTCGACGCGCCCGTCCGTCTCGATCTCCACCCCCTCGACCCGGCGGTTGCGCACGAGCACCCGCCGCACGGTCGTGCGCGGCCGGAGCCGCAGGTTCTCCCGCCGGCGCACGTCGGCGGTCAGGTAGCAGTGCGCCGCGCTCATGCGCTGGCCGTCGATCTTGTTCATCGCGTGCGGGCCGACGCCCGCGGGCGCGTCCGGATCGTTCGTGTCAGCGCACGCGGGGTAGCCGAGCGCCCTGCACCCGTCGACGAACGCCGCCTGCCACGGCACGAGCTCCTCGCGCCGGGCGCGCCGGATCGGCACCGGGCCGCCCTTGCCGTGCCAGGGATCGCCGAAGTCGCGGTCGTCCTCCATGCGCTTGAAGTAGGGCAGGCAGGCGTCGAAGCCCCACTCGGGCAGGCCGAGCGCGGCCCACTCGTCGTAATCGTAACGTTGCCCGCGGATCGCGATGCACGTGTTCACGGCCGACGAGCCGCCGACCACCTTGCCGCGCGGGAAGAGGAACATGATCTGCCCCGGCGTCGGCCGGTGGCGATAGCCCCAGTCGTGCAAGCGCCACGAGTTGCGGGTGCCGTCGCGCAGGTCGGCCGGCAGGCGCGCCGGGTCCGGGTAGTCGGGCCCGGCCTCGAGCAGCAGCACATCGCGATCCGCGCGCTCCGTGACGCGCGCGGCGATCACCGCCCCGGAAGAGCCTGCCCCGACGACGATGAGATCGGCAGCGCTCCCCGGGCGGGAAGACGAGGACGGCGACGAGCGCAACACCTTGGAAACACGACTTACACGGGATCGCGCGGTCCGGCAACGTGCCGTCGAAACGGTCCGCGCCGTATGACTCCCGTGCACTTCCAGAGCGCCGCGCGCGTGCGCCCGCTGCGCGCCCGTCCGGCGATGGCCCGGGAGGTCCCGTTGGAGATACCGAGGTTCATACAGGGGGTCTATGCGTTCGAGGGGCAGGGCCTGGAGCAGCCGGTCCCCCTCCGTCCCGCCATCGGGTACACCGTCCCGCGGGACAGGCGCGCTCAGCTCATCTACCTGCGCGCGGGCAACTCCACCGGCGAGCTCGTCTACCTGCTCCTCCGGCGCGACGGCCAGCCGATGCGCTATTTCCCCATCGGCGCCAGGGCGGCGATCCACGTGCCGCTCGTCATCATCGAGGACATCCCCCCGGAGAGCGTCCTGGAGCTGTCCGTGGGCGCCCCCGAAGGCGTGCGCGGGCTCGCGACCATCGACATCGGCCTGGCGGAGATCTGAGCGCTGCGGAAGGGGCGCCGGCGCGCTGTGCTCGGCGACGGGAGGGCCGGCGCCCGCGCCGTCGGGGGGTGGCTCGGCGACGGCGGTGCGGCCTGCCGCGCGGGGCGCGGCGGCGGCGCTGCGGCCCGCCGCGCGGGGCGCTTCGCGGCGCCCCGCGCGCGCGCGTCCGAGGGTAGGCTAGCGGGGCGCGATGCGCGGCATCGCCCGGAGGGTCCCCTCTCGCCATGCTCCACACAACCGCCGCACCGCTCGCTCCCGGCACGGTCCTCGGGGGCGACTTCCGCATCGTCCGGCCCCTGAGCCAGGGGGGCATGGGCGCCGTGCTCGTCGCAGAGCAGATCTCCACGGGCAAGCCGCGCGCGGTGAAGCTGATGCACGCGCAGATCGCGCAGGACCCGCGGTTCCGCGAGCGCTTCGAGCAGGAGGCGAGGGTCGGGGCGCGCATCGAGAGCGACCACGTCGTGGAGGTGGTCGCCGCGGGCGTGGATCCGGCGACGCAGATGCCCTGGCTCGCCATGGAGCTGCTCGACGGATCCGACCTCGCGGCCGTCGTGGCGCAGCGCGGCCCGCTGCCGCCGGACGAGATCCGCGAGCTGATGGGGCAGCTCTGCCACGCGCTCGCGGCGGCGCACCGCGCGGGCGTCGTGCACCGCGATCTCAAGCCCGAGAACGTCTTCATCGCGCGGCCGCGGCAGCAGAACGTCCGCTTCAAGGTGAAGGTGCTCGACTTCGGCGTCGCGAAGGTCGTGGCCGAGACGCGGGCGAGCACGGCGATGACCGCGTCGGTCGGGACGCCGCTCTGGATGGCGCCCGAGCAGACAGAGCTGGCCGCGCAGGTCACCCCCGCGTCGGACGTGTGGGCGATCGGGCTGCTCGCCTTCTACCTGCTCACCGGGCGCCTTTACTGGGTCGAGCCGGTCCGCGGCCCGAGCGCGTCGGTCATGTCGCTGATGCGCGAGGTGCTGTTCAACCCGCTGGAGCCCCCGTCCGCCCGGGCCGCGCAGCTCGGGTGTCCTCAGCTGATCCCGGCCGGCTTCGACGCCTGGTTCGCCCGGTGCGTCGCCCGCGACGCCCGCGCCCGCTTTCCCGACGCCGCGCAGGCCATGGCGGCGCTCGATCCCGTGCTCGCCGCGGCGTCGCACGGGCCCGCGGCGTCGCACGGGCCCGCGGCGTCTCACGCGCCCGCGGCGTCCCACGGGCCCGCGGCGTCCCACGGGTCCGCGGCGTCTCACGCGCCCGCGGCGTCGCACGGGCCCGCGGCCCCGCTGCCGGCGCAGCCCACGCCGGCTCCGCCGGCCTACGGAAGCCCCACCTACCCGCCGCTCGCGCGCACCGAGGTCGGCGGCGTGGCCGGCGCCACCGCCGCGCTGGTCCCGGTCCCGGTCCCGGCGCGGCGCAGGGCGCCCGTGGGCCTCCTGCTCGCGATCGTCGTCGGCGGGCTGCTCGTCGTCGCCGCGCTCGTGATCGGCGGTCTTGTGCTCTTGCAGCGCCAGGGTGCGACCGAGCGCGCCCCGACAGCGCCGCTGCTGCCGTCGTACGGCAGCGCCGGCGCGACCACCGGCAGCGCGCCATCGCCGCCGGTCGGGCCGTCGAGCGCTGCGGCGAGCGCCGCCCCCGACCTGGCCGGCACGTACGACATCACGTCGTCGCGGAACCCGGGCCGGCAGCTCGCGGGGCGCTGGGCCCCGCTGGGCAGCGCGCAGGCGGGCTCCGAGGCGCTGCTGCGGCGATGAGCCCGGCGCGGGGGCGGCTCGCCCGAGCGGTGGAGCGCTGGAAGGGGCGCGGCGGAGGTCGGCCTGACAGGCGTGTCAGGTGTCGCTCGGGCGCGCGTGACGAAAGACGCCTGGAGAGGTGGTCTCTTGCGTGGTCCACACAGGTGGCGTGCCCATTGCAATTCTGCGCGCCGGTCCACGGCGCTTCCGCCGGAGAGAGGATGGCCCCATGATTCGATCGCTTTCTCGCCTCGTTCTACGCGGCCCCCGCGCGCGCAGAGCCGTCTCGCTCGCCGCCGGGCTGGCCACGCTCGCCGCCGCGAGCGGCTGCATCAAGCAACAGTGCACGGAGCTGGGCTGCAACGACAGCTTCACCATCACCGCGGCGACGGCGGACAAGCGCTGGGCAGCGGGAGAGTACGCGCTGGATCTCTCGGTGGACGGCAACCAGGTGTCGTGCGCCTACACCTGGACCAACACGCCGCAGGCGGGCGGAGGCGGGGTGTTCGTCCAGTGCAGCCCGACGGTCGCTGTCTCGATCGAGCCGGTGACACGGTGCAGGGAGACGTCGAACGGCGGCGCCGTCTCGCAGTTCTGTAACCCGATCCCCGGGCAGTTCACGCAGCGGATCACGGTTCACGGCACGCCAGCGCGCGTCGTCGTCGTGGTGCGCCGGGACGGCGCCGTCGTCGGAGAGCAGGGCTTCACCCCCGCGTACCAGCGCTCGTATCCGAACGGCGAAGCGTGCGGGCCCGGGTGCCGGCAGGACGCGCAGGACTGGGAGCTCCCGTAGCGGGGTCTCTCGCCCGCGAAGACGCCAGGAAGACAGGAGAGATCCTGGTGTCTGGAACAACGATCAATCACGTTGATCGAGCGAGAGATGAACCGCCAGGACGCCAAGAAGAAGACAAAGTCTTGGCGTCCTTGGCGCCTTGGCGGTTCGAAGCTCTGCTCGTTTCAGGCGGGTTCAACCCGTTTGTCGCTCTGGTGGCCCCCCGGCCGCCCCATCATCGCGACAGGCTGGGGGACCCCCCTGGGCTCCCTCGGCTACGCCTTCGGGGCCCGGGGCGTGAACTCCCAGGTGAACTTCCCCTTGCCCTTGTTCTGATCCGCCGGCGTCAGGACGAGCCCGTCGATCGACTCCGCGACGCAGCTCGCCACCTCCTTCGAGGCGGTGGTGCCCTCCTCCTCGACGTGGATGTCCGCGAGGCGGCCGGTGTCCTCGAGCACGAGGAAGCTGACGGTGACCGTGCCCTCGGCGCCGGGGTTCCGGGCGAGCTCCGCGTCGTAGCACGCCCGGATCTGCTCTTCCCTCGTCGCGAGCAGCGCGGCCGTGTCGTCTCGGTACATCGCCGGGCTCCGCACGGCGAAGGAGCACCCCGCGGTCGCGCCCGACGAGGCCAGAAGGACCATACCGAAGACCCATTGCTTCATGCGCGCCTCCTTGCCGGGAGCAGCGTTCGTGGATCGATCCCGGACCAGCATCTACTCCCCTCCCGCCGCGGCCTTCGCGGTGTCCTGCTCGACGATGTTGAACTCGACCCGGCGGTTCTTCTCGCGCCCCTCCTCCGAGTCGTTGTCCGCGAGGGGCTTCGTCTCGCCGAACCCCTTGGCGGTGAGCATGCCCTGAGCGATCCCGTGCTGGACGAGGTACTCCATCACGGCCTTCGCGCGGCGATCCGAGAGCTTCAGGTTGTGCTCGTCCGCCCCGTCGGAGCTCGCGTGCCCCTCGATGGCGATCTTCTTGATGTGCGGGTGCTTCTTGATCGTGTCGACGACCTCGTTGAGCAGGCTGTGCGACTCGGTCCGGATCACCGCCTTGTCGTGCTCGAAGAGGATCTTCTCGTTGATGACGATCTGCTTCTCCGTCACCTCGACGCGCTTCTTCTCGGGCGGGGGCGGGGGAGGGGGCGGCGGCGGCGTGCCCACGATGGTGAACGCTCGTCCCCCTTCGAACGCGGTGACGCCGCCGCAGGCCGCCGCGCCGAGGCTCACGCCCGCGAGCAAGACAAGGGCGATTCGAGGCCCGAGGCCCGCGGGGCGCCGCGACACGCGATGGGCGCCGGGCCAGGAGCGAGGGCCCTGACGGCGCCTCGCGCTTCGGTTGTCGGAGATATCCTTCATGGTCGAGACTCCATGGGCCGCTGTCACGGACCCAGGTGGCTGGGTGCCGCGCGCAGTGCGAGCACGACGAATACCCCGGAACCGGGTAGGGTCGGCTCGCAGGCGAGCTCCATGCCGCGCACCCTAGCCCAGAACGGTCGCCATGAGCTAGCCTGGATTTTGGCCACGCTGGCCCCGCTTCGTGGCGCCAGCGCCACGATCGCTGACCCCTGGTCACCTTCGCCGTGGCCTCCGGCGGCCGGCGGCGCTTTTTTTCGACGGGTACACCGATGAGTCCCGCGCGCTCCGGCGGTCCATCGTCCGGACCCATCCCGCGGCAGCGCCTGCACCGGGCGATGCCCATCCTGACGCCAATGGAGACGTACCCATGACCCGCATCGAACTACCGCGCGTCGTCTCGCGCGCCGAGTGGCTGGAGGCACGCAAGGCGCTGCTCACCCGGGAGAAGGAGCTGACGCGAGCGCGCGACCAGCTCAACGCCGATCGCCGGCGCCTGCCGATGGTCGAGGTGACCGAACCCTACGAGTTCTCGGGCGCCCACGGCAAGCTGCGCCTGCTCGATCTGTTCGAGGGCCGGCAGCAGCTCATGGTCTATCATTTCATGTGGCTGTTCGAGGACGACGGCACACCCAGGGATCGCGGCTGCCCGAGCTGCTCGGGCTTCGCCGACCAGATATCGAAGGGCCACCTGCGCCACTTGCACGACGTCGACACCACGTTCGCGTTCATCTCGCGCGCTCCATGGGAGAAGATCGCGCCGTTCAAGGCGCGCATGGGCTGGCCCGTGCCCTGGTACTCGTCGGAGGGCAGCCGCTTCAACCACGACTACCACGTCACGCTGGACGAGTCGGTCGCGCCCGTGGAGTACAACTACCGCACGCCCGCCGAGCACGAGCAGGCCGGCACCGCTTACTACCTGGGCGGCAAGCAGCCCTTCGACCTGCACGGGCTGAGCTGCTTCCTGCGCGACGGCGAGCGCGTGTACCACACCTACTCGACCTACGGGCGCGGCACGGAGTCGACGGGCGGCTCGTACTACTTCCTCGATCTCACCGCGCTCGGGCGCCAGGAGGACTGGGAAGAGCCCAAGGGGCGCAGCACCGGGCGGGGCGCCAAGGCCGGCGACGTGCGCATCCGCTACCCCGACGAGCAGGAGGACCTGTCCGATTCCAGCGGCGCGCGGCCGGCGCGCACCGCTCCCGAGGCGGACGACTGTTGCTCACGGCTGCGGCGCTGATGCGGCGCTGAACCGGTTGCTCACGGCTGCGGCGCTGATGCGGCGCTGAACCGCGGGGCTCGCGCCGCGCCCGGCGCCGGCGCGGCGCCGAGCCGCCTCGATCGCCGTGGGCACGCGTGAACACCTCTCACCGGGCGCCGAACCTCACGTCCAGGTCCGGGTACTTGCGCGCGAGGTACTCCAGAGCCAGCCACGTGTGACAGTGCCGGACGTCGGGCTGGCGAGCCGTTGGGCAGTTGCAGCCGAGGAAGACGTCACCTTGCCGGGCCTCCTGCGCCAGCGCGTCGAAGCGCGCCGCTTGCTCGGCAAACCGCTCATCGAGCACCGCGATGTAGGCGGCGCGAAACCGCTTGAAGCCTGCTTGCGAGGGGTCGGACAGGAACGCCTCGACGATCTCCGGGGTGGGCCTCAGCACGTGTTGCGTGTGCTTGCGCGTGTCGTACCGTCTGCCTTCCGGCAGCGGATCGCCATCTGGACGGCGCCCGCGAATGATCTGGTAGCGTGCGAGCATTCGCTCATTCCTCCTTGGCTTGCGGGGCTGGCGCGGCTTGCGTCGGCTCGCGTCCGCTCGCATCGGCCGTTATACCTCATGGCGGTCCGGGCGAAGCGCGCCGCTCACCGCGACGCCGGCGCGCGCGCCACGCGGCCGCCGACGACGACCATCTCGATGGGCGTGTCGACGATCGCGCGATCGGGCGAGAGATCGCGGCCGAGGACCGTCAGATCGGCCACGTAGCCGGGCGCGATCCGGCCCCGCTGGCCCTCGGCCCAGGCCGCGTACGCGGGCGCCGCGGTGAAGGCAAGGAGCGCCTCGTCGAGGTCGAGCCGCTCTTCGGGCATCCACCCGCCCGGGGGCTGGCCCGACAGATCCTGCCGGGTCACGGCCGCGTGCAGCCCGAGCAGCGGCGAGGCCTCCTCCACCGGGAAATCCGAGCCGAACACCAGGCGCGCGCCCGACGCGCGCAGCGACCGCCAGGCGTACGCGCCCTTCAGCCGGTGGGCGCCGAGCCGCGCGGGCGCCCACGCCATGTCGCTCGTCGCGTGCGACGGCTGCATCGAGGCGATCGCGCCGAGCGCCGCGAAGCGCGGCAGATCGACGGGCGAGAGGATCTGCGCGTGCTCCACCCGGAACCGCAGCGCCGCCGCCCGCCCCGGGCCGAGCGCCTCGAACGCGTCGAGCACGGCGCGGTTGGCGCGGTCGCCGATCGCGTGCACGGCGAGCTGGAATCCCGCGTCCGCGACGAGCCGCGCCGCCCGGGCGAGCGCCTCGCGATCCATCAGCAGCAGCCCGCTCGTCGAGGGCTCGTCCGCGTACGGCTCGAGGAGCGCCGCGCCGCGCGAGCCGAGCGCGCCGTCGGCGAAGAGCTTGACCCCGCGCAGCACGAACATTGCCGTGCCCGCCGCGTCCGCGTCGGGCGCGCGCCCCTTCAGCCCGTCGAGCCTCCCGTCGCCGGCGAGGTACGCGTGGACGCGGATCGGCAGCCGCCCGGCGGCGGCGAGGGCGCGGTAGACGGCCGCGGTCTCGTCGTCGATGCCCATCTCGTGCACGCCCGTGAGCCCGACCGAGAGCGCCTCCTCGGCCGCGCGCAGGATGCGCCGCTCGCGCACGTCGGGCGGGTCGGCCGGGATCGTCGCCTCGACGAGGCCCATCGCGCTGTCGATGAAGACGCCCGTCGGCTCGCCCCCCGCGCCGCGCAGGATGCGCCCGCCCGGCGGATCCTGCGTGCCCCTGCCGACCCCTGCCGCGCGCATCGCCGCCGCGTTCGCCCAGAGCGTGTGCCCGTCGACGCGGCGCAGCGCCACCGGGTGCTCCGGCGCCGCCGCGTCGAGCGGCGCGTGCGTGGGGAACGCGGCGCCCGGCCAGAGGTTCTGGTCCCAGCCGCGCCCGGTGATCCACTCGCCCTTCGGCCGGTCCTTCGCCGCCTCGGCCACGACCGCCGCCGCCGCCTCGGCGCTCCTCGCGCCGCGCACGCTCAGCGTCTCCAGCGCGATCCCGAGCCCGTAGAGGTGGCAATGCCCGTCGACGAGCCCGGGCACGACGGCGCCCCCCGGCAGCTCCACGACGCGCGTCCCCGGCCCGACGAGGGCCTTCGCGTCGGCCGCGCTGCCCACGAAGGCGATCCGCTCGCCGCGCACGGCGACCGCCTCCGCGCGCGGCCTTCCGGGATCCATCGTCCGGACGACGCCGGCGGTGATCACGAGATCTGCGGGCGCCGGGGGCTCTGCGGGCGTCGAGGGCGCCTGCGCCGCGCCGGGCGGGCCGGGTGAGGCACAGCCGATGGCGAGGCTGCCGAAGAGGCTCAGGAGCGTCGCTCGGAGCACGTTCGACATGAGCGCCACCCTAGCACCCGCGCGGGGCGCGCAACGGCGGCCGGGGCGCCGGCCCTCACCGCGGCCGAACCAGCGCTGCAGGAAAGGATGGGAGCTCCTGACGGGCCAGGAATGGGGAGCCCCTGGCGGGCGGGCTGCGCTCCCCAGCGGGCTGCGCTCCCCCGGACGCGTTCCGGCGGCTTACCGCGCAGGAAGGCGTCCCGCCCCGGCGCGCTGGTGGGGCGCGCTCACTCGCAGAGGTCTTCCTCCGTGGCACACGCACCGTTCAGGCAAACCTGGCTGCTGTGCTCCGGATCCGGGCACTCGATGGCAGGACATTCCTCTGCCGTCGTGCACTGTGCGCCGTGTCCCTCCGGGGTCTCGAAGAACGAGTCCCCCTGGGCGGCCATCACGGACAACGCGTAAACCAAGGCGCAGCTCTCCGCCCGCTCGGGATCCCGCTTCTTCGCCTCATCCAGGGCCTTCTCGGCGCTCTCCACCTCCTCGAAGCACGGCTCACCCTTCGAGGGGCCGCCTTCTTCGCCGGCGCCATCGTCGAGATCCTCGCATGACATCTCCTGCGAAAGGCAGGCCATGGCCGTCTGGTACTTCTGGACCAGAGGACCGCAGAGGTCATCGGTCTGCGTCGCGTCGTAGACTTTCTCGAGATCGGTCGCGCACTGCTGCGCTGTCCGGCCCTCGCCCAGCTCCCCGCACTCATCGAACTTGGCGCAGATGGCCTGCGCTTGCTCCGCCGGCGTTTGCTCCACCGGGGATTCGCTTTCGCCCGGACACCCCGGCACGGCGATCACGACGAGGCCGAGGAAGGAGGCATGGAGGAGGACGTTCTGGATCTTGTTCATGGCGTGTTCTCTCGCTGTCATCACCGGCGAGCCCGGCTGGCAGAGATTACGGCAACTGACGTCCATCCCTTCCCAGCGCGTGGCCCATCGAGGAGAACGGGTGGCGCGGCGCGCCGATCGCGCCGCACGGAGCGGTGTCCGCGCAAACGAGCTCGCCTGCGGGGCCGGCGCGCGGCAAACGTTGCCGTCGTGGCAACGTTTGCCGCCCCGGGTCCGGGCAAGGAGCAGCAAGGATTGCCGTCGCACGAGTCAGGGAAGGAATCCCACGTCGAAGGCGTAGCTCCTGGGAACTATCCGGTGACATGTGCCCAGCATCGACGGCGAACGCTGTCGATTGTTGCCCGCGCCGTTCCTTCGCCGGGCCTGGGGCGGCGCGCTCGTGGCGCCCTCGCGGCGGCCTGCGCCGCGCGCCGATCAGGGGGCCACGCCGGCTATTTCAGGTAAGCGCCGCAGCGCCCGTCGCCGTTCTCGACGTCCTTCGCCGTCGCCTTTCCTGGGGGGAACGCCCCGCGATCGCAGAGGGCGGCCAGGATATCGAGGAGCTCCTGCGCCATCTCCTTGCCCGTGCTCCCGCGGACCTGACGATCCATGGGCGAGCCCGGCTGTCCATTCAGGATCTTGTGCCAGTCCTCGTACGCCTTTTGCCGCGCGTGCGAGCCGAGCGAGTAGGCGCCGTCGTCGAAGAGCATCTTCGTCCCGTCCTCGCCGTGGCACGAGGCGCAGCGCTCCTTGATGATCGCCTTCCCGCGGGCAGGGTCGCCGCCCGGCAGGAGCGCGTAATGCCCCTGGGCGGGCGGCTTGTTCGTGAAGATCTGGTCGGGGTGCGGGAGCGCACCGTCGCGGACGCCGATCACGAACGCGGCCATGGCCTCGATCTGCGGGGGCGCGAGCACGTCGCCGTACGCGGGGATCTCGCGATCTCCCTTCGTGAACAGGGCGACGAGCTCCTCTTGCGTCTCGCGCCCCGCGAGGAGGTTCCGCGAGACGGCGTACCCCTTCGCCATCGCGCTCGGTCCGTAGATGCCCTCGCGGCCCTTGAGATCCCAGCCGAAGAGGTTCTTGAGCCGATAATCGTGGCCGGCGTCGTTGCTCATCACCTCTCCGGATCCGAGCTTCAGGGTGCCATTGCCCGAGGGGCCGCCCTGGCCGTCCAGGGTTCCCTTGGTCTTCGAGCTATCCGGGACGAAGGTCGAGTATGGGGGCTCCTTCCCGTAGAACCTGTCGAAGAGCCGTCCGCCGAGCGCCGTGTCGACGGCGGGCGCCGCCGGCGCGGGCTGCGTGGCGGCAGCGGCGGGCGCCGTGTTTGCGGCCTCGGCGGGCGGCTGGGGCGGCTCCTGTGCCGGCGTGGAGGGGCCGCAGGCCGCTGCGCCGGCGAGGAGCGCCGGGAGCGAGGCCGAGAGGGTGGCGCGACCCACAGCGAGCGCGCGGGAGCGGACACGGTCGAGCAAGGCAGTCTCCTGGGGAGGGGGGTTCACGCGGGCACTCTAGTCATCTCCGGCGCGGCTCCGCAACGGCGACCGGAGCGCCGTCGATCCAGGTGCGAACGAGAGGCTGGCCACAGATTTCCCGCCGCCGGCCTGCGGCGTCGCCCCGGCTCACCGGCAGGTCGTTGGTCTGGCTCGTGCTTGGACCGCAGTGTGCCACAACCCAGTCATGCTCCCGCTGAAAGCCAGTGTACGATTGTCGGGGTAGTTGAGCTTTCCCCGGAGACCGGAAACGGTCCCCAGGGTAAGCTGAGCTTTCCCCCGGGACCGGACACGGGCTGGTCCGGGTAGCTGAGCTACCTCCTGCTGACCGGGAGCGGTCTGGTCCGGGTAGCTGAGCTTTCCCCCGGGACCGGACACGGTCTGGTCCGGGTAGCTGAGCTGCCTCCTGCTGACCGGGAGCGGTCTCGCCCGGGTAGCTGAGCTTTCCTCCGGGACCGGCGACGGTCTCGAGGAGGGCTCAGCCGACCCGGCGTTCTCGGACGATCGCATCCCCGCGTCGCGGCGGCCGCGGCCCGGCGCCGCGGCGATCAATTCTCGGCGGGATCCGTGCACACGCTCTCGGCGCTGCACTCGTCCAGCGCGGCGATCGCGTCGAAGATGCCCCCTGAGCAGGCGGCCGCCTTCGCGCGCTCCTCGCAAACATCGTAGCGGCTGTCGTTGATCTGCCCGGAGCCGCACTCGCTCGCGGGCCAGAGGTCGCCCGCGCGGGCCTCGAAGTCGCGCTGGCAGTCCTCTTCCGTCTCGTAGTCCTGGTCGTCGCCGGTGCCATAACCGGGGCAGCCCGCCTCGGTGTCCGCGTACCGGTCGCACGCCGCCTCCGCGATCTGCTCTATGCGCGCCTCGCGCGACGCCTCGTCGGGCAGCACGTCGTTCACCGTGTCCGCAGCGTCGTCGCAGCCAGCAGCCCCGACCAGGAAGATCGTCGTCGCCAAAGAAGCCCAGAGACACTTTTGCATCGTCGTTTCCTCTTTCACAGCTCGCCAGAATGTCTTGTGGCGGCTTCACGCGTAGCCCGCTTCGCAGCCGTGCGCCGCGGGCTCGCACCTCAATACGGCACGCTCACGTACTCAGGCACCGTCCATGCCAGTCGCTCTGGGCCGCGTCCGCGCACGCTCGCGGACGCCCTGCGCCGAGGAACGCGGGCATTCACGCGGGCAGGCGGCCATGCCCGGGCGCACGCTCGTGGCAGATTGCGACAGGCGTCGCCGTTCACCCCGCCTTGAGAGAGGCCATGTCGATCGAGAAGCGGTACTTCACATCCGACCTGAGCAGCCTCTCGTACGCCTCGTTGACCTTCTGGATGGGGATGACCTCGACGTCCGAGGTGACGTTGTTCGCGCCGCAAAAGTCGAGCATCTCCTGGGTCTCGGGGATGCCGCCGATCGACGAGCCGGAGAGGCTGCGGCGCCCCAGGATGAGGCCGAAGGCGGCGACGGCGAGGGGCTTCGCCGGCGCCCCGACGAGGGTCATGTTGCCGTCGCGGCGGAGCAGGTTGATGAGGGCATTGACGTCGTGGTCCGCGGACACCGTGTCGAGGATGTAGTCGAAGCTGCCGGCGTGCTTCTGCATCTCGTCGGGGTTGCGGGACATGACGACCTCATCCGCGCCCAGGCGAAGGGCGTCCTCCGCCTTGCCGGGCGAGGTGGTGAAGACGACGACGTGCGCTCCGAACGCATGAGCGAACTTCACGCCCATATGGCCGAGCCCGCCGAGGCCGACGATGCCGACCTTCTTGCCCCTCGTGATGCCCGACCGGCGCAGGGGCGAGTACGTGGTGATCCCGGCGCAGAGGAGCGGCGCGGCGGCGGCGGGGTCGAGGTTCTTTGGGACGCGCAGCACGAACCGCTCATCGACGACGATGCTGTCGGCGTAGCCGCCGTACGTGACGCCCCCGAGGTGCCTGTCGGGGGCGCCGTAGGTGAGGGTCTGGTTCGGGCAGAACTGCTCCAGCCCCTCCATGCAGCTCGGGCAGGTCCCGTCCGAGTCCACGAGGCAGCCGACCGCGACGAGGTCGCCGGTCTTGTGCCGGGTGACCGCCGGGCCGACCCTCGTGACGCGGCCGACGATCTCGTGCCCCGGCACGATCGGGTAGACCGCCGGGCCCCACTCGCTGCGGACCGCGTGGAGGTCGGAGTGGCAGATGCCGCAGAAGAGGATCTCGATCTGCACGTCGTGCTCGGTCGGATCGCGCCGCGGGATCCGGGTGGAGGCCAGCGGCGATGTCGCGCTGGCGGCGGCGTAAGCCTTCGTCTCGTACATGGGTTGATGCTCCTCTCTGGTACACGTTGCTCGCGGCGTTGAACGACAAACCGCTCCTGTGGGCGGCCAGCCAGGCGAGACCGGGCCGCGCCGCCCCGCGCCATGCACGAGGCAACCTCCGTTCCGGTCCCGCGGCGGACCAGGCGCCTCGAGGCGAAAGGGCTCTCGTGCCGTGCTCGACAATGCGGCGCGCCGGGAGGTGCCCCGGCGCACGAGCCCGGCTCCCTTCCCGCAAGAGCTCGCGGCGCGTCTGCGCAGCACCTCCGCTTCTCCACGATGGCGGCGTGGGCCGTGAGCCCTGAAAGACTCGGGTGCTCGTCGTAGAATTGTCGTACAGTTGAAGAGAGCATGGGTGACGAGCGCCAGTTCCTTCGAGGGTGAATCAATCTTCTCTGAATCGACGCCGCGCAGGGCCTGAGCGCCGCCACCTGGTGAGGCCAGCGCCGCTCCTGTTACCGATCGTAGCGCGGCGTCGTCCGGGCGTTACCGATCGTAGCGCGGCGCCGCCGAACGAGGCCCTCCGCGCGCGCTGCGCGCGGCGAAACGTGTATCACTCGACCCCTCCTGTGGTACCCTCTCGGGGAGATCAGCACACGGCGCATGCGCTGCGCAGCGGGGATTTCGACGCATGGCGGCGCGCCAGCTGCAGCCTGCCCGCGATCGCCCGGATGCGGCCTGTCGCGCCCGATGTCCCTCACTGGAGGTCTCCATGTCTGTCCGTTCTCGTACCTCGCGCAAATTCACCGCTCTCGCGATTCCCATCCTCGCCCTCTTGAACTTCCCTGGCTGCTCTTCAGGGACGGGATCCGGCGATACCGAGGGAGGTGCTTTTGGCACAGGCGGCGGGACGCCGGACGGGAGCACGGGAGTCACCACGGGTGGAGGCTTCGCGACCGGCAGTACTTCCGCGACCGGCGGGCCCGGCACCACGGGCAGCGGTGCTCCGACGGGCGGCTCCGGCACGGGCGGCTCCCCGGCTGGCGGGACGGGCGGGGGTGGCGGGACTGGCGGGAGTGGCAGCGGCGACTTCACGTGTGTCCTGCCCGATTTGCCCGAGCCGAGCGGCCTGACCGAGGTGAACGAGAAGCTCCCGGATCCGTTCACGTTCTTCAACGGAACGAAGGTCACCACCAAGGAACAGTGGGAGTGCCGCCGCAAGGAAATCCTGGCGATGGCGGCCAAGTACCTCTACGGTCCCGTTCCCTCCGAACCGGATGAGGTGACCGGAACCGTGTCCGGAGGCACCGTTTCGATCACCGCCAAGGTGGGCAACAAAACGGAGAGCTTCACGGCGAACATCAGCGGATCCGGCAACGTGATCGCCCTCAAGCTGTCGGGCGGGATCTTCCCGTCGGCCCACAAATCGCTGTCGTTTGGAAGCGGCTTCGAGGGCAAGATAAGAAATCTCTTCGGCCTGTCCGAGCTCAACACCAACGTCGCCAACGGATGGATGATCGACCGGGTGATGGACGTGCTGGAGCAGAACCCGGGCAGCGGACACGACCCCACGAAGATGATGGTGTCGGGGTGCTCCGGGTGTGGAAAAGGCGCTTACCTGGCGGGTGTCTTCAGCCGTGTACCGCTGGTCGTCATCGTTGAATCGGGCGGTGGCGGCGTGGCCAACCTGCGTCAGGCAGAGTGGTTCAGGCACGGTGAAGGCGGTTCTGTCTGGCAGTGCTCGGATGCCAAGCCTCAGAGCATCGACAACCTCGAGGACAGCGGCATCTGCGGCCCCTGGGTGACCGGTGCGGCCCGCTGGCTCCGGAGCGACCCCTCGAAGGTGTACAACCTCCCGTTTGACACGCATCTGATCCTGGCGACCATCGCGCCACGGCACCTGGTGCACTTCACGAACGCCAACGGCAGGAACTCATGGTGTCACCTGGGTGGAACCTGTGAAGCGCTCTCCGCGTGGGCAGCAAAGCCGGTATGGAAGGCGCTCGGCATCCCCGAGCGCATGGGCTTCCAGATGTACAGCGCGAACCACTGCGGCGCATCGGGCTCACAAACCGCCCTCGCAGGCGAGATGTTCAAGCGCGTGTTCGAGGGCAATACCAGCGCAAACACGGACGTGCTGAACATCCTGGACAACGGCGTTCAGCAGCCGGTC
Source organism: Sorangium sp. So ce1335 (assembly GCF_051521615.1). Taxonomy (NCBI): domain Bacteria; kingdom Pseudomonadati; phylum Myxococcota; order Polyangiales; family Polyangiaceae; genus Sorangium; species Sorangium sp. So ce1335. Next base: position 5,004,001 of record NZ_CP150363.1, read on the forward strand.
AGCGAATGGAAAGACATGTGGGTTGACTGGAACATGGATACGGTGCTGCAGTAGGGATGCCCCTGGGGGGCATGAAAGCCGCTCTGGCCTTGCCCTCCATCATCCGGCGCAGGGGTCTTCAGCGCGGCCGCCGCCGCTTCAGAAGAGCACGCGCTGGATGCCCGCGGCGTCGAGGAGGTGATCCCTGGACGCCTCGAGGTTGGCGCGGAGCTCTACCGCCGCGGCGAGAAGACGACGATCGAGGCGGGCGTCACCAGCAGGTCGTCCGCGCTCGACGGCTCGACCTTGCTCGGTCGGGGGAGGATCTCCGTGCTCCACCGCGCCGGGGGGAGCCCGCAGAGCTCCTTGATGTCGCCGACGCGCGTCGGGCCGCAGACGGTCACCGCGAAGATCTCCGAGCTGCCGCTCGCGTCCCGGAGATCGACCCAGACCTTCATCATCCCGGATGACAGCATCTCCGCTACAGGGACCTTGCCGGCGATGACGGGGGACCAGATCGCCGGGGAGAGCACGTGGAGCTCGACGATCTCGACGCCTTCCGCAGGGGCCTCGCGGAAGAACGCGCGGACGCCGGCGAGCGTCTGCACGAACGGGTGGAGCGGGTGCCAGAGCCGGTGCTTGCCCGAGGCCACCGGGCCGATGTGAACGCGGCGGAACCCCGCCGCGCCCGCCGCGCGCAGGGCCGCGCACACCGCGTCCGCGATGACGCCGAGATCCCGGCTGTCCTCCGGACCGTCGTCGCCGCTGCCCGGCGGCAGATCCGTCGTCCGGTCGCGGGCGGCGACGCCGAAGAGGGGCGCGTCGTCGAACCGGTAGGCGTAGGACGGCGCCTCGTCGAGGGGGCGCCAGCGCCCGGGGTCGGTGTCCGCGACGACCCCGGCCTCCTGCGCCTCGGCGAGGAGGCGAGCCGCCTGGGTGCCCGGGATGGCGCGGTTGTCCGAGGGCATCCGGCCCACGCTGACGACGGCGCAGGCGCGGCCGTCTCCCGCGGCGGGCACCGGCAGCGGCGCGTACCGCAGCCGGACCTTCCTCGCCGCGCCGGCGGGGCATCTCGACCCCTCGGACAGGCTGAATCCCAGCTCGTCCGGCATCCACGCCGCCGGCGGCCTCGGGGCGCCGGACGGGGCAGGGGCCCGGCGCTCCCCGACCGCATCGGCCAGCCGATCGAGCAGCCCCGCCAGCTCGGAGTAATGCCCGTAGAACACGGGGGCGATGCCGAGCCGCGTTTGCAGGAAGCGGACGTCGAGGGTGTCTTTCCTGTCGCCGGGGAACAGCGCGAAGTGAGGGTGGGGCCCGGGCCCGTGGTGGTGGGCGATCTCCCCGAAGAGATTGACGAGGTAGTCCTCGAGGATGCCGGAGCCGAGGAAGAGCAGCGAGCGCCGGGAGAGGACCTCCGCGAACGCCCGCCGGAAGTGCGGGTGCGCGTTCACGGCGACCTGGTACTGCTGGTGGCCCGCCACCACCTGGCTCGCGAGCTCGGCGCGGCGCCGCGGGTCGAGGACGAGCTCCTCCTCGAGCGCGTCGAGCCGCGCGGCCTGCCCTCCGAGGAAGCCCTGCAGCGCCCACAGGATGGGACGCGTCGGCGACGCCAGGGAGCGAAGGACCTTGTGGCAGTCCTCGACGCTGCGCCCGAGCACCTCGGGGACGTCGGTCTCGTCGCGCCTTGCGTCGCTGGACGGCTTGCCGGCGCGGCGCACGCCGGAGATCTCGGCGGCGCGCGACTGCCGTATCCGGCTGACGACGTAGACGTCGTCGTAGTTGGTGGTGAGCACGAGCGGCCAGGGGCAGCGCGCGAGCGCCTCGGTCTGCGGCGGCACCGCGCAGTCGCCCGCGGCCTTGCCGCCCTCGTTGAGCGCGCCGCGGTACGCGTCCGCGCGCGCCTCCGCGTCCATGGCGGCCAGCCCGAGCACCGCCTTGTCGGCGAGCCGGTACAGCTCCGAGGTGTCGAGTCGGTCCCCGGGGCTGGCTTTCCTGAGGTGCGCGGGCACCTCCACGCCGGCCGCGTCCGCGAGCCCGCGGAGCAGGTCGAGCCAGCCCGTGCAGGCCGGCCTGCTCATCCCCGAGCCGATGAACGGCGCGAGCGTGCCCCGCCGGTACGCGCTGGCCAGGTACGGCAGGACGTCGTCGAATCCGAGATCCATCACACCCGCTCCTCGAACGGCGCGCGCAGCAGCCCGGGCATCGTTCGAGGATTCACGAGGTGCGGCTCGGAGGTCAAGCGGCGGGGCCTGGGCGCGCCCCGCCGGTGCGGCGCGCCGCCGGCCGTTGTCGGCGCGCGGGCCGCTTGCGGTCCGGCCGGCGTGCGAGCTCGTTGCGGTCCGGCCGGCGCGCGAGCCCCCTTTGCCGTCCGGCCAGCGCGCCAGCCCCCTTGCGGTCCGGCCGGTCCGCACCCAGAGCCTCCGGGAGCCGCTCATGCCTGAAGGCGACACCCTCTTCCGGATCGCTGCTGCCCTCGGCCCTGTCCTGGAGGGCGCGCGCGTCATCGCGCTGGAGCTGCCCCGGAGCGACCGGCGGTGCGATCACCTCGTGGGGCGCCGTGTCGAGCGCGTGGAGGCGCGCGGCAAGAACCTCCTGATCTACTTCGACGAAGGCACCGTCCTCCACACGCACCTGCGCATGAGCGGCGCCTGGCACCTGTACCGCGAGGGCGAGCGCTGGAAGCGATCCGAGGCGACGGCGTCGGCGATCCTCGCGGTCCCGGGTTACGTCGCCGTCTGCTTCCGCGCGCCGATCGTGCGCCTGCTCCGCGCGAGCGCCGTGCGCGGCGATCGGCTCCTCGGCAGCCTCGGCCCGGACCTGCTCGCCGACGGCTTCGACGCCGCGGAGGCGCTCCGCCGGCTCCGCGCGCTCGACGACGTGCCGCTCGGCGTCGCGATCATGGATCAGCGCGTCGTCGCCGGCATCGGCAACGTCTACAAGAGCGAGCTCCTCTTCCGGAGGAAGCTCGATCCGTTCGCGCCGGTCCGCGCGTACTCGGACGAGGAGCTCTCCGCGATGATCGACCTCGGCCGCCGCCTGCTGCAGGCCAACGTCGAGCCGCGGGACGCGTCGGGCGCGTACCGCGGTCCCACCGCGCACTACCTCCACACGCGCACGACGCGCACCGGCTTCGACCGCGTCAGGAGGCCTGTCAGCGTGTACGGTCGCGAGGGGCGCGCCTGCTACGACTGCGGCGCCGCGGTCCAGATGCGCCGGCAGGGGACGATGATGCGGTCGACGTACTTCTGCCCCCGCTGCCAGCCGACCCGCGCCGCCCCGCCGTCGCCGGAGCCCGCGCCGCCGGCGCGGTGAGCTCGGCGGCCGGCGCGGTGAGCTCTGCCGCCGGCGCCTCGGCCGCGGTGTGCGGGGCGCCAGCGTGCCCGACGCTCGCGCGGCGCGCGGCTCGCCGGGCAGATCTTCCGGTCGGTCCGATCGTACGATCGGCCTCATGCGTGTCCCCCTGCTCTTGCTCCTTGTGCTCGCGCCTGGATGTAGCCAGCCCCTGGATGAGCCAGCTCTCCCGGACGCGGAGGTCGCGCAGCGCCCTCCTTCCGGTACTTCCTCGGCGACGCCGGCTGCCGCGCCCTCTGCGCCGGCCGGCGATGCTGCCGAGGTCGATGCGCGTTTCGCCCCGCTGATCGCCGCCGCGTACCGCGATTACAGGGCCTGGGGGCGTGTCGACGACGAGCTCCGCTGGGCTCCCTGGCTCTGCCGTCTGCCGATGCCGGGCCGTGCCCGCATGAGCGCCGCCGAGGACGGCGGCCACGCCCGCAAGCTCTACTCGGTGTTCGCCCGGCACCGCGATCGTTATCCGTTCGCGCAGGGCCCGGAGCCTGTGTCCCAGCCGGTCGGGCAGGTCCTTGTGAAGGAGAGCTACCACCCCGAGCTCGTGGAGAAGGGCGCGGCGCCGGAGTTCCCGGGCGCCTCCCGGCCGGAAGCCCCGCACGGCCCCGAGGACCACTTCGACCCCTACCTGCGCGACGGCGACCGCGTCTACCGCGCGTCGCGCCTCGCCGGCGCCTACGTGGTGCTCAAGGTGACGCCGGAGACGCCCGGCACCGACGCGGGCTGGGTTTACGGCACGGTCACGCCGGAAGGGGAGGTGACCTCCGCCGGGCGCGTCGCGTCGTGCATGGGTTGCCACGAGAGCGCGCGGCACGAGCGCGTCTTCGGTATCGGGATCGCACCAGCGACGGGGCCATGACAGGCCCGGGGGCCGATCGCCAAGCAGCACTCCTGCGCCGTGGCCCGCTTTCCAGTTGCAGACACGGCCGCGGAGAGGTGGTGGCACCATCCGCCGCGGCCTTGTTGCGCGGCGCGCTGGGCAGGCCGGCAAGCGCCCGCTGCGCTACCTGCAAGTGCTGTCTGTGCACCTAACAATGCGCGCGGCCACCATTCGCAGATCGCTCTATCGACCCCGACGAGGAACGGGCACCGATGGATCGAACTCGGCACCTGGGCGAGCAATCATCGACGTGCGCATGTAATTGAGTGGCGAATGGTGTCCCCACGAGAGCGGCAGCCTCAGTCCCTTCAGAGGCAACACATCATGAGTGAGCCATGCCAATGCTCCTATGACGTTACTCAGACCCAGGGTGAGCACCCTCTGCGCAGGCCTGGTTCGCAATGTCCACCCCTCGTTCGTCGAACGGTACTCCCGGCCAAAATGCTCAAAATTTCCCATTGTCAGCGACGGCAAACGCGGCACGATATCTTTGTCGTACACATGACGATATAGATAATTTCCGATGTTTCCGCGACATTCGCGGGCAAACGTGGCGTCGCCCACCATTGGCTGCCCGTATGTATATATTCCGCGAATCAGTCCTGGGAATTCGTCATTGAAGTCATCGTCCCAATCGATGAGCGCCGCGGTCAAGACCGCCAACGCGCCGCCCAGGCTATGGCCCGTAATGTAGAGCGCAGGAGGCTCTCGTTTCACCGTCCCTGGTTCGCCCGGCGCGCCGCCCCCACGTCCTGTCGCCCTTACCTCTGGCGTCTCTGTCTCGCCGGGCGCGCGGCCAGGAAACAGCCAATCTTCCACGTAGTAACCACTGGCCGAACAGGACTTCATCCATTTTTTCTTCATCGACTGCAATTCGTCACAGATGGAGCGCTCTTCGGCCGCAGCTCGCAGAAGCGGCCTCAATACCGGCCAGATCGACCGAGCTGCGCGATGAAATCCCCCATGCACCTTCCCGGCAGAGAGAAAGGACTCCATCTTCCCGCTCGTGTCAGAGACCCAGTCGATGACATTCCTCGGCTCTGTGCCCCGGAAGCAAAGAATCGCCAGGCGCCTGGACTCGCTTTGGAGAAGCAAAGCGGACGTGTCGACCAGCAGAGCATCGTTCGAAAATGTGATGGCAACGCAATCGTTCCCGTACAGCCCGCGCTGTGCCATGGCCAACGCAAATGTGCTGACGTCCGAATATGCCCATGACGAAGCAAATGCAAGTATTTCCGTGGCCTTGTGATCGTATAAACCTCTCCTGACGCTCGTCAAATATTCAGCGACATCATCTGGGACCAGCGCCCTCCCGCCCTGCACGATGCTGATGCTGCCGTCAGGCATCCGGTATGCGATATTGCTCGGCTCAAAGCCTGCACTGCTGATGCTTTCCAGAATCATTGGTTTCCTGTCATGTCTGAGCTTGCGTGCGCTCGGCGTTGTAGACAGAGGTCGTTCTCCCCACAGATCTGTCGCGCCGGCGCGCTGACACACGTCTCGGATTAACTACGACATTCGAGCGTGATGGTGTAAAATGCGCGTCTCGCGCAGTATACACCGCGAGAGCGAGGCGAGCAGGAGTCGGGGTGTATGAGGAACGCCGGCGTCTCTGCGCACGGATGGTAGCGTCTGTCAGGACGCAAACGACCGTCCCTGGGAGATGGAACGCTCTGCTTCTCCGTAGCCCCCCGATTGAGCTCGGGTCGAACCTTTGGCCGTTCATCGCCACATCGTCGCCGAGCAGCACGCCAGATCGATGCTCATGCCGGCGAGTTCCCGTTGCACTGGCGACACACCGTCTTGAATTGCACGGCAGCGCGCCGTAACGCGCTGGGAGAAGACACCGGACGGAAGTCCAATGAGCCCGTCGCCGCTACTTGAGCATGGTCGCAAGGAGGTTCCGCCGCCGGCGGAGCCGCGAGAACGTGGTCCCGATGGGCACCCCGAGGTGCCGGGACGCTCGCTGACCTGCTCGCCAACTGCACTTGCTCCACCGCCGTCGACGGCACCGCCGGAAGCTCACGGCCGACCCGCGATCGCGGGGGCAGCGCCCACGATCGGCAGTTTGGCGTTGGCCTTGACCCCGCGAGACCTACGTAATCCGGCCCCGTCGTGTCGATCTGCTCGCGTACGCCGCGCGACGAACACCCTCGATTGCGGCCGGGCTCCCCGGCACAACCTCTCCGCCGACAGCTGAGCTACCCGGATCTCCGCGCCCCCGCGACGCTCGGCCTCAGGAGCGATCTCGGCGCGTCCTCGCTGACCGGCGCCGCCTCCTCGCGCTCCTCGGGCGCGGGCTCCAGGAGGCGCGCGATCCACGACATCCCCTCGACGTTCTCCAGCGTGATCTTCGCCACCATCATGATCGGGACCGACAGGAGCGCCCCCGACGGCCCCCAGAGCCACCCCCAGAAGAGCATCCCGAGCAGGACGGCGAGCGGCGACAGCCCCAGCGTCTGCCCGAGCACGCGCGGCTCGAGGACGTTGCCCACAAGAAGGTTGATCAGCAGGTAGCCGATCGCCACGACCGCCGCGGTGCCCGGCCCCTGGCTGGCGAGCGCCACGAGCACGGCCGGGATCGTCGCCACCGCCGCGCCGATGTTGGGGATGAAGTGCAGGACGAACAGGCTCGAGGCCAGCAGGAGCGCCAGGTCCACGTCCAGCAGGAGCAGCATCACGTAGGCGAGGACGGCCACCAGCAGGCTCGTCAGCGTCTTGACGACCAGGTACTTCTTGACCTCGCGCACGATGCGCTCGACGTGCTCGAACCCGCGCCGCGGGTCCGAGAGGACCGCCCTGAGCTTCGCGCCTGCGCCCGCGAACTCGCAGAGCGCGAAGAAGACGACGAGGAGCACCACCCCCAGGTTCGACGCCGCGCTCGCGACCGTCACCGCGGCCCCGCCGAGCAGCGGCACCAGGGAGGCCGTGTGGAGCGTCTTCGACAAGAACTCCGGGTTCACCGGCAGCCCGCGCTCCGTGAGCGTCGCGGCGATCGCCACGGTCATGTCCGAGGCGCGCGCCAGGTAGACCGGCACCTTCTCCTCCAGCTCCACCCCGGCGATGGTCACGACCGCCCCCACGAAGGCGAGGATCGCCAGGTCGACGACGAGCGCGGCCAGCGCCCCGATCGCCGGCGGGAGCCCCCGGCGGGTCACCCAGCTCGCGACAGGCGAGGAGAGCGCCGCGAGCGCGATGCCGAACAGCACGGGCACCAGGAACGGTTGCGCGTAGCGCAGTCCAACGATGACGACGACCGTCGCCGCCGCGATCATCACCATCTGCGCTCGACGAGACATCGTGAAGCTCCCCATGCCAGACCTCGCTCCTGCCGGGTTCCCGCGTCGCCCACCTTCGAGGAGAGAGCACGGGTCAATCCGGAATAAAGCAAAGGATGCGCCACGCTCCGTCCCGCTGGTCCTGCGGTGCGGCAACACTGCCGGTTCGGCCGTGGGAGACCCGATGGGATCGTCCCCGCGGGGACGCCCGCTGACTTCCCCGCGGTTCGTGTGGACCCTCCGGTGAGCGCGGGTACGCGCCCTGCTGGACTCGAGGGCTCCTCGACCTGCGCGCGCCGGATCGGTGAGCGGGGACGTGAGGCCAGCCTGCGCGTGCGGTGCGATCTGCTACGCGCGCAGGCTCCTTGCTGGGGTGAAGGGAACGGACCGAGGAGCGCCGCACAGGGCGTGCGGCGCAGCGCGCCAGCGGCGTGGCGTTACCGCGCGGACACGCCCGACGTCCCGCCGTTCAGCGGCACGGTGGCGTGCTGGGAGGCGTCGGTCTTCGGGGTCGTCCCGGTGACGTAGGCCTTGACCGCCTCGACGAGGAACTTGAGCCCGGCGGCTCCTTCGTTGTCCCAGTACTCGCCCTCGCGCGGGCTCACATGGATGAGCGCGAGGTGGGGGTCGTCCTTGCCCTTCGGGAAGTAGACCTTCGCCTCCTCGGACCACAGCTCCTCGATCTTCGCGCGGCTCCGCACGATCGAGGCCCGGCCGGAGAGCGACAGGAAGCGGCGCGCCTCCTGGAGGGTCACGTTCACCTCGGGGTTCGACTCGATCTCGTCGATCTTGCCGGAGTCGATGCTCGTCATGAACCAGATGTCACCGGTCGCATCATCGACCTTCATGAGCGCCATGGGCCGCGCGCGCAGCACCCCGTGGTTGGCCTGCGTCACGAGCATGGCGTTGCGGAACTTCTTGAGGATCTCCATCAGCTTTTCGCGTGACCCGGTTTCCATGTTCTCCTCCTTCGAGCTCCGCCCGTGGTTGCGAGATCCGGACCACGCCCAGCTCACGCGCAACACGGCGAGATCCATGGCTCTTCTCTGCCGCACCGGGCGTGCTTTCGAGGCATTCCGCCACACGATCTGGGCTCGCCGATCGCGCGGATCGCCCCATCGATGCGCCCCGTTCTGGCCATCTCGTCACCCGGGCTCGCCACCGCTCCCGCGCCGATCGTCGCCGGAGGAGCTCTGTCTCGGGCGAGTCCGGCGGGGCCCACGCGCCGCGCGACGAACCCCGTCGCCTCGGGCCGGGAAGCCCGGCAGCCGCCCCGCTAGCCGCCGCCCGAGAGCACCAGCGCCGCCACCACGAGGACGACGAGCGCGATCCCCCCCGCGACGACGAGCGCCACCTTGCCCCACGCGATCGGCGCCGCCCCCGTGACGCACCCCGCGTCCTGCCCGTGCACGACCGCCCGGTAGCTCCGCCCCTTGTACCGGTAGGCGAGCACGTACGACGGCAGGGCCACCCGGCGCGTCTCCAGCGCCCGCAGCAGCACCGCCACGTGCACGTTGCGGAACGTGGACCCCGGGATCACCCCCCGCTTCAGCGCCTCCTCCGCGGTGGCCGCGATCCGCTCGCTGAGGACCTTCCGCGCCGCGGAGCGCTGGGCGTCGAACTGCTCGAGCACCGCGCCCGGCGGGCCGAGCTGCTGTTCCGCCCGGTGCGCCGCCGGCGCCATCCGGTCGAGCCGGAAGTGCGGCGCGAGCTCCCGGGCCTCGTCGAGCGAGAGCCCGCGCGACGCGGACACGAGCAGCCCCCGGAACGGCAGCTCCGTCTGTCCGGCGTGCGGCGCCCACGGGCTCCGGTGGGCGCCCGCGTTGGAGTCCGCCGTCCAGCTCACGAGGGCGTCCACGTTGACGACCCACCCCGCCCACCAGAGCGGGTGCAGCCCCTCCACCGTGGCCGCGCGGCCGAGGTCCGACGGGCGGAAGAAGCCGAGCGTCGACATCCACTGCCGCAGCGCCTGGTCGGCCTGCTCCGGCGTCACCCCGAACGGCAGCAGCCAGTCGGCCTGATCCACCGGATCCACCGGCTGCTCCAGCCGCGTGACAGCGCTGCAGAAGCGGCACTTCGGCGCCTGCGCCTCGGCCGAGTACGACACCGCGGCCCCGCACTCCGTGCACCGCAGCACCTGGACGACCTGCGGGGCCGGCGCGCGCTCCATCGGCGCGGAGAGCCCGCACACGGCGCAGCGAAGATCGCCCGGCTCCAGCGGCCCCTGGCACCGGGCGCAGCACCGCGCCATCGCCCCGGAGGTCCCCATGCTGAGGCTCATCGCGCCCCTCCTGTCGGCGCGGGCCTGCTCCCGCCTGGGCTGCCGCCGGGGCGGGGGCGCTCGGCCGGCGCGGGCGCGGCGGCGGCGCCCTGGGGCCGCGCGGCGCCCCCGCGCTCGGCCTGACCGCGGTCGCGCGCCGCGGCCAGGACGAACGGCGCCGCGATCAGCAGGAGCACGAGCAGCACGGCGAGCGCGATCTTGACCCACGAGAGCGGCGCCTTGCCGTGGATCGCGCCCGTCTGCCCGTTGATGAGGACCCGGAACGGCGGCTTCTGCGGGTCGTGCCGGATCGCGAGCACCCACAGCGGCACGTAGAGTAGCTCGAGCGTCTCGCGGTCGAGGCGCGTCTCGTACGCGAGGCCGTGGTGGCTGTCGCCGGGCATGAACGCCGCGAGGTCGCGGCCGATCTTCTCCAGCGCCTCCCGCCGCGCGAGGGCGTAGCACTCGTCCTGGGTCATCGTCGGCTCCTCGGCGATCCAGCCGCTGAGCACCGCGGGCGTGTAGCGCCGCATCGTGCGGAGGTCGAACGGCTCGACCGCCTCGAGCTCGGCGTTCGGGACGGCGCGGGACGCCACGACGAGCACATCCATGACGTAGGTGGCGTGCTGGCCCTCGAGGTGCCGGTGCTCGGTCCTCGTGACGACGCGCGTGCGGGTGACGGTGTTCCCCTTCTCGTCGGTCGTCGTGTACGTCTCGGTTTCCTGGTAGTTCTCGCCGATCTGCGCGGCGTAGCGCGTCTGCGCCATCGCCGAGTAGAGGTAGGCGGGCGTGTAGACGCCGCGGATCGCGTCGATCGTCGCCGTCTTGACGCCCGACTGAACGAAGAAGCTCCGCTTGCCCAGCCACGCCTTGACAGCGCCCTGGGCGCTCTCCCGGCTCGTTGTGAAGCCGAGGACGAAGTGCGGCAGCGGCCGGTCGTGCGAGGGCGGCCGCTCCACGACGGACGGCGACGCGCAGTAGGGGCACACAGCGGTCCGCTGGTCCGCTTCGACGCGCAGCGACGCGCCGCAGGTCTCGCACTCGAGTTGCACCGGCGCCCGAGGGAACCGCACCGGGGGGCGCCGCGTCAACAGGGAACGGGCGGCGGCGCGGGGGGAGGGGGCTGCGCCGCGTCAGCGAGGGCCTGGCGGCGTCAGCGGCCACCGGGCCGCGGCGTCAGCAGGGGACCGGCGGCGGGCGGCTGCCGAGATCCGCGGGCGATGCGGCGCCGTCGCTTTCCTGCTGCGGCGACTGCCGGAGCAGCGGCGCGAGCGAGCGCTGCGCCCACTGCCGCACCGGGGCCTCCGCCCAGGGCTGCCACCGGGGGCTCGGCTGCCGCGCCGCCGCGGCGGCCGACGCGCGCGGCGCGCGCGCCCCGGCGCGGAGGCGCGGCGCGGGCTGCGGCGCGTCGAGGAAGCGCACGAGGTCCGGGGCGAGGTCGGCCACCGCCTCCCGGTGCGGGTAGTGCCCCGCCTTCGCGAAGCGCCGCACCGTCACGCCCTCCAGGTAGCGGTCGATGTCCGCCGCGTGGCGCACCGGGATCACGGGGTCGCGCTCGCCCCAGTAGACGGCGAGCGGCGGTATCTCCGGGAGCCGATGCGCGATGTCCATGAGGTGCTCGCGCTGGCCGCGCAGATCGATCGCGTGGCGGAGGGTGCGCGAAAGGGCCCGCGCCGTGCCCGGCCGCGCGTTCACGCGGGCGAGGTGCCTGCGCTCTTCTGCATTGAAGTTGCCGCCGAGCACCAGCATCCCCGCGTGGGTGCCGACGCCCATGAGCACCGGGGCCGTCAGCTCGAGCAGCCCTGTCACCGCGGCGAAGCGCAGCGGCAGCGCGACCTCGCTCCCGATGCCGCCCGCGGCGACGAGCCCGAGGCGGTGCACGCGCCCCGGCCGCTCTATCGCCACGCACATCGCAATGCTGCCGCCGAACGAGTGCCCGACCAGATCGAAATCGCTGAGACCGAGGGAGCGGATCCATTCCGCGACCACGCGCGCATACCACGCGACCGTGTACGGAGCGTCAGGGCGGGCCGAGTGTCCGTGGCCGGGCAGGTCGAGCGCGACGACCCGCCGCCCTCCGGCCGCGAGGGCGGGCGCGAGCCGGTTCCAGGTCCTGCAGCTGTCGGACAGGCCGTGTACAAGGACCACGGGGCGCCTGTCCGCGTTGCCATTCCGAGGAGGGATCCACTCCTCCCAGTGGACCTCGCCTGCGGAGATGTTGCGAACATGGCTGCGACACCTGATCGACATGTTCTACAACAAGAATTCGCACGAAGCGCCGCATCTGTCCAGATTGCACACCCGTCCTTTCTTCGTTGTGGGCGGCCTCAGGCCACCCCGCGAAGGCCGTTTCGCGTTCGATGTGGGTCGAGCGACGCCAGCGTGCGCCATGCTGGGACGCGAGCCCGATAACGGTGTCATGGTATTTGTGCGAGCGGCTCACTCCAGCAGGAAGTAGCGGGCGTCTCGCTTGATATCGAAGTGGAAGTGGTCTGCGTGCGCCTCGTTCGCGTTGGGCGTCAGCACGACGTTGAACAGCCCGCTCGTGTGAACGGCGCAGATGATCTCCCGCAGCTCGAGGGCCTGGGGCGTGGGCTCCTTCGGCTCCGATCCGGGTCCGCACGGCGGCGCGCCGATGGCGCCGTGCCAGTCGGCTTTCACGTCGAGCCGCGCGCCGTCGGCCTTCACGAAGGCGGCCACGTCGATGGCGAGCCCGAGCGCGTGCTGGCTGGGCCGCGCCGGCGCCGCCGTCGGCTTCTGCGGGGCGCGCGCGCCCGGCTTCGCCGCCCTGGCAGCGCCCTTCGGCGTCTTCTTGCCGGCCGGCGTCTTCGCGGGCGCCTTCTGCGCCTTCTTCGGCCTCGGCTTCGGCTTCGGCGCGGCCGTGCCGGCGGGCGCGGGCCGGTGCATGCTCACGTGCACCACCTCGGCGACCCCGCGCGTCGCGAGGAACGCGGCGAGGTCGTCGAGCGCGAGGACCAGCCGGCAATCCGCGATGTCGAAGACGGACGTCGACCGCGGCTTCGCCACGCCGTCGCCGCGGAACGTGACCCCGTGCAGCGGGCCGGTGATCCGGACCGGCCGGTCGACGAGCGGGGCGCCGCGCGCCGCCGCGGCGTGCGGGATCCGGCGGCGCTTCATCTCCCGGTCGCACGCGTCGCTCGAGAGCCCGCCGTACGTGGCCGCGCGCGACGCCTCGGACCACACGGGCTTCTCGAACGGCGCGGCGCCCGCGTCCCCGCCGCCGTCCAGGAGGCCGGCGGCGCCGCCCGCCGGCGCGCTCCCCGCATCCCCGCCGCCGTCAAGGAGGCCGGCCCCGCCGTCCTCGATCGCCGTCGCCGCGCCGGCGGACCCCGCCGCTGCCGGGCCCGCCGCCGGCGCCTGCGCTTCGGTCCGCTCCGCCTCCGCGCGCCGCAGCGACGCGACGCCGAGCGGGGTGAGGAGCGCCGCGCCGCCGACAAGGGCCGCTCCGAGGGCCAGCGCACGGCGGGAAGGGAGCGCGCTCATCCCTGGCGAGCTTACCCCGCGCCCGACCCTGGGAGCACGCCTTGCCGCTGAGCGCGGAATTTGGTCGACTCCCGCGATGTCTCGCCCCCGCGCCGCGCTCTCTGGACGCGTCATTTCCGGTGGAATCGCGCTGATCTCGCTGATCGCGGCCTGCCAGACCCCGGCGCCCGGCTCGCCGGCCGATCCGGCCGCCGCTCGATCCGCGCCCGCGCCGGCGCCCGTCCCGCCTGCACCGTCCGTCCCGCCCTCGCTCGTCACCGAGGCCGAGCGGACCGGCTTCCGGCGCACGGGCCGCTACGCCGAGGTCGAGCGCCTCTGCCCCGCCTTCGAGCAGGCCTATCCGGGCCGCGCCCGCTGCTTTCGCTTCGGCACGACGCCCGAGGGCAGGCCCATGCTCGCGATCGCCGCCTCCGCCGACGGCGCGCTCGACCCCGCCGCGGCGCGGGCGAAGCGGCGCCCGGTGATCCTGTTCCAGGGCGGCATCCACGCCGGCGAGATCGACGGCAAGGACGGCGGCTTCCTTGCGCTCCGCGAGCTGCTCGACGGCGCGATGGCGCCCGGCGCCCTCGCCGCGGTCACGGCGGTGTTCGTGCCGGTCTTCAACGTCGACGGCCACGAGCGCTTCGGCCCGAACCAGCGCCCCAACCAGCGCGGCCCCGAGGCGATGGGCTTCCGCACCACCGCGCAGAACCTCAACCTGAACCGCGACTACATGAAGGCCGAGGCGCCCGAGATGCAAGCGATGCTGGCGCTCCTCGACGCCTGGGACCCGGTGGTCCTCGTCGATCTGCACACGACCGACGGCGCGAAGTTCCAGCACGACGTCGCGGTCATCGTCGAGCCGTCGGCGCCGCACCCCGGCGGCCTCGACGCCGCCGCGCGCGAGCTCTCCCAGGCGCTCCAGGCGCGCCTCTCGGCGCTCGGCCACCTGCCGCTCCCGTTCTACCCGTCGTTCCGCGCCGAGGACGACCCCTCCTCGGGGATCACCGCCAGGCCGGCGGCGCCGCGCTTCTCGCAGTCCTACGGCGCCGCCCGCAACCGCATCGGCGTGCTCGTCGAGACGCACAGCTGGGCCACGCACCCCCGGCGCGTCCGCGCGGTCCACGACCTGCTCGCGGCGCTCTTCGAGCGCGCCGCCGCCGGCGCGGGCGCCCTGCGCGCGGCGGCCGATCGCGCGGACGCGGCCGCCGCGCGCCTCGCCGGCGCGCCGTTCGTCCTCCGCTACCGCGCGGCGCCGGTCCCGCGCGTCTTCCCGTTCCGCGGGTACGCCTACGAGCGGAGCGCCTCGGAGATCTCGGGCGGCACGTGGATCCGCTACGACGAGTCGCGCCCGGAGATCTGGCGCGTCCCGCTGTTCGACCGGATCGAGCCGGACCTGACCGTCACCGCGCCCGCCGCGGGCTACGTCGTCCCCGCGGCGCACGCGGCCTGGGTGGCCGACAAGCTGCGCCTGCACGGCGTGCGCCACGAGCGCCTGCCCGAGGCGCGCCCCGGCTTCTCCGTCGAGGCGTTCCGGGCCGACGCCGTGACGTTCGAGCCGTCCTTCGAGGGCCGGACCCCCGCGAAGCTCCAGGGCGCCTTCCGGTCCGAGCGGCTCGATCTGCCGCGCGGCTCGCTCTTCATCCCCATCGCGCAGCCGCGTGCGCCGCTCGTGCTTCACCTGCTCGAGCCGCTCGCGCCGGACTCCCTCGCTGCCTGGGGCTTCTTCAACGCCGCCTTCGAGCGCAAGGAGTACATGGAGCCCTATGTCGCCGAGGAGGAGGCCCGCAGGATGCTGGCCGCGGATCCTGCGCTGCGCGCCGCGTTCGAGGCGCGGCTGCGCGACCCTGCGTTCGCGAAGGATCCGGCGGCGCGGCTCGACTTCTTCTATCGGCGCCACCCGTCCTGGGACGAGCGCGTGAACCTGGTCCCTGTCTACCGGGTCGCCGCGTCGCCGCTCCCGTGAACGCGCGCTCCCTTCGCCGCGCGCCGAGGACGAGCCCCCCCGCCTGACCACATCCACCGTACGAAGCCGAAGCGTTAGCGCGGCTCGTGCCGGCCATTTATAAAGGACCGTCGTGGACCACCTGAACCGCACGGGCGACACGAGCGCCGATCCCGAGGAGCGCCTCGCGCTCGCGCGGGAGCACCTGCGCGCGGCCGAGCAGGCCGAGGAGGCGGCGGCGTTCGGCGAGGCGCGGAGGCACCTCGAGCTCGGGCTCACGATGCTGCCGGAGCGCCCGTGGGAGGCCGCTTACGAGCTCACGCTCGCCTTCACGCTGAAGACGGCGACCATCGAGTCGCTCTGCGGCGAGCCCGAGGCCGCGGGCGAGCGGCTCTCCCGCGGCCTTGTGCACGCCCGCTCCCGCGCGGACCGGGCGGCGCTCCGGCGCCGGAAGGTGAGCGCGGAGCTCCTGCGGAACGACCCGCTCGCCGCGCTCGACGAGGGGCTGCTCGCCCTGGAGCCCTTCGGCATCCGGCTCCCGCGCTTCCCCGAGCGCGAGGCGCTGGATCGCGAGATCGCCGCGACGGCGGAGCTCCTCGGCGACAGGCCTATCGCGTCGCTCGTCGACCTCCCGCCGCTCGACGACCCGGAGATCGCGGCGCTGCAATGCCTTCTCGAGGAGCTCCTGATGCCGAGCTATGCCCTCGTCACGAACAACTGCGGCATCTTCGCGATGAAGCTCGTGCAGAACACGCTGAAGCACGGGATCTCGACGAGCTCGATATCGGCGTTCCTGTACGCGGGGATGCTCTTCTGCGCCGCGAGCGACATCGAGCGCGGCTATCGCTTCGGCCTGGCGGCGGTGGAGCTCGGCGAGCGGCTCTCGGACCGCAGGGCCGCGCCGCTGCTCTATAGTCGCTGGGGCGCGCTCATCCAGCACTGGAAGGAGGGCTATGCCGCGTGCAAGGAGAGCCTGCTGCGCGGCGTGCGCGGGGGGATGGACACGGGGCAGCACCTGCCGGCCACCCTCAACGCGATGAACGCCTGCACGAACAGCCTGCTCCGCGGCCTGCCCCTCGGCGAGATCCTGGCCGAGGCGCGCTCGTTCATGCCCCTGTGCGAGCTCGACCGGTTCGACACCGTCGCCTGGCAGATCCGCGCCGTCGGCCAGATTGGCCACAACCTGACGACCCCGACCGAAGACCCGTCGCGCCTCCGGGGGGACTGGCTCGATCTGGACTCCGTGATCGCGGGGGCGCTGCGCACCGAGTCCCGCGCGACGCTCTTCTTCGCCGAGCTCTATGCGATCGTCCTTGGCGCCTTCGCGGGCGGGTACGACCGCGCGGCGGAGCTGGCGCTGCGCGCCGTCCCGGGCTCGCTCGGGATCGCGAGCTGGCAGGGCACGCCCGCCTATCATTTCTATGCGGGCGTCTGCCTGACGCAGGCGTCGAGCGCCGCCTCCGCCGCGGCGGCGAGGCGCTATGTGGAGAGGGCGCGAGAGCTGCTGGATCCGCTCGTCGCGTGGTCCGAGGTGTTCCCGGGCAACCTCCGGCACCGGCGCCTCCTCCTGTCGGCGGAGGTCCTGCGGACCGCGGGCGACGCGGGCGCGGCGGACCTCTACGACGACGGCATCGCGGCGGCGAGCGAGGGGCGGTTCCTCCACGACGAGGCGCTCGGCAACGAGCTCTGCGCGCGGTATCACCTCGGCCGCGGGAAGATCACGATCGCGCGCGCCTACATGACCGAGGCGCACCGGTGCTATGCGCGCTGGGGGGCCACGGAGGCGGCGCGGCGCCTCGCGCGCGCCCATCCGGAGCTCCTCGAGCAGGGCTCGCCGGCCGAGCTGGAGGCGGCGCGCGCCGAGATCACCGCGCTGCGCGCCGCGCTGAAGGCCGCGTTGCAGCGGCAGGAGCAGCACGAGCCCGATCTCCCGGAGAGATCACGCTGATCTCGCCGACCTGAGCCCGCGTGAGGGAGGCCGTCGTGAGGGCGGCTGTTCGCGGCGACCGTGTCGACAGCCCACGCGCCGTCTCTTCCGGTTTCGTCGCGCTCCGGGATCGTTCGAATGTCCGTGAGTCCCGCGGGCGCCGCGTCGGCCGTCGTATCCCGATCTGCGCGCGACGCCACGATGAGGTGAGAGCGCCGCGCGCAGGTTGCGCGGAGCGCGCAGCTATCGCATCCTCGACAGGACATGTCGGCTGACCTGCGACCGTGGCGACACGCGCGCGGGCGGCGACGCAAGGCGACGCGATGGTCGTCAGTCTGGGAAAGGGGGCGAGCATGTTGCTGCGATGGGCGTTCGTCTTTTCTTCGGTTTTCTTCTTCGCGTTTCCGGCGCTGGCGCAGAACGCGCGGATCGAGTCGTTCACGTATGCCGGCAGCGGATGTCCTGTCGGCACCGCCGCGGGGGTGATCTCCCCCGATCAGAAGGCGATCACCGTCATCTTCGACCAGTTCGAGGCGCAGGCCGGCCCGGGCACCGCCCGCACCGCGAACCGCTCGTTTTGCCAGCTCGCCGTGGATCTGCGGTTCGATCCAGGGTGGCAGGTGGCCCTCTTCGACGCCACGTACCGTGGCTTCGCCGACCTGGAGCCGAGCGTCCAGGCGCTCCACGAGACATCGTATTATTTCTCGGGGTCGCCGCTCACCTCCGGGCCGGTCACGTGGAACATGATCGGGCCTTTCACGAACAACTTCTCGCGCACGGACAACTTCGCGACAACGGTCTGGTCGGAGTGCGGCACGGTGCGGCCGCTCAACATCAAGACGAGCCTGTTCGTGACGAACCGCACGGCGCCGCTGCATTCCGGGGTCTTGACGAACGACACGACGGACGTCCAGGTCCGGATCGAGTACGGCCTCGCGTACCGCCGCTGTCCTTGAGGCACGCTGGGCGCCTCGCGAGCCCGTCCGCGCGGCGCCGGAGATGGGGTCCTGAGCGGCGGGACGGGCCTCACGAGGAGGGTTGAGGAAGGCGGGGACCGAGATCACCGCGCGTCGCGCGCCGGAGCGACGCGCGGTGATCTCGTTGTCGGAGCGTCCAGGCGCTGGTGCTCCCGACGGCCGTCCTGGTACGCTGGCGGGATGTCATCCACCCTGCTTGTCATTCTGCTCAGCGTCGTCGTGCCGCTCGGCATCACGGCGGCCGTCCTCTGGGGGGTCTGGAAGAAGGTCCTCGGCCCGCTCAGGGCGCAGCAGCAGGAGCAGCAGCAGCTCCTTCGTATCGGCGTCCCGTGCGCGGCTCGCGTGCTGCAGTACCAGGAGACGGGCATGAAGGTGTCCATGGGCGCGCAGGACTCCTACAGCCTCAAGTTGCTCCTCGAGGTGATGCCGCCGGGCATGCCGCCGTATCAGGTGGAGACGGTCGCGCTCGTGTCGGTGCTCGCGGCCCCTCGTATCCAGCCGGGGTGCATCGTCACGGTGCGCTACGATCCGGCGAATCCGCGGCGCGTCGCCATGGAGTCGGCCTATCCGCCCGGGCAAGGTCCGGCCGGCGCGGGGTCGCTCGGAGGCTACCCGCCCCCGGGCGCTCCTGGTGGATACGGCGCGCCTGCCGGGGCCCAGGCCGGCGCCTACGGCGCGTTCCCGGGGGCCTCGCCCGGCGCCCCCGCTGGCGCCTACGGCGTGCCCCCCGGCGCCTACGGCGCGCCCGCTGGAGCCCCGCCCGGCGCGGCCTACGGCGCGCCCGCTGGAGCCCCGCCCGGCGCGGCCTACGGCGCCGCCGGCGCCTATGCGCCCGCCGGTGCCCCCGGTGCGTACGGCATGCCCGCTGGGGCCCCGCCGGGCGCCCCCGGTGCGTACGGCGCGCCCGCCGGTGCTTACGGCATGCCCGCTGGGGCCCCGCCCGGCGCCCCTGGTGCGTACGGTGCGCCCGCCGGTGCCTACGGCATGCCCGGCGCCCCCGGTGCGTACGGTGCGCCCGCCGGTGCCTACGGCATGCCCGCTGGGGCCCCGCCCGGCGCCCCCGGTGCGCCCCCGCCTGGCGCGGCCTACGGCGCCCCTGCCGGCGCCTATGCACCCGCCGGCGCCCACGGCGCGCCGCCCGGCGCTCCCGGCGCCCACGGCGCGCCCGCTGGATCCCCGCCCGGCGCCCATGGCGCTGGCCCGAGCGGCGGCCCCGGAGGAGGGTTGGCCGGTGGTCCTTTCGGCCCAGGCGGCAACGGCCCTCCGGGCGCCTGAGCGGCGTCCGGCGCCGGGCTCCAGGCCCTCGGCGCGCGGCGGTGCCGCGCTGCCGCGCTCACGCCACCACGCAGCCCGCCGATGTCCCCTGCATCGGCACGATCGCCTTGAGCTCCCCGCTTTCTCCGAAGATCAGGAGCCGCGCGACGATGGCCTCGTTGCCCTTGCCGCAGAGGGGCAGGAGCGCGATCCGGACCGCCGGTCCGTTGCCTCCCTCGAATTTCAGGGCCAGGAGCTGCTTGCCGTCGCACTCCTCGAGAAGCTCCACGTCCGCCTGCAGGTGGATCGGCGCCACCTTCGTGCACGCCTTGGCCTCGCCAAAGCTGTCGACCGTGCAGCGGTTGGGATCCAGGGAGATCTCGACGCGGGACGTCTCCTCTGCGTCGATCGACGCGATCTGGATCTGGTGCGTCCCGATCCCCCTCTGGAGCGGAATGGGCTCCACGAGATAGCCTGTTTCCAGCCGCAGATTCTTGATTTTCATCGCTCCCCCCGCCGCTCGGCCCGTGCGCGCCGCGACCACGGCCCGTGACGCCGCCGCCGCCGCGCGCCTCCCCTCGGGGGAAGCACCGGCTGTGCCGGCGCTCTCCGCGCCCGGGGCTCCCGCGCCCGCCGCGCGCCCGGCGCCGCATCGCGCATCGCAGCGCGCCCGGGGGCCGCGCGGACGCGCGCTCGTCGAGCCCTCAGACCAGCCCGAACTTGTACGTATCCAGGAGCCTGGCGAGGAGCGCCGCGTGCGCCGGATCCGCGAGGGGGCCGAGCGGCGTGACCTCCAGCGCCGCGCTGGCGCGCTCGAAGAGGGCGGCGCAGACGCGGCTCGGGTCGTGGCGCGCGGCGTAGACGATGCCGTCGGGTCTCCTCGGGTGGTCGTGGATCGCGAGCGCCCACCGGTGGGCGGCCGCGTACGATTCCCCCGAGGTCAGGCGGGCGTCGGCCCCGAGCCGCGCCAGCCCCTCGCCCGCGAGGTTCACGAGCCGGAGCGGCCGCCTCGGCGCGATGCGCGCGAGCCCGCGCGCGGCGAGCTCGCTCTGCTCCACGAGCCGCACGCCGGTCGCGTGGCCGAACACCTCGATGAAGGCGCAGCGCGCGTCTTTCCCCGCGTACAGCACCCCGAACTCGCCGGCCGGCGCGTCGAAGCGGTTGTCGCCCGAGCGGCCGAAGAAGAGCGGCGCCTGCGCGAGCCGATGAACCCGGAACCAGGAGCGCCGGAAGATCGTGACCGGGAGCGGCCTTGCTGCCAGATCGAGCGGCGGATCCGGGTGCGGCCCGAGCGTCGTCTTCACGTCGATCCTGCCCCGCGCAGGCGCTCGACGGGAGGACAGGCACGCTCCACGTCCGGCCTGCGCGCCGACCCTTTGCCGCCGTCCCGCCCTGCGCGCAGCGCGTCCGCCGGGACCCCTGGCGAGCGCGGCGACATCGTCATCGCGCGGCGCTCTCAGGCGGCGCCGTGCTCGCCGAACGTGCGGGCGGCGCGCCGCACGGGGTCGAGATCGCCACGGCGAACGCGGTCGAGCGGCCGGTCGCCGCCCAGACGGAGGTTGCCGGAGAGAAAGAACCGGATCTTCGCCAGCGGAGGGTGCTCCGCCAGGAGGGCGAGGATCTCCTCGATCCCCGGCAGCACGCCCTCGTCCGCGAACTGCCATGCAGGGTAGAGGTGGCCGCGGCGGCCGACGGCCACGGCCAGCAGCTTGCCGGCGGCGCGCCGCGTCTCGACGGCGTCGGGCGGGAGGTGGAGCACCTCGCCGACGTCCTCCGCGGTGAGCGTCCCCCCCTCGGCGGCGAGGAGCGCGTCCCTCGCCTGGAGGCCGCGGAGGCGGGCCGGCGTGAGCGGATCCGCGGCCGAGAACAGGCCGACGGCGCTCGGCTGCGTCAGGGCCGTGACCAGGGCGTCCGCGTTGCTGGGCGAGGCGACGACCTCGCCCAGCTCGCTCTGATCGAGCCGTTCGGCGACCTGGGTGAGCGCGTCGATGCCGCGCGCCAGGAACGCGACCCGCAGCGGCTCCCCGTCGAACTGGTGGAGTCGCTCGGCGATTTCCGCCAGTGCGCTGGAGTTCCGGTCCTTTGCCATGGCCGCACCGGGGACGATGCAGCGCGCGCGCAGACCCGTCAACCAAGCGCTCGCCACGCTGTCGAAACATTCCGGCCACGCTGAACGGAACGTCAGTGAGAGCATTCGCTGGTTCGTTCGTGTCGTTCTTCTTCGGTGTGGTCACCGGCTCCTGGGTTTGCCGGAGGGTCTCGGAGGCGGTCAGAGCCCGACCTTCTTCATCATCGCGCTCCTGATGGACTGGCGCACGCGGGGGAGCTCCGCCCAGGGGTCGGGGATCGTCGCGAGGCGCTGCGGCACGGTCTCGATGGTGAACGCGGCGGGATCGAGCGGCGCGTCGAGCTCGTCCCACGAGAGCGGGGTCGCGACGGCGGCGCCGGGCCGGGCGCGCGTCGAGTAGGGCGCGACGGCGGTCGCGCCGCGCCCGTTCCGCAGGTAGTCGACGAAGACCTTGCCGGTGCGCTTGGCCTTGGACAGCGTCGCGATGTACCGCGCCGGATCGAAGCGCACGAGCGCGTCGGCCACGGCCTTCGTGAACGGCTTCACCTCGTCCCAGCCTCTGCGCGCCTCGATCGGGACGACGACGTGCAGGCCCTTGCCGCCGGTCGTCTTGACGAAGCTCCGCAGCCCGAGCGTCTCCAGGAGGTGCCGCACCGTCCTCGCGGCGTCCGCCACGCGCTCCCACGGCAGCTCTGGCGCCGGATCGAGGTCGAAGACCATCATGTCCGGCTGCTCGATCCGGTCGACGTGGCTCCCCCAGATGTGCATCTCGAGCGCGCCCATCTGGACGAGGGACACGAGCCCTTCCGTCGTCTCGACGTAGAGGTAGGTACGTCTCCCGTCGTCCTCCTCGACCGTCGTGCGACGGATGGCCTCCGAGAGCCCCTCGGCCTCGTGCCGTTGAAAGAAGCACGGTTTGCCCTGGCCCTCGGGGCAGCGGACCAGCGTGAGCAGCCGGTTTGCTACATGAGGCAACATGTGATCGGCGACCTGGGCGTAATAGCGGGCGAGGGCGATCTTCGTGATCCCCTGCGCCGGATAGAGCACCTTGTCGGGGTTCGTCAGCCGCGCCCCGGCGATCTCGATCTTCTCCGCGCCGCGGCTCCGGCCCCCGCGTGGGGTCTTTCCCCGCGCCGCGCCTGCGGACTTGCTCGACGCGCCTGTCGACTTGCCCGGCGCGCCTGTCGACTTGCTCGACGCGCCTGTCGACTTGCCCGGCGCCGTGGCCGCTGAATTGCCGGAGGCGCCTGCCGTCTTCTTCGGCGCGAGCTGCGGCGGGGGCTGCTCGCGCTCGACGGTGACCGACTCCGGGGTACGATCCTCGCGGAGCCCTTCGAACGAGGGGTGTCGCAGCCGTCCGTCGCGGGTCCACGCCGCGAAGTGGACCTCCGCGATGAGCCTTGGCTCGACCCAGTGCACGCCCCGCATGCGCGGCGCCCCCTGAAAAGCCGGCTTCGCGCGCTCGATCGCCTCGAGCTGGCCCCGCAGGGTGGTCAGCGTCTTGCTCGTGAAGCCCGTGCCGACCTTGCCCGCATAGACGAGCTTGCCCGACGTGTTCACGCCCACGAGGATCGCCCCGAGCCCCTTGCGGGCCCCGGTCGGCTCGGTGAAGCCGACGATGACGAACTCCTGGCGCCGGCCGCACTTCACCTTGAGCCAGCTCGTCCCGCGCCCGCTCCGGTAGGGGGCCTCCGGTCGCTTCGCGATGACGCCCTCGATCCCCAGCTTGCAGGCGTGCTGGTAGACGGCGGCGCCGTCCTCCTCGAGGTGCTCCGTGTAGCGCAGGGTCCCGTCCTCCGGGGCGTCCGCGAGCAGCGCCTGGAGCGCCCGCTTGCGGGTGACCTGCGCGCACCCGCGGAGATCGCGGCCGTCCAGGTAGAGCAGGTCGAAGGCGAAGTACATCAGGCGCCCCTCGCGCCCGTCGCTGTCCTCGCTCAGCGCGTTCTGCAGCGCCTGGAAATCGGTCACGCCATCCCGTCCGACGACGACGATCTCGCCGTCCAGCACGGCCTCGCGCGCTGGCAACCGGGCGAGGTCGTCTCGCACGGCAGGGAACCGCTCGGTCCAGTCCTGGCCGCGGCGGGTCAGGAGCGTCACGCGGCCGCCGCGGAGCTTGGCGATCATGCGGTAGCCGTCGAACTTCACCTCGTACAGCCACCCCTCGCCCTGGGGCGGCCCGGTGACGAGCGTCGCGAGCTGCGGTTCGACCTCGTCCAGGAACGAGGCTCTCTGGGCCCCCTCGAGCGCATCCGCGTAGGTCAGCGTCCGTCGCGGCATCGCGGCGCCGTCTGCCTGTTCCTTCGCGGCGGACGAGCGCGGGCTGTCCGCCTCCGCCGCGCTCGTGCCGCGCCTGCGGCGAGCGGTCAGGACTGCGGGCCGCTGCTCCCGGGTGCGTCGCGCCGCGCTTCGCGCTTGTACTTGTCCGGCCATCGTCGCGCTTACCACCTTTTTTTGATGGAAGAGCAAGTTCGATACCGGAATGGGTTCTTCGCCTGGCCGGCGTTCTACGCTTTCTCCTTGGTTGCGAATCCTGTTGAGTCCGGCAGGGGCGCCCCAGATGGGGCGAGCTGCCACGCTGGCGGCCTCTCCACAGGGACCTTCCGGCCTGGAGTGCACAGGCTCTCGCATGTGCCCTGCTTCCCAGGCTTGTCACGGATGTGGAATGAACCTCTGCGCAGCACTGCGCGGGCGGTTCAGCGCGAACCAAGGACGGGTTCGCGAGAACCGTCGAGGGCGTTCAGGCGCTGGACCGAGCTACTTCAGCGCCTCGGAGGCGCTCGCCGCGGTGACGGACTGGTCGAGCCATCGCTCCAGCGTCGCCAGCTCGGCGCAGGCCTCGATGTGGGCGTCGTCCTCCGGGCGCAACGCGATCTGTCGGCGCGACAAGCCAGAGCGGCTCGTGCCCCAGCCAGGAGGGCGTCGGCTGCTCCTCCTCGACCCGCTGCAACTGCCTCGCTTGCCGCCGCAAGAGAGCCCTCTCGATCGCGCCCCGGTCCACGTGGTCGCCGGCGAGCTTCAGCTCGACCATCACCTCCTCGGCGCTCCGCGCGCACGGCCACGGCGCGGTCAGGTGCGCCAGGCGCTCCGGGCGGTGGATCACGAGCAAGCCGTCGCTCTGCACCTTCTCGAGCCGGATCTCCGGCGGATCTTGCCAGGTGATCGCGCCTCCGGTGAGGCGCTCCATCTCTTCGGCGAAGGTCCGCTTGGCGAACAGGTCCGGTTGACCCATCGCGCTGCGCGGTAGCAGACGACGATCGCGGAAGCCAGCATCAAGGATGCTTCCGCGAGGCCCGCTGACCGTCCTCCCACAGCAGCGCTCGGGATCTACCCCTCAAAACAACAGACGACGTCGATCTCTGAACGAAGTCGACGCCGTCTCCGCAATGGGCTGTCCGCTCGACGACGCGCGCGCGCTCACGCTACGCCGCCGCTCACCGCGCGGGGTTCTCGCTCCAGCGGCGGACCAGATCCGGCAACGCCGTCTCCGCCATGCGGGTGAGGTGCCGCACGTGATCAGGCTTCTGGGTGCCCGCGTAGCCGCGGACGTGGAACGCGCCCTTGTGCGCCTCGGAGAGCGGAACGAACCGCGGCTTCGCCTCGCCCGCCGTCCCCGTCAGCTCGTACACCGGCTGCGCGTCAGCGCCCGCGCCCGGCGTGCGCTGCGCGCCCGTCAGCAGGAGCAGCGCGTCCGTGCTCTCGTGCGTGCCGGCGTAATCGCCCACCGGGATGATCTCCGAATGCGTGATCGACATGAGCTTCTTGCCGGTTGCCGCCATCTCGGCGAATCGACCGAACGGCTTGAGGCGCTCCATGTCCAGGCTGTGGTCGAGCGGCATGTAGCCCGTATGGATGCCGTCGAGGAGGAGCACGGCGTCCACCTTGTCGGCGAACCCAGGCTGGTTCAGCAGCCCGCGGACCGCGCCGTACCCGGCGCTGAAGGCCGAGAGCGCGACGCGCCGGAGCCGCGCGCCGCGCAGCCCGCGCGCCTCCAGCGCGGTCTGCGCCTTGGCGAGGAGCGCCGGCAGATACGAGCGGATCCCGAACCGAGTCTCGTACGCCGCCGAGCTGATACCCATGTTGATGATCATCACGACCGCGTTGAGCCCGGCGCGCTCGAACCCCGCCTGGACGACATCGTTGACGCCGTGGAAATGGACAACGAGATCGTAAGCCCCGTCGGCCGACGAGAAGGAAGCGGGGATCGTGACGATGCCGTCGGGGATCGGGATCACGGCCGAGCGATCGAGCGTCGCGTCGGCGCGGTCCTCGGGGGCGATCGCCGGCGCGGTCGCTCCCGCCCTGGCCTTGACGGGCGCCGCGGCTTCTTCCTTCACCGGCGCCGGCGGGACGTTCCCCGTCCTGCGCAGGACGGCCGCGGCCGCCGCGGCCGGCTGGAGCACCGAGCCCGCGCGGAGATCGAAGCCGGTCGCGCCGAGCTGCGTCGACACGATCGCACCCAGCACCGCGGCGACGCTCATGCCCGCCGCCGCGCTCACGGCGATCAGACGCGATGTGGAGCGCCGCGTCGGAGCTGCCATGGCAGGGGCCGACGCGGCGACCGGCATCGCGAGCCCCGCGAGCGACGCGGGAGGACGGCGGAAAATTAAAGTGGGTTGGTCATCGTCATCGAGCAGTTGGACCTCCGCGCGGGGGGGCTCAGCGGGGAACATGCTCGGCCATGATGCGAGGCGTATGCCACGCAGGGCAAGTGCCAAATTCAAGCAAGATCCAGCAAGATAAGCTCACATGCACACACGTCAAGAGGGTGGACATGGTCTGACGTGGTCCCATGGTGATGGTCCACGGATTCCTCAGGCAATCACCTTACTCGCTCAGGCGCCCACGAGGCATTCGCACGCCCGCGGATCCGTCGCGGCGTGCCCGGGTCCTTGGGGTTCCAACGAACGCCGGCACGCCGGATTTGACGCACACCGGCAGAGCTTTCCCGGGTTGCGGGCGCGATCTTGGTCGCACTGCGTCATCGCGCGCGACGCGCTCATCGCGCGGCGCGAGAGCCTCGGAAGGGGAGGCGGCAGCGCGCGACATCGATGCATCGTTCGAGGCCAGCCCTCCTCGGGACAGGCCTCGATGATTCGTGTCCTTCGCGCGTAGTCGACTTCGCGTCTTCCGCGGAGCGCCTCCGCCCCTCGGCAGAGCGACCGCCACCTGCCAGCACCCCGACACCCTGCCTCCGGCCGTTGCACCTCCAACGGGCCTCCAACGGGCCTCCAACGGGCCTCCAACGGGCCTCCAACGGGCCTCCAACGGGATCGAAGGTCGCGCTGGTGCGCGCGGCGAGCGCGATGTGCGCGAGCGCGGAGGGTCGAGGACATCGAGCGCGCAACCCGACGTTCACGCCGCCGCGGCCTCGCTGCGGCTGAGCAGGCGCGCTTCGCGCGACGCGCCCTCGCCGGGCGAGCAGGCGCGGAGGCGCGGGCCGGCGCCGTCCCCGGCCGCTCGCCGCGCGCCGGGCCGGCGTGGGCCAGCGTGGAACCGCGCCGCGCTCTGGAAATACGGCGCGACCGAGGCGCAGCGCACGTCGGCCTTGACAGCGAGGGGCGCCTCTGGATCTCCTCATTCCTCCCCCTCACCACGACGGCCCCCATGACCAACTTCCCCCGCGTCTACGACGACAACACCCAGAGCATCGGCCGCACGCCGCTCGTCCGCGTCCGCCGCGCGACCGACGGCGCGCCGGCCACCGTGCTGGCGAAGATCGAGGGGCGGAATCCGGCGTATTCCGTCAAGTGCCGCATCGGCGCGGCCATGGTCTGGGACGCCGAGCAGCGCGGGCTGCTCGGCCCCGGCAAGGCGATCGTCGAGGCGACGAGCGGCAACACCGGCATCGCGCTGGCCTTCGCCGCCGCCTCGCGCGGGATCGAGTGCGTGCTCATCATGCCGGAGACGATGAGCATGGAGCGGCGCAAGGTGCTCGTGGCGCTCGGCGCCAAGCTCGTCCTGACGCCGGGCCCCCAGGGGATGAACGGCGCCATCGCCAAGGCCGAGGCGCTCGCCTCCTCCGACCCGGGCCGGTACGTGCTGATGCGGCAGTTCGAGAACCCGGCGAACCCCTCCATCCACGAGACGACCACCGGCCCCGAGATCTGGGACGACACCGGCGGCAACGTCGACGTCTTCGTCTCGGGCGTGGGCACCGGCGGCACGCTCACCGGCGTCAGCCGCTACTTCGAGCGCGTCCGCGGCCGGCAGCTCCACACCGTCGCCGTCGAGCCGGTCCACTCGCCGGTCATCTCGCAGACGCTCGCCGGCCAGCCGCTCACCCCGGCGCCGCACAAGATCCAGGGCCTCGGCGCGGGCTTCGTCCCGAAGAACCTCGACCTCTCCTTCGTGGACCAGGTCGAGACGGTCTCCAACGACGAGTCGATCGCCATGTCGCGGCGCCTGGCGCGCGAGGAGGGCATCCTCTGCGGCGTCTCCTGCGGCGCGGCGATGGTCGCGGCGAGCCGGCTCGCGCGCGATCCGAAGTGGGCCGGAAAGACCATCGTGGTCGTCCTGCCGGACGCCGGCGAGCGCTACCTCTCGGGGCCTCTGTTCGAAGGCATGTTCGCCGAGGTCGAGAGCATGAAGGCCTCGTGAGGTCGATGTGAGCAACAAGTGCGGTGATGCCCCTGTCCCAGCGGTCGACCTGCACGGCGTCGTCGAGGCGCTGATCGCGGGCTACCGGGAGGACCCGCGCGGTCATCACATCAACAAGCGCTTCACCCCGTCGCGCCAGGAGATCACGGAGATCATCGATCTCCTCCTCCAGATCTTCTACCCCGGCTACCACGGCCGGCAGGACCTGTCGGACGACGACCTGCTCTACCACGTGGGCACGCTGGTCTCGACGCTGCAGGCCAAGCTCGAGCGGCAGATCGAGCGCTGCCTGTGCTTCCAGGACGAGACCGTCGACGCGAACCGCATCGACATCCCGAGGTGCCGGCAGCGGGGGCGCGACGTGGCGCGGGCGTTCGTCGGCAGGCTCCCGGAGGTCCGGCGGCGGCTCCTGCTCGACGTGCAGGCGGCCTACGATGGCGACCCCGCGGCGGCCTCGATGGACGAGATCATCCTGGCCTATCCGGGCCTGCTCGCGGTGACGGTCCACCGGGTCGCGCACGAGCTCTACCTGCTCGGCGTGCCGCTCATGCCCCGGATCATGAGCGAGTGGGCGCACACGCGGACGGGCGCCGACATCCACCCGGGCGCCAACATCGGCGACAGCTTCTTCATCGATCACGCGACGGGCGTCGTCATCGGCGAGACCACCGACATCGGCGCGCACGTCAAGCTCTACCAGGGCGTGACGCTCGGCGCGCTGTCGTTGCCCCAGCACTCGCGCGGCGCGCGCGGGCTGAAGCGCCACCCGACGGTCGAGGACGACGTCACCATCTACGCGAACGCCACGGTGCTCGGCGGCAAGACGGTGCTGGGGCAGGGGAGCGTCGTGGGCGGCTCGGTGTTCCTGACGAAGAGCGTCGCCGGCGGCCAGCGCGTGGCCATCGAGGCGCCGCGCCTGCGCGTCGCGTCGCCGTCGCAGATGCCGCAGGCGGTCGGCGGCGCCGAGCTCGACGTCGCCGTCCTCGATTTCGATATCTGAACCGCCCCGCGGGTGGGTCAGCGATCGGAGTGGCCGAGGGAGCGATCCGGATCGATGCGGTCGCGGATCGCCTGCTTGAGCTCCTTGGGCTCGGGGAAGCGCTCGGCGGCGGCGCGCGAGAAGAGCAGGGCGCCGTCGAGCGTGACGTCGAAGACGCCGCTCTCGCCCGGCGACAGGAGCACGTCGATCGCGTCGGGGAAGGTGATGAGCAGCTCCTGGGCGAGCCAGGCGGCGCGCGTGAGCCAGCGGCACTTGGGGCAATACCGGATGGCGACGAGCGGCCGCTGCGGCGCGGGGGCGGTGTCCATGGCCGGATCGTAGCGCGGCGTCGTCGACGCCGCCGCGCGCGCGGCGCGGCCTCAGGCGATCTGCCTGCGGGAGCGCCTCGATGATGTGGGCGAGATCCGCCGGGCGCAGGTCTCTGAGCTTCCTCTGCAGCACGGCGAGATTTTGCCGGTGGACCAGCGACTCGACGATCTCCTTGTGCTTGCTCTCCTGCTTGTGGGTCAGGGTCTCGACGACGCGTTGCTTTTCGAGGAGCTGAGTTGCCAGGCTCAGGCTCTCTTGTAGTCACGCCTGGGACCTCGACGTGCTCATGGCGGCTCGGGGCAGGGGGCGCGCGCGCACAGCCCGGCGTGACGAGCGCGGCGCGCGCGCGGCCGCGCTCGCCTTATTGACCGGGACCCACGGCTCATGGTTCTGTCGCCTCGATGAAGCGCGCCTTCAACATGTGCGTGGTCGGGTTCTCGCTCGCAGCGACGTCCTGCGGACCCGGCCTGGATCCCGAGGTGGTCGTGCACTCGCCCCGGCCCATCGGCTCGTCGCAGGCCAGCTCCAGCCCGAGCAGCGGCGGGTGTCCGGCCATCGGTCACACCGAGCCGCTCATCGTCGACTGGCTGACGACCCGCCGCTCCGATCTCGGGCTCGCGATGAAAGAAGGCGTCGCCGTCGTCTCGTACGACTGCACGACGCTGAAGCTCCTCCCGCAGTGCAAGCTCGCGGGGTCCTACTCCTACGCCAGCGTGACGCGCGCGGAGAATGTAATACAGCTAACAAATCCTGCGGAGATGCGGGCGAACGTGCCCTTCGGCGCGCCGGCGTTGAGCACCGCGATCGAGGGCGGCGGGCCGAACGCGATCGACGTGGCGCTCGTCTCCACCGGGAAGATGGCGACCACGGTCGCGTCCGTCTCGCCGCAGGATCTCTCGGGGAGCTGTGAGGGCGCGACGCACGTCGTGCGGGCCGCGCTCCTCGGGGCGTTCGCGATGACGCCGGGCAGCCGCGGCACGGCGCGGACCGTCGATCAGGTCTTCGCGGCGGTGGCGGCCGACGCGGCGTCGAACCAGGGCGGCACCACGACGAAGGATGGGGAGCTCGAGGCGTGCCGGAGCGCGAAGCCCGACGCGCAGGCGCCCACGGAGCGCTGCCAGGCGCCGCTGCGCCTGGATCTCGTCCCGCTCGACGCGAAGAAGGCGGCGCCGCCCGAGCAGCCGGCGGCGAAGCCGGCCGAGGAGGAGCTCCCGGCGCTGTCGAGCCCGTGCCCGGCCGGGACGGTGCTGAGCGGGGCGAAGTGCTCGCCGCCGTCGTTCGCGCCCGTGCACCTGTGCGATGCGTCGGACACGAGGGGGTGCGCGGATCAGTGCGGGAAGGGTGACGCCGGGAGCTGCTATCACCTCGGGATTCACTACCTGACCGGCAAGGATCTCCCGCGCGACGACGCGAGGGCGGCGGAGCTGTTCGAGAAGGCCTGCGGCGCCGGCGTCGCGCGGGCCTGCTACGCGCGCGGGAAGCAGCAGATGCGCGACGTCCTGAGCGCCAAGGTGCCCCCGGACGCCGCGGCGCGGGCCAAGGTGCGAGAGTTCGCCGACAAGGCGTGCGGGCTGGGCGACGGCTGGGCGTGCTTCAGCGTGGCCGACTGGTTCCTCCGGGAGGGCCCGCAGGCGGTCCTCCCCCGGGACGCGACGCGCGCGGTCGCGCTCCTCCGCCGCGGCTGCGACCTCGGGTACGGACCGAGCTGCAGCGCGCTCGGCAACATGCTTGTCGAGGGGAAGCTCGCGGCGAAGGACGTCGCCGTGGCCGTTGGCGTGCTCCAGCGCGCGTGCGACGCGGGCCAGCCCGAGGACTGCCTCGAGCTCGGGGACATCCTGCGCAAGGGGCAGGGCGCCCCGAAGGACGGGGTGAAGGCGATCGTGGCCTACACGCGCGGCTGCACCCTGGGGGACATGCGCGCCTGCAACGCCGCGGGCTCGGTGTACGCCGAGGGCGACGGCGTCCCGAAGGACGTGGCGAAGGCGTATGCGTTGTTCGAGAAGGGGTGTCCGGAGAAGGGCTTCGGCGCCGAGGCGTGCATGAGCCTCGCGGCGATGTACGAGAAGGGGACCGGCATCCCGAAGGACACGGCGCGCGCCGCAGCGCTCTACGAGAAGGTGTGCGGCTCGGGCGGCTGCCTGCGCGCCGCGGAGATCTACCAGCGGGGCGACGGGGTGAAGGCCGACCCGGAGCGGGCGTTCTCGCTGTACGAGCAGGCCTGCGTGCAGTGGAGGGAGAAGAAGGCGTGCGACGCGTTCGGTCCGCTGCTCGAGCGCAAGGACAAGGAGCGGGCGCGCGCCTTCTACGCCGAAGAGTGCGCGCGGACGCAGGACAAGGCGGCGTGCGCGAGCCAGAAGCGGCTCGGCGGCGCAACGAAGTAGTCGCCGTCGTCCGGGCGGGAGAGAGGGTCACCGCCGAGCAGCGCGCGAGAACAATGAACCGCCAAGACGCCGAGGACGCCAAGAAGAAGACAATGTCTTGGCGTCTTGGCGGTTCCAAATTCTGCTCGTTTCAGGCGGGTTGAACCCGTTTTTTGCGTTAGAACAGCTTCAACTGCCGGTCGCCGCCTGCGCGCGGCCTCTTCTGCGCTTCGTCTGGATCGATCCGCTGGAGCAGCCGCTCCTCGACCTCGCGGACGAACGGCGAGACCTCGGTCTCCTCCACCTTGCCGTGCCGCGCGCGCCGCCTGGCGCGCGTGAGGAACAACCTCTCTCGCGCCCGCGTCATGCCGACATAGAAGAGCCGGCGCTCCTCGGCGATGTCCGGGTCATCCCTGCCGGGGAACCGGAGCGGCAGCAGGCCGTCCTCGCACCCGACGAGGAAGACCACCCGGAACTCGAGCCCCTTGGCCGCGTGGAGCGTGAGGAGCGAGATGCGCTCGGCCCGGGGGTCCCAGGCGTCGACCTCGGAGCTCACCGCGAGCTCGATGAGGAATCGGTCGAGGTCCCCGCCGCAGCGCTCCGCGAGCGGCAGCAGGAGCTCCAGCGCCGCGTCCACGTCGGCCTCGCCGAGGCGCGCGGCGTCGGCCGCCCCGAGGTCCGCCGCGCCCTCCGCCGGCTCGGCCGGGCCCGGCTGCGCGACCTCCTCCCGGAGCCGCGCCGCGGCCCCCTTGAGCCGCGCCGCGAGCGGCCCCGGCGGGGTGCCGGCGAGCGCCCGCGCGAGCGCCCCGGCGGCCGCGCGCTCGACCACGCGGCGCTCGGACCGCCGCTGGAACGGCATGCCCGAGCGGGCGAACGCCTCCCGGAGCGCTTCGGACTGCGCCTCGGTCCGGTAGAGCACCGCGAAATCCGAGAAGGCGTGCTCCCCGCCCCGCTCGGGCGACGCCACCCGCCCGCTGTCCATCGAGAAGAACGTGGACCCGCCGAGCATCCGCTCGATCGTGTGCACGACGTGCTCCGCCTCCGCGGCCTCCGTGGGCGCCTCGTGGATCGCGACCCGCTCCGCGCCCCCGGCGCTCGGCACGAGCTCCCGCACCCCCAGCGTCGGCGACGGCGCGATCACCTGGAGCGCCGCCTCGACGATCGGCGGCGAGGAGCGGTAGTTCCGCTTCAGCCGGATGACGCGCGCGGACGGAAAATCCTGCTGAAAGCGGAAGAAGAAGCCCACGTCGGCGCCGCGGAAGCCGTAGATCGCCTGGTCCGGATCCCCGATGGCGCAGAGGTTCCCGCCGGGGGGCACCAGCGCGCGCACGAGCCGGTACTGGCGCTCGTCGATGTCCTGGTACTCATCGATCGAGAGGTACCGGGCCTGCGCGCGCGCGGCGGCGAGCGCGTCGCTCCGCTCCTCGAGCAGGAGGATCGCGTGCCCGATGAGGTCGTCGAGGTCGACGATCCCGCGCGCCGCGAGCTCGTCCTCGTACACCTTCCATGCGCGATCGACGTGGCGATCGAGCTCGCCGCCGGCCGGCGCGGCGCCCTCCCGCAGCCGGTGCGCGTCGGCGTGGCGCGGGTAGGTCCGCTTCAGGGCCGCGATGTCGGCGAGCAGCCTGGCCGCCCGCCGCTCGGGGACCCCGAGCGCCGCGGCGAGCAGCGCCGTCCGCTCGCTGTCGCCGGCGATCTTCGGGGGAGCGCCGCCTTCCGCGCGCTGGCGGAGCAGCGAGAGGCCGAGCGCGTGGAAGGTCATGGCGGGGACGCGGCCGCCGGCCTCGCCGAGCAGCGCGACGAGCCGCTCCCGCATCTCGTCGGCGGCGCGGCGGGTGAACGTGATCGCGAGGCACTGCTCCGGCGGCACGCCCAGGTCGACGACGAGGTGCGCGATCCGGTGCGTGAGCGTCCGCGTCTTGCCGGTGCCTGGCCCCGCGAGCAGGAGCACCGCGCCCTCGGCGATCTCCGCCGCGGCCCGCTGCTCCGGATCGAGCGCGTCGAGCAGCGCCGGGCCGCCCGCCGAGGCCGTTGCGATGGCCTCGGGGCGGGCCGCTTCTCCGGACGGCGTCGGGCGCGGCGCGGCGCCGGCGGCTGCCCGGCCGCGGCGGGCGGGCGGGCGCTCTGCCGCGGGAGGGCGCGACCCGGACGCCGGGCGCCCACGGCTCGACGGCGGCTCCGGCGCCGCGGGCTCCGGCTGGAACAGGAGCCCGCCGCCGCGGCGCTGCTTCAGCTCGTCCGGCGCGAAGACCCGGATCGCGCCGTACTCGCCGTCGTACCCCGCGTCGCGGATCACGCGACCTTCCCGCATCCGCGCGATCGCCTCCGAGAGGAGGGGCGTCCCCGCGCGCTCGATGTCCTCGAGCGGGGCCTCGCCGAGGAGGAACAGCTCGGGGCCGATCCGCGACAGCACGGCGTCGTAGCTCCGCTGCACCGCCCTGCTGGAGGCGCCGACGCCGTGGAGCTCGGCCAGCACCTCGGGCAGGGGAACCAGGTTGCGGAACTCGCTCGCGCCCTCGGGCCGCGCCCCCTCGTCGCGGTCGGCGAGCTCCTCGACCCGGTGGAGCACGCCCACCGTGACCGGGTGCCCGCACACGGGACACGCCAGCGAGAGCGCCCGCGTCTCCGCCGGCGACAGGACGACATTGCACTTGCGGTGGCCGTCGAGGTGGTATTTCCCCTCTTCCGGGAAGAACTCCACGGTGCCGCCGAAGCCCTGGCCTGTCTCCAGGGCGCGCCGGATCGCGAAGTAGTCGAGCGCCGTGTCGAACGCCGTCGCCTCGCGGCCGAGCTTCGCGGGCGAGTGCGCGTCCGAGCTGGAGACGAGCCGGTACCTGTCGAGCCCGGAGATGCGCCAGTTCATCGCGGGATCGGACGAGAGCCCCGTCTCGAGCGCGAAGATGTGCGGCGCGAGGTCTCCGTAGCACGCCTCCACCGCGTCGAAGCCGGCCTTCGAGCCCAGCACCGAGAACCAGGGAGTCCAGATGTGCGCCGGCACGAGGTAGGAGCCCTCGCCCGACGCCAGCACGATCTCGAGCAGGTGGCGCGAGTCGAGCCCGAGGATGGGCCGCCCGTCGGCGGTCAGGTTGCCGACCTTCGACAGCGCGCGGACGATCCGGTCCGCCGCCTCGAAGTCGGGCGCGTAGAGGAGGTGATGGATCTTCCGGGTCCGATCTTCCTTCTTGTAGATCGTGGATATCTCCACCGAGAGGACGAAGCGGGTCGCCCCGCGGCACGCGCCCGGGAGCCGCTCCGAGACGACGCGCTCGAGGTCGTCGCGCAGGCGATAGAGCCCCGGCTCGGCGGGCACGAGGCTCTCGCGGAGCTCGGCCATCCACGCCGGATGGGTGAAGTCCCCCGTGCCGATCACCGCGATGCCCTTGCGCTGAGCCCAGTAGCTCAGGTGCGCAAGATCGCAATCGCCGCTCGTCGCCCGGGAGTATTTCGAGTGCACGTGAAGGTCGGCATAGAAACGCATGGTGGGGCCGTCGTGAGGTGTCGTTCCTATTCGAGAGCTTGCTCGCGCTGTCAATCGAAGGTTTCGACGATCCGGCCCAAAACACGCAGGAAAATTCGATTGCATGGACGTAAAGAGCTTCGATTCGTCAGCGATCGCGTCGATTGATTGGCAATCCATCGCCCCTCGACGTAATGAGCGCTGAAGGGATCGCCTGCCTGAGGGACCCGGGTTCAGCCGAGCGTGCGCGCGCGAGCGGATCGGGCACGGGGCGGGGCATCGCAGCTCGATGACCGCGGCCGCCGCCCGCCGTGGATCGATGTCGCTCGACGGCGCGCGCGCCGGGGGACACGCTCCGCGCAACTCGTCTTGTAGATACGAGATATCCCGTCTCGCGCCTTCGAGAGTTGTAGACACGAGATATCCCGCCTCGAGATCGGGAGATCGGGAGACAGCGCGGTGGCCCGCTGCTCCGGCGCGCGCCGGCGAACCATCCAGGCGCACCTGCGTTGCGGCGGCCATCGCCTCACACCATGCCCGTGGACATCCCACATCGGACGGTCACAGGACGATCTTCACAGCGACATGGTCCCGAGAGAGAAAGCCCGATGACAACGCGCCCTCTCCGGCCGTGTCATGCGCTTGCGTCGGCGAGGCGCAGGGCGCTATCTTGCCGAACCTGGGGTCCTCCGCAGCATCGAGCAACGCCCCGTCCACCTGCGCTGTGCAATCCCCCTGGCCCCTCTCCATCGTCGCCCTGACGCCATCGTCTTGCGGCGCGGTCCTGTGGCGCATGCAAGGCGCAGAGCGGCTCACGGTCATCGTCAAGGCCACCTTTGCCCTCGTCCACGAGCGGTGCGCCGAGCTCGCCCCCGCGGCCGACCTGGTGCGAGCAGACCAGCCCCGCGAGGGGTGGGGGAGCCTCGACGAGGCGTGCGAGACGGCGCCCTACCTGCCGAGCGCCGGGGTGCTCGTCCGCGGGCACGCGTCGGCTCCGGCGGGTGAGACGGCGACGTCGATCTCGGTGCGCGTCGCGCTCTTCCGCGACGATCGGTGGCTCCTCAACAAGGTGCTCCACGTCTTCGGCGACTACACGCGAGCGGCGCCCAGCCCCCGCCCGTTCAGCCGGATGCCGATCGTCTACGAGCGCGCTTACGGCGGCCCGCACGTCGAAGCGAACCCTGTGGGCGTGGGCGCCGACGCGGTGTTGCCGAGCATCGTCGATCCGACCGCCCCGACGCGGCCGGCGGGCTTCGGCCCGATCGCCCGGCACTGGGCCCCGAGGAGGCGCCTGCTCGCGCGGGATCAGGCGCCCGATCGGCCGGCTCCGGAGCTCGATGCGGCCTTCGATTTCCGCTACTTTCACGCCGCGCCGCCGGATCAACAGATAGAGTTCCTCCGGGGCGACGAGTGGATCGTCCTCGAGGGCCTGCACCCGCACTACCCCTTGTTCCGGTCGAGCCTGCCCTCGGCGCGGGGGCTGGCGCGGCTCTACCGCGGCGGGGCAGGCGGGGAGGACCAGGGGCAGCCGATCGAGCTCGTCGCGGACACGCTGAGCATCGACGCGGACCGCCTGCGCTGCTCGCTGATCTGGCGCGGGAACGTCGCCCTGCTGCCGGGCGACACGCCGGCGAGGATGCGCGTCGTCGCAGGCGTGGAGCTGCCGGGGCGGCCGCTGGCCTGGCCCGCGCCGCTCGCGGGCCCGCCGTCGTCCCGCGTCGTCCCCGCAGCGCAGGGCCCGGTCGAGATGGAGCCGGAGAGCGCGAGGCGCCCGGTGATCGAGGACGAGATCACGGCCGAGACCCACGTCGCCACCCTCATCTCGGGCACGGCGCAGCCGCTCGCGCCCTTCGCGCTCGCCGAGCCCGGGAGCGGGCCTCCCGTGCGGAGGGGAACGATCCCGGGAGCGCCGTGGGGCACGCGTTCACGGGCGACGCCGCTGGGCCCGCCGCCCCGCGCCATGAGCCACTTCACGCCGGAGATGGAGGAGGCGCTCAGCGCCATGAGCGGCCTGCTCGCGCCCTGGGTCGAAGCGCATCCCACCGAGACCACCGGGGACCGGGATCGCGCTCCGCCGTCGCCGGTCCTGCCCTTCGTCGCGGTCACCCCCCCGCCTCCGTGCGAGCCGCCCCCGGGATCCGTGCCGTTCGCGCTACCCTTCGCGCGCCCCGGCAACGACCCGTCGCTGCGCCCCGACGGCCTCCCGCCGCCGCCGCCGTCCCCCGAGGCGCGCGACGGCCAGAGCCCCGCCACCGTCCCGCCCTCATCGCCGCTCGTCCTGGAGCCGGTCTTCGCGCCCGCCGCGCCCGCGCCCTCGCGGGATGTCGCAGCCGCGCCCGCGAGCTCCGCCATGCCCGCGCCCGCGTCCACCCGGGCCATCCCGCCACCGCCCGCGTCCTCGCGCGACGTGGCAGCCGCCCCCGCGAGCTCCGCCGTGCCGGCGCCCGCGTCCACCCGGGCCATCCCGCCACCGCCCGCGTCCCCCCGCACCGCCCCCGCCGCGGCCCGGCCCGAGCCAGAGACGCGGGGCCTGCGCGCGGCGCTGCTCGCCCGGCTGAGGGACGGGCAGCCGCTCCACGACCTGGAGCTCGCGGGGGTCGAGCTCGACGGCGTCGACTTCCGCGGCGCCTCGCTCGAGCGCCTGAATTTCGCCGGCTCGACGCTCACCCGGTGCAACTTCGCGTCCGCGCGGCTCGCCGGAGCGAACATGAGCGGCGCGGATCTGACCGACGCGATCTTCGACGCGGCCGACCTGACCCGCGCCGATCTCTCCCGCGCCACGCTGGACCGCGCGCAGCTCTCCTCCGCGCGGCTCGATCACGCGGAGCTCGCCTTCGCGAGGGGATCGAGCGCGCGCTTCGACGGCGCGTCGCTCGAGGGCGCCGATCTGCGGCAGGCGCGCCTCACCGAGTCGGTCTTCGACCGGGCGCGCCTCGCGGACATGAACGGGAGCAAGGCCGACGTCTCGAGATCCAGCTTCGTCAGCGCCGACCTCGCCCGCGCCAACCTGCGCTCGGCGAAGCTGAAGGAGGCGAGCCTCCCGTGCGCCAACCTCGACGGCGCCGACCTGCGCGACGCGGACCTCGCGGGCGCCAACGTGTACGGGGTCAAGCTCGCGAACGCGAAATCGAGCGGGGCGATCCTGCGCGCCCTCGTCGAGATCCCACCCGCCGACGACGGCATCAACAGTCCCTCAGGAGGTTGACCGAACGATGGATTTCTGCCTAGCTCTGTGAGCGGCGCCCCAGGACGGTCCGCCGGAAGATTACCTTAGCGGCACCCGGAAGGTGCCCTCGAGAAACCAGGAAGAGCCATGGACGACCTTATCAAGATCTCCTCGGGCGCGCTCCCCATCACCACGCGCGTCATCGGCTTTCGCGGCGTCGAGGCCATATCGCGACCGTACGAGATCGAGATCTTCCTCCTGCTCCAGGGTGAGGAGGCGGAGGCGCTCGACCTCTCCGACGCCATCGGGGCAAAGGCCTCGCTCGTGCTCGACTGGCCCAAGGACAACCTCCCGCCCTTCGTCTTCACCGGCGTGCTCGCGACCGCCGGCGTGGTGCACGAGATGGACGGCCGCTCGCTGCTCCGGGCGGTGCTCGTCCCGAAGCTGTGGCTGCTCGGGCTCTCGAAGCACAGCCGGATCTTCACCAGGCAGACGCTGCCCGACGTCATCAAGGCCGTCCTCGAGGAGAACGGCATCGGGCCGGACGAGTACGAGATGCGCCTCGGCAGCTACGAGGTCGAGGAGCACATCTGCCAGTACCGCGAGAGCGATCTCGACTTCCTCTCTCGGTGGATGGAGCGCGAGGGCATCTTCTACTTCTTCGAGCACACGCCCGAAGGCGACAAGATCGTCTTCTGCGACGCCATGACGTACGAGGACGACCCGCTCGGCGCGCCCGTCCGCTATCACCCGCAGATCGGATACGACGTGACCGCGGGGATGTCGCTCCGCACCTTCACGAGCCAGCACACGACCCTGCCGGCGTCGATCAAGCTGAAGGACTACGACTACGCCCGGCCGAACCTGAACGTCGCCGGCTCGGCGCGCGTGTCGCCGAACGGCGCGGGGGAGGTGAGCCTCTACGGCGAGCGCTTCTTCTCGCCCGCCGCGGGCGAGCGGCTCGCGAGGCTCCGCGCCGAGGAGCTGCGCGCGCGGCAGGTGCTCTATCGAGGCACGGGCACGCGGCTGCACCTCCGGCCCGGCTACACGTTCGAGCTCGACGATCACCCGCGCGCGGCGTTCAACGCGAAGCACCTCACCATCGAGGCGCACCACTACGGCAACCAGCTCGCCGGGGCCACCGGGTACCGTGAGCTGCTCGATCTGCCGCACGAAGAGGCCTATTTCGTCGAGATCACCGCCATCCCCGCGAAGACGCAGATGCGCGCGGAGTCCCGGACGCCGTGGCCGCGCATCTACGGTTACGAGAACGGCACCGTGGACGGCCCCGCCGAGAGCGAATACGCGCAGATCGACGATCTCGGCCGGTACAACGTCAAGTTCAAGTTCGACGAGAGCAGCCTGAAGAGCGGAAAGGCCTCGACGTTCGTGCGCATGATGCAGCCGCACGGCGGCGGCATCGAGGGCTTCCATTTCCCGCTCCGCCGGGGGACCGAGGTGGTGCTGAGCTTCCTCGGCGGCGACCCGGATCGGCCCGTGATCTCGGGCGTCGTGCCGAACGCGCTCACGCCGAGCCCGATCACGAGCGGCAACCACACGAAGAACGTGATCCAGACGGGCGGGCGAAACCGGCTCGAGCTCGAGGACAAGACAGGACAGCAGCGCGTCACCCTGTCGACGCCGTACTCGAACACGTACCTGCGCATGGGCGCGCCGAACGACGATCACGAGCTCATCGTGAAGACGGACGACAACACGCTGCTCGACGCGGGCAAGAACTTCGACCAGACCGTGGGCCTGAACGGCGGCGGCTCCTGGGTGGCCACGATCAAGGACAACTGGATCACCCACGTCCAGTCCGGGATCCACGAGTTCTACGTCGAGTCCGGCACCTCGTACACCGAGGTCAAGGGCGACACGTGGCTCCACGTCACGAGCGGCAACCTCTTCACCGACGTCGACACGGGCACCATGACCACCACGGTCGAGGGGGACACCACGACGACGGTGAAGACCGGCAACTACACGGTGAACATCAACACCGGGGACACGACCGTCACCACGAAGTCCGGCAACACCCTCGTCGACACGCAGTCGGGGACCACGACCGTCAAGAGCAAGGGCAAGCTCACGCTGGAGACGCAGGACCAGTGCGAGGTCAGCGTCAAGAGCAACATGATCCAGACGGTCGACGGCAACCTGAAGGGCGAGATCAAGGGCACCGAGGAGCTCAAGACGCACGGCCCGTTCAAGAAGCTCTACTCCTCGAACAACGTCAACGTCACCGCCGGGTTCAAGTCGGATACGTTCCTCGGCGTCTCGAA
This sequence comes from Sorangium sp. So ce1335, assembly GCF_051521615.1. Classification (NCBI taxonomy): domain Bacteria; kingdom Pseudomonadati; phylum Myxococcota; order Polyangiales; family Polyangiaceae; genus Sorangium; species Sorangium sp. So ce1335. The sequence continues at coordinate 5,044,571 of NZ_CP150363.1, forward strand.
CACGAACGCCGTGGGCGCCAGCATCTCCACCTTCGTCGGCGCGAAGGCGACCCTGGAGCTCTCCGCCGCGTTCACCGCGACGTACGCGGCCAAGCTCGACATCACGGGCGGCGTGGCGCTGGCGTACAAATGGGGCGCCTCGCTCGCGATCAACAGCGCGATCGAGCTCACCGTGAAGCCGACATCCATCGAGACGGGCGCGGCGAAGATCTCTCAGCTCCCGACGCGCCTCGCGATGACGGCCCTGCGATACCACCTCTCCGGGGTCCATGTGCTCAGTTGACACAACGGGCGACGGGCATGGCGAGGCGTCCCCGCGGCCCCGCAGCTCGACCTCGACCGCCGGCACCTGCGGACAGACCGCAGCGCAGCACCCGTGAGCCCGAAGGGGAGATCGCGCAGCGACATGGGTACGATCATCGCCATATCCGCCATCCTCGTGCCGCTGCTCGTCGTGGCGGTCGTCCTCTTCTTCGTCTTCCGCCGCGACGACGCCCGCATGGGCGCGGTGAAGGAGCGGATGGCCGAGATCGGCGAGCGGGCGGCCCGCGCGCGGGCCGCGAACGCCAGGGTGGTCTCGAGCCGGACGCGCGGCACGTTCGAGGACGGCGCCATGGCGTTCGTCGATCTGCGGCTGGAGGTGCAGCCGCCGAGCGGGGCGCCGTACCTCGCGAACACGGAGTGGGAGATGAACACGAGCTCCCTGTCGATGGTCGAGTCGGGCAAGCCCGTCGCCGTCAAGATCGACGGCGAGGACCCCGGCCTCGTCTACCCCGACGTGGGCTGGGCCAAACTCTCACGCACGTACGTCGCGCGCAGCGTGACGGGCAAGAGCGAGCGCTGAGCCTCCCTCCGGAGTGAGCCTTTATCCCCCATGCGGATCATCAAACCCCAACGCATCTCCGTCCTTCAGCGCGTGTTCGAGCTGAAGCAGCAGCGCTTCCTCGCGCTCGGCCTCGCGGCCTACGTCCCGCTCGACGCGCCGGAGCTCCCGCTCCCCGAGATCTCGATGTGGCAGGAGATCCCGCGGCAGCTCGGCAAGGACGTCGCGCTCGACGAGGGGCTGCCGAAGCCGCGCGGCGAGGTCCTCGTCTTCGGTAAGGCCTTCGCCAGGGGCGGCAAGCCGCTCCCGGCGTTCCGCGCCCGGGTCCAGGTCGGCCCCGTCGACAAGACGGTGTACGTCGTCGGCAAGCGCCGCTGGGAGCGCGGCGTGCCGAGCGAGCCCGAGCCGCTGACCGAGCTCGCCCTCGGCTGGGACAAGGCGTTCGGCGGGCAGGGCTTCGCGCCGAACCCGATCGGGACGGGGCTCGCGGCCGTCGAGGAGGACGGGAAGAAGCACCATCCGCTCCCGCAGATCGAGCACCCGAAGCACCTCATCACGTCGCCGAACGACCGGCCGCCGCCCGCGGCGTTCGGCCCCCTCGACGCGACCTGGCCCGAGCGGCAGTCGAAGCTCGGGACGTACGACGCGGCGTGGCTAGAGAACGATTTCCCGGGCTTCGCGCGCGATCTCGACCCGGAGTACTTCATGGTGGCGCCGCTCGATCAGCGCCTGCCCGCCTATTTCCAGGGCGGGGAGCCGATCGCCCTGGAGCACCTCCACCCCGAGGAGGCCACGCTGACGGGCCGCGTGACCGAGCTCGCCGCGCGGTGCTTCCTGACGCGGGCCTCGCGCGAGGACGCGCTCGAGGAGGTCGCGACGCGGCTCGATACGATCGTGCTCCTGCCCAACATCCGGCGCATGATCGCGATCTTCCGCGGCGTCGCGCGCGTCGAGGAGGACGACGCGCGCGACGTGAAATGCCTGCTCGCGGCGATCGAGCGCCGCGGCGCGCCCCGGCCGGAGGCCCACTACCAGGCCGCCTTCGCGCAGCGCCTCGACAAGAAGAAGGGCCACCTCGTCGCGCTGCGCGACAGCGATCTGCTGCCCGAGGCCGATCCGGACGCCCCCGCGCTGCCGGACGAGAAATTCAGCGACATGGACGACCTCCTGCGGCGCGAGGGCGTGCTGGAGCGGCGGTCGCGCGAGCGGGCGCAGCGCGAGCTGGACAAGGCCCGCATGTCCGTACGGGTGCTCGGGCTCGATCCGGACGAGAAGGGCATCCCGCGCGAGCTGCCGCCGCCCGAGGCGCCGCCGAAGCTCGACGAGCTGCCGGAGTACATCGAGCGGGTCGAGGCCGAATCCGCCCGCATCGAGGCCGAGGCGAAGGCCAGGCAAGAGGAGGCGCTCGGGCAGGCGCGCCAGAGCCTCGCCGAGCACGGCATCGACCTCGACGCGGTCATCGAGAAGTCGCGGCAGGAAGCGGGCGGGCCGCCCAGGTTCCGCGCGGAGGAGCACATCGCCCGCATGCGCGAGACCGCCCAGGTCGGCCGCGAGCTCGGCGCGCCGATGGAGGAGCTCGAGGCCCAGATCGAGGATCCGGCCTTCCTCGCGAAGCTGCGCAAGCTCGAGGAGGCCCAGCTCCTCGGCTACCGGTCGGCAGCGCACCACATGGCGCCCGCGGCGATCCCGGAGGGGGCCGCGCAGAAGGACCTGCGCGCTCGGGTGGAGGCCGCGCTCGCGTCCGGCGCGCCGATGGCCGGCTGGGACCTCACCGGCGCGGATCTCCGCGGGCTGGATCTCTCCGGGGCCGTCCTGCGGGAGGCGCTCCTCGAGCGCGCGGACCTGCGTGAATGCGCGCTCGCCGGCGCCGACCTGTCGGGCGCCGTGCTCGCGCGCGCCAACCTGGAGGGCGCGCGCCTCGAGGGCGTCCGCCTCGAGGGCGCGAACCTCGGCGAGGTCCTCGCGCGCGGGGCCGACTTCGGCGGCGCGCTCCTCGCCAGGGCGGTCCTCCACCGCGGCGAGCTCGCGGAGGCGCGCTTCGCCCGCGCCGACCTCCGGGGCGCCGATCTGTTCGAGGCGCGCCTCTCGCGCGGCGACCTCGAGGGCGCGCTCGCGGACGAGGTGCTCTTCTACGAGTGCGACCTCGAGGGGGCGAAGCTCGATCGCGCAAGTGTCCGTAAAGCAACGTTTTTCCGCTGCCGCATGGCCGGCGCGAGCCTCGTCGAGGCCGTGCTCGAGGGCGCGGCGCTCGTCGAGACGGGCGCGGAGGGCGCCTGCTTCCGCGCCGCCCGCGCGAACAACCTGCGCCTCGTGCTCGAGTGCCGGCTCGGCGGGGCCGACTTCTCTGGCGCGGCGCTCGAGCTCGCGACGATGCGCGGCGCCTCGATGAAGGGCGCCGGGCTGGCGGGCGTCCGCGCCGACGGCTGCGACCTCAGCGAGTCGGACCTCAAGGAGGCGCGCCTCGCGGGCGCGAGCCTGAAGGGGGCGCGGCTGATGCGCGCGGACCTCGGCGACGCCGAGCTGTCGGACGCGAACCTGATGGAGGCGATGCTGCAGAACGCGCGCGTGCACGGCACATCGTTCCTGCGGGCCAACCTGTTCCGCGCGAACCTGATGGGCGCCGAGGGCGACACGCGCACGAGCTTCAAGGATGCCCACGTCGTCCGGACCTTGTTCCCGAGGCGAAAGCGATGACCAAGGACGATCTCCTCGCGCGCGTCGCGAACGCGGATCCCGTGACCGACGAGGATCTCGCGGGCGCGGACCTGCGCGGCGCCGACCTCTCCGGGGCCGTGTTCGAGCGCGTGTCGTTCCGGGGGGCGGACCTGACGGGCGCGAGGCTCCACGAGTCGGTCTTCTCCGACTGCCGGTTCGAGGGGGCGAAGCTCCCGGGGGCGCGCCTGCGGCACGGGATGTGGGACCGGTGCACGTTCCTCGCGGCCGACCTGCGCGAGGCCGACCTCGTCGCCGCGAGCCTCGTGGAGTGCGACCTGTCGCGCGCCACCCTGGACCGCGCCGATCTGACGATCGCGAGCCTCATCAAGCCGCGCCTCGAGGAGGCGAGCCTCAAGGCGGCGAACCTCGACCGCGCGGCGCTCGTCGACGCCGAGGCCGCGCGCGCGGTCTTCGAGGGCGCGCGGCTCCAGCAGACCGCGCTGCTCAAGGCCGACCTGTCGACGGCGCGGCTGCGCGGCGCGAAGCTCGAGCGGACCATGCTGATCGGGGGCAAGCTCGGCGGCCAGGACCTCTCGGGGATGGATCTCACGCTCGCGCAGCTCATGGAGGTGGACCTCACCGGCTGCGATCTCCGCGGCGCGCGGCTCTTGCAGGTGAACTGCAAGGGGGCCTCGCTCGCGGGCGCGCGCCTCGACGAGGCGAACCTCGAGCGGGCGCTCCTCGCGGAGGCGACCCTGACGAACGCGACGCTGAGGAGCGCGAAGCTCGGTCAGGCGCTCCTCGTGAAGGCGCGCCTCGACGGCGCGAGCCTCGACGGCGCGAGCGCGCAGCAGGCCATCTTCAAGAGCGCGAGCTGCGTCGGCGCGAGCTTCGCCGGCGCCGATCTGACGTACGCCGACTTCTCGTACGCGGATCTCGCGAACGCCGACTTCTCGCGCTGCACGCTGTTCCGCGCGCGGTTCCACCGCACGCGCCAGCAGGACACGCGATTCACGAACCGGTCCGCGGCGCTCGGCGACGACGAGGAGCTGAGCGAGGCGGAGCGGCGCTCGGAGAGCCGGTAGGGGTCAGGACGGAGGTACCGATGAGAGACAATCTGGCAAGGAAGCTCGCGTGGCCGATGCAGGAGGTCGCGACCGTGGTGGGGGTCTCGGGCCGCGGCCTGCGCCTCAGGTCGAGCTCGGGGGAGTTCGAGGCGCGGCGCGCCGCGAGCTGCCTGCTCGAGCCCGCCCTCGGCGACGAGGTGCTCGTCGCGCACCACGAGCGCGGCTCGCACGTGCTCGCGGTGCTGGAGCGCGACGACGAGACGGCGGCGCGGCTCTCCGTCGAGGGCGACCTCGAGATCGCCGCGTCGTCGGGCAGGCTCTCGGTGAGCGGCCGCGACGGGGTCGACGTCGTCACGCCCGGCGAGGCCGCGATCGCGGCGGGCTCCGCCCGCCTCTCGGCGGGGCGCGCCGACGCGGTGGTCGGGGTCCTCAGCGTGCTCGGCGAGAGCCTCACCGCGAAGGTCGACCGCGTGAAGACGGTGGCACAGTCGGTCGAGACGGTCGCCGAGCGCCTCGTGCAGCGGCTCGACCGGGCCTACCGCTTCATCGCGCGGTCCGAGGCGGTGCGCGCCGAGTACCTGGAGTTCGAGGCGCGGGCCGCGTTCCACGTGAAGGCGGAGACGACGCTCGTGAACAGCGGCGGGCTGACGAAGATCGACGGATCGCAGATCCACCTGGGCTGAGGAGGACGAGATGTTCGCCAACACGCAGATGATGGGCATGTCGCTCGGCGCCCCCGACGTGTGCCTCACGCCGATGCCCGCGCCGACCCCCATCCCGTACCCCAACATCGCGATGCAGCCGATGGGCATCCCGGCGGCGTACAACGTGCTGTTCATGTGCGCGCCGGCGCACAACATGGCGACCACCGTGCCGCTCACGAACGGCGACAACCCGGGCGTCGCCCTCGGCGTCGCGTCCGGCATGGTGATGGGCCCGTCGCGCCACGTCACGGCGGCGTTCACCGTGCTCGTCGGCGGCATCCCGGCCACGCGCATGACCAGCATGACGATCACGAACTCGACGAACTGCCCGGCGGTGTCGATCGTGCCGAGCCAGGTCAAGGTGCTCCTCCTGGCGCCGTGAGGGACCACAGCAAGAACCGCCTGGCGCTCATCACCGGCCGCTACGCGGCGCGGGAGCAGGAGAAGCTGGCAGGCGATCGCCGGGCGTTCGACGACGCCTTCCGCGCGGCGCGCGACGCCGTGATCCGGCCCGTGCTCGAGGAGATCGCCGCCGAGCTCCGCGCCGCCGGCCACGCCCCGCGCGTCGCCTTCGACGAGGCGCCCGAGACGCCGAGCGTCGAGCTCCTGCTCGGGATCCGCGGCGTGAGCGCCGCGCCGCGGGGCGACCTCATCGCGTTCTCGGTCATCCAGCGGCGCGCCGCGCCGGAGATCCTGGCGTACCTCGTCGTGAGGCCGCCGCCGATGGATCTGCTGCGCTTCGCGAGCGCCGCCGAGATCGCCGCCTACCAGGTCGAGCAGCTCGCGATCGACGCGATCGAGCACATCTTCGCGTGCCGATCGATCTGAGGCCGCGGGGCGGCGCCGCCCGGGGAGGGCGGCCGCGCGCGGCGCACGGTCACCGCGCGTGACGACGGCGCGTGATCACGGCGTACTGGTTCCGGGCGCCGGGTCCTTGCGGGTCAGGTAGAAGAAGTCGCGCAGGGAGCGCTTGCGGATGTACTCGTCCTCCGAGAACTCGAAGCCGCTCGCCAGCGCGACCGGCATGAGCGCGCCGCCCTCGCCGGGCTCGTAGAGCAGGAACTTCGGGTACGACCAGTTCACGTCGAGCTGCGCGACGGCCGCGGCGCCGGCGTGGCGCAGCCCGAGCGCGATCGCGGGCGCCGTCGTGTGGTTGCTGATGGCGACGAAGAGGACCTTGCCGTCGCGGTCGAGCCCGACCGCGGAGCGGCGGATCACGGTGTTGCCGTCCAGCGTGGCGCCCCAGTTGCGGACCTCGGGCGCGCGGAGGAGCGCGTGGAGCTCGCCGTCCTCGACCATGCAGCTCGGCGTCTGTCGCCACCACCGCATGCCGCCCTCGTCGGCGGCCATCCTGGGCCACGGCGCGATCTGCATCCGCCCGTCCCGGTGGAGCGCGAGGGTGCAGCCCTTGTCGCGGGGGCGCACCAGCGTCACGTCGTCGACCCGCATCCCCCACTGGCCGTGCTCGGTCATGAAGCCGCCGTTGAACGCCGCGAGCAGCCGCCCGTGGTGCGCCTCCGGGATCTTCGCGAGCCGCTCGTAGGCCTTGCCCTCGTCGGTGGTCGCCGCCGGCTCGCGCGAGCCGGCCATCAGGTGGACGTCGACCCCCGAGAGGTCCACCGCCACGATGAACAGCTCCGCCCAGGAGCGGTGCGGATCCGGGTGAAGCAGCGTCTTGTAGAGGCGCGGCGGGTCGCCCGGGCGCGCGTGATCCACGATGGGAACCCACCGCCCGTCGCCGGGCGCCGGCCAGGCCGTGTGCGAGGGGCCGACGTCCTTCGGGCGGAACGCCGACGTCACGACGGCCGGGGCGGCCGCGGCGCCCGCTGCGGCGCCCGTCGCGGCGGCGGGCGCGACGGGCTCCGGCGCCGGCTCGGACGGCACCTCCCAGTACGTCTTCGGCGGCTCGTTCCTGCGGAGGAGCTGGTGGACGCGATCCTCGACGCCGTAGGCGGTCTCCTCGAGCGCGGTCACGTTCTCGGCCCCGATCACCGAGCGCAGCCCGTTCGCGACGAGCGGGCCCATCCACGGGATGCGGTGCACCGCGACCCACAGCCCGACACCGGCGAGCGCCGAGACGGCGACGGAGCCGAGGACCCAGCGCCGCAGTCGCGGGCGGCGCTGCGGGGCGCCGGGGTCCCTGGTGGCAGAGCGCCCGGCCTGAGCCGGCGGGTTCGGGGCTTCGGCGGTTTCGGCCATGCGGTGCTGCGGTTCTGAAGGACGGAAGGAACGCGACGCGCGCGCGAGCCCGCGCGCGGGCGAGGGTGTAGCACGACGCGCAGAGCTCACGGTACCCGCTCTTGCGCTCGCGGGCCCAAAAGAACGCCGAGAGAGCACGGCGAGCGATCCATCCACGATCGCGTCCGTCTGCTGCGCGGAGCGCGATGCGCGTACGCGTACGATGCGCGTGACACGAAACGGGATGCGCGCAGCTGACGGACGCGCGGTCGCTCCTCGACTTCCTCACCATCGCGTACTAGAGTCGCGGCCTCGGACTGACCTGGCACGTGTCGCGGTGCTCGGTCGCTGTCATGCGAGCCTCGCAGCCTCCGTTCAAGGAGGCGCAGGGCGACAGCTCTCCGTGATCGATCCCTCCGCGATGGAGGGCGCGGTGCCGCGGCGCACGTCTCGACCTGTCAGGAGGCGCTCCTCCGGAGCCCGATGTCCATGCAATTTGCCGATCTCAAGCTCATCGAACCGCTGCTCCGCGCCATCGAAGCCGAGGGGTACACCGCCCCGACGCCCATCCAGCAGCAAGCCATTCCCCCCATCCTCGAGGGCAACGACGTCCTCGGGTGCGCGCAGACGGGCACCGGCAAGACGGCCGCGTTCGCGCTGCCGATCCTGCAGCGCCTCGCCCAGGGCGGCGCGCCGAGCGGCCCGCGCGCCCTCCGCGTGCTCGTGCTGACCCCGACGCGCGAGCTCGCCGCGCAGATCGGCGAGAGCTTCGTGACGTACGGCAGGAACCTCGGCCTGCGGACGGCGGTCGTCTTCGGCGGGGTGGGGCAGCGCCCGCAGATGGAGGCGCTGCGCCGCGGCGTCGACGTGCTCGTGGCCACGCCCGGCCGGCTGCTCGACCTCTGCTCGCAGGGCATCGCCCCGTTCGGCCGGCTCGAGACGCTCGTGCTCGACGAGGCCGATCGGATGCTCGACATGGGGTTCATCCACGACATCCGGCGCGTGCTCGCCATGCTGCCCGAGCGACGGCAGACGCTGCTGTTCTCGGCGACGATGCCGCCGGACATCCAGAAGCTCGCGAACAGCATCCTGCGCCGCCCGGTGCGGGTCGAGGTCGCGCCGGTGGCCACGACGGCCGAGAAGATCGAGCAGCGGGTGGTCTTCGTCGAGCGGTCCGACAAGCGCGCGATGCTGGAGCAGGTGCTCAAGGATCCGGCGCTGCGCCGCGCGATCGTGTTCACCCGGACCAAGCACGGGGCCAACCGCGTTGTCCAGCAGCTCGGCCGCGCGCGCATCGAGGCGGTCGCCATCCACGGGAACAAGTCCCAGGGCGCGCGCGAGCGGGCGCTCGCGAGCTTCAAGCAGGGGACGACGAGCGTGCTCGTCGCGACCGACATCGCCGCGCGCGGCATCGATATCGACGACATCTCGCACGTGATCAACTACGACCTCCCGAACATCCCGGAGAGCTACGTGCACCGCATCGGCCGCACGGCGCGCGCCGGGGCGTCGGGGGTGGCGCTCTCGTTCTGCGACAGCGAGGAGCGCCCGTACCTCGCCGACATCGAGCGTCTCATCCAGAAGCGCCTCCCCATCCTCGATATCCCGGGGCTCGCCGGCGCCCAGGCCGACCCCCGACCCACGCTCCAGGCGCAGGCGCAGGGTCGCCCGCAGGGGCAAGGTCGCCCCCAGGGGCAGGGTCCCCAGGAGCAGAATCGCCCGCAGGGGCAGGGTCGCCCGCAGGGGCAAGGCCGGCCCCAGCAGGGGCAGAGTCGCCCGCAGGGGCAGAGTCGCCCGCAGGGGCAGAGTCGCCCGCAGGGGCAGAGTCGCCCGCAGGCGCACGCCGGGTCCCAGGGGCAGAGTCGCCCGCAGGGGCAGGGTCGTCCGCAGCAAGGCCGACCGCAGCCGTTGCACGATGCCTCACGCGCGGATCGCTGACCCGATATCGACGATCCCGGTTGCCGCGCCGCGCTCGCCCTGAGGGGGTGTCGCGGCGCGGTGGCATCCCCCGCCGCTCACGCTCGCCGGAGGCGCGGTGGCGCGCCGGTCGAGCGCACCGCTGCATGCCGGCATCGTGCATTGCGCTCGTTCACACTTTTTTGCGTCCGTATGCGCGAATTCTGGCACGATCGCGCGATGCGTATCCCCGCCATCGTTGTAAGCCTGCTTACCGTTGTTGCGTGTGATCGCGGTGGTCCCGCGGGCGCGCCCGACGCGGGAGCTCAACCCGTCGCCGACGCCGCGCCGGCCGCATCCGCGAGCGCGCCGCCCCCGGCGAGCGCGACGGCGTCGGCCGATCCTGGCGGGGCGGTCGACGCCGGCGCTTCCGCGGCCCCGGCGGCGAGCGCGGCGGCGGCCGACGCCGGGCCGCCTGCGGCCGACGCGAGCCGCCTCTCCGTGGAGGGCCGCGCCGTCCAGGGAGGGCTCCTCCGCGCCAAGCTGACCGGCAAGCTGCGCCGCATGGCGTTCCCGGGCCACCGCGTGACCGTGAGCGACGAGGGGGAGTTCCTCATCGCGTTCTCGCGCAACGCGCCGGCGCAGGAGAAGCTGACGATCACGTTCGACGACGGACAGGTGCTCGAGAAGCTCTTCGACGTGGAGCAGCGCACGTTCGAGGTCGACAAGGTCGACAACCTGCCGGAGAACATGGTCAAGCTCGACATGGCGACGCGCGTGAAGCTCACGCAGGCCGAGAAGAAGCTCGACGCTGTCCGGAACAAGTACACGAAGAAGAGCTGTTACAAGGACGGCTTCATCTGGCCGTCGAAGGGCCCGATCACCTCGCGCTACGGCCAGCCGCGCGTGCTCAACGGCACCGACGGCGGGGTTCACTGGGGCGTGGACATCGCGGTGCCCGTCGGCGCGCCGGTGCGAGCGCCCGCCTGCGGCAAGGTCGTGTTCGTCGAGAAGAACCTTCCGCTGAGCGGTCACACCATGATCATCGATCATGGCCATGGACTGACCTCCACGTTCATCCACCTGCACGGCTTCGCCGCCAAGGTGAACGACGAGGTCAAGCAGGGTCAGGTCGTCGCCACCGTCGGGATGACCGGCCGGACGAACGGCCCGCACCTCGACTGGCGCATGAACCTCTTCGAGACGCGGATCGATCCCGAGCTCCTGGTCTCCCCGGCGAAATGATAGGCCTGCGCCCCGGTCCGCCCCGCGGCTCGTCCGCGCGGGCGGCCCCGGGGAAGGGTCCACGCCGCCCTGCGGCGGAGCCTCCGCGGTCCCCGTCGTCCACTCTGGCACGTCACCAGGAAGGTCCCCTGTGAGAACGCTCTCGCTCGCCCCGCTCCTCGCGTCGCTCGTCCTCTCGCTCGCCCCTGCCGCGGGGTGCGCGCCTGCGCCCCGCGCCGATCTCCAGCCGTCGGCGCCCCCTGCGGCGTCGCCGGCTGCACGCCCCGCAGCGCCGCCGAGCGCGCCCCCTGCGGCGTCGCCGGGGGCGGGGCTCGACCCGGAGCTCACGTCGTACACGTACCCTTATCCGGTCCGGTACTTCGACGTCGAGTCGCAGCGCCAGAAGCTCCGGATGGCGTACATGGACGTGCAGCCCGAGAAGCCGAACGGGCGCGCGGTGCTCCTCCTGCACGGCAAGAACTTCTCCGCGGCCCACTGGGAGTCCACGATCCGCGCGCTGACCGAGCGTGGCTTTCGGGTCATCGCGCCCGATCAGATCGGGTTCGGCAAATCGACGAAGCCCGCTGCGTACCAGTTCAGCTTCCACGGCCTGGCCGAGACGACGCGCGCGCTGCTCGACTCCCTCGGCGTCCAGCGCGCGGCCGTGGTCGGCCACTCGATGGGGGGCATGCTCGCCGCGCGCTTTGCCCTCATGTTCGCGGAGCGGACAGAGCGCCTCATCCTCGTCAACCCCATCGGCCTCGAGGACTGGAAGACGGTGGTCCCGTACCGCTCCATCGACGCCTGGTTCAAGCAGGAGCTCGGCGCGACGCGGGACAGCATCCGCGAGTACCAGCGCAAGAGCTACTACGACGGCGCGTGGAAGCCCGAGTATGAGCGCCTGATCGAGATCCAGGCGGGCTGGACGGAGCACCCCGAGTACCCGCGCGTCGCGTGGTGTTCGGCGCTCACGTACGACATGATCTTCACCCAGCCCGTCGTCTACGAGCTGCCGCGCCTCCGTACGCCCACGCTGCTCGTCATCGGCCTGCGGGACCGGACGGCGCTCGGCAAGGCGTGGGCGCCGAAGGAGGCCGCGGACGCGCTCGGCGACTACACGACGCTGGGCAAGAAGGCCGCGCAGGCGATCCCCGGCGCCAGGCTCGTCGAGCTCCCCGGCGTGGGTCACCTGCCGCAGATCGAGGCGTTCGAGAAATACAGGGACGCCCTGGTGAAGTTCCTGGAGCAAGCGCCCTGAGGGCGCTCCCCGGGTCGACGCGGCCGCGGCGGCAACTCGGGATCTGACGCCGGGCGAGCGCGCTGGACAGTCGGGACAACACGCCTTCTCGGCGCGCAGAGGCGCCGAGCGACGATGTCATGTGGCGGGTGGGCGCCGTCGGGGCAATGTGCCACACGAGGCGCTCTCGCTGCCGGGGCGAGGCGCCTCGACGCGGCGCACGGCTGTCCCGGGGCGCTGCTGTCGGTGCGCGCAGCGCCGCTGCGCCAGCCCAGCGCAGGCCGATGGACGACGGTTCGCCGCGATCATGGCGGCGGGCAAGAGCTCGCTGAGCTCGCCGGGCGGGCGGATCCGCTCCGCCTAGCCACTCTGCGGCATGCAGCTTGCAGCTTCACGGACCGACGAAGGCAATCAATTCAAAGCATTGATTTTGCAAGGAGTCGGTCATGAAGATCCTGTCGCCTCGAGTTCATGGATATATCGATTATGCCGTCGCGGCCCTGTTCCTCCTGGCGCCCTCGCTGTTCGGCTTCGGCGGGCTCCCCGAGACGCTGTGCTACATCCTGGGCGCCGTGCACGTCGGGATGACGCTGCTCACCGCGTATCCGCTGGGCGCCGCCAAGATCATCCCGTTCCCTGTTCATGGTGGGCTCGAGGCCGCGGTCTCCGTCTTCCTGGTCGCGGCGCCCTGGCTGTTCAACTTCGACGAGGCGGCCGCTGCGAGGAACTTCTTCGTTGTATCGGGCGTGGCCGTCGCCCTTGTCTGGCTCGTGACGGACTACCGTTCGGCCTACACGACGACCACAGCCGGCGTTCGGCCGGAACACCGGTCGTTCTCCTGACGATGGTCGTGTGAGTGATCCTCGCGAATCGGCGCGGCGGCCGGGGCAGTGCCTCGGCCGCGCGCCTTTTGTTCCATGGACTTTCGACGTGGACGTCGCTGGCGTCCGGCTGTCGTGTCGCACCGAGCGCGGCGCTCTCGTCGAGGGCGCGGCGGAGCGCGGCGCGGTCTGACCTGCTGCCGGCGAGCAGCTCGCCTGGCGCCTTGTCGCCGGGCCGCGACGGCGCCAGGATCCCACTGGCGATCTCAGCCACGGCGCGAGGCGATCCCGGTCGCCCGACCAGCCGAGCAGGCTGGTAGTACGATGGCGACCAGACTCAACCGTTCGAGCGTGCCCGCAGTGTCGCTGCAGTGTCCTCGAACGTGGCTCGCAGCGACTCGAAACGGTCGCGTGACCTGCCAGCAATCGAGGTTCATCCCTCATGCGCTTCCCCCGTTTCCGGAGGTCTATTTCCGCCAGGGCACCCACGCTCGCTGTCGCTATCGTGGATGCTCCTCCGTTCCGTACGGCAGGCCGTCCGCTCCGTACGAACACCCGTCCGCTCCCGTGGAGGAAAGCACCGCGGTCGAGGTCTTCGATGTTGCTCCGTTCCGGGCAGGGGGTTATCCAACAACTCGAGACGACTGACGGAGAGAAGAAGCCATGATGAACATGCCAATGAGCTCGATGCCGATGATGGGGAACATGATGCCGATGATGTGCGGCATGATGCCGATGGGCATGATGCCGATGATGCCCAACATGATGGGCATGATGGGCATGGGAGGCATGATGCCGATGATGCCCAGCATGATGGGCATGATGCCGAACATGATGGGCATGATGCCGAACATGATGGGCATGATGCCGAACATGATGGGCATGATGCCGAACATGATGGGCATGATGCCGAACATGATGGGCATGATGCCGAACATGATGGGCATGATGCCCGGGATGAAGATGGCGGCCTGATCCCGGACCTCCCGGCGTCGCGGCGCACGCCGGAGGTCGATGCGACCCGCGGCTCGGCCTCCGAGCCGCCAGAACTGCTACAGGCGCCTGCGCGAGACCTCTGCCTGGAGGCACCCGCGCAGGCGTCGGTCGTTTCGGCTCACGTCCCGCCCTCTTCCTGCGGCTTCGGGTGCTGATCCCGCGACACGAACACCGCCGCCGCCAGATCCCCCACCACGTTGATCACGGTCCGGCACATGTCGAGGAACCGATCCACCCCGAGCACCAGGCCGAGGCCCTCGGGCGGGATGCCGAGCATCCCCAGGATCATCGCGATGACGGGGAGCGAGCCAGCAGGGATGCCCGCGGTGCCGATCCCGCCGAGCACCGAGATGAGCATCACGATCGCCTGCTGCCCGAGGGTCAACGTGACGCCATAGACCTGCGCCAGAAAGAGCACGGTCACCCCCTCGAACAGCGCCGTCCCGTTCTGGTTCATCGCGGCGCCGGCCGTCAGGACGAAGCGCGCCACGGACGGCGGGAGCTTCAGCTCCTGCTCGGCCACCTTCAGCGAGGTCGGCAGCGTCGCGTTCGACGAGGCGGTCGAGAAAGCCGTCACGATCGCCGTCCGGCTCCCCCGGAAGAACGCGACCGGCGACATCCCGCCCAGGAAGCGCACCGAGAGCGAGTACACAACGAACATGTGCAGGCCGAGGCCGAGCAGCACCGTGAGCACGTACGCCGCGAGCTGCTGCATGATGCCGATGCCCATCCGGGACGTGATCGTGAAGAGCAGCGCCCCGACGCCGATCGCCGCGAACCGGAGCACCCCCTCGATGAGGCGCATCGAGACGTCGAACAGCCCCTGGATGCACTCGCGGAGCCGCGTCGCCGCCTCGGTCGGGGTGAGCGACAGCGCCAGGCCGAAGAGCAGCGAGAACGTGATCACGGCGAGCACGTCGCCCGCGGCCGCCGCCTTGATGACGTTGTCGGGCACCATCGCGATGATCATCCCGACCGGCGAGGTGTCGACCGGCGCGGTCGCCGCCTTGATCCCGCCGCTGCTCGCGAGGCCCCGGACCGCCTCGGGCAAGCCCGCGCCCGGGCGGATCAGGTTCACGAGGACGAGGCCGATCAGCACCGCGATGGTCGAGACCACGGCCGTGTAGCCCAGCGTCCGCAGGCCGAGCCGGCCGACGTGCTTCAGATCGAGCTCGCAGACGCCCATGACGAGCGCCGAGAACAGGATCGGCAGCACGAGCATGAACAGCAGGCGCAGGAAGATCTGGCCCACCGGGTAGGTGACGTGATCGACGAACCAGCCGAGCGCCGGAGAGCCCGCCGCGACCGCGTTCGCCGTCAGACCGCCCGCTGCCCCGACAACGACCCCGAGCAGCATCGTTCGATGCGATGACATGCCGCCACCTTACACAAGCCGCGGCGCCGTGAGCCGCCGAGTTCGCCCTTGCCGCCCGCGCCGCCGCGCGCTGTTTCCCGGGCGCACCCCGGCCGCGGCGCGCCGGACCGGGCCTCCAGGCTGCCTGTCCAGGCGCGCGCGGATCCATTACGCTCGCCGCCGGGCATGCTGAAGCCGGGCGATTCGTTCGAGCGGTACACGATCGAGGCACCGATCGGGCAGGGGGGGATGGGCTGCGTCTACCGGGCGCACGACGCGCGGCTCGGCCGGCGCGTCGCCATCAAGGTGATCGCGGGCGGCGCCGTGGATCCGGACGCGGCCGCGCGCCTCCTGCGCGAGGCGCGCGCGGCCGCCGCGCTCGACCACCCGAACGCCGTCGCGATCTTCGACGTCGGCGAGATCGAGGGGACGCCGTTCATCGTGATGGAGCTCGTCGCCGGTCGCACCCTGCGCAGCGCGGTCGGCGGCGCCGGGGTGCCGGCCTCGATCCGGGTCGCCTGGCTCGCCGACGTGGGCCGCGCGCTCGCCGCCGCGCACCGGCGGGGGCTCGTCCACCGGGACATCAAGCCGGAAAACGTGATGGTCCGCGACGACGGCGTCATCAAGGTGCTCGATTTCGGCATCGCCCGTCGCGCCGCCGGCGACGCCGATCCGAGCGCCGCCACCGAGGGCCCGGCGCTGCCGACGCTGACCGCGCTCGGCGTCAAGCTCGGGACGCCCGTCTACATGGCCCCGGAGCAGATCCGCGGCGGGGAGCTCGACGGCCGCGCGGACCAGTTCGCGTGGGGCGTGCTCGCGTTCGAGCTCCTCACCGGCAGGCTGCCCTGGCGCGGCGCCGGCGACATGCTCGCCGTGGTCGCCTCGATCCTCACGGACGAGGCCGATCGCGCGCTGCTCGACGCCGCCGCCGTGCCGCCCGCGGTGAGCGCGGTCGTGCTGCGCGCGCTGTCGAAGCGCCCCGAGGACAGGTTCGCGTCGATGGACGACCTCGTGCGCGCGCTCGACGCGGCCGGGCGGGGGGAGGCGCCGGCCGCCGCGGCGGTCGCGCCGCCCGCGCAGGCGCCCGTCGAGAAGGGGAGCGGGGCGCCGCGCGGCGGCGAGACGGAGGCGCAGCGGTTCTCGACGGACGAGGTCCGCGACGTCCTCGCCCGCGCGATCGAGCGCCAAGCCTCGGCCGACGGCGCGCAGCCGCGGGCGCCGCGCGCCGACGCGCGCCTCGGCTTCGACGACCTGCTCGCCGCGGCGGAAGAGGTGGGGGTCGCTCCGGAGGCGCTGCGCGAGGCGAGCCGCGCGCTGCGGTCGCGCGACGACGAGCGGAAGGCCGTCGAGGCGACCGCCGCGGAGCGCGCCTCGTGGCTCCGCCGCAAGCGCCGCAATTTCTACCGGCACCTCGGCATCTACCTGATCGTCAACGCGGCGCTCGTGGTGCTCGGAGCGCTGTTCGGCGTGGTGCTGTGGGCCGCGATGGTCCCGCTGCTCTGGGCCATCGGCCTGGGCATCCACGGGCTCGTCGCGTTCACCGCGCACGAGGACGACTGGGCGGAGGAGGCCGAGCGCATGCGCTGGTGGCGCGAGCACCACCAACGCATGCACGAGGTGGCCATGGCGCGGGCGATCGGCGGCGCGCGCCCCGCGGCTGCGCTGCGCCAGCGCGTCGGCGTGGCGGACCGGGATCAGCGGGGCAGGGTGCGCGTCGCGACGGACACGGCGCATCCCGGCGCGGAACAGGCGGAACAGGCGGAACAGGCGGAACAGGCGGAAGATGAGGCGGCGGTCGCGGTGAGCAGGGCGCAGCGCCGCCGGCGCTGATCCGGGCGCCGCGGGTTGCCTGCGCGCCGGGCGCGGCGCCGCGCCGGCGTGCGCTAAGCTCGCCGCGCCCGCGCAGCTGACAACGCGCAGATTGCCGCATCCGGAGGCTGTCATGTCCAAGATGAACCTCATCGCCCGCTCGATTGCCCCGCTCCAGGTCCTTCCGTCCTTCCTTCGCTCCCGCGCGCAGACCGCGCTGTTCCAGCGCATGGTGCCGTTCACGGGCACGGCCGGTATCCAGTTCGACGAGGTGACCTCGGAGCGGGTGGCGCTGCGGCTCGCCAACGGGCGCAAGATCCAGAACCACATCGGCGGCGTGCACGCCGCTGCGGCGGGGCTCCTGGCCGAGACGGCGACCGGCTTCGTCGTCGCCGTCAACCTACCCGACGACAAGCTGCCGCTCCTGCGCAGCATGAAGGTCGATTACAAGCGCCGCGCCCAGGGGGGCCTGCGCGCCGTCGCGACGCTCTCGCCCGAGCAGCGGAAGTCGTTCGAGGATCAGCCGAAGGGCGATGTGACCGTTCCCGTCACCGTGACGGATGAGAGCGGCGCGTCGCCGATGGAGTGCGAGTTCGTGTGGGCGTGGGTGACCAAGGGGCGGTGACGCCGCCATGGCGTCAAGCGAGGTCGATGGACGCTCGGGCGCCCCTCGCCGCGCAGCTCGCGCCGAGCCTGGGCCCGCGGGGCCGCGGCGTGTGGCCCGAAATGTCAGGAGAGCGTCAGGATCTCGCAGCCGTCCCGCGTGACCAGCACGGTGTGCTCGAACTGCGCCGAGAGGCTGCCGTCCTCCGTGACGATGGTCCACCCGTCGGCGAGCGTGCGGATGCGGTTCGAGCCCAGGTTGACCATCGGCTCGATCGTGATGGCCATCCCGGCGCGGAGCCGCATGCCAGCGCCGCGCACGCCGGTGTGCGCGACGTGCGGCGGCAGGTGCATCCGGCGCCCGATCCCGTGCCCGCCCACCTCGCGGACGACGCTGCACCCCTCCGCCCGCGCGACCTCCTCGATCGCCGCGCCGATGTCGCCGAGCCGCGCCCCGTCGCGCACGACCGCGACGCCCGCGTCCCGGCAGCGCCGCGCGACGTCCACCACGTGCCGCGCCTCGGCGCTCGGCTCTCCGATGAAGAACATCGCCGAGGTGTCGCCGTGGTAGCCGCCGAGCTCCGTCGTCACGTCGACGTTGAGGATGTCGCCCGGCACGAGCACCTCGTCGCGCCGCGGGATCCCGTGGCATACGACGTGGTTCCGGCTCGTGCACACCGCGGCCGGGAAGCCCTTGTATCCGAGCTGACTCGGGCGGCCGCCTCGCTGCGCGGTGTCCTCGCGCACCCACATGTCGATGTCCGCCGTCGTCACGAAGGGCTGGAGCCGCGCCCCGACGGCCGCCAGCGTCGCCGCGGCCGCGCGCCCCGCGCGCCGCATCGCCTCGCACGCGCGAGGCCCGAGGATCTCCACGTTCATGCGAGGCGTATGCGCGCGCGGCGCCCGGCGATCCAATACCGTTTTGATCTCGGGCGCTCTCCGCGGCTCCTCACCCGGGCGCCGTTCGCGGTACCATCGTCCGCGTGAGCCTGTCTCAGATCCGTTACTTCATCGCCGTCGCCGAGGAGGGGCACGTGGGCCGCGCCGCGCGCCGGCTCCACATCGCGCAGCCGCCCCTCAGCCGGCAGATCCGCGGCCTCGAGGACGAGCTCGGCGCGCAGCTCTTCGAGCGCACCGCGCGCGGCATGCGCCTCCTGCCGGCCGGCGCGGCGTTCCTCGACCACGCCCGCACCATCGTCGCGCAGGTCGACGCGGCCGTCGCCGACCTCCGCAGCTACGTCGCCGCGCCTCCCGGGCAGGCACGGGCCGGCGCCGCGCCTCCGCGGGACGATCTCGACGCCGGCCGCCGCCGGGGCGTCGACCTGGGCTAGGCTGCCGCCGGTGGAGCCACGGGAGCGGCATGGGCTACGACGCTGAGCTCGCGTTGGCCGTCGAGGCCGCGCGCCGCGCCGGCGCGATCCTCCGCGCGGAGTTCCACCGTCCGGGCGGCCCGCGCGGGGCCGGGACGCACGCGGACGTCGACGTGGAGGTCGAGGTCCTGCTGCGCGACGCGCTCACCCGGGCCACCCCGTATGCGTTCCTCGGCGAGGAGACCGGCGCCCGGGACGGCGCTGACCCGTCGCACCGCTGGATCGTGGACCCGAACGACGGCACCGCGTCCTTCCTGCACGGCTACCGCGGCGCTTCCGTGTCGATCGGTCTCCTGCGCGAGGGCACGCCGGTGCTCGGCGTCGTCTTCGCGTACGCCTACCCCGACGACGACGGCGATCTCATCGCGTGGGCCGAGGGCACCGGCCCGATCCGGCGCAACGGCGCCGCCGTCTCGGCCTCGCTCGCCGGCGGCGCGCTCGATCGCTACGCCGTCGTGCTTCTCTCGCAGTCGGCGGACTACCTCCCGGCCCGCAATGCCCGGTGCGTCGCCCCGGCGCGGTTCCTCTCGCTCCCGAGCCTCGCCTACCGGCTCGCGCTGGCGGCGGTCGGCGAGGGCGTCGCCGCGGTCTCGCTGAGCCGGCCGCAGAGCTGGGACTACGCGGCCGGGCACGCGCTCGTGCGCGCCGCGGGCGGCGAGCTCGTCGACGACGACGGCGCGCCGATCGCATACACCGCGCAGCGCGAGGGCGAGATCTGCCGCCTCTTCGGCGGCGCCCCCGCGGTCGTGCGGGAGCTCGCGCGGCGCCCGTGGAACGCCGTCATCCACGGCCGCATCCCGGCGCCGCAGGGCGCGTACGGCCTCCTGCGCCCCGCGCGCAGCCTGCTCGTCGCCGATCCCGGCGCGCTCTCCCGCGCGCAGGGCTGCCTGCTCGGCCAGCTCGCGGGCGACGCGCTCGGCGCGCTCGTCGAGTTCCGGACCGCGGAGGAGATCGCGCCGCTCTACCCGGGCGGCGTCGACGATCTCGCCGACGGCGGCACGTGGGACACGCTGGCCGGACAGCCGACCGACGACTCCGAGATGGCGCTCATGCTGGCGCGGTCGATCGTCCGCAAGCGCGGCTTCGTCGCCGAGGCGGCGCTCGACGCGTACGTGCACTGGTACGGCTCCCGCCCGTTCGACATCGGCGGCACCACGGCGGCCGCGCTCTCCGCCGCCGCGGCCGCGCCGGCCGAGGTGCGCCGCGAGCGCGCCCGGGCGGCCGCGAACCTGGCCAGCGAGGCGAACGGCTCCGTCATGCGCGCGGCGCCGCTCGGCATCCTCGGCGCGGGCCGCCCGCGGGAGGCCGCCGCGTGGGCGCGCGACGACAGCGCGCTCACGCACCCCCACCCGGTCTGCTGCGCCGCGTCCGCCGCGTTCGTCGCGGCCA
Source organism: Sorangium sp. So ce1335 (assembly GCF_051521615.1). Lineage (NCBI taxonomy): Bacteria > Pseudomonadati > Myxococcota > Polyangiales > Polyangiaceae > Sorangium > Sorangium sp. So ce1335. Next base: position 5,064,697 of record NZ_CP150363.1, read on the forward strand.
TCGCAGCGGCGGTGGGCGGCGCGGGCGTCGAGGACGCGTGGGAGGCCGCCCGCGCGGAGGCGGAGCGGAGCGGCGAGCGCGTGGTCCTCGCCGCGCTGGAGGCCGCGCGCCGCGCGCCGCCCCGGAGCTACTCCCACCAGGCCGGCTGGGTCCTCATCGCCCTTCAGAACGCGTTCTATCAGCTCCTCCACGCGCCCTCGCTCGAGCGGGGGCTCGTCGAGACGGTGATGGCCGGCGGCGACACCGACACCAACGCCGCGATCGCCGGCGCGCTCCTCGGCGCGGCGCGCGGCCGGGCCGCGGTCCCGGACCGCTATCGCCGCCTCGTGCTCTCCTGCCGCCCGCTGCCCGAGGCGGGCGCGAAGCGCGCGCGCCCGCCCGAGCTCTGGCCGGTCGACGCGATGCTCCTGGCCGAGGCGCTGCTCGCCGCCGGGCGCTGAGCGCGCCCTCCGCCGCTCTCAGCCTCCGGTCGGGCGCTCCAGGTGCCCGCCGAACTTGTGGCGCATCGCGGAGAGGACCTTCTCGGCGAAGGTATGGTCGTGGCGCGAGCGGAAGCGCGCGTAGAGCGCCGAGGAGAGCACCTCCGCGGGCACCGCCTCCTCGATCGCCGCCATCACGGTCCAGCGGCCCTCCCCGGAGTCCTGCACGAAGCCGCTGTACCCGCCGAGGTCCGGGCTCTCCGTGAGGGCGATCGCCGTGAGATCGAGCAGCCACGAGCCCACCACGCTGCCGCGCCGCCACACCTCGGCGATCTCGCCGAGGTCGAGGTCGTACCGGTGCTCCTCGGGCAGCCGCGGGGTGGCCGCGTTCTTCAGGATGTCGAACCCCTCGGCGTACGCCTGCATGAGGCCGTACTCGATCCCGTTGTGGACCATCTTCACGAAGTGGCCGGCGCCCACCGGGCCGCAGTGCAGAAAGCCCTCCTCCGACGTGCCCTGCGCCTCGCGCCGGCCCGGCGTGCGCTGGATGTCCCCCGTCCCCGGCGCGAGGGTCCGCAGGATGGGCAGCACCAGGGAGAACGTCTCGGGGGCGCCGCCGACCATGAGGCAGTAGCCGCGATCGATCCCCCACACGCCGCCGCTCGTCCCCACGTCCACGTAGCGGACGCCCCTCGGGGCGAGCTCCCTGGCGCGGCGGACGTCGTCCTTGAAGTAGGTGTTGCCGCCGTCGATGATCACGTCGCCGGGGGCGAGCAGCTCGCCGAGCTCCTGGACGACGCGCTCGGTCGGGGCGCCCGCGGGGAGCATGACCCAGACGACGCGCGTCGGCGCGAGCTTCTCCACCGCGTCGCCCAGGGAGGAGGCCGCCTCCGCGCCCTCCGCGGCGAGCTGCTTCACGTTCTCCTGGTTCAGATCGAACGCCACGACCTCGTGGCCGCCGCGCATGAGCCGGCGCGCCATGTTGGCGCCCATCCTGCCGAGTCCGATCATTGCGAGCTTCATGTCTCACGCTCCTGTCTGCGATCGCGGGCGTACCACGGGGGCGCGCCCCCGTGCCCGGGCGCCCTCCCAGGGGAGGTCACCGCGGCCTCTGTCGGATGGCGCCCATCGCGTGCTCGAGCGCGCTCTTCAGGGTGCTGAACACAGGGATCCCGTCGAGGCTGCCGCCGGCGTCCAGGATGCGCCGGACCATCCCGGCCGGGACGCCCGAGACGATGCACTGGCTGCCGAGCAGCCTCGTCGCCGCGAAGAGCCGGAGGAGGTGCTCGATGGTGGACGCGTCGGCCGCCTGCGCGCCGGTGAGGTCCACGATCATGAAGCGGGCGCTGTGCGCCACGATCGCGGCGAGGACCTCTTCCATCATGCGGGCCGCGCGCGCGCCGTCGACCGTGCCGATCACGGGCAGCGTGAGCACGCTGTCCCACACCTGGATGATCGGCGTCGACATCTCGAGCATCGCCTCGTGCTGCGCGCGGACCCGATCGAGCTGCACGCGCAGCTCGATCTGCACGCGCTCGAGCTCCTCGTTCTGCTCGCGGAGCTGCGCGCTCGCGGCGGCGAGGTCGAGCGAGTTCTTGAGCATCGTGTAGGTGGCCCCGACGTACAGCGCGTAGGTCGTCGCGCTCGCGAGCGCCTTCCGGTCGACCTGGCGCTGATCCTCCAGCGCGAAGAGCATCGTGCCGATGGTCTTCTTGTAGACCTGGATCGGCACGTGGAACACGACGTCCGGGTCCTCCGCCAGGAGCCACGCGCGCGCGAGGTCCGCCTGCCGCGCCTCGGTCCAGGGGCCCTTGAACCACGCGGCGCGCTGCGCTTCCAGCGCCGCGACCATCCAGGCGTCCACCACGACGCCGCCGCCGCCCTCCGGTGCGCCGTACTCGAAGGTGCCGTGCTCGTACCTCGCCGCGATCCGGGCGCCGCCGCCCTCGTTGCCGAGCACGACGCAGAGCCGCTGGGACGGGACGATCCATCGCGCGCTCGAGCAGACCTCTTCCCACAGCGATCGCAGGTCCGACTGGTTCGCGAGCTTGAGGAGGATCTCGTTCAGGACGCCGAGGACGATCCACCCGCCGCCTCCGCCCTCGGAGGGCTGGCCAGACTCTGGCATCGACATCAGCGATCGGGGTCGAGCGCGAGGCCCGCGGCGTCGGTCCGTGACGCGATGTGCTGCGAGGAGGCCGCCCTCATGACGGTCTCCCGGATCGCTTCCTCGCGGAGCCCTGCCTCGCCGGAGCGAGCGACGGGCTCAGGACCAGATCGAATCTCGGCACGGTGTACACTCCTCGCGCTCGGCGCGCGGCGCATCTTACCCCGCAACCCGCTCGCGGTGGGAGGTCTCTCGCCTGCCGCGCGCCGTGGTCGCGCCGCGCGCCGCGTCGCGTCGCGCCCCCTGAGGTCCCTCGCGCTGATCCGGGGCATCGGGCCGCGTCGTTCGTCGCCCGTGTCACGCCCGCGCCGCGGCGGCCGTGTCGCGGCGGTCCGCCTGCCGAGGGCGCGCTCGCCCTGGGCGGCCTGGGGCCGCGTCACGCGGCCGCCATCGGGCGGCCCGCGCGGCGTCGCTGCGTGCTACCGCTAGGGGATGAAGATCAAGGCGCGTGACGGCAAGATCTATGAAGTTGCCTCTGCTCCGCCCGGCGGGAGCCACGAGGTGCGGCTCGACGGCAAGGTGATCGGCTCGTTCGTGCTCCTGCCCGACGAGACGCAGGTCACCGTGAAGAGCAAGCCCGCCACCGACGCGCTCCTCGTGGACATCGCCGATCGGTTCGTGGCCGAGGGCGGCGCGCCCATGGGGATCAGCTAGCCCGGCGCTCCGCTCCGAGCGCCCCGCGGCGCCGGCGTGGTGCTGCCGCGCGCCCCGGTGGCCCCGCGTCGTTTCCGAGACGACTCCGCAGGCCTGTCCGGAACTCATGAATGACGTCGCCCCGTTGCTCTGCAGCGGAAGTCGCGCGCAATCCCGCGCGCCGCGCTCCGGCGTCCTCTGCATGGGTCCTTCATGGCAACGACATTCCGGAACCTGTGGCACCTGGGCTTCGTGAACCTGGTTCGCGCCCGGGCGCCCGCGAACATCTCCGTCCACCCCGAGGTGCCGCTCGCTGTCGAGCCGCAGCGCGCGGACATGGTGCTGCTGCGGAAAGAGGGGGTGCCGGGCGGGGGAGGTGACGCCCGGGTGCTACGCGGCCTCTGGCCTCTGCTCGGAACGGACACGGTGCTCGAGTTCAAGAGCCCTGCGCCGTCCGCGTTCCGGCGCGGCGATCTGCTGCGCCTGTGGGGTTACGGCGTGCAGTACCACGTGGCTCAGATCGAGCGGCTGTCCGGCTACCGCGCGCTCACGCTGGTCCTTGTCGTCGCGAGCATCACGCGCACGCTGCTGCAGGAGCCGGCTGAAATGGACTGGACGCTGGTGCGCCTGGGCGGAGGTTATCGGCGGATCGACGGCGCGGTGTACGCGACCTATCTTGTCGTCACCGACGAGGTGGCGGAGGCGGAGCAGGACGACTTCTTGAGGATCTTCAGCCATCGCCCGGTGCTCAGCCCGGAAGCGCGGCGGTGGCTGCAGCAGTGGGTGAGGCCGGAGGAGGGTGCGATGCAGGATGTGAAGGAACTGGAAGGCTACGACGAGATGCTGCAGAAGCTGCTCGACTCGCTGCCAGCCGAGCGGCGGCTGGCCGGGCTCGCGCCCGAGGAGCGGCTGGCCGGGCTGCCACCCGCGCATCAACTGCTGGCCCTGTCCGATGACGTGCTGCGCGGTTTCGCGGACGAGTACCTGCGCTCGCTCCCCGCCGAGGTGCAGGACGCGATCCGGCGCCGCATCGGCCGGCCGTAAGTGCGCGGCGCCGGCCGATATCGCCGGGGCTACACGTAGGTTTCGATACGATACCGCAACCTGCCTCGGTTCAACGGCACGCTGCGAGGTCACGTCGCATCCTGCCCGGACCGCATCGAATCACCCCGACGCGCTGACGTCGAACCGCTCATCCGGGCGCGCTTCTCCTCGGCGCGGCGGGGTCGGCGCGAGCGGGGCACGACGCCGCGATCAGACCCCTGGCGACTCTCTGGCCCCCTTGACGGCGCGCGGCCGCATGGCGTGCCGCTTGCTCTTCCAGGAGGGCATGAACCTCGGAACGTGCCTCTCGCTCGCGATCGGGCTCGGCGTGCTGACCGCCGGCGGGCGCGCGAGCGCTTGTGACCCGGTGGATACCAGCGTCTCGGAGGGCTTCCTGCGCGCCGGCGCAGCGGGGGAGCTCACCGCGGCGGACGCGCCGGGTGAGCTCACCACGGTGCCACGCAATGTGGCGATCGTGATCTGGGGCGACCTCCCCGAGCTCTCGCACCTGCTGGTCGAGGAGGCGACCGGCGCCTCCGTTGCCGCGGCAGGCTCCGACGTCCCCGTCGCTCCGCCGGGCTACGTCGTGCTTCGCCCTGCCGAGACGCTGGCGCCCGACACCACGTACCGGCTGCGCCTGCGGCCCACGGTCGAGCGCCTCGTCCGGACCTCCGAAGTCATCGACGGCGCCGCGCCGAGCGCGCCCGTGCTCGCGCGCGGTGACGTGGAGTTCCACGCGAACGAGCCCGCGTGCGGCGCGAGCAGCTGCGGTGACATGACCACGTTGACCTTCGATCTCGCCGCGCCCAGCGAGGACGACCACACCCCCGCCGAGGCGCTTGTGTACGCCGTGTACGTCGGCTTCAGCCCGGAGCAGGCGCGCACCAAGGCGCAGCCGGACGCGTGGCTCGACGGCGACGCGATGCTCCTCTATGTGGACGAGGATCACGTCGGTCGCGACGTATACATCGCGGTGTCGGCGATCGACGAGGCCGGCAACGAGAGCGAGCGCAGCGCGGTGTTGCAGGTCGAGCACGAGGCGTCGGGCTGCGCGTTCGCGCGGAGCTCCACGCCGAAGGCGGCGCTCGTCATGCTGCTCCTGGCCGGCGTCGCGCCGCTCCGGCGCGTCACGCGCAGGTCTTCTGCTGTCCGCGCCGGGGGATGATCCTCGATGGCCCGATCGCCAGCACGCCCCCGACCGCACGCCGCTCACAGGCGTCCGCCGCTCGGAGCGGAGCACCGCAAAAAATCATCAATACCCCGCCACCTGACCACCACCTGAACACGCGCCACACGTTCGACTGAAAGCGGCATTACCCGACGGTGCCGTGTCGTCATGGCGCGCCCCCTTCGCTGAGCCGTGCGCCAGCCCGTTCGCCAAGCGTGGCGGAGAGCGCGCGAAACCCAATCATGATCGTTGTACGCTGGGCGAAGGAAGCATATAAGAAGTACCATGCGCTACCTCCGTACAAGCGCCGCGCGCGCTTGCTTTGTGCTTCTCATGCTCGCGTTCCCCGGGACGGCGTTCGGGGCGGCGACCGCGATCACGTTCACCATCAACCACGCCGACTGCGGCAACGCCGAGTTCGCGCTGTACCTGAACGGGGTTCACCTCGGCACGGTCGCGAGCGACAGGCGTTGCTATTGCAATAACCTGACGGTCCAGAGGACGTTCACCGAGCCCGAGGTGCTCGCCCTCTACGATCCCATGACGTGCAATGATGTGCGGGTCGATATCAACCGCGGCCAGTCGCTGTTCCTCGGCTTCGTCAAGGTCGACGTCGCGTCGACCGAGGGCTCGTCGCGCCTCTGCCTGTTCGATGCGCTCTCGTCCACCCGGACCCCGTGCGCGGATCGCAACGTGTGCGACGCCTACCACCGCTCGGTCACATCGCTCGGGAACTACGACGGGGACGGCGTCGCGCCGGGCCTCGGCGTCGGCTGCGACAACTGCGCCTACAAGAAGAACGCCGACCAGGCCGACGCGGACGGCGACGGCATCGGCGACGTGTGCGACCCCTGTCCGCTCGGCGACCGCGACGGCGATAACGTCTGCGACGCGACAGACAATTGCCGCGACGTCATCAACCCCGACCAGGCCGACCTCGACCGCGACGGCGTCGGCAACGCCTGCGACAACTGCCCCGGCGTGAGCAACCGGGACCAGGTCGACGCCGACGCCGACGGGGCAGGCGATGTGTGCGACCCCTGTCCGCTCGGCGACAGCGACGGCGATGCCGTCTGTGACGCGGCCGACAACTGCGGCGACGTCATCAACCCGGACCAGGCCGACAGCGACGGCGACGGCATCGGCGACGCCTGCGACAACTGCCCGGTCACCGCGAATCCAGACCAGCTCGATGGCAATGGAGACGGCAACGGGGACGCGTGCGTCGGCGTGTGCGTCACCCTCGAGCGAGGCGCCTCGGGCGAGGTCGCCGACGCGCAGATCGTTGAGGCGTACCCCAGCTACAGCGACGGCAGCAGCCCGTACAACGCATCGGGCACGGCGCACGGCCTCCGCCAGCAAGCGCTTTACTGGTTCGCGCTCGACGGCATCCCGGCGGGGGCCACCGTCACGTCCGCCGAGTTCGGCGCCGCCGCCTTCGGATCGAGCGACCATGGTGTCCGCGTCCACCGCATCACCGCGCCGTGGACCGAGGACAGCGTCACCTGGAACAGCTTCGCGGCGAGCTACGATGCGGCCGTCGAGGCGGACCTCACCTGGACCGGCGCGTCCACCGTGTCCGCCGACCTGACCGAGGTCGTGCAGGCGTGGGTCGACGGCACGACGCCGAACCACGGCTTCGTCCTCGACGGCGATCCCGACGGGCAGACGTCCTGTCGCTCGAGCGAGCACCCCATCCAGAGCGACCGCCCCTGGCTGGAGGTCTGCTACGTCGCTCCCTGATCCGCGCCCCTCGGCTTCTCCTCCGCGCCGTCCGCGTCCGCCGGGTAAGCCTTCCCGAGCGCCGCAGGCGGCGTCGCGTCGAACGCGCGCAGGAGCGGGCGGCGCGCCGGATCCGGCAACAGCGCGCCGAGGCGCTCCAGGAGCCCGCTCGACGTGAGCCCCAGCACCACGATCATCAGCGCGAACGGCGCCACGCTGAAGACCTGCGTCGGCACCGACGGCAGCGCGCTCTGGCCGAGGCTCGCCATCGATGACAGCACGCCGAAGAAGTACGCGCCCAGCGCCGCCCGCACCGGGTGGAAGCCGCCGAAGATCACGATCGCGAGCGCGATCCAGCCGTAGCCCGCCGTGTGGCGGTGGCTCCAGCCCGCCTTGAAGTCGAGCGAGAACGCCGCGCCGCCGACGCCCACGAGCGCCCCGCCCAGCAGCGTCGCCGCGGTGCGGACCCGCGCCACGTGCGCCCCGCGGGCGTTGGCCGCCGCCGGCTGCTCCCCCACGGCCCGGAGCAGGAGCCCCGCGCGCGTGCGGTACAGGAAGAGCCACGCGCCGGCGACGAGGACGTAGCTCGCGTACACGACCGGATCGCTCTGGAAGAACAGCGGTCCCAGCACCGGCACGTCCCGCAGCACCGGGATCGCCATGCCCGGAACCGTCGGCCCGGGCACGCGCACGAACGGGCCGCCGAGCACCGACGAGAGGTCCGCGCAGAGCATCGCCAGCACGAAGCCGATCGCGATCTGCGACCGGCGCAGGTGGACGCCGCCGACCGCCACGACGAGCGCGACGAGCGCCCCGACCGCGGCCGCGGCGGCGAAGCCGGCGAGCACGCTCCCGGTCGACAGCGCGGCCGCGAAGCCCACCATGGCCGAGAGCATCATCGCGCCCTCGGCCGAGAGGTTGATGACCCCGGCCCGCTCGGCCAGCGTCTCGCCGACCGCCGCGTAGACGAGCGGCGTCGACGCCGCGAGCGCTGTCGCGAGCAGCGGGACGATCTCGGCGCCGCCGTCCATCAGGCCTCCTCCGGCCGGCGGGCGCCGCGCGGGGGTGGCGTGTCGCGCGTGCCGCGCGCATTGCGCACGTTCCAGGGCGACAGCAGCGCGAGCAGCACGAGCACACCTTGGAGCACGCCCGAGAGCGAGGACTCCAGGCCGAGCGTCATCGGGAGCTTCAGGCTGCCCACGTTGAGCGCGCTGAAGAACAGCGCGATCGGCGCGACGAGCGCGGCGCGCCGGCCCGCGAGCATCACGACGAGCAGCGCCAGGAAGCCCAGGTTGCTCGAGACGTTCGGGATGAGCCGGTGGAAGGTCCCGAGCACCTGCAGCGCGCCGGCGACACCAGCGAGCGCGCCCGAGATCGCGAACGCGAGGAGCATCTGCCGCGCCGCCGGGACGCCGAGCACCTCCGCGGCCTCTCGGCTCAGCCCCACCGCCCGCAGCCGGAGCCCGAGGTGCGTCCGCCCGAGCACAACCGCCGTCCCGACAAGCGCGAGCGCCGCGAGCAGGAGCGCGGCCGGGCTCAGCTCGGTGCCGCCCAGCGTGGAGAGCCAGAGCGCGCCGTCCAGCGGCTCGGTGCCGGCCATCGACGCGACGCCGGGGCGCTTCCACGGCCCGAAGACGAGGTAGAGGACCGCCCCCTGGGCCACGAAGTTCATGCCGAGGCCGGCGAAGATCTCGCTCACCCGGCCGCGCGTGTGCAGCGCGCCCGTGACGGCGCCCCAGAGCACCCCGCCGACCGCCCCCGCGGCGACGCAGAGCGCGACGACCGCGCCCGCGGGGAGGCCCGGCCACAGCGCGCGCGCCGCGCCGGTGGCGCACAGCGCCCCGACGACGAGCTGCCCCTCGACGCCGAGGTGGTACAGCCCCGCGCGAAATGTGAACAGTAGCCCGCTGGCGCAGAGGAGCAGCGGCGCCAGCGTGGCGAGCACCCGCGCCGCCTGGTCGGCGGAGCCGAAGGCGCCCTCCCACAGGCTCGCGGCGACCGCCGCCGGCGAGGCCCCAAGGAGGGCGCAGAGGCCCGCCACGAGCGCGAGCGACAGGGCGAGCGGCCCGAGGCGCGCGGCGACCTCGCCGGGCCACGCCCGGCGCGCGCCCGGCGCGGCGCCGCCGGCCGGCGCGGGGCTCATCGACCGGGCTCCGCGGGCGCCGACGGCCCCGCCGGGGCGGGCGCGGCCTCGTCGAGCGCGCCGCCGATCATGCGCCCGAGCCGGTCCAGGGTGAGCTCGGCGGCGCTGACCGGCCGCGACACGCGCCCGCCGCTGAACACGAGGATCCGGTCGCTGTAGCGCATGAGCTCGTCGAGCTCGGACGACGCGAACAGGAGCGCCGTCCCGGCCTTGCACCGCGCGAGGAGCTGCTCCCAGACCCAGCGGGCCGATTCGATGTCGAGCCCCCGGGTCGGGTGCTCCAGCGCGAGCAGCGTGAGGTCCGGCGGAAGGAGCGCGAGCTGGGTGCGCTGCTGGTTGCCGCCGGAGAGGAGCTCCACGGGCGTCTCCGGCCGCCCCCGGATCCGGAACGCCTCGATCGCGCGCTCGGCGGCCCGGCGGATCTCGCGCGGGCGGAGGACGAACCCCGGCCGGGGCGCGCGGAGCGCGACGTGCTCCTCGATGGAGAGGCCCGCGATGAGGCCCTCGCGGCGCCGGTCGGCCGGGAGGTACCCCACGCCGGCGCGCAGGAAGGCCTGGTAGGGGCGGCCGGTCAGGTCGGCCCCGCCGATCGCGACGTGGCCCCGCCGCGGCCGGAGCAGCCCGGCGCAGGCGCGGAGCAGCAGGCGCTGGCCGCTCCCCTCGAGGCCGGCGAGCCCGAGCACCTCGCCGCGGCGCACGGCCAGGCGCGGGACGTGCAGGTCGAGCCGGTGATCGCCGACCGCGACCTCATCGAGCGAGAGCGCCGCGCCGTCCCCCGCGGTCGGGAGCCGCTCCGGCGGCGCGAGCGCCTTGCCGAACATCAGCGCGACGAGGCGGTCGGCCCCCGCCGGCATCTCCGCCTCTCCCGCCACCTTGCCCTGCCGCAGCACCGTCACGCGGTCGCAGAGCGCCTCGACGTCCGAGAGCTTGTGCGACACGAGGACGATCGCCTTGCCGTCCTGCTTGAGCCGCCGCAGCGCGGAGAACAGCGCCTCCTGCTGCGCGGCGGAGATCCCGGTCGTTGGCTCGTCGAGCAGGAGCGCGCGGACGCCCAGCGAGAGCAGCCGCAGGAGCTCGATCTGCTGGCGCTCGCCCAGCGTGAGCCGGGCGACGTGCTCGTCCGGGTCCACGGAGAAGCCGAACCGCGCCGCGAGCGCGAGGAGCTCCTCGCGCGCCGCGCGGCGGGGGAGGAAGAGGTCCGCGGCGCGGCCCGCGAGGCCCCGGGCGGCGCGCGCGGCGCCCCCCGCGCGCCGGGCGGGCGGCCTCGCCACGAGGAAGCTCTCCAGCACGGTGAGGGGCGGGAAGTCGAGCGGCTCCTGGTGGAGCACGCCGACGCCGGCGGCGAGGGCGTCGGCGGGGCTCGCGAGCGCGACAGGGCGGCCGTCGAAGAGCAGGCGGCCGGCGTCGGGCCGGAGCAGGCCACCCAGGACGCGGAGCAGGGTGCTCTTGCCCGCGCCGTTCTCGCCGAGCAGCCCGTGGACGGCGCCCGCCTGGATCGTCAGCGACACGTCGTCGTTGGCCCTGACCGGGCCGAACCGCTTCGTGACGCGCTCGATCTCGATCCGCATGGAGCACCGCCCCGCGGCGTCTACTTGCTCGGCCCGGTGATCCCCTGGACGAGCTGCGGCAGATACCAGATCTGCTGGGGCGTCGCGACCTCGCCGTCCTTCAGGAGCTCGGTGCCATCCTGGAGCTTGAGCGGCCCCTTGAAGAGATCGAGCCCGCCGGCGAGCGCCTGGATGAACGCGTCGAGCTGCGCCTTCTGCTCTCCCAGCGCGGGTCCGGGCAGGAAGCCGACGACCGACCCCTCGCCGTTCAGGTCGCGGAGGTCGGGCGCTGCCCAGACGAACTCGCTCGTGTACTTGCCCGCGCGCGACCGCTCGATGATGTCGCGGTAGAGCGGCGCCCAGTTGTAGTAGGCGACGCCGAGGCAGATCTCCGGCGCGAGATCGCAGCCGGCCTTGTGGTCGTAATGGACGTACTTGACCTTCTTGCCGGCCCCGCTCGCCTTCTTGGCCTGGAGCGCGGCCTCGGGCGTGTCGAGCCCGGTCAGGAGCACGTCGAAGCCGCTGCTGTAGAAGTCGTCGGCGACCTTGGTCGGGTCGAGGGTGACGCCCGGGATGTTGAACCAGAAGCCGATCCAGGTGACCTTGAACGTGAGCTCTTCCGGCTTCTTTTTCCGGTAGGTCTCCCAGCAGTGCCGCGCGCCGAGGTAGGCCGAGGTGACGAGCCGGCGGGTCTCGTCGTTCACGAGCGGGCCGAGATACCCGATCTTCCCCGTCTCGGTGCCGAGCGCCGCGGCGCACCCGGAGATGTGCTTGGCCGTCTCGATGCGCCCCATGATGTTGCCGAGGTTTCCCTGGGGTTTGTGGTTCTTGCCGTCCTTCCACGCGGTGTCGCCGGAGACGTGGATGACGGTCACCTGCGGGTGCTTGCGCGCTGTCTCGAGGGCGTCGTCCTTGTAGTCGTCGGAGTTGTAGACGACGACCCTGGCGCCGCGGGAGATGAGGTCGTCCGCGACCTGGGAGCCCTTCACGTTCGGGCGGTCGGCCGGGTTCACCTTGTCGACGTACTCGAAGCCGACGTCTGACATCTTCGCGAGGACCGCCCGCATGCCGTCGTAGTGGGCCTGGTTCCACCCCTTGTCGTTGTAGGGGCCGACCAGCACCATGCCGACCCTGTACCCCGCAGTCGGCGCGGCCTCGGCGGGCGGGGCGCCCGCGGAGGCCGCGGCGCTGGATGCGGCCTTGTCCGATGCCGGGCCCGTGCCCCTGGAACAGCCCTGGCCCGCGCCGGCGAGCAGCGACAGCGCGACGGCGAGGGCAGATGCGGTGGAGGGGCGGGGGACAGCGGGGGCCGCGGGCGACTTCAGCGGGCGATGTGTCACCTCCGCATCGTGGGCGGGATTGCCGCAGGGTGTCAAGATACCGCTACGGCGGACGACGCGGGCGGCGGCGGGCGGGCGGCGGCGGTGGTTTGCCCTGAGGCTTGCTCCGGGATCACCGCGGGATCGCGATCACGTCCTCGCAGGTGAAATCGACCCCCAGGGCGGCCTCCGGGTCCGCCTGGATCGCGGCGCACGTGCTGTCGCAGAGCACGATCTGCGTCGGGTTCTCGGGGCTGTCGTAGCGCCAGGCGCGCTCGGTCGCGCAGTCCTGATCGTAGGTGAGCGCGGTCGGGTCGCCGTCGCCGCTCGTGTACCTCACACGGACCTTCTGCGCGTCGAAGGTCCGCCCGTCGGGCGCGGGCGGGATCGCGACCGTGCAGGAGACGGCCGCGCCGCGGATCGCATCGACGGCGGCCTTGAAGGCGTCCGTCGTCGCCGCGGGGTTGCCGGTGTCGATCAGGTAGGCGTGCTCGGTCCCGCCCGCCACGGCGACCTCGTTCATGTCCTCGACGGTCTCCGGCGCGCCCTCGAGGGGCGGGTTGGCGACCCCGATGACGTACGTCGGGATGCCGTCCGCGAGCGCGCTCGCGGCCTGGTCGGCCACGAGCGAGATCCTGTTGTTCCGCGAGCCGCAGCCCTGGGGGTACCCGTCCGTGACGAGGACGATGGCGTATTTCCCTGGTGTCGCCTGCCGCTGCGCCTCGACGTACGAGATCGTCCCTTGCATCACGAACAGCGTCGGCGTGCCGCCGCGCCATTCCTCGGGGGCCTGCGGCGTGACAGCGTCGATCGCCTCGGCGAAGGAGGGCGACGGCAGCGGCGTCATCGGGACCTCGGGCGTCGTGTAGGTGTCCGCGTCGCACTTCGTGTCGGTGTCGCCCTCGCTCGGAAAGAACCGGAGCGAGGCGTGTATCCCCTGGGACAGGGGATCTGCGAAGAACTGCTTCGTCGCCGCGACGACGGGATCCCACTTGAGCGACTTGTCGTGCCAGGGGTCGTCGCCCATGCCCATGCTGCCGGACACGTCGAACGCGAAGGCCATGTAGACGGGCTCGATATCGGCCTCGGCCGTCTCGGTGGCGCACGCCCCGCCTTCGCCCGAGGAGCCGCCGCTGCCCGTGCCGCCCGGGCCGACATCGCCGCCGATGTCCGACAAGCCTCCGGTGCCTGCGCCGCCTCCGCCCGAGCCTCCGTTCGCGCCCGCGCTGCCGCTCGAGGTGGTCTGCGAGCTACCGCCGCCGCCACCGCCACTGTCGCCGCTGCTGGCGACGTTACCCCCACATGCGACGCCGATAGCACCCACTGTCAGCAACACGATGGTCAACGTGGGCAATTTCATCAGCAGAACCCTCCATAAGCGCGGTCCGGCGCGATTTTGGGCCGGAGCCCTCGATGGTGCGTGACACATTCAAGGCGGACGCGGCCGCGAAGCTTCCTCGCGATCGCGCGATCGCACAGCATAGCTGACGGAGCTGGCCGCCGTCCGCGCTCGGTCGCGAAATGACGCAAATGATACGAAACGGCGGAGGGTGTCGGGGCGCGCCTCAGGACACCGCCGCCTCCGCGGCGGCCGGCGACGGCTCGGCGCCGGCGGCGCGCGCCCGGCGGAGCGGGTGCGTCTCGACGCGCCAGATGCCCTCGTCCGTCAGGCGGATGGCCGCGAACCGCGCGACGCCATCGAGGTGCCCGTCGGTCTCGTGGCCCAGCGTCGACGACGGGTGCGCATAGACGCTGACGCGGCCGCCGCTCTTCGAGCGGTAGTGGCCGAAGAACGCGAGGTGCTTGTGCCCGTGCAGCACGAGCGCGCTGTTCTTCCTCGGGTTCTTCTGCTGGTACGCCGCGAGCATCTCGAGCAGGCGCGGCCCGTCCATGGCGATCATGAACGTGTCGTTGAGCGAGATCGGCCCCGCGAGCCGCGCCACGTGGTGGTGCAGGAGCACGACGACCGGGCCGGACCCACGCCGGAGCGCGCGGGCCAGGCGCCGCAGCTGGCTGCCGCCGATCTGCCCGATCGCGTTCGACCCCACGAAGCGCGACCGGTAACGGTTGGAGTTGAGCCCGAAGATCCGGATACCGCCCTCGAGCTCGATCTGCCTCGGATACAGGCCGGCGATCGCGCGCAGCCGCCGCCGCGCCCGCGTGCGCGCCGTCGTGTACAGGGGCGGCTGGAACGGGCCTCGCTCGACGCGGGTGAGCACGTCGACGAAGCGCTGCTCGCGCTCCGCGCGCTTCTTGAGGTACGGATCGGGCGACGTGCCGACGTTGATGGCGACATCGTGGTTGCCAGGCACCATGAGCACCTGGGACGACGCGGGGACGCCGGAGAGCGCCGCTTCGAGCTCGTCCCACTGCGCCACCTCCCCGAGATCGGTCATGTCGCCCGTCAGCGCGACGAGCGGCGGCTTCATGGCGGCGATCTCCGCGACGAGCCGCCGGAGGCGGCCCGTCAGCTCGGCGGTGTCGGGGCGAGGCACCTCCTCGGGCCACGCGGCCGAGCCCTCCTCGATCTCGTACGGCTCGCGGCCGTTCGCCGTGATGTGGAGATCCGAGATCTGGCAGAGCACGAGCCGCCCGCCGGGGATCGCGTCCCCGGGGTCGGGGAAGAGCGTGGCCGCGCCGCCATACCGCAGGATCACGCGGCTCGCCTCGCCCAGGGCGAACGCGAGCCACGCGTAGAGCGAGATCCCGAGGGCGAGCAGCGCGAGCGCCACGCACCCGACCAGGACGAGCGCGGCGCCGCCCCCGAAGGAGAGCCTGCCGCCCGCCGGGAACCACGCGAGGTCGGACGCGATGAACGAGGCGATCGACCCCTCCGGCCACGCGGCGGCCCAGCGCGGGACCCCGACGTCGAGCAGGTGCACGACCAGCCCGCCGACGACGCAGATCGTGACGACGAGGCCGAAGAGCAGGATCAGCCGGGCGCGGAGGATATCGATGACGTCGGCCATCTCGCCGAGCCTGCCCCGGAGCGACGACCGGAAATAGCGACTCCCGTAGGAGATCTTCTTCCATGTCTCCGGCCGCCACACGCGGCTCCGGCTCGCGAGGCGCGAGACGACCACGGCGGGCGCGAGGACCAGCGCGAAGAGGACGAGCACCGGCAAGAGCGCCAGGTAGAAGGCTCGGAGGAACGCCCTTCGCACAGCGTCCCATTTGACGTGCCCCGGGCAGCACCGTCAAGCCGGCGCTCAGGCCGGAAAGCGGCCGCGCGCGCCCCGAAATTTGCCGGAATTGACGGATGCTCGTAGCAGTAAGCGCGAGATCGCGCGCCGATGTCCTGCCACGAGATGCCGAGAGATCCGGCCTGCGCGCCGCGGCCGTCCGCGCCGAGCGAGCTGCCGCCCGCGCTGTCGACCGGCGTGCGCGCGGCCGCGGCGCGCAGGCGCGGCCGCGGCGCGCCCGCGGCCCTCCTCGCCGCGGGCGCTGTCTCCGCGGGCGCGGCCGTCGCGGGCGTGGCCGTGTGGGCCCGCGCGCTCGCGCCGACGCCGGCGGCGCGCAGCGCGGCGCCCCTCGTGGCGGGCGCGCTGCGCGGGCGCGCGCCGACAGCGCCGCCCCGGCCGATGCCCGAGCGCGCGACGCTCACCATCGACGACGAGGACATCGCGCCTGCCACGCTGGACGAGCAGCGCCGCCGGCTGTTCGGGGCGATGCGGCGCGAGCTCGCGCTCTCGGACGAGGCGATGCAGCGCGTGGAGGAGATCTTCGCGGCCTCGCCGGTGCTCGGCCAGGGCAACCCCGCGCTATCGCGCCACCCGATGTCGCGCTCCGAGTGCCGCCGCGTCCGCACGGTCGCGGGCGTCGAGCGCGCGCGCGAGCCGGCCTGCGGCGCGCCGGGGATGGTGCCGCTCTTCGACCCGACGCGCGGGCAGACCGCGGCGAGCGCCCGCGTCTGCATCGATCAGCTCGAGTTCCCGAACATCCCCTGCGAGTACCCGGTCGTCCACGTCCGGGCGCGCGAGGCGGCGCTCCTCTGCAGGGCGATCGGAAAGCGCATCTGCGATGCGCACGAGTGGGAGGGCGCGTGCGCCGGCGCCCTGAGGGAGCCCGATGTCGAGTACGAGTGGGAGAGGCCGCGGGACGAGGCGAGCTGGCACCACAACCTCCTGCGCGAGAAGGTGTGGAGCCATGGCCCCGAGAAGAACCACGCGCTCTGCGGCACAGGGAGCTCGCGCACGCCGGGCTGCCCGGGCGGCGGCTGGGACCGCTGCGGCTCCAACACCTATCCGGCCGGCGCCTTCCCCGCGTGCAGGAGCAGCCTCGGCGTCTTCGATCTGCACGGCAACGTGGCCGAGCACATGAGCTTGCCCATCCTGCCCGAGGAGCTCGCGCGCCACGGGGATCGGGGCTTCACCGAGATGAAGGGGAGCTGGTTCGCCTTCTCATCGATGGATGTCCACGCCGACGATTGCCGCTGGCGCGCGCCCGCATGGCACGGGACGCGGCTGATGAGCAAGTCCAGCCACGCGAACTACCACCTCGGATTCCGCTGCTGCAAGGACGTCGATCCGCCGTGAGGGCAGCGGGCGATCGCGCCCCGCTCGCCGAAGATGGCGTCGAGCGCCTCGATCTCGCGCAGGTCGTGCAACTGCCACAGATCGAGGTGGTCTGTCCCGAGGCGTCGCAGGCTGTCGTCGAGCAGCCGGAGCGCGCCGTCCCGATCGCGCGCGAGCGTCTTCGAGGCGAGGAAGAGCTGCTCGCGCGCCTTCGGCCCGGCGGCGCGGAAGGCCTCACCATGGTAACCCTGGCCCTGCTGGTACGCAGGCGCAGTATCGCACTACCGGACGCCGAGGCGCAGCGCCTCCAGGATCACCGGCACCGCCTCGCGGTGGCGGCCGGTCGTCCGGAGGATCCCCTCTCCGCCGAGCGACACCGGGTCCACCTGGGCCCCGGTCCGCCCGAGCGCGCGCGGCGGCGCGGCCGCGGCGCCGCGAGGCCCCAGGGGCGTCGCGGGCGTCTCTGTCGGCGCGCAGCCGGCGGACCCGGCCGCGATGGCCGCCGCGGTCGCGGCGACCGCTCCCAACACACCGTGGCGGCCGCCATCGGCCGCTACCGTCTCGCTCGGCTCGCTCATGCGCCCTCCAGACGAAAATTCTACCAACCCACCGGCCGCACGTAGACGCACGTGGGCTGGGCCAAGGAGCCGCGTGCGCACGTCCAACCACATCGACCCCATCACACCTCTCCAGTGGTCATGTGGCGCAGGATCGCGCCTTCGTGGCCCGTTTTGGAGCGCCCGCCGCGGAGCGTCGGTGATGGCGGCGGACGCTTACGGCCCGAGTCGATCGGCTCCCGTCTTTGCCTTCGTCGATGCACAAACGGCGCAGCCTGAGCAGGTCAGGCGCAGGAGGCTCGGTATCTCCGGGACGGCTGAGGCGCGGTGCGGCCGGGTCAGATGACCGGCGGGCCCTGGCCGGGCGCCGTCCGTGTGCGAGCCGGGAGCGTGGCTGTCCCGCCGCGTTCGCGACGGCCGT
This sequence comes from Sorangium sp. So ce1335, assembly GCF_051521615.1. NCBI lineage: Bacteria > Pseudomonadati > Myxococcota > Polyangiales > Polyangiaceae > Sorangium > Sorangium sp. So ce1335. The sequence goes on from NZ_CP150363.1 coordinate 5,082,351, forward strand.
GACGGCGGTGATCGGCGCGAACACGCGACAGGAGCGCGGCGCGCGGCGCGCGGGGCCCGGGCGCACGTGGTGATGAGTTCCCCATCTCCAACATGGCGCGCCCGACACTCGCGCGACACGCCCTCCGCGCGGTGGCCGTCCCGCTGGTGTTCGCGTTGAGATATCGGAAAACCAAAGCCTGCACAGATCCAGAGATTGCCTTTTTGCGCGCGCCGCGAGGCGGTGGTGAGAGCTCGGAGCGGCAGTGTCTGCACACGAGGGCTGAGGCACACAGCCTGCTCTTCGATGAGACCAAGATGGCTCGGGGCTTCCGGCCATCATGGGACATTGAGGAGGACGACACATGCTCTCGATTCATGGCAAGGTGCTGGGACTCGCGATGGTGATGGCGGCGCTGGGCACGGGGTGCGCCGTCGACGCGGCGGACGCGGACCTCGATGAGGCGATCCTCGACGAGGTCGAGGCGATCGACGCGACCGCCGCTGCGCTCGAGGAGAGCGAGGAGGCGAGGGGCGGGCTCCAGGCGCCTGGCAAGGATCTGCTCGGGCCGGGCAAGGGGATGCTCGGGGCCCAGGCGCCGCTCGGCGTCGGCCAGCAGCTCCCCGCGGACCTCGGGCAGGCGCCCGTGGGGCAGCTCGGCCAGGCGCCGATCGGCCAGGCGCCGATCGGTCAGGCGCCGATCGGCCAGGCGCCGATCGGCCAGGCGCCGATCGGCCAGGTGCCCGTCGGCCAGCCGGGGCCTGCGCCCATCGGCGTTCCGGGGTCTCTGCCCGTGGGCGTGCCGGGCCTGGGCGGGTTCGGCGTGCCGGGCCTCGGTGGCTTCGGCATGCCGTTCCTGGGCTTCGGTGGGTCTCGCTTCGTCGGTGGTTGTGGCTTCCCCGGTTTCTTCCCCGTCACCATCAACAACAACAACAACATCAATATCATCGCGCTCCTGGACCGCTTCCGGAACCCGCACCTCGGTTGCCCGCCGCACGTCTGGCCGCATCACTGCCCGCACCACTCGACCGGGGTCGCGGGTTCCAGCATGTTCGGCTGGGGAGGCGGGTGGTCGGGCTGCGGGTGACGCCGGCCGCGAGGCGGACGAAGGGGGCCGGGACGAGGCCCTGAGAAAACACGCCGGCGCCGCGCGCCCCCCGCCGCAACGCGGCAGCCGGAGCTCCGGCAGGGGCTCTGACGCGCGGCACGCGGTGGCCGATCAGGCATCGGCCCCGGCATCGCCGCTCACCGCAGCTCTCCTCTCCAGCCGCCTGGGCTGAGCGTCCAGGCGGGCCGGCGACGCCGGGGACGTGACCGCGGCGTATCGCCGCGCCGCCTGCGCCGTCCCGCCTCGCGGCGTCAGGCGCCCTGCATCGCCCGCCCCACACCCCCGCGTGGCCCGCGCGCTCATCGACCCCTGATCACACACGATGTCGCACATGACACCACGAAGGGTGACAGGAACCCACCGCTCACAGTCCAGGGCGATCGCCGCGCCGCGCATCCCTTTGATGGAGCGACACCGGACCGGCCGCCATCGCCCGCCTCCAGCGCTTGCGCCATGGCCCGACATGGCGTCGTGGCAGCGCCCTGGCCATCGCGGACAGTCGGATGTGTCACCTTGTTCAAATGCTCCATACGGTGGCGTTCTCGGATATCCATCCTCGTGAGCTCGATCCGGGTGACGGTCTGTGGATGCGCCGCCATCGGGCCCCTCGCTCCCCGACGGCGAGATCGCGGCGATGCTGGACGCGCTCCGGGGCGAGCTGAAGCAGGGCGCCACGAGCTCACGCTGGTGCTCAACGGGGATGTCCGCATGGAAGGTTGAGAGCGCCCGCCGCGGAGCTGCGGTGATGGCGGCGGACGGTTACGGCCCGAGTCGATCGACTCGGGCCTTGCCTTCATTGATGCACAAACGGCGCAGCCTGAGCAGGTCAGGCGCAGGATGCTCGGTATCTCCAGGACGGCTCAGGCGCGGTGCGGCCGGGTCATATGACCGGCGGTGCGGCGCCGCGCGCCGTCCGTGTGCGAGCTGAGAGAGGGGCCATCCCGCCTCGTTCGCGACGGCCGCGACGCCGGTGATCGGCGCGAGCGCGCGACAGGTGCGCTGCGCGCGGCGCGGGGGGGGCTCCGGCTATCATGGTGGTGAGTTCGTCATCTCCAACATGACGCGCCACGACCCGTGGGTGACACGCCCTTCGCGCGGGGCCGTCCCGCTGGTGTTCGCGTTGGCATATCGGAAAACCCACGCCTGCGCAGATTCAATGATTGCCTTTTCGCTCTCGTGACGCGTCCGAAGGTGGGAGATCGAGGCGGCAGTGTCTACACACGAGGACCGAGGCACACAACCTGCTCTTCGATGAGCCCAGGATGGCTCGGGGCTTCCGGCCATCAAGGGACATTGAGGAGGACGACATGATCTCGATCGATTGCAAGGTGATGGGACTCGCGATGGTGGTGGCGGCGCTGGGCACGGGGTGCGCCGTCGACGGGGCGGACGCGGAGCTCGATCAGGCGGGCCTCGACGAGGTCGAGGAGACCTCTGCCGCGCTCGAGGCGGAGGAGGAGCGGGGCGGGTACCAGGCCCAGGCGCCGACCAAGGAGATGTTCGGGCCGAGCAAGGGCCTGCCGAGCAAGGGCGGGCCGGGCAAGGGGATGGTCGGGCAGCAGGCGCCCATTGGTCAGCTCGGCCAGGCGCCCGCCGGTCCGCTCGGCCAGGCTCCCCTCGGTCAGCTCGGCCAGGCGCCGCTTGGCCAGGACGGGAGCCAACGAATGTTTGGTGGCTGCGGTGGCCTCGGCTTCGGCGGCGGCTTTCCCTTCTTCAACGGCTTCGGCGGCGGCTTCGGCGGCGGCTTCGGCGGCTTCCCGCTGAACATCAACAACAACAACAACATCAACATCCTCGCGCTCCTGGACGAGCTCTTCAGAAACAACCACGCCGTCCCGATCCTCGTGAATGACCACCACCACGGCCATCACGGCCATGGGTGCTCGGGCTCCGGCTCGCTCGGCTGGGGCAGCTGACGCCAGCCGCCAGGCGGGCGATGGGGACGGGACCGGGCCCCGATGAAACAACGCCAGTGCCGCGCGTATCCCGCCACGTGAAGCCGATCTCCGGCAGGGGCTCTGGCGCGCGGCACGCGGGGGCCGCTCAGGCATCGGCTCCGTCAACGCCGCTCGCCGCAGCTCTCCTGTGCAGCCGCCTGGGCCTCGCGCCCAGGCGGCCCGCGACGCCGGGGACGTGACCGCGCCGCCCGCGTCGTCAGGTGCCCTGCCTCGCTCGCCCACACCCACGCGGCCTCGCGCGCTTGCCGACCCCCGCCTGCGCAGGGCCTGGCACACCACGCCACGACGGAACCCAGGCGCCCAGCGCTCGCCAGTCCAGGGCGATCGCCGCGACGCCCATCGCGCATCCCGCTGGTGGACCGACCAGCCAACCGGCCGCCGGCGCTCTCCACCGCCCGCTTTCCACGCTTCCTTCATGGCCCCACATGGCGTCGCGGCAGTTCCCTGGCCATCGCGGACAATCGGGCGTGTCACGTTGTTCGGGTACCCCAGACGATGGGGATCTCGGATATCCATCCTCGTGAGCTCGGCCCGGGTGACGGTCTGCAGAGGCGCCACCGTCGGGCGCCGTGCTCCCCCCGGACCGAGGTCACGGCGATGCTGGACGCGCTCCGGATGGGGTGAATCGGGGCGCGGCGTCAGGCGCCACGAGCGCGCGCTGGTGCAACGGATGTGTCCGCGTGGCTCGTCGAGAGCGCCCGCCGCGGAGCTGCGGTGACGGAGGCGGAAGCTTACGACCCGAGTCGGCCGACTCGCACCTTTCCTTCACCGATGCACAAACGGCGCATCCTGAGCAGGTCAGACGCACGATGCTCGGTATCTCCAGGACGGCTCAGGCGATCTCGAACATGGCGCGCCTGGCTCACGGACCATACGTCCTCCGCGCGGTGGCCGTCCCGCTGGTGTTCGCGTTGAGATTATCGGAAACGAAAGCCTGCGCAGATCCAGAGATTGCCTTTTCGCTCTCATGACGAGCCCAAGGGTGGGAGTTCGGGGCGGCAGTGTCTACACACGAGGGGCAAGGCACACAACCTGCTCTTCGATGAGCTCAAGATGGCTCGGGGAGTCCGGCCATCATGGGACATTGAGGAGGACGACATGCTCTCGATTCATGGCAAGGTGCTGGGACTCGCGATGGTGATGGCTGCGCTGGGCACGGGGTGCGCCGTCGATGCGGCGGACGCAGATCTCGAGCAGGCGGGCCTCGACGAGGTCGAGGCGATCGACTCGACCACCGCTGCGCTCGAGGAGGTCGCGGACGAGGAGCGGGGCGGGTACCAGGCCCAGGCGCCTAGCAAGGACCTGTTCGGGCCGAGCAAGGGTGGGCCGAGCAAGGGTGGGCCGAGCAAGGCCGGGCCGAGCAAGGCCGGGCCGAGCAAGGGGGGGCTCGGTCCCCAGGGGCCCGTCGGCCAGCTCGGCCAGGGGCCCGTCGGCCAGCTCGGCCAGGGGCCCGTCGGCCAGCTCGGCCAGGGGCCTGTCGGTCAGCTCGGCCAGGCGCCGATTGGCCAGGCGCCGATCGGCCAGCTCGGCCAGGGGCCCGTCGGCCAGCTCGGCCAGGCGCCGCTTGGCCAGGACGGGGGCCAGCGGATGTTCGGTGGCTGCGGCGGTGGCTTCTTCCCCGGTGGCCTCGGCTGCGGCGGCGGCTTCCCCTTCTTCAACGGCTTCGGCGGCGGCTTCGGCGGCTTCCCGTTGAACATCAACAACAACAACAACATCAACATCCTCGCGATCCTGGACGAGCTCTTCAGAAACAACCACGCCGTCCCGATCGTCGTGCATGACCACCACCACGGCCATCACGGCCATGGCTGCTCGGGCTCCGGCTCGCTCGGCTGGGGTTGCTGACGCCAGCCGCCAAAGGGGATGGGGCCGGGGCGGGGCCCCGATGAAACAACGCCAGTGCCGCGCGTCTCCCGCCACGTGAAGGCAGCCGATCTCCGGCAGGGGGTCTGACGCGCGGCACGCGGGGGCCGCTCAGGCATCGGCCCCGGCGCCGCAGCTCCACTCTCCAGCCGCCTGGGCCTCGCGCCCAGGCGAGCCGGCGACGCCGGGACGTGACCGCGCCACCCGCGCCGTCAGGCGCCCTGCCTCGCGGCCCGCAACCCGCGTGACCCCGCCCGCTCGTCAACCCCCGTCTGCGCAGGGCCTCGCACACGACGCCACGACCGATGACAGGCGCCCACGGCTCGCAGTCCAGGGCGGGCGATCGCCGCGACGCGCGTCGCGCATCCCGTTATTGTACCAACCAACCGGACAGCCGCCAGCGCCCTCCCACGGCCCAGCTTTCCGCGCTTCCATGGACCGACACGCCGTCGTGACAGTTCCCTGACAATCGTGAACAGGCGCGTGTGTCACCTTGTTTGAATGCTCCATACGGTGGCAATCTCGGATATCCATCTTTGTGAGCTCGAGCCGGGTGACGGTCTGTGGATGCGCTACCGTCAGGCTCCTTACTCCCCCGACGGCGAGGTCGCGGCGATGCTGGACGCGCTCCGGGGCGAGATGAAGCGGGGCACGGCGCGCGGCGCCGGGCGCCACGAGCTCACGCTGGTGCTCAACGGGGATGTGTTCGACTTCGACGCGCCGCGCGTCATCGACCAGAAGAGCGTCTTTCACGACCTCCCCCGCAGCGCCGAGCACGCCGTCCCCGCCATGCGCGCGATCCTCGCGGATCACCCGGTGTTCATCGAGGCGCTCGGCCGGGTCGTCGCGGACGGCCACACCGTCGTGTTCATCTCCGGCAACCACGACGTCCAGCTCACGCTCCCCGAGGTGCGCGAGCTGGTCCGGGCCCGCGTCGTCGACGCGGCGCTCGCCGCGCTGGGCGATGCGCCGCGCTCGGGCGATGCGCGCGCGTCGCTGGGCGCGCGCGTCGTGTTCCGCGCCTGGTTCCACAAGACGCCGGACGGCATCATCGTGGAGCACGGCAACCAGTACGACGCCTACTGCAGCTACCGCTACCCGATGGTCCCGTTCGGGCGGACGCCGGGCGAGATCCAGCCGACCATGGGCTCGCTCGTGTGCCGGCTCCTCGTCTCGCGGATGGGCTACTTCAACCCGCACGTGGACTCCTCGTTCATGCTGTCCGCGTTCGGCTACCTCGCGCACTGGGCGCGCTACTACATGTTCTCGCGCCGGTCGCTCGCGGTGGCCTGGGCGCTCGGGGCGCTCCGCACGGTCGTCGAGCTCGTGCGCCGGCGCGAGCCGGGGCGGCGCGCCCGGCTGCGCCAGTGCCTCGCCGCGGCGGCGCAGGAGACGGGCGCCCCGCTCCGCGCCGTCGCCCGCCATGCCCGGCTGTTCGCGCCCCCGGCCGAGGACCGGCTGGGGCTCGTCGCGCGCGAGCTCTGGCTCGACCGGGCGATCCTGCTGCTGCTCGCGGTCGCTGCGGCGCTCGTGTGGGTGCTGCTCGCGCCGGGCTGGCTCGCGCCGGCGGCGCTCGTCGCGCCGGCCGGGCTCGTCGTCTACGAGCGCCTCGTGCCGAAGCTCCCGCTCGACGCCACGTGGCAGCGGGTCAGCCGCGCCGCGCGCCAGGTCGCCAGGGCCCACCGCGCCAGGGCGGTCGTGTTCGGCCACACGCACACGCCCGAGGGCGTCTGGGAGGGCGGGCTGTTCTTCGGCAACACGGGCTCGTGGTCCGCCGCCTTCCAGGACGTCGCGTGCACAAAGCCCGTCTTCGCCGCGCGCCCCCTGGTCTGGCTGAAATCCGACCCGGGTGCGGGCAAGGCCGCCCGCCTCACGGGCGGGCTCGTGACCTGGAAGAGCGGCCGGTTCGAGGCCCTCACGGCGAGCGTCCCGCCGCCGGCAGGGCAGCGCAGCGAGCCGCACCCGCCGCTCCAGCCGCACGCGACCGCCGCGCTGCGCACGTGACGCGCCCGGCGTCCGCGCCCCCGCGCCCACACGCCGCGACAGCAGGCATGTGACGCGGATCACCTATGTGGCGCGCGGCGCCGAGCGCGCCGGCGCTCTCCGCGCGAATCGCGCCGTTCCCGACTTGCGCGAGGCGCCCGGTCGCTGGATGCTGCGCGGGTATCCCACATGCGTTCCGTCGACGAGGAAGCTCCGTGAACCCCCCGCTCCGCATCGAAGCCGCCGGTGACAGCCACGTTGGCCGCCAGCGCGAGCACAACGAGGACAGCTTCGCCGTCGATCTGGACCTGGGCCTCTTCATCGTCGCCGACGGCATCGGCGGCGCGGCGGGCGGGGAGATCGCGTCGCGGATGGCGGTCGACATCGTCCAGTCGTGCTGCAAGGACAGCGAGGGCGAGATCACCCAGCCCACGGGGTACGACGACCTGACGGGGCCGCTCGAGCTGCGCCTCGTCTCGTCCATCTGGCGCGCCAACGAGCGCATCTTCGAGGTGGGGCAGCGCGACCCGCGCTTCTACGGCATGGGGACCACGTTCGCGGGCGTCTACGCCGACGCGAACGCGGCCTGCATCGCGCACGTCGGCGACAGCCGTGTGTACCGCTATCGCGAGCGCCGGCTCGAGCGGCTCACCGAGGACCACTCGCTCTGGAACGAGCACCTGCACAGCGGCGAGCTGCTCCCCGACGACGTCGATCCGCTGCTCGCGCGCAACGTCGTCACGCGCGCGCTCGGGATGGGAAAGACCGTCGACGTCGCGACGCGCCTCGAGCAGCCGCAGGCAGGAGATCTCCTGCTGATCTGCTCCGACGGGCTCTCCGGCCCGGTCTCCGAGGCGGAGATCGCCGAGGCGCTCGCGCAGGGAGACGATCTCGCCGCGACGGCGCGCTCGCTGATCGACCTCGCCAACCGCCACGGCGGCCCCGACAACGTGACCTGCGTGCTCGTCCGCTGGACCCCCGCCGCCTGACGCGCCCCCGACCACTCTGCCCGCCGGACGCACGATCGCGGCGCGCACCCGCACAGGAGACGGGCCCAGATCGGCGTTTTCGGCGCGCAGGCGTACTCCCTGTACGCCGAGCACCGAAAACGTCGAGATGGGCCCGTATCCGAAGCGGGTGTGCGCCTAAGGAAGCGCGTCGATCCCGAGGAGATCGGCGGACCTTGTCATGTCGTACGCGAGCGTGCCCGGGGTCGCGTCGTCGCTCTCGCGCTCGACCAGCGAGAACAGCTTCCCGAACGGCGTCGCGAGCTGCTCCTCGGTCGGCGCCTGCTCGCTCCACCCCTCGGGCAACGGCGGCAGCGCGTCGCCCTCGATGGCGTCGTACGCGCTCGACAGCCGCTCGAAGCCGGCGAGGACCGCCTCGTCGACCTCCTCGCCCTCGGCGCCCTTGCTGAGCACCCACGGCTGGAAGGCCTCGTACGTCCGCTCGCCGGCCGCGACGTTCGCGCGCATGTCGGCCAGCGTGTACTGGGCGTAGCGCGACTCCTCCTCTCCGGTGGCCGCCTTGCTGGTCTTCTCGACCTGCTCGAGGATGGAGTTGATGACCCCGCGGTACGCGGACGGCGCGTCGAGCGCGAGGAGCTCGAAATCGGACCGCATCTTCTCTGCGTCGGCCGCGAGGCGCGTGCAGAGCAGGTCCTTGAACTCGGCCGCCTCGAGCATCGTCGCGGGGAAGGCGGCGGGGCTGTAGTTCGCGAGCGCCGACTCGAAGGCGAGGACGGGCTCCGGGATCTGGTCCGCCCAGAGGATGCGCTCGATGGCGTGCACGCCGGTCACCCCCTCGTCGTCGAAGAGGTCGTCGTCGGCCGCGACCTCGATGAACGCGTCGTAGCGGGCGTCGGTCGAGTAGTCGAGATCCGGGAAGATGACCGCGATGGCCCCCTCGACGCGCTCGTACGACTGCCGCGCTCTCTTCCACTCGGCCTTCATGGCGTCGACGGCCTCCGCGTCGCTCGTCGCGCTCCACCCGTCCTCATCCGGCTCGGGCGCGGCCGTCAGGAGCGCGGCCGTGGCGGCGGCGAACTCATCGAGGTTGCCCTGGATGAAGATCTTCACGTCTTGAACGGCTTGCTGCTCGTAACTCGCGTCGGTGAGCAGCGCCTCGTTGTCGCTCCCGCAGGCGGGGAGCGAGAGGGCGGCGGCGGCGATGGCCAGACCGGACCGCAGGCAGGCAGGGATAGGCATGGATGTCCGAGCTCCTTGTCGCGCCTCGCCCGGGGCGAGCGCGCGCGGTGTATTTTCGCGATCGCGCGGCTCGCTCAGAGCGAGCGCACGAAGTCGATGAGGGCCTCGCGCTCCTCGCGCGGGAGGGCGCGGAACGCGGCGACCGAGCCGGCGGCCTCCGACCCCGGGCCGTCGTGGAGCAGGATCGCCTGCTCGATGGTCCGGGCGCGGCCGTCGTGGAGGTACGAGGTGCTGTGGCGCATGCCGATGAGCGGCGCCGTCCGCCACGAGGTGGAGCTCGCCGACTCGTCGATGAGGCCATCGGCGAGGTCCGGGCCGAGATCGTGGAGCAGGAAGTCGGTGTACACGGGGGCGTCGATGTCCGCGAGCTGCGCGATCGGGTAGTCGGCGCGCGTCCGCAGCGAGGGCACGTGGCAGGCGGCGCAGTCGGCCTCGACGAACAGCGCCTCGCCGCGCGGATCGGCGGGCGCGCGCTTCGGGATCTCGAGCAGGCGCATGTAGTCGGCGACGGCGTTCACCGTCTCGACATCCACGTCCTCGCCCGGCTTGGCGTCGTCCGTGAGCCCGTCGGGGTTCGGCAGCTCGCTCGGGCGGAGCGGCGAGGTGATGCCCATATCGCCCTGGTAGGCGTCGGCCGTGAAGTCGTCGAGCGTGGCGACCCGCGCCTTGAACCCGAAGCGGCCGATGAGGTTCTCGTCGCCCTCGGAGAAGCGGTGGAACGCCTCGTCCGCGTTCTTCTTCGAGTGGAACACGACGCGGTTGATGCGCCCGCGGATGGCGTCGCCCCGCGCGGCCTGCTCGGCCGCGACCCGCTCGATCTCGGCGTCGTCGACCGCCTCCATGTACCCGCGCCCGAACACCGGCGGGCCGAGGCGCTGCGAGAGCTTGAGGACCAGGTCGTCCTCGGGCTGGACGAGCGTCGTCGCCCCCCCGACGCCGTAGGGCCGCATCGTGTTGCCGTAGGGGAGCGCGGCCTGATCCGCCGCCGGCGTCACGCCGTCGGCCTCGACGAGGACCATCTTCTGGACTGCGCCCGGGCCCCGCGCGGCCCCCTCGTGGCACCCGGCGCACGACGCGCGGATGTAGAGCGGCCCGAGCCCGTCGCGCTCGCGAAAGACGAAGTCGAAGAGCCTGTCGCCCTCCTTGAAACGAGCCACCTGCGCCGCGGACGCGCCGCGCAGAGGGATGTCGCTCAGATCGTCGCCGATGATCTGGATGCCCGCCAGCGGATCGACGTCCTCGTCGCCGGACTCCGCCCCGCACCCGACGTGGAAGAGCAACGGAAGGGCGAGAAACAACGCAAATCGCGACATGTCCTCCGACGCATACCGAGGGAGTAAGTGAAAGTCAATGTCAACAAGGGACCTCCATGTCCGCGCGCCTGGGGTACCGTCCCGGCTGCGGGGGGCCCGCGTCGTCGCGAAGCGCGGCGGAAGCTACGGCGTTACACTGAGGGGAGCCGTCGCGGACAGGGCTCACGCTGGAGGACAGCGGATGACGCAGCGAGATGACGAGCGGCGCGCGGCCGCCAGGGCCCTGCGGGACGGGCTGCGGGAGCTGGACCGGAACGAGGAGCGCCGCGCTGCGTACCGTGCGCTCGGCGCCGGGTGGCTCCGGTACATGGGCCCTCGCTATGGCAACGACATCTGCTCGATGTGCGGCGCGGCGCTGGAGAGGGGCACGGCGTACATGCACTGCGCGCCGTGCCTGGCGACGCGGGGAATCCATGAGCAGGCGCTGCTCCGCGCCTGCGCCGAGGCGATGGCCGGAGAATGGCCGTTCACCGACCGCCGGCTGGACGGCCGGCGCTGGGCGCGCGCGCTGATCGCGTTCTGGCGGAACCACGTCGATCCGATGGAATCAAGGGCGGTCCCGTACCGGAACAACACGCTGGAGTCCGCCTTTTCTTATGTGAAGCGGCGCGTCTCCGAGGCGGGGGTCGCGGAGATCTGGACGGTGCCTGACGAGAGCCAGCGCGGGCTCGATCCGGCGATGGTGGTGCGCGCGGGGGGCGACACGCTGGCGATCGGCGTCGCCACCCAGCGGCGCATCGCGACGGCCGAGGATGGCGCGCGCGGCGCGCACGTCGACCTGTTCGACGAGTTTCTCCACCTCGCGGGCGAGCGGGAAGGCATCCTCGTCGTCGAGAAGCTGAGCCGGCGCGCGCGGCGCGAGGCGCCCATCAAGGAGGTCGCGGTGACCACCGCGGCCGGGCGACGCGTCACGCAGCTCCGCTGCATGCAGGAGGACCGGAGCTGGCCCGCGACGCCCGCGCCGGATTAGGCGCTGTCGGGCGAGCTGCTGCGCGCGGTTCACGTCCGATCAACCTCCGATCAACGCCCGAGGTTCTGCTCGATGTCGTAGATCTCGGCCGCCACGCCGTCTGCCCCGTCGTAGCGCGGCCCGGCCCCGCGCCCTCCGAGGCCGGCCTCGCCGATCTCGATGGTCGTGTTCTTCAGATCGGGCGCTCTGACGGCGAACGCCACCGCGATCGAGTGGCCGCCGAGCCCGCCGCCGCCGTCGCCGCCCTTGCCGCCCCTGCCGCCGTTGCCGCCGCTGCAGGCGGAGTTCAGCCCGGTGGCCTTGCCCAGGATGCCGCCCGAACCGCCGAGGCCCCCCTCGCCACCGTCCTGGCCCAGGCCCCCGTCTCCGCCGTCTCCGCCGCGGCCGGTCTTCAGCACAACGTCCTCGAGGTGGGCCGTCGCGCTGCCAGCGAACACCGCGATGCTCGCCCCGCCCGCGCCGCCGCCGATGCCGCCGAGCCCGCCGCAGCCGCCCGCGCCCCCTGCGCCGCCGCCCGCGCCGCCCGCCGAGCTCGCGAAGGGGCACATCAGCGTGCCTGCGCCGCCCTTCGCGCCGCCCCCGCCGCCGCCGCCCTGCCCGGGCTTGCCCGGCGTCCCGTCTCCGGCGAGCGGGCCGGTATAGCCCTCCAGGAACAGCCAGCCAAAGCCGGTCGCCCCCGCGCCGGGAAGGCCTTCCTCCCCGTCCTCGCCGTCCCTGCCCGCAGTGCAGCGGCCTGTCTCGCTCTCACCCCTCCCGTGGTTCATCGACGCGCCCGGCACCCCATCGGTTCCGTCGTCGCCGGACTCGATCCCGCCCAGTCCCCCGCTGCCGCCGCGCGAGTCGTCCGCGCGATCGTCGGGCGTACCGCAGGTGCTGCTGACCGGGGTACCGCCCAGCACCGTCGCGGACGTGCACGCGGCGTTGCCGAAGTTGCCGGATGTCCCCGCCTCGGCAGGGGTGTTCATGAACGAGCCCCCGAGCGCGCCGGGCGCCCCGTCGCCCGCCTCGATCGTGCTTCGCCGGATGTAGAGCGGGATCCCCGAGGTGTTCACGGCGATCGACGAGCGGCCCGCCAGCCCCGTATGGATCGGCAGGATGGAGCGCGCGATGACGTGGAGATCCTCCAGCACCGCGACGCCGTTGCCTCCGTGGAACGAGAGCGGCGTCTCCCCCTCGGGGGCGGTGATGGTGGTCTTCTCCGATTTGCCTATCCAGCGCCAGTTACTGGTGCAATCGAGGCCGCCGTAGATCTCGATTCCTCCCGGCACGAGCAGCGACTCCTCGAACTTCTGGGCGCAGAGATAGACGCGTTTTCCCTTGGTCCAGGCGACATCCAGCGCCTTGGCGATCGTCTTCAGCGGCGCGCTCGGGATCCCGGCGTCGCCGTCGTGACCGGTGCTCGCGTCGACCCAGACTCCGCACGACGCGTCGACCCGCTCCGCGTTCTTGCTCGGCACACAGGCCTCGTCGGGGGCGTCATCTCCGGTATACCCGCCAAGGGAGCCGTTCCCCATCTCATCCGCTGCGCAGCCGCTCGTCGCCGCAGCAGCCATGAAGCCAACCAATACCATCGCGTCACGTTTGAATTGATTCCCCATACTATTCTTATTCCGGCCGACGCGGCGTGATTTCCAGGCAAAGCGACGTGGCGTGTCCCGCGCGTTCGGATCTCCGCGCCACCGCGCCACGGACGCGCTCGTCGCGGGGCCAGGGCCTCACGCGCATACGCGTGCGCGCGCGGGCACGTGAGCGCGCGCGCACGTGCTTGCGCGCAGGCGCGAACGCGAGCGCGCGCGGAGCTACGGCGGCGGCGCGCCCGCGCGGGGGCGCGTCGGGCGAGTTGCCCATCGCCGCGTCTTTCGTGAGAACATGCGCCCATGAGCGCGAATGCGATGAGCGCGGGCCTGAGGGACCTCGTGCGCGAGCTGCTCGACGGCGGCGGCGGAGAGCCGCTCGAGGGCGGTCGCTTCTTGCCGCTCGTCACGCTCGAGTCGGGCGCGCGGGTGGGGCTCGACGGCGCGGCGGCCTGGGTCGTCGTGCCCGAGGGAGGCGGGCCGGCTCAGCCCTTCACGCCCGACCGCGGGCCGCTCGTCTTCGAGGTGCTGGAGTCGAAGCGGGACGATTTCGACGCGAGCATCGAGGCGGCCGCCAGGGCCGCGGGCCTGCCGCCCGAGGAGGTCGCCTTCTCGTTCCCGGCGGCCGACGTCGTCCGGGCGGTGCTCGCGCGGGGCCTGCCGAGCATGACGCGGCTCGCGCTCTCGTGGCTGCGGCTGACGGAGGTGCGCGCGCTCCGCGCCGACATCGTGGCCGTGTCGCGCGACCCGACCATGCCGGTGCCCGTCCGGGACCTGGCCGAGCGGCTCACCGTCCCGGAGTGAGCCGGCGCGCCGCCGCCCGCCCGGGGGCGGGGCCGGCGCGGAGGGCGCGGCACAGGCGTTGGGGGAGGGGAAAGGGAGGGCGGAGGACGCTCAGACCGTCGCGAACGCGTCGGCCGGGATGTCGAGCGCGGACGAGTCCTCGCGGCCGAGGAGCTCGGCGGAGAACTTCGCGTGCGGCAGCACGTTGGCCGCGAAGTAGAGGGCCGCGTGCTTCTTGCCCTCGTAGAACGCGCGGTCCTTCGCGCCCGCGTCGCCGGCCGGCAGGCCCTCCAGCGCCTTGAGCGCGATGGCCGCGCCGTCGAGCAGGAGCCAGCCGATCGCGAGCTCGCTCATCATCTCGAGGAAGCGGTTCGCGGCGAGCGGCACCATCGGCATCTTGCCCATCTGGAACCACGAGAGCAGCCGCATGGCGGTGCCGGCGACGGCCTCGTGCGCCTCGCGGAGCTCCTTCACGCTCGCGGCGAGGACGGGGTGCTTCTCGTGCGCCTTCACGAACTCGGCCACGTCGTTCAGGAAGGCCTGCAGGTTGGCGCCGCCGGCCTGGCCGAGCTTGCGCCCGACGAGGTCCATCGCCTGGATGTGGTTCGTGCCCTCGTAGATGGAGAAGACCTTCGCGTCGCGGCAGTACTGCTCGACCGGGTAGTCCTTCGTGTACCCGGCGCCGCCGAACGTCTGGATCGCCGTCTCGCAGACGCGGAACGCCTGGTCGGACGAGTAGGCCTTCACGAGCGGCACGAGCAGGTCGACCTGGCCCTGGTTGTAGGCGGCCGCGCGGTCGTCCTTGCCCTGGTAGACGGCGACCGCGTCCTGGTGGCGCGCGAGCTTGATGATGAGCGCGCGGATGCCCTCCACGCGGCTCTTCATGTCGAGCAGCATCCGCCGCACGTCCGGGTGATCGATGATCGGCACGCGCGGCGCGGTCGCGTCCTTCCACTGGAGGATCGACGAGCCCTGCTTGCGGTCCTTCGCGTACTCGAGCGCGTTCAGGTACGCCGACGACGCGACCGACACGCCCTGGAGGCCGACGGAGATGCGCGCGCCGTTCATCATCCGGAACATCTGCGGCATGCCCTGGTGCTCGACGGTGCCGACGAGCTCCCCGAGGCAGCCGTCGTTCTCGCCGAAGTTGAGCACGCACGTCGACGACCCGTTGATCCCCATCTTGTGCTCGATGTTGCCGACGAGGACGTCGTTCGACTCGCCGAGCGACCCGTCGTCGTTCACCCGGAACTTCGGCACGATGAAGAGGCTGAGCCCCTTCGTGCCGGGGGGCGCCCCCTCGACGCGCGCGAGCACGAGGTGAACGACGTTCTCCGTGAGGTCCTGGTCGCCGCCGGAGATGAAGATCTTCGTGCCGCGGATGAGGTACTTGCCGTCCTTCTGCTTCACCGCGCTCGTGCGCGACGAGCCGACGTCCGAGCCCGCCTGCGGCTCGGTCAGGCACATCGTCCCGCTCCACTGGCCGCCGTACATGCGCTTCAGGTAAATGTCGCGCTGCCGCGGCGTCCCGAAGTGCTCGATCACCTCCGCCGCCCCGTACGTCAGCCCGGGGTACATGTTGAGCGCCGCGTTGGCGCCGCAGAGGAACTCCTCGACCACCGTGTAGAGCGTGAACGGGCCGCCCTGCCCGTCGTAGGTCGGCGAGACCGAGACCGACTTCCACCCGGCCTCGTAGAGCTTGTCCCACGCGTCCTTGAACCCCGGCGGGGTCTTGACCTGCCCGCCCTCGATGCGACAGCCGACGCGATCGCCGACCGCGTTGAGCGGGCCGAAGACCTCGCACGCGAACTTGTAGGCCTCGTCGACGACCATCGAGACCTCGTCGCGCCCCCACGCGTCGTACGGCGCGTTGCCTAGCAGCTCGTCCAGCTTGAACTGCTCGAACAGGAGGAAGCGGATCTCGCGGAGGTCAGCCTTGTAGCGGTTCTGGTGGGTTTGGGCATTCGACATGGGAGACCTCCTGGTTGCCGCGGCGCCAGGCGCTGGCAGCCGGGTCTCCTCCCGGTCTTCCGCGCAGCCGCGGCATAGTTCTTCATTCGCGTAGCATGCCGCCGCGTCGCGTCAACAACCGTCCGCGACGCGGGGGCTATCCCGTGGAGATCCGAGGACTTCGGGGCGTTCGCCCGGCGCGTCGGGGGGCTCCCGCGCGGGGCGCGACGGCGGTGGATCCGGCGCGCGGCGCGGCGTAGGCTCCGTCGCCACCGAACCATGTCCGACCCGGCTTACATCACGCCCAGCGGGGCCAGGAAGCTGTCCGAGGAGCTCGCGCGGCTCCGCTCCGTGGAGCGGCCGCGCATCGTCCAGGAGGTCGCCGACGCTGCGGCGCAGGGCGACCGGTCCGAGAACGCCGAGTACATCTACGGCAAGAAGAAGCTGCGCGAGATCGACCGGCGGATGCACTACCTGACCAAGCGGCTGGAGAAGGCCGTCGTGGTCGATCCGTCCGAGCAGCGCGGCGACAAGGTCTTCTTCGGCGCGACGGTCGAGATCGAGGACGAGGACGGCGCGCGCCACACGTACCAGATCGTCGGCGAGGACGAGATCGACAGCGCGTCCGGGCGCATCAGCTGGCGCTCGCCTGTCGGTCGGTCGCTCCTCGGCAAGCGCGCGGGCGACGTGATCACGGTCCGCCGCCCGGCGGGCGAGGCCGAGATGGAGATCATCTCGGTGCGCTACGGCTGAGCGCCGCGCGGCGCGAAGTCCGGAACGGGAACCGAAGAGGAGACAGGAGTCGGCATGAGGATCTTGCACACGATGCTGCGGGTCGGCGATCTCGAGCGCTCGATCGGCTTCTACAGGGACGTGCTCGGGATGGAGCTCCTGTCGCGGCAGGACTACCCCGAGGGCAAGTTCACGCTGTGCTTCCTCGGCTACGGGAGGAACCCGGAGCACGCCGAGCTCGAGCTCACATACAACTGGGGCGTCGACAAGTACGAGCTCGGCACGGCGTACGGCCACGTCGCGCTCGGCGTGGACGATATCCACGGGGCCTGCGAGCGCATCCGCGCCGCGGGCGGGAAGATCACGCGCGAGCCGGGCCCGATGAAGCACGGCAAGACGGTGATCGCGTTCGTCGAGGATCCGGACGGCTACAAGGTCGAGCTGATCGAGGAGTCGAGCCGGACCCGGTAGCCGCCGATCGCCGCGGACGCAGGGGGCGCGGAGGAGCCGGAGGGCCGGGGCGGCCTCCGCGCTCTCCGCGCTCTCCGCGCCTTGCTTCCGCGTCACGGCGCGCCTTGCTTCCGCGTCGCGACGCGGAAGCAAGGCGCGCGCGACGGTCAGGCGTTGGCGACGGGCGCCGCGTCGTTCGCCGGCTCGGGCGACGAGAGCGCGCCGTTCGCGGCCGCGTCGTCAGCGCCTGCGGCCGCGTCGTCGGCGGGCTGCTTCGCCGGCGCCTCGGAGGGCGCGCCGCTCGCGGCCGCGGCGGCGGCCTTCTCGGCGTTCGGGCGGCGGCCGCGCGGCTTCTGCAGGAGCGACGGGGCGAGGTCACCGTCGCCCCCCTCGTGCCAGCGCAGGTAGGCGACGGCGCGGCGGCACTCCTCGTAGGCCTTGGCGACCAGCGAGATCGCGCGCGCGCGGCGATCGGCGGCGTCGGTGATCTTCGGCGCCGCGGACGAGCCCTTGCCGGGCTTCGCGGCGAGCGCGGCGAGCAGGCGCACGCCGAGATCGGCGGCGCGCTCGAGCTCCGCTTCCTCGACCGCCGTCTTCGCGCGGACCTTGTCCCACGAGCCGCGGAAGAGCTCGGCGAGGGCGATGAGATCGCTCGCGAGATCCGTGTGGCCCTTGCCCTTGCGGATGTCGGCGACGCGCTGCTTGTCGACGAGGTTCCGGTAGGCGAGCGCCTCGGCCGCGACGAGGAGCCCCTCGCGCAGCGTGCCCGCCTCGTCGGTGAGCTTCTTCGTGTCGAGCTCGTTCGCGGGCGTGCTGTAGAGCAGATCGGCGTACCAGGCGGCGAGGGCGTAGTCCTCGAGCTCGTCCAGCATCTCGATCGGGTGGTTCGGGAGATCGCGGACGATCTCCTCGCGGAGCTCGCGCAGGTGCGGCAGGGCGGAGAGCACGGAGCTCACGGCCCTGGGGACCTCGACGTAGACGGTCACGAGGTCCTCGGGGCCGAGCTCGAGGAGCTTCGGCTCAACGCGGCCGTACGCCGCGAGCGCGGCGGCCGGCGAGGAAGGGAGAACGGGAGCAGGTGCTGCTTTCGGGGGTCTCGCCATACAGATGTCTCCAGCGGAGGGCGCGCACACTGCCAGACGGGAGGGCGAAGGGAAAGGGGGCGCGTGCGACGACGGTCCACGAGCTTCTCCGCCCGGCACCGCCGCGCCTCTCCGGCGGCGCCGCTGCGCGGCACGACGGCGCGCGGCGCGGAGGGGCGGCGCGCAAGCGTGGCACGGCGGCGCCGCTCCACGGAATGGCGGCGCGCTGGACGGCATCGTTGCCGTGGCGCGGAGGAGGTAAAGTCGCGCCCGGAGGAATCATGTACGCGATTGCGATCATCCGTTACAGGCGACCGCTCGACGAGGTGCTGAAGGTCGTCGACGAGCACCGCGCTTACCTGAAGCGGCTCATCGACCAGGGGCTGCTGCTCGCGTCAGGGCCGTTCGACCCGCGCTACGGCGGCGCGCTCCTGCTCCGGGTGCCGGACGAGGCGGTCGTGGCGACGCTGGATCAGATCCGGGACGACGATCCCTTCACGCAGAAGGGGGTGGCGCAGTACGAGCTCCTGCCGTGGGCGCCGGTGTTCGGCAAGGAGGAGCTCGACAAGGTCTTCTCCCGCGCGCCCTGACGGATCGCCGCGCCGCTACGGCGCGCCGAACGCGAGCACGCCCGCGTCGTCCGCGGTGTGCGCCGTGCCCGGGGAGACGCGGACCTCCAGGCCCGCTCCCCGGGAGGCGACGACGACGTCGTAGCCGGCCTTCGGCGTGAGGCCTGTGATCACGTGCCGGCGCGCCGTGGCGGGCACCTGGTAGGAAAGCGACGCCGCGGTGGCTTGCTGGCTCGATCCGGCCTGCGACGCCGAGCGGAAGAGGACGGCCCTGCCGGCCACCAGCGCGCCCTCGAAGCCGGCGCCCTGGCCGGCCTCGATCCGCACCGCAGCGTCCATCGTCGCGCCGGCGTCCGCGCCTTGCAGCACGTGCAGGAAGCGGACGTCCGCGGGGCCGGCCGGATCCTCCACGACGAGGCGGTGGGTCGTCGGCTCCATCTGAGCCCGGCCGTCGACGTCCTCGACCGGGACGGCCTTCATGCTGGCGCTGCGCGGCAGGAGGCTCTGGACGAACAGCGTCTGCCCGCGCGGGGTGACGGCGCTGGCCGTCCGGCCCGCGATCTGCGGCGCCGCGGTCGTCATCAGGTTGAACCGCTTGAACCGGCCGGCGGTGCGCGACACGGCGCGGTCGTAGACGACGACGTGATCGGGCTGCAGCCACACGATCGACCGGCTCGCGTGGACGATGTCGCGGGCGACGTCCGCCGGCACCCAGGCGTTCTGTCGCGTGTTGTAGAGGTCCGTCGCGTCCCCCTCCGCGAACACGTACCCCGCGCCCCGGCTCATGCGCACGGTCGGATCGCCGGCGGCGCGCCCCTCGCGCCACTGGCCGCCGCGCGCGACGATCTCCTTCTCGTACCAGCGGATCTGCGACGGCCTGTCGTTCTGCAGCGACAGCGTGTTGTGGTACTCGACCGTGGCCCCGATGAGGTTGTTCGAGTAGCTCGTGTGCTCCTTGGTCAGCCACTCGCCCTTCCGGTAGAGCTCGAGCTGATTGCAGTCGCCGAGCTGGTGGTTGATGGTGGCCCAGCCGCACCGCCAGGTGAGCCACGTCGCGTTCTTCGTCCAGTCCGTGCGCGCGAGGACGGCGCCGCGGCCCGGCGCCCGCTCGAAGAAGGCGGTGGGCATCGCCGGGCGAGGATCCTGCGGCAGCGGCGCGGCCGGATCGAAGAGCATGAAGCTCAGGATGGCCCGGGCCGGGGCGGGCGAGCCCCAGACCTTCGACGTGCGCGCGTAGAGCGCGGGCGCGCCGCCCTCGAACGCGTTGGCCACGATCCAGCGCGACCGGTGGAGGCGGGCTGTGTTGCCCGTGAGGTGGTCGTAGACGCCGAGCGAGCCGAACACCTCGATGAAGCGCGGCTCGACCCAGACGCGCAGGGTGTCGCCGTAGTTCGCCGCCTCGTAGACCGGCCCGAGATCGCTCCTGGACGGGTACGTCGTCGGGGCCGGCGCGATCGAGTGCAGGAACCCGTCGGTGAACCGGTCCCAGTACCCGCTCCCCAGCAGCCCGATCTGCGGTCCTGCGAGCGCGCGCGTGGCGTGGCCCGACGTGTGAAGCGCGAGGAGGGCCTGGTGGAGGCTCGCGAGCCCGCCGCCGTAGAGGAAGCCCTCCACCGGCAGGCCGCCGCTGGCCACCCCGAGCCCGTCGGGCGGGACGCCGAGCTGCTTGGCCGCGATCTCGGGGGCCTCGAAGACGGCGAAGGCCTGGTAGAGCCAGGCGCCGGTCGCGTTCGCGCGGTAGCTGCGCAGCGTGTTGCCGAGCGCCTCCGGCGGGGCGTTCGGGTCGAGCGGGGGGTCGTCCGCGTCGTCCATCGCGAGCGACATCAGCGTGACCTGGCGCAGGTGGCCGAGATAGAAGTTGTTCGCCGCCCACCGGAGCTGGAGCCGATCGCGCAGCAGCGCCGGATCGTTCATGACGCCGATCGGGTGCGGGTGCTCGTTGCCCGCGGTGGCGGCGCGGAGGTTGTCGTCGATCCACCGGAGGAAGACCTGCCGTATCTTGGCCTTGTCGCCGGCGGTGAGGACGGGACGCCCGCTCGTGTCCGCCGCGTTGTAGATCCAGTCGACCGTCAGCGGGAACCCCTCACCCCACCAGCGGGAGCGATCGCCCGTCGCGAACCCCGGGCCACGGAAGGGCTTTCCGGCGGCGCGCCCCTTGCTCGCCTCCTCGATGACGTACATCAGCAGGTTGCGCGCCCTGACAGCGTGCGTCGGACGCGCCGCGACGTCCGGATCGACGAGCGACATGAAGGCGAAGAACTCCGCATACGCCTCGGTCGGATACTGCACGTAGGCGTTCGTGCCGCCGTCGGGCCAGGTCGGGTTGGGACGGCCATTCGGGTAGAAGCGGTTCTCGTACGCTGCGATCGCGCCCTGGAGGGCGGGCAGCATGGCCTCCTTGTACATGCGGTTGCGGCTGTCCGCGGCCCAGCCGCGCAGCCGGGGGAGGTGGTCTTTCGTGAGCCAGAGTCGCGGGTGACCGGCGACCGGCGCCGCGTCGGCGCGCGCCACCGCTCCGACAAGGCACAAGGAGAGAACGGCGATGATGAGGAAGGTTCGAGTCGTTCGCATGCTGTCTCTCGGTGTTGCTCGGCGCGTACCGCCGCGCCGGCCGACGTGGGTCGATGCTGATTAGCACGCGTCGTACCCGGTGCATGCATGCGCGCCGCGCGTCACCTGGGAAGCCGTGTGTCCGTGGCAGATGGTATCTCGGCGGCAAAGCTCGGCGGCAAAGCTCGGCGGCAAAGGACGCGCCCGGCGCGGCTGCGTTGCCGTCGTCGATTCCGCAGCGCGGCCGCGCTCGCGGGCATCGCCGACCACGCGACGACGCGGGCGCCACCGTCGGCGTCGGTTTCCTGGCCGGCGACGCGCCGCGCTCGACGCGGCGCATGAAACCCGGCGGCCCAGCGCGGCCCCCGGCGGAGCGACGGAGCTCGCCACCGCGAAACGGGGCGGTGACGCTGTCGAAACCGGTGAATCACGGCGAACCACCGCGAACCCAGGCGCGGTTCGAGGACATTCGAGAACAGGCAACGAACGGCAATGCGCCGCGGCGCGTCCGTCTCCGCAGACGGGGAGCATGAACAAAGCGCTGTCGCGAGAGAGGGGAGACGCGATTCTGTCACACATCGATGCGAAGCTGCCGCTATACTGGGAGAAGATGGGAGCGCTCCGTAGTATGCCGGCGCCAGACTTCACCCCGTTCCTCGGCGATCCTCGCATCCTGAACGAGGGCAACCTCGTGAAGGGCACCCTCATCAGCTCCCGTGCCCAGGCCTTGCGGCAGAGCTACGGCGCGCGGGTCCTGGCGGATCTCAGCCGCCGGCTCTCTCCGCAGGCGGCCCGCTACCTCGACGAACCGCCCATTCCCTCGACCTGGAACGACCTCGCGCCGCTCATCGAGCTCGACTGCGTGCTCATGAACGGCATCTTCGCCGGCAGGATGGAAAAGATGCGCCACTTCGGCGCGGAGGTCGCCCGGAACGACCTGACGACGGTCTACAAGACGATGGCCGGCTCGCCCTCGCTGCTCTTCAAGCGGTTCGGCCTCGTGTACAGGACCTATTTCAAGTACGGCGACTTCAGCGTGAAGGCGACGAGCGACGTCGCCGGGACGGCCACGCTCATCGGCGGCGGACTGCCGCTGTACCTGTGCAGCCAGGGGATCTCGGGCTGGATCGAGGCGGGCCTCGCGCTCTCGGGCAGCCGGCGCATCGCGGTCGAGCACACGGCGTGCAGGCACCGCGGGTCGCCGCGGTGCACGTGGTCGATTTCCTGGGGATGATGCACGTCATCGACGTGAACGCACAGCCGGTTGCGGTGTCCCTGGACGGGCGCAGCGGCTGGCCGTGCAGCGGCGCGGACGCGCCTCGCGCGCCCGGACCTAGGCGGCGGCCCGCCGCGCCCGCCCGAACGCGGCCCGCGCGAGCACCCGCCGCAGCGCCTCGGCGCTCTCCTCCCAGGACGGCGGCGCCGCCTCGGCGAACGCGCGCTCGTCCCAGGACCGCGCGAGCGCCTCGCGCAGCGCCCGACAGAGCGCGCCGGCGTCGCGCGGCGGCACGAGCAGGCCCGTGCGACCGGACTCCACGACGTCCGGGATGCCACCGACGCCCGTGGCCACCACGGGCCGCGCGGCGGCGAGCGCCTCGAGGACCACGTTCGGCGTCCCCTCCGCCCAGCTCGGCAGCGCCAGGAGGTCGGTCGCGGCGAGGAAGCGCGCGACGTCGGCAAGCGGCCGCGCCCCGGCGACGACGATCCGCCCGCGCCCGCCGCGCCCGTCGCCTGCCCCGCGCCCCCCCGCGCGCCCGGTCCGCGCGGCGGCCTGCTCGACGGCGCCCCGCTCCGGGCCGTCGCCGACGACAACGAGGTGGACCGGCTCGCCGCCGGCGCCGCCCCCGCCGAGCGCCTCGAACGCGCGCAGCAGCTCGCGGATGCCCTTCTCGCGGCTCACGTGCCCGACGAACGTCACGATCCGCCCGCGCTCCGGGAGCCCCAGCTCGCGGCGGGCGACGCGCCGGTCGCCCGGGCGGAAGAGCGCGCGGTCGACCCCGTTCCGGACGAGGACCGCGCGATCCTCCGGGGCGCCGAGCGCCACGAGCGCCTCGACCATCGGCCGGCTCACGCCGATGGAGTACGCGGCGGACCGGAGCGCGCCGCCGACGAGCGGGCGCACCGAGCGCCATCGGGCGACGACGTTCACGTCCGTGCCGTGGGCCTTCACCGCGTAGGGCAGGCCGAGCATCCGGGCGAGCAGCGCCGCGGCGCAGGCGTCGGGATAGAGCCACGCCCCCAGCACAACGTCGAACCGCCCGCGCAGCCGCGGGACGTGCGGCAGGAGCCCCGCCAGGTAGAGCGGCGCGTTCACCGGCGCCAGCACGCTGCCCGCCCCCGGGAGGTACGGCGCGCGCGGGTGGACCACCGGGACGCCGTCGATCTCGTCGCGCGCGGGCACCGCCGTCAGGCGCCCCGGACGCGTGCGCTCGCCGAGGAGCGACACGCCCGGGTGGTACGGGATCGCCGCGAGCACCTCGACGGCGCAGCGGCGCGACAGCGCCGCGAGCTGCTGCCGCTGGAACGCACACGACAGCGGCTCAACCCGGTTCGGAAAGATGCGCGTCACCCAGAGAACGCGCAGCGGCCTCGTCGAGCGGTCCTCATCCATGCCTTTACCTCCACGGCAGAATTTTTCAGCGTGGTAAACATCACCTTGGCCGCGGCTTGCCCCAGCGGGGCAGAGGCGGACTCCTCGGTCCGTCTCGCCCCGTGCGCGCACGTCCACGTCGCGCGATCGGTCGCCAGGACCCAAAACCGCGGCCTGGCCCCCACTTCGCAGCGTCCCCGGCGCCGCGCTGCCAGCGCGTCCCGCGCGCACCGGCGCGCACCGGCGCGCACCGGCGCGCACCGGCGCTCGATCACATGCCGGGTACATGCCGGCACATGCCGGGGTCACATTTGTGATGTTGCAAACATTATCTGACGTGGGAGGCTCGGGGCGCCGGGCGCGCTGCGCGCTTGCGGGAGAGGGGAGGGCGACACATCGGGTCGTCCCGCGCCGCGGGCCCTGCGCCCGGCAGGGAGGGGGCGCGTGTTCTCGTTCGTCTTGCCGATGTGGGACTCCGACGTGACAGCGCGGGCGGCGGTCGAGCAGAGCGTGGCGTCGAACGTCGGGGACGTGGGCACGGGCGCGCTGATGGCGGGCGTCCAGGGCGCGGTCGAGGGCTCCCTCCGCGGCGAGGTGTCCCGCTACGGATTCGGCCTCGACGGGAGCTACGAGCGGGTCTTTCAGGTCTCGCTCGGCGCGGTCCGGGCCGCGCCGTCCGACAGCGTCTCGGCGCGGCTCGGCGGGGGAGCGGGCTGGGCGATCTCGCCGCTCGCGGATCTCTCGATGGCGGCGGCCGGCTACCTCGCGACGCGGCTCGGCGTGCGCGCGGACGACGCGCTCGCCGCGCGCGATCCATTCCTGTTCGGCAATCGGCTTCAATACACGCTCTCCGGCGGACCGGCGCTGTCCATCACCACATCGAGGCGCGCCGCGGTGCGCGTCGGGGCCGGATACGAGCAGGCGGGCGCGCTCTCGGCCGACGACCCGTCTGCGGTCGGGGTCGACGCGCACACGGGGCGCGCCGACGTGAGCACCTCGGTCGACCTCGGCCCGCGCGACACGCTGACGCCGGAGCTCCGGTACGAGGTCACGCAGTATCATCATGCGCTGCTCGACACCGAGCTCACCCGCGGCGCGGCGCGCGTCCACGCGGGCGCGGCGCTCCTCTCCGAGTCCCACGAGCTCACGCGGAACGTGTCGACGCGCGTCTCGGGCGGCTTCACGGTCGCGAGCCCGCCGCCCGTGCTTGCGTCGCGCGACGCGGTGCTCGCGCCCACGGCGCGCGCCGGGCTCACCTACGTGGCAGAGCGCTACCGGCTGACCGCGGGGTATGCGTATGAATACACGTCGCTCGGGCCGAGGATCGGCTTCGGCCACGAGCACGAGGCGTCGCTCGAGGCGAGCTTTCGGCCTGTGCCGGGGGGCGCGACGCGCGACCTCGTCGTGACCGGCGTCGCCCGCTTCTCGTCCGGCAGCGCCCCCGTCGCCGCGAGCCCGCCGCTCCACCTCGACCCCGGCGCGCCCGCGCCTGCGAGGGAAGGGTCGCTGTCCACGATCACGGCGCTCGCCGGCGCGGAGATCGCCTATCCGCTGGCGCGCGGGGTCGCGCTGCGCGGCGGCGTCGATCTGGAGTACGTCCGCGCCGCGCTCGACCCGGCGCCCCGCGCCGGCGAGGCCGGCGGCTCGCTGAGGAGCATCGTCAGCGCCGGGATCTCGGGGACGCTGTCGACGGACCGGCACCGGACCCTGCCCCGCGACCCGGACAGCGCCTGGGACGACGAGCGCCGCAGGGCGATGATCCAGGGGATGCCGTCCGGCCGCTGGCAGCCGCCCGAGCCGGGCCGCGAGCGGGACGACGACCGCAACGACGTCGCCAGCGAGGCCACGGGCGAGCCGCCGCCCGCGCGCTCCGTGCTGGCCGGCGCGCCCGCGTCTTCCGAACAGGGCGGCGCGCCCGCGCGGTCCGAACAGGGCGGCGCGCCCGCGCGGTCCGAACAGGGCGGCGCGCCCTCCCGCCGCGCCCCGCGATAACCTCCTTCGCGCGAACCACGAAGCGCGCTCCGTTCCGGAGCGACGCGCCCTCCGCGCTCCGGCTCGACGCCTGACCGGAGCGGCCTGACCGGACCGGCGCTGCGGGAACCACGCACGCAGTCCGTCGCCGGCATCCCCTCATCGCGACGCCCCCTGACAGCTCCCCGAGCGACGGTGCGGGAGCCACGCACGCAGTCCGTCGCCAGCGTCCTCGCGCCGAGACTCACCGTGACAGCCCGCACATGACCGCGCGCTCCTGACGGCGAACACGCCAATTTCGCCGCGTCCGGCCCCGCGCGCTGCTGTCCAGTCCGCCGACATGAAACGCGATTCGTCGGAGGCATCTGGCGTTGTGCCCTGGTCTGCTCTAATGTGGGTTCAGCTACAACCGTGTGTGCCCCGTCAGAGGCGATGCGCCGTGACGCGCGACCGCCTGGGGCCGACGAGGGGAGGGACGATGCTGGAGCTGTTCCGGTCGCCACGCCGGGCCATGGCGTGGTTTGTCGAGGCCAGCCTGCTCTCGGTTCTGGTGTGCTGCGCGCCGGGCGTGCTCGTGGGGTGGGAGCACGCGCTGGACGGAGAGCGCTTCGGCCGGACGCTGAGCATCTCGTTGGTCGCGCTGACGTCGCTTTATTACCATGGCCTCTACGGGCCCGAGCCGCTCCCGGCGCGCGCGCTGTTCCTGACGACGTTCCGGGCGCTCGGCGTGGCGGCGGCGGTGCTGTGGCTCGCGTTCTGGCTCGTGCCGGACGCGGAGATGGGGGACCGGGTGCTCCTGATGTCGCTCGGGGCGGCGGCGCTCGTGCTGCCCGCGTGGCGCGCGGCGTGGAGCCGGGTCCTGAGGAGCGAGAGCTTCTGCAAGCTGGCGGTCGTGCTGGGCTCGGGCGAGCTCGCCCGCTCGTGCGCGGGCCTCATGCAGAAGGACGGCGAGGTCCTCGGGCTGCGCCTCGCGGGCCGGCTCGTCCGCGACGAGGAGCCGATCGACGCGCCCGACGTCGCGGGGAGATATCGAGATCTCCGGCGCCTCGTCGAGCAGCGCGGCGTGGCGACCGTGATCGTGGCGACCTCCGATCGCCGCGCCGCCCTCCCGCTCGAGGAGCTCCTCGAGCTGAAGTTCCGCGGCGTCGAGATCGAGGAGGGTATCGATTTCTACGAGCGCGTGACCGGCAGGATCTTCGTGCGCGAGCTGAAGCCGAGCCAGATCATCTTCGCCCACGGGTTCAGGGTGCGGCGGCGGACGCTCGTCGCAAAGCGGATCTTCGACGTCGTGTGCGCGACCGTGGGGCTCGCGCTCGCGCTGCCGCTCATGGCGCTCACGGCGATCGCGGTGAAGCTCGACTCGAGGGGTCCGGCGCTCTACTCGCAGATCCGGACAGGCGCCCTCGGGAAGCCGTTCAGGATCCACAAATTCCGGTCGATGAGGACCGACGCCGAGAAGAACGGGGCCGCGTGGGCCGTCGAGAACGATCCGCGCGTGACCCGGGTGGGGCGGTTCATCCGGAAGACGCGGCTCGACGAGCTGCCGCAGCTCTGGAACGTGCTCGTCGGGGAGATGAGCATGGTGGGGCCGCGGCCCGAGCGCCCCGAGTTCATCGACGCGCTGGAGAAGCAGATTCCCTTCTTCCGGCAGCGGCTCTGCGTGAAGCCGGGCGTGACAGGACACGCGCAGGTGCGCTGCCGTTACGGCGCGTCCGCCGAGGACGCGCTGGAGAAGCTCCAGTACGATCTCTATTACATGAAGAGCTTCTCGCTCTGGTTCGACATCTCCATCCTCATCGACACCGTGAAGGTCGTGCTCTGGCGAATCGGCGCGCGGTGAACCCGCGGCGAACGCGCGGTCGACGCGCGCGACCACGCGCGCGGGCGCTCCGCGGCGATCCACCGCGCGTGCAATGGCTGCGCTCTTTGCAGCCGAGCCCGGTGGCGCGGTGTCTGCAGGGAGCGCCCGGGGGGCCGGCGGTCGTCGGTCTCTGCGGGGGGATCAGCGATGAAGACGCGGATGAGGGCGAGCCTCGTGAGCTCGGTGTTTCTGGCCCTGGGCTGCGCGGAGCTGGGCTCAGCGCCGGGAGAGAGCGTCGGTTTCGCGGAGAGCAGCGTGAACGGCTCGACGTTCAGTTTCATCGAAGGTGGGTCCGTGCCCTACGTGCTCGGCTTCTCGCCCGAGACCGGCCAGATCCTCGGCGGCTCTCACAAGCTCCTGATCCCGACGAGCGGCGGCCGCGAGGCGATCGACGGCGCCAACTCGCCCTCGTACCTGCACCCCGATCTCACGGGCTCGCTGCTCCAGCTGAGCACGACGCTCCGGCAAGGCGAGGCGCAGACGAGCGCGTTCGCCTCCAACTGGTGGCCGCAGCGTCAGAACGGCATCGCCGATCGCTGGAATTCGCTGAACAAGAACTACTCCGACCGGACCTCCGACCCGGACAACCTCTCTCCGGTCGAGAAATACGACCTCCTCGTCCATCCAGGGCAGTTCGAGTCGCTCGCGGGCATCGCCACGTGGAGCATGGAGGATCTCAGGAGGCCCTCGTACATGCGCAACCCGCCCTACATCCAGCCCGCGGTCGTCGTGGCCGGGCCGGCGACACGCTGGGAGCTACAGCACCACGGGCTCTACCAGAACGTCTATCCCGAGTACTGGTGGGGGCACTGCAACGGGTGGTCGGCCTACGTCGCCGCCGAGGGCGCCGGGCCGCGCCGCGACGTCCGGGTGAAGCTCGTCGGCGACACCGTGACCGAGTGCAATTCCGTGGAGACCGGCTGCGTGCTCTTCCGCATGGCGGACATCGAGGCGCTCATGAGCGAGGTCTACTTCAGCGACACCGTGACCTTCTCGGGGCGCCGCTGCGAGACGCGGGCGGACCGGACGATGCGCGACGTCTACGGCAGGCCCATGGACCCGGCGTGCCGCGACCTGAACCCCGCCACGATGCACATCGCGATGACCGGCCTGCTCGGGATCGGCGCCAAGCCGCTGAGCGGCCCGTCGACCGAGCGAAAGCGGCTGATGTTCGTGGTCGATCACACCTGGGACGTGGAGGTGTGGAGCTTCCCGGTGAAGCAGTTCTCGATCGACGTCATCGAGGAGGTGAACGTGAGGGAGGCCGCGCGGCTCCTGTGCGGCGGCGCGTTCCACGGCGCCGACTGCTACAATTACAGGTTCAACCCGGACGCGCGGCGCTTCGCCCGCGTCGCGGGGCGCTTCTGGATGATCTCCGACTCGGTGACCGGCGACACGCTCCGCCTCCCGCCCGATCAGCGCAACGTCCCGCTCTCCGTGTCGGAGCTGCACTACGTGCTCGAGCTCGACGAGAACCTCACGATCCTGGGCGGCGAGTGGATCAAGAACCCCTCGATCCTCAACGGGGTCAACGGCAAGGAGCTCCACCCGGATTACGTCTGGATGCCGATCCGGGCCCAGGGCGCGGGCGAGGACGAGGACGATCTCGGGGGCTCCGAGGACAATCCCCATGTCTCGTACAAGAAGGTGAAGGCGCTGCTCACGCTCGCGCAGCGCGGCGGCTGAGGCGCCGCGCGCTCACAGCACGCGGGAGACGTCGAGGATCTGCCGCGGCCCCTCCGGGGGCGTGACGAAGAGCTGCAGCGCGATCTCGAAGCGCGGCCCCTGGAAGTACCCGACCCGGATCCGGTGCCTCCCGGGCTGGAGCACCACCGCGCCCTGCGCGCTCGCCGGCGGGTGCCGGCCGTCGTTCTCGATCACCAGGTGATCGTCGACGAAGAGCCGGGAGCCGTCGTCGGAGAGCAGCTCGAACCGGTGAGTCCCGCTGCGCGAGGTCACGAGCTCTCCCTCGTACGCGATCTGGAACCACTCGTTGCGGCCGCCGGGCACGCCCGGGAAGCCGCTCTCCCAGGAGCGCGGCGAGATGTCGAGCCGCGACGTGTAGAGCACCGCGACCGGGCTGAGCGACGCGGTGTTCAGGAGGTGAGACGTGCCGCTCGGCACGAAGTACACGAGGCCGCGCAGCGCGTTCACCCCCGCGGTCTGCGGGCCGCCGAAGTCCGTCGCCTGCCCGATCACCACGACCCCCGGCGGCGCGGCGGGGACCGCGTCGATCGTGACCACCGCGCCGCTCACGAGGACCGGCCCGGCCTGCTGCGCCCCTGTCTCGGTCTGCGTCACGGCGCAGCGCCCGACGAGCACCACGGCGCCCGCCGCGACCACCACGAGGCACACCGCCATGGCCTTCACCACGACGGGCGTCGTCTTCCAGAAGACAAGAAATCTACTCATAAAAGCGCTCTCTGTCCCGCGGCCAGCTCGCCGCTCGGCGCTATGCACGCGGAGATCTCATGAGTTGTCAAGGAGAAGCGGCGCACGGGCGCCTCCGGCAACGGCGTGCGGTGCGCGCGTCACGGCGCCGCCGCCGCGAGGCGGGCGCGCACGAGATCGCGGTCGGGTAGTTCCTTATGTCGCCGCCGAGCGGGCCTCGCCTTCACGCGCGCTGGCTGCTGTCCCAGACGTGTACTAAGCGTCGTGGCGCCTTGATGCGAAATCACGGGGAGAGCCGCGAGGGTGCGCCGGCCGACGGGCCGCCCCGGCGGGTGCCTTTGGCCGATGGCCTCGTCGTCGCGCTCGGCGCGTCGGCCGGCGGCCTTGACGCTTTCAGGACCTTCCTTTCAGCGATGCCGCCCGACAGCGGGATCGCCTTCGTGCTCGCGCACCTGGATCCGCACCACGCGAGCGTGATGCCGCAGCTCCTGGCGCCCCACACGGCCATGCGCGTGCAGGAGGCCGCGGACGGGCTGCCGATCGAGCCCAACCGCGTCCACGTCCTCCCGTCGAACGCCACGGCCACCCTCCACGGCGGCGTCTTCCGGCTGAGCAAGCTCGCCGATCCGCGGGAGCACCCCACGGCGATGGATGCGCTGTTCCGTTCGCTGGCCGAGGACAGCAAGCAGCGGGCGGTGGCCGTCGTGCTCTCCGGGTCGGGGCACGAAGGCGCGATCGGGCTCAAGGCCGTCCGGGAGCACGGCGGGCTCACGATCGCGCAGCACCCCGAGGCGGCCCACCCCCCGGAGCTGCCGCGGCACGCGATCGCGACGGGCCTCGTCGACTACGTGCTCGCCGTCCGCGACATGCCCGCCGCGCTGCTCGAGCACGCGCGGCGCCTCCTCGTGGAGGGCGACCGCGCGCGCCTCGTCGAGGAGGAGATCGCCGCGCGCCTGCCGGAGATCTGCGCCCTGCTCCTCGAGCGCACCGGCCACGACTTCCGCCAGTACAAGCGGACCACGCTGCTCCGCCGCGTGCAGCACCGGGCGCGCGTGCTGCGGGCCACCTCCATCGCCGACTACCTGGCGCTGCTCCGGCGCGAGGCGGACGAGCCCGTCCACCTCGTGCGCGACCTCCTCATCGGCGTGACCGAGTTCTTCCGCGACCCGGACACCTTCGAGGTGGTGCGGCGAGATCTCGTCCCCGCGCTCTTCGCCGAGCGCAGGGCGGACAGCCAGGTGCGCGTCTGGGTGCCGGGCTGCGCCACCGGGGAGGAGGCCTACACGATCGCCATGCTCCTCCTGGAGCACGCCGCGTCGCTGCCCGCGGCCCCGCGCATCCAGATCTTCGGCACCGACGTGGACGACCGGGCCATCGAGATCGCCCGGCAGGGCCGCTACCCCGAGGAGGCGACGCAGCACATCTCGCCCGAGCGGCTCGCGCGCTTCTTCGTCGCCGAGGAGGACGGCGCCCGCTCGGTGGCGAAGGAGATCCGCGATCTCTGCGTCTTCTCACGGCACGACCTCATCCAGGATCCGCCGTTCTCGCGGATCGACATGATCTCGTGCCGCAACGTCCTCATCTACCTCGAGGGCGAGCTCCAGCAGCGGGTGCTCGGGATCTTCCACTACGCGCTCGTCGAGGGCGGCCACCTGCTCCTCGGCCCCTCGGAGAGCGTGTCGCAGCGGGGCGAGCTGTTCCGCGCGGTCGACGGCAAGCGGCGCATCTTCCAGAAGAAGCGCGGCGCCCTGCGCGGGCTGGCGCGGCTCCCGTTCGCGGAGCGGGTCGGCACGGACCGGCGCGCGGGCGAGCCCTCCCGCGGGACCTTCTCGCCCGACCAGAGCATCGAGCGCACCATCGAGCGGCGCCTGCTCGATCGCTACGGGCCGCCGTGCGTCGTCGTGAACGAGCAGGGCGACATCGTGTACCTGTCCGGCGAGACGGGGAAGTACCTCGCGCCGTCGACGGGGGCGCTCGACGTCAACGTCTCGAGCATGGTGCTGCGGGCGCTGCGCCCCGAGGTGCGGTCGGCCGTGCACCGCGCCGTCAGGATGCGCGAGCAGGTGGTGCACGAGAACATCGCGGTGGAGACCATCGCGGGGACGCAGCGGATCAACCTCGTCGTGCGGCCCCTCGGCGATCTCGAGGACGAGCTCGGCCTCTTCGTCGTCCTGTTCGACGAGCTCCGGCCGGCCGCGCGGGGAGAGGCGCCGCCGGCCGGGCCCCGGCGCGAGAGCGGATCGCTCGTCGATCAGCTCGAGCACGAGCTCAAGGCGACGCGGGAGCACCTCCAGACGACGATCGAGGAGCTCGAGACCTCGAACGAGGAGCTGAAGAGCTCGAACGAGGAGCTCCTCAGCATGAACGAGGAGCTCCAGAGCCTGAACCAGGAGTTCGAGGCGCTGAACGCCGTTCTCAGGACGAAGATCGAGCAGCTCGACGCGGCGAACAGCGACCTCCAGAACCTCCTGCTCAGCACGCAGATCCCGACGGTGTTCCTCGACGAGGAGCTCAGGATCCGGCGGTTCACGCCCGCGGCGACGGAGGTGTTCCGGCTGATCGAGGGCGACGTCGGCAGGCCGATCCTCGACATCGCGGCGCGCTTCGACGCCGCGTCGCTCGTGCCGGACGCCCGCGACGTGCTGCGGACGCTCGCCCCGCGGGAGCGGGAGGTGCGCCTCGACGACGGCCAGTGCTGCTACATGATGCGGATCCTCCCGTACCGCACGCTGGCGAACGTCATCTCGGGCGTGGTCGTCACGCTCGTGGACGTGACGAGCCTGAAGGAGGCCGAGCTGCAGCGGGGTCGGCTCGCGGCGATCGTCGAGTCGGCCGAGCAGGCCATCCTCGGCGCGACGGTGGGCGGGGCGATCACGAGCTGGAACGCCGCCGCCGAGCGGATGTTCGGCTACGGCGAGCGAGAGGCGGTCGACCGGCCCGTCCACGTCCTCGTCGCGCCCGAGCGCGCCGACGAGCTGCGCGCCGTCTTCGAGCGGGTGATCGGCGGCGAGCGCGTCGAGCCCATCGAGACGGTGGGCGTCGAGCGCGGGGGCGGCCGCATCGACGTCTCGATCAACCTCGCGCCCATCCGCGACGGGGGCGGCAAG
The DNA here is from genome assembly GCF_051521615.1 of Sorangium sp. So ce1335. Classification (NCBI taxonomy): domain Bacteria; kingdom Pseudomonadati; phylum Myxococcota; order Polyangiales; family Polyangiaceae; genus Sorangium; species Sorangium sp. So ce1335. The sequence goes on from NZ_CP150363.1 coordinate 5,115,342, forward strand.
ATCGTCGGCGCGTCCGCGATGGTGAACGACGTCACGCGGCGCAAGCGCGCCGAGGAGGCGCTCCGCGCGAGCGAGGAGGAGTTCCGCACGATCTTCGAGAGCGCCGTGGTCGGCAAGCTCCAGTGCGAGCCCGGGACGGGCCGCTTCGTGCGGGTGAACCGGAGGTTCGCGGGCATGCTCGGCTACGACGTGGCGGAGCTCCTCGGCAAGAGCCTCCACGAGGTCACGGCGCCGGAGGATCTGGACCGCATCGGCGAGCTGTACGGCCGCCTGCTGCGCGGCGCGATCAACGACTTCGCGCTCGAGAATCGCTACGTGACGAGGGACGGGGGGCGCCTCTGGGCGAGCACCACGGTGACCGCGATGCGCGACGGGGGCGGCCGCATCGTCCGCACGACGGCGGTGGTGCAGGACATCACGCTCCGCAAGCAGGTGGAGGCGGATCTCATCGCGGCGCGCGAGGCCGCCGAGCACGCGAACCGCACCAAGGATCAGTTCCTGGCCGTCCTGTCGCACGAGCTCCGGACGCCGCTCACCCCGGTCGTCACGGCGGCGTCGCGGCTGCTTCGCCGCGACGATCTGGCCGAGGACGTGCGGCGCGGCCTCGAGATGATCCAGCGCAACGCCGAGCTCGAGGCGCGCCTCATCGACGATCTCCTCGACCTGACGCGGGTGGTCCGCGGCAAGCTGGAGCTCGTGACGCAGACGGTCGCGGCGCGCGCGGTGCTGGAGCACGCGATGGAGATCTGCGCCGACGAGGTCGACGCGAAGAGCATCCGGCTCACGCTCGACGTCGCGCCGGGCGAGCACTGGGTCTCGGCCGACGTCGCCCGGCTCGAGCAGGTGGTCTGGAACCTGCTCAAGAACGCGGTGAAGTTCAGCTATCCAGGGTCGCAGATCGCGCTGCGCTGCTACGAGCAAGGCGGGCAGGTGGTCATCGAGGTCCGGGACGAGGGCGTCGGCATCGAGCCCGAGGTCCTGCCGCGGATCTTCGACGCGTTCGAGCAGGGCGACGCGGCCATGGCGCGGCACTTCGGCGGCCTCGGCCTCGGGCTCGCGATCTCGCGGGCGATCGTGCAGCTCCACGGCGGCACGATCGTCGCGTCGAGCCCGGGGCGGGGGGGCGGGGCGACGTTCCGCGTCTTCCTCCCCGCGGCGAGGCCCCCTGCGTCCGCGGCGCCGGCGCAGGCGAGGGCCGCCGGGGCGGTCGCGCCGAGGCGGTCGCTGCGCATCCTGCTCGTGGAGGACCACGAGGACACGGCGGAGATGATGAGCGAGCTGCTCACGCTGACCGGCCACACGGTGCGCATCGCCCGGAGCGTCCGCGCCGCGCTCGATCTGGCCAGCGCGGAGGCGTACGATCTGCTCGTGAGCGATCTCGGGCTGCCGGACGGCAGCGGCACGGATCTCCTCGAGGCGCTCCGGTCCGCCGGCAACGCCGTCAAGGCGATCGCGCTGAGCGGCTACGGGATGGAGGAGGACCGCCGCAAGACGGCGCGCGTCGGCTTCCTGGAGCACCTCATCAAGCCGGTGAGCTTCCGCGACCTGGAGGCGGCGATCCAGCGGGTGTTCGTGGCGCCGTAGGCGGTCGGGACGGGCCCCGGACGCCGCTACGCCCGCGTGCGGCCCTTTCGCGGGCCCTTCCTTGCGGCGGGCGGGGGCTTGCGCGGCGCAGGCGCTGGTGGAGGCGCTGGCGCTGGTTCGCCTGCGGGGGCCGCAGCTGCGCCTTCCTGCGGCGTCTCCTCGGCCCCGTCCCAGAGGGCCGACAGCTCGAGCTCGATGGCGTCGAACGGCTCCGCCCGGACCCGGGCGCTGCCGTGGTGGACGCCAACGACGACCCAGCGCCCCGCCTCGAGCGCGAACACCTCGAGCGTCCGCGCGAGGGGATCGAGCAGCCACAGGTGCCGGACGCCGTGGCGCGCGTAGGCGGGCATCTTCGCTGCCCGGTCGGTGACGACGGTGCTGGGGCTCAGGACCTCGCACACCCAGTCCGGCGCGAGCGTGAACTTCGTCGTCGGGAGCCGCGGCATGCGCTCGATCCGCCAGCCCGCGAGATCGGGGACCATGTCGTCCTCGTCCCCCGGAGGCCCGAGGAGCAGCTCCGGCTCATCCAGGATGCGCCACCCGCCCGGCCCACCGCGGCCGCGCTGGAAGGGCCCGACAAGATCGGCGCCGAGCACCGACGACGCGTGCGCGTGCGGCGGCGCGGGGCGAGGGAAGACATGGAGCGTCCCGCGGATGAGCTCACCGACGAGGGGGGGCGGGACGGCCTCGAGATCGGCGAGCGTGGCGCGCTGGCGCTTCTCGGCAGGGAAGCCCATGGACGCACCCTGCGCCGCCCCCCTGCGGGAAGCAAGCGGGCCGATCGCAGCGATGACGGCCGACGCGTTCCTCGCGCACAGCGCCTGCTCGGCTCAGCGCCTCATGAGCCCGACTTCCTCGCAGGACTGCATCTGCAACGCAGCCCTTCGCAGGGAGGCTCCAATGAAAGGCGATTCGACGACAGGGAAGGAAAGTTGGCGGGGTGGACGGGACTCGAACCCGCGGCCTCCGGCGTGACAGGCCGGCGTTATAACCAACTTAACTACCACCCCAGTCCGACTCCCTCGAAGGGCCGCACCGACGGTGCGGCCCCGGAGGAGGCTCAGAGAAAAGGCGATCCGGATACAGGGAAGGAAAGTTGGCGGGGTGGACGGGACTCGAACCCGCGGCCTCCGGCGTGACAGGCCGGCGTTATAACCAACTTAACTACCACCCCAGACTCACATCCAGACGTCGTACCCAGGTCCTGACCCAGGGAGTGGGCGGGACAGGGGTCGAACCTGCGACCATCGGCTTGTAAGGCCGACGCTCTGCCGCTGAGCTACCCGCCCCGTCGGAGAGGTGCGCGACTCTACTCGCCGAGCCGCGTCCGTCAACATCTATTTTCGCATGAGCTCCGTCCCGGGCCGATCCGGCCCGGTTTTCGCGCGATCTCGCGTGGCCTGCAGGCCGCCCGAGCTCGTCGGTCGCGCCTGTTGTCCCGCCAACCCTTTCCGCAGCTCCCCTCACGAGATCTCGGCCGACACGGACGGACCGGGCCGCCTGCCCGCGCGCCGCACCAGCTCATCGATACACTTCTAGCGTAAAATTCCCGTGTGTCCGCGCTACGCTGCGCGTCAGCGGCGGTGGCCGCGAACACGCGTTGTGGAGGAGACAGCATCGTATGGCGGAGAAGATCGGCATCCTCGTCGGCTGGGAGCAGTCGTTCCCTCAGGCGTTCCTCGAGAGGTGCAACAAGGTGCCGGGCATCCGGGCGGAGATCGCGAAGATCGGCGGCACGCCCGAGCGCTTCGAGAGCCCCTACCGGGTGCTCATCGACCGGATCAGCCAGGAGGTGAAGCACTACCGCTTCCACCTGAAGGCCGCCGCGCTCGGCGGGGCGTTCGTGATCAACGACCCGTTCTGGTGGAGCGCGGACGACAAGTTCTTCGGCTACTCGCTGGCGTCGCAGATCGGCATCGCGACGCCGCGCACCGTCATGCTGCCCCAGCACGACTACATCCCGGCGATCGTCAAGGAGCGCAGCCTGCGCAACCTCGAGTACCCGCTCAACTGGGAGGCGATCATCGACTACGTGCGCTTCCCGGCGATCCTGAAGCCCGCGGACGGCGGCGGATGGAAGGACGTGTCGGTGGTGCGGAACCAGGAGGAGCTGCTCGCCGCCTACAACGCCTCCGGGCAGAACGTCATGACCCTGCAGGAGTTCATCGACTTCGACGACTACGTCCGCTGCATCTGCATCGGCAAGGAGCGCATCCTCCCGATCCAGTACGACCCGAAGGCGATCGGCCCGACCGGGCTCCGCGGCTGCTACGTGCAGCACGACGACGAGCGGTGGCTCCCGAAGGCGCTGCACGACCGCATCATCGAGGACGCGATCAAGATCAACCGGGCGCTCGGCTACGACATGAACTCGATCGAGTTCGCGATCCGCGACGGCGTCCCGTACGCGATCGACTTCACGAACCCGGCGCCCGACATGCACATCGAGCACCTGCGCGAGCGCTACTTCAACATCGCCGTCGACTGGATGGTCGCGTTCGCCGTGGAGTGCGCGCGCGGCGACCGGCGGACGCGCGACAGCTACGCGTGGTCGAAGCTCGTCCGCCCCTCCGCGGGGAGGGTGCGGCTCGGGGCCCCCAAATGACCTGCGTCGAAGGGCTCCTCGACGGCCAGTTCACGCTCGGCATCGAGGAGGAGTTCCAGATCGTCGACGCGCAGACGCGCGAGCTCCGGTCGTACGTGAGCCAGCTCCTCGAGGGGGGGCAGGGGCACAAGCTCCTGCGCGAGCGGGTCCGCCCGGAGATGCACCAGTCCGTCGTCGAGACGGGCACCGGCATCTGCCGGGACATCCGGCAGGCGAGGGACGAGCTCGCCGAGCTGCGCAGCAGCCTGAAGGCGCTGGCGCGGCAGGGGGGGATGCGCATCGTCGCGGCGGGGACGCACCCGTTCAGCGACTGGAAGAAGCAGGAGATCACCGACGGCGAGCGCTACCGGGGCATCGTCGAGGACCTGCAGGACGTCGCGCGCGCCAACCTGATCTTCGGGCTGCACGTGCACGTCGGCGTGAAGGACCGCGAGGTGGCGATGGCCCTCGCGAACCAGGTCCGCTACTTCCTGCCGCACATCCTCGCGCTGTCGACGAGCTCGCCGTTCTGGCTCGGCCGCTCCTCGGGGCTGAAGAGCACGCGCAGCGAGATCTTCAAGCGCTTCCCGCGCACCGGGATCCCGGGGCTCTTCGAGTCGTACGGCCACTTCCAGCGCTTCGTCGACCTCCTCGTGAAGACGGGCTGCATCGACAACGCGAAGAAGATCTGGTGGGACGTCCGCCCCCACCCGTTCTTCGACACGGTCGAGATCCGGATCTGCGACATGACGACGCGCCTCGACGACACGGTGGCGCTGGCGGCGCTCATCCAGGCCGTCATGGGCAAGCTGTACCTGCTGTACCGGCGCAACCTCGGGTTCCGGGAGTACCGGCAGGAGCTCATCGAGGAGAACAAGTGGCGCGCGGTGCGCTACGGCATCGACGGGCAGCTCATCGACTTCGGCAAGCAGGAGCAGGTGCCCGTCCGCCTCCTCGTCGGCGAGCTCCTCGAGTTCGTGCAGGAGTCGGCGGAGATCTTCGGGTCGCAGGGGGAGCTCGAGCGGATCCGGGCCATCCTCGCCGAGGGGACGAGCGCGGACCGGCAGCTCGCGGTCTACGCCCGGACAGAGCGCTTCGAGGCCGTCGTCGACGACCTGATCGAGCAGTCGAACCTCGGGCTGTAGACGAGAATTTCTGCCCGCCCGCCGGCTCTGCTACCGTGCGGCCGTGGGAATCGCTCCGCTTCGCTGCGCCGCAGCTCTCTCGGTGAGCTGCCTGCTCGCGCTGTCCGCCACGGCGGGCGGCGCGGGCTGCGCGTCGACCGAGTACGTCAACGAGGGTCCGGGGCAGCCGACGCCCCGGGCCTCGGGCTCGCTGCCGCCCGGCGCCGTGGGCGTCTGCAAGCAGCCGTTCACGAAGCGCCCGCCCATCGTGAGCGAGGAGCTCTGGGCGCACGCGAAGCCGTGCACGCCGCGCACGCCGCCGTCGTACATCCGGATCGGGTACGCGAAGGACGGCGCGGCGGGCACGGACCCCGAGGCGGAGCAGCTCGTCCAGCGGGTGCTCGAGGCGCTCGCCGAGGGGACGAAGCCCGACGGCGGCAACAACCAGGTCATGGGCGCGATCCGCGCCGTCCGGGCCTATGCGGCGCGCAAGGACGAGCTGCGCGCCCGGATCGTGCGGGACTCGGCGTCCGAGCAGACGTGCGACGTGACCTACCTGCTCAACACGATGTCCGCCGCGCGGAGCAAGCTGTCCGGGGGCGAGGCCTGCACCGCGGAGGTGTTCGACCCGGAGACGCGCGCCGAGGCGTGCCTCTTCGACACGAAGCGGCCCGAGGGGCTGTGGCTCTCGAGCGGCTGGTCGTGCATGACGTTCACCGGCGCGCTCGGGACCGAGGCGTCGTGCCACCAGCTCTGCGGCTACGACGACTACTGCGCGCGGCAGGTCTACTGCGCGGCCGGCGACGTCAACCTCCTGCTCTGCACGCTCGGCGTCTGCCTCCCGGAGCCGTCCGCGGGCGTCAAGTGAACGCCGCCGCGGGTGCGCCCGTCCGCGGCGCCGGGGTTGACGTCGCCGCGCGACGTGCGGCGACGTCCAGGTCCACCATCCCCGGCCGGGCCCTCGGCGTGCGGGGCTAGTCCGCCAAAAGGGCGCTCAGGCGATCGAGCAGGCCGCGGAGCACCTCGCGCGCGCCGCGCAGGTGCTCGCGCCCGTCGCGCACGAGCCCGTGCACGGCGCCGGGCACGGGCAGGATGCCCGCGCGGGCGGCGAACGCCGCGCCGGAGACGAGCAGCAGGACGACGAACAGCGCGAGGCGGATGCGGCGGCGCCACCGCCGCCGGGGGCGCGGCGCCGGGGTGACGAGGGCCGGCGGCGCGGAGGTGACCGGCTGCGCGAGGCTCGAGGAGGGCGGCCCCGGCGCGGCGGACCTGGGGGGCCCGTCGTCGAGGGAGACGGGGAGGATGCCGGCGAAGGTGGCGGGGAGGGGCGTGCTCCCGGCGGGCGCCTGCTGCCTGGCGCGCCTGTCGCCCCGGACCGAGGACGCGGTGCGGGCCTCGCCCCGCGACGTCATGCGGCTGTCCGCGAGCTGGATCGCGGTCGCGAGCTTCTTCCGGCGCTCCGCCACGATGTCGCCGAGCGTCTCGCGGACGAAGCGGCCGACGTCGCCGTCGGTGACCGGCGTGCCGATCGAGATCGCGATCTGGTCGAGCGTGCGCTGGAAGGACGCGCAGTCGTTCCACCGGTCCGCCGGGTCCTTCGCCAGGGCGCGCTCGATCGCCACCGCGAGGTCGAACGGGACGTCCGGCACGAGCTCGCGGAGCGGGACCGGGGCGAACCGCAGGATGTTCTCCATCGTCTTGGCGTCCGTCCGGCCGCGGAACGGGTGGTAGCCGCTGAGGGTCGTGTAGAGGAGGACGCCGAGCGAGAAGATGTCGGAGCGCCGGTCGACCTTGCCCGACGTGAGCTGCTCCGGGGAGAGGTACGGGATCTTGCCCTTGAGCTGGCCAGCGACGCGCGTCTCGTGGAGCCGGCCCGTGGCCTTGGCGACGCCGAAGTCGACGATCTTCACGATGCCGTCGAACGACACCATGACGTTCTGCGGCGAGATGTCGCGGTGCACGAGGTCGACGAGCTTGCCGTCGTCGTCGCGGAGCTCGTGCGCGGCGTGGAGGCCGGCGCAGATGCTCGAGGCGATGCGCAGGAGGATGGGCAGGGGGATGCCGCCGGTCGATTTGACCTGCTTGTTCAGCGTGGAGATGGTGTCGCCGTCGACCCACTCCATCACGATGTAGAGCACGCCGTTCTCGTCGCCGAGCTCGACGATCTCGACCGCGTGGGGGTGCCGGATGCGGGACGCGAGGCGGGCCTCGTCGAGGAACATCGCCTCGAAGGCCGGGTCGTCGCCGAACTCCGGCAGCATCGTCTTGATGGCGACGATCTTCTGGAAGCCGCGGGAGCCCACGAGGCGCGCCGCCCAGACGGCCGCCATCCCTCCACGGGCGACCGGCATGAGGATCTCGTAGCGGCCCAGCGTGTCTCCAGGCTTGAGGTCCGACAAGATCTGCACGCAGTGGTCCTAGAAGGGGAGGCGGAGTGTGGAGGGGTGGAGCTCGAGTGCCGCCGTTACGTTCGTGGAGGCGCGCTGCCTCGACGTCGGCCGGAGCGACGCAGCGCCGTCGCCCCGCACGTCACGAAGGAGGTCCCGCGAAGCCAGGGTGCCACGAAGCGGACACGGACCTCAAGATCGGGGGCGAAGGCGGCCGAGGGTAATGATCTCGGCGGCTTCCGGGCCGAAGCGCTCGTGCCGCGGCCGGTCGCGGCCGCCGCGATCGGTCTGACGATTCGCCCAGAGAGCCGGGAAACGCACGTGGACCGAGCGTGGACCGAGCGTGGAGCGCGCGGTGGCCGGGGGTGCTCGACGAGGCGTCGCTCCGCGGGGAGAGAGCCCGTTCAGGCTTGACATCGCAGGCGGGCTCCGGCGCGCGGCGCGTCGCGGCGGATGGGTTGCGAACGCGGTCGGGCAGGGGAGCGCAGCGAGCGCAGCGGTGGGACCGAGGTGCGCGCGCAGATCAGCGCGCGAAATGGGAATGGAGGGAACGGAGCGCCGCGGAGAACGCGGCCGCGGGCGCGGGAGACGCGGGCCGCGGACTCGTGGTACAGGGGGAGCGACCTGCTCGACGAGGCCTCATGGAAGCCAATTTGCGCCCCATCCCGCCGCCGCACGACGAAGACGACGAAGACGTGCACTGGGCGCTGTCGACAGCGACCGCCCTGTGGGCGCGCGGCGAGCGCGAGGAAGCGCTGAGGTGGCTGCGCCGCGCGGCGGAGCAGGCCTCGGACGCCAACGCCGACCTGCGCGCCCTCGAGCTCTTCAAGGCCGCCGCGGAGGTCGCGCAGAAGATCGATGCGCCTCCCGCGGCGGCCGCGGAGGCGCCGCCGACCGCCGGGAGCGTGCCGCCGAAGGCGCCCCTGAGCGCGCCTCCCCAGGCGCCGGGCGCTCCTCCCGCGGGGGCGAGCGCGCCGCCGCCCAGGCCGGGCGCCTCGGGGCCGGCGGCGCAGCCGTCGCGGCCGCCAGGGCCGGCGGGCGCGGACGCTGGGCGGGTGGAGCGCGGCGGCGCCGGCGCGAGCTCGCCGTCGGCCGTGAAGCGGGCGCCGCTTGTCGGCGCGCCCGCGTCCGGGGCGGCACGCCCGGCGCCGGCCGCCCCCGAACGTACCCCGATGCCGGTCAAGTCAGCGGCCGGGCGCGCGATGACCCCCACGCAGCTGTCGCCGTCGGGGCGCACGCCCGGCCCGCCGCCGGCGCTCCCGGCGCGTCCCACGGCCGCGACGGCCGGCGGCCCCGCGGGGGGGACCGCCTCGACGGCCGCGCCGAAGGGGCGTGCGATCGCCGGCTTCTCGTCGGCCCAGACGCGGGTGTCGTCGACCACCGCGGTGACCGAGGAGGTGCCCGTGGTCAAGCTCCCGGCCGCGAGCGTGCGCACGGGCCGGGGTGCGGGCGTCGCGCTCAAGGGCACGAGCGACGAGCAGCACGCGACGGAGGTGGATCCGCCGGCGGATCAGCGCGAGACGGTGCCGACGAACATCGCCGTGGGGCCCGGCGGTCGGCTGGTGGGGAGCCCGGTCGTCGGGGCGGCCTCGTCGCAGGAGGCGACCGAGCGGCGCCCGCGGCTCTGGCCCGAGGGCGACGATGAGGGCACCACGCGCCGGCCGCTGACGCCGCAGGAGCAGCGGGTGCTCATGGAGCACCGGATCGAGGACCTCGACGAGGAGACGCCGATGCTCGGCCTCGAGCAGATGGCGGGCGACGGCGAGGGCTCTGCCGCCGCTCCGCCGGAGCTGCGGGCGGAGCCCAACGGGTCCGACGAGCGCGGCGGCTGGACCGAAGCCGAGCCGGACGACGACGACGGCGGCGCCGCGGAGGACCCGCAGGGCGAGTCGACGCTGGCGACCGGGGAGCTCGCGGGGGCGACGCCGGCCAAGGGCGCCGACGCGAAGGCGGCCGCCTGTGCGCGCGCCGCCGCGGACGACCGCGGGACCGCCGCGGTGGATGCGTCGTGGAGCGATGCGCCCTACGAGGGGGAATGGCAAGCGCCGCCGCCGAGGCTGCCGGCGTCGCAGATCGAGCCGCTGCCGGCGCTGCGGGTGGCGGTGATCGGCATCTCGAGCACGGGGGAGCTGCGGCTCGTCCCGATGGACGGGAGGAACGCTCCGCCGCGGGGCGCGGCGCTCGGGATCCTCGTGCCGCTGAGCCCCGGGGACGGCGAGACGATCGCGCGGCTGCTCCAGCTACGAGGCTGAGCCGCCGCGGGGGCGCGGCGCAAGTTCGGCAAGAAGTGGGGTGATCCGCGTATCGCGCGGTAGCCTCGGGGCATGCATGACGATCGGACGGCGCCGAAGCGCATCCGCATGACGGGGCTGCAGGAGGCCCAGCTACCGGCGCTCGTGGCGCTGGAGCAGGCCTGCACGGCGATGTACCACGAGATCGGCTTCGACGCGGCGGAGGTGCCGGCGCGGACGCTCTCGGAGCTCATCGCGCTGACGCGGCGGCACGACGTGCGCGTCGCGGAGGCGGACGACGAGGTGGTCGGCTACCTGGCGTGGCGCGACGAGGCGCCAGGGGTCGCGTACCTGGAGGAGCTCTCGGTGCACCCGGATCACCAGCGGCGCGGCATCGCCACGCGGCTGCTCGAGGAGCTCCACGAGCGGGCGCGGGAGCTCGGGATGGAGCAGGTCGTGCTGCGCTCCAGGGAGAAGGCGAGCTGGGCGCAGGCCTTCTACAGGAAGGCGGGGTTCGCGCCGCTCGGCGACGACGCGCCGGCGAAGGTGCGCGCGTGGGGCAGCGAGCAGGAGGCGTCCGGGAAGCCGCTGGATCGAGCGGGCGAGGTCGTCCTGTGGGCGAAAATTCCGCTGAGGGCGTCAGGGGAGCCGGGCGAGGACGGCGGCGGTGGCTGAGCCGGGTGAGCCGGCCGGTAGCAGGAAGCCGGCGGCGGTCTGAGGGCGGCGCTCGCGGCGGGGGCGCTGACCGAGGTTGCGGTACTGACCGACGTTGAGGTGACCGACCCGGGTTGAGGTGACCGACCCGGGTTGAGGTGACCGACCCGGGTTGAGGTGACCGACCCGGCGTCGGACCGAACGTGGACGGGCCGACCGCTGGGGTGGCCGACCGAGGTTGAGGTGACCGACCCGGGTTGAGGTGACCGACCCGGCGTCGGACCGAACGTGGACGGGCCGACCGCTGGGGTGGCCGACCGAGGTTGAGGTCCGGGACCGGGGTGGGGTGACCCGGGGTGGGGCGACCGACCCGGGTTGAGGTAACCGACCCGGATTGGCTGGCCGAGGCTGGGCCGACCGAGGTTGAGGTGACGGGACCGGCGACTGACCGACCGGGGTTGAGCCGTGGGCCGGGACGGAGCCCTTGGTCCGGGACGCGCCCGGATGCCGGTGGTGACCGACCGAGGTCGGGCCGCGGACCGGACCGACCCGGGGCGGCTGGGCCGGAGCGTCTCGAACACCGCCTGGGGCGTTAGTTGACATAATGTTTCTTATGCGATCCAAGGTCAGCACCGGGGCAGGGGGGCCTCACGCCGGTTTCGGGAGCAAATCCGAGCACGTGGACGCGGTTATCGCTGGCCCCGACGCGCGCGCCGTCACCTCGGGCGCACCGCAACCCGGGGCCGCCGCGGGTCCGCTTCCGTCGCGCTCAACCCGGGTCGGCCTTCGGCCTGCGCGTTCCCGCCGCCCCCCCACCGCGAGCGCTCCACCCGGCCCGCCCGTCGCCCCCGCGAACGTAGCTACGCGCCCGCCGCCGCGGCTTCCCGGGCGCGCCTCCGTGCGCCCCCCCTTCAGCCCAGCGTCCCGCCGTCCCCGCCGTTCCCCAGAACGGGCGTTCAGCCCTTCGGCACCGGCGGCGTCTCGACGTCGAGGCTGAGAAGCGCGCCGCCGTTGGTCAGGACGAACGCGCGCCGGCCGTAGGCGGCCGGCGTCATCGCGATGCCGCCGCCGGTCTCGATGCCGTCGATCACGGCCCCGTCCAGCGGCGAGAACAGGAAGATCCCGTAGCGCGTGGTCGTCACAAGCAGCGCCCCCGCGAACGGCACCGGGGCCGAGATGCCGCCGTCGGGCAGCTCCCGGCGCCAGATCGTGCGGCCGTCCTCGGGATCGAGGGCCCATAGGCCGGTCGAACCGGAAGACGCGAGGAGCACCGTCCGCTCGGGCACCACCGGGCCGCCGCCGCTCCGAGGCTGGTGCGCCGGCTGCTGCCACAGCACGAGCTCCGTGACGCCGACCGCCGCCTCGTTCACCCAGGCCCGGGTCCCGTTCTCGGCGTCGAGCGCGAACACCCCGCCCGCGTAGCCCGCCACGAAGACCACGTCGCCCGAGGCGATCCGACCGAGGACCGGCGTGGTGTCCGTGTCGAGGTACTTCGGCGTCTGCCCGCCCGCGCTCTGCTCGGCCTCGGCCGCCAGATCGACGAGCGCCCACTGCTCGGACCCGTTCTTGAGGTCGTACGCCATCACGACCCCGTCGGAGAACGCGGTGTACACCTTGTCCCGCCCGAGCGCCGGGCCGGCGTGCCCGGAGACCTCCATCCCGAACGCCGGCGTCCGGTGCTGGTGCCACCGCATCGCGCCCGTCGCCGCGTCGAGCGCGATCAGCGTGTCGTTCGCGTTCGTCACGTAGACCACGCCGTCGCGCAGCACCGGCCGGCGCGTGACCTCGGCGTTGGTCATGAAGCGGTACAGCAGCTTGCCGTCCGAGGCGCGCACCTTGTACAGCGCGCCGTCGTTCGAGCCGAAGTAGACCGAATCCGACGCGGCGTCGTAGAGCGGCTCGCTCTGCACCGGGCCGACCGTCTCGAAGCGCCAGAGGACGTCGCTCGTGTCGGCGCGCACCGCGTACAGGCCGTGATCGCTCGAGCCCACGAAGATGCGCCGGTGCGCCACGTCGATCTCGGGGCGGCCGCGCTCGTACGCCTCGCCGACCTTGCGCGTCTCGGCGGTGAGATCGCGGCGCATCGTGATGCCGAGCGCGCTGCCCGGGTGGTGCAGCCAGAGCGGCGCGTCGGGCGCCGCGGCGACGCCCAGGTTGCCGCAGCCGCCGAGCGACGCGAGACCCAGCCCGACGAGCGCGACGCCCGCGGCGCGGCTACTGCTGCGCATCGCCCGCCTTCTTCTCCGCGCTCTCGCGCGCCCGGCGGATGAGCTGCTCGATCTCCTCCGGCGTCATCGCCTGGCCCTTCGGGCCGCCGAACGCGGCGCGGGGCGGCGCGGCGGCCGGATCGATCTTGCGCAGCATCTCCTCGACGACCGCCTCGAGGAACTGGAACGAGCGGCCGTCCGGCGACGGCGCCTGCAGCTTCTCGTGCGCGCTCTTGAGCAGCTCCTTCGCCTTGTCGGTCTCGCCCTTGGCCAGGTGGATCCGCGCCTGGTGATACAGCGCGAGCTCCTTGTAGCCCTTCATGTCGATCGCCTCGAGCTCCTTGAAGGACGCGAGCGCGCCGTCGAGATCGCCCTTGCCCTCCTTCGCGAAGCCGATGCCCTCGATGGCGCGCCCCTTCACGTCGGGATCGGCCCCGGCGAGCGGCGACGAGGCCACGGCGCTGTAGGCGTCGAGCGCGTGCGCGTAGTCCTTCTTGTCGAGCAGGACGCCGGCCTGCCCGAGCTTCGCCAGGATCGCCGGCCCGGTGCCGCCGTGCTCGTCGATGACCTTGTTGTACGCGGCGAGCGCGGTGTCCGATCGCTCCTCCGCGCTCTTGAAGGTCCTCGTGACGTCGAGCTCCTTCTCCTCGTCGGTGCGCGTGTCCTCGGCGAGCACCCTGCCCCGGTCCGCCGCCACCGCGCTCGCGAGCGCCGACGACGACACAGCGTCCTTCTTGTCGGCGTGCGACAGGTAGAACAGCACGCCGCCGGTCGCGACGATCGCCGCCAGCACGCCCCACTGGACGATGTGGAAGTTCTTCTTGATCCACCGGCCAGCGCCGGTGCTCATGCGGGTGAGCGCGTCCTCGACCATCTCGCCCGGCAGGAGCTGGACGGGGCGGCGCCCCTCGGCCTGCTCCCTGCGGCGCGCGAGCAGCTCCTTCGCGCGGGCGTTCTTGTCCTTGGGCAGCTCCTCGCCCGTCGACTTCTTCTTGCGGCGGCGCGCGGTGGCCTCCTCGCGGCGGCGGGCCGCGCGGTTCGGCGACGCCTCCACGGCCTCGCCCCCCGCCGCGTCCGCGGCGGGGGCCTCGTCCTCCTCGGCCACGCCGAGCGCCTCGGCGACCCGCTGCGCAGCCTCGTCGCCGCCCTCGTCGCCGGCGTCCTTCACCGGAGCGCCGCGAGGTGGCCGCGCCGGGGCCGCCTCCGCAGCCCCGTCGTCGTCGCCATCGCTCCGCGCGGCAGCGCCCTCGTCAGTCCGCGCGGTATTCTCTTCGGCCTTCTCTCGGTCCTTGTCCGACACGCGGCGGACTCTAGTCTCGCGGCCTGCGGCGTCAATCTGGCCGGTGAGCCGCGTCGCCCGACCGCGGCGGCGAAGCCCCATGATCACCGGCGCCGGCGTCGCCGGGCGACCAGGGCGCGGGCGGCGGGGGCGGGATCTCGTCGCTCAGCGGGACGACCGCGCACGCGAACACCTCGACGTTCTGGGTCGCGTAGACAACGAAATCGGCGTAGCTGCCCGGCTGGGCGCCCGTCGCGGGCGGCAGCGTCGCGAACGCCTCGGTCGGCTCGCTCCCCGGCGGGACGACGAGCGTGACCGCGCGGTCCGCGTCGAGCTCCGGCGCGCTGGCCGGGACGATGGACGCGCCGTCCCGCTTCGGCGGGCGCGCGCCGCGCTTCGGGCTGCCGAAGCGCACCTCGCCGGGGCGGCCGTCGTCCGTCCGGGCGCGGCAGAGGACGCGCACGCCCTTGCCGTTGCCCGCCTTCGGGATCACCACGCCGAGGCCGACGCCGCTCTTCGCGAAGCGGCGCAGCCGGCCGAGATCGCGCTCGCGCGGGCCGCCGAGCAGGTCGAGGATGTCGGCCCGCAACGCGAAGCCGAGCCCGCCCGGCAGCGGATCGGGCGTGCCCAGCATGCGCAGGAGCGGCGCCCGGAGCTCCGGGCCGGCGCCGAGCTTCACCAGCGCCTCCGCGATCGCGACGCGCGCGGTCTGGTACGGCTCCTGGCTCAGCCGCTCGGCGAGCGCCGGCCGCGCGGCGTCCTCGCCGATCGCGGCGAGCGCGGCGGCGGCGTACGGGCGGAGCCGCACGTCGCCGAGCGCCGCGATGAGCGGCGGCAGCGCGGCCTTCACCCGGATCTTCGCGAGCGCGTCGATGATCTCGCGCGCCCGCTCGAACGGCGTCACCTCGGCCGGATCGGCGGCGCCGCCGTCCTGCTCGGGGCCCCGGACCGCCTGCCGGAGCCACGCGACGAGCACGTCGTCGCCGCGGCGATCGCCCGACTCCGCCAGCGCGAGCGCCGCGAGGCGGCGCCACTTGCGATCGGGATCGACGACGAGATCGCGCGTGAGCGGCGCGCCCTCGCCGAGCCGCGTGAGCGAGAGCGCGGCCCAGCGCCGCACCTCGTCGTCCTCGTCGCGCACGAGCGCGAGCCGCAGCGACGGCGCCGCCTCGGGGCGGCGCAGATCGAAGAGCACCTCGCCCGCCTTGCGGCGGATCGCCACGTCGGCGTCGTCGAGCAGCGCCGCGACCTCGACGACAGCGTCGGCGTCGCCCGCGATGCCGCGGCGGAGCGCGTCGGGCCAGCCCTTGCCCTCCTTGCGGAGGCCGCGGACCTCGTAGCGCCCGTGCGACGCCTCGACCGCGCGCAGCTCCGCCCGCATCGCGCCGAGCTCCGCGGGCCGCAGCGCGGAGATGTCCTGCGCCTGGCGCGGATCGGTCGCCACGTCGTAGAGCGCGCACGCGCCGATCTTGCGCGCGCAGACGAGCCGCAGCGTGCCCTTGGCGAGCAGCGTCTGCGTGTCGGTCTCGGAGAACGCGAAGCCCGGCAGCGCGGGCGGCGCGCCCGGCGGCGCCGCCTCGGCCTGCTGCGCCGCCTCGTCGCCGCGCGCGAGCAGCGGGCCGAGATCGGCCCCGCGCACGCGCGCCGGCCGCGGGATGCCGAGCCCCGCGAGCACTGTCGGCAGGAGATCCACGAGCTGCACCGGCGCCTGCACCGCGCGGGGCGAGAGCAGGCCGGGCGCGCTCACGATGAGCGGGACGCGCGCCTGCTCCTCGTACACCGTCGTCCCGTGGTAGCGCCCGCCGTGCTCGCCGAACTCCTCGCCGTGGTCGGCCGTGACGATCACGACCGCGTTCGGCCGGCCCCTGCGGATCTCGTCCACGATCGCGCCGACGCCCGCGTCGGCGACGGCGATCTCGGCGTCGTAGCGGTCGATGTCGCGGTCGCCGAGCGGGTGCTCGGGGTGCGCCTCGTACGGCTCGTGCGGCTCGAAGAGGTGCACCCAGAGGAACGCGCGCTGATCCGGCGCGAGCCCGGCGACGTAGGTCCGCACCTGCTCCACCCGGAGCTCGGCGCTCGCGAACTCGATCTTCTGGTACTCGAAATCGAGCGCCCGATCCCGCAGCGCGCCGAAGCGCTCGCCGTCGATGAAGAACACCGCCGGCGGGTAGAAGCCCGCGGTCTTGTAGCCGTAGCGGCGGAGGTGCTGCGCGAACGTCTCGGAGTCCTCCCCGAGCCCCTGCAGCACGAGCGGGCGGATGTACTTGCCCGTCATGAGCGACGACACGGCGTACGAGGTGTGCGGCGTCGGCGTGTACGCCGCGTCGAAGCGCACGCCCTCGGCCGCGAGGCGGTCGAGGTTCGGCGTGATGTTCCGGCCGTAGCCGTACGCCCCCACGTGATCGGCGCGCAGCGCGTCGATGCTGATCAGCACGATGTCGCGCCCCCGCAGGTCGATCGCGTGGCCGCTGGCGCGCTCGTCGAGCGGCGCCGCGTCGAGCGGCTCGGGCGGCGAGAGCGCCGCCGCGAGCTCGACCACGTGGCCGAGCAGCGGGCCGTGCGTCGCGTAGATGAGCCGGATGTTGTCCGCGAGCGCGAGCCTGTCGGCGGCGCCGGGCGCGAGCGCGGCGCCGAACGCGAACAGGACGAGGGCGAGCGCGGCGCGCACGAGCCTGGGCGAGCGCTGATCGCGCCGCTCGCGTTCGCCGCCGCCGCCCGCCGCGCGCACGGGCAGCGCCGGGGTCGCGAAGGCCGCCGCCGCGAGCGTCAGCGCCGCGAGCCCGAGGTGGAAGGCGGCATAGAGCCGCGGAAGGACGCGCGCGTTCGCGACCTCGAGCAGCGCGACCGCGCAGATCGCGGCGACGAGGAGCCACCGGCCGGAGGCCACGGCGCGCGCCCGCTTCAGGGCGCGGGCGACGCGCGGCGCCAGCGCGAACGTCGCGCCGGCCGCGAGGAGCGCGAGCGCCGCGACGAACGGCGCCCGACGGCCCCCCTCGAACATGCGGCCGGCCGAGACGCCGAAGCCCACCGCGCCGCCGAACGCGCCGGCGATCAGCGCGGCCACGGCGCGGAACCCGCGCCGCTCGGCGCGCATGACGATCTCGAGCACGGCCCCGAGCAGGGCGGCGCACGGCGCCGCGGCCGCGAGGGCGAGCGGCAGGAGATCGCGGGCGGCGCGGCTCAGCTCGTACGGGCCGACGAGCTCTCGCCACCGCAGGGCGCCGACGACGACGAGCTCGGCGAGCGCGAGCGCCGCCAGCGCGAGGTAGGCGTCCGCCATGCGCCACCCGATCTCGGTCTCCAGCTTCCGCGGCGGGGCGTCGGAGCTGCCGCTCGCGAATGCGGCGCGGCTCGGCGCCGGGGCCGGCGTGGACGGCCGCGACGGGCCGGCGTGCGGCCGCGGCGCCGCCGGAGCGCGGTGGCCGAGCGCGCCCTGGGCGGAGGCGCCCGCGAGCGCCTCCGCGGCGGCCGTCGCGTCAGGGCGGCTGCTCAGGGTGCCTCGACCGGGGGGCACGGAGCCCCCCGGGTGGCGGCCGGCGCCCCCATGGCCCCGCGGGCGCATCGGAGCGGGCCCGTTGCGATCGGTCATGCGTAGGAGACTTCGAGGATCTCGTACGTGCGCGGCCCGGCCGGCATCATCACCCGGACCTCCTCGCCGACCTCATGGCCCAGCAGCGCGCGCGCGAGCGGGGAGGCGACGGAGATGCGGCCGACCTTCAGATCGGCCTCCTCGGGCCCGACGATCTGGAAGCTCTGCTCCTCGTCCGTGTCCACGTTCGCGAGCTTCACCTTGGCGCCGAACTGGACCTTGCTGCCGCTCAGCTTCGACGGATCGATCACCTCGGCGCGCGAGAGCGTCTGCTCGAGGTAGCTGATGCGGGCCACGATCATACCCTGCCGCTCCTTGGCGGCGTGGTACTCGGCGTTCTCGGAGAGATCTCCGTGCTCTCGGGCTGTTCCGATGTCCTTGACGACCTGCGGTAGGTCGACCTCTTTCAGCCGTCGCATCTCTTCACGGAGCCGCGCTTGCCCCTCGGGCGTCATCGGTACTTTCTCGGAGGACATGGTGGGACGCTTTTAGCATGGCTCCCGGCCGGGAGACGACGGTGCCAGGCCGCGCGAGCGCGGAAGGCGCCGACCGCCGGGGCCGCCGGGGCTCCCTACCCCCGCCAGCGCACGATCTTCCGGGGCGGCCGTCGCGCGTGGGCGTCCGCGGACTTTGTCGCGCTCCGGACGAGGGCCGCCGCGGTCCGGGAGAGGTCCTCGGGGCGCGGCCCGCCGGGCGGCACGGCGCCGGCGTCCACCGTCGCGGTGGCCGCGCCGCTCGCCTCGGCGACGCGCACCTCGACCGGGACGTCCGCGTCCGGGAGCCGCACGAGGCCGCGGTAGACGAACTCGCCCGGCGCGCCCCCGGCGTCGGTCTGCTCCAGCACGTACCGCGCGCCGGAGGACGGCCGGCCGCCGGTCTGCGTCACAGCCGCGGCCTCGAGCGCGCCGGGGCCGACGCCGCCTTGGCGGGCGCGCGGCCGGGGCCCATCTCGTCGAGGAACCGCCGCGCGGTCACGGCGAACGGCCCGCCCCAGTCCCGGATGACCGACTCGAACACCGCGCGCGCCTCGTCGCGCTTCTTCATCTTGAGGAGCGTCTCGCCCTTGAGGACGAGCGCCTCGGGGTCGAGCCCGGAGCCCGGGAACGTCTTCAGCGCGTAGTCGATCCGCGCGAGCGCCGCCTCGAACGCGTCCTCCTTGAGATAGTAGCGCGCCACATAGAGCTCGTGCCGCACGAGCCGCCCCGTCACGACCTCGAGCATGTAGGCCGCGTCCTCGCGGTAGCGGCTGCGCGGGAACTGCCGGAGGAACGTCCGGATCTCCCGGTGCGCCTCGATCGTCGTCGCCTGATCGCGCTCCTCGGCCGGCGGCAGGAACACCGTGTCGTCGATGTCAAGGAAGAGCGCCTTCGCCATCCTGTACTTCGCGTACTCGATGTTCCGATCCGTCCGGTGCTCCTGGATGAACGCGCGGTACGCCGCGATCGCCTCCGGGTACTTTCCCTGCTCGAAATCGAGGTCGGCGATGCGGAGATCGGCGAGCCGCGCGTAGCGGCTGTAGGCGAAGCGCCGCTTCAGCTCCGTGAAGAGGGCGCGCGCGTCCTCCCAGTCCTTGGCCTGGAAGGCGGCCATCGCCTCGTTGTACGCGGCGCGCGCGTCCTCGGTATACGTCAAGGTGGCCGTGCGACCGTCGTTGAATTCGAAGTCGCAGCCCACGAGCCCGCCCAGGGCAGCGAGGCACCCGGCGAGGACGGCGGCGGAGGGTCTCATCGAGCACGCCTCGTACCCAATCCGGCGCCGGCGCGCCAGGGCTTCCGCCGCGGAGCCCGGCCGCGCGCGCCTTTGCTCCCGCGTCGTGGCGCGCGGCGGAGCTGGGGTATGGTCGACGCCATGCCCGCTTCCTCTCCGGCGTCCCCTCCTCCGGCGGCATCGTCGCCGACGCTGCACCCGGGCGGCGCCGCCGCGCCCACGGTCCTCGTCGTGGACGACGAGCGCAACATCCGCCGCACCCTGGCGCTGGTGCTGCAGGGCGAGGGGTACCAGGTCGCCGAGGCCCCGAGCGCCGAGGCGGCGCTGGAGCTGCTCGCGCACGGCGACAGCCCGGTCGACCTCGCCCTCGTCGACCTGCTCCTGCCCGGCATGAACGGCCTCGACCTGCTCCAGCGCGTCCGCCAGGACGACGCGACCCGCGAGCTCCCGGTGATCGTCATCAGCGGCCACGCGACCGTCAACGACGCCGTGAAGGCGATCAAGCTCGGCGCTTCGGACTTCTTCGAGAAGCCGCTCAACCGCGAGCGCGTCCTCGTGGGGGTCAAGAACGCGCTCCAGAACTCGCGGCTCGCGCGGGAGGTCGAGGACCTGAAGGCGCAGGTGCAGTCGCGCTACGAGATGATCGGCCAGAGCGCCGCGATGCAGCGGCTGTTCAAGGAGATCGATCGCGTCGCGCCCACGAAGGCGAGCGTGCTCATCACGGGCGAGAGCGGCACCGGCAAGGAGCTCATCAGCCGGGCCATCCACCGGCTGTCGCCGCGCGCGCGGGGCCCCTTCGTGCGCGTCAACTGCGCGGCGATCCCGCGTGAGCTCATCGAGAGCGAGCTCTTCGGGCACGAGCGCGGCGCGTTCACGGGGGCGAGCGGGCCGAAGCGGGGGTTCTTCGAGCAGGCCCACGGCGGCACGCTGTTCCTCGACGAGATCGGCGACATGGACCTCGCCGCGCAGGCCAAGGTGCTGCGCGCCCTCCAGTCGGGCGAGATCTGCCGCGTGGGGAGCGAGCACAGCCGGCACGTCGACGTCCGCGTGCTCGCCGCGACGAACAAGGATCTGTCGCGCGAGGTCGCCGCGCTGCGCTTCCGCGAGGACCTCTTCTTCCGCCTCGCGGTGTTCCCGATCAAGAGCCCCGCGCTGCGCGACCGCATGGAGGACCTGCGCGCGCTCGCCGACGCGTTCATGGCGGCGTTCTGCAACGAGAACGGCCTCAAGCAGAAGACGATCGACCCGGTGGTCTACGCGGCGCTCGAGCGCCGGAGCTGGCCGGGCAACGTCCGCGAGCTGAAGAACGTGATCGAGCGCGCGGCGATCCTCTCGGGGGACGTCGTCACCATCGCGGATCTGCCGGAGGATCCGCACGAGAACCCGTTCGAGGACGACGCGCAGGGGGCCGCCGGGGAGGGGTCGATCGCGCCCCCGCCGCCCGGCGCGGCCGAGCCGCCCGCGGGCGCGGCCCGGAACGAGCCGGAGCGTCCTCGCCTCACGCTGCGCGAGTTCCGCGACCGCGCCGAGCGCCGGTACATCGTCGAGGTGCTGGGCAGCCTCGACTGGAACATCTCCCGCGCGGCCGTGGTGCTCGGCGTGGAGCGCACGAACCTGCACAAGAAGATCCGCGCGTACGGCATCAAGCGGGGCGAGGCGCCGTAGCCGCGCCTGCCCACGCGGCGCGCAGCGACGCCGGGCGCCCGCCTACGGGGCGCCCTCGAGCGCCTTGCGGACGGCCCGGAGGAGCGACTCGGCCGTGAACGGCTTCGCCAGCAGCGCCGCGTCGGGCCGCGCGCCGCGCCGCCCCTCGAGCGCGTCGCCCGTGTAGCCGGACATGAACAGCACCTTCATGTCCGGCCTGCGCTCCGCGAGGCGCTCGGCGAGCTCGCAGCCCGACATCTCGGGCATGAGCACGTCGGTGAGCAGGAGGTCAATGCGCCCGCGCTGCGCCTCGCAGACGCGCAGCGCCTCGCGCGGGCCGCGCGCCGTCAGCGTCGTGTAGCCGCCCTGCGCGAGGATCCGGCTCGCGAGCGTGACCACCGCGTCCTCGTCGTCGGTGACGAGCACCGTCCCGCCCTCGCCCGGGCCCGGCGCGGCGCGGGACGCCCGCCCGCGCCGCGAGGACGCCGGCCGCGCCGCCGCCAGGGGCAGGTAGATCTCGACGCGCGTGCCCTGCCCTGGCTGCGACGCGAGCTCGATGTGGCCGCGCCACTGCTTGACGATCCCGTACACGGTGGCGAGCCCGAGGCCCGTCCCCTTCCCCCTCGGCTTCGTCGTGAAGAACGGCTCGAAGGCGCGCGTGCGCACGTCGTCGCTCATGCCGCTGCCGGTGTCGCGCACGACGAGGCGCGCGTACCGGCCGGGCGGGATCGCCGGGTGCGCGTCGTGCAGGCTCCCCGCGGCGCCGACGCGCACCGCGCGCGCCTCGATCGACAGCTTGCCGCCGTCCTGCATCGCGTCGCGCGCGTTGAGCGCGAGGTTCATGACCACCTGCTCGAGCTGCCCCGCGTCCGCCAGCACCCGGCAGCCCGACGGGCCGAGCGCGATCGCGAGCTCGACCGCGCCGCCGACCGCGGCGCGGAGCGCGCCGTCCATCCCCCGGACGACGTCCCGCAGATCGAGCACGACCGGCTGCGCGAGCCCCCGCCGGCTCACCGTGAGCAGCTGCCGCGTGAGCGACGCCGCCCGCTGCGCGGCGCGCTTGATCTCGGCGAGGTCCTTCTGGACCGGGCTCCGCTCGTCGAGCTCCTCCATCACGAGGCTCGTGTAGTTCAGGATGATCGCGAGCAAGTTATTGTAATCATGAGCGATTCCGCCCGCGAGCCGCCCCACCGCCTCCATCTTCTGCGCCTGGCGCAGCTCCTCCGAGAGCTCGCGCCGGCGGTCGTCGGAGCAGCGCGACGAGGAGAGGTCGACGACGGCCCCGACGACCCGCCGCTCCCCGCCCGCCTCGGTGAGCGCCTCGGTCCGCATCACGCGGACCGTCGAGCCGTCGCGGCGCGCGAGGCAGCTCTCGATCGCGCCGGTCGACGCCGGCGGCTTCGCGCCCGCGCCGCCCGCCACGCACCCGCCGAGGACGAGATCGGCCGCCGCGAGCGCCTCCTCGCGCGAGCCGTAGCCGAGCAGCCGGGCGAGCCCCTCGTTGCAGTCGACGAGGCGGCCGTCGAGCGACATGACGTAGAGCCCCGCGGGCGATCCGGCCGCCAGCAACGCGCCGTGCTCCACCGGGTCTCTCGACGTTCGTCCGTTGCTCATCGGCGCGCCGTCCGTGCAAAGCCGTTCCGTCGGAAGGAGTTCCCCGACAACGGTAACTGAAGCGCGGACTCCCCTCGCCCGCAACGCCGTTCGCGCTCGTGACGCAACCCCCGCGAATTCAGCGCTGCCTGGGAGAAGCGTGCTAAGTAGCCGCGCGTGAACGCCGAGCCCGGCCACGCGCGAGGAGACGGGGAAGCTCGAGGGCCGCGCCCTCCCGAGGGCGAGGGCGACCCGGCCCCCGTGGCCCCGCACCGCGCCGCGCCCGAGGCCCCCGCCGGCCGCAAGTACGCGGTCGAGGAGGTGAACCGGGCCCTCGTGGCGGTTGCCGGCCGGCCGCGGACGGTGCTCGACGTGGGCTGCGGGATCGGCCTCAACGGCGCTGCGGTCAAGCGCACGGGCGCGCGCGTGACCGGGATCGAGATCGCGCCCGGGTCGATCGCGCGCGCCGGGGCGGTGCTCGACGAGGTCCTCGCCGCCGACATCACGAGCGACGCCGCCGTGCGCGAGGCGCTCGGCGACCGGCGCTTCGACCTGCTCCTGTTCGCCGATGTCCTCGAGCACACGGCCGACCCGCTCGCCGTGCTCTGCCGCTTCCTGCCGCACCTCGAGGAGGACGGCCAGGTCATCGTCTCGCTCCCCAACGTCGCGGCCTGGCCGGTGCGCCTCGGCCTGCTCGCCGGGCGCTTCGACTACGAGCCGAGCGGCATCCTCGACGACACGCACCTGCGCTTCTTCACGCGCGACTCGGCGATCCGGCTCGTCGAGCGCGCGGGGCTCGAGGTGCTCCGCGTCGAGCAGAACCCGATGCTCGTCCGCGCCGCAAAGGGCCTCATCCTGCGCGGCATGGGCGCGGGCGAGGAGCCGACCGATCTCGCCCGCTCTCTCCCCTACAAGGCCTACCAGGCGCTCGTCCGCCCGCTGGAGGACGTCGTCGCGGGCCGCGCGCCCGGGCTGCTCGCGTTCCAGCACGTGATCGTCGCCAGGAAGCCGCCGCGCCCGCGCCGGATGAAGCTCACCGTCGGCATGCTCACGATGGACGAGGAGGAGAGCGTCGGCGCCATGATCGGCGAGATCCGGAAGGCCGCGCCCGACGCGGAGATCCTCTGCGTCGACAGCTCCACGCGGGACAGGACGCCCGAGATCGCGGCCGGGCTCGGGGCGCGCGTGCTCCGGCAGGTGCCGCCGCGCGGGCACGGGCCAGCGATGGAGCTGCTCATGTACAGCGCCGCCGCGCAGAGCGAGCTGCTCATCTACCTCGACTGCGACTTCACCTACCCCGCCGAGAACATCCCGGTGCTCCGGCGGCTCGTCGAGGAGGAGGGCGCGGACGTCGTGAACTGCGCGCGCACCCGCGCGCGGCCCGCGGCCATGCCGGTCCCGAACTACCTCGCCAACCGCGCCTTTGCGGCGATGGCGCACGCGATGCACGGCATCCCAACCTCGGACGTCCACAGCGGCATGCGCGCTTACCGCTGTTCGGTGATTCGCGCGTTCGATTTCGACGGCGAGGGCGACGCGCTGCCCATCGATACGCTGCTCTTCCCGGCCAAATGCGGCTACCGCGTGGTGGAGATGCCCATCGACTACAACGAGCGCGTCGGCACCTCGAAGCTGCGCAAGCTGGCCGGCACCGTGTGGACGATGATTCGCCTCCTGCGCGCGCTCCCCGTGGGCGACCGCCTCGGCGACCGCTACGAGCGCCGCTAGGCCGCGCGCGACGCGCGCGGGATGCGCCACCGCGCGCGACGCGCGCCCAGATGGCGTCACGGAGAGGAAGCGATGGCGACGCGGTGCGCCGTCGCCGCGCTGCATGGTCATCGCAATGCGGTCGCCTATACTCCGCACCTTTCAACTCCGGAGGAGGCACGACATGCGGTTTCTGAAGGCAGTTTATGTACTGGGTGTGTCCGCGCTGACGGGCGCAGCCGCGATGGCGGGTTGCGGGGGCGACGACCCCGGCGGGACGAGCTCGAATTCGTCCGGGGGGACGGGCGGCGGGGCCACCGAGGACTGCTCGCCGAAGCACCCGATCTGCACGGCGGTCGCCTCGGACTGCATCGCCGTCCACGACAACCACGGCGCGACCAAGCTCGGGCTGCGCATGGCGCAGCTCACGATCACGAAGCCCGACGTGCTCGCGAGCGGCTATATCGCGAACCTCGTCGCCCAGGGGTTAACGATGAATTTGCCCCAGTGTAATCTGAACGGCACGGGCACCTTCTCCTGGCTGCTCGAGTTCGATACGACGACCGGCAAGCTGCGCACCGGCGGCGCGCTGCCCCCCGACGATCCGCTCGAGGGCTACTGCTTCGCGAACATGTCCGCCGGCGAGTTCGAGATCGCGCCCACCGAGATCGACGCCCCCCTGACCGACGGCGCGTGGAGCGGCGAGGCCGAGACCCTCAACGTCCCGATCTTCCTGGATACGGGCGAGGAGAACACGGCCCCGGAGCCGATCATCCTACCCCTGCACCAGGTGCGGCTCACCGACGCGACGCTGTCGGCGGACAACAACTGCATCGGCCGGTACAACGTCGAGGGGCTCGATCGGCAGAACGCCTGCCTCCCCGGCCAGGACGGTGATCCCCCGGCGTTCATCAACGGCGGCAAGCTCAGCGCCTTCATCACGCTGGAGGAGGTCGACCGGGTGATCGTCCCCGGTATCGGGATGGGGCAGAGCCTCTGCGTCGTGCTCTCCGGCGATATCGGAGAATACGGCACGGGTGGCATGCCCAATACCTGCAAGCGCGATGAGAACGACCAGATCGTGCTGAGGGGCGACTGGTGCAGCGCGACAAACTCGCCTGCGACGGACGACTGCGCAGACGCCTATACGCTCGGCGGGGAGTACGCCGCGAGCGCGGTCAAGATCAACGGTCTCTGTCCACAGTAGCGCTTGCGGGCGGCTCTCCGGGGAGCGTACGATTTGTCGTGGCGTCCTGAAGTCCGCGACCAGCGGGCCCGGCGCTGCGGGTCGTGCTCTTCGGAGGGTTCCTTATGCCCCGCGTCATCAAGCATTTCACCTCCATCCTTGTCCTGCTTGTCATCGCCGGATGCGCCGCTTCGGGCGGCGGGTGCGCCGGCTGCGGAATGACCCCCCTCCCCGCCGGCTTCAAGCCCGCGGACCGCATCGAGAACGCCGGCGCGGCCCGGCTCACGCAGTCGGGCATCGAGTTCCTCGAGCAGAACCTGGGTGTCCTCGGGCGCGCGCTGCTCGGCGGCGGGGAGAGCGGCGTGATCACGTTCTCGATCCCGAGGACCCCGGGCTCCGTCCTCGGCGGGATCATCGATTACACGCTCTGTCCCGGCGGGGCCGATGCGGCGGCCACGCCCCCGACGTGCACGGCCGAGATCGACGTGGGGCGCGCGGCGCTGCAGATCCAGCCCAGGGCGCCGCACAACCTCGTCATTCGGGGGCCCCTGCCGGTGCGGATGCAGAGCCTGCCCATCTTCCTGGACGGCGGCATCCTGGGCGAGAGCACCCAGTACGTCACCCTCAACGGCAACGACGCGTGCCCGCCCGCAGAGCAGACCTTCACGAACATCGATGTCGAGGTCGATCTCTCGGTCGAGATCGACGTCAACCCGCAGCACTCGCGGCAGGGCTACTCGCGCGTCAAGGTCGTCCGGCTCTCGATCGACGAGGATCAGCTCGAGTCGAGCCTGCACCTCGACTGCGGGGGCACGTGGGTCGGCGATGCCCTGGACTTCGTGAAGCCGATCCTCACGAGCTTCATGGGCTCGATGTCCGACACGCTGAAGGCCCAGCTCGATCAGCAGCTCTGTCTGAAGGCGGATCCGACGCTGGATCCGGCCTGTCCCGACGGCACGAACGACATCGGCGGCGTCTGCCGTTACGGCACGAGGGCGACCGACGAGTGCGCGTCGATCCTGCTCGGCGTCGAGGGCCACCTCGACATGGGCCGGCTGCTCGCCGGGATCTCCCCCGGCACGCAGGGCGGGTTCGACCTCCTGCTCGCCGGCGGTGGCACGAGCGAGCGCGACGACGGCTCCGATCTCACCTGGGGCGACCTCAACCCCGTGGGCAACGGGGTCACCCTCGGCCTCTACGGCGGCGCCGAGCCGCTGCCGATCTCGAAGTGTGTGTCGCTGTCGGACATGCCGTTGCCGGCGGGGATCCCGATTCCTGATGAGCTCGTCGCCAACACCGTCTCCGGGTGGCCAGCCGACCTTCCCGGCCCGCACCTCGGTCTCGCGATCTCCGAGCGATTCGCGAATTATGCCTTGAACGGTCTATACAACAGTGGATTCCTCTGCCTCGGGATCTCCACGGAGACGGTGCCTCTCCTCAACTCCGGCACGCTGGGGCTCCTGGCGTCGTCGGCAAAGGACCTCGGGCTGCAGCGCGAATCGCAGCAGGTCGCGCTCGTCGTCCGCCCGCAGACGCCGCCCAGGGTGACGTTCGGGAATGGCACGAACGCCAGCGACGACCCGCTGATCCGCATCCAGCTCGAGCGGGCGAGCTTCGATTTTTACATGTGGTCGCTCGACCGGTTCATCCGGTTCATGACGGCGACGTACGACGTCGATGTGCCGATGAACCTGGCGGTCACCCCCGAGGGGCTCACGCCGGTGATCGAGGCGCTGACGGTCGCGAACGGCAAGGTGACGAACAACGGGCTGCTCCGGGAAGATCCCGAGTCGATCGCGGACGCGCTGGGCGGGCTCCTCGGCAGCCAGGTTGGCCAGCTCATCGGCGGCGGCCTGCCGACAATCGACCTCAACGGGCCGCTCTCCGGGCTCGGGCTCTCGCTGGTGCTCCCCGAGTCGACCGACGGCGCCGGATCCCCCGGCCTGCGGAAGCTCACGAAGGGGCAAGACAATTACCTGGGCATCTTCGCGGCGTTCGGCTTGCCGGCGCAGCAGCGCGTCATGCAGAGCGAGACGGAGGCCGAGCTGAGCCGCAAGGAGGTGCGGGCCGAGGGGCTCCGCCTGCCGACGATGACCCGCGACAACGGGCCCACCGCCCGGCTGGTGATGAGCTCGCCGCTCGACGACGGCACCCAGGTCGTCGAGTACTCGTACCGGATCGACAGCGGCGCGTGGCGCCCGTTCACGCGCGAGCGCATCGTCGACCTGCGCGACGACTGGCTGCGGCTCCCGGGGCGGCATGTGATCTCGGTGCGATCGCGCATCGCGGGCGACCCGATGTCGCTCGATCCCACGCCGGCGACCGTGGAGATGGTCGTCGACGTCGACCCGCCGGTCATCTCG
This sequence comes from Sorangium sp. So ce1335, assembly GCF_051521615.1. Taxonomy (NCBI): domain Bacteria; kingdom Pseudomonadati; phylum Myxococcota; order Polyangiales; family Polyangiaceae; genus Sorangium; species Sorangium sp. So ce1335. The sequence continues at coordinate 5,143,181 of NZ_CP150363.1, forward strand.
GTGGGCGCGGCGGTGGACGGCCACGTGCCGCTCGAGGTGCGCGACATGGTCTCGGACGCGGAGCGCGCGAAGGTGCGCGTGAGGCTCGACGGCGGGGCGTGGTCGCCGTGGGCGACGGCGGCGGAGATGCGGTCGGTCCACGTCGGCGACGCCGCCGACATCGAGGTCGAGGCCGTGGACGAGGAGGGCAACCTCGGCACGGCGCGGCAGCCGATCCTCCGCGGCCGCGTGCCGGTCGATCCGGCGAGCTGCGGCTGCGTGGTGGCCGGCGGGCCCAGCGCCGGCCCGTCGGGCGGCCTCTGGCTCGGCCTCGCGGCCCTCGCGGCGGCCGTGCGGCTCGCGCGGCGCGGCGGCGCGGCGCGAGCGGGGAGCGCGCGCGATGCTGACGGGAGCGGGTCGAGCACGCGCGACGCGGACCGGCGCGCGCGCGGCACGCGCAGCCTGCGGGGCGCGCTGGCCGGCGTCGCCGTGACCGCGCTCCTCGGCTCCCACGCCGGCTGCTCGTGCAGCGACGAGCCCACCGTGGAGAAGGAGGAGTGCGTCGCGCCCGACTGCATGACGCTGCAGCACGGCCTCATCGGGGCCTACACCTCGGTCGCCGTCGCCCCCGACAAGCGCACGGTCTGGGTCGCGGGCTACGCGGAGGCCGACTGGCACAACGCCTTCCAGTGGGGCGACCTCGTCGTCGGCACGTGGGACGGCGAGGCGGTCGCGTGGGAGGCGATCGACGGGGTGCCCGCGGAGCCCGAGGTCGACCCGAAGCGGTTCGACGTGAACGGGTTCCGCGGGGGTCAGGTCGACCCCGGCGACGATGTCGGCCTGTGGACCTCCATCGCCGTCGGTCCGGACGGCGAGCCGGCCGTCGCGTACTACGACCGCACGAACCGCGGGCTCAAGTTCGCGCAGAAGCAGGGAGACGCGTGGGTCGTGAGCTCGGTGCAGCAGGCGCCGGACAGCGACATCGGGCGCTACGCGAAGCTCCTCTTCGTGAAGGGGCTGCCCGTCATCGCCTACCTCGCGATGGAGCCGGGCGAGGGCGGCGCGGTCACGTCGAGCGTGCGCCTCGCGACCGGAGAGAGCGCCACGCCGCAGGAGGGCGCGTGGCGGTTCGAGGACGTCGCGACGGACGAGGCGACGCCGTGCCGCGAGTTCCTCTGCGGCGGGGGGACGAAGTGCATCCGGACCACCGGGCGTTGCGAGGCGCCCCTCCCGGGCGCCGACTGCGAGCCGGCGTGCGCCTCCGGGCAGGCGTGCATCGACGAGGGCGGCTCGCCGGTGTGCGCCGTGGTCTCCGACGGGGGCCGGACCGACACGTACCCGGAGGCGATCGGCGACTACATCGCGATGGCGCCGGACGCCGCAGGCGGGTTCGGCCTCGCGTTCTACGATCGCATCCACGGCAACGTGGTGATCGCGTCGAGGGCGATGGGGGAATGGCAGACCCGGATCGTGGACGGGGCGACCCCGGACGGGGCGACCGACACGGGCGACGTCGGCATGGGGACGTCGCTGTTCATCGACCGCGCGGGGGACTGGCACCTCGCGTACGCCGACGGCCGCTCGGAGGGGCTGCGGTACGCGCGGGTGAAGGGCGGCACCGACGTCGAGCCGCCCGAGGTGGCGGACGATGGGCTCGGGATCGAGGCGGTCCCGTTCGAGGACGGGCAGCACCTCGTCGGCGACGACGCGAACCTGTTCGTGACGGCGTCGGGGGAGGTGCGCATCAGCTACCAGGACGCGACGAGCGGGACGCTGCGGCTCGCGATCGGGACGAAGAGCGGCGACGGCCACAGCTGGTTCGTGCAGGCGATCGAGCAGGAAGGGTTCGCGGGCGCCTTCTCGCGGATCGTCGAGGTGGACGGGCGGCTGCTCATCGCGAACTGGTGGCGCGTCGGCGGGCAGACGACGAAGGGCGACGTGGCGTTCGTCGCCCCCTGAGCCGCGGACAGGCGCGACTGAAGCGGGATCCCGCGCGCGGAGCCCTGCCCGAACCGTGCGGCCGATCGATCGCCCTTGATCAGGCGATCGATCGGCTGACTATGCTCGGGGCGGCGCGCCCCGCGCGCCCGCCTTCTGCAGCGGTCTGCAGGTGGAGCGAAGCGTCACAGGAAAGGCTTGGGCTATGAAATCGACGGGACGAACGAGCAGCAAGGCCGTGGGCAACGCATCCCCTCCCCGCGCCGGCGGAGCGCCGGACGAGGGCGGCGCGCCGGCGCGGCGCGTCGGGCATCGACGGAGGATGGGCATCCTGTTCACCTCGTGCGTGGTCCCCGCCGCGTCGGCCGTCGCGGCGCTCCACCTCGCCGGATGCTGGCCGCTGTCCTACTCCGAGCGGTGCGAGGACGACGCCAGGTACTGCCCCCCCCCCGATGGGACCGGCGGGGGTGGCACCGACCAGCAACCCGACCCCACCTGCGACGCGGATCCGACGCAGGATCCGACCACGGTGAGGGACCAGTGCGCGGTGTTCGCGCGCGCGGGCGCCGCGGCCGGGGGTGACGGGACGAAGGCGAGGCCGTACGCGTCGCTCGCGGACGCGATCGAGAAGGCGAAGGGCAAGCGGGTGCTGGCGTGCTCGAGCGGCGCGTTCGCGGGGAGCGTGACGGTCGGCGCGGCGGCCGAGGTGATCGGCGGCTTCGACTGCGACGCGGGCTGGACGTGGAGCGCCGAGGCGCGGAGCACGATCGAGGGCGACGCGAACAAGCCGGCGCTCACGCTGGCGAAAGGCGCGAGCGGCGTGACGCTGCGGAGTTTCACGATCGTCGCGGCCGACGCGACGGAGCCGGGCGAGTCGTCGATCGGCGTGGCGGTCGACGACATCGAGGCGGAGCTCGTGCGCGTCGACGTGATCGCGGGCGACGGGATGAACGGCGCGCCGGGAGAGACGCCGACGGCGGCGCAGGACGGGGCGAGCGCGCCGAACGACGTCTCGAACGCGTGCGTCGGAACGGTCTACGGCGGTCTGCCGGGCGTGACGACGTGCGAGGATGGCGACACGAGCGGCGGCGTCGGAGGGCTCGGCGGCAAGCCCGATACGGATGACGGCAACGGGCAAAAGGGCCAGGACGGCACGCCGCTCCCGGCAGAGAACCCCGACGGGAGCGGCCTCGGCGGTGCCGGGCAGTCGATCGCGCAGGCCAACTGCGCGCGCGGGAAGGACGGCGCGCTCGGTGAACGCGGCATCCCCGGCGACCCCGGCAGCGACACCGCGCTGACGCTGGCGGGCCCCACCGGCGGCGACGGCAAGCGCGGCACCGGCGGGGCGCGGGGTCAGGGCGGCGGCGGCGGCGGTGCCGCCAGAGCAGGACAGTTCTGTGCGGCGGGAGGGGGCACCTACGTCGACGGCGTGGGCGCCAGCGGCGGCGGGGGCGGGGCCGGCGGCTGCGGCGGGAAGGCAGGGACCGGCGGCAGGGCCGGCGGGTCGAGCATCGGGATCCTCAGCCTCGGGACCAAGCTGGCGCTGACCGACGTCACCGTCACCGTCGGCAAAGCGGGCAACGGGGGCGTGGGCGGCGACGGAAGCCCTGGTGGCCTGGGCGGCATGGGAGCCAACGGCGGGGCACGCGTCGCGGTGTCCGGCTCGATCCAGGGGTGCGCAGGAGGCATGGGCGGGGCGGGCGGCGACGGTGGCCCCGGCGGCGGCGGCCGAGGCGGCCACGCGGTGGGCATCGCCTACGCGGCCGCGCCGAGCCTGGCGCCGGCGCTGAGCGTGACGGAAGGCACGGCGGGCGCCGGCGGCGTCGCCGGCCGCGGGGGCCCCGAGACGAGCAACGGCGCGCCGGGCGTGAGCGGCCCGTGCTGGGACTTCGTCGCAAACCTGGCCTGCCCGCAGCAGTGAGCAGCGCGGCGGCCCGCGTGAGCAACGCGGCGGCCCGCGTGAGCAACGCGGCGGCCCGCGTGAGCAACGCGGCGGCCCGCGTGAGCAGCGCGTCAGGCGCTCAGGGACGCCGCGCCGATCTCCGCGGTCGCCGGGCCGCTCACGCGAGCGCGCTCGGCGGCCACGAGCTCGAGCAGCTCCTGAAGTGTCGCCTGCCCGCTGTCGAGCAGCGCGCGCATCGCGCCGTCCACCGTGCCCTGCGCGCGCGCCAGGCGGGGAGCGCTCTCCCCGCCCTCGCGCGCGATCAGCAAGTCGTGCAGCATCCGCCTGAGCCCCGCCATCGCCTCGGCCTTCGAGCGCATCGCCATCACCTCGCTCCTCTCGTTTCCCTCGCCCGATCGGGCTAGCGGAGGCAGCGCGGTCCGGCCAAGTTTCAGGCGCGCGGCAGCTTGCCCAGCGCGAGGTCCGCGGCCGCGCGCTCGAGCCCCGCCAGCGCGACGGCCGGGCCTTTCCGCGGCACGAGCACCACGCGGCAGCGGCCGCGGGTCGCCGTCTCCAGGTGCGACAGCCCGAAGTCGAGCGCCGCCCCGAACGCGAAGACGAGCGCGCCCATGCCGAGCAGCTCCGGCGAGCCCGCCCGCGCGCCGTCGACGAGCAGCGACACGCCGAGGTACGTCCCCAGCCCGAGCGCGACGATCCCGGCGTAGAGGCCGAGCCGCGGGTAGCGCACCTCGCGCGTCGCCCGGAGCAGCGACTCGACCGGGATGTACGTCTCCTGCTCCCGCAACGACCGGCCGAGCAGCTCGGTCCGGCTCCGGACGGTCACGCCCCTCGGGCCGACCTCGATCGCGGCGGGCCGGCGATACCGCAGCAGAAACCTCCCGGCGAGCCGGCCCGCGTGCATGACCAGCAAGATCCCCGTCGCCGCCAGCAGCACGAGCGCGACCGGCCCGCGCGGCGGCGGCGAGAGCTCGCCCGCGAGCCGCGCCGGCGCCCCGCCGTCGGCGTCCGGTGCGCCGCCCGCCCAGCCTTCGTCCGCGCCCGCGCCGTCCCCGGCCGGCGCGCCCGGCGCGCGGCTCGGCCGCCGGCCGGGCGACAGCGCGTCGCGCAGCAGCGAGCGCACGATGGGATCGCGCACCTCGTCGACGAGCGCCGCGGCCTCGGCGCGCGCGGCCGGCGAGGCGCTCCCGCGCAGCCCCGCCGCGGCGATGATCGCGCCCGCGCGCCCGAGCTGCGGCAGGGCGCCCTGGTCGGCGCGCCGCACCAGGGCGGCGACCGCGCGCCAGAGCCCCGCGGCGCGCTCGCCGAGCGCCGCGTCCAGCGCGGCCAGCGCGTCGACCGACGTGTACGTCGCCAGCCACACGAGCGCCTCGGCGACGCGCCCCTCGGCCTCCGCCCCCTCGGGCGGCGAGAGCGCGACCCCGCGCGCGAGCAGCGTGGCGAGCAGCACCCGGGTCGCGCTCCCCGCGCCCTCGCTGGTGCCGCGCTCGAGCGCCCGGATCACGTTGCCGAACCGGGTCTCCGCGTCGGCGGCCGACAGGCCCGCCCTGTCGACGAGCTCCGCGAGGCCGCCCTCCAGGGTCGTCCGCCGCTCGTCCGCGGCGGCGAACGCCGCGGTGTGCACGACCCGCGCGAGGGCGTCCCCGTGAGGGTGTCCGGCAAGCTCATCGAGCACGGCGTGCGGAGAGTGATCGGGCGTCATCGGCGCGGGCTGGTCGGATTAACTGAACGCCGCCCCTTTGGCTAGTGTTCCGAGCGGCCCCGGCGGCCCCCACGCGCGGCCCCGGCGGCCCCCCGCGCGGCCGGCGCCGTGCCCCAGGCCGCCATTCCCGGCCGCCGTCGCCCGCGCTCTCCTTCTTCTGCTCGCCCCCGCCTGCTCCCGCTCGCTTGGACCTTCTGCCTCTTTCTACCTCTTCCGAGCGGCGGCCTGGTCCCGCAGCGCCTGCTCCACGAAGCCCATGATCAGCTTGAGCTGCCGGTTCGTGATGTGGAGCTTCGACCAGATGACCTTCCCGTCGGTGTTGAAGGTGACCTCGTCCACCACGTCGATGCGCGTGATCCCCAGGTTGATGGTGCGGATCGCGTTCAAGGTCCTCGTGAGCTCCTGCGCGTGCTCCAGCGCTTTTTCTGGGGATTCGTCGCCCGCCGTGAGCGCGAGGTCGGCGCCCCCGTCCTTCGTCGGCGTCACGGTGAGCCGCATCCACGCGAGGCTGCGCGGGAGCGCCTGGACCCCGCGGAAGGCGTTCGCGGGCGTCAGCATCGAGATGACGATGCCCGCCGCCGACGATTTGTTGAAGCCTTTCATCGACTTCAACTTGGATAGTTGATCCTCTTCTTCAGCAGGAAGGACCACGAGCAGCCGCCGGTCCGGGACCATCGCGAAGATGCGCTCGGCGCGCTCGGCGGTGGCGCGGGCGGCGGGGACGGGGGCGTCGTCGATCCACGACCCGTTCGAGCGCTCCACGATCACGTTGACGGCCGCGCGCATGGCCTCCTCGGGCGCGCGGTAGTCCATGACGGCGACGACCTTGCTGGAGTCGCGGAGCTGCGGCCCGGCGATGAGGAGGTGGTCGATGTCCCGGATCGGGTCGACGCCGGTGTCGCTGAAGAACGACTGCCACTCGGGGATGGTCGTCAGGATCCGGCCGAACCACGCGCCGAGCTCGTGGGTGCGCAGCCGGTCGCCCGCGATGAGCACCTGGACGTTCGGGTCCTTCGACGCGAGCTTGCCCGGCGCGCCCGCGGCGCTGAGCGGGGTGCGCAGGTTCGGGGAGTCGCTGCCCTCGCCCCCGTCGCCCGCCGCGTCCGGGCCCGCGTCCCCCGGCGGCCTGCGGCGCGGCGGCTCGGGCGCGCCCGCGTCCGGCGCCGCAGGCGCGCCGCTCGCGGACGCCGCGGGGGGCGGCGGCGTCGGCGGCGGGGCCGCGGGCGCGGCGGCGCCCGGCCCGGAGGGCGTCCCCTCGCCGCCGGTCGCGGACGGCGCCGCCGCGACGGCGCTCGGGTCGTCGGCGAGCAGGTCGAGGTCGATCGGGACGATCGTCTCGCCCGCGTCGTAGTCGGTCAGCTCGCCCTGGAGCGCGAACATCGCCTCGAGCCACGAGAACAGCGGGGTCGGCAGGAGCGGCAGGTGCAGGAGCAACGCGACGGCCGCCGCGGTCGCCAGCGCGCGCTTCGAGGCGGCCCGCACGAGCGGGAGGATCATCGCTCCCCGGCCTGCGCGCCGGGCCGTCGTCGTGTTGTTCGAGCCACGCCCCGGGGTCCGTTCCGCCACGGCGGTACCCTAGCAGCAGCCACCCGAACGGCATCCGCGCCCGCGGGCGCAGGCGCCGCGGCTCCGTGGCATGTCCTTCGCTCCGCTGCGACGTCGCCTGCCGCAGCGTCCGCCCTCGCGAGGTCGCGGGGTCGCGCTCCGCAGAGAAGTGGATCGACACGTGAGCGACCAGGTACTAAGACCGCCGAGCCGACCCGACCCGACGGGTCGTTCATCAGACCGCGAGGATCGGGAGGACCGGTCCTCCCCCAACGCTGTGGATGCGATGAACCGCTCTCAGGCGCCCCGCCCCCGCGGGCAGAACGACCTCGCACGACCGCAGGGCAGCGGCAACGTCCGCACCCGCGACGCGCGGAAGCCGCAACCTGCGCCGGACCCCGGCCGCGCTCCGGGCGCGGGCACAGCGCGCGCGTCGCTCGTCTCCAGCGCGCTCGGGTTCGTCGCCGCGGCGGCGTTCGCGGGCACCGCGGCGTGGGCGAGCGGCTGCCAGGGCGAGGCGCCCCCCGGCCCCTCGACCGAGGGCCACCCGTCGCACGACCGGACCACCTCCCTTCCGCGCCCTGCGCCGACGTCCTCCGCGTCCGCGCGCGCGATGTCCGCCGAGGCGCCCAAGGCGATCGCGAGCGCCGAGCCGTCCGCGGCCCCGCCCGAGCCCGAGCCCGACAAGCCGTACACGGGGCCGCTGCTCGGCTCCATCGTGCCGCAGGCGCCGGTCTACCCGACGATGGAGTTCTCGAAGCAGCGGCTCGGCTACATCCGGCTCGGCGGCAAGGTGCCTGTCGATCCGAAGCCGATCATGGGCGGGAGCTGCGCCAAGGGGTGGTACCGCCTCCTCGACGGCGGCTACGTCTGCGGGAGGTCGGCGACGACCGACATGAAGAACCCCCACGTCCGCCTCGGCATCACGCCGCCGAACCTCGACGAGGTGCTGCCGTACAAGTACGCGTTCAACACGACGCACGGCACGCCGCTCTACCGCTCCGTCCCCTCGAAGGACGAGATGGCGCGCTACGAGCCGTACCTCGAGTCGTCGAAGCGCAAGAAGAAGGAAGAGGAGCGGAAGCGCGCCGAGGAGCTTTACGAGGAGACCGAGCGCGAGGTGGCCGCCGCGGCCGCCGCGCGCCCTGCGGCGGGCGCCGAGGGGGCCCCCGCCGTGACCGCCGTCGCCACGGAGGCGTCCGCGGCCGAGGACAAGGCGGCCGCGGTCGCCGCGGCCGCGTCGCTCGGCATCGACCCGGCGCCGGTCGAGGAGGAGCCCGAGAAGCCCTGGTGGGAGAACGTCGACGAGAAGGGCAAGCCGATCAACGTCACGCTCGCCGATCTCGACAAGGACGCCGACGGGACGGTCGCGAAGCGGATGGTGAAGGGCTTCTTCGTCGCGGTCGACAGGACCTTCGGCTGGAACAGCCGCACCTGGTACAAGACGACCGCGGGTCTCGTCGCGCCGAGCGACCGCATGTACATCATCAAGCCGCCGACCTCGCAGGGCATCGACTTCCCCGAGGGCGCGAAGGCGGTCGGCTTCATCCTCTCGAAGACGTCGAGCAAGTACGAGTTCGACGCCGAGATGAAGTCCGTGTCCGTGGCCGGCAAGCTCGAGCGCTTCGCGGCGTTCGGCCTCACGGGCGAGGTGCACAAGCACAGGTCGACCGTCTACCGGAAGACGACCGAGGGCTGGTGGATGAAGGGCGCCGACGGCACGTACACCGACATCGGCAGCCCGCCCCCGGACCTCGCGCCGGGCGAGAAGTGGATCGACGTGAACGTGACGCGCAAGACGCTCGTCGCGATCGAGGGCGACAGGCCGGTGTTCGCGGCGCTCATCTCCCCGGGGAGGCGCTCGAAGGACAAGAAGAAGGACCACCCGACGCTCACCGGCGTGTTCCGCATCCGCGAGAAGCACATCGCGACGACGATGGACGGCGACGGGACGGTCGCGGGTGACCTGCCGTACAGCATCGAGGACGTGCCGTTCGTCGCGTACTACGACGGATCGTACGCGCTGCACGGCGCCTTCTGGCACTCCAACTTCGGCCGGGAGATGAGCCACGGCTGCGTGAACCTCTCGCCGCTCGACGCGAAGAAGGTCTTCTTCTGGAGCGAGCCCAGGCTGCCCCGCGGCTGGCACGGGGTCTGGGCCACGCCGGAGAACCGCGGCACGCTCATCTCCATCCACGAGTGAGCGGCGGCCGCCCCCTCCCCTCGCCCGCGCGCTCCGGGGCTCCACGCAGGCGGCCGCGTACGGTCCTGCCCTGATGGAGCGCCGCGCCCGGCGATGGAAATCCCGGCAGGCCGTGCCCGGAACAGCTCGAACGGTTGCTTTGACAGGGCTCCCTCTTGACTCGGGGGCCCCCTTCGCACACTTGTGGAGCCGCCATGGACCAGTTCTCGGCGCACCTTGATCGCGGGTGGGATCTTGTCCAGCGCGGGGATACGCGCGGAGCGGAGGCGTCAGCCCGGCGGGCGCTCGAGCTCGATCCGAACTCGCCGGAAGCCCACAACCTGCTTGGCTTCGTCGCCGCCCTCGAGGGCGAGGGCGAGGAGGCCATCGAGGCGTACCGCCAGGCGATCGCCCTCGACGACACCTACCTGGAGGCGATGCTCAACGCCGCCGAGGTGTACATCCACCCGCTCGGCGATTTCGACCAGGCGATCGAGATGTGCGACCAGGCGCTCGATCTGGCCGAGGTCGACGAGGAGATCATCGACGCGCTCCTCCTCAAGTTTGACGCGCTGCTCGGCAAGGGCGATCTCGACGAGGCCGCGCAGGTGGCCGCCCGGATCCCCGAGGGCCCGTACGACAACCCGAACCACACCTTCCTCGTGGGCCGCGCCTTCTACGAGATCGGCCAGGCCGACAAGGCCGCGACGCTGATCGAGGAGGCGGCGCTCAAGGACCCGCGCCACGCCGAGGCCCACTATTACCTCGGGCTCATCCGCGACGAGCGGGGCGACGTCCGCGGCGCGACGCAGGCCTTCCTTCGCTCGCGCGAGCTCGACGTCGAGCTCGGCATGCCGCCGTGGGCGCCGAGCCGCGACGGCTTCATGACGCTGGCCCAGAAGACCATCGCCGCGCTGAACCCTGTGCTCCGGCGCTACGTCGAGGGGGCGGAGCTCTACATCTCCGACGTGCCCGGGATGGAGCTCGTGGCCGAGGGGGTCGATCCCCGCGCGCTCGTGCTCCTGGACGGCCTCAACGCCGACGAGCGCGATCGGGGAGGGCTCCGCGGCAGCGCGGAGGTCCACCCCTGCGCGCGGGTCTTCGTTTACGCCCTCAACGTCGCGCGGCTCGCTGGCAGCATCGAGGCGCTCGACCGCGAGATCAACCTCGCCCTCGAGCGCGAGATCACCGCGACGTTCCTCGAGGCCGAGCAGAACGAGCGGACCGAGAAAGAGCTGAACTGACGTGAGCTGACGGTCGCGGGCCCCCGCAGCGTCGGGCGGCGCGTGCATGCGCGGGCCGGGGCGGACTTCGGGCGCGCCCCGCCGCCACGTCGGCGCGCGCTCGCCGCCGCGTCACGGGGACCGGTGAGGCGGCTCCGTCGCGCACCGCGCGAGGGGCCGCCTACTTCCACTTGATGGCGGTGATCTCGGTGCTGATGCCGGGGGACGAGCGGATGACGACGGAGCTCATCAGCCGGTGCACGGCGCCGAGCCCGACGCCGAGCCCCTGACCGGGCATCCTCGGCACGAGCCGCGCGGAGCTCGACGAGGACGGGCTGCGATCGCTCTTCGGGCCGACCTCCTCCATGAGCGCGATCCGCGGATCCAGGCCGGGACCGGAGTCGCGCACGATGACCTCGACGCCCCACCGGCCGTTCCCCGCCGGCGCCTCGTCGCGGATCGCGCGGATGCTGATGCTGCCGCCGCCGCCGTGGCGCACCGCGTTCGACACGAGCTCGGCGATCGCGATCGCGAGCTCGTGCTGCGCGCGCTCCGACAGCCCCGCCCAGCGCGCGATCTGCGCGCCCTCCGCCGCGCAGGCGAAGCGATCTTCCTCGCGCGTGACCGGGATGTTGAAGGTAGGTGGGGTGCGCTGCGTCACGCCGGGGCCCTGTCGCGGAGCACGGCGACGACGCACGTCGCGTCGTCGAACGACTTCTTGTGGGCGTCGACGATCCGGCGCGCCATCTCCTCCGGCTCGAGATCGCGGAACGCCGCGAGGTCGAAGCCGCTGGAGATGCCGTCGGAGTGCAGCATGACGACGTCGCCGGGCGACATGGGGAAGCGGAAGCTGCGGAGCCGACGCACGCGCCGGCCGAGGATCCCGGCGGAGCAGAAGATCGGCATGGCGGTCCGCGTGATCGCCTTCATCGCGATGTTGCCGACGCCCGAGAACTCGAGCTCGCCCGCGCTCTCGTCGATGCGCAGGAGCGCCGCGGCCGCGCCGCGCGTCGACGCGATGTGCTCTCCGGCCCCGGTGAGGAGGTCCTCGAGCGGCATCGACGCGTGGTCCTCCACGTAGCGACAGAAGGCGGACGCCGCCTGCGCGGCGTGGGGCCCGTGCCCGAGCCCGTCCGCGAGGCCGATCAGCACCCTGGGAGGCTGCCGGACCACCACCACCTCGTCGCCGGCGACCTCCTCGCCGGCGGCGACGCAGCACGCGGTCCCGATGGCGATCGTCATCCGAGGTACTTCCTGACCGTCACGGTCGTGCCCGCGCCGGGCGCCGTCTTGACGTCGAACGCATCCATGAGCGCCTTCGTTCCACGGAGGCCCGCGCCCATGCCGTGACGCGAGCGGTACTTGCCGCTCAGGATCTCCTGCAGGTTCGAGATCCCGGGCCCGTGGTCCTGCGCGATGATCTCGATCGCGCGCATCGGCGAGGTGAGCGAGCGGACGATGATCTGCCCGTTGCCCGCGTACCTGACGATGTTGCGCCCGAGCTCGGAGATCGCCGTGACGATCTTCGTCTGCAGGACGTCGCTGACGAGGTGCTCGATGCAGAGCTCGCGGCCGGCAGACCGCGCGCGCAGCACGTCCTCCTCGTTGCGCACGTCGATCGTGATCTCGCGCGGCGCAGGGGCGGCGTGATCGAGCTCGCCGAGCTCGGTGATGCACCGATCGAGCTGCGCCTGGTCGCGGACGAACAGCTTCACGCCGCGCTTGACCTCGACGAGCAGCCGCCGGAGATCGCCCTCGCGCGCGTAGAGCGGATCGACCTTCGCCTGCCGGATGCCGCAGTCGATGACGCTCTTCCTCACCGCGGGCGAGAGGAACTGCGCCAGCACCGTCTCGATCTGATCGGTGATCGAGCGGCCGACGATCTGCGGCGTCGACGACGGCGGCAAAGGGCCGCGCGCCGACTGCGGCGAGCCGGGCAAGCGGGTCGAGACCGGTCCGCCCGACCGGCTCGAGGGCGGCCCCGTGGCGCCGCCGCTGGAGGGCGGTCCGTCACGAGGAGGGATCTTCATGCGACACCTCGTTCGTGAGCTCCGGCGGCATCATGTCGTCCTCCGCAGACGGCGCGAGCATCTCGACGGCGCGCTCCAGGTTCAGCGCCGTCACGACGCCAGGGATCTCGAGATCCATCTCCACGAGGGCGATCGCGACCGCGGGGCGCAGGCCGCACACCGCCGTCCGGACGCCCATCAGCCGGGCCGTGAGCGCGATGTCACGGATGGCGCGGGTGAGATAGCTGTCGAGAATCTCGACACCGGAGAGGTCGACGATGAGGCCTCGAGGCGAGCGCGCCTCGATCGACCCCGTCACGTCGTCGCGTAGCTGCTCGACCTGCCCGTCGGTGAGCCCGCCCTGCACCGAGACGATTAAGTTCCCGAAGAGGCCCACGATGGGGACCCTACCCGCTTGCATCAAGTGGACGTCTCCTTCCTCGCGCTGAGCTGGAGCTGTGTCGTGTTCATGGGACCGGTGCCCGACGGGTCGAACGCGGCCTCGGGGCCGCTCTGAGGGAACGCTTGTTCTGCCCGGCGCTCGTTGCCCTTGGCCCCGCCGCGGCGGGCGCCCATGAGGGACGAGAGCGTCGGCTTCTGGCCGGCGAACGCCAGGCTCTCGCGGAGCGCGTGCTTGAGGTTGCGCGCGGCGCGAACGCTGCCGAGGTTGATGCCCAGCTCCACCATCGTCTGCGCGACCGCGGGCCGGACCCCGGTGATGCGGCACCGCGCGCCGAGCAGCTCGACCGCCTTCATGAGCTTCATGAAATGGTCGGCCGTGCGCGTGTCGATCACCTCGACGCCCGTGACGTCGATGATCACGTAACGCGACTGGCGGCGGACGATCTCGTCGAGCAGCCGCTCCATGATCTGCGCGCTCCTGCGCGAGTCGACGACGCCGATGATCGGCAGCGCGAGGACGTCGTCCCAGAGCTCGAGGATGGGCGTCGAGATCTCGTCGATCGCGTAGCGGAGCCGCTCGACGAGCTCGCTCTTGGCGCTCTCGCTCTCGACGAGGTCGCGGTTCTTCGCCTCGAGATCCTCGATGAGGCGCTTCTTCTCGGTCGCGTCGCGGAAGACCGCGACGGCGCCGGAGATCGACCCGTCCTTGCCCCGCATCGGGCTGGCGCTCACCGTCAGGAACAACCCGGACACCGGGCCCGGCTCGGCGCGCGGCTCGGCGAACGCGGGCGGCACGCGGACCGACCGCGGCTCGACGTCGTCGCCCTGGGACCCCGAGGCGGGCGCGAGGGTCGGCATCGCGTTGCCCGGCAGGGTCGGATGCCGGCGGGCGAGCCGCCCGTCCTGCTCGGCGGGCTTCCTCGCGAAGAGCTCGATCTGGTCGACCGTCTCGCCGCGCAGCGCGCGCGCGAGCGGGTGCTCGGACGCGGGCCAGGGCGTCGCCTGATCGGGGAAGAACAGCGTCGCGTCACGCGAATCCGGACCGTCGCCCGGGGTGAGATCGAGCGGCGCGCGGCCGAGCATGTGCTCCGCCGCCGGGTTGCGCATCAGGAGCTCGCCCTTCTCGTCCACGACGGCGACGCCGTCGGCCATGCTGTCGAGCACGAGCTTGAAGATGCCCGCCTGCCGGCGCAGCTCTTCCTCCGAGCGGGCAAGCTGCTCGCTCCGCTCGCGCGCCTCGCGTTGCGCCTCTTCGAGCTGCGCGGCCTGCTCCTTTGCCGCGCGCTCGTGCGCCTCGATCTGCTGCTCGAGCGTCGCGACGCGCTCCGTGAGCCTCGCAATCTCTTGCCGCAGAGCCTCTTCGCTCATCGCGAAATCTCCGTCGTGAGCCCGCGCTCGCCTCGCGGAGCGCCGGGCAGCGCGTCTCTCCGGTGCGCGACGCGACGAATCGTCTTGCCAGGCCGCCCGAGATCTGCGCGTCGGGACGACGAGCCGCGCGAGCCGGACAGGACGATCGCGGAGCGCGCGTCGCGCTCCGCCGCCCTGTCCGTCCTTTGCACGCTCGTTACGCCCATGTCTTGTCCTCGCAGGGTGCTCTGTCCCGCCGAGCGGGGATCGTGTCCAGCACCAGTCGAGAAACACAGCTTATCGCCAACCGGGCAACCCACCGTCAAGCTTCGCGTCGGCCGTGCATGTCGCTTGTGGCGCCACCATGCACACCGCCCAGCCGAGGTAGCCCGTGTCCGTACAACCTCGCCCGTGCCTCGCCTCACGAGCAGGGCGCCGGCGCGCGTGCCGCGCTGCATCGCGGTCGAGCCCGGCCGGCGCGCTCGCTGCACCGCGATCGTGGAGTCGGACAGCGAGAGCGCACGTGGGCCTCTCGCGTGGAACGCGCGGCGCGGGCGCGCGCAGGAGGGCGCGCGGCCATCGTGCTCGGTCGCCGAGGCGCGAGCGATCGTCAGTCGCCGGCGCTCTGGCGCTCGCGGGCGCGGCGCCGCTTCGTCTTGCGCTTCGAGTCGACCGGCCGCTGCGGTCCGGGCCCGCTGTCGCCGGTCGTCGGTGCGCCCGCGTCGAGCCAGCGCCACAGCGCCATCTGGTCGGCGGTGGCGCCGTGGCGGATGGCGCGCTTCAGGATCTTCTTGGCGAGCACCAGCTTGCCGCAGCGGGCGAGCGCGTGCGCGTAGCTCGCGGCGATGTCGGCCTCGCCCGTCTGCGCCTCGGTGGCCTGCGCCAGGAGCGGCAGGGCGTCCTGCGGGCGGTTCAGCGCGACGTCGTAGAGGTGACCCAGGTTGTGGGCGTACCACGGGTTGTCGGGCGCGATGGCCAGCGCGCGCTCGTAGGCGCGCGCGGCGTAGCGGTAGTTGCCGAGCAGCGACTGCGCCAGGCCGAGCACCGCCCACGCGCCGTCGTCCTCCTCGTGGAACTGCAGGACGCGGCGCGCGAAGAGCGCGGCGCGCCACGGGTCGTGCTCGACGCCCATCTCCGCGAGGTGACGGTGCGCGTAGATCCACGGCTCGCTCCCGGGCGCCGTCGCGCGGGCCAGGCGCGCGAGCAGCGGGAGGACCCTCTCCGCGTCGAGCTTGTCAGCAAGCGCTCGATCGATGTCCCGTCGAAGCCGGTCGATATCCTCCGCTCCACTGCGCGCCATCCCTTCCGTGATACGACCAGTGGGCGGGCTTGGCTAGCGCGTTGCGCGCCGCCTCGACGACGTCGCACGCGAGCGCTCACCGGCGTACGCCGGCGGGCGGTGTCTGGCGGATGCGCGGACGGCGTGGGACCTCGGCGCGGCGCCGGCGCTGTCCGCGCCCGGCGGTGGCGGCCGGCGCTGCCCGATGGCAGGCCGGCGCCGCCTGACGGAGCGCCGGCGCGCGCGCGCTCAGGCGTCCTCCGCCACCTCTTCGGCGCTTGACGTGCGCTCCCGAGCCTGCTCCGCGCGCACCTCCTTGCCCGCGATCGTGGCGCCGTTCAGCGCCCCCACGACGCGCGCGAGCTCGGCCTTCGGGACGCTGACGAACGCGTTGCGCTCGCGCACCCGGATGCGCCGGATGTCGCCCTTCGCCATCCCCGCGCGCTCGACGAGCACGCGCTGGAAATCTGCGGCGCGCGCGCCGTCGCGGCGCCCGAGGTTGATGAAGACCTCGACGAACTCGCCCTCGGGCTCGTCGCGCACGGCCGCGGCGCGGGGCGAGCCACCGGCGCCCTCGCTCTCGATCTCGACCGCGGGCTCGCCCGGGAACGACGGCGGGGCGCCGCTGGCGCGCTCGCGATCGCCGCCGCGCGACGCCGGCGAGCCCGGCGGCGGAGACGGCGGCTCGCCGAGGATCGGCTCGTCGTCGCCCTCCTCCTCGGGCGGCTGCCACATGGTGAAGTCGGCGTGGCGCGAGAACGGCTGGCCCGGCGCACCGCCCTGCGCCCTGGCCGGGGCGCCGGCGACGCCGGACGCGGCGGGGCCGCGGCGCGCCGACAGCAGCGTCGCGGCGCCCGGCCGCTCGCGCAGCCGCTCCGCCGGGCCGCGGCCCTGCGCGCCCTCGACGCGCGGCGGCTCGATCCGCATCGGCGGCTCCGGCCGCGTGAGCGGCTCGACCGAGACGGGCCCCTCGTCGCGCGCCCTCGTCACCTCGGGCCGGCGCGGCTCGCCGCGCAGCTCGTCGCCCGCGGGGGCGTCCGCGCCACGGGGCCCTCGGCGCCCCTCGTCCCGCCGCAGGCGCAGCGATCGACGATCGCGCTCCCGCCCGCGGTCTCGATCCCCGTCGCGCGCGATCTCGCGCTCGCTGCTGCGCTCCGTCTCCGGCGAGCGCGGCTCGGCCGAGTCGGCCGCGCGCGGGCTCGAGTCGCGCGGCGCGCGCGCCTCGCCCCGCTCGCCCCGCTCGCCCCGCGCCGCCGGCTCGGGCCGGGTCGACGGGACCGCGGCCTCGCGCGGCAGGCGCGGCTGCTGGGCGCGACGCGCGGCGCTCGCCTCCTCCTGCGCCGTCGGCCGCGCGCCGAGGTGGTCGCGCAAGAGGCCCGCGACGATCGCCTCGGCCTGATCGTGCGTGAGGAGCCGGCGCGCGAGCGAGAGGTCGTCCGGGTGCGTGCCCTTCGGCAGGAACGCCTCGGCGAGCATCGCGACGAGGTCCGCCTCGGCGCGCGTCTTGAGCTCGCCCTCGGAGGGGAGCTGCTTCTCGAGCGGGCGGATCTTGTACGTCAGCCGGAGGATGTAGAGCGGCCCGACGTCCTGCGGCGTGATCAGCGCGATCGCCGTGCCCGTGCGCCCCGCGCGGCCGGTGCGGCCGGTGCGGTGCACGTACGCCTCGGCGTCCTGCGGGAAGTCGTAGTTGATGACGTGCGTGAGGTGCGAGATGTCGATCCCGCGCGCGGCCACGTCGGTGGCGACGAGGAAGCGCAGGCGCCCCTCGCGCGTCGCGCTCATCACCTTCTCGCGATCGGACTGCGGCAGATCGCCGTTCAGCCAGTCGGCGTCGTAGCCCTGGCGCTTCAGCGCCGCGGCGACCGCCTCGGTCTCGTCCTTCGTGTTGCAGAAGATGACCGCGTTCTCGGGGTTCTCTACCTCGATGATGCGGACGAGCGCGGCGTGCTTGTCGCCCGTGACGAGGTAGACGTAGTGCTGGATCTGGAGCGCGCCGACCGCGTCGCCCGAGAGGGTGACGAACTCGGGCGAGCGCAGCTTGTTGCGCGCGATGCGCTCGATGTCGGGCGGGAGCGTCGCCGAGAACAGGAGCGTCTGCCGCTCCGGCGGCAGCTCGGCCAGGATCGCGGTGAGCTCGCGCTCGAAGCCCATCGAGAGCATCTCGTCGCACTCGTCGAGCACGAGCAGCCGGATGTGCTTGGCGACGATCGTCCCGCGGCGCAGGTGGTCGAGCACGCGGCCCGGCGTGCCGACGATGACCTGCGCGCCCGCGGCGAGCGCGTCGATCTGGCGCTGCATCGGCGCGCCGCCGTAGACGGCGACCACCTTGATGCCCTTGCGCTTGCCGAGGCGCTCGATCTCCGCGGAGACCTGGAGCGCGAGCTCGCGCGTCGGGCACAGCGCGAGCACCTGCGCCTGCGCGAGCGAGCGCTTGACGGCGTGGTCGACGATCGGGAGCCCGAAGGCCGCCGTCTTGCCGGTGCCGGTGCGCGCCTGCACCACCGCGTCGCGCCCGCGCGTGACCGGCTCCCACACGGCGAGCTGGACAGGCGTCGGGTGGACGTAGCCAATCTCCGCGAGCGTCTCGCGCAGCTCGGACGACAGGGGCAGCACATCGAAGGTGGGCGGCGGCTGCGGCTTTTCGCCGGTCTGCGCTTCACCCGCCACTACGGCGGGGGGAGAAGGAACGGTCATGTCGGTCATATCGTCCTGCGTGATCGCCGCGTCGGGGGATTATCTCGGGGATACGGGCCCAAGCTGGCCATCGACAATCGCCCGGACCCGGCGCCGCAGCGGAGCCAGGTCGCCTGCCTCTCGCCGCACTGCGTGCTCCTCCGCATAGCGGAGCCGCTCGATGGCGTCGAGAGCGCGCTCGTCCTCTGCAGAGCCCCGGCACGAGACGGCGACTCCGTCCCGGTAGGTCCACTCCGGGGCGAGCTTGCTCCGGAACCGGGCGAGGGCGGCGTCCTCCCCGTCGGTCCCGGGCGCGGCGTCCCTGGCGCGCTCGACGGCGCGGACGAGCGCCAGCAGCCCCTCCCGGCAGCTCCCGAAGGGCGATGGCACGACCGGCAGGAAGAAGACCTGCCGGATGATCTGGAGGGTGCACGCCACGATGATGAGCGCGGCGAGGCTGTAATAAGCGACCTGGGCAATGCGGCGGCCGAGGGCGCGAGGCCCGCGGCGCCGCGCCGTCGCCGGGCGGCGCGCTCGCGCGTCGGTCCCTGGCGAGGCCGAGGCGGGAGCGGTGGGCGCGGGGGCTTGGGCGGGCATGCGTGCGGCGATTCCTTGGGCGGGCGGTGGTGCGCGGGCGCTCGGGCGGCGGGCCCCTCTTCTTGTCCCCCGTGAGCCGGGAGCTCGGGGTCGGGGCGGCCGCCGCGGGTCGGGGGTCCGCTTCCGCGGTCCCTTCCGTGCGGGCCAGTGCTATCACCTCGCCGCGGGCGCGACGAGATGCTGTTGGACCGGAGCAGCGCGAGGTGACCGAGACGACCACCGCCCTCCGCACCGGCCGCCGCGCCGCCGCGGCGCTCTCCGCGCTGGCCCTCGTCGGCCTGCCGCCGGCCGCGTCGGCCCAGCCGCTCCAGGACAACGCGTACGTCCTCGACCTCTTCCAGGGGCCGATCCTCGCGCCGCTGCGTGTGACCGGGATCGCAGGCGCGTACGCCGGCTACGCCGAGGGGATCGCCGGGATGGTGGCGAACGCCGCGGCGCCCGCGGTCCGCGAGCCCTTCAGCTTTCGCTGGCTGGAGTGGGACGTCGCCGGGTCGATCTCGATCCCCATCGAGCTCTTCGAGAACAACGACTTCGACAACAGCGGCGCCATCGACCTCGACTATTCGAACTTCGTGTACCTGACGCTCGGCGGCCAGCTCCAGGCGGGCGACTTCGGCGTCGGCGTCAACGCGGAGCTTCAACGGTACTCGATCACGGACGCTGCCGGCGCCGAGACCACCGTCGTGACCGGCAAGTACCATTTCCTGGGCGGGGTCCGCCTCCTCGGCGACGCGCTCGTCGTCGGGGCCGGCGCGCGCGCGGTGACGCTCGGCCTCGCCGCCGAGCAGACGGACCTGACGATCGCGGGCATCTCTCCGGAGGTCGGCGTGCTCATCCGGCCCGACTGGGCTTCGTACCGGCTCGGCGCCACGTTCCGGATGCCGGTGAACGGCGGGAGGCTGCTCGGCGAGGGCGTCGTCGTGGATCGAGGGGTCCGGCGCGCCGGCGGGCTGATCCTGCCGAACCAGGTCGTCCTCCCCTGGGAGATCGAGCTCGGGCTCGCCGTGCAGGTCGGCCCGCGCCCGCTCAACCCGGCGTGGATCAACCCGCGCGATCAGGAGCGGGAGCTCCGCGAGATGATCGCGCGCCGGCGGTCCGAGCGGGAGGCGCGGAGGGAGCTCGAGCTCCTCACGATCGCCGATCCGGAGGAGCGCGCCGCGCGCGAGCGCGCCTTCGCGGCGGCGCGGGCGCGCGAGCGCGCCGCGGACGAGCGGGAGCTCGCCGCGGGGCCGGCCGTCCTCGAGCGCGACCGGCGCGCGCGCTACTGGAACTGGCCGCGCGAGCACCTGCTCATCACGGCGGAGCTGCTCGTGACGGGGGCGGTGGCGAACGGGGTGGGCCTGGAGGCCTTCCTGGCGCAGAACCAGCCGGGCAGCGAGCGCGGCGACTCGGCGGTCGGCACGTCGGGCGCGCACGTGAGCTTCTCGCCGCGGTTCGGGATCGAGACGGAGCCGATCCCGGGGCGCGTGCACACGCGCTTCGGCAGCTACTACGAGCCGAACCGCCACGGGCGCCTGGGGAGCGGGCGCGTGGGGAGGCAGCACTTCACGTTCGGCGCGGACATCCGCGTGCTGTCGACGACCTTCTGGGGGCTGCTGCCCGAGGTCTCGTACACGGTGCAGGCGTCCATGGACTTCGCGCCCCGCTACGACAGCGTGAGCGCCGGCATCGGCGTCTGGCACTGAGCGCGCCGCCGCTCACGCGGAGAGCGGGCCGCGGCGGTGCTCGGCGAGGAGCGCGCGGAGGTGGCTCAACCGGGCGGGGTCGCGCCTGGCGAACTCGTCGAGCGCCGCGGCGACCGCGACCGGGGCGCCGCCGCGCGGCTCCTTCCGGAGCGCCCGCGCCGCCAGCGCGAGCGCGCGCGGGCGCAGCACCTCCTCGATGCGGAGCCGCACCGGCGGCGGCCGCCACGCGGCGTCGCGGTAGCCCCCGGGGCGCTCGGGCTCCACGAGCGGCGCGAGGCCGTCCGCCCTGGCCTGCAGCGCCGCGAGGATCTCGCGCTCGAGCGCGCTGCCCTCCTCGCGCTCGCTGGCGCGCTCGATCGTGAAGACCGTGTGGGGCGCGCCGCGCCGCGCGGCGCCGAGCCAGTCCTTGCGCCAGCGCACCCCGGTGGCCCTGCTGATGGTCGCCTCGCCGCGCGCGACGAGGCCCGTGAACGCGCTGAGCATCAGCACCTCGAACGGCGAGAACGCGTCGCCGCCCGTCGCCCCCGCGATGCGCGACAGGTTCGCGGCGACGACCGGGAGCCCCGCCTCGATCGCGTCCGAGGAGCAGAAGAGCGTCGAGCCCGCGCTCGTCGGCTGGAACTCCTCGAGGCACACGCCCTCGCCGGCGCCGTACCACCCGAACAGCACGCTCACGGTGCCCCAGCGCGCGCCGTCGGCCGAGCGGTACACCCACGTGGTGCCCCAGAGCTCGAAGAGCGAGCGCACGATCCACCGCGAGAGCTTCACGCCGAGCGCGAGGATCGCGGCGAACAGCCCCGCGGCGGCGAGGGAGCCGTCCGCCGACTCGGCGAGGCCCGTCAGGAGCAGCACGTAGAGCGCCGTGTAGGCGAGCAGCAGGCAGCTCGTGATCGCGCTCAGGAACAGCTCGATCTTGGGCGCCGCGCCGCGCTGCTCGGCGCGGCGCCACGAGGCGCGGTGGGGCGGCGCGCCGCAGCGCGCGCAGGGATCCGCGGCGCCGCATCGCCGCCGCTTCCCGCAGCCGAGGCAGATGTCATTCGGGGGCAACCGGCTTGGCATCGGTGGTCCAGAATAGTGGCGCATCCGCGTTCCGTCGCCACGACTTGAGCCGCCGCGAGGCCGCGCCGCCCACGGTTTCGCACACGCGCGCAGGCCCGGGACCGCGCCCCATCGGCTTCGGGCTTGTCGTCGCGCGCCGGACATCGCATCGAGTCGCGCATGCCCCGTCGCCGGCTCCGCATGGTCGCTGTCCGCACCCTCGCCTTCCTCGCCCTGCATCAAGGGATAGCCCTCGCGCAGCCCGTCCCTCCCGCGGGACGGCCTGATCAGCAGCCTCAAGGGCGGCCCGGGCAGCCGGCGCCGGCGACGGCGACGACGACGCCGCCGCGCATCGAGGTGGACGATCCGGCGCTCGCGCCCCCGCCGCCGGCGCCGCGCACGCTCGCGAGCTGGCGGGAGGCGCGCTCGATCATCGACCAGCGCTCTGCCGACCTCGTCATCGCCGTGCAGGAGGTCGCCCGCGCCGAGGGCATCGCGCGGCGGGCGCTCGCCGCGGCGCTGCCGAGCCTCGACGCAAGGGGCACCCTGACCCACCGCCTGGCGGGCGACCAGACGACGGTGGGCGTACCGGCGGACCCGGATCCGACGGCCCCGAGCACCGCGCGTTCCGATCTCTTTCCGACGAGCGCCACGGCGGCGCTGACGCTCAGCCAGCCGATCCTCGCCCCGCGCGCGTGGTACGGCATCGGCACCGCCAACCTGTCGGTCGAGGTCGCCAAGCTCAGCCTGGAGGATCGCCGCCGCGTCACGATCGGCGCCGTCGCGGACGCCGTCGTCACCGTCGTCACGACCGAGCGGGCCAGCGAGGTCAACCGGGTCGGGCTGCGCAGCGCGCTCGAGCGGCTCGAGCTGACGCGGCGGCGCGAGCGGCTCGGCACCGGCACGAAGCTCGACGTCGTCCGCGCGGAGCAGGACGTCGCGCTCGCCCGCGCGACGCTCGTCAACGGCGACGAGTCGCTGCGCAGGGCGCGCGAGGCGCTCGGGGCCGTGCTGGGCGAGCGCGGCGAGGTCGGCGTCCCGCAGACCTTCTCGCTCAACGGGATCGCGGCGGAGATGCAATCGCAGTGCGCCCGGGCGCGCTCGGATCAGCGCGCCGACGTCCGCGCGGCCCGGGCCGAGCTGGAGATCGCCGAGCGCAACCTCACCGACGCGAAGCTCGCGTTCGCCCCGTACGCCGAGCTGTCGAGCACGCTGCAAGCCCAGACCGCGTTCGGGAACGATGAGGGCATCAGCACGCGGTCGTGGGAGTGGTCCATCAGCGCCGTGCTCACCATCCCCATCTGGGACGGCGGCGCGCGCTACGGCGACCTCCGTGTGAACCGGGCGCTCGTCGAGCAGCAGCGGGCGCGCATCGGCCTTGCGGAGCGCGCGGCCGAGCTCGACACCGCGCAGGCCGTGCGCGGCGTCGCCGTCGCCGAGCAGGCGCGCGTCGTGGCCGAGCAGTCGCGCGACCTCGCGCGCGAGACCGCGCGCCTCACGCAGGTCGCCTTCGAGGCCGGGACCGCGACGAGCTTCGATCTTGTCGAGTCCGGTCGGAGGCAGCGCGAGGCCGAGCTCGATCTCGCGCTGCGCGAGTTCGAGGTGGTCCGGGCGAAGATCACGGCGCTGCTCGCGTCCGCGTCGTGCAAGTAGGTGCGAAACGGTGCGAACGGTACGAGCAAGGCCAACGGGCGCAGACCGGGTGAACCGAGGCGCGCGCCGCGCTCCCCGCGGGGGTTGTGTCGAGCGAGCGCGCGAGTAGGCTACGCGCTTCATGGAGCGGCTCGAGAGCTACGTCTCAGGGGAGTGGATCGCCGGTCGGGGGGAGCCTCACACGCTGGTCAACCCCGCGACGGAGGAGCCGCTCGCGGAGACGAGCACGGACGGGCTCGACCTCGCGGCCGCCGTGACGTTCGCGCG
Source organism: Sorangium sp. So ce1335 (assembly GCF_051521615.1). NCBI lineage: Bacteria > Pseudomonadati > Myxococcota > Polyangiales > Polyangiaceae > Sorangium > Sorangium sp. So ce1335. Next base: position 5,166,600 of record NZ_CP150363.1, read on the forward strand.
CGCCCAGGGCGGCCCCGCGCTCCGCGCGCTCACGTTCGCCGAGCGCGGCGAGCTGCTGCGCGCGATGTCGCGCGCCGCGCACGCGCACCGCGACGCGCTGATCGAGGTCGCCATCCAGAACGGCGGCAACACCCGCGGCGACGCAAAGTTCGACATCGACGGCGCGATCGGCACGCTCGCCTACTACGCCGACCTCGGCGCCCAGCTCGGCGACGCGCGCCTGCTCGCCGACGGTGACGGGGTGCAGCTCGGGCGCTCGCCGCGCTTCTTCGGCCAGCACATCCTCGTGCCGCGCCCGGGCGTCGCGGTGCACATCAACGCCTTCAACTTCCCCGCGTGGGGGCTCGCGGAGAAGGCCGCGTGCGCGCTCCTCGCGGGGATGCCCGCCATCGCGAAGCCCGCGACGAGCACGGCGCTCGTCGCGTTCCGGTTGATGAAGATCTTCACGGAGCGCGCCCCGCTGCCGCGCGGTGCGCTCTCGTTCGTCGCCGGCCCGCCGGGCGATCTGCTCGATCACCTCGGCGGCGACGACGTCCTCGCCTTCACCGGATCGAGCGCCACCGGCGCGTCGCTCCGGCTCTTGCCGGCCATCGCCCGCGAGAGCGTCCGCGTGAACGTCGAGGCCGACAGCCTGAACGGCGCGGTCCTCGGCCCCGACGCCGCCCCGGGCTCCGAGACGTACGCGATGTTCCTCCGCGACGTCGTGCGCGACATGACCCAGAAGGCCGGCCAGAAGTGCACGGCGATCCGGCGCATCTTCGTGCCCGCGTCGGTCATCGAGACCGTGCGCGAGGACCTCGTCGATCGCCTCCGCGACGCGCGGGTCGGCGACCCGGCGCAGGAGGGCGTCACGGTGGGCCCGCTCACCACGGCCGACCAGCTCCGCGGCGTGCGCGCGGGCATCGAGCGCCTCGCGGCGGACGCGACGGTGGCGCTCGGCGGCGTCGGGCCCTTCGAGAAGGTCGGGGTGCCCGATGGAAAGGGGTACTTCGTGCCGCCGACGCTGCTCGTGGCGAGCGGCCCTGACGGCGCGCCCGCCGCGCACGAGCACGAGGTCTTCGGCCCTGTCGCGACGCTCTTTCCTTACGACGGCGGGGCGGCGCACGCGGTCGCGCTGCTGCGCCGCGGGCGCGGGAGCCTCGTCTGCGCGGTCTACAGCGACGACCGCGGCTTCGCGGCGGAGGTGCTGCTCGGCGTCGCGCCGTACCACGGCCGCGTCCTGCTCGGCAGCGAGCGGATCGCCGATCAGGCGCCGGGCCCCGGCACCGTGCTGCCGCAGACGACCCACGGCGGGCCGGGCCGCGCCGGCGGCGGCGAGGAGCTCGGCGGCCTGCGCGGGCTCCACCTCTACTCGCAGCGCACCGCGGTGCAAGGGGCGCGGCCGATCCTGGAGGCGATCCTCGGGACGAAGGCGGAGCCCAGGCCCGCGCCGGCGAAGCCGTGAAGCTCGATGGCCGGGGTGGCTCTCGACGATGAGGACTCTATGGTGAAGTCTCGCTCATGAGCGCGGGCCCGCAACTCATCGGCCGGACGATCGCAGGCCGCTTCCACATCACAGGCTTCATCGGCGAGGGCGCGATGGCGGCGGTCTACCGCGGCGTCCAGGACGCGGAGCCGCGCGACGTCGCGATCAAGATCATGCACCCGCAGCTCCTCGGGGACGCGACGTTCGTGACGCGCTTCCACCGGGAGGCGAAGGCGGCGTCGCGCCTGCGCCACCCGAACACGGTGCAGATCGTCGACTCCGGCGTCGAAGGGCACCTGCCGTACATCGTGATGGAGCTCGTCTCGGGCCAGGACCTGTTCGAGCTCCTCGTCGCCGAGCGCCGCCTCTCCGAGGCGCGCGCCGCGCGGATCCTCATCGGCATCGCCGACGCGCTCGCCGCGGCGCACGAGCGGGGCATCGTGCACCGCGATCTCAAGCCCGAGAACGTGATGATCCTGCGGGACGGCGCGGATCCGTCGGTCGAGCGCGTGAAGGTCCTCGACTTCGGGATCGCGAAGATGGTCGAGGGGGGCACGCGCGCCGGCGACGACGGGCCGAACAGCGCGCCGATCAGCGTCTGGGGCTCGGTCACCACGGTGGGCGTCGTCGTCGGCACGCCGGCGTACATGTCCCCGGAGCAGTGCCGGGGCGACGCCATCGACGGTCGCAGCGACGTGTACGCGTGCGGGGTCCTGCTCTTCCTGCTCGTCACGGGCCGGCTCCCCTTCCCGCCAACGGACCTCGTGTGGCAGGTGGCGATGGATCACGTCCGGAAGCGGCCGCCCGCGCCGAGCCTGTTCGTGCCGCAGATCCACCCCGGCCTCGAGTCGATCATCCTCACGGCGCTCGCGAAGCTGCCGGGCCAGCGGCAGCAGACCGCGCGCGAGCTGCGCGACGAGCTCGAGCGGCTCCTGCCGCACCTGTCCGAGGCGCTGCTCCCCGCCGCGTCGGCGAGCGCGCCCGAGGACGCGCCGACCATCGAGTCGGCCATGCCGGTGTCGATCCGCAGCACGATGACCGCCGCGCCGCCGCTGCGCGACGTCGATCTGCCGCCGCCGGCGCAGCGGGGCGAGGTGCTGGCGAAGGCGATGTTCCGCGAGGGCGCGCTGACGGAGGGGCCGCCGTCGAGCGCGATCTCGTCGCGCGCCTCGGCGCTGCCCGGCGTCCACGGGCGCGACGCGCTGGCGGGGCCGACGTCGGAGGAGTTCTCGCGCACGCTCCCGCAGGCGCGCATCAACGTCCCCTCGAGCGACCCGCCGTCGAGCGACATCGTGATCCGCGATCGCAAGGACCTGTCGCCGCTCTTCCCCGCCCCGGGCGCCCGCGCGCCGTCCCCCCGGCCTGCGGCGCCGCAGGCCGCCGCGGCGCGCGCCGCCGCCGCGCTGCCGCGGCCGCCCGCGCTGCCCACGGTCGAGGGCGCGCCGCTCCTGGTCCGGCGGGATCGCCGCCCGCCCGCACGCACGACGGACATGTGGCTCGTCCGGCTCGTCGTGCCGATCGCGATCGTGATCGGGCTGGCGCTCGGCGTGCTCGCGTTCTTCCTGAGCCGCTGACCGTCGCGGCCCCGGGCCTCTGTCGGAGCCCCCGGTCGCGGGCGGGCGGCTCAGGCGTCGGCCGGCGCCGCGGGCGCATCGAAGGCGCCGCGGAGCGCCAGCGCGCGCTGCTCGATCGCCGCCGACGCCGGCGGCGGCACCGGCGCCTCCGCCTCGGCCGTCAGCGCCATCGCGAAGGCGTCGATCGCGGCCTCGATCACGCCTTCGATCGAGCGCGCCGCGAGCTCGTCGGGCGCGTCGTGCACCGCGACCATGCCCATCAGGACGGCGCGCACGTGGGACGCCGCCCGCTGCGACGGCTCGCCGTCACCGTCGTCGTCTCCGTCCACACCGCGCGCGGGGCCCCGCTCCGCGACGCCCTCGGCGCCGCGCGCGGCGCGGCCATTCGCGTCCACGCCGGCCCGGGCCGCCCTCGCGATCTCGACCGAGAGCGGCCAGCTCAGGCGCGCCACGAGCCGCTCCTGCACGTAGGCGCGGACGCCCGCGTCCGTGCGCTTGCGCTCCTCGGGCAGCGCCGCGATCGGGCGCAGGTCGGCCGCGAGCTCCCGACGCGCGGGCTCGAGCGCCTTGTCGATCGCCGCGGCGATCGCGCGCCGCTCGCGGCGCAGGTACGCCGCGCCCGCGCGCAGCCGATCGGCCTCGGCGCGCGCGCGGCGCACGGCCTCGCGATCCTCCGCGGCGCGCGCGGAGGCCGCCTGGGCGAGCTCGGCCGCGATGCGGCCCGCCTTGCGCCGGAGCGCGCGCTCGCGGAGCGCGTCGCTCGCGTCGACGATCTGCTCGGCGAAGAGCGCCTCGACCTCGGCCCACCCCGAGGCCGCGAGCGCCGCCTCGTCGCCGAGCCGCCCCTTCAGCGACAGCCGCGCCGAGAAGGCGATCGGCGGCGCGAGCGACGCGATGGCGCTCGCCGCGAGGCTGTCGCGCACGTGCGCGAGCACCGTCTCCAGGGCGTCGGGCTTGAGCCGGTCGGCCTTGTTCGCGAGGATCTGCACGGGCACGCCGAGCGCGCTGATCTCGGAGAGCACCCGCCGCTCCGACTCCTTCATCGCCTGGGGCGCGTCGAGCAGCCAGAGGGCGACGTGGGCCTCGTCGAACGCCCGCCGCGCCTCGGCGATGTGGTCGGGGTCGGGCGCGTTGAAGCCGGGCGTGTCGAGGATCTCGACGCGCTTCAGCCGCTCGATGGGTGCGTAGATGAAGACGCGCGCGACCCTGTCCCCGGCCGCGGCCAGGGCGCGCAGCGTGTCCTTGAGCGCCGCGTGCGGCACGACGCGGTCCTGGCCGCCGCGTACGACGATGCGCGCGAACGGATCGGGCGCCCAGGCGACCCAGTGGAGCGTCGCGGTGGTCGGCAGGACGCCCGTCGGCGCCACGTCCTCGCCGAGCAGCGCGTTCAGGAACGTGCTCTTGCCGGCGTTGAACTCGCCGACGACGGCGGCGCGCAGCGGGCGCTCCCGCTCGACGGCGAGCGCCTCGGTCGCGGCGAGCAGATCCAGCCGGTCGAGGAGCTTGGCGGTGCGCGCGAGCTCGCGCAGCACGTCGCCCCAGGCGGCGGGGCGGGGCGCGGCGCCGCCCTCCGCGGGGGGGATCCACCCGCGCAGGATCGAGCGGCGGATGTCCTCGGCCCACGCCGCGCCCTCGCCGGCGACGGCGTCGAGCGCGTCGAGCGCCTTGCTCCCCTGCCCCTCGGACGCCATCGCCGCGGCGTCGCGCAGCCGGGCGAGGTCGGGCGGGAGCGGCGGCGCCGCCGCGCCGCGCGTCTCCTCGCCCGCCGCGCGCGTCGCCTCCGCCGCGCGCGCCGCCAGCGCGTCGAGCGCGCCGAGGTCGCGCGTCTCGACGGCCATGCGGAGCAGCGCCGCCGCGGCCGCGCGGTCGCCGGCGGAGAGGCCGCGCGCGAGCGCCTGCCGCGCGTCGTCGCGCCGCCCCTCGGCGAACGCGAACGCGGCGGCCCAGGTCGGCTCGTCGAGCGCGTCCGCGGCGCGGACGACGCGGCGCACGCGGTCGACGACGAGCACGTCGCGGGAGGCGGCGACGAGCGCGGCGCAGAGCTCCGCCGCGCCGGGGACGTCGAGCACGAGGGCCCGGAGCCCGAGGTCGAGCGCGCGCGCCACGACGGCGGGCGGCAGCGCCGCGGCGGAGGCGCCCGCCTCGGCGAGCGCGAGCTGGGCGAGGACGAGGGCGGCGCGCCCCTCGATGGCGGCGGGCTCGCCCAGGATCTCCGCGGCGGCGCGCGCGCCATCGAGGTCGCCTTGCGCGAGCGCGCACGCGGCGCGGCGGAGGGCGACGTCGCGGTCGGGCACGGTCGAGAGCGGCGCCGGGATGCGGTCGAGCCAGCGCTGCGCGCGGGCCGGGTCGCCGGCGGCGAGGTCGAGGTCGCACAGGTCGAGCAGCGCGAGGCGCGCGGCGTCGCGCTCCTCCGGCGCCGACGCGGCCCGCTCGAGCGCGTCGCGCGCGCCGCCCCAGCCGGTGCGCTGCCCCGCGCGCCCGAGGCGGAGCCACACGTCGGCGCGCCACGGCACGCGCCTCGAGAGGTCCGCGAGCGCCGTGACGACCTCCTCGTCGAGCCACGCCTCCTCCGCGGCGTCGGCCCAGAGCGCGAGCCCGACGGCCGAGTCGGGGAGGACGGAGAGGATGGTGCGGGCGTGCTCGCGCGCGTCGAGCGGCATGCCCTTCGCGAGCGCCGCCTCGGCGGCGCTGCGCTCGTTCTCGAGGCCGAGCGCGAGGATCTCGACCCTCCCGAAGAACCGGTTCAGCGCCTCGACGAGCCTCGCCATGGGCGGGATGAAAGCCCCGGGAGAGGGCGCTCGTCCAAGAAAAACGACCCCGCGGTGGCCGACCCGCGGCGGGGGGCCGGGCCGGGAGACAGCCAGGAGCTCGCCGGAGGGCTGCGAGGTGCGCACGAGGCCACCGGCAGCGGAGCCAGCCGGGGGACCGCGAGCGGCGCGCTGGCCTTCGCTGGGGCTCCGCATGCGCCACCGACGGACGGGCAACGACAAGACAAAAGGTACGCCGTGCCCACACGCATGGGGTACTACGAGGGCGCCGCGGGGCACGGTGGCGCTCGTCATGCCAGGCAACCGGATCATGGAGATTCACGCGAAGGGGCTGCGGTCGCTCGCCGATGTGCGGCTCCGGCTTGACGGTCTCACCGTCCTCATTGGCGACAACGGCAGCGGCAAGAGCAGCCTGATCGAGGCGTGCGAGCTGCTACAGCGCGCGGCCAGCGAGAGCTTCTCCGAGGACCTGAACAGGATCCACGGCGGTGTCGGGAGCCTGCTTCGCGTCGGCGCCGAGCACCTGGAGCTCGGACTTGCCCTCGTGCCGGAAGATCGCTTGTACGACAGGTTCGAGTACTCCTTCACGCTCCATACAAGCGGAGTCATCCTGCGCGAGCACCTCGATTGCGTCTTCGCCGAGCGCGACGACAGCGACGCTCCCGTGGATCGGCGTGTCAGCATCATCTCGCGCGAGGGGGGAGTCCAGAGGAGCAGCTCGTTCAGCTTTCTGACCGATGAGCCAGCAACTGGACCCGTCGGCAGGTCCATCGATTCCCGACGGCTGGCGCTCTCTTCGTTCGGCGAGTTCCCCCCTCACTGGCTCATACGTGAAGCGCTGGCCGCGCTCCGCGCCATCGACGTCCACGTTCCCTTCGACACCACGGCGCGCTGGGTGCAGCGCTCGCGCGGCCAGCCCTCGCCCTTGCGCGGCGCGGCGACGATCGAGCCGGCGGAGGCGCTGTCTCGCTTCGGAGCGAACCTCCCGAACGCGTGGAGCGCTCTCAAGAACGACTTCTCCGACGCGCACTGGCGGGAGACGATGGACTACGTCCGCCTGGGCCTCGGTCCCGACGTCGAGTCCGTCAACGTGCGCGCCGATCCGGGCGGCGGCTCGATCGCCCTGCGGCTCAAGTACGCCGGCCTCGACGAGCAGATCCCCTCGTTCGCGATCTCCGACGGCACGCTCGCGTACCTCGCCTTCGTGGCCCTCTACCGGCTGAACACGAAGAAGAGCCTCATCGCCTTCGACGAGCCCGAGACGCACCTGCATCCCGAGCTGCTCCAGCGCGTGCTCGGGTTCTTCGAGGCCATGGCGAAGGAGCGGCCGGTGCTGCTCGCGACGCACTCCGACCGGCTGCTCGACGGCCTGTCCGACCCCGCCCGTTCGGTCGTCCTCTGCGAGCTCGATGATCGCCGCGCCACGCGGCTCGTGCGGCCCGATCCGGAGGCGCTGCGGGACTGGCTCACGGACTACCGCGGGCTCGGCGACGTGCGGGGGGCCGGCCACGCGGCCTCCATCCTGACGCGGCGGGAGGGGGCGTGACCCCGCTCGCGGTCATCCTGTACGAAGATCAGCGAGGTCCGGAGAAGGAGTTCGGGCTCCACAACCTCCTCGTCGCGTGCGTCGCCGATGACGCCGGGGAAGACCGCTTCGCGCTCCGGAAGAAGCTCGACGGCCGCCCGATGAAGGGCGTGCAGAACCTCCTGCGGAGCTGCCGGAGAGACATCCGTCGCCTGAGCGCCAAGGGCCAGCAGGTCTTCGCGCTCGTCGACAACGACGCCATACGCCACCAGCTCAAGCACGAGGGCGTCGCGGAGAGCGCGGACGACGCCGCGGTGGTGCGCGCGATCAAGGACAGGTGCGACGCGCCGGATCGGCTCCACGTGTTCCTGCTGAAGGAGAACACCGAGACCGTCATCGAGGCAGCGGAGCACTGCGACAAGGGCCTCGCGAGCTCGCTCGTGGCGCAGGCGCTCCAGAAGGACGTCAACGCCCGTGACGCGATCTTCAACAGGATCTCGTGGCAATCGGATCGTGCCGTGCGCGATTGCATTCGACAACGCGTGGAGGCGATCCTCGAGATCGTGAAGGCGCTCACCGCGCTCGTGCGCGGAGGCGACGTCAGCGCCTGACCTGCGGCCGGCGGATGTCGAAGGCTCGGCGGCGCGCGGGGAGCTCGCGTGCTTCGCGTACCCAGCCGTCGACAAAGGCCCTTCCGGGCCCCCGGACGACGGCTCACGCGACGGAGCGCGCTCGATTCGCTTGTTTGTTAGAGTGGCCCCGTGCCGCCGGACCTCCCCACAGGGCGCGTCGACGCGCTGGTCGTGACCGCGCTGCAGGACGAGCTCGAGGCGGTGCTGGCGCTCGGCGACGGCGGCCGGGACGGCTGGCGCGAGGCGCGCGATCCGGCCGGGTTTCCGTATTACGTCCGCGAGATCCCGAACGCTCGCGGCCAGCCGCTGCGCGTCGCCGCCGCGTGGTCGGGGCGGATGGGCGAGAGCGCGGCCGCCGCGCGGGCGCAGGGGCTCATCGAGGAGCTCGACCCGGGGTGCCTCGCGATGTGCGGCATCTGCGCCGGCAGGCGCGGCGAGGTGTCGCTCGGCGACGTCATCGTCGCGGACCGGGTCTACAGCCACGACGAGGGCAAGCGCGTCGCGCCCGGCGAGGGCGGCGAGGGCGGCTTCTTCCACGACATCGAGACGTACAACCTCGAGCGCACGTGGAACATGGACGCCGCGCTCTTCGCGCGCGAGTTCGAGCGCGCGACGCCGCTCGCGCGCGAGCGCCCGCCGTCGAGGGCGTCGCAGGCGTGGTGGCTCCGGCACGCGCTCTATGCGAGCCAGGTCGAAGGCGCTCCCTCCCCCGTGGCGCTGCCGGAGCGCGCCGAGCGCTGCCCCGGGTGGGCCGAGCGCGTCGGCGAGCTGGAGGCCGACGGCGCGCTCCGCATCGGCGACCGCGGCCTCGAGCTCACGGAGGCGGGCATGGCGCAGGTGCGCCGCGAGCGCGTGATCCACCCCGACGGCCCGCCGCCGGCCCGGCCGTTCCGCGTGCACATCGGCCCGATCGCCACGGGCAAGGCGGTGCAGGAGGACCCCGCGCTGTTCGAGCGGCTCAGGCCGATCGGGCGCAAGGTGCTCGGCGTCGAGATGGAGGCCGCGGCGATCGGCTACGTCGCCGAGCGCCTCGGGCGGCGGTCGATCGTGGCGAAGGCGGTGTCGGACCACGGTGACCACGACAAGGACGACAGCTTCCGCGCGTTCGCGTGCCGCGCCTCGGCCGAGTTCCTCTTCGCGTTCCTGCGGCGCACCCTCTCGCCCGGGCGCGCCGACGACGCCGGACGGGGCCGCAGGCTGCGCCGCTTCCCGGCGCGCGCGCGGGGCGGCCACGCGGAGCACGGCGACGACATCGTCCTGCCGGGCGAGGGGCGCAGCGACGACTTCCTCTCGCGCGTCGAGCGCGTGTGCAGGCTGCGCGAGCCGGACGGCGTCGAGATCGAGTGGTTCGACGCTCCCCTCCCCTTCGGCTGCTACCTGCGCGTGTCGGTCAACGAGGGCGGCATCGTCCGGATCGCGCCGCTCGCGGCGCTCGAGAGCGGCATCTCGACCGAGGCGGTCTCCGCGTTCCTGGAGAGCATCGACGCCTCGTACCGCCGCGACGACCCCGGCCTCGTGTCCACGCTCGTCTACGGCGGCGAGCCCGCGCCGGAGGAGCTCGTGCGTTACGCGAGCGCGCGGCGCGTGCGGCTCGTGCGGTTCCTCGAGTACCAGGGGCTCATCGACTTCCGCGGCTACCTCGCGTGGCAGAACGCGAAGCTCGAGCGGGACCCGACCTACCCGTCGGCGCTCTACGTCGACCAGCGCGTTGCGCTCACGATGGGCCAGGACGAGGCGCTGCGCGAGCGCGCGCTCGACGCGTTCGCCGAGCTGCTCGACTCGGAGCACAGCCGGTTCGTGCTGGTGCTCGGCGACTTCGGCACGGGCAAGACGTTCCTCCTCCGCGAGCTCGCGCGGCGCATGGGCAAGACGGGCGGCGCGCTGACGCCGGTGCTCATCGAGATGCGCGCGCTAGAGAAGGCGCGCGACCTGAACGCGCTCATCGCGCAGCACCTCGCGCTCGCGGGGCTCGGCAAGATCGACCTGCCCGCGTTCCGGCACATGCTCGCCGAGGGGCGGATCGCGCTCCTGTTCGACGGCTTCGACGAGCTCGCCTTCCGCGTCACGTACGACCGTGCGGTGGAGCACTTCGACACGCTGATCCAGGCGGCGCAGGGCAAGGCGGCGAAGGTGGTGGTCACGAGCCGCAGCCAGCACTTCATCTCGGAGCAGCAGGTGCGGTCGGCGCTGGCGGAGAAGGCCGCCCTGCTCCCCGGCTACCGGCTCGCGCGCCTCTTGCCGTTCACTGCCGAGCAGATCCACCGGTTCCTCGTGAACCGGCTCGGCAGCGAGGAGGCGGCCGACGCGCGCATGCGGCTGCTCGCGGACGTGAAGGATCTGCTCGGCCTGTCGGCGAACCCGCGGATGCTCGGGTTCATCGCGGAGATCGAGGAGGCGCAGCTCCGGCAGGCGAAGGCGGGCGACGGGGAGATCACGTCGGCGGGGCTGTACCGGCTCCTGCTCGACCGGTGGCTCGTCTGGGAGTACGAGCGCGCGCACCCGCGGGGCGCGCAGCCGGGGCTGTCGGTGGCGCAGCGGTGGCGGGCGGTGACGGAGCTCGCGACGCGGCTGTGGCAGCGCACGGAGCAGAGCGTGAGCATCCGCGAGCTGCCGCCGGAGCTCATCGCGGCGCTGCAGGCGCTCGGGCGGCACGAGCTCGACGTGGCGGTGGCGACGCACGAGATCGGGTCGGGCACGCTGCTCGTGTGGGACGACCAGGAGAACTTCCGTTTCATCCACCAGTCGGTGCTCGAGTGGCTGGTGGCGCGGGAGGCGGCCGAGGAGGTGCAGCGCTCCGGCGAGGCGCCGGCGCTCGCGCAGCGCGAGGTGAGCGACCTGATGGCCGACTTCTTCGGGGCGCTCGCCGGGCGCGAGGAGGCGGCGGCGTGGGTGAGCGCGGCGCTCGGCGGCGCGTGGGGCGCGGTGGCGGCGGCGAACGCGCTGCGGCTCTACGGGCGGATGGGGCTCGGCGTACGCGAGCGGATGTACCTCGCGGGGGCGGAGCGGATGTACCTCGCGGGGGCGGATCTGCGGGGGCAGGATCTGTCGGGGAAGGACCTCAGCGGCTGCGACCTGCGGGGGGCGGATCTGCGGGAGGCGAAGCTCGTGGGGGCCAACCTGAGCGGGGCGCAGCTCTCGGGGGCGCAGCTCGACGGGGCGGACCTCTCGGGGGCGGCGCTCTCGGGGGCGGATCTGACGGGGGCGACGGCGGTGCGGTCGCGCCTCGTGGGCGCGGACCTGACGGGGGCGAAGCTCGCCTCGGTGAAGCTGCGCGGGGCGAAGCTCGTGGGCGCGCGGGGCGCGCGGTTCGACGCGTGCGACACGTTCGGCGCGGCGATGCCGGAGGCGGCGAGGTTCGAGCCGAGCTGGGTGCAAGAGAGCCGATGTAACGCCGTGGCGATCAGCCCCGATGGGACGGTGCTCGCATCCGGCCACGCCCGCTGGGTCGTGCTGTGGGACATGGCGACCGGCAGCGCGCTGCGCAGGCTGGATGGTCACTCCGACTGGGTCACGAGCATCGCTTTCAGCCCTGACGGCGAGACCCTCGCCTCCGGCTCTGAAGATCACACGATCCGACTCTGGGATGTATCGACGGGGAATGTGCTCGGCGTGCTCAGGGGGCACGTGCATGACGTGACGAGCGTCGCCTTCAGCCCCGACGGCGAGATGCTGGCCTCCAGCGCTCGTGACGGCACCGTGCGACTCTGGCATGCGACCGCATCGAGTCAGCTCCGCGTGCTCGAGGGTCATCTGGGCGGGGCGAAGGCCGTGGCGTTCAGCCCCGACGGCGAGATGCTGGCCTCCGGAGCTCATGATGCCACGATCCGGCTCTGGAAGACCTCGACTGGCGACATGCTTCGCGTCTTGAGCGGCCACCGGGGCGGCGTGCTCAGCGTCGCGTTCAGCCCTGACGGAGAGAGGCTGGCGTCGGGATCCATGGACTACGATATCGGGCTCTGGCAGGCGTCGACGGGCGAGGCGCTGAACATGCTGAAGGGTCATGCGCGGCACGTGAGGAGCGTCGTGTTCAGCCCCGACGGCGCGACGCTCGCATCTGCCTCTGGAGACGGCTCGGTGCGGCTGTGGCACGAGTCCAACGTCATGTCGCACGTGCTCGAGATGCATTCCGCTGGCGTGACGAGCGTTGCCTTCAGCCCCGATGGCGCGACGCTCGCGTCTGGCTCGAAAGACCGGACCGTACGGCTCTGGCAGGCGGCGACAGGAGGAGCCCTCCGTGTGCTGAACGGGCATCCAAGGATGGCGTTCGCAGCAGCCTTGAGCCGCGATGGCTCCACGCTGGCGCTCGGCTGCGAGGGATCCGGCGTTCATCTCTGGCGCATGTCGACGTGGAGCGCGCTGCCTTCGCTGAAGGAGAGCGGCAGTTGCGCCTCGAGGTTGGTCTTCAGCCCTGACGGCACAGCGCTGGCATTCGCCGCTCACGACCGCACGATCCGGGTGCGAGAGCTCGGCACGAACGACGTCGCACGCGTGCTGGAGGGGCACTCCGAGTACGTCACGGATGTCGCGTTCAGCCCTGATGGGACGACGATCGCGTCGAGCTCGTTCGACAGGACGGTGCGGCTCTGGCGCGCCGGGACGGCAGACCCGTCTCACGTGCTGGGAGCTCACGACGATGTCGTCAGGTGCGTCGCCTTCAGCCCTGATGGGAGGACGCTCGCATCTGGATCGGTCGATCGGACCATCCGGCTCTGGCAGGTGAAGGGCGAAGGAGCAGCGCGCGAGCTGGGAGCTCACGACGCCGTCGCGAGGTGCGTGGCCTTCAGCCCCGATGGAAGGACGCTCGCGTCCGGCGCCGACGACACCGTCGTGCGGCTCTGGCCGCTCGATGGCGGAGGCGAGCCACGCGCGCTGCGCGGCCATGGCAGCCGGGTGATGAGCGTGACCTTCAGCCCTCACGGGGCGTTGCTCGCATCGGCCTCCGATGACCGCAGCGTTCGCCTGTGGGACGCGGCGACAGGCGACATCCTGTGCGTGCTGCAAGGGCACTCCGATTCGGTGATGGACCTGGCCTTCACCCCTGACGGCGACACGCTCCTCTCCAGCTCCGCCGACGGAACCCTCCGCTTCTGGGACGTGCGCACCGGTGCATGCCTCGCCGCGCTCCTGATGCTCCCTGAAGGCTGGGTCGCCTTTCGATCCGACGGCCGTTACAAGCTGGGCGGCGACATCGCTGGGGGATTCTGGCACGCCGCCAACCTCTGCCGCTTCGAGCCAGGCGAGCTCGACGCCCTCATCCCTGGCCTGCGCATCGCGGACGACGAGCCGCTGCTGCCCGCACCGCCTGGCCGTCTCGGCCGGGGCTGAGCGCCGGTCGCGGGGAGGGCGGCCGCTCCTGGCCAACCTCGACCGAGGCGCGTGCGTCCTTCAGCCCCGCAGGTCCCAGGGGCCTCGCACGCGCCGGCATCGCCGCCGCGCCGGTGTTCGCGCGGCGCGCCCCCGCTGCGGTAAGCTCCGTGCGACGTAGGAGCCCCCGATGAGCTTTGCCCGGAAGCTGGGTCGCACCGCGACGAGAGCGGACCTCGAAGCGCTGCCGGACACGATGCGCGGCGAGATCATCGACGGCGACCTCTACGCCTTCCCCCGCCCGCGCGCCCCGCACGGGAGCCTCGAGACAAGCATCGCCACGGACCTTCACGGCCCCTTCCAGAAGCGGCGCAACGGCCCCGGCGGCTGGTGGATCCTCGTCGAGCCGGGCGTCGAGCTCCCTCGCGCCCCGGAGATCTCGGCGGACGTGGCGGGGTGGCGGCGCGAGCGGCTGCCTCGCCTGCCCGTCAAAGAGCCCATCCGCGTCGTGCCGGACTGGGTCTGCGAGGTCCTGTCACCCGGGACACGCGCTTATGATCTCATCGTCAAACGGCGCTTCTACGCCGAGATCGGCGTGAGCCACCTCTGGTATGTGGATCCCGAGGCGAGATCGCTCGCGGTCAGCCGCCTCGTCGACGGCAGGTGGCTCGAGCTCGGCGTCCATGGTCCGGCGGAACGGGTGCGCGCCGAGCCGTTCGAGGAGGTGGAGCTCGATCTCTCCATCTGGTGGGAGGACCTCGACCTGGACGGCGATTGAACGCCTGACCCCCGATGACCGGCTGCACCGTGAGCCCCGCCGTCGCGGTCGCCAGGCGCCGGATCCCTCGTCACGACGCTCGCGTAGCTCTGCTTCTCTGGCTCTCCCGCCCACGGCGAGGACCGGCACCGGTCTCCAGGGACAGCCGAACGCCTACGGCTCCTCGTCTACCACCCCGATCACGATTCCCCCGAGCCGAGCCTCGTCCGCGCGGCACACGACACCGCGGATGACGCAGGCGTGGCTGTCCCGCGGCGCGCCGGTGTCGGCGTAGCGCGCCCCGAAGCCGCGGCGTCCGGAAGCTCGCTGCAATTACGCAGGGCAGCAGTGTTTCATGCGCGCCAGACACGATGCCTCGGCGCAGGCCGATACCCGCCCCCGGACCTCCCTCCGGGGCCGTGCGCAGGACATCGTGGATTGTTGGCCCCGCCCGGGACACGCCTGTAGACGGCGCCCCATGGGCTCCACCCGGACGGCCTGGCATGTGCTGCTCGTCGCGCTGCTCACCCAGCGCGGCTCGCGGCGGTTCGAGGTGCGCAGCGAGGTGCCGCTCTCGACAGAGCCGCTCCGCGCGGACTACCTGCTGCTGCGCGGCGGCGCGGGGCCGAGCGAGCCGGCCGGCACGCTGAAGCGGCTCTGGGACCTGCTGCCAAGGGACACGATCGTCGAGTTCAAGAGCATCGGCCGGCCCTACCGCCGGCGCAACCTCGACCGGCTGTGCAGCTACCTGCACCTCTACTGCGCCGACCAGCCGGAGCGGATCGAGCAGCGGAGCGACCTCGGCGGCGTGCTGCTCGTCCCGTCGCGCACCAGGTCGCTCGACGCGGACGTGGCCGACCTCGGCCTGGCGTGGGGCGACCTCGGCGGCGGCTACTGGCGGCTCCACGGCGGGGCGTTCACGCTGCTGGTCGTGGAGATCGACGCCGCGGCGGAGGCCGAGGACGACGATCTGCTACGCTTGTTCGGTCACGGCGAGGCCCGAACCGTCGAGGCCCGCCGGTGGCTGTCGCAGCAGCTTGGAGCCGAGGAGATCGCCATGGACATGCACGATTTGGAGGGCTTCGACGAGGTGCTCAGGAAGCTCCTGGCCACCCTGCCGCCCGAGCGGGTGCTGTCGGCCTACGCCCCCGAGCAGCGCCTGGCTGGGCTGCCTCCCGAGCAGCGCCTGGCGGGGCTGCCTCCCGAGCAGCGCCTGGCGGGGCTGCCCCCCGAGCAGCGCCTGGCGGGGCTGCCCCCCGAGCAGCGCCTGGCGGGGCTGGCCCCCGAGCAGCGCCTGGCGGGGCTGCCTGCCGAGCAGCGGGTCGCCGGCCTGCCGCCCGAGCAGGTGCTGCTCGCCTTGCCAGACGAGGTGCTCCGCGCGCTCTCCGATTCCTACCTCGACACGCTCTCGGCAGAGACGCGCGCCACCATCCGCGCGCGCATCGGACGGTAGGGGCGCAGCACCCGCCACAGGAGCGGCAGCACCGTTCTTCCGAAAGCGGCAAGGACAACGCGCGCGGGCGAGGTTCGTTGCTCCCTGACCCCTCGCGCAAGGCGGCGCTCACCGGGCCCGACTGGCTAGACTGCGGGCCGATGCTCCTCCCCTCGAAAGCGACAGGCCTCGCCGCGCACGCGGGCGTGTTGCGGCCGTGGCCGTCCGTGCTGGCGACGTGGGGCCCTGGAGAGCGGAGCACGCTGCACGCCCACCACTGCTGGCACCTCGTGCTGGCGCTCGACGGAGAGCTCCAGGTCCGCGGGGCCGACGCGGGCCCGTTCCAGCCGGGAGGCGCCGTCGTCACCGCCCCCGACGTCGCGCACGCGGTCGACGCGTCGGGCAGACGTGTGCTCCTCGTGTTCGTCGAGCCGGAGAGCGACGCCGGCGACGGGCTGGCCCAGGCGTTCGGGGCCTCGAAGCTCGAGATCGTTGGCAGCGAGACGGCGGACCGGCTGCGGTCGTGCGTCGCCGCGGTCGGCGACGGCGGGCTCACGGCGGCGTTGCCCGGCGTGTTCCAGGCGCTGGGGGTCGCGCTCCCGCCGCCCTCGCCGAGGCCGAGGCACCCGGGCATCCAGCGGGTGCTGCGCCACCTGCGGGCGGACGACGGCAGCGCCGATACGTCGCTCGAGGCGCTTGCGCGCGTGGCGCGCCTCTCGCCCGGGCGGTTCATGCACGCCTTCACGGAGAGCGTCGGCGTGCCGCTGCGCCCCTACCTCCTGTGGCTCAAGCTGGAGCGCGCCGGGGCGGCGATCGCCGGCGGCGCGACGCTGGCGGAGGCCGCCGCCGCGGCCGGCTTCGCGGACGCGGCGCACATGACCCGGACCTTCCGCCGGATGTTCGGGGTGAGCCCGTCCGACCTGAGACGTCGTAGCCAGCTGGTTCAAGACGGGTGAAGGGCGGATTGCCATGTTGCGCGCATGGCACCTCTCCTTGTCCTCACGGTCTCGTTCGTGTTGTTCCTCGTGCTCGGGCGCCTCGGCGTCAAACACCTCGCGAGCTGGGTGACGTGCTTGAGGTACGCCCTCGCGGCCATGTTCCTGCTGACCGCATCGGCCCACTGGGGGAGCCGGCGCGCCGAGCTCGTCGCCATGGTGCCGCCGGCGCTGCCCTATCCCGAGCTCCTCGTGACCGCCACGGGGGTCCTGGAGATCGCGGGCGCTGCGGCGCTCCTCGTCCCGAGGCTCGCGCCATGGGCCGCCGCCGGGCTGACGGTGCTGCTCGTGGCGATGTTCCCCGCGAACGTCCACGCCGCGCGCGCGGGGCTCACCCTGGGCGGCAGCCCTGTGACGCCGCTCGTGCCGCGGACGCTGCTGCAGATCGTGTTCCTGGCCGCGACGGTGGCCGTGGCGATCGTTGGCCGCCGCGAGAGCCGGCGCCGGAACGGGGAGTAAGACGCGGCGCTCCGCTCGTACAAGCCGCAGGCCATGTCGCGACATGCCCGCCTGCCTCGCCGACCAGCCCCTGGCCATGTCCCGACATGCCCGCCTGCCTCGCCGACCAGCCCCTGGCCATGTCCCGACATGCCCGCCTGCCTCGCCGGCCAGCCCCTGGCCATGTCCCGACATGCCCGCCTGCCTCGCCGACCAGCCCCTGGCCATGTCGCGACATGCCCGCCTGCCTCGCCGACCAGCCCCTGGCCATGTCCCGACATGCCCGCCTGCCTCGCCGGCCAGCCCCTGGCCATGTCCCGACATGCCCGCTGCCCGCCTGCCCCGCGGTCCAGAGGATCCCGGACCCCACCTCGAGTTGATTGCTACCCGCAATCACGAGGCTCGGATCGAGAGGCAGGGCGACACCTGGACGCGCTCGGGCCGCCAGGCCCCGCGCTGGACCCGCGAGAACGGGCACGATAGCCTCCGGTCCGGTGCGCTTTCGCCGGAGCACGCCCGAGCGAGCCTCTCTGGTGATCGAGAGGCATCGAGGAGCGGAAGACACCCATGATCAGCGTCGCGGTGAAGGTGGAGACGGAGTGCGGCACCTGCCGGCTGCCGATGCCGGTAAACACGCTGGCCCGCGAGGTGACCTGCCAGAGCTGCGGGAGACCGACGGTGATCGGCGGCGATCTCTGGCAGGCGCTGCTCCGCGCCCCCCTCTACAACGGCCCGAGGTTGCTCGCAAACGAGCTGCGCCGCAGCTCGGCGGGCAAACTCTCGGCCGCCTACGTGCGGCGCGGGCCCTGCTGCCACGGCTGCGGGAAAGAGATCCCCGTCGCGGCCATCCAGGAGGTGCGGGAGCAGGCGATGCTCCGCTGCGATCGATGCGCGCAGCAGACCTGGGTGCGGGCAGTGCCCGCGCAGCTCTCCGGAGCGCTCCCGAACATCACGCACCTGGTCGGCGAGGATCCGGACCCGCTCGCCGGAGCGCCCGCGCCCGAGGCCGAGGCGGCGACGTTTCCGTGCCCGCAGTGCGGCTCGCCGGCCGCGTTCGACGGCGTGAACCGCGCGTCCACCTGCCGGTTCTGCAGGGCGAGCGTGCACGTGCCGGACGGGTTCGTGTACCGGGGGCGAAGGAAGGTGGCGGCAAGCTGGGTTCTCTGCTTTCACCCCGCGGTCCCCCTGAACGCCCCCGCGCCGCAGGCCGTCGCGGCGGGGCTGTTCGACTGGGAAGGGCTGCCGGTGGCGGCCGTGGATGCCGAGGGGAACCTCTACTGCGCGGCCACGCAGTCGCACTGGTATCATGACGATAGCGGCCATGTGAGGGAAAGGCGTGACAACGTCCTGTGGTCCGTCGATCCATCGTTGAACATCCGCTGGATCCAGCGCGATCGCACGGACGCGGTGCGCTTCATGTACTGCCTCAAGGACACGCTCGTCGTGATGCACCGGGGCTTGTCGACGCTCTGGCTCTCGCCGGAGACGGGGGCGCTCGTCGACCGCCCAGGCGCTACAGCGCCGATAACCACGCCCGCTCTGCTCGATCACGACATCGAGCAGGATCCGCTGGCCGCTGACCGTGATGGTTCGCTGTTGCTCCACGACGACGGCAGGCTCCGGCGAATTGCCCAGAACGGAGCGGAGGTGCCCGTCTGGGCGAATCAAGCTCCGAGGGGCGACCCCGATGACGACTCGAGCTGGGGCTTGCGCGCTCTCCCCGATCGGCCGGTGGAGGTGGCCATCTGGCTCAGAAGTATGTGTTGCGGCCCGGATGGCTCACTCTATCTGTTGGACACGAATGCGCTCGCCCGCTTCGACGCCGAAGGACGCAAGATTTACTGCGTGGATCTCCCTGACGAACCCCCGGAACGAGAGCGCCGGATGCTCGGTGCCGACCTCCGCGGAGACGCCTACGTGCTTCGCAGCAGCCGGCTCGTACGCGTCGGCCCGACAGGAGATCAGAGCACTGTCCTTGAATCCCAGCGCGACGCTCTGCCGCTGTCGGAGGTCAGGATCGCCGTGTGCCCCGGTGGGGGACTCTGGCTTCTCGGCAAGGCAGGGCTTGCCTGGAAGCTCGACGCTGGCGGCAGGCTGCTCTTTGCCAGTGGAAACGAGCCCAGGCCCGCGAAGCCAACCCGGGAGGCGCTCCTTGATCGGAAAGCGGCCGCTGAGGAGGCAGCAGAGGCAGCGCACAAGGCGCAGCTCGATGCCCTCGTGACGCACCATCAGCAGATGGCAGATGACGCCATCAGAGCGGAGGCCGCGGAGAAGAAGCGATCCAGGACGTTCGGCTGCGTGATTGCCTTCATTGGGCTCATGGCATACATCTGGTTTCTTGCTTGGGAGAGCTCACGCCATTAGAGTTTTTTGTCTCACCCGAGCTCGATTCGGCCGCTGAGCTTTATCGTGCCCGAGCCGCAGGTGAGCTTCGCTCCCCCAGATTTCAGCTCCACGCTCCCGCTCTTTACCGTGCACGCCGACCCGCCTTTGGCTATGCGCGCGTCGCCTGATGAGACAGTCAGGCCCACTCCATCTCTGCCGACGGTGACCTTGCCGGAACCTGCCTCCATGCCCCAATCGCCCCCTTTTACGGTGAGGGTCTTGCCGTCCATCTGGGCGTTCGACGCAGCGGTGAGCTTCATGCTGCCTGCGGCGTTCGCCGTCAGCGTGTCGCTGCTCTGCAATGCCATGGCACCCCCGGATTTGATGTTGGCCGCGCCGCGCGCCTCGGCGATCAGCGGCCCTCCAGATTTCATCTCCAGTCTGGTACCCGCATCAATGTCCACGACCTTGCCGCTCTTGATGCTCATCAGGTGACCGCTTGTCAGCTTCACTGCGACGTGTGACAGTAGATCCACGAGCTCGTTGGATGTGATCAGGGTGCTCCCGCTGCCCGCGATTTCCACGGCGGCGGGCGACTTGAGCATCGCAGCGCCTCCCCCGGCGACGATTGCCTGGCCCCCGGATGACAGCGTCGCCGTGACCCCGCCGCACACGAAGGCGTCGACGTCTCCCACGATAGCAGAAGTCACAGTGGCTGAGTTCAGGTTCAGAGGGCTTCCTGGAGCAGTGATGATGCCGGGGATTCGGCCCGCGCTCGCGAAGCCGCCGGCCGCCGTCGCCATGGTTTTCGCCACGGCGACGGCGGCATGCTCTGCGCTCCTTTGAAGGATCTTGACGTTCGAGCTGTACAGGTCGACCACACCTTTGATACCCGCGCTGGCGGTCTTGGCGTTCTCGATCGTATTGAGCGATTCCCGTCGGGCGATCGCGTCATCACCCTCGGTGATTTGCTTCTTGTGCCCGTCCGCTATCTGTTTCGCCCGCTTCGCGTCGAGGGTCGCCTTCTCGGCTCGCTGAAGGTCCTCGGGATAGTACAGCGCTTCCCATTCCTGGCGCGTCATGGGCCGCGCTGTCCCGTCCGCGGTCGCGACCTTGGGGGCCGCTCGCAGGCTCTCATCAGACCATCGTCTCGCCATGGACCGCTCGATCTCATCGGCGCGCGCCTGAGCTTTGACGGCGTCTTCGTCGAGCCTGGCTTGCTCCAAGCTGTCGAGCTTTGCCGGAATGTCGAGAGCGCTCTTGGCAATGCCGAGCAGGCCGTCTATCAGCTTCTGACCCTTCTCGCCCTTGAGCGCGTTGAAGACGCTGCTCGCGAGCCCGGCGTGATTGACGGAGTTCCCGGCAGTCAGGATGGAAGCGATGTCGGATACCACCGTGTTCACGGACGTGAGCGTGCTCACGCCTGCGTTCGCCACCGCCGTCCAGGCCTCGCTCGTCGTGAGCGCCGCCCCCGCCTCGGGCGTGTTGGGCGAGCCGAGCTGGAACGTGGCGCCCCCGAACGGCGTCGCCAGCTTGATGCGCTCCTCCCCCTCGGTGTCGTCGATGTTGATCTCGTTGCCGCCGCCCGTGCGGATGACGTTCCGCCGCCCGTTCTTCGCCCCGACCGTGCTCGGGGTCTGCGGGTTGGGCACCGCGCCGGTGATGATGGGCCGGTCCGGGTCGCCGTCGATGCAGGTGAGGATGACCTCGACGCCGCTCCGCAGCGGGAAGTGGAACCCGTACCCCGCGCCCGCGTGGGGCTGGGCCATGCGGACCAGCCTGGAGGCCTTGCCGTCCTCGGCGCCGCTCGTGTCGAACTGGAAGCGCACGCGGTAGCGGCCGGCGTCGTCGATCTCGGCGTACTGGCCCTTCTCGGCCGCGTCGATGACCCCCGTGATGGCCCCATGCACCCTGGGCTTGGGGGTGACGCGCGGCGGGCGGTAGGTCGTGGAGAAGGGGATCGCCCGGAGCTCGTTCGTATAGGCGTGCTCGCCGCCGGTCCCCATGTTCATCGTCGCCTGCTGCAGCCTGTGGCGCACCTCGACGAGCAAGAGCTCGATGTCGCCGCGCGGGTGCCCCTCGAGCGTGAACCGCGCCCCGGCGCCGAGGGCCTGCACGTCGCTCGCCCCCTCGAAGACCTTGCGGCCCGCGCGCAGCTCCTCGGCCCGGATGGCCGCGATGCGCTCGCCCTCGTCGGGCGTCTTGAAGTGCGCCCCGTACTCGACGATGCCGCCGCCGGCCGTATCGGAGACCGTCGCGGCCGCCATGAGCGGCACGTGCGGCGTGCGGTAGTTGTAGTCCTTGACCACGTAGCGGCTCGGGACCTTGCGCGTCGTGCCCTCGAGCCGGTGGACGCCGGCGTGCTCGCCCCGGGGATAGAAGTGCGCGCGACCGCCGCCGGGGATGGGCCGAAAGCCGCTGTTCGCGTCGGCGAAGACGATGACGTCGCGGCCGTCCCGGTGCTCGAAGAAGAACGAGATGCCGAGGTGCTCGGCCAGGCGCGAGGCGAACTGGAGATCCGTCTCCCTGTACTGCACCACGTACTCGCGGGGCGGATACGACCCGACCAGGCGGAGCTCGAAGTCGTCGCCCTCGCACAGGCCCGCGCGCTCGAGCTTCTTCTTGAGGATCTCCGGGACCGAGAGGTCCATGAAGATCTCCGACGTCTCGGTGAGCGTCATGCGGAAGGCGCGCGGCACGAACGTGAGGGTGTACGCCGTGTGCGCCGCCTCGGTGAGGAGCGCGTCGCGCACGACCGCGATCTCGCCGAAGAGCCGCCGCTCCTCGCGGTCGCCCCGGAGGAACACAAGGGCGGCGGGCTCCGCGAGCAGCGCCTCCTCGTCGAGCCCCTCCGGGCTCTTGCACACGACGTGGAGCTGGAACTCGAACAGCTGCGAGATGACCTCGCGCCCGGTGAGCTCGTACAGCTCGACCGCGTCGGCGGCGAAGGCGCGTGACTCCAGGCGAGCAGACAGGATGTCTTTCATGGGCGTCCCTCGGGTGAGAAGGCGCCAGCATCGCCCGGACGTGCGGCCCGGCGCCAAGGATCAGCGGCCGATCACGATCCCCACCGGCGCCGACCACGCGGCCGGCTCCTCGTCGAGCACTTCTTTCCCCGGCCACGTCCCCGCCCTGCCCTCCCTCTCACCGGTACGGCCCCCCTCGCCGCTCGCCCCGCAGCGCCCGCGCTAGCGCCAGCATAGGCTGCAGCACCTCCCGCGCCGCCGCCGGAGCCCCGAGCGTCGCCGCGAGCCTCACCGCGATCTCCTCCGGCCCGACCGAGATCACCGCGCCCTCGGCATCGCGGAACCACGACACCTGGTCCCGGAGCGCCGCCGCGAGCGCCTCCTTCGCCGCGATCGAGCCGCCATCGGCGCGTTCGATCGCCGGATCCAGCGGCAGCGCGACGCGCGTCCCGACCGCTGCAGCCCCCTTGAACAACGTCGCCAGCTCGAACCGCTCTCCCTCCAGGTAGCCCGAGATCCGCATCGGGCCGACATGGAGCGAACCGCCGCACTCCTCGGCGAAGCGGCGCCACGCGGGCAGGCACGACTCCATCGCCGCCGGCGGCGGCAGCGCCGCGCCGGCGTCCGCGAGCGCCCGCGCGAGCGCCTCGACCTGCCGCAGGAACAGCTCGAGCACCGACTCGTCGAAAGCGCCCACGGCGCTCCGCACCCGCACCCGCGCGTCGTCCAGCTCCACCTCGGGGAACGCCCTCAGCGCGGCGCGCAACGCTGGCGTGAGCGCCGCCAGCACCTGCGCGTCCTCCCGCCCCCACACCCGGAAACGCCCGTCGAACGCGGGGTCCCCCGTGACAACGCCGACGAGCTCCAGGACGCGCCGCGGCCGCACGTGAAGGTCGAGCCCCCAGGGCTCCGCCATGTGCACCGTCGCGCCAAGGCCGGACGCCGACCGCCCGTGGCCCCGAGCCTCGTCGCCCCGAGCCACCTCCACGACGCAACCCGCGCGGACGCCGCGGAGCCCTAGCCCGTCCGCCCCCTCGCGCAGCGACAGGCCCGCCCTCTCCCCCGCGCGCGCCCAGACCGCGCGCCATCGCGCCGCGCCGACGCTGGGGCGCGTCGCGTCGCGCCCGGACCGCGGCGCGAACGGGCCGACGTCCACCGGCACGCGGTGCACAACCCGGCCGCCCGCGTGCTCCAGCACCGCGTCCAGCGCGTACTCCAGCGAGACCTCCGCGGCGCTGAAGGAGGGCGCGAGATCGCCCGGCACCTCGATGCGGAAAGGCACCTCCTGCCCCTCGTGGGACCTCGAGAGATCCCGGAAGAACGGCAGCCTGTGGACCTCGCTCGACGAGGGCTCCGGGCCCGCATGCACCCTCTCGACGCCGACAAGGGCGACCTCGAGGGTGCTGGCGCGACGCCCCGCGAGACCGCCGAACGCGACCGCACCGGTCAGCATGTCGCCGGGGGCGAGGGTGCGATGCGACAGCGACACCTCGACGAACGGGCCGGTCCCGCGGGCGCTCGCGCCGGTGAACGGCTCGCTCCTCGGTCGTGGCCCGATCGCCGGCCGAACAACGATGTCTCGGATCTCCTCGGCGTCGGGCCACCACGGGATGGACACAACCGCGCGGACGAAGCACCGGAGCTCGGCGACGAACCCGAGGTGCGTCGGAGGGACATCGCCGGGCAGCGTGAACGAGGCCCGGTAGCGATGCGCGCCCTCCCCGAGCCGGCCCCGCCCGGCCACCTCCTCGCTGAGGAGGAGCCGATCGCGCGCCTGGAGCACCTCCCCGCGACCCATCGACCACAGCGTCTGCGTCTGCTGCAGGGTCACGCGCACGAAATCGATCGGCGTCTCCGAGGCGCTGTCGAGCGAGAGCTCGACGTCGAACGTCTCGCCCGGGTGCACGACCTCGGGCACGCGCAGCGTGATGAGCGGGCGGCTCCTCATCGCTCCGAGCGTAAACGATGGCGTCCGTGGGCGCGCTCCTCCGTCGCAGCCGCGCTGCTCGTCCAGCGAGCGCGCCCCGCCCGCCCCGCGACGTGGATGCCCGCCCCGCGACGTGGGTGCCCATCTGGTCGTCCCTGGGGCGCAAGGCGCAGCAGGGCCACGACGCCCCGGGATGAACGACGCGTCGCCGCCTCAGCCGGCCACGACCTACTCCGCCGCCTCCCCCAGCCACGCCCGCGCGAGCTCGAGCGTGCGGGCGTTGTCGGCCGCGCGCTCGAGGAAATGCTCCCGGAACACCGCGTCGCGGATCTTCGCCGCGCGCTCGAGGAGCCGCGCGCGCGCCGCGGCGATCGCCCGCGCCGCCTCGGCGCCGTGCCCGCAGGCCCGCAGCGCCTCGGCGTGGACCAGGCGCACGACCGACTCGCCCTCCTCCACGCCCACCTCGTCGAGGAGCGCGCGCGCCCGCTCGGCGGCCGCGAGCGCCTCGCGCGCGCGGCCGAGGTGGAGCAGCGCGCGGCCGAGCACCGCGACGGCGTAGGCGCGCATCGGCGGGGCCCGGTCGAACAGCGCCTCCGCGGCCAGCGCCTCGCGCGCCGCCGCGGAGGCGTCGCCCGCGAGCACGAGGATGCTCGCGAGGTAGACGCGCGCGCAGCCCTCCATGCGCGCGTCGCCGTGGCGCTCCAGCATCGCGCACGCGGTCTCCTCGACCGACCTCGCCTCGTCGAGCCGACCCCGGTACGCCAGCACGAGGCCGAGGTTCTGGAGCACGTAGGCCGTCGTGCCGCGCAGCTCCATCCGCTCCGACTCGGCCAGCGCCTGGCGCAGGGCGGCCTCGGCTTCCTCGAGCTGGCCCGCCTGGCCGTACCAGTAGCCGAGGTTCATCCGCGCGAGGCAGGCCCTCCGCACGTCGCCGGCCCGCTCGAACGCCGCGAGCGCCGCCTCGATGCCCGACAGGCTCGCGCCGGCGTCGCCGGCCGCGTGCGCGCGGATCGCCCGCGCATCGTGGAGGTTCGCGAGCGCGTCGAGATCCGGCGCCGCGGCGCCCTCGATCGCGCCCTCCGCGGCCTCGAGAAGGGCGTCGGAGAGCGCGTAGCGCCCGCCGAAGGCCAGCATGAGCGCCGCCGAGCTCAGGCAAACGCTCTTCGCCGAGCTCCCCTCCTCGACGGCCGCGGGCGTGTCGCGCGCGACGGCGGCCCAGCGCTCCACGCGCTCGTGGCCGCCCGTCGTGCCCGCGGCGATGATGATCTGCGTCACCGCGGAGAACCAGGCCGCGCAGCCCGGCGCGAGCTGCTCGGCGGAGGCCGCCGCGCGCTCCTCGGCGAGCGCGACGTCGCCGCGCCAGAAGTGCGCCTGGGCCTCGATCAGGCGGAGCTCGCCGACGGTCGCGGGCGCCGGATCACACGCGACGCCGCGCGCCGCCCGGGCGAGCGCCGCGCCGAGGTCGTTGCCGCGGAGCGCCTGCCGCGCCGCCGCGAGGTACGCCGTGGCCGCGCGCGCGGGCTCGCCGCCGCGCTCGAAGTGCTCGGCGAGCGCCATCGGGTCGGCCTCGCCGCGCTGCTCGAGGAAGCCGCCCGCGAGCGCGTGGCCGAGCCGCCGGTCGCCCTCGGTCAGCATGCCGTACGCGGCCTCGCGGACGAGCGCGTGGCGGAAGCGGTACGCCGCGTCGCCCTCGGCGCCGGGCGGCGTGAGCCGCAAGATCATCTCGCGCCGCGCGAGCTCGTCGAGCTCGGGCGCGACCTCCGCCCGGCCCACGAGCGCGGCGGCCCCCGCCTCGGTGAACGCCTCGCCGAAGACGCTCGCGGCGCGCAGCACGCGGCGCGCCTCCGGGTCGAGCGCGTCGAGCCCGGCCTGCACCACCGCGAGCACCGTCTCCGGCGGCGCCGAGGTCCTGCCGCGGGCGGCGGCGCGGATCTGCTCCTCGAGATAGAGCGCGTTGCCGTCGGCGCGCTCGACGAGCGTCCGCACGAGCTCCGCGCTCGCCCGGTCGCCGAGCGCCTCCCGCACGAGCCGCTCGCCGCCCGCGGGCGGCAGCGGCGCGAGGCGGATCTCCCGGAGGAGGTGCGACCCCCAGAGCCCCGGGAAGAGGTCGTGCACGCCGGGGCGGGCCAGCGCGAGCACGGCGAACGGCCTGCCCTTCAGGTTGCGCAGCGCCGCCTCGACGAGCGTCACGGTCGGCAGGTCGCCCCAGTGCAGGTCGTCGAGCGCGAGGAGCACCGGCTGCGCGGCGCACTCGGCGGCGAGGAAGTCCTCCCACGCGAGGCGGAGCTGGTCGCTCATCAGGAGCGGGCGCCGCCGCGCCGCCCGGAGCCGCACGTCGTCGTCGTCCGGGAAGGGCGCGCCCGCGAGCTCGCCGAGGAACGGCGACAGGCGCGCGGCGGCGACGGCCCCGGCGCGGCGCTCGGCGCGGCCGTGGATCTTGCGCCGCCGCGACGCGATCGGCTCGCCGTCGCGCAGGCCGAACGCGCGGCGGAGCGCGCGCTGGAGCAGGCCGAAGGCGGAGCCCGCGCTCATCGCATCGGCCTGGCCGACCCAGACCTCCAGCGGCTCGCCGCGCGCCCGGAGCGCGCGGACGAGCTCGTAGCAGAGCCGCGACTTGCCCGCGCCGACCGCGCCGGTGACGAGCACCGCGCCGGGGGTGCGCCCGCGGAGGCAGCCGTCGATGTCGGCCGCGATCTGCGCGAGCTCGCGATCGCGCCCGACGTACGGCGTGGGGCGGCCGAGCAGCGGGGGCGGCGTCTCGGGCTCCTCGCGGGCGCCGTGGAGCCAGCACCCCGACGCGTCCCGGGTCGCGTCGAACCGCGCGCCGAGCAGGCCCGCGGTCGTGTCGTCGATGCGGATCGCCGCCGGGCGGGGCGGCTCGCGGGAGCCCTGGACGAGCTGCACGAGGCGATCGATCACCGCGCCGACCGGCAGCCGCGCGGCGACCTCGGCCCGGCCGGTGACGAGCGAGAGGCGCGCGCCGCCGAGCAGCTCGCGGAGCGCGAGCGCGCACCGGGCCGCCTGGGCCGCGAGGTCGGTGGGCGCGGCGGACCCCGAGAGCGTGACGAGCAGCCAGCGCGCGTCGAGCAGCTCGACCCGGCCGCGGTGGCGCTCGACGAGCTCGCGGATCGCCCGCGCGCGGCGCTCGTCCTCGACGTCGGAGAGGGTCGCCTCCGCGTCGGCCTGGCCCTCGCGGGCGAGGAGGAGGCACATGACCTTCCGCTCGCTCGTCGTGATCTCGCGCGCGCGGCGCGAAGGAGGGTGCGACGACGAGGGCTGCGACAGCGGCCCCGCGTCGAGGCCCCGCGCGATCGCCTCCGAGGCGAGCGCCGCCGCCACCGCGGCGCCGTCGCGCGGGCGGGCCTCGCGCGGCTTCGACAGCATCCGCGCGACGAGCCGATCGAGCCAGGCGGGGACGTCGCGGCGGAGCTCCCTGACGCGCGGCGGCTCCTCGAGGAGGACCTTCATCAGCACCGAGAGCGGGTCGTCGCCCGCGAACGCGGCGCGCCCGGTCAGGCACTCGAAGAGCACGCTGCCGAGCGCGAACACGTCGGCGCGCGCGTCGATGTGCGGCTCGCCGCGCGCCTGCTCCGGGGCCATGTACTGCGGCGTGCCGCGGATCTCGCCGAGCGCCGGGGGCTCTTCCTCGTCGCCGGACAGGCGCGCGACGCCGAAGTCGATGAGGCGGACGCGCTCGATGTCGCCGCCCTCGAGGACGAGGTTGCTGGGCTTCACGTCGCAGTGCACGAAGCCGAGCCGGTGGACGGCCGCGAGCGTCTCGGCCACGTGCGCGGCGAGCGTCAGGCTCTCGGCGATGGTGAGCGGCGCGCGGTCGAGGCGCTCGGAGAGCGTCTCGCCGGCGAACCACTCGGTCGCGAGGTAGAGCCGTCCCCCCGCGGTCGCGCCGTGCGCGACGTAGCGGGCGGTGCCCGGGACGTGGAGCGTCGCGAGGGCGAGCGCCTCGCGCGCGAGGGCGCTCAGCGAGGGCGTCGCGGCCGTCTGCAGGAGCTTGAGCGCGACCCGCTCGCCGGACCGCCGGTCGCGCGCGCGGTACACGCGCGCCGTGCCGCCGGAGCCGGCGTGCTCCTCGATCTCGAACCGGCCGTCGACGACCTCTCCTGACTGCATCGAGCTGACGCGCTCCGGGCGGGCGCTCTGCCGCTTCTACACAGCGTGCCAGCGACGCGCGTCCGCCGTCCACTGCCGCCTGCGCCGACGCGCGCGGCGCGCGAGCCGGCTCACGTCGCCGGCGCGCTGATCGACGCTCCGCGTTTCACGCGCCGGCGCACGGGCGCGCACCTCGCCGGCGCGCGTGTCAGCGCGGCGCAGCGCCTGCGCTCTCCGCGCCTGTGCGACGCAGCACCACGTACCGGAGGTGCGGGACGCCGCTCACCGCGACGGGGGCGAACGCCTCGCCGGCGCCCGGGAGGCGCGCGAGGCGCTGCTCCACCCCGCGCGCGAACCGCGACGCGGTCCAGGGCGACGCGAGCGCCTGCCCCTCCGCGAGCAGCAGCACGAGCGCGTCCACCCCGCGCGCGTCGAGCAGCGCGCCGGGGATCCGCTTCGTCGTGTGCCCGCCGGGCAGCGCGGCGATCGCCGGGTCCGTGACCCCGGCGAGGTCGACGAGGGTCGCGCCCGTCGCGGCCCCGAGCCAGCCGATGTCGAGCGCCGCGACGACCTCGGCCCCGGCGAGCGCGCCGCGGAGCTCCTCGACGACGCGGAGCCGCTCGGCGCCCACGCGCGCGGCGGTCGGCCCGACCCGCGCCATCACGAAGAGCTCACCCGCGAGCGCGAGCGCGATCCGCGGCGCCGTGACGCGCGCGTCCGCCACGGAGGCGACGTGGGCCGCCGCGAGCACGACCGCGGGCAGCGCGGGGACGACGAGCCGCGACAGCGGCATCCAGTCGCCGCCGGCCGCCGCGACGGCGAGGAAGTGGACCGCCACCGCCGCGAGCAGCCCGCGCGGCCACGCCGGGAGCGCGCGCCACGCGAGCGGCGCGACGAGCGCAACCGGCCCGGTCAGCAGCAAGCACGCGAGCGCGTAGCGCGCGCCGAGCGCCGCGTCCGGCGCCTTCGCCAGCGCGGCGAGGGGCGCCGCGCGCCCGAAGATCGCGAGCCGCGTCAGCGCCACGGCGACGAAGGGGGCGCCCGCGAGCGCGAGCGCGGCGAGCGCGCGGGCCCACGCCGGCGGCGAAGGGCGCGGCGTCGCCTCGCCCCTGCCTTCGTGTTCCCCTCGCGGCGTCGCCTCGCCCCCGTCCTCGTGTCCCCCTCGCGGCGTCGCCCCCCTCTCGCCTCCGCGTCGCGGGGCCGCCTGGGCCGCGAGCGCCACGACGAGCGCGAACGGCAGGAGCTCCGGCCGGAGCGCCGCCGCGACCCCGGCGCAGGCGGCGCCGGCGAGGGCCCTGCCGAGCGCCGGCAGCGCGACGGCGAGCGCGCCGAGCGCCGCGACGACGCCCGTCTCCATGCCCGCCACGCTCCAGGCGCCGAGCGGGGCCGACGCCGGCACGAGCAGGAGCGCCGCGAACCGGGCAGGCCGACCGGAGCACCGGTCCACCGCGAGCGCCAGCGCCCCGGCGGCGAGCGTCCACGCCGCGACGCCGATCACCCTGGCGGCCGCGAGCGCGGCGAGCGGGCCGGCGGCCGCGAACGGCGCCAGCACGAACGCCCACCCGAGCGGCGTCACGCCGTCGGTCACCGGCCCCGCTGCGTTGAAGCGGTAACCGAGCCCGCGCGCGAGGTGGTGCGCGTAGCGCGCCGTGATCAGGGCGTCGTCGACCGTGAACCCGGAGAGCGCGAGCGCCGGCAGCAGCGCCGAGAGGGCGCCGGCAAGCGCGACGAGCAGCGCGCGCCTGCGCCCCGTCACGCCGCCCGTGCGAGCGCGCGGCGCACCGGCCGGCAGGAGGAGGCGGCGCCCGCCCGCGCCGGCATCGCGCGCTCCTCCGGCCGCGCTCCATCGCGGACGAATCGCCAGCGAAACATGCGTTCTTGTTGTACGGCCTTCGCCACGTGCGGCGATCCTGTGACAGGCACACGAAGGACGCAATTGCGCTCGCCTGGCTGCAATCATGCGTCAGAGCGCGTCAGAGCGCGTCAGAGCGCGTCAGAGCGCGTCAGAGCGCGTCGACGCGTGTCGCGGCGTATGAACGCGCATGACGACGCCCAAGAGCTCGTGACGACACGCAAAAGGTCGTGGCGGTGGCCGCCAGCGCGGCGACGAGGCCGCGTGTGGACGCACGCGGCCGCGCGGACGTTTCGAACGCCTGGGCTCATCGTCCAGCGTCGTCATCACGCGTCGCGGACAGCGCGCGGCGACGGCGCCGCTGCGGCTCGCGGCGGCAGCCATGCGCCCTCGTGGACGGTATAGTTGCTCGCATGGCACTTCCCGCCGCGCTCCTGGCCGCCGTCGAGCGGCACTCCTGTTTCACCGGCTGCTATCGCAGCGAATCGGAAGTCCAGGTTTGCATCGACCCGGCGCAGGCGCTCGTGCCGACTGTGCCTGTCTGCTGCAGCGATTGCCTGAACTTCCATCCGGCAGCGCTCGTCAGCCTGCTGCCCCTGGGCATGACGTCCTACGCGCTGGCGAACGCGCTGACCACGCACGTCCGCTCGCTGCGCGGCTACAAGTGGGCGACCGGCGGCTACCACACCGCGGGTACCGGGTTCTGGCTCAACGCTGCCTATTACGGCAACGGCCTGTTCCTCGTCGACGCCGCCCGCAACCGCAACGCGCGAACGGACATCGACATGCTGATCGAGGCCTTCCAGCACGGGATCGTCCAGCCCGAGGACCCGCGCATGCTCGATCCGGCGCTCTACACGTCCGAGCTCGCGTACATCAACATGTCGAGGCCGATCCTGCCGGTCCGCACGAAGCAGGATCTCCTGGCCTCCCCGCAGCGCAGCGCCACGCCGCGGCAGGGGTTCTCGCGGGTGTCGATCGTGGAGTTCCAGCCGCTCGCCGTGACCGCCGCCGCCGCGGGCGCGCCGGCGACGAAGCCGTCGAAGCAGGCGCCGCCGCCCCGCGAGCTCAAGCTCGGCGACATGTGCCCGACGTGCGGCGCCGTGGTCATGGAGCGGCCGCTGTTCTCGGGCACGTTCGTCGGCTGCCTCTGCTGAGCGCGCCCGCCGCGCCGGCTCTCCTTGGCTGAGCGCGCCCGCCGCGTCGGCTGCCTGTGCTGAGCACGCCCGCCGCGCCGCGCCGGATCACGGAGGCGGCGGGGTCGCGCGCCACACGGTGGCTCCGGTCGCCGGGTCGATCGCGCGCAGCGCGGCGCCGCTCACGGCGGCGCCGCTCACGATGTACACGTAAGGGCCCGAGGCCTTCGCCACGAGGAGCCGCTCGCCGAGGTAGCCCGCCGCGACATCGTACCGGCTCGCCCCGGACGCCGGGTCGAGGGCGATGATCCGCGGCTCCGTGCCGCCGGCGACGTCGACGCCGAGCACCACGGCGGCGCCGCCGCTCGCGACGAGGAACAGGTCCGGCCGCCCGCCGGAGACCGGCGCGCGCGCCGGGAGATCCCGCTTCCAGAGCGACGCGCCGCCGCGCCGCCCCTCGGCGGCGAGCCGCGGCGTCCCCTCGGCCGGCGCGGAGAGGGCGACCTCCACGTCGCCGATCTGCACGACGCGGGGGTTCTTCTTGCGCTCCCAGAAGTGCCCCGTGATCGTCGCCGGCGCCGGCGCCGTCGGGCAGTCGGCCGCCTCGCCGCCCGCGAGCGCGATCCCCATCGCCGCGCCGTCCTTCATCACGACGGTCGCGCAGCCGTCGCCGCCGGCTACCTCGTCGGGCACCGCGGGCAGGCTCGCCGCCCAGCGCTCCTTGCCCGTGCGGGCGTCGAGCGCGCGCAGCCGGCTCTCCTCCCCGCCGCCCGCGAGCACCGTGCGCTGGTCCGGGCAGGCGAGCGCTTCCGGCCGCTCGAACTCCTGCGACGACCAGAGCCCCTGCCCGCTGCGCCCGTCGACGGCCACGACCCGGCCGCGCGTCTTGCCGTCCTGCCACAGCACCGGGTCGGGCGCGTCGTCGCCGTTCGCGTCCACGAAGCAGAGGGCGTCGAGCTGCGTCGAGAGCTGGCGCGCGCGCGACGGCGTCTCCCTGGGCGGCTCGACGCGCGCGAAGAACATCACCGCGAAGCCGGCGCCCACCGCCGCCATCCCCACGGCGAGGAGCGCCTTCACCGCCCTCGACGGGCCCGGGGCAGGCGCGGGCGGCTGCGCGGCCGTACCGCGGACGGCGGGGTTCTCGGCGCCGCAGCGCGGACATGTGACCCCCCCATGACCACTCGCCTCCAGCGCGGCACCACAGCTCCTGCAGGGTCGCATCGCGACAGTCTATCGCCGGCCGCTGCCCGCGATCGAGAGCGACCGTGAGCGGCGCGCGGGCGGCGCTGCCTCGCCGCGGCATGACAGCGGCCAGGATCGAGGGATCGAAGGGCGACCAGGGACTGTGGGAGGCTGCGCGCCGCCCGCTACTTCACCCACAGCAGGGAGAGGTCGAGCTCGATGGCGTCGAAGGGCTCGATCCGGACCCGTGCGGCGTCCCGGTGGGTCGCGACAGGCGCCCATCCGCGCCCGGGCACGAGCGAAAAGACCTCGAGCGTCCGCGCGATCGGGTCGACCAGCCACGCGTGCCGCACGCCCTCGCGCGCGTAGACCGGCATCTTCTCCTCGCGGTCATGCTCCTCGGTCGAGGGGCTCAGGACCTCGCAGACCCAGTCCGGAGCGAGCGGGAAGAAGGCCGTCTCCGGCAGCTCGGGCATGCGCTCCACGCGCCAGCCCGCGAGGTCGGGAACAACGGCCTCCACATCCCCCGGGGACGCCGGATCCGGGAAGTGGAGCTCGGGCTCGTCCAGGATGTGCCAGCCGCCGGGTCCGCCTTCGCCCAGATCGAAGGGGCCCCCCAGCTTGACGCCGAGCCGCGACGACGCCCGTGCGTGTGGCGGCGCCGGCCGGGGCAGCACGTGCAGCACGCCCCCGATGAGCTCCGCCACCTTGTTTGGCGGGACGGCCTCGAGATCGGCGTACGTCGCGCGGCGGGGCTTCTCGCCGGGCTGGCCCATGACAGGAGCGTGCCCGGGGGCTCGACGAGAGGCAAGGCGGCGACGAGCGAGCCAGGAGCGAGGAGCCCTGTCGGCTGCAGCCGGAGAGGCCCGCTCGGCGCGCCACCCTCCCCGCTACGGCTTCGGGATCCGGAGCGTCCCGCTGACCATCGCGCTGCCGCTCACGACGTAGACGAGGCTGAGCGGGTGGAACGCCCAGGGGCCGAGCGCGATGGATCCGAGCCAGAGCTGCTCGTGCACGCGATCCATCGCGAAGAGCACCCCGAAGAGCAGCACGATGAGCAGGCTCGTGGGGATCGGCGTTCCCTCGTAATAACGCACCTTCCCGCGCTCGTCCGACAGCTCGGCCGCCGTCACGTTGTACCGCGCCAGCCGGCTGATCCCGCACGCGACGAAGTAGACGAGCGCCGCGGCGTCCCACGGGCCGCGCAGGCCGAGCGCGTAGCCGAGCACCGCGGGCGCCACGCCGAACGAGACGACGTCGGCGAGCGAGTCGAGATCGGCGCCGAGCGGCGAGTGCTTGCGGCGCCAGCGCGCGATCGTCCCGTCGAGCACGTCGCACGCGAGCGCGAGCGGCAAGAGCCCGAAGGCCACCCAGATGTAGATGCGCTCGCGCTCGGCCACGTAGTTCAGGCAGAGCAGGATGCTCAGCGTGCCGCTCGCCGCGTTCGCCAGCGTGACGAAGTCGGCCAGCGCGAACGACCGGAGCATCGAGAAATGGGGCGGTCTTTCGGGAGACATGGCGCTCGGGGTGCGGAGTGTTGCACGTCCGGTTGGATTGCCCACCAATCCGCGCGGCGCGCGCCAGCGTACCCGAGCCGCCCTCCCACCGCAGCGCTCCTCGAGCGCGGAAGCACCGGCGGCCCCCGGCGGCGGCGCTGTCTAGTCAGGTGCCACCCGCTTGTCCACTCCGCGGCTATCCGCGCACAAAACTTAGGACCCGGCTCCGCCCTGCCTAGCATCCCGCAACGGATGCCCGGACTGTCTCTTGTCGCCGACACCACCCGATGCTCACCGGAGCCCGAGCGCACGTCGCTGCACGAGCTGCTCGACTTCGTCCTGGAGGGGGCGCGCAACACGCCCCCTCCGCTCGATGAAGCGGCGCTGCCGCTACGCGCCGAGACCGAGGCGCTGCCGCTGCTCTGCGACCTCGCCGAGGCCGCCGCGGAGCTCGCCGCCGGACGCCGCGCCCGCGCCGTCGTGCGCCTGTGCCTCGAGCCCGACCCCTGGGAGCTCGGCCTGGAGCGCGTCGGCCGCGACCTGCTCGTCACCGTCTTCCACGGCGGCGACGTGCCCGAGATCGCCCTGCACGAGCGGCGGTTCGAGGGCGACGCGCTCTGCGCGCGCCTGCTCGCGGCCATCGACCGGCTCGCCCCGCCGAGGAGCTCGGCCCTGCGCCGCGACGCCGCCCTCGCCGACAACGACGCCGAGCGCGGCGTGCTCGGCGAGCACCGGCTCCCCGCCGCGCGCAGGGCCCTCGCCGCGGCCCTCCCGTTCTCGGACGACGAGCCGGGGGGAGAGCCCGCCATCGTCGGCGTCGAGCCGACCGGCGAGATCCCGATCGTCATCGCGGCCGAGGCGCTCCTGCGCCCGTCGCAGGGCGCGGCCGCCGCGCAGCCGGCCGTGCTCCGGGCCGACCTCTTCTCGCTCCTCTTCCGCGGCAAGATCCGCGTGCTCGTGGGCGAGGAGGCGCGCGAGCTGCCCGACGTCTTCATCTTCCCGTTCGCCGAGCAGCTCGCGTCGCTCTCGCTCGAGTCGCTCGACGCGTGGGCGCGGCGGCAGCCGTACCACCGGCGGCTCACCGTCGGCGGCGCCATCCTCGGCGTGCGCCTGCACAGCGAGGGCGCGCTGTCGCTCACGCTCGGCGTGCCCCGCGTCGGCCGCGCCGCGTCCGCCGACCCCCGCGCGCTCGGCCCGGGCCGCGGCTCGGCGTTCGCGGCCGCCGAGGACCGGGCGCAGACCTGGACCTTCCCGGCCGTCGACGTCGCGGCGCTCGCCCAGGGCGTCGTCGCGTTCGGGCGGGCGCTCGCGCGCAGCCTCGTGCGCCGCGACCGCGGGCAGACGTCGAACCTGCGCCTGTTCGAGTTCCGCGCGCGCGTGCGCGAGCTCGCCGAGCGGCTCCGCGAGCTGACGCGCAACGACGCGAAGATCAACGTCGCCCCGGAGACGTACCGCGCCTTCGCCGCGGCGGCGCGCCCCCAGGCCGCGGCCGAGGACACCTTCGGGCGGACGCGCCTGCGCTTCACGGCCCGGTGGATCGCGGCGATCCCGTCGCTCGACCTGCGCGCGACCTTCCTCTGCGGCGACGTGCTCGTCGTCGGCTCGACGCGCGAGCTCACCTGCATCGACCGGCGCACCGGCGAGTGCCTGTGGCGCAAGCCGACGCCGCGCGCCGTCTCGGTGATGACCCCGGTCGGCCTCGGCCGGCTCCTGCCCGACGGCACGCTGCAGCTCCACGAGCTCGCGACCGGCGAGGTCGCCTGGTCGACGCGCCTCTCGCCGCGCGTCGGCGCGAACGCCTCGGGCGCGGTGGTGAGCGCCCCCGGGCTGCCCCGGATGCTCATCGTGAGCGAGGGGACGCGCCACCTCGCCGCGGTGGACCTCTACTCCGGCGAGGTGCGCTGGCGCTACGCCGCGCGCCGCGGCGAGAACTTCCGGCTGCGCCGCGCGGGCAAGCTCGTCGTCGTCGGCAGCGGCGAGCCGGCGCTCGTGGCGCTCGACGTGCTGAGCGGCGAGGTCGTCTGGCGCTTCTGCGACAGGCTCCCGTTCGCGTCGCCGGTGGCGGTCGATCACGACGCGCTCTTCGCGCTGGCCGGCGACGGCGCCTTCGTCGGCCGCGGCGGGGCGCGGCTGCACCACCTCGACCCGTGGTCCGGCGAGGCCCGGTGGACGGTCGACCTGCCGAAGCACGTGGCGCCGGTCGGCGCGCCGCTGCTCGGGCCCGAGACCGTGTGCGTCGTGACCCACGGGCGGCGCGGCACCGGGCTCGTGGGCCTCGACCGCCGGACCGGGGCGACGCGCTTCGATCTGACCGCGTGCGCGGCGACCGCCTCGTGCCTCATGGTCGACGATGTCGTCGTGGTGAACAGCGAGGCGGGCGAGATCGTCGGGGTCGGCGCGCACGACGGCGCGGTCCGGTACCGGCACGTCATCGCGGGCGGGGTCGAGGGCGACAGGCCGCGGCGCCTCGAGCCGGTGCTCCGCTCGGGCGCGCTGTTCGTGCCGCAGAGCGAGGTGCACGTGGTCCGGCCGCGCGACGGCGCGCTGCTCGGCAAGGTGCCGACCGACCTCATCCCCGATCTCCTGCGCGTCGACGAGCGGTGCGACGTCTACGTCGCCGAGGAGAGCGGCCACCTCGCCGCCTTCGCCGCGGCCCCGCGGCTCAGCCTCGTGCAGTGACGGCCCCCGCGCCCGGCGCCGCCGCGCGCGTCAGCGCGGCCGCCGGGTCGGGGCCGCCGCGCGCGTCAGCGGCGCGGCCGCCGTGTGGGCTTCCAGATGAGCTCGAGCGTCACGTCGGTCACGCCGTCCTTGATCAGCCCGATCCGCTCGGCCGCCCGGCGCGACAGATCGATGATCCTGCCGCGCTTGAACGGGCCGCGGTCGTTGATCCGGACGCGCACGCGGCGGCCGTCCCGGCGGATCACGTCGACGAGCGCGCCGAAGGGGAGCGTCCGGTGCGCGGCGGTGAGCGCGCGCGGGTTGTACCGCTCCCCGCTCGCGGTGGCGCGGCCGTTGAACTTGTCGGCGTAGTAGGTGGCGCGCCCGCGCTGGATCGGGACCCCCTTCTTCGCGCTCCTGGCGCTCGCGGGCGCGACAGGCGTCGAGATGCGGCCGTCGTCCTCGTCCGCGTCGTCGTCCTCCACGCGGCCCGGCCGGGGCACCGGCGGGGTGCTCGGCGCGACGGTGCGCGCCATCGGCGCGTCGCCGCCCGTCCGGGGCGCGACCGGCTGGTGCGCGGAGCAGGCGGGGGTGCAGAAGAGCAGCAGGAAGGCGAGCGCCCTCGCCGCGACCCGGTGTCCCTGCGGCGTCATCACAGCGCCTCGGGCGCGGCGCGGTCGGCCGACGAGGGGTCGAGGGCGGCCGCGGGCGGGGCCACCGCGGCGACGAGGGCCAGGGCGGCCGGGTCGCCCCCCTCCCCGTTCGCGGACAGGGGCGCCTGGGCGCTGGCCTTGGACCGCACGAACCTGGCCAGCCCGCGGAACGGCACGCCGGTCGGGCAGATCCGCTCCTTCTCGGCGAGCACCGCCTCCGGCACGTGCGCGAGCGCGAGCGCCGCGGCGTCGAAGTCCGGCATGCTCCGCGACGACGCGAGCACCACGGTCATGAGGCCGGGGTAGGCCCCCCCGGACGCCGCGATGCGCTCGGCCTCCCCGAGGTCGCAGCGCCCGCACGCGATGCAGCGGGAGAAGCCCGGCAGGGCCGCGCGCTCGGCGGGCGAGAGGGGCGGCAGGCGATCGGCGTCGTAGTTTTCGTGGAAGAGCGCAAGGCCGCTCGGACCGTCGAACAGACGGCGCACCGCGACCTTGAGGAACGACCACGCGAGGACCGCGAGGGCGAGGGCGCGACCGGAAAGCACGATCCGTCCATAACCCGAAACAGGGTCGCGCGCAGACCCGATGCGCTCGGCGCCGCCGGAGCGACCCCGCGCCCGGGCGCAGGGCTGGATTTTTCCATGCCGCCGGCGGGCGCCGGCCTCGGGGCGGCGCCCGGCTCACGCTGCGCCCCGCGCCGGCGTGCCGGCGCCTGGCCGAGCGCGCCCTCGGCTCGCCGCCGGCCCGCTCGGGCGCCCTGTCCCCACGACCACATGCCTCCCGACGCGAACAGGAGAGTGAATGTCTCGCCGGCTTCGAACAACCGAGTCCGGCATGTCCTTCGAGGCACGCTCTCACGCCGCACCGCACATCAAATCCTCCGGCGTCTCGCTGGCGCTCGACGGGCGGCGCGGCGCCGCCGTCCGCGCCTGCCCCCTTGCGCTGCGTGCTCGGAGGGCAGTGAACCCTCGTTAACAGCTCACGAGGTACGGCCACAGGCTCACGGCGGCACATCGCCGCCGCGCCGCCCGTCGATCCGGCGTCGCCGGCGCTGGCATGTCGGGTGCACATGGCCCCGGCATGTCCAACGACCTGCCTCATTGCGGTAAGGGATGCTCGGAAGACCTCGGCGACGTCGCCGAAGGGGCGCTCGTGAAGGAGATGATCGCGGGGAACGAGCGCGCCTGGCGCGCCTTCCACGCCAGGTACGACAGGCTGGTCCACCGCTGCATCAGCGGCGTGATCGCCCGCTTCTCCGCCGTGGTGGCGCAGGACGACATCCGCGACATCCACGCGACGCTGCTCATGCAGCTGATCTCGAACGACAAGCGCAAGCTGCGGACCTTCGACGCCGACCGCGGCGCGCGGCTGAGCTCCTGGATCGGCACGCTCGCCGTCCACTGCGCCTACGACCACCTGCGCGGCGCCCGCCGCGCGCTGCGCTGCGCCCCGCTCGACGACGCGGCCGTCGAGCTCCCCTGCGAGCGCCCCTCCCCGCAGGACCACGCCGAGCGCCGCGAGCGCGCCGCGATCGTCGGGCAGGTGCTCCACGATTTCTCCGACAAGGACCGCGAGTTCGTCGCGCTCTACTTCGGCGAGGGCCTGCCCCCGGAGCAGATCGCCGAGCGGATGCACATCAGCGTGAAGACCGTTTACACGAAGCGTCACAAGATCCAGAGCCGCCTCGAGGCGATGCTGTCCGACGCGCGCGTTGCGGCGTGAGGCGCCCCGCACAGGAGGGCCCGGCGATCGAGGCGCCCGAAGGGGGCTCGGCGTCCGTCCGCCCTGTGGTATGAGCCGGAGAGGATGGCCCGATCGCTCCGCACCTCTTCCGCCCTCCCGGCCGTGGTCGTCGTGACCGCCGCCCCGCTGCTCGCCGCGTGCGGCGGGGGCAACGGCGACGCCCCGTCGATCCCGCTCGCCGACGAGCGCGGCGGCGGCGCGCGCATCGCGGAGCTCGTCGGCGAGGCCGCGTGGCTCGACCCGGACGACGAGGACAGCGAGCGCTGCGCAGTGCCGCCCGATCGCCGCGCCCACGTCACCGGGGTCGCCCTCGTCGCCATCGACCGCTTCGACGAGACCGGCGAGGGAGCGCACGGCAACCACTACGTGCAGGACCTCGCCGACGAGCCGGTCGCCTACTCCGGCATGACGGTCTTCCAGCCCGCGTTCAGCCCGCCGGACCTGCGGCTCGTCCCCGGCGACGCTGTCGATCTGAGCGGCGTGCTCACCGAGTTCCTCGGCCCCTCGTCGGGCCGGTTCGGCGACTGCCGCACCCTGCCCGAGATCGGCGGCACCCTGAGCTTCCGCTTCGAGGATCGCCCCCCGAGGCCGATGCGGGTGCCGCTCGACGACCTGAGGAGCTACGCGTCCGCCCGCAGGTACATCGGCATGCTCGTGCGCGTCGAGGGCATCACGATCGCCGGCGACCCCAGGAGCAGCGGGGGCCGCTACACGGCGGCCATCAACGTCGGCGCCGGCGTGCCCGCCGCCGACGTCCCGAGCCTGTCGAACGAGCTCTACGACCTCGAGGCCCAGGGCCCCCCCCTCGCGGCCGGCGCGTCGTTCCGCTCCGTCACCGGCGTGCTCACCTACTTCTACGGCTTCAAGATCGCCCCGCGCTGCCCGGCCGACTTCCAGGCCGAGGACGCGCCGCTCCCGGTCGACGACGCATGCGCTCCCTGAGGCCCGCGCTCCCGCTGCCGCTCGTCCTGCTCGCGGCCTGCGCCGGCGCGACGCGCGGCGCCGCGCCGTCGCCGGAGAACGCCCTCGTCTCGACGCCCGACGGCAGCGTCGGGCGCATCGAGGTGCGCAACCTCGAGGCCCGGCCGCGGCTCACGCTCGTCTCGCGCGACGGCGACCCCGCGCCCGCGCTCGTCGCGTCGGTCGCGACCGATCTCGGCTCCGTCGCAACGACGGCCCTCGCCACCGTGGTCGAGGCGCGGCTGCTCGCCGCCGGCTTCGACGTCGACGCGCGCATCGATCGCAGCGCCTTCCGCGTGCGCCTGCTCGTCAAGGACGCGGCGCGCGTCGCGCCGTTCCTGCGCGCGCTGTCGGCGGCGTTCGCGCAGCCCATCGTCGCCGGCAGCCCGGAGGTCGCCCGCGCGATCGAGCGCGTGCAGGCGCTCCGGGCGACCCCGCTCGACGCCCCGGAGCTCTCGCCGATCGCCGCGTGCACCGGCCGGCTCGGCCTCGCGGGCGCCGAGCCCGTCGTCGATCTGGCGACGCCCGCGGGCGCGCGCGAGCTCGAGGCCTGGCGCGCCGCGGCGCTCCACGCCGGCCGCACCTCGATCGCCGCGGTCGGCCCCGCCGCGTTCTGCGCGGAGGCCGCGCGCGCGGCCGAGGGGATCGACGGCTGGCCCGCCGGCGGCCCGCCCGCGGACGCGTGGCCGGCGGCGGACACGATCGGCGTGTACGCGACGAACCAGCTCGAGCGGCGCGCCGCGCGCGTCACCGTGGCCGCGCGCGTCGCGAGCCCGCAGGCGGCGGTCGCCGCGGCGGAGCGGCTCGGCGCGCCGGGGTCGGCGCTGCGCGCGCGGCTCTCGGCGCTCCCCTCCCCGTTCCGCACCGTCGAGGTGCTCGGCGTCGCCCGCCCGCGCGGCGGCTGCGTGAGCGTGACCATCGAGGCGTCCGACCTGCCCGCGGCCCCGACCGTCGAGGCCTCGGCGGCGCTCGCGGCCGCGGTGGCGCGGCAGGAGATCCGCCGCGGCCTCGCCGCGCCGCCGGGCCCCGCGATCGTCACGCGGCAGATCCTCACCGCGCAGGACCCGCGCGACGCGGGCGCGCGGGCCGCCTGGTGGGCGCTCTCGGGGAGCGCGCCGAACGCGCCGCCGGAGCGCTGGGCGACGGCGCTCGGCGTCGCCCCGAGCGCCGAGCCGCCGCGGCCCGCGGCGCCAGGGGAGGCCGGCGCGCGCACCTTCGAGGCCGAGCTCTCGCGCGCGCTCGCGGCGGGCGCGCAGCCCGCGCTCGAGCGGCGCGCCCTCGTCGAGCGCGGGCAGGGCGAGGTCTGGGTGCTGCTCGCGAGCCCGTGCGGCGTCGCCGAGGAGGGGCTGTACGACGCCGGCGCCACGGCGCTCGCCGCGCTCGCGGCCGTGCAGACGCGGCGGCGCGAGCTCGACGTGACGATCGAGCCCTGGATCACGGCCGACGCCGTCGGGGTGATCGCGCACGCGCCGTTCCGCGACGACCGCGAGACGCCGGCCGAGCTCGGGCGCCGCGTGGCGAGCGCCGCCGCGCGCACGATCGCGGCGACGACCTTCGGCCCCGACGCGCTCACGCAGGCGCGCGCCGCGGCGCTCGAGCACCTGGAGCGCCTCTCCGGCGGTCGGGCCGCGGCGCTCGAGGCGTTCGCCTCCGCGATCGCGCCCGACCACCCGTCCTGGATCGAGCCGTTCGGCGTCTGGGACCGGGTGGCGAGCAGCGCGCTCGAGACGGTGCAGCTCCGCTGGCAGGCGCTCGCGACCGGCCCGCTCCGGATCGCCGTCCTCGCGAACGCCGACGCCGCCCAGGCGGCCGCCGCGGCGGAGGCGGCCGAGCGCTGGCTCGCGCCGCGGCTCGCGCCGCGCACGTGCGGCTCACCGGACGGCGCCGTCGTGCCCCGTCCCGGTCACCACGACGCCCGCCTGCCAGCGGGGACGGCCCTCGCGCAGGCCGTCGTCGGCGCGCGGCTCCCGGCCGCGCGCGAGGCCGCGTCCACGGCGCGCGAGCTCGCCGAGCTCACGGTCGCCGCCTTGAACGGGGCGGACGGCCTGCTCGCGACGGCGCTCGCCGCTCCGGCGACAGCGTCGGCCTCCGCGCCGGCGCCCTCCGCCGCCTCCGCGCCGGCCTCTCCGCCGGCGGACGCGGGCGCCCCGCGGCGGCAGCTCGCGGCGCGCGCGAGCGCCCGTCTCCTCGGCGGCACGCGCGCGGCGGCGCTCGCGGTGGAGATCCGGGCTCCCGGCCCCGAGCTCGACGAGGCGACGGAGCGCGTGAAGCAGCTCCTCGCCGGCCTCGCGCAGCGGGTCACCGACGCCGATCTCGGCCGCGCCGAGGCCCTCGTCGCCCGGCGCGAGCGCGACGCGCTCGCGGAGCCGCGGCGCCGTCTCATCAACCTCTTCACCGGCCGCGCCGCCCGCACGCCCCCGGCGAAGGCCACGCTCGCCACGTGGCGCGCCTTCCTGGCGAGCGCCCTCGGCGCGGACGCGATCGTGACCGTGGAGGCGCGGCCCGACTGATCACTCCCCGCCGTCGAAGTCGCCGGCGTCCTCGATCCCGGCCGTCCGCTCGGCGTGCGTCGCCTCGACGCCCTCGTCCTC
This sequence comes from Sorangium sp. So ce1335, assembly GCF_051521615.1. Lineage (NCBI taxonomy): Bacteria > Pseudomonadati > Myxococcota > Polyangiales > Polyangiaceae > Sorangium > Sorangium sp. So ce1335. The sequence continues at coordinate 5,209,086 of NZ_CP150363.1, forward strand.
GGCGTCGGCGTCGGCGTCGACAGCCGCGTCCTCGTCCTCGTCGAGCGCGACCTCGTCCTCGTCCTCGTCCTCCTCGGGCTGGGTCAGCACCGGGAGGCGGCGCTTGCCGACAGGGCCCTCGTCGACGTAGTCGCGGAGCGCCATCATGTCCTTCAGCGCCTCTAGCTTCGCGAGCGCCTTGACCTCGACCTGGCGGATGCGCTCGCGGGTCAGGTTCATGATCGCGCCCACGTCCTCCAGCGTCGTGCCGCCGCGGTCGGCGACGTCGAGCGCGCACGTCTCGTTCATGTCCCAGACCTCGAGATCGGGGAAGTTCAGCTTGATCGCGCCCGTCCTGGCGGACACGTCGAGATAGAGGTGGTGCTGGCACGAGACGTACGGGCACGGCCGCGGGCCGTCGACGCACTCGGCGCGGGTGCGCGGCTTGTAATAATCGGTCTCCGGATAGAGCATCCGGCCGATCTCCAGCTCGCGCTTCGTCATGCGCTTGACGCTGATCGTCCGCGCCCGGATCTCGCGCTTGCGCCGGGACCTGCGCTGCTCGCGCGTGATGGAGTTCCCGGACGCCGCGGGATCGACCTGGAGCGCGAGCGCGCCCTCCACGACTGGCTCGTTCGAGCCGGCCGGGTCGCACTCGCCGCCCACTGCATCCGAACCGTCCAGGCCGAAGATCTCGAGCTCGCTCTCAGACACCGTCGCCATGCGCTGCCTCCGTTTGGTAGCGTCTCCGCTCTCAAGCGCGCGCGTTTCCCTCCACGTCCCGAGTCCCAGCTCGAGCGCGAAGATCACCGCTCCCTGCCCGACGTAACGCCGGATGCCGTCCCTGAAAAATTACGACGAAACGAGCTGACGCCCGTCCCGTCGGTACACCACACCCAGGAGGGGCCGCGCCCGCGGCCCCATGCACATCAACGAAGATCCCGCGACTCGGCCCCTTACGACGAGGCCGCCTGTTTCGTGAGCCGCGCTTGCGCCATCAAGCGCTCTTCTATCAACGAAAGCTTCGCGACGAGCTCCCGCGCGAGCGTCTCCGCGCTCGCGAGGTCCTGGGCGATCGCCCTGCCGCTCGTCTCGCTCCGCCTCTCCTTGGCAGCTTCCCTGAGCGCATTGAAGACCTTGGCCATCGTGCGCTCGAGCTCCTCGATATCACCTCTCACGAACAGGAATTCACGCTGGATCTCTTCGATGGTGTAGTCCTGGGCCATCATCTCTTTGATGCGCTGAACCTGGCGGACTACCGTGGCCGGATACATCCCCTGCGAACCCTGATGCTTGCCCTTGCGGCCCACGCGCACGCTGCGCGGGAGCAGGCCGAGCTGCACGTACTTCCGGAGCGTCGCCTCGCTGAATTTGATGCCGTGCGATGCGAACAGCTCGAGGATATCGCTCGAGGTGATCCCCTGGGCGTGCTCGCGCTCAAGGCGTTCCAGCACGTCCTCGGGGATCCTCTGCACCGGTCCTCCCATCGATTGCCGGAGGCCCTACCCAACCGACGCGGGCGACTCTATTCCACTGAATGGAATACAGTCAATTGACGCGACTACGATTATTGTGTGGCTGTCGTGGGACGCGGTGCTTTCCTGGGGTTCTCGACACGCCTCGGACATTTTTCGTCCGTCGGGACGGCGCGTCGATCCGCTCCGCACGTCGCGAAGCCTGGGGGCAGGCGGGAAAAGCGGGGTGCCGGGGGCAATGGGTGCGCGCGAGGGGGCGCCCGGCGCGCGGGGAGGCTCGTGAAGCGGCATCGCCCTTACCCTGACACACATCGGCCAATTCAGACAAAAGGGCTGATAGTCTCGTCGGCACCATGGCCAAGGCCCTCGCCAGCGAGGGTCGGGGCGCGGCCCCGCCTGCCGCTCCCCGACCGGTCGAACGCGTCATCAGGGACGTCACCGCCCGGGGGGTCAGGATGCGGGTCCTCGTCGCCGGGGCCGGCAACGGCCCGGCGCTGCTCCTGATCCACAGCTTCCTCGTCAGCCACCTGGAGTTCGACGACGTGATCGACGCGCTGGCCCAGCGCTTCCACGTCATCGCCCCGGATCTCCCCGGGTTCGGCGAGAGCGAGAAGCCGAGCCCGGCGCGGTACGCTTACGGGATCGAGACGTTCGCCGAGGCCATGGCCGACCTCATCGCCGCCTTCGGCGTCGGCCGGGCGCACGTCGTCGGCCACGCGATGGGCGCCGCGATCGCGATCACGCTCGCGGCCGAGCACCCGGAGCTCGTCCAGCGGCTCGTCCTGGAGGACGCGCTCTGTTACCCGTTCCCGAAGCGCTTCAGGATGAAGCTCCCGCTCCTGCCGGTCGTGGGCGGCATCTTCTTCAAGCAGCTCCACGGCCGCGGGACGTTCCGGTCGTTCTTCCGCGACGACGTCTTCCGGGCGGACGCCGCGGTGCCGATGTCGCGCATCGACAGGCACTACGACCTCTTCAACGCCCCCTCGGCGCGCGAGAGCGCCCACGCCGTGCTGCGCGCGGTGCTCGACGCGCGCCCCGTCGTCGCGCGCCTCACCCGGGTCACGGCGCCGACGCTCGTCGTGTGGGGGCGCGACGACCGCATCTTCCCGGCGGCGAGCGCGCAGCGGCTGGCCCGCGAGATCTCCGGCGCGATGCTCGAGATCATGGACGCGGGGCACTCGCCCCACGAGGAGCGGCCGGAGGAGTTCGTCGCGCTCGCGACGCAGTTCCTCGAAGGGAAGCGGTGATGGATCGCTCCGAGGGGAAGCGGTGATGGATCGCTCCGAGGGGAAGCGGTGATGGATCGCTCTGCCCGGCTCGCGCCCGCGCGCGCGGGCCGGCGCTTCGCCCGGGCGCTCCTCGGCGACGCCGCGGCGGCGCGCCTGCTCGCGGACCGGTCGGCGCTGATCGGCCTCGCGATCGTCGCGCTGCTCGCGCTGTTCGCCGCCCTGGGGCCGGCCGTCGTCGGCCACGACCCGAACGCGAGCGACTTCAGCCTGTCCCGCGACGCCTTCGGCGCGCCGCCCGGGCCGTCGGCCGCCCACTGGCTGGGGACCGACCCGCTGTTCCGCGATCTCCTCGCGCGCCTCGCGCACGGCGCGCGGCTCTCGCTCGGCGTCGCGCTCGCGTCCACGGCGCTCGCCACGGGGCTCGGCGCGCTCGTCGGCGTCGCCGCCGGCATGGCCAGCGGCACGCGGCTCGACGCCCTCGACGGCGCGCTCCTGCGGATCATCGACGTGATCCTCGCCCTGCCCTACCTCCTGCTCGTGACCGCGATCGGCGTCGCCGTGGGGCGCTCCGACGTGGGGACGATCCTGCTCGTGCTGGGCCTCACCGGGTGGACCTGGGTGGCGCGGGTCGTCCGGGTCAAGACGCTGGAGCTCGCCCAGCGCGACTTCGTGGCCTCGGCGCGCGCGCTCGGCGCCGGCACGCTGCACATCGTCCGGCGCCACGTCCTGCCGAACGTCGGCGGCACGCTGCTCGCGGTCGCGACGCTCGGCGCCGGGCAGATGATCCTCGCCGAGGGCACGCTCGGCTACCTCGGCGTCGGCGTGCAGCCGCCGACCGCCACGTGGGGCCGGATGCTGCACGAGGCGGTGCCCAGCCTCGAGGTGAAGCCGCTGCTCGTCGCGGCGCCCGGCTTCTTCATCGTGATCACCGTGCTCGGCTTCCACCGCGCGGGCGAGGGGCTCCGCGAGGCGCTCGATCCCGCCGGCGCCGAGCTCCCGCGCGGGCGGCGCCTGCCGGTCGATCTGCTCATCGCCTGCGCGGCGCTCCTGCTCCTCTGGGGCGTCTCGCCGCGCGGCGTGCAGCCGCCGCTCGCGGGCGTGGGCGGCGAGCCTTCGCCCGGCGCGCCCGTGCGCGGCGGGACCCTGCGCCTCGCGACGACGGGCCACCTCCGCACGCTCGACCCCGCGATCGCGTACGACGAGGTCTCGGGCGCCGTCGCCGAGCTCGTCTTCGCCCGCCTCGTGACGTGGGACCAGGACGGGAACGTCACGCCCGAGCTCGCGCGCGACGTCGCTGTCGAGCGGGGCGGGAGGACGTACGTGTTCACGCTCCGCGAGGGCGCGCGCTTCCACGACGGCGCGGAGCTCCGGGCCGCCGACGTGAAGCGCTCGATCGAGCGGACGCTGCACCCCCGCACGCCGAGCCCGGGCGCCAGCCAGTACGACATGATCGAGGGGTTCGCCGCCTACCGGGAGGGCGCGGCGCCGCACCTCGCCGGCGTGCGGGTGCTCGGCGACAGCGCCGTCGCGATCGACCTCCGCGCGCCGGACGCGACCTTCCTGGCGCGGATGACGCTCGCGTTCATGGCGCCGGTGTGCCCCTCTTCCGGCGCCGTCGTCGACGCGGCGAGCCCTCCCCCGCCGTGCGGCGCCGGCCCGTTCCGCGTCGCGCGGTGGGACCAGGACGCCGGCGTCCGGCTCGAGCGGCACGAGGGGTACTTCCGGCCGGGCCGGCCGTTCCTCGACGCCATCGAGTGGCAGACGCGGATGCGCGCGTCGACCCAGCGCTACAAGTTCGAGGAGGGAAAGCTCGACTACCTCCGCGATCTGACGGCGACCGACGTGGCGATCTACCGCGCCGACCCCGCGTGGAAGGCGACGACGCGCTGGGTGACCCGGAGCAGGACGAACGCCGTCTTCCTCAACACGGAGCTCGCGCCGTTCGACCGGCTCGCCGTGCGGCGCGCGGTCTCCTTCGCCCTCGACCCCTCCGTGCTCGAGAAGGTGCGCCCCGACCTCTTCGTCCTCGACCGCGTGCTGCCGCCGTCCATCCCGGCTCCCCCGAGCGACGAGCCGATGCGCCAGCACGACCTCTCGCGCGCGCTCGCGCTGATGGCCGCCGCCGGCTACGCGTACGACCCGGCGACCGGGAAGGGCGGCTACCCGGGGGTCATCGAGTACATCGCCGTACCGGACACCTTCGAGCAGGCGGTCGGCGAGATCTTCCAGCAGCAGCTCGCGAAGGTGGGCCTCCGCGTGCGCCTGCGGCTCGTGAGCTGGGCGACCTACCTCGCCGAGGCGTCGCGGCGCCGCACCGTCCCCATGGGCTGGGTCGGATGGCAGGCCGATTTCCCCGACCCCGCCAGCTTCTTCGAGCCGACGCTCTCGTCGCGCGCCATCCGCGACGAGGGGTCGCAGAACTTCGCCTTCTTCAGCGACGAGGAGCTCGATCGAACGCTCGACGCCGCCCACGCCGAGCAGGATCGCGCGCGGCGCCTCGAGCTCTACGCCCGCGCCGAGCGCATCGTCCGCGATCGCGCGCCCTGGGTGCCAACGTACACGGTGGGCATGCTCGAGGTCTGGCAGCCGTACCTGCGCGGCTACGAGGGCTCCGCCGTGGTCCCCTCGCGCTTCCACGACGTCTGGCTCGACCCGGCCGCGCCGGGCCGCCTCGCGCGCGCGGGCGCGCCGCCGCGCGTCTCGCCGCTCCGCGCGCTGCCCGGCCGCGCCGTGCCCCCGCGATGAGCGCCACGCCCTCGCGCCGCACCGCCGCGACGAGCCCCGCTCGCGCGGGCCGCGCCGCCGCGGTGGGCGCCGCGGTCGCGCACCTGCTCCGGCGCCTCGGGTGGGCGGCGATCGTGATCGCCGGGGTCACCGCCGTCTCGTTCGCGATCGCGTACCTCCTGCCGGGGGACCCGGCGCGCATGCTCGTCGGACCGCAGGCGTCCGCCGCCGACGTCGACCGCGTCCGGACGATCTACGCGCTGGATCGGCCGGTCCCCGAGCAGCTCGCGCGGTTCGTGCGCCGGCTCGTCCACCTCGGCCCCGATCCAGCGGGGCCCGCCCCGCGCGCGGGCGCGCGCGGCGATCCGGAGCACCGGAGCTGCGCGGCCGGGCCCCTCGGCCTTCACCTCGATCTCGGCTACAGCTTCCATTACAGAAAGCCGGTCGTGGATCTGCTCGTGGCGAAGGCGCCGCGCTCCATGGAGCTCGCGCTGGCCGCCCTCTCGGTGCAGCTCCTGCTCGGGCTCGCGCTCGGCCTCGTCGCCGCGGCCCGGCGCGGGACGGCGTGGGACGACGCGGCGTTCGGCGTCACCCTGCTCGGCGCCAGCGCGCCGACGATCGTGATCGGCCCCGCGCTGCAGTACGTGCTCGCCTACAAGCTCCGGCTCCTGCCCTACGACGGGTACGGCGTCACCGCGGCCGATCACCTGCGCTCGCTCGTCCTGCCGGCGCTGACCCTCGGCATCTTCGGCAGCGCGCTCTACGCGCGCGTCGTTCGCGAGGAGCTCGGGGCGCTGCTCCGCCAGGACTTCATCCGGACCGCGCGGGCCAAGGGCGCCTCCCGCCTGCGCGCGTTCGTCGTCCACGCGCTGCGCAATGCGCTGCTGCCGCTCGCCACGCTGGCCGCGCTCGATCTCGGCGCGCTGGCGGGCGGCGCGATCGTCACGGAGCGGATCTTCCGCTGGCCCGGCGTCGGGAGCATGGCCGTCGAGGCGCTGGAGAACCGCGACGGGCCGCTCCTCGTCGGGACGGTGCTCTTCGCCGCGGCCGCGATCGTGCTCGCCACCGTGGTGCTCGACCTCGCGGCGCTGGCCCTCGATCCCCGGCTCAGGTCGCGGTCGCGCTGACCGCGGCTCACGTCGCGGCCGCGCTGACCGCGGCTCAGGTCGCGGTCGCGCTGACCGCGGCGCGCGCGCCGCGCGATCGGGACGAGCGAGCCCCGCGGGCCGCGGCTCAGGGCATGCCTGCGAGCGCGCGGCACTCGGCGCCGAGCGGCGAGTCGGCCGAAGACAGCTCGGCGCACTTGCGGAACGACGCCCGCCCGCCGCGCCCGGCGGCCTGCTCCGCGGCGCCGCGGAGGTGCCACGCCGTGGCGCTCCCCGGGGAGGCGGCCGTCAGCTGCTGGGCGAGCTGCACGGCCCTGCCGGTCTGACCGGACTCCAGCGCGCGCATCACGCGGGCCGAGAGGGGCCCGCCCTCCTCGTCCGGCGCAGCGGGCGCGGTCGCCGGCGGCGCCGATCGAGGCGCTTGCGCCGGCGGTGACGCCTGCCCGGCCGTCGCCGGGCCGCCCGGCTGCGTCGCCGGCGCGGCAGGGCTCGTCGCAGCCGGCCCGGTCGGCGCGCCCGCCGCGGGATCGGCCGGCTTGTCAGCCGGGGGTTCGGCGGTGCCCGCGGTGGAGAGCCCGGGGATGACGGCGTCGCTCGGATCCTCTTCCGGGTCCGGCGCGGCGGGAGGCGACGCCGTCGCCGCGGTCGGGCTCTGGTGCTCCCCCTGGAGCGCCGGGTCGACCGGCGCGGAAGGCACGGGGTGCCGGTCCTGGCGCATCAGCCACACGCCGGCCGCCCCGATCGCGGCCGCGGTGACGAGGCCGGCGACGATCCGCGCGACGCGGGCCCGGCGCGCCTCCTGGCGCGGCGCCCAGAGCGTTGCCTCCACGGCGCCGGCGGTCGTGTCGGTGTCCTCGGCGGTCGACGACGGCTCGCGCGCTGCCATCCTGTGCGGCGGGTCCTGCCCGGCGCGGAGGAAGAAGCGCTCGCTCTCGCTGAGCGGCTCGCTCGGAGGCGCGTCGTCCGGCGCCGCGACGGTCGCCGGCGGGGCCTCGCCGGCCGGCGCGCCGTCCGGCGCCGGCGCGGCGGCCTCGGACGCGCGCGGCTCCGCGGCCGGCGCCTCGCCGGACGGCTGCGCCTCGCCGGACGGCGGCGCCTCGCCGGACGGCGGCGCCAGCGCGGGCGGCGGCGCCAGCGCGGGCGGCGCGTCGCGCGGGATGGAGACGGCCGGCGGCGCGTCGCTCGGCGGGCGGGGCCGCAGCGTGGGGCTCGTCGATGCCGCCGCGGCGCGCTCATCGCCGGCGGCCGGCGCCGCCTCGGGGCGCGGCGCCGCGGGCGGGAGCGGCGGCGACACCGCGGGCACCCGGGAGGGCGGCGGCGCCACGGGCGGGAGCGGCGGCGGCGTCGCGGGCACCCGGGAGGGCGGCGGCGCCGCTGCGTCGGGGGGCCAGGAGCGGAACCGCTTCTCGAAAGGGCTCGAGGCCGGCGGCCTATCGCTCGCCGGGGCGCGCTGCTTCTGCGCGAAGCTGCGCGGCGTCACCAGAGGTCGCGTGAGCGGGGCCTCATCGCTGCTGGCGAGCGTCGTGTCCTTGTCGATCTCCACCGCCGTTCGCGCGCGCCCCCAGACGGCCTCGACGGCCGCGGTGGCGCTGCGCGGCGGCTCCGACGGCGCCCGACCCCCCTCGGCGCCCCCCGGCCGCGCCGCCGCGCCCGACGCGACGCTCCGCGGCGGCTCCGACGGCGCCCGCCCGCCCTCCGCGACCCCCGCGCGCCCTGCGACGGCCGACAGACCACCTCGCGGCGGCTCCGACGGCGCCCGCCCGCCCTGCGCGCCAGCCGCCCGCGCCGCGCCCGACGCGACGCTCCGCGGCGGCTCCGACGGCGCCCGCCCGCCCTGCGCGCCGGCCGCTCGCGCCGCCGCGCCGGCAGGGCGGCCGATCGCCCCGTGGACCGCGCTGCGGGCCGTCACCGGGCGCCCCGAGGACTCCGCGTCGGGGTCCACCGGGTGCGCGAGCATCTCCTGCCCGGACCGGGAGCGCGGCAGCATCCCCGGCGACACCCGGTTCGACAGCGGCGCCGGCACGACGGCGGCGTCCTCGAGGTCGTCGGCGCCGGCGTTGCCCGGCCCCCCCTCGGGGTGGTGGGAGCGCCGCGCGCTCGACGGCGACGAGAGCGGCGAGAACTCGTCGTGGAACGCCGCGTCCGGCTCGCTCGGCACCACGTCGTCGGGCGGCAGCGCGGCGGCCGGGACCAGGAGCCCCTCGAAGTAGAGCTTCGAGATGGTCGAGAGCGTCGAGAGATCCTCGAACGGCGACGCGTCGACCACCTGCATCAGCGTCCGCTTGCCGTCGAACAGGCGCAGGATCCCGTTCAGCTCGTCGGGGATCTCGTTCAGCCGCTCCAGCAGCTCCTCGCTGTCGACCTCGAACACGGTGGACAGCGACGGCAGCGCCTCGAGGAGCCGGCCCCACTCGTCGACCCGGCGCATGCCCTCCATCAGCAGGCCCTGGGTCGACGTCTCGATCACGTCGGGGTTGTCGACCTTGCAGAACTCGACCTCGAACGTCCCCTCGTTCCAGAGCAGCGCGCGGTAGACGGCCTCCTCGCCGCAGAGCCGGCCGAGCGTCGCGTCGACGACCTTGCCCTCGCGGAAGTAGACCTGCGCCTCGTTGTCCGCGTGCGACAGGTGGACGATGCCGCTCTTGCGGCTCACCTCGAACGTCTGCAGCAGATCCACGACGTTCATGTCGAGGATCGACCCGGAGAACCGGGTCCGCCCCGTCGTCGAGAAGTGGCGCGTCGTGATTCCCTCGCGCGTCCGCCGCGCGAGGAGCAGCGTCACGCGCGCGATGAGCTCGCGCACGAAGATCGGCTTCGTCAGGTAGTCCTCGACGCCGAGCTCGAGCCCGCGGATCTTGTCCTCGATGGAGCGCTGGCTCGTGAGGAAGACGACCGGGATCGAGGCCCAGTCGGCGTGCTCCTTCATCTTGCGGACGAGCGCGTACCCGTCCACGTGCGGCAGGCGCGTGTCGCTGAGGACCAGGTCCGGCGTGGAGACCTCGAGCTTCGCGAGCGCGTCCGCCCCGTCCTTCGCGGTGGTCACGCTGTAACCGGCCTTCTTCAGGCTGACCTCGAGGACCCGAACGCTGCGTGGATCCGCGTCGACCAGGAGGAGCTGTTGCTTGGCCACTAGAGGTTTCCGCCCTCGCGAAGGATGGCGAGCCCGAGCGGACGCTGTCAAGCGTCCGGGCCGCGCGTCGCCGCTGCCGTCGATCGCATGTCCCGCGGCCGTGGGCCCGGTGATCGGCGGCGCCCATCGTGAGCACAGGACGCCTGGAAAGGCCAGGTTTCGTCGCGCGCCGCGCGCGCGATCAGCGCTCCCAGGGATCGATGATGTCGCCGATCGACGGCGTCCTCACGGCCGGCGCGCTCGGCGCGGCGGTCGCCGCCGGCCGGGCCGTCGCGACGGGCGGCCTCGCCGGGCTCACGACGGGCGTCCCCTGCAGACGGGACGGGTCCGGCGCGGGCGGCGCGGCCGCCGTGCTCCCGGGCGGGGGCTCGTCGCGCCTGTCGCGCGGGGGCTCGTCGCGCTGGTCGCCCGGGGGCCCGTCGCGCGGCGGATCGTCCGGCGCCCTCTCGAGCACCGTCGGCGCCTGGAGCGCGCCCGGAGCGGCGGCCTCGGGGGCCGCCTCGGGCGCCGAGGCCCGCAGCGCGCGGAAGCCGACGGCGATGGCGATGGGCACGAGGACCGCCGCGAGCGCGATGGCGACGCGCGCGCCCATCGAGAGCGCGTCGCCCGGCGCCCGGGGCACCTGGACCGGGCCGAGCATCTCGTCGCGGTCGCGCAGCTTCAGCGGATCGCGGCGCGGCTGCTCTTCCTGGGGCATGGTGACGCCCGCGCGGTTCGGCGCCTCGAGGGCGAGCTCGATGGCCGCGGCGAGCTCGGCCATCGAGGAGAAGCGCTCCTCCGGGCTCTTCGCCAGGCAGCGCATCACGATCGGGCCGAACGCGCCGAGCGCGGAGGCGTCGGGCATCACCTGCTCGAGCGGCTCGGGCGACATGTACATGTGCTTTGTCAGCACGCCCATGTACGTGTCCGCCTCGAAGGGGACGCGCCCCGCGAAGCACTCGTACATGAGGACCCCGAGCGCGTAGATGTCGGCGCGGCCGTCGATGCGCTTCCCCTCGGCCTGCTCCGGGCTCATGTAGTGCGGCGTCCCGAACACCATGCCGATGCGGGTGAGCCGCTTGCCGCCGGCGACCTTCGCGACGCCGAAGTCGAGCAGCTTGACGAACTCCTGGTCGCCGTTGCGGACGAGGTACACGTTGTCGGGCTTGAGGTCGCGGTGGATGACGCCCGCCGCGTGCGCGGCGCCGAGCGCCGCGGCGCACTGGAGCATGATCTGCCCGACGCGCTCGGCCGGCAGCGTCCTCTCGGTGCGCAGGAGCGCCGCGAGGGAGGCCCCGGTGAGGAACTCCATCACGAAGAACGGCAGCTCCGGCTGCCCCGGCTCGACCTCGATCGCGCCGAAGTCGCTGACCGCGACGATGTTGGGGTGGCCGATCGCCGCGGCCGCCTTCGCCTCCTGGATGAAGCGGGCGACGAGCTCGGCGTCCTGCGCGATGTCGCGCCGCAGCACCTTCAGGGCGAAGAGGCGCCCGAGGGATTTGTGGCGCACCTCGTAGACCGTCCCCATCCCCCCTTCGCCGACGACAGCCTGGACCTCGTAGCGCCCGTCGATCGTGCGCCCGAGCAGCGGATCGGCGGCCGGGTTCCAGTCCGGCGCGTCGACGAGCGGATCGCCGTCGAACGGGCAGAACCTGGAGTCGCCCGAGAAGGTCAGCCTGCAGGTCGGGCAGCGCCGCGCGCGCGGGACCTGCTTCACCCTCCCCCGGCGCGCCTGGAACATGTCGCCACGCGTCGGGAGCACCGACATCACTGACAGCGCATCGCTGCGCGTCGGGACCACCGACCTCACCGGCAGCGCGTCGCCGCCCGGCAGCGCATCGCCGCCCATGAGTGCGTCGCCGCCCGGCAGCGCATCGCCGCCCAGGAGTGCGTCGCCGCCCGGCAGCGCGTGGCCGTGGGCCCCCGGCGCGTCGCCGCGCGGGGGCGCGTCGCTGCGGGCCGGCGGCGGCGCGCTGCCGTGGTCCCCGAGCGGCCGCGGAATCTCTGCCCGATGGAACAGCTCGGCCGCTTCGGACTCGCTGGCAGTCATCTCGGGCGGAGCATCCCCGGCCATGCGGAGCGTTACTGGCACCCCGGCGAGTCTAGCCGAAAGCGCGCGCTGTGTTTCGGATCAGATGGCGACATGTCGCGACAGGCGGCGAACGCGGGGCGCGCCCGCCTCGACCGGCGCCCGGCGCGGCGGGCTGGGCGCGCGGAAGGGCTCAGATCTCCTCCAGGATCTTCGCCTTGCGGGCCTGGAACTCCTCGTCCGTGATGAGGCCCTTGTTCTTGAGGTCCGCGAGGCGCTCCAGGCGCTGCTCGATGGTCGGCCCGGCGGCAGGCGCGGCCTGCGGCGCGCCCGGGTAGCCCGGCTGCGGCGCGCCCGGGTAGCCCGGCTGCGGCGCGCCCGGGTAGCCCGGCTGCGGCGCGCCCGGGTAGCCCGGCTGCGGCGCGCCCGGGTGCTGCATGTGCGGCGGCACGAACTGGGGCTGGCCCTGCGCCGCCATGGCGGGGTTCATCGCCTGCGCCAGGCCGGCGCCGATCGCCACCTGGGCGCCGAGCCCCGCGACGCCGCTGCCGTCGCCGCCCTGCGCCATGCCCTGGCCGGCGCCCATCATCGCCTGGCCGGCGGCGTAGTTCTGCCAGTTGCCGGCGAGCTGCTGGACGTACCGCGCGTCCTGCTGGAACCGCTGATCGAGCTCGAACTGCTTCGCGCGGGCGGTGTCCTGCGCGACGCCGATGCCGCGGCGCGCCTCGCCGCGCGCCTTGTTCGCCTCGCGGAGGAGCTTCTGGTCCTCGGCCGAGAAGTTGATGTTGAAGTTGCCGATCTCGAGGATCTTGCAGCCGATCTCCTCGAGGTTCGGCGCGGACTGCACGATGCGGGCGCCGAGCTCCATGCTCATGCCGCCGAGGTTGAGGAGGCTCTTCTGCTGCTGCGCGCAGACCTGGCCGATCACGGTCTTCACGCTCATGAAGAACTTGCCCTTGATCCAGCTCAGGATGACGTCGTTGTCGCCGCTGCCGCCGCACTGCCCGTGGTAGCCGACGACGAAGCGCACCGGGTCGACGACGACCAGCGAGAACTCGCCGAAGATGCGCGGCGTCACGAACTCGTAGAGGATGGGATCCTCCATCGACTCCAGCGGCCCGCCGAAGGGCACGCCGCGGACCGGCTGCGTCTTGACGAAGAAGATCTCGGCGATGAAGACGTCCCCGCCCGTGAACTTGTTGACGAGGTTGTTCAGGAACGGGATGTTCTGCGTCTGCAGGGTGTGGCGCCCGGTCGGGAGGTAGCCCACGTACCGGCCGTCCTTGAAGAAGAGCGCACACTCATCGCTGTCGACCGTGAGCTGCGACCAGAAGGGGACGTTCTGGTCCGGATGCTTGTAGACGATGAGATGCTTCGCTGCGTCCGGGCGCGCGATCATCATCTCGCGGACGCCGCTCTTCACGAAATCGAAAATCCCCATGTCGCGCTCCTCTGGCTGGGCTGAACTGACGAGACTGACGAGACTGACGAGACTGACGAGACTGACGAAACTGACGAGGTTGACCAGATTGACGAGCGTGCCCGCGCCGTGCCCCCCCGAGCACCTCCCGGCGCGCGACGCGCTCCACCTGCGCTGTCGCTTCTCCGTTGACGATCGCCGCGCCCTTCAGGCACACAGCGACCTCAGGATAATCCGCAGATCGCGGAGCAGCAATGCCCCCGCCGGGGAGGATCGCATGCCCGTCGCCTCGCTCGCGCCACCTCCGCCACGCCCGTCCCCTTCGCCGTCTTCACCCGCGCCGCGCCGGCCGGCGCCGAGCTCCGTCGCCCGCCGAGCGACGCGGTCGTCACCTCCGTGCCCGCGGCGCTCGCGGCATTTCATGAGCTCCCGGCGCGGGGCCGCGCCGGGGAGGCCCCGCGGATGATCGCGCCGATCGACGTCGGCGCCCTCTCGGCGCCCGCGCAGAAGATGGCGCAGCCCGGAGCGCCGCCGAAGCTCCGGGAGATGGCGGCGCGCGGCATCGCCCCCGGGCTCAAGCCGGGCGACATCGTGACGCTGCTCGTGCTGCTCGCGTCGCGCGAGGACGAACCCGCCCGCGAGACCGCCGAGAAGACGCTGTCCGCGCTCCCCGAGCCGCTCCTCCAGGGCGCGCTCGGGGGCGAGCTCCAGCCCGCTGTCGTCGACCGGCTGGCCCGCCTCTACGCGGACCGGCTCCCGGTCGTCGAGCGGCTCTGCGCGATGCCGACGATCGCCGCGGACACGCTCGAGGAGCTCGCGCGGACCGGGAGCGAGGCGGTGACCGAGCTCATCGCCGTCAACGAGGAGCGGCTGCTCAGGAACCCGCGCGTCATCGAGCGGCTCTACCTCAACAAGAGCACGCGCATGTCGACGGCCGATCGGCTCGTTGACCTCGCGTCGCGCAACGGGGTCGAGCTCACGGGCATCCCGGCGTGGCGCGAGGTGAGCCTCGCGATCAAGGACGAGCTCATCGCCGAGCCGTCGCCCGAGCCCACGCCGGACGACGTGCTGTTCCACGAGACGCAGGCGCTCTCGGACGCCCTCGCCGCCGACGAGGCGGTCGACACCCACGTCGAGGACGAGGAGGGCAAGGAGGAGATCAAGGAGCAGTACGTGCCGCTCTACAAGCGGCTCGCCGACATGACCATGTCGCAGCGCATCCGGCGGGCGATGCTCGGCTCGCGTGAGGAGCGCATGCTGCTCGTCCGCGACGCGAACCGCCTCGTGGCCAGCGCCGCCGTGCGCAGCCCGCAGATGCAGGAGGAGGAGGTCGTCCTCATCAGCCGCAACCGGAACATCTCCGACGAGGTGCTGCGCATCATCGCGACGACGCCCGAGTGGATGAAGAGCTACACGGTCAAGCGGAACCTCGTGGAGAACCCGAGGACGCCGGTGCTCGTCGCGACGCGGCTGGTCCAGCACCTGCGCGAGGCGGATCTCCGGGGCATCTCGAAGAGCAAGAACGTCACGTCGCCGGTGAAGGACGCCGCGCGGCGGCACCTCGAGCGGCGCAAGAGCTGACGAAGGACGACGATGAGCGACCTTGTCCGCTTCGGTGTGGCGATGGATCGCGCGCTGCTCGCCGAGTTCGATCGGCGCATCGCCGCGCAGGGCTACGAGAACCGCTCGGAGGCGCTGCGGGATCTCGTCCGCGCGGATCTGACGCGCGCCGCCTGGGACGAGGGGGCCGAGGTCGCGGCGACGCTGACCGTCGTCTACGCGCCCGAGGTGCGGGAGCTCGTGCAGCGGATCTCCGCGCTCGAGGAGCAGCACGCCGGGGCGGTGGTCTCGAGCCTGCTCGTCCGCCTCGACGAGGGCCGGCTGCTCCAGGTGATGGCGCTCAAGGGCCGCGGCGCGGCGCTGTCCGAGCTCGCGGGGCAGCTCGCCGGGGCCAAGGGGGTGCTGTCGTGCGCGCTCACGCCGGCGGCGGCGTTCCCGGGCGCCGCGGCCGAAGGGGCGCGCCGGCAGGGCGGCTGACGCGCGGGCCGGCGCCCCGCGCTCGGCGTCACCTGGGCAAGCCGCCGCTTCCTCCGGAGCCGCCCGAGGCCCCGGCCCCATCGAACCGGAGCTCGCCGACCCCCGAGATCGCTGTGCATGCGGGCAGCGCCCCGAGGCACGCGACGAGGAGCGTCACCGTTCGCCGCGGCACGATGTGCCGCACCGTTCGCGCGTGCATCGGATCGAAGCTCTCCTGAGCTCCTGATCTACGCGTCGTCGCCGGAGCTGTCAGCCACCTTCACGGTCGTCTTGGGCGGATCGACGATGAATGTGACGAGGCGCTCCTTGGCCTCGAACTCCTGCCGGTAGATCACCGCCGAGCGCTTGTACTTGAAGGGGCCGATCCGCACGCGGTGCCAGAGGCCGCGGCCCTTGACGTACGCCGGCTCGACGTAGGCCTTGTGCCCGCGGCGGCGCAGGGCCGCCGCGAAGTTCTCGGCGTCGGTGGGATCGTTGAACGAGCTCACCTGGAGCTGGTAGCCGCCCGGCCCGCCGCGCTCGGTCTCGGGGCCCTCCTCGCGCGCCACGTGGCGCGCCATCGCCGTGAGCGTGTCGTTCGGAGCGACCTCGCCTCCCGAGGGCCCGAGGACGTGCTGCGCCGGCAGCGGGACCACGGGGAGCCGGTCCGCGGGGAACGGCGGACCGGCGTCGGCCGCGGGCGGCTGGGCGGAGTCCGCCGCCTTCGCGGCCCGCGGGTTGCGCACGGCCTCGAGCGCGGTCGTCGGGTTCTCCGCGTCGGAGAGGATCGCGGGGAAGGTCACGTCGTGCCCGATCGTGGCGGGGCGCGGCGCCGGCTTCACGCCGGCCGGGTGGGCGCGCGCGACGAGATCGCCGAGCGGATCGGCGCTGACCGGCTTCTCGCGCTGCGGAGCGCGAAGGAGCGCCACGGACGCGAAGACGATGCACGCCCCGCCGAGCGAGGCGAGCACCAGCGCGCCAGCGCGCGATGGGCGAGCCCCGGGATCCTCTTCCTGGATCTCCTCCAGGTTGCGCACCGACCCGGTGTCCATGCTCTCGCCCTTGCTGCGCCTCATACGTCCTCCTCGACCCGTCTACCCTGCCTGGCCGAGACGCGACAACTTTCGTGTCTCACTTTATCCTACATCCACCGGGGAGAGCGCGACGGTGAGCGCTCGGCGGTGAGCCCGCGCTCGGCTCGGGCCGTGCAGCCTCGCACGCGGGGCGCGCGCGGGGAAAGTTCTCGACCGCGGGCGCCGGCGCGCGCGCGAGGCGCTATGACTGCGCCCTCATGAAGACCCCGCCCCCGGAGCGCGTCCTGCCCGCGCTCGGCCTGCTGCTGCGCGGCTGCGTCGCGTGCATCGGCTGCGTCGTCCACGTCGGTCTCCTGGGTTGCGCCTCCGAGCCGCGGACGATCACGGTCGAGGTCGTACCGGGGCACGAGGCGGGCGCCTTCCAGGAAGACCCGCCCGTCGCGCGGATCGAGGTGACCGCCGCGGCGGTCGAGGGCGACGTGGCCGTGTCCGCGTCGGCCGCGCCGGGCGGGGCGCTCGACTTCGGCGAGATCCCGGCGGAGCGGGCATACACGTTCGAGGTGCGCGGCCTCGACGCGGCCGGCGCGACGGTGGTGCGCGGGCGCTCCGCGTCGGGCATCTACCTCCCCTCGGTGCCTGGCGAGGTGCTGCGGCTCTTCGCCCAGCGGACCGGCCGGTGGGCGCGGCCGCCGGGCGGGATCGCGGCGTCCCGCGTCGGCGCGCCCGGGGGGGTGCTCGCGGAGCGCTACCTGTTCCTCACCGGAGGCGCCGCCGCCGGCGCAGCGGCGGGCGACGTGGATCCGGGGCGGCTCGACGCGTACGACCTCGCCGGCTGGGGCGGGAGCGCCTCGAGCAGCGCGCTGCCGCGGGCGGCGCGGTCGCTCGTCGTCCGCGGGGACGTGCTGCTCGCGATCGACGGCGAGGGCGCGACCTGGACCGACCTCCTGGCCGGGCAGAGCGCCGAGGCGTCGCTGCCGACGGGGCTCGGCTCGTTCGCGGAGGTGGCGGGCGGCCGCACGGTCGAGGCCGCCGACGGCCGCTCGTTCGTCGTCGGCGGGGCGCGCGCGGGCGAGCCCTCGGGGGCGCCCGGTCAGCCCTCGGACGCGGTGCTCGTCGTCGGCGCGGACCGGACGCTCTCGGTGGCGCGGCTCCGCCACGCGCGGGCCGGCGCCGCCGCCGTGTGGGTGGAGGGGCTCGGCCTTGTCGTCGCCGGCGGGAGCGCGGAGGGCGCGGGGGTGGAGGTGCTCGGCGACGGCGCGACAGCGTTCCTGCCGCGGCCGTTCCCGCCGGACGCGACGCACGGCGCGGGCGCCGCGGTGACCGGGCCCGGGGAGATCGCGCTCGTCGGCGGGGTCGAGGGCGGCGCGGCGGCGCCGACGCGGCGGCTCGCGCCGGGGTGCGCGGCGAGCTGCGCCGCGGTGGAGGTCGCGGGCGCCGCGCTGCCCGCGGCGGTCGTGGACGTCGCCGCGTTCGCGTTGCCGGGCGGGCGCGTGCTCGCGGTGGGCTCCGAGGCGGGCGACGGGGGGCTGACGAGGAGCTTCGTGGCCGATGTCGCGGCGGCGCAGGTGGAGGAGCTGCCGCTGCGGGAGCCGCGGCGCGGGGCGACGGCGGTTCCCGCGCCGAACGGGACGCTCGCGCTGCTCGGCGGGGTCCACCCGGAGGGTACGCCGGCGCTCGCGATCGAGACGTTCTTCCCGGAGTGAGCGGGGGCACCTTGCCAGAACACCCTCGCCGCGGGCCTACCGTGGTTGAAGATGGGGTGGCCCATCCCCTACCCCGCGCGGAAAACACCGTTGCTGCGAACGTGCTGTGAGCGCGGAAGCGGGGGATGAGACCCGAGGGGTGGTTGATGAGCGGGCGAGTGACGGGATGGCCGCTTGCCCTACTGGCGAGCGACGCGCTTCAGCGGGTACGGGGCAGTCTCTCTCTCGGTCATCGTGAAATAGCCGGAGCCGTCAGGCTCGTACTCGATCGACTCGCCCTGCCCCTCCTTGGTGTCCGTGAGCGCGACGGGCGACGCGGAGAAGGCCGACTCGAAGCTCCCTCCGGCCGGAGCGCGGTACTCGTAGACCGCACGGTAGGTGCGCAGCAGGAAGCGGTTGGCGCACGGGTGGATGGTCCCGGCGGTGACCTCCCAGGCGGGCACGTCCGCGCCCTGAGGCATCTGGAGATCCGCCACGTGAATCAACGTGGACATCGTGTCGGGCGCCGGTAGCGGCTTGGGGAACTTGTACACCTTGCTGAGCCCCGTGGTGCCGTTCTTCGTGACGACGTAGATGTCCCCCGTCGTCGGATGCACCATGAGCGCCTCGGCGTTCTGCGCCGTGTCCGGATACTGGAACGGGAACCTGTCGCCAGACACCGTGCCGCTCGTCTCGCCCGCGGCGAGGTTCGGCTCCTTCATGCGGTACACGGCGAAGGTCGTCGGCTCCGGCGGCGGATGCCCGCTCTTCTTGCCGATGTCCGCCATGAAGATGCAGCTCCCCGCGGGGCACGGGCCGGTCGCGACGTCCTCCCAGTCCCACGGGAACACGCCGGCGACATAGCTCCCGACGACCGCCGCGTTCGTCTTGTTGATGGCGACGAAGTTCGCGTTGTTCTCGCTGTGCGCGTACAGGACGCCCGGGTTGACGCGGCTCGCGGCGAGCCCGGAGATCTCCACGATGTCGGTCGAGGTCAGGCTCCCGAGCGTCGTGAAGGTGCTGGCGAAGCTGTCGCCCGCGGTGCAGGCCGGGGCGCCGGCAGGCCTCAGCGTGACGACCTGCGCGGTGTTCGTGTTGGGGAAGGGCGAGCTGCCGCTCCACGCCGGCTGCGAGCCCGCTGCGCCGAGCTGCGCGTACGCCGCGTCGAACAGGAGGCCCGTGGACGACGAGAGGAGGCACGTGTCGAACGGCTCGGTGAAGCCCGCGGGCGGCTGGATCGGGCTCGCCGGGCAGGCCGATCCGGTCCAGACCTGCGTCCCGAACCAGACCGCGACGCCGTTCGCCGCCGTGGTGGTGACCGCGGGCGCCGCCAGGGTCGCGGAGTTGCCGTTCTTCTGGCCGCTCACCGCGTCGATCGGGTTCACGGGGTCGGCGCCGCTGAACGCCACGATGCTCCCCGCCACGTAGGCAGAGACGTCGAACCCGAAGGAGTAGCTGGCGGGCTCCGCGCCGGTCGCCACCTTCCAGAGGACCCACGACTTGATGGCAGACGCGCTCTGATCCGAGCGGAGCACCGTCCATCCCGCCGGCGGGGTGATCACCGCTTCCACGTGATTCCGGTTGGCGATGCGCGCGATCAGGACGTCGCCTTGCACGACGCCCGCGGGCTTCGCCACGGCCAACGAGGTCACGTTCTTCGCGCTCGCCGTCGAGCTGGCGCGGAACGTTACAGTCGAGAGCGATTGAACGGCCTCACCCACCTCGGCGGACATGTCGCCTTCGAGGTCCGTGCCCTGGAGATCAGGGGAGACGCAGCCAGCCCCTCCGAGCAGCGAAATAGCGCAAACGAAGCGGATTCTGGCACCGAAGCTCGTCAAGATCAAAGTCAGTCCCTTTCTGTAATTTATTGTTAAGCGGCTCTTTCAATCAAGCCAATTGCTTCAGGGGGAGAACTAAACCACAAACCACACCTGATGCAACCCGGCTGACGCCGATTGCGGGGCATCCGAGGGTGGGAGATCTCGAGAGAAGCTCGCCGCGGGCGGTCGATCCTCGGCCGACGCGGTGGTCAGTTCATCCGGAATCCCAGTCGAAAGGTGAGCGTCCGCCAGACCTCGACGGGCTCACCGTTGCTCGTGGCCGGCTCTGCGCGCATCGTCCTCAGCGCCGCGAAGACGTCATCCTCGGCCGACCGAGGCCCTCGCAGCCGCCTGCACCCGTAGTACTCGCCCTCCGTGGAGACGCGACAACGGACCTCCATCACATCGTCCTGAAGACTTAGGTCCGAGGGCGCGCTGCTGCCCGGAACCCAGGTCTTCACGTTCCCGTCGGCATCGATGAACCACGCGGATCCGGCGCGGTCCTCGACCGCCGGGGACGCGGCCTCCGTGGCCGGCCCGCTCGCCGCACAGGCGGTCACACCGATGGCTGTCACAACGATGAAGAACACGAACCCCGATCGCGCGTGGTGCATCCGGCGCTCCCCTCCGTGTCGCAAGCCTGCATGAAGTTCAGCGCTCGCGCGCTCCGGACAGCCCTGCTGCGGGCGCATCACGGCAACAGCAGCGCTCGTGCGTCCGCTTCAGCCGGGCGTCCGCTTCAGCCGGGCGGCTCCTGGCGACCGTCACCCGGAGGGCGCCGCCACAGGCACGCGCTCGGATTCCCACGCGAAGAACCCGCGAGCGCCTATGCACACATCGGCGACCGCGTGCGCGGCGGTGATCCGGTCTCCCAGCGAGGCAGCCTCGAAGGACCGGCGCGCCGAGCGGGCGACCTCCGGGTCGCTCCGCTCGAGCTCGGCGAGGAGCTCCTTGGCGCGCGGCAGGACGCCGTTGCGCGCCAGGAGATGGTAGCGAACCATCGCGAGGACGGCCTCGGCGAGCAGGGCGCTGGCCATCGCGGGATCGCGCGCGGCGACGTCGAGGGCGTCCTCCAGGAGCGTCGCGGCGCTGTACCGCGCCCAGGCATCCTGGTCGGGCGTGAGCGCGGTCCGCTTCGCGAGCCACACGGCGGACTCTGCCCTGAGCTCGTCGAGGAGCGGAGATCCGAGGACTGGAAACCCCGTGGCGAGCATGTGCGCGACGGACGGCTGGCCGCTCTGATGCTCGGCGACCCAGTACTCACGCACGGCGGCGGGAGGATTCACGAAGATCTCCACGGGGACGTCCCCGAACCAGCGCTGCAACCGCTGCTTGTACGGAGCGCCGTGGATCACGAAGAGATCGAGATCGCTCGACGGATCTCCGCAGCCGCGGACGATGGATCCGGCCGCCACGATGGCCAGCGGCTCGAAGCGCTCGAGCACGAGGTCGACCGCCGCGCGGAGCGCGCGCGCGTACCTCGGCGAGAGATCGGGCCAGCGGCATCGCGCGAGCGCGTCGTCGTGCGCGCCGAAGGTCATCGGTCCCCGGCCCTCTCCGCTGCTGCGCTCGCTACGTCTCCCCGATCCATGATGAGCGTACGGTAGCGCCGGAGCGCGACCGCCCGTCAAGCCCGACCCGGGCCACCGCGTCAGGCGTCCAGCGGCCGACGCTGAGCCCTGCGCAAGGAAGCGACGGCGACAGGGCGACTCGCCTTTTCATGGGGGTGTCGTTATTCCGGCCTTGGCGCAACCGGCGGGCTCCAGGGTGAATTTCAATTCAAACCGGAGCCTCTCGACGGTCGTGGGGTACTTCGGCCGAAGGCGGGGTCTTTTGAACCGCCAAGACGCCATAAGACGCCAAGATTTTTTGTGTTTTCTTGGCGTCTTATGGCGTCTTGGCGGTTCCATCATTCCGGCAGGGGGGGGTCCCCCACCTCCTCTCGACAGCCTCCGGGTGAATTTCAATTCAAACCGGAGCCTCTCGACAGCCTCCGGGTGAATTTCAATTCAAACCGGAGCCTCTCGACAGCCTCCGGGTGAATTTCAATTCAAACCGGAGCCTCTCGACAGCCTCCATCCTGAATTCTTTTTCTACCCGGAGCCTCTCGACAGCCTCCGGGTGAATTTCAATTCAAACCGGAGCCTCTCGACAGCCTCCGGCGTGAATTCTTTTTCTTACCCGGCGCCGGTCGACGGCGCCGCCTTCCTCCGGTCTCGCCTCCGCGGCGTCGATGCGGACGCCACCACCACCCCGGCGCCCGCCCTCGCCCCCTCGCGCGCCCCGTACACGGCGCGCAGGTCCTCCGCGATCGCCTCGAGCCGCGCCCGCAGGGCCGCCGGCTCCAGCACCTCGATCCCCCTGCCAAGACCGAGGATCTGCGAGACCGCGATCGACTCCCGCTCGAAATCCACCGTCACGGTCCTCGTCCCGTCACGCCCGCGGCTCCCCTGCCCCCAGCGCTCGTGCTCGCCGCTGGGCCGGACCCGCCGGAGCGCCGCTTCCCCCTCCTCGCTCGCGCGGAGCGTCACCACGTAGCTCGCCCGGCGCTCCGCGAACCGCTGGCACCATTCCTTCCAGCAGGCCGCCAGGTCGAACCCCTCGGGCCGCGCGAACCCCTCGTCGAGGAGCCGCGCCCCCTCCACGCGCGCGCCCCGGAACACGGTCGGCCCGCGCGCCGTCCCGGCCACGAGGTACCAGCGCTCCGCCTTGATCACGAGCCCGTACGGGTCCACCACCCGCTCGCTCGCCTCGCCGTCGAAGTCCCGGTACGCGAGCCACACCTTGCGGTCCTGCCAGACCCCCTCCCGCAGCACGTCGAGGTGCGGCACCAACTCCCTTCCCTGGAACCACCCCGACGAGTCCACGTGGAGCCGCTGCCGCGCGTGCTCGGCGGCTGACCGCTGCACCACCGGGAGCGCCGCCGACAGCTTGATCAAGCCGCTCTCCAGCGCCGCCGACAGGCCGATGTCCGCCAGCGCGCCCGGCGCGGCCACCGCGGAGAGCGCCTGCACCTCGATCTGCGTCAGCCCCGTCAGGCTCGTCTGCCACCCGTCCAGCAGCGCGATCCCGCCGTTCGGGCCACGGTTCGCATACACGGGCACGCCCGCCAACGAGAGCGCGTCGAGATCCCGGTAGATCGTCCGCGCCGAGACCTGGAGCCGCCGCGCGAGGTCCTCGGCCGTGAGCTGCCGGCCCTTCGCCTGCTGGAGGAGCAACATCAAGCTGAGCAGCCGATCCGCGCGCATGACGTCCGTCCCTGCTCCTGGCCTCGACCTGACCTCGATCTGGCCCTGATTCGACCCGGATCCGAGCCTACGCGGAATTCATGACAGAAGGTGTCAGGAATCGTCCCGTAGCGTCTCCGCACGACCGGACCGGCGACGCCGCCCGCGCGCGGCTCGCGCTGCGGCGCGGCGACGCCGGCCCCACGAAGGAGGAGATACCGAATGAAACCGCTGGAAGGACAGGTCGCCCTCGTCGCCGGAGCCACGCGCGGCGCAGGGCGCGCCATCGCGTGCTCGCTCGGCGAGGCCGGCGCGACGGTCTACTGCACCGGGCGCAGCGTCCGCGGCCAGCCCGCCACGGGCCAGCGCCCGGAGACGATCGAGGAGACCGCGGAGCGGGTGACCGCGGCCGGAGGACACGGCGTCGCCGCCCAGGTCGACCACACCGTCGAGGAGCAGGTCGAGGCGCTCTGCGACCGGATCCGGCGCGAGCGCGGCCGGCTCGACGTCCTCGTCAACGACGTCTGGGGCGGCGACGAGCTCACCGAGTTCGGCCAGCCGTTCTGGAAGCTCTCCGTGCCCAAGGGGAAGCTCCTGCTCGAGCGCGCCGTCACCTCGCACATCATCACGAGCCGCCACGCGGTGCCGCTCCTGCTCGAGCAGGGCCGCGGCCTCATCGTCGAGGTCACCGACGGCGACAGCTTCGGCTACCGCGGCAACCTCTTCTACGATCTGGCCAAGATGTCCGTCATCCGCCTCGCCTTCGCCATGGCCTGGGAGCTGCGCCGCCACCCAGGCATCACGGCGCTCGCGATCACGCCCGGCTTCCTGCGCTCGGAGGCCATGCTGGACGGGTTCGGCGTCACCGAGGAGAACTGGCGCGACGCGGCCGCCAAGGACCCGCACTTCATCGCATCGGAGACCCCGTACTTCGTCGGCCGCGCCGTCGCGGCGCTCGCCGCCGACCCGAACGTCGCGGCCAGGGCCGGCCGCGTCTTCAGCTCGTGGGACCTCGCCCGCGCGTACGGCTTCACCGACGTCGACGGGCGGCAGCCCCACTGGGGCGAGTACTTCGAGAAGACGTTCGGCCAGTACAGGAAGGCCGACGAGGCGGCCTACGCGAGCTGGCTCGATGGGCCGATGGACCTCGCGGCCCCGGACTGGCCGAAGGAGTGACCGCGCGCGGGCTCAGTGCGCGTACGGCTCGCCCCGCAGCAGCGTCATCGCGCGGTAGAGCTGCTCGATCAGCACGAGCCGCGCGAGGCGGTGCGGGAACGTGAGCGGCGAGAGGCTCCAGCGGTCGTTCGCGGCGGCGGAGACGTCCGGCGGCAGCCCGTCCGCCCCGCCGATCAGGAACGCGACGACCCCCTTGCCGCGGGAGCCCCACCGCTCCACGCCGGACGCGAACGCCTCGCTGCCGAGCGGCTTGCCGTTCACCTCCATGGCGATGACGCTCGCCCCCGCCGTCGCCCGCGCAAGGAGCGGCCCGACCTTCGCCGGCGGGCCGTCCGGGATCTCGATCTCGTCGCACGCGACGTAGCGGCGGATTCGACCGAGGTACTCGTCGATCGCCGCGCGCAGCGGCCTGTCCTTCACGCGACCGACGGCCGCGACGACGAGGCGCACGGCGCGCTCAGCTCGGGTCGAACCGCGGGGCGGGCTGCGCCCCCGGCGGCGGGCCGTCCTGCGGGACCGGCACGCGGCCCGCGTCGATCCAGAGCCCCTCGATGTCGTACAGGCGGCGCGTCTCCTCCTGGAACACGTGGACGACGACGTCGCCGAAGTCGATCAGCACCCACGTCGCCGCGGCGAGGCCCTCCATGGAGAGCGGCGCGACGTTGTGCTTGCGCGTCGCCTCCTCCAGGCCTGTCGCGATCGCGTGGACGTGCCGGTCGGAGCGGCCCGTCATGATCACCAGGTAGTCCGCGTAGTCGACGCGCCCCACCACCTCCAGGATCTCGACGCCGATCGCCTTCTTGTCGAGCCCCGCCGCGGCCAGCGTCAGCGCGAGCTCGCGCGCCGGCGCCGACGGCTGGGGGGCCGCCGGCGGCGTGCTGCGGCGCGCGGCCGCGCGCTTCGGGCCGGCGAGCGGCGACTTGGCCCGCGCGGGCGCCCGGCCCGCGAGCGGCAGCGCCGCCTTCGCCCCGCCCTCGCCGCCGCCCCGCGCGGGCCGCGGCGCGTCGCCCTCGCCCCGCGCCGGACGCCGCGCCCTCGTCGCCGGCCGATCCGCCGGGATCGGCCGCGCCGGGCGCTCGTTCTCCTCCACCTCGTCGCCCGCGCCGGCCGCGCGGCGCGCCCGCCCGGCCTTCGCCGCGGCGTCGCCGACGCCCGCGTGGGAGGCGCGGATCCGGGGCGACGCCGGCCGCTTCGGCTTCGCCGCGGAGCTCGCCCGCCCCGCCGCGCCCGCCTTGGCCGTGACGGCCTTCTTGCGCGCGGGGACGCGGGGCTCCGCGCCCTCGCCCGCCTTCGATCCCGACTTCGCCCGCGGCTTGCTGCTCCCTTCGCCTGCGTCCTTCTTCGTCGTCGCCAACGTTCTCTCGCTTTCTTGTGCCCGGCCCCTGTCGACAGGGGCCCTCATCTCGCCCGCGTCAGCGGGTCTGGCCCTCGCCGTAGGCGATCCACTTGAGCGCCGTCAGGCTCGCGAGCCCCATCGGGCCATAGGCATGGAGCTTCGTCGTGGAGATGCCGATCTCCGCCCCGAGGCCGAGCTCGCCGCCGTCGTTGAACCGCGACGACGCGTTCGCCAGCACGCAGCTCGCGTCGACCTCGCGCAGGAATCGCTGCGCGTGATCGTAGCGCGGCGTGCAGATGACCTCGGTGTGCATCGACCCGTGGCGGCCGATGTGCTCGAGCGCCTCGTCGAGCGAGCGCACGACCCGCACGGCGAGGATCGGCGCGAGGAACTCGCGGCCGTAGTCGTCCTCGGAGGCCCTGCGCGCCGACGGCACGAGCGCGCAGGTGGCCTCGTCGCCGCGCAGCTCGAGCCCGCGCTCCGCGAGGGCCGCGACGCGCCCGAGCAGCGCCGCGGCGACGCTCTCGTGGACGAGCAGGCACTCGAGCGCGTTGCACACGCCGGGGCGCTGGAGCTTGCCGTTCTCGACGAGGCGGAGGGCCATGTCGACGTCG
The DNA here is from genome assembly GCF_051521615.1 of Sorangium sp. So ce1335. Classification (NCBI taxonomy): domain Bacteria; kingdom Pseudomonadati; phylum Myxococcota; order Polyangiales; family Polyangiaceae; genus Sorangium; species Sorangium sp. So ce1335. The sequence continues at coordinate 5,235,062 of NZ_CP150363.1, forward strand.
CACCCGGCGTCGGCGTAGAGGTGGTTCACGCCCTTGTAGTGCTGGATCACGGGGACGCGCGCGTTCTCGGCGACGAACCGGATGAGCCCCTCGCCGCCGCGCGGGATGGCGAGGTCGATCATGCCCGTCAGGCCCAGCAGGATCCGCGTCGCCTCGCGATCGAGCGACGGGACGATCTGCACCGCGTCGGCCGGCAGCCCGACCGAGCGCAAGGCGTCCGAGAGCAGCGCGCCGAGCGCCGCGTTCGAGCGCGCCGCTTCCTTGCCGCCTCGAAGGATCGCGGCGTTGCCGCTCTTCAGGCACAGCACCGCGGCGTCGACCGTCACGTTGGGGCGCGACTCGTAGATCATCGCGATCACGCCGAGCGGGACGCGCACCTGGCCGACGAGCAGGCCGTTCGGCCGCCGCTCCATGCCGACGACCTGCCCGACCGGATCGCCGGCGGCCGCGACCTCGAGCACCGCGCCGGCGATCGCCGTGAGGCGCGCCTCGTCGAGCACGAGCCGGTCGACGAGCGACTCGGAGACGCCCGCGGCGCGCGCCGCGGCCACGTCCTCGGCGTTCGCGGCCAGCACGGCGGAGCGCTTGCCCTCGCCGGCCTCGGCGCGCAGCCGCTCGGCGATGGCGCGCAGCGCGCGGTCCTTCTGAGCCCGGTCCAGGGGTGCGAGGGCCCGGGCAGCCGTCCGGGCGCGCTGGCAGAGCGCGCGCAGCGTGCCCTCGAGATCGACGTTGCTCTGTTCCACAGCGGGAACCTAGCTCGCCTCCCTGCGCGGGCCAACCGTTCTCCTGCGTGTCCGTGCTAGCGTACCCGCCGTGTCCGGCGATCTCCGAAGGTCGATCCAGGCGTTCCTCGCCTGCCGCTCCCGCCCGGCCTGCCGCGCCTCGCGCGGGGCGCCGGGGCCGCGCGCGACGGCGCTCGTCGCGGGGGCGCTCCTCGCGGCGCTCGCGCCCACGGCGTGCGGCGGCCCGGACGCGGCCGAGGACGCCCCCGCCCCGCCGAGCACGGGGATCCCCCTCGCGGCGCCGAACGCGCGCGGGGCGCCGCTCGAGTCGCCGCCGCCTTCCATCCCCTCCTCGCCGTTCGGTGATCCGGAGCGGCTCCAGATCCCGCCCGATCCGTTCGGCCCTCCCGACCTGCCGCAGCCTCCAGATCCTGCCGGGAGCGCCGCGGGCAGCGAAGTCCAGCTATGACACGAGCCCACCACGCCTCGCAGTTCGCCGCGATCGCCGCGATCGCCGCCGCGCTCCTCGCCGCGGCGTGCTCGTCCGCCCCGAAGCCGCTCCCGGGCGGCCCGCCGCCCGAATACGAACCCCCGCGCGCGTTCGACGGCGGCGCGCCAGGGAGCGGCGCGCCCGCGCCAGGGAGCGGCGCGCCCGCGCCAGGGAGCGGCGCGGCGGAGGCCCCGGCCGCGCCGCCGGACGATCCGGCGGCCGCGCCGGGCGCGCCGCTCCTGGCCCCGTCGCCGGGAGGGCCGCCCACGGGCGCGCCGCCTGCGCCCACGCCGCCGCCGCCCCCCGCGCAGCCGTGACCCAGGCGAGGCGAGCGGGCGCGCCGCCGTCGATGCGCGCGCCGCGCCCGCGCGCATGGATGGATGGCTGGATGGATCGACCGACCGCGGCCCGACCCTGGCGGATCCCGCACCGCCATGCTAGCGGCAGCCATGCTCTCACCCCGGCGGGACTTCGTCGTCATCCTCGATTTCGGCTCTCAGTACACGCAGCTCATCGCCCGGCGCGTGCGTGAGTCTGGCGTCTACTGCGAGATTCACCGCTTCGACGTGCCGGTCGCCGAGCTGCGCAGGCTCGCCCCGCGGGCGCTCATCCTCTCCGGCGGCCCCGCCAGCGTGTACGGGGAAGGCGCGCCCCGCTGCGCGCGCGAGGTGCTGGAGCTCGGCGTCCCGACGCTCGGCATCTGCTACGGGCTCCAGCTCATGGCGCACCACCTCGGCGGCAAGGTCGAGCGCGCGCACACAGGCGGCGAGTACGGCCCCGCCACGGTGCGCGTCGAGCGCCCGACGGGCATCTTCTCCCGCTTCGCCGAGGGCGACGCCATCGACGTCTGGATGAGCCACGGCGACCGCCTCGCCGCGCTGCCGGAGGGGTTCGTCGCGCTCGGCACCTCGCCAGGCAGCCCGCTCTGCGCCGTCGCGCGCGAGCGCGACAAGATGTACGGCCTCCAGTTCCACCCCGAGGTCGTCCACACCCCGCGCGGCAAGGAGATCCTCCAGGCGTTCCTCTTCGACGTCGCCGGCCTCTCGCCGACCTGGACGCCCGCGTCGTTCGTGGAGGAGGCGATCGCCGCCGTCCGCGAGAAGGCGGGCCAGCACGACCGCGTCATCCTGGGCCTGTCGGGCGGGGTCGACTCCTCGGTCGCCGCCGTCCTCTGCCAGCGCGCGCTCGGCGACCGGCTGACGTGCATCTTCGTCGACAACGGCCTCCTGCGCGAGGGCGAGGCCGAGACGGTCGAGCGCACGTTCCGCGACCATTTCCACATGAACCTCGACGCCGTCGACGCGTCGGCGCGGTTCCTCGAGGGGCTGCGCGGCGTCGTGGATCCCGAGCAGAAGCGCAAGGTGATCGGCCGCCTCTTCATCGAGGTGTTCGAGGAGGAGGCGAAGCGGGTGCAGGGCGCGAAGTGGCTCGTCCAGGGCACGCTCTACCCGGACGTCATCGAGAGCGTCTCGTTCAAGGGGCCGAGCGCCGTCATCAAGAGCCACCACAACGTCGGCGGCCTGCCCGAGCGGATGAACCTCGGCCTGATCGAGCCGCTGCGCGAGCTCTTCAAGGACGAGGTGCGGGCCGCCGGCGAGGCGCTCGGCATGCCGCGGGAGATCCTCTACCGCCAGCCGTTCCCCGGCCCGGGGCTCGCGGTGCGGTGCCTCGGCGAGGTCACGCCGGAGAAGCTCCGCGTGCTCCGGGCGGCCGACACGATCTTCGATCAGGAGATCCGCGCCGCCGGGCTCTACGAGTCGCTCTGGCAGAGCTTCTGCGTCCTCCTCCCCGTCCGCTCCGTCGGCGTGATGGGCGACGAGCGCACCTACGACGAGGCCATCGCGCTGCGCGCTGTGCACTCGACCGACGGCATGACCGCCGACTGGGCGCGGCTGCCCTACGACCTCATCGCGCGGGTGAGCTCGCGGATCATCAACGAGGTGCGCGGCGTGAACCGCGTGGTGCTCGACGTGTCCTCGAAGCCGCCCTCGACCATCGAGTGGGAGTGACGATGGCCGGCGCGAGCGCGAACGCAAACGCGAAGAACGCGAAGAGGACGCGCGCCGCCGCGGCGCTCCTGCTGCTCGGGCTCTCGGCGTGCGTCCCGCGCACGCCGGCGACGGTCTCGCTGCGGATGAAGGGGAACGTGCCCGACGCGTCGGTCACGATCGACGACCAGTACATCGGCGCGCTCGCCTACGTCGCCGCCCGCGGCGTCGCGCTGCCGCCGGGCACGCACCGCATCACCGTCGAGAAGGCCGGCTACTTCGCGTGGGACCGCCTCGTCGAGGCCAGGAGCGGCGCCCCGCCGATCCACCTGCAAGTGCAGATGACGCCCGTGCCGGACTGACGATCGCGCCGGACCGAGCGCCTCCGGTCCTCCCACGTCGGCGCCGCAGCTCCGCCGGTGCGCGAGAGCAGAAGTCGAAATCATCCTGGAGAGCTCTCCGTATTCCATGGCGATGGTCGCACGCACGGCCATCGCGACCTCAACCTTGACCATGGACCGGAGCATGCCGAACCGGAGCCGTTCGAAGGCGCAGCCCTGCGCGCCTGCCCCAAAGAAAGCAGCCCGGCGCCCCCGCCGGCGCGCCACGCTCGACGTGTGCGGCCCCGGGAGCCGTCGCCCGGGCGGCCGCCTGTTTCATGCCCTGTGCGATCTCGCCGATCGCTTCCTCCAGCGCCGCGCGGATCCGCAGGCGACACAGCTCGGCACCGTGCTGTTCTATGTCGCATTCCACAGCGCCCGGGCCGCCGAGGACGACGACTTCCGCCTCTCGCTCCGGACGTCGCTGGACATGCTCGTCGAGCTCGAGCCGATCGAGCGCTGGCTCCCGCCGCCCCCGGCGCTCGATCTGCCCGCAGACCAGCCGGCGCCGCGCCCCTACCCCCTCTACGCCGGCGCGGATCTTCCGGCGGCCCCGGTGGCACGGAGCATCGGATGACGCTGCCCTCGCCGTCCTTCTCCTCGGCGCGCCCGTCGTTCGAGACGGTGTACGCGGCGGGCCTGCCCTTCCTCCACCACGCGCTCCGCTGGCTCGGCGTCGCGGCGAACGATCTGGACGACATGCTCCAGGAGATCTTCCTCGCGGCCTACCGGGGCCTCGACACCTACGAGCCGTGGCGTTACCACGCGGCCCCGCGGGCCGAGCGCTCCGCGGCAGGGCCTCCGCCCCTGCGGATCAAGCCGGAGGCGGCGCTCCACCGGTGGCTCTTCGGCATCGCGTGGCGGAAGACGAGCCACTACCACGCGCGCGCCCATCGCCGCCGAGAGATCCCGTCCGGGGCGGGCGGCTCATGGCCGTTCGACGGGCGCGATCCGACGCCGACCCCGGAGCAAACGCTCGCGAGCGCGGACCGCGCCGAGATCGTGACGGCGCTTCTCCTGAAGGTCGCGCCCGAGCGGCGCGTGATCCTCGTGATGGTCGACGTCCTCGGCGTCCCGGTGGCCGACATCGCCCGGGAGCTCCAGCTCAAGGAGAACACCGTCCGCTCCCGCCTGCGCCTCGCCCGCGAGGATTTCCGCGCCGCGGTCGCGCGCCAGCCCCGCGAGCGCCGCAGCGCCCTGCGCCCCTTCCCCGCGCTGGAGCGCTCGCTGGACGCCTTCGCCGCGTCCCTGCTGCGCGCGGCGCGGGCGCTCCCGCCCCGCCCCGCTTCCGCCTCGCGCGCGCTCTGGCTCCGCATCCAGCAGCGGATCCTCCTCGACAAAAGGGAAGCAGACGGCCCCACTGGCAGCTTGACGCCCCCGTACGTTTGTGTAGTCTCCGCCGCCCTCGCAGAGAAAGTCCTACGATCATGGCCAATACTCCGAAGTGGAATGTCCGTCTGCGTCACGAATGGCTCGCCACCCCGCTCAAGAAGAAGCGCCTGAAGCGCTGCCAGAAGGCGCGGATCGGCCTGCTCGATGCCGAGCAGCGCAAGGCCGCCAAGCAGAAGCCGGTCCAGGCTGAGCAGCCCGCCGGCTGACCCGCCGACTGCGGCGCGCCGCTAGCCGGACCGGCCGCGCGAAGGCCTCGACGTCGCGTGCCGATCCAGGTCCGGCAGGTCGGCGTCCTCGCGCAGCTCGATCCGTGGTAGCGTCGCTTCGCGGCGTTCGTCTGCGGTTTGGCGACGGATCGTCGGTCCCCGCCTTCAGCGCGGGCCGACCAGGATTCATGGGAGCGAGGCCCTGAGCGTGTCGGATTCGAGCTTTTCGCCCGGTCGCTCGGGCAGCCCTGCCGTACCCTCGTCCGGTTCTACCGGAGGCGCGCCCTCTCACGTGCCTGAGGAGGGCGACGGGCCGACCCGCGTCATGAGCGACACGGAGCGGCAGGCCGCGCTGGCCGCCGTCCGTGGAGCGCTGGCTCAGTCCCAGGCCACCGCCACGCCCATCGTCGCGCCCGTCATGCCGACGGCGTCGACGACCGCGGAGACGGTCCGCCCGCCGGCTCCCCCCGGCGGCGGGAGCGCTGCCGCGCCCGACATGGCGCCCGAGACGGTCCGCCCGCCCGCGGTCCCCACGGGGCTGCGGGCGGCCTCGCACTACGCGACCGCCGACACGGTCCGTCCACCCGCGCCGCCCCCGGGGAGCGCGCCGGGCGATCGGCCCTCGGAGGCGGACCCGCTCGTCGGCGCCACGGTGGCGGGCGCGTACCTCATCACCCGCCTCCTCGGCGAGGGCGGCATGGGCCGCGTCTACGAGACGCACCACACCCGCATCCCGGGCAAGCGGTTCGCCCTGAAGACGCTCCACCCGGAGCTCGCCCAGCAGCCCACCGTCCTCGCGCGCTTCCAGCGCGAGGCGGAGGCGGCGGCGGCGATCAGGAGCCCGCACGTCGTCGAGATCTACGACGTGAACCGGCTGAGCGACGGCCGGCCGTGCATCATCGCCGAGTACCTGGACGGCCAGGGGCTCGGCGAGCTGCTCGCGGCGTCCGGGGGACGGCTGCCGGTGGGCACGGCGGTGCGGATCGCGCGCGAGGTCTGCGACGGCATCGCGGCCGCGCACGCCGCCGGGATCGTCCACCGGGACCTCAAGCCGGAGAACATCTTCCTCACGGGCGATCCGGCGTGTCCGACCGTGAAGGTCCTCGATTTCGGCATCTCGAAGACCTCGGAGCCCTCGGCGCTCACGAGGACGGGCATGGTGCTCGGAACGCCTGCCTACATGGCCCCGGAGCAGGCGAAGGGCGAGGAGGTCGATCTCCGGGCCGACATCTACGCCGTGGGCGCCGTGCTCTACCACGCGCTCACCGGGCAGCGCCCCTTCGAGCAGAGCGACCCGACGGCGACGCTCCTTGCGGTCATGACGGAGGAGCCGAAGCCGCCGCGGGCGCTCAACCCGGAGATCCCGCCCGGGCTGGAGCTCGTCCTCCAGCGCGCGATGGCGAAGGACAAGGGCGGCCGTCACGCCTCGATGGGCGAGCTCGCCAGCGACCTCACGCCGTACGAGGAGGCGGCCGCGGCCGGGCAGATGCCGTCGAGCACGCGCGCGCCGCTCGCGCGCCCGTCCGTCGTGCTCGGGCGGCCGTTCGCGCTCTCGCAGGCCTTCGGCCTGCCCGGCTCGCCCGCGTCCGAGGCGTACCTGACGCGGCAGATGGTCTTCCTCTCGGCGAGCCTCGGCCTGGGATGGCTCGGCGCCGGCCTCGTCAGCAGCCTCGCCGGCCTCGTGCGCGCCGCGCGCGGTGATGACGCCGCGCTGTCGGGCCAGGGCGCCGCGCTCCTCACGTTCGGGATCCTGTGCGCCCTGTTCGGCGTCGGGCTGTTCGGCGGCTTCTACGTCTTCCGTCACATCTGGCGGGACGACGTCAGGCTGAGCGCGCTCGCGCCGCGGATCACGACGCCCGTCGTCCTCGCGCTCGTGGCCTACGGCGCCGCGTCGCTGCTCGTGCGGCTGCTCGAGGCGGTGTTCCTGCAGCGGGCCGTCGGCATCGCCTGGCCGGTGTGGGATGCGCTGCTCTTCCTGATCAGCGTGGGCGCCGCGCTCGCAGCCGCCGTGTTCCAGTGGCGGGAACGGCGGCGATGAGCCAAGGCCCGGGCGCGCGACGCCGGCCATGGGCCGCGGCCCGCGCCTGTGTTAGGTGAGCGGACCATGCCAGCGCAGGCATCTGGAACGGGCGCCAGCCGGGCCAGCTCCCCCGACAGACCGAGCACGCTCCCCGCGAAGGGCAGCGCGCTCGCCACGAGCGTCAGCGCCGCCAGCCCGCGCGCATCCATGCTGGCGCGGGCGCCGGTCGCGGCGCGGTGGCTCGTCGCCGGCACGGCCGCCGCGGTGGCGCTCGTCGTCGCCGCCGCCCTCGTGCGCGACGACGCCTCGCTCGACCGGATCGAGGCGGCCGCGGGCGCGGAGCGCGCGCCGCCGGAGGGCTCCGCGCCGCGGCGCCCGGTCATCCCGCGCCCGAGCAACGCGGTCCCCGCCGACGAGCTCGCCGCGGCGAACGCGGGCGGCGTGCTCGCGCTGGAGGCGCTCGCCGCGCGCTACCCCAAGGACCCGGCGATCTTCCGGGCCCTCATGCTTCGCCACGCGCTCCCGCCGCCCTACCACGCCGCCGCGCTGGCCGCGGCGAAGCGGCTCCTCGAGCTCGATCCGGGGGCGGCCGCCGACGACGACGTGAAGCGCGTCGTCGCGAGCGCCGCCGGCGGACCTCCCGAGGCCGCCTCTTCCGCGCTCGACCTCATGGCGGGCCCCCTGGGGAGCCACGGGGCCGACCTCCTCTACGACCTCGCGGTGGGCAGCTCCGCGCTCAAGGAGCGCGCCGCGAAGCGCCTCGCGGAGGCCGCGGTCCTGGAGCGGGCCACGCCCGCGCTGCGCGTCGCGCACGAGCTGCGGGGCGCCGCTTCCTGCAAGGCGCGGCAGCCGCTGCTCGCGCGCGCCAAGGCCGACGGCGATCGGCGCGCGATCGACGTCCTCGCGCCGCTCGTCGTCGGCAAGAGCAAGGGATGCGGCTTTCTCGGGATGAGCCGCTGCGCGGCGCCGTGCGCCTCGATCTCGGGCGAGATCAAGGCGACAATCCAGGCGATCGAGGAGCGCGTCGGGCCGTCGCCCGGGGCGGCCCCGGCGCCGGAGGGTCGCTGATCGCGCTCGACAGCCGATGGCGTTGACCGAGGGTTGCGCGGGTGGGAGCCTTGCCATATCAGGGCTCAACGCATGTCCGTTCCTGCTCAATCCTGGTCGCCCGACTCATGGCGTGAACGTCCCAACGCAGCGCCGCTCCCCTATGAAGACGCCGACGCCGTCGTCGCGGCCGTCGAGAAGCTCCGCGCGCTGCCGCCGCTCGTGACCTCGTGGGAGGTCGAGCGGCTCAAGGGCCATCTGGCCCAGGCGCAGCTCGGGCGGCGGTTCGTGCTGCAGGGGGGCGACTGCGCGGAGACGCTGGACGATTGTCGTCCGAACATCGTCACGAACAAGCTGAAGATCCTGCTCCAGATGTCGCTCGTGCTGGTGCACGGCGCGCGCCGGCCGGTGGTGCGCCTCGGGCGCTTTGCCGGCCAGTATGCAAAGCCGCGATCGAGCCCGGTCGAGACGCGCGCCGGCGTGAGCTTGCCGAGCTATTTCGGGGATCTCATCAACCGGGCTCCCTTCGAGGCCGCCGCCCGCCGCCCGGATCCGGGCCTGATGGTGGCGGGCTACCAGCACGCGGCGCTGACGCTGAACTTCATCCGTTCGCTGTCGGAGGGCGGCTTCGCCGATCTGCACCACCCGGAGTACTGGGACCTGAGCTTCCTCGAGCGGGCGGATCTGCCCGGCGAGCTGCGCGAGCGGTACCAGCGGATGACCGAGCAGGTCGGGGAGGCCCTCCGGTTCATGGAGGCGCTCGCCGAGGTCCCCGTCGGGGAGCTGTCGCGGGTCGAGTTCTTCACGAGCCACGAGGGGCTCAACCTGCACTACGAGTCCGCGCAGACCCGGAAGGTCGCGCGCCGCCCCGGCTACTACGACCTGACGACCCACCTGCCCTGGATCGGCGAGCGCACGCGGCAGCCCGACGGCGCGCACGTCGAGTTCTTCAGCGGGGTAGAGAACCCGGTGGGCATCAAGCTCGGCCCGAAGACGGTCCCCGGCGAGGTGATCCGCCTCCTCGATCGGCTGAACCCCGCGGACGAGCCGGGAAAGATCGTGCTCATCGTGCGCATGGGCGCCGGCCGCGTGCGCGACGGGCTGCCGCCGCTCATCGAGGCGGTGCGCGCGGCGGGGCGCAAGGTGCTCTGGATGTCCGATCCGATGCACGGGAACACCCAGACGACGTCCGGCGGGATCAAGACACGGAATTTCGAGGATATCCTCACCGAGATCGAGGCCAGCTTCGAGGTGCACGAGGCGCTCGGCTCCCACCTCGGCGGCGTCCATTTCGAGCTCACCGGCGACGATGTCACCGAGTGCATCGGCGCCGGGCTCACCGAGTCCGATCTCGACCGGCGCTACGCGAGCCTGTGCGACCCGCGGCTCAACTACCGACAGTCGCTCGAGATGGCCTTCCGCATCGCCCACCGCATGGCGGAGTCGTCCCGGCGCCTCCCGGGCTGACCCCCCGGCGCCCGCGGCGGCGTCGGCTGCCGGGGGGAAGAGTTGGAACCACAGAGGCACAGAGGGCGCAGAGGAGAGAAGGAAAGAAATCTCCCCCTCTCTCCCTCTCTCTTTCCTCTGTGCCCTCTGTGCCCTCTGTGGTTCCAATTCTCTTTCTCACATCGTGACTCTCGCATCGTTGCGCGTCGTTGCGGATGGTTGCGCGTTGTTGCCACACCCTTTCTGTCCATCTGACATTCCAGGCGCTCTCCGGTCCTCGATCCAAAAGCAGGAGACGCCCGGTGGCGATCCGTCGAGCCTGTCCCAAGGAAACACCGCGGGGGGGTAGTTCGCCATGCAGAACATCTCGACACAGCAGAGTGACAGCCGACAGGGTGAGGGACAGGCAACGACGGAGGGCCCGCTCGAGGGACAGCAGCGCACCGCCACGGGCCCCACGCTGCTCGAGTCGTTCCTCCCGGAGGCCGACATCGTCGTGAACCAGGAGATCGTGGTGATGGCGCCTCCGGAGGTGACGTACGCCGCGCTGCGGAGGGTCGATTTCGCGAAGAGCCGCTCTCTGGTGCTCCGCGCCTTCTTCGCGCTCCGCGTGGCCGACGTGCGGCGCGCCCGGCGCCGGCTCGGGCTCGCGCCGCTTCCCGCGCCCGCGCGCGTGTCGCTCCAGAACGTCCAGGACTATGGCCAGATCAAGCTGGCCGAGAAGGAAGGCTCCGAGATCGTCGTCGGGGCGATCGCGCGGCCGATGCGCACGGAGAGCCTGTTCTCGGGGCGGACCGCCGCCGAGTTCAAGGCGTTCGACTGCCCCGGCCACATCAAGGCAGCCGCCGGCTTCGTCGTGACGCCCCACGGCCAGCGCCGCACGCTGCTCTCGTACGAGGCGCGGATCCGCGCGACCGACACGCGGACGCGCCGGCAGCTCTTCCTCTGGGACGCCCTGACGGCGCCCCTGATGCAGCTCGTCACGAGCCGGATGCTCGGCTACGTCGCGCGGGTCGCCGAGCACCAGTGCGCCGCGCACACGCATTCCCATCGCCAGGCGACGTAGCGCCCTCGCCGGGCGGCGCACCGGCCAGGGGCAGGCGCGCGCGGTCCGCGGGGGGTGGCCCCGGCCGCGCACGCCTTGCGCGCCTGCCCTCACGCCTCCTCGCCGACCGCGATCGCGCGGCGCGGCTCCTCGCGGGGTTGTACCGCCGCGTCCCCCTCATGCGGGCGCAGCGCGAGCTCGTGCGCGTCGTCCGCCGGCTCCGGCCGGTGCTCGTCTACAAGGCGCCCTGAGCGAGCCCATCACGGCCGATCCAGGGTGATGACGGGCGACGTCCACGAATCCCAGTGCGCGTCGTTGCCCGGATCGCCGAGCGCCCTGAGCGCGCGCAGCTTGATCACGTAATCGCCGTCCGGCACGACGACGGGGCGACCGCCGCGCTTCGTCGTGCCCTTCCACCCGTACCGCGTGACCGCCGTCGCCGACGAGCTCTGGCCGACGTGGGAGAGCTCCAGGGCGCGCCCCCACGCCTGGCCCGTGGCGGCCCCGACAACGTCCATGGTCAGGCGCTCCGCGCCGTGGTCGAGGTGGACCATCAGGACCGGGATGTCGCCCGACGCCAGCGTGTACGTCGCGCCGCCCGGCTGGGGCGTCACGCGCGTCCCGTTCACCTTGCCCAGCCACGGCGCCCCGTGCCCTGACGTCTTGAGCACGGGCACGCGCTGGTAGTCGCCCTTGAAGCCCGCGTACGGCACCCGCAGCGCGCCGTCGGCCGCGCCGCCGCGCGGCGTGAACACGAGGTAGCCGCCGAACAGGCCCCCGTCCGCGAGCGCGTCGCTCGCCCGGACGGTGACCGAGACGGTCGCGCTCCCGAGCGATGGCACGGTGACGCTCGGCGCGCTGAAGTCGACGCGCGCGGCGCCGGCCGTCTCGCTCCGCGGGGCCCAGTGGTCGCCGCCCGTCGCGCACGCGGCGGGCGCGTGCGACAGATCGTAGGTGACGTCGTGCGCGGCCACGTTCTCGAGCGTCAGCGTGCGCGTGACGGGGCCGGCCTCGCTCTCGCCGAGCGCCAGCTTGCCGGGGCTGATCAGCGTCGTCGCGCGGATCGCGCGGTCGACGCGGATCATCCCGGCGCCCTGCCTGTACGCGCCCTCCGGCACCCCGGCGGCGGGATCGCCGCTCCACGGCGCGGGGATCGCGCTGTTCTGCAGGACGTCGCGCACGCGCGCCGGGGAGAGCTCCGGGCGCGCGCCGAGCAGGAGCGCGACGGCCCCGGCCACGTGCGGCGCCGCCATCGACGTGCCGCTCAGCGAGTCGTACGCGCCGAGCTCGACGGGCACCGTCGAGTAGATCGAGCCGCCGGGCGCGGCGATGTCCGGCTTGAAGGAGAGCGCCGCGCTCAGGCCGTGCGAGCTGAAGCCGGAGACGAGGCCCGCGGTGCCGTTCTGCGCGGCCACGGCCCGGTCGGTCCACGTGTGGGTCACGGCCCCCGCGTCGAGGCGCGCGTTGAGGAGCGCGCCGTCCGCCTGCGCGATCCCCACGACCGGGATGGTGATCCGGTCGCGCCCCACGACCGAGGGGTTCATCGCACCGGGCCGGTCGTTGTAGAGCACGACGCCGACGGCGCCCGCGGCCTGGGCGCGCGCGGCCTTCTCGGGGAACGGGCAGCCGCCGCGGCGGACGAGCGCGATCTTGCCCGCGAGGCTGCCCGCCGGGAGCGCCGTGCAGCCGTCGCGCGCGCTGGTGGGCGTCCCGGTGCGCGCCAGCGGGGCGCTGCCCGAGAGCGGCGCGGGCGGGCTGCCGACCGCGCGCGTGTAACCGATCGCGACGTCGCCCGGCGCGACGGTGAACGACAGGCTGGTGAGGCGCGCGCCGTCGACCGACGCGGTGCCGATGACCGCGTCGCCGACGCCGGGCGCGCCCGCGGCCCAGAGCCCCTTCTCGCCGCTGTTGCCGATCGAGGCGACGACAACGACCCCGCGCGCTACGAGCGCGCTCGCGGCCGCCGCGGTCGGGTAGTCCGGCCACTGGAACGGCGTGCCGATGCTGATGTTGACCACGTCCATGCCGTCGTCGGCCGCGCGCTCCATGGCCTTGACGATGATGTCGGCGCGCGAGCCGCCGCGGCAGCCGAACACGCGGTAGGCGCCGAAGGTCACGTCCGGCGCCACGCCCTCCACGACGCCGTTCGCCCCGATGATGCCGGCGACGTGCGTGCCGTGGCCCAGGCAATCGTCGGGGTCGTCGTCGGGCGCGGGCTGCCTGTTCGCGTCGCCGGAGGCGAAGTCGTCGCCGACGAAATCGTGGCCGAACGCCACGCGGCAGCCCGGCCCGAAGCAGCCGCCGAGATCGGGGTGATGGTAGTCAACGCCGCTGTCGATCACGCCGACGCGGATGTCCTGACCGGTCACGCCGACGTCCCGGCGCACGATGTCAACGCCCGACATCTCGCCCGCGACGCCGAGGTCCGGCTCGATGGTCGCCGCCGCGCGGACGATGTCGAGATCGACCGGCAGGACCGGATAGACGGCCTTGACCCCGGGCATCTCCGGGAGCGCCTCGGCGCCCTCGCGCGCGACGCGGACGGAGATGCCGTTCCAGAGATCCTCGAACGAAAATCGCTGTCTGTACCGGAGCCCTCGCTCGACGGCCGTCCGGCGGAACCGCGCGCGAGCCTCGTCGGACAGGCCTCCGGCGCGCGCGCGCCCGCCGCTCACCGACGGCGCGCGCTCGAACTCCACGAACCAGAGCTCCGTCGGCTCATCCGGCGCGAACGTCGCCTCGCCGGGCTCCTCGCCGCCCGGAAGGGCAGTGTCCCGGCCCGCCTCCCGGTCTCCAGGCTCTCCACTGCACGCCGGAAGAGCGATGTGGAGGGAGGCCAGAAAGAACCAGCGCACATCGTATTTCATGAGCCCTTTCCCGCGTGTGCCGATCATCAAGTCAGCTATGTTCGATGACGCGAATCGGTCAAGCGAGAGCGGGCGAGTACAGCTCGAGCGGCGAGCCCGGGGCGGTCATCGCCGTAGATGCTGGAAGAGGGCTTGTTGCATCGCGGCCCTCCGTTCGGGTCGGGAGCCATGAATTGCGCGCTTCAGCCATCATGTCAGGAGCGCGGGAGTTCGCGGGCATCCCGCTCGTTCCGCTTCCGTGGCATACGGCGCCTCGATGACAGTCCTGGAGAGGGGTTGTTCTTCGCGATGTCGCCGCTGTCCCGTCAGGCCGCGGTCGCCCGGCGCTCTGCCCTTCCCGCGCGAGGGCAGCCCTCGGCGCCCCATGCGATGACGGGCGCCCTCGGGGCGTTGCCCGTCCCCGCGCGCTCGACTAGCGTGCCGCGGCGCTCCGGCGCTCCGGCGCTCCGGCGCTCCGGCGCTCCGGCGCTCCGGCGCTCCGGCGCTCCGGCGCTCCGGCGCGGGCGGCGCCGGGCTCGGATGTGGGAGTTGGCATGATGGTCCTGGAACACGCCTTGTTCTCGCTGCACCATCGCCTGGTCCACGTACCCCGCGTTGGCCGCGTCGCGCGGGCCCTGGCCGCGCAGGTGGGCCGCGCGGCGTCGCTGCTCGACGTGGGCGCGGGCGACGGGACGGTCGCGCTCTCGGTCGCGCGCCGCGTGGGCGCCCAGCGCGTCGTCGGCGTGGACGTGAAGGCGCGGCCCGGGGCGGCGCTGCCGGTCGCCGCTTATGACGGCGAGCGGCTCCCCTTCCCCGACGGCGCGTTCGAGGCGGTGCTCCTCTCCGACGTGCTGCACCACTGCGCGCGCCCCGGCGCGCTGCTCGCCGAGGCCCTCCGGGTCGCGTCGCGCGTCGTCGCGGTGAAGGACCACTTCCGGTTCGGCCCGGTCTCGGAGAAGGTGCTGCTCTGGATGGATCTCGTCGGGAACGCCGCGCCGGGCGTCGAGGTGCGTGGGACCTACTTCACCCCGGGTGAGCTCGTCGAGCTCGTCCACGGCGCGGGCGGGCGCATCACCGGCCTCGAGTGGCCGCTGCGCATCCACGATCTGCCGTTCCGCCTCGTGACGCAGGATCGCCTCCAGTTCGCGGCGCGGATCGAGCGCGCGGGCGCCGAGCGGACGGCGGGCGCGGAGGGCGCGCGATGACCCAGCTCAGGTCGTTCGTCGTCGGCGGCGCCGGCTTCATCGGGAGCCACCTCACCGATCGCCTCGTCGCGCGCGGCCCCGTGACGCTGTACGACAACCTCTCTGTCGGTCGCCGCGCGTTCGTCGCGCAGCACCTCGCCTCCGGTCGCGCGACGCTCATCGAGGCGGACGCGCTGGACCTCGAGCGGCTCACCGAGGCCATGGTGGGCCACGATCTCGTCGTCCACCTCGCCGCGAACCCCGAGGCGCGCTGGGGGCTCGCGCGCACGCGGCTCGACCTCGAGCAGGGGACGATCGCCACGTACAACGTGCTCGAGGCGATGCGGCGCGCCGGGGTGGGCCGGCTGATCTTCTCGTCCTCCGGCACGGTCTACGGCGACACGCCGCGGACGTGCGCCGAGGGAGATCTCGGCTCCTTGCCCATCTCGCTGTACGGCGCGAGCAAGCTCGCGGGCGAGGCGCTCGTCAGCGCCTACGTCGAGTGCTTCGGCCTCACGGCGTGGATCTACCGCTTCGGCAACGTGGTCGGCCCGCGCGGGACGCACGGCGCGGCGCTCGATTTCCTCAGGAAGCTGCGCGATCGGCGGACCGAGCTCGAGGTGCTCGGCGATGGGCGCCAGTCGAAGCCGTACCTCGATGTCCGTGACTGCGCCGACGGGATGCTGTTCGGCTTCGACCGCGCCGGAGATCGGCTGAACGTCTACAACCTCGCGCCCGAGGACACGACGAGCGTCTCCCGCATCGCGGAGCTGTGCGTGGCGGCGTCGCCCTACCCGGACGCGGTGATCCGGTATCAGGGCGGCGAGCGCGGGTGGCCCGGCGACGTGCCGCGCTCGCGGATGGATCCGAGCAAGCTGGCCGCGCTCGGGTTCCGGGTGCGCCACACCAGCGACGAGGCGGTGCGCATGGCGGTGGAGGCGCTGGCGAGCGAGGTGTTCGGGGGCGAGCCGGCGGCGTGATGCGCCCGGCGCGCTGATGCGCTCGCGCGCTGATGCGCTCGCGCGCCGTCGCGCGGCGGTCAGCGATGGTAGGCTCCCGGCATGGCTGAGCTCACACTCTACATCGGAAACAGGTCCTATTCGTCGTGGTCGCTCCGGCCGTGGCTCGTCCTGAAGCACGCCGGTGCCGCGTTCGACGAGGTGATGATCCCGCTCCGGGCGCCGGGCCAGCGCACGACGGAGATCCAGCGCCACTCCCCCTCGGGCAAGGTGCCTGCCCTGAAGCACGGGGCGCTCACCCTCTGGGAGTCGCTCGCGATCGCCGAGTACGTGGCGGAGCTCTTCCCCGACGCGAAGCTCTGGCCGGACGCGCGCGAGGCGCGCGCCGTCGCCCGGTCGGTGAGCGCCGAGATGGCGAGCAGCTTCGCGGCGCTGCGCACCGCGCTGCCGATGAACGTGCGGCGCAAGATCCAGGGCGTGGCGCTCACGGAGGCGGCCTCTCAGGACATCGCGCGCGTCCGGGCGATCTGGGGCGACTGCCGCGCCCGCTTCGGCCAAGGGGGCGAGTTCCTGTTCGGGCGCTTCAGCGTGGCGGACGCGATGTACGCGCCGGTCGCCACGCGGTTCAACACCTACGGGGTCGAGCTCGACGACGTCTCACGCCGCTACGTCGCGTCGATCCTGGGGCTCCCCGCGATGCAGGAGTGGATCGCGAAGGCCAGGGAAGAGCCGCAGATCATCGAGGAGTACGAGGCGATCGGCGTCGTCGGCAAGTAGCGACGCTCGCCCGGCGGTGCTCGCCGGCCGGCCACGCTGCGCCGCGGCCCCGCCCGGGTCGCGCGTGCGCCGCCCGGGCCGCGATCGTCACCACCGCGCGACGCAGCCGCTGCGGCCAGCGACGAAAAGCGCTACTGGTGCCGGGCATGCCGCACGAACTCGACCTCATCTTCACGCTGACGGGTGGGCTCACGGCGGCCCTCGCGCTCGGCTTCATCACCCAGCGCATGAGGCTGTCCCCCATCGTCGGCTACCTGCTGGCCGGGATCCTCGTCGGCCCCTTCACGCCGGGCTTCGTTGCCCACAAGGCGATCGCCGACCAGCTCGCGGAGATCGGGGTCATCCTGCTGATGTTCGGGGTCGGCCTGCAGTTCCACGTCCGGGAGCTCCTCGCCGTCCGGAAGGTCGCGGTGCCCGGCGCCCTCCTCCAGATCGCGGTCGCCACGGTGCTCGGCGCCCTCGTCGGCCGCGTCGCGGGGTGGTCGTGGGCCGCGTCGCTCGTCTTCGGCGTCGCGATCTCCGTGGCGAGCACCGTCGTGCTCACGCGCGTCCTGAGCGACAGCCACGTCCTGCACACCCCCGCCGGCCACCTCGCCGTCGGCTGGCTCGTCCTGGAGGACGTCTTCACCGTCCTCGTGCTCGTGCTGCTCCCCGGCCTCGTCGGGGGCGCCTCGGGCGGCGTCACGGGCGTCGCGATCTCGGTGGGGCTCGCGATCCTGAAGCTCGCCGGGCTCGTCGCCTTCACCTTCATCGTCGGCCAGCGCGTGATCCCGGTGCTGCTCGGCTACGTGGCGAAGACGGGCTCGCGCGAGCTCTTCACGCTCACGGTGCTCGTCGTCGCGCTCGGCGTCGCCGTGGGCTCGGCGAAGCTCTTCGGCTCGTCGATGGCGCTCGGCGCGTTCCTCGGCGGCCTCGTCGTCGGCCAGTCCGACTTCAGCTCGCGCGCCGCCTCCGAGGCGCTCCCGATGCGCGACGCGTTCGCCGTGCTGTTCTTCGTCTCGGTGGGCATGCTCCTCGACCCCGCGCAGCTCGCCGCCGGCTGGCCCATCACGCTGGCGACCCTCGCCGTCGTGCTGATCGGCAAGCCGATCGCCGCGCTCGTCGTGGTGCTGCTGCTCCGCCGCCCGATGAAGACGGCCTTCGCCGTGGCCCTGTCGCTCGCGCAGATCGGCGAGTTCTCGTTCATCCTCGCCGCGCTCGGCCGGCAGCTCGGCGTCATGCCCGACGAGGCCGCGCAGGCGCTCGTCGTCGTGTCGATCGCGTCGATCACGCTGAACCCGCTGCTCTTCAGCATCCGGGACCGCCTCGCGCGGTGGACGTCATCCTTCTTCCTGCGCCGCCAGGCCGCCGCGGCGGACGCGGACGGCGAGGAGCCTGCGCACGCCGACGAGCTCGCGCACCGCGCCATCGTCGTCGGCTACGGCCCTGTCGGCAGGACGCTGACGCGGCTGCTCCGGGAGAACGCCATCGAGCCGACCATCATCGAGCTGAACCTCGACACGGTGAAGGTGCTGCAGGCCCAGGGCATCCACGCGATCTACGGCGACGCGACGCAGCGGGAGATCCTCGAGCGCGCCGGGGTCGGGAAGGCCGACAGCCTGCTCTACACGTCGGCGGGCGCGCCCGGCGACGGGGTGATCGAGCAGGCGAAGGGCATGAACCCGGGGCTGTTCGTCCTGGCCCGCGCCTTCTACCTGCGCGAGGCGGGGCCGCTGAAGAAGGCGGGCGCGGACGTCGTGGTGACGGGCGAGGCGGAGGTCGCGTTCTCGATGACCGAGCGCCTGCTCGTGCGGCTCGGCGCGACGGCCGAGCAGGTCGAGCGCGAGCGCGAGCGCGTCCGGAGCGAGCTCTTCGACCAGCCGGCGCAGGCGCGCTGAGCCGGCTCAGCGCGCCGCCCGAGCCGGCTCAGCGCATCTTGCCGAGCCAGCTCACCCCGCCCACGACCAGCGCGAGCCCGAGGACCTGCTGCCACGCGAACGGCTCGCCCAGGATGACCCAGGAGAACGCGATCGTGAGCACCGGGCCGAGCGTCGAGAACGTCGCTGCGCGGCCCGCGCCGAGCCGCCGGATCGCGGCCGCGAGCAGGACGATCGGCAGCACGGTGCTGACCGTCGCCATCGCCGCCGCGTACGCCCACACCGACGCCGGGATCTCGGCGAGCCGGGCGGGGCTCCCGGCCACGGCGTGGTGCGCGAGCACCATCACGCACGACGTCGCCCCGCAGTACGCGGCGAGGCGCGTCGAGCCGACCGCCGCGGCGAGCCTGCCGACGCCGATGTAGTAGAGCGCGTACGTCACCGAGCTCGCGAACACCCACGCTCCGCCGATCGCGACGGCGCGCGTGTCCCCGGACTGCTCGAGATCGTGCCACACGGCCGCCGCGAGGCCGAGATAGCAGACGGCGAGCGCTCCCCAGGCCTTGGCGCGCACCGGCTGCTTCAGCCACACGGCGCCGATCAGCAGGACGAGCGTCGGATACACGAACAGGATCAGGCGCTCGAGGCCTGTGCTGATGTACGTGAGCCCGATGAAGTCGAACAGGCTGGAGAGGTAATATCCGAGGAACCCGACGACGATCACGCCCGCCCACAGGCGGGGCGTCATGGGCGCGGCGTTCGCGCCGCGCTCGCGGCGGGCGAGCCACAGGAAGAACGGCAGCGCGATGCCCATCCGCAGCGCGAGCAGCGACACCGCGTCGATCGGGTGCGCGGCGTAGGCGAGCTTCACGAAGATCGCCTTCAGCGCGAACGTCGCGGCCGAGAGGACAGCGAACGTCCGCCCGTCGTCGAGCAGCCCAGTCCTGTGCTCGTCGCTGAAGGTGTGGACACGCTCGCCGGTGGACATGGGTTACGCTTCTTTCTGCTTCACGCGCTCCGGAGGCCGAGAACCGAGCGCCGCAGACCGGCCATCGCCGCCGCCGGCGCGCTCGTCCGGCGTGAGGCGGCGTGAGGCGGCGTGAGGCGCGCCGGCATTGCGCACGCGACTGCGCGTTTGCCATCGCACAGGGGAAGACGCCTCTCAGGTACTCTCTGGTAGAGAACGATCTCCGGCTTGACCAGCCGTCCCGGTCTCCGCTCGGGTCGGATCGCGTCCGATCGGGCCGCGCGCCGCGGGAGCGTTGGGCTAAGCTCCCCGGTCTCATGACGTCCCCCGCTGGCCCAGGCACCGCCGTGCGCGGCCCGGGCGCGCTCGCCTCCCCTGGCGGCCCGCGCCCGGCGCGGCGGCCCGCGCCCCGTGCAGAGGACCCTTCCGGCGTTCACCAGCTGGGCGGCTCGTTCCTCCAGATCGCCGCCACGGTGGGCGGCATGGCGGTGCTCGCGGGCCAGATCGCGGTGCGCGTCGCCACGCTCCGCGTCGACGGCGCCGAGTTCATGCGCAACCTCTACAAGATGGGCGTCAAGTCGATGCCCATCGTCGCCGTGACCGCGCTCTTCACCGGCGCGATCATGGTCATCCAGGCGGCGCCGCTGGTCGAGCGGTTCGGCGCGCACGGCCTGCTCGGCTGGGGCGCCGGCTTCGGCACGCTCCGCGAGATCGCCCCGCTGCTCACCGCGCTCATGATCAACGGCCGCGTCGGCGCCAACAACACCGCCGAGCTCGGCACCATGGTCGTCACCGAGCAGATCGACGCCCTCCGCGTCCTCGCGATCGACCCGGTGAGCTTCCTCATCGCCCCGCGCTTCCTAGCGATGGTCCTCACGCTGCTCCTCTCGGTGATCTTCGCCGACGCGCTCGCCCTCCTCGGCGCCGCTTTCACCGGCGACCTCCTGCTCGGCGTCGCGCCCGCCGTGTTCTACAACGGCCTCACGAGCGGCCTGCTCGGCATCGGCGACGTCATGAGCGGCCTCGTCAAGAGCGTCGTCTTCGGCGTCGTCCTCGCGCTCTCGAGCTGCCAGTACGGCCTCGGCGTGACCGGCGGCGCCCCCGGCGTCGGCCGCGCCGTCAACGCGACCGTCGTCGCTTCCGCCGCCGGCATCTTCATCCTCGACTACTTCGTCTCGTTCACGCTCGACTGACAGCCGGCGCCGCGCATGGACCTCCCCCACAAGAGCCCCCGGGACCGCGCGAACGCGGCCGATCGCGCGAGCGCGGGGCCGCCCTCGAGCGAGCTCCGGGACGTCGCGCCGGAGCTGTCCGGCGTCGCCGCGCTCGGCGGGGCCGCGCTGTCGCTCTTCCGGTCGGCGCGCGAGCTGTACTCCGTATTTGTCAGGACCCTTTATTATTGCTTCAAGGGCCGCCGCGAGCCCGGCGCCGTGCTCGTGCAGATGTACGAGATCGGCAACAAGTCGATCTTCTTCCTGACGGTCGTGATGGGCTTCATCGGGATGATCATGGTCTTCCAGGCCGGCCAGCAGGCGAAGCGGGTCATCCCGGATCTGACCATGCTCGGCGCGACCTACCTCGAGCTGCTCGTGCGCGATCTCGCCGCCTCGATCGGCGCGCTGATGCTGGCCACGCGCGTCGGCGCGGGCATCGCCGCCGAGATCGGCTCGATGGTCGTCACCGAGCAGGTCGACGCGCTCCGCATGTGCGCGGCCGACCCGATCGACTACCTGCTCAAGCCGCGGTTCATCGCGAGCCTGCTCATGACGACGTGCCTGCTCGTCTGGAGCGCCGCGGTCGCGTTCACCACGGGGATGGTCACCGCGTACAGCATGTTCGACGTGAGCCCCGAGACGTTCATGAACGTGAGCCTCGTCGACGCCGGCGATCTCGCGACCGGCCTCGCGAAGTGCCTCGCCTACGGCGCCGCGATCCCGGTCGTCTCCGGCCACTCCGGCCTGTCGACCTTCGGCGGCAGCGAGGGCGTCGGCTGGGCGACGACGCGGGCGGTCGTGAACTCCTCGCTCGCCGTCATCGTGCTGAACATGCTGATCTCGGCCGCCGCCTTCCTGATCTTCCGCTAGCCGCCGGCGCACCGCGATCGGCGCCTCACTCGATCGGCCCCTCGGCGCTCCCGGTGATGAACTGCCGCACGATCGGGTCCGTCGAGCCCTGGAACGCGCCGCGATCGCCGATCAGGCGGACGAGCCCCTGATAGAGCATCACGATGCGGTCGGCGATCGAGAAGATGCTGACGAGGTCGTGGCTCACCACGATGCTCGTCACGCCCAGCGTGTCGCTGAGCTCGCGGATCAGCTTGTCGACGCGGCGCGCGCTCACCGGGTCGAGGCTCGTGGTCGGCTCGTCGAAGAGCACGTAGCGCGGGTCGAGCGTGAGCGCGCGCGCGATGGCGACGCGCTTGCGCATGCCGTCGCCGAGCTCCGGCGGGAAGCGGTCCGCGAACTCGCGCATGTGCACCTGCTCGAGCCGCCGCCGCGCCTCGGAGAGCGCCTCCTTCGGCTTGAGCCCCTTGTGCTTGCGGAGCGGGAGCGCGACGTTCTCGGCGCACGTCATCGAGTCGAACAGCGTCGAGTGCTGGAAGACCATCGCGCACTTCATCCGCACCGGGTACATCCGGGCCTCGTCGAAGCGGCTCACGTCCTCGCCGTCGAGCCAGATCTCCCCGCCGTCCGGGTAGAGCAGCCCCACGAGGTGCTTGATGAGCACGCTCTTCCCGACCCCCGACTGCCCGATGATGAAGAACACCTCGCCGTCTGCGACGTCGAACGAGACATCCTTGAGGACCTCCTTGGGTCCAAAGGATTTCCTGACATTTCGGAACGAGATCATCGTGGCTTTCGCGGCAAGAGCGGTTGCGTCAAGGCAAGTCACGACCATGCAGCGGCCGGGCGGCGCGGAGCGTCATGGCGCCGGCGTGGGAACCTGCGCCAGAGCAGGCAGATCCTGGCCCATTTCGCTCACCTCCCTGCCGCCAGATAGGAGAAGATGACAGGCCCATGGCAAGCCCGCGGTCGATCGAGGTCAAAGTCGGGATCCTCATCCTTACGGCGATCGGGCTCCTCGCCACCTTCATCCTCGTGATGGGCGGGGTCAACTTCCAGCCGAAGTACTCCATCTACGTCGATTTCGACAACCCGGGCGGCCTCCAGACCGGGGCGCCCGTGAAGATCGCCGGGGTGGAGGTCGGCAAGCTCAGCGAGATCCATTTCCGCGGCGGCCAGATGGGCAAGGACGGCCGGCGGGAGCCGCTCGTGCGGATCCAGGTGCGCATCGAGGAGCGGTATCAGCAGAGCATCCACGACAACGCCACCTTCTACGTCACGACGCAGGGCGTGCTGGGCGAGCAGTTCCTCGCGATCGAGCCCGGCTCGACCGACAGGCCGGTGCTCCCCGAGAACGCCGTCGTCCGCGGGCTCGATCCGCCGCGCCTCGACATGCTCCTGGCCGAGGGCTACGAGCTCTTGCACGCGACCGTCACCGCGATGCGCGAGCACCGCGAGGAGGTCGGCGAGGCGTTCGACGGGCTCCGGAAGACGCTGAAGGGCACCGGCGACTTCATGCACAGGAACCAGGATCGGCTCGATCGCATCGCCGAGAACGTCGAGCAGATCAGCCTCGACGGCACCGAGCTCGTGAAGGACGCCCGGCAGAAGTACGTGAACAACCCGCAGATCGACCGCATCCTCGCGAACGCGGATCAGGTGAGCGGCACGGCCGCGCGCGATCTGCCGCCGCTCCTGGACGACGCGCGCGAGACGCTGGCGAACGCGCGCCGGCTCTCGGCCACCGTGGGCAGCGAGGCGGAGCAGGCGAAGATCAAGAAGACGCTCGACGACATCGCCGAGATCGCGGGCCGGGCGCGGGCGGCGACCGCCGACGCCCAGGAGGTCCTCGCCCACGTGAAGCGCGGCAAGGGGACGGTGGGCGCGCTCGTGATGGACGAACAGCTCTTCGACGACCTCCAGGAGCTCGCGCGCGACCTCAAGCACAACCCCTGGAAGTTCTTCTGGCGCGAGTGAGCGCGCGCCGACGTCCTCGCCGCGGCGGGGACGCCGGCGTGCGCGCGGAACCTGCGCGTGGGAGCTGTGCGTGGGCTGAGCGCCGGCCGGCCCGGGCGGTCAGGCCAGCTTGACGAGCGGGGCGCCCTCGGTGACCGAGGCCCCCTCGGTGACGAGGATCTCCTCGACCGTGCCCTCTTCTTCCGCCTCGACGGGCATCTCCATCTTCATGGACTCGAGGATGACGACGACGGTCCCCTCTTCGACCGTGTCGCCCGGCTTGACCTCGATCTTCCAGACCGTACCGGTGATGTGCGCCTTGATGACCTTTGCCATGGGCGCGCGAAGCTACCGGAGAGCCGTCGAGAATCCAACGGGACCGTACCGAGGTGGCGCGCGGCACCGTATCGGGCGTTCCCTTCCCGAGCGCGCCCCGGGCGCCTCCGCGACGGCACAGGTCGCCCGGTGCTGTCCGCGGCGCGCGGGTGCGCGGGTATCCGCAGGCCCCGCCCGCGCGGCCACGGGCGCTCAAGGACGCTCGCGGACGGCAGCGGACGGTGACGGACGACAGCGGACGGCGACGGACGGCAGCGGATGGTGACGGAGGTGGAAGGGACGGAGCGCTGCGATTTCCCCTGGTACCAGTCGTTCACCACGGCGATAATCAGCCTGGCGGCTCCGCGAGTCCTCGGCGTGACGAGGGTCGCGGTCGTCGTGAATAATTGCGTGATAGCCGCTCTGCGGGTCACAATCTGCCTGCTTGGTGGCCCCGCCCAGGGCACCTGCAGGGTCTCCGCAACGCCCCCTGGTTAGCCAAACAGCACGCGCTCGATCGAAGGAGCCACGAGGTCATGTCGGAACAGAAGGAAAGCTCGGTCCTGTTCTCGCTCAAGGAGCTGATGAACCTCGAGGAGGATCGCATCAAGACCGAAGAGGCCCAGAAGGCCGCCGCCGCCGCCGCCGCCGAGAAGGCCCGGATCGAGGCGGAGCGCGCCGCGCGCGAGGCCGAGGAGCTGCGCATCCGCACCGAGGAGGAGCGCCGTCGCAACGAGGAGCGCCGCGCGCGCGAGGAGGCCGCGCGGCTCGAGGCCATCCGCCAGGCCGAGATCGAGAAGGCGCGCGTCGAGGCCGAGCAGAAGGCGCGGCTCGAGGCGATGGCCGCGCAGCAGCACCACGAGCGCTCGCTCGCGGCGCTGCAGCAGGACGAGGGGAAGAAGAAGCTGCGCAAGCTCCTGATCGGCGGCGCGATCGCCAGCGTGCTGGTGATCGGCGGCGTCACGATCGCCGCCGTCAAGTCGGCGCAGGAGAACGAGGCGCGCATCGCGGCCGAGGCCGCGCGCGCCCGCGAGCTCGAGGAGGCGAACAAGCGCCTCGAGGCGCAGTTCAGGGAGTCCGAGTCCAAGATGTCCGGGCTGCGCGATCAGCTCGCGAGCGCCAAGGACGAGGCGACGCGCCTCTCGCTCCAGAAGCAGCTCGAGCAGGAGCAGCAGAAGCAGGACCAGCTCCGCAGCAGCCGCGGCAGCGGCCGGCCGGCCGCTGGCGGCGCTCCGGCGAGCGGGGGCGGCGCCAAGGCCCCCTGCAACTGCGCCCCTGGCGATCCGCTGTGCAGCTGCCTCTGATCACCGGACGAGATCACCGCATGCCCAACTCCGTGAGGCAGAGGACGAGCCTCGGCGGCAGCTCGCTCGACGAGGCGCGCCGCAGGCTCGTCTTCCCGCTCGACTACCCGAGCCTGGACGAGGCCAGGGCGGCGGCGACCCGCGTCGCGCCGTCGATCGGCGTGCTCAAGGTCGGCCTGGAGCTGTTCGTCCGCGAGGGCCCGCGGGCGGTCGAGATCGGCAAGGAGCTCGGGCTCGACGTCTTCCTCGATCTCAAGCTGCACGACATCCCGGCGACGGTGGCCGGCGCGGTGGCGAGCGCCGCCGCGCTCGGGGTCCGCTACCTGACGGTGCACGCGGCCGGCGGCGCCGAGATGCTGCGGCGCGCGGCGCAGGAGGCGGCGCGCTCGCCGGACCTGATCCTGCTCGCGGTCACGGTGCTCACGTCGCTCGACGACGGCGATCTCGCCGCGCAGGGCGTCCAGGGGAGCGCATCGGACCACGTGCTCCGGATGGCGCAGCTCGCGCGCGGCGCCGGCATCCACGGGTTCGTCGCCTCGCCGCACGAGGTGCCGGCGCTGCGGCAGGCGCTCGGCCCGGGCGAGCTCCTCGTGACGCCGGGCATCCGCCTCGGCCCGGGGCCGGCCGGCGCCCGCGTCGACGATCAGAAGCGCATCGCCACGCCGTCGGCCGCGATCTCGGCCGGCGCCGATCTCCTCGTGATCGGCCGGCCGATCCGCGAGGCGGCCGACCCGCTCGCGGCGGCGCGCTCGATCGTGCAGGAGATCGCGCACACGCTCCACCCGGCGCGCTGACGTGAGCCGCATCGTCTACGGTCTGCAGCCGGTCCGGGAGGCGATCCGCGCGCACGGCGCGCGGATCGGGTGGGTCCTCGTCCAGCGCGACGGCGGCCCGAAGCTGGACGCGCTCGCGCGCCTCGCGGAGGGCCAGGGCATCCCGACCGAGCGCGCGCCCCGCGGGGAGCTCGATCGCCGCAGCGCCGGCGGCCGTCACCAGGGGGCGGTCGCGTCGGCGCCGGAGCTCCAGATCGTCGGGGTCGACGCGATCCCGGTCGTCGAGGAGGGAGAGCCGGGCGGCGGCACGATCACGGTGGCGCTCGACGGCGTGATGGACCCGCAGAACTTCGGCGCGGTGATCCGCAGCGCCGTCGCGCTCGGCGCGCGGGCGATCCTGTGGCCCGAGCACAGCTCGGCGCCGCTCACCCCGGCGACGTTCCGTGCCTCGGCGGGCGCCATCGAGCACGCGCGGCTCTGCCGCGTGCGCTCCCTGCCCGACGCCCTCGAAGCGCTCGCCGCGCGGGGCGTCGCCGCCATCGCGCTCGACGCGCAGGGCCCGGTGGAGCTCGGCGAGCTGCCGCTGACCGGCCCGGTCGCGATCGTGATCGGCGCCGAGGACAAGGGCACGCGGCGCTCGGTCCGCCGCGTCTGCCAGCACGTGGCCCGGCTGCCGATGACCGGCCCCATCTCGTCGCTGAACGCCTCGGTCGCCGGGGCGATCGCGCTCTACGAGGTCGTCCGACAGCGCCGCGCGGCGCGCGCGTAGCCCCGCGCGGCGCGCGTAGCCCAGCAGAAGCGCTGCGCCTGACTGCGCGCGCGATCCTTCGCGGGCGCAGCCGCAGCCACGAGGCGCCGCGCCGCGGTGAGCGGACGGGCCCGCGCCGCGAGGTCGTCGCGTCGGGATGCCGCCGCGGTGAGCGCGGCGCGTGCGATGGCCCACCCGACCGGCCCGGGGCTGCGCGGTGCGCGGGATCGCGCGCCGCGCGACAATCCCGCCGCGCCGCAGGGCGAACCCGCCGCCCACGGAAGCTTGCGCGCATTGCCTCGATCAATGCGCCCGCGGTGACCACCATCGAGCGCCACGGGAGTCCCCCGGAACCGCCGTAGTACAATCCCTTATCAACGATAAATATTTAGCAATTACAACAAGATACGACATAAATCTGATGCGAGTTCGAGCCACCGGTCCATTGCTGAACAGGTTCCCAGGAAGACGGCCGATTCGATCCATTCAATGGATCGATAAAAAGAATCCACACCCCCCCTGAAAACACGAGTCGCTACCAGGAGTTACCCCTGTGGACTCACCCTTCTCTCCGCGGTTGCCCGGAATGGCTCGAGGGATGGTTCAAGAACCAATGACCTCGCCGTAGAAGGCCGGAACGACTCAGGTTCCGGCTGGAACTGGCCGCAGGCGGGAGAGCACGCGGGCCGCGCGGCGCGCCGCCTCGGCGAGGTCGGCCTCGGTCGTCTCCTCGCCGATCGAGAACCTCACGGCGGACGCCGCCCGCTCGGGTCCGAGCATCGCGGTGAGGACCGGCGACGGCTCGGCGGTCCCGGCGCTGCAGGCCGAGCCGCTGGATACGGCGACGCCTTCCAGGTCGAGCGCGGCGCAGAGCTCGTCGCCGCGCCAGCCGGGCCAGGAGAGGTTCGTGACGTGGGGGGCGCGCGCGCCCTCCCCGTTGCGGATCGGCGCGGCGCCGGCGGCGCGCCCGGCGGCCACGAGGTCGGCCTCGAGGCGGTCGCGGAGCGGCGCGAGCGCGGCGTACCGGGCAGGGCCGTCGAGCGCGCGGCGGGCGGCCGCGGCAAAGCCGGCCGCGGCGATCGGGTCCTGCGTCCCGGGGCGGAGCCCGCGCTCCTGGGCGCCGCCGAAGAGGACGGGCCGGAGCCGGATGCCCGGCCGCACGGCGAGGGCGCCGATGCCCTTGGGGCCCCGGATCTTGTGGGCCGCGACCGACACGAGATCCGCCCCGGTCCACGCCTCCGGGAGGCGCCCCACGGCCTGCACGGCGTCCACGTGCAGACGCGCCCCGCGGGCGTGGGCGAGCGCCGCGGCCTCGGCGACCGGCTGGACGATCCCCGTCTCGTGGTTCACCGCCTGGAGGCTCACGAGCCGCACGGGGGCGACCGCCGCCGCCCGATCGAGGGCGGCCGAGAGCGCCTCCGGCGCGACCCGGCCGGACGGCTCGGGGTCGACCCACGCGACCTCGACGCCGCGGCCGGCGAGGGCCTCCGCGGCGCGGGTGACCGAGGGGTGCTCGATGCGCGAGACGACGAGCGCGCCGTGGAGCCGCGCGCCGGCCGCCCGATCCCCGGCGTTCTCGTCGCCGAACGCGTGCCAGAGCGCGAGGTTGTTCGCCTCGGTGCCGCCCGAGGTGAGCGTCACGTCGCGCGCGTCGAACCCCGTCAGACGGGCGACCGCCTCCCGCGCCTGCTCGATGAACGCGCGCGCCCGGCGCCCCGGTCCGTGCACGCTCGCCGGGTTGGCCCACGCCACCTCGGCGGCGGCCTGCATCGCCGCCAGGACCTCGGGGTGCGGCGGCGTCGTGGCGTTCCAGTCGAGGTAGATGACGCGACCGGCCATCAGGTGGACGGATCGTAGGGCGGCGACGACGGGGGGCCGAGCCGGCCCGGCGAGCTGCCGTCGTCCTGGAGGGGCGCCCGCCGGGCGACGGTCAGGTAGAACGCCGACCCGGTGAGCGTCTCGCCCTCGATGACCTCGTTGCTCGGCGACACGACGCGCACGTCGCCGCCGAGCCCCCGGGCCGTGCGCCGCGCGATCGCGAGGCCGACGCCGACGCCGCCGTAGGCGCGCGTGGCCGAGCCGTCGACCTGGTAGAACGGCTCGAAGATGCGCTGCTGCCGGTCGGCCTTCACCCCGGGCCCCGTGTCGGCCACGCAGAGCTCGTAGTGCCCCGACTGGAGCACGCTGACGCGCACGCCCGCCGTGCCGCCGGCCGGCGTGAACTTCGCCGCGTTCTCGAAGAGCTGGATCATGGCGCGCTGGAGCCGGCCCGCGTCACCCCACGCGGGCAGCGGGCCGCGGGGCAGGTCCTCGACGAGCTGGACCTTCCCCTCGGCGAAGCGGTCGGCCACCTGGGCGAGGGCGCGCCGCGTCGTGTCGAGGAAGTCGTACTCGGAGTGCATGAAGCGCATCCGGCCCGTCTCGATGCCGGTCACGTCGAGCAGGTTGTCGATGAGCGACCGGAGCCTGCGGACGCAGTCCTCCATCGCGAGCAACGCCTTCTTCTGGGCCTTGTTGAGCGGGCCGAGCTCCTCGTCGGCGAGCAGCTTCACGTACCCGACGATCGGGGTCATCGGCGTGGCCAGCTCGTGCGAGATGTTGCGGTAGAACTCGGTGCGCGCCGCGTCGAGCTCGCGGAGCCGGGCGTTCGCGCGCGAGAGCTCCGCCACCTTCTGCTCGAGGTGGGCGACGATGCGCTGGCTCTGCTCGCGCAGCCGGAGCGGCCCCTGCGACGCGGGGAGCTCCTCGCGCGCGCCGCTGAGGTAGCGGGCGATGATCGCGGAGAACGAGCGCGCGTCGATCGGCTTCTGGAGGAAGCCGTCGCAGCCCACGGCGAGGCTCGTGTCCCGGTCGCCCTCGGCGGTGATCGCCACGATGGGCACGCCGGCGAGCGACGCCTCGCCGCGCAGGCGCAGGGTGACCTCGAACCCGTCGAGCCCCGGGATGTTCAGGTCGACGAGGACGAGGTCGGGGTGATGGGCACAGGCGAGGCGCACCCCTTCGAGCCCGTCGGCGGCCTCGAGGACCTCGTAGCCGGCGTTCTGGAGCAGCTTGCGGACGAGCAGGCGGTTCGCGGGATCGTCCTCGATGTGAAGGATCTTCGACATGGGCTCTACGTGCGCAGTGTAGTCACGAACCACGGGGACCAGGCACGTTCTGCGCGACTTTCCGCCGCCATGGCCGGCGTGCGCCGAGGCGGGAACGCCCGGATCGTCCGCTCGCGGCGTACGCGCGCGCGCGGCTCTCCAGGCTTCGCGTCGAGCGCATCGCTGCCCCGCGTCGAAGCAGCAGCAGCGGTTCTCGAGCGCGCGGAGCGGATCCGCGCCCGCGCCGAGCGGGTCACGACCGGCGGCGCCGAGCGGGTTGACGTGGCGGCGGCGTCCCTTCAATACGGGGGCCGCCATGCCCGGCCCCCTCAGGTTCCACCGCGCCACGGCGGCGCGCTGCTTCTCCTCCTTCCGGCGCCCCCGATGACGACCGCGCACCAGCAAGAGAACGAGGCTCCAAGCGCAGACCCCAGCGGCGGCGAGGCCGCGAGCCTCCCTCGGCCGGAGGCGCCGCGCGGTGCGAGCGCGGCGAGCGCGGTGCGACCGCTTCCCGCGCGCCTCGCCTGCGGGCTCGCGGCGCTCAGCGGGCTCTTCTACTTCCTCGGGTTCCCGGGGATGGATCTCTGGCCGATCTCGTTCTTCGGCCTCGTCCCGCTCATCGTGGCGCTGCGCGGGCAGACGCCGCGGCGCGCGGCCCTGCTCGGCTGGATCGCCGGCTTCGTCATGACGATGACCGGCTTCTACTGGCTGCTCGAGATGCTCCGGGTGTTCAGCGGATTCCCGACGATCCTCTGCGCGCTCTTCATGGCGATCCTGTGCGCCTACCAGGCAGGGCGCATCGCCCTGTGCGGCTGGCTCTACGGGCGGGCCGAGGCGCGCGGCTGGCCGGGCCCCGTGGCCTTCGCGCTCGCGTTCGTGACGAGCGAGCTCGTCTTCCCGCTGCTCTTCCCCTGGTACTACGGCGCCTCCGTCCACAACGCGCCGGTGATGGGTCAGGTCGCCGATCTCGGCGGTCCCTACCTCGTCGGTCTGGTGCTCGTCGCCGCGAACCTCGCCATCGCCGAGCTCGTGATGTTCTGGATGGATCGCAAGCTGCCGCGCGCCGCGTCGCCCGCCGCGCCGGGCGCGCCGCCCCCGTACCGCGACGCCACGCCGCCTGGGCGCGGTCGCCCGCTGAACCGCGCGGTCGTCGCGGTGGGCATCGCGGCCCCCGCCCTCGCCGCCGTGTACGGCGTCGTCCGGATGCGCGCCGTGGACGCGGCCACCGCCGCGGCCGAGCCGATCACGATCGGGATCGTCCAGCCGAACCTGGCGCTCTTCGATCGCCGGAACGCGGCCAAGATCCACGTGAACCGGACCCGCGAGCTCGCGAAGCAGGGCGCCGGGCTCGTCGTGTGGAGCGAGGCTGGCGTGCCGCAGGCCTTCCGCGAGTCGGCCTACAAGACCGAGGTCCAGCGCTCGCTCACGAGCCGGCTCGGCGTGCCCACGGTGGTCGGTACGGTCATCCACCGGCTGCCCCCGAACACGTACGAGCGCGGCGTGAGCTTCAACACGGCGCTGATGGCCGGCGAGAACGGCGAGATCCTCGGGCGGTACGACAAGCAGTACCTCCTCGCGTTCGGCGAGTACCTCCCGCTCGGCGACACGATCCCGTACCTCTACACGCTGTCGCCGAACTCGGGGCGCTTCAGCCCGGGCACGTCGCTCGCGCCGCTCGAGTGGAACGGCCACAGGCTCGCGACGATGATCTGCTACGAGGACATCCTGCCGCACTTCGTGAACAAGCTCGTCGCGGAGGGCGACCCGGACCTGCTCGTCAACCTGACGAACGACGCCTGGTTCGGCGACACGACCGAGCCGTGGATCCACCTCGCGCTCGCGAAGATGCGGGCGATCGAGCACCGCCGGTACCTCGTTCGCGCCACGAACAGCGGCGTCTCCGCCATCGTGGATCCGGTCGGGCGCGTCGTCGTGCACAGCGACACCTTCAAGGAGCAGTCGCTCCTCGGCGAGGCGAGGTTCATGCGCGCGCGGACCGTCTACGGGACGGTGCAGGACATCCCGTGGTACGCCGCCGCGGTCGTGAGCGCCGCGATGGCGCTGTTCACGCGACCCGCGCGCTGGCGACGCCAGCGCGCCGCGGGCTGAGCTCGGCCGCGGCGACGCGCGGCGTCGCCGCCCCCGTCCGAGGTCAACGGCCCCGGCTTCGCCAGCTCCCGGGACGGCGGCGGAGGTGCATGACGGCGAGCACGACGATGCGATCAGGCTCGACGGCGTAGAGCAATCCGTACGGAAATCGCTGCAGCAGCAGGCGCCGGACGCCGGGGTCGATCTCGAGGCCCTGCTCAGGCGCGTCGGCGATGCGGTCGAACGCTGCGAGAACCTGGGCCTCGAAGCGTTCGGCCACGTTCGGGTCGCGCGCGGCGTACCACAGGAACGCTTCGTGGGCCTCGCGCTCTGCTTCTGTCGCGAGGACGAGAAGACGGCGAGGCACCTCAGCCTCGGGTGAAGATGCGCCCGCGGGCCTCGGCCCAGGGGACGGGCTGAGAGCGCCCCGACCGGATGTCATCGAGGCGCTTCCGGGCCTCCTCGACCCATGCGCGCTCGACCTCTTCCGGCGATTCGTCGCCCACGCTCTCCAGCAGCCGCAGCGCCAAGACGCGCCGCTCGCTCTCGGGGAGCTTCATCGCCTCGTCGAGGAGCTCTTCGGCCGGGAAGGTCATGCGCAGCAGCCTAGCAGATCTGCCGGACGCATGGATCGGGCCAGCGCTGGAGGGCATGTCCAGCCAGACGGAGGGGCCCCCATCTCCTGGCCGCGCCACGCTACAGTTTCATCGCCTTCTTGAAGCGCTTCGCGTCGGCGAACATGTCGACGTTCGTGAACACGTACGTCGCGTCGTCGTGCTTCGCGCCGCGCGCGATCTCCGCCAGGCGCTCGATCGCAGGGTCCTCGTAGCGCGACTTGTGCCCCGCCGGACCGTGCAGGCGGTAGTAGGCCACCTTCAGGCGCGACAGCCCCGCGGTCAGCGGATCGCGCGCGGCGAGCGCGCCGACCTCCTGCGTGAGCTCGTCGCTCTCGTCGGGATCCCACCCGGGCGGCGGCTCGAAGACGACGCGGTCGAAGCGCTTCTTCACGTTCACCAGGAAGTCGCGAAGGATCGCCTTGTTCGCGCGCGTCGGCGTGAACTCCGGGGGGCCGACGAAGACAGCGCTCTTCGCTTCGAGCTCGTCTGCGACGGCCTCGATGCTCTTCAGCGCCGTCTCAATGACCTTTCCGTCCCGGAACCCCTCCTGCCCGATCTCACGCGGACCGAGCAGGGCGAAACGAAAGCCGACCGGAGCTTCGCGCCGCCAGCGCCGGATCGTTCCAGGTCCCGGAAGGGACACATGGGTCTCCTGCACCTCCACGAACATGAACTCGCGGAAATAGCGCGTCGCTGGGACGGGGAAACCGGCGCAGCCGACGGTAATCATCGCCCCCACCCTAGCCCACGCACGCCCTGGCGAGAAGCCGGACCGATGGATTTCTCGATGGGCTCGCCCAGGCTCCCGGCGGCCCCCCGGCCGCCCGCTGTCCCGCGGGGCCCCGCCAGCGCGAAGACAGGAGACAGGAGCCCGCTCACTCCTCGCCCTCGCGCGGCGGCGCCGCGGCGCCCCCCTCCCGTGGGCGCGCGCCGGCGCCGTCGGACGGCTCGAACGGCAGGGGGAGCGCGCCGGCGCCGCCGGATCGGCGGTCGATCTTTCGCTGCAGGCGGGCTCGGCGGCGCGCCTGCGCGGGCTCGGGCTCGGAGGTGCCCTTGTCGGCCAGCTCGAGGGCGCGGGCGAACGCGCGGACGTGGTGCTCGTAGAGCTTCGCCAGCTCGAGGCGCACCGCGGGGTCGTCGATCTCGGCGGCGAGCGCCTCGTAGTCGGAGAGCGCCCGCGCCTTGTCGCCGCGCGCCTTCGCGATGTCGCCGCGCGCGCGCCGCGCCGCCGCGCCGCCCCCGCGCTCGACGGCCGCGTCCGCGAGCTCGGCCGCGCGCTCGAGCGCGCCCGCCCTGCGCAGCGTCGCGGCGACGCCCGCGAGATCGCCGGCGGCGAGGCTGCCGAGCGGCTCGCCGTAGAGGCCGACGAGCGCGACCATCGCGAGCACGTCGGCGGCGTTGTGCTCGACCACGCCGAGCAGCGCCTCCTCGTCGCCCGTGCGCAGGAAGTGGGCGTAACAGGCGACGATCTCGCCGCCGGGGACGTCGCCGACGCGCACCCGCCCGAGCACGTCGTGCTCGAGGGCGATGAGGGTGCGCGTCTTGAGGCGCGCCTTGTGGATGCGGCGCGCGACGTGGACGAGGTCGAGGTGCGGCAGCTCCGGCGGCGGCGGCAGGCGGTTCATCACGTAGCGCGTGCGCAGGAGCGGCATGTCGAACGCCTTGCCGTTGTACGTGATGATCATCGAGGCCTCGGCGAGGCGCTCGGCGAGCCGGCGCAGGATGGGCTCCTCCTCGCCGAGGCGGCGCAGGAGGAGCTGCTCCAGGATGAAGCCGTCGGACGAGGGCTCGCCGAGCGGACCCGCGCTGGCCGCGCCCGGGTCGAACCAGGCCAGGCCGACGAGGAACGGCACGGTGCCGGTGCCCCCGGCGAGGCCGGTGGTCTCCGTGTCGAGGAACAGCGCGCGGCGCACGTCGCAGCCGGCGAGCGCCGGGTCGAGCGCCAGGAGCGCGAGCATCGCCGGGTCGGCGTCGCGCGCGGCGACGAGCGGCGCGCGGCCGACGCGGGCCGCCGCGAGCGAGCGGGTGCGGTTCACGTAGAGAGGCCCGCCGGGCGTCTGCTCGAGATGGAAGGGGAGCTCGCCGCGCGACGGGTCGGCCCTGGGGGTCGGCGGCGCGCCCCGGGCGACGATGCGCGAGATGCGCTCGCGCAGCTCGTCGAGCGACGGCCGCGCGCCGCCGGCCGCCGGGGGCGCGGCCGCGAGCTGGGCCGCCGGCGCCGCGCCGCACGCAGACGGCGGCGCGGCGTGTCGCGCGGCGTCCTCCGCCTCGCCGCCGCGGGCGAGCGGCTCCGGCGCGAGCGGCGCGGGCGCGAGCGGCGCGCCGCCGCGCTGCTCCGTCGGGAGCGGCCCGAGCCGCGCGAGCTTCGACTTGAACGACGTCATCGGCCGGTCGCGAGACTTCCACGCCGGGCACTGCGCATCAAGTCAGTGGTCCTGCGAGGCGGCGTCCGGCGGGCGAGGCGACGTCCGGCGGTCCGGCGAGGCGACGTCAGGCGCCCCGGCGAGGCGACGTCAGGCGCCCCGGCCGGATCCAGGGCGGGCGGCGCCGGCGGGGGCGCCGAACCTCGCCCGGATCGCGGCGAGCACCTCGTCGGCCTGCCGCTCGGTCTCGGCGCGATCGCCTGCGTTGTCGATGACGTGGTCGGCGACAGCGACCTTGCTGGAGAGCGGGAGCTGCGCCGCGAGCCGGGCGCGGACCTCGTCCTCGGTGGCGCCGTCCCGCGCCATCGCGCGCGCGATCTGCACCGCCTCGGGCACCGCGACCACCACGAGCGGGCGGAACATGTCGGCGACGCGGTTCTCGACGAGGAGCGCCGCCTCGTAGCACCCCAGCCGCTCGCCCTGCGCCTCGAGCGCGGCGGCGCGCTCCAGGGTGAGCGCGGTGATGCGCGGGTGCACGATCGCGTTGAGCTGCCGGCGCTTCTCCGGATCGGCGAACACGACCGCCGCGAGGCGCGCGCGATCGAGCGATCCGTCCGGCAGCAACACCTCCGGGCCGAAGGCGCGCGCCACCTCCGCCAGCCCCTCGGTCCCCTTCGCCACCACCTCGCGCGCGAGCGCGTCGGCGTCGATGACCGGGAGCCCCTGCGACCGAAAGCGCGCGGCCACCGTGCTCTTGCCGGAGCCGAGGCCGCCCGTGAGCCCGAACAGGACGAAGCCCATCGCGCCTCAACCCCTCGCGCGGGCGGACCGCGCCGCGCCGTCGCCCGGCGCTCGCGGCGCGCCGTCGTGACGCGTCGCACCATTCTCTACCTCCCCCGCCTCATGGCCCGGAGAGCTCGGGCCGAGGGCGAGAAACCGCTGCGATGTCGGGGAAAGCGCGGCGGCGCGGGCGCGCGGCGCCCTGTGGAGGTGCGTGTTCTCCTCGTGACCACCCATGGCCACGAGCCTACCCCAGCGAGGCAGCGGCCGTGAGTTTCCTCGCCGTCGGCGCTTAAGAAGTCCGCTTCTCCGGGAATACAACTACCATAACGGGGTGGTGGCAAAGATCGAAGACCGGCCGGAGTCGAGCCTGCACGCCACGTTCGATCGCTCGGACGCGCACCGTGGCTCGCCGGACAAACAGCTCGCGGCGTGGCTGTCCGAGATCGACGTCGGCGTGATCGAGATCGACGCCGAGCGGCGCGTCGTGCGCTTCAACGGGGCGGCGGAGCGGCTGACCGGCTGGTCGATCGTCGAGGCGCGCGGCGCGCTGCTCGATCGCGTGCTCCGGCTGATCCCGGCGGCGGGGACGACGAGCGGAGAGCCGGACATCGACGTCGGAGAGATGACCGAGCTGTTCGACGAGGGCGCGCCCGCGAAGGCCGCGCCGCCCGCGCTCACGCCACGGCGCGAGCCGGTGGTGCCGCTCTCTCCGGTGATCATCGACGAGGGCGCGCTGCGCACGCCGGGCGCGCCGCTCGCCCCGCCGGACGCGGGCGCCGCGGGCAGGCCGCAGGCGGGGCGGTACACGGCGCTGCTCGAGCGCCGCGACGGATCCGTGATCCCGATCCTCCACACGATCAACACGCTCGTCGGCAACACGCTCGCGGGGCGGCCCGGGCGCGAGGGCCAGCGCGACTCGAAGCCGCCGCAGCCGCCCGGGCAGATCATCCTCTTCCGCGAGCTCGGCATGCCGGGGCCCCTGCCGATCCACCCGGCCAAGCCTCGCTACGACGCGCTGACGCGCCTCCTCGATCGGTACGCGATCATCGATCGCATCGAGGAGGCGCTGAACGACTGCCGGAAGAACGGGACGCCGTACGCGCTCTGCTACATCGACCTGGATCGCTTCCGGCTCGTCAACGCGACGTGCGGGCACGAGGCGGGCGACGACCTGCTCCAGTGGGTCGCGACGCGCGTGCACGAGATCGTCGGACCGAAGGACGCTGCAGGGCGGATCGGCGGCGACGAGTTCGTCCTCCTGCTCGCGGACAAGAGCGAGCGCGAGGCGGAGCGGATCGCGCGCGACCTGCAGATCTGCCTCCTCGAGTTCCGGTTCGGGTGGGCCGAGAAGACGTTCTCGATCGGCGCGAGCATCGGGCTCGTGGTGCTGACCCCGCACTTCGAGCGCGCGGTCGACGTGCTCGGCGCCGCGGATCACGCCTGCCGGATCGCGAAGGAGAACGGGCGCGGGCGGCTGCAGGTCTACCTCGACGACCAGCAGATGACGACGAGCCGGCGCTCGATGCAGTGGGTCGCGAGCCTGCAGCGCCACCTCGCCGAGGGGCGGCTCAGGCTCTACTCCCAGGGCATCCACCCGCTCGTCAAGCCGGGCGCGGCGCACACCCCGCGCGGCGCGCACTTCGAGGTGCTCGTGCGGCAGCTCGGCGAGGACGGCCGGTTCTACTCGCCGGTCGGCATCATCCAGGCGGCGGAGCAGAGCGGCCTGATCCACGTCATCGATCGCTACGTCGCGCGGCAGGCGTTCCGGCTCATCGGCGCGCTGCCGCAGCACGCGCTGCGGCGCCTCGACACGTGCTCGATCAACCTGTCGGGCGTGTCGCTCCTGCGCGAGGGCCTCCTCGACTTCCTCGTCGAGCAGCTCCACCGCGCGCAGGTGCCGCCGAGCAAGATCTGCTTCGAGATCACCGAGACGGCGGCGCTCGCCAACCTCGGCGAGGTGCTCTGGTTCATGCAGGAGCTCGGCGCCATGGGGTGCCGCTTCGCCATCGACGACTTCGGCAGCGGGCACGCGTCGTACGGCTACCTGGAGAGCCTGCCCGTCGACTACGTGAAGATCGACGGCATGTTCGTGCGCGATCTGCAGGACAACTCGCTCCACCGCGCGATCGTCGAGTCGGTGCACCGCATCGGCGACACGCTCGGCATCAAGACCGTGGCCGAGCAGGTGGAGAACCAGGAGATCGCCGATCTGCTCACGTCGATGGGCATCCACTACGCGCAGGGGTGGCACTTCGACAAGCCGCAGCCGCTCGTCGACCTGTGCGCGTCGCTGCGCGCCCAGGGCGACCCGAGCGACCCGGACCCGACGGGCTCGGGCTCGCCCGCGGGCGGCTGACGGCGCGGCCGCGGGGGCGCCTCCCCGGAGGCGCGCCGCCCCGCGGCCCCGTCAGCCGAGCACGGCCGACGACGTGGTGAGGGTGACGCCGGCGGCCTTCGTCTCGGCGAGCGCGGCGGCGACGCCGGCCTCGGTGATGCCGGCGACGGCGTCGGTCAGGAGCGTCGTGCGGTAGCCGCGCTGGGCGAGGCCGAGGGCGGCGGCGCGGACGCAGTAGTCGGTCGCCACGCCGTACACGACGAACTCCGGCGCGCCGCCGAGCGCCGCCGCGAGCTCGCGCAGGAAGCGCTCGGCGAGGGGGTTCGCGAAGAGGCTGTAGACCTCCTTCTCGAAGTAGACGCCGTGGGTCTTCCCTGTCGCGAGCTCGCGCACCGCGGCGTCGATGGGCGCGTCCGGGACGTTGGGGATGAAGCGGAAGCGCGGCGGCAGCGTCCCCTCGACCTTCAGCCAGCCCGGCGTCCCCTTCACGCAGTGATCCGGGAAGCCCGGCTTTTCGCCCTCGGGGGCCGGCGTGTCGTTCGACCCGAACTCCCACGCGTCCCACGCGTGCGAGTCGACCGAGCCGACGATCGGGATCCCGCGCGCGACGGCGTGCTCCGTCAGCCTCCGGAACAGCGCGTTCGGCGAGCCCTTCACGTACAGCGCGCCCGTCTCCTCGCAGAAGTCCCGCTGCACGTCGACGTCGACGAACACCCTCGGAGGCGACGACCGCCCGGTCCCGTTGCCACTCGCCATGTCCTCTCTCCTCTCGCGTGAATGTCGCGTCACGACCGCGCGCGCGGCGGCGCCTCGCCCGTCAGCTGGCGCCGGAGACGACGCGGGCGCGCACCGTCTCCACGAGCGCGCCGAGCTCGGGCGACACCTCGACGGCGAACGGCGCGCCCGGCGCGGGGTCGTCGTCGATGCGCCGCAGCGCCTCCGGCAGCGCGCCGAGCTGCTCACGCACGCGCGCCCGGACCGCGTCGAGGCCCTCGGGCGGCGCGACGCGGGCGCCGCGCTTCATCACGGGCGCGAGCAGCGGCTCGGCCCCGGCGCCCAGGGGCTCGCCGTCGAGCGCGATGACGTCGCGCGCGAGCTTGCCGGCCTTGTCGCGGAAGCGGTGCACCTGGTGCGCGCCCGGGAGGGTCGCCTTCCCCTCCGAGAACTTCGCGATCGGCGTGCGCTCGCCCGCGGCGCTCCTCCCATCGCCGCCGCCGATCTCGACGAGCTTGTAGACGCCGCCCAGCGAGGGGGCGTCGATCGAGGTCACGAGGTCCGTCCCGACGCCGTAGAGGTCGATGGGCGCGCCGGCGCGCCGGAGCTCGGCGATGCGGTGCTCGTTGAGATCGCCCGAGGCGACGATCTTCGCCGAGGCGCACCCCGCGGCGTCGAGGATCCTGCGCACGGCCACGCTGAGCGCGCCGAGGTCGCCGGAGTCGAGGCGCACGCCCTTCAGCTTGTCGCGCGCGATCGCCGCCGCGCGCGCGGCGCCGACGAGCGTGTCGTACGTGTCGATGAGCAGGATCGCCGCGCTCGGGAAGACGGAGACGTAGCTCTCGAACGCGGCCTCCTCGGTCGGGTGGGCCATCGTCCACATGTGCGCGGCCGTGCCGAGCACCGGGATGCCGAAGCGCATCCCGGCCTCGACGTTGGAGGTGCCGACGCAGCCGACCGCGTACGCGGCCCGCGCCGCGTCGACCGCCGCCTCCGGGTGGGTCCTGCGGGTGCCGAACTCCATGACGCCCGCGTCGCCGGCGGCGAGGACGACGCGCGCCGCCTTCGACGCGATCGCCGTCGCGTGGTTGATCGCCGACAGGGCGAACGTCTCGATGAGCTGCGCCTCGATGAGCGGCGCCGTGACCCGCAGGACGGGCTCGTTCGGGAAGAACACCGTCCCCTCGGGGACGGCCCAGACGTCGCCGTGGAAGCGGAAGCTCCGCAGGTAGTCCGCGAACGCCGGCGTCATCGCGTCGGCGAGCGCGGGGATCGCGCCGAGGTAGGCGATCTGCTCGTCGGTGAAGCGCAGCCCCTCGAGGTAGCGCACGACCCGGTCGAGCCCCATCGCGACGAGGAAGCGGCGGTGCCTTGGCAGCCGCCGCACGAAGAGCTCGCACGTCGCGACGCGCGAGGTCATGCCGCGGTGGAAATACCCCGCCGCCATCGTGAGCTGGTAGAGGTCGGTGTGCAGCGCGTCCACCGCTCATGGCTAGAGACGCTGGACGTAAGGGTCAACCTGAACATCGCGCGGGCGACGTGCCGGCGGTCGCGTTCCGCACGCCGCGCTCCCGGGATGGCGGCGGGTGGTCTAAGCTCCGCGGCCGTGGCAGCGAAGATCCTGGACGGCAAGGCGATCGCACAGAAGGTCCGCGGCGAGGTGCGGGACGGGGTGGCCCGCTTCACGGCCGCCCACGGCCGGCCCCCTGGCCTCGACGTGGTGCTCGTCAGCGAGGATCCGGCCAGCGTGACGCACACGCGCAACAAGGAGAAGGCGTCGAACGAGGTCGGCATCCGGGGACGGCTCCTCACGCTCCCGGCCACGACGACCGAGGACGAGCTGCTCGCGCGCGTCGCCGAGCTGAACGCGGACGACGCCGTCGACGGGATCCTCGTCCAGCTCCCGCTGCCGGGGCACATCCGGGAGCAGCGCGTGCTCGACGCGATCGATCCCGCGAAGGACGTCGACGGGCTCCACCCGGTGAACGCGGGGCTGCTCGCGATGGGCCGGCCGGGCGCGCTCGCGCCGTGCACGCCGCGGGGGTGCATGCGCCTGCTCGCCGAGGCGGGCGTCCAGATCGCCGGGGCCCGCGCGCTGGTCGTCGGGCGGAGCAACCTCGTCGGCAGGCCGACGGCGGCGCTCCTCCTCGCGCAGCACGCGACGGTGTCGATCGCCCATTCCCGCACGCCGGATCTGGAGACGCTCTGCCGCGAGGCCGACATCCTCGTCGTGGCCGCGGGCAGGCCGGGGCTCGTCCGCGGCGCGTGGATCAAGGAAGGGGCCACGGTGATCGACGTCGGCCTGAACCGCAACGAGGCGGGAAAGCTGGTGGGCGACGTCGACTTCGACGGCGCCAGGGAGCGCGCCGCGTGGATCACGCCGGTGCCCGGCGGCGTCGGCCCGATGACGATCGCCTCGCTCCTCGAGACGACGCTGCGCGCGGCGGAAGCGCGGGTCGCGGCGCGGTAGCCGTGGGCGGCGACGCGCGCGTGGCCGATCCGCTGCGGATCTTCGAGGCGCTGTGACGCGGGGGCCCGCGCGGACGGCGTCGTCCCTTCCGCCGGCGGGGGCGCTCTCCCCGGACGAGCGCGCCGCGACGTTCGTGGAGCGCGAGACGGCGGTCGCGCGTCCGCCGTTCGTGCCCGAGGTGCGGCTCCACCTCGCCACAGAGGTCACGCCGCTGTGGCACGCGACCGAGGCGGCGCTCGAGCGCGCGGGCGTGCCGCCGCCCTACTGGGCCTTCGCGTGGGCTGGCGGGCAGGCGCTCGCGCGGTACCTGCTCGACAACCCCGCCGCGGTCTCCGGCAAGCGCGTGCTCGACCTCGCCGCCGGCGGCGGCGTCGTCGCGATCGCCGCGGCCCGCGCCGGCGCGGCGCGCGTGGTCGCCGCGGACATCGATCCGTTCGCGGCCGCGGCGCTCCGGCTGAACGCGGCGCTGAACGGCGTCGCCGTCGACGTGATCACGGGCGACCTCACCGCGAGCGCCGCCAGCGGCGCGTGGGACGTCATCGTGGCGGGCGACGTCTGCTACGAGCGCGCGATGGTCGACCGCGTGCTCCCGTGGCTGCGCCGCCAGGCCAGCGACGCTGCGGCCGTGCTCGTCGGGGACCCGGGGCGCGCCTACTGCCCCACGGAAGGCGTCGAGGAGCTCGCGCGTTACCTGGTCCCCACATCGCTCGATCTCGAGGGCCGCGCGCAGCGCGAGACGCGGGTGCTGCGGCTGCTGCCGCTGCCTGCGAGCCCCGACGAGGATCCGACCCGGAGCAGAGCATGACTGTCCTCATCAAGACGCGATCGGCGATCGCCCTCGCGCTCCCGCTGCTCGTCCTCGGTTGCGGGCGCGGCGATCTCGCACCTGGCTCGTCCTCCCCGACGGCGCCCGCGGGCTCCGCCGGCGACGGCGGAGCTCGGCCCGCCGCGACGGCCACGATGTCGGCGGCCCCCACGCCGTCTCGAGCGGAGGCCCCGAGCGCGCCGGGCGACGCCGCGAGCCCCGGCGCCGCCGAGGCCGCGTCGGCAGATCCGCGCATCGACAGGATCCGCAAGAGATACCAGGAGATACAGGCCGACAAGAGCCTGGAGAAGAGCGCGTTCCGCCTGGAGTGCGCGGGGGGCGAGGGCGGCGGCGAGGTCCGGCTCCACCGGAAGGACGGCGCGGTCTCGATCGCAGAGGTGCAGTTCGGCGGGCCGGGACACAACGAGTCGGTCCACCGCTTCTATTATGATCAAGGCAAGGTCGTCTTCATTCTGTACGACACGGGCGGCTGGTTCTGGGCCCCGAACAGCACCCCGGACCGGCCGGAGACGATCAGCAGCACAACGCAGTTCAGGTACTACGTTCACGAGGACAGGCCCATCCTCTGCCTCAAGAAGCACGCGAAGGGCTCCTCCCGGGAGATCGATGCCCTGCTGAACAGGGCGCCGAACGAGCCTGACGACTGCTCCGGGGCGAAGGAGGCGCAGCGGCTCGCGTCCCTGGTGCTGGGCGGAGAGAAGGCGAGCGACGACGTGAAGCGAGCTGTCTGCGGGCGCTAGCCGCTCGCCGAGCGGCGGCCGCGCGCAGCGCGCCGCCTCATCGTTCGCGATCTCCCTCCGGCGCTCCCCCTGCCAGGACGACGTCGGCTGCACCGGGAACCGCCCCGCCCGCGACGAGCCGGCCGGCGCGGAGCCGGTACGGCGGCGCCCCGAGCGCCGCGGCGAGCGCCGGGTCGTTCGTCGTGAGGAGCGTCGCCTTGCCCTCGGCGCGGCGCTGCGCGATGAGCTCGACCACCGCACGCGCGCCCTCGGCGTCGAGGCCGTTCGTTGGCTCGTCGAGCACGAGGAGCCACGGGTCGCCCACGAGCGCGGCCAGCAGCAGCGCGCGCTTGCGCTGGCCGAACGACAGCCCGGAGAGCCGCTGCCGGTAGAAGGCGCCCGCGCCGATCCGCTCGATCCACGCGTGATCGAGCGGCGGCGCCTGCTTCAACGCGCGCACGAGGGCGCAGAGCTCGGAGACCTGGAGATCGGGCAGCGGCTCTGTCGCGTCGGGCGCGAAGCCGAGGCGCCGCCGCGCCGCGGCCCCGCCGCCGTGGATCGGATCGCCGGCGAGCATGACGGCACCGCGATCGGGCTCCAGCAGCCCGGCGACGATCCGCAGCAACGTCGACTTGCCCGCGCCGTTGTCGCCCATCACGACCGCCACGTCCGAGGGCCCGCAGCGGAGGTCGACGCCCGAGAGCACGTCCCTCCCCGCGAGCCGCTTGTGGATCCCCGTCGCTTCCAGCATCACCACCCCACCCTCCCCCTTGCCGCTGCGCCGCGCGCGCGGCGCCCCGAGAGCCAGCGCCCGCCCGCGAGCAGCGCGGCCGCGGGAGCCCACGCCGCGAGCGCGAGCTCGCCCAGCGTCCACGCGGTCGCGGTCGCCGCCGCGACGGCGACGAACACCGAGAGCAGCACCCGGCTGCTGTCACGG
This sequence comes from Sorangium sp. So ce1335, assembly GCF_051521615.1. Lineage (NCBI taxonomy): Bacteria > Pseudomonadati > Myxococcota > Polyangiales > Polyangiaceae > Sorangium > Sorangium sp. So ce1335. The sequence goes on from NZ_CP150363.1 coordinate 5,278,484, forward strand.
CCGTCCTGCCGCTCGGACCAGCGGACGCAGCCGAGCGCGACGCCCGACAGGAGCAGCCCCGCGAGCGCCGCGCCGCCGAGCAGGCGCAGCGCCGCGACGGGCGCCGCGCGGCTCGTCGCGCCGACCACCGCCCCGTGCGCGAGCGCGAGCGCGACGGCCGGCGCGGCGACCGCGGCGGCGGCGGCGCCGGCCCTGAGCGGCGCCGCCGCGCCGCAGGCGTCGAGCAGCCACGCGATCCGCCGCTCCTCGCGGAGCACCGGACCGGCGAGGCCGGCGCCGACGAAGAGCGAGAACGGCGCGAGCGCGACGAGCGACGCCGCCGCGAGCGGCTCGTCCGCGAGCGGCCCGCTGCTCCGGGCCCAGGCCGATCCGACGAAGGCGCCGAGCGCCGCGAGCGCGAGGCCGCGCACGAGCACCGCGCGATGCCCGCGCACGACCGCCGCCAGGTAGGCGAGCGCGAGCGAGGCGAGCGCGCCGCCGAGGACGGGCGCGCCGGACGGGATGAGCGAGGGCTCGCCGCCGGCAGGGATCTCCGGCGCGCGCACGACGGCCGCGCGCAGCCCGACGGCGAGCGCCGGCGCCGCGCAGGCGAGCAGGGGCAGCGAGGGCGCCCCGAGCACGATCGCGCCTGCGAGCAGCGCGAGGGCCGCGAGCTCGCGCGCGCCGCGCGGCCGGGCGAGGAGCATCCCGTGCGCCGCGACGGCCGAGGCGCCGGCGGCGCAGCCGGCGAGCGCCCCGGCGGCCCAGCCGTCGATCGCGCCGACGCCGATCGCCCAGAGCGCCACCCAGGGGAGCTCGGCGACCGCGAGGAGCAGCGCGTGCGCGGCGAGGAGCTGGGCGCGCGGGACGGGCAGCGCGCGGAGGAAGAAGGTCGCCGGCGCGCGGAGCAGCGCGCGCGCGGCGGGCATCGCGACGAGCAGCCACACCGCCCACAGCGCCATCCGGAACGGGAGCGACGCGCCCGCGAGGCCGGTGAGCTGCGAGGGGTGCATCCCGTTGCCCCCGAAGACGACCGCCACGACGAGGCCGAGCGCCATGTAGAGCGGCATTGCGCGAGCGACGGCGTCCTTGCCGGCCGTCGAGATCAGGGTGCGCAGGACGAGGGCGAAGCGGCGCAGCACGTCAGGTGCTTCTACCCCGGGAGCTGCGGGATATTCCTGGTGGAAATGCCCGGGCAGTGCGCGCAATGCGCCGCGATCCGTCCAGGTGCGCGGGCGGCGATGACAGTGCCGCCGGACAGGGCCAGAGGACGTACAATCGCGCGGGTGAGCCGCTCGCCTGGGCGCCGTGGCGCCTCCCCCATGCAGCTCTCGCTGTTCGATCCAGCGCCGGCCCCCGCCGCCGCGGAGGCGCCCGCGCCGGGCCAGCCCGACGCGATGGCGGCGGTCTACGAAGACGCCGCCCGCGTCGCGGCGCGGCTGCCGCGCGGGGTGCTCCTCGGCACGAGCTCGTGGAGCTTCCCGGGCTGGCAGGGCCTCGTCTACGCCCGGCGGCAGAGCACGGAGGAGCTCGCGCGCGACGGCCTGGCCGAGTACGCCCGGCACCCGCTGCTCACGACGGTCGGCATCGACAGGAGCTTCTACGCCCCCATCCCCGACAGCGACTTCCGCCGCTATGGAGCGCAGCTCCCGGACGGCTTCCGGTGCGTGACGAAGACGCTGCACGCCGTCGTCTCCCAGACGCGGCAGCGAGGGCCGACGCCGCGCGAGGAGGGCGACGGCGGAGCGCAGGGCTCGGACCGCGCGAACGTCGAGCCGAACCCGGACTTCCTGTCCGTGCCGCTCTTCCTCTCGCGCGTCGCCGCGCCGCTCCTGTCGACGTTCCGGGACCACGCGGGGCCTGTTCTGCTGGAGCTGCCCCCTGTCGGCGCGTCCCACCGGCTCCCGCCGCGCGCGTTCTTCGAGCGCCTCGACGCCTTCCTCGGCGCGCTGCCGCGCGAGCTCACCTATGCCGTCGAGATCCGGGAGCGCGCGTACCTCACCGGCGAGTACGGCGAGATCCTCCGCGCGCGCGGCGTCGCCCATACCTACAGCTACTTTCGCACCATGCCGACGCCCGGGGCGCAGGCGGCCGTGGTGCCCGTCTCGAACGCCCCGTTCGCGCTCGTGCGGCTCCTGCTCAAGCCCGGGCGCCGCTACGAGGCGGAGCAGCGGCGGTTCCACCCGTTCGACCGGGTGGTCGAGCCCGACCCCGCCATGCGCGCGGAGGTCGCGCGGATCGTGTGCGAGGCAGCGGCGCTGGGCATGGGGAGCTTCGTGCTGGTGAACAACAAGGCCGAGGGCTCGGCGCCCCTGACGGTGCGCGCGATCGCCGAGGAGATCGCCGCCGCGTGGGAGGCGCAGGCGCCGGCGCCGTCCACGGAGCGGTGATCGCCGCCGCGACCGGGCGAGCAACGGCGCGCGCGGCCCGCGCGCTGGGGCGGCGGACAGGCTGGAAACTGCCCCGGACGCGGCGGATCTCGGGCCGTCGCGGCGCGCTCGTCAGGCTTCCTGGGCGCGAAAAGCCTCTCCACGCCGCGCCATCCGTGCAACACCTCGCGCGTGGCCCGGGCGCCGGCGCGCCGGGCCGCGGCTGAGGACGCGCACAACGTTGGAGGTGCCCCGTGAAACGCAGTGAAGCTCCGGCCCGGGCCGACATCGTCATCGTCGGCGCCGGCCACAACGGCCTCGTCGCCGCCGTCCTCCTCGCCCGCCGCGGGCTCGACGTGGTGGTGCTCGAGGAGAAGGACGCCGTCGGCGGCGCGGTGAAGACCGAGCGCCCCTTCGCGAAGGCGCCGGGGCTCGGCGTGTCGAGCGGGGCCTACCTGCTCGGGCTCGCCCCGCCCGAGCTGCTCCGCGAGGTCGGCGTCGACCTGCCCCTCCGGCGGCGCGATCCGCACTACTTCGTCCCGACGACCGACCGGCGCTACCTGCTCTTCGGCTCGGATCAGGCCGCCATGAAGCGGCAGTTCCTCGAGTTCTTCTCCCAGGAGGACTGGGAGGCGAACAGCGCGCTCCAGGCCGAGCTCGCCGCGCTCCGGGACGACATCGCCCCGACATGGCTCGAGGAGCCGCTCTCCATCGAGGAGACCGCGGAGCGGTACGTGCGCCCCGCCCTCCGGCAGACGTTCGTGGCGCTCTGCCGGGGCACGATCGCCGAGTACCTCGCGCGGTTCGGCTGGAAGAGCGATCTCCTCGCGGCGATGTACGCCGTGACCGACGCCTTCTCCGGGCTCGCGGGCGGCTTCGACACGCCCGGGACCGGGATGAACTTCCTCGTCCACAACATGTGCCGCCTCCCCGGCGCGGACGGGACGTGGATGATCGTCGAGGGCGGGATGGGCACGGTCAGCCGCCTCTTCGCCGAGAAGGCGCGGGCCGAGGGCGCGACGATCGTCACCGGCGCCCGCGTCGCGCAGATCGAGTCGTCCGGGGGCGCCGTCTCCGGCGTGCTGCTCGAGGACGGGACGCGCATCGCCGCGAAGGTCGTCGTGTCGAACGCCGATCCGTTCCGCACCCGCGCGCTGGCGGGCGAGGCGGCGATCGGGGCGGCGCTGTCGTCGCGGCTCGACGCGCTCGCGAGGGACGGCTCGACGCTCAAGGTCAACATGGCGCTGACCGGCCTGCCCAGGTTCACGTGCCTGCCGGAGGATCGCGGGCAGTTCGGGCCGACGATCCACCTCCTGCCGGACGAGGACGTCGTGATGGACACGCTGCGGCAGGCCCACCGCGACGCGATGAGCGGGCGCCTCCCCGAGTTCCCCGCGATCGAGTGGTACTTCCACACGCCGATCGATCCGAGCCTGCGCGACGCGGAGGGCCACCACAACGCCGCGCTCTTCGTGCAGTGGGTGCCCTACGCGCTCGCGGGCGGCGAGACGTGGGCCGAGGCCGCGCCGCGGTACGTGAAGCACCTCCTGTCGATCTGCGACCGCTTCGCGCCGGGGATGTCGGATCTCGTGCTGGACACGTTCACGCTGGCGCCGCCGGACATCGAGCGGCACTTCGGGATCACGCGGGGGCACATCCACCACATCGACAACGGCTTCGGCTTCGCCGATCGCGTGCCGTACCGGTTCGGGCTCGCGGGGCTCTACTCGTGCAGCGCCGGCACGCACCCGGCCGGGTCGGTCATCGGCGCGGCGGGGCACAACGCCGCCAGGGCCGCGCTCGCCGACCTCGGGAAGTGAGGCGCGGCGGGCGACGTCATGATGAAGTGGCCCCTCCTGGCGATGGGTTCGCTGGCCGTGGTGGCGGCGTGCAGCAGGGAGCCGCCTGCTCCCGGCGGATCGCCGGGCCAGCCGGCGCTGAGCGAGGGGGAGGCGATCCTCCGCGAGCACCTGAAGCGACATCGTCCATCCATCGAGCCGGGTACTCCCGAGTACGGCGTCTTCATCAAGGACGTGCTCTGGGATGTCTATCCCGAGCTGTCCGCGCACCCGAAGAAGGACGAGATCCGCAGGTTTGCGACCGAGTACGTGAATCGCCCTGACGCACGAGCGCGGTGACGTTCGCGCCGTCCCCGCCGCAGGGCCCGGGCGTGTCCGGATCCGGCTCCTGCTCGCGCGCGTCGACGACCCGGCCGCGCGCGGTCGATCCTGCGAGCGCCCGGCGTTATCCGCCAGCGCCGAGGTCGCCTCCGGCGCCAGGGTTGCCGCCCGGGCCGATGCCGCCGCCGGCGCCGATGTCGCCTCCGGCGCCAGGGTTGCCGCCCGGGCCGATGCCGCCGCCGGCGCCGATGTCGCCGCCGGCGCCGATGTCGCCTCCGGTGCCCTGACCGCCGGCACCCAGCCCGCCGCCGGCGCCGATGTCGCCTCCGGTGCCCTGACCGCCGGCACCCAGCCCGCCGCCGGTGCCGATGTCGCCTCCGGTGCCCTGACCGTCAGCGCCGCCCTGACCGCCGGAGGCCTGGCCGCCAGGCCCTTCCTCGCCGGCGCGCCCCCCGCCGCTCCCCTGCGCGCCGGCCCCTTGGTCGCCGGCGCTGTCGCCGCTGTTCTGCCCGCCGGTAGGCGTCGGCATCGGCTGCGAAGGCGGCGACGGCGGCGGGAGATCCGACGGCGATCGTTCTTCGACGCACGCGCCTGCGGCGAGCGCAGACAGGAGCAGGGGCAGCCGCAGGAGCAGGTGTCGCAGGGGCATGAAGGACGTCGAGCGCATACAGGTGCACCGTGCCTTTCTTGGGTCGTTTCGCGGCTACATGGAGCGAAGTCCGGCCGATGCCCAGTGCCCCGGCACTCCGGATGTTCATCCGGCGCCCGGCGCCGCTCCAGCAGGGGCGGCCGTCCGGCGCCGGTCGCGCGGCGCGCCGCGCCTCACCGTCCGCCCTGGCGAAGCAGCGCTCACCCGGCCGCGCGAACGACGCGCCCCTGCGTCGTCACCACGGCGCGCTCGACGGGCGCCTCGACGTCCGCGCCGACGTTCACCCGCGCCCCCGGCCACACGACGCACCCGCGCAGCGCCCCGGCCCCCTCGACCCGCGCGCCCGCGCCCACGACGCAGCCGGTCACGTCGACGCCCTCGGCGACGGACGCGCCCGGGCCAACGTAGCTTCGCAGGCCGCGCTGCGAGAGCCAGCGCGCGCTCGCGGCGAGGTAGGCGCCGAGCGTGCCGATGTCGTGCCACACGGCGGGCGCCGCGAACGTCGCGAGCGCGCGCCCCTCGCGCAGCCACGGCAGGTACACGTCCCCCACCATGCAGCCGCGCGGCGGCAGCCGCCGCCGGACCGCCTCGCCGACCACGTGCACGCCGACGAAGTCGCCGCCGGCGACCTCCTCGCCGAAGCGCTCGCCGCGCAGCCGGACCACCTCGCCGCGCGCGCCGACGCCCACCGTCCCCTCCCCGGCCGGCCGCGGCGAGACGGCGAGCGTGGCGGCCGCGCCGCGCTCGGCGTGCGCCGCGCAGAGCGCCCGGACGTCGAGGTCGATCAGGATGTCGCCGTTCCAGAGGATCACATCGCCGTCGCCGAGCGCGCCCGCCGCGTTCGCGAGGCCGCCGGCGGTGCCGAAGGGCTCCGGCTCGTGGAGGACGTCGACCGGGACCGGGAACGCCGCGACGAGGTCGCGCGAGAACCGCTCCGCGAGGTGGGACTTGTTCAGGGCGGCGCGCCGCACGCCGCCCGCGGCGAGCTGCTCGGCGATGTGCGCGACGAGCGGGCGATCGCCGAGCCACAGGAGCGGCTTCGGCAGCTCGTCCGTGAGCGGGCGGAGCCGGGTCCCGAGCCCCGCCGCCAGGATCATGGCAGAGGCCATGCGCGGGAGGATCGCCGCTTCGCGGAAAACGTCAAAGAAATCGAGGCCGGGGGCGCGACGAGCGGGAGCGGGGAGCGCGAGCGAGGGGGGCGAGCGCGGATCGGCGCCGGCCCCCGCCGGGAGCTCACTCTCCCCGCTCGAGGAGCTCCCGTGTCGCGCGCTCGAGCAGGTCGTGCCCTGACACGTCGCCCTCCTCGAGGTGCGCGACGCCGATGCGGATGACCATCCGGAACGGCATCGACGGGACGATGTGCCGGAAGCGGTGCTGGCGCACCTTCTCGCCGAGCACCTTCGCGAACGCCGACGAGCGCGTCCGGCCGATCCCGGGGCGGACGATCGCGAGCATGTCGCGGCGGTAGCGCCCGAGCAGCCCGCCCTCCGGCACGTAGATCCGGACGACGCGCGCGAGGTCGCCGAGGATGCGGTCGACCCCTGCCCGCCCGTGCTTCTCCTCGATGTCCTGGAGGCCCTCGACGCGGAGCAGCAGCAAGGAGAGCCGCCTGGTCCGCTGCTCCCTGGCGCGCTGGACCTCCTTCTTCAGGAACGCCCGGAGCCGCTCCTCGTGGACGACCTCGGCGAGGTCCTCGTCGCGATGGCGCGTGTCGCCCTCGCGATGGCGCGCGTCGCCCTCGCGATGGCGCGTGTCGCCGGCCTTCGGCCCGGGGTCCGAGGGCTTCGGCGCGGGCTCGGGCGGGGCGGCCGCGCGCCGGTCGTCGAGCTCGACGCCGCGGCGGGACGACGGCGGGGGGTTCGTCGGGGGCACGGGCGCCGGCGGCGGGGTCGACGGGGCCGGCGCGCCGAGGGCCTCTGCCAGCAGGGTGACGGCCGTTGTCGCGCGCTCGAAGCGGTCCCTGGGGTCCATCGCGGTCGCCTGCTGGAACCAGGCGTCGAAGGCCGGCGGCAGCCGGATGTTGCGGCGCCGCGCGGCGCGGACGCTCGGCGGCTCGGGCAGGCCCGCCGCCATCCGCTGCAGGAGCGCGAAGATCGACGGCATGACGTTGGCCTCGGTCAGCCAGTACGGGCTGCCAACGAGCAGCGTGAAGGCGACGTGCGCGAGCGCATGGATATCGGCCTTCGGCCCGACGGCGCCGTCGCCGCGGATCTGCTCGGGCGCCATGTAGAGCGGCGTTCCGACGAGCGCCGTGCGGTCCGCCATGCTGCCCTGCGCCGCGACCTTGGCGAGGCCGAAGTCGAGGACCTTGACGCACGGGGAGCCGTCGTCTCGCCGCGTCAGGAAGAGGTTCGCTGGCTTGAGGTCCCGGTGGACGATCGCCGCCGCGTGCATCTTGTCGAGCGCGCGCGCGACCTGGGACAGGTAGAGCACCACCTCCCCCGCCGGCAGCGGGCCCCGGCGCGCCGCGAGCGTCGCGAGCTCCTCGCCGTGGAGGAGGTCCATCACGAGGAAGGGCATCCCGGAGTCGGCGTCGATGCCGGCATCGGAGACCGGGACGATGTGATCGCTCTCGATCGCGCCGGTGATCTTCGCCTCCTTGGCGAAGCGGGCGCGCATGTCCGGGTCCTGGATGGCCCCCGGGAGCATCACCTTGAGCGCGCGGCGGCGGTCGGTGACCTCGTCCACGACCTCGTACACAGCCCCCATGCCGCCCGCCTTGATGGAACGGACGACGCGATACCGCCCGTGGAAGATCGCGTCGGGCTTGAGCTGTGCGAGGCTCGGCGGATCCATCGGGTGATCGAGGCCCCAGGAGCATAGATCGGACACGGCCCGGGCCGATCGCCGTTCGCGCCTGCGCGCCCGCGCCGGGACGCGGCACGGCGCTCCGCCGCAAGCCCAGCGCGGCGCCTCGGAGCGCGGCGCCGCGTGCAGCTGGCGGAGCCGCGTGCAGCTGGCGGCGCGGCGGCGCGCCGCCGGCGCGAGCGCGCGGGCACGGCCGCGGCTCGGCTCGGTTGTGCCTGTCCTGCTGTGCCCGTCGCGGACGCGCCTCGCCGGCCGGGCGCGGTGTGATCTGCGCGGTCGCCCCCGTCGCCCTCCCCGCGGGCGTGTGGGCGGTTGAAAACTCGACGCCCCGGCCGGCCGCGTGGTAGCTCCGCGGTGTGGGTTCCACTGCGCTCGCCGTCCTCTCCGCCGCGAGGCGGAGCGCCGCGCCCTGGGCCGCGGCCGGGTTGCTCGGCCTCGGGGCCGTGATCCTCACAACGCAGAGCTGCGGCAGCGACGCCGTGGGGGTCGACGCCTGCCGGCGGATCGAGACGGCCCGGTGCGAGGCCGCCGCCGTGTGCCCGGAGTGGGTCGGGACGGCCAGCGCCGACGAGCGGGTGAATACCTGCACCGAGTTCTACTGGGACCAGTGCCTGCACGGCCTCCAGGTAGGCGGCGGCGGCGGCGACCAGGCGGCGGCGGAGCCGACGGGCGCGGAGGTCCAGGCGTGCATCGACGCCGTGGACGCGACGCGCGAGTGCGCGAGGAACAACGTGGCTTCCATCGCGGCGTGCTCGGTCGAGCTCGCGAGCGGTGCGGATGGCGCGCTCAGCCCCTGTGCCGTGATCACCGCCAAGGTGCAGACGCTCGCGGCCTGCGCGTCGCTGGTCGACACAACCGGAGGCGGCAGCGGCACGGATACCGGCAGCGGCGGCGGTGCGGGCGGCAACGGCGGCGCGGGCGGCAGGGGCGGCTCAGACGCCAACAGCGGCTCAGGCGGCAACGACGACGCGAACGGCAGTGGCGGCGGCTCAGGCGGCTCAGGCGGCAACGACGACGCGAACGGCAGTGGCGGCTAGTTCCATGCAGCAAGAGTCCCGCCAGGGATCCGGTGAGCGATTTCAACGCCAAGGCGCAAAGGCGCCAGGGCGCAAACAAGAGTGAACCTGTGCATTGTGGCGTCTTGGCGGTGAAACCTCTCCGCTGCCCCATCCGCCACGACCAGCACGCGCGTTCCTGCCCTCCGAAGCCGGTCCTTCTGCGCGCGGCGCCCGCCGCAAGCTGACACGGGCGCCTGCCGCCGCTCGGGGCGCCCGCTTCAACGCTTGAAACGGCCAACTCGCCCCCCGAGTCGCCCGTTTCAACGCTTGCGGCGCCCGCCCCGGGACCCGAGCCGGCGTTCTCAAGGCTTGAGATGGCCTCCTCGGTCTCCGAGCCGGCCATCTCAAGCGTTGAAACGCCCCTCTCGCCCCCCGAGTCGCCCGTTTCAACGCTTGCATCAAGCCTTGCAGCGCCCGGCCCCCTCTCCCCGGCCGCAGCGCCGCCTCACATGAGATCCAGCAGCGTCCGACAGCACGTCCGCTCGCGGGGCCCGCCGCCCGGCGCGCGGACGGCCGCCTGCGCGCTTCCGGCATCCGCGCGCCCGCGGCGCCGCGTTTCAGGTGGCGCCGTTCCCCGGCTTGGACTAGTGCCCCCTGCCGATGGGCCGAGCTCGTGCTGCTTTGGAAACCTGGTTCGGCGCGGGTCGCCGCGGCGCCTCCCCGCTCGCGCGCGCCCTGATCGGCCGCCGCGCGCTGACGCTCGCCGCGCTCGCGCTCGCGGCCTGCCAGGAGGGCAGCGGCGGCGCCGCCGACGACGATCAGCCGATCCAGACCTCGCTCACCATCGACCCGCTCGCCTTCCTCGGCGACGTGCGGTGCTCGAACGAGCCGGGGGCGATCCGCAGCTACGTCGCGACGCTCACGGACGAGAGCGCTCCCGGCGGGCCGTTCACCCTCGCCTCGTCCCCGCCGATCCCCTGCTCGTCGCGGGTGTCGTTCACCTTCGTCGTCGCCGGGCACGAGTACACGGCGAGGATCGACGGCTACGAGCAGTACGCCGAGGAGCTCACGCCCGTCGGCGACGAGACGTCCGGGAGCCGCCACATGCTCGTCGACGGGGCCCCGGTCGCGCCGCGCTGGACGTGGGCGTGCCCCGGCCCCGACGCCGCGGAGGACGCCGACAAGCTCGTCGCCGCCACGGGCGTCAACGTCGTGGTCCAGGGCTGCGCGCCGCTCACCGGGCCCGCCGAGCCGGCGAGCGCGGCCATCGTGATCGACCCGGCGAGCGCGCTCGGCGCGCTGGGCTGCGACGGCGATGACGACGGCGGCGCGATCGCCTCGTTCGATGTCGTCCCCCAGGACGGCGCGCTGGCGCCGGCGCTCGGGGTCGGCTGCCCGCCCGCGGAGCCCGTCGTTTACGACCTCGGCGTCGACCCGGGGCGCGCCTACCTCTTCCGCCTGGAGGCGAAGGACGCCGCGGGCGATCTTCTGTTCGGGTCGAGCTGCTTCGCCGCGGCGAGCGCGGGTGTCACGGTGACGGCGACCTGCGACCCGCTGTCCGCGACGGGCGCGCTGGAGCTCGACCTCGCCGCGCTCCTCGCCGGCGAGGACCTCGCCTGCGGCGCGGGAGCCGCCACCTACAGGGCGACCGTGCCGCTGCCCGGGGGCGACCCGCCCGGGCCCGAGGGGGACCAGCCCGGGACGGAGGCGCTCCACGTCGGCCCGGTGCCCTGCGGCGACCGAGCGCTCCTGTCGACGCTCGCCCCGGGCGCGTACGAGGCCGCCGTCGAGGTCCTCGACGCCGCGGGAGCACCGGTGCTCTCCGCCGCCTGCAGCGGCGAGGTCCGCCCCGGCGCGACGACCCGCGCCGCGTGCGCCCCGCGCTGAGCCTCCGGCGCGACATCGATCCGCCCGCGCGTCGCCCCCGCCGGCGCGCCCCCCGGAAGAGACCCAGAGAGACGCTCCGGGGCCGGCAAACCCTTTGCGCCGGCCTGCCCCTTGGAGTACCTGAACGCATCCGTCGCATCCCCTGAACAGCGCGGGTCAAGGGCGCGCGGCGGAGGCCGAGCTCGACCTCATCGATCGTCGTCCATCGACGGTCGATAGAGGCCAGCGGCGCCTCCGCCGACCCGCTCGACACTCGAGCCGCGCTGGGACGGGCCTCTACGACGGGGCCGTGCGCGCCGCGCCCGCCCCCGCGCCTCGGGTGCAGATCCCATGGAAGAGACGTCGAACATCCAGCAGAAGGTTCCGGTCAGCATCCAGGACGAGCTCCGGACGAGCTACCTCGACTACGCGATGAGCGTGATCATCGGCCGCGCGATCCCGGACGTGCGCGACGGCCTGAAGCCGGTGCACCGCCGGATCCTCTACTCGATGAACGAGCAGAAGATCGGCCCCGGCGGCGCGCACAAGAAGTGCGCGCGCGTCGTCGGAGACGTCCTCGGCAAGTACCACCCCCACGGCGATCTCGCGGTCTACGACGCGCTCGTCCGCATGGGGCAGACCTTCAGCCTGCGCTACCCGCTCATCGACGGGCAGGGCAACTACGGCTCGGTCGACGGCGACTCGCCGGCGGCCATGCGGTACACGGAGTCGCGCCTGTCGCGCATGGCCGTCGAGCTGCTCGCCGACCTCGACAAGGATACGGTCGACTTCGTCCCGAACTACGACGACTCGGAGCTCGAGCCGAGCGTCCTTCCGGCCAAGTTCCCGCAGCTCCTCGTGAACGGCTCCGGCGGCATCGCCGTCGGCATGGCGACGAACATCCCGCCGCACAACCTCGGCGAGATCATCGACGCGACGATCGCCATCATCCGCAACCCCGACGTCACGCTGGAGGAGCTGCTCCACCTCGTCCCGGGCCCCGATTTCCCGACCGGCGGCCTCATCTACGGCAAGAGCGGCATCGTGCAGGCGTACACGACCGGCCGCGGCTCGATCACGATGCGCGGGCGCAGCCAGGTCGAGAAGACGATGAAGGGCGACCGCGAGCAGCTCGTCTTCACCGAGATCCCCTACCAGGTGAACAAGGCCCGGCTGGTCGCGAAGATCGCCGAGTGCATGAAGGAGAAGCGCATCGAGGGCATCAGCGAGGTGCGCGACGAGAGCGACCGCGAGGGGATGCGGATCGTCGTCGAGCTGAAGAAGGACATCTTCCCGCAGGTGGTCCTGAACCAGCTCTACCGGCTGACGGACCTCCAGGCGACGTTCGGCGTGATCAACCTGTCGATCGCGAACGGGCGCCCGGCCGTGCTGAGCCTGAAGGACACGCTCTCGCACTTCATCGAGCACCGGCGCGAGGTCGTGACGCGGCGCTGTCGCTACGAGCTCCGGCAGGCCGAGTCGCAGCGCGAGCTCGTCGAGGGGCTCGGGATGGCGACGAGCGACATCGATCGCATCGTCGCGACGATCCGGGCCTCGAGCGACACGGACGAGGCGCGCGAGAACCTGCAGAAGCTGCCGCTGCGCGGGCTCGGCGAGTTCCTCCGGCGCGCCGGCAGGCCCGAGCCCGAGTGCGTCGAGGCCGACGGGCGCGGCGATTACTTCCTGTCGGAGCGGCAGGCCAAGGCGATCCTCGAGATGCGGCTCTCGCGCCTGACCGGCCTCGAGCGCGAGAAGCTCGCGAAGGAGTACGGCGAGCTGTCGACGCAGATCGAGCGGCTCCGGGCGATCCTCGCGGACATGGGGCTTCTCATGAACGTGATCGTGATGGAGCTCGAGGAGATCAAGGCGCGCTTCGGCGACAAGCGGCGCACCGAGATCGTGCCGGCCGAGGCCGAGATCCAGATGGAGGACCTGATCCAGGAAGAGGACATGGTCGTGACCATCTCGCACGCCGGCTACCTGAAGCGGACGCCGACCTCGACCTACCGGGCGCAGCGCCGCGGCGGCAAGGGGATGGTGGGGATGGAGGCGCGCGAGGAGGACTGGGTGAGCCAGCTCTTCGTCGCGTCGACGCACTCGTACGTCTTCTTCTTCAGCGACAAGGGCAAGGTCTTCGTCAAGAAGGTCTACGAGATCCCGCAGGCGCCGCGGAACGCGAAGGGCCGGGCGATCGTGAACTTCGTCGGGATGGAGCCGGGGGAGAAGATCGCGGCGATCACGCCGGTGCCGAGCTTCGACGGCGAGACGTACGTGGTGACGCTGACCCGCCGCGGGCAGATCAAGAAGACGGCCCTGAACGAGTACGAGAACTACCGGGACAAGGGGATCATCGGCGTCCGGATCGAGGAGGGCGATCAGCTCTTCACGGCGGCGCTGACCGACGGCAAGCGCGAGCTCGTGATCGCGACGCGGAGCGGGATGAGCATCCGCTTCCCCGAGGACCAGGTGCGCCCGACGGGCCGCGCCACGATGGGCGTGAAGGGCATCGAGCTCGACGAGGGCGACGTGGTGGTGGGCCTCGGCGTGAGCGGCGACGGGCGCGACCGGGTGCTCACCGTGTGCGAGCGCGGGTACGGCAAGCAGACGGCGCTCGAGGAGTTCCGGCTCCAGAGCCGCGGCGGCAAGGGCGTGATCCTGATCGACGCGAGCGAGCGGAACGGGCCGGTCGTCGGGGTGGCCATGGTGAGCCCGAGCGACGAGGTGCTGATCGTGACCGACCGCGGGCAGATGATCCGCACCAAGGCGAGCGAGATCCGCGAGACGGGGCGCAACGCGCAGGGCGTGCGGATCATGCACGTGGGGCAGGACGAGCGGGTCGTCGCGGTCGAGGCGTTCGCGGCGGAGGCCCAGGAGGTCGCGGAGAGCGGCGGGTCGACGCCGCCGGTCGCGGGCGCGGACGGGACCAACGGGGTCGCGGATCACGCGGTGGCGGACGGCGGGGCGGCGGACGGCGGTGGGGGCGGCAGCAGCAGCGACGTGAACTGAGCAGGGGCGACCAGGGCTGCCCGGGGAAGCGGCGCCGGGCTGCCCGGCCCCGAGGGGGTGCGCGCGGGGAGCTGTCAGCGAGGGGGGCTGAGCGCCTCGGCGAGGTGGGGGCCCCGGTCGGGAGCGCTCGATCGGGGGCTGGCGCCTCGATCCTGAGCGCGGAGGAGGCGCGCGAGCTCGGACACGTGCTCGTCGTCCGCGTTCATGGCCGCGAGGGCCTCGGCGAGCCGCAGGACGTATTCGACGTTGGAGCCGCTCGGACCGTGGGACGCGAGCACCTGCGCGGCGATCACGGGGAGCGGCGCCGGTCCTAGGTAGTCCGGGTTGTCCGGCGTGGCCATGTACACGACGGCGGTCCGGGTCGCGCAAGACTCCATGTCATCCGCGAGGGTGAGCGGCATGTCGCAGCGGAGATATCCACCCTTCTCGCGGTGATCCAGCATGCGGAGCACGTCGTCGAGATCGGCCCCGGCGACGCGGTAGCCCATCCCCCAGCAGCGCGCGCCAGGCTCCGGGATGAGCGTGACCACCCGCCCCGGAGCGCCGGGGACGCCCCGGTGATCGATGGAACCCTGCCAGAACCGGCGCGCCCACCCCAGGATGTACCCGGGCGCCATCTGCTCGAAGCGAAAGGCAGGCCGCCAGATCAGCGACCCGTAGCCGAAGATCCAGGTCTCGCGATGCACGGGGCCATCGTATCAGACGAGGCTGCCGGCCCGTCCCCCTCCAGGCGCTCGTCGCGCAACCGCCCGTCCTCAGCGTCCCTTCGGGCCCGCTCGGCCGCCTCGCGCGCCGCCCTCTCGCTGGCGAGCGCCAGCTCGAGGTTGTACTCGGTCTGACGGATCTCCTCGAGCTGCGCGGTGATCACCCGGTTCTGGCGGATCACCTTGATGATCCCGAGCGTCGCCCCGGCGACCAGCAGCGCGAGGCCCGCCATGGCCCCGACGATCAGCGTGCGCTTCCTGCGTTGCGCCTGGCTCGCCAGCCGGAGCACGGCGTCCAGATAGCGCTGCTCGCGCGCGGGCAACTGCCCCTGATACACATAACTCTCGCGGAAGCGGCGGGCCTCCTCGGCGAGCTTGCCGCGCCAGACCGTGTCGTCGGCCTGGCCGCTCGACTCCCACTGGCGCGCCGCCACGCGCAGCTTGTCGAGGAACGCCGCGTCCTTCTGGTTCTCGTCGAGCCAGCGCTGCAAGGTCGGCCAGCGCTCGATGAGCGACTCGTGCACGATCTCCACCGTGCTGCCGGCGTCGTCGCGCCCCCGCTCGACCGCCAGGAGCCGCGCGTCCGCGAGGACCTGGACGACGCCCTCCAGCTCGTCCGGATCGCCCGGCAGCTCGCGCAGCTCCCTCAGGCTCGCGATGGCCCTCGTGCGCTCGGGCGTGACGAGGCGCTCGAACACGGCGCGGCAGAGCTTCGCCTGGCGGCCGCTCATCCCCGCCAGCACCGTGTCGGCGTGGCTCGCGAGCGTGCCGGCCACGCCGCCGATGGCCTCGTAGCTCTCCCGCGTCAGCAGCCGGCGCCCGCGATCGCGCAGATCCCACCACCGCGCCGCCATGAACTGCAGGAGCGGCAGCGCGCCGCGCGTCGTCTCGAGCACGTCCAGGATGTCCTCGACGAGCGCCGGGTCCTCGATCTCGTACCGCGCCGCCTGGACGGGCCGGGTCAGCGCCTCGCGCAGCCCCGCGCGGCCGATCGGCGGCAAGACGACGAGCCCGCGGGTCACCGCCGCCATGAAGTGCCTGTCCTCGGCCACCCGCTCGATGAAGTCCGACCGGAGCGACAGGATCACGCGCAGCGGCGAGGACGCGTCGTCCGCGACGCCGCCGAGGCACGAGAGGAACGCGGCGCGCTCTCCGGCGTCGCACGAGAGCGTGTAGAGCTCCTCGAACTGGTCGACGAAGAGCGCGACGCGGCGCTGCCTGCGCGCCGACCACGCGCGCAGCTCGGCGCCGAGGTAGCCCGGCTCGGCGCGCAGCCGGTCGAGCAGGCGCCCGCGCGCGGCCTCGCTGTCGAGCGGCTCGGGGCGCTCCGAGCCCCCCCTCGACATCAGCGACGGATGGCTCAGCAGATCGGCGAGCGCCGCCATGGGCTCGCGCCCCGGCCGGAGGATGAGCGACTCCCACCCCGCGCCGGAGCGCTTGAGCGCCGGGACGATCCCCGCCCGCACGAGCGACGATTTCCCGACGCCCGACGCGCCGACGATCGCGAGGAGCGGCTGGCTCCTGAGGCGCGTCACCATGCTGGCGACGTCCTCCGCGCGGCCGAAGAAGCGGTCCGCGTCGGCCTCCTGGAACGCCGACAGGCCGGCGAACGGGCTCTCGTCGGCCCCGAGGACGATCTCGTGCCGCCCGGGCAAGAGCGGCAAGAGCTCGGCGAGGAGCTGCTGCGCCGAGGCGGTGCGCTCGGCCTTCCGCTTGCGCAGGCAGCGATCGATGATCCCGGCGAGCGGGCCCAGGTCGGGGCGCGCCTCGTCGAGCTCGGGCATGGGCTGATCGAGCGCGGCGACCTGCATGAGGCTGTGCACCGACACGGGCGCGAGCGGGTGCGCGCCGGTCACGAGCTCGTGAAGCATGATGCCCACCGCCCAGATGTCGCTCGCGTGATCGATCCCCTCCCCGATCCACTGCTCCGGGGACATGTACGGGATCGTGCCCATCAGCGCGCCGTCGCGCGTCAGCGTCGTCCTGAGCGAGATGGGCGGGCGCTCGACGGCGCCGCCGACGTCGGTGTCGAGCAGCTTGGCGATGCCGAAATCGAGCACCTTGATGGCGCCGGACGCCTCCAGCATGATGTTCTCGGGCTTCAGATCGCGGTGCACGATGCCGAGCTTGTGGGCGCACGAGAGGGCGCGCACCACCGGCACCATCATCTCGACGGCCGCGCTCGGGGACACCGGCGCTGTCCCCACGCGCTCACCGGCTTCACCGGCGCCGGGCGGCTTGCGCTGCTCCATCCACGCGCGCAGGCTCTGCCCCTCGATGTACTCGAGCACCATGTACGGGTATCCGTCGTGCTCGTTCACATCGTGGATGGTCACGATGTTCTCGTGCTTGCAGATCGCGGTCGCGCGGGCCTCGACGAGGAAGCGCTGCAGCCGGACGCCGCTCAGGCTGGTGACCACCTTGATGCCGACGAGGCGCCCCAGCCGCACGTCGCGCGCCAGGAAGACGGTGCCCATGCCCCCGCGGCCGAGCTCGCGGATGAGCTCGTAATGGCCGATCGTGCTGCCGGCGGACAGCGGCAGCACGGAGGCTTCGTCGGCGGGTCCCCGCCGCGACGTCGCGGTCCGCTCCGGGGCGGGCTCCTGCGCGCGCGGATCGCGGGTGGCCCACCCCGCGCTCCCCTGCCCGGCCACCAGGGTGCTCGACAGGCCGCCGTCGCCCGGGACCGGCTGGCCCGCCGCTCGACCGGGCGACAGGGCCGCCGCGGCCTCCCCGCCGAGCCGTTTCTCGTCCGCGCCGGTCACGTCGAGGCAGCGTAGCCCACCGGCCCGGTCATCTCACCCCTCGAGCAGCTCGAACCGGATCCCCGCCGCCTGCAGCCGCTCGATCAGCCGCTCGCCCATCGCGACGGCCGGCGTGAGGACCCCGGCGCGCGCCGGCAGGCGCTCGCGGTCGAACGCCATGCAGAGCGCCGCCTCGGCCACCATCTTCGCCGTCTCCGAGTAGCCCGGATCGCCGCCGCTCACCCGCGTCACCACCCTGCGCGACGCGCTCTTCCCCTCGAAGGTCACCTGGAACCAGCTCCGCGCCCGCTCCTCCGGGCTCGGCCCCTCCCCCGGGCTGCGCACCTTGCGGAGCAGCTCCCGCGTCGGCCCCACCTTGGCGAGCGCCGCGACGGCGCCGAAGCCCGCAAACCCGATCACGAGCTGCAGCCCGGACTTCACCTGCACGTAGTGTCCGTACTGGAAGTCGGGGCCGTAGACGTCGAGCTCCCGCGCGCTCCGCAGCACGATCTGCGGGTCGATGCTCGGCATCGGGCAGACCCAGGCGCGCAGCCCCTTCTCGTAGCGGATGCGCGCCTTGAGCGCGCGCACGTGCCGCGCCCCGTGCTCCTGCGCTGCCCCCGCGTCCTTTCCCGCGTCGCGCCGCGAGCGGCGCGTCTGCGCCATGATGTCGATCAGCGACTGCCAGGTCCCGCCCGAGAAGCTGCCTTGCGCGCGCACGATGCCCTCCACCGCGATCGGATCGCCCGCCGGGAGCTTCGTCACCGTGAAGAGCACGCCGAGGTCGTGCGGGATGCTGTCGAAGCCGCAGCAGTTGACGATCCGCACGCCGCGGGCGCGGGCTGCCTCGTGGTGGCGCTCGAGGAGGCGATCGACGAACTCGGGCTCGCCGGTGAGGTCCGCGTAGTCGGTGCCCGCGCGGATGCACGCCTCGACGAGCGGCTCGCCGCGCGTCGCGTACGGGCCGACCGTGGTGATGACCGCGCGCGCCTGGCTGGCCATGCGCTCGAGCGACGCCGCGTCCTCCGAGGTCGCCTCGACGACGCCCACGGCGGAGCAGGCCGGATCGATCGCCTCCATCGCCGCCTTCACCTCCGCGAGGCGCCCCGCGTTCCGGCCGGCGATCGCCCAGCGGATGGGCCGCGCCTCGGCCTCGCCGGCCGCGGCGTCCTTGCCCTTCGTGGCGAGATACTCGGCGACGAGGCGACCGGTGTAGCCGGTCGCGCCGAAGACGATCACATCGTACGTGCGGTCGCTGCTGCTCATGGGGGGCGCCTTGATACCACGACCGCGGGCGGGAACGTCACCGTCGGCACCACGACAGCGTCGGCGGGACCCAGCCGCCGAACGAGCGCTCCAGGTGCTGCGCCACCGCGATCGTCACGTGGTCGTTGCCGTGGATCGATGCGACCTGGACGCCGAGCGGCAGCCCCTCGGCGTTGAGCCCCAGCGGGACCTGCGTCGCCGGCATCTCCATGACGTTGAGCACCGCGGTGTACGTCCACTGGAAGGGCGGCAGGAGCGGCGCGTAGTGCCGCGGCGCTGGCCTCGGGTACGTCGGGTAGAGCATCACGCCCCGCTCGCCGATGCGCGACACGAGCTCGGCCCGGAGCGCCTTGCCGAGCTCCACGGCGCGCGCGATGCGCAACGGCAGCCGCGTGCCGAGGTCCTCCAGCAGCGTCAGCCCGAGCGCGGGCAGCGTGTGCGGCGAGCGGCGGATCGACCACCGGGCGAGCTCGCGCGTCAGGCTGACCGGCCGGCCATCCCCGAGCATCCGCCGGAACGTGACGCCCCCGGGGCCCCCGGCCGCCCCCAGCATCGCCGTCCAGATGTCGAGCGCCCGCGCGAGCAGATCGATGCGCGCCTCGCGGACCTTCGCCCCCTTCGCGGCGAGCGCCTCCGCCGCCTTGCGCTGCGCGGCCTGGAGATCGGCGCTCACCGGGCGGATGCCGTCGTGCTCGACCGAGAGCACCGTCAGCCCCGCGAGGTCGACCTCGGCCGGATCGCCGAGGCGCAGCGGCGCGCAGCTCGGATCGCGCGCGTCGGGGCCCGCGAGGATGCGGAGCACCGGCATGAGATCCTCGGCGCGCCGCGCGATCGGCCCGGTCGTCATGAAGCGGAGCCCGCGCTCGCCCGGCAGCGGGAACTGCCCCGACGTCGGCACGAGCCCGCCGGTCGGCTTGTGGCCGAAGACGCCGTTGAAGAACGCCGGCATCCGGATCGATCCGCCGATGTCCGAGCCGAGCCCGATCGGCGCGCCGCCGGCGCCGACCACCGCGGCCTCGCCGCCCGAGCTGCCGCCCGCGGTGCGCGCCGGGTCATAGGGGTTGTTCGTGCGGCCGTAGAGCCGGTTGTTCGTCTCCATCCACATGCACAGCTCCGACACGTTCGTGACGCCGAGCGGGATGAAGCCGGCGGCGCGCAGGCGCGCGACCGTCACCGCGTCCTCCGCCGCGCGCACGCCGGCGCGGGCGACGAGCCCCGCGGAGTTCGGCATGCCGGCGACGGCGAAGCTCTCCTTGATGGAGCACGGAACGCCGAGGAAAGGCGGCGCGCCCGCGGCCTCGCCGCGATCGAGCAGCGCGTCGGCGGCGCGCGCCTCGGCGCGGGCGGCGTCGAACCGGTCCGCCACCACCGCGTTGAGCGTCGGGTTCACGCGCTCGATGTGTCGGATATGGGTCTCCACGACCTCGGCCGACGTCACCGCCCGGGCGCGGATCAGCGCGGCCAGCCGCGTCGCGGAGAGCAGGAGCAGCGGATCTCGTGAAAGCATGATGCGATAAGGAGGATCAGGCTCAGGACGGCGACCCAGGTCAAGGATTCGCCTCGCCGGAGCCGACGATCGCGTCCCCGACATCCCTGGCGGCCGCCTCGGGCCACGCCGGGCGTCCGTCGCGCCGGCGGGCGCGCGCTCCCCATTGCGCCCGCGGGCGTGCGGCCCATCGCGCCGCCGCGCGCGGCGGCGCTGAGCGCGTCCGCCGACACGGCGGACGCCGGCGCCCCTCCGGGCGCGCCGCCGCGGCCTACTCGCCCTCGGATCCCGCCGCGCGCGGCGCGGGCGCGGCGGCGACCGCGCGGCTGCGCGCCCGCTGCGGGAACGCCCAGCGCACGGCCCCGGTCACCAGCCAGTCGACCGCCCCGCGGCTGGTCACCTGGATGCCGGGATCGACGTACACCTGCACGCGGTCGTTGAGCTCAGCGCCGACCTCCAGCACGCTCGTCGACACGACGCGGGGCGCGCCGAGGTGGTTGAAGTGGAAGCTCTGGTCCGGCCCGATCCAGAACCCGCGCGGCAGCTCCACGATCGCGAAGGGCCGCACCACCGACGCCTGGACGGCGTCCCGCCGCGGATCGCCGCCGAACGACACCGCGTGCTGGAGCTGCAGACCGAGCCGCGCCGGCCGCGCCACGCGGACGTACCCGAGGACGAGCGGCGCGACCTGGTTCTTCCCGGATCCCAGCGCGCGGTCCGTCGCCGAGTCGAGGACGAGATCCGAGCCGACGAGCAGCGCGAAGCGCGGCGTCCCGACGGCGCGGACGAGCGGCCGGATCAGCACGTCGCCGAGCCCCATGTGGCGCTCGCCATTGGTCCCGCCCGCGTAGGCGAGCGGCACGTCCGCCCGCAGGGAGAAGCTCCTGTTGAAGGCGTAGTCTCCGCGGATCACCGCCGCGTTGAAGAAGCCTTTCCTCCCGCGCGAGACGTAGTCGTTCCGGAGCTCGACGAACGTGCTGAGGTTGGCGGCCGCGGACGTCGGCGCCCGGGGCGGCGCGACGTCGCGCCGCGCGCTCCCGCGGGGCGGCGACGTCGGCGGTCTCGCGACCGGTGCCGGCCGCGCGGGCTGGGCGTGCGCGAGCGCCGCGGACGCCGCTGCGGCTGCGCGTGCTGGCGCCGCCGGGCGCGCAGCGCCGGCGCGCGTTGGCGCGGCGGCGGCGCCGATCGAAGCGGTGCCGAGCGCGAGGAGCCCGAGCGCGGCGAGAGCGGCCGCGCGGCGCCGGCGGCGGCAGCCGAGCGAGAGGATCCGACGGACGGCAGGGCGCGCCTGCGCCACGCGATGCGCTTGCATGGCAGGTCCATGGTGGTGCCGCTCGCCCTGTCGCAGTCGGTTGATGGCAGCACTCCGCACGTCGGGCGCGCATGAGCTGACGTCCGGCGCTTGCGCACATCGCCCCCGGCGCTCCGGATCCGCGCCGCGCCGATTGCGTCCGCGCTCTTCACGCCGCGCGCATCGCGCGATCCGCCCGGAGTCGAGCTCGATCGGCGCCTTCCGTGCGCGTCGATCGATGCCCTCCGCTACACGCCGATCGAGCCGGCACGCGCGCCGGCCAGCGCTTCCGTGCACATCGATTGCGCCGTTGCGCGCGTCGTCCAGCGCTTCCGTGCACGTCGATCGCGACGCCGGCACGCGCGTCGTTCAGCGCCTTTCGTGCACGTCGATCGCGACGCCGACGCGGCCAGCCGCGCTCGAGAAACGCGCGCGCCGCTCGCGCGATCGGCGCGGTTCGTACAGGACGTCGCACGCGCTCAGCGGCGATGTCTTCCACAAAAAAACCGCACGAAATACCGCAGAAACACGCGATCTGTAAAGAAACAGCTTGACGCGACGCAGCAGCTCTGTAGGGTAACGGCAACCACGCTATGCAGAAGTCGATGTGCACCTCCAGCGCCCGCGCCTCCGGCGAAGGGACCTCCGCTGTGGAGCTGGTGCACCGCGCTTCGTCGGCGTCCTCGTCGATGCGTTCGCTCGCCGTCGAGGGTGGCGTGTCCGTCGTGCTCCTAGCCGGCCTAGCCATTCCTGCGCTCGTCAGCCTAGTCGTCGTCGGGCTGATTCGCGTCGGGAACGGTTGCGGGCCGCCACTCTGAGCAAGGCAGCATGGAGATAGGCCCCCGCACCGAAAAGGTCCGGGGGCTTTCGTTTTTTCGGCCTGTGGGTTCACGAAGAGCAGCCGTCGTCAAGGAGGATCAGGTGAGCAAGGAACATTCGAGGAAGAATCGCGAGGACGCGTCCAGCGAGGCCGTCGACCAGCGCATCGCGGAGCTGGCGGAGCTCGTCGCCGCGGGGTGCGGGGCGCCCGTCGCCTCCAGCGCCGTGCGCGAGGAGTTCGAGGCGCTCGTCCACGAGATCCGCGCGCGCGCCAGCGGGGGCGCTGTCCGCGCGCCCCAGCGCTCCTCGACGCACCTGAAGGGCGCGCACCCGGGCAGCGCCGCGGCCGAGGCCTCCTTCGAGTTCCACTCCGACCCGCCCTCCGCGCACGCCGGAGCGGACCTGCAGGCCTCCTCGCGCGTCGTCTCCCTCGACGACGCGCGCCGGGTGCTCGAGGCGATCCGCCGCGAGGAGAGCAGCGGCGACGGCCCGCGGGAGGACCTGCAGCGCGCGATCGCCTAGCCCGCTCGATCCTCGGAGACACGGCGAAACCCACCGGCCAAGGCGCCCCGAGGCGCCACAATCACCCGCTTCAGCAGCCTCGCAGGCTTCAAAAGCTTCACCAGCGCGACTCGATGGAGTCAGGAACATGAAACGAACCGGCGCACAGATCATCTGGGAAGTCCTCGTCCGCGAAGGCGTGGACGTGGTCTTCGGCTACCCGGGCGGCGCGATCATGCCCGCCTACGACACGATCCTCGGCTACCCGATCCGCCACGTCCTCGTCCGGCACGAGCAGGGCGCGGCGCACATGGCGGACGGCTACGCCCGCGCTTCCGGCAAGGTCGGCGTCTGCGTGGCCACCTCGGGCCCGGGCGCGACGAACCTCGTCACCGGGATCGCGACGGCGATGCTCGACTCATCGCCCATCGTCTGTATCACCGGCCAGGTCTCCTCCAAGCTGCTCGGCACCGACGCCTTCCAGGAGACCGACATCACGGGCGTCACCCTGCCCATCACGAAGCACAACTACCTCGTCACCGAGGTCCAGGACATCGCCCCCACCATCCGCGAGGCGTTCTACATCGCGCGCTCCGGCCGCCCGGGCCCCGTGCTCGTCGACATCACGAAGGACGCCCAGCAGGCGTCGATCGACTTCGAGCCGCCGAAGGGCGAGGTCCGCCTGCCCGGTTACCGCCCCTCGCACCACGCGGTCCAGACCGACATCGAGAAGGCGATCGAGCTCATCGACGAGGCCGAGCGGCCGCTCATCCTCGCCGGCCAGGGCATCGTCCGGGCGGAGGCGACGCGCGAGCTGCTCGCCTTCGTGGAGAAGACGGGCATCCCCGTCGCGTCCACGCTCCTCGGCCTCGGCGGCTTCCCGGCGACCCACCCGCTCAGCCTCGGCATGATGGGCATGCACGGCGAGGCGTGGGTGAACAACGCCATCCAGGAGGCCGACCTCCTCATCGCCCTCGGGATGCGCTTCGACGACCGCGTGACGGGCAACCTCAAGACCTACGCGGTGAAGGCGAAGAAGATCCACGTCGAGATCGACCGCTCCGAGATCAACAAGAATGTCAAGGTCGACGTCGGCCTCGTCGGCGACGTCCGGGACACGCTCCTGTCGCTGATCCCCGGCTGCAAGCAGCGCAACCGGAGCACCTGGATCGAGCGCATCAGCTACCTGAAGGGCGACTCGGCGGTCCGTGACATTCAACAATTGCCGTACAACGACAAACTGTACGCCGCGCACGTGATGCACGACCTCTGGCGGCTCACCGACGGCAAGGCGCTTGTGGTAACCGACGTCGGCCAGCACCAGATGTGGGAAGCGCAGTACTACAAGCACGATCACCCGCGGAAGCTCATCACCTCCGGCGGGCTCGGCACGATGGGCTTCGCCCTGCCGGCGGCGATCGGCGCGCGCTTCGCGAAGCCGAACGACGAGGTCTGGGTGGTCGTGGGCGACGGCGGCTTCCAGATGACCGCGTGCGAGCTCTCCACCTGCGCGCAGGAGGGCATCAAGGTCCACGTGGCCATCATCAACAACGGCTACCTCGGCATGGTGCGCCAGTGGCAGGAGTTCTTCTACAACCGGCGCTACTCGGCGACCCCGATGCGCAGCCCGGACTTCGTGAAGCTCGCCGAGGCCCACGGGCTGACGGGCATCCGCGTCACGAAGCGCGAGGAGATCGCGGGCGCGGTGGAGCGCGCGCGCGCGACGCCCGGCACCGTGGTCGTGGACTTCCGCGTCGAGCAGGAGGACAGCGTCTATCCGATGGTCCCCGCGGGCGCCGACCTGAACGACATGATCCGCCGCCCGAGCCCGATCGTGGAGACCGGGGAGGATCCGTGAACGCACCCGTAGAGGCGCGCGCCCTGAGCGCCCGTCCGGCGAACGCGTCGGACGGGCGGGGCGCGGCCGATCGCGTCGCGGCCGGAGCCGGGCGCACAAGTATCACGAGGGACTTTCAAGAGGCATCCATGGATCGACCCATCCTGCGCACGTTCATCGCCTACGTCGAAGACCGCCCCGGCGTGCTCAACCGAGTCGCGTCCCTCTTCCGGCGTCGCGCCTACAACATCGAGTCGCTCAGCGTCGGCCGCACGCACATCGCCGGGATCTCGCGCCTCACCCTCGTCCTCGAGGCGGACGAGGACGGGGCGCGCCGCCTGGAGGCGAACCTGTACAAGCTGGTCAACACCCTCTGGGTCCGGGACGTCACCCACACCGCCTCGGTCGCGCGCGACCTCGCGCTCATCAAGGTGAGGGCCGACGCGACGACCCGGGCGCAGGTGCTCCAGCTCTGCGAGGTGTTCCGCGCGCGCACCGTCGACGTCGCCCCCGAGGCGCTCACCATCGAGATCACCGGGACCGGCGACAAGATCGAGGGCCTGCTCGAGGTGCTCCGCCCGTTCGGGATCATCGAGATGGTGCGGACGGGGATGATCGTGATGACCCGCGGCGCCGAGGAGGCCGAGGCCAGGCTCGACACGATCCTGCCTGCGCGCGCGGCCGACAGCAGCGCCCCTTGAGCTTACGTGACTGACGTGAAGGAAGGGAGCCGCGAGGTGCGGATCCCTGTTGAAGGAGACTGAGATGGCGAAAATTTTTTATGATAACGACGCGGATCTGTCGCTCATCCAGAGCAAGAAGATCGCGATCGTAGGCTATGGCTCCCAGGGGCACGCCCACGCGCTCAACCTGCGCGACAGCGGCGCCACGGTGATCGTCGCCCTGCCCGAGGGCAGCAAGAGCCGGCCCAAGGCGCAGGCGGCGGGCCTCCAGGTGGCCACCGTGTCCGAGGCCGCGAAGGCCGCGGACGTCATCATGATCCTCGCCCCCGACACGTCGCAGGCGCGCATCTACAACGAGCACATCGCGCCGCACCTCGGCCCGGGCAAGACGCTGATGTTCGCGCACGGGTTCAACATCCGCTTCAACACGATCACGCCGCCCCCGTCGGTCGACGTCTCGATGATCGCGCCGAAGGGCCCCGGGCACCGCGTGCGCGAGACGTACGAGGCCGGCGGCGGCGTCCCGGCGCTCCTCGCCGTCCACCAGGACGCGAGCGGCAAGGCCGAGGCGCAGGCGCTCGCGTACGCGAAGGGCATCGGCGCGACGCGCGCGGGCGTGCTCTGCACGACGTTCGCCGAGGAGACCGAGACCGACCTGTTCGGCGAGCAGGCGGTGCTCTGCGGCGGCGCCAGCGAGCTCGTGAAGGCCGGGTTCGAGACGCTCGTGAACGCCGGCTACCAGCCGGAGATCGCGTACTTCGAGTGTCTGCACGAGCTCAAGCTCATCGTCGACCTCATGTACCGCGGCGGCCTCAACTACATGCGGTACTCGATCAGCGACACCGCCGAGTACGGCGACTACGTGTCCGGCCCGCGCGTCATCACCGACAAGACGCGCGAGGAGATGAAGCGCATCCTCGCCGACATCCAGAGCGGCGAGTTCGCCCGCAAGTGGATCGCGGAGAACGAGGCGGGCAGGCCGAAGTTCGAGGCGACGCGGGCCAGCGAGCGGGAGCAGAAGCTCGAGGTCGTCGGCGCCAACCTGCGCAAGATGATGCCGTTCATCGATCCGGTCACCATCAAGCCCGGCGATTGAGCCTCTCCACTCGTGGGAGGCGGCGGAGAACACCATGCCTGAGATGATTTCGAATCAAGCGATGCCCCCGTCCGATTACGTCCGCATCTTCGACACCACGCTGCGCGACGGCGAGCAGTCGCCCGGCGCGACGATGACGTCCTCGGAGAAGCTCGAGATCGCGCTCGCGCTGGCGAAGCTCGGCGTCGACGTCATCGAGACGGGCTTCCCCGCCGCTTCCCCCGACGATCTGCTCGCCGTCCAGACGATCGCCGAGCGCGTCGGCGCGGCCACCACCGCCGGCCGCCCCGCCGCGACCCCGCCGATCATCTGCGCGCTCGCCCGCGCCACGAAGGTCGACATCGACAAGGCGTGGGAGGGCGTCTCGCGGGCCGCGCACCCGCGGATCCACACCTTCCTCGCGACGAGCGACATCCACCTCAAGCACAAGCTCCGGATGACGCGCGCCGAGGTGCTCGATCGCGTCCGGGCCATGGTCGCCTACGCGCGCGACCTGTGCGCGGACGTCGAGTTCAGCCCCGAGGACGCCGGCCGGAGCGAGCCCGAGTTCCTCTACCAGGTGCTCGAGGCCGCGATCGCCGCCGGGGCCACGACGCTCAACATCCCGGACACGGTCGGCTACACGATCCCGAGCGAGTTCGGGGCGCTCATCGCCGGCATCCGCAAGAACGTCCCGGGGATCGACCGCGCCATCATCTCGGTCCACTGCCACAACGACCTCGGGCTCGCGACGGCCAACGCGCTGGAGGGCATCCGCGCGGGCGCCCGCCAGGCCGAGGTGACGATCAACGGCATCGGCGAGCGCGCGGGCAACACGGCGCTCGAGGAGGTCGTCATGGCGCTCGCGACGCGCCGGGCGATCTTCGGGCTGCGCACCGGGATCGACACGACCCAGATCGCCACCGTGAGCCGCATGGTCAGCGCGGCCACGGGCTTCAACGTCCAGCCCAACAAGGCGATCGTCGGCGCCAACGCCTTCGCGCACGAGTCGGGCATCCACCAGGACGGGATGCTGAAGCACCAGGAGACGTACGAGATCATGCGGCCCGAGATGGTCGGCGTCACGCAGACGCGGCTCGTCCTCGGCAAGCACTCGGGCCGGCACGCGCTCCGCAACCGGCTGGAGGAGCTCGGCTACAACCTCGACGAGGCGCAGCTCGAGGCGGCGTTCGCCAGCTTCAAGGCGCTCGCCGACAAGAAGAAGCACGTCACCGACCCGGACATCGAGGCGATCGTCTCGACGACGCGGGCGCAGGTCGCCGAGCTCTACACGCTCGACGCGCTCCAGGTCGCCTGCGGCACCACGGGGATGCCCACGGCCACCGTCCGCCTCCGCGCGCCCGACGGGTCGCTGCGCGTGCGCGCCGCGATCGGCACCGGGCCCGTGGACGCCGCCTACCGGGCGATCGACGAGATCGTCCGCGTGCCGAGCAGCCTCCTCGAGTTCTCGGTGCACGCGGTGACCGAGGGCATCGACGCGCTCGGCGAGGTGAGCGTCCGCGTCCGGGCGGACGTGACGTCGAGCAAGCGGCACCCGCAGCACGACGCCTCCGCGCGCGTCTTCCACGGCCACGGCGCGGACACGGACATCCTCGTGGCCAGCGCGAAGGCGTACCTCGCCGCCCTGAACCGGCTCCTCGCGACCTACGGCGTCGAGCCCAAGGACGACACGGCGGCGTCAGAGAGCAACCAGGGCGGCCACGGCGCCGCCGTCGAGACCGCGAGGTAGGCCGGTGCGCCGGGCAGAGGAGGCCCCCGCCCGGGGCCGACGAGCTCGGCGGCCTGCCCTCGCCGCACAAGGAAGTCGAACCTTATGAATCCGCTTCTCAACGGCGCGGAGGGGGACGCCCGCCCCGCCGACCGCGTCGACATCTACGACACCACCCTCCGGGACGGCACCCAGCGCGAGGGCATCTCGCTCGCGTGCGAGGACAAGCTCCAGATCGCGCGCCACCTCGACGCGTTCGGCCTGACGTTCATCGAGGGCGGCTGGCCCGGCTCGAACCCGAAGGACGCGCAGTTCTTCGAGCGGGCGAGGGACATCGAGTGGAAGCACGCGAAGATCGCCGCGTTCGGCTCGACGCGCCGGGCCTCGCTCGCGCCGGAGGACGACCCCGGCCTGCGCGCGCTGCTCGCCGCCGGGACGGAGGTCTGCACGATCTTCGGCAAGAGCTCGACCCAGCACGTGACGGCGGTGCTGCGCACGACGCTCGACGAGAACCTCCGGATGATCGAGGAGACGATCGCCTTCCTGCGCGCGCACGGCCGCCGCGTCATCTACGACGCCGAGCACTTCTTCGACGGGTACGCGCTCGACGGCGCGTACGCGACCGAGACGCTGCGCGCCGCGGTGCGCGGCGGGGCCGAGGTGCTCACGCTCTGCGACACGAACGGCGGCTCGATGCCGTGGCAGGTCGAGGCGGTGGTCGCCGAGATGAAGGCGCAGCTCGGCCACCCGCTCGGCGTCCACGCCCACAACGACGGCGAGTGCGCGGTCGCCAACTCGAT
Source organism: Sorangium sp. So ce1335 (assembly GCF_051521615.1). Taxonomy (NCBI): domain Bacteria; kingdom Pseudomonadati; phylum Myxococcota; order Polyangiales; family Polyangiaceae; genus Sorangium; species Sorangium sp. So ce1335. Next base: position 5,307,214 of record NZ_CP150363.1, read on the forward strand.
CGCCGCCGTCCGCGCCGGCGCCCGCCACGTCCAGGGCACGATCAACGGCTACGGCGAGCGGTGCGGGAACGCGAACCTCTGCGCGATCATCCCGAACCTCGAGCTGAAGCTCGGCCTGCGGGCCCTGCCGGAGGGCGCGCTCCGCGGCATCACGGAGCTCTCGCACTACGTCGCCGAGGTGGCGAACCTGGCCCCCGACGATCACATGGCCTACGTCGGGCGGAGCGCCTTCGCGCACAAGGGCGGCGTCCACGTCGCGGCGATGCGGCGCGAGCCCGCGTCCTACCAGCACATCGACCCCGCGCTCGTCGGCAACGAGATGCGGACCGTCGTCAGCGAGCTGTCGGGGCGCGGCAACCTCCTCAGCAAGGCCGAGGAGTTCGGGCTCGAGGTGCCGACCGGCGCCGAGGTCGAGGTGCTCGAGCAGATCAAGGAGCGCGAGGCGCGCGGCTCGTCGTTCGAGGCGGCCGAGGCGTCGGTGGCGCTCTTGCTCCACCGGAGCTCGCCCGGCTACAAGCCGCCCTTCCGGCTGCTCGACTTCAAGGTCATCGCGGGCCAGCGCGAGGGCGTCGGCACCTTCGCCGAGGCGATGATCAAGATCGACATCGCCGGCGAGGTGGTGATCACGGCGGCCGAGGGCTCCGGCCCCGTCAACGCGCTCGACGGCGCGCTCCGCAAGGCGCTCGCGCCGGTGTACCCGGCCGTGCGCGACATCCAGCTCGTCGATTACAAGGTCCGCATCCTCGACGGGCGCGACGGCACCTCGGCCACGACGCGCGTGCTCATCGACAGCCGCGACGCGCACCGTCAGTGGAGCACCGTCGGCGCCTCCACGAACATCATCGACGCGTCCTGGCATGCGCTCGCGGACGGGATCGAGTATGGGCTCACGCTCGCAGCGAGAGAGCCTGCGCAGTACACATCCACGTTGCCTGCCAGCGAGGTCGCATGAAGGCCAATATCGTTCTTTTGCCCGGCGACGGCATCGGCGTCGAGATCGTCGCCGAAGCCCGCGTCACCCTCGATGCCGTCGCCGCCCAGTTCGGCCACAGCTTCACGTACACCGAGCACCTGATCGGCGGCTGCGCGATCGACGCGGCCGGCACCGCGCTCACGCAGGAGACGCTCGACGCGTGCCGCGCGGCGGACGCCGTCCTCCTCGGCGCTGTCGGCGGGCCCAAGTGGGACAACCCGAACGCGAGCGTCCGCCCCGAGCAGGGGCTGCTCGCGCTGCGCCAGGGCCTCGGCCTGTACGCGAACCTGCGGCCGATCCGGCTGTTCCCCGAGCTCGTCCAGGCCTCCCCGCTCAAGCCGGAGCGGCTCGCGGACGTCGACATCATGGTCGTCCGGGAGCTCACGGGCGGGCTCTACTTCGGCAAGCCGCGCCTCCGCGAGGAGGTGAACGGGCGCCGGCGCGCCGTCGACACGCTCGAGTACACGGACGTGGAGATCGAGCGCGTCGTCGAGCTCGCCTTCCGGCTCGCCGCGCCGCGCCGGCGGCTCGTGACGTCGGTCGACAAGGCGAACGTCCTCGAGTCGTCGCGGCTCTGGCGCACGGTCGCGACCGAGGTCGCGGGCCGCCACCCGGACATCCGCATCGAGCACCAGCTCGTCGACTCGTGCGCGATGCGGCTCATCACGGCCGCGTCGGCGTTCGACGTCATCGTCACCGAGAACATGTTCGGCGACATCCTGACCGACGAGGCCGCCGTGCTGGCCGGCTCGCTGGGCGTCCTGCCGAGCGCGTCGCTGGGCGACGGCACACGCGGCGTGTACGAGCCGATCCACGGCTCGGCGCCGGACATCGCCGGCAAGGGGATCGCCAACCCGATCGGGACGATCCTGAGCGCCGCCATGCTGCTCCGGCACTCGCTGCGCCTCGAGAAGGAGGCGGCCGCGCTCGAGCGCGCCGTCGCCCAGGCCATCGCGGGCGGCGCCAGGACGGCGGACCTCGGCGGCAAGCTGTCGACCCGGGGCATGGGCGAGGCGGTGCGGGCGAAGCTCGCGGCCTGACGCGCGCTCCAGGCCGCCGGCGGGCCCCTGCGGGGCTCGCTGCGCGCGCCGGGGCGCCGTACCCCCTTTTGCGCGCGCTGGCGCGCCAACCCTTCTGCTCGCGGGGGCGCTCCCCCCTTCTGGTCGCGTCGGCGCGCCGCGCCCCCTTCTGCGCGCGCCGCCCCGCCGCTCGATCCATGCCGCGCCTCCTCCCTCCCCCGCCCGGAGCCTGGCTCGACGCGGGCGCGCCCCGCATTGCGGTCGCCCGGCATACCGCTAGAAATCCACCATGTTCATCGTCGTCAACACCATCACCGCCTCCGCGCCGGCGCTTCGGGCCATGGTGGAGAGCTTCCGGCGGGCAGCGCCGGAGATGCGGCAGTTCTCAGGCTTTCTCGGCCTCGAGATCTGGCTGGACGACGGCAGCCTCAAGGCGGTCTCGAAGTGGGAGAGCCGGGAGGCGTTCCAGGAGTACCCCAAGTCCGAGGTGTTCCGGCGCCACCACCGCGGCATGGGCGGCGAGCAGGCGCTACGGGCCGCGCACATCACGTTCTACGAGGGCGAGGTCATGGCGTGAGCCGGCCCGGGCCCCCCGGGTAATACCGGCGTAGCCCGAGACCGACCCGGCGCGCGACCGCCTGCCCACGGGCGACTCCACGGGCGACGCGAGCGCGACGAGCCCCTCCACGGCCTCCGCTCCTGCGAAGTACTCCCGCGCAGCCCGACCCCCCGGTCTCTGCGCTGTTGAACCGACCTGGACGGGGCCCGGCGTGCCGCCGGCGGCCCCTATCACCTGCTGCGCGAAGGCCAGGCGCATGTGCACGGCAAGCGCGGTCGGCGGGTGATCCCATCCTTTCGATCCGGAGTATCCGGGCAGACCTCACGAGCCACCATGAAGCGTCCTTCGCCGCGCGTCGCCGCCTCCCGCACGGCGATCGCCCGGGCGTCGAGGCACGTTAGCGCGCCGCGACATCCCCGTGATCGAGCCGCTCGTATCCGGGTGACCATCACGGCAGCCCCGCAGAGATAGGCGCTTTCATCAGGCCAGATTGTCCATGGCGCCGCGGGCCGACTCGCTCGTCGCGCTGGCCAGCCCGGCCCCATGAGCCCTGACGCCCGGCGCGCCGGCCGTGAGCAGCGGGCATGTCGCGCCGTGAGGCCGCGGGCCGACGGAGCGCCGCTGGGCCGCGCCGGCGGCCCTCGCGGAGAGCGCGCGAGCGCGCGCCGCGCTGCGAGCCCCGCACCCCAGCGCCGCCATCCCGCGCGCGGCTCCGTCGCCGAAAGCATCCATGGTGTCTCAGGTGTCCCTTCTGGGGGAATCGACACCACTCCCACAACACCACACATGATCCCGCGACGGGGAAGCTCAGATCCCCGCGTGTCAACGCCTGTCGCCGCGACGGGCGTTGACGCCATTCCAGATGGATTGATGTGCACAGGAGAATGGGAACATGAGCCAATTGACGAAGTTCGCATCGCTCGTCGCCCTCTCGACGGCTCTCTCCGTCGCCGGTTGCGTGGGCGACGCGACGGCTTCCGACGACACGAGGACCCCGGTCGACGAGACGCAGCAGGCGTCTCAGACCGAAGAGATGGATTCGGCGGATCAGGCGCTGAGCGCGGAGCCGGCGACGGACGTGAGCTCGGAGGACCCGAGCGCAGCAGACCCGGGCTCGGCAAACCCCGGCTCGACGGGCTCCGGTGAGGAGGAGAGCGCGAACCCGGACGCGGCGCGCCGCTGGGGCTGGGGCTGGGGCGGCTTCGGCTTCCACCGGCCCTGGGGTTGGGGCGGCTTCCACCGGCCCTGGGGCTGGGGCGGCTTCGGCTTCCGGCCCTGGGGCTGGGGCGGCTTCGGCTTCCGGCCCTGGGGCTGGGGCGGCTTCGGCTTCCGGCCCTGGGGCGGCTGCGGCGTCGGCTGGGGTGGCTGCGGCTGGTGATGAGCGCTCAGCGCCGCACGACACAGTGACGTGTCCGCGCGGCGCTCGATGAGAGAACGAAGGGCGGAAGCGCCGCGGCTCGGTCCTCGCCGCGGCGCTTCACGCTGTCATGGCATCACGATTTTCCCGCGCGCCAGCGCGGATCAGGCGTCGGCCTCGGCGAGGCTCGGGATGCGGTTCACGAGGAAGCGGGTCCTCATGTAGCACCACCAGGTGAGCGCCATGCACGTGAGATAGAAAACGAAGAAGTACATGAGCGCCGTCGTCGCCCCGCCCGTCGCCTTGATCGAGGCGCCGAAGCTGCGCGGGATGAAGAAGCCGCCGAGCGCCCCGATCGCCGAGGTGAGGCCGAGGACGGCGGCGCTCTGCCGGCGCGCCGTGTTGAGGGCCTCGTTGCGCGCCGCCTCGCCCCGGCCCTGCGCCGCGCGCAGGTGGTCGCGCCGGAAGAGGACCGGGACCATCCGGAAGGTCGAGCCGTTCCCGATGCCGGTCGTGATGAACATGATCATGAACATCGTGACGACCCCGGCGTAGCTCTTCGCGTCCAGGAAGTGGATGATCCCGAGCGACGCGAGCCCCATCACCACGAAGTTGCAGAAGGTGATGCGCGCCCCGCCGATCTTGTCCGCGAGGTAGCCGCCGAACGGGCGCGCCACCGAGCCGATGAGCGCGCCCAAGAACGTGAGCTCGAGCGTCACGCTCGGGAACTGCATCTTGAGCAGGAGCGGCAGGGCCGCCGAGTAGCCGATGAACGAGCCGAACGTCCCGATGTACAGCCACGCGATGATCCAGGTGTGCTTGTTCCTGGTGGCGGCCATCTGGTCCTTGAAGTTCGACTTCGCGGACGCCAGGTTGTTCATGAAGAAGTAAGCGCCGGCCGCAGAGATGAGGATGAAGGGGATCCACATCAGCCCGGCGTTCTGCAGGTAGATGCCCGACTCGGTGTGATACCCTCCGATCGCCGCCGCGACCGCGCCGGGCCCGATGAGGATGGGCACGAGGAGCTGCACGTTGCTGACGCCGATGTTGCCGCCGGCGGCGTTGAGCCCGAGCGCCAGGCCCTTCTTCTTGTCCGGATAGAAGAAGGAGATGTTCGCCATGCTGGAGGCGAAGTTGCCGCCGCCGAGCCCCGCGGACCCGGCCGCGACCGCCATCAGCCAGAACGGCGTGTCGGGCCTCGTCACGAGCACCGAGAGCGAGATCGTCGGGATGAGCAGCAGGAGCGCGCTGACGATCGTCCAGTTGCGCCCGCCGAACCTCGGGACGGCGAACGTGTACGGGAACCGGATCAGCGCGCCGACGAGGCCCGGGATCGCGACCAGCAGGAAGAGCTGGTCCGTCGTGTAGTTGAAGCCGACCTTGGGGAGCCGGGTGGCCACCACGCTCCAGAGGAGCCAGACGGAGAAGCCGATGTTCTCGGCGATGATCGACCAGATGAGATTCCGACGGGCGATCCGTTTCCCTGTCTTCTCCCAGAACACGTCATCGTCGGGGTTCCACTCGGTGATCAACGTCGACATCTGTCCTCCTCGTCAGATCGGGCACCGCCGCGGCGAATCACGATGATCCGGACCGGCCATGTCCGATCAATGCACGCTCTGCACTGGCCTCCGGGTAGTACAGGCGAGGAGCCAACAGCGGAGTTTCTCTTGTGTTTCCGATCCGTTTCGACGCACTTTTCCTGTACGCCGCAGCGTTGAAGACGAACTCACCAACGCTCGCCGACGGGGCGATGCGCGCGCGGCGCTCTCGTGTCGTGGGTTATCGCGCCGTGGCCGAGCGCGTCGAGCCGCCCCGCGTCGGGGAGATGCGCTCGGGGGGCGCCTCGGGGAGGCCGAGCTTCTCCGCGCGGCTCGCCGCCCAGAAGCGCTCCGCGTCCGCCGGGCTCCAGGCGGACTCGTCGAGGAGCGGGATGAGCGCGTCGAACAGCGTGCGCGCGCTCTGGAAGCGGTGGCGCGGGTCCTTCGCGAGGCAGCGCAGCACGAGGCGGTCGACCGCGCGCGGGACGACAGGGCCGCGGCGCACCGACGGCGCGACGGGCGCCTTCGTCATGTGCGCGGCGAAGAGCTGCCCCGACGACGAGCCCTCGAACGGCAGCTCCCCGGTGAGCAGGAAGTAGAGCGTGCCCCCGAGCGAATAGATGTCGCTGCGCGCGTCCGCGCGGTCGCCGCGGCACACCTCGGGCGCCATGTACGCGGGCGTCCCGCAGAGCATGCCGCTGTTCGTCAGCTCGGTGTCGCGGCCGCCCTCGACCATCCGCGCGACGCCGAAGTCGAGCAGCTTGAGGAAGTCGTGATCGTCGCCCACGCGCGTGACGAACAGGTTCTGCGGCTTGATGTCGCGGTGGATGATCCCGGCCTCGTGCGCCTCGATGAGCGAGCGGCACGCCTGCAGGGCGAAGCGCAGGGCGCGCGCGACGGGCATGGGGCCGTAGCTGCGCACGATCGCGGCGAGATCGGCCCCGCGCAGGCGCTCCATCGCGATGTAGTAGATGCCGTCGTCGCTCGCGCCGAAGTCGAAGATCCGGATCGTGTGCGGATCGCTCAGCTTGCTGGCAGCGTGGGCCTCCTGCTCGAAGCGCTTCAGCACGGCCGGGTCGGGCGCGTCGCGCGTCCTGAGGAGCTTGAGGGCGACGTCGCGCTGGAGCGTCTCGTCCCAGGCGAGCCAGACCTCGCTCATCCCCCCTTTGCCGATCGGCGCCTCGAGCCGGTACCTGCCCAGCTTTCGCGCCTGATAGACCTGCTGCTGCGCGGCCCACACCACGTGGCTCGACAGGGCCCCGATCACCCCCGAGGCCGGCACGAAGATGTAGTGGCTCGCGGCCGTGAGCAGCGTCGTCGGGTCGAGCCACGACGCGTGCATCGACGGCGAGAAGAAGGCGGCGATGCCCATCGTCGCGGGGAACGCGAGGAACATCGGCGCCGAGGCGACGAGCGCCTTGCCGAACGGCGCCGGCACGAGCGCCGTGCGGAGCAGCACGACGATGGAGAGCCCGTGCATGTACGCGCTCGTCAGGCCGCCGAAATCAAGCGCCATCAGCGAGATGAAGATCGCGGCGGTGAGGAACGCGGCGTCGTACCCGAGGAGCACGACGCGCCCGGACACCGTCGGCCGCCCCGAGAGCCGGTACACAGCGATGGCGATTGCCTGCTCGACCACGCGCAGGACGATGCAGCGCCATACGGGCGCAGCGGGGTAGAGCACGGTCGCCATGAAGAGGTCGACGAGCGTGAACGCGGGCCAGATCCAGAGCGCGACGCGGAAGGCGCGGCGGACCGCGCGGCGGACGCTCTCGGTGTCGTGGGCCGTCAGCGCGCCGCGCCCCCCGAAACCCGGGCTTTTCTCTCGCTCCCTGAGCATGCGCGACGACGCCGAGCGCTCAGCGCGGAGGGCGTCTCTGAGCAGCGCACGCTTCATGGCACTCTCGAGGGTCGCCAGAGCCACGACGCACGTCAAGCGAGGGTTTCGGCCTTCTGCGCCGGCCGGTTTCCTCGGTCACGGTGCCGGGCCGCGCCGGCGGCCGTCTCCCACCACCCCGGCTGCTCCACCGACAGGGCCACTCGCCGCCCCACCTGCCGTGTCCGTGCGCCGCGCGCGAGCACCTCGCGAGATCACGAGTCCACGCCGCGGCGCGGCGGCGCGACGCAGGACACCGGGAGGACCCGGGCTCTTGCGACGCGTCCGGCTCCCGGCCCGCCGCCGCGGCGCGCGCTCCCGGCGCCGCGGGCCGGCGCCGCGGGATCGAGCTCGGCGGGCGCCTGCGTCCGCTTTCGCGGCGTGGGCCGGGCGGCGGCGGGCACCCTGGTCAACCGGCCGGATCCATGCTTGAAAGCTCGCCACCGTGCCGCTGTCTCCCGAAAGCTTCCGCCGGCTGTTCGCAAGCCGCCCCGTCATCCTCGCGCCGATGGAGGACGTGACCGACGCCGTCTTCCGCCGCGTCTGCCGGGATCTGGGCGCCGAGCTGTGCGTGACGGAGTTCGTCAACGTCGAGGGCCTGCTGCGAGGGTGCAAGAACGCGCGGCGCAAGCTCGCCCTGGCCGAGGGCGACCAGCCGACGGCGATCCAGATCTACGGCGCCAACCCGGAGCGCCTCGCCGAGGCCGCGCGCGTCGCCGAGCAGGCGGGGCCGGCGTTCCTCGACATCAACTGCGGCTGCTGGGTGCCGAAGATCGCCGGCCGCGGCGCGGGCGCGGGCTGGTTGCGCGATCCGGAGGCGATGGTGGCGATGGCCCGCCTCGTGGTGCGCACGGTCGCGCTCCCGGTCACGGTGAAGACGCGCATCGGCTGGGGGCCCGAGTCCCACATGCCGATCGTCGACCTCGCGCGCCGCCTCGAGGACGCCGGCGTCGCCGCGCTCACGATCCACTGCCGCACCGCCCAGATGGGGCACAGCGGCGCGGCGGACTGGACGTGGGCGGCGCGCGCGCGCGAGGTCGTGTCCATCCCCGTCGTCGTGAACGGCGACATCAAGACCGCCGACGACGCCGCCCGCGCGCTCGGCGAGACGGGCTGCGCCGGCGTGATGGTCGGCCGCGCCGCGATCGACCACCCGTGGATCTTCCGCGAGGCGCGCGCCCTGCTCGACGACGGCGCCCAGCTCCCGGGGCCGACGGCCGAGGAGCGCCTCGCCCTCTGCCGCGCGCACCTCATCGCGAACACCGAGGCGCGCGGCGAGCCGCACGGCGTGCGGGTGACCCGCCGTCACCTGACCGGCTACCTGCGCGGCCTCCCCGGCGCGTCCGCCCTCCGGCGCGAGCTGCTCTTCTGCGACAGCCTGTCGGGGTGCCTCGACATCCTGGACAGCGCCGCCCAGAAGCTCGCCGCCTGACCGCTGCCTGCATCCTCGACAGCGCCGCCCAGAAGCTCGCCGCCTGACCGCTGCCTGCATCCTGGACGGCGCCGCCCAGGAGCTCGCCGCCTGACGGCTGCCTACATCCCCACGGGCGTCGCGTCGTCGACCGGGGCGGGCTCGCCGTTCTGCCGCTCGGCGCCGGGCGGCGCGCCCATGGGGTCGTGCGGCAGGCTCCCGCGGTGCGAGCGCAGCAGCACGTGGGGCGTCGCCAGGAGGAAGTTCGATACGCGCGACGTGTAGATGTCCGCCGACCGCTCGATCTGCCGGGCCAGGTGGCTCTTGTCGTTCCCCGTGCGCAGGAGCAGCCCCCACCGCGGGTTCAGCGTCTCGGCCGACGCCTTGGCGAGCGGGGCGATCCGCGCGTCGAGCGCCGCGAGGCTCAGCTTGAGCTCGTTCATCTTCGCCTGGATCTCGAGCTCCGTCGCCCCGACGACCGGCCCGTAGCCGGCGCGCATCCGCTGGAGCTCGAGGCGCAGCCGCGCGTAGGCGCGCTCCATGTCCTCCTTCTCGCGCATCCAGAGATCGAGGCGCGCCTCGGCCCCGCGCGCCTCCTCGATCGCGAGGATCTCGTCCTCGAGCTCCCGGATGATCAGCGCCGTGCGCCACCGCAGCACGCTCTTTGACACGTGCACGTCTCCATAGATGTGATCGCCGATATAGAGGATCTCGTCCCCGGAGATCCGCAGGTGGTGCTCGACGAGCCCCGCGTTGCCGCCGAGGTAGTGTCCGCCCTCGCGCAGCCTGCCGGCCGGACGCAGGAGGCCGTCCTCCGTGACCACCTCGAAGAGCGGGCTCCGGCTCGAGAAGAACTCGGGCTTGCGCGCGGACACGATCACCACGTCGAACAGGTCGCGCCACGTCTTGCCGTCCGGCAGGAAGCGGTCGAACGCGTAGCTCATCATCGCGCGCGTGTAGACCCACTCCGAGTTCGTGATCAGGACGAGCTTCTTGCCCGCCTCCCGCTGGTCGAGCAGCGTGAGCGGCGTCTCCGGATCGAGCAGCACGAACCGCTCCGGATCCGCGATGATCTCGGCCTTGAGCTGCCCCTCCATGTGCGTCGCGTCGAGGCGGTCCTTCACGCGGCGGTAGAGATCACTGTAGCCGAGCACCTCGGGCAGGCGGCGCTGGTCGAGCAGGTCGACGAGCTTCGCGTACATGCACCCTTCCGAGAGCGAGAACAGCGTGTTCAGGAACACGTAGCGCCCGTCCGCGAGATCGACGATCGTCCGCGCGTAGGTCGCGCGCTGGGCCTCGAAGTCGATCGGCTTCGTGCCGTGATAGGCCCGCTTCACGTAGCCGAACCGGTTCACCTTGAGCAGGTTGCCGAGCTCGGTGTCCAGGATGAGCCCTCGTATCACGAGGTCCGGCTCGAACGTCAGATCCCCGACCGGCCAGCCCTCGCTCTCCAGGAGATGCCGGAGGTGCTCATAGGCCCGGCGCTCCCACGCCTCCACCCGGTAGTGGATCAGCGTATAATCCATGTCGTACCCGATCGCCTTGATCGAGCGGAGATTGAGCGTCCGGTTACAGAAGATCCCCCGCTGCTTGGGCGGCGGAGCGGAGAGGCAATCCAGCTTGTCCATGGTGATGCGCCCGGAGAGCGGGCGAGAGGCATACCAGGGACCCACGGCTTTGCCCACCGGGACCATCGCCGTCACCCGGCCGTCGCCGGATCGCGAGCGCGTCCGACGCGTGCGCTCGTGTGCTCGTCGGGGTCGCCGTGTCCCGGCGCGCCCCGGCGGGGTGGGCCGGCCGCCCCCGCCGCGCGGTCAGCGGCGCCGGAGGCGGCTCTTCGAGCCCTGCCGGTGATCGGCGCTCGCGGCGGCTCGCGAGGGCCGCGCGGCCGGCAGCGCGCGACGCGCGTCGCCGCGGTCGTCCGCCTCCCAGCCGTCCTCGTCGTCGTCCTCGTCGTCCTCGTCGTCGAACAGATCGTCGTCGTCGTCCTCGTCGTCCTCGTCGCGCGCCTCGGCCCGGCGCACCTCGAGCCCGAGCATCGTGAGCGCCTGCTCCAGCGTCAGCGCCGTCCTCACGGCCTCGAGCTCGACGCCCATGGCCTGGAGCGTCATCGCGATCTCGGGGCTCAGCCCGGACAGGATGGTCGGCGTGCCCATGAGCCGCGCGGCGGAGGCGAGGTTCGAGAGAACGGCGCACAGGTGGCTATCCATGATCCACACGGCCGTGAGATCGATGACCAGCCCCTTCGCCCCGCTCTCGTGGATGGCCCGCAGCACCTCGGAGTTGAGCTGCTCCGCGAGATCGTCTGTCACGTCCCCCTGGATGGGCACCAGGATCCGGTCCCACAGGTTGATGATGGGAAGGCGCTTGAGCTCCATGGTCATCCTAAGGTTCGATGTCGGCGATCAAGACGGTTGAGTCGTCGTGCGAGCGCCGGTGTCGGCTCATGAGGGCGCGGCAGGTCTCCGCGGCCTTCAATCCACGAAAGAGCGAGAGATCGAAGCGGGGCGAGATGCCATCGGAGAAGACCGCGAGCCGGTCGCCCGGCGCGAGCTGCGCGTCGAAGATCCGGACCTTTCCGAGCGACGCGCCGAGGATGCCCGGGCTCTGGAGCCACTGCACGCGCGTGCCGTGGGACATCAGCTCGACGTTGCCGATGCCGCAGCCCTGGAGCCGCCCGTCGCGGAAGCGGCAGATCATCCCGGCGGCCCCGCGGGTCCCGCGCATCCGGGCGTGGACGCGGTCGACGACGGCGCGGACCTCCTCGCCCGGCGGCGACTCGGCGAGCGCCTCCAGCGCGACGCTCGACGCGGCCGCCGCGTGCTCGCCGTGGCCCAGCGCGTCGATCACAGCGAAGAGACACCCGCCCTCCGCGGCGCGCACGAAGGCGGCGTCGCCGCTGACACGCTCTCCATCCTTCGGCAAGATCGCGTACTCCACGGCGATCTTCACAGATAGACCTCGATTTCCACCCGCGTGCCCTTCGGTCCCGAGTCGATCTGGAAGCGATCCGCCAGCCGCTTGACGCCGATGAGGCCGCGGCCCATGCCGGTCTTGCTCTTGTAGCGTCCGGCGAGGATCTCCTGCAGGTTCTGGATGCCGCTGCCCTCGTCCACGGCGACGATGACGAAGCGGACCGGGCTGTCGCGCTGCACGGCGATCTCGATCGTCCCGCCGGGGGTATAGTGGACGATGTTCCGGGCGAGTTCGCTCACGATGGTGGCGACCTTGTGGGAGGTGAAGCTCTTCGCGCCGGCGGCGTCGCAAACGGCCTTCGCGTTCAGGCGCGCCTCGCTGATGTCGGCCTCCTTGTGGATGGCCATGATCTTCGAGCGACGCGACGGCCGATCGCCGCCGATGGCCGAGATCTCCGACCTCAGCCGCCCGAGCCGCCCCGGATCGACATAGAGGCGGGCCCGGCGCTCGATGCTCGGGATGATGTCGGGGAGATCGTCGAGCGAGAACTGCTCCGGCTGGATCTCCGCCTCCCGCATGGCCCGGAGCAGGACTCCCTCTGCATTCATCGCCGAGAGATAGCCGAGCAGGACGTTGAGAATCTGTTCGTGCGCGGGAGTCATCCGGGGAGAGCCTGGAAGGGCAGGTTACCGGGGCCCCGCCCCCGCGTCGAGTACGCGACGACCGCGTCCGCGGCCCGCAAGGCCTGCGCGCTGGACATGCCTGTGCCCGCTCGGATGTAGGTCGCGCGGCTCGCCCGCCACCCGCGCCCTCGTACCGGGTCGAGTCCGCAGGACGCCACCTGTGCGCCATGACCTCGGGACGCTCCGTCCTGCGCTCCAGGCCAGGCGCGTCTCGCCAGGATCGCGGATGGATTCCTTGTCACCGCGTTGCGGCGGCCTGCGCGCCGCTCTCTCCCTGTCCGCCCGGCGCGTCGCCCCGGACGCCACCGCCCGGCGCGTCGCCCCGGACGCCACCGCCCGGCGCGTCGCCCGGACGCCACCGCCCGGCGCGTCGCCCCGGACGCTACACGCCCCCGGTGCGACGCTCCAGCGCTGGCCGCACGCCGTCCACTGCAGCGGGCGGCCGAGCGCAACATCAGGCAACGCTCATGCCCGGATGGCGGCAGGAGCGTCGGCGTCGCTCAGGTCGGGTAGTACGACGCCTGACCCTGGCGCAGCTCCTCGGTGATCTTGTTTTCCTCGAGGAGCTTCTTGATCGGCTCCTGGAGGTCCGCTGCGGGGGTCCCCATCGCCAGCGCAAGATCCTCGATCCCCTGCCCCGGCTCGATCTCCACGTGGGCGAGCAGCGCCTCGGCGATCTCGTCCCCGGGGATCCCCGCCGGCGCGTTCTCCGGGTTGACCGGGGTCACCGTGCCAGCGGCTTGCTCGGCCCCCTTCTCGCCGGCCGTGACGGCGGGCGCCTGGGCGCTCGCGGCGCCGCCGGAGCCCGCGGCGCCGGAGCCCGCGCCGCGACGCCCCTTCGCCGGCGCGACCGCCGGACGGGCGGCGCTCCCGGCCTTCCGCGGCGGGGCCGCCTTCTTGCGCGAGGCTGCGGCGCGCGCCGGGGCCTTGCGCGACGGCGCGCTGCGGGCCGGCGCGGCCGGGCGGGTCGGCGCTGGCGCTGGCGCGCGCACGGCCTTGCGGCCCGGTTTGGTGGGAGTCGCGGCGGGCCCAGCCGAACTCCCTGCGGCCTTGATGTCGACTTCCAGGTACCGCGCAGCGTCCTGGATGACGGCCTTGCGGGCCAGCGCCCTCATGCCCTCCAGGAACTCGGCCACCAAAGCGCGAATCTCATTCTCGATCTCGACATCGGATATCACGCAGCCGCCGTCTCATGAATCCCCCGGAATGTCAACGTCTTCGACGCGCGAAGGCGCGCATTGCCCGGAGAATCCCGGACATTTCACGCGACGGTCGACGCCCGCGCCCCCGCGCTCGACGCCTCGCCGGGGCCACGGCGTCCGGTGTGAATTTGCCGCTCTACCAAATGAAATGCTGGCAAGATCTGAAACTCATCGACAATCATTTCGGGACGCGCCGCGCCCGGCGTCGGCGAGCCGCGCGCCTGGCAGAGGTTGACTTGCCGCCGGCGCGTCCGTCCCGGGGTGGTCCTGTGTGCTCAAGCCGCCTTGACGGCGCGGAGCGGCGCGCGGCGCAGCGGGCGGAGCGGCGCCGCCGCGAACGCCGCGCCGAGGGCGAGCCCGCGGAGGGTCAGCCGCATCCGGAGGGCGTCGAGGTAGCCCTCGCGGTGCAGGGCGGTGATCGCCCGGCGGACGTCGGTCCGCCGCACCTGGAGGGCCGAGGTCAGCGTGTCGAGGGTCACCGTCTTGCCCTCGCTCTGGAGGGCTGCCAGCGTCCGGAGAAGATGCGGAGCGAGGTCCTTGTTCGTCATGGCACCGACCTTAGTTCAGTAGCTGAACGGTCGTACAGTTTGTGGCGACGATTTCTTCGGACCGCCCGGCGCGGCGCCCGCGGCGCCCGCGGCGCGCGCGGCGCGCCAAATGCGGACGTCGTCTGTGGTACGTCCCGCTCGTGCGCGCCGACGCCTCACCTCCTCAAGCCGTGATCCTCGCCGGCGGGCTCGGCACCCGGATGTACCCGCGGACGGAGCGCACGCCGAAGTTCCTCCTCCCCGTGGCCGGCAGGCCGTTCGGGGCGTGGCTCCTCGATCGGCTCGCCGCGCTGGGCTTCGGCGAGGTGGTCCTCTGTGTGGGACACCTCGGCGACGCCATCCGGGCGGCGATGGGCGACAGGTTCGCGGGGCTGCCGCTCCGTTATGCCGACGACGGCCCCGTTCTCCTGGGCACGGCGGGCGCGCTGCGCCGCGCATTGCCTCATCTAGCCCCTGTGTTCCTCATGACCTACGGCGATTCGTATCTCCCCTTCGACTATCTGGCCCCGCTCAGGGACCTGTGCGCGCACCCCGACGCGCTCGGCACGATGGCCGTGTACCGGAACGAGGGCCGGCTCGACGCCTCGAACACAGCGGTCTCGGGCGACCTCGTGGCGCGTTACGAGAAGCGCCCGCCGGGCGCACCGCCCGCCCCTGCGCTCGACCACATCGATTACGGCGCGACAGCGCTCCGCCGCGAGGTCGTCGAGGCGCTGCCGGCGGGCGCGCCGCTCGGCTTCGATGCGGTGCAGCGCGACCTCGCGTCGCGCGGCCGCCTGCGGGCGCTCGCGGTCGCGGAGCGCTTCTACGAGATCGGCTCCGAGCAGGGCCTCCGCGACCTCGAGGCCGCCCTCGGGGGCTCGAGGGAGGAGCGGGGATGATCGTCTCTCGCGCCCCGGTCCGCTTCTCGCTCGGAGGCGGCGGGACCGATCTGCCGGCCTACTCCGACCGCTTCGGCGGCTACCTCGTGTCGGCCGCCATCGACAAGTACATCTACGTCACCGCCAACAAGCGCTTCCACCGCGACATCCGCCTCGCCTACTCCAAGACGGAGATCGTCCCCTCGGTCGACCGGATCGAGCACCCCATCTTCCGGGAGGCGCTCCGGATGACGGGAATCGAGCACTCGATCGAGCTCACGAGCGTCGCGGACCTGCCCGCGAACTCGGGCCTGGGCTCGTCGAGCTCGTTCACGGTCGCGCTCCTCAACGCCCTGCACACGTACCGGCGCGACTTCGTCTCCTCCGAGCAGCTCGCCCGCGAGGCGTGCACCATCGAGATCGAGCGCCTCGGCGAGCCGATCGGCAAGCAGGACCAGTACATCGCCGCGTACGGCAACCTCACGGCGTTCACGTTCTCGCCGGACGGCTCGGTCCACGTCGAGCCCGTGCCGGTCCGCGACGAGGTGCTCGACGAGCTCGAGAGCAACCTGCTCATCGTGTGGAGCGGCGTCGAGCGGCCGGCCAGGGTCGTGCTCTCGGAGCAGGGGCGGCGGCTCCAGGACCTCGAGCCCGACGTCGTCGCGCGGATGCACCGCATCAAGGAGATCGGCCGCGACGTGCACCGCATCCTCGTCACCAGCCGGCTCGACGACTACGGAGAGCTCCTCCACGCCCACTGGACGCAGAAGCGTAAGCTCGCCTCCAAGATGACCGACGACGTGCTCGACGAGATCTACGAGCTCGCGCGGGGCGCCGGCGCGCTCGGCGGCAAGCTGATGGGCGCCGGCGGCGGCGGCTTCTTCATGTTCTACGTCCGCCCGGCGGAGAAGCGCCGGGTGCTCGACGCGCTCGCCGCGCGGGGCCTGCGCGTGCTGCGATTCCGCTTCGATCTCGACGGCGCGCGCATCGTGGCGAACCTGCACCGGTCGTGAGCGGGCGCGGCGGCTCGCCTCCAGCTGGGCATCTGCGCGGGAATCTGGCTATAGATCGAGCATGCCGCAGCGCACGCGCGACTTCGTGGAAAAGTACCTTCGCGAGACGGCCGAGATCGCCCTCGCGACGAACGCCGACGACATGGCGCGGGTCATCGAGATCCTCTTCGAGGCGTACCGGGACGATCGCACCATCTACACGTGCGGCAACGGCGGCTCGGCCGCCAACGCGAGCCACCTCGCCTGCGACATCGCCAAGTTCACGTGGGTCGAGGGCAAGCGGCGCTTCAAGTGCACCTCGCTCTGCGACAACGCCGCCCTCCTCAGCGCGCTCACCAACGACGTCGGCTTCAACCGCATCTTCCTCGAGCAGCTCGACGGCCGCCTCGTGGCGGGCGACGTCCTCGTGTGCCTGAGCGTGCACGGCGGCTCCGGCGCCGACCGGGCCGGCCCCTGGTCGCAGAACCTCGTAGCCGCCGCGGATTTCGCGAAGCGGAGCGGCGCGAAAGTGGTCGCGCTCGTCGGCTACGACGGCGGCGCCCTGCGCCAGATGGCCGACGCCAGCGTGATCGTGCCGAGGACGCGGGCCGGCTACACGTCGACGCCGCACGTGGAGGGGTTCCACGAGGTCTACCACCACCTGATCTGCGAGCGGCTCCTCCAGCTCGTGGCCGAGAGCTGAGCTTCGCGTGGCGAGGCGCGGGATCGTGCTCGACCGCGACGGCACCCTCATCGACGTGGTGCGCGATCCCGAGCTCGGCGTCGTCGTGACGGCGTTCCACCCGGACCAGATCCGCCTGCTCCCCGGCGCGGTCGAGGGCCTGCGGCGCCTCGCGGACGCGGGGTTCCTGCTCGCGATCGCGACGAACCAGCCGGGCGCGGCGAAGGGGCAGGTCCCCTGGGCCGCGATCGAGCGCACGAACCGCGCGCTCGTCGACCGGCTGCGCGAGGCGGGCGTCGCGATCGCGGCGCTCGCGGCGTGCCCGCACCACCCCGAGGGCGGCCCGGGCGGCGACCCGGCGCTGATCGGCCCCTGCGACTGCAGGAAGCCGAAGCCGGGCCTGCTCACGTCGATCGCGCGCGATCTCGATCTCGACGTCGCGGCGAGCTGGATGGTCGGCGACGCGCCAAGCGACGTGGCGGCCGCGCGCGCCGCGGGCATGCGCGCGGGCCTGCTCCTCGATCGGCGCCGCTGCGAGCTGTGCCCGCTCCGGGGCGAGGCCGATCTCCCCCGCCCCGACCGCGTCGCGCCGCGCCTCGATCTGATGGCAGCGGAGATCCTCGCCGAGCCGCGCGCCTGATCTGCTGGCCGCGGAGCTCCTCGCCGTTCCGCGCGCCTGGCTACTTCGGCGCGAGCGGGCCCACGAGCTCGGCGACGCGCCTCGACAGCGGCGGCTGGTTGTCGCTGCGCTTCGAGAGCGGGACGCCCTCGGGCGAGAGGCGCAGGCACGGCTCCGCGACGAACATGGCGAACGAGACGTACTCGTACAGCCACTGCGAGAGAATCGCCTCGGCCTGCGCCGGATCGGCGATGAGCGCCGCGTTCTCGACGATCCTCGCGGCGTCGAACGTCCCGTCCGGGGCCGGCCCCGCCCCGCGGAACAGCGCGTCGTAGATCCCCGCGCCCGAGACGAACGCGGCGAGCTGCCAGCGCACCTCGTCGCCCCGCTGGGCCGCGTCGACGGCGGCGTGGATCGACGCGATCGCCTCGTTGAAGAGCGCGAGGCTCGCGGCGGCGCCCGTCGGCCCAGGCGCGCGCACCGCGATCCGGCCGGACTGCGCGAGCTGGAAGAGCGCCCGCGTCGTCTCGAACTCGCCCTGCCCGAGCGCGCGCGCCACGTCCGCGACCGAGCGCTGGCCGTCGACCGCGTCGTACACGGCGCGGAGCTCCGCCGGCGGCGGGCCGCGGTCCGGTACGCGCGCGGGCACGTGCTGGTCCGACGGGATCCGCTCGCGGAAGTAGCGCATCTCGTCCATGCGGCGCACCGCCTCCATCAGGAGCGCGTGGACGGGGAGGTTCTGGCGGCTCGCGAGCTGCTCCTCGTCGAAATCCGCGAGGAAGTAGAACATCCCCTCGCCCTCGAGGAGCACCCGGTAGGCGATCTCCTCCGCCTGCGCGCTGAGCAGCTGGTAGAGCCGCTCCCGCGACACGAAGCCGAGCTTCACCGCCACCTCGCCGAAGCGCGCGTCCGGCGCGGCGGCGGCGAGCGTCGCGTCGACCTGCTCGCGGGAGAGCGCGCCGTACCGGTAGAGCACCTCGCCGATGCGGTCGCCCTCGAGGCTCGAGCGCGCGGCGACGGCGTTGCCGGGCTCGAAGAACAGCGACCGGCTCGCCCCGCCGCCGATCACGACGAGCTCGCCGCGCCACCCCGCCTGCCCGATGAGCGACACGACGTCGCACAGCGCGCCCGGCCCGGTGATCTGCCCCGCGAGCCGAAGCGCCGCGCCGGTCCCCACGTCGCGCGGCGCCTCGTTGCCCACGTGGCGCATCACGACGAGGTGGTCGGGCGACGGCAGGAGCTGAAACACCCCCTGCCGCGCGCGCAGGCGCTTGCTCGCGCCGAGGTCGACGGGGTGCGCCGTGCCGGTCGCGTCGATGCGCACGAGAGAATGGTGCTCTTCCGTCATCGTCGCGATTTCTAGCCCGGCGCCCGCACGCCGGCCACGCCGCGCGACCGCCGCCGCGCCGCCCGCGCCGCGCCGCGCCGCCGGCGCCGCGCCGCGCCGCCCGCGCGCGGCGTGCTACCGTCCCGCCGTGACGCCCCCTCCGGATCACGACGGCGGCGCGCGCGGCGATCGCGGCGCCCGCGACGACACCCCGGCCACCGCGGACGAGCTCGACGCGCGCCTCGCGGCGGCCCGCTACATCTCCGACCCGGCGACGTCGCTCGCGCTCTGGCTCGCCCTCCGGATGGGCCGGCCGCTCTTGCTGGAGGGGCCGGCGGGCGTCGGCAAGACCGACCTCGCCCGCGCGGCGGCCGAGGCGCTCGGCCGCGGGCTCATCCGGCTCCAGTGCTACGAGGGGCTCGACGAGGCGAAGGCGCTGTACGAGTGGGACTACGCGAAGCAGATGCTCTACACGCAGCTCCTCCGCGACGCCGTCGCGAAGGAGATCGCCGGCGCGGCGAGCCTCGCCGACGCCGCGCGCGCCATCGCGGGCAGCGAGGCGTCGTTCTTCAGCGAGCACTTCCTCATCGCGCGCCCGCTCCTCGCCGCGCTGCGGAGCCCCGCGGCGGTCGTCCTCCTCGTCGACGAGGTCGACCGCGCCGACCCGGAGTTCGAGGCGTTCCTGCTCGAGGTGCTCTCCGAGATGCAGGTGACGATCCCCGAGCTCGGCACCGTGCGCGCCGCGCACCCGCCGCTCGTCCTGCTCACGACGAACGCGACCCGCGAGATGACCGAGGCGCTGCGCCGCCGCTGCCTGCACGCGTTCCTCGACTACCCGCCGCCGTCGCGCGAGGTCGCGATCCTGAAGATCGCGCTCCCCGGCATCGAGCCCCGCCTCGCCGCGCAGATCGTGGCGTTCGTCGGCGCCCTGCGGGCCATGGATCTGCGCA
Organism: Sorangium sp. So ce1335; assembly: GCF_051521615.1. Taxonomy (NCBI): domain Bacteria; kingdom Pseudomonadati; phylum Myxococcota; order Polyangiales; family Polyangiaceae; genus Sorangium; species Sorangium sp. So ce1335. The sequence goes on from NZ_CP150363.1 coordinate 5,326,729, forward strand.
AATCCCCCGCCATCAGCGAGACGATCGACTGGGCCCGCGCGCTGCTCCTGCTCGGCAGGCGCGCGATCACCGCGGACGTCGCCCGCGACACGCTCGGCGTCCTGCTCAAGCACCAGGGCGATCGCGGTGACGCGGAGGCGAGGCTCGGGGCGCTCGTCCGGGCCGCCGAGCAGGCGGGCGCGGGCGAGCCGGCTACCTGAGCTCGGCCACCTTCTCGCCGAACAGCTTCTCCAGCCGTCCGAGCATGGCGTCGTTCGGCTCGACGCGGAGGTCGCGCCCGAGCGCCAGCACCGCCTCCGCCCCGTCGTCGAGCTGGATCACGAGCTGCACCGGGCACACCCCCGGGCTCGCCCGCAAGAGCGCCCCGAGCCGATCGATGTGCTCGCGCCGGGCGCTGCGCGACTTCAGCGTGATCGCCACGCTCCGGGTCTGCGCGAGGATGGCGTCGGACAGCGGCTGCACCTCGTCGAGCAGGAGGGTCGGCTCGCGCGGCGCGGACTCGGCCTCCTCGGCGCCCTCGTCCACCATGGGGAAGCTGACCTTCCCCGAGATCAGGACCGGCTCGCCCCGGTTCAGGAGCTCGCCATAGGCCTCGATCTGCTTCTCACGCACCTTGACCTCGACGCGGCCCGTCGTGTCCTCGAGCACGAAGAACGCGATCTTGCCGCCGCCCCCCTTGAAGATGCGCTCGCGGTAGCCCTCGACCATCCCGCCGACGCGCACCCTGGACCACGGATCCATGCCGGCCAGCGCGCTCACGCCGGTCACGTCGAAGCGGTTCAGATCCACGCCGTACCTGTCGAGCGGGTGCCCCGAGACGTAGAACCCGAGCGACTGCTTCTCGCGCGAGAGCGTCTCGCGCAGGTCCCAGTCCTCGACCATCGGGTAGTCGTCGAGCCGCACCTCGTTCTTGGACGCGACCGCCGCGAAGAGGCCGATCTGCGCGCTGTTCCGCTCCTTGCTCGCGCTGCGCGAGCGCTCGAGCGCCCTGTCGATCGCGGCGAACGCCCGCGCCCGCGAGATGCCCCGCGCCTGGAGGCTCGCGTCGAACGCGCCGCACTGCACGAGCGCCTCGAACACCCCCTTGTTGACCCGCCGCGGATCGACGCGCTCGGCGAAGTCGAACAGATCCGAGAACGCGCCGCCCGCCTCCCGCGCCTCGAGGACCGCCTCGAGCGCCGACTCTCCGACGCCGCGGATCGCCCCCATCCCGAAGCGGATCTTCGGATCGTACGGGTCCCTCACCCGCGAGCCGCCGCGCCGGGTGCCTGTCACGCGCTTGCCGCTCGTCACCGGCTTGGCGCTGTAGACGACGGTGAAGTCCGTCTTGGACTCGTTGATCTCGGGCGGCAGGATCTCGACCCCCCACGCGCGCCCCTCGGCGATGATCCGCACCACCTTCTCGATCTTGTCGCGGTCCGCCGTCATCAGCGCGCACAGGAACTCGACCGGGTAGTGCGCCTTCAGGTAAGCCGTCTGGTACGTGAGCAGCGCGTACGCGGCCGAATGGCTCTTGTTGAAGCCGTAGCCCGCGAAGTACTCGAGCAGCCCGAAGATCCGCTCGGCGTCCTCGACCTTCACGCCGTTCTTCAGCGCCCCGTCGACGAACACCGCCTTCTGCTTCGCCATCTCCTCGGGCTTCTTCTTGCCCATGGCGCGCCGGAGCAGGTCGGCGCCGCCGAGCGTGTAGCCCGCGAGCTTCTGCGCGATCTGCATGACCTGCTCCTGGTAGACGATGACGCCGTACGTCGGCACGAGGAGCTCGTCGACGAGCGGGTGCATCTTCTCGATCGGCTTCCTGCCGTGCTTGCAGTCGACGAAGTCCTTCACCATGCCGGTGCCGAGCGGCCCCGGCCGGTAGAGGGCCACGGCGGCGACGATGTCCTCGAAGGCGTCCGGCTTCAGGTCCTTGAAGAGCTGCTGCATGCCGCTCGACTCGAGCTGGAACACGCCCGTCGTCTCGCCCGACTGGAGGAGCGCGTAGGTGGCGGCGTCGTCGAGGGGCACGGTGTTGACGTCGAACCGCGCGCCCTCCTTCCCGACGAGGTCCGGCCGCGCGTTCACGAGCCGCACCGCGATGTCGATCACGGTGAGCGTCTTCAGCCCGAGGAAGTCGAACTTGACGAGGCCGGCGAGCTCGGCGTCGTCCTTGTAGTACTGCGTGACGAGCTGCTCGCCGTTCTTGAAGCACGGCACGTGGTCCCAGAGCGGCCCCTCGCTGATGACGACGCCGGCGGCGTGCATGCCGGCGTGCCGCGTCAGCCCCTCGAGCTTCTGCGCCTGCTTCAGGAGCTCCGCGACCGTGGGGTCGCTCTCCTTGAGCGCCTTGAGCTTCGGCTCGATGTCGAGCGCCTCGGGGATCGTGTACATGATCCCCGGGCTCTTCTGCGGGATGAGGCTCGCGATCTTCTGCGCCTCGTTCGCGGGGAACGCCATCGCCCGGGCGACGTCCTTGATCACGCTCCGCGCCTTGAGCTCGTGGAACGTCGCGATCTGCCCGACGGAGGGTTTGTCCGCCTCCTTGCTGTACTTCTTCGTGACGTACGAGATGACCTCGTCGCGCCGGTCCATGCAGAAGTCGACGTCGAAGTCGGGCATGCTGACGCGCTCCGGGTTCAGGAAGCGCTCGAACAGCAGGTTGTACGGGAGCGGGTCGAGGTCGGTGATCCCCATCGCGTACGCGACGAGCGAGCCCGCGCCCGACCCGCGGCCCGGCCCGACCGGGATACCGTGGTCCTTGGCGTACTTGATGAAGTCCCAGACGATGAGGAAGTAGCCCGGGAAGTCCATCTTCACGATGACGTCGAGCTCGATGTCGAGGCGCGCCCTGTAGACCGCCTCGTCGACCTTCCGGCCGCCCCGCGCGATCTGGGCGAGCCGCGCCGTGAGCCCCTCGTGCGCCACGTGCCGGAAGTACGACGCCGGGTCGTCGAACCCGCTCGGCAGCGGGAACCGCGGGAGCATCGGCTTTCCGAGCTTGAGCTTGAGCGCCGAGCACCGCTCGGCGATCTCGAGCGTCGAGCGGACCGCCTCCGGGTGGTCGCGGAAGAGGTGCGCCATCTCGTCCGCGGGCTTGAGGAACATCTCGAAGCTGCCGTGGTGCGCCTCGCTCGCCTCGGCGAACGTCCGGTTCGCCGCGATGCAGGACAGGTAGAGCTGCCCCTCGCCGTCCTCGCGCGCGCCGAAGTGCGCGTCGTTCGTCGCGACGAGCGGCAGCCCGAGGTCCCCCGCCGCCCGGGCCAGGATGCCGTTGAGCACCGACTGCTCGACGAGCCCGTGGTCCTGCAGCTCGACGTAGAGGCTCCCCGGCTCGAAGCAGTCCCTGAGCCGGCCGAGCGCCTCGCGCCCCTCGTCCTCGCCCTGCTCGAGGATCCGCTGGGCGAGCACGCCGCCCATGCAGCCGGTCAGGCCGATGAGCCCCGCGCTGTACTGCGCCACCGTGTCGAGCCGCACGCTCGGCGCGAGCCCGCTCGCGGCGTCGACGTGCCCCTTCGAGACGATGCGGACGAGGTTCTTGTAGCCCTCCTCGGACGCCGCGAGCAGCACGAGGTGATCGACCGGCGTCTCGTCCGCGCCCGAGCGCGACACCTGCCCCGCGGACGCGCCCCAGCTGCGCGCCACGTTCACCTCGCAGCCGATGATCGCGCCGATGCCCTGGTCCTTGCAGGCCTTGTAGTGCTGAATCGCCCCGAACATGTTCCCGTGATCCGTCAGGGCGACGGCGCGCATACCGAGCGACTTGGCGCGCGCGGCGAGGTCCTTGACGCGCAGCGCGCCGTCGAGGAGCGAGTACTGCGAATGCACGTGGAGGTGGATGAACTCAGCGGTCACAGCAGACTTCCAGGGGGCTTCTCATGGCGATTCGATCCGAGAAAGGCGGAGATCCAGGGAGCACGCGAGACGGAATCAGGAACCAGGAATCGGAAGGCATCTCGGCGACCTGCCAGCGCTTGCTTCCGCGCTCACATATAGCGCATGGCGCAGCGGGGATCGTCCTTGATGAGGCGCGCGGGCCGGCGCTAGCATGTGCGCCCGCTTGAGAGCACTTGCCTGATCCGGGGTGGGGTTTCCAGAAAGTGAGGTCGATGATGCGTCATTCCCGTATCGCCGTCGCGGTCTATCTGGCGACGACGCTCCTGTCGGTTGCCTCGGTTGCCGGCTCCGTCGCCGGTTGCGGCTCCGATCCTGTGGATCCTGCGGGAGGCACGAACGTCGACCCCGGTCAGCCTCCCCCGCCAGGACCGGTGCAGCCCGGCGACGGCGAGGACGTCGCGTTCGGCATCGACCGGCTCTTCCTCGGCGAGACGGATCGCGACGGGAAGAAGATGGCCGGGAGCTGGAAGCAGTACGGCTTCAACCTCGATGGGAAGGTGTCCAGCACCGTATCGCAGGACCTGTGCAAGCCGGTCGACGGCGCGCCCCCCTCCGACGTGTATCCGGACGGCGTCGACGGCATCGACAACGCCTTCGGGAGCAGGCTCGTCGGCCTCATCGCCACCCTGCTGAGCGACCCGTCGACCCGGGTCACCGAGGCCATCGGCAACGGCGATTTCACCGTGATCTTCAAGCTCGAAGGCCTCGGCGACAAGGCGTCCTACAACCCGCTCACCGCCAAGCTCTACGGCGGCGCCACGCTCGGCACGGCGCCCTCGTGGAACGGGAGCGACAAGTGGCCCGTCGTCCCGGAGCTGCTCGAGGACGCGCAGGACATCGAGAGCGCCAAGGTCGTGTTCCCGGCCAGCTACGTCGTCGACAACACGTGGGTGTCGGGCCCGGAGTCCCAGGCCAGCTTCAAGCTGAACCTGACGTTCTCGGGCACCACGATCGGCCTCACGATCCGCAACGTGCGGATCGCGATGGATCTCGCGCCGGACCACAAGTCGGTGGTCAAAGGCACGCTCGCGGGCGTGCTCGAGACGTCCGTCCTCGTCGAGGAGCTGCGCAGCGTCATCGGCGCCGTCCAGCCGGGCGTCTGCGAGGGCCCGGGGCTCGACACCATCCTCGACCAGGTCCGCCGCGCCTCGGACATCATGAAAGACGGCAGCCAGGATCCGAGCCGGGAGTGCGATGCGATCTCCATCGGCCTCGGGTTCACCGCGAAGCAGGTCCAGCTCGGCGAGGTCGCGCCCCCTGCCGAGGCGACCGGCGTGCCGTGCGGGGAAGCGCCCGAAGGTGAAGGCGGTGGCGGCGGCGCGGGCGACGGCGGCGCAGGCGGCGCGGGCGACGGCGGCGCGGGCGACGGCGGCGCGGGCGACGGCGGCGCGGGCGACGGCGGCGCGGGCGACGGCGGCGCAGGCGACGGCGGCGCGGGCGACGGCGGCGCAGGCGGCGCGGGCGACGGCTGAACGCGGCGCGCTCTCGCGATCCCTCTGCGGCACGACCCCTCGCCCACGGCTCCGCGGGCCTCTCCCTGGGGCACCTCCCGGGTGCCCTCCCCTCTCCCTCCAACCCACCTGCGCTGCGCGAGCAGCTCGATCTGCCGGCCCGTTCGCGTCCTTCGCGCCGCGCGCGCCATGCACGACGCTCGCGAAGATCGTGCGCGCCCATGAGCCGTCGCGCGCCTCGCGAGCGTCTCTAGAACGACCCCGCCCGTCCAGGGTACGCGCGCAGCGAGAGCGGCCTCGGCGGCGTGGGTTGTCGGTCCGTCCGCTTGCGCGGGTCCACGGCGGCGCCCTGTTCCCGGTTTCGTTCGTCCTGAGTTTTCGCTAGAAGGCGGCGTCGCTTCGATGCGCCCACCACGCAAATGCCCGACGGCGGTGAAGATTCATGGCGAGCTGCCGTCCAAGCGCGTCAGCCCGGCGGGTTGCCGACGCGAGCTCTGGCTCGTGCCCTCAGAGGAGAACAACGTCCATGCGTAGATACGTCGCTTCCGTTCTGTGCGCCGCGATGATGGTTGGCACTGCCGCCGTGACGGCGGGTTGCACGGCCAGCGCCTCGTTCAACGCCGGCAGCAAGGAGCCGGAACCCCCGCCGCCGCCGCCCCCCGCGGAGCCGAAGCCCGAGGAGCCGAAGGAGGAGAAGAAGCCCCGCCCGCGCTTCAAGATGACCTTCAAGCTGAAGGGCAACCAGGTCGAGCTGCCGGGGCCGGTCGTCTTCGAGACGAACAGCGACAGGCTCCTGCCCGAGAGCGACGAGGTGCTCAGCATCGTCGACGACTTCCTGAAGCAGCGGAAGGACGTCAGCCTGCTCCGCATCGAAGGCCACACCGACTCGGACGGCGACGACGCCCTGAACCAGACGCTGTCGGAGAAGCGCGCGATGTCGGTCGCTCGCTGGCTCGTCGCGAAGGGCCACGACTGCAAGCGCTTCATCGCCGTCGGCTTCGGCGAGAGTAAGCCGGTCGCCGACAACAACACGCCCGAGGGCAAGGCCCAGAACCGCCGCACCGGGTTCTTCATCGCGGCCATCGACGGCAAGGCGGTCGACAAGCAGCCGGTGGACGGCGGCGGCAAGGTCGCCGGCGATCCCTGCAAGTGACCCCTCCGCCGTGCGCGCGCGCCCTGCCCGCGCACGCGCGCAGGCCGCCCACGCCGCGCCCCCGGCGCGCCGAGGGCTGACGCGAACCCTGCCGGCGCGCCTTTTCCTGGCGCGCCGGCCGCGGGTTCCGTCCCCTCGTCCTTCTTTCTTGCCTCCCCCACCATCTTCACTATCCGTAGTCCTCCACGACATGCGGAGACGCCACGACAAGCCCCTCGCTCGCCTCCTTGGCGCCGCCGTCCTCTCCGTCGGCCTCTTCGGCTGCGATCCCGGGCCGGGCGACGTCCGCGAATGGACGCCGGCCGATCACGATCCGCCGAGCCCCAACGAGGGCCAGGGAGGCAAGGTCGCCGCTCGCCCGGTCGCATCGAACGAGACCGATCAGGGGCTCATCGAGCTCGCCTGGCAGCGGAACTGCTCGAGCTGCCACGGCAGGGCCGGCCGCGGCGACGGGCCGCAGGGGCCGATGGTCCGCGCCCCCGACCTGACCGACGCGGCGTGGCAGGAGCGGGTGACCGACGCGCAGATGGCGGAGACGATCAGAAAGGGCAAGAACAAGATGCCCCCCTTCGATCTCCCGCAGCAGGTGATCGACGGCCTGGTGAAGCGGATCCGCACGAGCCGCGCCGCCCGCTGAAGCTCATGAGCTCGACCCCTCAGGAACTCGTCGACGACGAACCGAGCGCCCCGCCGGCCGAGCCGGCCCCGCGCCCCGCCTGGACCAGGCGCCTCGCCCCCGCGATCCTCGTCGCAGGAGCGCTGCTCGCGGGGAGCGTCCTCTTCAAGGGAATGCCCGAGGAACGGGAGATCGAGCTGCGTCTCGACGACGCGTCGACCGTCGTGCAGCTCGACATGACCTGGACGGATCGCTCCTCCGGCGACGTGGCGACCGACGCGGCGCCGGTCCATGGCAGCACCTGGCGCTTTGCCGAGGGGACCGCGCCGAAGGCGGTCCTCGCGAAGGTGCGGCTCCCGGACGGCCTCTACGACCTCGAGATCGCCGTGGGGAGGACGCGCGGGCGCGACGTCACGAGCCGGGCGATCACGCTCGGGGACGCGTCCAGGATCACGTTCCCCGTCCGCTGAACCGCGCTGCCGCCCGGCGCTGAACCGCGTTGCCGCCCGGCGCTGAACCGCCCCCCACCCGATCCTGAACAGCCCCCCTCCTGGCTGGACGGATGCCACTGCACAACCGTGGCCGGCCAGCGCACGAGACCGTTGACTCCCGGAAACTGACAAGCCAGGCAGGGCCGTGCGTTGGGCGCGTGTCCTTCAAGCATCACCTCGCGTCCAGCGGGCCGCGGACCACCCCTGATGCAAGAGCTCCAACCTGAACAACAACCCATTGTTTTCGTTCAGTAATTTTCGTATGCAGCGCCGGCGGTTCGAGTGGGAATGGAAAGTGAGAACGAATTCCCTTGATGCGTTCCCCCCGGAGCCGCTACTTCTTGGCCCGCAGCAGCAGGGCGTGGCACCTTATCCTACAACGACTTACACGCTCTGCCCGGGACGATCGTGATGCACCGTGGTGCCCCCCGGGAGGGAGCGACCATGCGGCTCGAGCAGTGCCGCTGGAGGCGAAGAAGGAGAACCGATGAGGATCACCCCGTGGTATCTGGCTGCGCTCGCCCCGTTCGCTGCCATTGGTTGCAGTGGCGCCTACCTCGGCCACGCTGCCGTCGTCGCGTTGACGATCGGCATCTTCCTCGGCACCCTGTCGCTCGGTCGCACCCCGAGCTCTCGCCCTGCCCCGCCGAACGCCCCTGTCTCCTGACTTTCTCGCCCAGCACCCGCCTGCTGCGCGTCGACGCGACGGTTCCCCGGGCGTCTGGCGACGCTGGCGCTACCGCTCGGGGAGCGTGAGGTCATGACGCACGACGCCTCCGCCGGCCGGCTCAAGCGGCTTGAAGAGTTCACGCTCATGGACCTCGAGTCCGTGCACCTCATCCTGCGCGGCGAGTCCGTCATCGACTGGCGGAGGCTCAACCTCGAGAACGAGCAGGCCGCGCGGGAGCTCCTCCTCGCGCAGGAGTTCCGGCCGGACGAGCCGGGGGATCGCGCGCACCTCGAGAGCGTCAAGAACGAGGCGATCGCGTACCTGCGCCGCCACTTCGAGTTCCCGATCCCGAGCCCGGTCGCGCGCGCGTCGGTCGAGGAGATCCTGATGCTCGCCTCGGGCAAGGGCCACCGTCAGCTCTGCGCCTGCACGATCCTCAAGGCGATGCACATCATCCATCACCTGGCCGGGCGCGAGCTCCTCTTCTCGATCCCGATGTCGGACCAGGACGTCTTCCACCTCGTCGAGGAGAAGGTCTACCGGGTGATCGGCGGCATGCTCGCGGCGGGCTTCCCGATCACCGAGTTCATCGGCGGGCGGAAGAACAAGGACTCGCTCTACACGAAGTTGCTCTCGAAGACGGACACGACCGCGGCGGCCATCTACGACAAGCTCCGCTTTCGCATCGTCTGCCGCACCGTGGACGATCTCCTGCCCGTCCTGCTGTACCTGTCCGAGCGGCTGTTCCCGTTCAACTACGTGGTGCCCGGCGAGAGCACCAACACGATCCTGCGGTTCCGGAGCTACTGCGAGACGCGCCCCTACCTCCAGCCGATGCTCGAGGCGCTGCAGACCGACGTGGACGACGGGCTGACTGCCGGCGACAACACCTTCAGCGATCGGAGCTACCGCGTCATCCACTTCGTCGTGGATCTGCCGGTGCGCCTGCCCGCCGAGATCCTCGACATGGCGCCGCCCGCGGCCTGGGCGCTCGGGCCGATCATCTTCGTCCTCTGCGAGTTCCAGCTCATCGACCGGGAGACCGAGGCGGCGAACGAGGTCGGCGACGCGAGCCACGCCCGGTACAAGGAACGGCAGAAGCATGCCGTGATGCGAAGGCTCAAGCTCGGCGTCCGCTCCACGCGCGACCCGGTGAGCGGCGGACCGAAGCGGGATCGCTAGGCGCGGACGCGAGCGAGCGGACGCTTGCGCAGCGTGAGCGGCGGACCGAAGCGGGCCGCCCGGCGCGGACGCGAGCGAGCGGACGCTTGCGCAGCGTGAGCGGCGGACCGAAGCGGGCCGCCCGGCGCGGACGCGAGCGAGCGGACGCGTGAGCGGCGGACCGGAGCGGGGCCGCCCAGCGCGCGCTCGAGCGAGCGGACCCGGCAGCAGCCGGAGCTCCCCGCAGGAGCTCTGGGAGCGGGTCCGTGATGGAAGCTGCGCCTGGAGCAGGGCGGCGGGCGCCGCTGCGACGCCGGGAGCAGTCGGGCGATCGGAGCGGGGGCCGCGGGGCGAGCCGCCTGGGCGGCGGCGGGCGGCGCGGCGGCGGGGCGTTTCCCCCTCGACGACGCCGCCGGGCGAGCGGGCTCAGATGCGGGCCTTCAGCGCGTCGCGATCGAGGACGACGATGCGACGGCGGTCGATCTCGATCACCCCCTTGCGGCGGAGGTCGCCGAGGGTGAGCGTGACGGTCTCGCGCGTGGAGCCGATCATGCTCGCCATCTCCTGATGGGTGAACGGCGCGGAAATGAGCACCCCGCGCGGGTCGGGGATGCCCCAGCGCGTCGCTGCCTTGAGCAGGAACTCACAGAGACGGGCCTCCACGTTGCGGAAGAGCATCGAGGCAAGGCGCTCCTCGGTGTCCGTATGGCGCTCGACCAGCGTGGTCACGATCGCGGCGGCGAAGTTGGCGTCGCTCGCCATGAGGTTGCGCACCGTCGCCAGCGGGACGATGAGCGCCTCGACGTCCTCGGTGGCGATGGCGCTCTCCCGGTGCGCGGTGACGCCGCCGAGCGCCGCCTCGCCGAGCACGTCGCCGGCCCCTCTGTACCCGAGCGACAGGCTGCGCCCGTCGCTCATCCCTCGCACCAGCCGGACGCGGCCGAGGCTCAGCATCGCCAGGGCGGTCGCCGCGTCGCCCTGCGTCACGAGGTGACGCCCTTTCGCGACGCGTTGGATGGTCCCCCCGTCGGCCAGCGCTGCCTGCGTGGCCGGGGATGCCGCATTGCCGATCGCGCCCCGCCGGACAACCCGACGTTTGCGCGAATCGAGGTCGAGTCCACCGTCGTTCCCGAGCGCGCCAGGCTGGACCCTGACGCTCCGTGCCATCGCATCCTTACCCATCATCATCGCGGCTGCTCCTGCGGTTTGCGGTGTCGCGGTCCTGCTGTTTCCGGGGGCCCCACCTGCCGGGCGGCTCCGACTTGCGCCGGAACCCTCCTACTTGCGTTGACATCCCGGAGACGCGGCCCGTACCTTTCGGTTTGAGCCGGGCACGCCCCGTGAATGAACCCCTGCACGGGGGAGCCAGTTCGACCGCTCCTCCAGCTACGGACGTTGGATGCGCCTCTTTAGCGGCAAAATTACTCCTCTCACAGAAGAAATCGTCCGCGCGCTCGTGGACAATCGGGATATCGAGTGCGCGTCGAAGAAAGAGGTCGCGCTCGACATCGAGTCGGTGTTCACGAGCTACCTGAACGCCGAGCGCGAAGCGACCGAGCGGGCCAAAGAGATCCTCCAGGCGCGCGGGCTCCCCCAGGGCGAGTTCAACCGGGTCAAGCGCCTGGCCGCGGAACAGAAGGGGATCAAGACAGGCGAGGAAACGATGGATTATCTCCTCGACCAGCTGCTCGAGATGCTGATGCACTCGAACAACGTCGACGAGGTCTTCGTCGAGGACCACGACCTGCGGCGCCGGATAAGGCCCATCCTCCGGAAGTACCTCGAGATGGACGAGGCGCTCGACACCGAGGTGCGCGGCAAGCTCCGCCACGTGCAGGAAGGCTCTCGCACCTGGGAGATCGAGTACCAGCGGGTCATGGGCGAGATCCAGCGGCGCAAGGGGCTCGTGTAAACCGCTCCGCGCCGGGCGGACGAGCTCCGCGCCACGCACCCGCGCAGCCCCACGGCGAGCGCATCGTTCCGCAACACGCCCTCGCGGCCGGCGCGCCGTCCGCGCCGGACGAGGTCGTTCCCCGGGGAAACGTTTGTGGGATAAAGACGCACCGTGCCCGACCGGCCCCCCTCATGGAACGTTCTGCCTGCCGGATCGGGGCTCGTCGTGGTACCGGAGGACATCATGAGCTGGATTCCGAAGGTCGAGGCGAAGCGGCACTTCTGTCATAAATGCAAGAACGAGCTCATCTTCGAGGTGAAGCTCCAGCGCGCGGACACCTGCCCCCACTGCGGCGTCGACCTCCACTGCTGCAAGAACTGCGAGAACTGGGACCCGGCCGCGCACAACCAGTGCAAGGAGCACATCGCCGAGTACATCCCGGACCGGGAAAGAGCGAACTATTGTACTTTCTTCACGTTCAAGAACGGCGTACCGGAGGATAACTCGAAGCGCATCGCCGACTCGCGCAGCAAGCTCGACAACCTTTTCAAGAAGAAGTAGGCGCCCGCTGGGGAGCACGCACATGTCCACGCCTCGCTATTTGGTCACCGGCGGTGCCGGTTTCATCGGAAGCAACCTCGTCGCGGCGCTGACCGCCGCGGGGGAGCGGGTCCGCGTCCTCGACAACCTGGCGACGGGCCGGTGGGAGAACCTCGACGGGCTCCCGCACCAGTCGCTGATCGAGCGGATCACCGGCGACATCCGGGACGCGGCGGCGGTCGCGGACGCGGCGAAGGGCGTCGAGGTGATCCTCCACCAGGCCGCGCTCGGCTCGGTCCCGCGCAGCGTCGAGACGCCGGTCGAGTCGAACGCCGTCAACGTGGGCGGCACGGTCACGGTGCTCGACGTGGCGCGGCGGCAGGGCGTGCGCCGCGTGATCTTCGCCGCGTCGTCGAGCGCGTACGGCGAGACGCCGCTCCTCCCGAAGCACGAGGCGATGGAGCCGATGCCGCTGTCGCCGTACGCGGTCACGAAGCTCGCGTGCGAGCACTACATGAAGGTCTTCGCGGGCATCTACGGCATCGAGACCCTGAGCCTCCGCTACTTCAACGTCTTCGGGCCGAACCAGACGCCGGACGGCGCCTACGCCGCGGCGATCCCGCGGTTCATCGACGCCGCCCTCCAGAACCGGCCGATTCCTATCTACGGTGACGGCGAGCAGACGCGCGATTTCTGCTTCATCGAGAACACCGTCCTCGCGAACCTGCTCGCCGCGACGTCGCCGAAGAAGTTCAAGGGCGAGATCATCAACATCGCCGGCGGGCGCAGGATCGGGCTGAAGGAGCTCTGCAAGGAGATCTCGCGGGTGCTCGGGCGGGAGGTCGCGGTCGAGCACCTCCCGCCGCGCGCGGGCGACATCCGCCACTCGCTGGCGGACATCTCGCGCGCGGGCGAGCTCATCGGGTACGCGCCGCGCGTGCGCTGGGAGGACGGCATCGCGCCCACCGTCACGTACCTGAAGACGCTGCGCGAGAAGGGCCCCGCCGCCGCGTCGGCGACGGTCACGTGCGGCAACGTCCCGCTGCCGAAGGCCCAGGCGGGCGCGGACGGCGGGCACAAGGCGAGCTAGGTAGAGCGGAGCGGCGCGTGCGGAGCATGACCGGCTTTGGGCTCGGTGACGCTTCGCTCACCGAGGGGCGCGTCGTCGCCGAGATCCGCTCGGTGAACCAGCGCTTCCTCGACGTGCGCGCGCGGCTCCCGCGCGAGCTCGTCGACCTCACGATGTTCGCCGAGCAGGTGGCGCGTGAGCGCCTGCGCCGGGGGCGCATCGAGATCATCGTGCGCACCGAGGGCGCGGTGCTGGCCCCGTGCATGCTCGACAAATCGAAGGCGCGCGCGGCGTTCCGCGCGCTCGCCGAGCTCCGCGACGAGCTCGCGCCGGGCGCGGACGTGCCGCTGTCGCTGCTCTGCGCCGTGCCGGACCTCTTCGCGCCCGCCGGCGGCCACGAGATCGCGACCGTCCGCGGCGCGCTCAAGCTGGCGATCGAGCGGGCGATCGACGCCATGGAGGGCATGTGCCACCGCGAGGGCGAGGCGCTCGCCAGCGACATGCGCGGCCGCGTGGAGACGCTCCGCGCGCTGGCCGCCGAGGTCGTGGCGCGCGCGGACGACGCGCGCGAGGCGCTCCGGCGGCGCCTGCGCGAGCGCGTCGAGCGCCTTCTCCACGGCGTGGACGCCGGCTTCGAGGCCGCGCGCGTCGAGGCCGAGGTGATGCTGCTGGCCGAGCGCAGCGACATCACCGAGGAGATCACCCGCCTGCGGAGCCACCTCGACCAGTTCGGCGGCGCGCTCTCGGCGCCGGGCAGCGACCCCTGCGGAAGGAGGCTCGACTTCCTGCTTCAGGAGATGGTACGCGAGGCGAACACGCTGGGCTCCAAGGCGCAGGACGCCGCCATCTCCCATCACGTCGTGGCGATGAAGGTGGAGCTCGAACGCCTGCGGGAGCAGGTCCAGAACATCGAGTGACAGGAGAGCATGTCGACCGAAGCACTCAGTGACGACTTCCTCCTCCTCATCGTGTCGTCCCCGTCCGGCGCGGGGAAGACGACGCTCTGCGGGAGGCTGCGCAGCGAGTTCCCCGATCTGCGCTTCTCGGTCTCCCACACGACGCGGCGCCCGCGCCCGAACGAGGTCGACGGCCGCGAGTACCACTTCGTCGACCCGAGCACGTTCGAGCAGATGATCCGCATCGGCGCCTTCGCCGAGTGGGCCCGGGTGCATGATCACCTCTACGGCACGAGCCTGAAGGAGATCGAGATCGCGCGCGCCACCGCGCGCGGCGTCCTGTTCGACATCGATCACCAGGGCGCGCGGCAGATCAAGGCGAGCCTCCCCGAGGCGGTCGCCGTGTTCATCCTGCCTCCGTCGCTCGCCGAGCTCGAGCGGCGCCTGCGCGGGCGCGGCACCGAGGACGAGCCGACGACGCTCCGCCGCCTCCGCAACGCGAAGGGGGAGATCGAGCATTACGGCTTCTTCGACTACGTGATCGTGAACGACGAGATCAACCGCGCTTACGAGCAGCTCCGGTCGCTCGTCTTCGCCGAGCGGTGCCGCCGGCAGCGACGCGCGCTCCTCTGCGAGCGGCTGCTCGCGGAGCGGAGGTTCGAGCGATGAGCAAGGGCGCAACGCACGACGTGCTCGCCGTCATCGGCGGCAGCGGGCTCTACGAGATGGGGTGGCTCGAGGACGTCGAGGAGGTCTCGGTGTCCACCCCCTTCGGCCTGCCGAGCGACGTGGTGCTCCGCGGCCAGGTCCGGGGCGGCGACGCGACCGTCCTCTTCCTGCCGCGCCACGGCCGCGGGCACCGCTTCTCGCCGTCGAGCATCAACTACCGCGCGAACATCTGCGCGCTGAAGATGCTCGGCGCGACGCACGTGCTCAGCGTGAGCGCGGTGGGCTCGCTGCGCGAGGAGATCGAGCCCGGCGACCTCGTCGTCGTCGACCAGTTCATCGATTTCACGAAGCGCCGGATCTCGACGTTCTTCGACGACGGCCTCGTCGCCCACGTGCCGTTCGCCGATCCGGTGTGCCCGATCATGGCCGCCGCCGTTCACGACGCGGCGCGCGCCACCGGGGCGCGCGTCCACCGCGGCGGCACGTACGTCTGCATCGAGGGCCCGCAGTTCTCGACGCGGGCCGAGAGCCGCATGTTCCGGTCCTTCGGCGCGCACGTCATCGGGATGACCAACCTGCCCGAGGCGAAGCTCGCGCGCGAGGCGGAGCTCCCCTATGCGACGCTCGCGCTCACGACCGACTTCGATTGCTGGCACGTGTCGGAGGAGGCGGTGAGCGTCGAGGCGGTCATCGCGGTGCTGAACCGCAACATCGTGCACGCGCGGAACGTCGCGAAGGCCCTCGCCCACGATCTCCCCGACGTGTCGCACAGCCCCGCCCGCCACGCGCTGCAGAAATCGATCATGACCTCGGCCGGCGCGACGTCGCCCGACGCGCAGGCGCGGCTCGAGTGGCTCGTCGGCCCCCGGCAGAAGGCCGACTGAGCGCGGCCGCCCGGCGCCGCCGGCCGGGCATGGCCGCCCGGCGGCGCCAGGGCCGTGCTCGCTCCGCCGCGCGGCACGGCGGGCGGTCTGGTTCTCCGCGGGGGGCGGTGTCGCTGCTGCGCACGCGGCGTCGCCGAAACGACACGCGCGGCTAGCCGCTGCGCGCAAATCTGGCTAAGGAGGCTGCCTGTGACGACCCCCTCCGCGATCCTCATCATCGGCTCGATGGCGTTCGATGACCTCGAGCTCCCCTCCGGCAACGCGAAGAACGTCGTGGGTGGCTCAGCCACCTACGCGTCGTTCGCTGCCTCCTGCTTCGCTCCGGTGCGCACCGTCGCCGTGGTCGGCGACGACTTCCCCGAGGAGACGCTCGGGGCGATGCGCGCCCGAGGCATCGCCGTCGAGGGCGTCGAGCGCGTCCCTGGCAAGACCTTCCGCTGGGCCGGGCGCTACGACGTGGATCTCATCCACCGAACGACGCTGGACACGCAGCTCAACGTGTTCGCGTCGTTCGCGCCGAAGCTGCCGGAGGCGTACCGCGACTCGCCCTTCGTCCTGCTCGGCAACATCCACCCCGCGCTCCAGCTCGATGTCCTCGAGCAGGTCCGGTCACCGCGCTTCGTGCTCGCCGACACGATGAACTTCTGGATCGACGGGGAGCCGAAGACGGTCGCGGCGATGCTGCGCCGCATCGACACGCTCGTCGTGAACGACGAGGAGGCGCGCCAGCTCTCGGGCAAGTACAACATCCGCCGCGCCGCGAAGGAGATCCTGTCCCGCGGCCCCCGCCGGCTGATCATCAAGCGCGGCGAGCACGGCGCGTTGCTCTTCGACGAGGACGGCGTGTTCGCGGCGCCGGGCTTCCCGCTCGAGGACGTCATCGATCCCACAGGCGCCGGCGACGCCTTCGCCGGCGGGCTCATCGGTTATCTCGCGTGCCAGCCGGAGATCACGGCCCTCGCGCTCCGGCGCGCCATGCTCCATGCGACCGCGACCGCCTCGTTCTGCGTCGAGGCCGTGGGCACGAAGCGGATCGCCGCGGTGACCCGGGCCGATATCACGGCGCGCCTCGGCGAGATCCGGGCGCTCTACGAGTTCGGCGCGAGCACGATGTGAAGCCCGCCGGGAGGTGGGCGGCCGCGCGCGAGGCCTGCCGCGCGCGGTCGCTGTTCACATTCCCGCGCATAGCCGTGCTAGATGAACGTCAAAGTGAACATGAACCTCACCACCCGTACACTCGCAGGCCTCGCCTTGCTGGCCCCTCTCGTCGTCGGTTGCGCCGCCCGCACGGCGCCGTTCGACGAGATGGACAAGGCGCAGATCACGGTGCTCCGCCTCCAGGGGCAGGAGCTGGCCCCGACGCCGGTGCCGACGACCGGCGCCCCCACGCTCATCCCGGGGATCCCGCCCGAGCTCCAGCAGATGGGGCAGGCCGCTCTCCAGGGTCTGCAGCAGGCGCTCCCCGGCCTCATCCCGCCGAACCTCATCCCCGGGCAGACGGCGGCGACTCCGGTGCTGCCGGCGCAGCCCCGCTTCAAGAACTTCGTCATCCTCCAGCAGCGTCAGCTCACGAGCAGCGACATCGACGAGGAGCTCAAGGATCAGATCCTGGACGTCTTCGGCGACGAGGACAGCTTCACCGCGGACCGCGGCAACTGCTTCTACCCCGGCCTCGGCATCTCGATGGTGCGACCGAACAACCCCACGCCGGTCGACCTGCTCGTCTCGTTCTCGTGCAACCAGGCCATGGGGGACGGCTTCCGCTGGCCCTATCCGGTCAACGGCTTCTCGGCCGAGACGCACCGGAAGCTCAGCGAGATCTACCAGCAGCTCTGGGGTCAGCCGGTCCCGCCCGGCGCCTGATCGCCCCCCGGCCCCGAGGAGGCGCCTCCAGGGCGATGCTTTCGTGAGCTTCACCACATAGCGTTACCGCGCGGTCCGGATGCTAGACTGGCTCGGGCTGCCCGAGCTCCCGCGGTTCGGTCAGGAGGGCGCCGCACGAAGCCATGATCCCCCAACCTGAGCTGTTGCCGGGAAAGGAGCTCGGGCAGTACGAGCTCCTCCTGCCGATCGCGCAGGGGGGGATGGCCACGGTGTGGGCGGCGCGCCGCAAGGGGCTGCGCGGCTTCCAGAAGACGGTCGCGATCAAGACGATGCTGCCGTCGCTCTCGGACGACGTGCAGTTCGAGACGATGTTCCTCGAGGAGGCGCGGCTCGCGTCGGGGATCCAGCACCCGAACGTCGCCGAGATCCTCGACCTCGGGGAGCAGGACGACGTCCTCTACATCGTGATGGAGTGGGTCGACGGCGAGGCGCTGTCGGTCATCGCGCGGGCGGCGAACAAGAGCGGCGTCGCCATCCCGCTGCGCATCGTGCTCCGCATCCTCAGCCGCGCGTGCCTCGGCCTGCACGCCGCGCACGAGCTCCGGGACCCGCAGAACGACGACCAGCTCCTCGGGCTCGTGCACCGCGACGTGTCGCCCCAGAACATCCTCGTGACGTACGACGGCCACGTGAAGCTCGTGGACTTCGGCGTCGCGAAGGCGACGAACCGGGCGCACAGCGACACGACCGCGGGGCAGATCAAGGGCAAGGTGCCGTACATGTCCCCGGAGCAGGCGCGGGGCGAGCGGGTCGACAGGCGCACCGACATCTTCGCGATGGGGATCGTCCTCTACAAGCTGACGACGGGAGAACACCCCTTCACAGCGGAGAACGACCTCCTCACGCTGAAGCAGATCATCTCCCGGCCGGCGCTGGCGCCTCGCCTGAAGAACCCCGACTTCCCGGCCGAGCTGGAGCACGTGCTGATGACGTGCCTGGAGAAGGACCCGGACCGGCGCTACCAGACGATGCTCGAGCTGGAGAACGCGCTGGAGTCCGTGCTGGCGAAGGAGCCGCCGGTGACCGACCACGACATCGGGGCCTTCGTGCGCAGGCTGCTCGGCGAGCGCAACCAGCGCCGCCGCGCGGCGCTCCGGGACACGGTCCGCACGCTGGACGAGCGCGCCTCTCGGCCGCCCGAGGTGATGCTCGTCCGCGACAGCATCAGCGAGTTCTTCTTCACGCAGCTGCCCGCCGGCCATCCGAACGCCGACGCCCCCACGCTCCGCGCGAGCGCTGCATCGCTCTCGCAGCACATGCTGCCCGAGGCGCAGCCGCACAGCTCGCCGGGCCAGGAGACGCCGCTCGGTCCGATCGAGGTCCCGGCGACGCGGCGTCGCTCGGGGACGCTCGTCGCAGCCGTGGCGCTCGCGCTCGTCACGACCGTCGGCGCGGGGCTCGTGTGGCTCTGGCGACCGTCGCCGCCCGAGCAGGTGTCGCCCGAGCAGCTCATCGTGCTCGCCGGCAGCGCGGGCGCGGTGGCCGCGGCCGGCGCGGCCGGCGCGCCGCCGAGCTCGTCCGGCGCCGTCGCGGCCACGGCGAGCAGCGCCGGCGCGGGCGCCGCGCCGGCGCCCGCGGCGAGCGACGCCGCCGTCCCCGAGGAGCGCGGGACGGTCGCTCCACCCCAGGGAGCCAGGCCCGCGCCGCCGGCGTCGAGCGCCGCCGCGACGGGCGCGAAGGCCGCCGGTTCCGGCGCGGCGAGCGCGCGCCGAGCATCCCCGGGCAAACCTCCATCGACGAAGTGGGTCCCGACCGTGACCAACCCCGGGTTTTGAGCGGCCGCAGCGCGCGGCAGCTCCGCGACGCGCTCCTCCTGGCGGCGAGCGTGGTCGTCCTCGGCGGGGTCCTCGCGCTGCGCCGCAGCGACGCCCCCGCCAGCGGCGCGTCGCCTGCCCCGCCGGCGGCGAGCGCGCCCGCGGAGCCGTCGCCGCTGCCGAGGGGTGGCGAGATCGAGCGCGCGGCGCTCGTCGAGCACGAAGCGCAGCACGACGCGCAGGCGGGGTGCGACTTCGCCGACCACGGCTTCGGCGTCTACGAGCGCTGGCACCCCCTCCCGCTGGGCAGGCTCCTCGTCCCGCCGGCGCGCGCGATCCGCGCGGACGGCGGCTACGACCTGCTCGTGCACTTCCACGGCGCGGAGCCCGTGCGCAAGCAGCTCGCTCCGAGGGATCTCGGGCTGGTCATCGCGGGGGTCGACCTGGGCACCCGATCGAGCGAGTACGCGCGCGCCCTCGAAGGCGGCGGCTGGGACGCGCTCCTCCAGGCGATCGACCGCGAGGTCGCGAGCGCCGCCGGCGTCGCGGGCGCGCGCGCGCGCCGCCTGGCGCTGTCGTCCTGGAGCGCTGGATCGGGCGCGATCGGCAGGATCATCGAGCGCGGGAGCAGCCACGTCGACGCGCTGATCCTGCTCGACTCGCTCTACGGCGCCTACATGCCCGGGCAGACGTCGCTCGTGCCCGGGCAGCTCGCCCCGTACGTCGCCCTGGCCGGCGCGGCCGCGCGCGGCGCGCCGCTCTTCTACCTGACGCACACCGAGACCCCGACGCGCGGCTATGCGTCGACGAGCGAGGTGGCCACCTTCCTGCTGGACGAGATCGGGGCCAGCCCGATCGCGGTGACCGCCAGCGGAGACGGCGCGCCCTCGGGCGGCGCCGACGAGGCGGGCGACGCGCTGCGGCTCACCCGGATGTACGACGGCGGCAGCCTCTACGTGCGCGGCTACGCCGGGGCGGGCCCCGGCGGGCATTGCGCGCAGCTACGGCTGCTCCCTGCGATCCTGGCCGAGCACGTGCTGCCCGCGTTCGGCCGCTGAGGCGCGCGCCCCGCGGCTCAGTACGATTTCGCGAACACCACGCGCCGCGGGCTCGGCTTGCCGGTGAAGATGCACTGGCCCTCGCCGGACAGCGCGTCGGCCCACGGCGCCCCCTCGAACCCGCCGGTCGGGATGCAGCGGATGGTCACCTTGTGCGCGTCCTTCACCGCCGCCTCGACCTCGGGATCGCCGGACCAGTGCGCCAGCGCGAACCCTCCCTGCGACTCCTTGTCCCCCTTCGACGCGAAGAACGCGTCGAAATCGGCGCGGCTGTTGATCACGTGCGTGTTCGCGTCGCGCATCGCGAGCGCGCGCGCGTAGAGCGTCGCCTGGATGTCGCCGAGGATCTCGGTGATGCGCCCCGTGAGCTCCGCGCGCGCCATGCTCGACTTGTCCTTGGGCGAGCGGTCCCTGCGCGCGACCATCGCGACGCCGCCGTCGACGTCGCGCGGCCCGATCTCGATCCGGAGGGGGACGCCCTTCTTCACCCACTCCCACTGCTTGTCGCCGCCGCGGATGTCGCGCCGATCGATCTCGACCTCGACGCGCCGCTCGCCGAAGCGCTGCGCCCGGAGCTCCTTCGCGAGCCCGTCGATGTACTCGTCGACCTTGGCGCGCGTGTCGTCACCCCGGTACACGGGCAGGATGACGACGTGCGCGGGCGCGAGGCGCGGCGGGAGCACCAGGCCGTCGTCGTCGCTGTGGGTCATGATGAGCCCGCCGACGAGGCGCGTCGACACGCCCCAGGACGTCGTCCACGCGTACTCCTCGGTCTCCTCCTTCGTCTGGAACTTGATGCCGCTCGCCTTCGCGAAGTTCTGGCCGAGGAAGTGGCTCGTCCCGGCCTGCAAGGCCTTGCGGTCCTGCATCATCGCCTCGATGGCGTAGGTGTCGACAGCGCCAGGGAAGCGCTCGCTCGCGGTCTTGGGCCCCTCAAGGACGGGCATCGCCATGAAGTCGCGCGCGAACGTCGCGTAGACGCCGAGCATGCACCGCGTCTCCTCGCGCGCCTCGGCCTCGCTCGCGTGCGCCGTGTGCCCCTCTTGCCAGAGGAACTCCGCCGTCCGCAGGAACAGGCGCGTCCGCAGCTCCCAGCGCACGACGTTCGCCCACTGGTTGATCAGCAAGGGCAGGTCCCGGTAGCTCTGAACCCAGCTCGCGAACGCCGCGCCGATGATCGTCTCGGAGGTGGGGCGCACGATGAGCGGCTCCTCCAGCCGGGCCTGGGGGTCGGGGATGAGCCCGCCGCCGGGGCCGGGCACGAGCCGGTGGTGCGTGACAACGGCGCACTCCTTCGCGAACCCCTCGACGTGCTCCGCCTCCTTCTCGAGGAACGACTTCGGGATGAACAGCGGGAAGTAGGCGTTCTTGTGCCCGGTCGCCTTGAACATGGCGTCGAGCTCGCGCTGGATGTTCTCCCAGATCGCGTAGCCCCACGGCTTGATCACCATGCAACCGCGGACCGGGGAGCTCTCCGCGAGATCGGCCGCGCGCACGACCTGCTGGTACCACTCCGGGTAGTCCTCGTTGCGCGTGGGCGTGATGGCGGTCTTCGGCGCTTCGTTCTTGGCCACGGTCTCTGCTCTCCTCGCTGGGCGGCTTCGCAGGCGGCCTTCGCCCTGGCCGCGCTCGTCGTGGAGCGGGCGGGCGGCGGCGCCGGGCCCGCTCCCGGACTCAGCGCGCGACGTATCAGGAGCGCGGCAGGGTGTCGAGCGCAGCGGCCCAGCCCGGCACCGGGGGCCTCCCTGATCCACGAGGCCGCGCCGTTCGCGCCCACGCCGGTCGTTGCGTCCCGCGCGGCCCTCGCGCGCGGCGCGCGCCCGGCCGGCTTCGCGGCGGGGCCCGGCCATGGTACGCGCAGGGACACGAGTGAAGTACGCCATCCTCACGCACGGCGGGGTGACCGCCCCCCAGAGCGGGCCGGAGGGCTGCGCCAGGGCCGCGGACGACGCGCTCGGCGCGCTCGACGCGGGCGGAGAGGCGCTCGCCGCGGCGATCGCGGCGACCGCGCGGCTGGAGGACGACCCGCGCTTCAACGCCGGGACGGGCTCGAACCTCCGCCTCGACGGGCGGACGATCGAGATGGATGCCGCGGTGATGGCCAGCGACGGGCGGTTCGGCGCCGTCGCGTGCGTCGAGCGGGTGAAGAACCCCGTCCTTGTCGCCGCGAAGGTGATGGAGACGCCGCACCTGCTCCTCGCCGGCGCGGGGGCGACCGCGTTCGCGCGCCGGCTCGGGTTCGCCGACCACGACCCGATCACCGACGAGGCGCGCGAGCGCCACGCCCGCGCCCTCGTCACGCTGCGCGGAGACGGCGACGACGGCGACTACGCGGACGACGCGGCGCGGTTCCACGCGCTCAGCGCGAAGCGGTTCTGGAACTTCGACGCCGAGCCGATCGAGTGCGACACCGTCGGGGCCGTCGTGCGCGACGCGCACGGCCGCTTCGCCGCCGCGGCGTCGACGGGCGGGTCGACCTACGCGCTCCGCGGACGCGTGGGGGACGTGCCGCTGATGGGCGCCGGGATCTACGCCGGCCCGCACGGGGCCGTGGCGGCGACCGGGGTCGGCGAGGAGATCGCCCGCCGCCTGCTCGCGCGCACGATCTACGACTGGCTCGCCGACGGCGTGGCGCCCGCCCGCGCCGCGCAGCGCGGGGTCGCGATGTTCCCCGACGTGATCCCGATCGGCGTCCTGGTCCTGGGGAGGAGCGGCCAGGCGATCGCCTCGAACCGCACCATGCCGAGCGCGCAGCTCGTGGGCTGAGGGGCCGCAGATGACGATGCAGAGCCGAGATCCTGACGCGATCGTTGTGGGAGCGGGGCCGAACGGCCTCACGGCGGCGGCGTACCTCGCCCGCGCCGGGTTCTCGGTGCTCGTGCTCGAGGCCGAGCAGGAGCCGGGCGGCGCGGTGCGCACGCGCGAGGTGACGCTCCCGGGGTTCCTCCACGACCTCGGCGCGGCGTTCTTCCCCTTCGGTCAGACGAGCCCCGCGTTCTTGCCGCTCGATCTGCCGGGCGCCGGCCTCGTCTGGCGGCACGCGCCGGTCGACAGCGCCCACCCGGCGCCCGACGGGACGTGCGCGTCGATCGCGCGCGACGTCGAGGCGACCGTTCGATCGCTCGGCGAGGACGGGCCCACGTGGCGCCGGATCGCCGGCTGGCACGCGGCCACGCGCGAGCGGATGCTGAACGCGCTCCTGTCCACGCCGCCCGCCCTCGGGTCGATGCTGCGCTTCGGCCCGCTCAACCTGCTCCGCCTCGCGCAGGTGGCCTTCTCGAGCGGCCGCGGCTTCGCGACGCGCACCTTCCGGACCGAGGCGGCGCGGCGCGTCGTCCCCGGCCTGGCCCTCCACACCGACGTGGGCCCGGAGGATCCCTGCGGGGCGATCGTCGGCTTCATGCTGACCCTGCTCGCCTCGAGCGGCGGCTTCGCCGTGCCCGAGGGCGGCGCCGGCGCGGTCACGCGCGCCCTGCTCCGGCGCGTCGAGGAGCGCGGGGGCACCCTCCGCTGCGGCGCCCGCGTCGAGAAGATCATCGCGAGGCAGGGTCGAGCGGCCGCGGTCCAGCTCGCGGACGGCGAGGAGATCGCCGCCCGCCATGCGATCATCGCCGACGTCGCGGCGCCGACGCTCTACCTCCGCCTGCTCGACGCGCAGCTCGTGCCCGCCCGGGTCCAGCGCGCGATGCGCCGGTTCCGCCAGGGGTTCGGCACCTTCAAGATGGACTGGGCGCTCGACGGTCCGGCGCCGTGGTCGCACGAGGACGCGGCGCGCGCGGCCGTCGTGCACGCGGGCGACAGCCTCGACGATCTCGCCGAGTTCACGCGGCAGGTGCGCGCCGGCGTGCTCCCCGAGCACCCCTACCTCGTCATCGGGCAGCAGTCGCTGGCCGATCCGACCCGCGCGCCGGCCGGGCGCCACACGCTCTACGCCTACTCGCGCGTCCCCTCCTCCATCGACGGCGGCTGGGCAGACGCGCGCGAGCGCTTCGCCGACCGCATCGAGGCGCGGATCGAGGAGCTCGCGCCCGGCTTCCGGCAGCGGATCCTCGCCCGGAGGATCTGGGCGCCGGACGATCTCGAGGCGATGGACGCGAACCTGATCGGCGGCGATCTCGGCGGCGGCTCCGCCGACATCCGGCACCAGATCTTCTTCCGGCCGGTGTTCCCCTACTTCCGCTACCGGACGCCGGTCCGCGGCCTGTACCTGGGCTCTTCATACGCGCACCCCGGCGCCGGGGTCCACGGCGCCTGCGGGCACAACGCCGCCCTGGCGGTGCTGCAGGACGAAAGCTGAAGAGAGCAGACGAAGGCTGACGGCGGCTGAGGCGCCAGCGTTCGCGGCGCCCGTCCGCCGCCTCGCGCGCCACGTCGAGCGCGACGGCGGGCCGCCCGGCGGCGAGCGGCTCCCGGGCTTTACTTCGAGCGCGACGGCGGGCCGTCGCGGTAGTCGGAGCGCCTTAGCCCGTGGCTGGCGATCTTCTCCTGCAGCGTGCGCAGCGGCATCCTGAGCCGCCGCGCCGCCATGGCCAGGTTGCCGTTCGTCGCGCGCAGGGCGTCGAGGATGATCTCGGCTTCCAGGCGGTCCATCTGCGCCTTGAGCCCGATCATCGGCCCGGAGCCGGGCGGCGCCACCTCCGCGAGCGGGCGGTCCGGCGGCGGCGGCGTGGAGCGCTTGCGCGCCGGGACGGCCTGGATGCTCTCCGGCAGGTCGAGCGGCGCGATGACGTTCCCCCGAGCGATGACGACGGCGCGCTCGATGGCGCTGCGCAGCTCGCGCACGTTGCCGGGCCAGGGGTACTGCTCCAGCAGCGCGATCGTCTCCGGGTCGAGCGAGCGCACGTTGCGGCGGTGGACCTCGTTCGCCTGCCGGAGGAAGCGCTGCGCCAGCGGCGCGATGTCCTCGCGTCGCTCGCAGAGCGGCGGGATGCGCAGCGGCACCGCGTTGAGCCGGTAGAGGAGGTCCGAGCGGAACGTGCCCGCCTCGCACATCGCCTCGAGATCGCGGTAGGTGGTCGCGACGATCCGCACGTCCACCTCGATCTCCCTCGTCGACCCGACGCGGACGATGCGACCGGTGTCGAGGAGGTGCAGCAGCGCGGCCTGCAACGAGGGCGGGAGGTCACCCACCTCGTCGAGCACAACGGTGCCGCCCGCGCACGTCTCGAAGACGCCCTCCTGCGCCCGGGTCGCGCCGGGCAAGGCGTCGGCCTCGTGGCCGAAGAGCGTGCTCTCCAGGAGCTGCGCGGGGACGCCGCTGCACCCGACGCGGATCATGTGCTTCTTGTGGCGCGGACCGGCCTCGTGGATCAGCCGCGCGAGCACGTCCTTGCCCGTCCCGGTCTCGCCCTGGACCAGCACGGGGGCCGACGAGCGCGCGAGGCGCATCGCGGTTTCGAGCACCGGCCGCATCGCGGGGCTGCGCATCACGAGCCCCTCCTCGTTGAGCGCGCGCATCCCGCCTGCCGGCGTCGGTCCGCCCATCAGGTCATCGACGCTCGGCAGCTTTCGCCGCTCGGCGCCGACGCGGGGCGCGTCCAGCACGTCCAGGTTGAGCACCGGCAGCTCGGCGCTCGCGATGACGCGCAGCGAGGCCGTGATCTCCCCGAGCACCACCTCGTCACCGGGCTTCAGGATGCCCCGCTCGACGCGCTCCCCGCTCAGGAAGGTGCCGTTCGTCGAGCCGAGATCCTCGACGAGCACGTCGCCGCGCTGGAACGTGAAGCGCGCGTGGCGCCGCGACAAACTGCGCTCGGGGATCGCCACGTCGGCGGTCGGATCGCGGCCGACGACGACCGCCACGCCCTCGGTGAGCCGCACCGTCTCGGCGCCGTGCCGGTGGTAGATGATGAGCAGCACGTGCGGCTGCGTCCCGCGCCCGCGGCTGAGCTGCTCCAGCGCATCACGGATCTGCGACATGGCGATCGGGTCGGTCACCGAGAGGTGCGACTCGATCTGGGCCTCCTGTGCGGCAGGATCGCCGGCCGACGCGTAGGGCTGCGGGACCGGGGTTTGCTGGGGCGAGTCGCCCTCCGCGTGCCCCTCGTCAGGCGCGCCGGGCCTGTGGGCGTCCGGCGAAGGGAAACTCCTCGGAGCGGCCGGACGCGAGTGATCCATACGTTCTCTCTGATGCGTGCCCGAGGGGTCCCCGGCGTCGGATGCTGGGTCGCGAGCCCTGCTCGCGCTCATCCTTTATCTCATGACCATATGCCGTACGTAGGCCACCGCGCAAGGCGCGAGCACCCGGTCGTCGCGCGCACGCTTCGTCCGCGTCGTTCGTGCCGTTCGCATGGGTCACGAGCGCTGCGCCGCTCGTGACCGCGCAGCGCCTGTCGGTCGCATCTCGCACTGTGACGTCGGTCACGTCGGTCACGTTGATCACGTCGGTCACGTCGGTCACGTCGGTTACTTCAGTCACGCCGGTTACGTCGCGTGCGTCAGCCGCATCGCGTGGCGAGGCCGCGTTGCTTTCTCGTTCGTTTCAGAAATATGGCGCCAGCGTGTAGCTACCCCGGCTTGGAGATGCCCTGGTCAGGCGCCGCGCGCGACGTCGTGACCCGAGCCGGGGGATCTCCCCGAGGCCGCGGCCAGCTCCTCGGCGCGGCAGTGCGCGTCGAAGCGCGTGCACGGGAGATCCTCGAGGGGCGGGAGCGCCGCATAGCCGCGGGGGCCGGCGATCTCGTTGAAGCAGCGCCCGAGCCAGCCCGGGATGACCAACGCGTACGTGCGCGCGAGCCGCCTGGGATCGTCAAGTGTGCGCAGCATCGCCTGGTAGGTGACCTCGCCGTAGGCCGCCTTGAAGGCGGCGGCCTGCTCGGGGCGCGCCACCCAGCTCATGACGCCCGCGCGATCCGCCTCCGGATGGAACTGGACCGCCTCGACGCCCGGCGCGACGTCCAGCCCGAGGATGGCCCGACCCTTCGAGACGCCGTCCCGGCTCTCGCGGGCCAGGAGCTGGCCACCGAAGGAGCCCAGCCGGCGCTCGTCGAGATTCACCGCCTCCCAGTTGCGGTGCTCGAAGGCGAAGAGACGGTCGCCGAACGGAGCCAACAGCGGATGTTGCTGGCCGAGCGGGGTCGTGTAGATGGGCATGACGCCGAACTTGCGATCGGCGCGCGGCACGACGTCGGCCAGCCGGTAATGGTGGACGATGAGCTCGAACGAGTAGCAGATCGCGAAGAGCGCCCGTCGGTCCGCGCCCCCGCGGATCGCCGACTCGACAACGCCGTCCACGAAGCGCCCGAAGTCGAGCATCCAGGGCTCGCCCTCTCCATCGAACGGCGAGCCGGGCCCCCCCGAGGACAGGTAGAGATCGCAATCCGCCGGGATGGGCGCGTTCGTGTCACGGGGCGATACCTCGACCACCTCGCAGGCGACGCCCGGATTGTACATCTGGACACGCTCGAAGAACGCCGTGGCGAGCCCGCGCAGGCAGCGCATTGCCTGGTTCACGTGGCCATTGTTCATGTCCACGATGCACAGCCGCAGCGGCCGCAGCGTTCGGCCGTTCGCGACGGCGTCCATCCCGGCGGGCGTAGTTGGGAGCGGATTTGAGCTCATCGGATGGTGACAGAGTACAGACGTAGGCCCCCGCGATTTCTACTCATACCACCCGGCCGACCCCGCGAAAAGAAAGGTTTTCCGGGTAACGCGCAGGTCACGTGCCGGGCGTGCTCATGTGTTGCTCGAGTATCCCCAGGCACCGTTGGGCGGAAATGGCACCAAAAGTCCTTCCGCGGCCCAGCGTTCCTGAGGATCCTGTGTGTGATGCAAAAACGGAATGGTTTGCCGCATGATCCTCTCACCCGCCGCCATGTGCTGACGGGGCTCGGCGCCGCGCTCGGCGCCGCGACGTTCGGGTGCAGCGCCGCGGAGACCGCGGCGCTGGACGAGAACGCCGCGTCGGGGTCGGGGCATCCGGGAGGGAACGGCGGCGCGGGCGGCGCAGGAGCCGCGAGCGGATCAGGAGGTGCGGACGGCTCGGGACAGGCGGGAGACGGCGGAGCGGGCGGCGCTCCTGCGGATCGATGCGCGGAGACGCTGGGCCTGAGCCCGGCCGAGCTGCTCTCGCCCATCAGCACGATCGTCGTCCTCTGCATGGAAAACCGCTCGTTCGACCACTACCTCGGCTCGCTGCTGCTGAGGGAGGGCCGGCAGATCGACGGCCTGACAGGGAGGGAGTCGAACCTGGCGCTGGACGGAGCGACGGTCTCGCCGTTCGAGCTCGACACCTTCACGCCCGCCGACCCGCCGCACGGCTGGGACGCGGCGCACGCGCAGTGGAATCAGGGGCGCAACGACGGGTTCGTCGTCGCCCACGCAGGGCCACACCAGCGCGACGTGATGGGGTATCACGTGCGCGAGCACCTGCCGATCCTCTACGCGCTCGCGGACGCGTCGGCGGTCTGCGAGCGCTGGTTCTGCTCGGTGCTCGGCCCGACCTGGCCCAACCGGTTCTTCCTGCACGGCGCCACGTCGCGGGGCGTCTCCAGGAACGTGCCGGTCACCGGGTTCACGAGCGTGTTCGAGCTGCTGAGCGACGCAGGGATCTCGAGCAGGAACTACTACCATGACGTGCCCTGGTGCTCGGGCGCGTACTTCAAGTTCAAGGGAGTCTCCGGGATCGAGCGATTCTTCGAGGACGCGGCCGCGGGGGTCCTCCCCGCGTTCTCCATCATCGATCCCCAGTTCTTCGGCGCCGCCGCGAACGACGATCACCCCGATCACGACGTGCAGCTCGGACAGGTGCTCATGGCCAGCATCTACAACGCGCTCGCGAGGAGCCCGCAGTGGGGGCAGTGCCTGTTCGTGATCACCTACGACGAGCACGGAGGCTTCTTCGATCACGTCGCGCCGCCCGCGGCGACGGACGACGATCCGCTGTTCGCTCAGCTCGGGTTCCGGGTCCCGTCGATCGTCGCGGGCCCGTTCGTCCGGAGGGGCTGCGCGGTCAGCACCGTGCTCGATCACGCGTCGGTCATCCGCACGCTGGAGGCGCGCTTCGGCATCCCGTCGCTGAACGCGCGCTCGGCCGGAGCGAACGATCTCTCGTGCTGCATCGACCCGGCGCTCCTCCGCGACCCGCAGCCGCCGATCGTCCTGCCCGAGGTCGAGATCTCCCTGTCGCAGCTCCGCGCGCGGACCGAGACCGGGATCTCCCAGCCGGAGCTGTGGGAGGCGGCGGAGCGCGGGATCATCCCGCGGCGCCTGGACCGCCGGGGGGAGGGGCCGAACATCGCGCGTCGCGTGCTGGCGAACGCCGAGCGGCTCGGCGCGGCGAGGCTCAGGGACTGATCGGCGGGCCGAACGACCGAGGGCGCCGAGGTCGCCCGGGGGCGAGAGGTCTGATAGAAGCGCCGCCGTGCCGCCCGATCTCGACCCGCCCGCCGCCGCACAGGCAGGGACCACGCCGGCGAACGCCGCCTCGGGCGCTCCCGCGGCGGCCGGGGCAGGCACGCCGGCCGCCGGACGGGCGGCGCCCAGCGCCGCGCGGTCGTCGGCGATGGTCACCGCGGGGATCATCCTCTCGCGGCTGATCGGGCTGCTCCGCCAGCGGGTGACGGCGCACTTCTTCGGGACATCCGAGCTCGCCGACGTGCTCGCCGCGGCGTTCCGCGCGGGGAACATCACCCAGAACCTCCTCGGCGAGGGGACGCTCTCGGCGACCTTCATCCCCGTCTACGCCCGCCTCAGGGCGGCCGGCGACGCCCGCCGCGCCGCGCACTTCGCGCTCTCCGCGCTCGGGCTCTTGCTCGTCGCCGCCGCGGCCGCGTCGGCGCTCGGCGTGCTCGCGGCGCCGTGGCTGTCGTTCCTTGTCGCCGCGGGCTTCAGCGAGGAGAAGCTCGCCAGCACGACCCGGATCGTCCGGATCGTCTTCCCGATGACCGGTCTGCTCGTGCTGTCGGCGTGGGGGCTCGGCGTGCTGAACGCGCACCGGCGGTTCTTTCTCCCCTACGCGGCGCCGGTCGCCTGGAGCGCCGCGCAGATCGCGGGGCTGCTCGTGTGCGGGGCGTGGCTCGGGATGCGCGGGGAGCCGCTCGCCGAGGCGCTCGCGTGGAGCGCGTTCGCCGGCGCCGCGCTGCAGCTCGCGCTGCTGCTCCCGTCGGCGCGCAGGCTGCTCGGCGGGCTCTCGCCGCGCCTCGACGCGCGCGACCCGAGCGTCCGCGAGGCCAGCGGGAAGCTGCCGGCGGCGCTGCTCGGGCGCGGGATCATCCAGGTCTCCGGGCTCGTCGACACGCTCCTCGTGAGCTTCCTCGGCACCGGCGCGAACGCGGCGTTCAACTACGCGCAGACGGTCTACCTCCTGCCGATGAGCGTCCTCGGCGTCGGCGAGGCCGCGGTGGCGTTGCCCGAGATGGCGCGCGACACGGCCGAGGCGGACGTCGCGCGGCGCAACGAGGCGCTGTCGCGCCGCCTCGGGGCGTCGCTCGCGCGGCTCACGGTGCTCACCGTGCCGACGACGGCCGTGTTCATGCTGCTCGGGCGGGAGCTCATCACGCTGCTGCTGCAGACCGGGACGTTCGACCGCGCGTCGACGGCGCGGGTCGAGCCGCTCGTGTGCGCCTACGGGCTCGCGCTGCTCGGCAACGCCGCGGGGCGCGTGCTGATCACCGCGTCGTTCGCGCTGGGGGACACGAGGACGCCGGCGCGCTATGCGCTCTACCGGGTGCTCGTCAGCACCGGCCTCGCGCTCCTGCTGATGCAGCGCCTCGACGTGCTCGGCGTGGTGCTCGGCGCCGTCGTCGCCGGATGGGTCGAGGCGCTCGCCCTCGCGCACCGGATACGGCGCGAGATCGGCAGCCTCGGGCTGGATCAGATCCGGATCGGCCGCGTCGCCGCGCTCACGGCGATCTCGGTCGGCAGCGGCGTCGCGCTCCGGGCCGCGCTGCCGGACGCGCTGGCCGCCACGCCGTGGGGCGCCGCGCTCATCCTCGCGTCGTGCGGCGGCGCCTTCGCCGTCGCGGCGCCCGCGCTGGGGCTCTTCAGCCTGAGGTCTCTCCTGCGCAGGAGGTGATCGAGGACAGCGCCGCGCGCGCGTCGTCTACCGCTGCTTCCGCAGCCTCTGC
The DNA here is from genome assembly GCF_051521615.1 of Sorangium sp. So ce1335. Classification (NCBI taxonomy): domain Bacteria; kingdom Pseudomonadati; phylum Myxococcota; order Polyangiales; family Polyangiaceae; genus Sorangium; species Sorangium sp. So ce1335. Next base: position 5,357,858 of record NZ_CP150363.1, read on the forward strand.
CGCTCCCTCACGATCCGCGCCGCCCCCCTGCGCGCGGTGCCAGGCGACGTAGCGCTCGACGAAATCGCGCTGCACCGGGCGCAGCGCGACGCGCGGGCGCTGCCGCTTGAGCAAGGCGATCGCCTCGGCAACCTCGAGGCCGCCGCGCGTCGCGAGGTAGCAGAGCGCCAGCGTGACGCTCCTGCCCACGCCGCTCGCGCAGTGAACGTGGACGCGATGGCCGGCGCCGATGTGCCGCTCGATGAACGCGACGCCGCGCGCGGCCTCCTCGATCGTGGGGGCGCACATGTCCCAGCACGGCACGCGCAGGTACTCGACGCCCGCGGCGCGCAGCGCGAGCACCGGGTCGTAGAGCTCGCGGGACACGTTGATCACCGCGCGAACGCCGAGGCGCTGGAGCTCGGCGACGTCGCCGGGGAGCAGGAACCCGCCCACGAGGAGGTTCGAGTCCACCCACGTGCGCCATGGATGCCGCGGTCGGAACGACGCGGTGGCGCGGCGCAGCGCCAGGAAACCATAGAAAATCACGGCGTACGGCGCGAGCAGGAGGAACACCAGCGCGGGGCGAAGGCGCACGCGCCTCTCATGGCGTCGGCGCGCGCGATGCGCCAGCGGCCGGGCGGCGGGGTTGGTACGCAATCCGCCCGCGCGGCTTCATGTGCGCCGGCGACGCGCGAGGCTGCACCGAGGTGCTCGGTCTTGCCCGCGCCTCCTGACGTGTCGCGGCCCCCTGCTCTACCGCCACGGCCGTGCGCGGCCCCAGGGCGCTCTGGCGTACGCCACGGCGTCGAGCCGCGACGGGACTGCGAACCGCAGGCACGCCCCGTGTACGGCGACGGGGAACCCCTCGTCCACGTCCTACCCTGATGAGCTCATCGCGATCGCCGAGCCCCCCTGTGGGAGGTCAGCGGCCGACGGCCATCATTTCACCATTCCTGGTGCCGAAGGAGGGAATCGAACCCCCGACCCGGCGCGTATGAAACGCCTGCTCTAGCCAGCTGAGCTACTTCGGCAGAAGTGAGGGCGGACTAGTACCGCCCCGTCTCCACACTGTCAAGCGTTGTTTCGTGCGCGCGAAGAGCGTCCAGCGCGCTTCTTCCATGTTCCATGCGGGAGTCGCAGGGTCGCACGGTTTGTGTAGTCCGGGATCATCGATCGTGCGCCGGGTGCTTCGGCAAGACCGCGGGGTTCCTCGCCTCGAAGGGCATCGACCACCGGAAGCTCTCGCCGAGCTCGGAGGGAACCGGAGGGTACGGCGCGCCCCGCAACACCGCGCGCCGACAGTTCTCGTCGAACTCGGGGATGCCGCTCGGCCGCGTCACCGACGCGCTCGCCACGGTCCCGTCCGCGCGGATCACGAACGTCACGATCACCGTCCCCTGAAGCCCCTCGCCTGCGGCCCACTTCGGGAAGGCGTCGGCCCAGAGCGGGTGCAGCTTGGCCATGACCTGCCGCATGTAGAGGCTGCGCCGCCGATCGAGCGGGTCGTTGTCGAGCAGCCGGCCGTGCCCCGAGCCGAGCGCGCTGGAGCGCGCCCCGGGGCCCGCCACGCCGCCCGAGCCCGTCGCCCCCGGCCCTGCCTCACCTCCGGGGCCGAGCCCGCGCGCGCCCCCGGCCGTGCTCGCGTGGACGAGCGACTGGATCGCCGTTGCGACCTCCTGCTCGCTGTCCACCGTGTCGTTCGGACGCCCCGCCGCGCCGGCGGGGACGGAGGGCGTACCCAGGGCGACCATCGGCCGCGCCAGCGGGACCGCCGCGCTCTCCCGGTGATCCGCGCCAGGCCGTCCATCGCGCACGCCCAGCCCCGCGGACGCGCGCTCGCCTCCTTCCGTGGCCCCGCCGGCGACGCGCGGGCTCGCGCCCACGGGTACGGTCGCCCCGGGCGCCGCAGGCGCACCGGCCGCGTCCTCGGCGCCCCGGGGCCTGGCAGCAGCGCCGAGCGCGCTGCCCAGCTGCTCGGGCGCCCCGCGATCGCGCGCCCCGACCGAGGGATCGCGCTCGGCCGGCGCGCGCCGCTCCGCTCGGCGGCCGGCGCGACCGCCCGCGAGGAAGGTGAGCTCCATCGGCTCCCGGCTGGCTCGCCAGTCCTCGCGCGACGCGCGCTGCGACGACGAGCGGACGCGCTGGATCTGGCTCCTGTCCAGGCGCGAGCGGACCTCCGGTGACAGGAACGTCGCGTCGTCCCTGTCGGCGAGGTTCAGCGCGGGCAGCTCGGTCGCGTCGGTTCCGCCGCGGCCCGGCGCGCCCGTGTCCGGCCGCGGCGCGCCCTCTCCCCCGCCACGAGCGAGGCGCGCGGGCCGCTCGGGCGCCGCCGCCGCCGCGCTGTCGAGCGTGCCGTCGGAGATCACGGGCAGCTCGATCTCGATCGGCGCGCTCCCAGCGGCCGGCGTCAGGGCCGTGCGCGCGAGCGCCACCTCCTGCGCCGACAGCGAGCGCGCGACGATCAGCGCGCCGGCGCCGAGGAGCCCTGCGTGGGCAGCGACGGAGAGCGCCCACGCGGAGGCGATCCGGCGGCCGTCGTCGCGAGACCTCTGCGCCATCGTCCTCTCACTATGCCTCGAGGCGTGCCTCACGCGAGCGACGGAGGCTCGCACTGCAGGGGCCGATCTCAGCCGGTGATCGCGTCGGGTGTGTCGGACGCGGCGGCCTTCGGGAGCCGCAGCCGCCTGCGGGTGTTCTCCGCGGTGCGCGCGGCGAGCGCCTCGAACGGCTCGCCCCGGAGCTCCGCGACGAACCGGGCCGTGTGCAGCACGTGCCCCGGCTCGCACCGCTTCCCCCGGAACGGCACGGGCGCCAGGTAGGGGCTATCGGTCTCGACAAGGATCCGGTCGCCGGGGGCCCACGCGGCGACCTCCTGGATCGCGCGCGCGGTCTTGAAGGTCACGATCCCCGAGAACGAGAGGTCGAAGTCGAGCGCGAGCGCGCGCTCGGCGAACGCGCGATCCTCGGAGAAGCAATGGATGATGCCTCCCACGTCGCTCGCCCCGGCGCGCTCCAGGATCGCGAGCGTGTCCTCGGCCGCCTCGCGCGTGTGGATGACGATCGGCTTCTCCACCCTCCGCGCGAGGGCGACAAGGTCGGCGAAGACGCGCTGCTGCGTGTCCTTCGGCGAGTGCATGTAGTGATAGTCGAGCCCGATCTCGCCGACAGCCACGACCTCGGGGCGGCGCGCGAGCGCCTCGAGCTCGGCGAGCATGGCGTCGTCGACGGCGGAGGCGTCGTGCGGATGGACGCCGACCGCGGCGTGCACGTCGGCGCGCCGCGCCGCGAGGTCCGCGGCGAAGCGCGCCGCGGAGAGGTCGGCGTCGACGCCGACCACCACGAACGCGCCGACGCCGGCGGCCCGCGCGCGGTCGAGGACGGCGTCCGCCCCCTCGCGGAAGTGGCGCGGATCGACGTGGCAGTGCGAGTCGATGATCATGCTTCGCTTCAGGTGACGAGCTCCGCGAAGCGCGCGCGGAGCAGCGCGCTCGCGGCGTCGAGCGCGCAGCGATCGCAGTAGCCCATCCCGCGCAGCCGCTCCAGCGCGCGCGTCGCGTTCCGGCGCTCCTCCTCGCGCAGCTCGCCCCAGCCCTTGTCCGGCGCGCCGTCCCCCTGCGCGTCGCGGAGGAGCGCGACGAGGTCGCGGACGAGCAGCGCCACGCCCTTGCGCCGCTCCGTGAACACCGCCTCGCGGAGCTTGCGGATCTGCTGCGGGAACACGACCGCGTTCACGATCTTCTGGCCGGGGTGGTCGATGGCCCACGCCGCGATCGTCGAGATCAGGCCGCGTCGATGGTCGTCGTGCTTCGTGCGAACCCCGAGCAGCGCCTCGACCTCGCGCATCATGCGCTCGTCCGGGTTCTCGAAGTCGCCCGTGTGCGGGTTCCTGATCTTCTCGCCCTTCACCCAGACGCCGACGTGGGAGATGTACCGGTCGAACAGCTCGGCGTAGCGGGTCTCGTCGACGAGGCCGCTGGCCGACCGCATCTCCTCCTCGATCGTGTCGAGCAGGCGCGTGCGCACGACCTCGCGGAAGAGCCGGTGGTCGTGGTAGCCGCCGGCGAGCTGCTTCTCCTTGAGCCAGTCGTACTCCGCCTGCCGCTTGCAGAGCGCGTCGAGCTCCGACAGGACGGCGAACGGCGAGAGGCAGGCGTGATCGGGGCTCTGCGCCGCGTCGAGCAGGAGCGTACGCACCTCGCGCGGCGAGACGCCGAGCCGCCCCTCGAAGTCCACCGACGCGTCGCTCTCGTGGTAGATGGCCTCGATGCCCGCGCGCAGGACCTTCTGCGCCTCGGCGTCGAACCGCTCCGGCGCCGTGCCCGTCGCGAACAGCTCCATCTTCTCGACGGCGGTGAGGCTCGACACGAGCGGCGCGAGCGCGTCGGGGTACCGCTTCGCCTCCGGCTGCCGCATGCGCGTGAGCACGGCGAACTGCGCGGCCACGCGCGTCGCGTGCGGGGCGACGTGGCGGGTCACGAACGGGACGATCTGCGTGTCGTAGATCGTCTGCTCGTCGACGTAGCTCCGGAGGTACGGCGCGCGCAGCAGCTCGAAGCGCCCGCGGAAGCTCGGGAACTCGGGGTGCTCGCGGAAGGCGTTGAGGTGCACGTCGTTGGCGCTGCCGACCATGACGACGTTCGTCTGCAGCGTCTGCTGCGGTAGGCTGACCTCGCCCGTCTCCAGCGTGAGCTGCAGGTAGCGGAACGCGTCGAGCGGCCGCTTCAGGAGGTCGCTGAACTCGAGCACGCCGCCGGCGGCCTCGATGAGCTCGCCGTGCGCCTCGAAGAGCGTCGTCGCCTGGAGCGACGTCGGGAGCGAGGCGAGCGAGCGATCCGCCGTGATCTGCCGCTCGCCGGCGTCCACCGAGAGCTCCGGCCCGATGGTGACGGCGCCGACGCGGTAGCGCCGCGAAATGAAGTAGCGCTCGACCTGGACGTGCCGCAGCGTCTCCACGAGCGAGCCGCCGCTCGCCACGAGCAGCGCCTCGAAGACCTGCTGGTTCTTGTGGGACAGCTTGCCGCTCATCAGCCATTCGGGCGGCGGCTCCGTCGCGCCGGCGTCCTCGTAGAGCTTCAGGATGAGCGCCCGGCGCTCGCGCACCGGGAGCAGGAAGAGCGGATGATCCCTGAGCTCGATCACGAGCCGGGCGTCGATCTGATCGTCCTCGAGGTGCGCGTAGCTCGTCCCGTCCGCGGCGCTCGCCTTCACGTCGCCGCCGAAGCCGATCGAGCCACGCATCGTCTTGCGGCTCGGGAACACCCAGTGGAAGCGGTACAGGGCGCCCTCGTCGAGCGTCGAGTAGTGCTCCAGGGCGCGCAGGATGCAGCCGGCCAGCGTGCTCTTCGCCGATCCGTTCGGCCCGTGCATCAGGATGAGCCGGTTGGCCCTGCCCTCGCGCACGAAGTTGCAGAGCACCCGGTAGACCTCCGCCTGGAGCTCCTCGTGGCCGATCAGCGCGAAATCCCGGCCGTGATAGGAGGCCGCGGCGGGCCCGCGCTGCTGCGCCGGATCGCTCGCGGGGAGCTCCCACGGCAGATCGAACAGCTGGAAGCGCGTCAGCTCTCCCCAGGGCTTCTTGATCGTCCGCGTGCCGAAGTGATCGAACATGTCGCGGACGTAGCGGGCCGCGTCACGCCCGTACCGGACCGGATTGGAGGCGAAGAGCTCCAGGAACTGCTGGAAGGAGAGGACCCGTTGCTCCTCGTTGAAGCGCCGGGCCATCGACGATGCGATGGCATCGAGCTCGGAGAGGGCCTTCCGGGCCCGTTCCGCTGCGCTGCCTTGGACTGTCTGGCTGGGGCCAACCGCGCCGGGCTGGCCCCCCCGGCAACCGGAGGTGTCGTTGTTCACGTGGGGCCGAGTTTACCGCTCTGCTTACTGCACGTCGATGACCGCCTCGAGCTCCTGCTTCTGCATCAAGCAGTTCGCGGCGCTACAGATGCTGAAGGAGAGCACGCCTGCCACCTTGGTCTTCCCCTTCTTTGACGCGACGAACGGAACCTTGAGGACGCCCTTGTTTTCCTCGAACGTGCCGTCTTCGCGCTTGAGCAGCGGCTTCGGGTACGAAACGCCCTCGGCGGCAGGCTCGGTGACCTTGAACTTGATGGGGTACTTGTCGTTGATGTGGTACTCGCCCTTCGAGACGAGCGACACCTCCACGAGCCCCTCCTTGCCGGCCGTGTACGTTCCCGTCGGCTTCATCTCGAGGGTGTAGACCGCATCCTCGACCTTCGACTTTCCGCCCTGAGGTGCTGCGGGGGGCGCCTCGGCTGCGCGAGAGGTCGCCGCTTCGCTCTGGTTACATCCCGAGCCGAGCGCGGCGATCCCGGTGAGCGCGATCAGGCACGTCGCGGCGGAGAGGGGCTTGCGGGTCCGAGTTGAAGGATGAGTGCTCATGGTCAACACAAATAACACAGCGCCGGCATCCGCGCGAACCTGGGGCCCCCGGCTTCCGGGGAGGACGGGTGCCGCGCGCCAGCGTCGAGCGCGCGTCTTCAGCGGCGGCGCGTCGAGCGCGCGCCTTTCATGCGGCGGCGCGTCGAGCGCGCGCCTTTCATGCGGCGGCGCGTCGAGCGCGCGCCTTCAGGGGCGGGCGCGCCCGAAGAGCGACGGCGCAGCGCGTCTTCAGCGCGAGATCAGCAGCGCGACGAGCGCACAGAGCAGCACGGCCGCGCTGGCGATGGCGGGCACGACCCAGCGCGGCAGGCGCTGCGGCACCCCCATCACGATATCCTCGGCGAACGCGTCGGTTGCGCCCGGCGACGGCGCAGCGATCGCGGCGGCGACGTGGCGGCCGTCCGCGCCCGCGAGCGTCGCGCCCGCAGCCTCGGGGGCCTTCTGCTGGCGGCCCAGGAGGTTCGGCAGCGCCGCGCGGATGCGCGCCGCGAGCTCGTCCTGCGGCATGTACGCCCAGTCGCGGTGAGACCCCGCGAGGCCGTACGCCCGGCCGACGCCGTCGGCCAGCAGGCCGACGGACTCGAGGCGCGCCTCGGGGCTCTTCATGAACGCCCTCTCCATCACCGGGTCGAGCGACGCGGGCACCCCGTACGCCTTGCCCGCCTCGCTCGGGGGCAGCGGGTTGCTGCCCATGATGGCCACGAGGATCATCGGGCCTGTCGACGCGTGGAACGGGACGCGCCCCGTGACGCACTCGAAGACGATCGCCGCGACCGACCAGACGTCGGCGCGATGATCGAGCGCGAGCAGCCCCTGCGCCTGCTCGGGCGACATGTAGAACGGCGAGCCGATCGTCGTCCCGACGACGGTGAGCTTCTTCGCCCCCTCGCTGTTGTCGCGCACGCTGCCGAAGTCGAGGATCTTCACCCGGTCCCCGTCGCGCGTGCCGACGAGGAAGATGTTGTCCGGCTTGAGATCGCGGTGGACGACCTTGCGCTCGTGCGCCTCCGCGAGGCCGAGCGCGAGCTGCGACACCATCCGCACGAGGCGCTCGGGGGGCAGCACCTTGTCGCGCTTGAGGACCGTCCGCAGCTCCTCGCCCTCGAGGTACTCCATGACCAGCGCGAAGCTCTGGTCCTCCGTCTTCTCGAAGCCGAGCACCTCGACGATGTGCTCGTGCGGCAGCGACGCGCTGACCTGGAACTCGCGGTGGAACCGCTCGACGCTCACCTCGTCGAGCGCGACCTCGGGGTGGAGGATCTTCAGGGCGACGCTGCGGCCGGCCTGGAGGTCGAGCGCCTGGTAGACGCGCCCCATGCCCCCGTCCGCGACGATCCGCCAGATCTGGTAGCGCCCGCCGCAGAGGGTCGCGCCGACGCGTCGATCCTCCGGATTCCTGGGCGGCGACGCCTCGGCGACCGGGATGAGGCGCTGGCCGTCGACCGGGCAGAAGCCGCTGTCGTGCGAGAAGAGCCTGAAGCAGGCGGAGCAGGTCTTCAAGCCGCCCCCGGGGTCAGGCGCGGGAGGGGTCCGCGGGCGGCGAGCTGCCCGGCGCGGGCTCTGGCGGCATGTAGTAGAGGATCCGGTTGCAGTTCGGGCACCGCTCGAACTCCTCCTGCCGGCGCATCTTCTGGAACATCATCGGCGGCACGGAGAGATGGCAGCCGAGGCACGTGCCGTCGTACGTCCGGGCGATCGCGACGGGCCTGCGCGTGCGGATCGACTCGTAGCGGCGGTACAGGACGACCGGCAGCTTGCTGACCACCTGCTGGCGCGCCTCGGCGCGCTGGGCGCGCTCGGCCTCGAGCGCGGCGAGCGACGCCTGCGTCCCCGGCGCGCTCCCATCGATCGCCCCCGCGAGCTCGACGCGCTTCGCCTCGGCCTGGTCGATCGCCGTGCGCGCCCCCTCGGCGGCCGAGTTCAGCCGCTCGATCTCTTCCTCGCGATCGCGATGGAGCTTGCGCAGCTCCTCGACCTCGCGCTGCGCCGCGTTCGACTCGCGCTCGTTGCGGGAGCGCTGCAGCTTCTCGCGCGAGCGCTCGATCTGCGTCGCCATCTGGCGGAGCTCGACGACGAGCTCGGATCGCGTCTTTTCCATCGCCGCCAGGGTCTCTCGATCGCCCTTCAGCCGCTCCTCTAGCCGCTTCAGCTCGGACCGCATCCCTTCCAGGCTGCCGCGCTGCTTGTCGAGCTGCTCATCGATGCGGCGGATGTCGCTGTCGATGGCCGACAGCTCTTCGAGGAATGCGATCTGCTCGCGGATGCTCACGTGATTCCTTGTCTCCTTGTGTTCGTGGCTTTCGTGGGCCCACCTGGACTCGAACCAGGAACAGCCCGGTTATGAGCCGGGGGCTCTGACCGATTGAGCTATAGGCCCTGGTGCGGGGGCGAGCCCCTGTTCGGGTCCACCCTTTGAAGCACCGGCGGGCAACGTAGTCCAAGCGGCGCGCCGTTGGAAGGGGAGCGCTCTGGCCCGACCGTTGGCCGCGGTCGCCGCCGTGGTTTCGCCGCGGTCCGCGGCGGCCCGGCCGCGATGGCCCGGCCGTGGCGGAGCCGGCCGCGAAGCGGCGCGCGGGCGTACGCCGGGGGGGGCGCCGCGCCAGGCACGTCGCCGGCGCAGCAGCCGCCCGTGCCCACCGGCAGCCGTCCCTCACGGCCCCTGCCGCCCGCCCGGACCGGCCATGGGGCTGCGGCGCGGGATGCGCGCCGTCTTGTCGGCCGGGGCCACGGCCTTGCCCCCGTCGAGCGTGTCGGCGCAGCACCGGAACCCGACCTGGTAGAAGCGGAACCACCGGTTGTGCGTCGACGTGACCGGGCGACACCTCGACCGGATCGGCCCCCAGTAGCCCCCCTTCAGCGTCGACCGGAACGGTTTGTCGTCCAGCCTGCCGAGCGCGTTGTCGACCCACTCGTCGACGTTGCCGGTCATGTCGCGGACGCCGAACGGGCTCACGCACCGGTGCATCTCCCCGGACGCGACGCGGCGATCGAGCCGCTCGACCTCCGCGGAGATCTTCCACGGGTCGGAGAACACCTCGAGCACGGGCATCGCGATCTTCCGGTCGATATTGCAGGCCTCGGGATCGCGCGCGATTCCATAGGGGTACGGCCACATCTGCGGGCCCTCGCACGCGAACTCCCACTCCTCGACGGAGCAGAGCCGCTTGCCCTCGACCGCGCAGGCGCGCTCCGCGTCGAGCCAGCTCACCATCACCGCCGGGCGGACGCCCTCGATGTTCGGGTACTCGAAGACGTCGATGCAGAAGCGCCGGTGCTGGAGGCGCCCCTCGCAGAGGACCTCGGGCTCGAACCGCGCGCAGACGTCCTTCTCCTCGTCGATGTAGGCGGCGCAGCGGTGCCCCACGAACGGGCAGTAGATGCCGTCGACGAGCACCATCCCCGAGAGGCACGCCGCCGCGCTCGCCGGGTTGACGCGCACGTACGCGGGCAGCGGCGGGGGCGCCGGCGGGGCGAGCGCGGACAGGGGCGGCGCCGGCTCCGGCGGGGCGACGCTGACCTGCGGCGCAGCGCTCGCCGCGTCGAGCGGCTCCCGCGGCCGCTGGAACCGGGGAGCGAAGAGGAGCGCGCTCACCAGGGCGGCGACGATGAGGGCGGCGATGAAGGCGATGCGCTCGCGCATGTCAGTCGTACACGTCGTCCTTCTCGCCGTCGCGATCGATGAACGGCCGCGGCGGAGGCGTGACGACGCCGTCCACCGTGTCGGCGCAGCAACGGAAGCCGGCCTGGTAGAACTTGAAGGTCGGCCCGTGCCCCCCCGTCGTGAGGCGGCAGGTGTTCCGCACAGGCCCCCAGTAGCCGCCGTTGAGCGTGGCCGGGCGCGCCGTGTCCGGATCGTCGGCGAGGTTGTCGGTCCACTCGTCGACGTTGCCGGAGAGATCGTACGCGCCGTAAGCGCTGATGCAGTTCGGGTGCGAGCCGATCGGATCGGCCTGCCACAGGCGGGCGATCTCCTCCTCGCGCGTCGCCTCGCCGTGGAGCGCGCCGAGATCGAACGCGATCGCCGCGCGATCGATGTTGCAGGGGCTCGGCGTGCGCACGAAGCCCCAAGGATACGGCAGGCGCTTCGGCCCTTCGCAAGCGAGGATCCACTCGGAGCGCCGGCACAGCCGCTTGCCCACCGAGGCGCAGAGCGCCTTCGCCTCGTGCCAGTCGACGTAGACGCGCGGGAGCTCGCCCACCCGGTTCGGCCACTCGTGGCGGTCGATGCAGTAGCGCCGGGGGTCGACGGCCGCCTGGCACCGGGCGCCGCGCGCGTACTCGGGGCAGCCGTGGCCGACCCCGTCGCCGCCGCGCGCGCAGATGTACGGAAGCGACGGGCAGAAGTCGCCCTCCACGAGGGTCATGTCGGCCGGGCACGCGGCGCGCGCCACGGGGTCGTCCGCGAACGGGTCGACGGGCGGGGCCAGAGGCGCCCGCCGGCGCGCGCCGCGCGGGGCCGGGGCCGCGGTGGGCGCGCCCGGCGCCGAGGAGGCCGTTCCCTCGGGCCGAGCGGCCGCGCCCTCGGGCCCAGCGGCCGAGCCGGCCGGCGGCGGGTGGACGGACCGCGCCGCCGGCTCCGCGGAACGCGGCGCGGCAAGGCGCCCGGGCGGAGACGACGGCATGAGCAGCAGCGCCTCGAGCTCGGGGGCGTACCGCGCCAGGAGCGCGACGGCGCCGAGCGCAACGCCGGCGCCGACCGCCCCAAGGACACTCCTCAACCGCGCTTCCACGTCACCCTGCGCGCCCCCTCATAGTCCAGCTCGCAGCGCAGCGACGTGAGAAGAATCGCAAGACCACAGGAAGACCTTGCCCGCCGCGCCGCGCCACGGCGCGCCCGAGCGACGGGCGACGAGCGCGCCGGCGCGCAGGACCGCCGCCACGCCCGCTTCCGTGTGTGATAGCTCTCCGGTTCCCCCTATGGATCGACTGGTCGTTCGAGGCGCTCGGCAGCACAACCTCAAGAACGTCAGCGTGTCGCTTCCGCGCGACCGCCTGGTGGTGATCACCGGCCCGAGCGGGTCGGGCAAATCGTCCCTGGCGTTCGACACCATCTACGCGGAGGGGCAGCGCCGCTACGTCGAGTCGCTCTCCGCGTACGCGCGGCAGTTCCTCGAGCAGCTCTCCAAGCCCGACGTGGAGTCGATCGAGGGCCTCTCGCCCGCGATCGCCATCGAGCAGCGCGCGCTGGCGAAGAGCCCCCGCTCGACCGTCGGGACGGTGACCGAGATCTCGGACTACCTCCGGCTGCTCTTCGCGCGCGTCGGCACCCCGCATTGCCCCGCGTGCGGCAAGCGGATCGAGGCGCAGACCGTGCAGCAGATCGTCGACCGCATCCTCGATTTCGGGGACAAGACGCGGGTCACGATCATGGCGCCCATCGCGCGGGGCCGCCGCGGCGAGCTCAAGCTCGACATCGAGCGGCTGCGCCGCGAGGGCTTCGTGCGCGCGCGCATCGACGGCGAGATCGTCGACCTCGGCGACGAGATCGTCCTCGACCGCACGCGCGCCCACGACCTCGACGTGGTCGTGGACCGGATCGTGGTCAAGGAGGGCATCAAGGGCCGGCTCACCGACTCGGTCGAGCTCGCCCTGAAGCTCGGCGAGGGCCGGCTGCTCGTCGACATCTCGAGCGACGGCATGAAGATCGAGCCGCTCTGGATGAGCGAGCGCTTCGCGTGCATCGACTGCGGCATCTCGCTGCCGCCGATCGAGCCGCGGATGTTCTCCTTCAACGGCCCCCACGGCGCCTGCCCGGCCTGCGACGGCATCGGCGCGCGCACCCGCATCGATCCGGATCGCGTGGTCCCCGACCCGCGCCGGACGCTCCGCGAGGGCGCCGTGGTGGCCTGGGGCCGCCGCGGGTCGCTCTCGCTCGCCGCGGAGACCGACCGGGCCGTCCAGGCGCTCGGCTGCGACCCCGACGTCCCGTGGGCGAAGCTGCCGGCGTCCGTGCGGCAGGCGATCCTCGAGGGGAGCGAGCCGGGGGGCGGCCGCGGTAAGAAGAAGGCTGCGTACGAGGGGATCATCCCGCGGCTCGAGCGCCTGCTCAGCAGCGGCGAGCCCGCCCTCGGCGACGAGGAGGAGGCCGATCCCGACGAGGACAGCGCCGCGCTCTCCGACGAGATCGGCCGCTTCGTCATCACGCGGGTGTGCGACGCCTGCGACGGCAGGCGCCTGCGCCCCGAGGCGCTCGCCGTGCGGCTCGGCGACCGCAACATCGCCGACGTCGGCACCCTGCCGCTGCGCACGCTGCGCGTCTTCCTCGAGGGGCTCATGCCGCCGAAGGACGGGGCGCCGCGCGGCGACGGCGAGGCGCCGGCGGACGGCGGGCTCGCGCCGCGCGAGCGCGCGATCGCGGAGCCGCTGCTCCGGGCGGTGATCGCCCGCCTCGGCTTCCTCATCGACGTCGGGCTCGACTACCTCACGCTGGACCGCTCCGCGCAGACCCTGTCCGGCGGCGAGGGGCAGCGCATCCGCCTCGCGACGCAGATCGGGGCCGCGCTCGTCGGCGTGCTCTACGTGCTCGACGAGCCCTCGGTCGGCCTGCACGCGCGCGACAACACGCGCCTGCTCGAGGCGCTCCGGCGGCTCGTCGACCTCGGCAACACCGTGGTCGTCGTCGAGCACGACCGCGACGCGATCCTCGCGGCCGACCACGTCGTGGACATGGGCCCGGGCGCGGGCGTGCACGGCGGCAACGTGGTGGCGCAGGGCACGCCGGAGGAGCTGAGCGCCGATCCCGCGTCGATCACGGGCCCGTACCTCAGCGGCAAGAAGCAGCTCGCGATCCCGACGAAGCGCCGGCGCCCCGACGGGCGCTTCATCCGCGTGGCGGGCGCGCGGGCGCACAACCTCCGCGACGTGACGGCCGAGATCCCGGTCGGCCTGTTCTGCACGGTCACCGGCGTGTCCGGCTCGGGCAAGTCGAGCCTCATCGTCGACACGCTGCTGCCGGCCGCGAAGAACGAGCTCTACCGGAGCTCCGCGCCGATCGGCGCGTGCGACGGGATCGAGGGCCTCTCGCACATCGACAAGGTGATCTCGATCGATCAGGCCCCCATCGGCCGCACGCCGCGGTCGAACCCGGCGACGTACACCGGGGTCTTCGGGCTGCTCCGCGAGCTCTACGCGGGCCTGCCGGAGGCGAGGACGCGCGGGTACAAGGCGGGCCGCTTCTCGTTCAACGTGAAGGGCGGCCGCTGCGAGGCCTGCCAGGGCGACGGCGTGCTCCGCATCGAGATGCACTTCCTGCCCGACATCTTCGTCACGTGCGAGACGTGCGGCGGGCGCCGGTACAACCGCGAGACGCTCGAGGTGCTCTACCGCGGCATGTCGATCGCCGACGCGCTCGACCTCACGGTCGAGCAGGCGATCGAGCAGTTCGAGGCGCTCCCCCGCGTCCGCGAGCGGCTCGCCGCGCTCGCGCGGGTGGGCCTCGGCTACATCACGCTGGGCCAGCCTGCGACGACGCTGTCGGGCGGCGAGGCGCAGCGCGTGAAGCTCGCGCGCGAGCTCGCGCGTAAGGCGACCGGCCGCACGCTCTACGTGCTCGACGAGCCGACGACGGGCCTTCACTTCTCGGACATCGAGGTGCTCACCGCGAGCCTCATGAGCCTGCGCGACGCCGGGAACACCGTCCTCGTGATCGAGCACAACCTCGACGTCATCGCCTGCAGCGACTGGGTGATCGATCTCGGCCCCGAGGGCGGCGAGCGCGGCGGCACCATCGTGGCCGCCGGCACCCCCGAGGAGGTCGCGCAGGTGGAGGCGTCGTTCACCGGCGCGTACCTGCGCGAGGTGCTCGCGGCGGCCAAGCGCCGCAGCCCGCAGCCGCCGCGCGGCCGCGCGGCGGCCCGCAAATAACGAGACGAGCAAGGCAAGCAAAACGGGCGTGGCCCCGCCCGGTCCGCACGACATGGACCGGAGGCGGAGCGCACGCCCGTACGACGCGCAGACCCCTCGCGCGCGGCGGCCGCCCCCCGGCGGCCCCCGCGCGGCGCGGCGTCAGCCGTAATCCTTCTCGACCCTCTCCTGGTCCTCTTTGCAGCGGATGCAGAGGCTCGTCTCGGGGCGCGCCTCGAGGCGCTTCGCCGAGATCTCTTCCTCGCACTCCTCGCATTTGCCGAACGTGCCGTCCTCGATCTTGACGAGCGCCTTCTGGATCTTGTCGAGGAACGATTTCTCGCGGCCCCGGAGGCGGAACGTGAACGACTGCAGGTACTCGCTCGACGCGAGATCCATCTCGTCCGGGAGATCGTTCGCGTCGAGCATCATGTCTTCGGTCAGCGTTTGCTTGGCCTTCTTGACGATCTCGTCGCGCTTCGTCTCAAGCAGGGTCTTGAACTTTTTCAGCTGGGCCTTGTTCATAGGTCCTCTCGCGTCGAATGCGCCGTGCGGCGCTGCCGTCTGAGCTCCCTGGCGCATGCAAGCCGCGGGGCGCTGACCCCCGGCTGCAGGAACGGGGCTTTCGGCTCCGCGACATGTCCGGAGAGGCCAGACAGCCCCCCGAAATTGCGAGGCGCGGGATTCTAGGCGTGAGCACCGAGCCCGTCAACGAGCCTCCGTCAACGGCAGAGTTCGACCGTGGAACCGCGGCGAACTCCGCGATCCGACGTCCCACGCGCCACGCGCCACACGCCCCGTGACGCTTCACGGCCGAGACCGTTCGCGCGCCCGCGGCATCGGCGTCGGGAGAGGTTGGAAAGCGTCTACGGGAAGCCCCCGAGCCGCCGGAAAGGGCGGCCGCTTTGGCCCCAAACAGGCATGCTCACCGCAGAGCACGCCGGAAACGCGACGCAGAGGACGGTTTGACGAAAGACAGCTCACGTGGAACAAATTTATCCTAGATTGCTGGATTTTGATCAGAACCGAAACCCGGTACGACCTCGCGACGCCGCCACGGTGATCGTCCTCCGTGACGGTCGCGCTGGGCTCGAGGTGTTCTGCGTGCGCCGCCACGCGAGCTCGAGCTTCATGGGGGACGCCGTTGTGTTCCCCGGTGGGAAGGTGGACGCGCAGGACGGCGCGGAAGTCTGGGTGGATCGGGCGACCGAGCCGCCGGCGCGCGCCGCCGCGTTCGCGACGGACGAGGCGCCGGCGCGGGCGCTGTGCGTGGCCGCGTGCCGCGAGACGCTGGAGGAAGGGGCGATCCTGCCGACCGACGCGGCGCTGTCCGGCGACGCGATCGACGCGCTCGGGCGGGAGCTTGCCGCCGGGACGCCGCTCGACGCGGCCCTCGAGCGGCGTGGCCTGAAGCTCGCCCTCGGGGCCCTCGTCCCATGGGCCCGATGGATCACCCCACTCGCCGAGCCGCGCCGCTTCGACGCGCGCTTCTTCCTGCTGCCGCTGCCGCGCGGCCAGGTCGGACGACACGACGGGTACGAGACGACGATGAGCTTCTGGGCCGCGCCGACCGCGATCCTGGAGCGCGCCGAGCGTGGCGAGATATTTCTCGCCCCGCCGACTTCCCGCACGCTCGAGCTCCTGTCCGCGGCCGCGGACGTGCGCAGCGCCGTGGCGCTGGCGGAGCGCCAGTCGCTCCTGCCGATCTGCCCGCGCTTCGTCCCGGGCGACGGGGGCGAGCCGCCGTACCTGGCGCTGCCGGGAGACCCCTCGCACGAGGCCCGCGAGCGGCGCGCCGAGGGGCCGACCCGTTATGTCCTGCGCGAGGGCCGCTTCGTCGCCGAAGAGCCCTGCGCGCGTGGATCCCCGATCCACATCAAACAGGAACGAGAGCCCGGATCCACCCGTGCCGACCAGTCTCGAAGCCCCCCGGACGAATGCCCCCTCCGTACCGGCGACGCCTGATCTCGAGGAGTGAGCCATGGAAACGAACCCGAAAGAGAACACGACGCAGCCCGAGCTGTTCACCGCGAGCGACGTCGCGCGCTTCTGCCAGGTGGACCTCAAGACCATCCACAACTGGGCGGACAAGGGGGAAATCCGCCACTTCCGCACGCCCGGACGGCACCTCCGCTTCCGGCGGCTGGACGTGCTCGATTTCCTCCGCAAGTACGGCTACCCCATCCCGGAGATCCTGCGGATGGGCAAGCCGAAGGTCGTCGTCGTCGATGACGACCCCTCCGTCCTCGCCGCGCTCCGCAAGACCCTCTCGCGGCGGTTCGACCTGACGACGTTCCAGGACCCGTTCGACGCCCTCGTCGCGGTGGGCAACCTGCAGCCCGACGCGCTCATCCTGGACGTCATGATGCCGGGCCTCGACGGCGTGCGCTGCCTGGAGCGCCTCCGCTCGATCGACGCGACATCGCACATCCGCTGTATCGTGTACTCGAACCACGAGGAGATGAAGAAGAACGCCACCGAGGCCGGCGCCTACGACTTCATCAAGAAGGGCGAGGCCGGCGAGCTGCGCGACTCGCTCGAGCGGCTCATGGGCCTCGAGCGGGGGTGAGCCGCGCGCGGGCGACGCCCGCGCAGGCCGGCGGCGCCGCTCCCCTCCCCCGTTACCCCGTCTGCCCCAGCCGCCCTATTTGCCTTCGCGGTAGGCGCGGATCGCGTTCACGATGGCGTCCGCCATCTTCTGCCGGAAATCAGCGGTGGCGAGGCGGGCTTCGTCCTCGGGGTTCGAGATGAACGCGGTCTCGAACAGGGCGGCCGGCATGTCGGCGCCCGCGAGGACGAAGAAGCCCGCGCCCTTCACGCCTTGATCCTTCGTGTCGGGGTAGCGGGGCGCGAGCGAGGCGAGCGACGCCCGCTGGAGCAGCTCGGCGAAGTGGCGCGAGCGGGCCGCCATGTCGCCGACGTTGAGGTTCGACAGGATCGCCTCGACCTCGAGGCGCGACTCGGGATCGTCGGGGCCTGCGCCCTGCCCCGCCCTCGCGGCGCGGGGGGCGTTCTCGCGCGCCGCGAGCTTCGCCGACGGCGCCTCGACGTCGCGGGAGGGCGCGAGCGAGAAGGTCTGGACGCCGCGCGCGCGGCCGTTCTCGCTCGCGTTGCAGTGGATCGAGACGAACAGGTCGGCGTGGAACGCGTTCGCGCGCGCGGTGCGGAGCTCGAGCGGGACGTAGACGTCGCTGTCGCGGGTGAGGAGCGTCTCGATCTTGAGCTCGCGCGCGAGGAGCGGGGCGACGCGGTGCGCGACGTCGAGCGTGACGTCCTTCTCCTTCAGCCCGGTGGGGCCGACCGCGCCGGTGTCGTTGCCGCCGTGCCCCGGATCGATCGCGACGCGCCGGACCTCGCGCGCGCCGCCCGGCTTGCGCTCGTCGTCGCGCACGGGCGGGCGGGTGCTCACGTCGATGACGATCCGGAACGGCTCGGGCAGGTAGAAGACCCGGCGGTACAGGTCGGGGGCGAGATCGAGGACGACGCGCGTGCCCTTCGGCTGCACGCCGACGCGCACCCGCCGCAGGACGCCGCCGACCTCGATCTCCCGCGCGATGCCGCGCGACGTCGCCCCCGCGATGTCGACGAAGACGCGGGCGTCCTTGCCGGCGCTCTCGTCCGCCGGCAGCGTGCCGACGTCGAACGTCGTCGGCCCGGAGAGCGCGACGACGACGCGCGCCCCCTTGTCCGAGCCGTGCCGCTCGATCGCGGTGATCTTCACTGGACCCGAGGACGCGGTCGCCCGGGGGGCGACGACGAGATCGCCGCCGCCGGCGTCGGCGGCGGTCACCTGCACGGGCGCGGCGCTCGCGGGGCTCGCGGCGCTCGCCGGTGCGGCGGAGGGCACGGGCGCGTGCCCCGGCGCGAGCGCGAGCGCGATGCCCTCGACGCGGTGCCCCTCGTGCTCCAGCGCGCGCAGCGCCTCGCCGCTCGGCCGGTACGCGGCCGCCTGCGCGAGCGCGACGGCGATCGCGCCGAGGCACGTCGAGCGCGACGGCGGTGCGCCGGCAGACGGCGCGCCGGCGGACGGCGCGGGCGGCGCGAGGGCCGCGTAGCGCCGGGAGACCAGGTAGAGCTCGCGGTACGCGACGGCCGCGTCGCGGGCGAGCTCGCCGGCGAGCAGGGCGCGGCGGCGTTCGGCCTGGCAGGCGCGCTCCACGTGGGCCGGATCGGTGGAGGCGCGGAAGGCGATCGCGGCCGCGGTGTAGAGCTCCATCGCCTCACGCGCGTCGGTGGCCGCCTGGTCGAGGCGGAAGAGCCGCACGCGGAGATCGCCGGCGAGCTCCGCCAGCGAGGCCGCCTGCGCCGGCGCGCCGGCCCGCGACGACGCGATCGCGATCGTATCGGCGAGGGCGACCGTCTCGGCGCGGGGTGGGAGCCGCGCGCCCGGATCGAGCAGCGCGGCGGCGCGTTGCTCGTCGGACGGCGCGGGCGGCGCGGCGGGCGCGTCGCCGTCGGCGCCGCACCCGAGCGCGTGCGCGATCGCTGCAAAAAGCGTGATCCTCGCGAACGCCAGGGCGTTACGATGGGGCTGCGCTGGGGTGGTGTGACGCCGACTCGCCGGGTCGGCCCTGTCAGCCCTGCGCGACGAGAGAACGGCGATACGTCCCGGAGGTTTCACGTGCCCGACCTCACGCCCACTTCATCCACAGCACCCCTCTACGCGGATCGCGCGTCGGGGGAGAGGTTTGCCGACGCGACGAGCATGGTCAACGCGTATCTCGCCCGGTACGCCGCCAGCTCTCGAGGTGGGGGTGGGTCGCCGGGCGGCGCGGGCACGAGCGCGCTCGACGAGACCGGGTACGCGCAGCTCCAGCACGGGAGCGCGACCATCGGCATCAACGTGCTGGAGGCGCAGGGCGTCCTGATGGTGTTCTCTCCCATCATGGCCGTGCCCCTGAGCGGGCGTGAGGCCTTCTACCGGAGGCTCCTGGAGCTCAGCTTCATCGCCACCTCGGACGCGGCCTTCGCGATCGACAGGTCGCGCAACGAGGTCGTGGTGCGCTGCCTCCGGCGGCTCAGCGCGCTCGAGTACGAAGAGTTCGAGGATATCATCACGACGGTGAGCCAGGTCGCCGACACCTGGGATGACGCGCTGCTGCGGGAGGTCCGCGGCGGCTGAGCCGCGCAGGACCTCCCGGAGCGTGCGGGCCGCCGCGCGGGGGCAGGCAGCGCAAGGATCCGTCGCCAGAATTGCGGTGCGGCTGACGCGGGTGATAAGTTCCCACAGCCATGACTGCGGGGGAGCGACAGACGACCGCGGAACCTGAAGAGCGCTCCCTCTCTGCGGAGGAGGCCGAGCGGATCGCGTCGTCGATCCGGCCGTCCTGGGAGGCGTTCGACGAGCTGCCGTTCGCCCGGGGAGAGGCGCGCGGCAGCGCCCCCGGACAGGACGCCGTCGCCCCCGCAGCGGCGCAGCCGACGGTGCCGGGCGCGCCCCTGGCGGCGGCGCTCGATGCGCGCCGTGAGCCGGGGAGGGAGTCCTCCCCTGCTGCCGCGGCGGCGCCTCCGGCGGCGGTTGCAGCGCCCGCAGCCGCAGCTGCGACACCCGCCGCCGGCGTGCGCGAGGCGCCCCCGGCGGGCGCGTCCGCCGTGTCGGATACCGTGATCGAGGGTGTCCCGACCATCGCGGTCGGAGACGACCCGCAGGGCGCTGCGGCACCGGAGCCCGCGCCCCGCGACGCTGGAGGAGCGGGCCGCAGCGACGAGCTGCGCGGCGCGCGATCGCCGGAGCCGCTTGCGCAGACCCGGGAGACGGGAAGCGCCGGCAGCGCCAGCGCGCCGGAGGTCGGCGCGGAGAAGCGGGGCGAGCCTCCCGCTCCGGCCGGAAAAACGCGTGTGGGCGTGGGTGAGCCGGCTCCGGCGGACGACGCGCGGGCCGCTGACGCGGCCGTGGCCAGCGCACCGGCGGCCGTGGCCAGCGCACCGGCGGCCGTGGCCAGCGCACCGGCGGCCGTGGCCGACGCGCGAACCGCGGCGCCGGACACCGTGGCCGGCGCGCAGGCCGTGGAGACGCAGGCGCCCCCGGCGTCGGCCCCCTCCCCGCCTCCCGCCGATGGGCCGCGGTCGACGCGGGCGGCGCGAACGCGCTCTCGCGGTGCGCATCCGGCGGCGGGGAGCGCCGATACCGTGACCGCGTCCGCCGTCCGCACGGAAGATCACGATCCGATCGAGATCCCCGTCTCCACGCCGAACAAGACGGCGCTGCGGATCGGCATCGCGGTCGTGGGTGCGGCCTTCCTGTTCTTCGTCGGCCGCGCTGTCCTCGGCCCGGGCCGCGACGGCGCCGATCCCACGCCCACGCCAGCCTCTCCTGCCGCAACGGCGCCGGCCGCAGCGGAGGCGCCGACCGCGGTGCCCGCCGCTCCCCCGGCCGCCACGTCCCAGGCGACCGCCGGCGCCTCGCCCGCCGCAGAGGGCGCCGCGATCGCGCCGGCGCCGGTGCCGAGCGCCTCCGCGCAGGCGAGCGCTCCTGCGCCCGCAGCGACGCCGTCCTCCGCCGCCGCGCCGTCCAGGGCCGGAGCGACGCCCGCCGCGGCGCCGCCAGCGCCGAAGACGACGACCCCCGCGAAGAAGCCTGTGCCTGCAGCGCCGACGCAGCGTGGACCGAGCTCGGCCGGCGGCAACAAGGGCGGCGGCATCATCCGCGATGCGCCGTTCTGAAGCGCCCACGTCCCTCGCCTCGGCAGCGAGGCTTGCTGCAGTCGTCACCTTCCGCGGACGCCGTCGAGGCGAAGCCCGACCTGAGGAGCCATGAAAACACGCGCCTGCGCCCCCGTCCTCCTGCTCTCGTTCATCGCTCCGGCGTTGCTCACCGAGGCCGGCCTCACCTCCTCCCCGTTCAGCGAGCCGCTGAGCTTCGCGCAGTCGTCCGATCCCGTCACGGAGGTCGCCCGCCAGCGCTACGAGGACGGTGTCAAGGCGTACGACGCCGGTCGCTTCGAGGAAGCGCGCATGGCGTTTCGTCAGGTCTACACGCTCAAGCAGCACCCGGCCGTGCTGCTCAACCTGGGACAGAGCGAGCTCCGCTCGAACCACCTCGAGGACGCCGGCAACCACCTCCAGCAGTTCCTGCGCGAGCACGCCACCGCGACCCCGGAGCAGCGCGCCGCCGCGGAGAAGGCGATCGCCGACGTGAAGCGGAGGACGGGCTTCATCGTCGTGGTCGCCGACGCCAACGGCGCGGACATCAGCATCGACGGCGTCCTCGTCGGCAAGGCGCCGCTGCCCGATCCGGTGTTCGTGACCCCGGGCAAGCACACCCTGTTCGCGACGTACCTGGACCGGTCGGCGACCACCCAGGTGGACGCGAAGATCGGCGTGGCCACACCGGCGACGCTCACCCTCGGAACCACCGGCGCGCCCCCTGCGCCGATCACCGGCACGCCGACGCCCGGGCCGGCCACGCCGCCCGGTGCGCCGACGTCAGCCACGCCGGCAGGGGCGATGCCGACGCCAGCGCAGCCCCCGGCGGCGGGCACCGCGCAGCCTGTTCCCGGCACGGCGACCCCTGGCACGACGGCGCCAACCGCGGCGCCCGCGGCCCCGACGAGCTCCGGCGGATTCACGCTCTCGACGAGCAACACGATGGGCACGATGGGCCCGGAGCAGGCCTCGAGCGGTCGCGAGCCGTTCTTCGACTGGTACACGCGCAAGCCGCTCGCCTGGGTGGGGACCGGCGTCGCGGGCGTCGGCCTGGTGATGGGGATCGTCGGCACGGCCATCGCGACGAACGCGAACGGCAACGCCGAGGACATCGGGAACGAGATCAAGGCGTTCGTCGCGAGGAACGAGAGCACGATCCCTGCGCAGCGCCGGACGCAGCCGTGCGGTCGGCGCGAAGATCCCTCGGGCGACCTCCCCGGCTTCGAGAACGCGTGCGGGAGCCTCCGGGAGGAGCTGGACACCTACGACGGCGCGCTCCCCTGGGCGATCACGGGCTGGGTCCTCCTCGGCGTCGGGGTCGTGGGCACCGCGACGTACGCGATGATCGATTGGTACCCGAGCGAGCAGAAGACCGCGTCCGCCGGTCCGCGCGTCACCCGCATCGCGCCGCTCGTGGCGCCGGGCCAGGCTTCCCTCAGCGTCGGGGGCACGTTCTAGAACACCGAGGTCCGCGGGCGAGCATGCGCCTCTCGCGCGCGGCCGTGCTGTCGAGCGCTGCGATCCAGAGCTCCTCGTGGAAGAGTGACGTCGTCGAGATCCGCGGCGCGAACGCCGCGGGCGCGCAGCGTGCTGCGGAGCCGGAGCGCCGTGGGGACTCGGCCGCCCCGGAGAGCACAGTGCCGACGCCGGGGCTCTGCGCCAGCGCGCCCGAGATGCGCCCCAGCGGCCGGAGCGCGAACCGAGCCCAGCGGACCGGGAACACAGACAGCGCCGCCGAGGCGGCCAGGAACCGCATCAGCAGGTCCGGGGAGCGGTACCGGCAGCTACGGGGAGCCGTACCAGCAGCTACGGGGAGCCGTACCAGCAGCTACGGGGAGCCGTACCAGCAGCTACGGGGGCTGTACCAGCAGGTCTGGAGAGCCGTACCAGCAGCTACGGGGAGCCGTACCAGCAGGTCTGGAGAGCCGTACCGGCAGCTACGGGGAGCTGTACCAGCAGGTGCGGGGGGCTGTACCAGCGGGTGCTGGCACGCGTCCCGGGCGTGCTGGGCGAGCTGCGCTGCGCCGCCGGCGGGGCGCCCGGCGCACGGCGAGCGCATCAGGACCGCGCGCCGCCGCGCACAGCCCCCCGCCAGCGCGTGCGCCCGGGAGAGCCCGCCCCACCCCCGCCCCGAGCTCACCGCTCCTTCGCGGCGCGGAGCAGATCCCGCATCGTCGAGCGCGGGATCTCCGCGAGCCGTGCGGCGGCGCTGATGTTGCCGCCGACCTCCTCGAAGGCGCGGAGCGCGTCGGCCGGCGTGATCTTCCGGCGCGGCGGTGGCTCGCGCTCGGCGATGACCGCCGTGATGTGCTCGGGGAGCACGGGGCCCTTCGCGCGGAGCGCGGCCTGGATGAGCACGTTCCGCAGCTCCCGGACGTTGCCTTGCCAGCGGTGCGACCTCAGCGCGACGAGCGCCCCGGGGGTGAGCGGGCGAAAGCCGACCTCCGAGGTCGCCAGCAGGTGCTCGGCCAGGCGGGGGATGTCGTCGGGCCGCTCGCGCAGCGCGGGGAGCTGGATGCGACACACAGCGAGCCGCTCGTAGAGGTCCGCGCGGAACCGGCGCTCGACGACGAGCGTCTCGAGCGGCTCGCAGGTCGCGGCGATGAGCCGCACGTTCACCGGCGTCGGCCCCTCCGCGCCGATCGGGCGCACCACCCCCTCCTCCACGACGCGCAGCAGCTTCGCCTGGACCTCGAGCGACAGCGACGCGATCTCGTCGAGGAAGAGCGTGCCCTCGCTGGCCTCGACGAACGCGCCGCGCCTGTCCCGCAGCGCGCCGGTGAACGCGCCCCTCCGGTGGCCGAACAGCTCCGACTCGGCGAGCTCGCGCAGGATGGTGGCGGCGTTCAGCACGACGAACGGCTTGTCGGCGCGGGTGCTCTCCGCGTGGATCGCCCGGGCGACAAGGTCCTTGCCCGTGCCCGACTCGCCGCGCAGGAGCACCGGGAGCTGGAGCGGCGCGACCCGCCGCACCGCCGCCGCGAGCTGGCGCATGGGCCGCGAGCGGCCGACGAGCGACGGCAGCGGCGGCCCCTCCTCGAGCTCGGGCACCTTCCGCGCGGCCTCGATCCACAGCGCCGTGCGGCCGATCTCGAAGCAGCCGCCCGGCACCAGCGCCGCCTGCCGCGCCCGCACGCCGCCTACGCGCACGCCGTTGCGCGAGCCGAGATCCGTCACCTCGATCGAGGTCCCGCGGTGCGCGACCCGGCAGTGGCGAGCGCTCACCGTGACATCGTCGATCCGCACGTCTGCGGACGGACCGCTGCCCAGCGTGAGCTCGGCGCCCGGCGCGACGGCGATGTGCGCCTGAGCGCCGCCGCCGCTGTGCTCGCAACGGAGCCACACCGTGGCGAGCTCCTCGCGGTCGTCCAGGAGCTCGCGCGTGGCGTCCCGGATCGGCGGGGCCTCGCCGAGATGAGCGGCAGGGCCGGGCCGATCGCAGGAGGCGCCGCCGGGCTCCACCTCGGGCAGCGCCGCCACCGGCGCGGAGGGCGCAGGGGCGCCGTAAGCAGACGTGGCAGACGTGGCAGACGTGGCAGACGTGGCAGACGTGGCAGACGTGATGCGCCCCGGGTAGCTGTCGTCTTCGTCGCGTTCTTCGCGTTCGCGGAGGATGGGTGCGTTGTCCATGTCGAGAAGGTCTGTCGTCGCCGCGCCGGGCGCAGTTGCGTCGCTCGTCCCGCCCGGCCGGCATTTCGACATTCCTGGCTCCGGGCCCACCGCCCCCTTTGCGCTCGGGACCGCGCTGTTCTAGAGGCCGTTCGTGGGATCGCGCTCGACAAGGTGGACCGCGCCGGCGCTCGGCGTTGCGGCAGCGGGCTGGGTGCTCTCGGCCAACCAGGCCCTCGCCCAGCCGGCAGATCAAAGGACGACGACCGCCGCCGAGGAGGACGAGGAGCTCGGGCCGGAAGCCGGCACGAAGCGCCCCGCGGGGCCTGACGAGCGGAGCGGGCACGTCCTGCTCCAGGCGCGGGCCGGCTACAGCCAGCCGTTCGGCAGCCTGGCCGCCGGCCAGCCGGTCAGCGAGCGGGTCTCCGGGGGGCTCGCGTTCGGCGCCAACATCGGCATCGGCCTGAGCCGCGACGCGGTCCTCGAAGCGAGCGGCTCCTACGCCCTGCTCTCCGCGGCGGGAGGGTGCAACGGCTGCTCCGGCCAGAGCCTCGACCTGGGCCTCGGGCTCGTCTACCACGTCGCCCAGGGCCTCGCGATCGACCCCTGGATCAGCTACGGCGTGGGGTACCGGAGGGCCGTGCTCACCTGGTCGGAGGGCTCCGCGGCCAGTCCGGCGACCTCCGACCATGTGTTCCACGGGCTCGACGTCGCCCGTATCGCCCTGGGCGCCGATTTCTACCCCGTGTCGCCCCTCGGCGTCGGGCTGTTCGCCGAGCTCGACGCTGGCACCTACCTCTCGCGTCCCGGCGAGAGCTCCAGGGCTGCGCCCTACGGGTTCTTCCAGGTGGGCCTGCGGCTCGCGCTGGATCCCGTGCCCCGCGGCACGCGTACGCCCCACGCGTCGGCCGGTATGTCTCGGAGGATCGCCGCCCAGGCATCGGGCGCCGGGGGGACAGCCCACCGGTAGAGCAGCCGGAATCTGGGCGGTCCGCAGGGCTGGGCAGGTATAATCAGCCGCGAATGGGCGAGTTCAGGACGAGCAGCCGCACCCGACCCGTCGCGGCTGCCGTGACCGACGTTGGACGCCAGCGGAAGCACAACGAGGACAACGTCCTCGTGAAGTCCGAGCTCGGCCTGTTCGTCGTGGCCGACGGCATGGGTGGGCACAACGCGGGCAACGTCGCCAGCGCCCTCGCGACCCGATCGCTCGACAACTTCTTCGAGGCGACCCGGTCCGGCGTCCTGCCCGGCCCCGTCCCGGCCGACGAGCAGGATCTCGACCCGGGAGCGCGGCGCGTCCTCGCCGCGATCCGCAAGGCGAACCACGATGTGTTCGTCATCTCGAACACCTACAGCCAGCACCAGGGCATGGGCTCGACGGTGGTCGCCGCCTACGTGTCGTGTGACACGGAGCAGATCCACGTCGGCCACGTGGGCGACAGCCGCTGCTACCGGATCCGGCAGGGCGAGATCGAGCAGCTCACGAAGGACCACTCGCTCATCAACGACGCGCTCGCCCTCAAGCCCGACCTGAGCCAGGAGGAGCTGGCGAGGCTCCCGAAGAACATCATCACGCGCGCGCTCGGCATGAAGGACGCCGTGAAGATCGACATCCGCTCCGAGCGCATCCAGCCCGGCGACGTCTTCCTGCTCTGCTCCGACGGTCTGAGCGGGATGGTCTCGGAGCAGCAGATCCTCGATGTGTTCGACATCACGCAGGACCCGCACGAGGCCTGCGAGTTGCTCATCGCGATGGCCAACGAGGCAGGCGGGACCGACAACATCTCGGCGCTGATCGTCCGCATCCAGCCCGAGGCGCTCGACGACGAGCCGATCGACGGCGTCGAGCTCGAGGACACCCGGCCCCAGCGCATCGACGAGTTCGGCGCGACGCTCCCGCCGGCGGCGTCGGTCCGGGAGAGGCAGCCGCCCGTCGAGGAGGTCGATCTCGAGGCTGCCGCCGCGTCGGACGGCGAGCGCGTCGCGGCGCAGCAGCTCCACGCCATCGCGGACGGCGGCCTGCGGAGCCACGCCCACGGCGCCGCGGGCAGGGCGCAGCGCATGGCCGCCGTGCCGTTCACGGACCGGCGCTCCCGCGCGGCCGCGGGCTCGGGCCGCTACGTCGCGGTCGCAGCCGCCCCGAAGGCCCCGGTGAAGGAGGTGCCGCCGCCGGCGAAGCCCGCGAAGCGCCCGACCGAGGTGCGGGTCGCGCGGTGCGCGCACTGCAAGCACGAGCTCTTCATCGGCAACCGCTTCTGCGTGGAGTGCGGCGCCCCCATCAAGCCGTGAGCCGAACGGCGGGCGAGACGCCCGCCGCGATCGCTCGCGTCGCCGTGCACGGCGACGCGCGCGATCATCGGCGGCGCGGGGGCGGCGCGGCGATCACTTGACCGAGAGCAGCTCGACCTCGAAGAGGAGGGTCGAGTTGGGCGGGATCACGGGCGGGAACCCGCGCGCGCCGTAGCCGAGCTCCGGCGGGATGGTCAGCTTGCGGACGCCGCCGATCTTCATTCCGGCGACGCCCTGATCCCACCCCTTGATCACCTGCCCGGCCCCCAGCTTGAACGAGAAGCCCTGGCCGCGGTCGCGCGAGCTGTCGAACTTGTTGCCGTTGGTCAGCGTGCCGACGTAGTGCACGGTCACGAGCTGGCCGTGCTTGGCCTCGGCGCCCGTGCCTTCCTTGATGTCCTCGATCCCGAGCCCTTCTTGCATGGTCGACTCCTTTCGCGGCGGCGATGGGAGGAGCGCCGCGCGGTCGCGTCAAGCCGAAGCGGCGCGAGCGCCCCCCAGGCGAGCGCTCGCGAGCGCGCGTGGACGCAGAAATGCCGGGGCTCAGCCGCCGAGGCCGGGGAACGGAAATCCGGTCGCGCCGCCGGTCAGCCGCCAGGTGTTGGCGGTCTGCTGGACGACGGGCTGGCGCAGCAGCGGGTGCGGGTGCGTCTGCTCGAAGGCGAACAGGATCGCGGCGGGGGTGAGCTGATCGAGCGACGCGAAGAAGCCGAGCGTGAGCATCGCGCCGCCCTCCGTCCACCGGTACCCCTGCCGCCGCACGCCGGCGCTGAGCAGGTTGTTCACGCCGGCGACGTCCGCCGCGATCTCGTTCGGCTGGTTGAAGACAGGGAGCGCGCGCGACAGGAGCCGCCCGAGATCCCCGGGCGTGACGCCGCGGCTCCCGCCCTGCCCGTTCGCGCACCCCGTGTGCCCGAGGTGGTGGTGGCCGAGCTCGTGGCCGAGCACGAACGCGAGCTGCTCGTGGTAGAGCTGGCGCTGCCGCTCGACCTTGCGCGCATCCGTGTGCTGCGCCGGATCGATGAAGCCCGCCGGCGGTCGGATGATCGGCTGCCCGGGCCGCTGCCGCTGCGCGAGCATCCGCAGGAACTCGTCGAGCTTCCTCGTCCCGAAGATCTCGTCCGTCGCCTTGAACTGCGCGATCTGCGCCTGGATCTCGAGCAGCCCGTCGGTGATCGCCATGAACGGCATCCGCTGGTCGTCGCAGCCGGCGAACGCGTTCACCTCGCCCACGGTGGGATCGGCGATGAACGGGATGCCCCTCACCTTCTGCTGCGCGGCCGACGGCAGCGCGCCGATCAGCGCGCCCATCACGACGCCGGCCTCGGACTGCAGCCAGGCGAGGTTGATGTCGTTGATGGGATCGCCGAGCACCGGCAGCCCGGGCACCGTCGGCACGTTGAAGGTCGGCGCCGGAGCGGACCCGGTCTGCGCCGGAGGGTACCCGGGCTGCTGCGGCGGGTACCCGGGCTGCTGCGGCGGGTACCCGGGCTGCTGCGGCGGAGGGTACCCGGGTTGCTGCGGGTAGCCCTGCGGAGGCGCGCCGTACGGCGGGTAGCCCTGGCCGTACGACGGCTGTGACGGAGGCCGGCGCGAGCTGCTCCGCTGACAGCCTGCGATCAGTCCGAGAGCCAGAACGAGTGCGCCGATCGGTCGAAGCAGATTCATCGCCGCGAGCATAGCGCACGGAGCGGACGTCAACCTGCGCCCCGCCGCGAGCAGGATCGTCGCGCGCGGCGCGCGCGGGCTGCGCGGCGCGGCGATGAGCCGAAAGCCGCGCGCCGCGCGTCAGGCGCAGGAGGACCGATGAACCGACACCACGCTTGGTCTGCCGCAGCCGCCCCCCTGTGGATCGGCGCCGTCGTCGCGCTCTCCGGCTGCGGCGGGGGCGCCGCCGCGCAGGCGCCCGCGCCCATGGCGCCGGAGCCCGCCGGAGCGACCATGACGCCGCCGCAGGAGGAGCCGCCCCCCGGGACGGCCGAGGACGCGCTCGCGGCGCTGGAGCGCGCGGAGGGCGAGCTCGACCGGGTGCTCGGCGCGCCGGGCGGGCGCGAGGGGCGGATCGTCCTGGAGTCGTCGTCGCCGGCCGCGCCCCCGCCGGCCACGGCGACGACGCCCTCGCCGGCGCCAGCGCCGCCGGCGACTTCCGACAGCGCGCCGCGGGCGACGGCCGCCGGCGCCGAGCGCCCGAGCAAGAAGGCCGAAGCCGACAAGGTGGCCGCGACGCCGTGCGAGACCGCGTGCAGCGCGCTCGCCTCGATGAGCCGCGCCGCGCAGCACCTCTGCGGGCTCGCCGGCGACGCGGACCAGCGGTGCGGCGCCGCGCGCACCCGCGTCAAGAGCGCGACCGATCGGGTCGAGGCGCAGTGCCCGCGCTGCGCCGAGCGCTAGCCGGGCGCGCGCCGCGCCGCGGCGGACGGCGTCACGGGCCAGGCGCGAGGAGCTGGAGCAGCCGCACGTTCTTGTACGCCTCCCCGAGCGAGCCGGCCGCCTTCTGGCCGGCCCTGGCCAGCGCATCGAGCTCCTCCGGGCGCACGTCCACCTGGACCGTGAGCCGGCCCGCCCCCTGATCCACGGTGAGCGTCGCGCGCTTCGCGACCTCGGCCAGCGCTGCCCCGGCCTCGGGGCCGGCGATCGCCTGCAGCGCGTCGGCGCTCGCGCGCTTCTCCTCGAGGAGCTTCCGGAGCTCCTCGGCCGCGTCGCCCGACGCGGCGTCGATCGCGACGGTCGCGGCGATCCCCCCCTTCGTCGAGACGCCGAAGGAGACGGCTCGCGGGCCCGTGGAGCCGGTGAGGATCGCGCGGAGGCTCGGCTTGCTGTCGGACAGCAGGGCGACGCCGAGCACGGGGCGATCCCAGCCGATGTGCGCGAGGCGCGACGTGGCCTCCTCCCGGCTCGCCAGCGACGTGCCGGCCTCCTCGGCGTCGATGCTCGCCCGGAGGTCGGCCTCGGCGCCGTACAGCAGGATCGATCCGTGTCGCACGGCGATCGCATCCTCGCCGGCGCGGAGCAGGTACTTCACGCCCTTGTACTCGGCCTGCACGTAGCTGTGCTCCGCCAGCCGCTGCGCGAGCTTCTGCTCGTCGAAGCGGCCGCGCGCGACGACGAGCGACGGGGAGAGGATCAGCTTGTCCACGTCGAACCCGAGGTCGACGCCCGTCGCCTTCTTGACGTCGTCGCGGGTGCGCTCGATGTGCTGCCGCACCGAGCCGCCCTCCGCGCCGAGCGCCTTCAGGTCGAGCTGGTGCGGGTCGACGATCACCACGCCGGGGGCGCTGCCGTGGACATACTCGAGCAGCGACTCGTCCCTCGGGAACGTGGCGGCGCGGAGGTGCGCCAGGCCGAAGCCGAGCAGCCCGGTCTGCTGGGCGAGGACGATGGAGAACACGAGGCCGAGGAGCACGATGTACTTGGCCTTGCCTCGCTTCTTCGTAGCTCCGGCAGTCCGGGCCGGCTTTGACGCGCTCTCGGTGCTCATCTGTGCTCGCTGCGCCTCCCTGGGGTACCGCGTGCCGCCGGGGCTCGCGGAACCGCCTCCGCAGAGCCTCGAGCGCCGCCCGTCGACCCGGAGCGCGCCGCGGCAGAGCATAACCGGAAGCCGGACGCCGGCCAGGCCTTCCGCCGGGGCCGCCGGACGGATAGAAACGACGCGACGTGCCTGGATCCTCGTCCCCCGATGGCGGCAGCGGCGCGCTCGGACAGCCGAGCGACTGCGCCGCGCTGCCCGCCGCCCTCGGCCGCTACCACGTGCGGCGCCTGCTCGGCGAGGGGGCGATGGGGCGCGTGCTGCTCGCGCACGATCCGCTGCTCGATCGCGACGTCGCGCTGAAGCACCTGCGCGACGACCTCCGCATCCCGCGCGACGTCCGCGAGCAGCTCGTCGTGCGCATGCGCCACGAGGCGCGCGCCGCGGCCCGCGTGACGCACCCGAACCTCGTCACGCTGCACGACGTCGGCGAGGATCCGGACTTCGGGCTCTACCTCGTGTTCGAGTACGTCGAGGGGCCGACGTTGAAGCAGCAGCTCCTCGAGCGCCCGCTCTCGGCGGCGCAGGCGGCGCGCCTCGCGCGCGAGCTCGGCGAGGCGCTCACGATCGCGCACCGGGCGGGCGTGGTCCACCGCGACATCAAGCCGGAGAACATCATCCTCTCCGCGCAGGGCGGCAAGATCGCCGACTTCGGCATCGCCCGCATCCCGGACTCGACGCTGACGCACCAGGGTGGGCTGATGGGGACGCCCGCGTACAGCGCGCCGGAGACGTTCCGCGCGGGGAAGTTCTCGCCCGAGAGCGATCAGTTCTCGCTGGCCGCCGTCATGTACGAGGCGATCTCCGGCAAGCGCGCGTTCCCGGGCGACGACGCGGTCTCGGTCGCGTCGAAGATCGCGAGCGACGAGCCGCCGCCGATCGCGCGGGAGCTCGGCGTGCCGTCGGCGCTCGATCTGGTGCTCGCGCGCGGCCTGTCGAAGCGCCCCGAGGACCGGTTCCCGAGCTGCGACGCGTTCGGCGCCGCGTTCGCCGACAGCCTCGAGTGGGCCGCGTCCAGCCAGATGCCGAGGCGCACGCTGGAGCCGCCCATCGCCGCGCCCGCGGCGCTGGCGACGGAGCCGGGCGCGCTGCGCGCCGACCCGCTCGACAACGACTTCCCGCCCCGCGAGCGGAAGACGGGGCAGATCGTCCTCGGCGCCGCCGTCGTCGCGGCGACGGCGATGCTGCTCGTCCGCACGGCGATGCGCCCGACCGACGCGCCGGCCGAGGCGCCCCCCGCGGAGACGGCGCCGGCCGCGTCGTCCGCGGCCGAGGCCGAGCCGTCGGCGCCGCGGCCGCGCGCCGCCCCGTCGGCGCGGCCCGCGCGATCGAAGCACGAGCCCGGGGAGACCGCCGCGCCCGCGCCGCGCGCGACGGGCAGCGCGGAGCCCGGCGCGAGCCCGGCGGGCAGCGCGCCGAGCCGGCCCGCGTCGGTCGCCATCCCGGAAGACGAGGAGCAGGAGAAGGCCGGGGACGCGGGGACGCCGGAGCCGACCGACATCGGCGCGCCGGAGACCGACGAGCCGGGCGCGCCGGAGACCAACGATCCCGGCGCGCTGGAGAGCAACGAGCCGGGCGCGCCCGACGCCGGAGCGGCCGATGCTGCCGCGCGTTGAACGGCAGAGAGCGCGGATGCGTTGTCACGAGGTAAAAACTCCCCTAAAGGAGCCTGAGTAAGCGCCGTCGCTGTCCGGAACGGCCGATGCCCAGCGCCTCGCCTGTGCCCTCGCGGGCACCGGCGGAGCGCCCTCATCACGCCGACCGCTGCGCAGGTGACCGACTGAAGTGCTGTCTTGCCCCCTGAGATCTCCGCGATGACTACCCAGACCAACGGCGACGATCTCCATCTGTCGCTCTACCGAAAGATGTTCCAGATACGCCGCTTCGAGGAAGAAGCGGCCCGCGCTTACGCGCAGAGCAAGATCGGTGGGTTCCTTCATCTGTACATCGGTCAGGAGCCCATCGCCGTCGGCGCGGTCGCGGCGCTCCGCCCCGATGACTACGTGATGACGACCTACCGCGATCACGGCCTCGCGCTCGCGCGCGGCATGAGCGCGCGCGCCGCGATGGCCGAGCTCTACGGCAAGGTCACCGGGTGCTCGAAGGGGCTCGGCGGCTCGATGCACTTCTTCGACAAGGAGCACAACATGCTCGGCGGCTACGGCATCGTCGGCGGTCACATCCCGATCGCCGTCGGGACCGCGTTCGCGTCGAAGTACCGCGGCGAGGACCGGGTCTCGATGGTCTTCTTCGGCGAGGGCGCCGTGAGCATCGGCGACTTCCACGAGGGCATGTCGCTCGCGGCGCTCTGGAAGCTGCCGATCGTGTTCGTCTGCGAGAACAACGAGTACGCGATGGGGACGCCGCTCTCCCGGACTCTCTCGGTCGAGGACGTCTCGCAGAAGGCGCTCGCCTACGGGATGGAGCGCGACCGCTTCAACTCCGAGCACGTGCTCCAGGTGCGCGACCGCCTCGGCGAGGCGATCGCGCGGGCGCGCACGAACTCGGAGCCGACGCTCGTCGAGATCAGGACGTACCGCTTCCGCGGCCACTCGATGAGCGATCCGGGCAAGTACCGGACGAAGGAGGAGCTCGAGGAGCGAAAGAGGAAGGACGTGCTCCTGCGATCGCGCGTCGAGCTCGAGGAGAAGGGGCACAAGGCGGCCCTCGAGGCGATCGAGAGAGAGGTGGAAGAGGAGATCGCCGATGCGGTCCGCTTCGCCGAGGAGAGCCCCGAACCCGGGCCCGAGGTGCTCGAGCCCACAACCTATGCAGGACCTTTTGCGCGATGACCGTCCTAAGATTCCGGGAGGCGGTTCGCGCCGCCATGATCGAGGAGATGGAGCGCGACGAGCGGGTGTACCTCGTCGGCGAGGAGGTCGGGCACTACCAGGGCGCCTACAAGGTGACCGAGGGGATGCTCGACAAGTTCGGCCCGAAGCGCGTCATCGACGCGCCGATCACCGAGAGCGGGTTCACCGGCATCTCGATCGGCGCCGCGATGGTCGGGCTCCGGCCGATCGTCGAGTACATGACGTGGAACTTCTCCGCCGTGGCGTTCGATCAGATCCTCAACAACGCGGCGAAGCTCCGGCAGATGTCCGGCGGGCAGCTCAACATCCCGCTGGTGCTGCGCGCGCCGAACGGCTCGGCGCGCCAGGTCGGCTCGCAGCACTCGCACTCGATGGAGCACTTCTACGCGCACATCCCCGGCCTCAAGGTGCTCGCGCCCGCGATGCCCGCGGACGCGAAGGGGCTCCTCAAGTCGGCCATCCGGGATGACAACCCGGTGCTCTTCATGGAGAGCGAGACGCTCTACGGCGTGAAGGGCGAGGTGCCCGACGACCCCGACTTCACCGTGCCGCTCGGGGTCGCCTCGATCGTGCGCGAGGGGACGGACGTCTCGATCATCTCGTGGAGCCGCATGGTGCACGTGTCACTCGAGGCGGCCGCCGAGCTCGAGAAGGAGGGGATCAGCGCCGAGGTCGTGGACCTGCGATCGCTGCGCCCGCTCGACGAGGAGGCCATCGTGCGGAGCGTCACGAAGACGCACCGCGCGGTCGTGGCGCACGAGGGCTGGCCGTACGGCGGCGTCGGCGCGGAGATCGCCGATCGCATCCAGCGGCTCGCGTTCGACGAGCTCGACGCGCCCGTGCTGCGCGCGACGACGCTCGACGTCCCGATGCCCTACAACGCACGGCTGGAGCAGTACGTGATCCCGCAGGCGGCGCGGATCATCGAAAACGTTCACCGCGTTCTCTACAAAAGCTGACTGAGCGGACGCACATCCCCGATCAAGGTTGATAGACCCATGGCGAAGGTTCTGGAACTGCCGAAGCTGTCCCCGACCATGGAGGAGGGGCAGATCAGTGCCTGGCACAAGAAGGAAGGCGACACGATCGACATCGACGATCTGCTCGCAGAGGTCGAGACCGACAAGGCGACCATGGAGTACAAGTCCTTCGATCGAGGGACTTTGCTCAAGATCCTCGTGCCTGCGGGCAGCGTGGTTCAGCTCGGCCAGCCTGTCGCGATCATCGGCGCCCCGGGCGAGGACGTAAGCAACCTCGCCGGGGGCGGCGGCGCTCCGGCGCAGAAGCAGAGCGCGCCGGAGCCTCAACCGAAGGGGGAGCGCGCCCCGGAGGCGGCCGCCGCCGCGGCGCCGAGCGGCGACGCGCCCGCGACGACCGCGCCGCCCGCGGCGCGAGGCGAAGCGGTCTCGCCGCCCACGCAGCCGGCGGCGCCGCAGCCGTCGTCCGGGGGGCGCGTGAAGGCGTCGCCCTACGTGCGCAAGCTCGGCCGCGAGCGCGGGCTCGACCTGAGCAACGTCGCTGGCACGGGTCCGGGCGGGCGCATCGTCGCCCGCGACCTCGAGGGGCTCAAGCCGGCGGCGGCGGCCGCGCCTGCGGCGACCGCGCCGGGCGAGCTCGCCGCGCCGGAGGTGCGACCGCTCAGCATGATGCGCAAGGCGATCGCCCGGCGCCTCACCGAGTCCAAGCAGACGGTCCCGCACTTCTACCTCTCGATCGACGTCGACGCCGACCCGCTGAACGCGCTGCGCGAGCAGATCAACGCGGATCTCGCGGCGACCGCCGGCGAGGGCGAGAAGCCGGCGAAGGTCAGCTTCAACGACCTCCTCGTCAAGGCGTGTGCGATCGCGCTCGTTCGCGTCCCGGAGTGCAACGCGCAGTTCACCTCGGACGCGATCCTCGTTCACCGGCGCGTCGACATCTCGGTGGCGGTCGCCGTCCCCGAGGGGCTCGTCACGCCGGTGGTGCGCAACGTGGACCGCAAGCAGGTGCTCGAGATCGCCGCCGAGGTGCGCGAGCTCGCGGGGCGCGCCAAGGCGAAGAAGCTGCGGCCCGAGGAGATGGCGAACGGCACGTTCTCGATCTCGAACCTCGGCATGTACGGGATCGACAACTTCGGCGCGGTCATCAACCCGCCCGAGGGGGCGATCCTCGCCGTGGGCCAGGTCCGCCGCGAGCCCGTCGTGCGCGGCGAGCAGGTCGTGCCCGGCCGGCGCATGAGCATGACGCTCTCCTGCGATCACCGCGTCGTCGATGGCGCCGTCGGCGCGACCTTCCTCAAGGTGCTGCGCCAGCTCCTCGAGCACCCGACGCAGATCCTGATCGGCTAGCCTTCACTTCCTCGCGCGAAGCCAGCCGACACGCAGTCGACGCCGGGGCCTCTCCCGGCGTCGACTCCCCCGCCCTGCCCGCCCCGCTGAACCGACGCTGGCGCGAGCGCCTCGCGAACTCTCCGCGGGCGCCCAGGTCGCCTCCGCGCGCTCTACGCGGGCGCCCAGGTCACCTCCGCCCTTGGCCCGCGAGCGCTCAGGTCGCCTCGGCGCCGCCGCCGAGCGCGTCGCCGAGGCGCGCGAGGTTCCGCGAGAAGATCTGGACGGACGGGTGCGTCGGCCCGAGCGCCTTCGTGGCGATCGCCACGGCGCGCTCGATCTGCTGCCACGCGCCCGAGAGATCGCCGAGCGCCTGCAGCACGCGGCCGAGGTTGTTCACGATGCTCGCCACGACCGGGTGATCCGGACCGTACGTCGCCTGCGCGATGCCGAGCGCCCGCTCGAGCTGCTCGCGCGCGCCGGGCAGCTCGCCGAGCGCCTGCAGCACGCTGCCGAGGTTGTTGCAGCCGATCGCCACCGCCGGGTGGTCCGGTCCGTACGTCGCCTCGGCGATCTTCAGCACGCGCGCGAAGTTCGCCCGCGCGCCCTCCAGGTCGCCCAGATCGCGCAGCACGCTGCCGAGGTTGTTGATGTCCCGCGCGACGTCCGGGTGATCCGGGCCGTACGTGTCCTCGACGATCGCGAGCGCGCGCTCGAAGTCGGCGCGCGCCCCGGCCAGGTCGCCGAGATCGCGCAGCACGCGCCCGCGGTTGTTCAGCGCCAGCGCGAAGCGCGGGTGGTAGCAGCCGTAGCTGTGCTCGTCGATCTTGAGCGCCTCCTCGAACTGCTCGCGCGCGCCCTTCAGGTCGCCGAGATCGTGGAGGAGCCGGCCGAGGTTCGTGCGGCCGATCGCGACGGTCGGGTGGTCCGTCCCGTAGGCGCGGATGTCGATCGCCAGCGCGCGCTCCAGGTGCACGCGCGCGCCCGCGAAGTCGCCGAGATCGCGGAAGAGCGCGCCCAGGTTGTTGAGCCGTATCGCGACGCTCGGGTCGTCGGGGCCGTACGTCGCCTCGTCGATGGCGAGGGCGCGCTCCAGGTGCTTGCGCGCGCCGGGCAGATCGCCCTGATCCATGAGCACGCTGCCGAGGTCGTTCACGTCGCGCGCGACGTCCGGGTGATCGGGGCCGACGCTCGCGATGTCGATCGCCAGCGCGCGCTCCAGGTGGGCCCGCGCGCCGCCGAGGTCGCCCAGATCGTGGAGGACGCTGCCGAGGCTGCGCAGCACGGCCGCCACCTTCGGATCGTCGGGGCCGAACACCGCCTCGTGCAGCGCGAGGGCCCGCTCCAGGTACCCTTTCGCCTCCGCGAACGCCGCGCGCCCTTGCAGGTACACGGCGAACCTGGCGAGGAGCCGCCCGCGCACCTCCCTCGCGACGTCGTGGGCCTCCGCCTGGCTCGCGGCGGCGAGCGCGTGCGGCAGCCAGCGGGCGCAGAACGGCCACGTCTCCACGTCGTCGCTGCTCTCGGGGAACGCGTGCTCGACGAGGCGGACGGCGGCCTCGGCCCATATCCGCCGGTCCTCGGGCGCGAGGCGATCGCGGACCACGGCCTGCACGAGCCGGTGCACCGAGAGCGCGCCCTCGTGCACGTCGATGAACGAGTAGCGGCGGAGCGCGGCGACCGCCTCGTCGAGCATCAGCGGGTCGCTCAGCGCCTCCGCGAGCGCCGGCGGCAGGTGCGGCGCGGCGTCGGCGAGGCCCTCGCGGGGGATGTCGTCGGGCGCGAGGAACGCGCACAGGCTGAGGAGATCGACGGCGACGGGCGAGAAGCGCTGCGCCTCCTGGAAGGCGAGGCCCCAGGTGGTGGCGACCGGCGTCGGGTAGTCCATCGGCACGCCCCGGAGCAACAGCTCGCGCTGGTGATCGCCGAAGGCCGCGTGGTAGGTCGCGATGGACGACCTCGTCTCCTTGATGGTCGCCGCCGCCTGCACCAGCGCGAGCGGCAGATCGCCGAGCGTCTCGGCGAGCTTCTCCGCGGCGCGCTCGTCGCTCTGCCCCGTCCGACCGAGCAGGAACTTCACCGAGTCGGCGCGATCGAGCGCCGGCACGGTGAGCGGCGTGGCGATGCCGCGGAAGCTCGGGTTGCGCGAGGTGATGAGGATGTGGCCGGTGCGCGGGTGCGGGAGGTACGGCGCCACGTCCTTCGGGTCGTTCACGTTGTCGAAGACGAGCAGCCACCTGTCGTTGCGCGACAGCCACGCGCGGACCGCCTCGATCGCGATCCGCTGGTCGGCCTCGTTCTGCTCCGGCAGGTCGAGCGCCGCGGCGAGGCGGGCGAAGTCCTCGGCCGCCGTCGCCGGCTCCTCGGCGCGGACCCACCAGACGACGTTGTACTGGCTCGCGTACCGGTGCGCGTACTCCGCGGCGAGCTGCGTCTTGCCGATCCCGCCGAGGCCGCTGATCGCCTGCGTGAGCGCCGCCGGTCCGCCCGTGGTGAGCGCGCTGCGCAGCTCGTCGAGGAGACGGTCGCGCCCGGTGAAGCTCGGGTTGCGCGGCGGCAGCTTCTTGATGTGCGGCTCGGCGTCGGGCGAGCTCGACGGCCTGCGAGCGACCGGCCTCTGCGTCGGCGGCTCCGTCTCGCGGACGGCGCTCCGGATCCCCTTCGCGATCTCGGTGAACGCCTCGCTCTGGTTGGGGTAGCTCGTCACGGGCCGCGCGCGGTTCGGCAGCGGCTGCAGCTCGCCGAGCAGCGTCTTCTCCCACGCGCAGGGGCGCAGGATGACGGGGATGACCCGGCACTCACCCGCGTCGTGCCGGGCGATCGCCTCCCGGATCTCCGGCGTGAGCCACGCGTCGGCGGAGAGGAAATCCGCGCTCACGAGCAGCAACACCACCCGCGCCTCGCGCAGCCTCGCCGCGATCGCCTCGCGCCGCTCCCTGCCACCGCCGAGCGCGAAGCCCTGATACGTCCGGATGACCCCTTGCCGCTTGAGCGCGTCGAGGTGGGTCTCGAGCTTGGGCCGTAGGTCCTCGTCCCTCGGGGAGTAGGAGAAGAACACGTCGGCGGGGCTCGTCGCCAAGGCAACCATAGTTCCTCTCGCGGGCCTTAAGGTCTCACGACGGACCTGAAGCGCAACGAGAATACGCGGTCGGGAAAGACCCAGGAAGAGACGGCATATGACGCTCTCGGCGGATACATGTGGGTCGAACCTCCATCCTCTTCATGGGGTGTGCCTTACCCCGAATCCGGCTCCGTCCTACCTTCGCGTTCCTCTTCCGTGCCGGGGGAGAACCTGCCGGAAGCCTGGACGATGCGGCGCGCCGCTTCCATCCATTGTCGACGGTCGTCCCGTCGCAGCTGGTTGCGGACGACGATCTTCACGAGGCGGTGGACGCTGAGCGTCTGCGGCCGCACCTCGATCAGCGAGTGCAGCCGCAGCACCGCGATCGCGTCGTCGAGCGCGAGCGGGTCGTACTCGCCGAGCGACCGCCGCGGGATCGCGTCCATCGGCAGGAACGAGCAGAGGCTGAGGAGCTCCGCCGCGGCCTGGTGGCTGAACACGGCGGCGAGCGCGCTCTCCCACGCAGTCGCGACCGTCACCGGGAAGCTGACCGGGCGCTCCAGGAGCGCGGCCGGGCGCTGGCGGAACAGCGCGAGGTACTCCGCGAGCGGGCGCCCCGTCTCCTCGATGTACGCGCCGGCCTGCGCCAGCGCGAGCGGCAGATCGCCGAGCTCTTCCGCGAGCGCGTCGGCCGCCTCGGCGTCGGTCTCGCCGGTGCGCCGGAGCAGGAAGCTCACCGACTCGGCGCGCTCGATGCCGCGGACGTTCACCGTCGTGAGCCCGCGCCATATCGGGTTCTGCGACGTCGCGATCACGTGGCCGCCCTGCGAGGCGCTCGGGAGGTAGGGCTCGACCTCGACCGGATCGCGCACGCCGTCGAACAGGAGGAGCCAGCGCCCGCGGCGGCCGAGCCTGCTGCGCACCGCCGCGACGGCGCGGGCCGGATCCGACAGCTCGTGCTCGGGCAGCCGCATCTCTGCGGCGAGCGCGACGAACGCGGCGTCCATCGTCGCCGGGCTCTGGCCGTCGATCATGAAGACGATGTCGTAGGCGCCGACGTTGCGGTACGCGTACTCGATCGCCAGCTTTGTCTTGCCGGTGCCGCCGAGCCCGCAGAGCGGCGCCACGCCGCGCTTCGCGAGCGCGGCGCCGATCTCGGCGAGCAGATCCTCGCGCGCGGCGAGGTTCCGGCTGCTCCACGCCGGGAGGCTGACGATCCCGGGCGGCGGTGGCACCTCCGATTGGCTCACCGGCTGGGCGCCGGTCGTCGGTGAGCCTACGGGGGGTTTTGGGTGAGCTGCTCGACCTGCTTTCGGATCCCCTTGGCGATGTCGGTGAAGGCCTCGCTCTGATTGACCCAGCTCGTCACGGGGCGCCCGCCCCGCGGCAGGCTGGCCAGCTTGCCGAACGGCGCGCCCTCCCAGTCGCAGGCGTCGAGGATGACCGGGATGACGCGCGCCTCACCCCGCTCGTGGCGCTCGATCGCCTTCTGCATCTCGACGTCGTAACAGAAGTCCGACGCGAGGAAATCCGCGCTGATGAGCAGCAGGATGACCCTCGCGGTCTCGAGGTGATCGGCGAGCGCCTGGTCGCGCTCCTCGCCGGCGCCGATCTCGCCGTCGTGCCAGCCGCGGATGACGCCCTTCCTCTTGAGGATCGCCAGGTGCGTCTCGAGCTTGTCGCGCAGCTCGCGGTTGCTCTCCGAGTACGAGAAGAACACCTCGATCGGGCTCGCCGGCGGCTCGGACGCGCGGTCGCGCCGCGGCGCGCCGAGCGCCCCGGGCATCGTGGCCGTGTCGTCGTAGCCGGCCGAGTCCGGCGGGAGATCGTACGCCGGGAAGCCGAGCGGCGACGACGACGGCGGCAGCTCCAGGTCGGGGATCGGGGGCGGCAGGATCGAGCGCGACGAGCGCGACGCCGTCGCCGCCCCGCGCGCGCGGGGGGCCCTCATGCGATCGAGGATGTCGAGCGCCCTGTCGTGGCTGCCGTCGGGCGTGTCGTACGGCAGGAGCAAAAACCCCATGTCGACGAGCGTCGTGCGGCGGTAAGGCGTCAGGCTCGCGCTCGGGACGATCACGAAGCGGGGCGGCGGCGAGCTGCCCGAGAGCGCGTGGATGTCCGACAGCATCTCGTCGAAGTTGCCGTCGGCGCGCCCGAAGCCGATGAAGAGCACAGGGCACTTCGAGAGCACGGCGGTGAGCGACCTGCGCACGGCGGGGGCCGCGATCGACGCGAGGAAGCGATCCCGCGCGAAGACCCAGCTCGCCGGCTCCTTCAGCGTGCCGTGCAGCTTGAGGATGATGCGCCGGCGCCACGCGACGTCGTCGGTGACGCGCCACAGGGTCTCCCAGTCCTCGCCGAAGGCGCGCTCGAGCAGGCGGTTGAGGTTCGTCGTGAGCACCGCGCGCAGCTTGTCCCGCAGCGCGGCGATCGCGAGCGCGATCCTCGGCGGATCGAGCCCCTCGTCGTCCAGCGCGTCCTCGACGAAGGCGTTGAACTCCGCCGCGCCGAGCGCGTGCTCCGCCGCGCCGAGCGCCTCGCTGTAGCGCTGCGATCGCGCGAGCGCCGCGACCTCGGCGGTCACGACGTCGTCGCCGACCTGCTCGCGCACCCTCTCGACGAGCAGATCGACGAGCTGGCGCCACGTCGGCAGCCCGGCCGCGGCCGAGATGCCTCCCCCCACGAAGAGCACGAGCTCCCCGCTCTCGAACGCCTCGTGCAGCGCCTCGATCACCGCGGCGTCGACCTCCGCGCCCGTCGTGTTCGCGTTGTCCATCAGGGTTGACATCGAGCCCCTCGAGTCTATCGCTCCTCGGCGTCCGGCGCACTTTTGCGGCGCGTCGCGCGCCGGCTCGACGCGCGACGCGCGACGTCGGAGCGAGCGCCCGATGGCCGGCCCCCGGCGCTCACGACGTCCGAGACGACTGCCTCCGGCGCCTCCGACGAGGTCGGAAGAGGCGGAAACAGTCCGCGAGCCTGGACCATGCTACGCCTCCGACATGCGTCCGGCGGCTCTCCTCACGCTGGCCACGCTGGCCTCGCTTTTCGCGGTCTCCATGGTCGGCGTGGCTGCTCCTCCTCCCCGCACGCGGCGCGCCCCGCGCCTCCCGGCGGCCTCGGAGGCCGCGCTCCCGGCGGGCAGCGGCGGGCAGCGCGCGCGCTCGCCCGCGAGCGTCGTCGCGCTGCGCACGCCCGGGCCTCCCGCCGTCCTCGTGCGCGCCGGC
Source organism: Sorangium sp. So ce1335 (assembly GCF_051521615.1). Taxonomy (NCBI): domain Bacteria; kingdom Pseudomonadati; phylum Myxococcota; order Polyangiales; family Polyangiaceae; genus Sorangium; species Sorangium sp. So ce1335. The sequence goes on from NZ_CP150363.1 coordinate 5,399,554, forward strand.
AGCTTCACGATGGGCTCGAGCGAGGTCGAGATCGCGCACGCGGTGACGCTCTGCAAGCTCGAGCCGGCCGGTGAGCTGTGCGTCGAGGAGACCGAGGCGAGCTTCGCGAACGAGCTCGTGCCGCACGAGGTGTACCTGTCGGACTACTGGATCGACCGCACCGAGGTGACGGTCGCCAGCTACCGCCGGTGCGTCTCGGCCGGACTCTGCACCGAGCCGCCCTACGCCTCCGGCGGGCAGCGCTTCGATCGCCCAGATTACCCGGTGGTGCTCGTCTCGTGGAACGATGCGCAACGCTACTGCGCCTGGGCCGGCGGCCGGCTTCCGACCGAGGCCGAATGGGAGCGGGCGGCGCGCGGCGTCGCCGGGCGTCGTTACCCGTGGGGCCATGTCTACAACCCCTTCCACGCGAACCACGGGCGGCTTTCGTTCGACGAGCTCGACGACAGCGACGGCTTCCTCGAGCTGGCCCCCGTGGGCTCGCTCGTCGCCGGGCGGACCCCTGACGGCATCGACGATCTCGCCGGCAACGTCGAGGAGTGGGTCGCGGATTACTACCATCCCGAGTATCCAAGCGGCAGCGCGAAGGACCCGCGCGGGCCCGACATGGGGGAGGAGCGCGTGCTGCGGGGCGGCAGCTACATCCAGGGTCGGCCGTGGATGCGCGGCGCGGCGCGCGGCCACGACGTGCCGACCAGCCGCCGCGCGTGGCGCGGCTTCCGCTGCGCGCGCGACGCCTGAGGTGCGGACGATGTGCGCGCGCAGGACGATGCGCGCGCGCAGGACGATGTGGGCGCGCACGGGGTGGGCGCGCGCTCGATGAGCCCGCACGGTGGTTGGCCGCGGCGCGGGAACGGCCCATACTGGCGCCCGTGAGGATCGCGCACCTCTCTGACCTGCACCTCCTGTCGCTCGAGGGGGCCATCCCGTTCCGGCTCCTGAACAAGCGGCTCACGGGCTACATCAACCTCCGGTTCCGGCGCCGCGCCATCCACAAGCCGCACGCGGTGCACGCCGCTGCGAGGGAGATCCGGCGGCTCGGCGTGGACCACGTCGTCATCACGGGCGACGTCTCCAACCTCGCGCTCGAGCGGGAGTTCGTCCTCGTCCGCGACTTCTTGCAGCGCGATCTCGGGCTTGCTCCCGACCGGGTGAGCATCGTCCCTGGGAACCACGACGCGTACACGAAGGGCGCGCATCGCTCGCAGCGGTTCTCCCGGTACTTCGCGCCGTACCTGCGCTCCGATCTCCCCCTCGACACGCCGCCCACGAGCGACGGAGGCATCGCTGCCCGCGATGACGGTAGCTCGGTGTTTCCCTTCGTGCACCTGCGCGGGCCGGTGGCGTTCATCGGCCTCTCGACGGCGTGGCCGCGCCCTCCGCTGGTGGCCTCGGGGCGGCTCGGCCCGGTCCAGCTGCGCGCGCTGGAGCGCGTGCTGGCGCACCCGGAGGTGCGACGACGCACGCCGATCGTGCTGCAGCACCACCCGTTCCACAACCCGACAAGCCGGGCAAAGACGTTGCTGGAAGGCCTCGGGGACGCCGCGGCGGAGGGGCGGCTGCTCCGGCAGGTCAGCCGCGGCCTGCTGCTGCACGGACACCTGCACCGGCGCATCCACCGGAAGCTCCACACCGAGCGGGGCCACATCGACGCCGTGGGCGCCGCCAGCGCCTCGCTCCTGCACGAGAGTGACGAGCGGATGGCCGGATTCAACGTCTACGAGGTCGACGACGCGGGGGCGATCAAGGGCATCAGCTCCCATCGCTTCGTCCCGGGTCAAGAGGCATTTCGCGAGGTCCCGGTTCCCCAGCGATGAGCGCTCCCGGCGCCCGGCGCTCCGCCGGGCGCCCACCACGCAAGAGAAACGCCCGGCGCTCCGCCGGGCGCCCAATCACGCGAACAAAAAGCGCTCGGCGCCCTGCCGAGCGCCCCACCGGAACGGCGCGCAGACCATCCGCCACGCGCGGAGACCCGCCTTGCGGGCGCGCGATGATCGGGCTCGGAGGTGAGGTGGTTCGAGCGCAGCGGGAGCGCTGCGCGGGCAGTCCGGTGGGGCTCTGGTCAGGAGGAAATTCAGGCGGTGGCGCGGATCACGTTGACCGCCTGGAGACCTTTGGGACCTTCTTTGATCTCAAATTCAACGGTCTCGTCCTCGAACAGACGGCGGCGCCCCTCCCCGTTGATCTGCGAATAGTGAACGAAGACGTCGGGGCCAGTCTCCTGCTTGATGAAGCCCCAACCCTTCTCATCGTTGAACCACTTAACCTTGCCAACTGCCATATTTCCTCCACTTCAGAGCTCGTCGATACCCGAGGCGCGCAGGCTGGGAGTCGGGAGTAGACCGCGGCTGCGGTCCCTCATTCCGATGCGGGCTTGGCTGGTTCCAGCAAACCCCCCTCGTGGACAAATCCAGGTTGCGCAGGGCGGTAGCCCAGACGCTGGTTGCTGTGCGTGCGCGGTAACTTCGACGATTCTCCCCGGTCCGAGCGGCGCCAACGTAAACGGCCCGACGCGCCAAGGTCAAGCGATGATGGCTCGAACGGAGCGCGATCGAGGCAGTACCCACCTGACCGGCAGTCGCGCCTTGCGGCAGACCCCGATGCGAATGCTCCGGCGTACAGCAACTCCTGACAGCGACCACGCGAGCACGATCGATGAGGGGCTTGCCGCGAAGCACAATTCGCGCGCCCGTCAAGATTTGCGCTCTTATCGAAGAACGTTGTGCGACGGCCCGCGCAGGACGCCGCCCTCTCCATCGTGGCCTCGCCACGTCCTGCAGCGGCCGTCGCGCTCCGGACGCGCCGTGCCGTCGCGCACCCCGTCGGCAGCGCGGTCCGCCACGCGCAGCTCGTCCTCTCCGCTCCCGTGGAACGTCGAGCGACGCGGCGCGATGCGCGGCTCGCCACGCGAGCCGCACGAGCGCCGCGGCGGCGCGGGGGACCAGCGCAGGGCGCCGTGCGTCGGCGACGACAACGACGGGTTCAGCCTGGGCCGCCGCCGCTCGGACTGCATCGGCGCTGGCGCCCCTCCGGCGCGGCAGCGCGCCGGCGCGGTCTCCCGGGCCGCTCGCCTGCGCGCGTCCGCCGTGCGCTCGCGCGCGTCCGCCGTGCCCTCGCGCGCGGCGGACGCGCGCCCGGCGCCGCCCGCTCGCCGCCCGGCGGCACGAATCGCAGGCATCTCGTTGACATGTCTGTTCGAGCTTGCTCGTATGGCGTGGCGAGGGCATCGGGTCCCATCTCCGCCCTGGCCCCGCGAGGCGACGAGATGTTCTCGGTGATCATCAGCGAGAAAGGGGGCGCGGAGCGCCGCGAAACCTTCGACCGGACAGAGATCAACGTCGGCCGCGTCCAGGGCAACGACCTGATGCTGCCGAAGGGCAACGTGTCGAAGCGGCACGCCCGCCTCCTCTTCCGCGACGGGCGCTTCATCGTCACCGATCTCAAGAGCACGAACGGCACGTACGTCAACGGCCGGAAGATCGCCCAGGCGACGATCGTCCGCGAGGGCGACAAGATCTACATCGGCGACTTCGTGCTGAGGATCGAGACGGCCGCGGCCGGCACGGCGCCTCCGGACAGCACGGCGCCTCCGGTGCGCGTGCCGGAAGAGACGGGCGCCGGCGGCGATCCGGCGTACCTGCCCGATCGCGCCGCGCCGCCGTCGGCCGAGAAGGGGCTGCACCGGTCGGCGCCGCTGCCGCTCATCAACGAGAAGGGCGAGCCGTCGCGCACCGGCCAGGGCGTGATCAGCCACTTCCCCCTCGAGAACGATCCGGATGAGTCTGTCGACGCGGCCGCGCCCGTCCCCGGTCCGCCGCGCATCCCCTCGCCCCGCCCGCCGCTCGTGCCGGGGGGACCGCAGGGCGGCGCGTCCGTCCCGCCGCTGCCCGTCCCTCCGGCGATGCCCAACGCCCCCGCGGCGCGCGACGGCCGCGGCTACCCTGGCAACCCGACCACGCAGATGGCGCGCCCGTCGCCGACCGCGACGCCGCTGCCGGGGCAGGGCGCGGCGAACACCGTCGCGGTGCAGCCGCAGGGCGGCGCGAACGTCGCCGTGCACCCGAGCGTGGTCCCCATCCCCAGCCGGCGCGCCATCCCGCCCGTCTCGGACCGGGTCGACCGGGGACAGGGCGACTCGGCGCAGGCCGTAGCCCACCGCAGGGCGCTCGGCCGGCTCATGGAGCGGCTCGCCGAGACGGTCGACCTCGCGCCGCTCGACGGCGGGGCGCCGCCGGATGCCGCGCTCGCCCAGCGGCTCGAGCGCGCCGTGGCCGAGAGCGCCGAGGCGACCCGCGCGGCGGGCGAGCTCCCGCCCGAGGTCGACGCCGACGCGCTCCGCGCGGACGCGCAGCGGGAGCTCTTCACGCTGGGTCCGCTCGATCGCCTGCTCGACGACGCCGAGGTGAGCGAGATCCAGGTGTTCCGCCACGACCACGTGATCGCGATGCACGGTCGCCGCCGCGTCATCGCGGAGGTCGGGTTCAGCAGCGAGCGCGCGGTCGAGCGGGTCATCCGCCGGCTGTGCAGGATGGCCGGGCAGCCGCTCGAGGAGGGCGCGCGCTTCGTCGAGCGGATCCTGCCGCAGGGGCGGCGGCTCTTCGCCGTGCTCCCGCCGGCCGCGACCGCCACGCTGGTGATCCGGAAGCCGCAGCGCCCCGACGTCACGCTGGACGACCTCGTGCGCAACGGGACGATCTCGCGCGCCATGGCCGGGCTGCTCTCCCAGTGCGTGATCGGGCGCGGCAACCTCCTCGTCACGGGGACGCGCGACGCGGGGACGAGCTGGCTGCTCGGCGCGCTCGCGGCCGCGGCGCAGCCCGACGACCGGTTCGTCGTGCTCCAGGACGAGGACGAGCTCGTCCTCGACCAGCCGAACACGCTGTCGATCGCGCTCGGCAGCACGGCGGCGGAGCGGACGCGGGCGGTGCAGTCGGCCGCGCGCATCCGGCCGGAGCGGCTCGTCGTGAGCTCGTTCTCGGGCCACGTCGCGGCCGAGGTCGTCGACGCCATCGGCGGCGGCATGGACGGCGTGCTCGCGGCCGCCCGCGCGCCGACGCTGCGGCAGGCGGTGACGCGCCTGCCCGCCGACATCGCCGCGACCCGCCCCGGCATCGCGCCGGAGACGGCGCGCGAGTGGCTGGCGTCGTCGTTCGACCTCGCGATCGAGATCGCGCTGCTCCGCGACGGCCGCCACCGCGTGCTCCGCATCGCGGAGCTCGGCATCGAGGGCGGGCAGATCGCCATTCGCGACGTGTTCACGTTCGTGGTCGAGCGGACGGCCGCGGGCGGCGCGCTCGAGGGGACGTTCCACCCTTCCGGGCTGGTGCCGGACATCGTGGAAGATCTTCAGTCCCGCGGGCTCACGGTCGACACGTCGACCTCGTTCCGCAGAAACCGCTAGGACGTCTGGAGAGCCGCGAGAGCGTCTTGACGAGCGCCCGCGTGAAACGGAGGTTATGCTGTTGAGCAGCCATGGCCATCCGCACCATCCTCCACTATCCCGATCCGCGCCTGCGACAGAAGGCGGAGCCGGTCGGGGACATCACGCCCGAGATCGCGAAGCTTATCGACGACATGGCCGAGACCATGTACGCCGCGCCCGGCGTCGGCCTCGCGGCCACGCAGATCGGGGAGCCACACCGCATCTTCCTCGTTGACATCGCCGCCGACAACGAGCCGAGCAACCTCCTCGTGTTCATCAACCCGGAGATCGTCCGGCAGGAAGGGCAGCAGACCGGCCCCGAAGGGTGCCTGTCGTTCCCCGGCATCAGCGAGGACATCAAGCGCGCCGAGCGCGTCACCGTCCGCGCCCGCGGGCGCGACGGCGCGACGTTCGAGATCGCGGCCGACGGCCTGCTCGCCGTCGCCATCCAGCACGAGCTCGATCACCTCGACGGCGTGCTGATGATCGACCGGATGGGCACCCTCAAGAAGCGCATCGTCCAGCGGAAGATGCAGAAGCGCGGCGCCGAGGCGGCGAGCTGAGCCGCGCGGGCTCGCCGGTTCGCCCCGCGGGGCGGTCCGGCTCGCCCGGCGCGCGGCGGGTTTGTCAGCTCCGCGCGACGGGCCGGTTCGCCCGCGCGCGGTAGGCCTGTCAGCTCCGCGCGGGGAACGCGAGCGGGCCGTTGACGTAGGCGTCGCGGCCGCAGAGCTCCCAGCGCGGATCGACGATCCGGGGCGCGTCCCCCGGCGTGTCCGGGCCGGCCCAGTCGACGGCGCCGGGCCGGCCGCGCGGGCCGAGCAGGATCGGGGCGACGAAGGCGTGGAGCTCGTCCGGCAGGCGCGACGCGAGAAGGCTGCCGGCGAGCTCGGCGCCGCCCTCCACGAGGATGGAGACGATGCCCTGCGAGGCGCAGAGGCGCATCGCGGCGGTCACGTCGACCCGGCCCTCGGCCGAGGTCGGCGCGCGAAGGACGACGCAACCGGCGTCGACGAGCACCTGCTCGGCCGCCTCGGGCGCGTCGGCGCCCGTGAGCACCCACGTCGGCACCTCCCGCGCCGTCTGCGCGAGCCGCGTGTGGAGCGGCAGCCGGAGCCGCGTGTCGAAGACGAGCCGGATGGGGCTCCGCCCCCCCGGGGCCATCCCGGGCTCGCGCAGCGTGAGCCGGGGGTCGTCGGCGAGCGCGGTGCCGATGCCGATCGCCACCGCGTCGTGCCGCGAGCGCAGCTCCTGGACCTTGGCGCGCGCCTCCGGGCCGGTGACCCACTTGGAGGCCCCGGTGCGCGTCGCGATGCGGCCGTCGAGCGACAGGGCGAGCTTGAGCGCGATGTGGGGGATGCCCGTCGTGATGAACTTGGTCCAGGGCGCGATCAGCGCGCGGGCCTCGGCGCCCGCGGCGACGCCGATCTCGACGGCGAGCCCGGCGTCGCTGAGGCGCTGCGCGCCGCCGCCGACCACCCCCGGGTTCGGATCGGTCGCGCCGACGACGACCCGCTTGATGCCGGCGCTCAGCACCGCGTCCACGCAGGGCGGCGTGCGCCCCTCGTGGTTGCAGGGCTCGAGCGTCACGTAGAGCGTCCCGCCGCGCGCCGCGTCCCCGGCGGTCGCGAGGGCAAGCCCCTCCGCGTGCTCCTCGCCGGCGCGCGCGTGGTGCGCGACGGCGACGACCTCCCCCGCCGTGTTCACCACCACCGCGCCGACCGGGGGGTTCGGCGACGGCATCGCCTTGTGCGCCTCCTCGATGGCGAGGCGCATCATCGCGGCGTCGAAGTCGGGATCGGGGCTGGAGGGCTTCGCTGGCATCGAAGTGCCGGATCTACTAGGGCGCCTTGGCCTTCACAAGCTTGCCAAGCTCGACCATGAACTGGTCGATATCCCGAAAGGAGCGATAGACGCTTGCGAACCGGACATAGGCGACCTCATCCAGGGTGCGCAGGTGGTTCATCACGCGCTCGCCGAGCTCGGTCGACGAGATCTCCCGCCGCTCGGATTCCTGCGCCTCGCGCTCGATCGCGTCGGCGATCACCTCGATCTGGTCGGTGGACACGGGCCGCTTGTTGCAAGCGATCCGGAGCCCCCGCACGAGCTTCTGGCGATCGAACGGCTCGCGGCGGCCGTCCTTCTTCACGACGGTCGGCAGGATGTCCTCGACGCGCTCGTAGGTCGTGAACCTCCGCTCGCACGAGGCGCACTCGCGCCGCCTCCGGATCACCTCTCCCGCGCCGCCGGCGCGGGAGTCGATGACCCGGTCCTCGAGGTGGCCGCAAAATGGGCACTTCATCGAGCCATCCAGCGCCGCGCGCGGTCAGTCTTCGAACTGCGAGAGCACGAGCGAGACGTTCGTCCCGCCGAAGCCGAAGGAGTTCGACATCACGTGCTTCATGCGGCGGTCGCGCGCGGTGAACGGCACGTAGTCCAGGGTGCACTCGGGATCGGGATCGTCCAGGTTCAGCGTCGGCGGCACCTTGCCGTCGCGCAGGGCGAGGGCGCAGACCGCCGCCTCGACGCCGCCGGCGCCCCCGAGCAGGTGGCCCATCGCCGACTTGGTGGAGCTCACCCAGAGGCGCTTCGACGCCGCGTGGTCGCCGAACACCTTGAGGATCGCCCGGGTCTCCTCGACGTCGCCCTGCGGCGTCGAGGTGCCGTGCGCGTTGATGTAGTCGATCGCGTCCGGCGCGAGCCGCGCGTCCTCGAGCGCCATCCTCATCGCGCGCTGCGCCCCGGCGCCGTCGGGCGCCGGCTTCGTGATGTGGTACGCGTCGCACGAGGCGCCGTACCCAACGACCTCCGCGTAGATCTTCGCGCCGCGCTTCTTCGCGTGGGAGAGCGACTCGAGCAGCAGCGACCCGGCGCCCTCGGAGCAGACGAAGCCGTCGCGCCCCTTGTCCCAGGGGCGGCTCGCGCGCTGCGGCTCCTCGTTGCGGCGCGACAGCGCGAACATCGCGCAGAAGCCGCCGATGCCGAGGCCGGTGATCGTCGCCTCCGCGCCGCCCGCGAGCATGAGGTGCGAGCGCCCGCGGCGGATCCACTCGAACGCCTCGCCGAGCGAGTGGCCGCTCGACGAGCACGCGCTCGTGTTGCAGTAGCTCACGCCCCGGAGGTCGAGCGCCAGCGCCACCTGCCCGGCGGCGAGGTTGGCGATCACCGTCGGGATGAAATAGGGGCTGACCTTCTGGGGCCCCTTCTCGTGGAGGGTGATCGAGTGCTGGAACAGGTACTCGAGGCCGCCGAGTCCGACGCCGATGAACGTGCCGCACTGATCGCGGTCTTCCTCGGTGAGCTCGATCCCCGCGTCCTGCATGCACATCTGCGAGGCGGCGATGGAGAGCTGGGCGAAGCGGCCCATCTCCTTCACCTTCTTCTTGGGGATGTACTCCTCCGGAGCGAACCCCTTCACCTCGCCGGCGAAGCGAGTCGGAAAGGTGCTCGCGTCGAAGAGGGTGATGGGTGCGATACCGGACTGACCAGCCAGCAAAGATTGCCAGGTGGCCTGCGTCCCGATTCCGTTGGGCGTTACGAGCCCGATGCCGGTGATGACAACGCGTTCCATGGCTTTTTTTGCCCTAGCGCCACCACAGAGGTGCGAACACGTGCTTCGGCGAAGAGCTGGCCCTTCGCTGGCCCACGTGGCCGTCAACCCTCCATGGTGACGCCGCGTCCGGTAGGGCGGTGGGGACGCTACTTCTTGGTGTGCCCTTCGATGTAGTTGATCGCATCCTGGACAGTCCGGATCTTCTCCGTGTCCTCGTCCGGAATGTCGATCTCGAACGCCTCTTCGAACGCCAGGACAAGCTCCACCAGGCCCAGCGAATCGGCGCCCAGATCGTCGATGAACGACGCTTCCGGCTTGATGTGAGACTCCTCGACGTCGAGCTGCTCCTTGATGATCCGCTTCACTTCGGCCGTGATGTCGCGACCTTCAGCCATGGTATTCCTCCCGGGAAAACGGACCCCCTAGTAGCCCATCGCTCTCAGCGTTGCATCATCGAATTACCAGCGGCCGCTTTTTTCGTGTGCGCCTCGTTTGCCGCTTGCCAGGGGGCACAACGCGCGGCTGTCGAGGTGCGCAGGCCGTCGCGCTCAGACGTACATGCCGCCGTTGACGCGGAGCGTCTCGCCCGTCACGTAGCTCGCCTCGTCCGAGCACAGGAATGCGATGGCCGCGGCGACCTCTTCGGGTTTTCCCGTACGCCCGAGCGGGACCATCTTGGTGAGGCCCTCTTTCATCTCGGCGCTGATCGTCGTCGTCATGTCGGTGTCGATGTACCCCGGCGCCACGGCGTTGACGGTGATGCCGCGCCCCGCGTACTCGCGGGCAAGCGACTTCGTCACGCCGAGCAGGGCCGCCTTTGTCGCGGCATACGCCGCCTGGCCCACGTTGCCCATCTCGGCCACGACGCTGGAGAGGAAGACGATACGGCCCGTGCGCGCGCGCATCATCACCTTGGTCGCGGCGCGGGCACAGGCGATCGCGCCCTTCACGTTGACGGCGAACAGGCGGTCGAGGTCTTCCTCCTTGATCCGCAGGAGCAGGCCGTCGATCGCGATGCCGGCGTTCGCGACAAGGATGTCGAGCCTGCCGAGCCGCTTCGCCGCCTCGGCGATGGCGGCCTCGGTCGCCTGCAGGTCCGCGACGTCGAAGCCGAGCGCCTCGGCCTTGCCGCCGCGCGCGGTGATCGCGTCGACGACCGCGCGCGCCTCGGCTTCGCCGCGTACGTAGGTGACGACCACGTGCGCGCCCTGCGCCGCCAGCGCCTCCGACGCAGCCCGCCCAATTCCCCGCGATCCGCCCGTGACGATCGCAACTTTGCCCGTTAGGTCGAACATGGATGCCTATGCCTCCGAAAGGAACGCGCTCACGCGCTCAATCCCCGCCATGTCGCTCACGCTGAGCACCTTGATCTGCTTCGTGATCCGCTTGACCAGCCCGGCGAGCACCTTGCCAGGGCCGATCTCGAGGGCGTGCGTGACGCCGTCCTCCGCCATGCGCTCGATCGTCCTCATCCACTGGACGGTCCCGTCGACCTGCCGCAGGAGGAGAGAGCGCACCCGCTCCGGGTCGGCGTTCGGCGTGGCGTCGACGTTCGCGATCACCGGGAAGGCGAGCGGCCTGAGATTTGTGCGCTCGAGCTCGGGGCGCAGGCGCTCGGCCGCGGGCCGCATCAGCGCGCAGTGGAAGGGGGCGCTCACCTTGAGCGGGATCGACTTGCCGCCGCGGGCCACGGCGAGCTCGCCCGCCCGGGCGACCGCGCCGCTGTGGCCGGCGATCACGATCTGCCCCGGCCCGTTGTAGTTCGCCGGCGCGACCACCTCGCCCTTCGCCGCCTCGGCGCAGATCGCGACCACAACGTCCTGATCGAGCCCGATGAGCGCCGCCATGGCCCCCTCGCCCGCCGGCACGGCCTCCTGCATCGCGCTGCCGCGGATCCGGCAGAGCCGCACCGCCTCCTCGATCTCGAACGCGCCGGCGGCGACGAGCGCGCTGTACTCGCCGAGCGAGTGGCCGGCCGCGTAGAGCGGCGGCTCGAGGTTGGGCAGGTGCTCGATGAGCGCCGCGGCCACGGCGCAGCTCGTGGCGACGATGGCGGGCTGGGTGTTGCTCGTCTTCGTCAGCTCCTCGATCGGCCCGTCGAAGCAGAGCCGCGAGATCGGCTCACCGAGCGCGGCGTCCGCCCGCTCGAACGCGCCGCGCGCCGCGGGCGAGACCTCCGCGAGGGCCTTGCCCATCCCCACCTCTTGCGCCCCTTGCCCAGGAAATAGCCAAGCGATTTTCACGTTTGTCCTCACGTCCAAGCAGAGGAGGCGGACGACGTCCGTCCCCGAGCCACGTCACGAGGCCGGCGCCCGCCGAGCCCCGATCACGCTGGAGCGACGGGCGAGCTCAGCCGCCGCGACGCGCAGATCTCGACCCCAACGCCGGCGCGCCCGCATGGCCTGCTCACATCCGGACGACGGACGCGCCCCAGGAGATGCCGGCGCCGAGCGCGCAGAACAGGACGTTGTGACCCGGCTTGATGCGCCCGTCGCGGACCGCCTCGTCGAGGGCGATCGGGATGGAGGCGCTCGAGGTGTTGCCGTACTCCTCGATGTTGAGCACGAACCTCTCGAGGGGCAGGCCGAGCCGCGCGGCGACCTGGCTGATGATCCGCAGGTTCGCCTGGTGGGCGACGACCCAGTCGACGTCGGCGGCCGTCATGCCCGCCGTCTCGAGCGCGATCTGCGAGGCGCTGGAGAGGTTCTTCACGGCGACCTTGAAGATGTCCTGGCCCACCATGTGGACCTTGTTGCGGTGCTGCTCGATGCCCTCGACGGTGAGCGGCTCGGCCGTGCCGCCGCCCGGGATGACGAGCGAGTTCGCGAGCGCGCCGTCGCTGAAGATGCGCGTCGAGACGATGCCCCGACCGTCGCCGGACGCGGGCCCGAGCACGACCGCGCCCGCGCCGTCACCGAACAGGACGCACGTCGTGCGGTCCTTCCAGTTCAGGATGCGCGAGAGCAGCTCGACGCCGATCACGAGGACGTGCCGGGCCACGCCGTTCGAGATGAACTGATCGGCGATGGTGAGCCCGTAGACGAAGCCCGCGCAGGCCGCCGAGATGTCGAAGGCGGGGATCTCCTCGGCGCCGAGCTTCTGCTGCACGTAGACAGCGCAGGCGGGCATCGGGTAGTCGCCGCTGATCGTCCCGACGATGATCATGTCGAGGTCGGCAGCGGAGAGCCCCGCGGCCGCCAGGGCCGAGCGACCGGCGGCGGACGCCATGTCGCTCGTGACCTCGCCGTCGGCGGCGATGTGGCGCCGGCGGATGCCCGTCCGCTCGCTGATCCAGCTGTCGGAGGTGTCGACGATCTTCTCGAGATCGGTGTTGTGAAGCACCCGGGCGGGCGCGTAGCTCCCCGTCCCGAGGATGCGGCTGCTCGGCCGCGCGGCGCTCATGCGACGGGCCCTCGCGCGTCGGCGTTCGCGCGCGCCCGCGCCGCGCCCAGGTGCGCGGGCGCAGCGTTTTCGCGCGCCGGCGTCCGCGCACCCGCCCCGGTCATGAGGCCGCGGTCGCCTTGGTCGACTTCGCCTTGCGCCCGTTGTAGTGCCCACACGCGCCGCAGGCGCGGTGCGGGAGCCGGGCTTCCCCGCAGTTCTCGCAGGAGACGAGCTGGACGGGGGTCACCTTGTCGTGGTTGGCGCGCCGCATGTCGCGCTTGCTGGGGGTGGTTTTCCTCTTGGGGACGGCCACGGAGCTACTCCTTCTTGGTCTTCTTCTTCGATGTCCCGGCACTGGCCGGGGAGGTCGAGGCTGGTTGCGCGCGCTTGTCAGAGGCGCTGGGCTTCTGTCCAAGCTTGTCTCGGAGCGCGCTGAGCGGCGCGAGCCGCGGGTCGAGGCCCGGAGCGGCCTCGTCCTCCTCCACCGCCCCACCGGCGAGGGTCGAGGACCCGCCTTCGCGGTCCTCTCGGGACGCGGCAGGACCGATACCCGGGCAAGCCTCCGAGCACAAGGGGAAGTTCGGCATCTCGAGGAGAATGGCTTCCCGGATGAAGGGGTCGAGCACCACCGTCTCGCCGTCGTAGGCGTCGACGTCGGCCTCCTCGGCCGAGAACTCGTACTCGGGCTCCTTTGTCCTGGTCTCGGCCTTCGCCGACCCGTTGCGCCCCGCGTCGTCGCGGCGGTGCCGGTGCCCCCCCTGCCCGTGGCTCTCGGCCTTGGGGGCCGGGCGCAGCAGGAGCGAGAGCTCGGCGTCGATGTCGAGCGGCGCGGGCGAGAGGCACCGCGCGCAGGGCGTGGCGACAGGCGCCTTGACGCGGCCGCGCACGACGATCTCGTTCCCCGTCCGGGAGAGGCGGGCCGACAGGTGCCCTGGCGCGCGCCCGGTGACGTCGGCATCGGCGAGCTCTGCGCTCAACCAGTCGGTCGGGAGCGGCACGTCCAGCGAGATGCCGGAGATGTCGATGTCATTGGCGGAGACGGCAAACTGGGACATGGGTTCCGGGCCAGTGAAAGCGGAGCGTTTAGCGCGGGGTGCGTTGGCTCGCAAGACCGAGCTGGGATCGCCGCGACCGCTTTTCCGCTCCTCCGCCGGGCTTCCTCTGGCTCGCCACGGCGGCCCCCGTCCGTTCGGGTCCGCACGGTGGCCCGCGTGGTAGCGTCGCCGGTGCATGGACCGTAGCGCCACGCCCGAGGCCTCTGCCGCGGGCGCCGCAGAGCAGCAGACGGAGTCTTCAGGGCAAGCACGGCGAGCGGGTCGGCGCGCGAGGATCGCGCTCGCGATCTACGCGCTCGTGACGCTCGTGTACGCCGTCAGCGCCTCGCGCGCGATCTTCGCCGCCCACACGCCCTACAACCACTACGCCCTGCTCGCCGAGGCGTGGCTCCACGGCCGGCTCGACCTCGGCGGACCGCCGCCGGCCTACGCTGGCGGCAACGATTTCGCCGTGTTCGGCGACCGCTACTACATCAGCTTCCCCCCCTTCCCCGCGGTCCTGATCGCGCCCCTCGTCCAGCTCGCCGGCGGCGCCGAGCGCGTGCGCGACGGGCAGTTCTTCCTGGCGTTCGCCGGCGTCGGCCCGGCCGTCCTCTTCCTCGCCCTGGAGAAGCTCTCGGCCTCGCGGCGCAGCCGCCGCACGCAGGCGGAGAACGCCGCGCTCTCGATCTTCTTCGCGCTCGGGAGCGTCTACTGGTTCAGCGCGGTGCAAGGGACGGTGTGGTTCGCGGCGCACGTCGTCGGCGTCGCGCTCGCGTGCGTCTATCTCTACTGCGCCCTCGACGCGGCCCACCCCCTCGCGGCGGGCCTCGCCCTCGGCCTCGGGTTCGCGACGCGGACGCCGCTCGGCTTCGCCGCGCCGCTGTTCCTGCACGAGGCGCTCCGCGCGGGCGGCGCGGAACGCCCGGATACGCGCGCCGTCCTGCGCCGCCTCGCCCTCTTCGCCGCGCCGGCCGCGCTCGTGCTCGCCGTGCTGCTCTGGCACAACCACGCGCGGTTCGGCGACGCGACCGAGTTCGGGCACCGCTACCTCCACATCGCCTGGCGCGCGCGCATCGAGAAGTGGGGGCTCTTCTCCTACCACTACCTGCCGCGCAACCTCGCGGTGGTGCTCACCAGCCTGCCGTACACCCAGGTGCCGGGCGCGCCGTTCCAGATCAACGCCCACGGGCTCGCGCTCTGGGTGACCACGCCGATCTACGCGTGGGCGATCTGGCCGCGGCGCACGCCGCCCATCTTCTGGGCGCTCGCCGCCACGGCTTTCGCCGTCGCGCTGCCGAGCCTCTTCTACCAGAACAGCGGCTGGATCCAGTTCGGCTACCGCTTCTCCAACGACTTCGCCCCGTTCCTCTTCGCCATGATCGCCGTGGGAGGTCGCCGCTTCGGCGTGCCTCTCTACGCCCTCGGCGCGGCCGCGATCGCGGTGAACGGCTTCGGCGCGCTCACGTTCCAGCGCGCGGGCTTCGAGCGGTTCTATTTCCTCGAGCGCACCCAGCGCGTCCTCCACCAGCCCGACTGAGCGGCGCGGCGCCGCGGTGCCGCGCCGCCCGCCCTCCGCGCCGGCGCGCGACGACGAAAGAGCGCAGCGCTCTCCCGCGCTCGGACGGGCGATCCTGCGGACGGCGCACGCGGCCCTTGGGTTCGCGGCGCCCGCTGTGCTAGCCCTCGCCGCGCCATGGAAGCTCTGCTCGACCCGGCCGCCATCGGGCGCGGCCTGAGGCGCGTCGCGCTCCAGATCGCCGAGCGCGGCCGCGGCGTGGAGGATCTGGCGCTGATCGGCATTCGACGGGGCGGCGAGCCGCTGGCCAGACGGCTGGCCGCGCTGCTGCTCGAGATCGAGGGCCACGCGCCGCCCGTCGGCGCCGTCGACATCACGCTGTACCGCGACGACGCCGCGACCGCCCTGCCGAACCCGCGCATCGGCCCAAGCCACATCTCCTTCCCCGTCGACGGCCGGCGCATCGTGCTGATCGACGACGTGATCTACACCGGCCGCACCATCCGCGCGGCGGTCGACGCGGTGCTCGACTACGGCCGACCGCGGCGGATCGAGCTGGTCGCGCTCGTCGATCGCGGCGGCAGGGAGCTGCCGATTCACCCCGATTACGTCGTCCGCGCGGTCGAGCTCGCCCCCGGCCAGCGCGTCGACGTCGTGGAGCGCGCGGGCGAGCTCTGGGCTCTCGTCACCGCCGCCGACGCGAAGCTGTCGGAGCCCCCCTCTCCCCCGGAAGGGACGTGAGCCAGCGCATGAGGAGGATCTACCCGCACCGACACCTGCTCGGCATCGAGGGGCTCTCCAGGCCCGAGATCGTGTCGCTCCTGGACGCGGCCGAGTCGCTCTTCGACGTCTCCCGGCGGAGCGTGCGCAAGGTGCCCACGCTCCGCGGCAAGACCGTGGTGAACCTGTTCTACGAGCCGTCGACGCGCACGCGGACGTCGTTCGAGCTCGCCGGAAAGCGGCTCAGCGCCGACGTCATCAACATCAGCGTCTCCACCTCGAGCGCCGTCAAGGGGGAGTCGCTGCTCGACACGGTGCAGAACCTCCAGGCGATGCAGCCGGACGTGCTGGTCATCCGGCACGCCGCGTCGGGCGCGCCGCACCACGTCGCCGCGCGCACGCGCGCCGCGGTGGTCAACGCGGGGGACGGCACGCACGAGCACCCGACGCAGGCGCTGCTCGACGCGTTCACGATCCGCCGCGCCAAGGGCCGACTGGAGGGGCTGGAGGTCGCGATCTGCGGCGATATCGTCCACAGCCGCGTCGCCCGCTCGAACGCGCACCTGCTCACCACGATGGGCGCGCGGGTCCGCTTCGCCGGCCCGCGCACGCTCCTGCCTGTCGCGGGCGAGTCGCTCGGCGCGACGCTCTACGACCGGATCGAGCCCGCCCTGGAGGGGGCCGACGTGGTGATGATGCTGCGGGTCCAGCGCGAGCGGCTGAGCGGCAGCTTCCTCCCCAGCACGCGCGAGTACAGCCGCACCTTCGGGCTCAACCCGGCGCGGCTCGCGCTCGCCAAGCCGGACGCGATCGTGATGCACCCGGGGCCGATGAACCGCGGCGTGGAGATCGATCCGCGCGTCGCGGACGGTAAGCAGAGCGTGATCCTCGACCAGGTCGAGGCCGGCGTCGCGGTCCGCATGGCCGTGCTCTGGGTGCTTGCCGCGGAGTCCAACGAGTTCTCCGCGACCGGCGAGCCGCGGACCACGCCCGCGAGCTGACGCGTCCGGGCCCGACGCGGCCCGGCCAGACGCAGCCCTCCAGCGCACGAGCCACAACAGCACAACCGCGGGCGGCGCGCCGGACATCTGGCCAGCGCGGCCAGGCAGCGCGGGCGGGCACCTGCTCCGGCGTCTTCCTCTCGCGGGTCCTCGCGGTCCGCTGCGCGCCGTTCCCGCGCGCGACGTCGCCCCGCGACGGCTTCGGGCGAACGGGGTTCCCTGCCGCGCTCGGTTTTAATAGTCTGGTCCATCTTTTTGAAAGGGTGGAGCCAACCATGTTTTCGCGAGACGTCCTCAGGATCGATGCCCCGGCGGTAGCGCAAGAGATCGAGAAGGCCATCCGGGATCAGGTGTTCGGCACGCTGCGGAAGCGCGGGGCCGTGGTCGGGATCTCGGGCGGGATCGACAGCTCCGTCGTCTCGACGCTGTGCGTCCGCGCGCTCGGCAAGGACAAGGTGCTCGGCCTCTTCATGCCGGAGCGCGACACCTCGGACGACGCGCTCCGGCTCGGCAAGATGCTCGCCGAACAGCTCGGCATCGAGGCGGTCATCGAGAACATCAAGCCAGCGCTGACCGGTCTCCGCTGCTACGAGCGGCAGGACGAGGCGATCCGGATGGTCTACCCGGACTACAACGAGAGCTGGAAGTTCAAGATCACGCTGCCCTCGATCCTCGAGAGCGACCGGCTCAACGTCTCGCAGCTCACGGCGCAGCCGCCCGGCGAGGAGCCGCGCGTGAAGCGGATGCCCCTGAACGCCTACCTGCAGCTCGTCGCCGCGACGAACTTCAAGCAGCGCATCCGCAAGATGATGGAGTACTACCACGCCGACAGGCTGAACTACGCGGTCGCCGGCACGCCGAACCTGCTCGAGTACGATCAGGGCTTCTTCGTGAAGCAGGGCGACGGCGCCGCGGATTTCAAGCCGATCGCGCACCTGTACAAGAGCCAGGTCTACGCGCTCGCCGAGCACATCGGCGTCCCGGCCGACATCCGCAAGCGCGCGCCGACGACGGACACGTTCTCGATGCCGCAGGGGCAGGACGAGTTCTACTTCGCGCTCCCGTACGACAAGATGGACCTCTGCCTCTACGCCTACAACAACAAGGTCCCGGCCGCGGAGGCGGCGCCCGCCGTCGGCATCACGCCGGAGCAGGTCGAGCGCGTGTTCAAGGACATCGAGGCCAAGCGCCGGGTAGCGCAGTACCTCCACGCCCAGCCGCTGCTCGTCCGCGGCTCTGACCACGCCTGACGAGCTCGGGCCGGCGATGAGATCGCGAGTCGCGATCTCACCTGCAGCGCGCGACGCCGTCGCGCGACTCGACGCAACACTACGCGACACCGCGCAAGACCACGCGACACCGCCGCGCGCTTTTCCGTCGCTGCGGGCACGCCCTGCGGCGTTCGACGCTGCGCCGACCACCCTCGACAGGAAAGCCTGGAGGGTGATAGACGTAAAGGCTAACTCCATGAGCACTTCCAGCATCGAATCGACGATTCGCAACTTCCTGGTCACCTCGTTCGGCTACCGGGGCGCCACCGCCGATCTCGGGGCCGAGGTCCCCCTGCTCGACCAGGGAATCCTGGATTCGACGGCCGTCCTCGAGATCGTCCAGTTCCTCGAGCAGGACCTCGGCATCCAGGTCGCCGACGAGGAGATGGTGCCGGAGAATTTCGGCTCGATCGCCCGGCTCGTCACCTACGTGAACGGCAAGAAGAGCAGCAACTGACCAGAACACCCGGGGGGCGCATGAGCACGCAGCACACCGCTCGTCGCGATCCGCGCACGGATCGCTTCCTCATCGACTCGGCGCTGCGATCGTTCGCCGCCTCGCGCCCCGACCACGCAGCGCTCGTCTCCGAGGGACGCCGGCTCACGTACCGCGAGCTCGACGCGCTCGCCGACCGCTGCGCCGCCCTCTTCCGCGAGGCGGGCGTGCACCGCGGCGACCGCGTCATGATCGCGCTCGACAACGGCGTGGACGCCGTCGTCGCCTACTACGGCGCGCTCCGGGCCGACGGGGTGCCGTCGCTGCTCGGCACCGCGATGCGGCCGCGGCGCTTCGGCCAGGTGATGGAGCTCGCCGAGCCCCGCGCGCTCGTCGCGTCGCGCGGCATGCGCGAGACCCTCGCCGCCGTGGCCGAGCTCCCGCCCGGCGCACGCCCGGCCGCGACGTTCCTGAGCGGCGCCTCGCCCGCGGCCGCCGGCGCCCCGCCCGAGGGGCGCGACTTCCAGGAAGCGCTGGCCGGCGCGCCCGGAGAGGCGCCCGAGCGCCGCGCGATAGAGCTCGACCTCGCGACGCTCTGCTGGACGAGCGGCAGCACCGGCGAGTCGAAGGGCGTCATGCTGACGCACCAGAACCTCCGCAACAGCACCGCGGCCATCGGCGCGTACCTCGAGCACACGGCGGACGACGTGATCCTCTGCGTGCTGCCCCTGTCGCACACCTACGGGCTCTTCCAGCTCCTCGTGACCCACGCGTTCGGCGGGACGGTCGTCCTCGAGAAGGGCTTCTCGATGCCGTGGCCCATCGTCCAGAAGATGGCCGAGGAGCGCGCCACCGGCTTCGCCGGCGTGCCGACGATCTTCGCGTCGATGCTCTCGCTCAAGAACTTCGCGAAGGCCGATCTCTCGGCGCTCCGGTACATGACGAACGCCGCGTACGGGCTCCCGGCGCCGCAGCTCCTGCGCCTCCGCGAGCTCCTGCCCAACGTCGCCTTCTACGCGATGTACGGCCAGACCGAGTGCACGCGCGTCTGCTACCTGCCCCCGTCCCTGGCGCTCGAGCGGCCGTCCTCCGTGGGCATCGCGATGCCGAACGAGGAGCTCTGGATCGAGCGGGAGGACGGCACGCGGGCCGAGCCGGGCGAGGTGGGCGAGCTCGTGGTCCGCGGGCCGAACGTGATGCGCGGCTACTGGAAAAATCCAGACGCAACAGCGCGCGCCCTCCGGCCGGGGCCCCTCCCCGGCGAGGTGGTGCTGCACACGGGGGACCTCTTCAAGATGGATGAGGACCGGTACCTCTACTTCGTCGCGCGCAAGGACGACATCATCAAGACCCGCGGCGAGAAGGTGAGCCCGCTGGAGGTCGAGTCGGTGATCTGCAAGGTCCCCGGCGTCGTCGAGGCGGCGGTGGTCGGCGTGCCGGACCAGGTGCTCGGGGTCGCGGTGAAGGCCGCGATCGTGAAGGCCGCCGACGCCGCGGTGACAGCGGACGACGTCCGCAAGCGGGTGCGGTCCGAGCTCGACGAGGTCGCCGTGCCCAAGTTCGTCGAGTTCATGGACGCCCTGCCCAAGACGGCGAGCGGCAAGGTCAAGAAGAGCGAGCTCATCTGATATGTGCGGTATCGCTGGCCTGATCAACCTGCGCACCGAGGCGCCGAACCCCGACCGCGATCTGGCCCTCCGGATGGCCCGCGCGCTCCGCCATCGCGGCCCTGACGGCTTCGGCATCTACCGCGATCGCCACGTCGCGCTGGCCCACGCGCGCCTGTCGATCATCGACCTCGACGGCGGCTGGCAGCCGATGGCCAACGCCGACGAGACGCTCTGGGTCTGCTTCAACGGCGAGATCTTCAACTACATCGAGCTCCGCGAGGAGCTCACCGCGAAGGGCCACCACTTCCGGACGAAGAGCGACACCGAGGCGCTGATCCACGCCTACGCCGAGTACGGCGAGGCCATGGTCGACCGCCTGAACGGCCAGTGGGCGTTCGTCCTCTGGGACGTCAAGCGGCGGCGCGCGTTCTTCTCGCGCGACCGCGTCGGCATCAACCCGCTCTTCTGGACGGTCCACCGCGGCGTCCTCCGGTTCGCCAGCGAGGTGAAGGCGCTCTTCCAGGACCCCACCATCCCCCGCGCGATCTCGCGCGACGGGCTCGACGAGGCGCTGACCTTCTGGGCGCCGGTCGCCCCGCTCACGCCGTACGAGGCCATCCAGCAGATCCCGCCGGGCGCGGTGGCGACGCTCGACCTCGATCGCGACGTCTCGCCGCGCGTCTCGGTGCGCTACCGGCCCGAGTTCCCCGTCGGGCGCGCGCCGGTAGCGGACGAGGCGCCGCTCGTCTCCGGCGTGCGCGAGGCGGTCCGCGGCGGCTCGACGATCCGCCTGCGCGCCGACGTCCCCGTCGGCAGCTACCTGAGCGGCGGGCTCGACTCGACGATCGTCGCGGCGCTCATCGCCTCGAACCGCGACGTGCCGCTGCGCACGTTCTCGGTCGAGTTCGCCGAGCGCGAGTTCGACGAGGCCGAGTACCAGCGCGCCGCCGTCGCGCACCTCGGCACCTCCCACGCCTCGATCCAGTGCGGCGACGCCGACATCGCGCGCGTCTTCCCCGATGTCGTCTACCACGCCGAGGCCCCGCTCCTGCGCACCGCCCCGGCGCCGCTGTTCATCCTGGCGCGCCTCGTCCGGCAGAGCGGCTACCGCGTGGTGCTGACCGGCGAGGGCGCCGACGAGTTCTTCGCCGGCTACGACATCTTCCGCGAGGACCGGGTCCGCCGCTTCTGGGCGCGCCACCCGGAGAGCAAGCTCCGACCCCAGCTCCTGCTCCGGCTCTACCCTTACCTCCAGCGGTCTCCGGTCGCGCAGGTCGAGATGGCCAAGGCCTTCTTCGGGCGGAACCTCGCGCAGACGGACGACCCGTTCTACTCCCACCGCCCGCGGTGGGACGCGACGAGCCGCATCAAGCTGATGCTCGATCCCGCGATGCGCGAGGGCGTCGGCGAGGCGGCGGCCGCCGATCGCCTGAGGGAGCAACTCCCCGGCGACTTCATGCGCTGGACGCCGCTCGCGCGCGCGCAGTACCTGGAGATCACGACGCTGCTGTCGGGCTACCTGCTCTCGTCGCAGGGCGAGCGCATGATGATGGCGAACTCGGTCGAGGGGCGCTTCCCGTTCCTCGATCCCGACGTGATGGACGTGGCGGACGCGCTGCCGGACACGCTGAAGCTGCGCACCCTCGACGAGAAGCACGTGCTGAAGCGCGCGATGGGCGACCTCCTGCCGCCGGGCGTCCTCGAGCGGAAGAAGCAGCCGTACCGCGCCCCCGTCGTGCAGCCGTTCTTCGGGAGCGGGACGCCGGACTACGTGGAGGCGTGCCTGTCGCCGGACGCGATCAAGGACGCCGGGATCTGGCAGGCGCAGCCCGTCGCGTCGCTCGTCGCGAAGTGCCGCAGGACGGGCGGCAAGTCGATGAGCAACACCGACGACATGGCGTTCTGCGCGATCCTCTCCACGCAGCTGATGGCGCGCGACATCATCCAGGGGGCGCGCGTCGTCTCGGCCGCCGACGACATGTCGGGCCGGCTGGGCGTCGACGTCGACCGGCTGCGCGACGCGGCGGGCTGATCGGACGCGCGGGCGCGCTCGTTCGCCCCGCGCGCTCGTCTCGCCACCGGTCAGCGGCGGATCTTCCTCACCGCGCCGTTGTTCTTCTCGTCCACCCAGTACACGTGGTCGCCGTGGAGCGCGATGCCGCGCGGCGTCCCCCGCTCGTACAGCACCTCTTGGCGACCGCTGCCGTCCTTGCGCTTGCGCAGGACGCGGCTCGATCCCTGATCGGTCCAGTAGACGAAATCGTCGTTGTCATCCACGGCGATGCAGTCGGGGGTCGAGTTCGCGATGTCGCGGTCCTCGTCGGGCGACCACAGGCGCGTCGCGTCCCGCGCGCCGCGCTTCGGCGCCCTCATCACGCCGCCCCGCTCGTCGTTGCTCCGATCGCGGGGGCTGTTGGTCCAGTAGACGTGGTCCCGGTCCACCGCGATCGCATACGGATACGCCTGCGGATTCTCGATCAGCCTGGCCGTCTGTCCGTCCTCCCGCGACGTCTTGTTCACCGAGCCGCGCTCGCTGCGGTCGACCCAGTACACGTGGGTGTCGTCGAGCGCGATGAGGTGCGGCGACACGGCGCTGTCCTCGTGAAACGCGTCGTCGGCCAGGCCGTCGGACATCGGGATCCGGCCGATGAGGCTCCCGCGGCCGGGGGCGCCGATGCCGCCGGCGCGCTGCGCCCAGAACACGTCGGTCTCGTCCGCCACCACGCCGAGGGTCGCGTAGTCCGAGTCGAAGACCACCTTCGGCGCGCCCGCTTCGTCGTGGTTCACCCGCAGGATGTTCGTGTCGTTGAGGTTGGACCAGAAGACGCCCCCCTGGTTCACCGCGATCCCGTACGGAGCGTTCTGATCGGCGGCGATGGTCGTCACCGGTCCACCGAGGACCGACACCTTCTGCACGCTGCCGCCCCGGCCCTCGCCGGCCGTCCAGTAGACCTCGTCGCCGTAGATGACGAGGAACTTGGCGTTCGGAGACTCCATCGTCGGGTACCCGCGCGCGATCTCCGTGACCCCATCGCAGACGCCCGCGGCGCACGTCCCGTCGTCGAGGCACCGCGCGCCGCAAGCGCCGCAGTTCTGCGGATCGTCGCTCACGTTGACCTCGCAGTCGGCGGGGTTGCCGTCGCAGTCGGCCGTGCCGACAGGACACCCGGAGGGTCCCCCCGTCGAGCCGGTACCGGCCCCGCCCACCTCGAAGTCCCCGAGCACGCTGGTGCACGCCGCGGCGATCCCGGCCACCCCGAGCACCACGCCGATCCCGAACGCCTGGCGCATCAGAAACTCCCCTTCGCTCCCGCGGAGCCGAGCCCGATGACCGGTGTGATCCATATCCCGGTGCGCCGCTGTGACCTCGGCGCCGTGAGCAGGAGGACGGCCCCCGCGCCGACGCCCACGGCGCCGACGACGAACCCGATCGTCGAGAGGGTGCCCATGGCGTGGTAGCTGTCGATCTCGCCCTGGAGCGAGGGGTCGCAGCGGTTGCCGGGGCAGCGCTCCGAGAGGTCGCCGTGCTTGCCGATGGCGAGCACCCCGCCCACCGCGCCGGCCGCGAGGCCGACGCCGCCGAGCCCCAGCGCGGCGATGCCCAGCGCCGTGCGGGCGCCGCCGCCGGAAGCGACGGGCCCCGCGTCGGGCGCCCGCGTGATGGGCGGAGGCGACGCGCCGGGCGGCGGCGCGAGCGGCGCGAGCTCCAGCGTGACGGTCTCGCGGGCGCCCTCCGCGAGGGTCAGCTTCACCTCGGCCGCAGCGAACCCCGCCGCCGTCGCGCGGACGGTGTGCTCGCCCGGATCGACCGGCCGCCGGACCCCGAGCGCGGCGCGCGGAACGGGCTCGCCGTCGATCGTGACGTCGACGGCGTCCGGCCCGCGCACCGTCAGGAGCACCTGCGGGATGCGCGGGGCGAGCGCGTCGAGCTCCCGCTGCGCGGCCGCGATCGCCTCGAAGAACGGCTCGGGCGAGCCCTCCGGCGCCCCCTCGCGGAGGATGCGGCTGTACGACTCGTGCGCCGCGATCAACCTGCCCAGGCCCACCTGCGCGCGGGCGACGCCGAGCAGCAACGTCGGCGCGTGGATGATGGCGTCCGCGCGGCTGAACCGATCGAGCGCGGCGGTGAAGTCCTTCTGCTCGAGGGCCTCCTGCCCCTCGACGGCGAGCGAGCGCGCCGTGGCGCGATCGGCGTCGGAGACCTGTGCGAGGGCGGCGGGCGCGCACGTCAGCGCGAGCAGCAAAGCAGCGATTCCTGGTCGACGAGCCATACGAGCGAGGTCCGAGCGAGGTGCTGCGGTGAACGTCAGATGCCGAAGTCGGTCGGCTTCGGCTTGCGACGCACGGTACCCGACGGCGCGGGGGAACGCTGCTTCACCTGAGCGGGCTGCGCCGAGGGCGCGCGCGGACCGGTCGGCGCCGCCCTGGCCGAGGGCGCCGGCGCAGCGGAGGACGAGGGCGCCGGCGCAGCGGAGGCCGCGGGCGCCGGCGGCTCGGGATCCTTCGCCGGCGCGACGGCCGGCGTCGCGACCTCGGGGCCACGCGGTGCGTCGGACGCCGACGCCGTGGCGTCCGGCTGCGCGAGCGGCTGCGCCGGGGCGGCCGGGCCCGCGCCGCGCAGGAGGAAGACGCCGACCGCGACGAGGACGGCCGCGGCGGCCCCGGCGGCCGCGATCACGCGCACGACGACGGGCCGCCGGGTCGGGGGCGACACGACCGAGACAAGGGCGCTGGCGGTCTGCGACCGCATCTGGCGGCCCGCCATCGCGGCCGCGCCCGCTGCCTCGCCAGGCGAGGCCACCGTGGGGACGGGGTTCGCCGAGATCGGCTCGATCTTGGCCTCCGAGGAGGCGACCAGCGTGGCCGCGTTGCCGAACGAAGGCGCCGCGCTGTCGGGTCCCGCGTCGAGGAGCGTCGCGCCCTCCTGCGAGCGCGGGGAGAAGCCGACCTCCACCGAGATGCGATCGCCGGGCGCGCGGAACATGCCGGTGAGGCTCGTCCTCGGCTCGATGCTGTCGCTCGCGATGTCGAGGGCGACCGCCAGCGCGTCGCAGAACTCCCTCGCGCTCTGGAAGCGGGCGTCCGGCTCGCGCGACGCGGCGCGGGCCCACCAGGCGTCGAAGCCGGGCGGCACGGGGGCGAGCTGCGACGGCACCGGCAGCGGCCGCACCATGATCTTGAGGAGCAGATCGCCGAAGGCCTGGCTGTCGAACGGGAGCCTGCCGGTCAGGCACTCGAAAACGACCACGGCGAGCGACCAGAGGTCCGAGCGATGATCGATGCTCTTGGTCCCCTGCGCCTGCTCCGGGCTCATGTACGCCGGCGTCCCGAGCAGCGAGCCGGTCTTCGTGTTGGAGGTGACCTTCGGCGTGCTGTCCTTCGCGATGCCGAAATCGAGCACCTTCGCGATCTCGCGGTCGTCGTCCTTGACGAGGAAGATGTTCGCCGGCTTGAGGTCGCGATGGACAAGGCCGGCCGCGTGAGCCTTCGTGAGGGCGCGCGCGACCTGCGCGGTGATCGCCATCGTGTCGTGCGGATCGAGTCGACCGACGCGCTGGATGCGGGTGTCGAGGTCCTCCCCCTCGAGGTACTCCATCGCGATGTACGGCGTCCCCTTCCAGACGCCGTGGTCGAGGATCTGCACGACGTGCGGGCTGCGGATCTGCGCCGCGACCTTGGCCTCCCGCTCGAAGCGGTGCCGCACCTCCTTCGAGACCCCCTGCGCGTGCATGAACTTGATCGCGCACGGGATGTCGAGGCCGATGTGCTGGGCGAGCCACACCGAGCCCATCCCGCCTTGCCTCAGCGGACGCACCAGGCGAAAGCGATCGGCAACGGTGGTCCCCGCGGCGGGTGTCACGCAGCCTCCCAGACCTTCGGAATACCACAGGTGGCCGTCCAGGGTCACGTTTGCGCCGCGCGAAAATGAAGGAGCTGCCAGGCGCAATCGCGCGATTCGGCCTGGGCGCGCGCGTCGCAGCGGCGCCTGCCGCGCCCGCCGCGTCTGCCGCGCGGGACGGCGGCGCCGGGCGCGAGCGGCTGTGCCGCGCGTCAGGGAGCGGGTGGTGGGCGAGATCGCCGACGCGCGGAGCTCAGCGAGGGCCCGAGCTCCCGGCGGGATCCTGCGCAGGCCGTCGCCCGCCGGCGCGCGACGGAGGCGAGCCGCCGTCGCGCGCGGCGCCCTCTGGCGTGCCCGTCGTCCGCGCGAGCTGGCTACCGCGCGGATCCTCGGGGAACGCCTCGAGGAACTTGCGCGCGTGGTGGCGGGACTCGTCGACGATGCCCGCGCGGAACGTGAGCAGCGCGAGGTTGTACCGCGCGTCGGCGTTCCTCGGGTCGGCCTTCAGGGCGGCGAGGTAGCCCTGGCGCGCGCCGTTGTAGTCGCCGCGCTTGTCGGCGACGAGCGCGAGGTTGTAGAGCGCCTCGGCGTCGGAAGGGTCCTGCTGGGCGAGCGGCGCGAGGCGCGCCGTGGCCCCGTCGAGATCCCCGGTCAGGATCGCGAGCGCTCCCGCGAGGAGCTGCGCCTTCCGGCCGGCGCCCGCCTCGATCGCGCGCTCCGCCTCGGCCCTGGCCTCCGCGACGCGGCCCGCGCGCTCGAGCGCGAGCGCGAGCGCGTAGCGGAGCCGCGACGGGTCGCCGCCCTCCTCCAGCGCGGCACGCGCTTCGGCCTCCGCGCGCTCCGTGCGCCCCGCGACGGCGAGCGCCTCGGCCAGGACGGCGCGCGCGCCCTTCTGCTCGGGGCATCGTTCGCGCGCGGCCTCCGCGTCGCGGAGGGCGGCGCCGGCGTTGCGGGCGTGGAGCCTCGCCTCGGCGCGCAGGGCGAGGCAGGCGCACGTCGCCGGCGCGGCGGGCGCCGCGGAGGCGGGGTGCATCTTCAGGCAGCGCGCGGCGACGCCGTCGAGGTCGCCCTGCTTTCGCTGATCGAGGAGCGGCCTCGTCAGCTCGTCGACCGCGCGCAGGTGCGCGCCGTCGCGGCGCAGCGCCGCCCACCACATCCGCTCGCGTGACCCGAGCAGCGACGACGCTCCGAACACCTGGACGGCGCCGAGGCCGATCACCACGATCGCGGCGCCCATCCGCCGGTGCTTGAAGCTCGAGCCGAGCCAGCGCTCCGCCGCGGCCGAGGCGAGCGTCGCCAGCGCCGCCCAGAGCGGCGCGGCGACGAGGAACACCCCCTGCGCGAGCGGCGCGCGCGGCCCGCGGTAGTAGAGCGCCGCCGCGAGCGCCGTGGCGATCGCGAGCCACAAGAGCGCCGCCCCGTTCCTTGCGAGCCGCGTCTCCAGCCGCGCGGCGAACCACGCCGACAGCCCGAGCGCCGACGCGAGCGCGGCCGCGGAGAGCGCCCCCGCGAGGGCGAGCGCGCGCGGCGGCATCGGCTCCGGCGATAGCCACGTGGGCACGACCGTGAGGACGAGCAGGTGCAGCGCGCGGTACAGGTGCAGGGCGAGCTCAGCAAGCCAAGGCACGGCGTGACCTTAGCCCAGCGCCCATCGCGCACCAAACGGCGGCGCGGACGCGTCCGCAGCGTGACGCCGCAGCGGGCGCGCGCTCACGGCAGGATCATCTCGACCTCGACGGCGACGCGGGCTCCGGGCGGCGGCACCGCGATCCCGAGCGGGATCATCCGGAGGCATTGCGCCGCGTCCGGGCGGTCCATCCCCCGCACCTCGCTGATGCCGCGGGCGATCTCCTTGCCGGACTCGTCGAAGGTCATGTTGAAGAGGTACCTGGCGCGCGCCGGCGTGGCGCTCTTCTTGAGCGAGGGCTCCCAGCACTGCTTCACGAAGAGCGTCCGCCGCGCCTCGAGCGCCTTGATGGCGTCCGCCTCGACGCGTTTCTGGAGCTCGCCCGGCGATGCGGCCACGGTCCCTGCGGGCGCGGCGCGCGGCGCCGGCTGCCGCGGAGCAGGTTCCTCCGTGGACGCGGCCGCCGCCGACCCCGGCGGCGCCGCGCGCTGGAGCCCGAAGTAGAGACCCGCCGCGATGAAGACGCTGCCGAGCAGGATCGCCGCGGGGGTCAGGAGCTCCTTCTGCATGGTGGGGTCGCCGGGGCGCGCGCGGCGCAGCTCGCCGTGCGCGAGATCATCCGCCCGGCTCGACCTTACTCCATGGTGACGACAGCGGATGTGTAGGAGTAATCGTTGTTGGTCCAGAAGGGGCTGTCGGACCTCCCGCAAAGACCGACGTTGTACTGACCGGGCGGCAGCGAGAGCACGGCGCTGAGCCCCATGCTGATCCTGGTGTTCGCCGGGAGCTGGAGCGCATAGACGCCGGTCCCCGCGGGGGTGAGCTCCCCTACCGGCGCGATCTGCTGGGAGCAGATCCAGAGAAGGAGCTTGTCCGCGGGGGTCTCGTCGGTGCCCAGCGCCTTGTTGGACACGACCACGATGCGCTGCCCCAGGGCCGTCACGCTCACCGTGGCGGGCGCCGCGAGGAACTGCGGTGTCATCCGTGGATCGAGGCCCGCGCCGGAGACCGAGGTGCTCGAGACGACGCCGGGCGGTCCTGGTGGACCCGCCGCTCCCTGTACACCCGGGGGCCCCGCGACGCCGGGCGGGCCGGCGGGCCCCACTGGTCCGGCAGGACCGGACGGCCCAGGCTCACCCTTCAGGCCGACAGGCTGGCCGACCCAGAGACCGCTGCTGTCGATGACGAGCTGACCGCCGATCGAGATCGAGTTCGGCGTGATGTCGCCGGACACATTGCTGGCCTGGAGCGCATACGGGACGCTGGCCACCCTGGCGCGCGGAACCATCTCGGGGTCGTTGCCCACCGTGATCCCGAGGTAGCGCGCTGTCCCGTCGAGGACGGGCTTGTCGATGGGCGCGACCTCGCCGAGATCGACCGAGAAGTACCCGTGGTCGAACGTGATCGTGTGGACCTCGCTCCAGATGGGCACGGGCGCGTCGATCGCGTCGTAGAGCGCAAACACCACGTCGAGCGTGTCGTCGATCGGCTGGCCTGCCGCGTCGAACAGGCGCCCCTGGTGGGTGATCGTGATCGGGACAGCCGCCGCGGCGGGCCCGGCGAGCGCGATCGCCACGGCAAGCACCGGCGCGTTGATCGTTCGTGCCTTCATCGCAAGCTCCCGTCGTTCGCCCTCGCGAGCCGGCGCCCGGAAGTGCCGGACGGGAAGCCGCACGTCCCCTGCGGCGCGATCGCGACCGATCGCTCCGGACGTCTGGACGCGCAGCGCAAGCCCTGCCCCGTCCTCGCGAAGAAGCAGCGCCTTGGATGCCGGCCCCGGGCGGCGGTTGCGGTCGCGCGCGCGATCCTGCTGCCGCCTGCGCGTTGAGGCCTGCTCTGCCGCGCGGACGGCGCCGCAGCGGCACGGCCGCGCAGCAAGGCCGTTCACGACGGGCTCGCACCCCCGCGTCGCGGACGGCTCGCCTCGCGGCGGAGCGTCATCGGGCAGCGCCCCGGCTACTCGAGGTCGTACGGCTCGACCTTCACCTCGGCCAACCTCGGGATGGCCGCGGCGACCGCCTCGCCGATCTCCTGGTGGGTCCCGACGACGCCGATCACGAGGTCGTCCTCCGAGATCCGCCGCCGCACGGCGGCGTTCGCCTCCTCGAGCGTGACCGCCTCGACCCGCTGCACGTAGGTCTCGTGATAGCCCTCGGGCAGGTCGTACAGGATCTCCTCGAGCCGCTGGTGAACGCGCTTCCTCGCGGTGTCGATCTCGAACGCGTGGGAGCGGACGAGGTAGCGCTTCACGAACGTGAGCTCGTCCTCCGTGACCCCGTCGCGCCGCAGCGCCTCGAGCAGATCGAGCTCCAGCGAGAGGCAGGCGGCGGCGTCCTGCGCCGCGGGCGCGGTCCACATCGTGAAGGCGTCGCGGTGCCGATCGAAGCCCGCCCGCGACGAGGCGCCGTAAGACCAGCCGCGCTTCGCGCGCACCTCCTGCATCAGCCGCGACGAGAACGTGCCGCCGAACGCGGTGTTCGCGACGAGGAGCGCCATGTGGTCGGGGTCGTGGGCGTCGGTGCCGAGCCCGCCGATGACCATCTGCGTCTGCGTCCGCTCGGGCTTGTCGACGAACACGAGGCACCGCCCCCGCCGCCCCTCGGGCTCGGTCACCGGATCGGCGACCGGCTCGCCCTCGGGCAGGCCGGCCAGCAGGCGCTCCGCGATCGCGTGCGCCTCGGCGGGCTCGACGTCGCCCGAGATGGCCACGATCGCGTTGCGCCGGGTGTAGTGCCGCGCGTAGAAGGCCGCGACGTCGTCGCGCGTGATCTCCCGCAGCGTCGGGATGGTGCCCGCGATGCGGCGGCCGTAGGGGTGCCCGGCGAACAGGCACCGCCGGAAGGCGCGGCTGCACAGCGAGCGATCGCTGTCGCGCGCCTCGATGAGCTCGGCCTCGGCCTCGCGCAGGAGCCGCGCGAGCTCGGGCGGCGAGAAGGTCGGGCGCGCGAGGAGCGTGGCCCCGAGATCGATGAACCGGTCGAGCGATCGCTTGATCACCTCGAAGTGCACCGTCGTCGCGCTCGTCGCCACGTCGGCGCCGAATTCCCCGCCGAGCGCGTCGATCGTCTCCTCGATCTCGTTCGCGCTGTAGCCCTCGGCGCCGCGGCGGAGCATGCGCGCCGTGATCCGGGCGAGCCCCTCGCGCCCGACCGGGTCGAACGCCGCGCCGGAGCGGAACGCGACGACGATGCTGACGATCGGGAGCGCGTGGCTCGTCTCGACGAGCACCGCGCCGTCCCGCGGCGCCACCCGCCCGCCCGGCGCTCCCCTGCCCTGCCCCTCCGCGCCCCAGGCGAGGCCGCTCTTCACGCTCTGGCTCACGATGCCTCCTCGCTCTCCTCGCCCTCGTCCTCGTCGGCGCTCGATCCGTCCGGGATCACGTGGATCACCGTCCGCGCCGAGCTCACCAGGTAACGCCGCGCCACGCGCAAGAGGTCCCCCACGGTCGCCCGGCGGTACGCGGCGAGCCGCTCGAACAGGGCGGCGGGATCGCCGAGCACCGTCTCGTAGAAGCCGATCTGCTCGGCCTTGCCGGCGACGGTCTCGAGCCCTTGCAGCAGGGAGAGCTCGATGCGCGCCTTGGCCCGGTCGAGCTCCGCCTCGCTCACGGGGGCGCGGCGCACGGCGTCGAGGAGCGGATCGAGGGCCGCGAGCAGCTCGTCGCCGGTGTGCTCGCCGCGCGCCGAGAGGTAGATGTCGTACAGCGCGGGGTCGCGGAACGAGCCGACCCAGCCGCGGACCTCGCTCGCGATCTCCTGCTCCTGCACCAGCGCGCGGTGCACGCGCGACGACCGGCCGGCGAAGAGGATCTCGTTCAGCAGCACGAGCGGCGCGTGATCGAAGTCGCCGAGCGCCGGCGAGCGGTAGCCGATCGCGACCTTGTGCGTGGCCGTCGGCTTCGTCACCTCGGCGCGGCGCTCCTCGGTCTGCGGCGGCTCGGGGCACACGTCCTCGACCGGGATCCTCGACGACTCCTGGGCGCCGTAGCTGTCCTGCACCGCGCGCAGCGCGTGATCGAGCGCGACGTCGCCGACGAGGACGAGCGCCGCGTTGTTCGGGGCGTAGTACGTCCGGTAGAACTCGACGCAGTCCTCGGTCGTGAAGCCCTTGATGTCCTCCATCCAGCCGATGGTCGGCCACCCGTAGGCGTGCTTCCTGAACGCCTCCTTGTAGAGCAGCTCGCTCACCGCCCCGTCGACGTCGTCGTCGACGCGCTGCCGCCGCTCGTTGGCGACGACCTCCTTCTCGCTCGACACCTGGGGGTCGCGGAGGACGAGCCGCGCCATGCGCTCCGCCTCGAGGCGGAGGGTCAGCTCGAGCGCGTCCTTCGGCAGGTTCGTGTGGTAGTAGGTCCAGTCGAGGAACGTCGCCGCGTTCGTCTCGGCGCCGGCCTCCTCGAGCATGCGGTCGAACGCGCCGTGCGCGACGCTCTCCGTCTCGCCGAACATGAGGTGCTCGAAGAGGTGGGCGATGCCGGTCTTGCCGATGCGCTCGTGGCGCGAGCCGACGCCGAACCAGGTCTGCAGGCAGATCACGGGCGCCGACGGGTCGACGAGCACGAGCACCTTGAGCCCGTTGCCGAGGACGAAGCGTTCGACGCGCATGGCGGGGCCGAACGCGATGGTGGCGTCATGGCGCAGCCGGGCGAGCGGCGGGCGATCGCGGTTCAGGTCGGCGACCAGCGCGGCGAGCGGATCCGGTCGGGGGAGCGCGTCGGCGGCGCCGGGGAGCGAGTAGGCAAGCGTCTCCTGCATGGCAGACGCAGCCCATACCACGCTCAGCGCCGGGGCGCTGCGTGACACAGGACGTCGCTCGGATCCCGTGTCGACTGGTGGCACTCCCAGAGGGCGTCGTGGCAGGAGACGACGAGGACGCCCGCGTCGAACGCCTCCCTGAGGGACGAGCCTGCCCGCTGCGCGAGCAGGTTCGACGGGGTCCGCTCCGTGCACCCCTTGCCCATGTCGACCTCGATCTTCCGGTTCCCCTTTGTCGCCTTCACCGGGTTGGGCGGGGTCTTGCCCTTGTCCGCGGTGCGCACGGCGACGGCGAGCTTGGGCAGGATGGCGTCGAGGTAGGCCTTGTCGACGAGCGGATCGGTCGGCTGCGGCGACACCATGGCGAGCGTGTACTGGATCGCCATCATCTGCTGCTCCGGCGGGGCGCTCGGCTGGATCGGCCCGCTCGACCCGAGCGGGACGGGCCGCGGCGGCATCTCCCGCTTGCGGGCCTCTGCGGTCGCGGGGGGCGCCGCGGCGCTCTCCGCCGGCGCGGCGTTCGCTGAGGCCGGCGGCGCAGCGGTGGACGCCCCCGGCGCCGGGGCGGGCGGGTCGTCGCACGCGAGGACGGCGAGGCCGAGGGCAAGGACGGGGGGCGCCGCGCGCAGAGCGCGCAGGCGGACAGGGGCGGGCGGCATGGGCAGCTTATACGGGCGGTGAACGCGCGCCGCCACGCTCGCGTGGCCGCGGGTCCCCCGCCCGCCTTCCAGCCCCCCGCGTCAGTCGATCTTCAGGATGGCGAGGAACGCCTCCTGCGGGATCTCGACGCTGCCGACCATCTTCATCCGCTTCTTGCCCTCTTTCTGCTTCTCGAGGAGCTTGCGCTTGCGGCTGATGTCGCCGCCGTAGCACTTGGCGGTCACGTCCTTGCGCATCGCCTTCACGGTCGTGCGCGCGATGACCTTCGTCCCGATCGCCGCCTGGATGGCGACCTCGTACTGCTGGCGCGGCACGATGTCCTTGAGCTTCACGGCGAGGTCGCGGCCCCGGGCGTACGCCTTCTCCCGGTGCACGATGACGCTCAGCGCGTCGAGCGGGTCGCCGTTCACCAGCATGTCCAGCTTGATGAGGTCGTCGGCGCGGTAGCCGACGAGCTCGTAGTCCATCGACGCGTAGCCGCGCGACACGCTCTTCAGCTTGTCGTGGAAGTCGAAGAGCACCTCGCTGAGGGGCATGTCGTACGTGATGATCACGCGGTCGGACGAGGCGTACTGGATCGACTTCTGCTCCCCGCGCCGCTCCTGGCACAGGGCGAGGACCGCGCCGACGTACGACGACGGCACGTGGACCGTCATCCGGAAGATGGGCTCCTCGATGCGATCGATGAGGTTCGGCGGCGGCAGCTTCGCCGGGTTCTCGATCGACTTCATCGTGCCGTCGCTCAGGTAGCAGTGATAGACGACGCTCGGCGCTGTCGTGATGAGGTCGAGGTTGTACTCGCGCTCGAGCCGCTCCTGGATGATCTCCATGTGGAGGAGGCCCAGGAAGCCGCACCGGAAGCCGAACCCGAGCGCCTCGGACGTATCGGGCTCGAAGACGAACGCGGCGTCGTTCATGTGGAGCTTCGACAGCGCGTCGCGGAGGTCCTCGTACTGGGCCGAGTCCGTCGGGAAGATCCCGGCGAAGACCATCGGCTTGACCTCCTTGAAGCCCGGCAGCGGCGTTGTCGCGGGGTGGACGGCGTCCGTCACCGTGTCGCCGATCTTCGTGTCGACAACGCTCTTGATGTTGCCGACGAGGAAGCCGACCTCCCCCGGCCCGAGCTCGGTGATCGCGGTCGCGTGGGGCGTGAACACGCCCATCTCCGTGATCTCGTAGTCGCGGCCGGTCGCCAGGAAGCGGACCTTCTGCCCCTTGCGGAGGATGCCGTCGACGACGCGCACCATGACGACCGCGCCGCGGTAGCTGTCGTACCAGCTATCGAAGATGAGCGCGCGCGGCGCCGCGTTCGGGTCGCCCTGGGGCGCCGGGACCCGCGAGACCACCGCCTCGAGGATCTCGGCGATGCCGATCCCCGTCTTGGCGCTGGCGGGGATGGCGCCGGAGCAGTCGAGGCCGATGACGTCCTCGATCTCGCGCGTTGTCCGCTCGGTGTCGGCCGACGGCAGGTCGATCTTGTTGAGGACGGGGATGATCGCGAGGTTGTTGTCGAGCGCGAGGAAGACGTTCGCGAGGGTCTGCGCCTCGACGCCCTGGGTGGCGTCGACGACGAGCAGCGCGCCCTCGCAGGCCTGGAGGCTGCGCGAGACCTCGTAGTTGAAGTCGACGTGCCCTGGCGTGTCGATGAGGTGCAGCCGGTACGTCTGCCCGTCCTTCGCCGTGTAGTCGAGCCGCACGGTCTGGGCTTTGATGGTGATCCCGCGCTCGCGCTCGATCTCCATCTTGTCGAGGAACTGCTCCTTCTGCTCGCGGGCGGTGAGCGCCCCGGTCACGTCGAGGATGCGGTCGGCGAGCGTGGACTTGCCGTGATCGATGTGGGCGATGATGGAGAAGTTGCGGATGAGCTTGGAATCGACAGGCATAGCGAGCTTCGGGGCGCGGCGCCCTGACCAGCGTTAGCGGCCGCAGCGCGCGGCCTCGACCAAGATGCGAAGGAGCGGACCACACGTCCGCGCCCCTCTGGGGAACGAGCCGCGGCGCGCGGCCCTGCGAGCGCCGCAGGGACGTGGTGGGACCGCGGCGCGCTTGCTCCTAGCGCGACCCGCGCCGCGAAGCTATCCGCCCGGACAGCAACGCCGCGTCCGGGCGCCCGTACCTCCCCCCCCCCGGGCCCGGGCTCCCGGGGCCTGCCGGCCTTCCGTCGTGGTCGCGGGCCAGCGCGGGCGCGCGTACCGGCGATGGGTCATTTCTTCGGGGTCGGTGGCGGAGGGGCCGGCGTGCTCTCCAGCGACATCTGCCCTGGCAGCACGTGCTCGTAGTGCTTGAGCACCAGGTCGATTCCCTCGCGGATGTAGACGGCGATCGGGACCTTGGTGCGTTCGTGCAGGATCTTCAGCCGCTCGGCCTGCTCGGGCGTGATGTAGATGGTCGTCGAGACTTTCTTCCGCGACATGTCACGCCCGGGAGGGTAAACCCGCCAGTCTCGAAGGGTACGACTGACAAGACGTTACCCTAGATGCCGGTACGTGTGTTGTCAATCGGAATGGCGCTGCTGGGGTCGACGCGCTCGGTGTGTGCGTCAGTGCGCGCCGGTGGTCGCGTCCGTTGCCGTCCGTTGCCCGTTGTCCGTTGCCGCCCGTTGCCGCCCGTTGCCGCCTGTTGCCGTCCTCGCGCCGCCCGTGGGCTTCTTGATGTGCGAACGCGCCGCGGTCTAGACTGCGGCCGAAGCTGGTCCGCGTCGGGACAGCTCGCCCGGCGCGTCGAGCTTCTATCCCGAAAGTCCAGGGCCCGCCGGAGGAATCTCTTGATGACGCGATTCCCGCTCGCCTGGCCGTCGTCCAGGTGCTCGCTCGTGGCCCTGATGAGCATGTTTGTCGCTGCCTGCGCCTCGTCGACGCCGGCGGCTCCCCGCGCGAAGAGCGCCACCGGCGAGCGGGACACGGCGATCGTCCACGAGCCCTGCGACAAGGACTCCGCCTCCGCGGAGAAGGTCGACGTGAACGGCGACGGGGTGCCCGACATCATCCACGTGAAGCAGGACGGCCGCGAGGTCTGCCGTGTGGTCGACCTGAACCTGGACGGCGCGATCGACGCGTTCATCTACTACGACGCCACGGGCGCCGAGCGCCGCCGCGAGTCGGATTTCGACCGCGACGGGCGCGCCGACGAGATCGCGCACTACGAGCGCGGCGCCGTCGTGCTGAAGGAGCGCGAGACAAACTTCGACGACAAGCTCGACACCTGGGACCACTACGAGGGGTCGCGCCTCGTGCGCCGCGAGCGCGACTCCGACGGCGATCAGATCATCGACCAGTGGTGGCAGTTCAACAACCCGAACGACGAGAAGTGCGCGGTCGTGGCGACCGATCAGAACGCCGACGGTAAGCCCGATCCCACCAGCGTGGTGGATCTGTGCGGCGAGTCGTACGGCGCGCCGAAGCCGATCGCGCCCCCGCCGGGCAGCGCTGCGCCCCCGGCAGCCGGGGCGGCGAGCGCCGCGGGCCAGCCCGCGGCCCTGGGCGCCGCGCCCGCGAGCGCTGCGACCGCATCGACCCAGGCCGCGGGCGCCGCCCCCGCGGCTACCCAGACCGCGGGCGCCGCCCCCACGCCGGCCCCGGGAACGAGCGCCGCGCCCGCCGGCTCCGCGCCCGCTGCGAGCCAGCCGGCCGTGAAGAAGGGACCATGACATGAGAGGACAGGCGCTCATCGCGCTGGCCGCGCTCAGCCTGCTCGGCGCGGCGTGCAGCTCGGATCCGGGGTTCGAAGGCGCAAAGGCGCCGAAGATCGAGGCGGCTCGCAATGCCGATGGCAGCATCGACGATCGCTCGATGTGCGAGTGGAAGGGCAGAGAAGATCGCGAGGCGAGCGAGACCGCGGGGCCTGGCGCGATCCAGCCCAACGTGCGGCGCGTCTGGCAGATCGTTGGCTCCGGCGAGGACCGCCACCGCGCGCTCGTCTGCCGCGAGATCGACACCAACTTCGACGGGGTGAAGGACGTCGTCCGCCGCTACAACGACAAGGGCGAGAGCCTGCACGAGGAGTCCGACGCGAACTACGACGGCCGGATCGACACCTGGCTCACCTTCGCCAGCGGGAGGCTGGCCGAGGCGAGGATCGACTCCGATCGAGACGGCAACCCCGATGAGTGGAAGTACTACAGCGGCGGCAAGCTCGCGCGCATCAAGCGGGACACGAACCGCGACGGCAAGCCGGACGTCTGGGAGATCTACCGCATGGGCCGGCTCGAGCGCATGGGCGTGGACATCGACGCCGACGAGCGGGTCGATCGGTGGGACCACGACAACGAGCTGCGGCGCCGCGTCGAGGACGAGGAGCGCAGGAAAGAAGAGGAGGCAGCCGCGGCGGCCGCCAAGAAATCCGCCGAGGAACAGGGCGCCGCGGACAAGGCGAACGAGGCCGTGGACGGCGGCGGCAACGCGGAGCCTTCCGGGAACGAGAAATAGCGCGCGGCCCCTTCCGCCGGCCTGAAGGTCCGTCTCGCCCGCCCGACGCACGGCGCCGCGCCCGTTCTGGCGAGCCCGCAGCAGCAGGCGCTCGTCAACGGGCGTGAAGGCGCCGCGCGTCGGGCGCGGCCTCGGTTCTCTGGAGCGTGCGCCCGAGGTCGGTCGACGCCGCGCGGGGGGCGTGCTTATCAGAGCCGTCCGCCGGCAGCGCCGCGTCGGCACAGGTCCTGAAAACACCATGGAAGAACGTCTACAAAAGATCATTGCGCGCGCCGGGGTCGCCTCACGCCGGGCCGCCGAGGAGCTCATCCTGGCCGGGCGGGTGCGCGTGAACGGTCGCGTCGTGACCGAGCTCGGCCTGAAGGCGGACCGGCAGAAGGACCGGATCGAGGTGGACGGCAAGCGCCTGGTCTCCGAGGTGCCTGTCTACGTTGCCCTGCACAAGCCGCGGAACGTCGTCTCGACCCTGCGCGATCCCGAGGGGCGTCCGACCGTCGCCGACTACGTACGCGGCATGGGCGCGCGGCTCTACCCCGTGGGTCGGCTCGACTTCGCGACGAGCGGGATCCTGCTCATGACGAACGACGGCGACTTCGCCAACGCGCTGCTCCATCCGCGCGGCGGCGTGCCGAAGACCTACGTGCTGAAGGTCCAGGGTGTCATGAGCGAGGACGACCTCACGCCGTGGCGCGAGGGCATCCGCCTCGAGGACGGGGTCACCCTGCCGGCCGAAGCGCGGCTGTTGCGCCACGAGGGCGACAAGACGTGGCTGGAGGTCACGCTTCGCGAGGGCCGTAACCAGCAGATCCGGCGCATGGGCGAGGCGACCGGCTGGCCCGTCATGCGCCTGGCCCGGACCACGTTCGCCGGCGTCACCTCGGAGCGGCTCCGGCCCGGCGAGTGGCGCGCGCTGACGGTGGATGAGCTCCTCCACATCCGCGAGGCGTTCGGCGTGCCCAGGCGGATCCGCGGCGCGATGATGGGCGCGTCGTCTGGGCCGGTCGATCATCGCCGGGCCGCCGGAGCCGCCCGGTCGAGCGCGAAGGCGTCCCCTCGATCCGCGCCGGAGGCCGACGCCCCGGCCGCGCGCAGCCGGACGCCCGCGCCGCCCCGGGCAGGCGCGAGGACCGGCGCCGGCGCCCCGGGCGCGCCTGGTCCGACCACGGCTCAACCCCGGTCGCGCTCCAGGGCGAACATCGCCACGCCGGGCGCGCCCGGTCCGGCCACGGCTCAACCCCGGTCGCGCTCCAGGGCGAACATCGCCACGCCGGGCGCGCCCGGTCCGGCCACGGCTCAGCCGCGGTCGCGCTCCAGGGCGAACATCGCCGCGCCGGGCGCGCCCGGCCCCGGCCCGGCTAGATCTGCGCGAACCGCCCGCTCCGAAACGAAGCCTCGAGGAGCTGAGACACGCGGGCCTCGAGCTCGCGGGCCCGGGCGTCATTGATGCCGGCGAGCGCCTGCTTGATCTCGCCGAGCGCCTTGAGCTGACTGAAGAGCTGGACGTCGCCGAGCGCGGCGCCGCCCGTGAGGATCTGGCGGATGCGATCGATCTCCGCGGCGAGCGCCTCCACGCCGACGCCGAGCGCGCCGACGCGGCGGCGATCCGGGTGCTCGCGGAAGAACGCCTCGAGCACCGGTTGCACGATGCCCTCCAGGATGGCGGCCTGATCCTGGTTGTTCCAGATGTGCTTGAGCACGAAGAAATCGCTCGCGTCCGTGACCTGCCGGCCGTCGAGGTACGCGCTCGCGGCGAAGAGCTTGAGCATCTTCACGACCCGGCGATCCGACAGCGAGATCCCTTCGGCGCGGATCTGGAACACCAGCCCCTTGTAGGCGGACAGGAACGCGTCGCTGAAGTTCATCCGCGCGCCGAACCCCCGGCCGAGCTCCGCGAGCTCGCGCGCCGCGACGAGCGGGCGGAGCGGCTCGCCGGCCATGTTCCGGATCTCCTGCTGGATGCCGCGCTGGAGCAGCTCGCTGAAGTGGTAGGCGTCGAGGTTTTCGGACTGCACCCGCAGGAGGAAGCGGTCGAAGATCGCCGTCAGCGTCTCGTCGCCAGGCACCTCGTTCGATGCCGCGAACACGCTGATGAGTGGGCAGCGGATCACCTGGCCGCCGCTCGAGAACTTGCGCTCGTTGAGCAGCGTGAGCAGCGCATTCAGGATGGCGCTGTTCGACTTGAAGACCTCGTCGAGGAAGACGATCTCCGCTTCAGGCAGCATCCCCGCGGTGTTCCGGCGGTAGACGCCCTCGCGAAAGGCGCCGATGTCGACCGGGCCGAAGATCTCGTTCGGCTCGGTGAAGCGCGTGAGCAGGTACTCGAAGTACCGGGCCTGCATCAGCTCGGCGAGCGTGCGGATGAGCGCGCTCTTCGCGGTCCCCGGCGGACCGAGGAGGACGCAGTGCTCGCCCGCGACGACCGCGATCATGAGCAGGCGGATGATCTCGTCCTTGCCCAGGAACTGCCGCTCAAGGCTATGGGCAAGCAGGCGCAGGCGCTCGTGGAGCGGAGCCGACATGAGGCGAATGCTCGTATCACAGGCCCGCCACCCGGCGCATCGATCGCCGCACCGATCGCGCCATCGATCGCCGCGGCGGCCACCGCGGCGCCCGGCGCGTTCCCCGGGGACCGCGCGGTGGAACAAAACACCTGAGGCCGGTGGGTCACACCGGCCTCACAGGGTTGCTCGCCGTTGCAGAGCCTATGTTGTGGAGCGGGAGACGGGATTTGAACCCGCGACGTCAACCTTGGCAAGGTTGCACTCTACCACTGAGTTACTCCCGCAGACGCCAGTTGCCTGGGTGGTGCCGCGATGGGGCACCTGAATCGAGACGCAATCGGAATCAATCGGAAAACGCTGTCTCAAGACGCTTATCGGAGAATTCCTGATTCGCGTCAGGTCATCACCGGAGCTCGTCTCCGTCGATGCGTGGCGGAGGAGTACCAACCGGCGTGGCCATAGTCAAGCACTCAGAAACAAAACCGAGGATCTTCCGTCGCCGGCAGGTTGCGCAGCCGCTCTGGTCGAGTATTGTGTGGCCATTGCGAGCGAGGGGGCTCGCCAGGCAGCACCGCGCTCGGTGCCGCTCAAGAAAAGCTCTCGCGTTCGTGACAGCGGCACCGTGAGGCGCGCTCTTACATCATAAGGGTGCCCGCCGCTCGGCGCGCTCTTGGTTGGCCTGGGTCGACCAGGCAGGTCTTTTGGACTTGGGGGGAGCATGAACGAACAGACTGCTTTGCGAGTGGACGTTGCAGAGACGGCGGCGCCGGTCCTCCAGAAGGAGTACCGGTCCGGAGTCCACGCCAAGCGACAGGATGACGATGGTGGCTGGGGGCTCGTCCTGATCGGGCTCGACGCTCCGCCGCGGATCGTGAGCCTCATGGATGGCGCCGTGATCGGCAGCGCCGCGCGCGACGGGCGCATCGAGGGGCACGGGGTCGCGCCGGAGCACGCCAAGATCAGCGTCCGCTCGGACGGTTGCTACATCGAGGACATGGATACCCACGACGGCACGTGGGTGAACGGCGTCCGCGCCCGGCGCATCGGCGTGATGCACGGCGACGTGGTCCGCCTCGGCCAGCAGCTCGCGGTCTTCGTCGAGCGGCACCTCGCGCTCTACGACGGCGCGCCGTCGCGCCTCGGGCCGCTCGTCTTCGGCCCGAAGCAGCGCAAGGACTGGATCGACCCGGTGATGAAGCTCGTGCAGGCGGGCTCCAGCGTCTGCATCGAGGGAGCGCCCGGGGTCGGCAAGCGCACGCTCGCCCGCCTCGCCGCCGCGGTGCGCGAGGGGCTGGGTGAGACGCTCGTCGTCGACGGCAGCGCCGAGACAAAGCCGGTCATCCCGCCCGGCGCGCGGCCGATGACGTGGCTCGTCCTCGAGGCCGATCGCCTCCCGCGCCCGCAGCAGCTCGAGATCGCGCACTCGGTCGGCCGCTCGAACGGCGTCAGCATCATCGCCACGACCGGGCAGCCGCTCGATCGGGCCGCCGGCGACGGGCGCGTGGCGCCGTGGTTCGCGTCGCTCTTCTCGGGCAAGCGGGTCACCATCCCGACGCTCGAGATGCGGCGCGAGGACGTGCCGCTCATCGTGCGCGACATCGCGGAGCGCAACGCGATCGGCCTCGATCGCTTCACGCCGCAGCTCCTGGAGGCGCTCGTCCGCGCCGGCTGGCCGGGCGGGGTTCCGCAGCTCGAGTCCGCCATCGTGACCGCGGCCCAGGCCTCGCCGGAGGGGCCGCTCTCCGTGACCCCGATCGCGGGTTCGCTCTCGCGCGGGCCGCGCGTGAAGCCGAACCTGCCGCCGGCGACGGATCCGTCGCTCGCGCGCGCCCGCCTCGAGGACGCCCTCGCCCGGGCCAACGGCTCCGTCGCCTCGGCGGCGCGCGCCCTCGGCATGTCGCGGCAGGCGATCTACCGCGAGGCCGACCGGCTCGGCCTCGACATCGCGCGCCGCCGGGTCCCGCGCGGCTGAGCCGATCGCCCCTCGCGCTCCCGGGAGCCTCGCGGCGCGCCAGCGTCGAGGGGCTCCCGGAGGCGCCTCCGCAATGAGACGCCGTCGCGGCGGACGGCGAGGCGCCGCCCGCGACAAAGCGCCGGCGCGCGCCGTGCGTCAGGCGCGACGCCTCAACCGTAGAATCCGAGAGACGTGTGGCTGACGATCGATCCCTCGTCGGGATCGATGCACTGCTCGTAGTGCAGCATCTCTCCGCGCGACGACGGCGGGAGCGCGCGGAGCAGCGTGTAGATCGGGCCGAGGCCGCAGACGCGACGCGTGCCGAGATCCTGCGCGACGTCGGCGAAGAAGCCCGGCGGGTCGATCGACGTCGCGCGCTCGATGGAGGCCAGGTCGCGATCGCGCAGCGCCCTCCGCTGGCGCTCGTCGAGCGGCGCGGGGTCGCCGAAGCGAGGGCCGACGTGGGCCAGATCTGCGCCCGCGATCACGAGGACGCGATCGCGGCGCTTCGCCAGCGCGTCGCCGAGCGCGTTCAGGAACGACTCGGCGCGGTCGTCCTGCGCGGGGTCGCGGCGCCGCGCCTGACAATCCGAGAGGCCACAGAGGATGGGCACGATCTTCGCTGCGCGGCCGCCGAGGAGGTGCCGGACGAACACGGTCTGGAACTCGATCGAGTGCTCGTTCTTGTGCAGGTACTGGTCCTCGTGGACGTCGAACCGGCTCGCCGCCGCGAGCTCGGCGATCATCTCGCGATCTGGATCGAGCGGGCCGAGCGGCGTCGTGAACGTCTTCTCGCAGACCGCGTACGGGCGGCGCATCGGAGCGTGGGACGTTCCGAGCAGGACGAAGGTGTCGACCTTCTCCA
The DNA here is from genome assembly GCF_051521615.1 of Sorangium sp. So ce1335. Lineage (NCBI taxonomy): Bacteria > Pseudomonadati > Myxococcota > Polyangiales > Polyangiaceae > Sorangium > Sorangium sp. So ce1335. The sequence continues at coordinate 5,442,125 of NZ_CP150363.1, forward strand.
GCCCCGGGCCGGTCAGCGCCTGCTCCAGCGCGGCGTAAGCGTGCCCGTAGCCGACCGCGGCGCGCCAGAGGTCCATGTGCGGCGCGCAGAGCCCGACCATGCGCCGCGGCGCGCCGTGAAGCGCGGCGCCGCCGGGCGCCCCGCCCTGCGGCCGCGCGGCGCGGAGGCACTGCCGCTCGATGAAGTCGGCGAGCCTCAGGCGATCGCCGTGGTACGCGCCGCCCGCATGGGCGGCCATCCGGATCGGCGCCGCGTCGAACGACTGCACGACGGTCCGCCGGCGCGCGTGGAACCGCGGGCTGTCGAGCATCCAGGCGCGTTCCAGCTCGTCCGCCAGCCGCGACACGTGAGCGGCGTCCACGTGCTGGCCCGCCGACCGGGAGACCTCTCGCGCGATCTCATCGATCGACCGCCGACCGTCGAAGCGCGCGAGCACCGCGGAGCTCGCGGCGGGCACGACCACGGGGGACGGCGCGATGCCCTCGGTGTCGCGCAGCATCAGCGCGCGGCCGTGGTGCTCATCCTGGATGACGACGACCTCCAGAGCTCGAAGCTTCGGGCGTAGAACCGACATCTATCGCGAGGATAGCGCGTGCGCGGTCGCCGCCCACCTTGCCCCGCGCGCGGCCCCACGACAGCCGCCGGCGCGGTCGCGGACACCGCAGGCCGTCGCAGGGGCAGCTCGCTCCAGAACGGACGCGGCTGGTGCTGCGCGGCAGGGCTCCCGGCAGGACCCCGGATTGCCGCTTCGCGGCGGACGCGCGCGGGACTACGCTCGCTCCTTCGGGGCTCCGCCCAGCGCCGGGGCTCCGCCCAGCGCCGGGGCTCCGCCCAGCGTCACCTACCCCGCCCCACGGCCGCCTCGCGCCGGCCATGCTCCGCGCGACCCGCACGAGAGATCTCCGACGAATGCGCCGCACCGCGTCCCCTGAGCCCCCCGTCGCTGAAGCCGAGCTGCTCGCCGAGCTCTCGGCCGTGTACCGCGAAGCGGAAGAGGCCTTCCGTGGATGGACCTGCCAGGCGTCGACCGAATGCTGTCGGTTCGGCATCACGGGTCGCGAGCCGTACGTCACGTCCATCGAGCTCGCTGCCGTCCGGCGCGCGATCGCAGCCCGAGGGGGCCCCCGCGCGCTCCTGGGAATCGTGCGAGCCGGCGGGACCGCAGCGCCCGATCCGCCGGCGTCCGGCGGAGACGTGGGCCGCCGGCGCGTGCTGCCACAGGCCGCGGAGCGGCGGTGCCCGATGCTCACCGACGCCGGCCGCTGCGCCATCTACACCGCGAGGCCGCTCGGGTGCCGGACCTTCTTCTGCGATCGCGCCTCGGCCGGATCCCCGGTGCGCCACAACGACGTGACCCGGCTCGTCCGCAAAGTTCAGGACGTCGCGGCGCGCCACGAGCCGGGCGGCGACCTCGGCCGTCCCCTCACCCGCGCGCTCGCGGACGCCACCCCCGGCGCCGCGGGGGGGCCGTCCCGGGCGCGCGGGCGCCGCGGTCGCTGAGCCCGCTGCCCCTGCGGCGCTCGCCGCGCTTGCTGAGCTCGCCACGCTTTCTGAGCTCGCTGCGGCGCTGAGCCTGCTCCAGGCGCTGCGCGCCGCGCGCGCCCGGCCCAGCTCAGGTCCGCTCGACGGCCATCACGCCGGGGATCCGCTGCAGGCGCCGGATGACGCTCTTGAGCTGCGCGAGGTCGGAGCAGAGGAAGGTGAACGTGTTCATCGCCCGGCCGTCGTCGCCCGCACGACAGGTGGCCTCGCTGATGTTGATGCCCTGCTCGTGGAAGGTGTGGCCCACGGTCGCGAGGATGCCCGGACGGTTCGCCGTCATCACCTTGATCTGCACCGGGCGGTTGATCTTCGCGCGCGAGTCCCACGAGATCTCCACGCGGCGCTCGGGGTCCGTGTCGAACGCCTTGGCGCAGTTGCGGCGGTGGACGGTGATGCCGCGGCCGCGCGTGATGAAGCCGACGATCTCGTCGCCGGGGAGCGGGTTACAGCACTTCGTGTAGCGAACGAGGACATCGTCGATCCCGTTCAACCGGATGCCAGTGCTGTCGCGCCCCGTGACCTTGCGGACGAGCGACTCGATGCGCCCCTCCTTGATCGACTCGGGCGGCGGCGGCGGCGTGCCCTTCTCGTTCTCCTTGGGGGTGGGCGCGAGGAACTCGCACACCGCGCGGACGCTCACCTTGCCGTAGCCGACCGCGATGAACAGCTCGTCGGGCGAGGCGACGCCGAACCGCTCCATGACCTTGCGCAGCTCGGCCTCGTTCTTCGTGAGGCGGCTCAGGCTCATGCTCCGCTGGTGCATCTCCTTCTCGAGGAGCTCACGGCCGAGCTTGAGCGACTTCTCCCGCTGCTCCGTGCGCAGGTAGTTGCGGATCTTCGCGCGCGCGCGGCTGGTCGTGACGTAATCGAGCCAGTCCTTCGACGGGTGCTGGCCCGGGTTGGTCATCACCTCGACAACGTCGCCGTTCCGGAGCTTCGAGCGGAGCGGGACGATGGCGCCGTTGACCCGCGCTCCCGAGCAGTGCTCGCCGACCTTCGTGTGGATCGCGTACGCGAAGTCGATGGGCGTCGAGCCGCGGGGGAAGACGCGCACGTCCCCCTTCGGCGTGAAGACGTACACCTCGTCCTGGAACAGATCGACCTTGACGCTCTCGAGGAACTCGGCCGGGTCCTTGAGCTCCTTCTGGAACTCCATGAGCTGGCGGAGCCAGCCGAACCGCGCCGCGTCCTTCGGGTCGATGCCGCCGGAGTTGCGCTCCTTGTACTTCCAGTGCGCCGCGATGCCCTGCTCCGCCACGCGGTGCATCTCGTGGGTGCGGATCTGGATCTCGATCCGCTCGCGCCCGGGCCCGATCACCGTCGTGTGCAGCGACTGGTACATGTTGGGCTTGGGCAGCGCGACGTAGTCCTTGAAGCGGCCGGGCACCGGGGTCCACTGCGAGTGGATGACGCCGAGGGTCGCGTAGCAGTCGGCGACCGACTCGACGAGCACGCGGAACGCGATGACGTCGTAGACTTGATCGAAGTCGCACTGCTGCGCCTGCATCTTGCGCCAGATCGAGTAGAGGTGCTTCGCGCGGCCGGTGACGTCGACCGCGAAGCCCTGCTCCGCGAGCTTGGCCGAGAGCACCTTCGAGACCTCGTGGATGTACTTGTCGCGCTCCTTCGCGGTCGTCTTGACCTTCTGCGACAGATCCGCCCAGGCCTCCGGCTCGATGTACTTGAACGACAGATCCTCGAGCTCGCTCTTGAAGCGCGCGATGCCGAGGCGGTTCGCGAGCGGGGCGTAGATCTCCATCGTCTCCCGCGCGATCCGGTCCTGCGACTCGGGCTTCATGAACTCGAGCGTCCGCATGTTGTCGAGGCGGTCGCACAGCTTCACGAGGAGCACGCGGATGTCGCGCGCCATCGCCACCAGCATCTTGCGGAAGTTCTCGGCTTGCCGATCTTCCTTGGAGGCAAAGTTGATCTTCGAGAGCTTCGTCACCCCGTCGACGAGGAACGCCACCTCCTGGCCGAAGCTGTTCTCGATGTCCGTGGTCGTCGCGAGGGTATCTTCCACGACGTCGTGCAGGAGCCCGGCGCAGACGCTCGCCGTGTCCAGCTTGAGCTCGGTGATGATCGCGGCCACGCTCGCCGGGTGGGAGAAGTACGGGTCGCCGCTCTTGCGGGTCTGCCCACGGTGAGCGTCAGAGCTATAGGCGTAGGCGCGGGCGATGAGATCGACGTCTGCAGCCGGCTGGTAGGTTCGAACGCGATCGACAAGCTCCGTCAACGTCAGCATGAAGAGTTCGGCGGGCGCAATGCGCCCCCTCCCTTTTGCACGCTAACACCGCGATCTAGGCCCCGCAATTGTGTCACCATGCGCGTGCCCGGCGCCGGCAGCGCGCTCCGCCGGCGCGCCGTTCTCGCGTCGGTCCGCATGCCCGTTCGCGTCCCCGTTTGCGTCCTCGCCAGCGTCCCCGTCTGCGTCTGCTTGCGTCTGTTCGCGTCCGCTTGCATCTGTTGGGGTCCGTTCGTGTCTGTTTGACGTCTGCTGACGCCTGTCCGATGTCTGACGGCTGCCGCTCCCGCCTGTTCGTCCCGTCGTGTCTGATTTGTGGATTCCATGGAGCCGATCACCGCCTACGTCCACTTCCCGTGGTGCCTCAAGAAGTGTCCCTACTGCGACTTCGTCTCGTTCGCGAAAGCGCGGGAAGCGATCGATCACCGCGGCTATGCCGACGCTGTGCTCGCGGAGCTCCGGAGGCGGGCGGGGGCGCTCGGCGAGCGCGAGCTTCGCAGCGTCTTCTTCGGAGGCGGGACGCCGTCCCTGTGGGAGCCGGACGAGATGGGCAGGGTGCTCGCGGCGATCACCGCAGCGGCCGGCCGGCTCTCGCCGGACCTCGAGGTGACCGTCGAGTGCAACCCCACCTCGCTCGATGAACAGCGGGCCCGCGCGTTCCGAGCGGTCGGGGTCAACCGTCTGAGCGTCGGCGTCCAGGGGCTCGACGCCGAACGCCTCCGGTTCCTCGGGCGCCTGCACGACCCGGACGGCGGGCTGGGCGCGCTCGCGGCGGCCCTCCGGTCCGGGATGCCGCGCGTGAGCGGCGATCTCATCTATGGAGTCGCGATCGGGACAGCCGAGCAGGCGCGAGAGCAGCGCCCGGAGCAGGCCGCCGCCGAGGCGCGCGCTGTGGCGGCGACCGGCGTCAGCCATATCTCGGCGTACAGCCTCACCGTCGAGCCAGGCACCTCGTTCGGAGAGCTCGCGCGGCGCGGGCGCCTGCCGCTCGCCGGAGACGACGGGGTCGCGGATACGTTCTTCGCGATCGACGAGGCGCTCGAGGCAGAGGGGTTCACCCACTACGAGGTCTCGAACTACGCGAAGCCGGGCCACGAGGCGCGCCATAACCTCGGCTACTGGCAGGGCGTCGATTACGTCGGGCTCGGGTGCGCCGCCTACGGGACGGTGGCGCGCCCGGATCCGCGGTGGGGCCTGCAGTCGGCCGGCGCCGGGGACCGCGACGAGGCGTTCGCTGTCCGCTATCGGAACATCGTGAGCCCGGAGCGGTACATGGCCGCCATGGCCGGCGGCGGCGAGGCGATCCCCGTCGAGAGCGAGGAGCGGCTCGCCCCGGAGACGCGGCTGTCCGAGCGGATCATGCTCGGGCTCCGGCTGCGCGAGGGGTTCGACCTGGAGGCCGCCGCGGCGGCGCTCGGGGTGCCGGCGTGGAGCCCGGCGCGGCGGAGGGCCGCGGAGCGGCTCGAGCGCGCCGGCCGCCTCGCGAGGGCCGGCGGTCGGCTCAGCGTCCCGCGGGCCGCCTGGGTCTTCGCCGACGGCATCGCGGCCGACCTGTTCTGAAGCGGCGCCGCGCTCGCGGGCGCCGCCCGGGCGCGCGCAGTGGACGTCGGGCCAGGGCCGCGCTCCGATGCGCGTCCCATGAGCCCGTTGCCCACGATCGAGGACATCCGCCGCGCCGCCGAGCGCATCGCGCCGCACGCCCACGTGACGCCCGTCATGACCAGCCGGACGATCGACGGCATCGCGGGGGCGCGCGTCTTCTTCAAGTGCGAGAACCTGCAGCGGGCCGGGGCGTTCAAGTTCCGCGGGGCGTGCAACGCGGTCATGGCCCTCTCGGACGACGAGGCGAGCCGCGGCGTCGCGACCCACTCGTCGGGCAACCACGCGGCCGCGCTCGCGCTCGCCGCCCGCATCCGCGGCATCCCCGCGCACATCGTCATGCCAGCGAACGCGCCCGCCGTGAAGCGCGCGGCCGTCGAGGGCTACGGCGCCCGCATCGTGCCGTGCGCCCCCACGCTCCGGTCGCGCGAGGAGACGATCGCCCGCGTGCTCGCCGAGACGGGCGCGGTCCTCGTCCATCCGTACAACGACGCGCTCGTCATCGCCGGCCAGGGCACGGCCGCGCTCGAGCTCGCGAGCCAGGTCGAGGACCTCGATGCGGTCGTCGCGCCCGTGAGCGGCGGCGGGCTGCTCTCCGGCACCGCCATTGCGACGAGCGCGCTGTCGCGCGCGCGCACGGTCGGCGCCGAGCCCGAGGCGGCGGACGACGCCGCGCGATCGCTGCGCGAGGGCAGGATCCTCCCCTCGAACGATCCGACCACGATCGCCGACGGGCTCCGCAGCGCGCTCGGCGAGCTCACCTTCGCGGTGCTGCGCGAGCGCGGGGTCGAGATCGTCACCGTGAGCGAGGATGACATCGTCAAGGCGATGCGCGTCGTCGGGGAGCGGATGAAGATCCTCATCGAGCCGAGCGCGGCGGTGTCCGCGGCGGCGGTCCTCCTGCGCAAGGTCCAGGGGGCGCGAATCGGCGTCATCCTGAGCGGGGGCAACGTCGACCTGAGCGCGCTGCCGTTCGCCTGAGCGCGAGCAAGCCCCCTCTCGGGCGCCGCGCGGCGCGCCGGCGCTCCCCGAGGTCGCTCAGCCGTCGCGCGGATCGGGCGCGAGGCGCAGGGCGGCGCGCACGACGCTCGGCCCCGCGCCGGGCGGCGCCGCCGCGACCGTGCGCCCGCGCGCGTCGAGGATGCGCGAGCCCCCCTGGCCGTCGAGCGCCGGGCTGGACGGCCCCCAGTTTGCGTTCACGACCGCAATGCGATGGCGCCGGGCCAGCGCGGGCAGGAGGTCGGCGCGCGCGTCGCCCTCCCCGGGCGGATCGACCCACGCCGTCGGGAAGAGCAGCAGATCGGCCTCGTCGAGCGCGCCGCCCGCGTCGTCGGAGACGAAGTGGACGTCGAAGCAGATCGCGGCGGTCACCTTGACGCCGCGCAGGTCGAGGACCGGGGTCCCGAGGTCGCCCGGCGCCGCCCAGCGCTCCGGGAACCACGGGTGACGCTTGCGGTAATGGCCTACGCGGCGCCCGTCGCGATCGAAGACGAGCAGGCTGTTGTAGAGGCGGCCACGGCTCTCCTCGACGAGCGGGCCCGCCAGGGCGATCCCGTGCGCGCGCGCGAGCTCGGCGAGCCGCCGGGCGGAGTCCCCGTCGAGCGGCTCCGCGAAGCGGCGCAGATCGCTGTGGCCCCTCGGCGAGACGTAGCCCGTGACGATGAGCTCGGGAAGCAGCGCGAGCTCGGCCCCCCTCGCCGCGGGAGAGCCGAGGAGACGGCCGACCTCGGCGAGCGAACCCCGCGGGTCGCCGAAGCGCTGCGGCAGCTCGAGCGCGACAACGTCGATGGATCGGGCGTTCACCGGGGCCGCCTGACGGCTCCGCGCCGCGGCCGCGAGCCCGCCCCGCGCGGCGGCGAGCCGGCCACTTCGCCCTGGAGACCGCGCCGCGAGGCCACAGGGCGCCCTCCGCTCAGCGAGGGTTACGGGACGCCTGGAGCTGGTGAAGGCTCACCGCCAGGTCGACCTGGCGGCGCAGGTCCGAGGCGATCCACGGCTTCGTGATGATCCGGAACGTCGCGCTCTCCCGGGAGATCTTCTGGATCTGCTCCACGTCCGTGGGCGCGCAGACGAGCACCGGCACGTAGCTCAGCCCCTGCCGGCGCAGCTCGCGCAGCAGCGCGAGCCCGCTGAAGTGGGGCATCCGGTAGTCCGCGACGACCACGGAGGGCGGCTCCTTCACCGCCGCCGCGAGCGCGCGGCGCGGATCGCCGAAGGTGCGGACCTGGTAGCCGGAGCGGAGCGCCCGCTCCATGAGGTCCAGGTTGCTCTCCTCGTCGTCGACGGCGTAGAGGAGCGTCCCTTGGCCCCGACCACTCGAAGGTGGCGGCATGCTGCCGGAATGCGGGGCATTGCCCATCGAGCGCGAGGGTATCAGACCTCGTTGCCCCGCACCACGCGCTCAAGCCGAAGTGATCCCTGTTGTCTGAATCACGGCCAGCGCAGCAGGACCAAGCGAGCCACCACGCGGCACGGCAGCGCAGGGAGCCCCGGTCGGCTCCGACGTCGTCGCCGCTCCGACAACCCGGGACGCCGCGAGCGATCAACCTGGGCAGGTCGCGGCGTTCGCGGTCCACTCCGGCGGCGTTCGGCGGTAAGAGATCGGGGAGATGTCCGCTCGCGATGGATTGCTCGAGGTCGGCGCGCTCGTGGACGGCCGGTACCAGGTGCTCGGCCACCTCGGCAGCGGCGGTCATAGCGTCGTCTACGAGGCGCGCCAGATCGTGACCACCCAGCGCGTGGCGCTCAAGCTGCTGCGGCCCGAGGCGCTGCGGCGCTCGCGCGAGGCGGGCTCCCAGGAGGCGCGCTTCGAGCGGGAGATGCAGGTCATCGCCCAGCTCAGCCACCCGAACATCGTGCGGCTGCTCGACGCCGGACGCCTGCCTGGAGGCGAGCTCTACCTCACGCTGGAGTACGTCGACGGCGAGACGCTGAGCGCGCGCTGCCAGCGCACGAGGGGCGTCGAGCCGAACGAGGCGAAGCGGCTGATGCTCCAGGTGCTCGACGCCATCGGCTTCGCCCACGAGCGCGGCGTCGTGCACCGCGACCTCAAGCCCCACAACATCATGGTGGCCGGATCCGGCAAGCGGACGCACGCCAAGGTGCTCGACTTCGGCATCGCCGCGCTGATCGGCGAGGCGCGCTCCGCCGACTACCGCGCGCTCACGCCCACCGGGGAGTTCAACGGGACGCCGGCCTACATGGCCCCGGAGCAGCTCGTGCAGTCCACGCCGACGACAGCGGCGGACATCTACGCATGGGGGCTCACCTTCCTCGAGTGCCTGATCGGCGCGCCCGTCATGCACGAGGCGACCGTCGCCGAGGTCATCTTCCGCCAGCTCAGCCCCGAGCCGGTGCCGATACCCCGCGCCCTCCGCGGCCATCCCCTCGGCGCGCTCCTCGAGCAGGCGACCGCCAAGTCGCCGGCGCACCGCTTCCGGTCCGCCCGCGAGGCGTGCGAGCTGCTGGAGGCGTGCGACGTGAGCACGATCCCGTGGCCGCTCCCCCGCGATCCGGGCCACGTCGGCGCCCCAGGGGAGCGCGGCGGCGCGCTGGAGCAGCGGGCCGTCGTGACGCGGCCGGCGGAGCCGGTCGAGGCGAACGTGGAGACGCAGCTCGTCGACTCCGAGGACTTCGGCGCGCCGCCGGGATCGGCGCTGCGGTCCTCCGAGCAGCAGCGGCAGGACGCCCGGCTCGGCGCAGCGCCGACGCTCGCGATGGCGGGCCGCAGCATAGCGCCCTCCGAGCCGCCGAGGCCGATCCGCAACGCGTCGATCCATCCGCCGCGCCACCCTGGCACCGCCGACGGGCCGCTGACGCCGGTGGCCGCGCGGCTCACGTCGCGCCCGAGCGTCCCGCCGGGCACGCGCCAGGCGCCCGCGACCGCCCGCGGCGAGCGCCGCCAGCTCACCGTGCTCGTCTGCGGGCTCGCCAGCGCCGAGCGCATCGCGGACACGGTCGACAGCGAGGCGTTCCACGAGCTCGTCCAGATGTACCAGGCCGCGTGCGCCCAGGTGATCGGGGCGCAGGAGGGGGTGTTCCTCCGCTCGCCCGGCGAGGAGACGATCGCCTACTTCGGCCACCCCGTGGCGCGGGAGGACGACGCCCTGCGCGCCGTGCAGGCGGCGCTCGATCTGGTCGAGCACATGTCTCGCCTCAACACGCGCGATCTCGTCTCGCTGCCCCTGTCCGTGCAGGTCGGCGTGCACACCGGGATCGTCGTCGTCGCGGACAGCGACGCCGTGCCCTCGCTCGCGGGCCCGACGCTGAACGCCGCGACGCAGCTCAAGGCGCACGCCGAGCCGGGCACGGTGCTCGTCAGCCGCGCCACGCAGACGCTCATCGAGGGCTACTACTACGTCGACGCGCTCGGCGAGATCAGCCCGAAGGGCGCGCGCCAGCCGATCGAGGTGTTCGCCGTGCAGGGGCGCACGACCGCGCGCGACCGGCTGGACGCGAGGATGCACCGCGGGCTCACCCCGCTCGTCGGGCGCGACGACGAGCTCGATCAGCTCGCGGTCCGGTGGATGCGGGCCGCGGGCGGCGCCGGGCAGGTCGTGCTGCTGACGGGCGAGGCCGGCATCGGCAAGTCGCGGAGCGTGCGCGCGTTCCGCGACCGGCTGGCCGGGACGCCGCACCTGTGGCTCGAGGCGCGCAGCTCGCCGCAGCTCCAGAACAGCGCGTTCTACCCGGTGATCGAGCTGCTCAACGCGCTGCTCGCTGGCGACCGCGAGCGCGCCAGCACGCTGAGCGGAAGGGCGGCGTCGAGAGACGGCGGCGCGGCGCCGGAGAAGGGCGAGGACAGGCTCGACCGGCTGGAGGAGCTCCTCGCCGAGGCGGAGGCGGGGCCGCTCGCCGTGCCGCTGCTCGCGTCGCTGCTGTCGATCCCGACCGAGGGGCGCCACCCCGCGCCGGCGCTCACGCCGCAGCGCCAGCGGCAGGAGACGATCGCCTCGCTCCTGCAGCTCTTCCTCGGCCTCGCGGACCGGCAGCCGCTCGTGCTCACGGCCGAGGACCTGCACTGGGCCGACCCGTCGACCCTGGAGCTGCTCGGCCGGCTCATCGACGAGGGGAGGCCGTCGCCGCTCCTGCTGCTCCTGACCGCGCGCCCCACGTTCACGCCGCCGTGGCCGCTGCGATCGCACTTCACGCAGATCCACCTCGCCCCGCTCAGCGCCGAGCGGATGGAGGCGCTCGTCCAGCAGCTCGCGGGCGCCTACGCGACGAGCGGCGCGCAGGCCAAGCAGGCCGTGCCGAAGGAGGTGATCCGGACGCTCGCGGAGCGCAGCGACGGCGTCCCGCTGTTCGCCGAGGAGCTCACGCGCATGGTGCTCGAGTCGGCCGCCGCGAAGGCGGACGCGGGGGAGCCGGCCGGCTCACAGGGCGCCTCGCAGGGGTGGATGGGCGCGCTCGAGATCCCGACCACGCTCCAGCACTCGCTCATGTCGCGCCTCGATCGCCTCGGCCCGGCCAAGGAGGTCGCCCAGCTCGGCGCGGTGTTCGGTCGCTCGTTCGGCTACGAGGCGCTCGAGCTGTGCGCGGGCGGCGCGGGCGCCGAGCCGCTGCTCATGGCGTCGAGCCCCGCGGCGCTCCGCGAGGCGCTCGCGCAGCTCGTCGACGCCGAGCTGCTCTTCCAGCGGGGGCGCCCGCCGCGCGCGACGTACACGTTCAAGCACGCGCTGGTGCAGGACGCGGCCTACCAGTCGCTGCTCCGCAGCACGCGGCAGGTGTACCACGCGCGCATCGCGGCCGTGCTCGCCGAGCGCTTCCCCGAGACGCCGCCGGAGCTGCTCGCGCGGCATTACACCGAGGCCGCGCTGATCGGCCCCGCCGTCGCCGCGTGGCAGCGCGCGGGGGAGGCATCGCTCATCTCCTCCGCGCACGCCGAGGCGATCAGCCAGCTCCGCCGCGGGCTCGAGCTCCTGAAGCAGCTCCCGGACACGAAGGAGCGCGCGCGCGACGAGATCACGCTGCAGACGACGCTCGGCGTCCCGCTGATGATCACGCGCGGCTACGCGGCCCCGGAGGTCGAGGCGACGTACGCGCGCGCGCACGCGCTCTGCCGCGAGGCGGGCTCGTCGCCGCAGCTCTTCCCGGCGCTGTGGGGGCTCTGGATCTTCTTCCACGTCCGCGGCGACTACGCGCTGGCGGAGCAGCACGGCGAGCAGCTCCTCGCGCTCGCCGAGAGCACGGGCGACGCCGGCATCTCGCTGGGAGCCCACCAGGCGCTCGGCGCGACGCGCTTCCTGCGAGGGCGCCTGCACGAGGCGCGCGATCACTTCAACAAGGTGCTCTCTATCTACGACCCCGCGCACCACCTGCCGCTCGCCTTCCTCTTCGGCCACGACGCGGCGGCGTTCTCGCTGTCGCACCTCGCCTGGATCGCGTTCCACCTCGGCGAGCCGGAGCGCGCCAAGGCCTCGGTCGACGAGGCGATCGCCCTGTGCGAGGAGCTGAACCAGCCCGTGAGCCGCGGCTTCGTCGAGCACTTCGCCGCCGTGCTGTGCTGCCTGCTCGGCGACCTCGGCGGCGCGGAGGCGCACGCGCTCGTGCTCAGCAAGCTCGCCGAGGAGGTGGGCATGCCCCACTGGGCGGCGCTGAGCCAGATCGACCTCGGCTGGGCGACGGCGGCGCGCGCCGCGCAGGGGCCCGCCGGCGAGGCGGCGCGCGCGCGCCATGCGGAGGGCGCCGCGCGCATCCGCGGGGGCCTGGACATGCTGGTGAGCATCGGCAGCCGCGTGTCGCTGAGCTACTGGCGCGCGGCGCTCGTCGAGGCGGAGCTCGGCGCGGGCAACGTCGACGAGGCCAGCGCGCTGCTCGCCGACACGCTGGACTTCGTCGAGAAGAGCGACGAGCGCTACTTCGAGCCCGAGCTCTACCGGCTCCAGGGCGAGATCGCCCTCGCGCGCGGCGCGCCGACCGCCGCCGAGGCGCGCGCGCAGGCCGAGGCCGCCTTCCGGAAGGGGCGCGAGATCGCCGAGCAGCAGGGCGCGCTCGGCCTCGCGACGCACATCGCAGAGCGCCGCGGCGCGCGCGCCGACGCGCTGGACGGGCAGGAACGGCGCGCGTAGGCGCGCGGTGGGCGAGACGGCGGCCAGCGCTGCGCCGGCCTAGAGCTCGCCGTGGATGGGCATCGGCACGCGCCAGGCGAGGATCTCGGCGTGCTGGTCGCGGTTGAACGGCCGCTCGAGGAGCCGCGCGCAGCTCTGCCGCGAGCGGAACAGCTCGAGGATGTAGCTCATGCGCTCCTTCAGGGACGCCCAGTCCTCGGCGCCGCAGCCGGTCGTCGTGTGGTCGTGCGCGTCGTACTCGCGCAGGAGCTCGTAGAGCTCGCGATCCTCGATGGTCGCGAGCTCCGGGCAGTGGAGCGGCGACCCGGGCGGCGCCGGCAGATCGCGGCCGAGCTCGAGGATCTCGTCCGGCAGGCGCATGGTCATCATCTCCTTCGTCGCCGCCAGGCGCCAGAGCGCCTGCACCTTGTCGAGCTTGTCCTGGAACATGGACCGCAGCGCCTTGGGCAGGCTCTGCCCGGGCGAGCGGACCGTCTCGATCATGCAGCGGATGGGCGCGTTGAGCGCGCGCGCGATGTACGGCTGGAGCCGCACCTGCTCATGCAGCCCGACGCGCGCGTTGGCGAGGAGGATCAGCTCGGCCCTCTTGTCCCTGTCCTCGGTGAGCATCGCCCGGTGGTAGTGCTCCACCGCGCTGCGGAGCAGCCCCTGCCCGCCCTCCGGCGACGGCCCCGGCAGGAGCCCGTCGAGCAGGGCCTCGAGCTGCGCGTCGCCGGGCCGCGGGCAGGCCCGGTAGAGCTGGATCATGCGGGCGAAGAGCGGCCCGAGCTCCTCGAACACCTTGAGGTTGCCGAGCGCGATGTCGGAGCTCAGCTCGGTCAGGATCCGCTCCGGCACATCCATCAGCCCGAGCCCGTGGCCCCACCACGGGGTGAGCGGATCGATCGCGCTGACGCTCGGCGCGCTGTCCCGATCGAGCCCACCCTGACCGCGCAGCCTCGTGATGCTGAGGCGCGGCAGGAACCCCTCGCCATCGTCCTCGCCCGAGAGGATCAGCCGACGGAGCACCGTGGGCACCTCCTCGTTGCGGATGAACCGCCCCGCGGTCTTCGACGCCCACGTGGCGAAGGAGCACCAGTGGGCGTTGCTCCCGCCGAGCAGCCTCACGAGCTCCGCGGAGAGCTCGTAGTAGCACTGCGTGATGAGCAGGTTGCGCAGCACCGGCTCCTCCAGCGCGACGACCGCGTGCACCTGGTCGAGCAGCGAAGGCAGCTCGGAGACCCCGGACAGCGTCTCGGCGGCAGCCACCCTCGCGGCCCGCGTCGCGCGGTCCACGACGCCGCTTCGCGTCACGAGGGTCGCCGGCTTCGCGCTCTCCACCGGCAAGGCGCGGGAGGTCCGATAGGCGGTCTCCTGGAACGGTGCGGCGTGTTCGCTCGCTGGTGCCGCAGACATCAGCGGCTTTACAGGGGTCGTCATTCTCCCGTGCTATCTCCGATTGATGCCAGAAGTCCATACCTGTTCATAGGTCCACCGTGAGAAACTCTACTGGCATGCGGTGTGCTGAACGCACGAATCCCCTCATATTCCAGCGCGGACGACGCGGTGGACGCGACGGTGGCGGGCTACGGTGAGGGCGGCGGGGTCGCTGCGGGCGACGCGGGTAGCGCGGGCGACGCGGGCGACGCGGGCAGCGCGGGCGACGCGGGCAGCGCGGGCGAGGACGCGGCGGCCGTCGCGAGCCCGCTCGCCGCGCCAGCGCCGGAGCCGCCGCGCGGCCAGGTCGCGACGATCACCCGGTGCTCGCGGCCGAAGGTGCGCGCGACGACGGCGCGCACGTCGGCCGGCTCGACCTCGTCGAGCGCGCGCAGCAGGCGCGGCAGGCTGCCCGGGTCGAGCGCGGCGCGCAGCCGCAGATCGGTGATGGGCCGGGGAGACGCGGTGAACGCGGGAGGCCGGGCGACGGCGGCGCGCCGCGCGAGCTCCTTCTCCAGGTCGATCTTGAGCAGCGCCTTCGCGAGGGAGAGCTCCTTCCAGGTCGGCCCCGAGGTGGCGAGCGACGCGAGCTCGGCGTCGAGGCGCTCCTCCAGCTCGGCGGCGCTGCGCGACGGCGCCGGCGTGAGCTCCACCGCCGCCACGCTCGCCCGCGCCCCGAGCGACAGCCGCCCCGTCACCTCGGACGCGAGCTGCCCCTCGGTCACGAGCGCCTTCGCGAGCCGCGCGACGCGCGGGCCGGTGAGGATCTCCATCGCCACCCGGAGCGACGCCTCGTCCGCGCCCCCCTCCGGCGGCGCGATCCAGCCGTAGAGCAGCCGCGGCGAGGGCACAGCGTCCTCGAGCGCGAGCCGCTCCTCGCGCGGGTGCGGCCCGACCGGGCGCTCCGGCTCCGCGGCGAAGCGCTGGAGCGCGCGCGAGAGCGGCTGCTCGACCGCCGCGCGGGAGACGTCGCCCGAGAGCGCGATCGTCGCCTGGGCCGCGTCGCGCTCGCGCCGGAGCGACTCGGTGAGCAGCAGCTCGCTCGCCGAGCCCGCGTCGCCGCGCGCGCCGATCAAGGTGCCCTCGAGCGGGTGGCCGGCAGGGAACAGCGCCTCGCCGAGCGCGATCCACGACCGGCCGTACGGCGCCCGCTCGAGCGCGCGCCGCGAGGGATCGGCGGCCTGCCTCCTGAGCTCGGCCACGCGCGCCGCGCTCGCCTCGCCGAGCAGCATCCGGAGCCGCGTCGCGACGAGATCGACCCCGACCTCGAGGTCGCGCGGGGGCACCGTGATCGCGACGCGGGCCTCGCTGGCGAGCGCGGGGCCGGCGTCGCCCCCGGACCGCGCCGGCACCGCGACCGCCGCGCTGATCGAGACGAGCGGCGCCGCGGGATCTTCCCGGAGGTCGACCGCGATGCCGCTCGGGAGGCGGAAGCGCTGCACCTGCTCGCGCCCGGCGCCCGCGAGCAGGGCGATCTGCTTCTCGATCTCCGCCTCCCGACCCTTGAGCGCCCCGCGCGCGCCCGGCGCGTCGCCGTCGAAGGGCGACGCCGCGAAGAGGCGGCCGCTGCGGAGGCCGAGCGGGTCGTCCTCGAAGGAAGGGCGGAAGCCCACGCCGCCGCCGATCATCACGACCGGGAGCTTCGCCTCCAGCGCCTCCGGGTTGGCGAGGAGCGGCATCGGCGCGGGCACCTGGCCGGGCGGGGTGAAGAGCGGGAGCCGGTTCCGGCCGAGCGACAGGGGGCGGGGCGGCAGCGACGCGTCGCCGAACGCGAGCGCGCCGTCCGGCGACGGCCCGGCGCCCAGCGCTGCGGGCGCGTTCGCCGGCGCGTCGGCTTCCTCGTCGAGCTCCTCGTGATCGAGGTAGGCGGGGAAGAGCGCCATGGCGCGCGCGATCCGATCGGCGGGGAGCGCGATCAGGTGGTCGGCGCGGCCCGGCGGGGCGCGATCGCGCAGGAGCTCGGGGTTGTGCTCGCGCAGCACGGCCGTCGAGATGCCCGCGGCGCGCGCGATGGTGCGCAGCCGCGTCCCCGGCGGCACCGCGACCTCGCCGAGGTCGAGCGGCGCGAGCGGCGCGACGTCGGGCAGGTCCAGCCCGAAGCGCGCGCGGTTCGCCGCGACGATCGCGAACGCCACGATCTGCGGCACGTAGTCCGCTGTCTCCCTGGGGATGGCGCCGGCCTGCGCGAGCTCGGCGAGCCCGATCGGCCCGCGCGCCTCGGGGTCGCGCGTCGCCGCCACCTTCGACAGCGCCCGGAGGACGCCCTCGTGGCCGAGGTTGTACGCCGCGAGCGCCAGATCCCAGCGGCCGAAGCGCTCGTACAGATCGCGCAGGTGCGCGGTCGCGGCGTGCGTGGCGCGCGCGAGGCTCATGCGCGCGTCGATCCACTCGGACTGCTCCAGGCCGTACGCCTCGCCCGTCCTCGGCATGAACTGCCAGAGCCCCGCCGCGCCGGCCGGCGAGACGGCCCGCGGATCGAAGCCGCTCTCCACCGCAGCGACCCAGAGCAGATCCTCCGGCAGGCCCGCCTCGCGGAGCGAGCGCTCGATGATCTCGCGGTACGCGCCGGCGCGCCGGAAGCGGCGCTGGAAGACGGCGCGGCCCTCGTCGGACTGGGCGAAGAAGCGGACGAACCGCATCGTGCGCCGCGTGAGCGGGACGTCGAGGTCCGGCATCGCCAGCGCGGCGAGCGCCATGCCTTCGGGGTCCTCGAGATCCTCGTCGGTCGCAGGCTGGAACTCGCGCACGAGGAGCGCCGTGAGCGCCGGCGGCGCGTCGCCGACGGGCGGCGGGCACGCGCCCACCGCGGGGGCCTCCGCCGGCGCGCGATCGAGCAGGCTGGGATCGCGGAAGGCGCGGTACGCCGCGGAGAACGAGGCGCGCACCGAGGGCGCCTGGCCGACGGCCGCGCCGGAGCCGCAGATCAGCGCGCCGAGCCCGGTCCACAGAGCGGCTCGCCGTGCCCAGCTCATCGGCGCCGATCTTGCGCCGAAACCGTCCGCCCGCGCTACGGCAAAGCGCGGAGACAGCGGCCGTGATGTGCGCTGCTCGACGCCGCGCGGCCCCCTGCCCCGCCCTCGTCGCCTGTCGCCGCGCCCCCGGGTCGCCCTTCCCTGCCCATCACCCCGCCCCCGGCGTCCGCGGGGTCAGCCGCAGCGCCGCGGTTCCGCCCCGCGGCGCGCGAAGCTGCCAAGATCGCAAAAATACAGAGGATTTTCCCGTTCTGGCGCCGCTGCGTCGCGGCGCCCTTGCGTCGAGATCTCTCCGGATCCCCGGCGCGGCTCCGGACACCGGGCACTAGCCGTCTGCGTCCGGGCGAGCTAGCAAGCGTCGGCGATGCGGTCGTCTCAGGCAGCCCCCCCTCCCGAGAAGAGCTCCCGGCTGGGCGAGGTGCTCGACTTCATGAAGCTGCTGTGGGCCGTCGATCACGGCCTGCAGTCCACGTCGAAGCGCATGGAGGCGAAGATGGGCGTGACGGGCCCGCAGCGGCTCGTCATCCGCATCGTCGGGCGCTACCCCGGGATCTCCGCCGGACAGCTCGCCGACATCATGCAGCTCCACCCGAGCACCCTCACCGGCGTGCTCAAGCGGCTGCAGGAGCGCGGCATCATCGAGCGACGGGTCGATCCGAACGACGGGCGCCGCGCGCTGCTGGGCCTCACGCCGCGCGGGCGCGAGCTCGACAGCCTCCGCACCGGGACGGTGGAGGCGGCCGTGCGACAGGCGCTCAAGGCGATGCCGCGGCGCAAGCTCGAGGCCGCGCAGGATGTGCTCGCGGCCGTCGCCGAGGCGCTGCAGCCGCAGCAGGACGACGAGTAACGGCGTCGGAACGGCGCGCGCCGCGCGCGTTCCAGTCAGGGCAGCGCCGATGCGCGAGCGCCCGGAGGGCCGCGCGAGGAGCGCGGCGCCCTCGACCCGCGCGCGCTGCGCGAAGCGGGCTTCGCGCCCGGAAGCGCCGCGCCATCGACGACCGGCGCGCGGCGTCGCCGCGACCGGCTGACCCTGCGGACATCGAACGGAGGAGCAGCGGTCGTCCTGCACGGCGACCCGCTTCCCGCCGTCCCGGTGGCGGAGGGAGTCGCCGCGCCGGACCCGAGGCCCCGAGGCCTGGGGCGCGGCCTCTGCCCGGCGCACGCCGCGCCGAGGGCCTCTCATCACCACGCAATCACCACGCAACGGGGGAACCATGAGGTACTGGATTGTTGGCGCGACCGGCGCGGCGCTCATCGCCGCCACGTGGGGCTGCCGCTCCGGCGAGCCGGTCGGCGAAGCAGCGGCCGGCGGCGACGCGACCGGCGGAACGGCGGCCGGCGGCGGCGGCGCGACCGGCGGAACGGCGACCGGCGGCGGGGGCACCGAGAGCCATGCCGCCGCCTGCACGCTAGCGGACCAGGGCCTGGAGGTGAGCAGCGGCGACGCGGCCACGCCGTCGATCGCCTGGACCGGGGCGGGCTTCGCCGTGGCCTGGCAGCAGCGCGGGGCGGACGAGGGCGACGTCCACCTGGCCGTGCTCGACGCGGACGGGAACAGGCTGCGGGATGCCGTGATCGAGGGGGGGCCGGGCATCTCCAGCCACCCGAGCGTCCAGCGCGACGGGCAAGGGCTGCTCATCCTCTGGCAGGACAAGGACGGGACGGGGAGCGTCGTGCGCGGCCGCCGGGCCACGCTGGAGGGCGCGGTCCAGGGGGCCGCCTTCGAGCTGGCCAGGAGCGGCGCGGCCGAGTCGTGGCCCATCGCCGCCGCCAGCCGGGACGGGGTGCTCGTGGCGTGGATGGATGCGGGCGGGGCGCAGCTCGGCGCGATCGACGGCGGCGCGCTCGGGAGCGCGACGCCGCTGGATCGGGCGCAGTTCCCGGCCGTGGCGACCGACGGCGAGAGGACCGCGCTGGCGTGGACCCAGGGCGACACGATCCTCTTCGCCAGGCCGGGCCAGGGGAACACGGCGCTCGATCCGATCGCGCACCAGGGCGTCGCCGCGAAGCTGACGCGCGTCGCGCTCGGCGGCGACGACGCGTTCCTCGTGTGGGAGGACACCCGCGGCGGCGCGGAGCAGATCCGCGCCGTCCGGATCTCCGCGCAGGACGAGGTGTCCAGCGAGGTCGTCGTCTCGCGGGGCGAAGGCAGCGCGAACTGGCCGGCGCTCGCGTGGACCGGGCAGCGCCTCGCCGTCGCGTACTACCAGTTCCGCGACCGGTACCCGGCCGTCTTCGTGACGCTCCTGAGCCCGGATCTCACGCCCACGGGCGTCGAGCTCACGGTGAGCGGCGACGGGCCCGCGAGGTTCCCGGCGCTGGCCTGGACAGGACAGGATCTCGGCGTCGCCTACGCGGAGAAGGAGCGAGGCATCCGCCTCTCTCGCATCCGCTGCCGGTAGCCCCCGGCGCAGCCCGACCGCCCGCGGCGGCACGGCCTTTCCCGCGGCGGCCCCGGCTCGAACCCTGCAATCGCCCTCGCCGTGGTCGTCCTCCCCTGCGCCCTTGCGATCCTAATCTGCACAGCCGTGCTCGGCGCCTACGCCGTGCGCGTCGCGCGCCACGGCCGACCGACGATGCCTCGGCTCGGCGCCTCTCCAGGGAGCGCGCTGCTCCCCGGCCCGGTCGTCGAGGCCTTCTACTGGTCGTTCCACGCTCCCGCCCGCGCGCTCGTGCGCCTCGGCGTCTCGCCGGACGCCCTCACCTACCTCTCGCTCGCGCTGTCGATCGCCTGCGCCCCGCTGCTCGCGACGGGCCGCTTCCGGGCCGGCGCCGCGCTGCTCGTGTCGAGCGCCATCCTCGACGCGCTCGACGGCATGGTGGCGCGCGGGGGCGGCAGGGCGTCGCGCGCCGGCGCGGTGCTCGACTCGTGCCTCGACCGCCTGTCCGACGCGGCCCCGCTCATCGGCCTCGCCGTCTTCTACCGCGCGCACCCCGCCGCGCTCGCAATCCCGCTCGTCGCCATGGTCGCCTCGTCGCTCGTGAGCTACGCGCGCGCCAAGGCCGACGCCTACCAGATCGCGCTGCCGAACGGGCTGATGCGCCGGCACGAGCGCCTCGCCTACGTCGTCGCGGCGCTCGTCTTCGGCCCGGCCGTCCCCACCGCGCGGCTCACCGGCGCGCTCCCCTACCCCATCACGCTCGCGGGCCTCGCCCTCGTCGCTGGCGTCGGGCTCGTCGCCGGCGTGCGCCTCGTGCAGCGGACGCGCGCGCTCCTCGCGGCGGCCGACGCGGCGGAGCTCCCTGGAACGAGGGCGCCCGCGCGCGAGCCCGGGGCCGCGCGCGGGCGGCGGTTCGGGAGCGGCAAGGCGACGAGCGCGCCGCTGTGATCCTGATCCGGCACGCGCGCGCCCTCTGGGGTCGCCTGTGGTGGCTCCCGGCGCTGCCGTGGCTCGCGTACGCCGCGCTCCTCACGAGGCGCGGCGCCGCGCGCTGGGACCACCTCGCGGTGGCCGCCCTCGTCGCGACGAGCGTGTACGCGAGCCAGCGCTCGCGGCGGTTCTTCCTGAACGCGCTGCCGTTCCTGCTCCTGTTCCTCGCGTACGACGCCACGAAGCAGCTCGGCGGCGCGCCCGCCGCGCCGGGCGACGTCCTCGGCTGCGAGCTGCGCGCGGCGGAGCTCGCGCTCTTCGGCGTGGAGATGGGCGGCCGGCGGCTCACCCCCGGCGAGCTGCTCGCCGGGCTGGAGCGCCCCGCGCTCGATCTGCTCTGCGCCATCCCCTACGGCGCCTACGTGCCCGTGATGCTGGCGCACTGGATCCACGTCTACCGGAGCGACGCCGTCGCGGCGCGCCGGTTCGCCTGGCTCGCGTTCACGACGCACCTCCTCGGCCTCATCACCTACCGCCTGCTGCCCGCCGCGCCGCCCTGGTACGTGCAGGCCCACGGGTGCGCGATCGATCCGGCCGCCCAGAGCTCCCCCGCCGCGCTGCTGCGCGTCGACGCGATGCTCGGGATCACGTACTTCCGCGACCTGTACAGCCGCGGCGCGACCGTCTACGGCGCGCTGCCGTCGCTCCACGTGACGTACCCGCTCTACGGGCTGCTCGCGACGCGCCGCGCGGCGAGCGCGCCGTCCCTGGCCGTCCAGCTCGCCTACGCGGCGCTCATGCTGTTCGCGGCGATCTACCTGAACCACCACTGGGTGATCGACGCGCTGCTCGGCTACGCCTACGTCGCGCTCGCGTGGGCGCTCGTGCTGCGCGCCTGCCCCGGCAACGGCGGCCCGGATCAGGCGGGCGGCGACTTGGCGCCGCTCGCCGAGGCGTCGGGCTCCCAGAGG
Organism: Sorangium sp. So ce1335; assembly: GCF_051521615.1. Taxonomy (NCBI): domain Bacteria; kingdom Pseudomonadati; phylum Myxococcota; order Polyangiales; family Polyangiaceae; genus Sorangium; species Sorangium sp. So ce1335. The sequence goes on from NZ_CP150363.1 coordinate 5,463,251, forward strand.
ATCTCCGGCGTCCCGAGGAGCGCGGCCGCCCAGCGGCTCCACACGAAGAGCGCGTCGCTCAGGCGGTTCAGGTAACCGACCGCCAGCGGATCGGCGTGGCCCGCCTGCGCGAGGCGCACGCAGCAGCGCTCGGCCCGGCGGCACACCGTCCGCGCCACGTGCAGATCCGTGTTGAGCCGCGAGCCGCCGGGGAGCACGAACGACCGCAGCGGCGCGAGATCGGCCTGGCAGCGGTCCATCTCGGCCTCGAGGAGCGCGATCTCCGCCTGCGTCACGCGGGGCTGCTTCGGGTGGACGTCCTCGGGGAGCGTCGCGAGGATCGAGCCGAGGTTGAAGAGCTCGTGCTGGACGCGCAGCAGCGTGCGCCCGAGCTCGCCGAGCCGCTCGGCGCTGCCGGCGGGCGCGCCCGGCAGGAGCTCGAGCAACGTCTGCCGCGCGGCCCCGACGAGCGCGTTGAGCTCGTCGACCGTGCCGTACGTCTCGATCCGCGCGTCGTCCTTCGGGACCTGCTGCCCGCCGACGAGCCGGGTCAGCCCGCCGTCCCCTTGCCGCGTGTAGACGCGGCTGATCGTGATCTTCGGCGCGCTGAACACGCGCTCGCCCTCGGCCTCTGCCCGGGGGGCGCCCGTCCCGCGCGTAGCGTCGTTGCTCACGGGGATTTCACGTAGAGCGTGAGGGCAGCAGGGTCAAGCAACCCTCCGTGGGGACGGCATTGGCGATCTTCCGGGTACGATGGAAGAGTCCTGTCCCTATGCCTCCGCGTTCACCGGCGCCGCTGCTCCGTCGTCCCATCTCCATCGTCCTCGCCGCGCTCGCGGCCGCGGCCGGCTGCGCCGCCGAGACCGGCGCGCGGCCGGAGCCGCGCCCCGCCGTCACGGCGGAGATGGCGCGCATCGCCGAGAGCCGGCGACGCATCGACGACGCGGGCCGCGCGCTGTCCGACAGGCGCTACGCCGATGCGCGCGCGCTGCTCGACGGCGCGAGCGGCCTCGGCGTCGACTCGCACCGGTACGAGATCGGCGAGCTGCGCGAGAAGGTCGACCGGCGCGAGGCGAAGCAGTGGGCCGCCGAGGCCGACGCGCTGCTCGAGCAGCGGGACTGCGAGGGCGCGTTCGCCACGCTGTCGGCGCGGATGGATGAGCTGAAGAGCGAGGCGTTCACGCAGGAGGTCCGGAAGCTCGTGGCGACCCAGGCCGTCGCGTGCGCGGACGGGAAGGTCGACGCGGCGACCACCGCCGGCAAGTTCGCGGAGGCGCGCGCGTTCCTCGCGGCGGCGCCGACGAGGAACGCCCTCGGCGACGCGAGCGCGGAGCGGCTCACCGCGGAGCTCGACGCCACGATCGCCGAGGCGCTCTACGCGCAGGTCGAGCCGGACGTCGAGGCCGGGCGCTGGGCTGACGCGGTCGGGAAGCTCGACGCCGCCGTCAAGCGGGGGGACGCCTCCGAGGAGCAGGGGCGCGCGCTGCTCGGGCGCGTCCGCGCGGCCGCGGCGCCGCGGCTGGCCGAGCTCGCGGGCAAGGCGGTCGGCGCGCAGAACGCGGCGGCCACGCTGGCGCAGCTCGACGAGACCATCGCGCTGCTGCGCTGGGAGGCGCCCGCGCCGGGCGTCGGCGAGCTGCCGGGGAGCAGCGCGCTGCCCGAGGCGCTCGACCGCAAGCGCGACGCGCTCGCCGCGTGGGTCGAGGCGATGCGGGTCCGGATGACGCCCATGAAGAGGCCGGAGAAGCGCTGGACCCACGGCGCTGTCGCGCTCGCGCCCGCCTCGAGCATCGACGGCGAGGCGAAGCGGCGCCTCGCGCCCTCGACGCCCGTGTGGGTCCTCGGCCAGGCGCAGCAGCGCGCCCTCGTGGCCGCGGTCGACCCCGGCACGGGCGTGCTCGCGACGGCGCTCGAGGCCGCGATCGGGTGGGCGCCGCTGCCGCGCCTCGCCGCGCAGCCGACGGTCGACTGGCTGCCGCCGAACGACCAGCTCGAGGGCGAGCGCGTCTGGGGCCCCCTCCGGGAGAAGCAGCCGACGCTCGAGCTCGGCGTCGTGAGCGCGGTCCGGGGCGACGACATCGTCGTCCGGCGGCTCGCGGACGACGTCGAGGTCACGCTGAAGCGCAGGCAGCTCCGCAGCGGGCGCCTGCCCCCGGGCACCCGGGTGCTCGCCCTCTGCAAGTCCGAGAACGAGCCGGCGACCATCGTCGACGCCGTCCCGCCCACCGGCCGGGTGGCCCGCATCCAGTGCGCAGGGGGGGAGCAGAAGGACGAGCCGCTCGCCTCGCTCCGGTCAAGGCCCGACCTCCTCCCCGCCAGCCGCTAGCGTTGCCGGCCGGAAAACCGCGATCCTCCGTCCGTCGTTGACTCGTAGCGCGACGCACCTAAGTCTCCCAGTCTCTTGAGGAGCCACGATGCCTACGACCTATAGCGACCTCATCTCCGACGTCCGCAAGTCCATCCGCGAGCTCTCGCTGAGCGAGCTCAAGCGCCGCCTCGACGAAAAGGTCCCGGTGGTGCTCCTGGATGTGCGCGAGAAGGAGGAGTACCGCGCCGGGTACATCCCGGGCGCGATCTCGATCCCCAGGGGCTTCCTGGAGATGCAAGTGGAGCAGAAGCTGCCGGACAAGTCGGCGCACATCGTGGCCTATTGCGCCGGCGGCACGCGCTCGGCGCTGGCCGCGAAGACGCTCCAGGAGCTCGGCTACACGAACGTGGAGAGCGCCAACCCGGGCTTCGTCCGCTGGAAGGACCTCAACTACCCGGTCGAGATGCCCCCGAGCCTCACCGAGGCGCAGCGCGACAGGTACTCGCGCCACCTGCTCCTGCCCGAGGTCGGCGAGGTCGGCCAGGCCAAGCTGCTCGCCTCCAAGGTCCTCCTCCTCGGCGCCGGCGGCCTCGGCAGCCCGGCGGCCCTGTACCTCGCCGCCGCCGGCGTGGGGACGCTCGGCCTCGTCGACGCCGACGTCGTCGACAACTCGAACCTCCAGCGGCAGGTCCTCCACGCGACCTCGCGCGTGGGCATGCCCAAGGTCGACAGCGCCGAGGTGGCGATCCGCGACCTGAACCCCGACGTGAAGGTCGTGAAGTTCCAGGAGCGCGTCGACAGCTCCAACGTCGACCGCATCTTCGACCAGTTCGACGTCATCGTCGACGGGTGCGACAACTTCCCCACGCGCTACCTCGTGAACGACGCGTCGGTCTTCAAGAAGAAGCCCGTCGTCCACGGATCCATCTTCCGCTTCGAGGGCCAGGTGACGACGTTCATGCCGGGCGTCGGCCCCTGCTACCGCTGCCTGTACCCGGAGCCGCCGCCCCCGCACCTCGCCCCGAGCTGCCAGGAGGCGGGCGTGCTCGGGATCCTCCCGGGGCTCGTCGGCATGATCCAGGCGACCGAGGCGGTGAAGCTGATCCTCGGCAAGGGGGCGCCGCTCATCGGCCGGCTCCTCACCTACGACTCGCTGCGCATGAAGTTCGGCGAGCTCAAGCTGCGCCGCGACAAGAACTGCCCCGCCTGCGGCGAGTCGCCGACGATCACCAGCTACATCGACTACGAAGGCTTCTGCACGCTCGGCTGACCGCCGCCGCGCGCGCCGCTCCCCGGCAGCGCGCGGTCGCCGCGCGACCTCGCCGCGACGAGCGCGGCGCGCCCCCCCTCCCGCCGGCGGCCACGCCGGCCGGGAGGGCGCGCTCGGCGCGCGTCACGACGGGTACTCGATCACCGTGCTCTTCTCGGGCCGCTCGATCTTCTCCACGCGGCTCGTCACGATCTGCCGCTCCAGCCCGTCGGGATCGACCTGCGTGAAGTAGATCGGGGCGCCGACGCGCGCGTTCTGCGGCTCCGGGATCACGACGCCGTTCGGGTTGATCCGGACCGCGCCCTGGAGCTTCAGGTGCAGCGCGAGGTGGGCTGGCCTGAACTTCCGCGCGGCCCTGTCGCGGACGGCGACGCAGATGTCGTCGCGGACGTGATACTCCGTGTTGCGGGTGATGAAGACCCGGTGCCTGCGGCGCTCCGTACCCGTGTAGCTCATGGTCGCTCCTTCGCCCCCTTCGGCGCGGCGTGCATCCTGACGACGCGCGTCGCCCCCTTCGGCGCGGCGCGCATCCTGACGACGCGCGTCGCCCCCTTCGGTGCGGCGCGCATCCTGGCAAGGCGCGCCCCGCACGGCCAAATTCGTGGCGGACGCGCGCGGCGCTGCGTCCCGCACAAAGCGCGTGTCGCCGCAACTTTGTGCGGATCTCCGCGCGGTTTTGGGAAGCGGCGCGCGGCGATGCCACGATCGCGATCGCAATGCCGCGCTGCGAGCGTCTCCCAGGTCCCGGTCTGGCGAAGGTCCAGATCCCGCCGCTCTTTTGCCGGCGGCGCGTCGAGCTCGTGACCTGCTCGACGGGGCGCCTTCACGCGCTGTTCGATCACGCCGACGTGCTGAGCGAAGGGGGCACGCGCAACGAGGAGGGCGCGCTCGTGTACTACGGGTCGACAAGCCTGCTCGTCGCGCTGCCGCTGGACGCGCCGCTCGACCCGACGCTCGACCGTGCGCTCGCGCTCGACCCCCACCTCCGGCTGCGGGCGCTCCGCGTCGCGCAGCGCGAGGCGACCGCGCGCGCCGGCGGCCCGCTCGGCCCGATGCAGGCCGAGATCCGCTGCGCGCTCGCGCAGCGCGCGGCCACGACCTCGTTCGCGCTGACCGTGGACGTCACGGCGCGCGTGCTGCTCACCTCGCCGAAGACGGCGCGCCCCTCGGGCGCATGATCGCCATGCGAAAGATCCACCGAACACCGTGCCCGCTTGACGCGCCTTTCCTCGTGAAGAACGGGAGCCATCCGGCCCTGGGCGAGGTAGGCTCCACACGACGCGCTCTGCCTCCGCCGAACCTCGGCGCGGAGCCGGCGACGCTGCGATGAGCAAGAAGGACCGTTCCGCCTCCGGCGACTCCGACAAGGTGATCCACGTCGTGTTCGGCCCTGGTGGAGGGCGGGTGTCGGAGCCCCCGCCCGCCCCGCGGGCCGGCGAGCCGGACGCGCCGCTGCCCGCGCCGGGCGCGCGCGAGCCGGTCACCGACATGTTCACCGGCACGGAGGTCGCGCGGCTGCTCGGCATCTCGCCCGGGCGACTGCGCTCGCTCGATCGCGCCGGCATCGCGCCGCCGAGCGGCCGCCGGCGCGGCCGGCGCGCGTACACGTTCTCGGATCTCATCGCCCTGCGCGCCGCGCGCGACCTCCTCGCCCGCAAGGTGCGCCTGCGCGACGTCGCGCGGGCGATCGACAACATCCGCTCCGCGCTGCCCAAGGTGACGCGCCCCCTCGCCGAGCTGCGCGTCGCCTTCGACGGCAAGGCGGTCGTTGTCCGGAGCGCGTCGGGCGCGTTCGAGCCGCTCACCGGGCAGATGGTGCTCGACTTCGAGGTGAAGGACCTGCGCGACGACGTGGTGCGCGTGCTCCGCCCGAAGGTGGGCAGGGAGCGCGCGCGCACGGCGTACGAGCTCTACATGCAGGCCAGCCAGCTCGACGAGGACCCGTCGACGATGGACGAGGCCGAGGCGCTCTACCGGCGCGCGCTCGAGATCGATCCGTGGCTGGCGATCGCGTACACGAACCTCGGCAACATCTGCTTCCGCCGCAACGCCGAGGAGCAGGCCGAGGCGCTCTACATGAAGGCGCTCGAGCTCGACGCGCACCAGCCGGAGGCGCAGTACAACCTCGGCTACGTGATGCTCGAGCGCGGCCGCGCGGCCGAGGCCATCCGCTATTTCCGCGGGGCCATCGCGAGCGATCCGCGCTTCGCGGACGCCTATTACAACCTGGCGATGGCGTACGAGCAGGTCGGAGATCCCACGCAGGCGCGCCCGTGCTGGCGCAGGTACCTCGAGCTCGAGCCGACCGGCACGTGGGCCGAGATCGCGCGGCGGCACCTGTGATGCCCCGCGCGCCGCGGGGTTGATCCGGGAGGCCTCTTCTCCGGCATACTGCGCGGGCCATGGACCAGCAGGGCGCGCCGCGCGGCGCGGCGAACCACCCCCCCGGCGGCCCTCCGCCAGGCGGCCCCCCGCCGGGGGGCCACGGCCCTCCGGGCGGCGGCCACGGCGGCCACGGCCCTCCCGGCGGCCACGGCCCTCCGGGCGGCGGCCACGGCGGCCACGGCCCTCCGGGCGGCGGCTACGGCGGCTACGGCCCTCCGGGCGGCCACGGCCCTCCGGGCGGCTACGGCCCTCCGGGCTGGGGCGGTCAGCCTCCGCCGCCGTTCGGCGCCCCGCCGGGACATGGAAGCGTCGCGCCGTTCAGGCCGCCGCCGAGGCGCTCGCACCTCGCGCTCTACCTCGGCATCGGCTGCGGCGCCGTGTTCCTTCTCTGCATCCTTGCAGGCGCGGTGGCCATCTACGTCACCGCGGGCGTCGCGGCCCGCGAGATCGCCGCGCGGCCTGCGCCGCTCCCCCCGGCGTCGACGCTCGACGGGCTCGTCGACGGGCCCGACGCGGGCGCGGACCGGGGCGTGCTCGGCGCCGAGATCCGCGACCTCCGGGGCTTTCCGTCCCGCGCCGGCAAGCTCCACCATGTCGTCGGCGAGATCCACAACACGGGGACGTTGCCCGTCGGCGCCCCCAGCGCGAGGGTGACGCTCTACGACGCCCGCGGCGCCGCCCTCGCGAGCGGCGACTGCGCGACCCAGGTGCGCTTCTTGCCGCCGGGCGAGAAGGTCCCGTGCCTGCTCACGACGCCGAGGCCCGCCGCGCTCGCCACGTTCAAGGCCGAGATCGCCCCCGCGGCCGCGTCCTTCCGTGGCAAGCTCGCGAAGCTCGCCATCGCGGACACGAAGTTCACGCCGACACGCGGGCAGAGCCCTTACCAGGTGTCGGGCAGGATCACGAACGAGTCGAGCTTCACGGCGCGGTCGGTGCTCGCGATCGTGTCGCTCTACGGCGCCGACGGGAAGGTCGTCGGCGTGAGCCAGATCCCCGTGGGAGACGGGGATCTCGCGCCCTCTGCGAGCGGGACGTTCGCGGCGAGCATCGTCGATGTCGCCGACGCGCCCGCGACGTGGCAGGTGTTGGCGGTCGGTTACAGCGAGTGAGCGCGCGAGGCGTCTCTCGGCGCGCGAGAACCCAGGAGAGGTGAACGAGATGAGCGACGTGGGATCGGCCCGGCGGGCCAAGGACGAGCTCAAGGCCAAGATCGGCGGCGAGCCGTGGTGTGTCGGCATCGGGGTCGAGCGGGAGGACGGGGTCGGCTTCATCGTGCGCGTCAGCGTCCGGTCCGGAGGGGCCGACGCGGCGCGCGCGGCGATCCCGGATCGGATCGGCGGCGTGCTGATCAAGGTGATCGAGAACGACCCCTGAGCACGTCTGACCCGCGGTCTCGTATCGCCAGCCCGCGCAAACCGTGTAAGCTGCGCGCCTCGTGAACGAGCGCAATCTCTCCCGCCGACTTTCCACGAGCATCGTTGACGCGCTCAAGGCGCACGGGCACATCCTCGTGGCCAGGGGCGGCGCGACAGCGCTCGCGCGCGAGCTCGAGGAGAAGATGTCCGGCGTCATCGCGGCCATCACCCCCCGGCTCGAGCCGTATGCGATCGTCGAGGGAGAGGTCACGAGCACGTTCGGCAGCGACGAGCTCGACGATCAGGTCGAGGAGCTCGTCGCGAGCCTCACGAGCACGCTGATGGAGTCCGAGCACGTCGAGGACATCTTCACCGAGGACAACGTCATCAAGCGCGACGTCTTCCGGGTGATGCGCGACGCGCTGCTCGGGCCGCGGCCCGAGCTCGCGCTCGAGGACGACGGCCCGGTGCAGGTGCGGCTCGACACGCTCGGGTACGTGGCGTCGACGGTCGGCAAGCGCGCGCCGGCGCAGGTGCTGCGCGAGGTGCTGGCGCGCGCGGCCGAGGCCGCCGGCGGCAAGCTCACGGGCTACGACGCCGAGCTGCGCGAGGCGACGTTCTCGGTCGAGAGCAGCGATCCCGACGCGCGGCTCGAGCTCGAGGAGGCCGTGGCCGACGAGCTCTCGGAGCTCGTCGAGGCGAAGGTCGTGGCGCTGCCGATGATGGAGCGCCGCTTCGAGCTCCAGCGCCGGATCGAGGCCGGGGCGCGCAACGGCCTGCGCCAGCGCATCGACGCGATCGCCTCGAGGATGCTGCGCGAGGGCGGCTGCGCCGCGTCGTGGGAGCTCGTGGGCGACCGGGGCCTCCGGCTGAGGCTCACGCCGCTGTCCGAGCAGGACGCGCTCGAGGTCGACAGCCACATGACGGACTTCACGCGCGAGATCGCCGCCGTGCTCGGCGAGCCGCTGAACGAGCTCGGCGCGGCGAGCAAGCCGTCCGCCGCGCCGCAGCGCGCCGACGCGCCGTCGTCACGGCGCCGCGAGCCCGCGCCGGCGCCGGCGCCGGCGCGTGCGGTGGACGGCGAGGACGACGAGGACGACGAGGACGAGCTCGACGAGGACGACGATCTGGAGGACGAGGACGACGACCTCGACGGCGAGGACGACGACCTGGAGGACGAGCTCGAGGAGGGCGACGACGACCTCGACGACGAGGATGTCGACGAGGACGACGATCTGGAGGACGAGGACGACGACCTCGACGGCGAGGACGACGCGCGCGCCAGGAAGCCCGCGGCGTCCTCGAGGCTCCGCAAGCCGGCCGAGCCGGCGGCAGAGCGGCCCGCGGCGAGCAAGACGAGGGCGGTGGCGGGCCGGGGCGCGAAGAAGGAGCCGGCGAAGAAGGCGGCCGCCGCGCCGAAGAAGACGGCCGCCCCGGCCGAGAAGGCGGCGGCGAAGGCTGTGGCTGCGCCGGCGAAGAAGGCGGCGAAGGCGCCCGCCAAGAGGGCGACCTCGCCGGCTCCGGCGAAGAAGGCGGCGAAGGCGCCCGCCAAGAAGGCGGCGGCGAAGAAGCGCTGACGGCGCTCAGCGGGCCGGGTTGCGGTAGACGAGGATCACCGGCACCCCGTCGAGGCCGGCGATGTGATCCGGGCGCGTGGTCCCGAACGCGACCCACGCCTGGTACGCCTGCCCGAGCATGTGCTTCTCGTGGTGGTAGAGGGCGAAGTCCGCGCCCGCGACAGCCCCCACGCCGCGGATGTCCTTTCGCAGGCGCCCGTCGCGCAGCAGCATGTCCCACGCCGGGCCGGCGGTGTCGTGAACGTACACCGTCCCGCGGGGCGGGACGTTCTCGTTGAGGTAGTCGACGACAGCGCCGGTCGTGTAGCCCCAGAAGGTGCGGTTCAGCCCGAGGGTCGCCGCGCCGGGCGGGCCGCCGACGAGCGGCGTGTAGCTGGACAGCGCCCACGGGTGCGCGTGAAGCGTCTCGGCGATCGGCGCCGCGACCACCGCCGCCCCGAGCAGCGCCGGCACGAGCGGCCCGCGCGCGGCGCGCTCGAGCGCGGCGCTGCGCGGGGCGCGCGCGAAGGCGCCTGGCCTCGCGCCGGCGCCGCGCCGGGCGCGGAGGAGCCCAGCGCCGCGCCGGGCGCGGAGGAGCGCGCGGAGCGCGACGCGCGCGCGCCTCACCGCGGCGGAGAAGGCCGCGCCGGCGAACAGGGCGATGAACGGGTACGCCGTCATCCAGTGCTTCGTGCCGCCGAAGATCGGCGTGCTCGGCGAGAGCCAGGCGCCGTACACGGCGGCGATCGCGAGGAACCAGAGCAGCGCCGTGCCGCCGGGGTCGTGCGCTGGCGGACGGAGCCGCGCGGCGAGCGCGCGCACCGACGCGAGCGCCCCCGCGCCGCCGGGCGGGGCGAGCCGCGCCGCCGCGCACGCGAGCGGATACAGCAGGCGCTCGCGCGCGCTCGCGCACAGCCCTGCGGCGAAGAGGCAGAGCGTCACGACGGGCACCGTCGCCGCCGTCATCACCGGCGCGTAGGCCCTCGGCATCGGCGGCGTCCAGTGGTTCCGGCCGAGGAACTCCATGTTGTAGTACTCGTGGTTCAGGTGGAACGACGCGTACTCGCGCAGGCGCGGGAGCGTGTCGCGCCAGATCCACGGCCACAGCGCGTAGAAGACGATTGGGCCGATCGTCGCCATCGCGGCGAGCGCCGCGAGCGACCGCCGGGCCCCTCGCTGCTGCTGCGGCGGCGCGGCGGGCGCGACGATGCGCTCCCTGAGCTCCAGGGCGACCGCGTGCGCGACGCAGACGATCGGCAAGAACCACGAGTTGTGCTTCGTGTCGAGCGCCAGGCCGAACGCGATGCCGGTGAGCACCGGCCACAGCGCGCCGCCGTCCCGCAGCGCGCGCCAGTAGGCGTACGCGCACAGGGCCCACACGGTCACGATCGGCGCGTCGAAGCACGCCAGGTGCGCGTGGTAGAAGTACCGCGGCAGCATCGCGAAGAGCACGGCGGCGGACGCGCCGGCGATCCGGTCGCGCGCCTGCGTGCCCCAGAGGTACACGAGCGCGACCCCGGCGCCCGACAGGACCATGGCCGGGAAGCGGTAGCTCGTGCCCTCCATGGCGAAGAGCCCGAGCCGCTTCTGCAGCACCAGGTTGGAGAGCGCGAAGAGCGACTTGATCAGGCCGGGGTGCTCGCGGTTCACCGACCACGCGGCGTCGACGGCCTCCGGAGCCAGCGCGGCGCGCGGCGCCTCGACGAGCGCCTGGAACCACGCGCCGTAGCGGTTCGCGGCGACGAAGTAGAACCCCTCGTCGCGCGCGTAGCCGAGGTCGCCCGCGGTCGCGAGCAGCAGGGCGACGTACGCCGCGGCGAACGCGAGCGCGATGGCGCCGTCGGCGGGCGCGAGGGGGGCGGGCCGCGCGGCTCGCGTCATCGGGTGTCCGCCTCGAAGCAGTAGTGGCGGTGCGTGTAGTCGGGCGACGTCACGGCGAACTCCACCTCGGCGCTCGCGGCGCCCGCGTGGGCGCCGAGCGGGAACTCGAACGCCGCCCACCCGTCGCCGTCGACGTGCGTCGCCTCCCCCACGGGCGCGCCGTTGACGCGCACGGACAGCGTGACCGGCGCGCCCTTCTGCTCCCGCTCGATGATCCAGTACATGCCCGCGTGCCCCCGGATCACCGAGCCGAGCGGCACGCCGCGGAAGCGCGTGACGATCGCGCCGTCCCGCGGCGGGTGCGACCAGATGCACCGGCGCGGGCGGAACTCCTCGTCGGCGATCACGGTGACGCCGACGTTGAAGAACGGCCCGCCGGGGCACTCGAAGCGCTCGGCCGGGAATGTCGGGTGGCCGCCGAGCCCCCCGGCGGCGACGCGCGCGCGCGGGTTCCAGCGGCACGCGGCCGGCGGGTCGGTGACGCGCACGTCCGCCGACCCTGGCGCGACTTTGTCGACGAAGTCGTACACGACGCGCGCGGGCGACGGGTTCACGAGGCGCCGGAGGACGAACCGGCCGTGCTCCTGCCGCCTCTCCTCGCGGAAGCCCGCGAGCTCCTCGGCGCGCTGCCCGAGGACGCTGATCTCGACGGCGGCCGCGTAGCGGCTCTCGTCGGGCCTCGCCGCGTCGCGCAGGGGCAGGAGCTCGTCCCCGAGCGCGCGGCGCGCCGCCGGATCGGCCCACGCTGGCGCGACGACGACGAGGTCCCCGGGCTGCTTCATCGCCGCGAGGGGCGCCTTCACCTCGCCCCAGTCGTCGAAGGCCGGGGCGCGCCGGCTGAAGTGGACGTGCGCCGCGAGCTCGCCGAGGCCGAGCGCTGGCAGGCCCACCAGCGCGAGCAGGCCGACGGCGCGGCGCGCGCGGCCACCGCGCGCCCGGGGCGATGCGCCGGCGGGCGCAGGCGGGGCCGTCTCGTCGGGCTGCGCCGAGGTCACGACTACAGCTCGATCGCGTAGATCACGCTGCCGAGCGGCATGCGCTGCATGCGCTCCTCGATCACCCCGCGCAGCCCCTTCCAGGCCCCGTCCTTCTCGACGTACGTCTCGCGCAGGCGCAGCGCGGCCGCCTTGTCGCCGCGCGCCTTGAGGCCGAGCACCGTCCTCGCGAGCGCCTCCGCCGCGGCGGGCATCCTGTCCGCCTGGATCGAGAAGCACCCCTTGTCCGTGCCGTTCGCCGCCACCTCGCCGCGGTGGAAGCCGATCGCGCCCGCGTCGAGCAGGCTGCCGAGCTGGATCGCGGCGAGCTGGCCGTAGGGCCGCGGCTCGCCGCCGGCGGTGTACATGCCCTGCCCGATCTGCCCGAACGCCCAGATCACGTCCCTCGCCTCGGAGAGGCGGGCGAGCGTCGGGTCGATCACGCCCTTCTGGGCGAGCCAGCCGCTGAAGTAGAGCGCGCCGGTCTGGGCCTTCAGCTCCTCGAGCATCGACGCGAGCGGGCCGCCGTAGATCTCGCTCTCGGTCTTGCCCTTCACCTTGTGGTTGTGCGTCGGGCCGAGGTTGTGGGCGGCCTCGTGCAGCACCGTGCTCAGCGTCGCGACCGGGCGCTCGAGCGACACGCTCTCCATCGTGGCCTTGCAGAACAGCGACGCCGTGGCCTCCCGGAGGGCGGCGCGCGTGTCGTCGTCCTGGAGGAGGTTCACCATCGCCACGGTGCGGCCGCGCCCCTCGGTCGCGACCCGGCCCCAGTTCGGCAGGCTCTGCCCCGCGGTCCCGCCGGTCGCGGCGCGCGAGTCGCCGGCGTTCGCGACGACGTCGATGAAGTCGGGCAGGTGGAACGCGACCTGGCGCGCCTTGTACGGGGCGCCGGCGAGCGCCGCGAACGCCGCCTCCATGTCCGACTTCACGGGCTCGAGCTTCTTCTGCCAGGTGAGCGACTCCTGGTTGATGCGCGCGAAGCTCATGTGGAAGCCCGCCTTGCGGCTGCACGGCTCCCAGTACGTCTCGTCCGGCCCGACGCGCAGGTACCACCGCGAATTCTCGGCGTTCATCCTCGACCAGGGCTCGTCCGCGGCCTCCCAGCTGTTGTCGAGGAACGCCTGCGCCGCCGCGAGCAGGTACGCCTTGAAGGCCGCCTCGCCGGGGCTCTGGATCGCCTCCGCCGCGGCCTTGAGCTCGCGGCTCACCGCCTCCATCTCGGGCCTGTACGCCTCGCTGTACGGCACGGCCTTGAGCGCGCCGCCCTGCTCGACGACCACGGTGAAGGGCGAAAGGAGCGCCTGCTGGTCCGGGCGCGCCTCGAGCGCCGCGCAGAACTTCCTGTCCTGCTGGAGCCGCGCCGGGTACGCGCCGGTGATGCGCGGCGGGTTGCCCGGCACCGCGCTGCAGCTCGGATCGTTCCGGGTCCTCGGCTGCTCGCACCAGGGCCCCTGGTTGCGCCAGAACAGCGCCCGGCTGGCCGGATCGTCGGGCGGGATCTTGTCGGCCATGCCGGCGGAGCCGAGCTGCTTCGCGTGGAGCTGCTCGATGAGCTCGGCCACCTTGAGCAGGTGGCCGACGATGGCCCGGTCCTCGGCCGGCGCGCCGCGGAAGTCGGACTGGAGGAGCGACGGACGGCCGGCCGCGAGCTCGGCGAGCACGGCGTCGCGGCGGCGCTTCTCGGCGTCGTCGAGGCCGGCGCGCGGGTGCCCTTCGGCCTTGATCTTGACCATCGCGGCGTACGCCGACGTGAACTCCGGGGTGAACGCCCCGGCGGCGACCCAGGCGGGCGCCTTCGTGTGGTGCCAGAGCGCGGCGACCTCGTCGGGCTCGACGGCGCCCGAGCTGTTCCTGTCCGCGGTCCAGAAGAGCGGCAGGTCGAGCTCGACCGCGATGCGGTTGAAGTCGAGCCGCGGGATCTGGTCGAAGCGCGGCCCCGGCGGCGCGGCCTGGGAGGCGGCGGGGGCCGGCGGCGGTGCCGGGGGCGGCCCGGCCGGCGGCGGGTGCGGCGCGGCGCACGCGGCGAGGGAGGCGAGCCCGGCGAGGGCGGCGAGCGAGGCGCGGCCAGTGAGCGAGGCGCGGGAGGGAGACATCGGGAGGGGGATGTTCATGGCTGGAGCTCCGCTGGGCCCTCGGCCCTGCGCGGCGCGCGGCGGGGGCGGGTGGGCCCGCGCCGGGGCTGCGAGAGCGGCCGGCGCCCGGTCGCACCTGGAGGCTGGGAAGCAGCTTCCTGCGCGCTCGGCCGCCGGCGTGCCGGGGTGCGCGGCAGCGTAGATCAACGGCGCGCGGCCCGGGCGCGATTGTGCGCCCGGGCCGCGGCCCTGGACGGACAGGTCCCTCGGCGCGCCATCAGGCTCACGCGACGCTCACGCGAGGGCGCGGGAGCCGGCCGCCCTGGGCAATCGTTGCCCGAAGATGCCGGCCATGAGCTCCCCCGCGCCGTAGTAACAGAGGTAGCCGGCCAGCACGAGCTTGAGCAGCACCGCCGACGCGGGCATCGCGAGCAGGACGAGGCCGGCGAGCATCGCGCCGGCGCCCGCGGCGAAGAGCCACCTCGACTCCACCATGCCCTTGAGCACGACGGACGCCGCGACGCGCAGCGCGCCGGCGATGAACGCCGAGATGCCGGCGAGGATCACGAAGATCTCGACCACGTGACCGCGGCGGAGCACGAGGAGGCCGAGCAGGACGCTCGCCACGCCGCGCACGAGCGAGAGGAGGCGCCTGACGGGCGGCTCGCGCGATGCGCCGACCAGCGACAGGGCGCCGTCGAGCAGCGCGTACGCGGCGAAGGCCGAGACGAGCAGCCGCCACCCCGCGGACGCGCCGTGTCCCACCGAGATCGTCAGGGCGCCGGCGCCGACCGAGATCGCGAGGGCGCCCTGCGCGATGAGGATCCACCGGGAGCGCTCCGGCCGGGTCGGCCTCGGAAACAGCGCCCTCACGGCGGAGCGGGCCGCGGCGACGGGGTTCTTCGCCGGCCGAGGTGCGCCGCCGGGCTTCGCGCCCGGGAGCACGACGGGCATCTCTCGCTCGACGGCGCGCCCGTCCTTCCACTCCAGATAGCGGACGTGTCCGTCGGGCGAGATGCGAAGGAACGAGTTGAGGGGGCCGGCCCATGCGCCGCTGTTGAAGTACCAGTCGCCGATACGACCTGCCTTGTGCGTGTGCCCGAGCACCGCCACGTCGTGGTCGCCCCGCTCGAGCTCTGCCCGGACCCCGACGACGTGCTCGCCGAGCCGTCCCGGGCTCTGCACCGGCGTGAGCGCCGAGCCGGGGCGCACATCCCCTCTCGCCTCGCCCCTCGCCCCGCGCTGGCTCACCGTCGCGAGGGCGTGCTTCCAGATCGTGAGCATCGAGTCGCCGAATTGCTCGAGGACGTCCTCCACGCTCTCGCCGCTCCTGAGGACGGGAGAGCCGTTCTGGTCCTCGAAGAGGCCGGCGAAGATGGAGAGCATGCGGCCGAAGCCGGGGTCATTCCCCGCGTTGAACGGGTCGCTCTCGTGCCCGTGGCAGAAGCGGAACCGCCTGCCCCCGAGCTCCCGGCCGAACGGCGCGCGCATGCAGGCGAAGAAGGGGTGATGGAGGAAGTCCGTGTCGATGAAGTGCAGGAGGTCGACATCGTGGTTGCCGGGCACGTAGACGAGCGGCAGCGAGGCGAGCTGGTCGAGGAGCGCCCGCCGCTTCACGAGCAGCAGGCTGAGGTTCATCTGCCAGAGCTCGAAGACGTCGCCGAGGAGGAAGAGCTCGCCTCCCTCGCTGCCCACGTGGTCGAGAAATGCGCGCAGCTCGGGCGTCTTCTTGCCAGACTCGAAGTTGTCGCGCGCGCCGCCGTCACCGATGTGCAGATCGCTGATGACGAAGATGTCCCTGGCTGCGCCGTCCATCGCCTTGCTCCGGGGCCGGGCGATCTCGGCATGAGACGGCCGCGTCGCCCGGGCGGGGTGCATGGCAAGCTGTGTGCCGCGGGGTCGAGCGAGAGATCAACGCAAAGGCGCCAAGAACGCAAAGACGCAAAAATGCACAATTCTGCCCTTCCTCTTTGCGCCTTTGCGCCTTTGCGCCTTTGCTCCTTTGCGTTGATCTCTCGCTCCGGATCCCTGGCCGGCCTCCTGGTGCGTGGAAGCAGGTGCTGTGCTTCTGATGGCTCCTGCGAGGGCTACGCCAGACAGCAGAACGTCGATGGCGCTTCCGGCAGCAGCTCGCCGACCGGCTCACCCCCGCTCGGCGCGCAGCCGCCGGGATCCACGGCGACGACCTCCGCGGACTTGCTGCCGAGGGCGACCCCGGGCGGCGTGACCCCGCAGAACGGCGTCATGGAGCTCACGATGTTTGACGCGAGCAGGTCCGTGCACGCGCCGTCGCTGTAGACCGAGGCCATGATCGTGCACGACGCCCCCTCCGGCTCCCCGCAGGCGCACTCGGAGCAGCCGCGCGTGTCGTCGGCGCCGCCGTAGAAGACGTGCCTGGCCAGGTAAGGCTCCGCGCACGTCACGTCGCCCTCGTGGAAGATGCACGTCAGGAAGCCGCCTGGCGGCGGGACCCCGGGCTGCTCCGGCGACGGCATGCAGGTGCTCCGGTCGCCCGGGCACTCGGTGTAGGCGCCGGGCACGCAGGCGAGCGCCCGGGTCTGCCACGGATCGAGGCGTTCCGGCGGCGGGGGCTCGTCCACCCTCGGCGTGCAGGCGGCGGTCACCAGCACGGTCGGTGCCTCGACGGAGAGCCACTGCACGCACGGCTGCCCGCCGCAGTCCTGGCCGGCCGGGATGGCGTTCGCGGCGGTGCAGGCGCCGTCCCAGCCGTCGGGCGCCGCGAAGGCCGTTTCGACGGTGTCTGGGGCAGGGATGGCGCACGTCGCCGCGTGCGCCGACCAGCCCAGCGGGAGCTGGCACGACGTCGCGGCCGCGTCCGGCGGGTCGCACAGGCAGGCGGCACAGGCGAGCGGCGCCGGCGACAGGTCAGCGAAGCCCTCGTAGCCCACGTTCGGCGCCTCGGCGGGGCAGTCCGGCGCCTGGTCCGGCGGACCGAACCAGAGCAGCGCCGGACCGAACCAGCCGAGGGGCGCCGGCGGGATGCAGTCACCGGCGCAGGCGGTCTCGTCGCCGCCGCCGGCACCACCGGCACCCCCTGCGCCCCCGTCCCCGCCTCCGCCCTCATCCCCGGTGCCCGCCTCGGGGTACGGGCAGCCTGGATTGCCGTACTCCTGAGGCTGACAAGGCCCGTAGACAACCGGATCTTCACCACAGCCCGACAACAACAGCCCCACCAGCATGCCGTAGAAGATGCGCATGCCGAGCAAACTACAGGAGAGAGCCGGCAGCTTACAACGAACAGCCCACGTCATCGTTTCTGTCCCATCACGCATTACGTGCTCCGCAGAAAAATTGCCATGGGTCCGGTGGTCCCGATGAGCACGGGTCTACAGATCACGCCTCGCTCAGTACAAGGCCGTGACCCCCAACCCGAGCGCTGCCGCGAGCGGGGGTGACGACCAGCTCACGGGTGGAGCCGTCTCGCCCCCGTCGCCCTGACGCCGGAGCAGCGCATCCTCCACGATCCAATGCGCCTCGACGTAACCGTACGCCGACCACCTTTCCGAGAGTGGCCACGCGCTGCCGAGCCGTGCCCCTACCCCGAACAGGGCCTTGCGGCGTACACGCATGTTCCACGGGTTTTCCGGGACGAACCGGACAGCACCGAGCGTCGCAAGTCCGCAGCCGAACAGGGGGCGGCCGCGAACGCATGCCAGGCTGGACACCGTGAAGGCCGTCGTGCGGATACGCATGTCGGCGACCTCCTTCGCCAGCGAGACAAGCCCCCGCCCCTCCACGGCGACCGACCAGTCGGACCAGCGCACGCCGAGGGCCAGGGTCGTCCCGGCCGCCACCCCCGGCGTGATCCCCAGCCCCACGGTGGCCCCGAGCCCCGCCTCGATCCGCCACGGCGCGGAAGGATCTGCCTTCGCTGCCCTGACCGGCGAACCTGGCGGCTCCGGCGCAAACGTGCGAGGTGGCTCCGGAGCAGCCCCGGCCGCCGGCTCGGGCGCGCCGCGCGGCGCGTGCGCGGCTGGCGGAGCCTGGGGCGGCTCCCGCGAAACCCGTGCAGGCCCGCGCGATGAAGGCTCGGCCGGCGAAGGCTCGGCCGGCGGAGGCTCGGCCGGCGCCCGCTCTGACGCGCGCAGGAGCTGCGTCGCGATGGCGAGGCCCACGCCGGCGACGAGCACCTCGCACGCGCTGCTGGTGGTCAGCCCGTCGGCCCACCGGGTGTTCCCCTGCCCTTCGCGCAGCGCCAGGGAGGCCACGAGCTCGGCCCCCTGGCGCTCGATCCTGACCGAGACCAGCAGCGGAGCGTCGTCCCGGAAGGGGTCGGCGCCGGCCACCCGCGCCACCTCCGCGCGCAGGAACGAGGCGTCAGGACAGCGTTCGGCGCCTCGCCCGCGCACGTAGTCGAGCCGCGCCGCGCTCGGACGGAGCTCCGCCTCGGCGCGAGCTTCCGCTGCGCGGAGGAGACACGCGGCGCCGAGGACGGCGGCAGCGGCCAACGCCCCTCGCCGGACGGCACGGAGCGGCTCGAGGACGCAGCGCCAGAGCGGCCCGAGGACGCAGCGCCAGAGCGGCCCGAGGACGCAGCGCCAGAGCGGCCCGAGGACGCAGCGCCAGAGCGGCCCGAGGACGCAGCGCGCAGGCCGCGCGTGCCGAGCCCGCCCGTGGTGAGACCAGCTCATCGCGACGGCTCTTCCTTCGCCGCGCCCTCCGCGGAGCGGGCCAGTCGCGCCTGCGCGAGCTTCCGGATCCGCTCGCGCACCGACCTGAGCCGACCGGTCGGAAACCGCTGCTCATGAAGCGCGATGTGCCGGAGCGCTGCGGCGGTGTCGCCCGCGGAGAGCGCCGCCTGCGCCGCGTCGAGCAGCCGGTATTCCTCTGCGAACGAGTCCTCCCGCGCGCCTGCCGCCGGCGCTGGACGCGGCGCCACGTCGCGCCGGAGCGTCGCGTCGGGAGCCGGCGAGACAGGCTGCGGCGGCTGCGGCTCCGGCATCTCCTGCGGCGTCACCTCGACCGGCGCGCTCCGCGCCGCGGACAGCGCCGTCACCGCGGACAGCGCCTCCACCGGTGGGCCGAAACGGTCCGCCCAGAGCGGCCGCGGCGGCGCGAGCGCAAACAGCAAACCCAGGGCGCCTCCAGCGCCCACCGCGCTCCACCCAAGGGCGCGCCCCAGCTCGCCCAGCCAGGGACGCACGCGCGTTGCCCCCATGGGTCCAGGCGCGGGCGGCGACGACGCAGGCGGCGGCAGCGCGGACGGCGGCGGCAGCGCGGGCGGCGACGACGCAGGCGGCGGCAGCGCGGGCGGCGACGACGCAGGCGGCGGCAGCGCGGGCGGCGACGATGCAGGCGGCGACGACGACACGGGCAGCGCCCGCTCAGCCGGTGGCGCAGGAGGGCTGATCTCACACGACGCCGGCGCGATCGCTCCGCCCTCCTCGCGCACGAGGAGCTCCGATGCCAGCGGCAACCCGAGCCAGCACCCGCGCAGCACGTCTCGGTGCTCCGGGCGCAACCGCTTGACGGCGGCGCGGTAGTCCTCGCGGGCGAGGCGCAGCCGGTTCGTGGCGGTGTTGTAGTTGATGCCGAGCTCCCGCGCGATCTCGACCAGCGGCACCTCGTACGCCTCGTGCAGCACGAGGAGGAGCCGCCGCTCCGGGGCCAGCGTCCAGAGCACGTCGATCACGAGCTCCAGCCGCTCGCGCTCCACGGCGCGCTCCTCGCTGAGCGGCGCGGGATCGACGGCCTCGGAGCACGACGTCGGCAGCAGGCCGTGCGACACCTCGCGGCGGCGATACGCGCGCTCCAGGTAATGGCCGACCTTCCGCCACGCGATCCCGAACACCCATCGTTCTTCGGCGCTGCGGTGCTGGCGCCGGGCGTGCCAGCGCGCGAGATCGCCGGCCTCGCTCTCAGGCGGGGCCCAGTCGGGGTCGAACCGATCCAGGGTCCGGTACGTGGCGAGGAGGACCTCCTGAAGGAGGTCGTCGATGTCGGCCTCGGCCACGCCCATGAGCCTGAAGGCGCCGGGGAGCGTTTCCACTGCGGCTGTATGAAGGGCGTTCCAGGTGCGGTCGCGGGAGGTGCCGGCGGGGGACGAGAGAGGTGCGCTCATATCCCCTTAGTTACGGGGGGCTCCCGGGGCCCGTTTGTGTTCCGCGCCGCGCGCGCGTCGGCGGGCGCGCGCGGCGCCGTCGGTGGGCACGCGCCGCGCGCGCGTCGGCGGGCGCGCGCGGCGCCGTCGGTGGGCACGCGCCGCGCGTGCGTCGGCGGGCGCGCGCGGCGCCGTCGGTGGGCACGCGCCGCGCGTGCGTCGGCGGGCGCGCGCGGCGCGCTGGGACGCGGCCCGCTTACGGAGACAGCGGGATGGGCGGTTGCTCGCCCGCGCCGCCGCTGGCGTCCTCGCCGGTGGCGTCGTCGTCGACACCCTCCTCTGCCTCGACCTCCTCGCCCGCGTCCTTGGCAGCAGCGCTCGACAGGCGCGACATGAGCTTCGGGGCGACATCCTCGAACGCGTCGCCGTGGAAGTAATAGGCGATCTTCCGGAGGTCCGCGTGGCGCCGGACCAGGAGGGTCCAGAGCCTATCGCGCATCTTCTCGGCCTCGCCGCGCTGTTTCGTCACAGGGCGGCGGGCGCCCTCGGGGGTGAGGGTGTCGAGAAGCCACTCGCTGGCTTCGCGGAGCTGCTCGAACTCCTCGCGCGTGAAGGGGTGTTTTCCGCGGAGCGCATCCGCGTGCTCCTCGTACAGGTGGGCCAGCGCCATCCCGTCGCTGGCCAGGTCGTACTTGCCGCTACCGGCCCGGATCTCGGCCACGACGTCCTTCGGCAGGAGCCCGCGCTTGGCCAGGGTCTCGGCGAGCGCGAGCATCGGCTCGCGCAGCTCGGTCACGATCGCCAGCTTCGCCTCGATCTCACCCGAGCTCGCGGGCCTCGCCGTGATGCGCGTCGCGGCGAACACAAGGGCGCGGCCGAGGTCCGGCAGCGCGAGGACGTCATCGAGCGGCAGCTCGGGCAGCGCCCGCCGGATGCGCGCCGGATCGGCGCAGGCGGCCTGGACGCCGCGCTTCACGTTGGCGAAGGCGATCCGCACGTCCGCGCGACAGACCTCGACCTCGCGCTCCGGGATCTCCGCGGCCAGCGGGGCAAAGCGCTTGTAGCAGGCGTGGTAGGTGGTTGTTGCCGTGGGAGCCGCCACAGGCGCCTTCCCGGTGTGCTGTTGTTTGGTTCTGGCTTTGGCCATTCCGGGAACGTAGATCCAGGCGAGCGCAACCGCGGGCCACACCGGCGCCGGATGTGTGCTCGCCGGATGCGTGCTCGAAGGAGCGCAGGATCTCGTCGCGAGGGGGACGTGGCTGCGGTGGGAGGCGCCCCCGTGGCCACGGAGCCCGGGGCGGGAATGGCTGTGGTCACGTAGTGTCATTTCGCAGGCCGATCTGTAAACGGCGGGATACACGTAGTGTCATTTCGCAGGCCGATCTGTAAACGGCGGGATACACGTAGTGTCATTCCGCAGGCCCTGCGGCATACGATCGGACATGCGCAGCGCCGCCTGGCACGAAGCTGCCGCGGTGGAATCGTCCACGTGTGCTCCGCTGGCGCGACGTCCGGCTTTTGAGATGAGCCGCGGGGGCGCTAGGGCCTGGGAAGCCGGCGCAGCGCGAGCCGGCGCAGGTCGGCGCGGAGGGCCGGCGTGGGCGAGACGGCGTGGGCGTCGAGGCCGGCGAAGGCGGCGCGCTGGAGGCGGCAGGCGGGGCAGACAACGAGGTGCGCGGCGACGGCGGTCGGCGGGAGCAGACCGAGGGCCTGGGTCGCCTGCGCGCCGAACTGCGGGTCGGTGCAGGCGGGCGGCGCCGGATAGGGCGACGGGATCATGACGGCTCCTCGTGAGAGAGCGCCTCGCGTAGCTTGCGCAGGGCGCGGTGACGGAGCACGCGTGCGTGGTTCGGGGTGATGCCGAGAGCGAGTGCGATCTCGGGGCCGTCGCGATCGTCGAGGCCCATGATGACGACCTCCTGCTCCAGCGGATTGCAAGCGCGCTCCAGAAGCGAGGCGAGCCTCTCCGCGGTTTCGCGCCGGAGCAGCGCAGCGAGGCCGTCCTCGTCGAGGGAGAGCTCATCGTCGTCTATCGGGCCGACGACTGCCTCGCGCGAGCGTGCGGCCAGGACGCGCACCGCCTTGTTGCGCAAGGTGCCGAAGAGGAAGCCAGGGACGTTCACGGGGTCGTGGGCGAGCACGGCCTCTGCCTTCTGGAAAAGGACGAGGAAGGCTTCCTGCACGGCGTCGGCAGCATCGGCGGCATGAAGTTGCAGCCGTTGTCGCGCGTGGCCGTTGAGGCGGGCTGCGTGGCGATCGAAGAGGGCGTCGAAGGCCGCGGCGTCGCCTCGGACGAAGGCGGCGAGCAGGGCCTCGTCGCTGTCGGAGAGGCGCGGAGGACGGCCGCGCAGGGCGCCAGAGGGCGCCCAGCCCGACGCGCGCAGACGCCCGAAGAGGAGCGCGCGCAGCGGGGCGAGATCGGTCGCGTCGGAAGGGGCCGAGAGCACGGCGGCTTGGGCGAGGAGGTCAGCGAGGGGCACGACTGGGATGCAGGTTAGCCTGGCTGGTCCTGCATCAGGGCGCGGAACTGCTGCAGGATGGGGTGGTTCGGTACCTGCTCGGCGAGGACCTGAAGGGCGTGTCGGAGGAGGTCGCCGGCCTCGTCCTGCTGGCCGAGGCGGAAGAGCAACATTGCGAGCGCCACCTCGGTCTCGGCCGACATGTAATGGTTCCGCGTACCGAAGCATTGGTCGCGGATCTCGAGGGCACGGTAGTTCATCGCGACCGCCTCCTCGATCCGTCCTTCGCTACCCAGCACGTCTGCGAGCGCCGCGTACGTGGTCGCGACGTCGGGGTGCTCCTCCGTGCCGTGCACCTTGGCCTGGATCGCCAGCGAGCGCTCCAGCGCCTTTCGCGCTCCCGCAAGGTCGCCCTGCGCCATCAGCACGCCGCCCAGCGCGTGCAGCGACGCGGCCACCGAGGGGTGCTCCTCCGTGCCGTGCACCTTGGCATCGATCGCCAGCGAGCGCTCCAGCGCCTTTCGCGCTCCCGCAAGGTCGCCCTGCGCCCTCAGCACGCCGCCCAGCGCGTGCAGCGACACGGCCACCGAGGGGTGCTCCTCCGTGCCGTGCACCTTGGCCTGGATCGCCAGCGAGCGCTCCAGCGCCTTTCGCGCTCCCGCAAGGTCGCCCTGCGCCATCAGCACGCCGCCCAGCGCGTGCAGCGACGCGGCCACCGAGGGGTGCTCCTCCGTGCCGTGCACCTTGGCATCGATCGCCAGCGAGCGCTCCAGCGCCTTTCGCGCTCCCGCAAGGTCGCCCTGCGCCATCAGCACGCCGCCCAGCTCGTGCAGCGACGCGGCCACCGAGGGGTGCTCCTCCGTGCCGTGCACCTTGGCATCGATCGCCAGCGAGCGCTCCAGCGCCTTTCGCGCTCCCGCAAGGTCGCCCTGCGCCCTCAGCACGCCGCCCAGCTCGTGCAGCGACGCGGCCACCGAGGGGTGCTCCTCCGTGCCGTGCACCTTGGCATCGATCGCCAGCGAGCGCTCCAGCGCCTTTCGCGCTCCCGCAAGGTCGCCCTGCGCCATCAGCACGCCGCCCAGCGCGTGCAGCGACGCGGCCACCGAGGGGTGCTCCTCCGTGCCGTGCACCTTGGCATCGATCGCCAGCGAGCGCTCCAGCGCCTTTCGCGCTCCCGCAAGGTCGCCCTGCGCCATCAGCACGCCGCCCAGCGCGTGCAGCGACGCGGCCACCTCGGGGTGCTCCTCCGTGCCGTGCACCTTGGCCTGGATCGCCAGCGAGCGCTCCAGCGCCTTTCGCGCTCCCGCAAGGTCGCCCTGCGCCCTCAGCACGCCGCCCAGCGCGTGCAGCGACGCGGCCACCTCGGGGTGCTCCTCCGTGCCGTGCACCTTGGCATCGATCGCCAGCGAGCGCTCCAGCGCCTTTCGCGCTCCCGCAAGGTCGCCCTGCGCCCTCAGCACGCCGCCCAGCTCGTGCAGCGACGCGGCCACCTCGGGGTGCTCCTCCGTGCCGTGCACCTTGGCCTGGATCGCCAGCGAGCGCTCCAGCGCCTTTCGCGCTCCCGCAAGGTCGCCCTGCGCCCTCAGCACGCCGCCCAGCTCGTGCAGCGACGCGGCCACCGAGGGGTGCTCCTCCGTGCCGTGCACCTTGGCATCGATCGCCAGCGAGCGCTCCAGCGCCTTTCGCGCTCCCGCAAGGTCGCCCTGCGCCCTCAGCACGCCGCCCAGCTCGTGCAGCGACGCGGCCACCGAGGGGTGCTCCTCCGTGCCGTGCACCTTGGCATCGATCGCCAGCGAGCGCTCCAGCGCCTTTCGCGCTCCCGCAAGGTCGCCCTGCGCCATCAGCACGCCGCCCAGCGCGTGCAGCGACGCGGCCACCGAGGGGTGCTCCTCCGTGCCGTGCGCACGGACCAGAAGCGCATGACCTCGCCGGATGCATTCCGCAGCGCGAGCCGGAGACCGCCCCGCCTTGAACTCGGCGTAGCCGAGCCACTGATGTCCGAACGGCGACTCCGGTAGCGCCTCCACATGGCGCTCGGCCAGCCACAGGTTGTGGGCGTAGAGACCCGCATTGTGGAGTGCGGCGTCAATGCGGCGCGCGAGTCGCTCCGCGCGCGCAACATTCCCGCCGCGCAGCGCATGCTCCCACGCCGCCTCGGTGCGCTCGATCCACACCGCACCGGACGCCGCCTTCTCGGCCAGCGTCTCCCAGGCCTCGGCCGCCGCTTCGTGCCACCGCGCCGCGTCGGCCACCTCGAACTGCGGCTCTACGAGCGGGCTCACCCGGTATGCCCGTGCGCCGTCGAGCTCACCGACCTCCAGCAGCCCCCAGCTCGCCAGCACGTCCAGGTCCCGGTCGATATCGACGGCGAGCCCCTCTGTCAGCGCCGAGAACGCCTCCCTCGGCACCGCGGCCTCGAAGACCCGCGCCCGCCTCACGAACTCGATCGCCGGCTCACCGAATGCCGCCTTGGCCTGATCGTAGGCCATGTGGCGCAAGAACATCTGCGCCAGCTCGGCGTGCTTCTCCTCGCTCGCCTCGTCGCCCGGCGCCCAAACCGGCAGCTTCGCCGACGCGCTGGCAGCGACGGCGGCGAGCTCCTCGTCCGTCTTGCGCGCGAGCAGCGCGCGCGCCCAGGCGAGGACACGCGCATTGCGGCCGAGCCGCTTGGCGAGGTCGTGCCAGCTCTTGAGCGAAACGCTCGCGAGCTCGTTCGACGCCTGCCCACGCATCCAGAGCTTCCTCACGGCCGCGCTGTCGAACGGGCCGAGCGGTATGAAGGCGAGCGCCCGGTCGTTCGCCCCCGGGACCCGAAACTCGGCCGTCGACGTGATCAAGAGCTTCGGCTTGCCGGTGGCGCAGGTGGGCAGGAGCGCCTCGAGCAGCGCGGCCGCCTCGGGCTTCACGAGCCAGGGACCGCCCGTGCTTCGCTCGAGGTTCTGCTCGAAATCATCGAGCACGATGACGAGAGGACGCCTGCGCCAGTGCTCCATCAGGCGCCGCACGCGCTGCAACACGCTCTCGTCGGCGCGTGCGAGGAGCTTCTCGGCGGCCTCGTCTCCAACGGCAATGGCCTCCTTGAACGCCTCGAGCACACCGCGCTCGTCGATCGCGCCATGCAGGACCACCACACCGAGCTCCGGCGTGTGCTGCTTGGCGCGTTCGATCGTCCGACCCACCGCGCACGACTTGCCGACGCCGTTCATCCCGAAGACACACGCGCCTGCCACGTCGCGCGCTCCGCTCTTCTGCACGTCTTGCCCGCGCAGGAGCACGCGGAGCAGCCGCTGCACGAGCCGTCGCCGGCCCACGAAGCCCGTCTGGAGCACGCGCATCTGGCTGCCCAGGAACTTGTATATCTCGTCGCGATCGACGCGCTCGCTGAGCGGCGCGGCGCCGTCGTCGATACGGAAGCCAGCCGCCGATCCGCTGACGAGGTGCAGCGTCCCCCAGGCATACGAAGGCGCGGGCGCCCCCTCCTCGGTGCGCCGCATCCGGTCGCGCGCGACCTGCGCTGCCTCAACCGGGGTCTTGCCGGCGGCGAGCTGCTCGAACAGCGACGACGCGGCCAGTGTGGCCAGATCGTCGCGAACCGGACGCGTCCAGCCGAGCACGTTGGGCACGCCCGCGGCCACGAGCTCCGCCGCGAAGCTCGCGACCGAACCACGGACCTCGGCGCTGTGGCAACACGACACCATCACGAGCTCCGGCATCGCCTTCGCGCGCTCCAGCACGTCGATGAGCTCCGCCGGTGAGACGAGGCGCTTGCCGCCGAACGCATCCTCCATGACGAGCCGCGGGCCGTCGGGCGTCAGCACGCCGTGTCCGCTCAGGTGCACGACGTCGAAGCGTTCGACGAGCAGCGCCGCGCGAAGATCGTCGAGCGTGCCCTCCTCGACGACGCGCAGGCGGGCGCGGCGGCGCTCAGCCATGGGTGCGATCGCGGCGAGCAGCTCCTCCTCTTCGCGCTCGAAATCGAGCTCCGGCGGCGCGTCGTGAGGAGAGAAAGCCATGAACAAGATGCGGAGGCCGCCGGTTTCCAGCACGTACGGCACGCCGAGGTCCTGGGGCCCGAGCTGCAGCACGACCGTGAGCGGCGGCGCCCCGCGGCGCCGCGTCTCCGCGAACGGCAGCAGCTCCCACCGCATCCACGTGGCGGGGTGCGAGCGCAGCGCGCCGCGGTCGTCGCTCCGCGCGCGCACGACGAGATCGAGCCGGCGGCGCTCGGCCTCTGCCTTCGTGATGCGCTGCGCGAGCGCGCGCTCGGGGCCGTCCAGCAGCTCGAACAGCGCAGCGCTCAGAGCCGTGCGGGAGCTGACGATCGCGGCGCTCTGTCCAGAAGCCTCCGCGAGGCTTACCGCGTCGGCCAAGCGCTGGATGTGCGCTATCTCGTCGCGGCGGAGGATCTTGTTCCTGGCGCCAGGCGCCTCGGTCCAGCTCAGGATCACGTCGCCACCCGGATCCAGCCGGAGGTCGACCATCGCGGGTCGCGACACGGGCATGTGAGACATCGTACGTGACGGGTGGTGCAGGGTGAAAGGCGCGGTCATGAGGTCCTTTCGTCGGGTCCACCCGCTCATCCCGCGAGGAGGCCCGGGCGTTACAATCGCCCGCATTTTCCGGAGCGAGCGCAGCCGCTCCCGTCCCCGCACGCGAATCCACCTTCGGCAGGGCTCCCCGCCCGCTGCCGCACCTGCGATCCCCGCCGCCTCCACCTCGGGCGCCTTGGAGCGCGCCGCCCCATGGAGCAAGGGTACGCCCGTCCGCTGGCAAGCGAGCTCGCTCGCCCACGACCGCGACGGTGACTCCTCGCCACGGAGCCGCCGAAACGCCCCCCGGCCGCGGCGCCGGCGCCTCAGCCGCGGGTACAGGCGAGCGCGTAGGCCATGCCGCTCTGCAGCGTGCCGAGCGTCAGCAGGCCGTCGAGGCCGGCGGCGTTGCGGACGAGCTGCTGGGCCGCCTCGGGCCGCACCCCGGTGAGGATCGCCTGGGCGCCGACCAGGCGCAGCGCGCTCGCGGTCCGGGCGAGGATCGCCGCCGGGGCGGCGTCGAGCTGGCGCACGCCGGTGATGTCGAGGATCACCACCCGCGCGCGCGCGCGGACCGTGCCCTCGAGGGCCGTCTCGAGCACCTGCGACGCGCGGGCGTCGTCGAGCAGCCCGATCAGCGGCATCACCATGATGCTGTCCGTGATCGGCAGCAGCGGCGCCGCCATGTCCGCCAGGCGCTCCTCCTGGACGCGCAAGATCTCCGCCTGCGCCGCCGACCGCTCGCGCTCGGCCCGCTCGCGCTCGACGACCTCGCGGCGCGTCTGCGCGTGGGCCTCGCGCAGCGCCTCGCCCTGGCGCACCAGGTCGGCGTTGACCACCTGGACCTGCTCGAGCGCGGTCTGCAGCTCGTGCGTGCGCGCCTCGACCTGCTGCTCGAGCTGCTCGCGGGCCTGCTGCACGCTGGCGTACAGCCGGGCGTTCTCGATCGCCACCGCCGCCTGCGCCGACAGCAGCTGCAGCAGCTCGACGCGCTCGGGCGCGAAGGCGTCGCGGGTCGCGTTGTTCTCGACGTAGAGGATCCCCGACAGCCGGCCCTGGTGGAGCAGCGGCAAGCACAGCACCGAGCGCGGGCGCTGGCTGGCGACGTAGGGGTCGCGGGCGAAGCGGGGCTCGGCGCCGGCGTCGCCGAGCAGCACGCCCTCGCGGCTGCGGGCGACGAAGCGGACCACCGACGTCGCCAGGGCGGCGTCGTCGCGCATCGGCTGGTCGAGGCCGACGCGGACCTCGTCGGGCGCCGCGCGCATCTCGGCGGCGATCGACAGGTCCTCGCCCCGCGGCACGAGCAGGAAGCCGCGCTGGGCGCCGGCGCGGAGCATCACGATCCGCATCAGGCGGTCGAGCAGCCGGTCGAGCACCAGCTCGCCGGCGACCGCCTGCGCGGCGCGCATCAGGCCCTCGAGGTCGAGCGAGCCGCCGCCGTGCAGGCGGTTGGTGCTCGTCGAGCGGCCCGTGCTGTGCCCGGCGCGGGCGGGCGCGGGCGGGGCGAGCAGGTCGGCGTGGGTGAGCAAGAGCTGGCTCGCCTTGGCGGCCGCGCCCCAGCGGGCGAAGCCGACGTGGGCGTCCTGCAGGTAGGCGGCGGCCAGCGCGCGACGCTTGCGGCGCAGGTGCAGCCGCGCCGCGCACTCGCTCGCCAGCGCCGCGTGGAGCACGAGCCCGCGCGCCTGCGCCTCGGTGATCGCCTGCTCGTAGCCCGCGATCGCCTCGGCGTCGCGGCCGGCCAGGCGCGCCGCCTCGGCGTCGAGCAGGTGCTGGAGCGCCACGAGCTGCGACGGGTTGCTCGTCGACCACGGCCGCAGGGCCGCGCGCTCGCGCTCGAGCCGTTGCGCCAGCGCCCCGCGCTCCGCCTCGCCGGCCGCGTCCCAGCGGGCCGCGGCGACCAGGCCCGAATAGGCGTACTGCTCGGGCGAGTACACGTGCCCGGCCCCGGCGCCGCTCTCGTGCAGCGCGCGGGCGCGGGCGGCGAGCTCGAGCCCTCGCTCGTGCTCGCCGTACAGGTAGGCGAGGCGCAGCTTGCTGACCGCGTAGAGCCACGGCACGAGCCCCCCGGGCGGCATGCTGGCGACGAACGCGTCCTCATCGAAGCCGTCGCCACCGAGGGCGCTCGTCGCCGACTCGCCCATCAAGTTGACGACCACGCGGCGCATGAACTCGACAACCGCCGTCGACGCGACGTCGCGGGTCTTCCTCAGGAGCGCCGTGACGTCGTCGATGCGGGCCGCGGCGCCGCGGATGTCGGCGTCGGCGATCAGCGCCAGCGCGGCCGTTTGCAGGCAGTAGAACGACACGTAGGCGAAGTTGCCGACCTCGAGCGCGACGCGGCGCGCTGAGTCGCGGTACTCCTCGCCGGCCGAGTACGGCTGGCGGTAGAACACGACCGACGTGCCGAACAAGAAGTGCACCATGCAGCGGGTGCGCAGGTTGCCGGTGCGCTCGTTGAGCTTGACCCCGAGCTCGCCGAACTCGTAGGCCTCGCCGAGCTCGCCGGTGACGCCGGCGAGCAGGATGCTGTACACCGCGTAGCTGTAGTCCGACCCGTCGACGTTGCCGTGGCGCAGCGACAGGTTGACCATGTGCAGCACGATCAGGGGGAACAGCGCCGGCCTGCCGACGAACACCGGCCCCGACATCGACGCGAGGAGCCGCATCACGATCTCGACGTCCGGGTCGCGCGCCGGCGGGGCGTCGAGCAGGGCGCCGATCCGCCGCTCGCCGAGGTTCTCGTGGGCCGCCGCGAACGCGGCCGCGACGGCCTCCTGCAGCGCCGGGCCCTCGTCGGGCAGGCCGATGCCGTACATCGCGAGCGCCGCGCGCCCGGCCGCGACCACCGCCGCGAAGTCGCCCATCGCCGCGTGGAGGAGGACGCGGAGGTCGTAGACCTGCGCCCGCTCCTCGCGCGAGCGCGCCCGCGCGAGCGCCTCCTCGAACAGCGCGTCGGCCTCGGCGAACGCCCCGCACAGGTACGCGCACTCGGCCAGCTCGACGCGCAGCGCGAACCCGAGCTCGAACCCGTGCGCCCACGGGTCGGCGCCGAGGCACTCGCAGCCGGCCTGGAAGTACTGCCGCGCCGCGTGGTAGGCCGTCGCCGCGCGCGCCCGCCGGCCCGCGCGGAGGTTGAGCCGCGAAAGGTCGAGCCGCTCGTCGCCGCCGATCCGCGGCAGCGCCAGGTCGAGGTGGCCGACGACGTCGAACAGCGCCTCGTCGGGCACGCCCGCCGGGTACGCGTCGCGCAGCAGCCGGCCGACGCGCAGGTGCGTCGCCTCCCGCACCTCGCTCGCCAGCAGCGAGTCGGCGGCCTGCTGCACGCGGTCGTGGAGGAAGCGGTGGAGATCGTCGCCCTCGCCGCCGGCGAGCGGCACCACCAGGCCCTCGCGGACCAGCTCCCCGAGCGCCGCGGCGGCGTCGTCGCCGTCGCCGTCGCCGCCGACGGCCGCGAGCACGCGCCACGAGAAGCGATAGCCGACGCACGCGGCCCGCTGCAGCAGCCGCTGGGCCGCGGGGGTCAGGCGGCGGATCTTGCTCGTGACGAGGGCGACGACGTTGTCGGTGACGTCGCGCGCCTGCACCTGCGCGTCGTCCCACCCCCACCGGCACGCGGCGGGGTCCCAGCGCAGGAGGTCGTCCTCGGCGAGCAACAGCAGGAACTGGCCGATGAAGAACGGGTTATGGTGGGTCTTCTCGCCGACGATCCGCGCCAGCGCGGCGACCTGCGGCCGCTCCATCACCAGCGTGTCCGCCAGCAGCTCCTCGACGTCGGCGAGCGAAAGCGGGCCGAGCGGCACGTCGCCGACCTCGACCCCCGCCGCGCGCAGATCGGCGAGCGCGGCCGGCAGCGGGTGCCCGCCGCCGACGTCGTCGTCGCGGCAGGTGCCGAGCACCAGCAGGTGCCTGCACTCGGCGTCGAGCAGCATCTCTTGCACGAGGCGCAGCGACGCCGGGTCGACCCACTGCAGATCGTCGAGCACGAGCACGAGCGGGTGGTCGGCGGCGGCGAAGACCCGCAGCAGGGCGGTGAAGATCAGGTTGAAGCGGTTCTGCGACTCGGCGGGGCCGAGCCGCGGGACATCGGGCTGCGGGCCGACGATGAGCTCGAGTTCGGGGATGAGATCGGTGAGGAGCTTGCCGCTGCTGCCGAGGGCGGACGCGAGGGCGCGCCGCCACGCCTCGAGGTCCGCGGGCGCGGCCGTCAGCAGGGTGCGGCACAGCTCGCGCAGCGCCGCGACGATCGGGGCGTACGGCGCGCCGTGGTCGTACTGATCGCACTTGGCGGCGACGAAGAACCCGCCGCCGCGGGCGACCGGCGCCGCCAGCGTCCGGACCAGCGCCGACTTACCGGCGCCGCCGGGCCCGCGCACGAGCAGCAGCGTGCGCGCGCCGTTGGTGACGCCGGCGTAGGTCGCGAGCAGGACGTCGATCTCCTGCTGCCGTCCGTACAGGCGCGGCGGGATCCGCGGGGTCGACGGCCGGTCGGCGCTGCCGAGCGCGAACGGCTCGATCGTCCCCGTCGCTGCCCACGCGGCCGCGCAGCGCTGCAGGTCGGCCCGCAGCCCGGCCGCGCTCTGGTAGCGATCCTCGGCCGCCTTGGCGAGCAGCTTCATGATGATGTCCGACAGCACCTGCGGCACGTTCGGCATCAGCGCCGCCGGGGCGACCGGCACGCGCGCGAGCTGGCTGTGGACCAGCTCCATCGCGTCGCCGGCCTCGAACGGCAGCACCCCGGTCACCAGCTCGTAGAGCGTGACGCCGAGCGAGTACAGGTCCGAGCGCGCGTCGACCGGCCGGTTCATCCGCCCGGTCTGCTCGGGCGCCATGTACGCCAGCGTGCCCGCCATCCCCGCGCCCGCGCCCGCGTCGACGCGCGGCGCCCGGTCCTCGCCGCCGGCGATCGCGAGGCTGAAGTCGATGAGCTTCACCTGCCCGGTCGCCGGGTTATAGACGATGTTGTGCGGCTTGACGTCGCGGTGCAGCAGCGGATAGCGGTGCAGCAGATCGAGCGTGCCCGCCACCTCGACGCCGATCGCCAGCACCGCCGCGAGGTCGAGGGCGCCGGCGTGGAACAGCGCATCGAGCGAGCGGCCGCCGAAGTCCTCGAGCGCCAGCGCGAGCTCGTCGCCGAGCGTCTCGAGGGCGTGCGCCTTGATCACCCCCGGCAGGTCGAGCGATCGCAGCAGCGCGAACTCCCGCCGCAGCGCGCCGTGGATCGCCGGCGCGAGCGGCCCGCCCTTGCCGATCTTGACGACCACGCGGGCGCCGTCGCTGGCGCGGACGGCCCGATGGATCACCACGCCCGCGCTCTCGTGCAGCTTCGCGGTGAACGTGTACGCGCCCAGCTCTGCCATGAATGCGCCTCGTGACCCGTCGATCGTCGCGCCCAGCCGCCGCGCGCATCATCGATCGCGCGACCGCTTCCGGGCGTACGTTTCGGGCGTACGTTTCGAGCGTACGTTATGCGGCGCGACCGGGTAAAGATGGAGGCCCGGTACATCACGATGAACCCGCCCGAGCAGGTGGCCATCACGATGGCCCAGGGGCCGCCGGTCTTCCGCCTGTTCTCGGGCGCGTGGCTCTTCAAGGTGCTGTCGCCGCGGCGGACGCGCGTCACCTTCCGCTACAACTTCACGGCGCGCCCACGGGTCCTCGCCCCGGTGCTGGAGCCGGTGATGGCGGCCGTGTCCGGAGCGAGCACAGCCGCTCCCGTCCGCAGATGCGACCCCCCGCGGGAGGGCTCCCCGCCCGCTGCCGCACCTCCGATCCTTGCCACCACGGCCTTGATGCCACCGCCCGACGAGCGTCAGCCCCCCAGCGCTCGGCAGCCCCTGCGCCGCACGGTCACGCCTGCGCGCCTGGCGGGGCCTGCGCGAGCGGGTCTCGGTAGACCTACCTCGACCAGGACGATCGGGTTGAGCGCTGCGTCGTTGTCTTCGATATCGCGCTCCAGCCTCCCGCAAACAACGCTGACGTCAGGATACGTGGACAGCCCGGTCGCCTGCACCCGGACGCGCAGATCGGAGGCGTAGACCGCGCAGGGACGCCCGCGGAGCTGCGCCCGGAGCTCGGCGATGACGCTCGCGGACAGGCGCGCGTGCTCCGGTGTTCCGCCGGCCATCGCGAAGATCTCACCGTTCAGGAACTCGTGCTTCGTCGGGCTCGCCCGCTCCTGCTCGAGGTACTCGGCATGGGTGTAGAGAATCTTGCGCGCCGGCTCGTTCATCGGTCCGGCCGAGTATGCCACGCCTGCTCCCCACAGAGCCAACCGTGGCCATCCTGAGGGCCGCATCATGCGGCCCGCACCCGCCTCGGTTCACTTCGGCCGCGCGGCCTCTACCCCGGCCCGCTGCGCCTGCTCCTCCTGCCGCCGCTGCGCCTCGAGCACGGCGTAGCCCGCCGCGGCCCCGGCCGACGCGCGGCTCTGGGGCTGCGCGGCCGGCGGCGCTCCGGCCGGGGGCGGCGCGGGATAGGCGCCCGCCGGTGGCGCGCCAGCCGGAGGAGGCGCGGGATAGGCGCCTGCCGGCGCCTGAACAGGCTCGCACACGCATCCCGCCACGCCGCGGTCGACGAGCACGAAGGCGGACATCCGCATCCCGAGCTCATGACAGGAGCTGGCACAGTGGGTCGGCCCGCGCTCGGCGGTCTCGAGCTCCGCTGCCGTCTGGTATCCCCGGTTGCAGCCGCCCAGCGCGACCACGGTCACGGTCATGTAAGCGAAACCGAACACCGATCGATCCATGAAGGCGGGCTACATGGGTCCTCGGGGGACGTCAACGAACCGGCATTCGCCGCACCGGCGGGGCGTGCTCGCGATCGACGCGCTCGCGAGCACGCCCTCGAGCTCCGGAGCCGCGCGACCTCGCTGGCCTGAGGCAAGCCCGAGAGACCGAGGCCCTCGCCACCGCGCTCCCCGCGGCTCTATCCTCCTGACCGCCATGCCCACGATCCAGACCACCGCCGAGATCGACGCCGCCTCCGACGAGCTCTTCGCGCTCGCGCAGGACCACGATCTCCGGCTCGAGTGGGACCCGTTCCTCCGCGAGATGCGGTATCGCGACGGCGCGACAGAGCCCGCCGTCGGCGTGCGGGTGTGGGTGCGGGCGAAGAACGGGCTGTCGATGGAGGCCCGGTACATCACGATGAACCCGCCCGAGCAGGTGGCCATCACGATGACCCAGGGGCCGCCGGTCTTCCGCCTGTTCTCGGGCGCGTGGCTCTTCAAGGCGCTGTCGCCGCGGCGGACGCGCGTCACCTTCCGCTACAACTTCACGGCGCGCCCGCGGGTCCTCGCCCCGGTGCTGGAGCCCGTCATGGCGGCCGTGCTGAAGCGCGATATCGAGGAGCGCCTCGCCGGACTCAAGCGGAGCGCCGAGACGACGGACATCCTGCAGCGGTTGCTGCGGCGCGCCCCGGTGACGGCCTGATCGGCGAGCGCCCCTCGCCGCAGCCCCGCTGCAGCCAGGCGCGACGCTCGCCTCCCCGGGCGCGCTCGGCTCGCCTCCCCGGGCGCGCTCGCTCGTCGCCGCAGCCCCGCGGCAGCTCAGCGCGGCGCCCGCGCCCCGGGCGCGCCCGACCGCGCGGACGCGCGCTGCCGCCAGCGAGCGAGCGCGATCCCGAGACCCGCGAGAGCGAGCGCCAGCCCGCCGTCGCTCTGGCCCGGGGTGCCGGCCCGGAACGCGCAGCCCCCCTCCTCGGAGCCCGGCGAGCCCGGCCCGGGTGTCGCGTTTCCGCCAGCGCCGCCTGCGCCGCCCCCGCCGCCTGCGCCGCCAGCGCCGCCTGCGCCGCCCTCGCCGGGCTCGGGCGGCGGCGCGACACAGGCATGCTCGTCGAGGTCGCAGACCTCGCCGGCATCGCAGTCCGCGTCGCTCACGCACGCGACGCACGCCGGCGTGCCATCCACGAGAGCGCAGCGCGGCGTATGGCCGTCGCAACGCTGGCAGGATGGCCCGCAGTAGTCGTTGAGCACGCACGGCTGGCACAGCGCAGCGCTGTTGCAGAAGGCGCCCTCACCGCAGCCGTTGTTTCCTGCCAGGCCGACGAACTCGCGGCCGCACTGCGTACAGGCGGCCTCGTCCTGTGTCGCGTCGCCGGGCAGGGCTCGATGGAACGACGCTGGCCCGACGAGCGTGAAGCCGGACTCCGCGAGGCTCACGCTGCCGTTCTCGTTCACGCCCAGCTCGAAATCCTCGAACTCGCCGACCAGGACCGACATCTCGAGCGCGGAGTGCTCGGCGACGGCGACATAAAGGATCTCGATCGGGTACAGGCCCTCCCGGGCGAACGTGACGGTGTTGGTCATGCGCCAGCTCGGCAAGCCGAGCGCCGTCGGCCGCACCACCACCGGATGCGCTGCCTGCAGGGCGTCGTAGATCACGACGGCCACGGCGTCGTCGGCGTAAAAGCCGAAGTGGAGCGGCTGATCGACGTGCTCGGGCGGCACGGCCAGGTAGCCGCGAAGGCGCATGCCGAACGACGCGCTCGGGTCGTTCTCGGCGAAGTCGCACCCCCCTGCCGGGCAGCCGGCGACAGCGTCGCGAAAGTCGCCGAAGCTCAGCGCTGATCCGGTGTCGTTGTTGTTCGAGAGATCGAGCGGCGTGCTCACCTCGAAGCTCGCGAGGTCGGGCTGCCCCTCGTCGATGAAGGCGTTGACCCCCTCGATGAAGTCCTCTTTGTCGAGGAGGCCAAAGTTCTTCAAGGGGTCGGACGAGGTGCGGACCACGCCGCACAGGCCGGCGCCCTCCCCCGTGGGCAGCGGCGCCACCGGTTCGGCGATGACGACAGGCGCGGCCAGCGCTGGGCCGGATGCCCCCAGCGCAAGCGAGAGGGCGATGAAGGACGAGGTGATGCGGGAGAAAGGTCGGCAGGACATGGACGCTCCGTGCGAAGTAAGGGAGTGCAGCCGACGCAGCCGCTCGCGGAAGCTGCGCAAGGACCGATCGACGTCACCTGACGGCGACAGCGAGAGGTTACACAGGCGCGATCACCGCCGATGGCCAGAGCACGAAAGGGAGCGAAGACAGCGCCCCGCGCTCCGTTCGGCGCGATCTCACGCGGGACGCTGCACGCTCGCTCCCCTCACCCGAGCTGCGCCAGTGCCTCCCGGGACACGCCCGCCTCCGGGTGCCGCAGGCGCTCCCTCAGCGCCGCCGCCTCGGCGAGCAGCTCCCGTCCGCGCGGCGCGTCGCCGGCCCGCGCCGCGGCGACGCCCGCCCAGTGCAGCGCGTCCGCCCTCGCCCACGCGTCCTCGCCCGCCCACGCGACAGCCGACCCGGCGAGCGCCCTCGCCGGGGCCGCTCCGTCCGCGCCGTCCGCGCCGTCGTCGCCGCGCGCCAGCGCGCACCGCGCGGCGACGACGGCGAGCCGCGCGCGGAACGGGCCGAACCCGCACGCCTCGGCCACGTGCTGCCCCTCCATCGCCTGCCGCGCGCCCTCGTCGAGCCGCCCCGCCGCCAGCGCGATCCGCGCCGCGAGCTCGTGGCACCGCAGCGCGACCTCCACCTCGCCCGTCGCCGCGACCCAGCGCCGCGCCTCGGCGAGGTGCGCCTCGGCCGCCGCGACGTCGCCGCCGCGACCGCCCTCGCCGCCCCTGCCCCCGCCCGTGCCGTCGCCGCCCCTGCCCCCGCCACCTCCGTCCAGCAGCGCCAGGCCGAGCAGCGTGTGCCCGTGCGCCGCGTGCCCCTCCCAGCCGCGCCGCCGGCACACGGCGATGTTCCGCTCCGTCGCCTCGCGCGCCCTGCCCGGGCGCCCGAGCGCGAGGTCGTGCTCCGACTCCCAGAGCCCGCGGCGCGCGAACGGCGCGTCGCCCATCGCCCGCAGCCGCGCGAAGCGCCCGGCCGCCGCCTCGACCTCGCCGAGGTCGTGAAGCACCGCGCCGAGCAGCGCCAGCGCGCGCACGGCGTTGGCGCGATCCGCGCCGCGCTCGGCGACCTCCGCGGAGCGCTCGACGAGCCGGCGTGCCCCGGTGAGATCGCCGCGCAGCCGCAGCGTGTACGCGAGCGTGCGCAGGCCCGTCGCGAGCGGCGCCGGGTCGGCCAGCGCCTCGGCGGCCTCGTTGTGCGCCTCGTAGCAGGCGCAGGCGAACGCGAGATCGCCGAGCGCGCCCGCGTAGAGCCCCGCGTCGTACGCGAGCGCGGCGCGCGCGCGCGCGGGCAGCGACGCCGGCATGCCCCGCGGGTCGTCGCCCCCCGCGAACGCGCGCAGGATGCGGGCCCCGCGCGCCATGTCGCCGAGCTGGAGCCCGAGGGTCGCGAAGCCCCCGAGGCCAATCGCGTAGATGTCATACGCCTCCGCCGCGCGCCCGGCGCCGAGCAGCTCCACGAGGACGGCCTCGTACGCGTCGAGCGCGGGCCGCTCGCGCGGCGGCCGGCGCGGCGCGCCGCCGAGGCGCGGCGGCGGCGCGGCGCTCCCCGCGGCGTGGACGCGCTCCGGCGGCACGCCGAGCAGCGACCTGAAGTGCTGCCGCACGAACGGGTGCGTCGAGTAGCAGGGCTCGCCCTGCCGCGCCGCGAACACGAGCCCCAGCCGCTCGAGCCGCGCGAGCCCGCGCGCGAGCTCCGCGGCGCCCCACCCCGCCATGGCGCCCGCGAGCTCGCCGCCGGCGCGGGCGAGCTGGAGCAGCGCCGCCTCGCCCGCGCCGGCCGGGAACACCGACAGGCGCGCCAGCAGGTCCCGCTCGCCCGGCGGGAGCGCGCGCGCGTAGGCCGAGAGCACCGAGCCGAGGCGGCGGGCGAGCACGTCGTCGCGCTCGACCTCGGCGAGCTCCGCGGCGCGCGCCACGGCGAGGCGCCCCGCGTCGCCGCCGAGGAACGCGCCGACATACGAGCCGACGACGGCGACCGAGAGCGCGTGGCCGCCCGTCCGCTCGAACAGCCCGCGCAGCGCCCCGTCGTCGCCGCGGATGCCCCAGCGCCGCAGGAGCGACGCGGCGTCGTCCGGCGAGAGCGACGCCGGCCGGATCGCGGCGAGCCCGCCGCCGTCGCCGTCGTCCCACGCGGCGAGATCCGCGAGCTCGAAGCGCGACGTGACGAGCGCCCGCGCGCCGCCCAGCCCGGCCGCGATCGCGCAGAGCAGCCGCCGGAGGAGCGCGTCGCGGAGCTCGCCGTGCGCGCGCCCGCCGCCACCCTCGGCCTGAACGGCCTCGAGCCCGTCGAGCACGAGCAGGTGCGGCGGCCCCTGCCCCAGCGCCTCCTTGAGCCGCGCGAGCTGCTCGCCGGGCGACGCCGGCGCGGGCGGCGCGGGCGCGCCCGGGGCGCCCGCGCGCGGCGCGAAGTAGGCCGCCGCCTGGTCCAGGAACGCCTCGGTCCTCGGGTCGTCGTAGAAGCTCCAGACGAGCACCCCGCCGGGCCGCGCGGCGTCGCCGAGGCCCTGGAGGAAGCGCTCGGCGATCGCTGTCTTGCCCGCCCCGCCCACGCCGAGGAGCGCGAGGACCCGGGGCCGGGGCGGCGACGCGTCGGCCCACGCGGCGAGCCGCTCGAGGACGTCCGCGCGCCCGACGAAGTGCCGCGCGCGCTGGAGCGTGTGCGCGTGCAGCGGGCGCCACGCCGGGGCGCCTGCCCGCGGCGGCGCGGGGGCGGCGGCGGGCGCCTCCGCCGCAGCCGCAGCCTGCTCCGCCGGCGCGACCCCGGCCTCGCCGACGAGCAGCTCCGCCTCCGGGCCCCCGGCCTCGCCGATGAGCAGCTCCGCCTCGGCGATGCCCAGCTCGGCGCCGAGCCGCTCGAGGATGCGCCGCCGCGACGGGCTCCTGACCGAGAAGCCGAGCCGCGGATCGTTGACCGCGCCCGACTCGTAGCGGCGGTAGGTCCGCACATCGACGCCGATCGACGCGGCGACCTGCTCCTGCGTCAGGCCGAGCTCGATCCGCGCCCTCTGGAGGAGCGTGTGGTTGAAACGGACCGCGGGCTCCGCGCCGCGGCCCTTCCTCGGGACCCGTGCCATCGCTGCGAGCGCTCGATGATCGGCGACGCCGCGCCCTCCTGTCCACCGCGCTGCCCGGTCCTGCCCGGACCGGTCCAGCGCCCTCCTGTCCACCGCGCTGCCCGGTCCTGCCCGGACCGGCCCCGCGCCCGGACCGGCCCCGCGCCGTGCCCTGCAACCCGCTGCCCGGTCCTGCCCGGTCCCGCCCTGTCGGATCCGGTCCGCCCGGGCACATCCTCCCCGCATGAGCACGATGCACGCCGAACGCCCCGCCCAGCGCACCGCCTACGCCGACGATCTGCGCATCTTCACGGTGACGAACCTCCTGTCGCCCGAGGAGTGCGACGGCTTCATCCGCCTCGCCGAGGAGCACGGCTTCGAGCAGGCGCCGATCGGCGGGACCGACGTTGTCAACCTCGAGGTGCGAAACAACGGCCGCGTCCTCCTCGACGACCCGGACCTCGCCCTGTGCCTCTGGGAGCGCCTCGCGCCGTGGATGCCGCTGCGCTGGGGCGCCCACAACGCCGTCGGGCTGAACGAGCGCTTCCGCACCTACCGCTACACGGAGGGCGAGTTCTTCAACTGGCACGGCGACGGATCGTTCGTCCGAGAGGCCGAGCGGAGCCTCTTCACCGCGATGATCTACCTGAACGACGGCTTCGAGGGCGGCACCACCGATTTCTGGGGCGCCTCCAGCATCGCCCCGCAGCGCGGCATGGCGCTCGTGTTCGAGCACCGGCGGCTCCACCGGGGCGCCGCCGTGACGCGCGGGCGCAAGTACGTGCTCCGCACCGACGTCATGTACCGGCTCGGCTGATCCACCCCACCGGCCGGGGCGCGCCCGTCAGCGCCTCGGCGAGGCGCGGCAGCACCTCGCCGGCGCGGGCCTCGACCTTCAGCGCGCCGAGCTCCTCGCCGCGCGCCTCGCCCAGGTTGACCATGGCGATCGGGATGCCCCGCTGCGC
Organism: Sorangium sp. So ce1335; assembly: GCF_051521615.1. Lineage (NCBI taxonomy): Bacteria > Pseudomonadati > Myxococcota > Polyangiales > Polyangiaceae > Sorangium > Sorangium sp. So ce1335. Next base: position 5,502,964 of record NZ_CP150363.1, read on the forward strand.
GGCGCGCAGCACGAAGCGGTAGCCCGAGAAGACCGCCAGCGAGCTGCCAACGACGAGGAGCGCGTCCGCCGCGTCGACGAGCGCGAACGCCTCGTCGACGATCGGCCTGGGCACGTTCTCGCCAAAGAAGACGACGCGCGGCTTGAGCGGCCCGTCGCAGCGGAGGCACGGCGGCGCGCGGAAGCCGGCGACGTGCTCGGCGGGCAGATCGGCGTCGCCGTCGGGCGCGAGGTCGGCCGCGAGCCGCAGCCAGCCGGGGTTCTGCGCGAGGAGCCGCGCCTGCAGGGCCGCGCGCGCCTCCGTCGCGCCGCACTCGAGGCAGGCGACCTCGGAGAGCCTGCCGTGCAGCTCGATGACGCGCCGGCTGCCGGCCGCCTGGTGAAGGCCGTCGACGTTCTGCGTGATCAGGCCCTCGACGAGCCCGCCCTGCTCGAGCCGCGCGAGGGCGCGGTGCGCCGGGTTCGGCTCGGCCCGGGAGAACCGCTCCCAGCCGATCACGGCGCGCGCCCAGTAACGCTGCCGGATCTCGGCCGAGCGGGAGAACTCCCGCCCCTGGATCGGGTTCCGCGCGCGGCGCCGCGTCTCGGGCCCGCGGTAATCCGGGATGCCCGACTCGGTGCTGCACCCCGCGCCCGTCAGCGCCACGATCCGCTTGCCCCGCAGGAGCGCGAGGAGGGCGTCGAGCGGATCGGCGGCGGCGAGCGCTTCGCTGAGCGGCATACGCCCCCTTTGTGGCCCGCCGCTGGCCGCGCCGCCACGTCCACGCGAGACGCCCTCGACCGACCGTGGTCTGCATTTCCCTGACGAACCTCTCCGCGCGTGTCATCGGTCGCTCGAAATGCGCGCGTGGCGCACGGCCGGGGCTGGCGCGCCAGCCCTCGCCTGGGCCAGCGCGCCAGGCCACGGGCGCCGGCGCGCCGGTGGTACCATCGCCGGCGCACCGTGGAGCTCCGCCCTGACGCGGTCATCGCCGACAAGCTGCACCTGCTGAGGCCCCTCGGGCAGGGCGGGATGGGGGTCGTGTGGGCGGCGCGGCACCTCGCGCTCGACACCGACGTCGCGGTGAAGTTCATCCGCCCCGAGCGGGTGGCGCAGAGCCCTTCCCTCGTCGCGCGTTTCCAGAGGGAGGCGAGGACCACCGCGCGGATCGCGCACCCGCACGTCGTGCGGGTCATGGACTACGGCGCCGTCGACGGCGCCGTGCCGTACCTCGTGATGGAGCTCCTGCGCGGGTTCTCGCTCGCCGAGCTCCTCGAGCGCGGCGGCCGCCTCAGCTTCGACACCGCGAGGTCGCTCGTGCGGCAGGTGGGGAGCGCGCTCGAGAGCGCCCACGAGCACGGCATCGTGCACCGCGACATCAAGCCCCACAACGTCTTCATCACCGAGGGGAGCCAGGAATACCCGCTCTTCGTCAAGGTGCTCGACTTCGGCGTCGCCAAGATGGCGGGCGACGCGGCGGTGCCGGCGGCGAACCCGGCGCTCACCGAGACCGGGATGGTGATCGGATCGGCTCCCTACATGAGCCCCGAGCAGCTCGAGGGGAGCAAGGACGTCGATCTCCGCTCGGATCTCTGGTCGCTGGGCGTCGTGCTCTACGAGGCGCTGACCGGCGCGCTGCCGTTCCAGGGCAGCTCGTTCGTCGCCGTGGGCGCGGCGGTCCTGAAGGGGAAGTTCCGCCCCGCCACCGAGCAGAGGCCGGGCCTGCCGGGGTCGATCGACGACTGGTTCGCCAAGGCGCTCTCCGTCGATCCGAGCTGCCGATTCCAGTCGGCGCGCGAGATGGTCGACGCGTTCCTTGGCCTGGCGGCGCCGATCGTGGAGGTCGACGCGCTCGCGGGCCGCCACCACCCTGCGGCGTTCGCCACGACCGTGGCCGCGCCGGTCGATCTCCGGGGCGCGCCGCACGACGCGGGCGAGCTGGCGAGCGAGCCTGCGGCCTCGGGCGCGGACGAGCTCGCGAGAGGGCCTGCGATCTCGAGCGCGGGCGAGCTCGCGACCTCGGGCGCCCCTGCGACAGCAAGCTCCGCCGCCGACCCCGCGGCCGGCCACACGGCGCTTCACGCGCCCGTCGCGGAGCGGCCCGCGGCGCGGGGCCCCTCGGGCGCGCGCGCCCCCCGCCTTCGGCGCGCCGTGCCGCTCGCCGCCGCGTGCGCGGCGGGCGCGGGGGTGTACCTCTTCCTGCGCCCTCCGCCGGCCGCGTCGGGCGGTGGCTGCCCGGCCGGCATGGTCCTCATCGAGGACGCCGAGTTCCAGATGGGCTCCGACGCCGACGCGGAGACGCCGAGCGACGAGACGCCGCGCCACGGCGTGACGGTGAAGGCGTTCTGCCTCGACGTCACCGAGGTCACGGTGAAGGCCTACTGGGACTGCGAATCCTGCGAGCGCCCGCTGCGAACCGTCGAGTCGGAGGGGCTCACGCCGAACGGCCGCGCCTTCTGGAGCCAGTTCTGCAACGGCCCCGAGGCGCCGGACCACCCCATCAACTGCGTCGACTGGTACCAGGCGAAGGCGTATTGCGCCGCCTCCCGCAAGCGGCTGCCCACCGAGGCGGAGTGGGAGCTCGCGGCGCGCGGCAAGGACGCCTGGACCTACCCCTGGGGCCACGCGCCCCCCTCGGGCGAGCGCCTCAACGCCTGCGGCGCGGAGTGCAGCCGGATGCTGACGGAGCGGCTCGAGAAGATCGGCAAGGGCCCGTGGCCTCGCATGTACAACGACGACGACGCGGCCCCGGCGACCGCCCCCGTCGGGCGATCGCCGGCCGGGAAATCGCCCGCCGGCGCCCTGGACCTGGCCGGTAACGTGTGGGAGTGGACCGAGAGCCATTATTGCCCTTACGACAGGGACGATTGCGACGACTCCCGCCGTGTGCTCCGCGGCGGCGGGTGGGATACGGTCGAGAGCCAGTACGTGCGCTCCGCGCACCGCCGCCCGAGCGCTTCCGCGGCGCGCGGCTGGAGCATCGGCTTCCGCTGCGCCAAGACTCCGTAGAACCGCGGGTCGGAGCCCCTGCCGAGCGCGATCTGGAGGAGCCGCCGCTCGACCTCAAAGCATCGAACACAAAGGTACGTTTCATGAGCACGGCCCACTCGACGTAGCGCGACGTTGAGAACGACTCCCCGCCGAGCAGCCGCCCTCAGGGCAAGACCGAGCTCAGGGGTACGCGCCCCCATCGATGCCTGGCGGCACGGCTAACTCGGTGGTTCGCGGCCGATCTTCCTCGGGCCACTCCCCAACGCCACCGCGCCGTCGCCGGTCAACGCCGCGAGCGCCGGCTGCAGCCGGATCACCGCGGCGACCGGCGTGCTCTCCAGTTCCGCGCGCACCGCTAAATTCCCGATCCTGATTCGGGAACGCCAGCAATTCCAAGTGCTTGAACGGAAAGCTTGCCTCAAGGTATCTGCAGCGCACCGGCGGCGACTTGAGCGATTGCTCGACGCGAGCCCGCAGGACTTCGGCTGGGCACGGCCGACGTGAATGCGCGAGCTGCTGGCGCTCCAGCTCGAACGCGACACCGGACTGCGCCTGAGCGTCGGCCACATCGGTCGGCTGTTGCGAGCGATGGGAGCGCGCCGCAAGCGCCCCCGTCCCGTCGTCCGCTGCCCGTGGCCGAAGTCGCGCGAGCGCCGCAGGATCGGAGCGATCCGCACGCTGATCCGTAGCCTGCCTCGCGACGAGATCGCCTTCTACGCCGATGAGATGGATGTCGATCTCAACCCGCGGCTCGGGCTCGACTGGATGCGGCGCGGTCGGCAGAAGCGTGTGCTCACGCCCGGCAACAACCAGAAGCGCGACGTCGCTGGCGCGCTGACGATCGGCTCGGGCAAGCTGACGTGGGCGTTCGGCGCTCGCAAGAGCAGCGACTTGTTCATCGCGGCGCTGGCCGCGCTGCTGCGCCGCTACCGGCGCTACCGGCGGCTGCACGTCATCGTCGACAACTTCGGCATCCACACGAGCAAGAAGACCCGAGCATTCGTCGAGGCCGCGGGAGGCAAGCTCGTGCTGCACTTCCTGCCGGCGTACGCGCCCCAGTACAACCGCATCGAACGTGTCTGGAAGCAGGTCCACGACAACGTCACCTGCAACCATCGGTGCGCGAGCATCGACCAACTCGTCGAGGAGGTGGATGATTGCCTGGAGGCCCTCGCCCCGTACCCGGGGTCGCCCGCGAGCCTGCGGCCGGTACTCAGCTCGCCTGTTGCCGATTCGGGATCGGCTATTTAGAACACCGAGCACGCTGGGAACGCAAAATAGTGATAGAGGTGCAGATGGGAGAGACTTTGCGGATCTTCCGCTGTCCCTCTGCGCCTCGGCCTTTCAACCCCCCAATTTCCTCGTGGTTTCGACATGTTCGGCGCACGCATGAGAGAGCGTTGCGATTCCAGCAGAGGTGTCGGATTGCACCAAAGGATGTCCACACGGGGGCAGGTTGCGCAGGTGAGGGCTTGACGTCTCCGATACGTTTGGATTCCCTTCATCCCTCGATGCGTGACGGTACAAGTCGTCACGAAGATTCGAGGGAGAACATGACCAAGCAGAGATTCGAGGGAGCGACCGCGATCGTGACAGGTGGAGGGACCGGCATCGGGAGAGCGACGGCGCTCGCGCTGGCGCGCGAGGGAGCCAGCGTGGTGGTGGCCAACCGCAACGCCGAGAATGGACGGGAGACGGTATCTGCTATCGAGGCGACGGGCGGCAAGGCTCTCTTCGTCCAGACCGACGTGTCGAAGGACGCCGACATCCGCCACCTCGTGGACGCCGCCCTCCGCCGCTCCGGGCGGATCGATGTGCTGATCAACAATGCAGGTATCCTGGGAGATCTTACCCCTGCCGCGGAGAGCACCGAGGAGAACTGGGATCGAGTCATCGATACCAACCTCAAGGGACCATGGCTCTGCATGAAGCATGTGATCCCACATATGGTGAAGCAGAAGAGCGGCGTCATCGTCAATGTCGCGTCGGCGACGACCCTCCGCACCTTCCCGGGCCTTCCACCACGACATCCGGAAGCCCGCGCCTGTTCTGCCGGAGGAAGCCGGCGAAGCTCGTCCCCTCCGGGCCGGCGAGGCGACACCCCCCGTCCCGACCAGTTAGGTCTTCACCGCCAAGGCCCCTTAGCCCTGCGGGTCAGAGATCGTGCCAGGACACGTGCGGCAGGCTGCGCCCACCAGGGCCCCCAGAACTTCTTCCGGTGTTTCATCGACGATATGCGAGCTGGTCCTCGTCGCGATCGCTGTCCCGTCGTCTCTCGCTTCCATGGCCAGAATGGATTCCGGTCGATAGTAGGCCCACGGATGCCGGGGGTCGTACTCCCATGGAACGTTCGGACCGCGTCCGGCCGAGCTTCGGGTCAACCGAACAAACGACGCCAGATCAAGCTGAGCCAGAAGCTTGTCGACCGGATCGATCGTGTCGAGACCTAGAAATGGGACACCGACACTGGTGTCCCAGTTCATCCCAGGGTTCCTCGGAACGATCGCATGGATCGCGTCCCGCTCCAACACCCAATCGTATCTATATTCCGTTCCACCTTGCCCGGCGGCGCACTGCGCAAAAGACACCGGATGCGCGATCGGACATACTTTCAGCACAGCCTCGGCCGATAGGCCCGCAAGCATGACCGCCCCGTGCAGTTCACTATTCCCATCCTGGTCCACCCGGAAGCCTTTCATCCGGTTCGCCCGGAAAAATGCTCGACCGCGTTTGACCTGAGCGGCTGTCATGTCCGTCACCCAGCTCGGCTCGAACTGGCCGCTGTACACACGCTCCCGGCTGTCGAAGCTGTAGGCATAGATGGACGAACATTCAAGGGGAGATACTCCAAGCAATCGATCGCGCCGAAAATAAACCGCCTGTCCATCGTCGCTGTGCACACAGTCGAACGCCTCATCGGGAAGCCTGGCCATCAACTCGCTCGGCGACTCTGCGAGGTTGCAATCTCGATCACGTGAAGTGTGTACCCTCGTTACGCCCCCCACAGCCGTGATGAGCTCGATCGCACCAGGGCGAATGTATCCACGCACACGCGTCGAGCTCTTCAGGAATGAAACTTCCACGAGCGGCTCATCCCCCTGGATGACGCTCAACAAGGATTCGATCGAGCGGCTTTCCAGGTAGCGACGTCCATGAAGCTCATTGAGGAGCGTCCCGTCCTCCTCCTTCAATAAAAAATCGATGGTGCCGGGCCGGATATGAAGAGGTGGACGGTCACCCGACGAGTATGGCAGCGTGATGAAGGTCATCTGTGGTCCTATTGAAACTTTCAGTGGCCAGGCATCAGAGGGACATGGCGTCTACAACGTCAATCCTGCTGGTTCCCGCACCTGCCGATCGATGCTGCGCAACCGGAAACGTCGGAATTTGCGTCGAAATCTCTCTCCGGATCCCCGGCAGGGCTCGTGGCGGGTAGAACCAGGCGCGATCACTCCCCTCCCTGCGTGCGCTTGCGGAAGCGCAGCAGCTTGCCGCGCGAGACGCCGAGCCGCTCCGCGGCCGACGTCACGTTGCCCCCGGCGGCCGCGAGGGCGGCCTCGACGAGCTCCTGCGTGAGCGCTGCCCTCTGGTCGTCCGGCGCCTTCCCCAGCACCTCCTCGATCGCCCACAGCCGCAGCCCGGGCTCGTGATCGAGGCGGCGCGCCGCCGCGAGGGCCGCGTCGAGCCCGCGCACGTTGCTCGGCCACGGATCGAGGAGCAGCCGCTCCATCGCCTCGACCTCGACCGCCTCGGCCGGGAGCGCGGCGCCCGCGCGCCGCGCGAGCTCGCACGCCACGCTGAACAGATCCTCGCGCCGATCGCGGAGCGCCGGCACGTGGATGCGCGCCATCGCGAGCCGCGCCAGGAGGTCGCGCCGGAACGCCCCGCGCGCCACCATCTCCTCGAGGTCCCGGTTCGTCGCCGCGACGACGAGCACGTTCACGTGGACCGGCCGCTGCGCCCCGACCGGCAGCACCTCGCGGTTCTCCAGGAGCCGCAGGAGCTTCGCCTGGAGATCGAGGTCGAGCTCGCCGATCTCGTCGAGGAACAGCGTCCCGCCGTCGTGGGCCACGACGATGCCGGGCGCGGCGCTGCGCGCGTCCGAGAACGCGCCCGCCACGTGGCCGAACATCTGCGACTCGAAGACGCCGCGGGCGACGCCGGCCACGTTCACCGCCGCGAACGGCGCCGCGCGCCCGAGCGCCGCCGCCGCGGCGCGCGCGACGAGCTCCTTGCCCACGCCGGTCTCCCCCTCGATGAGCACGTTGCCGGCGCGGCTCCGCGGCAGGGCGCCGAGGGGCTGCGCGACGGCGCGCAGGCCGTACGGGCCGACGAGCCCGCCCACGGGCGGCGCCGGGTCGAGGGGGCCGTGGAGCTCCTCGCGGAAGACGAGGAGGATGCGCCCGAGCCTCAGCACAGCGCCGTCATCGAGGGGCGTGAGGTCGCGCGGCGCGAGCCTCGATCCGTTCACCCAGGTGCCGTTGCGCGACCCGACGTCCGCGACGCGCAGCGCGCCGCCGGCGCGATCGATCCGCAGGTGCCTGCCCGACACCTCCGTGTCCGCGAGGCCGCGCTCGGCGAGCCAGGCGCGGCCGATGACGGTCCCGGAGTCGGGCAGCGCGAACGCCATGGGCCGCGGGAAGGCGCACACGAGCGCCGGCCGCCGCCGCCCGGCCTCGGGCCGCACCGGGCTCCGGTGCTCGCTGGTGCTCGGCACGTCCTTGGCCATTCTCCTCGCAGGGTGCCACGCACCTCCGGAGCGTGGGAAGCGCCGCGCCGGGGCCTCAGAGGGGCCGCCCGTCGAGACCGCACATCGGGTCCCCCGGGTTCGTGCACGCGGGCTGCGGGGGCCGGATCTGCGGCTGCGGGCCCGGCGCCGTAGCCGCAGGCCGGGCGAGCGCCTCCCGCAGCTGCGTGAGCGCGCCCTCGTAGGCGCGGAGCGCGCCCTCGTCGGCGCCCGCCCTCGCGCGCGCCGCGGCGGCCCGGGCCGCCGCCGTGGCCTCGGGCCGCCGCCGCTCGGCGGCCCAGGCGGCGAGGTCCGCGTGGCGCCGATCGAGCGCGGCGACCCTCTCGAGCGCGTCGATCCGCGCGTCGAGCGCGTCGAGCGCGTCCGCGAACGCCCGCAGCCTGTCGTGGTTCAGCGCCCGCGGATCCAGGGCGTTCCGCGCCGCCTCGGCGGTCGCGCGCGCCTCCTCGGCGTCGCGGGCGAGGGGCCGGCCGCGCAGCGCGGCGTGGCGCCGATCGAGGGCCGCGAGCTCGGCCGCCCTCGCGCTCTCGCGCTCCTCGGCCAGCGCCGCCTGCGCGTCGCGGAGCCGCCGGGCCTCCTGCTGGAGGCTCGCCACGTGCTGCGCGGCCCCGTACGCGGCCGCCGCGCCGCCGCACAGCGCGAGGCCGAGCCCGGCGGCGAGCGCGTGAACCAGGCTGCGGCGCCGGCCTTCGGCGCGCGCGTGGACGACGGCCAGCTCGTGCGCGCGCGCCGCGTTGTCGGCCTCGATGCGCGCCTTCGCCTCAGCCTCGATGCGCGCGACCTCGAGCGCCGCCCGCTCCCGCGCCTGCGCGCGCGCCTCCGCTTCGGCCTGCTCCCGCTCGCGCTGCGCCAGCGCCTCGGCCTCGGCGGCGGCCCGCGCCGCCTCGGCGGCGCGCCGGCGCGCGTCTGCCTCGCGTTGCTCGCGGGCTTCCTGCTCGCGCGCTCGCGCGCGCTGGAGGTGCTCCTCCCGCACGCGCGCCTCCTCGATCTTCGCGAGCTCCGCGAGCGAGAACGTGACGGACGAGTCGGGGGTATTTCGGATCATCATCGGCGTCGGGCTCCTCTCCGAGCGCCGCCCGTTGCAGCCCGTGTGCCGACGATATCTGATGTGAATCCATGGACTTGCGGCCGCGATTCAGCCCGGATGCGCGATCGCGATCGCGCCGGACGGCGCCGGGCGCGATCGCGATCGCGATGTCCGGCGCGAGCGGCGCGAGCAGGAGCCGTTCGATGAGGCACCGACGACGCCAGAACGCCGCCGTCACCGCCCCCCGAGGTGCACCATCGTGGTGCCCGAACGGCGCGAAGAAGCCGAGCCCTGCCGCCAGGAGCGACGCGCTACCGCGCCACATCCAGCGGATCGGGCGGAGCATGCGCGGCCGACCGTAGACTGGGCCGCCCTGGCGCGCTAGTCGGTACCGGCCGTGAATCTCCGCCCCCAGAGCAGCGCGCCGTCGAGCAGCGTGCCCCAGAGCAGCGCGCCGAGCAGCGTGTCCCAGAGCAGCGCGCCCCAGAGCAGCGCGCCCCAGAGCAGCACGGACGACCGCCGCCCGCGCCTCGCGCTCCAGGCGGTGCTCCCCGCGGATCTCGCCGCGGCGTGCGGCATCGACATCACCGACGCGCGCCGCATCGTCTCGCTGGCGCACCGGCTCGGGGAGCTGCCCGCGCGCGCGCCCGCGACCGTCCGGCGCGCCGCGCTCGACGCCGCGCGCGCCATCGGCGAGGTCAGGACGCTCGCGCTCGTGGAGCGGCGCGCGAGCGCCGAGGATCCTTTCGTCAAGTACGCCTTCCGCCTCGACGACGGCGCGACGGTCGAGTCGGTGCGCATCCCGCTCGAGCGGCCGGGGCGGTACTCGGCGTGCGTGAGCTCGCAGGTCGGCTGCGCGCTCGCGTGCGCCTTCTGCGCCACGGGGCGCATGGGGCTCACGCGCAACCTGGAGGCCTGGGAGATCGTCGAGCAGGTGCGGCTCATCCGCCGGGATCTCGACGCGTCCGCCGAGCGCGCGGGCGGCGGCGCGCGCGTCCACGGCGTGCTGTTCCAGGGCATGGGCGAGCCGCTCGCCAACGCCGACCGCGTCATCCAGGCGATCCGGGTGCTCTCGGAGCCGAGCGCGCAGGCGATCGACATGCGCAACATCACGGTGTGCACCGCGGGGCTGCCGTCGGGCATCCGGCGGCTCGCGGCAGAGGTCCCCGGGGTCCGCCTCGGCCTCTCGCTCGGCTCGGTGCGCCCCGGCAGGCGGCGCCTGCTGATGCCGATCGACGGCGCGCACCCGCTCGAGGAGGTGCTCGCCGCCGTGGGCGAGCACGCGCGCGCGACGGGCCACGCGCCGATGTGGGCGTACACGCTCCTCGCGGATCAGAACGACGCGGACGAGGACGCCGCGAGCCTGGCCGCGCTCGTCCGCGGCTTCGCGGCGCAGCACGGCGTCTCGCCGCGGCTCAGCCTCATCCCGTACAACGCCATCGGCGCGGCCGACGCGCCCCTGCCGGTGCCCGGCGCCGCCGACGCCGGGCACCGGGCCGCCGCCGAGCCGCGGAGCGCCGCGGCCGATCCGTTCGCGCGCTCGTCGCGGCTCGCGGCCTTCCGCGCGGTGCTCGCGGCGGCCGGCGTCGGGTCGATCGTGCGCTATTCGGGCGGCGGCGACGTCGGCGCGGCCTGCGGGCAGCTCGCGCGATCGCAGGCCGAGGCGCAGCGCTCGGGCGGCCGCGGGGCCTCGCGGCCCCGAGCGGCGCCGGACGGCGCTGCCGGCGGGCCGAGCGCGCCGCCGCGGCCGGCGTGAGGGTCGCTATGGATCCCCGCCCGCGCGCGCGCTAGCTTGCGCCGGTGTTCGGCTTCAGCTTCGGCGAGATCGTGGTGCTCATCATCGTGGGCATCATCGTGGTCGGCCCCCGGCGGCTGCCTGCCATGATGCGGTCGGCGGGCAGCTGGATCGCGAAGCTCCGCCGCATGACGACCGAGCTCCGGACGCAGAGCGGCATCGACGATCTGATCCGCCAGGAGGGGCTGGAGCGCGAGATCCGCGAGCTCCGCTCCCTGTCGCGCGTCAACGTCATCGAGACGCTCGTGACGCCGATCCGCGACGCCGCCGCGTCCGTCGGCACGGTCGTCGCGTCCACGCCGCGCGTCAGGCCGCCGGAGCCGGAGCCCGAGCCCCCGCCCCCGCCGGCCGTCCAGCCGCTCCGGGAGCGCGAGTACCCCGTCCTCGGCTGCGACGCGTACGGAGCCGAGATCGACGCGGAGACCGCAGGCACGACGAGCCCCGCCGCGACGGCGGCGCCCGCGGCGCCCGCAGCGGCGGCTGCAGCAGCGCCGACGGCCGCTGCGACGACGGACGCAGCGGCAGCAGCGCCGGCGGCGTCGGCCGCGCCCGCAGGAGCGGCAGCAGCGCCGGCGGCGGCGGCAACGGAGAAGGTGACGGTGACCGAGACGGCGGCGGCGGTTCAGGGCGCGCCAGGGAGCGGAGCGGCGTCATGAGCCAGGAGCAGGTGGCGGCGAAGGGCGATTCTCCGGAGTCCAGCGGCGCGGCGAGCGCCGCGGAGGAGGATCTCTCCGAAGACAAGCCGATGTCGTTCTGGGAGCACCTCGATGAGCTGCGCAAGCGGCTCGTCCGGAGCGTGCTCGTGTTCTTCGCGGCGTGCGTCGTGGGCTGGGAGGTGCGCGAGCAGCTCCTCCACTTCCTGACCGTCCCGTTCGTGCAGGCGTGGCGGGAGCAGAGCCTGCCGGGCACCCCGTCGCTCCACTTCGGCGCGCCCGCGGCCGCGTTCGTCGCGTACTTCAAGCTCTCGATGATCGGCGGCGCGGCGCTCGCCTCGCCGTTCATCTTCTACCAGCTCTGGGCCTTCGTCGCGCCCGGCCTCTACGCGCGCGAGAAGCGCTACGTCATCCCGTTCGTCCTGTTCTCGACGCTCCTGTTCGTCGGCGGCGGCCTGTTCGGCTGGCGCGCGGCCTTCCCGATCTCGTTCGGCTACTTCCTCAGCATGGCCGGCACGGTTGGCGGCGACATCACGATCACGCCGACCGTGATGATGGGCGACTACCTCGACTTCGTCGCCCAGCTCCTGCTCGGGTTCGGGATCATCTTCGAGATCCCGCTCATCGTGCTGTTCCTCTCCATCGCCGGGGTCATCAACTACCTCCAGCTCATCCTGTTCGGCCGCTGGTTCGTGTTCGGCGCCTTCATCCTGGCGGCCATCCTCACGCCCCCGGACATCACGAGCCAGCTCGTCATGGCCGTGCCGATGTGCCTGCTCTACGTGGGCTCGATCGGCCTCGCGTACGTCTTCGGCAAGCCGCCGACGGACGCCCAGCGCGCCGCCTACAAGAAGCGCAAGGAAAAGGAAGTCACGCAGGGCTGACACGGACCGGCCGCGCGGCTCGCGGCCGGGATGGCCGCGGCGCTCGCGGTCTTGCCGCGGCGCTCACGGCCTCGCCGCGGCGCTCACGGCCTCGCCGCGGCGCTCACGGCCTCGCCGCGGCGCTCACGGCCTCGCCGCGGCGCTCGCGGTCTTGCCGCGGCGCTCGCGGCCTTGCCGCGGCGCTCGCGGCCTCGCCGCGGCGCTCGCGGTCTTGCCGCGGCGCTCGCGGTCTTGCCGCGGCGCTCACGGCCTTGCCGCGGCGCTCAGGCCGCGGGCGCCGGTGCGGCGGGCGCCGCCTTGCGGCTGCGCATCACGTGGATCGCGACCGCGACGGCAGCCATCGCGACGCCGATGAGCTGCGACGTCGACAGGCCGAGGAGGCCGCCGCGGTCGTCGGCGCGCGCGAACTCGAGCGTGAAGCGCCCGAGCGCGTAGAGCCCGAGGAACGTCGCGAAGACCTGCCCGTCGTACCGCTTCCGCCCGTGCACGTAGAGCATGCAGATCGCCGCGATCGCGAACGACATGGCCGACTCGTAGATCTGCGTCGGGTGCACCGGGTGCGACGGCACGCGCGGGCTCACCAGCTCGTGCAGCTTGAACTGCGCCTCGCTGGCGGGGCTGTTCGGCGGGAACGAGAGCCCGAGCGCCCCGTCGGTGCGCATGCCGAAGCAGCAGCCGGCGAGCAGGCACCCCATCCGGCCGAACCCGAGGCCCAGCGGGACGGCGAAGCCCGCCATGTCCGCCGCCTTCCAGAACGGGAACCTGTCGCGCTTGAGCAGCCAGTACGCCGCCGCCGACGCGCCGATGAAGCCGCCGTAGTACGTGAGGCCGCCGGCCCAGAACTTCGCCCACGCCAGGCAGTCGCGCTCGGTCGGATGGCACACCCCCTTCGCGGCGTCCCAGACGCCGTGGTACCGCGGCTCGCAGAGCGCCTGCTCGACCTTCCAGTCGACCTGCGACGGGTCGGTGCACAGGTGCACGTAATCCCAGAAGTAGCCGTCGGCGACGACGTGGAGCAGCCGGCTGCCGACGACGCCCGCGAGCAGGCAGGCGAGCCCCAGGTCGACGACCACGTCCGGATCCTCGCCGATCCGGCGCGCCCAGAGCGCGCCCACCGCCGTCGCGAAGAGGAAGCCCGCGAGCAGCAGGAGGAAGTAGGCAGGGAACGCGACGTCGAGCAGGCGGAACAGCTCGGGACGCATGGTCAGCTCGCGGAAGCCTTGGCTCCGGGCGTGCCGGACGTCTTCTCCGCGAGCTCGGGGCGACGCGGGGAGAACATGTCGATCGCCATCAGCCCGACGCCCACGACGATCGCGATGTCGGCCACGTTGAACGTCGGCCACACGAACGTCGGCGTGAAGCGGACCTGGATGAAGTCGATGACGTACCCGTAGCGGACGCGGTCGACGAGGTTCCCGAGCGCGCCGCCAAGCACGAGCGGCAGCCCCCACTTGAGCGCGATCTGGGACGGGTGGAGCTTCCGGTACAGCGAGACGATGAAGGCGATCGCGGCGAGCGAGATCAGCAGGAAGAACGGCCGGCGGATCGCCTCGCTCTCGTCGCCGAGGATGCCCCACGCCCCGCCGTGGTTCCTCGCGTAGATCAGGTTCAGGTGATCCTTGATCACCTCGATCTTCCGGAACGCGAGCGGCCGCGGCGCGTCGGCGAGCTCCGCGAGGACCCGCGGCTCCAGGCGGTCCTTGGCCCACCATTTCGTCCCGAGGTCGGCCACGAGCGTGACAAACGAGACGCCGAGCAGGAACGGGTATGACGGGCGGTACGTGGGCGCCGCTGGCGCGACAACGTCGTCGGCGTCTCCGTCCGGCGAGGAGCCGCGCTCCTCTTCACTGCGTCCGGCGCGAGCCGGCGGCTCGCCTCCCGGCGCGTCCACGCGCGCGGAGCGCTCCGGCTCCGCGTCGGCACCCTTTGTCTCCACGGCGGCATCTCGCGGCGTCGCGTCTTCAGTCATGCGGAACGCGTTCCTCTACGACAAACGGAGCGCTCCGGCAAAGGCTTCCCTCCGCGGGCGCGCTGCGTCGTGCGTCTCGCGGCTCCTGCGCGTCTTCCGCATCGCCCCGCGCGTGTTCCGCGTCGCCCCGCACGTCTCGCACATCCGTGCCCTCCGCTCCGCGTGTCCCGGCTCCCCGTTCCGGTCCCGGGCGCCCAGCCTGCCCGGCTGCGCCCTCCGGCGATGCCGCCGGTCAGCTCGCGGGAGGAGCGGGCGGGGGCGCCTCGGCCGAGAGCGGAGGGTCGCCGCCTGCAGGGCTCGCGGAGGCGCCGCCGGCGTCGGCCGCCGGCGCGCTCGCGTTGCGGGCGGAGGCGATCATGTCCGTGGACATCAGGATGACCCCGGCGACGATCGCGATGTCGGCCACGTTGAACGTCGGCCAGTGAAACTCCTGGCCACCGCGGGACACGTACACGTCGATGAAGTCGATGACCCAGCCGTAGCGGATCCGGTCGACGAGGTTCCCCATCGCGCCGCCGAGCGCGAGCGCGAGGCCCCACTTCATCGCGGTCTGGTCCCTGTGGACGCGCCGGTAGATCGAGAAGATGAAGACGATCGCCGCCGCCGAGACGAACAGGAAGAACGGCCGCCGCAGCCCGTCCGGGAGGCTGCGCAGGAAGCTCCAGGCCCCACCGGGGTTCTGCGCGAAGATGAAGTCCAGGTGGTCCGGGATGACCGTGAGCACCTTCGGGCCCGACCGCTTCGGGTCGAACCCCGCGAGCCGCGCGTGCGCCCACGCCTTCGTCGCCAGATCGGCGGCGCACGAGACCGAGGCCACGATCGCCATGAAGGTGAGCGAGGCCCGCTCGCCCGGGGGGATCTCGTCCGGCAGCAGGTGGGCGGCGGTCGACGCTCGCGGCGCCAGCGACCCGTGCGGCTCGTGCGGTGCGTGAGGTCCGTCGGAGGACATCGTCCTCGCTTCTACGCGATGCCAGAGCGCGGAGCAAACGGCCGGGAGCAGGGCCGGCGCCGACGGCGGCCGTGCTCATCCATCGTTTCGCCGCCGCTCGCCGCTCGCCGCTCGCCGCTCGCCGCAGGACGCGCGGCGTCACGCCGCTCCCGGTCCGAGGCGTCGCGCCGCTCCCGGTCCGAGGCGTCGCGCCGCTCCCGGTCCGAGGCGTCGCGGCCGCTCCGGATCAGCTCACCGCCCCTTCATGATCACCAGCGGGCGTTCCCCGCCGGACGCGCGCGCCCGCGCCGTCGGCGTCACCTGCTGCGCGGGCGGCTCCCCCGGATGGACCGGATCGGCCGGGGGCGCCCGCTTCCTGCGCAGCGCGAGGTGCAGCTCGCCGTACGCCTGGAGGGCCGCGCCGCGCTGCCGCTCCGCGGCCGCCATGCGCCCGAGCGCCTCGGCGAGCTGCGCGCGGCGATCCGCGAGGTAGGCGAGGTCCCTCGCCTCGGTGAGCTCGTGCTCGTCGGCGAACGCGCGCTCCGCGCGCTCCAGCGCCTCGCGGGCGTCGTGCAGGTCCATGGGCGCGAGCTCCGCGGCCGCGCTCGCCCGGGCGCGCTCGTAGCTCTTCCTCGCGCTGATGAGCTCCTTCGGCGGCAGCGGGGTGCTCGCGCACCCGAGGAGCCCGCCGAGGAGCAGCATGGCCACCGTCCCCTGGTTGAATCGCATGATCGCTGCGCCTCCTCCCGCGCCCCTAGCGGAGCCCCTCCTGGATGGATCCGACCTCCCCGAGCGCCTCGCGCGCGAGGGCCTGCGCCCGCGCCTCGCGCGCGCAGGCGATCGCGAGCTCCGCGTCCGCCTGCGCGCGCAGGAGCATGCGCCGCGCCCGATCGGGCGCCCCCTCGGCCGACAGCCGCTGCGCTCTCTGCACCTGTTCCCGCGCGAGGCGGAGGTGGAGATCCGCCCGCGGGATCTCCTCGACGCCGACCTCCTCGGCGGTCCGGATCAGCGCCTGCGACGCGAAGAGCCGCTCGTCGAACGTCGGCGCGCGCGCGGCGCACCCCGCCGCCGACGCGCCGGCGAGCGCCAAGATCACTGCCTTTCTCATGGTCAACACCTCGTGGCCGGCCCCGTGCGCGCCGTCGCGCGGTCGCGCGGTCGCCCAGGAACGGCGGGTCAAACAGCGGATGTGGGACTCGACTCCGGATCTCCGTCGCCGGTCGGCTCGATCCTCAGGCAACCAGCACACCAGGCCCGCGGGCCCTCGGGCCGCGCCCTAGCGCGCCCACGCCGCGCGCAGCCCGCTGTCCGTCGCGGCAGCAGGAGCCACGGCGACGCTGAGCCATCGCCTCACGCGCCGTATCCGCGCTTCCCAGCGGTTGCGCGCAAACGGGTCATCCGACAGCGTGCGTCGCGCGTCGCGAGCAGGACCTCGGCCGCGCACCGGTCCAGCGCACAGCGGATCTCCCGCGAACAGCGGATCTCGCCCGCGGACATCGGACATGCCCTCTCCCCCGTACGCGCGCCTGCCGCGCGGGCCCTGGTCTCCCTCGCGCCGGATCCGCGCCGCGCGCCGCCTGATCGGTCCGGCGTGGTGGTGCCAGGCCGATCCCCCCGCCGCGGCCGCCGTTCCCGATCCGGTTGAGCGACACGGCGCATCTGTTTAGTATACCCGCGTCATGCCGTCGCCCCCCTGGAAGATCGAGACCGGCGTCGAGACGGTCATCTCGTCGTGGCTTGCCTCCGGCTACGTTCGCCCGTGTCTCACGGCGGATCGCGAGATGCCGCCGGCCGAGGCGCGCACCGCCCCGATGCCCGAGGCGCTCTCGCCGGCGCTCCGCGGCGCGCTGGAGCGGCGCGGCATCACGCGGCTCTACGACCACCAGGCGCGGGCCTTCTCGGCCGCCCGCGAGGCGCGCGTCGACGCCCTCGGCGCGGCGGAGCCCGCCCGGGCCGGGCGGCACGTCGTCGTCGCGACGCCCACCGCGAGCGGCAAGAGCCTCTGCTTCCATCTCCCGGTGCTCGACGCGCTGGCCGAGGGCGCCGCGTCGGGCCAGGGCGGCAGCGCGATCTACCTCTACCCGACGAAGGCGCTCGCCCGGGACCAGGAGGCCGGCCTCCACGCGCTCATCCGCGAGGCCGGGCTCACCATCCCGGCGATCGTCTACGACGGGGATACGCCGGGCGACGCGCGGCGGGCGGCGCGCGAGCGCAGCCCCATCGTGATGACGAACCCCGACATGCTCCACGCGGGGATCCTGCCGCACCACGCGCACTGGGCGCGGACGTTCCAGCGCCTGCGCTACGTCGTGCTGGACGAGCTGCACACCTACCGTGGCGTGTTCGGGTCGCACGTCGCCCACGTCATCGCCCGGCTGCGCCGCGTCGCCGCCTTCCACGGATCGAGCCCGACGTTCCTCTGCGCGACCGCGACCATCGGCAACCCGCGGGCGCACGCCGCGCGCCTGCTCGGCGTCGCCGAGGACGAGATCGAGCTCATCGATCAGTCCGGCGCCCCGCGGGGCCCGCGGCGCTTCTTCCTGTACAACCCGCCCGTGGTCAACGCCGAGCTCGGGGTGCGCGCCAGCACCCTGAAGAGCGCGGTGCGCCTCGCCGGGGATCTCGCGCGCGCCCGGGTGCCCACGCTCGTGTTCGGCCAGTCGCGCAACTCGGTCGAGATCATGCTGAAGTACCTGCGCGAGGGGGTCGGCAAGGAGATCGGGGCCGAGGACGCGATCATGGCGTACCGCGGCGGCTACCTCCCGGAGACGCGCCGCCGGGTCGAGCGGGGGCTGCGCGAGGGCGAGATCCTCTGCGTCGTGGCCACGAACGCGCTCGAGCTCGGCATCGACATCGGCGAGCTCGACGCGGTGATCTGCGCCGGCTATCCGGGCTCGGTCGCCGAGACGTGGCAGCGCTTCGGCCGCGCGGGCAGGCGCGGCAAGACGAGCATCGCCGTCCTGTGCGCGACGAGCGCGGCGCTCGATCAATACCTCGCCCGGAACCCGGACTACCTGCTCGAGCGAGGTGCCGAGTCGGCGCGCATCGACCCGCACAACACCGAGGTCCTCGTGCAGCACCTCAAGTGCGCCGCGTTCGAGCTGCCGTTCCTCAAGGGCGAGTCCTACGCGGCGATGCCGCCGGACGACACGGTGGCGGCGCTCCGCTTCCTCCAGGACAACGGGGTCGTCCACGAGTCGAACGATCGCTTTCACTGGGCGACCGACGCCTACCCTGCGAACCACGTGAGCCTGCGATCCGTGGGCTGGGACAACTTCGTCATCATCGACAAGGCCCACGGCAAGACGCTCGCGGAGCTCGACTGGCGCGCCGCGCCGACGATGCTCCACGAGCAGGCCATCTACCAGCACGACGGCGAGCAGTACCAGGTGGAGCGGCTCGACTACGAGAACCACAAGGCCTTCGTGACGAAGGTCGTGCCCGACTATTTCACGACCGCGCTCACGCACCGCAAGGTGAGCATCCTCGACGAGAGCGCGACCGCCCCGCTCGGCCGGGCGGCGGCGTCGTTCGGCGAGGTGAGCATCGTGGAGAAGGTGGTCGGGTACAAGAAGATCAAGTTCTACACGCACGAGAACACGGGTTATGGCGACGTGCGCTTGCCCGACATCCAGATGCACACGACGTCGTTCTGGCTCACGGTGCCCGAGCCGCTCTGCGAGGAGCTCGGCCTCGGCCGCGCGACCGCCATCGACGGGCTGCGCGGCATCGCGCGGGCGCTGGAGACGGTCGCGACGCTCTCGCTCATGTGCGATCCGCGCGACATCGGCCAGACGCTCGAGGACGGCAGCGAGGCGCGGGCGCCGGAGGTCCCGCCCGGCAGCGAGGTGGCCGGCGTCTTCGATCCGACGCTGTTCCTGTTCGACAACGTGCCTGGCGGCGTCGGCCTCGCCGAGCGCATCTACGAGCAGCGCGACGAGCTGCTCGCGCGCACGCGGCAGCTCATCTCGGGGTGCGGCTGCGACAAGGCCGGCTGCCCTCTCTGCGTCGGCGCCACCGAGTCCGTCGAGGGCCTCCGCAAGCGCGCCGCGCTCGGCCTCCTGGCGCTCCTGCTCCACCAGGCCTGAGCCCATGGCGTTCGTGGTTCCGTGGGGAGAGATAGAGAGAGACGAACCACAGAGGCACAGAGGGCACAGAGGAGAGAGGGAGAGAACAATCAATTCTGGCTCTCTTCCCCTCCCTCTCTTCTTCTCCCCTCTGTGCCCTCTGTGCCTCTGTGGTTTTATTCTCTCCTGCACCCAGGGGTGAGCCTGGGCGACGTGGCTATAGCACACGACCAACTTGGAAGCCCTGAGATCAACGCAAAGGCGCAAAGGCGCAAAGGCGCAAAGAAAGAGATCTCTTTTTGCGTCTTTGCGCCTTTGCGTTAAATTCTCGTTCTCTCTTCGCCTCTTCAGCCCGTTCGTCGCTCTAGCTGCGCTTCACCGCGAAGCCGGCGAACGCCTGCATGACGGGCATCAGCTCCAGCCGGTTCACGTTGACGTGCTCCGGGAGCGTCGCGCACCAGACGACGGCCTCGGCGATGTCCTCGGCCGAGAGCGGCTTCACGCCCTGGTAGACGGCGGCGGCGCGATCGCTGTCGCCCTTGAAGCGCACGAGCGAGAACTCGGTCTCGGCGAGGCCAGGCTCGATGTCGGTGACGCGCACCCGGCTGCCGAGGAGATCCGCCCGCAGGTTCAGCGAGAACTGCGCGACGAACGCCTTGCACGCCCCGTAAACGTTGCTCCCGGGATACGGCGTCTCGGCGGCCACCGAGCCGATGTTGATGACGTGCCCCCGGTCGCGCGCCACCATGCCGGGCAGCAGCGCCCGCGTGCAATACAGCAGTCCCTTGATGTTCGTGTCGACCATCTGCTCCCAGTCGTCGGGATCCGCCGCGTGCGCCGGAGAGAGGCCGATCGCGCCGCCCGCGTTGTTGACGAGGACCGACACCTCGGAGAACTCCGGCGGAAGATCCGCGATCGCCCGGTCCACGGCGGCCCGGTCGCGGACGTCCAGCCGGACGACGTGCACCGCCGCAGCCCGCCCGCCGCCCGGCGAGCTCCCTCCCCCGCCCGTGAGCTCCGCGGCGAGCGCCTCCAGGCGGTCCTGACGGCGCGCAGCGAGGACCAGACGGGCCCCCAGGCCGGCGAAGCGGCGGGCAATGGCGGCGCCGAATCCAGCGGAGGCGCCCGTGATGAAGACAACCGGAGTCGGTTCGGTCGAGGCAGCGTGTGTCATGTCCGGAGCGGACTTGTATCAGACGCGCGCAGATCGAGCGACATCCGCCGCCAGGCGCCTCACGCCGGCGCCCCCGCGCGAATGTGCGCCCCGGACGGGTCGCAGCCGCCCGCGCCGCGCCGGAACGGCGCAATTCCGTCGATGACACGAACGCCGCGAGTCGATTTGTGCAATCCAGACCGGGGATCTCCGGTGGTCGAGCGCGCTCGCCCCTTTACCCGCCCCCTGGGTGCCATTTAGATTCGGGGCACCGTGGAGAGCGCGCCACCGAGGGGGGTTGTTCTGGGCCACTACGCCATCGGACCGCGGATGGCGCGCGGCGGGATGGGCGAGGTGTTTCGCGCTGTCGCGCTCGGGCCCGACGGCGCGGAGGTCCCGGTCGCCATCAAGCGCATCGTCCCGATGCACGCCGGCAGCGACGACCTCCGGCAGCTCTTCCTGGCCGAGGCGAGCATGATGACCCGCTTCGAGCACCCCAACATCGATGCGGTTCTCGACTTCGGCATCGATGAAGCGGGCGATTTCTACCTGGTGCTCGAATTTGTATCCGGGACGGATCTGGGTCGCCTCTGCAGGTGGCTCTGGGCGCGCGGGGAGTCCCTTCCGGTGCCGGTGGCGCTCTTCGTCGCGTCCGAGGTGCTCAAGGGCCTGGGCTACGCGCACGAGCGCTCGGCCGCCGAGGGGCGGCTCATGGTGCACCGCGACGTGAGCCCGGGGAACGTGCTCATCTCGCTGAGCGGCGCGGTGAAGATCGCGGATTTCGGCGTGGCGATCGCCGTGCGCGGGGGCGCCGGCGACGCTGCCCGGCGCGATCTGGTCGGGAAGCCGACCTACATGCCGCCCGAGCAGTTCGACGGGGAGCAGGTCGACGCCCGCGCCGACCTGTTCGCGCTCGGGGTGGTCCTCTTCCAGATGCTCACCGGCGAGCGGCCGTTCCCCGGGACCAGCGCCGCCACGCGGATGGCGGCGGCGCGCGAGGGGCAGATGCTGCGCGCGAGCGATCTGCGCCCCGACGTCACCCCCGCGCTCGAGGCGCTGCTCGCGCGCGCGCTCGCGCCCCGCCGGGAGGACCGCTTCCCCGACGCCAGCGCCATGCTGGAGGCGATCGAGGCGCTGCGCGAGGCGGGCCACGCGATCGCCGCGCCGGAGGACCTCGCGGCCCTCGTGAACACCGCGCTGAGGGAGCCGCCCGAGTCGCGCCCGGCGGGCCCGCCCACATCCGTCTCCCCCGCGTCCGAGCCCCCCGGCGACGACGACGATCTCGAGGGCGGCGAGCTCACGCGCGCCGACGCGGACGCTCCCTTCACCCTGCGCGTCACGCGGCGCCCTGGCGCGCCCTCGCAGGCGCCCTCCGGCGGGCTCGAGCCGCTCGACGGCGCCGACGCGGCGCTCCCGGAGCCGTCGAGCGCCCCGCTGAGCGGCGGTTTCCACGCCGTCGCGCCTCCCTCGGGCGACGAGAGCTCGCTCGATCCGCTCCTGGCCCCGGTCGCGAAGGCGGCGATCGGCGCGGCCCCGCGGACGCGGGACGAGCTCCGGCCTCCGTCGTCGGCGCCCGGCGTGGCCGTCCCGGCGGCCGGGGCGGCGCGGCAGCGCCTGCTCGCGGCGGCGATCGCGTGCGCCGCGCTCGTCGGCATCGCGATCGCCGGCGTGCGCGTCAGCCGGGGCCGGCTGAGCGCGACGCACCCCGCGGCGGCGCAGCGCGCGTCGGCCGTGGCGCGTGCGCACGTCGCCGCCGCGGCGAGGGCGGCGCTCGTGCCGCTGCAGCGCCCCGCTCCGGCAGCGAGCGCCGACCCGGGCGCCGCGCCCGCGCCGGGCGCCGACCCGGGCGCCGCGACGTGCCAGGGCGCGTTGCGCATCGACGCCGGCGAGGCGTGGCTCGTCGCCGGCGGCCCCGAGGAGGTGCGGGCGCCGGGTGAGTACCGCTGGCCGTGCGGCAGCTTCAACCTGCGCGCGACCTCGGGGGCCGACCCGGCCCGCACGCAGCAGCTCTCCGTCACGGTGTCCGGCGCCGGCACCGCCGTCGTCCACCTGCGCTGACCGGCGCCGGCACCGCCGTCGTCCACCTGCGCTGACCGCCGCGGCGCGCCGCGCGCCGCCGTCGACCCGCTTGCGGCGCTGAGCCCGCTCGGCTAGCAGCGCGGGCGTGCGACGCCATCATTCCCCCCTCGCCCTCGCCTTCGCCGCGCTCACCGGCTGCTCCTCCGCGCCCCCCGCCGCGCCGGCCGCTCCGCCCTCCGCGCCGCCCGCCTCGCCCGACGCGACGCCGGCCGCGACGTCCCCCGCGCCGAGCGACGCGGCCGCTCCGGCGCCGTCCCAGGTCACCTCGGTCGAGGTGCCCGCGGCCCTGCGCGCCGTCGTGGACGCCGCCGATCGCGCGGACGCCGACAAGGCGCTCGACGCCGGACGCAAGCCCGCGGAGACGCTCGCCTTTTTCGGCATCCAGCCGGGGATGAAGGTCGCGGAGCTCATGGCCGGGGGCGGGTACACGGCCGAGCTCCTGGCGCGGGCGGTCGGCCCGAGCGGGGTCGTCTACGCGCAGAACAACCGCTTCGTCCTCGAGCGCTTCGCCGAGAAGCCGTGGAGCGAGCGGCTGAAGAAGCCGGTGATGAAGCCGGTGGTCCGGGTCGACCGCGAGCTCGACGACCCGCTGCCGCCCGAGGCGCGCGATCTCGACGCCGTGTTCCTCATCCTCTTCTATCACGACGCCGTGTGGCTGGAGGTCGACCGCGCCGCGATGAACCGCGCGATCTTCCGCGCGCTGAAGCCCGGCGGCGTGTTCGCGATCATCGATCACAGCGGGCGCGACGCGACGGGGGTCACGGAGGTGAAGACGCTCCACCGCATCGAGGAGAAGGTCGTGCGCGAGGAGGTCGAGCGGGCCGGCTTCCGGCTCGCGGCCGAGGCGACCTTCCTCCGGACCCCCGCCGACACGCGCGACTGGAACGCGTCGCCGATGGTGGCGGGCGAGAAGCGGGGCCAGAGCGACCGCTTCGTCCTGAAGTTCGTCAAGCCCGGGGGCTGAGCCGCTCCGGTGAGCGCCGGAGCGGCCGGCGCTCACCGGTCGGAGCGAACGCAGCGCGTGAGCCGCTGATCGCGGACCGAGTTGTCCTGCGACGCGCCGTTGTTGAAGTTGACGACGATGGCCCTGTCGGCGCTGCCGAGGGCGGGCGTCGACGACCAGAAGCTGCTCGACGCCTTCGAGAAGATCTCCGGGTCGGTCGCCGGCCCAAGCCGCTGATCATCGACGATGGAGAGGAGCTCCTTCGCGCTCGGCAACCGCCAGTCGCTCTTGCCGGCGAGGGTGAGCTCCTCGCAGTGCGCGAGCGCGCCGCTCCAGTCGAACGTACCGAGGGCGTGCTGGCGCTGCCAGACGAGCCCCGTCGAGCTATCGAGCGCCCATTCCTCGCCGAACGACGACAGATCGGCCGGCGGGATCGCCTGCTCGCCCCCGACGCAGAGCACCCGCGCGTTGGCGCTGTTCTCCTTCGGGTAGAACCCGATGCTCGCGTCGCTGGTGAGCACGCCCCACGCGAACGAGCTCTGCGTGCCGGCGACGTCGGTCCCGGACCAGTAGACGCTGCCCGGGATGGTCCCGAAGACGTCCTGGAACGCCGTCGTGTGGCCGAAATCGAGGATGGAGACGAGCTCGCGCAGCGTCGGCAGGCGCCACCCTGTCACGCCGCCGAGCTGATCGGCGGCGAGGGCGTCGCAGTGCTCCTTCGCGGCGGCGAAGATGAGCGTCTCGCTCTCCAGCGGCTTTTCCCACACCAGCCGGGTCACCGAGTCCCGCACGGTGCCCTCGCGTTCCGTGTACGAGGGGACGGCGATCTCGTAGCTCCCGTCCTGTCCGAAGAAGGGCTCGGACGGTTCCGGGCACTGCTCCAGCACGATCGTGCCATCCGAGCAGCGTTTCGTCGCGGAGTCCGGCCACGTCACCGGGACCGACGGCGGTCCCCCGCCGGTCGCGCCGCCCGCGCCGCCGCCGCCCATCGGTTCGCCGCCGCCGCCGCCTTTTGGTTCGTCGCCGCCGCTGCCGCCCGTGCCTCCCCCGGCGCCGCCCCCGACCTGAAACGGATCGCCGATGCATCCGGCGAACGCCACGGACTCCACGAGCAGCGCGGCCAGCAGCCAGGTGAAGCGAAGAGCGTGAGGGGTCTCGTTCGGCATGGGCAAGCAGCAGCGTCCCAGGAGGGATCCGCGCGTGCAGCCTATCATTCACCGCGGTGCGAAGGTCGATTTCCTCGCGAGCGCGCCGCGTACTTCCCGCGTGCGCCCGCGTTCCGCCAGCATGCCGCCCGCGCGCTTCCCGCGTGCGCCCGCGTTCCACCAGCATGCCGCCCGCGCGCTTCCCGCAGGGTCTCGTCGTGGCGTCCGGGGACGCGCCCACCCCGGGCCGCATCCGCCCTGCCTGCCCGGCGCGAGCCGCTCCGTCGAAAAAGAGCGGTCATGAAATAAACAGGAGGCGCGGGCGAAGAGTGGGTATGAGTACATGCACCTCACTGTTCGCCGTCGCGCTCACGGGCAGCCTGCTCGCGGGATGTGGCGACGGCGCGACAAGTCCGGCCGCAAATCCGGTCGCTGACCGCGTCGCCGGAGCGGCAGCCGCCTGCCTTCCGGGGGAGACGAGCGCCAGGGCCGAGATGAAGGTCTACACGTTCTTCGGCGCCGCCGGCGCGCAGAGCCGGGTCGAGCGGCGGATCCGACCGGATGGGTCGGAGACCCTCTCCAGCGAGACCCGCCGGTCGCGCGCGGAGGCCGGCGGGGGCCCAGCGGCGGCAGGCGCGCTCCGGCCCGGCGGCGTCCTGCGCGAATACGCCGAGCTCGACGCCGCGGGTCGCCTCGTCTACGCGGACGTCTCGCTCAGCGACGCCGCAGGCGTTGTGAAGCGGATGATCCTCGATCCACAGCACGGCGCCGCGCTGCTCCGCCGCGCCGGCCAGGCGCCGGGCTTCGTGAGGATCCCGACCGGCGGGGCCACGATCTATGCGCCGGTGGGCTCGATGGTGACGCCGGTCGCGGCGTGGGTCGCGCGGCGGGCGGCGCAAGCGGCGCCGAGCGCCCGCCTCTTCGACGACGTCACCGCCGAAAGCCACGAGATCCTCGGCGACCAGCTCGTCGTCGAGGACGGCCGCGACACGTTCGTGGTGCTCGGCGATGCGGCGCTGTCGGTGGATGAGGAGTTCATCACCTCCCTCCCCCTCGGCGACGCGGCCATGGAGACCGCCTGCGAGGAGGGCGGGAGTGTCGCTGCCGCGCGCTGGCGCTCTGGATGAGCCCACCCGCGGACGGGCTGGAGATCGGTAAGAGCGTTCACGGAGGACACCGCGAAGCGGCGATGGCCGTCCTCGGTGTCCCTCCGCGGCGCGGGCTCTCCGCGCCCTGGCGATCCTCGCCGCCCCTCGCCCCTCTCCTGCGTTGGCGCTCCGCGCGTACGGCGGTTCAGGGCTTCGTGTGCTCGACGTTCACGGTGTACGTGCTTGTCGAGTATGCGTTCACGAGGAGGAAGGCCTGGGACTGCCCTTCCGGGACGGTGAGCTCGCAGGTCTCGTCCGCGCCGTCGAGGTAAGGACGGCAGTCGAAGGAGCTCAGCGTGGGCTCCGCGCCGAACCGAACATAGAGGTCGGGGTCGCCGGTGCCGCTCATCACGGCCCGGAGCGACGTGCCCGGGACGACGGCGATCGGCCCGTGGGACGCTGTCTCGCGCCGCGCGATGGATCCCTCGAAGGTCGTCGTCGTCGCGGTGCCGCCGCCGGAGGCGGGCTCGCCGGGGGCGGAGTAGCTCACCTCGATGTCGTAGGTCGCGGCCGTGTAGCCGTGCACCTTGATGAACGCCCGGGTCTCGCCCGCGGGGACCTCGATCGTGCAGGTCTCGTTGGCGTCGCTGAGGTAAGGCCGGCAATCGAACGACCTCGCCGTCGGCGCAGAGCCGAACTTCACGAAGAGATCGGGATCTCCGGTCCCGGTCATGACGACGGTGAACGTCGTCCCCGGCACGACCTCGATTCCCTCGGCCGGCCCGACCGCATCGAACGCCCCCCGCGCGACGCGGCCGCTGAACGTCTCGGTGACCGGCCGTCCGCCGCCGCCCTCGCCGCCGCCGCCCTCGCCGCCGCCGCCCTCGCCGCCGCCGCCCTCGCCGCCGGCCGCGGCGCCGTAGAGCGACCGGACGCCGTCGATGTCCTTGTCCGTGAGGTTGAGCGTCCGGTCGCCGGAGCCGTTGCACTGGGGATAGTGCATGACGGACGCTCCGTCGTACTCCGTGAGGGCGCGCCAGTTGTTGTCCTCGAAGCAGGAGCCGGCCTCAGGACGGGTGTGCTCGTGCCGGAAACCGAGGGTGTGCCCCAGCTCGTGGCGGAGAATGCCCGTCAGGTCGGGCTGCGTGCTGCCGAAAGAGGTCCTGTCGATCAGCACGTTCCGCGTCGACCTCGACTGGCCGGGGAAGAAGGCGCGCGCCAGGTACTGGCCGCCCGCGTTCACGGGGTTCACGTCGAACAGGACGCTGCTGGTGCTCGACGTGCAGCCCGAGTCGGCCGACTCCACGTGAATGAAGTCGACGTCGGAGACCTCCTCCCACGCCCTGCCGGCCTCCTCCATCGCCGCCACGACCTCCTCGTACCTGTCCCCGAATCTCGTGCTCACGCAGTAGGTGAGATTGCGCCGCTGCTCCGTCGTCCAGACAACGTCCCTCCGGCCAGACTGGTTGACGATCAGCGCACCATCGCGCACATGCGTCTCCCAGAACTCGCGTAGATGCTTGACATCCACGACAGGCGTGTCCCCGTTAACAATGTAGACGCCGGTATCAGGCTCGCGGAAAACGGTCCGCTCGAAGTCGTCAAATCCCAGCTGGTTGGTGCCGACTGCCTCGGTGTTGGCGTCGCCGACGTCTGCCGAGCAACCAGCCACAACGGCGGTCAAACCAGCGACCACCACCGCGAACTTACGGGTGACCACATTGCTCTGGTGCGGCTTTGCAGGATGCATTTGAAGCTCCTTTCGGGGGAGGCGAATCACGCTGTCCACGCGAATTCGAAGAGACCCAAATGCCTTAACCCGATTTGACCCTCAGTCGGATAGCCAAATCTGACCGACGTTCAGAAAAAGGGTTCCGGATTGTAAAAAATTTCGAAAGGAGCGTACTCATTTCTCCTGGCACGAGAAAATTCCTGCGACACGCGAAGCGAACAGATCACGGCGAACAGACACACTGGAAAATCACACCTCTTGAGTTCTGGCGACGCGCACTTGCACGGCGACAAGCATCGGGATTTTCCTTCCTGGGTTGCGCAGATGAAAGCCGCGGCGCGCAGGTTTGCAACGCGAGGCCGGCATCGTGGCGCGCGCCGCGCGGCGCGCGAGACGCGGCCGGGGCGCTGAAACAGCGGCAAATACAGGGTGCGGCGCGCCGTCGACCTGCGCGATCGCGCCGTGGACCCAGCGGCGATCGGCCACGCCGGCCCCTGCGCGCCGACGACGCCAGGTTAGATGACCAGCGTTCAGATCTACGACACGTGCCGGCGCTGGCCGACGACCGCGCGCGCAACACATCGCAGGTCGGGGCGATGCTCACGCGCATCGTCACGGCGTCGAGGAGGCGCCGATCGGCTCGTGCTCCGCGCCATGATCGTGGTGTCGATGCGCGCGAGCGCCTGCGGCGTCGTGCGCGTGCGGCGCGCCGCGGGGTGCGCGCGCGTGGCCGCGATCAGCAACGCTCCGACCGCGTATCGCGCTCTCTCGACGCGCTTCTCCACAGTGCGCGCCGACATCGTCCGCTGAGCGCCCCCTTACGCGCGCTACATGTTCCACCCGACGCGTTCCTGGTGGTCATCCCGATGCGCGTCGCGTGCTCATCCCCACGCGCGGCGCATGCTCGCCCTCACGCGCGGCGCATGCTCGCCCTCACGCGCGGCGCACGCTCGTCCCGACGCGTGCCGCGCGCTCGCCCCCGCGCGCCCTGCGGTCCGCGGGTCATGTCCGTGCGGGCGATGATCGTCGCGACCTTGTCGCAGACGGTGTCGATCGCCGCACAGCGCGCGCTGCGCGCCGGGGCCCTGGAGCCCGGCGCGCGCGGTGATCCTGGACGCGGGCGATGCCGCCGGCGCGCGCGAGCTCCTGCGCCGCGCGCCGCGTGGCCTCGTGCAGCGCGATCGCGGTCCGCGCCCGCGCCGCACGCGCGGGTCGTCGCGGCCGAGGCGCTCGCGCGGCGGCTCACGCGCGCGCGGACAGGATCCGGCTGAACGCCTCGCCGACCGCGCGCGCAAGCTCGACCATCCGGCGCGCGCCGCTCGAGGGGTCGATGATCCGGTCGGCGACAAGGATCATCGCGGGCCGGCCGACGACCTGCACCGCGACGGCGGCGACGTCGAGGCTCGGGTTGACCATGACGTCGAGCAGCGGCGCGTGCGTGGGCGTGCCAGGGATCGGCCCGACGTAGAGGTGCGTCGCCACCGCCGTCGCGAGGACGCTCGGCTGATCCATCGGGAGGGTGAGCTTCCGCAGCGCCTCCTGATCGCCGAACTCCGCGTTGCAGGCGAACCCACGGAACACCCCGCGGTGCGCCGCGAAGATGGCGACGCGCCGCGCGAGCAGGCGCAGCCCCCGCAGGGCGAGCCGCACCACGTCGTCGCGCGTCCGCGCGAGGTAGAGCGCGTCGATGACGTCGCTCAGATCGACGAACGGCTGCGGCGGCGGCTCGTCGTCGAGCGCATCGGCGAGATCCGGCTCGGGCGCGGGGGGCAACGCCGGGAGCCGTCCGGCGCGCCGGTTCGACGGCGGCGCGGCGCTCTCCGGACGGCGGCCGACGCGCGACGAGGGGAACGCCGCGTCGGCGGAGCCCCGGCGCGCCGACGACGGCGCGGGCCCGGAGGTGGCGTCGAGCGGCAGGCGGCCGAGCCGACGAGTCGAGGGGGCCGGCTCGCGCCCGCCGCTGTCCGTCCCGCTGTCAGGGCCGTGCGAGCTCGGGGGCATGATCGAGGCGAGCAGCTTGAAGGGCGGGGAGATCTCGACGGGCGGAGGCGGCGGGAACGAGACGGCAGGCGGCTCGGGCGCCGGCGCGCGCCGCGCGGCCCCGCCGGCGCCGCGGCCTTCGTCCAGCGGCCGCCGGGCGACCGGAGAGGACGACGAGGCGCGCGCGCTTCGGGCGCCGGGCGCGGCCTTGGCGTGGCGGAGCGGCAGGATCGGGTCCTCCTGCGACGCGGGCACGTCGGCCAGCAACGCGTGGCCGTTGTGCGCCGGACCGCGGCGGCCCGCGTTGCCGGCGTCCGAATCGAGCAGGCCCGGCTCGTCGAAGGAGGGCACCGAGGCGCGCCGGATGAGCGGGATCGGCACCTCGTACGACGGCGGCGGCGGGATTGTCGACTGCGGCGCGCCGTGCGGGAAGGCAGGGGTCGCCCGGCGCGAGCGGACGGGGATCTGCTCGCGCTCGTCGAGCTCCAGGGCGCGGATGGCCTCCTCGACCGCCGTGATCGGGGCGCGGAAGATGCGCACGGGCGCGCCGAGGTGAAAGCTGAACTCGTCGGCGATGTGGCGATCGAGCGGGTCGGCGGCGGCGACGTCGATGGTGCCGACGCCGGGATCGACGCGGATCGGGACGGCGCCGAGGCGGCGGCACATGGCGCGCGGCAGGCGCGCGACGAGCTCGCGGGCGCCGACGACCTGTCGCAGCGCGAGGCCGCCGCGGCGCTCGAGCTCTTCCTCCAGGGCGCGCTCGCTGATCGCCGCGCGGTCGATGAGGGCGCGAGGGAACGAGATGCCCCGCAGGACCGCCACGAAGAGGGCGGCTTCGACCTCAGCCTTGGAGACGGCGCCGACGGAGATGAGGAGACGGCCCAGGTCTAGCGACACTCGCCACACGATACCAGAAAGGACGCTGCCAGCGCGCGGCGCGCGGTCGCCAGCGTCGCGCGGCGCGCCGGCACCTCGGAGCGTCACGCGGCGCGCGGCGCGCGGTCGCCAGCGTCGCGCGGCGCGCCGGCACCTCGGCGCGTCACGCGGCGCGCGGTCACCAGCGTCGCGCGGCGCGCCGGCACCTCGTGACGACCGGTCTGCCGATGTTTCTATAAGGAGAGCCCGCGGGATGGACGGGCCGGCCGCGCGGCGCGAACACGCCTCGCCGCGCGCCCCATCGAGGAGCGCCGGGGAGCCCGGCGGCGGTGCCGGCCGGGCGAGCTCACGTGATCAGGCTGGGCGCTCTCCGGACGAGCCCTGCGGATCGATACGACAACAGCCCTCGAGAAGGCCGGGCCCTCGAGTCGTCAGCGGGAGAACTGAAAGACCACCTCGCTCTGCCGCACCAGACCCAGGTTGTCGCGCGCGATCCGCTCCACGGCGGTCGGGTCGTCGCGGAGGCGCGCCACCTTGCCGCGGAGCGCCTCGATCTGCCGCCCGAGCTCGGCGTTCTCCTCCTCGACGTCAGCGAGCTCTCTCTCGAGCTCCCGCAGGCGCGGCAACCCCTGTGGCGAGAAGATCATGATCGGAGCGCCCACCACCGCGACGATGAGCACCGCGATGGGGAGGGTCCGCTCCAGGAACAGCGCTATTCGACGCACAGCCATCCGCTCGCACATCGCATGCAATCCTGTCAACTTTCCTCCAACGTTCCTGCAACTCCGCGTTGCCCCACCGGATCTCGCCCGATCGAGCGGTCGACACGACGGCGCGCTGCGCGCGGTCGCCTCGCGCCCGCGCGCCGCAGATCGCGCAGCATGGCCGCGCGCCGCGCCGACGTATGCCCCCGTCGACCGCCGCCGACGCGCGGCCGCGACCACCTGTCACGCCGGCGACACCGGACGTCGTCGGAGGTCGCATGGAGGCGCAAGCTTCGCTAGCATGACGCACGCCCCGCCGTCCGGCAGGCCGGCAGCGCCGCGCGCTCACCGGCACGAGGGCTCGGCCCGAGGAGACCCATGTCCATTGATATCGTCCGAGGCGAGCTCGAGCGCCTCTTCTCGCTTGATGAAATGATGGCCCTGTCGTCCGACCTCCTCGGCTTCAACCCGGCCGAAATCGGCGGCAACGCCTCCAAGGCCTCCTTCGCACGCGCGCTCACGGACCATTGCGTCGAGGTCGACGCCATCGAGGCGTTGATCGACGCCGTGATCGCCTCGCGCGCCGAGGTCGACGCCCGCGTCCGCGCCCTCGGCGCCCAGGGGCTCAGCCTCCCCGAGGAGCTCGCAGCCGGCGAGACGTTCGGCGATTACGTCATCACGAGAAAAATCGACGAGGGGCCGCGCGGCCTCGTCTACGCGGCGACCCGGGGGACCGAGCCGCGGACGCTCAAGGTGCTGCGGCGCGAGGCGACGCGCGACGGCCGGGCCCTGCGCAGGTTCCTCACCCACGTCCGCCTGGCCGCGCAGGTGCGCCACGAGAACCTGGCGAGCGGCGTCGAGGCCGGGATCGTGGGCGGCCGCGCGTTCGTTGCGTACACGCACATCGACGGGCTGCCGCTCTCGGCGCGCCTCGCGCGATCGGGGCCGCTCCACATCAACGAGGCCAGGCCGCTGCTCCGCGGGATCCTGAGCGGGCTCGCCGCGCTGCACGAGCGCCGCCTCGTCCACGGCGCGCTCAAGCTGGAGAACGTGATCGTCGCCCGCGACGAGGACGGCCAGCCGCTCCCCGTGCTCGTCGACGTGGGCGGCGACCGGCTCGGCGCCGGGTGGTCGAGCCCGGAGCTCGTCCGGACCGCGAGCCCCGAGCAGCTGCGCGGCGAGGGCGTCGGCACGTCGAGCGATCTCTACGCCTTCGGCGTGCTGCTCTTCGAGCTCCTCACGGGCAAACCCGTGTTCTCGGGGGCGGCCGCCGTCGACGTCGCCGTCGCGCACCTCACCGAGCCGCCGCCCGCGCCGAGCGCCGTCGCGCCGCGCGGGTGGGTCGGCAAGGACGTCGACGAGCTCTCGGGCCGCCTGCTCGCGAAGTCGCCGGACGGCCGGCCGAGGGAGGTGCGCGCGGCGCTCGACGCCGTCGAGCTGTTCGGCAAGCCGCCGCAGAAGGGGGCGACGATCAGCGAGGCGCAGCTCGACGAGCTCATCGATCGGCTCGTCGCGAGCCCCACCGAGGCCGACCTCGCCCTCGCGGTCGAGGCGACCGTCGACCAGGGCGCCGACCCGGGGCGGGTCGCCGAGGCGCTCGCGATGGCCGCCGATCAGATCGACGCGGCCGACGGCGGCGCCGAGGCGGCCGCGGCGAAGAAGCTCCTCCACTTCAGGGCGGCCCGGATCTACGAGAAGGGCAAGCTCCACGACAAGGCGGAGGCCGTCTACGTGGGCCTGATCGAGCGCGATCCGGGCGACGACATCGCCTTCAGCGCGCTCGAGGAGCTCCGCAAGGCGCTCGGCAAGCACGAGGAGCTCGTGGAGATGCTCCTCCAGCGCAGCGAGAAGGCCGAGAGCGCGGGAGAGCGCGCCCGGGCGCTGAACGAGATCGGGCACCTCTACGTGCGGGAGCTCGACGACAAGGATCAGGGGGTGTTCGCCTTCGCGCAGGCGCTCGCCCAGGATCCCGAGCAGGACGCGTACGCCGTCGACCTGGAGCGCGCGGCCGGCAGCGACATGAAGATCTGGGCCGAGGCGCTCCAGATCCTGAGCCAGGCGAGCACCGACGAGGCGATGGCCCCCGAGCCGAAGATCGCGCTCTTCAACCGGCTCGGGCCCTGGTACGCGGAGAAGGTCGCGCGGGCGGACCTCGGGATCCCGTGCTTCCAGTTCGTGCTCGGGCTCGACCCGGCGAACGAGAAGGCGCTGGAGGGGCTCGCGCAGGTCTACCGCCGCGCGCAGCAGTGGCAGGAGCTCGTCCAGGTGCTGCTCTCGCGGGCCGACCGCGCCGCGACCCCGGGCGAGGCGCGCGACCTCCGCGCGGCGGCCGCCGAGCTCCTCGAGACGAAGCTGAACGACGCGGGCCGCGCGCGCGACCTGTACGAGCAGATCTTCGCGGAGGACCCCGGCCACACGAGGACGAGCGACGCGCTGCTCCGGATCTACCGGCGCCTGGAGGACCACGCCGGCTACGCGAAGATCCTGGAGCGGCGCGCGGAGGCGCTGCGGGGCGAGGAGCGCGTCGAGGCGATGTGCAAGCTCGCCGAGCTCTACGAGGACCGCCTCGGCGACCTGAACGAGGCCACGCGCCGCTACGAGGCGGCGCTCGAGCTCGATCCGACGAGCCTGACCGCCCTGCGCGGGCTCGATCGCATCTACAGCCGCGCCGGGCGCTACAGGGAGCTCCTCCAGAACCTGGAGCGGCAGATCGAGGTCAGCGCGACGCCGCGCCAGAAGATCAACCTCCACGAGCGGGTCGCCGGCCTCTACGACGAGGAGTTCCTCGACCACGCGAAGGCGGCCGAGGCCCTCGAGGCCATCCTCCGGATCGACGGCGCGCACGAGGGCTCGCTCGTCGCGCTCGGGCGGCACTACCGCGCCCTCGAGCGGTGGGAGGACGTCGTGGCGCTCTACGAGCGGCAGCTGGGCATCGTCCCCGACGACAAGCGCCGGGAGGAGATCCTGCTCGCGATGGGGCGCGTGCTGCTCGAGCAGATCGGGTCGCCCGAGCGCGCCCGCAAGGCGTACGAGCGGGTGCTCGCGATCGACCCGCACCACGCCGGGGCGCTCGAGTCGCTGGCGCACGTGCGGGCCGCGACCGGCGACGCGGCGGCGGCGCTCAGCGCGATCGAGTCGCTCGCGGCGACGGCCAAGACGGCGGAGAGCCGGGCGGATCTCTGGATCCGCGCGGCGAAGCTGCTCGAGGAGAAGGGCGACCGGGACGGGGCGATCGAGCGCTACAAGATGGCCCTCGACGCGCAGCCGCACAGCGCGGGGGCGAGCTCGGCGCTTCGCGCGGCCTACCTCGCCCGGGGCGACGCGACGAGCGCCGTCGAGCTCATCGCGCGCGAGGCCGAGGCCGCGGAGGGCAACCTCGCGAAGGCCAGGCTCTACGGCGAGATGGCGCTCCTGCTCCGGGAGCGCGTGAAGGACGACGCGCGCGCCGCGGAGGCGGCGACGCGGGCGGTCGACCTCGACCCGACGAGCATGCTCGGGCTGATGATCTCCGGCGACCTCGCGTTCGAGGCCGGCCGCTTCCTCGAGGCGGCGCGCCACTACGAGTCGCTCGCGAACCGGGCCGACGCCCTGCCGAGGGAGCAGGGGCTCAAGCTGCTCTTCCGCTACGTCGACGCGCTCAGCAAGAGCGGCTCGAGCGGCAAGGCGATCGGCACGGTGCAGGCGCTGCTCGCGCTCGCGCCCGACGACCCGGCGGCGATCTCGCGCGCGGCGAAGGTCAACCTCGACGCGGGCCGGGCGAGGGAGGCCGCGGAGCTCTACGAGGGCCTCGTGGAGCGCTTCGGCGCCGGCCTGCCGGAGCGGGAGCGGGCCGACGCCCTGCTCCGGCTCGGCGAGGCGAGGCTCGCGGCCGGCGATGCCGAGGGGGCGATCGGGCCGCTGAACGAGGCGGCCGATCTCGTCCCGGAGTCCCCTGCCCCGCTCGCCCTCCTCTCCAGGGTCTTCGAGGCCAAGGGGGAGTGGGAGGAGGTCGTGCGCCTCAAGCACCGGCGGCTCGACGTCGTGAGCGGCGACGAGCGGAGCGCGCTCCTGCTCGAGATCGGCGACCTGCTCGCGACGCACCTGAACGACCGGACGCGCGCGGCGAAGAGCTACGTGGCCGCGCTCGACGAGCGGCCGGACGACCGGAAGATCCTCACCAAGCTGATGCAGCTCTACAGCGAGGAGAAGGACTGGTCGAAGCTCGTCGACATCGTCCTGAAGCTCGCCGCCAAGATCGACGACCAGCGGCAGAAGGCGAAGTACCTGCACACGGCGGCCATCGTGAGCGCGCGGCAGCTCGGCGATCTCGACCGGGCCGCCCGGTTCTACGACGAGGTGCTCGAGCTCGATCCGTCGCTCACCCGGGCGCTCGCGGAGGCGATCGAGATCCGCGGCGAGAAGGGCGACCACGAGGACGTCGAGCGCCTGCTCAAGGTCGAGCTCGACCGGGCGACCGAGGAGAACGACACGGCGAAGATGCTCGAGACGTTCGACCGGCTGGGCGTCCTCTACAAGGACAAGCTCGGCTGGATGAGCGACGCGATCGACGCCTACGAGGCGGCGCAGACGCTCGATCCGGACAACGAGGAGCGGAACGAGCTCCTCGCCGGCCTCTACGCCGAGAGCCCCGCGCAGTACCTGGACAAGGCGGTGGCCGCGCAGATCCCGATCCTGCGCCGCAACCCGTACCGGCCGGAGTCCTACCGGCTGCTCCGGAAGCTGTACACCGAGACGAAGCGGGCCGACGCCGCCTTCTGCCTTTGCCAGGCGCTCTGCTGCCTGAGCGCGGCCGAGCCGGACGAGGAGCGCTTCTTCCGGCGCCTGCGCCCGGACACGGTGGCGGCCGCGCAGCAGCCGCTCGACGAGGAGGGGTGGGCGACCGGGCTCATCCACCCGGACGCTGACCCGCTCCTGACCGCCATCTTCGGCGTCATCGAGCCGGCCGTGCTGAGGAAGAACGGGCAGTCGCTGGAGGAGCTCGGCTACCAGCTCGCCTACCAGATCGACCTCGCGCGCCACCCCTACCCGATGTCGCAGACGCTCAACTACGCCGCGGGCGTGCTCGGCCTCGATCCTCCGCTGACGTTCCAGAACCCGAACGACGGCGGCGGCGTCTCGTTCCTCCACGCGCACGTGCCGGCGATCGTGCTCGGCGCAGCGGCGCTCCAGATGGAGCTGCCCACCCAGGCCGCGGCGTTCATCGCCGCCCGCCACCTCACCTACTACCGGCCGGGCATGTACATCCGCCACCTGGTGCCGACGGGCACCGGCCTGCGCGCCTGGCTGTTCGCGGCGATCAAGCTGATCTCGCCCACGTTCCCGATCACGAAGGAGCTGGAGGGGCCGGTGATGGAGAACCTGGCCGCCCTCGATCCGATCATCGTGGGGCCGTCGCGCGATCAGCTCGCGAGCGTCGTGACAAAGCTCCTCCAGGCCGGCGCCATCGATCTGAAGCGCTGGGTGTCGGGCATCGACCTGACGGCCGACCGCGCCGGGTTCCTCCTCGCCAACGACCTCGAGCTGGCGCAGGAGATGATCAAGGCGGCCGACGACCCGAGCGCCGCCGTGAACCAGAAGGAGCGGCTCAAGGAGCTCCTGCTCTACGCCGTCAGCGAGGAGTACTTCGCCGTCCGGCAGCGGCTCGGGATCAACGTCGATAGCTGAGCCCGCGCGGGGTGGATGATGATGGAGATCGCCGGGAATGGCCCCCGGAGGGCGCCCGCTCGCGGCGGGGCAGCCCCGGCGGCGCCGCCCCGCCGCGAGCGCCGCACGTCGCAGCGCGCTTCCTGGATCAGGAACGATCCAGCCCCGGGGGGGTCGCTCTCGGCAGACTTCCGCACCGGACTGGTTGACGGATAAATCCTCAAATTGCTAGGCTGCGGGCCGGCATTAGGCCCTTTCGATCGTATGTTAGCTCGCCGCAGCGTGGCAGCGGGCAGCCTGAGCGATTGTGTGAAAGCACGCCCATGGCGGCAAAGAAGACCCGAAAAACTTCGAAAAAAGACCGGAAGAGAGCGACCAAGGCCAGCGCGGCGAGCTCCAGGCGAGCTGCCGCGACAGCGCGGACGCGGAAGGCGAAACCTGCCGCCCGATCGACCGCGCGCAAGCCGAAGCGGAAGGCCGCGGCCTCTCGTCCTGCTGCGCGACGCACCTCGGCCGTGAAGGCGGCAAAGCGCCGGAAGGCCACGACAAAACGGGCGACCGCCCGCAAGTCGGCGGCCCCGGCGCGGCGAAAGGCGACGCGCGCGCCCGCGCGGGCGACCCGCACGAGCGCCAGGAAGAAACCGGCGGCCAAGGCGAAGAAGACGACGCGCGCCGCCGCGAAGCGGGCCGGCGCGGCCAAGGCGAAGAAGACGGCCGCCAGGACGAAGGCGAGGTCGACGCGCGCCGCCGCCAAGCTGAGGACCACGAAGGCCAGGGCGAAGGCCCGGGCGACAAAGGTCAAGGCGAGGGCGGCGAAGGCCAAGGCGACGCGGGCGAAGGCCACGAAGGCCAGGGCCACGAAGGCCAGGGTGACGAGGGCCCGGGTCGCGAAGCCGAGGGCGGCGAGGACCAGGGCGGTCGCCGGGCGGGCGCGGAGCGCGAAGGCCGCGAAGAAGCGGGTCGCGCGGGCCACGAAGGGCACGAAGCCGAGGCTCGCGCGGGTCAAGGCCGCGAAGCCGAGGCTCGTCCGGAGGAAGGTCGCGGCGCGCTCCGAGCGGGCGCTCGCGGCGCAGGCGGCCGAGCCGACGAAGCTCCGGAAGAAGAAGAAGAAGCTGAGGTCCGACGACGAGCCGAGGCTCAAGGAGAGGCTGAAGCTCAGGGAAGGCGGGGAGCAGGCCGCGCCGGTCGAGGCGGAGCGCCCGCGCCGGACGAGCGACAAGCCGCAGCGCGCGAGCGACAGGCCCCAGCGCGCGAGCGACAGGCCCCAGCGCGCGAGCGACAGGCCCCAGCGCGCGAGCGACAGGCCCCAGCGCGCGAGCGACAGGCCGGTCTCCGAGAAGAAGAGCGTGCGGCCGGGCACGGCGAAGGGAAAGGGCGCGGCGTCCATCGAGCGCCGATCGGGCCGCGTCCCGCTCCGGGAGCCGCCGCGGATCGTCACGCTGCCCCTCCCGATGCTGCCGCCCCCGCGGCGGGCCACCATCGAGGAGCGCAGCGCGCTCATCGAGCAGCGGCTGAACGCGCAGTCCGAGGACTTCCGGCGGCGCTACATCGACAGCCTCGATATGTCGTGGATTTATCACGACAGCGCGCTCGAAGGCGTGGTCTACACGTTCGACGAGCTGCGCGCGGCGCTCAGCGGCCCGGCGCCGCTCGTCGCGGACTCGAGCCTTCAGCCGACGTACGACGACATCCGGCGCCACAAGGAGGCCATCGCGTACGTGCGCGAGCAGGGCGAGAACAAGCGGGCGCCGGTCACCGTCGACTGCGTGAAGAAGCTGTACCTGATCCTCCATCCGGAGGAGGGGGACCTCAAGACGGTGAAATACCGCAAGGACATCCCCCAGCACCGGCTCTACTTCCACGAGTACGCGCCGCCGGACAAGATCGCCTACAAGGTGCGGCAGATCATCGACTGGCTGAACGACCCCGAGACACGGAAGACGCGGAACGGCATCCGGATCGCGGCGCGCGCGCACTACGATCTGCTCCGGGTCTATCCGTTCCCGAACGACAGCGGCAAGGTCGCGCGCCTGTTCATGAACATGCTGCTCCTGCGCACCGGCCTGCCCCCGTCGATCATCCACTCGACCGAGCGGCAGCGCTACTACGAGGCGCTGAAGGGCTCGGCGACGACGGTGCTGCAGATGGTGCAGGAGTCGGTGGAGAACGCCCTCGCGAGCGTCGAGAAGCTCCTCGATGAGCATGAGACGCGGAAGCGCGCCTTCGTCAGCTGAGACATCGAAGCGCGGCCCCGCGCAGGGGGCGGCGACCGCCGGACGGAGCGCGCGGCGCCCGCCGGCGGCCGCCGCTGACCGTGCGAGGGCGGCCGCGCCCCCCGCGGCGGCCCGGGCGCCGGCGCGCGCGCGGCCCGGCGCGCCGCCCCAGGCCATCTACGCGCGGCTGCGCGTGCTGCACCCGGACGCGCATTGTGAATTGAATCACACATCTGCGTTCGAGCTGCTCGTGGCCACGGTGCTGAGCGCCCAGACGACGGACGTGCTCGTCAACAAGGTGACGCCGCACCTGTTCGGCGCATACCCCGACGCCCGCGCGCTCGCGGGCGCCGATCCCGCCGAGATCGCCGCGCTGCTCCGCCGGCTCGGGATGGGCATGTTCAACCAGAAGTCCAGGAACATCGTGGGGCTCGCGCGGGACCTCATCGAGCGGCACGGCGGGGAGGTGCCGAGGACGCTGGCCGAGCTCGTCGAGCTGCCTGGCGTCGGGCGCAAGACAGCGAATGTGGTGCTCGGCGTCGCCTTCGGCGCGCCGGAAGGCGTGGTGGTCGACACCCACGTACAGCGCCTGGCGCAGCGGCTCGGATGGACGAAGAGCGACAAGCCGGAGCAGATCGAGCGAGATCTCGGGGCGCTCTTCCCGCAGCGCGACCGGGATATGCTGTCCCACACGCTGGTCTTCCACGGCCGCCGGATCTGCTTCGCCAGGAAGCCGGCGTGCGGAGGCTGCGGGATCAGCGACGCGTGCCCGAGCGCGTTCCGCGCGGAGAACGTCGGGCGAAAGCCGCCGCGCCCACCCCGGCGCCGCGCCGCGCAGCCGTGAGCGCCGTCGACGCGGAGCAGGTCGCGCGTCGAGCCCGCTGAGGGCAGACGTGCAGACGTGGAGCAGGTCAGCGCGGCTCACCGCAGCTCGACGCGCCCGCCGCGAGCTGCGTGTTGACCTGGCGCCGAGGGCGCAGGGTAGACTGACGTGATGAAGGCTCTGCCCCTGATAGCCGCGCTCACCTGCCTCTTCACCGCCGCGTGCGGCCGGCTGGAGCGCGATCTCTGCGACTACAAGTGCGACTGCGAGGGGTGCGACGATCGCAAGTACGGCGATTGCCTCGATCGCTACGATTCCAGGTACGAAGACGCGGACCGCAGGGGCTGTCTCGACAGGTACGAAGAGCTCCTCGCGTGCGAGGACGACACGGGAATTTGCCGCGACTACAAGTGGGATGTCGCCTGCAAGCGCGAGAAGGATGCGCTGGATCGGTGCATCGACTGAACCTCCAGGTCAGAGATCCCTTTCGAGCTCTGCCTCGCGGGGTATCGACGCAAAGAACACGCAGAAGACGCGATGGCGTCAGAATCCAGGATATCTTCTTTTTCGCGTCTCCGCGCCTCCGCGTCTTTGCGTGTTCGTGTCTTTGCCTCGAAGTCTCAGGCCCCGTCGCCCGGCGGGGCGGCGCCGGTGCGGAACGACTCGACGAGCCGCTCCGACGCCGTGTAGGGGTCGATCTCGCGCCGCGCGACGGCGTGTACCGCCGCATCGAGCGCGGGGCCTAGCGCGACGACCGCGGCGTCGGTGAGCGCGTCGCGGAGCTGCACGTGCATCGCCTCGCGCAGGCGCTCCTCCCGGCGCGACGCGCCGGCCTCGGTGCCGAACAGCCACGCCCGGTGCGCCTCCAGCCTGTCCACGAGCGCCGCCACGCCCTCGTTGCGCGTGGCCACCGTGCGCACGATCGCCGGCGTCCAGGGCCCCTCGGACGGCTCGCCGAGCGGACCCGCCGCGCCCGCCGCGCGGGCGTGGAGCGCCGCCGCGCTGTGCCCGCGCGCCCGCCCGGAGGCCTTCGCCACCTCGCCGCCGAGCGCGATCATGAGCTCCAGGTCGCGCACCGCCGCGTCGGCCCCATCCCGGTCGGCCTTGTTCACGGCGAAGACGTCGGCGCACTCGAGGATTCCCGCCTTGATGGCCTGCACCTCGTCGCCCATCCCGGGCGCCGCGACGACCAGGGTCGTGTGCGCCATGCGCGTGATCTCCAGCTCGTCCTGCCCGACCCCGACGGTCTCGACGAGGATCACGTCGGCGCCCCATGCATCGAGGACCCGCGCGACGTCCATCGCCGAGCGCGACAGCCCGCCGAGCGCGCCCCGGGTGGCGAGCGACCGGATGAACACGTCGGGATCGCCGAAATGCGCCTGCATGCGGATGCGGTCGCCGAGGATGGCGCCGCCGGTGAACGGGCTCGTGGGATCGACAGCCACCACGGCGACGCGGCGATCCTGGTTGCGGAACGCGCCGATCAGCCGGTCTGTGAGCGTGCTCTTGCCCGCCCCCGGGTTGCCCGTCACGCCGAGGACCCAGGCGCGGCCGGTGTGGGGGAAGAGATCCTTCAGGATCGCGGCATGGTCGCCGGCGCGATCGTCGACGAGCCGGCAGGCCCGCGCCGTCGCGCGCGTGTCGCGGGCGAGGACCTTCTCTGCGAGCGGATGCACCCGAGCGGTCTAGGCCCGGCGATGCGAGGACACAACCGGGCCGCGGACGATGGGCGCCCCCTACCCTGCCCCGCCGCCGTCGTCACCGGACGGCCCGCCGCCTGCTCCGCCCGCTCCGCCTTCTCCGCTCGCCGACGAGCCGCCGCCCCCCGCACCGCCGCCGCCGCGGTCGAAGATCGGCCTCGTCTGGCCGCACGCGGCGGCGAGCAGGGCCGAGAGCACAGCGCACGCGATCAAGGCCGGGGTGCGGTTCCACATGGGCCGTTCATGAACCGGAGCGCTCACGCAATCCAGCGGCGCGCTCTGGTCACGGCGCCGCCGGTGCGTTCCGGTCGAAGCGCTGCCAGCGGCCGCCGATGAGCCGCTCGTGCGGCAGGTACTGGGCCTTGTAGACAAGCCGCGAGCACTTCTCGACGTACAGGCCGAGGTAGAGGTACCGCAGGCCCCAGGAGCGGCACAGCTCGAGCTGCTTCAGGATCGAGAAGACGCCGGGGCTCAGCGGCTCGAGCGCGGGATCGTAGAACGAGTAGACGGCCGACAGCGACTCGAGCCCGCGATCCACGATGGCGACCCCGACGAGGCGCCCGCCCACGCGGTAGCGCATCTCGAACGTCTCGCAGCAGCTGTCCACGAGGAACGCCTCGTAGCCCGCCGCGCCGAGGGGGCCGTCGTCGCGCATCAGCCCGCGGCCGTGCTTGTGCCTGTTGTACAGCGCGACCTTCTCCCGCGTGGTCACGGGTGGGCCGATCTCGACGTCGATCATCTGTTCGCCCCGCCGGAGCACGCGTCGCTGCGTGCGCCCGGGGACGAAGTCGCTGACGAGGATCCGGATCGGCTCGCACGCGCGGCACGAGGGGCACTGGGTGCGGTAGAGCAGCTTGCCGTGGCGCCGGTTGCCCGAGACAAGCCTCCGGTCGAACTCCGCCCGCGTGAGCGGCCGGATGGGCACCCGGAGCGGCATCCGCGCGTCGACCTCGTCGAGGTACGGGCAGGGGCTCACCTCGTCGTGGACCGTGAGCTCGATCGGGTCCGCCGCCTCATCCAGACGAGGGAGCTCCCCGTCCTGCGTCGGTACCGCCTCTCGCTCGCCCGATGAGCCCATGTCTCCGTCGATCCGAGCGCTCGATCCCCTGTCGATACGCCGGCCGCTCTATCCAGGGGATGCCTGTTGGGGGGCCACGTCAAGCAAAACCCTGAGCGGCCCGGGACGCAGGACCGCGCACGCGCAACGCCCATGGGCGCGCGCACGCGCCCGGCGACAACACCCCGCCCGCTCGTGCCGGGCGTCGGGCATCAGGCGTCGGGCATCAGGCGTCGGGCATCGGGCATCGGGCATCGAGACTATCGCACATTTACCCCTGTACACCCACCATGCATCGGCCTTCGCGGAGCGCCCGCCCCTTTTCCTCTTGCCTCGGGGCCGGTATGACCCGGCACGCGCCCGCGAGATGTCGGTCCAGGGACGGGCCCGATCAGCGCGGGCGCCCCAAGAAAGGCCGAACGCTTTGGATCTCACTGGAAAGCAGCGCCGCCACCTCCGGGCGCTGGGGCATCACCTCGACCCGGTCGTGCAGCTCGGCAAGGCCGGCCTGACCGACGGCGTCGTCGCGGCCGTCGACACGGCGCTGGAGCGGCACGAGCTCGTGAAGGTGCGCCTGGGCACCGAGTGCCCCGACGAGCTGGGCGACGTCGCGGAGTCCTTGTCCGAGCGGCTCCGCGCCGAGGTCGCGCAGACCCTCGGCCGGACGATCCTGCTGTACCGGCGCCACCCCAAGGAGCCGAAGATCAAGCTGCCGGCCGGGAGCTGACCGCGAGCCGGCGCGCGGTCGCCCGAGGCGCGACGCGCCCCCGGGCGACCGCCTCGCCGCGGCCGCCGTCACACGTGCCGCAGATCGGGGCGCTCGGCGAGCAGGTGATCGAGCCAGGCGTTCGACAGCTTCTCCTGCACCGTGTTCGCCCGGAGCCGCGCGGCGAGGTTCTTGAAGTCGACGTGGTCGATCGGCTGATCCTGGTTGAAGCACGAGAAGACGAGCGTCTCCTTGCCCGTCTCCGGATCGACGTGCCGCTGGAGGCACTGCGCGCAGACCTCCTTCATCATGCACTGCATCGGCGAGTTGATGCTCGCGATGCCCACGTGCTTCGGATCGAGGTGCGGCGCCAGCACGCCGTGCCGCGCCTCGCGCACGGCGTTCATCATCTTGTCCGAGCCGATGGCGATGATGCGCCGGACCTCCGAGAGGCTCGCCAGCTCGCCGCCGAGGTGCCGCTCGGCGTAGGCCCGCATCGCCTGGACGATGTTGCCGCGGAAATGGCGGTCCGTCGGGCGCCGCGGCGGGATGTCCGCGCCGCCGTCCGTGCACCAGATGACCTGGTCGGTCGCCACCTCGATCTCGTCCTGCTTGAAGAGGTCCTCGCCCCGGCGGTAGCCGGCGAAGTAGATGACGCGGTCGCCGCGCGCCTTGAGCGCCTTCGCGATCGAGAAGAGCACCGCGTTGCCGAGCCCGCCGCCGGCGAGCAGCACGGTCTCGCCCTCGGGGATGTCCGTCGGCGTCCCGGTCGGCCCCATCACGACGACCTCCTCGCCCGGGCGCAGCGCCGCGAGCAGCCGCGACGACGCGCCCATCTCGAGGGCGATCAGCGAGAGCAGCCCCTTCTCCTTGTCGACCCACGCGCCCGTCAGCGCGAGCCCCTCCATCGCGAGCCGCGTCCCGCGGATCACCGGCGACCTCACCTCGTAGTTCTGCAGCCGGTAGAACTGCCCCGGCTCGAACTTCCGCGCCGCCGCGGGCGCGCGCACGACCACCTCGACGATCGTCGACGTCAGGCGCTCGACCCGCTCGACGACCGCGACGAAGTCGCGATCGAGGCGGGCGAACAGGTCGCGCCGCCGCGCGTCGCGCGCCGCCTGCGGCTCCTCGCCGAGCCGCGCGAGGTCGCGCTGGAACAGCGCGACGACCGACGGGTACGCGTCCTTCGCGCTCGCCATCGCCTTCACGACGCTCCCCGCGTAGTGCGGGTGGTTGTCGCCGTAGAAGCTCACCGCGTGCTCGCCGTCGTTGTAGCTCGTGAAGAAGCCCTCCCGCGGCTGGGCCGGCTCGACCTTCAGCGCGCCGTCCTCGCCGACGTACGCGCGGTGCGGCTGGAAGAACTGACGCCACTTGTCGAACGCGAACGACCCGGGGCGCTCCTTCTCGTACGTGACGTTGGGGCTCGTGCCCGCCGCGACGCACACGGTGCGGGCGGGGATCGACACCATCTCGCCCGTGCTCCGCCACTTGCCGTCGACGATCGCCTGGCGATCGAACACGAGCGACGCGACGCACCCGCGCTCGTCGAGCACCGCCTCGACCGGGGCG
Organism: Sorangium sp. So ce1335; assembly: GCF_051521615.1. Classification (NCBI taxonomy): domain Bacteria; kingdom Pseudomonadati; phylum Myxococcota; order Polyangiales; family Polyangiaceae; genus Sorangium; species Sorangium sp. So ce1335. Next base: position 5,547,415 of record NZ_CP150363.1, read on the forward strand.
AGGTTCTCGACGTAGCGGATCCCCTCCTCGAGCGACGCGGCGACCTCCTCGTGGTTCAGCCGGTAGGCCGGCGAGTCGATGAGCCGCTTGCGGTAGACGAGCGAGACGCCGCCCCACGCGTCGACGAGCCCCTGGAAGCGCGGCGGCCGCCCCTCGCGCGCGGCGCGCGCGCGCTCGTCGCGGATCTCCTCGGCGTGGCGCCGCTGCTCGGCGACGAACTCCCGCTCCTCCTCGTCGAACATCGCGAGGACGGCGGCCTCGCCGCGCTCGGCGATGAGCGCGTCGATCCGGTCCGCCGTCTTCTCGGCCTGCACGACGTAGTACGCCGCGAGCTCCGTCGCGGTGTCGATCGCCGTCAGGCCGCCGCCGATCACCACCGCCGGCAGGCGCACCTGCAGGTTCGCGAGCGCCGAGCGCTTGTAGGCGCCGGCGAGCTGGAGCGCCATCAGGAAGTCCGACGCCTTGCGGATGCCGCGCGCGAGGTTGTTCTTGAGCGGGATGATCGTCGGCCGCCCCGCGCCCGCCGCGATCGCGACGTGGTGAAACCCGAGCCGGAAGGCGTCGTCGAGGTCGACCGTCCCGCCGAACCGCACGCCGCCGTAGATGCGCAGCAGGCGCTGCCGCGCGAGCGTGACGTAGAGGACGGTGAGGAAGTTCTTGTCCCACCGCACGGTGATCCCGTACTCGCTGACCCCGCCGAAGCCGAGCAGGACGCGCTCGTCGAGCTCGGTGTAGAGGCGCTTGAAGTCGCGGACCGGCCGCGGCGGGCGCGCCTCGTCGCCCGTGAGCTCGACAGGCAGCGGCTCGATCTTGAGCCCGTCGATCGCCGCGACCGCGAAGCCCTGCCGCGTGAGGTGGTGCGAGAGCGTGTAGCCGGCCGGGCCGAGGCCGACGACGAGCACGTTCTTCCCGTTGTACGGGAGCGCGTGCGGCCTGAGCGCGTCGAGCGGGTTCCACCGCGTGAGCAGGCCGTAGATCTCGAGGCCCCACGGGAGCGACAGCACGTCCGTTAGCGCCGCGGTCTCGATCTGCGGGATGTCGACCGGATCCTGCTTCTGGTAGACGCACGCCTTCATGCAGTCGTTGCAGATGCGGTGGCCGGTGCCGGGGCACATCGGGTTGTCGATGCAGACGAGCGCGAGCGCGGCGATCGACTCGCCCTTCCCGCGCATCGTGTGCATCTCGCTGATCTTCTCGTCGAGCGGGCAGCCGTGGAGCTCGACGCCGAGCGGGTTCGACTTGATCGCCCCGGTCTTGTTGTCGCGCAGGCCCTTGGAGCACGAATCCTTGTCGCGATCGTGGCAGAGCAGGCAGTAGTCGACCTGGCTCTCGACCTCGCGGGGGCCGGCGCGCCGGTCGGTCAGCGCGAAGCCGTCGCGATCCCGCCGGTGGTGCTCGGGGCCGACGAGGAGCTCGGCCGAGCCGCTGCCGCCCGGGTCCCTCTTCTTGTGGAGCTGCACGAGCGCCTGGTAGTCGAGCGTGCGCGGCGCCTTCAGCGTCGGCCAGCGCCGCGCCGGGTCGTGCTCGTCCGCGCGCCGCGCCGCGAGCCACGCCTCGATGGCGTCGAGCGCGAACGCGACGACCGCCGCGTCCTCGGCCTCGGTGGGCGCGTCGCCCGCGACGGCGACCGCCTGCGCGACGCGCTCCGCGAGCGCCGGGTCCTCCCGCAGGGCGGCGCGGGACTTCGCCGCCCGCGCGCGGAGCTCGTCCGTCCACTTCGCGCCGCCGGCCTTGGCCGCCTTGCGCGCGATCTCGTCGACCTCGATCAGCGCGAGCGTCGCGCGCGCGATCGCGAGCTCCTCGGCGGCGGAGCCGGTGTCGAGCGCGCTCGCCGGCGCGCCCATGGCCGCGAGCGACCGCCGCGCCGCGTGCGCCGCCTCGACGTGCGTGCCCTGCCACGCCTTCCCGGGGCTCGGCTTGAACAGGCGCTTCTTCGAGAACTCCCGCTTGAAATCCCAGAGGACGCTCCGCTCGAGGGTCGCGTCGATCTGCGCCTGCACCTCCCGCTCGACGCGGAACAGCCGGGCCACGAAGCGGCCGACGTGCGGCGCCGCCGCGAGCAGCGCCTCGGAGACCTGCTCCGGCGTGAGCGCGGGCCGGGCCGCGTCGCCGCTGGCGCCGGAGGCAGCCGCCTGCGCGGACAGCAACGACGTCCGGTACGCGTCGAAGCGCGCGTAGGCGCCCTCGTCCGACGCGCGGAAGTAGGTCTCGAAGCGCTCCGTCAGCTCGGCGAGCTTCGCCGGGTCGAAGAGGTCGGCGTAGCCGAAGCCAGGGATTCCGAGCTCGAGCTCGGAAGCGTCCGAGGTCGCCTGCACCCACGAAGAGAAGTCAGCCTGCACTCCAGCGTTCGCTTCCATACCCGCGGCAAATGCTTTCTATTTCAAGGGGTTTGCTCACCTGATCTCGATGGCGACGTAAAGTAGCACCGGGCCGCGCCTGCTACCCGCCTCTCGGGCAACATTCGTCGGCCTCGCGACGCGCGCGTGGCGCCGTTCGCCGCGATCGCGCAACGCCTGCGCTCGCCGGCGCGCGGCGCGACCGCGCGCCGCCCGCTCGCACGGCGACGCGCGCTCCATCGCGGTCGTCCCGAGGGGCCGCCGCGCGCGCGCCGCCGGGCGCGCCCGCGTCGACGCGGGCGGCGCCGGCCCGGCGGGCGCCCTGCGCCGCGGTCAGAAGCCTTGCGAGACCACGCGCTCGATCGTGTGCGTGGAGATGTTGCCCGCGATGACGTCCGGATCCCGCAGCAGCGCCTGGTGCAGCGGGATGTTGGTGCGGATGCCGCCGACGATGAACTCGTCGAGCGCGCACCGCAGCCGCGCGAGCGCCTCGGCTCGGTTCGCGCCGTGCGCGATCACCTTGGCGACCAGCGAGTCGTACGAGCTCGGCACGCGGAAGCCGCCGTACACGCCGGAGTCGACGCGGATCCCGACGCCGCCCGGCGAGTGGTACTCCGTGATGAGCCCAGGCCACGGCACGAACGAGCGCGGATCCTCGGCGTTGATCCGGCACTCGATCGCGTGGCCGCGGAAGCTCCACGGGCGCGTGTCCGGCAGCGAGAGGCGCTCGCCCGCGGCGGCGAGGATCTGCTGCGCGACGAGGTCGACGCCGGTCACCATCTCGGTCACCGGGTGCTCGACCTGGACGCGGGTGTTCATCTCCATGAAGTAGAGCTCGCCGCGCTCGTCCATGAGGAACTCGAGCGTGCCGAGGCCCGTGTAGCCGGTCTCGAGGATCGCGGCCCGGATGATGTCGCCCATCTGGCTGCGCTTCTCGCTGTCCATCGCCGGGCTCGGCGACTCCTCCATCACCTTCTGGTGACGGCGCTGGAGCGAGCACTCGCGTTCGCCGAGCGTCCACACGCCGCCGTGCTGATCGGCGAGCACCTGGAACTCGATGTGGCGCGGCGACTCGACGTAGCGCTCGAGGTAGACGTCCGGGTTCTTGAAGCCGGTCAGGGCCTCCTGCGTCGCGATCTCGAACGAGCGCTGCACCTCGCCGGCGTGGCGGACGATGCGCATCCCCCTGCCGCCGCCGCCCCCGGAGGCCTTCAGGATCACCGGGTAGCCGACGCGCTCGGCCTGCTCGGCCGCGTCGGCCGCGCTCTTCAGCACGCCGGTGCCGCTGAGCATCGGGATGCCGAAGCGCTTCGCGACCTCGCGCGCGGAGACCTTGTCGCCCCACGTCCGCATCGCCTCCGGGCTCGGCCCGATGAAGGTGAGGCGGCACTTCTTGCAGAGCTCGGCGAACTTGGCGTTCTCCGAGAGGAACCCGTAGCCCGGGTGGATCGCGTCCGCGCCCGTGACCTCGGCGGCCGCGATGATCTGCGGGATGTTGAGGTAGCTCTTCGACGCGTCGGCCGGGCCGACGCACACGGCCTCGTCGGCGAACCGGACGTGCAGCGCCGCGGCGTCCGCCTCGGAGTGGATCGCGACCGTGCGGATGCCGAGCAGGCGGCAGGCGCGGATGACGCGCATCGCGATCTCGCCGCGATTGGCGATCAGGATCTTCTGGAACACGGCACCCTCGCCCGGGCAGCGCTAGCTGCGCCGCACCTTGAAGAGACGCTGGCCAAACTCGACCGGCTTGCCGTTGTCGACGAGGATCTCGACGATGGTGCCGGGGGCGTCCGCCTCGATCTCGTTCATCAGCTTCATCGCCTCGATGATGCAGAGCGCCTGGCCGACGCGGACCGTGGCGCCGACCTCGACGAACGGCGGCGCGTCGGGCGACGGCGATCGGTAGAACGTGCCGACGAACGGCGAGGTGACGTACGTGACCCCCTCGTCGCTCGCGGCGGCGGGCGCGGGCGCGGCCGCCGCAAGCGCCGGCGGCGCGGCGGCGGCCGCCGGAGCGGGCGCGGGCGCCGGAGCGGGCTGCGCGACCGGCGCGCTCTGGATGTGGAAAGCGGCGGGCGCGAGCTGCTGCGCCCCGGCCTGCGGCGCGAAGCCCCCGCGCGTGAGACGAATGCGAACGTGTTCGTCCTCGAACTCGAAGTCGCTCACGTTGCGCTTCTCGAGGAGGCGAACCAGCGCCCGCAACTGCTTGAGGTTGATGTTCATGGAAGGACGTTCGGCCATCGATGTTTGCCGCCTTTCAACCAGAGTGACGGCGCATCTTCAACCTCTTTCGTCCGGTCGGACCTTCTCCAGGTGCCCGAGCAACCCGAGCAACCCGAGCACGTACGAGCTCGGACCGAAGCCCGCGACGCGCGCCATGCAGGCCGGCGCGATGCGCGAGCGGCGGCGGAACGGCTCGCGGCCGTCGGGGTTGGAGATGTGCACCTCGACCGTCGGGAGGGCGCTCGCGCGGATCGCGTCGTACAGCGCGATCGACGTGTGCGTGTAGGCGCCGGCGTTGAGGAGGATGCCGTGGAAGCCGCGATCGCCGGCGTGGCTGATCGCGGTCACGAGCTCTCCCTCGCAGTTCGACTGCATGCACGACACCGAGGCGCCGTGGGCCTGCGCGGCCTCCTCGACGGCGCGGTGGATGTCATCCAGCGTGGCCGTGCCGTAGATCGCTGGCTCGCGCTTGCCCAGTCGATCGAGGTTCGGCCCGGAGATGACCGAGATCCTGAAGCTGCTCAGGAGAGCTCCTTCAGCAGCACCGGCACCTTGGTGCGCAGGAGGTACCGGGCCTTCCCGATGTTCGCGTCGGGCGTCATCGAGAAGGCCACGAAGTACGAGCTGTTCACGACGCGGATGAGCGTCGTGACCTTCTCCGCCTGGATGGCGATCTCGGCGGCGTTGCCGGCGTCGAGCATCTCGGCGGCGCGCTGGATCGACTTGAGCACGACGCTGAACTCCGCGCCGATGGTGGTGATGTCGAACGCGGCCCCGGGCTTGGAGTAGCTGTCGACCGCGATCCCCTCGAAATCCATGAGAAGGGTCGCGATGCCGCCCTCGGTGTTCTCTACGACTTCCTTCAGCACGGCCTGGAACATGCGCCGAGACTACCCAAGCGCGGCACGATCGGGAAAACAAACGAACCTGACCCGACGTCATACGCGCCCGGTCCGGGCGCCGGCGCGCGTCGCCGCCGCCCGCGCCGCCCGCCCGGCAGCGGCGGCGCGAGCGCAACAAGGGAACAAGGGCAACGTTGGAAGAGTGGGACCGGCTGAACAGGCGCGGAACGGCGCCGAACGGCGCGGGCGCTTTGCCTCTTGCATCCTGGTCCCAGCCGGGCGATTCCCGCCCCAAGGGGCCCGCTCCAAAGCACGCCTTGACCCTTGTCCCGGCGAGCGGCTAACGTGCGGCCGTTCTTTCGTCCGCGGCGATGCCCGGGGCGAACCCGACGGCGCGTCTCGCCGGCGGGAGGACGTCAAACGTGGTCGGGAACGGCGTGCGCCGTCCCCAGCTCAGCAAGAAACAAGGACGGCCCAACATCTATGCGTGCGCGAGCCGGGGATCCCCCCCGCACGATGCCCCAGAAGATCCTCGCCGGGAGGGCGACGGATCCTCAGCTTCGCGGTGATCTCGTCCAGGTCAAGGTCGACCAGGTAATCCTCTCGAGGGCGCCGTCCCGCGCGCTGGCCGAGGCCATCGCCACGGGCATGAAGAAGACGCCGGTCGAGGTGGCCGTGGCCTACGACGGCACCTGCGTGGCCGACGCGAGCTCGCTCGCCGACGTCGACGAGGGGAGCCCGCACTCGGTGTCGCCCGAGTTCCCGACCTACAACATCCCGATCGCGCGGCCGGGGATCGGCTTCCCCGCGCCGGTGCACCTGGAGCGCTTCGCGGCGCCGGCGCGGCTCGCCCTCACGGACGATCCGCGGCTCGCGACCGTCGGCGGCATCGGCATGCTGTCGCTCGTCGTGTCGCCGAGCCAGCTCGGTCAGGCGCTCGCCACGGGCTCGGCCTGGCTCCGGCCGCCGCGCAGCGTGCAGATCCACCTCTCGGGCCGGGTGCGGCCGTTCGTGTGCGCGCGGGACGTCGCGCTCGAGCTCCTGCGCAGGAACCTCGACGAGGTGGTGCGGCGCATCGAGGGCGAGCACCACGCGCCCGTGATCCTCGAGTTCGCCGGGCCGAGCGCGCGGCTGCTCTCTGTGGGCGACCGCGCGGTGCTCTGCGGCATCGCGCCGCAGGTGGGCGCGGCGGCGGCGCTGTTCGTGAGCGACGAGAAGACCGAGGTCTTCCTCCGCGATCAGCGCAGGTCGAAGGCGCACCGCGCGCTCGTGCCGGATCCGGGCGCGCCGTGCGAGGAGGTCGTGTCGATCGACCTCGGCACGGTCGATCCGCTGCTCATGGACGAGGAGGGCGTCGTGCGGCCGGTGCGCGATCTCGCCGGCAAGCCGGTGGCGCAGGTCGTCCTCGGCGGCGACTCCGGCGTGACGTTGCGCGACATGCTCGCGGCGGCGCTGCTGCTCAAGTCGAAGCGCGTCCCCTCGCGCCTCGACCTGCTCGTCGCGCCGCCGTCGCGGCAGGTGCTCGAGGTGCTCGCGCAGTCGGGCGCGCTCGTCGACCTCGTCGCGACCGGCGCGCGCATCGTCGAGCCGGACCGGCGCGTCGTGACGTCCGAGATCTACCCGCCGCCGCCCGGCGGGCTATCGCTGCGCACGGCCGATCCGGAGCCGCGCATCGCCGGGGCGCCGTCGTTCGTCGTGGCCTCGGCCGAGACGCTGGCCTACGCGGTGGCCACGGGCGCGGTGGGCGATCCGCGGTCGTTCAAGCGGCCGGTGCGGGTGACCGTGCCGCGCGCGCTGCCGACCGACGACGTGCTGATCCTCCGCGACAAGAAGGGCGAGCAGGTGAGCACGAAGAAGCCGCCGCCGGCGCCGCCGGCGGTGCCCTGGAAGGGGCCGCTGACGCTCGACGTGCTCGCGGGCGTGCCGAAGGGGAACGGGCGCACGGCGGTCGGGGCGCGCGGGCGCAAGGCCCCCGCGCCGGCCGAGGCGGCGCCGCCGGCCGCGGCGGCCGCGGACGAGAAGGCGCAGGCCGCGCCGGCCGAGGGCAAGGCGGCCGGCGGCGGCGTGGCGCTCGTGCTGTCGACGCTCGACGAGGTGCGCGCGGTCGCGGAGCGCGCGACGGATCTCTCGTCGGTGCGCGCGGTCGTCGCGCCGTTCGTGCCGAGCACCGCTGTGTCGGCGTTCGCGAGCGAGGGGATCGCCACGTTCCTCGTCGGCGCGGAGGCGCTCGGCAGCATCAAGGAGCAGAAGAGCGTGGAGCTCCCCGCCCCCGCGCAGTGGGGCGATCGCGTCGCCGCGGTCTTCGGGAGCGAGCGCGTCGAGGTGGCCTGGCTCGCCACGGGCATGGAGCGGAGCTGGACCCACGCGGGCACCGTGCGGCAGCCGCCCAGCGCGACGAAGCCGGCGAGGTCGTAGGCGAGGTCGTCGGCGAGGAGCGACGCCCGCCGGACGGCGTCGCGCCCGGTGGGGATGACCGCCATCCCCACCGGGACCATGGCGCGAGCAGCGCCCGGATCAGAGCCCGAAGCGGAGCGCTGCAGGCGCGGCGCGCACCGGGGAGAGCGGGGCGAGGAGCTTGATCTCGTTCGTGAGATCGCGGAAGCGGATCTGCTGCTCGTTGATCTGCATCTCGAGCACGATGACGCGCTTCGTGATCTCGTCGAGGCGCACCGAGGCCTTCGCGAGCCGATCCGTGAGCTCGCGGCGGAGCTCGTCGGCGGTCCGGTTCTTCTCGATGGCCCGGAGGTTCTGGCGGAGCTCGTGGCTCTGCTGCTCGAGGCGCTGCTGCTCCGCGAGGATCTTGTCGCGCTCGTCGATGGCGGGGCGCAGCTTGCCCCGGATCTCCCAGGCCTGGCCGAGCTGCTTCGCCACGGCCGCGTCGGCGCGCGGGTCCTTGAGGTAGGCCTGCACCGCGTCGTCGGCGAGCTGGCTCAGCCAGTCGATCTGCTGCCGGAAGATCCGCCGCTCGTCGACGTCGAGCACCGCCGTCCCGCGCCGCGGCAGGTCGATCGGCACGAGCGCGCTGCCCGTGCCGAGGTTGTCCTCGGTGCCCTTCGGCGGCGCGTGCAGGCGCGTGCCGTGCAGCCGCGGGTGCTTCACGAGCGTCCTCGCCGCGGCGTCGCCGCCGTTGCGGATCGCGTACTTCGTGTGCGTGACCCAGTCGCGCTCGATCTCGAGCGCGCCGCCCTCGATCCTGGCGAGGCGCGCGCCCTCGGCGCTCTCCTCGCGCGTGGTGTCGACCGCGAGCCCCCGCTCCAGCGCGAACGGCACCGTCGTCGTGGCGCCGGGCGGCAGCGGCTCGACCATGCCCTGGCCGAGGAACGCGCCGTTCTCGAAGACCGCGATGGGGCCGCGCTCGAGCAGCCCCTGCGTGTTGTTCGTGAAGCGCGCCACCCGGAACGGGTGCGAGCTCGACGCGGGGACGCCGCCGTCCGGCGCGAACAGGAAGATCGACTCGCCGGGCACCTGCCTCGCGAGGAGCAGGACCATCGTCGCGCTCCGGTCGGGGATGTCGACAGGGAACGGGATGTCGTAGCGCGTCGTGCCCGCCTCCATCGCGACGGCGGCGAGGGCGCTCACGTTGCGCGGCGGCGAGGGGTTCATCGGCCTGGGCTCCATGGACTTCGGCTGCTGGACCGGCGCCGCCCCCCTCCACTGCGGCGCCGCCGCCGGCGCGGGAGCGGCGTGCGGCACCGTCGCGCGCTTCGCGGCCGGCTTGGCCGCCTCGGCCCGGCTCATCGCCCCTGGCCTGCCGGCGGCCTGGGCCTCCTCGGCCTCGGGCGCGTACGCGTCGGCCGCGCCTGCCTCGGCCAGCGGCGCGTCCATCGGCATCGGGGCGGGCGGCGGCGGCGGCGGCGCGGCCTCGGAGGCGAGCGTCGTCTCGCTCGTCGGCACGGACGCGATCACCTCGCCCTGGTCGCTGACGATCGGGCGCGGCGGGATCGCCGCCTGGTCGAGCGTCGCCTGGAAGGCGAGCGGCGCGCCCGCCACGAGCGACAGCTTCACCCCCTTCCAGTCCTCGCCGGAGAGGTTCTGCACGATGCCCCACGCCTGGAGGTGCGCCTGCTTCGACGCGGCGCCCGGAGCGCCGCCCGCGGCGCCCGGGGCTCCGCCCGCGCCCATCACGAGCCGGTACGAGGGCCGCCACACAGGCGTCTCGGCCACGTAGCCGACGACGAGGTCGTGCTCCCGCCCGTCGAGCGTGAGCTTCACCTTCTCGAGCTCGTCCTCGTCCCCCGTCTTCTTGCCGGCGTTCGCGCCCTTGTCGTCCGGCGGCCGCGGCGCGGTCGTCACCTCGGGCCCGGGCGGCGCGTCGTCGTCGCCCGCGCCGTCGTCGACCTCGACAGGGAACGACGCGCTCCGCACGCTGCTGCCGCCGGCCTCGATGACCGCGAGCGTCGCGAGGAAGTCGCCGACCTTCTCCTTGCGCACGCGGAAGGTCACCTGATCGGCGTCGATGAGCCCGCGGCGCTCGAAGTACGCGACGCCGTTCCTGTAGATGACCACGCGCCGCAGCGCGAGCCCCGAGGCGTCCACATCGGGGCCGCGCGCGCATCCGGCGAGCAGCGTGAGAGCGAGGAGCAGGCCGGAGCCCGCTCGCGCGACGTCGTGACGTCTCATGATGTCCCTGGGTGTCTCCTGGGTGAGCGTTCTGTGAGCGGTTCGTCGGCGGCCGTCGTTCAGCGTCGTTCAGCGTCGGTCGGCCGCAGGTCGACCGTGGATCAGCCGTCGGTCGGCGCGGTCGAGGCGCGGCGCCAGTCGGGCGGGAGATCGAGGAAGCCCTCGTTGCAGAGGAACTCGTATAGCCCCTCGCAGACCTCGCCGCAGATCATGCTGAAGAGGTGCGGGTCGGTGATGAAGAGGATCGTCTCGTCGCGCTCGGAGCCCGCCGTGTCGGCGAGCTGCGCGACGAGCTCGTCCTCGGCGAACCCGACGAGCATCACCATGAGGTGCCGCTCGAACGCCGCGCGGAAGCGCGGGAACGCCTCGCTCGTCACCTTGTACGCGAACGCCCTGCCCTCGGACGTCCTGGCGTCCCGCACGACCCGCGCGGCGAAGTCGCCGAGGCTCCCCGCGAGCCGCTCGGTGAAGAAGTCGACGAGCACGACGTGCACCACCGAGACGATGCGCCGGAGCTCGCTCGACCGCCGCGACAGGAAGGCGTCCTGCATGTCCTTCGTGAGCTTCGCGAGCAGCTCGAACGACTGCTCCCGCGCCTCCTCGGAGGCGAACTCGAAGCCCTCGAGCTCGGCCTCGATCCGGTTCTTGTAGCGGGTCAGCACGTAAAAGAGCGCCTGCTCGCCGTGGTGGATCACCTTGGGGGCGCCGTCGCGGCCGCGCGTCTTCTCGTGGAGCTCGGACTGGAAGAACAGGCGCGCCAGGTTCTTGTGGATCTTCTTGAGCCGCCGCTCGACGAGCAGCGAGATGCCGTCCTCGGGGATGACCCGCGCGAGCAGGGTGCAGAGGGTCCTCTCGTGCGCCTCGCGGATCGCCTCGCGGTTCTTCGCCCCGCGATCGGCCGCGCCCGCGGAGGCCTGGATCACCTTGAGCTGGGCGACGACCTGCGCGGTGACGGCGTCGAGCTCGGGGTTCGTCTCGAGGTCGGCGCGGTAGTGGATGATGCGGGCCTGCATCTGCTCCTCGAGCAGGCCGAGCGCCATCTCGGTGATGTGATCCTTCAGCGCCTGGCTGACGTGCTCGCCGACGCGCCGCGGCGCGTCGGGAGGGAGCGACCTCGGCTGCTCGGTCGGCGCCCGCTCGCCGGGCCTCGCCGCGGGTTGCGCGCGGCCCTGGGGCGGCAGCGGTGGAGGGTTCCGAGGGGCCGGGGCCATGATCCGAGAGCATACCGGAACTCGCCGGCGGTGTGCGGCTTTGGCGGAGCGGCGCGAGTCGGAGTAAGACGGCCCCATGCACACGGTCGCTTCACGTACGAGCGCCTGGGAGCCGGGAGGACCGCGGGCGTCCTCCTCCTCCTCCTCGCCATCACGTCCGGCCCGCCGGCGCCTCGCGGCGGCCCTCGCGCTCGCGTTCGCGGTCGCCGGGTCGGGCTGCTCCCGCGAGGGCGACGGCCAGCCGCCGCCCCCGCGCACGCCGGAGCCCACGGCGCGGCAGGAGCCCGCCGCGACCGGGCCGCAGGCCGCCGCCGGGGCGAGCGCCGCGCCGGCCGCCGCGAGCGCCGCCGCCGGCAAGGAGGGCGGCGCCACGGGCGCGCCCGCGGGGCAGCGCGCGAAGATGAACGTGCTCGTCGTCTCGATCGACAGCATGCGCGCGGACATGCCGTGGAACGGCTACGAGCGCGACATCGCGCCCAGGCTGACGGCGTTCGAGAAGCAGGCGGTCAGCTACACGCGCCACTACGCGATCTCGTCGTACACATCGATGAGCGTCGGCGGCTTCCTCGCCGGCCGGTACCCGAGCGAGGTCGAGCGCAGCGGCTACTTCTTCGGCAACTACCCCGACAGCGTGGTCATGTTCCCGGAGCTCCTGCAGAAGGCCGGGGTGCGGACGATGAGCGCCCACGCGCACTTCTACTTCGACCAGAAGGCGGGCTTCCGGCAGGGCTTCGACGTCTACGAGATCGTGCCGGGGCTCTCGGCCGACAACACGACCGATCGGAACGTCACCAGCCCGGGGCACCTGGAGCTCGCGCTGAAGATGCTCTCCGACAAGCAGAACACGTCGGGCACCTTCTTCGCGTACTTCCACTTCCTCGATCCGCACGACGTGTACATGACGCACGAGGGGATCGAGCCGTTCGGCAAGCGCGCGCGCGACAAGTACGACGGCGAGGTCAAGTTCACCGACATGCACGTCGGCAAGCTGCTCGATTTCGTCGCGCAGCAGCCGTGGGGGAAGGACACGGCGATCATCGTGACCGCGGACCACGGAGAGGCGTTCGGCGAGCACAAGATGTACCGCCACGGCTTCGAGGTGTGGGACGTGCTCACCCACGTGCCGCTGATGATCCAGGCGCCCGGGATCACCCCGCGCCGCATCGACGAGCCGCGCAGCTCGATCGACCTCGCGCCGACGATCCTGGAGCTGACCGGCGCCCCGCCCGAGCCGTCGTTCCCGGGCAAGAGCCTGGTCCCCGAGCTGCACGGCGCGAAGCCCGAGCCGCGCGACGTCATCATCGACCTGCCGCGCACGAGCGACAACGACAGGCGCCGCGCGCTCATCCACGGGCGGTACAAGCTCACCGCCTACGGCGACGACGAGCGCTTCGACCTCTTCGACGTCGTCGCGGATCCGGGGGAGACGAAGGATCTGAAGCGAGAGCAAGCGTCCGTCTTCGAGGAGATGAAGGCGCTCTACAAGGAGCGCTCCGCGGCCATCAAGGACGTCTGCCCGAAGAACACGGCGAAGCTCAAGGGCAAGAAGAAGAACAAGCGGTGCTAGAACAACGATCACGTTGATCGAGCGAGAAATGAACCGCCAAGACGCCGAGGACGCCAAGAAGAAGACAAAGCCTTGGCGTCTTGGCGTCTTGGCGGTTCGGAGTTCTGCTCGCGCGGCCTAGCGCGCCGGCGGGGCGACGGAGATCGTCACGCCGTCGTCCTCGCCCGCGTCGACGGCGGCGCGCGCGACGAGGCGCACGCCGCCGCACTCCAGGTGGAGCACGACGGGCGCCTCCACCTCGCGGCTGCACGACGGCTCGGCCGAGACGCGCGCGGCGAAGGCGCCGCGCGCGAGCTCGACCGCCAGCGCGATCCCCCCGATGCGGCCCTCGGGGTCGTCCGCGGTGATCTCGCGCGCCGAGCGCGCCTCCTCGAGGCGCGTGAAGAGGTCGGGCCCCCGGAGCGCGACCTCGATCGGGCGGCCCGCCGCGTCCTGCAGCACGGCGACCTCGAGCTCCGCCTTCCGCGGCGCGCTCTCGCCGCCGGCGCTCACGGCGAACGGGAGCTCGATCCGCTTCGCGCAGACGACCGCGCCCGGGCCCGCGCGCTCGTCGGCTGACGCGCACCGGGGCGCCGGCAGCGCAAGGGAGAACGGGACGACCACCTCGGCCGGCGCCTCCGCGAGCGGCCGCCCCCAGGCGTCGCTGCCCAGGAAGCGGCGCAGCCACGCGGCGAGCTCCTCGCGCACCCGCGCGCGCGCGGCCCGCTGCCTCGAGAGCTGCGCCTCCGTCTCGCGCGCGGCGCGCGCGAGGAGGTCGCCCGCGTTGCGGTCGCGGACGAGCGCGCGCAGCCGGTGCGCCGCGTCCTCGCGGAACGCGCCCCGCGGCAGCGTCGCGAGGTACGCCGTGAGCCCCGCGGCGGTCCCGCGCTTCGCGGCGTAGTAGACCGGCTCGGCCCGCGCGAGGTACGCGCGCACCTCGCCGGCGAAGGCGCCGTCCGGGTAGCGCTCCAGGTAGTTCGACGCCGCGGCGAGCCGCCCCTCGAAGGTCCGCGACACGCGGGTCGCCCGGTACGCCGCGTAGTCGTCGGCGCTCGCCAGGATCGCCGGCCTCGAGGCGCACCCGGACAGGGCAAGGGCGAGCGCCGCGAACCAGAGCCCCCGCGCGGCCTTCGCGACGCGCCGGGCGAGACGTCGGCGCGACACGGCTGCGCTGGGCGCGCTCACGGCGCCTCCCCCGGCAATGGGCAGAAATTGCACTCCGTCGGGATCGAGGGGCCCTCGTCCGCCGCGTACGCGCTGAACTCGTCGCAGCCCGCCAGCTGGAGCTTGCGCAGGCACACCTCGCCGTCGTGCACCAGCGGGTAGCAGCCGGGCGGAAACTCCGGCGCGCCCTCGGGGTCGCACGCGGCCGCGCACGCACGGGTGTGCAGGCCGCACGCTTCGCACTGGGCGCAATCGATGTTCGCCTTGAGCGCGAAGAACTTGTACGGATCGAGCTCGTCCGGCGCCTGCCCGCAGCTCCCGATGTCGCCCACGACCGGCGCGACGCCGACGAGGAGCAGCAGCGCCGCGACCCCTGCGACGTCCCTCGTCCGGAGGCGCCCGCGGCGCCGCGCGCGTCCCGGCGCGCTCATGGCAGGAGCTCGTGGTCGATGAGGATCCCGAGCTGCGCCGAGACGACGGGGTAGACGGTGTACGCCGCGTCGTAGGTCGCGGCGCCGTAGAAGAGATCCCCGACGATCTCGCCCGAGACCGCGACGCCCGCGAGCAGGAAGTACCCGAGCCCGACGGCGAGCTCGCCGCCGACGTTCGCGTCGGGCTCGATCAGGATCGCCGCCCCGAGCCGCCCGTAGCCGAGCACGCGCGGGACGCCGCGGTAGGCGATGAAGTAGCTCGGCGTCAGCGACTCCTGCGGGACGCCGCCCACCGCGAGCGACAGGCGCAGCGCGCCGCCGTGCTGAATGCCGTCGGCCGGCCCCAGCGCGAACGCGGCGCCGAGGTCGAGGTACCCGGCGGTGAGCGAGAGCGATTCGGCCGTCTCGCCGAGCTGCGTCTGCAGGCGGTAGGGGTTGTTGAACCGGATCCCCCTCCCCATCGCGACCGTCGACACGACCCGCGCCGCCGTCCCCGGCGGGCGCGCGAGCGCGCGGTACGCCTCGAGCTCGGCGTTCCCGCCCTCCTCGCCGGCCTGCGCCTCCTCGACCGCCCCGGCCTCGCCGGCAGCGTGCTGGGCCGCGGCGGTGCGCGCCCAGCACGCCCCCAGCAGAACGGCCACGAGCGAGAGCCCGGTCCGGAGTTCCAGCATCGCCAGGCGCCTTCTACCCCGAGGCGGCGCCCGCTGGCACGCTCAATTGCGTCCCGCCCGTGCGGGGCGCGACGCTCGAGCCGCTCCGGCGCGCCGCGCGCACGACGCTGCGCCGGGGCCTCGCTGTCGCCGGCGCCTCGCTGCCGCCGGCGCCTCGCTGCCGCCGGCGCTGCGGCGGCGCGCCCCTCGGCACGGTCCTCGCCCCCCTTCCGTATCCGCCCGCTTCACCTGCGGACCGGACCCTGCATGCGGAGACCACCGTGAGCAATTCAAGCACCCGAGGCAGGCAGAGCACCGCCGCAAATTCGTCGACGCTTCGCGCACCGCGCACGAGCCCGACGCAGCGCCGAGAACGAGAAGAACGCAGCGACCCGGGAAGGCCGCGCAAGCGGGCCGAGGCGCCCCGGACCGCCGCGAGGGGGTTCGGCACGGGCGAGCTGGACGAGCCGTTCGCCGACATGGTGGACGCCGAGGCTGCGCCCCCGCTGCGCGGCAAGGTGTACCCGCGCAGCGAGTTCAGCGACGTGATCCCGACGCTCGACGACGAGGTGCGCGGCTATCACCACCACCCGAACGACGCCGGGAGCACCGAGTTCGAGGTCAACCCCGACGCCGCCGACGCCGCCGCCGATCTGGCGAGCGATCTCGGGGCGGAGTTCCTCGAAGGGGCGACCAAGGGGCAGGACATCAGCGACGTGGCGATGTCGCACGACGACGATGACGGCGACCTGCCCTATCTCCTGGAGGACGAGGACGTCGAGTCCGTGGAGCCGGACGACGAGGGTGCGGACGAGGAAGAAGACGAGCTGCCCGCGACCCAGCGGATGCGACGGCACGTGGGCTGAGCGGCGGCGCGCGCAGGCCGCCGCGGCGCGCGACGAGGAGGTGAGGCGCTCCGCCGCGCAGGCGCGCGCGGACGTGCCGTTCGGTCACGCCTGGCCGAGCACGGGCAGCTCTGCCACCACCTCTCCGTCGATGCGGATGAAGGCCAGCAGGCCTTCGTCCTCGTAGGCCAGCACGTCGAGCACGATCCGCTCGCACAGCGGCAGCACGTACAGCGCGCCGTCGTCCGCCATCACGGTCATGGATCGCACAGGTGCGCTCATGGTGGGCAGCGTCTCTGTGGTCCGTCGTCGCGCATCCATGTTGCTGAGCTCCCAGGCTTCAATCGAGCTCCGGCGACGGCCGGAGGCACGAGGCTAGAGGGGCCTGCCCGCCATCCCACCAAGCGCCTTCCGTGCCACGGTGCTCGCGCCGCCGCGCCGGAGTCAGGAACGTTCCACGGCGACGTATGGCGTTCGCCCTGACCCGCGCCGCTGCGTCGCGGCGGCCCGGCCGCAAGCGGCGCCGCGCCACGCCCGCAGCGGAGCGCGGATGGCCCGCGGCGCCGCCTGGCCGCGGCCCGAGGGGCCGTTTCCGGCCCCTGCGCGGGCCGATGCGCGCGCGATCCGGCCCCGGATCCGGCCGCGAGCCGGCCCGACGAGGGCGCGCGGGCCTACCGGGACCGGCGCGCGGATCCGCCGTCCGGCGCCGATGCCGCGGACAGGACCTTTCGAGCGAGCTTGGAAACGCCGATATCCAGCACGCCCGGATCGAGCCACGCCGCCTTCTCGTAGGGGGAGGCAAGCTTTGCCCGGAAGCGCCACGGGGCCGACACCTCGGCGCGCGCCACCGTCACGTCGAGCCGCCGGTGCGTGAGGATGTGGCGCACGCGGCCGACCTCGCGGAGCGGCGCGTCAGGCGCGACGCCGACCTGCTCGAGGAGCGCGCGGGCGTCCGCGAGCGCGCGCGCCTCGACCATGGGCGGCTCCCAGAGCCCGCCGAACAGCCCGCCCTCGGCGCGCCGGACGAAGAGCACGCGGTCGCCCGACCGCACCACCGCGGCCACCATCGCGACCGCGGGGACGTCGCGCTTCGGGGCGATCACCGGCAGCTCTGCCTGCCTCCCGAGGGCGCGCGCGGCGCACGCGCCGTCGACGGGACACGCGTCGCAGCGGGGATTGCGCGGCGCGCAGACGGTCGCGCCGAGCTCCATCAAGGCCTGGTTGAAGCGTCCCGGATGGACGCTCTCCGCCGCGGCCCGCACGAGGCGCTCCGCCGCCGCCCAGAGCTTGCGGGTGCCCGAGGCGCTGCGGATGTCGTCGTCGATGCCCTCGATGCGGGAGAGCACCCGGGCGACGTTGCCGTCGACGAGCGGCACCGGCTGGTCGTACGCGATGCTGGCGATCGCGCCCGCGGTGTACGCGCCGACGCCGGGCAGGGCGCGGAGCGCGGCGACGTCGCGGGGGAGCGCGCCGTCGTGGCGCGCGGTGACCTCGCGCGCGGCGAGGTGGAGCACGCGCGCGCGGCGGTAGTAGCCGAGCCCGCTCCACAGCGAGAGCACGTCGTCGATCGCGGCGGACGCGAGCGCGAAGACGGTCGGGTAGCGGGCGAGGAACCGCTCGTAGTACGGGATGACCGTCTCGACGCGCGTCTGCTGGAGCATCACCTCGCTCAGCCAGATCGCGTAGGGATCGCGCGTCCGCCGCCACGGAAGGTCGCGCGCGACGCGGTCGAACCACGCCGCGAGGGCGGCCGCGATCTCCCGGTCGCTCTCGCTCGGCTCCGCCGCCGCCGGCGGGGGCGCGCCCTGCTCACCGGGCGGGGTGCGGCGCCGCGGGGCGCGCTTCGGACCCTGGCTCGCGCCCGCGCGCGCGGGCGATCGGGGCGTCGTGCTCACGCGCGGAGGGCCCGCCCGCCGCGCGATCCGCGGCTCGGTTCGACGCGCGGCTCGACGCGTGGTTCGACGCGTCGTTCGAGGTACGGATTACCCGCCCGCCGCCCGCTGCGCTCAGAAAACGCTTCCATCGCGCGGGACTCTAGCGCAGAGCCGACCGCGGTGTCGTCCAGGCGCGACTGCCCTTCCCTGTCGATCCCTCGGGCTGCGCGCCTCGGCGCCGTCCTGCTCGTCGGGCTCACCGCGCCTGGGTGCCGCGAGGAGCCTCGCCCCTGGGAAGGCAAGCCGGGGCCCCCGGTCGTGCTCTCCGCAGCGCCGCCGCGCCCGGTGGTCACGGCCGTGCCCGACGGGCCGTCGGACGCCGACGCGGGACAGGGTGACGCCGGATCCCTCGGGGATCCGGACCTGCCGGTGCTGCCGGTGCGCGTCGGCGGCCCCTGGGTCCGCTGCTACGGAAACTTCAAGATCAGCGGCGAGCCCGTGAAGGACGTCACCCGCCTGTCGCTGCTCTGCGGCCCCGAGAACGGCATGCGGCGGCTCTCGACCACGACGATCGAGGGCCACGTCGCCGAGGGCGGCGCGATCGTCTCGGAGCCGCTGAAGGCCCTGCGGGGCGCGTGCTACCGCGTGTTCGCCGTCGGCGGGCCCGGGATCCTCAACCTGGACGTCGCCGTGCGGAGCAGCCGCGGGGCGATGATCGCGAGCGACGGCACCGAGGACGCCTGGCCGATCGTCCAGCCGGATCGGCCGTTCTGCCCGCTCGAGGACGACGACGCCACCGTCGAGATCAGCGCCCGGCGGGGCGCTGGCCGGTTCGCGGCCGAGGTGTGGGTCCTTCGATCCTACAAACGATCGGCGTCGGGCGACGGCGGCGTGGATCCGTACGAATCGAACGAGATGGACGCGTACGAGGAGCTCTGAGCCGGCGTCGGCCGGCGCGGGCGGCGGCGCGCGGCCGGCCGGCCGCGGCGTTCCGCCCCGGGCGCGGCGAGCGCCGGCGGCGCATAAGGAAGAGCTCTCCCGGCCGCCGGAAGCGCGCGAAAGGCTCCCCATCGTCATCGAAATCCGGCAGATCCATGGACCATGGCGCGACGCCGGCACCCTGCACGCTCCCCCGCATTGACGTGGCCGCCCCGTCCCGCTAGGGGAGCCCGAGCCATGGCCGACGACACCGAGCCGCTCCGCGAGGACGAAGGGGACAAGGTGGAAGGCGAAGGCGAGAAGAAGCGCCTCTTCGAGCGCGCCATCCCGGAGATCTTCAAGCGCGTGGTCGAGCGCGCCGTCGAGAGCGGCATCGACAGGCTCAGCGAGGGGCCCGAGAACATCCGGCACTTCGTCGGCGACCTCAAGCTGCCCAAAGAGGTCCTCCACTACCTCTACACGCAGATCGACGAGACGAAGAACGGCCTCTACCGGGTCGTCGCGAAGGAGATCCGCGACGTGCTCGAGCACACCCAGTTCGCGGACGAGATCACGAAGGTGCTGACGAAGCTCTCCTTCGAGATCAAGACCGAGATCCGCTTCGTGCCGAACGACGCGGCCAAGCGAGACGACAGCCAGG
The DNA here is from genome assembly GCF_051521615.1 of Sorangium sp. So ce1335. Taxonomy (NCBI): domain Bacteria; kingdom Pseudomonadati; phylum Myxococcota; order Polyangiales; family Polyangiaceae; genus Sorangium; species Sorangium sp. So ce1335. Next base: position 5,566,736 of record NZ_CP150363.1, read on the forward strand.
ACGAGCCGCGGAGCGGCTTGCCCAAACCGGAAATCACCGCCCAAGTGAACGTGAAGGACCGTAGCAAAGAGACCGGGCGAGACCGGCGCCGCGAGGAGAAGTGACGACAAAGAAGCTTAGGACCGGCGGCGAGGTCGACGCGTGGTGCACGAAGTGCCGCCTCGATCTCACCCATCGCATCATCGCCATGGTCGGCGACGTGGTGAAGAAGGTCGAGTGCAAGACCTGCATGTCGCACCACCTCTACCGAGCGCCGAAGAGCGAGCGCGAGAGCCGCGCGGCCGCGCGCGCCGCGGCGCGCAGCACCGGCGAGCCGAGGGCGGCCTCGGCGTCGCCGCGCGGCGGCGGCGTGGAGCGGCTCACCGCCGCCCAGCGCGCCGAGCGCGATCAGACGATCGCCTGGGAGCGCGCCATCGCGGGGCAGCCCTCGGGGGCGTTCAAGCCGTACCGCATCAACCTCACCTTCGGCGAGGGGGAGCTCATCCGTCACAGCAAGTTCGGCGACGGCGTCGTCGCGAAGGTCATCGATCGGGGCAAGATCGAGATCCTGTTCAAGGACGGGCCCCGGACGATGGCGCACGGCCAGCCGTAGCGCGCCCGGCCGCGTCCGCTCGAAGCCCGGAACTTGGGGCTGCCCGCGCGATCGGGTAGCCTCTGCCTCGCCGTGGACAAGCCTTCGCCCCCCTCCGCCAGCGGACCTCCGCCCAGGCGGCGACGCCGCCCTGGCCTGCCCGAGCGCGCGCTGCGCGGCGCGGCCATCTGCGCGATCGCCGTCGAGGCGCTCTGGTACGGCATCCACGAGGTCCGCGGCTTCGGCCCGGCGCTCGCTGACGGCGCGCGCGCCGTCGTCGGCCCGGCGCCGGTCGCGTGGGCCGAGGACGTGGCCTACGGCGTCGCCGACCGCCTGAACCGGGCCATCTACCGGCACGCCCCCCCGAAGACGTTCTGGGAGCCCGCGCCCGCCGCCGCGGCGGAGATCGACAGGCGCGGCGAGCGCCGGGCGGCGGAGCCGGCGGCGCCGCCCGCCTCGTTCGAGCCGCCCTTTCCGCAGGTCGCGGCGACGGGCGACGGCGTCTGGACGCCGATCGAGGACCCGGCGCGGCCCGACGACGCGCCGGTGCTCTGGAAGAGCGTCGTTCACCCCGACGCGCGGCGCGTGTTCGCGGCGATCGCGGTCGTGGCCATCGATCTCGGGCGCGTCGACCTCCGGCTCGTCGCGGGCACGAAGGAGCCGTTCTCGCCGGACGTCCCCGTCGAGCGGCGCCCGGGGCTCGTGCCCGAGGACCACGCCGGCGACCTCATCGCCGCCTTCAACGGCGGCTTCAAGGCGATGCACGGCCACTACGGGATGATGCTCGACGGCGACACGTTCCTGCCGCCGCGCGACAGGGCCTGCACGATCGCGCTCTACCGCAACGGCGCGGTGCGGATCCGCACCTGGCCCGAGCTGCGCGCCGACGAGGCCCGCATGGCGGCCTACCGGCAGACGCCACCCTGCCTCGTCGAGCAGGGCGAGCTGCACCAGGCGCTCTACGACTCGAACCGCGACTGGGGCGCGACCGTGAGCGGCGAGACGGTGATCCGGCGGTCGGCGCTCGGCGTCGACGCGACCGGCAAGCGGCTCTTCTACGGCCTCGGCGAGGCGGTCACGGCGCGCACCCTCGCCCACGGCATGAAGGCCGCGGGCGCGCACGACGTGGCGGAGCTCGACGTCAACCACGCCTACCCGCGCTTCCTCCTGTACGGCCGCGGCGAGGACGGCGCGGCGCCCCGCGCGACGTCCGCCCTCATCCCGGACGTGCAGTACAAGCCGGAGGAGTACGTGGCGGAGCCGTCCCCGCGCGACTTCTTCTACCTGCGGCGGCGGCGGCCGGACTCCTAGAACGACGATCGCGTTGAGCGAGCGAGAAATGAACCGCCAAGACGCCAAGGACGCCAAGAGGAAGACAATGTCTTGGCGTCTTGGCGGTTCGAAGTTCTGCTCGTTTCAGGCGGGTTCAACCCGTTTGCTGCTCTAGGCTCGGTCGCTACCGCCCGTCGAGCAGGTCGCGCACGCGCTGCGCGAGCATGTCGGGGGTGAACGGCTTCTGCAGCATCGTGAGCTCGCCGTCGCGCTCGGCGCCCGCGAGCACGTCCTCGGCGTAGCCGGACATGTAGAGCACGCGGGCGCGCGGGTACATCGCGAGCGCGCGCTCCGCGAGCTCGCGGCCGTTCAAGCCCGGCATCACGAGGTCGGTGAGCAGGAGATCCATCGCGTCGACCCCCTCGTGCGCCAGCGCGTCGAGCGCCTCCTCGGCGCTCGACGCCGAGATCACGCCGTAGCCGCGCCGCTCGAGCACCTCGACGATGAGCTTGCGGACGGCGTCGTCGTCCTCCACGACGAGCACCGTCTCGTCGCCGCCCGCGGGCGACGGCCGGGCGCGCGGCGGCGCTGCCTCCGAGCGGTCCTCGACGCGCGGGAAGTAGACGCGGAACGTCGCGCCGCGCCCCACCTCGCTCTCGACCTCGATGAGGCCGCCGCTCTGGCTCACGATCCCGTACACGGTGGCGAGGCCGAGGCCGGTGCCCTTGCCGCGCGCCTTCGTCGTGAAGAACGGCTCGAACAGGTGCGAGAGCGTGTCCTGGTCTATCCCGTGGCCGCTGTCGGTCACCGAGAGCACGACGTACGGCGGGCCGCCCGCGGCGGGCGGGGCGTCCTCGTCCCGCTCCGCCGGCGCGAACGACCTCGCCGTGGGGCTCGCGCCGGGCTCGCCGAGCGACGTCTCGACGACGAGCCTGCCGCCCCGCGGCATCGCGTCGCGCGCGTTCACGACAAGGTTGAGGAGCACCTGCTCGAGCTGGCTCTTGTCGACCTTGATCGAGCCGAGATCCCGGCCGACGCTCGTCCGCAGGTCGATGTTCTCGCCGATGAGGCGCTGCAGCATCGCCTGCATGTCGAGCACCACCGCGTTGATGTCGAGCACCTCGCGCTGGAGCGCCTTGCGCCGGCTCATCGCGAGGAGCTGCCGCGTGAGCGCCGCGGCGCGCTCGCCGGCCTTCGTGATCTGGAGCGCGTCGCGCCGGAGCGCGCTCTCGGGCCCGAGCCGGCGCAGCAGGAGCTCGCCGTAGCCGAGCATCACCATGAGCATGTTGTTGAAGTCGTGCGCGATGCCGCCGGCGAGCCGGCCGAGCGCCTCCATCTTCTGCGACTCGCGCGAGCGCTCCTCGCGCTGCCGGAGCGCCTCCTCGGTGCGCCGCCGCTCGGAGATGTCGCGGAGCAGCACGAGGGCGTGGCCGTCGAGGAACGGCACGACCCGCGCCTCGACGTGGCGCTCGCCGCCCTCGGCCGCGAGGGCGTGCTCGAGCGCGACGACGGCGCCCCCCTCGCGGGCCTGCGCGATCGCGCGCTCGAGCTGCTCGCCGAGCTCGCCGGGGAGCACCTCCGTCATGCGCTTGCCCAGGAGCGCCTCCGGCGCGACGTGGAGCTCGGCGAGGCGCGGCTCGTTGCAGTCGGCGATCCGGAGCTCGGCGTCGAGGCGGAAGCAGAGATCCGGGATGGCGCGGAAGAGCGCGTGCAGCTCGCGCTCGGCGCGCGCGAGCTGCGCGGCCAGCCGCGCGTCGCCGCCGTCGCGCGCCTCGCCGCCGCCGCGCACCTCGCCGCCGCCACACGCCTCGCCGCCGTCGCGCGCCTCGCCGCCGTCGCGCACCTCGCCGCCGTCACGCCCGCCGAGCGGCGGCGCATCCCCCGGCAGCGCAGGCGCGCCGCCGCCGTGCACGCCCTCCGGGGGCCCGCCCCCCGGCGTGGCCCCTGCGCAGGCCTCGGCCTCGGGGTCGAGCCCGCCGAGCGAAGCGTGAAGCCGCGGAGCCCCCATGCCCTCAGCCGCCGGTCTGGTCCGCGGCGCCGGTCTCGAGGTTGACCGTCCAGCAGACGGCGCCGGCCGCCGGATCGCCGCCGGGCGGCCCCACGCTGACCTCGGCGCGCGCCGGCCCGACGGCCCGGATGTAGAGCCGCTGCCCGACGGCGCCTCGCCCGAGCGCGCAGACGGCGCGGCGCACGCGCGGATCGTCGGCGGCGACCTCGCCCTCGTCCTCGGCCGGCATGAAGAGGACCTCGACGTCCGGCTTCAGGCAAGCGCCCATCTCGCGCCAGGCGTCGTAGTCGACGGACGGATCGAGCACGTCCGCGAGCTGCCCGTGGCGCGCCCGCCCGACGCGGTAGCGGAAGGCGTCTCGCTTCTCCGCGCGCAGCGTGGCGCCGATCCGGTCGAACCGCAGCGACAGCGCGCCGAGCGCGGTCGCCATCTTGACGGTCGGCGCGCCGAGGTTCGCCTTGTCCGGCTCCTTGAAGCGGTGCACCTGCACGCCCGCGGGCAGCGTGCCGGCGAGGATCTCCGCGAAGCGCTGGTTCATCCCGAGCCGCCCGCCGAGCAGGATCCGGAGCCCCTGGTACGGATCCGGCTCGCGCCCGATCTTGGCGATCGCGCCCGCGAGGTGCTGCCGGAACATGTCGATCCCGTCGCGGAACCACGCCTCGATCGCGCCGGCGAGCGCGCCGCGATCGATCGAGAGCGGCACAGCGGACGCCGTCCCGTCGAGCCCGACGAGCGAGAGGCGCTCGTCGATGGGCGCGCTCGGCCCCCGCTCGAGCAGCGGCCGCAGGTGCTCCTTCAGCGCCCAGGTGTTGGCGCGCGCGTCGGGCGACGGCGCGAAGAGCTCCTCGGCGCCGTCGAGCGCGGCCTCCTCGGGCGGACGCTCGAACGGCACGCGGCGCTCGCGCATCGCGGCCTGGCTCGCGACGTACACCCGGTAGGCCAGCCGGTGGAGCAGCCGCTCGCCGCCGAGCCACGGGATCGCCGCGGGATCGAGGTACTCGACCATCCGCTCCAGCCCCTGGGCCTCCTCGTGCGCCTTGGCGCTCCGCAGGATGCCGAACGCTATCCCCGTCTCGCTCGCGCCGGCGTCGATGACGCAGAACGGGACGGCGCTGTCCCGCGGCTGGATCCCGAACATGCGGAACGCCTGCACGGCGTAGGCGATCGCCGACGGGCCCGCGTCGACGACCTTCAGGTCGTCGAGGTCGTGGTACTCGCACAGGCCCGCGGGCAGGCTCCGGAAGAGGCCGCGGCGGAAGGCGATGAGCACGCTGGCGCGGCGCTCGGGCGACCAGCCCGTCGGCATCGTGATCGCGTAGCGCGTGTGGAGCCCCCGCGTCCGCTGGTTGACGTGCAGGCCGACGTAGTACGCGTACAGCTCGATCGGATCGAACGGGTCGTGCGCGCCGATCCCTTCCTCGTCGATGACGGGCGGCGCCGGCTTCTTCAGCGACTCGCTCGTGTCGGGGTCGCTCTTGCCCCGGAGCCGGAACGGCTCGCCGCGCTCGGTCCGCTCGCGCAGCAGCGTGAGCGCCGGGAGAGACGCCGCGGCCCGCTCGTGCGCGTCGGCGCCCTGCCGGACGCGCATGTCGCGCGCGGCGTGCCCGACGAGCACGTCGCCCCAGCGCGTGAGCGGCAGGATCACCCGGTCACGCCACGCCTTCGTCGTCCTCGCGAGCGCCTCGAACGCGACCTCGCTCGGGTTCTCGTTGTCGGCCGACACCCGGAGCGGCGCGTCCGCCCCGATCCGCAGGAACTCCGCGCCGCCGCGCTCACCCCGGACGGCGACGACGGTCGACGCCGCGCCGACGTCGACAGCCACCCAGTCGCTGCGCACGTCGAGCCGGGGATCGCGCCGCTTCACCTCGGGCGGCACCGGGTCCTTGTCGGCCTTGCCGGCGCGGCGGTGCAGCCCGACCACGCGGCCCTGCCGGAGGATGGCGATCGACGTGGCGCCGAGGAAGCGCGCGCCCGACCAGAAGCCCTGCGCGGGGTCGACGAGCGTCGTCCCCTTCACCGGGTCGAGGTTCGCGACGATCTTGGGGAAGAAATCGGCGATGAGGTCCGGCGAGGCCACCCCGTCGTAGCGCTCGACCTTGATCGGCGGCGAGTAGTAGTTCTGGAGCCCTTCGCCGTAGATGCGCGGACTGACCTGGATCAGCTTCAGATACGGGATGGGGCAAGTCTGCTCGTCCAGCCGGAACTCCTGGTAGAGCGCGGGCGGGGCGATCGCGTTCTCCATCTCGGGCGCGATGCGGGGCACGCTCGCGCTCATCTCGGTGCCGAAGTACATGAACTTCGTGCCCGCGCGCCCCGTGAACGCGGCGATCCTGACCTCGTTGAACGTCGCCTGCCCGACGATGAGCGGCGGCAGCGCGATCACGTAGTCGAGCACCAGCGTGGTGAGCCAGGGCTGGTCGAACAGGCGCGATTCCCAGCGCATGATGAGCGTCGGGTACTCGCGACCCGCGAGAGACACGACCTTCTCCGCTTCGCGAACCAGGGCGCCATCGACCGACAGCTCGTAAACCGCCATACGTGGGCGACGTTATCACGAAGAGCCCTCGCGAAAGCCCAGGGATGCGCTGAGCGGGGCGGGGGCCGTACGACGGTGACGCACGGCCGTACGACGGCGGCGCGCGCCGCGAGGGCGTAGGCTGCGCTCGGGCGGCCGTGCTAGCCTGGCGGCGTGATCCGCTTCTCCGAACCGGGCCTTCTGCCATGAGCGCGCTGATCGGCGAGATCATCGACGGCAAGTACCGGATCGTCCGGTTGCTCGGCCAGGGGGGGATGGGCGCGGTCTTCGAGGGCGAGAACGTGCGCATCCGGCGCCGCGTGGCCATCAAGCTGCTGCACGCGAGCATCTCGAGCCAGGCCGAGTCGGTGGCGCGCTTCGAGCGCGAGGCCCAGGCCGCCGCGCGCATCGGCTCCGATCACATCTGCGAGGTGCTCGACCTCGGCGTGCTGCCGGACGGCACGCGGTACATGGTCATGGAGTACCTCGAGGGCGAGACGCTCGGGGCCAAGATCCAGCGGCACGGCCGGCTCGGGCCCGAGGTGACCGTGCCGATCATGTCCCAGGTGCTCGAGGCGCTCGGCGCGGCGCACGCCGCGGGGATCATCCACCGCGATCTCAAGCCGGACAACATCTTCATCGTCCCCACGAAGGCCGGCCTCACCAACTTCGTGAAGGTGCTCGATTTCGGGGTCTCGAAGTTCTCGCAGCTCGCCGGCGCGGAGATGAGCATGACGCGCACGGGCGCCGTCGTGGGGACGCCTTACTACATGTCGCCCGAGCAGGCGCGCGGCTCCAGCCCTGTCGATCAGCGGACCGACATCTACGCCATGGGCGTGCTGCTGTATCAGGCGACCACCGGCCAGGTGCCCTTCGACGCGGCGACGTTCAACGAGCTGCTCTTCAAGATCGTCCTCGAGGCGGCGCCCCTCCCCCAGCAGCTCGTGCCCGACCTCGACCTCGAGTTCTCCGGGATCATCCAGAAGGCGATGGCGCGCGAGCCGGGGGCGCGCTTCCAGAGCTGCGCGGAGTTCAAGAGCGCGCTCCTCGCCTGGGCTGCGGCGCGGCCCGGCCTGGCCTTGCTGAGCACGGGGCGGACGTCGTTCCCCCGGCTGTCGGTGCCGGCCCTGCCCGAGATGGCGACGCCGCCGGTCGTCGTCCGGGCCGAGGGATCGTGGGGGGGGCAGAACGGACCGGCGGCGCAGGGCATGGGCCACACGCCGCAGACGCCGCAGCTCACCGCGAACTCGTGGGGCGCCTCGTCCGGCGTCTCCGGCCGCGCGACCCGCCCGCCGTCCAGGGCGCCGATCCTCGTCGCCCTCGCCGCGGCGGCCACCCTGTTCGGCGCGGGCGTCGCCGCCTGGATGGCCTTCGGCGGCGGCGGGACGACGAGCGCGGCGACCGGCGATCCGAGCGCCGTCAGCGCGACGGTCACCCCGCCGCCCTTGCCGCCGGCCACGCAGGAGCCGACGCCGCCCGCGACGCAGGCGCCGTCCGAGCCGCTCGTCACCGCGAGCGCCCCGGTCGCGGAGCCGGCGCCCTCCGCCTCGTCGAGCGCGGCGCCGATCGCCTCCGAGGCGCCCGTGAAGCCGGTGCCCCCGCGGACGCCGCCCCCCTCGACGAGGCCCTCGCCGCCGGTCACGCGGCCGCCGCAAACGACGCCGAAGCCGACAGCGCCGAAGCCGACGACGCCGCCGCCGAAGCCGCCGAAGCCGGCCGTCCCCGGCGACTTCGGTTACTGAGCGCGGCGCTGGACGAGCGCTCCACGGAGCGCGCGCCCGAGCGCTGCGCCGCCGAGGGCGCGCTCGAGCGCTGGGCTCAACGCGCGCCGTTCAGAACGCGCCGCGCACGCCGATCCCCGTCGGCGTCACGTACGGCTTGATCCACGCCGAGCTCGACGGCTGCGGTCGGGACGTCACCTCCAGCACGATCAGCGTCGCGCCGCCGGCGAGGAGCACGCCGCCGGTGATGAGGTTGATCGCGCCGGTCGTCCTCTCCGACGCGGCATCGCTGTCGAGCTTCTCGATCTGACGCCGGACGAGCGGTCCGCACTCCAGGCCGTCGGCGGGGGCCTGCGACTCGCAGCCGTGCTTCGCGCTCAGCGCGTTCGCGTCCCGCTGCGTCGACCCACCTTTCGCCAGGAACACCGAGCCGACCACCACGCCGCCGACGCCGAGCGCCGCGGCAGCGATGCCCCCGCCCAGCATCAGCAGGTTCGTCTTCCGCTCGGGGGTGCTCGACGGCGCCTCGGGTACGGCCCCGGGGTCCTCGCCGCCCCACGCGCCCTGCCCCGCGCCCGCGCCGTCCGGCGGGGACGCCGCGACAGGGCTCTCCGGGATCGGGATCTTGAGCTCCTTCCGCTCGCCGTCGGCGAGGGTGGTCGTCTGCTCGATCGGCGCGAGGCCCGGCGGCGACACGACGATCACATGGTTCCCGGGGTCGATCGGGCGGTGCACGCCGAGCAGCGCGTCCGCGACCGGCTGGCCGTCCAGCTTCACGCTGATCTTCCGGCCTCCCGCGCCCTCGAGCGCGATGCGCAGCGACGCGATCCTCGGCTCGACCGCGGCGAGCTCCTCGCGCGCGTCCTGCTGGGCTCTCTTGAAGGGCGCCGGCGCCGTGGGCGGAAGCTCCTCGCGCACGATCCTCAGGTACGTCTCCTTGGCGGCGACGAGCCGGCCGAGGCGCGCCTGCGCGCGCGCGATCAGGAGGAGGTGCGTCGGCGCGTGCACGAGCGCCTCGGCGCGGCCGAGCAGATCGATCGCCTCGTCGAAGCGGCCGGACGTGAACGCCTCGGCGCCCTGGGTGGCCAGCGACCGGGCCGCTGCTCTGTCCTGGTCCGATTGCGCGCGGACCTCGCCTGTCGGGAGCAACAGGAACAGCGCCGCGGCGAACGGAATGGATCGTCTCAAGAGCACTCGGGCCTCCTCGCGCGCCACGCTATCACAGGCCGTCGACAACAGAACAATTCAGCCCCCCGCGCTGCCGTCCGTCGCGCGCGTCGGGCGCGACCCGCGCGATTTCCCGCGGAAACGGCGCCCGCGCCGCGGGCCTCTCGGCGAGCGCGCCGCGGGCCGCTCGCCGAGAGCGCGCCGGGAGCGGCGCCGCGCGGCGGCCGAGAGCGCGGCTCCGCGGCGCCCGCCGCTCCGTCTGCGGGGCGCTGTGAACCGTCCGCACAGCGCGATGGCACCCATTCTGCTGCGGGGAGAGCGCCATGGACTGCCTCCGCTCCTCCGCGCCCCTCGACGCGGGAATCCCGTCCTCGGAGCGATTCCTCAGGGGACGCCTGCTCGGGGGGCGGTATCTCGTCGAGCAGATGATCGGCGCCGGCGCGATGGGGCGCGTCTACCGCGCGCGGCACGTCGGGCTCGGGCGCGCGTGCGCGGTGAAGATCATCCGCGAGCGCGCCGCCTCGCCGCGCGCGGGCGCCGAGGCGAACGACGGCGCCTCGACGTCCACGGCGCGCACCGCCGCGCCGCCGCGCGGGGTGGACCTCGGGAGATCGAGCGGCGTGAGCGAGCGGCCGCGCAGCGACGCGAGGGCGCGCTCCGGCGGCGCGCTGGCCGGGGACGCGGTGCGGCGGTTCCACGTCGAGGCGCTGGCGGCGAGCCGGCTCGATCACCCGAACATCGTGCGGATCCTCGACTTCGGCTGCGAGCCGTCGTGTCCGGGCGGCGCGCTCGGCGCGGGCGCCGGCGGGCGCGAGGAGGCGCCGGCGAGCCTCTGGTACCTCGTCACGGAGCACCTCGACGGCGAGGACCTCATCGATCTGCTGAACGCCGCGCCGATCCTGCCGGCGGAGCGCATCATCGCGATCGTGCGCCCGCTGTGCTCGGCGCTGCAGCACGCGCACGACGCGGGCGTCATCCACCGCGACGTCAAGCCCGAGAACATCCGCCTCGTGCCCCGCGTCGACGACGACGGGGAGCCGTTCCAGCAGGTGAAGCTCCTCGACTTCGGCACCGCGAAGCTGCTCCACGGCGACCCGTCCGGCGCGCTCCCCGGCGCGCCCCTGCTCGCGGTGCCCGACGAGGACGCCGGCAGGCTCGTGATCGGGACCCCCGCCTACATGAGCCCGGAGCAGGCTGCAGGGCAGCCCGTCGATGCGCGGAGCGACATCTACGCGTGCGGCGTGCTGCTGTTCGAGATGGCGACGGGCCGGCTCCCGTTCGAGCGCGCGACGCCCGTCGCGCTCGCCGCGGCGCACGTCGAGTCCCCGCCGCCCCTGCCGAGCGCGCTCCATCCGTCGATCGATCCGGATCTGGAAGCGCTGATCCTCCAGTGCCTGCGAAAGAACCCGGACGACCGCCCGCAGAGCGCGCGCGCGTTGCGCGAGGCGCTCGGGCACATCGCCGTCCGCCGGGCGCGCGCCGCGGCGGAGGAGCGCGCCGCGGCGAGCGGCGAGCGGCACCCGGCCCGGAGCGCGCCCCCCGCGGCGGCGCCCTCGCCGCGCTGGGCGCGCTCCGCGGAGGGGGCCGCGACGGCGCGCCCTGCGGGCACCACGACGTGGGTGGGGTACCGCGCCTCGTCGCGACCGGGGAGCGTGCCGCTGGATCATCCAGGCGCGCCGCAGAGCGCGCGGCGCGACGCCGCGTCCGCTCCAACGTGGGTCGGCCACCGCTCGGTGCCATCCCTGCCGGCCGCGCTCGCGGAGCTCGCCGCGCCGCCTGAGCCGGCCGGCGCGCCGCCGACGAGCGGGGCGCCTGCGTCTGCCGCAGCCTCGCTCCCGCCTCCCCCGGCGTCGCTTCCTCCGGTCCCCATCTCGCTCTCGCCTGCCCCGACCTCGCTCTCGCCTGCCCCGACCTCGCTCCCGCCTGCCCCGACCTCGCTCCCGCCTGCCCCGACCTCGTTTCCTCCTCGTCCTGCTTCCGCCGTGCCGCCTCCCGCTGTCGCTGTCGCGCTCCCCTCCGCGGATCCGGTCAGCGCGCGCCGCAGTGCGCAGCTCGACGCCGCGCTCGCGCCGCTCGTCCTGCTGCGGACGCGCCTGTCGAGCGGGCTGCGGAGCCCGAGCGGCCTGCGCCGGCGGCGTCGACGGCGGCTCGCGCCGGTCGTCCTCGGCACCGTCGCGGCCACGGTGCTCGGCGGATCGCTGTGCCTGCTCTTCAGCGCGGCCCGCGCCGCGCTCGCCCCGCTCACGTCGAGCTCTCCGGGACGCGACGACGACGCGCCCCCGAGCAGCGATGCGCCCGCAAGGGCGCCCGGCGCCCCGGGGCCGGAGCACGCCTGCCCGTTCGAGCCGCCGTGAGCGATCCCGCCGGACGGCGGTCGCCTAGAGCAACCAACGGGTTGAACCCGCCTGAAACGAGCAGAACGTCGAACCGCCAAGACGCCAAGACCTTCTTCTTGGCGTCCTTGGCGTCTTGGCGGTTCATTTCTCGCTCGCTCAACGTGATCGTTGCTCCAGGAGCCCGGTTGTCCGGCGCGCGGCGCGCGAGCTCTGGCGGGCGCGCGGCGCGCGAGCTCTGATCGGGCGCGCGGCGCGCGAGCTCTGGTGGGCGCGCATCGCCGCCGGAGCGACGAGGCGCCGGGCGATCGCGAGCGCCGCGGCGTGGGTGCGGTGCGAACGAAGCGCTCACCCCGCGCCGAGGAGCGCGCGCCCGCAGCGCGGCGATCCTCGACCTCACCCGGGCCGCGGGCGCCGTGTACAGCCGATGCCCAGCGCCGCTCGCCGGCACCGCCGCCGCTCGGGCCGCCCGCCGGGGCCGCCTCACCTCGGTGCGAACGGAGCGCACCGCGCCCGGCACGTCGTCTGCAAACGCTGGCCTCCGCGTTGACACGGGAAGACGCCCCTCGGCGTGACCCGGTGACGAGAGGAGCGAACCATGTCTGTCCTGTTGTGGATCCTGTTCGGGCTCATCGTCGGCATCATCGCCAAGCTGCTCACCCCCGGGCGCGACCCGGGTGGCTTCGTCGTGACAGCGCTGCTGGGCATGGCCGGAGCCCTGCTCGGCGGCTTCATCGGACGGGCCCTGGGGATCTACCCGTCGTACCAGTCGAGCGGCGGCTTCTTCACGTCGATCCTGGGCGCCGTCATCCTCCTCGCGATCTACAACGCGACGCTCGGCCGCAAGGCGAGGCCCTGATCGCCTTGCGGCGGTGCGGCGGGCTGCCCGAGCAGCGCCGCGGCGGGCACCACGCGAGCCGGCCCGGCGCGCCGATCGAGGCGGAAGTCGAGCGCGACGTCCGGCGGCAGCGGCCGGATCTCGCCCGCGCCGTAGCACCGGCGGGTCACGAGATCGTCCGGCGCCGCGCCCTGCCCGCCGAGCTGGTGGCTCCACCACCGCGAGTAGACCGTCGGCCGCGCGGGATCGACCGAGAGCAGATCGGCGCGATCGAGCCGCACCTCGCTGTGATCGCCGCGGTCGGCCACCCCGTGCTCGACGGCGAGCCGCCCGTCATCGCCCACGCTGTAGACGATCCTGAACCCCTCGACGTCGCCCTTGCCGTACATGACGCGCTGGACCCCCGGCCCGACGAACAGCGCGTGCGTGTAGACGAGGTCCACGGCGAGCGCGGGCAGCACGGTCCAGGTGAGCCAGTTGTTGCCCCAGGGCCGCTCCTCCGAGAAGAAGGCGTAATAGCCGACGGAGACCTCGCCGCGCTCGCCCGGCGCGCTGCGGTAGTACAGGACGTCGCCGAGCTCGCCCGCGCTCGCCACCGTCGACCCGACGCAGATCGCCTGGGCCTCGATCGCAGCGCCGAGCCAGCTCGGCGCCTCCGGCTCGCCGAGGACGGGGCGCGGGAGCGCGCTCCCGCTCGTGGAGCTCGCGAGGAGGGGTACGGTCAATACGGCGATCGCGAAGGAACGGCCCAGGGATTTCCGGAGGGGCATCAGGGCCGGCCAGGTTAGCGAGCCCGGCGCTACCCGCGCTACCGCAAAGGGCCGTTCGCGTTCGGCGCATCACCGCGGCGGCGTCGAATGGCTCTCTGCCCCGGATCGCGCGCTCTCCGCGATCTCGCCGCGCCGGCGATCAGCGCGGGAGGGCTCGGCGCCTGTCGCGCCGATCGCCCTGCCCGCGAGCGCGCCGGCGGCGAACGTGACAGCCGCGATCACGAGCCAGGGCAGAAGCCGGACGCGCCGCTGCGGTCGCGCGTCCCTCCAGTGGGGCGTCGCGGCGTCCCTGGCATCGACGAGGTCGCCTCGATCGCTTCCGTCCTCCGGTGCGCCCCCGCCGAGCCCGCGCGGCCGCGGCGTCGCCTCGCCGCGCTCGCCCCCGGAGCTGCGCTCAGCGCTCTGCCGCGGCGCATCTCCAGAGATCCTCGCGGCCAGTGGCATCGAGCCTTCTCCAGAGATCCTCGCGGCCGGTTGCCGCGAGTCTTCTCCGGGGCGGCTCGCGGCCGGTTGCCGCGAGTCTTCTCCAGGGCGGCTCGCGGCCGGTTGCCTCGAGCCTGGCCGCCCGCGGATCCCGGCAGATCTCCGGCAGCCCCGCACCAGCATCGACCGGTGTCGATCGCGCCCGCTCGTGACGTCGCGCACGAGCGCCGCGAGCTCCTGGCCCGCGAGCAGGCCGCGCTCGCTCGAGCTCGGCTCGGCGCGCCCGCCCGGCGCGCTGCGCAGCGACGCGAGCACCTCGGCCAGCGCCTCCTCCATCTCCGCGGCGGTCTCGAAGCGCCCCTCGGGATCGCGCGCGAGCGCCCGCCGCACGGCCTCCTCGAGCAGCGCAGGGCACGCCGGGCGGAGCGGCGCGATCGCCGGCACCTCGCCGGAGAGCACCGCGTGCATCGTCGCGACGTCGTCCTTCCGGTGGAACAGGCGCCGCCCGGTCAACAGCTCGAACAGGATCACCCCGACCGCGAAGAGATCCGCCCGCGCGTCGATCCGCTGCCCGTGGAGCTGCTCGGGCGCCACGTAACCGAGCTTGCCCTTCACGGTGCCCGCGCCGCTCGACGGCGCCGCGCCCCCGGCGCACCACGCCAGGCCGAGCGGGCCGGCGTCCTCGATCCCGGTTCCGGTCATCGCCGTCATCTTCGCGACGCCGAAATCGATCAGCTTGATCTCGCCCTCCAGCGAGAGGAGCACGTTCTGCGGGCTCACGTCGCGGTGCACGAGCCCGACGAGGCTCCCGGCGTCGTCGCGGAGCCCGTGCGCGTGCCCGAGCGCCCGCAGCACGCCCAGGCCGATCTCGAGCGCCGCCTCGATCGGAAACGGCCGCCCCTCGGCGAAGTACGCGCGCGCGGCCGCGGCGAGATCGCAGCCCGGGACGTACTCGACGACGAGGTGGTGGCGCCCCTCGTGAAAGACGAAGTCGTGGAACCGGATCACGTTCGGGTGCTGGAGCCGGGCGCTGATCCAGGCCTCCCGCAGGAACATCCGGACGATCGACGGATCGCGCCGCGCCTCGGGGCGAAGGCGCTTCACGACGACGGGGTGGGCGATCCCTGCCGACCCGCGCCGGCACGCGAGGAACAGCTCGGCCATGCCGCCGGCCGACAGGCGCGCGAGGAGCGCGTAGCCGCCGTCGCCCATGGGCAGGTCCATCTCCCCGGACCTCCACGGTTGCTCCGCCGCGCTCACCTCGTCTCGCCCCGGCGCGCCGAGGGCGCGGAGCGAGGACGGCCGCCGCGCCATCCACTGCCGGAGTCGCCCCACCCCGGCCAGCCCCCGGACTTGCCCGCGCCGCCACATCGGCCCTCCGCTATTCACGCTGCATGCCACGTGCAGGGTCGCGGCACCGTCACCTCCGGGCCACAGGCGTCGTGCGCTTCCTGCGTGGATCCCGCCGGATGAGAGCGCATGTCGGCAACCGCAGGGAGCCGCGGCGAGCGCCATCTCCGGCGAAAAATGAGGAATCTGGATCGCCCTCGTCCGCACGCGCGCGCACGAGGCCGCGCGCGCCGGGCCCGCCCGCGGCGGACGGCGCTGACGCCGCGGGCGCGGGCGCGGAGGGCGCGGATCACGCCGCCGGAGCGGGCGAGGCGCGGACCCGGCGCGCGAGCAGGGCGCGCACCTCGCGGAAGGAGACGGCGCGCAGGGCGACGAGGAGCACGACGTAGACGGCGACGCCCACCGCGATCGCCGCCCACATCCCCGCGAGGACGCGCGCGGCGTAGGCCGCGCTGGCCATCACCGCCGTCGCGACGAAGATCGCGACGACCCGGCCGAGCTCGACGAACTGCGCCCAGCGCGCGGTCATGCCCCACGACGCGACGAGCGCCCCCGCGCTGACGGCCAGCGTCGCGCACGCGGCGCCGAGGGCGCGGTAGCGCGGCAAGAGGAGCAGGTTCAAGAGGACCTTGGCGACGAGCGTCACCGCGAGCACCTGCACCATCGCGACCTCGCGCTTCGCGGCGAGCAGCGGCAGCGTCACGACCTGGAACGCGAACGTCACCGGGACGCCGCAGGCGAGGATCCGGAGCACGTCCGCCGACGGGGCGTAGTCGCCCGACGTTCCGTAGACGAGCCGGATGATGTCCGGCGCGAGCAGGAAGACGCCGGCGGCGACCGGGAGCCCGAAGAGCGCGGCGACGAGCATGCAGCCGCCGTAGAGGCGCCCGAACGCGCCGCCATCCTGGGCGTAGAGGCGCATGCCCGCGGCGAAGGCGGCGCCGAGCAGGACGTCGGGCAGCAGGCGGAAGTTCTCGCTGAGCACCCAGGCGGCGCTGTAGATGCCCACGGCCTGCTCGTCGCAGAGGGCGCGCAGCATGACGCGGTCGGCCTGGAGGAGCGCGCTCGTGAGCGCGCCGAGCGCGCCGATCGGCAGGCTGCGCTTGGTGATCTGCCAGAGCTCGGCGGGGGGCGTCGCGAGCTCCGGCCGGTAGAGCCGCGAGCGGACGTAGTGCGCGGTGATCCCGAGCTCCAGCACGTTGCCGAGCAGGAACGCCGCGGCCACCGCGACGACGCCGAAGCCGAGCGCGAGCAGCGCCGCCGACAGCGCGATGACGAACAGCCTGGCGCCGAGCTCCGCGTAGAGGATGTACTCGAAGCGCTCGTGGGCCTCGAACGAGAGCCACATGGTCGAGTAGAGGAGCGTCGCGAGCTGGGACGCGGCGGCGAGCACGACGAGCTGCGCGCCGACGCCCGATCGGGTCGCGAGCGCGACGGCCACGGTCGCGCCGAGCACCAGCGCGCCGGTCACGCCGCGGATGGCGAGCGCCGCGCCGAGGTGACGCGGTCCGAGCTCCGGCCGCACGGCGATCTCGCGGGCCAGGTATCCCCTCACGCCGACGCCGGCGGCGATCGTGACGATGCCCGCGATCGCGAGCGAGGCCTGGAACTCGCCCCAGTCGGCGACCCCCACCTTCCGCGCGAGGTAGCCGACGAACACAACGCCGAGGACGGCCATGATCGCCTGCTTGAGGAGCAGCAGCGCCGCGTTCCGGGCGATGCGCCGGCCATCCTTCATGAGCACCTCCGCGTGTCCCCATGCTGTCGGGCAGTGCTGTCCACGCAGCGGGAGGGCCCCGGATTCAGCGGTCGTGCGCCCCCAGAGCACGTCCGTCTCGCGCGGCGAGGCAGGCCAGCGCGCAGGCCCGGCGCGCGGCGAGGCAGGCCAGCGCGCAGGCCCGGCGCGCGGCGAGGCAGCGCCAGCGCACAGGCCAGGCGCGCGGCGAGGCCGGCCGGGCACGCGCAGCGCGCGCTTCGGGCTCGCCGCACGTCGCGCTCGGCGATCACCGACCGAGCCACGAGGCGCCGTGCGCAGCGCGCGCAGGCTGTCCGCTCCCGAGCTCAGCTCAGGGAGACGTCTCGGAGGCGCCGAGGTGCGAGACGATCCTCGGCCCCATGCCATCCAACGGCAGGAGGAGCGCCAGCGCAGGAGGGTGCCGGCGATCCTCGGAGCGGGACACGGGATTCGAACCCGCGACCCTCAGCTTGGGAAGCTGATGCTCTACCAACTGAGCTAGTCCCGCGCGAGGTGGAGGAAGCTTCTACCGAATCACGGGCCGCAGAGCAACCCCCTTCCTCCGTTTTTTTTTGATCCGGCGTCCAGCTCGCGGCGCGCCGGCGCTCGGCTCAGCGTCGCGCGCGCAACGCGGGCGCGTCGAGCAGCTCGCCGGGCAGCGGCGCGCGCCTGCGGATCATGCTGTCGCACTCGCTGGTCGCCGCGGTGATCGCGCTGGTGATCTCGGCCGCGCCCGCGTCGGGCGGGATCCAGGGCAGGTTCTGCAGCGCGGGGCGGTCGGGCGGCAGCCAGCGAAGGCTCCTCGTCACGAGCACGACCGGGTGGTTCGTGGCCATGAGCTCGCTCGCCAGGCGCGCGCCGCCGTGCGGGGCCGGCGGAAGATCCAGGCAGACCAGGCACGCGTCGAACCGCTCGGTCGCCGACGCGAGCAAGGCGTCGTCGATCGACGACGCGTCCACGATCTCGACGTTCTCCAGCGCGTCCTCGATGGCGCGGGCCAGCGGATCGCAGGTCGACGCGCGCGCGTCGTGCGCGAGCAGGATCTTGAAGCTGCGCACCGAGCGCGGCCCAGGACGCCGTGTCTCGACGACCTGCAACCTCCCGGACGCCAGCGTCGCGCGCTCACGAGCGCCACGTCGAGCGTTCATGGACTCCCCTTCCTCGGTCACACAAAGGCGACCGTACTCCAGGCTAACACCCCTTGAGCTCAAACTGACCAACCTTTATATGGGGACCCGTCTCTTTCGGGACGATGTCCCAGGACATCGTTACGTCGACACGTCGACCTGGACCAGGACCGGGGCATGGCTCCCGAGCAAGCCCCGGGCGCTTCCCGAGCGCGCTTCCCGGGCACGCCGCGTCGCGGCATGCCGACATGGTTTTACGGAAACATCTACGAAGGACGGTTACGCATGAGTCGGTTCCTCATCTCCACTCCTTGCGAGTGCCAGGCAAGCCTCTCAGCCACCCTGGACGAGCACCGGCACGTCATCGCCGGGTGGGCCACCAGGGCTCCCCGCGGTCGGTCGGCCTCCGGTGAGGCCGATCGGGAGCTCGCGCCGGCGCACAGCATCAACGCCCACCTCGACCGGTTCGACGTGGCGTGGCTGTGCCCCTACTGCGGGCGCAACACGCTGCGGACCTTCTATGCAGGCGCGATGAGGCGGCTGCCCGACCCGCCGCCGGCGGCGCAGCCCGCCCCTCCTCCCGGCACGACCTCCTCGCTGTGAGGCGCCCGCTGAACCTCGATCTCCCCGGGCGGCACGTCAAGCAACCCCATCCGACGCGCGCGTGAGCCGGGGCGGGCGCGGCGCGATCACCGCGCGCGCCCCGCCCTCCCCCTCCACGCGACCCCGCGGCAAGGCTGCGCGCCCCCGCGGCGAGCCGCCCCGATCCGGCGCCTCCCTCCCCTCCTCGACGATCGATCAGCGCGATGCGACGCGGCGCGGCCGCGTCATCCGCGCAGTCCACGCACGCCGCGCATGCACAAGCGCCCAGACGCGACCGTTTCACGGCCCGTCAACCCACGGCGCCTCGGACCGATTCCCACCCTTCGGACGATCACCCCACCCGCGCTCCGGAGCGCGCCCCGCGATCTCCCGGTCAGCTCCCTTTTCCCGGCTGCGAGGTGCCCATCGTCCCGAAGACCCAGTCCCAGAGCGGCGACGAGACGCCCCACCGCGCGTGCTCTCCCGTGTGGTGATGGACCATGTGATGGCGCTTGATCCACTTCCCCCAGCGAGAGCTCATGCGGAAGTGATGAATGGCATAGTGCGTGCCATCGTACACGAGGTACCCGAGGCCGAAGCCGACGAACAGCGGATCCGCTGGAACAGGCCCAAAGACGACGCGGAACAGCGTGTAGAACACGACGCCGAGCGGGATGCTCGCGCCGAGCGGCATCACGAGCCGGTCCCCGTCCTGCGGGAAATCATGGTGTACCCCGTGGAGGACGAAGTGCATCCGGCGCTGCCACAGCCGCGGCCCGACGTAGTGAAACACGTATCGATGCAGGACGTACTCGGCGAACGTCCACAGGAACAGGCCCGCCAGCACGAGCCCGAGCCCCTCGATCAGGCCGACCCCGTTGCGCGCGGCCCGGACGCTCAGATATCCGTAAACCGGGAGCCAGAAGGCGAACGGCGTGATCGGGTGAATCCGCGAAAACCGCTCGATGAGCGGCGTCTCGAACATCTGGCATGTCGCTGGACGCGCGGTGCGCTCGGTGGGGGTCGTCGCCGTCATCGTGCCCCCCTGCTACCTCATTTATCCATTGTCGGCCAGAGGTAGGCCGGCATCCACGGACCCGCTGGATGCCGGCAAATGGCCGACATCTCGCCGCGGTCAGCGCTGGTCAACGCTCGCCAACGCTCGCCAACGCTCGCCAACGCTCGGTTGCCGCCGGTTGCCCTCGTCCACGCACGCTTGCGCTCGCCCGGGGGTGGCCGCGTGGGCGTCACGGGAACGTCGCGGGCGCGGCACGCGCGTACGGCGCGACGCAGCCGCGATCCGACGCGCCGTGGCCGCCTGGCGCCCCCGGCGCGGGCGTCAGGCGGCGAAGGAGGCCTCGTAGAGCTGGCGGAGATCCTCGCGCGAGCACGGGCGCGGGTTGCACGCGTGGCATGCGTCCTGAGCGGCGAGGTCGGCCAGCGTGTCGAGCTTGTCGCGCGGGACGCCCGCCTTCTCGAGGCCGGCCGCGAGCCCGATGCGGGTGCGCAGGGCGCGGACGGCGTCCGCGCACGCCGCCGCGTCCTCGGCGGCGCCGAGGAGCGCCGCGACGCGGGCGAGCCGCGGCCCCGCGGCGGCGACGTTGAAGTCGACGACCGCCGGCAGGCAGAGCGCGTTGGCGAGGCCGTGGTGCAGCCCGCACTCGCTCGAGAGCGGATGGGCGAGCGAGTGGCACGCGCCGAGCCCCTTCTGGAACGCGACGGCGCCCATCATGGCCGCCTTCATCATGCCGCCGCGCGCCTCGAGGTCGTTGCCGTGCGTGACCGCGCGCTCGAGGTGCGCCGCGGCGAGGCGGATCCCCTCGAGCGCGATGCCGTCGGCCATCGGGTGATCGCCCTTCGCGACGTACGCCTCGACGCAGTGGGTGAGCGCGTCGAAGCCCGTCGCGGCCGTGAGGAAGGCCGGCATCGACCGCGTCATCTCCGGATCGAGCAGCGCGGCGTTCGCGAGCAGGTACGGGGAGAAGATCACCGTCTTGCGGTGGTTCACGTCGAGCGTGACGACGCCCGAGCGGCCGACCTCGCTGCCCGTCCCGGCCGTCGTCGGGACGGCGAGCATCGGCGGGACGTCGGGCGTGATGAAGCGATCGCCGCCCGTGGCGTCGTCGTAGTCGACGAGCGGCCGGCCGTGGTTCACGCCGAGGCGGACGAGCTTGCCGACGTCGAGCGGCGAGCCGCCGCCGAGCGCGACGACGAGATCGGCGCGCGCGTCCCGGAACGCGGCGACGCCGTCGTGCACGTTCTTCTCGATGGGGTTGCCGAGCACGTCGTCGAAGACGGCGACCTCGACGCCCTCCTTCTTCAGCGACGCGGCGACGGGCTCGAGGAGCCCCGATCGGACGACGCCCTTGTCCGTGACGATCAGCGCCCGCGACGCGCCGAGCCGGCGCGCCTCGGCGCCCGTCTGCGCGACGACGCCGGCGCCGAAGAGGATGCGTGTAGGAAAGCTCCAAACCGTGAACTGGCTCATGATCACACCGCCTCGAAGTAGCGCTTCAGCTCCCAATCCGTGACCGCGCGATCGTACTGCCGCACCTCCCAGTCGCGCGTCCTGACATAATGATCGACGAACCGCTCGCCGAGGATCTCCCGGGCCTTCTGGCTCCCCGCGAGCATCCGGGTGGCGTCCGCGAGCGTGCGCGGCAAGGACAGGCGCGAGGACTCGGCGACCGACGCGTCCCCGGAGGCCTCGGGCGGCGGCTCGACGCCGTGCTCGATGCCGTGGAGCCCCGCGCCGAGGCACGCGGCCATGGCGATGTACGGGTTGATGTCCGCGGCCGTCTGCCGGTACTCGACGCGCGCGCCCGGCGTGCCGAGCCCGATGAGGCGGATCGCCGCCGTGCGGTTCTCGACGCCCCAGCTCGCGGTGAGCGGCGCCCAGACGCCGGGCACGTACCGCTTGTAGGCGTTGATCGTCGGCGAGTAGATCGCGGTGAGCTCGGGCATGAGCGCGATCTGACCGCCGACGTAGTGGCGCAGCGCGGCCGGGAGCCGATCGGGCGCCGACGCGTCGTCGAAGACGTTGCGGCCGTCCTTCCAGAGGCTCTGGTGCAGGTGGCCGCTCGATCCGGGGAGCTCGGCGTTCCACTTCGCCATGAACGTCACCGAGAGGCCGTGCTCGTGGGCGATCTGCTTCATGGCGACCTTGAACAGCGCGGCCTTGTCCGCGGCGCGGAGCGCGTCGTCGTAGCGGATCGCCGCCTCGTACACGCCCGGCCCGGTCTCGGTGTGCAGGCCCTCGATCTCGACGTCGAAGGCGCGCATCTGGTCGAGGATGGCCGCCATGAGGTTCTTGTTCTGGCCCTCGCGGACCCACGAGTAGCCGAACATGCCGGGGCTGAGCGGCGTCAGGCCGGCGAAGCGCTTCTCGTGCAGCGAGCGCGGCGTCTCCTCGAAGAGGAAGAACTCGAACTCGCACGAGAGCTTCGCCGAGTAGCCCATGCGCTCGCCCTTCGCGATGACGCTCCGGAGCAGCGAGCGCGGGCACGCGGGGTGCGGGCCGCCGCGCTCGTCGCGGAAGTCGGCGAGCATCGCGACGGTGTTCGGCTCCCACGGCATGTCGCGCAGCGTGCTCGGGTCGAGGACCGCGTGCGCGTCCGGGTAGCCGGTGTGCCAGCCGGTGACCTTGGCGTTGTCGTAGAGGACGTCCGCGATGTCCCAGCCGAAGATCACGTCGCAGAACCCGAAGCCGCTCCCGAGCGCGCTCTTCAGCTTCTCGAGGGAGACGTACTTGCCGCGGAGGATCCCGTCGATGTCAAAGCCGCCGATCTTGGCGCGGGTGATGCCCCGGGCTTCCAGATCGGAGAGGAGCTTCTCGGAGGTCGAGGCGGTCATGGGCCGCGACGATAGCAGGGGTACCGGGCGGGATGGCAAGCCGCGCGCGCGGCGCCTCGCGCTCCGCCTGGGCTCCATTTGCGTTCTGGTCGCGCTCGGCTTGCGTCCTGTTTGCGCTCGGCCTGCGCTCTCGTTGCGCTCGGCTTGCGCTCTCGTTGCGTTCGGCGTGCGACTACTTCACCCGGACGCTCTCGATCGGGTAGCGCTCCGCGAGCGGCACGAGGACGCGCTCGACGATCTCGCGGACGCGCACGTAGCGCCGGTGGTTCGTGACGGACGGGTTTCGCTTCGAGTCGACGACGCCGATGCGGAGGTCCAGCGAGCGCGCGTCCTCCACGCCGCCCGTCACGAACACATCCGGGTGCACCTTGTCGAGCTCGGCGTTGAGCTCCGCCGTCTCCGGGACCGCGCCGGCGAAGGTGACCTCGAGCGCCTCGCCGAGCCCGTTCAGCACGGCGTTCAGGTTCTCCACCGGGAACGGCTGGCGCGCGAGCCACGCGACGACCTCGCGCCGCGCGCCGCGCAGCGCCAGGCTGACGACGAGCGCGATCGCGATCGGCGCGACGATGAGGCCGCCGAGCGCGCGCGCGACCGAGGGGCCCGCGTCGCGGCCGAGCGCCCCGAGGAACGCGAGGAGGAAGGCGCCCGACGCGAGCGACACGAGCGGGGGATCGGTGAGCACGCCCCACCGCGAGGTCGACGCGTTCATCAGCCGCGTGAAGCGGGCCGACACGCTCTGGTCGGCGCGCTGCTCCGCGAGCGCGCTGCCGGGGGTCGCGTCAGGCATCTCCGGGATCTCCGAGCATGCGCCAGAAGAACAGGCCGACGCCGACGAGGAGGAGCACGCCGGCGACCCAGAAGGCGCGCACGGGGCCGAAGCTCAGCGCCTCGCCCGATCGCTTGATGATGAGGTCGGCCACGGTGAGCACGCAGGCGAACACGATGCACGCGATCGGCAGCGCGAGCTGCTGGACGAGGGTCGGCCCGGCGCTCGGCTTCGGGTCCGGGGGGCGCGGCCGCACGTCCGCCGGCGGTCGCGCCGACAGCGGCCTGTAGCGGGCCGACGGCATGTCCGACAGCGGGCGGAGCGCCGCGGGCGCCATCGAGGTCGCGCGCGGCGTCGCGCCGAGCGCCACCTCCATCGGCGGCGCGCTCTCCAGCATGCCGCCGATGCGCACCCGCGCGCTCGTCGGCCCGGTCTCCATCCCGACGGCGCGCGGCAGCACGCCGACGGGCGTCGCCTCCGCGAGGCCGGCGCGCTCGTCGCGCATGCGGCCTCGCCCGCTGGCGGGCACGCCCTCGGGGGCGAGCGCGCCCATCCCTCGCCCCAGCGCGCTCGGCGCCGGCCCCTCGGGCAGGTCCATCTCGAGCCCGGCCGAGTCCGGGGGCGGCCCCGGGCGCGCGCTGCTCGCCGGGCCCTCGCGGCGCCCCCCCTTCGGCGAGCGCATCGAGGCCGGGGCCATGTCGAGGTCGAGCTCCAGCGACCCGCCGTCCGCGGGCGTGTCGAGCCATACGTGCGCGCCGCGCTTGACCTGGGGGCCCGCGCGCATCGACGACGACGGCGGCGGCACCGAGTACGCGTCGTCCGCGGAGGCCCGCCCGAACGAGGGCGCGAGCCCCATCGCCGCCTCGAGCTCCGACCAGAACGTCTCGATATCGCGCGTGCGGTCGCGCGGGCTCACCGCGAGGGCGCGCTCGAACACGGCGTCGACCTCCGGCGGGATGTTGGCGCCCTCGGTCCGGGGCGTTGGCCGGCGCTTCACGTCGAGCGCCGTCCCCATCATCGCCTGCGCCTCGCCCTCGATCACCTGCCGTCCGACGAGCGCCTCGACCATGGTGAGCGCCAGACCCCAGACGTCGGTCCAGGTTCCCGCCTGTCCGAACCGCTTCGGCGCCCACTGTTCGGGCGCGCCGTACGCCGGCGAGAACGCGTTCAGCGGGTCACCGTTCGTCACCCGGCCCACCGCCTGCTCGGCGAGCGTCTTCGCCTGGGCGATGCCGTAGTCGAGGATCTTGAGGCGCTCGGTCCCCTCCTGCGTGGTGATGAAGATGTTCTCGGGCTTGAGGTCGCGGTGGATGATCGACACCGTGCCGTTCGGGCTCGGGAAGCGGTGCGCGCGCGCGATCGCCTGCGCGATGGGGCGCATCATCTTCATCAGCCGGTGGAGCGGGATGGGCGGCTCCCCCTTGAGCCTGCGCCGGTCGATGACCTTGTCGAGCGACTCGCCCTCCAGCCACTCGAGGGCGAGGAACGGGACGAACTCCCCCCGCTTCAGGTGGAGAACGTCGACGTGGAGGGGGCGGACGACCTCCGGGATGGAGGCGGAGAGCCGGAAGAGGAGCTGGGCCTCCTCGCGGAATTTTTCCAGGAAGAGCTGGCGTTCGCGCGGCGTCTTCGCCTCGGACACCTTCAGGCACTTCAAGGCGACCGGCGCGCGAAAACCGGCATGGATGGCGCGGTACACCACGCCGAATCCCCCCTCTGCGACCACCTGCTCGACGTGGAAATTACCCGCCTGCGTGGTCCCGACGATGCCGAAGACGTCGTCCGCCATGCTCCCTGAGCCATAGCGCACGGCGCCGCTGGACCGAAGGGTGAAACCGAATTTTCCTGTTCGATCGTCCGATCCGTTCGATCCGTTCGATCTTCCACCGCCGCGCCGCATCGCGGTGGATGCGTCGAGGTGGCCAGATGAGCGTGGAGGACGGAGGGGGAGAAGCGAGCGAGGCGGGCGGCTGGACGTGAGGCGGGCGGGCTCGCCGGCGTGGCGGCCGGGCGGCCTTACGGCGCGGCCCGGCGGCGGAGGGAGCCGGCTCAGCTCCGGAGGTGGGAGGAGGCGTCGCGGCGGGACTTGTCTTCTTCCTGGAGGATCGAGAAGACGAGGCCGGCGCCGATGATCGGGAGCAGCCAGACGAGCTGTGCCTGGTAGACCTTCTGCTTGGGCTCGTAGACGCGGCTTCGGAAGACGCGCACGGTCACGTAGATCTGAAAAGCAAGGAGCGCCGCGAGGGCGGCGCCGATGACAAAATCGAAGGGCGTCATGGCTGGGTGCGGACCAGCCTAGCCATGACGGGCCCTACCGCAAGCCGGCGGGCGTCGCGGGGGTGCTTTCGTCCTCGGCAGGCCCCGGGCGGATGCGGGGGCGATGGGGTCGGCCTCGTGCGGACGAGCGGGCTTGTGACGAGCGCCTGCGGACCGAGGGGATGCGCGATCGGCGCGGTCGAGCGAGGTCGAGGAGGAGCCTCGGTATCCTGCTCTCCATCTCCATGACGGCCGCCCCGGCGGCGCCCGCTCACGCCGGAGCTCCGGCTGGCGTCCCGGCCTGCCGACCACCGGCAGCGCGGAACGCGAGCTTCAAGGCGTTCGGTGCAGCCGATGCACGGCTTCCACACACACGGAGCTGCCCGCGATCGCGTCCCGGTGGCGTCCTGGCGCATCCCAGCGGCCGCCGAGCGCCTCCTCGTGGCACCTCAAAGTAAGACATCTTACTCCAATCGCCTCCCGGCGGCCCCTCGCGGCATTCCAGCTTGCGCCGAACGCCGCCCGGCGGCACCACGAAGTAAGGCAGCTTACGCAGACACGCCGCCCGGTGGGCCCTTGCGGCATGTCAACTTGCGCCGAGCGCCTCCGAGCGGCGTCATGAAGTAAGACAGCTTACGCGAACCACCCTCCGGCCACCGCTCGCGGCATTCCAACTCGCGCTGACCGCCTCTTGGTGGCACCTCCCAGTAAGACAACTTACTTCAATACGCTGGCCGGTGGCCTCTCGCCGCGCTCCAGCTCGCGTTGGGCGCAGCTACGGCTTGTTCTCCCTCCTCGCGCTGCACCGGGGCGGGTAATCGACGTGCTGGCCGGGTGGAGACGCCATCGCTGAGTGTTGGTTGAGCGGTTTCTGAAGACGATGCCGGGGCCTGATATCCTCGGCAGAGGGACCATGGCCAAAGAGCGTGAGCACAGGTTACGCGTCCTGCACATCTCGGATCTCCACGTGCGCGGACCGCGCGAGACAGAGGCATGGCGCAGGCGGCGCGTGCTCGGTGAGGCGTGGGAGAGGAACCTCGACGAGCTCGTGGAGGACGGGATCCCGATCGACCTTGTCTGCTTCACCGGCGATGTCGCCGACCACGGGACCCCGGAGGAGTATGGGCCAGCGACGGAGTTCGTGGAAGCGACGATCGGGCGGCTCCACGTGCCGAAGGAGCGGTTCTTCGTGATACCGGGGAACCACGACATCCATCGCAGGACGAACCAGGCTGCGTGAAAGAAGCTGCGCGCCCTGCTGTTCGATGTCCCCGCGATCGAGAGGTCGCGCTGGCTACTGGGCGGAAGGACGCCACGGGGCTTGCAGGACAAGCACCGCGAGCAGGTTCTCGAGCGAGGGGCGGCCTTCCGTGCGTGGTTGTCGTCCATCGGGCGTGAGGCTCTCTTGCCGGCTCGCTCGCCGCACGGGCGCCTCGGCTACCGCGTGTGCGTGCCTGGCTTGCCGTTCGACGTTCAGGTCATCGGTCTCGACTCGGCGTGGCTCGGTGGCGACAACGCGGACAGCGGCAACCTCCTGCTCACCGAGGATCAGGTGGCGCGCCTCGTTATGGCCGAGGACGGCAGGACCTTGCCGGGCTTCCGACTCGCGCTCATGCACCATCCGCTCACGGATCTCCGGGATGCCGACAGTTGCCGCGACCTGCTCGCCCAGCACGTGGATCTGGTCCTGCGCGGGCACCTGCATCGCGAAGAGATCGCGGCGTGGGTGGGCCCCGGGCAGATGCTGCGTCAGGTCGCGGCGGGATGCCTCTACGAGGGGAGTCTCGGAAATACATGGCCGAACGCCTGCCACCTCTTCGACGTGACGCTGGACGGAGAGGGAAGGCCGAAGCGCTACGACGTGCGGCTGCGCGGGTTCTCCGATCGCCAGACGGGCTTCTGGTTCGATGATGGAAGCTTGTACGCAGAGGCGCCAAACGGACGCCTCACCTGGGTGGTGCGCCCTCCGACCGATCCTCCGCCCCCACCCTCCACGCGTGGCCGCGTCTTTGTCGGGCGACGAGACGAGCTGCAGCGTATTGCCGACGCGCTCCTGCCCAGCGCGGGCGAGCGCAAGCCTGCCGCGATCTGCGCGGTGCAGGGGATGCCAGGCGTGGGCAAGTCGTACCTCGCGGAGCAGTTCCGGCTCGACCGGGCCAGCGACTTCCCGGGCGGGGCGGTGCTCGTCGCGCTCCAGCCGGAAGAGAGCCGTGCGGCGGAGCCGCTCGCATCCGCGCTGCTCGGGCAGATTGCGGATGAGTTGTCCCTGCGCGCATCGTCGGAGGAGATGGCTGCACGCGTACGCGACCGGCTGCGTGCGCCGCTGGCGCTCCTGCACGTGGAGAACGTGGACAGCGAGGCGGCGGCGGGCGCGGTCGCGCTGCTCTCGAGGTCGTTGCGGGACTGTCCGATGATCGTGACAGGCCGCTACAAGGGGCTCGGAAATGGTGCGGGTTGGGCGCGCGTTCCGGTAGCGGAGTTCGACGAGCCAACGGCGCTGGAGCAGATCGAGGCCGAGCTTCCACCCGAGCGCGTGCGGGGGAAGAGGGAGGACCTAAAACGCCTCGTGCGGGAGCTTGGACGCTTACCGCTGGCCCTATACCTCGCCGCCGGGTACCTGCGCGAGGGTGGATATGATGCGGGGACGTTCCTCGACGAGCTGCGGCGGAGCGGGTTCGACCTTGAGCCGAACTATCCGGACGACAGGCTGCTCCAGGAGGATCCACGGCGGGCGAACCTCCACCGGACGTTCTCGCTCTCGCTGGCGTTGCTCGGCAGGCAACTCGGGGCTGACACGGACGCGCTCATCGCGGGGCTGCGCGCGCTGGGGCATGCGCCGCTCGGCGGGTTCGGGCGAAGCCTCGGTGAAGCTCTCGCCGGGCTCGCCGCCGTGGATTTCGGCCGGTTGATGAACAACGCGGGAAAGCTCTCCCTGGTGATGCCGGCGGAGGGGCGGGAGGAGGATGCCTGGCGGATCCATCCGCTGCTCTCGGAGTGGCTGCGGCGGGGCGCGGATGAGACCACGGTGATGGCTCGAATGACAGAATGGTTCGTGACTCGGCTGCAGGCGAAGGCGGAGCAGCCGTGGAAGGATGTGACACGCGAGGCGGGCGCGCTGTCGGCATGGCTCGCGCGGGTGAGCGGGGAGGATGTGGTGCGGGTGGAGCGCGCAGGGTCGCAGTACGCGATACGAAATGGGCCGTTCCACGTGTGGATGGAGTTCTGCGCGCGGGGTCTGGCGGAACGGAGCGAGCCGAAGGAACGGTCCGACCTGCTCTGGACGCTGGCCAACGTGGCGCGGAGGGTGGGCGCCATGGACAGGGCTGCAGAGGCGGCAGAGCAGAAACTGGCTGTGGACCGGGCCAGGGGGGACGAGCGGGAAGCCGCGCTCGCCGCGGGCTGTCGCGCCGACATCGCCCAGGCAAGAGGCCAGCTCGACGAGGCGCTGCGCATACGACAACAAGAACAGCTTCCCGTCTTCGAGCGGCTCGGCGACGTCCGCGCGCGCGCCGTCACCTTGGGCAAGATCGCCGACATCGCCCAGGCAAGAGGCCAGCTCGACGAGGCGCTGCACATACGACAACAAGAACTGCTTCCCGTCTTCGAGCGGCTCGGCGCCACTCGGGACACCCTCATCGCACGCGCCAAGATTGCGCTCTGCCTCCTCGCCCGCAGCGCCCCGGGTGACCGCGGCGATGCCGCCGGCCTCCTCGAGCTCGCCTACTCCGCCGCGGTCAGCCTAGGGATTCCCGAGGCCGACCAGATTCGCCAAATCCAGCAGCACTACGGTCTGTCGGACTGAGTGCGCTGCCAGGCCCAAGCGCACTCGAGGCGTCCACCCGCGAATCTTGCCCATCCAGGGGAACTCTCGCTCAGCTCTCGGCTTGCTGCCTCACCCCAGCCGGACAACCGCGGATCGGATCGCGGACGGGTGAAGACCGGGAGACCTCTCACTGGCCCGAGCGTCGCATCCAGTACCCGGTCGCCGCTTCGCGTGAGCGAACGCGACAACTTGGACCCAAGCGCCCTCTGCATTGAAGAGCACGACAGAAGGGAAACGGCAGCCTCGTCCAGCTCGGCCTGCGCGTCGACGCCAACAACGATCCGCCACGTCAACGAGCGCCCAGTCGCGCGATTACCCGCGCCCGGACCTCGGCCCACGCGTTCCCCCCGCTGCCGCCATCGCGCACCGCCTGCTCCCTGCGCTCGAGCTCCTCGATCCACGCAGCGTTCCAGGCATCCTCGTACGGTTCCTCGACGCTGGCGAGCAACTCGGACGCGACCTTGAGGCGCTCTGCTTCGGGAAGCGACAGAGCGGCGGCGAGGATGTCCTGGGTGGGATCAGCCATCGGGGCGTCCAGTGTACCTGGCCTTGCACTCCAGATCGACCCGTCGAGCCACGCTGGGCCAGCTCAGCACGGCAGCTAGCATTACGCCCTACCTCGTCATTCGTGCCCGATGATCGGCTAGACGACCCCTCCTGCCTGCATTCGTCCGTCCACCCCTGACCCCGCCCGGCGGACCACGGCCCCTCGGCGCCACCGTCTGCTGCGTCCAGCGGCCTCCGGAGCATGGACGTCCTCCGCCCGATGCAGCATCCTACGCGAATGCAAGCGCTCAAGATCCAGGTGCTCGTGGACGACGCCATCGTGCGCGCCCTGCCTGCGCTTTCGCCGCTGCGCGGGCAGCGCGTCGAGCTCATCGCGCTCGGCGAGGCGCAGCCGCCTGCCCGCATCGCGCCGGTCGCAGGCGGGTTGCGTGGGCAGATCGCGATCAAGGACGACTTCGATGCACCTCTCCCTGACGACATCCGGCGCGCGCTCGAGGGAGACGAAGCTTGAAGTGGCTGCTCGACACGCACGTCGTGATCTGGTTTGCCGCCGATCCCGGACGCTTGCGACGGGAGGTCGTCGATGCGCTCCAGGACCCTGGCGCCCAGGTATTGATATCGGTCGCTTCCTGGTGGGAGCTCGCCATCAAGCAGTCCATCGGCCGGCTGCAAGGCAGCTTGCCGCCGGAGCAGCTCCGGTCGTGGTGGCTCGGCCATCCGACGGTGCGGGAGCTGGGGATCGAAGCGGCGCACGTCTGGACGGCGGCCGCCTTCCCACTTCACCATCGCGACCCGTTCGATCGAATGCTGCTGGCGCAAGCCCAGTTGGAAGACGCACCCCTCGTCACGTCGGATCACCTGCTGCGTGCCTACCAGGCGCCCATCCTCTGGGCATGTCCCTGAAGGCTCACAAGCTCGACGCGAACGTCACGGAGGACCGCCGTATCGCCTTGGCGCCTCCAGAAGACTTCCCTCCGGTCCGGCCGAGGTGATCGTCCTCGCCGTGGCCGCCACGCCGCCCAAGGAGCCCAGGCTCATGCGGGTGCTCGGATGCTCGCCAGCGCCGCTGCCCCGCCGCCGGCCGAGGGCGACTTGATCGCCGACGCGCTCGCCGAGCTCCGCCGGGAGAGAAATCCCGGCTGAGCTCCGGAATCCTCGTACTACAGTTCGCCCGTGCCTCGCCCTCGATCCGGCCCCCGCGCCCGGCGCCCCCAGACGCCGGCCCCTCCCGGCCCCCGGCGCGGCCGCGCCCTGCTCGCCGGCGCCGCGATCGCCGGCGCCGCGGCGTGGATCGCGTCGGCCTGCTCCACGCCGTCGTCGGGCGTCGACGGCGGCGACCTGCTCGGCGTCTTCGAGCGCGACGCAGGCGCCGGCGCGGCCTCGGCTGACGCCGGCCAGCCCCGGCAGACCGCGGGCCAGAAGGACGCCGGCGCCCGCGCGGCCAGCTCGGCCGCCGCAGCGAAGCGGCCGAAGGCGCCCGAGGCGAGGCCGCCCAGCGAGGGGCGCTGCGTCGCCGAGCAGGGAGAGCCGCGGCGCGAGCTCCGCAAGACGATCGGCAGGCCGCCGTGCCGCGGCGCCCAGGTGCTCGAGGCGCGCGACGCGGAAGGATCGCCCCGCTACGCCTGCGTGATCGCGCCGAGCGGCGTCGAGACGCGCGCGCCGCTGCCGCTCCTCGTCTTCTTCCACGCCGAGCACGACAACCCGACCGCCGTCGACAAGGAGACGGGGCTCCGCAAGCTCGCCGCCACCTGGAACCTCACCGGCGACCCCGCCCACGCGGGCTTCATCATCCTCGCCCCCCAGGGCCGCGCCTTCAAGAACCCCACCCAGAGCGAGCGCGAGCGCGGCTCGAAGACGTACACGCCCATCTCGCCGTTCGACGCCGAGTTCACAGGCGACGGGAACGTCGACGTCGCCACCGTCGACGCCTTCGTCGACCAGCTCCTCGAGAAGAAGCTCGTCGACCGGCGGCGCATCTACGCGCTCGGCGCCTCCTACGGCGGCCACATGGCCGCGACGTACGCGATGATGCGCGCCGACCGCGTCGCGGCGTTCGCGACCTTCGCCAGCAACGCGCCGCCGGCCACGTGGGCCTGCCCGGGCCCTCCCCCGCCCGCGCTGGCGATGTACCGCGCGTGCGACGACCTGTTCCCGTGTGACTCGGTCGAGCGATGGCTGCGCGCGCGCGACGCACAGTCCGCGCAGACCTCGTTCCTCCGCCTCGACGAGGGCGACAGGGACGAGCCCCACTGCGCCCTGCGCAACCGCTGCTCCGCGAAGAAAGGATCCATCAACCACGCGCGCTGGCCGAAATCGCGCGAGGCCGATCTCCTCCGCTTCCTCGCCGGCCACACCCTCGCCGTCAGCGCAGACATCACCACACAGGCCGAGAACCCCGCCGGACGCGCGCCCTGACGCGACCCACACACACCCGGCGCACGCCAAAGAACGCCGCCGGATGCGCGTCCTGATGCGACCGACACACACCCGACGCGCGCTGAATAACGGTGACGTCATAAGCGCACGCTGACGCTGCTCAACACACGTCGGTCCTGGACCACTTCGCACGTCCATACCGCAAGCATCGCGTCGCAGCGTTGAGCGGAGCCGTCGTGATGGCGTAGTGTTGCTCCCCGATGTCTGCTCAGGTCCAGGCCATCCTCACCCCCTTGCCGGTCGGCACATCCATCCCCGCCGGCACGCTCCGCGCCGAGATGGAGTCGCGCCGCGCGACGAACCGTCGCTTCGATGTGCGCGAGGCCGTCGGCCTCGTCGTGCCGCTCTGCACGCAGCTCCACGAGCTGCACGCGCAGGGTCGGACCGCGTTCGTTCACCCCTCGTGCCTCGCCTATGGTGGGGCAAGCGGCGGGCTCCAGCTCATCGAGGAGCTCGCGCACGCAGCGCCGATGCTGCCCCGCGACCGCGCCTGCCTCGCGCCCGAGGAGCGCAAGGGCAGCGAGGGCGACGCGCGCGCGAGCGTCTTCGCGATCGGCGCCATCCTCTACGAGCTGCTCACGGGCAGCAGCGTCGGCCCCGGGATGCGCCGGCCCGCGGACGTGATCCCCGACCTGCCGCCCGCGCTGGAAACGGTGCTCGGCAAGTCGCTCGTCGCCGATCCGAAGCACCGGCCGGCAGATCTCGCCGCCCTCGCGCAGGCGCTCTACCAGATAGTCCCGAACGCCTCGGAGAAGCCGCCGAGCGCGGACGCGTCGCACCTCGACGGCGACGGCGAGTTCGAGGTCGACATCAACCTGTCGATGATGCCGCCGAACGGGCACGCCGAGGAGGCGCGCGTCCCGTCGGCGCCGTCGATGCCGAAGATCCAGGCGGTGGCCGGCGACGGGCCGTTCGCCGTCGCCATCCCGGTGGCCCAGCCGCAGCGGCTCCACGGCAACGACCCGACCCGCAAGCTCGCGGATCTCAAGGCGGCGCTCGAGTCCGACCCGCGGCCGCGGTACGCCGTCATCAAGGACGGCATGGACCACGGGCCGTTCTCGTCCGTGGAGCTGCTCCAGCAGATCGCGTCGGGCTCGTTCACCGGCGATCACGTGCTGCGCGACACGTTCGCCGGGGAAGAGCGCGCCATCCAGGACTGGGAGGAGTTCGCGCCGTTCGCCGAGCAGGCGAAGCTGAACCGCGACATCGTCCAGGAGAAGCGCGCGCTCGACGCCGTCGTGTCGGCCGAGAAGCAGGGCACGCAGTACAAGGCGCTGCTCGGGATGGCGCTGATGGGCGTCATCCTCGCCGCGGGCGCGGGCTGGTGGTACCGCGAGCGCACGAACAAGGAGCGGGAGCTCGCCGTGCAGGGCGCGACCGACCGCATCGCGATCGAGGTCGACGCCGGCCTCGACAGCGCCAAGGGCGCCGCGCGCGCCGGCGGGGGCGCGCGGCCGAGCGGGGGCGGCAGCTACCCGTCGCTCGGCGGGGGCATGAGCTGTGAGGCGGCGCAGGCGCGCTACGTCGAGGAGTACAAGCTCGGCAACAACGGCCCGGCCGATCTGACGGCCGGCGCCTACGGCAACGTGCTGAACCGCGGCACGTACCTGAACGCGTGCAACGTGCCGTCGAACATGGAGGTGAACGTCTGCGCGGCCGTGCAGAACGGGCGCGCCGTCGGCGTCACCGTCACGACGAGCCCCTCGAACCCGGGCATCGCGTCGTGCATCTCCGGGCAGATCCGCGGGATGTCGTTCCCGTCCCACCCGCGGCTCGACGTCGCGCGGACGACGTTCAAGTAACAGGGCTATGGTAGGGGCGTGAGCGCCCCCTCCCCGACGACCGCGCCCTCGCGGTCGATGATCCAGATCGAGCAGCTGACGAAGAGCTTCGGGGGCATGCCCGTGCTCCGGGGCGTCGACCTCGAGGTGCCCGCGGGCTGCCTGTACGGGCTCATCGGGCCGGGCGCCTCGGGCAAGAGCGTGCTGCTCAAGATGATCACCGGGCTCGTGCGGCCGGACCGCGGGCGCGTGCTCGTCGACGGCAAGGACGTGCACGCGCTCAGCGAGATCGAGCTCCAGGCGTTCCGGCTCCGGTTCGGGATGCTGTTCCAGAACAACGCGCTGTTCGACTACATGACCGTGGGCGAGAACATCGCGTTCCCGCTGCGGCGGCTCTACGACCTGAGCGAGGAGGAGATCGCCGAGCGCGTGGCGGAGCGGCTCCGGGTCGTGTCGCTGGCAGGCTTCGAGGACCGGACGCCGGCCGGGCTGTCCGGCGGCCAGAAGAAGCGCGTCGGCGTCGCCCGCGCCACGATCGCGCGCGGCGAGATCGTCCTCTACGACGAGCCCGCGGCCGGCCTCGACCCGGTGACGTCGCAGCGCATCTTCGACCTGCTCCGCGCCGAGCAGCGGGCGATGAACGCGACCGTCGTGATGGTCTCGAGCGATCTCGACCGGCTGCTCACGGTGACCGACCGGGTGGGGATGCTCTACCGCGGCCGGCTCATCTTCGACGGCACCACCGAGGAGGCGAAGGCGAGCGACGATCCGCGCGTGCGGCAGTTCGTCCACGGGCTCACCGAGGGGCCCCTCTGAGCGAGCGGTCGCCCGCGCCGGCGGGCGACACGGGCGTCTCGTCCGCGCCGGCGGCGACGCGGACGCCGTCGAGCTCCCGCGATCAGCCGGCCCCGCCCTCCGCGGGCGCGACGGGGCCGTCGCCGGAGAAGTGGAACCACTGCGTCGGGTGGGCGCGGAGGAAGCGCTCCATCGCGCCCATCATCGCGGCGGCCGCCCTGTCCCGCTCCTCCTCGCTGGCGCGGCGGGCGACCCAGATCGGGGGCGACACGACCGCCTCGTAGTCGAGGAAGCCCTTGCGGTGCGTGAACACCGGCAGGATGGGCGCGCCGCTCATCGAGGCGAGCGCGATCGGGCCCTCGGGGGCGCGCCAGCGGGCGCCGAGGAACGGGACCTCCCGGCTGCGCATCCCGGGCGGGACGCGATCGATCTGCATGGCGACGACGCCGCCGCGCCGCAGGTGGCTCAGCAGCGGCAGCGCGTCGAGCGGGCCGTCGCCGATGTGCGCCACCTGGACGCCGGCGCGCTGCCGCGCCGCGTCCTGGATGGCGCGCGCCTCGGGGTCGCGCTCCCGCTGCATCGCCAGCATGACGCCCTCCGGGTGCACGACGCCGAGGATCTGCCCGGCGATGTCCCAGCCGCCGGTGTGCGCGGTGACCATGATGATCCCGCGGCCGGGCGCGGCGCACGCGTGGTAGTGCTCGACGCCCCGCGTACGCCGCTGCACCGCGTAGCCGCGGCCGCTCGCCAGCAGGAGCGCCTCGGTGATGCAGCTCCCGTAGGTGGCGAACACCTCGGCGCTGTCCAGCATGTCCGCCACGCGCGACCGCGGCCCGCGCACGCGGCGCAGGTTCTGCTCGACGCGCCGGCGCAGCTCGGGGAGCGCCGCCGCGAAGAGCACGCCGAAGACGGGCGGGCTGTGGCGCACCCAGGGCTCCGGCCCGCGCGTGACGCCCGCGGTGAGGGCCCGGCGCCAGAAGGCCGAGTCGGGTCGTAGACCGGAGAGGAGCGCTCCGCGCAGGCCAGCCATGAGGCAGCCTATCTAGCGCAAACATAACGGTCCAGGGAGAGGCTTCGACCGGAGCGCACGAGACGCCGCGGCCCCGACGATCCGACGGCGCGCCGGAAGGCGCAGCGAGCACGGACACGGAGCGACCCGGGAGCGCCCGGCCGGCGATCCCGCGTCGAGCGCGCGCCGAGCGAACGCAGGGCGGGCGTCGAACGGCCTTGTTCATGGCGCGCCTCGGACAGCAAGGCTGCACCGCGATCACGCTCTCTCGCGCTCGTCCAAGGCGATCTCGCGAGGAGCCGAGTTGGTCCCCACAGGGACGAAATCGACGCTGCCAGGCGGATCCCTACCGCGAAAACAGGTTCATGGAGATCAAACGATTTTGATACAAGGCAATTTGGTAAGGGGGGCTTTCAACATGAATATCCTGCTCGTCGATGATCAACACGTCGTACGGGAAGCGCTGGCGCACGCGCTCGCGTCGCAGCCGGGGGTGAGCGAGGTCGTTCAGGCCGGGAGCAGGCGGGAGGCGCTCAGCGCGCCGGACCTGCACCGCTGTCAGGTGGCGGTTGTCGAGCTGTGCCTCGCGGACCACAGCGGCATCGAGCTGATCCGGGAGCTCAAGGGGCTCGCGGAGCTCCGCCTCGTCGTGCTCTCGATGCACAGGGACGAGTTCCGCGTGGCCGAGGCGATGCGGGCCGGCGCGGATGGATACCTGTCCAAGCAGAGCCGGCTCGCCGACCTCGTGGAGGCGCTGCGCACCGTGGTCCGCGGGCGCACCGCCGTGTCGCCGGACGTGAGCGCGGCGATGGTGCGCGCGCTCCAGCGGCGCGACGCGGCCTCGCGCGGCGACATGGTGGCCTCGCTGAGCGACAGGGAGCGGCAGGTGCTCCGGCTGCTCGCGATGGGCCGCTCGGCCAAGGAGGTCGCCGCGCAGCTCTCGATCAGCGTGAAGACGGTCGAGACGCACCGGGCGCGCCTCTGCGCGAAGGTCGCGACCCACAGCGTGGCCGACCTGACCCGCCTGGCGGTGCGCTCGGGCCTGGTCGAGGCGTAGCCCTCCGGATCCCGCCGCGGGCGCGGCTCACGCCGCGGCGGTGGCCGAGCGCGGGGCGGCCCGGAGCGCCGGCAAGGTCTTGCCTATCAGCGCCGAGCCGATCGCGAACCCGGAGAGCGTGAGTCGCATACGGAGCACGTCCACCATGCCCTGGCGGTGGAGCACGGTCAGCGTGCTCCGGATGTCCTTGCGGCGAACACGCAGCTTCTCGACGAGCGAGTCGAGGGTCTCGGCGCGTCCTTCGCGCTGGGCAACGGCGAGCGCCTGCAGGAGAGTTGCGGCAACGATTTTCTTGTCCATGAGAGCACCCTAGGAAGGGTCCCAGTGGGGTGCCCAATTTTCGGCGACGATTTTTGTCGATTTTTGTGCGGCGATGTCGCTCGCCCCTTGGATGACGGGGCCCCCGTACTCTGCTCATCC
Source organism: Sorangium sp. So ce1335 (assembly GCF_051521615.1). NCBI lineage: Bacteria > Pseudomonadati > Myxococcota > Polyangiales > Polyangiaceae > Sorangium > Sorangium sp. So ce1335. Next base: position 5,603,850 of record NZ_CP150363.1, read on the forward strand.
TGCGCCCGACACCCACGTCGGGGGCAGGCGTCGGAGCTGCGGAGCCAGGGCAACGATCACGTTGATCGAGCGGGAAATGAACCGCCAAGGCGCCGAGGACGCCAAGAAGAAGAAGAAGACGACGACAATGTCTTGGCGTCCTTGGCGCCTTGGCGGTTCGAAGCTCTGCTCGTTTCAGGCGGGTTCGACCCGTTTGTTGCTCCAGGGAGTCGTATAGCTCGCGCGGAGCTGGTACGTGCTGGCGGTGAAGCCGTCCACCATGATGAAGGCCTGCGTCAGGCCCGCCGGGACGGTCAGCGTGCAGGTCTCGGCCGCGCCGTCGCTGTACGGGCGGCAGTTGTACAGGCTCCGGGTCGGCGCCGCTCCGAACCTCAGGTAGAGGTCGGGGTCGCCCGTGCCCGTCATCCGGAGCTCGAAGCGGGTGCCGAGGACGACCGCGAGGGGCCCGTGGGCGGCCTCGTCGCCCGCCCGCAGGCTGCCGCTGAAGGTGGCCGACGTGGCCGTGCCGCCGCCGCCGCTGCCCCCGCCGCCGGGCGGGCCGTAGAGCGCCTGGGCGCCCTGGCCGAGCGTGTGCCCGAGCTCGTGCCGCAAGACCCCCTCCAGCGAGGGCTCCCCCGGGCCGAAGGCGGTGTTGTCGATCAGCACGTTGCGCTGATCTCGCGGGGTGTCGGGGAAGAACGCCCGCGCGAGGCACTCCCCGAAGACGTTCACCGGCCTCACGTCGAAGACGACGTTGTTGTTGCCGGAGATGCTTGATTTCCGTGACACAGGACATGTCCCTTCCCGACCGCGAGGCGCGTGGGCCGGCGACGCCGCTTGACGCGCCGCGCGCCGCGGCCGCGCTCGGCGCCGTCCACCGCGAGGGCATCGTCCACCGCGACCTGAAGCCGAGAGGCAGGTGCTGCGGCGCGCGATCGGCCTCGTGGACGGCGAGCCGCTCGAGGCGCGCCGGCAGAAGCTCAGGGCGCGCGCGGCGCCGCGCGGGGCCGGGGGCGGCGCGCCGAAACGATTCGCAGACGCAAAAACAATCCCGAAGGGTTCCGGCATGTTGGAGGCTGGGCCCCGCAGCTGCAGCAGCGGTCAGCGCGGGGAGGCCGGGGGAGCTGTACGGGGCGATGGGCGCGCGCTCGTGCCGGCGGTGGCGGTCGCGGGTCGTCAAGGGCGCGGCTTCGGATCGCTGCGCCCAGGGCACGCGCTAGGGGCTGCGGTCGTCCACTATCCAATGGCGTTGTGCCGCGGCCGCTCCATGGCGTATAGATTTAGCCGAACGACCACTTGATCTCCCAGAGAGAGTATGGCCCAGGCCACAATTTTGCCCGAGAACGGGCTATGTCATACGCCGTGAAACGTCACACGACAACAATCGCCAGCAAGCGATCCCGGGAAACACCCATGACAAATTTACAGCAGAATCGATTCTCTCGCTGGTACACACTGGCGTTCGCTTCCGTCGCGCTGGCAGGCTGCGGCGGTGGTAGCAATCCCACAGAGCCCTCGGGCAGCTCGTCGTCTTCTGGTTCTGGCAGCTCTTCCTCCTCCAGCTCCAGCTCCAGCTCGTCCTCGAGCAGCTCCAGCTCGTCTTCTAGCAGCTCCAGCTCGTCCTCGAGCAGCTCTGGTTCTTCTAGCGGCGATCTCGCGTTGGTGGTCGCCATCAACTCCGGCAGCACGTCGAGCGCAACGGTCGATGGCGTGGAGTATCAGGCGGACAAATACGCTCGCGGCGGCTCGACCAACAGCACGCAAGACCCTGTCGTCGGTGGGCAGCTTTATCAAACAGAGCGGTACGGCTCATTCAGCTATGAGATCCCGGTCACCGCCAGCGGCAACTACACCGTGCAGCTGCATTTCGCGGAGATTGCCCACAACAGCGCCGGCTCGCGCAGCTTCAGCGTCGCAGTCGAAGGCAACACCGTGATCAGCAACCTGGATATTTACGCTGAGGTCGGCCACGACGTGGGCCACACGGAGACCTTCGCGGATATTGCGGTAAACGACGGCAGCGTCACCATCGAGCTGATCGAGGGCGTAGAGAACCCCACCATCGCAGGGTTTGCCATTTATTCCAACGATGGCGAACTGGACACAACGACTACGCCTACACCCACCCTCGATTTCTCCAAGTTCTCCGCCTACACGGAGAAGTACACGGAAAAAACCGTGATCAACTCAAATCACGCGACGGGCCACGTTGGTGATTTTTTCTTCACCCACTGGAAAGATGGCGGCTCGACGTCCATGACCGTGGACCCGAACGGCGAATTCAGCGTGACCTGGCAGGGCGGCGGCTACAACTATGTCGGCGGTCCAGGATGGCACTACGTGTTGCCGAGCCGGCTGGCTGATGGCACTGCGCCCCGCCTGAATGATGGCCATCTTGCCGCAGCTCGGTAGGTCTCCCCAGCCGCCGATGCCCATCGCGGGCGTGTCGCGCCGGCGCTGTACGGCGATGGGCATCGTGCCGGCCACGGTCCCTCGCGGCGAGGCGATGGCCATCCTGGATCAGACGCGCCTCGGCCCGCGAGGCCGACGAGCCTCGCGGGCTGTGCGCCGCCGTTCAGCCGAGAGACGAGGCGAGCGTGAGCGTCTCGGCGACGCGGGCCACCGCTTCGCGGTCGACCAGCTTGCGCTTGCGGCGCGCCGATTCCCGCATCGCCGCCGAGGCGAGGCGGTCGATCTCGCGCAGCGAGCCCGACGCGAGCTCATGCAGCGCGGCGAGCGACTCGCGCGAGAAGAGCTCGTGTTCCACACCGGCGCCCTTCAGTCGGAAGGCCACGTACTCCGCCGTGTCCTCCACCGTGGCCGGCTCGATCATGAAGCGGTGGTGGATGCGCGTGAGGAGCGAGCGATGGGAGCGCAGCGCCATGCGGCCCTCGAGCTCCGGGAGGCCAACAAGGACGATCGACAGAAGAGCACGGCTGTCCCACTCGTGATTCAAGAGGATATGCAAGTGCGCCATCATGTCCGGGTGCAGCAGATGGGCCTCGTCGAGCAGAAACACCGGGTGGATCTGATCTCTGCGCAACTCGTGGACATGCCGCTCGACGGCGAGGAACAGGTTCGCGGCGCTCGAGGTCGGCTGCAGGCCGAGCGCGTGGCAGAGATAGCGGTAGAAGTCGCGCCGGCCGAGCGTCGCATTGTGGCAGTAGGTCAGGCGGAATCCGGCCTGGGGTAGCCGATGCCGCAAGGCCCGTAGCACACACGTCTTGCCGACGCCCGGCTCACCGACGAGGAGCACACTGGCACGCTCGAGGAGCGCCGCTTCGAGATCGTCGACGAGCACCTGCTTGGACGTGGGCAACCACAGCTCGGCATCGTCGAGCTCCTTGGAGAAGGGGGCCGTGCGAAGGCCGAAGAAGCCGAGCTCAGAAGATCGCATCGAGGTCCTCCTCCCCATCGGCCTCGTCCGCGCCGGTCGCCAGGGCCGCGTCGCGCGCGCTCTTGACGAGCAGGGCGCCGCCCGGGTCGAAGGCAACAGGCTGCCCCGCGGCCGACGCGCCGCCGCTCGTGGCTCGGCGCGCTGGCCGCTTGACGTGCGCGTTGTGTACCGGGTCGACAGGGCGAAGCGGGATCCGCTGCCCCTCCAGCTCGACGACCGGGGCGAGAGGCTCGTCGAGCACGCAATAGGCGACCGTCACGACACGGCCGGCGAGGTAGCCGTGATCAAGCTCGAAGAGCTGTCCTCGGAGGGCGACGGTCGTGTCGCGGCGCACGCGCCGACGCTGCCGGAGCGTGAGCGCCTCGCGCAGGCGAGCCTCGGAGAGGGCGTCGATCTCGCGCTGCCCGGGCGCGTACACAAGCCCCGGCGCGCGCCCCATCAGCCCGGCGTGCGGCGACGGGTGGTAGTGGACGTCGAGGAAGGCCTGGATGCGAGAGGAGATGTCCTGCAGCGACGTGACCGAGCCCAGGTGGTCGAGCACGTTCTCTCGAAGCGTCCGCCAGAATCGCTCCATCTTACCACGCGCCTGCGGGTCGTAGGGGCGCGCGTGAAGCAGGGTGATCCCGAGGCGCGAGCAGAAGAGGCGCAAGGCGTCGCCACGGTAGGTTGCACCGTTGTCGAGGTAGAGCGCATCGGGGACTCCGTAGAGCCGGAGGGCACGGACGAGCAGCCGCAGCAGGGTGTCTTCCTTCTCGTCGCTCTCGACCGAGAGGATGACGATGAAGCGCGAGGCATCGTCGAGCAGGGCGTGGATCCGCACCGTGACCCTTCGGCCGTCGAGATGAAGTGTCGGGCCGTGACACACGTCACCATGCCAGAGCGCATCAGGGCGCTCGGCTTGCCACTTGAGCCGAGTCGTCGGCCCTTTCCCGTCGCGCTGCGGGATCTTGTCGAGCCCCTCTTGACGGAAGAGGCGACGCACGGTCGACGCGCTGACCGTGGCGCTCAGGCGTCCGTCTGCGCGGAGCGTGCGCAGGATGAGTGGCACCGAAGCGTCCGGGTGCTCCCGGCGGATGTCGCACAGCAGCCTTCTCAGCACCGGGTCGAGCTCGCGGCCGCGCCCGCGGTCGCGACGGGCGCGAGGGCAGAGCCCTTCGAGCCCGCGCTGGCGGTAGGCATAGAGCCAGCGCTCGAGTGTCGGCACCGCGAAGGTGCGTGTACACGAGCTCCCGGGCGGTCGCACGCGCTCCTTCGAGAGGGCGCGTAGCGCTTCGACGAGGTCGCCATGCTCGAGATCGCGAGCGCAGAGCTGCCCGATCATGCCGTGGCGGAAGATGGCGATCTCCTCCGCGTGGTCTCTGGGTTTGAGGATGTCCACGAGCGGTCCTTTCCACGGGTCCGTCTTCGACGACCCATGTGGACCCAGTGCCTCATTCCTGCACCGCCGTGCCCGATCCTGCGTGGTGGAGTCGCCGGAGCTTGCGTTGGCCTGCGGATGGGCATCACGCTGCGAGCACGGCGCCGCGGAACGCCAGGTGCGGCGCCGGCTCCCGCGTGCTGCCCTGAGGTGACAGCCCCACGAGCTGCATCGCGGTGCGCTCGGCGATCTGCGCGCGGGGGCTTTCCGCGCCATGGCGCCCGAGCCGAGGGAACAGCTGTCCACGGCGGCTGGCCTCGATCCAGCGAGACGGCGCGAGCCACCGCTCGGCCGCTGCGACGCCCAGGGTCGCGCAGGGGCACACCTCGGCGCGGGCGACAGGCGTGCTCACGCCGTCGAGCCCGATGCGAGCAAGCACCCAGCCGATCGCCGCCGCGGAGTAGCGCCGGCGGTGCAGCAACCCGCGAGGCACTACGACCACGATCGCGCCGCAGGCGCTGCAGCGGTAGCGTCGAGCTTGGATCGTGACCTGCTGGGGAGCGCCGCCGGGCTCGAGCGGGCCGCACACCAGCCGCTCGCGCAGGCCGTGGCCGCGCATCACCAGCGGGCCGTTGACGGGGCGGCCGGCCGCGTCGCAGCAGGGGCAGCGCGCGGGCCGCACGAGGTCAACCGTTGGCAGCACCGTCATCCAGCGCTTGATGTCGACGTCGGCTTGAACGATCCTGCATGAGCTCCGCTCCTGCACGGTGCTCGGAGCACGACGAGGGGAAGACGGGTCGCCACAACACGCATCCCCTCGTCGCCTATTTTGTGGCCGGCCTCGCGCCGATGCTCCGCTCCCTCGGCCCCGGCCTTACGTCAGCGAGGGGCTGACGTGTCGCAAAGTGTAGTGGTAATTGGGGTCGTGGAACGGGAATGCAAGGGCGCTCAGCGCGGCGAAGTCGCGCGACTTGACGTTTGTGTGAGATTTTTTGGTTGGTTTTAGGAATGCACAGCGAACGCCGGCCGACGGCGGGGCATCAGCCTCCACCCTGGCTTCCTCTCTCGGGCCCACACCGGCTCGCTGATGGGCGGGCAGCGGCCGATCAGGGGATTCCCATCACGAATAGGGATCGAGATCGGGGCGAACTCCACTTTTGAGAGGGCGCGGTAACAACTACGGAGATGAGAACAGGGTGATCGGCTACCGCCTCAACAACGACAGCGGCGCGAGCTATATCGCTTTGTACGGCTGGGGCTACGACAAGAGCATGCCCACGACAAACGCCGCACACCTGGTGGAGTATTACATTCTGCAGCGATGGAGTTATGACCCCAGCCAGGGCGCCACCCCTGGCAAGACGTTCGTGAGCGATGGGGTTGAGTATTCCACGTACCGCTCAACGCGGCAGCAGCAGCCCTCTATCAACGGTCGCTCCACGTTCTACCAGTACTGGAGCAAGCCTGCTCGGCCGCAGGCCCTCGGAGAGGACCACAAGATCGTATTCGCCGATCACCTGAAGGCATGGGCCGACACCGGCTGGATTGTTCCGAACATGAACAATCTGGATGCGAGCGACGATCCCACCTATCAGGTCATGGCCGTCGAGGTGTTCAACCCCGGCAGCAATGGAACTGCCTCTGGTCGCGTCTGGGACGCGACGCCCTAGAGCGACGAACGGGTCGAACCCACCTGGAGCGAGCAGCGCTTCGGACCGCCAAGGCGCCAAGCGCGCCAGGATGTCATCTCTTCTTGGCGCCCTTGGCGCCTTGGCGGTTAACTTCTCGCTCGCTCGACGTGATTGTTCGTCGTTCTAGAGCTTCCCTCGGGTGTAGGCCCGCTGGAGCGTCAGCTTCGGGGGACCGGCCGAGACCTCGAACGACTCGGGGCGGCCGTCGGGCGCGAGGCTGCCCACCATGCGCACGGAGCTCACGTTGACCGTGACGGCGCCCGAGGCGTCGCGCGCGTACTGCACGTCGACGGGCTTCGTCGGATCGACGTTGGGCATGTACTCCTGCTGCTTCAGGTCGAAGGGGCCGTTCTTCTTGAGGAGGCGCGCGAGGTCCGAGGCGGTGGTGACCGGCGACGCGAGCCACGCCTTGGCCGCGGGGGTGAACGTCCCCTGGATCTTCTTGCCCTCGACCTCTCCCGCGTACTCGTACTGGAAGTTCTTCTTCTGCGAGAGCTCGATCCGGTGGTTCGCCTTGCCCTGCGACGTCTCGATCCAGATGCCCCCCTTGAGGCGCCCCTGCGGGTCGATGAGCACGTTCGACGCCTCATCCTCGATGAGCAGCGTCCTCGGGTCTCGCGGGATGAGGAGGGCAGAGCGCGACAGCCACCTTCGCTGGCCGTCCTCGTCCTTGAACAGATCGCTCGTCTCGAAGCCGACAGGGGTCTTGTCGAGGCGGAGGATCACCGTGTCCGTATACTCGGGCTTCGGCGCGGCGCTCTTCGATTCGAACGAGTCGAAGAGGCCCTTGGCGAGCCGCTCGAACGTGCGGACATACCCGACCTCGTCGTGCAGGCACGCGATGGGGTGCGCCTTGTCCGCGTGCAACGCGATCTTGAGCAGGCCGGCCGCCTTCCCGGCGCCGGTCGGGGCCAGGTAGAGGGCCTGAACGAACACCGCCGGGCTCTCCCGGTGCACGCTGATCTCCCAGGGCACGACGCGAGAGACCTCGACCTTCTCGGGGTCGAGGAGCTCGATGAAGTTCCTCATCACCTCGCCCGAGTCGAGCATCGTGTTGTAGACGAAGCACTCGACCTGGCTGGCCGTGCCGAGGGGGATCGTGATCGCGACGAGCTTCTCCTTGCGCTCGATCGTCGGCTCCGCCGCCCCGAACGCGCGCGCCGACCAGTCCGCGGCGCGGATCTCGCGGGCGGGCAGGTCGTCGGCCTCGCGGGCGAGCGCCTTCTCCAGATCGAACGGCTCCTTCGCCGCGGGCGCGGGGCCCGGCTCGGGGCTCTCCGCGGGCGTGGCGCCCGTGGCCCCGCCGCAACCGACGGCGAGCCAGAGGGGCAGCGCGAGGAGGGCCGCGCCGCGGAAGGCCCCCGGAAAACGGCCGCGCGCGCGGCGCGGTGAGGATGTCGCATCACGTGAGGAGAGCTGGCCCCCATCGAGCCGAGCCCCCGGAATCGGAACCGCCATCGTGGATCTCCCGCAAAATCGTCACCCCGACCGCCCCGGGAGCGCCAACACAGGGCTCCGAGACGCCGGCGTGATGATGCGGCGCAACAACAACGGACGCGGCGCCGTCGTGTCAAGGCGCAAGGCGCCGGCGCCGTGCTCCCCTGCCCTGGCGATGCCGCCGAGGACCCCTGCGGCCCCCGACAGCCGGGCCACATGGGTCGGCGATTCATACAACACCAATGCAAAAGGACAGTCCTGTGGCACTCGGCCCGGGGTGCCCTGTGGCAGAAGCGGCGCGCGTGCGATGGAGACGTCGGAGATCGCCGGACGCGCAATCGAAAAGCCCGGCAGCGGATCAGGCGACCCCCGAAAAGCGCTCGTGAACGCCGTGTGCCGCGGGATTCACGGGATGACGACAGGTCATCTCGCGGCGCGTGCGGTGAGCGAAGACGGCATCGGATGATTGCAAGAGGAAAACGAGATCGCGCGACGTGCCATGAGGGTTGCCACGGCTGAGACCGCCCCGGGTTGGGGCGCTCAAGCACGTCCGCACGCACAGTGAGGCAGTTTGCCGCAGTGAGTCCCGGAGACGATGGGCGGCGCGGCCATGGGGTCATCGATCGTCCGGCCGCGACGCTCCGTGGGAATCGTCCGGGCGCTCGCGTCTGGCACCCGCGTTGCAGCAGCGTCTGGCGTCGCCGGCACCGCCGGCGCGCTGTGGCTAGGCAGCACGTGGTCACGGTCGTCGAGTGACGTTCACGATGCACATCAATCCGAGGAGTGGATCATGGGACAGAGCAGCGAGATCAAGCGGGGCTTCGCGGCGATGAACGCGGAGCAGCAGCGCCAGATCGCGAGCCAGGGCGGCAAGGCGGCGCACGAGAAGGGCACGGCGCACGAGTTCACGTCGGAAGAAGCACGCGCGGCAGGCCGCAAGGGCGGCGAGGTCGTCAGCCAGAACCGCGAGCACATGGCGGCGATCGGGCGCAAGGGCGCCGAGGCGCGGAGTCAGGCGTCGAACGGGACCCGCAGGAACCGCGGCCACCATGAGCAGAACGTGAAGCCGATGGAGCATAGCCACCAGGGCTGAACCCGTCGCAGCGCGCCGCGCGCGATGGCGCCGGCGCCGCAGCACGAGCAAGAGCCGCCGAGGAACCACGAAGGGCCTCCCTTCCTGGCTGCTCGGCGGTCCTTTTTCTGGCGGGTCGCGGCCTGGTCGAGGCGCCGCTTCAGGGCGGCGCGCCGGGGAAGATCACGCCGATCCGTCGTCGAGCCCGTCGTCGAGGTCCGCGGTGTCGTCGAACAGCGCCGGATCGTCGTCGTCCAGGTCGACGTCGTCGGGCTGGCCCCCGTCGACCCCGCGCGCGCCGCCGGTAGCCGCGCCGGGGGCGGCCGCGCCGGGGGGCGGCATCCGCCACCCGCCCGCCGTGGCGCCGGCCGGCCAGGAGCGCAGCCCGGGCGGCGGCTTGAAGCCGTCGACGTCGTCCTCGGGGGCGTTCGGCCCCGTCGCTGCCGCGCGGCGCGCCCAGTCGGGCGCGTTCGCGGGCGCCTGCCGCGGGCGCCACGGGGCGCGCTCGGGCGTGGGGGCGCGCTTGAGGTAGCCGTGCGCCCCGGAGGTGAAGCCCACCTCCGCGAGCGCGCGCGAAAGGGGCGAGCTGTGCGCGGGCTCGCCGTCGATCGTCGCCACGAGCACCGCGCGCCGACGCCCCTCGCTGACGAGCGCCGCGAGCGCCGACGCGATCGCCCGGATCGCCTCGCCGCGCTCCGGCTCGGCCTCGGGCAGGAACGTGGTGAGGCTCCGCTCGGTGCGGCCCATCCAGGCGAGCAGCCGGCCGTCGTGCAGGATCACGAGGGCGCCGGCGGCGCGCTGCGGGCGGACGGGGCCGCGGACGGCGCCCTCGGGAGCGCCGTCCGCGCGCGCGGCGACCTCGGGCCAGCGGACCGCGGCGCCCCAGGGGTTCGCCGGGTCCGTGGCCGCGAGGACGAGCGTGCGCGGCTCGTCGGACGGCTCGCGGCAGGCGCGGAGACGATCGTCGGCCCCGGGCACCGCGAACTGCGCGGCGCCGAGCCCGGCGACGAAGTAGCCGCGCCGCGCCTGGCCGGCCTCCTCCATGGCGCGGAGCACGTCGTAGACGGCGGAGAAGCCGCCCGCGAGCCCCTCGACCGCCGCCGCCTCACGCGTGAGCACGCCGTGGCGCTCGAGCAGGGCGCGCGCGAGCGCCGCGCGGCGCTCGGTCTCGCCGGGCGCGCCGGCGGCCGAGCCGGGCGCGCCGGCGGCCGAGCCGGGCGCGCCGGCGGCCGAGCCGAGCGCGCCGGCGGCCGAGCCGGGCGCGCTCGCGGCGACGCCAGGCGCGCCCGCGGCCGAGCCAGGCGCGCTCGCGGCGACGCCGGGGGGCAACAGAAGCGACCAGCGCCCCTCGCTGCCCGGCGGGCCGATCCGGCGCGACCGCAGCGCGGAGAGGCCGCGGCCGGGCGCGGGGCGGTCGCGCTCGCGCCGGCGGCCGCTCGGGCGCGCCTCGCGGCCGAGAGCGCGCAGCGGGGCGAGCGTGTCGTTCGTGACCTCGCCGGCCCACACGAGATCCCAGAGCGCCCCGAGCAGGTCGCCGCCGAAGGCGCCCGTCTCGCGCGAGAGGTCGGAGAAGAAGAGCGCGCCGCGGCGCGCGAGCGCGGCGCGGATGCCCTCGGCCAGCGCCCCCTCGGCGCGGCCGGGCGGCGGGGCGAGGTACGGATACGCCTCGGCGAGGTAGAGCGCGACGCGGCCGTCGCCGTCGCCGACCGGCTCGACGCCGCGCCAGACGACCTCGCCGGCCGCGCAGAGCGCGTCGAGATCGCCGGCGCGGTAGCCCTCGACGCGCGCGGGCAGGATCTCGGCCTCCAGGGCCGAGGCCGAGAGCGGCGCTCCCTGCAGCTGCTCCAGCGCCGCGAGCAGACCGTCGAGCCCCCGCCGGCGTCGGTGCAGGCCGTGCCAGTCGGCGAGGAAGCGGGCGTACGCCTCCGGCGGGACCGGCTCGACCTCGGCGCGCAGCCGGGCCAGCGAGCGGCGCTTCAGCGAGCGCAGCACCTCGGCGTCGCAGAACTCCCGGCCGCGGCCGCCGGGGAGGAACTCGCCCTCGACGACGCGGCCGCGCTCGGCGAGCCGCGCGAGCGCCGCGAGGACGGGCGCGGGGCCGAGGCCGAAGCGCCGGGCCACGTCCTCGGCGCGGAAGGGGCCGTGCGTGCGCGCGTGGCGGGCGACGAGCTCGGCGAGCGGGTCGGCGGCCGGCTCGAGGAACGCGATCGGCAGGCCGGGCGGGGGCACCACCCCGAAGGCGTCGCGCAGCCGGCCCGCGTCCTCGGCGGCGGCGAGGCGGCGCTCGCCGCCGAGCTGGATCTCGATGACGCGCCGGTCGCGCACGAGCTCGTCGATCCAGGCGTCGGCGCGCTCGCGGGCCGCCTCGGGCGGGGCGTCCGGGCCCGCCGCGCGCCGGGCGATCTCGTCGCGCGTGAGATCGCCGAGCGAGAGGAGGAGATCGTGCACCTGGTCCTCGTTCTTGAGCGGCGCGCGGCCGTCGAGGCGCTGGAGCGACGCCTCGAGGGCCGCCACCGCGTCGGCGTCGAACAGCTCGCGCAGCTCGGCCTCGCCGAGCAGCTCGCGCAGGCGCGCGTGATCGATGGCGAGCACCTGCGCCCTTCGCTCGGCGAGCGGCAGGTCGCCCTCGTAGATGAAGTTGCCCGCGTAGGCGAAGAGCAGCGTGGCCGCGAACGGCGACGGCGCGCGCACGTCGACCGTGACGACGCGGACCTTGCGGGCCGCGATCTGCCGGAGGAGGTCCTCGAGCGCGGTGAGGTCGAAGACGTCGCGCAGGCACTCGCGGTAGGTCTCGAGCAGGATGGGAAAGGAGCCGTAGCGCGACGCGACGGCGAGCAGGTCGGCGGCGCGCTTGCGCTGGGCCCAGAGCGGCGAGCGCTTGCCGGGGAACTTGCGCGGCAGGAGCAGCGCGCGGCCGGCGCACTCGCGGAAGCGCGAGGCGAAGAGGGCGGTGTCGCCGAGGCCGCGGACGAGCAGGTCCTCCACCTCGTCGGCCTGCGGCAGGAGCTGCTTGGCGTCGGGGGGCGACTCGGACTCGGGCAGCCGCAGGACGATGCCGTCGTCGGTCCACACGGTGTCGACGGCGAGGCCGAGCTCGAGGCGGCACTTCTCGGCGATGCAGGTCGACAGCGGCGCGTGGACGCGGCCGCCGAACGGCGACAGGAGGCAGATGCGGTAGTCGCCGACCTCGTCGACGAACCGCTCCAGGACGATGGCGCGGTCGCTCGGGACGTCGCCCGTCGCCGCGGCCTGGTCGCGCACGTACCGGACGAGGTTCTGCGCGGCGCGCGCGTCGAGCCCGTGCTCGTCGGCGAGCGCGCGCTCGGCGTCGTCGTCGGAGAGCGAGGCGATGCGCCGCGCGAGGGCGCCGATGGAGGCGCCGAGCTCGGCGTTGCGCCCGGCCTGGTCGCCGCGCCAGAACGGCATCTTGCCCGGCTCGCCCGGCGCGGGGACGACGAGGACGCGGTCGTGGGTGATGTCGGTGATGCGCCACGAGGAGGCGCCGAGGAGGAAGACCTCGCCCTCGCGGGCCTCGAAGACCATCTCCTCGTCGAGCTCGCCGACGCGCCGGCCGGGGCGCGCCGCGTCGCCGCCGGCGTCGAGGAAGACGCCGTAGAGGCCGCGGTCGGGGATGGTGCCGGCGTTGACGACGGCGAGGCGCTTCGCGTCCTTGCGGGCGCGCACGGCGCCGCCCACGCGGTCCCAGACGACGCGGGGCCGGAGCTCGGCGAACTCGTCGGACGGGTAGCGGCCGGAGAGCATGTCGAGCACGCCCTCGAAGCTCGCGCGCGGCAGGTCGGCGAACGGCGCGGCCCCGCGCACGAGCGAGAACAGCGCGTCGACGTGGAGGGTGTCCATCGAGGCGATGGCGACGATCTGCTGGGCGAGGACGTCGAGCGGGTTCCTCGGGTAGAGGGTCGCCTCGACCTTGCCCTCGCGCATGCGGGACGCGGCCGCGGCGCACGCGAGGAGGTCGCCGCGGTGCTTGGGGAAGACGATGCCGCGCGAGGTGCCGCCGACCTCGTGGCCGGCGCGGCCGACGCGCTGGAGCCCGGCGGCGACCGAGGGGGGCGCCTCGAGCTGGATCACGAGGTCGACGGCGCCGAGGTCGAGGCCGAGCTCGAGCGACGAGGTGGCGACGATGCACGGCAGGAGGCCGGCCTTGAGCCGCTCCTCGATCTGCTGGCGCTGCTCGCGGGCGATCGACCCGTGGTGGGCGAGCGCGATCTCGGCGCCGGCCGTGTCGTTGAGCGCGGCGGCGAGGCGCTCGGCGAGGCGCCGGCTGTTCACGAAGATCATCGTGGTGCGGTGGGCGCGGACGAGCTCGACGAGGCGCGGGTGGATGCTCGGCCAGATCGAGCGCTGCGCCGGGTCGCTCGGCGCCGGGGGCGGGCCCTCGCCTGCCCGCGCGACCTCGCCGAGCTTTGTCATGTCCTCGACCGGCACCTCGATGCGGAGCTCCAGGGCCTTCGGGGCGCTCGCGTCGACGATCGTCACCGGCCGCGGCGCGAAGCGCGCGCCGGCACCGGCGCCCTGGATCTCGCCGCCGCCGAGCATGCGCGCGACCTCGTCGAGGGGCCGCTGGGTGGCGGACAGGCCGATGCGCTGCATGGGCCGCGGCGCTTGCCGGAGGGCCTCGAGGCGCTCGAGGGACAGGGCGAGGTGCGCGCCGCGCTTCGTGGCGACGAGCGCGTGGATCTCGTCGACGATGACGGTCTCGACGTGGCGCAGCCGGTCGCGCGCGTTGGCGGTGAGCAGGAGGTAGAGCGACTCGGGCGTCGTGATGAGGATGTCCGGCGGCTTCCTGGCGAGGCGCGCGCGGTCCTCGGGCGCCGTATCGCCGGAGCGAACGCCGACCTGGGGGATGCGGTAGGGCAGGCCGAGTCGCTCGGCGGCGGCGGCGATCCCTGCGAGCGGGGCGCGCAGGTTTCGTTCGACGTCGATGGCGAGCGCCTTGAGGGGCGAGACGTACACGACGCGGCAGCGCTCGGCGGGATCGGGCTCTGGCGAGGCCATGAGCCGGTCGATGGCCGCGAGGAAGGCGGCGAGCGTCTTGCCGGAGCCTGTCGGCGCGAGCAGCAGGGTGGAGGCGCCGTCGAGGATGGGCGGGAAGCCCTTGGCCTGGGCGGGGGTCGGCGCGGGGAAGGCGCCGCGGAACCACGCCTGGGTGGCGGGGTGGAAGCGGGCGAGCGGATCGTCGGATTGTGGGGGGCGTTTCTTGGCCATCGGCGGCGCTTGCGAGGTCCCTGCCGGAGCGGGGGCTGCGGGGTATGCAAGAGCCATCCCTCACGGCGGGAGGTGGCGCAACCGCTCGCGCTCAACGCCGTCCAGAGGGGGCCGCGCCGGCGGGTGGGTCCACGCGGCGGGGGCGGGCGGGCGCTGGCCGTCCGCCGAGGCGGGGACGCGGAGCTCACGCATGAAACACCGCCCGGCATGTCTCCCTTCGGGCCATGCCACCTGGGACGTCATGTTGCGCGCCACACAAGGCGCGCCTGAGACCTCGAGCCTCCTGAGACCTTATGGCACCTCGGTCGGTGCTCCAGCGCGCCCGCCCGCCCCCGCCGCGTGGACCCACCCGCCGGCGCTCATCGAAGTTCAAAGTAGGGTTCGGGCGGCCACGGCCGATCCGATGGACGCACCCCGAGCCTGCTGGGGCCTTATGGCACCTCGGTCGGTGCTCCAGCGCGCCCACCCCCGCCGCGTGGATCCACCCGCCGGCGCTCATCGAAGCTCAAAGTAAGGTTCGGGCGGCCACGGCCGATCCGATGGATCACCCCCGGAACGGCTCCGGCGCGGGGGACGGCAGTAGCTGGCCGATGCCCGCGCCCGCCGCGGTCGCCGTCCAGCTCGGCGAGCCGTCGGACCGAGCCATCGAAGGCCGGATGAACGGGCGGATGGAAGGCAAAAAAAAACCTGCGCAAGGTTACCCCTGCGCAGGTTCGAAGAAACCCCGGCGGCGTCCTACTCTCCCACCAGGTTGCCCTGGCAGTACCATCGGCTCCAAGAAGCTTAACTTCCGAGTTCGGTATGGGATCGGGTGTGACCTTCTCGATATCACCACCGGAAACTTGCGGGCACGTCCATTCCGGTCGGACGCTCGGCGGGGACCGCTCGTCGCGGCGCCCAACGCCTGGCCAGGCCGTGCTGGCCTGCTCGTCGCCCTGAATCCAGGAGCGACGCGGTCGCTGCTTGCCCTGGGAGCAGCGACCGCTTGCCTTTCGGCGAATTGCCTGCGCGCGGCGGTGCCGCGCATCGCAGGCTCAAAAAAAATCCCGGCGGCGTCCTACTCTCCCACCAGGTTGCCCTGGCAGTACCATCGGCTCCAAGAAGCTTAACTTCCGAGTTCGGTATGGGATCGGGTGTGACCTTCTCGATATCACCACCGGAAACTTGTGGGTGCGTCCCCTGGACTCCGCGGAGCCCGCTTCTCGCGGGCGCTCTACGCGGGGCTAGCTGTGTCACGCTGCTCGTCACCCGAACTCCGGGCGCGACGCTTCGATGTTTGCCTTAGAAGTATGGTCAAGCCGCACGACCTATTAGTACCGGTTAGCTCCGCCGATTGCTCGGCTTCCACACCCGGCCTATCAACCTCGTGGTCTACGAGGGGTCTTTAGGGGCCTTGCGGCCCGGGACACCTAGTCTTGAGGCCGGCTTCCCGCTTAGATGCTTTCAGCGGTTATCCGTTCCGTACATGGCTACCCGGCTATGCCCTTGGCAGGACAACCGGAGCACCAGAGGTACGTCCACCCAGGTCCTCTCGTACTATGGGCAGCTCCTCTCAAGTGTCCTACGCCCACGGCAGATAGGGACCAAACTGTCTCACGACGTTTTAAACCCAGCTCGCGTACCGCTTTAATCGGCGAACAGCCGAACCCTTGGGACCTGCTCCAGCCCCAGGATGCGATGGGCCGACATCGAGGTGCCAAACCGCGCCGCCGATATGAACTCTCAGGCGCGATCAGCCTGTTATCCCCAGAGTACCTTTTATCCGATGAGCGATGGCCCTTCCATACAGAACCACCGGATCACTAACGCCTGCTTTCGCACCTGTTCGACCTGTCGGTCTCACAGTTAAGCTCCCTTGTGCGTTTGCACTCTACGCCTGGTTTCCAATCAGGCTGAGGGAACCTTCGCACGCCTCCGTTACTTTTTAGGAGGCGACCGCCCCAGTCAAACTGCCCACCAGGCAGTGTCCCCGACCCAGTTCATGGGCCCAGG
>NZ_CP150363.1:5625000-10282500 GCF_051521615.1 Sorangium sp. So ce1335
CCGGTCGCTGCAATCGCAGCGATCGCTGCCAACCCTGCGGTCGGCCGATTCGCAGGAGGAAACTTACTGATGTTTCAGGGAGGTGTCAACGACACGCGGAAGCAGGTTCCGCACCGCCCGACCGGGCGGGCGCTACAGGAGAGGTCGAGCTCGTTGGCTCTCCGCGTCTGCCGGCGTTCACGGAGGCAGCGCGCTCGAGGCACGCGCACGCGGAGGACGGCCGGCGCGGATCGACGTGCCGGTCGGGTGTCGCCGCACGGACATCTCGGGCGGCTGGCCCATGCCGTCGCCCAGGAACGGCGCCCATGGAGGTCGCCGGGGGGGCTCTACGACGGGAGGTGCGCCATGACGGGCGTCAGGGATGAGAAGAGCAGAGACGACGCGAGCGAGATCCGCAGCCCAGGCGGCGGATCGAGCTCGGCAGAGCGGGGAGGCGGCCACAGCGCCGGGCGGCCCGGCGGCATCGCCCCCGGCCTTCCCGGGAGCACCAGCGCGTCCGAGCGCGAGGGATGGGGGAGCCTCGGCGGCGGCTACGGCGAGCAGACGACCGGCATCTCGGGGCCGCGACGCCGCGCCCGGCCGCCAACCCGCGGGACGTTCGCGGGCTCGGGGGATGAAGGCGGCGAGCGATCGGACGAGGAGATCCGCGAGGATGTGTGCGAGCTGCTCGGAGAGCACGACCAGCTCGACATGGCCGAGATCGAGGTCGAGGTGCGCGACGCCGAGGTGCGTCTCTCGGGGACCGTCGACAGCGACGCGCTGAAGGAGATGGCCGAGGAGGTCGCCGGCGGGGTCAGCGGCGTGAAGCGGATCGTCAACGCGCTGCGCATCCCCGACGCCGGCCTCGGCGGCGACGTCGGCGGACGCGTCGGGACGCACGGCGGCGGCCGCGGCTCGGCGCTCACCGGCCGCGGCACCTGAGCCGGACGCGGCGCCGCGCGCGCGAGCCCGACCGCCGCGGCGCCGCGCGCGCGAGCCCGACCGCCGCGGCGCCGCGCGCGCGAGCCCGACCGCCGCGGCGCCGCGCGCGCGAGCCCGACCGCCGCGGCGCCGCGCGCGCGAGCCCGACCGCCGCGGCGCCGCGCGCGCGAGCCCGACCGCCGCGGCGCCGCGCGCTCGGGCGCCGTTGTCCCTGTCCGCCCAGCACCCAGCTCCATCTCCGTCGGGGTCACACAGCCTCGGATACCCATCGATCGCGCGGACCTGGAACGGAAACATGCATGGCCGTCTGGAGCGCACGCGCGCGCTCCCGGAAGGAGAACGCCACGCAGGAACGAGATCCCCCCTGCTGCGTCGCACGCGCGTGCATCGTTTGCGCGACGCATCCACGTCGCCGCTGGCCCGACCTCTGCAGACATCGGCGACGCGGGTGGTACAGGGTAGGCGTGCGGGGGGGGAGCAGCCATGACAATGCGTATCGGGGTAATGGCGGTGAGCTCAGCGGTTCTAGCGCTGGGCTGCATGGATCTGGACCAGAGAGAGCAAGAGCAGGAGCAGCACGAGGGCGCGGCCGCTCTTCGGACGAGCGCGCGGCCGATCGAGGCGCGCTTCCTCGAGGGGGGAACGATACCGTACGTGCTCGGGGTCACGCCGGAGACGGGCCAGATCATCGGCGGCTCGCACACGCTCCTCATCCCGTTGACCGGGACGCGCGAGCCCATGGACGCCGCGAACCTCCCCACGAGCCTGCACCCGGAGCTGCGAGGCTCCTATGCCGCGCTGAACTCGAGCCTCGTGCAAGGCCAGGCCGCGGGCCCCTTCGCCTCACAGTGGTGGCCCCACAACAGGAACGGCATCGCGGACCGGTGGAACTCCGTGATCAAGGACTACGGCGATCTGACGTCCGATCCGGACAACCTCTCTCCGGCGGAGAAATACGATCTCCTCTTCTACGCGGGACAGGGCCGGTCGATCGAGCCGCCCCCCGGCGAGCGGAGCCGGGCGGATGGGTCGGGCGCCCTGCGGGCCACGCGGGTGGCGGGGCCGACGACCTACTGGGAGCTGACGCATCACGGGATGTACCAGGGCGTCACCCCGGAGTACTGGTGGGGCCACTGCAACGGCTGGGCGGCCTACGTCGTCGCCGAGGGCGGCGGCCCGCCGCGGCGCGATGTCCGCGTGAGGCGCTCCGGCAGCACGCTCGTCGAGTGCGCGTCGGTCGAGACGGGGTGCGTCCTGTTCCGCATGGCGGACATCGAGGCGCTCATGACCGAGCTGTACCAGCACGACGCCGCCACCTTCTCGGGGCGCCGTTGCGAGGCGCGGGAGGATCAGGTGGTGCGCGACCTCTACGGCAGGCCGGTCGATCCGGCGTGCCGCGACCTGAACCCCGGGACGATGCACGTGGCGATGACCGGCCTCCTCGGCCTCGGCGCGAGCTCGATCAGCGCCGCGTCGAGCGGGCGGGGGCGGCGCTCGTTCGTCGTCGACTACACGTGGCACCGCGAGGTGTGGAGCTACCCGGTCACGTCGTTCACGATCGACGCGATGGCCGAGGTGAGCGCGCAGGAGGCGGCGCGGCTCGTGTGTAACGGCGGGTACCACGGGGCGGATTGCTATAACTACCGGTTCAACCCGAGCGCGCGGCGCTTCGTGCGCGTGTCGGCGCGCTACGGGATGATCTCCGACGAGGTGAGCCCCGCGGCGCTGCTCCAGCCGGCCGCGCTGCGCAGCGTGGCGCCCGTCTCGTCGGAGCTCCACTACGTGCTCGAGCTCGACGACCGGCTGACGGTGCTCGGCGGCGAGTGGATAAGCAACCCCGCCTTCGCGAACGGCGTGAACGGGAAGCTGATGCACCCGGATTATTTCTGGATACCGATCAGGGCCCAGGGCGCGGGTGAGGACGGGGACGATCTGGGCGGGTCCGGGGACAACCCGTATGTCGCGTACTCGCGCGTGCGGGCGCTGCTCGATCTCGCGCGGAGATAGCCTGTCGCGGAGATGGCGAGCCGGGGCTGGAGCTAGAGCAACAAACGGGCTGAACCCGCCTGAAACGAGCAGAACTTCGAACCGCCAAGACGCCAAGGACGCCAAGAAGAAGACAATGTATTGGCGTCCTTGGCGTCTTGGCGGTTCATTTCTCGCTCGCTCAACGTGATCGTTGTTCCAGGCGCGGCCTGGCGAGGTGGAGGCGAGGTGAAGAAGAGAATCGAACCACCATGGCGCAAGGAACGGAGCGCGGGAGAGCGTCAGTCCGCGCGCGGCCCCGGCGCCGCGCCGGCCGCTCCTCCCGGCGCGGGCGCCCCTGCCCTTCCCGGCGCGGGTTCCCCTGCCCCAGGCTGCCCTGCTCCGGGCTCCGGCCCGAGCGGCACCACGCCGCGATCGGGCTCCCCGAGCACGCAGGCCTCCTTGCCCTCGACGATCTTGCAGCGGCGGTCGGCCGGGCACTTCCCCCCGCACGGCAGGCGCTCGCACAGGCCCGTCTCGGGATTGCACGCCGTCCCGATCGGACAGGACGCGTAACAGATGTCGTACGCCTCGCGCTGCGCCACGGTCGCGCCGGCCGCGGCAGCGAGCGTCGCCGCGGCGCCCGCGTAGTCGTTGCTGCCCCCCGACGACGAGCGCACCTCCCCCGGCGCGACCAGGAACTCCGGTGGGCCGCGCCTCGGCTTCAAGCAGCCGGACAGGCCTACAGCCAGGCAGCAAGACACCAGGAAGACGGTAATTCGCATGGGCCTGAGATCCTGCACACACATCGTAACGATTCCTGACATCGTGGGAACACACTCCTGGTAGCATCGCGCCATGCAGGGGGAGGGAGACGTGGGTACACCTGTGTTCATGGCGCCGCTGCCGGCGCCGCTCCGCTGGGAAGTGCCGCCGAGGAGCTGGAGCATCGGCAAGGGATCGTGCCTGACCGTCACGGCGGGCAGCAAGACCGACCTGTTCCTCGATCCGGAGCGCACCGCCGGCGTCCTGAACGCGCCGCGCCTCCTCGGGACGCCGCAGGGAGATTTCCTCACCAGCGCGCGCGTCGCCGTGGGCTTCGCGTCCGCGCGCGACGGCGGCGCGCTGGTGCTCTGGGCGCACGAGCGCGCGTGGGCGAAGCTCGGCTTCGAGCTGTCGCCGGAGCGCGCGCCGACGGTCGTCTCGGTGGTGACGCGCGGGCGGTCGGAGGAGCGCCGGTCGTTCGCCGTCGACGCGGGGCACGTGTGGCTGCGCGCCTCGCGGCTCGGGCGGGCGTGCGCGTTCCACGCCTCCACCGACGGGGCGACGTGGCAGCTCGTCCGCAGCTTCTCGCTCGGCATCACGATGGAGCTCGCCGTCGGCTTCTCGGCGCAGTCGCCGGCGGGCGACGGCTGCACCGCCGTGTTCGACGACATCCGCTTCACGCCGCGCCGGCTCGGCGATCTGCGCAGCGACTACGCGCTCGACGACGCGCTGGCGCGCGCCGGTCAGATGCCGCCGTTCACCGGGACGACCTTGCCGCTCACGTACGTGTTGTGAAGGGCGAGCCAGACGATCGCGCGCGCGGCCTCGTCCGGCGTGCCGAGGCGGCGCAGGGCCGAGAACGCGAGGTACTCGTCGCGGAGATCCGCGCCGAGCTGCGCCGATAGCCCGGCGTCGAGCAGGCCCAGCGCGACCATGTTGACCCGGACCTGCCGCGGGCCGAGCTCCTTCGCGAGCGCCATGGCCGTGGCCGCGATCATGCCCTGGCTCGCCGCGAAGGCGACGGGGATCGGCAGCGACTGCGCGCGGTCGAGCCCGCCCACGAGGACGATCTCGCCGCCGCCGCCGCGCGCCATCAGCGCGCCGACGTCGCGCGCGACGAGGAAGGCGGCGCGCGCGTTCGAGGCGTAGGCCCGGTCCCACGCCTCGTCCGACAGGTCGAGCCCCGGCGTCGGGTCGAGGGCGCCGGCGCAGTGGATCGCCGCGGCGGGCGCCGGCTCGTCCGCGCCGAGCCGGGCGACGAACGCGCGGAGCGCGGCGGCGTCGGTGAGGTCGAGCTGGACGGCGCGGAAGCCGAGCTCGCGCGAGAGCGCGGCGGCGCGGTCCGCGCCCCGGAAGTACGTGAACGTGGCGGTCGCGCCGCGCGCGGCGAGCGCGCGCAGCACCGCGGCGCCGACGGCGCCCGTGCCCCCGAAGACGATGGCGTGCTTCACGTCAGGCCCTCCACGTAGGCGAGCGCGTCGGCCGCGGCGTCGACGAACGTGTCGAGCGTGGCGCGCGGGATGTCGAACCGGGGCTGGAGCCGGAAGATCGTCCAGTCGTGGCCGCACGTGAAGCAGAAGAAGCCGCGGCGGTAGAGGCGGTGGCACACGAGCGGCGACACGACGGACATGTGCGCGAGATCGGGGTACCCGAAGTGCTCGAAGGAGAGCCAGGGGTGGTCCGGCTGCGCGAGCTCGACGCCGAGCATGAGGCCGGCGCCGCGCACCTCCTTGAACAGCCGGCTCGGCCGGAGGGCGGCCTCGAGGCGCTCGCGGAGGTACGCGCCCGTGTCGCGGACGGTCGCGATGAGCTCGTCCGTGATGAGATCGAGCGTGGCGAGCCCCGCGACCGCGGAGAGCGCGTTGTACCCCATGGTGTTGTTGTGGCTCTCGCCCGCGGCGAACTCCTTGCCGTAGGCGCGCACGAAGATCTCGCGCCGCGTGACCATCGCCGAGAGCGGCAGGAGGCCGCCGCCGAGCTGCTTCGCGAGCAGGACCACGTCGGGCCGGCGCGGCCACCGCTCGGTCGCGAGGAAGCCGCGCCCCGTGCGGCCGAGGCCGGTCTGCACCTCGTCGGCGATGAGCAGCGCGCCGTGCATCGCCGTGAGGTCGCAGAGCGCCTCGACGAACGGGGGCGGCAGCTCGCGCACGCCGCCCTCGCCCTGGATGGGCTCGACGAGCACGGCGGCCACGTCGCCCCCGGCGAGCACGCGGGCGAGCGCGTCGACGTCGCCGAACGGGATCGAGGTGGCGCCTTGCAAGAGGGGCACGAACGGGTCGCGCAGGTAGCCCGCGCCCATGAACGAGACGCTGCCGTAGGAGCAGCCGTGGTAGGCGCCGGTCAGCCCGACGAGGACGGGCTTGCGGGTGAGGGCGCGGGCGAGCTTGAGCGACGCCTCGACGGCATCGCTGCCCGTGCACCCGAAGAAGACGTTGTCGTAGTGGCCCGTGCGCTCGCAGAGGCGGCGCGCCAGGCGGCCCGCGAACGGGTTGACGCGCGACGGGTACCAGGAGGGCGCGTCCGAGTCGAGGAAGGCGCGGACGGCGCGGGCCACGCCCGGGTTCCGGTGGCCGAACGCCTGCGTGCCGTGGAAGTCCTCGATGACGAGCCCCTCGCTGTCGACGAGGAGGCCGTCCTCGGCGCGCACGACCCGGATGGGCTCGCGCGCGAGCTTCGCCCGCTGCGCGATGAGCGGGTTCACGAAGGCGCGGTAGTCGTCGAAGCCGTCGCGCAGGATGTCCTCGAACGCGTCCATGTCAGAGCCCTCCGTCGGCGACGAGCTTGGCGGCGCTCATGAAGGCGCTCTCGTCGGAGCACAGGAACACGGCGAGCTCGGCGAGCTCATCGAGGCGGCCGAGGCGCCGGAGGCCCGTGTGCGCGACGTACTCGTCCTGGCGGTGCTGCGGGAGCCCCTGCGCCATGCCCTCCTCGAGGAGGCCGGGGCCGAGGAGGTTCACGCGCACGCCGTGCCGGCCGACCTCGCGCGCGAGCGCCTCGGTGAGGCCGCGCAGGGCCGACTTCGAGGCGGCGTAGTGGACAGGGGCCTCGATGACGCGCTCGGAGGCGAAGTTGCCGATGTTCAGGATGACGCCGCGCTTCTCGCGGATCATGTGCCGCAGGGCGGCGCGGCTCATGAGGTAGGCGCCCTTCACGTTGACGTCCATCACGAGATCCCAGTCCTCCTCCTCGAGCAGCGAGATGGGGAGGACCTGCGTGATGCCGGCGTTGTTGACGAGCACGTCGATCCCGCCCCAGGCGCGGTGGAGCGCGGCGAGGGCGTCCTTCACGTGGGCGGCGTCGGCGACAGAGCCCTTGAGGACGAGCGGCGGCGCGCCGGCCATGGTGAGGAGGCGGGCCGCCTCGGCGGCGTCGGCGTCGTCGGTCGCGTAGGTGAAGGCGACGCGCGCGCCGTGGCGCGCGAACGCGAGGGCGATGGCGCGCCCGAGGCCGCGCGAGCCGCCGGTGACGAGGCAGCGCTTGCCGGCGAGGAGCGGCGCGGCGGCGCTCACGGGGCCTCCCGGCGGGGCGGCGGCGAGAGGAGCGGGAGGGCGCGCCTCCCGCCGGATCGATCGGACCACGTCCTCGGCACGCGCATGAACCTCGGCTCCTTCTCCCGGTAGAGCACGTTGTAGTTGCAGACAGGCACCGTCTTGCCGTCGGCGTAGCAGTTGCTGTCGCAGCACTGGGCCGCGCGCTCGACGTCGAACGTCTCCTCGTCCATGTGCGAGTGGACGTAGATCGCCTTGACCGCGCGCTCGCTGACGCGCAGCGCCTCTTCCCTGCGGAGCGGCCGCTTCGCCGGGAACAGCGCGCGCAGCAGGCCGTTCAGCAGGCCGAGGGCGCGGTCGTCGTCGCCGCGCGACCAGAGGGCGTCGATCGCGTCCTGCATGGCGCGCTCGAGGCGGGCGCTCGGCTCGAGGTAGAGGTGGTCGCCGAGGCAGGCGTGGAGCGCCTCGCGGCTCATGAACCGGGTGAACGGGATCGGCGGGCCGCCGGCCGGGTCCAGGAGCAGGTAGGCGATCTGGTAGCAGAGCGGGTGCGCGCACGGCGACGGGACGAAGTCGCCGGGGGACAGGAGCCCGCCGGTCGTCTCGGCGATGCGCTCGAGGACCTCGATCGTCGAGATGCGCCCGCGGCGGTCGAAGGAGGCGCCGCTCTGGCCGGTGAAGGTCATCGTGTGGACCTCGAGGTGGCGGACGCAGCCGAGCCGGAGGCCGAGGTCGATGATGCGGCCGATCTCGTGGTCGTTGTGGCCGCGGGTCATGACGGGGATGAGCGTCGTGTCGACGCCGGCGGCGTCGAGCCGCTCGAGGCAGGCGAGCTTCCTGTCGACGCTCCTGACGCCGTTCAGGGCCTTGTCGGTGGCGTCGTCGAACGTGTCGAACGAGAGCGCGATGCGGGCGCCGAGCTCGGCGAGGCGCCCGAGCAAGGCGTCATTCCTGAGCAGGCCGAAGCCGTGGCTGCAGATGCTGACGCGGTGGATGCCGGCGTCCTTGCACATGGCGACGAGCTCGGGCAGCTCGGGGTGGAGCGTTGGCTCGCCGCCGGTGAGGTTGATGAGGTCGAGGTCGCCGCCGGCGCCGGAGACGAGGTGGCGGAGCACGCCCCCGAACTCGGCCTTGCTCATGAAGAACGCGCCGTCGTTCCGGTTGTGCACGTAGCACATGGGGCAATCGAGGTCGCAGGCGCTCGTGATCGTGACGACCGGCATGCGGACGCGCTGGGTGTGGGCCTCGCACGGGCCGCAGTCGAAGGGGCAGCCGTGCTCGACGGGGCGGCGCGGCGCAGGGGGCGGCGCGGGGGCGGGCGCGATGGCGCGCGTCGCCTCGTACCAGGCGGCGCTCGTCGAGAGCCTCACGTCGCACGGGCCGTGATCGGGGCAGGCCTTGCGCATCCAGACCTCGCCGGAGGGCGCGGCGACGACCCGGGCCGGGACGGCGATCTTGCAGGCCGGGCAGAGGCTCGTCGTCTCGTGGATCAGCCGGTCGGTCGCCATCGGGCGAGGAGGGTATCAGGGTCGGACGCGCTGGTGAGGAGCTCTCCGCAGGTCCCCTCAGCACGCCGTGCTCGCGACCTGGTCGCGCAGCCAGCGGTGCGCCGGGTCGTGGTGCGTGCGCTCGTGCCAGATCATCGCCAGCGAGAAGCCGGCCAGCTCGAGGGGCGGCGGCAGCACCGTGAGCCCGAGCGGCGCCGCGGTGGCGTCGACGAGGCGGGCGCCGAGGGTGGCCATCAGGTCGGTGGCCGCGACGACGTGCGGCGCCACGAGGAAGTGCGGGACCGCCGCCGCGATGCGCCGGCTGCGCCCGAGCGCCGTCAGCGCGTCGTCGACGAGGCTGCCCGGCGTGCCGCGCGGCGCGACGAGGAGGTGCGAGAGCGCGCAGTAGCGGTCGAGGGTGAGGCGCCGGCGCGCCGCCGGGTGGTCGCGCCGCACGACGCAGCGGAAGCGCTCCTCGAAGAGCGGGCGGACGTAGAGGCCCTCGGGCCAGCCGCGGCGCGGCGGGCCGATCACGACGTCGACGGCGCCCGACGCGAGCTGCGCGACGACCTCCTCGCGGGTCAGCGCCAGCGGCATCATCCAGACGTGCACGCCGGGCGCCTCGCCGGCCAGGAGCGACAAGAGCGGCGGCAGCAGCACCAGCTCGGCGTAGTCGCCGGCGGCGAGCCGGAACGTGCGCCGCGCCGTGGCGGGCTCGAACCGCGGCTCGCCGCGCACCGCGCTGGCCAGGCCGCGCAGGGCGGCGCGCAGGCCGGGCGCCAGCGCCTCGGCGCGCGGCGTCGGCAGCATCGCGCCGCGCGCCCCGCGCACGAGGAGCGGGTCGCCGAGCGCGCGGCGCAGGCGGCCCAGCGCGTGGCTGCACGCCGGCTGGGTCATGCCGAGGCGCGCGGCGGCCCGGGTGACGTGGCGCTCGGCGAGCAGCGTGTCGAGCACGACCAGCAGGTTGAGGTCCAGGGCGGCGAGCTCGCGGGCATCATGCTCATCCTGCATGGTTCTCATGAGTATCATGTATTGGAGGCATGATGTGACCAGGGCCATGATGGGCTCGCGAGCGCAACGCGGACCCGCCGGCTGATCCGGCGCGTCTCCGGGAGCGCCGCGCGGCGCCATCGCGCCGAGATCGGCCGCGGGCGCTGCTGCCCGCCGGCGACGAGCGCCGGGCGCACGGCGCGCGCGGCGACGCCGTCCGCCGGTCCGCTCGGCGTGTGTCCCGCGCGCGCCGGGTCACGCCGGCGCTCGCGACAGCCTCGACCCAACGGAGGAATACGCCTTGATCACCCAAACCAGAGCACCCCTGATCGACACATCGGCCACGCGATGGACCGGCGCCGAGGCGCTGCGCGTCCTGCGGGCCGGGCTCACCGCGGCCGTCCCCGTCGTCGCGCTGGCCACGGCGGCCGTCCTGGCGGCGCCGCACGCGCGCGGCATCGCCTTCTTCCCCTCGCTCCGGTACGCGGTCGTCACGCCCGCGTGCGCCCTCGCCGCGGTGCTCGCGGCGCTGCTGTACCGCGCCCTCGCCGATCGCTCCGCGCGGCCGCGCCTCTCCCTGGCGGCGGCCCTCGCCGGGCTCGCGGCGGGCGGGCTCCTGGGGATGGCCGTCGCGGGCCCGCGCGGCCTCGCCGCCGCGGCGCTCCCCGCCGTGGCCGTCGTCGCCGTCGCGCTGGCGCTGCTCGTCCCTCGCCTCGTCGACCGGCCGCGCCCCTCGCGCG
The DNA here is from genome assembly GCF_051521615.1 of Sorangium sp. So ce1335. Lineage (NCBI taxonomy): Bacteria > Pseudomonadati > Myxococcota > Polyangiales > Polyangiaceae > Sorangium > Sorangium sp. So ce1335. The sequence goes on from NZ_CP150363.1 coordinate 5,635,357, forward strand.
CCGCGGCCCTCGGCGCCGCGGCGCTCGGCGCGATCGAGCTCGCCGGCCTCGCCGGCGCGCTCTCGACCGAGCGCGACGTGCCGCGCGGCGCCCAGGGCCTCGCCTTCGAGATCCCGCGCGCGATGTTCGACGTCGAGCACCGCTTCGTCGATCTCCCGGGTGGGGCGCGCGTCCACTACGTCGACGAGGGCCAGGGCGAGACGCTCCTCTTCCTTCACGGCAACCCGGCGTGGTCGTTCCAGTGGCGCGATCTCATCCATGGTCTGCGGGGATCGCACCGGTGCGTCGCGCTCGATTACCCGGGCTTCGGCCTGTCCGAGGCGCCGGCCGGGTTCGGCTTCACGCCCCGCGAGGAGAGCCGCGTCGTCGAGGAGTTCGTCGATCGGCTCGGCCTGCGCGACATCACCCTCGTCATGCAGGACTGGGGCGGCCCCATCGGCCTCGGGTTCGCCGGGCGCCGGCCGGAGCTCGTGCGGCGCGTCGTCGTCGGGAGCACGTGGGCGTGGCCGACGAGCACGGATACGCCCCGCGGCAAGTTCTCGATGATCGTGGGCGGGCCGATCGGCGAGTTCGCGCAGGTGAACTTCAACGCGTTCGCCGCGTTCGGCATCGACCACGGCATCGTCCGGGAGCTGCCCGCCGACGTGGCCGACGTGTACGTCCGGCCGTTCATCCCGCTCGATCGCCGCGGGATCGCGGCCTTCTATCCGGGCCAGATCACCGCCGCGACCGACTACTTCGAGGAGGTGGAGGCCGGCCTGCCCCGCCTCGCGGGCAAGAAGGCGCTCCTCTTCTGGGCGCTCCAGGACATGGGGTTTCCTGGCAGCGACCGCGCCCGGTTCGAGGCGGCTTTCCCGGACCACAGGACGATCGAGCTGCCTGACGCGGATCACTTCTTCTTCGAGGACGCCGCGGAGGAGATGATCCGGGAGATCCGCGCGTTCGTCGCGTCGGACGCGACGGCATCGACGACCGCGCCCGGCCAGCGCCGCTGATCGCACGGAGGCCGCTCTCCCCATCTCGACGACCCGCCCCGATCCGAGAGAGCCACCGGACATCTCCGCCCGTCCGACCTGGTAAGCTCGCGCGCATGCCCCGCGCGCCAGACGAGGTCGTCGCCGTCGAGTCGCTGACCAAGACCTTCGGCGACGTCGCGGCGCTCTCGGACGTGAGCTTCCGCGTGGAGGGCCCCGGCCTCGTCGGCGTCCTCGGCCCGAACGGCGCCGGCAAGACGACGCTCCTCGACATCCTGGAGGGCCTCAGCGAGCCGACGCGCGGCGCGGTCCGCCTCTTCGGCGCGCCCATCCCGCCCTACCCGCGGCGGCGGGTCGGCGTCGTCATGCAGAAGGAGGTCCAGCTCGAGCGCTGCACGACGCGGGAGTACGCCGGTCTGTTCGCCGCGATCTACGGCATCCGCGGCGGCGCGGCGCGCATCCTCGAGCGGGCGCGCCTGACGCCGCGCGCGGCCGTGCCCATGGCGCGCCTGTCGGGCGGCGAGGCGGCGCGCCTCTTCATCGCCGCCGCGCTCGTGCACGAGCCCGAGCTGCTCTTCCTCGACGAGCCGACGGCGCCGCTCGACCCGGCCAGCAAGCAGGAGGTCGGCGAGCTGCTGCGCGGCGTGGCCCGCGAGCGGACGGTCCTCATGACGACGCACGACCTGCGCGAGGCCGACGCCCTCTGCGACAGGCTCCTCTTCCTCGTCGGCGGCAAGCTCCGGGCGAGCGGCACGCGCGACGAGCTCGTCGCCGCGGTGCCCGAGGGCCGCCGGACCGGGCTCGGGGTCGAGGACGCGTTCTTCCACTTCTGCGCCGTCCGCATGCGCGACGGCGAGGCGCGCGAGGCGTCGTGAGCGCGTTCTGGGCGCTCGCGCGCCTGCGGCTGCTCGACGTGCTGCGGAGCGCGAGCTCGGCGAGCTTCGTGCTGCTCTTCCCCGTCGCGCTCCTCGTCGTCGTGGGCCTCGTGTTCATGAACGGCCACCCGTTCGAGGAGCGCACCATCGCGGTCGTCCCCGCGCGCGGCGCTCACGACGGCGGCGCGCGCCCGCTCGAGGCGCTCGACGCCGAGCTCGCCCGCGACGCGCGGCTCGTGCCGGTGCGCAGCGAGGCCGAGGGGCTCGCGCACCTCCACGCGCGGACCGCGAGCGCCGTCCTCGTGATCCCCGGCGGCGGCGCGCCAGGGCGCGTGCTCGTCGGCCCCCGCGACCGGATCTTCGGGCGCGGGATCGCCGCGTCGCCCGGCGTGCGGGCCGAGCTCTCCGTGGTGGAGGTCCCGCGCTGGGGGTACGTCCACTACCTGTTCCCGGGGATCCTCACGTTCAGCGTCATGCTCGCCGGCCTCTTCGCGACCGGCTACACGATGGTGCTCTACCGGCAGAACCGCTTCCTGAAGAAGCTCGCGACGACGCCGATGCCGAAGGCGGTGTTCGTCGGGGCGCAGATCGCGGCGCGCTCCGTCCTCGTCCTCGGGCAGATCGCCCTCGTGGCGGCGGCCGGCGCGCTGCTCTTCGGCGTGCCGTTCACCGCGGCCTCGGCCTCCTGGGTGGCCGTGATATCGCTGCTCGGCCTGCTCGCGTTCATGGGCGCGGGCTTCGTGCTCGCGTGCGTGATCACGACCGAGGACCTCGTTGTCGACCTCATCAGCGCGGTGAACCTGCCTGTCGTCTTCCTCTCGGAGATCTTCTTCCCGCTCTCGGCGCTGCCCGGCCCGCTCGCCGCCCTCGGCGCCCTGCTGCCGAGCACGCAGATGGTGCGGCTCACCCGGGAGACCCTGCTGTTCGGCGTCACCGATCCCGGCCAGCTCGCCGGCGGCCTCGCCATCCTCGCCGGCTGGACGGTCGCGACGTTCGCGCTGAGCCTCCGGCTCTTCCGGTGGCACCGCTGACGGCGTCCTGCGACGCGCTCGACGCGCTGGAGGCTTCACCCCTCATGAACAGCCCCGGAGCGCTCGTGACGTTCCACCATGGCAGTCTGTGCCGCCAGCGCCGAGCGAACCGACTCAGTGTGGCACACGATTCTCGTTACCTTGCGGAAAGATTGACGAATCTTGCTGGCACATCACGTGCTGGAGGCGGGGACATGAACGTCATCCTTCGATGTCTCATCCCCGTGGCGCTGTTTCACATGCTCGCTTGCTCCGATCCGGTCGAATCGCCGGCGGGGAGCGGCACGGGGGGCAACACGTCCGAAGATCCCTCGTCGTCGAGCGCATCCACCAGCACGGGCAGCGCGCCCGACGATCCCTCGTCGTCCAGCGCGTCGACCGGAGCCGGCAGCGACCCCGTGGCGTGCGTGCAGGGAGAAGGCGCCCCGCCGGGATCGGCCTGCGCGAACGAGGGCGAGCAATGCGATTACGCTTGCTCCAGCTGCTCGGTCGTCTGCACGGACGGTGTGTGGGTCGAGCAATGCACCGAGTGTCCTGACGTGCTGCCCGAGGACGGGGCGTCCTGCGAAGGTCACTACGGCGTGGGACCGTGCAGTTACGAGTTCGATTGCGGTACACAGACCGCCACCTGCGACGGAGCGACGGGGCTGTGGGTCGTCGACGAGCTCGATTGCGGCGGCGAGGGCGGAGAGGGCGGCGGCAGCAACGGGGGCGGCGGCAGCGACGAGGGCGAGGTGGGCGGCTGCGGCTAGAGCGACAAACGGGTTGAACCCGCCTGAAACGAGCAGAATTTCGAACCGCCAAGGCGCCAAGGCGCCAAGGTGTGATCTTCTTCTTGGCGTCCTTGGCGCCTTGGCGGTTTATCTCTCTCTCGCTCGCCCAACGTGATCGGCGTTCCAGGGAACACACGAGCGAGGTACACGCTCACGACACCGGGGCCCGCGCCCGCGCGGGGCCCCGTCAGCCGGGGTACGAGGCTCTCGCGAACGCGGCTGCCCGGCTCCCTGAAAGACGCGGCCGGGCTCGCGGTCTCTCCATCTCATCGCGCGTGCGACCGATCTCGCCGGTCGAGCGTCGCTTCATGAACTCGACCGGCGAGAGCCCCGCGAGCTCGCGGAACTCCCTGACCAGGTGCGGCTGATCGCAATACCCGCTCGCGAGGGCGACCTCCGACCACGCCCCGCGGGCGACCTGCATGTTCGCGACGACGCGCTGAAAGCGGGCGATGCGCGCGTACTGCTTCGGCGAGACGCCGACGGTCGCGACGAAGGCGCGCCGCAGGTTCCGCGGGCTGACGTGGAGCGCGCTTGCCGTCTCCTCCACGGTGCCCCCCCCGAGCGAGAGCTTCCGGACCGCGGCGCGCGCCACGGCCGCCGACGCCGGCTCGAACACGTCGGGGCCGAGCAGGCGGCCTTCGAGGGCGCGTTCTATCGCTTCCAGGCGAGCCCGCGCGGCGTCCAGCGTGACGCCGGCGCCGGCCGCCGCGAGCTGTTCGAGCAGGGCGTCGGCGCGTCCGCCCCAGAGATCGCGCGCCGGGACGATGCGATCGGCGAGCTCGTCCATCGGCACACCGAAGAAGGGGTACGCGCCGCCGGGTCGAAAGACCACCTGCACGACGATCTGGAAGCGCGGCACGCGCTTGTACACGGCCCGCATCTTGGGCCCGACGACGACGAGGTCGGCGCGGTCCGCGTCGAGGAGGCGAAACACGAGCGTCGTCGTGCCGTCGGGCAGCAGGTCGATGTTCGTGACCGGCGGCGTGCTGGTGCGAACGGCGGCGACGAAATTGCGGAGCACACGCGACGCCGGCGCGCCGACCTCCGGGTGCGGGGCGCGCCGCGCGATGTCCTGTTCGATCGGTTCGAGCACGGCTCCATCGTGCGCTCGCCGCTGGCCGCCATCAACCCGCCCGGCGCCGTCTCGGCCGTTTCCTCCAAGATTGCACGCCGCCACGGGCGCACGGTGTGGTCCTGCAAGGGCTCTCCAGCCCGAACCCCAGGAGAACCGCGATGAGCCTCGACAACTACGTCACCCTCGGCCGCTCCGGGCTGCGCGTCAGCCCCCTGTGCCTCGGCGCCATGACCTTCGGCGAAGACCTCGGCTTCGGATCCAGCGTCAAGGATTCCGAGGCGATCCTCGATCGCTTCATCGAGCGCGGCGGCAACTTCATCGACACCGCCAACGCCTACACGAAGGGCCACTCCGAGAAGATCATCGGCGACCACCTCGGCCGCCACCCGAGCAAGCGCGACCGGGCGGTGATCGCCACCAAGTTCACCGCCAACCTCTACCCCGGCGACCCCAACGGCGGCGGCGCCGGGAGGAAGGCCATCTTCGCGCAGTGCGAGCAGTCGCTGCGCCGCTTGCAGACCGACTACATCGACCTCTACTGGATGCACGTCTGGGACAAGAACACGCCCATCGAGGAGACCGCGCACGCGCTCCACGACCTGGTGACGGCCGGCAAGGTCCGCTACGTCGGCGTCTCCGACACGCCGGCGTGGAAGGTGGCGCAGGCGCACGGTCTCGCGGGCTTCCGCGGGTGGGCGCAGTTCATCGCGCTGCAGATCGAGCACTCGCTCCTCGAGCGCACGGTGGAGGGGGAGCTCATCCCCATGGCGCGCGAGCTGGGCCTCGGCGTCACGCCCTGGTCGCCCCTCAAGAGCGGCGTGCTCTCCGGCAAGTACACGCGGGAGAACGCCGGCAAGCACAGGACCGATCGCGGCCCGTTCGTGCTCTCCGCGCTCAACGACAAGGCGTACGCCATCGTCGACAAGCTCGTCGAGATCGCCAGGGAGCTCGCTACGACGCCGGCGCGCGTGGCGCTTGCCTGGGTGGTGGCCAGGCCGGGCGTCACCTCCACCATCATCGGCGCGCGCACGCTGGCGCAGCTCGACGACAACCTCGCTTGCCTGGAGGTCAAGCTCGCGCCCGATCACGTGGCGGCGCTCGACGCGCTCTCGGCCCCGACGCTCGACTTCCCCGCCGGCTTCCTGCGAATGGCCGGCACCTTCATGAACGGCGGCACGACGATCAACGGTGAGAGCGCGCCGGCGTGGCCGATGGCGCCGAAGGACGACAGCGATCGGTACTGAGCACGTACCGAGCGGCCGATACGAGCTCTCGTCCACGCCTCCAGCAGCGGCCCGCCCACTCGCCTGGCGTCTTGCGGCGCCGACCGAACATCCCGATGCTGCGGGGACGCCGAGGGGCCGCAGGCGGCACGTCGAGGAGGGACACATCACCATGAGCAGAGAGCTGCGCGCGCGCATCATGCAGATCGTGGGAACCGGCATGTTCACGGGCCTGTCGCTGGCGCTCGGCTGTCACGACGTCGCCGGCGGCGGCGCGGGCGGCGTGACAGGCACCGGCGGCGCAGGTGGCGCAGATAGCGCGGGCGGCGCAGGCGGCGAGGGGGGCGCAGGCGGCGCGGCGGGCACCGGCGGCGCGGCGGGCATCGGCGGCGCGGCGGGCACCGGCGGCGCCGGCGGTCAGGGCACCTCCGCGGAGACGAGGTGCTTCTCGCCGGAGGAGGTCCGCGCCAGCGCCGGCACCGCAGGCGGCGGCGAAGCGGGCGGCGCTGGCGGCGCGGGGGGGAGCGCCGCGACCTGCCCGGGCGAGTACCACCCCAACCCCGTGTCGTGCGTGCTCTACGAGAACGGCCGGCTCGAGGACGGCCAGTGTTGCTACGACGTCAACAACCCCGGCGTCGGCGCCTGCGGCCGCCCGTTCCTCGTGGGCGGCGCGCCGCGGCTCGCCGGGGTCGAGGCGCGGGCCGACTGGGCGCTCGACGCCGCGGCGGACGCGCCGCTCGCGCTCGATCCAGCGACGCGCGCGGCCCTCGCCGAGGCGTGGCTCACCGACGCGCGCCTCGAGCACGCGTCGATCGCGTCCTTCGCGCGCTTCACGCTCGACCTGCTCGCCCTCGGCGCGCCGCCCGCCCTGATCGAGGCCGCGCAGCGCGCCCTCGCGGACGAGCTCCAGCACGCGCGCGCCTGCTTCGCGCTCGCGAGCCGCTACGCCGGCCGGCCGCTCGGCCCGGGGCCGCTCGCCATGGACGGCGCGCTCGAGGCGCCCACGCTCGCCGGCGCCGCCGCCAGCGCGGTGCGCGAGGGCTGCGTCGGCGAGACGCTCGCCGCGCTGCAGGCCGGCGCGCAGCGGGGCCGCGCGCGCGACCCCGAGGTGTGCCGCGCCCTCGACAGGATCGCCGCGGACGAGGCCGCCCACGCCGAGCTCGCCTGGGCGTTCGTGCGCTGGGCGCTGGCGCGCGGCGGCGAGCCGGTGCGCGCGGCGGTCGCGCGCGCCTTCGACGAGGCGCTCGCCGGGGCGCGCGCCGCGCGCGGCCCGGAGCGCGCCGGGGTCGACGCCGCCGCGTGGCGCGACAACGGCCGGCTCACCGAGGCGGAGCGGGCGCGCTGCCACCTGGACGCGGTGCGCGAGGTGATCGCGCCGTGCGCCGAGGCGCTGCTGTCGGCGCCGCTCTCCGCTGCCGAGGCCAGCGCCCTGGCGCCTCTCGTGAGCCCCGGCGCCGCTTCGTGAGCACCGGCGCCCACGTCATGATGCGAACGCGGCAACCCGGATGAGTTTCCCCGCCGCGTGCCCTACCCTCTCGCCATGACCGCGCTCCGCCAGCTCCGCCTCATCGCGATCGTCGAGGGGGTGTCGTACCTTCTCCTCCTCTTCATCGCGATGCCGCTCAAGTACCTCGCCGACCTGCCGCTCGCCGTGCGCGTCGTCGGCAGCGCCCACGGCCTGCTCTTCGTGCTGTTCGTCGCCGCGCTCCTCCGCGCCGCCGTCGCGCGCCGGTGGTCGCTCGGCCGCTCGTCGCTCGCCTTCGTGTCGTCGATCGTCCCCTTCGGGACCTTCGTCTTCGACCGTTCGCTCCAGCGCGAGATCGCGGCAACCCCGCCGACGTAGGCGGGCTCACCAGCGGGGCGGCGCGCGGCGAAGGGACGCCCGTCCCGCCTCGCCCGCGGCCCCCGGGCCCCACGCCCGTCTGCGCCGGCGCCCCGGCCGCTCACAGAAATACAATCATTTCCAATACTTGCATAAAACACAAAAAAAGATCGCCCGCGTGTCGATCTCGCGGTCGCCCGTTCGTCGTCACGGCAGACCCACGGCGCATCCGGCCGGACCGTCCGGACGCCCCGCTTCGATCCAATCAGAGGAGACACGACGATGCGATCCATGAACACCGCGGCACCGGCGACGAACGACGCGAACCTCGAGGCGGCCCGGCCGGCGCCCCCGGCGCACTCCGTTCGCGGGGCGAGGCGAGGCAGCGCGATCCTCGGGCGCGTCGCGATGGCCGGGTCCCTGTTCCTCGTCGCCGCGTGCGGGGGGGACGAAGAGCACGTCGCGTGGAAGGACATGAGCTTCGAGGAGCGCGGCGAGTTCATGACCGACGTCGTCCTGCCGCGGATGGCCGAGGTCTTCGCCGAGTACGACGCGAAGTACGAGAACATGACCTGCGAGACGTGCCACGGCAGCGACGCTGTCGCGCGCGCCTACGCGATGCCGACCCCGCAGATCACCCCGCTCCCCGACACCCCGGACGGCTTCCTCGAGTGGGTGGGCGACCCGGCGCACCCGGACCGCGAGCGGTTCGGCACCTTCATGTACGAGAGGGTCGTGCCCGAGATGGCCGCGCTGCTCGAGATCCCGAGGTTCGACCCGATGACGGAGACCGGCGATTTCTCGTGCCACTACTGCCACACGCTGGAGAGCGCCGAGCAGGAGTGAGGCCGCGCCAGGCGCCACGACCGCCCTGACCGCGGCGCCCTCGCCGCACGCGCCCGTTCTCTGCCTCGATCACTGGACGCCTCCGCTCCGGTACTCTCCGTCCGGAGGAGGTTTCGCATGCCCGACCCGATCGAGATCGAAGAGTCCAATGCTCAGTTCCTGGCCGCCTGGACCTATTTCAGCCAGGGTCTCCCCGGCCATCGGATCGAGCACACCGACGGCGTCACCGTCGTGCTCTCGGGCACGGACATGGTCCTTCTCAACGTGGCCGCGCTCTCCTCGCCGGCCACCGACCTCCAGGATCTCGAGCGCCGGGCGCGCAGGGCCGTCGAGCTCGCCCGGACGGGCGGCGTGCCCTGGCTCTTCGTGCTGTCCGATGCCCGCGCGCCCGGCGGCGACGCGGGCGCGGCCGCCGAGCTCCTGGGCCGGCTCGGCTTCGCGCCGTCCGTGTCGCTCACGGGCATGGTGGCCGACGCGATCGCCCCGGGGCGGAGCGCGCCTTCCGGCCTCGAGCTCCGGCGCGTCGCCGACGCCGAGACGCGCGCCGCCATTGCCGACCTCAACACCGCCGCCTACGGCCTGCCGATCGCCGCGGGGCGCGCCGCCATGGCCCACGAGGCGCTGTGGGGCGACCGGGCGTTCGGGCGGGTCGGCTACGCGGGCGGCCAGCCCGTGTGCTCGGCGGCGACGTACATCGTGGAGGGGATCCGCTACGTGGGCTTCGTCGTCACCGCGGCGGAGCACCGGCGCAAAGGGTACTCCGAGGCGGCGATGCGCGGCTGCCTCGACGACGCGCTGCGCGCGACGGGTATCCAGAGGACCGTCCTCCACGCGACGGACATCGGGCGGCCCGTGTACGAACGGATGGGCTACCGCGCCGTAACGCGCTTTTCCTTCTACACGCCGCCGCAGGCCTGAAGCCCGGGCGGCGCGCGCCCCCCGCGCTTGCCGCCGACTACCAGCCGCACGCCTTGCCGCGGTTCTGCTGATCGAGCCAGCCCCGGAGCGGCGCGAAGTAGTCGAGCATGGCCGCCGCATCCATCTGCCGTGTTCCGGTCACCGCCTCGAGCGCCTCGGGCCACGGGCGGCTCCGCCCCATCTCCATCATGCGACGGAGCCGCGCGCCGGCCTTCTCGCTGGCGTAGATGGTGCAGCGGTGGAGCGGCCCCTTGTACCCAGCCTCCTCGCAGAGCGCGCGGTGGAGCTGGAACTGGAGGATGTGCGCGAAGAAGTACCGGATATAAGGCACGCTCGCCGCGACATGGTACTTCGCGCCAGGATCGAAGTCCGCCTCGGAGCGCGATACAGGCGGCGTGACCCCCTGGTACCTCGTCCGGAGCGCCCACCAGGCGCTGTTGTACTCCGCCGGCCGGATGTCCCCCGAGAAGACGCCCCAGCGCCACCGGTCGACGACGACGGCGAACGGCAGGAACGCCACCTTGGCGAGAGCGTCGCGCAGGAGGAGCGAGACGTCGCTCGAGGCGGGGGGCAGCGCGGACACGAGCCCGATCCGCTGGAGATACTCCGACGTGACCGACAGCCCGATCGTGTCGCCGAGCGCCTCGTGGAACGCAGGGTTCGGGCTGTCACGGTAGAGGAGCGGCAGCTCGTTGTACGCCAGTTGATAGAAGGTGTGGCCGAGCTCGTGGTGGATCGTGTGGAAATCGTCGGCGGTGATGTCGATGCACATCTTGATGCGCACATCCTCTTCGTCGTCGATGTTCCATGCGCTCGCGTGACACACGACGTCGCGATCCGCCGGCTTGACGAAGAGCGACCGCTGCCAGAACGTGGCAGGGAGCGGGTCGAACCCGAGCGAGGTGAAGAAGCGCTCTCCCGTCTTCACCATCTGGATCGGCGTGAACCCCTTCTCCCGGAGCGCCGCGCCGAGGTCGTAGATCGGCGCGGCCCCCTCGGGCGCCGCGAGGTCCTCGATGTTGCTCCAGTCCTGCGCCCACATGTCGCCGAGCAGATCGGCGCGGATCGGGCGCGCGTCGGGCACGACCTCGGCGCCGTACGTCGCGGCGAGCCGGCCGCGCACGTAGCAGTGGAGCGCGTCGTAGAGCGGCTTGACCTGCGCCCAGAGGCGGTCGACCTCCCGCGGCAGCACCCCCGGCGGCAGCTCGTATTTCGCCCGCCAGGCGTCGCCGGTGTCCTTGAACCCGAGCTCGCGGGCGCCCTCGTTGGCCAGCTCGACGAGCCGCGTGAACTCGCCGCGCATGGGCGCGGAGACGGCGCGCCAGCCGACCCACGCCCGCTTCAGCTCCTCCGGATCGCGGCTCTCCGCCATGATCTTGCCGAGATCCTCGAGATCCAGGCACCGGCCGCCCTCGGGGCAGTACTTTCCCGCCCCGTACACCGCCTCCAGCCTCGAGGCGATCGTCGCGAGTTCCTGGGTCCTCGCCGGATCGGCGGGGGCGTACAGCGTGAGGGACGTGCGCAGGAGATCGATCCGCCGGCGGACGTCGTGGGGCAGATCGAGGCCGCGGAAGCGATCCGCCCGCTTGGCGAGGTCGGCCTGCGCGGAGAGCAGCTTGGCGCTCGCCGCGGCGGCGAGGATCTGGGTGTCTTCCGTGATGTACGTCGAGGCCACCCACGCGGCGCGGTTGTTCTGGGTGCTCAGCTGGTGGAGCTCCGATTCCGCCTGCTCGATGAACCGCGCCGCCTCCTCCGCCGCGGGCGTCGGCCGCGGGTCGGGCTGCGGCGCGGCGGGCTGCGAGGGAGGAGCGGGATCGGAGCAGGCCGCCGAGAGCGCGAGGGCGCCGCAGGGCAAGGCCACGGCGAACATCGGAACCATGCGCATCATTTCCGCTGCTCCTCGGTCGCGGGCATCTCCGGCATGGAACCGTCCCTTCACCCCGCGCGCAGATGTCGCGGGGCGCGCTCCGGCGCCGCGATCCTCGTGGGGCCTCTAAGGCCGCTCGCCGGCTCGAGCAATCGGCGGCCGGCGGCGGGACGCGCGCGCGAAGCCGGCGCAAGTGCACGATTTTACTTGATATTACTCGTTCTCCGCGCGCGCGAGGGTGCGACGTCCGGCGTCGCTCCCCTGTCCTCCAACCTGGGTCGGGTCGCCATATTACTCGTTCTCCGCGCGCGCGAGGGTGCGACGTCCGGCGTCGCTCTCCTGTCCTCCAACCTGGGTCGGGTCGCTCAACCCGGGTCGGGTCGCCCCAACCTGGGTCGGGTCGCCCAACCCGGGTCGGGTCGCCCCCGTTGGTCGAAAAAATCGTCGCCGCCCATGTCGAGGGAGCGCCGGCGGCTCCGACGTCTCGGTGAAGCGCCAAGGACGGCGCCCCATCACCCGGACGAGGACACCATGAACACGACCGAAGCCCTCCAAGGAACGCTCACCGCCACGACCGACGCCGCCCCGGCCCGGACCACGCTCCGGAGCGTCGGCGCCGTGCTCGGCGGCCTCCTCTCGACCGTCGTCGTCACCACGGCCGTGGACCTGGCGCTCCACGCCTCCGGCGTCTTCCCGCCCCATGGCGAGCGGATGAGCGACGCGCTGTTCGTGCTCGCGCTCGCCTACCGCATCCTCTTCAACACCGCCGGCTGCTACGTCGCAGCCCAGCTCGCTCCGGCTCGCCCGACGCGCCACGCCCTCGCCCTCGGCGCCGTCGGCCTCGCCCTCGCCACCCTCGGCGCCATCGCGATGTGGGACCTCGGCCCCGCCTGGTACTCGCTCGCGAACATCGCGATCGCGCTGCCGTGCGCCTGGGCAGGCGCGCGGCTTCGAGGCGCGCACGCGCGATCTTGATGGCCTTTGCCGTGCATTCTCCTCCGGCGGCGGGCGGCGCGGCGCCCGTCCGCCCCCGGCGAGATGGCCGCGTCATGACGCCGGCGTCGAGCGCTCTCATGGTCCAGGCGAATGACGCGCATGCACGGCGCGCATTTGCTGCCGTGATTCCTGCATGGCACCCTCGCCCTCATCCCGTGCGGGCACGCGCGGCGGACCCCGTACAGCCGTTCGCTCAAGCGGGCTCGACTCGGACGGAGGAGCTCACCATGAACGACACCCATCCTGAGGCCGAGATCCTGGCCTCGACGCAGCAGCCGGCGGGCCTGCTCAGGATTCACCGGAGGGAGGCGCGCGCATGAGCGTCCGCCTCAACCACACAATCGTCCCGGCGCGGGACAAGAAGACGTCCGCCACCTTCCTGAGCGAGATCCTGGGCCTCGCCGCCCCGGTGCCGTTCGGGCACTTCCTGGCGGTGCAGCTCGATAACGGCGTGACGCTGGACTTCGTCGACAGCCCCAACGAGTTCCAGCCCATGCACTATGCCTTCCTGGTCAGCGAGGCGGAGTTCGACGAGATCTTCGGCCGGATCCGCGAGCGCAAGCTCCAGTACTGGGCCGATCCCAGGGCGCAACGCCCGGGCGAGATCAACCACAACGACGGCGGGCGCGGCGTGTACTTCCCCGACCCGGACGGGCACTTCCTCGAGATCATCACCCGTCCTTACGGCAGCGGCGGTTGACCCCCCGCGCGCCGCGCTGGAGGATCGGCGCACGGCGCGTCGCGATGAAGCGGGATCACCCCCACACGACGCGATCGAAGTCCGGATCGATCGCCGGTCGAACCGCGTCGGCCCAGGCGCGGCGCTCCTCGATCTCGCGCGCGAGGAACCCATCGACGTTGGCCTCCTGGACCTCCTCCCACCCGTAGCCCGGGCCCTTTGTCGCCCGCAGGACGTGGGTCTGCGTCCAGCGCATGAGCGCCTCGCGCGCCTCGTCCGAGCCGAGCCACGCGAGCGCCGCCCGCACCGAGGCAGACGCCTCGAACGTGGCCGCGTCGTCCAGCGCGAGAAGGAGCTCTCGAAGGCACCACGGCTGGCCGAGCGCGGCCAGCGCCCCGGCGACGTCCCTCCGGACCGCGGGCGTGTTCGATCGAAGCCCCCGGCGGAGCGCGGGGAGCGCGTGCGGAGGAGCAAACTCGAGGAGCAGCAGCGCGAGCTCGCCGAGGAACGGGTTTCCCTTGTAGCCCGCGACGACCCTGACGCGGGCGAACGCCAGCACCGCCTCGACGGCGCGATCGCGCTCGAGCCCGCGGCGCAGCAGGTACCGGGCGGCGGCGTGCACGGCGTAGGGGTGATGCACGGCCGGATCCGCGCGGGCGAGCAGCCGGCCAACGGCCGGGCAGACCGGGTAGTCCGGGTGCGCGTCGAGCCGCTCGATCGCATGCCCGGAGGTCGCGTTCACCGAGGCGTCGATCAACCCAGCGCACGCGTCGACGAGCTCCGCCGGCGTGAGCACCGCCTCGAGAGGATCGATGAACGCGCGCGCCGTGGCCTCGCGCGCGATCCTCGCGAGCAGGTACCGCTTGTAAGCCGCGCGCTGCGCCGCGGCCCGCGCCTGGGCCTCCGCCGAGGGCCGCTCGAGGGCGAGCAGCTCGTGATCGCCGAGGAGCTCCGCCCAGCGGGCGCGGAGCTCCGCGTCGGAGAAGTCGATCGAGGCGAGCGCTCCGGCGCTCTCCTCGAGCTCGGGCAGGACGCGGAAGACTTGCCCCTCCGCGCGAGGGACGAGCAGCCCCTCCTCGGTGAGCTCGCGGATGGCGACGGCCATGGCGTCCGCGGTGGGGAGGAAGGCGAGCAGGCGCTCCTCGGGGAGCGCGGGGTGACGGAGGCTCCGGATGCGCTGGGCGAAGAAGTAAGGATCGATCGTGAGGCCGCCGTCGCCGTGGTCGTCGACGTCGATCGTCTCGCCGTCGGGTGCGGTCAAGCAGAGGCCCATGCCGTGAAAGAGGAACCTCCAGCCCGGCATGCCCGGGACTTGGCCCTCGTCCGAGTCCTCACCGGAGTCCTCGGAGAGGTGCATGCGCTGGACCCGTACATGCCAGCGCTGCCGGTCGACCTGCCGCGCGAGCGCCACGAGGAGCCACGCGTGCCACGGATCGGGGGGCGGGCCGGCGGCGACAGGGCGCGCGGCGAGGGCGGCGCGGACGGCGAGGAGGACGGGGTGCACGGCGGCGTCGTGCCGCGGCTGGGCCTGCGCGGCAAGGCGGAGCGCGTGCGCCGGGGTGAGCGCTCCGATGGGTGCTCATCCAGCCTCAGTCCGGCATACCGCGCGTGAAATCGAGCAACCGCAGCATGTCCCGGCGGGTCCTCGGGCCGTAGGTCTGGAACGAGGGCGCCCCGGCGTTCGCGTACTCCGCGCGGGCGCGGCTCACGTCGTCAACGAGGTGCGCTTTCCGTGCCTCGGCGACGTTCACGCCGTACACGCGCGCCGCGTTGAGGCCGAAGATCTTCGCCTTCCGCTCCGGGGTCAGCGCCGGATAGCCGTAGCGCTCCTGGAATTCGGGGGTGATCTCGAACGCGCGGAACGCCTGGATCTGATCCTGCGGCGAGCCGAACCAGATGGCGTCGGTCCCCCAGAGGATCCGATCCTCGCCGAGGTGCTTGAGCAGCTTGCCCACGACGTGCGCCGCCTCGTCCGGGCTCTTCATCACCTCGCGCCAGGTGGAGCCGAGCTCGGCGTACACGTTCCCGTTCTGCCCGATGCCGTTCTCCTCGAGCGAGCGGATCAGCGCGTCCACGCCGCGCGTCGCCTTCGGGTCATAGGGCCCCTCGGTGACGTCCGGCTCGTAGCCGGAATGGTAGATGAGGAACGTCGCCTTCGGGAACGCGCGCGCCGCCGGCCCGACGTCCTTCGGCCGCGTGTACGCCGGGTTCATCCCCGACAGCGGCAGCCCCTTGTGCACGGCGAAGATCGGGACGCCGACGGCGAGGCCGTGCTCGATCGTCCTGCGGCCCACCTCGTCGTCGAGCCACCAGCCCTCCCCCGTCGGCCCCCACACCGTGTAGAGCTTCCACGCGCTGAGCTGCAATGTCTCGGCCTGCCGGCGCATGTCGTCGGCGATCTTCTCCCAGGGCGCGGCGGTCGGCTGGACGACGCCGTGGATGCGCAGCCGGTCGCGCCCGAGCTGCGCGACCTTCTCCCGCGTGCGCGCCGCTTCCTCCGTGAGGATGGGCAGCGGATCTCCCCACAGCCCGCTCAGCACAGCGAGCTGGGTGTCGCTGTTCATGAAGACCTCGCGGATCAGCACGTCATCGGTGAAGCACCGCGCCCACGACGGCGCGCCGCACTCCGCCTGCGGCGTCGTCTTGAGGAAATCGGCGAGCGACGGCTGCCCCTCCTTCCACCAGACGCGCTCCGCGCTCACCTGGTGCGTCTGCACGTCGAAGATGAACTCCTTGCCGGTCAGCACCTCGTCGGCGGCGCCGGGGTCGACGGTCGACTCCCTCGTGACCTGGTAACGCCCGCCGCTGCAGCCGAGCTGGTTCAGCGCGAGGAAGACCGTCGCGGCGCCGCACGTGCTGGCCAGGTACTCGCGCCGGCTCATCCCGAGCTTTCGCGCGTTCTCCAGCGCGCTCTCCATCGCGCTCCGCTGCACCTCGCGCAGCGCCGGGTCCGGCGGTCGCGGCCAGTACTCACCGTTGCTCGTCGAGTCGAGCTTCACCGGCAGCCGGAGTCCGTCGTCAGGTAGGCTCTTCTTCATTCGGTGGCTCCTGTGGTTCCCCGATCGAGGGTTTCACGACGGGCCATGCCGTGATGCGGGCTCATCCGCGCACCGCGCGATCGAGATAGGCCTGGAAAGATGGCGAGGCGGATCGGCGCGGGCAAGTCGCCAAGACGGCGCCGGGGCAGGCGGGGTTCTCCGGGTGCGCGTCGCGCCGCTCGATCGCGCGCCCGGAGGTCGCGCTCATCGAGACGGGAACAGGGCCAGCGCTGGCCCCGCGGGCGGCAATTCCGCCGCCCGGCGCCGGGGCCAACGAGCCCATCGGTTCACGTGGTCACGTGGTCACGTGGTCACGTGGTCACGTCGATCGCACGTAGATGACGAAATCGACCTTCGCTGTGACACCGCGGTATTCGACGGACGCGGTCACCGTGGCCACACCGGGCGCGATCGTGCGGATCGCCCCGTCGCCGTCCACGGAGACCACCCGGGGCCGGTTGCTCTCGAAGCTCACCCGCATGCCCTCGGGGAGCGGGCCGCTGGCCCCCTTGGTGATGTAGCCGTGGAGCGTCTCGTCGCTCAGCGAGACCGTGAGCTGCGGATCGATCTCCGCGCCGACCGGGAAGAAGACCCGCTGCTGGATGCCGAGGTCGTGATCGCCAACGATCTGCGGCTTTGCCGTCACCACCGCGGGCACCGCACGGAGCGCGCCCGTCACCGTGACGAGGGCCTGCTGCGCGACGTCCTGGTCCGCGGCGGAGCGCGCGATCTGGACCCCGTAGGTCCCCGCGTCGACCGTGTAGCGCCCCTGCGCCTCGTCGAAGAAGGCCAGATCCGCGATGCGCAGATCGAAGCGCACGGTCCGGCTCTCCTGCGGGCCCAGCGCGATCTTCTGGAACGCGCGCAGCCGCTTCCGGGGACGCTCGAGCGCGGCGGGGGCGTCGGGCGTGCTCACGTAGAGCTGCACAACCTCCTGGCCGGCCACGCTGCCGGCGTTGCTGACGCTCACGCTCACCCGCAGCGTGCCGTTCGCGTCGACCTCCTGCTGATCGGTTTGCAGGTCCGAGTACTCGAAGCGGGTGTAGCTGAGGCCGTGACCGAACGGATAGGTGACCGGGCCCTCGAAGTACATGTACGTGCGCCCGCGGCTGCCTTCCGTCGGCCGGATGGCGTAATCGTCGATCGGGGGCAGGTCGGAGAGGTTCGTGTACCAGGTGAAGGGCAGGCGGCCGCTCGGATTCTGGGCGCCGAGCAGGACGTCCGCGAGCGCCTCGCCCTTGCGCTGGCCGTTGTAGGAGCTCCAGAGCAGCGCCGCCACGTCGGGCTCGAAGCCGCCGACCTCCATCTGGCCGACGGTCTCCATGTAGACGATGGTGCTCGGGTTCTGCGCCGCCACCTGGCGGATGAGCTCGGCCTGCGCGCCGGGCAGATCGAGCGTCCTGCGATCCACGTCCTCGCGCGAATGGCGCTCGTCGGTGCCCACGTAGACGACGACGGCGTCGTAGTCGGCGGCGGCGGCGACGGAGGCCGCGTCCACCTCGGTCAGGGTCCCCGGCGTCACGCCGGGATAGAAGTCGACGACGGCCGCGGGGTTGATGGCCTGGACGGCGGCCCTGACGCCGCTGTAACCGCTCACCGTGTTGGCGTGGCCCGCGGGGCCCTGGTCGCTCGAGTAGCCGCCGAGGAAGACCTCGGCAGGGTTCGCGTAGGTGCCGATCACGGCGAGGCGGAACGCGCCGGAGGCCGGGACCCGGAGCGGCAGCAGCGTGCCTGTCGAGCCGTCCTTGCGCCGGGTCTCGCTGTTCTTGAGGAGCACGATCGCCTCCGCCCCGACCTCGCGCGCCATCGCGAGCCGCTCGGGCGTCTGGGTGATCGCGCCGTTGTCGTCGCTGTTGGTCCACGTCCCCTGCGGGACGCGCGCCCGCGCCCGGGTGACCCACGGGACGCGGGCGTCGTCGTCGAACTCGCCGAGGCGAATGCGCGCGGCGAAGAGCCGGGTGACGAGCGGATCGACGTCGTTCTCGTTGAAGGTGCCCGTCGGGGTGGGGATCTCGCGCGCGACCGCCTCGACGAGGGTGTTCGCGTAGCTGTAGCTGTCGTGGTAGCCCCAGTTGCAGTTGAGATCTTCGCCCGCGACGGCGGCGAAGGCGTGGCGCTCATACGCGTCGAGCGGGTGGGGATAGCCGGGCGGCTGCCACCGGTGCCCGGACTGGATCTCGCGGATCGCGTCGCAGTCCGAGGTGAAGAAGCCCCGGAAGCCGAAGGTCGAGCGCGCCAGCACCTCCTTGAGCTGGATGCTGGCGGCCACGGGCACGCCGTTGACGCGGTTGTAGGCGCTCATGATCGACGCCGGACGCGCCGCGCGGATGACGTCGCGGAACTGCGCCGTGTAGTACTCGCGCAAGGTCCGCTCATCCATGTCCGAGGTGCCATTGCGGCGGTTGAACTCGCTGTTGTTCGCGGCGTAGTGCTTGAGCGTCGTGTTCACCTTCAGGTAGCCGCCGCTGTCGACCAGGAGGCGGCCGCGCTGGTCCTTGCCCTCCATGCCGTTCACGAACTGCGCGGAGATGGCGGCGGTGAGCACCGGATCCTCGCTGAACGCCTCGTCGTTGCGCCCCCAGCGGGGATCCCGCGCCAGGTTGATCGTCGGGGCGTAGAAGTTGAGGTTGAGCTTGTTGTCGCTGAAGACCTCGCGCGCCTCGTCGGAGATCATGCGCGCCTCGCGGTACATGAGCTCCGGGTTCCAGGTCGAGCCCAGGGAGAGATCGACGGGGTACGACGTGGTGTTGATGGTGTTGGGCGGGTTGCCGCGGTCGTTGACCTGCTCGCGCGCGACGCCGTGCGCGGCCTCGTTCCACCAGCCGTAGGCGGGGATGCCGAGCGCCGGGATGGCCGGCGCCCGGCTGCTGATCATCTGGCTGGCCTTCTCGGCGAGCGTCATGCGCGAGACGAGGTCCGCGGCGCGCTCCTCGGGGGAATAGCGGCGGTTCCGGTAGATGGGGAGGTCGCTGACGCGCTCCTTCCATATCTCGGCCGGGCCGATGAGCGAGGCGGCCCCCGCCGGATCGAGGCCCGGCGCGGGCTCGCCGACGTCGGGCGGAGCATGGTCGGACGAACATGCCGCGACCGCGGTCAGCGCGAGCGCGCCGCGGAACGCCGAGAGCGCTCTTGTGAAACCCACGTGCTTGATGGTCATGCCTTGGCCTCTTTCCGTGGTGACAGGACGGTTGATGAGCTTGCTGCCTGATCCTCCGTGCTACGTAACGCGCGTCACATAAAGGAAACACGGGCGAGCGGCAACAGCCCAGGGAGGCGGTGGCGACCTGGGCAGCACCGGCGTGCGAGGCGGGCGCAGCGGGACGCTGCGATGACGCGATGACGCTCAGGTTGTTGTCGGGGCGGGCCTCTTCTATGATCCGCGTTGTGCGTCCCTATGTCGTCCGCCAGGGCGATTATCTCTCACGTCTCGCGTACCGCTTCGGCTTCGACGCCGAGGAGGTGTGGAATCACCCGAGGAACCAGGCCCTCCGGGAGCGGAGGGCCTCGCCCGAGATCCTCGCGCCGGGGGACGTGCTCTACCTCCCAGAGGAGCCCTCGCGCGGAGCCGCGCTCACGCCGCACGCCGCGAACCGCTTCCGGGGCGCTCCGCCGCGCATCGAGGTGGAGATCGCGCTGGCGATCGAGGACGAGGCGCTCGCCGGCGCGCGCTGCGTCGTCGAGGGCGCGGGCGCGCCGATCGAGGCGACCGCCGACGGCGACGGCGTGGTGCGCTTCGAGGTGCCCGCTCACGTGGGGCGGGTCGAGCTCGTCGTGCCCGATCGCCGCGTGAGGCTCTCCGTGCTCATCGGCCACCTCGATCCCCACGACGACGACTCCGGGGCCATGGGTCGCCTCGCCAACCTCGGCCTCCTGCTGCCCGGCCACGGCGCCGAGACCGACGACGAGCGGCGCGCGCGCCTGCACGCCGCCGTGGCGCGCTTCCAGGAGCAGCAGGGCATCGCGGTCACCGGGCTGCTCGACGACGAGACCCGCTCCGCCCTGCGCGGCGCGAACGGCTCCTGAGCAGGGCGCTCACTCGAGGACCACGGAGCCCGGGTCGCCGCCGAGCCCCACGCCCACGAGGCGCTGGTCGACCGTCACGCGCGCCTCATCCCATGCCACCGTGACGATACCCACGTTGTTGTCCATGGCGAGGTAATCGCTTCCATTGACCGCCTCGAAGCCGAAGTCGAGCGTGCCGTCGCTGGTCGATGCGTGAGGGACGCCGTGCTCCGGGGCGTGCTCGACCCGGTGGCTTTCGCTGCTGTCGAACACGTGCCTGAAGCTCCGTCCTTGCAGCGACCGGCCCAGCCGGAGGAGATCCCTGGAGTCTCCAGCGCTCTGGTTGCGCAGCGAGCTGCTCGTGAGCTGCGCTATCGCGACGCCTCGACTCTGCCTCAAGGAATAGAAGCGCGCGCTGATCATGAAGCCGTAGTGGACGTCCCCCGAGAGCACGACCACGGCCCTCTTCCCGCTGCTGCTCAGGGTGTCGAAGAGCTCGAAGTAGGCGCGGCTGTTGAGCGACCAGGCCTCCGGATCGCGCGGATAGTCGGTGGCCCTGCCCATCTGCTGCGCCTCGATGAGCGGCATGCCGATGACCGGCGCCGGCGACACCAGGAGCACGGGCGTCTCGGCCCCTCCTTCCAGGCCGCTGACGGTGGAGCCCAGCTCGCGCATCGCCGGCCCGCTCAGCAGCGCCGGGCACCCGTCGTCCAGCCCGCGCCTCGTGCGCATGTCGACGAGCACCGCTGGAGGGTGCGTGGGCGCGACGTGATCGAAACCTCCGCTGTAAGAAACGACGTTCCACGAGTACGCGTCCCGCGCCCGGTGAAACGCGGCGCGGTGCTGGTCGTACATCGCGCGGACCGACGCGTCCGACGCCGACGGGGGATCGAACGCGTGCGCGCCGAGCGCCGTCGCCGCGGAGATGTACCGACGCAGGTGCGGCCACAAGGCGCTGTCCGCTCGCGTGCGCTGGCCGAGCATCTGGAACGCCCAGATCGCCGACCAGGCGTTGGCGACCACCCAGCGGCCCACGTAGCTGTGGCGGATACGGTCCCATTGATCGGCGACCAGGACGATGTCGTCGCTCGTCTCGTGGTCATCCATCATCATGTAACAGGGGACGTTCGCCATCACCCGGCGGATGGCCACCAGATCTTGCTCGCGCGAGCGGAAGAACGAGCGGTGGCGGGCGAACGTCCGCGCCCGCCACAGCTCGGGGGACCATGCGAGCACGTACATCGCCGCATACTCACCGAAGCTCATGAGGTGGTGCGGGCCGATCTCCGTGTCGTAGGTGAAGCCGTGCGCCGGGGTGAGGACGTCCTGGCGTGCGTGGCCGCCCGGGCTGCGCCGGTCGTAGGGGAGCTGCCGCGGGTAGCGGCCGCGCGCCTCGCGGGGGATCGCGTCGTGATCGGGGAGCAGCTCGCGGTAGCCGGTGAGCAGCTCGCCCGCGTGCGCGACCGCCTCGCCGAGATCGCCGGGCACGTCGTCGGCGTAGATCTGATCACCGGTGAAGAAGAACGCCGCGGGGCGCAAGGACACGTCGTCCGCCCCCGTCTCGATGTGATCGTTCGCCGCGCGGATGGCGTCCTGCCCCGGGCCGTGGAGCTTCCGGCACGAGGCGTGCAGAAAATTGAGCCGTCGTTGGCGCTGATCGCTCACGAAGAACGTGGGCAGCGGAAACCACTTGTAGGCAATCTCCTCTTTTGCCAGGAGCCCTTGATCGTGATCGAAGGCCATGCCGTCCGGCGCCTCGAACTCGAGATCATACGCGTGGATCACGTTCGGGGTGATCGCGCCGCTCGCCTCGATGGCCACGACGAACAGGTGCGCGCCGAGCTGCTTGATGTCGCGGCTGCTGCCGGACGCCACCACCCGCCACGCCGCACGATCGTCACGGAAGAGGCTCGCCGACGACAGGACGCTCATCGTCACCTGGCAGCGCGCGCTCATCGCCACCCAGACCACCGCCCCCGACTCGGTGGCGCGCCGGAGGATCGGCCCGGCCAGGAGGACCGGCAGCGGGTGAGGCGTCGCGACACCGCTGCTCCGTTGGCGTGCGCCGACCCGGACCTGGTTGCCGTAGAGGCGCGCGCCCGACGCGACGCCTTCGGCAAGGACGAGCTTGGTCGTGTTCGTCATGTGCCCCCCCCTGGCGGCGCCGCCCCCGGCGCCGCAAGCCGCCGCGCGGCCACGATGCAGATCGCCTCGACGGTGATCAGCGAGAAGAGCTGCCGCGGCGTCACCCGCTTCTTGTCCTCCACCGCCGCGAGGGCCGGGAGCCACGTCTCCAGCCGGGTCACCACCGGCTCGGTCAAGAACCCCTCCTTCATCACCTCGGGCGACGAGAAATCGAGCCGTGTGATGAAGTTGAACTCGCTCTCCCGCGCGCGGATGTGGAGCTCGTGATCCACCATGAACACGATGTCCACGAAATCGAGCGAGTCGGCGCCGAGATCGTCGATGAGCCGGCTCCCGAGCGCGACCGCGTCGGGCTCCACGGCCAGGCTCTCCACGATGCAGCGCTTCACCGTCTCGACCACGTGCGGAGGGATGTCCGCGCTCGCCGCGCCCGCGTCCGTCATCGGATCCACCTCGTGACCTTGCTCCCTGCCTTGCGATCGGTCGGCGCCGGCTCGCCGGCGGCGTGGCCGACCGCCACGAGCGCGACGATACCCCAGCTCGCGGGCACGCCGAGGATCTCCTTGAGCCGCCCCGCCGCGAGCAGCGGCCCCGTCATCGCCGACGCGCCGAGCCCCGCGTCGTGCGCCGCGAGCAGCAGGTTCATCAGCGCGAGCGACGCGCCGACGAGCCCCGAGTCGCGCTCCATCGCGGCGATCGCCTCGTGGAGCTCCGCCGGCAGCGTGGGCGAAACGAGGCCCGACAGCGCCGTATGCCCGCGGAAGATCGGCGCGATCACGACCGGCGCGCCCTCGAACCGCGTGAAGTAGTCGCCGTAGGCCACGAAGCCCGCCCGCCCGTCCGGCGGCACGTGCTCCGCCACCGTGGCCACCGCCTCGCGCACCGCGCCCGCCATCGCCGCGATCGTCTCGGGGCGCTTCACGACGACGAAGCGCCACGGCTGCTTGTTGCTCGCCGACGGCGCCGTGACGGCGAGCTCGATCAGCCGCTCGATCACGGCGTCCGGCGGCGGCTCCGGGAGGAAGCTCCGCACGCTGCGGCGCGATCGAAGGAGCTCCTCGAGCGTCATCCGACCGCGTAGCCCCCGTCCACCGTCGCCACAGCGCCGGTCACGTACGCGGCCCTGTCGCTCAGCAGGAACGCCGCGTAGCCGGCGACCTCGTCCGGCGCGGCGATCCGCTGCTGCGGCACGCGGGCGACGATCTCCTCGCCGGCCAGCGCGCGCGTCCCGCCCAGCATGTCCGTGTCGATCGCCCCGGGGCGCAGGCAGACGACGCGGACGCCCTTCCTCGCGTACTCGACGGCGAGCGCGCGCGTGAGCGCCTCGACGCCCCCCTTCGCGGCCGCGTAGGCGGCCTGACCCCGCGCCGGGCGGACCGCCGCGACGGAGCTCACGTTGAGCACCACGCCCCGCCGGCGCCGCATCATGAGCGGCAGCACGGCGCGGGAGCACACGAGCGGCCCGAGCAGGTTCGTCTCGATCTGCGCCCGGAGGTCGGCCACGTTGCACGTCACGAGCAGCCCCGGCGCGACGACGCCGGCGCCGTTGACCCAGCCGTCGATCGGCCCGACCTCGGCCTCGAACCGCGCGACGGCCGCCGCCACCGCCCCCGCGTCCGCGACGTCGAACCCGAGGGCGAGCGCGCGCCCCCCGCGCTCCTCCGCGACGGCGCGCGCGACCTCCGCGGCCTCGGCCGCCCGCTCGCGGTAGCCGACCCCGACGCCGGCCGCGCCCTCCCGCGCGCACGCCAGCGCGATCGCCCGGCCGAGGCCGCGGCTCGCGCCCGTCACGACAACGCGCTTTCCCTCGAGCAGCGGGCTCACGGCCGGATCGCCTCCGGGTGGCGCAGGACGATCGCCGCGTTGTGCCCGCCGAACCCGTACGAGCTCGAGATCACGTGCCGCTGCCGGTGCGCGCGCGCCTCGTTCGGCACGTAGTCGAGGTCGCACGCCGGGTCCGGCGCGTGCAGGTTGATCGTCGGGTGCACCGCGCCGCGCAGCATGCACGCGATCGCGGCCACCGCCTCGACGGCGCCGGAGGCCGAGATCAGGTGGCCGATCATCGACTTCGTCGCCGAGACAGGCACGCCGCGCGCGCGCTCCCCGAGCAGCCGCTTCAGGGCGAGCGTCTCGGCGGGATCGTTCTTCGGCGTGCCCGTCCCGTGCGCGTTGACCGCGTCGACCTCGTCCGGGCCGATCCCCGCGTCGGCGAGCGCGCGCGCCATGGCCAGGAACGCGCCGTGCCCCTCCGGGTGCGGATCGCTGATCTTGTACGCGTCGAAGCTGCTCCCGTACCCCGCGACCTCCGCGAGGACGGGCGCGCCGCGGGCCCGCGCGTCGTCGAGCCGCTCCAGGACGAGCACGGCCGCCCCCTCGCCCATCACGAACCCGTCGCGCGTCCTGTCGAACGGCCGCGACGCCGTCTCGGGCCTGTCGTTGCGGAGGCTCGTCGCCTGGAGGGCGCAGAACCCCGCGACGCCGAGCGGGTTGATCATCGAGTCGGTGCCGCCCGCGAGCATGACGCGGCGGCGGCCCGTGGCGATGAGCCGGTACGCCGCGCCGATCGCGTCGGTGCCCGCGGCGCAGGCCGACACGTGGACGAGCGGCGGCGCGGCGAGGCCGAAGCGATGGCCGAGCGCGTGGACGCACACCTCCGAGGGCGTCTGCATGAAGCCGAGCCGCGCGGCGAGGCCCTCCGGCAGGGCGAACCCCGGGCGCCGGGCCGCCGCGAGGTGATCCATCGTGAAGAGCTCGAGGCCGACCCCCAGGCTCACGCCCGCGTCCGCGCGCGGCGCGCCGCCCGCGTCGAGAGCGAGCCCGGACGCCTCGACGGCGCTCCTCGCCGCCGCCAGCGCGAACGCGATCTTGCGGTCGCCGAGCGGCACCTCGGCCGGCAGCGGGGCCTGCCCGGCGATGCGCGTCGGCAGGGTGGACGCGTCGAACAGGGTGATGGGGCCGATCCCGCTCCTGCCGGCGAGCAGCGCGTCCGCGAGCGCGTCGACGCGATCGCCGAGCGGCGACACGACGCCCATCCCGGTCACGACCACCGCGTGCCGCGCCGTCACGACGCCCTCCGGATCCAGCGGCTCTCCGCCGCGATCCCGTCGCGCCCCTCGAGCCGGTGCACGACCTCGACGGCGCCCCCCTCCCACGCGCGCGCGACCGCGACGAGCGGCGACGCGGGCCCGAGCTCCGCGCCCTCGGCCCCGCCGGCCGCCGCGGCGTCGCCGCCTCCCCCGGCCCCACGGGCCGACGCCCCCACGACCGCGACCGTCTCGCGCCTCGCGGGCGCGCCGGCGAGCGGATCGAACGGCGCGTACGCCACCGCGACCGACGCGAGCTCCCCCGCCACCTTCGCCCCCCGCCGCGCCGCGTGGTCCGCGCGCTCCAGCACGACCGTGGCCGACGCGTCGAACAGCCGCTCCGCCGGCACGGGGTCGTCGATGCGCCGCATGTGGTGCTCGACGAGGTAGTTGCGCTGGTGCGCCACCCCGACGACGAGCGCCACGTCGACCTCGCCGCGCTCGAGCGCGAGCGCGGCCTCCTCGAGCGCGACGTAGAGCTGCCCCGCGCTCGGGTACAGCACGGCGTACGGCCCCTCGATCCCGAAGTTCGCGGCGACGTGGTAGGCGGGCATGTTAGGCAGGCACCGGAACGCGAGCAGCGGGTGCGCCCGCGTGTACCCCTCGGCCCCGAAGCGCGCCGGGCTGAACTCCCCGCGCTCGTCGAGCGACCCCTCGAGCACGGGCGCGATGTCGCGCTCCAGGAAGGGGATGTAGCCGACGGCGAGGTAGAGCCCCGTGCGCTCGCCCGGCAGCGACGCGGCGAGCCCCGCGGCGGCGAGCGCCCGCCCGGCGCTCACCACCGCGAGCGCGTCCTGGAGCCCGAGGTACTTCCTGCTCTTCTTCTCGCGCAGGAACGGCGACGGATCGCACGGCGCTCCGGGCGCCAGCACGACGGACGCGAGGCCTGTCACGGCCGTCACGGCAGCCACACCTTCTCCGGGAGCTCGCGCGTCCACAGCGCGTACAGGTACCTGCGCTGCGCGTGCACCCGCTCCGAGTCGATCGCCCTCAGCACGAAGGTCAGCGTCGCCCGCATGCACTTCTCCCCGCGCACGTCGGCGCCGACGGACAGCTTCGCCGCGGCGTCCAGCGACTGCGCCACCTCGGCGAACAGCTCGACGCTGTCGCCCGGCTGCGCCGGCCGGTAGAACTTCGCCCTGTCGATCTGCGCGAGGACCGCCCGACGCGGCGCGGCCTCTGGCCTGTTCTCCGTCACCTCGACGAGGAAGCCGGCGAGCTGCGCCGCCGCCTCGACGAGCAGCGCCCCGGGGTAGATCGGGTAGTCGGGGAAGTGGTCGTGGAGGACCTCGTCCGTGAGCGTCACCGCCTTCAGCCCGCGCGCGCTGCGGCCAGGTTCCACGGCGGTGATCCGGTCGAGGAGGATGTAGCGCATCAGGTCGTGCTCGCCCCGCGGGTCATGCCGTCCTCGTCGCCCCGGCGCGGGGGCCCGAGCCACGCCGCGAGCGCGCGATCGAGGACGAAGAACGTGAGCGCCGCCGCGGCAGCGACGAGCGCGAAGTACCTGTCGTAGCGCGGGAACATCGCCTCCCAGCCCGCCCAGACGCGGTGCGAGAGGTTCACGTTCGCCTCGGGGGGCGTGAGCGCGCGCGTCACCCCCACGAGCGCGAGCAACGCCCCTGTCGCCTTGAGCCAGGCGCGCCGCGCGAGCCCCATCTCCCGCACCGCGAGCACGGCGAGGACCGGGCAGAGCACGTGCGGCAGGAACGTCGTCAGGATGAGCCCGCTCCCCGTCGCGACGTCGAGCAGCCACATCGGCGTCCCGAACGCGAGCCACAGCGCCGCGATCGCCGCGAGGTCCGGCCTCGCGAGGAAGCAGCCGGCAGCGAGCAGGATCGGCGCGACGTTGCACATCCAGAGCAGGTCGTACGGCGACCCCCGCCGCACGTGGTTGCCCCCGTGGACGACGAACGCCACCACGGCGAGCCCGCCCATCACCCGCAGGCGCGACGAGGACGACGAGGCCGCCGCCATCAGAGCCCCCCGTCGACCATCATCGTCTGGCCTGTGACGTACGTGTTCTCGAGCGCGAGCCACGCGGCCAGCGCCGCGACCTCCTCGACCTTGCCGAGGCGGCGGAGCCCGCAGTGCTTGAGGTACTCCGCGCGCAGGTCGTCCGGCAGCATGCGCGACGCGCCCGCCTCGAGCACGCCGGGCGCGACGAGGTTCACGCGGATCCCGCGCCTGCCAAGCGACTTGGCGAGGCTCAGCGCGAGCCCGGAGAGCGCCGCCTTCGACGCGGCGTACGGCACCGGCGACGGCACCGGCTTGATGCCGTCGACGGAGCCGAAGAGGACGATGTTCCCGCCGCCGTCGAAGTGCGGCAGCAGGCTCCGCGCGGCCGCGAAGGCGCTCGTCACGTTCACGGCGAGCACGTCGGCGAACCCCTCGAAGCTGACGTCCTCGATCGCGTCGAACGCCGGCGGCTCGACCGTCGACGTGCGCACAGCGCAGTGCGCGAACGCGTCCACGCCCCCGAGCCTCCGCGCGAGCGCGTCCGCCGCCTGCGCCGCCGCGCGCGGGTCGCCGAGGTCGACCTC
This sequence comes from Sorangium sp. So ce1335, assembly GCF_051521615.1. Lineage (NCBI taxonomy): Bacteria > Pseudomonadati > Myxococcota > Polyangiales > Polyangiaceae > Sorangium > Sorangium sp. So ce1335. The sequence goes on from NZ_CP150363.1 coordinate 5,663,247, forward strand.
GAGCGCCGTCACGCCCGGGAGCGCGCGCTGTAAATCTTCGGCAATATCGCGACCTTGCCTGTACGTGAACCCCACGCGCGCCCCCGCCCGCGCGAGCTCCGCGACGAGGGCGCGGCCGACGGTGCCCGAGCCGCCGAACACGACGCAGCGGCGCTCCCTCTCCGCCGTCGCGCCGCCCATCACACCCCCCCGTCCACGACCACGGTGGCGCCCGTCATGTACCCGTTCCGATCGGAGACGAGGAACGCCGCGAGCTCGGCGACCTCGCGGAACGTGCCCACGCGGCCGAGCGCGCAGTGCTTCAGGTAGTCGGCGAGCCGGTGCTCGGGCAGGTTGCGGCCCACGCCGTCCTCGAGGAGCCCGGGCGCGACGCACAGGACGCGGACGCCGTGCCGCGCGACCTCCTTGGCCATGGCCTCGGTCATCCCCTTGAGCCCGGCCTTGCTCGCGCAGTAGTGGATCGGCGCGTCGATCATCCGGACGCCGGCGAGCGACCCGATGTTCAGCACGACGCCGCGCTTCCTCCGGATCATCGACCGCAGCGCCTCGCGGGCGGTGAGGTACGCCCCCTTGAGGTTCAGGTCGAGCACGTGATCGAAGTCCTGCTCCTCGAGCAGCGCCATCGGCAGGTTCTGGGACACGCCCGCGTTGTTCACCAGCACGTCGACCCCGCCCCACGCCTCCTCGACGGCGCGCACCATCGCGCGCGTCGCGTCCGCGTCGAGCACGCTCGCCCGGAACGCGCGCGCCTCCGCCCCGCCGGCCGCGACCTCCTCGCAGAGCCGCCGCGCGCCCTCCTCGCTCCTCGAGTAGGTGAACGCCACCCGGGCGCCGTGCCGCGCGAACGTCGCGCAGATCTCCCGGCCGAGCCCGCGCCCGCCGCCCGTGACGATCGCGCGCTTGCCCGCGAGCAGGCCTGTCACGTCTTGCCCCAGATCTGCGGCGCGCCGACAGGGCCCGTGAAGCGCGGATCCCTGTCGCGGTAGAGGTTGTTGTACGCGCAGCCGGGCATGAGCCGCCCGTCGGGGAGCGCGTAGTGGGTGCAGCACTTCTTGATGCGGTCGACCTCGAAGGTGTGCACGTCCATGAACGCGTGGATGAACACCGTCTTCACGAGCCCCTCGCCGATGTGGAGGCGCTCCTCGAGCGCGAGCGCGCGCTCCTCCGGGTACATGAGGAAGATCGCCCGGCGCAGGACCTTCAGGATCCTGTCGCAGTCGGGCACCTGGCCCGCGCTCGTCCACATCTGGTCGATGGCGTCGCGCAGCGCGCCCTCGAACTCCTCGTCCGGCCGGATGGTGCCGCGGTTCGCGAGCAGCTCCAGGTAGCGATCGAGCTCGAGGAACCTCGGGAACGGGATGAACTCGCCGTCCACCTTGAGCAGGTAGGTCAGCGCGAAGCAGCTCGGGTGGGAGCACGGCAGCGGCAGGAAATCGCTCTTCCTGAGCAGCCCCGTCTGCTCCTCGGCCGCGCGGACGACATCGGGGATGGTCATCACGTCGAGCGGATCGTGCGGCGCGAAGTGCGCGCCGCCGTACCCGGTGTACGCCGCCGGCTGGAACGTGAGCGACAGGATGAAGTCGTTCTCGTAGAGCAGCCGGATGCAGTCGCCGATGCGGTCGTCGTTCACGCCGCGGGCCACGGTCGACACGAGCGTCGTGCGCACGCCGGCCTTCTTCAGGTTGGCGAGCGCCCTCTCCCGCGCGGCGGCCTGGTCCCCTCCCCCGCGCAGCACCCGGAGCGCCGGGTTGCTCAGCGCGTCGAGCTGGAGGCTGACGTACACCTTGCGCCGGGCGAGCTCCTCGCAGAAGGCGTAGTCGCTCGCGCAGCGCAGGCCGTTCGTCGAGATGGAGACGCGCGCGATCTCGGTCCTCGCGCGGGCCATGTCGAGCAGCTCCAGGAACTCGGGGTGGAGCGTCGGCTCGCCCCCGGAGAGGTTGATCGTCTCGAGCGCCCCCTCCTTGGCCACGATGCCGTCGAGCACGCGCCCGAACTCCTCGCGCGTCATGTTGTAGTTGTGCCGGTTCTGCACGATGCAGATCGGGCACTCGAGGTTGCAGTGGTTCGTGATCTCGATGATCGGAAGGCACGAGTGCTGCTCGTGGTCCGGGCAAAGGCCGCAGTCGTCCGGACAGCCGCGCTCGACAGGGGTCGAGTACTCGAGCGGCCTCGACCCCTCCTTCACGTAGGTGAGCGATCTCAGGAACCAGTCGGCGTCGCCGGAGATCAGCGCCTCACTCTGCCCGTGCGTCGGGCACTGCTTGCGGAGGTACACCTTGCCGTCGCGGAGGATCCGCACGCCGTCCACGGCCCGCTTGCACTGCGGGCACAGCCCCCGCGAGAACGAGTGGAAGACCTCGCGGTCCTTCGCGCTGGGCGTGAACGTGAACCTGCGGTCGACGAGCGGGAGCTTGGCGGTCATGTCGGCACCTTGAGGAGCGGGAGAGAGCGCCGGTTCCCCGGCGGCGCCGGCGCCGGCGCCGGCGCGAGGAGCGGGTGCGGCTCGGTGCGCCCCATGCGCGCGAGCATGTCCGGATCGGCGAAGCGCGCGTCGTTCTCGCGGTAGAGCACGTTGTACGAGCAGGTCGGGATGTTGCTGCCGTCGACCTCGGGGACGCCGACGCTGCACTTCATGACGCGGGCGACGTCGAAGCTCTCTTCATCCATGTGAGAGTGGATGTAGATCGCCTTCGTCGCGCGCTCGGCGACCTTCTGCCGCTCGGCGATCCGCAGCGGCTTGCCCGGGGGGAACATCTCGCGGAGCAGGCGCTTCAGCGTCCGGAGCACCGCCTCGCTCTCGGGCAGCCTGTCCGGGTCGGCCCAGAGCTCGTCCATCGCGGTGCGGAGCGCCTCTTCCACCGGCTCGCGCGGCTGGATGTAGAGCGAGTCGCCGAGCAGCTCGAAGAGCTTCTCCCGCCCCATGAAGCGCGTGAACGGGACGAACCCGCCGCCGTCGAGCGCGAGCAGGTAACAGATGGAGTAGCAGTGCGGGTGCGCGAGCGGCGAAGGGACGAAGTCGCGCGCGGCGATCGCGCCGCCCGTGTGCTCGTCGAGGAGCCTGTGGAGATCGGGCGTCGTGATGCGCGCCGCGCGGTCGAACCCCGCGCCGCCCTGGCCCGTGAACGTGAGCGTGTGGAGCTCGAGCGACACGATGTTCGGCTTCCGCATCATCAGGTCGAAGAGCGCGCCGAGGTCGCTGTCGTTGAGGCCGGCCGCGATCGCGGGAAGGAGCGTCGTCGTGACGTCGTGCTTCTCCAAAAGCTCGAGCGCCTCGAGCTTGGCGCGCACGGTGTTGGCCCCGAGCATCCGCTGGTCGACCTCGGGGTCGAAGGTGTCGAGCGACAGCACGATGCGCGCCCCCACGGCGGCGAGCTCACGGACGTAGGCCTCGCTCCGCAGCTTGAGCCCGTTGGTCGAGACGGTGAGGCGGCGGATGCCCGCCTCGGACGCCATCCGGAGCAGCTTCGGCAGCTCGGGGTGCATCGTGGGCTCGCCGCCCGTGAAGTTGATGATGTCGAGCTCGTCGTGCTGGGCGCGCAGGTGGCCGAGGATCGCCGCGAACTCGCGCTCGCCGAGCTGGTGCGCCCCCTCGTTCTTGTTGACCGTGTAGCAGATGGGGCAATCGAGGTTGCACGCCGACGTGATCGGGACGACCGGCATGTACACCTTCTGCTGGTGCGAGGCGCAAGGGCCGCAGTCGAACGGACAGCCACTCCGCACGGCGTGGATCTCGCCGCGCGGCGGCGTGTGCGGCGCGACGAACGAGAGCGCGTCGAGGTACCATTCGACGCTCGAGGCGACGAGCACGCGCTGGTGGCCGTGATCCCGGCAGAACTTGTCGAAATATACGGCCCCACCAGAAAACTGGATCTTGGCGTCGACGGCCTGCTTGCACGTCTTGCAAAGGCTCTTCGTCGACGAGTAGTAGACGTGCTCCGTCGGCTGTCGCTGGCTCGCCGTCCCCGTTCCGCAGGTCACCACGGTCGACATGGCGACCAGAAGTACCTGGGCTCGTCGGGCAAAGCAACGCTCCGCCTCGCGGCGGCGGCCGCGTGCGTGGGCCGCGCATTCGCGCCGCGTCGCCGGTTCATTCCCCTCCCATTCCTCCCCATTCCCCCGCGCGTGATTTCGTGTCTAGCCTCCGCCGCATGCTCCGAGTCGCCGCCCTCTTCGTCATCGCCCTCGCCGGCTGCGGCGGGGCCCCGAGCCCGCCGCCGCCCGCAGCGCCGCCGCCGCCGGTCGCCACGACCCCCGAGCCCGAGCCCGAGCCCGAGCCGCCGCTCGACGACACGCCGATGCTCGACGTCGTCTCGGCGCAGCCGACCGAGATCCTCCTCGACGGCAAGCCGCTCGGGACCACGCCGATCTCGGGGCACAAGGTCCCGCCCGGCACGCACGAGGTGACCTTCGTGGATCCGGAGCGCGGCAACCGCACGATGATGGTGACGCTCGAGCCCGGCGACGCGAAGACGGTCCAGTCGGACCCGCCGCCCACTATCAAGGAGAGCGCGGGCGACGCGAAGGGCGAGAAGCAGGACGGGAAGAAGTAGCGCCGGCCCGCGCGGCGGCGCCGGCCCTGCGCAGGGCCAGCGCCGCGAGCAGCGCGACGAGCCAGGCGAGGCCGTAGGCGGCCGCCGGCGGCAGCCGATCGAGCCCGGCGCGCAGGGCGACGAAGAACGCGGCGAAGCCGAGGAGGCCGCGCGCGAAGCCCGCGAGCAGCGCCACGGTGGCGGCCACGCCGTGCCGGGGCAGGGTGAAGCTCGGCAGGACGTTGCCGACGATCGGGACGGCGAGCAGCAGGCCGCTCAGCCCGGCCGGCGCGACGCCGGCGCTGCGCAGCACGAGCCACGCCATGGCCATCGCGACGGCGACGCGGCAGGCGAGCTCGGCGCGCGGGATGGCCACCGCGGCCGGCGCAAGGGGCCGGCGCGGCATGGCGAGCGCGCCGAGGGCGGGCGACACGAGCGCCGCGGCGCAGACCGCCGCCGGGGGGAGCCGCAGCGCGAGGAGCGCCGCCCCGATCGACAGGAACGCTGCGTTGGCCGCGAGCAGCGCCGCGCCCCAGCGGAAGCGCGTCGCGCACCAGGCGAAGCAGAGCACGTGCGCGACGGTGGCCGGCAGGCACGCGAGCGTCGCGAGCGCGATCGCGCTCGCCTGCGCGGGCGGCCCTTGCAGCAGCACGAAGCCCATGATCGAGCCCGCGATCATCGGCAGCCCGGCGAGCGTGCCGCCCACCGCGTGGCCGAAGCGGCGCGCCGCCAGCGACGACGCAAGCGCGGCCGCTCCAACGAGCGCGAGCTTCAGCAGCACGCGGGCCCGGGCGTCGTTCGAGCGCGCCGCCGCGCGGTGTTCCTGGGATGGTCGGCCCTCTCGCCCACGGCCCGGGATCCCACAGGAGGGCCGTGTTCGTCGACGAGAAACCGCATGTGCTCGTCTGTGCCATCCGGCGTGGCACACACGGTTGGCTCATCGCCGATGTCGTCGCGCGTTCCCGGCTCTACAAACGCGGCACGGCGATTGCGTGGTGGCAGATACGTGTCGTGCATCGATTGAGCTCGACAGCTCGCGGCGCGAGCGACGCACGCGTCGCCGTCGCCGCGCGCGGCCCGGCGCGCCGCGCTACGCGTGCGGCGCGGTGATGCCCTGACCCAGGCCGCCGTCGACGGGCAGCTCGACGCCCGTCGTGAACGTCGCGTCGAAGGCCAGGAACAGCGCCGCGCGCGCCACCTCCTCGGGCGTCCCGATCCGCTTCATCGGGGTGATCTCGCGGCCCTCCTGCTCGAAGGCGGCCAGTACCTCGGCGGAGGCGCCCGCGACGCCCATGGTCGGCGTCCTGATGAACCCGGGGCTCACCGCGTTCACGCGGATGCGCCGCGGCAGGAGCTCGGCGGCGAAGCCCTGCGCGAACGCGCGGAGCGCCGCCTTCGAGCCCGCGTAGACGCTCATGCCGGGGTGGCCCCCCTCGTCGGCGATCGACGTCGTGACGACGATGGCTCCGCCGTCCCGGATCAGGGGCGCGAGGCGCTGCATCGTGAAGAACGCGCCCCTCGTGTTGACGGCGAAGGTCGCGTCGTACGAGGCCTCCGTCACCTCCTCGAACCGCTCCAGGCTCGCGACGCCCGCGTTGACGAACAGGAGGTCGATCTCCCCGAGGCGCTCCTTCACGGCGGCGCCGAGCGCGTCGATGTCCGCGACGCTCCCCGCGTCGGAGCGCACCACGTGCGCCGCGCGGCCGAGCTCGCGCCGCGCGGCCTCGAGGTTCCGCTCGTTGCGGCCGGTGAGCAGCACCTCGGCCCCTCCGTCGAGGAGCGCCTTGACGGTGGCGAGCCCCATCCCGTGGGTCCCGCCGGTGACGACTGCCTTCTTCCCTGCGTAACGCTTCATGGCATGTCCTCTCAGCGATCGGATGAATCGAGCCAATCCAACGAATCCAACGAGCCAGACGGATCCAACGACCCCGGCGAATCAGGCGAATCGGGCGAACAGGCGAATCAGGCGATCGAACCGCCCTGACGCAGCATCTTGACGAGCGCCGCCGGCGCCTCGTCGCCGAGCCCCGCGTCCACGCCCTTCCGGAAGAGCCCCGCGGCGAAGGCCGGAATCCCGCCGTCGATCCGCGCCTCGCGCGCCTGCCGCACGATCATCTCGAGGCCTCGCGCGCAGGTGTCCAGCGAGCTCTCCGATCCAAGGTACGTCCCGGCCTGGATCACGTCGCCGTCCTGCTTGATCATCCCGCCGATCGCCGGCGCCACGTCGGCGAGCATCGCGCCGAGGTCGGCCACACGCAGGCCCTCGGCCTCGCAGAGGCGGGCGCCGTGGTAGAAGCCGAGCAGGCCAAGGAACAGGTGCGAGAGGAACGCGAGGTCCAGCGCCGACGCCGCGCCCACGTTCCCGCCGAGGTAAGGCACGGAGCCGGCCATCTTCTCGAGGAGCGCCTTGCTCTCGCGGTAGGCCGTCTCCGAGCCCGAGACGAGGATCGTGCTCTCGGGCTTTCCCATCTGGCTCGGGACGGCCAGGATGGCGCCGTCGAGGTAGTCGGCCCCTCGCTCCTTCGCCCACGCCTGGCCGCCGCGCGCGTCCTCGGGCGTCCCCGTGCTGAGCTGCACGAGCACCTTGCCGGCGAGGGCGGCGGCGACCTCGCCCGGCTCCAGCAGCCGGAACGTCGCCCGGTAGTCGGCGACGCAGACGACGACGACGGGGCTCGCCTTCACCGCCTCCGCGACGCTCGCCGCCGGGGCGGCCCCCTCCGCGACGAGCGGCTCCGCCTTCGCGCGCGTCCGGTTCCAGACGGCGACGCGCGCGCCGCGCTGGAGGAGCGCCCGCGCGAGCGCGATGCCCATGGGACCCAGGCCGATGATCGAGACGTCACTCATATGCAGTCCTCCGTTCGCTCCCCCGCCGGACGCCGGCGGGCGCGTTTGCCCGCCATGGATGCGGCCCGCGCGCGGCGCCGTCGCGCACGTTCGGACGCGCCGAGCGCACGATCGGACACCCGTGGCGCGCGGCGCGGCGCCGTTGGATACTCGGGGTCGATGCACGCCATCACCGCGCAGGAGCAGGCCGCGAGCGCGCCCCGGTCCCGCCTCGGGGTGCGCCTGGACGTCCTCACGACCCCGGCCGGGGTCGTCTCGCTGGAGGCCACGGACGACCACCGGATCAAGGTCCACGCCGGACCGCCGGTCCGCGGGTCGTGCGGCGCCCACCGGTTCCTCTACACGCGCGGCGACGTCGACGTCCTCCCCGCCGGGTACTCGGACGTCTGGGAGGAGGACGACGCGGGCACCTCGCTCATCCTGCGGCTGCCCCCGTCGCTCCTGCGCCGCGCGGCCATCGACATGGGGCGCGACCCCGACGCGGCCGGGCTCGATCTCCGCCACCAGGTCAAGGATCCGCAGGTAGAGCACATCGCCTGGGCGCTCGACGCCGAGCGCGTGGCCGGGTACCCGAGCGGGCTCCTCTACACGGAGAGCCTGAGCCTCGCCCTCGCCGTTCACCTGCTCGGCCGGGCCGGGGCGCCGAGCAGGCCCCCGCGCGGGCTGTCGAGGCCGCAGCTACGGCGCGTGACAGAGTACATCGAGGAGCACCTCGATCAGGACCTGTCCCTGGAGCGGCTCGCCGGCGTCGCCGGGATCAGCGCGTCCCACCTCAAGACCCTGTTCAAGCGGTCGACCGGCCTGCCGGTGCACGAGTACGTCGTCCAGCGCCGGGTCGAGCGCGCCAGGGCGCTTCTCGTGCAGGGCGACATGCCGGCCAGCCAGGTGGCGATCGAGGCGGGGTTCGCGCACCAGAGCCACATGGCGCGGTGCATGCGCCGCGTCCTCGGCGTCACGCCGTCGGCGCTCGCGGGCCGCTCGCCCGCGCGCTGACCGGCGCGTGACCGGCGATCCAGCGCGCCGCGAGAACAGCGATCACGTTGAGCGAGCGAGAAATGAACCGCCAAGACGCCGAGGACGCCAAGAAGGAAGACATACTCTTGGCGTCCTTGGCGCCTTGGCGGTTCGAAATTCTGCTCGTTTCACGCGGGCTCAACCCGTTTGTCGCTCTGGCGCGCCGGTCGAGCGCGCCCTCGCGCGCCTACCCGCCGAGGCGGGACAGCTTGTCGGGGTTGCGCACGATGTAGATGCTCGTCGCCGCGCCGTGCTCGTCGTAGGCGAAGGACACGCACGCCACGACCGCGCCGCCCTTGCGAAGGACGACGCCGCGGGCTCCGTTGATGTCCGTCTCGCTCCACGCGTAAGGGCTCCAGTAGTCGCTGAGCGCGCGACCGATGAAGTCGAGCACCTCGGCCTTGCCCCGCAGCACGTGAGACACGGTGGGGACCTTGCCGCCCCCGTCGGCGCAGAGCTCGATGTCGTCCGAGAGGAGCGCCGCCAGATCGTCGGTCCCGCCGCTCGCGACGGCCGCCTGGAAGGCCGCGAGCAGCCGCTCCTGCCTCTCCACCGGCGGGGTGGCGTGCCGCGCCTTCGACTGCGCGATGTTGGCGCGCGCCCGCGAGACGAGCTTCCGGCACGCGGCCTCCTGGAGGCCGAGCGCCGTCGCTATCTCCGGGTACGGGACATCGAAGATGTCGTGGAGCAGGTACGCCGCCCGCTCCTTCGGCGCGAGGCGCTCGAGCACCAGCAGAAAGGCCGTCTGGAGCGACGACGAGAGCGAAAGCTTCTCGCCGGGATCGAGATCGGCCGGGGTCTCGACGGGCTCGGGCAGCCACGTCCCCACGTAATCGACGCGGGCGTGGCGGGCGGAGCGCAAGAGGTCGATGCACCGGCGCGTACACAGGGTCGTGAGCCACGAGGCCGGGTTCTCGATCGCGCCCCTGTCGGCGCTCTGCCACTTCAGGTACGTGTCCTGCACCGCGTCCTCGGCCTCCGCGCGCGAGCCGAGGATGCGGTAGGCGAGGCCGAGGAGCATCGGCCTCGCGGACTCGAACACGGAGGCGTCGTCGGGCGGCGTCATCTCAGTGCCTTGAGACCTGGACGCGGTTCCACAGGTTGATCATCGCCACGGCCGCGGTCAGCGCGCCGATCTCCCGCTCGGAGAAGTGCTCCCGGAGCCGCGCGCGGAGCGCGCTGTAGTCGGTGCGCCGATCGAGGGAGGTCAGCGCCTCGGTCCAGGCGAAGGCGGCGCGCTCGCGCTCGCTGAAATCGCGGACGTGCTCCCACACGATGAGCCGGTCGAGCCGGTCGTTCGTCTCGCCGTCCTGCCGCGCATCCCGCGTGTGCATCCTCACGCAGAAGGCGCACTGGTTGATCTGCGACGCGCGCAGCTGGATGAGGTGGATCAGCTTCCGCTCGAGGCCGTACCCCTCCAGCACGTGGTGCACGCCGGCCAGCGCCTGCAGCACGTCCGGGATCACCTGCTCGTACTTCACTGCGGATTGCTCGCTCATCGTCGTTCTCCTTGTCATGGGCCCCGCTGGCCCTTCTCCCTGTCGACGATCGAGCCTTCGCGGTTGTGACGTGCCGCCGGGCTCCCCGCGCGCGACCGAGCCAACTTTCATCAGAACATCATTTTTACCATGACAATGCAACCAACCCGGAGGGGGCCTCCGCTTGCCCGCGCGCGTCGGGGCGTGCGAAGCTGCGCCACCGTCGTCGAGGAGGTCGCCTGTGGCAAGCCTGTTTGAGCCCTTTCGCCTGAAGGACGTCACGCTGCGCAACCGCGTTGTCGTCTCTCCCATGTGCCAGTACTCCTCCGTGAACGGGCGTGCGACAGACTGGCACCTTGTTCACCTGGGCTCGATGGCGAGGGGCGGAGCGGGCCTTGTCATCGCCGAGGCGACGGCGGTGTCCCCGGAGGGGCGCATCAGCCCGAGGGACGCCGGGCTGTGGGACGACGCGCAGATCGAGCCGCTCCGGCGGATCGTCGCGTTCATCAAGGAGCAGGGCGCGGTCCCGGGGATCCAGCTCGCCCACGCGGGGAGGAAGGCGAGCGCCAACAGGCCGTGGGAGGGCGACGACCACCTGACGGGCGCGGAGGGCGGCTGGGAGCTGCTGGCGCCCTCGGCGAAGGCGTATGGCGAGAAGCTCCCCCGCGTGCCGAGGGAGATGACGAAGGCCGACATCGCGCGCGTGAAGGGCGATTTCGCCGCCGCCGCGCGGCGGGCCGTCGCGGCGGGCTACGAGTGGCTCGAGCTGCACTTCGCGCACGGCTACCTGGCGAACAGCTTCTACTCGCCGCTCTCGAACGCGCGCACCGACGAGTACGGCGGGTCGTTCGACAACCGCATCCGCTTCCTGATCGAGACGTTCGAGGCCGTGCGGGGCGCCTGGCCCGAGCGCCTGCCGCTCACCGTGCGGCTCTCGATCACCGACTGGGTGGACGGCGGGGTCACGCTCGACGAGTCGATCGAGCTGACGAGGCGGCTCAAGGCCTGCGGTCTCGACCTCGTCGACGCGAGCCACGGGTTCGTGGTCCCCGACGTCTCGAAGATCCCGTGGGGCCCTGGCTTCTTGCTCCCGCACGCCGGGCGCCTCCGCAAGGAGGCGAGCGTGCCTGTCGGGGTCGGGTGGTTCATCAACGAGCCCGGGCAGGCGGAGGCGGCGCTGAAGGAGGGCCAGGCGGATCTCCTCATGCTGGCGCACGCCCTGCTCGACGATCCGCACTGGGCCTACCACGCGGCGAAGAAGCTCGGCGTGGAGCAGCCGACCCGCCTCCTGCCGCCGCCGTACGGCCACTGGCTCGCGCGGCGCTGACGCGCGATGGTCAAGCGAAGCAGCAGCGGGCGTCTCGCGCCGCCCGCGGACGAGGTGTTCGCCGCGAGGAAGCGCAAGCCGGTGCCGCACGAGTTCGTGCTCGATGCGCTCGCGCCGCTCGGGCCCGAGACGCGGCCGCTGTTCGGCTGCGTGGCCGTCTACGTGGGAGAGAAGATCGTCCTCGCCCTGCGCGACAAGCCCGGCCGCTGGCCGGACAACGGCGTCTGGCTCGCGACGGCCGAGGAGCACCACGCGGCGCTGCGCCCGGAGTTCCCGAGCATGCGGAGCATCGAGGTGCTCGGAAAGAGCGTGACGGGCTGGCAGGTGCTCCCGGCGGACGCGCCCGACTTCGAGGAGGCGGCGCTGCGAGCGTGCGCGCTCATCGAGGCGGGCGACCCGCGCATCGGGAAGGTGCCGGGAGAGAAGCGGAAGAAGCGCGACGCGCCGCGAGCCGGCGCAGGGAAGCCGCCAGAGAAGTCCGCGAAGGGCGCGAAGAAGCCCGGCACGGGCTCGAAGGCCGCGAAGAAGCCCGGCACGGGCTCGAAGGCCGCGAAGAAGCCGCGCGCGGCGTCGCGGGCGCGGGGATGACTCGCCGTCAGTAACAGCGCACGACGCGCTCGTCGACAGCGTGCAGCGCGTCGAACGCCGCGTGCGTCGCGCCCACCTTCACCGCAGGATCCGCGCCGAGCGCCGTGCGCACGGCGTGGCTCAGCCGGCCGGCGTCGGTGGAGACCATCGCCCGCCGCGGAGTTTCACCGCGGGCGGCCGGATGTGGCAGCATGCGGGCCGGAGGAACCCAACCGTGCGCCTCGGGATCGATTTCGGAACCACGCGGACCGTCGTCGCGTGCTGCGACCGCGGGAACTACCCTGTCATCAGCTTCCAGGACGCGGCGGGGGACACCGTGGATTTCTACCCCTCGGTCGCGGCCGAGCGGCAGGGGGAGCTCCGCTTCGGCTTCGACGCGCTCGCGGTCGCCTCGGACCCGGAGTGGACCGTGCTCCGATCGTTCAAGCGGGTGCTCTCGGGCCCTCGCGCGTCGCCGGACTTCGAGGTCGAGATCGGCAGCACGAAGCTCCGCGTGCTCGACCTGCTGACGCTGTTCCTGAAATCGCTCCGCGACGCCGTGCTGAACCGGTCGAACCGGCCGAGGAGGAAGGACGACGACGGGCGCCTCGTCTGCGTCGTGGCGACCCCGGCGAACGCGCACGGCACGCAGCGCTTCGTCACGCTCGACGCCTTCCGGCGCGCCGGCTTCGAGGTCATCGCGCTCCTCAACGAGCCCTCGGCCGCCGGCTTCGAGTACACGCACCGCCACCGCAACACCATCACGGCGAAGCGCGAGCACATCATCGTCTACGACCTCGGCGGCGGCACGTTCGACGCGTCGCTCGTCCACATGACCGGCCGGAGCCACGACGCCGTCGCGACCGCCGGGCTGAACCACCTCGGCGGCGACGACTTCGACGCCGTGCTCGCCGCGACGGCGCTCGAGGCGGCCAGGCTGGAGCCCGACGACGTGCCGGCGCGCGCGCTCGCCGCGCTCGCCGACCAGTGCCGCGAGGCGAAGGAGCGGCTCAACCCGAACTCCCGGCGCATCGTGATCGACCTGGAGGCGTGCTTCGGCGAGCTGGCGCCCGCCCACGAGGTGACGATCGCCGCCTCGGACTTCTACGACCGGTGCGTGCCGCTCGTGGAGTCGACGATCACCGCCATGCAACCGGTGATCGCGCGGCTCGACGCGGGCGCGGGCGAGGCGCTCGCCGACATCGCCGGCATCTACGTCGTCGGCGGCGCGAGCTCGCTGCCCATCGTCGCGCGGACCTTGCGCGAGCGCTTCGGGCGGCGCGTGCACCGATCCCCCTATCCCTCGGCGGCGATCGCGATGGGCCTCGCGATCGCGGTCGACGAGGAGGCGGGCTTCGAGCTCTCCGACAGGCTGTCGCGCCACTTCGGGGTGTTCCGGGAGAGCAGCGGCGGGGAGGAGGTGGTCTTCGACCCGATCTTCGACCGCGAGGCGCGCGTCCCCTCGAGCCACGAGGCGCCGGTGGTCTCGCGCCGCGTCTACCGCGCGGCGCACAACGTCGGCCGCTACCGGTTCGTCGAGTGCGCCGCGCTCGACCGGCTCGGCGTCCCCCACGGCGACATCACGGCCTTCAACGAGGTCGTGTTCCCCTTCGACCGGCGGCTCCGCGACCGCGCCGCCGAGCTCGCCGCCGTGCCCGTCGAGCGCATGGGCGGCGAGGGACCGCTCATCGAGGAGCAATACGCGATCACGCCGCACGGGATCGTCGAGGTGACGATCACGGACGTCGAGGCGGGGTATCAGCGCGTCTACCAGGTCGGGGCCTGAGGGGCTCGCCGGTGCCGCACGGCGCGGGGACTGCCAGCGTGCGTGAGATCCCGGGCGCGCGCAGCACCTATGTCGCCGCGGCCGAGGGTCGGCTGCACGTCTACCGGGCGGGGGAGTCCGGGTCGCCGGTCCTGCTCCTCAGCGGCGCGGGCGTGGACAACGCCCGGCTGAGCTGGCGTCACCTGATCCCGGTCCTCGCCGGGTCACACCAGGTGCTCGCGCTCGACTGGCCGAAGCAGGGGCTCAGCCGGCCGTGGGGAGGGCGCGCGACGCACGCGCGTATGCTGCGGTGCGTCCACGAGGTGCTCGACGACGCCGGGTTCGAGCGGGCCCACCTCGTCGGGCTTTCCCAGGGCGGCGCGCTCGCGCTCGCGACGGCGATCGAGAGCCCCGAGCGGGTGAACCGGCTCGTGGCGATCGCGCCGGCCGGGATCATCTCCTTCCCGCCGGTCGTTCACCAGCTCCTCTGGCTCGTCGCCAGGCTGCCGCTCCTCAACACGACGCTGCCGACGCGCCTGCTCCGCACGCGCGAGCAGATCGCGGCGTTCGCGCGGCGGGCGCTCTTCGCCGGTCCGGTCGACGACTTCGACGGGATCGTCGACGAGATCGTCGAGGAGGTCCGCGCCGCCGGCGCCGGGTCCTCGGACTGGCAGAACGGCTCGATCGGGTTCTTGCGGATGCGGGTCGACCTGCGGCCGCGCCTCCACGAGATCACCGCGCCAACGCTCTTCATCCAGGGCGACCGGGACATGGGCGTGAAGCTGAAGCACACGCTCGACGCGGCCCGGCTCGTCCCCGCGGCCCGCGTCGAGGTCCTCGAGGGCAACGGCCACTGGCCGAACCGGCAATCGCCCGAGCGGCTCAACGCGCTCGTCGCCGGGTTTCTTGCCGATGGTCGCGACGGGCACGCGGCCGATCGCTGACGTCGGGTAGGGTCAACACCGATGGCGTGGATGTCCAACCCTTCCAGCAGGGCGCTCAGGAGCACAGCGACAGCGTGACGGCGCCGCGACGCGCGTGAGGGAGCGATGCGCCCCCGAGGAAACCTCTCGTCTTCGCCCCGTTTCCCCGGGATCGTCTCGCTGGCCTGCTGTTCTATCTGCGTTCGTAGAAGGTGAGGCTCACCCCACCCGCGGCCCCCCCCGGGTCGGAGCTCACATACGACTTCGTGTTGAGGATCGCGTAGGGGCCGTCTGCGCGCGTCTCGAAGACGGGCACGAGCGCGCCGAACGGTCCACAGTTCCTCACCACGATGACCTCGCCGTCGCTGGAGGCCAGCGCATACCTTGCGTCGAGCACCGTGTTCGCCCCGATGAGCTGGTAGTCCGCGCCTCCGGGGAGCACCGAGCCCGACAGGCCGCGGAGCAGCGTTCCACCGGTGACGGTGCCCCCGGTGATGGGGATGATGTTGCGCGTGCCGCGCTTGCTCGCGCCGACGGAGAGGGAAGAGCCGAGCGTGACGGTCTCGGTGAACACGCTGTCTCCCCTCGCCCCCGTCGCCGTCGAGCACTCCCACGTTTGATCGGGGACCCCCTCGGGATCCGTGAGCTTGATCTTCGGCTCTCCGGCGGCCACCCCGGCGATGTCGTAGACGTCGATCTGGATCGTGCCCGCCGCGGCGTCGACGACGCGGGTGCCCGCGAACTTCCCTGTGTTGAGCCACGCGAGCGGGCTGGAGTTCGGGACCTCGAAGTCGGGGACGATCCGGACGACCTCATCGCCGGCGGCCGCGACACCGCAGCTCCTCAGGTAGATGAGGCTCCCGTCGCTCGCTCTCAGGATGTTGATCTCCTCGAGCTCGACGGATCCGTTCGACAGCGTGAGCTCGAGCTCCATGCCGCCCGTGAGGAACGTGGCCTCGATGTTGTCGCCCGTGAGCGTGCCCCCCTTCACGTCGAGGAGGCGGCGGTTCCCGAACTGGGTGGTCCCGACATCGTGGGTCTCGCCGAGCTCCAGCGTCGCCCGGAAGACGAGCTCGCCGAGCGTGGGGAGCGGAATGCCGTCGGGCATGCCGCACGTCCACGAGGGGTCGGGGACGATCGTGGCCTCGCCGCTGCCGCCGCTGCTGCCGCTGCTGCCGCCGCCGCCCGTGCCGGCCATCCCGCCGGTGCTGCCGGTGCTGCCGCCGGTCCCCGCGGCGCCACCGGATCCCGTGGTCCCGCCGCCCGTGCCGGCGCCGCCGCCTGTGCCCGTGCCGGCGCCGCCGCCGGTGCCCGTCGTTGCACCCGAGCCGCCCGACGTCGTGCTGCCAGCGCCGCTGCCCGTCGTTCCGCTGCCATCGTCCTCGCCTGACGAACCGCACCCTCCAGAGCCGATGCAAAGGAGTCCAACCATCGAGAGCGTCAGCGTCAGATTCCCCATCTTCATCGTCGGATCCATCCGTTCAGGCTGCCGGGCGGTGCCAGGGTCGGTCACCGCGGGTCCTCGCATCACCCGGTGCGGGTGACTGCGACGAAGTCGTACCCGAGCCCTCCGCATCCAGGCATAGGCATACCGGCCTATGCGTCGCCGCGGCGACGTGGGCCGATCCCGTCCCGCGCTTCGAGCGTGGCCGCCGCCTACAGGGCGGGCGGCGACGGCTACGGGAGCATCCTGCGCAGCACCTCGACGACGATCGGCAGGGTCGCGAGGGCGCCGAGCGTCGTGACGACCGCGGTGGCCGCGGCGAACTGGCCGTCGCAGCCGTACCGCGCGGCGACGATCACGGAGACCATCGACGTCGGCATGGCGGACTGCAGAACGGCCACCTCGGACACCGGCCGCTTCAGGCCGAGCGCGACCGCGACGCCGAGCGCGACCGCGGGGGCGAGGAGCAGCTTCACCGAGGCGACGGCGACGAGCGGCCGCACGCGGCCGCGGAGCGAGCGCAGGTCGAGGCTCAGGCCGAGGGCGAGGAACACGAGGGTCGGGGTCGCGCTCCCGAGCGCGTCGATGGCGCGCTCCACCCACGTCGGGAGCGGGATCGGCAGGGCGTGGAGGGCGAGGCCTGCGGCGATCGACAGCACGTTGGGGTGCAGCAGCACCCGGATCAGGCCGCGCGCGCCCGCGTCGCCGCCCGCGCCCATGCGCGCGGCGAGCGCGACGCCGAAGGTCCAGAGCATCAGCGTCGTGACGATGCTGTCGACGAGGATCGCCGTCCCTGCGGCGCCGCCCGCGCGCCCGTAGAGCGCGAGCACGACGGGGACGCCGAGGAACCCGGTGTTCGAGAAGCTGCCGACGAGCCCGGCCGAGCCCTGCGCCGCGCGCGGGAGCCCGAGCGCGCGGGCGACGGCGATGCCCGCGAGGGCGCACGCGAAGAGCGCGATCGTCGAGGCGGCGACGGCGCCCCAGGCGCCGTGGCCGATGCCGGAGCGGCGCAGCACGGAGAGGATCAGCGCGGGCGTCGTGACGTCGATGACGAGCCGGTTCAGCGCGGCCGCTTCGACCTGCCCGCCGCGGCCGACCGCCCGCAGCAGCACGCCGACCCCGAGCACGGCGAAGAGGGCCAGGAGCTGAGAGATCAGGTCGCCCGACGGCACGGGCGGCTTGTAGCTCCGCGGGGGGCGACGTCCAGCGCTCTCGTCGATCGGGCGAACAGGAGGCGCCAGGGGGCCAGGAGCGCCGGTGGATCCGGCTCCTCCCTGGCGCTCCTGGCGGCCTTTCTCTCTCGTCAGCGGCTCAGGGCAGGAGGTCCTTCACCGCCTGCACGATCGACTGCGGGTTCATGCCCAGCCGATCCATCACGATGTCGCCGGGGGCGCTCGTGCCGTAGCGATCGATGCCGAGGGCGATCCCCTTCGACCCGACCCACTGGTGCCACCCGAACGTCACGCCGGCCTCCATGGACACGCGCCGCGTGCACGCGGCGGGCAGCACGGCCTCGCGGTAGCCGCGGTCCTGGCGCAGGAACCGCTCGACGCAGGGCATCGAGACGACGCGGACGCCGGGCCCGATCTCCTTCGCGGCCGCGACCGCGTGCTGGACCTCGCTGCCCGTCGCGATCAGGATCGTCTCGAGCGCCGCCGTCTCCTTCACGAGCACGTACGCGCCGCGCCGCACGCCCTCGCGCTTCTGCGCGGCGTCGCCCGGCAGCAGCGGGACGGCCTGCCGCGTGAGCGCGAGGACCGTCGGGCCATCCGTCCGCTCCAGGGCGGAGATCCACGCGCCGGCCGTCTCCTCGGCGTCCGCCGGCCGGATGACGTCCAGATCGACGATGACGCGAAGGCCGGCCACGGTCTCGACCGGCTGGTGCGTCGGCCCGTCCTCGCCGACGCCCACGGAGTCGTGCGTGAAGATGTAGACGACGGGCAGGTGCGACAGCGCGGCCAGGCGGATGCTCGGCCGCAGGTAGTCGGCGAACACGAGGAACGTCGCGCCGCTCGGCCGCAGGCCGCCGTGGTAGGCGATGCCGTTCAGGATCGCGCCCATGCCGTGCTCGCGGATGCCCGCGCGGATGTTCCGGCCGGCCGGGTGCTCCGGATCGAAGTCGGTGCTCGACGCGATGTAGTTGAACGTCGACCCGTAGAGGTCGGCGCTCGACCCGATGAGCGCGGGCACGGCCTCGGCGACCGCCTGCAGGACGGTCTCGCCGGCCTTGCGCGTGGCGACCTTCGTGCCGGCCGCGAAGGCGGGGACGCGCGCGTCGAGGTCGGCGGGCACCTTCCTCGAGGTGCCCTCCTCGAGCTGCCGGGCGAGCTCCGGGTTCTTCTGGCGCCAGGCCTGGAAGGTCGACTCCCACGCCGCGCGCGCCTTGCCGAGCTCCTCCTTGCGCTTCGCGAAGAACTGCTTGACCTCCTCGCTCACGTAGAAGTGCTCGGGCGGAAGCCCCAGGTTCTTGCGCGCCTCTGCGACGAACTTCGCGCCGCCCTCGCCGTGCGCCTTCTGCGTGCCGGCGACCTCGGGGATGCCCTTGCCGATCAGGGTGTGGGCGATGACGAACTTGGGCTTGCCGCTCTTCGAGGCCCGCGCCTTCTGGAGCACGCGGTGGACCTCCTCCAGGTCGTTGCCCTTCTCGATGTGGAGGACCTCGAAGCCGTAGGCCTCGAAGCGCTTGCCGGTGTCCTCGCTCTGGGTCTTCACGGCCATCGCGTCGAGGGTGACGTCGTTGGCGTCGTAGATGAGGATCAGGTTGTCGAGCTTGAAGTGCCCGGCGAAGGCGGCCGCCTCGGCGGCCACGCCCTCCTGGAGGCAGCCGTCGCCGGCGAGACAGTAGACGGCGAGGTCGAAGATCGTGTGCTCGGGCGTGTTGTAGCGGGCGGCGAGCATCTTGGCGGCCACCGCGTGCCCGACCGCGTTGCCGACGCCCTGACCGAGCGGGCCCGTCGTCGCCTCGACGCCCTCGGTGTAGTGGTACTCCGGGTGGCCGGGCGTCTTCGACTCCCACTGCCGGAAGCGGCGGATGTCGTCGATCGACACCGGGTACCCCGAGAGGTGGAGCCAGCCGTAGAGGAACATGCTGCCGTGGCCGGCGGACAGGACGAAGCGGTCGCGGTTCAGCCAGTGCGGTTCACTGGGATCGTGGCGGAGAAGATCGCCATAGAGGACGGCGCCGATCTCGGCGGCCCCGAGCGGCAGGCCGAGGTGACCGGACGAGCAGGCGTGGACGGCGTCCATGGCGAGGCCGCGTGCCATCGTGCACGCGGCGGCGAGCTTGGCGAAATCAGGCATGGCGCGCACTGTAACCTACTTCGCCGCGGCGCGCGCCCCTTCGCTCACCCCTGCCCTGGTGCCCCCGGCGCGTCGTCTTCGCGGGCGCACCGGTGGGGCGCGACCGGTGCTCCTGAGGCGGTTCGACCGCCCGCCGGGACCGGGATCGATGCTCCGGGGGCGGTTCGACCGCCCCTCCAGGACCGGGATCGATGCTCCGGAGGCGGTTCGACCGCCCCTCCAGGACCGGGATCGATGCTCCGGGGGCGGTTCGACCGCCCCTCCAGGACCGGGATCGATGCTCCGGAGGCGGTTCGACCGCCCCTCCAGGACCGGGATCGATGCTCCGGGGGCGGTTCGACCGCCCCTCCAGGACCGAGATCGATGCTCCGGAGGCGGTTCGACCGCCCCTCCAGGACCGGGATCGATGCTCCGGAGGCGGTTCGACCGCCCGCCGGGACGGGATCAGTGCTCCGGGGGCGGCTCGGCCGCCCGCCGGGACCGGGATCGGCGGCCAGCCCGACCTGGGCCGGGTCGCCCTGTCCTGCTCATGGATCGATCGAGGCCGACAACGATCCATACGCAACGAGTTCTCATCTCATGTCCTTTCTTCGATCGTCTCCCCCGAACCGCCTCCGCAGATCCTCCGATCCGGTACCGGAGGCGCCCGCGAGATACCAGACGACGCAGGGCTTCAAGCACGACGCCAACGGAGCCCGCGGACACGCCACCGCAGGTTCACGGCGACGACATGATCGCGGCATCCCGACACCGCATTCCGACACATCCGCCTGAAAGCTGCTTGGCGCGCGGAGACAGAGTCCCCTCTCCTTGACCGGGCCGCCGGCCCCGGGTATTCGGGCCTTGTGCCCACCGCGTCGCCTCCACGAGGGAGACGACGTTGCCCGCGCGCCACCTCCCCTTCCGATCGCCCGTCGGCCCGATCGTGGCGCGCGAGCCCATCCATCGGCACATCATCAACACATCATCAACATGACTTGCGTCTTGACATGGAGCTTGACGTGAGAGGGAGTGATTCATCATGAAGAACACCCGTCGATCCATCCAATGCGCTGCGGCCGTCTGCTTTGGAGCTGCCCTGGGGATGCCCGGAACGAGCCATGCCCTGGCTGGCCCCATCGACGCTTCCGACATCGACGTCGCAGAGCTCACGGTCTCGGAGGTCCAGTGGGCTTACGCGACAAGGCGGTACACCGCGGAGGCGTTGACGCAGGCGTACCTCGACAGGATCGCGCAGTACGAGGAATCCTACAACGCCTTCACGTTCATGAACCCGAACGCGCTCCAGGAGGCGCGCGAGATCGACAGGAGGCGAAGGCGGGGAGAGCGGCTCGGCCCGCTGGCGGGGATCCCCGTCGTCATCAAGGAATCGATGGACTTCGTCGGGCTGCCGTCGACGGCGGGCTGGGCGCCCCTCAGCTCCCAGGCGGGCGGCGTCGATCTCTTCCCGATCAAGAACGCCGTCGTCGTCGAGCGGCTGATCGAGGCGGGCGCCATCATCCTCGGGAAGACGAACATCCCGGCGTTCAGCGACGACGGCACCCGGGCGAACAGCAGCTGGGCAGGCCCCACCTACAACGCCGTGGACAGGGACCTGGCGCCGGGGGCGAGCAGCAGCGGGACGGCGACGGCGGTGGCCGCGAACTTCGCGGTGCTGGGCCTCGCGGAGGAGACGGGAGGCTCCATCCAGAACCCCGCGGGCGCGCAGAGCCTCGTCGGGGTCAAGCCGACGTTCGCCCTCGTCCCCACGACGGGCATCGTGCCCCTGGCGGGCACCACGAGGGACGTGGCAGGGCCCATCGCGAGGACCGTCCTCGACGCCGCCCTCGTCATGGACGTCCTCGCCGGCTACAGCCCGCAAGATCCGAAGACGGGCGCGTCGAACGGGCACCTGCCCCGGCACGGCTACACGAGCCAGCTGAGCCGCACCGCCCTCCGCGGGAAGCGGATCGGCCTGTACGGCCCGGGGTGGCGCCTCAGCGATCTCTCGCCGGAGACGCAGGCGCTGTACGCGCAGGCCGTCGAGGAGCTCGAGATCCAGGGCGCGACGGTCGTCGAGGATCCGTTCGCCGGGAGCGGCTTCGCCGAGCTGGCCTTGCCCGGTGAGCCCTACGATTTCCGTGGCACCGAGTCGCTCGCCCACGACTTCCAGGGCTACCTGAAGGGGCTGACGTTCAACGGCGACGTCGTCGGCTCGATCGATGCGCTGTCGCTCATCGCGGGGGTCTCGCCGTTCGATCCGGACACCGGCCCGCTGACCTGGTACGCCAACGCGCTCCCCGTGCTGGCGGACTCGCTGCTCCACCCCGAGGATCTGCCCGACCTGTCCGATTTCTGGGCCCTCCGCGGCCAGTACCTGAGCATCTTCGACGCCGTCATGGCGGCGCACGATCTGGACGGCCTCGCGTTCCCGCAGACCTACGAGGAGGTCCCCGAGCTGTTCAGCACGGCCACCTACGCCGCGACGACGGAGTCGGCGATCAACATCGCGGGTCTGCCCGGGGTCGTCGTGCCCGCCGGTCAGTACCAGAGCGGCGCCCCCTTCGGCCTGATCTTCGTCGGCCCGCTGTGGAGCGAGGCCCGCTTGCTGGGGTACGCCTACGATTACGAGCGGGCGACCCGCCACCGGATCGAGGCGGTCCTGGAGCTGTAGCGGGCGCATATCGCCGCGTGACGCCGCGAGGACGCGTGGCGAGATGCGGCACGAAAGAAAACGGCCCGAGCCCGGGGGCGAGCGCGGGGGGCGCTCGCGATCCCAGGGCTCGGGCGCGCGACGTTCGTCAGGTGGGGGCTAGAACAACGATCACGTTGAGCGAGCGAGAAATGAACCGCCAAGACGCCAAGGACGCCAAGAAGAAGATGATGTCTTGGCGCTCCTGGCGTCTTGGCGGTTCGAAGTTCTGCTCGTTTCAGGCGGGTTCAACCCGTTTGTTGCTCTAGTTCGAGCGGGTCGTCGGGTACCTGTAGAAGCTCTGCGCCCACTCGATGGTCCAGATCGTCGGCTCCACGTACACGTTCTTGTCCGTGCCGAGGACCATGTCCCGCTTGATCTTCGCCATCGACGACAGGAAGACCCTGCGGTCGTTCTCCATGCGCGGCCGCATCACGGTCGAGGGCGGGTACAGCTCCTTGACCTGGGCGACGGTCGCCTCGTCGTTGATCCAGCCGTCGACCCCGTGCTCGCCCTTCGGGAGGCGCGAGCCGCCGGCGTCCAGCCAGTCGCGCAGATCGTTGGAGCCGCGGTTCATGCCGTCCGCGTGGCAGCCGATGCACGAGCTGCCGACGTTCAGGCGACGATCCGGGCTGGCGAAGCCAACGAGGCTGTTGATCGCCGCGTCGGAGGCGTCCCGGGCGATGCGCGGATCACGCACGATGTTGACGAACGCGTCCACGCGGCGCTGGTTGAAGCCGCCGAACAGGGCGTAGCCCTGCAGGCCGTTCGGCAGATCCCAGATGACCTCCTCGGCCGACTGCTGGAGCCCGTCGGTCCCCGTGTAGTAGCGGCAGTTCAGGAAGCCGCTGCCGCCGTAGCTCGGCTGGCCATCGCAGCCGGGGGGCTCGGTGCCCTGGGGCTGCGCCAGCGTCGCGATGAAGCTGTAGTTGTTCGGCGAGCCGCCGATGCCGGTCCCGCTGATGAACTTCGGGACGGGGTGCGCCCAGAACGGGAACCGGATCTGCCCGGTCTCGTACGCCTCCTCGATCGTCCTCACCGCACCGTCGAGCTGACCGGTGAAGACGTCCCACGTCTTCCAGTAGTATCCGCCGCTCTTCGTCCGCGCCCTGTAGTACATGCGCGAGTCGACCGTGATGGCCTGCTTCGTGAGCATGTACTCGTACGACTTCATCCCCTGATCCCGGACGACGCCGAGCTCGTTCTCGAGATCGTGCGCGTACCAGGGGAGCGCCATGATGGCGTTGTACACGTCCGGGCGGGTCAGCGTGTAGACGAGCTGGCTCGCCTCGACGTAGTCCGACTTGAAGCCGTTCGTGTTGCTCGGCAGCACCGCGCTGTCCGTGGCGCCCTCCACGTTGCCGGCGAGGACGCGCCCCCAGACGAGCTTCGCGAAGCTCGGGTCCCTCTGGACCTCGGCGGTGTACCTGTACCGCTCCCGGAAGGTCACGTCGGAGCCGACCGGCTCACCGAGGTAGTTGACCGAGGTCCTCCCGAAGAACACGTCGTCGTCCGACCCGCCGAAGTGGAGCTTCGTGACGCCCTTGTTGTAGCCCCAGTAATCGCGGGTATCGAAGCGGTAGACGATGCCCTTGCCGTTGATGTCCACCGGGTTGACGATCCGCGGAGCCCAGCGCGCGACGGAGTTCAGGGCCTTCGAGAGCCCCACGCGGGCCACGTTCATCTCCTCGGCGGTGACGCCCTTGTTGTGGAGCTCGTGGAGCGACGCGTACTTGATGAACTCCGCGTCGGCCGCGGGGACGGTCGCCTTGTCCGTCGCGATCCACGCCCGGACCTGGTCCTCGGTGAGCCGCTCGCTGGCCGCGACGGGGCGCGGGGTCGCCGGCAGGGTCGGCGCGACGGCGTTGGCCCAGGCCGTGACGGCGTTGAGCATCTGCGTGTTCGCGTCCCTGCAGCTCGATCCGAAGCAGTTGTGCCGGTCGATGCCCATCCGGACGACGAGCTTCGAGTCCGCCGGCTTCCTGAAGTTGACGCGCGTGAGCGCGTACTCGTGCGCCAGCGCCGGATCGGCGTCGGCGTGCATGGGCGCCTGGGCCTTGCCCGCCGAGCCGTGGCAGCCGCTGCAGTTGGCGGTGAGGATCGGGTAGACCGTCGTCTTGAAGGCCTCGAGCGACCTGGCCATGTCGAAGTCGCTCGGTAGACAGACGGCCTCGACGTTGAGGCCTCCCTTGCCGTCCGGGAGCTGGCTGTAGCCGAGCCCGCACCCTCCAGGCGGGGCGACCCCCACCTCGCCCTCGCCGGTGAAGCCGCCGGTACCGCCCCCGCCGGCGCCGCCCGCACCGCCGGCCCCGCCCGCACCGCCAGCCCCGCCAGCGCCGCCGGTACCCGAGCTGCTGCTGGTCGTCGTGGTCGTGGTGGTGGTGGTCGTCGTGGTCGTTGTCGTCGTGGTGCTGCTGCTGGAGCCGCTGCCCGCGACGGCCCTGAGCGAGAACTTCTGGTTGTCGCCGTTCCCCCAGGTCCACAGGATGAGGCGGGCGCCGTTCTGCGTCGACCTACCCGTGACGTCGAGCACCCTGCCGCCGCCGTTGCGGACCTCGATCCGCTGGAGGGTGCTGTCGATGTCGACGAACTTGAAGTGCTGGTTCGTGCTGTTGCCGCAGGCGGACTGGACGATGGCGGCGTTGTTGCTCGTCCCGTTGGCCGTGAGGCAGAGATTGCTGCCCACGTTCCTGAGGCGGAAGAATCCGCTGTCTGCGGCCTCCACGCGGAACTGCTGTCGCGTCGCGCCGGTGACGCACGTCGAGATCTGCGCGTTCGCCGAGCTCCCGCCCTGGAGCTCCACGCATTTGCCGCTCTGCCGGCCGACGATCGTGTAGGTCGCGCCCGGGTCGATCATGACGGCGCTGTCGAGGAAGCCTCCTTCCTCGCTCTCGTACTCCTCCGGAACGCCGACGCAGGAGACGGCGAGAAGGCCCGTCCCGGCGGCAAGCAAGACACGCCTGGATGCGAATCTCATGTGGTTCTCCTCGTTAAGGAAACAAGAAAAATCTATCTACTACAGCTCTACGCTGCCCCTGCGTCGGTCGGGAGCGCTCGCCGCGCGACGCTGGCTCCCGAGGGATGGCCCGTGACCATCGTCCTGCCGGTGAAGCTCAATCACGAGATGCGCTGAGCGGGTAGGCTCTTCCGCGTGCCCATGTGCGGTAGGCACCGCGACGAGGGTAATTCTTGCTCCAACCGCGGTTGGCCGTCAAGACAATCGTTCGTTATGCGGGGCTTTTGCGAGGCGGCCTGACTATTACGAACTCACAACAATGGCTGTTGTGGTGTGATGGCTGGTAGCGCACTATCCGACATGCCCCAGGCCTCGGCGCGTGCGCTCGCTCGGTTTCGCTCGGTTTCGCTCGGTTTCGCTCGGTTTCGCTCGGTTTCGCTCGGTTTCGCGCCGGCGGCGATGAACTGGTTAAGTATGGCCCGGATGAATCCGTTGTTCCGCCCGCTGGATCGCCCGATGACCAGGCCCTCGCGGGCGCGAATTCCTTCAGAAATCCAGGCAGATCGGTTTTCCGAAGCTCGAGCGGCCGAGTTCGGCCGAGTGTTGAAGAAAAATCCGATCGGCACGGCCTGTTCGGACAGTCCTCGCGCGGTCGTGCAGATATTTTTCGGTCATCGAGATCAAAGAGGACGTCAGTGGGAATCATGGTGGTTCCAGCCTCGATTGCGGTGATCTGCGCGACGGGTAAACCGCCGTCGACAGGCCGGGACGTCACGTGATCTTCCAGGGCGACGGCGGCTCAGGGCGCTGGCGGGCGAGGCGATCACGGCAGCTCAAGGCGACGGGCGGCGCGAGCGCTCCAGGCCCGGCAAGCAAGCGACGGTCGAGCCCGCCCTGGGGCCATGGCCTCCGAGGGGGTGCGTCCCGCGGGGGTGCGTCCGCAGCCCGCATGCGCCGAGCCCACCAGGAAGGCGGAGGCGCCTGGCCCGCCGGGAAGCTGGCCCGCCGGGAAGGCGGAGGCGCGACGGCACCGCGCGGCGCTCGCGCTCCCGAGGACTCGTGGTACGCAAAAGGGACCATGGACGGAGGACTGACATGGCCGGCGGCACGCACGCCCACGCCTTCCACGCGCGCGCCGCTCGCCGTCATCGACAGCGCCGACGTTGGCGCCGACCGCCCGCGGCTCGCCAGCGCTCTCTCGCGGCCGAGCGCCGCCTGCGCCCGGTCCTGATGACGGCGCTCGTCGCGTCGCTCGGCTTCGTGCCGATGGCGTGGAGCACGGGCGTCGGCGCCGAGGTGCAGCGCCCGCTCGCGACGGTCGTGATCGGGGGGGTGATCCCGTCGACGCGGCTCGCGCTGCTCGTCCTGCCGGTGCTCCACAGCGTGGCGGGCGGGCGGCGCGAGCAGGACCTCGAGGCGGCGGCCGCGGCGCCGGACGCCGCCGGCCCCCCGCCGCGCTCCGCTGCGGCCTTGCCGCCGGCGGCGGAGTAGGCCGTGGGCGCGTCCCCTCGCCTCCGCGCGTTCGGCGGCGCCGCGGGTGTGCTGATGCTCCTCCAGGCGCTCGCCGTGGGCGTCTACTGGGCCGTCGAGCACGGCCGCGGGGCGGACCGGCCGGGGCGCCCGTTCGAGCACGAGCAGCTCCCGGGCGCCGAGCCCGCGCCGGACGAGGCGCTCCTGCGGCCGGACGGGAGCGAGCTGCGCCTCCGCTCGCTGCGCGGCCGGGCCGTGCTGCTCCACGTCTGGGCGACCTGGTGCGCGCCGTGCCGCGCCGAGCTCCCCGCGCTGCTCGATCTGGGGCGGGAGCTCCGGCGGGACGGGCGGATCGAGCTCGTGGCCGTGAGCGTCGACGAGAGCTGGGACGTCGTGCGCGCCTTCTTCGACGGCGACGTGCCGCCGGAGGTCGTGCTGTCCGGCTCGCCGGCGCTCGCGCGGCGGCTCGGGGTCTCGACGCTGCCCGACTCGTTCCTCGTGCGCCCCGACGGCAGCCTGGCGCTCCGGTTCACGGGCGCGCGCGACTGGAGCGCGCCCGAGGCGAAGCTGCTGCTGGCTGGACATGCGGGGGTCGGGCCCTGAGAAGTCGAAATGAACGCGGCCGTGGATCCGTGAGCGCGACCGGGGCCGACGAGATGCGCCCCGGGACCTTGCCGCGGTCTGCATCCTCCGGCAGGCTGGAGGCATGACGTCCCTCGCCTTCGCGATGCCGGCGGAGATCGTCGACCCGAGCGTCGTCGCCCCGCCCGGCGATCTGGACAGCATCGAGCCGCCCATGGAGAGCTACCAGCACCTCATCCAGATGATCCTGCTCCTCGAGAGCCTGGAGCTGTTCTGGAAGGAGCGGACTGACTATTTCGCGGCGGGCAACCTGACGATCTACTTCAGCCCTCGTCAGCTGAAATCCGAGAGCTTCCGGGGCCCAGATTTCTTCGTCGTGCTCGGCACCGAGCGGAGACCGCGCAAGAGCTGGGTCGTGTGGGAGGAGGACGGCCGGTACCCGAACGTGATCGTGGAGGTGCTCTCGAAGAGCACGGCGAGCATCGATCGCGGCCTCAAGAAGCAGACGTACCAGGACATCTTCCGGACGCCGGACTACTTCTGGTTCGATCCGGAGACGCTCGATCTCGCGGGCTTTCGCCTGGTCGACGGGCGGTACGAGCCGCTCTCCCCCGACGCCTCTGGCCGCCTCTGGAGCGCGCAGCTCGGGCTCTTCCTGGGCGTGGAGGGAGGACAGCTCCGCTTCTTCACCCCCGAGGGAGAGCTCGTGCCGGCTGGCCTGGAGCTCGCCCAGCGGGCCGAGTCCGCGGAGCAGCGGGCCGAGTCCGCGGAGCAGCGGGCCGAGTCCGCGGAGCAGCGGGCCGAGTCCGCGGAGCAGCGGGCAGCGCGGCTGGCCGAGAGGCTCCGGGAGCTCGGCGTCGACCCCGACGCGCTGAAGTGACGGCCGATTCCCTTATTGCTCAGGAGGACCGATGCCCGACATGTTCGTCAACCTGCTCAAGCTGCCGCCGCTCGACCCGGTGTTCGAGGGCATGCGGCGCGCCTCCGTCGTCGTGCGGCGGGCGGCGCCGTACGAGATCACGCCGGTGCGGCGGTTCATCGAACGGCACTTCACCACAGCGTGGGCCGACGAGATCAGCATCGGTTACGCGAACAAGCCTGTGAGCGTGTACCTGGCGATCCGCGGGGGCGAGGTGATCGGCTTCTCCGCGTACGAGTGCACCCGCCGCGGCTTCTTCGGCCCCATCGGCGTCGCCGAGGGCGAGCGGGGCAATGGCGTCGGCCACGCCCTGCTCCTCGCCTCCCTGCACGGGCTCGCACAGATGGGCTATGCCTACGGCATCATCGGCGGCGTCGGCCCTGCCGACTTCTACGCGCGCGCGGTGGGCGCGACGCTCATCCCGGACTCCACGCCGGGCGTCTACGCCGACCCGCTGGTCGACGCCGCGGCGCACGACGTCAACGAGCCGCACCGCTGACGCCGCCGGCCGTCCTGACGCCGGGGGCCGGCGAAGCGGCCGTGAGAGCTCTCCTGATATCCATTGTTGCTTACCTGCCGAGCCATCGCCGCCGGTCCCCTCCCCGGCGCGGCGCCCGGGCCGCCTTGACGGACGCCGCGCTGTCGGGGAAGGTCCCCTCCCCGAGCGCTCCTGGAGGTCAACATGAAGCTCTATTTCAGCCCTGGTGCCTGTTCGCTCTCTCCCCACATCGTGCTGCGGGAGGCGGGCATGGAGTTCGAGCTCGAGCAGGTCCACCTCGGCACGAAGAAGACGAAGTCGGGCGCCGATTTCAACCAGATCAACCCGAAGGGCTACGTCCCCGCGCTCGAGATCGAGAGCGGCGAGGTGCTCACCGAGGGGCCGGTGATCGTCCAGTACATCGCCGACCAGAAGCCCGAGGTCGGGCTCGCTCCGCCGGCCGGCACCCTCGGCCGCTACCGCCTGCAGGAGTGGCTGTGCTTCATCAGCACCGAGCTGCACAAGCAGTTCGCCCCCCTGTTCAGGCCGAGGACGTCGGACGAGCAGAAGAGCGCCGCGCGGGAAGCGGTGAGCCGCCGCCTGGATCTCGTGGCGCCGCGCCTCGAGGGCGCGGCGTACCTGATGGGCGACCAGTTCACGGTGGCGGACGCGTACCTCTTCACCGTGCTCACCTGGACGAAGTTCGCGGGCGTCGACCTCGATCGCTGGCCCGCCCTCGTCCGGTACAAGGAGCGCGTCGGCGCGCGCCCCGCGGTCCAGGCCGCGCTGGCTGCCGAGCAAGCGACGTAGGCCGCTCGACGACCGACGCCCTCAGGCGACCGCGATCACGAGCTTGCCCACGTGCTCGCCCCGCCGCTGCGCCTCGATCGCCTCCCGGGCGGCCTCGAACGGATAGACGCGGTGGATCACCGGCTTGATGCGGTGGTGCGCCACGGCGCGCAGCAGGTCCTCGAACATATCGCGGCTGCCCACGCTGATCCCCTGCACGCGGGCGCGCTTCAGCAGCATCGGCACCACGTCGAGCTGCGCGGAGGCGCCGGCGAGGAGGCCGACGAGGCTCACCTGACCGCCGGAGCGCAGCGCGCGGACCGAGCGCCGCACGTCGCCCGCGATGTCGACAACGACGTCGACGCCCACGCCGCCTGTCAGCTCGAGCGCGCGCGTATCCCAGTCGGGCGTCGCGCTGTAGTTGATGAGGTCCGTCGCGCCGAGCTCGCGGGCGCGGGCGAGCTTCTCGTCGCTGCTCGACGCGACGATGACGCGCGCGCCGGACGCCCGCGCGAGCTGCACGGCGAACACGGCGACCCCGCCCGTCCCGAGCACGAGCACCGTATCGCCCGGCCTCACCGGGGCGTCGACGTGGAGCGCCTGCCACGCGGTCACGGCGGCGATCGGCAGCGTCGAGCCCTCCTCGTAGGTGAGCGACGGCGGGAGGACGACAAGGCCGTCCTCATCGAGCACGACATACTGGGCGAGCACCCCTCCCTTGGGATGACCAAGGCTCACTTCGGATGTCGTCCTGGGCGTGGGCCGCCCGCCGAGCCACTTCTGCTGAAACAGGGTGGCGACGCGATCGCCGGCGCGCAGCCGGCGCGCATCCTCGCCCGCGGCGACCACCTCGCCCGCGCCATCGGAGAGCGGCACCAGCGGCATGGAAAGGGAGGGGTCGAACTGCCCATCGACGACCATCAGGTCCCGGTAATTGACGGACGCGGCGTGGATCCGGACGAGGACCTGACCCCGCTTTGGCTCTGGGATGGGCAGCTCGACGTTCCGCAGGTGATCGGTCCCGAACCCACCTTCAAGGACCCACGCTCTCATTCGCTTTTCCATGACACCCTCCTTCGCGCAGCGCGCGCAGGCAGCCCGCGGCGCCGAGCGCGGCGCGGCGGAATGGCCGCTTCCCGGCGCCTCGCGGCCCTCTCTGCCTCTCTGCCTTGTCTGGTTCCGCTCGCGGCTCCGGCGAGCACCTGAGCGGAGGTTAATTCATTCCAGACCGAGCGTTAGACGCGCCGGTGACACTTCTCTCGTTCCAGAGTAGAACGAATCGCCGTGGACACGCTGACGAGCATCGAGTTCTTCGTGACGACCGTGCAGGCGGGCAGCTTCGCCGCCGGGGCCAGGCGCCTCGGCGTCACGGCCTCGGCGGTTAGCCGCCGCATCGCGCGCCTGGAGGACGAGCTGGGCGTGCAGCTCCTCGCGCGCACGACGCGGTCGCTCAGGCTCACCGAGGACGGCGCCGCGTTCCTCGACCGCGGCGCGCGCATCGTCGAGGAGTACCGGGCCGCGACGGAGACGCTCAAGGGCACGCGCACGGCCCCGGCGGGCGCGCTGCGCGTCGACGCGGCCGTCGTCCTTGGCCGGGCGCTCCTCCGGCCGAAGGTCGCGGACTTCCTCCGCCGCTACCCGCAGATCCGCCTCGAGCTGACGCTTCGCGACCAGTTCATCGACCCGGTCGCGGAGGGGATCGACGTCGCGGTGCGCCTCGGGGAGCTCCGCGACTCGACGCTCATCGCGCGGCGGGTCGGCGAGATCCGCACGCTCGTCTGCGGCTCCCCCGCGTACTTTCGCCGGCACGGCCGGCCGAAGCGCCTCGACGACCTCGCGCGCCACGCGTGCCTCGGCTTCCTGCAGGACGGGCGCCCCACGCCCTACCGCTTCGCCGAAGGCAAGGCGCCGCCGCCCGCGGCCGTCGAGGCGCGCTTTCACACGAACGACGCCGACCTGCTGCTGGACGGCGCGATCGCGGGGCTCGGGCTCGTCTACTCGTTCGACTTCCACGTCGAGGGAGCGCTCGCCCGCGGCGATCTCGAGGCCGCGCCGATCCGCGAGCCGAGCCTCTCGTACCCCGTTCACGCGCTCTACCCGAAGAGCCGCCACCTCCTGCCGCGCGCGCGCGTCTTCGTCGACTTCCTTGTCGAGCTCTTCGAGGCCCGCCGCAATCAGACGAAGACGACGAAGACGACGAAGACGACGGAGACGACGAGGACAAAGAGGGCGCCGCGGGAGGCCTGATCCCCGGTCGGCCATCGAGGCCCGCCGCGAGAAGGCGACGCACGGCGCGGCGGGCCCCGCGACGGGGGCGCATCGCCGCGCCTCAGGCGATCGCCCGCGCGCGGCGGAGGCCGATCGCCTGCGCCTCGGCGAAGAGCGCGACGACGAGCGCTTGCGCCAGGACGAAGGCGTAGCCGAGCGCCGTCGGCTCGACCCAGCCGAGCGCCAGGAGGAGCACGCTGTCGATCACCCAGAGCGCGTTCGCGACGACGACCGCGAGGACGGCGGCGCGCGCCGGCCGCTCGCGCGTGCCGACCCACGCGACGATCGCCGCGAACGGGAGCAGGCTCGCTCCGGACCACCGGAGCAGCGCCTCCGGCAGGCCAGCGAGGCCGGCGAGGGGCGCAGCGGCCGCGAACATGAGGAGGCCAGTCGCGCCGCTGACGATCGCGTCGGCGAGGAGGGCGCGGCGCAGGAACAGAGGAGACGGAGGAGACAGAGGAGAAGGAGAGGACATGAACATGATCGGGCTCCTTTCGTGGCAATCTCGGGCTCATCGCCCCTCGACGGACGGGGCCTGTCCGGGAGAGCGGACGCGCTTGTCGCGCCGGCTCTCCGCAGCGCCCCTGACGCATGCCCATGATGGGTGGCCCCGGGCACGGGGTCGATTACCTCCCAGGTAATGGGCTGCTTTTCCTGGCGTGGTAAGGTCGGCGCGCGATGATGAACGCCCACCCGCCGATCGGGGGCCTCCTGCGCGCGTGGCGCCAGCGGCGCCGCATGACCCAGCTCGACCTCGCGTGCGAGGCCGACATCTCGACGCGTCACCTGAGCTTCCTGGAGACCGGCCGCGCGCAGCCGAGCCGCGAGATGGTGCTGCACCTGGCGGAGCGCCTCGACGTGCCGTTGCGCGAGCGCAACCAGCTCCTCGTGGCGGCGGGGTACGCGCCGCTCTATCCCGAGCGCAGCTTCGACGATCCAGCGCTCGCGGCGGCGCGCAGGGCGATCGATCTCGTTCTCGCCGGCCACGAGCCGTATCCGGCGCTCGCCGTCGACAGGCACTGGACCCTCGTCGTCTCGAACGCGGCCGTCGGCCCGCTCCTCGTGGGCGCCGCCCCTGCCCTCCTGACCCCGCCGATCAACGTGCTGCGCCTGAGCCTGCACCCCGACGGCCTCGCGCCGCGCATCGAGAACGCGCCCGAGTGGCGCGCGCACATCCTCGCCCGCCTGCGCCGCCAGATCGAGGTGAGCGCCGACCCCGTCCTCGTGAAGCTCCTCGAGGAGCTCAGCGGCTACCCGTCGCCGGAGCCGCGAGGCGCGTGGCGCCCGGAGCCCGGCCCTGCTGCCGTCGCCGTGCCGCTCAGGATCCGGACGGGGGACCGCACGCTGAGCTTCCTCAGCACGACCATGGTCTTCGGCACGCCGGTCGACGTCACCCTGTCCGAGCTCGCCGTCGAGTCGTTCTTCCCCGCGGATCAGGCCACCGCGGAGGCCCTTCGCGCGGCGACGCCGCGCTGAGGGCTGGCCCGCGCAGGCGTCAATCCACCGAGAGGCGGCCTGAGGACGCCGGGGCGGCCGTCACCGCGCTGGGCGAGCACCGTGCGTTGCAGAACGCCGGGGCGGCCGTCGCCGCGGCTGGGCGAGCACCGTGCGTTGCAGAACGCCGGGGCGGCCGTCACCGCTGCATGGCGATGTCGTAACGGGGAGAGTGCTTCATGCGCCGGGTGAGCCTCCCGCCCTGCGGGGCGGGCTTGCCCCGCCCGGGGGAGCGCGTGGGGCGCGCGGCGGGCTTCTTCGAGGCCGGCCGCGCCTTCTCTGCCGCAGGCGCCGGCGCGGGCCGGGTCGCCGGGGCATCGGCGGGCTCCGGCGGCCCCGGCGCGAGCAGCGGCTGCGGCGCGTCCACGACGCTGGCGAGGAGCGTCGCCTCCGCCGTGCCCGGCAACCCCGCGCTGCGCGCGGCGACGGAGACGGCGGCGAGCGCAGCGCTGTCGGCGGTGAGCGCAGCGCCGTCGGCCGTCGGCGCGGCGCGATGGACGGCGAGGTACAGGCCGGCGCCGGCGAGCAGGGCGCCGAGGACGGCGACCGTGGCGATCCGCGCGGAGGGCCGCTTCTTCTTGCGGCTCGACGTCGTCATCATGACCGTCGTCGTTCGATCTTCGTCGTGGCGCGCGTCGCCCTCGCAAGGGTCGGTGTCCGCGAGCGCCATCGACGGGGGCGCCGGCGCCGGGTGGCGCCGGGTGACCGCGGTGTCCTGCGCGCTCGCGCCCCGCATCGCTGCCAGGCTCTCCACGCTCGGCTCCTCGGCCATCGGCCCCCGCGGCCCGTCGCTCCGCCGGCGCGACGCGAGCGCCCGCTCCAGCGCGTCGGCCATCTCCCTGGCCGATCCGAAGCGCGCGCTCGGGTCGAGCTCCAGCGCCCTCCGCATCCAGTCGTCGAGCGCCGGCGGCGCCTCGGGCCGGAGCGCGCTCGGCGGCGTGAACTTGCCGGCGTGCACGGCGAGCGTGAGCCCAACGATCGTCTCCGCGAAGAACGGGACTCGCCCGGTGATCGCGTGGTAGGCGACGACGCCGAGCGACCAGAGGTCCGCGCGGAAATCGAGATCCTTCGAGCAGGTGAGCTGCTCGGGGCTCATGTAGAGCGGTGTCCCGACGACGTTCCCCGTCGAGGTGACGCGCATGTCGCGGGCTCGCCGGGCGATACCGAAGTCGAGCACCTTGACAAAGGGCTCCCCGTCCACCTCGGTAAGGAACAGGTTGTCCGGCTTGATGTCGCGGTGGACGATGCCGAGACGGTGCGCCTGGCCGAGCGCCTTGGCCGTCTGCGCCACGATGCGGGCCACCTCGCCGAGCGACAGCCTGCCAAGGCGGCGGATGCGGGCCCTGAGGTCCTCGCCGCGGAGCAGCTCCATCGCGATGTACGGCATGCCGTCCGCGGTCAGCCCATGATCGAGGACATGCGCGACGTGCGGGCTCGTGATCTGGGCCGCGGCGACCGCCTCCCGCCGGAATCGCTCCACGTACCCCGGGTCGTCCGCGAGCTCGGGCGACATGAACTTGACGGCCACCTGCGCCTTGAGCGGCAGGCGATCGGCGACCCAGATGCTCCCCATCCCGCCCCGCCGCAGGATGCGAACGAGCCGCAGCGAAGGGGTCACCATCTGTCCGGCGTGCAGGGGCATACCTCTGCTACTCCTTCTTGAAGAGGCCCGAGCCGGTGTGTCTGTCAGCTCCAGCCGAACACTCGCGTCAATAGATCAGTACGCCGCCTCCATTGTCTCCGCAAGAGAAACACGCGTTCTTCCGCCCCGGATCCACGCTCCTGTCGCCTCGGCCGCGCGGGACCTCGTCGAATTCACGCCATCACAAATCGGGTTCCTATCGGCATGGACGGACGTCACGAAGGCGCGCGTGTCGGTAGATGAGCGCACAGGAGCACATGGGAGGCCCCGATCGAGGCTGCGGCGTGCGCCGCACGCCGCACGCCGCACGCCGCACGCCGCACGCCGCACGCCGCACGCCGCCCCCGCGCGTCGCACGATTGGCGGGCGGCGCGCCGATCACCATGAGAATGGTCCGGTTGCCGGACCGATTCATCGCGGGATTCCTGGCCGCCGGCCCGCGGCGTTATGCTCCGCGCCCTCATGACGACGGATGCCCCTCTCGAGATCGCCGTTCTCGGCGATGTCCACGGCCACCTCACGCTCGTCTATCGGCTGCTCGGTCGATGGCAGCGGGAGACGGGCCGCGCGCTCGACCTGATCCTCCAGGTCGGCGATCTCGGCGCGTTCCCTCCCCCGTTCCGGCTCGATCGCGCCACGAAGCGGTTCGCGGAGAGCGACCCCGACGAGCTGGGCTTCGCCGTCTACCACGAGGGTGGCCCGGAGGCCGATGCGATCCTCGGGCCCGACGCGCCGCCGGATCAACGGATCTCCGCAGAGATGGTGTTCATCCGGGGCAACCACGAAGACTTCGAGTTCCTCGACGACGCGGGCGCCGGGTCCGCCGCGCCGGTGCCGGTCGACGCATACGAGAAGATCCTTTATCTCCCGAACGGCGCCCGGTTCACCTTCGGCCGCGGACCGCACCGGATCACGATCGGCGGGCTTGGCGGCATCTCCGACGGCGGGCGGCCCGGCCGGGATCCCGTCTCGGAGCATTACACCGCGGCCGAGGTGCGCAAGCTGCGCTCCCGCGGCGAGCGCATCGACGTGCTCCTGTCGCACGAGCCGCCGCACGGCGCCGCGGCCGCCATCCACCCCCGCTACGAGGACGGCGGCTCACGCGACGTGCTCGATCTGCTCCGCGAGCTCCGGCCGAGGTATCATTTCGCCGGGCACTACCACGAGCCCGGACAGCTCCTCGCCGCGACCGGCGACACGCAGAGCTACCAGCTCAACGCCGTCAACTTCCTGAGGCCGCACCGGCTCAATCCGGGGTGCATCGGGATCCTCCGCTGGGCCGGGCCCGAGGAGAGCACCTTTGCGCTCCTCGACGCTCCGTGGCTGGGCGAGTACACGCGGTCGAACTACAGGTATGTGTGAAGGCACCGCCGCCAGCGGCGGTGCTGTGAAGGCGCCGCCGGCGATGGTGTGAAGGCGCCGCCGCCGGCAGCCGGCGGCGCGCGCGCGACGAGGCGCCGACGCGCCTCGAGCTCAGCCCTTCGAGCTCTTCGGCCCGAGCGGGCCGCCGTCGCCGGGCATGCGCGCGTAGACGCCGGGGTGCGCGGCGGCGAGCCACTGGTTCACGTGGCTCATCACGTGCGGGCGCTCCGTCCTGAGCTGCAGATAACGCTGGCCGCGCGGGACGAGCACCTGCTCGGTCACGTTGCCGCCGAGCTGGTCGGCGAGCACGCGCACGACCGGCTCCACGTCGAAGAACTTGCAGCTGAAGAGATCGAAGAACGCCTCGTCGCTGTCCGGGAAGATGTGCAGCGTGATGTGCGACTCCGCGATCATCACCATGGCGCTGATCACCGGGGAGCCGTCGCGCGTCGCCGTCTTCACGACGAAGGGGCGCATGATCGGGGTCATCCCGATCTTCGAGGGCAGGTGGTCGAAGATGTCGAAGAGCGCGTCGAGCGAGGTCGGCCCGCGGTACGGGCTGAACTGCAGGAAGAGGTGAGGGCCGAAGTCGGCCTCCGGGCTCACCACCTCGTGCCCCCTGCGCTCCTGGAGATCGCCGCCCTCGCCGCGATCGACCGTCTGCGTGAACACGCTGCGGCACGGGAGCGTCGTCTGGAGCATCATCTGGACGCGCTGCGGATCGAAGGCCCCCGGGTACACGAGGTCGGCGAAGAAGCACTCGCGGAAGCTGAAGGTGTGGATGGTGAGGTGGCCGCCGAGCAGCAGCACGAAGGCGCTGATGCCGCAGTCCTCGGCCACCACGCCGTTGTAGTAGGGGAGGATGAACGGAGGCATCACCGGCTTGAGCCGGAGCACGCCTGGCACCTCCTCCAGAAGCTCCTGAGCCAGCTTCACGTCATCGAAACGGCTACGGAAGCCGTGAAAGCCGTCCATCGTGAAATGGGTGAGGTTCTTGCGTGCCTTATGCATGTTGCCCCTTCGTCGACGAGTTGAGCGATGCTACTCCACGCGGGGCGGTCGCGATCGCACAATTTTGGCGAGCTGCCTTCCCCTTCCCTCACGCATGTGCGCCGCTCCATGAACAGGTGGGGAAGCCGCGGACAAGCATGCCTGTCGTGGGTCCAGGGTGCGCTCCGCCGCAGCTCCCGCCAGGCCTCGGCGCGCCGGGCGAGATGAGCTCGCCCGGCGGCGCGCGTGCCACGCCTGCGCTCGACTGCCACACCTGGCGCGGTGGTCCGCCGCGCCGGAGCCGTGGAGTGGACCCGCGTGTCGGCCCCGTGGCCGGCGGGTGGCGGCGGCGCGTCCGACCCCCGCGGCGCCCGGGCCGTCGCGACGGGCGTCGCGGACATCCCGACGCGCGGCGAGGCGCCCGCAGCCGGGACGCCCGCGGGCGGCGGGTGGCGCTTGACTTCAAAAAAAGCCTTTCATTTGTCCTCGACAACCGAGCTCCGGGCAGCGCGCGACGTCGGCGCTCATGCTGGGTGGCCGGCGCGCGCCCACCCGCGTCACGCGACGCGACAGGCAGGTTGGGCTCCCTCGGGGAGATATCGTCTCTCGCCGGGCATGCCGGCTTACTGAAACAGTTCAGCGGGCGGGACGGCCGGGACGCTTTCGGGCCGCGGGAACGCTGTCGCAGGAAATCCACCCGCCGTGGAGCAGGCGCCGGGGTGCGATAAAAAGTGAAGCAGCGGTGTCATCCGCCGTTGCCCGGACGCGCGGAGGCGTAGAATCGCCGGAGCCATGAGCCGATCGCCCTCCGACAAGGACGCGCACAAGAAGGCACAGATCAGCCCCGTGCCGTCGCGAGGGAGCTCGCCGGATCCGAGCCCGCCGCGCAGCAACTCGAGCTGCCTTCCGCCGGCGCCGCCCCCGGCGCGCAACAACACGAGCGTGCTGCCGCCGGCGCCGCCGTCGAACCGCGGCGGCAGCACGCTCCCGCCCCCGCAGCACGTGCCGGCCCCCGCGCGCCCCAGCCACTTCCCGGCCGAAGCGCGCCTCCGGCGGGAGCGGCCGAGCGCGCCGCTCGCGCCGCTCATCGGCTCGCCGCCGCACGACGCGCGCGGCTGGCGCGATCGGCCGAGCGCCGCGGCGGCGGCCGCCGCCGCGGCGCGCAGCGGCCTCGCGTCGCAGGACCCGTTCGCGACCTGGGACGCGCCGGAGGGGCCCGCCACGATGCCGGCGACGATGCCGGCGACCCAGCCGCCGGAGCCGCCGAGCTCGCGCGTGCCGGAGGTGTCGCGCTTCGAGGACACGAGCCGCGGCCACGCGCCGGCCTCGTCGCCGGGCAGGCGCGTTTCGCCGGCCGGCGCGCCCTCCTCGCACCAGCCCGCATCGGCGGCGCGGCGCGAGCCGCAGCGGCTCCACGAGCCGCACGGCGGCGGGCACGACCCGTACACGCCGATCAACCAGATCCTCGGCTACACGCGCCTGCTCGTCGCGTCGCTGCAGGGCAAGGTCGCGCCGCAGCACATCGAGGACATCCGCAACATCGAGCTCGCCTCGCGCAAGCTGCTCGGCATCGTGCAGGCGATGGAGAACGGCGGCGGCGAGGAGGACGCGCCCGCGAGCTGGAAGGTCCACGTCCCCTCCGCGCACGAGGAGCCCGCGATCCAGGCGGAGCTCGAGGGCGGCGGGCGCGGCGCCATCCTCGTCGTCGACGACAGCCGCGGCAACCGCGACGTGCTCTGCCGGGTGCTGCAGAACAACGGCTACCGCACCGTCCCCGCCGAGGACGGCCCCCGCGCGCTCGGGCTCGCCGCGCGCGAGCGCTTCGACGCCGTGCTGCTCGACGTGAACATGCCCGGCATCAGCGGCCTCGGCGTGCTCTCGGCGCTGCGCCAGAGCCGGTCGGCGGCGGAGCTCCCCGTGATCATGGTGACGACGCGCGGCGGGAGCGAGGACGTGGTGGAGTCGCTCCGGCTCGGCGCGAACGATCACGTCACGAAGCCGATCGACTTCGACATCCTGCTCGGGCGCCTCGACACGCAGCTCACGCTGAAGCGCTCGCGCGAGCAGCTCTCGCAGCTCGCCTCGGAGCTGTCGATCAAGAGCGAGTTCATCCGCAAGACGTTCGGCCGTTACCTGAGCGAAGAGGTCGTGAGCCGCCTTCTCTCCTCGCCCGAGGCCCAGCTCCTCGGCGGCGAGGAGCGCGAGGTGACGATCATGATGACCGACCTGCGGAGCTTCACGACGATGACCGAGAACATGGCGCCCGAGGTCGTCATGAAGCTCCTGAACGGCTACCTCGGCGAGATGGCGCGCATCATCATCGCGCGCGGCGGCACGATCATCGAGTTCATCGGGGACGCGATCCTCGCGCTCTTCGGCGCTCCGTTCTCGACGGGCGACGACGCGCGGCGCGCGGTCGCCTGCGCGCTCGAGATGCAGATGGCGATGGACGCGGTGAACGACCGGAACAGCACGGAGGGCCTGCCGACGCTGCAGATGGGCATCGCGCTCAACACCGGCCCTGTCGTCGTGGGCAACATCGGCTCCGAGGCGCGCACGAAATACGGCGTGGTCGGCGCCCAGGTCAACCTGACGTCGCGCATCGAGTCGTGCACGGTGGGCCGGCAGATCCTCGTCGCGGACAGCACGCGCCGCGCGGCCGGCGCCGGCCTCTTGCTCGGTCAGAGCCACGCGCTGTCCGTCAAGGGGTTCTCGACGCGCGTGCTCGTGCACGAGGTGCTGGGGCTCGACAACCCGGAGCGGCTCTACCTGCCCGAGCGGCGCGTCGAGATCCTGCCGCTGTCGTCGCCGCTGCCGGTCGTGTGCGCGCGCCTCGCCGGCAAGCGGGTGGAGGGCGAGCCGCAGTCCGCGTTCATCCTCGGGCTCTCGCCCTTCGGCGCCGTGCTGCGCCTGCACCCCCGCCCGGCGCCCTTCACGAACCTCCAGCTCCACCCGTCGGTCGCGCTCGCCGAGCAGCTCGGCGGCGAGCTCCACGCGAAGGTGATCGAGCTCGACCCGCGCGCCGAGGACGTGGTGCGCATCCACTTCACGTCCTCGCCGCCGGGCCTCGCCGCGCTCGTGCAGGAGCTCCACCGCGCCGAGGCGTAGCGGCGGCGCGCGGGCTCCTGCGGCGCCCCGCGCTGGCGGGGAGTGATCTCGCGCCGAGGCGGTCATCGACGGCCATCGATCCCGGTCGCCGCGCCCGCTCGCCGGCGGCGCGATGACATCGCGGCTCGACCGAGCGGCACGGCCGGATTAAGCACCGCCCGTGGCCTGGAGTCCGCGCATCGCGACCGCGCCGCTCAGGAAACGCCCGGCTCCGGTGCGTTACGGGGCGGCCCTGCTCATCGCGGGCACCGCCATCGCGCTGAAGCTCTCCCTCCGCCCGGTGCTCGGCGACGAGGTGCCATTCATCCTCTACTTTCCAGCGGTCATGGTGAGCGCCTGGTTCGGGGGCCTCGGCGCCGGCCTGGTGACGACGGCGACCTGCGCGGTGATCGTGTGGTATTTCTGGCTCTTTCCCTATCGCTCGTTCGAGACTCCCCCGATTCACGGGACGATACAGCTCGGCACGTTCGTCGTCACCGCGGTGATGAGCTCGCTCCTGGCCGAGAACCTTCACAGGACCAGGCGGCTCGCCGCGCGCAGCGCGGAGCGGCTGCGGATCGCGCAGGAGCACTCGCTCGACGGGTTCGCGACGCTCTGGGCGATCCGGGACGCGCCGGGGAGGATCGTGGACTTCCGGTGGGAGTACGTGAACCCCGCCGCGGCGAGCGCGCTGGGGCGCGCCCCGGAGCGCCTGGTGGGCCGGGATCTCCTCGACACGTTGCCGGGCGAGAAGACCAAACACGATCTCTTCGCGCGGTGTGTGAGCGTGGTCGAGACGGGCGTTCCCATCGACATCGAGGTGCCCTGGGGAGAGGAGGAGCGCCGCCGGTGGTTCCGGATCATGATCGTGAAGCTGCATGAGGGGGTCGCCGTCCACTTCGGCGACATCACGGCGCGCAAGCAGGTGGAAGAGGAGCGCGCGGCGCTGTTCGCGAGCGAGCGCCGCGCGCGCGCCGAGGCGGAGGAGGCGAGTCGGCTGAAAGACGAGTTCCTGGCGACGGTCTCGCACGAGCTGCGGACGCCGCTCAACGCGATCCTCGGCTGGTCGCACCTCCTGCGGGCGAGGAGCGCCGCGCCCGAGCAGAGGGAGCGCGGGCTCTCGGCCATCGAGCGGAACGCCCGGTCTCAGGCGCGGCTCATCGAGGACATCCTTGACGTTTCCCGGATCGTCACGGGGAGGGTCCGGCTCGACGTCCAGCGCATGGACCCCGGCGCGGTCGTCGGGGCAGCGGTCGAGTCCCTGCGTCCCACCGCCGACGCGAAGGGGGTGGCGCTAGAGCTCGCCGTCGAGGCGCGGGACGCCCGCGTCCTGGCCGACGCCACGCGGCTCCAGCAGGTGTTCTGGAACCTCGTCTCCAACGCCGTCAAGTTCACGCCGGCGGGCGGGGTCGTGCGCGCCTCGGTCGCGCGGCGAGGCGCGGGTCTCCACATCGAGATCAGCGACACGGGGCAAGGCATCCGCCCCGATTTCCTGCCGTTCGTCTTCGAGCGCTTCAGCCAGGCCGACAGCTCCACGACGCGCCGCCACGGCGGGCTCGGTCTCGGGCTCGCCATCGTCCGCCACCTCGTCGAGCTGCACGGCGGGAGGATCTCGGTCCGCAGCGAGGGCGAGGGAAGAGGCGCGACGTTCGAGGTCGTGCTGCCCGTCGCCGGCCCCGCGCAGGCCGGGCGCGGCGACGGCCTCGTCGGCGGCGGCGAGGACGCGGCCCCCGAGAGCGCGCCGCCGGCAGCCCTCGATCAGCGCGCCGATGGGGTCCGCGTCCTCGTCGTCGACGATGAGGCCGACTCCGGCGAGATCGCCGGCGCCATGCTCCGGGAGCTGGGCGCCGAGCCGCGGGTCGTTCGCTCGGCGCAGGAGGCGCTCCGTGCGCTCATGGAGTTCCGGCCCGACATCCTCATCTCGGATCTCGGGATGCCCCACGAGGACGGCTTTGCCCTGATGCACAAGGTGCGCGCGCTGGCGCCGGACGCGGGGAGCGCCATTCCGGCGATCGCGATCACGGCCTGCGCGCGGCGCGAAGATCGCCAACGGGCGTTCGCCGCCGGCTTCCAGGTGTACCTCACGAAGCCGATCGACGCCGCGGAGCTCTTCGAGGCCGTGAGCAGCCTGGCTGCGGCGCCGCCCTCCGGCGCTGCCCGAGCGCGCCCTGCTGCGCCATGAGGCGCCGGGGGCGACCGGGCCGCCGGCGCCTCGCCGCCTGGCGGATGTCCCCTAGGCCTGCGGCGGCGCGGCGACGCGGCGCGCGACAAGGAAGTATCCCAGGGGGAACTTCCTGCCGGTCCAGGTGGCGACCTTGCGGCCGGGCGACGACCGGGACCACGCGCTGACCACGCCCTGCGCGAGCGCCGCGGCCGGATTCCCCAGCACGGGAACGGCAGAGGCGCTCTTCGCGAAGACGTCGCACGCCACCTCCACGAGCCCGCCGATGCGCTCGAGGACCAGCACCTCGAACCCGGCGAGCTCCGCCAGACGGCGGTGCGCGAACTCGGTGTAGCGGTAGTAATCGTAGGGCTCTCCGTGCACCCAGTAGAAGAACGGCGTGTTCACGAACGCGACGCCGCCCGGGCGCAGGATCCGCGCCATCTCCGCCCAGAGCGCTTCCGGCCGGGCGATGTGCTCGAGCACGTCGGAGAGGATCAGCGTGTCGAGGGACGCATCCTCAAGCGGCAGCGCGCCGTTCAGATCGCACTCGAAATCGAGGTGCGGCGTCTCGAACGCCGAATTGCCCCAGTCCACGCAGAGCACGGACGCGACATGATCCCGGTAGGCGCCGTACAGCGGCACCTTCCCGCAGCCGAGGTCTGCCGCGGCCCCGTGGGCGTACCGGGGAAGGTACTCATCGTAGAGCCTCGCGATGCAGTCGGCGATCAGGCGGGAGCCCATGATGACTTCCCGCAGGTCGGTCGATGCGCGCAACCGGCCGCCACGCTGGACGAACTTCGTCTCCCGCCACGCCGCTTCGTTCTTCATGGCCTTGCTTATCCGACGGGCCATCCGGCGTCGTCAACCGGAAGGCCCCCGGGGCGCAGCGACGACGAGGCGGTCGCGGGACCTTGCCCGTCGACGCTCGGCGTCGGAGCCGGGGCGCTCAGCGGCGAGCGCCGCATTGCTTCGGAACAGCGCCTCGCCTACGCTCCGCCCTCGCCGCCCGACGCGACTCCATCCAGCGTCCCCCCACACCGAGGTAACGGACGAACATGCGTTCTCTGACGGTCGCAGGCCCTGCGGGCGCGCTCCACGTCGTCGATCACCCTACCGCGGGCGCTCACCCTGCCGCGGGCGCGGGCCCCTCGCCCGAGGCGCTGCCGGTCGTGCTCGTGCACGGGATGGTCGGCCACACCGGCTTCTGGGAAGCGCCGCTCGCGCACCTCGCGGGCAGGCGCCGCGCCGTCGCCCTCGATCTGAGGGGGCACGGCGCGTCCGAGGCGCCGGCCGACGCGGACTACTCGCCTGCCGCGTGCGCGGCCGACGTGCTCGCGGCGCTCGACGCTCTCGGCCTCCCGCGCGTGGCGCTCGTCGGCCACAGCTTCGGCACGCTCGTGGCCATCGCTGCGGCGGCCGCCCATCCCGATCGGGTCGCGCGCCTCGTGCTCGTGGACGCGCCCGGCGACTTCACGAGGCTGCCGGCGGAGATCCGCCAGCAGCAACTCTCGCCCCTGCTGGCCGCGCTCGAGACGGACGACTGGCGCGCCGCCGCCCGCGCGGGGTTCGACGGGGCGCTCCACGGCAGCGCGCCGGCGACGCGGGACGTGGTGCTGGGGCGCCTCGCCGCGACGCCGCGCGATCGGCTGCTCGGGATGTACCGCAGCATGATCGAGTTCCCCACCGTGGAGACGCTGGATCGCTACCTCGCCGTCCCCGGCTCCCGCGCCCACGCCATCGTCGCCCCCTCGAACGCATGGCCGTTCAGCCTCCATGTGCTGAGGCCCGCGCTGGCGGCCACCGTGATGCCAGAGACCGGCCACTGGCTGATGATGGACGCTCCGGCCCGCTTCGCCGAGCGCCTCGAGGCCTGGCTCACCGCGGCTTGACGCAGCGCCGGGGCCCGCAGGCGAGAGCGCCGCCCCGCACACGAGGCCAGACGCCCTCTCCTCCCCGATCCACACTGCCGCCATGCCCGACGACGACATCGCTCGCCTCACCGCGAGGACCGTAGGTCACTACGACGCTCACGCCCTGTCCTTCTGGGAGGGCACCCGGGATCACGACGTCTCGCAGAACCGCGCGGCGCTGCTCGCGGCGCTGGAGGGC
This sequence comes from Sorangium sp. So ce1335, assembly GCF_051521615.1. NCBI lineage: Bacteria > Pseudomonadati > Myxococcota > Polyangiales > Polyangiaceae > Sorangium > Sorangium sp. So ce1335. The sequence continues at coordinate 5,707,419 of NZ_CP150363.1, forward strand.
CCGGGCCCGTTCACGATCCTCGATCTCGGCTGCGGCCCGGGGCGCGACCTCGCGGCGTTCCGCGCCGCGGGGCACACCGCCGTCGGGCTCGACGGGTCCGCGCGGTTCGTCGAGATGGCGCGGCGGCACGCGGGCTGCGAGGTGCTCCACCAGGATTTCTTGCGCCTCGATCTCGGGGCCGAGCGCTTCGACGGGATCTTCGCGAACGCGTCGCTGTTCCACGTGCCGAGCGCCGAGCTGCCGCGCGTGCTCCGCGAGCTCCACGCCGCGCTCCGCCCGCGCGGCGTCCTCTTCAGCTCCAACCCGCGCGGCGACGACCGCGAGGGGTGGTCCGGAGACCGGTACGGCTGCTACTGGTCGCTCGAGCGGTGGCGCGAGCACGTGACGACCGCGGGATTCGAGGAGATCGAGCACTATTACCGCCCCGCCGGCCTGCCCCGCGCGCAGCAACCCTGGCTGGCGACCGTATGGCGCAAGCGCTGAGCCCGCGCCTCCGGGCCAGCGCCGCGGTGGCGACACCGACCTTCGCGAGCCGCGCTCACCTTCCGCGGCGCGCCCGACTCCCGCCGTCCGCCTCGCGACACCGTCATCCGTGCGCCCCTATCGCGCGCGGGCGCGCGGCGGGCGCGCTCGCCCCGAGCCCGCGGCCGCCGCGTCCGCGGGCCACCACCGGGGCGAGGGCGGCGATCACGAGGACCAGCGCCACGACGACGGCGAGCCCGCCCCGCAGGGTGAAGCGGTCGGCGAGGAGGCCGATGACCGGCGGCCCCGCGAGGAAGCCGCCGTAGGACATGGTGGCGAGCGTCGCCAGGGCCTTGCCGGGCGCGACGTCGGGCGCGCTCGCCCCGGCGCGGAAGACGAGCGGCACGACGACCGACAGGCCGGCGCCAACGCAGCCGAAGCCGAGCAGCAGGGCGATCGGGACGTTGGCGAGCAGCGCCGCGCCGAGCCCGCCAGCGACGAGGAGCCCCGCCGCGCGCACGACCCGCTCGGCGCCGAAGCGCTGCGTGAGCCCGTCCCCGGAGAACCGCCCGAGGAGCATCGCCAGCGAGAAGACGGCGTAGCCGGTCGCGGCCACGGCCGCGCTGGTGTGGAGCTCGTCGCGCAGGTAGACGGCCGACCAGTTGGCCATGGCGCCCTCCCCCACGGACGAGCAGAACGCGATGAGGCCGAGCAGGACGAGCTGCGTCGAGCGGCTCACCCCCGGGGCGCCCGCGGCCGCCGCGGCCGGGGCCTCGGGGCGCGCGTCGGCCGTGAGCGCCCCGCCGGCGTCGAGGACGACCACGGCGAGGACGGCGGCGACGGCGAGGAGGTGCACCGCCGGCGACACCGCCCACCCGGCCGCGAGCGCCCCGAAACCCGCGCCGATCAGCCCGCCGAGGCTGAACATGCCGTGGACCGAGGCGAGGATCGGGCGGCCGTGGCGCCGCTCGACCTCGACGGCCTGCGCGTTCATCGCGACGTCCATGAGGCCGTTGCTCGCGCCGAGCAGCACGAGGGCCGCGACGAGCGCGTTGAACGAGGGCGCGAGCGCCGGCAGGGGCAGCGCCGCGCACAAAAGCATGGCCGAGACGCGGGTGACGCGCCGGCTCCCGGCGCGGGCGACGAGCGGCCCGGCGGCGCGGAAGGCGAGGATGGCGCCGACGGCGATGCCGAGCAGCGCCAGGCCGAGCGCGCTGTCGCGTAGCCCGAGCCGCTCGCGCACCGCGGGCACGCGCGCGGCCCAGGAGGCGAAGGCGATGCCGTTCGCCAGGAACATGACCGAGACGGCGCGCCGCGCGCGCCCGGTGGTGAGGGCAGGCTGCTCCTCCGAACTTTCGTGCATTTTCGTGAACCTCAGGGAACAATCATGCAGCCAGGCGCGACCAAGGCAAGGACCCTCGTGAACAAACAGGAATGATCGTGCAAAATCAGGCAGACAGCTCGGGCATGATGGTGGCCGAGAGGCGCCAGAAGATTCTCGCTGCACTGGAACGAGACGGGAAGGTCGTCGCGGCGGAGCTGAGCCGCGCGTTCGGCGTCTCGGAGGACACGATCCGGCGCGACCTGCGCGAGATGGCGAACGAGGGGCTCCTCCAGCGCGTTCACGGCGGCGGCCTGCCGGTGGCCCGGGTGAACCCGAGCTTCCCCGCGCGCGAGCGGCAGCAGCCGCGCGTGAAGGAGGAGCTCGCGCGGGCCGCGGCCACGTTGATCAAGCCGGGTCAGGTCGTGTTCATCGACAGCGGCACGACCAACGTGGCCGTCGCGCGCCACCTCCCGCGCGACCTCGAGGCCACGATCGCGACGAACAGCCCGCCCGTCGCCATCGCGCTCTCGGAGCACCCGCGCGTCGAGGTGGTCCTGCTCGGCGGGCGCATGCGCAAGGATCCGCTCGCCGCCGCCGACGCGGTGACCATCGCGGGGGTGCGGCAGATCCGGGCGGACCTCTGCTACCTCGGCGTGTGCACCCTGGATCCGACGTTCGGGATCACCACCGTGGACCTGGACGAGTCCTACGTGAAGCGGGCCATGGTCGAGGCCTCGGCCGAGGTGGTCGCGCTGGCCACCGCGGACAAGCTCGGCACCGCGTCGCCGTACGTCGTCGCCCCGCTGAGCGAGCTCACGTGGCTGTTCACGGAGCGAAGCGTGCCGAAGGAGGTGCTCGCGCCGTACCGGGAGGCGGGGGTCACCGTCGCGCAGGACGTCGAGACGGAGCCTGCCTGAACGGGATAGAAGCCGCCGTGAGCCGCGCGCCCGCCCTACAGCAGGCCCGAGAGCAGATCCAGGACACCGCAGGTCAAGCCCCCGGCGGAGAGCGCGACGAGGGGCTCCAGGCTCGACGCGATGGCCTCGGGGTAAACCGCGCTCCCCGGGGCGCTGCAGGTCGGCGCGCCCGCGCCGTCCCGGGAGCAGACAGCGTCGCAGTGGCCGAGGACGGTGATCCTGCACCAGGGCGACTGCCCGCAGATGCGCTGGAGCGTCCGCGCGCTCAGCGCCACGCCGCACGCGTCGACGAGGGCGTTGTCGGCGCAGGCGAACGCGGTCGGCCGGACCTGGTCGAAGAGATCACCGAACATGATCGCGTCCCGGACCGAGTACTCCTGCGCCTCGCTGTCCGGCGCGTCGGCGAGGGCCGGGTGGCCGCCGGTGAGGCGGATCGCGACGCGCGAGCCCGTCGCGTTCAGCGACTGGAGGAGGCACGCCGTCATCCAGCGCCGCGCGGCGGCGTCCGAGAGCGGCGCGGTGGACCACCGCGGCGCGAGCCCGATCGAGCCGCCGAAGGACCGCCCGGAGGTCGTCCGCAGCGCCGCCCCTTCGGGCAGGGCGCAGGCGACGACGCGCTCGACGAGGTGCCTGCCGTCGGCGCTCGAGAGGAGCGCGGCGCCCCCGCGGCCGCCGATCGTCTCCGACAGCGGCGACCGCGCCAGCGCGCGCAGCGCCTCCTGCGTCGAGGGCTCCCAGAAGAAAGCGGGCTCGACGCCGTTCATCACGATGATCCCCTGCTCCGCGGCCAGGATCGTCTCGCCCTCGTCCGCCGGCGCGGCCGCGCACCCGACCGCGAACAAGCAGAGACCGATCACCCCGGCAGCGTTGACCCGTACGCGAAGCATTCGATGTCCTCCATCTCAGGCGCACGTGCGCGCGCCTCGCACCCGCATCAAGCAAATCCCGAGCCCGCGCCGCGCCTGGCCGGTCGCTCCGCCGCGGGCACCCACCGCGCCACAGCCGCGCTGCGACGCGAGAGCCGGGCTCAGCCGCTCGACGTGCAGGATCAGCGGCCGCTCGACGTGCAGGATCAGCAGCCAGGTGCCGCAGCGGCCAGCGCATCGAGCCCGCGCGCCAGCTCGTCGAACCGGGACCGCCAGGCCGGGTGCTCGGCAAGGAGCGCGCCGGCCCTGTCCAGGCTCGCCGCGACGACCTCGGCGAGACCGTGGCGTAATGCCGCACGACCGCGCCAGTAGAGGACCTCCAGGAGCTCGTCCGCGAAGAGGAACGGGCCGGCCTCTGGATCGGCCTCGTCGAGCCCGCCGAGCAACGCGGGCGGCGCGGCCGGCGCGTCACCGGCGGCGTCGTCCGAGAGGAGGCAGCGCAGGAGGAGGAAGCAGCCGTGCGCCGCCCGCGCGGAGGGCTCCGGCGGGCACGCGCCGGCGATCCACGCGAGCAGGAGGCGCGCCTCGCCGAGCTCACCCCGCGCCGCCAGGATGCGCGCGAGCAGCAGCGAGCACTCCGGCACGGGGCGATCGACGAACCGCTGCTCCAGCGTGTGCGCGCGGCGCGCGAGCGAGAGCGCCTCGTCCTGCTGGTCGCTCCAGTACAGGAGCTCGGCGACGTTGTACGTGGCGACGCGCTCCAGCCACGGGTTGCCGATCTCCCGCGCGAGCGCGATCGCGCGCCGGAGATCCGCCGTCGCGCGCGGCAGATCCTTCTTCAGCGTCCAGAGCACGACGCGGTTCATGATCGCGACGCAGAGGTGCGGCAGGTCCTCGGCGCGCTCGCAGAGCGCGATCGCCTCCTCGGCCCGCCGCTCCGCCTCCGCGAAGCGCCCCGCGTGCGCGAGCTCGGTCGACAGCAGCACGAGCGCGATGATCCGGCTCTCCTCGTCCCCGGCCGACGCTGCCAGCGACGCCCCCTCCGAGAGGAGCGCGATCGCCTCCGCGACCTCGGCCCGCCGCAGGCGCGTGCGCCCCTCGGCCACGCGGAGCCGCGCCGCGAGCCGCGGCGAGCCCGCGCGCTCGACGAGCGGCCGCGCCAGCGCGACCCGCGCCGCCGACGCCTCGTAGGCGCCCGTCCAGTCGAGCGCCGTGGCCTCTTCGAGGAGGACGTCCGCGCGCAGCTCGCCGTCCGCGTCGCCCTGCGCGAGCTCGAGCGCCGCGGCGAGATCGGCCATCGCGTCCTCGATGAGGTGCAGCCGGTAGCGGATCCGCCCGCGCCCGGCCAGCGCGAGCGCGCGGCGGCGGCGATCGCCCTCGCCGGCCAGCTTGAGCGCCGCTGTGTAGCAGCGCTCCGCCTCGACGTGCCGGTGCCGCGCGAACGCGAGATCCCCGAGCCGGAGGTGCGCCTCCGCCGCCTCCTCCCCCGCCCCGCACGCGCCCGCGTGCCGGGCCAGCGGCTCGAGCTCCTCGGGCCCCGGCCGCGCCGTGAGGCCACCGGGCGCCGCGACGGCATCGCCGCGCGTGGCCCCCGGCGACGCGGGAGCGCGCAGGGCCCGCGCCCGCCAGAACGCGAGCGCGTGCCTGTGGATCTGCGCGCGGTGCTCGGGATCCAGCGTCTCGTACACAGCGTCGCGGAAGAGGCCGCTCCGGAACCACCACCGCCCGGCGTCCCCGCGCGCCCCCCGCGCCGCGCCGCAGTCGTCATCTTCCACGCCGCGCGCCATGATGCCCCGATCGACGAGCACGCCGAGCCCGTACCCGGCGTCCACCGGCGTCCCGGCGCCGCCGGCCCTGTCGACGGCGTCCTGGACCCACTCCAGCTCGGCCCGGGTGAACGACTCGCCGAGCACGGCGCAGAGCCGCGCGAGCGCGGCGACCTCCTGCGGCAGCGCCCCGAGCTGCCGCATGGCCAGCCACTGCCACGCCGGGGAGACGGGCAGGCCCTCGAGCGCCGCCGCCTCGACGCAGTAGTCGCCGCCGCCGGGGCGGCGGCGCACGAGCCCGGCCTGCTTGAGCGACCGGATGATCGCGGCGAGGCAACCCGGGTTGCCGCCGGCCCAGCGCGCGAGCCCCCGGAGCACGTCGGCCGGCGGGTACGCCGCCGGGAGGAGGAGCTGCGCCGCGAGCTCCGACGCGGCGGCCTCGTCGAGCGCGGCGAGCGTCACCCGGTCGGCGCGCTGCGTGCGGGCGCCCCAGGTCGGGCGGAGCCGCTCGAACCGCGGGTGCGCGACGACAGCGGCCCAGAGCGCGACCCCGGCGCCGTCGAGCGTCGCGACCTCGAGCGCGTCGAGCACGGTGACGTCCGCCCACTGCGCGTCGTCCACGATCACGGCGACGGGACCGCGGCGCGCGCGGCGGCGGAGCCCCTCGGCGATCGCGCGCGCGACGTGGTGGGGCGTCGGCGCGGGCGCGGCGCCGGGCCCCGCCCAGCCGAGCGCCGCGGCGACGGACGCGAAGGTCGAGGCGCCGATCTCCGGGCCGAGCCGCGCCTCGCAGAACGCGCGGGGGTCGGCCGGCGCCGCGGCGGGCGCGTCGAGCGCGAAGCGCAGGATCTCCGCGGTGTCCTTGCTCGCCTCGCCCGGCAGCGGCTGCGCCGCGCGCACGACGAGCGCCGCGGCGTCGGGGCGCAGGCGCCGCGCCACGGCGGCCGCCTCGGCCGCGACGCGGCTCTTGCCGAGCCCGGCGTCGCCGAGCACCGTGACGAGCGCCGGGCACGCGCCGCTGAACGCCGCGGCCGCGCTCGCATCGAGCGCCGCGAGCGCCTCGGCCCGGCCGACCATCGGCGGCGCGTCGCTCTCCGGCGCCCGCGCGACCTCTGGCGACGTGGGGGTCGAGGTCGGCTCGGCCTCGGCGAGGGCGCGCTCGAGCTCCGTCGTGAGCGCGATGCCGGACCACGGGTCCGCGGGGATCCAGGTCTCCGGGCGATCCACCGCCGCCCCGTAGACGGCGGGCGCCCCCCTGGCGCGCGGGCGGATGATCACGCCCGCGAGGTGGAGCGCGACGCGGGCGCCGTGCCGCTCGACGAGCTCGCGCGCGGCGGCGAGCGCGAGCCGGACGGGGTGCTCGGCGTCGCGGGCCGAGAAGACCGCGACGTAGCGGCGCCCGCGCTGCCGGACGCAGATGCCGCTGCGGCCCGTCAGCGCGGCGACCACGGGCGGCGTGGCGGCGCCGGTGTCCGCGACGAGCACGACGGCCGGCTGGAGCCCCTCGGCGATGAGCCTGCCGCCGCTGGACGGCGGGGCCGCCGCGGCGCTCGACGGAGGCGCCGCCGCGGCGCTCGATGGCAGCGACCGCGGGGTCGGCTCCTCGGCGGCGGCGGCGCCGATCGGGCATGCCTCCTCGAGGGCGCGCCGGAGCCACGCCGCGCTCGCGGGGCGGCGGTCGGGCTCCTTGGCGAGGCACGAGAGGACGAGCTCCTCGAGGGCCTCGGGGATCGGCGCGAGCTCGCCCGGGCGCGGCGGCCGGAGCGCGAGGTGCCCGTGCTCGATCGCGCCGGTGTCCCCCACGAACGGCGGCCGCAGCGTGAGCAGCTCGAACAGGATCGCGCCGACGGCGTACAGGTCCGTGCGCCCGTCGACGGCGGCGCCCGCGCGGAGCTGCTCGGGCGCCATGTACTCGGGCGTGCCGACGATCGTGCCCCCGCGCGTGATCTCGACCTCGTCGTCCTCGCGCGACGCGCCGGCGGGCCGCGCCAGGCCGAGATCGAGCAGCACCGCCCGCGCCGGGGCGAGCGCGGCGCCCGGCAGGGCCGCCGGAAGGCCCGGCGCGGCGCCCGCGCCGGGCGGCGCGAGCACCACGTTCTCCGGCTTGAGGTCGCGGTGGACGACGCCGCGCGCGTGCGCGGCCGCGAGCGCGTCGAGCAGCGCCGCCGCGCGCGCCGCCGCCCAGGCGGGCTCCGGGGGTTCGGGCAGCGCCGCGAGCGTCTCGGCGAGCGTCTCGCCGGGGACGTGATCCATGGCGATCCAGGGGCGGCCGTCGTCGAGCCGCCCCTCGCCGTGGACCCGCGGGACGTGCGGCGGACCGACGCGCCGGAGCGCGCCCGCCTCGCGCCGGAACCGCGCCAGCATCGCGGCGCGCGACGAGCGCCCGACCTTGAGGGCGACCGGAGCGCCGTCCGCCTCGCGCCGCGCGGCCCACACCGCCGAGAAGCCGCCCTGCCCGAGCAGGCCGCCCACCTGAAACCCCGGGACCCGCGGCCGCCCCGGCGACTCGGGCGTGCGCTCGACCGGCAGCGGCGGCGCGCCGCCGTCGCGGGGGCAGACGCCCGCCGGGGGGAGCCGGCGGTGGCACAGGGGGCAGCGGGACACGTCGTGGCTCTCCCAAGCTCAAGGACAGGGCGGAGAGGGATCGGCTCGCCGCCCCCCTATGGTACCGTCGGTCGGTCCTTCGATGGCGAGCGAAGACCCCGACACCCTCCCCGGCGCGGGGTCTCGCGTCGATCCCACGGTGCGCACCGCGCTGTCGACGCTCGCCGTCCCGTCCGCCCCGGCGGTGATCGTCGGCGAGCTCGCGGTGGCCGCGCTGCCGCCCGGGGCCCGGGCGGGCGACTACGTGCTCGAGGAGCCGCTCGGCGCGGGCGGCTTCAGCGTGATCTACCGCGCGACGCACGCGGTTCACGGGGCGCTCGCGGCCGTGAAGGTGCTCCACCCCGAGCTCAGCGCGCGGCCGGACGTCGTGGCCCGCTTCCAGCGGGAGGTGGAGACGGTGCGGCGGCTGCGGCACCCCGGCATCGTGGAGGTCTTCGAGCAGGGGCAGCTCGAGGACGGGCGGCCTTACTACGCGATGGAGCTGCTCGCCGGGATCAGCCTGGATCAGCACCTCCGCGCGCGCGGCCGGCTGTCGCCCGAGGAGGCGCTCGCCGTGCTGGAGCCGCTCTGCGACGCCCTCGCGGCCGCGCACGCGCAGGCCGTCGTGCACCGGGACCTCAAGGCCTCGAACGTCTTCCTCGAGGAGGGCGGGCGCCGCCGCGTGGTGCTGCTCGACTTCGGGGTGGCCAAGCTCCTCGACGCGCCCGGGCCGTCGCTGACGTCGTCGCGGGAGGTCCTCGGCAGCGCCTCGTGCGTCTCGCCCGAGCAGCTCCTCGGCCACGCCGTCGACGTCCGGGCGGACGTCTATGCGCTCGGCGCCCTCGCCTACCGCATGCTCGTCGGCGAGCCGCTCTTCACCGGGGACATCGGCGCGCTCCTTCGCCAGCTCCACCTGTTCGCGAGCCCGCCGCGCCCGAGCGCGCGGGCGCGGCTCTCTCCGGCGTTCGACGAGGTGCTCCTGCGGGCGGTCGCGAAGGAGCCGGCCGCGCGCCACCCGACGGCCGCCGCCTTCCTCGCGGACTTCCGCGGCGCGCTCGAGGCGTCGCGCGGCGTGCTCGAGGCGTCGCCCGGCGCGCGCGTCTGCCCCGGCGTGGCGGTCCACGCCGAGGTGGGCGCCGCCCCGGAGGCGCTCGACCCGCCCGACGATCGCCTGCTCGCGGACCTGGAGGCGATCCTGCCGTTCGTGGCCGCCGAGCTCTCCGAGGCCGGGCTGTCGCCCGCGGCCGAGACCGGCAACAGCCTTCTCTTCACGGCGGAGCGCCCCGGCGACGCGGCCGGCGATGCGGCCGGCGACGCTGCTGGCGACCGAGCGGCGCGCCGCCGCGCCGTGGACGCCGCGCTCGCGATCTTCCGGCGGCTCGCGGGCCGCCCCGGGCGCGACCCGAGGGTGTACGTGCGCCTCAGCGTCCACGCGGGGGAGCTGCTCGTCGGCCCCTCGGGCGAGCTCCTTGGCGGGGCGCTCGCCGAGGTCGCCGGCTGGGTGCCCGAGGGGACCGAGGAGGGCGTCTTCGCCTCGCCCGAGGCGCTCGCCGGCCTGGAGATCGCCGCCGGGCCGGCGGTGGCCGGCGGGGCGATGCGCGCGCTGGCGGGCGCTCCGCCGCGCGGGACACGGTAGCGAGCGTCCGAGGGGGGCGACGCGCGCTGGCAGGCGCTCCGCCGCGCGGGGCACCGTGGCGAGCGTCCGAGGGGGCGACGCGCCTGCTGCAGGCGCTCCGCCGCGCGGGGCACCGTGGCGACAACGCAAAACTGCGCCGCGGGTGCTGCCTGCGGGAGCCCTCAGCACCTGCCTGCTGGCACCGGCAGGCTGGGGCGAGGCGTCCGGGACGCCGCGCGCGCCAGGTTCACCGTGGTAATGTCGTGCAAGTGAGCAGCATCCAGGTTCCCACATCAGGCGCAGACGCCACCACCGTGCTGAAGGTTCGACCGCGCGAGGTGGCGTTCGGCAGGTTCAGCGTCCAGGTGGTGAGCGGCCCGGATCAGGGGGCCGTCCAGGTGGCCGACGCGCCGGAGCTCTCGATCGGCACCGCGGCCGGCAACCACCTCGTGCTGACCGACCCGTCGGTGTCGCGCCATCACTGCGTGATCACGGCGACGCCGAAGGGCTACCTGCTCCGCGATCTCGACAGCACGAACGGCATCACGCTCGCGGGGTTCCGGGTGGGGACGGCGTACCTGACGCCGGGCGCGACGTTCGGCGCGGGGCAGACGCTGCTGCGCTTCGACCACCTGCCCGAGGAGGTCAGCGAGCCGCTCGGGGACCCGGAGCTCTCCGGCCGGGTGCTGGGGCAGAGCACGGCGATGCGCCGGCTCTTCGCGATGATCCCGCGGATCGCGGCGTCGGACGCGACGGTGCTCATCGAGGGCGAGACCGGGGCCGGCAAGGGGCTGCTCGCCGAGGTTCTCCACCAGCAGAGCCCGCGCGCGGCCGGGCCGTTCGTCGTCATCGACTGCGGCGCGATCCCGCCCACGCTGATCGAAGCCGAGCTGTTCGGCCACGTGAAGGGCGCCTTCACGGGGGCGCAGCAGGCGCGCGCGGGCACCTTCGAGGCGGCGCGCGGCGGCACGGTGCTGCTCGACGAGATCGGCGAGCTGCGGCTCGACCTGCAGCCAAAGCTGCTGCGCGCGCTGGAGGAGCGGTCGATCCGGCGCATCGGCAGCCTGGATCCCGTCCCGCTCGACGTGCGGATCATCGCGGCGACGAACCGCGACCTGCGGCAGGAGGTGAACCGCGGGACGTTCCGCTCGGACCTGTTCTACCGGCTGAACGTCGTGCGGCTCCGGGTGCCGTCGCTCCGCGAGCGGCGGGAGGACATCCCGCTGCTCGTGGCGCACTATCACCGGCAGTTCGCGGACGGGGCCGATCCGCCGGCCGAGCTCGTGGAGCGGCTCGTCCACCACGACTGGCCGGGCAACGTGCGCGAGCTGCGGAGCGCGGTGGAGCGCGCGGTGCTGACGGGCGACCCGGCGATCGGCGAGGGCGGCGTCGCGGGGCCGCGGGAGGGCGGCGGCGACGACGAGCCGGTGCTCCGGGCGGACGACCTGGAGCTCTCCTTCCGGCAGGCCAAGGAGCGCACGGTGGCGCGCTGGGAGCGGGCTTACGTGAAGGCGCTCATCCGGGCGAACGGGGGGAACCTGTCGCACGCGGCGCGGGCCGGGCGGATGGACCGCAACCACCTGCGGGAGCTCCTGCGGCGGCACGGGGTCACGGCGAGCGAGTCGTAGCGCGGCGCGCCGGGAGATCGCCGGGGCCCCCTGGGCAAGCGCACCTCGCGCCCGCCGTTCGAGAAATCGAGCGCGACGACCGCGCGCCCGCCACCGGCTTGCGGGGTGACCACGTAACACGTCCCCGCCATGCCCTCGTGATCCAGCGGCGCGCGGTCATCCTCGGTGTCGCGCGGGCGCCGGAGCGCCTCGGGACCTCGAGTGTGCCGCCCCTGCATTTCTATCACCGACCTGAAACTCGCCACCTCGCTTAACTTAACCGATTTAGTTAATTCTCCTTCTTAACGACCACATGGGGAACCGCAGCCGCCCCAACGCCCTATCCAGCCACACGCCGCGACGGACAGAGCGGGCTTGCGCTTCGCATCAACGTCTTACGCCCCACAAGGATTTTGCACGAAATCCAGCTAAATACGGCCGATCAAGAACCATGGCCCGGAATCGCGAGCCGGTGCGGCGCAATGCCGCTCCCTGGGTGAGCGGGACCGACTGCCGGCATCCAAATCTACTTGATCGTATTAACCGGTTAATTTATCTTCTCGTTTGCAACGCCCGCTCGCCGAGCTGCAGCGACCCCGGCGTCGCTTCCGACCACACGTCGTGATGGCCAGAGCGGTCTTGCGCCTCATCAATGCCTTATGCCTTACAAGGAGTCCCCATGAACCTGGGAGTGAGCCGAGCGAGACAGAAACCATGGGCCGGAATGGCGAGCCTGTGCGGTGCAATGCTGTTGACCGGGTGTGAGGGACGGATCGGCGGCTGGGACGGCGGCCAGGCGTCCGATGTCCGACCGCTCCCGAACGACCCCTCCGCGGTCGCCGCCGCCTGCGAGGCGAACGACGGCGCGCTTCACGTGGGCCTGACAAGGCTCCGCCGCCTCACGCGCGACCAGCTGAACAACGCCCTTCGCGATCTGCTCGGCGTCGAGGGGCGCCCCGCCGACGCGCTCGCGCCGGACGAGCGCATGGGGCCGTTTCACAGCAACGCCATCGCTCCGGTCACGGATCTCCTCGTCCAGCAGGCGGCCGAGCTCGCGGCGCGGGTGGCCTCGGAGGCCGAGGGGCGCATGGACCCGATCGCGCCGTGCAGCCTCGCGGACGACGAGGGGACGACGTGCGCGACCGAGCTCGTCGAGCGGCTCGGGCAGCGCGCGTACCGCCGCCCGCTGGAGGCGGACGAGATCCAGGGGCTCGTCTCGCTGTACGAGCTCGGCCGGCAATCGGGCGGGGCGTCGCGCGGCTTTCGCCTCGTGATCGAGGGGCTGCTGCAGTCGCCGTCGTTCCTGTACCACGCCGATGTTGGCGCGTCCGGCGTCCCCTCCGCGACCCCCGAGCCGATGGATGGTTACGGCCTCGCCTCGCGGCTCTCCTTCTTCTTGTGGAACTCGATCCCCGACACCGAGCTCGTCGATCTCGCCGCCGACAGCAGCCTGCTCGAGCGCGGCGTGCTCGAAAGGCAGGTCGACCGCATGCTGCAGGACCCGAGGGCGGGCGCCACGATCGCGCTGTTCCACGGCCAGTGGCTCGGCCTCTCGGAGCTGCCCAAGGCGCAGAAGGACCACGCGATGTTCCCCGCGTTCGACGAGGGGATGGCGAACGCCATGCTGAACGAGGCCGCCCGCTTCACGGATCACGTCGTGCGGCGGGGCGACGGCCTGCTCAGCACGCTGCTCAGCGCGGACTACACGTTCCCGGAGGGCCCCCTGTTCGACCTGTACGATATCGAGCCGCCGGACGGGTTCACGCCGGGAGACCCGGTGTCGCTCGATCCGAGCCGCCGCGCCGGGATCCTGACGCAGGCGGCGTTCCTCGCGCGCTGGTCTCACCACAACCAGACCTCCCCCATCCACCGCGGGATCGTCGTCCGCGAGAACCTCATGTGCCAGCCGTTGAGCCCCCCGCCGGCGAACGTGGCCAACGTCCCCCCGCCGGTGGACGACGTGACCTCCACCCGCGAGCGCTTCGCCCAGCACGTGGCGGACCCCACCTGCGCGGCCTGCCATCAGTTCATCGATCCGATCGGCCTCGGCTTCGAGCACTACGACGCCATCGGCAAGTACCGCGCGACGGACGGCCTCGGCGAGGTGAACGCCGCGGGGGAGATCACGAGCGCGCGCGAGGACCTCGCGGGTCCGTACTACGGCGGCGTGGAGCTCGCGAAGAAGCTCGCTGCGAGCTCGGAGGTGGCCGAATGCGTCGCGAACCAGTGGTTTCGCTTCGCCCTCGGCCGGATCGAGAGCCTGGACGACGCTTGCTCGATCCAGACCCTCCACGAGGAATTCAAGGCGTCGGGCGGGAACATCCGGACCCTGTTGGCTCAGGTGGCGCTGAGCGACGCCTTCCGCCACGTGCGGCTCACCGCCAGCGAGGAGTGACCATGATGAACCGTCGAACGCAAATCGGGGTTTCACGCCGCAGCATGCTTCAGGCCCTCGGGCTCGGCGCCGGGGCGGCGGCGATGGGATCGCTGCTTCCGCTGATGAACGCCTCCGGGCAGGAGAAGGTGCGCCCCAGGCGGCTCCTGCTGATCTTCCAGCCCGACGGCGCGCCGGCGCGGGACTGGAACAGCGTGATCGACTGGAGGCCGCAGGGTTCGGAGCGCAGCTTCTCGCTCCACGCCATTCACGCGCCGCTCGAGCCCTGGAAGTCGAAGCTCGTGATCCCGTGGGGGCTCACGATGACGGCCGGCGGGGCCGGCGAGGCCCACGCCTACGGCATGGCGGGGCTCTGGACGGCATCGACCCTGAACGGTCCGTCCTCCGGAGCGAACTTCGACGGCGGCAACGGGAACCGCACGGGCTGGGGGAGCGGCGCGTCCATCGACCAGATCATCGCCCGCGCGCACGGCAGCGGCATGCCGTACGAGCGCGCTCCGGACGACCCGATGCAGGAGACGCCGTACCGCACCGTCGAGCTCGGTGTCCAGTGCCTGAATCCGAACAGCCTGAACCGGATGATCTACGCCGGCGAGAACTCGCCGATTCACCCCGAGACGAACCCCAGGGCCGCGTTCAATCGGCTGTTCGCCGGGGTGACGTCGACCGGCGAGGCGCCAACGAGCGATCAGGGCGCGGAGCGGGAACGGGCGGAGCGCAAGGCGCTCGTCGACCTGCTGAAGAACGATCTCACCAGGATCCGCAGGCGGGTCGGCAAGGAGGATTACCACAAGCTCGACGCGCACCTCGAGGGGCTCCTGGCCATGGAGCGCAGGCTGAACCAGGCGGCGGAGCCTGCCGACCCGGCGCTGAGCTGCACGGTGCCGGAGGAGCCGGTGGAGTCAGGCGGCCGCGGCTCGGACTATCCGGCGGAGATCAGGAACATGATGGACATCGCGGTGGCCGCGTTCTCGTGCGACATCACGCGCGTCATGAGCCTCCAGCTCAGCTACGCCTTCAGCCATATCCTTCACTCGTGGCTCGGGCACACGAGCGATCACCACACGATGTCCCACGACGGGCGGGATCGACGCCAGGAGCTCCAGCAGATCGACGCCTGGTACTCGGAGCAGATCGCGTACCTGCTCGGGCGGCTCGACGCCGTGAGCGAGGGCGACGGCACGCTGCTCGACAACACGCTCGTCGTGGTGGGCAGGGAGCTCGGCAGCACGGCGCACCGCATGGAGCGTGTTCCCTTCGTGATGGCGGGAGGCGCGCGCGGGGCCCTGAAGACCGGGCGTTACCTCGATCACGACAGGCAGGATCACGCCAAGCTCCTTGTCTCGATCGCCCAGCTCATGGGCCTCGAGACAGACAGCATCGGCAACCGCAAGCCCGGTTCCGGCCCGCTCTCCGGACTCGTTTGATCCGCCGGGCGCCGTTGCCCGCCGAGCACCGCGACCGAGCTGCGGCAGGCCACACCGCCCCATGAGAAACCACACGACATCACATGGGCCACCGAGCCGCCGCTGCCCCCGCGGCCGCAGCACCGCCTCAGCGCGATCGTAATTTTCCCCCCACAAGCGGCTTGCTGTCCATACACAACGGATCGATTCTTCGGGCTTCGCCTTAACCTCGGAGGCTCGATGAAGATCGACCTGTTCACTGAAATGCAGAGCCCGCGCCCGTGGTCGAAGGACCATGAGCACAGGATCATCATGGAAACCCTCGAGCAGGCAAAGCTCGCCGACAGCCTCGGATACGGATGCTGGTGGCAGGTCGAGCACCACACGGCCGAGGAGTTCAGCTACTCGTCCGCCCCGGAGCTCATGCTCGCGGCGATCTCGCAGCACACGAAGAAGATGCGCCTCGGGCACTCCTCCGTGCTGGCGCCGTTCCGCTTCAATCATCCGATCCGCGTCGCCGAGCGCGCGGCCGTCCTCGATCACCTGAGCGGCGGGCGCCTGGAGCTCGGCCTCGCCCGCTCGACGATCCCCGAGTGGCGCACGTTCAACATCCCCCCGGACCGGACGCGCGCCCAGATGCAGCAAACATTCGAGATGCTGCCGAAGATGTGGACGCAGGAGCGCTTCTCCTGGAAGAGCGAGGAGATCGACATCCAGAACGTGCCCATCGTCCCGAAGCCGTACCAGAAGCCCCACCCGCCCCTCTGGCAGGCCTGCTCGAGCGTGGCCTCGTTCGAGCAAGCGGGGCGCAACGGCGTCGGGGCGCTCGGCGTCACGCTGTGGGCGCCGCGCGAGCAGGTGCAGGAGTGGATCGGGATCTACCGCGAGGCCATCCGCCGGTGCGAGCGGCCCGTCGGCGCGTTCGTCAACGACCAGGTGGCGTTCTTCACGTTCGTCCATTGCGCCGAGACCGACAAGCAGGCCATGGAGAACGGCGCCGCCGAGGCGGCGGCGTGGTACACGAACGGGTCGTTCACGTTCTTCGAGGCGAAGGAGTCCTTCCTGCGCACCTACGCCGAGGAGCAGGCGCTGCTCAACGATCCGGCCGGCGGCGGCCTGACGGGCCAGTTCCTGCGCGAGCGCGCCAATCGGTCGCCCGCGACGACGCGCGCCCAGTCGATCATCGCGCGCATCATGCAGGGCGAGGAAGTCCCGAGCCAGGAGGTCTTCGACGGCCTCAGCGAGCAGGACTCGCTCATCGTCGGCAGCCCCGAGACGTGCCGGCAGAAGATGAAGGTCTACCAGGACCTCGGCATCGATCGCCTCCTCTGCTTCCAGCAGGTCGCGCGCCTGCCGCACGAGGTGGTCATGAGCAGCATCCGCCAGATCGGAAAGCTCATCCCGGAGTTCGACCGGCCCTAGCGCACGGGGGCGCCTCGGGCGGCGAGCGCGAGCCGCCCCAGGCCGGTCGATGTCGCGCTCGAGCCGGTCGCGGCGCTGCGTTCGAAGCCGCGACTCGTTGCCCAGCGCCTCCAGGGCCGCCCCATCAAAATAATGCGCTCTCACAAGAAGCGCATAAGCTACTGAAATCTTTTCGTTTCAGTCGCTTCCAATCCGGACACAAATCTCCTATGAGGCGTCGCCGGACGGCACGGTCACCCCCTGTTGCCGTCGCAGGGAGAATTCTTTCATGGGTTTCAGGTTCTCTTCGCGAGGGGCGAGGCGCGTGCCTTCGCTGCTCCTCGCAGCAGCTTCCGTTCTTATCACCGCTTGTGATGGCTCGCTTGAAGGCGAGGAAGAGTTCGTCGAAGAGGCCGAGTACGCGGCGGCGTGCGGCGCGACGAACTACGCGATCGGCGCCGCCGCCAGCGCGCAGACCACCTTCTCGGGCTACAGCCCGGCGCGCATCAACGACGGTAGCCGCAGCACCGCCCTCGGCGGGTCGTCGAGCTGGGCCAACGACCAGCAGTCGAGCGGCGCCTGGCTGCCCCAGTGGGTGCAGCTCGATCTCGCGCAGCAGCGCCTCATCGATCGCATCGACCTCTACACCACGGCGAACTATCCGCTGAAGGATTACGACCTCCAGGTCTGGAACGGGTCGAGCTGGCTCACCGCCGCCTCCATCCGCGGCAACACGAGCGCGACGCGGACGCACACGTTCTCGCCGGTGGCCGGCAGCAAGGTGCGCGTCTGGGCCATCCGCGGCCCGGACCACCAGACCATCTACGCCCGCGTGAACGAGCTCGAGGTCTACGGCTGCGACACGCCCTACCAGATCGCGGGGCGCGTGACGGACCTGAACGGAAACGGCCTTGGCGGCGTCACGGTCCAGGCCGGCGGCGTCACGGCGACGACCGACGCGTGGGGCAACTACACGCTGAACGACATGGCCGCGGGCACGTACACCGTCACGGCGTCGCGGGGCGGGTACACCTTCGGCTCGGCGCAGTACATCGCGGACCACAACCAGGTCACGCTCGGCGGCGCCACCGCGGTCGCCACCGTGAACATGAAGGGCTACACGCGCGAGCCGGTCGTGTACGTGCATGGCTGGAACGGCGGTACCGGGGACCTGAATCCGTTCCCCGCCTGGCTGAAGTCGGCGGGCTACGCGCCCTACTATGCGGATCTCGACACGTCGCTCGGCTCCACGCCCCCCCTCGAGGCCAACGCCCTCCACGTCGAGCAGGCCATCGCTCAGGCCACGTACGAGACCGGCCGCACCAAGGCGATCGTGCTCGCCCACAGCATGGGCGGCCTCGTGTCGCGCGCGTACATCGAGGGGCCCGCATACGCCGGCGACGTCTCGCGGTTCTTCACGTTCGGCTCGCCGCACCTCGGCGTGCCCGACGTCGAGGTCATCGCCTGCAACGCGCTGCAGCCGGCCGTGTGCCAGATGAGCAAGCCAGGCATGGCGGTCTTCAACGGCATGTACCGCCAGCGGGCGGGCGTCGATTACCACGTGATCGGCGGGGACGCGCCGATGTGGGAGAACCGGCAGAAGTGCATCAAGATCTTCGGCAAGAAGATCTGCATCACCATCCCCTGGCCCGACACCACGTGGCACAACGGCAAGGGCTGGGCGATGAGCGCGCTGATCGCGGGCTCGGACGACGCGTTCATCCAGACGCCGAGCTCGATCGGCCTCCCCGGGTGCAACGTCGACCGCTACGTCACGCACGAGGTGCACTCCTCCGGCCTCGGCCCGCGGGAGTACTTCGTCTACTCGGACAGCAACACCATCAGCGCGGAGACGTACCACGGGTGCGTCGAGCCGGTGCTCGTGACCGGCACGAGGTCGACCTGCGGCTCGCGCGTGGCCTGCCGCATCGCCGCGCGGACGGCCGCGGAGCCCACCGCGCCCAACGCGCAGGTCGCGCCGCCCCTCGGGCAGTCCGCGGGGCTCCGCCGCGCCGCGATCTTGCCCGGCGAGAGCCAGACGCGCTCCGTCGTCGTGGAGGGCGGGCCGACCACGTTCCAGGCGAGCTGGTCGGCGGGGACGCTCGGCCTCACGCTGGTCGACCCGACGGGCACGACGATCGATCCCGCCTACGTGCAGTCGCTCGAGGTGCCCGCCTCCGACACGGCGCCTGTCGATTCGACCGATATCACGGAGGACGCGGTCGTCTACGACGCCGGCGCGACGAGCGCCGCGTACTACTTCCCCGCGGCCCGCGCCGGCACGTGGCAGGTGATCGTGGAGGGAGGCTCGGACGTGCCCGCGACGGGCGCCACGTACAGCTCGTCCGCGTCGTTCGACAGCCTCTTCACCGCGAACCTCGGCGCCGTGGCCGACGTGCTCTATCCGGGCCAGACCGCGGCCTTGAACATCACCCTGTCCGAGGCGCCGCAGGCGGCCTCCGTCGTGGCCAAGGTCGTCCGGGCCGATGGCGTCACCGACACCGTCACGCTCGTCCACCAGGGCGCCGGCCACTTCGAGGGCAGCTACGCTGTCCCCGCGGCGTCGGGCTACGCGCGGATCGAGTGGAGCGCCTCGGGCACGAGGAGCGGCGGGACGGCGTTCGAGCGGTCGGGCACGCAGCTCGTGCAGATCGGGTCGTCCGGGCTGACGCTCGGCAGCGGCACCACCGATGCGGCGCGCGCGCGCACGGACGGCTCGGGGCTGAACGACGCGCTCATCGTGACGGTCGGCGTCAATTCGACGTTCGACGGCGACGCGGCGGTCTCCGCGGATCTCGTCAAGGGCACCACGACCATCGCCAGCACGGTGGCTTCACGGCACGTCGTGCCGGGGAGCAACACGGTCGACCTCGTCTTCTCGGGCGAGGAGATCTACCGGTCGGGGCAGAGCGGGCCGTACACGCTCACGAACCTGAAGCTCGTCGACAGGCGGAATGCGCCCCTGCTCGCCGCGGAGGCGACGGGCGTGTACACGACCGCCGCGCACAGCGCCGCGAGCTTCGCGCCGGCGAGCGCCGTCCCGACCGTGACCGTCGGCGGGCCGTACCGCGTCGCGACCGGGCACACCCTGCAGCTCACGGCGAGCGGCGTGGATCCGGAAGGGGACGCCCTGGCCTACAGCTGGGATCTGGACGGAGACGGCACCTACGAGGCGTCGGGCCAGAGCGTGTCGTTCACGGCGTCGTCGAGCGCAACGCCCGGCGTGCAGCCCGTGCGCGTCCGCGTCACCGACCCTGCCGGCAACGCCGCGACGGCCGACTCGACCGTCGAGGTGTGGAGCCCCGTCGAGCAGAACCTCTCGCTCGCCGCGTCGGCGAGCGCGAAGTCCACGTTCGGGGGCTACTCGGTCGACAGGATCAAGGACGGCAGCGTCGACACGAGCCTCGGCGGCGACCATAGCTGGGCGAACGACGAGCTCTACCGCTGCACGGACGCCGGGTGCTCGTATGTCGTGGATCTCCCTTCGTGGGTGGAGCTCGACTTCCACCAGCTCCGGACGCTGACGCGCGTCGAGCTGTTCACGACCGCCACCTACGCGATCCAGGACTACGATCTCCAGGTGTGGGACGGCAGCGGCTGGGTCACGGCGCTGCAGGTCCGCGGCAACACGCAGGCGCAGCGGACTCACGCGCTGGCGGAGGTCGTCGGCAGCAAGCTGCGCGTCGTCAGCCTGCGCGGCCCGAGCCACCAGCCGGTCTTCGTTCGCCTGAACGAGGTCGAGGTGTACGGCTACTGACGCCCTATCCGGCGCGCCGGTGACAACGGACGACCCGGGCCCGGGGCCTCGCGCCCCGAGCCCGGGTCGTCTCTCTTCGACGTACCGCCTCGTGATGTATCCATGAAATAATGTGAAATCTTTTTAACGATCCGGCGCCCTGCCTCCTTCACGGCACAGAATCAGGCGCGCGCAGCCGCGCGCGCGTCTTCTCCTGTCGTGAAAGGATCCTTGTCGATGGAAACCAGGACTCGCCGCCTCACCGCCCGCCTGCTTGCGTTCGCCGCCCTCACCGCCACGTCCTGCGGGGCCGAGCCGCTGGAGGAGCAACGTTCGTTCGACAGCGACGAGGCGGCGCTGGGCGGCGCCATCGCGATCGCAGGGCACGTCGGCAACGACGCGTCGAACGCGGGGATGAGCGGCGTCACCGTGCAGCTCACCGGTCCCGTGACCGTGTCGACCGTCACCGACAGCCACGGCAACTTCATCTTCACCGGCTTGCCCGCGGGGTCGTATACGCTCACCCCCTCCAAGCCGAGCGCGACCATCACGCCGAGCTCGGTCAACCTGGGCAACGTCTCGGCCGACCAGATCCAGAACTTCGCCTGTGCCGGCGCCTGCGGCGCGGGGCCCGCGGTCGACCCCTACAAGGAGATCGCGATCGTCGACCCCTCGGTCACCCAGGACGCGCGCGCCTCGAACGCGACGGGCGGCCCGTGGAGCTTCCGGTACCTTATCGAGCAGATGACCCCCTCCGGCGTCGATCCCGCGGACTTCGTCGCGGAGTGGCTCGAGGGGTTCCAGCCGCTGACGGTCAACGGTTATCCCACGTCGACCCGGGCGACGACGTCGCTGCTGAACCTCTGGCCGACGCGGCCGGATGGCAAGCTCGACCTCGCGCAGGCGCCGTTTCAGCTCCGCGGCATCTTCAACCGGACCGACCTGCACGCGGACGGCAGCGGCGAGGCGCGCTTCGTGTTCGGCATCATCCCGCCGAACCACTTCATCGGCGGGATGACGGTGATCTTCGAGTACCGCCTGCCGAACAACTCGGCCGTGCCGGACCGGCACAGCTGGATCACCCGGTTCCACGCGCTGGGGCAGCACGCCTTCGGCCCCCAGTACAACGAGGCGCTCCAGGAGATCACCGACCTGTTCACGCAGCGCGGCGCCGCGCGCAGCACGCCGGGCAACCCCAACGCCAGCGCGCTCGGCCAGCTCCGCACGAGCGAGGACCTGATGGGCGCCCCCTGGTCGTGGCGGGAGTTCCACCTCGTCCCGGAGCCGACCGGCTATCTCGCGTTCTTGCGGCTCGTCGAGGCCGCGCAGACGCCCGACCAGCAGCTCAACGGCGACCCGGGCCTCGAGGCCTTCCTCGTCGCGAACCGCACCGGGATCATCGCCGGCGTCACGCCGCTCGACCCTCAGCTCCTCGGGGGCGAGGCGGAGGGCAACATCGTCCCCTCCGCCACGAAATGGGGCTTTCCGAACACGGACGAGCCGCTGCGCCACGCGTTCGCCGGCCAGACCTGCAACGGGTGCCACAACGCCGAGACCGAGCAGCTCGCCACCTTCTATCACGTGGCGCCGTTCGCGACGCCCGGCCCCGACGGCACCGGGGTCCTCTCGAGCTTCGTCAAGCAGGTCGAGATACCCCGGCGGGTGAGCTTCATGCAGAACCGGCTCACCTGCAGCTCGCTCGCGGGGAACTGCTCGCCGGGGTCCGAGTCGGTCGCCCCGTGATCCGTCGCCCCCCGATGCGCGTCCGATGAACCGGGCCGGGATGCCCCTCGCTCTATCTCAAGGCGTGCTGTCCGGATCCGCCGGATCGCTCCCCGCGGCGACCTCGTCGCCGTCGAGGAAGCCGTCGAGATCGCGGTCGACGCCGATGCGCTCTCCGTTGCCCGGGGGCACGCAGGTGTAGGTCAGCGCGCTGCTCGTCACGCTCACGATGACCCGCAACAAGGCGTCCGGGATGGGCGGCAGCGACTGCTGGCTCGCCGCGAACTCCCCCTGGCCGAGGTAGAGGAAGCCCGTGTTGTTGAGCCCGAACCGGCCCTTGGCGACGAGATCGCACTCGCCCGCGTCGGCCCGCTGCATCAAGAGGTCGATCCGCGCGCCGACCGTCGCTCCGTTGACGGCGTCGAGCGTCACCTGCTGGCCCACGATGGGCGCCAGGTTGCTCTCGAAGGCGAGCTGATATTGTTCCATGTCCTTCTTCGCCTGCGCGCCGGCCGCGTCGTGCGGGATGCCGACGGGGTTGAGCGGCCCCGCGTCGAACCCGCTGCTGAACTTGAACAGGTCCGGGGTGGATCCGTCATGGAACAGGCCGAAACCGCGGACCTGATCCCCGAGGAATGGATCGGGCGGGACCGACCCGGACGGGGCGCTGGTGCCGAACATCCCGATCTTCTGGTACACGTTGCGCAGGTGCGGGATCTTCACGATCTGCGGCTCGGCGTCGTTCGACGAGCGGCCGTCGGTCCCGAAGAACCCTCGAAAGACGCCCTCGCCCGGGTTGGCGTCGAGATCCACCACGTGGCACGCCACGCACGCGCCGTTCGGGGCGACGGTGACGCTGCGGAAGAAATCGCGCCCGGCCTGTTGCTGCGCCGTGAGCGAGTTGTCGAGGTTCCGGATCGGGTTCGGCGGATAGGTGACCTGGAGGATGAAGTCGGTGAACTTCTGCATCTCCTCCGCGGAGAGCTGCGCGCTGCGCCCGAGCAGATCCACGAACGCGCCGTTGAACTTCTTGAACGCCGCGTCCTCGTCGAAGGTGCCGTCGTCGGGCTGCGCGCTCGCCTCGTCGTTGCCGCCGGTGCGGTCGCCGCGCCAGTGCATCGGGCCGTGGTTCTGCATGCCGCGCAGGCTCTGGGTCGTCATCGGGCCCTTCATCGGGTGGAAATCGGGGTTCGCCCCGACGAGCGGGTCGGTGCCGAAGATGGGCTCGAGCGCGGGAGCGATCGGGACGATCGGAGACGGGTTGTTGAGCACGCTGCCGTCGGGGTTGCCGAGATCCCACGCGAGGCTGTCGAAATCCGCGAAGACGTGGCAGCTCCCGCAGGCCGATTCGCCGTTGCTCGACGTGAAGCGCGCGTCGTAGAGCAACGGGCGCCCCTCGACGACCGCCGGCGGCTCGGGGTTGTGCATGGGGACGTGCGCGATCTCCTGCTGGGTCGCGGTGTTCACCACCGAGATCGCGTTGTCGAAGCGGGTGAGCACGAAGAGGCGGTCGCCCGCGTCGTCGAGCACGATGCCGGTGGGGCCGCCGCCGCTCAGCGCGATGTGGTCCGCGGCGCTCGGCGCGAAGGTGTCGTTCTCGAGGGCGGCGGTGTCGAGCACGCCGATCTTGCTCGACCCGAACGCGGCCACGTAGAGCTTCTTGCCGTTCTTCGACACCGCCATCCCGAGCGGCTGCGAGAGGCTCTTGTCGTTCACCGCATTCGGCAGCGGGGCGGGCGGGGCGTCGTAGTCGATGTGCTTGTTGAGGTGCCGCGTCGCGACGCTGCCGGCGCCCAGCACGGCGATGCGCGCCTCGTGCAGGTGGCCGCGCAGGCTCTCGCCCGCGTAGAGGCCGGGCCCCTCGAAGCGGAGGTCGTTGCGGGCCTCGGTGTTGCTCACGTAGACCTTGCCGCTCTTCGGGTTGACGGCCATGTTGAAGAGGACGGTGCCCACGCCGGCGTAGAAGCCCGCCGAGCCGGCGAGCTGCGCGGGCGGGTTCGCGGTCGCGTCGATGACGAAGACGTCCTTGTCCGGCAGGGAGAACCTGACCTCGTCGTCCCAGGTCCGCCCGATGACGTCCCGCCAGTGCTCGCCGTCATGCTTGACGAGGACCCCGACCTCCGGCGCGGGGACGCCCTCCGCGTTCATGTTCGGCCCCGGCACGCCGCCGGCGTCCTCGCCGCCGTCCGGCACGACGATCTCGGGGATGATGGTCGTGCGGTTGCCGGAGTGGAACGCGGCCGCATAGACGCGCTTCCCGTCGGGCGTGACCGCGAGCGCGCGCGGCGTGTCGCTGAAGAGCGTGACGATGGTGAGCGGGTCGCCGCCGAGGGAGCTGCCGAGCTGATTGGCGTCGAAGACCCAGACGTCGGCGCGCCCGACGCCGGGCGTGGTGAGCTGCGGGTCGAAGGGGATGTTCTGGCCACGGTGGGCCGTGGTGATGAAGGCGCGCTTCCTGCCCGGGCCTGCGAAGACGAGATCGCGCGGCTCGTCCCCGACGAGGAGGGTCCGCACGACGGCGCCCCCGTACCCGCCCTGGGCGACCTTCACGACGCTCACGCTGTCGGAGAGGTGGTTGACGACCCAGACCTCCGTGTCGCTGCGCGCCGCGACGGCGACGGGCTCGAGGCCCACCGGCACCGAGCCCCGATGCACGAGATTGCCGCCCTGGATCGCGAAGATCTCGAGGTGGCCATCCGGGGTATTGACGGCGAAGAGGAGCTTGCCGTTCGGTGAAAGGGCCAGCGGGCGGACCTGCCCGCTCTCGAACAGCGTGTAGGACGGCGTGGCCGCCGCGGCGCTGCTCACCGCGAGCGCTGCGGAGAGCGCTGCGGCTGAGAACGCGGACTTCACGAACGCACGGCGAAGGGACGAACCTGAACGGCGCGACGCTCTCTTCATGGGCACCTCACTCGTGGGGGAACGATGGGCAACGCTCGTCGACAAAGAACGACGAGTGGACACGAGAGCGTACGCCCTGCTGAGCTCGCCAGACAACAGGTTCTTTTGCTTCTCGCCGTACGTCTCCAGCGTTCCAATCACGATACCGCGGTGCTCCCGCAGAGGGCACCGGATCGCTGGCAAGAATCCGACGCCCTCATGGCGCAGATGCGGGGGCTCCGTGGATGCCGGAGACGGACTCCTCAGGGCGGGCCCGGGTCACGACCATGAGCGGCCGCGGAGCTGCGTCCCGATCGAGCTCGCCGCGCCCAGGGTCGTCCTCGCCGTGGACGATCCGGGGCTTGGTCGGATGCGCGCCGAGGGAATTCGACTCTCGCGCGAATCGTCCAGCCAGCCGCCGTGGGCGCGACGTCTCGCCTGGAGGCATAGGCGAGTATGCCTATGCCTCGGCGCGTAGGACTTGGGTTACCAAGTCGTTGCGGTCACCTGCGTCAGGTGATGCGAGGAACGACGGCGCTCTTCGAGCAGAGGCGAGGACGAATGAAAACGCTTCGTGATTTCGGCACGACCACGCCGGGGCTCGTCGCGATCGCGGCGCTCTCGGCGCTCGCGGCGCTGGCCTGCTCCAGCGAGGGGGATGGGACGACCGACGCGTCGTCCAGCAGCGCCAGCTCCGGAGGGCTCGCTGGGCCCGGCACCACCGGCTCCGGTGCCACGGGGAGCTCGTCGACGACGGGGAGCTCGTCGACGACGGGGAGCTCGTCGGCGACGGGGGGGGTCGACGGCACCGGCGGCAGCGGCGGGCGCCCGGCCTCGGGAGAAGGCGGCGGGGGCGCCGCCGGAACGGGCGCAGGCGGGCCTGGCGGGGAGACGCAAAGCGCGGGCTGCGGCAGCGCGAACGCGCCGAGGAGCGGCCGTTTCAGCATCGATGTCGGGGGCTCGACGCGCGAGTACATCCTCGCCGTGCCGGACGACTATGATCCGAGCCATCCTTACCGGCTGATCTTCGCCTGGCATCCCCGCGGCGGATCGGCCGAGCAGGTCGCGACCGGGTTCGGCGGCGGCTATTACGGCCTCCAGCAGCGCGCCGGCGGCTCGGCGATCTTCGTCTCGCCCGAGGGCCTCGACCAGGGCTGGGCGAACACGAACGGCCGCGACATCGCGTTCCTCCGCGCCATGCTCGACCGCCTGCGCGGCGAGCTCTGCATCGACGAGAGCAGGATCTTCTCAACAGGGTTCAGCTACGGCGGCATGATGTCCTTCGCGATCGGCTGCGCGATGGGCGACGTCTTCCGCGCCATCGCCCCCATGTCCGGCGCGACCTACAGCGGCTGCGAGGACGGCGACCACCCCGTGGCCGTGTGGGGCGCCCACGGCGACGCCGACAACGTGGTTCCGGTCGATCACGGGCGGTCCGCGCGCGACGTCTTCCTCGAGCGAAACAACTGCGGTTCGCAGACGACACCGGTCGAGCCGAGCCCCTGCGTCAGCTACGAGGGCTGCGATGCGGGCTATCCCGTCGTGTGGTGTGAGTCCAGAGGGGGGGGCCACACCCCCGTGAGCAATTCCGGTGAATTGATCTGGAACTTCTTCTCGCAGTTCTGAGTCGGGTCTCGCTTGAGCCAGCGTCGTTCAGGCTGCCGCCCGCCGCAACAATCCCGGGCAATGGGACGGAAACGGAAGGTCTCCCCATGGGCGCATCGCCCCCTCACGCGCCGCGCGGCGCCGTCACGCTGTCGCTGTGCTTCCTGATCACCCTGCTGGAAGGGTTCGACATCCAGGCCATCGGCGTGGCCGCCCCCCTGCTGATCCCCCACCTGGGCCTCTCGCCCGGGCAGGCGGGGGTCGTGTTCGGGGCCGGCATGGCGGGGCTCGTCTGCGGCGCGCTGGGCGGCGGCTGGATGGCCGACCGCATGGGCCGCAAGCCGCTGCTGATGACGGCGGTCGGCGTCTTCGGCCTGTTCACGCTGGCCACCGTGGTGGCGGGCGGACCGCTGTCGCTGGGCCTCTACCGGTTTTTCGCCGGGACCGGCCTCGGGGCGGCGATGCCGACCCTGGTCGCCGTCGCCCTGGAGATGGCCCCGCCCGACCGGCGGACCCGCACGACCACCCTGATGTTCAGCGGCATGCCGGCCGGCGGCGCGCTGGCCGCGCTGTTCGCGGCCGGTTTCCTGTCACGGTTCGGGTGGCAGAGCATCTTCGTGGCCGGCGGCGTGCTGCCGCTCTTGCTGCTGCCGGCGATGGCGCGGCTGATGCCCGACAGCCGCGCGGCGGCGGCCGGCGGCGCCCAGCGGCCGGGCAGCGTGCAGGCGCTCTTCGGCCATGGCCGGCTGCTGATCACGATGCTGGCCTGGTGCACCTTCGGCCTGACGCTCCTGGTGCTGTACCTGCTGCTGAACTGGCTGCCGTCGCTCGTGGCGGCCAAGGGCCTCGGCGGGGCGGGAGGTGCCGGCGCCGCCTTCGCCTTCAATGCCGGCAGCGTCCTCGGCTGCTGGGTCATCGGCGTGCTGGTGGACCGGCTCGGGCCGCGCCTCCCCATCATCGCGGCCTATCCCGCCCTGGCCCTGTCGCTGTTCGGGCTGGCGGGGGCCGACAGCCTGGCGCCCGTGCTCGTGCTGGCCGGCCTGGCCGGGTTCTTCCTGCTGGGCGCGCAGTATTCGCTCTATGGCGTCATCCCGCTCTATTACCCGGCGCCGTCGCGCGGGCTGGCCACCGGCGCGTCGATCGCCGTCGGCCGGGTGGGCTCCATCGGCGGGCCGCTCGTGGCGGGCCACCTGCTGGGCCAGGGCTGGGGCCCCGCCGGCGTGGCCATGGCCATGGTGCCGGTCGTGCTGTCGGCCGGGGTGGCGGTGGCAGTGATGACCCTCCGCGGCCGCCATGCCGTTGATTGAGGCATGGGGGCGGCTTCAACAAGAGGCGGCGTCAAGCCGCATGTCTGCGGGAGAATAACATGCACGTGATCGTCGTGGGCGCCGGGATCGGCGGCCTGGCCGCGGCCCTGGCGCTCCACGCCTCGGGCCATGAGGTGACGGTGTTCGAGGCTGCGCCCACCATCCTGCCGCTCGGCGTCGGCATCAACCTCCTGCCCCACGCAGGGGAGGTGCTGGACGAGCTGGGCCTCGTCGACGTCCTGCTGCCCCAGGGGGTGGCGACCCGCGAGCTCGTCTATTTCAACCGCTTCGGCCAGCGCATCTGGGGCGAGCCGCGCGGCCGCTTCGCGGGCCACGCCGCGCCGCAGATCTCCCTGCACCGCGGCGCCCTGCAGGGCGTGCTGTTCGACGCCACCGTCGAGCGGCTGGGCCCCGAACGGGTGATCTGCGACAGGCGCCTCGTGGACCACGAAGAGGGCGAAGGCCGCATCGAGGCGCGCTTCCTCAGCCGCCGCGAGGGCGTGGCCTGGAGGGTTACCGCCGACCTCCTGATCTGCGCCGACGGCATCCATTCGGCGGCGCGCGCCGGCCTCTATCCGGACGAGGGGCCGCCGGTCTACGGCGGCCGCATCCTGTGGCGGGCGACCACGATGGCAGCGCCCTTCCTCACCGGCGCCAGCATGATCATGGCCGGGCATCAGGATCAGAAGTTCGTCGCCTATCCCATCTCCCCACCGGGGCCGGACGGCCGCCAGAGGATCAACTGGATCGCCGAGCTCGCCGTCGCCGAGATCCTGCGGCGGGAGGACTGGAACCGGCGGGGCGATCCCGCCGACTTCCTGCCCAGGTTCGAGGACTGGCGCTTCGACTGGCTGGATGTGCCCGGCCTGATCCGGGGCGCCGACGCGATCTACGAGTTCCCGCTCGTCGACCGCGATCCCCTGCCGCGCTGGAGCCACGGGCGCATGACGCTGCTGGGCGACGCCGCCCATCCCATGTATCCGATCGGCTCCAACGGGGCGAGCCAGGCCATCCTGGACGCCCGCGCCCTGGTCCGCGCCCTCGCCGCCCACGCCGATCCGGTGGAGGCGCTGGCCGCCTACGAGGCCGAGCGCCTGCCCGCCACCGCCGCCATCGTGGCGGCCAATCGCGGCAACGGTCCAGAGCAGTGCATGCAGATCGCCCAGGAACGCGCGCCCGACGGCTTCGAACGCATCGAGGACGTGTTCGCCCCCGGCGAGCTGGAGGCCATCGCCGCCCGCTACAAGGTGCTGACCGGCCTGAAGCGCGCCTCGGAGCCGCTCGCGTGAGCCCGCCCCTCTTCCCCCTGATGACGCTCGAGGTGGCCGTGGCCCCGCCGGTCACCGTCAATCCGAGCTCGCCCGGCCGTCGCTTCATCCCCATCGTCGGCGGCACGGTGGCCGGCGGCCTCGAGGGCCGGGTGCTGCCGGGCGGCGACTGGCAAACGATCTGGGCCGACGGGCGGATGGACATCTCCGCCCACTACATCCTCGACATCGCCGGCCATGGGACGGTGGAGATCCTCTCCGAAGGCGTCCGCGCCGGGCCGCCGGAAGTGCTGGCGGCGCTCGGGCGCGGCGAGGCCGTGGACCCCGGGCTCTACTACTTCCGCACCGCCATCCGCATGCGCACCTCGGCGCCAGGGCTCCTGCGGCTGAACGCCATGCTGGCCCTGGCCGTGGGCGAGCGGCTGGCCGACCGGGTGCGGCTCACGGTGTACGAGATCGGCTAGGGGGCGCAATCGTGGCTGAGACCTTCAAGACCTCGGATGGCCTGACGCTGGCCTGACAAGAGTGAAACGCATGAGCACACAGACGAGAGCGTCGAGACGCCGGGGCGATGCTGGCGCAGGCATCGTGGCCGTCGTCCTCGGCATCATCTCCTTCAATCGCCCGGCATGGGCACAAGCGGAGCCCGGAGCGCCGCCGGCGCCCACGGGCGAAGACCCGCCGATCGCGGCGCCCGCGACCGAGCCCGCGAGCCCTCCTGCGGACGCGAGCGCGGCGCAAGCGCCCTCCGCGGAAGCCCACGCCGGCGCGCCGGCGCCGCGTGGCGCTGCCGGGACCGGCCCAGCTTCGCCGGCGCCGCCGGCGGCGGACGAGCCGTGGAAGAACCCGATCAGCGTCGCGGCCTGGGCCCGCGTCGGAGGCCGCTTACAGAACCCCGGCGCGCGCGAGAGGATGGACCGACTGCTCGGGGACGGAGAGCTGGACCTGATGTTCTCGGGCGAGATCAACCGGTTCATCGGGGTGCAGGGCGCCATCGTTGCGCAGTTCGGGCCGACCCCGACCGGCGGCAACATCGCGGGCAGCGCGACCCTCCGTGACGCCATCGCCAAGTTCAAGCTGCACGATGTGCTGAACGTCTGGATCGGTCGCATGATCGTGCCGTCGGATCGCTCCGCCTTCTCCGGGCCGTGGTCGATGGGGCCGTGGAACTATCCCGGGTTCTTCGAGCCCTATGCGCCGCCGATCGGGCCAAGGCAGGGGCCTTTCGGGCGCAACGATGGGGTGACCGCCTGGGGCAAGGTGGCGGGCGGTCTGTTCAAATACTACGTGGGTGCCTTCAACCTGCATGACTCCTCGGTGAGCCCGCTCTACACGGCGAGGATCAACATCAGCTTGCTCGACCCGGAGCCGGCCTATTACCAGAAATCCACGTACCTCGGAGAGAAGAGCATCCTCGCGCTCGGCGTGGCCGGCGAGGTGCAGAGGGAAGGCTCCGTCGAATCGTTGCCGCCCCCTGCGGACGGCACGCCGCCAGGCATCCCGCGCAAGGACACCTACGGCGAGGTCAACGCCGACCTCCTGTTCGAAAAGAACCTCGGCACGGCGGGCACGGTCACGCTCGAGGGCGCAATTTACAAGTACTTTGGCGATTTCGAGAGGTTCGATCACTCCTATTTCGTGCTCGCGAGCTACCTCACGCCGAACGACATCGGCGTCGGGAAGCTGCAGCCCCTGGTCCGGCTGCAACAGGCGAAGCCGAAGGGCGCGGATCCCTATCTGCTCATCGATGCCCAGATGGGCTACATCATCCAAGGGCACGCTGCGCGTGTGGCGCTCGGCTATCAGCGGAGCGACCTGTCGGGCGCGAAGGGCAATGCCCTGTTCCTCGGCGTCCAGGTGCAGAAGTGATCCCCTGGGCGATGGGAGCTCCGGTGGTTCCATCGGAGCGCCACGAGGAGCTCGCCCCCGCATGAAGCTCGCCTCTCTCCGCGGCCCCGGCCGCGACGGCACGCTCGTCGTCGTCCGCCGCGACGGCCTCGCCTACGCGCCGGCCGGCAGCGCGTTCCCCACGCTCCAGGCCGCGCTCGACGACTGGGAGCGCGCCGAGCCCGCGCTCCGCCGCATCGCCGACGACATCGAGCGCGGCGGCGCGGCCGCGATGCCGCTCGCCGTGGAAGAGCTCGCCGCTCCCCTGCCCCGCGCGTACGAGTGGATCGACGGGTCGGCGTACATCCACCACATCGAGCTTGTGCGCAAGGCGCGCGGCGCCGAGCCCCCCGGGACGCTCACGACCGATCCGCTCGTGTACCAGGGCGGCTCCGGCGTCCTCCTCGGGCCGACCGACGACATCGTCCTGCGCGACGAGGCCTGGGGCCTCGACTTCGAGGCCGAGGTCTGCGCCGTCCTCGGCGACACCCCGCAGGGCGCGCGCCGCGACGAGGCCCACCGGCACATCCGCCTGTTCCTCCTGGCCAACGACGTGACGCTGCGCAACCTCGTGCCCGCCGAGCTCGCGAAGGGCTTCGGGTTCTTCTGCTCGAAGCCGGCCACGGCGTTCTCCCCGTTCGCGATCACGCCGGACGACCTCGGCGACGCGCTCCGCGACGGGCGCGTCCACCTGCGGCTCCGCTCGACCTACAACGGCGCGCTCATCGGCGATCCCGAGGCCGGCCCGGAGATGCACTTCTCGTTCTTCGACCTCATCGAGCACATCGCCAGGACCCGCAGCTTCACCGCCGGGACGATCCTCGGCAGCGGCACCGTCTCGAACCGGGATCCGGCGCGCGGCGTGTCGTGCCTTGCCGAGAAGCGCATGCTCGAGATCCTCGAGCGCGGGGCGGCGAGGACGCCTTTCATGCGACCGGGAGACACGATCATGATCGAGATGCTGAGTCGCTCGGGCGAGAGCCTGTTCGGGCGCATCGCGCAGCGGGTGGTGGCCGGATGAGCGCCCCGGCGAAGCGGCCGACGCTCCACGGCCACGGGCGGCGCCCGTGAAGCTGGCCGGGCGCGCAGCTCGCGCCGGGTGGACCCCTCGCGACGGAGGACCGGAATGACCAAGGTGGAGTCGATCGGCATCAAGCGGGTTGAGGCGCTGCACTACTACGTGCGCGACCTCGAGCGGAGCCGCAGGTTCTACACGGAGAAGCTCGACTTCCAGGAGATCGCCGCGAGCTCGCCGGAGCTCAACGCGGCGGCGGCGCAGCGGTCGGTCGTCTTCCAGGCCGGCGAGTGCGCCATCGTCTGCTCGCAGCCGATCGGCGAGGGCGGGCGGGCGTGGCGCTACCTGCGCAAGCACCCCGACGGCGTGGGCACGATCGTCTTCGAGGTGGAGGACATCGACCGCGCCTTCCGGCTGCTCGACGGCCGCGGGGGCACGCCGATCGGCGAGATCCACCGGGCGACGCACGAGGGCGGCGGCACCTTCGCCTCGTTCTCGATCACGACGCCGTTCGGGGACACCACCTTCCGCTTCGTCGAGCGCCGCGGCTACCCCGCGCTCTTCCCCGGCTGCGTGGCCCACGACACGCCGCGCGGCGGCCAGAACCGCTTCGGGATCGCCCGGTTCGATCACATCACCTCGAACTTCCAGACCATGGCGCCCGCCCTGCTCTGGATGGAGCACGTGCTCGGGCTCGAGCCGTTCTGGAAGATCGCGTTCCACACGAACGACGTCGCGAAGGACACCGGCCACGGCTCGGGCCTGCGCTCCGCGGTGATGTGGGACCCGCGCTCGGGCGTGAAGTTCGCGAACAACGAGCCTTACCGGCCGCACTTCAAGAGCTCGCAGATCAACGTCTTCAACGAGGAGCACCGCGGCGACGGGGTGCAGCACGTTGCGCTCGCCGTGGACGACATCCTCACCGCCGTGCGCGGCCTGCGCGCGCGCGGCGTGGAGTTCATGCCGACCCCGCCCGCCTACTACGACCTGTTGCCCGAGCGCGTGCGGCAGCTCGGCATCGGGCAGATCGACGAGGACGTGGCAGCGCTGCGGGAGCTCGAGGTGCTCGTCGACGGCGACGGCACGCGGTCGTACCTGCTCCAGATCTTCCTCAAGGAGTCGGCCGGAACGCACCGCGACCCGGACGCCGGGCCGTTCTTCTTCGAGCTCATCCAGCGCAAGGGCGACCGCGGCTTCGGCGCCGGCAACTTCCGGGCGCTGTTCGAGAGCATCGAGCGGCAGCAGAAGGCCGAGGGGCACGGCTGATGCTCGACCGCGTCGTCGCCGGCACCGTCCCCCGCAAGCACCACATCGCCCTGCGGAGCGAGGCGGGGGAGCTCCGCTACGAGGAGTGCCTGACGCGCGAGGGCTTCGACGGCCCCTACACGATCGCCTACCACGAGCGCCGGCCGCACGAGCACCGCCTCGCGCGGGCCGAGCACGGCTTCGCGCTGCCGGTCGCCGCGCCGCCTCGCCCGCTCGCGAAGCGACACTACCGGTCGCAGGACCTGCCGCCGCGGGGCGGGCCCGCGGTCGACTGCCGCGTGCCGCTGCTGTTCAACGACGACGTGGTGATCGGGATCGCCCAGCCGGACGCCGCCGACCCTGTGTACTTCGCGAACGCAGACGCCGACGAGCTGTTCTTCGTCTTTCAGGGCAGCGGCGTGCTGCGCACGATGCTCGGCGACCTGCGCTTCGAGCAGGACGACTACGTGGTCGTCCCGAAGGGGCTCTTCTACCGCTTCCTCCCCGACGCCGGGCCCCAGCGGTGGCTCTCGATAGAGGCAGCGGGCGTCCACCTGCCGCGCCAGTGGCGCAACGAGGTCGGCCAGCTCCGGATGGACGCGCCCTGTTCCCACCGCGACTTCCGGCGGCCCACGTTCGTCGGGCCGCTCGACGAGGGCATCCGCGCGCTCGTCGTGAAGCGCAGCGGCGCCTTCCACGGCTTCTCCCTGGCGCGCTCGCCGCTCGACGTCGTCGGCTGGGACGGGACGGTGTACCCGTTCGCGTTCCCGATCCTGAGCTTCCAGCCGCGCGTCGGGCTCGTCCACCTGCCGCCCGACTGGCACGGCACGTTCGCGGCGCGCGGCGCCCTCGTCTGCAGCTTCGTGCCGCGCCCTGTCGACTTCCACCCGGAGGCGATCCCCTGCCCCTACCCGCACTCGTCCGTCGACTGCGACGAGTTTCTTTTCTACTGCCGCGGCAACTTCACCTCGCGCCGCGGCGTCGGCCCCGGCAGCATCTCGCACCACCCGGCCGGCGTCCCGCACGGGCCGCACCCCGGCGCGTACGAGGCGAGCCTCGGGGGCCGCGAGACGAGCGAGCTCGCGGTCATGCTCGACACGACCCGCCCGCTCGCGGCCACCCCGGCCGCGCTCACGGTCGAGGACGCGGGCTACCAGGACAGCTTCATCGCGGGCCCGTGATCGGGGTCAGGCGCTCTGCCGGGGTGGCTCGCGGCGCGCTGGCCGGCGGCTGGATGGACGACCGGGGCAAGCTCCTGTGGACATGGCTCGTTCCGCCGGACTCCGCGGGATCAGAATGTCCCTCGCGTGAAAGCGCTGTCGTCACGGGTCGGACCAGAGCCGAAGCAGGTTGCGATGGCAGGCGCGGAGCCGGTCCACCGCAGCGCCCCCGTCGCTCCCGTCCATTCCGAGAAGCTCCATGGATCGAAGCGAGCATCCGATATCATGCAAGATCTCGCGCTGCGCGGGATTGCGCACCAGGCTCTGAGCCCATAGCTCCGCTGTCCACCGGACGCCGCGCGTGACGCGAGCAATGCGATGGCGCGCCGAGGCGGGCCGCACGACGACAGCACCCGCGCGTCCCTTGTAAAGCTCCTCTCCGTAGCCCGTATCGATGACGAGGTCGCCCCCCTCGTAGCTCGACGGATCGCTCAGGAACACGGTCGCTCCGACGTCGGCGCGGATCCCGCCGCTCCCACCGACGATCGCGTGGTCGACCCCCCCGTTCGCCCTCATGCCCTCCTCGTACCGGCAGAAGAACGGCTGAGACAGACGTTGCGGCTGCACGCCGAGAACGAAGAGCGGATGTACGCCGACGCAGTCCCGCACGAGCACCGCTGCTTGATGGACAGCGGCTACCTCGCCACCGCTCACGATGCTACACAAGCGGGCGACAAGCTCGGGGCTCAACACATCGTCCAGCGAGAGCACCATCGATGCACATCCTACTGGAGAAGGCCCTGTCAGCCATTGAAATCGAGCGCGTCAAGGCGCTCGTTTCGACCGAAACATTCACCGACGGTCGCGCGACGTCGGGCGTCGCCGGCAAGAGAAACCTCCAGCTCCCGATCGGCAGCGAGGCAGCGCAGGCGGCCGGCGCCATCATCCTCGATCGGCTGCGGGCGAACGAGGCGTTCGACTCGGCCGTCCTGCCGCTGCTCATTCAGCGCCCCTTGTTCAGCCTGTACGAGGCGGGAATGGAGTACCCGGACCACACCGACGTCGCGATCATGGGCGGAATTCGGGCTGACCTGGCGATGACCCTGTTCTTGAACGAACGGGACACGTACGACGGCGGCGAGCTCATCATCGACACCGGCAATGGCGTCCGGCCGTACCGGCTCGACGCAGGAGACGCAGTAGTCTACCCCGCCACGACGGTACATCACGTCGCGAAGGTCACGCGCGGGACGCGCCTCGCTGCCGTCCTGTGGATACAGAGCCGGATCAGGGATCCGGCGCAACGACAAATCCTCTGCGATCTCGCCGCGGCGATGCGAAGCCCCGAGTGCGACGAGCACGGACTCCGGCTCAGACGGAGCTACTGGAACCTCGTCCGGCTGTGGGCGAATTCGTAGCGCGCGGGACCACAAGCTCAGCCGGCCGCCCGGTAGCCGGCGTGTGCCATCGCATCGCGGGTCCGGTGCAGCAGGGCGAGCGTGAGCTGCTCCAGCTCCGCGTCGGGACCAGCCATCCGGTTGAAGTGCATATGAGCGAAGGACGCCAGCAGGTAGTCCATCGGCTGGAGGAGGAGTGACCGGCGCCGGAGCGCCGTCAGCTCTGCGGCGATCCGACGCAATCTTTCGTGAGCACGCTCCATGCCAGCCCGGATCTCGGCCGGCAGGGCAGCGGCGGACTCGACATCGCGAGGGGCGACATACGATCGCAGCGTCGACTTTCGCTTCCGGTATTCATCGCTCGATCTTCGCTTGTCGCCGCGACGCGCGCAGAGCCACCGAAGCACGTCCTCCTCCCGCGGCGCGAGCGCGGAGAGGAGGTTGTCAGTGGTCGCGACCACCAGGTCGCGCGGGTCGACGTCATGATTCCGCTGGAGCACGGCGAGGTGCTCCACGACGGAGGAGGAGTCGACACCGAAGATCTGCTCGGCCAGCATGATGGCGCTCGATCCTCCGTACCGCTCGATCTCCCGATCGTATGTGTCGAAGGCGAAGCGCGAGCACCGCCCCTCCTCCAGGAGCGCGGTCGCCCAGGCGCACAGCTCGGCGAACAGGCGCAGGCGCGCGTCGGGCGCGGAGCAGCGAAAGCGGAGGCGCAGGTGATGGTCAGGATCGGTGTAGCGGATGAAGAACCAATCTTCGATGATCCCCTC
Organism: Sorangium sp. So ce1335; assembly: GCF_051521615.1. Taxonomy (NCBI): domain Bacteria; kingdom Pseudomonadati; phylum Myxococcota; order Polyangiales; family Polyangiaceae; genus Sorangium; species Sorangium sp. So ce1335. The sequence continues at coordinate 5,743,756 of NZ_CP150363.1, forward strand.
GTCGAGCAGCCGTCGCGTGAGCTCCCGGACAGGGCCGACCAGCAGGTCGTTTTGTACATCCGGACCGCAGTACACCTTGACGTACGCCCACTCGCTCCCAGGGGGCAACAGCCGCGCCCGCTGGCCACCCGTGCACGACGAGGTGTGCGCCGGTGCGGCGCCGCCGAGCCGATGGTCAGGGGACTTGGTCTGCGAGGCAGGCGGACGCCGGACCATCGAGACGCAAAGCTCGGTGTAAAACCCGCCGGCAGGGCCGCGCGCCCATACGTCGTCGAGCGCAGGAACGACCTCCTGGAGGACCAGGTGGGCACCGTCGGTCAGGCGGGTGATTTCCATCCGCAGCTCGGCGGCTTGCACGGCGTCATCCAGGTCCAGCAGCAAGCGGTTGTCCGCCATGGTCAAGAAGACGTGACGCGGGACCGCCCAGGTCCGGCGCCAGCGATCGAGTTCCACGGCAAACGCTGCCGGGCTCGCGCTCGGGAACCAGTGTCGCCGGCAGGAATAGTCCACCTTCCACTCGGCGGGCCGGAGCACCACGCGGCCGGATCGCACGCGCGGGAGGTACGGAAGCGGCTCGGCTCTTCCCCAGTCGAACCCCACGAGCAAAGGCTCCCCGTCATAGCCGACGTCCGAGAGGAAGCGGCAGACGTCGGAGCCCAGGAAGGAATTCAGCATGTGACCGCTGGAGACACGGATCCTCTGCCCCGTTCTGGACCATCGCAGATAAAATCTGTCGTCCCTCACGCCGACGACGATCTCTCGCAGGGGGATACTCTGCGCAGCGGCCCGCCCCGCGTGCAGGCCGACCGGGATCTCGTGACCGCGGATTCCAGGGCGAACGCTCACGTTCGCCGCTCGCGATCGCTCCGGGAGATAGACCAGCTCTGCCCACAGGAGGTCCACCCGCGAGGCCTCCTCGGCGGCGGCGATCTGCTGCAGCATGCCGACCCCTGCGTCGCCGAGACCCCCGGCAAAGCGCCCTGCAACCCGGCCGGCCGCCATGGCGCCGAGGTTCGGCCCGACGACGATCGTGAAGTCGCCGGAATCGAGCGCCTGAGGCGAGCGGGCGGCGATGAAGACGCTCAGATCCAGCGATGCCGGCGCCCGATCGGGCTTGACCTCATTGACGCCGAGGCGCGACAGGAGCGCCTCGTCGAGGTCGATGCAAGGGCACAGCGCGCGCTGTGCCGCGGCAGCGATCTCGAACAGCACGCGTCCTCGCCTGGCGACGGCGGGGCTCGGTTGGTACGCCGCCCGCGCCGGGGAGTAGGCGCCGAGGCCTGGATGGGCGTCCAGGAGCTCGAGCAAGGGCACCTCTCGATCGACGCCGAATCGCGACTGAAATGACTGCCGGTACGCTGCGAGGGCCGGCGGCCCCTCTGGATGAGGCGTGAGCCGGAGGAGGATCTCCGCGGCTCGGCACACCTCATCGCCGACCGCTCGGTTGATCCGCGTCGAGCTCGGCGAGAGGAATAGATCGACCTGAAAAGGCGTGCTCGCGGCTTCGCGCGGGACCAACCGCTCTGATCGGCCGACGAGTCGAGGGTAGGCGGAAAGTGCCTCCTCGGCAGGGAGCATCTCCCAGGCGCTCGCCTCTTCTAGCAGGAGGCGCAGCTCATCTCGAATCGTGCGGGCCGCATCGATCCCCGCCAGCCGGTCGAGGACGTGCTGAGCCGGACTGCCTGCAGTCAGCGGAGGACGAAGCTCCGAGATCAGGAACGTCTGCTCCAGGAGGCTCGCCAGCAAGCGGCTCACCTTTTCTGGCGTCGCTCCGGCGACCGTGAGCAGCTCATCCCGAAGGTCGGCGTAGGCGACCGGACGCTGCGCCCGGTCCAGAGCCCGACGCACGCCCCCCGTGGCCCGGATGGACACCTCGGGGGCCCGCCCCGCTTCCAGCAGCGTCGAGCGCGCCGCCAAGACGAAGCGCCCTGCCCGAACATAGGCGGCCGGGTTGATGGCCACTCGCAGTCGGTCACGCACCTCGGGGAGGCTCTCCAGGGTCGAGATGAGATGGCTCAGCCAGGCCATATCGGGCCGGATCCTCCTTCGCTCCTCGCCTGAGAGCCTGAAGTCGGTCTCCCGGTCCAGGCGGGCAAGGCAGACCCCGGCGAACATCCCGTACGGTGTGGGCCGGCTCGACATGCGGATCACATACCGCAGCAGCTTGGATTTCACCCGATCGTCGAGGCCTCCGCTCGTTCGGTCGCGCGCCAGCGCCTCCGACAGGGATCGGCTGCCGACCGCCAGCGCGAGGCGTGCACGGGGGTCCGCGAGCGTCGCCCCGACCCAGCCAGCCGTGCCCGACGGAGGCCTCGAGAGTGCACGATAGGACTCGACGGGGAGGAGCGGGGCGCGAACCAGGACGGTCTCGAGCGGTATGAAGATCGACTCTCCCGAGCCTTCCCCGCAACCCGCCGCGACAGAGACTGGTCTCGCATGGCCGCTGGACATTTGCGGGCTCCTGTCAGGACAGCAGAAAGATCCGATCCCAGATCGGCGGGGCGGGCGTGGTGGTCGCGAGCATCGTCAAGCACACGCCCGGCGCCCCGTCCAGGAGCCCGGGATCATCGACCCGCGTCCCCCCGGCGGCGACGCTCCGGAAACCGAGGATCGAGGCGGGCTCATAGGCCTGCACGAGCTGCGCGAGGAGGGCGCGGGATGCCTCCCCGAACACGGAGAGGCCGGTGTCGAGGGCGAACCGCAGGGCGATCTGGAGCAGCCCCGCGACGCCGTGGCAGAACGTGGGAGAGGGAATATACCGTTCCTCCACCGGCCGGGTGACCGCGGAGCGCATAGCGTCGATGGCGACCTGGCACCACGCGGGCTTCGCGAGGGCCCGCCCGGCCAGGTACAGCGCCCTGCTCAGCCCGGGGCTCCCGTAACACCACGCGGTCCTGCCGGGCCGCGGCTTCGCAGGAGGACCTCCTCGCCCAGGCAGCGGGTAACAGTCTGTCCAGTTCACCCCCCGGCGGTCGTCCACGCGGTGAGCCATGAGCCAGGCCACGATCCTCTCGATCCCCTCCTCCATCCCTGGAACCGAGACCCCGCGCGACGCCGCGAGTGCCATGAGGCCGAGCGGGCCGGGGATGCCGTGAGCCAGTCCACAGTTCAGGTTTCCATCGGGGAAGTGCCGGGCTTGCTGCTCGCCGACGAGCTGGTGCCGGGGTGTCCGCCAGCGCGGTAGCCCGTCCTCCTCATCGGTGAGCGAGACGAGGCAGCGAAGAATGCGCTCGAGCGTCCTCTGGGTACGTTGTTGCTCCAGGCGGCAGAGGAGGTAGGCGCCCGCCCCGGTGATGCCGCCGATCAGGTCGAAGAGACGGACAGGGCACCCTCCGGACGTCGCGTCGAGCGCGTCGGCCGTCGCCTCGACCCTCGAGCAGATGGCTTCGTCCAGCGTGGTGGAGAGGTGCCGGTACCGCCGCCCCCCGCGCGACAGGTACCAGGCCGCGTACGCGACGCCGCTGAGCCCCCCGAACAGAGACACCCCCACCCCATCGGCCTCATCGACCGAGCGGGCGGCGATCTCGATGCGCCGCCTGGCCTCGATGTCCCAGCCCTGACCGGGGAAGCAGGCTTCCAGGTATCCGAACAGCACCGCGAGCCCGGCGTCACCATGACTGATGGACTGCGGCTGCCACCGCGCCAGCTCCGGATAGGGGCTCTGTTGCACGGCAGCGCACCGGGCTCGCTCGAGGGTGTCGTCGTCTTTCAGACGGCGGGCCACCTCCAGCGCGATGGCCTGGGCCGCCGCCGTGACGGCATCGCGGTTCACGTCGAAGCTCTGGCTCGGCGTCGGCGGGTCCATCGACATCGTCAGGCCCCGATGCGATCAACAGTTGTAGCTACACGCGCACGTAACCCCGCACGACTCATTGCACGTCGCGGAACACATGACGGGGCTGTCCGCGCACCGCTCAGCCCCGTCGGCGGGCCGAACGTTGATGCGGATATCCACATCGAAATCATCGCCGCCATCGAGAAATGATTGACTCACCTCGTTCGATCGCAGGCTCAGCCCGTCGCGCCCCGCATCCTTCTGCATATCCATGGCATCAACCCCTGTTTGTGTGACCCTCATCACCACGGACGATCATAGGCCGCCCGCGCGCGACGACAAGCAGCGACCGGGGCGCCTTCAGAAACATCCATAACAATACACTAATCGTCGATATCCATCGCCCACCGGACCTTGAAAACCCGACACCGCGTGTACAGGCACGACCAGAAGGCCGATTGCGCAGAGATCGGACATTTCAGCGAACGCTCCGACCGAAGAGAGGCAGGGATCCCAGAAACATCAAGATGTTGACTGACCTTGTCGCGAGCGAAGTCGCCACCGTGAGCTACCGTTCGCCGCCGGTCGCGGGGACGACGCTGGGAGCCTGCACGCTCCGCGAGGATCGGCGAGCCGGCGCGCGGGCACCGGCGTTTCCGGCGGGCTTGGCTGCGACGCGGTCGGGTGCGCGTGCTGGTCGCGGGGGAGCTGCGCTGGGCCGCGCGGCCGCCCCTGCGCCCTCGGGCCGCGCGGCCGCCCTCGCGCCCTCGTGGAACGGCCCTGGCCGCACGCCGCGGCCGCGCCGCTATGGGGACACCGCCGAGCCGAAGTCCTCGGCGCTGTCGCCGCCCGCGCCTGCGAGGGAGGCCTGCGGGTCATCGCTGAGGTTTCCGCCGAGGAACACGCGCATGCTCGGGCCCCTACCGAGCCCCACGACGATATCACCGAACCCATCGCGGTTGAGGTCGCCGGCGCGCGAGATGCGCGTCCCCGCCTCGTCGCCGGACCGCCCGATGCTCGCCGCGTCCGGCTCCACGTCGGGGCGCGCGCTACCGCGGTACACATACAACTTGCCGCCGGGATAGATATCGGCCCCGCCCCACGTTGATCCATCGACGCCGACGATCTCGCCGATGCCCACCCCGAGCTTGCAGTGAGCTACCCTGGCAAACGTGTCGATGTCGGAGTACGCCCACGATGACAGGGCCGTCTCCCGCTACCGAGCCGCCGTTGCCGGCCGGCTCGCGATCGGCTCATCCAGGGGGGCGAAGTCGTTCACTCCACAGCCTGCGGGGCGAAGCGCGAACACGCCAGGAGCAGGAGATGCTGCCCGTCAATGGCCGACCGTCAGATGGTAGGTGATGTCCAGGTCGAATGTGAAGTCATCGGTCTCCACCCGACCGCCGAAATGAATGGTGTGTGCCCCCGGGGAAAGCGGAGCGAGCAGGACATGAAATCCGTCCGCGACGGCATCGCTCGTCTCACCCGCGTCAGCGCCGATCAAATTGTCCTCCGGGAGCGGACCAAACACGAACAACGGAGATTCGTGGCGAAATGCGTCGAGGCCTCGAATCCTCTTGCCGTCGATCACGATGAAGCGTTCGGTGACCTGATCCATGAGATCGTTGGCGCAATCACGCAGCTCCTCCTCCGTTTCGCCATCCCCTTGGATGGTCGAGCATGCCGCGTTCAAGATCGGAATGAACAGTGCCTTACCTCGAGGCACGGTGCAGCGGCGCCTGGCCACTCCAGCAACTTCTCCTTCAGCCACTTCCGTCGTCGTGAACGTGCCGCCCAAGAACCACACTCTCCCTGACTGGCCGGCGCTACAATCAGCCGTATCGGTCAGCGGATTCGCATCGCTGGGCATGGAGAGCGCCCACCGCCACCACTCGGCCGCCCATTCTCCGTACGTAGCTCCAAGGAAGCGGTCTTCCGGCGGTATGATCTCTGGATCGGACCTCGCGGGGCATGCTTCGTGTGCGGTCGCCATGACGGCCACGCTCGAGGCTAGAGCCACGGTCGCAATTCCTGTCAGCAAGAATCTTCGACTCATACGGTTCCCTCAAATTCAATGTCAGTCGCGGGCACACAGCTCGACTTCGGCGTCCCGGAAGACGAAGGGCGTCACCTCGCGCCGCCTCCAGAGCGTTTCAAGGGAGGCCGACGGTGATTGACATGCCATGCTCGTCGTCCGATGCGGAGGCAACGGCGCAGCCCGCGTAGTACCCTCTGGACCTCGGGTTGCGAGGCTGCTCGCAGAGCGAAGAATTCAACTCCGAACAGGACTTGCCGCCATGCTGTAGCCTCGAGCGTGGCCGCCGTGGCGACTGCACGCCGGAGCGTTCTCGACGGAATCAAATTCAGGAAGTATATCCGGCCTGCGCCCCCATGAGGCTACCAGGGACCATGGGACGCCGAGCGGTGGCGCTGGACGCTCTCTATTGCCAAGCGATGCGATCCCGCCGCCGCGCAGCGGGCTTCAGACTTAGCACCCATGTCGTTGTTTGCAAGATTTGGAGGGTGCGTTGCCCGCAAAGCAAGGACCACGGGCGCGACGTGTGCCGGCTCGGCTGCCCTGTTTCCGTCCGTGCACGCCCGAGGTGATTGCGGCTTGGACGGGGGCTGCCAGGAAGCGTACCAGAAGTCGATGTGACACGATCCAGGCCTGTTTCTGGGGCGCTTGTTCGTCTGCCTCAGCCGTCATGGCTGACCATTCTCGCGATGGGCCCGAATCCCGCGGCACGCATGATCGCCTTTCCGAGCGCAGCGGATGCCTGCTCCATGCGACCGTGGGCGCCAGCGGGACCGGTATCGCGTCCATCGCGTGGGGGGGCGCGCTGGGGGTTGTATTCGACGGTCCCCTCGCGCTGTTGCTCCTCGGTGAACGCGACGTTGAAGTCGAAGCTGAAGCCGCTGCATGAAGATCAGGCACTCGGACGTGGCACCTCGATGATGACGTGTACGCTCGACGTGAACCTCTCCGGAACAGCGGCACGACAAGAACGATGGCATTTCTCATTCTTCCCGGTATACTGCCCGAGCCACGTCATCGAAGCTGTGACCGGACGCTACCGGCTTCGTTCGAGACGGATGAGGTGCTCGCCGGCCGAGAGGCCGTCCGCCGCGCCACGACCTTCACGTGAGGAGACGACCCATGAGGATCACGAGAGCCATCCTTGTGAATTTCGTGTTCATCGCCTTCGGCGCCGCCGCCAGCTGCGATGGATCCACGGCCACCCCCGAACCAGTGGCCTGGGCAGGGCAACCGTGGTGCGGGGCGGGCCTCACCTTGACGGAGGCGCAGAGTCTGGTGCAGGCGGAGTGCAAAGGCACCTACACCAACCGGGGCAGGTGCGTGGCGTGCGTCGCGAACGCCGCCAGCGCGCTTCTGCGAGAGGGACTGATCACGAGCGGACAAGTCGGGGCCATCGTCAGCTCGTTTGCCCATGACGAGTGCCGCTCCGGTTGTATCCCGACCTCCTGCGCCATCGAGGGGGAGAGTTGTGGCTCGATCGAGGATGGCTGCGGCTCGGAGATCGCGTGTGGCGGCTGCGCGGAGGGCGAGACCTGCGTCAACGGCGTGTGCCAGAGCGCGGGGCTGAAACTACTGAGGTGTTTTTGCAACGATGAGTCGCTGCTCCAGTTCTGCCTGGACGACATCGACTGCTCCTCGGGGCCCGCCCAGGACGTGATCTGCGGCCCGGCCTGCGCGAGTCACGGCGGAGAGTTGGGTACGGGCTGCCTGGATGAGAACCCGATCTGTGGCTGCGACGGCTTCTGCCCGGCCGGCGAGCTTTGCGTGGGCGGCGTCTGCCAGGCTCCCCAGCCGGGCACGGCTCAGCAGACGTGTTTTTGCGCCGACGGAGTCGAGATCAACATGTGCCTGGATATCGACTGCTCGGGGATCGCCCAGGATATCGTCTGCATCCCGCTCTGCGCAGCCCATGGTGGCCTGTCTGCGACAGGCTGTTCGCTCGACGCGTGCGCCGCCGCGCCATGACCCGGAGAACGTCGAACCCGGGCTCGGAGACCGCGAACAGCGTCACGGCAGCTTGCGGGCGCCGTCGCGAGCGCGCCCCACTCTCGAGGCCGAGACCCAGCATGAACGCGATGACGGCGATCGTGACCGACAGGATGTCGACACCGTAGATCGCGTAGGGGGCGCGCTGCCTGACGACCTGATACACCAGCGCTGCCGAGCCCGCGAGGAAGGACGCCGGGAAGCGCCAGGGATCGAGCCGGCCTGGGTCGGATCTGGCAGGCCAGCGAAGCCACTCGACCGCTGGCCGGAAGGCCGTCCCTCCAAACGGATGGAAAACTGCCAACGCATTGGCAAAGCGCCACGCGCCCCCACCGGAGCTGCTACGTTGTCGCCGGACCCGGCGACGCGGAGCGGCTGTTTGGCCGCGAAGCGCGGACGTTCGATCCGTGGCTGGAGGGCCACCCGAAGGTCTTTGCCGAGCTACTCACAACAGGCTGCCACGAGCGCGTGGCCATCGACACGCACCGCGAGGAACAGATACATGACCTTCACGCTCCCCGAGCTCCCCTACGCCAAAGACGCACTTGTTCCCCACATCTCGGCCGAGACGCTCGATTTCCACCACGGCAAGCACCACAACGCGTACGTCACGAAGCTGAACGAGCTCGTGGCAGCGGACGCGGCGCTCGCGGGCAAGAGCCTCGAGGATCTCGTGCGCACGACGTCCGGCGCGGTCTTCAACCAGGCAGCTCAGGTGTGGAATCACACGTTCTACTGGCACAGCATGAAGCCGCAGGGCGGCGGTGAGCCTCCCGCCGCGCTCCGGGCGGCGATCGAGGCGGCGTTCGGGAGCGTGTCGTCGTTCAAGGAGAAGTTCAGCGCCGCGGCCATCGGTCAGTTCGGCTCGGGCTGGGCCTGGCTGGTGAAGAACAGCTCCGGCAAGCTGGAGATCGTGCAGACGGGCAACGCCGGGTGCCCGCTCACGGAGGGCAAGACGCCGCTGCTCACGTGCGACGTGTGGGAGCACGCGTATTACATCGACTACCGCAACGCCCGGGCGAAGTACGTGGAGGCATGGTGGAACCTGGTGAACTGGGACCACGCCGCCTCGAAGCTGTGACCCACGCGCTCCCGCGAAGGCGGCGTCGAGGCCGCTAGGTGTCCAAGCATCAGAGCGAGCGCAGCCTCGTCGGCCCGTCGTTCGCCCTGGTGCTGGCCTCGAAGGCCGAGCGCTGCGAAGGTCGAGCCGGCATCAGCCCGATGAGGCCGATGAGGCAGGGTGTCAAAACGGGACGAAGTCCTGATCGCCCGCGGCGTGCGGCGCGCGCCCATTGCCCGATGCGCCGCCGTTCGATCGGCCCTTGAGCGGCGGCCTCCACAACGATTTGCCGCCCTGGCGCTCCGGGGGACGGCCCGCGCCCGGGGGCTTGTTGCCGAGGTCGCCGTCGCCCTCTTGAGAGAGCCGGAACGACGCCATCACGTTCTGGAGCTGCTCTGCCTGCGCCGAGAGCTCGGCTGCCGTGCTGGCGAGCTCCTCGGCGATCGCCGCGTTGCGCTGCGTTGACTGCTCTATCAGCTCCACCGCCCCGCTGATCTGGGCCACGCCGTTCGACTGCTCCTTGGATGCCACGGCGACGCCCTGCACCAGCTCCGCGGTCTCCCGGATCGACGGGACGAGCTCCGCGATGAGCTGTCCCGAGCGCTCCGCGACGACGATGCTCGACGCGGCAAACGAGCCGATCTCCTTCGCCGCGTCCCGGCTCCGCTCGGCCAGCCGCCGCACCTCCGTGGCGACGACGGCGAAGCCCTTGCCGTGCTCGCCCGCGCGCGCCGCCTCGATCGCGGCGTTCAAGGCGAGCAGGTTCGTCTGGTACGCGATCTCCTCGATGATCACGATCCGCTGCCCGATCGCCTTCATCGCCTCGACCGTCTCCCGGACGGCCTGACCGCTCTGCTCCGCGTCCTTCGTCCTCCGGTGCGCGGTCTCCTCGACCTGCTTGCAGTTGGCGGCGTTCTTCGCGATCGTGCCGTTCAGCTGCTGCAGGCTGGCCATCGTCTCCTCCACGGACGCCGCCTGCTCGCTGGTGCCCTGCGACAGGCTCTGCGCTGTCGCCGAGAGCTGCACCGAGACCGAGGAGACCGAGACCGCGCCGCTCCGGACCTCGCCGATGAGGCCGGCGAGGCGGTCCGACATGACCTTCACGGCGCCGAGCATCTGGCCGAACTCGTCGGAGCTCTTCACCTTGACGTCGCCCGTGAAGTCGCCCTCGGCGATGCGCTGGTGGATCGATACCGCCTGGTTGAGCGGCACCAGGACCATCCGGCTGAAGAGGATCGCGAGCATCGCGGCGACGACGAGCGCGAGCAGACCTCCCACCTGCAGCGTCACGTACATCGTCGTGACGAGCGCGTTCGTGGCCGCCTGCCGCTGGCCGAGGAGGGCGAGCTCCTCGTCATCGATCTCCTTGAGCGTCGCGCGCATCTGGTCCATGAGGCCCTTCCCGCGCCCCCGCCTGACGTCCTCGACGGCGCGCTCCGGCGGCAGCCTCGCCTCGTCCGCGCTGCGGCGGAGCTGGATCGCCGGCTCCAGCACGGAGGCGAGCCACTCGTTGTGGTCCCTGGCGACCTTCTCGAGGCGCACCTGCTGGCGCGGGTTGTCCCTGGTGAGCTCCCGGGCGCGGCTCAGGCTCTTCTCGAACCGGTCGCGCCCGCCGCGGTACGGCTCCAGGAAGGATTCCACCCCGGTGATCATGAAGCCGCGCTCCCCTGTCTCGGTGTCGAGCAGCGACTCCATGATGTCACTCGTTGCGAGCATCACCTCGTACGTGTGCTGGTCCCATGAGCGGGCCTCGTCGAGCTCCGCGAACCTCTTGTAGGCCGTGCCCGCCAGGACGAGGACGATGACGACCATGGTGGCGAAGCCGAGGTAGAGCTTCCGGCCTACTCCGATATGCGCAAGCATGATGCATGCTCCGGGCTGGGTGTGTTGCGGCTTCCTTCGAGCCCCGGCGGGGGCTGGAGCCGATAAACGGACGGCGCGACGCATCGCACGCGGTGGTCCGTCCCGTGGAGGCCCTCGGCGTGTCCGAGGAACAGGTACCCTGAAGGCGCGAGGCTCGCGATGAGCCTCGCCACGATCGACGCCTTCGTCGCAGCGTCAAAGTAGATGAGGACGTTCCGGCAGAAGATCAGATCGAACAGGCCGAATCGCTTGGGTGCCGCGTCGAGCAGGTTGAAGCGCCGGAAGGTGACGAGCTTGCGCAGCTCCGGCCGGGCCTTCATGAGGCCCGCGCTCGCGCCCGTCCCGCGGAGCATGTAGGCGCGCAGGCGCTCCTCCGGGATCTCCGAGGCCCGCTCGATCGGCCACACGGCGCGTTGCGCCTGGTCGAGCGCACGGGCGGACAGGTCCGTCGCGAGGATGCAGATCCCCGGAGCGCCCGTCGACGCGGCGCCTGCCCCTGGCGACGCCTGTCCCGCCGCGGCGCTGCGATCCGGGGAGGGCAGGCTGTCGAGCAGCGTCATCGCGATCGAGTAGGGCTCCTCTCCGGTCGAGCAGGCTGCGCTCCAGGCGCGCAGCGGGCGGCCGCCGCGCGCCGAGGGCGCTCCGCGGCCCGCGCTCGCGTGCCACGCGGGGAGGATCTCGCGCTCGAGCAGATCGAACTGCTCGCGCTCCCGGAAGAAGTGCGTCTCGTTCGTGCAGATGCAGTCGAGCATGTGCACGAGCTCGCCCTCGCCGCCCGCCGCGGTCACACGGCGGTAGTACTCGCCGAAGCTGCGGAGCCCGAGCGCGCGGAGCCGGGGCCCGAGGCGGCAGAGCAGGAGCGGCTTCTTCTGCGGGCCCAGCGCGATGCCCGAGAGGCGCTTGACGAGCCTCTGGAACAGCACGAACTCCTCGTCGTTGAGGGTGCGCGGGCTCAGCTCGGCGATCGAGATCATCGCCTGTCCCCTTCCTCTGCCGGCGCGCCGAGGCTGTCGGGGAGCGCCGGCGGGGCCCCGGGGGCCGAGAGGCCGAGCGTCGTCGAGGCCAGGAGCTCCGCCGGCGAGAGGATGCGGTCGATGTTGAGCAGCAGCACGAGCTTCTCGCCTACCTTCGCCAGCCCGAGCAGCTGATCCACGCGCACCTGCGCGCCGAAGGTCGGCGCGGGCTCGATCTCGTCCTCGGAGAGCGTGAGCACATCGCCCACGCCATCGATGAGCAGGCCGAGGCGGGTGTTCTCGCCGTCGAGCTCGGTCTCGACGATGAGGACGCAGGTCCACCGGCTCACCCTCGTCGGCGGCAGCCCGAGCTGCACCGCGAGATCGATGACCGGCACGACGCGGCCCCGGAGGTTCATGACGCCGACGATGCACGCCGGCATCATCGGGACCCGCGACGTGACGCTGCGCTCGACGATCTCCCGCGCCCGGAGGATGTTCACCGCGTACTCGTCCCCGGCGATGATGAAGGAGATGTATTGCGACACGGGGCTCGACGCGCCGGAGATCATGACGCCTCCATGGAGAGAGATGGGCAACGCGCGCGCCGCGCGCCGGGGCGCCGGCTCATCCTGGGCTGCCTCCGGCGGCCGATGGCGCTGACCTGCGCTCGTCGAGCGCGTCGACCGGGACCGCGTCCCTGAGGACGCCGCCGAGCAGCGCGTCGACGTCGAGGATCATCGCCACGCTGCCGTCGCCGAGGATGGTCGAGCCGGAGATGCCCGGGACGCGGCGAAAGAGCTGGCCGAGCGGCTTGACCACCGTGCGCGCCTCGCCTTCGAGGGAGTCGACCACGAGGCCTGCCTCGGCGCCGTCGAGCGCGACGACGACGACGCGCTCGTCCGGCGGGGGAGATCCGCCGAGCCCGAAGAGCGCCCGGAGGCGGACGCACGGCAGCGCGCGCCCGCGCCGGACCATGAGCCCCTGCGCGCCGCCGTGCGCGAGCGAGCCGCGGGGCAGATCGCAGCAGGCGAGCACCGCGCGGAGCGGGATCACGTACCGCTCGTCGCCGATCCCGACCGAGAGCCCTTCGATGGTGGCCAGGGTGAGCGGGAGCTGGATCAGCAGCGACGTGCCGTGCCCCTCGCGGCTCTCGATCCGGATCGTGCCCTGGATCGACTCCACGCGGCGCCGCACGACATCCATGCCCATGCCGCGCCCCGCCAGGTGGGACGACTCCGTCGCCGTGGAGAACCCGGGCTCGAACACGAGGCTGAACAGCTCATGATCCGAGAGGGCGCCGGGCGCAGGGTGCCTCCCCAGCGCCCGGACCCGCGCGGCGATGCGCTCGCGGCTCATGCCGGCGCCGTCGTCGGAGATCCGGAGCGCGATGCCGCCCCGCTCGTGCGCGGCGTGCAAGGTGATCGTGCCGCAGGGGTCCTTGCCCGCGGCGCGCCGCGCCTCGGGCGCCTCGATGCCGTGGCAGATGGCGTTGCGCAGGAGGTGCGTGAGGGCGTCCCGGAACCGCTCGACCACGGCCGTGTCCACCTCGACGTTGCCGTGCACGACCACGAGGCGCGCCAGCCTCCCGTGCGCGTGGGCGAGATCGCGCACCGTGCGCTCGTAGTGCCGGAACCAGGGGCCGACCGGCACCATGCGCGCGGCGCGCACCGCCTCCTCCAGCTCCTTGCAGAGCCGATCTTGCTCCTCCATCTCGTCGCGCAGCGCAGCGCCAGCCTCCCCTCGCACCGCTCCGAGCGTCCGCGCGATCCTGTTCCGGCCGAGGGTGAGCTCCCCGATGAGATCCGCCATCCGATCCAGCTTCTCGACGACGACACGGATGCTCTTGATGCCGGTCGCGCCCTCCGCGTCGTCCTCGGTCGCGCGGCGCGCGCTCGTCGTCCACGCGCCCTGCGGCGCCGCTGCCGCTCCGCGCCGCGCCTCCTGGAGGCGCGCGATGACCTCGTGGTGAGAGGTGCTGCGCTCGACCTGTCCCCGCTCGACATCGGCGACGAGCCGGCGGGCGGCGTCCACCGTCTCGAGCAGCAGCGAGACCACGGGCGTCGTGAGGGCGAGGTCGCCGCGGCAGAGCGCCTCGATGACGTCCTCCGCCGCGTGCCCGAGATCGCTCAAGCTGCCGAGGCCTACCGAGCCGGCGGTCCCCTTGAGCGTATGGGTGGCGCGAAACACGCGCTGGAGCACGTCGTAGACGTCGTGTCCGGCCTCGAGCTGCAGCAGCGCGCGCTCGATCTCGTCGACGATCTCATGCGCCTCTGCCATGAACGTCAGGAGGAGCTCGTCGCGATCCGTATCCATGCGGCTCACAGGGGCTGGATGGCGATGGCACCGTCGTGGGTCCGGAAGACGACCTTGCGTCCCCGGTTGCCGCCCGTCTCCAGCTCGGTGATCCGTATTCCCCCCGCGCGCAGTAACGCAAGCCCGGCATCGACGTTTTGGGCGCCGAGGTGGGTGCCGCGCTCCCGGAACGCGGAAATGAGGCAGGCGCCCCCGACGACGCGCGCTTGCAGCGCCCGGCCGGAGGCCCCGAGCTCCATGAGCCGCTCGAGCAGGCGCTGGCATGCGATATCGGCGAAGCGGGCGGAGGCCATCCTCGGGCTCGGACACTCCGGGAGCACGTAGTGGTTCATCCCGCCGACGCCGGTCGTGGCATCCCAGAGGCAGATGGCCACACACGATCCAACGATGGTGGTCACCGCGGTCGGCTCGGACGAGGCGAATATCTGGCCCGGCATGACGTGGTGGGTCTTCACCGGCAGCGCGCGCCAGCTGGGCGGTCCGGCAGACACCGGCGGTGCCGTGGCGCCGGACGGTATGGCCATGTCCTCTCCACCGACGTCGTCGTACGGAGAGCCGGATCGATCGGCGTCGCCGGAAGGAGCGCGGTATGCGCCCCCCGATGCCCTGGCCGCTGCGTCAGTCGCCAAGACAGTTCCTCACCTTTTCCAGGAGCTCCATCGTGTCGATGGGCTTGGAGACGAAATCGGAGCAACCGCACCGGAAGCCCTGCTCCATGTGAGCGACGTCGTTTCGGCTGGTGACGAGCAGGATCGGCGTGCTGCGCGTCGCCTCGTCCGCGCGCAGCCGCCGGCAGGCGTCGAACCCGTCCACGTGCGGCATGACGACGTCCAGGAGAATGAGATCGGGCCGCTGATCCATCGCCACGGCGATGCCCTCGCCGCCGTCGTTCGCCGTGATGATGTCGTAGTGATCGCGCAGCGCCATCTGCTCGATGCGCAAGATGGTCTGAGAATCGTCGACCAGCAGAATCTTCTTCCGAGACACCGTTCCACCCCTCTTGTCTGATGCAGCGGATGCAGCACGAGACCGCGCCGCCACGCATGGTAGGCCAGATCCCCCCTCATCCACCTACGTACTAGGTATCTCCCCCCCTGACAGGGATCACCTTACCATGAGGGTCTGTCGAAACTCCACGTTGAAAATTGCAGCATCCACACATCGCCTCTCTCGCCCCTGAGCCCGTCCGGCCGTGCGGTTCATCGAGAGGACCGGCGTCCTCGGCTCGGATCGCTCGCTACGTTCGCCTGAGCCGCCCATCGATGCTGGGTGAAGCTGGGTGAAGGACAGCGGGACCGGTCGAGGTAGGATGTGCGCCGCGACGCACAGCGCGCCTGGAGGGCCGATGCGCGGGTTGCGCCAAGGCCGTCGAGCTCATCGACGTGCCCGGTCATACGCGATCCGCACATCCTACTTCTCGGATGGCCAGTCCGACGGGCCGCGCGTCGTTCGAGCGCTCCTCCGCCGAGCGTGGGTCGACGAGGGTGTCGTCCTTGACCGGCTCTTCCGGCCGGATTCCTGACGCGCAGAGCTAGGCTTGCTGGAGCCTTGGGCCGCGGGGGCCGGGGGCGCGGAGGAGCGCGGGGCGGTCGCGGTCGCCGGCGCGCGAGCGCCGCGCCTGGCGGCCTCCGCGGCCGTCATGGCGACGAGGGAGAGGCCTGCGGAAGAGGGCGGCGTCGGCGCGGGCGAGGACGTCGGCGAGGTAGTCGCTCCGGGCGACGGCCGCGTGGAGGGCGTCCTGGATGCCGTGCCGGTGGATCTCCCAGCCGCGTCCGGGGACGAAGCGGAGCGTCGTCGTGGAGGCGTGCGGGCGCGCGCGCTCGCGCAGCGAGTCGCCGTCGAGCACCCAGACCTCGGCGTCGAAGGCCGCGAGGACCTGCCGCAGATCGACCGCCGGCGGCACGCCGGGGCGGTTGGCGCTGCTCACGAACAGCGGGGCATGGCGCTCGAGCAGCCAGGCGATGGGATCCCACGTGATGCCGAAGAGGAGCGCCATGCCGTACTGCGTGGCGGGATCGAGCCAGTCGGGCGCGCCGGCGTCGCGGGCCCGCGGCACGAGGGCGGTCACCCGCTCGACCGAGAGCAGCCAGCCGAGACGACGGCGTTCGGCCTCGTCGAGCCCGACGTGCGGCGCGATCCGATCGAAGCGCGGCTCCCACGCGGCGACGGGCTGATGGTCCGGTTGGCCCTTCGCCCGGTTCACGGCGCTCGCCGTCTTCGCAGCCACCACGTAAGCCAGCGGCGAGGGCGTCGGCAGGACGACCGCCTCGCCCCTCTCGAGCGCCTCATCGAGGGCGAGCTGGCCGGCCGCATCACATCGCGCGACAGGCACCGTCGCCTCCTCTGCGCTCGCGCACCGGCGCGGGCCCGAACGGCTCCTCGGCTGCCGGGAGCGTCCCGGGCCGCGCGCCGTCACGGAGCGACCCGGCCCGCGCCACGACGGCACCGGCGACGGCGATTTCACGCATCGCGCCCGAGACCGTGGTCACGGGCGGCTCTTTTCTTGCTCGAAACATGGCATTCACGCTGGGAGAGCGACGAGGCGCCCCGAAAGGCCGGAGCTCGCGACGGCGCCTCGTCCGCCCGCGCCACTAGCAGGCATCGGGCCACAGCGACCCGGGAGCGACGGCTGCGCAGATCAGGGCGCTCGCAGGGTCGATCCGCCCGGCCGCCGTCGAGATGCGGGGCGCGACGCCCGATGGCCCAGCCCCTCACAACGCGCGGATGATGGCTGCAGCAGGCAGCACGTGGTGGCCGCAGCAAGCAAGCGCTGCGGACCGCAGCGAGCAGCAGGCGCCTGCCCCGAACAGCCCATCTCGCGCTGAAAAATTCCGCTCCATCTATCACACAGGTTCAGGGACGCCTGTCCGTGGAACCTCGATGACCCGCGGCAGGCGCGGTTGCGGGATGGCCTGCGGTGCGCGCGGTTGCGGAACATACCCGAGAGGCACAGACGACACACGGCCTCTCCTCTGTTCTCTCCCCTCTGTGCCCTCTACGCCCTCTGTGGTTCCTCTTCAACCCCATCACAGAACCACGGCTGGGATTCCTCTCATCCCCGCCACGGGACCACGGACGAGCACGATGGCATCCGACAGGATCCAGAGCCCCAGGCCGATCAGGACGAACGGCAGCGCCGCGCGGCCATGACGCCGGATGCGGCTGCCCAGGACCGGGTGATGGACGAGGCGGTGGCCGAGCGCGCACAGGGCGCCCGTCATGACCGCAAACACCGCCGCATGGAGGGGGATGAGCCCAGGGGAGCTGGAGAACAGCGGGACGTAGACGCCGAGGTTGTCGCCGCCGTTGGCGACGGTGACGCTCGCCACCGCCAGCGCTCGGCTGCGCGACGCGCCGCCGCGCGGGCTGTCCTCCGGGCCCTCGTCTTTCTCGGCGTCGCCGTGCCAGAGCGCCCACAGGCCTCTCAGACCGAGCGCGAGCGGAGCCAGGCCGAGCAGGCCGATCCACCCGTCCGGCACGCGGACGGCGAGGAGCGCGCACGCGACGCTGGCCGCCACGAGCGCGGCCATGCCGAGGAACTGACCGGCGACGACCTGGCGCGGCGTGAAGTCGGGGTCCGAGAAGAAGGCCGAGAGCAACAGGATGTCGTCGACGTTCGTGGAGATGAACACGACAGCGCTCACCCCGAGAGCCGGAAGGATCTGCTCCATGGCGCGCCCGCGCACGTAGCACCGCGGGCGGCAGGGCGCCCGGCCGGCGAGGCGCCCGGCGCCGACGGGCAGGCGCCCGGCGCCGACGGGCCCGCGTCGACGACGCCGCCGCTGCCGCACGGGACCTTCCGGGGTAGACCGTGATGGCCGGCGCGGCTCGCCGACGTGGTGAGCGGCATCTTCGTCCCCGTCGTGCGCGGCATCGCCTCGCCCCCCTCCTTGCGTGGCTCGCGATCGACCCCTCCGACGAGAAAAATTGAATGACGGAGACGGCGGGCGCACCTAAGCGTGTTGACTACGGAGGGTCCATGCAAGCTTACCGTCGACACGTTGGCACCGCGATTGCTATTGCCCTGTCCCTCTCGGCCGAGGCCGCTCACGCCGCCGTCACGATCGAGATCGTGCAAACCGGCGAGTTCATCGAGGGGGAGACGGTCCCGGTTCGCGTCGCGGCGTCGTCGCCCGACGGCATCTATTACGTAGAAGCGGAGTTCGAAGGGCTCCTCATCGAGCTCACGCCGACGGAAGACGGCTACTTCGAGGGGTCGTTCGATCTCGGCGAGCTCGGGGGCGAGCTACCGTACGGCCCTCACGTCGTGACGGTCGACGCGTACGGCACGTTCGGCGATGTGGGGAGCGCGCAGCGCACCCTGCACCGGTACGCGCCCCCGACCCTCGCGTGGAACGTGCGGCCGCACGACACCCTCACGGCGGGCTGGCGCTTCGAAGCGAAGTGCATCCCGACGCCGCCCTACGAGTGCAAGGAGCTCGCGGCGCAGTTCAGCAGCCCGAGCGGAAGCTACTCCTTCTACAACGACGTGTGGTCGCCCTACCCGCAGCCCGTGCCGGGACGGCTCTACATCAAGGAGGCGGAGGGCCACAGCGGCTACTGGCTCCCGTCGGGCCGGACGTACACGCTCACGATCTCAGCCAACGTCGGCATCGGCCCGAACGTCACCACGACGGTCGGCCCCATCCATGTCGACCGAAGCCAGCGGCTCACCGCCGTCCAGCGCGCCCCCGGCGCCATCCTCGATTTCGATGCGACGCGGTTCCTCTTCCTGGATCACCTCGCGCGCCTCGGGATCTTCGAGCGCGCGACACAGGCCGTGACGTGGCTCGAGAGGATGCAGCAAGGCGGAGACGCTGCCCCGCTCAGCGCGGTCTACGGGGCGCTCACGCCGTCCGGGGCCGTGTACCAGACGACGAACGGCTACATCTTCTCGTGGGTCGATGGCACACGGAACACCGTCGCGCGCGCGGCGCGCCTCGACGCCGTGAACGGGGACACGGCGGTGTGGACCACGAACAGCGACGACTGGGCCCTCGCGCACTCGCTGTCCACGGGGAAGAACAGGACCCTCTGGGCCAGCGCGGGGAGCCGATCGCCGTTCCAGGCCGACATCGCGGCTTCCGGCGAGATCTTTTTCGGCACCTACGAGAACGCCTCGATCGTCGGCCCCGGGAGGTCGCTCCTCGGGGATCACGAGGGCAACCTGCAGCGGCCGATCACCGACGGGACGAATGTCGCCGGCCGGTGGTGGGACGGGCGCACGAGCTCGAGCTACCTGTACACGGCGGATGGGGAGGAGGTCTTCCTCGGCGACTCGATCACGAGCACCTCCGCCGGGCTGCTCGTGCACGCGGGCCACACAGGCTTCCTGAAGAGCGACGGCGCCGTCAACCAGGTGTGGCTGCGGGCCGCCGACGGCGAGCAGCATCAGATCAGCGACTTCGCGACGGATAGCACGTTCGATCAGGTGAAGCTCCGGGTCGGCCACGACGGCCTCAGCGACTCCGGCGAGGTCCTCTTCCTGAACGGCGGCAAGCGCTACATCGGCGGGCCGGGCGCAGCGCCCGAGGAGATCAGCACGGATCTCGGGCACGGGCGCTGGCTCGACGGGAGCTGGTACGTGACCATCGGCAACACGCTGTTCCAGGTCGCGGGCGAGGAAGGCTCCCCCGCGCGCCTCGCTGCGACCGTGGCGCTCACGCCGGAGGACGGCGCGCGCGAGGTGCTCTCCACGTCGTTCACCGGCGACGAGCTGCCCGACGCGCCGGTGTTCGCCCGGGATCTGCACGAGCCCGACGCGCTGCCGGAGCTGACCGACGGCACCGAGCTGATGGGCGACGGCGACGCGGACGGCGGTCTCTCGCCGGCAGCGGCGGGGTGCAGCGCCTCCGGCCCGGCGGGCTCTCCGCCCGGCGCCGCAGCGCTCGCCGCGGCGCTCGCGGGGCTCCTCGCGCTCGCGCGGCGCGGCCGCCCGCGGTCGTAGCGCCCCGCGGCGCCCCCGCCCCTCAGTTGGCGACGACGAGCCGCCACCGCTGCTCGTCGCCGCCGCTGCTCCCCCGCTGCTCTATCGCGGCGGCGTCGCCGGTGGAGCCCTGGACGACCCCGATGAGCTTGCCGCTGTTCTTGTTCCACTACCTGCGATCGCCGACCAGGTGAGCTTGCGTTGGGAGCCGCCGACGTCTGGTGAGTGGCGTCTTCGTCCCCGCCGTGCTCGGCGTCGCCTCGCTCACCTTCGTCGCGTGGCTCGCGGTCGACCCCTCCCACGAGAACAATTGAATGATCAAGACGGCGGGCGCACCCCAGCGTGTCGACTACGGAGGGTCCATGCAAGCTTACCGTCGATACGTTGGCTCCGCGATTGCCATTGTTCTGTCCCTCTCGGCCGAGGCCGCTCACGCTGCCGTCACGATCCAGATCGACCAGCCGAGCGCCCAGTTCATCGAGAGCGAGACGATCCCGGTGCGCGTCGCCGCGTCGGCGCCCGACGACATCTACTACGTAGAAGCGGAGCTCGAAGGGCTCCTCATCGAGCTCACGCCGACGGAAGACGGCTACTTCGAGGGGTCGTTCGATCTGGGCGAGCTCGGGGGCGATCTTCCCGACGGCCCTCACGTCTTGACGATCGACGCGTACAGCACATTGGGCGATGTGGGCAGCGCGCAGCGCACGCTGTACGGGCACGCGCCGCCTACCCTCGGATGGAACGTGCAGCCGAACGACACCCTCACGGCAGGCTGGCGCTTCGACGCGAAGTGCATCTCGACGCCGCCGTACGAGTGCAAGAGCCTCCGGGCAACGTTCAGCAGCGCTGACACGACCGTCACGCTCGTCAACGATGGGTCAAATCCCAGCCCTGTGCCGGGGCGGCTCTATGTCAGGGAGGCGCAGCACGGCGACCGGTACGAGATCCCGTCCGGCAGGACGTACACGCTCACGATCGAGGCCACCGACGAGCTGGGCGGGGTCGTCGCGAGGACCATCGGCCCCGTCCACGTCGAGCGGAGCCCGCGGCTCACCGTCGTCCAGCGCGCCCCCGGCGCCATCCTCGACTTCGATGCGACGCGGTTCCTCTTCCTGGACCACCGCGCGCGCCTCGGGATCTTCGAGCGCGCGACGCAGGCCGTGACGTGGCTCGAGACGATGCAGCAAGGCGGAGGCGCTGCCCCGCTCAGCGCGGTCTACGGGGCGCTCACGTGGTCCGGGGCCGTGTACCAGACGACGAACGCCTACATCCGCGCCTGGGTCAACGGCAGCCCGTACACCGTCGCGGGCGCGGCGCGCCTCGACGCGGTGAACGCGGACACGGCGGTGTGGACGATGAACGACGACGACATGGCCATCGAGAGCTACCTGTCCGCGAGGACGACTCAGCCCCTCTGGGGCCGCACGGGGAGCCGCTCGCCGTTCCAGGCCGACGTCACGGCTAGAAACAGCGTCTATTACGGCGTCTACCACAACCCCTGGATCCGCGGGCCCGGGGTGCGCATCGGGAACCACGAGGGCAACCTGCAGCGGCCGATCACCGACGGGACAATCATCGCCGGCCGGTGGTGGAATGGGCGCACGAGCTCGAGCTACCTGTACACGGCGGATGGAGAGGAGGTCTTCCTTGGCGACTCGATCACGGGCACCTCCGCCGGGCTGCTCGTGCACGCGGGCCACACAGGCTTCCTGAAGAGCGACGGCGCCGTCAACCAGGTGTGGCTGCGGACCGCCGACGGCGAGCAGCATCAGATCAGCGAGTTCGCGACGAACAGCACGTTCGATCAGGTGAAGCTCCGGGTCGGCCACGACGGCCTCAGCGACTCCGGCGAGGTCCTCTTCCTGAACGACGGCAAGCGCTACATCGGCGGGCCGGGCGCAGCGCCCGAGGAGATCAGCACCGATCTCGGGCACGGGCGCTGGTTCGACGGGAGCTGGTACGTGACCATCGGCAACACGCTGTTCCAGGTCGCGGGCGAGGAAGGCTCCCCCGCGCGCCTCGCTGCGACCGCGGCGCTCACGCCGGAGGACGGCGCGCGCGAGGTGCTGTCCACGTCGTTCACCGGCGACGAGCTGCCCGACGCGCCGGTGTTCGCCCGGGATCTGCACGAGCCCGACGCGCTGCCGGAGCTGACCGACGGCGCCGAGCTGATGGGCGACGGCGACGCGGACGGCGGTCTCTCGCCGGCCGCGGCGGGGTGCAGCGCCTCCGGCCCGGCGGGCTCTCCGCCCGGCGCCGCAGCGCTCGCCGCGGCGCTCGCGGGGCTCCTCGCGCTCGCGCGGCGCGGCCGCCCGCGCTCGTAGCGCCCCGCGGCGCCCCCGCCCGTCAGTTGGCGACGACGAGCCGCCACCGCTGCTCGTCGCCGCCGCTGCTCCCCCGCTGCTCTATCGCGGCGGCGTCGCCGGTGGAGCCCTGGACGACCCCGATGAGCTTGCCGCTGTTCTTGTTCCGTATCTGGTAATCCCCCCCGCCCACGTCGATGAACAGCCACGCCTGGTTGTCGCCGTCGTGGTTCGTCCACTGCTTCAGCGCGATCCCGTCGTTCTTCGACTCGTCGGGGACGTCGAGCACCTTGCCGCTCCTGACGTTGGTCAGCCGGAAGTGGCCGGCGCCATTGTAGTTGAGGGTCCACTTCTGGTTGTCGCCGCCGCCGTCCGGGCTCTGGACCACCGCCGCCCCGTCCTCGGACGACGCGCCCGCGACCTCCATCACCTTGCCGCTCTTCTTGTTCACGATCTTGAAGCGGTTCGTCGCCCCCGCGATGGTGCCGGCCGCCGTGTCGATCGTCAGCGTGTTGTTCCAGCTCATGCTCATCGTCGTGTCGGAGGGGAACGAGATCGGCTGCCACACATAGGTCGAGTCGTTGACCCGCCCGCTCCAGGCGCCGGCCCAGCGGTCCCCCATGTACAGGTAGGATGTGCCCGCGCTGCCCTGGACCGGGAGCACGTAGGTCGACTGGGAGTGGAACGTCGTGCCGTCGGCGACGTTGGTCATCGAGGACCAGCCGCTGGCGAGGGAGCGGGAGGTCGCGTATTTGGCCTGGTTCGGCGACCAGCCGGTGGCCCCGGAGGTCAGCAGGAAATAGGTGCCGTTCCGCTTGAACAGCGCGGGCGCCTCGCGGTGCCCGCCGGGGAAGAGCACCGCCACGAGGCGGTCGATCTCCAGGTAGTCGGGGGTGAGCTGGTACAGGTTGAGATCGTAGTTCTCGTTCGAGGCGGAGATGAAATAGCCCTTCTCGTCGTCGTCGACGAAGAGCCCGCAGTCCCGCGACATGTACCCGGGCTTGCCGTGATCGGTCACCCCGCTGTCGGCGAGCGGCCGGAAGCTTCCGTGGTACGTGTACTCGCCGTCCACCGTGTCCGAGCTCGCGACGGCGGCGCGCGCCTCGCCGTAGTGCATCCCGTTCTCCCAGTGCATCCACATCACGAACTTGCCCGTGGACTCGTTGTAGACGACCTTCGGGCGCTCGATGTTCGCAGGATCGAGGTCCTCGTCCGAGTCCATCGTCAGGACATGGTTCCTGAACTCCCAGTGACGCAGATCCTCCGAGCGATAACAGGAGACGGCGTAGAACGTCCCGTTCGGGTTCCGGTTCTCCCCGAACCAGTAATAGTACGGGCCGACCTTGATCATCCCGCCGCCGTGCGCCTGGATGGGGTTGCCCGAGGTGTCGGCCCACTGGATCCCGTTGACCATGGGGCCGAGATCCACCGGCGCCTCCGGGGCTCCGCCGCCGTCGCCGGGCGCCCCGCCGCCGCCGGACGCCGCCCCGCCGCCCGTCGCGGCCCCGCCACCCCCGGTGGACGAGCTGCCGCTGCCTGACCCCGAGCTGCCGTTGCCTGACGCCGAGCTGCCGTTGCCTGACGCCGAGCTGCCGTTGCCTGACGCCGGGCCGCCGGATGCGCCGACGCCGGGCGCCCCGCCGCCGCCGGACGCGGAGTCCTCCGACGGATCGGGCTGGCCAGCATCGCCGCAGGACGCGAGGCAGAGCGTGACAGCCAGCAGGCAGGGGACCGGTGACAGGAAAGAACGACGCATGATGCCCTCCAGACAGAGGCTCATCTCCACGCCTTCAACCTGGCCTGTCAAGCCCCTCGCGCGCGAAGACCCCAGGAGGGGGCCGAGCGCGGCGACAGGGGCCGGGCCCGTCGGCAGGGCCCGGCGCGGCGGGCGGCTACGTGAGCCCCGGGAGCGTCCCGGTGCAGTAGTTCGGATCCCCGAACGTCGTGTCGCTGGTCCCCATCGCGTTGGCGATCGTGAGGAGCAGATCGTTGTGCTGGCGCGCCCTGCCGCCGTTGGCCAGGAAGTCCACGAAGCGCCCTGTGCGGAACACCCCGCCCGCGCCGCCGGCGAGCAGGAACGGCATGTTCGTCAGCGCGTGCTGCGTCGACTCGCTGATCTCGGTGACCCACAGCACGACGGTGTTGTCGAGGAGCGTGCGATCCCCCTCCGCGTACGAGTCCAGCTTCCCGAGCAGGTAGGCGAGCTGCTCCGCGAACCACGTGTGGATCTTGGAGTACTGCGCCTTCCCCTCCGTGTCCCACTGGTGCGAGATGGCGTGATGATTCCCCCGGAGGTCGAGGAACGGGTAGAGGTGCTCGCTCTCGGCGTACGACCACTGGAGCGTGACGATCCGCGTGAGGTCGCACGCGAGCGCCGCCGCCGCCATGTCCATCTGCAGCTTGCCGATGGCGGGCATGTTGGCGTCGTCCGAGAGGTCGATGCGCTCGCCCAGCGCCGGCCCCGTGCAGCCCGCTGTCTCGACCCCGCCGCTGCCGCCGGCGAGGCGCTCCTCGATGTCCCGGATCGACTGCATGTGCGCGTCGAGCTTGATGCGATCCTCCGCGCCGATGCGGGGGCGCACGTCCGCGATGTCCTCGCGCAGGATGTCGAACACGGTCCGTCGCTGGGCGCGGAGCCGATCGACCGCGCCCGCGCCGCCCGGGTTCGGCATCGCGGCCCCGAAGAGCTGCTCGAAGGTGTCGTACGGGTCCTCGCGCGGCGGGATCGGCTGGTCGGGCCCGGCGTAGCAGATCCGGCCGCGCACCTCCGCGTCGCGGACCTGGACGCCGAGCTCCAGGGTGCGGAACAGTGTCGACGGCTTCAGCGTGTTCGCCAGGTGCTGGTCGAGCGAGATCCCCGACGACCAGCCGGCGTTCGTGGAGTTGAAGCTCCGGAAGTTGCCCCGGAGGAGCGCGCGCCCCGTCAGCAGGCCGCCGATGCCCCGCGCGTGCTCCGAGCCGATGTTGGAGTTGACGACGACGTCCATGTTGACCCCGCGCAGCGGGATCAGCTTCGCCTTGAACGGCTCCAGGGGCTGCAGCAGCGGGCCCAGCGTGAAGTCGGTCTCCGTGCCCCGGGGCATCCATTGCGACTCGAGCGTGCCGTTCGGCGTGTAGAACACGACGAAGCGCTTCGGCGCGTTGCTCTCGTCGCCCCGGGCCCACTCGGAGTTCAAGAGGGGGATCGCCGCGGTCGCCGCCAGCGAGCCCTGGAGCAGCCGTCGTCGAGAAATCAATCGCGGTCTCATCTCACTCCTCCTCTGCTGCGATGGCGCTGCGGAACATGAAGGCCTCTGTCTGCGTCGTGGCCACGATGAGCTCGACGAGGTCGCCCTCCGAGCCGTGGAACCCCGTGCGCAGCGCGCCGAGCGAGCAGTCGTCGCCGGCGGACTCGAAGCGACCCGCCGTGTAGCGGAACCACTGCGTCGCGAGGCACTCCCGGACCTGCGCGCTGTCGGCGAGCCGCTCCGCCAGCTCGCGCACGCCGACGAACGGGCCATCCATGTCCTCGGACGCGACGATCTGCCCCGAGCTGTCGATGACCTGCCCGCCCTCCTCGGTGCGGAACCCGCCGACGGAGTCGTAGTTCTCGAACGCGAAGCCGATCGGGTCCATGAGCTGGTGGCAGCCCTTGCACGACGCGTCCGAGGCGTGCTGGTTGAACCGCTCGCGCGCCGTGACGCCCACCTCGCCCGTCGGCAGCGTGAGATCGACGTCGGGCGGCGGCGGCGGCGGCTCCTGGCACATGAACTTCTGCCGGATCGCCTTGCCGCGAAGGACGGGAGAGGTCTGATCCGGGTGCGCGTGGACGGCGAGGAAGGCGGGCTGCGTGAGCACCCCGGCGCGCTGCTCGGGCGGGAGGTTCACGAGCTGCGGTGTGCTCGATCCGGGCGGCACCGTCACCCCGTACAGCTGCGCGACCGCCTCGGTGGCAAAGCCGACGGGCAACGTGAGGAGGCTCGAGAGCTTGCGGTCGCCCGACCACAGGACGTGCTCGATGAACGCGGGCGTCTCCGCGCTCATCCCCGCGACGAGCTCGTCGTCGAAGCCGGGGAACGCCCCCTCTTCCTTGACGATGCTCTCCAGCTTCCCGAGGTTGAGCCATTGCTTGTAGAACTCCGCAATGGCCCGGCGGGCCTTCGGGCTCTCGAGCATCTGGCGGGTCCGCCCGGCGAGCTGCTCGGGGGTCGCGAGCAGGCCCGCCTCGGCGGCCGCGAGCAGCTCGTCGTCGGGGCCCGACGCCCAGACGAGGTACGACAGGCGCGACGCGATCTCGTACGGATCGAGGCGCACCCTCGGCGAGGAGGCGTCCAGATCGTGGCGCAGCTCCAGGCGGAAGAGGAACTTCGGCGATTGAAGGACGGCCCGGAGGACGACCTCGATGCCCTCGCGCATCGACCCGTCCGTGCGCCCCGCCGCATAGGCGCGCATCAGCCGCTCGACCTCCGCCGGCGCGAGCGGCCTGCGGTACGCGCGCCGGCCGAACTGCTCGACGAACTGCCGCGCGCACGCCTCCTCCTGAGCGACGTTGCCCTCGACCGCCGCGGGGTCGCACGGGAGCAGCGTCGAGAGGTCGCCCGCCACGGCCTCGGCCGCGAGCGACTCGGCTGCCAGGAGGTATTTCTCTGCGTGCAGCGGAGAGATGGTCAGCACCGATGCATTGTTGTTGAAGCCGCCGGCGACCTCATCCGCCGGGAACTGATCGGCGGGGGTCTGCGACGTTCCGAGGAGATCGCGAACCGTGTTGTTGTATTCGAATCGCGTCATGCGCCGCTGCGGCGCGGGGATCCGCTCCGTGGTCCCACAGGCAGCGTGAGGATCTCCTTGTCCGGACGTCCATCCGTCCGCCCCGTCTACCCCGTTCGCCCCCGGGCCTCCCATTCCGATCTTCCCGGGCTCACACCCGGCCGCGAGCGCCAGCGCGAGCGTCACGATCGGCACGCGACCCGCTCGCCAGCGACGATATCCCAAGTCAGCCATACCGTGACCTCCTACCGTCAATCGCAACCTACGGTGGCGTCTCACCGGGCGTCAAGCGCTGCTGCTGGCAACATAAATGAGAAGAAATGAGAAGAAGAAACCACAGAGGCACAGAGGACACAGAGGACAAACAAAACGCTGTGCCCTCTGTGCCTCTGTGGTTCAAATTCTTTTATGTCACGAGCTCGCGGCTCAGAACGCCAGAACAGCGGCAACATGAATGCCCGCTGCGCGGCATCTTGATCACGCGCTCGGTTGAAATGTGCCCTCGCCCGCGCGTTCGGGCCGAGTGCGCCGATCGAGCGATGGCGCCCGCCTGACAGGACTGGATAGTTATGCCTGAGCTAAAAACACATCACGGGGCGGGCTCGACACCGCCGCGCTCGTCGCGCGCCGGGGCGGGCGCGGCGGAGGTGGGCAGCCAACCATAGGCGGCGAGGAAGCGGAGCAGCGACGGATCATCGACGGACAGCGGCGGGAGGTACTCCGCGACGCGGACGCGGCGCCACCACGCGCCGCTGCCGTCGCCGATGCGGGTGAAGCTGTAACGGTAGAGCCCGGCGCGGATGTAGCGGGGCGGCGCGCCGGGGAAAGGGTTGCCCGCGAGCAGGCGCTGCACGCCCGGGTCGCCCGAGAGGAGCTTGTAGACGAGATGGACGATCCACGGCTCGCTCTCGTAGCTGCCGAGCGCGGCGAACCAGATCTGCCAGTCGAGGCGGTAATGGTACGGCGTGATGAGGCACGGGCGGCGGCGCACGTCGCCGGGCTTGCACGGCAGGTCGTACTCGATCCACCGCGTCCCCTCGCCCGGCGCCTCGTCGCGGGTGCCCTCCAGGATCACCTCGTAGCGCTCGCGACCCACGCTGCCGAACGCGCCGTAGGTGTTCACGAGGCCGAAGCTGTCGAACGTCGCGTTCATCGCCTGCCGCGGCGAGAGCAGGTTCATGACCGGACCCACGCTGAGGCAGAGCACGAGGACCGCGAGCAGGGCGGCGGCGATGCGGTGCGCCCGCGACGGGGAGAGCTGTTCGGCGAGCGCCGCGGCGCGCTCGCGGAGCCGCGCGGGGAAGAGCCAGCCGAGCGCGCCGTCGTCGAAGCAGGCGATCGCCGGCACGATGGTGAGCCAGTTGAGGAAGGAGAGGTTGCCGCTCGCGATCAACATCCCCTGGAAGAGCACGAGGAACACGCCGGCGACGTGACGCGCGCGGCGGGGACCGAGCGCGAACCAGGGGACGACGAGCTCCACGAAATGGTTGAAGAGCACGCCGAGCGCGTGCACCCACGCGGGCAGCTGGTGGAGGTAATAGCTGAGCGGGCTCGGGACCGGCTGCGTCTCGTAGTGATAGACAAGGCAGGTCAGATCGCTCCAGCACGGGTCGCCGCGGAGCTTGATGAGGCCGGCGCCCAGCATGATCCGGAAGATGAGCCAGCGAAAGAGCCAGATCACGACGACCGGCGGCGGGGGCGACCGGAACGGCCGGAAGCCGCGCGCCGGACAGAGGAAGATGGCCAGAAAGCCGGTCTCCGCGAGCTGGTGCTCCCAGCCGTAACCGTAGAAGACCTGGCCGATGTGAACGAACGAGAGGTAGAGCGCCCACAGCGCGAGCTGGACGATCGCGTTGGTGACGCCGGCGCAGACGGCGAGCGACAGCGCGACGCCCGCCCAGGCCGCGGCGCGCAGGACGCCGTCCGAGGCGCCGAGCCACAGGAACAGCGTGGGGAGCCGGCGAAACGCCGCGCCGGGGGAGCCGGTCAGGTCGACGAGGCGCTCGAGGAAGCGGTCGGCCGGCAAGAGGCCCTGCGGGCCGAGGAGCGGGCCGAGCTGCCGCGCGAGCGAGAGGAACGCGATGAAGTAGACGAAGCCGAGGAGGCGGAGCAGGACGAAGCGCGTCAGGAGGTACGACCGCGGCGGGCCGAGGAAGCGGCGGAGCGGGTGGCTCCGCATGCGACGGAGCAGCGCGCCGTCGTCCTCGTCGTCCTCGTCGGCCGGACCTGCGGCGGGGGGCGGCGCTTCGCGGGCCATCGAGCGCGAGAGGATAGCCCTCCCGCGCGCCGGTCATCCACCGCGCTTCATCGTCGCGTGGATGAGCCCGTGCGGCTCGTCCACCGGGACGAAGATCTCGTTGTCGTTGCTGAGCCCGAAGGGGGAGAGATCGACCAGGAGGCAGTGCTTGTTGGGCAGCGAGAGGCTCACCTCGTCGACGGCGGGGCAGGCCGCGAGCACCGCGGTCCCGAGCGCGTGGATGGTGTGCTGCACCGAGAGGCTGTGCTGATCGGCGAACGTCTCGAGCAGGGCGCGGCGGGCGCTCTCCCAGGTCCGCGTGGGGGCCTCGTCGCGGGTCGCGGTGCGCCAGCGCGCCACCATGAGGGTCGAGAGGATGCGGTCGCTGGCCTCCTTGAGCGTCGTGTACTCGTCGCACGGGAAGCCCGAGAACGCCGAGCCGGTCGTCTTGAGGACGAGCAGATCCGCGATGCCGCTCACGATGGCGAGCTCGCCGGCGGCGGCCGAGATCTCGGCGATCCGCCGCTCCCCCGCGGCGCGGAGGAACGCGTGCCGGTGCGGCGAGCCGCCCGCGTCGATGCGCGACCAGACCTTCTCCGCGATCGTGATCCGCGCCCGCCGGGTGTGGGCCTTGCCGAGGAAGTGCTCGGCCAGGACGACGCCGAAGTCCTCGATCGGCTCGACCGGATGGCTCTTGGCGAGCGCATACACGGTGTTCTTCATCGTGTCCGTGGGCAGCACCTTGCAGTTGTCGCCCAGCGTGTAGGCGTCGTCGAAATCGCCCTCGAGCTCGATATCGACCTCGATGTCGGTGAGCTCGTGCTGCCCCTCCGCGCGGCGGACCTTGACCAGCCGCACCCTCGATTTGCCGTAGCTGTTCCGCACCAGGGAGATCGACATCGTTCTTCAGCTCCCGCGCCGGGCAACGAGGCCCCTCGGCGACGCACGAAAACGGTACATTGAAGGAGGATGTCAGCTCAAGGCCGGCGGCGCCGGCGGCGCGCCGTGTCGCCGGCGTTCCGCCGCGGCGGCTGCCCGCTGGCTCTCGCGCGCTCCGTCGCGATGGCGGCGCGCTACGCGCTCGCGCTCCGTCGCGGCGGCCATGCGCGGGGATCTTCCGGGCGAGCTCGTGTGATATCGGACGTGCGCCGGCGTTCGGGGCTCGCCAGAACCGGACATGGCCATCCCGGAGGGCAACACGGCAGCCGACGAGCTCCTCGCTCGCCGCGAGCCGTTGAAGGACGCCACCATCGGACGGATCGAGGCCGCGCGGCGCGCGCCGGGCGAGGGCGGCGAACGCGAGGACACCGCGCGGTGCCGCGAGGATGTCGGTGCGCACGTCGACGCGCTGGCGGCGGCGCTCCGCGCCGCGGGCGCCGCCCAGTTCGGCGAGTACTGCGCGTTCACCGCGGTGTTCCTCGAGGGGCTCGGCGTGCCCCGGAGCGCGCTCGGCGCGGCGCTCGACGCGCTGAGCGAGACCGTCGGCGAACAGCTCGCGCCGACGCTGGCCGCCATCGCGCAGGGGGCGCTGGCGGCGGGGCGGCAGCGGCTCGATGCGTCGCCGATCGTGACGCCGGTCGCGCTCGCGAGCATCCCCGCGGAGCCGCCGGCGCACGACGACGCCGCGGAGGCGCGCGGCCGCGCCGCGGAGGCGGCGACGGCCCTCGCGCGCGCGGCGCCGCGCCTCGCGCCGATGAGCGTCGCGCTCAGCTACATGCGGCGCCCGGGCGACGCGCTCGCTCACCGCGCGCGGCGCGGCCGCTGCCTGGAGGACGCCCGGCGCCACATCGACCAGCTCGCCGCGGCGGTCGAGCTGGAAACGCCCGCGCTCTTCGGCGACTACGCCGACTGGGTGCGGTCGCTGCTGACGAGCTTCGGCGTCGACCCCGCCGAGCTCGTGAACCACCTCGGCGCGCTCGGCGACGCCATCGCGCTCGCGCTCCCCGAGCACCTCGCCGAGGCGCCGCGCCGGTACCTCGCGGCGGCGATCGACCGGCTCACCGCCGGCCACGTGGAGATCCCCAGCTTCGTGCAGCCCGACGCGCCGCTCGGCGTCCTCGCGTGCGCCTACCTCGACGCGCAGCTCCAGGGAGACCGGTGGCGAGCCATCAACGTCATCCGGGACGCGGTCGACGCGGGCACGCCGATCAAGGACATCTATGCTCACGTCTTCCAGCCGTGTCAGTACGAGATCGGCCGGCTGTGGCAGGCGCATCAGATCAGCATCGCCGAGGAGCACCACTGCACGGCGATCACCCAGACGATCCTGAGCCACCTCTATCCGCTCGTCTTCAACGCCGACCGCGCCGGTCGCCGGCTCGTGGCCACCTCCGTTGACGGCAACCTCCACGAGATCGGCGCGCGCTTCGTCGCCGATTTCTTCGAGATGGCGGGGTGGGACACGTTCTACCTCGGGGCCAGCACGCCGGCCCAGGACGTGATCGACGAAGTCGCTCGCCGGCAGGCCGACGTTCTCGCCGTCTCCGCCACGCTCGGCGAGCACCTCCGCAGCGTCCACAAGCTGATCACCGCCGCGCGCCACGACGGGCGGTGCAGGGACGTCGTGCTCCTCGTCGGCGGGCAGCCGTTCCGCGCCGTCCACGGCCTCTGGAGGCAGCTCGGCGCCGACGGCTCGGCGCCGACCGCGGAGGAGGCCGTCCGCGTGGCGCAGGCGCTGCTCGCGGCGCGGAGCGCGTGAGGGCGCCCTCGCCGTGCGCTCGCCCTGCGGCGCGCTCACGGCGCCCGGAGCAGGTGCTCGCGCAGGTAGCGCTCCGCGAAGGGCCGCCCGAACATCGCCGCGAGGGCCTCCATCTCCTTGCGGTTCGCGAGCTCCGCGCGGCGCAGATCGAGGTTCCGGCGGAAGGCGGCCTCGCCGCGCTCGCCCGGGCGGACGGGATCGAGCGACGGCAGGCCGCGCAGCGCGTCGAGCAGGCCGGCGGCCGCGGCGAACGCGGCGCCCTCGGCGCCGGGCCTCGCGCCGGCGATCAGCGCGAGCGGCGACAGGGTATCCCGGGCGAAATCGGGCAGCTTCCGCGGCACGAGCGCCGCCGCGGCCCCGGCGTGGACCGCCTCGAGGAGCGGGCGCGCGTGCTCCTGCCAGAAGGCGGCGTCGGTCGGCGAGAGATCGAGCGCCACGAGCGACAGCCGGCCTCCGAGCGCGACGAGATCGACGCCGAGGAGAGGCCGGAGCGCGCCGCGCGCCGGCAGGCCGCACACGGTCGCGGCGCGCACGGCCCCCGCGCCGTCGGAAACGGCGGCGATCGTCAGCGACTCCCAACCTGCCCCGGTGAAGGCCCGAGATCTCATCTGCACCGGCTCCCCCTGGAGCCGTCCGCTCGTCAGGGCCATGCAGGCGGGCAGCGGCAGCCGCGCGAGCCCCCATGCGCCGACGAGCCGGAAGGCCGCCGAGAGGACGAGTCGCATCCCGCGGTCGATCGGATCTGCCAGGGCCTCTCGCGCCCGAGCTCGCTTCATCTGCCGCTCTCCCCCCGTGCTCCGGCGCTCGACATGGGAGGAACACGACTGGCATCGACGGGCGAGCGGCGGAGCGCGGCGCGATGCGCGTTTGGTGTAGCGAGCCCCGCGCCGGCCTGCCAAGAAGAACAGAGGGCCTCCACGCGATCGAGACCGAGGCCCGGACTCCCATGAACCCGCGCGAGCCGCGAAGAACAGGAGAAGACGACCGAAGGTCGCTCGATTCCCCTCCTCCGGCGGAGGAGCTGAGCGGCCGAGTCGCCGAGCTCGCCGGCGCCTTCCTCATGGACGCGACGGCGCTGGCGATCGGCGTGTTCGCGCCGGACGGCGCGCCGCGGCTCGAGAACCGCGGCATGCGCCGGCTGCTCGGCAGGGCGGGAGGCCCGGGCGGCCCGGCGCGCCTCGTCAGCCCGGGGTTCCCGCAGCTCGCCGCGGCCAGGCCGCGCGGCGATGCGCCCGTGTACCGCGGTATCCTGCACTTCGGGGATCTCCGCTCGGTCGCGCACAGCGTGCGGGGAGAGGTCTGGCGGCTCGGCGACGATCTGCTGATCCTCGCCGAGTTCGACGTCGTCGAGCTCGAGCGCGTGCTCGGCGAGGTGTCCGCGCTCAACTCGAAGATCACGAACCTCCAGCGGCGGCTCGTGTCCGAGCAAAAGGCGCTCGAGAGGTCGCTCGACGAGCTCCGCGCCACGCAAGCGTTGCTCGTCCACTCGGAGAAGATGAACGCGCTGGGCAAGCTCGCCGCGGGCATGGCCCACGAGATCAACAACCCGCTCGCCTTCGTCCGCAGCAACGTCCACACCCTGGGAGAGTCGTTCGCGCGGCTGCTCTCCGCGTACGAGGCGCTCGAGGGCGCGGCCGTCCGCGGGGGCTCCGGGGACATCGCGGGGCTCGCCGGGGCGCTGCGCGAGGAGACCGACCTCGAGTTCCTGCGCGAGGACACCGGCGATCTCGTGAAAGGGACCCTGGGCGGCCTGGCGCGCGTGCAGAAGATCGTCGAGGATCTGAGGACCTTCGCGCGGCTCGACCAGACGGAGGTGGAGCTCACCGATCTGCGGGAGAGCCTGGAGAGCACGCTCGCGATCGCCGGGCCCGCGCTGAAGAGCAGCGGCGTCCAGGTCGCGCTGGAGTGGGCCGAGCTGCCGAGGCTGCGCTGCAAGCCGGCGGAGCTCGGCCAGGTGTTCCTGAACCTGCTCATCAACGCGGCCCAGGCGGTCGAGTGCCGCGGCCAGGGGAACGGCCGCGTCGTGATCCGCGCGCGCGACGAAGGGAGCTGCGTCGCCCTCGAGTTCGAGGACAACGGCGCCGGGATGACCCCCGACGTCCTCGGCCGGATCTTCGATCCGTTCTTCACGACGAAGCCCGTCGGGCAGGGCACGGGGCTCGGGCTCACCATCTCGCACAAGATCGTCGTCGACCAGCACGGGGGCACGATCTCCGCCCGGTCAGCCCCCGGGGTGGGCAGCACGTTCACGATCACGCTGCCGAAGGGGCTCGACCCGTGACGCGGGCGGACGGCGCGCGGGGCACGCTGCTCATCGTCGACGACGAGCGCGAGACGCTGAAGGCGCTCCGCCGCGAGCTCCGGCGCGACTACGAGGTCCTCGTCGCGGAGAGCGCCGAGGAGGGCTACGCGGTCCTGCGCGAGCGCCCGGTCGACGTCGTGCTCAGCGATCAGCGGATGCCGGGCATGACCGGCACGGAGTTCTACGCGAGGGTCAAGGCCGAGTTCCCGGAGACCGTCCGTCTCCTCATGACCGCTTACGCGGACACGAACGCCGCGATCCAGGCCATCAACGAGGGCGGGGTGCACCGGTTCATCCCCAAGCCGTGGGATCCGCAGGGGCTCGCCGGGATCCTGAAGGACGCATTCTCCCAGCGCGAGCGCCTCGGCGAGCGAAAGCGGCTGCTCTCCCGGCTGGAGGCGCAGGTCGAGGCGCTCGATCAGGCGAACCGGGAGCTCGCCGAGCAGAGCCAGCGGAGCCACGAGCTCGTGGGCATCGCCGCGCACGACCTGCGCAATCCGATCGCGGCGATCCAGTGGTTCTCGACAATGCTGCTCGCCGGCGCTGGCGCCGGGAGCGAGGACATCCGCCGGCACCTCGCGAAGATCCAGTCGAACGCCGAGTTCACGCTGCAGCTGCTCGAGGATCTGCTCGACATCACGACGCTGGAGCACGGCAGCGTCGCGCTCCGGATGCAGGACGCGGATCTGCGGGGCCTCATCGCGGCGGCCGTCGCCCTGAACGAGCACAGCGCTCGCCGGAAGGGGATCGCCGTGGCCGTGGACGTGCCCGACGACATCCCTCGCGTCCGCTGCGACGTCGAGCGCATCGAGCAGGTCCTCAGCAACCTGCTGAGCAACGCGTTCAAGTTCTCCCATCCGGGCACGACGGTGACGGTGAGCGCGCGGCGCCTCGGCGCTGCGGTCGAGGTGACGGTCGAGGATCAGGGCCTCGGCATTCGCCCGGAGGAGATCAGCGGCCTGTTCTCCAAGTTCCGGAGGACGAGCACCCGGTCGACCGGCGGCGAGAAGAGCACGGGGCTCGGCCTGTCGATCTGCAAGAACCTCGTCGAGCGCCACGGCGGCGCGATCGGCGTGGAGAGCGCGCTCGGACGGGGGACGCGGGTGAGCTTCACCCTGCCGCTGCCCGGAGGCGACGCCGGCCCGCGGGGCGGCTGAATCGACGCAGCTTTCTTCGAGCGCGATCCTCCGTCGCCTACGCTGCGCGCTCCCATTCCAGGAGCAAACGCATGCGACGCACCCGAATCTGGCTCTCGATCGTGACCTCTGCCGCCCTCGCGACGGCAGCCTGCGGCGACGACGACACCGCGGGAAGCGGCGGAGGAGGCGGCGACGGCGGCGCCGGCGCGAGCAGCAGCGCGAGCTCCGCAGGCGGCGACGGCGGCCTTGGCGGCGACGGCGGGGCCGGTGGCTCGGGCGGCGACGGCGGGGCCGGTGGCTCGGGCGGCGACGGCGGGGCCGGTGGCTCGGGCGGCGACGGCGGCCTTGGCGGCGGCGGTGGCTCGGGCGGCGACGGCGGCGGCGGCGCGACGCCCCCGGCCGGCGAGGACTGGACGCGCGACATCCTCTCGATCGCCCTCGAGCTCGATCTCGCCAGCCTCACGGGTCGGGCGACCATCGTGCTCGCCGCGTCGGACAGCGCCGCCGCCTCCTTCCAGATCGGCGACCTCGACATCGCGTCCGTCACCGGTCCGTCGGGCGCCCTCGAGCACGCGGCGCGCTCCGGCCAGCTCGACGTCGGTGTCCCGTCGACCGGGAGCGACGCCACGATCATCATCGACTACGCCTTCAAGCCCCACGCAGACTTCGACGGGTGGATGCCCGGGTCGGGCGTCTCGTTCCTCTGGCCCTATTTCTGCGGCAACCTCTTCCCGTGCAAGCCCGATCCCGCGGACGGCGTGCGGTTCACGATGCGCGTGACCGGGGTGCCGGAAGGCATGACCGCGGTCTATCCCGAGAGCATCCCCACCGCAGCGCCCTCCTACATGCCGGCGATCGCGGTCGACGAGCTCACGCAGGTGGAGCTCGGCACCACGACGGCGGGCACCCGGGTGAGCGTGTGGCACCTGCCCGGCCAGGAGGCCGACGCGGCGAGCGGCACCGAGCACCTCGTCGAGGTGTTCGACTTCTTCGAGACCACGTACGGCCCCTACCCCTTCGGCGACAGCGTCGGGACCGTCTCGGCCGACTGGGGCGGCGGCGACTACGGCGGCATGGAGCACCACCCGTTCTGGCACGTCTCGAGCGGCTCTCTCTACAGCGAGGAGGTCAACGCGCACGAGGCCGCGCACGGCTGGTTCGGCAACGGCGTGCGCATCGCCTGCTGGGAGGACTTCGTCCTCTCCGAGGGCACGGTCACGTACCTCGCGGCCCACGCGCTCGAGGAGCTCGGCGTCGACGCCTGGTCCTCTCACGAGTGCACGCTCAAGCGCGACTGCGATCCGGCGGAGGCCCGGAACACCATCGCGCTGCCGGACACCTGCAACGAGATCGACATCCTGGAGCACCCGCTCTGGTCGTCCGTGCCCTACTCGAAGGGGGCGTTCTTCTTCCGCGAGGTCGCGGAGACGATCGGCGTCGACGTGCTCGACCGGGCCCTCGCCGCTTTCTACACGGCCAACGTCGGCAAGGCCGCGCGCACGCAGGATCTCCTCGACGCCATCAAGGCAGCCACGGACGCCGCCGGGGCCGCCGCCGTCGACGCGCTCGCCACCGCCTGGCTCCGCACCCTCGAGTGCCCTGTCGACATCGCGACCCTCTGCCCCGAGTGACCAGAAGAGAAGAGAGAGCTCGCCCATGTGGACCGATACACGCCTCACGCGACAGCTCGGCCTGCGTCTCCCCATCATCCAGGGCCCCTTCGGGGGCGGCCTGTCCACGGCCGCGCTGGCGGCCGCCGTCTCGAACGCCGGCGGGCTCGGGTCGTTCGGGGCCCACTTCTTGACCCCGCCGCAGATCGGCGAGCTCGCCGCCGAGCTCCGGCGGCTCACGCCGCACCCGTTCGCGCTCAACCTGTGGGTCCCGCAGCCCGGCGAGCCGTCCAGCATCGCGCCCGCGGAGCTCGAGCGGCACGTGGCGCGCCTGCGCCCCATCCTGCGGCAGCTCGGCCTGCCCGACCCCGAGGTGCCCGCCGCGTTCACCCCGCGCTTCGAGGAGCAGGTCGAGGCCGCGCTCGACGCGCGGCCGCAGGTCCTCAGCTTCGTCATGGGGGTCCCGCCCGCCGCGGTCGTCGACGCGGCCAAGGCGCGGGGGATCGCCCTCGTCGGCACCGCCACCACGGTCGACGAGGCGATGGCGCTCGACGACGCCGGCATCGACGTCATCGTGGCCTCGGGCAGCGACGCGGGCGGGCACCGGGGCGCGTTCCTGCGGCCGGTGCGCGAGTCGCTCGTCGGCACGCTGTCGCTCGTGCCGCAGGTCGTCGACGCGGTGCGGGCGCCCGTCGTCGCCGCGGGCGGCATCGCCGACGGCCGCGGCGTGGCGGCGGCGCTCGCGCTCGGCGCCGACGGGGTGCAGATCGGGACGGCCTTCCTCGCCTGCGACGAGTCGGGCGCGAGCGCCGGCCACCGCCGCGCGCTCGCGTCGCCGCGCGCGCGCACGACCGTGCTCACGCGGGTGTTCTCGGGCCGCACGGCGCGCGGCCTCGTCAACGAGTTCGTCGAGGCCATGACGCCGCACGAGGCCGACGTGCCCGACTATCCGGTCCAGAACTGGCTCACCCAGCCCATCCGCCGGGCCGCGGCGGCGGCGGAGCGCGACGACCACCTGTCCCTGTGGGCAGGCCAGAGCGCCGCCCTCGCCAGGCCGCGGCCGGCCGCCGAGCTGGTGGCGGCGCTCGTCGAGCAGACCGAGCAGGTGATCCTCGGGCTCATGAAGCGCTGAGCGGCGCGCCCGGCGGCCACGGCCAGCCCCCGGGAGAGCGCGCCGCTCACCCCTTCACCTCACCCCTCCACCGCTCCCCTCGCCCGCGCCGCGCTGTCTTACCAGGTCACCGTGTCGTTCCGCGCGAGCGTCCCGCTCGCAGGGGTGTTCATCGTGCGGTTGCCGCCGCCCGGCAGGTTCTCCCAGGTCACGCTGCCGTCGGCGTTCTTGCGATAGACCTTGTACTGCACGGCGCTGCTGACCGGCAGGTTGACGCGGTTCTTCCACACGGGGTACGTGGTCGTATCGACCGCGAGCGGAATGCCGAGATCGGTGTTCCAGTTGCCCAGCGCCGGGGTGTTGCCGGTGACGTACACGTGCTGGCCCGTCACGGTCTGCGCTGTCACGTCGAACGTGACGGCCACCTCGCCGGCCGCGGGCGGCACGACGCAGGCGTTGTAGCGGCCGCAGACGACGGACGGGATGTCGACGACCTTGCCCGCCCGGATCGACGCCAGCAGGCTGATGTACTCGCCCATCGCCCAGTTCAGCGGGCTCATCGACCGGGTCGGCGTGCCGGCCGTCGCGCCCATCGGCAGGTCGACGTCCCAGCCGGTGACGTCCGTCTCCTCGCTCCACACCTGCTCGGGGATGAAGCCCTGCGGCGTCGAGAACGCCTTCACCGTGTTCAGGAAGGAGACGCCGTTGCTGCCCATGCCCGTCTTGGCGATCTCGAACATGCCGCGCTCGGCGGTGAAGATGGGCCACAGCCGACCACGGCCGGTGAGGCCGTCGTAGGCGCCGCCGTCGTTCTTCTCGCCATAACCGTCGTAGTTGTAGCGGAACCAGGCATAACCCTTGTTGGGAACCTTCCGCATGAGGACCTCGTCGTACTTCGGCAAGGTCGCGACGATCGACGGGTCGTTCGCCCTCTTCACGCCCATCCGCACGAGCTCGAGGAACCCGCCGTCGATGATGTACCGCTGATCGTGCGTGCCGCCGCCGTTGCCGTGCGTGATCATGATGGCTGCGTCGGGGCCTGACACGGGGTTATAGATCTGGGGTCCGGTGCCGGTGTTGCCCCGCTCCGCCGTGTTCATGCGGATGTAGTACCTGCCGTCTTCACCGTGGAAGCCGGTCGTCGTGAACGTCCACCGGTCGACGCTCTGCTGCCAGTAGTCCGCGGCGGCCAGGTAGCGGGCAGCGCTGGCGGTGTCGCCGTTCGCGCGGGCGATCGTCGCGGCGCAGACGAGGCCCGCGATCTCCGCGGCGATCGTCGACGGCGAGTACCCGGAGTTCTCCTCCCAGCGCTCCTGCTGCGTCCACGGGCCCGTCTTGACGATGTAATCGGCGGTCTTCTTGATCCTGGGCCACAGCGGGTTGTACACCGACGCGCCGAGCCGCCACGCGAGGATGATCGGCATCGCCTGCTCGTCCATCTGCGTTCCCTGCCAGTACTGCCAGCCGCTGACCCAGGCGTTCTGCGGGAAGCGGCCGACGCGGCTGTAGCCCTGCGGGCAGCCCTCCGCGTTGTACTCGCTACCGCCGCAGTCGCTCGTCTGCTGCAGCGTGTTGAACAGGTAATTGACCACGGACGTGGCGGTCGCCGTGTCGCCGGCCGTCACGAGCGCTCCGGCGAACTTGAACAGGTCGCGCGGCCAGACGAGGTGGTAGCCGCCATTGTTGCTGTCGCCGCTGCTCTCGCCCCACGGCGTGCCCATGCCGGCGATCATCGCGCCGTTCGACTTGTCCTGGATCGTCTTGAGCGCCATCGCCGCGAGGTAATACTGGTCGTCGGCCGTGCCGCCCTGGTTGTTCAGCCCGTTCGTGTAGGTCTTCCACCCGCTGTCGTAGGTGCCTTGCAGGGTGGCGAGGTTGCTGCCGAGCGTCGCGTTGGCGGTGGAGGTCGCCTCGGCCTGGGTGGCGCCGAAGGCGAGGACAACGTCGAACGAGACGCTCGTGACGGCGCTCGCGCCGAGATCGATCCAGCCCATCTGCGCCACGTTGCCGCCGCTCGCGAGGTCGTTGCGCCAGCTCATCGTCCTGTCGCTGTTGCCGCCGAGCAGGTCGGTCCAGCCGTCCGTCTGGCCGACGAAGCCGCTCGACACCATCGGCAGCCCGCCAGCGCCCGCCTTCCACGCCCGCGAGATCGCCAGCGCCGAGAAGCGGCTGTTCTCCGAGGCGACGAGCATCGTGCGCGTCCCCGCCGTGACGGTCCTCGACGTGTCGCCGGCGCCGGAGTTGTCCATCGCCGGGTTGTGGAGCAGGTAGAGGTTGAACTGGGTGACGTTCCTGCCGTTCAGCGCGTCGAACTTGACCCGCTGGATCAGCGCGTTGCGCCCCGGATCGGTGAAGATGGTCTTCGTGATCCGCCAGCTGTGCTGGCCGCTCGTGGTCGTCGCCTGCCACCGCATCGAGCGCTTGTCCGGCTGGGTGACCGTGTAGTCCTGGAGCTTCTCCTCGTCGACGAACGTCTTGGCCGTATCCCCCACGAGGAACTGCAGATCGACGGTGTTGACCGTGTCGAGCACCGGGTAGAAGACCTCGGACACGATGCCGCGGTGGCCGGTGAAATAGACCCTCGACGTCGAGGTCGTCGAGGTGCCAAGGAAGGACTTGTCGGCCGGCCCCCACACCGAGGGTACCCCCGAGCCCGCGGCGAGGATCTTCATGTCCATCGCCGGAGCCGAGCCGCCGCGCCCGAACGGGACCGCGGACTCCCCGGACGCGGGATCCCCCGCGTCGGCGGCGCAACCCGCGAGCCCCAGCGCGAGATGCAAAATTACAGTTCCACAGCAAACCCGCTTCAACATCAGCAACCCCTTTCCACCCGGCAGCGCCCTGGAGCACCCCTGCGCGGCCACCGTAAGTGCTGGACTCCGTTGTGCTTTCGCAGGGCGCAAGCGCGCCCTGGCCCGGGCCACGCGACCGGCCCGCGCTGCTCCGCCGTGAACCCCGCAGTCCTCAGCGTAGCACGCAGGTGTCGGTTTCCTGTCCAGCGCACCAGGCCGTGGCGCCCGGGCGATCGCGGGAGACCGGCATCGCGCTCTGCGCCAGGGAGCCGGTGGTTCCGGTGGGTTCGGGGGAGAGCGAGCGGACGCTCGCTCCAGAGCATGGTGCGCCGCGACGACGTCGGCGGCGGCGCTGCTCGGGCGTGGTGGGAGGTGGCCGCCGCCGCGCGCGGAGGCGCGCGGCGGCGGCCAGTTGCTCGGGTACTCGGGTACTCGGCGACTCGGCGACTCGGCGACTCGGTTACTTCCGGACGGAGATCGGCGCGGGCGCCCGCCGGTCCGCGGCGTACGGCCTCACGTTGAGCCCCGTCCAGCGCATCAGCGCGCCGATGGTGCCCCCGAACACGAGGTGCCCCAGCAGGCTGAAGGCCAGCGTCTTCGGCGTGAGCTCGAACAGCATCTCCTCGCCGCGCGGGGCGACGAGCAAGGTGACGATCATGCAAAGCCAGATGAAGACGCCATAGACCAGCGCGGAATGGACGACGTTGCGTCGCCGCGAGAGGAGCGGATAGACCATGACGAACGTGATGCCCATCCCGCCGCCGTTGCCGAGCCAGCGCCAGGCATACCCGAGCGCCGCGTGCTCCTGCTCCCGATCGAGCAGGAACGCGCCGATCCTGGGGACGAAGTCGCTCCACGCGCCGGTCAGCATCCAGGGCGCGCGCTCGGCGTCGTAGAGGAGCACCCCCGCGAGCGAGATCAGGTAGCCCTTGGCCGCGATCCGTCCGTAACGAGGGAACCGGACGCCGAGCGCGATGGCGGCGATGAACGACGGGAGCACCACCGCGGGTGTCGAGACGTGCAGCGGGGCGATCTCGAAGATGGCGAGCGAGAGGCAAACGATCGGCGTGAAGCCGATCGCGCCGAACGCGAGCGGGATCCAGATGTCCCGGCGCTGCTGGACGAGCGAGAGGAGGGCCGAGAGGAGCGCGGCGAGCTCGTCCCGCTCCGAGACCGGCGCGCCGGCGAAGGCGGGCGCCATGCGGCGCGAGGAGATCGGCGCGTCGGCGAGCGTTCGAGAGCGGGTCGAGACGGGCCCGGATGGAAGTGACGTGAACATCCATACCTCCAGTTGGGGATGTGGCTTGTTGAGCCGGTGGTTTCGATCGCAGCGACCCTGCTTCGCGGTGGCGCGATGGCAGGCAGGAAAGGCGCTGTCGCCGGGCCGCCGCGAACAGCGGCGCTCTCCGGCGAGGCGGCTCCCCCGGAGAGCGCTCCTGGCAGGTTGCGTGCCGGCAATGTGGGGCGCGCGCCGCCAGCGCCCTTCAATCACCGAGGACGATCGCGAGGCGCTATCGCCGGAATCGGCATCACGGCCGGCCGGTGGTCGGCTGGGAGGATCACGGCCGCCGCGCGCGGATCAACGGCGGTGTCAGCGATCGCTGTATGATCGCCGCGTCGCGGTCGAGCCGCCGAGTGCGGCACGCGATGGGCGGTATCATGGAGAGCGGACGGGCTGCGTGCGATGGATCACGTCCGGGAGCAGCCCTTGCGCGCGGGCCGAACGGCAGCATCGCGACGCGCGGCGCACGAGGATCGCGCCTCGTCGCGCCGTCGCCGCGTGGCACGTGCCATGTGCCAGATGCGGTGCGCCGCGCGCGGGGATCCGATCACGAGCGGGCGAGCTTTCGCCGCGCCGCCGCGTACCGCCTCACCAGCTCATCGGCGATGACGCCGCTCAGGATCACGGCGCCGATGACGGCGAACTCGATCTGGGTGGGGACACCCAGCATGTTGATGGCGTTGCGAAGGACCTGCATCAGCGCGGTGCCGAGGACGACGCCCATCACCGCCCCCTCGCCGCCGCGCAGGCTGAAGCCGCCGAGGACGGCGGCCGCGATCGCGTAGAGCTCGTAGAAATTGCCGAAATCGACCGGCTGGGCCGAGTTGACCTCGAGCGCGAACAGCATGCCGCCGAAGCAGGAGAGCAGCGAGCAGAGGACATAGGCCAGGATCGTCATCCGGTCGGTGTCGACCCCGCTGTAGCGGGCCGCCTGCTCGTTGCGGCCGAGCGCCATGAGATAGCGGCCGTAAATCGTGCGGTTCAGGAAGACGGACGCCGCGATCGCGATGGCGAGGAACAGCAGGAACGGCATCGGGATATCGATCCACGTGATCGGATCGAGGCGCGTCTTCACGCCGGTGAACGGGTGCACCGCATAGGGGCTGAACCGCCCCTCGGAGATCCACGAGAGGAACGGCACAGGGACGGAGAACGGGCTGCCCACCGCCAGATAACGCAGCGACTCGAACCCGACGCCGAACCCCTGCGTCTGGTCGCCCGCGATCCCGCGCGCGGTGCCCCGGTACAGGAGGAGCCCGCAGAGCGTGACGACGAACGGCTGGAGCCGGAGCTTCGTGATCAGCAGGCCGTGCGCGAGCCCGATGCAGAGCGCGATGCCGAGCAGCAGGGGCACGGCGGCGGAGGGCGGCCAGTGATGGACCGCGAGGAGCCACGGCAGCATGCAGCCGGCGAGCGCCACGACGGAGCCGATCGACAGGTCGATGCCGCCGGTGATGATCACGAAGCCGGCGCCGATGCCGAGGATGCCGAACAGCGCAGTCCGGCGGATCAGGTTCTCGAGGTTCTCCGCCAGCAGGAACCTGCCGTTGAGGAGCGCGGTGCCGAGCGACACGGCCAGGAGGAGCCAGAAGACGCCGAGCACCTTCCGCCGCGTCGTCGGCGCGAGCGGCGCGGTCGGCGCGAGCGGCACTGGCGGCGCGAGCGGCGCTGGCGAATCGGCGTCCGGCGCCCGGGGGTCACGTGTCGTCGTCGTCACTGGCATGCTCCTCTGGCCTCGCCACCGTCTCGAACGCTCCGGCTCAGGCCGCGACGCCGCTGCCTGT
This sequence comes from Sorangium sp. So ce1335, assembly GCF_051521615.1. Lineage (NCBI taxonomy): Bacteria > Pseudomonadati > Myxococcota > Polyangiales > Polyangiaceae > Sorangium > Sorangium sp. So ce1335. The sequence continues at coordinate 5,787,676 of NZ_CP150363.1, forward strand.
CGCGAGCTGCATGATCGCCTCCTCGCTCAGCGCGGCGCGGCCGAGCTCCCCGGCGATGCGCCCCTCGTGCATCACCAGCGCGCGGTCGGACATGCCGATCACCTCCTCCATGTCGCTCGACACGAACAGGGTCGCCATGCCGCTCGCGGCCAGCCGCTCCATGAGCTGGTAGATCTCGTGCTTCGCCCCGACGTCGATCCCGCGCGTCGGCTCGTCCAGCAGGAGCACGCGGGGCGACATCGACAGCCACTTTCCGATGACCACCTTCTGCTGGTTGCCGCCGGAGAGGTGCTGAACGGGCTGCACGTCGCTCGGCGTCCTCACGCCGAGCTCGCGGACGATCTGCGCCGACATCCGGCGCTCGCCCGCACGGTCGAGCACCCCGCGGCGCTGCGTCCGCTGGAGGCTCGGCAGGCTCACGTTCGCCCGCACGGCCATCTCCAGGATGATGCCCTGTTGCTGGCGGTCCTCGGGGACGAGGCCGATCCCGGCCGCGATCGCGTCGCGCGGGGTGCGCGGGGTGACCTCGCGCCCGGCCACGCGGACGGAGCCCGCGGCCGCCGGCGCGACGCCGAAGAGCGCCTTCAGCAGCGACGTGCGCCCCGCGCCGAGCAGGCCCGCCACGCCGACGATCTCCCCGGCGCGCACCGTGAAGCTCAGCGCGCGCTCCGGGTGCCGCGCCGTCCGGAGGCCGGAGACCTCGAGCAAGGGCTCGCCCGGCGGGTGCGGGACGTGCGGATAGAACTGCGAGAGATCGCGCCCCACCATGAGCCGCACCATGCTGTCGTGGGTCACCTCGTCGCGCCCGAGCTCGCCGGCGTTCTCGCCGTCGCGCAGCACGAGCACGCGGTCGCACAGCGCCCTCACCTCGCCGAGGCGATGGGAGATGTACACGACGCTGATGCCGCCCGCGCGGAGCTCGCGCACCACCTGGAAGAGGGCCTCGGCCTCGCGCGGCGACAGGCACGACGTGGGCTCATCCATGATGAGCACCCGGGCGCTGGCCGAGAGCGCCTTGGCGATCTCCACGAGGTGGCGCTGCCCGAGGGAGAGGCCGCCGACGAGCGCGCGCGGCGACCCGGCGAGGCCGACCCGCGCCATGAGCGCCCGCGCGTCGCGCTCCATCCTCCCCTCGTCGATGAAGCCGCCCCGCCGCGGCTCGCGGCCGAGGAAGATGTTGGCCGCGATATCGAGGTTGTCCGCCAGGTTGAGCTCCTGGTGGATGAGCGCGATGCCGCGGGAGAGCGCCTCTCGCACGGAGCCGAGCGCGACGGGCCGCCCGTCGAGGACGATCTCGCCGGCGTCGGGGGCCTCGACGCCGGCGAGGATCTTCATGAGGGTGCTCTTGCCGGCGCCGTTCTCGCCGACGATGCCGAGCACCTCGCCGCGGCCGAGCGCGAGGTGAACGTCGCTGAGCGCGAGCACGCCGGGGAAGCGCTTCGTGAGCCCGCGCGCTTCGAGCAGCGGCGGGGCGCCTTGATGGGGCGGAGAGGACGTCATGCGCAGGAGGGGTGTCGTCGACCGTCTCGGCGCGCGGCGCGCGCAGCGCCGCAGGTCAGTCCGGCTTCGCGGCCTTCTGCTTCAGATCCGCCCAGAACTCGGGGAGGTTTGCCTTGCGGATCTGCCGGGCCGGCAGGGAGATGAACTTGTTCGGGGGCACCACCGAGTCGTCGCCCCGCACGAGCGCCGCGAGCACGCGCACCGACTCCTTGCCGTACATGTACGGGTTCTGCACCACCGTGCCGACCACCTCGCCGTCCTGGATCGCGCGGAGCGTCGCGTCCTGCTCGTCGAAGCCGACGACCTGGATCGAGCTCATCTTCTTCGCCTGCTTGACCGCCTCGAGCAACGCCGGCGTGTGGTAGGCGTTCAGGCCGATGAGCCCCACGAGGTCCGGGTGCGCCGACATCATGTCCTCGGCGTTGCTCTTGGCCTTCGCCGCGTCGATCTGATCGGTCAGCGTCGCGACGATCGTGTACTTCGCCCCCTTCAGGACCTCGTTCAGCGGGTCGTTGCCGCCGCTCGTGTCGGCGCGATCGAGGAGCTCGTCGAGCACGCCCTGCCGGCGCTTCCTGGCGTTGTCGCCCTCCAGGCGCCCGACCAGGATCGCCACCTTCCCGCCGCCCGGGATCGCCTCTTTCACGAGCTGCCCCGCCATCCGGCCAGCGACGTAGTTGTCGATGCCGATGTACACGATGCGATCGCTCTTCGGCGCGTCGGAGTCCTGCGTGATGAGCTTGGTCCTCGAGGCCGCCTTGTTGAGCAGCGGGACCTGGTTCTCCGCGTCGATCGGGCTGATCGCGATGCCGTCGACGCCGCGGATGAGCAGGTCCTCGACCCGCTGCATCTGGTCGTTGACGTCGCTCGGCATCACGACGCTCACCTCCGCGCCATACTCCTTCGCTCCGTCGATGACCCCCTTCTCGGCGATGGTCCAGAACGGCGCGACGCCGTTGGTGATGTAGGCGAGCTTCGGCTTCGCGCCGGACGCCGGCGCCGCGCTGCCGCCGCCGCCGCCGTTGCTCTCGCAGCCGAGGGCCGCGAGCCCCGCCATGCAGACCCCGACGACGAACCGACCGATGCTCTTCAACATCCCCTCACCCCTCCGGCCGCGAGGAGCCGCCCTGCCCCGGCCGTACCGCGCGCCTCGTATCAGCGCACGCCGCGCCGTCACGATGGATCGCGATGGAGCACAGTCCCCCGGCCAACTCGCGCGCTCATCATGCGCGATCCGCCGCGTATGTGTCCACACGATTCGACGCCGCGCGCGTCACGCGAGGACGGCGCCCGAGCGCCCGACCGCGTACGCGATCCCGCTCTGCAGCGTCCCGCGAATCACGATGCGCGTGAGGTCGACGTCGAGCTCGACGAGCGCGCGCGCGACCTCGCCGCGAATGCCGGTCAGCACGGCCTGGGCCCCGAGCAGCCGGAGCGCGTTGGCCGCGTCGATGAGCGCGTTCGCGACGCGGTTGTCGACCTGCCTGATCCCGGTCACGTCGATGATGACGACCCGGGCGCTGCTCCTCGTCGCGCCGTCGAGCAGCGTTTGCAGCACCTCCTGCGCCCGCTCCTCGTCCAGCGTGCCGATGAGCGGCATGACCATGACGTCCTTCGTGATCGGCACGAGCGGCGTCGAGAGCTCCGCGATCTTCTCGCGCTGGAACCGGATCACCGCCTCGTGCAGCTCGGCGCGGGACCGCTCCGCGCGCTCGCGCTCGCCGAGCTCGTGCAAGAGGCGCAGGTTCGTCTCCTTCAGCTCCTCGCTCTGGGCGGAGAGCCGCGCGTTGGCCTGCGAGAGCTCCTCGGTGCGCTGCTTGACCTCCTGCTCCAGCCGCTCGTTCGCCCGCCGGAGCTCGGCGCTCACGGACTCCAGATCGGCGTAGAGCAGCGCGTTCTCGACCGCCACCGCGGCCTGCGACGAGAGCAGCCGCAGGAGCTCGATGCGATCGGCGGTGAAGGCGTGCTCGGCGAGCTGGTTCTCGAGGTACAGCACGCCGCTCAGCCTGCCCTGGTGCAGCAGCGGCAAGCCGAGGATCGACCTCGGCCGGCGCGCGCTCACGTGGGGGTCGCCCGCGAGGCGCGGGTCGTCCTCCGCGCGCCCGATGACGACCGCCTCGCGCGAGCGCGCGACGTAGTGAACGACGGGGCGGGCGAGATCGAGGCGCTCCTCCATGGGCGTCGCGAGCCCGAGGCGCACCGTGTCGGGATCGACAGACACCATCGCCTCGACCGTGAGCCCCTCGCCGCGCGCGAGGATCAGGAACCCCCGGCTCGCCCCGGCGCTCTTGATCACGTTGCGAAGCACCTGCTCGAGCACCTTGTCCAGCACGATCTCGCTCGAGATGGCCTGCGCCGTCTTCAGGAACGCGGCGAGATCGCAGAGCTCCCCCGGGGCGAGCCCGGAGCCCGCGCCGGCCGTCGCGCCGCCCATCGCACCAGACGACGGCGAGAGGCCCCCGGGCAGGCCGAGGGCCGGCGAGGCGAGCGGCGCGAGCTCCTCGCGCAGCGCCTCGACCTTGGCGCTCGCCCCCCAGCGCTCGTACAGGTACATGGCCCTGCGCAGGAAGGTGCCCGCGAACTCGGTCCTGCCCTGGGCGAGCCAGAACCTGCCGTACAGCTCGTTCCCGAGCGCCTGGTTGTTGACGTAATCCGCCTGGCGCGCCGCCTCGATCCCCCACTCGTAGAGGTCCATCGCCTCGGCGATACGGCCCTCGACGCGGGCCTTCTCCGCGAGGAGGAGCACGTGCTTGTGAAGGACGTTGTCCGGCCCGGCGTCGGCCCAGCGCTTCATCCGCCCGAGGAGCCGCTCGATGTGCTCCTCGTGCTCCTTGCGCTCGGCGTCGCCGGCGGACTCCCAGGCGGCGAGCCGCATGAGCCCCGTGTAGAACGTCGCCTCCGGCACCTTGGCGTGCGTCGGCAGCGCGGCCTCGATGACAGCGAGCTTCGGCATGAGCTCGGCGAAGCGCGCGCGGTCGCCGAACAGATAGGCATTCCGGATCTTTGCGTGATAGAGCCACCCCATGTGGTAGGGCGAGCCGCCGTGCTTCTCCGTGTACGCCGCCTCGTCGAACGCGTCGTCGTCGAAGCTGAACCGGCTCCTCGTCAGCCCCTGGAGGCACTTGATGGGCTGGATCACGCCCGCGAGGAGGATGTCGATGATATCGTGGCTCCTGGCGCGCTTCAGGAAGGCGAGGTGCACGTCGGTCAGGCGCGCGAGCTCCGGGAGGGCCATCCCGTAGGTGAGCCTGTCCGAGCCGCTCTGGCTGATCATGTAGCCCATGGCCGTCCAGTCGCCGGCCTGGAGCCCGAGCTCGTAGACCCGATCGTAATACGGGTCTGCCCGCCGCAGGTGCTGCGTCCAGCTGTGCACGTCCGCGGAGAAGATGTGGTATGTCTTGGCCCGGAGGACGAGGTTGTCGAGCTGTTCGGCCAGCTCGATGGCCATCTTGCCGAACCTGTAGGCCGTCTCGTACTCGCCGAGGAGCGGGCCCACCACCATCCCGTAGGCGACGTAGCCGAAGGCGGACATGTCGCTGTTGCCGTGCTTCAGCGACAGCGTCACCATCTTCACGATGGCGAGGTTCGCGAGCGTCTGATCGCTGGAGTTGTACGCCCCGAAGAACAGGTTGACGAGCAGCTCCAGGGTCAGCGGGTGCTCGGGGTTCGTCGTCCTCGGGGCGTGCGCGAGCTCCTCGATGCTCCGCCCGCCGAGGAGGACGGGCACCGCCGCGAGCTCCTGCTCCAGCAGCGCGGCGACCTCGGCCCTTTCCTCGGGGATCGGGCACCCGAGGAGCCGGAGGCCGGCCTTCTGCACGAGGGTCGCCTCGTGGTTGCGCCACTGGAGGAGGTATTGATTCGCCTGGACGATGTGAATCGACACCTTGTCGATCGCCGTCCTGGCGCGCGCGAGCGCCGCTGCACAGAGCCGCTCCGCCTCGTCGAAGGCGCCGCACAGCGACTCGACCTCGGCGCGCTCCCTGTGCAGCGCGAGGGCGAGGTCGTAGCGCTCCTCGAAGCCGCCGCCCGGCAGGAACCCCATGCCCGCGCGGAGATAGCCCGCGGCGGCCTCGTAGGCGGTGGCCGCCTTGGCCCGCCTGCCGGCGGCGAGGTTCAGCTCGGCGGCCGTGGCGCGCTCCTCCGGGGAGGTCACGAGGGGCGCCGCGATGTTGAAGTGATTGACGATATCGAAGAGCGCCTCGTCGCGCGCGGCGTCGTCGCTGCTCGCGAGCATGAGCCGCCCGATCCGGAGGTGGACCTCGCGCTTGCGGTCGTCGTCGATGAGCGAGTAGGCCGCCTGCTGGACGCGGTCGTGCAGGAAGCGGTAGCTGACGCGCCAGTCGACGCCGCCCCGCGCCTCGCCGTCGGTCGCGTGCGCGAGGCGGTAGTCGGCGTCCACGGGCGAGATCAGGCCCTCTTGCAGGATCTTCCACAGCGCGGCCACGGTCTCGTGCGGCGGCCGCTCGCTGATGACCGCCAGCGAGCGCAGGTCGAACTCGTGCCCGATGCACGCCGCCAGCTTGAGGACGCGCTGGAGATCGGGCTCGAGCTCCGCGAGCCGGCGCGCCATGAAGTCGACGACGTTGTCCGTGACCGTGCGCCGCCGGATGCGCTCGATGTCCCACGTCCACGCGCCCGCCTCGAAGCGGAGCAGCCCCTCGGCGTGGAGCGCGCCGAGGAACTGCCGCACGAAGAACGGGTTGCTCCGGGTCCTGTCGAACACGACGCGGGCGAGCGGCTCGACGTCCTCGCGCGCGGCGGAGAGCGTGTCCGAGAGGAGCTCGATCACGTCGGCGAGGGCGAGCGGCCGGAGCTCGAGCTCGCGCAGCGGCGCCCCCGCCTTCTGGAACTCGCCGACCGCGACGCGCAGCGGGTGCGCCTCGTAGACCTCGTTGTCGCGGTAGGCGCCGATGACGAGCAGGTGCGCGCGCTCCGGATCGGCGGCGACGACCTGGAGGAGCTTCAGCGAGGCCGGATCGGCCCACTGGAGATCGTCCAGGAAGAGCACGAGCGGGTGGTCGACCCGCGCGAAGACGTGGAGGAACGCCTTGAAGACCGCGTGGAAGCGCGCCTGCGACTCCGCCGGCCCGAGCGGCTGGACGGCGGGCTGCTGGCCGACGATCCACTGGAGCTCCGGGATGAGATCGACGAGCAGCTGGCCGCTCGTGCCCAGGGCGCCCTCGAGCGCCGCGCTCCACCGCGCGAGCTGCTCGGGCCGCTCGGTGAGGATGTGGCGGATGAGCTCGCGGAACGCGCGCGCGATGGAGGCATACGGGACGCCGCGGTTCAGCTGGTCGAACTTCCCCGCGGCGAAGTAGCCGCCCCGCTGGGCGATGGCCCTGTGGATCTCGTTCACGAGGGCCGACTTGCCCATGCCCGAGTACCCCGACACGAGGAGCAGCTCGCGCTCGCCCCCGGCGGCGCGCTCGAAGGCGGCGAGCAGCGCCCGCTCCTCCTCGGCGCGGCCGTAGAGCTTCTGCGGGATGCGCAGCGTGTCGGGGAGGTCGCGCTGGCCGAGCGGGAACGGCGCCACGGCGCCCGTCGTCGAGAGCTGGCGCAGGCACGTGTCGAGATCGGCCACGAGCCCGAAGGCGCTCTGGTAGCGATCCTCCGCGTTCTTGGCCATCAGCTTCATCACGATGCGGGAGACCGCCTCGGGGATCCCGGGCGCCCGCTCGGACGGGGGCACCGGCGTCCTCGCGATGTGGCCGTGGATGAGATCCATCGGCTCGCCCTCGGCGAAGGGCAGCGCCCCGGTGAGCATCTGGTAGAGCGTCACGCCGAGCGAGTAGAGGTCGGTGCGGCGGTCGATGACGCGGTTCATCCGGCCGGTCTGCTCGGGCGACATGTACGCGAGCGTCCCCTCGAGCGCCTCGGGGCTCACCGCCTGCTGCGTCTCCTGCGGCAGGAGCGCGGCGATGCTGAAGCCGACGAGGTGGACCTCGAGCGTGTCCGGATCGACGAGGAGGTTGTGCGGCTTGACGTCCTTGTGGATGACCTTGCGGCGGTGGACCTCGTCGAGGATCCGGGCGGCGGAGCGGGCGATCGTCAGCGCCGCCTTGAGCTCCAGCCGCCCCGCGCGGAGGATGTCGTGGAGCGTCGTGTCGCTCGGCCGCTCGACGACGAGGGCGAGGCCATTCCTGTGCTTCTCGATCCCGTAGGCCTTGACGACGCCCTCGACGTCGAGCTCGCGGAGGACGTTGTACTCGTGCCGCAGCGAGGCCAGCTCGCGCGAGCTCGGGAACTCGTTCTTCAGGACCTTGATGGCGACGGGCTTCCAGCCCTCGCCCCAGGTGCCCTTGAACACATCGACCGCCGCATCACTGTAAATCTTCTGGCCTACGGTACACGTTGCGGAGAGCATCTCACCTCGCCAGGGAGCTTGACCGCCCGGGGCAGCCGCAAACGGCGGCCCCGCAGATTCGCACCCTCGGCGGATCCTGTCTAGATCGCGCGCCCACAGCGCCATGGCGGTTTCAGGCGCTCTTTCGACCTCGCGCGCCGCGTCGCCCTGGCGGCCTCAGGCGCTCTCTCGACCTCGCGCGCCGCGTCAGGCCGACGTCCTGCTGCCCTTCCAGAGCGCGGTCCAGGAGCGCCCCGCCTTCACGGCGGGCTCCGGGGCGGCCTCGGGTGCGCTCTCCGCGGCCGGCGGGTCCTTGTGCGCCTGGCTCTCCAGGAACGAGATGAGCCGCTCGCGGAGGGGGTAGTACATCGGATCCTCGAGCACCGCCTGCCGTTCCCGCGGGTGCGGGAACGGCACGGCGAGGATCTCGCCGACCCGCGCCCCCGGGCCGTTCGTCATCATGGCAATGCGGTCCGACAGGAACAGGGCCTCGTCCACGTCGTGCGTGACCATCAGCGCCGTCTTCTGGTCCTCGGCCCACAGGTCCATGAGCACCTCCTGGAGCTCGAACCGCGTGAGCGAGTCGAGCATGCCGAAGGGCTCATCGAGGAGGAGCATCTTCGGCGACAGCGCGAAGGCGCGCGCCAGCCCGACCCGCTGCTGCATGCCCGAGGACAGCTCGCGCGGCTTCTTGTGCATCGACGGCCCGAGCCCCACGAGCTCGAGGTAGTGGGTCGCGATCTCGCTGCAGTCCTTTTTGCTCTTCTGCCGGTGGACCTGCTCGACGCCGAGCAGGACGTTCTCGAGCGCGGTCATCCAGTGCAGGAGGCACGGCGACTGGAACACGACCCCGCGATCCGGGCCGGGCCCCTGGATCTGCCGGCCCGCGAGGACGATGCCGCCGCTCGTTATCTCGCAAAGGCCCGCGACCATCGACAGCACGGTGGACTTGCCGCAGCCCGAGTGGCCGATGAGCGACAGGAACTCTCCCTTCTTGAGGTTCAGATCGAAGTTGCGGACGACGACCGCGGGCCCGTCCGGCGTGGGAAAGGTCTTCGTGACGTTCCAGATCTCGAGATACTTCTTCATGCGACCGCCTCCGCGCCCCGCGCCGCGCCGGGAGCGCCCGCGCCTGCCATGGCCCCGGCGCCGGGGCCGAGCAGGTAGCTGATGACCGCGCCGCGGATCTCCTTGAAGCGCGGATCGTGGTTGATGGCCTTTCGATCGCGCGGCCTGTCGAGATCGACGGCGATGCCCGGCCCCAGCGTGGCGCCCGGCCCCTTGCTGAGCGGGATGATCCTGTCGGCGAGGAGGATGCCCTCGTCCACGTCGTTCGTGATGAGCAGCACGGTCTTCCGGGTGGCCCGCCAGATCCGCGCTGTCTCGTCCTGGAGCGCCGCGCGCGTGAGCGCGTCGAGCGCGCCGAACGGCTCGTCCATCAGGAGGACCTCCGGATCCATGGCGAGCGCCCGCGCCACGGAGACGCGCTGGCGCATGCCCCCGGAGAGCTGCGCCGGCTTCTTGTCGCGGGCGGCGGTGAGCTTCACCATCGCGATGTACCGCTCCGTGTGCTCGCGCTTCCGCTCCGCGGGCCAGGACGAGAAGATCTGGTCCACGGCCAGGTAGATGTTCTCATGGACCGTGAGCCAGGGAAGGAGGGAGTAGTTCTGGAAGATGACGCCGCGGTCGGGCCCCGGCCCCTCCACCTCCTTGCCGTTCAGCTTCACCACCCCCGTGTCCGGCCGGAGGAGCCCGGCGACGAGCGACATGAGGGTCGTCTTCCCGGCCCCCGAATAGCCGACCACGGCGACGAACTCGCCCTGTTCGATCTCGAGGTTGACGTCGCGAAGCACCTCGGTGCGGGTGGCCCCGCCGCCGTAGCTCTTCCCCACGTTGCGCAGCTCGACGAGCGGCATCGGCGTCACCCTCCCGCCAGCTTGAGCCTGCGCTCGACGAGGCTCATGAGGGCGTCGAGGAGGAAGCCGACGACCCCGATGGTGATGATGCACAGGATGATGTGCTCGTAGATGAGGCTGTTGTACTCCTGCCAGAGGAAGCCGCCGACCCCCGGCGAGCCGGTCAGCATCTCCACGGCGACGATGACGAGCCACGCGATGCCGAGGCTGAGCCGGAAGCCGGTGAACATGTACGGCAGCGCGGCGGGGAGCTGCACCTTGAACAGCGTCTTCGTGCGCGAGAGACGGAGCACCCGCGCGACGTTCATGTAATCCTGGGGGATCGACCGCACCCCGAGCGCCGTGTTGAGGACCGTCGGCCACATCGAGCACATCGCGATGGTGAAGACGCCGGCCGGGTCCGGCTTCTGGAAGAGCACGAGCCCGAGCGGGAGCCAGGCGAGCGGCGAGACGGGGCGCAGGATCTGGATGATCGGATCGAAGCTCGACCGGAACAGCTTCGACGCGCCAAGGAAGAACCCGATGGGCGTCCCGAGCAGGATCGCCAGGGTGTAGCCCTTGGCGACCCGCTGGAGCGAGTACCAGGTGAAGCGGAGGATGCCCTGATCGAGCTCGCCGCGCTTCTCGAACGGCTCGAAGATGTACGGCCTGCTCACCTCCCACGTCTTGAGGGGAGAGGGCAGCGTCTGGGCCCACAGGCTGCTCGCGGCGGCCCACAGCCCGATCACGCACGCCACCCCGAAGAGGGGCAGGATCATGTGGTCAACTCGAATCCTGGGAGAGATCGCCTTCGCCTCGCTCATGCAGCACTCCTTCATCGCGTCGCTCGCCGGGCGCCGCCGGACAGCGCGGCGCCCGGCGGTGTGGGGGTCATCCCTTCAGGGCGTGGACCGGGAACGACGTCGCGTACCTCTCGGGGTCCTTCGGATCGAACGTCACGCCGTCGAAGAGCGTCTCGGGCTCGTCGCTCGGGCCGCCGTGCGGGGCGCCGAGCTCCTTCATGGCCTCCTCGTAGAGGTCGGGGCGCATGACCTGCTTGACGATCCCCTCGTAGTCCGGCTTCCCCTCCACCATGCCCCAGCGGCGGAACTGGCTGAGCCACCAGAGCGCGTATTTCGGCTGCGGATAGTTGCAGTTCCGGTCGCTGAAGATCATGTAGTCCCTGTCCTCTTTCTTCCGCCCGTCGCCGTAGTCGTAATGGCCCTGCATCCGGCCCAGGATGAGCTCCGGCGGGCAGTTGATGTAGGTCGGCCTCGACACGATGTCCGCCTGCTCGGGGCGGTTGTCGAGCTTGTCGAGCCAGACGCTCGCCTCGTGGAGGGCCTTGATCACGGCCTTCACCGTCTTCGGGTTCTTCTCGGCGAACTCCGCGGTGAACGCGCACACCTTCTCTGGGTGGTCCTTCCAGAGCTCCTGGGTCGTGATGGCGGTGTAGCCGATCTCGTCGGCGATCGCCCGGGCGCCCCACGGCTCGCCGACGCAGTACCCATCCATCTTGCCCACCTTCATGTTGGCGACCATCTGCGCGGGGGGGATGGTGACGAGCGCGACGTCCCTGTCCGGGTGGATGCCGCCCGCGCCGAGGTAATAGCGGGTCCACATCGCGTGCGTCCCGGGGGGGAACGTCATCGCGAAGGTCATGGGCGCCCCCTTCGCCCGCGCCTCCTCCACGAACGGCCTGAGCGCCCTGGGGTCGCCGGCGACCTTGCCCCGGAGGTCGCTCTTCATCGTGATCGCCTGGCCGTTGCGGTTGAGCAGCCACGGGATGACCATCGGCTTCTTCGGTGACCCGAGGAGGCCCATCGTCGAGGCGAGCGGCATGCCGAAGAGCATGTGCGTCGCCTGGAGATCGCCGTTCGACAGCGAGTCGCGGATCGCGGCCCAGCTCGCGCCCTTCACGATGGTGGAGTTGATCCCGTATCTCTTGAAGAACCCCTTCTCGTGCGCGATGACGATCGGCGAGCAATCGGTCAGCGCGATGATGCCGAAGCGCAGCTCGGACACCTCCGGCCTGTCGGCGCCCGCCGCGAGGGGCGCCGCGTTCGAGGCGGGCGGGCCGGGATCGTCGGACCGCGAACCGCAGGCCGGGAGGAGCGCGGCTCCCCCGAGCCCCAGCGCGCCGCCGAGGAATCGCCGCCGGCCGGGGGGCGAGGCGCTCGATGCGTCGTTCGAAGGTTGCCGTTTCTTCATTCAAAGGGTCCTTTGCCTGGAAATAGGGGCAATGCGGGGAATGGACGTGGCGACGCGGTCGCAATGGACCATGGCGCCCGTCGGTCGCGGCAGACCGGCGCTGTCGCGCGCCGCGACGCCGCCGGTCGAAACCGCCCTGTGGTTCGAAGAGGAGCCAGGTCAGCCCCGCGGCGAATCGGCGCACCGAGCGCGATGTCGCGGCAGGTGTTGGCCCGGGATGGTCTCAACCCTACATGGGCCCATGATCCGCCAAGGACCATGCATGGGCGCGTGTTTCATTCCAGTTTCTGCGTGATATTTTTTCATCATTCGCAATGAAGCGAGCGCTGATCGTCAATCGCCAGCGCGCGGCGCATCGCCGCTCCCTGGTCCTTGCCGCGGCGAGGTGCTCGGGCGCGGCGGGCGCTGCGCTCCGGACACAGGAAAGGCAAAGAGCGCCAGGACGCCGAGGACGTGAAGGACGCCGCCGCAGCGGGTCGCCGCGGGTCCCATGGCATCGGCTCCACCGGGCTCGTCGGGACGCTCGGCGTTACTTGCTCGGCCGCAGGTGAGGCGGTAGCGTCGACGCGACGCCGGTGGCCACGCAGGGCCGGAAACCGCGATGTGAGGGGGATCGGGATGAGGAGCGGGGCCGCGACGTGGGTGTTGGTGACGACGTGCTTGCTGGCCTGCGGCTGCACGACCGTGGCGGGCCTGGACAGGCGCTATCACCTGCATCCGGACGACGGGGCTGGGGGGGCAGGCGGGAGCCCCCCCGCGGACGCGCGCTGCGACGTCGAGGCGGGCGCGGGGTGCGTCTACGATCGGTGCAGCGCCGTGCCCGACGGCGCCCCGGGCGGCGTCTACACGATCGATCCCGACGGAACCGGCCCACAGGAGCCGCTCCAGGTCCACTGCGGTGAGCCGGCGGACGGCGGGCGATGGGCGCTCGTCTACAACAGCGTCGGCGGCCGCGTCGACGAGGAGCACGGGACGACGCGTGCGTTCTGGAACATCCCGTATCGCGCCCGGCTCAGCCCCAAGGGGAAGCCGTCGCTCGACGACAACCATTACCAGCCTGGCCTGTACAGCGCTGGCCGGGAATACCGCGACGAGATCGAGGACACCGACGGGAAGGTCGCCGAGGTCCTTTTCGCGACCGCCGCGGGCATCGACGCCGAGGACATGACGCTCTCCAGCCCGGAGCTCGTCACCCCGAAGCACGTCGACGAGGACGGAGAGGACATCGACAAGATCTTCGCCAACCAGTTCGGCGCCGGGTGGTCCTCGCCGGACTTCGACGGGGACGACATGAGCGACCGCAACTGCGCTGTCGCGTATGGGGACGTCACGCAGCACTACGGGAGCTGCTTCGTCTACAGCCTCGGCGCGGACGCGGACGAGCCGACCGCCGGCCAGTCGGTGGACGCGGCGATCGCCGACGACGACTGGGGACCGCACCTGGATACCGAGGTCGCGGAGCGTTTCGAGCTCTCGAACGACGGCACCCAGTACACGCGCGTGAAGCGGATCTCCCGCTGGACGCGCTGGTGAGCGCGCCCGGGGGTCGCCCTCGGTCCCGCGCTGCCGCCGCTCCACCGGGCTCGCCGCCGGACGGGCTCGCCGCCGGACGGCGGGTTCCTGTGTGTGGGTTGCCTGGCCGCAGGTGAGACGGTAGCGTCCGCGCGACATGGGACGTGGCCAGCACACGGCCGGACAAGGTGATGCGGTGCGGAGAGGGATCGGGATGAGGAGCGGGTCCGCAACGTGGGTGTTGGCGACGGCGTGCCTGCTGGCCTGCGGGTGCACGACGGTGGCCGGCCTGGACAGGCCCTATCACCTGCAACCGGACGCTGGAGCCGGTGGGGCCGGCGGGGCCGGCGGGGCTGGCGGGAGCCCCCCCGCGGACGCGCGCTGCGACGTCGAGGCGGGCGCCGGGTGCGTCTACGATCGGTGCGGCGCCGTACCCGACAGCGCCCCGGCCGGCGTCTACACGATCGATCCCGACGGGACCGGCCCAGCGGAGCCGCTCCAGGTCCACTGCGGTGAGCCGGCGGACGGCGGGCGGTGGGCGCTCGTCTACAACAGCGTCGGCGAGGAGGACGGGCCCACACTCGAGTTCTGGAAGATCCTGTATGCCGATCGGCTAAGCCCCAAGGGGGAGCCGTCGCTCGACAGCAACCATTACCAGCCTGGCCTGTACATGGCCGGCCGGGAATACCGCGACGAGATCGAGGACATCCGGGGGACCGTCGCCGAGGTGCTCCGCGCGACCGCGGAGGGCATCGCTCCAGAGACCATGCAGCTCCTCGCGCCGGTCCGCGTCGCGGGGGGCGAGGACAACCTCTTCAACTGGCAGTTCGGCACCGGGTGGTCCTCGCCGGACCTCGACGGGGACACAAAGGGCGACGGCAACTGCGCGACCGCCTACGCGGGCGTCACGCAGCACTACGGGCATTGCTTCGTCTACAACCTCGGCGCGGACGCCGACGAGAACGCCGACGATCCGATCCTCGACCACGGCTGGGGCCCGCACCTGGAGACCGAGGTCGCGACGTCGTACGGGCTCTCGAACGATGGCAGCGGCTACACGCGCGTGAACCGGATCGCCCGCTGGACCCGCTGGTGAGCGCGACCTTCGCGCTCAGGCCGGGGGCGCCGCGCGCCGGACCGGGGGCGCCACGCGTCACGCCGGGTGCGCCACGAGGGGGAGCGACGTCACCCCGCGGACGGAGATCGATCGCCGCCACACCGCCGGGCCGGCCTCGGTGAAGCGGCGGACGCGCGGCAGGAGCGCGGTGAACGCCAGCCGGGCCTCCAGCCGGGCGAGCGGCGCGCCAAGGCAGAAGTGGACGCCGTGCCCGAACGGCACGTGCGTGACGCTGCCCCTGTCGATGTCGAACCGGTGCGCGTCCGGGAAGTGCGCCTCGTCCCGCGCGGCGGAGCCGATCACCACGAGCACCCTGGCGCCCCGGGGGATGCGCACGCCGCTCAGCTCGGTGTCGGCCGTGGCGACCCGGTACACCGACCGCACCGGCGGCTCGTAGCGCAGGACCTCGTCCACGAGCCGCGGGATCTGCGCGGGATCCGCGCGCACGCGGTCGTGCACCTCCGGGTGCGCGATGAGCTGCCGCGCGGTGTGGCTCAGGAGGTGCACCGTGGTCTCCAGGCCGCCGACGAGGAGCAGGAACAGGAAGCTCATGAGCTCTGCGTCCGTGAGCGACTCGCCGTCGACCTGGGCGCGCAGGAGGTCGGTCACCATGTCATCGGCGGGCTCGCGGCGGCGGCGGGCCAGCACCTCGGTCATGTACTGTTCGGCCTCGCGCACCGTGGTGCGGATCTCCTCCATGCGCGCCGTCATGTCCGGCGTGACCGGGCTGATGCCGGTGAGGTCGTCCGTCCAGCGCTTGAAGCGCGGGTGAAGCGAGGCATCCAGGCCGAGGAGCTCGCCGATGACGCTCGCGGGCAGCGGCATGGCGAGCGCCTCGACCCAGTCGACCGGCTCGCCGAGCGGCAGGCGCGCCGCGAGGTCGTCCGCGAAGAAGCGCACGCGCGCCTCGAGGCGGGCCATGGCCGCGGGCGCGAAGGCGCGGCTCACGAGCGAGCGCAGGCGGCCGTGCGCCGGCGGGTCGAGCACGATCATGGAGTCGCCGAACGGGTTGTGCCCGAGCCACGCCGGCTTCGTGGCGGCGCGGAAGCCCTCGGACGAGAACAGCTCCGGGTCCTTGAGGACGGCGAGGATGTCGTCGTGGCGGGTCACCGCCCAGAAGCCGCCCGGGTCCACCTGGCACACGGGCGCGTCGCGCCGCAGCGCCGCGTAGGTGGGGTACGGGTCGGCGAGCATCGCGGGGGACATCAGGTTCAGCCGTTCGCTCATGGGTCGAGGACCTCCCGGGCGGGTCAGGATGGAGCGGGCATGGTCGCCTGCCGCGGGGCCGCGCGGCAAGCGGGCTTCAGACCGCCTCGATGGAGCGCAGCACCGCGGCGCAGAACGCCGCCGCGTCTTCGTCGGGCCACATGTGGGTGGCCCCGCGGACCACGAGGTGCTGCCCGGGGACGCACCGGGCCGCCGCGCGGGAGACGACGCTGAACGTCGGCCGGGAGCGCTCGCCGTACGCGATGGTGACGGGCACCTTCAGGCCGGCCAGGTCGCCGCACGTGATCGCCGGGGGTTGGGGCTGCGACAGGAGGAGCGGCATCGTCCGCGCGTTGTCCAGGTTGATGGCCTGCCGCTCCGCGGGCTGCGCGGCGAAATAGCCCTCGCGCTGGCCCGACCCGTCGAGCAGCACCCGCACGGCTTCCTCGAGCTCGCCGCGCTGGACGGCCCCGAAGACCGGGCCGAACATGGCGTTCATGTCGTCGCCGAGCGCGCTCAGCTCGGCGGGATCGGTGACGTACGAGGGCACGCCCGGCTCGTAGATAAGGGCGCTCCTGATCAGCTCGGGATGGCTCAGCGCCGCGCTCAGGGCCACGTGGCCGGCGTAGGACCACGCGACGAGGTGCGCAGGGCCCGCATCGAGGGCGCGAAGGAGCGCGACGAGGTCGTCCGCGTGCGTGTGCACGCCGAGCGGAGGCCAGCCCTGGCCCCACGCGCCGGTCCCGAAGTAGCGCTGGCTGTAGGCGATCGCGCGGTGGCGCTGGCCCACGAGGGCGAGGTGCCGGTCCCACATCCGGTGGTCCGAGGCCGCCCCGTGCAGGAACACCACGGGGGCGCCCTGCCCTCGCTCCGCCACCGCAAGGTGGGCGCCGTTCACCTCGATGAACCGGGGTGCCTGCGCGCCGTCCGGGCCGCCGTGGCCCGCAAGAGGTGCTGTCGTCATGCACGGAGCGATAGTTCGGCGCAGCCGGCCTGTCGACCTGGAACGGGAGCGCGGGCTCGAGGATCACGGCACGGTCTTCAGCGCGCTCTCGGCCGAGCGGAGCGCCCCCTCGATCCCCTGGTAATCGCAATACGCCTCACCGCAGACATGGACGTTGCCGGCAGGCGCGGCGCTGCCAGGGAGGCTGAACGCCCTCAGCCGCTCGAGGACCTCCCAGGACCTGGCGCCTGGCCGCCAGGTATGGCACCCGGCGCCGTAGGGCTCTCTGCTCCAGTCCCGGATGCCCCACGTGGTCACCGCGCCGGCCGCGCGCCGCAGCTCCGCCGGCTCCTGCAGGTCCACCCCGAGGTACTTCAAGAGCTGGCGCTTCAGCTCCTCGCTGCGATCGATCTCCGCCCGATCGTGGGCGTCCCCCTCGACATACACCTTCCAGAACTCCGTGGCCGGTCGATCGGTGTAGAGCATGGCCATGCCCTTGCCGTCGCTCTCGCGGTACGTGTAGTGGACCTCCCTGGCGGGCATCAGCGACGCGTTCCGCTGGGGCGGCGTGCGTCCCGTCCACCAGGGCGCGTCCGTGACGAGGAAGCACTTGAGGAGCGGGAACCCGAAGACCGCATCGAGATCTCGCTGGATCTCGCGGGAGAAGCAGCCCGCGAGCCGCATCAGCGGGCTCCTGGGCAAGGCGAGGATCACGTGCCGCGCGACGGCCTCCACGGTCTCCTCGCCGCGGGAGAACCGGAGGCGGATCCGCCCGCCTTCCGCCTCCGCGAGCGACGTGAGCGCATGGCGGAGGTGGATGGAGACCTGCTCCGAGCGCTGCTCGAGCCTCCGCACGAGGGCGAGCGGGAGCGCCCGGGAGCCTCCCTCGATGCTGACGAGGGTCGCCTCCCCCTCCCCCTCGCCGGACAGCGCGCGAAGCCAGAAGATGATCCAGTCCGCGGCGTTGGGGTTCTCTGGAATCAGGTGGTAGAACGTGCCTTGATCCCGGATCGCGAGCACGGCGCCGTGGCTGAGGACGTCGCTCAGCGCGTTCCAGAACCCCCGTTCGTGGAGGAACGCGCCTCCCTGCCTGGCCCGGCGGCGTATTCCGTCGTAATCGTCCTCATCGAGGCTCCTCATCCAGTCCCTGTGCTTCTCGTCCCGGGGGTCGTTCGGATCACCCGGGCTCCTCCATTCGGTGTCCTTGAGGATCCTGAGGATGCCGAGCTTCATCAGCTCGAGCGTCGAGTGAGGGCGATCGGCCGGTCCGGCCTCGTCGGGGGCGAGGGGGTGCCGCGGCCCCTGGATGGGCTCGGCCGTGTAGCGGGCGAACGGCCTTGTCTCGAGGCCGAGCTCGTCGAGCAGCCCCATCAGCAGGCGCTGCCGCCGCTTCTCGAACCGCATGGGACCGCACTCGGCGAGGAACCCATCCATCTCGACCGTCTCGATCCGCCCCCCGAACCGGTCGGACGCCTCGAACAGGCCCACCTTGCGGCCAGGGTCCCTCTCGGCGAGGCGAAAGCTGCAGTACAGGCCGGTGATCCCGGCGCCGACAACGATCGTATCGAACTCCTGCATGCGTCTTCTCCGATCCTGGACAGAGGGTGAGGCCGGCGGCCTGCGCAGCGTCGTCACGCCGCCGCCCGCTCGGCGGAGACGGCGCCCATCTCGACGTCCTGTTGCGTCGTTTCGTAGAACAGGAAGCGCCCGGTGGTAGCCTCACAGACGGCCTTCCAGCCGCGCATGCGCCCGACGACATCGAACGAGAGCCCCCAGCGAGGCGTCTTGTCGATCACGCGCACGCCCAGGGCGTGCATCGGCAGGAGCGCGACCGGCGCGAGCGCGTGGAAGACGCTGAGCGCCAGCCGCGGACAGCCCGGCTTGGCGTGGACGCTCGCGCGGAGGTAGCTCGCGCTCGAGAAGCCGAGCCCGTCGACCGCCCGCTCGATCAGGCCGAGCCCTCGAATGCCGTGGTGGTTGATCGCCATGTAGAGCGGCGTCACCCGCTCCGTCGCCGCCTGGAACGCCCTGGCCTCCGCGGCGAGCCCGGCGGGGATCCCTTCCGGGTGGCCGGCCACGGCTGCATAGAACAGGACCGCCTCGTCCTCGCTGGATAGACCGCAGTCCTTGATGAACATCAGCGACTGCGCCTGGGCGGCGGCCGCCTCCCTCACGGTGACGTCCTCCGCGATGGACGCCACCACCTCCGCCACGCTCCGCTGGATGACTCCATCCCAGTCCTCGGGGAGGTGCGCGAGGGTATCGGCCACGATGACCTCGTCACGGATGCCCAGGCGGGGTAGATCGCGCCAGAGCTTCCGCAGGTGGCTCCGGGTCTCCTCCGCGGAGAAGCCCATGTCGCGGGTGTGCAGGCACGTGTCCGGCACGACGATCACGTGGGCGCCGCCGGGGTGAAACTCGCGCAGGACGCGCGCCAGCGCCGCGCGCATCTTCAGGCCGAGGAACTCCGCGAAATCGGGCGCCCTGCCGAACCTGCCCGTCTTGAGCGGCACCGGCACCTTGCCGCCTCCCTCGGGCATGGCGAGCACCAGCGGCTCGCCCCTCCGCACCACCCGTTCGAGCCTGGCGTCGAACTCCGCCATGTCCCGGGGGTCGTCGAACCGGGTCTTGCTCGTCTGGATCGACGCCTTCTTGATGATGGCCTTGAGCTGGGCGACCCTGTCTCCGTGCCTCGACGCTGCCTTCCGAAGAGAGTCCTCGAAGGGGCGAATCGCCTGATCGAGCTCGCGGAGGAAGCCGTCGACCTCGGCGGGCTCTGCGAGGCGCGTCGAGGCCGCCGGCAGCCTGTCGCCGGACAGGACGCGCCGCTTCGCGGCGAGGAGCTCCGGGGCCTTCGCCAGGGCGGCGGCCGGCTGCGTGACGGCGCTCTGGTAGCGGGGGGCGGCGACCGCGACGCCTCGCTCCCTCGCGCCCTCACGGTCCGTGTGGTCGTCGGCGCCGCGGCGCAGAGCCACCATGCCCCGGGCGGCTCTCGATCGTATGGAAAGAGGAGCGCCATGAGTCTCGGTATCGTTATCGATCAGAGCACCTGCCATGATGGCGGGTTGACGCTGGCTGAGCACCGCGCTGGTGATATCGCTTGTCGACTCGAATTCCATGGTTCTCCCCTGCGACGCGCGCGCTGCGACGAAGCCCCGTCGCCCGCGCAGATCCGCCTCGATCGCGTATTCGCCGGAGCGGGCTGCGCCTCTCGCGTCGTCGTTCCCCACCTCCAGAGCACACCTCGTGCCGGCGGCGCCCACGCGGATTCCCCGGGAGATCGGCGGGGCCGCCGCGTGAACAGCGATGAACGCGCGGGGCCGCTGCGCAACCGCGCAACGACTTGCGTGCCGGTGAACACGCCCCGCGGACCACGGAGAGGGCGTCCTCGACGAAGCTGAAGATCACGAGATCTCGACGCGATGAGCCCCGCGGGCCCCGCCCGTCATGGGCTCGCCGATGGCGACCGCCACTCGGCCGCTCGCGCGGTGGCTCAGGTGCGCAAGGCGCGGAGGAGGCGTCCGCCAGGGGCGGCAGTCAGGCTCGCCGGCTCGCTCGGGCGGCGAGCGGCTTCGACGTCCGCCAGGTGCCGCCGCGGCGGCCGGCCTCGTCGAGGTCGCGAACTTCGTCGGCAGGCCCGAGAACATCCCCGAGATCGCGAAGAAGAAGGGGTATCCGCGGCGCACGCCGATGGTCGCCGGCAACGTGGGTGCGGCCGGGCCGTACGGCTGGCACGGCGAGAGCGAGGATCTCCTCGGGCGGCTCCAGGCGGGCATGGGTTTCCACCGCTGGGGCGGGCTGCCGATCGATCACACGCCGGCAGGGCTCTCGGCCCGGGCCACCCACATCGCGATGTTCCTGCGCCGGGGCCTCGTGCCGCCGCCGCGCGCCGAGGGGCATCTCGCTGCTCGGCGGAAAGACCGAGGGCGTCGCCTTCTGGATCGAGCCGCCCCGCGGCAGCGAGCTCCCCCGCGGGGGCGAGGTGATGTTCCCGGTCCGCCGCGTCGATCGGCGCGTGATCCAGGTCCTGACCTTCGGCCCGGGCTACGACGGGCCATTCACCTTGTTGCCGGCGATCGTCGTCCAGGAGCAATGGCTCGACGACGAGCCGGCGCCGACCGTGACCGCCTCGTAGAACATCGCTCACGTTGATCAAGCGAGAAATAACCGCCAAGACACGGAGGACGCCAAGATAGGATTCTCTTCCTGGCGTCCTTGGCGTCTTGGCGGTTCGAGTTTCTGCGCTTTTCAGGCAGTTTCAACCCGTTTGTCGCTCTACACACCATGCGATCCTCCACCACCCCCCTTGCCGTCTCCTCGCTGTCCCTCGCTGTCGCCGCGTGCGGCGTCCTCGCCGCCGCGTGCGGCGCCTCTCCCGCGGCGCCCGACGGCGCGCCGCCCGCTGCGCCGGCGCCCGCCGCGCAGGCCGCGCCGGAGGCCGCCGCGTCGACCGCCGCGCCGGGGCCCCAGCCCGGTGCGACCGCGGCCTCGGCCCAGCCCGGCGGCGATCCAACCGCCGCGCAGGCCGGCGCCGACCCGGCCGCCTCCGCCGCGCCGGCGGCGCCCTCGGACGGCTGCCCCGAGGGCATGGCCCGGGTGCCTGGCGGCAGCTTCGTGATGGGCCCGCTCAAGGTGAAGGCGACCGTGGGCGACCTGTGCATGGACAGGACCGAGGTCACCTCCGAGGCCTACGCCGCGTGCATCAAGGTAGGTAAGTACACGGATACATTCGAGAATTTCGCCCAGGAAGCGTCGACGTACAACGTGGCCGGCAAGGAGAGGCAGCCGATGGTCTGCGTCGACTTCGCGCAGGCGCAGGCCTACTGCGCGGCGCAGGGCAAGCGGCTGCCGCGCGACGACGAGTGGGCGTGGGCGGCCCGCGGCGGCGAGGCGGCGCGGCCGTACCCGTGGGGCGACGAGGCCCCGAAGGATCAGCTGTGCTGGTCCGGCGGCGGCACCGTGCGAAAGACCGCGTGCGACGTGGGGAGCTTCCCCGCCGGCGCGAACCCGCAGGGCATCCAGGACCTGGCCGGCAACGTGTTCGAGTGGACGACGAGCGCCAACGACGGTAGCGGCAAGATGCGCGTCGCCCGCGGCGGGAGCTGGCGCGACGGCATCCCGCCGCTCGTCAGGACGGCGCGGCCGGGAGGTTTCGAGGTGACGTACCGCTGCGGGTTCCTCGGGATCCGCTGCGTCACGGAGCCAGCGGCGAAGGCTGCGCCGTAGGGCGCGATCGCCGGAGCGGCTGACCTGACGGCGCGGCGCCGTCGCGCGCTACGTCGCGTTCGGATCGGAGAGCCAGGCCGCCAGCGCTTCAGCCGAGGACGAAAGCATCACTTCACTTATCCGATCCGCCCCAAGGCGCTCGAGCCGCTCCGCCAGCGCTGCGGTCTCCGCCTCGGTCAGGGGCCGACCCAGCCGCACCCCGCACAGCCGGGCCGCCATCTGGAGCCGCCCGAGCTGCTGCCCGAGCTGCTGCCCGAGCTGCTCCCCGCGCTGCTGAGCGCGCTCCTCCGCCTCTCTTGCCTCCTTCATCCTCCGCGCGTTCCACTGCTCGTACCATTCCCGGGTTTCCATGATGAAATCCCTCTCCTCGGATGGCAGCCCTGGAAGGAGCTGTTCCGGCACCTCGAAGCTTGACCGAACGAGCCACGGCAGCGCCCCCGTTGATCGAGGCGAAACTGCATGACGACCGCCGATATCACACCGGCGTTCAAAAGGGCACATCCTGTGCAACGCGCGCCCCTCCACGATCGACGCTGCAAAACATTACCGAGACGCTCACCATTTCATTCATAAATCGACCAAGACCGGCACTCGGCACCTGAGAAGTCCTGCCAAGGCTCTGCCTCCGAGCGGAGAGCAGGCCCATGCAAAGGCGCCAGAAGCGCAAGCACGCAACACGCGCGGCGTCATGCGCGTCGACGTCGAGGCGTGATGTGGTCCCGGGGCCCCGCGGCGTCCCGCCGGCTCGCCGTCAGCCTCGGCCTCGCCCGGCGGGCGCGCCTTGCCTTCCGACGCCGCGCGGCGCACACCTTCGCGCCCAGGCACCATGCACAGCGACGAACCCTACCTGATGCCCTCGTACGTCAAGCTCCTCGTCGCCGACGCGGAGCGCTCCGCCTCGTTCTACGAGCTGCTCGGCTTCACGCGCGTCCACCACGATCCGGTGTTCGTCCACCTGCGCTGGGCGCGCTACGCCGACCTCTTCCTCGTGGCCACGCCGCCCGGGGTCTCGCTCGCCGGGCAACGCGGCCTTGGCGTCATCGTCTGCTTCAGCGCCGCGGGCGACCTCGGCATCGAGACCATCGCCGCGCGCGCCGCGGCCGCGGGCGCCGCCGTCGACGGCCCGCGCGATCAGCCGTGGCACACCCGCGAGGTCGTCGTCTCCGACCCCGACGGGTACCGCCTCTGCTTCGTCGAGCCGAGCACGACCTTCCACGTGTGATCGCTCGCCTCGGCCTCGCCCGCGCGTTGCCGCTCGCCCGCGCCTTCCCGTGGAGCCACCGCTCGGCCTCGCCCGCGTTGCCGCCCGCCCGGCGCCTTCCCGCGGAGTGACCGCCCACCCGGGCCTCCGCGGAATCGCTCGCCCGCCCGGCGGCGCGCGCCGTCAGGGGCCCGGCGCGGGCTCCTGCGCCGCCGCCTCGGGCGCCATCGCGGGCTCGGCGCGCGCGGGCACGCCGCGCTCGACCTGACGGAGGAGCGCGTCGCAGAACGCCGGCAGATCGTCCGGCTTGCGCGACGTGATGAGATTGCCATCCTCGACCACCTCCCGATCGACCCAGCGCGCGCCGGCGTTCAGGAGATCCGTCTTGATGGACGGCCACGACGTGAGCGTCCGCCCCTCGGCGATGTCGGCCTCGACGAGCACCCACCCCGCATGGCAGATGGCCGCGACCGGCTTGCCCTGGTTGAAGGCGTTCCGGACCAGACCGACCGCCGCCGTGCTCGTGCGCACGTGGTCCGGCGAGTAGCCCCCCGGGATCACGATCGCGTCGAGATCGTCGTCCGACATGTCCTCGGCCGCCCGCTCCGTCGTGATCGTCACCTTGCCCTTCTTGCCGGCGAGCTCCTTTCCCGCGGCGAGGCCGACGATCACGGCCTCGTGCCCGGCGCCCCGCACCCGGTCGTAGGGGACCTGGAACTCCGCGTCTTCGAACATCTCGTCCACGAGGAATGCAATGCGCGCCATGGTGTTCGACCTCCGCGCAGAAGCTGGAGCCGCGCGGGTCACCCGCAAGCGCGGGCGGCTGCTCGCCGGACGCTCCCGGGCGACGCCAGCGCGCGGGCTCGTGTATCATCGCCCCGGCATGTCGTCGGAGCCGCACCAGCCCAGGCGAATCGGCCGGTACCTGCTCTACGGCCCCATTGCATCCGGCGGGATGGCGTCCGTGCACCTCGGCCGGCTCGTCGGCGACGCGGGGTTCGCGCGCACCGTGGCGATCAAGCGGCTTCACCCGCAGCTCGCCGAGGCGCCCGAGATCGCCGAGAGCCTGCTCGACGAGGCGCGCATCGTCGCGCGCATCCAGCACCCCAACGTCGTCGCGACGATCGACCTGCTCCTCGCCGAGGACGAGGCGTTCCTCGTCATGGACTACGTGCGGGGCGAGTCGCTCGGGCGGCTGCTCCGCGCGGCGCGCGCGGCCGGCGCGCCGGCGCCGCCCCCCATCGTCGCGAGCATCGCGTGCGGCGCGCTCCACGGCCTCCACGCGGCCCACGAGGCGCGCAGCGAGTCCGGCGAGCCGCTCGGCATCGTGCACCGGGACATCTCGCCCGAGAACGTGCTCGTCGGCGTCGACGGGACGGCGCGGCTGCTCGACTTCGGCATCGCCAAGGCGCGCGGGCGGCTCACGACCACGCGCGGCGGGCAGATCAAGGGGAAGCTGGCGTACATGGCGCCCGAGCAGATCCTCTGCGCCGAGGTGACCCGGAGGACCGACGTGTTCGCGGCGGGCGTCGTGCTCTGGGAGGCGCTCGCGGGCCGGCGGCTGTTCGAGGGCGACGACGAGGGAGCCCTCATCGGGGCCGTCCTCGAGCGGCCGATCCCGCCGCCGAGCTCGGTCGCGCCGCACGTGCCGCGGGCGCTCGACGCGATCGTCCTCCGGGCGCTGGAGCGGAACGCGGCGGGCCGCTATCCGACGGCGCGCGAGCTCGCGATCGCCGTCGAGGACGCCGCGCCGCTCGCGTCGCAGCGCGCGGTGGGCGAGTGGGTGGAGCTGCTCGCGGGCGAGGCGCTCGCGCGGCGGGCGGCGCGGGTCGCGGCGATCGAGAGCGCCTCGGCGGCGGACCCGGGCGGCGCGGCGACGATCGGCACCGGGGCGGGCGGCCCCGGGGCGGGCGGCACCGGGGCGGGCGGCCCCGGGGCGGCCGGCGCGGGGCCGGGCGGCGCGAGGGCGGCCGGCGCGAGGGCGGCCGGCGCGGGGGCGGGCGTCGGCGAGAACGGCGAGGGCGCGCGCGGCACCGGAGAGAGAGCGCGCGGCAGCGGGAGCCAGGCGGGCGCGCGCGGAGACGACGACGGGGAGCGAGCGCGCGCGCCGGCGTCGTACGACGCTGCTGCGCAGGGGCTCACGGAGACCGAGCCCGAGATCCCGGCCGTCGCCCTCGGGCGGGCGGCGGCCGCGGCGACGACGTCGACCGGGGATGGAACGGCCGGCGGGAGCTCGGGGACGCCCTCCACGAGAGGCGGCGCGCCGCGCGGCGGCGCGGCCCCGGCGGGGGCGCGGCGCGCGGGCCGGCTGCTCGCGCTGGGCGCCGTGTTCCTCTGCAGCGCGGCCGCGCTCGCGTTGCACCTGTCGCGCCGCGGCCCGTCCGGGCCGGAGGGCGCGGCCGACGCGGTCCACGCGGCCACCATCCAGCGTCCCCCCACGGACGCGCCGGACGCGGCCCCCGCCCCTGCCCCGCCGCAGGCGCCGAGCACGGCCGGGGCAGCCGGCGCCACGGCCGCAACCGGCGCCACGGCCGCAACCGGCGCCACGGACGCGACTCGTGCCACGGGATCCCCGCGCGTCGACGCGGCCCCTGCCGCGGGGGCGCCCGGCGCCGACACGACCCGCGCCGCGGGCGCGCCGAGCGCCGCCCCCGCCCCTTCGCAGGCGCCGAGCGCTGTCGCGCCTGCGCCCGCCCAGCGCCCGGCGCGGGCGGCCGTGAGCGCCCGCGCGCCTTCGCCCGCCCCGCGCGCGACCGGCGCCGACGCCCAGCGCTGCTCCCCGCCCTACACCGTGGACAAGGCTGGCATACGCCGGCTCAAGCCGGAGTGCCTGTAAGTGCTCGTAGACACACGCAAATCAACGAACGCCCCCCCTCCGGCGCGCGCGCGGGCCGCGCGTCCACACCCCTCTCCTCCGCCGTGCGCGGCGCCCCCCTCTCCGGCGCGCGCGCGGGCCGCGCGTCCACACCCCTCTCCTCCGCCGTGCGCGGCGCCCCCCTCTCCGGCGCGCGCGCGGACCGCGCGTCCACACCCCTCTCCTCCGCCGTGCGCGGCGCCCCCCTCTCCGGCGCGCGCGCGGGCCGCGCGTCCACACCCCTCTCCTCCGCCGTGCGCGGCGCCCCCCTCTCCGGCGCGCGCGCGGACCGCGCTCGCGCTCTCCGTCGCCGCCTCGCTGGCGCTCTCCCCCGCCGTCGCCGCCCACGCGGCGCCCAGCAAGCGGGCGTGCGCTGCCGCCTACGAGCGCGCGCAGGGCCTCCGCCGCGACGGCAGGCTCCTCGAGGCGCGCGAGGCGCTCATCGCCTGCTCGCAGCCGACGTGCCCGGCCGCCGCCGTGGCCGACTGCGGGCCGTGGCTCGCCGAGGTGGAGCAGAGCCTGCCCTCCGTGGTCCTCGCCGCGAAGGGCCCGGACGGCCGGGAGCGGCTCGACGTGCGCGTGCTCGTCGACGGGCGCCTGCTCGCCGCGACGCTCGACGGCAAGGCGCTGCCGGTCGACCCGGGGCCGCGCACGTTCCGGTTCGAGCCCGCGACGGGCCCCGCTGTCGCGGAGCGCGTGCTGATCCGCGAGGGCGAGAAGAACCGCGCCATCACGGTGACGCTGGGCGCCCCCGCGGCCCGCGCGCCAGCCGCTCCCCGCCCGCTCGCCTCGCCGCTCGCCTCGGCCCCGGCGCCTCCGCGAAGCGCCCCCGCCGCCCCGCCGCTCGCCTCGGCCGCGACCCCGCGCGCCGAGCCCGCGGTCCCCCCGCTCGCGTGGGTCGCCGGCGGCGCCGGCGTCGCGGGGCTCGCCGTGTTCGCCGTCGCCGGCGCGCTCTCGCTGGACGCCGAGGCCGACCTGCGCGCCACGTGCGCCCCGCGCTGCGCGGCCGACGACGTGCGCGCCATCCGCGTCCAGCACGCGGCGGCCGACATCGGCCTCGGCGTGGGCGTCGTCGCGCTCGGCGCCGCGGCGTGGCTCTACCTCACCCGGCCGGCCGCGGCGCGGTCGCCGGAGCCGACCGGCGCGGCCGCGCTCCGTCCGTTCATCGCCGGCGCGGGCGCGCTCCGTCCGTTCGTCGCCGGCGCGGCCGCGCTCCGTCCGTTCATCGCCGGCGCGGCCGCGGGCGGCGCGGGCGCCGCCGCGGGCGTCGAGGGGGCCTTCTGATGGAAGGCCGCCCGCCGGTTCACCGTCCCATCGCCGCAGCCGCCCTCGTGGCCGCCCTCGTCTCGGCGTGCACGCTCGTGCGGCCGCTCGACGGCCTCACCTGCGAGCCCGGCGCCGGCAACGCCTCGTGCCTGTACGGCCAGCCCTGCGAGGCCGACGCCGACTGCGCGACGGCCTCGTGCACGGCGCGCGCCTGCCAGTGCCCCGCCGGCATGGTGACGGTCGCGAGCACGTTCTGCATCGACGAGACCGAGGTGTCGAACGCCGCCTACCGCCGCTTCCTGGCCACCAACCCGGATCTCGAGGCGCAGGAGCCGTTCTGCCTGTTCAACGGCAGCTTCGACTTCGACACCGGCCCCGACGCGCCCGACGTCTGCAACGAGCGCCTCACGGGCGACGAGCTCCCGGCCACGTGCCTCGACTGGTGCGACGCCCGCGCCTTCTGCAAGAGCCTCGGCAAGCGCCTCTGCGGCAAGATCCACGGCGGCGCGCTGCCGTACGGCGGCGCGAGCGGAGCGCTGGGCGAGTGGTTCGACGCGTGCAGCAAGGGCGGCGAGCGCACGCACGCCACCGGCGAGTTCGACGCCGGGCAGTGCAACGGCGACAGCGCGGTGACGGTGCCGGTCGGCGACGAGGAGAGCGCGGCGTGCGAGGGCGGTTATCACGGCCTCCAGCACATGAGCGGCAACGTCCGCGAGTGGGAAGATTCGTGCTCGGGGGACACCGGCCCCGGCGACTACTGCGTGACCCGGGGCGGCGCGTTCGACAGCGGGAACTCGCTCGACGAGCTCCGGTGCGACGCGCGCGACGGGCGCGAGCGCGCCGACACGGACCACGCGATCGGCTTCCGCTGCTGCAGCGGGTAGCGCCGGCGACGCCGGCGCTTCGCCGGGCGCTCGTCCTTTCGATGACCAAGCGCCCCATGTGATCGCTCACATGACCAGTGTAGAACCCCATGGCCCGTCATGAGGCCATCCTCGATCCCACCGGTGCGCAGCGGCGGCCAGCGCGGCGCGCTCGTGAGCCGTCCAACGAACGCCCTTGACGCGCCGCCCCGGAGGGCCGCCGCCAGCCCCGTCCTCTCTCGGGATCGGGAGACCCACCGGCCCTTTGATCGGAGTTGACATCCTCATGTGAGCGCTCACATCATGACGGGCAGGTATCCTGTTGCTTTGTTCCGGGGAGGGTCGCTCCGGATGGGCGGTCGTGCGCACCGAGCCCTTCGCAGGCCTGCGCACCGGACGCAGGGTCCGGTACCGCGGCCTCTCGCACAGCCATCTGCTCGCTTCGATCTTGAACCTGTTTCGGTGCCCCCCGGACCACCTTCGTCGGCCCGAAGCGCTGCGCCGGGCAGTTCACGAACCTGACACGGCCATTCGAGAGGTCCCGTACATCCTCGCCGGCGACGCCTCGGGCTACCTGAGGACAGGCCAGTTCGTCGACGTCAAGATCACCAACAAACAAGCTGCTCAACACGATCGGCCCGGCCGTAGGCTGCACCGACGGCCAGGGAGGCCCGCTCGACGACTTCGGCGATCCGAGCCTCCAGGGCGGCCTCATCGAGCCGATCATCGCCTGAACACGCCATCACCATGGAGTCCTTGCCATGCTGAAACCAGGTTTTCGTTCCGCCATCCCAGCCGCCGCCCTGATGGTCCTCGCTTGCTCGTCCGGGACAGGCCCGCCCGACGGAAACGATGACGGAACCGCTCAGGGCACGGGCGGCGCGTCCACGAGCGGCGGCGCCCCCTCCTCGAGCGGCGCGACGACGACGGGCGGGGCCGACGCTCCTGCGAGCAGCGGGGGTGGCGCGACAGGTGGCTCGACCGCGAGCGCGTCGTCGACGGGAGACGGCGGCATGGGGGCCGGCGGCGCGGAGTCGCCCATGGGCAACCCGAGCCCAGGCTGTGGCAAATCGGGGCGGCCCGCCAGCGGAACGGTGACGGTCGACGGGGATCACATCTACACGTTCCCGGACAGCTACGACGGCAGCTCCCCTCTCCCGCTCTTGATGGGATTCCACGCCTGCGGCAACCCGATCGACCAGTTCATCAACCTCACCCGCGGGTCGGCCTTCGAGGCGGAGTACGTGCGCGCCGTGGGGAGGTCGTCGGACCCGGGCGGATGCTGGAACTACAACAGCGACATCGCCAGGGTCCTTCGGATCTACGACGACCTCATGGACAACTACTGCATCGACATGGACCGCGTGTTCGCCACCGGGCACAGCTCCGGCGCCCAGATGATCGTGCAGATCCTGGCGCACAGGTCCGATGCCGAGCACATGAGCTTCAGGGCGGTCGCCCCCGTCGCGGCCTCCGATTACGGCGCGCTGCAGGTGCCCGTCCCCGTGATGTACATCCAGGGAAAGAACGACACGGTCCGCGGGGGGGACGGAGCGAGCACGGTCGCCAGGTTCCGCACCGCCAACGGGTGCCAGACGGATTCGACGCCGTATTCCGAGGTCATGGGTTGCCAGAGCAGCGGCAAGGCCGTGAACCCCGGCTGCATCTCCTACAGCGGCTGTTCGGCGCCGACGATCTGGTGCTCCCACGACGACCCCGCGTACAGCAACACGAGCCACGGCGTGCCGTGCTTCGCCATCCAGGCGATGTACGACTTCTTCACGAACATGCCGTGAGGGCGCTCCGAGCCCGGTCGCTCGAGCGCTCGAGCCCGCGGTGACTCCGAGTCGCCGCGGGCTCGCCGGGAGGTCGCGTCCTGTGCCCGAAGGTCCCCTCCGAGAGCTCGGAGGGGAGCGGGGTCACTTCTCGAGCGTCAACAGCCCGAGCCGGTAGGGCAACCGGCCGTACTCCTCGTTGGACCTCGGATCCCTCCCCTGGTAGAGGAACTGCAGGTTGCACGGGTCGAGGGTCATTCGCTCGTCGTTCCCGGAGCGGACCAGCTCACCGTGGCTGATGTCGTCGGTCCAGTCCCCGCCTTCGAACGTCACGTTCGCGGGGCCGGCGAAGGGGTTCTGCTTCGTGTCGGCCAGGGGCGTCCAGGGGCCATCGAGGCTCTCGGACGTCCACGACCTGAAGAAGCGGGGGCTGTTGTCGAACGCCTCCACCAGCAGCAGGTACTTGTTCGACCCATCCACCTTGTAGACGTTGCTGGCCTCGAACAAGAGCCCCGAGCTGGGCGCCGTCATGACGACCTCATACCCGTCGAAGTTCGGGAATCTGTCGATGCTGACCTTGGAGCGGTAGAGCTTCCCGTCGTCCCGCGAGAAGAAGAGATGGCAATAGTCGTCGTCGCAGATCACCCAGAAGTCGAGCGCGCCGAGGGTGTTCCCCATCTGGCCCGGCTCGCCTCGGAGCAGCGTCTGGGGCCGGCTCCAGCCGTTCATGTTGTTGATATCGTCGTTCGTGGAGTACCTGCCGTTCCACTGGTAGATGAGGTACCACTTGTTGTGCGGCCGGAAATAGAAGACCTGGGGCGCGACCGTGCTGCCGGTGGGCCAGTTCGCCATGTAGTGCTGCTCGGCGGAGTTCGCCTGGTCGAAGTCGGTGAAGTTCAGGTACACCGACTTCCACCCGTCGCTGCCGTTGGTGGTCTCGAACACCGTGGCAAACACGTGGTACTTGCCGTCGTGGAACACGATCGTCGGGTCCTTGACGGAGGCGAAGGAACGGCCGGCGGGCGGCTTGGGGCTGATCACCGGAGGCCCCGACTTCCACCTGTACGTGGTGGGCAGGTCGCAGGTCGGCGTCGACCCGCCTGTGCCACCCCCGCCGACGCCCGGAGCGCCACCGCTCCCCGCCGACGTCATGCCGCCCGTCATGTCGCCGCCCGTGCCCGTGACGCTCGCGCTGCTCGCGCTGCTCGAGCTGCTCGCGCCGGGGATCGACCCGCCTGTGCCCCCTCCCCCTGTGCCCGTCGTGCTGCTGGCGCTGGACGTCGGATTCTGCGCGCCGCCGCCGCCCGTGCCGTCCGAGGGCTGCTGTCCTTCCGTCGTGTCGCTGGCGCAGCCGGCGAGCGCCGCGAGCACACAGCCGAGGGCAGAGAACCGAAGCAGGAAACGTCGCGGGGTCAGGGACTGGCTGGGCAAATCGAGGGAAGTGTTCATGCTGGTCTCCAGATGGCTGCCCGGCCGGGCCAGCGAGCTCCTCGGAGCCCGACCGTCAAGGTTGACGCGCAGGAGGACGAAGGCCCGGCACGCACGACCCGCGTGTCCAGGGCAAGTACACCCGAGAGCCGCATTGTGAACGTTCACATGGCACCCGTCAATCGAAATGGGCCCGTCGCCCCCCTCGATCTCGGTGGGACGGTGCGCAGCGGCGGCCGACCGAGGCGCCTTGTGAGGCGCCCTTGTGATCTGGCAACCAGGCCTGGCGCCGGCGCGCCCGTCAGGTCCGGGGACCTGGGCCCTTTTCAACCCTCGCGCTTCGTGCCGCGCCGACCGAGCAGCCGTTGAAAGAGGCAGGAGACGAGGAGCAGGAGCCCGATGACGATCTTTGTCCACCAGGAGCTGAGCGTGCCCTCGAACATGATGAGGGTCTGGATGGTGCCGAGGATCAGCACGCCGAACAGCGTCCCGACGACCGTGCCCGATCCGCCGGTCAGGAGCGTGCCGCCGACGACCACGGCGGCGATGGCGTCGAGCTCCATGCCGCCCGCGTGCAGCGCGTAGCCGGACACCATGTAGAACGTGAAGGCGACGCCCGCCAGCGCCGAGCAGAACCCGCTGAACGTGTAGACGAGCACCTTGGTCCTCGGCACCGCGAGGCCCATGAGCAGGGCGGACTGCTCGCTGCCGCCGATCGCGTAGACCGTGCGGCCGAAGCGCGTGTAGTGCGCGAGGTAGACGGCCGCGGCGAACAGCGCGAGCGCGATCACGACGTTCCAGGTGATCGAGGTGTCGAACAGGAACGGGATGCGGTGCGACGACACGTCGACGTAGAAAGGATGGGTGATGGTGATGGAGTCGATGCTGATGAGGTAACAGAGCCCGCGAGCCAGGAACATGCCCGCCAGGGTGACGATGAACGCCTGCACCTCGAAGTACTGGATGACGGCCCCCATCACGAGGCCGAAGCCCGCGCCCAGGGCCAGGACGAGCGGGATGACGACGGCCGGGCTCACGCCGTGCTCCTGGACGAGCGACGCCGACACCATCGTTGTCAGCGCGATGACCGAGCCGACGGAGAGGTCGATCCCGCCGGAGAGGATGACGAAGGTCATCCCGATGGCGGCGATCGCCAGAAACGCGTTGTCGATGAAGAAGTTGAGGAACACCTGCAGCGAGAAGAACCCGTCGAACAGGATCGATCCGGCCCCGAACATGACGACGAAGAGGCCGACCGTGACGGCGAGCGGCAGGTGCCTCGGGTCGATCCGGACCGGCCGTCTCGTCGCGGCTGCGGCGCCGCTCCTCGTCGCGGCGATGGCGTCGCTCCTCATCCTGGCTGCGGCGTCGCTCCCTGTCGCGGCTGCGGTGTCGCTCATGTCGTGGCCACCTTCCCTGCCCGCTGCTTCCCGATGAGATCCCTGACCTTCTGCGATTGCAGGATGCTGACAAAGAAGACGACGACGGCCTTCACGACGAGGTTGACCTCGGGCGGCACGCCGACCGAGTAGATCGTGGTGGTGAGCGTCTGGAGGATGAGGGCGCCGATGACGCTCCCCGCCAGCGTGAACTTGCCCCCGGAGAGCGACGTCCCGCCCAGGACGACGGCCAGGATGGCGTCCAGCTCGAAGAGCAGCCCGGCGTTGTTGCCGTCGGCGCTCTTGACGTTCGAGCTCACGATGAGCCCCGCGATGCCGGCGCACAGGCCGCACACCGCGTAGCAGGCGAAGGTGATCGAGCGCGCGCGGATGCCGGCCAGCCGCGAGGCGACGGGGTTGATGCCGATGGCCTCCACGAACATGCCGAGCGCCGTCTTGCGGGTCAGGAGCCAGAGGGCGGCGCCCACGCCCGCCACGATGAACAGCGAGACCGGGACGCCCAGCAGGAAGCCGTTCCCGATGACGTGGTAAGGGCTGTAGTAGATCGTGATGATCTGGCCGTTCGTGATGAGCTGGGCGACGCCCCTGCCCATGACGAGCAAGATCAGCGTCGCGATGATCGGCTGCATGCCGAGCAGCGACACGAGCGCCCCGTTCCACATGCCGAAGACGAGCGCCACGCCGAGCGCGCCGCCGACGGCGACCGGCAGCGGGACCTGCGTCACGTGCTCCATGCCGGCGCCGCCGTTCAGGGCGAGCTCGCCGCCGATGAGCGCCGCCGCGACGGCGCCCGAGATCGCGACGACCGCGCCGACAGAGATGTCGATTCCATGGGTGGCGATCACGAGGGTGAGCCCCATGGCGACGATCATGAGCGGCGCGGCGCGGTTCAGGATGTCGATGACGCTGCCGTACAGGTGGCCGTCCTTGACCGTGATCGCGAAGAGCTGCGGGTTGATGACGAGGTTGACGAGGAGCAAGAGGCCGAGCATCGCCGTCGGCCAGAAGGAGCTCCTCCGGGTGAGCCGGCGCAGGGAAGCGGCCGCCGCGCTCACGCCGCGCCTCCCGCGATGATCTGGTACACCGCCTGCTCGTCGGTCTCGCCGGCGGCCAGGTCGGCCACCTGGCGCCTGTCGCGCAGCACGACGACCCTGTCGGCGTAGCGCAGCGCATCGGCCATCTCGGACGAGACGAACACGACGGCCATTCCCTTGTCGCAGAGGTTCATGACCTGACCCATGATCTCGCCCTTGGCCGCCACGTCGATGCCGCGGGTCGGCTCATCGAGGATGAGCATGCGCGGGTCGGTCGCCAGCCAGCGGGCCAGGAGCCCCTTCTGCTGGTTCCCGCCGCTCAGCCTGGCGATGGGCACCTCCGCGTCGGCCGCCACGATGCCGAGCCGCTCGATGTACGCGCGGGCGATCTCGTCCTGCCGGGCCCGCGGCAGGTTGCGGAAGATGCCGCGCTTGGCCTGGAGGGCGAGGACGATGTTCTCGCGCAGCGAGAGCTCGCCGACGATGCCCTCGAGCTTCCGGTCCTCGGGGCAGAAGCCGAGGCCGCGCGCGATCGCGTCGATCGGCGAGCCGATGCGCACCTCCTCGCCGCCGATCTCGACGGTGCCCTCGTCCGCCCTGTCGATCCCGAAGAGGAGCCGCACGGCCTCCGACTTTCCGGCGCCGAGGAGGCCCGCGATGCCGAGCTCTTCCCCCGGCCTCACGTCGAGGTCGATGCCGCGGACCGAGCCCTTCTTGCCGAGGCCGCGCGCCCGCAGGAACGGCGCGTCCCCGCCCGCCGGCCTCGCCGCCTGGGCGCGCTCGGCCCGGCTCGGGCCGTCCTCCGCGACGTCGCGCCCCACCATGCTCGTGACGAGCTGCATGCGCGAGAGCTCCGCGGCCGGGTGCTCGCCGACCCGCTGGCCGTTCCGCAGCACCGTGATCCGGTCGGAGATCTCGAACACCTGGTCGAGGAAGTGCGTGATGAACAGGATCGCCATGCCCTGCGCCTTGAGGCGCCGGATGACCGAAAACAGCACCTTGACCTCGTCCTCGGCCAGGCTCGACGTCGGCTCGTCCAGGATGAGGATCCTGGCCTTCGCGCTCAGCGCGCGGGCGATCGCGACGATCTGCTGGACGGCCAGGGAGAACGCCGAGAGCGGCGCGGCGACGTCGATGTGGACGTTGAGGTCCGCGAGCAGCGCGGCGGCCCTCCGGCGCATCTCCCCCCACCGGATGGCGAAGGGGCTCGAGCCCTCACGGCCGAGGTAGATGTTCTCCGCGACGGAGAGGTTGGCGCAGAGGTTCACCTCCTGGAACACGGCGCTGATGCCCTCCCGCTGCGCGTCCAGCGGGCTCGACGGCCGGATCGGCCGGCCGTCGAGGAGGATCTGTCCGCTGTCCGGGGGGTGGACGCCGGTGATGATCTTCACGAGCGTCGACTTGCCCGCGCCGTTCTGCCCCATGAGCGTGTGCACCTCCCCCGCCAGCAGGCGGAAGTCGACGCCCAGGAGCGCCTGCACGCCGGGGAAGCTCTTGGAGATCCTCTGCATCTCGAGCACGGGCACGGCGTTGCTCGTCATGACGCTCATCCTCCCCGGATCGCAGACCGATGAACCCGCCCCCCGCGCTCAGTACTTGCGCTTCGGGAGCTCCTGGGCGGCGGTCTCCATCGGGAAGACGCCCTCCTCGGTCACGATGCGCTTGGGCAGCGTCTTGCCTGCCTTGAGATCCTTGACCGCGCTCATGAGCTGCGGCCCGAGCAGGGGGCTGCACTCGACGGTGACGTTGAGCTTGCCGGCCATCATCGCCTCGAACGCGCCCTTCACCGCGTCGATGGAGATGATGAGGATATCCTGGCCGGGGCGGAGGCCGGCCTCCTCGATCGCCTGGATCGCGCCGATCGCCATGTCGTCGTTGTGGGCGTAGAGCACGTGGATGTTCTTGCCCTCCGCCTTGAGGAACGCCTCCATGACCTCCTTGCCCTTCGCGCGGGTGAAGTCGCCCGTCTGCGAGCGGATGATCTTGAGCTGGGGCTTGTCCTTGATGACCTCCTCGAACCCCTTCTTGCGGTCGATCGCGGGGGCCGAGCCGACGGTGCCCTGCAGCTCGACGATGTTCACGGGGTCCGTCCGGTCCTTCGTCTTCTCGACGAGCCACTTCGCCGCGCGGCGGCCCTCCTCGACGAAGTCCGACCCGATGAAGGTGACCCAGAGGCTGTCATCCTTCGTGTCCACGGCACGATCGGTCAGGATGACGGGGATGTTCGCCGCCTTGGCCTCGCGAAGGACGGGCTCCCACCCGGTCTCGACGACAGGCGAGAACGCGATGACGTCGACCTTCTGGGCGATGAACGACCGGATGGCCTTGATCTGGTTCTCCTGCTTCTGCTGCGCGTCGGAGAGCTTGAGGTTGATGCCGGCCTCCTTGGCGGCCTCCTCGATGGACTTCGTGTTGGCGGTCCGCCACTCGCTCTCCGCCCCGATCTGGGAGAACCCGAGCGTGATCTGCTTCTTTTCCGATTGACAGCCCAGCCCGCCCAGGATCACCAACAGCCCGGCCAGGACCACCACCACCGTGGCGATAACACGGCTCTTCTTCATGGCGCAGCTCCTTTCCTCTCGTCACGCGCCCCGTCCGCCGAGGCCGATTGTCCGTCCCGTCCCCCCGACGCCCGACCTCACTCCTGGCCGTAGTACGCGCCCTTACCGTGCTTCCGGTGAAAGTGCTTGCGTACGAGCGTGTCGGGCAGCCGCGGGGCGCCCGGGTGGATCGTGCGGGTGATGAACGCCATCCGCGCGATCTCCTCGAGCACCACCGCATTGTACACCGCCTTCTCGGCGTCCTCTCCCCACGTGAACGGGCCGTGTCCCGCCACCAGCACCATCGGTGTGTGCAGCGGGTTACGATCCCGGAAGCACTCGAGGATCTGCTTGCCGGTCTCGGTCTCGTAGTCGCCCTGCACGGCGTCCGCGCTCATCACCTCGGTGCACGGCACGTCCTCGGCCAGGTGATCGGCGTGGGTCGTCCCGTAGATCGGGATCGGCGTGCCCGTCTGCGCCCAGCTCGTCGCGTACGTCGAGTGCGTGTGGACGACGCCGCCCACCCCGCGGAACTTCGCGTACAGCACGATGTGCGTCCGGGTGTCCGAGGAGGGGCGCAGGTGGCCCTCCACGACCTTGCCCGCGAGGTCGACGACCACCATGTCGTCGACCGACAGCCGGTCGTACGGGACGCCGCTCGGCTTGATGGCGAGGACGCCCCGGTCGCGATCGAACGCCGAGACGTTGCCGAACGTGTAGATGGCGAGGCCCCGGCGGGGGATCTCCATGTTCGCCGCCCAGGCGCGCTCCCGCAGCTCTCGATACGTCGCGCTCACGTCCGCCTCCTCAGTGCGAAAGCCGGTAGGCGAGATCGTTCCAGCGGAGCTCGTTCCTGAGCGCGCGGATCTCGGTCCCTTCCCCGATACGGACCAGCTCCACCCCGGCGATGGTGGCGAAGTCCTCGACGTGCTCCATCGTCACGGCGCGGCTGTGCGCGCAGTGATGGGCGCCTCCGGCGAGGATCCAGGCCTCGCACGCGAGCTTGAAGTTGGGCTTCGGGATCCACACGGCGCGCGCCACCGGCAGCTTCGGCATCTCCTCGTCGGGCGGCACCGCCTCGAGCTCGCTCGCGACGACCCGCACGCGCCCGCCCATGTCGATCATGGCCACGTTCACGGCGGGCCCGGTCCCCGCGTCGAACACGAGCCGGCACGGGTCCGCCTTGCCGCCGATGGAGAGCGGGTGGGTCTCGAGCGACGGCTTGCCCGCGGCGATCGACGGGCAGATCTCGAGCATGTGGGCGCCGAGGACGCGCTCCTTCCCCGGGACGAGGTGATAGGTGTAATCCTCCATGAAGGAGACGCCGCCGCGCAGGCCGGTCGCCATGACCTTCAGGGCGCGCACGAGGCCGCACGACTTCCAGTCGCCCTCCGCGCCGAAGCCGTAGCCCTCGGCCATGAGCCGCTGCACCGCGAGGCCGGGGAGCTGCTTGAGCCCGTGGAGGTCCTCGAAGGTCGTCGTGAACCCGCCGAAGCCGCCCTCCTCGAGGAACGAGCGGAGGGCCGCCTCCTGCCGCGCCGCATAGCGCAGCTCGGCGTGGCGAGCGCCGCCCTTCCTCAGGGCGGGGACGACGGTGTACGCGTCCTCGTACTCCGCGACGAGGCGCTCGACCTCGCCATCGCCGATCTCGGCGATGCGCCCGACGAGATCGCCCACGGCGTAGCCGTTCACCGACCAGCCGAGCTTGACCTGGGCCTCGACGCGGTCGCCGCCGGTGACGGCCACCTCTCGCATGTTCATGCCGCCGAAGCGGGCGATCTTGAGCCGCCGCGCGTCGAGGGCGGCGCAGGCGGCGCGCGCCCAGACGTCGAGCTTGGCGAGCACGTCCCTGTCCGTCCAGTGGCCGACGACGACCTTCCGCTCGATGCGCAGGCGCGCGCCGATGTACCCGAACTCGCGGTCCCCGTGGGCCGCCTGGTTCAGGTTCATGAAGTCCATGTCGATCGTGCCCCAGGGGAGCTCGCGGTTGTGCTGCGTGTGCAGGTGCGCGATCGGCTTCTCCAGGCGCAAGAGCCCCTCGATCCACATCTTGGCGGGCGAGAACGTGTGCATCCACGTGATGACGCCCGCACACCGCGGCGACGCGCTCGCCTCGCGGCAGACGGCGAGGATCGCCTCGGGGCTCTTCAGCGTCGGCTTCCAGACCACCTTGACCGGCAGCTCCCCGCACGCGTCGAGGTACGCGGCGATCTCCCGCGAGTTCTCGGCGACCTGCTTCAGCGCCTCCTCGCCGTAGAGGTCCTGGCTGCCGGTCAAGAACCACACCTCGAAGCGCTCTCGAAGATCCTTCATGGCGACTCCACTCATTGCATCAGCTCCTTCTCCACGAACGATCCGATCGCGCCATAGTCCCGGTAGAGCGCGTCATAGAGCCTGGCGCGCGCGGGATCCGGCCGGTAGCGGGCCTCGGTCCCGGGGGACATCGCGCGCTGCGCGTCCTCGATCGTGGCGTGCAGCCCGGCGGCCGTGGCGGCGAACATCGCCGCGCCGAGGGCGACCGGCTGCTCTCCGGCGCGGACCTCGACCGTCATGTCGAGCACGTCCGCGAGGACCTGCATGGTGAACGGGCTCTTCCGCGCGACGCCGCCGATGCCGATGACGCCGTCGATGCGGATCCCCTGGGACCGGAAGCGCTCGACGATGGCGCGCGATCCGAAGGCGATCCCCTCGACGAGCGCGCGGTAGATCCGCGGCGCGTCGGTCGCCAGATCGAGGCGGACGAGGGCGCCCTTGAGCCGCTGGTCCGCGTCCGGGGTCCTCCGCCCGTTCAGCCAGTCGAGCGCGAGGACGGAGCTCCGCGCCGGCGGCACCGCGGCGGCCGCCCTCTCCAGCTCGGGGATGATCCGCTCGCTGATCGCGTCGGCCAGCGCCGCGCGGCCGCCCGCGTCCGCGAGCGCCTCCCCGAGCGGATCGCCGGCCGGGAGGGCCGGCAGGATGGCGCGGAGCGGCCAGCTGAGGAGCTGCTTGAACCACGCGAACACGTCGCCGAACGCGGACTGGCCCGCCTCGTAGCCGATCGCGCCCGGGAGGATCGAGCCGTCGACCTGGCCGCAGATCCCGGCGACGAGCACCTCCGGCGCGCCCGTCCTGGGGACGACGAGCATGTCGCACGTGCTCGTGCCCATGACCTTGAGCAGGTGGTGCGGCTGGATGTCGCCGCCGACCGCGCCCATGTGGGCGTCGAAGGCCCCGACCGCGACGACGACATCGCCCGGGACGCCGAGCCTCGCCGCCCACGCGGGCGAGATCGTCCCGAAGGGCGCGTCCGCGGTCCACGTCTGGGCGCCGAAGGTCGCCTTGAGCGCGGGCAGGCGCGGGTCGAGCCTCGCCAGGAAGTCGTTCGACGGATAGCCGTCGAACGACGGGTGCCACATCGCCTTGTGGCCGGCGGCGCAGCGGCTCCGGCGGATGCGCCCGAGGTCGTCGGTGCCGGTCAGGACCGCGGGGATCCAGTCGCAGTGCTCCAGGACCGTGACCGCCGCGCGCGCGACCGCCGGGTTCGTCTCGACGACGTGGAGCACCTTGGCCCAGAACCACTCGGAGGAGTACACGCCCCCCGAGAACTTCGTGTAGTCCACGCCGCCCCACGTCCGGGCGAGCTCGTTGATCCGCGCGGCCTCGGCCACCGCCGTGTGGTCCTTCCAGAGGAGGAACATCGCGTCCGGGTCCTCCTCGAAGCCGGGACAGAGGGCCAGCGGCCTGCCCTTCGCGTCGGCAAGGACCGGCGTGGAGCCGGTGGTGTCGACGGCGATCCCGCGTACCCGCGAGGCGACGTCGCTGCCCGCCTGGCGCAGGGCCGCCCGGACCGACGTCTCCATGGCCTCCAGGTAGTCGAGCGGGTGCTGGCGGAACCGGTGCGCGTGCGGGTCGCAGTAGCGCCCCTCGGCCCACCGCGGATAGGGCGCGACCGAAGCCCCCGCGAGCGCACCGCTTGCCGCGTCCGCGACCACCGCGCGAACGGAGTCCGTGCCGAAATCGATCCCGATGACAAACGTCCCGGTGCGCATGACGACCCACCCAGGTCAGAGCGAAAGGATGCAGTACGTGCAATGTGAACGTTCACAACGTGGATGTCAATTCCAATCTGTCCGCCCGCGACTAAGCTCGCGCCCCGATGGATGAAAAGGTTGGCGGGTCTCCTCCGGAGCGCCGCGTCAGGAGAGGCGGGCGTCGGGCAGCGGGCATGGTCGACGTGGCCAAGCTCGCCGGCGTCTCGTACCAGACGGTCTCGCGGGTCCTTCACGACAGCCCGCACGTGCGCCGCGACACGAGGGAGCGGGTGCTCGAGGCGATCCGTCAGCTCGGCTACAGGCCGAGCTCCGTCGCGCAGGCGCTCGTCACCGGGCGGTCGAGGACGCTCGGCGTCGTCAGCTTCGACACGACGCTCTACGGTCCGGCGTCGACCCTGCACGGCATCGAGGAGGCGGCGCACGACGCCGGTTACGGCGTCAGCATCGCCAGCCTCCGGTCGCTCAGCCGCGCGCCGGTGGTGGACGCCGTGCAGCGGCTCTGCGATCAGGGGGCCGACGGCGTCGTCGTCATCGCCCCGCAGCGGTCGGCGGTGGACGCGCTCCGCCACCTGAACTCCGACGTCCCGGTGGTCGCCGTCGAGGGCGGGCCGGACGACTCGATCCCGGTCGTCGCCGTCGACCAGCTCGGCGGCGCGGCGGCCGCGACCCGGCACCTGCTGGACCTCGGCCACCGGACGGTGTGGCACATCGCCGGCCCGCCCGACTGGCTCGAGGCCGACCAGCGCATCGACGGCTGGCGCGGGGCGCTGGAGACGGCCGGCGCCGAGATCCCCCCTCTCCTGCGCGGCGACTGGAGCGCCCGCTCCGGCTACGAGCTCGCCCCGAAGCTCGTGCGCACCCCGGGCCTGACCGCCGTGTTCGTGGCCAACGACCAGATGGCCCTCGGCCTCCTTCGCTTCCTCCACGAGAACGGGCGCGAGGTGCCGCGCGACATCAGCATCGTCGGCTTCGACGACATCCCGGAGTCCGCCTACTTCACCCCGCCGCTCACGACCGTGCGCCAGGACTTCTCCGAGCTCGGGCGCCGCTGCCTCCACGTGCTGCTCGAGCAGATCGAGAGCGGCCAGCGCTCGTGGTCGCGCGTCGTCGTCGAGGCCGAGCTGATCCTGCGCAAGAGCACCGCCGTGCCCGGGCGCCGATGAGCCCGCCCGGCCGGCGACCGTAGCCCCCTCTGGAGGACGCCGGCGAGCCCGGGGCCGGCCGCGCGGCGTCCGGTAGTGCGGTACTTTGGCCAAACGTGCGGGACTCGGGGAACCGCCAAGGCGCCAAGGACGCCAAGAAACATCAATTATTTGGCGCCCATGGCGTCCCTGGCGTCTTGGCGGTTCGATCCTCTGCGGCCTATCTGCGGTAAGTACCGCACCACCCGGCGTCCCGAGCGCAGCGACGGCCGGCGGCGGTCCCCGCGTGGGCCACGGTGGCCCGCGCCGTGGCGTCGTGCGCCCTCCGATCGGGGTTGACACCGGCCGCGTGAACGTTCACAAATGCGAAGATCCTCTTGCTTCGCGCTGCCGCGAGATCGCGCGAGCGCACGATTCCGGCTGCGCCTGAATCACACAGTGTCGACCGATTGCCGACCAGACGTTGCGGGTCACCGACCTCTTCGATGACCGGCTCGTCGTCCCGAACATCGCCAGGGGGACCCGTCTTGAGACTACATTCAACCGATCGGGCAAACATGGTTTCAACGAGAAGAACGGCGCGAGCGGCCTTGTGTGGGGGCGCGAGCGTCCTCGTCGGGCTCCTCGCGAGCCCTCCCGCGCTGGCCGATTACCCCATCGCCTCGCACCGCTACCTCGCCGACCCGGCCTCGCTCGTGTACGACGGGCGCGTCTATCTCTACTGCTCGAACGACGACGACAACGTCAAGGCGGACGGCTCGGACGACGGCTATTTGATGGCCTCGATCGTGGCCGTCTCGAGCAGCGACCTGAAGAACTGGACCGACCACGGGGAAGTGATGCGCGTGCCCCGTGACGTCTCCTGGGCGAGCAACTCGTGGGCCCCGGCGATGGTGGAGCGCGACGGCACCATCTACATGTACTTCGGCAACAACGGATCAGGTATCGGCGTCGCCTCGAGCGACAGCCCGACCGGACCGTTCACCGACCCGAGGGGCAGCGCCCTGATCACCTCGAGCACCCCCGGCGCCTCAGGCCCCAACATGTGGCTGTTCGATCCGGGCGTCTTCGTCGACGACGACGGCCAGGCGTACCTCTACTTCGGCGGCAACGGAGAGCAGAACGCGCGCGTCATCAAGCTCAATGACGACATGGTGAGCGTCTCGGGCTCGGCCACCGCGATCACCATCCCGTACTTCTTCGAGGCCGCCTGGATGCACAAGCGCGACGGCGTTTACTACCTGTCGTACTCGACGAACCCGGACAACGGCCTGCGGATCGACTACCTGACGAGCACGAGCCCCACGTCCGGCTTCACTCACCGCGGCACCGTGGGGCCCCAGCCGCCGAAGAACAACAACAACAACCACGCGGCCATCTTCGAGTTTGGCGGCACGTGGTACCACGCCTACCACAACCGCGCGGTCGCCACCGACGCCGGAGAGCCCACGGGCTATCGCCGGAGCCTCGCGCTCGAGTCGTTCACCTACAAGGACGACGGCTCGATCGTGCCAGTGACCTACACGACGGACGGGCTCAAACAGGTCGGGCACCTCGACCCCTACGCGCGCGTCGAGGCCGAGACCTTCAACGCGCAGCGCGGCATCGAGACCGAGCCCTGCGCGGAGGGCGGGATGAACCTCGCCAACATCGACGACGGAGACTGGGTGCGTCTCCGCGGCGTCGACTTCGGCGAAGGGGCAGAGAGCTTCAGCGCGCGCGTCGCGAGCGCCGCGGAGGGAGGCACCATCGAGCTCCGCCTGGACGCGCCCGACGGCACGCTCGTGGGAACCTGCGCTGTCGAGGCGACGGGGGACTGGCAGGAGTGGAGCGATACGTCGTGTGAGGTCGACGGCGCCACCGGCGTACACGACCTGGTCCTGGTCTTCACCGGCGGTGATGGGTACCTCTTCAACGTGAACTCCTGGCAGTTCTCGCCCATCGGGGGCGCGGGGGTCGGCGGGGGTGGCGCGGCCGGGAGCACGAGCAGCGGCAGCGGCAGCGGCAGCGGCGGTGGCGGTGGCGGTGGCGTCGGCGCCGGCGCCGGCTCCGGCGGAGGGTCCACGGTCGGTACGGGTGGGGCGCCCCCGGACCCCATGACGTCCGGCCAGGCGTCGTCGGGGGGGACCTCCGGCGGGCAATCGAGCGACGCGGCCGGTTGTGCCTGCCGCGCGGCGACTGGCGCTCCGTCCGGAGAGCACCTCGCGCTTGCAGCGCTGGTCGCGGCGTCCCTTGGGCTCCGGCGGCGCGGCCGGAGG
Source organism: Sorangium sp. So ce1335 (assembly GCF_051521615.1). Lineage (NCBI taxonomy): Bacteria > Pseudomonadati > Myxococcota > Polyangiales > Polyangiaceae > Sorangium > Sorangium sp. So ce1335. The sequence goes on from NZ_CP150363.1 coordinate 5,831,418, forward strand.
GGCGTGGCCCGGGCGTGACGCGTCGGCGCGCGTGAGCAGGTTGGCCATCCGGCCCGCGCTCACCGCCGGAGGTTGTACTTGTCCAGCTTGTAGAGCAGCGCGCGCCGCGAGATGCCGAGCCGCTTCGCCGCGCGCGTCTGGTTGTTCCCCTCGGCGGCGAGCGCCTCCTCGATGCTCTTCTTCTCCAGCTCCGCGAGGCGCGCCGGCATCGGCCCGCCCTCGCTGACCGGCGCGCCCGCGCTGGGCGGCGGGCCGGCGCTGAGCGGCGCCGCGTCGCCCCCGGCCACGGACGCGGGCAGGTGCTCGACCTCGATGACGCCGCCCTCGGCGAGCACCACGGCGTGCTCGACCGCGTTGCGCAGCTCGCGCAGGTTGCCGGGCCACGCGTGCGCCTCGAGCACCAGCATCGCGGCCGGCGCGAACCGCGGCGCGGGCTCGCCCATCCGCTCGGCGACCTGGTGCGCGAAGCGGTGCGCGAGCAGCGCGATCTCGGCGCGCCGCTCGCGCAGCGGCGGGACGCGCAGGACGAACGTGCTGATGCGGTAGTAGAGATCCTGCCGGAACCGCCCGGCCGCCACCTCGGCCTGGAGGTCCCGGTGCGTCGCGCACACGACGCGCACGTCGAGCTCGATCTCCTGCGTGCCGCCGATCCGCGCCATGCGCCGGGTCTCGAGCACGCGCAGCAGCTTGGCCTGCATGGCGAGCGGCAGCTCGCCGATCTCGTCGAGCAGCAGCGTGCCGCCTTGCGCCGCCTCGAAATAGCCGATCTTTCGGCGATCCGCCCCGGTGAACGCGGCCTTCTCGTGGCCGAACAGCTCGCTCTCGAGCAGCGTCTCGGGGAGCGCCGCGCAGCTGAGCCGCACGAACGGGCCGCCGGCGCGCGGGCTGGCGCGGTGGATCTGCTCGGAGACGACCTCCTTGCCCGCGCCCGTCTCGCCGAGGACGAGCACCGTCGTCTGGGCGCGCGCGAGGCGCTGCACCACCTGGAAGACCTTCACCATCGCCTCGTCCGCGACGACGAAGCCGGCGCCGAGCCCGGACGACGGGCCGTCCTGGCCCTCCCGCGCCGCCGGCGCGGACCCCGGCGGCGGCGCCGCCGCGACGGGCGCGGGCGCGGCGATCGCGACGACGATGTCGGCCGGGCCGACGCGGATCACGTCGCCGCCGGCGAGGGGCCGCTCGGCCCCGCGCACGACGGCGCCGTTCACCGAGGTGCCGTTGCGGCTGCCGAGGTCGGCGAGCACGAGGGCGCGGCCGCGCCGCGCGAGGCGCGCGTGGTTGCGCGAGACGCGCGCGTCGTCGAGGCAGATCGTGGACTCGGGCGCGCGGCCGATCGCGACGACGTCGCCGTCGGCGAGGTCGATGACGCGCGCCGCGCCGTCGCCGGCGCGCACGATGAGCGAGGCCTGGCCCTCGGGCGCGCGCTCGCCGGGCGCGCCCTCCGCGGCGTCCAGCTCGGTGGCGACCTCGGCCCCGACGGGCGGCGGCTCCACCCCGGGAGGGGCTGCCTGTCGACGGGGATCTCGCTCTGCCATGCCGCTCGAAGGTTGCGCAACTGTACGATGCTTGCGCAACCCGCAGCAACGGCGCCGCGCGGGCCGCGGGAAACGCGGGGCGCGCGCGCTGGTCCCCGGCTTGCACTGCGTCCTCGGCGCGCACGGAGACGAGGCGGGAGCCGCCGTCGCCGGGAGCCGCCGCGGCGACCGACACGCCTCGAGAGGCGTCGATCGCGCGGAACCATCGCGGGGACCGACGCGCGTCGAGGCGCGTCGCGCCGACGTGCGCCGCGCTTCACTTGCCGACGAACCTTCAAGGAACACCACAGGAGCAGATGCCATGACGTATTCCAGCCGACCGGAGACCGCCCGCTCGATCCGCAGCGCCCTGCGCCATGCCCTCGTGTGCGCGACAGCGACGATCGCGGCCGCGGGGTGCAGCGCGGACGCGGACGCCGGCGCGGAGGTCGCCTCGGGGGCGAGCGGGGACGCTGTCACCGGCGGGTTCACGATGACGTGCTCGAAGCTGACGGTGAGCCGGGGCCGCATCGGCGCGGGCCAGACGGCCGCGGCGCTCGCGACGGCGGAGCTCACGGGCGAGCAGGACCAGTGGAACAGGTACGTCGAGTTCGCGCCCCGCACGAGCGCCACGTGCGAGTACGCGCTGCCCGCGGGCACCTCGGCGGCGGCGGTCGCGTCGCTCGCGCTCGGCGTGAACTACCGCGGCCCGAGGAAGGCGGACATGCGCTGGACGTTCGAGGCGTGGGACGCGGCCGCCGGCGCCTGGGTCCCCGTCGGCGACAACGCGTTCGCCGGCGACTGGTCGTGGACGAGCGCGAGCCTGAGCCTGCCCGCGCCGTATCAGCGCTTCGTGTCGGGCGGCGCCCTCAAGATCCGGTATGCGACGAGCAGCTCCGGCGACAGCTCGATGCTCGACCAGCTCGTCGTCACGGGCACGACAGGCGACACCACCGGCACCGGGGGCAGCACGGGCACCGGCGGCACCACGGGCTCCGGCGGCAGCGGCGGCAGCGGCGGCAGCGGCGGCAGCGGCGGCAGCGGCGGCAGCGGCGGCAGCGGCGGCAGCGGCGGCAGCGGCGGCAGCGGCGGCTCCGGCGGCAGCGGCGGCAGCGGCGGCAGCGGCGGCAGCGGCGGCTCCGGCGGCTCCGGCGGCATCTGGGTCCCTGCTCCGGGGACGACGTGGCAATGGCAGCTCACGGGCACCATCGACACGAGCCTCGATGTCGCCATGTACGATATCGACCTCTTCGACACCCCGCAGGCGACGATCGACGCGCTCCGCGCGGCCGGGAAGAAGGTTGTCTGTTACTTCAGCGGCGGGAGCTACGAGGACTGGCGCAGCGACGCGTCGACGTTCCCCGCCGCGGCGCTCGGCAACGCGCTCGACGGGTGGCCGGGCGAGCGGTGGCTCGACACCCGCAGCGCCGCCGTGCGCGACATCATGAAGGCGCGGCTCGATCTGGCGGCGCGAAAGCGCTGCGACGGCGTGGAGCCGGACAACGTCGACGGCTACCAGAACAACCCCGGCTTCCCGCTGACCGCGGCGACGCAGCTCGACTACAACCGCTTCCTGGCCGCCGAGGCGCACGCGCGCGGGCTGTCCATCGGGCTGAAGAACGATCTCGATCAGGTGAAAGACCTCGTGGGCAGCTTCGACTGGGCGCTCAACGAGGAGTGCTACGCCTACGACGAGTGCGACATGCTCACGCCGTTCATCCGCGCCGGAAAGGCTGTCTTCCACGCGGAGTACGTCGACGCGTCGGAGGCGAGCGCCGTCTGCGCCGCCACGAAGCCGCTCGGGCTGTCGACGCTGATCAAGCGGCTCGATCTCGACGCCTGGCGCATCACCTGCCCGTGATCTGAAGGGGCTGCAGCGCTGCCGCGCTGGCCGCACCCCGCGGCCAGCGCGCCCGCCGGCTCAGCCGATCACTCGCCGACGACCTGCAGGGTCTGCGCGCCGGCGAAGCTCTGCTGCTCCGGCTGGTAATACGGGTGCGCCTCGGCGCCGCCGTCCTCCGCCTTCACCGGCATGGTCGCCTGCAGCCGGTACGTGAAGCCGGTCGCGCTGCCGGCGGCGAGCTCCTTCACGTACAGGATGAGCTGCTTGCCCGTGATCTCGAACCTCGAGAGCGCGCCCGCGGCGACGTACGCCTGGAGATCCTCGGTCAGGACCTGGAAGCCGGGCGGGAGCCCGACCGTCACGAGGATCATGTTCTGCGCCGCGTCGGTCGTGTTCTTGACGCCCACCGTCGCGGTCACGATGTCGTTCACGTGGAGCGACGTCTTGTCGTAGCTCACGCTGACGGCGAGCGGCCCGCCCCCGTCGCTCGGCGCCGCGCTCCACGGCACGTTGTGGCGGCTCACCAGGTTGTAGCTGAGCTTCCCCTGCCCCTCGAAGGCGAGCGCGACCTCGTGCGCGCCCGTGGTCGCGAGGCGCGTGAGATCGACCGTGGTCATGACGTCGGCCTGGTCCTCGCGCAGCGAGACCGTGCCCATCGGCTCGCCGTCGACGGCGACGGTCAGCGAGCCCGTCGCGCCCTCGGTCCCCTTGCTCGCCGCGAGGAGCAGCGTGCGCAGGCTCCAGATCGTCGCCTGGGTGGAGCCGAAGTTGCCACCCGCGTCCTTCGACTGCGTCAGGAACTTCACGCCCCCGTCGGCGCTCGCCCGGTGAGCGCCCGCCGAGAGCAGCGCGTGCGCCGCGAGCGCGGTGGTCGTGACCTTCGCGTCGTTGCCGTACTCGTAGAACGACGTCTGCGTGCCGCCGTCATCCCAGAAGATCACATCCCCATCCACCGTCTTGCGGTCGTCCAGCGCGTCGAGCACCCGATCCGTCAGCGCGCCGGAGGGGTCGGCCACGGCGAGCGCGTTGGCGACGATCGCCAGCGTGTACAGGTCGTCGGTGGCCGGCTGCACGGCCCTGCCCAGGTAGGCGAGCGCCGTCGCGACCTGGGGCCCCGTGTACCCCGCGCTCGCGAGCGCCCAGAGCACGAAGGCGCTGTTGCGGAGCGTGCCCGTGTGGAAGCTGAAGAACTCCGTCTGGTCGCCCTCCCACGTGCCGTCCGACTTCTGCTGCCCGGCGAGCCAGGCGATCGTGCGGGCGAGCATCGCCTCGTCGACGGCGTGCACCTTGATCATGTCGGCGAACTCCATCACGCCGAACGCCGTGACCGACAGGTACGGGTGCCCGTCCTGCTCGCCGAACCAGGAGAAGCCGCCGCCCGAGTGCTCGAAGGTGAGCAGGCGCTGGTAGCCCGCCGAGATCAGCGACTCGGCCTTCATCTGGATCTCCGGGGTGATCTGGCCCGTCTGCTTCATGTACTGCGTGACGAGCACGTTGGGCCAGGTCGTGGAGGTCGTCTGCTCGAAGCAGCCATTCGGGACCTGGAGCATGCTGTCCATCCCGCTCACGACCTGCGACAGGAACGCGGGGTAGACCTCGAGATAGAGCTGGTGCGAGCCGGCGACCGTGCCCTCGGGGAAGGCCAGCGCATGGGTGACGCTGCCCGGCTCGAGCATGCCGGACTGGCTCTCGGCGAACGGCTTGCCGTCCGGGACCACGCGCACGGTGCGCGCCACGGCGTCCGCGCCGTCCGTGCCCCGCGCCGTGACCGTGAGCGAGTTGACGCCGACGGTGTCCACGCGCACCGGGAAGCGGACGCCGCGCACCTCGCCCGGCGCGAGGTCCACCTGCGTCGACGTCGCGCCGAGCGCCGTGTACCAGCTCCCGGGCTCGAGCGTCAGGGCGACGGTCTGCGGCGTCTCCAGGTAGTTGTAGACGGCGATCGGGAACTCCACCTCATCGCCCCGCGTCAGCGTGGCCGGGAAGTTCACGTCGACGAAGAAGTCCTGGAACACCTTGAAGCCGCTCTGCACGCCGCCGAGCTTGCCGTCGGCCGAGTTCGCCAGCGCCGAGAGCCGCCACTCGGTGATGCTGTCCGCGAGCGGGATGCTCAGCGTCGCTGTGCCGTCGGCGCTCGTGATCACGCTCGGGTTGACGTACAGGGTCTCCGGGAACTCGCGCCGGACGCGCGGCCCGCCCTCGCCGCTCCCCTCGCTCGGCGGGCCTCCCGTGCCGGCGCCGCCGCCCGCGCCGGCCGAGGCGCCGTTGTCCCACTCGCCATCGCCGGCGGCGGGGTCTCCTCCTGCCCACCACTGCTGCACGTTGACCCCGAGGTCGTCGAACGTGAACGCGAGCGTCGCGTCGTCCTGCGTCTGCGCCACCTCGTCGGGCCCCGACGATCGCAGCGAGAACCCGCTCTGGCTGGAGACCACCTCGTACGCGTTGCCCCACACGTCATAGGCCTCGAAGCGCTCGCCGGTCCGCTTCCCGAGCATGTCGAGGTACGGGCTCTGCCCCGCCGTGCAGTAGTACTCGTTCGGCTTGCAGCCGAGCGCCTCGAGGTCCCCCACCGCGCTCGCCGTGGCCTCCGCGAGCGCGGGCCGGAGCGCGCCCTTCTGGCGCGCGTGGAACGCCGCGAGCTGCTCCTGCACCTTCGCCAGCACGGCGGGCCAGGTGCGCGCCTGGAGGCCGGTGACCGACGTGCCGGCGAGCGCGGCGAGCGACGCCTGCGTCGTGCGCTGGGCGGCCTCGGCCTGCTCGGGATCGTCGCTCGCCGTCGCGCTGAACAGCAGGTTCTGGAGGTTCGCCGCCGGGCCGCGGATCTGGTAGCTCGGCTTCGCGAACCCGTCCTCCAGCTCGAAGTAGGTGCGGAGCAGCCCGGGCTGGGCGTCGACGAGCGCGAAGACGGCCTGATCGACCACCTGCACGCCGACCGCCGCGACCTTCGGGTTGCCCGCGTCGTCCTTGACCGAGAGCCGCAGCGTCGCCGTCTCGCCCGGCGCGTACAGCGGCTTGTCGGCGTCGACCTCGATGCTGAGCGCCGAGTCGCCGCGCGCGAAGACCGTGCGGCCCGAGCGGACGAGGTTGCCGTCGTCGTCCACGATGTACGCCTCGACCCGGTTGCTGCCGAGCAGCCCGGCGTCGACGGGCATGCTGAAGCGGGCGCGCCCGCCCTCCAGCTCGAGCGACCGCATGTCGACGGCCTGACCGTCGTTGAGCCAGTCGACGTAGACGCTGCCGGTCTCCTCGCTCGACTCGATGACGACCTCGATCGTCTCGCCCGCCTCGTACACGGCGCGGTCGGTGCGCACGATCAGGTGCTCGCCGCCCGTCTGCGCCGCGAACGAGAACGCCTGGTGCACCGTCCGATCACCCACCCTGGCCCGGACCGTGAAGGCGGTGCCCGTCGCGCCGATCGGCGGGGTGAAGGTGACCGCGGCCTGGCCGAACGCGTCCGTGCGCGCGGTGAGCGGCGTGCCGTCCGGCGCCTCGATGGTCGCGTCGATGTCGGCGAGGGGCTCGCCCAGCGGGTCGGTGACGAAGAGCAGCAAGGTGTTCGGGACCCCGGGGACGAGCTCGCGCGCCTCGGGCACGAGCACGACAGAGGCCGCGTCCGCGGCGACCTTCACCGGGATCGCCTTGGTGACCTCCTGACCTGCCGTGTCCGCGACGGTGACGGTGAGCGTCACCGCGGCGTCGCCCTGCTCGAGCGGAAGGCCCGCGAGGCTGTGCGGCAGCGTCAGGGTGAACCCGTAATGGCCCTCCGCGTCGAGCGCGCCCATGATGCGCTCGAACGTCGTCTGACCGACGTCGAGCGACGCCGCCTCGATGGTGACGCTGCCGCCGGCGACCTTCTTGCCGAAGAAATAGCGCGCGTCGATGGTGCCCGTCAGCGTGTCGCCCGGGCCGTACCAGGGCCTGTCGGTCCGCACGGCGACCTCGAACTTCGGGAGCGCGTACTGCCCCACGCTGACGGTCTTCTCGGTCGTGATCTCGCCGCTCACGAGGCGCACCTTGAAGTCGCCGACGTTCACGATGGAGCCTATCTGGAACGTCGTTGCGGCGACGCCGAACGCGTCGGTCGTGACGGGCTTCTTGAAGATCTTGTTGCCCTTGCCGTCCTCCACCTCGAACGTGACCGACGCGCGGGCGAGCGGCGCGTTGTCCCCCCGCGCGAGCGCGAGCCCGCGGAGGTGGATCGTCTGACCGGGCTTGTAGAGCGGCTTGTCGGTGGTGAGGAGCAGCTTCGGGCCCGGGCCCTCGACGGTGACGCTCTCGTCGATGAGCGCGCGAACGCCGAAGCCCTCGGCCCGCGCCGAGACGGGGAGCTCGCCGAGGGCGCCGGGCTCCACCTCGAACACCGCGGCGCCCAGCGCGTCGGTCGTCCCGCGGAGCTGCCGCGCCGAGTCCCCCTCGCCCACCGAGAGCTCGACCTCCACGTCGGGCACCGCCTCGTGGGTGATCGCGTCCGTCGCGCGCACGCGGTAGCTCGCGGCGCGCCCGCGCACGACGCGCGCCGGCCCCTCGAGGTGCGCGTCGTAGGGCGGGATCACGCGGAGCAGGCTCCGCGTCACGAGCAGGCCCGCGTCCGACCCGTCGTCGATGCGGACGAGGTACCGCGCGAGCCCCGGCTGGGCGCTCACGGAAGGCGCCTCGAGGCGCGCCTCCGCTGTCGCGGCGGCCGAGCTCGCGACGGCGACGTCGATCTCTGTCGCGCCGAGCTCCCTGTCGGCGTCGATGTCGACGAGCGTGACGCGAAGGTGGCCCCGGGTCGCGCCGGCGGTCAGGTTGCGCACGGGGATCTGGAGGCGCAGGTCGCCCCCCTCGATCGAGCCTCGCAGCTTCGCTTCATCGACAGCGATCAGGCCGTTCTGCGGCTGATCTGGGCGGCCGACGACCACCGGCGGCGCCTCGTCGGAGGAGCAAGCCCCCGCGAGCGCGCCCGCGAGCGCCAGCGCGGCGAGCACGTGGGGGGAGCTCCAGCGTCGGTGGGGTGCATTGAAGCGTACGCGCATAAGTCCAGTCCTCCCGAAGGCGCTGGCACACATCCAGCGGCCGGCCCGTGAGTTGCATCCCGCGTACCAGGACGAGAGAGCAGTAAATCCGCGGGAATAGGCGCGGGCCGGACCCGCAGGTGTGCCAGGGTGTGCCGACGGCCTTGCCGTCCAGGCGCGTCTCCTCGATCCGCGGCGCCGCTACTGAATTGCGCCGATCGTGTCGAGGAAATCGTTGTACTCGTCGATCTTGTCCGACGGCACCGTGTCGATGCCGGTGTTGACCGTGCTATCGCCGTCCATCAGCGGGGCGAGGATCTCCTTGGTCCCGTCGAGACCGAGGGTCTCGATGCCGTAGAGGATGTAGGGCACGAGGTAACCCTGATAGTACTGCCGCTGGGTGTGTGTTGCCTGGATGCGCCCCTGGCGCATGTACTCGACGGTCTTCGGATCGAAGTCGAACGCGACGATGGGGACATCCGGTATGCCCGCGGCGTCGGCGCCCATCACGCACCGGTATGAGATATTGAACAGGCCGACCATACCGATGACGGGCGGGTCAGCGGCCTCGATCCGGGATTTCATCGCGTCGACGTCGACGGCCTCGTCGGCGTGGTAGACGGCGTCGCTCACCAGCGGCGTGTAACCGGCGTTCTCGATCTCCTCCACGGCCCCCCGCGTTCGATTGTACCCGTCCACCCAGACCGCTCCGGCGGCGCCGTGGATGAGCACGGTGCCTGGCGGCTGAGGCAGCATCGCGAGCAAGGTCTTCGCTGCGGTGGCTCCCGCAGATTTGTTGAGCGTTCCGACGTAGAGCGAGCGCGTCGAGGTCGGCACGTCGCCGTCGAGCGTCACCACGTGGACCCCGTTCTCGACGGCCGCATCCATCGCGGCTCTATTGATGTCACCGTAGGGCGAGATGCCGATCCCTTCGACGCCGTCCGCCACCGCCTGCGCGATCTGCTGATTCTGGATGTCCTGTGATGTCGTCGTGTCGGTCGACTGGTCAGTGGGCCCGAGCACGTTTCCCGTGACGTCGAGCTCGCTCATCGCTCGGTTCGCCCCCGTGGCGATCGGCGCGAAGAAGGCGGAGAGGTTCTTCAGCAGGACCACCATCTGCATCGGCTCGAGCGTGCCCTCATTGACCTTGGCAATGAGATTATCGACCGTCGTCTCGAGCTCCGCTGGAGTGAATTCGTTCTCTGGCGTTGGCGCCCGTTCGATGCGTTCGGCCTTCGTGCCGGCGCCGGGGGTATCGCTCGACGCACACGCCGCCGTCGTCATGATGAGCCCGAAGGCTGCCATCCAACATCGCTCCATCCTGGTCATGATGCCCCTCCTCGTCGGCGGCTCGCTCCGTAGCGCGCGGTACTCCCGCTGGGAATCCGCCCTGCAGCGACGTGCCCCCAGGCGTGGCCTGTGACGGACACGGGGGTGACCGGGCGCTGCCGGCGAGCACGACGCGAAGCACAAAGACGAATGTCCAGCGCGCACCCCGGTTTCCATACAGCGCACGCGTCGTCCGCGACGCGCGAGCCACAATGAGTCCTGTGGAAGCGATGCAGTGAAGGCGTTCCAGCGTTCATGCCCGATCCTTCGGGTTACAGGGGCCGGATCGACCTGTCAAGGGACCGGAGTACGATCGACGAGGGGCGATATGAGGAGTCGAGAGAAATGTAAGCTGCCGATGCAAGGGTGCTTTGCAAAACGTGCATGAGCTTTCCTGGTGTTGACCTCCCCACTTCCCAGCTCGTGTTCGTGGTCACACGAATCGCCGTCATGGCGTGTCCCTTACTATCCACCTCCGGAGGCGCCAGGGGGCAGGGATGGGACGGAGGCGGGGGTTCACGCCCGAGCTCAAGCCGGAGGCCGCACGGCTGGCGAACGCGGGCGACCAGAGCGTCGGCAGTCGGCGTGCCGGCCCTGCGCCCGCCGGCGGGCTCTGCGCCCGCGCATCGAGCTCTCGGTCGCTCCCCTGGACTGCTCCCCTGGACATCGGCGACGGCCCGCCTCAGGAACTCGCTCGAGCACGAGTCTCGTGGGGGCTGAGGAGGAAGCATGCAGATCGACTTCGATATGCCCGTGATCGCCGGCGGCGGCGTCGATGCGGGCGTCCTCGACCGGGTCCTTGTCGACCGGGAGCGGGGCATCGTGACACACGTGGTTCTCCGCTCACCGCTCGTGAGCGAAGAGCTGCTTCTATCCATGGACCTCGTTCAGGGCACGGACGGGGGTCGCCTGCAGGTGCGGCCGGGTCGGGACGAGCTCGTCGCGCTGCCCCGGTACTACGAGGGACGGACGACGGCGCAGCCGGCGGGGCGCGTCGACACGTCGCGCGTCCCGCAGCCGCCCGAGCGCAGGCAGGAGCTGGACGAGGCGCTGGGGGTCACGGACGACACGGTCGAGCTCGGCCCCGAGACGCGGGTGATGACCGCCGACGAGGCCGAGGTCCAGCTCGTCGGCGTCGGCGCGAACGACCCCGGCAACGACATCTCGCGGCTCCGCGTGCGCGGCCCCGCGGGCGCCGAGGCCGACTTCCCCGCCTCCTGGATCCGCATGATGCGCGAGGACGTCGTGGCGCTGTCGGTGACGCGGGACGACGTGCTCAACGTGCGTCCGGCGCCGAGGCGCCGCGACGGGAACCTCGCGGATCTCGAGGGGCTCTCCGGCATGGGCGGGCTCGACGGCGACACGCCCGAGGAGGTGTTCGGCGCGGACTTCGTCGACGAGCTGCGCGGCAAAGGCGGTATGGTCCTCAATGTGCCCGGCACGAGCGGCCCCGCCGGCGAGGCCGTCGACAACCGCGCCGCCGAGCCCGTCGACAGGGGCGCGGCGGGCGGCGCGGAGCGGCGGCACCCCTCGCGGTGAGCCCGCGGGCGGCGATCGCGCCGCCCCCGGCGCGGCCCTGGGCCGGCGTTCGTGCCGCCCCCGGCGCGCCGCCCCGGACCGCGCTCCTGCGACGCCATGGGCCGTTATCGGGGAATCGGTGGTTGGTGAGATTTGACGAGGTCGGATAACCGACGACGGATGACGCGTCGCCATCGTCGCCATCGTCGCCATCGTCGCCATCGTCGCCATCGTCAATTGAACGGTCGCGCGCCGGGCCGCCGGAAACTTGACAGCGATGCTGGCGCGTGCTCGTCTCCGCCCCCAGGATGGACCCCCAAGACAGGCCGCCGAGCCAGGGCACTTGTACGGCCACCGTCATCGATCCGAGCGTTGTGGCGGAGCAGTTCCGCCGCGAGATCCGGGAAGAGCTCGCCGCCCTGCCTGAGCCGCTGTTCCTCGTCGGCGTGCTCGCGGCGGATCACGGGCCGTCGTACACGTACGCGGAGTACACGCGCAAGGCGTGCGAGGACGTCGGGGTCCGCTTCGAGATCCGCCACGCCACGCGGCTCAGCGCCGAGGCCGCCATCCGCTCCGCGAACGAGGACCGGGGCGTGCACGGGATCATGGTGTATTACCCGATCTTCGGCACCGAGCAGGACGTGTATCTGCGAGATACCGTCGATCCCGCCAAGGACATCGAGGGACTCCATACCTTCTGGGCGCGCTGTCTGTACGGGAACCAGCGCTTCCTCGACGAGGCGAGGACGAGGAAGGCCATCTTGCCCTGCACGCCGCTGGCCATCCTCAAGCTCGTCGAGGCGGCCGGCTTCTTCAGCGAGGGGGAGCGGCCGCTCGAGGGCCGGAGCGTGTGCATCTTCAACCGCAGCGAGGTCGTCGGTCGGCCGCTCGCGAGCATGATGGCGCACGACGGGGCCCACGTGACCTCGTTCGACATCGACGGTGCCCTGCTCTTCGTCCCCAGCGCGTCCGGCGGCATGCACGAGGTGCACGAGACGACGGTCGACCGGGCGGGCGCGCTGCGGCAGGCGGACATCGTCGTGACCGGCGTGCCCTCGCGGAGCTTCCCCCACGTGCAGGCCGCGGAGATCCGCGAGGGCAGCCTGTGCATCAACTTCTCCACCATCAAGAACTTCAGCGACGATATCCAGAGCAAGGCCAAGGTGTTCGTGCCCCGCGTCGGCCCCATGACGGTGACGATGGCGATCCGCAACAGCCTGCGGCTCTACAAGAACGCCCACCAGGGCGCCTGAGCCCGGGGGCCCGCGGCGCCGGCGCGCCGGCGTTCGGCTGACGTCGGCTTGCCTTGAATTGCGTCAGCTCACGTCAGCGCACGTCGGTTCACCTCAGCTTGCAGCCCACGCCCGCGCGTGCGCGCGCGCCCAGGCCTCGAACGTCGTCGGCTTCCGCCCGGTCACGCGCTCGACGGTATCGGTCTTCATGGCGCCGCTCCCCGAGCGGATGCGCTCGATGAGCTCGCCGAGGGCCGCGGCGAGCGACGCGGGCATTCCGGACTCGATCATCCTCCGCTTCACGGCGTCGACCGAGACGTCCACGCACCGCAGCGGCGTGCCGAGGACGCGCGCGAGGATCTCCACCTGCTCCGGTGTGCTGAGGAGCTCGGGGCCCGTCACCTCGAGCGCCTGTCCGAGGAGCCCTTCCGAGACCATCGCCCGCGCCGCGACCGCGGCGATGTCGCGCGGGGCGATGGGCGCGGTCCTGCCGTTCGCGTGGGGGCTGTAGACTACGCGCTCGGCCTTGATGGACCGGGCCCACTGGAAGGTGTTCGACATGAAGGTGCCGGGGCGGACGAACGTCCACGGGAGCCCGGAGGCCTTCACGAGCTGCTCCCGCTCGGCGTGGCGGTGGGCGAGCTGCACCGTCGGCGCGCCCGCGCTGATGCTCGACAGCAGGACGATGCGGGGCGCGCCGCTCGCCAGCGCTGCGCCGAGGAAGCCGCGGACGTGCTCGACGCCCTCCGCATCCGCGACCGGCAGCAGGAACGCCGCCCGCACGCCCTGGAGCGCCGGCGCGATCGTCTCCTGTCGCGCGAGGTCGCCCACGGCCTTCTCCACCCTGGATCCCCAGTGGGCGACCTTGCGCTCGTCGCGCGTGAAGACGCGGACCCTCTCTCCCGCGCCGAGGAGCTCCTCGACGACCTCCTTGCCGACATTCCCCGTGGCACCCGTGACCAAGTACATGGCTGTCTCCTTCTTCCAGGTGGGTCGCCCCCGCGCGGCGCGGAGCGCGCGGCGGCGCGACTCGATGGCTCCCAGGGAGATGTCGAGTCGCGCCGCGCGCGGGCGCCGTCACGCCGTCAACGCGCCGTGAGCACGTCGCGAGCGCGCCGCGGGCGCCGACCGGGGCAAACCACCTTCTCTGGAGCCAACCTACGACTGTTCCGTGTACCTGATTAGTCTTGACCAGCAGGAAGGATCGTTCCATGAGTGGAACAATCTGATGCTGCCCGACCTCAACGAGATCGCTGTCTTCACGCGGGTGGTCCAGGCGGGCAGCTTCACGCGGGCCGCGCGCGAGCTCGGGATGCCGAAGTCGACCGTGAGCCGGAAGGTGTCCGAGCTCGAGGCGCGGCTCGGCGCGCAGCTCCTCCGGCGGACCACGCGCAAGCTCAGCCTGACGGACGTCGGCGCCGTGTACTACGAGCGCTGCGCGCGCGTCGTGGCCGAGCTGGACGACGCGGACCGGACGGTGACGCAGATGCAGGAGGGGCCGCGCGGGCTCTTGCGGATCACGGCGCCGCTGCACTTCGGGTGGATCGGCGGCGTGGTGGCCGAGTACCTGCGGGTCCACCCCGAGGTGAGCGTGGAGGTCGTGTGCACCGACCGCCTCGTCGATCTCGTCGCGGAGGGGTTCGACGTGGCGCTCCGGTTCGGGGCGCCCAGCGACACGTCGCTCGTCGCGCGCCGCCTCGGGGCGATGCCGCGCTACCTCGTCGCGGCGCCCGCGTACCTCGCGCGGCGCGGCGCCCCGGGCGCGCCGGCCGACCTCGGGGGCCACGACGTCCTCGTGTCGGCCGCGGCGCGCGCGGGGGAGGCCCCCGGCGCGCGGTGGGTGCTGCACCGGGGCGCGCGGCGCGTGGAGGTGCGCGTGACGCCGCGCGCGACGGCGAACAACCTGGAGGTCCTGCACCGGATCGCGCTCGCGGGCGTGGGCATCGCGATGCTGCCCGCGACGCGCTGCGAGCAGGACGTGCGCGAGGGGCGCCTCGCGCGCGTGCTCGACGGGTGGAGCCCGGTCGAGGTGCCGCTCCACGTCGTCTACCCGGGCACGCGGCACCTGTCGCCGAAGGTGAAGGCGTTCCTCGACATGGTGCGCGAGCGCCTGGGCCCCGCGCTGCGCGACCGGCGGGGACCTACCGGGCTCTCGGGCGTCTCGTCGACGTCGCGGCGTCAGGCGCCGTCGACGGGGTGACGGCGCGCCCCGCGCCCTGCGGCGCCCGGAGCTCGCTCGCCCGCGTCCGCCGCGCGGGCGGGAGGCCCTGCGACGTCAGCCGCTCCAGCTCGGCGCGCACGTCGGCGCGCACGTGCGGGCCGAGGAGCTTCTCCGCCATGGCGATCAGCCGTCCGGCGAAGGTGGCCATGATGCAGCCCGCGCGCTGGTCGTCGCGCTCCGGAGCCCCCGAACGCCGGTAGTGCCGCGCGTAGTCGCGCGTGATCGCCCCGAGATCGCCGCCGACGTGCACGGCCTGACGCATGAAGAGCCTCGCCGCGCGCTCGTTGGCGATCGGCGGCATCTGCGCGAGGGTCATGGCGACCTCGGTCCTGCCCACGGCGAGCAGCATCGAGACGACGCGCTGGCGCGCGAGCTCGACGAGCCTCGGCGCGAGCGTGTGCTCGTCGAAGACGTGGACGGTCGCCGGCACGAGCGCCCTGCCCTCCGCGCCGAGCTCGCTCAGGAACGCGTTCAGCACCGGCGAGCGCGTCGGCTCGGCGTGGAGGTACTCCCGCGCGGCGCCCGGCGGCGGGCTCGGGTCGGCGTCGGGCCTCGCAGCGGCGAGGGGACGCGCCGACCGGGCGCGCCGCGCCCGCTCGAAGTGCCTCGCCGCGCTCCCGGCGCGCTCGCTCGCCGCGGCGGGATCCGAGGCGTCGAGCAACGAGGCCAGCGCGGCGGCGCGGGCGGCGATGACGTGCGGGAGAGATCGCTGGGCGGTCATTCGAGCGGCCTCGCCAGAGCGAGGCCTGTTCAGGCGTTTACCACGCGCCGCGAACACCTGTACAGCACTGAACGGGATCTGCGACGTCAGGCGCGCCCGGTGTCGACCGCCCGTCGATCACCGCCGCCGCCCGTCGATCACCGCCGCCGCGCGCGCTGCCAGGCGACGATCCGCGTCACCGCCTCGTCGACCTGCTCGACCGGGGCCGCGAACGACAGCCGGACGTACCGCGCGCCGCCGACGCCGTCGAAGTCCGTGCCCGGCGTGAGCGCCACGCCCGTGTCGGCGAGCAGCCGCTCGCACCACGCGACGGAGTCGTCCGTACCGACGTCGGCGTAGAGATAGAAGGCGCCGTCGGGCGGCGCGACCTCCCAGCCGAGCTCGGGCAGCCGCCGCAGCAGCAGGTCGCGCGCGGCAGCGTAGCCCTCCACGAGCCGATCCGCCTCGGCGTACGCCTCCGGGGTCAGGGCCGCGAGCGCCGCGTGCTGCGCCAGGGCGGGCGGGCACAGGGCGAGGTTCCCCGCGAGCGCGTCGATCGGCGGCACGAGATCCGGCGGCAGCACGAGCCACCCGAGGCGCCAGCCCGTCATGGCCCAGTACTTCGAGAAGCTCGAGACGACGACGGCGCCCGCGTCGCCGAAGCGCGCCGCCGTCGCCTGGCGCCCGGCCCACGCGCCGTACGTGAGGCCGTGGTAGATCTCGTCGCTCACGAGCCGGACGCCGTGCTCCGCGCACCAGCGCGCGATCGCGTCGAGCTCCGCGGCGTCGACCATCGTGCCCGTCGGGTTCGCGGGGCTCGCCAGGATCAGGCCGTCGAGCTTCCCGCCGTCGTGCGCGGCCGCGAGCTGCGACATCGTCGGCTGGAAGCGGCTCCCCGGGCCGCACGGCAGCTCGACGACCTCCACGCCGAGGGAGCGGAGGATGTTCCTGTACGCCGGGTAGCCCGGGCGAGCGAGCGCCACGCGGTCGCCCGGCTCGAACGCCGCGAGGAACGCGAGGAGGAACCCGCCCGACGACCCGGTGGTGAGGGCGACGCGCGACGGGTCGACGTCGACGCCGTACCAGCGGCCGTAGTGCTCGGCGAGCGCGCGGCGCAGCGCCGGGATGCCGAGCGCCTCGGTGTACCCGAGGTCGCCGTCCGCGAGGAGCGCGGCCGCGCGCGCGCGCACGACGGCGGGCGCCCCCGAGCCCGGCTGGCCCGCGCACAGGCTGATGACCGGCTCGCCCGCCGCGCGCCGCGCGTTGGCGGCGGCGAGCACCTCCATGACAGCGAACGGCGGCACCTGAGAGCGGCGGCTGATCCTCATCGGATCCTCCTGCCGCGCCGGCGACGCGCCGCGCACCCCTGACCGGCGCCCGCGGGCACCGGCCCCGCCGCCCCTCGCCCCCACCCGCCGACACCGGGCCCGGGCTCGATGACTCGAGGGAAGCCGAGGTGGATCGAGCTCCAGCACGAAGCTATACAGAGACTGCTCTTCATCAGGTCGAACCCATGAAGGTGATTGCGGAGAAGCCCTGGGAATATCGCATCGAATCTCGGGGGGATGAGGTGAAGGCCATCATCCTGAACGGTACATCGGCCATCTACATCACGGAAGCTCTGTTATCGGCAGAGGAGATTCGACTGCTGAAGCAGGACAAGAGTAACGCGGATCGGATCATCGAGACGATAAAAAAGGACAGGTCTCGGTCGCTTCCGCGCTGAGCGCGCTCGCGCCCGCCGCGCGAGGCGCACGGCCGCCACCGCGCCACGATCTGCGGGGCTCCGCCCCCGCCGGTCCGCCGACCGACGACGCCGATGCCGGCGAGCAGGGCCATCCGCGCTCGGCGGTCGGCCTCATCCGCGGCTCGTCCGCGAGCGCCGCGGCCCCCCGCGGCGACCTCATCCACCGAGCCGCGTGCCAGTCGCGCGGCCGCTCCGGGCGCCATCTCCCTTTCCCACCACACATCCCGGCGCGCCGCCCTCATGCATCGGGCAGTCGGCGCAGGCGGTGCGTGCGACGGTTTCGTCGCGGCAGCAAATATCGCACCTGGATGCATCGAGATGTTTGCGATGACGCGCTCTTCGTGGGGCCAGGCGAGAGGGTCATCGAGGCCATAACAAAACCTCTGAAGGGGCGCGGCCCCTCCCGGCATCAAGCCTTGTGTGCTGTCCGGAGCCGGGCGGCGAGCGGTCCTCTGCGTGGTCCCCGGCGAGGCGCGCCTCCCGAGGTCGCGGAGCGACCATCCAACCAACTCTCACGAAGGGTCTACCTGTGTACATGAACGATGGTACGAGGAAGCATCGGTATCGCGGCGCGGCGGCCGCATCGCTCGTCAGCGCTGTCGCGCTGACGTTCGTCGCTTGCGCCGATCTCCCGGATTCGACGGCACACGACGGTCTGGAGCCGGCGGCGGAGCTCCCGGCCCTGACGGGGGACGAGTCGCCCCTGACGGCGGGCGAGTCGACGACCGAGCCGGCTCCCGGCGGCGAGGTCACGATGGAGCAGGCGTTCGCCATCGCGAGCCGGGCCGCGGACGCCTATCAGGACCACGCGGGCGCCCACGGGGCTCGCTTCACGGTGACCTCCGGGGTCGTCGACGCGACCAGGCTGGAGATCGGGGCCGATCGCACCTGGCAGCTCCACCTGGGCTCGGACCTCTTGCGGCCGCCCTTGACGCCCGACGTGGCTGCGCTCATCGCGTGCCACGAGATCGGCCATGCGCTCGGGGGCTTCCCCTTCAAGCGTACACCTGCGCAGGACAAGCAGGTCGAGGGCCTGGCGAATGGGCAGTACGGCACGGTGAGCAGCTCGGAGAGCCAGGCGGATTACTTCGCGACGAAGGAGTGTCTCCCGCGCCTCTGGTCCGCGGAGCGCGAGGCGAACGCGAGCTTCCGCGAGACGGTGACGGAGTACGCGAAGACGCGCTGCGACGCGGCGTGGGGCGGCGCGGATGAACAGAACCTGTGCTATCGGCTCGCCGCTGTCGCCGAGGACTTCGGTCGCTGGGCGCGATGGGGCGATTCCCGTCCTGTCCCCGATCTGAGCACGCCCGACACCAGCGAGGTGACGGTGACAGATGACGATTACCCGTCCTTGCAGTGCAGGGTGGACACCGCGTTTCAGGGGGCGCTCTGCGGGACCAAGTTCCGCGGCACCGCCATCCCCGGCCTCATCCCGCCGTACGAGCAGGTGCTGACGTTCAGCCCCGAAGTGGAGGCGGCCGCGGCGCCCGACTCGTGCACCGAGGGGCCGGGGTCGCGCCCGCGCTGCTGGTTCGCTCCGAACGCGACGGAAGTCGACTGCTCGGGCATCCCCGAGCTGGGGATGTGCGACGTTGTCGATGGGCAATCCGTGACGGTGACCTGCCAGCCGGACACCGGCGTTCAGACGTTCGTTTGCCCGCCGGGTGGCCCCTGCGGGGTGGATGAAGACGGCTGGGCGGGCTGCGGCTTCTAGAACAACGATCACGTTGAGCGAGCGAGAAATGAACCGCCAAGACGCCAGAGACGCCAAGAAGAAGACAATGTCTTGGCGTCTTTGGCGTCTTGGCGGTTCGAAGCTCTGCGCGTTTCAGGCGGGTTCAACCCGTTTGTTGCTCTAGGCCCGGATCGTCGCGCCGTCGATGTGCGCGGCGAGGTCGGCGTACTTCATGCGAAACCGGCCGCAGCCCTCGGGGAGCGGCGCGCGGGGCGGGGCGCCCTTGCAGCTGTCCGACCCCGCGGGGTTGCGCAGGATGACCGAGGCGGGCTTGCCGTCGGCCCCCCGCTCGATCTTCTCGGCCGCGACCCAGTGATAGCCGCCGTCCCATTTCAGGAGAACAGGCACCTTCTCGCCGCGCCCCATCGCCCCGGCGACCTCGTCGGCGACGGACGCGCCGCTGCGCAGGAGCGACGAGACGCTCGTGTAGCTGCCGCCCATGACGTCCTGGAACAGGCTCGTGAAATTGCCGAGCGGGACGCGCGAGTCGCCCCCCAGGGCGGCCCAGAACGAGTCGTTGTCCGCGGGGTTGTCGTAATCGAAGATCCAGCTCATCGCTGTCGCGTGGTTCATGAGCGCGGACTGCAGCAGCCTGTCGATGTCGACGCGGCCCGAGGCGTCGCGCAGGATCGCGTTGCGCGGCATCCTCAGAGCGCGGCCCGAGCGGAGCGTCACCTCGCCCGCCTCGCGCGTGATCCCGTCGAGGATCCGCACGAGCTCGGCCGGATCGACGCGCAGCAGGACGTACTCCATCGTCCCCGCGCCGCACGTGCCGTGGCCTGCCCCCTGCTTGACGCGGAGCGGGTTGTCCACGTGCCGGATCGCCTGCGCGAGCACGAGGTGCGGATCGATGCCGCCCTCGAGGACGAGCTTCGGGTCGCGCCGGACGCCCGCCATGGTCGCGAGGTTCGGCAGGAGCGCCCCCGTGTGCAGCCGGCCCGCCGCGAGCAGCCTGTCGAGCGCTGCAAGGGCGCGCGCGTCGCCGCCGAGCGCGCGCCGGACCTCGTCGAGGCGCGCGCTCCGATCGGGGGCGAGCGCGCCGGCGGCGGCGCGCGCAGGGCCATCGCCGACGGAGTCCACGGCGGGCGGCGGCGAGTCCGGGTCCGGCTCGGCCCCGGGCACGACCTGCGGGAGCCCGCTGCCGTCCTTGAAATAGCCCTGGTCGTGGCGCGAGGGCGCGGCGGACGCCTGGACCGCGGACGACGCGCGGCCGAGCGCCGCCACCGCGTCGGGGCCGAGCCCCGCGGCCCTGGCCAGGGCCTCGTCGAGCGGCAGCGGACGCCCCGCCGCGAGGCGCCTGTCGAGGGCGGCGATCGTCGCGGCGTCGACGATGCCCGTCTGCGGCAGGCCCTCCGCGGCCTGCAGCGCGACGACGGCGGCGTGCGTCTTCGCCCCGAACGAGCCGTCGGCCTTCATCGGGCCGCCGATCGCGCCGAGCGCCTCCTGCAAGGCGCGCACGCCGTCGCCGTGCGCCCCCTGCGCGAGCGTGGCCTCACCCGCCGCGACCGATCTCAACACCTCGTCCGACGCGAGCGCGGGGGCGCCGAGCCCCGTGTTCCCGCTTTCGCCCATGGGATCCCTCCGGCAAGCGCGAGGCGCGCTGGGTCCGTCCCAGCATACTACGCCGCGCGCGGTTCTCGCCCGCACGGCGCGATCCGTACTATCATCGCTCCGGACGGACGCGACGGCCGCCGCGGAGACGAGACTCCATGCCCCCTGCCGCACGGATCACCGACATGCACACATGCCCCAAGGTCGAGCCGGGCCCCGTGCCGCACGTCGGCGGCCCCGTCCTCCTCGGTGAGCCCACGGTGCTTGTCGGGTTCCAGCCCGCGGCCCGTGTGGGCGACACGCTCACCTGCGTCGGACCGCCGGACTCCGTGTCACAGGGCGAGAAGAGCGTCCTCATCGGCAACAAGCCCGCGGCGCGCATGGGCGACCCGACGAGCCACGGCGGCGTGATCGTGGCGGGGTGCCCGACCGTGATCATCGGATCCTCGGCCCAGGCGGAGACCCTGAAGACCGACGAGCCGTTCTGCGAGGAGTGCGAGCGCAAGCGCAAGGAGCGCGAGGCGCGGCAGCAGCGGCGAGGATAGGCCTGCTGCGCGAGGTCCCCGGGAGCGTCATGCCCAGCCACATCGTACATCAGGGAGAGTGCCTCTCGTCGATCGCGAAGCGCTACGGCTTCGCCGATCCGATGGTCATCTGGACCGACGCGGCCAACAAGGAGCTCCACGACCTGCGCGGCGGCGACGCCAACGTGCTCTATCCGGGCGACGTCGTCGTCATCCCCGAGCGCGGCGCGGCAGCGTCCGGACAGGCCGAGAAGAAGAGCGTCGTGTCGCGCGCGCTCGAGAACACCACGGCCCCGCCGCCGACGAGGAGGCTTCACCTCATCCTCCGCGGCGCCCGGGGGCAGCCGCTCGCGGAGAGGGCGTTTTCCCTGGAGGTCGCTGGAGAGACGCTGACGGGGACCACCGACGCCGCGGGGGCGCTCGTCCGCGACGTGCCGGCCGACGCGGCGAGGGCGAGGCTCGATGTGGAAAGGTACGGCTGGGACCTCGACATCGCGCACCTGAACCCGATCGCGAACACGCCCGACGAGGGGGTCTCCGGCATCGTCGAGCGCCTGAGGAACCTCGGTTACATGGCCGATCCGGAGCTCGAGCCGGTCTTGCCGGCGGCGATCCGCGCGCTGATGCGGTTCCAGGCGGACTTCGGCCTCCCGGCGACGGGTCACGCCGACGACGACACGAGGGAGGCGCTCGAGGCCGCCCACAAGGGAGAGGCCGCGCCCGCAGCCAAGGAGACGCTCCCCCGGGACGAGGCCGCCGCCCGCGCTGTCGCCGTCGTCGAGGCGCTCCCCGCGGCGCCTCCCCTCTGCGCCACGCTGGTCAGAAAGGCGAAGAAGGCCGGCGCGAACGCCGTGTCGCCCGGGACGCCCAACGTGCTGAGGCCCGCGCGCAAGGGGACGTGCGGCCTGTGCGCCCATCACGAGGACTGCCTCGACAACGATCGCAACGTCCTCCTCGCCGTCGCCGAGATGGCCCGGCGCCTCGACGGCGACGCGGCGGCGTTCCTTGGCGTCATCCACCTCGCGACGGGCCACACCACCTCGCCCCGCGTCAAGGACCCCGGCTCGAGCGCCGTGGGCCTCCTCCAGCTCACGCCGGGCGCCGCGGCGGAGCTCGGCACCTCGACCGAGGCGCTCGCGGACATGTGCCGCCTGGAGCAGCTCGAGATCGCCGAGGCGTACTTCAGGGCGCAGAAGCAGGCCTTTCCAGGGGCCGACTTCCGGAGCACCCGCGACGTCGCGCTCGCCGTGCTGGAGCCGGCCGGCCTCGACCCGGCCCACCACCTCCTGGGCGTCTCGGCCGCGATCTGCGATGGTCCCTTCTTCGACGATCCCGGCGCGGGCCGGATCGAGGTCTCCGACGACATGACCGCTTATTTCCGGGCGCACAGGAGGGAAGCGACAGGCCGGACGATCCGCTCGAAGGACGGCCAGCTCCTCGGCGTCGACGAGCGGGCGACCTATCACACGGCGATGAGGGGCGGCGAGGAGATCCGCGTCACGAGGCGCCAGCGCGCCGTCTACAAGCGCAACCCGGGCCTGGACAGGGACGGCGACGGGGTCCTGACGCGCGACGACTACGGGGCGGCCGTGGACGACCTCATCGCCGGCTGCGCGAAGGAAGCCTGCGACAAGGCGCGCGCGCTCCAGGCAGCGCTCCCGCAGGAATACCAGATCACCGTGCCCGGCGCCGCGAAGAGGGCCTGAGCCGGGCGCCCCTGCCCTCACCGCGCGTCGCCATTCAGCCGCTGATCCTCGGTACGGGAGGCGCAGGTCCTTCGCTGCGCCACCGCCGAACGGCCCCTGTTCCACACACCAGGAGTCTGGCCAGGGATCCAGAGGGGGATTTCAACGCAAAGGCGCAATGGCGCAAAGACGCAAAAATGCACAGATTTGTTTTTTTGCGTCTTTGCGTCTTTGCGCCTTTGCGCCTTTGCGCCTTTGCGTTAAAAATCTCTCCGCTCACGAGGCAGAGCCCCGGCAGGATCTCTGACCCGAGGTACTACCCCACCGGTGGCACCCGAACGACGGCCTCCACGGGCTCCTCCGGCGCCTCGGCCTTCGGGCCCTCGCCCTTGCCGGCCGACCCGCCCGCATTGATCTTCACGAGCGTCCCCTTGATGGTCACCCCGGTGCTGTCGATCTGCAGGAACCCCCCGGGGCCCTTCACCGTCACGCCCCTGTCCCCCTCGCCGACGACGTCCTCGCCGGCAGTCATATAAACCGCCTTCCCCGCGGCCAGGGCGTGCGTGCCGCCCACCTTCTCGTGCTGATCCTCCAGCACCGTCAGCGACTGCGCGCCGTCGATCTTCTGCCGCCGGTCCTTCTTCACGTGGGTGTGAAGGGCCTCCTCCACGCGCTCGCGCCGCTTGCCCTTCACCACCTCGTCCACGTCCTTGCCGACGAGCCGCTCGTGGAGCCCCTCGGTCCGCTCGATCTCCGCCTTCCTGACCCAGTGCGCGCGCTGGGCGCCCACGAGGAGCGCCCGGTTGGCGCCTGTCACCTCCACGCGGTTCAGCCCCGTCACCTCGGTCCGGTTCACCCCCGTCGTGTCGGTCTCGCTGCCCAGCACCTGCTTTCGTCGATCGCGACCCACCGTGATCGTCTCGTCGTTCTTCACGAGCGCGCGGAGGTTCTTCTCCGCCTGCAAATAGAACAGCTCGTCTCCGCTCGCGTCGTCGAGCTTTACCTCGTTGAACCCGCCGCCCCCCGGCGAGGACTCGCTCTTCCAGGTGCTGATCGTCTTGCTCGCCGGCAGCGCGTAAGGCACCGGCTCGATCGCGTTGTACGCCCGGCCCAGGATCACCGGCTGATCCGGATCGCCCTCCAGGAACGTCACGAGCACCTCCTGGCCGACGCGCGGCAGCAGGAACATGCCATAGCCGCTCCCGGCCCAGCCCTGGCTCACGCGGATCCACATCGACGCCTCGGGGTCCCTCACCCCCGCTCGATCCCACGGGAAGTGGACACGCACCCGGCCGTGCTCGTCGGTGTGGATCTCCTGCCCCGGCGGACCGACGACCCGCGCGCTCTGCAGGCCGTGAATCCGCGGCTTCGGCGCCCGGAGCGGCGGCGCGTAGGGCGCGTCGGCGAAGACGGCGCGGCCGGTCACCTGCCAGACATCGTCGTGCGTGCCCTCCATCGAGAGCGCTGTCACGAGAAGCCTCGGCGCGCCCGCGAGGTCCGGGTGCGGGTGGCCGCTCATCGTGAACACCGTGCCCGCCCGCAGGTCCGCCGCGTTCGTCGAGAAGGCGACGGCGAGCCTCCCCGCGCGCTCGCCGTCGAGCGCGCGCGCCGCGCGCGCCTGCGCATACGCGGCGTCGTGCCGCGCGAACCCCTTCGCGTCGGCCACGGGCGTCCCGGCCGGCTTGCCCGTCTCCACGAGCGCGCCGCCGGGCGCGTACCGGTACTGCTCGTACCTGTCCTCGGGCGCGCCGGCCCGCGGCGCCTCGCCGGTGACGAGCACGCCCGGGCTCCGGAAATCGACGTCGCGGACCGTGTACGCCCCCGGGCGCACCTCGTGGACCAGCGAGACGCCGATCAACCGCTCCATTTCGAGCGGCGCGCTCGCGCTGTGCAGGAACGGGATCGGCGCCGGCCGCGCCGCCCCGTCGTTCAGCCGGTCGCTCAGGAGCAGCCGCGAGCCGCCCTCGTCCTCCGGGAACGCGTAGGCGATGCCCGCCTCCTCGAGCAGCCGGCTGAAGAAGTCGAGATCCGACTCGCCATACTGCACCTTCGCCTCGAGCCTCGGATACAGCCCGCGGTCGATGTCCCAGGCGCGCTCGATGCCCCACTCGCCGAGCAGGGCGTCGAGGATGTCGGGGATCGCGAGGTGCTGGAAGATGCGGTTGTTCGTGCGCTGCGTGAGGAGCCACAGCGCGGGGACGATGTGGATCGAGTACAGCGACAGCCCGCCTGGCTCGACCTCGACGAGCTCCATGTGGCGCACGAGGCCCGAGAGGCGCCGCGCCCCGCCCGAGAACGCGTGGCCCGGGTCCGCGAGGAACGTCGCGCGCGCGCCCACGATGGCCGACAGGTCGACCGACGGGTCGGGCGTCCGCGCCCAGACGGTCGCGCTGAAGAGCGTCGATATCGCCTCCTCCACGGCGAAGCGGCGCACCGAGAGCGACGGATCGAGGCGTTCGAACGTGAGCTCGAGGACGGGCATCTACGGATCTCCCCTGGGAACTCGGCGGCCGGCGCGCGGCGTCACTTGCTGCGCGAGGCGTTGAAATAGACGGTCCGCTGGCGCACCGGCGGCCTCGGGCGGCCCTCGTACCAGTCGACGAGGTTGTCGATCGGGTTGTCCAGCCAGTCGCTCAGCTTGTTCAGCTTGTCCATCGGCCGGTCGAGGAACGTCGTCGGCCCGAACTCGTCGAGCTGGTCGTGGATGTACTTCGCCTTGAGGTACATCCACGACTTCAGCATCGCCCGCGTCACCGATACCTCCTTGTACTCGTCGTTCGCGAGCGCCTGGATGTACCGGTCGCCCAGGATCGGCCTGCGGTCGGCGCGGTACCGGTTGTAAGCCGTCCGCAGATCGCCCGGGACGACGGTGAACGCCGCCGGCAAGCCCGACAGCGCCGAGAGCGGCACCCCCTTCTGCACGCTTCGCTTGTGCATGTCCTCGAGCGGGATGTGCGCGAGGTGCACGAGCTTGCCCTGCTCGCCGGGCCCGTAGCCGCCGCCCACGTCGGCGTGCGCCCCCGGATAGGCGATCTCCTCCATGTTCCTCGGCAACGGCTCCTCGCCGCCCACCGCGTTGACGAGCCGCCGCCACGCGCTCTTGCCCTTGATCGACTGGACCGAGAAGAAGCTCCGCCGCTCGTCCTCCGCGATGTAATGCGACGTCCACGCGACCCAGCCCGAGTCGACGTTGAAATCGTATTCAACGTCCAGGTCCTTGCCCGCCACCGTGAAGGATCCGACCGTGTCGAAGATGCCGAGGAACCACATCTTGAGCCCGCCGAGCAGCGGATAGACCTTCACCGGCACGAGCACCGTCCCCGACACCGAGTTCCCCATCGCGATGTAGTCGGTGCGGGGCGCCGCGTGCGTGTTGTCCACGCGGAACTTCTTGATATTGTTGACGAAATCGCGTGCCAAGGCGGCGCCGCGGCTGAAGCCGTAGACGTCGATGATCTTCTCGACGGCGAGGTGGTTCTTTCCGCGGTTGAAGAACTCGTTGAGCTGCTCCCGGCCCCAGTCGATGCGCTTGCGGCCGCCGAGGCCCGTGCCGCCGCCGAGGATGTCCTCGACCTTCTGGCTCACCGCGCCCGACTTCACCTCGGAGCCGACGCCGATGTGGTACGCGGACGTCTGCACGGTGCCCTGGCGCTTGTACAGCTTGAAGAGCTTCGCGACGTTCGTCGGGTTCTTCCGGGCCCAGTCGACGAACATGTTGTTGCCCGTGCCGTCGAAGAACACGCCGATGCGGATGCGCCCCGCCGGGCAGCGCTCGGTGCCGGACGGCGGCTCGTTCGGGAGCGCGCTCGCGCACATCTGGTTGTAGCTCGCCTTGGCCTGCGCCGGGGGGCCGCCGCCGATCGGCTCGTTCGCGTCGATGCTCCTGCCCTTCATGCGCCCTCCAGCACCTCAGCCCTGCCCACCGCCGCCGTCCGCCTCCTCGGCGCGCGCGCGCGCCCAGTACGCGACGGGGTCGCACATCCGCGCGGCCTCCTCCCACTCCAGCTCGCTCAGGTGCGCGAGCAGGGCCTCCACCCGCTCGTCCGGCGGGATCGACGCGTCCGCGAGGACGCGCGCCGCGGCGGGGTGCTCGTCGAACGCCGGGCAGAGCTCGATCATATGCGCGACGAAGACCGTGAGGCTCGACTCCCACGTGAGCCCGTGGCCGCGCCCGCGCTCGATCCCGTGCCGGATGCGAAAGCGCAGCTCGTCGTCCGACAGGCTCTCTGTCGCGGCCCCGTGAAACCGCCGGAAGTGCCCGAGCGTCCGGTCCACGAACGCTGGATCCCCGGCCTCGCTCATCTGACGGCGCTTGACCTTCAGCACGGCTTGCCCCCCGGGCGCGCGTAGCGCAGCACGTCGAGATCCTCGCTCTCCATGTACATCTCGCGGACGTCGCCGAACAGATCGGCCTTCTGGAGCGGCGTGCACGTCGGCACGAAGGCGCGGAGGACGCCGGGGTCGTAGAAGCGGAAGTAGAGCCGGTCCCCTGTCTCGTCCTCCTCGACCATCAAGAAGCGGCGGAGGTGGCGCCGCACCTCGCGGAAGGGCAGCGGGCACGCGAGGAAGATCCCCCACCGCTTGCCCCAGCCCTCGTCCACGAGCCGCTCCAGGAGGCCGCCGTCGCCGCCTTCGCCCTCGACGTCGATCGAGAGCCGGACGAGGTACGGGGCCACGTCCGCGAGCGACTCGCCCTCGAGGCCCTCGTAGAGCGATTGATACGGCGCCACCGACTCGCGCAGGAGCACGAGGATCCGCGCGCTCCGCGCGGCGTCGAGCACCGCGTAGAGCGGCGCCGGCGCGCGGCGCAGCCGGTCCTTCGCGACCCGCCGGCAGTATGCGCGCTGCTCCGCGGCGCGCGCCGCGAGCTGCCGCAGGAAGGGCGCGTCCGGCGCGTCCGGGTCGATCTCGCCCTCGTCGTCCTCGTCGTCCTCGTCGTCGCGCGGGGTCGCCGCCTCGATGTACGCCATGAGATCGGTCCCGCCCGCGCGGATCCAGGCGCCGTTCTCGAGCTCCGCCTCGGCCACGGGCTCGCCGCCGACGAGCGTGCCCCGCGCGCTGCCGAGGTCCCTCAGGCGGAGCACGGCGCCGTCCCAGCGCACCTCGAAATGGAGCGCCGACATCTGCGCATCCCCGGGGATCGCGAGATCGGCCCTGTCGACGCGGCCGACGCGCAGCCGGCCGCCCGGCGCGATGGCGGCCTTCTGCCCCTTCATGGACCCGTGGCGGACCTCGATGATCGCGCGCTGCACGGGCACCTACTGCGCTATCCCCGTGAGCGCCACGTTCTCGGGCTCGGGCTTCACCGGCTCGACCACCACCGCCTCCTTCGCCTCCTCCGGCGCCTCCGGCTGCGAGCCCGCGCCGGACCCCGCCGAACCGCCGCTGTTGATCTTCACGAGATCGCCCTGGATCGTCACCCCCTGGGCGTCGATGCGGATGAACCCGCCCGGGCCCTTCAGGGTGAGATCCTTCGCCGCCTCGATCACGAGCGCGGTGCCCGCTTTCAGGTGGATCTGCTGGCCCGCCTCGAGCGCGTGGCTCTTCGCGATCTTCTCGTGCCGGTCCTTCCCGATGGTCAGCGACTGCTTGCCGTCGATCTGCTCGTTCCGCTTGCCCTGCACGCGGAGGTGGCAGTCGCCCTCGACGCGCTCGCGCTTCACCTGCCGTATCACGATGTCCTGATCCTCGCCGACGAGGATCGCGACGCCGCCGTCGGTGCGCTCGATCTCGTCGCCGATCACGAGCTTCTCGTGCGATCCGCCGACCACCGTGACCCGGTTCACGCCCGTGATCTCGGTGCGGTTCACGCCGGTCACCTCGGTGAGGTTCGCGCCGGTGGTCTCGGTCTCGTTGCGCACGACGAGCTTCTGCCGGTCGTGGCCCACCGTGATCGCCTCGTCGTTCTTCACGAGCTTGCGGAGGTTCTTCTGGGCCTGAAGGTAGACGAGCTCCTTGCCCTTCAGGTCCTCGAACATGATCTCGTTGAAGCCGTTCGAGCCCGGCGACGAGTCGCTCTTCCAGGTGCTCCGCGTCTTGTGGTCGGGCAGCTTGTACGGCACCTTCTGCGCGGCGTTGAACACGCAGCCGACGATGACGGGCTGATCCGGATCGCCGTCGAGGAAGCCGACGAGGACCTCCTGGCCGACGCGCGGGATGACGATCATGCCGTATCCGGTGCCCGCCCAGCCCTGGCTCGCGCGGATCCACGAGGAGCTGCCGTCGTCGAGCCTGCCCTCGCGATCCCAGGGGAACTGCACGCGCACGCGGCCGAACTCGTCGACGTGGATCTCCTGGCCCGCAGGGCCCACGACGGTCGCGCTCTGCACGCCCTCCACGCGCGGCTTCGGCGTCCGCTGCGGGGGGAGATACGGCACGTCCGTGAACACGGCCTGCGCGGACATCCGCCACTCGAGCGTCGGGTCGCCCTCCACGGCGCACGCGCTGACGAGCAGCGTCGCCGCGTCGTTGAGCTCGGCGTGCGGGTGGTGCTCGAAGGCGCAGATCGACCCCGGCATGAGATCGATCGCGTTCGTCTCGAACGAGACGAGCCGCTTGCCGGCGCGCGCGCCGAGGAGCAGCCGCTCGGCGCGCGCCTTGCCGTACGCCTGGTCGTACCGCGCGACGCCCCTGTCGTCCGCGACCGGGGTGCCGCCGCCCTTGCCCGTCTCGACGAGGAACGCCCCGGGCTCGTAGCGGTACTGCTCCAGCCTGTCTTCTGGTACGGGCGGCGCGGGCGACCTCGGCGCCTCGCCGAAGAGCGGATAGGCCGGGTTGCGGAAGTCGTGGTCGCGGATCGTGAGCGCGCCGGGCCGGACCTCGTGGGCGAGGCGCACGCGGGTGACGAACTCGGTCTCCGTGACCTGGTTCGGGCTGTCCACGAAGCGCAGCGGGCCGCCGGCGCGCGGCGCCTCGGCGTGGGGGCGGTCCACGAGCGTGAGCGCGGAGCCGCCGGCCTCGTCGTTCGCGAACACGTACGCGATGCCCGCCTCCTCGAGCAGGCGGCTCAGGAAGGCGTGGTCGGTCTCGCCGTACTGCACCCTGTACTCGAGCTTCGGGTACTGGCCGCGGTTGATCTTCCACACGGGCTCGACGGACCACTCGCCGAGGAGCCTGTCGACGATGTCGGGTATCGCGAGGTGCTGGTAAATACGGTAGTTGCGGCGCTGGGTGAGCAGCCAGAGCGCGGGGACGATGCGCAGGTGGTACGTCGATACCTCGAGGGACGTGCCCGTGGTCTCGACCGCCTGGACCTGCTCGATGTTGCTGACGATGCCCGCCCAGAGGCGCGCGCCCCCGCCGATGCCGCTGAGGACGGACCGGACGCCGCTCGCGGCGCGCAGCGACGCGGGCTGCCCGACGATGGCCTGCAGATCGATGGAGTGGCTCTCCGACCGGGCGACGACGGAGACGGTGAACAGCGTCGATATCGCCTCGTCGACGCGGAACCGGTGGACGGAGAGCGAGTCCTCTCCGCACGCGAACGAGAGCTCGAGGTGCGGCATGCGCGGGTCCTTGCGAGGAGGAAGGGCTGGTTCGGCGGTCGTCATCGTTCAGCGGCGCGAGGGCAGCGGCGCCACGCGGGCCAGCGCGAGGACGCGCAGGGCGATGGGGTGGGACTCGTGCTGATCCACCTGGAGGTGCAGCTCGGCGAGGATCCGCGCCCGGAAGCGCTGGTACAGCGGGAGCTGCTGCGCGAGGGCCTCGGGGAGATACGCCGGGAGCTGCTGCGATGACCCGGGCGGCTGGAGGAGCGCGCGCAGGTGCGGGCCGCCGAAGACGGGGCGCCGCTGGTAGTGCCGCTGATCGAGGAGCGCGCGCTCGGCCTGCGTCCTGAGGTAGCCCGCGGGGGCAACGCGCTTGCCCTCGAAGGCCTCCTTGATCCGCGTCGTCAGGCCCTCGGCGACGGCCGGCGCGCTGCGGAGCTCCGGCAGCTTCAGGAACTCGTGCGCCGGCGCGACAGCGGCCCTCAGCTGCTCGTCGCCGCCCACGAGCGGCGTCGCCGCGGTGACCGTCGCCCTGAGCGCCTCGAGCTCGTCGAAGGCGAAGATCAGCTCGCCGGCGAGCAGGCAGACCGGCGGGACGAGCTTGCCGCCGTCGCGCACCGCCTCGATGACCGCGTCCTGCGCGCCGTCGGCGTCCGTCGCGCCGGCGCGGGCGATGATCTCGAAGATCTCGCGGTGATCCTCGACGGCCATCGGGTCCTTCGCGAGCGCCGGCTCGTCCGCCTCGCGGTCGAGCGGCCGCTCGTCGAGCGCCTCGAGCAGCGGGCGAAAGGCGGGCTGGCGGCGGACGCGCGGCACGCTCTCCGGGTCGAACCAGATCAGGTGGACGATCTCGGCGGGACCGGAGCGCGCCGCGGCGGCGCCCCGCGCGGCGGGCGCGCGGGGAGGCGACGGGGCCGGCGCCGAGGCCGGGGCCGCGGGCGCCGGATCGGGCCGCAGCGCGGCGGCGACCGCGGACGAGCCGATCGTGGCCGCGGGCGCGGGATCGGGCCGCGGTGCGGCGGCGACCGCGGACGAGCCGATCGTGGCCGGGGACGCGGCGGAGGCGCGCGCGGCGCCGGCCGCCCAGGGGCTCTCGACGATCGCGGGCTGCGGCGCGACGACCGCGGGCGGCGGCGCGACGACCGCGGGCTGCGGCGCGACGACCGCGGGCGCGGCGACGAACGGCACGCCGGCGAGGCGCTGCGACGCGGCCGGCGACGAGGGCGGCGTCGCGGCGCTCGCCGCCGCGACGAACGGGAGCGCCACGCCGCCGGCCCCCGTGGTCGGCACCGTCTCGCCGAGCGCGCTCGCGGGCAGCTCCACGCGGCTGGCGAGGTCCCCGCGCCGCGCAGACCGCGCGCCGGCGCCGCCCGGCGCGGACGAGGAAGGCGCCTCGCGCCCCTCCCCCGGATCGCTGTCGCGCCGCACCGACGCGCTCGGCGCGCTGAACAGCGCGCTCACCGGCGCGCTCGCGAGGCTGACGCGCACCGCGCCCGCCTCCTGCGGGTGCGCGAGCGGGATCTGCCCGCGCCAGGTGAGCGCGCACAGGCCGCGATCCGTGTGGATCCACAGGAGATCCGGCCGCAACGCGACAGGCTGGGGGGCCTGCCCCGGCCGCTCCACGTACGCCTGCGCGCGCTCGCCGGCGAGGCGCGTGACGAGGCGCGGGTGCTCGGGGTGGAGGTTCTCGAGCGCGATGCGCTCGTCGCCGCGCAGCGCAGCGACCTGCTGGTCGGGCGGCGCCGCGTTGAAGTACGACGCGTCGAGGTCAGGCGGCAGCGGGCTGCGCTGCCACTCGCCCGACGCGAACGCCGCGGCGTGGCGCCCCAGCCTGGACCGCCGCGCCGGCCACGAAGGGGCGATCGGGCCGAAGCCGGCCGGCTCGATGACATCGTCCGGGCCCGAGATCACGGTGCCCGGCGGCACGAGGTTCGGCAGCCGGTGCGCGCCGTAGGCGTCGCGCGCGCCGGCCGCGATCCCGACGGCGTTCGCCGCGTCGGCGCCGCGCGCTGCGCGCTCCCAGAGGAGCGGCATGCGCGCGAACGGCTGCCCCTCGCGGAGCGCGCCCTCCCTGGTGAAGCTCCTGTCGCAGAAGACCTCGATCGATTTATCGATCTCGCCGACCGAGAGCCGGGCGACGAGCGATCGGACGGGCACCTGCCCCGGCGCGAAGGCGTGGCCCACGAGCACGACGTCCGCGCGCGGGCGGATCGGCACGATGTCGGTCGAGGCGTACAGGCTGAAGGCTGGGTCGTCGCGCCAGTGCGCGTCGGCCTCGCGCAGCGGCTCCTGCTCCGGCGCGAGCGGCGACTCGCCAGGCCGCAGCGCGAACGTGGCCTTGCAGGCGAACGTGAGCATCCACGCGTCCGGCCGCGGCTGCCACAGCAGCGAGGCGACCGGGAGCGGGCCGAGGGCAAGGACCTCCATTCGGGCAAGCATACATA
The DNA here is from genome assembly GCF_051521615.1 of Sorangium sp. So ce1335. NCBI lineage: Bacteria > Pseudomonadati > Myxococcota > Polyangiales > Polyangiaceae > Sorangium > Sorangium sp. So ce1335. The sequence goes on from NZ_CP150363.1 coordinate 5,863,942, forward strand.
ATTGCGTCCAGAACGTGAAATTCACCGTCGGGCTGTGTTTCTGACTTCACGGCGTGCCCGCAGCGCCGCGTCTCGGCTTGTTTCGGCCCCCTCCCGGCGCTCTGGCCCGCGCGGCCGCCGGCCCTCCCACGCCGCCGCCTCGCTGGTAAGGAGCAGACCCCATGACCTCGACCTCACGCGCGTGGCAGTTCTGGATCGACCGCGGCGGCACGTTCACGGACGTCGTGGCCAGGCGGCCGGACGGCTCGCTCACCACCGCCAAGCTGCTGTCGGAGAACCCCGAGCAGTACGCGGACGCGGCCGTCGAGGGCATCCGGCGCCTGCTCGGCCTCTCGCCCGGCGAGGTCATCTCCCCCGCCCAGGTCGAGTGCGTGAAGATGGGCACCACGGTGGCCACCAACGCGCTGCTCGAGCGCAAGGGCGACCGCACGGTGCTCGTCATCACGCGCGGCTTCCGCGACGCGCTGCGCATCGGCTACCAGAACCGCCCGCGCCTGTTCGACCGGCACATCGTGCTGCACGACCTGCTCTACGAGCGCGTGATCGAGGCCCGCGAGCGCGTCGGCGCGCGCGGCGAGGTGGTCGAGCCGCTGGACGGCGCGGCGCTGCGCCGCGCGCTCGAGGAGGCGTTCGCGGACGGCATCCGCGCGTGCGCCGTCGCGCTCCTGCACGGCTACCGCTTCACCGCGCACGAGCGGGAGGCCGCCGCCATCGCGCGCGCGGTCGGCTTCACCCAGGTCTCCGCCTCGCACGAGGTCAGCCCGCTGATGAAGCTCGTCTCGCGCGGCGACACGACCGTCGTCGACGCGTACCTCTCGCCGATCCTGCGCCGCTACGTCGAGCAGGTGGCGCGCCAGATGCCCGGCGTGCCGCTCTACTTCATGCAGTCGAGCGGCGGCCTCACGCGGGCCGACAGGTTCCAGGGCAAGGACGCGATCCTGAGCGGTCCGGCCGGCGGCATCATCGGCATGGTGCGCACGGCGCTCGCGGGCGGGTTCGAGAAGGTGATCGGCTTCGACATGGGCGGCACCTCGACCGACGTGTCGCACCACGCGGGCGAGCTCGAGCGTGCCTTCGAGACCCAGGTCGCCGGCGTGCGCATGCGCGCGCCCATGATGAGCATCCACACCGTGGCCGCGGGCGGCGGCTCGCTCCTCGCCTTCGACGGCGCGCGGCTGCGCGTGGGGCCGGAGTCGGCCGGCGCGAACCCCGGGCCGGCGTGCTACCGCCGCGGCGGGCGGCTGGCGATCACCGACGCGAACGTGATGCTCGGCAAGATCCAGCCGGAGTTCTTCCCGCGCGTGTTCGGCCCCGGCGCGGACGAGCCGCTCGACCGCGAGGTCGTCGCGGAGCGCTTCCAGGCGATGGCCGACGACGTGCGGCGCGAGACGGGGCGCCCCATCACGCCGGAGGAGCTCGCCGAGGGCTTCCTGAAGATCGCGGTCGCCAGCATGGCGAACGCGGTGAAGAAGATCTCGGTCGCGCGCGGCTACGACGTCACGCAGTACACGCTGCAGTGCTTCGGCGGCGCCGGCGGCCAGCACGCCTGCGCGGTGGCCGACGCGCTCGGCATGCGCCGCGTCCTCGTTCACCCGCTCGCCGGCGTCCTGTCCGCCTACGGCATGGGCCTGTCGGACCAGAACGCCATGCGCGAGGCCGCCGTGGAGCGGCGCCTCGACGAGGCGGGCCTCGCCGCCGCGGGCGAGGCGCTCGCGCGGATCGGCGCCGAGGCGGAGGCAGAGCTCGTTGGGCAAGGCTTCGCGCCCGAGCGGGTGCGGACGGTCCTGCGCGCGCACGTGCGCTACGACGGCACGGACACCGCCCTCGTCGTGCCGTACGGCGGCGCGGAGGCGATCCGCGCCGCGTTCGAGGCGGCCTACCGCAAGCGGTTCGCGTTCCTCATGCCCTACAAGGCGCTGATCCTGGAGAGCGTCTCCGTCGAGGCGATCGGCCCGGGCGAGGCCGCCGAGGAGCGGCCGGCGGAGGCGCGCCCGCACCGCCCCGGGGCGGACGCGCGGGTGCGGATGTTCTGCGAGGGCGCCTACCGCGACGCGGCGCTGTACCGGCGCGAGCGCCTCGAGCGCGGCGCGGTGATCGACGGGCCGGCGATCGTGGCCGAGGCCAACGCGACGACGGTCGTCGAGCCGGGCTGGCAGGCCGAGCTCACCGCGCTGGGCCACCTCGTGCTCACCCGGGTGGCGCCGCGGCCCGAGCGCCGCGCGGTGGGCACCGAGGTCGACCCGGTGATGCTGGAGGTGTTCAACAACCTGTTCATGAACATCGCCGAGCAGATGGGCCTGCGCCTGCAGAACACGGCGCACTCGGTGAACATCAAGGAGCGGCTCGACTTCTCGTGCGCCCTGTTCGACGCCGAGGGCAACCTCATCGCGAACGCGCCGCACATGCCCGTGCACCTCGGCTCGATGGGCGAGTCGATAAGGACCGTGATCGCGCGCAACCCGGGGATGAAGCCGGGCGACGTCTACGTGCTCAACGACCCGTACCACGGCGGCACGCACCTGCCCGACGTGACGGTCGTCACGCCGGTGTGGGACGAGGCCGAGGGCCGCGTGCTGTTCCACGTGGCCTCGCGCGGCCACCACGCGGACATCGGCGGCATCACGCCGGGCTCGATGCCGCCGTTCTCGCGGACCATCGAGGAGGAGGGCGTCCTGCTCGACAACGTGAAGCTCGTCGAGGGCGGGCGGCTCCGCGAGGCGGAGATCCTCGCGCTGCTCGGCGGCGGGGCGTACCCGGCGCGCAATCCTCAGCAGAACCTGGCCGACCTGCGCGCGCAGATCGCGGCGAACGAGAAGGGCGCGGAGGAGCTTCGCGCCATGGTGGCCCAGTTCGGGCTCCCCACGGTAGAGGCCTACATGAAGCACGTGCAGGACAACGCCGAGGAGAGCGTGCGCCTCGCCATCGCGCGGCTCGACCCGTCGCTCGTGCAGGGCGGCCGGTTCACGGTGCCGCTCGACAACGGCTCGACGATCGAGGTCGCCGTCCGGATCGACCGCGAGGCGCGCTCGGCGGTCGTGGACTTCACGGGCACGTCCGCGCAGATGGACAACAACTTCAACGCGCCGCGCGCGGTGACGATGGCCGCGGTGCTCTACGTGTTCCGCACGCTCGTCGACGACGACATCCCGCTCAACGCGGGGTGCCTGAAGCCGATCGAGGTCATCGTGCCCGAGGGATCGATGCTCAACCCGCGCCCGCCGGCCGCCGTGGTGGCGGGCAACGTGGAGGTGTCCACCTGCGTGACCAACGCGCTGTACGGGGCGCTCGGCGTGCTGGCGAGCAGCCAGCCGACGATGAACAACTTCACGTTCGGCGACGAAAGGCTCCAGTACTACGAGACGATCTCGGGCGGGTCGGGCGGAGGCATCGAGATCGGCGCCGGCGGCGTGCGCGGCTTCGCGGGCACGAGCGTCGTGCAGACGCACATGACGAACTCGCGCCTGACCGACCCGGAGGTGCTGGAGCACCGCTTCCCCGTCCGGCTGGAGCGCTACGAGATCCGCGAGGGCTCGGGCGGCGCCGGGCGCTTCCCGGGCGGCGACGGCGGCACGCGCGCCGTGCGCTTCCTCGAGCCGATGACGGCGTCGATCCTGTCGAACGGCCGCTCGACGGCCGCGTTCGGCCTGGCCGGCGGGGGCGCCGGGGCGCCGGGGCGCAACCTGGTGGTGCGCGCGGATGGATCGATCGAGGTGCTGCCGCACATCGGATCGGTCGAGATGGGCAGAGACGACGTGTTCGTGATCGAGACGCCCGGGGGCGGCGGATATGGATCGCCCGTCGGCGAGCGAGGGGGCGCGGGGGCGCCAGGGCCGTGATCAGGCGCCGAGGCGCACCTTGAACGAATCCATCTTGCGGATCGCCGGGTGCGGCCCGAACGTCGGCGGCGACTCGATCTTCATGCCGGGAAACCTGCGGAAGAGCGAGCTCACGGCGATCTGCCCCTCCAGGCGCGCCAGGTTCGCGCCGATGCAATAGTGAGCGCCGCCGCCGAACGCGACGCTCCCTGTCGTGTCGCGCCGCGGATCGAACCGGTCCGCGTCCGGATAGGCGGACGCGTCGCGCAGCGCCGCCGCGAAGAAGAGGATGACCATCTCCCCCTTCTTGACGCGCGCGCCGCCGATCTCGACGTCCTCGGTCGCGTAGCGAAAGGTGCCGAGCTTGCCGAAGTTGTCGAAGCGGAGCACCTCGTCGACGACCCCCTTCATGAGCTCGGGATCGCGCTGGGCCTCGGCGAGCACCTCGGGGCGCTTCAGCAGGTTCAGCACCATGAACGCGATGAGGTGCACCGTCGTCTCGGAGCCCCCCACGAGCAGCGCCGAGACGAGCGACACGAGCTCTCCCTTGCTCAGGCGGTCGCCCTGCTCCTCGGCCTGGATGAGGGCCGTCAGCATGTCGCCCTCGATCGGGTGCTTGCGCCGCTCCTCGATCACCTCGCCGACCATCGCCGTCCCCTCGCGGATGCCGGCGACCATGCGCTCGAGCTCCGCGGGCGACAGGAGCATCATGAAGAGCTGCTTCACCGCGGAATCCGCGAAGCGGTGGAACGCCGCGTCGTGCTCCTTCGGGATGTGCAGCATCTCGCTGATCACGCGGACCGGGATGTGCTCGGAGAAGTCGTGGACAACGTCGATGACGCCCTTGCCCGCGATCGCGTCGAGCCGCTCGTCGACGGCCGCCTGGATGCGCGGGCGAAGGCGCTCGACGGCGCGCGGCGTGAGCGACGGGCTCACGAGCTTGCGCACCCGGGCGTGATCCCTGTCCGGCAGCGAGAAGAGGCTGTATCGGTTCATCTCCTCGATCTCGGGGATGCTCCCCACGCCGAACGCCGCCGCGTGCGCCCACGCCGCGCGATCGGCCGTGAACCGGCTGTCGCGCAGGATGGCCTGGATCTCGTTCTGTCGGCTGACGATCCACCCGTTGCCCTCGGGCCAGTAACGGACGGGCGCCTCGCGCAGCTTTGCATAGACGGGGTACGGATCCTCCGTGTACCCGGGCGCGAACGGATTGAACTCGACCGTGGGACGTGAAATCTCCTGCATCATGAGAGCACCTCTCCTTGCCTTCGGTCCTGCGTTGGGTCGACCCTTCTCCTCCGCGCTTCAGCGCTCGACGAGCGACAGCGCGCCGCGCGGGCAGTCGCGCACCGCCCTCTCCACCTTGTCGCGGAGCTCGGACGGCACCTCCGTGACGAGCAGGTGCAGGCGGTCGTCGTCGTCCAGGCGAAACGCCTCGGGCGCCGCGCGCACGCAGACGCCGTTGGCCTCACAGCGCTCTTCATCCACCACGATCTTCATGCGTCCCTCCCTTGCTCTCTGCTCATGATCTGAAAATCCGGAGCACCACGTCGAGCGGCGGCAACGGGGCGTCCGGCTCGACAAGACGGTTGATGGCGAGCCCCTGGACGATGGCGACGAGGGCGCGCGTCAGCTCCTCGGGAGGGCCCTCTGCGACCTCGCCCGCGCGCTGTCCCTCGCGGATCATCGCCTCGACGTCGCCGAGGACCCGCTGGCGGAAGCGCCTCAGCACGTCGCGAAGGACGGGCGACGCGCCCTCGGCGTGCACATGCACCGTCATCAGGAGGTGCTCCGGCTCGTCGCGCAGGCCGGCGATCATCTGTCCGCACAGATAAACGAGCCGTTCCCAGGGCGTCCCCGGCCGCGCCTGCGTCAGCGCGACGAGCACCGCCCAGCCCTCCTCCGAGGCCTCGATGGTGGCAGCGAACAGCGACTCTTTCTCGGGATAATAGTGGTAGACGAGCCCGTGGCTGATCCCGGCCTGCGCGGCGATGTCAGCGATCTTCGCCGCCGCGAACCCCTTGCGACCGAAGACGACGCGCGCCGCGCGGAGCAGCGCGCGGCGCCGCCCGTCCTTGATCTGCTCGAACTGCTCGGCGCTGCGAGGACACATGAACGCTCCCCCACGCGTTGATTGACTTGTCTATCAACCGAAGGGTGGGCCGTCAAGCGACCCGCCCGACCCGCCCGACCCGCCGACCGGCGCGCGGCGGCGTCGAGCGCTCACGGGCGAGCGTTGACGAGCGCTGGGACGAGCGCTGGCGAGCCCATGGATCCTTCATGGCCGAGCCCGCCAGCCAAGCCGTCCGCCGTCCCCAGGCACGAACCCTGCATGACCTGCACGGAAGGTCACGAGGCGTGATGGGAGATGATACGTGTGGGCGCTCCCACGCAGATTTCCCATGCATCCGCCCGGCGGCGTGATGAGGGCCATTGCGGTCTCCGGACGACGGCCCCAGAAGCTCCCGCCGAACAACCTCGAAGGAGCCTTATGGTTGACTCGCTGCCCACGACGGACCGCGCCCACGACGTGCTTCGTCAGGAGTTTCAGAGCCTCGACCCGATCTTCAAGCCCCGCAACGTGGCCGTGATCGGCGCGACGGAGAACACAGGCGCCGTCGGCCGCACGCTCCTCTGGAACCTGATCAGCAATCCGTTCGGCGGGACGGTGTTCCCGGTCAACCCGAAGCGGTCCAGCGTGCTCGGCATCAAGGCGTACCCGAACATCGCGGCCGTGCCAGCGAAGGTGGACCTCGCGGTGATCGTCACGCCCGCGGCGACCGTGCCGGGGCTCCTCGGCGAGTGCGTGGACGCCGGGGTGCGCGGCGCGATCATCATCTCGGCCGGCTTCAAGGAGATGGGCCCTCCGGGCGTCCAGCTCGAACAGCAGATCATGGCTCGCGCCCGCGGGAAGATGCGCATCATCGGGCCCAACTGCCTTGGTGTCATGAACCCGATCGGCGGGCTCAACGCCACGTTCGCGAAGGGGCAGGCGCGGCCGGGCAACGTGGCGTTCATCAGCCAGTCCGGCGCGCTCTGCACGGCGGTCCTCGACTGGAGCTTGCAGGAGCAGGTCGGCTTCAGCGCCTTCGTCAGCGTCGGCTCCATGCTCGACGTCGGCTGGGGCGATCTCATCGACTATCTCGGCAACGACCCGAAGACGAGCAGCATCCTCATCTACATGGAGACGATCGGCGACGCGCGTTCGTTCCTCTCGGCCGCGCGCGAGGTGGCGTTGAACAAGCCGATCATCGTGATCAAGCCCGGCCGCAGCGAGGCGGCGGCGAAGGCGGCGGCGTCGCACACGGGCTCGCTGACCGGCTCGGACGAGGTGCTCGAGGCGGCGTTCCGGCGCGTCGGCGTGCTGCGCGTGAACGACATCGCGGACCTGTTCTCGATGGCCGAGACGCTGGCCAAGCAGCCTCGGCCGCGCGGCAACCGGCTGTGCATCGTCACGAACGCCGGCGGCCCGGGCGTGCTGGCCACGGACTCGCTCGTCGCCCACGGCGGCGAGCTGGCGCCGATCTCGCCGGAGATCATGAGCGAGCTGAACGGCTTCCTCCCCGCCGCCTGGAGCCGCAACAACCCGGTGGACGTGCTCGGCGACGCGGGCGCCGACCGCTATGCGAAGGCGCTGGAGATCTGCGCGAAGGACCCGCACAACGACGGCGTGCTCGTCATCCTGACGCCGCAGGACATGACCGAGTCCACCCAGACCGCCGAGGCGCTGCGCAAGCACGCGCACGTCGACGGCAAGCCCGTCCTGGCGAGCTGGATGGGCGGCGTGGAGGTGGAGGCCGGCGAGTCGATCCTGAACCGCGCCGGGGTGCCGACGTTCGAGTACCCCGACATCGCCGCGCGCGCGTTCTGCTCGATGTACCGTTATTCGTACAACCTGCGGGCGCTGTACGAGACGCCGAGCCTCGACGAGCGGGCGCGGAACGTCGATCGCGACGGGGCGCGCGCGCTGATCGAGGGCGTCCGCGCGTCCGGCCGGACGCTCATGGATGAGTTCGAGTCGAAGCAGCTCATGGCGGCGTACGGCATCCCGACGGTGCGGACGGCCGTCGCCCGGAGCGTGGACGAGGCCTGTGCCCTGGCCAGGGAGATGGGGTATCCGGCCGTCCTCAAGCTGTACAGCGCGACGATCACGCACAAGACGGACGTGGGCGGCGTGAAGCTCGATCTCGCCGACGACGCCGCCGTCCGCCGCGCGTTCGCCGAGATCCAGGAGAGCGTCGCCCAGAAGGCCGGCGCCGAGCACTTCCAGGGCGTGACGGTCCAGCCCATGATCGCGCTGAAGGACGCTTACGAGATCATCCTCGGCAGCTCGATCGATCCGCAGTTCGGCCCGGTGCTCCTGTTCGGGGCCGGCGGGCAGCTCGTGGAGGTCTTCAAGGACCGCGCGCTCGGCCTGCCGCCGCTCAACGCCACGCTGGCGCGGCGCATGATGGAGCAGACGAAGATCTACACGGCCCTCAAGGGCGTGCGCGGCCGCGCGCCGGTCGACCTGGAGGGGCTCGGGCACCTGCTCGTGCGGTTCTCGCAGATGGTGATCGAGCAGCGATGGATCCGCGAGATCGACATCAACCCGCTGGCCGTGAGCGCCGATCGCATGATCGCCCTCGACGCGCGCGTCGTGCTGCACCCGCCGGAGACACCGGAGTCGGCGCTCCCCAGGTCGGCGATCCGCGAGTATCCAACGCAGTACGTGACGGAGCTGACGAGCCGGGACGGGCAGGCGTTCACGATCCGGCCGATCCGCCCCGAGGACGAGCCGCTGATGGTCAAGTTTCACCAGAAGCTCTCCGAGCGGACCGTGCGGCTGCGGTATTTCTATCCGATGCAGCTCGACCTGCGCACGGCGCACGAGCGGCTGACGCGCGTCTGCTTCGCGGACTACGACCGCGAGATGGCGCTCGTCGTCGAGAAGCCGCCGGCGGACGGCGCCGAGCGCGAGATCATCGGCGTGGGCCGGTTGAGCAAGCTGCCGGGCACGAACGACTCGGAGTTCGCGCTCCTGATCAGCGACGAGCACCAGCGCAAGGGGCTCGGGGCCCGGCTGCTCGGCATGCTCGTGCAGATCGCGCGCGACGAGAGGCTCTCGCGCATCGGCGCCGACATCATGGCCGAGAACGTGGAGATGCAGCGCGTGGCCCAGAAGCTCGGATTCCGGCTGACCCGCGATCTGGAGGAGTCGACCGTCAGGGCCGATCTCACGCTGTAGTCGCTCCGCTCCCGGGGCGCGCGCTACCAGAGCTTCAGCGTCAAGGCCGCGGTCAGAAGCGGCAGCGGGGCGAGCACCGCGACGGCGAAGGTGATCACGTCGAGCCGCGCGATCCGCTCGCGCCCCCGCTCCAGGTGCTCGTCCTGCTCGCCGGCGAGGATCTCGCCTCCGAGCGAGGCGGCATCCCGGTAAGCGCCTGCGGACGCGGTGCCCGGATCGAGGACCAGGACAGGTCCGGAGGGCAGCCCGCGGTCGCCGGCGCGCACGGGAGGCGAGCCGTCCGCGAAGGTGAGCCAGCCGCTCTCCTCGAGGACCGCGGGTTTCGCCTTCTCGATGCGGACGAGCGCGCGGAGGACACGGTCGCGGTGGACAAGGAGCGCCGCGGTGAGGAGCGCCCCGCAGGCGGCGAACGCGATCCAGCGCCGCGGCGCGGAGATCGCCTCTGCGACGGAGCGCATGTCCATGCCTCTCGTGTGGAACCACGGCGCCTGGAGGACGGCCACGCCCGGCTCGCGGTCGCTCGGGGTGTGGAAGATCTCTCCATCGAGCACGATCACCTCGTGGCGCTCGCTGTCGGGCGAGAGGCGCACCGCGGTGTGGTTGACGAGAGACGCGCCGCGGACGACGATGGATGCGCCGGGCTCGACCCACATGCGATCTTCCAGCTCCCCCGAGGAACGATCCTCGTAGATAAAGTGATAGCTCTCAGTAAGCCATTTCACATACTGGGCATCAAAGGGTCTCCCGGGAGGCTTTACCTCGAGAAAGCACCTCAGGACGACGCTGGGACATAGCCGGCGGATGCCTACCTCGCCAAGCTTCATGTCGTGGATGCGCGTCACCATTCGATTTCCGGACGGGTCCCTCGGGTCCATCGGGCCCTCCTCGATCATCGAGGGCTCCCCCGTGACAGGCGGGATGACGCCGAGGCTCGGGAGCGAGACGATGTAACGGTCCGGGGCGGGCATGCGCACCGCGCGGGCGACGGATACGGCGACGAGGAGGGTGGTCAGCGCGAGGAGGATGCCGCTCAGCATCGGGAGGACGCGCGGCCAGGCGCGGGCCACGGGCCTCACCAGGCCGGCGAACACCAGCGCGCCGAGCGGACCGGCGATGCCGCTCAGGATCACGGCCCCGAAGAACACCAGGAAGAGCCACTCACCCCTCGGTGGAGCCCCGAAATCGTCGACGAAGGAGAGCCCGATGACCGACCGGGTCCCCGCGACGACGAGGTACGCGAGCGCGAGGACGCCCAGCGGGACCGCGGCGCGCAGCGCCCGGCTGCCGGTCGCGGCGGCGACGCAGAGGAGAGCGAGGACCAGGCCGGCGTCCAGCGCGAGCGGCGGGACGTCGACGTCCCGGCCCGAGAGCAGCGCGGCCACGGCGCAGAGGCCGCCCAGCGCGCCCACGAACGCGGCGGGAACCCTCGATAACGGCGAGGGCGAAGGAGGGTGACCATCGGGCGGCGCCAGCATGAACGCTCCTCGGATGTCGCCGACGCGCGCCCCCGGTAGGCTCGGCTGCGCCGAGTGGCGCGCTGCGCGCCGCGTGCCGGGAGAAACGGCGACTCGGTCCTGATATCGGACGGTCCCATGAGTGGCCGCGCACCGTCAAGACCAGCGCAGCATCATGGCGGGCTGGGGCTCCGCTCCGCCGGAGCAAAGGGCGGGCTGAACCGTGAGATTTTCCCGGTGCGCAGCGGGTGGATTGCACATCGCAGCTCCAGTTGCGCCGCTTCGATCGGGCGATGATCACCTCCCAGGAGAACGCCGAGAGCCACGCATCACGATCGCAGTCGCCCCTCCGCGCTCGACGCGCCGACAATCGTTGTTCGCGGTTCGCGGATCGAGCTGGATGGGGATGCCAGAGCGGCATGCACAGGATGGATGTGGTCCATGCTGCCTACGCATTGGAACAGGAGCTCTCCGCGACCTACATCGCGCAGCATCCCGCTCTGCTGCGCGCGAGCGCAGCGCAACATGGCGCGATCCGGAGATGACGAACATGGCTTGGTCCCGCGTCCTCGATCAGAGTTCCACCCAGAGCTCCACCCGTGAAGCCGCCCGCCGGCGGATTCCTGCTCTCCCCCACGAGACTGCCAGCTGGCGAATTCTTGCTCATTCAATGCTGCCCGCCAGGGCCCCCCGCGCCCTGCTCTGCGCCGGCGCCCTCGGCGCGCTGCTCGGCGGCTGCGTCGGCGAGCCCGCGCCCCTGGAATCGCCGGGCTCCGCCGACGTCCTGTCGGCCGAGCAGGCCCTCGTCGCCGGCGATCTCGCCGGCCAGGAGCACGCGTGGGAGACGATCCCGAGCGTCGTGCGCAGCGACGGCTCCGAGGAGTTCGTGCTGGAGGTCGATCCCGTGGACGACGTCGTGAGCGTCGAGCTCACCGGGCTCCCGATCTATCTCCAGGGCCCCGGCGACTTGACCCTTCGCGACGACGGCCTGGGCGCCGACCGCGTCGCCGGAGACGGCATCTTCTCGGTCGGGCCGTTCCGGTTCGACCCCGCCCCGCCGATCTCGATCCCCGCGCATTACGAGTCGAACCCGGACAGCCCATCTGGCCTGTATGCCCTGGAGATCGGCGAGCTCGTGATGTCGAAGGCGACCGGCGAGCGCGTGGACTTCATCGTCCACCCGCAGATCGGGGCGCTCCACCCGAGCGTCCCCGTCGCCTCGCGGCGGGACCTGAGCCCGAGATACCGCGCGGCGTCGCACCTCATCGAGGTGCGCGACGCGCGCTCCGACAGCCAGCGGCTGCTCCGCGGCGCGGGGGGCGACGTCGCCGCCCTGCTCCGCGACATGTACGAGGTGGTCCCGGACGTCTTCGACTTCGCCGTGCTCTCGTCCACGGCGCACATCGAGCGGCCGGGCAATTCGAGCAACTTCGTCACAGGCGTCCACTCCGCCGTCAAGATCGATTATACGGGCATCGGGCGCGATCCGGTCGACTACTCCGAATCGTATTACAGCCGCCGCCTCATGGCCGTCACCGCGCTCGACAACCTGCGCCGCGGGTGGATCAGCAACAACTTCGTGCACGAGCTCCTCCACCAGTGGAGCGCCTTTCTCCCGTTCGATCTCGGCATGACCGACGGCTTCCATTACCTGCCGACGACGAGCGCGGCGAGCCTGCTCGGCGGGATGACGTGGGTCGACGACGGGACGGGCACGTTCACCCTCGACTGCAACAGCAACGGTCGGGGCGGGGCGAGCACCGCCTCGCCGCTCGACCTGTACATGATGGGGCTCATCCCGGCGAGCATGGTCCCGCCGCTCCGCCGGCACGGCGGCGGCCTCTTCGATTACTGCGATCTCGAGATCCCCTCGATCGAGGCCACCGTCACGATCGAGCAGATCCAGGCGAGGCTCGGCGTGCGGACCCCGGGCCCGGAGGCGGCCCAACGCGACTTCCACATCGCGTTCATCCTGGAAGCGCACGGCCGCGATCTCACCGACAGCGAGCTCACCTTCTTCAACACGCTGGCGGAGTTCGCCACCCGGCCCGTCCCAGCAGGGCAGCCGGCGCCGAGGCTCGAGAGCAACTGGGCGCCGATCACGCGCTACTTCGGCAACGGCACGACCTGGCGCACCGACATCCCCGACGTCCCGGCCAACCCCGGTGCCGTCACGGCGAACATCACGGTGAACTCGAGCTGGGATACCGGCTATTGCGCCGACGTCGCCGTCACGAACGGCCGCAGGTTCGACATCGGCGCCTGGGAGGTGGTCATCGATCTACGGCAATCGTCGGTCATCTCGAGCTGGTCCGCCGACGTCGACGTCGTCGGCAGCGAGATGACCGCGGCGAGCCTGCCCCACAACGGCCAGCTCGACCCCGGCGCGTCGACCTCGTTCGGGTTCTGCGCCAACAAAACGGGGGCGGCGTGGCAACCCCAGGTCGTCAGCGCCGCCCATCGGTAACACGCGGCGCACGCGGCGCACGCGGCCCGATCGCCGCCGCGCCGCGCGCCCCCGCCCGCGTCACTGGCCGAGGTACGCGGCCACGTCCGCCGGACGCCCCTTCGCGTGAGCGATGAGCGCCTCGAGCCCCTTCGTGAAGTCCTCGGGCGACGCGAGGTGCGTGTACCCCTCCTTCTCGCCCTCCGGCCCGACGACGTACGGCGCGATCAGGTCGTGCGCCGCCTTGAACCACGCCTCGGCGGCGGCCGGCTCGTACTCCTGCTCGATGGCCTGCTTCACGTAGCCTCGGTACTTCTCGAGGTACACCGGATCATCCAGCAGGTAGCGGATGAGCGGCCAGTGCTCGTTCACATCCTCCATCGAGAGGGGCAGCGCCGGCATCGGGGTCGCTCCGGCCGCGTCGCCATCGATGAACGCGAACGTGTGGTCCCACGGGATCCACGTGAATTGCCCGTTCTTGTTCGGGTCCGAGTACATGTAGTAGTTGTGCGGCAGGCGGCCGTACACGTCCCAGTCCTCGATCACCGCGTTCAGCGCCAGCCAGTGGAGGAAGCCGTCGACGTCGAGCCGCGCCTCGAGCCCCGCGCGCCAGGCGGCGGCGTCGGTCCTGTCGGCGTGCAGCGCGTCGAACAGCGCGCGCGCGTCCGAGTAGTCGGCCTCTTCCTCGTGGTTCTCCTTGACGAGGGACTCGGGGTCCCAGGTCTCCCACCGCGCGCCGGTGCCGTCAGGCTTGTAGAGATTGCCCTTGTGGCCGCCGAAATGCTTGTCGAGGAACGACTCGTCCGACGGGACCTCGATCCCGGTGTACAGCCCGAAATAGATCGGCCCCTGCCCGTGATCGATGAAGACCCGGTAGAACGCGGTCGCGGGCGCCGGGATCCCCGCCTTGGCGAAGATGTCGGTGCCGAGCTTCTCGCGCAGGAGCGACGGATCCAGGTAGCTGCTCGTGAACGCCACCCCCTCGAAGCCATAGAAGCGCTGGTTCTTGATCTCGGGGTAGTCGTCCTCGAACTTGTCGAAATTGAGTCGCAGCGGCAATTTCCAGACACCCGTCATCCAGGGCGTGAGCAGGCTGACGTTGCCCCGGAAGCGGAGACCGACGTGCTGCCACTGCCGGTCCTCGGTCTTGACGTCGCACTCGACGTACATCGGCGAGCGCGGGAAATGGTCGACGCTGCTGATGAGCCCGATATCGCCGCCAGGCCCGCCCCCTCCGGCAGGCATGCACGCCAGGCCCGCCTCCTGCTCGGTGCACGTCCCCTCGGTCGCGGTCCCGAAGATGTCGATCGTGCAGGGGTCGGACGCCGCGAGCCCGCTGCAGGCGTCGATCCAGTCCTGCGGCGGCTCGAAATCGCCGGGATCCGGCGGCTTCGGCTGGCAGGTGAGGCCGCCGGGGAGCTCGGAGCACGTCCCCTCGGCGGGGGACCCGAAGAGATCGATCGTGCAGTCGTCGCCGACGACGAGCCCGTTGCAGGCCTCGACCCACTCCGGCGGCGGCTCGAATCCGCCGGGCCCCGTCTGCGCGCCGAACTCGCCGATCATCGACGTCATGTCGTCGAGCATCTGCTGCCACCGCTCGGGCGCGATGGTGATGTCGATGCGGGGTACCCGGTCTTGCGGGAACGCGGCGGCGTAATCGGGCGGGTCCGCGGGCTGGCCGCCCCCGCCCGTGCCGCCCCCGCCTGTGCCGCCCGGGCCCGTCGTGCCGGCGCCTGTGCCGTCGCTCGCGCCGGCGCCCGACCCGGAAGGCGAGCTGGGCGTGGATTCACCGCAGCCCACGAGGGGCACGGCAGCCAACGCCGCGAACGGCAGCAGATAATGCAGGATTCTTGCGCTCATCGATCGCTCCTAAGCTCGGCAGTCCGGGGCGATCTTATGACGATTGCGCTACGATCGTGTCACAAAATGCGCACACGGGCGGCGGTTTCGCGCCGTGCGAGGCGCGGTCGGCCCCTCGATCCCGCGGACCTGCGAACTGGGGATCAAGGGGCCGAAGCGCTGGCGGAGCGGCACAGCGGAGATCCGTGACTGCCACCGTTTCAGTTTTGCATGTCGATTGGAACGCTCGCGGCGCCGCCGGCGCGGCGGGCGGCCCGCAGACGCTCGCTCACTGGCGCGCGTCGCAGGCGCCGCTCACTGGCGCGCGTCGCAGGCGCCGCTCACTGGCGCGCGTCGCAGGCGCCGCGCGAGGCCACCGACACGCCCGCTGCGTTGGCGGAGCAGGCGTTGCTGTACGTCCTCCCGTCACAGCCGCAGACCGGGTCGTACACTTGGAGGCAGGCCTCGGGGGTGGGCTCGCAGGTGCCCATCTGGTCGCCCGCGCCGCACTGCGCTTCCGTGCTGAAGTCGCAGAAGAACCCGCGCTCGCACGCGAGGCCGGCGATCCCGCCGCACGCCTGCTCCCGGACATCCCCGCACTCGCCGGACGACGCCACCGACACGCCCGCCGCGTTCGCGTAGCAGGCGTTGCCGTACGTGTTGCCGTCGCAGCCGCAGACCGGATCGTACACGTCCAGGCAGGCCTCCGGGGTGCGCTCGCAGGTGCCCATCTGATCGGCCGCGCCGCACTGCGCCTCAGGGCCGTAGTCGCAGAAGAACCCGCGCTCGCACGCGAGGCCGGCGATCCCGCCACACGCCTGCTCCGGGGGAGCCCCGCACTCGCCGAGCGACGCCACCGACACGCCCGCCGCGTTCGCGGCGCACTCGTTGCCGTACGTCTTGCCGTCGCAGCCGCAGACCGGTCTGTACTCCTTCGTGCACATCTTCGGGATGGGCGTACAGATGCCCGTCTGATCGGCCGCGCCGCACATGGCATCGAGCTCGTAATCACAGAAATATCCGGGCTTGCAGCTCAGGCCGGCGAAGCCGCCGCAGATGGCCGCCGGCAGCCTGATGTCTCCCCTCGCCTCCTGCGCCTCGGACGCGACCGGCTCGGCGGCGTCGTCGGCCGCCTCCACCTGACAGCCCGCGGCGAACGGGGTCATCGAGAGCGCGAGCCAGAGGACGGAGGCAATACGATGGTTCATGATGCGATTCTGAAGGTTCATGATGTCTCTCCAAGGGGGCCTCGCCGCTCCGGGCGAGGCGGTGGCAATGCGCGAGCACCTTCCTCCGTGGCGGCGATCGACGCGGCGATCGCCGTGTCGAGGACGACTCGGCAACAGGGCATCGAGGCGTCCGTCGCTGTGTTGCGGAGGCGTAGTCCCCTTGGCAGGAGTCGGGCCAAGCGGGTTTCGCGGCGTGCGCGCGTTGGCGCGGTGCCCGGGCGGTCCGGATCGGGCAGCGGCTTGCTCAACTGGGCGGGAGCTTGCGCAACTTGCGCGAGAGAGCCCGCAGGGGACTCCGGCGCGTCGATCGTGGTAGGGAGCGCGGATGCACCGCCGCCTCCATGCCGTCCCCTCCTGCGCCGCCCTCGCCGCGCTCCTCAGCAGTTGCAGCGCCGCGCCCGACGCCGCCGCGCCGGGGAGCGGCGGACCGCGCGCGCCCGCGAGCGGCGCGCAGGCCGCCCCCGCGGACCACGCCGCCGCCCACGGGCAGCACGGCCCCGGCGCTGCGGGCCACGCGGGGCACGCGGGCCACCACGGCGGCCACGCGGGGCACGCGGGCCACCACGGCGGCCACGCGGGGCACGCGGGCCACCACGGCGGCCACGCGGGCCACCACGGCGGCGACGCCCACGGCGCAGGGCCGCTCGTCCACCGCTTCGAGCGCGCCGAGGACTGGGTGCCCGCGTTCGAGGGCCCCGAGCGCGACGCCTGGCAGAAGCCCGCGGCGGTCGTCGCCGCCCTGCGGCTCGCCCCCGGCATGCGCGTCGCCGATCTCGGGGCCGGCACGGGCTACTTCCTGCCGCACCTCTCCCGCGCGGTCGGGCCGACCGGCGCGGTCATCGGCCTGGACATCGAGCCGGACATGGTCCGCTACATGACGGAGCGCGCCGCCCGCGAGCGCCTCGCCAACGTCACGGCGCGCCAGGTCGGCCCCGCCGATCCCGGGCTCGATCCCGGCTCCGTCGACCGCATCCTCGTCGTCAACACATGGCACCACATCCCCGACCGCCCCGCCTACGCGGCCAAGCTGAAGGCGGCGCTCCGCCCGGACGGCGCGGTGTTCGTCGTCGACTTCACCCTCGCAGCGCAGCAGGGCCCCCCGAAGGAGCACCGCATCGCCGCCGAGGCGGTCGCCGCCGAGCTCCGCGCCGGGGGCCTCTCGCCCCAGATCGTCGCGGAGGACCTGCCCGACCAGTACATCGTCGTGGGCAGGCGCGCCAACGCGGGCGACGCGGGCGGCGCGCGCTGACGCGGGCGGAGCCCGGGCGCCCCGCTGGCGACGACGTGGCCGTCGGTCGCCCCGCTGGCGAAGCCGTGGCCGGTGCCTATGGTGTCGGCGGCGCGGTTCGTGAGCCACGCGGGCGCGGCGCGCGGAGAAACCCTCTTTCTTGAGCCAACTTGAGCAAAGGAGACGCTGGATGCTTGTCCATCGCCTGAGCGAGCTGTCCCGGGCCGATCTCTCCACGGCGGGCGGCAAGGGCGCGAACCTCGGTGAGCTGGTCCGGCTCGGGCTCCCCGTGCCGCCCGGGTTCGTCGTGAGCACCGAGGCCTACGCAGAGCAGGCCCGCGCGTGGGGGCTCGCCGTGCGGCTGTCGGCGCACCTCGCCTCGAACGGCTGGGACGCCGCGGCCTCGCAGGTGGCGGCGCTCTTCGAGGGCGGCGCGCTGCTGCCGGAGATCGAGAGCGCGATCCGCGACGCCTACCGCGAGCTCGGCGCCCCGCCGGTCGCGGTTCGATCGTCGGCGACGGCGGAGGACCTCGCCGACGCCTCGTTCGCGGGCCAGCACGAGACGTACCTCGACGTGGTGGGGGAAGACGCGCTCCTCGTCGCGCTGCGGCGGTGCTGGGCGTCCCTCTGGAGCCCGCGGGCCCTCCGCTACCGCCAGGCGCGCGGCGTCGACCACCTCGGGGTCAACATCGCCGTCGTCGTGCAGCGCATGGTGCCGGCCGATTTCGCCGGGGTCCTGTTCACGGTCGACCCGGTGGCCCAGCGCGCCGATCGCATGCTCCTCGAGGTCGCGCCGGGCCTCGGCGAGGCCGTCGTCTCCGGGCACACGACCGGCGATGCGTACCGCCTGCGGCGCCCGCCGTTCGCCGGCCCCTCGGAGCCCCGCGCCGACGGGCCGAACGGCGCCGCGGGCGCCGGGGCGAGCGACCTCGCGATCGAGGACCGCGACCGCCGGGAGGCCGACCGCCCGGCGCCGAGCGACGACGTCGTGCTCGATCTGGGCCGGATCGGGCTCCGCCTGGAGGCCCACTTCGGCTGCCCGCAGGACGTGGAGTTCGCGGTCGCGGGGGGCACCATCCACCTCCTCCAGTCGCGCCCCATCACCACGCTCGGCGCGGCCGAGATCGAGCCCCTCCCGCCGCTCCCGGAGCTCACGTTCCTGCAGCGGAGGATGCTCGAGTCGAACGACAAGGATCGCTTCCCCGTGGCCCCGCTGCCGATCGATCAATGGGGCTTCCGGATGCCCATCCCTGCGCTCGTCCGCGCGGTGCGCTTCCTCGGGCTCCACGTCGACGAGGCCGACGAGCGCGCGCTGCTCGACCAGGTGTGGCGTGAGCTCTTCCTCCTGCCGCCGATGCGCCCCACCCTCCGGCTGCTCGCGCTGCCGCAGAAGGTCGCGGCGAGCCTTCGCGACGACGCGATGGTGTGGTGGGAGCGCGAGGCGTTCCCGCGGATCCAGGAGGCGTGCGCGCCGGTCGATCTCCGCGCGATGGACGACGCCGCGCTCCTCCGCCGCGCCGACCGGATCGTGGAGACGACGACCGACGTCCTCGGCGAGCGCTTCGAGCGGAGCGCCAGCCAGCTCGCCGCGGTCGCGCTGCGGATCCCGGTGACCGTCGCCGTGGGGCCGAAGCGGGCCGACGCGATCATGGGCGATCTCGTCTCGGGGCTTCGCACGCGGACGTCCGACGTCAACGTCGCGCTCTTCCACCTCGCGCGCAGGGCGGCGAGCGCCGGGCCGGAGGTGACCCGCGCGATCCGCGACGGGCGCCCGGAGGATCTCCGCGCCTCGGACGCCGGCCGGGCCTACCTCGCCGAGGTCGACGCCTTCCTCGACGAGCACGGGCACCGCGAGAGCAAGGGCTTCTACCTCTCGGCGCCGACGTGGCGGCAGGATCCCGCGCCGATGTGGGGGCTCCTCCGCGGCCTGCTCGACGCCGCCGAGCCGCCGTCCGAGGAGGCCGGGATGAAGCGGTATCGGGCGGCGCTCGAGGAGGTCACCCGGAAGCTTCGCTTCGTGCCGGGGCTGCCCGACGCGTTCCGCCGCACGCTCGAGCGGCTGCGGAGCGCGATCCTGTTCCGGGAGCGCTCGCACTTCGATCTGGTGCGCCCGTTCACGGCGCTCCAGGCGATCGTGGCCGAGCTCGCGCGCCGCCTGCACGAGCGCGGGCACCTGCCGGGCCCCGACGACATCGTGTACCTGACGGAGGCCGAGATCCGGGCCTGGATCCGCGGGGGAGCGCCGCCGCTCGACGAGGTGCAGCGGCTCGTGCGACGCCGGCGCGCGACGTACGGGGTGGTCAACGGCAGGTGGCAGCAGCGGGCGTTCCGGGCGGGCGCGGCGGGCGGCTCGGGCAACGAGCTGCGCGGCACCGGGGCGTCGTCCGGGGTGGTCCGCGGCAGGGCGCGCCTCGTGCGGGACGAGGGAGAGTTCGACAGGCTGAAGCCGGGGGAGATCCTCGTCTGCCGCTACACGAACCCCGCCTGGACGCCGCTCTTCACGCTCGCCGCGGGCGTCGTGACGGACACCGGCGGCGCCGTCTCCCACGCGGCCATCGTGGCGCGCGAGGTGGGCATCCCCGCGGTGCTGGGCGCCACCGGGGCGACCCAGCGCATCCGGGACGGCCAGGAGATCCTCGTGGACGGGGCGGAGGGTCGGGTGGTGCTCCTCGGCCACGAGGCCGCGGCCGAGGTCGTCCAGGCGGCGCAGGAGAGCGCGCTCCCGGGCGGCGCCTAGAACAACGCTCACGTTGAGCGAGCGAGAGATGAACCGCCAAGACGCCAAGAAGAACACCATGTCTTGGCGTTTTGGCGGTTCGAACTTCTGCTCGTTTCAGGCGGGCTCAACCCGCTTGTTGCGCTAGCGATAGCCTGTCACATCCGCGGGCTTGCCCGCGTCCTGCACCTCGACGAGGTATCGCCAGGCGTCCGGCCGGGACCCGTCCAGATCGGTGAAGCCGTAGGCCTTCGCGAGCTGGCCGCTCGACAGGGACTGCCCGGACCAGCGGGCCACCTCGGGGTCGGCCGCGAGCGCCGCCACCGCGCGGCCGACGTACGCGGGGGTCTCGGAGATCGCGAAGTGGGGCTGCTTCGCGAGCGCGTCGCGCCACCGCTCCTCGGTGACCCCGTAGTGCTCCAGCATGATCTCCGAGCGCATCCAGCCCGGCGTCAGCGCGACGGCCGTGCCGCCGTGGGCGCGCAGCTCCTCGGCCTGCGCGAACGCCATGCGGAGGACGGCGGTCTTGGCGAGGTCGTAGAAGAACGAGATGCGGTAGTGCCCTGCGTTGTACTCGGCCGTGCCGTCCGTGATCTCGACGACGAGGCCGCCCGGCCTCCTGATGAGCAGCGGGAGGGCGCAGTGGCTCGTGATGATGTGCGTATCGATGGCCAGCCGCAGCAGCCGCAGGCCGCCGTCGAGCGAGTGCTCCCAGAGCGGCCTGTCCCACGCGAACAGGTGCTCGCCCCCCCAGATGTCGTTGACGAGCACGTCGAGCCGGCCCTGCTCCCGCTCGATGCGCGCGACGAGCGCCCGCACCTGCTCGCGCTCCAGGTGGTCCACCTGCACCGCGATCCCCCTGCCCCCGGCCCGTGTGACGAGCTCCGCCGTCTCCTCGATCGTCTCGGGCCGATCCATCTCCGAGCGCTGCGCGCGCGTCGTACGGCCCGTGGCGTACACGGTCGCGCCCGCAGCGCCCAGCGCGACAGCGATCCCCCTGCCCGCCCCGCGCGTCGCGCCCGCGACGAGCGCCACCTTGCCCTGAAGTGCTCCGCTCATACTCGATCCTCCTTTGCCAGCGGCCGCGAGCGTCGCACGGAGATCCTGACATCTTGTGTCAGGTATTCCGGGACCGCTCCTTCGCTGGCAGCGGGAGGGGCGAGCGACCGTCCTGGCGGGAGGCGTCCCGGCGGGAGGCGTGTCAGCCGAGGAGCCCGCGCTCGGCCAGCCACAGCGTCGCGCCGGCGCGGCTGTAGACCCCGACCTTGTCGTACGCGTGGGCGACGTGGTGCTGGACGGTCTTCTCCGAGATGCGCAGGACGCAGGCGATCTCGCGGTTGGTCTTGCCGGCCCCGACGAGCCGCAGCACCTCCAGCTCGCGCGCCGTGAGCGCCTTGCGCGCCCGCAGGAGCCGGCCGCGCCCGGCGCCGGCGTGCTCGATGCTCCGAGGAGAGGCCGGGGCAGGATCGGTGGAGAGCAGATAGGCATACGCCGTCCCGTGCCCCTCCGTGACGCGATGCGCCCAGACCGGGTTGGCGCAGTGGATCTCCAGCACCTCCTTCGTGTATCCGATCACGAAATACTCGAGGTACGGGTGCCAGGTCGGGAGGCCACGGACGCGAAACTCGACCCCCGATTCGCCCAGCGACGCCTCGGAGCGGCTGCTCGTCTCGGCGAAGTACCGGTGCCAGAGGTTCTGAACGGTCGCGACAAGCGACGTGATCTCCGGATCCTGGACGAAGCGCTTCAGCGGGCCGTCGACGAGCGCCCAGCGCGCCGACTCGGCCCCGAGCTCGACGAGCGCGTCCTTGCCCTCCGGGTAGAACCTCCGGACCAGCTCGTCATGAAACGTCAGGAAATCGGGCAGCGGGACCAGGCTGCTGGCGGTGATCGGCTGGCGGAACCATGGATTCGTCATCGCCACGTCGCGATAGAGGCCGCGCCACGCCTCCGAGCCGAACCTCCGACTCACCAATGCCTTCCGCGTCAGGATTGTGGTGCCGCTGACTTTCATGGAGGAGCGAGTCAACCCCCGCCACGGCGCGACGAGGTCGCGCAGAAGCAGAATTGCAAAGGATCGCTCGCCAGTATGGACGATCAGGGCGCCATCGGTCAACGCGCGACCTCGCTGGACAGC
The DNA here is from genome assembly GCF_051521615.1 of Sorangium sp. So ce1335. Lineage (NCBI taxonomy): Bacteria > Pseudomonadati > Myxococcota > Polyangiales > Polyangiaceae > Sorangium > Sorangium sp. So ce1335. Next base: position 5,886,033 of record NZ_CP150363.1, read on the forward strand.
GGAAGTCGCGATGACGAACGACACGGGTGCGCCAGGATCATATATTTTCAACGACGCGACCTGCGCGCTGCGTCGCGTGTCGGCGCGCCGTGATGGCATTTCGCGGCGCGTTCTCTCCCGTACGTCCCGCCGTGACCGACAGGCAGGTCGGCGAAGCGTGGGCTTACGGCAGCGTGTGCCGCTTCAGCGCGGGCCAGCCGACCCTGGCGTTGCCGGCCTCGTGGCCACCGCCCTGCTTCGTGCAAAGGGTGACCTCCACGCCGTCCTGGCACGCCGAGTAGGTCGAGCAGCCGTCGCCGTTCTCGGCCGAGGGCGATCCGGTGCACCCGTTGATGTCGGCCCACGCCTCGAAGCCCCTCTTCGCGCCGAGGAACGTGATGGCCATGCCCGGCACGACCGAGGAATAGCCGCCGGCGTAGGGCACGATCGGGTCCGAGGTGCCGCGGAACGTGATCACGGGGATGGGACGCGACGGGTTGCAGTCGCCGACGTTCTCCTCGAGGAGGTCGAAGGCGGCGGGCGCCACCGCCGCGAACACGTCGGCCGCGTGGCAAGCGAGGTAGTGGGACATCCCGCCCCCCATGGAGAAGCCGACGGCATAGACGCGCTTCGGGTCGATGCAGGCGGTCTCCTGGATCTTGGCCACCATCGCCCTGGCGAAGGCCACGTCGTCGTTGCCGGCCACGCAGCACGGGCCCACGTTCCAGGCGGGGCCCGACGGGCCGGACAGACCGGAAGGAAAGGCCATGATCACCCCTTCCGGGTCGGTCTGCGCCGGATACGGCGATCCCGACCGTTGCGACGGGCCAGAGCCGCCGAGGCCGTGGAAGTCCAGGATGAGCGGCACCGGCTTGCTGCCGTCGTACGCGGCAGGGACATGCAAGACGTAGCTGCGGCTCGCGCCGCCCACCGTGACCGTCTGGTTCGTGTCGCCGGCCCGCAGCGCGGGCGACGGGCAGGTGACGGCACCGCCGCCCGTACCGCCGCCGCCCGTGCCCCCGCCGCCCGTGCCCCCGCCGCCGGTGCCGCCGCCGCCCGTGCCGCCGCCGCCCGTGCCTCCGCCGCCCGTGCCGCCGCCGCCCGTGCCTCCGCCGCCCGTGCCCCCGCCGGTGCCGTCGCCCCCGGTGCCGCTCCCGCTGGTGCTGCTGCCGCCCGCGGAGCCTGTCGTGCTCGCCGGCGTGGTGCTGCCGCTGGTGCCCGAGGTCACTCCCGCGCTTGCATCATCACCGGAGCCGCCGCCGGCGCCGCCGGCGCCGAGGGTATCGCTGCTGCTGCCGCAGCCCCAGAGGGCCATGCCGAGCGCTCCTGAAAGCAGGATCTGCCTTGGCCAACTCGTTCGTTCGTTCATCATGGGTCGGCACCCTTCTCCGGTGAATGTCGAGAGTTTCGTCCGGTGTTCTGGTCGCGCATCCCACGGCTCGAGGCACGCCCGGCCCGGTGGGGAGCTCTGCCCATCGGTCGGCGCAGGGCCGCCTGGTGGGCTCGTTCAGGCGGCTGGCCCCTCGGCGCTGCGAAAGGAAGGTCCCAGATCGACGGACAGCGTCCGCGCATCACCCGATCCGGGTGACTGCAACGACTTCATACGCGAGGCCGCCGGCGCGCGGCATAGGCATACCGGCCTATGCGCGCCACGCGCGCGCTCGATCAGCCGCCGTGCGCTGGCGTACCGACGCTCCCGGACGGGATGTCGACGCCGTGGGAGGGGGAGCCGTGCTGTGCATGGCCGTTCAGGAGGACCGCTGAAGCCGGCCATTGAATCCGGAGCGAGATTCCAGCGCAAGGGCGCGGCGACGCAGAGACGCCGACAGGACAATCACCCCGAATTTTTGCACCTTTGCGCCCCGGCGTCGTTGCGTGGACCCGCGATCCGCGAGGCCGATCCCGGGCGGGATTCCGCCCCGCGGGACCGGCCCTCGCGCTTCCGCTCTCCTACGGCGCGGCAAGGGTCGCGATCGCAGCGCGGCAAGGACCGCGATCAAGGGGCGGCGAGGGCCGCGATCTCTTCGGCGGAGAGGGCGCCGTCGTAGATCCGGAAGTCGTCGATGTACCCCTTCAGCAAGCGATCATTCGGGAACTGCGACTTTCCGATGTAGTTGTTCGCCGTGGGCGCGAGCCGGGACGGCGTCACGTCGTCCGGGGGAGCCGGCGTGACCGATGCGACGGATACACCGTCGACCCATAGCTGGTACGTACCGCTCGCGATCGTGACGGCCACGTGCCTCCATGTATCGACCGTCAGCGGGTTCGGGACCGTCACGATCGCCTCGTCGTCCTCCGAGTACACGGAGAGACGCAGGGCGCCGTCGGCGTCGAACGGGGTCAGGTACATGAATCCATTGCCGCCAAAATCGAAGATGCGCGACCAGATGTCGATGCTGCTCAGGTTGACCCAGGTCGCGATGGTCACATCGTCGAGCTCGTCGGTGAGCCCGTCGGGGAGATCGACGTGAGGGTCGTCGCCCTGCAGGCTGAGCGCGCCGCCTGTCCGCCCCGTCGTCGTCCATCCGGCGCTCCCGACGAGCGTGGCGTCATTGCCGTTTCCCGACGCGTCATGGGCCACGAGGTCGGCCCCCTCGTCGAACGTGTAGTGGACGACGAGCGCCGGAGCCGGCCCGCTGCCACCCGCGCCGCCGCTGCCGCCCGTGCCGCCGCTGCCGCCTGCGCCATCGGCGCCGCCGCTGCCGCCCGTGCCGCCCGCACCATCGACGCCGCCGCTGCCACCTGCGCCGCCGCTGCCACCTGCGCCGCCGCTGCCGCCCGCGCCACCGCTGCCGCCCTCACCGCCGCTGCCGCCCGCGCCGCCGCCGCCGCCTGCGCCGCCCGCGCCGCCGCTGCCGCCCTCACCGCCGCTGCCGCCTGCGCCGCCCGCGCCGCCGCTGCCGCCCTCACCGCCGCTGCCGCCCGTGCCAGAGGCGCTCCCGCTGGTGCTTCCGGAGCTGCTCGTGGATGAGCTGCTCCCCGACGCGGCGGCGCCGCCGCCTCCGGTGTTGTCATCGCTGCCCGAGTCGCATCCGCTGGCGGCTGTTCCGATCACCAAGGCCGTGAGCAGCGCAGCCCGTAGACTACCCGACAAGATCGATGCCTCTCTCATAGCTCCTCCAGTGAAGGCCGGTTCCTCGAGCATCAGGGGACGGTCCGATGGCGCTCGATGTGCTGTTGTGTGAAGCAGGTCGCGCCGCCGACGGCGACCCTCGTCACGATTCCAGAGCTCCGCGGAGAGATGATCCCACCTCACAACCCGCGGAACGAAACGCTACCATACACCCCGGTCCGGCTCGGCTCCACGGAGACGACGACCGGCCTCTCCTTCGTGGGACGGAGCAGGTACGTCAGACCGGCGCCAACCAACGCCGCCGCCCCCACACCGAGGGAGATGTCGGCGATCAGGTACTTCGTGCGCACGGCGGAGAGCTCGCTGTCCCCGCACGTCGGACTGCAGGTCTTTTCGAGGTGGTCCTTCTCGGACCGACCCATGAGACCCCACACGGCGAAGCTCGCCGCGCCAGCGACCCCCACGCCCGCCAGCACATAGGTCAACGCCGGCACCGGACGGTAGCGCTCCATGACGGGAGCGGGCGCCTCCGGGGCCTGCGCGACCGCGAGCGGCTCGAGCGCGACGTTGAGCTGCTGGAAGCGCTGCCCCTCGAACAGGATGAACTCCTTGGCCACCGGCTCGTACCCGCCGTGCTCGACACGGTACGCGTGCTTCCCCGGATCGAGCCTGAGGGGCGCGCCGCTCGACGACAGCTCCACAGGCTGGCCGTCGACAAGGATCTTCGCTCCGGCGATCTGCTCGCCGCCGCTCGTCACGTTGAAGACGACCGACGGCGTCGCCCTCTCGAGCTCGTCGCCCCACGCCACGCAATCGCGGAGGACAGGCGCCGGGCACTCGGACCGCTTGCAGGCCTGCAGCGCGCGGCCCGCCTCGAGGAGCCGGTGCTCCTTCCGGAGCTTCTGGACCTCGGCGTGCGACGCGACACACTGCTCCACGCCCGAGGCCGCCCCCGCTTGCGGCGCCGCCGGCTCGTCCGCCAGCGTCGAGATCGGCCAGAGTGACGTCGCCACCAGCGCGAGCGCAACGCACCCGCCGCGCCTCGTCCCGAGAGGCTTACCCTGTCGCAGCACGCCCGTCTCTCCAGCCATCACGCCGAGCTCCTCGTGTCCCGCAGATTCGCACCTGGACATCCCGTCGAGCAAACTTCCGGCGGTCCTCCGGGCGCGTCGATCGCGCCCGGCTCCCTCGATCACTGCTTCGCGAGGGCCGCCACCTCGGCGGCCGAGAGCGCTCGGTCGTAGATCTTGAAGTCGTCCACGATCCCGAAGAGGTAGGGATCGGGCGCGAACTGGGAGCGGCCGATGAAGTTCATGGTCGTGTTCCCCAGCTCCGAAGGCCGGGTGTAGATCACGTCCCTCGTCGCCACCTCGACCCCGTCGACGTAAATCGACGAGCGCCTCGGGTTGAAGCCCACCGTCACCGCGACGTGCGTCCACACCTGGACCGGGAAGACCCAGTCCTCTGTGTACTCCTCGACGCCGGCAGGCGAGTTCACCGAGAAGCGGATGCCCGTCGGATCCGCCGCCTTGGGGCACAGGTACATCCACGCGGACTCCCCTGATCCGAAATCGAAGAGCCGCTGCCACAGCCGCTGCCGGCCGAGGGAGACCCAGAGAGACACCGTGATCTCGTTGAGCGTTTGCAAGATGCCAGGCGGGAGCTCCACGTATTCACCGTCCCCCGAGAGGGACAGCGCGTTTCCGATGTGCCCCTCCACCCACGTCCCACCGAGGACCATCGCGTCATGCAGCATGTCGCCGGTGGCGTCCGCCGCGATGTCGCCCTCGGTCTCGTCGAACGTGTAGTGAACGAAGAGCCCCGTCTCGAGATCGACGACGGGATCGCCGCCGCCGGCGCCGCCGCCGCCGCCGGCGCCGCCGGCGGCACCCCCGCCGCCCGCGTCGCCGCCCCCGCCGCCCGCGTCACCGCCGCCGCCGTCCCCCCCGACGCCGCCGGTGCCCGCGTCGCCGCCGCCTCCCCCGGCCCCGCCGCGGCCGCCCGAGCCGCTGCTGCTCTGGCTGGAGCTCTGCGTCGCCGAGCCGCCGCCGGCGCTCGTCGCCTGCTGGAGATCGGTGAGGTCGTCGAGCGAGCACGCCCCGAGGAGCAGGGGCGCCATCGCGACGAGCGCACGTGCCGCCGGACGAAGGGCCGCAGGGCCGGCCAGCATCCTTCCACGACCTGCCATGTCCATGTCACCTCTCACCACGATTGACGTTTCCTGATCGCGTGCGACGTGGCCGTCGCAACCAGTCGCAACGGATCGCAACCGAAGGATCTCGGTCTCCAGGGGAGCGCGCGGGAAGGTGCCTCGGCTCCTGCGCGACGCCGACGCAGGGGCCCCCGTTCGCCGGCTCACGGCCCGCCAGACTCCGGCCAGCCGTCGGTCCCCCAGATCAGCTCGGCGATGCGAAGGGCAAACATGCCGTCCGCTTCGGTGTCGTACGAATGGTAGATATGATACCAGGATTCCCCAGCTTGGATCAAGCCGTTGCTGCCGGGCCCACGCCACCTCGCGCTGCTGGTCAGCACGCGCGAGCCGCCGCCGTCGAGCATGCGGTTCCCGAGCCTGTCCACGTAAGGACCGGCGAGCGCCTGGGACCGACCGACCATGATCTTGTACGTGCTCCTCGCGCCGGTGCAGCAGGTGTCGAACGAGGCAAACAGGTAGTAATGGTCGCCTCGCCTCACGATGAACGGCGCCTCGATCGCGGTGCTCGGCCGTGAGGCGACGGAGGTGAGCGTCCCGTCGACAGGGGCGCCCGCGGCGTTCAGCTGCATGAGCTTGAGCCCGGACCAGAAGCTCCCGAACACGAGCCAGGCCGTGCCCCGCTCGTCGATCACGACGTTCGGATCGATGGCGTTGTAATCGGTGCCCTCGCTGCAGACGACCGGGCCGTGATCCACCCAGCGGTGTTCCGCGGCCCCCAGGGCCCCGATGGTGGCGTGACCGATGCAGGAGCGGTTCGTCCCGAAGCGCGACGCCGCGTAGTAGAGATGATAGAGCCCACCCCAGTACGAGATGTCCGGCGCCCAGAGCGAGTCGACGTCCCCCACCGCGCTCGCGACCCATCCCGGACTTTCACCGAACACGGCGCCGGCGACGTCCCAGCGCACGAGGTCCGCCGAGGTCCGGATGGCGATCCCGGCGCCGGTGGAGAAGAGGTAATACCGATCTCCCGCCCTGATGATCGACGGGTCGTGGACCCCCTGGACGTCTCCGGTGAGCGCGAGCGCGACCGGTGGACTGCCCGTCTCGACAGGACCGCCGCCGCCCCCGTCTCCCCCGCTGCCAGCGCCCCCGGCCCCCGCTCCCCCGGTGCCAGCGCCCCCATCCCCTGCGCCGCCGGAGCCTGCGCCCCCAGAACCTGCGCTCCCGGCGCCTGCGCCCCCGGAGCCTGCGCCGACGGACCCCGCTCCCCCGGAGCCTGCGCCCACGGCGCCTGCGCCCCCGTCACCTGCGCCCCCGAAGCCGGATCCCCCGGCGCCAGCGCCCCCGGCTCCCCCGGAGCCCGCAGAGGCACCGGACGGCACGCTCACCGTCCCCGGCCCGCCGTGTGCTCCGGCGTCGCCGCTCGTCCCGCAACCGCTCATCACGGCCACGGCCAGCGCGGTTATCGCCCCCCTACCCGGGGTCGTGTCGACACGCGATCTCACATGCACTCGACCTTGAAGCGCTTGATCCCCTCGGCGTCGATTGTGTACGGCGGGTCGCAGCTCGCGGCCGGCGGGCTGGCCGGCGCGGCGGCCGTGGGCTTGGCCGCCGGCTCCGGAGGCGCCGCGACCCCGCGCTGGGCCGGCGCCTTCGCCCGCGGCGCCTGCCTCGCGCGCGGCTCCGCTTGCGTCGCGCGCGCCTCGGCTTGCTCCGTCGTCGGCTCGGCTTGCTCCGTCGTCGGCTCGGCTTGCTCCGTCGTCGGCTCGGCCTGCTTCGCGGATCGCTCGGTGGCCGCCGCGGCGTCGGAGCCCGACGGCGGCGCGGTCTCCTCGCGCAGCACGGGCGCCGGCTTCCCGGTCGCAGGGACAGCAGCGGACGCGACGGACACGGGCGATTGCGGCGCAGCGGGCGCAGGAGCGGCGCTCTGGGACGGGGCCACGGAGCTCGAGGAACGGGTGGTGAGGCCCAGGACGACGCCGAAGCCGATCCCCAGCACGGCCGCGATGAGGAGCGGGCGAAACGCCCTCTTCAACCACGAGTCCTGCGCCGGCGCTTGCGCGTCGGTGCGCCCCGACTCCGAGCCCGTCGTCGTCGTGTAGCCGGCAGGCGCGAGCGACTGGGCCAGCGTCGGCGGGGGCATGAGGTCGACCTGCGTCGGCGAGCGCGTCATGGTCGCGCGGCGCTTCATCTCATGGGCGATGATGCGCCTCGTCTCCGCGCGCATATCCTCGAACTCGCGCGAGACGAACCTGCCGACGTCGCGGTTCGTCACCGGGGTCATCCCGCCGACGAACGCCTCGAGCTCGGCCTCGAGCTCGGAGGCGGTGACATAGCGATCCTCCGGAGCAAAGGAAAGGGTCTTGACGATGATGCGCTCGAGATCCTCGGGCACGTCGGGGTTGACATCCCGCGGCCGCGGGACCTCCCCGTTCATCACGCGGCTCATGATGGCGACGTCGGTCAGGCCCCGCCACATCCTCACGCCCGTCACGGCCTCCCAGAGCATGACCCCCACGGCGTACAGATCCGCCCGCCGATCGACGTGGTTCCCCTCGAGCTGCTCGGGCGGCATGTACCCGATCTTGCCCTTGATCACCCCCGTCGCCGTCTCGGCCCCGCCGCCCATGAGCTTGGCGATGCCAAAATCGATGAGCTTGACCTGACCATCGTAGGTCACGAAGACGTTGTGCGGCGAGACATCGCGGTGCACGACGTCGAGGGGCTCGCCGTCGAAGCCGGTGAGCTCGTGGGCGTAATGAAGGCCCCGGAGCACGTCGATGATGATCCGGAGGTGCATCTCCAGCGGGAGCTTCGTGCGCGCGCGCGAGCGGACGACCGAGAGCGGCTGGCCCTCGAGGTACTCCAGCACGATGGCGGTGCCCCTGCCCGTCTGGACGATCGCGCTCGTCTGGACGATGTTCGCGTGGTTCAGGCGAGCGGAGAACCGCGCCTCGTTGATGAACATCTCCCGCAGCTCGGGGTTGTCCGCGAGATCGGGCCGGAGAAACTTCAGGACGACGAGCTTGTCCACGCCCTCCGCGCCGCTCTGCACGGCGAGGAAGACCTGCGCGGTCCCTCCCCGCCCGAGCTCGAGCAGGAGATGATGCCCGGCCTCGGGCGCGGCGCTGGACGTCCTCTCAACGTTCACAGCTCGGATGATGGCACGAAGGAAACGGGCTCCACCAGAACGATTCAGCGGGATCTCGACGCCTCGACGGCGGGGCGCGGCATTGCTTCACCTCCGATGCAGAAGCGCAGGTGCGATATTGTCGTCGCATTCATCGGGCCAGAAGACCTACGCCCGAGCTCGGGCGTTTGCGCCGCGCGCGGGTGCGGCGCGCCGCGCTATCGCCGATGTACGGCGGATCGAGACCGGGCGATCAGAGGCGCGCCTCCATCGAAAGAGAGACGGCGAGGAGCGGGCGGCCGTAGGGCGTGGCGTCGGCGGGGCCCGTGCTGCCGGCGTTGCGCTCGGGATACGGTATGTCGACGCCAGGGAGCGCGGCGCCGGCGAGGCCGCCAATCCGAAAGCCCACGTGTTCGTGGATGAACCAGCGCACCGCCGCCTCGAGGTGCGGGACGGCCGCCCACGCCGCGCCGGAGGCGCCGTCGAACACCGGCGACGCCAGGAGCGGCTTGTAAGAGAGGTGCAGCGCGGCCGCGCCGGCCCCGAGCGTCGCGAGCCCGTGGCCGCTCGCGAAGGAGAGCGAGCCGCCCGCCGTGGCGCCGATGAGCCAGACATCGTGCTCGATCCACCCGCCGGGAACGCTCCAGGACGTGCCGCCGAGCGTCGTGGTGCCGCCCGCCGCGATGTACCAGCCGCGGAACATCGCGGACGCGCCGATCGAGAGCGCCGGCGTCGCGGGGACGTCGCCCAGGGCGAAGAGCAGCGTGGGGCCGACCGAGGCGACGAGGCGCGCGCCGCCGCCGGTGCGCTGGGAGGGTGCGGTGGAGCTCGACGCGGGCGCGCGGACGGCGGGGGGCGCGGGGGAGGTCGTCGCCTCGGAGGGCGCCGGGGCCGCGGGGCGGCCGCTCGTGGGGCTCGACGTCGAGGGCGGGCGGTCCTCGCCGTCAGCGGCGGCGCCGCCGGTCGGAGGAGGGATGGGGGCGTCGCGGTGCAGGAGGCGGGCGCGGAGCAGCTCGACGGCGGCCAGGGCGAGGACCTCGGGGCCCTCGCCGCGGCGCACCGCGACCTCGAGCTCGCCGCCCCCGTGCCGCGCGGCGAGGGCGATCGTCGCGCGCCTGCGGGCGACGACGACGCGCGCGTCGGCGTCCCCGGGGCCGCCCGTGGTGATGCGCACGTCGAGCGCGCGGAGCTCGTCGCGGATCCGCTGGAACGTCGCGTCCGCCGGGTCGCCGGAGAGCGCCACCGTGGCCCGCGCCGGCGCGCCGGCGCTGGCCGGGGCTCCCGCCGCCGCAGCCGGCGGCGGCGCGGCGCCGAGGAGGCCCGGCAGCGCGCCGAGCACCGCCGCGAGGTGGAGGCAGGCGCGCGCAGCGCGGCGCGCGGGGTCGAGCTCAGCGCGCATCCGCGAGCGACCGCGCGAGGGGCGCGTAGGCGCCGTGGGGGTACTCGGCGAGGTACCGGAGCGCCGCGCGGCGCGCGACCTCCCGATCCTGCCGCCGCTGGAGCTCGAGGCTCCGCCCGAGCGCTTGCTCGCGCAGCGCGCCGCCCGGCGCCTCGCGGAGGTAGGTGTCGAACCAGCCGAGGGCGTCGGCGGGATCGTCGAGCTGATCGGCGGCGAGCTTGCCGAGGAGGAACGCCGAGTCGCCGCGCGCGCCGTGCCGCTTGCGCAGCGCGAGGAGCGCGGCGCGCGCGGCGAGCGGGCGCCCCGCGTAGCGGGCGGCGTCGGCGAGGAGCCGGAGCTCGTCGGGCGCGGCCCGCGCGAGCACGGCGTCGAGCCCCAGCCGCTCGACAACCGCGAGCGCCTCCTCGTGGCGCCCCGCGCTCGCCAGGGATTGCCAGCGCGGCGCGGCGTCCGTCGCGCCGGCCGCCGGCGGGCGCGCGGCGCGATCCTCCTCCGGCGGCGGCGCGGCCGCCGCGGGCGCGCCTGCCGGGGGGGCAGCGGCGGCGCCGCTCGCCGCGGGCGCGCCCGGCGCGGTGAGGTCGAGCCGATCGCCCGCGGAGAGCCGCGCTGTCCCGAGCTCCGGGCCCGTCACCTCGACGCTCCCCTCGGCGAGCGCGAGCGTGAAGCGCCGCGCCTCGGGGGACCAGCGCGCCTCGAAGCGCGTCCCGGTCACGCGCACCGCGTAGGGCCCGGCGTGGACGACCCAGCGCGTGTCGCTCCGGTGGACGACGTGGAAGTCCACGCCGCCCCGCTCCACGCGCAGCTCCGCGCCGCGCGCGTCGGTCGCGAGGACCTGGAGCGCGGACGCCGCGTCGAGCCGCACGGTGGTCCCCTCGGCGAAGGTGAAGGCGAGGGGCGCGTCGCGCGCCTCGACCCGCGCGCCCGCGCCCGGCGCCGGCGCGCCCCCGGGGGCGGCGCTCGACGCGGCGAGCTCGAGCCCGCGCGGGGGCGCCCACGACGAGCCGAGGAGCGCGGCGCCGCCCGCCGCGAGCAGCAGCGCGGCGGCCGCCGCGGCCAAGACGGCGGGGCGCGCCCGGCGCGGCGGGGCCTCGGCCTCGGCGGCGAAGAGCCGCGCGCGCGCCGCCGCGAGCGTCTCGGCCGGCCTGGCGCGCCGATCGGAGGTGCGGGCCACCTCGGCCCCGAGGGGCTCGATGCGTCGTGTCACGGGGTCCATCGCGTGCTCTCCTCGATCCAGGTCGCGAGCACGGGGTCTCGCTGGGCAGCGCTCACGAAGCGCGCCTCGGCCCGGGCGATCCGCCGCTTGATCGTCGCCAGCGACACGCCGCTGGCGGCCGCCGCCTCGGTGAGCTCCATCCCCTCGATGTAGCGCAGCGCGAAGGCGACGCGCTCGTCCGTCGGGAAGGACTCGAGCAGCCGGTAGGTCCGATCGTGGGCCTCCCGGAGCTCGGCGTCGGCGCCGCGCGCAGGGGGCTCGGGGACGTCTTCGGGCGAGAAGAAGCGCAGCCAGCGCCGGGCCTTGTGGTGGCGGATGCTCTTGCACGCCGTGTGCACGGCGACGGACCTCATCCACGAGGTCAGCGCCGCCGCGTCGCTCAGCTGGTGGACGCTCGCGTAGGCGGACACGAAGGCGTCGTGGACGACGTCGGCGAAGGTCGTGTGCCGCTCGGTCCCGAGGATGCGGCGCGCGATGCGCTCGACGAGGGCGCCGTAGCGCTCGAAGAGGACCGCCTTGGCCCAGGGGTCCCCGCGCCGGAGCCGCCGGAGGAGCTCGGCGTCGTCGCGCTCCACCGGCAGCGCGACGAGCTGCCCGCCGCCCGGCGCGGCGCCGGCGCGGCTCGCGGGGTGCGGCAGCGTCGAGCGGGATCCGCTAGCCATGGCGGTCTCCTCGGCAGGGTTCCACGACGTCGCCGGGCCGGGGCTCGGCGCGCCGGAGCAGGGCGGGTTCGATGCGGGTGGGCACGGCTCTCCATCAAAGGACCGGCAGGGGCCCGAAACGGCTCACGCGTCGTCCAGAGGACCGGCAGGGGGCCGAACAGAGGACCGGCAGGGAGCCGAACAGAGGACCGGCGGGGGGCCGAAACGGCTCGCGCATCATCGCCGCGTCTCCGCGCATTCCGGTGAGCCGTCCCGGGGCGGAGGCGGTCCCTTGGGGTCGACCGGGACGCGCCGTCCCCCCTGGCTTGCCATGCACATCGCTTCCTTCATTCCGTGCTTCGTCGTCACGGCCGCCCTCGCGGGCGCCGCCGGCGCCACGCCGCGCCCGCTCCCCGGAGCGTGGCGTCACGTCGCCGAGGCGCAGGAGCGGCTCGCCGTCGCCGATCACGCCGCGGCGGAGGCCGCCCTCGCGCAGGTCCCCGCGCAGAGCGAGGCGGCGCGCGACGCCGCGATCCTCCGCGGCCAGCTCGACGCGGCGCTCGCCCCGCGCCTCGAGCTCGAGACCCGCGCCTTCTTCGACACGCAGCCGCTCGATCGCTGGTCGCAGACCGCCGGGCTGTCGTTCTGGCCGATCGCGAGCCTGGAGCTGCGGCTCCGCGCGCTCGGTCTCTGGTACCCGCGCGCGCTGCACGAGGGCGGCGCGACGACCGCCACCGCGACGGCCGATGCCGAGCCCGCGCCGGCTCGCGGCAGCGGCGGCAGGGGCCCCGGCCCGGGCGGCGGCGCAGGCCCCGTCGTGGATCCCGCCGCCCCGCGCGGGACGGAGCTCCCCGGCCGTGCGACGCCGGCCTGTGCGGCGGGCGGGCTCGTGGGGCTCCTCTTCCGCCCGGCGCGGGCGGACCTCGACGTCAGCGCGACGGGGATGGCGCGGGTCTGGGAGGACGGCAGCGCGCAGGTGTCGGGGAGCGGCGACATCGAGGCGCGGTGGCTCTCGCCGCTGCGGATCCGCGCCTCGGCGCGCCGCGAGGAGCTCCTCGACGGCCACGCGGCGATCCGCGACCACGTCTTCCTCGGCGCGGCGGGCGGCTCGCTCGCCGTCGTCGACTGGAAGGGCTGGAGCGGAGAGCTCCGCGGCGAGGGCCGCTGGTACTCCGACGGCAACGACGGCCTCACGGCCCACGGCTGGGCCGTGGCGCCGCTCGTGCGCGGCGCGCTGAGCCTGAAGGCCGGGTGGGGGGCGGCCTGGGCCGACACCTCGCGCTCGCGCTGGTCCCTCACCGAGGAGACCTACGCGCCGTATTTCACCCCCCTCGGCGCGCGCCGCCACGGACCGATCGTCGTCGCGGCGCTCTCGCTCGGCAAGCTCCGCGTCGACGCGAGCGGCGACGTCGCCGTGCAGGGGAGCGAGCTCGATCCGACCGCGCTCGCCTGGGGCGTCAGGTCGCGCGTCGACACCCGCCACATCGACGTCCGCGCAGGGGCGTCGCTCGATCTGGGCGCCGTCCGTCTGAGCGTCGCCTACCACCACAACCACCAGCGCCACTACCGGTTCCATGACGCGACGCTTCGTCTCGAGCTCCCTCTTTGAGCCGGAGCTGTTCCGGTGGTCGTCGGCCGCGCCCGTGCGGCTCGTCGATCGCGTGATCGTCCGGGCGATCGTGGCCTTCGGGCTCGTGGGGGTCGCCGGCTTCGCGAGCTTCTGGTTCCAGGAGCGCCACGTCGGCCACCTCGCGGCCTTCGTCGCGCTGTCGGTCACGGTCTGGTACGGCATCAGCCGCATCGTCCTCGCCTGGATCGGGTACCTCGCGGTGGGCCCTGTCGAGCACCGCCCCGCGCCCGAAGGGCTCTCCGTCGCGATCTTCACCACGGCCGCGCCGGGCGAGCCGCTCGCGATGTTCGAGGCGACGCTCGCGGCGCTCGCCCGCGTTCGCTACCCGCACCGCACGTACCTCCTCGACGGCACGGGCGACCCGCGCTTCCGCGCGCTCGCCGAGCGCCACGGCGCGGTGTGGCTCGACGCGACCGGCGTCCCGGGCGCCAAGGCCGGCAAGATCAACGCGGCCCTCCTGCGGACCACGGAGGACTTCGTCCTGGTCCTCGATCCGGACCACCTGCCGTTCCCGGAGTTCCTCGACCGCGTGCTCGGGCACTTCGACGACCCGCGCGTGGGCTTCGTGCAGGTCTCGCAGGGCTACTACAACCAGGCCGACTCCCCGATCGCCCGCGGCGCGGCCGAGCAGACCTACGGGTTCTACGGGCCGATGCAGCTCGGCCTCCACGGGCTCGGCTGCGCGGTCGCCATCGGCGCCAACTGCACCTTCCGCCGCGCCGCGCTCGCGTCCATCGGCGGGCACGCCGTGGGGCTCGCGGAGGACCTCATGACGTCCATCCGGCTGCACGCGGCCGGATGGACGTCGGTCTACGTCCCGGAGATCGTCAGCCGCGGGCTCGTGCCCGACGACCTCGGCGGGTACTTCGCCCAGCAGCTCAAGTGGGCGACCGGCGCGGTCGACGCGCTCTTCGCCGAGGTCGTGCCGCGCTTCTTCCGGCTGAGCGCGCGCCAGCGGCTCGCCTACGTGGCCATCGGCACGTACTACCTCACCGGCCCCGCCACGCTGACGTACCTCGTCCTGCCGGTCGTCGCGCTCTGGGGCGGCGTCTGGCCCATGCACGTGGATCCGGCGGGGTTCGTCGCCGCGGGCGCCCCCGTCGTCGCCGCGGCGGTCGCGCTCCACGTCCACGGACAGCGGTGGTTCTGCGACCGCGCCACGGAGGGCGGCCTCCACTGGCGCGCCCTGCTCCTCAAGCTCGCCGCCTTCCCCGTCTGCACGCTCGGGGTGGTCCTGGCGGTCGTGAAGCGCCTCGTGCGCTACGTGCCCACGCCCAAGCGCGGGCTCGGCGGTCGGCTCCTTCCGCTCGCGTGGCCGCACCTCCTCGTCGTCCTCTCGTTCCTCGTCACGACGGGCGCGAGCCTCTGGCACCGGACCTCCGCGCGCCGGCTCGCCGAGCGCTGGAGCGACGCGGAGTCCTACTGGGCGATGCTCTCCTTCGGCGCGCTCGGGGCCGCGTCGATGCTCGTGGCGATCGCCTGGGCGGCGCGGCGCGGCGGGCGCGCGCCGATCGACCCCTGGGAGCGCCTCCCCGCGCCCGCAGCCACGACCACGACGATCACCACGACGGCCACGACCGCCACCGGAGGATGACCATGAAGCGCTCACACCGCGTCGCATTGACGGCTGCCGCCACGACCGGGGCCGCCCTCGGCGTGCTCTTCTCGACGTACGGGCGCGGGCCCGCCGAGTCCTACCTCGCGTCGCTCTTCGGCACGGCGAGCGCGGCCGTGGCCACGGCGGATCTCTCCTGGACCGCCCGCCCGGAGCGCGACGCGCGGCTCGCCCGCCTGTCCACGGAGCTCGCGTCGCGGAAGCTCACCGACCTGCGCGCCCCGACGCGCCTGCTCCACGGCGCGCACGACGGCGGGCTGCCGCGCGACGTCGGCGGGTACCTCGCGCTCGAGGAGGCGGTGGGCCAGACGCTCCTCCTCACGCAGATCTACGCGGCCTGGGGCGACGGCGCGGACCAGCAGTTCCCGAGCCGGGCCGCGCGGGCCATCTGGGCCGTGGGCTCGGTGCCGGTCATCACGTGGGAGCCCTGGCTCAGCGGGTTCCAGCACCTGGGCTCGTCGTTCCGTGCGGCGGCGACGCGGGACCACGGCGGCCTCACCGACATCGCCGACGGCAAGTACGACTTCTACGTCGACGGCTGGGCGAAGGCGGCCGCCGAGTTCGGGCACCCGATCCTCCTCCGCTTCGCGCACGAGATGAACGACGGTTACCGCTACCCCTGGGGGCCGGTGAACAACCCGAGCCCGCAGGAGTTCATCCGCGCGTGGCGGCACGTCGTCGGGCGCTTCCGCGCCGCCGGCGCGACGAACGTCCTCTGGGTCTGGGCGCCGAGCGTCTCGTACGAGAGCTACTGGGAGTACTACCCGGGAAGCGCGTGGGTCGACTGGGTCGGGACGGGCGTCCTCAACTACGGGACCGCCGTCCGCTGGTCCAGGTGGACCTCGTTCCAGGAGCTCTTCGCGCGCCACTACGAGCGCCTCGCGCCGCTCGGCAAGCCGATGATGATCGCCGAGCTCGGCACGCTGGCCGCCGGCGGGGACCGCGCGCGCTGGTACGAGGAGGCCCTGACCGGCCTCGCGGAGCGCCACCCCGCGGTGAAGGCGCTCCTGTTCTTCCACGTCGCGAGCGACGCGACCGTGACCCACGAGCCGCTCTCGTGGGCCTTCGCCGGGGACCCCGCGGTCGCCGGCGCGGTGCGCCGCGCGCTCGCGGCACAGACCCACCACGCACAGGAGGTACAGCGATGAAGACCGTGTTGCTCGCCGGCGGGCTGGGGACCCGCCTCAGTGAAGAGACCGTCGACAGGCCGAAGCCGATGGTCGAGATCGGGGGCCAGCCGATCCTCTGGCACATCATGCAGATGTACGCCGCGCACGGCTTCGACGATTTCGTCGTGGCTTGCGGCTACAAGGGCGACTTCATCAAGGACTGGTTCGCGGGGCTCCGCACGCGCCGCGCGGACTTCACGGTGAACCTCCGGAGCGGCGAGGTCGACGCGCTGGGCGTCCATTGCCCGAGCTGGCGCGTGACGCTCATCGACACGGGGCTCCACACGCAGACGGGCGGGCGCATCCGCCGGCTGAACCGCGTGATCGGGCGGGAGCCGTTCATGGTCACCTATGGCGACGGGGTCGGCGACATCGACATCGCGAAGCTCGTCGCGTTCCACCGCGCCCACGGCAAGCTCGCGACGGTCACCGCCGTCCGCCCGCCGGCCCGCTTCGGCGTCCTCGATCTCCGGGGCAGCGAGGTCGCCGCGTTCGCCGAGAAGCCGCAGGCCGAGGCGGGGTGGATCAACGGGGGGTTCTTCGTCTTCGAGCCCGCCGCCCTCGACTACCTCGACGTCGACGACACAACGCCGCTCGAGCGCGAGCCCCTCGAGCGGCTGGCCGGCGAAAGGCAGCTCATGGCCTACCAGCACGAGGGCTTCTGGCAGCCGATGGACACCCTGCGCGACAAGCGCCTCCTCGAGCGGCTCTGGGACGAGGGGCGCGCGCCCTGGAGGGTCTGGTCGTGAGCGATCACCTCGATTTCTACGCGGGTCGCCGCGTGTTCGTCACCGGGCACACGGGGTTCAAGGGCTCCTGGCTCACCGCCTGGCTGCGCCTCCTCGGCGCGCAGGTCACCGGGTACTCCCTGCCGCCGGAGGGCGCACCGAGCCTCTTCGCCGACGCGCGGATCGACGACGGGGTGACCTCGACGTTCGGCGACATCTGCGACGAGGGGCGCCTCGCGCGCGCGATGACCGAGGCGCGGCCGGAGATCGTGCTGCACCTCGCGGCGCAGGCGCTCGTCCGGAGGTCGTACGCGCGGCCGGTGGAGACCTTCGCGACGAACGTGCTCGGGACGGCGCACGTGCTCGAGGCGGCGCGGCGCCTCCCGTCGGTGCGGGTCGTCCTCGTGGTGACCACGGACAAGTGTTACGAGAACAACGAGTGGGTCTGGGGCTACCGCGAGACCGACGCCCTCGGCGGCCACGACACGTACAGCGCGAGCAAGGCCTGCGCCGAGCTCGTCGCGGCGGCCTACCGGCAATCGTTCTACGGGCGCGAGGTGGCGCTCGCGACCGCGCGCGCCGGGAACGTCATCGGCGGGGGCGACTGGGCGGAGGACCGCATCGTGCCGGACATCGTCCGCAGCGTCGTCGAGGGCAAGGCCGTGCGCATCCGGCACCCGCGCGCCGTGCGCCCCTGGCAACACGTCCTCGATCCGCTCTCGGGGTACCTCCTGCTCGCGCGCCGGCTCTGGGACGATCCGGCGCGGTACAGCGGCGCCTGGAACTTCGGCCCGGACGACGCCGAGCCGCGAACGGTGCACCGCCTCGCGGAGGCCATCGTCCGCGAGCTCGGCCAGGGCTCGCTCGAGCTCGCGGAGCCGCCGGACGGCGAGCAGGTCCACGAGGCGGGCACGCTGCGGCTCGACTGCAGCAAAGCGCGGTCCCGGCTCGGCTGGCGCCCGCTCCTCGACACCGACCGCGCCATCCAGCTCACGAGCGCCTGGTACGCGCGGTACCTCGAGGATCGCGGGCGCGCGCGACCTCTCGTCGAGGAGCAGCTCCGGCTCGCCGCGGGGCTCGCGTGAGGCTCGGCAGGGCGGTCGTCACGGGCGCGACCGGGTTCATCGGCTCGGCGCTCGTCCGGCGGCTCCTCGCCGACGGGTGCGCCGTCGTCGCGACGGCGCCCGCGCGGCCTTCGGGCTGGGCGCGCCTCTCGCGCCTCTCACCGGGCCAGCGCCTCGTGCAGCGCCCGATCGAGCGCCTGACGCGCGACGCGCTCCTCGACGCGGCCGGCGACGAGCCGCCGGACGCGGTCTTCCACCTCGCGTCGGCCGGGGTGAACCCGCGCGAGCGCGCGCCGCGCGCGCTCCTGGAGGGCAACGTCGGCGCCCTCGTCGCGACGCTGGAGGCCGCCGCCGGCTGGGGCGGGGCGCGGGTCGTCTTCACGGGGTCCTGCTCGGAGTACGGCGCCGTCCCCGAGGGGCAGCTCGTCGACGAAGGCGCGCCGCGCGCCCCGTCGGACCTCTACGGCGCCGCCAAGGCCGCTGCCCACGACTACGGGCGCGCCGTGGCGCGCGCGCTGTCGGTGCCGCTCGTGACGCTCCGCCTCTTCGGCGTCTACGGCCCTGGCGAGGCGCCCCACCGCCTCGTCCCGTACCTCGCGGCCCGGCTCCGCGCGCGGGAGCGCGTCGACCTCACCCCCGGCACGCAGCGCCGCGATCTCACCTTCGTGGACGACGTGGTGGAGGCGCTGCTCCTCGGCGCGACGACCGCGGGGCTCGAGCTCGGCGCGGCCTACAACGTCTGCTCGGGGCGTCCCACCAGCGTGCGCGAGGTCTGCCTCGAGGTCGCGCGCCAGCTCGGCGCGCCGGAGTCGCTCCTCGCCTTCGGCGCCCGGCCGCCGCGCCCCGACGAGCCCCCGTGGCTCGTCGGCGATCCCCGCCGCTTTCGCGCCGCCACCCGATGGCACCCCCGCACGCACCTCTCGCTCGGCGTCGCCGCCTCGCTCGCCTCCCCGTGAAGCCCCGCCGCCCCCCGCCCTGCCGCGCGCCCGGTCGCCCAGGTGAGGCGGCGCTGTGGAGCAGGCCGGCGAGCAGCGATGCGCGTCGGAATGGCCCCCGGAGGCAAGCGGTCAATCCGCGCCCGCGGCGCACTGTCCCCAGGCGGCGCAGCGGAGGCCCGCGCCGCACGCGCCGCACGCGCCGCCGCACCCGTCGCCGCCGCACGACGCGCCGGTACAATCGGGCTGGCAGGCGCGGTCCGCCGTGCCGAGGTAGATGTCATCGAGGAGCACCTCGGTGCCGTCATGGGTGGCTGCGCCGTCGTTCCCGAGGTCGATCTCGAGCTTGTAGGTGCCGGCGCTCTCGGGGGTGAAGCGCGGGGGGCTGCAGGTCGACCACGCCGTCCCGACGTCGCAGTCGAACGCAGCGATGGTCGTCCAGGGATCCTGGGCCAGCACGATCTTGATGGGCACGACGCGGGGCGCGCTCGCCTTGAGGTCCACGTGCCACGCGTACTCCGTGCCGGCCTCCAGCGGGAAGCCCTCCTGCCGGACCTGGACGTGCCACGGCTGCGCGCCGCCGTTATCGATGCGCACCCACTGCGCGTACCCGTGGTCGCCGCCCTCGTCGATGATCTCGGTGACTCCGCCGCCGCCCTCGAAGAAGATGTCGCTGCGGTGCGACGTGAAGTCCTCGTTGAACCCGCAGTTCTTGAGGATGTTGTCGGGCGCGCCGTCGCCGTCGCCGTCCTGGCAGGCGGCCGACGGGAGCCTGGGGTACCCCGACGCGCGGTGATACCAGCGGACGTAGTCGACCTCGAGCCTGGCCAGGTCGCCCTGGGTCGCCCAGTCGACGTCGATGCACGACGACGGGGTCTCGTCGCACTTACCATCCACGCACGCGGCGCCGTTCGCGCAGTCCGCGGCGGAGGAGCACGCGCGGTCCTTCCAGCCGAGGCAGCCGAGCTCGCCGCCGACGGCGAGGTTCATGATGAGGTACATGGGCTGGCGGTACTCGGTCGCGCCCTCTCCGATGCTGAACACGCCGACGGGGGTCCCGCCGTCCTGCGGCAGGTCGTCGATGTAGATCGCGAACCCGTCCTCGTCCCAGAGGAAACCCCACGTGTGCCACGCGTGGTAGTCGATCGTCACGCCGTCCCAGGTCGACCGCGCCCCGCCGGCGTCGGCGTCGCACTTCGCGTCGCCGCCGTTGGGCCACGCGCTGCAGGCGTTCGGCTCCCAGCCGCCGGGGTTCGCCGCCAGCTCCCCCGCCTCGGGCCGCTCGCGCCAGAGCGCGTTATAGCCCATCGCCCCGTTGTCGGGGTACAGGGCGGGGTTCTCCTTGATCTGGGTGTACTCCATCACGTCGATCTCGCCGTTCATCGGCCAGCCGACGCTGTCCTCCACGCCGCCTCCCTTGATGGCGGCGTTCGCGCCGAGCAGCCAGATCGCGGGCCACATGCCGCTCGGCGGGGCGTCCCCCGCCGCGAGCTCGGCGAACGGCATGCGCGCCCGGAACTCGAGGTAGCCATACCGGAGCTCGACCTTCTCGTCCGTGCTGAGGCGGCCGGACGTGTACGCCATCCCGTTGGCGGGCGGGTTGGCGATGCCGGTGTGCGGAGCGCACTCGTCGTGGTCCCACACGCCGTTCTGATTCTGGTCGCTCAGGCAATAGCCATCCATGCAGGTCCCGTTCGCGTCGCAGTCAGCGGGGCTCGCGCACGTCTTCCAGACGACGCAGTCGAGGGGCTCTTCCCGCGCGAGGAGGGTGAGCTTGCCGTCTTCAACACAGTAGTTCCAGGTGTCGGGGTGGTCGGTACACTCGCGGTTCGTGTAGGCCTGTTGCTCGAAGTTGACGCCGAGGTTTTCCTTGCTCCAGGAGCCGTCGTCGATCGGCGACCTCGGTTGGCCTGCGCCGAGCTCGCCGCCGAACTCGTCGGCCCAGGTGAGCGTGTGCGCCTCACCGTCGATGACGATGGACGGCGCGGCAGGCTCGCTGCCGCCCGCCCCGCCGCCGCCGCTTCCGCCGCTGCCCACGTCACCGCCGCTGCCCGCATCGCCGCCCCCGGTGCCCGTCGTCGCCTGCGTCGCGCTGCCCGTGCTCGTGGTGGACCCGGTGGGGTCGCCGCTGCCGTCATCACCCCCGCAGCCGAGCAGGACGAGGCCGAGCGCCAGCGAGCCGCGTCCAAGGGCGCCCGGGAGCCAGGGGATGGCGCGTGAGAGCGCGCGTCGTCCGTGAGACTGTTCATCGCGAGTGTCGTTGCGCATGAGGCCACCGTACACAGGAGAAAGACCGAGCTCCACACTCGACACTCGAGTCCACGACACCGGCTGCTGCGCGGGCCGGCGTCGTCCCACGTTGGCCAGCTCCCGGTTCAGCCGATCATCCCCGGCACGGGCTCCACGTCGACTTGGGGCATAATGCTACAGCAATGAGCCGCAAAGCGGCATATTTCCAGTGCGACGGATTATCGCTCTCCTGGCAGGAAGTGTGAACGAAGGAGCACTGGTGTTGACGGAGCTCCGAGACAGCGGTTACCATTGCTCTTGATCGCTGCGTCCTCCTGACGGTGGCGGCGCTGTGCTCATCAGCCTGGGGCGAGACGCCGTGAAGGAGCTCGAAACGCCGGTACATGTCGGAGATGTCCTGCTCGGCAAGTACACGGTGGAGCGCGTGCTCGGCCGCGGCGGGATGGGGATGGTCGTGGCGGCGCGCCACCGTGAGCTCGGTGAGCTCTTCGCCATCAAGCTCCTCTTGCCCCGGGCGCTCGCCGATGCCCAGGCCACGGAGCTGTTCCTGCGCGAGGCGCGCGCCGCGGTACAGCTGAAGGGCGAGCACATCGTCCGCGTCCACGACGTCGGCAGGCTCGAGAGCGGCGCCCCCTACATGGTGATGGAGCACCTCGTCGGGAGCGATCTGCAGCAGATCGTCCTCGACCGCGGGCCGCTGCCCGTCCGCGAGGCGGTGGATTACGTCCTGCAGGTCTGCGACGCGCTGGCCGAGGCGCACGCCCAGGGGCTCGTGCACCGCGATCTCAAGCCCGCCAACCTGTTCCTCACGCGCCGGCCGAACGGGGCGCCCTTCGTCAAGGTGCTCGACTTCGGCATCTCCAAGCGGATCAAGCCCGACGCAACCGATCTGACAAACACCCTCGTCCTGCTCGGCTCCCCTTTTTACATGGCGCCGGAGCAGATGAGGCGCGCCAGGCACGTGGACACGCGGAGCGACGTCTGGTCGATGGGCGTGGTCCTTCACCAGCTGGTGACGGGAATGATGCCCTTCTCCGCAGAGACGCTGACGGAGGTGGTGGCGCTGGTGCTGCAGGAGGAGCCGATCCTGCCGAGCCGGCAGCGACCGGGGCTCCCCGAGGAGCTGGATACGGTGGTCGCGCTGTGCCTGCAGAAGCGGCCGGAGCACCGGTTTCAGGCCGTCGAGGACCTCGCCGCCGCGCTGCGCGTGCTCACGTCGGTCGACGGGCCGGATCGCGCGGCGCCTGCGGCCGTTCGATCGCCCCCGGTCGCGTTGTCGGTGCGGGCGGACGCGCCCGCCGCGCTGGCCCCGCCCCCCGCGCGCCCGTCGCAGCCCACGGCGGTAGCGCCGGCCCCCGGCCTGGGCCACGAGCTGGCGCAGACCCTCTCGTCATCCATCGACCGCACAGCGCCGGCCGCGCGCACGAGCGACTGGGCCTGGAGCAAAGGGCGCAGGTTCCCCCGGAGGGCGTCGCTGGCGGGCGCCGCGCTGGCCGTGCTCGCCATCGGGATCGGCTGGCTGGTCTGGTCGCAGCAGCAGCGGTCCGCTCCGGCAGCATCGGCGATCGCGGCGCAGGCGATCCCCGTTCCGGTCGTGCCGCCGGCCCGGGGAGGCGCGGTTCGTGCCCCGGCCACGCGGGACACCGCGGCGCCCGACGCCGTCGACCACGCCACGGCGCCGGCGCCGCCTCCGAGCGCCTCCGCGCCCTCGACGCCGGCCGAGCCGGCGAGCCCACCGGCCGAGCCGGCGAGCCCGCGGGCCGAGCCGGCGAGCCCGCGGGCCGAGCCGGCGAGCCCGCGGGCCGAGCCGGCGAGCCTGTCCAGCGCGCCGCCGCGGCGGACGGCGCCCGTGCGCCGCCGCCTGCGCTCGGCGCCGGGGCCCACCCCGACGGCGGCGGGCGCGGCCGCCGCCACGACAGCGGCGCCGGCGGTGCCGCCCAGGAAGTACGAGGGAATCTACTGAGCGCGCGACAGCGCGGCAGCCCAGGCCGGACCCACGGGAGGAACGTGAGGAGCAGAGCATCGATGTTCTCGGCGGATCGAAGCGCGCGGGTGCTCGCCCCCATCGCGCTCGCCGCGGCGCTGATCGTGCCCGGCCCGGCGCTGGCCCAGAAGGTCGACAGGCACGCGGCGGTGACCGCCCAGGCGCTCTACGATCAGGCCACCGCGGAGATGGATGCCGGGCGCTTCGCGAGCGCGTGCGGCAAGCTGGAGGAGGTCGCGCGCCTCGTGCCAGAAGGGCTGGGCGCCAAGCTGACGCTGGGCCAGTGCTACGAGGCGTGGGGAAAGCTCGCGAGCGCCTGGGCGCAGTACACGATCGTCGAGGCCCTGGCGGCCAAGGCCGGGCAGGCGGAGCGCTCGGCGCGCGCGGGGGCGTGGGCCGCGGCGCTCAAGCCCAGGCTCGCGACGCTGACGGTCCATGTCCCGGAGGCGGTGCGGGCCTATCCAGGGCTCGCGATCACCCGCGACGGCGTGCCGCTCGGCCGGGCGCAGTGGGACGCGGCGTTGCCGGTGGACACGGGAGAGCACGAGATCGTGGCCAAGGCGAGGAACCGCGCGACCTGGAGGCGGTCCACCGTCGTGACGGCGGACGGCGAGGCGGTGTCCGTGGCGATCCCCGCCCTGGAGCCCGACCGGCGCGACCCGCCTGCGAGCGCATCGAGAACGCCGCGCTCCGCGGCGGGAGGCGCCCAGCGCGCAGCGGGCCTCGTGGTCGGCGGAGCGGGGCTGGTCGGGGCCGGCGTCGGAGTGTTCTTCGGGGTTCGCGCGGCGATCAAGCTGAACGAGAGCAATGCGGGCGGCCATTGCCACGATGGGAACATCTGCGATGAGGTCGGGTATGCGGCGCGCCGGCAGGCCGTCACGGCAGGCGACGTGAGCACGGTGCTGCTCATCGCGGGAGGCGCCGTGCTCGCCGGCGGCGTCGCGCTGTTCCTGACGGCGCCGAGGCCGGAGGGCCCGGGCGCGCACATCGCCCTGGGGCCGCGCGGGATCGCCCTGCGAGGGGGCTTCTGATGCGACGGCGCAGGGCGGGCGGCGGCGCCGTGGCGCGCATGCCTGTCGCGGCGGGCGCCGGCGCGCTCTGCGCAGCCGCGGTGTGGCCCGGATGCAACGCCATCCTCGGGATCGAAGCGCCCGTGCGAGAGAAGGCCACGACGGCGGCGGACGTCGGCAGCGGGGGCGATCGCGGCAGCGGCCATCAGCCCGACTGTACCCTCCTGGAGGTATTGCCCGGGGAGCCGCTGGAGCTGTCGATGATCGACGACCTGGAGGATGGAAACATCGCCATCCTGGAGGGTGACGACGCGAACCCTCGGCAGGGTGCCTGGTTCATGTTCAACGACGAATCCGAGGGCGGAGCGCAAGAGCCCCCCGACAAGGCCGGTCTCGTCGTGGCGACGATGCCTGTGCGCGGCGACAGCCAGAGAGCCGTGCACACGAGCGGCAACGCTCTCTTTGCCGACTGGGGAGCCGTCATCGGCTTCGAGCTCAGCACCGACTACTACGACGCCACCGGGTACCGTGGCGTCACCTTCTGGGCCCGCGCCGAGGACGAGTCGTCCAAGAAGATGGTCGTGGCGTTCGTCGATCAGCAGACGAACAAGGGCGGCGGGATCTGCGGTGACGAGGAGGGGCAGGTGCCCTGTTACGACCATTTCCAGAAGAGCGTCACCCTGACGCCCGACTGGAAGCACTACAAGATTCCTGTCGAGTGTCTCGCCCAGAGCGGATATGGCCTCTTCGAGGCGCTCGCGCAGGACAGGATCAAGATCATCCAGTTCAGCTTCGGTCCGGCCCAGGCGTTCGACTTCTGGATCGACGATGTCGCGTTCTACAGATGACCGCTCCTGTCGCTGTCCGCTGACCCCGCTCGCGCGCGAGGCGCGAGGTGAGCGCGCGCAGGAGACGAGGCGGTCGTCGCGCCCGCGACCGCCGCGGCCGACCCTGCGTGAACGGAACTCCAGGCCTGTCTCGGTGCCCGCTCGGGCGGTCCCGGAGGTTGAAAGCCCCCCTCGATTGCACTACGCCAAGGCGAAACCACGGGGCGACCGCTTCCGTGGACCTCCCTCGAGCCAGGCTGCACGGACGTATGACCGACCCACGTAAGCTCGGCGGGATCCTCCCAGCCGCCCTCCTCGTCGTCGCGTGCCGCGCAGCGCCGGAAGCGCCGCCGCCGCCCCCGCCGGAGGTCAGCGTCATCGAGGTCAAGGTGGAGCCCGTCACGCTCCGCGACGAGCTCCCCGGCCGCGTCGCCCCCCTCCGCCTGGCGGAGGTGCGCGCGCGCGTCGCGGGCGTCGTCCTGAAGCGCAGCTTCACCGAGGGGAGCGAGGTCAAAGAGGGGCAGACGCTCTTCGTGATCGACCCCGCGCCCTTGAAGGCGGCCGTCGACAGCGCGCTCGCCGCCCTCGTCAAGGGGCAGGCCAACCTCGGCCAGGCCGAGGCGCGCGCGAAGCGCGCCACGGCGCTCGTGAAAGAGGGGCTGGTCAGCCGCGAGGCCTACGACGACGCGATGGCGGCGCAGGCCATGGCCCAGGCCGAGATCGCCCAGGCGCGCTCGGCGCTGTCGCTGGCCCGCCTGAACCTCGGCTACGCGACGGTGACGGCCCCGATCAGCGGCAGGATCGGCGGCGCGCTCGTCACCGAGGGCGCGCTCGTCGGCCAGGCCGAGGCGACGCCGCTCGCCGTCATCCAGCAGATCGACGCGGTCTACGTCGACATCAAGCAGCCCGCCTCGCAGCTCACGCGCCTGCGCCGCGCCGCGCTGGAGGGCACGCAGAGGGGCGAGGCGGGCGAGCACGCCGCGCTCCTCGTGCTCGACGACGGGGTCGAGTACCCCGAGAAGGGCGAGCTGCTCTTCTCCGACATCAGCGTCGATCCCGGCACCGGCGAGGTGACGCTGCGCGCGCGCTTCCCGAACCCGAGCCGCCTGCTCTTGCCCGGCATGTTCGTGCGCGTGAAGCTCGCGAGGCGCGTGGACCAGGCGGCCCTCACGGTGCCTCAGCAAGCGGTCGGGCGCGATGGCGGCGGCGGCGCGACGGTCCTCGTCGTCCAGCCCGACGGCAAGGCGGCCGTGCGCCAGATCCAGACGGGCGGCGTCGATCGCGACCGCTACATCGTGACCTCCGGGCTCAGCGCGGGCGACAAGGTCGTCGTCGAGGGCCACCAGAAGGTCGCCCCGGGCGCCGAGGTCCGCGCGGTCCCCTTCACGCCCGTGCCCGCGGCCTCGGCCGCCACGCCCGTGCCCGCGGCCTCGGCCGCCACGCCCGTGCCCGCGAAGCCGGGCGTCGTGCCCGCGTCCTCGGCCGCCGCGCCCGCGTCGTCGGCGGCGCGCTGACAGCCACGGAGCAGATCGAGGCCAGCATGTCGCGCTTCTTCATCGACAGGCCCATCTTCGCGGTGGTCATCGCGATGTTCATCGCGCTCCTCGGGGCGATCGCGCTGCCGCGGCTCCCGGTGACGCAGTACCCGTCGGTCGCGCCGCCGACCGTCACCATCTATGCGAGCTACCCTGGCGCGACCCCGCAGACGCTCGACCAGAGCGTCGTCAGCCTGATCGAGCGCGAGCTGAGCAGCGCCAAGCGCCTCCTCTACTTCCAGTCGTCGAGCGACACCTCCGGGACGGCCCAGATCACCGCGACCTTCCTGCCCGGCACCGACCCCGATCTCGCCCAGATCGACGTCCAGAACCGGCTCAAGGCGGTCGAGCCCCGCCTGCCGGCGGCCGTGCGGCAATACGGCCTCTTCGTCGAGGCCTCGACGTCGAGCTTCCTGATGATCGTCAGCCTGTCGTCGCGCGACGGCAGCCTGAGCCCCACGGCGCTCGGCGACATCCTCGCCCGCTCCATCATCGACGAGATCAAGCGGGTCCCGGGCGTCGGGCGCGTGCAGCTCTGGACCAGCGAGCGCGCGATGCGGATCTGGGTCGATCCGACGAAGCTCGCGGCGCTCTCGCTCTCGCCCGCCGACGTGTCGGCCGCGATCGCCGCGCAGAACGTCCAGTTCGCGTCGGGCCGCATCGGCGACCTCCCGAGCCCGCCGACGCAGCAGATCAGCGCCACGCTCATCGCCGAGGGGCAGCTCACGACGCCGGAGGATTTCGGGGCGATCGTCCTCCGGGCGAGGCCCGACGGGTCGCGCGTGCTCCTCCGCGACGTGGCGACGATCGAGATCGGCGCGCAGAACGTGGCGTCGTCGTCGCGGAGCAACGGCAAGCCCGACGCCGCGATCGGCATCCAGCTCGCGAACGGCGCGAACGCGATGAAGACCTCGGACCTCGTGCGCGCCCGCATGGAGGAGCTCTCGCGGGGCCTGCCGCCCAACGTGACCTACAGCGTGCCCTACGACACGGCGCCCTTCGTCCGGATCTCGGTCCAGAAGGTGATCGAGACCCTGATCGAGGCCATGGTGCTCGTGTTCGTCGTGATGTTCCTGTTCCTGCAGAACATCCGCTACACGCTCATCCCGGCGATCGTCGTGCCGCTCGCGCTGCTCGGCACGTGCGCGGTGATGCTCCTCGCCGGCGCGTCGATCAACATGCTGAGCCTGTTCGGGATGGTGCTCGCGATCGGCATCATCGTCGACGACGCGATCGTCGTCGTCGAGAACGTCGAGCGGCTGATGGCCGAGGAGGGGCTGTCGCCGCGCGACGCGACGCGGAAGGCGATGGAGGAGATCTCGGGCGCCGTCGTCGGCATCACGCTCGTGCTCTCGGCGGTGTTCGTGCCCATGGCGTTCGCGTCGGGCTCGGTGGGCGCGATCTACCGGCAGTTCTCGATGTCGATGGCCGTCTCGATCCTGTTCTCGGCGTTCCTGGCGCTCACGCTGACGCCGGCGCTGTGCGTCGTGTTGCTCAGGCCCGTCCCCGCCGGCCACGCGAGGCGCGGCGGCGCGCTCGGGTGGTTCAACGCCGGCTTCGAGCGGCTCACCTCCGGGTACCGGCGGTGGGTCGCGGGCTCGCTCGACAGGCGCGCGCGGATGCTCCTCGGGTTCGCGATCCTCGTCACGACGCTCGGCCTGCTCTATGTCCGGCTGCCGACCGCCTTCTTGCCGGAGGAGGATCAGGGGCTCGTCATCGTGGACGTGCAGCTCCCGCCCGAGGCGACGCAGCACCGGACGCTGCGGGTCGTCGAGCAGGTGGAGGCGCACTACCTCGGCCGCCCGGCGATCGGCGGCGTGGCGTCCTTCCCGGGCTTCGGCTTCTCGGGGTCGGGGCAGAACGTGGCGATGATCTTCCTGACGATGAAGGACTGGAGCGAGCGCCCGGACGGCGCGACCGCCCAGTCGGAGGCCGCGCTGGCGAACGAGAAGCTCGGCCAGATCCGCGACGGCATCGTGTACAGCCTCGTTCCGCCGCCGATCATGGAGCTCAGCAGCACCTCGGGCTTCAGCCTGAAGCTGCAGGACCGGGGCGGGCGCGGCAACGAGGCGCTCGTGGCGGCGCAGCAGCGGCTGATCGAGCTCGCCGCGGGGAGCCCCGTCCTCGCGCAGGTGCGCGCCGAGGCGCAGCCCGACGCCGCGCAGATCCGGCTGCGGATCGACCGCCAGAAGGCGAGCGCGCTCGGCGTGAGCTTCGAGCGGGCGGCCGCGGTGCTGTCGACGGCGCTGAGCCCGACCTACGTGAACGATTTCCCCAACCAGGGGCGGCTGCAGCAGGTGATCGTGCAGGCGAACGCGGCGAGCCGGATGCAGATCGAGGACGTGCTGCGGCTGTCGGTGCCCAACGACGCCGGTCAGATGGTGCCGCTCTCCGCGTTCGCGACGGCGGCGTGGGAGCGCGGCCCGCTCCAGCTCGCGCGCTTCAACGGGTTCCCGGCCACGGGGATCAGCGGCGCCCCGGCGCCGGGGCGGAGCAGCGGCGAGGCGATGGCCGAGATGGAGCGCCTGGCCGCGCAGCTGCCGCCCGGGTTCGGGGTGGAGTGGATAGGCCAGTCGTTCCAGGAGCGGCTGTCGGGGGCCGAGGCGCCGGCGCTGCTCGCGCTGTCGCTGGTCGTCGTGTTCCTCGTGCTGGCGGCGCTCTACGAGAGCTTCGCCATCCCGCTCTCGGTGATCCTCGTCGTGCCGCTCGGCGTGGTGGGCGCGGTGCTGGCCATGACGGCGCGCGGGCTGCCGAACGACGTGTTCTTCAAGGTCGGGCTGATCACCATCATGGGGCTGTCGGCGAAGAACGCGATCCTGATCATCGAGTTCGCGAAGAGCCTGCACGAGCAGGGCAAGAGCGTGCGGGAGGCGGCGATCGAGGCCGCGCGGCTGCGGTTCCGGCCGATCCTGATGACGTCGCTGGCCTTCATCCTGGGCGTGATGCCCCTCGTGTTCGCGAGGAACGCGGGCTCGGCCACGCAGCACGCCATCGGGACGGGGGTGTTCGGCGGCATGCTCACCGCGACGGTGTTCAGCATCTTCTTCGCGCCGCTGTTCTTCGTGCTGGTCAGCCGCCTTCGGCGCGGGCGCTGAGCCGGGGACCGCGCGGCCTGCGCCCGAGCGCGCAGCGGCCGCTCGCACGTGCAGCCGCGGCACGCAGCGCGCGTCGCGGTGAGGCGGCACGGATGTCGCACGCCGGCGCCGGGGCGGGCTCACGTTCCGAGCTCGCGGGGGGAGGCTCATGGCCCAGACCGTCGGCGAGTTCCTGCTGAGGCGCCTCGTCGCGTGGGGCGTCCGGCGCGTCTACGCCTATCCGGGCGACGGCATCAACGGCATCGTGGGCGCGTTCCACCGCGTCCCGGACCTCCGGTTCATCCAGGTGCGGCACGAGGAGATGGGCGCGTTCATGGCGTGCGCCCACGCGAAGTTCACCGGCGAGATCGGCGTGTGCCTGGCGACCTCGGGGCCCGGCGCGATCCACCTGCTGAACGGGCTGTACGACGCGAAGCTGGACCACCAGCCGGTCGTGGCCATCGTCGGCCAGCAGGACCGCGCCGCGCTCGGCGGGCACTACCAGCAGGAGGTCGATCTCGTATCGCTCTTCAAGGACGTCGCGCACGAGTACGTGCAGATGGCGTCCTCGCCCGCGCAGATCCGGCACCTCATCGACCGCGCCATGCGCATCGCGCGGGCGGAGCGCACGGTCACGTGCGTCATCGTCCCCAAGGACGTCCAGGAGATGGATGCCGTCGAGGAGCCCCCGCACAAGCACGGCACCGTGCACACCGGCCTCGGCTACGCCTCGCCGCGCGTGGTGCCGAAGGAGGAGGACCTGCGGCGCGCGGCCGACGTGCTCAACGCCGGCAAGCGGGTCGCCATGCTCATCGGCCAGGGCGCGCTCGGCGCCGCGCCGGAGGTCGTGCGCGTCGCCGAGCTCCTCGGCTGCGGCGTGGCCAAGGCCCTGCTCGGCAAGGCGGCGCTCCCCGACGATCTGCCCTGGGTCACCGGCGCGATAGGGCTGCTCGGCACCAAGCCGAGCTGGGAGATGATGGCCAACTGCGACACGCTCTTCATGGTCGGCTCGAACTTCCCCTACCCGGAGTTCCTGCCGGAAGAGGGCCAGGCGCGCGGCGTCCAGATCGACATCGACGGCCGGATGCTCGGCCTGCGGTACCCGATGGAGCTGAACCTGATCGGCGACAGCGCCGAGACGCTGCGGGCGCTCATCCCCTACCTCAAGCTCAAGGCCGATCGCTCGTGGCGGCGCCGGATCGAGGAGAGCGTCGCCGACTGGTGGAAGGTCCTCGAGGCGCGGGCGATGAACGACGCCCATCCGCTCAACCCGCAGCGGGTCTACTGGGAGCTGTCGCCGCGGCTGCCCGACCGGTGCATCCTGACCGCCGACTCCGGCTCGTCGGCGAACTGGTACGCGCGCGACATCAAGATCCGCGAGGGCATGATGGCCTCGCTCTCCGGGACGCTGGCGACCATGGGGCCGGCGATGCCGTACGCGGTCGCGGCGAAGTTCGCCTTCCCCGACCGCCCGGTCGTCGCGATGGTCGGCGACGGCGCGATGCAGATGAACGGCATCAACGTGCTCGTCACCGTGGCCAAGTACTGGCGCGAGTGGAAGGACCCGCGCCTCGTCGTGCTGGTGCTCAACAACCGCGACCTCAACCAGGTCACCTGGGAGCTCCGCGCGATGAGCGGCGATCCCAAGCTCGAGGCGTCCCAGACGCTGCCGGACTTCCCGTACGCGGCCTACGCCGAGGCGCTCGGGCTCGCGGGCGTGCGGATCGACCGCCCGGACCAGGTGGCGCGCACCTGGGACGAGGCCTTCCGGGTCGACAGGCCGGTGGTGGTCGAGGCGGTCACCGACCCGGAGGTCCCGCCGCTGCCGCCGCACATCACAATGAAGCAGGCCAGGATGCTCACGTCGGCGCTGCTGCGGGGCGACCCGGGCGCGCGCGGCATCATCCGCCAGGCGTACCGGGACATGATCGAGAGCTGGATCCCGCACCGGGGTTGACGATGGCCGATCCGAGGCAGCGCGCGGCGGCCCCGGTCGAGCGGATCGAGGTCGGCGCGTACGTCATCCCGACCGACCGGCCGGAGTCGGACGGCACGCTCGAGTGGCGCGAGACGACGCTGGTCGCCCCGGACCTCTCGCGCCCGGGGATGGGGATCGAGCTCCGGCGCGCGGCCGCCGAGCGCTTCGCGGTGTGAGGGGGAACCATGCAGCACGTCGACCAGGAGAGGCAGAGAGCGGCGGCGGAGGACAGGCCCTCGGAGCCCGTGCAGCGCGAGCTCGATCGCGGCGTCATCCGCCTGCCCGGCGAGCGGCGCGTCCGGCTCGCGCCCGCGGCCGGCCCCGAGGTGGAGGCGCTCGCCGCCGATCTCTCGCGCGCCATCGAGGGCGAGGTCCGCTTCACCGCGGGCGACCGGGCGCTCTACGCGACCGACGCGTCGAACTACCGGCAGCTCCCCATCGGCGTGGTCGTGCCGCGCCACAAGGACGACGTGATCGCCGCCGTGGCCGCGTGCCGCCGCCACGGCGCGCCCATCCTCGCGCGCGGGGGCGGCACGAGCCTCGCCGGGCAGACGTGCAACGTGGCGGTCGTGCTCGATTTCTCGAAGTACATGCGCGGCGTGCTGGAGCTCGACCGCGCGAGCAAGCGCGCCCGGGTCCTGCCGGGCACGGTGCTCGACACCCTGCGCGGCGCCGCGAACGAGCTCGACCTGACGTTCGCGCCGGACCCGTCGACCCACGAGTACTGCACGCTCGGCGGGATGATCGGCAACAACTCCTGCGGGGTGCACTCGGTGCTCGGCGGGCGCACCGTCGACAACGTGCACGAGCTCGAGGTGCTGACCTACGACGGCCTGCGGCTGCGCGTGGGGCCGACGAGCGAGGAGGAGCTCGACGCCATCGTCCGCGAGGGCGGCCGGCGCGGGCAGATCTACGCCGCGCTGCGCGCCATCCGCGACCGGTACGCGGACCTCATCCGCGCCCGTTACCCGCGCATCCCGCGCCGCGTGTCGGGCTACAACCTCGACGAGCTGCTGCCGGAGAACGGCTTCCACGTGGCGCGGGCCCTCGTCGGCACCGAGGGCACGTGCGTCACCGTGCTCGAGGCCACCCTGCGCCTCGTCGACTGGCCGAGGGCGCGGTCGCTGCTCGTGCTCGGCTACCCGGACGTGTTCTCCGCGGGCGACCACGTGCCGGAGGTGCTGCGCTCCGGGCCGATCGCGCTCGAGGGGATCGACCACCGGCTCATCGAGGACATGCACAAGAAGGGGCTGCACGAGCGGTACCTGCGCTACCTCCCGGAGGGCCGCGGCTTCCTCCTCGTCGAGTTCGGGGGCGACACGCCGGAGGAGTCCGACGCGCGGGCGCGCGCCGCCATGGACGCCCTCGCGCGCGGGCCGAACCCGCCGTCGATGAGGCTGTACGACGACCCCGAGCAGGAGCGCGCGCTCTGGGACGTGCGCAGATCCGGGCTCGGCGCGACCTCGCGCGTCCCTGGCGAGCCCGACACGTGGCCCGGCTGGGAGGACTCGGCCGTACACCCGGAGAACCTGGGCGCCTACCTGCGCGACCTGCGCGCGCTCTTCGACCGCCACGGCTACCAGCCCGCGCTCTACGGCCACTTCGGGCAGGCCTGCGTGCACTGCCGCGTCGACTTCGACGTGGTGACGGCCGAGGGCATCCGCAACTGGAAGCGGTTCCTCGACGAGGCGACGGACCTCGTGGTCCGCCACGGCGGCTCGTTCTCCGGCGAGCACGGCGACGGCCAGGCGCGCGCGCAGTACCTGCCGAAGATGTACGGCGAGGAGCTCATCGAGGCGTTCCGCCGCTTCAAGGCCGCCTGGGACCCGGCGTGGCGGATGAACCCCGGCAAGGTCGTCGACCCGTACCGCGTCGACGAGAACCTCCGCCTCGGCGCCGGCTTCAGCTCCGCCGCCGTGGAGACGCACTTCCGCTTCCCCGAGGACGACGGCGACTTCACGCGCGCGGCGCTGCGCTGCGTGGGCGTGGGCAGGTGCCGGCGCCACGACGGCGGCACGATGTGCCCGAGCTACAGGGTGACGCACGAAGAGGAGCACGCGACGCGCGGCCGCGCGCGCCTGCTCTTCGAGATGCTGAAGGGGAGCGAGCTCCGGGGCTTCCGCGACGACGACGTGCGCGAGTCGCTCGACCTGTGCCTCGCCTGCAAGGGGTGCAAGGGCGAGTGTCCGGTCCAGGTCGACATGGCCACCTACAAGGCGGAGTTCCTGTCGCACCACTACGCGGGGCGGCTCAGGCCGCGCGCCGCGTATTCGATGGGGCTCATCCACTGGTGGGCGCGCCTCGGGCAGCGCGTGCCCGGGCTCGCGAACCTCGTGACGCAGACGCCGGCGCTCGCCGCGATCGCGAAGAAGATCGCCGGCATCGCGCCGGCGCGGAGCATCCCGCCGTTCGCGCGGACGTCGTTCCGGCAGTGGTTCCAGGGCCGGCCGCGGCGCAACGCCGGCGCGCCGCAGGTGCTGCTCTGGCCGGACACGTTCAACGACCACTTCTTCCCGGACACGGCGATCGCCGCGACCGAGGTGCTCGAGTGGGCGGGCTACGAGGTGATCGTCCCGGAGCAGGAGCTGTGCTGCGGGCGGCCGCTCTACGATTTCGGCTTCCTGAAGGAGGCCAGGCGCACGCTGCGCGAGGTGATGAGCGCGCTGCGCGACCCGATCGAGCGCGGCGTGCCGGTGGTCGGCCTGGAG
Source organism: Sorangium sp. So ce1335 (assembly GCF_051521615.1). Taxonomy (NCBI): domain Bacteria; kingdom Pseudomonadati; phylum Myxococcota; order Polyangiales; family Polyangiaceae; genus Sorangium; species Sorangium sp. So ce1335. The sequence continues at coordinate 5,920,127 of NZ_CP150363.1, forward strand.
CCGAGCTGCGTCTCGGTCTTCCGCGACGAGCTGCACGGGCTCTTCCCCGACGACCCGGTTGCCTCGAGGCTCCGGGAGCTGACGCACATGTTCGGCGACTTCATGAAGGGGGCGCCGGACGGCGATCCCGGCCGGCCGTTGGTCGGCCCGCGCGGGCGCGATCTGCCGCGGCTCGACCGGCGGGCCGTGGTGCACGGCCACTGCCACCACAAGGCGATCCTGGGGATGGACGGCGAGCGCGACGTGCTCCTCGGCATGGGCCTCGACGCCGAGCTCCTCGACTCGGGCTGCTGCGGCATGGCGGGCGCCTTCGGCTTCGAGGAGGGCGACAAGTACGAGGTCTCGATCCAGTGCGGCGAGCGCGTGCTGCTGCCCGCGGTCCGGTCGGCGCCGAGGGACGCGCTGATCGTGGCCGACGGCTTCAGCTGCCGCGAGCAGATCCAGCAGACGACCGACCGGAGGGCGCTGCACCTCGCGGAGGTCGTGCGCATGGCGACCCTGCACGGCCCCGAGGGGCCAGCGGGCGACTACCCCGAGCGCGCCTACCTGCCCGGGCCCGAGGACGTGTACGTGATGCCGCGGTCGCAGGCGGCGGCGCTCGCCGCGGCGCCGGCCGGCGCGGCGCTCCTCTGGGCGGCGGGCCGGCGGCTCGCGGCCGGGCGGCGGCGCGCGCGGCGCGCCCGGTGGCTCCCGGCGGCGGGCGTGGCCGCGGCGGCGCTCGCGGCGATCGGGCTGCTCCGGGGGGTCGCGCGGGCGCGCGGCGGCGAGCGCCGGCAAGGCGCGTGACGCGTGGCGCGTGGCGGACGGGGCGCGTGGCGCGTGGCGGACGGGGTGCGTGGCGCGTGGCGCGTGGCGCGTAGCGGACGGGGTGCGTCGCCGGTGAGGCATCCCTCGGGATGCGCACAGCGCTCGAAGGTGCGCTGAGAGGTGGCTGCGATCGGAGGCGCAAGCGCGCGCCGGGACGGCCGAGCGAGTGCGCCTGGGGTCACATAGTGTCATTCCGGAGGGGAAACTGTAAACGGCGGGACACACGTAGTGTCACTCGGGAGGGGAGACTGTAAACGGCGGGACACACGTCGTGTCATTTTGGAGGCCCGGCTGGATGCGACGGGACCCACGTCAGCTCGGCCAGGCGGCCCCCCGGTCGCGCCTTGATGCTCGGCCTCCCGCTCACGCTCGCCGGACTGCCGTGCTCGCGCAGAGGTGCCGGCGAGCGCGCCGGCGCACCGGCGGGGGAACAGCGATTGCAAACACGGGAATCATGGATCCATCCAGCGCAATCCAGTTCGATACGGAGAGCGTCGCCCGTCCCCTCAGCGAACGAGGGCACGTCAGCGCCGGCGCAGGTTCCGCGACGCCCGCGGGGCCGGCAGGGCAGATCGAGCACAGCGAGGAGCGGCGCGCGCGCGAGCTCGTCGCGGCCAGGGCGAGGTCGGGCGGCATCCGGGGCGAGGCAGGGCACACGGCCCGGCGTGTCACGATCGCTGCGGCCGCCGTGATCGCCGTGGGGGCCGTGGCGGCGGCGGCGATACGCGCCCGCCGCGAACGCCGGCGAATCTGGTGGTGACGCCGCGTCGCTCCCGGGGAGCTCGCCCTTCAGCTCCGGGAGCCGCAGGGTGCTCGACCCAGGTGCCGTTTGCCTACCGCGCTCGCGTGGTGAAGAGGGAGGTGATGGCGTCCATGATATCCTGGATCGACAGGGCATCAGGCGGCTTGTCCGGATTGTCGAGGGCTCTATCCACGTAGTGCCCGAGGTACTCGGCCGTGATGAACGCCGTGAGCGCGTTCGTGACCGCGCCGGCCAGCGGGATCAGCCCCAGGGTCAAGCCGAGCATGAGGCGAAGGGCGCCGCCGCCCCAGATGATCTGGTGGATCTGGGACCACGCCGCCTTCGAGAGGGGCGCGCCTCGCTCCTTCGCGAGCGACGCCGCGAGCAGGTACTGGATCGGGATGACGAACAGCTGGTCCGAGCCCGGGAGCGGCTGGACAATGAAGCTGATGCCGGCGGCGCCGGCGGAGAATGCGTGCGTGGTGAGCCGTGCGCCGAGCCTCATGAAGGAAGCGTAACGCCCGCGCGGCCGTCGAGAAGTGGCTCGCGCCGCTCGTCCGGGCGCGGGGCGAGGGAGCGATGTCCCGCGTCTCCCGCAACTCACCGAGCGCCGCGCGCTCCAGGCTCACATCCTCTCTTCACTGGCCCCCATGCATGCTGCCCTCGGAGCCTCACCTCATCTGGTCTCGAGTCCCCCCGTGCGCCACGAGCAGCGCTACCGGCACACGGCTCCGGACGACGACGGACTCGACCGTGCTCCCGAGGTAGAGCTGACCGAGAGGCCCGTGATCGTAGCATCCGAGCACGAGCAGATCGTACGGAGCGCGCGCGAGCTCCCGCGCTATCTCGTCGCTCGGGTGCGCGCCCACCTGCACACGCGGCGAGACGCGCACGCCGAGCCGGCGCCCCCGGAAGACCGCCTCGTCGACGACGCTGCGCGCCGCCTCGCGCGCCCGCGACGGATCACGATCGCGCCAGACGACCGCGCCCAGCTCGGTCTGCGTGCTGCTGAACAGCACGAGCTCGGCGTCCCACGACAGCGCGACGTGGGCCGCGAGATCGGCCGCGGCGAGGGAGTACTCGAGACCGATGAGCGGGACGAGGATCCGCCGCGCGAGGGGGCGCTCCCCCGCCGGAGGGTCGCCCGCCACGACGAGCACGTTGCACTCCGCCCGCTGGATGATCGCGTCCTGCAGGCGACCGAATGACAGGCCGCGCGCGCGCGACGGCGGCCGCGCGCCGATCACGAGGAGATCGTGATCCCGCGCGGCGCGCAGGATTGCCTGGATCGAGCCGCGCAGCTCGCGCTTCTGCCGCCAGATGCCGACGCGGGCGCGCGCGCCGAGCCTCGCGAGCCCCCGGCTCGCCTCGCCCGCGGCCGGCGACGGGCCGGGCGCCTGCTGCCCCACGGCGAGCTCCGTGATGTCGACCGTCTCGTCGAGCTTTCGCTTGGCGGCGACCAGGCTCTCGATGACGTTCGCGGCGAACCCGGGCAGGGCGTGCGCCACGATCGGGACGAGGATCCGCTCGACGCCGGGGATGTACGCGCGTCGCGCGGCCTCCTCGCGCTCGAGGCGACTCGACTCCTCGGGGGACAGGGGCGTCTTTTTCTCGATCCAGCGGAGGAGCGCGGGGGAGAGGGTCACCGTGACGAGCGCGACGACGGCGTACATCGTGTAGCTGTCCTTGGAGAGGAGCCCGAGCTCGACGCCGACGATCGCGACGATGAGGTCCGTGCCGCCCTTCATGTTCAGCCCCACCGCCACGAGCGCCGCCTCGCCGCTCCTGAGCCCGCCGAGCCGCGCGCCGAGCGCGGCGGGGGCGACCTTCACCGCCGTCGCGATCAGCAGCAGCAACGCGACCATCCCCCATGCCGCCGGCGTGCGCAGCTGCGACACGTCGACGCGCATGCCCGCCAGGACGAAGAACACAGGCGCGAAGAGGCCCGCCACGAGCGTCAGCACGCCGTCGAGGAGAGGGCGGTGGGTGCGAGGAGCGTTGTTGAGCAGCACGCCGAACGCGAACGCGCCGAGCAGCGGGTGCAGGCCGAGGCGCTGCGTGAGCGCCGCGGCCAGGAGCGTGAGGACGAGGACGAGCGACACCTGTCCCTTGGAGATACGCGTCGCGTCGGCCACCCAGCGCATGGCAGCGTAGGTGAAGCGCCGCCCGACGAGCACCATGAACAGGAAGAATCCGCCCGCCAGGAGCGCGCTCCGGGCTATCGCCAGCGCCGGCGACGCGCCATAGCTCGACGATGTCATCGCGACGAGCACCCAGGCGGCGACCTCGCTGACCACCCCCGCCGCGAGCGTCACCTGCGCATAGCTGCGGCGCATCGACTCGCGCTCGATCAGCACCTTCGCGATCACGCTGACCGCCGTCACCGAGAGCACGATCCCGAGGAAGATGCCGCTCGTGAGGGGCTGTTCGAGCGCCAGCACCGAGAAGGCAGCTCCCGCCGCGAGCGAGGGAGCGATCGCGCCGAGCGCCGAGAGCGCCCCGGGGCGCGCCTCCTTGCGCAGGATGCTCACGTCGACCTCGATGCCCGCCATGAGCAGCAGGAGGAGCGCGCCTATCCAGGAGATGCCCGAGAGCACGAGGCTGACCGCCTGATCCTGAAAGAGGGCTCGGTGAAGCCCAGGCGCGAGCGCGCCGACGGCGGATGGGCCCAGCACGACGCCCCCGAAGAGCTCCCCGAGCACCTCCGGTTGGCGCAGCCGCCGCGCGAGCTCGCCGAAGGCGCGCGCGGTCAGGAGGATGAGCGCGAGGGCGACGAGCGAGAGCAGAACCTGCCGCTCTGTGAGGCCGTGCATCAGGGTGGGTGGCTCCTCGGTGCGGGTGCAGGCCCTACGTGGCAAACGGTGTGCTGAGCGCGGACGAGCGAGCTTTGCCCGCCTGTCGACGGCGCCGACGGGCGATCAGGCGGAGCGCGCGCTCGTGGACGGCCGTCAGCGCTCGGCGCCTCCGAGCGAGCGTGAGTTGCGGAGCCGCCGGGCCCTCCCGGCGATGGCCATCGCCCGGCTTCCCTTGCCAGGTCTCTGCGTTGCCAGGCGGTCTGCATTCGCCCCCCGCGCGTGGTGGGCGAAGATGGCGAAGGTGATGCGCGGTGTGCTGCACCCACGCGGCTGGTCGGGTAGGATCGCGCTGTGGAGCCGACACGATCGACGCCGTTGGAGGGAGGCTCAACTTCAACGATGCGCTGAGACAAGAGCACTCCTCGCACTTGCTTTTTGCGAATCCCGCTACTTCGACAATGCCGTATTCTTGCGTCAAACGACCACGCACCGACGATGACGCCCCTGGGCACCATGCTTGACAACGAGACGACCGTCTCGTTGTCAGAAACCCCGACGGCGCGACTCGACCGTGTCCGAGCTTGGATATCGAATGCCGTCCTCGTGCTGGCCACCTAAACTCGCCGGACAAGCCATGTGCCGCCCGTGGGTGCTGGTAGCACCCCGGGCGCCGTGGACGAACCCAGCAACGAGGTCCTACAGGTCGGTTGTATGCCCAGTCCCTTTGGCGGCCAAGGAACCGATAGGCCTTCAGGACAGGCCCCCTCGCCCATCCGCTTCCCTCCAGCAGACGGGCCCGAGGGGGTGCCAACGCTGGGGACTGGGGTGCCGAGCTCCCCCGAGCTCGACGTCGGCGGCGCCGAGTTCCGAGGCCGACACGGCGGCGCGCGCAACGCTGTGCTACCGTGGCGGGGTGATCAGCCAGAGCGCACTCACCGGGATCACGGTCGAACGGAGGGTCACGTTCGAGGACTGGACCCGTCTGCCTGAAGATGAACCGGGCGAGCTCGTCGACGGGCGGCTCGTGGCGGAAGAGGTGCCGGACGCCGTTCACGAAGTGATCGTGGCCTGGGTGATCAGGGTACTCGGGGGCTGGCTCATCCCGCAGGGCGGGCTCGTGCTGGGCTCCGAAGCGAAGTACGCGGTGAGCGCTGTCTCTGGCCGGAAGCCCGACGCCTCTGCGTACATGCCTCAGAGCCGCAAGCCACCTCGGCGCGGGACGATCAACGCTCCGCCGGACATCATGGTCGAGGTGGTCTCTCCTACCCCGCGGGACGCGCGCCGCGACCGTGTCGAGAAGCTCCACGAGTACGCGTCTTTCGGGGTGCGCTGGTATTGGATCATCGACCCGCAGGAAAGGACGCTTGAGCTCCTCGAGCTCGGAGCCGACCGCCGCTACGTACACGCGCGCTCGGCGGCCGACGGGATCGTCGGCAGTATTCCCGGCCTGGAGGGACTCTCGCTCGATCTCGACGCGCTCTGGCGTGAGGTGGAGCTGCTCGGTCCTGACTCCGGAGAAGGAGCGCTCGGAGCCCCGGAGGCCCAGTAGCGTTGCCGCCCTTCGTGCGGCACTACATGCGCCGCTGGCCCGCGCTCAACGCGACGTCAAGCACTTGAAATCACGGACAATTTGCGTCCCCAGCGGGATTCGAACCCGCGTAGCAGCCTTGAAAGGGCTGAGTCCTGGGCCGGGCTAGACGATGGGGACCGGCGATGCGGCGCGGAAGCTACCCGCCGTCGACGGGCAATGCAAGCCCTACGCGCGCTGTCCGCGCCGTTCGCGTCCGCGCGAGGCCCGCCGCGCGAGCCGCGCCGGGTCCGGCGGCTCGTCGCGGCAGGCTTCGCGGGGGTCCCACCGGCGTGCTGGTAGCCCCTTGGGCCGGCGGCCTAGTCGGCGTCGCCGCTCTTGGTCGGCGTCCAGGCCGGGGCGTCGCTCGCGGGGAACGAGTCCTCCACGGTCTCGTCCACCTTCTCTTCCGGCTCCTTGTCCGACGTGGCCTCGTGGCCCTCGACCGGGTCGCCCGGGACGTGCCGGTGCTTTTCGCCGCCCTGCCGTCCCTGCGCGCCCGCAGGCGTCGCTGCCCCTTGTCCCTCGGTCGCCTTCTCGTTGGTCTTCATGCGCACCTCCTCGGGCTGTTCCGGCTTCTCCAGAGCACCTGGAGCCATCGACGCGCACCGCAAGGGGCGAACGGGACGCGGGTGAGCTCGGCACGCGGTTCGCCCGGCACGGAGCCCCTCTTTCCTTGTCGCGCCCTGCCTCCGGGCCTCTCGCGACCGACGACCGTGCGCGCGCACGCCCAGGCGCACGCTCCTGCACACGCCCACGCGCCACCGCCGGCATCTCACCTTCTGCCGCGGCCCCGAACCGCTGGACGACCGCCCTGAATCGGGCGACCATGCGCGCCACCCCACCCACCTTGCGCCACACGGGCCTGAGTTTTCCCTCATGCTTCCGCCTCCGCGCCCAGAGCTTGCCGTTCCCATGTCCCCGGGAGGACCGTGCACCGACGCCGGCGCCTGACACGCGCCGCGCCGCTCGCCTTCCGCCTTCTTCCGGCGCTCTTCTCGGCCGCCTCAGTTCGCCCCGCGCTCGCGCAGCCCGCGCCTCCCGCCCAGCCCACGCAGCCCGCACCGGCCCCGCAACCCGCACCCCCCGCGCAAGCCACGCCGGCCGCCCCCCCACCGGCCACGCCGCCTTCGCCCCCCGCGCACGCCACGCCGGCCGCCCCCCCGCCGGCCACGCCGCCCGCGCCCTCCCCGCCTCCCCCCCTCGAGGTCGTCGTCACCGGCACCCGCACCCCCGAGAGCAGCCAGCGCGCCACGGTGCGCACGCGCGTCATCTCCCGCGAGGAGGCCGAGCGCCGCGGCGCCACCAACGTCGGCGAGGCGCTCGCCGGCGAGCTCGGCGTCCAGGTCAACCCGAGCGCCTACGGCTCCCTCGGCAACCCGAGCGCCATCCAGATCCAGGGCTTCGACCTCGACCGCGTCCTCGTCCTCGAGGACGGCGAGCGCGTCATCGGCGACGCCGGCGGCGCCATCGACCTCTCCTCCCTCCCGCTCAGCGACGTCTCCCGCATCGAGCTCGTCACCGGACCGACGAGCTCGCTCTACGGCGCCAGCGCCATCGGCGGCGTCGTCAACGTCCTCTCCGCGCCCCCCGCCCACCCCGGCTTCAGCGGCCGCGGCCGCGTCGAGGGCCGCAGCCGCGCCGGGCTGCTCGTCCAGGGCTCCGGCGCTTACCGCGGCGAGCGCGCCTGGGCCAGCGCCGACGCCTCGTTCCAGCGCGAGGACAGCCTCTCCCTCCTCGAAGGCAACCCCGCCACCGCCCTGCCCGAGCGCGCGCAGGTGCTCGTCGGCCTCCGCGCCGGCGCCGCGCTCGGCCGCGGCATCGACGTGCGCCTCCGCGCCCGGTGGATCCACGACGAGCAGGACGGCCTCGAGCAGCTCGACGGACTGCCCGGCCTCCGCCCCTACCTCTTCGACCTCCCCGAGGTGACGAACCGCGTCACCCTCCACCTCACCGAGACGATCGACCTCGGCGGCGGCTCCAACCTGCGCCTCGCCGCCGGCCGGCAATGGGCCTTCCGGACGAGCGACCGCGACCTGCGCGGCTCGCCTTTCGTGGAGATGCGCGAGCGCTCCGGCACCCTCCAGAGCTACGAGGCCATCGCCACCCTCGCCCACGGCCAGCTCACCTGGGTGCTCGGCGGCCGCGCCGAGGTCGAGTCGCTCACCCAGGAGCTCAGGGCCACCGAGGTCTCCACCTCGGGCATCTCCGAGAGCGCCTTCGACGAGGTGCCCGACACCGAGCTCGGCAGCGCCTCGCTCTACGGCCAGCTCGCGTGGAAGATCACCGATCGCCTCACCCTCATGCCCGGCGTCCGCGGCGAGCACTGGCCCCGCTACGGCGGCGTCATCGCCCCGCGCCTCGCCCTCGCCTACAGGCCCGCGCCACAGCTCACCCTGCGCGTCTCCGGCGGGCAAGGCTTCCGCGCGCCCAGCGCGAAGGAGCTCGCCTTCTCGTTCGACCACTCGGCCCTCGGCTACATCCTCGAGGGCAACCCGGGTCTCGCCCCCGAGACGTCCTGGGGCGTGAACGGCGATGTCACGTGGGCCGCGATCGAGGGCCGAGAGAGCCTCACCCTCCGCGGCGGCGCCTTCGCGAACTGGGTCGATGACCTCATCGACATCAACCCGAGGCCCATCCGCTCCTCCGGCGGCGTCGACACGTATACCTACAAGAACGTCGCCAGGGCGCGCACCGCGGGCGTCGAGCTCTCGGCGACGTTCCAGGCGACCTCGTGGCTCCGCGCCGAGGCCGGCTACGCCTACCTCTGGACGCGCAGCGACGACCCCGCCGCGCCGGACCAGCCGCTCTCCGGCAGGCCGCCGCACACGGCGCAGGCGGCGCTCCGCGCGGACCTGCCGCTCCGCTTCGAGCTCGTCACCCGGCTCCGGACCGTCACCAGCGCCTTCATCGAGCGAGGCCTGCGCGCGCCCGGCTTCAGCACGCTCGACGCGCGGCTCGCGCGGCCGCTCTGGCCCTCGTCGCAGGCCTACCTCGGCGTCCGGAACCTCCTTGGCGCGCAGAAGGACCCGGACCGCGACGGCGATCACCGGCCCCTCGAGGGGCGCACCGTCTACCTCGGCGTCATCGCCGAGCTACCGTGGGAGGATTCATGACAAGATGGTCAATCGCCGCAGCGCTGCTCCTGCTCACCCCCGCGTGCAGCGACGATGTGGGCGAAGGGAGCTCGAGCGGGGGCGCGCCCACCACGGAGGACGGCGCGCTCCTCGAGGTCGACGTGCCGGCCTCGGGCCGCGTCTTCCTGCGGCTCGCCACGCCCGAGATCGTCGCCCCGGCCGACGAGGGCGCGGCGTCCACCGACTGGGATCTCGCCCTCTCGGGCTATGACGTCTTCACGAACAGCGGCCTCAGCGGCCCCGGCGACGGCGGGGCGCTGCCGCTCAGCCTCGATGACTACAGGGCGGGCCAGCTCCCGAGCACGCCGTTCCTGCTCACGGACGAGGCGGGCGGCGCCTTCACCCAGTGGTACGCCTACGACGGCGAGTCGCACGTCGCCTTCAGCCGGTATCACGTCCACGCGATCGAGCACGAGGGGCGCACCTGGAAGCTCCAGATCCTCTCCTTCTATGGAGAGGTGGACGGCGCGCCGGTCACCGCGCTCTACCAGCTCCGGGTCGCCGAGGTGCTCCCCGACGGCCCCGGCGAGACCGTCGAGATCAAGGATCTCGACGCGACGGCGGGCGGCATCGACGCCGTCGAGAGCGCGCCGAGCGCCTGCCTCGACCTCGCGGGCAACCGGCAACTGATGCTCACGCCGGCCGAGGCGCGCGCGTCGACCGAGTGGCACGTCTGCTTCCGCCGATCGCTCGTCACCGTCAACGGCGAGCTCGGCGGCCCCGGCACGGCGCGCGGCGCCGATCTCCAGGAGCAAGAGACAAGGTCCGAGGCGCTCGCCGACGTCAAGGAGCGCACCGCGGAGTCGGAGCGAGCGCGGTTCGACGCGGCCGACCACCAGGCCCTCACGGATCCCGCCGTCCGCTACCGCGGCGACCACGTGGCGACCGCCTTCACCGGGCGCTGGATCGAGCCCGGATCGAGCCCGCCCGCGCCGGCGAAGGACTCGGCGTGGCTCGTCCAGAGCGCAGACGGCCAGTCGCGCTTCGTCGCCCTATTCGAACGCTTCGAGGGCGCGACGGACGCGTCCCCAGGACGGGTGATAATGCGCGTCAAGCAGGTGGAATGAGCGGCACTCCCAACGTCGCGCGCCGCGCCGCGGTCAGGAGGGTGCGCGGGGCGTGACTTCGCGCAGCGACGCGACCATACTGCGCGCGCTCGGTGAGGGGCTCTCCTCACCCATTGTAAGGAGCCTGCTTATGACAGAGTCGCTTGCCCCCGCATCGAGCGCCACAGGTCGGTCCCGCCGGAACGGGACGCCGGAGGGCGAGCGCGGGGCGGCGCGGGCGCGCCGCGGAGGCGCGCTCGCCGCGGGGGTGCTCGCCGCGCTCGCCGCGGGCGCCTGCGGCGGCAAGGTGGTGGTCGACGGGTTCGAGCCGCCCGACGGCCTCGGGGGCTCCGGGGGCACCGGCGGCAGCACGAGCGCTGTCGCGCCGGAGCCGGACCAGGGCGGACACACCGGCGAGGGCGGCGCACCGCCGATTCCGCCCCTCGTCGAGGAAGATCTCGGCGAGATCGCCGTCGGCGTCCCCGTGCCGGTGGAGATCCCGCCGGGCACGCTGGGTTTCACGGCCGTCGCGCAGATCATGACCTCGCCGCCGAGCTGGGATCCGATCGGGATCGCGGAGATCGTCGGCCCGGGCGGCAGGACGTTCGCGGCGGACTACACGATCCCCGGCACCGTGGCCCGCTTCTACAACCAGGGCATCGGATCGGCGGCCGTGCCGCAGACGGGCGCGGCCGCGGCCTCGCCGCTCGTGCCAGGCACGTACTGGATCACGATCGGCGACGGCGGCTTCGGCCTCCCGGCGGCGCCGGCGCGCCTCTCGGTGTGGCGCCGCCAGACGCTCGACGGGCGCTTCCACGGCGGGAAGCTCGACATCAACGCCTTCATCGCCGGCGACGCGATCTCCGAGGAGTACATGCAGCGCGCGCTGCGCACGGCCTACCAGGGATTCGTCGGCCTCGACGTCGGCAGCGTCACGGTCCACCACCTGGCACCGGAGTGGGGCTTCATCGACGACGAGCTCCTCCCGAGCTTGCTCGAGCAGACGGCCGGCGCCCACGGCCGCCCGGCGCTCAACGTGATCGCCGTGTCACAGTTCGGCGGGAGGCTCGAGGGCGCTGCCGGCGCGACGCCCGCCGTGCCGTCGGTCGCCGTGGAGCACGGAACCCACCTCAGCGGCATCGTTGTCACGCTCTTCGGGGAGCCCGAGATCGACACGGTCATTCTGCGCCACGAGCTCGGCCATTTCAGCGGGCTGTTCCACACCACCGAGATCGATATCCCCTCCGCCGACCCGCTCGACGACACCCGGCGGTGCGACAACGTGCGAGGGCAGCTCGAGCTCTGTCCCGACTACGACAACATCATGTTTCCGACGGGGGGCGACCTCTCGGGCAAGATGACGCCGCAGCAGACGGCGATCGTGCAGGCGAGCGCGGTGTACCGCGGCATCGTCGAGAGCGGAGGCGGCGCTGCCGACCCGCTGCCCGCCGGCCGCGGCCCTTCCCCCGCCGGTCGCGCTCCGGCTCCGGCCGGCCCCGGCCAGGCCGGCCAGGACGCGGCCGCTGCGCCCGGCGACCGCGCGTGGGCGGCATCGCTCCCGTCGCGGACCGCGACCCTGCTCGGAGGGCACTTCTGCGGGCAGAGCGCCGCCGCGGGCGCGGACTTCTTCGCCTTGCTCCGCGCGGTCGGCGGCGCCGACGCCGACCGGCTGCTCGCTGTCGGCCGCGATCCGGGCGCGCCGATCCAGGCCAGGGCGCGCGCGCTCGCCGCGGCGGGCCGCGCCGCCGCGCCCTCCGCCGCCGCGCCCTCCGCGGGCTCCGCGCGCGTGCTGGCGGAGCTCCAGGCGCTCGCCGCGGATCCGAGCTTGCCGCGCCGCGCGCGGCTCGGCGCGATCCAGGGCGTCGCCGCCGCGTCGCCCGCCGCCGCCCGCGCGCTCGCCGTGCGCCTCGCCGCCGACCCCGACCGGGTGGTCGGCCGGATGGCGACCCGCGCCGCGCGCTGATCCGCGCCGCGCGGCGGCTCCGCCAGCGGCCGCGTTCCTCGCTGCCGCTCCGCCAGCGGCCGCGCTCAGCGGCCGCGCACCTGACGCCGGCGGCGCTACCCCGCCTTGGACCTCGCGGCCACGGAGATCACGCCCGTCCCGGCGACGGCGCGCGTGAAGTCGAGCCCCGTCAGCACGCCGCGGAGCCGCCGCCCCTGGACGACGAGCACGCGCCGCGCCTGCGCCGCGTGCGCTGCGGCCGCGGCCCGGTGGAGCGGCGTGCGGACGTCGAGACAGACCATCGCAGGGCTCATCACGTCCTCGACCGGCGAGTCGGAGAGCACGCCGTGCGCGAGGAGCGCCTCGGTCTGCGTGAACATCCCGACCGGCCAGCCGTCCGGGTCCACGACGACGAGCCCGCTCACCTGCGCGGTCGTCAGCCGATCGGCGGCCAGCGCGAGCGGCGCGTCGAGCGGGATCGTGTACGCGGGCGCCGACATGAGCTCGGCGATCGGGGTCGCGTCCCGCGCCTCGACGAGGGCGAGCAGGAGATCCTTCGTGCTGAAGACGCCGACGAGGCCGTCGCCCTCGCGGACGAAGACCCGATGGATACGGTGCTTCAGCAGCACGCTCGCCGCCTGGACGACGAGCGTCGTGCGCCCGACCGTGATGATCCCCGGGCGCAGCACCTCGCGCGCCGGGACGTCGGGCAAGGTGAGCAGCATCCCGCGGCTGTTCGTCTTCGTCTCGAACTGGCCGAGCCGCAGCAGGTCGGTGCGGGACAGCACGCCGATCGCGCGCGACGCCGCGTCGACGATGGGAACGCAGGAGATAGCATGCTCGCCGAGGGCGCGATGGATCTCGCGCAGCGGCGTCGTGTCGGGCGCTGCGATGACTTCGCAGGTCATGTAACGCGAGACGGGTGTCGCAAAGCGCATCATGGGGGATTCCTCGAGGACGCCGGCGCGGGAGCTCGGGCAGGCGGCGCATCGGCGCGCAGCGGGTGCAAAAGCAAGAAGCGATCCGTAATGCGGGAACCCCCGTCGGGCCTTGACCCGGGCGCGCGGGCGCGGCGCAGGCCCCGAGCCGGCCGGGCAGAGCTCGACCGCCCCGAAGCGGACGCAGAGGCGGCGCGTCGACGCGCCCCCTGCGCCAAGGTGTGTAGGCGAGCTGGGCAGCTCACGGGCGAGCCGACCGCCATGGATCGGCGCCACGAGGGATGTCCCAAAATGCATCACGTGGGGAGCCCTGGCCATGTGACCATCAGGGCACGACCGCAGAGGAACCAGCCGGAGCCCACCGGGGTCGCCCGGCCGCGCCGGGGAGCAGCGCATCTGCCGCGAGCTCCCCGGCGGCCGGGCCCCGGTGTTCCTTCTCAGGCGAGCCGCGGCGCGGGCGCCGAGCGCGCCGCGGCCCGCGCGCGCCGCGCGCTCACCGTCCCAGGGGCGCGCCGCGCCGCGGTCCGGGGTCGGATCTCACCTGCGCCTCTTCGTTGTGCTCCGGGTCAGTACCACGGGCTGCCGTAGCCGCCGTACCCGGGGTTGAATGTGCCCTGGCAGCCGTAGCTGGGCCGATAGAAAGGATTGCCGTAGTTGCCGTACGACTTCCAGTCGTTGCCCCAGCCACCACCCCAGCCGTAGGACGGCTTCGAGCCCCAGCCACCCCAGTTCGGGCCGCCCCACGAGCCGCCCCCGCCCCACGGGCCGCCCCCGCCCCACGGGCCGTTCCACGAGCCGCCGCAGTTCCGGTCCCGATAGCTGCCGAACAGCGCCTGAGAGGTCTCCTCGACCTCCACGGCCTCGGCCTCGTCCAGCTCGACGTCCTCGGCGCCTGCCTCGCCCACCGCGCACCCGGTGGTCAGGGCGGTCATCGCCATTGCAACAAGCATCCACCTGCTCTTCACCAGCTCGACCATTTCTCCTCCTTCCACGACCTGCGACCTCCGCAGGACCGTCGCGCTTCCATGGCCCGCGACATCCGCGGGACCGTCGCGCCAGGCTGATTGCGCAGAGAGCAGCGCTCATGCCCGAGAGCTGGTGTGCACAGGCTGCCTCCCGGGGGCGCGCGCAGCGGGCGGGAGGCGCCGACAAACCGACAATCCTAAACAGCGCCCCGGTCCCCGGCGACGGCCCGTTCACCCGCGCCGGATCACTGGGCAGATAAGGCGCTTCGAGGCGCGCTGATCGCGCAACAGCGGCCCCAGCAGCCCTCGCACGACGCTGCGACTCCGGCAAAAACACGTCTTTCGCGAGCTATCGACTTCTCCCCGCGGGGCGCCTCGACGGGACGTCTCCGACGATCCGAAAGCCATTTACCCACAAGGTGAACCAGAGAACGACAGCGCCTCACGGACACCCACCCACCTCGGGCGATTGCCGCCCTCGCGACCGCGGTGCTCGGCCCGTCTCTTCAGTGCACCGGCGCGTGAAAGAGCGCCTGTGAGCGCCGCTCGGCGCCTCGCGATGCGCGCGCCAGGGGCCCTGTCGCGCCGGTCCCCACGCCGCGCGCGCCGGGCCGCTCAGGGCGCGGCGCGCCAGGCGGCCCAGGCGCGCGTGAAGTCGTCGGCGCGGATCTCGTGGCCGCGTCCGGGGTGCACGACGAGCTCGTGCTCCCAGCCGTGCTGGGTGAGCACGTCGGCGAGGTTCTCGGCGCTCGCGACGGTGGAGGCGAGCTCCTGGTCGCCGACGGCGATGTAGATCGGCGGCCTCTCCTGCGAGAACAGGTGCTCTTCGATGACCATGCGCCCCGCGCCGACGAGGCCTGCGCCGTCGATGTCGACGAGGCCTTCCAGCGCCACGTAGCTCGCGAAATAGCCCCCGTTGGAGAAGCCCATGACGAAGCGCCCGCCGAACGTCTGTCCGAGGATCCGCTCGAGCAGCGCCTCGGCGCTCATCCACTCTCCGATCAGGGCGGGGGCCGCGGCGTCGACCGTCTCGCGGCGCGTCGGCCAGCAAAAGGAGGTCTCGACGGACGGGTCCCAGGTGCAGAGTCCCGGCCTTCCGCGCGGGAACACGGTGACGACCCCGAGCGCAGCGGCCGCCTCCGCGGCGATGGCCTGGAGCCCCACGGGCAGCGAGTCGGGCGCCATGGTCCCGTGCAGCACGTAGAGGATCGGCGCGCCGCGGGCGGCGGTCTCCGGCACATGGAAGCAGGTGTGATCGTCCAGGCCGGTCCACCCTGCCGAGCACCAGTCCGTCTCGACCGGCTCCCAGCTCGGCGCGCCGCCGCCATCGCCGCCCTCCCCGCCGGCGCCGCCCCCGCCGGAAGCGCCGCTGCCGGCCGCCGCGTTGCTCGAGGCGGCCGCGCCCTCACCGCCGGCGCCGCGCCCGCCGGCGCCCGAGCCCCCGTCGGCCCCCGCGCCCCCGGCGCTGCTCGCGTCCGCGGTGGCGCCTGCGTCCGCGGTGTCGCCCGCGCGCGTCGCCCCGCCGGCGGCGCCGTCGCACCCGGCCAGCGCGAGCGCGATCGCCGCGAGCGGCGCCGCGCAGCCCTCGAGCATTCCCTCGCCGCGCGCCGTGTCCATGCCCTGTGTCACGGTGCCCTGTCGCGCGCGGCGCCGCAACGCGCGCGGCGCGTTTCGTGCGAGCTCCGAGCGAAGGTGGCGCGCGCGCCGCGCCCGAGGGTAGGCTCGCCCCATGTCTCGCCTCGTTGCGCGCCCTGCGACCACAGCCGATTACGACCATTTCGCCCGGCTCTTCGTGGAGCTCGACACCGGCAACCCCATCTTGCCGCGCGACCGCTGGGAGAGCGTGCTGGCCAGGGACACCCTCTTCTTCGAGCAGGACGGCGAGGTCGTCGCCTACGCGTACGTCCAGCCGCTGCGCGGGGTCGGCTACGTGCGCCACGTCGTCGTCGCGCCGTCCCACCGCGGCAAGGGCGTCGGCGGCGGCGTCATGCGCGCCGTCGCCGCGCACCTCCGCGGCCGTGGCTGCGCGCGGTGGTGCCTCAACGTGAAGCCCGACAACACCGCCGCCGTGCGGCTCTACCGGAGCATCGGTATGGAGCACGCGTACGTCATGACCACCTTCCAGCTCGCCTGGGACGCCGCGGCGCGCCTCCCGCGCCCCTTCCGCCGGGTCGTCGCCCGGCCGGCGCAGCCGTCCGACGACGCCGCGGTGGAGGCGGCGTTCGCCATGCCGTCAGGCCAGGTCGCCGAGGCCCGCGCCCGGGGCGGCCTCGTGCTCCTCTGCCTCGTCGACCCCGCCGCGCCGGACGCCGCCCCGCTCGGGTTCACGAGCTTCGACCCGTTCCTCCCCGGCGCGTTTCCCTTTCGCGTCGCCGCCCCCGAGTTCGCCGCTCCCCTGCTCGAGGCCATCCGCCCCCACGCCCCGCGCGCCCCCGAGGCGCTCCTCGTCACGGTCGAGGACGACGACACGCTCGTCGCCCTCCTCGGCGACGTCGGCGCGACAGTGCAGCTCGTCGGCGCCCACTTTCGCGGCGAGATCCCGGCCGCCGGCTGACCCGCGCAGGCCGCTTGCCCTCGGGGCGACGCCGCAGTACCGAGCCGGCCATGAGCCCACACCCCGGCCTCCCCGGCGACTTCCTCGCGGCCCTCGCGCGCGAGTTCCCCGCGGACTTCCTCTCCACGGACGCGGCCGACCTCGCGACGTTCGGCCGCGACTGGACCAAGGTCCACGAGCCGAAGCCCTCGGCGATCGCGCTCCCGCGCTCGACCGACGAGGTCTCCCGGCTCCTCCGCCTCTGCTCCGAGCACCGCGTCCCCGTCGTCCCCTCGGGCGGGCGCACGGGGCTCGCGGCCGGCGCCGTGGCGGCCAAGGGCGAGCTCGTCGTGTCGCTCGAGCGCATGCGCCGCATGGGCCCCGTCGACGTGCTCGGCGCGACCGTGCGCGTCGAGGCCGGCGCCGTGACCGAGGCGGTCCACCAGCACGTCGCCCCGTACGGCCTCACCTGGCCTGTCGACTTCGCCTCCAAGGGGTCGAGCCAGGTGGGCGGCAACATCGCGACGAACGCCGGCGGCGTGAAGGTCATCCGCTACGGCCTCACCCGGCAATGGGTGCTCGGACTCTCGGTCGTGACCGCCAGCGGCGCGGTGCTCGACATGAACGGCGCGCTCGAGAAGAACAACACGGGCATCGACCTGCGCCAGCTCTTCATCGGCAGCGAGGGCACGCTCGGCATCATCACCGAGGCGACGCTCAAGCTCACCCGCGTGCCCGAGGGGCTCAACGTGTTCCTGTTCGCGGTGCCGGACCTCGCCGGCGTGCTCGCGCTCTTCCGCGAGGCCCGGATGGGGCCGTTCGTCGTGATGGCCTACGAGTTCTTCACGGAGAAGTGCCAGGCGCGCCTGCGCCGCCACAGGAACGTGCGCGTGCCGCTCTCCGCGCCGTCGGACTACTACGTGCTCATCGAGGTCGAGCGCGGCGAGCCCGAGGCGCTCGAGGCGTGGATCGCCTCGCTGTTCGAGCGCGGCCTCGTCACCGACGGCACGCTCGCGCAGCACTCCACGCAGGCCGCCGAGCTCTGGGCGCTCCGCGAGGGGATCAGCGAGAGCCTGTCGGCGACGGGCCTGCCGCACAAGAACGACGTGTCGCTCCCCATCCAGGAGCTCGAGGGCTTCTGCTCCGAGCTGGAGAGCCTCTTCGAGGCCCGCTATCCAGGCTGGGAGATCGCGCTCTTCGGCCACATCGGCGACGGCAACCTCCACATCAACGTGATGAAGCCCGACAGCCTCACCCGCGAGGAGTTCCTCCGGCGCACCCACGAGGCGGATCACGCGATCTTCTCGCTCGTGAAGAAGTACCGCGGCAGCATCTCCGCCGAGCACGGCATCGGCCTGCTCAAGAAGGACTACCTGCCCTACTCGCGCTCGGCCGAGGAGCTCGCGATCATGCGGTCGATCAAGCGGGTGCTCGACCCGCTGAACCTCATGAATCCAGGCAAGATCATCGACGTCTGATCGCGCTTCCTGCCCTCGCAAAGGCACCTCGCTGGACGCCCCGAAGGGCGATGGCCGCACGCTCTCCGACCCGGACACAAGCCGTCTTCCCCGACGGAGTCCGCCGCTTCCGCCGCTTCCGCCGCTTCCTCTGATTCCGCTGCTTCCGATCGCCTCGGCTCGCTCCTGACGGCCTCCGACGCCGTCGAAGCCATCGATTCTCGGCGACCCGCGCCGCCGCGCGGGTGCTGCGTCGCCCCGGGGTGCGCGCGCGGTCATACTCCCTGGCGAGACGTATGGGAGTGCTCGACTGGTTCAGGCGCTGGCGTGGTCCTCGGGCGCGGACGGAAGCGTCGCTCCCGCGCAGGGAGGCGTCCGATCCGCCGGTGCCTGTCCCGCGGACAGCGCCCGTGCCCGCTCCGCCCGCCGCGACGGCGGATCCGGAGTGTCCCGGGGCGACTGGCACCTTCGCGCCGTCGACGACGCGCTCGTGGGTGGTCCAGGGATACCGGGTGGACGCCGATCTCTCGCGCCAGGCGCTCTGCCTCTCCGTTCCTGCGGAGCACGGCGCCGAGGACGGCGAGCCCGAGCTCTTCCCGACGCTCAGGGCGGCCCGGCTCTCGTCGCGCATGGTCTCGGCGGCGACGCTCGCGCAGAAGGCCAGGCAGTTCGACGACGGGCTGATCGCGGCGGTCGAGCTCGCCGCGCAGCGGGGCGCCGGGCTCCTCCGCGGCAAGGCGTACCTGATCGAGACGTGGCTCGCGTCGCTGGTTCACGGCTCGCCCGCGTCGCTGGCCCACGGCTCGCCTGCGGCGCCGGCCGCGCTGCTGCTCGCCGCGGCGCGGCTCGGCGGGCTCGTCCGGGAGGTGCCTCGCCCCCTCGCGCCGGACGTCGCGCGCCTCCTCGACGAGTTCCTCGCCGACGAGCGCCGCTCGAAGCCGCTCGGGGTGTACACGTGGAGCGAGCCGCTCCGGCGCGTCTTCCAGCAGGACCGGCTGCTCCAGGCGCCGCTGCGCGATCCCGGCGCGATCGAGGCGCTCGCCCGCGTCCTCCGCGAGGAGGCGGCCGCGCGGACCACGTACGAGGGCGTGCTCGCGCTCGCCTCGCGGCTCACGGGCCCGCCCGACACGCCCGACCTCACGCCCGTCCTCCGCTCGCTGGATCGCGGCCAGGTCGAGGTGGGGCCCGCGCACGCGATCTTCCCGCCGTCCCGCGCCGTCGAGGCCGACCTCGCGATGAAGCTCCTCGACGGTCAGCCGGTCCCGGAGGGGTTCGACCTCATGAGCGAGCTCGCCGCGCGCGTCCGCGACGGCCGCGTCGACCTCCGGCCCACGGAGGCCTCGGGCTGGTACGACTACCAGACCTGGTCGCTCGAGCCGCTCGTCGCGCCGGAGCGCGCGCCCGAGGCGCCGCGCGTCTCGCTCGATCGCAGGTACCGCGAGCTCTTGCTGGAGCTGTCCAAGGGCATCCTCACGCTCACGCGCGAGGCGCACGTCAAGCAGCTCGCGGTCCCCGCGCCGAGCTGCGCCCCGCCGCTCACGCGCGGGCGGCCGAGCGTCGTCGTCGACGTCCTGCCCGAGCTCGCCGCCGAGCCCACGGCGTCGTATTTCCTTCGCCGCGCGCTCGGGTACCGCTTCGTCCGCCGGGCGCTCGAGGGCGCGTTCGGCGCCGACGCGCTCGCCCGCATCGAGCGCCTCACCCCCGACGGGCCTGTCGGGCTCCCGCTCTCCGAGGAGCTCGCCCGGATGGAGGGCCTGTTCTTCGGCGCGGCCGCCGCCGTCGCGGCCGACCTCGGGATGCCGCTCGACGAGGCCATGGATCCGGCGTTCCGCGCCGCCTGCGCGGCCGTGGGCGTCCTGCCGGACCGGGACGGCGCGCTCGGGTCGGGGCGCGGGCGCGAGCACGACGCGCAGGCGTTCCGGCGCTGGAGCGCGCTGGAGGACCGCGACGTCGGGCGGGACGTCCGCGCGATGGTCCCCGTCTTCTACGACCGCGAGCGCCGGAAGACGAAGGCCTGGGTGTTCCTCGGTTGGAGCGCGCAGCGCGTGCTCGTGTCCTTCCAGCAGCCGCCCGCGGTGCGGGTCCTCGCGCCCGACGGCCGCGAGGCCTCGCCGTCCGAGGTGGAGGTGCGGTTCGGCGTCCTCGCGCACGACCTGGCCTACCCGGTGATGGCGGAGATCTTCGTGGATCGCCTGCTCGACCGGGACGAGCTCCGGGCGCTCTGCGACAGGCACCGCACGCGGAGCGCGATCGTGGCGGCGCTCGAGGGCAGCGGCCGCACGAGCGCGCAGCGCCCCGGAGACAGGCTCGAAGCGCCGCGCCGGCGGGCCTGATCCGTCCAGAGGGTCTGTCGGCGCGCCGCCGCGCGTGCGCTCTCCTTCTTCCGCGGCGGCGCCCCTGCCATCGCCGCGTTCGTCGATTCCCTTCGTGATAGAACGGCGGCGCCGCTCGACGACTCCACACCTCAGCGCGACCTGCCCGGGGCACCGGCGGCCGACCAGCGGAAGGAGAGACGATGACCCTCGACGAATCCAGGCTATCGCACCGGTACACCGAACGAAGCGGCGTCCGCCTTCACTACGTCGAGGCGGGCGAGGGGCCGCTCGTCGTGCTCCTGCACGGCTTTCCCGAGCTCTGGTACTCCTGGCGGCACCAGATCCCCGCGCTCGTCGAGGCGGGCTATCGCGTGATCGCGCCGGACATGCGCGGCTACAATCTCTCGGACAAGCCCCGGGGCGTCGCCGCGTACGCGAGCGCCGAGCTGACCGCGGACGTGGCGGCGCTCATCCAGGCTTCGGGCGCGGAGCGCGCCGCGGCGGTCGTCGGCCACGACTGGGGCGCCGGCGTCGCCTGGCCGTTCGCGATGCGGTATCCCGAGCTCCTCGAGCGGCTCGTCATCCTCAACGGCCCGCACCCCGCGAAGATGCTCGCCGCGCTCCGGACGGCGCGGCAGCTCCGCAAGAGCTGGTACATGTTCTTCTTCCAGATCCCGAAGCTGCCCGAGCTGCTCGTGCGGTGGAACGACTACGCCACGTTCCGCGCGTCGGTGAAGGACGACACGCGTCGTCCGGGCGCGGTCACCGACGAGGATCTCGCCCGTTACCTCGAGGCGTGGTCGCAGCCCGGCGCGCTCACGGCCACGATCAACTACTACCGCGCCGCCTTCCGCCCGAGCAGCCTGCGAAAGTCGGGCAAGCCGCCCCGCGTCGACACGCCCGTGCTGGTCATCTGGGGTGAGCACGACCGCTACCTCGACGCCGATCTCGTCGCCGCGCCGGATCCGGAGCTGGCCCCCAACGTGCGAGTCGTCCGCATCCCCGACGCGAGCCATTTCGTGCACTACGACCGGCCGGAGAAGGTCAATCAGCTCCTCCTCGACTTCCTGCGGTGAGCCCGCGCGCGGGGGGGCGCGAGAGAGCCCCCACGGCGGGAAAGCGCATTTCCGGCGCCACGGACCCGTTTGACACGGCGGAGCGGCCGATCGAACCTGCCGGGCGAACATGCTCCGCCGCATCCCTGATCGGAATATCTGGCTCATCTACGGCGCGATCTTCCTGCTGGGGCTCGCCTACGGCATCGCGATCTCGCTCACGGCGGTCTTCCTCGACGCGCGCGGCTTCGACAAGCGCGACATCGGGCTGCTCGCCTCGTGCTTCGCGCTCGGCATCGTCCTCCTGTCGCTCCCGATGGGCGCGCTCATCCGCCGCTTCTCCGCGAAGGCGACGCTCGTCCTCTCGCTGGCCGGGTACGCGGCGGCGGTCGGCGTCTTCCCTTTCCTGCCGGGCTTCGCCTCCATCGCCGCGGTGCGCTTCCTCGACGGCGCGTGCTCGGTCGGCATCTGGGTGAGCTGCGAGACCATCCTGCTCGCCCGGTCGGACAAGGACAACAAGGCGTTCGTGACGAGCCTTTACGCCGTCGCGATGGCGCTCGGCTACGTCCTCGGCCCGCTCTGCGCGAAGGCCATCGTGGCGATGTCGTCGATGGCGTCGGCGTTCGTCATCTCGTGCGTCATCTCGGCGGCTTCCGCGCTGCTCGTGCTCGCCCGCCTCGACCGCGACCCGCCCGAGGCCGCGGCGCACGGCGAGCCCGGCGCGCTCCCCGGCGCGGAGCCCGCGGCGTCGTCCGCGTCGATCCTGTGGCGCATCAAGACCGCGTGCTTCGCGACCTTCGCCTACGGTTATTTCCAGGCGTCTGTGGTCCTGTTCCTCCCGCTCTACCTGATGGCGTCCAAGGGGGTCACGCTCGAGCAGACGATCCTCATCCCTGCCTATTTCGCGGTGGGGATGCTCTCCTTCACCAACGTCTTCGGCCGGATCGGCGACCGCCGCGGTCACCTGTCGCTCATGCGCGTGCTCGGCGTGGTCGGCACGCTGATGATCCTCGGCTTCGTGTACCTCGACCAGTATGCGGCGATGTGCGTCGCGGTGTTCATCGCCGGTGCAACGCTCGCGTCGATCTCGCCGCTCAGCCTGGCGCTCCAGGGCGTTGTCACCGCCCCGCGCGACTACGCCCGCGCGAACTCGCTGTACAACGTCTTCTACGCCGCGGGCATGCTCCTCGGCCCCCCCGCGTCGAGCGCGATTTACCAGGCGGAGGGCGGGATCGCGATGCTCTACCACCTGGCGGCGCTGTGGGCTGCGTTCGTCGTGTTCACGATCGTCTTCGCTGGCGACGACCCGGCCTCGCGCCGGGGCGAGCGGGGCCGGCTCGAGATAGCGGCCTGATCGACGCGCCCCGGCGGGCGGAGGGCACGACTCCGGGCCGCCGGTGCCTTGTCAGCCGAGCCGCGCCGCGAGCCACTGCTCGCCGCGTCCCGTGTCGATCCCGAGGTGTCGCAGCCCCGGGAGGACCACGCGCCGCATCGTCTCGTCGAAGATCCGCCTGCGTTCGGCGCGGTCCAGGGCGCCGAGGCCGGACAGCGCCTCCTGCGCCGGGTGCTCTGTCCATGACGAGAACACCTCTTCGTGGACGGTGCCGGCGAGCATGGCGGGGAGGTGTTCGCCGATGACGTCGGCGCAGC
Organism: Sorangium sp. So ce1335; assembly: GCF_051521615.1. NCBI lineage: Bacteria > Pseudomonadati > Myxococcota > Polyangiales > Polyangiaceae > Sorangium > Sorangium sp. So ce1335. The sequence continues at coordinate 5,943,076 of NZ_CP150363.1, forward strand.
CGCGCTGCCGTTCGGCCGCGAGGTGTGCCCAGCCGAGCCGCGCGTGGTCCACCTCGTCGCGGAGGATGTGCTGCATGGTCTCGCGCACGCGCGGGTCGGTGGCGCGCTCGACCATCTCGCCGAGGAGCGCCGCGCTGAGCGTCTCGGTGACGCACGCCATCGCGACGACCTCGTAGAGCACCCGCTCGCGCCGATCGAGCCCGCGCGGCGCCACCTCGGCCGCCCCGGCGACCGCGCGCGGGGTGAAGGCCGCGCCCCCCAGCTCGCGCGCGAGCGCCGCGCACAGCTCCGCGTGGCGCCGCTCGTCCGCCGCCGCCGCGCGCGCCATGGCGACGACGGGCGCCACGGCGCCGGCCGTCTCGAGCTGCTCGGCGAGCCGCGAGAACCGCGCCGCCGCCTCGAGCTCCGCGTGCGCCCGGCTCCTCCAGACCCCCGCCGCGGCCCCGCGCGCGCCAGCCGCGCTGCCGTCAGCCACCGCAGCACCCCTCGCCGCCATTGCCCGCTTCACAGAACCCTGCGCAGCACGGCTCGGTGTTGAGACATCCGGTCGCCCAGCAGCAGGCGCAGCCGCACGCGTCATGCGCCGCGGCCGGCTCCGAGCAGTCCAGGTTGCTGGCGCCGCCCGCGCCATCGCCCCCTCCGCTGCCGACGGAGGCGCTCGCGCCGCCGCTCCCCGCCGTCGCGCCCCCGCCCTCCCCGCCGCTGCCGGCGGAGGCGCTCGCGCCGCCGCTGCCCGCCGTCGCGCTCCCGCCGCCCTCGCCGCCGCTGCCGCTGCTGGCGCCCTCGCCGCCCCCGCCCTGCCCGCCGCTGCCCGTGGCGGTCCCGCTCGTTGCGCCCGTGCTCCCCGCTGCGCCGGCTCCGCCGTTCCCGCCGTCGTCCTCGCTGCAAGCGGCGAGCCCCACGGCTGCGCCGCTCAAGATCAGCACGTTGAAGAGCCTCTCGATCTTCATCGCAAGTCCTCCAGGTCAAGCCAGCGAGCCTCCGGTCCTGCCGCCCTTGCGCGGCCAGTCTCCCGGTCATCTCGTCTCGGTCAGCCTCCGAGGTTGCGCCACCCCGACTCGCCTGTGAATCGGCATGTTCGATACATCGTTGTTCGCCCCCGCCATACAATGATGGCGTTCCTCGCCGCTCGCGATACGCCGCCGCCGGCGCGCCAACCGTCGTTCCGACGGCGCTCACCGCTCGTCAGCCACTCACGATGTACTTCGGCGACTCGGTCTACCCCCCATCATCGACCGTAGGCCGGCGGGGGAGGGTGTTCTTCGGGGGGCGCGGGGGACGGGCCGATGTCTGAGCCCAACAGACGTTCGTTCGCCGGCGTGCTCTGCACGCCGGCGAACGAACGTCTCAGGCGAGTTCGGCGGGGCCCCCGCGCCCCCCGAAGAACACCCTCCCCCGCCGGCCGGGCCCCCTCGCGGGCGCCTCAATAGAGCACGCGCGTCCGGATGCTCGTCTCGAGCGCCCCGATCCGCCGGCTCACCTCCGCCGACACGTCCTGCGACAGATCCATGATGAGGTAGCCGATGTTGGCGTCCGTCGAGAGGACCTGGCTGTCGATGTTGGCGTTCACGTCCGACACGATGCGGTTCACGTCGCGGAGCACGCCCGGCACGTTGCGGTGCACGTTGAGGATGCGGTGCGTGCCCTTGAGCGGCGGCAGCTCCACGTTCGGGAAGTTCACCGCCCCTGTCGTCGCCCCCGTGGTCACGAGCTGCGTCAGCGCCCGCGACACCTCACGCCCGATGGCCTCCTGCGCCTCCTCGGTCGACCCGCCGATGTGCGGCGACAGGATCACGTTCGGCAGATTCTGCAGATCCGTGCGGAACCCGTCCGAGTTCGACTCCGGCTCCTCCGGGTACACGTCGATCGCCGCGCCCGCGAGGTGCCCGCTCTTCAGCGCCTCGGCCAGCGCCGGGATCACCACCACCGTCCCGCGGCTCGCGTTCAGGAGGTACGACCCCTTGCGCATGTGCGCGAGCTCGGCCGCGCCGATCATGTTGCGCGTCTCCGGCGTGGCCGGCACGTGGAGCGACACGAAATCCGACTCCGCGAGCAGCGCCTCGAGCGTCGGCACCGGGCGGTTGTTGCCCATCGGGAGCTTCTGCGCGATGTCGTAGTAGATCACGCGCATGCCCATCGCCTCGGCGAGCACGCCGAGCTGCTGGCCGATGTGGCCGTAGCCGATCAGGCCGATCGTCTTGCCGCGGACCTCGTAGCAGGCCTTCGAGACCTTCTTCCACGTGCCGGCGTGCACCTCGCGCGACCGGTCGCCGAGCTGCCGGGCCAGCATGACGCACTCGGCGATGATCATCTCGGCGACGCTGCGCGTGTTGCTGAACGGCGCGTTGAACACCGGGACCCCGCGCCGGTTCGCCGCGTCGAGGTCGACCTGGTTCGTGCCGATGCAGAAGCACCCGATGGCGATCAGCTTGTCGGCCTTCTCGAGCACGCGCGCCGTGAGGTGCGTCTTGCTCCGGATGCCGATCACGTTGACCCCCGCGAGCGCGGCGACGAGCTCGTCCTCCTTCAGCGCCGAGCTCCGCGTCTCGATCTCGAACGACCGCGATCGAAAGAGCTCGTGCGCGCTCTGGTGGATGTTCTCGAGGAGGAGCACCTTCACGGGCTCCTTCACGGCTGGGGGGGTGGTCTGGAACTTCGTTGAAGAGGTCATGGGCTTCATCCGTCAGGGCCACCTCTACCGCAACTTCGCCCGTTTGCATCTCGGATCCGATCCGCCGCCGCCGCGACGGGCCGTTCCGCGCGTGCTCCGCGCCGTTCCGCGCGTGCTCCGCGCATCCGTTGCGCGCGGCAGACTGCCGCGCCGCCTGGCGCCGCGCGCCGCAAAGGAGACGGCTCGCCGATCGCAGGCTAGATTGGGCCGCATGCGCCACCGCGAACACGCTCGACCCTCAGCCCTGATCGCCGTCGCCGCGCTCGTCGCTGCCCTCGCCGCTGCCCCGGGGTGCAAGGAGAGGCCCAGCCCCGGCGGCCCTCAGTCGCCGAGCGCGACGAAGGTCCCGGACGCGCCCCCGACGCCCTCGACGATCGACGCGATGCCGCCGCCGGTCCCGCCGCCCTCGAAGGGCTCGCTCATCGAGGACGAGCGCAACACGATCGCCGTGTTCCGCGAGGTCGCGCCCTCGACGGTGTTCGTGACGCAGAAGCGCCTCGTCGTGGACCGCTTCTGGGGGACCGCGGTCGAGGTGCCCGCCGGCAGCGGATCGGGCTTCGTCTGGGACGCGGACGGGCACGTCGTCACGAACTTCCACGTCGTGGACAACGCGCAGTCGCTCATCGTCCGGCTCCAGGGGGAGAAGTCGTTCCCGGCGCGGGTCGTGGGCATCGAGCCGCGCAAGGACATCGCGGTGCTCAAGATCGACGCGCCGAAGGAGATGCTCAAGCCGATCCAGGTCGCGCCGCTGCGCGAGCCGCTGGAGGTCGGGCAGAAGGCGATCGCGATCGGCAACCCGTACGGCCTCGACCACACGCTGACCACGGGCATCATCAGCGCGCTCGGGCGCCAGGTCGAGGGCGCGGGCGGCGTGACCATCCGCGACATGGTCCAGACCGACGCCGCCATCAACCCCGGCAACTCCGGCGGCCCGCTGCTCGACTCGAGCGGGCACCTCATCGGCATGAACACGATGATCTTCTCGAAGAGCGGCGCGTCGGCCGGCATCGGCTTCGCCGTGCCCTCGACGACGATCGCGCGGATCGTCCCGCAGATCATCAAGACCGGGAAGGCCGAGCAGGTCGGCCTCGGCATCCAGCTCGACCCGGCGCACCGCCTGGAGCGCCGCAACGGCATCCGCGGCGTCATCGTGATGGGCGTCATCCCGGGCGGCCCCGCCGACAAGGCCGGCCTGCGCGGCCTCTCCGAGGGCGACCGCGGGCTCGTGCTGGGCGACGTGATCGTCGGCATCGACGGCACGCCGGTCCCCGACTACGACGCGCTCTACAACGCGCTCGACGGCAAGAAGCCGGGCGAGAAGGTGAAGGTCGAGCTGCTCCGCAACGGCCAGAAGACCACGATCGAGGTCGCCGTCGAGCTCCTCTCCTGAGCGGCGGCGCCTGCCCGCGCCGCCGGCCCCGGACGCGCGGGGCGGCCGGCGCGGTCAGGCGTTGATGATGGCGTCGACGAGGCCGCCCTCGAGGCTCGCGTCGCCGAAATTATCGAGCGGGCCGCCCTGGCCGTTCGTGCACCCGACCGCCGCGCCGATCGTGTTGAGGAGCTTGTTGTTCGTGATGTTCACGTCGACGAACTGGCCGGTCTTCAGGTAGCCGGCGGCGCCGCCGGCGAGGATGTACGGGACCCGCCGGTACGAGTGGTACTTGTCGCCGAGGTCGTTGAGCCACACGGCCACGCCGTGGTCGAGGAGCGTCCCCGAGCCGAGCTCGTAGGCCGCGAGCCGGTCGAGCAGGTGCTTGAACATCCGCCCGTGGATCCGGTCGATCTGGTGGTGGAGCTCCTGCGCGCCCTCGATCGGCGGGCCCTCGGAGCCGTCGCTGTCGATGCGGTGCGAGATCTTGTGGAAGCTCTTCTGCCGCACGCCGCCGATCGTGTACTCGGTCCCGTCGTTGCCGTCGCCCACCTGGAGCGTCGCGGCGCGCGTCACGCCGCACGCCATCGCGAGCGCGATGATGTCCAGCTGCATGCGGGCGACGGTCTCCACGTTCTCGTACTTGCCCACGTCCGGGGAGATGGCCTCCATCTCGGCGACCCGCTCCGCCGGGAGCTTGCACGCCATCGCGACCTCGAGGTCCCGGATGCTGTCGAAGTGGAGCGTGAGCCGCTCGCGGTCGCTCTTGCTGAGGTCGCTCCGGCTCATCAGCGCCTTCATGTCCCCGCGGACGAGGTCGTTCACGCTGGCGCGGCGCGCCGCCAGCGCCCGCGTCGCCTCGGCGTCCGCGTCGGCGAGCCCGAAGAGCTTCCGGTACGCGTTGAACGGGTTGCGCTCCGCGGCGCGGAGCTGCATCGGCCCGCGGTACGAGAGCACCTCGTTGATGTAGCCGGCCATCCTGCCCGCGTAGAGCGTCAGCGGCTCGACGCCCTGCGGGTTGAGCTCGGCCGCGATGCGGTTGTCGATCGACTCGCCCATCGCGAGCGACTCGTTGCCCGACGGCTCCTCCGACACGCGCGCCGCCGTGAGGCACTGGTTGCCGCCGCCGGAGTGGCCGCACCCGTTGCCCTGGAACGCGAACTTGACGCCGCGCACGAGGATCAGCTTGCTCGCGTGGTCCTTGAGCTCGCTCACCGCCCTGTCGCTGTCCCGCTCCATCGTCTCGGCGGACACAGGGCCTGCCTCGCGGGGCCAGAACATCTCGGGCTCCTCGTCGACCGCCTGCGCCACGCCGTTCGCCTGGCGCATGAAGATCGCGAAGGGCGGCACGTCGCCCGTGCCGGCCGCCGCGCGCCGGGGCGCGAAGGTCTCCAGGAACGGGAGCGCCACCGTGACGCCAAACAGGCCTCGAAGCACACGTCGTCGGGTGATCATTGCGCCTCCGCAGGAACGCGAGCGAGAAACGGCGTGGAGGAGACGATCCGGAGGATCAGCTCCCTCGTCGAGGCGCCGCCGAGGGACGCCTCGCCGAGCTCCTTGATGAACGACTGGTCCTTCGCGCGCGCGTCGCGGCCGTGGGCGAACTCGACCCAGTGCTTCGCGTAGCACGCGTGCGCCTCGCTGCTCTCGGCGAGGAGCCGGCTGAACTCGACGGCGTCCGCGTACGTCCGCGGCTGGCCGCCGAGCGGGTAGGCGTCCGCGGCGTCGACCGGCACCCCGTTGTCGGTCGTCCGGTACTTGCCGATCGCGTCGTAGTGCTCGAAGGCGAACCCGGCGGGGTTGATGAGCGTGGCGTGGCACGCCTCGCCGCACGTGCCCTTGCCCGTGTGCGCCGCGACGCGCTCGCGGTTCGTCGCGTGCTCGCCCGGCGGCAGCCCCGTCGCGTTGTCGGGCGGCGGCGGAAGCGACGCGCAGAGGATCCTGAGGTTCACGAAGACGCCGCGGTGGATCGAGTCCGGCTGCCGCGCCGTCGCCTTGGCCGCGAGGAAGCCGAGCCGCGTGAGCAGCCCCGAGCGCTCGGCCGCGTCGAGCTCCACCTGCCTGAAATCGTTCGCGAATTCGCCCTCGACGCCGTAGACCGCCGCGAGGCGGCCGTCCACGAAGGCGGTGCGCGAGGTGAGGAGATCGGTGAGCCCGCCTTCCCTGTCGAACACGACGTGATCCACGAAGAGCTCCGCCTCGCGCTGCATGGCCTCGCCCATCTCGGGGACGAACTCGGGGAAGAGCGCCTGGTCCTTGTTGAGGTCGTGGTACGTCTCGTAATCGTAGAGCTGGCGGTGGAACGCGCCGACGACGTCGCGGGCGCGCGGGTCCTCCAGCATGCGCTCCGCCGTCGCGCGCACGCCCTCCGGGCTCGAGAGCTCGCCCGCCTTCGCCGCGACAAGGAGGTCGTCGGAGGGCATCGTGTTCCAGAAGAGGTACGAGAGCTTCGTCGCGATCTCGTATCCGCTCAGCGGGATGAGCCCGTCCCTGGCCGGCCCCGCGCCGATCTCGACGCGGTAGACGAAATGGGGTGATTGAAGAAGCGCCTCGAGCGCCGCGCGCACGCCGGCGGCGAACGGCGCCTCGCCCTCGTAGAGCTCCGCGCCGCGGCGGAACAGGGCGAGGTAGCTGGCCCGCTCCTCGGCCGTGAGCGGGCGCCGGAACGCCCGCTCGCCGAACCGCTCGACGAACGCCTCCGCCCGCGCCTCCGGCTCGGCCGGCAGATCCGCGGGCAGGAGCCGGCCGAGCTTGCCCTCGTCGGCGACCACCATGGCCGCGAGCTCCTCGGCGGCGCGCTGGTAATCGCCCCAGAGGCCCGGCGTCACCTGGAGCGCAGCCTCGTTGTTGTCGAACACGCCGCCGAGCGGATCGGTGGTGAACGAGTCCGAGAGACCGGGCCTCCCGTCGAGGCGCAGCAGGTCGCGCACGGTGTTCTCCCACTGCGCGTGGCTGAGCCTCGGGAACATGCTGCGCTCGGCGACCTGCGCCTCGGTCGAGCCGCCCGGGACGACGCCGCCCGTGCCGTCCTCGCCCGGAGGATCGCCCGCGATGCCCGTGCACCCCGCGAGCAGCAGCGCCGCGGCGCTCACCCCCGCGCCGAGCGCCCGCCGCCACCGCGGGAAGCTGGCCAATCGATAAGCCAGTGAGACCATCGAACTCTCCTGATAAGCAGCCTGATCATGTTATGTAGGAAGCACTCTTTACTAACAAAGCAAAAGGCACTTCTTTTCGGCCCAGGCATGACGATCGCTCCCAAACAGACAAATCCAACGCGACCAGATCCACGCTCTCGTGTGCTGGATCCCCGGTGAACGCGGGAGTTGTCGGGAGTTCTCGATGGCTCGCGGCGCCTGCCCAGGTGGGCGCGGCGTCGCCGCCGGGGTATGTTCCCTGTTGCTGTCGAGCGGCGGTTTCAGCAGGCTCTCCTCCATGCGCTCCCCTCGCCTCCGTCGCTGCTCCGCCTCGTCTGCGATCGCGCTCGCGTCGATCGTCGCGCTCGCCGCGTGCGAGCGGCGGCCGGCGCCGCCCGGGGGCGGCGTCGCGGCGAGCGCGGCGCCTCCCGCCGCGCCGGCCGCCGTCGAGTACCTCGAAGAGATCACGGGCGGCGCGGACCGGAGCGAGGCGCTGCCGCTCGTCGTCGCGATTCACGGGCTCGGCGACAGGCCCGAGACGTTCGCGGCGCTGCTGTCGGGCGCCGACTTCAAGGCGCGGCTCATCGTGCCGCGCGGGCTCGCGCCGTACAACCACGGTTACTCGTGGTTTCCGCTCCAGCAGGCGATCGGGAGCGACAGCGTGGGACAGGGCATCTTGCGGGCGGCCGGCGCGCTCGCGGCGACGCTCGAGCGGATCGCCGCCGAGCGGCCGACGCGCGGCAAGGCCGTCGTGACCGGCTTCTCCCAGGGCGGCGCGCTCAGCTTCGCGCTCGCCCTGCACCACCCGCGCGTCGTCGGCGCGGCCTTCCCCGTGAGCGGCTGGGTCCCCCCCGCGGTGCTGCCCGCCGGGACCGCGGTGGATCCGGCGACCCCCGCCCTCGTGGCGCTGCACGGCGATGCAGACAGCCGCGTGCCGCTCGGCCCGACCCGCGACGCGATCGCGGCGCTCGGCGGGCTCGGCGTCAAGGCGACCCTGCAGAGCTACCCGGACGTCGGTCACACGGTGAGCGCCGAGATGCGGCGCGACCTCGTGCGGCTCATCCGCCGCGCCGTCGACGACATGCGCTGAGGGCGATTTCCCTCTACACGCGGCGCGGCGGGCGCCCTACGGATGCCGGCGAGGCGGAATGAAACCGAGCTTGCCGGATCGCGCCGAGCGGTGGCTCTGCCATCCTCATTTCTTCAAAGCCGTCCTGTTCATCGCGCTCGCCGTGGCGGCGCCCACCGTCGCCGTCGGCTTCTACAGCGATGATTACATCTTTCTCTGTTATCTCGCGGAGCTGATCCCCGACGCGCCGCCCTGGTACGATCTCTACAACTTCTTCAGCGGCGACCCGCGCGCGACGCAGGCGCGCATCGCCACGTCCGGGGTGCCGTGGTGGACCGATCCCGAGGTGAAGCTCCACCTGGTCCGCCCCCTGACCAGCGCGCTCATCGCGCTCGAGCGCGCCGCCTTCGGCCACGCGCCGCTCGGGTATCACCTCGTGTCCATCGCGCTGTACGTCGCGCTCGTCGCGGCCGCCGGCAGGCTCTTCTTCCGGGTGCTCCCGCGCGCGACAGCGGCGCTCGCGCTGCTGATCTTCGCCGTGAGCCAGAGCCACGCGAACGCGGCCGGGTGGATCTCGTGCCAGCACCTGCTGCTCGCGGCGCTCCCGGTGGTGCTCGGGCTGCTCGCCCACCTCCGCCACCGCGAGGAGGGCTGGCGGCCCGGGCGGTACCTGGGCCCGCTCGGGCTCGGGATCGGGCTCCTCGGCGGCGAGGCGGCGCTCGGCGCGGCGGCGTACTGGGTCGCCTACCAGCTCGCCGGTCCCGCGCCCGAGGGCCGCGCGGCAGGGTGGCGCGCCCGCGCGGCGAGCGCGCTCCCGGCGGCCGGCCTGCTCGCGTACTTCGCGGCCTACAAGGCCTTCGGCGGCGGCGCCGCGAACACCGGCGGCTACGTCGATCCGCTCGCGACCCCGCTGCGGTTCGCGGCCGCGGCCGCGGAGCGCCTGCCCATCCTGATCGGCAATGCGGTCGCGGGCGTGCCCGCCGACCTCGCCAACGCGCTCCCCGCGGCGCCCTTCGTCGCGCTCGGGCTCGCGTCGGCGGCCGGCGCCGCCCTCCTCTACCGCGCGTGCCTCCCCGCGATCCCCGAGCGCGAGCGGGCCGCCCTGCGCTGGCTCGTGCCCGGGGCGCTGCTCGCGCTCTTCACGACCCTCGGGGGCTTCCCCGGGGCGCGCCTGCTGCTCTTGCCGAACCTCGGGATCGCGCCGCTCCTCGCCGTGCTCGTCCTCCGCGGGCTCCACCGCGGCGGCTCGCCCGGGCTCGCGTCCGCCGGCCGCCGCGCCGGCGCGGGGCTGCTCGCGCTCGTCCACGTCGCGATCGCGCCGCTCCTGTTCGTCGCCGGCACCCGCGCGAGCGCCGACATCGCGCGGAAGGTCGAGGGCGTCGCCCGCACGGCGGAGATCGGGGCGCCGCCCCGGAAGCGGGTCTTCCTCGCCGCCGCGTCGGATCCGATGGCGGCCATCTATGCCTCGCCCATCGTCCTCCTCGAGTCGCCCGGCGCCATCTCCTGCTGGTCGACGCTCTCGATGGCCAAGGCCCCGCACCGCCTCACGCGCACCGGCCCGTCGTCGTTCACCCTCGCGCCGATCGGCCGGACGATGCTGACGGGCGCGTTCGAGACCCTGTACCGCGCGCCTTCCGCGCCGCTCCAGGCGGGGCATCAGGTCGCCCAGTGCGGCGCCACGATCCGGGTCGCCGAGGTCGAGGACGGCAGGCCCTCGCGGATCGAGATCGATCTCGGCGCGCCGCTCGAGGATCCGGCCCTCGTGCTCCTCGCGTGGCGCGACGGGAAGCTCCGGCGCGTGGCGCCGCCGGCTGTCGGCGAGGCGGTGGAGCTGCCGTGGTCGCCGGGGCCGATCGGGTTCTTCTGAGGAGGGACGGCGCCGGGCGGGGCGCGACGGCGCCGTGATATCGTGTCCCCATGGCGAGCGAACCTCCGAAGAGAGCCGCCGGCGGCGCCGACACGCTGACCCACCCCGGCGCTCGCCTGGACGACACGGCGGGCATGGTCCGCCGCTTCCGCGTCGAGCTCGTGGAGGGCCCGGCCCGGGGCGCCGTCTGGGACTCCTCGGCCGATCGGTGCTCGATCGGATCGGGCGAGGGCAACGACCTCGTCGTCGCCGACGCCACGGTGTCGCGGTTCCACTGCGAGATCCGCATCGACGACGCCGGGGCGCGCGTCCGCGACCTCCGGAGCCACAACGGCACGGTCGTCGACGGCGTGCGCGTCGTGGAGGCCCTTTTGCGCACCGGCAGCCTCATCCGGCTCGGCAAGACGGTGGCGCGCTTCGAGTTCGGGACGGAGCACAACCGCCTGCCGCTCTGGGAGGAGGCGCGGTTCGGCGCGCTGTCGGGCGCGTCTGCGGCGATGCGGGCGGTGTTCGCGATGCTGGCGCGGGCCGCGGAGCGCGACGTGACGGTGCTGATCGAGGGCGAGACGGGCACCGGCAAGAGCCAGGCGGCGCGCTCGGTGCACGAGCGGAGCGCGCGGCGGGACAGGCCGTTCGTCGTCGTCGACTGCGGGGCGATCCACGGCAACCTCATCGAGAGCGAGCTGTTCGGGCACGCGAAGGGCGCGTTCACGGGCGCGGGCGAGGCGCGGATCGGCGCCTTCGAGGAGGCGTCGGGCGGGACGATCTTCCTCGACGAGATCGGCGAGCTGCCGCTCGACCTCCAGCCGAAGCTCCTCAGGGCGCTCGAGGCGCGCGAGATCCGCCGCGTCGGGACGAACACGCCGCGGCCTGTGGACGTGCGCGTCATCGCCGCCACGCACCGGGACCTTCGCGCCGAGGTCAACGCGGGCCGCTTCCGGGCCGACCTCTACTTCCGGATCGCCGTCGTGCGGATCCCGCTGCCCCCGCTGCGGCAGCGGCCCGAGGACATCCCGGCGCTGATCGACGATCTGCTCGCGGCGCTGCACGCGACGCCGGAGGAGGCCGCGGCGCTGCGGGAGCCGCAGGTGATCGCCCGGATGAAGCGCGCGGCGTGGCCGGGCAACGTGCGCGAGCTCAGGAACTACGTGGAGCAGTACCTCGTGTTCCGCGCGCCGCCGCCGATGGGCGCCCACGCGCCGCCGAGCGCGCCGGCGGAGATCGACGTCGGCCTGCCGTACGCCGAGGCGCGCGACCGGGTGCTCGCGGACTTCGAGCGGCGGTATTTCGAGGCGCTCCTCCGCGCCCACGGCGGCAAGGTCTCGCGGGCCGCGGCCGCCGCGGGGCTCGACCGGCGGTACCTGTACCGCCTGCTCCACCGGCACGGGCTCGGGCCGGAGCGGGACCCGGAGGGGTGATGGAACCGCCAAGGCGCCATGAGACGCCAAGATCTTTGTATTTTCTTGGCGTCTCATGGCGTCTTGGCGGTTCAAAAAGCCCCCACCTTCGGCCGAAGCACCCCACGACCCGGCGTCGCCGGGGCTGCCCGGCCCTCGGACGCCGTGCTCGCCGCGTTGCGCGGGGCTCCGCCGGGCTCGGGGGCCCTTGCGTGGTAGTTTCCCCCCGTGCACCGCTCGTTCAACACCGCAGGCCCCTGCATCCCCGGCGAGCACTACATGCTCCCGCCCGGACGCCGCCTCGGCCCGGCCCTCGAGCACATCGAGAACCGGAGGTACTTCACGCTCCACGCCGGCCGCCAGACGGGCAAGACAACGAGCGCCCGCTGGCTCGTCGAGCACCTGAACCGCGAGGGCCGCTTCCGTGCGGCCTGGGTCGACCTCCAGATCGCCCGCGAGGAGCCCGATCCGGCGAAGGCCTTCGAGGCCGTCCTCTATGCGCTGGACACCGCTGTCGAGCGCGATCTGCCGGACCTTGGCCGCCCCGCGGACGACGTCCGCAGCGTCGACCCCGCGAGCACCTTCGTCGTGCGCTACCTGCGGGATCTCGCGGCGCGAAGCGACCGGCCGCTCGTGTCCTCGGACTGGGCCTGATCCGCTTCCACGCCGGGCGCTTCGAGATCGCGAATCCCATCTACCGCGAGGTCGTCCCGCGCGCGCTGACGTTCATTCGGCAGGCGCAGATCCCGGCCGAGCCCGCAGCGTACGTCCGCCCGGACGGCTCGCTCGACATGGGCAAGCTCTTCACCGACTGGCAGGCGTTCTGGCGCAAGGATGGCCACCTCGCCGCCGAGGGGTTCGGCTACCGCGAGTCCGGGCCTCACCTGATGCTCATGGCCTTCCTGCAGCGGGTCGTGAACGGCGGGGGACGGGTCGAGCGCGAATATGGGCTGGGGCGCGGCGCGCTCGACCTGATGATCTGCTGGCGCGACGAGCGCCACGCCGTCGAGGCGAAGGTCCGCCGCGACACGGAGACCGTGGTCGACGCGCTCGATCAGGTGGCGCGGTACCTCGACCACGCGGGGCTCGGCGAAGGGTGGCTCGTGATGTTCGACCTGCGCAAGGAGCTGTCGTGGGCAGAGAGGCTGTTCGTGCGGGAGGTGGTGCACGGGGGGAAGACGGTGCGGATCGTCGGCTGTTGAGCGCGTGCCGAAGGCGCGTCGAGGGTGCGGCGACGTGCGCCGTTTCCTGCAAAATGCGTGTTCACCGTGTGCAATTCTTCTCTTCATGAAACGCTTGTGATGCATGGTATCCGCGCTGTAAATTGATGGGATGTCGACACGAACCCTGCGCGTCATGTGGTCTCTGGTCCTCGTCGCGTGGCCCGCGGCCTGCGTGGGAGAGTCGGGCTCGGCAGCGAGCCGCGACGCCGGGGGAACGAGCAGCGCCAGCAGCGGCACCGGCGGGGCGAGCGCCAGCACGGGCACCGGCGGGGCGAGCACCGGCAGCGGCACCGGCGGGGCGAGCACCAGCAGCGGCACCGGCGGGGCGAGCGCCAGCACGGGCACCGGCGGCGATACGAGCGCCAGCAGCGGCGGCGGCGCGGGCGGCGATACGAGCGCAAGCAGCGGCGGCGGCGCGGGCGGCGACACGAGCGCCAGCAGCGGCGGCGGCGCGGGCGGCGATCCCGGCCCACGCGCGTGCGGCATCACCCGGGACCGCATCCGCATCACCGAGATCGACGTCGGGGTCCGCGTCATCAACAACGAGGACGAGGCCGCGCTGAAGCCGCTCGTGATCTCGCCGATGCGGTCCGGCGGCTCGCGCCTCGCCTGGATGGGCGACGACGATCAGGTCCACATCGCCCAGCTCGACGCCGGCGATCAGGTCGTGGGTCGCCCGTTCGGCCTGCCGGCAAACGACTTTTCCGATCTGTACGCCGATGACAGCGGTGGGGTTTTGCTGCTGACCCGCGATGCGGAGGGCGGCGGAACCTTGAATTGCGGCGCGCCGACGAACCTCTGCGGCACGCCGCCGTCCCCGCCGGTCCCCTGTCACGATATGTACATGGTCCGCTTCGACGGCACGAGCGAGACCTGGGCGACCAAGCTCACGAGCTCGAGCGCCGCGCTGCCGCCCTACTCGACAGGTCCCACCGGACCCAACGTGACCATGATCTGGTGGTACGCCCATCACGGCCGCATCGCCTTCGACGGCGCGCGCTATGCGGGCTACTTCGGCGCCGCGATCAGCGTGTCGCAAGGGGGGTGCATCAACATCCACCAGGGCGATCGCATGAAGGTGGTCGACGCGGACGGCGCGCTGCAGCGGGACGGCTTCGACTGGGGCTGCAGCCACAGCGGCTACGAGCGCATCCTCTGGGACGACCGCGCGGGCAAGTTCGTCACGGTGTGCAAGACCGACAACAACAACCGCATCGCGCTCGCGCCCAGCTACACGACAATCTACCCGGTCGATCTCGCGTACTCGAACCTGGGGAACCTCGTCACCGCCGCCGGCGGCGGCACCTGGCTCACGGCGAGCAACATCCGCCCGGGCCAGCCGGCGGGCGCGAACGGGCTCGCGGAGGTGCGGCTGCTCCGCTTCACGGGCGGCGCCGCGGAGCAGGACATCACGATCGCCAGCGACCCGGGCCTGAACCACCGCGCCCCGCACCTGGCGGCCTATGGCGATGCCCACATGATCGCGGCCTGGGAGAGCACGACGGCCGCCGGCGACATCGCCCGCAACGACCGGGCCCGCGCGATGTACGTGCAGACCCGCGACCGCGCGACCGGCGAGGCCGAGGGCGAGCCGCTGGAGGTCGACGTGCTCGGCAACCGCTATCAGGACCTCGTCGCGTTCCCCGACGGGAGCGCGGCCTTCGTCGCGCCCGGCAGCACGAACACGAGGATCAAGGTGTTGCGCATCCTGCCCTGCGAGTAGAGGGACGCGCTCCGACCTCCGCCGCGCGGGCCACGATCAGCAGGTCGGACCGTAATCGGCGCAGCAGTCTCCGTAGCCCGTGCACGCCGCGTCGCAGTAGCAACCGCCCGGGGCTTGCCCGCCGCAATGGCCCTTGCAGCTCAGCAGATCCTCCTTCTTCTCGATGAGGTAGTTGCAGTTCCCGTAAAACCACCCGCCCGAGTCCTTGACGCTCACGAGGATGCGGCAATCACGAGGATCGGACGTCAGCCACCTGATGCCGGAGCAGTCCCCGTCCCCGTCGTTCCACACCGTGAAGCGGTCCCGAACGAACCCGTCGCCGCAGTAGCAGCCGACACTGGTGGTGTAGGTACGCTCGATGGCGGAGCCGCCGTGCCTGTACACCGATTGACAGGCGGTGAGCTCCTCCTGCGACACGCCCACCTGCTCCGGGCCGTCGCCGGCCAGCGCCTCGCCTTCGCCGACCGGCGCCTCGGCGTCGCCGGCCAGCGCCTCGCCGCGCGCCGCGTCGGAGCCCGGCGCTTCGCCCTCCGCCACGGGCGCGAAGCACCCCGCGAAGACGAGCGCGGCGCAGGAGGACAGAAGAACAACACCCTTCATCATCCAACGATTCGTTTTCATGGCTCTCTCCTTCTCGTCGATGAAACGCTGGCTCGCTGCGCGCGGCCTCCCTCGGATACGGGCCGCGCCGCCCGCTGCCGGATCACAGACGCGGATGGATCGTCCCGGAGCGCTCAAGGCCCAGGTTCCATCGGCTTCCCGTCTCGGACGCTGAGCACCGCGCGTGCCAGCGGCTCGGCGGCGCGCCGCCGCGGCGATCAGGCCTGTTGCGAGAGGTCGAGTCGGCGCCGCCGCGCGGCGGTGTCGCCCGTCAGGCGACGCGCGCGCTCGGCGCTGCGACGCCGAGGCGACAGCGATCGGCGCGGCGCCGAGCCGACGGCGCCCAGCGCGACGCCGAGGCGACAGCGCTCAGTGCTCGTCGGTCCCGGCGCGCGCCGCGGGCGTGATCACGAGGCCGCCCCGGGGACACCCCGCGGTCCACGCGTCGAGGCGCAACAGCTCTCCGCCCTGGAACCGCTCCTGCCCCCGCGCGCCCTGGACCCGCGCGGGCGCTGCGTGCAGCACCAGCGCGACCTGGACCGCGGGGCTCGGGCCGGGCCGCGCGGCGATCGTCGCCTCGAGCGCGCGCGCCGCGCGGACGAGCCGGGCCCGCGCTGCGCGGCCGCCCTCCGGATCGCCGGGGAGCGTCGTCGCCCCGACGAGCACGCCGCCGCCGTCGACGACCGTGACCAGCCCCGCGTCGGCCGCTGCCTGCCGCGCTATCGCGAGGACCGCCTCGGCGTCGTCGAACGCCGCCTCGTCGAGCTCGTCCGCCGCGTCGAGGCTCACGCCCACGTGCAGCGCGGCGGCCTCGGTCACGGCGGCCGCCTCCTGCGCCGCGCGCGGCGCCGCGCGCAGGTCGGCGAGGAGCGCGTCCACGCCCGGGTAACGCGCGTCCGGCGACTTCTGGAGGCAGCGCGCGAGCGCGGCGTCGACGGCGGGCGGCACGGCCACGAGGTCGCCGGCCCGCGGCGGCGGGGCGAAGAGCTGGAGATCCTCGAGCTCGACCAGGTTGTCCGCCTGAAACGCGGGCTGCCCGGTGAGCAGCTCGTACAAGAGCAGGCCGAGCGCGTAGACGTCGGTCCGCGCGTCGACGGGGCGGCCGGCGATCTGCTCGGGCGCCATGCTGCCCGGCGTCCCGAGCACGCTGCCCTGCGTGAAGATGGGCGCGCGGCCGAGCCGCTCGGGCTCGAGCAGCTTGGCGATCCCGAAGTCCACGAGCCGCGTCGTGAACCACCCGCCGCGCGGGATCGCCATGATGTTCTGCGCCTTGACGTCGCGGTGGACGATCCCGAGCGCGTGCGCGGCGGCGAGCGCGCCGCCGACCTCCTCGACGACGGCGAGCGCCTCCGCGACCGAGAGCGCGCCGCGGGCGCGGAGCTCTTGCCGGAGCGTGCGGCCCTCGAGCCACTCCACCGCGATGTAGGGCCTGCCGTCGGACAGGTCCCCCGCGCCGAGGATCTCGACGATGTGCGGGTGGGCGAGGCGCCGGAGGGCGGCGGCCTCCTGCTGGAATCGCTCGAGGATCCGCGAGCTTGCGGCGAGGCGCCGCCGGAGGACCTTGAGCGCGACGGGGCGCCCCGTCCCGAGCTGCGTGGCCAGGTAGACGACCGCGAAGCCGCCGTGGCTCCGCGCCTCCTCGACAAGGAAATCGCCGGCGAGGGTGCCGGGGGCGAGGTGGTCGGAGGCGCTCGGGTCCTCGTCGGCGATCGTGCCGGTCGGGTCGTGAGGCCTCGTCGTCGCTGCCATGGTGCGACGAGATCGCCCGAGCCAGCGGCGGAATGCAAGCGCGCTGCTCCGCCGTGACGACGCAGGATCTCCATCGATGAGGCCCCGCCGGATTGCGGACCACGAGGATGGCTAACCCCTGGTCGGGGGCGGCGCCGGTACGGGCACCGCGCGCGGCTTCTGGCTCTCGGGCGCCCGGGGCGCCGCCGCGCCCGACGCTCCGGGGAGCTTCGGCGGGGCCGAGTTGGCCTTGATCCGCGCGAGAGCCGCAGCGCTGGACGGGACGATGGATCCCTGCCCTTGCAGGAACACGGTGAGGGCGTGCGACCAGACCCGATCGCCGCCCCGGCAGTTGTTGTAGGCGCGATCCGACTCGGTGCAGCTCGCGTCCGCGAACAGCGGATACGAGATCGTGGTGCCCGTCGGGACGATTGTTACTGTCCGTCGAGGCGAGCGGCACAGCCCGACGAACCGGGCGACGCATCCTGCGTTGGGAGCGCTGTTCTCGCGCATCCCCAGGAACGCGGACTGCTTGCAGGTGCGCGTTTGCATGTAGATGTCCGGCGGAACCTCGCTCTCGGGGACGTCGCCCGATTGCTCGCCAGCACAGACGAACGCCTTCGTGTAGATGACCTCATCCTCGCCCACGGCCGGTCGCTCGATCGTGTAAGGCCCGACGAGCGTCACCTCGGCCTTCTCGTTCAGCGCCTCCGCGTCGAAGAGATTGCCGTAGAACGCGCCTTCCATCCACGGGAAGTTCTCCATCTCCCTCTGGGCAGAGCCCCCGAGCGACGGAGCGCCCTGAAGCCAGATATCAAGTCGCTCGCCTGCCGGATTGTTCCTTGCGAGCAGGCACGCCGAGACGACCTCCTGGCAGGCCTCGGACGGCTTCTGCGTGGCCCAGTCGCGGCAGAGCCCGAGGCTCCCCTTGAAGGAGCGGGGCTCGACATCGATGATGGCGTCAGGGTCAGCCATCCTCGTGACCGTGAGGCCGGCGGCGCCCTGCCCGAGCGCGTGGGCTCTCCTCGCCCTGTCCTGGTCTCTCTTGGCCGCGATATCTTCCGGCGTGGGCGTCCACGACACGGGGGGCTGGTCCTTCCCGAGCGCGCACTCGACGATGGCCTGCATCGTCTCTCTCGCGCGCGGATCGCGCAAGGCGTTGTGGAGCGTGGCGTCGTCGGCGAGGGATCGATCGTCCAGCGGATGGGAGACGAGCGCCTCGAGGCTCTCCCGGTTGGTCGTGAGCAGGTTGTGGCCCAGGTGGTCGAGCGTCATGTGGTTGGCGATGACCATGAGCGGCACCGGGATCCCGCTGCTCGCGCTGGAGGCGCCGGCGGCGAGCACGATGCCCGCGGTCAGCGACAGGGTGGAGACTCCGAGACAGGCGGTTCGTCGGTTCATTGTGGCCCCTTTTCTGGTGCGCAGGTCGGGTCTACGAGTCTGGTCTACGAAATCAGAGCACGTCCCGCGCCATGCCGGTCGGCCCCGGAAGCGCGCGCCATCGTCCCCGCTCGCGGGGCGCGTTGTGGCGCGCGCCGCGACACCGGGCGGAGGTCTGTCGCCTGGAGGGCGACAGGCGGCCCGGAGGGCCGATCACGCGAGCTCGTGCTGGTCGAGCTGCGCCGCGAGGCGCGAGAGCCGCCCCTTCCAGAACCGCGAGCCCCAGGTCATCTGCGCCGCCTCTTCGAGGAAGCGGCGGGCGTCCTCGCGCCTCCCGCCCTCCAGCGCGGCGGCCGCGGCGAAGCAGAGGACCTCGATGTGCTCGCTGAGGAGCGCGGCCTCGCGGACCTCGGCGACGAGCGCCTCCCACGCCTCCGCCGGCGCGCCCGCGCCCTCCAGGACCTGCGCGCAGAGGCGGACCAGCACCCGCGTCACCGGCGGTGCGGCCTCGAGGTCGCAGCGGCTCCGCACCCGATCGAGGTGGCGCCTGGCCTCGCCGAGCTCGCCGCGCGCGCAGTGGATCCGCGCCACGAGCAGCGCGAAGTCCGGCATCGCGCTCGCCTCGAAGAACCGCTGCTGGAGCTCCCAGGCGCGGAGCGCGAGCGGCAGCGCCTCCCCGAGCTCGCCGCCCCAGTAGAGCAGCTCGGCGAGGTTGTGGGCGGGCCCGCGCTCGAGGTACGCGTTGCCGAGCTCGCGGGCCAGGGCGACGGCGGTCCGCAGGTCGCTCACGGCGCCCTCCGGGTCCTCGCGCATCAGCCGGATCGTCAGCCGGTTCTGGTAGGCGCCGCCCAGGTGCAGGCGGTCGCCCACGCGCTCGCAGCGCTCGATGACCTCGTCGAACCGGGCCTCCGCCTCGTCGAGGCGGCCGGCGTAGACCAGCGCGGGCGCGACCAGGAGCAGGGCGATCACGCAGCTCTCGTGGTCTCCGAGCGCCTCGGCGCGCCGGGCAGCGGGCGCGAGGCGCGCGATGGCGTCCTCGAGCTGCTGCCGGCGGAAGTGCCCGCGCCCCACGGCCACCTCGCAGCGCACCTCGATCCCGGCGTCGCCGAGCCGCTCCACGAGCGGCCGCGCGAGGTCCACGAGCGCCTGCGAGCCGGCGAAGTCGTCGCACCAGTCCAGGATGGTCGCCTCCTCGAGCAGCAGATCGGCGACCATCGCGTCGTCCGCGGCCGCCTCCGCGAGCGCCCGCGCGGCGCGGAGATCGCCGGCCGCGTCGTCGAAGCGCTGGATCCGGTAGCGGACCTTCCCCCGGCCCGCCAGCACGGCGGCCCGGCTCACGGAGCGCGCCGGCGCCGGCGCGCCCTCCTCGACGGGCGCCCCCTCGCCCACGGGCGCCCCCTCGCCCTCCGCCGGCGCCGCCTTGCCCTGCGCCGGCGTCGCCTCGCCCTCGGCGAGCGCCGCGGTGTAGTGCCGCTCCGCGTCCACATAGAGGTGCCGCCGCCGCGCGTCCTCGGCGAGCTCGAAGCAGGCCGCCGCGGCCTCCGCGTGCGCGCCGGCCGCCGCCGCGTGCCGCGCGATCCGCGCGAGCCGGCCGCCCCGCTCCGCGGGCGCAGCGAGCAGGCGGCGGAGGGCGATCCCGTGCAGCCGCCGCCGCAGCGCCGCGGGCACCTCCGCCTCGACGGCCTCGCGGAGGAGCGGGTGCGCGAACGCGAGCCGCTCGCCGTCCGCGGCGCGCAGCAGGCCGCGGCGCGCGAGCCGCGACAGGCCGACGCCCGGGTCGAGGTCCCGGCAAGCGAGGGCGGCGCCCTCGGCCGCCGCCGCGTCGACGAGGGCCCCGACCTCGTCGACCGAGAGCGCGTCGCCCGCCACGGCGCACACCCGCGCGAGCTCGGCGAGCGGCGGCGGCAGGCCCGCGAGCGCGCGCCGCGCGAGGCGGCTCATGATCGGCGCGGCCTCGCCGCGCGCGATCTCGTCGCCGGCGAGGTACCACCCCGGGCCGCCGCGGACCTTCCGGATCGCGCCCGCCTGCCGGAGCGCCGCGGCGAGCTCGACGAGGAAGAGCGGCACCCCCTGCGCCGCGTCGAGCAGGCCGGCGACCACCGGCTCCGGCACGAACTCGACCGGGTGCAGGCGATCGAGGAGCAGCGCGCGCGCGGCGCCCGGGTCGAGCGGCGGGACCGTCCGCAGCAGGGCGCGCGCCGCCCGCTCGCCGTGGACGGGCCGCATCGCGGTGAGCGCCGGGGTCGCCGCCGCGAGCACGGCGAGCGGCGCGCGGGCGCCCGAGAGGGTCGCGACGTCGAGCGCGTCGAGGCCGGCCTGGTCGCCGTGCTGCGCGTCGTCGACGATCAGGGCGAGCGGGCGCCCCTGCGAGAGCCGCTGGAGCGCCTCGCCCGCGGCCCGCGCGAGCGTCTGGCGGAGCGCCCCCGGCGCGGCGAGCACCGCGACGACGGCGGGGTCGGTCTCGGGGAGGGCGCCCTGCGCAAACGCGATCGCCGGCCACGCGGCGAGGCCGAGCTCGGGGCCGAGCCGCGCGAGGCATGCCTCGCGGATCGCGGGTACGCCCGCGCCGGGCGTGAGGTCGAGCGACGCGCAGAGCAGCGCGCGGACGAGCCCCGCCGGCTCGGCGACGTCGGGCGGGCTCGCGGCGACGGCGATCACCTGCACACCGGGCTCGGCCGAGAGCGCCGCGGCGACGGCCTCGCAGAGGCGCGTCTTGCCGTGGCCGACCTCGCCGAGCAGGGTGAGCAGGAGCGGCGCGCCGTCGCGCCACGCGTCGCGCGCGTGCGCGACGACCTCGGCGACGAGCGCGTCGCGCCCCCGGAGCGGCAGGTCGGCGGCCGGGGTCTCCGGCGGGGCCGAGCCCGCGCTGGCGCTGTCGTCGGCCGCCTCGTCGAGGAGGGCGGCGACCTCCGGGGTGACCGCGACGGCGTGCGCCGCGCCGGGGGGCCAGAAGCTCGCGGGCCGGGCGAGCGCGGGGCCTGCGAAGACCATCCCCGTGGCGCCCTCGCGCACCTGGAGCTCGGCCACGTGCACCGCCGCCGAGGTCGCGTGATCCGACGCGGCAACGAGCCGCCGGGCCGCCGCGAGGGCGGCGCGGGCGCGCGGGCGGGCGGCCCCGGGAAAGGCGATGACGTAGATGCCGTCCTGCACCCGGGCGAGCCGCCCGCCGAAGGAGGCGGCGGTGCCGACGACCTCGTCCATGGGCGCGGCGGTGCGGACCGCGAGGAGCGCGACGGGGCTGCGGCGCGGCGGGGCAGAACGGGTCGGCGCAGCGGCCTGGCGGGAGTCACCGGGGCTCTGGGGGGGTGCACCGGGGCTCTGGGGGGGTGCACCAGGGCTCTGGGGGGGTGCACCAGGGCTCTGGGGGGGTGCACCAGGGCTCTGGGGGGGTGCACCGGGGCTCTGGGGGGGTGCACCCGGCCTCTGGGGGGGTGCACCCGCCCTCTGGGGGGGTGCACCCGCCCTCTGGGGGGGTGCACCCGCCCTCTGGGGGGGTGCACCCGCCCTCTGGGGGGGTGCACCCGCCCTCTGAAGCCCTTTTCGCCTCGCTGAAGCCCTTTTCGCCTCGCTGAAGCCCTTTTCGCCTCGCTGAAGCCCTTCATCGAGCCCGTGCTGCCCTTCATCGAGCCCGTGCTGCCCTTCATCGAGCCCGTGCTGCCCTTCATCGAGCCCGTGCTGCCCTTCATCGAGCCCGTGCTGCCCTTCATCGAGCCCGTGCTGCCCTTCATCGAGCCCGTGCTGCCCTTCATCGAGCCCGTGCTGCCCCTGCCCCTGTCCGCCCCTTCGCGCCGGCGGAGAGGCCACGACGCCCGCGAGCGCCTCGGCGAAGGCTCGCGCGGATCCGAAGCGCTCGTCCCGCGCCTTGGCCAGGGCGCGCAGCAGGACGCCGTCGACGCCCCGCGGGACGGGCGCGAGCTCCGATGGCCGCGGCGGGCGCTGGGAGACATGCGCGTGGACGACCGCCGACGCGTCTCCCACGAAGGGCGGACGCCCCGTGAGCAGCTCGAACGCGATGACGCCGAGCGAATACAGGTCCGCGCGGGCGTCGACGTCGCGCGCGTCGAGGCACTGCTCCGGCGCCATGTACACGACGCTGCCGAGCCGGAGCCCCGTGTGCGTTGGCGGCCCCCCCTCCCCCGCCGCGCCGCTCCCCTCCTCCATCCGCGCGAGCCCGAGATCGAGCAGGGCGACCTCCCGCGCCGGCGCCTCCGCCGGTCGGACCATCACGTTCTCCGGCTTGAGATCCCGGTGCACCACGCCGGCCGCGTGGATCCTGTCGACAGCGGCGCCAAGCGCGTCCACGAGCCGCGCGGCGTCGGCCGGCGCGGCCGCGCCCGCGCCGGGGAGCGCCGCCATCCACCGCGCCAGCGTCTCGCCCTCGAGCAGCTCGAGGGCGAGGTACGGAAAGCCCCCTTCGACCTCGCCCTCGGCGAGCAGCCGCGGCACCGCGGGCGGGCCGATCCGCCGGAGCGCGGCCGCCTCGCGCGAGAAGCGCGGATCGCCTCGATCGCGCGCGATCTTGAGCGCCACCGCGAGGCCGTCCTCCCGCCGCGAGGCCGCGAACACGCGGGCGAAGCCGCCCTCGTCGAGCAGGCGGAGCCCGTCGAACCCCTCCACGCGCGGCGCGACCTCCGCCGCGACCGCCTCGGGCTCCTCGGCGGCGCCGCCGTGCAACGGGCAACCCGCGGCGGCCACGATCCGGCGATGACAGAGGAAGCAGCGCATCGACGGGTGTTGCCTCCCGGGCGACGAGCTTAGCCCGCCGCGTCCGCCGCCGGAACGGCAGATCGCGGCGCAGCTATCAGCGCGCGACGGAGGGCATGGCCCGCGCCCTCGAGCCCGGACAACATCTGCCGCGCCATTTCCCTCGGACCTGAGCGTCGCCTCATCGCCCGAGCCCGTGGCCACGCGCCGCAGCGGCGCGAGATCATCCAGCGACCCGAGCTCACCAGGTCGACCGCTCCGCCGGATGCACCCAGACGCTTGCCGGACGGTCCTCGGCGGCGTCAGGTCGGACAGACGTCATGTCGACGTGGGGCCGCCGTCAGGATCGAATTCTTCAGAGAGAACCCGGTCATACCTAGTCGGAAGCGGCTTTACCTCGAAGAGCGCTCCCATGTCGGCGGCATGCAGCCGAAGGGAGCCGTCTCCGTCGAACACGGCAGCGACGACCGGACCCATTCTCTTCTTCCGGTTCCGAGACGGCCCCGGGACGCGCATCCACATCTGCGATTCTGTGCGCTCGAATGCTCGACCAGCGTTGGCCGTGATGCCGAGATAGCTCGCATGGGTGCGGAGCGCGTAGAGGACCTGCTCGCTCGGCAGGGGAGAAGCCCCCTTGTTGAAGGGTGTGAGCAGCGCGACAGGAGGATGCTCCCGCCCTGCTCCGTGCAGCTCCCAGGCCGGCACGTGGAAGGCCCCGCGGGAGCCGTGGTGCGCCACCTTCACCAGCTCGAGCCCGGTGATGAGGTGCTGGAGGTGGACGTCCGGGCGCTGCAGGTGCCGAAGGATGCCTCGCCAGCCCGAGAGAGGAGAGACAGTGCCGTTCTCGACGTCTCCGCAGAGCAGGAAGCGTCGACCCCTCCAGCTCACGGAGAGGGCGAGCGAGAGGCCGTTAGGGGCATCGGTCAGCTCGCCGCCGCCGAGCAGCCAGCGAGCGATCCCCTCGTCGACGCGCACGCGACCGCCGTCAATATCGAACAGTCCCTCGATCCATTCGTGGCTCGCGCGCTGATCGTGGTTGGTGGGCGCGATGCTGTGTACCTCGTAGTCCGCGGAGGGATCGGGCTTCCACGCCCGCGAGGTGATGGACGCGTACTCGCGGCAGTCGGTCTCCTCGGCGAGCGCATCGATCGCGCAATGCGCTTCGTAAACATGCCGCAACCGTCGCTCCCTCCTGCCCTCTGCCCCCTTGTGGGACCACCGGGCCAGGTAGTCTCGCAGGCTCGCCCAGACCGGGTATTGCCAGATGACGGCCGGCCGGAAGGCGCGGACCAGGTCCGGCACACCGCGGATGTGATCGAGGTCGGGGTGGGTGATGGCGAGGAGATCGATCTTCTCCTTGCAGCCTAGATGTCGCAGAAGCGCCAGGGGCAGGTTGAGACCGGCGCGCATGCAGCTATCGACGACCATCCAGCGGCCATCCGGAAAGGCGATCACCTGGCTCTCGCCGAACCCGGGACCGAGCAGGTAGAGCACCAGCCGATCCGCCCCTGGCCGAGGCAGATCCGTCCCACTCTCGACGGAGATCACGCAGCCTCTCTCACGATGCGCGCGAGCCGGTCATTCTTCTCGAGCTGCTTCGCCCATCGCGCGATCATGGTTCGGCGCGTCGGCCCCGCGGGAACGCCGTTGAGCACGGCTTCCGCGAAGTACCCGACGGCGATCGTGCTGCTGGGGTATTCGACGTAGAGGCGCATGCGCTGGTCGAATTCGCGCCTGACATCCTCGCCCAGCCGGGCACGAAAGCCGAGTAGCCGGCCGTGGTATAACGGATTGTCTCGATCGCGGGCGTGCTCGGTCGCCTTCTTGTACGCCTCCAGAATGAGGGCGCGATCCTGCTCCGGAGGCAGCTCGTTCTTGTACGACTTCGACAGGTTATAAGCGAAGTACTCCCAGGCGTAGGCGTCAGTCCCGTCCACGTCGAGTATCCGCCTGAAGATCCGCGCGGCGTTCAGATGGTCCTCGCTGACCACGCTCAACCGGACGGCCATGGCGCGAAGGTCCGCGACATAGTACCGAGCTGTCTCGAAGGCCCTGTCGATGTCCTGCTCTCGGATGGGGTGGACGTGGACGGCGTGGTAGTGGCCTTCGAGCTCTCCCTCTACATCTGCACCCGCCGCCGCGAGCGCCGCCAGGGTACGGTGGTCAGCGCCGATGCGATCCGGCATGCTCGCCTGCGCGTGCCGGCGGAGAAACACGCGAACGCTCCGTGGCATGCGCCATGTGAGGTTTCCATCGACCAGCGGCCCTGGTTGGAGGAAGCCTCTCTTGCAGAGCTCCTCCACGGCCGCCACCGTCATCGGCGTGTTGTCGTCGATGATGCCGGAGATGACGGCCTCTCGCCGGTCGAGGAGCGGTCCGGGCAAGGAATGGTCATCGATGTATTGAGCACGGCGGAGGCTACTCCAGCGCTTCGCCGTCTCTGCGCTGGTCCCTCGGAGCGTGTTGTACGCGACCGAGATCAGGTGCCGGTCGAAGCCCGCGCGCTCGCCTGCCTCGAACCGCTCGCGGACATCCACCGCGCTGAGCGTACCGCTCCGGACCAGCCAGTCCAGGATCGGTCGGCACTCGGGGGCGAGCTCGTCGTTGATATCGGCGAGCTCCGGGAACGCCAGAGCAGATCCCCCTCCCGCATCATTCGATGGCAGCGCGATGTCAGGAGAGGGCATGGGGCGGACGACGAACCACTTCCTCTGGTCAACCGAGCTGAGCATCCTCGTCAGGAACTCGTCGCGTTCCAGGCGAAAGTCGCGATCGTCCCATCGACTCTCGGGGCTGAGTGGACCGATATCGAGCGCGTCGATGTCGAAGAGCACGCCGAGGAACGTGGAGCCGGACCGCGGCTTCGCGTGGCGAAGCAGATGCTCGAGCGCGTCTTGACGCGCGCGCCACGATGCCTCGGGCGAAAGGCATGTGGCCGCCGCGTCGGCTACGCCGACGCCCGTCGCGCTGCCGATATGGTGCCCTATGAGGGCGGTCAGCCGAAGGTGATCATCGGGATCGCCGTAGGCCGTCAGGACAGGAAGGCCGCGAAGCTCGTCGGGAATGGCTGTAGCCGCGGTGCAGTAGGGAGCAAGATTTGCCATGGACACATCAGCCAGCGCCGGGAACGTGGGCTCCACGATCCGCTGCCGGGATCGTAGGCTGCTGGTTTCCGCGGCGCAAGCGCGGCGGCCGAGCGTCCCGGGAGGTCCAGCACCTCGGCCGCGGCGGGCCCGACGATAGCGCGGAAGTCCGAGACTCGGCGGATCGGCCGATCTCTCCTGCTCTCTTCGGCGCTCCTGGCCGTGGAGGCTTCGGCGTCTGCCCCATCGCTCGGGAACACGCCAGGAACGAGCCTGAAGCGTGGTGCCCGTCGATGCCCTCGAGCGGCGCCGATCACGGCCGAGCAGCCCCGCCCGACCAGCCGCACAGCCGCGCCGGGTTCGTCTGTCGGGTGAGCCTCCGCCGGCCTATGGGGCGGACCGCCCCTCCGACAAGGAGGGTATTTGCCCCTGCAGCGCCCCCGTGACGTCACGCCTTCTCGCCAGAGACACGCTTCACGAGCCACCCGCCGATGGCGGCGAGGATCTCGGCGAGCACGCTCTCCGGCGTCCGGCCGGAAGACTTCAGCACCTCGAGCGAATGGTCGCCGCCCTCCACCACGTGAAGGCGCGCCCTGCGGCCGAGGCGCTTCAGCACAGGCCGGAGGAGATCGAGATCGCACAGCGGGTCCCGGGTGCCCTGGAGGAAGAGCATCGGCGCCTTGATGGCCGGAAGGTGCTCGTCGCGGAGCGCGTCGCGCCTGCCCGCGGGGTGCAGCGGGTACCCGAGGAACACGAGCCCGTCGCACGGGACGGCCCGCGCCGCGAGCAGCGACGCGATCCGCCCGCCCATGGACTTGCCGCCGATCACGAGCCGCTCCGGCTTCTCCTTCCGCAGCCTCGCGATGGCCGCCTCGTAGGCCATCTCGAGCTTCTCCGGCCTGTCAGGCGCCTTCCGGCCGAGCTCCTTGTACGGGAAGTTGAAGCGAAGCACCGTGTGCCCGCGGTCCGCGAGCCCCCGGGCGACGTCGACCAAGAGCGGCGCGTGCATGTCGCCGCCGGCCCCGTGGCCCAGCACCACGGCCACACCGGAGCGCCTCGCGCGCGCGGCGGGCGCGTGGATCACGCCGGAGAGCACGCTGCCGTCGGGGATGGGGATCGAGAGCGCTCGCTCGGGCATGGGCCCCTCATGCCATGGCGGAAGGGCCTGCGTCGAGGTCATGGCCCGCTCACGCGAACCACCCGTTGACCTCGGCATAGCTCAGCGGCGCCCCGTGGGACGGAGGCGCCCAGCCGCCCCCAAGGATCTGCGCTGCGTCCTGCCTCGCGGCCGACAGCGCCGTCAGCGCAAGGCGCGGCCCGACGCTCACCCGGCGCACACCGAGGGTCCGGAGCTGCTCGATGGGCGGCAGCGCAGGAGAAGCCCATACATTGAGAGGCACGCGCACCTCCGCGACGACGCGCAAGAGCTCCTCGGCCGTCGAGAGGCCTGGCACGAACAGGCCGTCGCAGCCCGCGTCGATGTAGCGCCGCGCGCGGCGCACCACGTCGTCGAGGGCCGCGGCGCCGGAGAGCGCGCGGCGAAGGAGCACGTCCGTGCGCGCGTTCAGGAACAGGTCCAGCCCTGCGCGCTGGAGCGCCCCCCGCGCGGCGAGCAGCCTGGAGGCGAGCGCCTCGGGCGGCTCGGTCCCGTCCTCGATGTTGACGCCCGCCGCGCCGGCCTCCGCGAGGCGGCATACGGCGTCGGCCACGCCCTCGGCGCTCGCGGCGTAGCCTCGCTCGAGATCGACGCTCACCGGGACCCGCACGGCGCGGAGGATGTCGCGTACCGCGGCGAGCAACCGGTCGAGCGGCAAGCGCTCGCCGTCGGCCATGCCGTGCGCCCAGGCCACCGCAGCGCTGCTGGTCGCGATGGCGGCGCCCCCGGCGGCCTCGGCGATCCGGGCGCTCACGGCGTCCCACGCGTTGAGCAGGACGAGGACCTGCCCCGGCGCGTGCAGCGCGCGGAACCGCGCGGCGGCGGACGGGGGCGGGTTCATCGGCCGCTCCCGGCGTCGGGCGCGGCCGGGAACCTGTAGGCCATGGCGATGCGGTTCCAGGCGTTGATCGTCGCCACGACGGACGTCAGCGCCGCGAGGTCCTCGCCGGAGAAGGCGGCTGACACCTCGCCGTACGCCTCGTCGGGCACGTCGCCGTCCCTGAGCTGCGTCAGCGCGTCGGTCCAGGCGAGCGCGGCGCGCTCGGCCCTCGTGAAGTGCGGCGACTCGCGCCAGCCGGCGAGCGCCTCGAGCCGCTCCGCCGAGATCCCGAGCGCCCGCGCCTCGCGCCGGTGCAGCGCGACGCAGAACGGGCAGCGGTTCACCAGGGACGCGCGGATCTTGACGAGCTCGATGAGCTCCGCGCCGAGGGCGCTCTGCCTGGTGGCCGCCGAGACCGCGCGCAGCGCGCGGACGGTCTCCGGGGCGAGCTGTTGAAAGGCAGGGAAGTCGAGCCGGGGAATTTCGGTTGCCATGGCCCGGCAGGATACGTTCATGATGGTACAGCGACAGGGCCAAGAACTGCGAAAGGGAGTAGGCCATCCTGAGTCCTCGCGGAGCCAGGCTCCACCCCCCGAGGCCGCGGCAACGGAGCGCCCGGCCGCTGCACGCGCAGCTGTACGACCGGATCCGCCGCGCCATCCTCACGGGCGCGCTCGCCCCCGGCGCGCGGGTCCCCTCGGCGCGCGCGATGGCGATCGAGGCGGGCGTCTCGCGCGGGACCGTGGACGTCGCGTACGCGCGCCTCGCCGTGGAAGGGTTCCTCGTCACGCGCGGCGCGGCCGGCACGTTCGTCACGAGCCCGCTCCCCATCACCCCTCGCGGCGCGCCGCCGGCGCCCGCGAGAGACCCGCGCCCCGCGCCCCACGGCCGCGCGGCGCTCCGCCCCTTCCAGATCGGCGTCCCCGCTGTCGACGCGTTCCCCGTCGCGACGTGGTCGCGGCTGCTCGGGCGGCACGCGCGGCGCGCGCGCGCCTCCGATCTCGCGCGCTCCGACCCGTGCGGCGACGGCGCCCTGCGCGAGGCCGTCGCCGCGCACCTCGCTGTCTCGCGCGGCGTCGTCGCGCGCGCCGAGCAGGTGATGATCACCGGCGGCTACCACGGCGCGCTCGGCCTGCTCGCCCGCGCGCTCGCGCGGCCGGGGGACCGGGCGTGGCTCGAGGACCCCGGCTACCACCGGACGCGGGACGCGCTCGAGCTCGCCGGGCTGCGGCTCGCGGCCGTGCCGGTGGACGCCGAGGGGCTCGTCGTCGCCCGCGGCGTCGCGCTCGCCCCGCGCGCCAGGTTCGCCTTCGTGACGCCGAGCCACCAGATGCCGCTGGGCATGGCGCTCTCGCTGCCGCGCCGGCTCGCCCTCCTGGCCTGGGCGCGCGGCGCCGGCGCGTGGGTCGTCGAGGACGACTACGACGGGGAGTTCCAGCACGCCTCCGCGCCGCTGCCCGCCCTCAAGAGCCTCGATGACCAGGGCCGGGTGATCTACGCGGGGACCTTCAGCAAGTCGATGTTCCCCGCGCTGCGCCTCGGCTTCCTCGTCGTTCCGGACGGCGCCCACGACGCGCTCGCCCGCGCGGCCAGCCTGCTGCACCCGCCCCCGCCGCTGGCCGTGCAGCGGGCCGTCGCCGACTTCCTCGGCGAGGGGCACTTCGCGCGGCACGTGCGGCGCATGCGCGCGCTCTATGCAGAGCGGCGCGGCGCGCTCGCGCGCGCGCTGGAGGAGCTCTCGTCGCCGCACCTCCAGCTCGATCCAGGGACGGGCGGGCTGCACCTGACCGCGCGCCTGACCGGCGCCCGCGACGGCGAGGTGGTCGAGCACGCGGCCCTGCTGGGCCTCGCGCCGGGCGCCCTGTCGAGCTACCAGGTCCGCGCCGCGCGGGGCCGGCTCGAGGGGCTGCTGCTCGGGTTCGCCGCGCTGCCCGCCCCCGGCGCGCGCAAGGCCGTGTCCCGCCTCGCGCAGGCGATCGAGCAGGCGCGCGAGGCGCCGCGGCCCTGCGCCTCGGAGCCGCTGCCTGGCAGGGCCAGGCGCGGCTGAGAGGCGCGGGGGCAGCGCGGGAGCGCGGGGCGGCACGACGTTGCCGACCACGGCCGGCGTCACGTGGGGTGGGCGACCGCCAGCCTCGCCGCCGGGGCGCGGGCGCCTACGGGGACGCTGGCGCGGGGCGGGGCGCCGGTCCGAGGCCAGCCGGCCCGGCGCCGGGGGGTGGCGACATCGCCGCGGCCAGGATGGACGCGCTCGCCCCGCGCGAGAGCCCGAGGGTCACCCGGGTCCCTTCGGACACCATGAGCAGGGTCCCGACCAGATACCCCAGCTTGCCGGTGACATCGTGGCCGTCGACCGAGACGATCTCGTCCCCCACCTGCAGGCCCGCCGCGGCGGCCGGCCCGCCGCGGCGCACCTCGACCACCCTGTGCGGCCGCGTGGCCACATCCATCGGTGACTGCGTGGGCTCGAGCGTGAACCCGAGATCGCCGGGAAATTCGCCCTGCTTCAACCGGCGCCTCGCCATGAACAGCCGCCCGACGTCGGTCACCTCACCCGGCTGGACCTCGACCGGGACCGTCGCCGGATCGACCGCAGAGCTCATCGGATCCGCGGGCATGAGCATGACCAGGAGGGGACCGCTGGGCACACGGTCGACATGAAAATGACCCGTCTTGTCGGTGACCTTGTGATCCGGCATCCGAGAGGGCGCCATGCCGCCGGCGCGCGGGTAGGCGCGCACGGTCACCCCGGCCATGGGCGCGCCGTCTTCCAGGGACACCACCTGACCCTTGATGGCGACGCGCCCGGCGAGCGTGAGCGCCACCCCGCTCCGCTGCTCCCCTTGCGCGAGCGTCACCTCCGCCGTGGCCGTCCCGTCCGCGGCGTCGGCAGCGACGTCGTACTGGCCCGCCGGCAGATCGCTCATCGTCCAGGCCCCGTCCGTGAACGCGAAGGACTCGTGCCGGAAGAACGGCGCCTCGCGGCCCGTGACGCGGATCGTGAACCGATCGGGCGGCGCGCCGCCGGCGGTGGAGACGGTGCCGGACACGGTGCCTGTCGCCTGGATCGTGAGCGTCACCGTATCGCCGACCTTGACGTGCTCGGCGACGCCGCTGCCCCCTCCGCGGCGGTGCGCCTGGACCGTGTACGTGCCCCGGCTCAGGTTCCCGACCACGAACGCCCCGTCGGTGTCGGCGAGCACCGGCGAGTTCGACCACGCCTCCCCCGGCGGCATGGGCGGGCGAGGCGGGGCGCCCGGCGCGTCCGCGCCGTCGGGCTCCCGGTGAACATCGACGAACGCGTCCGCCACCGGCCCGCCGCTCTCGTCGACGACGCGGCCGCGGATCTCGCCGTCCTGGCGCTCCACGACCAGGCTCACACGCGCGGTCGACCCTGCCTTCACGGTCACCGCGACCCCGGGAGCGTCGCCGGCGGCCTGACCAGGCCTCCTCATGGGCATCCCCGCCTGCGTGGCCCAGACCCGGTACTCCCCCGGCGTGATCCCCTTGATCACGAACGTCCCGTCCGCGAGGGACCTGCTCGGAGGGCCGCCCCACCCGGGCTGCTGCGACATCGCCGTCACCTCCGCGCCTGCGATGGGGCGGCGGTCCTCGTCGGTCACGGTGCCCTGGATGCTGCCCCCGCTGTCCATCACGAGGGTGACCTCGGGAGCGCGCTCATCGACGAGATCGACCTCCACCGGCTCGGGCGGGACGTGATCGTCCGAGCGCGCCATGACCCTGTGCTTGCCGGGGAGGAGCCCCCGGAGCACGAAGCGGCCGTTGTCCTCGCTCTGCCCGAAGGCGCCGGACGGCATCCCGCCCCTGTCCACCGGCATCGCCTGGACGGCGGCGCGGACAGGCACGCCCTCGCGATCCACCACCCGACCTCGGAGCGACAGCCCGGCGCGGACGGTCCACACGAGGCCCTCGAGGTCCGCCTCGCCGACCTCCACGGCGGGGTAGGTCGGCTCCGACGCGTGATCCTGGCAGAACACCATCACCTGGTACGAGCCGGGCAGCAGCCCCTCGAAGCGCGCCGATCCGTCGGCCTCGAGGACAGCGGAGAGCCAGCCGCTCCCCTCGTGGACGAGGGTGACGGCGCCGCTCGTGCAAGGCCCGCCCCCGGGCGCGACCTCCACGCGGCCGGCCACGCTGCTGGCGGGGTGCATCTCGATCACCACCTCGCTCGATGTCTGACCGACCCCGAGCACCACGCTCGCGCGCGCCTGGCCATAGCCCCCCGCGGCGCGCGCCGTGGGCTTGTACCGGCCGGGCGCCAGGCCCGTGACGCGGAAGCGCCCCTCCGCGTCGCTCGACACGGGTCTCACCTCTCCGGGCCCCCACCTCTGCTCCATCCCGGGGCTGATCTTCGCGCCGGCGATCGGCGCGCCCGACCCCGCCTCGACGACCCGCCCCTCGAGCACGGAGCCCGGCGTCAGCAGGATCTCGATCGGCGGCCCCGGCGCCACGCTGTGCTGCGACCCCTCGGCATACCCGTCGGCGGTGGCGCGCACCAGGCAGTGTCCCTCCTCGGTCCACGCGGAGAAGGCGCCCTCCGCGTCGGAGCGCGTCACCGCGGTGCCCTGGTGCGATCCGGGGAAGCCATGAACCGTGACGAGCGCCCCGGCGACGGGCCCGCCGCTGACGTCCTTGACCTGGCCCCGGACCTCGACGCCGCCGCGGACGAGCGTCAGATCGACGCCGGTGCGCGCCTCCCCCTGGCGGAGATCGATCCAGCGCGCGCGGTCGGGATCGGGCGACGCGAAGACCGCCGGGCGGTGGCCCGGCGCCGAGGCGAAGATCGTCAAGCGCATGGGGGAGAGGCCCGAGATCTGGTAGCGGCCGTCCTCTCCAGCGGGCACGCACGTCGGCTCGCCCAGATCGACCGGCGTCAGGAGGCTCGCTCCGGCGCTCGCGCTGGCGCACGCCAGCGCGCCTGCGACGGGCGAGCCGGCTGCGTCCGCGACCCGCCCCGCGATGCTCCCGAGCTTCGGGGGCGGCGCGTCCCTCGCGCGGAGGCGCCGCGCTCCCCGCGTCGAAGCGGCGCTCGCCGGAGCCGCGGGGCCGTCCATCGGAGCCTCCCTGGCGCGGAGCCAGACCATGAGGCCCACGATCCCTGCCACGAGCCCGAGCGCGACAAGGGCCAGCAACCATCTCGCTTCCGTTCTCTTCATCGCCTGGCAGCCCCCCCTCCTTCGTCGTTCGCCCGCTGCTGCCGGGGTCGCTGGCGCATCGTGCGCGCGCGCGGCGAGGCCCCTCCCTGACGGCAGGCGGGCGGCAGGTTCGCACGCCCGGGCGCGGCTGCCCACGCGGGCGCACGGCCGCGACCACGGCGGCCCTGCGCGAACGCCCAGGGTCCGAGGGCGAGGCTGTAGAATCCTCTCCGTGGATCGCCTCCAGATCGAGAGCCCTGCCGTGGTGCTCCAGCGCGAGCGCCGCGCGCGCCGGCTCGCGTGGGCGCTTCTGCTGGTCGGGGTCACGCTCACGGCCGCGGCGCCGCCCGCCGTCGCCCTGACGCAGTTCATGATCGGCGGCGCGGGCGCGTTCCTCCTGATGCGCGCCTTCGGCAGGACGCCGACGCCCCGGCGCGGCGCCGCGCGGCCGGCGACCGTCGTCGCGGAGGACGGCGACCTCGCGATCCAGCAGGCGGGCCGGAGGACGCTCCTCGCGCGGCGCGAGCTCGAGAACGGCTGGATCGACGCGTTCGGCGGCCACCACCACGTCGTGCTGCGCAGGAAGGGCGGCGACGTCCTCTGGGTGCGGGTACGGGACGCCGACGAGGCCGGCCGCCTCCTCCGCGCGGCGGGCTTCGCCGCGGATCAGCACGTCTTCCGGGCGCGCCTCGTCAGCGTCATGTCGGAGCACCTCACCCACAGGGCCCGCGCGGCGCTGATCGTGATCGCGAGCCTCTTCCTGTACCCGTTCCTTGGCCTCTGGCCGCTCGCGTGGGCGCTCGGGGGCGCGACGATCTTCCTCGGCCTGCTGCTCGTGTTCCTCGTGCTCGTCTATCCGGCGCTCCAGTTCGTGATGCCGCGGAGCGCGCTCGTTGGCACCGACGGCGTCACGATCCAGGGCATCGCCACCCGGCGGCTCATCCCCATCACCCAGCTGGCCGGCGCTCGCGCCGACGCGCGCGGCGTGTGGCTCGACCATGTCGACGGCACGTCCACCCTGCTGCCGACCGTGGCCCGGATGACCGCGCGCCACGGCGCCGCGCCGCTGGCTCATCTCGGCGCCGACACCCGCGTGCTGCTCGCGCGCGTGCAGGAGGTTCTGGCGTCGCGCGGCCGCGCGGGCGCCTCGGCGCGCCTCGGCGCGCTCGACAGGAAGGGGCGCTCCTTCGAGGACTGGCGGGGCGCGCTCGGCGGGCTGGCCCGAGGCGGCGCGGGCGGCGGGAGCTACCGCGACACGGCCCTCGAGGTCGACGACCTCGCCCGCGTCCTCGAGGACGGCGCGGCCCCCGCCGAGCGCCGCATCGCCGCCGCCGTGGCGCTCGCGGGCTCCGGCGACCCCGCGTTGAAGCGCCGCGTCCGCATCGCCGCCGGCGCGTGCGCCGATCAGGCCTTGCGCGACGCCATCGAGCGGGCAGCCGAGGAGGAGCTGGAGGAGAGAGACGTCGACCGGGTGCTGCGGTTCCGCGCGGACTGAGCGAGGTATTCCGCCCGTCCTGGCGCGCTCCGTCGCGTCATCGTGCTCTCGCGCGACATCGCCAGGGCGAGCTGCCGTGGTGGCGCGGGTGGGGAGCCGCTCATCGAGCGGCCTGCTCCTCCTGTCGGGTGACGAGACGGCCGCACACGAGCTGACGCGTGGTCTCGGCGACGCGACGGCCGAGGTGCTCGGCCGTGCGCAGATCGGCCTCCGGCGGCGCGACATCCGGGCCCTGGTCGACGTTCGACTGCGCGCCGGCGCCCAGCCAGAAGCCGAGTCGATTCAGGTCCTCTTCCGATCCCTTCGTCGAGTTGTTCGCGGGCGGCAGGCCGAGGTTGACCCAGTGCATGCCGTGCTGGGCGGCGAAGAGGGCGATCTGGATCAGCGTCGCCAGCTTGTCGCCGGAGCGGGAGCCTGAGTTGGTGAAGCCGGCGGCGATCTTGTCTTTCCATGCGAAGCCCCTGGCCATGACCGCGTGGGAGGTCGCTTCCTGGAACGCCTTGAACGCGGCCGAGGCGCTCGCCACGTAGGTCGGCGCGCCGAAGATGATCGCGTCGGCAGAGGCCAGATCGTCCCAGCGCGTCGGCGCTTCCTCCACGGTCAGCAGCAGGGCTTCGGCGCCCTCCACCTGCTCCACGCCCGCTCGGACGGCCTCGGCCTGCCGCCCGGTGTGGCCCCGGCCGCTGTGGAAGACAATGGCGACGCGGACGCTCGGCATCAGCGCATCTCGCCTCGCCGCCGGCCGCGAGCCCTCCTGCGCCGTGAAATGGACGGTGTGCGCACGCAATGTAGTATCTCCTTTGCTGCCGCCGCCGATCGCGGCGGCGATGGTTCGTCACCGCTCTGACGACGCGCGGCGAGGAAAGGTGACCGGCCGACGCGCGCGCCCGATCGGCAGCGCGGTTCGAGCGCCGACGCTCGCCGCCGCGAGGGGCCGGGGAGGCCCGGCCCGAGGCTCAGCCCGTGGCTGGACGCCGACGGCGCCGTCCGGCGGCTGCTCGCCGCGTCATCGCGACCCGACGTCGACGACCGCGAGCCGGAGCTGGCGGAGGCGGGCCGGGTCGCCGATGACGTCGAGCGCGGCGACGCGGTCGCCGTCGATCGTGACCACGAGGACGAGCTGCAGCCGCCCGCGCGGGGCGACGGCCGCGCCGACGGCGCCGTTCACCAGGATGGGTCGAGCGAAGCGCGCCCGACCGGCGTTGGTGACGGTCTCCTCGGCGACCTGCCGGGCGCCGCGCACCTCGGCCTCTGCGTCGCCTCGCAGCGCGGCGCGGTCCGCTCGCCGGACGACGTCCGGGGCCAGCACCGCGAGCAAGGCGCCCAGATCGCCGGCGCGTGTGGCGGCGAGGAACGCTTCGACGACCTCCCGCTGCCTGGCGAGCTCGGCGGCGGGTACGGTGGCCGCGCCATGCACGCGATGGCGGGCGCGGCTGGCCAGCTTCTTCGCGGCGGCCGGCGAGCGCTCGACGATCTCGGCGATCTCGTCGAACGGCACCGCGAACAGATCGTGGAGCACGAAGGCGACGCGCTCGGCGGGCCCGAGCGTGTCGAGGACCACGAGCAACGCGAGCCCTACGGCGTCGGCGAGCGCCGCCTCATCCTCGGGATCGGTCGACCCCTCGTGGGCGAACGTCTGATCGAGCTCGGCCAGATCGGTGAGCTGCTCGCCCCGGCGCCGGCGCGCGCGCAGCATGTCCAGACAGACGCGGCCCAGGATCGTCGTCAGCCATCCCGTCACGTTGGCGATCGCGCTGAGGTCGGCGCGGCTGGCGCGAAGCCAGACCTCCTGCACCGCGTCCTCCGCGTCGTCCGCCGAGCCGAGCATGCGGAACGCGACCGCCCGCAGATGGCTGCGGGCCCGGTCGAGCTGCTCGGCCAGCTCGCCCTGACTGTTCATCGGTCACCTTTCATCGTCGCGGTCCGTCAACCACCTGGTGGGGAGCTCACGCCCGGCGGAGGATGATCATGTCGTCTTCCTGACCCAGGCGATACGCCCCGTCCTCGGTCCGACACCGCGCGGCGTGCGCGCGGATCTTCGCGTCGAGCTCCCGCGCCTCGGGCTCCGTCATCGCGGCGAGCTGCTCGGCAGAGATGCAGTCCGCGAGCACGAAGAAGCGACAGAGCGTGACCATGTCCTCGAAGCTCGCCGCGGTGTATGCGTTGTGGCTCCCGACCACTTCGAACGCGAGCTGCTTGTCTCGCAACGTCCTGATGAGCAGCGAGCTGTCGATGACCGTCGACGTGAAATCGCGGTGCATCTCGTAGTTCTGCCCCCGATCGGCGCCGATCACGATGGCGCAGTACCCCGCCGGGCGCACGAACGCGAGCAGCCGGTCGATGAAGCCGCCCCACGCCGCGACGGGCACGTGATACAGCATGTGGGAGCACAGGACGAGATCGTACCGCCGGGGCGACTCGAACCGCTCGAACACATCGTGGACGATCTCGGCGCCGCCCGGCGCGAACGAGCGCAGCTGCTCGACGTTCGGCTCGATGAGGGTCATGGATCCGAAGCAGGGAGCGAGCCGCTCCGCGATGGCGCCGGGGCCGGCGCCGACGTCGAGCAACGACGGCCCGCCGGGCAGCGCGGGGACGATGCGCTGCCGGATGGCCTCGGCGATGTTGTCCGGGTGCCTGGAGGTCTCGGAGAGGAGGCGGAACGCCGTCGCATAGTCCTGGGGCGACATCGTGATGCGCATGCTGGAGCTCCTTTGGCGGGAGGGGTCTCCGTCTGGATAGCTGCCAGCTCACCGCCGCGTCCAGCGGGAGGCAGCGGCGCGCGTCAGGAGACCGGCGCGCCGACGCGCGTCAGGAGACCGGCGCGCTCACGCCGGGTGGGTCACCCGGATCCGCGCGATGAACTCGCCGGCCGCGTCGGGCTGCGCGCCGACGGGCGTGAGCGTGACGCTGGCCTCGATCGCGCGGCCGCGCGGGCAGACGAGCCGGCTCCGCGCGACGGCGCGCGCGCCCGGGAGCGGGGCCTGGACGTCCGCGAGCACCGACGCGACGTCGCGCCCGTAGAGGAGCTTCTCCTCCACGCCGAACAGCTCGTGGGCGCTCGCGTTCGCGCCGAGGATCTCGCCCTCGCGATCGAGCAGGAGGCACGGGTCCGCGATCTCGGCGAGCAGCGCCCTCGACCGCTCCTCGAGCTGCGACACGCTCTCCATCGCGATCACGAGCTCTTGCTCCAGCTTGTTCACCGACGCCTTCACGCAAGACAGCGAGTCGTACATCCGCGCGACCGTGGCGGCGATCTGACGGACCTCGATGGCCTCGAACGGCTTGCGGAGGATGAGCAGGTTGGGCGCGCACCCGAGCTCGTTCGCGATCTCGTCCCAGCTATAGTCCGAGTAAGCGGTGCAGATGACCGTGTAGATGTCCGGCGCGACGCTCCAGATCCCCTTGATCGTCTGGATCCCGTCGATCCCCGGCGGCATGCGCATATCGACGAACGCGAGGAAGTACCTGCCCGGATTCGCCTCGACGAGGGAGATTCCATCGCTGCCGGAGTGGGCCGAGTCGATGGAGAACCTGAACCCGTGGAGGACGTCGGGGGCCTCCGCGGGCGGCTCGGCGCCGAACAGGCGCGACTCGAGGGCTTGCAGCCCGCGGATCATCTCCGGATCGTGGATCGATCTGGGCACGAGCATCCGCTCCATGAGCACATGGATGTCCGGATTGTCGTCCACGACGAGGATGGGTCGACTGGCTGGTTCCGAAACCATGAAGGTCCTCTCGCGTCACTCCGGCCCGGCCGCGGGCCCCCCGGGGTCTACCGCCGATGCCGCCGCTCGAGCTGGCGCCGGACCGCCGCGACGCGCAGCTCGGTCCGCGCGACGCTCGCCGCCGTGCCGATCACGCCGGGCATCGCCGCCAGCGCGTCGAGCACCGCGTACGCGGTATCGAGCGGGACGGTGGCGTCCTTCAGCCCGAGCCGCTTGCCCTCGCGGCCGATGACCTCCGCCGCCGCGGCGTTGCCGAGCGTCCTACCCAGGAGCGCCACGAGCTCGGCGCGCTCACATCGAGAGGTGCTGTCACGGGATCCCATGCCTCGCGTTCCTTGGACGTCGCGCTCGCTGGACGTCGCGTTCGCTCGACGTCGCGCTCCGCGGCAAACATTGGACGCCCTGGCACGAGAGGTGTCAACGACCAGCGTGATCGCAGCAACATCCACCCAGTTGACTCCAACTCAATAGACGTAATCCAGCCCACACCGCACGCGGCACCCTGGCCGCGGGGAGAACATCGCGCGCCCCGGCCCGCTCTTCCGGGCGCGCCGGCGGCGCGCTCGCCCCGCGGCGCGGCGGCGGGCGAGGCGGTCGGCGGGACGGGTGGGCCGGCGGACATCGCGCATCTCTCCCCCTGTCGGCGGAGGTTGTCTGCTCCCTATCGAGCGAGCGCGCGAACGGCGCGCTCGCTGCGACGAGCGCTCGGCCCCGCGCCAGGATCGGCTATCGTCACGGGGCCTCACGGCGCGAGGCGGGAGCGAGCGCGGCGGCGATCGGACGGGGGCGGACGGCGGAAGGAAGGGCGAAGGTGGCGGTGGACAAGGACAGCATCGAGCGGCTCCGGGCGGAGAACGCCGGGCTGCGCAAGGAGATCGAGAGACTGCACGAGCAACTCGGGCGCCGCGAGGAGCGGACGCGGCTCATCCTGCAAGCGGCCGTCGAGGGGTACCATGTCGTCGGGATGAGCGGCGAGATCCTCGACTGCAATCCATCGTTCGCCAGCATCGTGGGTCGCTCGAGGAGCGAGCTCCTGACG
The DNA here is from genome assembly GCF_051521615.1 of Sorangium sp. So ce1335. Taxonomy (NCBI): domain Bacteria; kingdom Pseudomonadati; phylum Myxococcota; order Polyangiales; family Polyangiaceae; genus Sorangium; species Sorangium sp. So ce1335. Next base: position 5,982,415 of record NZ_CP150363.1, read on the forward strand.
ATGCACATCGGCCAGATCGACGCGCGGCCGCCGGACGAGGTCGCCACCGCCATCGAGGAGATCAGGGCCAAGGGGGCGCACCGCTTCGTCGCCAGGCACGTCCACAAGGACGGTCACGAGATCGACGTCGAGGTCAGCTCTCACCTCGTCCGCATCGGTGATGAGGAGTTCTTCGCGGCCTTCTCGCGCCCCCTCACGGAGCAGCTGAGGCGCGAGCAGGCGCTGCGCGAGAGCGAGCAGAAATTCCGCGCGATCTTCGATGAGACCTCGCTGTTCATCAGCCTGCTCACCCCGAAGGGCGACCTGCTCGAGGTCAACAGGACGATGGCCGAGTTCACCGGCGCCCTGTCGGGCGAGGGCCGCGGCGAGCCGATCTGGCGGGCGCCGTTCTGGGGCGGATCGGCCGACGCGGAGGAGCACGTCAAGGCGTGCGTCCTGAAGGCGGCGTCGGGCGCGCCGTCGTCCTGCGAGGCGCGGATCCACGGGCCGGGCGGGCGCGTGGCCACGCTCGATCTCAAGATGAAGCCGATCCTCGGCGCGTCGGGGGAGAGCGTCCTCGTGATCGCCGAGGGGTACGACGTGACCGAGCTCCGGCGTGCCGAGGCGGAGCGGGCCTCGCTCCAGGAGCAGATGATCCACGCGCAGGAGGCGACGATCCGGGAGCTCTCGACGCCGCTCATCCCGCTCGACGCGGGCATCCTCGTAATGCCGCTCGTCGGGCGGCTCGACCGGGTGCGCATCGAGCAGCTCCTGGAGCGGCTGCTGCAAGGGGTCGTGGCGCAGCGCGCGTCCACGGTGATCCTCGACGTCACCGGCGTGCCGATGGTGGACGCCGAGATCGCGGACTCGCTGATCAGGGCGGCTCAGGCGGTGAAGCTGCTCGGCGCGGAGGTCATCCTGACGGGCGTCGGCCCCGAGGTCGCGCAGACGATGGTGAGCATCGGCATCGACCTGCGGGAGATCGTCACGCTGAGCTCGCTTCAGAGCGGGCTCCACCACGCGCTTTCGCGCGCGCGCCGCGGGAGGAGCCCGAGCGGCCCGCGGCGCCGCGAGGCGTGAAGGGCGCCGCCGCGCTTCCGGGGAGGCGCGTCACCGGCGGATCGGCTCGGCGAGCCAGCGCACAAGGGCGTCGGCGTCGAGATCGAGCAAGGCGTCCTCGACCTCGCCTGGGCCGATCGCCAGGGCGCGCTCGACGATCGAGCGCTCCTCCTCGGCCGTCGGCCGGCGCCCGACCCGCCGGGCGAAGAGGCGGCCGAGCAGCTCCGCGATGGCCTTCTGGGCTCCTCTCTGCTCGCCGCGCTTCTCTCCCCGCTTCTCTCCGCGCTTCTCGCCCCGCTTCTCTCCCCGCTTCTCTCCGCGCTTCTCTCCCCGCTTCTCGGCTCTCTCCGCGGCTCTCTGTGCGGCTTGCCGCTCGGCCTCGGAGATCATTTCGCCTATCATCGGAATACGCCGGAGCAGCTTCTTCTCCATCTCCCTGTCGTCGAACAGCATGGCGAGCTCCTTCCGCAGATTATGCTCCCAGGGGTCGATGGCTGCCATCACCAGCAGCGCGGTGGTCAGCTCGATCCGCTCCTCGTCGGTCGCTGCCCGCGCCCGGATCTCCGCGACCACCTCCCGCATCGCCGCCGCGGTCGCGTCCCGGGCGAGCGGGGCGAACACGAGCCAGAAAACGCTGCCGCGCGCCCGGAGCTCGGCCACGGTGCGCTGGTAGACCGCGTCGATCCGGAAGTGCGTGCCGCTGAACCGCCGCTCCGGCCACGACGTGCGACGCTCCCCTACCGTGGGCAAACGCCGCTTACGGCCCGAGAGGACCACGGCCACGCTCTCGATCGGCGGCACCGGCTCGCCAGGAGCCTCGGTGCGCAGCGCGGTGAAGAGGAAACCGAGGTACTCGAAGACCTGGTCCGGCACGTCGTCGCGCAGCGTGAAGCAGAACTCGACATGGAGAACGCGCAGCTCGCCGCCGACGCGCAGGCGCAGGGCCTTGTCGAGGCGCCGCTCGAGCTTCGTGACCTGGGTGTCGATCCAGCCGAGGACCTCGACGGGCCGATGCTCGGGGACGAACACGCGCGCAAGGTCTCCGGCGCGCCTTCGGGCGATGTGGCGCAGCGTGATGTCGGCCTGTCCCATGCGGCGCGCAGTTTGCAGAGCGCGTGCCATGGCAACGGCGAGCCGGAATCGGCGTGGTACAGCGGGAATGCTGGGGCACGAGGCGCGCTCCGGAGGTGGCGGCGCCATGGCGGCGGCGCCGCCGCGACCCGGCGTGCGCCGGGCCGGGCGCGTTCGCGCATGGGCGAGCGCGATGCCGCGTGAGCGCGCTGGGCGCTCAGGCGTTGCGGCCGCGCGCCACGCGCACGAGCGCCACCATGGCCTTGCGCACCTCGTCGGTCGTCGTGACGGGCGCGTCGAACGCCAGCCGCGTCGCCTTCGGCCCCGCCGGCGTGATGACGTCCAGCTCGAAGCCGTAACGGTCGACCGAGGTCATCGTGGCGCCGGTGGCGTCCTTGATCCCGGCGAGCGCCTTCGCATACGCGAGGACGGCGTCGGCGTGATCGGTGTTCATGTGCTCGAGGATGCGCGCCGCGTCGGGCGCGAGCGGATCGGGCTCGGCGGCCGCGTACGCGTCGGCCTCGATCCAGGACATCCGGCCGAAGCCGCCGACATAGCGGACCGACACGGGGTCGAGCCGGTAGAAGGAAAAGTCCGTGAAATCCACGTAGAACGACGCGCGCGGGTGCGCCGCGAGGAACCGCGTCCGGGCGGCGGTCGCCTCCGCGCCCTCGAGCGGACGACACGGGCCGATCAGCGTCATGCGCCCGAGCGCGAGCGGGTCCGCCCGGCCCTCGGCGGGCTCGGCGAGGAGCAACGACGCCTCGGGGCGCGCCTTGAGGTTGCCCGTGTGCTCGGCGAGCGCCGAGAGCAGCAGCAGCGGGCGCCCGAACGCGTCGACGGCGACCGTGACGAGCGATCCGTAAGGATAGCCGGCGGGGTCCCGCGCGATCGTGCACAGCGTCGCGGCGCGGGCCCGCTCCGCCAGCGTGCGGCAGCGCTCGGCGTGGCTCGGCGCTGGTACCTTCTGGACAGGGTGCGCCGCGTCCGGCCCCGCCGCAGCGCCGGGCCGGCCGTGGTCTGTTGTCGTCGACATGGAGGGCGCGGGTAGCACGCCCCGAGGCCCGCCGGAACCCGGGCAGAGCGCGCTTCGCGCCTGCCCGGCGAGCTCGACAGAGAGCGGTAGCTTGTGGCTAGTTCGCGCAGACGACGTCGGTGACGCCGCGGACCTCGCACCAGTTGCCCCAGTTCCACTGGATGCTCCCGCGGGAGTAGAACAGGTGGCAATCGTTGAACTCGGTGCACGGCGCATCCGCGCCGTACGACACGAGCTGGGAGTAGCCGTTGATCTCACACGCCCAGAGCGCGCACGTGGCCGCATCGCCGCAGTCGTTCCAGCCCTCGCACGCGCCGTGATGCCCGTAGGCCTCCCCCGGCGCGGTGATCCTCACGCCCTCCGGGGGACAGGCGTCGCAAGGACCGCCGCAGTCGACGCCCGACTCCCCCTGGTTCTGCACGCCGTCATCGCAGGTCGGCGCCGTGTAACAGACGCTCAGCATCGGCCGCCTGGCCGCGTTCGACTCCTCGCTGCTCTTGAACTCGGTCTTCAGGACCAGATCCTCCTCGAGCACGATGCCATGGTTGTCGCCTGCGTCGGACCATCCCTGGACGAGCGCCGTCAGATCGGCCGTGACGAAGCCGGCAAGCTGGCTTTGCGCCGTGATCGTGCTCGCGACGGCCGCGTCATGGCTGCTGGCCGAGCTCGCCCACGTCGCCGTCGCCTCCGACCAGGGCGCGGTCACCCGGTGCACGCGCACCGTGCTCTCGCCGTTCCTCCAGACCTGGTAGAGCTGCAACGTGGCCGAGTCGATGACCGAGCCCGCGGGGATGAAGCCCAGATCGAACTTGAGGAGCGAGCGCTTCTCGCTGCCGCTCGAAAGGCCGCTGTACAGCACGAGGCTGGAGCCGCTCGCGTTGTTCGGCGCCGCGGCGTCGACGAACGTATCCTCGACAGCGCTGCCGGGCAGGCCGCGCTGGACGTCCACGCACACCGACAGCGCCTGCGTCGCCCGGCCGACCCCCTCGCCGACCTCGCCGCCGAAATCCCCTGTTTGACCGACGGTGCCCGCATCGCACGCGGCGAGGCTCAGCGTCGAAATGGCCCCGAGAATCGCAGTCTTGACAGTCTTTTTCATCCCAGCGCTCCTTCGCCCGAAGGCGGATCCGTCCCCTGATGCCGCTGCCTGCCTCCCCGACGCGGACCACCGAACAACGTCGTGCGACCTCGATTGCCGAGATTCGCAAACGGAACACAGAGCGGCAATAGTACGCGTATCAGCGTCTACAGCACGCTGTCAATGAGCGACTCGAGCGCGAGATATGATGACCCGTGTCCACTTGTGGCAACGCTGATATCGCGTCCCGACGGAAGCGGTGCTGTGAAAACGCCGATGTCCGGCACGACGGATCAGTCCTGTGGGAGTGCCCATGTCGGGGCCCAGCGGAATCCAGTCCAGGGCGCCGCGCGGAGCCGCTGCGACGGCACGACGCGGAGCCGCCTGCGCGGAGCCCCTACGACGGCACGACGCGGAGCCGCCCGCGCGGAGCCCCTACGACGGCACGACGCGGAGCCGCCCGCGCGGAGCCGGCGCCTCACGGCCGCCCGCGTCGGCCGCGCGCGCGGGCCGGGGCGCGGCCGGCGGCCAGGCGGCGAAGTCCTCCGGCAGCGGCCCCGGTAACGCCGGCTGCACCGTCCGCTCGAGGAGCTGGAAATCGCAGCGCGCGACGAGATCGAGCGGGAGACCCCTGTCCGGCCCGCCCTTCGCGTACCACGCCCGCGCCGCCTGGACGTTGCGGATGAGCACCGCGTGCTGCGGATCGCGCTTCGCCGCCGCCGTGAAGTGATCCTGCATCGCCTGCCAGTCGCGCCGCGCCGCGGCGACGCACGCGAGCGCGTTGTGCGCGAGCCCCGGGAGCGGATACCCGAGCTCCAGCGCGCGCGCGGCGTGGCGCTCCGCGAGGTCGATCTGCCCCGCGTCGAGGTAGGCGACCCCGAGCTCCAGGTGCGCCGCGTGGTGATCGCCGAGCCGCGCGAGGATCGCCCGGCGCTCCTCCACCCCTTCGCGGTAGAGCTCGCGCAGGCCCTTGTTCTTCTCGAACCAGGCGCTCATCAGCGCCGTGTCCTCCTCCGAGGCGTCGAACGGGGTCTTGAGCTCCTGGAAGTCGCCGCGGAAATAGACGTCGCGGTCGAGCCAGCCGGCCGCCTCGGCGTCGTCGAAATCGCGCGTCCCGGGGTAGATGGACAGGCACGAGAAGATGTACTGGTGCGGCCTCGCCGCCTCCAGGAACGCGAGCGTCTCCCGGAAGGTCTCGGCCGTCTCGCCGCGGTTGCCCAGCATCATGTAATAGCGGACCTGGATGCCGTACTTCTTCGCGAGCTCCGTCGACTCGATGATCTTCTTCACCGTGATCTTCTTGTCGATGCTCTTCAGGATGGACGGAGAGCCCGACTCGACGCCGAGGCTCAGGCGCTGGCAGCCGGCGAGGCGCATCTCCCGGAGCAGGTCGTCGCCGAGCACGTCGACGCGCGTGTCGCAGCTCCACAGGAACGAGATCTTCCGCTCGCGGATGCCGCGGCAGATGTCGATGACGCGCTTCCGGTTCGTCGTGAAGGTGTCGTCCTTGATCTGGACCATCTTCACGGGGAGCTTGTTCACCGCGGCCTCGAGCGCGTCGAGCACGTGAGGCACCGACTGGCCGCGGAAGCCGCGGCCCCACGTCGCCTCGGCCCCGCAGAACGTGCAGGCCCAGGCACACCCGCGCGAGGTCATCACGATGTGCGTGGCGAAGTGGTCGTGCGGCGACTCGAGGGAGTCGAGATCCTCGATGGCCGCCCGCGGCGGGCCGAGCTCGACGCGGCCGTCGACCCGGTAGGCCGTGCCGGCGATGCCGAGCGCGGGCCGGCCGGCCTCGAGGCGGTCGAGGAGCTCGAGGAACGAGAGCTCGCTCTCGCCGAGCGCCACGGTGTCGATCTCGGGGTGGTGGCGCAGCATCTCGGCCGCGAGCGGGGTCGCGTGCGGGCCGCCGACGACGATGTGCGCCCCGGGGTGGTGCTCCCGGATGCAGCGCGCCGTGAGCGCCACGCCGCGGCGGTTGGCGGTCCAGCACGACAGGCCGAAGACGTCGGCGTCGAGCGCGCGCACGATCCGCTCGACCTGCGAGAACGGGTACGACGAGAGGTTCAGGACCTTCACCTGGTGGCCCGCCCGGATGGCCTGCGCCCCCAGCGAGAACAGCCCGTACGGGGTCTGGTGGAAGTCCGGGTCGAGGTCGCCCTCGCGGTACTCGGCCGGCGGGCCGTCGCCGCGCGTGTCGGGCGCCTCCCCGGGCGCGGGGATCTTCCAGGGCGGTGGGTAGAGCAGCGCGATGCGCATGGGTCCTGCCTCTCGGGTGCTGCCGGTCACGCGGGCGCGGCGCCGCCCTCGCTCGACGTGCCGTACGTGCCGCGCGCGGCGCGGTCGCCGGCCGCGGCGCCCGCGCCGGCCACGTCGCCGGCGCCGATGCGGCGCGCGCGCGCGATGCGCGCGTAGAGCTCGGCGCTCGGCCGAGGGCTTCGCTCCTGGGTCGCGTGGTCGACCTCGACGAGCCCGAAGCGCGGGGCGTAGCCCTCGGCCCACTCGAAGCCGTCGAGCAGCGACCAGTGCATGTACCCGCGCACGTCGATGCCGCGCTCGATCGCCCGCGCGACCTCGGCGAGGTGCCGCACGAGGAACCGCGGGCGCTGGTCGTCGTCGGCGTCGGCGATGCCGTTCTCGGTGATGTAGATGGGCACCCGCGCGCGGGGCCACCAGGCGTCGAGCACGTAGCCGAGCCCCTCGGGGTAGATCTCCCAGCCGAGGTCGCTGACCTCGGCGCCCTCGGGGACGAGGCGCCGGAGGAACCCGGCGCGCGCGTGCGCCGCCGAGAAGCGGACGAGGTCGCGGCTGTAGTAGTTCACCCCGAAGAAGTCGTGCAGGCCGCTGTCGCACACGGCGCGCGCGAACGCGTCGTTGAACAGCCGCTCGAAGAGCGCCGCCCACATGCGGTCCGCGAGCCGCCCGAACCGCTCCGGCTCGATGACGCGCAGGTGGTGCGCGACGCCGACCTCGATCGAGTGGCCGCGGCGGCCCGCGGCCTCGTGCATGGCGCGGTACATGGCGGTGTGGGCGCGGAAGAGGTTCTGGTGGGCGCGCACCGCCTCGACCGGCGAGCTCCGCGCCGGCGGCCAGACGCCGACGAGGTGCGCCTGCAGGGCGAGCATGTTGGGCTCGTTGAGGGTGACCCAGAGCTGGCAGAGGTCGCCGAGCGCCTCGACGGCGCGCTCGGCGAAGCGCGAGAGGAGCGCCGGAAGCTCCTGCGACAGGAGCCCGCCGCGCAGCGCGACCCAGCGCGGCAGGGTGAAGTGGTGAACGGTGACCATCGGGGTGATCCCCGCCTCGCGGTGCGCGCCGAGGACGTCGCGGTAGTGGTCCCACGCGGCCGGGTCGAACTCGCCCGGCTCCCGCTCGACGCGCGCCCACTCGATGGAGAGCCGGTGGGCGCCCATGCAGAGCCGCGCCTGGAGCGCGACGTCCTCGCGGAAGCGGTGGAGCTGGTCGCACGCGGCGTCCGGGGTGTCCCCGCCGCGGACGCGCCCCGGCTCACGCGCGAACGCGGCCCAGTCGCTCTGCGCGCAGTGCCCCTCGACCTGTGTGGCCGATGCGGCAGTGCCGAACAGGAACCCGTCCGGGAAGCGCAGATCGTCACCCATGACCGCGCATCCTACGCGAACTCGCGCCGGGCGGCTGCCTTCCGGACACGGGCGCGGCGCGCGGCGGCCGGGGAGCGCGCTGCGGGGTGTCGGGGCCGCGTCGCGGCGAACGCGGGGTGACGGGAAGCACGGGAAGCCGCGTGGCGGGGACCACGGGGCGGGAGGTGCGCGGTGGGGCCCAGGGGGCGGGTGGCGCGTGGAGGGGACAAGGGGCGGGACCGCGGAGCGCGCCGCGTGGCGCGACGTTTGCCCGGTTCGTCGGCCGCCGGTACGATCGGCGCTGTGTGCGCAGGGCGATGCGGTGCGGCGGGCGCGGTGCGGCGAGCGCTCGCCGTCGCGCTCACCGCGGCGCTGATGCACGGGGCGGGGCCGGCCCGCGCGTCGGAGGCCCTCGGCCGGATGACGGCGCAGGCGGGCGGCTGGGCGACGGCGCAGGCGGGCGGCGCGACGACGGCGCAGGCGGGCGGCTGGGCGACGGCGCAGGCGGCCGAGCTGACGCGCCAGGCCGAGGCCCGCGCCGCGGCCGGAGAGACCGACGTGGCGCTGGCGCGATACCTGGAGGCCGTCCGGTTCGACGCCACCTACGGGCCGGCGTACCTCGGGCTCGGCTCGCTGTACGAGCGGGCGGGCGATCCGCGCGAGGCCGAGCGCACGTACACGGTGGGGCTGGACCACGTGCCCGGCTTCGTCGAGGGCCACCGCGCGCGGGCGGCGCTCCGGGCGCGCGAGGGGCGGCGCGACGAGGCGATCGCGGATCTGGAGGCGGCCGTGGCGCTCCGGGGCGACGACGCCGGGCTGCTCCGGGAGCTCGCGGCCGCGTACGTGGCGGCGGGCGCGCTGCCGGCGGCGCTCGGCGTGGCGCGGCGGCTCACGGCGCTCGCCGCGCAGGCCGGCGATTCCGCCCTCGCCGCCGCGGCGAGGACGCAGGCGCGCGCCCTGTCGGTGCTCGTCGGCGAGGCGGACCCCGTGCGGGCGGGCGGCCGCGATCGCGGCCCGGTCCGGCGCGCGCTCGCGGCGTACACCGCGGCGCCGGCGCGCGGGCAGACAGGGAGTCCGCGGCGCGAAGGGCGGTGAGCCTCCGCGGCGCGAAGGGCGGTGTTCGGCTCCGTCCGAGACACCGCATCATCGGCCGGGGCGGACCGGGCAGCGGCCATTGACGGTGGGTGATCCTGTGGCTAGCGATCGGTCGAGTCAGCCGAGGAGGAGCCCTTCTATGCTCTTGGTCACCGGAGAGGATGCCGTCCTCACGGAGCAGGTCTGTGGTGGGCTGTCGCAGCGGGGCATCGCGCACAGCCGGGTGGATGCGGCCCACGCGACGGCGGAGCGCGGCAATCTGTTCCAGGCCGCGCTCGACGCGCGCGCGACGGGGATCGCTGTCATCGAACCGGTCGCGTGGCGCGGCGCGCCGCCGCCCCCGCCGTCGCCCTCCGCCGAGCTGCTCGCGGCCGCCCTGTCGGCGACGCGCGCCCCCGGGGTGACCTCGCTGCTGGTCGTGACGTCGCGGCCCGACGGCGACGAGGGGATTCGCCGGATCCGGCGGGACGGCGCCCCGTACCTCGTGCTCCGGCCTGCGCCGCTCTTCCGCGTGCTGCCGCTCGGCGCGGAGCGCGCGCTGCGCGACCGGCGCGTGCTGATCCCGCCGGAGGTGGCGGACGCCTTCAAGGACGCGATCCCTGTCGAGGCGCTCCTCGCGGCGATCGCGCGCGCCGTGGCGGGCGAGACGCCGCAGGGGAAGATCGTCGATGTCGCTGCCACGCCGGAGCACTCGGTGCTCGAGGTCCTTGCCCGGGCCGGCGCGCGGCCCGAGCTCGCCCGGGGGCTCCGCTCCCGGATCGGGCGGTGGTTCGGGCAGGCGATCGCGCGGGCCGACGGGGCGGACCTGCGGATCGACGGCGTGGCAGCGGGCGCGAGCGAGGCGCCGCAGCGCACGCCGGCCGAGGTGCTGACGGCGGCCGGGCCGCAGGCGTGAACGCAGCGTGAACACGGGACGAGCGACGCGCCGCGGCGGGCGGGGCGCCGGGGTCGAGGAGCTCGCGTGACCTCCTGCGGCAAGGACCACATACGGCAGGGCCCCCATGGCCCTCCGCGTCCCGCTCGGCATCGATGATTTCCGAAAGCTCCGGGAGTCCGGGCTGGAGTACGTCGACAAGACCCACCTCATCCGCGAGCTGATCGACAAGGAGGGCGTCGAGGTCGTCCTCCTCCCCCGCCCCCGGCGGTTCGGCAAGACGCTGAACCTCTCCATGCTGCGGTGGTTCTTCGAGAAGCGGCAGGAGGATCTCTCGGGCCTCTTCGAGGGGCTCTCGGTATGGGAGCCGGAGAGCGCTATCGCGCGCACTTCCAGCGGTATCCCGTCATCTACCTGACGCTGAAGGGCGCGAAGCAGGAGACGTTCGAGCGCTGCTGGGCGGCGCTGCGAGAGAAGCTCATCGAGCTCTACAACCAGCATCGTCACGTGCTCGACAGCCGCCAGCTCGGCGAGGTGGAGGAGCGCCGGTACAGGCAAGTGCTGGACGGCACCGCGTCCGAGGCGGTGTACGGCCGGGCGCTCCTGGATCTGTCAAGCCACCTCCATCGCCGCCACGGCGAGCGCGTCGTGATGCTCATCGACGCGTACGACGAGCCCATCCACGCCGGATACCTGCACGGCTATGCGCCGCGGGTCCTCGACTTCGTGCGCACGTTCCTCACCGAGGGGCTGAAGGGCAATCCGCACCTCCACAAGGCGGTGCTCACCGGCATCCTCCGGGTGGCGCGCGAGAGCCTGGGGCGGCCCGACGTCATGATCCGACCGGCGCAGCCCGGCCGGCCCGGCGTCGTGCTCGAGCTCAAGGTCGCCCGCGCGCCGCGAACGAGCCTCGAGCAGGCGCTCGACGAGGGGCTGGCCCAGATCCGGGCGCGCGACGACGCCGCCGAGCTGCGCGCCGGCGGCGCCGCGCCGGTCCACGCCGTGGCCGTCGCGTTCGACGGCAAGGTCGTCCGCGTCCGGGCAGGCGAGCCGGGATAGAAACAGGCGCCATCCAGCCACAGCCGGGTCAATTCGCCACAACCTCTCCTCGGACGAGCAGCCCACACCACCGAGCTCGGCGGAGCGCCGCTCTGCGTCACCGCTCGCGCTCCACCGCCTGACGCCTCGGTGGTCCTCGTGTCTGCGCTCCAGCGCGCTCCCCTCGCGCGCTGGCACGGGATCAGCACGGGCAGGCGGTGTCCAAACGCCTCGACCTCTGTGGTTCGCGCCGGCCTGCGCCTCGGCCCGCCGGCGCGCCGAGATCCCCTGAAGGGAGAAAGCGAGCACTCATGAAGGCGGTAGTCTTTCACGGCGTCGGCGACATCCGGATGGACGACATCAAGGAACCGAAGATCAAGGAATCGACCGACGCGATCGTCCGGATCACCGCGAGCGCCATCTGCGGGACCGATCTCCACTTCGTCCGCGGCACGATGCCGGGGATGGTGCCGGGCACCGTGCTCGGCCACGAGGCGGTCGGCGTCGTCGAGGAGCTCGGCAAGGACGTCAGGAACCTGAGGAAGGGCGACCGCGTCGTGGTGCCGTCGACGATCGCGTGCGGCTACTGCTCGTACTGTCGCGCGGCGTATTACGCGCAATGCGACAACGCGAACCCGAACGGCAAGCACGCGGGCACGGCGTTCTTCGGCGGCCCGAAGATGTCAGGGCCGTTCGACGGGCTCCAGGCGGAGTTCGCGCGCATCCCCTTCGCCAACGTCGGCCTCGTCAAGCTGCCGAACGGCGTCAGCGACGATCAGGCCATCCTGCTCTCCGACATCTTCCCCACGGCGTATTTCGGCGCCGAGCTCGCCGAGATCAAGCCCGGCGACACGGTCGCCGTCTTCGGCTGCGGCCCCGTCGGCCTGTTCACGATCGCGAGCGCCAAGCTGATGGGCGCAGGGCGCATCCTCGCGATCGACCAGATCCCCGACCGGCTCGAGATGGCGCGCGCCCAGGGCGCCGAGACCGTCGATTTCTCGGCCGAGGACCCGCTCGTCGCGATCATGCGCCTCACCGGCGGCATCGGCGTGGACAGGGCGATCGACGCGGTCGGCGTCGACGCCGAGCGCCCGCACGACGGCCCCGCCCACAAGGAGGCGAAGCAGCAGGCCAAGGCGTTCGACCTCGAGGTCAAGCAGATCTCCCCGGACGCGCGGACCAAGGGCGACACCTTCCGCGCCGGCGACGGGCCGTCGCAGGTGCTGCAGTGGGCCGTCCGGTGCGTGGCCAAGGCGGGGACGATCTCCGTCATCGGGGTCTATCCGCAGACGTCGCGCACGTTCCCCATCGGAGAGGCGATGAACAAGAACCTCACCCTCCAGATGGGCAACTGCAACCACAGGAAGTACATCCCGAAGCTCGTGGACCTCGTGCAGACCGGCCAGGTGGATCCCACGACGATCATCACCCAAAAGGCGCCGCTCGCGTCCGCGATCGACGCCTACAAGGCGTTCGATCGGCGCGAGGCCGGGTGGGTGAAGGTCGAGCTGCGCCCGTCGGCCGCCGGCACGCCCGCCCACCTGAACCGCGCCGTCGCGTAGCCCGCGGTCCGCGGCGGGCCGGCTGGCGAACGGGGCGCTCGTGCCCCTCGAGGGCGCCGGTAGCGCGGGCTCCACCGAGGCGAGGCCCGCCCACGCGCGCGGGCTCGATCCGTCGAGGACAGGGCTCGGGTGAGCCCGCCGGGCGCCGGCGCCGTCCGTCGGCGCCATCGCGAGGCGGGGGCCGTTCCAGCGCGAAACTGGGAACTTCCCGCTCGAGCGGGGCGCGCGGTCGCCGGTAGCCTCGGGGCCACCATGCGCTTCGAACCGCTTCGCGCCCCGCTCCGGGGCGGCCGTCACTGCATCATCCGGGAGATCGCGCGCGAGGACGCCGCCGCTCAGCTCGACCTGGAGCGGGCGATCGTGCGCGCGCGGAAGGGCATCGTGAAGCACGAGGACGAGCTGCCGGCGGACGCAGCCGCGTACGCCGAGCAGCGGGATCGCGCCGGGCTCACCGCGACGGACGGCTCGGCGCTGTGCCTGGGCGCCGAGCTGGAGGGGGTCGGGCTCGCCGGCGAGGCGACGCTGCTGCGGTTCAGGCTCAGGATGGTGCGCCACGTGGGCATCCTCGGGCTCGGCGTGCACCCGGAGGCGCAGGGGCTCGGGGTGGGTCGGGCGCTGCTCGGGCGGCTGCTCGAGTGGGCGCGCGCGCACCGCGACGCGGACGGGGGGCGCGTGCGGCGGGTGGAGCTCTACGTGCGGGCGGACAACGCCCGGGCGATCGCGCTCTACCGGTCGGTCGGGTTCGCGCACGAGGGGACGCGCCGCGCCTTCGTGCGCGCCGACGACGGGGCGTACGTGGACGACCTGATCATGGGGCTCTCGCTGGCCGACGACGCGCCCGCCGTCGCCCGGTGAGGCGCGCGCGGCCGCGTCGGGGCGCACGGCGGGCATGACGGGCGCGGCCGTCGCGGGTAGCCTCCTCGCGATGAGCGGACGGTCTCCCGCTGCGCGCGCCGCCGACCCGGGCGCCCTCCCCGACCCGGCCGCGCGCCGCGATCCAGGCGCGCAGCGCGGCCCGGCCGGCCCCGGCGACCCCGCCGGCCCCCACGGCGCCGGCGACCGGGCCGCCGGCCGCGACCCGGGCGGCCGCCTCGACCCTGCCGCCCGCGCGAGGGCCGCGCTGCGCGCCGGGCGCATCGCGGCCGCGACAGCCGGCGGCCTCGCCCTCGGCAAGCTCGTCGCCGGCCAGCTCGGTCACTCCATGGCCGTCACAGCGAGCGCCGTCGACTCGCTGACGGACCTGTTCGCCTCCTCGGCGAACGCCCTCGCCATCCAGCTCGCCCACGCCGCGCCCGATCGCTCGCACCCGTTCGGCCACGCCAAGATCGAGACGCTCGCGACCGCCGGCCAGGGCCTGCTCATCGGCGGCTCGGGCGTCTACCTGCTCGTCGAGGGGGTCCGGCGGCTGCTCTCGCCCGAGCCGCTCCGCCTCGCCGCCGTCACCCTCGGCGCCATGGCCGCCGCCGCGCTCGTCACCGCGGCGCTCGTCGCCTACCTCGGCCGCGTCGCCGCGCGCACCGGCTCGAGCGCCATCCAGGCCGACGCTGTCCACTACCGCACCGACATCGCCGCGAACCTCGCGGTCTTCGCCGGCGTCGCCGTCACCTACGCGACCGGCTTCGCCCGGGTCGACGGCGTCCTGTCGATCGCCGTCGCCGTCTACATCCTCGCCTCGGCGGGCTCCCTCCTCCGCCTCGGCGTGCGCGACCTCATCGACACGAGCGCCCCCGACGATCGCGTCCGCGCCATCGAGGCCGCGCTCGACGCGTTGCGCGTCGCCGGCGAGATCCTCGGTCACCACGCGCTGCGCACGCGGGTCGCCGGGCACACGCTGTTCGTCGACGTCCACATCGAGCTGCCGGGGGACCTCCGCCTCGCCCGCGCGCACGCGACGAGCGACCGCGCGCGCGACGCGATCCTCGCCGTCGAGCCCGACGCCGAGGTGCTCGTGCACATCGACGTCGAGCGCGACGAGCCCGCGTGAGGGTGCCTCGCCGGAGGTCGGCCCGGGTGCAATTGCCTCCCTGAGCGAGGCCTGTTACGAAGCGCAGCCGATTCACCGCGGCCGCCCCCGCCGGGGCGGAGAGACGTGAGATATCTCGACAGGTCATGAACTGGGAGCAGCTCTGCAAGCTCGGCCTCGCGCTGCCCGAGGTGGTGGAGGACATCTGGTACCGTACGCCAGCGCTGAAGGTGCGCGGCAAGGCGTTCGTGCGCCTCAAGGAAGACGGCGAGTCGGTCGTCTTCCTGCTCGAGAGCGTCGACGAGCAGGAGTTCCTGATCGAGGCGCAGCCGGACATCTACTTCATCACCGACCACTACCGCGGCTACGCCGCGGTGCTGGCGCGCCTCTCGTCGCTGCGCGCGCCCGAGTGCCGCACGCGGCTCGAGCGCGCGTGGCGCATCAAGGCGCCAAGGGCCCTGGTGAAGCAGCTCGATCAGCGCCCGCCCGCGACGCCTCCGCGGCGGCGCGCTTGAGCAAGGCCGCCGGCGCCGCCGCGCGCGACGGCGGGCCTACCCGTCGCAGCTGATCACGGCGTCGACCTCGAGATCGGCCGGGTCGTACGTCGTCGCCGCGTCCGGGCTCACGTGGTAGCGCGTGTGTACTTGGCGTCTGGATTCGTATTCTGGTTCGCGACGGTCATGAGCGAACGTGAACCATCCTGCGGACACGCGCTCTGGGACACGGAGAGTCGCTCTGCAGCGGAACCCAACAAGCATCGGTTCGTGCGGACAGGGCGCAGCACGACGAGGCGCTGGTCCGCGCGCCCCGTCCGGCGCCGGGCCGACATGTCGGCGCCGTGTCGGCCGACATGTCGGCGGCGCCGGACCTATTCCTGCCTGGGCTGCCGCGTCACCTCGACGGTCGGCTCTTCCCCGATCAGGATCGTCGCCGCCTCGCGCCCTGCCACCCGGTAGACGGTCGTCGACTCCGCCCTGGGCCAGATGCTCCGCTCGCCGGCGCTCTCGAACGCAAACCCCTCCCCGGCGGCCCGGTAGACCGCGTCATCGACGAGGATCTCTCCGGCCAGCGCCGCACGCGCGAGGTGCGAGGCGGCGTTCACGGCCTGGCCGAGCACCGTGTAGCCGAGCTGGCCGCACGCGTACGACCCGATCCCCGCCGCGAGGACGCTGCCCGTCGAGATGCCAGTGCACACCCCGTGCGCATAAGGCGAGTCGCCCCCCGTCCGCCGAGCGATCGTCTCGATCTGCTCGCGAAGCGCGATGCACGCCTTCAGCGCCCGCTGGAGGTGCTCCGGCCCGTGGAACACGGCCATCACCGCGTCGCCGACGAACTTGTCCACGACGCCGCCCTGCGCCAGGAGCTCCGGGACGATCACCTCGAAGTTGGCGTTGAGCAGCCGCGTGGCCTCGGCGGGCGGCCTCTCCTGCGCGACGCGGGTGAACCGGAAGACGTCGGCGAACACCACCGTGGCCTCCAGCGCCTCGCTCGCCGCCGCGCCGGCAGGGCCGAGCGCCCGGAGCCGCGCGACCAGGGCCGCGTTCGTGAACTTGCGCAGGACGTCGTTCTCCTCGTTCGCCTGGGCCTTTTGCCGGTGCTCCTTCACGGAGCGGAGGGTCTTCTCCAGGGTGGCTTCGAGGTCCTCGAAGTTGATCGGCTTGGTGATGAAATCGAACGCTCCCCGGTTCATGGCGCGACGGATGTTGGTCATGTCGCCGTACGCGGACATGATCACCGTCCTCGCGAGCGGGTTCACCTCGGGGAGGTGCTCGAGCAGGGTGAGCCCGTCCATGACCGGCATGTTGATGTCGGTGACGACGACGTCGATGTCCGGGTGTCGCCGGAGCTCGTCGAGAGCGAGCTCGCCATTGCCGGCGAAGAGGAGCTCGTAGGGAGCGCGGCTCCTGCTCCGCCGGAAATGCAGCTTCAACAGGATCTGAATGTCAGGCTCGTCATCGACGACGAGGATCTTGGCGGGCTTGCTGCCAGCGTCGCACACCGCGGCGAACGCCGCGCAGAGCTCGCGGGGCGACTGGAACCTCCGGGTCCGATCCTTCGCGAGGGCGCGCTCGAAGAAGTCATCCAGGCCCGGGAGGAGGGCGGAATCGAGCGCGGAATCGAGCACGGAATCGAGCGACGACGGCGGCGGGAACGGGTCGGTGCAGATACTGACCATCAGCTCTCGCGCGTCGGTGATCGCGAACGGATGGCGGCCGGTGAGCGCGCGGTAGATGATGACGCCGAGCGACCACAGGTCCGCAAGGAGATGCGGGACGGCGCCGCGGACCTGCTCCGGACTCATGTACGCCGGGGTTCCGAAGCGCGCGCCGATCCAGTCGCGCCGGTCCTCGTCGCGCCCGTCGAACAGCCTCCATCCCACGCCGAAATCGAGGATCTTCACGGACTCGCCGGACGCGCCCCGGGCGATGAAGATGTTGGCCGGCTTGAGGTCGCAGTGGACGATGCCCGCCGCGCTCGCGGCCTCGAGGCCCGAGCCGATCTGCCGGACGAGCGGCAGCACGGCCGCCGGCGGAAGCTGACGCGTGCGGCGGAGCCGACTCTCGAGGTCCTCCCCCTCGAGCAACTCCATGACGAGGTACGGCGACCCCTCGTCGATGCCATAATCATGGACCTGGACAATGTGCTCGTTCCGGAGCCGGGCGACCGTCGTCGCCTCCTGCTCGAAGCTGTGCCGCGCCTCGGCGGAGACGACGCTCTCGGGCGTCATCAGCTTGATCGCCACGGGCCGGCGGAGCATCTGATCGAAGGCCTCCCAGACAACCCCCATGCCGCCGCGGCCGATCTCGCGCCTCAGCGCGTACCTCCCGCCGATCGGTTGCTCCCTCACCGGGATACCTGCCTATGCTGGCACATACATGGCGTCAACGGGCACCGCACCGCCGGACCGCCGGCTCCCTGGCGGCGCGTCGCCCCGAACGGCTCGATGTGGTCTGATGTACGCTCCGCGCAGCGCGCCCGCAGCGGAACGAGGTCCCTGTCTCTACGCGGCGGGCTCTCCGGCGTCGTCGTGCTCGTCGTGCTCGACCAGGTAGCGCTCGGGCGCGAGCTCCCACCGCTCGGGCGAGCGCCAGAGCCCCGACAGGAGCAGCTCGCGCATCAGCAAGAACTCCTTGGGCAGCCGGTCGTACAGCCGCTCGAAGAGCTCGCCGTGCGAGCCGAACTCGACCTTCCACGCCTCGCGATCGACGGCCATGAGCTGATAGAACTGCTCCTTCGAGAAGCGCTCCATGCCGCGCCACTCGAGGTCCTCGTAGCGAGGCATCCAGCCGAGCGGGCTCTCCTCGGCGAAGCCGCGGCCGTGCACGCGATCGACGACCCACTTGAGGACACGCATGTTCTCGCCGAAGCCGGGCCACAGGAAGTTGCCCTGGTCGTCCTTGCGGAACCAGTTCACCGAGAAGATGCGGGGCGGATTGACGATCTGGCGCCCCATCTGCAGCCAGTGGTTGAAGTAATCGCCCATGTGGTAGCCGCAGAAGGGCAGCATCGCCATCGGGTCGCGGCGGACCTGGCCGATGGTGCCGCCGGCCGCGGCCGTCATCTCCGAGCCGATCGTCGCCGCCATGTAGACGCCGAAGCTCCAGTTGAACGACTGGTACACGAGCGGCACCGTCGTCGCCCGCCGCCCGCCGAAGATGATCGCGCTGACGGGGACGCCGTTCGGGTCGTCCCAGCGCGGATCGATCGACGGACACTGCGTCGCGGGCGCCGTGAAGCGCGCGTTCGGGTGGGCCGCCTTGCGACCGCAGTCGGGCGTCCAGGGCTTGCCCTGCCAGTCGATGAGCTCGGGCGGCGGCTCGTCCGTCATTCCCTCCCACCAGACGTCGCCGTCCGGCGTGAGCGCCACGTTCGTGAAGATCGTGTTCTTCCGGATGGCCGCCATCGCGTTGGCGTTCGACCTCTCCGACGTCCCCGGCGCGACGCCGAAATAGCCCGCCTCCGGGTTGATCGCGTAGAGCTGCCCGTCCCGCCCGGGCTTCATCCAGGCGATGTCGTCGCCCACCGTCGTGACCTTCCACCCCGCGAACGCCTTCGGCGGGATGAGCATGGCGAAGTTCGTCTTGCCGCACGCGCTCGGGAAGGCGGCGGCGACATACGTCTTCTCTCCCTTCGGCGACTCGACGCCCAGGATCAGCATGTGCTCGGCCAGCCACCCCTGCTCGCGGCCGAGCACCGAGGCGATCCGCAGCGCGAAGCACTTCTTTCCGAGCAGCGCGTTGCCGCCGTAGCCGCTCCCGTACGACCAGATCAGCCGCTCTCCCGGGAAGTGGACGATGTACTTGTGCTCCGCGTTGCACGGCCACGGCACGTCGCCCTGGCCCGGGGCGAGGGGCATGCCGACCGAGTGCAGGCACGGGACAAAATCGCCGTCTCCGAGCGCCTCGAGCACCTTGCGCCCCATGCGCGTCATGATGCGCATGCTCGCGGCCACGTACGGCGAGTCGCTGAGCTCCACGCCGATGTGCGCGTAGGGCGAGCCGACCGGTCCCATGCTGAAGGGGATGACGTAGAGCGTGCGGCCCCGCATCGACCCGGCGAAGAGCCGGCGCAGCGTCGCCTTCATCTCCTGCGGATCGGCCCAGTTGTTCGTGGGCCCGGCGTCCTGCTTGCGCCGGCTGCAGATGAACGTGCGGTCCTCGACGCGGGCCACGTCGCTCGGGTCGGAGCGCGCGAGGTAGCTGTCCGGGCGCTTCTCCGGGTTCAGACGGATCAGCGTGCCCGCCTTGACCATCTGCTCGCAGAGCGCGTCGAACTCCTCCTTCGAGCCGTCGCACACGTGCACGTTGTCCGGCTGGCACAGCGCGACGACCTCCGCGATCCACTGCCGGAGCTTCTCGTTGGCGATCGTCGAGCGCAGGCCCGGGATCGAGACCGGCGGAGGCGGCTCCGAGTGGACCGAGTTCTGGCTGCTATGGCTGGCTGCTACGGACACTGGCGTACCCTCCTCGCTTTCTGGTCAGATGCGCTTTGCAAGGCGCAGGCCCTTCCCCGCCCTCGCCTTGATTCTGGCCGAAATACGCCCGGTTGGCTGCCCCGATTCTCCCTGAGCCCGGCCGCCTTCGCGTGATCGCGCGCACCAGGTGCGCCCCGAAGCAATCCGTGCGCCCCGGAGCAATCCCCGCGCCGACGAGGCGCCCTGATGCGCGGATGCGCCGAAGGCGCAAGCGGACGCGCCCCCGTGGCGCCGACCGAGGTCGCGCCCGTACCGCGCGGACGATGCAGGTCGCGTGGGAAGCTCGGCGCGGGCGCGCTCGGGCGGCGGCGCGTGCTGGCGAGAGCGACCGCGCTCGCGGCGCCCGCGTGACGCGTGGCCAACGCTCGTTCGATTGATCCGGGAGCGACGCCACGTTAAGGGAAACATGGAGCCATGGGGGCCGGGGGAACGGCGATGGATCGCCCCTGCGGCCGACGCGTGGACGCCGGCACGGGGCAGAGCGCATGTCAACCAGTGGATCTCTCGTCGTCGTGGGAATCGGCATCCAGTGGGCCGGCCAGACGACCCTCGCGGCCCAGCGCGCCATCCAGCGCGCGGATCGCGTGCTCTTCGCGGTCGCCGACCCGTGGGCCGCGCGCTGGGTGCGCAGCCTGAACCCGGCGGCCGAGTCGCTGCCCTACGGGGAGGGCAAGACGCCGCGACGGTCGATCTACGCGGAGATGGTCGCGCGTATCCTCGCCGAGGTGCGCAAGGGGCTCAAGGTCTGCGCTGTGTTCTACGGGCACCCGGGCGTGCTCGCGAGCGCGGCGCACGAGGCGGTCCGGCAGGCGCGCGACGAGGGGTTCTCGGCCCGGATGCTGCCCGGAGTCTCGTCCATCGACTGCCTCTTCGCCGATCTCGGGCTGGATCCTGGCCGCGACGGGCTCCAGCTCTTCGAGGCGACCGATTTCCTCATCCGGGGGCGGGAGGTCGACGCCCGGACGCCGCTCGTGCTCTGCCAGATCGGCGGCGTCGGCAACGCGGGCGTCTTCGACCCGTCGGACGCCGCGCGCATCCGCCGCGGGCTCGAGGCCCTCGCCGAGCGCCTGTGCCAGACCTACCCGGCCGCGCACGAGGCGGTGATCTACGAGGCGGCCACGCACCCGCTGGCCTCGCCGCGGCTGGACCGGGTGGCGCTCTCGGCGCTCGCCGCGGCGCCGGTGGACGACATCTCGACGCTGTACGTGCCGCCGGTCACACGGGCGGCCGTCGACCCCGAGGTGCTGGAGCGCATCGGCTGGGACGGCGGCGCTGCCCCGGGTGTGGATCCACCGCTCGTGCACTGACGAGGCGATCTCATGGCAGATGAAGGCGAAGACAAGAAAGAGAAGCGCAAGCAAAGCAAGAGCCTCGCCCAGGAGGGCGAGGTGCGCCGCAAGAACGGCCAGTACACCGACGCGATCCGGCTGTTCACCGGGGCGCTCGAGATCGACGGCGAGTACGCATGGGCCTACGCCCACCGGGGCGCCGCCCGTGCGGCGCTCGACGACTGGGAGCCCTGCTGCGAGGACTTCAAGAAGGCGGTGGAGCTGAAGCCCGACTACGGATGGGCGTACGCGCGCTGGGGGGAAGCCCATCGGATGCATGCGAGCTACAGGCTCGGCAGGGCCGACACGCCCCCGGACTGGCGCGAGCAGCACGCGCTCATCGATCGCGGGATCGAGCTCCTCGAGCGAGCCGCCGAGCTGTCGCCGGAGGACGCCTGGACCTTCGCCCACCGGGGCGCGGCGTACACGTACAAGTACTGGCTCGAGGTGATGCCCAGGCTGCTGCCGGCCCTGGAGCTGGACAAGGGCCCCGCGCCGGCGCCGGAGGCGCGGAGCTCCAGGGGCAGCGACGCGGCCGCGCGCGCGCTTCAGGACCTCGACAAGGCCCGTGAGCTGAATCCACGGTACGCGTGGGTCTGCGCGTTCAAGGCATGCGTCCTCGCCCTCATCGCGCGCGAGCAGCCCGACATGACGCCCGGGCTCCTCGAGGCGCGCGACTGCATGCTGAGCGCGCTCACGCTCGACGTCGACAAGCGGCTGCCGATCCACGCCGCCGCCGCAAAGCTCCTGAGCTGCGCCGGGACTTTCCGTGAATCCGTCGCCTCGGCGCTCCGCGCTGTGGAGAAGAGTCCGTCGGATGTCTTCTCGCGTTACTTCATCGCTGTCGGGCTGAAGCACCTGAATGACCCCCTCGCCCCGGTGGTCATCGAGCACACCCGGAAGGCGCTCGAGTCGGCAAGGAGCGAAATCGACACGATGCTTCGCGGCCTGGACGTACTCGAAGGCCGGGAGGGCGGCAGGTCCATCGTGAGCATGCGGAACAACCTGTCCGTCGAGGCCATCGCGCTCGTGGCCTTCGATCCCACGTGGAGCGATCTCCGCACGAAACCGCTCTCGCCGCTCCAACGTCGAGAGCCCTGACCCGGAACGACTGGATCATTGGAGGACTCATGGATCATCTCTTCAACCTGCTCACGGAGCTGAGCATCGACCCCTTCAAGCAGGCCGCGCAGGTGGCTGATCGGCAGGCTGATCTGCTCACCGACGAGGAGCGGGCCGCCCTGGAACAGCCGGGTTCGCCCGAGGTGCAGACAGCGATCGCGGGCGGCGCGTGGACCCGATGCGCGTTCATCCTCGATCCCGGCCCTGACCCGGAAGAGAGCGACGATCCCGACCCGACCGACCTCCGGGGCCAGAGCCCCCACGCCCTCCAGGCAGACCGGCACCACGCGGCGCGGTGATCCGACCGCAACGAAGCCCGGCTCGGTCGCGCGCGGGGGCAGCGGCGCGCGCTGGCCAGAGCGAGATGCGGGAGCGCATCGGCTGGAACGGCCGCGCCGGCGCCGGGGTGGATTCAACGCTTGTGCAGTGATGAGGGAGCTCATGACAGATAAAGAACGCACGAAGCTCAAGAGCCTCGCCCAGCAAGGCGAGGTGCACCGCAGGAACGGCGAGCACACCGCGGCGATCCAGTGCTTCACCGACGCGCTCGCGATCGACGGCGAGTACGCGTGGGCTTACGCTCACCGGGGCGCTGCCCGCGCAGCCATCGACGACTGGAACCACTGCTGCGAGGATTTCGAGACCGCGTTAAAATTACAACCAGGATACGGTTGGGCCGTCGGGCACTGGGCGGAGGCCTTCAGGACCCACGCGATCTACAACATGTCCGGGCAGAGCTGGGGCGAGCAGCACAGCCTCGTGGACAGATCGATCGAGCTCTTCGATACGGCGATCACGCTCTCGCCGGGGAGCGCCTGGACCTTCGCCCACCGCGGCGCAGCGTACACGTTCAAATACTGGCTCGACACGATGCCGAAGCTCGCGCCGAGGCTCAACCTGAGCGCCGCGCACGCGGCGCCGAGCACGACGAAGATCGGCAAGGACACCGCGGAGCGGGCGAGGGAGAGCTTCGACAGGGCGTGCGAGATCAACCGGCGTTACGCCTGGGCGCACGCCTTCAAGGCGATCCTCCTCGGCCTCGTCGCCGGCGCGAAGCAGGGGACACCGAAGGATTTCGAAGAGGCGCGCACTACCTTGCTCCAGGCGCTCCTGCTCGACGTCAACCAGCGGCTCGTGCTCGATCGCCCGCTCGCGACGCTCCTGCACAGCGCCGGACACTTCGAGCAGTCTGTCGCTGTCGGGACGTCCGGCCTTCAGAAGGATCCAGAGGATTTCGTCTCCCGCTACCTCGTCGCCGTCGGGCTCAAGCGGCTGGGCGACCCGCACGCGCCGGCGCTCATTCAGCAGACCCGAAGGGTGCTCGAGTTTGCCAGGTCCGAGATCCAGGTGATGCTCCTCGGGCTCGATCTGCTCGACAAGCCTGGCAGTGAAGGCGCGGCGCTCGAGACGCTGTCGCGCGAGCGCCTGTCCGTCGAGGCCATCGCGCTCGTCGCCTTCGACCCCACGTGGAGCGCTGTCCGCGCGCTGTCCCCGCAGGCCGGCGACAGCACGACAGGCCCCGCCAAGCCCATCAAGGATTGAGAGGAGGACTCATGGATCGTCTTTTCAAGCTGCTCACCGAGCTGAGCGTCGACCCCTTCGCGCACGCCGCGTTCACGGCCGGCGGGCCGGACACGGCGCTCACGAACGAGGAGCGCGCCGCGATCGCGCGATCGCGCTCGCCCGACGCGCAGGCCGAGATCGCGGGCGGGGCGTGGAGCCGATGCGCCTGGATCGGTGACCCCGGCCCCGACCCCGACGAGGATCCCGACCCCCCGGGCCGAAAGGCGCAGGGGTCTCCGGCCGGATCCCGCCTCCCCGGCGGCGGTCGCGCGCGGCTCTGAGCAGGGAGAGGGTCGCCCAACCCGTCGTGGTGGAGAAGGATGATGGACATCTGCGGCTGTGAGATCATCGAGCGGCTCCGGGAGGGCGCCCGCTCGACCGCCTACCGTGCGAGGCGGCGTTCGGACGGGCTCCCTCTGGTGCTCAAGGTCCTGAAGGAGCAGAATCCGTCGCAGGCGCAGATCGCGTCGCTCCGCCACGAGCACGCGATCCTGAGCGACCTCGCGGACGTGGAGGGCGTGGTGCGCAGCCACGGCGTCGAGGAGGACGGCGGGCGATATGCCCTCCTGATCGAGGACTTCGGCGGCAGCTCGCTCAAGGCGATGAACGCCGCCGGGACGCTCTCGCTCGAGCGGACCCTCGCGCTGGCCATCGACGTCGTGGGTGTCCTCGAGGCGATCCACCAGCGCCGCGTCGTCCACCGCGATCTCAACCTCTCCAACATCGTGATGAACCCGGCCGACGGGCGGGTGAAGGTGATCGATTTCGGCCTCGCCTCGGCGCTCCCGCAGGAGTCGACGTCGTTCACGAGCCCCGGAGGCCTCAAAGGCACGCTGGCGTACATGTCCCCGGAGCAGACCGGCCGGATGAACCGGTCTGTCGACTACCGGACAGACTACTACTCGCTCGGGGTGAGCCTTCACGAGCTGCTCACCGGCCGCCTCCCCTTCACGGCGGATGACGTGCTCGAGCTGGTGCACGCGCACATCGCGCGGCAGCCTCCTTCGCCGCGGGCGTCGAACCCGGCGGTCCCCGAGGTCCTCGCGCAGATCGTGCTCAAGCTGATGGCGAAGAGCGCCGACGATCGCTACCAGTCCGCGCGCGGCATCCGCGCCGACCTCGCGGGCTGCCTCGAGGGGCTCCGCCAGCACGGCGCTGTCGCCTCGTTCCCGATCGGGCGACACGACCGCTCCGAGCGGTTCCACCTGCCGCAGAAGCTGTACGGCCGTGACGCCGAGGTCCAGGCGCTCATGTCGGCGTTCGAGCGGGTCGAGGACGGCGCGGTGCTCGTGCTCGTGTCCGGCTACTCCGGCGTCGGGAAATCAGCGCTCATCCACGAGGTGTACCGCCCGCTCACCGCGCGGCGCGGCGCCTTCATCGCGGGCAAGTTCGACCAGTACCGCGACGACGCGCCGCACGCCGCGCTGGCGCAGGCCCTCCACGCGCTGGTCGAGCAGCTCCTCACCGAGAGCGAGGAGCGCCTCGCGGCGTTCCGCGCGCGGGTCCGCGAGGCGCTGGGGGCAGGAGCGCGGGTGCTCATCGACGCGTGCCCGAGCCTCGAGCTCGTGCTCGGGCCGCAGCCCGAGGTACCGGTGCTGCCGCCCACCGAGGCGCGCCAGCGCTTCAACCAGACCGTGCGCGATCTGGTCGCGGCCATCGCCACGCCGGAGCACCCGCTCTGCATCTTCTTCGACGATCTCCAGTGGGCCAACCTCGACGCCTTGAAGCTGCTGGAGGAGCTGTTCAACGCCGCGCAGGATCTGCCGCTCTTCTTGATCGGCTCCTACCGGGACAACGAGGTCACCGACGTCCATCCCCTCTCGCTGACCGTCCGGGAGATCGCGGCGCGCGGAGCGCGCGTCGAGCGGATCTCGCTCGCGCCGCTCGGGCTCGACCACATGAGAGAGATGGTCGGCGACGCGCTAGGCATCTCGCCCGAGGAGGCCGCCCCGCTCGCCGATCTCCTGCTCTCGCGCACCGCGGGCAATCCGTTCTTCGTTCGCGCGTTCCTGACCTCGCTGTACGCCGATGGGCTGATCGAGCGCAGCGCCGACGGCTTCCGGTGGGACCTGGACCGCATCCGGCAGCGCGGGATCACCGACAACGTCGTCGAGCTCATGGTGGCCCGGGTGCGGAAGCTCTCGCCGGCGGCGCAGGACCTGCTCAGGGTGGCGGGTTGCCTCGGCGGCATGTTCGATCTCGGCACGCTCGCGATCGCGGCGGCGCGGCCGGTGGCGGAGGTCGGGCGCGACCTGTGGAGCGCGGCCGCAGAGGGGCTCTTGATCCCGATGGATCAGGTCAGCTCCGCCGTGCAGATGGCGGCGGCGGGGCCAGGCCTCCGCTGTCGGTTCGCGCACGACCGCATCCAGCAGGCCGTCGTCTCGATGCTCGACGAAGCGGCGGGGCCGCGCCTTCGCCGGGACGTCGGCAGGAGGCTCCTCGGGCGATCGAGCACGGAGGAGCCGGCGGGCCGGCTGTTCGACATCGTGGGGCTGCTCAACCAGGGGCGGGGGGCGATCGAGCAGCGCGAGGAGATCATCGATCTCGCGCGCCTCAACCTGCAGGCGGCGCGGAGGGCGCTGGAAGCCGGCGCCGGGCAGCAGGCGCAGATCTACGGTCAGGCGGGCATCGCGCTCCTCGGCGCCGAGGACTGGACCGCGCACTACGAGCTCGCCCGCGACATCCACCTCGCCGCGGCCGAGGCCGCGTTCTCGCAGGGCGACTTCGAGGCGACCCAGACGCTGTGCGAGGTCGTCCGGCCGAGGGCCGAGAGCGCACTTGATGAGGTGAAGCTCCTCGATCTGGAGGGACACGCCCTCTATTCGCAGCAGCGGCTCGCCGACGCGATGCGGGTTTACCTCGAGGCGCTCGGGCGGCTCGGCGTCGAGATGCCGGAGAGCGCGGCTCCCGAGGACGTCGAGCGGGAGCTCGCCCTCACGTCGGAGGCGCTCGGCGACCGGCCGGTCGAGGAGCTCGCAGATCTTCCGGAGTGCAGCGATCCGGCAGACCGGGCGAGGATGGCGCTCCTCAGCCATGTGATCAACATCGCCGTGATCACCGGGACGCGCTTGCTCTCGATCGCGGTCTGCAGGCTCGTCCGGACGTCGCTGCGCTGCGGGGGCGCGCCGCAATCACCCTTCGGGTATGCCTACTACGGCTTCCTCCTCCTCTCCCGAGACGAGCTCGATCGGGCCTACCGCTTCGGCCGGCTGGCGCTGCGACTCGCAGATCGGTTGAGCGACAAGGGGTCTCGCGCGCACACGTATCTCTATAGCGGCTTCATGGTCATTCACGTGAAGACGCCGCTCCACGAGCTCGCGCCGCTGTTCTCGGACGCCTATCGCTTCGCGCTGGAGGCCGGCACGCCGTTCCAGGCCGCCAACGCGGGCGTGACGGTCTGCATGACAAGGCTGCTCGCAGGCGTCGACCTCGGGACTCTCGCCGCCGACATGGAGCAGTACGCGCACGGGATCGCGAAGCTCCGCCAGACCATGGTCCTCGGCTGGATGCAGATCTACCAGCAGACCGTGCATAACCTGCGCGGCAAGACCTCCGATCAGGTCGTGCTCGCCGGCCCCATGTACGTCGAGGCCGAGCGGGTCCCCCAGCAGCGCGCCGCCGGCGACATGGGGGCGATGTTCAACTACCATTTCTGCAAGACGCTGCTCTGCTATGTGTTCGGCGAGCACGAGCAGGCCGCGGCGACCGCGGAGGCTGCCGCGCCCTACGCCGCCATGGTCGAGAGGTCGACGTCGGCCCCCCCGTGGGCCCTCCTCGAGTCGCTCGCCCACCTCGCGGTGTACGACCACGCCGACGAGCCCGCGCGCGAGCGCACCTTCGCGCTCGTGGAGCGGAACATCGCCAAGCTCGAGGCGTGGCGCGAGCACTGCCCGGCCACCTACGAGCACAAGCTGCTCCTCCTCCGCGCCGAGCGCGCGCGCGTTCTCGGCCAGGACGACGCGGCCCGCGACGCCTTCGAGCGCGGCGCGGCGCTCGCGGAGCGGAGCGGCTACCAGCACGAGGCGGCCCTCGCCCACGAGCTCGCCGGGCGCTTCTACCTCGCGCGGGGCGACCAGAAGCTCGCGCGGCAGCACCTGCGCGACGCGCACGAGGGATACCTGCGCTGGGGCGCGGTCGCCAAGGCCAAGGCGCTGGAGAAGCAGCACCCGGGGCTCGTGCCGCACGTCGCCTCCGGCATCCTCGCGGCGTCGAAGTTCTCGGAGACGGCCGGCCGCGAGCTCGACTTCAACGTCCTCGACCTGATCAGCGTCCTCAACGCCTCGCAGGACCTCTCGCGCGAGATCGAGCTCGACCGCCTCCTCGCGCGGCTGATGCAGATCCTCCTGGAGACGAGCGGCGCCGAGGCCGGGTACCTGCTCCTCGAGCAGGGCGGCCAGTGGGTTGTGGAGGGCGAGAAGGCCGTCGACGAGGACGCCAAGGTCCTCCAGTCGATCCCGATCGCCGATCTCGTTCCCCGGGGGCGCCGGGGCCTGCCCACATCGATCGTGTATTACGTCGCCCGCACGCAGGAGAGCGTCGTGCTCGACGACGCCGCGGCGAGCCCCCGCTTCGGGCGCGACCCCCACATCGCCGAGCACGCGGTCGGCTCGGTGCTCTGCTTCCCGCTCGGCCGCCCGGGAGGCAGGCGAGGCATCGTCTACCTCGAGAACAGCCTCGTCAAAGGCGCCTTCACCCCGGCCCGCATGCGCATCCTGCAGATGCTGTCGACGCAGGCGGTCATCTCGCTCGAGAACGCCGCTCTTTACAACACCCTGGAGCAGCGGGTCCAGGCGCGCACACGCGAGCTGCAGGCGAAGAACGAGGAGCTCGCGACCACGTTGAAGCGCCTGCGCGAGGCCCAGGACCGCATGATCGTGCAAGACCGGCTCGCCTCGCTCGGCTCGCTCACCGCCGGCATCGCCCACGAGCTCCGGAATCCGCTCAACTTCGTCAACAACTTCGCCGATCTCTCGGTCCGCCTCATCGACGAGATCGGCGGCGACATATCGACCCTGGCCCGGGGGCTCGACGACGGCCGCGAAGAGTACCTCACCGAGGCGCTCGGCGATCTGACGAGCAACGTGAAGAAGATCGGCGACCACGGCCGGCGCATGGAGGGCATCATCCGCTCGATGCTCGACCACTCGCGGGGCGAGCGCGGGGAGCGCCAGGAGGTCGACTTCAACACGCTCGTGTCGACGTACGTCAGCATCGGTTACCACGGCGCCCGCGCGCGCGCCTCGTCGGCCGAGATCGCGATCGACCTGGATCTCTCCCCCTCCGTCGGCCAGGTGAGCCTCGTACCGCAGGAGATCAGCCGCGTCGTCGTCAACCTCGTCGACAACGCCTGCTACGCCGTGCGCCGGAGGAAGGAGGCGCGCGAACACGGGCCCTCACCCCGTATCCGGGTCACGACACGCGATCTCGGCGAACGTGTCGAGCTCCGCGTTCATGACAACGGCGTCGGCATCCCGGCGGCGATCCGGGACAAGATCATGAACCCCTTCTTCACGACCAAGCCGCCCGGCGAGGGCACGGGGCTCGGGCTCTCGATCTGTCATAACATCGTCGTCGAGGGCAACGGGGGCTCGCTGACCTTCGAGACGGAAGATGGCGAGTTCACCGAGTTCATCGTGACGCTCCCGAAGCACCTGCCCGGCCCGGAGCCCGGCGCCGCGTAGGCGCCCTTGTCGAGCCGCCGCGCGGCCTCTACAGCGAGCATCCCACGCTCGTCACCGCCCGGGAACGAGCGTGAGATGGATGATGTTCGATGTGGTGCAGAGCGCGCCGAGGAGCGCGCGGCTCCATTGACTCCCGTGCTCCACGGCTGTAGCATGACGCCCGCCATGGCAGAACCCATCATCGCCGGGAAGTACATGCTGATACGGCATATCGGCGGTGGCGGGATGGGGCAGATCTGGGAGACGGAGGATCTGCGCCTTCAGCGGCGTGTCGCGCTCAAGCTGATGAGCGCCGAACACGTGGAGTCGCCGGAGTCGTGCGCCCGCTTCGATCGCGAGGCCAAGGCGATAGCGCAGCTCCGCAATCAGCACGTCGTGCACATCTACGATTACGGGATCGATCACGGCGTCGACGAGGAGCGGCCCTACATCGCGATGGAGCTGCTCGAGGGCGAGGATCTCCAGCGCCGGCTCGACCGCGTGAAGCGGCTCCCGCTCACGGCGGTCGCGTCGATCGTGACGCAGGCGGCGCGGGGCCTCGCGGCCGCGCACGCCGCGGGCATCGTGCACCGCGACCTGAAGCCCGGCAACGTGTTCCTCGCCAGGACCGAGGCCGATGAGGTCGTGAAGCTCCTCGACTTCGGCGTGGTGACCATGCTGTCGAGGACCGATGATCTCCGCCTCACCGGCGGTGGCGGCCTCATCGGCACGCCGACGTACATGAGCCCTGAGCAGATGCGCGGATCCATCGTGGATCACCGGAGCGACCTCTGGTCGCTCGGCGTCCTCGCCTACTGCGCGCTCACCGGCGAGCTGCCGTTCACCGGGCAGACGCTCGGCAGGCTTGTCGTCGGCATCTGCACGGAGCCCTTCCCTCCCCCGTCGAGCCTCGTCCCCGGCCTCTCGCCCGAGTTCGACCGGTTCTTCGAGCGCGCGCTGGCCAAGGACCCGGCCCAGCGCTTCCGGTCGGCGCGCGAGATGGCCGCCGCGTTCTCCGCGATGGCCGCCGGCAACGAGCGGCGCCCGGCCAAGATCCTCATCGCCGACGACGAGCCCGACGTCTCCGCCCTCATCAAGCAGTGCTTTCGCCGCCAGATCCGCGAGGGGATCTACAGCTTCGTCTTCGCCGAGGACGGCGAGAGCGCCCTCGCCGCGCTGCGCAACCACCCCGACACGGATGTCGTCCTCACCGACATCAACATGCCTCGCATGGATGGTCTCACGCTGCTCCCCCACATCGGCGACGTGACCCCGCACGCCCGGGCGGTGGTCGTGTCCGCCTACGGCGACATGCAGAACATCCGCGCCGCGATGAACCGGGGCGCGTTCGATTTCCTGGTGAAGCCGATCGACTTCAAGGACCTCGAGCTCACGATCGAGAAGACGCTGAAGCAGGTGCGCGAGCTGCGCGACAACAGCCGCTCGAGCCGGGAGAACGACCTCCTGCGCACGTTCGCGAGCCCGCTCGCCGTCGAGCGGCTCCGCAGCCCCGACGGCTTCGGGGCGTGCGAGGTCGCGGAGGGCACCGTCGCCTTCCTCGATCTCGCCGGCTTCCACGACGCGGCCCAGGGCAAGCGCTCGGAGGAGGCGGTGCGGATGCTGAACGCGAACCTGGATGTCATCGCGCTCGAGCTCTCGATGCGGGGCGGGCTGATCGACAGGTTCCTCGGCGACTGCGTCATGGCGCTCTTCCGGGGCACCGATCACGCCGCGAGCGCGCTCGACGCCTGCCTTGTCGTGCGCGCGCAGCTCGAGACGCTGGCGCGCCGCGCCGGAGAGCCGTCGGCCTTCGTCCCCGCCATCTCCATCGGCGTGGCGACCGGCGAGATCATCATCGCCGAGGTCGGCTCGAGGTCGTGCCGCCGGCTCGACTGCACGGTGCTCGGCGAGGTCGTGAGCGTCGCCGCCCAGCTACAGGCCGCGGCCGAGCGGAACCAGATCCTCGTGAGCGGAGCTGTCCAGGCGAAGGCCGCCGGCTTCCAGTGCGCGCCGCGCGGGCAGCGCCCCTTCGTGGGCGCCAGGGGGCCCGTGCAGGTCTTCGAGGTCCTCGGCCGCACGCCCCCGGCGCAGGGGTCCGTCGGGGCCGCTCAGGGCGATGTCGCCACGCTCGAGATCCGCTCCAGCCGGGCGACGTCGCCCTCCTGAGCGCAGCGACCATCGCAGCCGGCCGCGCCCCCCGCGCCGTGGCTCACGCTGGCGAGGACCCGCTCGACCACCGGCGCGTGCAGCGCGAGCAGCCGCGACGGCGCGACGCCGAGGGTCACGGTCAGCGCGAGCAGCGACAGCAGCGCCGCGCGCTCGCGGAACAGGAGCGGCTCGACCCCGGCGGCGCCCCTCGCGCCGCGCGGGAGCGGGCCGAGGAAGGTGCGCTTGAACGCGCGGAACATCGTGATCCCGTTGAGCGCCGTCGCGCCCAGCATCAGCACCGAGAGCACGGGGTGGACGTGCAGGATCCCGTGCAGGAGCAGATCCTCGCCGATGAACGTCAGCGCCCCCGGGAGCCCGATCGTCGCGTACGCGAGCAGGAGGAAGAACGCGGCCATCCGCGGCGTCTTCGCCACGAGGCCGCCGAGCTCCCTCACGTCCGCGGTGCCCGTCCGCGCCTCGATCGCCCAGACGACCATCGTCACCCCGGTGACCGCGATCGACAGGGCGAAGCTCTGGAGCAGCGCGCCGCTGAGGCTCTGCGGGTTCATCGACGCGATCCCGAGGAGCACGAGCCCCTTCTGGCTCGCCACGAGGTACCCGATCATCCGGCGGAGATCGGTCTGCGTGAGCGCGAGGATGGCGCCGTGCAGGGCGCTGAAGAGCCCCAGCGCGGCGAGGATCGGCATGTCCTCGGCGCAGCTCTGCGGCAGGAGCGGCACCACCACGCGCACGAGCACGCAGACGCCGACCTGCATCTCCGCGAGCAGCACGGTCACCCCGAGCGGCCCGCGCTCGAGCAGCACCGGCAGCCAGCCGTGGAACGGCACGGCGGCCATGCGCATCAGCACCGAGATGCCGATGAGCGCGAACAGCGGCGACTGCCACGCCTCCGGGACGCCCGCGCGGGCGACCTCCTGGATGTCGAACGGCAGCGCCGCGCCGCGCCGCGCGGCGAGCGCGGCGATGACGCCGAGCGCCAGGACGAGCGGCGCCGTGCCGCCGATGAGGAAGATGCGGTAGGTGCGCCGGAGCAGCCGATCGTCCGCGCCCCTCCGCGCGATGAGGACCGCGCCCGGCAGGAACGCGGCGACCCACGCCACGGCGAGCACCACGAGGTCCGCGGCGCAGTAGACGCCGAGGATGGCGCTCCCGGTGGCGAGCACCGCCGCGAGGCTCCGCCGATCGAGCGCGGCGCGCGGACCCGCGGCGATCAGGGCGAGCAGCATGGCGCCGAGCAGCGGGAGCAGGGAGACGGTGAAGCCGTTGAGGACGAGGCGGGGGCGCGCGCCGAGGAGCGGCACGGCGGGGCCGATCGCGTCGACCGCGGCGCCGCCGGCCGCGTGGAACAGCGCGAGCGCGGCGAGCGAGAGCCCCAGGGTGAGCGCCGCGCCGGCGAGGGCCACGCGTCGCGCGGCGGCGTCGCTGCGCGCGAAGGAGACCGAGAGCGCGGCGAGCGCGGGCGCGAGGATCGTCGCCGAGAGGATCAGGAACATGCTCATGACCGCGCCCCCTTCGTCTGGGGCGCCGCCGCGCCCGCGCGCTCGCCGGTCGCGCCCGCCTCCGCGGCGCGGCCCTCGTCGCGCTCGGCGAGGCCGCTCAGCGCCGCGACCCAGCGGCGCTCGAAGCCGTCGATCACCTGCCCGAGGCGCATGAGCGGCGCCGCGATGAACCGCTGCTGCAGCACCTCAACCTGGAAGCGATCGAGGGAGGCCCAGTACGCGCGCCGCACGAGCGACGCCGGCAGCACGCGGGCGGCGATCGCGAGGCGCGGCAGCGGCTCGCTTTCGTGCGCGGCCCGGATCTCCTGCGCGTCGCGGAGCGCCGCGGGCGCGCGCAGCATCTGCAGGCACCGGAGGCACGCGTGCGCGAAGAGGTGCACGAGCGCGAGCCGGTAGTACCCGAGCCCGATCTCCACGAACATGATCCCGACCTGCGACATCGTCGCGTACGCGAGCGCGCTCTTCACGTCGGCCTGCACCCGGCCCACCAGCGTCCCGTAGGCGGCCGTGAGCGCCCCGACGCAGGCCACCACCGCGCTCGCCGCGGGCGAGCGCTCGAGCACGGGGGCCGCGCGCAGCATCAGGTACACGCCCGCGTGGATCGAGATCGCGCCGTAGAAGAGCGCGCTCGAGGGCGTCGGCCCCTCCATCGCCCGCGGCAGCCAGGTCCCGACGGGGAACTGCGCGCTCTTGCCCATCGCGGCGAAGAACAGGCACAGCGCGAGCGCCGTGGCCCCGGAGGCGCCGATCGCGGCGGCGGACCCGGGCCACGGCGCGCCGCCGAACACCTCGCCGAAGTTGGCGGAGCCGGCGAGCGAGTGCATGAGCACCGCGCCGACCAGCAGCCCCACGTCGCAGAGCCGGTAGGTGACGTAGACGCGCAGCGCCGCCCGCGCCGGCGCCGCGCGCTCGTGGAAGAACGCCACGAGCAGCACGCTCGTCGCGCCGACGAGCTCCCAGCCGACGAAGAGCAGGTCCATGCTCCCCGCGGACACGAGCGCCAGCATGCCCGCCGAGAACAGGGCGAGGAGCAGGAAGAACCGCGCGAACCCCGGCTCGCGGTGCAGGTACGCGACCGAGAACCTGCCGGTGATGAGCGCGATCAGCGAGACGAGCACCATCATCGTCGTCGACAGCCGGTCGACGAGCAGGACGATGTCGAACGCGTAGCCCGGGATCTCGAACCAGTGCCCGAGCGCCACCGAGAGGAAGGTGTAGGGCGCCACGACGGCCGAGCCCCACGCGACGAGCGAGGCGACGAGCGAGACCGAGAGCGCCGACAGCACGACGCCGGACACGACGCGCTCGCTCGGCGTGCGCAGGAGGAGCAGGTAGGCGCCGAGCGCCGCGAACGCGACCGCCGGCGAGAGCACGGCGACCGCGGCGAGCTTGCCGAGGAGGACGTCAGGCAGCATGGAAAGAGACCTCCGTGAGCGACCGTGGGAGCGCGGCGCGGACGATGGCGGGCGGGATGAAGCTGCGCTTGCCCGCGTACCAGTCGACGGACCGCGGGACGGCGGGCAGCGGGTGCTCCGGCGGCGTGAACGGCGCGAAGGCGCCGCGGGTGAAGCGCTCGATCCGGCCCGTCGCCGGGTCGACGCAGACGAGCTGGATCCAGCCGTTGGCGACGAGCTCGCGGAGCGCCGGCTGCCGCGCGCAGATCGCCGAGGCCGTCGCCGCGCTCGCCTCCACGACGGTGAGCATGCGCACCGGCTCGTGGATCTCGATCATCTGCTTCGGCAGGCCGGTGCGCAGATCGCTGAGCGAGCCGTCCATGACCCCGAGCAGCGAGGCGAGGTTGTGCGGCAGCTTGGTCCCGGCGCCGTAGCGGAGGTTGTCGACGCGGGAGAAGTAGTACTCGAGGTTGATCCCCGCCCCGACAGGACCCGCGGAGAGCAGGACGCGCTCGAGGATCGCCCCGGTCGGGTCCTGGGTCGGGTCGTACGAGACGAGGAACGCCCGGCGGTCGAGGAACATCCCGTAGGTGAGCTCGCGGCGGCCGATCACGCAGACGGCGTTCGTCGCGTGCCCGAGCTCGGGCCGGGCCTCGCTGAGGTCCACGGCGCGCGCCTCGACGTGCGCGAGCGCCTGCTCGGGGCTCAGGCGCTCCGGCGCCGACGCGAAGCGGCGGCAGCGCTCGTGCGCGTGCCGCTTGCGCGCCTCGCCGAGGGCCTGCTTCAGCGCCTCGATCTCGCCGCGGTGCGACGCGGGCGCGAGGTGCTCGTCGTAGAAGACGATCTCCTCCGTCGTCGTGTTGTTCATCCCGCCGAGGAAGAAGGTCCCCTCCGGGATGTCGATGCCGCGGCCGCGGAGCAGCGCGCGCACCTCCCGGTCGTTGGCCATGGCGGCGAACAGCCGCGCGTTCGGCCCGCCGTGCCGCCCGCCGCACGCGCCGCAGTCGTACGCGGACTGGTGCGGGTTGTTCACGCTGGACGCGCCGTGGCCGAGCATCGCGACGACCGGCGCGAAG
This sequence comes from Sorangium sp. So ce1335, assembly GCF_051521615.1. Taxonomy (NCBI): domain Bacteria; kingdom Pseudomonadati; phylum Myxococcota; order Polyangiales; family Polyangiaceae; genus Sorangium; species Sorangium sp. So ce1335. The sequence continues at coordinate 6,017,549 of NZ_CP150363.1, forward strand.
CGGCGGGTGAGCCCCATGATCTCGAGCGTCGCGGCCACCCTCGCGGCCTTCTCGGCGGCCGTGAAGGGCGCCCCTCCGCTGCCCGCCGGGGCCCCCTCCTCGTGCGGGCTGTGGAGGTGGGTCGGCACCGCCGGCAGGAGGCGGCGCTCGAGGGCGCGGCGCAGCCGCGCGAACGCCCTCGGGAACAGGACGCGCCCGACGAGCGGGATCGTGGAGAGCAGCCCGAGGGTCGGCGTGAGCAGGAGGCCGCGCGAGAGGGTCCGGGTCCCGTGCCCGAGCGTGTGGACGAAGCGCGCCCACCGCCTGCGGCGCGCCTTCCGGAGATGGAAAGGGCCCTCCTCGCGGGGCCGCTCGACGATCTCGTGCGCGGGCTCCACGCCGACGGGGCAGAGGCTCACGTGGCCGGCGTCGTCGAGCCCGCGGAACCGGATCGGCACGCCGAAGAACCCGGCGATGCCGAAGGTCTCGTGCCGCGGGGAGAGCTCCTCGAAGTGCCTCCGGAGGCCCTCGCAGCGGTCGTCGATGCACAGCGCGATCTGGAACCGAGGGTCCAGGACCGCGCGCTCGTACGCCGGGCGGCGCAGGTTCGCCGCGATGCCGTGCAGCACCTCGACCCGGTGGTGGTGCTCGTACGCCTCGTGCAGGAGGCGCCGCCGCGTCGTCTCATCGAACGCCTCGAGCACCTCCAGCGCCCAGACGCGATCGGCCTGCGGGAGCGCCTCCACCTCGGCGACCGACAGCCCCGCGAGCTGCGCGAGCTGGAACAGGAGGAACGGCCGATCGCTGTCGGGCGAGCGCGGCGGCGGCCCTGCGCGCCTCGCGGCGAGCCGGGCGTGCTCGACGAGCCCCGCGAGGGGCCCCTCGAACCCGAGCCGCCGGCGCGCCACGTCGCGCAGCGCGTACCGGGCGAGGGTCAGGCGCACCGCGAGGTACTCGAGCAGCGACGCGGGCGGCGCGCCGTGCGGCCGGTCGCTCGGCGTGTGCTCGAGCCGGTGGACCATGCCGGCCCAGCCCGGCAGCTCGAGCAGGACGCGCGTCACGTAACCTTCCCAGCCGTCCTCCGCGACGCCGAGCTCGCGCAGGGCGCCGGTGACGATGGCCGCGGGCGACGCGTCCGCCCCCATCCGGCGAAGCTCCGCGTCGAGCCCGGCGAGGTGCGCGCCGGCCGGCCTCGCGCCCTCCAGCACGAGGCTGCGGAACGCGCGGAAGAGCCCCTGCGCGCGGTCCGGCATCACCCAGTGCGCGACGCCCTCGTCCAGGTAGGCGCCGAGGAGCCGGAGGAAGAGCGGGTTGATGAGCTCGGCCGGATCTTCCCCCGTGAGCGCGAGCAGCAGATCGCGGTGGGATCGATCGACGCCCACGCGGTCGGCGAGCGGCACCTCGGCGGACGGCGCCGGCGGCAGCGGCGCGCGGCGGCACGCGTCCCAGAGCGCGAGCGCGGCGCGCACCTCCAGGTCGTAGCCGCCCTCGGCGACGAGGCGCGCGGCGGCCTCGGGGCGCTCGACGAGCCATCGCGCCGTGCCGACGAGGATCCGGCGGCGCGGCTCGGACGGGAGGTCGGGCCTCAGCCCGCGCGTCTCCCCCGCCTCGGCGATGCGCCACCGGAGCCCCGCCTCGGTGGCGGTCTCGATGGGAAAGTGCAGCGCGAGGCGCTCGATCTCGTTGCGTGACAGCGGGCCGCGGCGCTCGTCGGGCCGCTCGGCGAAGCGCTCGGCGAGCGCCGCCTCGACGTCCTGATCGCCGATCCGGCCCGACGCGATGTGCGCGCGGTACTCCGCCTCGGCGAGGTACGGCTCTGCCTCGAACAGCGCGCTCGCCGCGGCGAGCGCGTCGTGGAACGGCAGGTGCTGGAACGCGTGCAGCGTGTTGTGGTGGACGAACACGCCGATGGGACCTTGCGATGGCAGGAGGTGACCGGCGTGCTGGAGGACGGCGCGCAGGCGCTCTTCTGGAGCTTCACCTGCGCTGGACTTCGAACTTGGTTCGTTCATGTCAATCGTACGTCTCCTGAGAGTATCGCTAAAAAAAGCACGGCGCGCACGTGCAGCTTTTGCGTACCTCGCGCACGCCGTGCGGGCTCAGCGGCTCACTGGATCACCGCGCGCGCGAAGGTCACCTTCTTCCGCGCGGAGAGCGGGTGCGACGACATCGGGCCATGGTCGTCGAGGCCCGACAGCGAGAGCGCCCGCCCCTCGCGCTCGAGCAGCGCCTTGAGGTGGTGCAGGTTGGCCATCACCGTGTGATCGACCAGGCGGGTAGCGGCGAAGTCGATCTCGATGGCAGGGACGTCCCGGTGCCGCGCGAGCCTCCGCTTGATCGAGAGGTAATTGCTGAAGACGGCGGCCTGCTTGACGCGCAGCACGAGCCGTCCGCCCTCGACGTGCTCCTCGATCTCGGGCCGGAAGAGGCTGCGGAGCGGCGCCCCGTGGAGCACGTGGATGAACATCTCCACGGCGATCCCGGCCACGACGCCCACGAGCAGATCGGTCGCGATGGTGATCGCGGCGGTGGCGACGAAGACAACGAGCTGCTCCTTGCCGATGCGGAACGTCTTCACGAACTCCGTGGGAGACGCGAGGCGGATCCCCGTGAAGGTGAGCATCGCGGCGAGCGCGGCGAGCGGGATGCGGTGGATGAGCCCCGGCGCGAACGCGACGAACAGCAGGAGGAAGGCGCCGTGGAAGAAGTTCGAGAGCCGGCTCCTCGCGCCGTAGCCGATGTTGGCGGAGCTGCGGACGATCTCCGAGATCATGGGCAGCCCCCCGAGCAGGCCCGCGACGAGGTTGCCGGCGCCGGTGGCGAGCAGATCCCTGTCGAGGTCGGGGCGGCGCTTCTCGGGATCGAGGGAGCTGACGGCCTTCGTGGACAGCAGCGACTCGATGCTTCCCACGAGGGAGAACATCAGGACATACTTCAGGGACGCGGGCGTGGCGACCTGGCTGAAGTCCGGAAAGGCGATGGCCTGCGCCAGGTTCCCCGGCAGGGTGACGAGGAACTTCGGCCCGATCGTGTAGACCGAGTCCGTCACCGACAGCGTGTACGTGTGCTCGTGCTCGAGGTCGAAGACGAACGCGAGCGGTATCGAGGCCGCGAGCACGAGGAGCGGCGCCGGGATCTTCTGCGTCCACCGCGTCCTCCTGGCCACCGCCGGATAGCCGAACAGGAGGACGAGCGACAGGACGCCTATGAGGGCGATCTCGGGGTTCAGCCGCAGGACGCTCGCCGGGATCTCCAGGAGCAGGTGGAGCGGCTCCCTGGATGCCGGGGTGACGCCGAGGAGCGTGTGGACCTGCTTCGAGCAGATGATGATCCCGATGGCCGCGAGCATGCCGTGCACCACCGAGGACGGGAAGAAGTCGCCGAGGGCGCCGGCGCGCGCGAGCGCGAAGGCGATCTGCACCGCGGCGGCGACGACGATGCAGGCGAGCGCGCGGCGGTAGCCTGTCGCGTTGTCCCCGCCGCCGAGCTCCTGCACCGCGCCGAGCGCGATGACGATGAGCCCCGCGGCTGGGCCCTTGATGGTGAGGGGCGCGCTGCCGAGCCAGGTGGCGATGACGCCGCCGACGACGGCGGTGAGCACACCTGCGATGGGGGGGAATCCGCTCGCCATGGCGATGCCGAGGGAGAGCGGGAGAGCGATCAAGAAGACGAGGAACCCTGAGACGATATCGGACTTCCACGTCGATGGAGCCGGCGCTGTCGGTGCTGGCTCTGGTGGGTCCGGGATGTTTGGCATGGGCATGGCAGTAGTCGTTCTTCGGCAGGATGTGAGTCCCGCCACCTCCGCCCGACCGCTAGGAGACCGAGTGACGGCTTTCCAGTCCCTGGCTCACACAATGTTTCAAAAAGTTTTCGTGAACATCGACGCTGGATTATTCCACCGTGCGCGCATGGACGAGCAGCCCGCGCGCTGACCGACCGCGGGACCCGCCTCGTGTCCTTCGATGTCCGACCGGTACGGCGCGGCGCCGGTCCGAGGCCGATCGCGCGTCGCGGATTTCACCGCGCTGGCGGGCCGCCTCGTCAGAGCAGCCGAACGAGGAGCTGCGCCGCCACGATCTTGACGAGCGTCGCCACCGGGTAGACGGACGCGTACCCCGTGTTCGGCGCGTCGCTGCGCGCCTGCTCCAGGCTGAAGGCGAGCACCGCCGGCTGCGTCTGGATGCCGGCGAGCATCCCGGTGAGGGTCCCCATCGGGATCCGGAGCAGCCGGTGGCCGACGATCAGCGTCCCCAGCGCGACGACGGCGGTGATCGCCGCGCCGCTCCCGATCAGCGCCGCCGCGCCGCCTTGCTGGAGCGTGCGCGCGAACGAGTAGCCCGATCGGGTGCCGACGCCGGCCAGGAACATCACGACGCCGAGCTGCCGCAGCGTGAGGTTGGCGCTGAACGGCAGCGTCCACACGAGCGGCCCCGTTCGCCCCACCCTTCCGAGCACGAGGCCCGCGAGGAGCGGCCCGCCCGCGAACCCGAGCTTGATCGGCGCGCCGCCCGGCAGCGGGATGGGCGCTGCGCCGAGCAGCAGGCCGAGCGCGATCCCGAGGCTGAACGTGATCACGTCGATCTCCGAGATCGCCTTGAACGAGTCGCCGAGGTAGCGCGCGACGGCCTCCATGCGCTCGCGCGGCGCGACGACGCGCACGCGGTCGCCGAGCTCGAGCTCTGTCCGGTCGTCGGGCAAGAGGTCCACGTCCCCGCGGCGCACGCGCGTGATGATCGCGCCGAACCGCTCCGGGAGCCTGAGCGCGCGCAGCGGCCACGACGGCGCCGCGCAGCCCGGCGGCGCGCGCGGCGAGCGCCGCGAGCGCGGCGGCCACGAGGAGCGCGCCCGCGGCGAGCCCGGCGTCCCGGAGCCCGCGGCGGCGCAGCGACGCGAAGAAGCCCGGGCCGCTCGTGAGCCCCACCGTGTAGACGAACAGGGCGAGGCCGAAGGCGGGCACGAACTCGGGGAGCTGCAGCGCCGGGTCCGCGGCGCCGGCGCCGAGGCCAACGAACAGCACCGCCGCCACGCCGAGGTGGAAGCCGCCGATCCGCAGGCGCCCGACGAGGAAGCCGACGGCGGAGACGAGGAAGAGGAGCAGGAGCGGGTTGTCCGCGAGGAGGCGAATCATGGGATCGGTCTCCGGGGATGCTCCGGCGCAGCGCCCCGGGGGAACACGCGGGGATACGCGGGGAACACAGGGGAGAACACGCGGCGGGCTCGGGGGACGCCGCGCGGCACGCGGCACGCGGCGCGCGCCGCGCGGCGCGCGCCGCGATGTTGGAGCACCGCGCGCGCGATGAGAACCGAGAACGCCCGCCCGGGCCGGTAGCGACGCCGCGGGGCGCTGCTACGCTGCTCGCCCCGAGCCGCCCATGTCGACAGGCCCCGTTGAACGCGCGCTCTCGTATCACGGGCGCACGAAGCACCACCTCGATCGCGACGCCCGCGCGCTCGGCTACCTCGACTGGAGCACGCAGCCCGGCGGCCCCGTCGAGGACACGCGCCCGATGACGCGCGCTCCCTACGAGCACCTCGAGAGGGCACGGCGCGAGCCCGCCCCCCGGTAGCTCGGATGTCCCTGGAGCCGCGACGCCGGAGCCCGCCCCGCTGGAGAGGGCGGATTCCGTCCAGCCGGTTCAACGCGCGCGGTTCCCTGCGGGTGCTTGCGCCGACGGACGATCTCGGAATGATCCACGTCCAACAGCCCATCAAGGCCCTGCCGTGGACCGCACCACTGCAAAATACCACCACCGCAGCAATCCCCCGCTTCGCTTCCGAATTGATGATGTCAGCGCGCTCCCATCACCACATGACCCCTTTCATGCCGCGACCTGAGCGCTCCGAGCGCAATCAGACGCAACAGACGCAACAGACGCAACAGACGCAACAGACGCAACGGACGCAACGGACGCGTCTGCCGACGCGCCAGCAGGCGCCTCGGGGGGCATGTCAAGAGGTGCGAAAACGGCAGCCGATGCAGCGCATGCGACCACCTGCGGGCGCCCCGCTCGCGCCCGGGTGGGGAGGAGTCGCGGGCGTTGACAGTACCAAGCGCCTTTGTTCTTATGGCCGTTCCACTCCGAGCGGCGCGCGGCTCTGAGGACGGCCGGAACCATGGTGGGCACGGGTCAAGACACCTCGGACGCGGAGCCGACCCGGACGGCGATCATGGGCAAATACCGCCTGATCGCCAAGCTCGGGCGGGGCGGGATGGGGGACGTGTTCCTGGCGATCGCGCGGGGGCCCGGGTCCTTCAACAAGCTCGTCGTCGTCAAGCGCCACCGCGACATGGCCGCGGACGGCGACCGGGTCGTCACCATGTTCCTCGACGAGGCGAAGCTGTCCGCGCGCCTCAACCACCCCAACATCGTCCAGACCTACGAGGTCGGCGTGGACGATGCCGGCTACTTCACCGTGATGGAGTATCTGGAGGGCCAGCCGCTCAACGCGCTCATGCGGGCGGTGTCCCAGGGAGACGCGGGCGCAGAGGCCTTCACGCGCGGCTTCTGGCTCAGGATCGTCGCCGACATGCTCTCGGGCCTCCACCACGCCCATGAGCTCTGCGATTACGACGGCACGCCGCTCGGCATCGTCCACCGCGACGTCTCGCCGCACAACATCTTCGTCACGTACGACGGCGCGGTGAAGCTGCTCGATTTCGGCATCGCCAAGGCGTCGATCAACGCGAACCTCACCGAGACCGGCAAGCTGAAGGGCAAGACGTCGTACATGGCGCCCGAGCAGGCCGTCGACAGCGCGTCGATCGACAGGCGCGCCGACATCTTCGTCGCCGGCATCGTGCTCTGGGAGCTCCTCACGCGCGAGCGGCTGTTCGGGGGCGACGCCGTGAGCGCGCTCTGGAAGCTCGCGGCCCTGGACGAGATCCGGCGGCCCTCGCTCGTCCACCCGGACATCCCGCCGGCGCTCGACGCGATCGTCGCCAGGGCGCTCGATCGCGATCCGGCGAAGCGGTTCGCGACCGCGCAGGAGATGCGCGAGGCGATCGAGGACTACCTGCGCGGCGCGGGCGAGGACGTCCGGACCGACGAGGTCGGCGCCACGATGCGGCGCGTGTTCGCGGAGCGCCGGGCCAGCATGCAGCGGCAGGTCAAGGCGCACCTCGACCGGAGCGAGGCGCCCCAGGACGCGCTCGTGGAGGCCCGCCTCTCCCGGCTCAGCCATATCGAGGCCGCGGACGCGCGGCGCCTCCAGACCCTGAGCACCAGCGAGGAGCTCGGGCAGCCGACCCCGCGCACCGTGTCCGACGCGACCGACCGGAGGTCGACGCTCCGCACCGCCGCCGCGCCGCAACAGCGCAGCTACCTCATCGGCGGGATCGGCGTGGCCGCCCTGATCGCCGCCGTGGCGATCTCCGCGCGCCGCCCCGGCGGCCCGTCGCCCGCGGCCGGCCCCGCGGCGTCCGCGCTCGCCGGGTCCGGCGCGGCCGCGGGCGCGCGCTGCACAGGGGTGCTCCGCGTCCGGATCACGACCGGCGACACGGGGACGGCCACCGACATCGCGCCGCCCTACAGCCACGGGATCTACGACTACCTCCGTCACCTCAACGACAGCCAGGGTGGCCTCCGCGGCTGTCCGATCGACGTCGACATGAAGGACGCGCAGTATGACCCCGCCAGGACGGAGGAGGTCATCGACGCGTGGCGGCGCGAGCCCACGTGGGGCGGGGTCTCCACGCTGTTCATCTTCGGCACCGGGCCGACGACGCGCGTCGCGCCGAAGCTCACGAACGAGAGGAAGCTCATCATCCCCGGCTCGTACGCCGGCTCGCTCGCCACGCCGGTGCCGATCTCGGCGAACGTGCAGTACGACGAGTTCAACGCCCTCGGCCAGAGCGTCGTCGCGACCGAGCACAAGACGAGCCCGGGTTATCCCTACATCTTCTTCCCGGCCACGGACTACTCGACAGCGATCCGCATCGGGATCAAGGCGGCCTGGAAGATCGCGCCCGGGCGCATCGCGATGGTGCACGAGACCTTCGACAGGTGCCTTTACTGCGTCGATCCGCTCGCGGCGGGCAAATCGTATGTCGCGCAGCTCCCTGGCATGCTGCTCGGGGAAGACCTCATCGTGCCGCAGACATCGTCCCTCGAGGACGAGGGGCTCATCGTCGACGCGGTGACCCGCTACGTGCAGCGGGAGATCGACAAGAAGAGGGCCAATCCGTCCTACGTCCCCACGAGCTGGTTCTGGGTCGGCAACAGCGTCGTCTCCTCGTCCTTCGTCGGCAAGGGCGCCGCCGCGGCGCAGAAGCTCATCGATCGCGCGTTCCCGGAGCCGGGGAAGAGCCGCTGGCAGCTGCGCGTGATGGCGAACAACTGGGGAATCGGCGAGAGGACGCTGGAGATCTGCGGGGCCGACTGCGCCGGCATCTTCTATGGCCTGTTCCCCGTGCCCGTCTACGGCGACACGCAGCACTCGAGCGGGATGGCGGAGATGCTGCGGATCCACCGGGCGTACCGGGAGAAGGACGGCCACTCGCTCGACCGGTACCAGGACCAGTTCTACGTCCAGGGCCACGCGGCGGCGCTCATGTGGCGCGCGGCCGTCGAGCGGGCCATCGACGCCGGCCACGAGAGCCCGACGGGCGAGGACCTGAAGGCGGCGCTCGAGAGCTTCCAGAACGTGGTGCTCGACGGGATGACGGCCGGGCCCATCTCGTTCAGCCCGACCGACCATCGACCTCAGGCGAACGAGTCCGTTTACGTGATCAACGCCGGGGCGGACGCCGGCGGCGTCGCGTTCCGGTTCGTCGATCACTATTCGATCAAGCTCGATCCGAAGTGGCTCGGCTACTGAGCCGCGCCGGCGGCGCGCGAGATCGGCAGAGACCGCCGTGAGACGGGGCGCCGCGCCGGCGCCGCCGCGCTCAGCGGCACGCCCGGAGTGTGCGAAGATGCCCGCGGGGCGTGCCAGACGGCGCTCTGGAGCGAGCTTGTTCGAGGAGCGGAATATTGAGAGAGCTCGATGATCTATCCGGTCTGTCGATCTTCGTGCGCATCGTCGAGGAAGGCTCGCTCAGCGCGGCCGGCAGGGCGCTCGGCCTGCCCAAGGCGACGATCAGCCGTAACCTCGCGCTGCTGGAGAAGCGGCTCGGCGCACCGCTGCTCATCCGCTCCACGCGCGCGCTCAGCCTGACGGACGCGGGCAGGCGCCTCTTCGACAGGGTTCAGCCCATCGTTCGAGACGCGCAGCAAGCGACCGCCGAGATCAAGAGCCGCCACGCGGCGCCCGCCGGGCTGCTGCGCATCGCGGCGTCCGTCGCTTATGGCCAGGCGGCGATCGCGCCCCGCCTGCTCGCGTTCATGAAGCGTCACCCGGCCGTTCGCATCGACCTGCACCTCGACGATGGGCGGGTCAACCTCGTCAGCGACGGCTACGACCTGGCCATCCGCATGGGCGCGATCGAGGACAGCGAGCTGATCAGCCACAAGCTGGCCGACGTCCACATGGCCATCGTCGCCTCTCCCGGCTGGCTGGAACACCACGACATGCCCCGGCGCCCCGGCGACCTCGCCCGGCACGCCGCCGTCGTCACGCGGCCTCACCTCATCCAGTGGCAGATCGGCGGGGAGACCGTCCGCGTCCCCTGGCGCATGAGCACCGGCAGCATGATCCTCACCCGCGACGCCGCCAGGGCCGGGCTCGGCATCGCGCTCGTGCCCGAGTTCGTCGTGCGCCGTGACCTGGAACGGGGATCGCTGGTTCGCCTGCTCCCCGACCTGGAGCTGCCGGTCATGCAAGCGACCGCCCTGTATGCCCGGGCCGCCAGGCAGTCGGCGGCGCTGCGGGCCTTGCTGGGTTACCTCCTGTCGAGCCCCATCGCGGTCGACGCCGCGCCGTGATGACGGCGTCCGGGCGCGGGGGGGGCCGCGCAAGGCGCCTCGGCCGATCGCGTCCGCGCTACGTGGGCCCCGAGATCCGCCAGAAGCCGATCCGCTCGGCGCCCCACAGGTCCGGGCCGACCGGGCCCTTGCCCCAGAAGTGATCGTCGTAGTTGGGGAGCGTCCAGCCCTGGCCATAAGCCCCCATCACGGCGTAGATCACCTCGTCGTCCGGCTGGACCTCGATGGCCGTCGTCGCCCACGCCTGCCGCAGCGGCGTCGGGCTCGCGTCGTCGAGCAGGTAGCCCGCGAACATCGATCCCTCGGTCGTGTCGTCGAACGACTCGGTCGCGTAGCCGAGCAGGAGGTGCAGGCCGTCGAACGCGCCGGACCACCGGTGGCGCCACGCGCCCCCGTCGTCCTGGAGCGGACCGCAGGCGGCGACCACCATCCACTCCAGGTTGGAGTTGCCCCAGTGCGCCTCGCCGAAATGGAGGAATCGATCGCTCATCGAGCTGCAGAACATGAGCCCGACGCCGTTCGCGTGCCCTGTATAGAAGGTGAGATCGACCGAGTCCGTGAACGACGCGTCCTGGCCGCCCAGCATCGGCTCCTTGAAGTCGACCTCCCACGCGCGCTGGTCGCCCCAGTTGAACCGCTGCTCGACGCCCCCCGCCTCGAAGCGCTTCAGCAGCCCATCGACGTTCGCCGCCGAGTGGCCGAGTCCGCCGCATTGCCCGACCCACTCCGCGCCGACCGAGGCGCGGCCCTCGTTCGCCGGCACGGCCCCCGCCCCCGGCACGGCCCCCGCCCCCGGCACGGCCCCCGCCCCCGGCACGAAGCCCGGCAACGCGGGCGCGGGCAGCGCGGGAGACGTCGGCGGCGACCCGGACCACGGGGGCTCGCGGCCGAACGAGACCTCCCGCGCCGCGGTCGCGACGAGGCCGTCGGCGTCCGTGACATAGAGTGAGAGCGTCTCCGTCTGCCCGCGAAGACCGGAGTCGCCCGGCGCGAGCCGGACCTTCGCGCCGCCGGCGCCCGCGGCCTCGAGCGAGCGCGTCGAGGATACCCACCTGTACGTGTAGGGAGCAGTCCCCCCGGTGACAGTCGCCTCCGCGGTGGCGGTCGCGCCGTCCACGCGCACCGAGATCGCGGCCCTCGGAGCGTTCATGACGGCCGGCACGATCGCCTTGCGGACGTCCACGACCTGATCGCCGGCGGCGCGCCGCGCGCTGCACACGTAATGGGGCAGGATCCGCTGCACCTCGCGGGAGAGCGGCGGGGCGTAATAGACGAGCTCCGGCTCGGCCGTGAGCGCGGCGCGGCCGCCCAGCGCGCCGGCGCAGAGCGCGGGCGCCTCGGAAGCGGGGACGATCGCGACGTCCTCGCCCCGCTCGATCTCGCGCCGCGCGTAGATCAGGTGGGTCACCGCGCCCTCGGCGTCGAACGTCACCCGGACCTTGGCGCCGGGGCCGATCAGCCGCAGCCCCTCGAGCGCCTCCCGGAAGCTCACGTGCGTGTCGAGCTCGGCCCGCGCCACGTCGCGCCCCTCCGCGTCGACCGCCTCGAAGCGCGAGTGCCCCACGGCGACGTCGCGCCCGAACGAGAGCCGCGCGAGATCCAGCGCGGCCCGCGCCCGCGCCGCCGCGTCGGGCTCGGGGAGGACGCGGATCGCCGCGAGCGCCTCGAAGTCCATGCCGTCGTCGCCCCTCGCGGTGGCGAAGCCGCGCTCGTCGCGGAACCAGGGCGCCGGCGGGGCGACCTTCCTCGTGGGCAGGCGCTGGAACCGCGCGCGATCGAGGTAGCGAATCGCGCCGTCGGCCGCGAGGACGGCGCCGCCCCGGAAGCCCTCCCCCTCGAGCCCGAGCGCCCCGGCGAGCGCGGACGCCCGCTCCACGTCGGCGCCGCGGCCGATCACGCGGTAGGCGGGCAGGAAGGTCGCCGCCCTCGCGAAGGGCGGCGCGTCGGGCGCCGTGCCGGACGCACCGTCGTCGGCGCTCTCCGGGAGATCTTCGCGGGCGTCGTGCCCGCTGCACGCGGCGACGCCGACGATCATGAGGAGAATGATGCTCGACATCCCATCCGGCGGTCTCTTCATGAAAGTCCCCCCTTTCCTCCGGCAGCGCGCGGCCCCGCGCGCAACGCTGGAGGAGCGATCTCGCAGGGCGCCTGCGCGCGGCGATACCGGCCCGCGACGGCGCCCACGCATTGCAGATCCCGAGCCACCTCCGCCGCAGCGGATCGCGGATCAGGATGAAACAGCGCAAACTGCCGCAATTCGCCGCGCAGATTGACCGGCTCGCGTCCGGCTCCTAGGCTGCCGCGCATTCCATGACAGCGCACACGAAGGACGGAGAGGGCGCGCCCCGGGCCGGAGATCGGACGCTCGAAGGGACGGCGGACGCCGGCGCTCGGCTGTTCCTCGACTTCCTCGCGTCGATCCGCCCCCGCATCGAGGACGCGCTCGAGCGGCGCTGGCGCGACAAGGTGAGCGACGTGGAGCGCTACGGCCGCGAGGTCGCGGCCATGGCCCTCGAGGCGAAGAGCCTGACCCTCCGCGGCGGCAAGCGGTTCCGCGCGGGGCTGCTCGTCGCTGCTTACCAGGGCGTCGCGCCGGACGCGCCGCTCGGGCCCGCCATCGACGCCGGCGTCGCGCTCGAGCTGCTCCAGACCTACCTGCTCATCCAGGACGACTGGATCGACGGCGACGCCATCCGGCGGGGCGACCGCACGGCGCACGTCGCGCTGACCGACGTGCTGGGCGACCCGCACCTCGGCGCCTCGTCCGCGATCCTCGCGGGCGATCTCACCTGGAGCTTCGCGCTGAGCGCGCTCGCTGGCGCCGAGGCGCCCCCGGCGACGGCGCTCGCGGCCATCCGGCTGTTCTGCAAGATGCACGAGGACGTCGTGATCGGGCAGCACCTCGACGTCGTCGGGCGGGCCGAGGACGTCGAGCAGATGCACGCGCTGAAGACCGGCAGCTACACGGTGCGCGGCCCGCTCGCGCTCGGCGCCACGCTCGCCGGCGCGCCGGCCGAGACCGTGGCCGCGCTCGAGCGGTTCGCGGCGCCGGTGGGCATCGCCTTCCAGCTCCGCGACGACCTGCTCGGCACCTTCGGCAGCGCCGCCGCCACCGGCAAGCCGGTCGGCAACGACCTGCGCGCCGGCAAGCGCACCGCGGTGCTCGCGGCGGCCGAGGGGCGCCTCGACGCCGCGGGGCGGCGCGCCGTCGAGGGCGCGCTCGGCCGCAAGGACGCGAGCGACGAGGCGGTGGCGGCGGCGAGCCTGGCGCTCGAGGCGTGCGGCGCGCGGCGCGCCGTCGAGGAGCGGCTCTCGGCCCTGTGCGGCGAGGCCGAGGTCCTCGGGCGCTCGCTGCCGGTGAGCGCGTCGGCCCGGCAGCTCCTGTGCGGCGCGGCGAGCGCGCTCCGGTGGACGGGCGCATGACCGAGGCGCTCGGCCACGCCTCCGGCAAGGTCATCCTGCTCGGCGAGCACGCCGTCGTGTACGGCGCCCCCGCGCTCGCCGCCGGCATCGAGCGCGGCGCCCGGGCGCGGGCGACGCGCTCGTCCGGCGCGAGCGAGCTCTGGCTGGGCGGCGATCGGGGCGCGGCGCCGGCCGAGGGCGACGTCGCGCGGGCGTTCGCGGCGCTCCTCGAGGCGCTCCCCGGCGCCGGCCCGGTGCGCGTCACGGCGGAGAGCGATCTGCCCCCCGGCGGAGGCCTTGGCAGCTCGGCGGCGCTCGGCGTCGCGATCGCCCGGGCGGTCGCCGCGCTCGCGTCGGCCGAGCCGCCCGCATCGGCCGAGCCGCCCGCATCGGCCGAGCCGCCCGCATCGGCCGAGCCGCCCGCATCGGCCGAGCCGCCCGCATCGGCCGAGCCGCCCGCATCGGCCGAACCGCCCGCATCGGCCGTGCTCGCCGCCGCGGCCGCCTGGGAGCGCGTGTTCCACGGCAACCCGTCGGGCATCGACACGACGGCGGCGGCCCGCGGCGGGTGCTTCCGCTTCACCCGCGCGCACGGCGCGACCCCGATCGCCCCGCGCGACGACCTCTGGCTCTGCGTGGGCGCGACGGGCGTGCCGTCGTCCACGCGCAGCATGGTCGACCTCGTGGCGAAGCTCTTCGAGCGCAAGCCCACGCTGGCCGACAGCTCCGTCGCCGGCATCGCCGCGCTCGTCGAGAACGCGGCCCTCGCGATCGAGGCCGGCGATGCCGTCGGGCTCGGCCGGCTGATGGACCTCAACCAGATGCTGCTCGCCGGGATGTTCGTCTCGACCGAGGCGATCGAGACCCTGTGCAGGCTCGCGCGCGAGGCCGGCGCGCTCGGCGCCAAGCTCACCGGCGCCGGCGGCGGCGGCTCGGTCATCGCGCTGCTGCCGCCCCCTCCGCCCGGCGGCGCCGCCGCGCCCGAGGCCGCCGACCGCGTGCTCGCCGCCTGGCGCGACGCGGGGTACAGCGGCTTCGTGACCACGGTGAAGGCGGGCGCGAAAGCGGACGTGAGCGCGGACGTGAGCGCGGACGTGAGCGCGGACGTGAGCGCGCGCGAGATCACGACGAGGTCCAGGGAACAAGCATGAGCGCCGTGAGCCGGGCGACGGCGATCGCCCATCCGAACATCGCCCTCGCGAAGTACTGGGGCAAGCGGGCCGATGGCCACAACCTGCCCGCCGTCCCGAGCCTCTCGGTGACGCTCGCTGGCATGGCCACGACGACGGAGGTCGCCTTCGACCCCTCGCTCGACCGCGACGAGCTCCACCTCGGCGGCGCGGCGCTGCCGCCCGACGCGGAGGCGACGCGCCGGGTCGCCGGGCTCCTCGACCGGGTCCGCGCCGCCTCGGGCCGGCGCGAGCGCGCCCGCGTCGTCAGCCGCAACGACTTCCCCACCGCGGCGGGGCTCGCCTCGAGCGCGTCGGCGTTCGCCGCGCTCGCGCTCGCCGCGAGCGCCGCCGCGGGCCTCCCCACTGCGCCCGTCCTCGTGAGCGATCTCGCGCGCAAGACCTCGGTCTCGGCCGCGCGCTCGGCCTTCGGCGGCTTCGTCGAGCTGCGCGCCGGGCGCCCCGGCGACGCGTCGCTCGCCGCCACGCCGCTCGCCCCGGCGGACCACTGGCCGCTCGCCGTCGTGATCGCTGTGACGCGCGAGGGGCCGAAGGACGTCGGCTCCAGCGACGGCATGCGGCACACGGCGACGACGAGCCCGTACTTCCCGGCCTGGGTCGACGCCGCGCCGTCGATGTTCGAGGCGGTGCGCGCGGCGGTCCTCGCCCGCGACTTCGCGGCGCTCGGCGCCGCGGCCGAGTCGAGCGCCCTGTGCATGCACGCCTCGAGCATCGCCGCCTCGCCGGGCCTCCTCTACTGGACCGGCGCCACCGTCGAGGTGATCGCCGCCGTGCGGCGGCTCCGCGCCCAGGGCACGCCGGCGTTCTTCACGATCGACGCCGGCCCGCACGTGAAGGTCTTCACGACCCCCGAGGCGCGGGGCGCCGTGGAGCAGGCGCTGCTCGCCGTCCCCGGCGTCCTCCGCACCATCTCGGCCGCCCCCGGCGGCGGCGCTCACCTTGCGTCCGCTGCGTCCCCGGAAGGGCGCGAGGGCCCGTGATCGTCAGGGCACCCGGCAAGCTGGTCCTCTCGGGCGCGTACGCCGTGCTCGAGGGCGCGCCCGCGCTCGTGGCGGCGGTCGATCGCTACGTCCTCGCCGACCCGGAGCGCCCTGCGGACCTCGTCACGGAGGAGGTCCAGGCGGCCATCGACGCGGGCGCGCTCGACCGGGCCGTATGGTTCGACGCCTCGGCGCTCCGCTCGGCGCCGCCCGCGCCCCGGGCGGGCCCGTCTGGCGCTTCGAGCGCCGCGAGCCGCAAGCTCGGCCTCGGTTCGAGCGCGGCGATCCTCGTCGCGACCCTCGCGGCGCGCGCCTCGACCGACAGATCCAGCGCCGCCGCGACGACGATGGCGACCGCCGCGGCCGCCGCGGCCGCCGCGGGCCAGCCGATGCCCGCCTGGGACGCCCGCGCGCTCTTCCTCGACGCGCTCGCGGCGCACCGCCGCGCGCAGGGCGGCGGCAGCGGCGTCGACGTCGCCGCGAGCGTCTACGGCGGCGTCCTCTGCTGCCGGCTCGGGCCGGGCGGCGAGCTCGCGGTGACGCCGCACGCGCTGCCGGGCAAGCTCGCGATCGAGGTCTTCGCGAGCGACGCCGCGGCGCGCACGAGCGACATGCTCGAGCGCGTGCGCGCGCTCGCCGCCCGCGATCCCGCGGCGCACCGCGCGCTGCTCGACGCGGCCGCCGAGGGCGCGGCCGCCGCCGTCCTTGCAGCGGACGCCCGCGCGTTCGTCGCCGCGCTGGATCGCCAGGTCGACGCGCTCGCCGAGCTCGGCGCCCGCGCCGGCGCGCCGATCGTCACCCCCGCGCTCGCGCGCCTCCGCCCCGCCGCGGCCGCCGAGGGCGCAGCGCTCGCGCCGAGCGGCGCCGGCGGCGGGGACGTCTCGATCTTCGTCGGCGCCGCGCCGCCCTCGGCGGCACTCCTCGAGGCGGCGCGCGCGTCCGGCCTCGAGCGCGTGCCGATGTCGCTCGGCGCGCCCGGCGTCCACGTGCTGGACGCAGCCCGTCCGCCCCACGCGCCCGCCGCCTAGCCGCCCCCTCGCCGGATCGTGCGCCGCGCGGTGCCGCGGCGCTTGGCACGGACCCCGCTCTGCTCGCTCCGGGATCCACCGCGGCGTTGCGCCTCGACGGTGCGCCGCGGAGCTCCACGGGCCTTTCGAGATGCGAAGAGCGGGAAAAGCATGAACTCCTTGGAGCTCGCGATGCCGCAGCGTCGCCAGAAACGCTTTGAATTTCATGGTGGTACCGCCTGGGCGGCCGATGAGCGCGGCGGGCTCTTGGTCTTCGGGGGCGGGTGTTACGGGCTGGCCGCCGCCGGCGTGAGCCGCGCGAGCGTGACCTGTGTTCACAGCGCGCCGGCGCGCCGGTGCGGGGGCGCGCGCGCCCCTGCGTCGATCGCCCGGTCGGCTGGCTCGGCGGCGGGGGGTGGTCGACGGGGCGAGGTGGCACGAGGACCAGCGGACCAGGTGAGAGGGGGAAGTCCATGACGACGTGCGATCGAGAGCTTTGCCGATTGGAGGATGTGCTTGGCGCCAGCATGGCCGAGTCGAGGGCGATGCTGGCGGCGTTCGGCGTCCAGGTCGCACCGCTGCGGCGGCGGACCGCGCGCACGTACGTGGGCCGGGTGCTTGTCCATCCGTACAACCTCCTCGTCGTGGGGAGCGCGCTCCTCCTGAGCTTCATCGGCTGGAGCCCGCTGCTCCTGCTGATCGGCCTCGGGGCGGAGCTGCTCATCCTGTGCCTGGTCCCCTGGCGCGGCTATTTCCGCCGCAGCATCGACGCGCAGCTCGACGAGGCCGATCGCGCCGCGTGGTCGAGGGCGCGCGAGTCGCTCATCCGGCAGATGGACATCCGGCACCAGCAGGAGCTCGCGCGGCTCGACCGGCTGATCGACCGGACGCGCGAGAACATCCGGCGGCGCGGCGGCGCCGTCCCGATGCTGCTCGACGACGGCTTTGGCCTGAGCCGGCTGCTCATGAGCTACATCCGCCTCGCGATCGCGCACAAGGCCGGTCAGGAGTCGCTCGCGATGACCAACCACACCGAGCTCATGGAGACGATCCGCTCGCTCGAGGCGGTCCGGAGCACGTCCGCGGGTCGCACGCGCGGGCTGTCGGAGCGGAGGCTCTCGATCGCCTACCGGCGCGCCGAGTGCTGGAGCCAGACGCGCGAGGGGCTCGAGGTCGTCTCGCAGAAGCTCGCGGCCATCCTGGAGCTCATCCAGCTCATGCACGAGCAATCGATGACGCCCGTCGACTCGCCGTCGACGTGCGCGGAGATCGACCGGTTCATGCGCGAGCTCGACGATATCGACAACGGCGAGAGCACGCAGCGCGAGCTCGAGGAGCTCGACATGGACATGGATCGGGCGTTCGAGCTGGAGGAGCTCGAGGCGGAGCACAGCCAGCACAGCCGCCCGGCGATGCGCCTTGTCGCGCGCTGAGGATGGGTGGGCGCTGGTCCTCGACGTCCGGAGCAGCGCCAGGGATCCGGAGCCGCGTTTCGACGCGAAGGCGCAGAGACGCAGAGACGCAACAAGAAGGAGGACTCCCTGGGCGGTGCGCCCTTGCTCCTGACCCGCTCCGGGCCATGCAGCTTTCCCGGGTCACCGGAGTCGTGCTCGCGGTTGCAGGCGTCTCAGGGGCCGTGAGAGCATCTTGTCACCATGGGTAAGGTCACTGCCCTCCACCTGGACACCATCACCAACAAATCCGGACACCAGATGACCGGAATGGCGGTGAGCGTGTGCCTGACCCCGGCCGCGCCGAGCCCATTGCCCATCCCCTACCCCACCATGGGAACGGTCGCCGAGGGGATCATCGACCCGTGCATGCGCACAAAGATCGAGGGCGCGAAGATCCTCACGGTCGGCGGCTGCATGAAGGCGTGCCACGGCAACGAGCCCGGCACGCTCAAGGAGGTGGTCAGCCTCAACACCGCCGGGCCCTGCTTCCCGTGGCTCGGCGCGCCCAACGTCCTCATCGAGCTCGGCATGGCCGGCATCACCGGCAGCATGGGCCAGATGAACAAGAGCATCACCGTCGGCGCCGGCGCGAACGCGAGCAACGCCAAGGGCGGCGGAGGCGGCGGCGGCAGCACGGGCGGCGGCGCCGGGGGCCCGGGCGGCGGCGGCCCGCAGGGCGGGAGCAACGCCGGCGGAGGCGGCGGCGGCAGCAGCCAGGGCGCCGGACCGCCGAGCCCGCCGGCGCCGCCGGGCGCCGAGGGCCAGGCGGCCGCGGGCCACCCGATCGACGTCGTGACAGGGACCCTGTTCACGATCCCTTCGGTCGACTTCACGCTCCCCGGGTTCCTCTGGGTGCAGTGGGTCCGCACCTACAGCACCTCGGCCGTGCGCCACCGCGCGGGCCTCGGCTGGGGATGGTCGCACAGCCTCGCCTGGCGCGCCGAGCGCAGCGGCGATCGCCTCGTCCTCATCGACGAGCAGCAGCGCCGCACCGAGATGCCGTTGCCCGGGACCGACGAGGCGCTGCTCCTCCCCCACGGCCGGAAGGTGCTCCGCGACGGCGAGGCGATCGTCGTCGACCTCGACGACGATCTCCTGCGCGTCCTCCAGCCCACCGCGGATCCCAGGGCGTACGCGCTCGTCGAGCTGCGCGACCGCTTCGGCAACGCCGCCCACATCGACTGGGACCAGGACGAGATCGTGGCCATCACGGACTCGGTCGGCCGCCGCGCGACGCTCTCGCGCGAGGGGAACCTGCGGATCTGGACGGTCGCCGTCACGGACGCCGACGGCAAGGAGCACCGGCGGCGCCTCGTGACGTACGAGCTCGACGGGCGGGGCGACCTCGTCCGGGTGATCGACGCGGGCGGCGCGGAGACCCGGTTCAGCTACGACGAGGATCATTACCTGCTCTCGGAGGCGCGCCCCGACGGCGTCGTCTTCCATTTCGTGTACAAGGACGTCGGCGGCGAGCGGCGCTGCGTCGAGACCTGGGGTGAGCTGCCGGGCGCCGACATCCTCGCCGCGCTCGGCGACCCCGACGCCCGCGCGCCCGGCGGCCCGCGCGGCATCTTCCACACCCGCATCGCGTACGGACCCGGGCCCTACCAGGCCGCCGTGACCGACGCGCTCGGCCACGTGCACCGCTACGAGGGCAACGCGCTGGGCCTCGTCGAGCGCTACGTCGACCCGCGCGGCTACGCGATGCTCTTCCGGTACGACGCTGTCGGGCGGCTCATCGCCGTGACCGACGGCGCCGGCGTGACGCAACGGCGCCACTACGACGCCTCCGGCAGGCTCTCGTCGCTGAGCGACGGGAGCGGCACGATCCGGTACCAGATCGACGCCGAGCGGCAGGGCGTCACGACCATCGCCCCGAACGGCGCCCGCTCCACCGCGCGGCGCAGGCTGGGGCGGGTCGTCGAGCTCGAGGACGCGCGCGGCAAGACGACCGCCGCGTACAACGCGCGCGGCAAGAACACGAAGATCACGTACCCGAGCGGCCTCACGGACACGCTCGAGTACGACGCGCACGGCAACCTCGTCCGGTACGCCCAGGGGGAGCGCGTGTGGACCTACGTGTACGATCTCCTGGGGATGCCGGTGCGCATCGAGTCGCCCGGCGGGGCGGCGACGACGCTCGAGTACGACTCGTCCGGGAACGTCGTCGGCGCCGTCGGGCCGAACGGGCAGCGCACCGAGCGCGCCTTCAACGGGCTCAGGCTGTGCACCGCGACCTCGTACCCCGGCGGCGGCCGCGCGCGCTACCGCTACGTTGCCAGCGCGCTCGTCGAGCAGGTGCTGCCGGACGGCTCGCGCTGGCTCATGGGCTACGACGCGCTGCTGCGGCTGCGCTGGATCCAGAACGCGGCGGGCGAGCGGCGCACGTTCGTCTACGACGCGGCCGGCAACCTCGTCCGCGAGACGACGTTCACCGGCCTCCAGTACCGCTACGAGTACGACGGCGCGGACCGGCTCGTGTCGATCCTCCGGCCGGACGAGTCGATCGTGCGGCTCTCGCGCGACGGCGCGGGCAACGTCGTCGCGCGGGAGTACTCGTCCGGCCTCGTCGAGCGCTTCGAGTACGACGTCCTCGGGCGCGTCGTGCGCGCGACGAACGGCGCCTGCACGACCGAGCTCGCGTACGACGATCGCGGCGCGATCCTGCGCGACGCCCAGACCTGCGGCGGCTTCAGGTTCGTCGCGAGCTACGACTACGACGAGGGCGGCAAGCTCGTCGGGCGCAGGTACTCGTCCGGCTGGCGCGTGGCGCTGGAGCACGACGCGTACGGCCGCGTCGCCGCGATGGACGTCGGCCAGCCGGACGCCGCCGAGCGCTTCCTCTTCGAGCGCGACGCGCAGGACGGCGAGCGCGCCCGCCGGCGCGACGGCGGGATCGGCGCCATCGTGACCCGGCGCAACGCCGAGGGGTTCCCCGTCGAGATCCAGGTGGAGGGCGCGCCGGGCGACGTCGTCCGGGCTCGCTCCTACCGCTGGCACCCGGTCGGGGCGCTCGCCGCCGTGACCGACTCCGAGCGCGGCGAGCGACGTTACGAGCTCGACGCGCACGGGCGGCCCGTGGAGGTGCGCGGGCTCGGCGCCGCCGAGGCGTTCTCGTTCTCGCCGCACGGCACGGCGGTGCTGCGGGGCGAAGGGTCGGTCGGCGTCGGCGGTCGGCCGCTCGCGCTGGGCGATCAGACCCTGTACTGGGACCGCCTCGGCCGGCTCGCGGGCCGGGACGCGCCCGACCCGAAGCGCAGCTGGCGGTACGCGTTCGACGAGAACGACCGGCTCACCGAGGCCGTGCGCGGCGACGGGCTGAAGGTCCAGTACATCTACGACGCGTTCGGCCGCCGCGTGGCCGAGGTGGTCGGCCACGGGAGCACCTGGTTCGGGTGGGACGGCGACAGCATCGTCGAGGAGCGCGCCTCGAGCGGGCAGCTCACGCGCCGCGTGTTCGACACGCCGGGGCACATGCCGCTCCTCGAGTCGCAGGACGGCGCGAGCTTCCGCCTCGTGGCCACCGACGCCGCGGGCACGCCGTGGCTCTACCTCGACGCGGCGGGACAGGTCGCCGAGATCGACCTGACAACCTGGGGCGAGGTCGCGCACCGGCGCGGCGAGCCGGGTGCGCTCCGCTTCGCCGGCCAGCGCGCCGACGAGCTCACCGGGCTGCACTACAACCGGTACCGCTACTACGCGCCCGACCTCCGCGTGTTCATCACGCCGGATCCCATCGGCGTGTCGGGATCGCTGCAGGAGATCGGCTTCGTCCCGAACCCGACGCTCTTCATCGATCCGCTCGGGCTGCTCACGATCATCACGGCCTCGAACGATCCCAACCTCCACAACTCGTATTATTCGAGGTATGCGACGATGTACCCGGGCGCGACGATCCTCAAGCCGAACCAAGTTGTGCCTGGTAGCCTGGCCGGGGAGACCGACGTCGTCATCGACACCCATGGCGTGCCAGGCCAGGTGGAGTGGGCGGGACCGATGATCTCGGGGGCCCAGCTCGCGGACAAGCTGAACGCCGCCGGGTTCAACGGGAAGATGCCCGGCGCGCGCGTGGAGATCGTCACATGCAACGGCGGGACAAAGCCGAGCCTCTTCGGCCGGAGCGTCGCGCAAGCGGTGGCGGACCGGACCGGCGCGACAACATCGGGCGCGACGGCGGCGGGCCTCCCAGGAGGGCCTTCCGCCGCGGAGCGAGGACACGCGGGCGACTCGGGGATTGTCAGAGGGATGCCGACGGGCCTGGGGAGCGGCAATGCCCCGGGTAACCTGAGCGTCAGCGGCGGCGGCCACCTGATCACGGACGTCAAGCCGCGCTGGTACACCTTCGGGTTCTGAGGCACGGCCTGCAGCTCAGGACGCGGCGGCCGCGCCCTCCGGCGGCTCCAGCGCCTCGATCCAGGCCGCGAGCCGCACCTCGTCCTGCGGTGGCTCGCCCAGCACGACCACGAGGAACGGGCCGTTGCATACGAACGGGCGCCTGTACGCATCGCCGCGCCCGAGGGTGATCGGCCCGGGTTCGCTCGGCGGGAGCGCGTCCCCGCCCAAGCGGAAGCGGACCCCATGGCGGGCGTCGCCGATCATGCGGCTTTCCCCTTCGGCGAGCGTCTTGCCGATGAGCTCATCGTGGACGTGGACCGCACATAGATCGAGCGGGGGGATCCTCAGCGCGCAGTCACGGTCGAATGGCTTCTCGCCGAACCACTTCCGCAGCCAACTCCGCGACCTCCGCAACGCCGCGACGACCTCGGTGACAGCGGCCCCGAGCGTCTCGGGGCGCGGGCACCGCGCAACGACGACGCGCTCCTCGCCCCTGGCCTCGATCTCGATCACGAAGTCATCCAGACCGCGATGGCGGTGTATCCGGAGCTGCGCCGCGGCCCTCGTCCACGTCACATGGTCGACATCCTTCCAGAGTCCGAAGACTGGCAGGACATGCTCACCGAAGAAGACGCCATCGCGCTGGCTCGCGAAGGGCGACGCGAACGACGGGCTCACGAACGAGAACGCGTACGCGCCGGGGGCGTCTCCGGGCGCGCTCTCCGGCAGGACGCCGTCCGGGAGCGGACCGAACCTGCGCGCGATCTCCTGCCGCATCTCCAGGAGCGATTCCTGTCCCCGGACGACGCGCCCGACCGACAAGGGCGCGCCGTCGGCGCGCGGCGCGGCGACCACCTTGCCCTCGCGCTCCTCGAAGGGGAAGTCCGGCGAGAAGATCAGGTTCAAGCCTTCCGTGATCGGGGACGACAGCGACGGCACGAGCACGGTCGCAGGGCTCAACGTGGGCATGGGGGCCATCTTGGCCCGACAGGCGGTGGGCTGTGAAATTCAGGACCCGCTCCTCCTCCGGCTCGCCCGTGCGCGTACAGGTCTCCCGTGCTTCGCTCCCGCTCGCGGCCGCCCCCCTGCCCCGAACTTCCGCCCTGAATGCTCGCGCCAGGGCACCCCGGCTCCCACCTGGGTAGAATGGCGCCCCCTGACCCTTCCTCGCGCCCGCGACCACCGTGAGCTGAATCGATGACGCTGCCCGACTTCCTCCCCGCGCTGCTCCGTCCGGAGCTCGCCGAGCTCGACGCCTACACCCCGGTCGCGGGTCATTTTCCTGTGCGCCTCGACGCGAACGAGAGCCCGCCGCTGCTCTCGGCCGAGGCGCGGGCCGCGCTCCAGCGCGCCGCGGCGCCCGAGGACTGGGGCCGCTACCCCGACGCGCGCCTCGTCGAGCTCCGCGAGGCGATCGCGGCCCGCTGCGGCGTCGGGCCGGACGAGATCCTCGCCGGCGTCGGCTCCGACGAGGTGATCTCGATGGTGCTCACCGCGCTCAGCCGCCCGCGCCAGGGCGCGGACGCGGCGAGCGTCGTCACGGTGAGCCCCACCTTTGTCATGTACAAGCTCAGCGCGCGCGCCCGCGGCATGCGCGCGGTCGAGGTCCCGCTCGACGCCGGCTGGGATCTCGACGCCGGCGCCCTCGCGCGCGCCGTCGAGTTCGCGCGGCCCAACGTCGTCTTCATCGCCTCGCCGAACAACCCGACGGGCGCGCTCATGTCGGAGGACCGGCTCGAGGCGGTGATCGCCGCCGCGAAGGACGCCCTGGTGATCGTCGACGAGGCGTACATCGACTTCGCCCCGCGCGATCAGCTCGCCCTGCGGCGCAGGCACCCGAACGTCGCCGTGCTGCGGACGCTCTCCAAGATCGGCCTCGCGTCGCTGCGGGTCGGCTGGCTCATCGGCGCCCCGGAGCTCGTGGCCGAGCTCGACAAGGTCCGCCAGCCCTACAACGTCCCGGTGCCGTCGCAGCGCGCGGCCACCTTCGCCCTGCGGGAGCTCGACGGCGAGCTCCGCCGCATCGCGGCGACCGTCACGGGCGAGCGCGAGCGGCTCGCGCGCGGGCTGACCGAGCTCGGCCTCTCGGTCGCGCCGAGCCACGCCAACTTCCTCTGGGTCGCCACGCGCCGCCCTGCCGGCGAGGTCTTCGAGGCGCTCGCGGCGCGCGGCGTCCTCGTGCGCAGCTTCCACGCGGCGGGCGGGCGCCTCGCGCACCGGCTCCGGATCACGGTCGGCCTCCGCGAGGATAACGATCGCCTCCTCGCCGAGATCGCCGCGTGCGCGTAGCCCCTCCTCGCCCGGATCGCCCCGCGCGCGTCGCCCCTCCTCGCCCGGATCGCCCCGCGCGCGCCCCCGTTGCTCGCCCGGATCGCCCCGCGCGCGCCGCCCTGCCCCGCGCCGCCGCGGGGCTCGCGCTGCTCGCGGCCGGCGCCGGCTGCGCCGCGCCCCGGGTCGCTCGCTCGGTGGACGGCCATGTCCTCGTCGGCCGCCACATCGATGCGCGCTCGTACACGCTGTACGCCATCGGCGCCGAGGCCGAGGCGCGCGGCGATCTCGCGACGGCGCTCCAGGCGTACGAGCTGGCGGAGGAGACCGACCCCGACAGCGCGGACATCTGGACCCGCATCGGGTCCGTCCGCTGCCGCCTCGGCCAGCGGCAGGCCGCGGAGGACGCGTTCGCCCGCGCGCGCGGCGTCGATCTGGACTACGAGCCGGCCCACCGCGAGCACGCGCGCTGCGATCTCGCCGCGGGCCGGCTGGAGGCGGCGCTCGGGCGCGTCGAGCGGGCGATCCTGCTCGATCCGGATCGCGACGACGGCCTCCTGCTCCGGGCGGAGATCTTGCGGCGGCTCGGCCGGACCGACGACGCGCGCCGCGGGCTGCGGGCGCTGCTCGTGCGCCGCCCCCGGTCGGTGGACGCGTGGCGCGCGCTCCACGCGATCGCCCTGGAGTCCGGCGATCGCGTCTCGGCCGAGCAGGCCGCGCGGCGCCTGCGCGAGCTCGTCCCGCCGGGGGGCGCCGCCGGACGACCGCCGTCTCCGCGAGGGCCGCTCGCCGAGCTCGACGAGGCGCTCGTCCTCGGGCAGCTCCGCCGCGCCCGGCGTCTCGCGCGCGACGCGGACCTGCCGCTCGCCGAGGTGGCGGTGCGCGCGGCCGCCCTGGGCCGCGCCGGCGAGGCCCGCGAGCAGGCCGAGCTCGTCTCGGGGGCCGATCCGGCGAGCGCCTCGGCGCTCGTTGCGCTCGCCGTGGCGGCCGATCTGAGCGGCGACGTCGACGCGCTGACCCGGGCCGTCGACGCGCTCCACGCGACCGCGGCGGGCCGTGGTCCCGCGGTCCCCCCCTCGCCGCTTGCGCGGCTCCTCCTCGCCGAGCTGCTCTTCCGCCGTGTCGGCCGGGACGCCGCGATCGCCTGGCTCGGCCCCCTGCCCCCGCCCGACGCCGGGGATCCGCTCTCCCAGCGGGTCGCGCAGCGCGTCCAGCGGGAGCTGGCCGCCGGCGCGCCCTGACCCTGGAGCAACCAACGGGTTGAACCCGCCTGAAACGAGCAGAGCTTGGAACCGCCAAGACGCCAAGGCATTGTCTTCTTCTTGGCGTCCTTGGCGGTTCATTCCTCGCTCGCTCAACGTGAGCGTTGTCTCAGGGCGATGACATCTTTGCGCCCTTCTTCTCCTGGTATTTCGCGAGATCGAAGGTGAGCTCGAAGTCGAGCGTGTTGTCGCCCTCCTTGATCTCGATCTCCTTCTTCACGTCCTGATCGATGGCGGGCAGGAGCGCGGCCGTGAGCACCTTGCCGACGGGGATGTTCTTGATCTCGAACTTCCCATCGAGGTCGGTCACGTCGTGCGTCGAGAACTTGAGCACGAAGACCTCTGCCTTGAGGAACGGCTTCGTCGGCATCTTGTCCACGAGCTCGTAGTAGCCCGGCTGCGGCGGGTAGAACTTCACCGGCTCGCCCTGCGGCATCGCGACGAGGACGGCCATGAACGGGGCGCCCTCGAGGTTCGGCATGTACGCTTCCAGCGTATCGCGGTTCGCCACCTCGATCCGCTGCCCGTAGGTCATGGCCACGGTCCGGCTCGAGAACGCGCACCCGTGGATTGTCACCTTCTCGGCCTCCTCGCGCTCGGGCACGTAGCCGCTGTAGTTGACGACGGTGACGAGCGCGTCGGCGAGCGCGTTCTGCTGCCCCACCCGGAACAGCCTCCCGTAGGTCGCAGCGCCCTCGCCGCACTTGCCGGTCGGGAACCTGTGCCCGGTGTCCGGCGGCGGGTCTCCCTTGATGGTGACCCGCCCTCGCAGCGTCCCCGTGGGCCCGCTGTACGGCTCTCGCCCCTTCGGGTTCATCACCTTCAGCACCTTCTCCGACGTCAGCGAGATGTCGGACGGCGCCGGCTCCCCGCTCGCCGCTGCGGCCGGCTCCCCGCTCGCCGCTGCGGCCGGCGCCCCGCTCGCCGCTGCGGCCGGCGCCCCGCTCGCCGCTGCGGCCGGCGCCCCGCTCGCAACCGGCGCGGCGCTGCCTGCGGGCGCGCCTCCGCTCGTGTTGCCGCCCTGGCACCCGATCGCCCCGAGCAGCGCGACGCTGGCCGCGCGCATCCGCCAGGTGTCTGCTGTCCTCTGCATCTTCTCGCCGCTTCGCATCGGCGCCGACTTTAGCAACTCGCGCGCCCCGCGCAGCAGCGCGCGATCTCGACAAAAGCGCGCGCCACCGCCGCAAGCGGCGGTGGCACCGGCGCCAGATGAGTTGGCAGCCCGCCGCATCGCAGCGCGCCCTCACGTCTGCATCGGGCTCACGGCTGGCCGAGCGGGGGTTCACCCGCACAGGAGACGGGCCCAGATCGGCGTTTTCGGCGCACAGGCGTACTCCTGTACGCCGAGCACCGAAAACGTCGAGGTGGGCCCGTATCCGAAGCGGGTGGGCCCCCGCTCAGTGAGACGCCAGGACGGCGCGGACCGCGATGCCGAGGGAGGTCGTCGGGAAGATGCCGAGGACCATCACGAGGACGGCGGACACGACGAGGGCGGCGTTGACGTAGCCCGAGCGCATCGGCCGGGCGATCGGCGCGCCCGGGGCCGGCTCGCGCATGTACATGTACACGAGCACCCGCAGGTAGTAGTAGGCCGACAGCACGCTGTTGAGCAGCAGCACGACGGACAGCGTGTACAGCTCGGCGCCCATCGCCGCCTTGACGATGTAGAGCTTGCCGAAGAAGCCCGCCGTGGGCGGCACGCCCGCCAGCGACAGCAGGAACAGCGAGAACGAGAGCGCCGCCACCGGGTGCCGCTTGCCGATGCCGGCGAGGTCCTCGTAGCTCACCGCCTCGGCGCCGCGGCTGCCGCAGAGGATGAGCGTGCCGAAGGCGCCGACCGTCGAGACCGTGTAGGCGAGCAGGTAGAACATCACGCTCGCCTGCGCGTCCTCGCTCGACCGCACCGCCGCCGCCACGCCGACGAGCAGGTAGCCGGCGTGCGCGATGCTCGAGTAGGCGAGCATCCGCTTCACCGACTCCTGCCGCCCCGCGATGAGGTTCGCCACCGTCATCGTGAGCAGCGCCATCACCGCCACCGCCGGCGGCCAGCCCGCCGCCCACGACGACAGCGCCGGGCCGCCGAACGCGCCGAGCAGCACGCGCAGCAGCGTCGCGAACGCGGCGCCCTTCACCGCCACCGCCATGAACGTCGTGGCCGGCGTCGGGGCGCCCTCGTACGCGTCGGGCGTCCACATGTGGAACGGCACCGCGCTCACCTTGAACGCGAGGCCGACGAGCATCAGCGCCGCCCCGATGAGCAGGAGCGCCGGGTTCGGCGCCCCGCGCCCGGTCTCGCCCGCGATGGCGTCGCGGATCCCGGCGAGGTCGGTGTGCCCCGTCGCCCCGTAGATCAGCGCGCCGCCGTAGAGCAGCAGCGCCGCCGCGAACGAGCCGAGCAGGAAGTACTTGATCGCCGCCTCGCTGCTCCGCGGCGACGTCCGGCGGAAGCCGGTCAGCGCGTAGGCCCCGAGCGACATCGTCTCCAGGCCGAGGAACAGCGTCAGCAGATCCCCCGCGCCAGCGAGGATGATCGCGCCGACCGTCGAGAAGGTCAGCAGCGGGTAGAACTCCCCGCGGTCGAGCCGGTGCTCCGGCAGGTACCCCCCAGCGAGCAGCGCCGCCAGCGCGCCGCCGAGGCAGAGGATGAAGGAGAAGAAGAGCGTGAACCGGTCGATGACCAGGTAGGGGGCGAGCAGCTCGACCCCGTCCAGCGTCTCGGGGCCGACGAACCCGACCGCGCCCGAGAACACAGCGCCCGTGAGCAGCGTGATCGCGGTCCCGAGCGCGATGTCGGACGAGGGGCCCGAGCGGCGGTCGTGCGACTCCTCGCGGCGGTGCGAGAACGCCTCCGCGAGCATCAGCAGCACACCGCCGAGCGTGACGACGAGCAGCGGCGAGACGGCGAGGAAGGCTCCGTAGCTCATCGCGCCGCCTCCCCCCCGCGCGCCGCGACCTTGCCGCCCGGCGCCCCACCGCTCCGGGCCTGCTCGTTCCCGGCCGCGCCCTCACCGGGCTGCAGCGCCGGCGCGCCCTTGAGGAACGCCGGGGAGAACGTGTCCTCGGGCAGGAGCTTCGCGTCGCGTTCGTCCGCGAAGAGGATCGCCTGCCCGGAGACGACCTTGAACTGGTTGTAGGTAAACAGGACCGACTCCTTCATCCGATCGAGGAAGATCGCAGGGAACAGGCCGATCACGAAGATCATCAGGATCAGCGGCGCCAGCGCGAGCGCCTCGCGGGGCGTGACGTCGGGCAGGTGCTTGTTCTTCGGGTTCGTGAGCGGCCCGAAGAACATCTTCTGCACCACGCTGAGCATGTAGACGGCGGCGAGGATGACGCCGGCCGCAGCGCCCACCGTGTGGATGCCGCTGAACGTCCCGAGCCGCTCGGAGACGTACGTGCCCATGATGATCATGAACTCGCCGATGAACCCGTTCGTGCCGGGCACGCCCACGGAGGCGAACGTCACGATCAGGAACAGCGTCGCGTAGACCGGCATCACCTTGGCGAGGCCGCCGAACTCGGAGACCTGGCGGGTGTGGCGCCGGTCGTAGATCACGCCGACGAGGAGGAAGAGCGCGCCGGTCGAGACGCCGTGGTTCACCATCTGGAGCACCGCGCCCTGGATCCCGCTCGGCGTCACGCCGAAGAGCCCCAGCATCACGTAGCCCAGGTGGGCGACCGACGAGTACGCCACGAGGCGCTTCACGTCGGCCTGCTTCCAGGCGACGAGCGCGCCGTAGATGATGCCGCCGAGGATCGCGATGCCCGCGAGGTTCGCCGCCAGGCTGGAGGCCGGCCCGGGGAAGAGCCCCATCGAGAAGCGCAGGTACGCGTACGTCCCGATCTTCAGCATGACCGCGGCCAGGATCACCGAGCCGCCGGTCGGCGCCTGCACGTGCGCGTCCGGCAGCCACGTGTGCACCGGCCACATCGGAACCTTGATGAAGAACGCGATCGAGAACGCCCAGAAGCAGATCATCTGGGTCGCGCGCGGCAGCACCACGCGCGAGAGCGCGAGGTAGTCGAACGTGTAGGCGCCCGTCAGCTTCTGGTTCTCCCACACGAGGTACACGATGGCCGCGAGCATCAGCATCGAGCCCGTCATCGTGTAGATGAAGAGCTTGACCGCGGCCTTGATCTTCTCGACGCCGCCCCAGATGCCGATCATCACGAACATCGGCACCAGCATCAGCTCCCAGAAGAGGAAGAACAGGAACAGGTCGAGCGCGACGAAGGCGCCGATCATCGCCCCCTGCAGCAGCAGGAAGCAGAAGCAGAGCTCCTTGATCCTGGTCTTGATCGAGCCGAACGACGCGTACGCCGCGATGGGCGCCATGAACGTCGTGAGCAGGACGAGCCAGAGGCTGATCCCGTCGATCGCGACGTGCCACCGGATGCCGAGCGACGGGATCCACTCCTTGATCGACTGGAAGTGCCAGCCCGCCGTCATCGGGACGGTGAGCAGCCACAGCGACGCGACGAAGCCCGCGCCGAGCACCGCCAGCGTGAAGCCCCGGAGCAGCGACAGCATCTGCCGCGGCATGAACAGCACCGCCGCGGCCCCGACGAACGGCAGGCCGATGAGCACGTTGAGGAGCGACGACCACTCCCCGGACGCGTCCACCGCCGCCGCCGGCGCGTCCGACGGCCAGAGCCACTGCACGCCGAGCACCGTGAGCGCCGCGACGAGCCCGAGGGCGACGCGCTTCCACGCGGTGTACCCGCCGCCTTCGTGCGCGCCGTGTGCGTGGTCGTCGCCGTGGTGGCCGTGATCGCCGTTGTGATCGTCGTCGCCGTGGTGGTCGTGACCGCCGTGGTGCTCGTCGTCCGCGTGGGCGTCGTCCGCGCCGCGCCCATCTCCCCGCGGGAGGAGCGCTCCGACGACGCCGGCGGCGAGCGCCGGCCAGTACTGGGTTACGAGGTCGAGCGCGCTCATTGCAGGCCTTTCATCTGCTCCGCCGGGGACTTGCCCGGGGCGGGCGTGGCACCGTTCGGGACCAGCATCGTCGTCGGGTCCGTGGGGGTCTTGCGGCTCGGCGGCCTGGAGAACGAGAAGGTCTCGGTCGCCTCGCGGTCGAAGGCGTTGCGCACGCGGAGCACGACGTCCTTCTTCTCACCGGGCTCGAGCTTCACCGTGACGTCGGTCGCCCCGGAGAAGTCGCGCTGCGGCAGGCCCGGCCCCTCCCACCGGTACTGGTAGCCGAGCCCCGGCGCCGCCGAGAGCCTCACCTCGCCCGATCGGCGAAGATCCGCGTCGTCGACCTGCGCGTCCGCGTGCGGCTTGACCATGAACCAGCCGACGCCCGCGAGGCCGACGACCATCGACGCGGCGTAGACCTGCACGCGCCCCGTCTGGAGCGCGCGGAGCACCGTGCCGAAGAACCCGACCACCGCGGCCGACAGCTTCGCGATCACGCCGTCGATGATCCACTTGTCCGCCATCGTGAAGATGTCGGCCAGCGCGTCGACCATGCCCACGACCGTGGCGTTGTACAGCTCGTCGATCCGCCACTTGTCGTAGATGAGCCCGTGGAGCCGCGGGAACTGCTTGGCGAAGCGCCGCTCGGGCTCGCCGCGCCGGTTCCAGTACACGAGCATCGCCAGGCCGATGCCGGCGAAGCAGGCCGCGACGCCGGGCAGCATCATCGCCCACATCAGCCCCTTCGCCGCCTCGCGCTCCGCCACCGCGCGCGACGTCATCGAGAACACCGGCTCGAGCAGGTGCGCGAGCGGCGCGAACGCGTGCGAGTGCGTGAGGTGCACGAGCGGCTCCGCCATCAAGAAGCCGGCGAAGACCGACAGCGCCCCGAGCACGATCAGCGGGATCGTCATCGGCAGCGGCGACTCGTGCGGCACGGGGCCCTCGAGCTTCTCGCCCGGCGCGTGCGCGTGGTGATCGTCGTGGTGGCCGTGCGGGTGCGGGTCCTTCCACCCGCGCACGATCGTCCAGCCGCGGAACTCGCCGTGGAACGTCAGGAAGTACGCGCGGAACATGTAGAAGGCGGTCATCGTCGCGGCGAGGATGCCGACGGTGTAGATCGTCGGGCCGAGCCAGTCGGGCCACTGCCACACCGGCTGCCCGCGCGTCGCCACCGACTCGATCCGGCTGGAGAAGGCGCGCCAGAGGATCTCGTCCTTCGACCAGAACCCGGCGAACCCGGGGAAGCCCGCGATCGAGAGGCACGCGAGGAGGAAGGTCCAGCGCGTCAGGGGCATGTACTCCCTGAGGCCGCCCATGTTCCGCATGTCCTGCGACTGGTCGGTGTCGTGGATGCGCGCGTGCATCGCGTGGATGACCGAGCCGGCGCCGAGGAAGAGGCAGGCCTTGAAGAAGGCGTGCGTGAGGACGTGGAAGAAGCCGGCCGCGAACGCGCCGACGCCCACGCCGATGAACATGAACCCGAGCTGGCTCACCGTGGAGTAGGCGAGCACCTTCTTCAGGTCGTTCTGGAAGAGGCCGATCGAGGCCGCGAAGATCGCCGTGAGGACGCCCGTCACCGCGACGACCGCCATGGCGAACGGCGACAGCACGAACACCGCCGCGAGCCGGGCCACGAGGTAGACGCCCGCGGTCACCATCGTCGCGGCGTGGATCAGCGCGGAGACCGGCGTCGGGCCGGCCATCGCGTCCGGCAGCCAGATGTAGAGCGGGATCTGCGCGCTCTTGCCGGCGCAGCCGAGGAACAGCGCGAGCCCGATCAGCGTCGAGGCGTACACGAGCACCGGCTGCGACGGGACGATGAAGCTCAGGAAGCCCGGCACCGTGTCGGCCGACATGTTGCCGATGGGCCAGACCTTCACCGCGGAGAGCAGGTTGCCCGCGTTCGCCGCGATGCCGTCGAAGGTCAGCGTGCCCGAGTAGTACACGAGCATGGCCATCGCGACGAGCAGGCCGAAGTCGCCGATGCGGTTGACGACGAACGCCTTCTTGCCCGCGCTCGCGTTCTTGTCGTCCTTGAACCAGAAGCCGATGAGCAGGTAGCTGCACATGCCGACGCCCTCCCACCCCACGAAGAGGACGGCGAGGTTGTCGGCCATGATCAGCACGAGCATCGAGAAGCAGAACAGGTTCAGGTACGCGAAGAACCGGTAGTAGCCCGGGTCCTCGCGCATGTACGCGGACGAGTAGAGGTGGATGAGGAAGCCGACGCCGGTGACGACGAGGATCATCGTCCCGCTCAGGCCGTCGACGCTGAAGGCGACGTCGATCGGGATCGACTGGCCCATCCGGCCCGTGATCGAGAACCAGCGCCAGGCCGTCCAGGTCAGCTTGCCGCCCCCCTCCGGGAGCATCAGGAACGTCGTGACCGCCGCCAGGAAGGCGCCGCCGAGCGCGGCGAGCGCCATCAGCCGGACCGCGTCCTTGCCGAGCCGCTTGCCGAACAGGCCGTTCACGAACGCGCCGAGCGCCGGCAGGCCGAGCACCACCGCGAGCAGCGCGAACTCGGACGCGGGGAATAAGACTCTCAGGGCTTCCACGCTAACTCCTCAGGAGATCGGCGTCGTCCGAGCGCATCGTCTTCCGGATGCGGTAGAACGCGAGCACGATCGCGAGACCCACGGCGGCTTCTGCCGCCGCGATGGCGATGACGAAGAAAGTGAAGATCTGCCCGGCGTGATCCTGCGGGTGCACCCGGTTGTACGCGACGAGCGTCAGGTTCACGGCGTTGAGCATCAGCTCGATGCTCATCAGAAGGACGAGGAGGTTCCTGCGCAGCAGGAACCCCACCGATCCGATCGCGAACAGCACCGCCGCGACAACGAGGTAGTACTCGATGGGGACGGAGATCATGACTTCGGCTCCTTCGTCGACAGGGTGAAGTGGCCCGTGAGGGCGCCCGGCTGCGCATCCGGCGTCGCGGTGTCCCGCACGGGGACCTGATCGCCCGGATCCGGCGACGCGGGCGCGGCCGGCAGCAGCGTGGGATCGACCTGCCTGCCGCGGGCGACGGCGACGGCGCCGATCACCGCGACGAGGAGCAGCGCGCCCGAGAGCTCGAAGGGCACGATCCCCTTCGTGAAGAGCTCGTGCCCGAGGGCGTCGATCGTCCCGAGCGCCTCGGGGGCGGGCGGCAGGGCCGTCGGGCCGGGCTTGCCGGCGCTCGCGGCGAGGGCCATCGCGCCGAGGGCGCCGACGGCGAAGACGCCGGCGCCGATGTAGCGCGGCACCGCGGTGCGCGCGTCGCGCGGCGACGTCGCCGACGGGCCGAGGAGCATGATCACGAAGAGGAAGAGGATGACGACCGCGCCCGCGTACACGAGGATCTGGATCGCGGCGAGGAACTCCGCGGACAGCATCAGGTAGAGCCCCGCGATGCCGACGATCGACGTGAGCAGCCCCATCGCGCCGCGGATCGGGTTGCGGGCCGCGACCGTGGCGACGCCGCCGAGGAGGACCAGCAGCGACGCCAGCCCGAAGTAGGCGAATTCGAAGATCTTCACGGCGAGAGCACCCCTGTCGACGAGCGGCCCTTTGTCTGAATGTACGCCTCGAACTCCTTGCGGAACTTCCGCAGGAACCCGAGCGCGGGCATCGCCGTGCCCTCGCCGAAGGCGCAGATGGTGTTGCCCATGATGTTGTCGGCGATCTCGTGCAGCCGATCGAGCTCCTCGATCGTCCCCTCCCCGTGCACGATGCGGTCGAGGATCCGGTGGATCCACGCGCTGCCCTCGCGGCACGGCGTGCACTGGCCGCACGACTCGTGGCGGTAGAAGCGCATCAGGTTGTGCATCGCGAGGACGGGGCACGCCTTGTCGCTGAGCACGATGGCGCAGCAGGTCCCGAGCATCGTCCCGAGGGTGCGGAACGTGTCCACGCCGAGCGGCACGTCGAGCACGCTCTGCCCGTGCCACGGGTGCAGCGGCGACTTGTCGCTCGGCGCGTTGACGACCTCGTCGGCGCGCAGGATCGGGCACGACGAGCCGCCCGGGATGACGGCGAGCAGGTTGCCGTTCTTCACGCCGCCGCCGAGGTCGTAGATGAGCTCGCGCAGCGTGAGGCCGACGCACGCCTCGAAGATCCCCGGCTTGTTCACGTGGCCGCTCACGCCGAAGAGGCGGCAGCCGCCGTCCTTCAGGTGGTGCAGCGCGGAGAGCTTCGAGAAGTTGTCGCCGCCGAGCTCGAGCGCCGTGGGCACCGCGGCGATCGTCTCGAGGTTGTTCACGGTGGTCGGCATCCCGAACGCGCCGAACTGCGCCGGGAACGGCGGCTTGAGCCGCGGCTCGCCGCGCTTGCCCTCGAGCGAGTTGAGCAGCGACGTCTCCTCGCCGCAGATGTACGCGCCGGCGCCCGTGTGGACGTACACCTCGACGGGGTAGTCGATCCCGAACGGGCGCTTGCCGAGGTAGCCCTTGGCGCGCGCCTCCTCGATCGCCTCCCAGAGCCGCGCCTTCGAGAAGTGCAGCTCGTCGCGCACGTAGATGTACGCCGCGTGCGCGCCGATCCCGAAGCAGCCGATGATGCACCCCTCGACGACGGCGTGGGGGTTCTTCTCCATCAGCGTGCGGTCCTTGAAGGTCCCGGGCTCGCCCTCGTCCGCGTTGATGACGAGGTAGTGCGGCCGCTCGGGCTTCGGGGGCCACGGCATGAAGCTCCACTTCACGCCCATGGCGAAGCCGGCGCCGCCGCGGCCGCGGATGTTGGCCGCCTTCATCTCCTCGACGAGCGCCTCGCGCGTCATCCCGAGGGCGCGCTTCGCCTGCTGGTAGCCGCCGCCCTTCTCGTAGACGGACAGCTTGTGGCCGTCGGGCTTGTCGTAGTTCTTCGTCAGGTAGCTCGTCAGCCGGAGCATCTCGTCACCTCGTCAACCGGTCGAGGATCGCGTCCACCTTCTCGAGCGTCAGGCCCTCGTGGTAGTCGCGATCGACCTGCATCATCGGGGCGGTGCCGCACGACGCGAGGCACTCTGCGGTGCGCAGCGTGACCTTGCCGTCCTGCGTCGTCTCGCCCACGCGGATCCCCAGCCGCTTCTCGCAGTGGTGCAGCACCGCGTCGGCGCCGTTGAGCGCGCAGCTCAGCGTCCGGCAGACCCAGACCTGGTGCTTGCCCACGGGCTCCTTGTTGAAGAGCGTGTAGAAGGTCGCGACGCCCTGCACGTGCGCCGTCGGGAGGCCGAGCTGCTCGGCGACCCAGCGGAGCACCCGCTCGGAGACCCACCCTTCCTGGCTCTGGCAGAGGTGGAGCACCGGGATGCACGCGGCCTGGCGGTTCGGATAGCGCGCGAGGATCTTCTCGAACTCGAGCTTCCGCTCGGCGCTCAGCGCAAAATCTTCGGTCATGTCGGCTGTTGGCACGGTCCGCTGGCTCCCTGGGCGCGCCGCGGTCGCGGCGTGCCCGCTTCACATGCAGTGGGGACCTCGCAACGCGGGTCCTTTCCAAGCGAGGGTCCGCCCGGAGGGCCGGGCGCCGCCTCGTGCGCCTCCTGTGGCGAGGCGCCCGCCGGAGGCGGACAGCCCCGCGCACCGGCGGTCGGGCATTCGGTTATCCGTCGCACGGAGCCGTTCCCGAGGCGCGGGCACGCTAGTGAGCCACGGTGGTCACTGTCAAGGCGCGCCGGGGGGAAACCTACAGCGAATAACAGAAAGGCTTCCGCTGCCCAAGAAAGGTGGAGCCTGGGGCACACGGCGAGCCGCCGGACCGCCACGGCCGGCGGCGGCGCTGGGCTTTCTGGCGAAGAACGCGTAGCCTCGGCGGACGTCTGCAGCGTTCTTCGTCTTTCACTTGAGAACGGGAAGGCGCTTCAACTACCCTCCGCGCCCATTACGACGCGCGCAGGGCGCGGACATGCGGTGCAGCGAACCCCCCTCCGGAGGTGGTGCGTGTTCTGTCCGAATTGTGGGACGCAAAACTCGGAAACGGCGTCCACGTGCACGAAGTGCGGCTTCAACCTCAAGGGAGCGGCCGCGCCGAAGTTCAAGGGCACCATGCTGATGAGCCAGCCGGCTGGCGGCGCGGCGAACCCGCTCGCCCCGGGAGCGCCTCCGCCTCCGGCGCCGCCCGCAGGCGCCCCGCCGGGCATGCCCGCGATCCCGAGCCCGCCGCAGGGCCTCGCCGGCACGATGGTCGGCGTGCCCCCGGCGGGGCTCGGCGCCTCGGCCGGGCCTCCCCCTGCGCCGCCTCCGCCCGGGATGGGCTACGGGTCGTCGCCCTCCGCGCCGCAGCAGCCGTCCGGCCCCGCCTTTGGCGGCGCTGCCGCGAGCCCGTCGGGCGGCTATGCGCCGTTCGGCCAGCCGCCGAACCAGGGCGTGAACCCGCTCGGCGGCACGATGGCGATCGATCAGCTCCCCGGGTACACCGGCCCTGGCGGCCAGCAGCAGCCCGGCGGCGCGCCCCCCGGCGCGTTCCCGCCGCCCGCCGGCAGCTACGGCCAGCCCGCGCAGGGCGCGGGCGCGAGCCCGTTCGGCGCGCCCCCCGGCCAGGATCCGATGGGCGGCGCGCCCCCCGGCTACGGCCAGCCGCCCGGCGGCGGCTACGGCCAGCCCCCCGGCGGCTACGGCCAGCCCCCTGGCGGCTACGGCCAGCCCCCTGGCGGCTACGGCCAGCCCCCCGGCGGCTACGGCCAGCCTCCGCAGCACAGCCCGAGCGGCTTCGGTCCGCCTCCGGGCCAGGATCCGCAGGGCGGCTACGGCGGCCCTCCCGGCGGCGGCTACGGCGGCCCCCCCGGCGGCGGCTACGGCGGCCCCCCCGGCGGCAGCCCTCCCGGCGGCGGCTACGGCGGCCCGCAGGGCGGCTATGGCGGCCCGCAAGGCGGCGGCTACGGCGGCCCGCAGGGCTACGGCGCGGCCGGCCCGGGGACGAGCGATCCGGCCGGTTACGGCGGCGCGTCGCCTGCGGGCGGTCCGCTCGCGACGGCCGGCCAGGTCGGCAGCAACCTGGGCGCGTACGGCGGCGGCGGCGCGATGACCGCCGGGCGGGGCGAGACGCGCAATCCGGTCACGGTCTGCGTGATCGGCATGGTGTGCTTCGTCTACGCCATCTGGCAGCTCTGGGTCATGCTGAACGAGCTGCAGCAGGCGACGAAGGATCCCGAGTTCAAGCCCTGGTACGTCTTCATCCCGCTGCTCAACTACTACTTCCTCTGGGTGAAGGTGCCGGAGCAGGTGACCCGGGCCAAGCAGATGGCCGGCTCGCGCAACCCGCAGGCCGAGGGCATCGTCCTCTACATCTTCCTCCCGCTCTACGCCCTCGCGAAGGACCTCAACGAGGTCTGGGACCCGAACGCCGCGTGATCGCGCGGTACCCTGCGGTGGCCGCGCGTTGATGGCGCGGTACCCTGCGGTGGCCGCGCGTTGATGGCGCGGTGATCGCGCGGTAAGACCAGGCGGTACCCGCGGTCCACCACGGTCACCCTGCGCCGCCGCCCTCCTCCGTTGTCCTCCCTGCCCAGCGCCCCCTCGCCTGCTCCGCCCGCCCCGCCCCGGTGGAGCGCGGCGACGCCGGGCGGCCGCGCGGCGCGCGTCGGCGCGCTCGCGGCGCTCGTCGGGCTGCTCGTCGCGTGCGGCGTGCCGCTCTGCCCGTTCGCGATCGTCACCCGCCACCCCTGCCCCGGCTGCGGCCTCACGCGCGCGACGCTCGCGCTGGCGCAGGGCCGCGTGGCCGAGGCGCTGCACTTCCACCCGCTCGCGCCGATCATGGCGCCGCTCGTGATCGCCGCGATCGCGTACAACGCGGCGGTCTACGTGAAGGACGGCCGCATCGCGGCGACCGAGGCGGTCCAGGGCGCGTGGGTGACGCGGCTCGGCGTCGCGCTGGCGGTCCTGATGGTCACCGTCTGGGTGGCGCGCTTCTTCGGCGCCTTCGGCGGCCCCGTCCCCGTGTAGGCGCGGCGCGGGCGGCAGCGTCGGCTCGCCGGCTCACTCGCCGCGGACGCGCAGCGCCTCGCCGCGGCGCCGCGGCATCGGGCGGAGGGCGCGCCCCGCGTGGACGCCGCGCCGCGGCCACCCGCGCTGCGGCCGCACGAGCGGGACGCCCGCGGACACGCCCACGCGCAGCAGCACCTCGTACGCGCGCTCCAGCTCGCAGCCGATCGCGTCGAGCTGCTCGTCCGTGAGCCCGCGCTTCGCCCTGGGGAAGAGGACGCCCTCCTCCTCGTCGGCGTGGTCGACGAACACGTCCCGCAGCAGCTTGAGGCGCGCCTCGAACCGCACGTCGGTCGCGCGCGTGCGCAGCAGGTTGTCGGCGGCGAAGCGCGCGAGGCCGTGCTTCTCGTACGCCTCGTGGAGCGGCCTCCTGTCGCTGCCCATCCGCTCGGCACACACCGGATAGAGGTACGTCTCCTCGATCCGTACGTGCGCGTCGATCATCCGGGAGAGCTGCGCGACCATCGACGTCCGGATGCCCGGGCTGGGCTCGGCGGCGATGCGCGCCATCAAGGCGCTGAGTTCGAGGTGCTGCTGCTCCAAGAGATCGAGTGCGTCCATGGGGTTCCCCTCGCGTGAAGCTCACCGCGCCGCGTCGCCGCCCCTTGGGCAGCGCGTGCACAGCCCGGAATGCGGTGCTGCGCGGCGCCGTGCAGGCGGCACCGTCGTGGCAAGGAGCGGGCCGGCGCGCGGCGAGCGCGCCGCGCGCGGGGCCGGGCCCCGGCGGGGCAGGTGCGGGGCGAGGGCTCCCGCGGGGCCGGGCTCCGGCGGGGCAGGCGCGGGGCCGGGCCCCGGCGGGGCGCGCGCCCGGGCGGCGGTCGGTGGTGCGGGCGCCCGGGCGGCGGTCGGTGGTGCGGGGGCTAGCCCCGGGCGGCGGCGAGCGCGGCGCGCATCGCGGAGGCGCCGGCGAAGCGGTCGTCGGGGTGCTTGGACAGGGCGCGCACGAGCACCTCGTCGAGCACGCGCGGGACGTCACGGCGCTCGCGCCGGAGCGGCACGGGCGCGGATCGCACGATCGCGACGAGCACGTCGAGGTCGCCCCGCCCCCGGAAAGGGAGCTTGCCCGAGAGGGCATAGTAGATGAGCAGGGCGGCGGCGAACAGGTCGCTCCGCTCGGTGATCGCGCGGCTGCGCATCGCCTGCTCCGGCGACATGAACAGCAGGGTTCCCACGAGCGAGCCGGGGCTGTCCGGCGTCACGCCGTCGCCCGTGTCGACGCCGGGCTCGTGCGCGAACCCCAGATCGATGAGCTTGACCGTCGGCGCGGCCTCCCCCGTCGCCCCTGCCCCGCCGCCCGGCTCGCGGACGAGCAGGATGTTGCCCGGCTGGAGGTCGCGGTGGACGACCTTCGCCGCGTGCATCGCCGCGAGCCCGGCGAGGATCTGGTCCGCCAGGGCGAGCGCGCGGCCGATCGGCAGCGGGCCGTTGCGCCGCACCTCCTCGCCGAGCGTGACCCCCTCGTAGAGCGGCATCAGGAAGAACGGCCGCCCGTCGTCGAGGCGCCCCTCCCCGAGCACAGGACAGACGTTCGGGTGATCGATGCGGCGGGCGAGCCGCACCTCGCGGGCAAACCGGCTCTCGATGCCCGGGTCCCCGGCGTGCGCGCGCCGGAGCACCTTGAGCGCCACGGGCTCCCCCGTCGCGACACGGCGGGCCGCGTAGACCGCGCCCATCCCCCCCTCGGCGATGAGCCGCTCGATGTGCAGTCCCTGCTCTGTGCGGCCGACGAGCGGATCGACCGCGGCAGTCCCACACGCCGGCCGCGCCGCCCCCGCGCCGCCCCGCGCCGCGGGGCGCGCTTCCAACGCCGCCGCGCGGTCCCGGCCCGGGTGGCGGACGATGCCGGAGCGGGGAGGCCGCCGCGGGTCCGCCGCGCCCTCGCGGTCGTCGTCGGCGCGTTCGGGAAGCACCTCAACGAGCGCGGTCCGGCAAGCTGAGCCGGGTGAGCGCTGGAGCTGGCAGCCAGGAGTCACTCGAAGAACCTCGTCAGAAATTACCTGACGAGTGTCCATGGTCCACGCCCTTCAGGCAAGCGGATTGGAGACCGAAACGACCTCCCGCGCCGGAGGCTCATCGCGCTTATGTCCCGTATCTACTCGGTTTTTACACGGACACAGCCAACCGCCCGAGGCGTTTCTGATCTGTCGGGAAAATCCTGAAAGAATTTGCGTCCCGATCCCCGTTACACTGCCAGCGCACTCGTGACCACATGGTGAACCGCACCCGATGGCAAAGCGTCTTGACCTCATCCTCGTGATCGACGTCGAATCGACCTGCTGGGACGGCGACCCGCCGCGGGGCGAGGAGAACGAGATCATCGAGATCGGCGTCTGCACGCTGGAGGTCGCCTCGGGCCGGCGTCGCGATCGGCGGTCGATCCTCGTGCGCCCGGAGCGCTCGCGCGTCAGCCCGTTCTGCACGTCGCTCACGACGCTGACGCAGGCGGACGTCGACGCGGGCGTCTCGTTCAAGGAGGCGTGCGCGAGCCTGCGGAGCGAGCTCAAGGCGCAGGATCGCCTCTGGGCGAGCTACGGCGACTACGATCGGCGCATGTTCGAGCGGCAGTGCCAGGCGCGCGGCGTGCCGTTCCCGTTCGGGCCGAGCCACCTCAACGTGAAGACCCTGTTCGCGGTGGCGCACGCCCTCTCGCGCGAGATCGGGATGGCCGAGGCGCTGGAGCGCGCGGGCCTGCCGCTCGCCGGGACGCACCACCGGGGCGGCGACGACGCCTACAACATCGCGGGCCTGCTCGCGCACCTGCTCCTGGCCGTGCGGCGCTGAGCCCGGCCGCGCCGGACCGGCGCGGCGCTCACGCGATCGGCGCCGCCTCGGGCATGTCGGGCCGCGCCCCCGCGGCCTCCCCGACCG
This sequence comes from Sorangium sp. So ce1335, assembly GCF_051521615.1. Classification (NCBI taxonomy): domain Bacteria; kingdom Pseudomonadati; phylum Myxococcota; order Polyangiales; family Polyangiaceae; genus Sorangium; species Sorangium sp. So ce1335. The sequence continues at coordinate 6,059,018 of NZ_CP150363.1, forward strand.
GCGGAGCGCCGGCCGCGGCGTCGTCGTCGCGCGCGCCGTCGCGCGGGTCGTGGACCGTGGCCGCGCCGGCCGCGGCGGGCGGCACCGTCGCCGCGGCGATGAGGTACGCGAGGCCCGCGCCGAGCAGCACGGCGCTGTAGCCGAGGTTCATCGCGCACAGGGCGCCGAGGGCCATGGCCGCCGCGCCGGCGAGGGCGCCGAGCGCCCAGCACAGCGGCAGCAGCGCCGGCGAGAGCGCGGCGACGAGCTTGACCCCGAGCGGCGCGAGCGACCCCGCGAGCAGCCCGAACGCCGCGAGCAGCGCGACGGCGAGGAGCGCGCGCGGGAAGGACCCGAGCCCGAGGCTCCACCGCGCGAGCGGGACGAGCCCCACCGCCGCGAGCGCCGCGGCCGCGGCGAGCGCCTCGGCCGCCCTCGCCGACGCGCCGGCCGCCGCGCCCGGGGCCACCCGGGCGGTGAGCAGGCCGCCGAGGCCGGCCGAGACGAGGAGGATCACGAGGGCCGCCGGGAGCTCGTGCGAGGGCAGGTCGAGCATCAGGAGCGCGTGCCGGAAGACGGCGAGGTCGAGCAGCGCGAAGCCCGCGCCGATCGCGGCGAAGAACGCGAGCGCGCGGCCCTGGCGCGGGGCGCGCGCCGCGCCGAGCGGCGCGGGCGCCGCGGCGGCCGCCGCGCCGGCCGCCGCGCCGAGAGGCGCGGACGCCGCGCCGTCCACCGCGCCGAGCGGCGCGGGCGCCGCGCCGGCGGCCGCGCCGCCAGTCCGGAGGGCGCGGCCGGCGCGCGCCGCGAGCCGCGGGAGCAGCCCGGCGATCGCGAACAGCACGGACGCGACGGCGAGGAGCGCCGAGAGCGCGAAGAGGCCCGCGTGCTCGGCGCGGAGCGCCTTCCAGTCGCCGAGCACCGCGGGCAGGCGGCGCGCCGGGACGGCGTACGAGAAGAACGGCCTGTCGTCGGTCGGCGGCGTGAGGTCGGTCGTCGCGCCGGGCGCCGCCGCGCGCGCGTCGGCGGCCGCGACGATCCGGGCGCGCGTCGGGGTCTGCGGGCGGTCGGGGGCGAACGCCTCGGCGAGCTTGTGCTTGCGGCAGTGGCGTCGGAGCGCGTCGATGTCGGCGCGCGCGAGCGGCGCGCGCCGGACGAGGAGCGCGGTCCGCTGCGCGGCGCTGCACGCGAAGAGGTGGTCGTTCGGCTCGGCCGCGCCCGCGCGGCGCAGCGCCGCCGCCGTCAGGGCGAGCAGGCGCTCGAGGTCGCCCTCCGGCCGGCTCACGACGAGCGTGCCCTCGGGCAGCAGGCGCGCGAGGAGATCGCCCATGCCCTCGACCGTGGCGAGCCGGCTCTCCGACAGCGCGAGCGCGCCGGTCGCGGCCGCCTCGGCGGTCCCGGCCGACGGGACCACGATGTTCCTGAAGAGCTGCGGCGCGCGCCGGGCGAAGCTCCGCCCGTCGCCGAGCACGAGGCGGACCTCGGGCCTGTCGTACAGGCGCCCGCTGAACTCGGCGTACTTCCCGCGCATCAGCTCGACGACGCCGCGGTCGCCCTCGACCGCGACGACGTCCTTCTGCCCGGCCTTGAGCGCGGCGCGCACGTCGCGCCCGCCCCCGGCGCCGACGACGAGCACGGGCCCCTGGTCCCGGTGGAGCGCGTAGGCGATGTCCTCGGGCTGCTGCGGCGGCGTCATCTTCGCGTCGAGGATCGGGCTCACCGGGACGCCGTCGATCCGCATCGCCGCCGTGCCGGCCCTCGGCCTGTCGACGGTGATGAGCGAGCGCTCGCTCCAGGCCTCGATCTCGGTGCGATCGGGGGCCGCCCGGCGGAGGCCGGCGAGCCGGAGCCACGGGGCGCCGACGTCGCCGGCGAGGAGCACGACGCTGCCGAGCACGAAGGTGGCGACGAGGCCGCCGGGGGCCCGCTGCTCGCCCTCGCGGCGCGACCCGAGGAAGAAGAAGACGCCCGCCACGGCGAAGAAGATCGCCGCCGCGAGCGCGGCGCGCGGCGCGCCGGCGCGGAGCGCGGCGGCCGCCGCGAGGGCGCCGAGCGACCCGCCGACGAGGTCGAGCAGGTAGAGGCGCGGCATCTCGGCGGCGACGTGCCGGATCGCCGCCGCGAGCGCGAGGCCGGCGAGGGCGAACGGGGCGGTGGACGCGGCGTAGACGAGCGCGAGCCACGGGAGCGACCCCGGCGCGGGCGCCGACCCGGGACCGCGCTGCGCGATCAGGATGATCGCGGCGAGCGTCGCGCCCGACGCGAGCGACGAGAGCGCCGCCAGGCGGGCGAAGAGCGCGGGCGGGCGGACGAGCGACGGGGCGGCGTAGAGCAGCGCGCCGCCGAGGCCGGCGCCGACGAGCGACAGCGCGAGCGTGACGAACGCGTGCGGCTGCCCGAAGAGCGCCCCGTGGATCCGCGAGAGCGCGATCTCGAGCAGGACCGTGGCGCACGCGAGGGCTGCGACGCCGCTGAAGAGGCCGCTCCGCTGGGAGACCCGCATGGGCCCGCTCCTACCACAGCGCGCCGCGGCCGCCTCACCTCTCTCGACCGAGCGGAGCGAGCGGCCAGGGCGCGAGCAGGGGCACCGGGCCGCTCGGCCGGAACGCGGACGAGCCACCCGGGCCCTGCCGCGCCGCCTCGGCGTCGCCGCGCGGCGGTGCCTTGGCGGCGCCCTGCGACGCGCCCGCCGCGCCCTGCGACGCGCCCGCCGCGCCCTGCGCCGCGCCCTGCGACGCGCCCGCGGCGCCGCGAGGCCCCGCCGCGCGCGGCCCGTCAGCGCCGCCCTGCGGCGCCGCGCCGCTCTGGCGGATCGCGCGCGCGCACTCGTCGACGGTGAGGCGGCGCGGCCCGTAGGCCGACGCGTTGGCCGCGTCGGCGTCCATCAGCCGGGTCGGCGTGTCGATCCCGAAATCGTCGGGGTGCCCCGGCTCGTCGAGCAGCACGTGGCCGAGCTCGTGCGACAGCGCGAACGACGCGCGGTCGGCGCGCAGGCCGGCGCGGTCCTCGATGATCGTGTTCCGGATCGCCCCGCCGTCCGCGAAGATGAACGACTCGCCGATCCGCCCGCCGCCGGCGAAGCTCGGGACCATCACGACGTCGACGGTGGCGGGGTCGCCGTCGTCGAAGGCCTTGAGGAGCGCGCGCTCCTCGACGGTGCCGGCGATCGCGTCCGTGTCGCTGAAGTGCTGGAGCCCGTCGTCGAGCTCGACGGCGCCGATGCACGCGGTGAGCGTCGCGTCGGTGCTCAGCGCGCCCGACGCGGGCGGCTCGATGGTCGCGAGCGCGCCGCCCGGCCGGCGCACGAGCACGTCGGTCGTCCCGTACGCGCCCGCGCCGATCACGGGGTTATCGGACAGGCGCGCCGAGAACCCCGCGGCGGAGATCGCCGCGGCGACGGCCCTGGCCGCGGCGTCGGGGCGCATGCGGGGCGCGATCGCCGCGGTCACCTCGCGGCCGTCGACGCGCACCCGGATCGCGCCGCCGCTGGCCGGGAGGCCGTGGTCGCAGCCGATCGCGAGCAGGTGCGGGCGCGGGGGGTCGACGAAGGTGATGTCGAGCTCCTCCAGCGGGCCGAAGCTCACGCCGCACGCGCCCCAGAGGGCGTTCGCGCGCTCGACCTCCGCGCGCGCGATGGCGATGGCGCCCGCGTCGTCCCCGCCCATGGGCGGCGGCCCGCCCGCGCGCGGGCGCACCATGAGGATCCGCAGGCGCGCGCGCGTGCGCCCGAGCGGCCCGAGCGGCGAGGTGCGCGGGCCGGCGATGCGGATCATCTGGAGCTTCGGCCCCCCGGGCAGGGCGACGACGAGCGCCCCGCCGACCTCGGCCTTCACCGAGCGGTCGACGATCATCGGGTGGTTGCGATCGATGTCGTCCGCGACCGCGCGGAGGGGGCGCGTCGAGCCGCACACGAGGCCGGGCCGGACGTCCTCGGGGCACGGCACGTGGCCGAGCGGCACGTCGGACAGGCGATCGATCATCTTGCCCGACGGCGCGGCGGAGTGGACGTCGAGCGTCAGCGGCACGTCCTCCGGCGCGCCGATCACGAGCAGGCGGATCGCGTCGGGATCGTCGAGGTTCCCGAACGGATCGTCGCCGAGCCGGTCCGGGGGCGTGCGCTGCAGCGAGGCGTGGGAGCGCGCCATGTCGATGCGGCGTCCGGCGCCGTCGATGGCGCGGATCTCGAACGCGCTGATCGGCACCGTCCTGCCGCCGAGCGCGATCTCGCTCCGCCCGGCCCGGATCGCCTGGAGCTCGACGCGGCGGGCGCCCGCGGGGATCGCGCTGCCGGGCTGGACGGGGCTGCCGTCGACGAGGAGCCGCACGCCGGCGGGGATGGACGCGGGCGCCGCGCCGCGCGGCGCCCGCAGCGCGAGGAGCTCCGGGGAGGGCGGCACGCGCGCCTGCTCGGCGTCGGGCACGCCGTCGGCATCGTCGTCGTCGAGATCGGCAACGAGCAGCGCGGGCCCTGGCTCGGCCGCGGCGGCGCCGGCCGGGCCGAGGAGCGCGCCGGCCGGGCCGAGGAGCGCGCCGGCCGGGCCGAGGAGCGCGCTGGCCGGGCCGAGGAGCGCGCCGGCCGGGCCGAGGAGCGCGCCGAGGAGGACCGAGAGTGCCGAAAGCCGCCGGTTCATGATCGCATCGTCCTGACCGCTCGCCCTCCCTGGTCCAGTCTATCGCGCCTCCGGCCGAGCGCCGCTCGCGCCCGCGCGGCGGGCGCGGCTGCGAACGCTGGCCGTCGGGGCCCCTCCGATGGCGGTGCATTCCGCCCCGCACCACGTGTCGCGCCATGGCCAGCGTCAGCGCCGTCATTTTCGATGTCGACGGGACGCTCCTCGACACGGTCGATCTGCACGCGACGGCCTGGCAGCTCGCCTTCCGCCGGTTCGGCCGGGAGATCCCGCGGGAGCGGCTGCGGCGCCAGACCGGCAAGGGCGCGGACGAGCTCTTGCCGGTGTTCCTTTCGCCCGAGGAGCTCGGCTGGATCGGCGCTGGCGTCGCGTCGCTGCACGACGAGCTCTACGGGCGCGAGCTGCTCCCCGGCGCGCGCGCCTTCCCGGGGGTGCGCGCGCTGCTCGAGCGCGTCGCGCGCGACGGGCGCCGGATCGTCCTCGCGTCGTCGACGCCGCGCGGCGAGCTCGGGGCGAGCGTCGCGCTCGCCGGGGTGGGCGACCTTGTCTCGTGGACCGTGTCGGCCGACGACGCGGACCGGTCGAAGCCGCACCCGGATCTCTTCGAGGCGGCGCTCGACCGGCTGGGCTGCATCGATCCGCGCGAGGTCGCGATCGTGGGCGACGCGCCGTCCGACGCCGAGGCCGCGGCGAAGCTCGGCATCGTGATGGTGGGGCTGCTCTGCGGCGGCTTCCCCGAGATGGAGCTCCTCGAGGCCGGGTGCGCGGCGATCTACCGCGATCCGGAGGACCTGCTCGCGCGGTACGACGCCTCGCCGCTCGCGCCGGGCGCCGAGCGGCTCGCGTCGTAGCGGCGCGCGTTGTAACGCCTCGCGCGGCGGCTCAGGGCGCACCGGGGCCATGGTCGGCGCGCGCGGCCCGGGCGCGCTGGCTCTCCGGGGCGGAGAGCTGCTCCCGCAGGGCGCGCCGCCGCGCCTCGTCGAGGGGCGACGCGGTGGTCGAGCCGTCGCGGAGCTCCACCGCGTGGACGGCCTCGAGCGGCAGGAAGTCGAGCAGCGCGGGGTTCTCCGTCGTGAGCAGGATGTGGCGCTGGGCGGAGGCGCCGCGCAGGTACTCGAGGAGCACCGGCAGCGCGCTGCGCTCGACGCCCGCGTCGGGGTGCTCGATGCCGGCGAGCACGAGCGGCGGCTCCTGCGAGAGCGCCGTGACCATGGCGGCGAGCCGCAGCGTGGCGTCCGGCTCGTCGGCGGCGGACCGCCAGCGCTCGCGCCCGTCGGCGTCCGTGCCGTGGCGCAGCTCCGGGACGAGGAGCCCGCCGGACGAGATCGCGCGGGCGCCGTCGACGTCGCCGAGCACCTGCGACAGCGCGGCGAGGAAGTCGTCCTTCCATCGCTCTTTCTCGTGCGCGCGGAGGACGGAGCCCCAGTTGTCGCCGCTCGCGCGGAGGCGCCGCGAGGCGCTGAGCTTCTGGGGCGCGCGGAGGGTGCGCGGCGCGAGGGAGTAGAGGACGGCCCGGCGCAGCTCGTCGAGCATCGGGGTGAGCGGCCCGTCGGAGAGCAGCGGCAGGACGAGCCTGGCGCCGCTCACGGCGATCGGCGCGACGCCGCGGTAGGCGAGCGTTCCGCTGCGCCCCTTGTCCTTGCGCGAGAACCCCTTGGGGCTGCCCTTCAGCCGGTCGAACGACACCTCGGGCGGGTCGCTGCCCGCGTCGAACACGTCGCGCAGGCCGGGCTTCACGAGCCGCGTGAGCGCGCTGCGCTGCCACCACGCGGCGGTCTCGCTCTTGACGCGGATCTCGCCGTCGCGGCCCCCCGGCTCGAGCTGGACGAGCCAGAACCCGTGGCCCTCGGTCCTGGAGACCGCGACGCCGAGGGTCGTGAGCGCGCCGTCGCCGCGGGGCCGCTGCAGCGCGCCGCCGCGCCGGCTGGCCGCGGCCTGGTCGAGCGCGCCGTTCGCGCACTCGGCGAGGAACCGCACGGCGTCGAGGAGGCAGCCCTTCCCCGCGCCGGGCGGGCCGACGAGCGCGGTCAGCGCCCCGAGCGTGAGCTCGATGCCGGCCCCGATGCTGCCGTAGTTGCTGACATAGACGTGGGTGATCATCGCGGCACGGCGCCTCGCCTCGAGGACATCCATCCCCTTTCCCGCGCCGCGGGGCCGCCGTCCGGGGCGGCCGGATCGTGCTCCGGGGACAGCGGAGAGGCCGCCAGGGACAGCGGAGAGGCCGCCAGGGACAGCGGAGAGGCCGCCAGGGACAGCGGGGAGGCCGCCAGGGACAGCCGAACGGCCCCCCGGGACATGGCGCTTCGCTCTCGGGGCAGGTTGCGCAGCGCGCCAGGGACAGGGGGGAGGCCGCGAGGGACAGCGGACACGCCGTCAGGGACAGCGGACACGCCGTCAGGGACAGCGGACACGCCGTCAGGGACAGCGGACACGCCGTCAGGGACAGCGGACACGCCGTCAGGGACAGCGGACACGCCGCCAGGGACAGCGGACACGCCGCCAGGGACAGCGCGCCGTGCGACGAGCACATCCAGCCGAAGCGGGAGAGGCTCTGCAGGCGCAGCGGCGGACACCGCCGCGCTCTCGCCGCCGAGAGGGACCGGCCTCAGGACCGCCAGCCACCCATCTCGGGGCGCCACGACGCGGCCTCCGGCACCGTTCTGAGGATCTCCGATGCACCCCACCCGACGACGATCATCGAACGCCTCGTCCGAGGTGGCCGCAACAAGATCCTTGCAGCACGAGCGCCGCCCTCGCGCAGCAAGGCGGCCGCGCTCGCACGATGGTAAGGCCCGGTACGAAGTCGCGGCGACGCGCCGACGGACGCGCGCTACGGGCGCGGTGGCGGGTAGACCCGGAGCGATCCCGGCGCCGCGAGGAACCGCAGCGCGTCCTCGAGCGTGCGGAACGACCTCGCCTGCGACGCGCGCAGCACGCTGAAGTCGATCCGCTGGGTGAGCCTGAGCTGGTCGAGCGTGGGCTTGTAGGCCTTGCCCGGTGGGAAGTGCTTCGAGAGCCACCCCTTCACATCGCGTATGCCCTCGGGGTTCGCCGGGCAGGTCGCGCCCTCGACGATGCGCACGCCGGGCCGGATCTCGCATCCCGCCATGAGGTGGATGCACGGCAGGAACCACGCCTCGAACTCGCGGTGCGCCAGCACCACGGCGGCGGGAAAGGGCAGGCGCGCGGCAGCGACCCACGCCGCGGTCTCGGGCCCCGCCGTGGCCGGGCATCCGTCGTCCTCGTCGCGGAGCAGCAGCGCCATGGCGCAGTCGCGCTCGCTGCGCAGGAGCTCGCAGGCTTGCAGCACGCCAGCGCGGGTGTTGAGCCCCTTGCCGCGCTTCGGCGCGCCCCAGATCGCATGCGGCAGCCCGAGGTCGGCCCAGAGCCGCGTGACCAGGTTCCTCGCCGCCTCGACCTCACCGTGGCCCTCGACGACCAGGTAGGCCTTATTCATCGCTCGCAGATCCCTCGGGGCGGAGGCCTTCAGCGTGGAGAAGGTCGCTCGTCGACATCAGCCGCTTGCGCACGAGCTCTCGCTGCCGCTCCTCGACGCGCGCGACGGTGGTGGCGCCGCTGCGCCGCTCCACCACGCGGACGTCATCGATGGGCACCAGGTCCAGCAGATCCGGGCTGTGCGTCGTGAGCAGGATCTGACTGCGGGTCGTCGCTTCCTTCAGGAAGTCGAAGAGCAGCGGGATCGCGCCCGGATGCACGCCGAGCTCCGGCTCCTCGAAGCCGAGCAGCGCCGGCGCGGGCTCTTGAAACAGCGCGGTGAGCATCGCCGCCGCCCGCAGCGTTCCATCCGACTCCTGGGCCGCCCCGAGCCAGCGCTCGCGCCCCCGCGCGTCGAGGCCATGCCGGAACTCCGGCACCAGGAAGCCGCCGGCATGCACCACCCGGTACCCGTCGATGTCGGCCGCGAGGCGACCGAGCGCTGCGACGAGCTCGCTGCCCCCGCTGTCGGCCGACAGCGACTCCAGCGTGGAGGCCCAGTTGTCCCCCCACGTGCTCATCGGCCTGGAAGGGTCGGGGTGCTGCGGCTCGCGCAGAAAGCTCGGAAACAGCGCGTGAATCGCGACGCGCCTCAGCTCTTCCGCGATGGGAGCGAATGGCCCTCCGTGCATCATCGGGAGGATCGGGGTGCGGTCCCACAAGAGCGCCATGGGGACAGCCGGCGAGTTCGAGACCACCACCGCGCCGTCGCTCGAAAAGGCGTAGGTGGCTTCGCCGGCCGCTGCCTTGATCTCCGCTTCGGTCGGCATCCGGTCGGCTCGACCGAGGAGGTCCAGCAGGTGCCGCTGTGATGCAGCGTCAGGCGCCGGTCCCGCGAACCAGGCGCCGTGCTCGCGCGCCACGCGCGCGGCATCGCCCTCGTCACCCCGGAGCGTGAGCCCCCAGGTGCCCCTGCCCTCCTCGCGCTCGACACAGACCTCGATCGTCACCTCGCGAGGCTCCCACGGCCCCCCGTGCTGCAACGCCCGGAACCCGCCCCGCGCGCGGATGGCGAGAGGCAGCGGCGCGGACGCGCACTCGGCGAGGAACCGCAGCACGTCCGCGATGTTGCTCTTGCCCGAGGCGTTCGGCCCCACGAGGACCGTCATCGCCCCGAGATCGAGCTCGATCCGCTCTCCGATGCTGCGAAAGTTACGGGCGCAGATCCTGGTGATCATGGCTCCCCCCCGACGCCGTCACGCCGTGCGCGCGAGCGCGATGGCGAGCGCCTCGCCGTCGACGCTGAGCTCGCGCCGCTCGGCCTGGCCCCACGCGGCGGGCGCCCCGCCGAGCACGAGCTCGGCCGCGAGCGCCTCCTGCATCAGGAGCTCGCGCGACGCCTCGGCGACCTTGCGGGCCCGCTCGCTGCCGTCGAGCGCGAGCCGGATCCGCTCGGTGAAGCCGAGGTCGAGCTCCTTGCGCAGCCCCTGCACGCGCGAGAGGATCTCCCGGCCGAGCCCCTCGTCGCGGAGCGCGTCCGTGAGCGCCGTGTGCAGCACGACGACACCAGCGCGGCCGCCGGCCGCCGCGAACCCCTCGCCCGCCTCCACCGCGACGTCGATCTCCTCGGGGCCGAGCTCGACCTGCTCGCCGTCGAGCGCGATCGCGATCTTGCCCTCGGTCGCGAGCGCCGCCCGCAGCGCCGCGGCGTCCGCCTTCGCGAGGACCTGCTTCGCGAGCTGCACCTTCTTGCCGAGCTTCGGCCCGAGGGCGCGGAAGTTCGGCTTGAGCACGTAACGGACCGCGCCCCCCTCCTCGCCGGGCCTGAGGAAGCGCACCTCGTGGACGTTGAGCTCCTCGGCGATGAGCGGCACGTGCTCGGCGAGCGCCGCCGAAAGCCCCTGCTGCGACAGCACGATGTCCGCGCGCGAGAGCGGCTGCCGCACCTTGAGCTTGTTCGCCGTGCGCACCTGCAGGCCCAGCGACACGAGCTCGCGCACCGCGCGCATCTCGATCGCGAGCGGCTCGTCGATCGCGGCCGCGTCGGCCTCGGGGAAGGCCACGAGGTGCACGCTCTCCGGCTGCGACGCGGGCCACGGCCGCCGCACGAGGTTCTGGTACATCGCCTCGGCGAGGAACGGCGTGAACGGCGCAGAGAGCTTCGCGATCGCGACGAGCACCTCGTACAGCGTGAAGTACGCGTCGCGCTTGTCCTGCGCCGCGCGCACGGCGCCCGCGGAGATCTCCAGCGGATCCGACGCCGAGGGGGCCCAGAAGCGCGCGCGGCTCCGGCGGACGTACCAGTTCGACAGCGCATCCACGAGGTCGACGAGCCGCTGCGCCGACTCGTACAGCCGGTACTCGTCGAGGTGCGCCGTCACCTCCCGCGTCGCCAGCGCGAGCTCCGAGAGGATCCACCGGTCGAGCAGCGACCGCTCCTTCGCCGGCCGGTAGCCGGCGCTCGCCGCGAGCGCCTCGGGCGACGTGCCCCTCGCGTCCGGGTTGCCCTCGGCGGGCGAGAAGCCGTCGATGTTCGCGTAGATGGTGAAGAACGAGTAGACGTTGCGGAGCTTGACCGCGAACTCCTTCTGGTACGCGCGCACGTTCGTGAGCGAGTGGCGCGTGTTCGTCCACGGCGGGGAGGACGCGTAGAAGAACCAGCGGAACGCGTCGGCCCCGGGCGCCGGCGTCGCCGGGTCCTCGATGTACACGCGCTGCTCCTGCGGCAGCCTGGGCACGTCGTTCGGCATCACCGAGGCGGCCTTCTCGCCGGGCGAGAGGCCCAGCCGGTCGAGATCCGCGTCCGAGAGCGCGACGATCCGCCGCGGCATGCCCTTCTGCGGCCGGAGCTCCATCGCGACCGGCTGCCCCGCGCGATCGGCGCGGTACATCCGCACCTTCGCGGCGTCGCCCGTCAGGTCGAGCCCCTCGTAGTCCTCGCGCGCGATGAGCGCCACGCCGTCCTTCGGCTGCGCGCCCTTCCACTTGGTCGGGGATCCGCCTTCGCGGTCCCCTCCGACATCCCCGGCCTTCACTGCCGCGAACTCCATCCGGACGCGCTCCAGGATGACCTCGGGCGGCGTGTAGTTGCCCTTCGACTTGCTCTCCTTCTTGCCCTCGCGGTCGCAGACGTGCCCGAGCACGACGCACGTCTGGTACGGGTGCGGGTAGCTCCGGGCGCGCGACAGCCCGAGCTTCTCCTGCGTCGCCTCGTCGAAGACGAGCGTCGAGACCATCAGGAGCGAGTAGAACCAGCCGCGCGTCTGGTCGATCGCCTCGCTGATGAAGTCGGCCGGGAACGCGCGGTCGAACAGCTCCTTCGAGCCGGGCGCGTGCGGGTAACCCCACTGCGCGAACGGCATGCTCCCGCTGTCGAACCACGCGTCGATGACCTCGGTCACGCGCCGCATCTCGCCGCCGCACGTGGGACAGGGGAACGTCACCCGGTCGATCCAGGGCTTGTGGACGATGAGGTGGTCGTTCAGGCCGGGGTCCGCCTTCTTCGCCTCGTGGAAGTGGTCGAAGGCGCGCGGGTTGAGCGCCTCGATCTCGGCGACGGACGCGGGGGCGAGCTGGTGCTCGTCGTCGTTCTTGCAGATCCAGACGTTGAGCGGCGTCCCCCAGTACCGCTCGCGCGAGAGCGCCCAGTCGACGTTGTTCGCGAGGAAGTCGCCGAACCGGCCCTCCTGGATGTGCGACGGGAGCCAGTGGATGGCGCGGTTGTTCGCGATCGCCTTCTCGATGTTGTCCCGCGTCCGGATGTACCAGGCCGGCCGCGCGAGCTGGATCAGCGGGTCGTCGTCCGCGCGCCAGCAGAACGGGTACTCGTGGCGGTACTTCTCCTCGTGGACGAGCAGCCCGCGGGCCCCGAGATCCTTGATGATCAGCGGGTCGGCGTCCTTCACCCACATCCCCGAGAACGGCGTGAGCCCGGGCTCGAACGTGCCGTCCGGCCGCACCGCGCAGAGCATCGGGACCTCGCCGCCGGCGCTCGTCTCGACGAGCTCGGCGACGCGCCGCTTGTGCGCGTTGAAGTCGTCCTCGCCGAACGCGGGCGCGATGTGGACGATGCCCGTGCCGGAGTCGAGCGTGACGAAGTCCGCGCCGAGGACGACCCAGTAGAGCGGCTCTTCCTTGCCGTCCTTGCGGCGCGCGACGGCGCCTTCGAGCGACCTCGAGAAGCTGTCGAACGGCGGGCGGTAGCGCTTGCCGATGAGGTCGCTGCCCTTGAGCTCGCGGAGCACGGGCAGGTCGCGCTTGAACTTCTTCGCGAGCTCCTCGCGCAGCGCCGCGGCGACGATGAGCTTGCCGGCCGCCGGCGCCGCCCCGCCCGCGTCGACGACGACGTAGTCGAACTCGGGCCGGACCGCGGCGTAGCCGTTCGAGGGCAGGGTCCACGGGGTCGTCGTCCACGCGCAGAGCGCCGTGTCCGGCTCGTCCACGAGCGGGAACGCGACGAACACGCTGGGGTCGTCGACGGTCTTGTAGTTCGAGCCGACCTCGGCCGCGCTGAGCGCCGTGCCGCCCTGCGGCCACCACCAGCAGACGCGGTGCCCGCGGTAGAGGAGCCCCTTCTTGTGGAGCTGCGACAGCGCCCACCAGACGCTCTCGACGTAGCTCCTGTGGTAGGTGACGTAGGCGCTGTCGAGGTCGACCCAGAAGCCGATCTTGTCGGTCAGGCTCTCCCACGCCTCGGTGTACCGGAAGACGGAGTCGACGCAGCGCGAGATGAACGGCTCGACGCCGTAGCGCTCGATGTCGGCCTTGCCGTGGATGCGCAGCTCCTTCTCGACCTCGACCTCGACCGGCAGGCCGTGCGTGTCCCAGCCGGCCTTCCGCGGGACGTCGTAGCCGCGCATCGTCTTGTAGCGGGGGAAGACGTCCTTGACCGCGCGCGTGAGCACGTGGCCGTTGTGCGGCATGCCGTTGGCGGTCGGCGGGCCCTCGTAGAAGACGAACGTGCCCTTCGACGGGCCGGTGGCGCGGGTCTCGGCGCGGAGGGTCTTCTCGAAGATGCGGCGCTGCTTCCAGAAGGCGAGGATCTTCGCCTCGTCGGCGGGGAAGTTCAGCTCGGTCGGCACCTTGTCGAACAGGGGCTCGAGCGGGCCGTCGGTCGGGTTCTTCGAGGAGGCGTCGGACGACATGGCCCGGCCTAGTAGCAAGATGGGTTGCCAGCGTCGAGGGAGGCGCTTGGGGGCCCGAGGAGGCCCGCGGGCAGGAGGAGGCGCGTGGGCGGGGCGCTGGGTGCTAGCCTCCTGGTCATGAGCGCGCAGCACCCGCTGTTCCCACGCAACGCGCCCGACGTGGAGGCGGCGTTCCAGGCCGTGCCGGAGGAGATGGTCGCCGAGATCCTCGACGGGGAGCTGCACACGCTCCCACGGCCGGCGCGGCCGCACACGCGGGCGGCGTCACGGCTCAACCGTCGGCTCGGGCCGTTCGACGACGATCCGGGTGAGCCCGGGGGCTGGGTCATCCTCGTCGAGCCCGAGCTCCACCTCGGCCCGGGGCCGGACAAGGTCGTCCCCGATCTCGCGGGCTGGCGCCGCGAGCGCATGCCCGACGCGCTCGGGCCCGAGGACGCGCCCGCGCACTACGACGTCGCGCCCGACTGGGTGTGCGAGGTGATCTCCCCGCGCACCGAGCGCATCGATCGCGGCAAGAAGATGCGGATCTACCGGCGCGAAGGGATCCGCCACGCCTGGCTTGTCAACCCGCTCGCGCAGACGCTCGAGGTGTACCGGCTCGACGACGGCCGGTGGTGGCTGCTCGAGACCTACGAGGGCGATGCGGCCGTGCAGGCCGAGCCGTTCGAGGCGATCGAGCTGCCGCTCGCCGACCTCTGGGCGCGCTAGGGCGGCGCGGCGCCGGTCAGCCCGCGATCGCGGGCAGCGCGCCGCCGAAGTCGGCGCGGATGGCGGCCACGCCGTCCGCGCCCGCGGCGAGGCAGCGCGGCGCCGAGGCGGCGTCCACGCCGCCGAGCGCGATGAGGGCGACGCCGCGCGGCGCCGCGGCGAGGCGGGCCCGCGCCTCGCCGAGCGCCGGGAGGCCGAGCGGCGGGCCCTTGCCGGGCGTCGCGAAGATCGGCGAGAGCACGGCGGCGTCGGCGCCGGCCTCGGCCGCGCGCAGCACCTCGTCCACGCTGTGGCACGCGACCGAGACGAAGAAACCGGGGCCGAGCAGGGCGCGCGCGTCGGCCACCGCGACCGAGCGGCGGCCGAGGTGCACGCCGTCCGCGCGCAGGAGGAGCGCGAGGTCGAGGCGGTCGTTGACGACGAGCGAGGCGCCGAGCGCGGCGGTCGCGTCGCGAAGCCGCCGGCCGAGCGCGTGGAGCGCGGCGCCGGAGAGCTCGGGGTCGCGGAGCTGCACCGCAACGCGCGCGCGGGCCTCCGGCGGCAGGGCGCCGTAGGCCGACAGGCGCGCGCGCAGGACCGGCTCGGGGACGTCCGCCGTCTGGGTGATCAGGGTGAGCGTCGGGATCAGCATGGGGCGAGCTCCGCGCTAGCGGCCAGGGGCGCCGGCGTCGCCGAGCGCCTCGAGGTCCTCCCGGGCCATGTGCGCGAACCGGCTGGAGGGGTAGCGCTCGATGAGGAAGCGCAGCGTGTCGCGCTGGGCGGCGCGATCGCCGCGCGCCTCGAAGCGCTCGGCCAGGTCGTAGAGGGCCTCGCTCGGGTCCTCGTAGGTGCGGCGATCCGGGTCGACCTCGCTCGCGCACTGGTAAGGAGCCCGCGCGACGGCGGCGAGGAGCACGAGCGGGCCCAGGGCCGCGCGGAAGCCGGTGAGCACGGGGGACATTCGCCGATGAACGGGCGCGAGCGTCAAGGGGACGCCGCGCCCGCCGGGGGCGCGGCTAGCCCAGCGTCACGCCCGTCCGGGCAGCGCCGTTCTCGCGGCCGCTCTTCGGGGGCGGGGTGCTGAAGGTCGCGGCGCCGAGCTCCTGGCCGCCCGCGCCCTGCCGGCGCGCGTCGCGGACGACCCGCAGCAGCGTGTCGTGAAGGGCGCGCGCGCTGTCGTCCCAGTCGCGCCCGCCCGCGAGCTCCGCGACCCGCTCCGGGTCGTACTCGTGCCGCGCGGCGCGCAGCAGCGCGTCCGCCAGGGCGTCCGTGTCGCCGGGAGGGATGAGCTCGCCGAGCTCGGGGCTGTGCAGGATGTCGGGGATGCCGCCCACGGTCGTCGCCACGACGCGGCGCCCCGAGGCGAGCGCCTCCAGCACGACGTTGGGCGTCCCCTCGTGCAGGCTCGGCAGCACGAGGGCGTCGCACGCCCCGAGCCACAGCGACACCTGATCGTGCGGGAGGTAGCCGGTCACCGTCAGCCGGCCGCCCAGCCGGGCCGCGGCCGCGCGGCACGCCTGCTCCTCGGCGCCGCTGCCGACGAGCGTGAGCTCGAGATCGGGGTGCACGCGCGCGAGCCGCTCGAACGCCTCGACCAGATCGAGGACGCCCTTGTCGCGGCCCAGCAGGCCGACGAAGAGCAAGAGCTTCGATCCCGGGGAACGGCCGAGCGCCGCGCGCGCCTCGGCGCGGCTCCGCGGCCGGAACAGCGAGACGTCGACGCCGTTCATGACCACGTCGATGCGATCGCGCGGGACGCCGAGCGCCGCGACGCCGTCCGCGAGCTTGCGGCTCACCGCGACGACCCGGGCCGCGCGCGTCAGCCCCCAGCTCAGCGGGCGGCGCAGCCGCCTGTCCCGCGGGATCACGTCGATGTCCGAGCCGTGGACCTTGATCACCGCCGGCACCCCGAGCAGCCGCCCCAGGCAGACCGCCGCGAAGCCGTCCGGGTAGGCGAATGCGCCGACGATCACGTCGGGCGAGGGGCCGCGCCCGATGACCTCGGGGAGCATCGACGCCGCATAGAGCGGGCCGTTCAGGGCCGGCGCGACCCGCGGCACGTAGAGATAGCGCGGGTGCCGGACCGGCAGGCCGTCGATGACCTCCTCGCGCGGGGCGCTGGAGCCGACAGGCCACTTCGAGAGCCGCCCCATGCCGGGGAACCACGGGATCGTCGCGAGCACCCGGACGTCGCAGTAACGCGACAGCGCGGCGAACTGCCGGCGATTGTACGGCGCCTCGTCGGGGTGCACCGCGTTAGGGAAGATCTTCGTGATAAGCAATACACGCATCCGCCGCAAAGCTCCTCCTGTCTGGTCGACCCGCCGGTTGCTCGTGGTCACGCTCACTCCGCGGCGGCCGGAGCGCTCGCCGGAGGGCGCGCGGGCTCGGCCTCCGCAGCGGCCGGCTGCGCGCGCGGCCTCGGCTGGGCGTCGACCCCGCGCCGCCGGGCGATGAGCTCGTCGAACAGGCGCACGTGCGCGTCGACCATCGCCTCAACGCTGAACTGCTCGGCGAACTTCACCGGGCTCCGCGTGCGCGCCCGCTCGCGGAGCTCCGCGTCGCGCGCGGCGCGCGCGAGGTGCTCGCCGAGCGCGCCCGGGTCCTTCGGCGGGACGAGGAACCCGTCCACGCCGTGCTCCACGATCTCGGGGACGCCGCCGACGCGGCTCGCAACGATCGGCTTGCCGAGCGCGAGCGCCTCGAGCAGCGCGAGCGGCAGCCCCTCCCAGAGCGACGGGAGCACGTAGGCGTCGAACGCCGAGATGAGCTCGGGGACGTCCGAGCGATAGCCCGGAAAGATCATCCTGTCGCCGAGCCCGGCGGCCTGCGCGCGCTGCTGCAGCTCCCCGCGGAGCGGGCCGTCGCCCGCGACGACGAAGCGCGCCTCGGGCGCGCGCCGCAGCACCTCGGGCGCCGCCTCGATGAGGTAGCGGAGCCCCTTCTGCTCGATGTGCACGACCGCGCACCCGAACACGAAATCCTGCTCGCCGATGCCGAGCTCCGCGCGGATGCGCCCGCGGGCGCCGCTGTGCAGGGCGCGGGTGAAGCGCGTGCCGTCGATGCCGTTGTGGATGACGCGGACCGGCGCGCGGACGTTCACGTCGTCGACGAGGATGCGCCTCAGGTCGTGCGAGACAGCGATCATCTCGTCGGCGAGGTACGCATAATAGCCGAACTTGCGCCGATCGAAGCCCTTCGCCCGGTTGATCTGGTTGTGCTCCGAGTAGACGACCACCGGCCGATTCCGCAGCAGGCGCGACGCCATGCCGGCGAAGATGAGCGGAGCGCGGTTGTGGACGTGGACGATATCCACCCCTCGCTGGTGAAAGAAGCGCCGGATCCAGAGCAGCGCCTCGGGGTCGCTCTTCAACCCGGGGAGCACCGGCCGGAGATCCTTGGTGATCACCAGGCACCGCGATCGGGGGAGCTTCACCTCCGGGAAGAGCCGCCCCTCCCCGTCCAGGCAGATCAGCGAGAGGTCGAACCCGTGGTCGCCGAGCCGGTCGAGGAGGCTCAGCACCACCTTCTCGAGCCCGCCGACCTCGAGGTTGTTCACGACCATGCAGACGTTGGGCTTGCTCATATTCTCCTGAGCGGACCGTCAGGTCGCCGCGGCCGTTGCCAGCGCGCACGGCCCGCCACGACGGAGGGTCCGACCGTGCGATGAGCGTTCCGTGTCATTTGAACGCAGGGACGTGAGCGTACCATGACGCCGGCGCGCCGATTGTTTGACTTCGTACGTCCGGCGCGAGGTCGTCGGCGTGCCCGCTACAGCGCGGAGATCTTGCCCTGCTCCGGCGACGACGCCGTCGCATAGAGCTTCTTCGGCATTCGCCCGGCGAGGTACGCCATGCGACCGGCGCTCACGGCATCCTTCATCGCCCGCGCCATCAGGATGGGGTCGCGCGCGCCCGCGATGGCCGTGTTCATCAACACCCCATCACACCCGAGCTCCATGGCCACCGCGGCGTCGCTCGCCGTCCCGACGCCCGCGTCGACGATCACCGGGACCTTGGCGGTCTCCCGGATGATCATCAGGTTGTACGGGTTCCGGATGCCGAGCCCGCTGCCGATCGGCGCCGCGAGCGGCATCACGGCGGCGCACCCGATGTCCTCCAGCTTACGGCAGACGATCGGGTCGTCCATGCAATAAGGGAGCACGGTGAAGCCCTCCTTCACCAGGATCCGCGCCGCCTCCAGCGTCGCCTCGTTGTCCGGGAACAGCGTCCGTTCGTCGCCGATGACCTCGAGCTTCACGAGATCGGACAGCCCGAGCTCGCGCGCCAGCCGGCAGGTGCGGACCGCGTCCTCGACCGTGTAGCAACCCGCGGTGTTCGGCAGGATCGTGAAGCGCCCCTGCTGGAGCAGCGACATCATCGACCCCTCGCCCCGCTCCTTCAGGTTGACCCGGCGGAGGGCCACCGTGACCACCTCCGCGCCGGACGCCGCGAGCGCGCGGCGGGTCTCATCCAGGTCCTTGTACTTGCCCGTCCCGACGAACAGGCGGGAAGTGAACGTGTGCTTGCCGATCGTCAACGCATCGCTCGTCATCGCAGGCTCCTCGGGGTCTCGACCCAGACGATCTGCTAGTCGGACCGGGACACAGGGTCCAGGACATCGACCATGTCCTGCGCCGTGCTCGCCACGCGCGCCGCGCGCGGCCGCATGGTATCTTCCGGGCCGATGCGTCCCAGAGCCGCTTGCATAGCCCTCGTCCTCGCACTGCCACCCGCGCTCACCCTCACGCCCAACGTCGGCTCCGCCCCGGCAGCCGACGTGAGCGCCGGCGCGCTCCTCGCCGGCCCGCGATCGGCCCAGGCGGCCGTCGCCGTCCAGCTCTCGCTCGAAGAGCTCGTCTCCCGCGCCGCGTTCGTCGTCGTCGCGACAGCGACCGAGCAGCGCAGCCAGTGGGAAGAGCTCGGCGGCGCGCGAAGGATCGTCACGTATACCCGCCTGTCGGTCGACCGCCCCGTCGCGGGGCAGCCCGACGGCGAGATCTGGGTGAGGACGCTCGGGGGCGTCGTCGGCGACGTCGGACAGCAGGTGTCGGGCGACGCGCAGCTCAGGATCGGCGCGCAGGCGATGCTCTTCGTCTCGAGGGCGGGAGGCGCCCTGGTCGTCTCCGGGATGGCCCAGGGCCACTACCCCGTCGTCGACGGCGAGGAGCCGGCGACGGTGACCGGCCGGGCCAGGGCGCCGCGGGTCGCCGTGCGGCGGCTGACCGCGAGCCCCGACACAGGGACCGTCCTGCCCCGGACAGGCCCCGCGATCTCGGCGCGCGAGCAGCTCGTCGGCGCGACGCTCGACGCGGCGTGCGACGTCGTGAGCCGCGCCTGGAAGGCGAGCCATGCCCAGAAATAGCCCCGCGCTCGCCGCGCGGAGCGCCCGCGCCGCCGCCGTCCTCGCGGCCGCCTTCGCGATCGGGGCCGCGGCGCTCGCCCGGCCCTCCCCCGCCCTCGCCTACTGCCGCACGAGCGTCTGTCCCGAGACGAAGTCGACCGCGGCCGTCTGCGCGCCGGCCCAGCCGAACGACTGCGGCATCCCCCTCGCCTGGCCGTCGCCGTGCGTCAGCTACTCCATCCAGGAGGACGCCTCGGACCAGGTGTCGCTCGCCGAGACCGAGGCGATCTTCGAGCAGGCGTTCGCGACGTGGACGCAGACCGATTGCGGCGGCGGGCAGACCCCGCGCATGGAGGTCGTCTACCTGGGCCCGATCGCGTGCGACGCGCACGAGTACAACCAGGGCAAGGGGAACGCGAACATCATCACGTTCCGGGACGGCGACTGGCCGTACGCGGGGGGCGGGAACACCCTCGCGCTCACGACCGTCACCTACAACCTGAAGACCGGCGACATCTACGACGCCGACATGGAGATCAACTCGTCGGACGTGAAGCTCTCGCTCGGCGACGACGAGGTGTCGTTCGACCTCCTGAGCATCGCGACCCACGAGGTTGGCCACTTCCTCGGGCTGTCGCACTCGACCGACGTCTCCGCGACGATGTTCGCCGATTACCGGCCGGAGACCACCATGCTCCGCGACCTCGACGAGGACGACCGCGACGGGATCTGCGCTGTGTACCCGCCCGGGGAGCCGGTCGAGGACTGCGATCCGACGCCGCGGCACGGCTTCTCGGCGCTGTGCGCGGCCGATCAGCCCGACCGGGAGGAGGACGGCGGCTGCGCCGCGGCCCCGTCGCGGGGCGGGCGCGGCGCCGGGCTCGGCCTCGCCGCGCTCGCGCTCGTCGGCGCGGCCGTGCGGGCGCGGCGCGGCGCGGCCGCGCGGGCGGGCCGGGAGAGGCGCCGCTGAGCCAGGGCTCCTTCACCCTCGTCGAGCGCGGGGACGACCTCGCCCGGGTCGTCGAGCGCGCCGCGCGCGCGGACGCGCTCGCGGTCGACGTCGAGGCCAACGGGCTGTTCGCCTACCGGCCGCGGCTCTGCACCGTCCAGCTCGCCTTCCGCGAGGGGGACGGCATCGCTGTCGCGGTCGTCGACGCGCTCCGCGCGCCGGTCGCGCCGCTCGCGCCGCTCCTCGGGGCCGCGGGGCCGCCCAAGGTGCTCCACGACCTCACCTTCGACGCGCGCATGCTCGCCGAGGCGGGGGCGCCGCTCGCCGGGGCGCGCGACACGTCGGTCGCCGCCCGCCTGCTGGGCTGCGCGGCGACCGGGCTCGCCTCGCTCCTCCAGGCGGAGCTCGGCGTGACGATCGACAAGCAGCTCCAGCAGCACGACTGGGGGCGCCGGCCCATCGAGGGCGCCGAGCTGCGCTACCTGGCCGACGACGTGCTCCACCTGCTCGCGCTCGACGCGCGGCTCGGCGAGCGCGCCCGGGCGCTCGGGATCGAGGACGAGATCGCGGAGGAGTGCGCCTACAAGCTCGCGACCGCGCTCGGGCCGCCGCGCGATCCGCGGCCCGCCTACGCGCGCATCAAGGGAGCCCAGGCGCTCGACCCGGTGGGCCGGGCGATCCTGCGGCGCCTCGTGGCGGCGCGCGAGGCGGCCGCCGAGGAGGCGGACGTGCCTTCCTTCAAGATCGTCGGGAGCGAGGTGCTCGTCGAGCTCGCGCAGCGGCGGCCGGCCCGGGCCGACGACGTGCGCGCGGTGCGCGGGGCCGCCGCCGGCCGGGCGGCGGCGTGCGTCGCGGCGTGGCTCCGCGCGATCGAGCAGGGGCGCAGCGACGGCGACGTGCCGGAGGAGGAGCGCGCGCTCTTCCTGCAGGCCCGGCCGACGCGCAGGGAGCTCGCCGTCCGGCGCGCGATGGAGACCCGGATCTCCGCGTGGCGCAGGGCCGAGGCGAGGGCGCGGAAGGTGGACGAGCAGGTGGTGCTGCCCGGGCACTGCGCGCAGGATCTCGTGGAGATCGCGCTCGCGGCGGGCCACGCCGGCGACGCGGCGGTCGCCGCCGCGATCGCGCGCATCCCTGGGCTCGGCGCGCGCCGGCTCGCGCGCTACGGCGGCGCGCTCGCGGCGCTCGCGACCGCGGCGGCGCCGAGCGAGCCGCCCGCCCCAGCGACGTAGCTGCGCGCGGGCGTTCGCACCTGGCGCACGCCGCGCGCCTCTGTCGACCGGGCGGCGCGGCGCCGATCGCACAGCGCCGCCCGGTCGACAGAGGCGCCGCGCGATGGAATAGGAGGGGCCCATGCGCTGGACCGATCCTCCCGACTCGCCGAAACGGCGCGGCTCCTGGCCACCGGTGATGTGGTGGCTCCGCGCCGCGCTCGCCTTCGCGCTCGTCTCCGGGTGCCTCCTCCTGGGCGCGCGCGCCGGGGAGCTGGCCCCTCCCGCCCCCGCGCCGACGCCGCCGCCGGCGAGCGCCGAGGTCGGCGAGGATCCGGACGCGGCGCCGGTCGCGCCCGACTCGCCGCGCGCGTCGATGCGCGAGTTCTTCGAGCTCTCGCGCGCGGGCGACTACGCCGCGGCCGCGCGGTTCCTCGACCTGCCGCCGAGGGCGGACGGCGCGGCGCTCGCGCAGAAGCTCAAAGCGGTGCTCGATCGGCACATCTGGCTCGACGTGGAGAACCTCTCGCCGCACCCGCAGGGGGACACGCAGGACAACCTCGGCGCCGGGGTGGAGCAGCTCGGCAAGATCCCGACCCGGACGGGGACCCAGCCGGTGCGGCTCGTGCGGCGCACGACGCCCGACGGGGTGAGGTGGATCTTCTCGCGCGCCACGGTGGACCGCGTCGACGACTGGTACGCCCGCCTTGAAGACCGCTGGCTCCGCGACCACCTGCCGCCGGCGCTGCTGCGCCCGGGCCCGCGCGAGCTGCTCTGGTGGCAGTGGCTCGCGCTGCCCGTCCTCGCGCTCGCCGGGTGGCTCGTCGGCGCGTTGCTCAGCTACTTCATCCGCGCCGGGCTCCGCCGGCTCGTCGCCCGGACGGAGTCCACGCTCGACGACGTGCTCCTCGAGGGCGCGCGCGGCCCGCTCACGTTCGCGGTGGCGCTGTTCGCGATCGAGGCCGCGCTGCCGTGGCTCGGGCTCTACGTGCCGGCCGAGGAGTTCCTCGGCACGGTGCTGAGCGCCGGCCTGTTCATCGCGGTCTTCTGGTTCGTCCTCCGCGCGATCGACGCCGTCGGCGGGCGCCTGCTCGCCGCCCCGGCGACGCGCGACAACCCCGCGGCGCGCTCGCTCGTGCCGCTCATGGGCAAGATCGCGAAGGTCGCGATCCTGATCATCGGCGTGATCGCCGTGCTGTCGGAGCTCGGCTACCCGGTGGCGAGCCTCATCGCCGGCCTCGGCATCGGCGGCGTCGCGCTCGCCCTCGCCGCGCAGAAGACGGTGGAGAACCTGTTCGGCTCGGTCTCCATCGGCGTCGACCGCGCCCTCCAGGTCGGCGACTTCGTGAAGGTCGACGCGCTCCTCGGCACCGTCGAGACGATCGGGCTCCGCTCGACGCGGATCCGCACGCTCGACCGGACGCTGGTCACGATCCCGAACGGCAAGCTGGCCGATCTCCAGATCGAGTCGTACACGGCCCGCGACAGGATGCGCCTCTCGTGCGTGCTGGCCCTCGTGTACGAGACGACGCCCGCGCAGCTGCGCGCCGTGCTCGAGGGGATCGAGCGCGCGCTGCGGGAGCACCCGCTCATCTGGCCCGACGACGTCGTCGTGCGCTTCATCGGCATCGGCCCCGCGTCGTACGACGTCGAGATCATGGCCTGGTTCCAGACGACCGATTTCGGCCACTTCCGGGCGATCCGGCAGGAGGTGCTGATCACGTTCCTGGAGATCATCGGCGCGGCCGGGACGAGGCTCGCGTACCCGACGCGGACGGTGCACGTCGCGGCGCGCGGCGCGGAGCGCGCGCTGCTCGACGGCGCGGGCGACGGGAAGGCGGCTAGCGGGCGGGAGGGGCCGCGGCAGGCGCCATCGGCTGGAGCCCCGCCTTCTCGATGAGCGCGCGGTCCTCGTCCGGGCCCGGGTTCGGCGTGGTGAGCAGCTTGTCCCCGTAGAAGATCGAGTTCGCCCCCGCGTACATGCAGAGGAGCTGCGCCTCGCGCGACAGCTCCGTCCTGCCGGCCGACAGGCGCACCATCGCGCGCGGCATCATGAGCCGGGCGACCGCGATCATCCGGACGAACTCGATCGGGTCGACGGGCGGCAGGCTCTCGAGCGGCGTGCCGGGCGAGCGAACGAGGGCGTTGATCGGCACGCTCTCCGGGTGGGGGTCGAGGCGCGCGAGCTCGACGAGCATCTCGCAGCGGTCGGCGATCGACTCGCCCATGCCGATGATCCCGCCCGAGCAGACCGTGATGCCGGCCCGCCGGACGTTGCGCAGGGTGACGAGCCGCTCGTCGTACGTGCGCGTGGAGATGATGGACTTGTAGGCCTTCCGCGACGTGTCGAGGTTGTGGTTGTACGCGTCGAGGCCGGCCTCCTTCAGGCGGCGGGCCTGGTCGTCGGTGAGCATGCCGAGGGTGCAGCACGCCTCGAGGCCGAGCGCCTTCACGCCGCGCACCATGTCGAGGACGCGCTCGAAGGCCGGGCCGTCCTTCACCTCGCGCCAGGCCGCGCCCATGCAGAACCGGGTCGAGCCGCCGGCGCGGGCTCGCTCGGCGGCCGCGAGGACGGCGGGGACGTCGAGCATGCGCTCCGGCCCGACCTCCGTCTCGTAGTGGCTCGACTGCGGGCAGTAGGCGCAGTCCTCGGGGCAGCCGCCCGTCTTGACGCTGAGCAGGGTGCAGAGCTGCACCTCGTGCTCGCCGTGGAACGCGCGGTGGACCGAGCGCGCGCGGTCGATCAGCTCGAAGAGGGGCAGATCGTGCAGGGCCTTGGCCTGCTCGACGGTCCAGTCGTGGCGGACCGCGCCCGCCGCCGCGGCGCGCCCGCCCGGCTCACAACGCCCATCCTTGTTGTCCGCCGATTCCCGTTCGATCCCGTCGAGCATGGGCTCGCTCATACCCGCGCTTGGGGCGCCGCCGCAAGCGACCCTCGCGGCGGGCCGGTTCCGGCGCTGCCGGGCGGCTCCGGCGCTGCCGGGCGGCTCCGGCGCTGCCGGGCCCGCTCCAGGCGGCGCTACGGCGTGGTCACCGCCTTCGCGGTCTCCTTGGCGATCGCCCCCTGGCCCACGAGCTGCCGCAGGTGGGCCTCGAACGTCTGCATCCCGTAGGGCGTCACGCCCTTCTCCATCAGCTCGCGCAGCGACGGGCTCCCCTCCGGGCGGCGGATCGCCTCGCGCACCGCGGGGGTCGCGACGAGCACCTCGCAGGCGAGGACCTCCCCCGCGCCGTCGCGGCGCGGGAGCAGGCGCTGCGCGACGACGCCCTGGAGGCAGTCGGCCAGCCGGTCGCGGACCTCGCTCTGGCTCCTGCCGAGCGCGAGCAGCCGGCCGAGCGTGCGCGCGACGTCGGGCGTGTGCACGGCCGCGAGCACGAGGTGCCCCGTCTCGGCCGCGTGGAGCGCGAGATCGAGCGACTCGCTGTCGCGCAGCGCGCTGAGGAGCACGACGTCCGGGTCCTGCCGCAGCGCCGAGCGCAGCGCGGTCGGGAAATCGGCGGTGTCGACGCCGATCTCGCGCTGGCTCACGCTGGAGCGGCTGTCCTCGTGCACGTGCTCGATCGGATCCTCGAGCGTGACGATGTGGCGCGGCAGGGTCGCGTTGATCTGCCCGACGAAGGCGGCGAGCGTCGTGCTCTTGCCGCTGCCGGCCGTGCCCGCGACGACGAAGAGGCCGTGGTCGTGCTCCACCATGGCGCGCACCGACGCGGGGACGCCGAGCTCCTCGAAGGTGGGGATCTTGAGCGGGATGCTGCGCAGGATGATCGCGAGCGAGCCGCGCTGGCGGTAGATGTTGACCCGGAAACGGCCGAGGCCCGGGACGACGTACGAGGTGTCGAGCTCCTGGAGCGTGGCGAGCAGCTCGCGCGACGGGCGCCCGGCCAGCAGCACCCGCGCGGCGGCCTCGCTGTCCTCGGGTCGGATCCGGTCGACGCGGAAGTAGACCATGTCGCCGCGCACCCGCGCGCCCGGCGGCTGACCGACCTTGAGGTGGATGTCGCTGGCGTGGGCGGCAAGCGCCTTGCCGAGGAGCTGGTGGAGGAAGGCCTCGGAGGTGTACGGCGTCGTCACGGGGGGGAAGGTACCAAATTGGACCTCGACGGGCCCAAAGCGCGGCGGCGCGAGGAGGCGCTGGCGCCGCGCAGGACGGCCGCGCGCCCACGACGGTCGGCGGCGGGCGTCACGGCCGTGGCGCCTGACCGCCGCCGGCGCCCGCGCCGGGGAGCTCCGGATCGAGATCCGCAGGGATCCGGCGCGGGTCGACGAGCCCCCTCTCCGCGAGCGCGCGCGCCGCGGAGATCGCGACGGCGCGCTGCTCGGCCGGGAGGTCGCGCCGGCCCGACAGATCGAGGAGGACCGCCGCCGCGGCGCGCGCCCCGTCCGGGTCGAGCGGCTCGCGCGGGCGCGGCGGGCGGCCGGCGACCCCGAGGAGCGCGTCGAGCAGCGGCGGGAGCGACGGAACGGGCGCGGCGCGGGCGCGCTCTGCGAGCGGCCCGAGCGCCAGGTCGGCGTCGTCGGCGTACGGCAGGGCGCGCAGGGCGGCGTGGGCGATGTCGCCGCCGTCCTCCAGGGCGGCCAGCAGGCCGGACGCGCCCTCGGCCTCGGCGAGCCGGGCGAGCTCCAGCGGGTCGTCGCCGGCGGCGCGACGCCAGCGCGGATCGGTCAGGCGAGGGCTCGGGGGGCGCGGCGCCGCGGAGGCCGCGGGCGGCGCAGCGGCCGACGACGGGGGCGACGACGACGCGGAGGTGGCGCTCTCGCGGCGGCACGCGAGCGGGGCGGCGAGGACGACCGCGAGGGCCGCGAGCGCAGCGGTGTTCACGGTTGCCCCGTGTTCACGGTTGCCCGGTGTTCACGGTTGCCCCGTGTTCACGGTTGATCAATGAGCGAGAGCGACCGCTTCGTGGGCGCGTTCTCGGGCTCCTGCCGCTCCAGCCGCGCGTTGTACTCGTCGACGACGCGGTTGATGTGCATCGAGCAGTACTTCGGCCCGCACATCGAGCAGAACTCCGCGGTCTTGAAGTACTCCTGCGGGAGCGTCTCGTCGTGCATCGCCTGCGCCGTCTCCGGATCGAGCGCGAGCGCGAACTGCTGCTTCCAGTCGAACGCGTAGCGGGCGCGGCTCAGCGCATCGTCCCGGTCGCGCGCGCCCGGGCGCTTGCGCGCCACGTCCGCCGCGTGGGCGGCGATCTTGTAGGCGATGAGGCCCTGCTTGACGTCCTCGGCGTTCGGCAGGCCGAGGTGCTCCTTCGGCGTCACGTAGCAGAGCATCGCGGCCCCCGCGAAGCCGGCCATCGTCGCGCCGATGCAGCTCGTGATGTGGTCGTAGCCGGGCGCGAAATCGGTGACCAGCGGGCCGAGCACGTAGAACGGCGCCTCGTGGCAGAGCTCCATCTCCTTCTGCACGTTCATCGCGATCTGATCGAACGGCACGTGCCCCGGGCCCTCGATCATCACCTGCACGTCCTTCTCCCACGCGCGCTTCGTCAGCTCGCCGAGCGTCTTCAGCTCGGCGAACTGCGCCGCGTCGCTCGCGTCGTGGAGGCAGCCGGGGCGCAGGCCGTCGCCCGCCGAGATCGTGACGTCGTACCTGGCGCAGATCTCGAGCACCTTGTCCCAGTGGGTGTAGAACGGGTTCTGCTTGTGGTGCTCGATCATCCACTGCGCCATGATCGAGCCGCCGCGCGAGACGATGCCCGTGATCCGGCCCTTCACGAGCGGCAGGTGCTCGAGCAGCACGCCCGCGTGGATGGTGAAGTAATCGACGCCCTGCTTCGCCTGGTGCTCGAGCATGTCGATGAGGTCGTCGGCGGTCATCTTGGCCGTGCCCTTGCACGCCTCGAGCGCCTGGTAGATCGGCACCGTCCCGATCGGCACCGGCGAGTCGGCGATGATGGCTCGGCGGATGCCGTCGATGTCGCCGCCGGTCGACAGATCCATCACCGTGTCGGCGCCGTACTTGATGGCGTAGCGCAGCTTCTCGAGCTCGCCGTTCACGTCGCTCGTGGTCTGGCTGCTGCCGATGTTCGCGTTCACCTTGCAGAGCGACGCGATGCCGATGCACATCGGCTCGAGGTTCAGGTGGTTCTTGTTGGCAGGGATGATCATCCGGCCGCGCGCGACCTCGCTTCGGATGAGCTCGGGCGCGAGCTTCTCACGGCGGGCGACGTACTCCATCTCCTCCGTGATGACGCCCTTCCTCGCGAAGTGCATCTGGCTCTGGTTCGGGCTCCCGGCGCGCTTGCTCACCCATTCGGTCCGCAACATCGACAACCTCGCTTTCGAGGTGGCCGGTGTAGGTCGCGACCGCGCGCGACGCAAGCCTCGCGTCGCGCGCCGCCGCCCGCGCTGGGCCGCTGAGCTGCGACGGAAGAAGACCGCTGAAGGAGACCGCTGAAGGAGACCGCTGAAGAGGGCCGCTGAAGAAGGCCGTCGGCGCGGCGCGCGCGGCGGCCGCGCCGCGCTCACGGCGTCGTCGGCGGCGCCTCGGGGAGCTCGGTCATCATGCCGAGCGTCTGCGCGCCGGCCGCCTTCGCGCTGTCGAGCACCTCCACGACCGTCCCGTAGCCGGCGCCGTCGTCGGCGACGATGAAGACGATCCTGTCCTGCGGCCTGCTCTGGCGCTCGAGGATCGGCCGGAGCCTGGCCGCGAGATCGGCGCGCTCGACCTTCTCGTCGTTGACCTGGACCTCGCCCTGCGCGTTCACCCGGACGACGAGCTGGTCGGGGGGCGGCGGGGTGTTCTCCGTGACCTGCTCGGTGTCGGGGACGCGCACGCCGATGTCCTTCTCGAGCAGCGGCGTCACGACCATGAAGATGATGAGGAGCACCAGCACGACGTCGACGAGCGGCGTCACGTTGATGTCGGAGTTCAGCGGCACCGCCGGCTTGATGACGAACTTCTTCTTCGCGCGCGCGCTCATCGCCGCTATCTCCCCTTCAGCTCCTCGACCGCCAGCGAGACGCTCTTCGCGCCCGCCTTGCGCGCCGTCTCCATGACCTTGCGCACGTCGCCGAACGAGAGGCGATGGTCGCCCTTGACGAGCACCTTGCGCCCCGGCTGCGCGGCGAACTCGCGCGCGAGGCGCTCGGAGAGCCCGGCGTCGTCATACTGGTCGTTCTCGACCCACACCGTCTTCTCCAGCGTGACGGAGAGGATCAGCGGATCCACTTCCTTCTTCTCCTCGTCCACCTTCGCGGCCTGCGGCAGCTTCACGTCCTTGCCGCGCTGGAGCATCGGCGTGACGACCATGAAGATGATGAGCAGGACGAGGACGACGTCGACGAGCGGCGTGACGTTGATCTCGCTCTTGGGGCCCTTCTGCGGGCCGACGGCCATTCCCATCAGGGACGCTCGCTTCCGGCTGAGCGCGTCGCCGCGCCTCGCTGGGACGCGCGGCGACGCGCGCCGCGCGCCGCGACCAGCCAGGCGCCGTATCGCGCGGGCTCTCTATTCATCACCGGCCTCTCCGAGGCCGGGACGGCACCACCGGCCGCTTCCGAGGCCGGGACATCATCAGCGGCCTCTTCCGAGGCCCGGACAGCGACAACGGCCTCTTCCGAGGCCCGGACAGCGACAACGGCCTCTTCGGAGGCCGGGACAGCGACAACGGCATTGTTCGAAGCCGGGCCAGGCGACGTCCTTCGACGCCCGGACGAGCGGCCTCTCACGGGCCCGTTCAAGCGGCCTCTTCCGAGGCCGGCGCGAGGCGGCCGTCGAGGCGCTTCGCCACGATATCGAGGAACTCGTTCGACGACTCCGAGATGTCGATCGCCCGGGCGTCGACCCAGCCCTGGAGGTAGTTGTACGCCATGACGGCCGGGATCGCGACGAGCAGGCCGAACGCGGTTGTGACGAGCGCCTCCGCGATGCCCGCCGAGACGGTGCCGAGGCCGCCCGAGCCGGAGGCGGCCATCTGCTGGAAGGCCGTCACGATACCCATGACCGTCCCGAGGAGGCCGACGAACGGCGCCGTGGAGCCGACCGTGGCGAGGAGCCCGTAGCCGCGCTTGAGGCTGAGCACCTCGCGCTGCGCCTGCCGCTCGAGCGCCCGCGAGACCGACTCGAACACGCCGTCGCGCTCGTGCCCGTGGGCCGGGAGCCGGCCGGGGGCGCTCGACGCGTACGCCGCGAGCCCCGCGCCGATGACGCGCCCGAGGTAGCCGATCTCGGCCTTCGGCCTGGCGGCGGCGCGGGCGTCCTCGAAGTCGCCCCGGGCGAGCAGCGGGCCCACCTTCTCCGCGAACGCCCGGGAGGCGGCGCGCGACTTGAGCGACACGACGAGGCGCTCGCCGAAGATGACCAGGGACGAGACCGACATGAGGGCCAGCACCAGGACGACCAGCCTCGCGAAGAGGCCCATGTGGCCCCAGAGCTCAATCAACGTGAATTGCATCGTCTCGCTCGCGCCTCCTGGCGCTCCATGGTGTCGTGATGTTTTTAGCTATGCTGAAACAGCGCCTCTCGACGCCGCAGCGAACTCGACAGTACCGAAGAGCGGACCTACCCCGTTCCCCTCTCTACTACGCGCCCCACCCGCGCAACAACACCCGCACGCCCGGCGGTCAAGGGAGCTTGAGCCGGATGTTGAACACGTAATCCACCGAGACCGGGCGCCCCTGGTACATCACCGGCGTGTACCGGCGCGCCGAGAGGGCATCGAGGATCGCCCGGTCCATGTGCGGTAACGATTTGACCATCCGGCAATTGGTCAGCGCGCCGTCGATCTTGATGACGCACTTGACAATCGCG
Source organism: Sorangium sp. So ce1335 (assembly GCF_051521615.1). NCBI lineage: Bacteria > Pseudomonadati > Myxococcota > Polyangiales > Polyangiaceae > Sorangium > Sorangium sp. So ce1335. Next base: position 6,089,138 of record NZ_CP150363.1, read on the forward strand.
AGTCCCTCGACACGCGCGGCGAGCGCCTCGCGCGTGTACTGCGGGTCTCGCCCCGAGACCATCGTCGGCCGGCTCATCCCGGCGCCGAACGGCAAGACCACGTTCTGCGGCGGCGCCGTGCTGCCGAGCTGACCGCCGAGCTGGCCTCCGAGCTGACCCCCGATCTGCCCACCGACCTGGCCGCCGACCGTCCCTCCTTGAACGCCCCCCTCCTGGCCCCCCTCGACGCCACCGGGCTGGGCCGGCGCCTCTTCCTTGGCCGGCTCCGGCTCAGGCTCCTTGGCCTTGGGCTTCTCCGGCATGTCGTAGATGGTGTCAGGGGTCTTGACAGGCTTCGGCTTCTCGATGGGCTGCTCCACCTTCGGCTGTTGAGGCTTCGCGCCGCCGGCCGGCGGTGGAGGCGGCGGCGGAGGCGGAGGGGGCGGCGGCGGCGCGGCGAAGAAGGTGACCTCGACGTCCTTCGGCTTCTCGGCCTGAGGGCGCGTGGCCTGCCAGAGGAGGGCGCCCGCGATCGCGGCGTGCGCGACGATGGACAGCACTGCGCCCGTCCCGAGGCGCCCCTGGGTGGCGGTGGCACGACCTAGTACCGAGTCGAACATGAGGGGTCGTAACTCCTAGAACTCGAGCCGATCGACGTGGCGCGGCGCCGTATGGGAGCGCGCGGCGCCTACCCGGAGTGTACAAGCGAGCGAGTACTACAAAAAAGTCTATTGTCTCGCGCGATTCCTGTCTAGGGTAACAAGGGACTCGAGGGCCCTACACTTCTGGAGGGAATTCCGTGAAGTTTCTCGAAAAGAGGATGAAACACGGAGCGCGCTTACTACGTGCGCCGTTGAGGCTGTGGGCGGCGACGCTGCTGGTCGCCATGACTTTGTTGACCGCGTTCCCGGCGTTCGCGCAGACGGGCAACAGCGTTCTCCTCGGGCGGGTGACCGACGCCTCGAGCAAGGCGCCGGTGGCCGATGTGGTCGTGACGGCGACATCGCCGGCCCTGCAGGGCGAGCAGCTCGTCGTCACCGACGGCACCGGCCAGTACCGTATCCCGAACCTGCCGCCGGGCGACTACACACTGCGCCTGGAGAAGGAGTCGTACAAGCCGTACGCGCGCGGCGGGATCACGATCCGCAGCGGCACGACCATCCGCGTGAACGTCGAGCTCCTCCCCGAGGCGCTCAAGGCGGAGGAGATCGTCGTCGTGGGCCGCGCGCCCACCGTCGATGTCGGGTCGAGCACCATCGGCCAGAATATTTCACAGGACTTCACGCGGCGCATCGCCGTGGCGCCCCCCGGCGGGAAGGGCACGGCGTCGCGCTCGTTCGAGTCGATCGCCGCGGTCACCCCCGGCGCGAGGAGCGATGAGTTCGGCACGTCGATCGCGGGTACGTCGTCGCCCGAGAATCAGTACGTGATCGACGGACTATCCGTGAATGATCCCGCGTACGGGATCGTCGGCACGCCGCTCACGATGGAGTTCATCAAAGAGGTCAACGTGGTGAGCGGCGGGTACATGCCCGAGTTCGGCCGCGCGACCGGCGGCGTGCTCGACGTCGTGACGAAGAGCGGCGGCAACGAGTTCCACGGCTCGGTCTTCTTCAACGTCGTCCCCGGGTTCCTCGAGGCCGAGGGCACGAAGGTGCGCCGTCAGGGCGAGACGATCCAGACCGACGACAGCATCCTCGCCATCCGCGACTACGGCTTCGAGGTCGGCGGCCCGATCCTGAAGGACAAGCTCTGGTTCTACGGCGGCGTCGACCTCGCGTTCTCGAGCCTGGAGCGGAAGCGCACCCTGTTCGCGACGCGGTACGTGGGCGACAGCCCGACCCCCGAGACGGACCCGGAGACGGGGTTCACCATCGCCGATCCCCTCCCGGGCTCGACGCGCTACTTCCGCGGCGAGGAGCAGACGATCCAGTACCTCGGCAAGCTGACCTACCAGGTCAGCCCGGACCACAGCCTCGCGCTGTCGGTCTACGGTGCGCCCTCCACCTCGGGCGGCCAGGGCGCGTACTCGTACGATCCGCAGGCCGGCATCATGGATATCCCCAACCTCGTCGGCACGTACAACGGGCTCGCGCTCAAGTTCGTGTCGTCGTCGACCGACGTCGCGCTGAAGTGGTCGTCGGCGTTCAACAACAAGACCCTGCTGCTCGACGCGACGCTCGGCTGGCACCACCAGCGCAACGCGCGGCTGCCGCCGGACGGCTCGGAGATCGGCTCGAGGAGCGGGCTCGCGGGCGTGCCCAACGTGATCTGGACGAGGACCGGGCCGCGGCACTCGATCAACGAGTTCGAGGCGCTCTCGGCCGAGGCGATGGAGATGTGCCGCCCGAGCGACGTGCAGGCTCGAGACGAGCAAGGGAACCTGCTCTTCGAGGACGGCGAGCCCGTCATGGTCCGCCGGATCCCGTGCCAGGTGCGCCAGTACGTGGAGGGCGGCCCCAACTTCGTCGAGGACGCGACGCAGGATCGCCTCCAGCTCAAGGCGATGGTGACCAGCATCTTCGAGGGCCTCGGCCATCACGTCGTCAAGGGCGGCATCGACGGCGAGGTCATGATGTACAACCACGAGAAGGCGTACCCGGGGCTCGTCACCTACGTGGAGGGCTCGAACGGCCTCTACTGGGAGGACGCCCGGCAGCTCGGCTTCCTGACGGGCCCGGAGGTCAGCGACTACGTCATCCAGCCCAAGACCGAGGTGTCGTCGCTCTCGACGACGATCGGCGCCTTCGTCCAGGATAGCTGGAGCATCCTCGACAAGGTGACGCTGAACGTCGGCGTCCGCTACGACGCCCAGTACCTGTTCGACGACAACGGCAAGCTCGGCATGGCGCTGCCGAACCAGTGGTCGCCGCGCATCGGGGCCGTCTACGACATCACGCAGCAGGGCAAGTCCAAGATCTTCGCGAACTACGCGCGCTACTACGAGAGCGTGCCGCTCGACCTCGTCGACCGCGCCTTCGGCGACGAGCGCCAGGTCCGGGCGTTCCACAGGGCGGCGGTCAACGGCGACGCGACCGGGTGCGACCCGACCGACCTGGAGGACGCGCTCGGCAACGGCCCGGGGCAATGCCAGAGCGACGAGAACCGGATCGAGGGCGCCCAGCTCGCGGCGGAGCAGGGGCAGGGTGCCGCGAGCTACGATCCGAACACCGTCTGGACGCCGACCGGCACCGGCAAGACGCCGGTGGACCCGGACATCAGCCCGCAGTCCTCGGATGAGATCGTGCTCGGCGGCGAGTACGAGATCATCGAGAACGGGCGGATCGGGGCGCTGTACACGAAGCGCTGGATGAGCAACGTCATCGAGGACATGAGCCGCGACGAGGGGAGCACGTACTTCATCGGCAACCCCGGCAAGGGCATCGCGAAGGACTTCCCCGAGGCGAGGCGCGACTACGACGCCGTGACGCTCTATTTCCAGAAGGCGTTCGCCGACCTGTGGCTCGCCCAGGTGAGCTACACGCTCTCGTTCCTGCGCGGCAACTACGCGGGCCTCTTCCGCCCGGAGACCGACCAGCTCGACCCGAACATCACCTCGGACTTCGACCTGACCTCGCTGCTCGACAACCGCGACGGCTACCTGCCGGGCGACAGCCGGCACGAGTTCAAGGTCTACGGGGCGAAGTCGTTCCCGATCCGGAACGACATGATCCTCGACGCTGGCCTCACCTACCGGTCCCGCTCCGGCGGCCCCACGGACTTCTGGGGCGCGCACCCGCTCTACGGCGCGGACGAGGCCTTCATCCTCCCGCGCGGCTCCGGCACGCGGCTCCCGTGGGTCCACAACATCGACGGCCGCATCGGCTACTCGGTGAAGCTCTCGAAGGACAGCGATCTCACCGTCACGATGGACGTCTTCAACATCTTCAACTTCCAGTCGTATACCCAGGTGGATCAGCGCTACACCCGGCAGTACGTCAATGTGCGCGGGTGCCGCGACAAGGGGGTCGAGGATCTGGAGGGGCCGGGAGGCGCGACCTGCCTGACGACGCTCGACGGCCAGCCGTTCAACAAGGATGTCGACAAGAACCCGAACTTCGGCAACCCGACGAAGTACCAGCCGCCCCGGCAGTTCCGCTTCGGCGCGAGGGTCACGTTCTAGGCGCGGCGCGCTCGCGAAAGGAAACAGGCAATGAAGATCCGATTGCTTGGTTGGTTGGCGGGGGTCGCCGCGGTCGCGGCGGCCGCGTCGCCCGGCTGCTCGCAACCCAAGCCCGAATGCACCGTCGGCAACGCCGCCGTCTACCCGTTCGCCACGAAGTTCTTCGTGCAAGACGAGGACGCCGACAAGCCCTGCGGCCAGATCCAGGGGTTGACGGTGGGGCTGCAGGTGTACAACCCGAACTCGGGAGGCTATCCCGACAGGAACACGAAGCTCGTCGCGATCCAGACGGATCGCACGGAGTGGACGGCCAACGGCGAGACGATCGCGGAGAGCCCTGATCGTAAGGACTACGCGCTCGGAACGTTCGAGTCGATCGAGCCGGACGGCAACGACATCTGCAGGGCCACGACGCTATCGCCTGCCGAGGTGATGCTCGTCCCGCCGCCGCCCGACGGCGAGGGCGGCGGCGGCGAGGGCGGCGGCGGCACCGGTGGAGCCGGCGGCGGCGACGGCGGGGCTGGCGGCGGCGACGGCGGGGCCGGCGGCGGCGACGGCGGGGCCGGCGGCGGCGACGGCGGGGCCGGCGGCGGCGACGGCGGGGCCGGCGGCGGCACCGGTGGAGCCGGTGGCGGCGACGGCGGGGCCGGCGGCGGTGACGGCGGGGCCGGCGGCGGCGACGGCGGGGCCGACGGCGGCGCTGGCGGGGCCGGCGGCGAGGCCGACGGCGGGGCCGACGGCGGCGGCGAGCCCGCCGACGGGCGCTCGCTCAAGTACGAGTGGAGCAACCTGGAAGTGTACGTGACGGCCGCGAACCTCGGAAACACGTTCCAGGCCGATCTCACGTACACCGAGGGCACCTGCACCGCGAAGTACAGGGTCGTCGGGCTCTGGCCCCAGGTCGGCTGCGAGAAGCTCGTCGAGCAGCAGATGGTGGATCCCGAGACCGACGAGCCGGTGGTGGATGAGGAGACCGGAGAGCCGGTGATGGAGGTCGTCGCGACGGGCGAGCCCGAGGACAAGCTCTGCGACAACACCCCGGATCCGGAGCCGCCTTACTTCCTCCCCTGGGCCTCCGGCATCTCCGAGGATCTGAAGGTGAAGTGCGATCCCGTGATGCTCGTCTGCGTGCTCGACTCGGACAAGGTCCCCGCCCTCAAGTAGACACGGCCTCCCGGGCGCAGCGCGTGGCGCGGCGCCCGGGACAGCCGCTCCCCCATGTTCAGGGCGACGGCTTGATGGAGAGCCTCGCCAGGGCCCCGCAGGCGGGGCCGCTCGCGATCTCGAGCGCGGCCGTGAGCGCGCACAGGCGCGACGCCCGCCCGAGCGCGGCCGGATCGCCCGAGACGATGGCCCGCTTCGTCTCCTGCGCGGTACGGACCGACAGCATCGTCCGCGCGCGCGGCGGCAGCTCCGCGCGGCGCGCCGCGAGCAGCTCGCCGAGCCTCGGGCCGGGGTCCGCCGACGGCACCCACGCCCACGCCGACGCGACGAGGGCGTCCACGAAGGCCGCGCGCAGCTCGTCGCCGCCGCGCGCGCCGTCGCACGGGAGGGCGGGGCCGCTCGGCCCCACGTCGGCGGCGGTGAGCCTCCGCCCCGCGATCCGCCGGAGCAGATCGTCGGGCACGCCGGCGAGCGCGCCGTCCCCCTGCGAGAACGCCCCCGCCTTGAACCGCACGGCGAGCGCGGCGCATCGCTCGTCGCGCTCCGCGCGCAGCCGCTGCTCCTCGCGCGCCTTCTCCTCGGCGCGCTCGCGCGCCTCGCGCTCGCGCGCCTCGCGCGCCTCGACCGCGGCGCACTCCTCGGCCCGCGCGGCGACGCGCTGCTGCTGCTCGCCCGTCGCTCGCCCGAGGTCGTCCTGCGCGAGCTCGCGGACGGCGCACACCTCGGGGCGCGCGAGGACGGCGTCGACCCGCGCGCGCGCCGTCCGGACCCGCACGATCACCGACAGCGCCGCGACGATGACGAGGCCCGAGGCCGCGATCGTGGCGATCCTGCGGATCTGCCGGCGGCGGTACGCCTTGGCGAGCGCGCCGCCGCCGCTCTCGTCGAGCTGCTTGCGGCAGCGGCCGATCGTCGCCTGCCAGTGGGCGATGTCCTCGGCGAGCATCTGGAGCGGCTCCGCGAACGGGGGATCGCGCCGCACCTTGTTCGCGAGCCGCTCGAGGCACTGGCTCACGTCGGGGGCCTGCCCGTGGTTCGTCACCTCGGCGACGCCCTCGAGGAGGCCGCCGATGCGCCCCGCGTAGACGTCCCAGGCGACGACGGCCTCGGACTGGCTCTCGCCGAGCCGCTCGATCGCCTCGCGCACCTCCTGCATCGGCAGGAGGCGCTCGACGTCCTCCCTGCGGACGCCCGCGAGCTTCGCCGCCTGATCGACGCCGCGCTGGAAGCCGCCGAGGAGCCCCTCGGGCGCGAGCTCGCGGAGCCCCTCCGGCACCATGCGGCCCTGGATGCACGCGCCCGCGTGGTGCAACGGCCCCATGGCGCAGGTCAGGAAGGTGCCCCCGAGCTTCACTTCCATCGCATCGTCGATCTCCTCTACCCCGGACGGCGCGGCGCGAAAAGCCTCGCGCGCCGTCCTCGGCGCATCCCTCGACGCGTCAACGGCTGCTGCGCGGGGCCTCGAGATCCCAGAGCGCGTAGAGCACGTCGACGTCGTACTCGGTGTGTCGCCAGCCCGGGTGGAGCCGGTAGCTGCGCGGCAGCAGGCCCGCGCGCTGGATGGCGTCCGTCTGCTCGGCGAAGGTGTAAAGATACATGCTCACGCCGGTGAGATCGACGCGGGAGAGCGAGCGCGCGGCGCGCTCGTGGAGCCTGACGTGCGGCCTCCGCTCGACGATGCTCACGAGCATCCGGCCGCCGGCCCGCAGGGCGCCGGCGAGGTTCGTGAGGACGAGCGCGAGGTCGTCGCAGAACTCGAGCGTGCCGAGCGCGAGGGCGACGTCGAAGCGCCCCCACGAGCGCGGGATCGGCAGGTGGTAGTCGTGCCGGTGAAAGGCCCCGTGCGGCCGCTTCTTGCGCGCGATCTCGAGCATGGCCTCGGCGATGTCGAAGCCCACGACCTCGACGGACGGCGGGAGCGCGCGGGTGAGGTGGCCCGGGCCGCAGCCCGCGTCGAGCACGCGCGCCCCCTCGGTGACGACCTCGCGCAGGAAGGCGCGGACGGGCTTCTCGTAGTGCTGGATGTCCTTCCACGTGGAGACGTAATCGGGCGCGAAGTCCTCGTAATACTCGGCGAGCCGCTCGATCCGCGTCGATCGCTTCATGGCGCGCGCCTCAGGTGATGTCGTCGACCGCCTGCACGGTCTCCTGGATGTCGTGCTCGTGCGTGTAGCCGAGGATCTCGCGCGCGCGCCGGTCGTCGACCATGCAGACGTAGCGGATGTGATCGAGCTCGGGGGCCGGGAACGACGTCGCCCTGAAGCGCCACAGCCGCGGGATGATCGTCTGCATGACGAAGTGCGGGATCGTCGCGCGCGTCCGCCCCGTCATCTCGATGACGCGCGAGAGCGGCAGCGGCGGCGGCCCCGCGAGGTTGAAGATCCCGCGCACGCCGGGCCGGAGCGCGGCGACGATCGCGGAGACAACGTCGTCCTGGTGGATGACCTGCACCATCGGGTCGAAGCCGAGGAGCGTCGGGATCACGTTGAGCCGGAGGTAGTTGGACGGCGCGTTCCGCACGGAGCCGAGGATGTGGACGGGCCGGAGGATGACCGTCTCGGTCTGCGGGTGCTTCCAGAAGAACGACTGCGCGAGCATGTCGACCTCGATGAGGTCGCGGATCTCGCTGAACGAGGCGCCGCCGAGCAGCGGCGCGTCCTCGGTGAGGAACTGCGGGTTGTCGGGGCGCGGGCCGTAGGCGTTGGCGCTCGACAGCACGATGAGCTTGGGCACGTCGTACTGCGCGACGTACTCGAGGAGCCGCTGGAAGCCCGCGAGGTTCCAGCTGTGGTGCTCCATCTGGCTCACCCGAGGGTCGTGCATGACCCCGAGGTGGACGACCGCGGCGAGCTGCTCCTGGCGGAAGATGTCCTGGGTCTTCTTGCGGCGGATGTCGATCTGGTGGTGCTCGATGTCCCTGGGGCGCCCCTCGAAGCTGCGCCGATCGACGCCGATCACGCGCTGCTCGCGGTGCAGGCGCCGCGCGAGACGCCGCCCGAGGCGGCCGCAGATGCCGGTGATGAGGATGGGCCGGAGGGACGGATCGGAGTCTGCGACGGGGCGGCGGCCTCGGCCGGGCGTGCGTTCGCTCATCGGCTCGACGGTCGCTTTCGGGCGGCCCGTGGTCAAGCCCTTCCTGCGGTGCAGGCGCACGCGACTTTTGGTATCGTCCCGCGCCCATGGCCGGCAAAAACGCGCTCGCCAGGCTGAGCCACTTCGCCACGCACACCGCGCTGCCGCTCGCGCGCCTCGGGGCCGACAGCGTGCGCGGCACGCTCGACGACGCCACGATCCGGCTGCTCGGCCAGGACTTCGAGGATCGGCTGCGCCGGGTCGCGCTCCCGCAGGCCGCGGACGGGGTCGATCCGTTCGGGCTCGACCGCGAGTGGGCGAAGTACGCGGTCGGGGTGGCCGCGTTCTTTCATCGCTTCTATTTCCGGACCGAGGTGTTCGGCATCGATCGCGTCCCCACCGGGCGCGTGCTGCTCGTCGCCAACCACTCGGGCCAGCTCCCGTTCGACGGCATGCTCATCGCGGCCTCGCTGTTCCTCGACGCGGAGCCGCCGCGCGTGATGCGGAGCATGGTCGAGAAGTGGACGCAGACGCTGCCGTTCGTGGCGACGTTCTTCTCGCGCGTGGGCCAGGTGGTGGGCGTGCCCGAGAACGCGCGGCGGCTGCTCGACATGGGCGCCGCGATCCTCGTGTTCCCGGAGGGGACGCGCGGGATCTCGAAGGGGTTCTCGAGCCGCTACCAGCTCCTCGATTTCGGGCTCGGGTTCATGCGGCTCGCGCTCGAGACCGACACGCCGATCGTGCCGATCGCCGTCATCGGGGGCGAGGAGCAATACATCTCGCTCGGCAACCTCGAGTCGGTCTCGAAGGCGCTCGGGATGCCGACGTTCCCCGTCATCCCGCAGCTCCTGCTCCCCGGCGGCCAGCTCCCGCTGCCGACGAAGTACCGGATCTACTTCGGCGAGCCGATGACGTTCCGCGGCGACCCCGACGACGACGACGCGGTGATCCAGGAGAAGGTCGCCCTCGTGAAGGGGCGGATCCAGTCGATGCTGAACCGCGGGCTGAAGGAGCGAAAGAGCATCTTCTGGTGATCGCGTGACCGCGATCGCGGTGACCGCCGCGCGGGAGCTGCGCGGGCGCGCTCGTGGCGACCGGGCGCTCAGGCGCCCGCGAGCGTGACCGCAGCGCCGGCACCCGACGAGAGGACGCGCGCGCGGCCGCCGAGGATGGCGGGCTCGTTGCGAAGGCCGTGGCCGATCGGCAGCCCCGCGACGACGGGGACGCCCAGCGGGAGCAGCCTGTCGCGGAGGACCTCGTCCACCGTGACGCCGTCCGGGCCCGGCGTGCACTGCTCGAAATCGCCGAGGACCACGGCCGCGGCCGGGGCGAGGTGGCCGCCGACCTCCAGCGTCGTGAGCATGCGATCGATGCGGTACGGCCGCTCGGTGACGTCCTCGAGCAGGAGGACGCACCCCTCCGGCACCCGGAGGCGGCCGGCCGCGGCGCAGGCGTGGAGCAGGGCCAGGTTGCCGCCGAAGAGCGGCCCCTCGGCGGCGCCGGCGCGCAGCGCTGTCAGGCCGCCGAAATGGCGCTCGCCCACCGGGTCCTCGAGGGCGCGGATCAGCGCGGCGCGGGCGCGGGCGTCGCCGCGGCCGAGCGCGGCGACGTGGGCGCCGTGGAGCGACGCGACCCCGGCGCGCGCGGCCTCGACGTGGAGGGCGGTGATGTCGGAGAAGCCGACGATCCAGCGGGGGTGCCTGGCGAGGACGGTCCAGTCGAGCCCGTGGACGAACCGGTTCGCGCCGTAGCCGCCGCGGGCCGCGAAGATGGCGCGCACGTCGGGGTGCGAGAGCGCGCGGACGAGCTCGTCCCGCCGCCGCGCGTCGTTGCCGGCCAGGTAGCCATTCCGCGCGAACATCCCACGGCTGGACGGCGCCGACAGCGACGGCGCCCCGCAACCGCGGGAGTCGCCGGCGAGCGGAGGACCGCCGCCCGTGTCGAAGAGCACGCGGTAGCGCTGGGCGAGCCAGCCGAGACCGACCCACGCAAGGACGTGCTCGAACGGGCTGGAAGGGGCGATGACGGCGACGGTGTCGCCCGGCCGGAGGGCCGGGGGGAGGATCAGCGGGGGCATGTCTCCCCCGTGCCTCCGTGACGCGCGATCTCCCGGTGGCACGCCACGGTCGCCTGCTCAACGCAAGGGCGACGCGCTGGAAGCCCCAGGAGCCCCGCCGGGGGTCCGGAGAGAGATTTCAACGCAACGGCGCAAAGGCGCAAAGGCACAAAAAAGAGAACAGATCCGAGCATTTCTGCGTCTTTGCGTTCTCGGCGTCTCTGCGTCGGGATCTCCGCTCGCGAGGTAGAGCCCAGGCGGGATGTCTGACCCGAGGTGCTAGGCAGCCCCCGGCTCGTCGTCGACGAACTCCACGTCCTCCACGTCGGCGTCGACGTCGACCTCGTCGGAGGAGGACGGCGGCGGCGCCGCAGGTGCGTCGACCGGCGGCGCGAGCGCGAAGTCCGCGGGCTGCGGCAGCGCTGCGTGGCCGTCGAGGTCCGACGGCTGCGCCGGGGCGACCTGCTCGCCGGCGAGCTCGGCCGGCGCAGCGAGCTCGGCGCCGTCGGGAGGAAGGTCCTGCCCGGACGCCGGCGCTGCGCCATGGGCGACGCCCGCCTCGGCCCCGGCGGCGTCGTACGGCGCGTCGCCGTACACCTCGGCCTGTTGCTCCGGCTCGGGCTGCGGCGCCTGCGCGCCGGTGAGGCCGGCGGGCTCTTCCGGCAGCGCCTCGGCGGCGGCATCGACCCCGGAGCCCCCGTCGGCGTTCGCCACCACGGCCACGGCGGCGGCAGCGGCCACCGTGGCCGCCGCCTCGGCGCCGAGCGTCTCGAGACCGGGCATCCGGGGCGCCAGCGGCGGCTCGGTCAACGGCAGGCCCGGCGGCCTGGTGGGCAGCACGGGCGGCGGCGGGGTGCGCTTGAGCTTGCCCGTCTTCGCCCGCTCGAGCCCCGCTGTCGCGTCCGGATCGCCCGCCTTCATGCGGAGGACGCGGCGCCAGGCGTCCGCCGCCTCGCGCGCCTCGCCGAGCTCCTCCTCCCAGATGCGCGCCACCTTGCGCGCGAGCTCCGCCCGCTGCGCCGGATCGCGGCCCCGGAGGATCTGGTCCTCGTAGAGCTGGATCATGCCGCGGTGGTCGCCGAGCTCCTGGAGCAGGCCACTCAGCTCGTTCACCACGTCCAGGTCCGAGGGCGCCAGGTCGTGCAGCTTCTTCAGATCGGCCGCTGCGCCCTGCCGGTCGCCGAGCACGTCGCGCCGCAGCCGGGCCCGGCGCTGGATCAGCTTGCGCACGAGCGGGCCGTCGAACACCTCGTCGAGCGCGCGGTTCAGCGTCGCGCCCACGCGGTGCAGATCGCCCACCTCGCGCCCGAGGGCCTCGAGCGCGTCGAGCGAGGCGTCGTCGACGTGCGCGAGCACGGCGTCGCCGAGCAAGGCGAAGGCGCGGTCGACGTCGCCGAGATCCTGGTAGGCGATCGTGGCCGCGCGGCGGAGCAGCGCCGCCCGGGTGCGGCCGCCGTCGCGGGAGCCGTGGCCGCCGGCGGCGAGCGCCTCGGCGAGGATCGAGCGCAGCGCTGTCGACCGGGAGCGCTCGTCGCCCTCCCGCGCCACCCGCTCGAGGATGGCGATCGTCTCCTCCTGGACGCCGCCGCCGAGCGCCAGCTCGAAGAAGCTCCGCGCCCGGTCGATGGCGCCGCGCTCGCAGGCGATCTCGGCGGCGCGGGCGAGCGCCGCGAGGCGATCGGCCGGGGTGCGGCACCGGCTCACCTGGCGCTCGAACAGATCGATGATGAGGCTCGGCGCGTCGGCGAGCGCCGCGAGCCGCACGAGCAGCGGCTCGACGTCGGGGGTCGGCACGCTGGCCAGCGCGCCCTCGCCGTGGTGGACGGCCTCCAGCGGATCGACGCCCACGGAGACGCGGACCTCGGCCTGCCGCACGAGCTCGGCCGCGCGCGCCGGGCCCGCGAGATCCCGCGCGAGGAGCTCGTGCGCCACGGTGAGCGCCTCGCGATCCTTGAGCTCCACCGCGATGGCCTCGAGCTTCTCCCCGAGGCCGGCGTCGGCGGTGCGCGAGCGCGCGAGCTCCATCGCGACGCGCGCGGCGTCGACGTGGCGGCCGACCTCCACGAAGCGCTCGAAGGCGCCGCGCAGCGCGACGTCGCGCCCCGCGCGCGCGATCGACTCGTTCCAGGCGACGAGCTTGGTCGCGACGATCCCCTTCCAGCCGAGCCGGTCGCCGAGCGCGACGTACGCCTCCCGGCACGGCTCGTCGCCCTGGTCGGCGAGCTTCTCCAGGAGGGCCATCGCCTCGTCGCTCCTGCCGAGCGTCTGGTCCAGGATCTCGGCGAGGCGACGGGTCATCTTGGACGCCTCGTCCTCGTCGCCCTCCACCTCGATCAGGAGCGCCAGGTGGCGCGCGACCTTCGGCCAGTCGTTCAGCCGCTCGGCGAGCCGCTGGAGCCTCGCCACCGCGTCGAGATCGTCGGGCTCGGCGGCGTGGACGACCTCGAGCGCCCTGACGGCGCCGTGCGGGTCGTCGAGCGGCCCCTCGTAGAGGGCCGCGAGCCGCTGCGCGATCTCGATCTGCTCGGCGCCCTGCACGAGCGCGAGCTCGCGCTCGAGCGCGCCGGCGACGCCCCTCAGGTTGCCGCGCTGCTCCTCCAGCGCGGCGATCGCCCGGAGCGCGATCCGGTTCTGCGGATCCAGGTCGGCCACGATCGCCTCGAAGCGGGCGATCGCCGCGTCGAGGTCGCCGGAGCCCTCCGCGAGCATGCGCGCCTCGCGAAGGGCGATCGAGATCTTGCCGGGGTGGCTGTCCGTGAGCGCGCTGAGCCGCCGGAGGAGCTCCGCGCCCAGCTGGTGATCGCCGCGCTCGCTGGCGTCCTCGGCGAGCCGCGCGAGGGCCTCGGCGTCCTCGCCGTCGGAGAGGAGGAGCGAGAGCGTCGCGCGCTCGCCGTCGCGATCGCCGAGCTCGCGCTGCACCACGGCCGCCGCGCGCCGGGCCGCGACGCGCTCCGCCCGGTCCCCGAGCAGCTCGGCCCGGGCCAGCAAGAACCGCGCGAGCTCGGGCAGCCGGTGGGTGCGCCGGTAGAGGTCCTCGACGGCAGGGGCGGCGGCCTCGGCCACCGGATCGATCTCGATCGCGCGCGCGACCCGGTCGAGCGCGCCCTCGACGTCACCCGCGGCGAGGAGCAGCTCCGCGGCCTCGACGAAGAGCGCCGGGCGCGCCTTGCCGTCGACGAGCAGCGCCCGCTCGCAGAGCGCCCTCGCCGCCTCGACGAGCCGCCCCGCGGCGATGTAGGCCTTCTCCGCATGCTCCCACAGCCTGGGCTGACGGACGAGCTCGGCCGCCTGGCTGAACGCGTCGCCCGCGGCGCCCGGCTCCCCGAGCCTCATCCGGAGCTCGCCGAGCTTCTGGAGGAGCGGCGCGCGGGTGAGCTTGTCCTGGAAGCGGACGGCCGCGTCGGAGAGGACCTGCGCCGCGAGATCGAACCGCTCGCCCCGCTCGAAGAGCTTGACCGCGGCCTGGATCGCCGTGCCGTCCTCGGGCGACAGGGTCGCGACGCGCACCCACGCCTCCGCGGCCGCGATCGGGTCGCGGCGCTGCTGCTCGTGGAGCGAGACCAGCTTCTTCTCGATCTCGATCTTCTGCGCGACGTCGTACGTGGCCGCGGCCTCCTGCTCGAGCAGCGCCGCGAGGTCGTCCCAGCGCGAGCTCCGCTCGAGCAGCCGTCGCAGCTCGGCCTGCGCCTGCGCGTCGCCGGGATCGAGCTCGGAGAGCAGCCGCCAGGCCTGCACCGCCGTGTCGACGTCGCGGAGCTGCGACTCGCACAGCGCGGCGACCTCGCGGAGCTGCGCCGTCCTGCGCTCGACGGGCGCCGTGGGGACGCGCGCGGCCGCGAGCAGGACGTCCCGCAGCTCGGCGAAGCTCCGCTTCTGCCGGAGCTGCTCCTCGACCTGCGCGAGCGCGTCCGGGTTGGCCGGATCGGCCTTGAGCACCTCGCGGAGCCTGGCGAGCGGCTGCGGCCTGCGGAGCTCGGCCTGCTGCTCCTCGCCCGGCGGCGGCGCGGCCGGCCCCGTGGCGCTGCCGAGGGTGTCGGGAGCCGGCGTGGAGCCTGGCGCGCCCTGCGCCGGGCCGGAGCTCGGCTCGGCGCCCGAGCTCGGCGCCGGCGCGTCGACCGCCGCGCCCGGCAAGGGGGCGACCGCCGCGACGGGCGCGAACGCGGCCACCGCCGGCTCCGCGGCGATCGCGGCAAACGCCGCGGGCGCAAGGGCGCCGGAGGGCAGCGGCGCGGGCGCGGGCGCCACGGCCGGCGGCGCCGACGGGTGGCGCGCCGCCGCGGCGGGCGGCGCGGACGGCGCGCGCGCGGAGGCCGCGGCGCCGCTCACGGGCGGCGGCGGCACCGACGGGACCCGCGGCGGGGGCGGCAGCACGGACGCCCGCTTGCGCGCCTCGACGGCCATGAACCCGTTCGGGTTGACCTGGAGGTAGGCGAGGTACTGCGGGCGGAGCTCGGCGGTGCGGCCGAGCTGCTTCGCGTAGTGATCGGCGAGCTGCATCGCGCGGTCGTGACCCGGCGCCGCGCGGAGCGCGTGCACCGAGTACGAGTAGCCGTAATCCCCGTCGTACATCTCCGCGAGCGCGACGAAGAGCTCGGCGGCCTCGTCGCGCTCCGGCTGCGGCACCGGCTCGCCGGCCTCGATGCGGTCGACGATGGCGACGCCGAGCGCCTGGATCAGCCCCACGTCGTGCGGCAGGAACACGCGCGCGTTCCGCAGCGCGACCGTGGAGCCCACGAGGTCGCCGGCGCGGCGCCGGATGTCGGCCTCGTCACGAAACAGGGCGACCCGCCGATCCGCATCGTCGATGAGCGCGTGCTCCATCGCGAAGTAGGGGAGCGCCTCGGCGTACTGCTGCTGCGCCTTCAGCAGCTCGCGCGCGGCGTAGATGGCGTACACGTTGTGCGGATCGAGCTCCGCGAGGCGGCGCCAGTTCTCGAGGGCGCGCTCCGGCCGCGAGAGCGGCGGCTCGCTCCACAGCCGGCCGAGCTCCTCGTGCATGGTCGTGAGCTGCGCGCGCACCTCGGGCCGCTCGAAGAGCAGCGGCGTGAGCGCCTTCACGAGCCGCTCGAGCAGCGCGGCGAGCGCCTTCTGATCGCCCTTGTCGCGGTAGAGCTGCGCCAGCCGCTCCGCCGCCGTCCGCTGCGTCGGGTCCTTGTCGATGGCGATCATGAGCGTGCGCGCGGCGTGGTGCGCGTCGCCGATCGTCGTCGACCACACGTTCGCGGCCTCGCTGAGCCAGTGCGCCGCGTACGACGGATCTGCCGTGGAGCTGCCGACGCGCTCGAGCAGCATCGCGTACGATCGTGGGTCCTGCTCCCCGGCTCGGTGCGCATACGCCAGGGCTTCCCCGTCATGCGGATTCGTGACGAGGCGCTGGATGAGCGTTTCCATCTCCCGGGGGTCCATCGGTGCGCGGCGAAGTTACACGTTCGCCTCCGCTTCGTACAGCGACTCTCGGCGCAATTCGCGTTCGTGCGCCGCGGATCTTTTCGTCGCGAGCCGCGGGAGAGCGAGCCGCGCTGCGCGCGTCCATCGCGCGCTGCGCGGCCGCGCGCGTGCCGCCATCAGTCGAATTTCACGTAGGGCTTGCGCGACGGCTGGGGCCTGCGCTTCGGCGTCGGCGCGGAGGGGGCGGCCGCCGGCGGCTCGGGCGTGGCGCTGATCGCGCTCGCCGGGCCCGGCGCCGCGGGCGGCGGCGCCGTCGCGGCGGGCATCGCGACGGCGGTCGACTCGCGCGCGGGGGCGTCGCGCGCGACCGCCTCCGCGAGCGCCCTCGCCTCGTACGCCACGCCCTTCTCGAGCCTGCGCACGCCGTCGCCGGCAGGGCGGCGGAGCTCGCGCACCGCGAACGCCGTCACGATCAGGGACAGCGCGACCGTCCCGACGACCACGCGCGAGGTGCGCCGCCGCGGCGCGGGGCGCAGCGTGCTCGGCGTGTGCGAGGCGTCGACGCCGTCACCCACGACGGCGAGGAGCTCGCTCGTCGCGCCGACCTCGGTCGGCGGAGGGCGGCTCGGTCGCCCGCGGCTCAGGCTCGGCCTCGCCTCGTCCATGGCGCGATCGAGCTCCGCGATGAACTCCTGCGCGCTCCGGGGCCGGTCCTCGGGCCGCTTGGCCAGCGCGCGCAGGAGGAGCTCCGAGACCGACGGCGGGATCCCGGCGTCCGGCGCCGCCTCCGTCGCGGGCACGGGCGCCGTCTTGATGTGCCTCGCCATGACGACGACGGCGTCGTCGTCGATGAATGGCGGCCGCCCGACGAGCATCTGATAGAGCAGCACGCCGAGCGAGTAGAGATCGCTCCGCGCGTCGAGCGCCCTGCCCTGCGCCTGCTCCGGCGACATGTACCGCGGCGTGCCGAAGACGGTGCCGGCCTGGGTCTCGAGGGCGTCGACCGGTCGCTCGGGGCCGGTCATCACCTTCGCGATGCCGAAGTCGAGCACCTTGCAGATCTCCTCGTGCTCGCCCGCCGGGGGCCTGGCCAGGAACAGGTTGTCCGGCTTGAGGTCCCTGTGGATGATCCCCTTGTCGTGCGCCTCGGCCAGCGACAGGAGCGCGTGCCGCGCGAAGCGCACGGCGTCGCCGACGCGAAGCCGCCGCAGCCGCTTGAGCCGCTGCCCGAGCGACTCGCCCTCGAGGAGCTCCATCGCGAGGTAGAGGGAGCCGCTGCTCCACGCGGCGCCGTCGGGTGAGCTCTGCTGCCCCGCCGAGCGACCTCGGCCGAAGCTCGGGTCCGCCGAGTCGTCCACGATCTCACCGAAATCGAAGACGGTGACCGTGTGCGGCGAGCGGAGGAGGCTCATCGCGCGCGCCTCGCGCGTGAAGCGGGCCTTGGCCTGCGCGTCGAAGGCCCGGTCCGATCGGAGGATCTTGATGGCCACGTCCCGGCCCATCGCCTCCTGGCGGGCCCGGTAGACCGTGCCCATCGAGCCGGCGCCGAGCTTGCCGACGATCACGAACCGGTCGGCGATCGTGATCCCGAGGAACGGGTCGCCGTCGGCCTCGGCGAGCGCCTCGCGGCCCACGAGGGCCAGCCCGTCGTGAGGGCAGCGCGGCAGCCTCGCGCCAGCGCCGGCCCGGGAGCCGCCCTCGCTCGGGGGGGGAGGCGGCAGGCTGGACGAGCTCGTCGCGTCCAGAGCGACCGACGCAAGGTGGTGACATCGCGGGCAAATCAGCGCCATGGCCCGGCTGGGATCGCCGGGCGTTCCAGGTGCGCTGGCTGGGAGCTGGCCGTCCGCTGTAGGAGATACCACCGCGATGGGGGAGATCGTCCGTCACTTGGGCTCACACCGCAAGGCCCACGACGAACCGATCCCGTGAGGACGACATCCGAAGCGCGCGACATCGCCGCACGACGCCTCGCCGCAGCAAACATCGCTACAGAATCCCTGAGTTTGTCCACGGTCAATGACGCACACGCCGCCCCGACACGCGTCGTCCTCGGTGCACGCGACGCCGACGGCGGACACGCTTTCTTCCTGGAGCAGCTTTGTACAGGCCCGGACCGTCGCGCTTTCGCCGACGAGGTCGACCTCGCCGCAGCCGACGAGGTGCGTCGCTTCGCCGTCGTCGCCGATGGCTGCCGGGCACATGTCCGACGCACAGCACGGGATCGTGCACCGGCCGCCGTCCAGCGGCTCGACCTCGGCGCAGAGCCCGGAGGCGCACTCCGCGTGGTCGACGCACGCCTCGAAGTATCCGCGGCTGGCCGTCCCGTCGCGCGGCTGGCACGCCCAGGCCGACCCGGCCGAGACGACGCCTGTCGTCAGGCGGCACACCGCCCCGGTCGCCGCGCAGCTCGTGTCCGAGCAGCAGGTGTCGATGCAGACGCCCTCGCTGCACATGCCAGAGCGGCAGTCCCGGTGCGCGGTGCACGCCCCACCGGTGCGCCCCGTGCCCACCTCGGGCCGGCCGACGTCCCGGCCGACGCGGCACAGGCCGCCCCCGCCCTGATCGGGGACCCAGCAGACGGCGTCGCGGATGGGATCGCAGTCGCTGGAGCTGCAGCAGGCGCGCGCGCAAACGCTCGGCCCCTCGCCGCCGAGCTTCGTGGGATCGAGGCAGAAGTCGAGCGCCCCGCAGTCGGCGTGCGTCGCGCAGGGCGCGCCCAGCGCGCGCTCGGGGGGCATCCCGATGCAGGCGCCGTTCCGGCAGAGGGTGCCCTGAGGGCAGGCCGGGGGCCCGACCGCGCCCTCGTCGGAGCAGAGCACCGCGTCGAGCTCGCCGTCGACGAGGACCTCGCACCCGACGCCGAGCGCAGCGAGCGCAGCGAACGTCGAGAGAAGCCGCCGCCCCGCGGCGCCGACGCCCATCAGAACTGCACCTGGAGCCGGGCGCCGTCGGCGCCGAGCGACAGGCTGACCCCTGCCGCCGCCTGCCCCGCGCGCGCGCCGCGCGAGGGCGGGCCATCGCCGCGACGCCGGCTCGCGGAGAGCGCGCCGGCAGCCGAGGCCGGGCGCGGGGCCCCCGGGGACGCGGCGGGGACGCGCGGGGAGAGGTACAGGTAGAGCGCCGTGATGCCGGAGAGCCCGGCGACCAGCAGCGCCACGTCCGCGGCGATGGCGCACCGGTGGGCGGCGTTCGCGTCGGCCTGGAGATCGGCGACGGAGAGGCCGCCGCCCGTGCGCTCGCGGGGGCCGGGATCGCGCGCCAGGGCGAGCGCGCCGAACACGCCGCCGACAACGAGGGATCCGGCGGCGACGCTGCCGCTGACGAGGAGCCAGGGCGTGGGGGGACCCGGGTTCGTCGCCACGACGGAGCGGCGCGGCAGCATCGGCATCCGCGGCAGCATCGGCAGCGCCGCGGAGGCCCCGGCGGACGCCGGGGACGCGGCCGACTGCTGGCGCGCGCTGGAGAGCTCCCGCTTCGCCCCCTTCAGCCGCTTGAGGACCGCCGCGACCTGCTCGCGCTCCTTCGGGAGCGTCTCCATCTCGAGATACCGAACGTAGTAGCGCTCGGCCCTGTCGATCTCCCCAAGCCTCTCGTGGATGACCGCCAGGTTGTAGATGAGCTCTTTCCCCTCGGGATCGAGCGCCACAGCGGCCTCGAGCTTCGCGATCGCCGCGCGGTACTCGCCGTTCTGGTAGAGCCGTTGCGCCTCGTCGTGCAGGGCGGTGGCGCGCTCGATGCGGCGCCGCTTCTCCTGTGCCTCGGTCTCCGCCGCGGGCGACGGGGCGGGATGGGGCGGCGCATCGTCAGGCGATGGCTGCGCGGCGCCGGATGACGCGGGCGCGGGCCGCGCCGGGTCGACCGACGCTCGCTGCGGGGGCGCCTGCGCGGCCGGCGCCGGCGAGGCCCAGAGCACGGCCGCCGCGAGGGCGCAGGCGGCGCGCGCGGTGGATCGCCGGGCGTCGGGGCCGCTCGAGGGGGGCAGGCGCACGGCTGGCTTCGTCACGGCCGCCCACCATAGCGTAACTTCCGCGCTGGCAAGGCCCTGTTGCGCGGCGCGGCCCTGCCCCCTGCCCGCGGGACAGCGCGCGCCGCCCCCGCCGATCACCGGAGCTTGCAGCGGTGCTCGCCGACGAGCACGAGAGCCCGCTCGCACCGGACATCCACCGTGCGCTTCGCCGTGGTGAACTCAAACGTCTGCCCGAACGGCGTCCGCTCCAGCCGGGTCATCCGCGCCCTGCAGCCGTCGCTCGCGCGGCGCCCCTCCGGCGCGCCGGCTTCCTCGCCGCACGCCACGAGCGCGGCCATGCGCTCGACGTCGGCGTTGTCGGAGAAGACGTTGTAGGCCACCGAGGCGCTGAACGCGACACAGAGGACGAAGATGGCGAGCTGGAGGAAGCGCTTCACGGGCCGAGCTTACCCTGTCCGGCGCGCGGGTGGCCGGGCGCCGCGCGCGACGCGCCGGTCAGAGCCGCATGCCCGAGCCGGGCAGCGGGTGCCACGGCTGCCGGCGGGTCGTGTACTGGCCTCGCACGAACGCCCCGAGCACCGGCGCGATGTTGCGCGCGATGTCGTCGTCCCACTCGCCGCCGTTGATCCCGTCCTGCGGCGAGAGATCCGGCGAGAGAAGGAAGAAGCCGGGGTAGAGCCGCCGCGGCATCTTGATCTGATCGAGGTCTTCCTTGAAGACGTCGATGTCCACGCGCACGAGCCGCACGTTCCGGAGCGCGGTCTGCATCAGCGGATCGCTCAACGCGCGATCGACCCCGCGGCACGGCTCGCACGGATCGCTCGTCGTCATCACGAGGACCTTCTCGCCCCGGGCGTGCGCCTCGGCGCGCTGCTTGGCGAGCTCCTCGCTGAGCGTGGAGACGTCGACGCCGATGTCGACGATGGAGAGCCCCCCGATGCGCCGGTGGGTCGTGTGCTGCGGGACGCTGCCGCCGGGCTGCGCCGCCGCGGGGGGAGGCACGTCCGGCAGCGGGGCCGCCGGGGCCGCGGCGCTCGCCGGCTCCGGCGAGGCCTCCCGTTCCCCGACGGTCGAGGCGGTCTCGCCGCCGCCGTGCGTCGTCCACACCCAGACGCCGAAGCCGATCGCCGAGCTCCAGCAGAGCGTGAGGAGCACGCCGAGCGAGAGCCCCACGCTGGCGAGCGCATATCCCCTGCGGGCCTCGGGGGCGCGCTCGATCTCGCGGCGGGCTGCCCAACCGAAGACGATCGCGGCGACAGCCCCGAGCGGACCGAAGAGCGCCGCGACGACCGAGCTCACGGCCAGCGTCGATAGCTGACGCCTCTCCGGCGGGAGCGGCGGGGCGAGGTAAGGATCCTGGATGAACGGCAGCGGCGTGGAAGCGACGTCCGACGGCGCTGCGGCGGGCGCGGCAGCAGCGCGCGTCGCCGGATCGCAGGAGGGTGCGCTGACAGGCAGCTCGACGTCGCGGGGCAGGACGTCCGTCCGCGCATCGCGGAGCGCCTCTGCCGGCTCGTTCGCATCGCGGTTCGGCGGTGACTGACTCGGGCCGAATGCGTGGCTCACGTCCCTCATCTTAGCGCCGACACCCGCGTTACGCCCGCCGTACGCGGGCCTCGCGTCGCAGCGGGCTCAGGGGATACAGGAGCGATCGAGCACCCGCAGGACTGCGCGCTTCGTGCTCACACCGGGGCTCATCGCCTCCGTCCATGCGACGCCAACGCGCTCACCCGCGAGGGCCACACTGGGAGGATCCTTCACGGAATGGGCCCCGTCCGACACCCGGATCCCCCGGGAGGAAGGCGCTCCGTCGGCGCCCACCTTGACGAGAAGGGCCTGCCCCTCGGCCTTGCTGTCGTGGCCGACCCACGCGACGAGCGCCCCTTCCCTGCCCGGCGCGAGCGCGCGCCACTTGCCCTTGCCGATCACCCAGGGCGCCCCGCGCGGCCGCGCCTCGGCGTCCAGCGCGCGGCCGATCAGCGTGGAGCCCTCGCTCCAGACCAGGAGCGCCCCGGCGCCGCCGGTGGACACAAGCCCGAGCCGCTGATCCCTGTCCGGCGTTTCCTGAGTCGCGGTCGCGGCGGCCGAACGGTCGATGCCCTCGGGCTTCGCCACGAGGTGGGCGCTCCCCTCCCGGCCGGACGCATCGAAGCGCGAGGCGCGGATGCTCCCGTCTTCCTCTTCGTGCCACGCGACGAGGTAGCCGCCGGACCCGTCGGCGGCGACCGCCGGCCAGCGCGGCTTCTTCGTGTGGCGCGTGACCCCTACCGCCTTGAGCTGCGGCTGCGCAGGATCGACCGGCCCGAACTGGAACACCCCGAGCTTGTTGCGCTCGGCCCCGAAGGGCGCCGCCGCAACGAGGGCGCCGCCCGGAGCGGGCGCGAGGGCCACGTGCTCGCTGACCTCCCTCCCGATGGCGCCGACGCGCAGGATCTCCGCGGGCGGGTTCGTCTCCCAGCGGGGCCGGGCATACGCGAGCCCCTCGGCGTCGAACCACGTGACGGCCCACGCCTCCCCCGCGGAGAAGATCCGGAGCCCCGCCTCGCGCGTGTTCGAGATCGCCCTCGCCCGGGCGATCTGCCGGGCGTCGCTATCGAAGCCGGCGAACGCGATCTGCGCGTCCCCTCCCTTGAGGTCCACGAGCCACACGGCGCCGAACGTGCCGTCGGATCGCCCGGCGACCCCCATCCCCTCGCGCAGGATGTAGGTCGCGATGTCCCCCGACTTCACCTTGCAGTCCGCGAGGCTGGCGAGGGGGACGAACTCCTGGACGCCGGCCCCGCGCGGGGACTCGAGCTCGGCCTGGGCCGTCGCCACGGCGGGCTCGGTCGAGGCGCTCACCGCCGGGGCCTGGGTCGTCGGTTCGCTCGAACCGGGGGTCGCCGTCGCAGCGCCCCCCGAACGGGAGGCGCTGCGGTCGCAGGAAATGCCGACACCGGCAAGCAGAGAAAGAGCCACTACGGTGGCTGAAGAAGAATAAGACGAGCGCTTGGTGCGAAGCAGAGGACTTGAACCTCCACGGGAGTTACCCCACTGGAACCTGAATCCAGCGCGTCTGCCAATTCCGCCAGCTTCGCGAGCGGGAGCGCATCACTACCTCGCACCCTCGCGGTTCGTCAAGCTCCGCGTAACGCCCCGAGCGATTTTCTTCCGTGGGTCGCCCTCGTCTGTTGTTCTCGTCTGCCCCGCTCCCTCGTCCCTCCATCCTGTCCATCCCGGGCCCGGTTGCTTCGCTGCCCCGCGGCGGTGCACGGCGTGAAGCGCATGTGCTAGGGGGAGCGCGCTCCCATGGCGGCCATCGGCTCACCTCCCCCCCTCCTTCTCCTTGTCGGCGTGCGCGCCGTCGACCCGGCCCAGCAGCTCGACGAAGTTGTCGACGTCGTCGTGGAGGACGGCGTCATCACCCGCGTCGGCCGCGGCGCCGCGACCGACGACCTGCGGCGCGCCGCCCGGGCCGAGATCATCCAGGGCGACGGGCTCTGGCTCCTGCCCGCGTTCGTCGATCTCCACGCCCACCTCCGCGAGCCCGGGCAGGAGTACAAGGAAGACATCGCCTCCGGCCTCGCCGCCGCGGCCGCGGGCGGGTTCGCGCACGTGTGCGCGATGCCGAACACGCGGCCCGTCAACGACACCCGGTCGATCACCGAGGCGATGGTCGCGCGCGCCCGCGCGATCGGGGGCCCCGCGCTCCACCCGATCGGCGCGATCACGATCGGCCAGAAGGGCGCCGAGCTCACCGAGATGGCCGACCTCAAGGAGGCCGGCGCCGTCGCGGTCTCCGACGACGGGCGCTGCGTGACGTCGAGCGCCGTGATGCGCCGCGCGCTCGAGTACGCGAAGACGTTCGACATGCCGGTGATCCAGCACGCCGAGGACCACGCGCTCACCGAGGGGGCGCAGATGCACGAGGGCGCGATCGCGACGCGGCTCGGCCTCCGGGGCTGGCCCCGCGTCGCGGAGGACATCATCGTCGCGCGCGACGTGCTGCTCGCCGAGGCCACCGGGGCGCGCTACCACGTGGCGCACATCTCGTCGCTCGGCGCGGTCCGCATCCTCCGCGAGGCGAAGTCCCGCGGCATCGCCGTCACCGCCGAGGTGACGCCGCACCACCTGACGCTCACCGACGCCGCCGTGATCGGCTACGACACCGCGTGCAAGGTCAACCCGCCCCTGCGCGAGCAGGCGGACGTCGACGCGCTCCGCGAGGCGCTCGCGGACGGCACGATCGACGCTGTCGCGACCGACCACGCGCCCCACTCGACGCTCGAGAAGGACTGCGAGTTCGCCGAGGCGTCGCCGGGCCTCATCGGCCTCGAGCTCGTCGTCCCGGTCCTCCTCGACCTCGTGCGCCAGGGCGCCCTCCCCCTCGGGCGGCTGGTCGACGCGCTCACCCGCGCCCCGGCCCGCATCGCGGCGCTCGAGGCGCCCACGATCAAGGCCGGCGCCCGCGCCGAGCTCTGCCTCGTGGACCCGAACCTGAGCTTCGTGCTCGACCCGGCGCGCCTGCGCTCGAAGAGCAAGAACACGCCGCTCCTGGGCCGAGAGCTCACGGGCCGCGTGAAGATGACGCTGGCCGCGGGCCGGGTCGTCTTCGTCGACAGCGAGGAAGCAGCAACTCAATGAGCTCGCGCAAGGTCCATTTCGTCAGCCTCGGGTGCCCCAAGAACCGCGTCGACTCCGAGGTGATGCTCGGCGTCGCCCGCGCCGCAGGCTACGCGCACGTCGACGACGCGGCCGACGCCGAGGTGATCGTCGTCAACACGTGCGGCTTCATCGGCGAGGCGAAGAAGGAGTCGATCGACGCCATCTTCGAGATGGCGCAGCACAAGGAGAGCGGCAGCTGCAAGCGGCTGGTCGTCGCCGGCTGCCTCTCGCAGCGCCACCCCGAGGAGCTCGCCCGCGAGATGCCCGAGGTCGATCACTTCCTCGGATCGAGCGACATGCTCAAGCTCGGCCAGGTGCTCGCGGGCGACGCGGAGCGGATGCTCGTCGGCAACCCCGCGGAGTGGCTGATCCGCTCGGCCGATCCGCGCACCCTCTCGACCCCCGGCGGCAGCGCCTACGTCAAGATCGCCGAGGGGTGCAACCGCACCTGCTCGTTCTGCGTGATCCCGGATCTCCGCGGCGCGCAGCGCTCGCGGCCCGTCGAGGACGTCGTCCGCGAGGTGGAGCAGCTCGCGGCGGCGGGTGTCCGCGAGATCAACCTCATCTCGCAGGACACGATCGCCTACGGCCGCGACGCCGCGGGCCGCGCGCCCGGCGAGGCGCGCCAGACGCTGGCGGAGCTCGTCCGGCGCGTCGCCGACGTGCCCGGCGTGCGCTGGGTGCGGATCTTCTACCTGTACCCCGAGACGATGACCGACGACCTCGTCGAGCTGCTCGCCGGCCACCCGCGGGTCGTGCCGTACGTGGACATGCCGCTCCAGCACGCCGCCGACGCGATGCTGCGCAGGATGCGGCGCGGCCACGGCGGCGATCGCCTCCGCCGGGTCGTCTCCACGCTGCGCGAGCGCGTCCCCGACCTCACGTTCCGCACCGCGTTCATCGTCGGCCACCCGGGCGAGACCGACGCCGAGTTCGAGGAGCTCTGCGACTTCGTGCGCTGGGCCGAGTTCGAGCGGGTCGGCGTCTTCCGCTACTCCGACGAGGAGACGAGCCGAAGCCACGCCCTCGAGGGCAAGGTCCCCGCGCGCACGGCGGCGAGCCGCTACCGCCGCCTCATGTCGCTGCAGCGCCGCATCTCCCAGAAGAAGAGCGCCGCGATGATCGGCCGCGAGCTCGAGGTGCTCGTCGAGGGGACCAGCGACGAACACGAGTACGTGCTCATGGGCCGCCACGCCGGCCAGGCGCCCGAGATCGACGGGCAGGTCTACCTCTCCGGCGGCGAGGTCCGTCCGGGTGAGATGTGCCGGGTCCGGATCACGCAGGCGAGCGACTACGATCTGGTGGGCGAGGTGCTCGACGACGACGAGCGCGGGGCCGCGCCGCCGCTGGCAGGCGGGCTCGGCGCGGTCGCGGCGAAGCGGCGCGTCGCCCTGCGCGTGCTGCAAACCGACGGGCGTGAGCGCCAACAGAATTGACGGTTAGGCCGCCGGGTGGCGGCGAGCCGGCTGCAAATCCCGGCGTTTCGCGGCGTTCTCCGGCGGCGAGAGCGCGGCACACGGTGTGCTATCACGTCGAGCCGTGCCGACTCTTCGCCGCGCTGCGCTTCGCTTCGCCTTCGCCCTCGCGACAACGCTGCTCGCCGGTGCAGCGTGCCTGAGCCCGACGTTGCCGCTGCCCCCGCCGGAGCCGGCCGACACGATGCGACCTTCCGCGGGCGCGGAGGGGATGTGGCTGATCTCGGGCAACTGCACCCCCGGGGCGCGCGTCAGCGTCTTCAACGAGCGGACGCAGCGGGGCGTCATCGAGGACGACGTTGACGGGAACGGCCGTTACCATGTCGAGATCGAGGCGGAGCTCTGCGACACCCTCCTCGTGTGGCAGGAGCTCCAGGAGGGGGGCGAGGAGGACAGCGAGGCGCTGCGCTTCGTCGTCGAGGAGCGCACGCCGCTCGGGGTCGTGAACGACGCCTGCCCCTGAGGCCCCGCGGGGCGCGCCGCGCCGCGGTGTCCCCGCGGGCGTGAGCGGCGCGACGGCGCAGCGGGGCTCGCGCGACGACGCGGCGCGCCGCGCGCGACGGCCGCCGTGACGCGCGCGCGGGGGGTCGTGGTAGTGTGCTGGCGTGATGGCGTCCATCCCGCCGAGCATCCCGCCGAACGCCACCCGGGTGCTGGTCGTCGATGACGAGCCGGGCCTGCGTCAGGTGCTCACCATCACCTTTCGCCGCCAGGGTTACGAGGTCGTCGTCGCGCCCGGCGCGCGCGCCGCCCTCGAGGCGATCCGGCAGACCCCGCAGCCGTTCCCGCTGATCCTCACCGACCTCGTGATGCCCGACGGCTCGGGCATGGACGTGCTGCGGGCGGCGAAGGCGCGCAGCGGCGCGACCGAGGTGATCGTGATGACCGCGCACTCCACCGTGGAGAGCGCGCTCGACGCCATGCGCCACGGCGCCTACGACTTCGTGACCAAGCCGTTCTCGCCGGCGGAGCTCGCGGCGCTCGCCGCGAAGGCGCTGGAGAAGAGCTCGATCGTCGCCGAGAACCAGCGGCTGCGCGCGCAGCTCGAGCGGCTCGACCAGCCGTCGCGCGAGCCGCTCGGGACGAGCCCGGCGATGCAGCGCATCTCCGAGCTCATCGCCAAGATCGCGCCGACGCGCACGACCGTGCTGCTCACGGGCGAGAGCGGGACCGGCAAGGAGCGCATCGCCCGGGCGATCCACGAGCAGAGCGACCGCGCGGCGAGGCCGTTCCTCGTCGTCAACTGCGGGGCGCTGCCCGAGGCGCTCATGGAGAGCGAGCTGTTCGGCCACGAGAAGGGCTCGTTCACGGGCGCCGGGGCGCGCTCGATGGGGCTGTTCCGGGAGGCCGACGGCGGGACGCTGCTGCTCGACGAGATCGGGGAGCTGCCGGCCGCGCTGCAGGTGAAGCTGCTCCGCGTGCTCCAGGAGCGGAAGGTGCGCCCTGTCGGCGCCGCCGCCGAGATCGCCGTCGACGTCCGGGTCCTCGCCGCGACGAACCGGAACGTGGAGACCGAGGTCCGCGAGGGCCGGTTCCGGCAGGACCTCTATTACCGGCTCAACGTCATCCGGATCGAGCTGCCGCCGCTGCGCGAGCGCCCCGGGGACATCTCGCGGCTCGCCGAGCGCTTCCTGCGCCGCTTCGCCGCCGAGCTCGGCAAGGACGTCCGCGGCCTGACGACGGACGCGATGCGCGCGCTCGACGCCTATGCCTTCCCGGGCAACGTGCGCGAGCTCGAGAACATGATGGAGCGCGCCGTGGCGCTCGCCGGGGGGCCGTCGATCGGCCTGGGCGACCTGCCGAGCGCCGTCGCCGGGCTCAGCGCGAGCCCGGCCCCGCTCCTCGCGGAGCTGCCGCCCGGCGGGTGCATGCTCGACGAGGTGCTCGGCGAGGTCGAGCGCCGGCTGATCCTCCAGGCGCTCGAGCGCACAGGCGGCGTCCGCAAGGCGGCCGCGAAGCTGCTCGGCGTCTCGTTCCGGTCCCTGCGCTACCGCCTCGCCAAGCACGCCCTCGCCCCCGACGGGGAGGGCGACGACGAGTCGGAAGGATCCTGACGAGAATCGTCACCGCCCGACGCCCCGCGGTGACGGTTTTCGTCACCGCCGGAAACGAACACAACCACACACAACCCGCAGCTCGACCTCCTCTGTCGAGGAAAACCGAGGCAACTCATGGGCTTTTCGCGCAAGTCGAAGAAGGCGCCGCGCCGCGCTCTGGCTGGCACGCCGCCTGCTGATAGGTCCTGGCGAATGCGGAGCACGCAACGACAGCGACGCGCTGCACGACGAGGGTTCACGCTCGTCGAGCTCCTCGTCGTCGTCGGGATGGTGGGTGTCCTCGCGGCGCTCGCCCTCGTCGGTTACCGCAGGTACATGGCCTCGGCGGGCACCGCCGAGCCGAAGGCGGTCATGCAGGGGATCCGCGGTGGGCAGGAGTCCTACCGGGCGGAGATGCTCGAGTACCTGAACGTATCTCAGGGGTCGCTCGACCAGAGCCACTGGTATCCCGGTGGGACTGTCGGCGATACGAAGCGCTCCTGGGAGGACCCGGGGCACACCGATTACGCGAACTGGCGGATGCTCAACGTGACGACCGACGGCGCGGTCCGCTTCGGTTATGCGTCGGTGGCCGGCATCGGCAACAGCTTCTCGGTGACGCCGCACAGCGGCTTCACCTGGCACGGGTTGCCGCAGGCCCCGCTGGGCGATCCGCAGTTTGCGCCCCGAGGGCCCTGGTACGTCATCCAGGCGGCGGGCGATCGGGACGGGGATGGGACGTACGCGTTGCTCCTGACGACCTCGACGATGTCGGGGATCTACTGGGAGAACGACACGGAGTGACGGAGTAGAAGGTGGTTTGCCGCGTCGCGGGCGCCGGGCGCGCCTGCTCCGCGGGAGAGGTTTTCGCGCTGCGGGCTCGCCGGGCCCCGCACTGGCGTCGTGACGATCAGTTCTCGGCAACGCATCCAAATTAAAGACAGCATCACGGAGGATCGACACTCATGCGTGCACTGAAGCGATACGACAGAAGGGGCTTCACGCTCGTCGAGCTCATGATCGTGGTCGCCATCATCGGCGTCCTCGCCGCCCTCGCGATCTTCGGCGTCCGCCGGTACCTCGCGAGCGCGAAGACCTCGGAGGCGAAGAACTCCGTGGGCGCGATCACCCGCGGCGCCGCCGCCGCGTTCGAGCGCGAGACGGCTGCTTCCCAGATCCTTGGGGCCGGTGACAGCTCGGCGGCCGCGAGCCACAGCCTGTGCGGCGACGCCGACCCGGTGCCTGCCGGCGGCCCCCCGATGGGCGTCAAGTACCAGCCCGACGCGACCGAGGGCGAGGACTTCGAGACCGGCACCGCGACGGCTGGCTGGAAGTGCCTGAGGTTCTCGATCAACCAGCCGATCTACTACCAGTATCAGTACCTCCAGGGCACTCAGATCACGGGCCCCACGGCGGCGCCTAACCCCGGCGCCACCGGGTTCGAGGCCGGCGCCATTGGCAACCTCGACGCGGACGCGGTCAACAGCTACTTCATCCGCGGCGGCTCCGTCGATGCAGCGACGGGGCAGCTCACCCTGGCCACGCAGATCTACATCGAGAACGAGTACGAGTGACGTGCTCCTGGTTGCCCGGCTCCCCACGGGTCGGGCAACCAGGCTTCGTGGACCATCTCCAGCGTGAGGGCATCTCCGACGCGCCCCGGGCCGGGCGAGCGGGCTTGATAGACCACATCCAGCATGAGGGCGTACCGTGCGGCAGAAGGAAGTATCTCGCAGTCGCGGATTCACGCTCATCGAGCTCATGATCGTGGTCGCCATCCTCGGCGTCCTCGCCGCCCTGGCGATCGTCGGGGTACGCAGCTACCTCGCTACCGCAAAGACGGCTGAAGCCAAGCAGATCGTCGGCGCCATCACCCGCAGCGCCATCACCCAGTACGAGCGCGAGCGCGACATCTCGCAGATCCTGCCCGCCACGGGTATCGCCGCGGCGAACACCCATCTCCTCTGCGCCTCGGCCGTGCCGGTCCCCTTCAACTTCGCCGACGTCCAGGGGACGAAGTACCAGCCGAGCTCGGCGCCGGGCGACGACTTCATGTCGGGCTCGACGCTCGCCGGCTGGCAGTGCCTCGGCTTCGAGACGGTCGCGCCCATCTACTTCCAGTACTCGTACCAGGTCGGCAGCGGCTACCTCAGCCAGGGCCTGCCCGGCGCCCCCATCCCCAGCGGCCCGGAGGGGTTCGAGGCGGGGGCGCGCGGGGACCTGGACGGCGACGGCCTGACGTGCACGCTGGTCCGCACCGGCGAGGTGCGCAACGGCGAGATCGTGACCAGCACCGTGATCTACACGAACAACGATCCGGACTGACGCGGGCCGCGCTGGCGCTTGTTCCATCGCCGCAGGGTGAGTAGAGAGGAGCCATGACCTGGCGCTCCTGGAGCGCGCTGGAGCTCAGCGCGGCCTTCGCGGTCGGCGGCAGCGTCCTCGCCGTCGCCGTCCCCGCGTTCTTCCGGAACCTCAGCGCGTCCAAGCTGAGCGAGCCGATCGAGGGGCTCGACCGGCTTGTGACGAGCGCGGTCGCCTACGCCGAATCGCGGCCGCAGGAGATCAGCT
The DNA here is from genome assembly GCF_051521615.1 of Sorangium sp. So ce1335. NCBI lineage: Bacteria > Pseudomonadati > Myxococcota > Polyangiales > Polyangiaceae > Sorangium > Sorangium sp. So ce1335. The sequence goes on from NZ_CP150363.1 coordinate 6,119,613, forward strand.
TCCCGCCGTCGGCCCCGCTGACCCCGGCCCAGGTGCCGCGCGGCGTGCGCACGGTCGATCCGCCGGGGGCGTGGGAGCACCTCACGTGGCGGTCGCTCGACTTCCGCGTCGAGGGGCCGCACGCGTTCTCCTTCCAGTTCACGAGCGAGCTCGACGCCTCGAAGACCATGCGCTTCGTCGCGACGGCGCACGGCGACCTCGACGGCGACGGCGCGCTGTCCACGTTCGAGGTGCGCGGCGAGCGGGTCCCGGGACAATCGGCCCGCGTGCTCCCGGGGATGTACGTGGACCGCGAGGTGGAATGATGGGGGCTCGCCCGGCGCCCGGGACAGCGGACCGTCCGGAAGCCCGCCCTCTCCCCTCCCGCCTCGCGCGCGCGCGCGACGCGCTCGTCACCGTCGCGCTCTCGGCCGTCGCCGCCGTCGCGATCGGGAGCGTGCGCGCGCCGGCCGCGGACCTGGAGAAGCGCGTCGCCGAGACGTCCGACGTGTACGTCCTGCCTCCGCCGGACGAGGTTGTCACGCTGTCGCTCGGCTACCGCGCCGCGCTGGCCGACCTGCTCTGGTCGCACGTTCTCGTGTCCCAGGGGCTGCACACGTTCGAGCGCCGCCGGTTCGAGAACCTCACCCTGCTGCTCGACGCCATCAACGCGCTCGACCCGACCTTCCGCGACCCTTACCTGTTCGCCGACGCGCTCATCACGTTTCAGACGACCACGACCCCGCGCGACGAGGTGCTCAAGGCGCGCGAGATCATGGAGCGAGGGGTGCAGCACCGCCCGCTCGACGGCGAGCTGTGGCTCGCGCTCGGCCAGTTCGTCGCCTTCATCGCGCCGGCCTCGTACCTGACCGACGCCGAGGAGAAGGCGCGGTGGCGCCTCGACGGCGCCCGGATGCTCGCGCGCGCCGCGGAGCTCGGCGGCGGCGACGCGAACATCAGCTGGCAGGCCCTCGGCGGCGCGGGCATCCTGGGGCGGGCTGGCGAGCGCGAGGCGCAGATCCGGTTCCTCCAGCGCACGCTCGCCGTCACGGACGACGAGGAGCTCCGGCAGCAGATCCGCGCGCAGCTCGACAAGCTCCTCGGCGAGCGCGCCGCGGAGGGCTACCGCCGGCGGCTCGACGGCTTCAGCGAGATCTGGCGGCGCGACCTGCCGTTCGTCAGCAAGACGACGATGCTCGTGCTGGGCCCCCCGCGCGACCCGGCGTACTGCGCGGGCGGCGCGCACGCGGGCGAGCCGCGCTGCGCGACGACGTGGCGCGCCTGGGCGGAGCGGGTCGAGCAAGACATGTGAGCAGCGCTCAACGCTGACGCCGCGCTCGCCGACGCTGACTCTTCGTGTCGGATGTCGCGCCGGGGACCTCGCGAACGCCTTCGACGACCGGTCCCAGAGGGGCGAAAAACCTCTGTCTTTTTGCGCCCTTGGCGCCCCTGGACTGAGACGCTCTTCGCTCCGCGAGGAGCGCCTTGGCGAGATTTCTGACGCGCAGTACCGGACACGGGCGGAGCGACAGAGACTGTCTCTGACACGCGAGGCTGGCAGGGAATGATGAAGAGATGAAGAGTCGCCAGGAGCGCCCGAGAGGGCTTCTTCTCCTGGCGTCCATGGCGGAGAGATGGTCAGTCGAACCTGACGGCCGCCGTCTTCGTCTCTCCCGCCTTCACCGAGACGGTGACCGTCTTCTTCCCGAGATCCGGATGGATGAACATCACCGTGTGCGACCCCGCGGGGACGCTGACGCCGACCTTGGGCGTGCTCCCGAGCGGCCGGCCGTCGAGGACCACCTTCGAGACCGGGATCGAGTTGATGTTCAGCGTCGCCGAGCCGGCGGCAGCCGCGGGCGCGGCCGGGGCCTCGGCCTTCGGCGCGGCCGCCGGGGCTTCCGGCTTCGGCGCAGCAGCGGCGAGCGCCTCGTCCCTGGGCGCGGCGGGCGGCGGCTCCGGGGCGGGCGCGGGCGCCGCGGCGGCGGCCGGCTCGGGCTTGCTCACCTCGGCGAGGGCGATCCGGATCGTCTTCTCGGCCTGCCCGTCGTCGAACGAGATCGGCTGGGAGAAGTCCTCGTATCCCCTCTTCGTCGCGACGAGCTTCCACCGCTCCGACGGATCGACATCCACCTTGACCGGCGGCTTCTTCCACGCCGAATCCGGCAGCTTCTTCTCCGTGCCCCTGGCGTTCACCAGCTTGACCGACGCCCCGGAGGTGGCGAGATCGAGCGTGAGCTGCCCCTTCACCACCTTGAGCGCGACCGTGCCGAGGTCCGTCGTCCGGCCCTGACCGACCTCCACCGTCTTCTCCAGCGGCTCGTAGCGCTCGCCGCCTTCGAAACGGACCTTGTGCTCGCCCGGCGGCACGCTGATCTCGACGGGCAGCGTGCCCTTCTCCACGCCGTCGACGAGCACCTTCACGCCGGGCGCGCCCGACGCCTTGAGCCCCGTCGTCGTCGACGCCGGCCCCTGCGCCTGCGCCGGGCCCGCGCTGTCGAGCGTGATGACGACGACCTTCTCCTTGCCGCTCTCGACGATCTCGACCGCATCGCGCGGCGGAAAGTCGGGGGCGAGGATCTTCACCGCCTTCGAGCCGGGCTCGAGCTCGCGCACGATGCACGGCACCGTGTCGCAGCGCTTCTGGCCGTCGATGAAGATCTCGGCCCGCGCGATCGAGCCGCCGCCCTGGGTCTTCAGGTCGATCGTGAGCGCGCCCTTCTTCGGCACCAGCAGGACCACACCGAGCACGAGCACCGCCACGAGCGCGAGCCCGCCGAGGATGACGCCCGCCTTGCCCGCGCCCTGCTGCGGCGCGAGGCGCGCGCGGATCGCCGTGGGCTCGTCGTTGCGCGACAGCGGGCGGTAGCCGACGTCCGGCAGCGGCGGCGCGGGCGGGACGCTCGGGATGGGCGGCGGCGTCGGGATCGGCGTGCGCGTCCGCGCGGACGGCGCCGTCCCGCCGGAGCTCGCGAGGAGGGCCGCCGCCGCCTTCGGGAGCGACGGCGAGCTCACCGTCGGCAGCGGGCTCACCCGCCCCGGCATGCTGTCGTTGCCCTGCCTGTCGTAGACGTGGGTCGACTCCTCGTCGTCGTCCCAGTCCATGTCGACCGCGGCGCCCTTCGCGCGCCGGGGCTTCGCGTCGTCGGCCGGCTTCTGCGGCGGCTTGACCGACGGGAGCCGCACCGGCGGAGGGACCACGGGCGGCAGCGAGCCGGGCGCGACGCTGGTCGGCGCCGGCGGCAGCGGGCTCGCCGACGGCATCTGCGGGGCCGTGACAGGGGGCAGCGACGACGGCTGTCGCGAGGGGGGCGGCACGACGGGCGGCAGCGTGCCCGGCTTGACCGAGGGGGGCATCGGCGGCGGCAACGAGCCCGGACTCGTCCCCTTCGTCGGCACCGGCGGCGGCAGCGAGCCGGGACTCGTCCCCTTCGCCGGCACCGGCGGCGGCAACGAGCCGGGACTCGTCCCCTTCGTCGGCACCGGCGGCGGCAGCGAGCCGGGACTCGTCCCCTTCGCCGGCACCGGCGGCGGCAGCGAGCCGGGACTCGTCACCGGCGGCGGCAGCGGAGTGGCGATTCCCCCGGCGCGCGTCGTCCCGTGATTGGGCGGCGGCGGCAGCGAGCCGACGCCGCCGGTCAGGGTGCGCTGCCGGGCTGGCGGCGAGGGGGGCACGAGAGCGGGGCTCGTGGCGCGCGACGACTTCTTCGCGAGCCCCTCGAAGACATCCAGATCGCTGCCGCCCTTGTTATCGGCCATGTTCGGGAACTCCTCAGGACATGCGGCGCCGTTCGCCGCGGCTTCCGGGAAACGGTCGCGCATGCTCCGCGCGACGAGCGTTGTGTGCGTGACGATGTGGACGAGCAGGCCGCCGTCGCGGGCAAGCTCGGAGCGCGCTGCGTGAACCCGATCCACTGCAGCGTATCGCTGGTCCGGTACTTTCGCGAGCGCCAACGAGGCGAGCGCGACGGCGCCACGGCGCGATCTCGCGCGGATCCACCGCGCCGCCCTCGGCCCGCGGTCGCATCGGCTGGGCGCGTTGCGTCCATTGCGTCCATTGCGTCCGTTGCATCGGCCGCATGGCGCCCGCGACGCGCGCGCCGCTGGCGCCCGCAACCAGGCGATCGCGCGCCGTCATCTCCGGGAAACACGCGCCCGCCGCGACGCGGCCGGCCCGCGCGTCGATCGCGCCCCGCTCACCCGGCGAGCCCGCGCCGCCCCGCGCCGTGATGTCGCAAGCTCCGAAGTACTGCAAACGATGCACCGGCCGCCCTTGTTTAATCCCTCGGGCCGCCGACGCACAAGCGCCTACTGCACCCCAGGCGGGATTCCAGGCGCCGCCACGCTCAGTGATCGCCGTCCGCGCTTTCCTCTTTCTTCGGCTTTTTGAAGTACCGAACGCGCTTCTGCTGCAACGGATACCAGACGCTGTGCGGGACGGTCGGTGTGGATTCGAACATCCGGCCTGCCCCCGGCGCCTCGGCGCGCGTGAGCCGGACGGCGCGCGGCCCGGACGGCGGGTGGACCGCGGCGCCGGCAAGGTCTGTATCGCCGCCGAGGGCCACCGCGAGCGGCCGGCGGAGGTAGATCCGCGAAGAGCAGCCGAGCCGCGCGAGGAAGTCCTGGAGCAGCCTGGCGTCGCGCGGGTCCACGGGCGCCGCGGGCGGCGCCGAGGCGTCCGGGGACAGCGCGGGATCGGGCGCGCTGGACGGCCCCGCCGCGGCCCGCTCGACGTAGATCAGCATCCCGTCCTCGTCGTTGACGCCCAGCGCGGCCACGGCCCCCGCGCTGCTGGCATGGCCCGTCGCGATCCGGACCGCGCCGCCCACCGGCGAGGTCGGCGAGGCGGAGAACGCCCCGGCCGAGTGCCAGACGCTCGAGAGCTCGCCCTGTCCGGCGCCGGGCCCCGCCGCGACGCCGTCGCCGAGCACCGCCACGACGGCGCCCGCCCCGGCCGGCGGGGGGGGCGACGCGGGCTCGCTCGCCGGCGCGGCCGCGACGGTCCGCGGGTCGACCTTGAGCACCCGCAGCCGCACGTCGGGCCGCGCCGGGTCGGGGCGGATCCCGGTCGTCGCCAGCGCGTACGGGAAGCCGTGCTGCGGCAGGCCCTGGGTGCGCCAGACGCCCTCCCCCGCCTCGGCCGGCGCGGCGCGCGGGGCGAGGGCCGGGCCAGGCAGGAGGTGCCGCAGGGTCATGTAGAAGAAGTCGCGCGCCTCCCGCCGGATGTAGCGGGGGAAGTTCATGAGGCCCATGCCGCGGATGAGCCGGCGGCCCCGGAAGCGGTAGCCCGACAGCCCCGAGACCTCGCCCTCGGCCTCCCACTCCCCCTGGAGCGGGCGTCCGAGCGGCGGCAGCTCGCCGCTCGGCGCCACCTGGTAGAACTCGAGCCCGCTGTGGCCCGCGTTCATGTCGAGCGCGATGCCGTAGGCGCAGCGGGCCTGGATCATCGCCTGGGCCAGCGCCTCGGGGCTGACGTCGGCGCCGTAGAAATACGCGACGAAGCGCTCCCTCGTCAGGCAGATGCCGGTCCTCACGGTGTGCGTCTTGTCCGCCCAGCCGGGCGGCGTGCCTCCCCACCACGTGCGCCCGAACGGATTCCACTTCTCGTCCTGGACCATGACGGTCATGTTCTGGCGGAACGAGAGCATCCACTCGGGGATCGACTCGTCCTCCGACCAGGTCCCGAACACGGTGCTGCCGTCGCGCCGCACGGCCACGGTCGCGGCGTAGGGCTTCGGCGGCAGGTACACGACGCCGTCGGCCATCATGCCGAACTCGCCGTGCATCGCCTGGAATCCCGCGTTCGACGCGGCGACCACGCGCTTCATCACCTCGGGCGTGCGCGGGATGAGCCCCGGCCCCGCCTCGCCCGTCGCGCCCTTCGGCTCGACGGTGCCCGCCATCATGTGGAGCTCCACCTGGCGCGGATCCCAGAGCGCGATGTAGACGCGCGTCGCCTTGCGCGAGCGATCCGCCCGGATGAACGTGGTCATGAACGCCGGCGGGAGCCCCTCGAGCTTGCGCACGAACGCGTCGCCGCCCTGCGGGTTCCACTGCCCTTCCCCGGGCAGCGCCGGCGTCACCCAGGGCTCGAGCGGCGCGGGCGGCCAGCCGATCTCGGGATCGATCGGGATCTGGCGGACGGGCGGATCCAGCGTGCTCGTGCCGAGATCCTCCGCGATGTCCTCGGCGCCCGTGTCGCCCGTCACCGCCTCCTTGTTGCGGAGGACGAAGTCGAGCGCCGTGAACGCCACGGCCTTCACCGTCTGCATCGCGGCGTCGCCGATCACGAGCCGCACCCGGTCGACCGCCCACGTGACGAGGTTCCCCGGCCGCGCGACCTCGTACGACTCGGCGCGGATCCACGGCGGCAGCGGCGCGTCCACGCCGCGCAGCGGCAGGCGCGCCTCGCGGCCGCCCGCGCGCACGACGACGGCGCTGTCGTCCTCCAGGGCGATCGCGACGTCGCCCGCGTTCGACGGGCGGCGGCCCCCGCCGCCGGGCTCGCCGTGGCCGGCGTCCTCGCCGCCGGGCTCGTCCCCCGGCGCGGGGTCGATCGCGAACGTCCGCCGGCCGATCCCGCGCAGCCGGCCCGTCGCCTGAAAGCTCGTGATCGCGTGCTGGATCCGCTCGATCGCCGTCCAGTCGGCGCCGCCCGGCAGGCGCTGCCCGTCGAGGTCGAGCACGTGCACCGTGGGCGACGCGGCCTCGATCAGCGGGCGCGAGATGTACGCGAGCGATTCGCCGCGGAGCACGGGCCTCGACTCGTCCGCGCCGCTCGTCTCGGTGAGGTTGTGGACGCCCGAGACGTCGAGCAGGACGCCCTCCGGGGACAGCCTCGTGTCGACGAGGTACAGGTCGGTGGGCTCGCCCCGGACGGCGCCGCGCACGACGGCGCGCGAGCGCGCGCCGAGCGGGCTGAACCCGCCGCGCGGCGGGTCCACCCACGCCATGTCGCCCGGCGCCGCGGTGATGCCCCGCCCCGCGAGCTCCGCGGCGAGCGCGGTCGAGCGGTCGCGGGCGCCGTCGCCCACGGCGGGCGACATCGCCACGGCCGCGGACGCGCAGAGGACGATGATGCCGATGCGCTCGCGGCGCAGAGAGGGCGGTTTCGGGGGCTGCATTCGCCAGCAACGCGCAGGGGATCGGGGCTTCTGCCCGAGGGGCCGAGGGCGGCCGGGCGCGCGAGAGCCCGGCGTTATCACCGTTTGTGCACCGCGGCCAGAATCGGAGGTGGGCGCGGTGGACGCGGTGGACGCGGTGCGCGCGGCGGGCGCGCGGACCGCGGCGGGCCCATCAAGCGCTGGCGTCCGCGGAACGGGCGGTGCTACATCGGGCGCTCGCCATGTCGAACGCTGACTCGCCCCCTCTCCGCCGCGACGAGGCGCTGACGATAGCGCGCCTCGCCCACCTCGATCTCTCCGATGAGGAAATGGATCGCCTCACCGGTGATCTCGGCAACATCCTCAGCTACGTCCGGCAGCTCGAGGAGCTCGACGTCTCCGCGGTGCCGCCGACGGCGCACGTCCAGATCGAGCGGCTGCCGCTCCGCGCCGACGAGGAGGCGCCGAGCCTGCCGCGCGAGGTGGCGCTGCGCGAGGCGCCGCGCGTCGAGGACGACGGGTTCGCCGTGCCGGCGTTCGTGGACGAGGGGTGACGCCGATGGACACAGCGATCCTCGACCGATCCATCCCGGAGCTCGCGGCGCTCGTGCAGCGCGGCGAGGTGAGCGCCGAGCAGGTGGCCAGGGCGGCGCTCGCGCGCATCGAGCAGCGCGACGGCGCGCTCGGCGCCTTCCTCACGGTGCAGGGCGAGCAGGCGATCGAGGCGGCGCGCGCGCTCGACGCGCGGCGCGCGCGCGGCGAGGCGCTCGGCCCGCTCGCCGGCGTCCCGATCGGGCTCAAGGACGCGCTCTGCACCGAGGGCGCCCCGACGACCGCCGGCTCGAAGATCCTCACCCGCGGCGCCGCGGGCGCGTCGTCGAAGGCGCCCGATCCCTCGCGCGGCTACCGCCCGCCGTACGACGCCACGGTCGTCGCCCGCCTCCGCGCCGCCGGCGCGATCTTGCCGGGCAAGTGCAACATGGACGAGTTCGCGATGGGCTCGTCGAACGAGAACAGCGCGTTCGGCCCCGTGAAGAACCCCTGGGACCCGACGCGCATCCCCGGCGGATCGTCCGGCGGCAGCGCGGTCGCCGTCGCGGCGGGGATGACGCCCGGCTCGCTCGGCTCGGACACGGGCGGATCCATCCGGCAGCCGGCGAGCCTCACCGGCGTCGTCGGCGTCAAGCCGACGTACGGCCGCGTCTCCCGCTACGGCCTCATCGCGTTCGCCTCGAGCCTCGACCAGATCGGGCCGTTCGCGCAGGACGTGAAGGGCGCGGCGCGCCTGCTCGAGGTCATCTCGGGCCGCGATCCGCGCGACGCGACGAGCCTCGACGCGCCGGTCGGCGCGTACGAGGCCGCGTGCGGCCGCGACGTCGCGGGGCTGCGCATCGGCGTGCCCGAGGAGTACTTCGCGAAGGGGGTCGACCGGCAGGTCGAGGCGAAGGTGCGCGAGGCGATCGAGGGCCTGCGCGGGCTCGGCTGCGAGGTGAGGCCCGTGCACCTGCCGCACACGCGGTACGCGGTCGCGGCGTACTACATCATCGCGACGGCGGAGGCGTCGTCCAACCTGGCGCGCTTCGACGGCGTGCGCTTCGGCCTGCGCGTGGAGGGCGAGCGCGGCGGCAAGTCGGATCTCCAGGGCCTCTACGGCGCCACGCGCGGCGAGGGGTTCGGTCGGGAGGTGAAGCGCCGTATCCTGCTCGGCACCTACGTGCTCTCGGCGGGCTACTACGACGCGTACTACCTGCGCGCGCAGAAGGTCAGGACGCTGATCCGGCGCGACTTCGACGAGGCGTTCCGCGAGGTCGACGTCATCGCGGCGCCGGTCTCGCCGACGGTCGCGTTCCGGCTCGGGGAGCGGGTGGACGACCCGCTGTCGATGTACCTGGCCGACGTCTACACGCTGCCCGCGAGCATGGCCGGGCTGCCCGCGATCAGCGTCCCGTGCGCGACGGCGCCGGCGCCGGACGGCGGGCCGCCGCTGCCCGTCGGCCTGCAGCTCATCGGCCCCGCGCTGGAGGAGGCGCGGCTCTTCAGGGCGGCCCACGCCTGGGAGCAGATCTCCCCGGTCCGCGGGCAGCGCGCGCCGGTCGCGTGACCGAGGCGGGAGGAGCGCCGCGATGAGCGCATCGATCGAGGTCGTGGCGGCGGGTCCGGAGCACCTGACCGGGCTCGAGGCGCTCTTCGAGGCCGCCGGCACGCCCTGCTACTGCCGGTACTACCACTTCGGGGGCACGAACAACGAGTGGCTCGCGCGGTGCTCGGACGGCCAGGGGGAGAACCGCCGGGAGTTCGCCGAGGCGCTCGCCGCGGGCAGCGACGAGGCGCGCGGCCTCGTCGCGCTCGCGCCGGACGCCCCGCACCTCATCGGCTGGCTCAAGGTGGCGCCCGCCGCCGTCGTGGCGAAGGCCTATGATCGCCGGCTGTACAAGGGGCTGCCGTGCTTCGCCGGCGATCGCGCCGGCGTGTTCCTGATCGGCTGCGCCGTCATCCACCCGGCCCACCGCCGGCGGGGCGTCGCGACGGCGCTCGTCGCGGGCGCGGTGCAGATCGCGCCCGCCTGGGGCGCGCGCGCCCTCGAGGCCCTGCCGCGCCGCCCGAGGGAGCCGGTGAGCGACGAGGAGCTGTGGACCGGCCCTGTCTCTGCGTTCACGAAGAACGGATTCACCGAGGTGCACGCCTTCGAGCCGTACCCGGTCCTCCGCCGGACGCTGTGACGGCGCCGCCGCGGCCGCTCCCGAGCGCGCGGCGGTCGCGCTGCGCTTGCGCGCGCCGTCTGACCAGGTAGTGTCGCGCCGCGCGCATGGCACCCCTGTCCGAGCCCCCCGCCGCTCCGACCCACGACGCTGCCGAGCAGCGCCCCGCTGCCGGCGTGGACCACGCGGCGCATGCCGCCCGGCCGGGCGCCGCGACGAGCAGCCCGGGCGACTCCGCGCCGCCCGCGAGCGCGGAGGCCCCGCCGGGCAGCCGGCGCGTGTCGTCCGGCCCGAGGGGCCGCGTCGTCGCGCTCACCGGCGCCGCGTCGTTCCTCGGCCGCAACCTCATCGGCATCCTCGAGGAGGACCCCCGCATCGCCCGCGTCGTGGCGATCGACATCAAGCCGCCGGACACGGGCGGCTCCAAGCTGCGGCTCCACACGGTCGACCTCACGGCCCCCGCGTCCGAGGAGCGCGTCGCCGAGGTGCTCGCGGCCGAGCAGGTGGACACGCTCGTCCACCTCTGCTTCCTCTCGTCGCCGACGCCGGCCACCGCCTGGGCCCACGAGCTCGAGTCGGTGGGCACGATGCACCTGCTCCACGGCGCGCGCCAGGCGAGCTTGCGCAAGCTGATCCTCTGGAGCCAGACGATCCTCTACGGCGCGCACCCGACGAACCCCAATTTCCTCACGGAGAAGCACCCGCTGCGCGCCGACGCGGAGGAGCGCTTCTTCGCGGACAAGATGGCGGCCGAGCGGGAGTTCAACGCGTTCGGCGCGCGATCCAAGGGCACGACCGTCACCATCCTCCGGACCGCGCCGATCCTCGGCCCCACCGTCCAGAACTACCTCACCCGGTACCTGGCGCGGCGGCTTGTCATGACCATGCTCGGCTTCGACCCGCTGTGGCAGTTCATCCACGAGGTCGACGCGATCGCAGCCTTCAAGCTCGCGATCGACAGCGATTTCCCGGGCACGTTCAACATCGTCGGCGACGGCGTGCTGCCGCTCTCCACGATCGTGCGCCTCGCGGGCCGCACCCCCTTCCCGGTGCTCCACAGCGCCGCCGGCCCGCTCGTGTCGGCCCTCTGGGCCGCGCACGCGGCGATCGCGCCGCCCAGCTTCCTCCGGTACCTGCGCTACGTCTGCGTGGCGGACGGCGAGAAGGCGGCGCGGGTCATGGGGTTCCGGCCGGTCTACACCACGCGCGAGGCGCTGCTCGACTACACGAACGCGCAGCGGCTCCGGGACGTGCGGCTCTTGCAGGAGACGCCCGCGTGAGGCGTGCCGGGGGGTAGAGGGATGGGCACAGAACACGATCGAGAGCGCAAGGGAGCAGTGAACGGACCGCCGGCGTCGACGCGGGCGAGGACGGATCGGCCGGGGCCCACGCAGGTCGTGCCCAGCATCGACGTCGAGGACGAGGAGACCCGGTACCTCGCGCCGATCGGCCCGACCGAGCCCTCGGACGGGCGCAAGACGCAGTCCTCGGAGGCGCACGCGCCGGTCGTGCCGGTCACGGCCGAGGAGCTGCAACGCCAGATCCGCGAGCTCGAGGCGCGGCTCAAGAGCATGCTCGCCGGGTCCTCGCCCGACGCCGCGGGCGGCGCGGCGCCGGGCGGGCCCGAGACGGTCCGGAGCCCCGGCGAGGGCGGCGCGGCCGACGCCGACGGCGAGCCGCCGCTCTCCGAGCGAGGGACGGCGCGAGACGTCCTGTCGACCGACTTCTACCTGCGGCAGTGGGGGCGCGCCGGCCTGCGCAGCCGCACGGAGGAGGTCGACGAGTTCGGCTTCGATCCCAAGTCCGAGGCGCGGTACCGGCCGCTCTTCGACTTCCTGTACAAGCACTACTTCCGGATCGACCTCGAGGGCATCGAGCACATCCCGAGCGAGGGGCGGTGCCTCGTCGTGTCCAACCACTCGGGCGGGCCCATTCCCTACGACGGGCTGATGCTGCGGGCCGCGGTGCGGCGGGAGCACCCGGCCCAGCGCGAGCTCCGATGGCTCGCGGACGACTTCGTGTACTACCTGCCGTTCGCCGGCACGCTCATGAACCGGCTCGGGGCCGTGCGGGCCTGCCAGGAGAACGCCGAGCGGCTCCTCGCGGGCGAGCGGCTCATCGCTGTGTTCCCGGAGGGCGCCAAGGGCAGCGGGAAGCTCTTCAAGGACCGGTACCGGCTCCAGCGGTTCGGTCGCGGCGGGTTCATCCGGCTCTGCCTGCGCACGCGCACGCCGCTCGTCCCCTGCGCCATCGTGGGCGCGGAGGAGACGAACCCGCTCCTCTACCGGGTCGAGCACGTCACGCGCGCGCTCGGCATCCCCTACCTGCCGATCACGCCGACGTTCCCCGCGCTGGGGCCCCTGGGCCTCGTCCCCGCGCCAACCAAGTGGAAGATCCGCCTGGCCGAGCCGGTGCGGTTCGACGCCTACGGCCCCGAGGCGGCGGACGACGAGATCCTTGTGCGGCGCCTCGCCGAGCGGGTGCGCGCGACGATCCAGGGGCTCATCGACGACACCCTGGCCACCCGGAAATCGATCTGGTTCGGATGAAGCGAGCAGCCCCGACAGATCCCCCACCCATGCCCGAGCCCACAGAGGAACCTGCGGAACAGGCGGAGACTGCGGAATTGCCGTCGCGCCCTGGGCCCGAGCGGGCTTCCAGCGGGCGAGCGCGGCCGGAAGGCGTGCTCGTCGTCGACAAGCCGCGCGGCCCGACCAGCCACGACGTCGTGGCCAGGCTGCGGCGCGCCCTCGGCGTCAAGCGCATCGGCCACGCCGGGACGCTCGACCCGATGGCGTCCGGCGTCCTCGTGGTGCTCGTCGGCGAGGCCACGAAGCTCGCCCCGTACCTGACCGCGCAGGACAAGCGCTACACGGCGCGCGTCGTCCTCGGCGTGGGGACCGACACCCTCGACGCGGACGGGGAGGTCACCGCGACGCAGCCGCTGCCCGCGTGGCTCGACGAGGAGCTCGGCGCGCTCGCCGCGGCCGGTGTCCCCGCCGGGGGCGAGGCGCTCGCCGCCGTGGCGCCCCGCATCGCGGCGGCGCTCGACGCGGAGCGGGCGCGCCGGGCCCAGACGCCGCCGGCGTACTCGGCCATCAAGGTCGCGGGCCAGCGCAGCTACGCGCTCGCGCGCGCCGGCCAGGCCGTGGACCTGTCGGCCCGGCCGGTCGAGGTCCGGTCGCTCGATCTCTCGGGCGTCTGGCGCGGCGGGCCCCTCCCGCTCGCTGGCGGGCCCCTCCCGCTCGCTGGCGGGCCCCTCCCGCTGGCCGGCACACCGGCAGCCGGCGCCGCGCCAGCCGCGCCCGCCGCGGCGCCGGCCACGCCCGTCGCGGGCGCCGCGCCGGCTGCGCTCGACATCGAGCTCGATGTGAGCAAGGGCTATTACGTGCGCTCGCTGGCCCGCGACCTCGGCGCGCACCTCGACGTCCCCGCGCACCTGTCGGCGCTCCGCCGCACCGCGAGCGGCGCCTTCACGGTGGAGCAGGCGGTGCCCCTCGACGCCGGCGCCGACGCGCTGCGCGCCGCGCTCCGCCCGCTCGCCGAGGCGGCCGCGTCGAGCCTGCCCGTCGCCCGCCTGACCGAGCAAGGCGCCCGGCGCGCCCGCCTCGGACAATCGCTCACGGAATCCGACTTTTCCGCAGCCCCTGAACAACCCGGAGCCGCTGTGTGGCTCGATCCGGAGGGGTTCGTTGTCGCGCTGGGCGCCCCCGAGGCCGCCGATGACGCCGACGCCGAGGGCTCCCCCACGCTGTCTTCGACCCGTTTTTCCGTCCTACGCGGTTTCTCTGGGACGGCAGGCGTCCGTGAAAAACCTGCCGTGTGAGAGAAAAGCCACATGATAAGGTAAATTCCTGGACTTCAGCAGATCCACGGATCATGTCACTGGCCGAGCTCGCCATCGCTGGTCGAGCCTGAGAGTCCGTCTTGCAGAGAGTCCGGCGAGAACGCGCGGATCCAGCATCTCCTGAGATTTCGCGCCTGGGGCCGGTTGCGCTCCCCTCGCCTGTTCCGTTACGATTCGTTCGTTAGGAGCCTCGGTTTGAGTCCCGATATCGTTCCATTGCCAGCGCTCGGCGCTGCAGTTCTCTCCGCTGTACTTGGCTCGCTGTTCGTCGGCGCCGACACCGCACTGACGACGCTGAGCGCCACGAGGCTCGGCGCGCTGATCGAGCAGTCGACGGGCCCCACGAAGGCCGCCTACGAGCGGATTCGTCGCGAGGACGCCAAGCTCCGCTCCCGTTACCTGCTCGGCTGGGTCGTGTCGACCAGCCTGACCGCCGCCTGCTTCGACCTGTTCTTCCGGCGGAGCTTCCCCGGAGCTGCCCTGCCTCTCGGGCTGGCGACCACCATCGTCGTGAGCGGGGCCCTCTACGAGGTCAGCTCGACGCTGGGTCGCAAGCACGCCGACAGGGCGGCGTCGATGGCGGTCCGCTTCTTGCGCCCCCTCGAGATCGCGATGCTGCCGCTCGCCGTGCCGCTCGGCTGGATCGGCTCCCGTCTGGGCGCGAAGGATGGTGAGCAGCCGTCCGACCCGCGGGTGGCCGAGGCCGAGGTCGAGATCCTCGTCGACGAGGTCGAGCGCTCCGGCCTGTTCGGGCGAGAACCGGCGGAGATGATCCGGAATGTGCTCGAGTTCGCCGATCTCACGGCGCGGGACGTCATGGTGCCGCGGTCCAAGGTCGAGGCGATCGAGATCTCGACGCCGCTCGAGAAGGTGCTGGAGATCGTCACCGAGAGCGGGCACTCCCGGTATCCGGTGTACAAGGATCAGATCGACAACATCGCTGGTCTTCTCTACGCGAAGGACCTGTTCAAGGTCCTCGAGGAGCGCCGGCTCAAGAACACGACGCTGCGGGAGATCACGCGGAGCCCTGCGAATTTCGTGGCGGAGTCGCAGCCGCTCTCGTCGCTGCTCCGGGAGATGAAGAGCCGGAGACAGCACCTCGCGATCGTGGTCGACGAGTTTGGTGGGATGTCGGGAATCGTCACCCTGGAAGACGTGCTCGAGGAGATCGTCGGCGACATCCGGGACGAGCACGACGAGACGGACGAGGGGGCGGCGATCCAGGACCTCGGCGACGGTCGGCTGGTCGCGGATGCTGCCGTGTCGATGAGCGATCTCTCGGCGTACCTGGGCGCGGAGCTCGACCGGGAGGGGAAGTACGACTCGCTCGGTGGGATGCTCACGCAGCATGTGGGCAAGGTGCCCGAGGTGGGCACGGCCGTGAGCAAGTTCGGGCTGCGGTTCATCGTGCGGGACAGCGACGAGCGGCAGATCGGCAAGGTGGAGATCGTCCGGCCCCGGGCCATGGGCGCCGGCGGCGCAGCCTGAAGCTCTCCCTTGTGCGCGACGTGGACGTCGACGTCCACGTCGTGCCGAGCTGACCGGCCCGAGGAGGGCCTACCGTCGGTCGACGCAAGACGCGCGTCGAGCCCACCGTCCACGTGAGATGCGCGGCGACCCCACCGTCGATGCGGGATGCGCCGCGCCTGGCGGAGGAGCCACGAGAGCGGCCCTCTTGCCCCCTCCGATCTGAAACGCGGCCAGCCAAGCGGCGGTCACCCGCACAGGAGACGGGCCCAGATCGGCGTTTTCGGCGCGCAGGCGTACTCTCGTACGCCGAGCACCGAAAACGTCGAGGTGGGCCCGTATCCGAAGCGGGTGACCGTCGCTTAGCGGGCGAGGGAGATCTTGCGGAGCTCGTTCGCGAGATCGTCGCCCTCTTTGATGAGGCCGGGCGTCTCGGTGACGGGGTTTTCCTTGTTGCCCTCGAGGAGCTGGCGGACGTCGATCATCGCGCCGCGCAGCTTGAAGACGATCTGCTCGCTCGTGAAGGCAGCCACGGTCTGAGGATCGACCGGAAGAGCCTGCAGATCGCCGCCGGCGAGGTCGCCCTTGGTCCAGCGGGTGGCCTCCTTCTCGGCAGGCTTCATGCCCTGCTGTGTGCGCTCGAGACGGGTGACCGCGTACTTCGCCGGCCAGTCCTTGCCGAAGGGGAACGGCGCCTTGTTCGGAACGAGCTCGGCCAGCGTCTTGTCGCCGTCCCGGCGGAAGAGCACCGAGAAATTCACGACGGGCTCGTCCTGCTCCTTCCACGACTTCTCGACAGGCCCCTGCGCCGCCGCGAGCAGGTTCTTGAGGCTGTCCTTCGTCTTGTTGAGATCCTGGACGGACGTCGTGTAGGCGAGCAGCTGCCGCATCACCCGGCCCGGGAGGCTGCCGATCTGCTTCCCCTCCAGGTTCGTGGCGTCGAACGGGACGTTGATTGCGCCGAGCTCGGTCGTGAGCCCCGTGGGGAACTTCTTCTGCGCGAGCTGCGCGTTGGCGTCCTCGAGCTTCTTGTTCAGCTCCTCCATCTTCTCGTTCGCGGCGCGCACGTCCTTCTCGAGCGCCGCGGCGCCCTCGACGGCGGCCTTGCCGCGATCGCCGCGCTCCTTCGCGCCGCCGATCGCGAAGCCCACGGCGATGCCGACCACCGCCGCGAGGCCCGCGTACAGCGCCGTCCGCTTCGAGGCCTTCCGCCGCTCCTGCTCGACCTCCTCGCCGACCTCGACCTTGATGGTCTGCGCGGCCGCCGTGGGCTTCGGCGGCGGCGTCTGGATCACGGGACGCGGCTGCGGCGCGAACGGAGGCAGCGGGATGCCTGGCGAGATGCCCGGCGGGGGCGCGATGCCGCCCACGGACGGCATGGGCGGACGCGCGCTCGGATGCGGCGAGGGAATGCCGCCCGGGAGCGGGCTCCCGTCAGGAGGCGGCCCCGATCCGGGCTGCTGACCAGGCACCGGGAGGGGGACGGCCGCTCCCGGTGCCCCGCCTACCGCCGTTTTGCCCAGCCGAGCCTTCAGATCGATCTTGCTCTTCTTCTTTTCTTCAGCCATCGGCTCCTCGGGGACGGGATCGCTGCACCACTTCGCCCAGAAACACCAAGCCCGCCCGAGTCGATCGACCCACCACGGCCCGAACCGGAGCTGCCCCTGCGCGGGCGGCGACAGACGACAGGGGCCGACGTCCAGCGGACCGACGTGGGGGCGGGGACGATACGATCAGCAACACAACGGGAGCGCCGGGCGAGCGGACGACCCGCCGGGCACGTTAGCGGCGCGCCGCGTGGAATGTCAACGCGATGGCGATCGCAGCGCCGGATGTGTTTCGGCACGCGATCGCAACACCGCGCGGCCATCCGGACGAGCGGCCGCGTCATCGTCGGGGGGTGCGCGCGTCCCCGCCCCGCACGCGCGCCGTCGCCGGCAGCGTGGCCGTCGGTGGAGGGACCGGGTAGGAAGCAGGGGCCCATGGCGTGGTTCAAGTTCGGCGGGGGTCGGCCTCTGCCGCCCCTTTCTTCACCCGGTTCTTCCGGCGGGGGCCGCCAGGCACCCTCCAGTCCATCCGATGGGGGCCAGAAGGCGCCGCCGTCCGGTTTGGCCGGTTCGGCCGGCGGGGGAGCTCCGCCGCCCTCGCGGCGGTCGTCGCTCCGGATGGAAACGCGTCGGGTCACGAGCTTTGATGGAACCGACATCGCGTACCGCGTGACGCCGCCGCCGTTCGACGGGGCAAAGACCGTGGTCCTGGTCAACGGCCTCGGCGGGTCGTACCTCGCGTGGCGGGCGCAGATCGAGTACCTGTCCGACCAGTACCGCTTCATCACGTGGGACTACCGCGGGATGTACGCGTCGAAGCGCCCGTCGCCGGACGCCCCGGACGCCTACGCGGTCGCGAACCACGTCCGCGATCTGGAAGCGATCCTCGCGGTCGAGGGGGTCCGGAACGCCTCGCTCATGGGCTGGAGCATGGGCGTCCAGATCGCGCTGGAGGCGTTCCGTCGGCTCCCCGGGTTCGCGGCGAACCTCGTCCTGCTGAACGGCACCTACCGCCGGCCGCTCGAGACGATGGGGTCGCTGCCAGGGCTCGGGCGGTTCTTCCCGCCGCTCGTGGATCTGGCGGCGCGCGCTCACACGGCGGCCACCCGGGTGACGCGTCGCCCCGTCGGCAAGCCCGACGCGGTGCTCTGGCTTCAGCGCATGGGACTGCTCGGGAAGACGCTCGACCGGGAGGTGTCCGCCGATCTCCTGGAGCCGGGTCCGTTCGACATGGAGGCGTTCCTCAGGAACCTCCGCGCGCTGGGCACGCACGACGCCGAGGACGTGCTCGAGCAGATCGACGTCCCGACGCTGCTCATCGCGGGCGACCGCGACGCGTTCACCCCCCGGGCGCTGACGCAATCGATGGCGCGCCGCATCGCGATGTCCGAGGTCCTCGTGGTCCGCGGCGGGACCCACACCACCGCGGTGGAGTTCCCTGAGCTCGTCTCGCTCAGGATCGAGCGCTTCTTCGCAGACCACGGCTTCTAGGCCGCGCCCCGGAGCGCTGGAGCACGCGCCGCGCCCCGGAGCGCTGGAGCACGCGCCGCGCCCCGGAGCGCTGGAGCACGCGCCGCGCCCCGGAGCGCTGGAGCACGCGCCCCGGGGCGGCGCTCACCTCACTTGCGCAGCAGATCCGCGAACGGGTTGTTGCGGAAGCCGCCCCCCGAGCTGCCCTGCCCCTTCCCTTGCCCCTGGGCCGGCCGGCCGCCGTTGCGATCGTTGCGGGGGCGCCCGTCGCCGCCCGCGGCCGGGCCGCCGGCCTGGGGGCGCGCGCCGGCGGGAGCGCCGCCCTTCTTCGCGGTGAGCGAGATGCGCTTGCGCACGAGGTCCACCTCCAGCACGCGCACCTTGATCTTCTCGCCGACCTTGGCGACCTCGTTCGGATCCTTCACGAACCGATCCGCGAGCTGCGAGACGTGCACGAGGCCGTCCTGGTGGACGCCGACGTCGACGAAGGCGCCGAACGCCGTCACGTTGGTCACCACGCCCTCGAGCTCCATGCCCGGCTTGAGATCCTCCATGGTCCGCACGTCGTCGCGGAACTTCGGCGGCTCGAAGCTGGCGCGCGGGTCGCGGCCGGGCTTCTTCAGCTCGCTGAGGATGTCGTTCAGCGTGAACGAGCCGACGTCGCCGGCCTCGTACTTCTTCGGGTCGATCCGCGCGATCGCGGCCGTGTCGCCGATGAGCGACCCGACCGGCACGCCGAGATCCGTCGCGATGCGCTCGACGAGGCCGTAGCGCTCCGGGTGCACGGCGCTCGCGTCGAGCGGGTGCTCGCCCCCGCGGACCCGCAAGAAGCCCGCCGCCTGCTCGAACGTCCGCGGGCCGACGCCGGGCACGTCGAGCAGCGCCTTGCGGCTCTTGAACGCGCCGTTCAGGTCGCGGTGGGCGACGATCTTCTTCGCGAGGCTCGGGCCGATGCCGGCGACGCGCGCGAGCAGCGGCGCGCTCGCCGTGTTGAGCTCGACGCCGACGAGGTTGACGCAGCTCTCGACCACCTCGTCGAGCTTCCGCGCGAGCAGGCCCTGGTAGACGTCGTGCTGGTACTGGCCGACGCCGATGCTCTTCGGGTCGACCTTCACGAGCTCGGCGAGCGGGTCCTGCAGCCGCCGCGCGATGCTGATCGCGCCGCGCACGGTGAGGTCGAGGTCGGGGAACTCCTCGCGCGCGACCTCGCTGGCCGAGTAGACGCTGGCGCCCGCCTCGCTGACGGGCACGCAGAACAGCTTCTCCGACGGTCGCAGATCGGCGTTCGCCGTCTGCTCCTTGAGCCCCTCCGACGCGAGCACGTCCTTCACGAACGCCTCGGTCTCGCGGCCGTGCGTGCCGTTGCCCACGGCGACCGCGCGGAGCGGGTACTTGCGGCAGATGCGGCGCAGGTCCTGCCGCGCGCGCTCGAGCGCGTCGCTGCTGCCGACCAGGTAGATGGTCGTGTGCTCGAGGAGCTTGCCCGTCTCGTCGACGACGGCGCACTTGCACCCGGTGCGCTGGCCCGGGTCGATGCCGAGCACCGCCTTCGTGCCGAACGGCGCGGCGAGCAGGAGCTCGCGGAGGTTCTGGGCGAAGACCTCGACGGCGGCGCGATCGGCCTGCATCTTGAGATCGACGCGCACGTCGCTCTGCACCGCGGGCAAGAGGAGCCGCTTCACGGCGTCGTCCGCGGCCTTCGTGAGCTCGCCGGCCCACGGCGACTTCGGCTTGAGGCCGATCGCGGCGTGGATCGGCGGGACGAGCGGCTCGGGCGCGAGCTCGATCGAGGCGCGGAGCACGCCCTCGGCCTCGCCGCGGCGGATGGCGAGGTAGCGGTGCGAGGGGATGTTCGCGACGGGCTCCTCGAAGCTCGCGTACATGTCGAACTTCGTCTGCTTGCCCTCGTGCTCCTCGTTCTTCTGGACCTTGATGACGCCTTCCTTCGCGTAGGCCTCGCGGACGAGCTTGCGCACGTCGGCGTGCTCGGCGATGCGCTCGGCGCAGATGTCGCGCGCGCCGGCGAGGGCGGCGGCCGTGTCGGGGACCTCCTTCTCGGCGCTGACGAAGGCGCGGGCCTCCTCCTCGGGGCTGCCGTCCTCGGGCTGCGACCAGACGCGGTCCGCGAGCGGCTCGAGGCCGCGCTCCTTCGCGATGATCGCCCGCGTGCGGCGCTTCGGCTTGAACGGGAGGTAGAGGTCCTCGAGCTCGGCCTTGGTGCGGCAGGCCCGGATCTTCGAGGCGAGCGCGTCGGTGAGCTTGCCCTGCTTCTGGATCTCGGCGAGCACCGTGGCGCGGCGCTCCTCGAGCTCGAGGATGTAGGCGCGGCGCTCCTCGATCGCGCGGATCTGCACCTCGTCGAGCCCGCCGGTCGCCTCCTTGCGGTAACGGGCGATGAACGGCACCGTCGCCCCCTCCGCGAGCAGCTTGGCCACCGCCGCGACCCCCTGGCGCGGGAGGCTCAGCTCCTCGGCGAGGAGCGGGACCGGATCGAACGAGCTGTCCGCGCGGCTAGGGACAGCGACAGGGCTCTGCGTCTCAGTCATGCGCGCGGCATACGCGCAGGGTGCACGCGCGTCCAGGCTTGACTTGCGGGGGGTGGGCGCGGGCGCGGATGCGGGCGCGGGCGCGGGCGCGGATGCGGGCGCGGGCGCGGGCGCGGATGCGGGCACGGGCGCGGATGCGGGCGCGGGCGCGGGCACGGATACGGATACGGATACGGATACGGATACGGATACGGATACGGATACGGATACGGATACGGATACGGATGCCGACGCGGGCGCGCTCGCTCGGGACGGCCAGCGTACCGGCGTGCTCGGGGGGCGCAAAGCCAAGCCGTGCTCGCCGTCCTCGCCGTCCTCGCGCGCTGCGCGCGCTGCGGGCGGCTCCGGGCGGCTGCGCGCGGTGCGGAGCTTCGCTCCGCAGCTTTGCACCCCCCTGCGCGCGCCGGTGGAGGGCGGGGGCCCGGCGAGCGGGTCGTCGGGCTGGAGAGGGCCATCATGCTTCGAATCTATGACGTCGTTCTCAAGATGATCGCTGGACTGGCCACAGTCGCTGAGCAGATCGAGCGGCGAGACTCGGATCTCGCACGGCAAATGCGCAGGGCTGCGGCGAGCGTGGCGCTCAACACCGCGGAGGGCATGGGCAATACGGCCGGACACAAAAGACAGCGCTACCAGACCGCCTTGGGCTCGGCGCGAGAGGTCATGGCCTGTGTCGACGTCGCGAAGGCCATGCGCTACGTCACCGAGGTCGACGCAGCTACGGTTGACCACCTCGATCATGTGATCGCTACCCTGGTCCGTCTGGTCCGCCCACGGGCGTGACATCACGGAGGGCGGGCCGTCGAGACACGGCCCGCCTTCGGCACGGATTACCGCACCAGCCGGTGCACTGTTGCCACGATCCGGTCCAGTGTATCCCGGAGCGCCGGGTCCACCTGGTCGAGGTAGCCCAGCGCCTCGGCCACATCGAGGCAGGCTCTCACCTCCGCCGCGGAGCCGAGCGCGTTATGGAAACGTGCACGCACGTTCCTTCCTTGCGAGTACGCGCCCTCGTGCAGGTTCAGCGGCACGCTCGCCGCCGCGCGTCGCAGCTGATCGGCGAGATTGGAGTCCCTGGTTCCGATGCGCTCGATCAGCGGCCGCAGCCGCTGCACCATATCGATTGCGATGGAGTAGATGCGAAGAGCCATGATGAACCTCCGTTCGCCCCGCGCCTCCGGGGCCCCCCCGGCCCGCCCGCGCGCGCAGGGAGGCGCAAGGCTGCGGAGCGAAGCTCCGCACCGCGCGCAGCCGCGCGCAGCGCGCGCAGCGCGCGAGCACGGCGAGCACGGCTTGGCCTTGCGCCTCCCGAGCACGCGGGCACGCTCGCAAGCCCGGAGAGCGTCATTCCGACATCCGCGTTCTGAATGAAAGCGGTGCCTCAGAAGGAATACAGAGGCGATTGCGGACGCGGGCGCGGGCGCGGGCGCGGATGCGGACGCGGACGCGGACGCGGATCCGGACGCGGGCGCGGATGCGGACGCGGACGCGGACGCGGACGCGGATGCGGGCGCGGATCCGGACACGGACGCGGACACGGACACGGACGCGCTAGAGCAGGTCCACACGGCGAGCTCCGCGCCCTTCGCCCAACCGCTCCTGCCCTGACGTGATCTCGTCTGATGCGAGCGCGCCGCGAGGGCGCCGAACCTCAGCCGGCCGCGGCGATGACCTCGCCGTCGCGCAGCACGGCCTCTGCGCGCGGCGCGCCCCAGGGCTGCACGATCGCGTTCTCGTGCGGCAGGTCCCAGATGACGAGGTCGGCGCGGAGCCCCGGCCGCACGGCGCCGCACACGCCGCCGAGGCCGAGCGCGGCCGCCGCCTCGCGCGTCGCACCAAGGATCGCCTCGGCCACCGTGAGGCCGTAGAGCCGCACCGCGAGCGCCAGCGCGAGCGGCAAGCTCTCGGTCGGCGCCGTGCCGGGGTTCGCGTCGCTGCCCACGACGAGCGGGACGCCGGCGGCCCGGAGCGCGGCGACGGGCGGCGGCTCCTGCCGCAGCGTGAAGCTCGCGACGGGCAGGAGCGCGGCCGCGACCCCGGCCCGCGCGAGCGCCGCGATGCCCTCGGGCGCGACGTGCTCCAGGTGATCGGCCGACGCGGCGCCGAGCGCCGCCGCGAGCTCGGCGCCTCCCACGTCCGCGAACTGCCCGACGTGCACGCGCACGCCGAGCCCGAGCGCGCGCGCCCGCTCGAGCGCCGGCCGCGCCTCGTCCACCGAGAACGCGCTCCGGTCGATGTACGCGTCGACGTACCGCGCCAGGCCGGCCGCGGCGATCGCGGGCAGCCAGGAGCGCGCGACGGTCGCGGCGTAGGCCGCGCGGTCGCCGCCCGCCTCCGGGGGCAGCGCGTGCAGCGCGAGGTACGTGGGCACGACGCGGGGCAGGCGCGCGTCCCTCCCCGCCTCGGCGACCGCCTCGAGCTGCTTGCGCTCCGAGGCCTCGTCGAGCCCGTAGCCGCTCTTCGCCTCGACGGCGGTCACGCCGAGCGCGGCCATCCGGCGGAGGCGCGCGCGGAGCGCGCCCGCGAGCTCGCCGGCGGTCGCGGCGCGCACCGCCCGCATGCTCGCGACGATGCCGCCGCCCGCCGCGGCGATCGCCTCGTAATCGCCCCCGGCCATGCGGACCGCGTACTCCGCGTCGCGCGAGCCGACCCAGGGCGCGTGCGTGTGGCAGTCGACGAGCCCGGGCGTCACCACCCCCGCGGCCTCCATCGCGGCGGCGAGGCCCGACCCGGGGCGCAGGATCTCCTGCCGGCGCCCGACCGCCTCGATCGCGCCGCCCCGCACGACGACCGCGGCGTCCTCGATGACCCCGAGCGGATCGCCGGCCGAGGCGCGCGACGGGTCGCACGTGACGAGCCGCCGCGCGGCCAGGACGAACGGGCGGTCGGGGTGCTCGGCGGGCTCCGCGCGCGCGGCCCCCGGCGGCGCGGTCACGTGGCCGCCCCCGCGGCGAGCGCGGCGTGCGCCCGCTCGACGTCCTCGAGCACCGCCCGAGACGCCGGCCCGCCGACGATCCCGGCGAGCGCCGCCGGCGAGGCGACCGGCCGCGGCGGGCGCAGGCGGCGCTGCCGGAGGCATCGCGCGGCCGCCTCGACGCAGCGGTCGCGGAAGCGCCGATCGCGCTCGGCCCGGCGCACGAGCGCCTCGTGCGCGCGGTCCTGCAGGTCCTCGTCCTTGCAGATGAGCAGCGCGTCGCAGCCCGCCCAGATCGCCGCGGTGGCGGCCTCCTCGACCGGGTAGTGCGCCGCGATCGCGGCCATCTCGAGGTCGTCCGAGAAGAGCACCCCCTCGAAGCCGATCTCGTCGCGCAGGAGGCCGGTGCAGATGGCGCGGGAGAGCGTCGCCGGGACGCCGGGGTCGAGCGCCTCGACGACGATGTGCGCCGTCATCAGCGACGCGACGCCGGCCCGGGAGGCCGCGCGGAACGGCGGCAGCTCGATCTCGTCGAGGCGGCCGCGGCCGTGGGCGATCGTCGGGAGCGCAAGGTGGCTGTCGAGCGCTGTATCGCCGTGCCCCGGGAAGTGCTTGCCGCAGGCGAGCACGCCCTCCTCCTGGAGCCCCTCGAGGAACGCGACAGCGGCCCTCGTGACCGTGTGCGGATCGCGGCCGAACGCGCGATCGCCGATGATCGGGTTCGCGGGGTTCGAGTCGACGTCGAGCACCGGGGCGAAGTTCAGGTTGATGCCGACGGCGCCGAGCTCGGACGCGACGGCCCGCGCCGCGCGGCGCAGCAGCGGGAGATCCATGAGCTCGCCGAGCGAGCGCATCGGCGGCAGCGCCAGGAACGGCGCGCGCAGGCGCGTCACGCGGCCGCCCTCCTGATCGATCCCGATGAACGGGGGCCGCTCGGGGCCGCCCGCCGCGGCGAGCGCCTGGCAGAGCTGCGCCGTGGCGGTCATGTCGGGCACGTTGCGCCGGAACAGGATCGCGCCGCCCCGCCGCCCCTCGGCGAGCGCCCGCAGGTACCGGGCCGGCGGCTCCGCGCCGTCGAAGCCGCCCACGATGAGCTGACCACACAGGACCTCTGTCTCCAGATCGAGCAGCATCGTCCATCACCTCTCGCGCGGCGCGGGCGAGCGCGCCAGCCGCGGAATCCCTCGTCACGATCCGCCCACGACTCGTAGACGACCTGCGCCGGCGAGGCCACTTCCGAGCGGAGCGCGCCCGCCCGCCGGGCGGACGGCGCGCTCCACGGCGCCGCCCCCGCGCCGCGGCGTCCGCATCCGCGCCCGCGCCCGCGCCCGCGCCCGCGTCCGCATCCGCATCCGCGCCCGCGCCCGCGTCCGCATCCGCATCCGCGCCCGCGTCCGCGCCCGCGTCCGCGCCCGCGCCCGCGTCCGCGCCCGCATCCGCGCCCGCGCCCGCATCCGCGCCCGTCCGTCCGTCCGTCAGAACCGGAGCGCGATCTTCCCGAAGTGCCCGCCGCTCGCCATGTGATCGAGCGCCTGGCGCGCCTCGCCGAAGGGGAACACCCGGTCGATCGCGGGCCGCAGCCCGCCCGCCGCGATCGCGCGGTTCATGTCCTGGAACATCGCCCGCGAGCCCACGAAGATGCCCTGCGCGGTGATCTGCTTCATCAGGAACGGGAACATGTTCAGCGCCGGCGTGCCGCCCGAGAGCACGCCGATGAGGCTCACGCGCCCGCCGATGCGCACGGCGCGGAGCGAGCGGGCGATCGTGCCCTCGCCGCCGACCTCGATGACGTGATCCACCCCCGCGCCGCCGGTGAGCGAGAGCGCCTGCGTGTCCCACTCGGGCGTCGCGCGGTAGTTGATGGTCTCCGACGCCCCGAGCGACCGCGCGCGCTCGAGCTTCTCGTCGCTGCTCGACGTGACGATGACGCGCGCGCCAGCGAGCCGGGCGAGCTGCAGCGCGAAGATCGAGACGCCGCCCGTGCCCTGCACGAGCACGGTGTCGCCCGCCTTGAGGTGGCTCGCCGCGAACAGCGCGTTCCACGCGGTCACCGCGGCGCACGGCAGCGACGCGGCCTCCTCGTCCGTGAGGTGCGCCGGGACGGCGACGACCCCCTCCTCGCTGACGAGCACCTGCTCGGAGAGCACGCCAGGCAGCTCGCCGCCGAGCGCCCCCCTCGCCTTGGCCGCGGTGAGCTCCCCGTCGATCCAGCGCTGGTGAAAGATCGGGCACACGCGATCGCCGACCTTCACCCGCGTCACCCCCTCCCCCACGCCGATCACCTCGCCGACGCCGTCGGAGAACGGCACGAGCGGCAGCCGGAACCTCGGGTTGTAAAGGCCCTTTACTACAAGCAGGTCGCGGTAGTTCAGCGACGCCGCCTTCATCCTGAGGACGACCTGCCCCGGCCCCGGCTTCGGCTCGGGCAGATCGACCAGGCGGAGCGCGTCGAGGCCGAACGAACCCTGAACAGCGAACGCTTTCATGCGGATCCTCCTTGAGCGGGAGCTCGGCTATCTCATGCGAGGTGGACCCGGTCAACGCGCCGATCGACGCGCTGGCCGCCGCGCGTCGCGCAGCGCCTGAGAGGCGAGCCAGAGGCCGGCCGCCGTCACCAGCGCCGCCCCGAGCACCTGGCGCGCCGAGGGGACCTCGCCGAGCCAGGCGGCGGCGAGCACGTGCGACAGGGCGACGCCGACATAACCGAGCGCGCCGATGCGCGCCGCGTTGTCGAGCGCGTAGGCGCGCGTCATCGCGAGCTGACCGAGGCCCCCGGCGAGGCCCGTCGCGATCAGCAGCGCGACGCCCAGGGCGTCGGGCGCGCGCCAGACAGGGATCGACAGCGCGATCATCGCGGCGCTCGCCACGAGCGAGAAGTGCAGCGCGACCGCCTCCGGGCTCGCGCGCGTCCCGCCGGCGCCGATCCGGCGCAGCCACATCATCGCGAACGCCGAGAAGACGGCGCCCAGCGTCGCGACGAGCGCCGTCTCGCCCGCGATGGCGAGCCTGGGCGCGGCGATCAGCGCCACGCCCGCGAAGGCGAGCAGGATCGCCACCCAGAGGCCCGGGCTGCTCCGCTCACCGAGCATCCGCGGCGCGAGGATCGCGACGAAGATCGGGCTCGTCGCGCCGAGCGTCACCGCGTCGCCGAGCGCGATCTGCGGCGCGCCCAGCGTGTAGAAGACGCACAGCATCGCGCCGGTGCCGCAGAGCGAGCGCGCCCACGTGAGCCGCCGGTCGCTGCGGGCCATGGAGAGCGGCGCGCGGCGGACGAGCGCGACGCCGAGCGCGGTGGCCGCGCCCACCAGCGCGCGGGACGCGGCGACCTCGGGCCAGGGGGCGTGCTCCGAGGAGAGCCGCGAGAGGACGTTCATCAGGGCGAACAGCGCCTGGGCCAGGATCATCCAGAGGATGCCCGCGGTCGGCCGCGCCGCCCGCCCCTCGCGCTCGGCGGCGAGGACGATGGCGGAGGCCCCGGGCGGGTGCGCAGCGACCGCGCCCTGTGACGACGATGACGTGCTCACGTGGCGCATCGCTTACCACCTCGCCGCGCGGCACGCCGCCGCGCGACGGCGGCAGGCGCGGTAGAGGACGGCCCGCGCGCGACATGACGGCGGCAGGCGCGGCAGAGGACGGCGTGCGCGCGCGACATCGAGGCGCTACCGTCGCGACGATGCGCGCGATGGCGAGAGGGGCACGAGGGAGCACGGGTGCGGTGATCGATCGGCGGAGGCGCTGGCCCGGGGCGCCGTGGCTCGGGCTCGTCGCCGCGGGCGGCCTCGCGCTCGGATGCGGCGCCGGCGCCGGAAAAGGGCCGGCGGGAGGGCCGCCCGGGGCCGGCGCGGAGGACGGCGCCGGCGCGGAGGACGGCGCCGGCGCGGAGGAGGACGGCGCGCGCGCGCGTGACGGCGACGAGGGCGAGGCGCGCGGCGACGCGGGCGAGGCGCGCGGCGACGCGCAGGCCGCCGCGGCGCCTGTCGCGCCGGGCAAGGGGATGACCCGCGCGGAGGCGGGGCGGTACGTGCTCGCGCTGGTGAACCGCGACCGGGCGGCGCACAAGCTGCCGCCGGTGACGTGGGACGAGACCGCGGCGCGCGCGGGGCGGCGGCACGCCGACGACATGGTGCGCGGCGGCTTCACCGGCCACTGGGGCAGCGACGGCTCGGTCCCGGAGCAGCGCTATACAGAGGCGGGCGGCGGCGGGTTCGTGATGGAGAACGCCGGCTGCTTCGCCGACGCGACCGCGCGCGAGCTCGACCCGGATCCGCGCTTCTCCGCCGAGAGCCTCGAGCGGGTGCACAGCGCCTTCATGAACGAGAAGCCGCCGGCCGACGGGCACCGGCGCAACGTGCTCACCGCGTCGCACACCTCGCTCGGGGTCGGCCTGGCCAAGGCGAAGGGGTTCGACATCGCCTGCATGGCGCAGGAGTTCGTCGACGACTACGGGACGTACCAGCCGCTCCCCCGGCGGGCGCAGGTCGGCGAGGAGGTCCGGGTGGGCGGCGAGCTCAGGGCGCCGGCGAAGATCGCGGGCGTCGGGATCTCGCGGGTCGACGCGGGCAAGCCGATCCCGCCGGAGCGGCTGCTCAAGATGGGCGGGTACCCGATCCCGCCCCCCTACGCGACGTTCTTCCCGAAGGGCTTCAAGACGCCTATTCCTCTTCAGGTGAACGGCAATCGATTCGACATCCAGGTCCCGCTGGACGACCAGAAGCGGCCCGGCCTCTACGGCGTCAGCGTGTGGGCGACGTTCCCGCCCTCGAACGAGCTCAAGATGGTCTCGCTCCGCACCGTCGAGGTCGGCGGCAAGGGCGGCAAGAAAGGCGCGCGGTGAGCCTCAGCCGTCCCCCGTCGCCGTCCGAGGACCTCGACGCGGTCAAGGTGCTCGATCACCTGGTCCGCCGCGCGGTCTCCATGGGCGCGAGCGACATCCACGTCGAGCCGAAGCGCGACACCATCCGCGTCCGGTACCGCGTCGACGGCGTGATGGTGGCGCAGGGGCAGATCCCCCTCGAGCTCGCGCCGTCGCTCACCTCGCGCGTGAAGGTGCTGGCGCGGATGGACATGACCGAGCGGCGGCTGCCGCAGGACGGCCAGTTCAGCCTGGAGCTGCACGGCCACCCGCTCATCCACCTGCGCGCCTCGACGTTCCCCGCCATCCACGGCGAGACGCTCGTGCTGCGCGTGCTGCTCAGCCACCAGCTCATCCCGCTCGAGAAGCTCGGGCTGTCCGAGGGCGACCTGCCGCGGCTCGAGCGGCTCGCCGACCGCCCGTCGGGGCTCATCGTCGTGTGCGGGCCGACCGGGTCGGGGAAGACCTCGACGCTCTACTCGCTGCTCAAGGTGATGAAGACCAGCGAGCTGAGCATCGTGACGCTGGAAGACCCGATCGAGGTCGAGTTCGGGGACATCACGCAGGGGCAGACGAACCCGCGGCAGGGCTTCACCTTCGCGACGGGGCTGCGCGCGATCCTGCGGCAGGATCCGGACGTGATCATGGTCGGCGAGATGCGCGACCCCGAGACGGCGCAGATCGCGCTGCAGGCGAGCCTCACGGGGCACCTCGTGCTGTCGACGCTGCACACCTCGGACGCGGTCGACACCGTCGCGCGCCTCGTCGACCTCGGCGCCGAGTCGTGGATCGTCGCGAACGCGCTGCTCGCGGTGATCGCCCAGCGGCTCGTGCGGAAGCTCTGCGCGGAGTGCGCGGAGACCTACGAGCTCGAGAGCGACGTCACGGGCGAGGAGGGCCGGGTGCTCGTCGAGAAGGGCACCGAGCTGAAGCGCTCCGTCGGCTGCCAGACGTGCCACATGACCGGCTACCGGGGTCGGCTCGGGCTCTTCGAGATGCTGGAGCTCGACGACGATCTGCGGGAGCTCGTGAAGGCGCGGGCCGGCAAGCGCGCGTACCGGGACGCCGTGCGCAAGGTGGGGCTCGTGCCGCTCCGCGAGGCCGGGCTCACCAAGGTGAAGGAGGGCGTCACGTCGCTCGACGAGGTGCTCCGCGTGACGTGAGGGCGCGCCGGGGGGAGGTCCAGCCGAGCTGCCAGGCCCTCGGCGAGGGCCCACCGACGTGCGGGAAGAGGGAGCTCCCGGGGCCTACACAATTGACGGTGTGGAGGGGTGCGCCGCAGCGCCGCGATGTGACGCGTGTCTGCGGCGCGCTGCCGGTCAGGTCGCCTGGGAGGTGCCGTCGTCGACGGCGTTGGCGGCGATGACGCCCTTGTACCAGAGCGCGCTGTCCTTCGGGGTGCGCCGCTGGGTCTCGTAGTCCACCCACACGATGCCGAACCGCTGCTCGTAGCCGCGATCCCACTCGTAGTTGTCCATCAGCGACCAGACGAAGTACCCGGCGAGCGGCACGCCCGCGTCGATCGCGCGCCGCGCGGCGATGAAGTGGTCGCGCAGGAACCTGAGCCGGCGCTCGTCCCGGATGCGGCCGTCCTTGTCCGGGCCCTCCGAGTAGGCGGCGCCGTTCTCCGTCACGTAGATCTTCGGCACCCCGTACTCCACGTGGAGCCGCAGGAGCAGCCGCCGCAGGCCTTCCGGGTACACCTCCCAGTCCATCTCGGTCTTCTCCGAGGCGGGCGCCACGTGCTCCGTCCGCGGCAGGTTCTGCTCCTCCGGCACCTTGGTGCTCCGCAGGACCGCCCGGGAATAGTAGTTGAGGCCGATGAAGTCGCAGTGGGTCGCGATGATGTCGAGATCGCCCGGCTTGCACACCGTCAGCCCCTCCGGCGGGAGGTGGCCGAGCTTGATGTAGTCCGCGATCATGTCCGCCGGGTAGTGCCGGCCGTACAGCGGGTCGAGGAACCACCGGGTGAAATACCCGTCGTAGTGGCGGGCCGCGTCGTAGTCCGCGGCGCTCGGCGACGCGGGCATCGCGTAGTTCGAGTTCAGCGTGATGCCCACCTCGGAGCCGGGGCAGTTGCCGCGGATCACGGGCACCGCGAGGCCGTGCGACAGCAGCAGGTGATGGCTCACCGCCAGCGCCTTGCCGAAATCGCGCATGCCCGGCGCGTGGATCCCCTTCTCGTAGCTGAGGAACGCCGTGCACCACGGCTCGTTGTGGGTGATCCACTTCTTCACGCGATCACCGAGCTTCCGGGTCACCGCGTCGGTGAACTCCACGAACGCGTCCGCCGTGGAGCGGTGCTGCCAGCCCCCGACCTCGTCCTGGAGCACCTGGGGCAGATCCCAGTGGAAGAGCGTCGCGTACGGCTCGATCCCGGCCTCGAGCAGGCCGTCCACGAGCCGGCTGTAGAAGTCGAGCCCCTTCTGGTTCACCGCGCCCCGGCCGTTCGGGAGGACGCGCGGCCACGCGATCGAGAACCTGTAGGCCATCATGCCCAGGCTCTTCATCAGCGCGATGTCTTCAGGCCACCGGTGGTAGTGGTCGCAGGCGATGTCGCCGTTGGTCCCGTCCGTGATCTGGCCGGGCGTCTTCGCGAAGCGGTCCCAGATGGACTCGCTCCGGCCATCCTCGCTCGTGGCACCTTCGATCTGATAGGAGGACGTCGCGACGCCCCAAACGAACTTGTCGGGAAATCTCAGAGACGGCATGTGAATTCGTGGTTCTCCTCAGACGGGCATCGTCCCGACGGGGGCAGGCACCGTGGCCTGGAAGGGCGCGGCCGCCGCGGCCATGCCGGGCGCGTAGAGGTGGCAGCGGACCCAGTGCCCCGCGCCGACGTCGACGGCGCCGGGCATCTGCTCGCGGCACGTGTTCATCACGCTCGGGCAGCGGTCGGCGAACGGGCACCCCGGCGGCGGGTTGATGAGCTTCGGCGCGCCGGAGCGGGCCGGGAGCTCGCTCCGGATCGAGCCGTTCGGGTCGGGCACCGCGGAGAGCAGCAGCTTCGTGTACGGGTGCGCCGGCTGCTGCATCAGCTCCTCGCTGGGCGCGCCCTCCACGATGTGGCCCGCGTACATCACCATCGTGCGATCCGCGACGTAGCGCGCGCTCGCGATGTCGTGCGTGATGTAGAGGTACGAGATGCCGCGCTCCTCCTTGAGGCGCTCCATCAGGTTCAGGACGCCCATGCGGATCGAGACGTCCAGCATCGAGATCGGCTCGTCCGCGAGGATGACGGTCGGATCCACCGCGAGGGCGCGGGCGATCGCGACGCGCTGCCGCTGGCCGCCCGAGAGCTGGTACGGGAACTTGGCCGCGACCTCCGCCGGCGGGTTGAGATCGACCGTCTTGAGCAGCTCGTGAACCTTCTCCTTGAGGATCGCGGGCGTCGGCGCCTTGTTGTGGAGCAGCAGCGGCCGCTCCAGGTGGTAGCCGATCGTGTGCACCGGGTTCAGCGAGCCGAAGGGGTCCTGGAAGATCATCTGCACCTGCCCGCGGTACGCGAGCGAGGCCCGGTTCGGCTCCTCCTTCAGCACGTCGCGACCCTTGAACAGGATCTGCCCGCTGGTCGGCGGCATCAGCCGCGCGATGAGCCGGGCGATCGTGCTCTTTCCGCTGCCCGACTCACCGACCAGCGCGATGACCTCGCGCTCCGCGAGCTTGAACGATGCGTCGTGCAGCGCCCGGAGCTGCTGCCCGCGGAGCCCGCCGCCGACGAGGAAGTACTTGCCGAGGCGCACCACGTCGAGGACAGGTGATGCGTAAGGGTTCGTCATCGTCATGGTCAGTAGAGGTGGCAAGCGCCGCGGTGCTCGGGCGCGATTTCACGGAGGAGCGGCAGCTCGTGTTGACACGTCGCGAACGCCTGGGGGCACCGGGGGTGGAAGCGGCAGCCGGGCGGCGGGTTGCGCATGTCGGGCGGCGAGCCCGGGATGCCCTGCAGCCTGCGGCGGGGCCCCCGGACCGAGGGGAACGAGCCGAGGAGCCCCTGCGTGTACGGGTGCTTCGGATCGCTGAACAGGTCCTTGGCGCGGGCGGTCTCCGCGAGCTTGCCCGCGTAGAGGATGGCGATGCGCGTGGAGAACTCGGCGATGAGCGAGAGGTCGTGCGTGATGAAGAGGATCGAGAACCCGAGGCGATCCTTCAGATCGGCGATCTGCTGCAGGATCTCCTTCTGCACGACGACGTCGAGCGCCGTCGTGGGCTCGTCCATGATGAGGAACGGCGGCTTGAGCGCCATGGCGATCGCGATCACCACGCGCTGGCGCATGCCGCCCGAGAGCTGGTGCGGGTAGCTGCTCAGGCGCGAGCTGTCGATGTTCACGAGCTTGAGCAGCGCGGCCGCGCGCTCCATCGCCTGCGCCTTCGTCACCCCGTCGTGCGCGATGATCGGGTCGGCGATCTGCTCGCCGATGGTCAGCACCGGGTTGAGCGCGGTCATCGCGCTCTGGAACACGAGCGCCATCTTCCGCCAGCGGAACGCGCGCAGCTGCTCCTCGTTCATCGACAGGACGTCCTGCCCGGCGAACAGCACGCGGCCGCCCGTGATGATCGCCGGCGGGCGCAGCAGCCGCATGATGGCCATCGCCACCGTGGACTTGCCGCTCCCCGACTCGCCCGCGAGGCCGAGCACCTCCCCCGGGGCGATGTCGAAGGAGACGTTGTCGACCGCGCACACCGGACCGGTCGGGGTGATGAACTCGACCCGCAGGTCCTGAACTGAGAGAAGCGGACTAGGCGCCATGGGCCCTCACTACCGGCGTTGACGAACCAGCCACAACCTTGCGGCTCTTGAGCACGCGCGACCAGGCCCCCTCCGCGCGGAGCCGCGGATTCGAGATCTCGTCGATCGCGTAGTTGATCAGGGTGAGCGCGAACCCGACGAGCGCGACGCACACGCCGGTGGGCACGATGGTCCACCAGGCGCCCGTGAGGAGCGCGGCGTTGTTGCTCGCCCAGTAGAGGTTCGTCCCCCAGGTCACGGCGCTCAGGTCGCCGAGGCCGAGGAACTCCAGGCCGACCTGCGCGCCGATCGCGTAGATCGTCGCGTTGATGAAGCCGGACATGAGCAGCGACGTCATGTTCGGCAGGATCTCGCGGAAGATGATGCGCGCGCTCCCCTCGCCGCTCACGAGCGACGCCGAGACGAAGTCCTTGTCGCGCAGCGCGAGCACCTGCGATCGAAGCACGCGCGCGTTCCACGCCCACCCCGTGAGCACGAGGACGAACAGGATCGTCATCGGGCCCGCCGGCAGGTAGGCCGCGATGACGACGGCCATCGGCAGGCCGGGGATGATCAGGAAGACGTTCGTGAGCAGCGAGAGGACGTTGTCGATCCAGCCGCCGAAGTAGCCGCCGACCATGCCGATCGCCGCGCCGATCGCCATGACGGCCAAGCCGGTGGCGAAGCCGACGGCCAGCGACGTCCGCGCGCCGACGATCGTCTGCGCGAGCACGTCCTGCCCCTGGCCCGTCGTGCCGAACAGGTGCTCGCCGGTGGGCGCCTCGTGCGGCATCCCCACGAACGCGTGCGGGTCCTGGCGTACGAACACCGGGCCGAGCAGCGCGAGCAGCACGAAGAAGAGCAAGATGATCGAACCGGCCATCGCCTTGCGGTTCGAGAGGAGCCGGCGGATCCACCCCGCCTCACGGGTGGCCTTGCCCCCGCTGTTGCCTTGTTGCGCAGCCATCGCTTCTCCTGGACCCAGCCCTCAGCGCCCGCGGGCGCGGGGATCAAGAAACACGTAGATGACGTCGACCAGGAAGTTCGCGCCCAGCACGGCCAGCGTGATGGTAAGGAAGATCCCCTGCATGAGCGGGTAGTCCTGGTTACGAACGGCCTGGATGAGCAGGTAGCCCTGACCCGGATACGAGAAGACGATCTCGGTGAGCAGCGACCCGGCGAGCACGAAGCCGAGCGCCATGCCGAAGCCGGTGACGTTGGGCAGGAGCGCGTTCCGCGCGGCGTAGGTGAACATGACCCGCCACTGGGAGAGCCCCTTGGCCTGGGCCATCGTGATGTACTCCTCGGAGAGCACGGTGACCATCGCGCTGCGCATGCCGAGCATCCAGCCCCCGATCGTCGCGATGACGATCGACAGGGCGGGCAGGATCATGTGCGACAGCACGCTTCCGATGAACTCGAGGCTCCATTCGGGCGACAGCGTGTCGCTGTAGGCGTGGCGCAGCGGGAAGAGCCCGAGCACGAACCCGAGGATGTAGAGCGACACCATCGCGAGCCAGAAGTACGGGAACGCGCCGAGGAACATCAGGACGGGCGGCATGGCCGAGTCGAGCCAGCCGCCGCGCTTCCACGTCGCGATGATCCCGAGCAGCGTGCCCAGCCCGAAGCTGACGATCACGGCGCCGCCCGACAGGAGCAGCGTCCAGCCGAGCCCGGTCGCGATCACGTCGGTCACCTTCGCGGGGAAGTGAGCGACCGACGTGCCGAGATCGCCCGTCAGCGTGTGGCTGAGGTAGGTGACGTACTGCTTGGGGAGCGGCTCACCCGTGAACCCGAACGCCTTCCGCAGCGCCTCGATCGCCTCCGGCTGGAGCTGGCCGCGGAAGCGCGCGAACATCGCCGAGGCGGGATCGCCCGGCATGAGCCGCGGGATGATGAAGTTCAGGGTGAGCGACGCCCACGCTGCGATGAAGTACAAGCCTAGCTGTCGAAGGAGGTAACGCACAGAAGCTCTCTCTTCTAACCTGCTCTTCGGATCAGGTCACGCCCAACATCACTTCGGCTTGAGCTCGGTGAGGACGAGCAGGTACTCGGGCGGGTTGTTCGGCGACAGCTTCGCGTACGGGTTCTCCTTGCTGGGGAACCCCGTGAAGCGGCGGGTGTTGTACTCGCCCCACGACGGCCCGGGGAACAGCGGGATCGAGGGCGCCGTCTCGGAGAAGATCTCCTGGAGCTGCTCGAGGAGCTTCTTCTGCTCCGCCTGATCCGTCGCGGCCTCGAACGCCTCGAAGAGGCTGTCGGCCTGCTTCGCGCCGAAGCGGTGCCAGTTGCGCGCCGACGACTCGCCGACCGGCTTCACGGTCGCGGTGCCGACGAGGTCGCGGTAGAAGTTGTACGGCGTCGGCTCCTCGTTCGACCAGCCCATCGACAGGTCAAAGGTGCCCTTCTGGAGCGCCTCGAAGAACGCGCTGAAGTCGTACGTCTTCAGCGTGGCCTCGACGCCGATGTTCTTCACCTGCTGCGTGACGATCTGCGCCGCGCGCACCCAGTCGGACCAGCCCGTGACGACGTTGATGTCGAAGCGCAGCGGCTTGCCGTCCTTCACGCGGATGCCGTCCGGGCCCTTGGCGTAGCCGGCCTCGTCGAGGAGCTGGTTCGCCTTGGCCACGTTGAACTTCACCCAGTCGCCGCTCTCGACGACCTTCTGGCTGCGCCAGCGCTCGTGCGCGTCGCTGAGCGCCGTCGCGTCCGCCGGCCGCGTGTAGTTGTTCATCGCGACCTTGACGATCTGCTCGCGATCGAGCGCCATGCTGAGCGCCTTGCGCAACCGCACGTCGTCGAGCGGCTTCTTCGTCGTGTTCGTGTAGACGAACACGGTGCTGCCGACGAGCGGGAACCAGTAGTGGTGATTCTGAGGGTCCTTGCCGACGTAGACCTTCTCGATCTCCGGGACGAAGTTGCCGGCCCAGTCGACCTCGCCGTTCAGGAGCGCCAGGTTCGCCTGGTCGTTGCCCGGGTAGGCCGGGAAGCGGAGCCCCTTGATCGCGGGCTTGCCCTGCTGCCAGTAGTTCGGGTTCCGGCCGAGCTCGTAGATCTGGTTCTGGAACGTCTTCACCTCGGTGAACGGCCCCGTCGCGACCGGGTTCTCGTTCGTGTACGTGACCGGATCCGTCACGTCCTTCCACTTGTGCTCCGGCACGATCGGCTGGTGCCCGAGGAACGTGAGCCCGGGAACATAGGGGCGCGTGAGCGAGAACTCGACCGTGGAGTCGCTCTTGGCCTCAACCGCGGTCAGCCACTTCCAGACGCCCTGGAGATCGAGGGCGGCGTGCTTCTTGAGGAGACCGAAGGTGAAGGCCACGTCCTTCGCCGTGAAGGGCTGGCCGTCGGACCACTTGACGCCAGGGCGCGTCGTGAAGGTGAGCGTCTTGTTCCCGTTGCTCCACTCGTACTTCGACGCGAGCCACGGGGTGAACTCGCCCTTCATCGTGTTGTAAACGAGGAGCGGCTCGTAAATGCCAGCGACGGTTGGCCAGCGAACATTGCCTGGCGCGAGCAGCGGATTGAAGTTGCGCACCCAGGAGGCTTGCTGCTCGATCGAGACGGTGAGGAACGTGTCCGCGTTGACGGCCTTGCTCGCGCCCTGCGCGCCCGGAGCGGTGCCCGTGCCCTTCGAGGGATCCGGCTTCACATCGGATTTGCTGCAACCCGATGTGACACCGGCCGAAAGAAGCAGCGCCGACAGAACGAACGTCCGACGGGGCAAGAACCGATTCCTCATGCGAATGCTCCTCGCGGGGCCCTCGTGGGCACACCCGAGCGCCCACCGTCCCTATCCCACTTCATTGGTCTTCCCGGGAGCCGCCACGCGATAGAGCGGCCTGTCGGAGCACGACGCGCGCAACGCGGCGCACCATATCGGCATCCAGACGTTGGCACTGTAGCCGTCTTCGCACATCAGTGTCAACGGGGATTCGAGGTCGCTGTCAAGTTCTTACGCTGCCCTTTCAGGCACGTATCAGCAGTGATGTCGTGCCGCGTCATGCGTGATCGCGGCACGCTGATCTCACGTTGTCATCACGCGTCATCGATGGGACGGCGTGCTCAACACTGACACTGTTATTTTCTTCGGCCATCGTAAGAAAGCAGAGCGCCGCTGTGACGCGGCGTTTCAAGCCCGGCCGGGGGACGTCTATACAGAGACCCGCGCGCGGTGACAAGACCAGAAATTTCAACCTTCGCGCCGACGGTTGTACACGGCCCCTCTCGCCGGGAGAGACCTGGACACGACCCGTGCCGGTGTGCGCCGATCGTGTCCGGGAGGCGCGGCGCGATGGGCCGGTAGGCTCCAGCTCGAATCGCAGGCTGGCGACTTGGCGCCTGGGTGCGCGGGGTCAGCGCTCCCTCGTCCGCCGCCGTCCGACGCCATCCGCCGCCGTCCAGATCGAATACCACGTATCCGGAGAGATTCCATTCGATGTCTGCAATGTTTCGCGCGGGGACAAGGCAGCGGGCAGGCGAGCTCGCGCGTCACCACAGCGGCGGAGCGGACGCGGGCACCTGGAGCGCGGAGCCGAAGAGCTCGTCCGCCGCGCCGTTGTCGGCCAACACGCTCTCCTTGCCGGGATCGAGCGCGGGCGCTCCCTGCACGACGAGCCCCAGGAGGTTGTCCGAGACGTGGACCCTGGAGAGGTGACCCGAGCTCCGGTCGAACAGGATGCCGGCCCGCGCGCAGCCGGCGACGCGGACGTCGGCGACGGTGGCCGTGGCTCCGTCGAGCGCCAGGACGCCGTCGGCCACGAGATCGCCGTCGCTCGCGCCGTCCCCGGCGCGGCCGTCGCCCGTCACCCCGTCGACGATCGCGCGGGAGATGTCGGCGTCGGCGCCGAACAGCGCCACACCGGCCGTGCGGCTCGCGCGGATGATGGCCGAGTCGAGCCGGAGCTCGTAGCGCGCGGCCGCGACGCCGATGCCGGACGCGTCGTCGCCCGCGCCGCCGCGATCGCCGAACGTGTCCTGGATGAGGTCCCCCGTCATCTCGACCTTGCCGCCCGGGATCTCCGAGCCGACGAGGACGCCGACGGAGCGGTTGCCGCTGACCACGTTGCCCGCGAGCACCGCGTTCGCGCCGCGGTAGACGACGATCCCCCGCCCCACCGGCGCGCCGCGGTCCGGCGCGACGTGCCCGTCGACGAGGTTGCCTGTCACGGTCGCCTCGGACCCTGTATACCCGATCGACACGCCGGTCCCCTCGTTGCCGCGAACGGCGTTGGACGTGAGCGTCACGCGGCCCTCCAGCACGATCACCCCGGCGCCGTGGCCCCAGCCCCCCTCGGCGAGGGTGCCCTCGATGAGGTTGCGCTCGGCGATCAGCTCGGCGGACAGATCGCCCACGTGGACGCCGGTCGCGCGGTTCCGGAAGATCGCGCTGTCGTGGAGGCGCATCGCCGCGCCGCGGGCGACGGCCACGCCGAAGCCGCCGACCAGCGACTCCGGCTCGGCCGCCACCGTGCCCTGGACAAGGCTCCGCCCCACCGTCGCCGCGGCGCCCTCGCCGATCACGGCGACGCCGATCGCCGCGTTGCCGACGATGGCGCTCGCGTCGATGGCGACGCGCGACCCCGCCGACGCGTGGACGCCGATGCCGAAGCTCAGATCGTGGAGCCCGGGGATCGTCCCCTCGACGAGCACGCCGGAGAGGGTCGCCGAGGCGCCGGTCATGGTGAAGACCCCGGACAACCGGTTTCCCACGATGGCCGAGGCCTCGATCGACGCCTCGGCGCCGTCGCGGACGACGATCCCCTGGCCGTCCCGGTGGAGCTCCGACGGCAGCGTCCCCTCGACGAGGCTGCCGACGACGACCGCCGTGGCGCCCGCCTGGTGCGCCGCCACGCCCGCGCCGTGGTTGCCCGTGACGGCGCTCTCCTTCACGGACAGCACGCCGCCGCTCGCGAGGGCGCCCGCGCCGTCGCCCGCGGCTCCGGAGCGCGTCCCCTCGATCCAGCTCTGCGCCACCGAGATGCGCGCGCCACGGCCCGCCAGGACGCCGACGTGGGCCGCGCCCTTGATGTGGACGCGCTCGAGCGCCACGGCGCTCCCGTCCGTCGCCACCACGCCGGCGCCGTCCCCGCCGATCTCGACGCCCCGCAATGTCACCTCCCCCGCCCGGAGCACGGCCACGGTCGCGGGAGGGTCGCTCAGCGAGGTCACCCCGCGGAGCTTCACGCGCGAGGCGCACGCGCCGACGATCGCGAGCGGCCTCGTCACGACGAGCGGCTCGTCGTAGGTGCCCTCCGCGAGCGCGATCGTCCCGCCCTCGGCGGCGAGCTCCAGCGCCGCCGCCAGCGTCGTGACGGGCCTCGCCTCGGAGCCGTCGCCGTCCGCGCCGGCGTAGCTCGGATCGACGTGGAGGGTCCCGGGCCCGCGGGGGACGCTCCCCCACCGCCCGGGCCCGCAGCCTTCGGGGCCGTCGACGGGCACGCACCCCGCTTCCGGCGTGGCGAACGTGCCAGTCGGGCACTTCGCCATGGTCGGCCTGCAGAGCCCGTCGTCCCCCTCGAGCTCCTTGGCGCAGCGCGGGATGCCGACGGAAACACAGCCCTCATCGAACTTCGGGATCGTCCCCGCGGGGCATTTCTCCATCGAGGGGCGGCAGAGGCCGTCGTCCTCCACGAACAGCTCGGCGCACCCCTGGATGCCCACCGGCATGCACGCGCCGCCGGGACCCAGGACGTGCCCGCGCGCGCAACGCACGGGGACGACGACCTCGCCTTCGAGCGGCGCCTCGGAGTCGAGAGACGGATCGCTGCACGCCGCGGCGAGCAGCGCGAGCAGCGACAGGACAGCAATGCAGACGGCCAGCCACGGTGAACCCGGGCGCGTCGCAGAGCGGCGCATGCGATTCCCCTCCTCAGAAAGCGCGCTGCCCCGAGCGCGCTGCCCCGGATCGCGCGTCGCGGGCCGCCGCCCCCCGGGCGAGCGGCGCCCCGGCGCGCCCGCAGCAGCGCGAGGAGCGCGCATGTCCTGCATGAACCGGCGCTTCGAGCACCTGAGATCGTCGTCGAGCCCGCGGCGAGGTGACGAGGACAGCGCCTGAGCGGCGCCGCGCGAGCCCTTTGGCGTAATGATTCTTACAACAGGAGACAGGCTCCTGCCAGGCGAAGGAGTCGCGATCGCGCCGACTTTCCCTGCGCCGCCGCGGACGTCTGCGCCGCGCGGGGCGCACACGCCCGCGGAGAGCCGCTGCCGCTGCCCCGCGAACGACCTTCCGCCGGCGACGACCGCGGGGGCGCCGTTGTTCCGGACGACGCGGGCGCGGCGCGCGCCGCCGCCGAGGCTGCCGCACGAGGAGCGACGCGCGGGGACCTTATCGGCTGAAGTGGGCTGCGCATGGCGTGACCAGCGCGCGCGATCGTGTGCGCGGGCGCGCGGACGTCGGCGCCGCCGAGCGCTGATGTCGAGTCGCCGCGGCCCTCGATTGCAGAGATCGACCAGGTCTTCGGAAATGCGGTTTGCGAGGGCCCGATAAAGCAGCAAGTCGGGCCGCTCTCGCGCCGTCCGGCCGCGCGCGCGCGTCGACATTTGCCTTTCTCCAGCGCCCGGGAGCATCCCACATCGGCGCTCCGAGGCGCTGTCGAAACGCGCCGGCGCGGCGGCGCTCGGGCGCGATGAAACGGGGCAGAACTCTCCTCCGGCGCGGATTCAGACAATGCACTTTCACCCGCCGCGCGCCCGCAGCGACAGCGCGCCGACGCGGCACGCTCTGCACACGCGCTCTCGGGCACGCAGCCTGCTCTCCACGCCGCTCGACATGACACCGCGGGCCCGACGGCCTTCGCGGGGCATGGAAGGAGGACGGATGGTTAGCTCGATCGATATGAAGATGGCGCAAGCGGCGATGCTCTTTTCTGCGTTCATGACCGGGTGCGCGGTCGACGCGGTGGCGCCGGGAGAGGCCGACTTGGAGCAGGCCGACGTCGACGTGGCGTCGAGCGTTCAGGCGCTCGAGGGGGAAGACCAGGAGGAGACGCGGGGCGGCGGCCTGATCCCGGGCAAGGGCCCAATCGGCCAGGCCCCGATCGGCAAGGGCGGGCCGCTCGTCCCGGGCCTCGGCGCGCCGCCCATCGGCAAGGGCGGGCCGCTCCAGGGCCCGCCGCCCGTCGACAAGGGCGCGCCCATCGGTCAGACGCTGCCCGGCGCGCCGATCCAGGGTCCTGTCGGGCAGGTGGGCTCGCCGTTCGGCGGGTCGCCGTTCGGCGGCGGCCTCGGCGGGTATCCCTACGGGGGCGGCATCCCGGGGGGCGGCTTCGGGTGGGGGGCGCCCGGCCTCGGCGGCATGGGCGGCCTCGGCGGCCTGGGCGGCCTCGGTATCGGCGGCCTCGGCGGCTACCCCGGCCTGGGCGGCCTCGGTGTCGGCGGCCTCGGCGGCTACCCCGGCCTGGGCGGCCTCGGTGTCGGCGGCCTCGGCGGCTACCCCGGCCTGGGCGGCCTCGGTGTCGGCGGCCTCGGCGGCTTCCCGGGGGGCAGCTTCCCGGCCGGAGCGTTCGCCCCTGGGTTGTTCCCCTGACATCGTTGGCTGAGCGCGCCGGCCACGCTGTCGGCCGGTAACAGCGGTGATCGACCCGGCGGGCCGCCGGATCCTCCGTGGAGAGCCGCACCAGCTCCCGCGAGGCCGGCGGCCCGCTCGCTCGCTCGCGCCGCGCGCGAAAGGTTGGACCCCCGCCGCGCGGTCGAGGCAGCATACGGAGATGGAAGACGTCCCTCTCCTGGAGCGCGAGCCGGAGACCAACATCTTCGGCGAATCGATGGCGGTGTTCCACACGGCCGCCGATCTCATCGGCCTGGCGCCCCGCATCCGGCTGGAGCTCGAGCAGCCCGACTACGAGCACATCTTCTACATCACCACGCAGCTCCAGGACCGCCTCGTCCCCTTCCGCGGCGAGGCGGCCGCGGCCTACGAGCGGCTGCCTGCGTCGGTGATCCCGAACCGCGCCGCCATCACCCCGCTCTTCAACGGCAAGCTCATCCTCCGCCCCGAGGCGCTCCGGACCGGCTCGATCCACATGGAGGACGGCGTGATCCGCCTCGGCGAGCAGGGGCTTTACCGGATCCAGCCCGGCGGGTTCACCCGCTTCAAGGCGTACCGGGTCCAGCACAACCAGGCGAGGGGGCCTTACAAGGGGGGGCTGCGCTTCCACAAGGCCGTGTCGCTCGACCTGTTCAACGCGCTCGCCGCCGAGATGACGTGGAAGACCGCGATCGCCCATGTCCCGTTCGGCGGCGCCAAGGGGGGCATTCGCATGGATCCGCGCGAGCACAGCAAGGAGGAGCTCGAGGCGATATCGCTCCGGTACATGTACCGCCTCAAGCAGCTCATCGGCCCCAACGTCGACATCCCGGCGCCCGACGTGGGCACGAACGCCGAGGTGATGGCGTGGCTCCTCCGCCAGTACAGCGACGGCGAGCGCGAGCGGCACAACCACCGCGGCGTCGTCACGGGCAAGGACGTGCGCATCGGCGGCTCCGAGGGGCGCGCCAAGGCGACCGGGCAGGGCCTCGCCTACTGCGTCGAGGAGTGGTACGCGCAGCGCGGCCTCTCGATCGCGGGGGCGCGCTTCATCGTGCAGGGCTTCGGCAACGTCGGCTCCGCCGCCGCCGAGATCCTGTGCCGGATGGGCGCGCGGTGCGTCGCGGTGCAGGACGCGGACGGCGCGATCTACGACCCGAACGGCATCGAGGTCGGCGCGCTCATGGCCTACGTGAACGAGAACCCGGCGAACCTCCGGCGCTCGGTCGCCGGCTACGGCGGCGCCCAGGCGATCGCGCGCGACGATTTCTGGAGCGTCGACGCGGAGATCTGCATTCCGGCCGCGCTCGGCGACGCGATCACCGGCGAGGTGGCCGAGCGGCTCAAGGCGAAGCTCGTGGCCGAGGGCGCCAACCGCCCGACGACGACCGAGGGGGACAAGGTGCTCGCGGAGCGCGGCATCAGCGTCATTCCCGACATCATCGGCAACGCGGGCGGCGTGACGGTCTCGTACTACGAGTGGATCCAGAACAAGCGAATGGAGCACTGGACCGAGGGCGAGGTGAACGCGCGGCTGGAGCGCGCCATCAAGAGCAACTATCGCCTGATCTGCGACATCGCCGAGGACCGGCCGCGCCGCACGGACGATCACGACTCGACCGGGCTCGTCCTCGGCAAGCGCCTGCCGATGCGGCTCGCCGCGATGGTGCTCGCGCTCAAGCGGATC
The DNA here is from genome assembly GCF_051521615.1 of Sorangium sp. So ce1335. Classification (NCBI taxonomy): domain Bacteria; kingdom Pseudomonadati; phylum Myxococcota; order Polyangiales; family Polyangiaceae; genus Sorangium; species Sorangium sp. So ce1335. Next base: position 6,162,977 of record NZ_CP150363.1, read on the forward strand.
GAGGCGCACTACATGCTGGAAGGGTTCTCCCAGTAGCGGGCGCCTCGGGGAGGCGGCGCGTCGCCGGCTGGCGGGCGCCTCCGGGAGGTGGCGCGCGCCGGCTAGCGCGCGACGCCGTAGCCGAGCTTCTTGATGCCGTAGACCTTGATCTTGTGCTGGAGCGTCCGGAGCGGCAGCTCCAGGCGCCGCGCCGCCTCCGTCTGGTTCCAGTCGGACGCGCGCAGCGCCTGGAGCAAGAGGTCGGCTTCGATCTGCTCCAGGCGCGTCTTGAGGCCGCCCGTCATCGGGCTCGACGACGATCGCGGATCGGACGCGCCCGGGGGGTCGGAAGCGCGCTGGGACACGACGGCGGCCATGCCGTGGTCGGACGCGCGCGAGGTCGCGGGGGGCGAGCTGGGGGAGGTCGACGCCAGGCGGACGCGCTCGGGGAGATCGCGCGCCATGATCGCCTCGCCCTCGGCGATGACCACCGCCCGCTCGATCGCGTTGCGGAGCTCGCGCACGTTGCCGGGCCACGAGTAGCTCTTCAGCAGGGCCAGCGCCTCGGGCGCGATCGACTGGACCCGGCTCACGTCCTCCGCGTTCGCCTGGCGCAGGAAGCCCGCCGCGAGCGCCGGGATGTCGTCGCGGCGCGCGCGGAGCGGCGGGATGTTCAGCGTCATCGCGTTCAGCCGGTAGAGCAGGTCGAGCCGGAACGTGCCCGCCTCGCACATCGCGTCGAGATCGCGGTGCGTCGCGGCGATCACGCGGACGTCGACCTCGATCTCCCTCGTCGCGCCGACGCGCGTCACCCGCTTCGTCTCGAGCACGCGCAGGAGCGCGGCCTGCGCGGCCGCGGGCAGCTCGCCGATCTCGTCGAGCAGGACCGTGCCGCTGGCGGCCGCCTCGAAGACGCCCTTCTGCTGCTGGCTCGCGCCGGTGAAGGCGCCGCGCTCGTGGCCGAAGAGGGTGCTCTCGATGAGCAGCGCGGGGATCGCCCCGCAGTTCACGCAGATGAGCGGCTCGCCGCGGCGCGGGCTGCGGTCGTGGATGAAGCGCGCGAGCACCTCCTTGCCCGTGCCGGTCTCGCCGCGCAGGAGCACGGGGATCGACGAGCGCGCGGCGCGCAGCGCCACCTCGACGAGCGAGCGCATGAGCGGGCTCTTCGTCGCGAGGACGTGGCCGTCGGCCTCCCACGCGCTCTCCGACGCCCCCGGGGAGCCCTCCTCCTCGGGCGGCCGGGCGCCCTCGGCCTTCGGCGCGACGACGAGCAGCGCGCCCTCGGGGGCCGCGAGGCGCACGGGCTCCGCGGGGGTCGCGCTCCGCGACGCCTCGTGGCTGACCTCGATGAGCTTGTCGATGGTCGTCGCGGCGTCGGGGAACACGGCGACCCCGGACACCAGCGTGGGCTCGCCCTCGCGGCGCGTGACGATCGTCCTCGCGAGCTCCTCGGCGAGCTCGGGCGTGACCTCGGGGAGCAGGATCTCGAGGGTGTCGGCGCTGTAGAAGGCGACGCGATCGACCGGCCTCAGCGCCTCGCGCACGCGGAGCCCCCAGTGGCGGAGGTGGCCCGCCTGCTCGCCGAGCGAGCGGACGACGAGGAGCGCGAACTTGCGGCTGAAGAACCTGGACCGCACGATCTCGGCCTGCAGCGCGACGCGGAGCGCGTCGGACCCCTCGAGGCCGAACGGCGGCAGCTCGCCGCCGGCGAGCACGTGGACCGACGCGACGATGCCGCCGAGCAGCACCTCGTCGCCGGCCTTCACAACGCCGCTCTCGACCCGCTGCCCCGAGATGCGCGTCCCGTTGCGGGAGTTGAGGTCCTCGACGACGACCTCGCCGCCGACGAGCGTGAAGCGCGCGTGCCTGCGCGAGATGCTCCGGTCGCGGATCACCACGTCGGCGGGGGGCTCCCTGCCGACGACGACGCCGACGCCGGGGCTCATCGGGGCCATCTCGACGCCGTCATGGTGATAGACGAGCAAGAGCACGCGTCGCTTCTCCGAGCGCGCGCCCTGGATGATCTCCCCTGTCCTGAATGACAGCGGAGCCGTCGTGGCCATGGGACCGGTTCTGTGACCGCTCACACTGCCCAACTACGCCTCATTCCTTCCAACGGCAACCGAGAAGCGGCAACCCCAGCGCTCGCCGGAGGCGCTCCGACGCACGCGCGCGTCCGCGCCGCACGGGCGGCTTGCGTTGCCGCCCTGCGCCCGCCGCGCCGGGCGGCAGCATGGTAAGGTGGTGGCATGCTCCGCCTCAACGCCGAATGGACACAGGTGCTCCGCCGTTACAAGGAAGACCACCAGGACCCGCGCAACCAGGCGTGTCACAAGGTAGGCATACCGCTCATCGTCGCGAGCTTCCCCGTGGGCGCGACCCTCATCGGCCTCCCGCTCGCGGCCGCGATGTTCGCGACGGGATGGGGATTTCAGTTCGCGGGCCACTACTTCGAGGGAAAGAAGCCGTCGTTCGTCGACGACAAGCGCAGCCTGATCATCGGTGTGCTCTGGTGTCTCGAGAAATACGGCCTGCGCGTGTTCGAGGAGGCGCCCGGGGCATAACGCCTCGTGTCATGCCCAGTCGTCGATCACGTCCCGGGCGCGGAGCGGCGGACGGCCGCTCGGCATGCCACTACCCAGAAAAGCTGGAACATTCGAAAGCCCTCGTCGAGGCGCGCCACGCGGCGCCTCGCCTGTGTGCTGCATAACGAATCTCGCGCTGTCGCGGGCGGGAGCGACTCCGTCTCGGCTCTCTGACTCCGGGCCTCCGAGACGCGGAGTCTCTGCGGGCCGCGATCACCGGAGCCCGCGCTTCGTGAGCTCCGCCGCGAGCGAGGACTGCACGCGCTCCACCTCTCGAGCGATGCCCTCCACCGCCCCGGTCGCGCTCTCGAGCGTCCCGGCGCGCGCCTCCCGGTCCAGCCGCGCGCAGAGCTCCTTCAGGTTGAGCGCCGCGAGCTTGTCGGCGCTCTCGTAGAGCGCCCAGGCGAGCCGCTCGAGCTGGCCGAGCGCGCCCTGCGCCGCGGCCTCGCGCATCGAGGCCACCCGCGTCGGCGCCTCCGTGAGGAAGAGCTCGATCACCTCGGTGACGACATCGGGCTCGACCGCGCGCAGCCCGCCGCGCGGCCCGGGCGGCGCCGGGGGGTGGGCGCGGCGCGTGGTCGGCGGCGGCGAGGGCGTGACGAGGGTCGGCGGCGCGAGCTCCACGCTCGGCGGCGCCGCGTCGTGGTGCACGGCCTCGTACGCGCCGGACCGCGACGCCGCGCCGAACGTCCGCAGCACGCGGTCGATCTCGTCCTGCTTCAGCGGCTTCGACACAGCGTCGTCCATGCCCGCCGCGAGGCACCTCTCCCGCGCGTCGCCCCCGGCGTCCTCCGTCATCGCGATGATCGGCGCCCGCCGGTCGGGCCGCTCGGCGCGGCGGAGCTCCGCGGCCGCCGCGCGGCCGTCGTCGCCCGGCGACGGCGCGCGGCAGTCCATCAGGACCGCGGCGAAGCCGCCGCGGCGCGCCGCCTCGACGGCCTCGCGGCCGCTGCCCACCGCCTCGACGCGGTAGCCGCGCTTCTCGATCATGAACGCCGCCACCTTCCGGCTCACCGCGCTGTCGTCGACGACGAGGACCTTCGGGCGCGACGAGCCGCGCGCGTCGGACGCCGCCGGCCCTCGCCGCGACCGCGGCGCGTGCGCGCGCACCCCGGCGGCCACGTGCTCGGGCGGGAGCCCCACGAGCAGCCGCAGGATCGAGTGGAGCTGCGCGCGTCGGACCGGCTTGATCAGCACGGCGTCGACCTCCGCGCGGCTCGGCGCCTCCCTGCCGGGGTAGGTGATGAGGACGCTGCGCACGGGCGCGATCGCCGGCTCCGCCTTGATGCGCTGGAGCAGCCGCAGGCCGTCGAGCTCGAGGTCGATCAGCACCATGTCGTAGGGCGCCCGCGCGCCGGCCGCCTCGCGCAGCGCGGCGAGGGCCGCGGCGCCGTCGGCGGAGGTGCTGCACGCGAGCCCGAGCTCCTCGACGAGCCGCCGCACGACGCGGCGCACCGCGCCGCTGTCGTCGACCACCAGCACCCGCTTGCCGGGCAGGTCGATGCGCGGGATGAGCGCGCGCTCCGAGCCGCGCCCGCCGCGCTCGAACGGCAGCGCGAACGAGATCCGGCGGCGGCGCGCGACCGGCTCCTCGACCATGCGCAGCTCGCCGCCCAGCGCGCCGACGAGGCGGCGCGCGACGGCGACGCTGGATCCCGCGCCGAGGTCCCGCTCGGGCGCCGGCCGCGCGCCCCCGCCTTGCGGCTCCCCTGCCCCCTGGCCCGCCGCGCCGCCCGCGGCCCCGGCCCCGCCCGCGAAGCGCACGTCGAAGCGCACCCGCACGCCCGCGCCCTCGAGCGCGCCATCGTTCGCGCCCGGCGCGTCGCCGTCCTCGCCCGCGTCGAGCGCGGCGCGCAGCAGCACCTCACCCCGGCGCGCGGCGCCGATCGCGAGGGCGCCGACGTGGAGGAGGACCTGCCGCAGCCGCGCCGCGTCGCCGCGCACGGCGCCCGGCACGTCGGGCTCGATGTCGAGAACGAGCTCGGTCCGGTCGTCGTGCGCGCGGTCGCCGAGCAGCTCCGCCGCGTCCTCGACGGTCCGGCGCAGGTCGAAGTCGGCGCGATCGACGCGCAGCCCGCCGCCCGGCTGGCCCGCGTCGAGCAGGTCGTCGATCATCGAGAGCGCCGCGTCGCCGCTGCTCCGGATGCGGCGGGCCAAGGCGCGCTGCTCCGGGTCGAGCTCGGTGTCGAGCAGCAGGCCGCTCATGCCGATGATCCCCCCGAGCAGCGTCCGGATCTCGCGCCGCGCCTGGGCGAGCGCGTCCGCGGCGGCGCCCTCCGCGGCGGGCGCCGCCGCGCGCGCCACCACCTCCTGCGGCGCGCGCGCGCGCTCCGCGGATTCGCTGCTCCTCGGGCCGGCGCTGCTCTCTGGCCCGCTCCGGCGCTGCTCTTTGCCTGCCATCCACGCCCCGAGACGACCTGGCGCCCGCCCCGCGCGAGCCCACGACGCCGGAGCTGCGAGTGTACTGCGGACAACACAAGGAAGAAAAGTTCACCGTGGGCACCCGACGACGGGCCGGCGCCGTCTCGACCACGGGCCGCGGCGGCGCCGGGGTCGCCCGTGGCGGCGGGGCGGCCTTCCGCCGGGCTAGCCCGGTTCGGCGTCGCGAGCGCCGCGCGCGCCGTCGAGCGCCGTCACGACGACGCGCTCGCGGTCGACGGCCGCCTCCGCCGCGAGCACGCTGACGGCGGAGGGGTCGTCCGACGAGGCGAGCGCGCGCCGGCTGTGCCCGAAGAGGCGGAGCAGCAGCTCCGGCGGGGCGAAGTCGAGGTCGCTCTCGTGGACGAACAGGCGCCCGAGGTGCTCGGCGTAGGCGCCCGCGAGCACGCGGAACGGGATCCTGTCGAAGGCGAGCGCGCGCCGGCGGCTCGCCGCTGCGGAGCCGAGCAGCGCCGCGAAGAGCGTCGTGTAGATGGCGCGCAGCTTGACGCGCCTGGAGGGCGGGCTGCGCTTCAGCGCCTCGCGCAGGAAGTGGACGTTCAGCGGGACGTGGAACGACTCGTCGCGCGTCAGGATCGTGAGCATCTGCCGCACGGCCGGGTACCGGGCCTCCCGCAGCGCGAGGCGGTACGTCGTCGAGCCGATGGTCTCGAACATGAGGTTCGTGAGCACGATCGTCTCGACCCGCTTCGCGCGGCCGTACAGCCGGTAGAAGGTGCCGGTGACGCGGCCCATGGGGCGGACCTCCCCGCCGATGTGGGCGAGGAACTTCGTGAGCAGCTCGCGGTGCCACCCCTCCTCGTCGCCGTAGAGCCGCAGGCACTCGCCGAGCTCCGGGTCCCAGCCGCTCACCTCGTCCGCCAGGGCGTGCGCCTGTGTCAGGCCCGACTCCTCGGCGCGGAACGCCGCGTTGAAGAAGGCGATCGCCGCCTGGCGCTCGGCCTCGCTCTCCCACGGGATCGGCCGGGAGAGGTCGAGCTCTTCGTCGTACATCCGCGCCGCGCGGCGGCGCAGCATGCTGAGCCACCACGACGTGGGGCGCTGGACAGGGGGCTTGCGAGAGATCGGCGGAGGTGCTGCAAAAAGCATCGAGCAAGGTGCCCGTCGTTGACGGATGGTCGGCCGCGCTGCGGCCGCGCGAGACGGCACGGGCGCGCACCATAGCGCAGTTCCGCGCCGCAACGCACGCCGTGGCGTGGCGCGGCGCGCCGTCCCCGGGCGCGCCAGGCGGACCGCGGGCCGCACGGGTGACGGATCCCGGCCGTCGGTCCTGGTGGTGCGCTGTCGCGCGCGGTCGCAGGAGGACGAGATCGCGCCGTCGCGCGTTCGTCACGGCGGCGCCCGTTGTGCGCGTCGCCGGGTGGAATATCATAGTCGACCCACCGTGTTCTTCGAGCAGCTCGAGCTTCCCCTCGGAGGTCTTTATCCGCAGACCGAGCCCACGCGCATCCCGCGGACCCGGCGCGTCTTCGTCAACCGCAACCTCAAGCTCGCGGGGATCGACTGGGTCGGCTTCGACATGGATTACACCCTGGCGATCTACAACCAGACCGAGATGGACAACCTCTCGATCCAGGGGACCATCACGAAGCTCGCCGCGCGCGGCTACCCGGAGGACCTGCTGCGGCACCTCCGCTACCCGATCCATTTCCCCATCCGCGGCCTGCTGATCGACAAGCGCTTCGGCCACGTGCTCAAGATGGACCGGTTCAAGGTGGTCCAGCGCGGCTACCACGGGCTCCGGGAGCTCACGAAGGAGGAGCTGAGGTCGCTCTACCAGCACCGCAAGATCCGGCCGAACACCGCCCGCTACCACTGGATCGACACGCTGTACGCGCTCAGCGAGGCCACGCTCTACGCCGGCATCGTCGACGCCCTCGAGGAGCGCGGCGTCCCGCTCGACTACGCGCGGCTGTTCACGGACATCCGCGAGTGCATCGACGAGGCGCACCGCGACGGCACCATCCTCGACGTGGTCCTCTCCGACCTGCCGCGCTTCGTCCAGCGCGATCCGAACCTGGCGCAGACGCTCCACAAGTTCCGCTCGGCGGGCAAGAAGCTCTTCCTGCTCACGAACTCGCGCTGGCCGTTCACCGAGAAGATGATGACGTACCTGATCGGGGACGCGATGCCCGAGTACCCGAGCTTCCGCCACTACTTCGACGTCATCGTCGTCGCCGCGCAGAAGCCGGCGTTCTTCCAGGAGCGCCGCCCTCTCCTCATCCGCGACGGCGCCGAGACCCGCCCCGCGACGGCGCCGCTCGAGCGCGGCACCATCTACGAGGGGGGCAACCTCCACGACTTCGAGAAGTTCCTGAACATCTCCGGCGATCGCGTCCTCTACGTTGGCGATCACATCTACGGCGACATCCTCCGCTCCAAGAAGGAGAGCGCGTGGCGCACGGCGATGATCATCCAGGAGATGGAGGCGGAGGTCGCCGCCCACGAGTCGTGCCGCCGCGAGCACATGGAGAGCGCGATGCTCGAGGGCCGCCGCGAGGAGCTGGAGGACCAGCTCCGCTTCTACCAGCAGCGCTACAAGGACCTCACCCGCAAGATCGAGGAGGAGCAGCAGAGGAAGAACGGCGCGGGGAGCGTGACGGCGAACGGCGCGGGGAGCGTGACGACGAACGGCGGCGGCAACGGCAGCGCGCTGCTGGCGCAGGCGAACGGCGCCGGGGTCCAGATCGACTACGCGACGTCGTTCTACGAGGCCGAGCGCGGCCGCACGAAGCGCGCCGTCGAGCGCATCCGCGGCCAGCTCCGGGCCGTCGACGCCGAGGTCGCCAAGCTGGAGCGCGAGATCGCCCGCCGCTTCCACCCCTACTGGGGCTCGCTGCTCAAGGAGGCGAACGAGACGTCGAGCTTCGGCGATCAGGTCGAGGAGTACGCCTGCATCTACACGTCGCGCGTCTCCAACCTGCTCGCCTACTCTCCCCTGCAGTACTTCCGGAGCCCGCGCGACCTGATGCCGCACGAGCTCTGATCGCCAGGGCCCCGGGCGCCAGCGCGTTTCGCCGCTGGACGCCCGGAAGATTTCGGTCACCCTGGCGCTCCCATGACCACCACCGCCCCGTCCGTCGCGGCCCCCGCGGCCGCGGGCTCGCCCGGCGACCTCCCCGCAGCCGTGCTCCGGACCTCGCCCGCGGACTTCGTCGTCGAGGAGCTCCCCGCCTACGCGCCGAGCGGCCGCGGCGAGCACGTGTTCGTCACCTTCCGCAAGACGGGGCGCACGACGCCCGACGCGGTGCGCGCGATCGCGCTGGCGCTCGGCGCCGACCCGGGCGGCGCCGGCTTCGCCGGCATGAAGGACCGGCACGCGATCACGACGCAGACCGCCTCGTTCCAGCTCCCGCTCGCGCGCGACCCCGCGCCCCTGCTCGAGAAGGCCGAGCTGCACGGGCTCGAGATCCTCGCCGTCGCCCGCCACGACCACAAGCTCAAGCCGGGGCACCTCGTCGGCAACCGGTTCCGGATCGCGCTGCGGGGCATCGACCCCGCCGCGCTCCCGCTCGCCGAGCGCCGCCTCGTCGAGATCGGCCGCATCGGCGTGCCGAACGCCTTCGGGCCGCAGCGGTTCGGGAGGGACGGGAGCAACCCCGAGCGCGCGCTCGCGTGGATCGCGGGCCGGGAGCGCGGGCCCCGCGACAGGCGCGAGCAGCGCCTCCTGTTCTCGGCGCTCCAGTCGCGCTGGTTCAACGAGGTGCTCGCGCGCCGCGAGGCGGACGGCACCTGGACCACCGTGCTCCCCGGCGACCTCGCCAAGAAGCGCGACAGCGGCGGGCTGTTCCTCGTTCCGCTCGAGGGCCCGGAGCTCGCGGACGCCGAGGCGCGCGCCGCGGCGCTCGCGATCTCGCCCACAGGCCCGATGTTCGGCCGGAAGATGCGCTGGCCCGAGGGCGCCCCCGGCGCGCTGGAGCGCGAGGTGCTCACGGCGGCGATCGGCGACCCCCGCCGGCTCGACGCCTTCTCCCACGCCGGGGAGGGCACGCGGCGCCCGCTCCGGCTGGAGGTCGACGGCCTGGAGGTGGCGGCCGCGGAATCCGACGCCGAACCGCGCGCCGGGGACGCCCCCGCGCGGGGTCCGGGAGATCCAGCCGCAGGGCAAGGAATCGTCGTCTCGTTTGTGCTACCGAAGGGCGGCTACGCGACGACCGTCCTTGGGCGAGTCTTTCGGCTCGTCGACGCCTCCGCCCCCCAGCCGTCCACCGGCAGGCCGGCGGCGGCGGGCGCCCCCGCTCCGGAGGAGCAGGACGCAGTCGAGGAAGGGCAGCCCGGCGCCGACCCGTAGACCCCGGCAAGCGCGGCACCCACCCACCACACCCATCGGGAAAGGCACCAAGGAAGAAGATGAACCTCGTCGAGTGGCTGCAGCGCATCATGGTCGGCTTCGGGGCCGAGTGGGTCATGTGGTTGATGATCGGCCTCAGCGTCATCTCGGTCGCCATCATCCTGGAGCGCGCCTGGTTCTTCTGGTCGCTCCGCGACGATCTCGTCGTCCTCGCGCGGGACCTCCGGACGTCCCTCGAGGACTCGGTCGAGGCGGCGCGGCGGCGGATGGATGCCTCGCCGTCGGCCGAGGCCGCGGTCGTCTCGGCCGGCCTCGCGGTGGCGCACCAGGGGCCCGACGCGGCCGAGGAGGCCATGGCCGGCGCGGCGGCGCTCCAGCGCATGAAGCTGGAGCGGCGCCTCGCGTACCTGGGCACCCTCGGCAACAACGCGCCGTTCATCGGGCTGTTCGGCACCGTCATCGGCGTCGTCGGCGCCTTCGACGCGCTCGGCCAGGCGGCGAAGACGCCGGTCGCGCAGGCCGCGTCGCAGGCCATGGCGCCGCAGGCGGTCATGTCGAGCATCGCCGAGGCGCTCGTCGCGACGGCCGTCGGCCTCGCGGTCGCCATCCCGGCGGTCGCCGCGAACAACTTCTTCCAGCGCATGATCAAGTCGACGCTGGCGAACACCGAGGCGCTGACGCGGGTCCTGCTCGCGCACCTCAAGAGCGACCCCGCGTTCGCCGGCGCCGCCCCCGCCGTCGCGGCCGAGCCGCGCGGCAAGGCCGCGCGCGCGGCGCGGCAGGACGAGCTCAAGAAGGGCGGCCCGGGCGAGGAGGAGCGCTGATGGCCGCCACGAGCCGCAACGACGACGACGATCTGATCAGCGGCATCAACGTCACGCCGCTCGTCGACATCACCCTGGTGCTCCTCATCATCTTCATGGTGACGGCGAAGATCATCGTCTCGCAGTCGCTCCCGCTCGACCTGCCGAAGGCGGCGCAGGGGCAGGAGGTGCAGCTCGTCTTCGGGCTGGAGCTGCACGCGAACGGCGACACGTTCGCCGACGGCAAGAAGCTCGCGGCCGAGGACGCCATCCTGCCGGTCGCGCGCGAGGCCCAGGCGAAGAACCCGGAGCTGCGCGCCGTGATCCGCGCCGACACGACGGTCCCGCACGGGCGGGTGATCCGCGCGCTCGATCTGCTCAAGCAGGCGGGCGTGTCCAAGATCGCGTTCGGCGTGACGCCGATCGCGCCCGAGCCCGGCGCGGCGCCGGGCGCGCCGGCCGCGCCGGCCGCGCCTCCCCCGGCCGCCCCCGCGCCGGCAACACCGACCCCCGCCCCCTGAGCGCGCCGAGCGAGATGTCATGAGCCAGGCCACGAGCGATCGCGCCGCGGGGGCGCGCCACGACGGGCGCCGCCGGGACAGGCGCGGCGGCGCTGACCCTGGGGGCTCCCCCGAGCCCCCGACCTCGCCCGCCGCCCCGGCCGCGAGCCGCGCCGGCGGCGGCCGGCGCACGAGGGACCCGCTGGCGGCGGTGCTCGCCCTCGGCGACCGGGCCTCGCGCGTAGGCGCCTTCCTCGGGGTCACGCTGGCCCTGACCACCCACAGCGCGGCGTCGGCCCGGGCCATCGTCTCGGGGTCGATGCGCGACATGCGGCAGGCGGTCGAGCAGATGCGCGCCGGCATCCACGAGTACCTCTGGGCGGTCTACGAGGTCGACGTCACGCCGCCGAAGGTCGAGGAGCCCAAGCCGCCGGAGCCCGAGCCGCCGCCGCCGGAGCCCGAGCCCGAGCCCGAGCCCAAGGTCGCGCCGCCGCCGCAGGCGAACGCCCCGCCGCCCAAGGAGGACGATCCGTACGATCCGCCCCCCGCCGCCGCCGAGGCGGCGAAGGTCCTCACGCGCGAGCCCGATCCGGACGAGGTCCTCGACATGACCGATCGCGGGATCGCGAGCGGCGAGGGGCAGGGCGTCGGCTACGGTCAGGTCGCCGGCGCGGGCACGGCGAAGGCCCCCACGTTCAACCCGAACGCCAAGGTGGGCGGCGTCGTCGGCGGCAAGGGCACGGGCGATCCCGTCCCGCCCCCGCCCCCCGCCGGACCGGATCGATCGGCCCCGCCCGGCCTGATCGGCAGCAGCAACTGGAACTGCCCTTTCCCGCCCGAGGCCGACGTCGACCAGATCGACCAGGCGAAGGTCGTGCTGATGATCACCGTGCGGCCCGACGGCAGCCCGCTGTCGGTCAAGGTCGTCAGTGATCCCGGACACGGTTTCGGTCGCGCGGCGCGCATGTGCGCGCTCAGCCGACGGTACACCCCGGGGAAGGATCGCGCGGGATCCCCGATCGCCGCCACGACGCCACCCGTCACGGTGACGTTCACGCGGTAGGTCTTCGCCGCGAGCGCCCTGAAAATTCGCGCCGCGCCCTTCGCCTCGGCTATTCTCCGGGGCAGCTTGTGATCGTCCCCGAACGGATCGAGCAGCTCTCCAAGGTCCCCCTGTTCAAGGGCCTCACTCCGGCCGCGCTCGAGCTCATCTCGCGCGTCGCGAGCGAGGAGACGCACGGCCTCGGCACCAAGATCTTCCAGCACGGGGATCCGGGCGACAAGCTCTACATCCTGCTGGAGGGCAAGGTCCGGATCAGCCGCGAGATCGCCGGGATCGGCGAGGAGGCGCTCGCTGTGCTCGGCCCCGGCGCCGTGTTCGGCGAGATGGCGCTGCTCGACGAGGCCCCCCGGTCCGCCGACGCGCGCGTCCACGAGCGGTGCCGGCTGCTCACCGTGTCGAAGGACGCCTTCGAGGACCTGCTGTTCCTGCACAAGGAGCTCGCGTACGAGGTCCTCTGGAACGTCGTCCGGATGCTCGTCCAGCGGCTCCGCGAGACGAACAACAAGCTCACGTTCCTCTCTGTCTCGGGCAAATTCGAGTAGACTGCGAGCCCTATCGCCCGGCGAATGAGTGCGGGCGCGCGCCGCGAGGCGGCGCGGCCTGCTGCGCGGGGGGCGGTGGTCCGCTCAGCATTGACGAGCCTTTGGAGGAGTATGGCAGCCAGGATGAAGCACGCAGCGCTCGCCCTCGCGCTCTGGATGGGCGCCTTCGCAGGGGCATGTGGCTCCACGACGCCGCCGCCCGAGACGGCGGCCGACAAGGACGACTTCGACGGGGAGACGCTCCCGGGCGACGGCGCGACCGGCGGATCGGAGAGCGCGAAGGCGGACAAGCCCGCGAAGGCAGAGAAGACGGCGGCCGCGGACGAGGGCGAGGACGACGAGATGCCTGCCAAGTCGACGCCGGTCCAGACGACGAAGTTCGAGGCCGATCTGAAGAAGATCGGGATCAACCTCAAGAAGATCCCCGCGCTCGAGAAGCTCCCGTCGGCGCAGAAGAAGAAGGTGATGCCGCTGCTGCAGAAGGCGCTCGGCTACGACACCTGCCAGGGCTGCCACGTCGAGGGCGACTTCAAGAAAGAGACGCGCGACATGAAGGTCGCCCGCGAGATGTGGCGCCACTTCGTGGTGCCGCTCCGCAGCGAGAGCGGCGGCACGCTCTTCTGTGACAGCTGTCACGCAGGGAACGAGCACGTCCTGAACCGCAAGGACAAGAAGGCCCTGCAGGCGTTCATGGAGGAGGAGTACCAGTACAAGCTCGCGCGGGCCGACAAGGAGGACATGGAGTGCGGCACGTGCCACGGCGATGCGATGGAAACCAAGATCATCGAGAAGCTCTGGAATATCCCGGAATAACGGGAGTCGTCCGGACCTCGCTTCCCGCGATCTCCATCCCGCCGCGCAATAACGTGGAATCCCACGCGCCAGGCGCGCCGCGCCCGGTAGAAATTCGTTAGCCCCCTCACATACCTGACGGAGCTGGCCGGGGAACCTGCCCCGCGCGCGGGCCGAGCGCCGCGTCCGCTGCCCGCCGGCGCCGGCGCTCGGCCGCCTCATTCATGACGCCAGATCGCCATGACGGTGGGTCATGCCCCGTTTTCGTACTAGATAGGCTGCATGTGCGGTGTGTTCGGAATCTTTGGCCACCCCGAGGCGGCCAACATGGCCTACCTCGGGTTGCACGCGCTCCAGCATCGAGGGCAGGAATCTGCGGGGATCGTCAGCAGCGACGGGGAGCGCCTCTTCGGCCACCGCGCCATGGGGCGCGTGCAGTCCGGCTTCTCGCCGGCGGATCTCGCGACGCTGCCCGGTGATCGCGCCATCGGCCACGTCCGTTACTCCACGGCGGGCGGCTCGCACCTGAAGAACGCGCAGCCGATCGGCGTCGACTACGCGCGCGGCTCGCTCGCTGTCGCGCACAACGGCAACCTCACGAACCACGAGGCCCTGCGCGAGCAGCTCGAGGAGCGCGGCTCGATCTACCAGACCGCGAGCGACACCGAGTCGATCGTCCACCTCATCGCGATGAGCAAGAAGGAGTCGCTGCGCGACCGCATCGCCGAGGCGCTGAAGCAGGTGGAGGGCGCCTACTCGCTCCTGTTCCTGACGGAGCGCGAGCTCATCGCGGTGCGCGATCCGCGCGCCATTCGCCCGCTCTGCCTGGGCGAGATGCCGGGCGGCAGCGGCGTCGCCCACGTGGTCGCGAGCGAGTCGACGGCGTTCGACCTCATCGGGGCGCGCAAGGTGCGCGACGTCGCGCCGGGCGAGATGGTGATCATCAACGCGGACGGCGTCCGCTCCGAGTTCCCCTTCGCGCCGGAGCAGCGCAAGCTCTGCATCTTCGAGCACGTCTACTTCGCGCGCCCCGACTCGACGATCCAGGGCGTGAGCGTCTACGAGGTCCGCAAGGCGTTCGGCAGGCGCCTGGCGGCCGAGCAGCCGGTCGAGCCGGGAGACGACCTCGTCGTGATCCCCGTGCCCGACTCGGGCGTGCCGGCGGCGATCGGCTTCGCCGACCGCGCGCGCGCGCCGTTCGAGATGGGGCTCATCCGCAGCCACTACGTCGGCCGCACGTTCATCGAGCCGCAGCAGTCGATCCGGCACTTCGGCGTCCGGCTCAAGCTGAACCCGAACCGGGCGGCCATCGAGGGCAAGCGGGTCGTCGTCGTCGACGACTCGATCGTCCGCGGGACGACGAGCCGGAAGATCGTGAAGATGATCCGCGACGCCGGCGCCCGCGAGGTCCACATGCGCATCTCGAGCCCGCCCACGCGCTGGCCCTGCTACTACGGCGTCGACACGCCGACGCGCTCGGAGCTCATCGCCGCGAGCCACTCCGTGGACGAGATCAGGAGCTACCTGACGGCCGACAGCGTGGGCTACCTGTCGCTCGAGGGCCTCGTCGAGAGCGTGCGAACGATCGAGGTGCGCGAGGGCGACGCGGCGGCGGCGCGGCCGTCGGCGGACAGCTACTGCCACGCGTGCTTCTCGGGGAGCTACCCGATCCCCTTCACGCCGTCCGCGTCGAACAGGCAGCTTCGGATGGTCAGCGGTTGACGCTATCCTGCCTGGCGACGAGGGTCTGCCGATGACCGAGGGCACCGCCGAGCACGCCAGCGCGGACCGCGCCGCCCCCGCGCCGCCGCTCTTCGCGCGCGTCGCGGACGAGGTCTCGATCTACGAGGTCAGCCCGCGGGACGGCCTCCAGAACGAGGCGGCGATGATCCCGATCGAGGGCAAGCGGCGGCTCATCGCGGCGCTCGTCGCCGCGGGCCTCCGCCGGATCGAGATCACGAGCTTCGTCTCGCCGAAGTGGGTCCCGCAGCTCTCGGACGCCGAGGAGCTCGCGAGGACGCTCGCCCCCGAGCAGGGCGTGACGTTCAGCGCCCTGTGCCCGAACGCGCGCGGCCTGGAGCGGGCGCTGGCGGTGGGCCTTCGCGAGATCGCCGTCTTCCTGAGCGCGAGCGAGTCGCACAACCGCGCGAACATCAACAAGTCGATCGACGACACGCTCTCGGTGTTCTCGGAGATCGTCCCGCCGGCGCGCGAGGCGGGCCTCGCCGTGCGCGCCTACGTGTCGACGGTGTGGGGCTGCCCGTACGAGGGCGACGTCGATCCGGCGCGCGTCGTGCGAATCGCGGAGCGGCTCATCGATCTCGGCTGCTACCAGGTCTCGCTCGGCGACACGATCGGCATCGGGACCCCGCGGCAGACGCACGACATCGTCCGCCGCTTCCTCGACGCGATGCCGGTAGAGCGGTTCGCGCTCCACCTGCACGACACGCGGGGCACGGCGCTCGCGAACATCCTGATCGGCCTGGAGCTCGGCGTGCGCGACTTCGACGCGTCGGTGGCCGGCGTGGGCGGCTGTCCGTATGCGCCGGGCGCGGCCGGCAACATGGCGACCGAGGATCTCGTGTTCATGCTCCACGGGATGGGCGTCCGGACCGGCATCGATCTCGACAAGCTCATCGAGGCGGGAAACGTCGCAGAGCAGGTCATCGGCCGCCCGCTGCCGGGCAAGGTCCACCGCGCCGGCCCCTTCCGGCTGCGCCGTCAGCCGACCCGGGGCTGAGCCGAGCGCGCCGTCGCGGCGGAGCGCGGGGCCATCCGCGGACGGGCCGACGCGCCCGGTCGCGGACAGGTCGACGCGCCCGGCGGCTGACGGGCCGACGCGCCCGGTCGCGGACAGGTCGACGCGCCCGGCCGGGGGGCTGTCAGTCGCCGGCTTCGCAGCTGAGCCGGGTGAAGAAGACGTGGTGCTCGCCGCCCTCGCGATCGTCGCGGAAGAGGATGCCCACATCGCCCTCGGGCCCGAACGCGGCGACCGGGCTGATGCTGTCGCGGGGCGCGGACGTGAGCCGCTGCTCGGCGCTGAGCGGCACGAGGTCGGCGCTCACGGTGACCGCGTAGAGCTCGTAGCCGTCGTTCTGATCCCGGTCGTCCGAGTAGATCGCGAGCACCCGATCGCCGAGCGCGCGCAGGTGCGGGTACCGCGAGCGGAACGGGCCGGGGTTCGAGATGGCCCTGGGCGCCGCGAGGATCTCGCCGTCCTCCGAGACCGTGGCCGCATAGATGGCCTTGGGGCTCGCGGACTTGTCGAACCACGCGATCACGTAGCGATCGCGGTTCCAGACCACCGTCGGGTAGACCGCGTCGGTCCGGCCGTCCGTCAGCCTGACGACGTCCGAGATCGGCTCGAGCTCGGCGGAGAACGTCCGGAACTGGATGAAGTGGGTCGTCGCGTCGCCCGTGGACCACGCGACGCCGATCCCGCTCTGGCCCGCCGCCGCGGCGGGCGCCTCGTTGCCGAGGCCGTTCGACGCCTCGGTGAGCTGGACGTTCTCGCCGATCAGGTTGCCGTCGATGTCGATGCGCTGGGCGAACAGGTCGAAGATGCCGTTGCGCTCGTCCTGCCAGACGGGGATGAACTCCGCGCCGTTCCACGTGAGCGCCACGTTGACCGAGAAGCCGAACGCGTTCGACAGCCGCCTGTCGCCGCCCTCGACCTTCTGGCCCTCGGCGTCGAGCAGGGAGAAGTACACCTCGTAGTCGCCGTCGCGCCGGTCCTGCCAGGCGGCGCCGTACCGGTCGCCGACCCACACGATCGGCCCGCCAGAGGCGTCGCCGTTCTTCGGCGTGATGATCTCCTCGCCGGGCGGGAGCTTCTCCCCGTCGGCGCTGATCATCGAGCGGTACAGGTTGAAGCCCTGCGTCGTCCCCGTGTAGAGCGCCGCGTAGGACGTCCCGCTCCAGGCAAGGCCGCCCGCGCCGGCCGGCGCGATGTCGCCCGAGACGCGCGTCGCGTTGCCGTCGATCGGCACGAAGCGCGCCCCGTTGTCGACCGTGCCGTCGCAGTCGTTGTCGACGCCGTCGCAGATCTCGCGCCCGCCGGGGAAGGCCGCGGCGCTCGCGTCGTCGCAGTCGTCGCCGCACGAGAGCGGCTCGCCGGGGATCGTGCCGGGCAGCGCCGCGCGGAACCCGTCGCCGTCGGTGTCGAGCGTCGACGGCCCGTAGGCGCACATCCCGGTCGCGCTCTCGCAGCTGTCGCGGGTGCACGGGTCGCCGTCGTCGCAGTCGACCGGCGGGAGCTCGACGCACGTCCCGCCGCGCCGCTGCGCCGTGCCCCCCGGCACGCCGTCCGGCGGGGGCGGCGCGCCCGCGTCGGGCTGCTCCGCCTCGAAGAGCTGGCAGAACACCGGCTTGCACAGATCGTCGGCGCCGGGGCAGTCGGCGTCCACCTCGCACTCCGGCGCAGGCGGCGGGATGTTCAGCCCCGTCCGCGCCCCGCACCCGCCGGAGAGCGCGCCGCCCGAGGCGGCGATCCCGAGCAGGATCAGCGCCAGCGCCGTATTCCGATGAGCATGACGAGCCAGAGGACGCCTCGTCACAAGCATCCGCCCATCCCCGCGACGTCGATCGGCTCGCACACGAGCCCCGGACTGCAGCGATCGTCGCCGCGGAGCTCGCAGAGCTGGACGCACTGCGTGCCCGAGCCGGTCACGACGCAGGCGAACCCGGCGCCGCACTCGCCGCCGCCGCTGCACGGGTCGCCCTGCCCTCCGGAGCCGGCCAGCGCGCAGTAGGCGCCGTAAATCTCCTGCCCGCACGGCTCGATCGGATACTGCACGTAGATGAAGCACCCCTCTCCGGGGCCGCAGTGGCCGCTCGACTGATCGTAGGGATCGCAAGCGAAGTCGGTGATCGGCTCCACGTCGGGACAGCCCGGGTCGACGTACTCCTCGAGCGGATCGGTCCCCGCGTCCTCGCCTCCCTCGCCGTTCTGGACGGGCGGCGCTCCGGCCACGCCGCCCCCGCCGCCGGCTGCGGGATCGTCCACGATGACTGTCTGGCCGCACCCCGCAGCGAGGCCGAGCGCGGGGAGCGGTAGACAGAGAAGTGTCAGGAGGAGCGAGAAGCGCCGTCTCATGGCGCCATGCTATCGATTCCTCGCGCGCCCGCCACGCCTTTGGCGGCGCAGGCACCGTCCTGACGCGAACGCGAGCGGTGGATCGTTTCCTCCAGGCTGCAATCCCACTTGCCTGTTGGCCGGCGCTCTGATGTATCTCTCACCCAATGCACAAGCGCAACCTGCTCAGTATCGCACTCCTCGCTGCCTCCCCCCTGGCGTTCGCCCACCTCATGGCCTGCGGCGGTGACGACGCGACCGGCGGCGGCGGGGCGAGCTCCTCGAGCACCACGTCGAGCTCCACCGGCGAGGGCGGCGCCGGCGGCGCGGGCGGCGGAGAGACCGGCGGCGGCGGCGCGGGCGGCGACGGCGGCGCGGGCGGCGACGGCGGCGGCGGTGGCGAGGTCAGCGGCGAGCCCGCCGGCCACGTGCTGATCTCGGAGATCGTCGTCGCGCCGGGAGCGGCGGAGTTCATCGAGATCTGGAACCCGACCGACACCGACGTCGACCTGACGAACTACTACCTATCCGACAACACCATTTATTATCGCATCGCCCAGGGGGAAGCGTGGGCGCCGAGCGGCAGCGCAGGTACGGACTTCCTTGTCCAGTTCCCTGCCGGGACCGTGATCGAGGCAGGGAAGCACCTCGTGCTCGCGACCCACGACGGCTTCGAGCTCGAGTACGACCGCTGCGCCGACTTCGCGCTTGACTCGACGGCCATCCCCTGCGGGGGGGAAGACGTGCCGCCCATGCTCGCGCCGACGAACGGCGCGCTCGGCGCGCAGTCCGGCGGGCTGCTCACCGGCGACGGCGAGATGGTGATCCTCTTCGAGTGGGAAGGCACGGAGGGCAGCCCGGTCAAGGACGTCGATTACGTCATCTGGGGCGAGGATCTCGGGAACTCGGAGATGGCGTACAAGACCGGGGAGCGCGGTTATGCCGATGACACCTCGCGCAGCAGCCAGCGGTCGGCCGCTGTCGCCGGCGACCGGCAGAGCATCGTCCGCTGCAGCGATCGCGAGGTCGGCGAGCTGTTGACGGAGGGCAACGGCCTCACCGGGCATGATGAGACGAGCGAGTGGCTCGACGTCAGCTTCACCCTGGCGACAACGCCCTCGCCCGGCGAGGCGAACGACTGCGAGTAGCCGCCCGCGCGTTCACGCGAGCGGCGCGCAACGGAAGGCTCAGCCCGAGCTCGGGCCGTCGCCGCGCGGCGACGGGGCCCGAGCTGGGCGGCGCGGCCGGCGTCCAGCGCCGGGAAGGCGCTACTGCCGGGTGATCGTCACCTTCTTGATGACGGGCGGGTTGACCGGGCGCTCGCCCTTGACCTCGACGCTCGCCAGCTTGTGGACGAGCTCCTCGGGCCCGCACTCGCCGAAGATCGTGTAGCCGCCGTCGAGGTGGAACGCCGCCGCATCGGTGATGAAGAACTGGGCCGAGTTCGTGTTCTTGCCGCGGTTCGCCATGCACAGGAGGCCCGGGCGGTCGTGGCTGCCGTCCTCCCAGACCTCGTCGGGGATCACGTAACCGGCCTCGCCGGTGCCGTTCTTCTTCGCGTCGCCGCCCTGGATCATGAATCCCTTGATGATCCGGTGGAAGATCGTCCCGTCGTAGGCGGGCTTCTTCTCCCACTTGCCCTCCGGCGTCTTCCACGGCCGGATCCCGCGCGCCAGGCCGACGAAGTTGGCCACCGTGATCGGCGCCTTGTCGTCGAACAGCTTGCACGACAGCGTGCCGAGGTCGGTCTCGATCGACGCGGTCAGCGCCTTGCCTGCCGGCAGGCCCTTCGTGGCGTCCTCGAGCGTCCACTTGCCCTTGAGCGGGTCGTCCTCGCTCGGCTTGACCTCGGCGACCGGCTTCGCTGTGACCTTGCGCCGCTGCGGCTGAGGGCGCTCCTTCTTCTCTTCCGCCCTGTCCCCGGCCTGCCCCGACGCGGGCGCTCCCGTCGACGCGGGCGTCGTCTTCGGCGCCTGCTTCGGCGCCTCTTCGGCCGTGGGCTCCGGGGTCTTTGAACATCCGGCGAGGACCGCCAGCGCGGCGAGCGTGGCGATGGACTGGGTGGCGAGGGCTCGGACAATCATCGTGCGAGGATTTCGCGCGTCGCGGTCCTGCGGTCAAGGACGAGCCTCGCCATGGTAGGAAGCGGCATGAGCTCGCGCTGCGCCCCCGCGACCCGTCTGTCCACGCTCGCCTCGCTCGCCTCGCTCGTCCCGCTTGCCCCGCTCGCGCCCGCCCTGGGCGCGCTGCTGTTCGGGGTCGCCCTCGGCGCGTGCGAGCGCCGCGTGGACGAGCCGATCCCGGTCGCGCCCCGCGGCGACGCGCTCGACCGACCCGCGCCGGAGGCCACGCCGCCCGAGCCGGCCGCGACGCCGAGGGACGCGCGCTGCATCGAGCCGACCCCGGCGACGCCGGAGCGGCCGCCGCCGAGCCGCGTCGGCCCGGATCCCGCGTGCCCCGACGACCCGACCGGCCCGTTCCAGCTCGCGACCGGCAAGGTGGTCTTCCTCGACACGAAGGCGCCCGACGTCACGGTCGAGATCGCGCGGAAGGAGAAAGAGCGCGCCCGCGGGCTCATGTACCGCAAGCACATGGCGGACAACCGCGGGATGATCTTCGTCTTCGAGCAGCGGACCCACCACGCGTTCTGGATGCACAACACGTGCATCCCGCTCGACATGCTGTTCATCGACAGCGATGGAACGATCGTCGGTATCGAGGAGAACACCCCGACGCTCACCGACTCGACCTTCGACGTCGGCTGCCCCTCGACGTACGTCCTCGAGGTGAACGCCGGCTGGACGCGGCGCCACGGCGTCGTCGCGGGCCAGAAGGTGCGGCTCGAGGGCATCTGACGCGCGGCCAGGGCGCTCGACGGCGGCCGGCGCGGCGCCGCTCGACGCGGGTCACATCGCCGAGAACAGATCGAGCTGGCGCGGCGGCGAGAGCGGGGCGCGGGCCGCGCCGGGCGGCGGGGCCGTGTCGAGGACGAGCGGCCCGCGCGGCGGCGCGGCGAGCAGGCGGGTGCGCCTGCCGGCGAGCGCCGCGCGCGCGGCGTCGAGCGCGAGATCCGGGCGGTTGTTGTTCTCGGAGAGGTGCATCAGCGCGACCGTGTGCGTGCCGCCGGGCAGCGCCGCGAGCAGCGCGCACGCCTGCGCGTTCGACAGGTGGCCGCGCGCCGAGCGGATCCTGCGCTTGAGGTGCTGCGGGTACGGGCCGGCGTCGAGCATGTCCTCGTCGTAGTTCGACTCGAGCATCAGCACGTCGCAGCCGGCGACGTGCTCGAGGAGCCCCGGCGGGATCTCCCCGAGGTCGGTGGCGAGCGCGGCCCGCCGCGCGCCGTCGTCGACGACGAGCGCGACCTGCGCCGCGTCGTGCGGCAGCGGCCTCGGCGAGAACGTGAGCGCGCCGATCGCGAACGGCTCGCGCGACGAGAAGAGCCGGACGCGCTCGGGATCGCCGAGCTCCGCGGCCCGCGCGGTGGCCTCGGAGGCGTAGACCGGGATCTTGTGCTTCTTGTTGTACTTCGCCGCCACGCCGACGTGGTCTGCGTGCGCGTGCGTGACGACGATCGCGTCGGGCGCCCAGCCCAGCGCGCCGCCCGCGCCGGCCGCCGCGAGGCACTGCCCGAGCACGCGGGGCCCCACGCCCGCGTCCACGAGGACGCGCGTGCCGCGGGACGCGAACAGGGTGGCGTTGCCCCCGCTCCCGCTCGCGATGATGGTGATCTGCATGCCGGGCTCCGCGGAACGGACGACGGTGACGACGGTGACGACGGTGACGACGGGACGACGGGACGACGGGACGACGGACGGGAACGCGTGGCTCTCGTGAGCCGTAGCGCAGGCGAGGGCCTGTCCGCAAGCGCGCTGAGCCGCGCGAAGCGCTCGCGAGGGCGCTCGAACGACGCTAGAGGGAATTTACCCCGTGGCGCCTTCCTCACGCCCCTTTCCCCGCACCCTCCCCGATCCCGGACCGGAGGCGCCGCACGGCGGCGCCCCTGAGGCGCCGCCCGGCGCTGGTGGTCCCGGTGACACCCGCGGCAGGCGGCGCCGCCGCGCCGCGATCGCGGCGCTCGCCGTCGTCGCCGTCCTCGCGGCCGCCGTCGCCGCGCTCGTCGTGCTCGGCCCCCCCGCGATCCGCCGGCACATCATCGCCGAGGCCCGCGCGCGCGGCGTCGCGCTCGATCCGGGCGCGATCGACCTGGGCCTCGGCGCCGTCCGCCTGCGCGGCGCGCGCTTCTCGCTCCTCGGGGTGCGCGGGCTCTCGGGCACGATCGCGCGCGCCACGATCGAGCTGCGCGGGCTCTCGCCCGCGCGGATCGCGGCGGACGGCGTCGACATCACCCTCGCTGGGATCGACGCCCTGGAGGGCCTTCCGGCGTGGGCCGCCCAGCACGGCGCGCGCGCGGCGGCGCTGCCGCTCACAACGAGCGGCGTCCGCATCGGTTACCGGGATCGCGACGGCGCGCCGGAGGTCCTCGCGCTGGCCGACGGCGCGCTCCAGGCCCGCGCGGCCGGCGCGCCGGGCGCCGCCGCGCCGCTGCCCGGCGCGCCCCGGCTCGAGGCCGGCGTGCTGAAGCAGGCGCGCGTGCTGTGGGCCGGCAAGGAGATCGCGCGCACCGACGTCGCCTGGTCGATCGGCGCGGAAGCGATCGCGCTGGGCTTCGGCGGCGAGGACGCCCTCGCCGCGCCGCTGCGGGCCGAGATCCGGCCGCGGCCCTCCCCGAGCGCCGCGATCTCCCTCGCGCCGACGCCGCTCTCCGCGGTCGGCGCGCTGCTCGGCGTCGACGTCGGCGCCTCGAAGATGGTCGTCTCCGGCACGCTCGAGCTGCGGCTCGCCGAGGGGGCGGACCGGACGGCCCTGTCCGAGGCGCCGCTGGAGGGCCCGATCGCGCTCACCGTGAAGGGCTTCACCCTTCCCCACCCCAAGGAGCTCGACGGGCTGCTCTTCGGGGACACCACCACCGTCAAGGCGGACGCGCGCATCTCGGCGGATCGCCAGCGCGTCGCGCTCGGCGGGGTCGAGGTCGCCGCCGGCGCGCTGAAGCTCGCAGGGACGGGCACGATCCAGCGCGAAGGCGCGGACGCGGCCATCGGTATGGATCTCTCCGGATCCATCCCGTGCTCGCTCCTGGCCGGCTCCGCCGCGATGTCGCACCTGACCGGCGCCGTGGGCCTCCTCGCGCGCGATCTGGTGAGCCGCACGCTCGCGGGCACGGTGGCGGTCCGGGCCCGCGTCGACGCGCGCGCGAGCCGGCTGACCGCCGCGCGCGTCACCCCGAGCGCGATCCTCCGCTGCAAGCTCCGCCTCTAGCCCGAGGCGCGCGCCCGCTTCACCGCCCCCGGCGGGTGGCTCCGTCCCGGTGCAGCGAGGGACGATGAAGGAACACGTGTGGAAGCGAACCGCGGAGACGACGCCGTGGACGAGGGTCGATGTCGGCGACGAATTGACGCGATGAACCGCGGTGCGAGGCGCGCGCGGCGCGGCGCGCTCGCTCGACGGCAGACCGCCGCTCTGGCACCCTGTTCGATGAGGAGCCCGCAATGCGCCCTGGAGCTCTCCCGTTCGCGCTCGCCGCTCGGATCGCCTCGCTTCTCTGTCTCGCGTCGCTCTTCAGCGCTTCCTGCGACGGAGATCTCGGCCTCGGCAGCGGCGCGGACGACGCCTCGGGCGGCGGCGGGGCAGCGGCGGCGTCCTCCGCCACGTCGGTCGCCGCCTCGACGTCGGCCGGCAGCGGCGGCGCGGGCGGCGAGGGCGCGGCCGGCGGCGCGGGCGGTGGGGGCGCGGCCGGCGGCGCGGGCGGCGCCGGGGGAGAGGGCAGCGGCGGGGTCGACGAAGGCGCCGCCCCCCTCGACACGCAGCCCGAGCGGCCGTGCCCGCCCGACATGGTCGTGGTCGAGGGATACTGCATCGATCGCTTCGAGGCGCCGAACGAGGAAGGCGCCCTGCCGCTCGTGATGGAGAGCGCCGTCTCGGCGCACGCGTGGTGCGAGGCGCGCGGCAAACGCCTCTGCACCGAGGACGAGTGGGACACGGCGTGCCAGGGGCCCGAGGGGTTCGTGTATCCGTACGGGAACACCCACGAAGCGGAGCGCTGCAACGACAACAAGACGTGGAGAGCGCCCGACGAGCGAGCGCTGAGCACGTGGCCTTCCGAGGAGGCGCTGGCCGAGGTCGAGGCCCTGTACCAGGCCGAGCCGAGCGGCTCGCGCCCGGGGTGCGTGAGCGGCTTCGGGGTCCACGACATGACAGGGAACGTCGAGGAGTGGGTGGTGCGCACAAAGTACCACGTGAACGAGTATCCTCACGTCCTCAAGGGCTGTTACTGGTCCGGCTGCTTCGGCGGCGCGAAGCCGCGGTGCGCCTCGACGAACCCGGCGCACGCGGACGGGTTCCGCTTCTACGAGACCAGCTTCCGCTGCTGCCGCGACATCCAGTAATCGACGCGCGTCGACGCGCGTCGACGCGCCGCGCCCGCGCCGCCGCGGCGAGATCCAGGATCCGCTTCCCCTCGGTCGCGCCGCAGGCTAGGGCACCGGGAACGGTGCTGACCCAACCGAGAGAGCCCCGCCCCGGCCTCGACGCCTTGAAGGACGCGATCGCCGCGTTCTCCGCCAAAGGGCGCGAGCGCGCCCGCCCGGACGACCTCGACGCGCGCGACCCGGCGTTCATCGCCCGCGTGCTCCCGCTGCTCGGGCTGCTCTACGACGACTACTTCCGCTGCGAGACCGAGTTCGAAGAGGAGCTGCCCGACGGCCCGTTCCTCGCCGTCAGCAACCACAACGCGATGACGGGGATGCCGGACATGTACTGCCACATGACGGCGTACTGGCGCCGTTATGGGCCCTCGCGCCTGGCCTACGGGCTGATGCACGACCTGCCGTTCAACGTCCCGAAGGCCGGCCCCTGGCTCAACGCCTGCGGCGCCATCGCCGCGAGCCAGGAGAACGCGCGGCGCGCGCTCGCCCGCGGCGCGGCGGTGCTCGTGTTCCCAGGCGGCGATCTCGACGCGTGCAAGCCCACCTCGGCGCAGTACACGATCCGCTTCGGCCGGCGCCGCGGCTTCGTCCGGCTCGCCATCCGCGAGGGCGTGCCGATCGTGCCGATCGTCAGCGCGGGCGCGCACCAGTCGCTCTACATCGCCACGGACGGGAGCAGGCTCGCCGAGCGGCTCCGCCTCCCGCAGCTCGCGCGCTCGAACGTCGCGCCGCTCGGCCTCGCGCTGCCGTGGGGGCTCATCGTCGGCATCCCGATCCCCCATGTGCCCCTTCCGGTGAAGATCCACACACGCGTGCTCCGCCCGCTCCACCTCGGTCTCCCGAGGGAGGCCGCCAGCGATCCGGACGAGGTCGAGCGCGCGTTCGCGCGGGTCGTCGCGCGGATGCAGGCCGGGATGGACGAGCTCCGGGCGGCCGGCAGGCACGGCCTCTTCCCGCGCGGTTGACGGGCAATCCACGGGACGATAGCAAGGCGATGGCGCCCCCGTGAGTGTGCGTGGCGCGCGTGACGCGCGTGACGTCAGATTCCCACTCGGCGGTCGTTTGCGCGCGCCGAAGCGCGGGGCTCGCTCCCGGGTGCGCCGCTCGCGCCTCGCCCCGCCGGGACCTGCGCGCGCGATAAAGGGCGATGGGCCGTCGCGCGGCTCTCGGAAAACCGGGTCCGTTCATGTAGGCTTGAGCGCCAGCCGTGACCCCCGACCGCACCGCGCAGCTCCTCGCACCGGTGGCCCAGCCCGGTGAGCTCATTGCGGCCAAGTACCGCGTCGAGCGGGTCGTGGCGATCGGCGGAATGGGCGTCGTCCTCGCCGCGCGCAACGAGGATCTCGACCAGAAGGTCGCCATCAAGATCCTTCGCCAGGACGCGCTCGCGAACCAGGAGGCCGTGGCGCGCTTCCTGCGCGAGGCGCGCACGGCGGCGCGCCTCCAGGGCGAGCACGTGGCGCGCGTGTTCGACGTCGGCACCACCGAGAGCGGGGTGCCGTTCATGGTGATGGAGTTCCTGACCGGGCTCGATCTCCAGCAGGTCATCGACGCCCACGGCCCGCTGCCGATCCAGGACGCTGTCGACTACGTGCTCCAGGCGCTGGAGGCGGTGGCCGAGGCGCACGCGGCCGGCGTCGTGCACAGGGACATCAAGCCTTCGAATCTGTTCCTGGCCGAGCACACGGACGGGACACGGCACATCAAGGTCCTCGATTTCGGCATCTCGAAGGGGCAAGGGCTCGACTCGCCCGCGGAGCCGGGGCTCACGTCGACAAAGCAGGTGATGGGCTCGCCCGGGTACATGTCGCCCGAGCAGATGATGGCGCCGAGGACGGTCGACGGGCGCGCCGACGTGTGGTCGGTCGGTGTGCTCCTGTACACGCTCGTGACGGGCGAGCAACCGTTCCAGGGCGAGACGGTCGCCGCGGTGATGGCGAACATCCTGCACCAGCCCGTGCCGCGGCTCCGCGACAAGCGCAGCGACGCGCCCGCCACGCTGGAGCGGATCGTCGCGCGCTGCCTGGAGCGCGACGTGAGCGCGCGCTACGCGAACGTCGCCAAGCTCGCGCAGGCGCTCGAGCCGCTCGGATCGAGCTTCGCGAAGCTCTCGACCTCGCGCATCCAGAGCGCGATCGGCGCGGCGTCGCCGGCCGGGCAGACGCTGCTCAACTCCAGGGCGGCCGAGGACAGCGACCGGCTGTCCGGCGCGTCGTGGACGCACACGAGCTCGCGCCGCAGGTCGCGGCGCAAGCTGCTCGTGGCCGCCGGCGCGGCCGCGCTGCTCGCCGGCGCGATCGGCGTGGGGGTGTGGCTGATCGGGGGCCCGCGCGTGGCGCGCGAGACGGCGGAGACGCCGAGCGCCGCGGCGGCGCGCGAGCCCGGGCCCGCCTCGGCCGCTGGCAGCGGCGAGCCCGCCGGCAGCGGCGCGCTCGCCCCCGCGCCGCTCGCGCCGGCGCCGACCGCCGCGGCCTCTGTCTCCGCGGCGACGGCCGCCGCCGCGGCGAGCCCCGCGGCGCCCGCGCCCGCTGCACCGACCGCGTCGCCGAGCGCGGCGCCGGCGGGCGACGCCGCGCCGGGCGACCGACCGAGGGCCACGGCGTCCGGAGCGCCGCAGAAGCCTGGCCTCCCGCCAAAACCGCCGAAGTCGACAAGCGAGGACGATATGCTGAGGAGCCGCCATTGAGACCGTCACGAGCGCGACACGCGGGCGCATGGATCGCGCTGCTGTCCGGGATGAGCCTGACCTCGCCGCTGTGGGCCCAGCCGACCCCGGCGGACAAGGCCCTCGCCGAGGGGTTGTTCCAGGACGGCAAGCGGCTCATGGACGAGGGCAAGCTCCAGGAAGCGTGCCCCAAGCTCGCCGAGAGCCAGCGCGTGGACCCCACGGTCGGGACGCTGCTCAACCTGGCCGTTTGCCACGAGAAGGAGGGCAAGACGGCGAGCGCGTGGGCCGAGTTCAAGGAGGCGTCCGCGCTCGCGGCGAGCGCGGGGCAGCAGGATCGCGCGCAGTTCGCGGCCCGGCGCGGCTCGGAGCTGGAGGCCCGGCTCACGCGCCTCGTGCTGGAGGTGGCGCAGCCGGCGCCGGGGATGTCGCTCACGCTGAACGGCAAGGACCTCAGCGCGACAGCGGCAACGGGCTCGGGCATCCCCGTCGATCCGGGCACGGCGACGATCGAGGCAAGGGCGCCGGGCAAGCAGCCCTGGTCGCAGCAGGTGACGCTCGATCCCGGGCCGAGCACGATGCGGGTGACGATCCCGCCGCTCGCGGACGTCGCCCCCGCGGCCCCGGCTGCGGCGGCCTCCCCTGCCCCACCGCAGCCGGCGCCCCAGGCGCCGCCCGAGGCCGCGGCGCCCGGGGCTCCCCGCGCGAGCGGCAGCCCGATGCGCACGCTGGGCTTCGTCGCCGGCGGCGTCGGGCTCGCCGGGATCGGCGTGGGCGCGGTGTTCGGGGTCCTGACGATGCAGAAGGCCAGCGACGTCGAGGCGGGCTGCAGCGGCAACTTCCGCTGCAGCCGGGCGGACGTCGAGGCGAACGAGAGCGCCCAGACGACCGCGATGGTCTCGAACATCGCGATCGGCGCCGGTCTTGCGTGCGTCGGGGCCGGCGTCGCGATGGTGCTGCTGTCCGGATCGACGGAGAAGGCCGCCGCGGCCGAGCGCGTGTGGGTCGCGCCGAGCGTCGCGGCGGACGGCGGGCGCGTGACGCTCGGAGGGCGGTGGTGATGCGAAGCTCGATGGGTTCTGCGGCGGCGCTCGCGCTCGCCGCGCTCGCGCCGTGCCTCCAGGGCTGCGCGCAGATCGCGGGGCTCGAGGACCGCGAGGTGACGCCGCTGATCACGATCGCCGACGGGCAGGCGGGGCCGCGCGCGATCGCGCTCGACGAGCAGGCGATCTACTGGGCCAACGAGCGGAGCGACGGGGCGCAGGGGAGCGCCGCGGGCGGCGCGCTCCGGATGCAGATCAAGGACGACTTTGCGGTCGTCGACCTGCTCCAGCCTTCCAGCGAGTCGCCCGAGGCCGTCGCGGTGGACGCGACGCACATCTACTGGTCGAGCACCGACAGCGAGCGCGCCGACGAGAGCTGCGAGGGCGAGATGACCGACCGCGACAAGCTGCTGAGGATGCCGAAGGACGCGGCGCTCCCCGTCGCCCTGGACACCGAGCAGATGGCCCTCTGGATGGGCTGCGGCAGGATCAGCGCCATCGCGGCCGGCGACGCCCAGGTCTATGGCGTGCGGACCCGGGGCCACCGCGTCAACTGGGAGCGGAAGGACGGGACCGACGACGGCAATTACCCCACGGGGGTCGATGTCCCGACCGGGGCGCCCGCCGGCGTCGCCGCGGACGGGGACATCGTCTATTTCACCGACCAGAGCACGGGCGAGATCTTCGTCGACGACACGGGCGACGAGGAGAAAGAGAGGGTTCTCCTCGATGGGCTCGATATGCCGGGCCCGATCGTCGCGGATGAGACCAACCTCTACTGGCTCACGCCCGACGGCGTCCTCCGGTATCCGCGGAGCGCGCCGGCGGGAGAGGCGCCCGTGGCGCTCCTCGACAAGCTGTCCAGCGCCCCCACCGGGATCGCCGCCCACGGCGACCACGTCTACGTCACGGTCAGGGCGGCGGGGGACGTCTACAGGCTCCGCAAGGACAACACCGCCGTGCCGGAGGTGATCGCGCCGGGCCAGGAGGGCCCGACGGGCATCGCCGCGGACGCGTCGGGCGTCTACTGGACGAACACCGACTCCGGAGAGATCGTCCGGTTCAACGACGAGTGACGCGCCGCGCGCGCAGGGGCGCGCTCCACAGCGCCCCCTGCGCAGCCGTGCGGCGATCGCCCGACGGCGCCTACTCGATCTGCAGATGGTAGTGGGGCGGCCGTGACTCCTCGAGCGCGAGCACGCCGCCGACCTCCTCGATGCCGTCCAGGAAGGCGCGCTTGTCGGCAGGCGTCATGTCCCGGTTCCGGACGTCGACAGCGCCCTCCCTGAGGTGCGCCGAGATGAACACGCCGCGGTCGATCTGGGCGCGGATGACGTCCTCGAGCGCCTCGACGAGCGCCTCGGGGGGCTGCTCGGCCGCGAGGCCCTCCTCGTAGGCGCTCTTGATCTCGCGCGCCGCCGCCTTGTCCTTGTAGAGGCCGAGGACGTCGGCCCCGTGCCGGAAGAGCTCGTGCATGGCCTCGGCCTGCCGCGCCGGGTCCCGCGTGCCGCTCGTGACGACCAGCTCCTTCCCGGTCCGCCGGAAGTAGGCGTCGGCGATGTCCGCGAGCTTCTCCTCCACGGGGGGCGCGAGGGAGACGCCGGGCAGGAGCACGTAGCGACGCTCCTCGTCCGACGCCGAGGACGCGGCGCGCCGGGGCGCAGCGCTCGCCGGCGGAGCGCCCTCGACCGGCTCGTCGTCGTCGAGGTCCGGGACCTGCAACGAGAGCACCCTGGCCGCGGGGCCGTCGGGCACCCAGAAGTTGAGCCCCACCTGCTCGCCGGGGCCGCGGGCGGTCGCGGGCGAGCGTCGCGCCCCGGCGAGCCCGGGCTCCGGGGCGACGCGGGCGACGCAACCTCCCGCGACGAGCGCGAGCGCGAGGACGGCGGCACGGCGGGCGCCCCGGAGGGCGGCGGGGCGCGAGCGGAGCGTGCAGACCACGGGCGCCTCCTACTTCGTGATCGTGAACGACGCGCGCGCGAGCTCCTTGCCCGCGGCGTCGCTGACCGTCACCGCCCAGAGCCCGGCCGCGCGCGCCTTGCGCGTGGCCGCCCACGTCCGGAAGCGCCGCTGCGCGCCGACCGCGAGGGGAATGCGCAGCGGCGCGCCCCCGTCGGGCGGCGTGAAGGTGACGCTGATCTCCGAGGCGGCCCGGTCCTTGTTCGCGAGCTCGACGAAGGCGTAGATGCGGTCGACGTCCGCGCTCGCGAACGAGGTCGCGGGCTCGAGCGGCTCGCGGTCGGCGATGCCCCTCGAGACGACGAGCCGCACCACCTGGAGCTCGGGCGCCGCGGTCGCGCGCTCGTCGGCGCCGACGCCCGACGCCGCGCGCCCGGCGCCCTCCACGGCCGACCCCGACCGGCGGCGCCGCTCCCGCGCCGCGCCGCGGGCCGATGGCGACGTGTCCGCCCCGTCGAGGCGGCCCGCACCGCCGCGGCTCTCCCTGGCGGCGGCGTCGTCCGCGGTCGCCGGCCTCGCCGCGGTTTCGCCATCCGGCGCGCTCGCCTGTCCGTCGGCTCCGTCGCCTTGCCTCGCGCGGGCCGCGCGGCTCAGCGCGGGAGCCTCTTCCCGGCCGATCTGCGCGACGACCTCGCGCGGGTCGCTGCAGCCGAGCGCACCGAGCGCCGCCCCGCCGAGAGAGGCAGCCGCGAGCGCCAGGACCATCGTTTTCCGCCTCGTTCGCCGGGTGTCCACACCGACGAGGTGCCACGATTCAGCGGAGGGGGCGAAAAAACGGCAACCCGGCGGCCGGAGCGCGGGTCGCCGTACAGGTCGCGCGGCGCGCACCGCGTGCGCGGGTCGGTCGGTGTGGAAGACACGCCGGTCGGCGCGGAGCGAGCGCGGCGCCGGGCAGACCCCGGGGCGCGGCCCCCCTGATCAACGCTTCGGACGTGACCAGCGAGGACTGTTTACCAGCTCACCTTCCTTGGAAGGACCGAAGTTCGCGATCGCGCTGTCCTCGATCATCAGGATGAGCAGCCCTCCGCTCGCGCCTCGTGCCGTCGTCGCCCGGGATGCCTGGCTTGTCTCCCGTGGCGCGTGGTACGAGCCTTCCGCTGCGATCTGCTTCATCTCGAGCTCCTTGGCACTTCCGTCTGGCTGTCACCCCGGTCTGCTGTCTGGCTGCACTTCCGTGCACCCTGTCCGGGGGTGAAAACTGGTCTGGGCGCGAATGCGCCGACGGTCGCAGAATAGTCACGGCGGCGACTCAAAATCATCAGGAAAGAGGGTTTCCCCGACGATTTCTGTCCGGCGCCGGCCGGTTGACCTCGTTCACCGCGTCAGATCACGTACGCGGCACGTAGGGAGTCGCGTGGCCACGCACGATTCCGTTGTACGTAAAACGAGCCCGTCAGCGGCGGCCGAAGCCGGCGAGCTGGCGGCCGGCGGCCACCACCTCATCGCAGTCGACGCAGCGCAAGGTGCCGTCGACAAGCTCCATGCTGCCCAGGCTGCCGCACTCGGGGCAGCGGTTGGCGAGCTGGTGCTTGCTCTCCTCGCAAAGCCGGTTGTTCTCCGCCTCGGCCTCCGCCTCGGCGCGGAATATCTCGGCCGGCGTGCGCGCGTCGCGCTTTCGGTCGTCCATGGTGGGGCGCAACGTACCACGGGCGCAGAGCGCCGCGACCCCGGAGCGCCTGAGCGCGGACGTGGCATCGAGTGTAAGCCCTCGGCCCGGCTCGCACGTACAAGAGACACCCGGGTCAGGGGAGGAGACGGCGCGCATGGAGCAGATCGGCGAGTACCTCGTTCGACGCCTCGTCGGAGAGGGGGGGATGGGCAAGGTCTACGAGGGTGAGGAGCGCCTGTCGCGCCGGCGCGTCGCGCTGAAGGTGCTCCGCCCGGAGCTCGCGCGGAGCGAGCAGGGACGGCGGCTGTTCCTGAACGAGATGCAGATCCTCGCGCACCTCGAGCACCCGAACATCGTCCGGAGCCTCGCGAGCCTCGAGGCCTCCGGGGAGCTCGTGATGGTCCTCGAGTACCTGGACGGCCAGACGCTGCGCTCGGTCCTCGGCGCCGCCGGCCGCCTGCCCTGGCCGGAAGCGGTGCGGATCGCGGCCAGCGTGGCGAGCGCCCTCGCCGCGGCCCACGGGCAAGCGCCGCCCGTCATCCACCGCGATCTGAAGCCCGAGAACATCATGGTGCAGAAGGACGGCGGCGTGAAGGTGATGGACTTCGGCATCGCCAAGGTCGTGGAGGCGATGAACCAGACGAACACGCAGAGCGTCGGCACCCTGCAGTACATGAGCCCGGAGCAGATCGACGCGCGATCCATCGATCACCGTTCGGACCTCTACTGCCTCGGGCTCATGCTGTACGAGATGCTCTCGGGGCGCCCGCCGTTCCAGTCGGCCTCGCCGCGGGAGCTGCTCAACCTCCAGTGCACGGCAGAGCCGCCGCCGCTCGACGATGACGTGCGCCGCGGCCTGCCCCGCGGCGTCGAGCAGCTCCTCTTCCAGCTGCTCGAGAAGGCGCCCGAGGATCGACCGTACCTCGCGCAGGACATCGTGGACCGGCTGGAGCCGTTCCAGACGGCGGCGAGCGCGCCGCGCCCCGCGACGAGCGGCGAGCGCGCAGCGACCGCGACGAGCGGCGAGCGCGCAGCGACCGCGACGAGCGGCGAGCGCGCAGCGACCGCGACGAGCGGCGAGCGCGCAGCGACCGCGACGAGCGGCGAGCGCGCAGCGACCGCGACGCAGCGCACCGGCGACCCGGGAGGCGCGAGCGCGCCGGGCGCTGCGCGCGACGAGGCGCGCGCGAGCACGCCGGAGGCTGCGCGCGACAGGGAGCGCGCGAGCGCGCCGCGGCGCACCGGCGACAAGGGACGCGCGAGCGCGCCGGGCGCCGCGCGCGACGCGGATGGGGCGGGCGCGCCGCGCGCCGATACGATCGCGCTCGTCGAGCAGATCGATCGGACGCGCGATATCCCGGCCAGGATCGCGATCGCGATCATCGTGGCGCTGTCGGCGCTCGCCGGCCTCGGGACGTGCGCGCTGCGCTCGGCGAACGGCGCGCCGGAGCCGCCCGCCAGCGCCACGACGCCGGCGCCGCCCGCGGGGGCGCGGTGAGGAGGGCGTCGCCGGAGCAGGCGGGCTACACGGAGGGCGCGCCCCTGCCGGCCATCGGGTGCGCCGCGCGATCGCGCTGCGGCGTTGCAGAGGAGCTGTGGCGGCTCGGCGCGGCGGACCAGGGCGGCCCAGCAGCGCCGGATCGCGAGGCCGTCGCGGCGCGCCTGCTGTCGCTCGGCAGCGCTGGAGTCGGCGGCTTCATCGACGGCGGCGTCGGCGCCGCGCCGGAAGGCGAGCGCCCCGTCCAGGAAGCCGGCCGCACCGCCCAGGAAGCCGGCCGCCTCGTCCAGGAAGCCGGTCGCCTCGTCCAGGAAGCCGGCCACACCGTCCAGGAACCCGGTCGCCTCGTCCAGGAAACCGGCCGCCCCGCCCAGGAACCCGGTCGCCTCGTCCAGGAAACCGGCCGCGTCGCGCCGGCCGAGGGCGCGCCCGTCTGGCTCGTGCGGAGGCTCGCCGGCGCCCCTCTCGCCGACCTGATGCGCGCGCGGCCCGGGCCGTGGCCGTTCCAGGACGCGCTCCGGATCGGGATCGCCATCGCCCGCGCGCTCGCCGCCTGCGAGCGCGCCAGCCTGTTTCCAGGTCCGCTCTCGCCGGACGCGGTCCTCGTGGACGACGCGGGCCACGTGACGCTTCCCGCGAGCGCGCTCGTCGCCGCGCTCGTCGGGGCGCATGAGGCGCCGACGACCCGCGGCGCCGGCTCCGAGCCGCGCGCCGGATGGGCGCCTCGGGTCTCCTCCGGGATCCCGCCGCTCTGGACGCCCCCCGCGCAGGCCGACGGCGCGCTCTGGGACAGCGCCGCCAACCGCTACACGCTCGGGCTCGCGCTCTACCGCCTGCTCTCGGGCGAGCACCCCTTCGCGGGCGCCGGCCTTCGGCACGCGCTCGGCGAGGCCGCGCACCGCGAGCCTCCGCCCTTCGCCGAGGGCGTCGCGGCCTCGCTCCCCGCCGGCCTGCAGAGCCACGTCCTCCGGCTCCTCCACCCGGACGCCGCGCAGCGCCCGACGCGCGCCGAGGCCATCGCCGACGCGCTGCGCGGGTTCCTCGACGAGGACGGCCCAGAGCCGCGGCCGGTGCGCGCCGCCCGCGCCCCCCGGCGCGACGGCGCCGTGGCCGGGACCGGAAGCAGCGCGGCAGCCACGGCGACGACCAACGCCGCGCCGCCGGATCGCGAGCCCCGGGACGGGGCGCCGGCCCGGCGCGCGGACGCGACGCGCGGACGCGACGCGCGCGGCGGCCCGTCCGCGCGGCTGTGGCAGCTCGCGCCCGTCGGCGCCGGCGCGCTCGTCGCGGCGGCCGCGCTCGCGCTCGCGCGGGGCGCGCCCGAGCGGGCCGCGCCGCGGACGGTCGCCGTGGCGCCCGTCGCGCCGCTCGCGCAGCACGAGACGGCGGCGGAGGATTGCGCCGCGTGCCACGGCCGCCAGGCCGCGGAGTGGCGCCGCTCGGTGATGGCGCACTCGGTGACGAGCCCGCTCTTCAACGCGCTGGAGAGCCTCATCGAGGAGCAGGTCGGGCGCGACGCCGACTGCCCGAACGGCGCGGGCATCCTCCGCAAGGCCGATCCGGCGCGCGCGTGCCGCGATCGGCGCAGCGGCGTCGCGGTGACCGGCTCGGGCGGCGAGCACTGGTGCGTCAACTGCCACAGCCCGGCGGAGAACCTCGACACCGCCATACCCGCGTGGGACGGCCGCCCCGGCGGCGATCCCCGCGCGCGCCTGCCCGTGCGCGACCTCCTCACCCGCCGCGGCCTGGAGGGGATCTCCTGCGGCTTCTGCCATCAGGTGCACGGCCCCGTCGGCGCGCGCGGGCGCCCCGGCTACCAGGGCAACGCGACGTGGACGTCGTTCGTGACGGGCGCCGTCTTCCCGGCGCGCCCCGAGGACGCGCGGGGCCTGCTCGGCATCGCGAACAGCGGCTACGACCTCCGCCCGGAGGAGCTCCTGCTCACCGCAGGCCAGCGCGCGGACGGGCGCGCGGGCCGCTCTTCCGCGAGCCCGGCGGGCGGCGTCGACCCCGTCGTGCACGGCAGGCCCTCGGCGAGCGCGAGGGCGTACCTGCAATCGAGCGAGTTCTGCGGCGCCTGCCACGACGTGCGCCTCTTCGGCACCGACAGCCTCGCCGCGGCGCGCGGCGAGCATTTCAAGCGCCTGCGCAACGCCTACACCGAGTGGTCGGACTGGGCGCGATCCGAGGAGCGCGCGGGCCGGCGCGCGGCCACCTGCCAGGACTGCCACATGAGCACCTACCCGGGCGTCTGCGAGGCGGCCCCGGCGGCGGGCGCCGCGCAGGCGCAGGCGGGAGATCCCGGGTGCCCGCCCGGAACGCGCTTCTCGCCGAGGCCGCCGGGGGCGCGGCCGCGGGGCCGCGTCGCCAATCACTCGACGGCTCCGGCGGACGTGGTGACCCACTACTTCTCCGGCGTGGATGTGCCGCTGTCGGACGAGTTCCCCGAGGCGCTCGTCGATGAGCCGTCGCTGGACGCGCACGGCATCCCCGCGAGCGCCCGCCGCCGCCGCGACATGCTCCTCCGCCGCACGTTCCGCTTCGAGATCGGCGCGCCGAGGCGGGCGGGAGCGGCGGGAGAGCGCGTCGAGATCCCGTTGGAAATCGAGAACATCGGCGCCGGGCACAAGGTCCCTGCCGGCTTCAGCCAGGAGCGCGAGATATGGGTCCACCTCGTGGTGAGGGATCGTGACGGGCGGGTGCTGTACGAGGTTGGCCGGGTCGACAGCGCCGATGAGGATCTGAGAGACAAGGTGTTCGCCCGGGTGAACACCGACCCGGACGCAAACAACCCCTTCAGGGCCGATGGTGCGCAAGGAGGGTTGTTCGGCGCTGACGTGCGCGACGGACCGGATGTCCCTCTCTGGAATCCACCTCCACGGCTCGGCGGCACATCGTTCCGGGGCCGCGGGCTCATCAACTTCCAGAACGGTTTCTTGCGCT
The DNA here is from genome assembly GCF_051521615.1 of Sorangium sp. So ce1335. NCBI lineage: Bacteria > Pseudomonadati > Myxococcota > Polyangiales > Polyangiaceae > Sorangium > Sorangium sp. So ce1335. The sequence continues at coordinate 6,199,244 of NZ_CP150363.1, forward strand.
GCGTCCGCTGCATCGGCGTCGTGACGGCGGACGGCGCCTGCGCGCCAGGGCCCGGCCAGGGGCTGCACCACGCCGACAGGTTCGAGGACGGCGACTACGACGCCGACACCGGGGCGTGCGGCTCGAACCTCACGGGGCATAACGCCTTTCTGGAGACCTATTTCCCCGTCGGCGCGCTCGACGCGAGCCGCGGAGTCGTCAGGGGGCCGGACGCCATCATCGACACCCGCTCCGTGCCGCCCGGCGTGCCGATCCGGTACACGTACGATCTCCAGGCCTCGGCGCGGCGCGGCCCGCTCCGGGCCGAGGCGAGGCTGCTGTTCCGGGCGTTCCCCCCCTTCCTGATCCGCGCCTTCGCCGCCTACGAGCGGGAGCAGGCGCGGCGCGGGCTCCGGCCGAGCGGCCCGCTGGTCACCGAGTCGATGCTCGCGCGCCTCGAGATCGTCGAGCTCGCGCGGGCCGAGGTCGAGATCCCCTGAGCCGAGGAGGACATCGCGATGAAACGACCCGGGAGACGAGCCTGCCGACGCGCCGGCGTACAGAAAGGGGCGAGCCCCTACCCCGGCCCGCGGGGTAAGGGCTTCGCTGGTCAGGAGCTGAGAGGTTCAGCTCGCCGTGAGCATGAAGAGCGTCCCCGTCGATCAGGGAGGGGGCGGGGGCGGCTCGGTCGGCATCGGAGCGGGCAGCTTGAACAGCCTGCCGATCCGGTAGGGCCGCGTCGAGGGGGAGTAGTAGCTCGTCTGCGACGCCGTGACGCTCCACGTGAAGCCGAGCAGGATGCCCGTGAGCGAGTCGGTGTACACGCGCATGGTGGCCGTCCCGGCCCCCGGCGACATCCGGCCGTCCTTGCAATCCCCGCTCCACCGGCTATCCGCGTACTTATGCCCCTCCTCGAAGCATCCGTGCGCCGTGGAGGTCGAGTCCACGACCGGTACGGCGTACTGCTTCGTCCCGGAGTAGCGCGGCATGACCTGCGGGGTGATCTCCGTGGCCGGTCCCGTGATGATGACAGTGTGGGCGGGGGTACTTTTTTCCTCATCCACCTCCCCATTCGCGTCCAGCACGATCTTCTCGTTGATGAAGAAGACATCGCCCTTCTGGATGTCGGCGGCCTTGGTGACGCGACGGAAATACGTCTCATCGTCCGGCGGCGGCGGGGGCGCGCCGAGCACCGGGCTCATGCTGAGCCACTGGAAGTAGAATTTGGAATCGGGGCTCTTCGTTCCCCAGAGGGCCACGATATCGGCCTCCGTGTACCCCATCGCCTTCTGGAGCGACAGCGTGAAGAAGCACGCGGCCTTGGTCTTGGCGGACCAGGCCGGATCGCCGTTGCTCCAGTTCATGAAGCACTTCTCGCCCTGGTCGGTCGGCGAGTTGCTGACCGCGTTGTCGACGAACTCGAGGGCCCAATCCGCGTGGTCCTTGGCGCTCGCGGACGCCGAACCGAGCGTGATCAGGGACGCGGCAGCCAGGGATGCAACAGCCAAACTCGTCGTGCGCCTACTCATACATCTACCTCGTTGATTTCGAATGACATTGCATGTGCACGTTCGAACAGATGCTAGTCATTTCATGCCGAACCATCAAACGAACCCTGGCGCCGAAGATGCCGAGTCTAGCAGGATGGATATTCCCTATGATCGGCTTGGGTGTCAAGGTTTTTTCGGGGCGTTCGTCGGTTTTTACACCTCTCACGCCGCTTGCACCTCTTGCACGTCGAACATGAAGTAAGCCCATGTCGTCCCTTAAGATATCTGATGCGCGATGGTATGGAGCGACGGTGTCCCGTGAGATGACGCCGCTCCCTCCCGCCGCGCCTGCTGACCTTGCCCCGCGGGGTAGACCGCGCCTCGATCGCGCGGCGGGGAGAGGCCTGCCCGCGCGGGGCAGCCGGGAGCCGCGCTGATGCCCTCATCGGACCACACGCGCGGCGACGCGCGCGACGCGGAAGCGGACCGCGCCCGCGCGTGGCCGCCGGGCGTGTTCGACGCGCCCCTGCTGCGCGGGCTCGACGAGCGGGCCCGGCGCGAGATCGCCGAGGCGGGGAGGCTCCGGGTGCTCTCCCCGGACGAGGTCGCCTATCGCGCCGGCGACGCCGGCGACGCCTTCTTCGTCGTGGCGTCCGGGCGCGTCGCCCTTCGCGCGACACGCCGCGGAGACGATCGCGATACAGAGGTGCGCACCGCCCTTGTGGGCGATGTCCTCGGCGAGGAGGCGGTCGTGGGGATGTCGCGCAGGACCACCGCGGTCGCGCTCGCAGAGAGCGTGCTCGCGGAGATCCCCGTCCACCTGTTCCGCCGCGCCGCCGGGCGCTCCGGAAAGGCCGAGATCGCCGGCAAGCTCGAGCGCGCGCTGCGGAGGAGCGCGACGCGCGACCTCCTCGGCACCCTCGCCTTCACGCGCGATCTCGATCCGAACGACATCGAGACTCTCCTTGACGCGGTGAGTCACCGGCGCTTCGAGCGCGGTCAGGCCGTCTATCGCGCCGGCGATCCGGCAGCGGAGCTGTGGCTGATCGCCGAGGGCATGGTGCAGATCCAGACGGAGGACGGCGATCGGATTCATGTGCGCGCGTACCTCACCCGGGGTGATTTCTTCGGAGACGTCGAGCTCGACGAGGGCCGGTGTCGTGCGACAAGCGCGGTGGCGAGCGGCGCCGCGGCGCTCCTGTCGGTGCCAGCGAAGACGTTCGCCGCCCTGGTGCGCAAGCACCCGGATCTGATCCCTCGACTCCGTCGCATCACCGGCGACCAGCGCGCCGCCCAGGAGGCGATCGTCGCCGGACAGGCGCGCCATCACACGGCGCACGTCTTCAGGGACCTCTATCGCCTGCAGGTCGCGCGGTCGCTCCTTGTCATCGACCTCGAGACGTGCGCCCGCTGTGGGCACTGCGCGTGGTCGTGCGCCGATGTGCACGGCGTCTCGCGGCTCGTACGCCGCGGAGACAAGGTGCATGCGCGGGTCGACGACGCGCCGCAGGCCGCGCGGCAGGAGGCGCCGCGGAGCCTGCTCTTGCCGAACTCCTGTCAGCACTGCGAGAGCCCCGCGTGCATGATCGAGTGTCCCACCGGCGCCATCGGCAAGGACACCGGAGGGGAGGTGTTCATCCGGGACGCGCTCTGCACGGGCTGCGGCGCCTGCGCCAAGGCGTGCCCCTGGGAGAACATCGCCATGGCGCCGCGGCCCGCGGGCGCGCCGCGCCCGGGCGGCGCGGCGTTCCCGGACGTCGCCGTGAAGTGCGATCTCTGCCGCGATCACGACGGGCCGGCGTGCGTGAAGGCGTGCCCGACGGGCTCGATCTTCCGCGTCAACCCGGCGGAGGAGATCGCCGACGTGCGCGACCTGCTCGGCGGGGCGCGGCGCGCGCAGGGGCGCGACGGCGCGGCGCGGAGCGACACGGCGCTGATGGCCGGGAGCGCGATCGCTGCGGCGGGGCTCGGGGCGGCGGGGACCGCGGCGCACGCGCGCGGCGACGCGCGGCCCGGCGAGGGCGCGGCCTTGTCGGCGGGCGTCGCCGCCGCGGTGGGCGTCGCGCTGCTCCTGCTGTACGCAGTCCCGAAGCGCGCCGCGCGATGGGCGTGGACGCGGCCGGGGCGGCGCGGCGGCGCGGTCAAGGCAAGCGACGACGCGGCGAAGGAGCGCGGCGACGGCGCGCCCGTGAAGAGCCGCCTGCGGCCGCACCTGTCCGGGCACCTCGCGATCGGCCTCGTCACCGCCGGTCTCGCGCTCGCGCACGCGCCGTGGCCGCGTTCCGGCCGCCCGACGCTCGGCGCGGCGCTGCACCTGGTCTTCTGGGCGACCGCGGCGGCGGGCGCGTTCACGGCGGTCGCCTACCGGCTCGCGCCGCGGCGGCTCGCCCGGATCGAGCGCACCGCGGCGCTGCCCGAGGATTTCGCCGGCGCCCGCCGCGATCTCCTGGACCGCTTCTACCGCGGGGTGAGCGGGCGCAGCGATCTGGTCAAGAAGATCGTCGAGAAGATCCTCGTGCCCTACGTGCAGAGCCCCCTCGGCCCGCTCGCGCTCCTCGCCTCGGGGCGCGGCCTGCGCGAGGAGGAGCGCGCGCTGCGCGCCCGCATCGACGCCGTCCTCGAAGGACGCGGCGCGGAGCGCCTCGCCGGCCTGGCCGACCTCATCCGCCTCGCCGTGGAGCTGCGCGCGCTCCCCGCCCAGCGCGCGCTCCTCGCCGCGCTCCGCGCAGGGCTGCCGGCGCACATCATCACCTTCGGCATCGCCGCCGCGCTGCTCGCACTCCACGCGCTCACGGCGGCGACATGGCCTTGATGGCGCGCGCACGCCGCCCCACACGACCGCCGCCGCGGCGCGCGACGGAACGACGGCGGCGCGTCGATTCGCTATGAAATTGTTGCGAGGCACGGCATTTCTTTGTGGCTCGCAGGCCTCGCGTCCCGCGGCACCGCGCGCGTGGGGGGACCGCACACGTGCGGTGCGACCGCGTTTCTCGCAGACGTGGGCGTGCCGGCAAGAGGCCTGGACTTTGCCTTCTGCGCCCAGGTACAATTTTCTCGTCAGCACCCCAGTGGAAGGTAGAGAAGCCGATGACTGGTCCCTCGACCAAGTGGATGGGAGCGCTCTCCCGATCAGGCTCCGCCGAGGCGTGGGCGCCGAGAGCGCTGCTGCTCGTCACGCTGCTCACGGCGTCGGCGGTGATCGCCGGAGCGTGCAGCGGAGACGACAGCGGCCTTCAAGGGCCGCAGGACGGGACGAGCGGGCCCGACGCGGGGGCGGGCCCCGGCCCGGGCGACCCGTGCGAGGACGGCGAAGAGGTGGAGTGTCACATCACCGTCGGTGAGCACGAAGGCGTGCTGACGTGCCTTGACGGTGTCCGGCGCTGCGAGGACGGGCGTTACGGGGGCTGCGAAGGGTCGATGACCATGCGGCGGTCTCCGTTCGGGGCGGCGCCGCGGGGGAGCGGCGAGAGCGGGTATCGCCCGCTCGCGAACTCCGAGGCTTCCGACGGGGGTCTTTGCGCGACGAACCCGTGCGATCCGTCGTGCCGGTCGTTCGAGGAGGTGCCGGACGGGGGGCCCATCGACCTCTCGGGCACCGGCGTCACGTACACGTGGGAGGTCGGGGATATCAACGAGCTGCCCGAGGCCGTCGCGCGGCAGGGCACGCACCAGCCCTGCACGACCAGCGAGGATTGCCAGTTCGACCAGTACTGCGAGCACCCCGCGCGGGGCGCCTGCGCCCACGATCCGTGCACGACCGGCGAGTCGCTCCTGTCGACCTGCAGCGGCTGCGTCGCGAAGGTCTGCGACGCTCGGCCGAGCTGCTGCACCCAGACGACCATACCCGCCGACTGCGGGCATGACGCCTGCGAGGCGGCCCCCGGCGCCGCGATGCACATGACCGCGACCTGCGGCGACGCGTGCATCGCCAACATCTGCGCGTCCAACCCGCTCTGCTGCGACTTCACGTGCACGATGGCCGCGCAGTGCACGCCCATCTTCGGAATGGGCAGCACCTGCCCTATCGTGCTGCCCGGCACCCCGCGACGTTGCCTCCCGCCCGGCGGCGTGTGCCCCACGGGATCTGCCCCCGTGAACGGCAGGTGCACGGGGATCTGGAGCCAGGCCTGCGCCGACCTCGTCGCGACCCGGTGCCCTGGCAAGTCGTGCGCCCCGCCGACCGAGACGTGGGACGCGACGTGCGTCGATCTTGTCGAGGAGCTGTGCGGCGCCACCTGCAGCACCGATCCAGAGCAGCAGCGGGGCCTCTGCAAGGCGTACCTGCCGAACCAGACGAACCCGGAGTGCAGCGGCGTGGATCTCACCGTCGGCGTGCCCTGCGGCGGGACGATCCCTGTCTGCAACCGCGGCAACACCCCGGCGCCCGCGGGGATCGCCATCCACAGCTATCCCGCGGGCTCGCGCCAGCTCCCCTCCTCGGCGCCGAGCGAGGTCCTGGACTCGTGCAGCCCGAGCGGCGGCACCCTCGCGTGCACGACCACGCAGCCGATCGCGCCGGGCGAGTGCATCAGCGTGGCCGGCTGCACGGGCCTCACCGACGGCATGGAGCTCTTCGTCAACCCGCCGGGCCCGGGCCAGATCGCCGAGTGCCCGCACGCGTGCGCCAACAACGGGAGCATTTATCAGTCGGCCATGTGCGAGTCGCCGGGCTGCATCGCCACGGCCAGCGTCTCGATGATCAGGCCGGTCACCCTGTTCGTCGCGCTCGATCGGTCCACCTCGATGTGGGAGACCTCGACGGGGGACCCCGTGTACGACGATCGATGGGTCCCGGCGACCGAGGCCCTCAAGGCGTTCTTCGCCGATCCGGCGTCGGCGGGGCTCGGCGTCGCGTTCCGGTTCTGGCCGTACGACAACCCCGGCCCGTGCAACGACAACCCCAGCTGCCCAGGCGCCGGCGGCGGCGGCTGCGCCCTGCCGATCGTCCCGTTCGACGGCTCGGCGGCCCGGCGGCTGACGGAAGAGCCCGCGCCGTTCGATCAGCAGGAAAACGCGCTGATCAACGCCATCAATAGCGTCCCGCAGCCCTACGGCGACACGCCGATGTACCCGGCGCTGGACGGCGCCACGACCTGGGCGAGGAACTACAAGATCGCCCACCCCGAGGAGGAGGTCGCCGTCGTGTTCGTGACCGACGGCATCCCCTCGCACTGCAACACGGTCCCGAACCAGATCGCGAACCTGGCGCGCAACGCCTTCCAGAACTACGGCGTCCGCGTGCACGCCGTGGGCTTCGGCAGCTCGAACGCAGAGATCATCAACCTCATCGCCGATCGAGGCGGCGGACAGGCGTACAACCTCACCGCGGGCACCACGCTGCAAGGCAGCCTCCTCGACGCGCTCGTCTCGATCCGCGGAGAGGCGCTCCCGTGCGACGTCACGGTCCCCGTCGCCGGCGCCGCGGATCCCTCGTCGGTGTCCGTCGTCCACGTGAACAACGCCGGCACCGAGACCGTCCTCACGCCCCGGGCCGGGCTGGCCAGCTGCGGCCAGGGCTGGTACTTCGCCGACGCGACGCACTCGAGCGTCAAGCTCTGCCCGCAGACGTGCTCCGACCTCCGCGAGAACCCGGGCGGGAAGGTCCGGGCGACCGTCCCGTGCGTGACGACGAGCCTCACGGCCATCACCACGGACTGGGAGCGCTACCACGGCGTCTGCCCGCCGGGGACCAAGACCCAGTGGGGGTATCTCAGGTACAGGACGACGACGCCCGGCGACTCGAGTGTCGAGTTCTTCGTGCGAGCGGCCGACGCTCCGGATGATCTCGACACGGCGACGGTGCGGGTCGCCGCCACCGCGCACGCGGCGCCGACCGATACGCGGATCTGTGACGAGAGCTCGGCACCGCCGTGCGCGATCGATCTGTTCGACGTGCTGCAAGAGCTCCCGGACGCTCGGACCGAGTATCTCGAGCTCCAGATGAGGCTCAATCCGACGAGCACGGGCGGAGGCGGTGTTCAGGTACACGACTGGGAGATCACGTACTCATGTCCGGATTCCGAGTGAGCCGCGGTATCGCGGCGATTGCCCTTGTCTCGGCCGCCGCGCTCGCCGCGGCGTGCGGCGGAGGCGACGACGGCCCGCGGAGGCCTCAGACCGCCTCCGGCGGGACGGGGGCCGCCGGCGGTGAGGGCGGCGACGGCGGGGATGGCGACGAGGGCGGCGGCGGCGCTGCGCCCGGCGCCTGCGGGAACGGCGTCGTCGAGCGGGGCGAGGCGTGCGACGGGCCCGATCTCGGGGACGCCACGTGCCAGCGCTTCGGCTTCGAGGGCGGCGAGCTCCGGTGCAGCCCCGACTGCACCGCCGATACGTCGGGCTGCACAGGCGTCGAGGCGTGCCAGGACGGCCGCGACAACGACGGCGATGGCAGCGCCGACTGCGGCGATCCGGAGTGCGAGGCGGCGTGCGCGGACATGTGCGCCGCGCCGGTGGCGCTGGCGGATCCCGCGACCGTCACCGGCGACACGCGCGGTCACGCCGCGGTCGAGGGCGGGTGCACGGCGGGCGCCCCGGGCGTCGCCTACTCGTTCACCGCGACCACCACGGGGTTCCTCGACGTGGTCCTGACCCCGGCGACCGACGCCGGGCTCGTCGCCGTGCTGCGCGGCGCCTGCGACGACGCCGCGACCGAGCGCGCGTGCGGCGGCGTCAGCGCCGGCGCGGGCATCGACAACCGGCTCACCGTCCCCGTCCGCGAGGGCGACGCGTTCTACGTGGTCGTCTCGGGCGCGAACGAGGGCCAGGCGGGCGCGTTCGAGCTCGCCGTGCGGAGCCGCGAGACCGTCTGCGGCGACCGCATCCAGGATCCGGCCGAGGAGTGCGACAACCTCCTCGATCAGCCGGACGACGGGTGCAGCGACGACTGCCGGCTCCAGGCGACCGAGGTCGAGCCGAACGACGACATCACCTCGGCCAACCCCTACGCGGCGCCGTTCTTCGCCTCGATCGATCCGCTGGACGACGTGGACGTCGTGCGCGTCACCGTGCCGAGCGGTCCCACGGCGCTCATCGCGGAGACCGCCGACGTCACGAGCTCCGATTGCCTCAACGGCCGGCTCGACACCATGATCGACATCCTGGACGAGAGCGGCGCGGTGCTCGTGCAACGCGACTTCGGAGGGGTCGGCCACTGCGCCCGCGCCGTCGCGCCGGCGCTCGCGGCGGGCGACTACTACGTCCGCGTCGCGGCGAACGTCGGCCCCGAGCAGCGGGCGCCCTACCGGCTCGACGTGACGCTCGTCCCGGAGGTCTGCGGGGACGGAGACGTGACTTACGGCGAGCAGTGCGACGACGGCAACACGACGTCCGGCGACGGGTGCAGCGCTGCCTGCCGCTTCGAGCTCCACGAGACGGAGCCCAACGACACGCCGGCGCAGGCCGACGCCCACGCCGCCCCGTGGCTCGCGGAGATCTCTCCGGCGGGCGACGTCGACGTGGTCACCGTGAACGTGCCCGGGTCCGGCTCGACCCTGATCGCGACCGTCAGCGACAACGGCACCGAGGCGTGCATGAACGGGCGGCTCGACAGCTATGTCGAGATCCTTGGCGACGACGGGGCCACCGTGCTCGCGTCGGACGACGACGCGGGCGCCGGGTACTGCTCCTCCGCGACGGCCACCGACCTGGCCGAGGGCACCTATCACGTGAGGGTCAGGGCCGCGGACATCGTTCCCGACGCGACCTTCTTCTATCGACTGAATGTCACGGTCCTCTAGCCCGACCGGCGGGCGGGGCTCGACGCGCGCGCCGCCCGGCGGTGACCCGGAGGCGGCCGGGGCGGCGCGCTCTCCAGACACATCGAGGACGCTCTACCGCGCCGATCTCTCCGACCCGCGCCAGCGCGCCGCCCAGCCGCGGGAGGCCGTCCGGGGGCGCGCCGCGCGCCGCGCCGAGTCGACGTCGGACGTGACCCGCTTCCGCGGCGTGCTGCCGGCCACGCTGGCGGGCGCCGTCGCGACCGGCGCGGCGGCGCTGCTCTTCCCGCCGCCGGGCGGACACGCGGCGCCGGGGCCGCTGTCGCTGCCCCACGCGCGCGCGGGGCTCGCGTGCGCGTCGTGCCACGCCGAGCAGGCGCCCGCCGCGGCGCGCGGGCCCTCTGCAGCACCGCAGCCCGCCTCGGCGCAAGAGACCGCCGCGGCCCAAGAGACCGCCACGCCGCGGGAAGCCGCGGCCTCGCGGGAAGCCGCGGCGGCCGCGCGATCGATGGACCAGGCCTGCACGGGCTGCCACGGCGCCCACGGATCGACCCGCAGGAGCCACGCGGCGCTGCTGGCGAGCGGCGCGCTGAGCTGCGCCACCTGCCACCCCGTCCACCGCGCTGACCAGGGCGTCGTCTTCGAGCCCGCGAGGCCGCCGGTGCGCTTCGCGCCGGGCGCCGAGGTGGAGCTCCCGGGGACGGCCTTCCGCCCCGGCCAGCCGACCACGGTGGCGATCGTCACGGCGGGGAGCTGCGCGCCGTGCCACGACCCCGGCGCGCCGCGCGACCCGATCGCGAGGTGCCTCGTCGCAGCGCAGGCGCCGCTCGGCGACGCCCGCCCGATCACCTGCTTCGACGAGCACCGCCCTGCCCTCCCCGACGCCGCCGCGCCGGACCGCGGCGGCGCGGCCGGCGGCGTCTGCAGCGGCCAGCACACCGAGGACCGCGCCCTCGCGTGGGACGCGGCGCGCGACGCGGCCGCGACCATGCCGGTCGTGACGGGCGCGGCGGGCGCGGCGCCCCGCGGGCGGGCGCTGCTCTGGATGGGCGCGGGCCTCGCCGCCGCCGCGCTGGCGTTCGCGGGCGCGCGCGGCGGCGACGCGCTGCGCGAGCTGCGCGAGCTGCGCGCGCGCGGTCCACGAGGTCCACGCAATCGCACGCGCGATCGCGTGGACCGCGTGGACCGCGTGGACCGCGTGGACCGCGTGGACCGCGTGGATGGCGCGGCAGCCGAGGCGATGCTGCGCCCCGCGGAGCGCGTGCGCCTGCCCAGGATCGACACGACCACCTGCCTCGGCTGCTACGCGTGCGTCGACGCGTGCCCGTACGACGTGCTCGCCGTCGAGCGGTACGTCGCCGTCGTGGCCCGCCCCGAGGCGTGCTGCGGCCTCACCCTGTGCGAGCAGCGCTGCCCCAACGGGTCGCTCACCATCGAGGACGGCGCGCCCGTCGCCGACCGGCCGCGCCTCGACGACGACCTCGAGAGCCTCGACGCGCCGGGCCTGTACCTGGCGGGCGACATCACCGGGCTCCCCCTCATCAAGAACGCCATCCACCAGGGCGCGCACGCGGTGACGCGCATCGCGGAGGACCTGCGGAACGCAGGCCCGGGCGGCGCGCGCGGCGGGGAGCTCGATCTGATCATCGTGGGCGCGGGCCCCGCCGGGATCAGCGCCGCGCTGCGCGCCAGAGAGCTCGGCCTGTCGTTCGAGGTGATCGAGCAGGGCAGCGTGGCGCAGAGCATCCAGAGCTTCCCGCGCGGCAAGCTCGTGTTCGATCAGCCGCTCGACCTGCCGGTCACAGGGAAGCTGTGGCTGAGGGAGTCGACAAAGGAGGAGCTGCTCTCCCACTGGCTCCGCATCGTGCGCAAGGAGCGGCTCCCCATCCTGCAGGATACGCGGATGGTGTCGGTCGAGCGCGCGCCCGGCGCAGGCGACCGCGCCGCGCCGGCGGGCTTCGTCGTCGTGACCGAGCCGCGCGAGGGCGGGCCGCGCGCCGAGCGCCGGGCGCGGCGCGTCCTGCTCGCCCTCGGACAGCGCGGGTCGCCGCGCCGGCTTCCGTTCGAGCTGTCCGCCGAGGTGGAGGGCCGGGTGTACTACCACCTCGCCGACGCCAGGAGCCTCGCCGGCAGCCGGGTGCTGATCGTGGGGCTGGGCGACGTCGCCATGGAGGCCGCCATCGCGCTCGCGCGGCAGCCGGCCACCGAGGTCACCGTCGTCTACCGGGGCGGCGGGTTCCGCCGCGGAAAGGCGCGAAATATCGAGGAGATACGACGACTTGCAGCCGCGTCTCGCCTCGCGCTCCGGTTCGAGACGGACGTGACCGCGCTCGACGCCGAGCCGGGCGGCGCGCTCGCGGCGACGCTCTCGTCGCCGTCGGGGACGCGGGCGCACCCGTGTGACGCCGTGCTCGTCCTGATCGGGAGCATCCCGCCCTGGAGCGCCCTCCGCGCCGCCGGCGTCCGGCCGATCGCGGAGCCGACAGATCGTTCGACGCGCGACGACGTACAAGGGACCACGCCCGCGGCCCCGGCGCCGTGAGCCCACCGCGCGGTAGGTCGCGACGGTCGGTCGCCAGCCGGTCGTAAGATCGACGGGCCCGGGCCGTTCTCAGGAGGAGCCATGAAGCCGACCCATGTCGCCCTGTTCTCCGCCCTCGGCATGATGCTCACGAGCATCTCCGTGTACTCGCTGGCGCCGTCCGGGGGCGCCGCGTCGGCCAGCGACGTCGTCGTCGCCGAGCCGCCCCGCGTGGTCCCGGAGGTGACGGGCGGCGCCGTGGCGGCGGCCGCCGACGCGAGCCGCTTCACCGCCGGAAGCCGGCTGATGCTCGAGGGGCGCGTCGGCCACGCGCGCGTCTCCCGCGCGGCGCGGGAGACGTTCCTCATGTTCGAGGTCCGGGGCGACGGGGCGCCCGCGCGGGCGCAGGCGCAGGCGCACCTCTCGCTCGTCATCGATCGCTCTGGATCGATGAAGGGCACCCGCCTCGCCAACGCCGTCCAGGCGGCGACGACGGCCGTGAGCCGCCTGAACGACGGCGACGTCGTGTCGGTCGTCACCTTCGACACGAGGACGAGCGTCGTCGTGCCGCCCACGACCGTCGGGCCCGACACGCGCGGCCGCATCCTCGCGAGCGTCCGCGGCATCTCGCTCGGCGGCGACACGTGCATCTCCTGCGGCATCGAGGAGGGGCTCGCGCTGCTCGGGCAGGTGGGGTCCGGGGTGAGCCGGATGCTCGTCCTCAGCGACGGCGACGCCAACCACGGGGTGCGCGACGTCCCGGGCTTCCGCGCGATGGCGCAGCGGGCGCGCGATCGCGGCGTGAGCATCACGACCATCGGGGTCGACGTCGAGTACAACGAGAAGATCCTGTCGGCGATCGCGCTGGACTCGAACGGCCGGCACTACTTCGTGGAGAACGACGCCGCGCTCGCGCGCATCTTCGAGGCGGAGGCGGAGCAGCTCACCGCGTCCGTGGCGAGCGGCGCGGAGCTCGCGATCGACCTCGCGCCCGGCGTGGAGCTCGATCGGGTCTTCGATCGCCCGTTCCGGAGGGCCGGCGGCCAGGTCGTCGTGCCGCTCGGCGCGTTCGCGGCGGGGGAGGTGAAGACGGTCCTGCTCAAGGTGCGCCTCGACGGGCTGGGCAGCGACAGGGGCGGCGCGGCGCCCGTCGCGGACGTCGGCCTCGCGTACCGCGACCTCGTCGCGGGGGCCGACGCCCGCTGCCAGGGCAAGCTGGCGGTCGCGATCGCGGATCGCGACGCCGACGCGAGCGAGCTCGACGCGCTCGTCGCGGGCCGCGTGCAGCGCAGCGAGACGGCGGCGACGCTGAAGCAGGCGAACTTCCTGTTCGAGCAGGGGCGCCTCGACGAGGCGCGCGGCAAGCTCGACGCGCAGCAGCGGCAGCTGCGGAGCGCGGCCGACAAGGCGAAGCGCAGCGCCCCCGCGAGCCGCGCGAAGGACGTGGCGTCCGACTTCGAGAGCCAGCTCGCCGCGCTGGAGCGGGCCAACACGGACTTCTCCACGCCGCCGGCGTTCGCCACGCCGCCGACCGCCGCCGGCCCGGCGAAGGCCGGCGGCTTCGCGGCGGCGCCGGCCCCGGCGCCGGCGGCGGCGGCGGCGCAGTCCCGCGAGGGCAAGGCGGCGGTCCGGCGCAACGAGGTGGACGCCGTCCAGATGGCGCGCTGACGCGCGGCGCGGGCCGGAGCGCGGCTGCGCGGCGCAACCCGCCGCAGGCATGCGCGGCGCGGGCCGGTGCGCGGCGGCGCGGCCGCGCGCCGCGCCGCCCGGCGAGCGCGGGGCGTTGACACGGGTCCGGCTTTCGGGTTTTGACTCCGGGCGGTGGGCGTTCGACCGAGGGCGAGCCGGCCGGGAAACCGCCGGACGGGTGGCGACGGCGCGCAGGGTTCGCCGCCGCGCGACCCCCCGTCGTCGACGCGGAAGTCCACCCCCGCGCGGCGCGCGCGCGGCGCCGGGCAGCGCGCGCCCGTGTCGCGGCGCCCGGCGACCCGGCCCTTGTCGAGGCGCGCGCGGGCGATCCTCCTCGGGCTCGCGGGCGCGGTCGCGCTCGCGGGCGCGGCGCTCCTCGCGCTCGTGCTCGGCTTCGGGCGCACGAGGGCCCCGGATCGGGGGCGCGTCGTGGAGATCAACTGGCCGGACGGGCTCGACACGGACGAGGCGGCGGCGCTCCTCGCGGCCGAGGGGCTCGTGGAGAGCGAGCGCGCCATGGCGCTCTACCTGCGCGCGACGGGCGGCACGGAGGGGTTCGTGCCGGGCCCGCACCTGCTCTTCGAGGGCGCGACGCCGCGGGAGCTCCGGCAGATGCTCACGCGCGCGGAGGGGCGGCCGAAGACGAAGGTCACGATCCCCGAGGGGTGGAACCGCTTCGACGTCGCGGCCCGGCTGGAGAAGCTGCGCGTCGCGGGCAGGAAGACGTTCCTCGCCGCGACGGCCGACGGCGCGTTCCTCGAGGCGCTCGGTATCGAGCGCGGCGGCGCCGTGGGGGCGGAGAGCGCGGAGGGGTACCTCTTTCCGGCGACGTACGAGTTCGCGCTGGACTCCGACGCGCGCGAGGTCGCGCGGCGCCTCGTCGCCGAGTCCGACAGGCGCTGGGCCGTCCTGGCCGCGCAGGGAAAGGACGGGCTCGCCGCGCTGCAGGCGACGCTCGGGTGGGGGCGCCGCGAGGTGCTCACGCTCGCCTCCATCGTCGAGAAGGAGGCGGTCGTCGAGGAGGAGCGGCCGCTCATCGCGAGCGTCTTCCTGAACCGGCTCCTCGATCCGGCGTTCCGCTCGCGCCGGCTGCAGTCCGACGCGACGGCGCTCTACGGCTGCGTCGCCTGGCCCGAGCAGGCGCCCTCGTGCGCCAACTGGGGCGGCAAGCCGACGCCCGCCGTGGTGCGCGACCCGAGGAACCGCTACAGCACCTACGCGCACCCGGGGCTGCCGCCCGGGCCGATCGCGAACCCGGGAGCGCCGTCGATCGCGGCCGTGCTGGCGCCCGCGGCGACGAAGTACCTGTACTTCGTGGCGGCGGGCGGGGGGCGCCACCGGTTCAGCGAGAGCCTGGACGAGCACAACGATGCCGTCCGGAAGCGGCGGGACGCGACGGCGCCGTAGCGGAGAGAGAACAGAAAAACCGCCAAGAGACCAGGGACGCAGCACCGTCCGCGCTTCCTGGAGCGGCGTGAGGCGCAGTAGATTCGCGCGCCATCATGAGCCGTCCCGCTCCGCTCCTCGTCGCGCTCTCTGCTCCGCTGGCCTTCACCTTCGCGGCGGCAGGCTGCTCGTCGCGCGCCACGCCTCAGGCCGAGCGCAGCGCAACGCCGCAGGCGGAGGCAGCGCCGACCGCGACCGCGAACGCCGCGCCGTCGCCGCTCGATCCGCCCGCGAACGCTGCCGCTGCGAGCGCCTCCGGCCCCGCCGCTGCGAACGCCTCCGGCCCCGCCTCTGCGAGCGCCTCCGGCCCCGCCGCCGCGAGCGCCTCCGGCCCCGCCGCCGCGCCCGCCGCGAGCGCGGCGCCCACCGCGAGCGCCCCGGCCGATCCGGCGGCGCCGTCCGACGCCGCGCCGCTGCCGAAGGTCAAGGTCGCGAACATCGGAATGCACATCGGCGGCGGGCCGCACGACGACTACACGAAGGAGCCGATCAAGCGCTCGGTCGCGCCCCACTTCGACGACTTCCGCCGCTGCTTCGCGCTCGCGGAGGACCCGACGAAGGGAGGCGACTTCGGGATCGACCTGCGCATCGAGAAGGACGGCGGCAGGGCCGAGGTCCGCAAGCCGCGGACGGCGCTCAAGGGCGAGGCGTTCACGAAGTGCGTCGTCGGCGTCTTCGAGCGGATCGACTTCCAGAAGCCGCGGCGAGGCCCCACCGTGGTGAGCTACTCGCTCCGGTTCACGCCGTGAGCAGGCCGCGCCTCACCCGTGGCGCCCGATGTTGGGCAGCGAGCCGCGCGACGCCTCGACCGCCGTCTCGCCGGTGCGGTCGAGCGCGTACTTGAAGAGGATCGGGCCGAACACCTCGTTCAGCGCGACGCAACCGATGACGAGCGCGCCGAAGCCGGCGCCGACCGACGGGAACGCGCGCTCGATCGTCATGCTGATGCCGAGCGTGAGGCCGGCCTGCGAGACGAGGCCGCACCAGGCGTACTTGCGCAAGACCGGCGGATCGTCCGCGAGGCGGCTGCCGATGCGGCTCGCGACGAAGGTCACGAACGCGCGCGACGCGCCGAAGAGCAGCGCGACCGGCCACATCGTCCGGAGCAGCGGCAGATCGAGGTGCGCGCCGGCGGTCGCGAAGAAGAGGACGAACACGACGCTCGCGGCGTCCTCGACGGCGTGCACGAGCTTCTCGCCCTGCTGCGACAGGTTCGTGACGACGAAGCCGGCGACGACGAAGACGAGCAGCGCGTCGAAGCGGAGGTAGCGGAGCACCTCGGTGGCGCCGAAGCCGAGCGCCACGAGCACGAGGATGAGCTGCCGGCCGATGAGCCGCATGTAGGCCGCGAGCGCGAGGCCGAGCGTCGTGCCGATCGAGATGCTGCCGAGGATCTCGCGGCCGAGGAGCTCGATCTCGTGCATGGACATCGTCGTGCCCGGCTCGATGAGCGGCCGCACCGTGGAGAGCGCGACCGCCGTCACGACGATGACGATGATGTCCGACGTCATGACGAACGCGAGCGTGTTCATCGCGACGGGGCCGGTCGCGCGCGTCTGCGAGAGGATGCCCAGCACGGCCGAGGGGCTGCGGGTGACCGCGATGACGCCCCAGAGGATGGCCACGCCGAACGCCGCGGTGATCGGGAGGTCGGCCGCGAACGGGACGAGCGAGCGCGCGGCGTAGAAGACGCCCGTCATCGCCACGAAGACGAGCACCGTCTGGACGAGGTTGTGCAAGAGGAGGCTCTTCAGGCTCTTCTTGACCATCTCGAGCCGGAGCTCGGCGCCGCCGGCGAGCGCGATGAGCGCCAGCGCCAGCGTGTTGACCCGCGAGATCTCCTCGACCGCGTGGTGATCGACGAGCTTGAGGACGTGCGGCCCGGCGATGATGCCCGCGAGGATGTAGCCCGAGAGGTGCGGCAGGCGGAGCGGCTCGACGAGCTCGCTCGCGAGCGTGCCCGCGAGGAGGAGGAACCCGATCGAGGCGATGGTGCCCGCGGGGCCGTGGTCGTGGGGGACGGCGCGCGTCGTGGCGTAGAGCACCCCGAACAGGATCACCAGCGCGACCGCGTGCGTGAGGTGGTTCAGCGGCCCCTTGGGCGCGGACCCGTGGTGGCGGCCAGAGGGCGCGGGCGCGCCGTGCGGCTCGACCGGCGTGCCGTGCGGCTCGGCGGGCGCGGGAGGCCCGACCTCGGGGAGTGCTGCAGCGCTCACGGCGACACCTCCTACCCTTCCCCTCGCCCTGCCGCGGGTGACGGCGGGGGCTCGCCCTCGACCGGCGTGGCGTCGCGCCCGGCGCGGGCCAGCCCGCGGCCGAAGAAGAGCGACTCGCGCTCGGGCGCGGCGAGCTCGCCGGCCTTGCGGAGCGCGGCGCGCAGCGCCTGCGGACCGACGAACTCGCCGAACACCGCCACCGCCGCCGCGGTGAAGAGGACGGTGTCACCGACGGGGCCCGGGAAGCGCAGCGCGAAGGCGAGGCCGACGCTCATCGCCACCGCACCGGACGAGAGCAGCCCGAGGCCGAGCCACGGCGACGTCTCGCGCGCGCCGGGCGACGCGACGCGGAAGACGAGGCCGGTCGCGAGCTTGCCGGCGACCCGCGCGAGGAGCGCGATCGCCACGATCCACGGCAGGAACGGCGCCGCCTTCGGGTTCGCGTGCGCGCCCGCGAGCAGCAGCGCCGGCAGGATGACCGGCCGCTCGGTCGGCGCGACCATGGCCACGATCTCCTCGCGATGCCGCGAGACCGCGGCGATCGTCACGCCCATCGCGAACGTCGCGAGGAGCGGCGACAGGCCGACGCGGGCGCTCGTGCCCATCGTCAACAGCGAGGTGCCGAGCAGCACGCCCCAGCTCTGGATCAGGCGGAAATCGGTGCCGAGCAGCACGACCGCGATGAGCCCGAGCACCACGCCGATGAGCGCCGTCACGATCGTCCACCCCCAGAACGGGAGCGGCCAGGGCGCCGTCGCCTGCGGGACGAGCGCGAAGGCGCCGCCCATCAGGAGCAGCGGCCCGAGGTCGTCGCAGTCCGCGATGTCGGCGATGAGATCCGAGATCGGGCCGCTGGCGCTGTAGCGCTGCGTCACCCAGAGCACGGCGTGCCGCGTCGTCTCCGCGGAGACGGCGCCCACGCCCGCGGCGAGCAGCACCCGGTCGCCGCGCTCGAGCGACGGCGCGACGCGCGCCGCCACGAACCACACGGCGGCCGCGACCGCGCAGCCGGTCGCGATGCTCATCAGCACGGCGAGCGCCATGCGGGCGGGGCGGACGCGGCGGTTGCCGACGAAGCCGAAATCGAGGCCGACGACGAGCGCGAGCCAGCCGAGCGCGACGCCCGCGACGGGGTCGAAGGCGGCGATGGACGAGGGCTCGAGGAGCCCGAGCGCCGTGGGGCCGACGACGAAGCCGAGCACCACGTACTCGGCCCCGGAAGGCAGGCCGATGCCCCGGAGCACGCGGCCGCCGACGAGCGAGCTGCCGAGGTACGACAGCACGAGCAGCCCCATCAGGAGCCAGACGGCGTTCACGAGGCGGCGCCCCGGTCGACGGGCACGACGCGGTGACGCGCGTTGCCGGAGGACGACGGCGACCGCCCGAGCGGGATGGCCGCGGCGGCGAGCGCCTGCGCCACCGCGGTGAGCCAGCGGCTGCGCACGTCGTCGCCGTCGCAGGCGATCGTGGCCCGGAAATGCGCGCCGCCCTCGTCGATCGCGACGAGCGCGGCGCGCGCGCGGCTGCCGAGGCCGGAGCCCGTCCGGAGCAGGAGCTCCCGCACGCGCTCGAGATCGGCCGAGGGGTCGACGCTGATCTCGACGGACACGAGCGGCGGGCGGCCGCGGACGCGCGTCGGGTGGAACAGGCTGAGCAGGTGCGGCACGCGCACGACGCACCCGTCCTCGTCCTCGAGGCGCGCCTCGAGCAGCGTCAGCTCGCGGACCCGCCCGGTCCGGCCCCCCACGTCGGCGATGTCGCCGATGCGCAAACGTCGCCCGTAGATGATCGAGAGGCCGACCGCCGCGGACGCGATGAGCGGCGTGCTGGCGAGCGCCGCGGACGCGAGCACGACGAAGCCGACCCGCGTGAGCGCCCCCTCGTCGGTGCCGGTGATGAGCGGCGCGGCGAGGAGCAGCGCGGCCACGAGGATGCCGAAGCGGACGAGGACCCCGGTGGCGATCGCGAGATCGGAGGGGAGCCACCCGAGCGACGTCTCGCCCCGGCTGACGCTCCCGAAGAAGAGCCCGACGAAGCGGATGAGGACGAGGACCGCGATCGTCGCCACGATCGCGAGCAGGAGGACCGGGACGCTCCGCGCGATGCGCCCCATGAGGTCCGACATCGGCGCGAGCACGATGCCGGTGAGCTTCTGGCTGTAGTCGCGCGTGGACGCGAACAGCGAGAGCGCGAAGAGGATCCAGATGTACGCGATGCCCGCGCGGACGAGGACGCCCGCGGCGCCGAGCGCGACCGAGAGCGCGCCCTGGGAGGCGGCGGGCCTGAGCATCTCGATGCCGCGGACGCGCAGCGCCGGGAGCCGCTCGGGGTGCTCGGCGACCCAGGCGCGCGCCCGCGCGACGAGCTCGCCGACCTTGCGGAGCAGGAGCAGCGCGATGAGCCCCGAGAACACGAGCAGCGAGAACGAGAAGACGCTCGTCGCGATCTGGCTCCTGCTGTGCTCCTTGGCGAGCACGTCGCGCACCGTGGCGGCGATGGAGGCGGCGTGGACCGAGACCGTCGCGGCGCCCGCGGCGGCGGCGTCCTCGGGCCCGAGGTGGATGAGCGGGCTCTCGCCGACGTAGACGACCGCGACGCCGGCCTGCTCGTCGATGCGGACGTCGGGGACCTTCTTCTCTTGCGCGGCGCGCTCGAGCACCTTCGCCGCCTCGCGGGCGCGCTCCGGGGGAGACAGGTTGCCCCGGTGCACGCGGACGGCGAAGACCGTCCGGCCGAGCAGCTCGACGCGCGCCTCGGGCTGCTCGGCCAGCGGGGGCGGCGGAAGTGGCTCGGGGGCGGGCGGGCCGACCAGATCGGCCGACGAGGCCGGCGGCGCGGGCGCCAGCACGACCTGCGCCCGCGGTGGCGCCGGCGTGGCCGGCGGCGGCGCGACCCGCACGAGCGGCGGCTGGACCGGCGGAGGCGACGGCGGCGGCTCGGCCTGCGCCGGCGGCTCGGCCGGCGGCTCGGCCTGCGCGGACAGCGGCGCGGCCTGCGCGGGCGGCGGCGCAGTCTGCGCGGACAGCGGCGCGGGCGCGGCCTGCGTTGACGACGGCGGGACGTGCGCGGGCGGCGGCGCGAGGTGCGCCGATGGCGGCGCGGGCGCGACCTGCGATGACGGCGACGCCGCCTGCGCGGCGGGCTGCGCCGACACGACAGCCCCAGGCGAGCGCGCCGGCTGCGTTGATACGACGGCCGCAGGCGAGCGCGCCGGCTGCGCCGACACGGCCGCGGGCGAGCGCGCCGGCTGGGCCGCTACAGGCGCCCGCGGCGGCTGCGCGGACGCGCCCTGCGCCGGCTGGGCGAGCGCGGCTCCGCCCGACGCGGCGAAGCCGGCGAACGCGACCAGAAGCGCGGTGAATAGCCGCTGCACGGTGGCACTTTCGACCGGACGCAGGCCGGCGGTCAAGCGATGCGGGAGGCAGCGCCGCGGCGAGAGATCGCCAGCGCAGCGCCGCGGGACGGCCGCATCCGGGCGATCGCGCGCGGCCGCAGGGCGTAACGAGGCGATCGCTTCTATCGCGCCCGCCGGATGACGGATCGCCTTGCGGCCGAGGCGACTCGCTGGCAGGGCGGCCGCGTGGCAAGGACCAAGAGATCCGCGGCGCCGACGCTGCTCGTCGGCGACATCGGTGGCACGAACACCCGGCTCGCCCTCTACGATGCGTCCGGCGAACGGCCGCTCTCCGAGGCCGTCTTTCGCAGCCGCGAGCACGCGAGCTTCGAGGAGATCGCCCTCCCCTTCCTCGTGCGCAGCGACGCCCCCCACCCCGCCGTCGCCGTCCTCGGCGTGGCCGGCCCCATCAAGGACCACGTCGCCACCGTGACGAACCTGCCCTGGCGCCTCGCCGAGCGCGAGCTGTCGCGCCGGCTGAAGATCGGGCGCGTCCTGCTCGCGAACGATCTCGTCGTCGGCGCGCGGGGCTGCCTGCACATCCCCCGCGGCTCGATCACGCCGCTCACCGAGGGCCGACCCCGGCCGAAGGGGAACCACCTCGCCGTCATCGCCGCCGGCACCGGGCTCGGCGAGGCCCGGCTCATCTGGGACGGCGCCCGCCACCTCACGCTGCCGACCGAGGGAGGGCACACCGACTTCGCCCCGCGCTCCGCCGTCGAGGCCGAGCTGTGGCACTTCCTCAGCGAGCGCCACCCGGACCACGTGAGCTACGAGCGCGTCCTGTCGGGCGACGGGCTCGGCGCCCTCTTCGACTTCTTCACCACCGCGCGCGCGGCCCGCGTGCCGCGCGCGATCGAGCGCCGCCTCGCCGAGGGGGACCGCAACGCGGCGATCTCCGAGATCGGCCTCGCCCGCGCGTTCCGGCCGGCCGCGCGCGCGGTCGACCTGTTCGTCGAGATCTACGGCGCCGAGGCCGGCAACCTCGCCCTGCGCGAGCTCGCGCTCGGCGGGGTCTTCGTCCTCGGCAACATCGCGCGGCACCTCGTCACCGCGCGACGCGAGCTGTTCATGAAGTCCTTCCTGAAGAAGGGCCGCCTCGCGCCGCTCCTCCAGGGCGTGCCGGTCGCCGTGGTCACCGACCCGCTCGTCGGCGTGCGGGGCGCGCTCGCCATCGCGCGGGAGCTCGCCGCCGCGGAGGAGCCCCCGGCCCGCCGGGCGCCCCGCAGGTCCTGAGCGCGGAGCCCCCGGGCCCCCCGGCGGCGCGAGGGGCCGGCTCAACGCGCGCCAGCGCTCCCGCCACCATCCCGCTCCGCGGCCGCGTCCCGCCCCGCGGCCGCGTCCCGCTCCGGTGCGGCGCCTGCGTTCCCGCCGCCGGCGGCGCCCTCGTCGGGCGCGGGGAGCTCGAAGACGAACCGCGCGCCGCCGCGCGCGCCGGCCTCGACCCAGATCGAGCCCCCGTGCAGGGCGACGATCCGCTGCGCGATGTGCAGCCCGAGGCCGGCGCGGCCCGCGCGCCCGCCCTGCCGCCGGAAGCGATCGAACACCGCCGCGCGCCCCTCGGGCGCGATGCCGGGCCCCGCGTCCTCGACGGCGCAGCGCACGCGGCCGTCGCGCGGGGCGAGCTCGATGAGGACGTCGGTGCCCCGCGGCGTGTGCCGGATCGCGTTCTCCACGAGGTTCACGAGGACCTGGTAGAGCCGCCGCGCGTCGCCGCGCACGAGCGCGGCGCCCGCGGCCGCGCGGCGGATCTCCACGCCCACCTCGGCCGCGATCGGGGCCATGGTGTCGACGACCTCGGCGACCACCTCCTCGAGCGACAGGCGCCGCGCCGCGATCCGCAGCTCCCCGGCGTCGGCGAGCGCCGCGTCCAGGATGTCCGAGATGAGCGCCGTCATCCGGTCGACGTTGCGGAGGAGCCGCCCCGCGATCGTCGCGCGCTGCGCCGGCGTCGGGGCGCTCTGCGTGTGCTCGATGAGCGTCGCCTGGAGCCGGATGGCGTTCAGCGACGACTTCAGGTCGTGCGACACGATCGACATGAAGTCCTCGCGCTGCCGCCCGAGCTCCTCGAGTCCGGCGCGCGCCGCCTCGAGCTCGGCGCCCTTCGTCGCGAGCGCGCGGGTGAGGTCCGCGAGCTCGCCCGTCAGCGCGATCGCGGCCGCTTCCCGCCGGCGCACCTCGTCCCGCAGCGAGGCCCGCCCGAGCAGGATGCGCGACCCGTCCGCGGCGGGCACCACGAGGAACGTCACCGCCTCCTGGCCCCCGTCCTCGCGGCGCACCTGGAGCTCCCACGGGGCGGCCGCCTCGTGGGCCAGCGCCGCCGAGAGCTTCTCCCGGCAGGTCTCGTGGAACAGCGACGCGACGTCGCCGCCCGGCGCCGCGGCCCGGCCGAGCAGCCGGCCCGCCGCGACGCTGGCGTGGGTGATCTCGCCGCGCTGCACGACGAGCAGCAGGTCGTCCGGGCTCGCGAGGAGGGCGCCGAGGAGCGCCGCCGCGTCGGGCTGCGTCACCGCCATGCGCGCGCGACCCTCACGGCCAGCGAGGCCGACCCCGCGACAGCGTCGGCCCCGAGCAGCGTCGCGGCGTCGGGCAGCGCCGCGAGGGCGCGGCCGCCGACGAGGATCTTCGCGCCCGGCGCGGCCTCGCGCACGCGCTGGATCAGCGCGCGCGCCGCCGGCAGGTGCGTCTCGAGGGTGATCGACACGGCGACGAGCCTCACCTCGCCCCGCCCCGCGTCGTCGAGCTCGCGCGCGAGCGAGCTCTCCCCGCTCGTGAACGTCGCCTGCCAGCCGTCGAGGGCCAGCAGGTCGGCGACCATGCGCGCGCCGAACGTGTGGCGCTCGGGCTCGGCGCAGCCGACCACCGCCCTCGGCCCCCCCGCCGGCCACCGGACCAGCGGGTACAGCGACGCGACGGCGGCCTGCGCGACGGCCGTGGCGAGGTGCTCGTCCGCGACCGTGATCCGGTTCTCGTACCAGCGCCGCCCGACCTGCTCCACGGCGGGCGCGACGATGCGCTCGTAGACGTGATCGAGCCCGTCCGGCAGCGCGGCCTGGAGCAAGCTGCGCGCGGCCACGTAGTTCCCCGTCAGGATCGCGGCCGTGAACGGGCGCGCCTCGGCGCCCTCGCCCTCGACCCTCTCCGGGAGCGTCTCGTCCGATCCCACGGGCGCTATGTGCACAGGGAGTACACCGGAGTCCGGATTGGTTCGATTTTCAGCTTCTCGCTCGGCGGAGGGAGCCAACGCCTGCGCGCCTTGTCGGGCAAGAGACGACGGCGTCAAGCCTCCCGGCGCGCGAATCCGCGCGCCTCGTTCGGCTCACCCCGCCGGCGCCGCCGCCGTGTCGAGCAGCCAGACGAGCTTGCCGGCGCCGCCGCGCACGACGCGCGCCGGCACCTCGTCGGCCGGGCCGGGACGCTTCGCCTTCTCCAGGACGGGGCGCTTCGCCGCCCCGCAGGCGAGGAGCAGCTTCGTGCGCGCCTCCCGGATCACCGGGGTCGTCAGCGTGAGCCGCGCCTCCAGCCCCTTGTCCGGCTGCGCCGGGATCGCGGCGACGAGGCGGTCCTCGATGCCCACCGCCCCCGTCCCGGGGAAGAGCGACGCCGTGTGCGCGTCGTCGCCGATCCCCAGCGTCATGACGTCGAACGCCACGGCCGACGCGACCCCGAAGCGGGCGCGCAGGAGCTGCTCGTAGCGCGCCGCGGCCGCGGCGAGGTCGGTCGACTCGCCCTCCATGCGGAAGAACCGGTCCTCCGGGACGCGGGCCGCCGCGAGATCGCGGCGCGCGGCGCCGTAATTCGAGCGGGGGTGGTCGGCCGCGACCGCGCGCTCGTCCACCCAGTACCACTCGGTCTGCGCCCACGGCAGCGAGAGCGCCGCGAGCCGCTGGTACGCGCCCGACGGCGTGCTCCCGCCCGAGAGCGCGATCCGCGCGACGCCGCGCGCCTCGATCGCCGCCGCGATGGCGCGCGCCATGAGCTCCGCCCCGAGGCGCGCGAGCTCCGCCGCGTCCTGCGCGACGCACGTCTCCTCTTGTCCGTTCATCTCGCTCCTCCTCTCGGCCCCCCTCAGAGGGCGCTCCATTTCGCGGCGGCGAGCACCGCGTCGCGCAGCAGCCGGTCGCCCTCCAGCGAGTCGATCGTCTTCGTCAGCACCCACGTCTCGTCGCGGTAGCCGAGCGGGTGGATGTGCTCGGCCGACCGCGCCCCCTCCATCGTCCACCGCGCCGTGCCGGGCGCCTTGTCGAGCCGCGCGCACGCGAGCGAGAGAGGCTCGCCGCGCAGCGATGTGGCGATGCGCACGCCGTCGATCCGCCGCCACGAGAGGTCCTCGGCCGGCGGCCCGTCGACGAGCGCGATCTCGATCGGCGCCCCGTCCGCGCCGCGGGCCCGCCCGACGGCGCCGGCGCCGCCCTGGGCCGGCCCGCGCGACTCGAACGTCCAGCCGAGCCGCGAGCCCATCCAGCCGAGGAACAGCGCCGCCGGATCCGGCTTCGGCCCCGCGCTGCGCGCGATCTCCACCCGCCGGATCGCGCGGCAGGCCTCGGGCACGTCGTCGAAGAACCGCGCCACGAGCTCGCGGAACGAGAACGTCCGCACGAACGCGCGATCCGCGAGCGGCGCCTTCGTCTCGCGCGCGACCTCCGCGATGCGATCGAGGCTCGTCTCGGCCGAGTCGAACACGAGCCGATCGCAGATCGGCGCGAGCGCGTCGCCGATCACGTTCGGCGCGCCCGGCGCGAGCTCGACGATCACGGCCACGTCGGAGATCGTCAGCGCGCTGACGACCGAGGCGACGCGCTCGGCGGCGGCCACGCCGAACGTGAGCTCCACGCGGTCGTAGCAGATCGGCACCTCGCCCGCGCGGCGGCACGTGGCCGACCACTCGGCCTGCACGCTCGACGGGTCGAGCCGGTCGTCGAGCGTGACGAGCAGCGTCCGGCCCGCGTGCGTCTCGGCGAGCTCCTCGGCCTGCTCGCGCAGCCGCTCGACCTCGGCGCGGCTGCCCACCGCGACGAAGTTCATCGTCGACGCGCGCGTCTTCGGGGCCGGCTCCCCCTGCGACTCGTCGGGCGCCGACCAGAACTCGGCGAGCTCCGACTCGACGCGCTTGATCACCTCGGCGATGCGCCCCGCGCTCACGGCCGCCTCCAGGCCCGCTCCGTCGCCTTGCGCTCGCCGCACGCGCCCGTCGGCGGCTCGACGAGGGCGTCGGCCTCCGCGGGCCCCCAGCTGCCCGCGGCGTAGCGCGCGATCGGGGCGCGCTGCGTCCCCCACCCCTCGAAGATCGGGTCGACGAAGCCCCACTGCGCCTCGACCTCGTCGGCGCGCGTGAACAGCGTCGCGTCGCCGCGCAGCGCGTCGAGCAGGAGCCGCTCGTAGGCCTCGGGCGTGCTGGAGCCGAACGCGGCGCCGTACCGGAAGTCCATCGTCACGCCGCGGATGGCGATGCCGCCGCCCGGGATCTTCGCCGCGAACCGGAGCGAGATGCCCTCGTCGGGCTGGAGGCGCATCACGAGCGCGTTCGGCTCGTCGGTCGCGCCGGGCGCGCCCTTGAACAGGCCGTGCGGCAGCGGCTTGAAGTGCAGCACCACCTCGGCCACCCGCTTCGCCAGCCGCTTGCCGGCGCGCAGGTAGAACGGCACGCCGCCCCAGCGCCAGCTGTCGAGGTGGAGCTTCATCGCGACGTACGTCTCCGTCGCCGAGTCCTTCGCGACGTCGGGCTCCTCGGTGTAGCCGGGCACCTTCTCGCCGCGCACGATGCCGGCCGTGTACTGCCCGCGCACCGTCGACGACAGCACGCCCGGGCCCTCGATCGGCCGGAGCGTGCGGAGCACCTTCACCTTCTCGTCGCGCACCGCGTCCGCGTCCCACGACGACGGCGGCTCCATCGCGACGAGCGTGAGGAGCTGGAGCGCGTGGTTCTGCACGATGTCCCGGGTGATGCCGACCTTCTCGTAGAACTTGCCGCGGCCCTCGACGCCGATGTCCTCGGCCACGGTGATCTGCACGTGGTCGACGTGCTGGCGCGACCAGAGCGGCTCGAAGATCGTGTTGCCGAACCTGAGGACGAGGAGGTTCTGGACCGTCTCCTTCCCGAGGTAGTGATCGATCCGGTAGATCTGCGACTCGGCGAGGTGGGCGAGCAGGTCGCGGTTGAGGGCGCGGGCGCTCGCGAGGTCCTCGCCGAACGGCTTCTCGACGACCACGTGCTGGAACGGCGCGTCCTTCTCGTGGGACGGCGGGGTGACGAGGTTCGCCGCGCGCAGGCCGCGCACGATGGGGGCGAACTGGTCGGGCGCCACGGCCAGGTAGAAGACGCGGTTTTTGCGGGTGCCGCGCTCAGCGTCGAGCCGCTCGAGCTCCGCGGCGAGGCGCGTGTACGTCTCGGCCTCGTCGAACGACCCCTGGACGTAGCTGATGCCCTTCTCGAGCTCGCTCCAGGACGCCTCCTCGAGCGGGCGACGCGAGTACTTCGCGACGGCCTCGCGCATCTCCTGGGCGAAATCCGGCTTCGGGCGCCGCGCGACGCCGACGACGGCGAAGCCGCCGGTCAGCAGGCGGCTGAGCGCGAGGTTGTAGACCGCGGGCAGCAGCTTGCGCCGGGTGAGGTCGCCCGAGGCGCCAAAGATCACGAGCGCTGCAGGCGAGGCGGTGCGCTCCTCGGGCATTCCTTCGCGAAGCGGGTTTTTCTCGGCTTGGGTCATGGGATGGGCTCCGGTCGGTGACGACGTCGGGCGTGATGCTCGCGCGCCTCCGCGGCGTAGGGTAGCCCGGATCGCGCCGATGGAAGCCGCCGCGGCGGTCGACTCGACGGTGAGGCGCGGGCGTGCGGCGCGAGCGCGAGCGCCCGGCCGGAGGCGCTCGGCCTCGCGCCAGCGACGAGCTCACCCGTCCAGCCGCCGCGACGAGGGCGCCCGTCCAGCCGCCGCGACGAACGCCGCCGGCGGCTCGCGGCGCTCTTCCATCCGATCGCGACCGGTACTAGGCTCGCTCGCGCGATGGCCGCGCCGGTGCTCCCGCGAATCCGCGTCCCCCACCCTCACGTGCGGTGCGACAGCCAGGTGCTCGCCGGCAGCCCGCACGTGATCGGGTCGCGCGTCCCGGTCCGCCGGCTCTGGGCGTGGCACCGCGGCGGCGCGTCGGTCGAGACGCTCCTCAAGCGCTACCCGAACCTCGGGCCGGCGCGCGTGCTCGACGCGCTCGCCTTCGCCTACGACAACCAGGAGCTCATCGAGGCCGACATCGCGCGCGAGCAGGCGCTCTTCGAGAAGAAGGGCGGGCCCTCGGTCGGCGCCCGGCCGCTCGCGCAGCTCAACCTCCCGTTCGACGAAGGCGACGAGTGAGCGCCGGGTGAGAGGGTGTGAGGGCGCGTCCTCTCGCGCTGTCTCACGCCACGACACGGCGAACGTCCCTCCGCAAGCTCAGCTTGTTTCTTTACAGCGATCGTGACTTGGGGCATGAGGGCCCCACCATCGCTGGGGCCCGAAGTCGGGGCTGCTTGGCATTGCGAGCGACTGCCGCGCGGGATCGCGGCGGTCCCGGCTTTCAAGGTCGCGGTCGCCGGTGTAGGGTCCGCGCCCCATGGGGTACCTGTCGAGGTGCCGGAGGGTTTCTGAGATGAGCGTCAATCGATGGAAGTTGTTTGCGATGCCCGTGGCCCTTGTCGGGCTGGCTTCGCCTCTCCTCATGAACTGCGGCGGCAAGGGGATCCCGGGCGCGGACAACCTCCCCGGGCCGGCCGGTGATCTGGCGTCCGCCGCGGGCGGCTGCGAGGAGCTGAAGAACGGCGGCATTGCCAACCTGAAGTTCGAGGGCGGCGCCGACGTCGATGCCAAGCTCAAGGGCTTCCTCGAGGCTGCGGCCTCGCTCGACAAGCTCACGGCGGACATGGAGGCGGATCTCATCGCCTCGTGCGGCAAGCTCGGCAAGGATCTCGGCATGAGCGACGCCGAGCTCAACGCCGAGCCGGGCGGCGGCAAGGGCGCCGAGAAGGTCTGCAACGCGGTCTCGGCCAAGGTGGGCGCCGCCGTCAAGGCGAACGCCGACGCGAAGATCACGGTCCAGATCGAGCCCCCCAAGTGCTACGCCGACATCAACGCGATGCAGGCGTGCCTCGGCGACTGCGGCTCGCCCGTGCAGCCGGGCAAGCTCGAGGCGTCCTGCGAGGGCGGCGAGATCAGCGGCAAGTGCGACGCCGAGTGCAAGGGCAAGTGCTCCGTCGAGGCGGGCGCGGCGTGCTCCGGCACCTGCAACGCGAGCTGCTCGGGCAAGTGCGACGCCGGCTTCAAGGGCACCTGCGGCGGCAAGTGCGACGGCAAGTGCGACGGCAAGGACTCGAAGGGCGCGGCGTGCGCGGGCACCTGCGAGGGCAAGTGCGACGCCAAGGCCGAGGGGTCGTGCACGGGCACCTGTGACGGCTCCTGCTCGGGCTCCTGCGAGCTCAAGGCGGCGGCGAAGTGCTCGGGCTCCTGCTCGGGCGGCTGCAGCGCGGAGATCAAGGAGCCGAAGTGCTCGGGCGAGTTCAAGCCCCCGAGCGTCGATCCGAGCTGCCAGATGAGCTGCACGGCGAAGACCGCCGGCTCGGCGAAGTGCGACCCGCCGAACGTCCGCATCGTGGCGAACGGCAAGGTGAACGCCGACGCGCAGAAGCTCGTCGCGGCGCTCCGCACCTCGCTCCCGGCGATCGCGAAGGTGCAGCTCGGCACCGGCAAGAAGCTCGCGGCGGCGGTGTCCGGCGTGGGCAAGGCCGGCGCCGACCTCAAGGACGCGGCGCTCAAGGCCGGCGGCAAGGCGGTCGCCTGCGTCGCGGCCGCCGTCGACGCGTCGGCGAACGCGACCGCCTCGATCGACGTGAACATCAAGGCGAGCGCGAGCGTCAGCGGCTCCGCGAGCGGCTCGGCCAGCGGCGGGACCTGATCCCCGGACAGGCCTGAGGCCAGACGCGGCGGCGGTCCCCTCCCGGAGGGGGCTGCCGCCGTTGTCGTTTCGGGGCGGTCCCCTCCCGAAAAGGGCTGCCGCGGTTGTCTCCCGGAGCGGCCGTCCGGGGGCAAAGCATCCTTTCTGGATGCGAGCTCACCTTTTCTTCACGACCCGGACATCCACATGTCCGGACAGATACCCGGCTTGCCGCGCCTTTGTGACAGCCCGGTTTCCTGCCGAAGGATGCGAGGCGCGGCGAGGGGCGTTGATGCGCGCTACGCCTCCTCTGGCCCGGGCCTCGACGACGCGCGCAGGGAGGGGCCATTGCGCCCGGCACGGCGCCGCGTCCGGAGTATCATGATGCCTCTGCAGGTGATGACGGAGACCTCGGAAGGGCAGGAGCGATGGTCGGCGGTCCCTTGATCGAGCGCGGCGCCAGGATCGGCGAATACACGATCGACGAGCCGCTCGGCGAGGGCGGCTTCGGGACCGTGTTCCGCGGCCACGACGAGGCAGGGAACGACGCCGCCATCAAGATCTTCAAGGACGTGAGCGCCCAGAACGTCGGGCAGCTCTTCGCCCAGCAGAACGAGATCGAGGCGCTGCTCCGGCTGCGCCACCCGTCGCTCGTCAAGCTCAGCTCGTACGGCGTCCTCGACGGCGTCGGCCTCTACCTCGCGATGGAGCTCGTGCGGGGTGAGACGCTCGACCGGTACGTCGCGCGGATGGGCTCGCTCGACACGATCGAGGCCCTGCGCATCGTGCGCCGCGTGGCCGAGGCGCTCGCCCACTGCCACGCGCTCAACGTGCTGCACCTCGACCTCAAGCCGAGCAACATCATCCTCACCGATCCGTACGAGCCCCGGCTCAAGATCCTCGATTTCGGCCTGGCCACGCTCACGGTGAGCTTTCAGCCCGAGCACGCGCGCGTCAACGCGGGGACGATCGCGTACCTCGCGCCCGAGTGCCTGAAGCGGGGCGCGCTCGGGCGGCCGAGCCCCCGGATGGACCTCTACGCGGTCGGCGTCGTGCTCTACGAGCTGCTCGCCGGCCGGCTCCCGTTCGCGGGCGGCACCGTCAACGCGATCATCAACCAGAAGCTCTACGGCGCGCTCGTGCCGCTCTCCCAGGTCGCCCCGGAGACCCCGGCCCCCGTCGTCGCGCTCGTGGAGGAGCTCATGGAGCGCGACCCCGCGCGGCGCTTCTCGAGCGCGGCGCGGCTCTGCGCGCGGCTCAAGGAGCTCTATTACCTGACGCTCCACGGCGGCTCGCCGGCGCAGCCGGCCGAGCCGTCCGACGAGGCCGATCACGCGCGCGACGCCTCCTCGCCCGAGGCGCTCGACGACGTGCCGTTCATCGGCCGCGAGCAGGAGCTCGATCGGCTCGTGGAGCTCCTCCAGTGCGCGGTGCGCGGCGAGCCGCGGCCGGCCGTCGTCGTCGGCGACACGGGGGTCGGCAAGAGCCGCCTCGTCGCCGAGCTCTTGCGCAGCGCGGAGCAGGCGGGCGCGGCGATCGTCGCCTACGGCCGGTGCCGGGAGCTCTCCGGGCTCGTCCCCTACTCCGCGCTCCGCGAGGCGCTGACGCAGGTCGCGCTCTGGCTGGAGCGGCACAGCGACAACCGCGCGGCGCGCATCCGCCGGCTCGTCAGCCTCGTCGTCGCCGACGACGCGGCCCTGCTCCAGGGGCTCGTCCCCGAGCTCATCCGCGCGGTCGGGCTCGCCGACGAGGGCGGCGCCATCGGCCCGGGCGGCCCACGATGGATCGCCGATCTCATCCTGCGGCTGCTCGGCGCGATCTCCGAGGAGATCCCCGTCGTCTTCGCGATCGAGGACGTGCACTGGGCCGACGAGGCGACGCAGGAGGTGCTCCTGCGGCTCTCGGACCAGCTCGGCGAGATGCCCGTCCTGCTGCTCGCGACAGCCCGGCCGCCGTTCCACGGCGCGCGCGGCTCGCTGCCGCCGCCGGGCTCGTCCGGGCTGCGCGGCGCGCCCGGCTCGTCCGGGCTGCGCGGCGCGTCGGCATCGCCCGGTTCGCCTGGCGCGCCTGGTTCGCCCGGCTCGTCGCCCATGACGCCGCGATCGGTGGGGTGGCTCGCGTGGAAGGGCGTCGAGCGGCTCGACCTCGGCCCGCTCCCACCCGAGGCGAACCGGGCGCTGATCTCGACGCTGGGCCGCGGCGCGGGGGACGAGCTCGTTCAGGAGCTCGTGCGCCGCGTCCCGCTGCTCGCCGCCGGCAACCCGCTCTTCAACATCCAGGTCGTCCGCAACATGGAGACCGAGGGCTTCCTGCAGCGCGGCCGGAGCGGCGCGCTCGAGCTCTCCCGCGCCGACGCGCACTACCGCGCGCCCGCCTCGGTGTCGGACGTGCTCGCGCGCAGCATCGAGGCGCTCGATCCGACGGCGATCCAGGTCCTCGGCGTCGCCGCGCTCATCGGCCGCCAGTTCCAGCGCGACGACCTCGTCGCGCTCGGCCTGTTCGACCCGGCGGAGGTCGACGGCGCCCTGCGCGACGCCGCCGCGCACCACGTCTGCCTCAGCGAGGACGGGCGCCTCACGTCGTTCTCCCACGACGCGGCGCGCGAGCAGCTCGCCGCCCGGGTGCCGCCCGAGGATCGCGGCGAGGTCCACCGGCGCATCGCGCGGCGCATCGAGCTGCGCGGCGGCGATCCGGGGACGCTCGCGCACCACATCGAGCGCGCCGGCGACCTCGATCGCGCCGCGTCGACGTACCTGCTCGCGGCCAGCGAGGCCGACCGCCTCCAGGACCCGCACGGCGCGAGCCGGCGGCTCAAGCAGGCGCTCGCGCTGCTCGAGCGGCTGCCGCTCGATCCGGCGCGCGTCGAGCTCCGGGCCCGCTGCGCGCACGAGCTCGCGCGCGTGGCGTGCCTGCTCGGCAGCACGGCGGAGCCGCTCGACCTGCTGCGCCGCACGCAGGGCGCGCTGCCGGAGACGCCGCTCGTCACGGCGGCGCTCTCCAGCGCGCTGTCGCGCGTGCACTACGTGCGGGGCGAGTTCGCG
Organism: Sorangium sp. So ce1335; assembly: GCF_051521615.1. NCBI lineage: Bacteria > Pseudomonadati > Myxococcota > Polyangiales > Polyangiaceae > Sorangium > Sorangium sp. So ce1335. Next base: position 6,231,633 of record NZ_CP150363.1, read on the forward strand.
GACGCCGTCGCGCACAGCCGCAAGGCGCTCCAGGCGATCGGCGCGAGCCCCGAGCTGCGCCCGTACCAGTGCCTGCCCGCGAACATCCTCGGGCGCGCGCTGTGCGCGGCGGGCAAGGTCGGCCCGGCGACCGAGCCGCTCCGCCGCGGCTGCGAGCTCGCCGAGGCGGCGGGCGAGTACGTCGAGCTCTGCCACTCGCGCGGCATCCTCTGCGTCGCGCTGAGCCAGGCGGGCCACTACGCCGAGGCCGAGCAGAGCGCCGCCGACGCCGCGCGCCTCGCCGAGCGCCTGCGCGACCCGGTGCGGCTGCTCGGCACGTGGTTCTACTACGCGGTGCTCGCGGAGGGCCGGTTCGACTGGGAGCTCGGCGTCCGGTCGACCGCGCAGCTCCTCTCGTACGCCGAGGAGCACGGCCTGAGCGGGCTCTACCTGTACGTCGGCACGATGTACGCCGGCCGGCACCAGTTCCACGTCGGCCACCTCGCGCGGGCGCGGGTGCTGATCGCGAACGCGTGCAACCTGAGCGGCGTGCTCGGCATCGGCATGGGGCGCGGCTGGGCCGAGGGGTACCTGGGCGACGTGCTGTTCGTGCAGGGGCACCTCCCCGAGGCGCTCGCCGCGTACGAGCGGGCGGTCGAGATCGGGTCGGCCGGCACGGGCGACGCGTACGCGGTGGGCCTCGGCCGCGTCGGCCGGATGCACGTCCTGGCGCTCCAGGGCGGCGACGCCGGCGAGCTCAGGGCGTACGCCTTGGAGACGCTCGAGCACATCCGCGCCTCGGGCAACCGGACGCAGCTCGTGACCGCGCTCGAGCGCTGCGCCGAGGCGTTCGATGTGCTCGGCGACGAGGAGGGGGCGCGCGACGTCCGGTCCGAGCGCGCGGTGCTCGTCGAGGAGCTCGGCCTCACGGACCCGACGTTCTGGCCGCGGCCTCCGGTCGAGGCGGCGTTCCAGGGCGCCCCGCGGGAGTACTGGACCGGGATGCCGCGCGAGCTCCGGTCGATCGCGCCGAGCAGCCTGGGCACGACGCAGATCGTGGCCGCGACCGTGGCGGGGCTGGCGGAGGCGGCGACGCTCGCGGTCCCGGAGGAGGAGATGGGCCCGCCGACGATGGTGGCGATCCCGCGCCTGCGCCACGTGACGCTTCTCGAGACGCTCGCCTCGGTGGAGGGCTTCGTCCCGCGCTTCGACGGGCCGGAGGCGCCGCCGATCGCGAAGTGACGGCGGCCGCCGGGCCGCGGGCCGCCGGCCGTCGCGGGCCGCCGGCCGTCGCGGGCCGCCGGCCGTCGCGGGCCGCCGGCCGTCGCGGGCCGCCGGCCGTCGCGGGCCGCCGGCCGTCGCGGGCCGCCGAGGTGCGCGTGGTACAGCGCGCCGCGCCGGAGATCGCCGCGCCGAGGTCCCGGCGGCGGTCCTGGAGGAGCCCTGGCGCGGCGCCCGGGTGCTACCATGGTGGCCGGTGCCATCCCTCGTTCCGTCCGACGCGCGCGATGGACGTGACGCGCGCGGCGCAGGCGCCACCGCGGCGCCGGCCGGCCCTCTCGAGGTCGTGCGCACGGCGCTCGCCCACGCCTGGGCGATGCTGTTCCTCGTCGTGCTGCTCCCGCTCGGGCTGCTCTGCTTCCCCTTCGATCCCCGGCAGCGGATGCACGATCGGCTCTCGGTCGTGTGGGCGCGCGGCGCGCTCTGGCTCGTCGGCGTCCGGGTCGAGGCCGAGGGCGTCCAGCACGCGCGGCCGGGCGAGCGCTACGTGATCGCGGCGAACCACCAGAGCACGCTCGACATCCTCGCGCTCCTCGTGGTGCTGCAGGGGCGCACGCCGCTCCGCTTCCTGGCGAAGCGCGCGCTGTTCCGCGTGCCGGTGCTCGGCTGGGGCATGCGCCTGTACGGCCACACCCCGGTCGACCGGGGCCGCGCCCGCGGCGCGCTCGCGGACCTCGGCGAGGCGCAGCGCAACGTGATGCAGCGGTGGTCGACGGTGTTCTTCCCCGAGGGCACGCGGAGCGCGACGGGCCGGCTGCTGCCGTTCCGGCTTGGCGCGTTCCGGACCGCCTCGGCCGCGGGCGCGCGCGTCCTGCCCGTGACCGTCGACGGCGCGGGCGCGCTCCAGCCGAAGGGCCGGTATGCCGCGGCGCCCGGGGTCATCCGGGTGGTCGTGCACCCGCCGCTCGATCCGCCGGGGGCGTCGCTCGAGGAGCTCCGCGCCTCGATGGAGGCGTGCAGGGCCGCCGTGGCGTCGGCGCTGCCGGAGGGCGTCCAGCGCTAGCCCGTTCGCTCCGGTGAACCGATGGGGCGCCGGCGGTCGCTCGCGAGGAACACGGCCAGGCCGGCCGCGAGCAAGCAGCTCCCGATCGCCGTCGACGCGACCGCCGGGCGGGTCGCGCCGCGCGGCCCTTCGCCCGAGAGCGCCTAATGCAGCTTGCAGCCCTCCCACTGGAGCTGGTCGTAGAGGTATTGCGAGCTGGTATTCAGCTCGCTGCCGGTGAACTCGTCCTTGAACGTGAAGTAGAACTCCTCTTCGTAGAGATGCACGCACCAGGGGTCCTGCGACACGAGGCTGGCCATGTGCTGCTTGCAGATCAGCGAGTGCGTGCGGGTGCACGCGGGCAGCAGCGTCATGACTGCCTTCATCTCCAGAGCCGGCCTGATGACCACGCGGTCGACGTCGGCATCCTTGACGGTCTCACAGTACTGCGTGGCCAGGGCCCGCGCCGTGTCGAGCGCGGTCTCAGAACAGCTCTGGGCCCTGGCGTCAGCGCCGATGCTCAGGACGCCAAGGACAGCGACCGTGGACGCTGCGAAGAGACTTGGTTTCATGGTGACCTCCTCCTGCACAACCTGGTCGCGCGAGGGCTCGCTCAGCCGCCCCCTCGTGCGCCCGGGTGCGGACGAGCAATGCAGGTGCCGGTCGGCGTGTGTACCCGGAGGTGCGCCTGCGGCGCGATGCTCGGCCGGGGCAGCCGCCCCAGGAGAAAGCCGCGCGACCTGTCGCGAGGGGATGCTCTCTGTCCGCGCGGCGCTCCCAGGATCCCTGCCCGAGATCCCTCCGCAGATTTCGTGAGGAGCCACACGAGGATTCCTCGCCGGAGGACGGTGCGATCTCCAGGTTGCTCCGAATGCAAGAAGTGCGTTTAGATATGCGGTTTTCTCGAAAGGCAACATCGGGGTTCGCATGCTCATCCCGCGCACGCTGACGACGCAATCAGACCTTCAGCTTTATCAGGCCCGTTACAAGGCGCTGTCGGGCCTCCCGCTGGACATCGACTTCCTGAGCCGGGCCATGGTCCGCGGGTTCTTCGATGGGGGCACCCTGGTCGCCGGGTACGCCCTCAACCGCGCGACGCCTTATCGGTATCACCGGCTCATCCATCCGGACGAGAGAGACCGCCAGGACATCAAGGAGTTCTTCGCGCAGCCGGACGTCGCGGAGCTGTGCTGCATCTGGATCGATCGCGCGGCGGTGACGCCCTTCAGCCGGAACGCGATCTACATCTGCAGCGTCCACGACGCGGTCCGCAGCGGGGCGCGCAAGATCGTGGGTGGATCGGTCACGCCCAAGGTGGCCGCGTTCCAGCGCCTCACGCTCGACGTCATGCTCTACGAGGGGCGGTGGAGCACGGCCGGCGAGCCGATGGGGAAGATCTATGATGGCGACCGCGAGCGGGTCGTCTGGAACACGCTCAAGCTGGCCGCGGTCACCTACGCTCGCGACACGGCCGCGCTGCTCCGGAGGCGGCGAGCAACCGGCGGACGAAGAGCGCCGGCGCCCATCCCGTCCGACGGCCGGCCCGGCGATGGCGGTGCCGCTCCCCCGATCCGCCCCACACGGCTCAGGCCGGCGGGATCGCCCCCGACCCGGGCCGGTTCACCCTTATCTTGAGCGGCTGTCCTCCACCGCGCAGATCGCCGCATCGCGCCCGTCCGGCATGCACTATGTGTAGGCGCGAGACGCGTCATGCCCGAACCCACCCCCAAGCCCCAGCTCGTCGTGGTCGGCTGCTCCGCTGGCGGCATCGAGGCCCTCTGCACGCTCGTCTCGAGCCTGCGCCCCCCCTTCCCGGCCCCGCTCGTGATCGCCCAGCACCTCGACCCGCGGCGGGAGAGCCACCTCGGCGACGTCCTGCGCCGCCGCAGCGGGCTGCCGATCCGCACCGTCGCCTCCGCCTCGCCGCTCGAGGACGGCGTCGTCTATGTCGTGCCCGCGGGCCGCGACGTGGAGATCACCGACCATGAGCTCCGCCTCATGCCCGAGACGAGCGCGCGGCCGAAGCCGTCCATCGACACGCTCTTCCGCACCGCGGCCGAGGTCTTCGGCGAGAACCTCATCGCCATCGTCCTGACCGGGAACGGCTCCGATGGCAGCGTCGGCGCCCGCCACGTCAAGCAATGCGGCGGCACGGTGATCATCGAGAACCCCGACACCGCGAAATTTCGCGGCATGCCCGAGTCGCTGGCCCCAAGCACGGTCGATATCGTGGCCGATCTCGGCCGCGTCGGGAGCATCCTGAGCGACCTTCTGTCGGGATCCTACATCGACCCCGCCTCGGAGGAGGACAAGCGCCTTCACGCGCTCCTCGAGCTCGTGCGCGAGCGGAGCGGCATCGACTTCAAGAAATACAAGCAGGCGACCATCCTGCGCAGGCTGCGTCGCCGGATGGCGGCCACGAACACCGACACCATCGACGAGTACGTGGGCTACCTCGCCGAGCACACCGAGGAGCACCAGCGGCTGGTCAACAGCTTCCTCATCAAGGTCACCGAGTTCATGCGCGACCCGGATCTCTTCGCGCACCTCCGCAACGTGATCCTCCCCGCGCTCATCGGCCACGCCCGGACCGACAACAAGTCGCTGCGGATCTGGTCGGCCGGGTGCGCCACCGGCGAGGAGGCGTACTCCCTCGCCATCCTGATCAGCGAGCTGCTCGGCGACGAGCTCGACAGCTTCAGCGTCCGCATCTTCTCGACCGATCTCGACAGCGACGCGGTCGCCTTCGCCCGCCGCGGGATCTACGGGGCGGCCGCCGTCGAGGAGCTGCCGCGCGAGCTCGTCGACCGCTACTTCGTCGCGATCGACGGCCACTACCAGGTGAAGAAGCGCATCCGCAACCTCACCGTCTTCGGCGAGCACGACCTCGGCCAGCGCGCCCCGTTCCCGCACCTCGACCTCGTGCTGTGCCGCAACGTCCTCATCTATTTCACGAGCGACCTCCAGCGCCGCACCCTCCACCTCTTCGCCTTCTCGCTGCGGGAAGGCGGCTACCTCGTGCTCGGCAAGGCCGAGACGACGAGCCCGCTGAGCGAGTACTTCGTCCCTCACGACATCCACCAGAAGGTCTACCAGCGCCGCGGCGAGCGCATCCTCGTGCCCCCCTCGTCCGTGGCCGCCGCCCCGGCGCCGCCCCGGCGCGCGCCCCGCGGCGAGACCCCCATGCTGCCCCTGCGCGGCGGCTCCAGGGAGCTCCCGCGCGCCCGCATGTCCATCGACGTGCTGCTGTCCAGCTTCCGCGTGGGCATCGTGCTCGTCGACAGCCGCTACGACATCCTCGAGATCAACTTCGCGGCGCGGCGCCTGCTCGGCATCCACGGCACGGCGCTCGGGCAGGACCTCGTGCACCTCGCGCAGTCCGTCCCCCACCGGCCGCTGCTCGAGGCGATCGACGCCGCCTTCCGGGGCGAATCGTCGCAGCCGATCGAGGTCGCCGTCGAGCCGACGCCCGAGGACGAGCCGACGTACATCCAGATCACCTGCCACGGTCCCCGCCCCGACGTCGAGCCCGGCAAGATCGACGCCGCGCTGGTGGTCGTCGAGGACGTCACCGAGAACGTGCGGCGCCGCAAGCAGGTCGAGCAGATCATCAGCCGGGAGGCGCAGCTCCATGCCGAGCTCGCCGCCGCGCGGGCCGAGCGCGAGCGCGCCGAGCAGCGCTTCGCCGCCGAGCGCGAGCAGCTCCGCCGCGAGAACGGGGCGCTGGCCGCCACGCTCTCCCGGCTGGAGGCGACGCGCGGCCAGGACCAGACGGCGATCCAGCGGCTGACCGAGCAGAACCGCCGGATCTTGCGGGCCAACGAGGAGCTCACGTCGGCGCACGAGCAGCTCCGCGCCGTGAACGAGGAGCTGATGGTCTCCACCGAGGAGGCGCAGGCCGCCATGGAGGAGGTCGAGACGCTGAACGAGGAGTTCCAGGCGACGAACGAGGAGCTGGAGACCGTCAACGAGGAGCTCCAGGCGACGATCGAGGAGCTCAACACGACGAACGCCGATCTGGAGGCGCGGAGCCGCGAGATCCAGGAGCTCGCCGCGCCGGTCGAGGCGGAGCGGGCGCGGCTCTCCGCGATCCTGCGCAGCATGGCGGACGCGCTCCTCGTGGTGGACGGCGCGGGGCGGCCGGTGGTCACGAACGACGCGTACCAGGCGATGTTCGGCACGGGCCGGCTCACGGCGCACGACGAGAAGGGCCGGCCGGTGATCTACAAGGACACGCCGGAGCAGCGGGCCGCGCGCGGCGAGCGCTTCCAGATGGAGTTCACGACCCCCGGCCCCGGCCGCACGACGCGGCACTTCGAGGCCACGGGCCACCCCATCGGCGGCAGCGAGGCCTCCGGCAAGGACGCCGTGGAGCGGGGCGTGATCGTGATCCGCGACATCACGGAGCGGAGCATCCGCAAGCTGCAGGATCGCTTCATGGCGATGGCGAGCCACGAGCTCCGCACGCCGCTCGTGCCCCTGCGCGGCTACCTCGACATGCTCGCCACCCTTCTTCCCGCGGACGGCGACGCGCGGCTTCACCGCTTCGCGTCGCTCGCCCGCGCCCAGACCGAGCGGCTCGACCGGCTCGTCGACGACCTCGTGAGCGCGACCCGCATCCAGACCGGGAAGTTCGAGCTCAAGCTCGCGGACGTGGAGCTCGTCCCGCTCGTCGCGGACGCCGTGGAGACCGCCCAGACGATGTCGCCGACACCGAAGATCCACATCGACCTGCCCTCCAGCGCGCCGGGGCGGATGGTGGTGAGGGGCGACCCCGCGCGCCTGGAGCAGGTCCTCATGAACCTGCTAGGCAACGCCTTCCGGTACGCCGACGGCTCGCCCAGGATCGACGTGCGCCTGCGGCACGCCGGCGGCGCCGCCGAGATCGACGTGGAGGACCAGGGCCCGGGGATCCCCGCGGCCGACGTGCCGCACGTGTTCTCGAGCTTCTATCAGGTGGACCGACCCAGGAACGCATCGTCCAGCGGCATGGGCCTCGGGCTCTTCATTTGCAGGGAGATCGTCAAAGCCCACGGCGGGCACATCTTCGTGCGCAGCGCCGAAGGTAAGGGGTCCACCTTCACTATCAGGCTGCCCCTGAGCGCGAATCGAGATGCGCATGATTGATGCGCTGGTCGCACACTGCTGTGCTCTGGGCGGCGTGAGACAGGACATCATGGGGACAAGGGCGAAGATCCTCGTGATCGAGGACGATCGAGATTCGAGCGATATGCTCCTGGAGATGCTCGCGATGGCCAACTACGAGGTCGAGCTGGCCCGCACGGCGGACCAGACGATCGCCGCGATGACGTCGAGGCGCTTCGGGGCGGCCCTTCTCGATCTGACCGTGAGGGGGGCGACGACGCCGGAGCTGATCGAGCGGCTCCAGGAGGTGTCGGAGAGGCCGCCCATCGTGATCTTCTCGGCGCGCATGCCGGACGACCTCCGCAACGCGGCGGAGAAGCTCTCGGCGGCGGCGGTCATCCAGAAGCCGGCGAGCATGGCCGTGCTGCTCTCCACGATGGAGCGCGTCGTCCGCACGGCCGCGTGATCGGCGCCGCCAGGCGGCGCCTTCCCTCTCTCCACTGCATCTCACCGCGAGGCGACCTGTGCCAGGACACGACATCATCACGATCGGGGCTTCGGCGGGCGGCGTGGAGGTGCTGATCGCGCTCATCGGGGGCCTGCCCTCGGACCTGCCGGCGTCGCTGTTCGTGGTCCTGCACTTGCCGCCGACAGCCCGGAGCGTGCTCCCGCAGATCCTGGAGCGGACGACCCGGATGCGCGTGGGGACCGCGGTCGACGGCGAGCCGATCGAGCGCGGGCGCATCTACATCGCGCCTGTCGACAACCACTTGATCGTCGACGAGGGCGTCGTGCGCGTGACGCGCACCGCGAAGGAGAACGGCCACAGGCCGGCGGTGGACCCGCTGTTCCGGAGCGCGGCCGAGGCGCACGGCGCGCGGGTGATCGGCGTGGTGCTCTCCGGCATGCGCGACTGCGGCACGGCCGGCCTGCTGGAGATCAAGCGCCGCGGCGGCATCGCCGTGGTCCAGGATCCGAGCGACGCCCTGTTCCCGGAGATGCCGCAGAGCGCGCTCGACAACGTGCCGGTGGATCACTGCGTTCCCCTGGCGCGCCTCCCACCGCTGCTCGCCGACCTGGTGCATCAGAGGACAGGAGAGGCGCCCGCGGCGGCGGAGTCGCCGCGCGGACTTGTGGGGGAAAAGGTGGAGGCGCCAGAGGTTGAATTCACGTGCCCGGACTGCGGAGGCAACCTGACCCGCAGCGGCGATGGCGAGATCCTGAGCTTCCGGTGCAAGGTCGGCCATCGATACACCCCGGAGGGGCTGGAGAACGAGCAGGCCGAGGCGCTCGAGGCGGCGCTCTGGGTCGCGCTCCGCACGATCGAGGACACCGCGGCGCTGGCGCGCCGGATGGCGCAGCGCGCGGCGGAGCGGAATCAGCTCCATGTGATGGCCCACTTCGAGGAGAAGGTCCGGGCGGCCGAGGAGCGGGGCGCCCTGGTGCGCCGGGCGCTGCTCGGCGCGGGCAGCGGGAACGGGATCACCGTGGGCCAGCGCGCGGGGCGCTCGTCGCCGCGGCCGAAGTGGTGAGCGCCGGCGCGACCGGCTGAGCGTGGACAGCGCGACGCGCGCCAGCTGGAGGCGCCGCCTGGCAGCTTGCCGAACCGCTGCTCGTACTCGGCCAGCCGCGCCGCGAGCAGCTTCGCCTCTTCCTCCGCCGAGCGCGCCTGCGCTTCCGAGGCGCGGGCCTGCTCTTCCGCCGCGCCGTGGGCAACGCGCGACCTTCGCGTGAAAAGATCTGGGGCGAGCGCGTAATGGGCAGGATGGTTAGGTGAGAGCCATGGATTTCACCGAGGTGATGAGCGAGCTCGAGCGGCTCGGCACCGAGCAGAACCGGAGGGTGTACCTGCGCCACGGCGCGACCGAGCCGCTCTTCGGCGTGAGCTTCGCCCACGTGAACGCGCTCGCGAAGCGGATCAAGCGCGACCACGGCCTCGCCGAGGCGCTCTGGGCAACGGGCAACGCCGACGCGCGGACGCTGGCGGCGGCGATCGCCGATCCGGCGCGCTTCACCCAGGGCACGCTCGACGCGTGGCTCGACGGCCTGCGCTCTCCGCTCCTCATCGACCTGTTCGTGAAGCACATCGCGCTGAAGACCCCGTTCGCCCGCGAGGCGATGGAGCGCTGGACGGCCTCGGACGACGAGTGGATCGGCCGCGCGGGCTGGACCCTCGTCGGCGCGCTCGCGGCCGAGGAGCCGTCGCTGCCGGACAGCGTGTTCGAGGATCGGCTCTCGGCGATCGAGGCGTCGATCCACAGGGCGAAGAACCGCGCCCGCGAGGCGATGAACAGCGCGCTCATCGGCATCGGCGCGCGGAACGAGCCGCTGCGCGGCGCGGCGCTCACGGCCGCGCGGCGCATCGGCAAGGTCGCGATCGACAACGGCGACACGGGGTACAAGACGCCGGACGCGACCGCCCAGATCCAGAAGCTGTGGGCCACCCGGAGGCCGGCCGCCGCGCCGGCGAAGCCGGCCAGGACGCCCGCCGCGAAACCCCGAAAGGCCGCGCGCCGGGGCTGACGGCGGCGCCCCGGCGCCGACGGCGCCCCCCGGCCTCGGTCACGTCGGGTTCGCTGCCGCGACGGCCTCGGCGGGCGATCCGAGCAGCTCCGTGCGCGTGAGCCGCTCGACGACCTGGCGCGTGAGGATCAGGTGCTCCTCCTCCTCGTGCAGGCGCCTTCTGAACGACGCCCTCGCCTCGTCGTCGTCCGCCTCGTCGGCGAGCTCGAGAAGGAGCTGCCAGCCGGCGTCGTCGACGAGCTCCGCGGTGAGCAGCGCGTGAAAGAGGTGGGCCGGGTTCTGGTCGCCGTCGAGCACCACCTGCCGGATGCCCTGCGACTCGATCGCGATGAGCCGCGACATCTCGGTCTCGGCGTGTGCGTCCCCGCCGAGGCTCCGGATCTGCGCCTCTAGCCACTCCTCGTGCTCCTTCTCCTGGTCGCGGAACTGCCGGAGCTGGCCGAGCAGGTTCATCAAGCTCGGATCGGCCGAGCGGCCGACCTTCTCCACGATGGAGTCATAGAGCCTGACGCTCGCGCGCTCGTACGTCAGCCGCTCGTTGAGCAGGTCGATGGCCTTGTCCTTGTTCATCTGTGCAAGCTTCTGCATGGATGCCCTCCGACCGGGGCAGATGCGATTCGCAGGCCGGCGCGCCGCGGGGGCAAGCGGCCCTGCGCGCGCGGCCAGCGCGCTGGGCGCGCGGCGGCGCCCAGCAACGTCGGCGCGCGCGTCGGCGCGCTCGGGGGCCCGCGAGCGGGCCGGCGCGGCGATCAGAGGTGCTCGGCCAGGTACTCCACGACCTCGCGGGTCGCGAACCGGCTCGCCACCGGCGACCGGTAGCCGTGCCGCTCGCCCGGGAACACGACCATGTCGAACCGCTTGTCGGCGGCCATGAGCGCCTCGATCACCTTGGCCGTGTGCGCGATATGCACGTTCTCATCCATGAGCCCGTGCATGACGAGCAGCTTGCCGCGCAGGTTGGCCGCGTGCTTCGTCACGTCGGCCGCCTCGTACCGCGCGGCCGCCGTGCCGAGGAGCCCCATGTACCGCTCCGTGTAGCCCGTGTCGTACAGCCTGAAGTCGCTCCCCGGCGACCCCGCGACGCCCACGTGGAACCGATCCGGCGCCCTGAGCAGCGCGTGAAGGACCATCGTGCCGCCGTAGCTGAGGCCGTGGATGCCGACGCGACCCGCGTCGACGTACGGCAGCGTCTTCAGGAACTCGAGGCCCGCGATCTGGTCGACGAGCTCGACCTCGCCAAGCCGCCCGTGAATCGGCGCCTCGAACGCGCGCCCGCGGTTCGCCGATCCGCGGTTGTCGAGCTGGAAGACCACGACCCCGCGGTCCGCGAGGTGATTCCAGAGCAGGAGCGGCGACCACGCGTTGAAGACCGTCTGGACGCCGGGCCCGCCGTACACCATCACGACGACCGGGTAGCGGCGGCCGGGCTCGATCGTCCGCGGCGCGAGCAGGGCGCCGTACAGCGTGTCGCCGCTCTCGGCGCGCACCTTCACGATCTCGGGCGCGCGAAGCCCGAGGTCGGCGAGCTCCGGATCGACAGGCACCGGCAGCGCGCCCAGCTCCGCGTTGCCGGCGCCCCGCACCGCGCCTTTCCACGGGCGCCCCAGGCCCGAGTGGACGTCCACGTACCCCGGCCCCTTCGGCGCCACGGCGACGAAGTGCACCCCCGGGTCCGACGTCAACCGCTTCACCTCCCCGCCCTCGAGCGGCACCGCGTAGAGGTGCCGCTCGGTGGGCCCGTCCTTTGTGGCCACGAAGCGCGCCTCGCCGCGCTCCTCGTCCGGCGGCTCCAGCGAGGTGACGTCCCAGTCGCCCGCGGTGAGCTTCGCGAGCTCCGCGCCCGAGCCCGCGTCGCGCAGGGTGATGTGCGTGTGGCCGCTCGCCGCCGTCGCCCAGAGGAACCTCGGCGAGCGCTCCAGCAAGCGCATGTGACCGAAATCGACCCAGGTCGGCGACGTCTCGGCGACGATCTCCGCGGCCTCGCCCGAGCGCGCGTCGGCGCGGAGCAGCGCGAGGCGCTGCTGGTCGCGCGAGATCGTCTGGAACCAGAGCGCCTTGCCGTCCGGCGCCCACGCGAACCGGCCGAGGTAGCGCTCCTGCTCGCCGCCCTTCCACTGGATCCAGCGCGTCCGCCTCGTCGCGAGGTCGACGATCCCCGCCTTGACGCGGGGGTTCTTGCCGCCGACGCGCGGGTATCGCTGCATCATGAGGTCTTCCCGGCCCTCCCGGACGCCGAAGATCGGCACCTCGGCGACGTCCCGCTCGTCGACCTCGAGGTAAGCCACCTTGTCGCAGCCGGGGGAGATCCAGAACCCGCTCGGCTCCTCGAACTCCTCCTGACCGTTGAAGTCGCTCTGCCCGCGCGAGACCCCTTCCGGCGCCCCCCGGGTCAGCGCTGTCTCGCGGCGCGAGGCGACGTCGATCATGAACAGCTCGCGCCCGCGGACGAACACGACGCGCTCGCCGCCGCCGCACACCTTGGGGTCGATCTCCGGCTCGGGCGTGTCGGTGAGCCGCACGATGGCGCCCCCCGCGTCGCGCAGGAAGAGATCGCCGCCGAACGGGATGAGCAGGACCGGCGCCCGCCTGGCCCACGCGTACGCCGTGATCCCCCTCGAGAACATGCGCTGTCGCTCGCGCCGGAGCTCCTCCTCGCGCGAGAGCGGCCTCGTCTCCTTCAGCAGGTCGCTGGAGGCGACGAGCTGCCGCACCTCGCGCGACGCCGTGTCGAAGGCGAAGAGCGCCTGCTCCGGGCTGTCGGGCTGCCGCTGGAGGAAGGTGACGAGCTTGCCGTCGGGCGCGTGCTGGATCGCCCTTGGCAGCTTCGCGCCGAGCGGCGGCTGCCGGCCGAGGTGCGCGTACGTGACGCGGCTCGCCTCCGGCCCGGCGATGCGCGTCTTCTCCGGCCCGCCGCCCTGCTTCGCCGCCGCGTCGCCCCCGGCGGGGGAGGCCTTCGCCGGCGCGGCTATCTGCGGCGGGGACGAGCCGGCCGGCGGGGCGCAGGCGGCGGCCAGGAGGACGGGGAGCGACCACCAGGTCGCGGAGCGCCGCGGAGTTCGCATGGCCGCGATCTCTCCCGATGCGACGGGGATGTCAAACGCTGGCGCGCTGTGATGGCGGCTCCCCTCGTCCCGCGGCGTCCCCGCCCCCGCGAGAGGTCAGCTCGCGATCCGCCGCAGCACGATGACCGGCCGGCCCGCTCCGCGGGAGCGATCGAGGTCCACCTTGCAGTCGAGCATCCAGTCGTTGTCGTCGTCCGGATCGGCGATGATCTGCTCCACCACCCACGAGCCCCCGTCCTCGGCCGGGTGGATGATCGTGTTGCTCGGGCTCCGCGCCGCCGGGTCGGTGCGGATCGCCGCGTGCTCCGCGTAGAAGCCGCGGAGCGCCTCCTCCAGCCGATCCGCTGTCCAGGGGGCCTCGTCGCCCTCCACCATCTCGGCGGCCACCTCGTAGTCGCGGCGGGCCAGCGCGCGCAGGAAGAAGAACAGCTCGTTGCGGACGAGCACCGTGAAGTCCTTCGCGTTGCGCGTGATGTCGAACGCGCCCGGCTCCACGGCGCCGCCGGGGGCCGCCGCGCGCGGCTGGTACGACGGGTCGCGCAGCTTCTCCCACTCGTCGAGCAGGCTCGAGTCGACGCCGCGGATGAGCGCCCGGAAATAGGCGATCATGTCGCTCGTGTCGGCGTCCTTCGCGTAGTCGGGCACCGTCTGGACGAGCGCCTTGTACACCTCGGAGACGTACCTGAGCAAAAGCCCCTCGGCCCGCTCCAGGTTGTACTCCCGGATGTACTCGCTGAACGACAGGTACTGCTCGTACATCTCGCGCGCGACGCCCTTCGGCCGGATGTTCTCCTGCCCCACCCACGGGTGCCGCCGCGCGTAGTCGTTGAACGTGCCGTAGATGAACTCCGCGTTCGGCTTCGGATAGTCGAGCTTCTCGAGCTCCTCCATCCGCTGCTCGTACTCCACGCCGGCCGCCTTGAGCTCCGCGAGCTTCTCGGTCTTCAGCCGATCGAGCTGCTTTTGCAGGATGAGATCGGGGTTCTCGAGGATCGACTCGACCAGCGTCAGCAGATCGAGCGGGTACGTGCCGCTCTCGGGATCCAGCTTGTCCACCGTCTCGAGCACGTAGAGCGAGAGCGCGTGGTTCAGCGAGAAATCCTCCTGGAGATCCGCGTTGATGCGGATGCGCTTGCCCGGTCCATCCTCCCTCGGGACGAACTCGATGATGCGCGCCTCCACGAGGGAGCGGAACAGGAGCATCGCTGTCCTGCCGTGCTGGCGCCGGACCGCGGGCCGGTCGTGGGTGCTGCGGATGAGCCGCTTCAGCGCCAGACACCCGCCCTCCTCGCGCCCGAGCACGTTGACGAGCATGCCGTGCGTGACCTGGAACCGCGACACGAGCGGCTCGGGCGGCGACTGGATGAGCCGCTCGAACGTCTGCCGGTCCCAGTGCACATAGCCCTTCTCCGGCGGCTTCTTCTTGACGATCTTCCGCCGCTTGGCCGGGTCGTTCCCCGCCTTCGCCTCGAGCCGCATGTTCTCGATGACGTGCTCCGGCGCCTGCGCCACGACGCTCCCCTGCGTGTCGAACCCCTTCCGCCCCGCGCGGCCGCTGATCTGCTGGAAATCGCGCACGCTCAGGATCGCCGTCTTCTCGCCGTCGAACTTGCAGAGCTTCGTGAACAGCACCGTCCGGATCGGGATGTTGACCCCGACCCCCAGCGTGTCCGTGCCGCAGATGATCTTGAGGTGCCCCTGCTGCGCCAGCTTCTCGACGAGCAGCCGGTACTTCGGGAGCAGCCCCGCGTGGTGGAGCCCGATGCCGTGCTTGAGGAACCGCTGCACCTCGCGGCCGTAGGGGCTGGAAAATTTCACCCCTGCGAGCGCCGCGGTGATCGCGCGCTTCTCCTCCTTGGTGCAGTAGTCCTGGCTCATCAGGTTCTGCGCCTCCTCGGCGCAGGCCCGCTGGGTGAAGCTCACGATGTAGATCGGCGCCTTGCCGCTCTTCGCCAGGGTCGCGACGGTCTCGTGGAGCGGCGTCTCGCGGTACTCGTAGTCGAGCGGCACCGGGCGCACGCCCGACTTGATCACGGCGGTCTGCTCGCCGGTGAGCTTCGTGATCTCCTCCTGGAAGAACTCGGTGCCTCCGAGCGTGGCGCTCATCAGCAGGAAGCGCGCCTGGGGCAGCGTGAGCAGCGGGATCTGCCACGCCGCGCCGCGATCGCGGTCCGAGTAGTAATGGAACTCGTCCATGATCACGTAGTCGCAGAGCGCCTTCTCGCCCTCGCGGAGCGCGATGTTCGCGAGGATCTCCGCGGTGCAGCAGATGATCGGCGCGTCGCGGTTCACGGACGCGTCGCCCGTCAACATCCCCACGTTCTCGGGCCCGAAGTCGTTGCAGAGCGCGAAGAACTTCTCGCTGACGAGCGCCTTGATCGGGCACGTGTAATACGACTTCATCCCCTCGGCCATCGCCTTGAAGTGCATGGCCGCCGCCACGAGCGATTTGCCCGAGCCTGTCGGGGTGTTGAGGATGACGTTCTTGCCGCCGAAGATCTCGAGGATCGCCTCCTCCTGCGCCGGGTAGAGCTCGAGTCCCCGCTCGGCCACGTAGTCGAGGAAGCCGTTCAGGAGGTCGTCGGCGGTGAAGTCGTGGGGCGACGGCGGGAGGCGGGCGTAGAGGGGAGCGGCGGCGAGGTCCATGGCGGCTTCAGGACGCCCGTACCAGGGCGCCCCCTGCACAAGCCTGGTTCCGGTCAAAAATGCAAGCAAACTCCTCGATGTCCCGGCCGGACGGCAGGGCCAGCGCGGCTCCGGACGGGACGGATTTCAGGGCGAGCCGCGCGCCGCGCGGGGGCCCCGGGCGGGCCGCCATGGTGCCCGCACCGTCACGCGATCGTGATAGCGTGGCCGGACGAACGAGGGGGGTGCCGCGCGGACACGTCCTGGGGGATACGTGGACGGGCTGGCGACCGGAATACCGGGACGGACAGGGATGGGGGAGACCGCTGGAGAGCCGGCCTGGGCGATGCGCGCGTCAGGTAGGGGGAGCGCGCAGATCGACGCGTCGAGCGGGCGTTTCGTGCGCGTCAACGGCGCGCTCTGCCGGCTGCTTGGCTACTCCGAGTGCGAGCTGGTGCAGAGGAGGCTGCCGGACCTGGCGCTGCCGGAGGACCGCACCGGCGCGACGGCCGCCTGGCGCTCCCTGAGCGAGGCCGGCGCGGACGAGATCACCTTCGAGATGCGCTGCCGCTGCAAGGACGGCAGCGTCCGCCGGCTCCAGCTGACCGGCGTCCTCGTCCGCGACGTCCGGGAGCAGCCCGTCCGCGTGGTTCTGTTCGTCGAGGACATCACCGACCGGGGCCGCGCGGAGGAGCGGGCGCTCGCGGCGGAGCGGGCGCTGGCGGAGAGCGAGGCCAGGCTGCGGAGGCTCTTCTACAGCAACATGGCCCCGATGGCGTTCTGGATGCCCGACGGGCGGATCGTCGAGGCGAACGACGCGTATCTGCGGCTCGTGGGCCGCACCCGGGAGGAGCTCGCGGCCGGCCATGTCCGCTGGGATTCCGGGGTGCTGCCGGACGAGCGCCCCGCCGACGACCGCGCCCTCGCGGAGCTCCTGTCGAGCAAATCGACGTTCACGCCCTTCGAGCGGACGTATGTGCGGCCCGACGGCAGGCGGATCAGGATGCTGATGAGCGGCTGCCTGCTGCCCGCCGGGCGCTTCGAGGACGGCGGCTACGTGCTGGCGCTCGACATGACGGCGCTCCGGCACGCCGAGGATGCCTTCCGGCAAGGCGAGCGGATCTTCCACGCCATCGGAGACTCCATCGATCATGGCATCTGGGTCAGCGATCGCGAAGGCCGGAACGTCTACGCCAGCGAGGCGTACCTCCGGATGACGGGGCTGACCCAGGAGCAGTGCGCGGGGTTCGGGTGGATGGCCTCGGTCCACCCCGACGACCGGCCCAAGATCGCGCTGTTCGACCAGGCCGTGCGGAGGGGTGAGCCGCTCGAGGTAGAGGTCCGGTACATCGACACCGACGGGGCCGTCCACCACGCCCTCAACCGGGCCGTGCCGGTCCGTGACGAGCGGGGCGAGTGCTCCCTCTGGGTGGGCCTGTGCCTGGACATCAGCCGCCTCAAGCGCACGGAGGAGGCGCTGCGCGAGAGCGAGCGCCGGCTGCGCGCCGCGCTCGACGAGGCGCAGCGGACCATCGAGGAGCGCGAGCGCCTGGAGGCCGAGCTCCGCCGGAGCGAGCGGCAGCTCGCGTCGCTGATGGCGAACTCGCCCGACGCGATCTACCGCATGGATCCCGAGCTGCGCTGCACGTTCATGTCGCCCACCTCGACGATGGTCATGGGGTTCCCGCCGGAGCACTACCTCGGCAAGAGGCCCCGCGAGAACGGGCTCCCGTTCGATGTGTGCGAGGCGGGCGAGGCCGCGTGCCGCGAAGCGCGCGCCACGGGCAAGCCGCAGCGGTTCGAGTTCGGCATCGGCGAGCGCAGGTACCGCGCCCGGATCATCCCCGAATTCGGCCCCGACGGTGAGGTGGAGTCGTTCATCGGGATCACCGAGGACGTCACCGCGGAGCGGCTGGCCGATGAAGAGCGGCAGAAGCTCCTCGAGAGCGAGCGCGCCGCCCGCGACGAGGCCGAGCGCGTGAGCCGGGTCAAGGACGACTTCGTGGCGACCCTCTCGCACGAGCTGCGCTCGCCCATCAACGCCATCCTCGGCTGGGCGCGCATCCTGCGGAGCCGGGCGGACGATCCGCAGGCGCTCGCGCGGGGGCTCGAGGTCATCGAGCGAAACGCGCGGCTCCAGTCCGACATGGTGTCGGAGCTGCTCGACATGAGCCGGATCGTCTCCGGCAAGATGCGGCTCGACGTCCTTTCGTTCGACCTGCCGGTGGTCATCCAGAGCGCGATCGAGTCGATCAAGCTGGCGGCCGAGGCCAAGGGGATCACGGTCGCCTCGAGCGTCGACCCCGAGGCGGCCGCGCTGCGGGGCGACCCGGCCCGCATCCAGCAGGTCGTCTGGAACCTCCTGTCGAACGCGGTGAAGTTCACGCCGTCGGGCGGGCGGATCGACATCGCGCTGCGGCGCGCTGGCGCGTTCGCGGAGGTGACGGTGGCCGACACGGGCGCGGGCATCGCCCCGCAGTTCCTCCCCCACCTGTTCGAGCGCTTCCGGCAGGCGGACGCGTCGTCGACGCGGCAGTACGGCGGGCTCGGCATCGGGCTCTCGATCGTGAAGCACCTCGTCGAGATGCACGGCGGCGCGGTGGAGGCCGCGAGCGCGGGCGTGGGCCAGGGGGCGGCGTTCACCGTGAGGCTGCCGCTCGCCGGCGTCTCGCTGGACGCGTCCGGCGACTCGGAGCGTCCCGGCGCGGCGCGGGCCGACACGCTGTCCGACTACCCGGGCGCGGAGCTCACCGGCGTGCGGGTGCTGGTCGTCGACGACCAGCCCGACGCGCGCGAGGTGGCGCAGCGCGTCCTGGAGGAGTGCGGGGCGAGCGTCACGACGGCGGGGTCAGCGGCCGAGGCGATGGCCGCGCTCGGGCGGGAGCGGCCCGACGTGCTCGTGAGCGACCTCGGGATGCCGGGCGAGGACGGGTTCCAGCTCATGCGGCGGGTGCGGGCGCTCGGCGCGGAGCGCGGCGGGTCGACGCTGGCCGTGGCGCTGAGCGCGCTGGCGCGGACCGAGGACCGGGCGCGGGCGCTCGGCGCGGGGTACCAGGCGCACGTGGCCAAGCCGCTGGATCCGGCGGAGCTCGTGGGCGTCATCGCCGCGCTCGTCCGGGGGCGGACGGCGGCGTGAGAGGCGGTTGTTCCTCGGGGGATCTTTGGATAGGGAGAGGTCTTTACCGCGTCGTCGCGGGTGAGGTCACGCGCAGGCCATGGTCCAGCAGATATCCGTGAAAGAGCTCTTTCAGAAGATGAAGACGGGAGAGCCCGTGTACCTCCTCGACGTGCGCACGCCCGGCGAGCACGAGATCGCCGCGCTGCCGGGCAGCACGCTGATCCCGCTGAGCGAGCTCACGGAGCGCGCGGACGAGGTCGCGCCCGGGGAGGGGGCGCTCGTCGTCGCGTACTGCCACCACGGCGTCCGGAGCCTCTCGGCCGCCGCGATCCTCGAGAAGCTCGGCCACGAGCGCGTCGCGTCGCTCCAGGGCGGCATCGACGCGTGGTCGATCCACATCGACGAGAGCGTCCCGCGGTACTGACGGGGAACGGACGGGGAGCGCGGCGCCTCGCGGCTCGGCCGGCGGCGGCGCCTCGCGGCTCGGCCGGGCGGCGGCGCCTCGCGCGGGGAGGGCCGCCGGGCGGCGGCGCCTCGCGCGGGGAGGGCCGCCGGGCGGCGGCGCCTCGCGCGGGGAGGGCCGCCGGGCGGCGGCGCCTCGCGCGGGGAGGGCCGCCGGGCGGCGGCGCCTCGCGCGGGGAGAGCCGCCGGGCGGCGGCGCCTCGCGCGGGCCGCTCAGTTGAGGGCGGCGCCGCCGAGCCGGAAATAGAGCCGCCGGCCGGCGCCGCACACGGCGCAGACGACCTTCGCGACCCGGAGCCGGGCGCCCTCGATCGTCTCGGCCGTGTGGTCCTCCACGCGCAGGGCGCCGCGGCAGCGCGGGCACGGGATCGATCGCGCGGCGACCTCGACCTGAGAGGCCGCGTCGAGCGCGATCGCCCGCCCGGGGGTGTGGCCCGGATCGAGGAGCGCGAGGCGCTCGAGGTCGCGGGTGAGCTTCTCCGCCTCGCGATCGCCCGCGCGCCGTGCGGCGCGCGCCGAGAGCTTCTTCTTCGCCATCCCCCTCCGCCTAGCCTGCCAGCCGCTCGATGCCGAGCACCTTCATCCGGTAGGAGAGCGTCCGCACCAGGATCTGGAGCGCTCCGCGGCCCTGGCGCGGTTCCTGCTTGTGGCCTCGAGCACGTCGAGGGCGAGGGCGGCAGTGAGAGAGAGGCTCTTGTTCGCTGATGCTCCTGTTGTACGGAGAGGGACGGTTTGACGTTGATGACGGGCCCGCGAGAGCT
This sequence comes from Sorangium sp. So ce1335, assembly GCF_051521615.1. Classification (NCBI taxonomy): domain Bacteria; kingdom Pseudomonadati; phylum Myxococcota; order Polyangiales; family Polyangiaceae; genus Sorangium; species Sorangium sp. So ce1335. The sequence goes on from NZ_CP150363.1 coordinate 6,251,511, forward strand.
CGAGTCCCCATCGCTCGAAACGCCTGTGGGCAGGGCGTTCCAGCGGGCCCGTCGTGCTTGTTCGAGCTCTGCTTGAGCTCTGCTTGAGCTCTGCTTGAGCTCTGCTTGAGCCAATGGCACGTCGCGGACCACCTGCGACAACGCGCCTCTCCCGCGCGCCGGGTGGGCGCGACTCCCGCTCTTTCAGCGGTGGGGGCGCGTTACCCGGTGAGGGAGCGGCAGCGCGGGCCGCCGCGGCTCGACAAATTCTTGCCGGGCTGTCTCCTGTCGGCCGGCAAGAATTTGCCGGCGGGCGACGCTCGCCGGTGTCGCGGGGACGAGCCGCGCGAGGCCGCGCGAGGCGCGAGGCTACCTGTCGCCGCGGATGGCGGGCGTCAGATCGGGGGACGCCGGCCCCGTGGGGGCGCGGGAGGAGCTGTCGGCCGGCGGGATGGCCGGGCGCGCCGAGGTGGCCGGCCTGGGCCACCCCCGCCTGTTCGCCGGGCCGTACGGCCGGTGATCAGGCGCCGCGGCGTGCCCGGACTGCGTGGCGGGATCGCCGGGCGACGCGGCGTGCAGGTCGGCCCCAGCAGAACCGGGAGGCAGCACCGGCGCACCCGGGACCGCTGCGCGCCCGGGGTCCACGGCGGCGGCCGCCGAGGGGCCCGGCGCGGGATCGGCTGGACCGGCGGGCGCGGGCGACGAGGCCTGGGCCGGCGGCTGCGAGGCCGGGCCGGGCCGCAGGACGACGCCCGGCGGCTTCTCTGCGCGGCGCGCCCAGAGCGTCGCCCCGAGCGCGACAGCGGCGGTCAGGAGGGCGCCAGCGGCGATCCGCGCGGCCGCGCGGCGGCGCTTGCGCAGCATGATGGAGCTCTGCTGCCCGAGGCCGCGCTCCGTGACGACGGGCACGCTCCCCGCGGCCTCCTCGTCCTCGGACGGCTGCTGGTGCGCCGCGAGCAGCCTGTACATCAGCGGCAGCGTGGGGCCGTCCTCGCCGCGCTCCATGGTCAGCGTGGGGCCGTCCTCGCCGCGCTCCATGGTCAGCGTGGGGCCGTCCTCTCGCGCCATCGTCAGCGTGGGGCCGTCCTCCCGCGCCATCGTCAACGTGGGGCCGTCCTCCCGCGCGATCGTCAGCGTGGGGCCCTCGTCGCTGGACACCGGCACGGAGGCGCGCTCGCCCGGCGCGGCGTCGCGGCCGTGGAGGTGCTCGATCGCCGTGCCCGGGCTGGGCAGGGTCGTCACGTGGTCGCCTCCGTGGGGGGCGACCGTCGTGGCGCGGCGGCTGGCCCTCCCGTCGGGCGCATCGTCGGCGCCCGGGCGCGCCCAGGTCGACGAGGCGCCCTTCAGGGCCAGCGCGTCGGCGGGGACGGTGACCGCGGCGGCGTCGTAGGGCGGCGTCGGGGGCGGCAGCGACGGGAAGGCCTTGCCCGCGGCGATCGCCTCGATCTGGTCGAGCGCGCGCGCGGAGTGCTCCGTGCCATAGGGGGCGAGCGCGCGCGAGAGCTCCACGACGCTCTGGATGCGCCGCTGCACGTCCTTCTCGAGGCAGCGCAGGATGACGTCCTCGAGGTGGACGGGCAGCTCCCACCGGTGCACCCGCGGCGGCGTGGCCGGCTCGGTGGCGATGGCCACGAAGAGCGCCGAGATGGAGGGCGCCTCGAAGGGGAAGCGCGCCGTGAGGAGCTGGTAGAGGATGACCCCGAGCGACCAGACGTCGGTGCGGGCGTCGACGTCCTTCGTGCAGCGGACCTGCTCGGGCGACATGTAGCAGGGGGAGCCGAGCATCATCTCGGACGCGGTGAGCTTGCCGTCCTGCTCGGCGGCGTCGTCGGCCGACTTCGAGAGGCCGAAGTCGAGCACCTTGACGAGCGGGACGCCGCTCGGGCCGCTCGTGAGGAAGAGGTTTCCGGGCTTCAGGTCGCGGTGGACGATGCCGCGCGCGTGCGCCTCGGCGACGGCCTCGCAGCTCTGGAGCACGTAGTCGACCGCCTCGGAGACGGGCAGCGGTCCGCGCGCGTCGAGCACCTGCTGGAGGTCGCGGCCGCGCAGGTACTCCATGACGAGGAACGGGAGCCCGATCTCGGCGGTGCCCACGTCGATGACGCGCGCGACGTGCTCGCTCCGGATCGCCGCGGCGGCGCGCGCCTCGCGCAGGAAGCGCGCGCTCGCGCCCGGGAAGTCCTTGGCCTTGGGGAGGAGGAACTTGACCGCGACGCGCTGGCGCAGCGAGACGTGCTCCGCGGCGAAGACGGCGCCCATGGAGCCTCGGCCCAGGCTGCGCTCGAGGCGGTATCTCTGCGCGAAGACGTCGCCTATCCGTGGGATGTCTGCGGCCGATGCGGGCGCATCCGGCTTCATGGCCCGACCTCCATCGGCGCACTATAGCCGCAACGGCGTCCAAACAGACGCCAAGATGCACGCGTCGGCGCCCCGGGGGAGGAGGCGGTGGAATGCGCGGTGAGCGGAATGCGGGGGCGCGATCGCTCCGGGATCGTCGGCCGATGCGGTCAAGCTGAGCAGCCGGCGAGCGCGTGAGGGCACAGGGGCTTCCGGTCCTGAGCGCGCGCTCTCGATCCGCTTACGGGGCCTCCGGCGGCGCCTCCTGGAGGAGCCGCACGAAGCCGGGGCGCGCCATCGCCCTCGCGTCGAACTTCGGCGAGACCGCGCGGTCGATGCGGCACAGCGAGGTCAGCGTCGTGCCCTCGAACGGCAGCACCGTGCAGTTCCCGATCGGCTCGAACCCGACCACGGCGCGGCCGTCCTTATCGACGACGGGCTCGCCGAGCACCTCGTAAAGATCGTGCGGACGAACGCCGTCGCCAGGGCCCAGGTTGAGCGACAGGTCGACGGTCGTGCCCGCCTGGGCCGTGCCCCCTGGCGCGTCATAGCCGCCCCAGCACTTGCCCGCGCGGAGTCGCGTGTCGGGCTTGAAATCCGCGACGGGCAGGCCCTCTCCGGCGAGCGCCTTGCCGACAGGGCTTCTGGGACGGCAATACCACGTCACGGTGTTGTCGCTGGGAGAGACGACCTGCACGAGGCCAATGCGCAGGCGCGTGCGCTCGTACAGGGGCTGGGGGTCGAGCACGTACAGGATCTCTCCGCGCTTGTATCGGTCTGGCGGCGCCGCGAGGAAGAGGAGGTCGCCGCGCGCGCGGAGGCGCGGCTCGGCGGAGATCAGTGCGGACTCCGGTACGGAAGGTGGCGGCGCGGGACGGTTCGAGGGCGTCGTGGAACCAGGGGACGCTCCCGCGCATGAGATGTGGAGCGCAAGCGCGAGGAGCGCAGAGAGCCGCGCAGGTATCACGAGGTGCGAGCTCGTTCGTACGCGCGAGATCATGGGGAGCAGAGCGACCAGCGGATGGGAGCCTTCAACGGCACGGTGGCCACGCGGTCATCGCGAATGCAGCCGGGGCCAGCACCGTCGATACGGCACGTGGCTTGATGGCCTGCGAGCTCGGGTTGCGGGCTGGCGGGCGCCAGGCAAGCGCGGGTCGTGCTCGTCGGCAGGGAGCGACCCGCGAGGTCAAGCGTGCAGGACTGGCCACGGCAGCTCGCTGCCCCGGAGGTCGCGAGCGTCGCAGGATCGACGCTCCCGCCCGCATGGGCGGCCGCGGCGGAAGCTCCGGTGCCCTTGGCGCGTGATGGCGCCGGTCCTGGCGTTGGCGGAGGATCTGGCGCGCCCGCCCCCCGCGCAGCGGCAGCGAGTCTTGTACCGGCAGCGGGGCCGCCCCCATCGGGACGGGAGGGCACGAGCGGCGCAGAGGAGCTCGACAGCTCGGACGCCGGCTTTGGCGGAGACGGGGGCTCCGGCATGCGCGCTGCGTAGACCAGCACCAGCGTCAGCGCCGCGAGCTCCGCGACGGCGAGTCGATAATGGTGGAAGGTGAGCTCGATCCCAATGGTTGCCGCCAGGACCGCGGGCGCGGCGAGCGAGGCGCACTGCCGGGTGATCGGGTCAGGGTGGATGGAGTGCGCGAGTGGCGCGAGGGCCGACGTCGCGGCCAGCGCGCGGGCGGTCCAGAGGAGCGCGCGCTTGCTCCGCGGCTCCGGCGCGGGCTGCGGGGACGCGGCGGTCGCTTTCGGCGAAGGCTTTGTGACGGCGGCCGCGGGCGCCGGGGCGCTCGGCTGGCCGCGGATCGCGGCCAGGAGCTCGGGGACGAGCGCGTCGAGGCCTTCCTCGCCATGCAATCGGACCCAGCGACGGATGCGCAGCGCTGGCGGGAGCGGGTCGATGTCCTCGAGCAGGATGGGCAGGATCACGCCGTGGCGCGCGTCGGGGTCGGAGAAGAGCGCCACGTGGCGCTCCACCGTGGCCCAGCCGGAGCCGAGCGAGGGGCGCGAGACGAGGACGATGAGGTGCCGGCTGCTCTCGAGGCCTCTCTCGATCGCTGCGGTGATGTTGGCGCCGATCGGGATCTGCTGGTCGTCGATCCAGACGCGGAGGCCGGCGTCGACCAGCCGCTGGTAGAGCGCGCGGGCGATCGGCTTGTCGTCCCAGCTATAGGAGATGAAGGCGTCGAACGCGTGCTGTCCCGCTTCGCCCGGGGTGGCGTCGGCGCGCTCGGGAGAGGTCGAATCGGCGGACGGCGGGAGGGAAGGGACGTCGGTCACGTGGCGGTCCAGAGGAGGGTCCGGCGACCAGGCGCGATCCTGCGTTGTCCGGGCAGCGCACGGCAGGCTAACCGACCTCCTGGAAGGAGGGAAGCTCGCCTCGGTCCCCGCGAGGGTTTCCTCCGCCGCGGCGAAGGCTTCCGTCGCCGTCCCGAAGCTTGCGTCGCGGCATGGAGCGCGATTTTCACGGGAAGTTGAGGGGCTCGCTGGCGGAGCCGGGGGCGCAAATTCCGGACGCCCGCGCCTCGGGGCGCGAAATCCCGGCCATTTCGGTGGCGCCGGAAGGCTTCCGGGCCGCGACGGAAGCTTCGGGAGCGCGACGGAAGGTCTCCCCGGAGGGCACCAGAAGCCCTCCTGGTGTTGTAAATTACATCAACAAGGGCGTCCTTGGGCTTTCGAGGGCGCTGCGGAGTTCGTCTGTGGCAGCGAGCGTGGCTCCGCGACGGTCGGAGGCCCGCAGGACTGCCGCAGCGCTCTGGTTGTTTCAGCGTGGAAGCGAGGCGAGTTGCTCTTCGATTTCCTGCACCTCGCGAGGCATCCGGAGCCCGCGGTAGATCGCAAGGGCCGCGATCCACCGCGCGCGAGCGCTCGCGTGCTTGCGCTCGTCACGGTCGAAGATGCCCAGCCAGTTGAGACATCGGGCCTCGTACTCGGCGTGGCGGAGGGCACGCGCCCGTTGGAGGGTCTCTTCGAGGTGTCGCCGCGCTTCGTCGCGCCGCCCGCGGTGGAACACGAGCACGGCCATGTTGATGCGGGTGGCGAGCTCCCCCGCCGCGTCTCCGATGCGCCGCTTGAGCTCCAGGGACTTTTCGTACTGCCTGCGCGCCTCGTCCACTCGCCCCTGCTGCGCTTCCAGCACCGCGAGCTGGTGCAGCGTCGCCGCCTCCCCCTTCACATCCCCGGTGCGCCGCCATAGCTCCAGCGATTTTTCGTACTTCCTACGCGCCTCGTCCACTCGCCCCTGCTGCGCTTCCAGCACTGCCAGCGCATGCAGCGTCGCCGCCTCCCCCTTCACATCCCCGCTGCGCCGCTCTAGCTCCAGGGACTTTTCGTACTGCCTGCGCGCCTCGTCCACTCGCCCCTGCTGCGCTTCCAGCACCGCGAGCTGGTGCAGCGTCGCCGCCTCCCCCTTCACATCCCCGCTGCGCCGCTTGAGCGCCAGCGACCTTTCGTACTGCCTACGCGCCTCGTCCACTCGCCCCTGCCGCGCTTCCAGCACCGCGAGCGCATGCAGCGCAAACCCAAGCATCCATTCGTCTCCAGTCGTTTCGGACCACTGCCGGATGGCTCCGAGGTGCGACCGCGCCGCGTCGTTCTTCCCCTCCCGCGCATCAATGCGCGCCAGCTCTGCGCGCCCCAATTGTTCCCACCGCGCTGCGCCCGCCTGCCGCGCACGCGTCACGAGCACGTTGGCCTGCTCCCGAGCCGCCACCGTCTGCCCCTCGGTGTATAGGGCATACGCCAGCGACGATCGCCCCCGCAGCTCGTCCTCGCCTTGCAGCACTCCATGACTCAGCGCCTTACCAAGGTACACGCGCGCGTCGGCATACCGCTGAGCGTCGTACGCCACCGCCCCCAGGATCGCCGCCGCCAACGCCACCGGCTCCAGCGGCCGGGCGCCCTTCAGAGTGAACCCCGCGTCGTCGAAGCTCCCACGCATCTCGTTGCCCCTGACAGCCGCCCGCTTCAGCCGCGCCGGATCCACCACCGTGAACCGCGGCAGCGCGCAGCCCTCCTTGTCGCAGCGCATCGAGCCCCACACCACGATATGCGCTCCGAACCGCTTGCCAAGGGCCCGCGCCTCGGCGTGCGCCTCCTCGTCCGACCGGTCCACCCGCACGCGCTGGCTGCCCTCGTAGCGCACCGACAGCCCCGGCAATCCAGCAGCCGCATTCCCGAGCTCGTTGGCGAGCTGCTTCGCGAATCCCCTCCCCGCCCTTGCCTCCCGCGCGTCCTGCTCGTCGGTCGGATCGAAGTTCACGACGAGGATCGACACCGGCGCGCCAACGCCGAACACGCCCTCGCCGGCCGCGCGTAGGTAGACGACCGACTGCCCCTCGCGCGCCGGTTCGCCGTCGAGTGCCAGCGCCCACGCGTGGAGCTCCCCGAGCTCCTTGACCTGCACGCGCCCCACGATCTCGTTCGCGTCCCGCGCCGATCGCACCGTGTAAATGTCGCCCTCGACCGCGCCGTCGGCCTTGCCCACGCCGAGCTGCACCCGCCCGCCGTCGACCCGCAGCACCCGGCCCACGTACTTCTGAAGCTGCGGCCGCTCGTCGTTGCCGATCTTGCGGGCGTCGGCTCCGTCGAGCCGGGCGTCGGTCTGGTACAGAACCTTCACCCGCGCCGCCTCCGCGAGCGCCTCCACGAGCACCGCGACGGCCACCGGCCGCGCCGCCGTCAGACCCGGGTGCGGCTGCGAGAGCAGCACCCAATCGCCCCGCTCCCAGCCGTGCCCCTGCGGCAGACCCACCACGAACTGCCCGCCCTCGCCCGGTAGGCAGAACACCGGCTTGCTCACCGCCGCAGGGCACAGCGACGGTGTTCCGGGCTTCGTCGCCGGCGCCGGGATCTTCGCCGGAGCTCGCACCGGCGCCTGCCCAGCGCAGCCGCAGGCGAGCGCCATCACCATCGCGCCCCACGCCCCACGCTGCCCCGCTTTGCGCACGCCCGTCCTCCTCGTACGCCTGCCCTTACAGAAGCAGCATACACCCGCGCCTGCCCGGGAAATCCAGCATCACCGCACGGCCGCGCACACGGCGCTCGGTGCTGGCCTCGGAGCGAACGCCGCGCGCAGGCCATCGCCGCGCGCGGGTTCACTGCCTGTCGCTGCCGCCGCGCCCGATGGGAAGACGCCGTGTCCGGATGCGGCGATCCTCGAAGACAAGCACGCTTCCCTGGGCAAGGAGCGGCGCGATCGGCTCGAGGTTGGCGAGGAGCAGCGCTGCCTGCTGGTCCGGCCGCCGGTCGGTGCCCCGTCGAAACAGGATCACGGAAGGCCGATCTGTCCCACGCACGGCGAGCAGCGTCCCGAAGTCAGCGTCCGCCGAGACCAGGACCCGATCTTCCTGCGCCGCGCGATCCATCACCTGTTCGTCGGGCGCCGCCGCCATGCCGTAGTCCCGCACGTGCACGGCGTCGTGCCCCGCTTCGCGCAAGCGCCTGGCGACGAGCGGCGACAGGGCGTTGTCGATCAAGAACCTCACGACGCAGCGCGGAGCGGCAGCTCGCCGTCACGCACGGCCTCTGCGGCGTAGTGCAGCGCCTCGCGCACGTCCTCCCGCTCGAGATCTGGATACGCTTCCAGGATCTCCTCCAGCGTCAGACCGTCCGCCACCATGCCGACCACCGTCGCCACGGGGATGCGAAGGCCACGGATGCACGGCGCGCCGCCCATCTGCCCAGGATGCACGGTGATTCGCGAGAATTGCATGACAGCTCCTCACCACGCATAGGGCAGGCGCGAGACCGGCGCAACCCGCCGACGAGCGCCGCGGGCCGGCGTCGCGGCCCCGCGCGCGCTCCCGGTGGGCGCCCTCCCGCCTCTCCCCCCGAGCATTGCGACACCGCGCCCGCCATGGCACGAGCCCGCCGCCATGCCGACCCGCCCCTTCGCTCTGGGCCGCTCCCGCCCCCTCTCGGGCGATCCCGGCGCCGCCGCCGCGCGCCCGATCGAGCTGCCGGCGCACCACCTCGTCACCCACGGCGTCGTCGTCGGCATGACCGGCAGCGGCAAGACCGGGCTCGTCATGGTCCTCGTCGAGGAGGCGCTGCGCTCGGGCGTCCCGGTGCTCATGGTCGACGTGAAGGGCGACCTGCCCAACCTGCTCTTCACGTTCCCGGAGCTCTCCCCGGCGGAGTTCGAGCCGTGGCTCGACCCCTCGGCGGCCGCGCGCGACGGCCGCTCCACCGCCGACGTCGCCGCCGAGCTCGCGGCGCGGTGGCGCGCGGGGCTCGCCGCCTCGGGCCTCTCGCCGGCCGACGTCGCCGCCCTCCGCGCCCGCATGGCGCCGCGCCTGCTCACGCCAGGGACCACCGCGGGCGAGCCGATCCACGTGCTGTCGGCGCTCGAGGCGCGCTCGCCGCGCTGGGACGACGACGAGGAGGCCGCCCGCGAGGCGCTCTCGGCCGCGCTGTCGCTCCTGCTCCGGCTCGTCGGCCGCGACCCGGATCCGGCGCGGAGCCGCGAGCACGTGCTGCTCGCGCACCTCGCCGAGCGGCGCCTGCGCGAGGGGCGGGCCGCGGGGCTCGAGGAGCTGCTCGCCGACCTCGCCGACCCGCCGATCGCCGCGGTGGGCGCCCTCGACGTCGACAGGTTCTTCGCCCCGAAGGAGCGGCAGGCGCTCGCGCGCGAGCTCAACACCCTCCTCGCCTCGCCCACGTTCGCGACGTGGCGCAAGGGCGCGCCGCTCGACGTCGCCGCGTGGCTCGATCAGGGCGCCGCGGGCGGCAAGACGCCCGCGGTCATCGTCAGCGTCGCGCACCTCGAGGACGACGAGCGGCAGCTCGTCCTCGGGCTGCTGTTCGAGCAGCTCCTCTCGTGGGTGCGCGGCCTCTCCGGCACGAGCGACCTGCGCGCCCTCGTGGTCTTCGACGAGGTCTTCGGCTTCCTGCCCCCGCACCCCGCGAACCCGCCGACGAAGCGGCCGCTGCTCGCGCTCCTGAAGCAGGCGCGCGCCTTCGGCGTCGGCGTCGTCCTCGCCACGCAGAACCCGATGGATCTCGACTACAAGGCGCTCTCCAACGCCGGCGCGTGGTTCGTGGGCCGGCTCCAGACCGACGCCGATCGCGAGCGCGTCGTCGAGGGGCTCTCGGGCGCCGACGGGGGCGCCGGGGGCGTCGACGCCGCGGCGCTGTCGGCCACCCTGAAGGCGCTGCCGCCGCGCACGTTCTTCGTGCGCGACGTCCACATGCAGCCGCCTTCGTTCCTCGCCGAGACGCGGTTCAGCCTGTCGTGGCTTCGCGGCCCGGTGACCCGGCGCGAGATCGGCCGCCTCGTCCGGGGCATGGCGCCATCGCTGCCCGCCTCGTCCGGGCCTCCGGGCCCGGCGGCGCACGCAGCGGCGGCCGCGCCGCCCCAGCGCGCCGCCGCGGGGCCCGACAGGACGCCGGCCCAGCGCGCCGCCGCGGGGCCGGCCCAGCGCGCCGCCACGGGCCCGGGAGGCACGGTCCTGCTGGATCCGCGCCACGCGCCCCCCTCCCCTGCCCCGCACGCCGCCCGGCGCAGCGAGGCCGCTCGCCCGGACGCCGGAGCCGCCGCACCGTCGCCGCGGAGGTCACCGACGCTGGCGCCGTCGTCCCCGCCGCCGCCGCCGCCGCCGCCGCCGCCGCCCGAGGGATGGCGCAGCCTGTACGCGCACGCCCCCGCCGCCGCCCCGGAGGGCTTTCGCTACATCCCCTGGGTGGCCGCCTCGGTCGTCGCTCACCTGCGCGACACGAAGCTCGGCGTCACCCTCAACCAGAGCCAGCTCCTCGCCGCCCCGCTCCTGCCCGACGGCAGGCCCGATCTCTCGCGCGTCACCCGGCTCGACCCGTCGCTTCTCTCGGCGTCCCCCGCGCCGGGCGCCCGCTTCGCCGAGCTGCCGGCGCCGCTCGCGAAGCGCGCCGCCGCGCAGGCCGCGGCGCGCGCGCTCCGGGAGCACGCCTACCGCACCGCCGAGGCCACCGTGGCCGTCCACAGGGAGCTCGGCCTCGCGCAGGCCGACGGCGAGCCGCTCGAGGCGTTCGCCGCCCGCTGCCGCGCCGCCGCGGCCCGGCTCGCCGCCGCCGAGCGGCAGCAGGTGATCGGCCGCTTCGCGCCAAGGATCGCGCGCCTCGGCGAGCGCATCGCCGCCGCGAAGGCGCGGTACGACCAGGCAGAGGCCGAGGTGGCCGCGCTCCCCGGCGCGGTGGGCGCGGCGCTCCTCGGGCTCGTCGCCGGCCGGGACACCGCCCGGCGCGCCGGGACCCAGCGCGACAAGGCCACCGCGAAGCTCGCGCGCGCGCGGCAGGACTGGGCCGAGGCGGACGCCGCGCTCCGGGACCTCCACGCCGCGCAGGCGGCCGAGCTCTCCGCGCTGGAGCAGCTCCCCCTGCGCGCCGGCGAGGGCATCGAGGCGAAGCGCCTCGTGCCGAGGAAGAACGACGTCGAGGTCGCGTTCGTCGCGCTCGCCTGGGCCGCGACGCTCGCCGGCCCCGCGTGACCGGCGCCCGATCGCCCGGCGCCTCGCTCGCCCGCCGAGGCGCTAAGCTCTCCCCCATGCCCCCGATCGCCTCCCCTGCGCGCGCCCGTCGCGCGGCGCAGCCCTTCGCAGCGGAGCCCGCGCGGCTCCGCGCACGGTGACGCCATGCCCTCCCCCCGCTTCCGCCCGCGCCTCGGCCAGCCGACCGCGCCGCCCGGCGAGATCGCCTGGTTCGCGTTCCGCGGCGACGAGCTCCTCGTCCGCGCGCCTGTGGACGCCGCCGGCGACCGCTTCGATGTCCCGGTCGCCGCCGACCTCGGCGACCTCGGCGTCCCCGTCGTGCGCGCCCAGCCGCTCGGCGAGCTCGACGGGCACCCCTGCCGCTCCGCCGAGCTCGCGCCGGGCGCTCCGGCGCCCGAGGGGCACGCGTACGTCTCGCTGCGGCGCCTCCACGGGCGCATCGATCCGGAGCTCTACGACGTCGCTGGCACGGCGTACCAGATCCAGCACTGGGACCGGGCGCACCAGTACTGCGCTGCGTGCGGCGCCGAGCTCGAGGCCGGGCAGGACGAGCGCGTCAAGCGCTGCGCCCGCTGCGCGAGCAGCTACTTCCCGCGGATCACGCCGGCGACCATCGTGCTCGTCGAGGACGGCCCGCGCCTCCTGATGACGCGGCAGGCGCGGTTCCCTGCGGGCATGTACGGCCTCGTGGCCGGGTTCGTCGAGCCGGGCGAGACGCTGGAGGCGTGCGTCGCGCGCGAGGTCCACGAGGAGACGGGCGTCGACATCGCGGACATCGCCTATTTCGGCAGCCAGCCGTGGCCCTTCCCCCACCAGATCATGGTCGGCTTCACCGCGCGCTACGCGGGCGGCGAGCTCCGCGTCGACACGCGCGAGCTGGAGGACGCGCGCTGGTTCCACCGCGACACGCTGCCGCTCTTGCCGCCGCCGCTCAGCATCGCCCGCAAGCTCATCGAGGCCTGGCTCGCGCGGCCCGCGCGGTAGCGGCGCCGGGCGAGCGCATCGGCGCAGCGCTCGACGTCAGCCCGCACCGATCACGCGTCGGCGAGGTTCACATGCGGGTAGGCCCGGATCTTCGCATCCGCGGTGAGCAGCGCACATCCGTGGACTCGAGCCGTGGCCACGATGATCTGGTCCGCAGGATCGCTATGAAAGCTGCCAGGCAGCCGCGTCGATTCGGCGGCGATGCTCGGAGCGAGCGGCAGGAGCCGCACGCCTGGATACGCCAGCGCCGCGTCGAGCCAGGAATCGAGGTCGCACGGCAGCGCGAGTCGCCCGCGCTCGACGAGCTTCGCCACTTCCCAGCAAGAGATGGCGCTCACCCCGAGGCCCTCCCCCTCGCTTCGCCGGATCAACGCTGCCCAGGGAGCGCTGAGGCGCTCATCGCGCTGGACCCACCATACCCAGACGTGGGTATCCAGAACGATCACCGCTCCGCCTCCCACCCTTCGGGCTCCGCTGGCGAGAACGGATCGTCGAACTGGTACGGCGTCCCCTGCAGCGGGTACGCCGTGGACTTCGGCCGCTCCTTGACGAGCACGATGATCTCCACGTTCGTCCCAGGGCCGAGCGGCAAGCCCTCGATGGTAAGGGTTCCGTCCGGCCGAACCGTGGCCTCGACGCGGTGCGCTTCCATGGCTCAGTATAGCGTGGCGCGGCGCCGCTCGGGCCCACGGCCGCGATAGCGCCCCTCAGACGCGGCGCAGCTTCCAGGTGCCGCGGCGGAACATGAGCCCGCCCGCGATCGCGATCGTCGAGAACGCCGCCGCGATCGCGATGAACACGCCCATCGGCCCGAGCCCCGCGGCGTGCGCCAGGCCCCACGCGAGCGGGATCTCCCACAGCCAGAAGCACGCGAGGTTCAGCAGCGTGGGCGTCCACGTGTCGCCGGCGCCGTTGAACGCCTGCGTGAACACCATGCCGAAGCCGTAGAACAGGAACCCGCACGCCACGACCCGCAGCGCCTGCGTCCCGAACCGCAGCACCTCGGCGTCGTCCGTGAAGGCGCCGACGATGGCGCCGGCCGCCACCGCGAAGACGAGGCCGATCGCGCCGAGCATGGCCGTCGTCCAGAGGCCCGCGCGGTACACGGCGGCCTCCGCCCGCTCGGGGCGGCCCGCCCCGAGGTTCTGCCCCACCATGGTCGCGCCGGCGTTCGCGAGCCCGAACGCCGGCAGGATCGCGAACACGACGACCCGCATGCCGATCGTGTAGCCGGCGAGCGCGGCGCTCCCGAAGGGGGCGAGGATGCGCACCATGCCGATCCAGCTCGCCGTGCCGATGACCGCCTGGAGCGCGCCGTTCGCGAACAGGCGGGCGAGCGTCGCGAGCGCCCTCGGGTCGGGGACGAGGTGCCGCGCCCGCACCTTCACCCGGCCGCCGCCGCGCGCGAGCAGGAAGACCTGGAGCGCGACGCCGGCCCCGCGGCCGAGCGTCGTGCCCACCGCGGCGCCGGCCACGCCGAGCTCCGGGAACGGGCCGAGGCCGAAGATGAAGCACGGGCCGAGCGCCATGTTGAGCGCGTTCGAGAGCCAGAGCACCCGCATCGACAGCGCCGCGTCGCCGGCCCCGCGGAAGACGGCGTTGATGACGAACAGCAGCAGGATCGTCGCGTTGCCGCCCAGCATGATCGAGGCGAACGGCGCGCCGGTCGCGACGACCCCGGCGGTCGCCCCCATCGCCGCGAGCAGCCGCGGCGCGAGCAGGGCGCCGGCCGCCGCGATGGGCAGCGAGATGAGGAGGGCGAGCACGATCGCCTGCCCCGCCATGGCGGCCGCCTCCTCGGGGCGCCCCTCGCCGATCCGCCGCGCGACGGTCGCGGAGGCGGCCACGGCGAGGCCCATCCCCAGGGCGTACACGACCGAGAGGATCGACTCCGTGAGCCCGACGGCGGCGACCGCGTCGGCGCCGAGGCGCGACACCCAGAAGACGTCGACGATGACGAAGAGCGACTCCATGAGCATTTCCATGACCATCGGGATCGCGAGCAGCGCGATGGCCCTGTCGATGGACCCGCTCGTGAAGTCGTGCTCGCCGCCGCGGACGGCGTCGCGGAGCGTCGCCCAGACGCCGGCGCCGCGGCGCGGGGCCGGCGCGGGTGGCGAGGCCGCGACGGCTTCCGCGCGCAGGTCGGGGGCAGGTGGCGTGGCATGGTCGCGCATGGGGCCGGCAGGCTGATGGCGGGCGGGCGGATCGTCCAGCGGCTTTCGCGCCCTTTGCACACCTTTGCAGATCGCCCGGTCGGCCCTGCGGCCGCGCGGCGCGATCGCTGTTCGAGCGCGCCGCGCACATCGAGCGCCGGCCGTTCAGCCCGCGCTCGAGAAGAAGAACCAAGCATCGTCCGGGCCACAGCCCGGATCGAGCGCGAACCGAAGGCGCTCCAGCAACCCACGGTAGCGCGCCGACGGGGCTGCTCGGTTGACGCTCGGCCCACCGGGCGCCTACGTTGCTCTCCGGGTCTCGTGATCACGCGCATCGAAGTGGACGGGTTCAAGTCGCTCCGGCGCTTTGCGCTCGATCTCGATCCGTTCTGCGCGCTCATCGGTCCGAACGGCGCGGGGAAGTCGAACGTCCTCGACGCGCTGAGCCTGCTGTCGAGGATCGTGTTGGGTGACCTCAAGACGGCCTTTCATGGGCCGCGCGGCCGGGTGCGAGAGCAGCTCTCGGCGGTGGAAGAGCTCCCGAACGGGCACGACTCCGGCACGATCGGTCGTTGCGAGTTCGCCGTCGAAGCGCTCGTACAGGACGGAGATGCGCCTCACGGCGGCTCGCCGCAGCTCGCGACCACGCGCCTGCGGTATGAGCTGGCGATCGAGCTCCAGGTCCTCCAGCCGGGTCTGACGGACCGCCTCCTCGTCACGCGCGAGCGGCTGGTCACGCTGGAGCGGGGCAGAGATGCCTGGATCGATCGGCACCCGATCTTCGCTGCGCTGGCCCGCTACACCGACCTGGTCGAGGTGCTGTCCTACCAGGGAGGTGTGCTGTCGCTCCGGGATCCGGTCACCACGCTGCCCGAGCACCGGGCCGACGTCGCCCATCCAGCACAGGCCGCCGCCGTCGGAGATCCGCGGTGCTGGGCGGAGTCCCCCCATCTCCGCGCGTTCGCGGAGGAGCTCCGGCGCATCCGGGTGGTCCACCTCGATCCGCACCGCCTCCGCGAGCCGAGCGACCGCGCCGCGCCCGCGATGACCGCGGACGGGGCGCACCTCGCGACGGCGCTCGCCTCGCTCTCCCCCGGGTCGCTCGCGCATGTCCGCGCGGCGCTCGCCGGGCTCGTACCCGGAACGCGGACGGTCGATGTCGTTCCGGAAGGGGACCTGTTGCGGGTCGAGGTGGAGGCGACGGACGGGAGGCGCTTCGCCTCGCGCGTCCTGTCCGACGGCACGCTGCGCGTCCTCGGCCTGGCCACGATGCTCGAGGCGAGCCCGCCCGGCGGGCTCATCGCGATCGAGGAGCCCGAGAACGGCATCCATCCCTCGCGTCTGCGCGCCCTCGTGGAGCTCCTGCGCGCGGTCGCGTCTCCGTCGCTGGAGGACGGTGGCGCGGCGTCGTCGCCACGTCAGGTGCTGATCACCAGCCACTCGCCTGTCGTCCTCGCCGCCCTGATGGATCGGCCCGACGACATCGTGGTGGTGGACATGATCCGGCAAGGGATCGAGCCCAGGAGATCCCGCGCGCGGCGGATCGCGGGGCCCGGCGACGTCGACCGCGGTCGGCACACGGTCTCGGCCGCCGAGATCGAGCGGCTGCTCGGCAGCACCCGGCTCCACGGCGAAGGCGCGAGCGAGCCGTGAGTTATCTCTGCGCGGGTCTCTTCGCGGAGGGATCGACCGACTACGAGTTCCTCCTTCCGTTGCTCGACCAGATGATCCCGGCGCTCGCGCACGCGCTGCTGCCGGGGGTGGCCGAGATCGGCGACAGCGTCGGCATCGACGCCCCACGCGGCGTTCCGCCTCGTCGGGATGCCCGTATCGCCGCGGCGATCAGCGCGTACTGGGATCAATGCACCCTCTTCGTCATCCACGCGGACGGAGGCGGCGATCCGGCGCGGGCGCTCGCGGAGCAGGTCGCTCCGGGGCTAGGGCTCGCGCGCGCCGCGCGTGGCGACGTCCCCGCGGCGGCTTGCGTCCCCGTGCGGGAGATCGAAGCGTGGCTCCTCGCGGACGAGGCCGCCCTCCGCGCGCTGCTCCGATCCGAGGAGCCCCTCGGCGTGCCGACCGATCCGGAGGCCGTCCTCGATCCGAAGCGCGCCCTGCGCGACGCCCTCTCCGCAGGCGGTGGTCGGACGTTCCGGGGAAGCGAGCCCTATGCGTTCCTCGGCGCCAACGTCGACGTGACGCGGCTCCGGCGGCTGCCGGCGTTCTGCCGCTTCGAAGAGCAGCTCGCCGAGGCGATCCTGGCGGCGGCGCGGGCGACCTGACGCGCGCCTGGCGGCACGCCCGCGCGCTCGCCTACGATGGGCGCCAGACGTATTGGGAGGGCACTCCATGGTCTGGTCATCGTCGCCCCCGGTTCATGGATCGCAGGCCGACATCGCCGTGCTGCTGGTGGGCATCGCGGCCGGCATCCGGGGCAAGCTGAAGATCGGGGAGGTGGTGCTGTCGGATCGGGTCGTGGCCTACGAGCCGGCCGCGGCCGTCGTCGGGCCGGACGGCACGTCGCGGGAGGAGCCGCGGCCGGAGATCGATCGGCTGCCGTACGCGATGAACCAGGACGTGGTGAGCTACGAGCCAGATCCGGGGCGGCTTCAGGCGACCTTCGCGAAGATCGGCGGAAAGCTACCTGCCCCACCGGAAGGACAGGAGGCGCTGTTCCGGGAGCATGTGGCCACGGCCGTCGGCGTGCGGACGGCGACGATCGCGAGCGGGGAGAAGCTGCTGCGCGACCCGTCGAAGCTCCTCTGCGACGTGGAGGTGCTCGTGCCCAACCTCGCCGGCTGGCGTGTCGAGCGGATGCCCGAGCTCCCCGAGGCGGCCTACTTCTCGCTCGCCCCGGGCTGGATCTGCGAGGTCCTGAGCTCGTCGACGGAGAACCTCGACCGCGAGGAGAAGATGCCCATCTACGCGCGCGAAGGCGTACGACACGCCTGGCTTGTCGATCCCATCCAGCGGACGCTGGAGGTCCACGTGCTCGCCCCCGGGCGAGCCTGGGGGCCACCCGTGACCTACCGCGACAGCGCGCGCGTCCGCGTCGAGCCGTTCGAGGCCCTCGAGCTCGATCTCTCGGTGCTCTGGGCGAGGTAACGCCCGCGACGCCGTACGAGGGCCGTCTCCCGGCGACGCCCCGCTTCCCCCGAGACCACCTCCCGTCTCGATCCGAAGGGTCTCCTCTCCTCCGGCGACGCCCCCTCATCTCCCGGCGACACCCCACCCTTCCCCCGAGACCACCTCCCGTCTCGCCCCGAAGGGTCTCCTCTCTCTCCGCGACGCCCGCTCGTCTCCCGGCGACACCTCCCCCTCCCCCCGCGACCAGCCCCCATCTCGATCCGCAGGGTTCCCTCACCCCCCGCGCTCCTCCTCGACCCTCGTCGAAACCTTGCCGCCTGCCCCCTCCAGCAGGAGCCTGCCCATGACATCCGCCGGGCTCGACGCATGGTCGCTCGACGATGGCCACCACAAAGACCCAACCCAAAGCCAAGAAACGTCCGGCGTCTGCGCCTGCACGCCAGGTCTTCACCACCTCGGACGCGAACGAGGCCTACCGCCACTTCCTGCCGCGGGTGCAGGCCGAGGTCCCGGCCGACCGCGCCGAGATCTGCCGCCTCCCGGTCGAGCTCGTCCGCGCCAACGTCGACCGCGGCGTCCGCGCGATTCAGCCCCACCTCGGCCGCGTCCGCGAGAAGCTGCCCCTCTGCCCGGTCGACGACCTCCTCGAGCTCCCGAGCCTCGCGCTCGGGCTCGTCGCGGCCGCGGGCCGCATCGCGCCGGCCGCGAGCGAGCGCGAGATCGAGGCGCGCCTCGAGCAGTTCCGCCCGATGCGCGATCTCACGCTGCGGCAGCTCGAGATCTTCGCGGACATGAAGCTCGTGCCCAGGCCGCGCGTGGCCGCGATCCGCCGCGGCTCGGGGCCGGTCGACAGCGCGCGCGACGGCGTCGACATCGCCGGGCTGTTCGACGAGCTCTCGGACACGCTCGCCGACAAACACCCGTTCTCGCCGGACTACCTCGCTCGCATGGCCGAGCACGCGAACTGGCTCCTCGTCCAGCTCAGGCCGCGCGGCGCCCAGCAGCGGCCCTCCGAGCGCTCGCCCGAGGCCATCGTCCGCGACCAGTTCTGGACGCTGCTCAACCAGCGGTACGATCACCTGCGAGAGGCGGGGGTCGCCGCGTTCGGCCTGCGCCAGCTCGACGCTCACGTCCCGCCGATCGGCGCCCGCACCCAGGCCCCCTCGACCGCGCAAACGCCGCAGGCGCCTGGCCCCGCGACGCCCGAGGGCGCCGGGCCTGGGACCACCGCCGGACCCGAGCTCACCCCCGAGCCCTGACGCGCGCCACGCCCCGCGCTCACCCCGCGCTCGAGAAGAAGAACACGCATCACCGCGCTCCTCCCCCTCCCCTCGGGGGACGCCGCGCCGTTCACCGGATCGCGAACGGATCCCTGTCGCGCGCGCTGATCTCGACGCGCAGCGACGGCACCTCGGCGCGGAGGCGCTCGGCGAGGCGCTTCAGCGCGGCGCGCTCGCTGTTCGAGTGCAGCGCGCACACGACGGTGACGCCCGCGCTCGCCGCGCGCAGCGCGTCGTGGTGCCGCAGCTCGCCAGTCAGGTAGAGCTCCGCGCCCTGCGCGATGGCCTCGCCGAGGAGCGCGCCGCCGGCGCCGGCGCACGTCGCCGCGCGCGCGACGGCGCGCCCCTCGGGGCCCGCCACGAGCAGGGCGTCGACCCCGAGGTGCTCCTTGATGCGGCCGAGCAGCTCGCCCACCGGCGTCGCGCTGGCGAGCGCCCCGATCCGGCCGATGCCGACCCGCAGCGGCTCCACCGCGAGCTCGACGAGGTCGAACGCCACCTCCTCGTAGGGGTGCGCGGCGCGCATGGCCTGCAGCACCGCCTCGGTCCGGTCGCGGGGGAAGACCATCTCCAGCCGCACCTCGGTCACGCGCTCGAGCCGCCCCTTCTCGCCCACCGTGGGGTTCGTCCCCTCCTCGCCGAAGAACGTGCCCGTCCCGACCGTGCGGAAGCTGCAGCGCGAGTACCGCCCTATCTGGCCCGCGCCCGCCTCGGCGAGGGCGTCGGCCACCGCGTCGACGTGATCCTCCGGGACGAAGACGACGAGCTTGTGCTGCCACGCCTTCGACGTCGCCCGCCGGAGCGGCGCGCGGCCGTCGGCGATCCCGAGCGCGTCCGCGAGCACGTCGTTGGTGCCGCCCTCGGCCACGTCGAGCGCTGTGTGGGGCGAGTACAGCGCGATGCCGTCGCGGATCGCCGCGAAGACGGGGCTCGGCGCGACGACCCGCTTCACGGCCTCGAAGAGCGGCGGGTGGTAGGCGACGACGAGATCGCAGCCGAGATCGCGCGCCTCCCGGGCGACCTCGGGGGTGTAATCGATGGCGAGCAGCGCCGCCGACGAGGGCCGCGCCGGGTCGCCCGCGAGGAGGCCCACGTTGTCCCAGGGCTCGGCGAACCGGAGCGGGGCGATCGACTCGAGCGCGGCGAGCACGTCTCTCAGGAGGGTCATGAGCGCCTCTATACCCCAGGGGCGACGGCGGCGCGGAGCGCGGCCGCAGGCGCCGGGTCGCGGGTCGATCGCTGGAAGGTCCGCTCGGTGCCAGGCGGGCGCGGCGCTCGCGCCGTGGGGGGCGGCGTGGAGACGAAGATGAGATAGAACAGGCGCCGTGCACCCGAGAGGCCAGCCCGCCGGAACCGTCGTGTCGCTGTGGCGCTATCCCGTCAAATCCATGCAAGGAGAGGAGCTCGACGAGGCGGTGATCACCGATCGCGGCGTGCTCGGCGACCGGACCTACGCCGTCCTCGACCGGGAGACCGGCCACATCGCGAGCGCGAAGCACCCCGGCAAATGGGCGGCGCTCCTCGCGTGTCGCGCCGCCTTTGCGGCGCCGCCCTGTCCCTCGGCGCCCCTGCCGCCGGTCTGGATCACGCTGCCGGACGGCGCCGTGATCAGCAGCGCGCAGCCGGACGTGGACCGGGCGCTCTCGCGCGCGCTCGGCCGCGACGTGGCGCTCGTGAGCCGGGCGCCCGAGGCGCCGAGGCGCGAGGCGGATC
The DNA here is from genome assembly GCF_051521615.1 of Sorangium sp. So ce1335. NCBI lineage: Bacteria > Pseudomonadati > Myxococcota > Polyangiales > Polyangiaceae > Sorangium > Sorangium sp. So ce1335. Next base: position 6,271,500 of record NZ_CP150363.1, read on the forward strand.
GGTCGCCCGTGGAGGCGCCCGCGGCTCCGGCCACGATCGTCGAGGAGCCGATGGCGCTCGCGGCGCCGGCCGGCACGTTCTTCGATGTCGCCGCCGTGCACGTGCTGACGACGGCGACGCTCGATCGGATACGCGAGCTCCACCCTTCGGGGCGCATCGAGGCCCCCAGGTTCCGCCCGAACCTCGTCGTCGCGACCCCCCCGGAAGAGCGCGGCTTCGTCGAGAACGGCTGGATCGGCCGCGCGCTGACCGTCGCAGCCGAGGTCCAGCTCGACGTCATCGACCCTTGCCCCCGCTGCGTCGTCCCCACGCTTACCCAGGGTGAGTTGCCGCGTGATCCCGGCATCCTGCGCGCGCTCGCCCAGCACAACGCGGTCGCGAGCGCCACGCTCGCCCCCGGCGTCGTGTTCCCGGCGGTGGCCGGGGTCTACGCGACCGTGCGCCGCGGCGGCGCGCTCCGCCGCGGGGCGGCCGTCCGGGTGGACGCAGCGCCCCTGCCCCCGGCCTCCTGAACGGCCCCGTTCGGGCGCCGCGAGCTCGGCGCGCCATCGGTCGGGCGACGCTCCTGGCGAGAGCGACAAACGGGTTGAACCCGCCTGAAACGAGCAGAATGGCGAGCCGCCAAGGCGCCATGGACGTCAAGATATTGTCTTCTTCTTGTTCTTCTTGGCGTCCTTGGCGCCTTGGCGGTTCATTTCTCGCTCGCTCGACGTGATCGGTGCTCCAGGGGTCCCGGAGGAGCGATGGCCGACAGGCCGCATCGCCAGCACGCCGATAGACCTACACGGCACCGACATCCCACATCGCGCCAGAAGACCTGCGCGGCGCCGACGCCCCCACATCGCGCCAGAAGACCACAGGGCGGCACAGGCCCCCACGCCCCCATCAGACCTACGCGGCGTCCGCAGCCCCACGGCGCCTGCATCCCCACACGTCCTCGAGCGCCCTCACGCAAAGGCTCACATCGTCCCCCTCGACCACCGCTCGCCCCGTCGTGGCCAGATCAAACACTGGCGATATCTCCTAACACCGCTCGTAACACCGCTCGAGCGGCCGAGCACAAGCACTCTCGCGACAAGCGATTGTGATGCAGGGGTGGTGGTTTGATGTCCATTCAGGATCTCGCGCGATCCACGCGAATCGCGCAAACATAAGGCCTGATTGGACTCCTCGGCCGTTCGCAGGTGATTCTTCCGCCGAGACAGGCGAGATTGCCGCATCGAGGCAGTGGACGGAATCTTGCTTCGAAGCCCGATGCTCCTCGCGAGAGTGCTTGGACGGCACCGCAGCGTGACGGTCGCGCGCGACGGTCATGCGGTCGATGATCGGATTCTGCCGCCAAGTTGCATCAGCAGCGGAGAGGCTGGCTGCGCTTGCGGCCTCTCCTTGGCAGCGCCCCGTCGCGCCGCGCTCACGCCCACGAGGGGGGGATGTGCGGCGCTCTCCGACGTGAGGAGGACGGGCGCATCAGATCGAGCTTCGAAAGGATGACACCCATGCAGCGCTCCAAGTCCTACCTGTCCGCAGTTGCCCTCACAGCGTTCGCGCTCGCGTCCGGCTGCCTGAGCATCGGCCCTGGTGACGACGAAGCGGGGCCGACCCCCACCGCCTCGGGAACGCTGACCGTCGCGGTCGCCAACGGCGAAGCCCGGTACATGCTGGAGCTGGAGGATGGGACGTTCGTGCGCCTCAACCTCGACGACCTGATGGAGGCGCCCGGCGCCGAGCCGACCGACTGGCGAACGGCCAGCGGCTCGCCGGTGGACGTGTTCGGCGTCGAGGGCGACGACGGCAGCATCGACGTCGACACGATGCGGCCGGCGGAGGGCATCGGCACGCTGACGAACGCGGTCGTCACGACCGGGACCAAGCGCGTCCTGGCGCTGCGCGTGCAGTTCGACGGCGGCCAGACGCTCGGCACGGAGCAGGACGTGCGGAACTCCCTCGCCGCCGCCGCGACCCACCTGGCGGGATCTTCCTTCGGGAAGATGGCGCTCGAGTACGACGTCGCCGGCCCGTTCAACATCAGCTTCGGCAAGTGCGACGACTACAACCGCTGGCAGAACGAGGCGAAGACCGCGGCGCGGAACGCCGGCTTCGACCTGAGCAAGTACCAGCACTACATGATCTTCGGCAAGATCGACTGCGGCTATGCAGGCATGGGCGCGCAGCCCGGCAACGCCACCTGGCTCGCCGGCCTCTGGCCCGAGGTCGTCGTGCACGAGCTCGGTCACAACTTCGGCCTATGGCACGCCTCCTCGCGCACGTGCCGGAGCAACGGGGCGACGGTGACGATGAGCAACGACTGTACCTTCAACGAGTACGGCGACCCGTTCGACCCCATGGGCAACGGCGGCAAGCAGCACTACAACGCCAACTACAAGGCGAACCTCGGGTGGCTCCCGTCGACGCAGATCGCGACGGTCAGCGCGGATGGGACCTACACGCTCGCTCCGATCACCGAGCCGAGCACCGGGACGCAGCTCCTCCGCTTCAAGGGGCCGAACGACGTCATGTACCAGGTGGAGTTCCGCCAGCCGTCGGCGACGAACGTCGTCGACTCGCGCAATCGCTCCGTGAGCGGCGTCCTCGTCCACGCGTTCTTCACCCAGTCGCGCGAGAGCGGCCGGGCGCACCTCCTCGACATGAACCCGGGCGGCAACTTCAACGACGCGCCGCTCCCCGTCGGCGCCTCCCATCAGCTCTTCGGGACGAGCGCGACGCTGAAGGTCCTCTCCGTGTCGGCCACGGGCGCGCAGGTCCAGGTCACCGGCCTGGGCGGCAGCGGCGGCAACGGCGGCGACACCGGCGGCGACACCGGGGGTGACACCGGCGGCGACACCGGCGGCACCGGCGGCCAGAGCCTGACGGCCCTCCATTCCAACAAGTGCATGAGCGTCGACGGAGCGAGCCTGAACAGCGGCGCCATCCTCGTCCAGCGGCCGTGCACCGGGGCGAGCGACCAGCAGTGGAAGATCGAGAGCAGCGGCGGCGCCACGGTGGTCATCAAGAACGCGAGCAGCGGGAAGTGCGTCGACGTGCAGGGGGCCAGCCGGAACAACTCGGCGAACATCATCCAGTCGGACTGCGACGCCAGCAAGAACAGCCAGAAGTGGGAGCTCATCGATCGCGGCAACGGCGTCGTCTCGCTGCGCTCGGTCAACAGCGGTAAGTGCGTGGACGTCAACGGGGCCAGCACCGCCGACGGCAGCAGGTTCATCCAGTACACGTGCCACACCGGGACGAACCAGCAGTTCCGGCGGCAGTAGTCGCTGGCCGACGAACGCCGCGCTCGGCCCGAGCCAGGGGCTCTCCCTGGCTCGACGGCGCCGGGCGCCGCGGGCCGCCTGTCGAGGCGTTGCGCTGCGCAGGGGGATCGGTGAACCTCCGTTCGATGAACCGCCTCGCTCCGGGGCTCGGGGCCGCCGCGGCGTGCGTCGCGCTCGCCGCCTCGACCCCCGCGCTCGCCAACGGCCGTTACCCCGCCGCCGGGCAGATCCTCGTCGATCCCTCCGATCCGGACCACATCGTCGTTCGCGCGACCTACGGTGTCCTCACCACGCGCGACGGCGGCGAGCGCTGGTCGTGGATCTGCGAGGCGGCGATCGGCTACAGCGGCTTCGAGGATCCCATGATGGTCGTCACCGGCGACGGCTCGATCCTCGCCGGGCTGTTCGACGGGCTGAGCGCGACGCGCGACGGCGGCTGCCACTGGGCGCTCGCGGAGGGCGCGCTCGGCCAGCGCTACATCGTCGACCTGTCGATCGACCGCGCGGACCCCGCGAGCGCCATCCTCCTCGTCTCGAGCGTCACGGGCAGCGACGCGATCTTGACCCAGGTCTGGGAGTCGAAGAACGACGGAAAGAGCTGGACCCAGGCCGGCGCCGATCTCCCGAGCACCTTCCTCGGCGTGACCCTGGACAGCGCGCCGAGCGATCCCCGGCGCATCTACGTGAGCGGGCGCTGGAACGGCCCCACGTTCCAGGGGATCGTGAGGCGCTCGGACGATCGCGGCGCGACCTGGGAGGACTTCGACGTCCCCGGCAGCGACGATCGAAACCTGCCGTACCTCGGCGCCGTGGATCCGGTCGACCCCGACATCGTGTATGTGCGCCGCGACGGCGACGGCGCGGACGCCCTCCTCGTCTCGACGGACGGGGGCGCCACCTGGCGAGAGGTATTCCAGGCCACGAGCCTCCTCGGACTGGCGCTCTCGCCCGACGGGACGAGGATCGCGGCCGGCAGCGACATGGACGGCCTGTGGATCGCCCCGACGGCGACCCTCGAGTTCACCCAGGTGGGGAGCCTCGGCGTCCGCTGTTTGACGTGGACCGCGCAGGGCCTCTTCGCCTGCGCCGACGAGGCGGTGGACGGCTTCACCGCGGGCGTCTCCACGGACGAGGGAAAGACGTTCTCGCCGCTCATGACGCTCGATCGCCTCTGCGGACCGCCGGCCTGCGGGGGCGAGAGCTCGACCGGCCAGACCTGCCCTGCGCTCTGGCCGGCGACCGCGAGCTTCATCGGCGCGACGGGCCGCTGCGATGGCGGCGGCCCGGGCGGGGCCGCGGGCGGGAGCGGGACGAGCGCCGGCGGGGGCGAGGCGGGCGGCGCCGCGGCGAGCGGAGGCGAGGCGGGCGGCGGCTGCGCCTGCGAGGCCGCGGGCGGGAGCGCGGCGAGCGCCGGCGCGCTCGTTGGCGGCATGCTCGCGGCCGGCGGCGCGCTCCTGCGCGCGCGGCGCCGGGGGCGGAAGCGCCGTGAGGCCGCCGGCGCGGCGTGACGTTCGCGCCCAGGCCGCACGGCTGGCAACGGCCCGCAGCGTCGGCCCCCGGCGGCAGCCCCCGGTTTCTTGGCCGCTCCGTCCGCCCCGATGGACACTGGCGAGACGGTCGCGATGAAGAAGTGGAGCCTCCTGGCCCTGGGCCGCCGCTACGAGATCACGGATTATGGCCCGAGGTTCGGGATCGAGGTCACACGGGACGGCTACACGGTGTGGACCGGCTACCGTGACGGGGCGCGGCTCGTGACGGACACGAGCACCCTGCCCTCGCGCGAGCTCCTGGCGCTCCGCGAGGAGCTCCTCCAGCGGGAGAGCTCCTGGAGCGCCCCCTCGCAGGCCGATCCCGGCCCGCGCGCGCGCCGGCCGCAGCGGGCGCTCGAGCAGCTCGACCTGCTCGGAGCGCCCCTGCTCGGCGGCTGTCACCGCTGACCCGAGCGGGACGAGGCGCGCCCCGGTGAGCGCCCTGCCGTAGCCCCGGGCGCTCGTCCCCGCCGCCGGGCAGGTGCCCACCGCCGCCCCCTGCCCCGCGCTGCGCCGCGCGTCCCCTGCCCCGCGCTGCGCCGCGCGTCCCCTGCCCCGCGCCGCGCCGCGCGTCCCCTGCCCCGCGCCGACGGCGGCCCGACGGACCGCCTTCACGCCCTCCGGCGCGAAGGCCTTGACATCCGGCCGAGTGTTCCTCCCCGTCGCACCACCTCGCCGCCGGCGCCCCCACGCCGCGCCGCGCCGCGGCCGTGCTCCGCGCGCCGCGCCGCGGCCGTCCTCCGCGCGCCGCCGGCGTCGGCGGAGTAACGCGACCTCGCGGAAACCTCTTCGACACGTCGCGCAGCCCACCAGCGCCGCCCGGATCCGACTAGAGTGCGCCGCCATGGCCAACCCGATCGACGTCGATCCTACCCGTCAGCGAGAAACCCCCGCCCAGCGAGACACGTCCGCCCAGCGCGAAGCCCCCGCCGCCTTCTTCCGCGGCCACCCGGCGCCCGACGCCCGCACCGGCATGCACCCGGTCGCGCTCCGGCGCGCGTTCGCCGACCACCTCCACTACTCGCGCGCACGGGAGTCGATGACCGCCACGCCGTTCGACAGGTACGTCGCCCTCGCCCTCTCGGTGCGCGACCGCCTCGTCGACCGGTGGACCAAGACCCAGCACACCTACTACGAGAAGGACGTCAAGCGCGCCTACTACCTGTCGGCGGAGTTCCTCCTCGGCCGCGCGCTCGTCGCCAACCTGCAGGCGCTCGACATCTACGACAGCTACCGCACCGTGCTCGGCGAGCTCGGCCTCAACCTCGACGATCTCGTCGAGCAGGAGCCCGACGCCGGCCTCGGCAACGGCGGCCTCGGCCGGCTCGCCGCCTGCTTCCTCGACTCGATGGCCACCATCGGGCTGCCCACCTGCGGCTACGGCATCCGGTACGAGTTCGGCATCTTCGAGCAGGTCATCCGTGACGGCTACCAGGTCGAGCGCGCCGACGAGTGGCTCCGCTTCGGCAACCCCTGGGAGGTCGAGCGCCCCGAGCACGCCGTCCCGGTCTCGTTCGGCGGCTACACCGAGCGCGTCCCCGACAAGCGCGGCGGCTTCCGCGTCGTCTGGCGCCCCTCCGAGCAGGTCATCGGCGTCCCCTTCGACACGCCCATCGCGGGCTACCAGTCGAACACCGTGAACACGCTCCGCCTCTGGTCCGCCCGCGCGGGCGAGGAGTTCGACTTCGAGCTCTTCAACGCGGGCGACTACGTGCACGCCGTCCACGAGAAGAACCAGTCGGAGGTCATCTCGAAGGTCCTCTACCCGAACGACAACTTCGACAAGGGCAAGGAGCTGCGCCTGCGGCAGGAGTACTTCTTCGTCGCCTGCTCCATCGCCGACATCGTGAACCGCTACAACCGCGTCCACCCGGACTTCTCGCGCTTCGCCGAGAAGAACGCGATCCAGCTCAACGACACGCACCCCGCCATCGCCATCGCCGAGCTGATGCGCGTCCTCATCGACGACCACCTCGTGAGCTGGGAGGACGCGTGGAAGCAGACCGTCGCGGCCTTCGGGTACACGAACCACACGCTCCTGCCCGAGGCGCTCGAGCGCTGGCCCGTCGCGCTCTTCGAGCGGCTCCTGCCGCGGCACCTCGAGATCATCTACGAGATCAACCGGCGCTTCCTGCGCGAGGTCATGGACGCCCACCCGCAGGACCACGAGCGCGTGGCGCGCATGTCCCTCATCGAGGAGGGGCACGAGCGCCACGTGCGCATGGCCCACCTCGCGGTCGTCGGCTCGCACTCGGTGAACGGCGTGGCGAAGCTCCACTCCGAGCTCGTCAAGCGCGACCTGCTCCGCGACTTCTACGACCTCTGGCCCGAGCGGTTCAACAACAAGACGAACGGCGTCACGTTCCGGCGCTGGCTGCTCGCCTGCAACCCCGCGCTCGCCGCGCTCGTCACCGAGAAGGTCGGGCCGAAGTGGGTGACGGAGTTCGAGCGGCTGCGCGAGCTCGAGCGCCACATCGACGACCCGGAGTTCATCGAGCGGGTCGCCAGGGTGAAGCGCGAGAACAAGGTGGCGCTCGCGAAGATCATCGCGAAGGAGCTCGACATCCAGGTCGACCCCTCGTCGATCTTCGACGTCCAGATCAAGCGCCTCCACGAGTACAAGCGCCAGCTCCTCGCCGCGCTGCACATCGTCGCGCTCTACCTGCGCCAGAAGCGCGGCGAGCACGTCACGCCGCGGACCTTCATCTTCGGCGCCAAGGCGGCCCCCGGCTACCGGCAGGCGAAGCTCATCATCAAGTTCATCCACGCCGTCGCCTACGTCGTGAACGGCGACCGGCGCCACACCGGGCTGCGGGTCGTGTTCATGCCGAACTACCGCGTGTCGCTGGCCGAGCGCATCATCCCGGCCGCCGACGTCTCCGAGCAGATCTCGACCGCGGGCATGGAGGCGTCCGGCACCGGCAACATGAAGCTCGCGCTGAACGGCGCGCTCACCGTCGGCACGCTCGACGGCGCGAACATCGAGATCCGCGACGCGGTGGGCCCGGAGAACTTCTTCCTGTTCGGCCTGACCGCCGACGAGGTCATCGCCCGCCGCCACGCGCACTTCGAGGGGCGCGAGGCCGTCGCGGCCGATCCGGAGCTCCGCGAGGTGATCGATCTCATCGCGTCGGGCTTCTTCTCCCCGGAGTACCGCGAGCTGTTCCAGCCCCTGCTCGACCGGCTGCTCGGCCGGGACGAGTACATGATGCTCGCGGACTTCACGGCCTACGCGGCCTGCCAGCGCGAGGTCGAGGCGGCCTACACCGACCGGAAGACCTGGCTGCGCAAGTCGACGCTCAACATCGCCCGCGTGGGCGAGTTCTCCTCCGACCGCACGGTCCGCGAGTACGCGCGCGACATCTGGGGCCTCACGCCGGTCGACATCGACCTCGGCGCCGCCGTGTCGCTCGTGTGACCGCGCAGCCCGCGTGACCGCGCAGCCGCGCTACCCCGTGACCGCGCAGCCGCGCTACCCCGTGACCGCGCAGCCGCGCTACCCCGTGACCGCGCAGCCGCGCTACCCCGTGGCCGCGCGGCAAGGCCCTCCCCCGGCGGTCTGCCCGCCGGGGGAGCGGAGCGCCCCGCCCGGCGGGCTCGGCCGTTTTTTCTGAAGGGCGCGGCCGGCCCAGCGCCGCTCCTCCCGAGCCCGGCCGTAAAAAGCGGACGGAAAATCCCGCCCTGTGCGCGTGCAGAACATCCTCCCGCGGAGCATGCTTCCGGGGTGAGAGCCTCCCTCGTCGGCCGCTCGCCGGGGCGGGCCTCTTGCTATCCTTCCCGACGGATTTATGCCGAACGATCCTGAGGAAAGAGAAGACAGGCAGGGCGACCTCGCGACGGAGCGGGAACGAAAGGTCGAGAAGGCCCGTCGTTACAAGGTCGTGTTCCACAACGACGACTACACGACGATGGAGTTCGTCGTGCTCGTCCTCATGAAGTTCTTCCACCGCACCGAGACGGAGGCCACGCACATCATGCTGAGCGTGCACCACCGCGGCCACGGGGTCGCGGGCGTGTACACGAAGGATGTCGCCGAGACCAAGGTCGCCCAAGTCCAGGACTTCGCCAAGGAGCACGGGATGCCCCTTCGGTTGACCGCCGAGCCGGAATGACCATGCGCATCAGCCCCGAAGTTGAGATCGCCTTTTCGCTCGCCACCCGGGAGGCCTCGCGCCGCCGGCACGAGTTCGTGACCATCGAGCACCTGCTCTATGCGCTGCTCTTCGACGAGGAGACGGCCGAGGTCCTCCGGCACGCGGGGGGCGACACGCCGACGCTCAAGAAGAAGCTGGAGCGCTTCCTCGACGAGGAGGTCGAGGCGCTGCCGGAGGACTCGGACACGAGCCCGACGCTCTCGCTCGGGTTCCAGCGCGTCGTCGGCCGCGCCGCCATGCACGTGCAGTCGTCGGGCAAGAAGGAGCTCAAGGGGGCCAACGTGCTCGTCGCGATGTTCGCCGAGCGCGACTGCCCCGCCGTGACGATCCTCGGCGAGCAGGGCGTCAGCCGCTTCGACGTCGTGAACTACATCTCGCACGGCATCTCGAAGACGGGCCAGGACGACAGCCTCCGCGAGGAGTCGTCGTCGGACGAGGGCGGCGAGCCCGGCGGCTCGCAGCCGATCAAGGACCCGCTCGCCGCGTTCACGATGAACCTCAACAAGGAGGCGGCCGAGGGGCGCATCGACCCGCTGGTCGGCCGCGAGAACGAGGTCGCCCGGACGATCCAGGTGCTCGCGCGGCGGCGCAAGAACAACCCGCTGCTCATCGGCGACGCCGGCGTGGGCAAGACGGCGATCGTCGAGGGGCTCGCGCAGCGGATCGAGAAGAAGGACGTGCCCGCGCCGCTCCGGGACGCGACCGTCTACGCGCTCGACATGGGCGCGCTCCTCGCCGGCACGAAGTACCGCGGCGATTTCGAGAACCGGCTCAAGGCCGTGCTGCGCGCGCTCGAGAAGCAGCCGGGCTCGGTGCTCTTCATCGACGAGATCCACACGATCATCGGCGCCGGCGCCGCGAGCGGCGGGACGATGGACGCCTCGAACCTGCTCAAGCCCGCCCTCGCCTCCGGCCGCCTGCGCTGCATCGGCGCGACGACGTTCCAGGAGTACCGCGGGCACCTCGAGCGCGACAGCGCGCTCGCGCGGCGCTTCCAGCGCATCGAGGTGACGGAGCCCTCGGTCGACGAGACGACGCAGATCCTGAAGGGGCTGCAGAAGCGCTACGAGGAGTTCCACAAGATCACGTACACGCCCGAGGCGCTCGATGCCGCGGCCAAGCTGTCGGCGCGCTACCTCCAGGACAGGCGGCTGCCCGACAAGGCGATCGACCTGCTCGACGAGGCGGGCGCGGCGGCGCGCCTCCGCCACGGGGACGGGTACACGGTCGACACGGCGGACATCGAGCTCGTCATCGCCAAGATGGCGCAGATCCCGCCGCGGCAGGTGTCGACCTCGGACAAGGCGCAGCTCAAGGATCTCGAGCAGTCGCTGCGCTCGGTGATCTTCGGCCAGGACGAGGCGGTGAAGCAGCTCTCGTCCGCGATCAAGCTGTCGCGCGCTGGGCTGCGCGCGCCGGAGAAGCCGATCGGCTCGTTCCTGTTCTCGGGCCCGACGGGCGTCGGCAAGACCGAGCTCGCCAAGCAGCTCGCGAAGGCGCTCGGCATCGGGTTCTTGCGGTTCGACATGAGCGAGTACCAGGAGCGGCACACCGTCTCCCGGCTGATCGGCGCGCCGCCCGGCTACGTCGGGTTCGACCGCGGCGGTCTGCTCACGGAGGCGGCGGCGAAGACGCCGCACGCGGTGCTCTTGCTCGACGAGATCGAGAAGGCGCACCCGGACGTGTTCCAGGTGCTGCTCCAGGTGATGGACCACGGCACGCTGACCGACAACAACGGCAAGAAGAGCGACTTCCGCCACATGGTGCTCATCATGACGAGCAACGTGGGCGCGCGGGAGCTCGCGCAGGCGCGGGTCGGCTTCGGCGAGCGGGGGTCGGCGGGGGACGACGACAGGGCCTACAAGAACACGTTCAGCCCGGAGTTCAGGAACCGGCTGGACGCGCGGATCATGTTCCGTTCGCTCGATCCGTCGGTGATGGGGAGCATCGTCGACAAGTTCATCGGCGAGCTCGCGGCGATGCTCGCGGACCGGTCGGTGACCGTCGAGGTGACCGATCGGGCGCGGGCGGAGCTCGCGAAGCGCGGGTACGATCCGGCGAACGGGGCGCGGCCGCTCGGGCGCGTCATCGAGAACGACATCAAGCGGCGGCTCGGGGACGAGCTGCTGTTCGGGGCCCTCGAGAACGGGGGGAACGTCGCCATCGACTTCGAGGGGGACGACTTCACGTTCTCGTTCTCGTCGGCGGCGGGCGGAGGAGACGCGGAGAAGGCGAAGGCGAACGGGGCGGTGGTGGAGCCGGCGGCCGCCGGCTGATCCGGGAGCGACGGAGCCAGCGTGGAGGGGGTGCCCGTGCGCGCGGGCGGCGGGGGCCCCTCCCACGAACTCGCGCCTTGTAGGAGGCGATTGCCGTAGGTGCGGGCGAGTCGGTCCGAACGGAGAGCGCTGCGATGCGGGCCGGCGCTCGGATTCGTGGGGCCCTACCCCGCCGCCCGCGCGCACGGGCACCCCCTCCACGCTGGCTCTTCCCGGGCGGAAGGGGCGGACTCCTGAGGGGCCAGCACGCATGGGAGCCCGCTGGCTCTCTCCTGACGGAACGGGTGGCTGCGGTGTGCTCGCTGGGCGGCGGGCGTCAGTTCAGCGAGTGCGGCATCGCCAGGGTGAAGGACGCGATCTCGGCGTCGAACATGCGGCCGTCGGGGCGGTGCATCTGGTAGGTGCCGCGCATCGTGCCGCGCGGGGTCTCGAGCACACAGCCGCTCGTGTACTCGAAGTGCTCGCCAGGCTTCAGCGAGGGCTGCTGGCCCACGACCCCGGGGCCACGCACCTCCTCCACCTTCCCGTTGCCGTGCGTGATGATCCAGTGCCGCGTCCTGAGCTGCGCCGGCTCGGTGCCCTCGTTCGCGATCCGCACGGTGTAGGCGAAGACGTAGCGGTGCTCCGTCGGAGAGGACTGCGTGGGGACGTACACCGTCGAGACGGTGACCCGGATGCCCTGCGTGATGGCCGTCGACACAACCACGCACTGCCACCGCTGCGTCGCGCGCACAAGGGCCCGGCCGCGACCGGTACGCGGGCAAGAGACCGCCCGACCCAGGAGAGGCGGCGTTGACAGCCTCCGGGCTCATCCGCAGGTTTCGCCAGACCTGGGGTCAACGAGCCGGAGGAGCCGCCGTGGGCGAACATGACTGTGTCGGTGCGCGATGTGCTGAAGGCGAGCGGCTCGTCCCGATCGCGATCCTGCCGCCAGCGCGCGTCGAGAGGGCAGCGATGATCCAGAACAACGATGCCCCTGGAGGAGAGGGAGAAGGCCACGGGCCCGGGATCACCGCCATCGGGCCCGTGATGCCGGAGCGCAAGATCCGCGAATGGGCCCTCGTGCTGCAGTCGAGCGAGCTTTGGCACGCCGTGCGGTACACCCCGGCAGGCTGGGTGCTCCTCGTGCGCGACGAGGACTACGACTTCGCCGCCACCTCGATCGATCGGTACGAGGCGGAGAACCGCGACTGGCCCCCGCGAAGGCCGCGCGAACGCCCGCGCCACCCGCCGTCCATCGTCGCGGGCGTCGCGTTCGCCGCGCTCGCCCTCTTCTTCTTCCTCGTCACCGGCCCGGCGAGCGGCGGCGGGCGCCTGTTCCAGCGCGGCGCCTCCGTCGCCGATCTGGTCGTCGGGCCCGAGCCGTGGCGCGCCATCACCGCCCTCACGCTGCACGCCGACTCGGCCCACGTGATCGGCAACGTGATCTCCGGGACCGTGTTCGCCTCCGCCGTGCAGCGCCGCCTCGGCCCGGGCGGCACCGCTCTCGCCGTCGTCGCCTCGGGCGCGATCGGCAACCTCGCGAACGCGATCTGGCACCACAGCCTCGGCCACCACCACGCCTCGATCGGCGCCTCCACGGCGGTGTTCGGCGCGATCGGCCTGCTCGCCGCCACGCAGCTCATGCTCGACCGCGCCCACGACAAGGACAGCGGCGAGAAGCGCCACCTCCTCCAGCTCGTGGCGCCGCTCGTGGGCGGCCTCTCGCTCCTCGGCGCCCTCGGCGCGAGCCCGCGCGCCGACCTCGGCGCGCACGCCTTCGGCCTGCTCAGCGGCGCCGCGATCGGCGCCGTCGCCGGCCTGTCGCTGCGCAAGCAGCCCGCGCGGAGCCGCCCCCTCGCGCAGGTCGCGATGGGCGCGGTCGCGACAGGGCTCGTCCTCGGCGCGTGGCAGCTCGCGCTCCGCGCCTGACCGCCGCGCGGCTCATCGATGGGCCGGCCATCAATCCGCCGGCCAGATCCCCACCGTGCCGCCGACCCACGTCAGATCCCGGTTCTGATCGACCCCGAGCATCCTCCCGCGCGACAGCCGGACCAGGTTGAGCACGAGCGAGAGCTCGGGCTCGTCGGGCGCGCGCAGGAACATCATCCGCACCTCGGCCTTCACCCCCGTCCCGTCAGGCATCGCGAGCGCCGGCTCGTACGCGATCTTCTCCTGGATCAGCCACCTCGATCGCTCGCCCTCCGGGATCGCCGCGATGTCCTCGGGCGTGACGTCGATCTTCACCCCGGAGCCGGCGAACGAGAACAGCGGCTTGAGCACGTAGCGCTCCAGATCGTCGGGCACGCGCTCGATCGCGTCCAGCGTCCGCGCGCGCGGGACCGCGGGGTGATCGACGTGCGGCAGCGTGTACTTCGACCAGGTCCAGTACCAGTTCGGGTGCGAGCACCACGTGACGTCGAGCGGCTCGTCGTACCGGAACGGGAGCTCGACCCGCTTCGCCTCGAGCTCGTCGAACACGACGCGGTTGTACAGCCGGCGGACCTGGACGAGCCGCCCGTCCACGCGGCGGAACAGCCGGTCCTTCTCCCGGACGAGCGACGTCGGGCAGATGGCGTCGACGCCGACGAGGAGCTTCGTCGCGACGAAGTCCGGGTAGGTCTTCTGCTGCTCCGGGTGGAGGTCGAGCAGCACCACCGACTCCTCGGGCTCGCCCGCGAGGATCGCGCGGCGCAGGTGCGCGATGACATCGTCGCGGCTCCGCCCGCCGAAGCAGCACGACCAGCGCCGGTCGAGCCCTGGCATCGCGGCCAGCATCTCGGTCACGATCTCGGTCTGCACGAGCATCAGCGCGTAGAGCGACGGGAACGCCTGCAGCTCGACGACCTTGCCGTGGAGCCCGCCGTCCGGGCCGCGCACGATCGCGAAGTCCACCTGCGCGCAGCTGGGCAGCGCGTCCATGCCGGGGACGTCGAGGTGCGCGGGGATCGCGCGCTTCATCTGCTCGATGAGCGCGGGGCTCGATATCTGCCGCACGATCTCGGTCGCGGAGCGCTCGAGCTCGTCGCGCAGCGCGACCGGCAGGAAGAGCGGCGTCTCGGCGACGCGGAACGGGATCGAGCACCCGAGCCGCCGCTCGAGGCGCCCCATGTACTCCGCGTACGTCGACGGGCCGAAGGCGGCGTTGAAGGCGCGCCGGAAGGTCGGTTCCATGAATTTTGGTGGTATCACGGCGGCGCGCGCGGCTGCACGACCACGGCGCCTGCGTCCGGAGCGCTGGAAGGGCCCGCACAGGTCCGATCCGGCTTGAGGCTCCGAGCCCGGCGACTACAGTCGCCGCGAACCCTCGCCGAGGCCTGCCACGATGACGATGATCAAGCCCCGCTCCGCCCTGGTACTGCCGCTCGTCGCCGCGCTCGCCGCGGCGTGCTCGAAGACGCCCGAGCCGACGGCCACGACTGCGCCCGAGCCGCCGTCGACAAGCAAGCCCGCCGAGCCCGCCCAGCCGGCCGCCGCGCCGACGGCGCCGGCCGCCGGCGGCCAGCAGGCGGCCGGCGCCGAGCTCGCCTGGGACGCGCCCGCGAGCTTCGAGAGCGCGCCGAACCCCAATTCGATGCGCAAGGCCACGTACAGGATCAAGCGCGCCGCGGGCGACCCCGAGGACGCCGAGCTCAGCGTGATGCCGGCCGGCGGCAGCGTGGACGCGAACATCACGCGCTGGGTCGGCCAGTTCTCCGAGAAGAGCGCCGACTCCCCCAAGCGGAGCGAGCTCAAGGTCAACGACATCAAGGTCACCGTCGTCGAGGTGAAGGGGACGTTCGCCGGCTCCGGGATGCCCGGCATGCCCGTCTCGGACCCGAAGGCGAAGCACGCGCTGCTCGGCGCGATCGCCGAGATGCCCTCCGGCGATCTGTGGTTCTTCAAGATGACCGGCCCCGAGAAGACGGTCACCGGGGCGCGCGCCGACTTCGACAAGCTCGTGAACAGCCTGCGCGTGAAGTGATCCGCCCGCGCGGCGCCCCGCCGCGCGCCGCTCAGGACGGGTGACCCGCCCGCGCGCCGCGCCGGGCAGGTCGCCCGGCGCGCGGCGCGTCGTTCAGCACGCCACGTCCCCCTCGAAGAACCGCGCGAACGCCGGAGGAAGCGCCGCGGCGCCCGGCGCGAGCGGCGGGCGCGCGCTCGAGAGCGTCTGCCAGAGGAGGATCGTCTCGCCCGGGTGCTCCCGGCCGATCTCGCGGAGCGCCGCGAGCGCCTTGGCGCTGTAGGTGACCTCCCCCGGCACGCCGATCAGCCGCTCCACCTCGGGGATCGCGGCGATCGACGCGGGCGTCGGGGCGCCGTAGCCGGGGCCGATCGCGCGGTGCTCGATCGCGAAGCGGGCGGCCGGGAGCCGCCGCCGGGTGAAGCGCGGCGCGCGCCGGGCGAGCAGGCGCCTCATGCTCCCGATCTCGTACCGGACGACGGCGCGGTTCGAGGCGATGCGCTCGGTGATGCGCACGCCGACGATCGTCGTCGGCCAGCCGAGCATCGCCGCGCCGAGCGCGAGCCCCGCCAGCGTGCCGCCCGTCCCCGAGGCGACGACGATGCGATCGGGCCGCGGCGCCTCGCCCCGCCGGACCTGCTCGGCGAGCTCGAGCATCGCGTCGACGTAGCCGAGGCACGGGAGCGCGGCCGACGCGCCGGGCAGGATGAAATAGGGCCGCTCGGCCCGGCGCAGCGCCCGGATCGCCCGGACCGCGGTCGTCGCGTACCCGCCGCCGTGGACGAGCTCCGCGCCGCTCGCCGCGCCGGTGAGCAGCGCCCGCTGGCCGAAGCGGGTGATCGGCTGATCGAACAGGACGGCGGTGACAGCGAAGCCGAGCGCCCGGCCGAAGAGCGCCGTGGCGGTGACCTGCGTCGACGCCAGGCCGCCGACCGTGACGAGCGTCCTCGCGCCGCGCCGCTCGGCGTCGGCGAGCAGGAACTCGAAGCGCCGCACCTTGTTGCCGCCGTAGAGCGGCGAGATCGCATCGTCGCGCTTGACCCAGACGCCGCCGCGGCCGAGGTACCCCTCGATCGCCGTGCACGGGACGATCGGCGTCGGCGCGTGCGCGAGCGGACGCCACGGGATCTGCCCTGCGAGCTCGGGCAGCTCGGCGAAGAGCGGCAGCTCCCTCGAGGCGGGCAGGAAGCCCGCCGCTGCGCCCGAGGAGCCCGCCGCTGCGCCGGAGGCGCCCGCCGCTGCGCCGGAGGAGCCCGCCGCGTCGGAGGAGCCCGCCGCGCCGGGCGTCCCGGCGCGGGCCGCGCGCTCCCCCTCGCCTTCAGGCACGCGCCGCCGCCCCGTGCCCGGCCGGCGAGCCGCCGGGCCCCGCCTGCTCGCCGGCGTCGCCCGGGTCGTCCTCCGACCCGGCGCCGAGCCGGCCGCCCCGCGCGATCAGCGGATCGCTGAGGTACGTGTCCGTCAGCCGCTTCGGCCCGGCGACGCCGACGAGCCGCAGCGGAAACAGCAGCACGGCGAGCACCCACGACACGACGCCCAGCGCGAGCTTGCCCGCGTACGCCTCCGCGACGAGCGCGAGCTTGCGGCCGGCGGACATCGACGAGATCGGCACCTCGGTCAGGCCGATCCGCATGAGCCGGAGCTCCGCGACCCGCACCGAGTGGCGGACCAGATCCGGCAGGCGCTTCAGCGCAGGGTGGTCCATGGGCAGGCGCTTCTTCATGAACGCCTCGAGCCGCGACACGCCCCAGAGCGACACGAGCGCGAGCCCGAGCAGCCGCCGCCGGAGCGCTGGCCTGCCCGCGATCGCCTTCCTCGTCTGCTGCTCTCCGAAGTCGACGTGGCGCTCTTCCTGGCGCACCCCGCGCTTCAGGATCGCGACGATCTCCGGCTCGTCCACGGTGTCGATCATCGCGTAGAAGGCCTGGAGGACGAGGCCCTCGCCGAGGGCCATCTCGAGCGCGACGTGCTCGGCCCAGTCCCCGCCCATCAGCCCGGTCGCGAGGAAGCGCACGCTCCACGTCGCCTTCTCCGGCGGCGCGCCGAGGATCTCGAGGATGCGGAGGAAGTTGCCGACGTGCTGGAACTCCTCGACCGCCTGGCGCGCGAGGAAGCGCGCGGACTCCAGATCGGGCGCGTTGTAGAGCCAGTGCCCGATCTGGACGCCGGTGATCTCGCCGTAGAGGAACTGCTGGACGGCCCAGACGATGACGTCCTTGTCCTTGACGGGATCGAGCCTGGCGCCCTGGAAATCGAACGCCATCTCTTCGCGGGTCACCAGCATCGCTCGCCCTCCGGAGCGATGAATCTAGCCCAGGTCCGAGCCCCCGGCAGGCCCGAGGTGATGAGCCCGGCGCCACCGCCGCGCGCGGCGCCGTGGCCGCTGCTCGGCTCGCCCGGGCGGAGCCGGGGCCCCTCGTGGTATACGGCCGCAGCGGCGGCTCAGGCGCCGCCGAGACTCGAACCTCAGGAGAAGCACCATGGCGCGCGTCCACAACTTCAACCCCGGCCCTGCCGGGCTCCCCCTTCCCGCCCTCGAGCGCGCGCAGCGCGAGCTCCTCGACTTCGAGGGGACGGGCATGTCCATCATGGAGCACAGCCACCGCGGCAAGGTGTTCGAGGCTGTGCACAACGAGGCGCTCTCGCTCCTCCGGCAGCTCCTCGGCGTGCCGGACGACTACCACGTGCTGCTCATGCAGGGCGGCGCACACATGCAGTTCGCGCTCGTGCCGATGAACCTCCTGCCGCAGGGCAAGAGCGCCGATTACATCCTGACCGGCGGCTGGTCCGAGAAGGCCATGGACGAGGCGAAGCGCATCGGGACCGTCCGCGTCGCCGGCAGCACCGCGGTCGACAAGCGCTACACCCGCATCCCGCACCAGAACGAGCTCTCGCTCGATCCGGACGCCGCCTACGCCCACATGACGACGAACAACACGCTGTTCGGGACGCAGTGGCACTGGCTCCCCGACACCGGCGACGTGCCGCTCGTCGCCGACATGTCATCGGACATCCTGTGGCGGAAGATCGATGTCTCCAGGTTTGCCCTGATTTATGCCGGCGCTCAGAAGAACATCGGGCCGAGCGGGATCACGGTCGTGATCGTCCGCAAGGACCTCGTTGACAGCGGGCGAAAAGACATTCCCGTCATTTTCCGTTATGCCACTTACGCTGCCAACAACTCGCTCTACAACACACCTCCGACATTCGCAATCTACCTCATGCGCAACGTGCTCGCGTATACGCTTGAGGTCGGCGGGCTCGAGGAGGTCGAACGACGCAATCGCAAGAAGGGTGAGCTGCTGTACGAGACCCTGGACGCAAATCCGGAGGTTTTCCGGGCTCCGGTCGAGAAGGAGAGCCGCTCGTACATGAACGTGGTGTTCCGGCTGGCCAGCGAGGAGCTGGAAAAACGCTTCATCGCAGAGGCTGCGAAGGAGGGTATGGTGGGGCTGGCCGGACACAGGTCGACCGGAGGTATCCGGGTCTCGATCTACAACGCAGTATCCGTTGAGTCGGTGGAACGCCTCACCGCGTTCATGCGGGACTTCGCCAAGAGGGCTTGACTCGCTGGGAGCACGACATTCTCGCTATTCCAGGCTTGCCTAGGTTTCCACCAAACCTCCTCGGCGAGCCTCCCCCTAATTCGTCGCCTCCCAACCTTCAGCCCGCTTGACGTTGTTCCGCCCGGCACAACAGGCCCTGGCGGAAAGGGCCTGTCGGCCTTTCCGCAGCTTGGAAGGGGTCGGTGAACGCCGGCCCCGACCAGCGCAGGGAGGGGATGGCGAACGCTGAATCTCCGACCGATACGGTCGGGGGCGGCGCCGCCGTCCCCGACCGGTCCGGGGGGGCGGCGTTGCCATCTCGGGCTTGCAGGCCCCGGTCGGAGACCTGAATCGAGCGAGCCAACCGTGAAGGAGAGGATGATGGCGAGCATGGATGATCGTGGGATGATTTCCAGGAGTGAGGAGGACCAGGAGGAGAAGGGGGCCTCGCCGAGCGAGCCCCCGCCGTCGTCAGCGACGCAGAAGGCAGCCAATGAACGACAGCAGCGCGGCTTCGCCGCCATGGACGAGGAGCGTCAGCGCAAGATCGCCAGCAAGGGCGGGAAGGCAGCTCACGAGAAGGGCACGGCCCACGAGTTCACGCGCGATGAGGCCCGCGCCGCCGGCAAGAAGGGCGGCGAGGTCGTCAGCCAGAACCGCAAGCACATGGCCGAGATCGGGCGGCGGGGCGGCGAGCGCGTGAGCCAGGACCGGGCCCACATGGCAGAGATCGGCCGCAAGGGCGGCGAGGCCGTGAGCGGCGATCGCCAGCACATGGCCGAGATCGGCCGCCGGGGCGGCGAGTCGCGGGGAGATCAGCCGCGGGAGAACCCGCCGCGCTGATCCGGGGGAGGCGAGAGGCCCGGTGCCGCGGCGCCGGGCCGAGCCCCCTGCATGCTTGCGCCGTCCACGACCCGGGGCTCCCGGTCGTGGCCGCAACGTGCGTTTTCTTCAGAGGGACGCCGCTCCGCTGGAGGAGCAGCGCGGGAGCAGCGCGTCCGCCCGGCCCGGGCGGCGCGTCAGCTCGGCGCGATCGCGCCCAGCGAGACGTCGCTCGGCGTCTCCTTCGGACCGGGGATCCACTCCTCGTCCGGCTCTTCCTGCGGGAGGACGACCGGGGCGCCGTCGTAGCGCAGGCGCTTCCCGGGCCAGACGAAGCTGCGGAACAGGTACGCGAGCAGCGAGGGCTGGTCCAGGTTCGGGTGGATGAAGGGCGCCACGCGCCTCGCGTGCTCGGCGGGCAAGAGGCTCCAGTGCAGGCCGGGCTCCATGTGATGGATGGAGTGGTAGCCGTTGTTGTACGTCCACCAGTTGACGAACCGGCCGACGAAGTTGCGCGAGTGGTTGTACTCGCTGTGCTCGTCGCAGCCGTCGTGCTGGAGGTAGTTCATGGTCACGATCCCCCACGCGGCGTACTGGTGCGGGATCAGCACGTAGAGGAGGAACTTCTTCCAGTCGAGCGCGAGGAGCACGCCCATCGCGCCGAGGAACACCGCCGACTCGACGAGCATCTGCCGGAACCAGGGCGGGTTCCGCCGGTACATCGCCTTGAAGTAGCGCATGTCGGCCGGCAGGATGTCCCGCACCACGCGGCTCATGAAGAGCAGCCCGTTCAGCAGGTTCCACCGGTAACGCACCTTCGTGGTCCGCATCACGTCGCGGCGCGACTGCGTGTACTTGTGATGGCTGAGGTTATGACCCGGCACGTAGGCGCTGACCGGGTGACCGTACGTGAGCGTCAGCACGACCTGGAACGCGCGGTTCATCCATCGCTGCCGGAACACGGGGCAATGGACCGAGTTGTGCGTGGCGACCGCGCCGAGGAACGAGAACGCGCAGGTCATGGCGAGGAGCGGAATCGCGAGCCAGAGCGCCGTCGGCGCAAGGACCCACTGCACCGCCACGAGGACGAAGTAGGTCGCGACGAAGAGGAGCGTCTTGATATCGGCGCGGTACCGGAGCATGGCAGTTCTTCAAGGGTGAGAGGACCTCGCGCGCCGGGGCTGCCGGCGGCGCGTGGCGGCGCCTGCAGGGCCGGTCGGGCGCGGCGGCCCGTCATCATATCGTCGCCCTTCGTACCGCATTTCTCCACTGCGGGAAGCTCCAAGTTGCATTCCGACGCGCGCTGCACACCGGCGCGTCTCGCGCCAGTGTTTCACGCCGATGTCCTGTGGACTCGGTGCGATCGTCTCTACGCACCTCCCGCCGCCGCGCCGGATCTGGCGGTCGCTGCGCAGGTGCTCTGCGCACGGCGCGGTGGAGCGCTCCACCGCGCCCCGACGTGCGCCGCCGCGCGCCCGACGTGAGCCGATGCGCTCCGGCGCGCTCCACGCGCTTCAACGTGCTCTTCCGCTCTCCGTCGCGCCTGCTGCGCGCCTTCGGCGGGCGCGGCTCGCGCTTGACGACCTGGTCCCGAACCGCCAACGTGGCCCGCGTGAGCTCATCCCCTCTCGGCTTCGATCCGAACGGTCCTGCGGTTGGCCACGGGGTGTACGGTCTGCCGCACACCCCCGAGGACGCTCGGGTGGTCCTCATCCCGGTGCCCTGGGAGCCGACGGTGTCCTACCGGCGCGGCGCGGCCAAGGGGCCGGCGGCGATCCTGCGGGCCAGCCGGCAGGTCGACCTCTTCGACCTCCACACGGGCCGGCCGTACGAGCAGGGCATCGCGATGCTCGACGTCGACCCCGACATCGTCCGCTGGAACGCCGAGGCGTGCGCGGCGGCCGAGCCCGTCATCGCGGCCCTCGGCGAGGTCGCCGGCGACCGGGACCTCGAGGCGCGCCTCGCGGCGGTGAACGCGCTGTCGCGCCGCCTGAACGAGCGCGTCCACGAGCTCGCCGCGCGGTGGATGGAGCGTGGCAAGCTCGTCGGCGTCGTCGGCGGCGACCACTCGGCGCCCTACGGCACGATCGCCGCGCACGCCGAGCGGTACCCCGGCATGGGGATCCTCCACGTCGACGCGCACGCCGATCTCCGCGACGCCTACGAGGGGTTCACCGACTCCCACGCTTCGATCATGCACAACGTCGCGACCCGCTACCCGCAGATCTCGCGGATCGTCCAGGTCGGGCTGCGCGACATGAGCGAGGACGAGCTCCGGTTCATCCGCGCGTCGAACGGGCGCATCGTCGCCCACGTCGACGCCGCGATCGCCGACCGCCTCTTCGAGGGCGAGCCGTTCCACCTGATCGCCGACGCGATCGTCGAGGATCTCCCCGACGACGTCTACGTGACCTTCGACATCGACGGCCTCGATCCGACGCTGTGCCCGGGCACCGGCACGCCCGTGCCCGGCGGCCTGTCGTTCCAGCAGGCCGTCGCGCTCATCGGCCGCATCCAGAAGAGCGGCCGCCGCATCGTCGGCTTCGACCTGAACGAGGTCGCCCCGAAGGACGACAACGACGAGTGGGACGGCAACGTCGGCGCGCGCCTCCTCTACAAGCTGATCGGCTTCGCCCTGCTCTCCCAGAGCCGCTGACGCTCGCGGCGGTCAGGCGAGCGCGCGCTTGTAGGTCTCGATCGCCAGGTGGACGTCGAGCGTGCCGGCCATCTCGCGGCAGGAGTGCATGCTCAGCATCGGCGCGCCGACGTCGACCGTCGCGATCCCGAGCGCGGCCGCGGTGATGGGGCCGATCGTGCTGCCGCACGGGAGATCGCTGCGCACGACGAAGCGCTGCGGGGCGTAGCCGACGTCGTGGCACAGCGCCTCGAGCGCGGCCGACGTCGTGCCGTCGGTGGCGTAGGACTGGTTCGCGTTCGACTTGATCACGAGCCCGCGGTTGACCTGCGGGGTGTGCCGCGGCTCGTGCTGATCGGCGTAGTTCGGGTGCACCGCGTGGGCCATGTCCGCGGAGACGAGGAGCGACCCGGCCATCGCCCGCGCGAACGCCTGGGGCTCGCGCGACGGGTACGCCTCGACGATCCGCGCGAGCACGTCGCGCAGGACGCTGCCCGCCGCCCCCACGGCGCTCCGGCTGCCGCACTCCTCGTGGTCGTAGAGCGCGATGACCCGCGTCGCCGCGCCGGGATCGCCCGCGCCGATCAGCGCCGCGGTCGCGGCGTGGCAGCTCGCCAGGTTGTCCAGCCGGGATGCAAAGATGAACTCGTCGGAGAGCCCGCCGATCGACGCCTTGAGCGTGTCGTACAGGCAGAGATCGAAGCCGAGGACGGCGTCCCGCGGGGCGTCGACGGCGCACGCGAGCAGCGCCTGGAGGTCCGCCTCCTTGCCGAGGCCGATCACCGGGACGAGGTGCTTCTGCGCGTTGAGCACGAGCCCCTCGGAGTTGACCCCGCGATTGAGGTGGATCGCGAGGTTCGGCACGCGCGCGACCGGGCGGCCCAGGTCGACGAGGTGGCGCTCGACCCGGCCCTCGCGCCGCACGTGCACCCGTCCGGCCACGCTGAGGTCGCGGTCGAGCCAGGTCGAGTACAGCACGCCGCCGTAGACCTCGACGCCGAGCTGCTGGTAGCCGCTGCGCGAGAGCTCGGCGTTCGGCTTCACCCGGAGGTTCGGCGAGTCGGTGTGGGCGCCGAGGATGCGGAAGCCGCCGCGCGCCGGGTGCTCGGCCCCGGCGACGAACGCGACGATCGTCGAGCCGCCCCGGATGACGTAGCGGCGATCGCCCGGCGCGATCGTCCACGCGTCGCGCTCGCCGAGCTCCGAGAAGCCGGCGGCCGCGAGCCGCGAGGCGACCTCGCGGACGGCGTGGAACGGCGTCGGCGCGCGATCGATGAAGGCGCAGAGGTCGCGGGCGGCCGCGACGCCGCGCTCGCGCAGCGTCGACATCTCGTCCGCGCTCCGCGCGAAGCGCTCGCCAAGGTCGGTCGATGGCCTGGATTCTCCTGCGCGATCGGAAATCTCGGGGGGCGTCATGGGGGGCGGCGAGTCTAGCAGAGCGGGCGCGCCCCCCTCGCCGAGATGGCGGCCCACGCGGCCCGTGCGTCATGGTATCGCCCACCACCGCGCCGCGCGCCGGGCCTCCTCCGCGCCGCGCCGCAAGGGAGACGCGCCCCCGATGTACCGCCTCGTCCGACCGCTCCTCTTCGCGCTTCCACCCCGCCTGGCGCACGAGCTCGGCATGCTCGCGCTCGCCCCGATCGAGCACGCATCGCCGCTCCGCGCCCTCGTGCGCGCGCGCCTCGCGCCGCGCGACGGGCGCATCGCCGTCCGCGCCATGGGGCTCGACTTCCCCTCCCCGCTCGGCGTGGCGGGCGGCTTCGACAAGGACGCCCGCCGCCCCCGCGCGCTCGCCGCCCTCGGCTTCGGCTTCGTCGAGCTCGGGACGGTCACGGCGCAGGCCCAGGCCGAGAACCCGCCGCCCAACCTCTTCCGGCTGCCGGACGACCGGGCGCTCATCAACCGGCTCGGGTTCCCGAACCAGGGCGCCGCGCGCGTCACCGAGCGGCTCCTCGATCGCGGCGGCGCGGCGGCCGTCGGCGTGCCCGTGGGCATCTCGATCGGCAAGTCGCGCGTCGCCCCGCTCGACCCGATCGAGCCCGCGATCGAGGACTACCTCGCGAGCTTCCGCGAGGTGCGGCGCGCGGCCGACTTCGTCGTGATCAACGTGTCGTCGCCCAACACGAAGGACCTCCGGGCCATGCAGGGGCCGGCGATCGCGCGGGCGCTCCTCTCGGCGATCGCGCGCGAGAACCGCGCCGGCGCGCGGCCGCTGCCGCTGCTCATCAAGGTCGCCCCGGACCTCGGCGACGAGGAGCTCGAGGCGCTGCTCGCCGTCGTCGAGGAGGTCGGCCTCGCCGGCGTCATCGCGACGAACACGACCGTGCGGCGCGACGGGCTCGCGACGAGCCCGGCCGCCGTCGAGGCGATGGGCGCCGGCGGGCTGAGCGGGCCGCCGCTCCGGCAGCGCTCGCTCGCGATGGTGCGGCGCATCCGCGCGCGCCTCGGGGGCGGCGTCACGGTGATCGGCGCCGGGGGCATCGAGACGGCGGAGCACGCCATGGACCAGATCCAGGCCGGCGCCGACCTCGTGCAGCTCTACACGGGCTTCATCTACGGCGGGCCGCTGCTCCCCGCCGCGATCGCGCGCGGGCTTTCGGAGCTCGTCGCGCGCTCGGGCGCGCGGTCGATCCAGGAGCTCTCCGGCCGTCCTGGCAGCGCGGCGCGCGCTGCTATGATCGACCATGGAGCTTGAAGCGCACGTCCACGGCACCATCCGCGATATTCCGGAGGGCGAGTGGAACGCGCTCGACGGCGCCGGCGAGGCGCCGTTCCTCTCGTGGGCGTGGTTCGACGCGCTCGAGCGGACGGGGTGCGTCGGCGAGGCGGCGGGCTGGCTGCCCCACCACATCACCTTCCGGGCCGAGGGCGCCCTGCTCGCCGCCGCGCCCGCGTACCTGAAGGACAACAGCGAGGGCGAGTTCGTCTTCGACCACGGCTGGGCGTCGGCGTCGCACCAGCTCGGCGCGCCCTACTACCCGAAGCTCGTCGTCGCGGTGCCGTTCACGCCCGCCACCTCGCCGCGCCTCCTCGTGCGGCGGCCGGAGGACCGGCCGGCGCTCTTGCCGGTCCTGGCCGAGACGCTCCGCAAGCTCGTCGCGCGCAGCCGCATCTCGGGCGCCCACGTCCTGTTCCCGACCGAGGACGAGGCCGCCGGCCTCGCCGGGGCGGAGATGGCGCACCGCTGCGGCATCCAGTTCCAGTTCGAGAACGAGGGGTACGCGACGTTCGACGACTTCCTCGCGCGCTTCAATGCGAAGCGGCGGCACCAGATCCGGCGCGAGATGCGCGAGGCGTCGAGGCAGGGCATCTCGATCGAGACGCTCCGCGGCGCGGACATCACGCCGGAGATCGTCGACGTGATGTTCGGCTTCTACGTCTCGACGGTGGAGAAGTTCGCCTGGGGCCGGCAGTACCTGAGCCGCGCCTTCTTCGAGGAGATCACGGCGCGGCTCCGCAGCGACGGGGAGCGCGCCGGGTCCCGGGGAGGCGTCGAGGTCGTCCTCGCGCGGGAGGGCAAGCGGATCATCGCGGGCGCGTTCAACCTCGCGGGGCCCACGACGCTCTACGGCCGTTACTGGGGCGCCTCGGAGGAGCGCCCCTTCCTTCACTTCAACGTCTGTTACTACCACCCGGTCGAGGACTGCATCGCCCGCGGGCTGCGCCGCTTCGAGCCGGGCGCGGGCGGGTCGCACAAGCTCGTTCGCGGATTCGCACCCAGGGTCACCCACAGCGCGCACCACCTCGCGCACCCGCGCCTCGACGCCGCGGTGCGCGAGTTCCTCGCGCGCGAGCGCGCCGTGGTCCGCGCGCGCACCGCGGACACGAGCGTGGCATTCCGCTGAGCTCCGGCGGTGTCGCCTGACGCGCGGTGTTGACGTGACGCGCTCCGGGGAGGGATGCTCTGGGGCATGCGTGTCTTTCTTGCCCTCCTCACCTCCTCCATCGCCTTCGGGCTCGCCGCGAGCGGCGGCTGCTCGAGCGATCCGACGCCCGACGCGACGACGACGAGCACCGCGGCGGCGACGGTCGCCGGGGCGGGCGGCTCGCTCGGATTCGGCTGCTTCGGCGGCAGCCCCGACGGGCGGTGCACGATCCTCGCCCAGGTCCCCGAGAGCTGCGGCTGCCCCGATTGCGCCGGCTCGGCGAGCTGCCTCGGCCACTGCAAGGACGACGGCGTCTGCGACCTGCGCCCGGACGCCCCCGACAGCGAGGATTGCACCTGTCAGGACTGCGCCGGCAGCGTCGCCGAGTGCAGCCCGCGGCGCGGCTGCAACAACAACGACGCGTGCGGCCTGAACGAGGATTGCACCTGCCCCGATTGCACCGACACCCCGCGGTGCACGGACCACTGCGCTGACAACGGCTCGTGCGCCGAGTATTACGAGGGCTGTTCCTGCGCCGATTGCCGCGACGTGGAGCGCTGCGGCGGCGACGCCGCCACGACCACCGCCACGACGAGCAGCGGCGAGGGCGGCGCCGGCGGCGCGGGCGGCGCGGGCGGCGCCGGCACTGGCGGCGACCCGTCCGGCAGCGGCGGCGCGGGCGGCAGCGGCGCCGGCGCGGGCGGCGCCGGGGGAGCCGGCGGCGCCTAAATAGCCGATCCCGAATCGGCAACGGGCGAGCTGACCACAGGCCGCAGGCTCGCGGACGACCCCGGGTACGGGGAGAGGGCCTCCAGGCAATCATCCACCTCCTCGACGAGTTGGTCGATGCTCGCGCACCGATGGTTGCGGGTGACGTTGTCGTGGACCTGCTTCCAGACACGTTCGATGCGGTTGTACTGGGGCGCATACGGCGGCAGGAAGTGCAGCACGAGCTTGCCTCCCGCGGCCTCGACGAATGCTCGGGTCTTCTTGCTCGTGTGGATGCCGAAGTTGTCGACGATGACGTGCAGCCGCCGGTAGCGCCGGTAGCGGCGCAGCAGCGTGGCCAGCGCCGCGATGAACAAGTCGCTGCTCTTGCGAGCGCCGAACGCCCACGTCAGCTTGCCCGAGCCGATCGTCAGCGCGCCAGCGACGTAGCGCTTCTGGTTGTTGCCGGGCGTGAGCACACGCTTCTGCCGACCGCGCCGCATCCAGTCGAGCCCGAGCCGCGGGTTGAGATCGACATCCATCTCGTCGACGTAGAACGCGATCTCGTCGCGGGGCAGGCTGCAGATCAGCTTGCGGATCGCTCCGATCCTGCGGCGCTCGCGCGCCTTCGGCCACGGGCAGCGGACGACGGGACGGGGGCGCTTGCGGCGCGCCCCCATCGCTCGCAGCAGCCGACCGATGTGGCCGACGCTCAGGCGTAGCCCGGTGTCGCGTTCGAGCTGGAGCGCCAGCAGCTCGCGCGTCCACGTCGGCCGTGCCCAGCCGAAGTCCTGCGGGCTCGCGTCGAGCAATTGCTCAAGTCGCCGCCGGTGCGCTGCAGAAACCTTGCGCTGACCGTTGTGTGCGCGATGGTCGCGTAGGCCCGCAAGTCCTTCGGCGAGAAAGCGCGAGCGGATCCGGCTGATCGTCGAGCGAGCGACCTGGAGCTCCTCTGCAATACGTGCCGGCGTCGCTCCGGCGTCCAACCTCAGCAGAATCAGGCAGCGGATTCGGTAGGCCCCGTCCCGCGCTTTTCGGGCTCGCTGCTGGAGCACCCGCTTGTGCCGGGAACGAAGCCGAAGAACATTCTCCCCATCGGCCTCTCCTCCTCGTGGTGGGTTCGTTCACAGCGGCCACGAGCGCACGGAGAGGCCGACCTGCAAGCTTTCCGTTCAAGCGCTTGGAATTGCTGGCGTTCCCGAATCAGGATCGGGAATTTAGAGCACCGAGCGAGAAATGAACCGCCAAGGCGCCAAGGACGCCAAGAAAAAGACGAGATCTTGGCGCCCTTGG
Organism: Sorangium sp. So ce1335; assembly: GCF_051521615.1. Classification (NCBI taxonomy): domain Bacteria; kingdom Pseudomonadati; phylum Myxococcota; order Polyangiales; family Polyangiaceae; genus Sorangium; species Sorangium sp. So ce1335. Next base: position 6,299,516 of record NZ_CP150363.1, read on the forward strand.
CGCCTTGGCGGTTCGAAATTCTGCTCGTCTCAGGCGGGTTCAACCCGTCTGTTGCTCTGGACGTCAACCCTCCTGAAGAGAACAGAGAGAAAAAACCACAGAGGCACAGAGGGCACAGAGGAGAGAGAAGAAAGAGATTTTTATCTCTTCTCTCCCCTCTGTGCCCTCTGTGCCTCTGTGGTTCAAATTCTCTCTCGATCTCCCACGAGGGACGAGCCCTGGGGCCTGGAGCAGAGAGGCCCGGCCCAACTACGTATGCCGCGTCACTGCTTCGCGGTCAGCCCGTGCTTGCGCAGGAACATCCGCACGTGGTGGCGCTCCATGCCGGCGCGGCGCGCCATCTCGCTGATGTTGCCGCCCGTCGCGCGGATCAGGTCGCTGAAGTAACGCTGCTCGAACGCCGCGACGGCGCTCCGCTTCGCCTCGCCGAAGGCCGACGTCGGCGCGACGACGTCGCCCCCGCCCTCCAGGGGGAGGATCGCCGCGATCGCCTCGGCGCCGGGCGGCAGGCTCGTGGCCACGCTCGTCACGTTGATGAGCTCGCGGATGTTGCCCGGGAAATCGTGCTGGCCCAGCGTCGTGGTGATCAGATTGACCATCTCCACGGCGCGCTCCGGGCACCCCATGCGCTCGCAGACGCTCGCGACGAGCAGCGGTATGTCCTCGCGCCGCTCGCGCAGCGGCGGCAGCTCGATGCGCATCTGCGCGATCCGGAAGAAGAGGTCGCTCCGGAAGCGCCCGGTGTTCATGCTGCGGCCGAGATCGCGGCGCGTCGCCGCGATGATCCGCACGTCGATCGGCTCGTGCACCCGCGAGCCGACCCGCTTCAGCTTCTGCTCCGAGAGGACGCGCAGGAGCTTCGGCTGGAGCTCGGGCGGCAGCTCGCCGATCTCGTCGAGGAAGATCGTCCCGCGGTTCGCCTCGTGGAACGCGCCCGCCTTCCGATCGTTCGCGCCGGGGAACGCGCCCCGCTCGTGCCCGAACAGGAAGCTCTCGGCCAGCGCGCCCGGCAGCGAGGCGCAGTCCACGACGACGAACGGCCCCCCGCGCCGGCTCGAGCTGTCGTGGATCGCCTGCGCCGTGAGCTCCTTGCCCGTGCCGGTCTCGCCCGTGATGAGCAGCGACAGCTCCGTCGGCGCGACCTCGCGCAGCAGCCGGAAGAGGTGGCGCATCCGCGGTGACGCCCCGATCAGCGGGCCGAAGCTCTCGTCGAAGCCGACGTCGACCCGCTCCTTCTCGAGCGGCTCGAAGCCGAGCACCGAACCGCCGACCTGGATGGCGCACGCGGCCGTCAAGATCCCCTCGCGGATGCGCACCGACGAGACGAACGTGCCATTCTTGCTGCCGAGATCGCGGACGAGCACGCCGGGGCCCTCGGCGCGCAGCTCGCAATGCGTCGAGCTGACCTCCGGATCGTCGACGACCACACCGCAGCTCGGATCGCGCCCCACCACGACCGGCGCGATGCCGATCTTGACCGGATCCCGGCCCGCTGCCCGCAGCGTCCCCCCGCGAACGAACCACTGAACCGCGCGAGCGCGGGTCGCATCCCTCGTCGAGCTCATATCCAACGGTTATTCGATTTCCCCGCTCTTGACCACATCTCCGTACGCTCCCGTCTCTCCATGGTCAGAGACGCCCACCTGGACACACCGGGTACGCGACTTCCCGATGAGACGCGGCCTCTCGTCGAAAAACTTCAAAGTCACGAGAGGCAGGCCGGAACAATTTGGATCAATGGATGTACTGAGCGCGTGGCGGGAGAGGCCCTACTGAGGTTAGACTACGTGGCTACGCAGAAGATGGAGCGGGCGATTGTCCCGTTCGCTTCGTCGGGCGTCGTTGCGCGACAGCCCACCTCGGGTCTGTCGGTGTGTGTTTCGATCAACGCGGTTCGGGGCTCCGCTCTCCCGGTCCCCTCAACGCGGGGGCGCCGGAGAGGCGCCCCCGACGAGGATGCTTATGCCGAGAACAGGATGGTTACTCCGGAAGCGCGCCGTGACGGCCCTGGCGTTCCTGGGGCTCTCCGCGGGGGCGGGCGCGCTCGCCACCGTGTCCACCGGTTGCAGCAGCGAGGCCGACGGCCCGTGCATCTCCGACGAGCAGTTCTTCGCCGAGAAGGTGTGGGTCCCCATCCTCTCGACGAAATGCATCGGCTGCCATAACCCGCAGGGCCAGGCGGCGGAGTCCAAGCTGATCCTCGCCGGCAGCAGCGAGGCGGGCTTCCTCGACAGGAACCTCGCGACGTTCAAGTCGCTCGCGGGGCTCGAGCTCAGCGGCGAGTCGTACGTGCTGCTCAAGCCGACGAAGACGATCGATCACGGCGGCGGCCACGTCATCGACGTCGACGGCCCCGAGTACGAGGCGCTCCGCGAGATGGTCGAGCGCACGAAGAGCCCCTCGTCCTGCGAGACGGACGTCAACGCGTCCTTCGCCGGCGTCGTGATGAGCGGGCCACAGGAGACGCTCCGCGCGGCGAGCCTGGAGATCGCCGGGCGCCTCCCCACCGAGGCCGAGGAGCAGGCCGTCGCCCAGAGCGGCATGGACGCGCTCGACCCGATCCTCGACCAGCTCCTCACGGAGGACGCGTTCTACGTGCGGCTGATGGAGATCTACAACGATCTCTTCCTCACCGACCGCTACCTGAACGGCGAGGCGGCCGTCGATCTGCTGAGGAGCGACGCGTACGACCCGAAGTGGTACGCGAGCCTCCCGCAGGACCCGGCGCTCGTCGAGAAATACGGCGCGCGGGACCTCGAGGACGCCATCAACAAGCTGAAGAGCTGGACGAACCGCGCCATCGGCCGGGAGCCGCTCGAGCTCATCGCGTACATCGTGCGCAACGACAGGTCGTTCAAGGAGGTCCTCACCGCCGACTACACCGTCGTGAACCCGTTCTCGGCGAAGGCGTACGGCGTGACCGCCGAGTTCCAGAACGACGCGGATCCGGAGGAGTTCGTCCCGGTGAAGCGCGACCCGATCCCGCTCGCGGGCGTGCTCACCTCCCCCGTCTTCCTCAACCGACACCCGACCACGAGCACCAACAGGAACCGGCACCGCGCGCGGGTGGTCTATCAGTACTTCCTCGGCACCGACATCCTGAAGACGGCCGAGCAGCCGCTCGATCAGACGAAGATCACCGACTTCAACCCGACGATGAACAACGCGGCGTGCACCGTCTGCCACGCCGCGCTGGACCCGCTGTCCGGCGGATTCCACAGCTTCGACTCGCAGGGCCGGTACAGGGCGGACGACACCTGGTACGAGGACATGCGGCCGCCGGGCTTCGGCGCCGAGTCGGTGCCTTACAGCGAGTTCCCGAGCGCGCTCTCGTGGGTCGCGGAGCGCGTCGCGGACGACCCGCGCTTCGCGCTCTCGGCCGTCTACACCATGTACACCGGGCTCACCGGGCAAAAGCCGCTCGTCGCGCCGACGAACGACGATCCGGAGTTCAGCGCGAAGTTCCGGGCGTACCTCGCGCAGTACCACGCGTTCAACGCGATCGCGCGCGACTTCGCCGACAGCGACTTCAACCTGAAGACCGTCGTCAAGGCCATCGTCAAGAGCCCCTATTTCCGCGCGCGCAACGTCGCGCAGCCGTCGTCCCGGGGCGAGGCGCTGACGCAGCTCGGCGGCACCCGGTTCCTCGGGCCCGAGCAGCTCCACCGGAAGATCTGGGCGGTGACCGGGTACCCGTGGCGGCCGAGGGCGTTCGAGGACGACGGCAGCCGCTACGACTACCTGCTCCGGCGCGACGCCTACCGCCTGCTCTACGGCGGCATCGACTCGGAGGAGGTGATCCAGCGGATCACGGAGCCGAACGGGATCATGGCCAACGTCGCCGACCGGATGGCGAACGAGATGGCGTGCATCTCGGTGCCGCGCGACCTGTTCCTCCCGCAGGAGGAGCGGCTGCTCTTCCCGTACGTCGAGACGACGTTCGAGCCCCGGGACACGAACGGCTTCGACGTGCTGCCGGCCATCGAGGCGATCAAGAAGAACATTCAGCACCTGCACAAGCGGGTGCTCGGCGAGTCGCTCGAGCTCGACGACCCCGAGATCGAGCGGGCCTACAAGCTCTTCTTCGAGACGTGGGAGGAGGGCAAGGCGGGCATGGCGAAGGCCGAGGGCGAGGAGGGCCGGCTCTCGCGCTCGCTGCCGGGCGCCTGCCAGGTGAACAACGACTACTGGACCCGCGAGGGGCTGCCCGAGGAGCAGCGGCTCACGCGGGACGAAAACTACACGGTCCGCGCGTGGATGAGCGTCATGACCTATCTCCTGTCGGACTTCAGGTTCCTTTACCAGTAGGAGCAGCCATGGAACGTCGAGATTTCCTCAAACTGGCATCGATGGCGGGCCTCGGCGTCGTCGCGGCGGGCGGGCTGTCGAGGGACGCCGCGGCGGCTGGCCCCTACTCCGGTCCTCTCTGGATCCATATCCACGCGAGCGGCGGGTGGGACCCGACGAGCCTCTGCGACCCGAAGGGCGCGATGAGCGCCGAGGAGCAGGAGACGCGGGACGCGATGAACCGCAGCTACCTCAACGCAGAGATCGGGACCGCCGGCAACATCCGGTACGCGCCGGTCGGCGGCAACGCGGAGTTCTTCAAGAAGCATTACAGCAAGCTGCTCATCATCAACGGCATCGACACCGAGACGAACAGCCACGACGCGGGCGTCCGCAACACGTGGTGCGGGACGCTCCGCGAGGGCAAGCCCGGGTTCGCGGCGCTCGTCGCCGGCGTGCACGGCGGCGCGCTGCCGATGGGGTTCATCAGCAACGGCGGCTACGACACGACGGCGAACGTCGTGGCCGTCACGCGCGTGCCGGACACCGGCCTGCTCCAGCGGCTCGCGTACCCGAACGTGATCGATCCGTCGTCCGAGCGGCGCGAGGGCTATCACACCGAGGCCACGATGACGCGCATCCTGGAGGCGCGGCAGGCGCGGCACGCGGCGCGGCTCGACCAGCAGCGGCTGCCCCACGTGAAGCAGGCGATGAGCACGCTGTTCACATCGCGCGTCGGGCAGAACGAGCTCAAGCAGCTCATCCAGTACCTGCCCGAGTCGTTCGAGCAGGCCTCGCTGCGGCGGCAGGCGCAGCTTGCGCTCGCGGCCTACCGCGCCGGCATCTGCGTCAGCGCGAACCTGACGGCGGGCGGCTTCGACACCCACGGCAACCACGACGACAGCCACATCCCGCGGCTCGGCAACATCTGCGACGGCATCGACTTCCTCCTGACCGCCGCGGAGGAGCAAGGCATCGCCGACCGGATCGTCGTCGTCGTGGGCTCGGACTTCGGGCGGACCCCGGGCTACAACGAGGGCAACGGCAAGGATCACTGGAACATCACGAGCATGATGCTCGCCGGCGCGGGCATTCAGGGGAACCGCGTGATCGGCGCGACGGACGAGCGGCACAACCCGCTCGAGGTCGATCCGGTGACGCTCCAGCCGAAGGAGGGCGGCGTCCGGATCAAGCCGGGGCACATCCACAAGGCGCTGCGCAAGCTCGCAGGGATCGCGGACGATCCGCTCGTGCAGCGATTCCCGCTCTCCGAGGAAGAGGACCTGCCGATCTTCGGGTGACCGCCGCGGCGCGGGCGGCGGCGATGGCGCCGCGGCGCGAGGGCGGCGCGGGGGCGCGGCGCCCCTCCCCGCCCCCGCCGCTCACTCCACCGTGAACGCGATCTCCTCGCCGGCCGCGGCGCCGTCCGCCTCGACGCGGAGCCGGTGCGCGCCGGCGACGAGCGGCCAGTCGAGCGCGAACGGCGGGCCGACCTCGATCGGGCGACCGTCGAGCACGAAGCGCGCGCGGCGCACGCCCGGGGGGACGTCCGCGCGCAGCCGGATGGCCTGCAGCGAGTTGACCGAGGGGTCGAGGACGAACCGGGCGCCGTCCGGCGGGTACGCGACCCGGACGCGCGCGCCGGCGGCGGCCGCGCTGCCGCCGCCGGGGGGCGCGCCGCAGAGGGGCGAGGCCTCGTCGGGGGCGAGGGGCCGGCCGGCCGCGCGCGCCCACGCGGTGAGCTCGGCGTCGTGGCGCTCGACGACGCGCTCCTCGACGACCGCGTCGGGGCAGGCGCCGGCGCGCAGGCCGTTGCGGCGGTCGACGCGCACGATCTCGTGCATGTCGCACGGCGAGAGCGCCGCGGCGTCGCCGCGCGGCAGGATCTCCCGCCGGCGGTGCGGGCACGCGGCGGTCGGCGTCATGCCGGAGAGCGCGCACACCTCGACCTCGGCGATCAGGTCGGGATCGGGCGGGTCGAACGGGCGCGGCGGGCGGACGCGCGCGGCGGCGAGCATGGCGTCGCGGAACAGCGGGCCCGCGCCGGTGATGCCGCTGACGCCGCCCATGGGCGAGCCGTCGAAGTTGCCGACCCAGACGGCGACGGTGACGTCGGGCGTGAAGCCGACCGCGAGGTTGTCGCGGAACCCCTTGGACGTGCCCGTCTTCGCGGCCACGGGGAACGGCAGCTCGAGCGCGCTGCCCCCGCCGAACGAGGCGAGCCGCGCCTTGTCGTCCGCGAGGATGTCGACGATCACCCGGGCGCGCGCGGCGTCGAGCACGCGCGCGCCCCGCGCGGGAGGCGCGCTCGGCGAGGGCGACGGCGCGCCTGCCCCCGTACGCACCTCGCGCACCGCGCGCACCGGCAGGTGGATGCCGCCGCGCGCGAGCGTGGCGTAGGCGTTCGCGAGATCGAGGAGGCGGACCTCGCCGTCGCCGAGCGCGATCGCCACGCCGTAGCGCGACGGCTCGCCGTCGAGCGAGCCAAGGCCGAGCTCGCGGAGCCGCGAGAGGACCCGGTCGGGGCCGAGCGCGGCCGCCGTCCAGACCGCCGGGACGTTGTACGAGCTGGCGAGCGCGTCCCGGAGCCGGACGGGGCCGTGGAAGCGCCCGTCGTAGTTCCGCGGCGCGTAGCTGCCGCTCGCCGTCGGGAACGAGAGCTCGACGTCGGGCAGGACGGTCGCGGCGGTGAACCCGAGCTGCTCCATCGCGAGCTCGTAGACGAACGGCTTCAGGGCGGAGCCGGGCTGGCGCAGCGCGAGGACGCCGTCGTTGTGGCCGAGCCCGGCGACGTCGTCGATGTCGTGCGAGCCGACGTACGCGAGGATCTCGCCCGTCGCGTTCTCGAGCACCACCACCGCCGCGGCGCCGACGTCGCGGTCCGACAGGCCGCGGACGGTCTGCTGCGCGAGCACCTCGATCTCGCGCTGGAGGCCGCGGTCGATCGTCAGGGTGATCGCGCTCGCCCGGCCGCGCAGCGGCGGCGCGCCGTCGCCGAGCGCGCCGCCGAGGACCGCGCGCACGAGGTGCGGCGCGCCGAGGCCGCTCCCCCTCGGGGCGAGCGCGATGGGCTCGGCGAGGGCGCGGGCCACCTCGGCCTCGCCGGCGAGGCCGGCCGCGCGCATGCGATCGAGGACGCGGTCCCGGCGGCGCAGGAGCGGCCCCGTGCCGCGGCGCGGGTCGTACAGCGCGGGGCCGCGCGGCATGCTGGCGAGCGCGGCGGCCTCGGCGAGCGACAGGTCGGCGGTGGGCTTGTCGAAGTAGAAGCGGCTCGCGGCCTCGACCCCGCGCAGGCCCGGGCCGAACGCGACGCGGTTCAGGTACTGCTCGAGGATCTCGCGCTTCGAGAGCGACGCCTCGATGCGCAGCGCGAGCGCCATCTCGCCGAGCTTGCCGCGCACCGTCCGGGGGCGCGGCGCGAGCGTGCGCGCGAGCTGCTGCGTGATCGTGGACGCGCCCGAGACGACGCGCCGCTCCGCCGCGAGCTGGAAGGCAGCGCGCGCGATCGCGATCGGATCGACGCCCGGGTGGCGCGCGAACCGCCGGTCCTCCGCGGCGAGGAGGGCGCGCTGGATGCGATCGCCGGCCTCGTCGAGCGGCAGCCAGCGCGCGCGCGCGCCGTCCCCTGCGCGGAGCTCGCGCAGCACGGTGCCGTGGCGGTCGAGGAGCACGGTCGACACGGCGTGGTCCTGGGCCGCCCGGAGCTCCTGCGGCAGCGGCGTGAGGGCCGCGGCGAGGGCGAGCAGGAGCCACGGGGCGACGAGGGCGGCGAGCGCGACCTGCGCCGCGCGGCGCACGCGCAGGGGCGAGCGCGCGAGCCACCGCGCGCGCTCCTGCGCCAGCCAGCGCGCGAGCCAGCGCCTGAGGCGGCCGGTCCAGGGCGGAGAGGGCGCGCGCACGGATCAGCGCGGACGCGGCGCCGCGTCCGTCCCCCGGGGCGAGACCTTCGCCGCGTCCGTCCCCCGGGGCGAGACCTTGACCGAGAGGGCGCCCGTCCGGCCGAAGACCTCCGGGCTGTACATCTCCTCCGCGCGCGCGGGCGGCACCACGAACGAGCCGAGCGTCGTGGCGCGCGCGAGGTACCGGTACCGGTACATGCCCGCGGCCATGTGATCGACGAAGAACAGGACCCGGTCGTCGCGGATCTCCCGGACGAAGCGGCTCGGCTCGTACATGCGGCCCGTCGCGCGCAGGTCGGCCTGGTCGACGTCGGGGTCGTACGCATCCGCCTCGATCGCGTCGACGTCGAGCGAGCGCGCGGACGTCGCGAGCCGCGCGTCGACCGCCTCGAGGCCGGCCGGCAGCGGGTCGTCGATCACGACGAAGTCGCGCGGCGACGGCGCGACGACGACGATCTCGCCGAGCACGAGGTCGCCGCCGGCGAACGCGAGCGACGAGGTCGCCGCGCCCGCCGCGCCCCCGGGCGGAGCGCCGCCGAGCGCGGCCGCGAGGTCCTCGGGCGCGAGCGCGCGGAGCGACTTCTCGATGAAGAACCCGCGGTCGAGCGGCGCCGTCGGGAGCTGCTTTCGCGCGTACCGGAGCCGCGCCTCGTAGAAGAGCCGGCCCCGCCCGTCGACGGAGAACGCGAGCGGCGCGCCGCCCGCGCTCGCGAGCCGCGCCGCGGGGATCGACGTCCGCACCTGCTCGGTCGTCGGCCCGTGGAACGGGGCCGAGAACAGCTCGACCTCCCCGAGGAACACCCGGGCGTCGAAGTCGGGCGCCGTCTTCTCCTGCGCCTTCCGGTAGTCGTCGAGGGCGATCAGCGCCCACGCCGTCTCCTGCGTGCTGCGCCACGTGCCCCCGCGCCGGTCCGCGAGGAGGCCCGCCGCGAGCCGCGGCGCGAGCGGGTGCGAGGGCCGCGCGGCGAGCAGCGCGCGCAGCACGAGCGCCGACGTGCGGGCCTCGGAGTCCATGAGGACCGCGTACGCGTCGCCGTGGTTGTGGACGGCCCGCGCGACAGGCCCGTCGAGGCGCAGCGCGCCCTCCATCTCGCGCACGAGCTGATCCACGGCCGCCCTGTCGCCCTTGCCGATCACCATCGCGTGCGCGAGGAGCGCCTTCGAGAAGAGCGGCAGCCTGTCGCGCTCCTCGAAGAGCCGGCTCGCGCGCCCCGGATCGGGCGCGCCGCTCGCCGCGAGGACGTCGACGATGAACGGCGCCGTCGCCCGCAGCATCGGGTCGTCGCCGGCCTCGTTGAGCGCGCCGCGCACGAACGAGACGGCGCGCTCCACCGCGTCCGCCGGCACCGCGACCCCGTGGCGCTTCGCCTCGGTGAGGCCCCACAGCGCGTACGCGCTGGTCCAGAGATCCGGGCGGTCGGACTCGGCGAAGAAGCCGAAGCCGCCGTCGCCGCGCTGGTGCGAGAGGATCTCGCGCACCGTCTTGCCGACGACCGCCGGCAGGTCCTTCGGCAGCGCGATCCCGTACGCCTTCGCGAGATCGCGCAAGGAGAGGAGCGGCACCATGCGGCTCGTCAGCTGCTCGGTGCACCCGTACGGGTACTCGAGGAGCTGCTCCACGCCGCCGCCGAGGCCGACGAGCGCGGTCGGCGAGAGGCTGACCGTGAGCCCGCCGGTGTCGTCGCGGATCGCCGACAGGTCCCCGAGCCGCTCCGCGCTCGCGGTCGTCGTGTCGCCGTAGAGCGCGACGGCCTCGAGCGACGCCGGCGCCTTGATCTCGCGCGTCACCTCGACGACGTCCTCGGCGCCGCCGCCGGACGCGCGGAAGCGCAGCGTCGCCGGGCCGGCCTTCGGCGCCGCGAGCGCGAAGCGGACCTCGGTCGACGCGCCGGGCGCGAGCTCGACGGCGCGCTTCGCGCTCCCCGACAGCGTGAGCCCCGACGCGGCGACCTCCACCTCGACCGTCGACTTCGCGAGCCCCTTCGACGTCACGACGACGCCCGCGTCGATCGCGTCCCCGGCGCGGAGGAAGCGCGGCAGCGCCGGGCGGGCCATCAGCTTCTGGCTCGCGGTCACGCGCGACTCGCCGTAGCCGAACCTGTCGTCCTCCGCGACGACGACCGCCATGACCCGGTAGGTCGTCAGCGAGTCGGGCAGCTTGAAGCTCGCGCGCACCTGCCCGGCCGCGTCGGTGACGAGCGCCGGGTGGTAGTACGCGCTCTGGCGGAAATCGCGGCGCACGCCCGTGCCGCCCGCGGCGCCGCCGCCGCCCGCGCGCCCCTTGTCGGCGCCGAGATCGGCGAACGGGTTGCGCACGCGGGCGAGCGCGTCGCGCGTCTCGATCGTCGCCACCTTCAGGCTGCGCGGCGCGCCGAACACGGGGATCGGATCCGGCGTCTCGTAGCCGGTCAGCGACAGCACGCCCTCGTCCACGGCGTACAGCGTCACCTCGGCGCGGGCGGGCCGGCCGCCGCGATCGCGGACGTCGACGTCCACGCGGATCGGCTCGCCGGGCCGCGCGTCCGCCCTGTCCGGCCGGACGCGCACGGCGAGCCGCTGCGCCTCGGGGTTCACGCGGAGCGGCGCGTACCCGAGGCGGAACGCCGGCGCGCCGACGTCGGGCCCCGCGGCGCCGCCCTTGGCGGGCGCGGGCGGCGGCCTCGTGCGGCCGCGCAGGAGCAGCACGGAGACGAACGCGTTCGGCCGGAGGTCGTCCGTGATCGGCACGTCGATCACCGGCATCGCGCCCGACAGCTTCACCCGCCGGCGCGAGGAGATCCCGGCGCGCTCGACGGTGACGAGCGCGTCCGCCGAGGCGAACGGCGACTTCACGATCACGCGGGCGGTCTGCCCCACCTCGTAGCTCTCGCGGTCGGGGACGAGCTCGACCTTCAGCTGGTCGCTGTCGCCGAAGCCCCCGCCGCCCTCGCCGAGCGCGTAGATCCCGGTCGCGGCGCCGACGGGGTTGCCGCGGCGGTCCTTGGCCGTCGCGTGCAGGAGGTAGTAGCCCCCGGACGGGACGGTGAGCTCGCAGCTCCGCGGCGCCGCCGCCGTCGTCACGCCGCAGCGCGCGACGACCTTGTCGACGGGCACGCTCACGCTGCGGTACGCGCTGCCGCTCCCCTCGCGCGCGAGCGTCCACGTCCGCTGGACGAGCTCCACCCGGACGGGGACCTGCGCGACGCGCGCCCCCTTCGGATCGACCGCGAGGATCTCCGGCCGGAGCACGTCGCCCGCCTTCGCGAAGCGCTCCGGCTCCTTGAGCGCGACGTAGAACTCCGCCGGGTGGACGAGCGCCGTCGAGCTGCCGGCGATCGCCTGCCGCGACACGTCGGTGATCTCCGCCTCGCACGTCACGAGCTCGGTGCCGCGCTGCCCCGGCATGGCGAGCGTCGCGCCGATCGCCGCCTGCCCGGCCGCGTCGAGCCTGTCGCGCGCGCTCTGCACCTCGTGCTCGCGCGGCGACCGGTCCGGCAGGGCGTCCGTGAGCTCGTCCTCGCTGACCGTGAACCCCTCGAGCCCCGGCGGCATGAACGCCGCGGGCCCGCGCGTCACCGACAGCCTGGCCTCCGCGTTCGTCATCGGCGCGCCGAACAGGTAGTCGCCGCGCGCGATCCAGCGCGCCTTGTCGCCGCGGACGTAGCTCGGCCTGTCGCTCTCGACGCCGACCTTGAACTCGGCGGGCCGGTACTCCGCGACCTCGACGCTGCCGGTCACGTCCGGCCACCCCGCCTCGCCCCCCTGCACCGTGGCGGCGAGGCTGTACGTGCCGAGGCGCGCCGTCTCCGGGATCTTCACGTCGGCCGAGAACGTGCCGAAGGGGCCGAGCGCCGGCGTCAGCGAGACGAGCGCCTCGCCGTCGGGCCCCTCGACCTTGAACGCGACGCGCTTGCCGGCGGGCGTCTTCGTCCCGCGCGCCGCCTCCTCGCGGAAGATCCCCTTCACGCGCACCGTGTCGCCCGGCCGGTAGATGCCGCGATCGGAGAACACCATCCCGAACGGGCGCGCCTCGCCGAAGTCCGACAGCGCGCCGAAGCGCCACCCGCTCAGCGCGTCGGCCACGCGGCGGTACGTCCAGTCGTCGCCCGAGCGCGCGAAGATCACGCCGCGCTCCGGCCTCGACGAGGTCTCCGGCCTGTACACCTCCGGCGGGACGGTCGCGAACCCCTCGGCGTCCGTGATCACCGCCGCGGGCGCGCCCGCGCCCGGCGTCCGGATCCACACGCGCGCGCCCGGCACGGGCGCGCCCGTCGACAGGCGCGTCACCCACACGAGCGAGCCGTGCGGCGACACCTTCGCGCTGATGCCGAGGTCGGTCACCTGCGCGATCACCGCCTCGGAGGCGGTGCGCGCGTTCCGCGTCCCGGGCCGCGCCGTGTAGCTGATCCCGATCGCCAGCGGCCCGCGCTTGCCCTCGCCGCCGAGCACCTCGCTGGCGCGCACGAGGTGCGTCGCGGGCGTGTTCGTCGCTGCGGCCGGGCGCAGGACGGACCGCTTGCCGGAGGGCAGCGCCGCGATCTCGCTCAGCTTCGGGCTCCGCCCCGGGCTGTTCGGGTCGGCCTCGAGCGCGAGCACCGCGTCCTCGGTCATCGCGCCGACGGCGAGCGAGAGCTCGCGCACGTTCACGGACACGACGGGGATCTCGCGCCGCTGGGCCGGCTCGAAGACGCTCCCGGTCAGCCCGATCTGCGCCTCGGGCCAGCGGTCGCCGAACGCGACCTGGTGCGAGACGGCGCCCGCGAGCGCCTGTCCGTGCTGGTCGCGCAGCCCGGCGGCGATGCGCACCTCGTAGGTGCGCCCCGGCGCGAAGGCGCCGCCGATCGGGATGTGGCTCGTGAAGTCCTCGTCCTGCATCCACGACGGCCACCTCGGCTTCACGGCGGGCTCGATCGAGATCGCCCGCTTCGCGTCCGCGAACCGCACGGGGTTCGAGAAGAGGAGCGTGAGCCCGCCCTCGGCCGCGCAGCGCCGCTGCGGCGTGTCGTCGTCGCACCGCACGTCCGCGAGGCGGAGCGGCCCGAAGGTGCGGTACGAGAACCGCTGCTCCTCGCCGGCGGGCAGCGGCCCCTCGCGGCCGCGGAGCCTCCCGGCCACGACGAGCTCGATCTCGCTGTCGCGCGGCAGCGGGCCGCGCGGGACGAGCTCGGCGAGCAGCTCGTTCTTCGGATCGGGGCGCCGGACGTCGAACGCCACCTTGGCCGCGCGGCCGCCGGCCGTGAGCGAGACGCTCCGCGCGATCTCGGCGGCGTCGACCGGCTGGTTGAACCGGAGCTCGAACCGCGTGTCCGGCGTGAGGTCGTCCTTGCCCGACCACGGCTCGACGCGCGCGACCCTGGGCAGCTCGGTGCGGAAGGTGAGCACGTACGGCTGGGCGAGCTCGCTGCCGTCGAGCGCCCTGGTGCCCGCCGGGACCTCGACGGTGAACGCCGTGGCGCGCGGCAGGCGTCCTCGCGGGGCGAACGTCAGGCCGCTCGTCCCGACCCAGCGCCACTGCCCCGGCGCGGGCGGCTTCAGGATGGCGGGGGCGGCGGCCTCGCCGCCGGCGAGGTCGAGCGGCCGCATCGGCCGGTTGAACACGAGGCTGATCTCGGCGGGGCTCGTCGTCTGCCCTGTGGGCGCGCCGAACACCACCGCGAACGGGCCCTCGTCGGCTTTACCGCCCGGGTCGAGCGCGCCCGGGGCGAGCGTGCCGCGGGGCGGGACGTTCGGTGCGCGCGCGCCCTGCACGCACGCGAGGCTGAGGGCGATGGCGGCGAGGGCTGCGGGCGCGAACCGGAGGCGCGGGGCGGCGAGCATGTCGCCACGACTCAGCAATGGGGATGCCGCGGGCGCAAGGGGCCTGTCCGCCGCGGAGGCCGGGCGCGCGATGTGGCAGCCGGGACACACCCCGGGAGCGCCGGGACGCGCGGCCCCCTGCCACGACGTCCTCGACCGTGCCCTTCATCCGGGCTGCGCGGCAAGGCGGCGGTGGAGGTCGAGGCGCGCGCTGGCCAGCGCGGCGCATGTCGTCTGCGCGCCTCGGTGACCCCCTTTGGACATGATGAGAACGCCGATCATTCACACTGTCGCATCGTCGTCCAGGTCGTTCGTTGAGCGCACAGCCAGGCCGGCGGCGCTCACCACCGTCCCGCGCCCCGTGGGATATCTCCCCTGCCCCGGAGTTTGACGACATCACGCAGAGTAGCGATGTGCTCTGCTCATCGCTCGTCAACCGCAGAGGAGCGCAAACCCATCTCTTCGGCCACCTTGGCCGTCGCTACTCCGTTCAGCTCCTGCGGGGACATGGTCGCAGCGCCCGTTCGAGATCGTCCACTGCATCCGGGTGTATGGCGCAGCTCGCACGCGCCGCGGTCGCCGCCGCCGGCGGAGCGGGTGCTCCGGCTCGGGCGCGCTGCAGGTCGCGGCGTGGAGGCAGCCCCTCCGATGGCCGTGCAGGTCGCTGGGATAACGTCGTTTTTCAGGAGGCGAGCGGATAGCGCGAAGAATCGTCGATGGTGGCCCGATTCGAACAGGGAGCGGGGATAGGATCGATAAGACATCACCTCGTCCAACACCTTCTGCCTTCGGTCGACCCTCTCGACCAATACGGCCATTGCCGCGCCCCTCTTGAAATGGCGCGAACAGCCGTGATAAGTTCATCTCTCTTGTTGCCGACACCAGCGCGACGAAGGGATCGGGAGCGTTCTTCGGCTCCGTCGAGGCATCATCGGGATTCTCTTTCGGCGCTCGTGCTGCTGATCGCGACCTTCGCGATCGCCCTCGGCGCGCCCGCGCCGGCGCTGGCGGACAGAGCGCCGGCGCAGGTCCTGGTCTTCCAGTCGGATGACCCGACCGCGCCGGCCATGTCCTCGATCACCGGCGAGCTCCGGGAATCGGTGCGGGTCGAGTGGGACGGGCCGGTCACCTTCAAGCTCGAGTTCCTCGACCTGTCGTGGTTCGACACCCCCGATTACGCGCGCGAGCTCCGCCGCTTCTACCGGGCGAAATACAGCAGCTATCACCCGGGCGTGATCGTCGCGCTCCGGCTCGACGTGCTCCAGGTCGTGCTCGATCTGCGGCGCGAGCTGTGGTCCGGCGCGCCCGTGCTCTTCCTGAGCGAGGACCGGAGCGCCGCCCTCGCGGTGCCCGCCGCGCCGGACGTCACCGGGATCTGGCTCGATTTCGCGTGGCTCCGGACGGCGGAGAGCGCGCTGCGCCTCCTCCCCGACACGCGAGAGGTCGCGCTCGTCATGGGCGCGAGCCCCTGGGAACGCGCGCGCCACGACGGGATCGCCCGCGATCTCGGCCCCCTCGCCGCCCGCGTCGCGCTCCTGGACCTCGCGAGCCTGCCGCTCGCCGAGCTCGATCGGCGCCTCTCCGCGCTCCCGGCGAACGCCATCGTCCTGTTCGACACGTTCTACATGGATGCCGCCGGGGACCGCTTCGTCGGGATACAGGCCTTCGAGCGGCTCCGAGCGCAGACCCAGCGCCCGTTCTTCTCCGTCCACGGCGTCGGGCTCGGCAAGGGGATCGTCGGCGGGGAGATCGTCGACTACGGGCGGGTCGGGCGCGACCTGGGCGGGATCACGCTGCGGCTCCTCGGCGGCGAGTCCGCGGCGTCGATCCCGATCCGCGCCGCGGACGCGAACGCGCTCGCCTTCGACGCCCGCGAGCTCGCTCTCTTCCGGATCCCCGAGGACCGCTTGCCGCCCGGCGCCGAGGTCCACTTCCGCGCGCCGTCCTTCTGGGACCTCTACCGTCGGTGGGCGCTGGGCGCCGCGGTCGCGGTCACGCTCCAGACCACCCTGATCGCCGGGCTCGTCATCGAGCGGCGGCGGCGCGGGCGCGCTCAGGCGATGAGCGACGCCGTGCTCGCCTCGATGGTCGGCTTCGTGGCCGTCGTGGACAGGACCGGGGTGGTGCGCCGCACGAACCGGACGTGGGCGAGCGCGTCGCGCGAGGGCGCGCCGGGCCCGATCGAGCGTATCGCCGAGGGGGAGAGCTACCTCGGCGCGTTCCGGCGGGCCGCGGCGGCGGGCGACGCCGGCGCCGGGCGGGTCATGGAGCTCGTGCAGGGGGCGCTCGCTGGGCGCGACGTCGAAGATACAGTCGAGTACCGTCACGGCGGCGCCGAGCGCTGGACCGAGGTGCGGGCGCGGCGGCTCTCGTGGAGGGACGGGGGGGCGGTCGTCTCCCACTTCGACGTGACCAGCCGGAAGCGCGCCGAGAGCCAGGCGCGCGAGTCGCTCAGCGCGCTCTCGCACCTCAACCGCGTGGCGGCGATGGGCGAGCTCGCGTCCTCGATCGCGCACGAGATCAACCAGCCGCTCTCCGCGGTGCTCACGAGCGCGCAGGCGGCGGAGATCCTGCTGCGCCGCGCGGCGCCGGACGTCGCGGAGGTGAGCGCTGCCCTCGAGGAGATCGTCGCCGGCGCCCGGCGGGCCGGCCAGGTGATACGGCGGATGCGCGTGCTGCTGAAGAAGGGCGAGGCGCAGAGGGAACGGTGCGACTTCAACGAGGCGGCGCGCGAGGTGGCGCGGCTCGTGGGCAACGACGCGCTCCTGCGCGGGGCGACGATCGCCCTGGAGCTCGCGCCCGACCTGCCCGCGGTGCGGGGCGATGCGGTCCAGCTCCAGCAGGTGGTGCTGAACCTGATCTCGAACGCGCTCGACGCCGTCTCGGGGCGGCCGTACGGCGACCGCCGGGTGATCGTGAGGACGGCGCGCGCCGGCGGGCGCGTGGCGCTCGTGGTGGAGGACTCGGGCGAGGGGGGCGCGATGGACGATCTCGAGCGGTTCTTCGAGCCGTTCTTCACGACAAAGTCGGAGGGTCTGGGCCTCGGGCTCTGCATCAGCCGGTCGATCGCGGACGCGCACGGCGGTCGGCTGTGGGCCGAGCGCGCGCCGGCGGGCGGCGTGGCTGCGCGCCTCGAGCTGCCGGGCGAGGCGGCGCAGGAGGAACGATGACGGACGTGACGGCGAAGGTCGTGGTGATCGACGACGACGGCGCGGTGCTGCGGAGCGTCGGCCGGCTGCTCGGCGCCTCGGGCTACGAGGTGGAGCTGTTCGAGGGAGCGCGCGCGTTCCTGGCGTCCGCGGCGGCGGCGCCGGGCGCGCGGGCCGGCTGCGTTATCGTGGATCTGGCGATGCCGGAGCTCGGCGGGCTCGACCTGCAGGCGGCGCTCAGGGCGTCCGGGTGCCGGCTGCCGCTCATCTTCATCACCGGACACGGGGACGTGCGCGCGTCGGTGCAGGCGATGAAGGAGGGCGCGGTCGACTTCCTGCTGAAGCCGCTCGAGGCGGACGAGGTGCTCGCGGCCGTGAGGCGCGCGATGGAGCTCGACGCGCGGGCGCGGGCGGCGCGGGAGGAACAGACGGCGCTCGCGGCGCGGCTCGACGCGCTCACGCCGCGCGAGCGGCAGGTGTGCGACCGGATCGCGCGCGGGGCGCTCAACAAGCAGATCGCGGCGGAGCTGGGGCTCGCCGAGTCGACCGTGAAGCAGCACCGGGCGAGCGCGACGGCGAAGCTCGGGGTGGCGTCGGCGGCGGAGCTCGCGGCGCTGCTCGAGCGGAGCCGCGGGCGAGACGGGTGAGCGCCGCGACGGGGAGGGTCTTCCGAGCTGCGAGGCCAGCCCGACAGCCGGTCGCCTGGAGAGCGGAGACGACCTCGGGATCGACGATGGCGGCGAGCGCCGGATCCGGGCGTGACGAGAATCCCGTTTTCTTGAGACCAAAGACACGACGCAGTCATAGGCCCCGCCGCGTGTCAAGCTGACCGAACGGACGATGGCGCGCGCGTTTCGCCGGCGGTAGGTAGGTCGCCGCACGCCGCGAGATCGCGGTTCCAGACAACGCAGGCGGGGTTGGCGAGCGGTGCGGCCCGCTCATCTTCGGGCCGATTCGCTGGCTTGAATGGGCAGGCAACGATGACGGGAAGGTCGAGGTCGCGCGCGATATGCTCCTTGTAGCCGTCGAACCGCTTCGATCGGCTCTTGCGGCCGTGGCGCATCTCGGCGTCCTCCTATGGAGGCACGGCGGTCGGGCGCAACGCCTTGCCGGATACGAACGGTGCCATCGTCGGCTGTCTCCAGGTCCTGGTCTTGAGTCGGTGTGACGGCATCGAGACAGCTGCGAAGCGGCTGCTCGACAACGTCGTCCAGATGGCGGTCCACCCGCATCGGGGCGGCGTCTGCTTCCTGTGGTGGCTGCGTCGAGCGCGCCTCCCGGCCTCGGAGCCGCTCTGGAATGATGCGGACTGACGCCGCTCCGGGCCTTTCACCATTTCCGAGCTTGGTTTAGGGTACACACCATGAAGCGTCTCGCCTCGATTCTCTCCTTCTCCACGATGGTCCTGCTTCCAGCCGCGGCGCACGCCGCGGCGGAGAAGCTCCTGCTGATCGAGGTCGTCGTCTCCCCGACACAGGCCGAGTCCATCGCGTTCCGGAACCCCGGACGCACGCCGATCGTCCTGACCGATTATTACCTCGCCGATTACAACACTTATTACGACGTGGTCACCGCTGGGGCCCCCGCCGGCACCTCCGACTTCATCGTGCGATTTCCAGCCGGTGCTGTCATCCAGCCGGGTGAGACCCAGTACGTGTCGATCGCCGGCGGCGAGTGCTTCAGGACCTCCTGCGGCGTGACGAGCCCGTTCACCGGATACGGGATCTATCCCACATACGAGATCGCAACGGGCGCCGCGACCACGACGAGCCCCGCTGTCCCCGACATGCTCGTGCCGGTCACGAACGGGGTCGGCACCGCGTGGGGGCTCACCAACGGGAGCGAGCCGGTCGTTCTGTTTTACTGGGATGGCATGACGAACCTCGTGACCGACGTCGATTACGTGTTTTATGGATCGGCGGGGCCCCAGTCCCCGGTGAACAAGACGGGCGTCACGGTCAACGGCTCGACGTATCTGCCGGATACGGCGGACAACCCCGCGCTGCACGCACCCCTGTCGACGGCGACGACGACGATCAACACGTGTCGCGTGGACCTCACGGAGACCGGCCAGGTCATGACGGGCAGCAATGGCGTCAGCGGCCGTGACGAGGCCAGCGAGCCCTGGTCGACGACCTGGACCGCGTGCGCCGTGCCGAGCGCCGCCGATACCGACCTCGACACGGTCCTCAACGGCATGGATAACTGCCTCACGGTGTCCAACAGCGCGCAGACCGACGCCGACGCCGACGGCGTCGGCGACGCCTGCGACAACTGCCCGACCTTGGCCAATGCGACGCAGTCGGATGTAGATGCCGACGGCGTCGGCGACGCCTGCGACAACTGCCCGACCGTGCCGAACCCCGACCAGGCGGACTCCAGCGGCAGTGGCATCGGCGACGCCTGCGACGCGTCCGGCGCGGGCGGCATGGGCGGTGGTATGGGTGTCGGCGGTGCTGAAGGCGTCGGTGGTGCTGAAGGCGTCGGCGGCGCCGGTGGCATGGGCGCCGGTGGCATGGGCGCCGGCGGCATGGGCGTCGGCGGCATGGGCGTCGGCGGCGCCGGCGCCAATGGCACCGGCGGTGCGGGCACCGGCGGCGACACGACATCCACGACCACGGCCGCCACGACCGGCACCGGCGGCGCCGGCGGCAGCGAGGATGACGGCGGCTGCGGCTGCCGCGTGACCGGCGGCGAGGCGTCGCGGGGCGCGTCCTACGCTTCGCTCTTCACGATCGCGGCGGCCGCGCTCGGGGCGCGGCGCCGGCGCTCGCGATCCCGGTAGACCGCCAGCAGCAGGGGGAGGCGTCTCAGAGAATCTCCCGCCGAACCGCAGGTATTCATGAAACGCCTTCTCCACGAAGCGCGGCAGCGATTTCTCGTGGACGAGAGGCGCCGATACTCCGCCACCTGCTCCCCGCACCCAAGAGTATTTCGGTTGCATCGGCGCCTTGATACATCGAGTCGTTTCATCACGTTCTTCGGAACGGATCTGTCGCGGCGCCCTGGCGTGAGGACGCGCCAAGGGCGCGGCGCACCGATCCGTGGAAAGGATCGAAACCGATATGCGCAAAAGCCTCCTGTTCGCTCTCTCGCTGCTCCCGCTCGCGGCCTTCGGGCTCGCTCTCCGGCCGGCGCCAACCCTGGCCGGTCGCTCTCCCCAAAGCTGCGCCGGGACTTACCTGATCTCGGAAGCGGGCGGCGCCAGGGATTTCTGGACGTTCGCGCCTGACGGGTCATTCTTCGGGACCACCTCGACGCAGCCCCTATACAACTTCTCCAACCAGCAGGGGAGCTGGAGTAAAGTCGGCAATGATGGCGCTCGTGGCGCCCTGTTCGCGTTCGTCTACAACGAAGACAAAACCCTGATGACGACGGCCCGGATCGATATCGTTTTCGACACGGTCGGTCAGGGCTGCGACGAGATCGCCGGCTCTCTCGTCGTGCGTACCTTCGAGGACGGCGAGGATCCGCTCGATCCTTCGAGCGACACCGGCGATCCCATCGCCTCCGACACCTTCACCGGCCGGCGCGCGACGGCGAGCCCGTGACCGCCTTCGCCGTGGGGCCCTGTGCACAAACGCTACCGCCGGTGCATGAACGACGGCGCCTGTTCACGGACGTGGCCGTGGCGTACCTCAACGGGGGCAGCCATCTCCACCTCGTCGTCCCCAACACCGTGACCGTGCGGCTCGGCAACGGCGACGGAACCTTCGCTGATATGGGTTGCACGATCCCGCGGAGCTCCGTCACCGCCCGAGTCGCTCGCGGCCGCCCGCGCGATAGGCGTCGACCCAGCGCCACAGCGTCTCCAGCGACACCCTCGCGCGCGCCGCGATCGCGCGCGGCGCCTCGTCTCCGCGGATCATCGCCAGCACGGCCGCCTCCCGCGTCGGCGCCCCAGGCGCAGCGTCGGCGGCCGGCGCATCCGGCGGGGTCCACGCTACCCCGGCAGGCGCGGCCGCCTCGGCGCGCAGCGCGAGCTGCTGGAGCGGCAGCCGCACCGCCGGATCGCCGAGCAGCACGTAGCCGCGGAGATCGTTGCGCAGCATCCATAGGTGAGCGCGATCGGCGCGATCGGTGGGATCCGCGCGGCCCGCCGCGCGCGCGTCGGCCTCGATCTGGTAGCTCTGCGCGAGCTCGTCGTTCGCGCCGCGGTAGAACTCCATCAGCGCCTCCAGCGCGATCCCCGCGCGACTGCCGCGGACCAGCACCTCGAGCGGGCGATAGATTCGGGACTTCTTGCTCTCCGACAGGCTGTTCGTGCCCGAGAAGCCGTACGTCCACGCGAGGTCGACGTGGCCGATGACGGCGAGCGGCCCCGCCGGGTTGGCCAGCGCGGCCTGCGGCAGGGCCGCGACGAAGGGGCGCTGGCCCGACGCCGGCAGGCTGTGCAGCACGGCCTTCAGGCTGCCACCATAACGATCCTCCTGCGCGAGCTGCGAGAGCCAGGCGTGATAGACGCTCTCCGCCGGCGTGCCCGCGCCGAGGCAGGCCAGATAAAACCACATGCCTCCCGGCAAGAACGCCTGTCCCCGCAGCCGCTCGGCGTCGAGGATCTCGTCGTGGGCGATCACGAGCGCCCCCTGGCGCCGCCAGGCGTCCTCCTCCCTGCGCCAGCCGCGCCGGGGTGCGCCCAGGCCGTGGCTCACCGACAGCAGCACCGAAGGACGCGCGCCGCCGCCCCCGGCGAGCAGGTCGTCCACGCTGCCGGCGGAGATCTCGCGCACGGAGGCCGCGGGGAGCTTGCCCCTGGCGTGCGCTTCCATCGACGTGGCCAGGCTCGGGCCGACGAGCCTGAGCTTGCCCGCGACCGTGGCCGCCGAGCCGTCGGGCGCGGCATAGAACAGCAGCTCCGGCGAGGTCTCGGGCGTGCCGCGCTGCGCATAGCGAACGACCTTCTCCGCGTAGGCGGCATAGCCGGCGAGATCCGTCTCCCCCGCGCCGTCCGCGAAGTGGACGCGCCCCGCGAGCGCGTCGTTGGCGAGCGCGTGCTGGAGCTCCACCGAGGTGTGATGGAGATCGCCGAGCATCATCAGGTAAAGGGGCCTGTCCTCCTCCGCCACCTCCTCGGACCAGTAGACGTCTCTCCGGAATTCCGCGGATCGCCTGGCGTCCATCCCGTGCGGCACGCGAACCACGCGCGCGGGCGAGCCCTGCTCGGCCTCGCGCAGCGCGACGAGCGGCTGGATGGCCTCGAGCATCCGGTCGCCCTCCCGGCCCTCGGGCGCGATCACCGCCCATCGCTGGAGCGTGAGGTCGTTGCGATCGGCGTCGGTGCGGCGCCAGTGGTTGGCATCGCGGGCCTTCCTGGGCCTCGGCGCGCGCTGAGCGGTGTCGTCAGGCAGCCCCTCGTCGAGCACGGGGCGGCGCTCGTCGGCGTCGGCGAGCAGGAGGTCCAGCCGGTCCTCGCGGGGGCTCACGGTCACTGGCTCCTCGATGGCCCGGAGCTCAGGTGGACAGGATCGATGGCCGCCGCGGCGCGCGCCCTGCCCCGGCGCAGGCCGGGGCGGCCGGCGCGAGGGGCGGGGTGGTCCCCGGCGGGGCGGCGCGGCGCCTGCTCCCATTGCAGGAGGACCGAACGCCGCACGCGCTGCCGCGCGATCTGCACGCGCTTGCGCAGGTTCTCCTCCGACTCGAGCAGGAGCGCGGCCATCTCCGCGTACGACAGCCCCTCTTCCACCCGCAGCAAGAGAGGAGCGCGCAGCGCCGGGGACAAGGCGCGAATGGCCCCCTCCAGCCGGGCCAGCGTCTCCCGCTCGAGGAAGGTCCGCTCGGGATCGCGCGCGGCGGCCTGGGGGCTCGCCGCGCGCTCGCCGAGATCCTCGTCCACGATCAACAGGAGCCTTCCGCGCCGCGTCCGCTCGCGGTGGAGGTCCACGCACGCATGGCGCATGATCTCCTGAAGCCACGCCGCCGGCCGGCGGATGCCGCCCGTGGGGGCGGTGGCCTGAAGCATCGACAACGTCGCTCGACTGAACGCCTCCTCACCGTCCGCTCGGCCGAGCGCGCGCCGGCAGGAGCGGAGGAGCTCCTCCCGCTGCTCGACCCAGCAGCGCAGGAGCGCGTCGACGACGGGATCGCGGAGGGGCTTCGCCTGGAAGGGAGGGTGTGTCACGAGGCGTCCTCCAGCGCGAAGGCGTCGAGCTGCTCCGCGAGCTCCACCAGATCTCCGGTGGTGGCCGCGATGTGGCCCGTGCCGGGCAGCCCACCGCCGTTGCCCCATATCTCGATCTCGCTCCCTTCGACCCCAGGCGCGAGGACGGCCAGGCTGTCCGGCGGCGCCGGGCGTTGATCGTAGAGCCAGCGCAGCAGCATGCGGTGGCGGAAGTCGAGGCTCGAGAGCGCGACGAAGAGGCCGGGCTGGACGCGCGGCCGCGCCAGGAGCTCCTCCATCCATAGCGGCGGCCGGGCGCCGTCAGCGCCGAGGGGGCCGTGGATGTGATCGTCCTCGGTGAGCAGCGGCGGCGAGAAGATGGGGCGCGGCTCCGCCGAGTATCCGCCGTACAGGCGGAGCACGACGATCTCGCTGTCGAGATCGAAGCGCCTGGGCATGACGGGATCCATCTTCCACGTGGCCGCCCCCGCGGCGCGCTTGACGACGCGCGGCTTGCCGCCAGCCCCAAGGAGAGACGGCTGGATGGCGTACACGGTCCGCTGCGGCAGCTTCTGCGCGATCGCGTGCTCGAGGCAGGGCCGCCAGAGCAGCGTGACGTGGACCCCCGGCCGGACGAAGCGCGCGAGCGCCTCGACGAGCGGCGGGGCCGCCGCGGCGGGCGAAGCGGTCAGCGCCTGCTGGAAGAGCGAGTGCAGCACCTCCTGCCCGAACCGCAGCACGCAGCGCTGGGTGAGCGCGCTCAGCGACATCCCCGGAGCCGCCGGCTCGCCGCTCTCCTGCATGAACTGCTCGAGCTCCCGCTGGAGCGCGGCGCGATCGTCCTCGAGATCGCCGAGCACCATCGTGAACGGCCGCTCGAGCAGGCCCTGGAGCGCGGGCGCGAGCGCCCTCGATCGGCCCTTCTTCCCCGGCCTCGTCACGCGGCGGCCCTGGAAGTTGAAGACCACCGAGTCCGAGCCGCGGAGGTACAGGATCGGCGAGAACGCCTCGGCGCTCTGGGAGAGCAGCGTCCGCCGCGCCGCCGCCACGCTCGCGCCGATGTCGCCTTGGCCGAGCGAGGCGCCCGTGAGCGCGCGGTAGAGCTCGGTCGAGCACGCGCGCGCCACGTCGGCCTTCACCGGCCAGAGGTGCGCCACCACGGCGTCCGCGCCCGCCCTGGCCAGGATCTCCGCCGCGCTGCCCAGCGCGCCGGCCCTGGCGCCCTCGCAGGCCTCGAGGATCACGAGGCGCAGCTCCTCGCAGAAGGCGGCGGAGAGCTCGCGCCCCAGCGCCTCTGCGGTGATCCAGGCCTCCTCGCCGTCCTCGTCGTCCGCCACGCGCAGGACGGGCTTGCCCGAGAGATCCACGCCGCCGTGGCCGAGCCAGTGCACGACGTGCGGGCTCTTGCCGCGACGGAGCCGATCGAAGAGGGCCCGCGCGCCGATCTCCGGCCCGGCGATCGGATCGAGCCACTCCACCTCGCCGGCGTCGATCGACGGGGCGAGCGCCTCGCGCAGCACGTCGAGGGCCCGCTCGCCGGTGCCCGGCGCGATCCCGAGCACCCGGACGGCGCCCTTGACCTCGCGCGGCTCCCACGGCTCCGACGAGGTGACGCCGCGCGCGAAGAGCACCCTGGGGTCGGTCCCCAAAAACCCTTCGGACGTCCCCGGCCTGCAGAGCGCCTCCCAGGGGATGGCCTGGAGCGCGTGATCGCGGGCGAACAGCCGCACGAGGAGCGGGCCGCCCTTCGACACCTCGCCGAGCCGCACGAGGACGTCGCGCAGCTCCCCTTTGAAGACCTCCTCGTGGAGCGCCTGCGCGTCGCTCACCGCCGCTGGATCGAGCGATTTCCCGCCGCGGACCGCCCTCCCGATCTTGCTGGCGAAGGTCTGCAGCGCAGCGAGGCCCTGCTCGGAGGATATCGCGTGCCCCGCGGGGCGCTCTCCCCGGCTGCCACGCGCGTTGACGCGCACCTCATCACCGCTGATGTCGAGCTCGATCTCCAACCACATCGAAAGACAAGCCTCGCTACGTTGTGCTCCCTGCCGTGTCCGACTCCGTGGCTTTGTAGACCGCAGCAGGAGGATTTCTCACCTTAAAAACTATTAAGAACGCATCGGCGGGCTCGTGCTTGGGACGTGATTAATGATGTGTGCCGGCAGGCGTGCGCGACTGAAGAACGGACACCATCATGGGACACACGGACGATTCTCGTTCACGATGGCTCGGTAGATATGAAAGTCCGCGCTCCATCCGCCGTCGCGACGGCCTCCACGTCGTCGCGGCGACGCGCGCCGGAGGCGCGGAGCCCTGCGTGGTCATCGTGCCCGTCCCGGCCGCGAGCGCGGCGCGGGCAAACACCATATTTGCCGAGATCGAGCGCGTCCACGCGCTCCTCGATCACCCGCTCATCCCGAAGGTCGCGGCGCGCGGGGTCGCCGACGGCACGCCGTACATCGAGCTCGCCTGTGACGCCGTGATCGACGGTGTCGACCTCACGAGCCTCCTGAACGACGCCGGCTGGAAGGTGCCGCCCAGGATCGCGGCCGGCCTCGTCGCGAGCCTCCGAGAGGCGATGCAGGCGGCCCACGCGGTGATCGATCCGAAGCACAGGCGGCCCGTCTGCATCGGTCGCGTCTCGTGTGCTGACATCCTCTTCTCGCGCGAAGGTCGCTTCTATCTCGTCGGCTACGGCAGGAATTCCCCGCTCGAGAGAGCCGGAGAACAGCAGATCGACAGGGTCCTGGAGTTCCAGGCGCCCGAGGTGGCGGCAGGCGGCGAGCCGACCCCGGCGGGCGACGAGCTCGCGCTGGCGCTCCTCGCGCGGTCGCTCCGCCATGCGGCGGTCCAGGGCAGCGCCGCGAGCGCGCGAAGGCGCGCGCGCGCCGACGAGGCGGACCTCCTCCACCACCTCGCGCCCTGCAGCGAGGCGCCTGATCCCGAGGGGTTCGCGTCGCTCGTGGCCAGCTTGCTCGCCGGGCGGCCGCTGCCGCTCGCCGCGGAGGCGGCGCCGGCCTGCCCGCCCACGCTGGTCCTCGGCTGCGAGGTGCGCTGGATCGCGGCGAAGGACGGCGTGAAGCACACGCTCGGGCACGCGCTCAGCCGCATCGTGACGGCCCTCGTCGACCGGCACGACGAGGCGCCGGACGCCTCGCTCTCGCTCCAGGACCTGCTCGAGGCCGGCTGGCCCGGCGAGCGGCCGGTGGCGGACGCGGGGGCCAACCGCGTCTACGTGGCCCTGACCCAGCTCCGCCGCATGGGGCTCAGGGACATCATCGAGCGCAATGAGCACGGTTATCGCCTCGCGCCGCGCGCCGTCGTCCGGTTCGTCTCGCCCCGGACCGAGCACGCGCGACCTCAGGACACGCGCTCTGCCTCGTGACGGACGCGGCGCGCCCGCCGGCGTCGCTACCTCGCCCTCTGCTCCCCGGCGAACGTCTCTGCCACCTTGAGCACGAGCCGCTCGCTGAAGCCAGCGATGAACGCGATCGCGAAGGCCTTGCTGTTGTCGGCGTCCCCGAGGTTCAGCACCCGCGACTGGAGGAACGCGTAGGCGGCGAGCCCCGGCAGCGCCCCGAGGACGGCGCGCGAGAGGGTGGCCCGCGCGTCCGACACCCGCGCGTGAGCCCGGGCCCGGGGAGAAGAGCCCTTGAGCGATCGAGCAGCGCTGAAGGTGGCTCCCAGGGCACCGAAGGAGAAGACGCCGAGGAGGGTCCGACATCCCCAGGCAGGCCATTGCTGGACGGGGGCTCGCGCCGTGGCCGTGAGCGCCACGAGGAGCAGCAGGACGAGGAGGGCGAGCAGCGCGAGCGTCCAGAGCTGCTCCCTGAGGAGCCGGCTGCTGGTGTTGACGCTGTCGACGCGATCGTGGCGGCGCGACCGCAGGACGCGGCGCCGCCGGGCCCTGCGTGGCGGCGCCTCGCCCACGGGCTCGGCGGGGGGGCGGGCCGGCGGGGCGTCGGGCTCCTCTTCGGGCATGCGCACCGCTACGGCAGCTCGCCCAGCGCCTCGAGCCCGGCCTCGCAATAGGCATCGTACCAGCGCTGGAGCTCTTCGCGGGTGATGCCGTATCTCTCGGCGATCTTCCTGTCGCCCTCCTCCCCGAGGATCTTCTCGTGGACGGCGCGCTGCATGCGCGCCGCGTCCCGCGCGCGCCTCGCCGCCGGGGCCGGCGGAGCGGCGGGCGGCGGCGGGGCGGGCGAGCGCACCTCCGCCGGCGCGGGCGCGGCCTTGACGGCGCCCCTGTCGCGGTCGATCGCGAGCCGCGCCGCCGGATCACCCAGGAGGACGTACCCCGCGAGATCCTCGCGCAGCATCCACAGGTTCGCCCGCCGCTTCGCGCGACCCTGGTCGGGGGCGAGGGGCTTGCCCGCCACCTCGGCCCTCGCCTCCTGGTTGTACATCGCGGCGAGCTCGTGGTTGGCGTTCCCCAGGTAACGGAGGAGCTCGTTGTACGAGTTGCCCACGCGGGCGCCCTTGACCAGCGAGCTGAAGACGCCCTCGAACCGCGACGCCCTGTCCTTGCCGTCGGGCCCCATGTCCTGGAAGCTGTAGGTCCAGGCCAGATCGACGTGGGCCATGACCGCGAGCGGGCCGCGCGGGCTCGCCAGCGCGGCCTGCGGCAGCGCGGCGATGAAGGGCCGGTCGCCCGGCCTGGGGAGGCCGGCGAGCACGCCGTCGACCCGCCCGCCGAAGCCGCCCGCGTCGCGCAGGCGGGCGAGCCAGTGGTGATAGGCGCTCTCCGCCGGCGTCCCGCCGCCATAACACGCGAGGAAGAACCAGATCCCACCGGGCAGAAA
Source organism: Sorangium sp. So ce1335 (assembly GCF_051521615.1). Classification (NCBI taxonomy): domain Bacteria; kingdom Pseudomonadati; phylum Myxococcota; order Polyangiales; family Polyangiaceae; genus Sorangium; species Sorangium sp. So ce1335. Next base: position 6,327,522 of record NZ_CP150363.1, read on the forward strand.
GGGCCTGTCGCCGAGGTCCTCGGCCGCGATGCGCACGCCGGAGCCCAGGCTCATCGCTCCTTGCACGGCGCGCTGCTCGTCCGCCGACGTCCATCCCCTGCGGGGCGCGCCCAGGCCGTGGCTCATGGTGAACAGCATCGACGGCTCCGGCCGCCCGAGCTGCTCGAGGAGCGCGCTCCTCGCCGCCTCGGCGCCGTCGTACCCGATCTCCTCGATGTCCCTCGCCTTGAAGCCGCCCCGCTGCCGGGTGTCGCGGCACCGCGCCACGCTGGGCGCGACGAGCGCCCTGTGGCCGATGGTGGTCGCGGCGGTGCCGTCCTTCGCGGTGAAGAAGAGCGCCCGCGCCTGCGCCTCCCTCGAAGGGGCGCGCTCCGAGCAGAGCAGCTTGTCCACGTACGCCGCGTAGCCCGCGGCGGACCGGGACACCAGGCGACCGACCAGCGCCTCGCTCGCCATGGCCTGCTGGAGCTCGAGCGAGACCTCGTCGAGGTCGCCGAGCACCAGCAGATACCGCGGCAGGTCCTCGAGCGCGACCGACTCGTCATGATAGACGCTCTTGCTCCACCGGATCGCCGCGTCCACGTCCATGCCGGCGGGGACGCGGTAGGGCACGACGGGCGCGCCCTGGTTCTGCTCCCGCTTCCGGATCAGGGGCTCGACGAGCGCGAGGAGGGCGTCGCCCGCGGGCCCCTCGGGCGCGATGACGGACCAGCGCTGGAGCGAGAGATCGTTGGGATCGTCGGAGAAATCGGCGAAATCGTGGATCAGCTCCTCTCCGCCGGGCTGCGGCTCGTCCGCGGCGGACTCGAGCGGCAACCCCTCTTCGAGGACGGGTCGTTGATCGTCGGCGTGGCAGAGGAGCAACTCGATGTCGGCGATGTCGGACATGACGCCTCCCTCTCAGCGCGCCACGCCGCCCGGCGGCACGCGCGCGGCCCCCAGGGGGTGGAGCTCTCCCTCGTCCCATTGCACGAGCCGCATCGTCGCGCCGCCGTCCGGGTGCGCGTCGAGGAGCACGGCGGTGAGGCGCTGGACGGTCTTCGCCGCCCGCTGCCGCTCGGGCAGGAGCCTCGGGTTGTTCCGCAGCTCTTCGAGGAACTCGGCCCACGCCTCGTCGCCGGCGTCCGAGCGCGGGAGCTGCATCAGCCAGATCCACGTGCCCGTGTTGGCGAAGGCGATGCCGTCGGCCACCTTCCAGCGGGCCGCGTGGGTGTGGCCGAGCACCACCGCGCCGGCGTCGAACTTCTTCGCCAGGCGCCGGGCGTCGGCCCACTCGGCCTCATCGGGCTCGAGGCGGAAGTACTCGTCACCGAGGGTGCCGGCGAGCCTCTTCTGCATGCCCGCGTAGAGCTTCAGGCCGGCGCGCGCGAGCTTGAGGCTCGCGGTCGACAGGATCTCTTCATCGGCGAACGCCGCGGGCCCGTCGCCGAGCGCGGCCTCGAGCGCCGCCGCCTCCTCGGCCTCGAGGCCGGCGTCGGCGAGCCTCTCGGCGAGCCCGAGGTCCTCCTCCTCCTCGGCGAAGGAGGCCGCCGACCCCGCCTTCTTGAAGAGCTGCCAGGCGATGTCGAGCGAGGCCGCGCTGAAGAGCTGCTTCACGATCCCGGGCGCGACCGCGAGCGCGGCGAGCGCCGCGCCCTGGAAATCGGGCTTGAGCAGGCTCACGAAGCGCAGGCCGTGCCGGCGCGCGATGGGGTTCATGAGCTGCTTCACGAGCACCGAGCCCGCCGCGTACCTGAAGCGGTCGAGCCGGGCCAGGCGCCCGTAGTCGACCTTGTTCCAGCTGTCGTTGTGCTCGCCGTGGGTGACGAGGATCCGGGCGCCGCCGACGTCGAGGATCGCGGGGGCGTCGCCCAGCTGGAACGTGAGGCGCGCCGCGACCTCGGGCGGCTGATCCGTCGCCGCGCGCAGGATCTCCTGCACCTCCGGGACGGCGAGCTCCACGTCGTGGTTGCCGAGGCGGACGACGACCTCACCGCCGCGCGCGAGGACGCGCCCGAACGCCTCCAGCACGGCGGCGCTCGCGGGCGCGGCGGCGATCGCGCAGGCCTGCGCGGCGGCGCGCGTCGGGTCGAGCTCCAGCGGGTCTTCGTTCATGAGGAAGTCGACGCCATCGCCGTTGACCACGACCCGCGCGGGCTCGCCCGCGATCCGGTCGAGGAGCGCGGGCAGCGCCTCCCCCCCGGCGAAGACGTCGTGGTCACCCCCGTTGCCGAGGTGCAGATCACTGATGATGAGGGTACGCATGAAGGTTGTCTCCCGGTTGCTGGGGCGCCCAGTGCCGCGGCTCAGCGGAGCGCCGCGGGCGGCGCCCATATCGCCTGGTGAGGGCGGTTGTGCAGGCCCTGGGCCGGGCTCCACGACATCCTCGCGTTGCCCCTGGCATCGCAGAAGACGTCGAGCAGCGGCCGGTTGTCCGGGGCCAGCTTGCTCGGCGCGTCGGACTTCGAGTTGACGCACCACGTGGGCTCGATGCGATCGTGGAAGGGCGCGCCGCGCAGCGAACGGAGCAGCCAGGAGATGGGGAGCCCCTCGTTCTCCATCGACATCCACGCCGAGCGATAGAGCAGCTCGCCGTCGCCGCGGCGCCGGAGGAGCAGGCGGGCGCGCCCGCGCGGCTTCAGACCGCTCTTGATCTCTCCGAGCCCGTCGATCCGGGCGATGCCGCGGAACGACCACCGACCGCCGCAGAGCGCCGGCGGGATGAACGGCCACCAGTGCGACTCCCAGAGCATGCGCGCGCCCCTGGCGGCGGCGGCGTGCGTCGCGGGGTCGTTGAAGGACGTGGTGGTGTCCCAGAGCTGCCATTTGCGCTCGACCGGGTGCTTGCGGATCACCATCGCCACGTGCCCGCTCCCGGCGCCCGCGGCTCCGGACGCCGACCAGAAGAGGCACGAGCCGACCGCGACCTTCTCCCAGAGATCGTCGGGCCAGTCGGCGAGCACCTTCGGGACGGAGGTCCAGCCGTCGCCCAGCCTGGCTGCAGCCGGCAGCGCGTCGGTCCCGCAGCCGATGTCGCCGTACGGGCCGCCGTCCCAGCCGCCGATGCAGAGCGCGGTGGTCACCGACTGCTGGCACTGCCCCACGATCGGGTACCGCCCGCTGCCCGAGATCGCCCTCGCGACCGCTCTTTGCGCGCCGTAGAAGAAGGCTGGCATCGTGTACGGAATGCCGGTCTGGTGCTCGGCGATGGCCCGCGCCCAGTCCTCGTGGTCGCCCGAGGCGGTGTCGTAATCGGGGTGCGAGAAGACGTCGCCGATCCCCTCCCTGGCGCGGGACAGGATGAGCTCGGCGAGGCCCTCGGCGTCCTCGGGCCCGCGCAGGCCGTGCTCGGGCGGGTCCAGCAGGTTCACGGTGCGGACGAGCTGCGGTGGCGGCTCGTCGTCGGCGAACGCGACCGGGCGAGCCAGCCACTCCTCGGGCGGCTCGGCGGGCGTTGGGTCCATGTCCACCCACGCGGGGACGCCCGCCCGCGGCGGGGCGCCTTCATCGCTCTTGTCTGCGGTCATCGGTGCTCCTCCTCTTCTCTTCGATTCGATGTCTCCGCGCCTGTCGCCCGGGTCGCCGCGCTCGCCGAGAGGGCCGCGTCGAGGGCCGCGAGCGTCACCGCGCCGACCACGCCGTCGGCGGCGAGGCCGCGCTCGGCCTGGAACCGCTTGACGGCCGCCTCGAGGCCCGGACCGAACGCGCCGTCGGCGCCGCCAGGGGCGCGCTCGCCCAGCGCGAGCAACGCCTCCTGCAGCGCCTTCACCCCTGGTCCCCTCGCCCCTCTCCGGAGCGCGCCCCGACCCGAGGCGACGCTCTCCAGATCGGGTTGCGCGGCGAGGGGGGCGCGCGTGACGCGCCGGTCCTTCGGCGGGCTCGGCGCCTCCGGCGGGGGCGCGCCCATCGTGGCGGCGAACGGGTCATCCGCCGGAGGCCCCGCGGCCTGGAGGAAGGGCTCGTCCAGGCAATCGAGCCCGTCGTCCTTCATGTGCTGGAAGTAGAGCCGGAACTGTCTGAAGTCCGGGATCCACCTGTGCTTGCGCGCCTTGCCGTAGAAGTAGCGGGCCACGAGCGCGGCGAGGCGCCGGTCGCGCTCCTCCGAGGGCGACCCGGGGCCGAGCTGCGGAACGGCCCACTCGAGACACCCGATCACGTACCCGGGCGCCCAGTGCTTGAGGTGCGCGATCAGGTTGAACAGCGCCTGCGTCGCGATCGCGTCGGCGCCGCAGAGGTTGCCCGAGCCGTCCATGAACGTGCGGAGCTGGGCCTCGGTCACCGCGTCGCGCGTGGCTGGGTTCCTGGCCAGGTCGATCAGCAGGTGGAGCAGCGGGACGGAGCGGCGCAGGATCTCGAGCGCTTCCTTGCGTCCGGTGACGACCCTGCCGGCGTCGAGATCGACGACGTCGTACACGTTGCCGCCGCGGTAGCGGACGCCGGCGGCGCCCAGCGCCTCGCGCACGGCGTCGTTCGCGGTCGCCCGCTCCATCACCTTGCCCAGCCAGCCGAGGCCGCCCCAGCCCGTCCCCCAGGTGACGATCTGGTTATCGTAGGTGTTGATCGCGGCCGTGCTGCCCTCGCGCGCCTGGAACGCGCGAAAAGCGATGATCTTCCGCCGGTCGGCGGGGCTCGCCTTCGCCGCCCGGGCGTCGAAATACCCGTGCAGGTAGGCGAGGTGCGCCCTGTCCGCGCTGCCCGTGTAGACGTGCCCTGCGCGCCAGGGCTTGAGCCCCGGCTCGACCGGCACGGCGGCGCGGCGCTGCGCGATCTCGGCGGTGAGCTCCTCGGGCAGCGCGCTCCCTGCCTCCACCGCGCCCGAGCCGCGCGCGTGATGCTCCCAGACCGGGAGATCGCCGTCCGCGAACGAGAGGGCCCCGTCCCGGCCCCCCCCGGCCCGGGCGCGATCGTGGGCGATATCGAACAGGAAAACGTTCCGTGACATGGCAGGTCCCTTTCGGCGGTGACGTCTCCGTATCAAACCGACGAGACCTGGCGTCGTCACCTTAAGAGAAATTAAACTGGGTGTTCCTTCCCGTCAGCGCGGGAGGCCGCAGCGCGGCGCGCGCCGAGGAGCGCGCGCGGCTGTGGCGGCAGGGGGATAGACGCCCTGCGACATGGCTCAATCTCCGGACGAAGCTCGCTTGCTGGGCGCCGTCGGCCGGTCCGAGTCGCCGGCGGCCCGATTCTTCTTCTTCTGCTTCTTCTTGTCGGTATCCGAGAGCCTCAACGCGGCGACCACATAGCCCAGCTTCTGCGCCACGATGTGGCGCTTCACGCCCGCTTCGTGGTCCTGGATCCCCTTCTTCGCCAGCGGCTTGAGCGGCGCGCCCGGAAGCTCCTTGGCCGCGCCCGCCGTGTAGGCTGCCTCCAGCGTGTCGTGCGTCACCAGCCGCTTCGCGAGCTCGGCCCTGTCCGCGTCGGAGAACCCGCCGAGCAGCTGCTCCATGCGCCGATCGAGCTGCTCCCTGGCGACCGGGCTCTCCCATCGATGGCCGTCGAAGCCGGTGATCTTGACCCGGTCCGAGCCCCGCGGCAGCGTCGGATCCCCGGTGTTCGAGCTGCCCTGCTTCGGCACCACCAGGTAGATGGCCGCCCCCTCGCCGCCGAGCGCGATTCCCTTGCTGGTGTCGATGTTCATCTCCTGGACCAGGTCCGAGAAGACCGCCTTCCCGTCGAGGCCCTTGCCGAACTGCGGCATGGCGTTGCCCGTGTACGGCGCGTCCGCGCCCCTCTTGACGGTGTAGCCGCGCTGCCGGTACGGCTCGGCCAGCGCGTCCTGCGGGGCATCGGGCGCGTCCTTGCGCACGATGACGCAGGCGACGTCCGGCTGGCTCACGAGCCGGGCCGCCTGCCGGACGAGATCGCTGCGCCCGGGGTCGGCGGCCGCCGCCTCGATGCCCCCGAGGGTGCGCGGGTCGAACGGGATCTTGGCCGCACGCCGGATGTCGTCCGTCATCGGCGACTCCATGACGTACACGAAGGGCTGCGGCTTGCCGTTGACGAGGTAAGGCGTCGACGTGTTGCCGTCGTTGTCGGTCGTCGTGTAGTCGAGCCCGAACTGGCTCACCATCTGGTCCGGCGCGAGGTCGGCCGAGTACCGCACGGACGCGGTGAACCCGAAGAACCTGGGCGCCTCGTTCTGCTTCAGGACCTTCGCGACCTCCGCGGCGGGCACGATCTTGGCGAACGGCTCGTCACGGCTCTGGAAGGTCGCGTAATGGATCGCGTTCGCCAGAGCGATGATATCGATCTGGGCCCTGGAATAGCTGTCCAGCGGCGTGCTGCGCATGTCCGTCTTGACCTTGTCGATGACCTTGTCCGCGTTCCGGGTATAGGTCGTGAGCTCCTCCGGGGTGGCCGTGCCCGCGTCGACGCGGGCCCTGAGCTCTTTCGTGATGCCGAGCTCCGGTCCATAGAGGTCCAGGATCGCCTCCTGCAAGGCGACGGAGAGCTGGGGCACGAGGGCGGCGTAGGTGGGATCGCGCATGATCTGCTCCGTGGTGACGCCGCCGCGGCCAGCCGGGGTCGCCGGCCGGCCGCGGCGACGTCGATCGGGTTACGCGCCGAGCTTCGCGACGATCCGCGCGAGCTGGTCTTCCATGTTGCCCAGCCGGACGTCGAACGCCTGCTGCTTGCGCTCGAGCTCGGCGAAGTAGTCGGTCACGACGGCGGCCGTGCCGGCCGGGGCGAGGGCGCGGACGTCGCGGCCGAAGCCGCTCAGCGCGGGCCGCTCGACGTACGTCACGCGGTGCAGGACGCGCCAGCACGGGTTCGGCCTGCCGGCCTGCGCCTGCCGGAGCGCCCGCGCCTCCTCGTCGTTCGACATCAGCCACTCCGGATCCACCACGTAGCTGAAGAAGTCGCTGAAGTGGTCCGTGCTCCCCTCCAGGTAGAACGTCATGAACCGGTAACGATCCACCTTCTCGCCGGGCACCAGCGGGTTGTCGCGCGCGTCGGTGATCCCTTTCTTCTCGACGCCCGACAGGTCCACGGAGAGCTCGAGGGCCTTGCTCGCGCTCAGCGTCTTGCTGTTCGCGTCGACGCGGCCTCCCGAGCCCACCAGCGAGATCGAGTACTTGAACGCATAGATCGACGCCTCGGAAGAGAAGCCGCCGCCGCCGCTGTGGCTCGTCTCCGTGCTGATCGAGTGCTCGATCGTGCTCGCGAAGCCCTGCTCTTCGGCGCGGAGCCCGCCGTCGGCGTCCCACACGTACGTGTTGACGATGTTGCGCTTGCCCGCCTTCGTCTGGATACCGGCCATACGGTGCTGCCAGTCGGAGAAGGCCCCGCTCGCGCGCACCCGTCCCTCGAGGCCCTTGTGCTTGGCGTCGATGTCCGCCTTCCGCCTCTCCGCCTCGCGCTGGAGCTCCTTCTTCTTCTCCTGGTTCTTCTGCTTGAGCGCGTCCAGATCGGCGTCGGTGGCCTTCGACGACGTCTCCGGCGATCCTTCGGGGAGGCTCGGCGCGCTGGGCGTGTTGAACGCGTCGAGCTTCTCGACCTGGTCGGCGCTGAAGTTGTAGAAGAAGCTCTCCCGCTCTTTGTCGAACCGCTCGATGGTGTCCTTGAGCGCGTACGCCTGCTTGAGCCGGAAATAGCTCGCCGGGTAGAGCGAGCCGTACTGCGCGCGCATGTCGGGCACGTGCGGGTAGAACGTCGGATGGGCGGGCATCGACCCGACCATGCCGTCCAGGCTCCCGTTGAGCGTGTAGGCGGGGTTGATCATGAACGTGATCGTGTTGACGTCGAGCGGCACGCCTTCGACCGGCCGGATGTCGTAGCTCACCATGCGGCCGCTCCTCCTGAGCTTGGTGACGAAGACGTCGGCCATGCCGGAGATCACGAGCGCATACCCGACGTTCTTGGGGACCCAGCGCCGGCCCACCGCCGCGCAAGAGATCTTGTCCTCGGCGACGCCCGAGAGCGCCAGGCTGTCCGTCGCGGTGATGCTGGACGACGCGGCGATCGCGGTGTCCTTGGCGTCGCTCTTCTGGAAGGCGTAGTTGAAGACCCCGCCCGCCTGACCTTCCGAGACCTTGGAGGAGATCAGCAGGCCCGCCTCGGTGTCCCACGCCGCGCCGAGGAACCCGTCCAGGTTGAACGCGGCGTTCTGGGCCTCGCTGCGCTGCCATCGATAGCTCGTCTCCTGCGATTGCTTGAGGGCGACGGTCGTCGCGGCGTCGTAGTCCTGGTATTCCCCGGTGAGGTTCTCCGAGGGGACGGGCGGCGCGCCCTCGATGTACCCGAGCAGCGTCGGGTTGATCTGCGTGTTGCCGATCCATTGCAGCGTCAGCTCTTCGACCCGCAGCTCGGGCAGGAGCTTCACGTCGCCTCCGGCGGCGGACCCGAAGAAGCGCCGCATCAGCGCGCGCCGCTTCCCCTCGGCGTTGATCTCGATCGAGCTGTACTCGGCGGTGACGAGGCTCGCCCCGGGCGACACGGGCGGAGGCATCGCGGGGACGAGCTTCGCGGGCGTCGTGGGGACGAGCTGCGCGCCGCCGTTGAGAACGCCCTGGTACCGGCCCGACTTCCTGTCCCAGACCTTCCTGTCGCTGCTCACCGCATCCAGCGGATAACAGGCGAGCAGGTTCGCCTCGGTGCCCGCGGGGCGACGGCCCATGTCCGCGCGGATCTCGTCGGCGGTGCGCGCCTTGTCCCAGATCCGCACCTCGGCGATATCGCCATGGAACGGAGCGCTGAACTGGCCGGAATTCGACAGCATCCCGCCGACGGTGAAGTCAGAGGCGACGAGATCGCTCGTCGTCGTATCCTCCGCGATCAGCTCGCCGTCGCGGTAGAGCCGCCGCGTCCCCGTGGGCTGGTCGTACGTGCAGCCCAGGTGGTGCCAGTCCGTGTCCGTATAGGCCAGAGGCGATTGCAACCCATTCTTGAGGATCATCGTGAGCTTGTCCGTGGCGAACCCGAACGCGAACAGCCCAGGGGTCCCGGCGCCGGTGGCCGTGACGAGGAACGCGGCGCCGCTCCCGCCGCCTTGCCGCCGCGCCCAGCACTCGAACGTGAAGCTACCGCCGGCCGGCGCGATCGGCGCGAGCTGGATGTACGCGTTGCCCCCGGCAGGCAGGTTGAGGCTCCCGCCGCTCGCGTGGCCTGTGTGCGCCGTGTAACCCACCCAGTCCACGCCCACCATGGCCCCGTGCGCCTCGCCGCCGGCCGAGCGGTCGCGCGCCGTCGCGCCCGTGGCCTCGTCGAGCGGCCAGTAGCCGACGAGCCCCGGCTCGTTGCCCGACAGCGACGCCCGCGCGCTGGCCGCGACCTCCGCGTCCGTCAAGCCGAGGTTCCAGAGGCGGACCTCGGCGAACCGGCCGATGGGGCTGCCGCCCTTGGCGAGGTTGCCGAGGACCTGGACATCGAGGGTCCGCGCCGCCAGCGTCGTGATCGTCGCGTCCGCCGGCGCGCCCTTCACGAGGCCGTGACGCGCGCTCGACGTGAGGTCCTTGACCTTGGTCACTCCGCCGTCGTGCGCGCCATTCATGCGCCAGTAGCCGATGAGGTCCGACTCGTTGCCCACGAAGGACCGATAGAAGTCCTCTCGGATCTCGGTGAAGGTCCGGGCCGACTTCCAGACGGACACCTCGGCGATGTCGCCTTGGAAGTAGCCGTTGTTGCCGTTGTCGTACCCGATGTACAGCGCGCCCTGCGACTCCTGGATGGTCGCGGTGACGGCCTGCTCGACGGCGAGCTCGCCGTCGACGTAGAGGCGGATGTAACCGCCGTCGAACGTGCCCGTGTACAGGTGCCAGCCCTGGATGTCCTCCGGCGTGAAGCTGACCGCCTGCAGGCCCGCGCTCGTCCAGAGGTAGAACCGGATCTCCTTGCTGTTCGAGATGGGGTGCATGATGAACGCATCTCGCTTGCACACCAGGCAACCGGGAGCGTTCCAGCGCTCGGTCGCGCTGCGCGCCCAGATCGAGACCGTGAGGGCCGTCGTGGGGTTCTTGTGCGCCGGCACCTCGACATAGTCCGTGGTGCCATTGAAGCGGAGGGCCGGCTGCGAGGTCGTCCGCCTGCCCGCCGCCTCGCCGTCCACGTACACCGTGGTGGTGCCTCGGCTCGAGGCCACCGCGACGTGGTGCCACCCCGCCTTGATGATCCGCTCGAGGTGGGCGCCGCTGTCGAAGTACCAGCCGTCGATCATGAGCCCCAGGCGGTTGCCCGCGCGCACGACGAGCGGCGCGTCCGACGAGGCGCCGGTGCTGGCCACCACGTTCGTGCCGTACGGGGCTCCATCGTCCCTGGTGGCCATGGGAAAATGCACCCAGGCCTCGCATGTCCACCCGGTCGCGGGCAGGCTCACGGCCTTGGCCAGGGTGATCTTGTCGCCGCTGTCGCGGACGTCTGCGCAGGCGCGCGCGGGGTCGGGCAGCCACTGCTCGAACGTGGCGTTGCGGGCGTCCGCCGCCGCGTCGTAGCGGGTCGCGCGCATGCGGCCCTGCCGATCGACGTAGGTGAGCAGCACGTTGCCTTCGCAGCTCTCCGTGAGCCGGACCCCGCCGGCGGGCTGGACGAAATCGAGCACCGCGCCGGCCGTCGTGAGGCCCCGCTCGTCGGTCGCGATGACCGGCATGATCGCCGGCGGGAGCGAGGCGAGACCGCTGACGGCCGTCGCGTCCTTGGTCGCGAGATCCGCGCGGGCGGTGGTCAGATCGCCCTGCGCGGTCGTGAGATCGCGCTGGAGCTGGTCGAGGCTCTCCTTTCGAGCGAGGATCTCGTTGAGCCAGGCCATGCGGCGATCCATCTGCGCGACATCCTTGTCGAGCCTCGACAGCTCCGCGTCCTTCGCGTCGAGCGCCGCCTTGTCCTCTGCGGTCATCGCGTCGGTCTTCACGATCCACCAATACTGGTGAGCGATGCTCTTCGTGCCCCACAGCTGGCACACCGCGCCGTCGTGGTTCGCCTCCCGAGCGATCTCGACGCACACGCCGATGTTGTGCCACGGCCTGAGGCGACAAGGCCCCTTGTCGAGATCATTGCAGTCGGCGAGCGACCACTGCATGTGCGCGCTGTTGCTCGGCGATTCGATCCTGAGGTCCGTGTCCTGCCCACCGCCGCCCGGCGCGCTCAGCGCCAGCCCGCTCTTCTGCTGCAGGATCTGGAAGCGCCCGGGGTCGCCTTCCACGACCCGCCAGCGCTGATAGCCCAGGTCCTTCGGCGCCCACGGCTGGTGGTGGTATACGGCCCTGTCGTCACCGGCGGTCATGTCCTTGCCGGACCCGTGGTTCAGTATCCGCTGGTAGTAGCTCCACCGATTGCTCCTGATCGCATCGCGCTCGCTCTCCATCACTTTCCTGTCGGACGCCAGCTTCGACAGGCGGTCCTTGAGCCTCGCAGCCTCCTCGACGTAGCGCTGCTGGTTCTTCGCCACGTCGATCCGCGCCAGCAGGTCGCGGATCCGCGCCTCGACGCCGGCCTCCTTGGCCTCCGCCCCGGCCTCCGCCGCCAGGTTGTCGAACAGCTCCTGCTTCTGCGCGGGCAAGGACGAGAGCTTCGACACGTCGGTGTAGCTGTCGCGCGTCACCGCGTCCGAGACCAGGCGGATGCGGTGCTTGCGAACCTCGATCGCGGTCCACTCGTCGCCCGGCGGCGAGCTCTCGGCCCCCCACGTGCCGCGCACGTCGGCGACCTCGAACGCGCGCAGGAGGCTCATCCCGTCCGGCACGACGACGCGGCACGCGGCCTTGTACCAGCCGCCGCCGAGGCTCTTGAAATCGCTCTGCTGCACGCTCCCCGCCGGGACGCGCAGGATCTCCTTGCTCCCGCGGCTGCTCTTGCCCCAGTACGAGAAGCCGAAGAGCCTGACCCCGGTGCCGCCGGCGTTGTTGGGGTCGAGCGCCGCGCCGGGCGAGGTCACCCGGAACTCGAACGTCTCCTCGTAGACGCCGCGCTGGCTGACCGCCACGAGCTCGTCGCTGCCGTACTGGACCACCTTCTTGCCCGAGCCCGTCGCCCGGTTGAGGCGCCGCGCGCCGGCGTAGGGGTCGCCGTACACCGCGGCGTTCCTGCCATGGCGCGAGAAATCCGGCAGGATCGGCGACTTCCCCTCGTGGGCGATCGCGCCCATGCGGTAGTAGGCGGCGAGCCCGGCTTCCCGTCCGCTCAGGTTCAGGTGCATGGAGGCCTTGATGGCGGCCGCGGCCCGCGCCTCCTCCCAGATCTGCACGCCGGAGATCTCGCCGCGGAAGGCCTCACCGATCGTGTGCGCCGAGCCCGCGCTCACCAGCGCCGGGCTGCCCTTGAGGGCGCCGTTGCGCTTGCTCGGCGAGAGGTCCCCGGCGTTGACGTCGAGCGGCCAGTAGCCCACGAGGCCGCCCTCGTTGCCCGTCAGCCTGCGGTACATGTCTGCTTGAATGTCGGCCTGCGCCCGCGCGACGCTCCACACCTGCACGTCGGCCACCTGCCCGCTCAGGTTGCGCTCCGTCGCGGCATGGCCGTCGTCGTGACCGATGCACATCACCCCGGACGCGTCGGCCGCCATCGCGCCGGACGCCGCCTGCTGCGCCGCGGGCGCGCCGTCGATGTAGAGGCGGATCTCGCTCCCATCGTACGTCCCTGTGTAGAGGTGCCACCCCTGGACGTCGGCCGGCGCGCCGGACACGCTGGTATAGGTTCCATCGAGCCAGAGCCCAAACTCGACGTCGCGGGCGCCCTTCGACGGGTTGAGGACGAAGGAGTCCCTCTTGCTGACGAGGGATCCCTGGCCGCTCCAGGCCGCCGCCGCGCTGCGCGCCCAGACCGACACCGTGATGGCGCTCGAGGGGGTCGCGAAGGCGGGCACCTCGATGGAGTCGTCCACCCCGTCGAGCTTCATGGTCCTGGCGAGCTTCGCGCCGGGCGCCGCCGGCGGCACGATCTGCGGGTGCAGATACGCGTCCGGCTTCCATCCGAGCTGCCCTGCGAGGGTGCCGTGCCGCTTCGCCCGGGACAGGTCGTTCGCCGTGCCCTGGTCGAGCGGCCAGTACCCGACGAGGCCCGGTTCACCTCCCGTCAGCCGCTTCGCCATGCCCTCGGCGATCTCCGCCTGCGTTCGAGCGCGGCTCCACAACCGCACGTCCGCGATGCGGCCCTTCCACATGCTCGCCGCATCGTCGAGGTCGTGCCGGCGTCCGATCCGCCACCCGGCGGTGCTCTCGTCGGGCAAGGGGCGGTCCATGTCGTCGCTCCTCTTGATGAGCACGCCGTCGCGGTAGATGGCGAGGCGATGACCGTCATACGTCGCGGCGACGTGGACCCAGCGATCGCGCGGCAAGCCCTCGTCGTCCAGGATGTCCCACCATGTCGTGCCGTCGTAGAACCCGGCGCGGAGCTGGTGGTCGGCGCCTTCCACCTGCAAGGCGAACTGCACCACGCCGGCGCTGAAGTCCTGGCCCACGATGCCGCGCAGTGAGCTCGCCTCCGCCGGGTCATCCAGGTACACCCATGCCTCGGCCGTGATGCCTCCGGCGAACTTCTGGCCCAGGGATGGCACCTCGATGTAGTCGTCGTCCCCGTCGAAGACCGCGCAATTCTGGCCCAGGTGGCACGGCAACGCGCGCGCCACGATCTGCTGCGCGACCTCGACGCCGTCGCGGCAGAGCGCGATCCGCGTATCGCCGCCGGTCTTCGTGGCGTAGGCGACCGTGCCCGCGAGATGCACCCAGGTGTCGGCGGGCAACTCCTTCGGATCGGTCACGGTCCGCGTCGCGCCGTCGCTCATGCGCACGACGAGCTTCACCTTGTTGTCGGCGCCGAGGGCGAGGTGCATCATCCCGCCGCTGTCCTTCACGAGGCTCTGCTCGAGGTTGCCGGCCGCGTCCACGCGCACCCAGGCCGAGAGCGTGCGGCCGAGGTCCCGCGCCGGGCTCGGCGGCGCGAGCTCCAGCTCGGGCGTCTCCACCCGGTCGTCGCCGTCCATCCGCAGCCCCCGGCGGACGACCTTGCTCAGGTTCGCCGCTTCGCCCGCGAAGAACGGCGTGTCCAGCACGAAGGCGCTCTTGCCGGCCACGACCGACTTGACCGGGAAGATGCCGTCGTAGCCTTGGGTGCCCGTGATCTGCACCTCGTCGCCGGGCTTCAGATCGTGCGCCGCGCACGCGACCATGAGCTTGCCCTGGGCGTCCTTGGCCGTGCCCACGACCATGTTGTCGAACACGAGGCCGGTCTGCTTGTCCGGCACGATCTCCCAGAACCCCGCCTGGTTGTCGGTGAACGTGGCCTCGACCTGGAAGGTCGCGTCCTTGACGCTGACCACCTTGTAATGGCCGTCGTAGCTCTGGGTGCCCCGGATCTTCACCTTGGCTCCCCGCGCGACGCCCGCCGGGAGCGCGCCGCTCGACCGGATCTGGAGCAGGTCGTCGCCGCCCCGCTCGGTGCCGACGATGGTCCCGGACGGCGGCGGCGTCGTGTCGGCCATCTCCTTGATGTCGTCGAGCAACGAGAGCGGGGTCAGCACCTCGCGCGCCTCGCTGCGCAGGATCTCGCTGCTGTCCGGCGTGAGGTCGATCTGCGACAGCGTGCCGTCCGCGGCGAGCGCGAAATCGAGCACCGCGGTCCTCACCACGTCGCTGCTGGCCGCCTTCACCGGCACGGCCAGCATCACCCTCGTCGTGTCGCGGAGGAGCTGCGGGCCCGCGTCGGTGATCTGCTCTTTCTGCAGATCGTAGGTCGTCGCCGCCGGGGCGCCGGCGACGGTCCACCCAGGCAGGTCGAGGGTCCTGCGGACGATGCCGGGGAGCGACCGGTAGATGGTGTTCTTCGGGTTCGAAGGGTCCTGCCGGGCAAGGAGGTAGTCCTTCACGTCGAAGACGCGCTCTTCCTGAGAGCCGATCGTGTAGAGGACCAGCTTGCCCGCGGCCTTGTCGTGGACGAACAGGTGCCAGCGGTGCCTATCGCTCTCGGCGGTCGGCGCGAAGACGGGCGAGAACCACCCGTTGGCCACGGTGCCGGCGAAGGAGAGCTCCGCCGCGCCCTCGTAGAAGTAGTTTCCGTCGATGTCGCGGTAATCGAGGTTGTCGAAGCTGCCGCCGCCCTTGCCGGCGGCGGACGGCGCGGCCTTGAGGCGCTGCCTGCTGCGCCGGAAGCGCACCTCGAGCTTGGGCACGAGCTCGTTGGTCATGCCGTCGAGCACGAAGCGGCTCACGAGGATCTTGCCGCCCGGCGACTGGCGGAAGACGAACAGGTGATTCAGGGCCGACACGACCTGCACGGGCGCGTCGGCGCTCCTCGTGACCTCGTCGGAGGCGCCGTACACCGTCTTCACGAGCACGTCGCCGCCTTCGGCCGCCAGGTTCTCCTTCTCGTGGGCGATGACCGACGCGTCGGCGACCGACTCGCCGAGCCGGAGCTTCTTGGACGCCTCGAAGCCGAACGGGTCGGCGCCGTCTTGCAGGGCCGTGTCCTCGAAGCCGCTGCGCTTGACCGTGTACCAGATCGTGCCGCTCGGATCGGTGCCGAAGCAGACGACCTTGCCGTCGTGGGTGACGGTGCTCAGGTGGTTGATCTTCTGATCGCTGAAACTCATACGCGCCTCGCCGGAAAGGGTTCTCGGGGCAGACCTCCACCCTCCGGCCGGCACCGCGGGTGCGGCCGTCGCGACAGGTGCAGGTTCGACGCAGCGGCCCGTCCCCTGGCGAGGAGGGCGCTGCTCTACCCCTCACGACGTACGGGGCGGCCCGCCGTGAAGCGTGTTTGATCTTAAGAATCTCCAAGCTGCGCGACGGTGGGAGCGGTCTCCCCGTCGCCTCCACGCCCGGTCACGCCGCCGAATCCGAGGCGCATTAAAATAGCTTAAGTTGTCAGCGCGACCGACGACGGATACGACCGGTATCGCGATGGCACTGACGGAATGACGATGGCGTCGTCCGCGGGGCCTCGAAGCGCCGTTCCATCGGGGCGTTCTGCTCGACGGAGCCTGGCGCCGAATGGACGAAGGAGACAGAAACCATGCCCCTCACGCTCAGCACGACCATGACCCAGATTTCCGCCGTCTCTTACCCTGTTGGAGGCCGCCCCAACGTCTGGGGGGTTGATGGCGCCCAGAACATCTTCCATTACACCGGAAGCAGCTGGACGCAGATCCCTGGCTCGCTCGTCCAGGTGAGCGCCTCGACTGACGGGACGGTGTGGGGCGTCAACGCGGCGGGCAGGGTGTACAAGTACAACGGGACAGACCCCTGGGTCCAGATGCCCGGCTCGCTGGTTCAGGTGGCCGTTGGGGTCAACAACGGGTCTGGGGTCTGGGGGGTCGACGCGGCAGGCAACGTCTTGCAGTACAATGCGAGCACGAACTCCTGGAGCACGCTCAACGGCGGCGGGATGAAGCAGGTGAGCGCCTTCTGGAACGCAGGGGGGAGGAATTGGTATCTGATGGGGCTCACCACTTCTGGCAACATGCGCCAGTACATCTTCGCGACCAACAGCTGGACTGACCCCATCCCCAACAACAACACCAGTGGAACCCTGGTCCAGGTGGTGTCCGCAGGCGCCATGGCATACTATGGCCTCGATTCAGCCGGCAACGCGTGGATGTACGCGGGCGCCCCCGACTGGTGGTACCCGCTGGACTTGCTCCCGAAGGCGAAGTCCATCAGCTTCCCTCCCGACTACTCCTTTGCGCTCATCGACACCACCGGCAAAACGATTGTGTATGATCCGCGTGGCGAATGACACCGCAGCCCTCCTCGAGATAGCGACCGATCCCGCGGCGGGACGGCGCTGCTCCGAAGCTCACGACGTCCGGCGCGGCCTCTCGTGAACGCGTCGCTCCTTGATTTCTCTTGAGCTGACAGAACGCGACATCGTCCGTTTCATGGCAGGTATGCCCGTGCCAGCGGAGGAACACATGAATCGGGATGAGCCCATCGCGTTCAGCGGCTCGTCGTGGGTGACGGTCGGCGTCTCTCTTCGTACGCGCCTCGGCCCCGGCGAACCACCGAGGCGCGCGGTACAGGCCTTGCTCCAGTCGGTGGGCAAGGCCCTGTCCGTTCATTTCGAGGGCCGCGCGGCCGCGCGCCTCGACTCCGAGCGCGCCACGGCCACGGTGACCCTGCGGATCCCCGAGCCGGAGGGCAGCATCAAGGTGTGCGAGCTCTCGGTCACCCTGCTCGCCGACGAGCTCACCGAGGACGAAGAGCTCGTGGTCGTCCCACGGATCCGCGCCGAGGCTTACCGCCGGAAGGACGATATCGACTGGCTCGCCAGCGACGCGTCGGCGGACGTCGACAGCTCGCCGCCGAGATCGAGGACGTCCTCTCGGCCGTCTCGCCCTGACCGCGGCCACGGCGCGGTCGAAGGAGATCCACCGTGCAGATTGACGATGACAGAAATCGCTCACCGATCCGCCTCGTGATCGCGGCGCTGGCCGCGCTACCGGTCACGGCCTGCGCGAGCACCCCGACGGTCACGCTCGACAAGGCGATCAAGGACCTCGCGCCGGACTACCGCGCGCGGACGCCGGCGAGCGGCTCCGCGAGCCTCGGACGCCGGCAGCTCGGGGACCAGCCCGAGACCAACGCCTGCTTCGACGGCGACCAGGGCACCGCGGCGCCGAGCTGGTCGAAGGTGACGCTCCACTACGGGGACGTGCTCGACGGGGAGCTCTCCGGCGACTTCGGCGCGGCCTTCAAGGTCGCCTCCTCGGCCCGCGCGTCGTCGAAGCGGAGCGCGAACATCACGCTGACGGACCTCGTGGAGAGCAGGCTCTCGGCGGTGTACCTCGACGCGAGCGGCGCGTGCACCAGCCTGTTCGCCGAGACCGGGACGAGCTACGTCAGGGTGCTGACGCGCGCGATCAAGGCGGGGACGATCGAGGTGGCGGCCGAGGAGGCGGTGGCCGCGTCCCTGGCGATCGACGCCTCCTCGATCGGAGGGACCTCCATGAGCGCGTCGAGCACGTCGGGCCAGAGGCTCCAGGGGACCTCTCTCTTCTTCGCGGACTACCCCGAGTGCTTCAGCGTGGTTTACCAGAAGAAAGACTGCGCCGGCGCGGCTGTCGGTCCGGGCAACGTCTGCGATCTCGACGCGTGCTCGTTCAACATCGCGGCGCTCGACACCGCCGGCGCGGCCTGGAAGGGGAAGCTCTCGTGTGAGGGCGGCGCGTCGGTCGATCTCGACGGCACCCTCGGCGCGTGGGGAGAGGCGCAGAAGACGGCGCCCGGCGTCACCTACAACGTCCGCGTGCTCAAGGGAGCCTTCCTGGGGACGGTGAACATCGACCTCCGTCGCTGGGTGACCCGCTCGGAGTCGCCCGACAAGTGCGCGCCCCCCGGGAGCGCGCCACACCCGGGTCGGTCGCGAGCCCCGGAGCGACCTCTGGATCCTTGAGAATCAATAAGGTGTTTGCGCCGAACCCATCTGTTACTCGCTGTTACTCGCTCTTGCTCGCTCTTACTCACTCTCGCTGCCCCGCAATGCAGAACCCCTTCCCTGGTCCGCAACCTTACCGCGCTTCCGACCGTGATCGCTTTTACGGGCGAGGCGACCTGGCCTACCGGCTCGAGGCATCCATCCTCGCCAACCGCTGCGTCACGGTCTTCGGGCCGTCCGGCGCGGGCAAGTCCTCCCTGGTGCAGGCGGCGGTCCTGCCGTCGCTCATCGAGAAGCAGGAGATCCGCGTGGCGCGGGTCGACGCCTGGCCCGAGGATCAGGACCCGACGCGCTGGCTCGCGGACGCGGTGTACGGCGCCCTCGGCCTCGGCGACCGGCCGGCCGGCGCCTCGCCCGCGGACGCGCTGCTCACGGCGGCGCAGCGCGCGGCGCGGGGGTCGCCGCGGCTCGCCGTCGTCTACCTCGATCAGATCGAGCAGCTGCTCTACGCCACGCGCGGCGCGGCCGAGGCCGAGGCGCTCTTCGACTGCGTGGACCGCCTCGCCGGGCTGCCCACCCGCAACCTGCGCCTTCTGCTGTCGCTCCGCGAGGACTACCTCGGCCGCTTCCGCGATCGGCTGCGCGAGCACCGCCGGCTCCTCGATCACGGCTTCCGCGTCGGCCCGCTCACGGTCGCCGAGCTCTGCGAGGCCGTCTGCCAGGCGGCCGCCGCGGGCGAGCCGCCGCAGGCGTGGGCGCCGGCGGACATGCGCCCGCTCCTGCTCCAGGTGCGCGTGCCAGGCCAGGCCGCGGTCGACGAGGCCGAGGCGCAGGCCGCGTACGCGCAGATCGTGTGCCGCGCGCTCTTCGAGCAGCGCGCGAAGGGGGGCGCGGCGGCCTGCGCGGTCGATGCCGAGGCCATCCTGCGCCGGTATCTGGACGCGACGCTCGCCGGCCTCGGCGCGCTGCGCGGCGGGGCCGAGCGGCTGCTCGAGGATCACCTGGTGACGGCGGACGGCAGCCGCACGCTGCGCACCGAGAAGGAGCTGCTCCGGGTCCTCCCCGCGGACGAGCTCGGGCCGGCGCTGAAGGCGCTGGAGGGGGCGGCCATCCTCCACGCGGCGGAGCACCAGGGGAGCCGGTACTTCGAGATCGGCCACGACTGGCTGGCGCGCGAGGTCTTCGATCAGCGGCAGCAGCGCCAGCACCTGGAGGCGCGGCGACGCGAGCGGGCCGAGGCGGAGGCGAGGCTCGCCGAGGAGCGCGGGCGGCGGCGCCGCTCCGCCGCCGTCGCCGCGGCGGCGCTCCTGGTCGCGGCCGGTGCGGCGGCGCTCGGCGCGGTGGCGTACGGCCAGAAGCTCCGCGCGGATCGCCTGCGCGTCGAGGAGGTCCGGGCTCGACGCGAGGCCGACCGGCAGCGCGACGTCGCGGAGGAGCGGCGCTCCGAGGCGCACGACGCCAGGATCCTCGCGGGCTTCCGCGAGCTCGCGGTGCGCGCGCAGCTCCCGCTGGCGATGAGGCTCCTGCCCGAGGCGGAGCGGCCGGGCGCGCGCCGCGGCTGGATCGAGCTGGCGAGCGACGCCCTCAACGCGAACGCGCTCCGCGCGACCCTCCGCGGGCACGCGGGCGCCCTCGCCGCGGCCGTGTGGAGCCCCGACGGCGCGCGCGTGCTCACGGCCTCGGCCGACGGCACCGCGCGCGTCTGGCGCGCCGACGGCACCGGCCAGCCCGTGGTGCTGGAGGGCGGCGGCGGGGCCATCCTCGCGGCCGCGTGGAGCCCCGACGGCGCGCGCGCGCTCGCGGGCTCGGAGGACGGCACCGCGCGCGTGTGGCGCGCCGACGGCGCCGGTCAGCCCGTGGTGCTGAGGGGCCACCGCGGCGCCGTCACCGCGGTGGCCGCGAGCCCGGACGGCGCGCGCGTGCTCACGGGCTCGGCGGACGGCAGCGCGCGCGTGTGGCGCATGGGCGGCGAGGGCGCTCCGGTCGTCCTCACGGGCCACCGCGGCCGCATCAACGCGGCCGCGTGGAGCCCCGACGGCGCGCGCGTCGTCACCGCCTCCGACGACCGGACGGCGCGCGTCTGGTTGATCGCGACGGGCAGGAGCCGCGTCCTCCGCGGGCACACCGGCGAGGTGATCTCCGTGGCCGTGAGCCCCGACGGCGCGCGGGTCGTCACCGGCTCGCGCGACCGGACGGCGCGCGTCTTCACGCTGGCCGACGCCGGCGCGCCCGTGGTGCTCGCCGGGCACGAGGACAGCGTCCTGCACGTGGCCGTGAGCCCTGACGGCCTGCGCGTGGCCACCGCCTCGGCCGATCGGACCGTGCGCGTCTTCCGCGCCGCCGGCGGCGCCGAGCCGGTCGTGCTCTCCGGCCACGCGCTCGCCGTGACCTTCGTCTCATGGCGCCCCGACGGCGAGTACGTCGCCAGCGCCTCCGCGGACCGGACGGCGCGCCTCTGGCCGGCGGACGGCAGCGGCCCGCCGCTCGTCCTGGTCGGGCACCGCGCGCCGCTCCGCTCCGCGGCGTGGAGCCCCGACGGCGCGCGCGTCGTCACCGCGGCGTCCGATCCGTGGGAGCGCTCGTCCGACCGCACCGCGAAGGTGTGGAGCGCCGAGCCGCTCCGGGCGATGCCGCACCGGCGCCGCGACCTCGGCTTCTTCCACGCCGCGTCCATCGTGGCAGGCGGCGAGCGCGTCGTCGCGGCCTTCGAGGACGGGACGGCGCGCGTCTTCCGCGTCGACGGCGAGGGCGCGCCCGTCGTGCTCAGGGGTCACGCGGGGTGGGTGGCGAGCGCGGCGCCGAGCGCCGACGGCGCGCGCGTCGCCACGGCCTCGTTCGATCGCGCGGCGCGCGTATGGAGCGCCGACGGCAAGGGCGAGCCCGTCGTGCTGAGGGGCCACGAGGCCGAGGTGCGCGCCGCCGTGTTGAGCCCTGACGGCGAGCGCGTCGTGACGGCGTCCGACGACGGGACGGCGCGGGTGTGGCGCGCCGACGGCGGGGGCGAGCCCGTCGTGCTGCGCGGGCACGAGGACTGGCTCACCTCGGCCGCGTGGAGCCCTGACGGCGCGCGCGTGCTCACCACGTCGCTCGACCACACGGCGCGGGTGTGGCGCGCCGACGGCGAGGGCGAGCCCGTCGTGCTGCGCGGGCACGGCGGCGGCGTCCACGCCGGCGCGTGGAGCCCCGACGGCGAGCGCGTCGTGACGGCGTCCGACGACGGGACGGCGCGGGTGTGGCGCGCCGACGGCGAGGGCGAGCCCGTCGTGCTGCGCGGGCACGACGGCGCGGTCCTCCGCGCCCTCTTCAGCCCCGACGGCGGGCGCGTCGTCACCTCGTCGGCCGACGCCACCGTCCGCCTCTGGAGCGCTGCCGGCGAGGGCGCGCCCATCGTGCTCGGATCGTCGGCGCCGGTCATCGCGCTGGCCTTCCTCGACGGAGGGCAACGGCTGATGACCGTCGCCATGGACAACGGCATTCACACCTGGAGCATCGACGTGGACACCCTGAAGAGACGCCTGCTGACCGCGCATACCGATTGCCTGCCGCCGCACATGCGCGTCACCTACCTCGGGGAGACCGCGTCCGCGGCCCGGGATCGGCACGCGGCGTGCGAGCGCTCGTACCAGCGCGCGCCGCTCCTCGCGGAGGGCCGGGGGCGATGAGGGCGCGCGACATGGCCGCGGCCGCGGCGCTTGTGTTCCTGTCGGCCCAGGGCGCGTGCGGGCAGCCCGGCGTCGAGGAGGGCGGAGCCGAGCCGGCGACGTCCGCCGGCGAGAACGCCGTCGAGGCCCGCGCCCCCGCGGCGGCGCGGCCGGCGGCGCACAGGCTCGGCGCCGGCGAGCGCCGGGTGAAGCTGCTCGTCCTGCCCGCCGACGCCGTGGTCGAGGTCGACGGCGTCCCGATGCGGCGGCGGGACGGCGTCATCGAGCTCTCGGGCAAGGTCGGGCAGACGCACCGGGTGCGCGTCTCCAGGGGGGCACGGCACGGCGAGACGACCGTGACCCTCACGGACGCCGGCGCCTCGCCGCCCTCGCTCGATCTCGCCGCCCTGGCGCGGGCGGCGCGCCGCTCCGGGCGCGGCCTCCTCCCGGCCGCGCCCGCCGAGCCGGCGGCCGCCGAGGCCGTCGACTCCGCCGCGCCGGAGCTCGCCGAGCCGCCGGAGCTGGCGCTCGAGTCCATGTTGCCCGGTGTCGCCGCCGAGCACGACGTGCTGGCGGGTCACCTGGCGATGGAACCGCCGCCCGGATCGGCGCTGGGCGCTGCGCTCGGCGCCGCGCGGCCGAGCGAGGGTCCGGCGTGTGTTTGTCCCCCGGCGGCGCAGGTCACCCCCAGGTGCCCGACGGGCGCGGCCGCGGCGGCGCACGGGAAGCCGCGCAGCGGCGTGCTGGCCGGAGACTCGTTCGAATGAGGGCGCGCGCACGACCGGGCACGACGCGCCGACGCGCCGCGCGTGGCGGCCTCCTCCTCGCGGCGGCGCTCCTGGCGCCCCTGCCCTTCGGCTCGCTCGCCGCCGCGCAGCCGGGCGAGCCCGGCGAGGTCCAGCGTCGCGAGGAGGCGCGCGCGCACTTCCAGCGCGGGATCGCGCTGCGCGATCAGGAGCGCTGGGCCGAGGCGCTCGCCGAGTTCCAGGCATCGCGCTCGCTGTTCATGACGCTGAACGGGACGACCAACGCCGCCGCGTGCCTCATCCAGCTCGAGCGCTACCTGGAGGCCATCGCGCTGTACGAGAGCGCGCTGCGCGACTTCTCCGAGAGGCTCAAGGCCGAGGACAAGCGCGATATCCTGCTGGTGGTAAAGCTCCTTTACAATGCCGTCGGGGCCATCGGGATCGCGGGCGCCGAGCCGGGCGCGACGGTCCTGATCGACGGCGTACCGCGCGGCGAGCTGCCGCTCGGCGCGCCCCTGCGCGTGCCTCGCGGCCCCCACACCGTCCGCGTGGTCAAGGCGGGTTACCAGCCGTTCGAGCAGCGCCTCGACGTGGGCGGCGGGGAGACGGTCCAGGTGACGGCGCGGCTGGTCCGGCTCCAGGAGACGGGCACGCTCGAGGTCGCCGAGCCGCCGAGGGAGGGGCCGGACGCACGCAGGATCCGGCTTTCGCGAGGCGCCGGGGCCACCGACGAGCGTGAGGAGCGCGGCCCGCGCCGTACGCCCCGCTGGCTCGCCGAGCTGAGCGCCGCGGCGCCGCTCGTTGTGTCGTTCGGCGGAGACGCGCCGACGGGGTGCGTGGCGTCTTGCAGCAAGCCCCTCGGGGCTGGCGTCAGCTTGATGGTCCACGGAGGGTACGGCATCGACCATCTCTCGTTCGGCGCCTCCGCGGGCTATCTGAGCGTGCGGCAAGCCGTCCGCGGGCGTATCACGACGCTCGAGGCCGTCGGCGGGGCGTCGTACCCGGTGCGCGTCGACGACACGACAGCGCTCCGCGGCGCGCTCTTCGGCGCCTGGGTCGGGTACTCATCGGGCGAGGTCCTCCGGCTCCACGCGCGGCTGGGCGCCGGCGGGCTGCTCGGCGTGATCGCGGCATCGCGCACGAGCGCACGGGCGTCGACGGGCGGCGCGCCGTCGTTCGGCCCGCTCGAGCGGAGCGCGGCGGCGCGCTTCGTGTACGTCGCGCCCGAGGTGCGCGCCGGCGTCAGGCTAGCCAGGCGGGTCGAGCTCACCCTGGGGCTCGAGGTGCCCCTGCTCATCGCCGTGCCCAGGCCGGCGTCGAGCCAGCGGGTGTTCGTCGACACCGCGGCTGGGGTCGATCACGCCGCCTCGGCCTGGTTTCCAGGCGAGCCCCTCACGGCCCCCCTCTTCCCGATCTTCATGCCTGCCCTGGGCGCCAGGTACGATTTCTACTGAAGCCGACCTGCCTCCGGCGCACTGCCGTGCGCGGGTGGAGATCCCTATCCTGGGCACGATCTGCCGACTCTTGCGCGCTCTCTCGGGAACCGTTGGTTCAGATTGGACGCGCCCGCCCTGGGGGCAACGGCGAGCCTCATCACGGATAAGTGAACGACGTCACGTAGCTCGGTTGCCCGGGGTCGCACGAGAAGGAGAAGCCGAGGATCGGGCTCGTGAACGAGCCATTGAGGACCTGCGGCGCCTGGAAGGGACGCCGCACGGTGACGGTGTAGCTCAACGGGGTGAGCACCGTCGGCGGAATCAAGAAGAATAAAGGCAGGAGGCAGACGTGGTACGTACCGCTCGGGGGCGTCACCCCGATATCCCAGAAGATGTTCTCCGGGCCGGTGCCGACCAGATCGTCTCTATCCAACTGCCCGAAATCCGTGTTCGCGTTCGGACCCATGTTACCAGCGAAGATCACGTTCCCGCTGGGAGTCGAGACGAAGAGATCGAGGTCGCCGGGCCGACTCCACGTCACGCTGACCCCGAGATTGCCGCTGCCCACGCAGGTGCTGGCCACGCACGACTGGTTCGCGGCGCAGGCGTTGGCGCAGCCGCCGCAGTGGCTCGCGTCCGAGGTGGTGTCGGCGCAGTCTGCGCCGCACTGGGTGTTCGGCGGGTTGCATGCAGCCTGACACGTGTACGAGCCCGGCGTGTTGGTGCACGCGGCGTTCGCGTCGCAGTCGTCGGTGCCCAGGGCGCACTCGTCGACATCGGTGCACGTCGTCCCGTCCCCGGAGTACCCCGCAGTGCAAGCGCAGGTGAACGAGCCCGGCGTGTTGGTGCAGGCGGCGTTCGCGTCGCAGTCGTCGGTGCCCAGCGCGCACTCGTCGATGTCGGTGCACGTCGTCCCGTCCCCGGAGTACCCCGCAGTGCAAGCGCAGGTGAACGAGCCCGGCGTGTTGGTGCAGGCGGCGTTCGCGTCGCAGTCGTCGGTGCCCAGCGCGCACTCGTCGATGTCGGTGCACGTCGTCCCGTCCCCGGAGTACCCCGCAGTGCAAGCGCAGGTGAACGAGCCCGGCGTGTTGGCGCAGGCGGCGTTCGCGTCGCAGTCGTCGGTGCCCAGCGCGCACTCGTCGACATCGGTGCACGTGCCGTCTTGACACGTGAGGCCGTCACAGCACGGCGGCATGGCGTCGCACGGCGCCCCCACCGGCAGGCAGCCCTGGCCGTTGCAGGTCGGGTCGTAGAGCGGCGAGCTCGGGTCGGTGCTGGTGATGTAGTCACCGTCGTGGGCGCTGTGCGCGTCGATGCACGCCTGGTCGCTGATACGAAGGATCGTGTACGGCTTCGTCGCGGAGCCGGTGTGGTGGCAGATCTGGACCTTGCCGCCGGGATCGAAATAGCTGCACTGCTCGGGGGTGAGCGCGTCATGGGCCTCGCCCACGGCCTCCCCGCCTTCGTCGCCGCCAGCCGCGGAGGGGCCGGCGCTGGTGCAGCCCGCGAGCAGCAGGGTGGAGAGAGCCGGGATCGTCAGAGAGTGGAGAAGCGAGTCTGCAAGATACCTCATGGGTCATCCTTTCAAGGTTGTACTTACGCTATCTGGAGAAGGGTCGGGCCGGTCCATTCAAGTTAAATGCCAGTGTCGAACCTGCCCTTTCCGAGGTGATGTTGACGCAGGCCCCTGCACGGCATTCGGCGTGTGCGCTCCTCCGGTCCCCGTCGCCCAGGCCCAGTCGCGCGCCTGCTGCTGCTGCTGTCTGAATGCCTCACCTGCGGAGACCACGACGCACCGCCGTGACCGACCGCGGCGACCCTGCCGAGCTCGATGACGGAGCGGTTCCTGGCCGTGGCCGAGCTCCCGTCCGTTCAGTCGTCGCCGGCGAGGGGGATCGTCAATCTCCACATGTCGTTGAGCAGCACCGGCGCGAACTCCGCGGTCGCTCCCCCGAAGATGTAGAGCTCGTAGGCCGTGGCGGTCCTGCGGGAGAAAGAGAACTGGCCGAACCGCGGCGCCGGCGCCGGCCCCGCCATCGCGGTGTCCACGCGCGTCCAGCCCCCGGTGCCGAGATCGAAGCACCAGACATCCGACAGGGTGGTGCCGTCGAACTGGCTGCCCCCGAAGAGCCAGATTCGATTGCCGCGCTCGTCGGCGACAAGCTTCGCGTTGTCGCGGCGGCCAGGTCCGCTGTCCTCGTCGAAGGCGATCTGCTCCCAGGTCTCCGTGTCGACGTCGAGCATCCAGAGATCGCCGAGGTAGTTCTCCGGCGTGAACAGGCCGGTCCCGTTCACGGCGTCGTTCGTGTATCCGCCGTAGACCAGGAGGGCGTTCCAGCCCTCGGCGTACACGAGCGGGTGATGGGCTCGAGCGCGCGGGACAGGCGAGCCGGTCGCGACCTGCTTCCAGCCGTTCTTGTAGCGGACCAGGTCGTGCTGGAGGCCGTCCGGGCGGTTGATGAAGCCCGACAGCGTCGACGACGATCCCGAGAAGGCGTACGCGACGGTCTTGTGCTTGCCCTTCCGTCGCACGGCGACCGCCTCCGTGGAGCGATTCGCGAGCCCGACTTCGGCCGCGTTCTGCGCGACCTGCGTCCACCCGTGCCCCCGATCGAAGCGGAACGTGTCCTGGTGCGTGAGATCGAGCCCGCGCCGGAAAGGGCCTCTCCCGCCGGAGACGATCAGGGCGTCGTCCTCGGCGACGCTCCACATCATCGCCTCGGCCCGTGCGGAGGGCCCGCCCGTGTGCTCGCCGAGATCGTGCCAGGTCCGCGTGTCGACGTCGAAGACGCTGAAATCGGCCACCGCCTCGTCGTTCGGGTACGTCCCGTTCAACCCGCCGAAGATGTAGAACCGGCCGTCCTGATATGCGCTCGAACCGTCCCAGAGGGCGTCGGGGATGGCTCCGTTCTGCGCGATCGCGGTCCAGTAGGGCAAGCTCGACGGTTCGGCGCTCGGGAGGTCCCCGCAGCTCGTGGGGTGAACGTCGCCTCCCCCGCGATGCGCGGAGAGGCGCTGCGCGTCGGTCAGCGCGGCCTCGTCCCCGCCGAGGCGCTCGTGGACCTCCGCCGGCGCTTGCGAGCAGCCGCCCGCGAGGAGCGCGACGCTGATCGGGACGAGGATGCGGAGGAGGGAGGCGATCGGGACAGACGTACCTTGACGGGTCATGGGTGTTCTCCGGCTCCAGGGAGGGCGCCCGCAGCAGGACAGGACGCGACGGGGACGCTACGACGGGGCACACGCCGGCGACAGATGCACGTTCGTCGTATTGCGGAGCGAGGGCGAGGTACGGTAAATGCTCCGTTTTTTGCGCGTGCCGCCAGGCGTCCTCTCCGGGCAGACGATCGCGCCGGGGCCGAGCGTCAGGGCCAGGTGTCCAGCACCGCGGCGATCCAGCTGTCCGGATCCCGGAACCCGGGATCCTGCTCGATGTGGACGAAGCGCCCGCTGTACCTCGCCGCTTCCCTGCCGCAGACGCTGCTCGCCGGCACGCCGTTGAGGTACCTGCCTTGAACGTTGGTCGTCCCGTTCAGCGAGCACAGACCGCGGCCCGGGAGCCCGATCCGCCATTCAGGATGATCGGCGAGCAAGTTGTTCCTGAGCGCCAGCGCCCTGTCCCCTTCCGCGGCGGGGACATCCATTCCGTGAGACAGGTGGACATCCACGGCCGGACAGGTGTCCTCCGCCATGCCGTGCCACGAGATCACCCACCACGGACGCGGTCCGTAATGGGCCGCGAGCTCCAGGTGGGTCGCGTGGAACATGTTCGCCACGTTGTGGGCGACGTCCGAGAGCATCGTCGAGCTCTGGCAGGTGCTGACGGCGAGGCTGGCGTCGCGGTGAGTCCCGGCCAGCAGGAGGGTGCGGGATCTCGTCTCCTTGAAGACGGTGACCGCCTCCGTCTCCGTGGTCATGTCCGAGATCGGGTGCGGCGCCGTGTGGCTGAGCTCCCGCTCGGCGGCTGCGTTCACGATGAAGGTGCCAGTCCCGCGATCGACGAACCCGTCCTCGTCCTGGTCGCCTGTCTCCATGAGCACGCAATACCGGCGTCCGTTGTCGGCGTCGCGGAGCAACCGGATCCGCAGGAACGGCGACAGGCTCGACGGCAGCGCGGTGTTGCACGTGCCGCGCATCATCGCGCGGACGACGCTCCGCCAGCCGCTCACCTGCGTGGAGCTCGGGGCGACGAACCCCCCCGAGTCCCGGGGGGGCATCTGGCCGCGGATGCACACCGTCAGATCCTCGAGGGTCGCGCTCGCCGAGCAGGTGAGCTGGGCTGCCATCGCCGCGCGAGACGAGATCAGGGCGCTGACGCCGAGCACGAGCAACATCGCTGATTGGAGCCGCATGATGTGGACACCTCCAGACAGGGGTTCATGAGCGAGGCCGACCGGCGCTCGCGCGAGACGCGCGCCGCGCATGCAGGCGCGCGACGAGTTGGTCCGGACGCCGCGCGGAGCGCTCCTCCGTTCACGGGCAATCCGGCGCCACGCCCTTCACGGCCAGGTGGCCAGCACGGCGCCGATCCACCGATCGGCGTCGCGGACCCCGGGGTGCTGCTCGATGTGCACGAACCGCCGAGGGTGGGCCGCGGCCGGGCGCCCGAAGCTCCAGCCTGCCGGCGAGCCGCCGTGGATCCAGCCGCTCGGCGAGCCGCCGTGAGCCCAGCCGGTCGGCGCGCCGTCGTTGAGGAGCCTGCCCTGGACGTTGCTCGTCGCGTTGAGCGAGCACATCCGGCTGCCGGGCACGCCGATCCGCCATGTCGGCTGGTAAGCGAGCAGGTTGCTCCTGAGCTCCAGGATCTTGTCGCCCGCCGCGGGGGCGGTGTCCACGCCGTGAGAGAGGTGCACATCCACGCCCTCGCACGTGTCCTCCGCCATCCCGTGCCACTGGACGGCCCACCACGGCTTCCACCCGTAATGGGCCGCGATCGCCGCGTGCGCCGCGTGGAACATGGTCGCCGCGTTGTGGGCGACGTCCGAGCCCATCGAGGGGCCGTGAAGCCAGCGGCTGCCCGGGATCGCGTCGCGGTGCGCGCCGGCCAGCAGGAAGGTGCGGGATCTCGTCTTCTTGAAGACGGCGATGGCCTGGCTCTCCGTCCCTGCGTCCGCGATCGGGTGCGACACCTGATGGCTGAGCTCCCGCTCCGCGGACGCGTCCACGATGAACGCGCCGAACCCGCGGTCGACGACGCCGTCCCCGTTCCAGTCGGCGGTCTCCATCAGCAGGCAGTACGGGCGGCCGCTCTCCGCGTCGCGGAAGGATCGGACCCGCGCGAGCGACCACAGGCTGGGCGGGAGCACGAAGTCGCAGGCGCCGTGCATCATGGTGCTGACGGCGCTCCGCCAGGCGTCCATCTCGGTGAAGCTCGGGGCGACGAACATCCCCGAGCCCCTGCCGGGCATCTGGTCGCGAATGCACGCGACGAGCGCCTCGAGGGTCGCGCTCGATGGACACGTGAGCTCGGCGGCGCCCGTCGCGCGGGGCGCGATCAGGGCGCTGGCGCCCACGAGGAGCAGGAACGATCGGCCGAACCGCATGCCGAGGACACCTCCGGATCGGGGCTCACAGGACTGCGCGGCGCACCGTGCAAGGCTGAGGCCCGACCGGCGGCGGCCGATCTGTGCGGTTCGTTCGCGGTCGCCACGGCCACCACACCGCAGCATCGTGCGGCCTCACCGACGACCTCTCGCCGCACGTCACGACGGGAGGGCGCCGCTCCGGCGGGCCTCTCCGTCGGTGCGCCTTCCGGCGAGGCGCGGCGCCGCGTCACGACGACCGTATTTTCGCGATCAGGGCGCGCCCGCGACGCCCTGCAAGATCGCCGAAAAATCGCGGAAATAGTGGAGGCCGTATCGTCGGCGCCGTGAAGCTCATTCCGCGCGGGCTGCTCGGGCGCGAGGCAGCCGAGTCGATCGCCATCCCTGCCGGGGCCATCGCGGCCTCGCTCCTCGTGTTCGGCGCCTTCGTGGCGACCCAGGGTGCGAACCCCTTCGACGTCTATTACGAGATGTACCGCGGCGCCTTCGGCACGTGGTTCTCGTTCCAGAACACCCTGCTCCGCGCCGCGCCGCTCCTGCTGACGGCGCTCTGCACGGCCCTGCCGGCGCGCCTCGGCCTCATCGTCATCGGCGGCGAGGGCGCCATGGTGATGGGCGGGCTCGCGGCCGCGGCGGCGGGGCTCGGCGCGCAGGCGCTGCGCGCGCCGCCGCCCGCGGTGCTCGCCGCGATGCTCGCCGCGGGGCTCGCCGCCGGCGCGCTCTGGGTCGGCGTCGCCGGCGCCCTGCGCGTCCACCGCGGCGTCAGCGAGACCATCAGCAGCCTGCTCCTCAACTACGTCGGCGTCGCCCTCCTGAACCACCTCGTCGAGGGCGCGCTGCGCGACCCCGCGAGCCTGAACAAGCCGTCGACGGCCCCCCTCGCCGCCGAGAACGCGCTCGGGGATCTGCCCGGCGTCGAGGTCCACTGGGGCCTCGCCTACGGCGTGCTCGCCTGCGCGCTCTGCTACGTGCTCATGCACCGCACGACCTTCGGCTTCGCCGCGGCGATGAGCGGCGGCAACGTCCGCGCCGCGCTCCTCGCCGGCCTGCCGGTGAAGCGCCTCGTCGTGCTCACGTGCATGCTCGCCGGCGCGTGCGCTGGCCTCGCCGGCATGGTCGAGGTCGCCGCCGTCCACGGCCGGGCCAGCGCGTCGCTCGTCAGCGGCTACGGCTACACCGGCGTCCTCGTCGCGTTCCTCGCGCGCCACCACCCGATCGCGATCGTGCCTGTCGCGCTGCTGCTCGGCGGCATCGGCGCGAGCGGCGGCCTCGTGCAGCGCGCCGCGCAGCTCCCCGACGCGACGGTGAGCGTGCTCCAGGGCATCCTGTTCCTCGCGATCCTCGCGAGCGAGGCGCTCCGCGGCCGCCTCCGCCTCGCGCGGGCCCCGGGCTCCCCCCAGGCGGCGCCGGCGCCGTCGGTGGCGTGATGGACGACGCCGGGGCGCTCGGGCTCTGGGGCATTCCCCTCGCGGTCGCCGCGGGGGCGCTCCGCGTCAGCACGCCGTTCTTGTTCGTGAGCCTCGGCGAGTGCCTCACGGAGAAGAGCGGCCGCGTGAACCTCGGCCTCGAGGGCACGCTCGTCATGGGCGCGATGGGCGGCTACGGCGCCTCGTACCTCACCGGCTCCGCCTGGCTCGGCGTGCTCGCCGCCGGCGCCCTCGGCGCGGCGCTCGGCGCGCTCCACGCGTGGCTCTGCGCGAAGCCGCGCGTCAACGACATCGCCGTCGGCATCGCGCTCATGCTCTTCGGCGTCGGCCTCGCCTTCTTCCTCGGCAAGCCGCTCATCAAGCCCACGGCCCCGCGCCTGCCCGCCATCCCGCTCGGCTTCTTCAGCGACCTCCCGCAGGTGCGCGCCGCGCTCCAGGTGAACGCGCTCTTCCTCGTCGGCGCCGCGCTCGCCCCGCTCCTGCTCTGGGTGCTGAACCGCACGCGGCCCGGGCTCGTGCTGCGCACCGTCGGCGAGAGCGCCGACAGCGCCCGCGCGATGGGCGTCGACGTCGACCTCGTCCGGCGGCGCGCGACGATGGCCGGCGGCTTCCTCGCTGGTGTCGGCGGCTCGTTCCTCTCGCTCTTCTACCCCGGGAGCTGGAACGAGGGCCTGTCGAGCGGACAGGGTCTCATGGCGGTCGCGCTCGTCATCTTCGCGCGCTGGAACCCGGTGCGTTGCCTCTGGGCCTCGCTCCTCTTCGGCGGCGCGAGCGCGCTCGGCCCGGCGCTCCAGTCCGTGGGCGTCACCTGGGGGTACCACCTCTTCAACGCCGCGCCGTACCTCGTCACGCTGGCCCTCATGGTCGCGACGAGCTCCGCGACCCGGACCCTGCCCGACCAGCCCGCCGAGCTCACGCTCGCGCGGTGAGCGCAAAAGGACCCGCGAAGGACGCAACGAGACGCAGACGACGCAACGAGACGCAAACGACGCAACGAGACGCAAGCAACGCCAGTCGCTGGATCACAGGAGGACCCGACGCATGACCCACGTGGCCGCTGACCCCTACGCCTGGCCGTACAACGGCGATCTCCGCCCCGAGAACACGGCCCTCGTCGTCATCGACATGCAGGCCGATTTCTGCGGCAAGGGCGGGTACATCGATCTGCTCGGCTACGACATCTCGCTCACGCGGGCGTGCGTCGCGCCGATCCAGCGCGTGCTCGCGTGGGCGCGCCGCCGCGGCGTCCACGTCCTCCACACGCGCGAGGGGCACCGGCCGGACCTCTCCGACCTGCCGGCGAACAAGCGGTGGCGCTCGCGCCGGACCGACGGCGGGCGCGGCACGGGCGTCGGCATCGGCGACGCGGGGCCGCGCGGGCGGGTGCTCGTCCGCGGCGAGCCCGGCTGGGAGATCATCCCCGAGCTCGCGCCCCTGCCCGGCGAGCCGGTCATCGACAAGCCCGGCAAGGGCTCGTTCTGCGCGACGGATCTCGATCTCATCCTGCGCCAGCGCCGCGTCGACAACCTGATCCTCACCGGGATCACGACCGACGTCTGCGTGCACACGACGATGCGCGAGGCGAACGACCGCGGCTACGAGTGCCTCCTGCTGTCCGACTGCTGCGCCGCCACGGATCCCGGCAACCACGCCGCCGCGCTGAAGATGATCACGATGCAGAACGGCGTCTTCGGCGCGGTCTCGACCTCCTCGGCGCTCCTGGAGGCGCTCGCGTCGTGACGGCCCCGGGCGTCCTCCCGGGTCCGGCGGCGAGGCCCGCGCGCGCCGCCGTCGAGCCCGCCCTGCCCGCGCCGCCGCCGGCGCTCTCCGCCGTCGGGATCACGAAGCGGTTCGGCCCGCTGCTCGCGCTCGACGACGTCTCGCTGCGCCTCCTGCCCGGGAGCTTCCACGCGCTCCTCGGCGAGAACGGCGCCGGCAAGAGCACGCTCGTCAAGTGCATCATGGGCTACCACAGGGCCGACGCGGGCGAGGTGCGGGTCGGCGACGCCGCCCTGTCGATCCGGAGCCCGCGCGAGGCGCAGGCGCTGGGGATCGGCATGGTCTACCAGCACTTCACCCTGGTCATGAACATGACGGTGGCCGAGAACCTCGTCCTCGCGCGCCCGTCGCTCCCGCTCGTGATCGACTGGGCAAGGGAGCGCGCGGCGATCCGCGCGTTCATGGCGCGCATGCCGTTCCAGATCGATCCGGATCGGCCCGCGCGCTCGCTGGCCGCCGGCGAGAAGCAGAAGCTCGAGATCCTGAAGCAGCTCTACCTCGGCAGCCGGATCGTCATCCTCGACGAGCCGACGTCGGTCCTCACGCCCGCGGAGGCCGACGAGGTGCTCGGGATGCTCCGCCGCATGGCCGACGCGCGGCGGCTCAGCGTGCTCATGATCTCGCACAGGTTCCGCGAGGTGACGGCCTTCGCGGACGAGGTCACGGTGCTGCGGCGCGGCCGGGTCGCGGGCCGGGGCGAGGCCCGGGACCTCACACCGGCGGCCATGGCCGAGATGATGGTCGGCGCGCAGCCGCCGCGCGTCGCCGCGGCGCGCAGCGACGCGCCCCCCGGCGCGCCGGTGCTGCGCGTCGAGGATCTCGCCGCGCGCGACGATCGCGGCAGGCCGGCGCTCGACGGCGTGACGCTCACGGTGCGCCGCGGGGAGATCGTCGGCATCGCCGGCGTCTCGGGCAACGGGCAGGAGGAGCTCGTCGAGGTGCTCGCGGGCCAGCGGCCCGCCCGCTCCGGGAGGGTGCTCGTCCACGACGCCCCGTACGGCGCCGGGCGCGAGGAGACCCGCGCGCACGGGGTGCGGTGCCTGCCCGAGGAGCCGCTGCGCAACGCCTGCGTGCCGGCGATGACCGTCGCCGAGAACATCGGCTTCCGCGTCTTCGACAGGCCGCCCTTCACCCGGCTCCGCTGGGGCGTGAGCCGCGACGCGCTCCGGCGATCGGCCGAGCGCCTCGTCGCCGCGTACGCGGTCAAGACGCCCTCGGTCGACGCGCCGATCGGCGCGCTCTCCGGCGGCAACGTGCAGCGCGCGGTCCTCGCGCGCGAGCTCGGGCTCGGGGTCGGCGTCGACGAGCGCGTCGACGAGCGCGTCGAGCTCCTCATCGCCGCGAACCCCTGCTTCGGGCTCGACTTCGCGGCCGTCGCCGAGATCCGCGCCCGCATCCTCGAGGCGCGCGACCGCGGGGCGGCCGTCCTCCTCGTGAGCGCGGATCTCGACGAGATCTTCGCCATGGCCGACCGCGTCCTCGTGATGAGCGGGGGCCGCATCGTCCACGAGTCGCCGATCGCCTCGGCCGACATCGCGGCGATCGGCCGCGCGATGGCGGGGCACGCGTGACGCCGCGGGCCCTCGAGATCGCGGCGAGGCCGCACCCGTTCCGCCTCGCCGGGCCGGACTCGGTCGCGCTGCTCGTCATCGACATGCAGCGCGACTTCCTCGAGCCGGGCGGCTTCGGCGCGGCGCTCGGCAACGACGTCCGGCGGCTCCAGCGCATCGTGCCGACGGTCCGCCTCCTCCTCGACGCGTTCCGCGAGCGCGGCTTGCCCATCCTCCACACGAAGGAGGGCCACCGGCCGGCTCTCTCCGACTGCCCGCCCGCCAAGCGGAACCGGGGCGCTCCGGGCATGCGCATCGGCGACGTCGGCCCGATGGGGCGCATCCTCGTCCTCGGCGAGCCGGGCAACGACTTCGTGCCCGAGCTCGCGCCCGCGCCCGGGGAGCTCGTCGTGCCGAAGCCGGGCAAGGGCGCGTTCTACCGGACGGGGCTCGACGCCAGGCTCCAGGCGCTCGGCGTCTCTCAGCTCCTCCTCGCCGGCGTGACGACGGAGGTCTGCGTCCAGACGACGATGCGCGAGGCGAACGACCGCGGCTACGAGTGCCTGCTGATCGAGGACGCCACGGAGAGCTATTTCCCGGAGTTCAAGGCGGCGACCCTGGAGATGGTCCGCGCCCAGGGGGCGATCGTCGGCTGGACCGCGCCGGCCACCGCCGTCCTCGCGGCGCTATGACGGGCAGGGAGAGACCAGAGGGACCAGCGGAGGAGAACCGCCAGGATGCCAGGGACGCCAAGAAGACCCGGAGACGAGCCTCTTGATGTCCCTGGCGTCCTGACGGCCCACGCGCTCTCCGCCGCGCGCCGCGCTACGGGCTCACCGAGCCGACCACGCCGTCCACGAGGTAGTTCATGCTCTCGAGCGCGATGTCGGTCTGCTGCTGCTCGACGGCCTCGGCGATGACCACCTTTCCCTCGTTGTCCTTGATGGGCCCCTTGAAGATGGTGAGCGTGCCCTCCGTGAGCCTCGCCTTCGCCTCCTCGGCCTTCTTCTTCGCCTCCTCGGAGACGGCGGGCCCGTACGGCGAGAGTTTGACGAACCCCTCCTTGAAGCCGCCCCGCAGGAGGTGCGGATACGGCTTCCCCTCGCGGATCGACGCCAGGTAGTCCGTGTACACCTTGGACCAGTTCCACTCGGCCCCGGTCAGGTATCCCCTGGGCGCGAGCGTCGCCTGGTTCGTGTGGTAGCCGGTGCTGAAGGCGCCGCGGCGCTCGGCGAGCTCGATGATCACCCTCGGCGAGTCGACGTGGGCTGTGAGGACGTCGACGCCCTGGTCGATGAGGCTGTTGGCCGCCTCGGCCTCCTTGACGGGCATCGACCAGTCGCCGGTGAAGATCACGGCGGTCTTCGCGCCCGGGTTCACGCTCCGGACGCCCAGCGTGAACGCGTTGATGTTGCGCAGCACCTGCGGGATCGGCTTGGCCGCGATGAACCCGAGCTTGCCGCTCTTCGTCGTCATGCCGGCGACGATGCCGGACACGTACTCCGCCTCGTCGATGTAGCCGAAGTAGCTGCCGACGTTGCTCGGGTGCTTCGATGCGTCGTAGAGGCCGCCGCAGTGGAGGAACGTCCTGTCCGGGAACTTCTCTGCCACCTTGAGGATGTGCGGATCGAAGTAACCGAAGGACGTCGGGAAGATGACCGACGCCCCGTCGAGGTTGATCATGCTCTCGATGGTCTTCTGGACGGCGACCGTCTCGGGGACGTTCTCCTCCTCGCGGGTCTTCACGCCGGCCAGCCTGGCGACGGCGGCGGCGCCCTCCGCGTGCGCCTGGTTGTAACCGTAGTCGTCCCTGGCGCCGACGTAGACGAATCCCACCGTGAGCGGCTGGTCGCCCGGCGCCTCCTTGCTGCAGGCGGCCGCCGGCAGGAGCGAGAGCGCGAGGAGCAGCGGGCGCAGGAGGGCGCGCGCCGTGTGGAGCAGAGGAGTTCGCAGGGTGCTCTTCACGCTCTGGATCTCTACGCGCCCCTACATTTCTGAAACTTTTCCCGCCCATGAACTCTTCGCGCCTCGTTGAATAGCGATTGAGCGCGCGCCCGGCGCCGTGGCATGTTCGCTCAACACGGGAGGTTCGCGATGACAGCCACGAATCCAGCACCGGCGCGGGATCCGGCAGTTGTGCAGTTGCCGTTCATCGTTGCGAACGTGGCGGCGATGGCCGCTCATCCGGAGTCGGTCCCGTGGCGGCGGTTCCGGGAGGGCGTCGAGATTCACCGCCTCTACGGCAGCGGCGACGCGGGCGCCTCGGCGGCGCTCCTGCGCTATGCGCCGGGCGCGTCCGTGCCGCAGCACGTCCATCGCGGGCGCGAGCACATCCTCGTGCTCGCGGGCTCGCAGTCGGACGAGCGCGGGCACCACCGCGCCGGCACGCTCGTCGTGAACTCGCCGGGCACGCGGCACAGCGTCTCGAGCGCCGAGGGCTGCATCGTCCTCGCGATCTGGGAGCAGCCCGTCGTGTTCATCTAGTCCCGCGCACCAGGAGTCGGCCAGGGATCCGGAGCGAGATTTCAACGCAAAGGCGCAAAGGCGCAAAGGCGTAAAGGCGCAAAAAAAAGAGAGAATCTTTGTAGTTTTGCGTCTTTGCGCCTTTGCGTTGAATCTCTCCACTCGCGAGGCAGAGCGCTGGCAGGATTTCTGACCCGAGGGACGAGTCCGGCGGGGCTCGCAGGCGCCGGAGCCAGGTCGCGCAGCCTGCTGCGCGGCACCGCAAGGGCTTGCGTCGATACGCAAGCCCTTGCGGGCGCATCTGGACACCCGGGCCGCCCATCTGGACACCGGGGCCCCCATCTGGACACGCAGGCGGCTCATCTGGACACCGGGGCCGCCCATCTGGACACGCAGGCGGCTCATCTGGACACCGGGGCCGCCCATCTGGACACGCAGGCGGCTCATCTGGACACCGGGGCGCCCATCTGGACACCGGGGCCGCCCAGCGAGCGAGAAATGAATCGCCAAGACGCCATAAGACGCCAAGAAAAGACAGAAATCTTGGCGTCTTGGCGGTTCGAAATCCTGCTCGTTTCAGGCGCGTTCGACCCGCTTGTCGCGCTAGGGCGCTGGACGCGGAGGCTTCCGGATCTGCGCGCCGTCGTTCCGGCCCGTGATCCCCTGGATCAGGCGCAGCGCCTGCTGCAGCCCCGCGAGCACCGACCGGAGCATCTCCAGCACCGGCCCGTTGGCCCCGCGCATCTGCGCCATCGTCAGCGCGTTGCCCACGGCTTGCGCCGCCTGCGCCGGCGACGGCGCCGTCGCCGCGAGCGCCTCGACCCGCTCCCGCGCCGCGCCGAGCGCGAGCTCGTGCACCGGCTGGCCGCGCGGCCCCGACACGCGCATCGCCAGCCCCAGGATCTCCTCGGTGATCCGGCGCGTCCGGATCTGATCGGGCCGCGCGGGCCCGTCCATCGCCTCGGGCGGCGTCCGCACGAGGCGTCCCAGCTCGGTCAGGCGCGCGCCGAGCTCCTCGGCCGACGCGACGTCCCCGGGCCCCGGAACGCCCGCCCCGGCCCCGCGCGCTCCGCCGAAGGCCGCCGCGGCTGCGCCGATCGCCGCCGCCCCGCCGCCGCGCCCGCCGCCGAGGAGCTGCTGCGCGAGCCCGCCGAGCTGCTGCCACATGGGCACGAGCCGCTCGAGGCCCTGGAAGAGCTGCACGGCGGGGTTGGCCTGCTCCGCGGGCACCGCGCGCACAGGGGTCTGACCGACGATGCGTCCGATGGTGTTGCCGGTTGCCATGGGGTCACCTCACCGCGCCTGGCCGACGGGGACGATCGGCTCCTCGCCGCGCTGCCGCATGCGCTCGCGCTCGACCTCGGGCGGGTCGGGCGGCCACTGCACGCCCTGCCGCGCGATCCTGTCGCGGATCGCCGCCATCTTGCGGAGCGCGGACGAGCCCGGGAGCTGCCGCGCCATGAGCTCCTCCAGCACGCGCGCGAACGACTGCCCGAGGCGGTTCACCGCGCGGGGATCGGCGCCCCGGTCGAGCAGCTCCTCCACCTGGTCGAGCTGCAGCGCGCGCAGCGCGTAGGTGATCGCCGGCGTCCCGATCGCGTCGCGGGCGTTCACGTCCGCGCCGCGGTCGAGGAGGAGGCGCATGCTCTCGACCGTCGCCTCCGAGGCCGCATGGAAGAGCGCCGGCGTGTGGCCGCGGCCGACCCGCGCGTCGGGCGACACGCCGCCGTCGAGCATCGCCCGCAGGAAGGCCGGGCTCTTCGCGAGGATCGCCAGATCGAGGGCGCTCGAGAGGAGCGGCACCACGTGGAACACGTCGGCGCCGGCGCGCACGAGCTCGGTCACGATCTGCAAGCGCGC
The DNA here is from genome assembly GCF_051521615.1 of Sorangium sp. So ce1335. Lineage (NCBI taxonomy): Bacteria > Pseudomonadati > Myxococcota > Polyangiales > Polyangiaceae > Sorangium > Sorangium sp. So ce1335. Next base: position 6,366,237 of record NZ_CP150363.1, read on the forward strand.
GGGCTCCTGCCCCGACGCCCTGTGCATCGCGAACACGAGCAGCGTCATGTCCTCCGCGCCGGGCGTGTTCAGGTCCGTCGCCGGCGCGAGCGCGCGGACGGCCGCGAGGTCGGCGGCCGCGATGGCCCGCGCGAGCTCGCGCTGCGGGCCGAGGAAGAAGCGTTCGGGATCGGGCGCGCGCATGGTGGCTCCGCTCAGCATCTCTTGCCGGTCTTCTCGGCGATCTTCCGCTGGTCCGCCTGCTTCTGCTTCTCGATGCCGTTGATGACGTCGGGCATGAGGTGCCGGTTGTACGGGTCCAGGCTCGACGCGGGCAGATCGTACTTCGTGCCGACAGCGTCCGGCATGACGGCGCTCAGGCCCACCTTGGCCAGGGCGCCCCACAAGCCGCCGGCGGCCCACGCGGCCAGGGTGCCCTTCCACCCCTGCTCCTGGAAGCCCGTGAGCACCTCGTCCTGGACGCGGTACGCCTCGATGTCGGCCGGGCGCTCCGTGCCGCCGTAGCCCGTCACCGTGCCCGCGTTGAGGCCCGCCGCGTTGAACGTCCAGCCGCGCGAGCCGCCCGCCGTCGCCGCGGCCGACGCGAGGCCCCCGCCGAGCGAGTGGCCCGTGTAGTCCACGCTGTTCCCGAGCGTGTTCCCCACGCGCACCGCGTCGCGGTAGTACGGCGAGTCCATGTTGAGCCCCTGCGCGAGGTTGTTCTTCCAGTCCGCGCCGTTCTCCGTCCCCCGGAACGCCACCGTGGGCCGCTGATCGCTGCCGAAGACGTCGGGGTCCGGCTCGTAGAGCCGCGTCGCGCCGGGGCGGCTGCCGTCCAGATCACCCGGCGTGAGCCCGTAGCGCGCGAGCGCCTCGGGGTCGTCGCTGATGTCGCGCCAGCCCGTCGGCGCGGGCTTCGACGGGTCGTACGAGTGGCCCGAGAGCGCGGCCTTCTCCGCGGCGATCGTGTTGCGCTCGAAGCGCGCGGCGGCCTCGCGCGTCGCCGGGTCGTCGCTGTTCTTGCCCGCCTCGATCTGCGCCTTGCGGCACTCGTAGCGGGCCTTCTTGTCGGCCTTGTCCTGCGCCGCCTTGTCGCCGTTCATCTGCGCCAGGTCGTCGTGGCGCACGACCGGGTGCGAGTTGACCAGGACGCTCGGGCTGTGCGTCTGCGACCAGCTCTGCTGGCCCACGGTGCCGCTCACGACGCCCTTGGCGCTGCCCGGCTCGTCGCCCTCGGTCGTCGGCATCACGGTCAGCGCGTGCTTCTGCACGCGGCCGTCGTTGGCGTGCACGTCCTCGCTGGCGTCGAGCGCGGGCGAGAGCCTGGAGACCACGTTGTACGGCACGGGCGGCGTGCTCGATCCCATCGGCGTCTTGCACACGTCGGGCGCGCACGACACCGCCATCCAGGGCTCCTGCCTGCGGGAGAGGACGTTCTCAGCCACGCCGGACCTCCATCTTCAAGAGCGGAGCGCGCGGGTCGACCTCGAAGCGCGCCTCCAGCCGCTGCACCCCGAACGCGCGCGCCACGAGCGCCCGCCACACGCACGTCACGACCATGGACTCGGCGTCCACCGAGAGCGTGTCGAGCGCCGCGGGCACCGGCACCGGCAGCCCCGCGATCCAGGCCATCACGAAGGGCCGGTGCGGCGGCAGCTCGAACGCGACGCGCCCGTCGCAGGCGAGGTCGGGGCGCGCGAGGCGCCACAGCTCGACGCGCAGGCCGTGGCCGGGGTGCGGGATCTGCTGATCGTCGGGCGCCGCGTTCCAGTACGCGAACGAGAAGTCGTCGGGGAGGAACGGGTGCCGGCCGGCCGCCCACGCCTCGTCGTAGGTGCCCGCGCGCTGGAGCCGCGGCGTCCACGCGCGCCCCACGCACCCGAGGCCCGCGGGCGCGAACGGGTAGCCCGCCGCGATCTCCGCCATCTGCGGCGCCTCCACGGCGTGCGGCGGGTGCGACGCCACGGCGAGGCGCGTCACCCGGCTGTCGGGTCGCTCGATCTGCGGCGCCGCGACGCGCTCGGGCGCCGGCGCGCCGGCGTCGCGCAGCGCATCGAGGTAGCGCGCTTCCATCCACCCGCGGCCGACGGGGTTCGTGAAGCACACCTCGTCGAGCAGGGGCGCCCTGCCGGGCTCGGCGCTCACGAGGCTGCGGCCTCCGAAGGCGCGCTCCCAGCGCACCGGCACGCTCGCCGCCGGCTCGGGCCGCGTGAGCTGCCAGCCCTCCGCCGTCCGCTCGAACCACCGCGGCCCGCACACCTCCAGCGTCTTGTCGACGAGCGCGCGCCGCGGCGGCTCGCGCGCGCCAGCGCCGCCGGGGTGCTGGGCGTCCGGCTCCGTCACGCGCAGCCGGGCCGTCCAGCGCTCCGCGGGCTCCGCGCCGGGCGCCCACGCGGTCGCGCGCACGAGCACGTCGCAGCGCGGCTTGAACGGCGCGAGATCGCTCTCGGCGCGGACGCTCGACGCGTTCACCTCCCCCTCGAACGCGTCGCGCAGGAGCAGCAGCCCCGCGCCGTCGCCCGGGGCGAGCTCGCAGCGGTGCGTCACCTCCCCGCCGTCTCCGGGGACGAGGCGGTAGGCCGCCTTGAGCGCGACCACATGGTGCTCCTCGTCGTGCGCATCCAGGGCGCTGTAGGCGAGGGCGTCGAATGGGGTGAGGTTCTGGCACTCCATCGTCGCATAGCGACGCTATCGGAGCGCGCGATCGCCTTCAATGGCGACGCGCCACGACGAGGCCGGGAGCGGCGCCGCGCGATGCGGCGCGGCGGAGGAGCGTCCCGCGCGTGGCCGCGGCGTGACGGCGGACGTTCGCCCGGACGCGGCCCTCCCGGCTCGGATATCCTGAGGCGTGTCGCCCAGATGCACGTCGCCTCGGCGCGCGTCGGGCGCACGCCGGATCGCGTCCAGGTGCACGCGCGCGCGTCTTCACGGCGGCCGCGCCTCCGCGTCGCCACGTCGTCGCGCTTCACGCTTCAACGCCTGAAACGTCAGCAACCTCAGCAACGTCCGATTCACGTCGATGCACGTCGTCTGCCAAGGCCTGCTACACGCCAGCTCGCTGGAATGGCGACCCACGCCCGACGCGTGGGTGGTCACCGTCGCGTGCCACGCGCTGTTCGAGCTCGCGCCGTTCGAGTCCCCGGTGATGAGCGGCCCCGCGGCCCTGCTGGAGGACGAGGGCGACGAGCGGCGCTTCGTCGAGCCGTGGGGCCCTGTCGCGCCGTTCAAGCGGTGGGGCGAGGTGCTCGTCGTCGGCCACGCCCACGCGCCCGAGGGCGGCGCGGTGGGCTCGCTCATCGCGCGGCTCGCCGTCGGCGACATCGACAAGGCGATCCAGGTCCGCGGCGACTCGTGGTTCGCGCCGGATGGATCGCTCGGCGAGCCCGCGCCCTTCACGCGCATGCCGCTCCGCTGGGAGCGCGCCGCCGGCGGTCCCCACACCTCGAACCCGATCGGCGTGCCGACGGGCAACGGCGCGCTCGCCGACCGGTGGGGTCGAGCGCGCGCGCCGAACCTCCTGCCCGTGGCCTCGTCGACGGCGATGCGGCACGGCCACCTCTGGCCCGCCGGCTTCGGCCCGCTCCGGCCCGAGTGGCCCGACCGCGCGCAGCGCCTGCGCCGGCACGCGGCGGGCTGGGACCACGCGCGCTGGACCGAGCAGGCGCTGCCCGAGGGCATCGACCCCGGCTACTTCAACGTCGCGCCGCTCGATCAGGTGACGAACGATCTCACGGGCGCGGAGCCGATCGTGCTCGAGCACCTGCACCCGCGCTACCCGCGGCTCGCGACGCGCCTGCGCGCGCCGGCGCCGCGCGCGATCGCGCTGACGAACGGCGCCGAGCAGCGCGTGCCCCTCCGGTGCGACACGCTCGTCATCGACGCCGATCGCGGCGTCGCGGCGCTCGTCTGGCGCGGGCAGCTCATGCTCGATCGCCCTCCGCGCGAGGGCGTCGTGCTCGTCACCGACGACGACATCGCGCCGAGCCTCACCGGCACGGTGATGGCGCCGCTCTCATCGAGGCCTCCCGCGGCGCTCCCGTTCCTGCAGGCCGCCGCCGCGCAGCCCCCCGCCGGCGCGGCGCCAGACGCGGCCGAGGCGCGCACCCCGCCGGCGCCGCCCGCGGCCGAAGCGCGCACCCCGCCGGCCCCGCCTGCCGCCGGCGACGCCGAGCAGACCCTCGTGCCCGCCGTGGTGCCCCCGACGCCAGCGCTCCCGTTTCACGCGCTCCCGCCGGACGGATCCCACGCGCGATCGTTCGCGCCGTACGCCGACGAGCCGGACGAAGACGAGGGCGCGCCCACCCCGCGAGCGCTGCCCACGCCGCTGCTCCCCTCGGAACCGCCCGCGCCGCCGCCCCCCTCGGTGCGGCCCGCGCCGCTCGGCGTGCTGTACCTCGTGGAGCCGGTCCGGGCGGCGGCGACCGCGCCCGACGCCGTCCCCGAGCCGCCTCCCGCGGTCGTCCCAGAACGGCCTCCGGGCGAGGTCCCGTCAGCGCCGGCCTTGCCCGTCGACGCGTATCCCCTCGAGCGCTGCGCGGCCATCGCGGCGCGGCTCGCGAGGCGCCCCGAGGCGCAGGACGCGATCCTCGAGGAGGAGGAGCTCTCGCCGGACGCGTGGGAAGCGTTGCACGCGCACTGGCTCGACGCGATCCGCGCCGACGTGGGGCGCGGCAAGCGGCGGCTTCTGTCGTCGTACGACGCGGCGTACGTCGCGGCGCTCGCGGCAGAGCGCGGGACGATCACGGCGGACGAGTACGCGCGGCTCGTGATCGCGGCCGAGCGCGGCAACGAAGCGCGGGCGCTCGCGGAGCTCGGCCTGCCGGACGGCGCGCTGCTCCGGCTCCGGCGCGTGTGGCTGGAGCGCACCGTGAAGGATCCCGCGGCGGCCCAGGAGGTGCGCGCCGCGATGCGCAGGGCCTCGGAGGACCCGTGACGTCGTGCCCGCTGGTTCCACGCACCAGGCTAGGATCCGGGGGGATTTCAACGCAAAGGCGCAAAGGCGCAAAAGGGAGAAAAATTTATTTCTTGCTTTTGCGTTTTTGCGCCTATGCGCCTTTGCGTTGAAATCTCTCTCTCCGCCCGCGCGGCAGAGCCCTGGCAAGGTCCCTGCCCCGAGGAGCTAGTTGAGGTCGATCGGATCCCCGTAGACCTGCGTGTGGCCGCTCGAGTGGATCGTGATGTCTGTCCCCGAGATCACGATCCTGCCCGACTTCTCGAGCACGATGCTCGACTTGCCGCAGACGATCTCGACCCGGTCCCCGACCCGGGTCGCCTGCACGCTGCCGATCTCCACCGTCTCGTTGTTGCCGACCGCGCGCGCTCGGTTCATCCCGACCACCTCGCGCGCGTTGTTCATCACCTGCTTCGAGAAATCGTTGCCGACGGTCTGGTCCTCGTTGTGCCCGATCGCGCTCACGCGATCGTTGCCGATGACCACCTCCTCGTCGTGCTTGACGGTCTTGTGCAGGTCGCGCTCGGCCTGCACGCGGACGAGCTCCTTGCCCGCCGCGTCCTCGAACATGATCTCGTTGTAGCCGCCGGTCTCCGGCGACGAGTAGCTCTTCCAGCCGCTCTGCGTCTTGTTCTCGGGCAGCTTGTACGGCGTCTTCTGGAGGTTCGTGTACACCCGGCCCGTGATGATCGGGCGGTCGGGGTCGGCGCCGAGGAAGTCGACGATCACCTCCTGGCCGACCCGCGGCAGGTTCGTGCCGCCGAAGCCGGCGCCGCTCCACGGCTGGCTCACGTGGATCCAGCACGACGACCCGTCGTTCATGCTTCCCTCGCGATCCCAGTGGAACTGCACGCGCACGCGCCCGAACTCGTCGACGTGGATCTCCTGGCCGGGCGGGCCGACGACGGTGGCGCACTCGACCCCCCGGGCGCGCGGCTTGCGCGTCCGCAGCGGCGGGCGGTACGGCGCGTCCGCGGTGACGGCCTTGCACGCGTGCCGGAAGGCGCCCGGGACCTCGCCCGTGAGCGTCGACTCGAGGACGAGCAGCGGCCTGTCCGGGCCGAGCTCTGCCTTCGGGTGGTCGAGGAACGACAGCACGGTGCCCGGCGCGGGCTCGATCGCGTTGGTCTCGAACGTGATCTCGCGGGCCGAGGCGCGCTTCGCCTCGAGCCGCCGCTGCGCGAGCGCGGCGCCCTCGGACTCGTCCGCGCGGTACTTGCCCTTGTCGTCGGCGGCCGGCGTGCTCTCGCCCTTGTCGCTCTCGTAGAGGAACGCCCCGGGCACGTAGTGGAAGCGCTCCAGGCGCTCCTCGACGCCGCCAGGGCCCGAGGCGCTCGCGGCGAGCTCGTACGTCGCCGGCCTCCGGGTGTCGTGGTCGCGGACCGTGTACTTCCCCGGGCGCAGCCGGCGGCCGACGCGCACCTCGGTGACGTGCTCCAGGTCGGCGTCGGTCGGGTGGTCGCGGAACGCGATCGGGCGGCGGCGGGGGTTGCCGTGAGGCCCGTCGTCGAGCACGAGCCGGCTCTCGCCGCCGCTCTCGAAGTAGAAGCTCACCCCCGCGTCCTCGAGCAGGCGGCAGAGGAACGTGTAGTCGCTCTCGCCGTACTGGACGCGGAACTTGCGCTTCCTGTAGCTCCCCGCCAGGCGCAGCGCCGGAGAGATGCCCCACTCCTCGAGGATCTTCAGCGCGATGTCGACGTCCGACAGGTGCTGGAAGACGCGGTGGTTGCGCCGCTGCGTCGCGAGCCACAGCGCGGGGACGAGCGTGAGCTCGTAGGTGGAGAGGTTTCGCTCCTCGACCGCGATCTGCCGGAGGTGACTGCAGATGCCGGACCACGCGCGGACCTGGTCGCGGTGCGCGGCGAAGCGCATCGGCCGGCCGATGACCGCCTCGAAGTCGATGTCCGGGTTGTCCGACACGGCGACGATGCGCACCTCGAAGAGCGCCGACATGCGGTCCGAGGCCGTGAACCGGCGCACGTCGAGCGTGTCCCCGGAGGCGACGTGCACCTCGGCCCGGGCCTCGCCGCGCGCGTCCAGCGCGCCTGCCACGCCGTCGATGCCTTTTGCCTTCAACCGATGAGCCGGGTTCGCACCGTCCATACATGCTCCCATGCCCGCTCCTCCCGCACGGGACGCGACGGGACGGACCGGCGGATGGTATCCGGCAGAGCGAGCGCGCCACAAGGCCGGCCCCGCGCCCGTCCGTGACACGGATCCGTGACGCCGGTGCGGCGACGGTGAAGCTGAGGCGGTGCAGCGCGGCACGCCCGAGCGGACGCCGCGTCCGCGACAGCCCCGCGCCCCGGTGTCGCCCGGGTACGACATCGCCGCAGACGCATCCTCATCGGATCCGGGAGCGCCCCCTGCGCTCGCTTTCTCGGCGCAGAGGTTCAGGTACGCCGCACTTTACCGTAGGCTGTGGATCGATGAATCCACGCGGGAAATCGCTCCCCCCGGGGCCGCTCGTCACGGACGAGGACATCCGGGAAGAGCTCCGGCGGCTGTTCGACGCCGGCCCCGACTCGGGGCTCGTCATCCGCGTCTACGGCGAGCCTGGCGAGGGCGCCGCCGCGGCGGACGCCTTCCGCGAGATGTTCGCGTCGCTGCGGATGTACGAGGGGAAGCAGCAGGATCAGCCGCTCGAGATCCTCGTCGACGCGCCGAGCAAGGCGCACATCGCGCGCGCGCTGTCGGTGCTCGGCCACGAGCAGCATCAGAAGCGCATCCTCGATCACATCCTCACCACGTTCGGCCGCCGCCTCATCGACCCGCTCGCCGAGATCCTCGACACGACCCCGACCGGCTCGGTCACGGCGCGGCTCACCATGGTGCGCGACATCTTCCTCGCGCACGTCGCGGAGCTGCGGATGACGCCGGAGTCGCAGCAGATCCTGACGAGCGATCTGCGCAAGCTCCTGACCGACGACTACCTCGCGATGGTCGCGGAGAACGAGGAGCGGGTGCAGCGCCCGCGCGTCGCGAAGCTCGCGCAGCAGATCCTGCGGCTCGTCGGCTCGACGTTCCACCGGGCGCTCAGGCGGTGGCCCGCGCACGCCGAGCAGATCGCGTCGTCGATCGCCCGGCGGAGCCCGAAGAAGGTCCGGCTCAGCGAGGTGCCGAAGCTCATCCGCGGCCAGATCACCGACGGCATCGAGGAGTTCCTGTGGATCGAGACGAGCGCGGACATCGAGGGCGCGCTGCGCCCGATGCTCGCCGAGCACCAGGACGTGATGCCGGTGACGCAGACGACGCTCGACCGGTCGACCTACAGGGAGTTCGCGGACGCCTGCTGGGCGATCATCGCAGAGCACTGCTGACGGCAAGCTGACGACAGCGGACGACGGCGAACGGCAAGCGGACGACAAGCTGACAACGAGCCGAGCGCCCCTGCCGATCGACGCCGCTCCCCCGGCGTCGCCCCCGTTCGCCGAACGCTGACATCCATCACGTCCCGGTCGCAGCGCTCACCGTGCTGGTGGCGTGTCCCGGTCGTCCACGTCGGAGGCGGACGTTGCCCTGGACAGGACGCCTCCGCGCGCGCCCGCCGGGAATGATTTCCGCCCCCCGCTGTTGTAAGGGGCCGCTGGCGCCTGGACCGCCGCGCTGCGCGGCATCCGCTTCGCCGGCGCGAGACCTTCTTCCCTTCGCGGAGGGGTGCACGGCCGTGATCGAAATCAGCGACCTTTACAAATATTACGGTGACCGGAAGGCCATCGGGCCCCTGTCGTTCTCGATCGAGACGGGGGAGATCGTCGGCCTGCTCGGCCTGAACGGCGCGGGCAAGACGACGACGCTCCGGATCCTCGCCTGCGACCTGCTCCCGTCCGCGGGTCGCGTCCTCGTGGACGGCCTGGATGTCGTCGACCACCCGCACGAGGTGCGGTCGCGCATCGGGTACCTCCCGGACAGGCCGCCGCTCTACGACGAGATGAGCGTGCGCGCCTTCCTCCACTTCGCCGCGCGCCTGCGCGGCGTCGACGCCGGCTCGGCCGACAAGCGCGTGGCCGAGGCGCTCGCCGTGACGCAGCTCGACGACGTCGCGGCCGACCCGATCAGCGCGCTGTCGCACGGCTACAAGCAGCGCGTCGGCATCGCCCAGGCGATCGTGCACAAGCCGCGGCTGCTCGTCCTCGACGAGCCGATCAGCGGCCTCGACCCGGTGCAGATCGTCGAGATGCGCGCCCTGCTCCGGAGCCTGCGCGGCCAGCACACGATCCTGCTCTCCAGCCACATCCTCTCGGAGATCAGCGAGACGTGCGACCGCATCCTCGTGATCCGGGACGGCGAGATCGGCGCGCAGGGCACCGAGCAGGAGCTCTCGGCGAAGCTGCTCCACGGCCAGCGGGTCGAGCTCACCGTGCGCGGCCCCGCGGCGGAGGGCGCCGGCTACCGCGTCACGCGCGGCGAGGCGGCGCGAGCGCTCGAGATCGCGCGCCAGGTCGAGGGGGTCACGTCGGTCGAGCAGCTCACGACGGCCGAGCCGGGGAGCGACGTCGCGAGCTTCGCGGTCGAGGCCGACCGCGACGTGCGGGCGGCGCTGTGCGCCGAGCTCGTGCAGGCGGGGATCGGCATCCTCGAGGTCAAGCGGAGCGAGCGCGAGCTCGAGTCGGTGTTCCTGCGGCTCGCGACGCGCGCGACGCCCGCGGCGAAGGACAGGGCCGCCGCGGCCGACAAGGCGAAGGCCGGCGGCGACTCACGGAAGGCCCCTGCGAGCGAGCAGGCGGAGGAAGGCGAGGGCGAGGCATGAGAGGGACATTGCTCGTCGCGCGGCGGGAGCTGTCCGCGTACCTGAAGTCACCGCTCGGGTACGTCGTCGCCGCCGCGGCGCTGCTCATCGACGGCATCTACTTCCAGGTCGCGGCGCTCGGCTCGGGCGCGCGGCTGTCGGCGGAGGTGCTGCTCAAGTTCTTCGACGGCACGGCGTTCATCACGATGGTCGCGGCGCTCATCCTCTCGATGCGGCTCATCGCCGGCGAGCGGGAGGGCGGCACGCTCATCCTGCTCAAGACGGCGCCGGTGCGCGACGGCGAGATCATCGTCGGCAAGTTCCTGGCCGCGCTCGCGCTCGTCGCCATGATGACGGCGATCACGATCTACATGCCGCTGCTCATCTTCGTGAACGGCAAGGTGTCCGTCGGGCACATCCTCGTCGGCTACTCCGGGGTGCTGCTGCTCGGCGCCGCGTCGCTCGCGATCGGGCTCTTCGCCTCGACGCTCGCGTCGACGCAGGTCATCGCGGTCATCCTCGGCGCGGCGATCATCGGCACGCTCGGCTTCCTGTTCCTCGTCGCGCGCGTCACGGAGCCGCCGCTCAACGACGTCGTGAGCGCGCTGAACCTCTACCCGAACAACCAGAAGCCGTTCCTGAACGGCGTGCTCCGGCTGGAGAACGTCGTGTACTACGTCGCGGTCGCCTACTTCTTCCTGCTCGCCGCGACCCACACCCTGAGGGCACGGAGGTGGCGGTGAAGGACCAGAATGCTCAGGCCGACGAGGCCGAGGTGAACGGCAAGGAAGCGGGCGCCGCGAGGCGCGCGGAGGGCGCAGCCCCCGAGGCCACCCCGGCCGATCAGCCGGCGGCCGCGCCGCGCAGCGGGCCCCCGATCCGCGCCGGGGCCTGGATGGTGCCGGCGTACGCGGGCGCGCTCCTCGCCATCTTCCTCGGCGAGCGCGTCGTCCCGACGATCGAGGGGCTCCGCTACGCGCTGTCGGGGCTCGGGGTGCTGACCCTGCTCCTCGTCACCGCGCTGCGCTTCGCGACCGCCGTGCGCGAGACGGGCGAGCGGCGCGCGGTCGAGCGCGCGCTCGCGATCCTGTCGGCGCTCGGGCTCGTCGCGGTGGCGGCGTACTTCACCACGACCGACGCGGGCCGGGCGATGCTCGGCGTCTCCCGCGCCGCGCCCGAGCTGCGCGCGCGCATCGACGCGGCCACGACGGTCGGCTGGGTCGCGTTGCTCGTCATCGCGACGGTGCCGCTGTTCTTCGGCGAGGCGGCGCTCGCGCCGATGCGGCGCGCCGAGCGCATCGAGGGCCGGCGCGTGCGCGCCGCGACGCTCTCGGGCGTGACGCTCGCGTTCGCGGCAGTGTACTCGGCGCTCTTCGTGTACGCCGCGGGCCAGCTCGAGCTCAAGGCGGACTTCTCGTATTACCGCACGGCCCGCCCGGGCGACTCGACGAAGCGCGTCGCCGAGAGCCTGACCGAGCCGCTCAAGATCACGGCGTTCTTCCCGCAGCTCAACGACGTGGGCGCCGAGGTCGAGGGCTACCTGCGCGAGGTGAAGGCGGCGTCGCCGCAGATCACGGTGGAGATGCAGGATCGCCTGCTCGTCCCCGCGCTCGCGAAGGAGGCCAAGGTCACGCAGGACGGCGTCATCGTGCTCACGCGCGGCACGTCGCGCGAGACGCTCACCGTCGGCGCCGACATGAAGACCGCGGCCGCCAAGCTGAAGAGCCTCGACGCCGACTTCCAGAAGGTGCTGCTCAAGGTCATCCGCGCCCAGCGCATCGCGTACATGACCGTGGGCCACGGCGAGCTGAACGAGACGTCGAGCTCGGCCGAGGGGCGGACGACGAAGAACCTGCGCAAGCTCCTCGAGTCCCAGAACTACCTCATCAAGGATCTCGGGCTCGCGCAGGGGCTCGGCAGCGAGATCCCGAAGGACGCGAGCGTGGTCATCGTGCTCGGCCCGCAGAAGGAGTTCCTGCCGGAGGAGGTCGACGCGCTCAAGCGCTACGCCAACGGCGGCGGGCACCTCCTGCTCGCGCTCGACCCGGAGGCCAAGGTCGATCTGGATCCGCTCGCCCGCGTCGCGGGCCTCACGTGGAAGCCCGTGGTCCTCGCGAACGATCGGGTCCACGTGCGGCGGCGCTTCAACGACTCGGACCAGGCGATGCTCGTCACGACGCGGTACTCATCGCACGCCTCGGTCTCGACGCTGAGCCGCCACGCGCAGCAGGCGCCGACGATCTTCCCGGGCGCGTCGTCGCTCGACAAGGTCGAGGGCGCCGACGTGAAGGCCGACTTCGTCGTCCGCACGCTGGGCGAGACGTTCGCGGACACGAACGGCAACTTCAAGTTCGACCAGGGAAGCGAGCAGCGGAGCGCCTACAACCTCGCCGCGGCGGTCTCCAAGGAGATCGCGCCCGGCGGCGCTGACGGCAAGGACAAGAAGGAGCTGCGCGCGTTCGTGCTCGCCGACGCCGACGCGCTCACCGACGCGGTGTTCAGGAACGAACCCAACATCGTGCTCGCGCTCGACGCGTTCCGGTGGCTCGGCGGCGAGGAGAGCTTCGCCGGCGAGATCACGACGAACGAGGACGTCCGCATCGAGCACACGAAGGAGAAGGACCAGGTCTGGTTCTGGGCCACGATCCTCGTGGCGCCGGCCATGGTGCTGGGGCTCGGGCTCTTCATCACGCGCCGCGGGCGGCGCGCGAGCGGGAGGCGCGCATGAGGTTGGATCGCAGCTTTTTCGTGCACCTCGGCCTTCTCGGGATCGCGGCCGTGTTCGCGGTCCTCGTCTGGACGCGCGACAAGTCAGCGGCCGCGCTCTCGACGATGGACGTGACCGTCTGGGCCGGCCGCGCCGAGGACGTCGAGCGCATCGCCTTCGAGGGCAAGTCGAAGAAGGTCGTCCTCGAGGCGCAGAAGGACAAGGAGGGCCGTTACTTCGTCGGCACGACGGAGCGCACGACGCCCCCGCCCGACAAGAAGGAGAACCCGCACGACCCGCACGGCGACGGCGCGCACGACGACGAGCCCGCGGACGCGGAGCCGACGGTCAAGACGACGACGTTCGTCTCGGTGGGCGCCGGCAACAAGCTCGCCGAGGGGCTGGCCCCGCTCAAGGCGCTGCGCGCCGTCGGCCGCATCGCGGACGATCGCGCCAGCGAGTTCGGGCTCGCCGAGCCGGAGGGCACGCTCACCGTCAAGCTGCGCGGCGCCGAGAAGAAGCTCGTCATCGGCGGCATGACGCCGGGCGGCGCGGACCGCTACGCCCGCGACGAGGCCACGGGCGAGGTGTACGCCATCGACGGCGACATCTACCGCGACCTCGACACAGCGGAGTCGCGGCTCATGGAGCGGGACCTCCACGAGTGGAAGGACGTCGAGCTCGCCCGGGCGCGCGTCGTCGCCGGCGACAAGCGCCGCGAGATCGTGCGCAGCGGCGAGGAGGGCAAGAAGTTCTGGGCCGATCCGGCGAGCCCCGATCAGAAGGACGAGACCGTCGGCAACTGGATGAGCAAGCTCGATCGCCTGCGCCCCACGGAGTACACGGCCGCTCCCCCGGAGCAGCGGCAGGTCGTCGTGCGGGTCGAGTACGCCGGCGCCTCGGGCGACATCGGCTTCCTCGAGCTCGTGAAGGGGCCCCCCGGCGCGAGCGGCAAGCCTGACTACTTCCTGGTCACGGAGCGCACCCGCCTCCACGGCAAGGTGCCCTCCGGCCTGGCGGAGCAGGTCGAGCAGGACGTCGGCGCGCTCGTCAAGTAGCCGCTGCACCTCGCGGGCGCGCCGGGGGCATTCCTCCGGCGCGCCCGGCGTTTCACGCGGCGCCCGCCGCGTCTCCCGGCGCAAGCCGTCCCCCCGGATCGCTCTTTACTTGCCGTCCCGGGTCCGGTCCTGCAACGCTCGGACGCAATGTTCTCTCGACGATGGCCCACCCTGGCGCTGGGCGCTGCGGCGGCGCTCGCCGCGGCGTGCAGCTCGACGCCTCCACCTCAACCCGAAGCGCCGGATCCCCCCGTGACCGCGGCGCCCGAACCACCTCCGCCTCCGCCCGCGCCGAAGCCTTGCAAGGCGCTCGACGAGGGCTGCCAGGCCGAGGAGTCGACCCGGGCGAAGATCGCCGGGAGCTCCTTCATCCTCACGCCCGTGAAGGGCTGGACCTACGCCCAGGCCGAGAGCGCGACGCTCGCGCAGGCCGCGGCCGAGGGCCCTGCCCTCGCGACGGCGCAGGTCGACGTGGGCGAGGGCAAGCAGGCGGCGGAGAAGCGCGACGCCGCGCTCGAGGCGCTGGCGGGCGAGATCAACGTGACGCTGCCCAAGAAGAAGGTGAACTGGAAGAAGCCCCTCGAGACCAAGGAGATCGCCGGAAGGAAGATCGGCCTGTGGCAGAGCGAGGGCGCGACGCGCGGGGCCAAGAAGGGCCCGCTGCTGATCTTCGCCGACACGGGCAAGGAGGGGGAGATCCTGATCGGGCTCGGCTTCGTGCCGGACGACGACAGCTCCGGCGCCGACGCGACCATCCTGCAGTCGATCGAGTCGATCTCGGTCGCGGGGGAGTGATCTCGTGACGGCACCGAACGTCGCGCCGGGCAGCGTCATCGCGGGGAGGTTCTCCGTCCGCGCGCTCCTCGGTTACGGGGGTGCGACGGCCACCTTCCGCGCGGCGACGGCGCAGGCGCGGGACGTCGCTCTCAAGCTGTACTCGCCGGCGATCGGGCAGCGCCCGGACGCGATGCAGCACCTCCAGCGGTACGTGGCGGAGACGAACAGGCTGCCGCAGGAGTTCGCCGCGCACATCCTCGAGGCCGGCTACGACCAGGCGACGGCCGCGCCCTTCACGGTGACGGACATGATCCATGTCCCGTCGCTCGCGGAGGTCGCGCGGCGCCGGCCGATGGGCTTCGAGGAGGTCGGATCGATGCTCCGCTCGCTGGCGGCGGTGCTCGACGCGGCGCACGCGCGCGAGGTCCCTCACCTCGGGCTCAAGCCGACGAACCTGTTCATCGATCCGAGCGCCCCCGGGAACGTGAAGGTCACCGACTTCGGGCCGTCGCTCGCGCGGAGCCTGATGCCGACGCCGGAGGGCTACGTCCTCTCCGCGCCGTGGCTCGCGCCCGAGCAGGTCCAGCCGGGTGCCCCCGCCGGCGCCGCCGCCGACATCTTCTCCGCGGCGCTCGTCGCGTTCTTCGCGCTCACGGGCCGCTCGTACTGGCGCTCCTGCCAGGGCCAGGTCGACGTGCCCGGCTGGCAGCGCGAGCTCATGGGGCCGCGCCCCGCCGCGTCCGCGCGCGCCGCGGAGCTCGGCGTCCCGCTGAGCCCCGTGCTCGACGCGGCCTTCGCGCGCGCGCTGGCGCACGACCCGCGCGAGCGCTTCCGCTCTGCGAGCGAGCTCGCCGCCATGCTGAGCGGCTTCTCGGCGGCCGCGATCGAGGTGGGCTCCACGCTCGCCCTGTCTCCCTCGGCGAGCGAGGCGGTCGCCGCTGCGCCGCCGCCCCGCGCGGCCCCGCCGGCGGTCGCGCCAGCGCCGCAGCCGCCGCACGACGCCACGCAGCTCGCGCCGTCGCCGTTCGCGCCGTTCTCCCCTTCCGCGTCGCCGCAGCATGCGCCGCCGCCGCTCTCCCCCCCGCTGCAGCCGTCGACGTCACCGCAGCCGACGCTCCCGGACGTGACCGTCGCGTCACCGCAGCCGACGCTCCCGGACGTGACCGTCGCGCAGGCGCCCGAGAGCCCCGCAGCGCCGCCGCGGACCGCCGGCACGGCGCTGACGGCGGTCAGCGCCGCGCCGCGGTCGCCGTGGGGCAAGGCGGCCTCCCTGACGGTGGGCGTCGTCGCGGTGCTGCTCGTCGGGGGCACGGCCGCCGCGTGGTACGTCCTCGACCGCAAGGACGAGGCGCAGCCGGTCCCCAGCGCCCCGACGGCGGCCTCCGCCGCGCCCCCCGCGCCGTCGCCCGAGCCCCCGCCGCCCGCGCCGGCGGCCACCGCGCCGGCGCCCGACGCCGGCGCGGCGACGGCCGAGGCCCCTGTCGACGCCGGCGCCGCCAAGGACGCGGGCGCCGCGGCCAGCGCGCTGGTGCCGGCCAGGATCTCGTGCAAGCCCGTCGCCTGCGAGGAGATCACGGTCGACGGCAAGGCGACCCAGGCGCCCGAGGTCGAGCTCGAGCTGACGCCGGGGGTGCATCAGATCAGCGTGAAGCGCGCCGGCTATTTCCCGCGGAGCCTCAAGGTCGCCGCCAAGACCGGCACGCCGCTCGTGCAGGAGTTCCAGCTCACGGAGATCCCCCCCGCCCCCGCCAAGCCTGCGGGGCAGGCCACGAAGAAGCCCTGCGGGAAATTCCTCAAGCGCTGCGACTGACGACCGAGAGGACGTACGCGCTCACGCGCGCGGGTGCGCCCGCCGGTACGCGGCGCGCACGTGGTCGTCGGCGAGGTGCGTGTAGATCTCGGTCGTCACGACGTTGGCGTGGCCGAGGAGCGCCTGGACGCTCCGGAGATCCGCGCCCCCCTCGAGCAGGTGTGTCGCGAACGAGTGGCGGAGCTTGTGCGGCGAGCTCGGCTTGTCGATGCCCACGGCGCGGGCGTATCCCCCGAGCAGCTTCCACACCGCCTGGCGGGTGAGCGGCCCGCGGCGCGGCGAGAGGAACAGCACCTGCGTCGACGCGCTGCGCGGGTGCGCGGCGCGCGCCTCCAGGTAGGCGTCGATGGCGGCGAGCGCCGGCTCCCCGAGCGGCACGAGCCGCCGCTTCCCCCCCTTGCCGAGCGCCATCACGATCCCCTTGCGGCGCTCGATGTCCCCGATCTTGAGGCGCACCACCTCGCTCACGCGCAGGCCGGCGGCGTACATCACGTGGAGCATCGCGCGATCGCGCAGGCCCCTGAAGGTCCCCTGCTCCGGCGCCTCGATGAGGAGCGCGATCTCGTCGAACGAGAGCACCTTGGGCAGCCGCCGCCCGACCCGGGGTCGCTCGACGAGCGCGCACGGATCTCGCTCGATCCGGCGCTCGCGCAGCAGGAAGCGGATGAACCCGCGGACGGCGGAGAGGTGGCGCGCGGCCGAGCTGGCGCTGATGCCGGCCTCGCCGAGCGCGACGAGGTAGGTGCCGATCAGCGCCTGGTCGAGGCCCTCGACGGTCGTGACGCCGGCCGCCTCCGCGTGGGCGACGAGCTTGGCGAGGTCGTGGCCGTACGCCTCGAGCGTCAGGGGCGCCAGAGCCCGCTCGACGCGGAGGTGATCCAGGTACGCGTCCACCCAGGTCGCGAGATCCACACCCAACGCTAACGCGAAAGCGTCGATGTGCGCCAGAAAGCGGGCCCGGAGCTTGTGCACTCTGGACGCACTGGACGTCCGCGCCGCAGCCTTCCTTCCCGTCTGGACCTTACCCGTCCGGGTTCCAGCCGGGCACGGAATGCGTCAGAGTGTCGCCGTGGTGTCAGCCTTCGAGGTCGTCGAGCCCCGCGGAGCGGAAAGCCCGGTCCTCGTCGAGGTACCGCACGCGGGCGTCCACATGGATCCCGAGTCGCTGGCGTGGACGGTCGCCCCTGCGCGCAGCATCGGGCGCGACGCCGATCTGTACGTCGACGCGCTCTTCCAGGACGCTCCGTCCGAGGGCGCGACCCTCCTGTTCTCCCGGATGAGCCGCCTGGTGGTCGATCTCAACCGGAGCGAGGCGGACTGTGACGGCGAGGCCGTCGAGGGGGGTGGCCGGGCGCCTTACCCGAGGGGGCTCATCTGGCGCGTGACAACGGACGGCGAGCCCATCCTTGTGTCGCGCCTCCCGCGGGCCGAGGTGGAGCGCCGGCTCGACCGGTTCTATCGCCCCTACCACCGCAGCCTGAGCGCCATCCTCGCCCGCAAGCGCGAGCGCTTCGGCTTCGCGATCCTGCTGTGCGCGCACTCGATGCCGAGCCAGAGCCGCCGCGGCAACGCGGAGGGCGCCGTCGGCCGGGCCGACATCGTCCCCGGGACGCGCGGCCGGACGACCGCCGCGAGCGCCGTCATCGACGCGGTCGACCAGCACGCGCGCGCCTGCGGCTTCTCCGTGCGCCACGACGACCCCTACAAAGGGGGTTTCAGCACAGGGCACTACGGCCAGCCGCACCGCGCCGTCCACGCCGTGCAGATCGAGATTGCGCGCCGGCTGTACATGGACGAGCAATCCCTCGCGATGGATGGGCAAGGATTCACCGCCGTGCGAGACTTCGGGCGCACCCTGGTCGCGCGGCTCACCTCGGCCGAGCTGCTCGGGCAGCTTCGCCGTTACCCCCTCGACGCCCGTGAGATCTGATCCAGCTCCATCGATGGAAAAGCCTTACGGAGAGGCGAATCGCGACCGCCCCCCAGCAAGCCGTCGCGCCACCGCCGAACGGGAAAAGGCAGCACCAGCCCCGCCGGAAGGCGCCACAGCGGGCGATGCCCCGGCCGTCCGGCCCGCGGAAGAGGCGCCCGCCGCGGCGCCCAGCGGGACGGCGCCGGACGAGCGGCAGCTCGCGCCGAGCCCGGCCATCACGATCGAGGAGCCTCCCCCGAGCGCGCGCGAGACCGTCACGAAGCCGCTGCTCGCGTCCGAGGCGCTCATGGAGGACCTCGCGCCGATGCGCCCGGCGCAGGACGCGGCGCGGATCTGGTGTGCCGCCGTGGGCGTGGGCTTTCTGTTCCTCGGCGGCCTGTCGCTCGCGGGGCTCCGCCCGGACGGCGTCGTCGCGGGGCCGCCCGCGTTCGTGCTGGGCATCGTCGCGCTGTTCACCGCGCTCACCTCGGTGAGCTACCGGCAGCGCGCCGTCGCCATGGTGGTGCTCGGGGGGATCGCGACCGTCGTCGGCCTCGAGAGCGCCGGGACGGCGTTCGGCTGGGGAGCCGCCCGGGCCGCGGCGGCCATCGCGCTCCCCGCGGCGCTCGTGTTCCGGTCGCGCTACCGGGCGTACAGCGGCGCGCGCTGGCTGCTCGTGGCCGCGTTCCTCGTCGCGCTCCCGTCGTTCGGGCAGGCCGTCGTGCAGCTCGCCCTTCTCGAGCCGCACCTGGGCCAGCTCGGCGCCGCGATGGTGATCCTGGCGGTGCTGTCCAGCCTCACCGGCTTCATGGGGTCGGAGACGACGGGCGCCGGGACGTTCCTTGCCGTCACGGTGGTGCTCGCCTTCACGGTCGACCTGATCGTCGGCCGCCTCGCCCAGCTCGGCGCCTTCTCGCCGGGTGAGCTCGTCGGTGTGCTGTCCGCGGGCCTGGCGTTCGCCGCGACGTCCGCCCTCACGAGCCTCGGCCTGTTCCAGGTCCTGGCCTGGCGCCTGGCCGCCGACGCCCGGCGCATCGACCTACACTCGCGCCCGAACGACAAGGATGGGCCGGACCGGCGTCCGCCCTCCAGCGGCGAGTGGCTGACCTAGGGCCCTCCCGGAAGCACGGCAGCAATTCCGGGTGCGCTGCGCGAAGCGGCGCAAAGATTCACGAAGCGCGCCGGTGGACGCTTGACATGTCCCCCGGCTTCCTTCACTTTCCCGCGCTCCCGAGCCCCCCTGCTCCCCCGCGCAGGGCGTGCGCCCGGCCAGTTTTATCGATACCGGTCGGGGCACCGAGGGCGGTGCTCCTTCCAACCGAGGACGTCATGGCGAAGAGCGACATCACTGGGAAGCGGAAGCTTCTGGCGCAGAATGTCTCCCACTCCAACATCAAGACGAAGCGCTGGCAGCTCGTGAACATCCAGACCCGGCGCGTCTGGGTCCCCGAGCTCAACCGTTTCGTGAAGCTCAACCTCACGACGCGCGACATCCGCACGATCGACAAGATCGGCGTCGTTGCCTACGCGAAGCGCCACGGCGTCACGCTCTAGGCCCTGCGCCGGCGCGACCAGGCCGGCGCCCGGCAGCTGCGTGGACGCAACGCGCCCCTTCTGAATCTTCTGAATCTCCCCGGGGCCTCGCCCCACACCCCACACCAGGCTCGATCCGAGGCCGCAGGCTCCTGCGGCAGGCGTCCTGTGCGTCCAGCGTGAGCTGCCGCGCGTGGGCCTTTGCTCGCCGCACGCCTCGCGGGCGAGGCCGATCGCTGCGCCACGGCGACCCGCTGCCGCACGGATGCCGACAGGCCCCCTCACGGCGGCGCTGGCCCCGCGCGGCGAGCCAGCGCGGCAGGCCAGGCCCGCCCGCGGCCTTGCCGCCAGGCGCAGCGTCGGCCGACGCCGCGCCTGCGTCGCCTCAATCCCCTGCTGGCCGTGATCCTGGCCCTGCCGAGAAGCCGGGCGCCAGGTGGACCGCGCGCGCGTCCCGGTCGTCGCGCACGACGGCCAGGGCGCCCTCGGCGCTCATCTGCGTGCGGACATCGTGGAGGGCGGCCTCGAGCGCGTTGCCGTGGAGGAGCGCGCCGAGGGCGTTCACGTCGAGCCTGGGCTTGCCCGTGAGCGCGATCGCCGCCGCGAAGCCGCTGCGCTGGAGGATCGCGATCGGCGCCGCTGCCGGCAGGGGCGTGCCCGGCGCGAGGCGCGTGATGCCACGGCGCACCGGGACGGCGTCGCGGCCGAGCACGATCTCGAGCTCGGGCACGGCGATCCCGTCCTCCGTGCGCGCATAGGCCAGCGCCGCGACGGTGCCCCATCCGTCGCACGCGACGATGGCGTCCGCGGGCCGCGCCTGCTCCCCGACCGGCCACGGCGCCTGGAGCGCCACCGCCCCCTCCGCGACCGGCGTCGATGCGGCCTCCACCTCGGCCGGGACAGCCTCGGCGATGTCCTCGGCCGTCAGCGTCCCGCCGGCGACCGGTCCGCCCACGGCGAGCAGCGCCCGCTCCACGTCGCGCGCCCGGAGCGCCACCGCGCCGAGCGAGCCGACCTCGCGCAGCAGCGCCGCCCGCCCGCTCGCGCCAGCGCGCTCGGCCGCGGCCACGCCGGCGCGCACCAGCTCGCGGAGCCGCGCGCGCCCGAGGTAGCCGTGCAGCAGGACCAGCATGCCCAGCGAGCGCGGGACCGCGACGCGCGCGGCCTCCGGCACGCTCTGCCCCTCGACGAACCCGCGCGGCCGCGGCGCGCCGCGGCCAGGCTGGACCGCCCGTCCATCGAAGGCGCGCGCGCCGACGCCGACGCCGGCCGCGAGCGCG
The DNA here is from genome assembly GCF_051521615.1 of Sorangium sp. So ce1335. Lineage (NCBI taxonomy): Bacteria > Pseudomonadati > Myxococcota > Polyangiales > Polyangiaceae > Sorangium > Sorangium sp. So ce1335. The sequence goes on from NZ_CP150363.1 coordinate 6,386,973, forward strand.
ACGGCGGGCGCCAGCAGCACGTCAGGCTGCGCGCCCGCGGCGGCGAAGAAGCCGGCGACGATCGCGTCGATCGCGCTGCCGGACGACTCGAGCGCGGCCCGAGCGGCCGAGGCCGCAGAGGCGTCGCTCGCCGTGGCCGCCACGCCGCGGATCACTGCTCCTCGTCCTCGGCGACGAGGGTGTTCGCCATGGGCATGGCAGGCCTTACCACGGCCGACGCCGTTGAGCGATCGGGGTTGCGCGCGAGCGACGCCGCGAGCTGCGACTTGATCTGCTGCGCGCGGTCCCCCTCGACCACCAGGAACACCTCGCGCCGGCCGCGCAGGCGGTCGGCGACGCGCTCGAGCGCGGCCGCCCCCAGCGACGACGACTTTCCGAGCGCGCGCAGCCGTGTGTAGACGATCGGCCCGGGCGGCGGCGCGTCCCGGGCGACGTCGAGCACCGGGATGACCTTCGCGGCGCGCGCGGTCGCGACGATGTCGTCGCGCTCCCAGATCCCGGAGGGCTCCCAGCAGCGCACGACCCCTTCCGCGGGCAGGCGCTCGAACAGCGCCGCGAGCTTCTTGCGGTTGGTCGCCGTCGGTCGGAACGACGCCGGCGTCTGGAGCACGATGCACCGCGCCTCCAGCACCGCCGCCACCTCGAGCGAGGTCGAGAGCGCCGCGTCGAGCTCGCTCCCGGCCGCGAGCTCGCCGACGACGCGCGGCAGCACGACGCTGAAGACGAAGCCCGGCGGGACCGCCTTGCGCCATTTGCGCAGCGTGGTCACGCGGGGCAGCGACGAGTCGATCGGACGGAGCTCGACCAGATCGAAGCGATCTTTGTACTTCTGGATATCCCCCTTGAGCGAGGGCAGTCCGACGAGGAGGCGGGCCATCAGCGCGGACTCTTAACCCAGCTCGCGCGCCGATGCAGCGCATGGGCGACCGCGGCGCGATTTCTCGCTACAGGCTCAAAATCCTTGATTATTCGAAGTGGAACCACTGCGTCGGGTTCTCCCGGAGGAACCGCTCCATCTCCGCCGTGATCTGCCGCGCCGCGATGTCGAGCTCGGACGGTCCTGGCCTGCGGGGCAGCGAGACGGGCGGCGCGATGCAGATCTCGTACTTCATGAAGCCGGTCCGCCGGGTGAACACCGGGACGATCGGCGCGCCGCTCACGGCGGCGAGCTGGAGCGGGCCTTCCGGGACGCGCCAGGGCATGCCGAAGAGCTCGACGTCGCGCCCGCGCATCCCGGACGGGAGCCGATCGATCTGGATGGCCACGACGCCCTTCCGTCGCAGGTGCGCGAGCAGCGGGAGCACCGCGAGCGGATCGTCCGCCACGTGCTGCATCCGCACGCCGACCCGATCGCGCGTGCCGTCCTGGATGGCCTGCGCCCGGCTGTCGCGCTCGCGCTGCATCACGACGAGCACGTCGGCTGCGTGCACCGAACGCAGCAGGGGCGCGGCGGCCTGCCAGCCGCCCGTGTGCGCCGTGACGACGATCACCCCGAGGCCGCGCCGGTACGCTTCCGTGAAGTGCTCGTCGTTCACGCACAGGCCGGTGAGCCGCTCGGGGCGGCCGCTGCCCGCGATGAACGCGTCGGTGAGGCAGCTGGCGAAGTTGATGAACACCCGGGCGGCGTCCCGGTACTCGTCGAGCGTCCCCCGCTCGCCGAGCGCCAGCCGCAGGTTCCTGAGCACGGCCTTGCGCTGCTCCGGCAACACCGCGCCGAAGAAGATCCCGAACAGCGCAGGGCCGTGGCGGACGAGGAGGTCTGGGCCGTAGGTCACCCCGGCGTCGACCGCGCGCCGCCAGAGAACGGAGTCGTGGTGGCGCAGATCGTCGAGGAGCGCTCGGAGCCTGGGAGGGAGATCCACGTTCGTGCTCGTGCGCGCGGCGTCGTGCCGGCGGACACCGTAGCGGATCGCGAGGCGCCCGCGAAGAGCGCCGGAGCACCGCCGCGCCGCGACGCGACGCCCTCCGGGGGCGCCGCGCGCCTCAGCCCGCGCCGGGCTCCGGATCCTCGGGCGGCCCTGCGGCTTCAGAAGCGGACGGGCTCGCCGGCTCGGCGACCCTTGCGCGGCGCACCGCCCACGCAGCGACGTCGCGCACCGAGGGGTCGTCGTGGGTGAGCGCCGCGGCGAGCGCGCGCTTCGCGCTGGCCGCGGCCGCGCCTTCTGCGCCGCGCGCGAGCCGGTTTGCGGCGACGATCGTCGCGTTCCTTGCGAGCCCGCCGCGCCGCGCGCGCCGGAGCGGCGTCCCGGCGGTCAGCTCATCGAACTGCTGCTCGCCCAGCGACGCGAGGTCATCGACGTCCCGCGCTTCCCATCGCGCCAGCGGATGGAACGGCGCGGTGCGCTCGAGGGGCGGCGGCGCGGTCCTGTTGAACGGGCAGACCTCCTGGCACACGTCGCAGCCGAAGAGGTGCTCGCCGACGCCGGGCCGCAGCTCCTCGGCCGGCGCGCTCCGCTGCTCGATCGTCAGGTACGCGACGCAGCGGCGCGGATCGAGCACGAAGGGCGCGTCGAACGCCTGCGTCGGGCACGCGTCGAGGCAGCGCGTGCACGATCCGCAGCGCTCGGCGATGGGCACGTCGGGGACGAGCGGCAGCGTGGTCACCACCTCGCCGAGGAGCTGATAGCTCCCCTGCCCCGGCGTGATGAGGAGCCCGTTCTTGCCGACGAAGCCGATGCCGGCGCGCGCCGCCCAGACGCGCTCCATCACCGGCTCGACGTCGCAGAGCGGCCGCGCGAGCACGGAGGGCGCGAGCGACCGGATGAACGACGCGAGCCGCCGCAGCCGGCGCTTCAGGTGGTTGTGGTAGTCCTGCCCGCGCGCGTACCGCGCGACGCTCTGCGCGAGCGCGGGGTCGCGCCCCTCGCTCTCCCTGGGACGGGCGTACCTGCGGCCGACGCACACGACCGATCGCGCCCCTTCCAGGATCGCGCTGGTGTCCAGCCGCCGGCGCTGCTCCGCGTACTCCGCGAGGTAGCCCATCTCCCCGTGCATGCCGCGCTCGATGAACTCGAGGTACCGCGCGTGCTCGATCCCGATCGGCTCGTCCGCGCGCGCCACGCCGACGACGTCGAATCCGAGCGCGAACGCCTGCTCGCGGACGAGCCGATCGAGCGTCGGTCGCTCCGTGCTCGCCTCCCCTGGGGGACGATGGGCCTCGCGCTTGCTCATGACGTTCATGACGTCGGTGCCCCCTGCACGGACGCGGTCGCCGGCGTCACGCGCGACGACCCCACGAGCTCACCCGGCGGTCCGCTCGCCGAGCAGCCGATCGAGCGTGATCGCGCACGCCGCGCGCACGCTGAGGTGATTGTAGCCGGTGCTCGCCGCCGCGCGGATGGGCTCGATCCGGACGTCGGCGTCGGCGATGAGCTCCGGCGCGAGCCCCCAGCCCGTGCCGAACAGGATCAGCACCGGGCGGGTCGCCTGCGCGAGGCGCTCGCGGGTCGCCGCATAGCTCGTCACCGGGAGCCCCCGCGACGCAGCCGCGGTCGTCCAGATCTCGACGCCCTCGCGCCCCGCGCTGCTCAGCGCGCCGTACGCTTCCTCCAGGCTCGGGACCACGCTGAGCACGTCCAGCGCGACGGCGCGATCCGGGATCCGGCGCTTGCCCGATCCCTCCACCCAGTGCTCCCTGATCCGCTCGGCCAGCGCGCGCTGGGCGGCGACCGGGTGCACGACGAAGAGCCGCTCGGCCCCGTACGTGCGCGCGCTCCGCGCCATATCGTGGAGATCGAGGTTCGTGATCGCCGTGGTCACCGTCTCGCCCGATCGATCGAGCACCGGGTAGTGAACGAGCGCGAGCGCGAGCCTCATCGCCGCTCCTCACCGCGCTCGTCCGGCGGAGCGCCTTCCCCGCGCGCCTTGCGCCACAGGTCGGGCCGCCGCTCGGCCGTGCGCTGCTCCGCCTGCGCCTGTCGCCACCGGGCGATGGCGGCGTGGTTCCCTTGCTGCAGCACCTCGGGCACCCTGAGCCCGCGGAAGTCCACGGGGCGCGTGTACTGCGGGTACTCCAGGAGCCCGGCGAGCGCGGGGCTGTGCGACTCGTGCTCCGCCGATCCGGCGTTGCCGAGCACCCCCGGCAGCAGCCGCACGCACGCGTCGATCACCGCCATCGCCGCCACCTCGCCGCCGGTCATCACGAAGTCCCCAAGCGAGATCTCCTCGTCGACGAAGGCGCGGACCCGCTCGTCGAACCCCTCGTATCGACCGCACACGAGCGCGATGGAGGGGCGCGCCGCGAGCTCGATCGCCTTCTCCTGACGGAAGGGCTGCCCCTGCGGCGTGAGCAGGATCCGGTGCGCCCGCTGCGCGGGCTGCGCGGGCTGCGCGGGGCCTTGAGGCGCCTCCGTCTCGCTGCCGGCAGGCGCGCTCGCCGGCTCGCCGTCGGCGGCGGCCTCGTCGAGCGCCTCCATGCAGCGGACGATGCAGTCGACGCGCATCACCATGCCCGAGCCGCCGCCGTAGGGCGTGTCGTCCACGCTTCGATGGCGGCCGAGGCCGAACTCGCGCGGGCTGCGCATCTGCACGGTGATCGCGCCCGAGGCGAGCGCTCTCCCGACCATGCCGATCGCCAGAAAGCCCTGGAAGAGCTCTGGAAACAGGGTGACTACAGCGATGCGCATCGAACCTGCCGCGGCGGGCTGCCTCGCGCCGGACGGCGGATCAAACGAGGCCTTCCAGCGTGACGAGCTGGACCAGGTGCTGCTCCACGTCCACGCTGCCGACGAAGCTCTCGGTCAGCGGGATCTCGATCGCGTCTGCGCCGCGCCGCTCCACGACGAGGACGTCGCAGGTCGGGTACGACTGGAGCGACTTCACGTGCCCGAGCAACGCGCCCTCGGGGGTCATCACGCGGGCCCCCTCGACGTCGCACGCGTAGAACTCGCCCTCGGCGAGCGGCGCGAACGCGTCGCGCGGCACGCACACCTGCGCGCCGCGCAGCGCCTCGGCCGCGTCGCGGTCGTCGACGCCCGCGAGCCGCACGAGGAGCGCCTTGTCGACGGGCCGCGTCGCGACGATCTTCGCGTCCTGCTCGGCCCCGTCCGGGAGGCGCAGCTTGACCGCGAGCCGTGCGACGAGCAGGTCGGACGCCTCGTTGTAGAGCCGAAGCCGCAGCTCCCCTTGCACGCCGTGCGGACGGGCGATCTCCGCGACGGGAACGTAACGTCGCTCCACGTCGGATCCGTCTCAGTCGAGGATGTCGAGGTGCGCGCGCCGCCCCGACTTGCTCGCGGCGGCGCTCAGCAGCGTCCTGATCGACTGCGCGGTGCGCCCGTCCTTGCCGATCACCTTGCCGATGTCCTCGCGCGCGACCGTCAGCTCGATCCGCGGGAAGCGGTCGCCCGCGACCTCGCGCACCACCACCCGGTCCGGGTGATCGACGAGCGCTCGGGCAACGAGCGCGACGAGATCGACCAGCGGAGACGTCGAGGAGGCCATGCTACTTCGCGGCGTCCGCCGGCGCGGCGGCCTGGGCGAGCCCAGGGTGCTTCAGGAGCAGCGCCACCGTGTGCGTCGGCTGGGCGCCGTTCGAGATCCAGTGCCTCACGCGGGGCACATCGAGGCGGATCTCCGTCCTGCGCGGGTCGTACGTGCCCAGCCGCTCGATGAACCTGCCGCCGCGCGGGCTGCGCTGGTCGGCGACGACGATGCGGTAGAAGGGCGTCTTCTTGGTGCCCGCGCGGGCGAGGCGAATATGAACGGCCATCTGTAGAACCTCGATCGAATGGAAGAGCCCGTGCGCACGTTGTGCACGGCCTGCTCTGAGGCGCCGGAGCGTAGCTCGTTCAGTGCTCGGCGCCAGAAGCGGGGGCGCAACCTAGGCGAAGATCCCGCCGGTGGTCAACCCCGCACAAGCGTGGCGAGACCCGCAAAGAGCGATTTCTTGCCCTCTTTCGCGTGCGCGGGGCGGGACGCGCTCGAGCCCGCCGGCATCCCGTTCCGACCGGACGAGATCCGCCGGACATCGGTTCAGGCGAAACAACGAGCTCCGTGGGCGCATCGAAGGACGCACGTCGCCGATCTTCGGAGCTTGCGGAGGTACGGGAAAGCGTTGCGGGGCGGCTCGCTGGGGTAGCCGCTCGGCGGTTTCCAGGGAGGCTTCTTCAGGGACGCTTCGGGAGGCGTTCCCGCGGGAATCAGACGGGGGGCTTGCGTGCTACACGTGGCGTCAGCCCAGGTCGAGGATGATGACGCCCCGGTTGGGATCGTCCTCTTCCGCGTCCGGAAGACGACGAGGTGCGGGGTAGCGTTCGATCGGCAGCTCGAGGCGCGGTCGAATTTCTTCTCTTCTTGACCGATCCTTCTCTTCTTCGCGCTGCCGTATTTGCTCGATGATGAACGGAGGAAGCATCGACTAACCCCTCCACCTCGTAGAGTACTCGGCTGAATTGGTGGAACGAGGTCTGGGAGAAAGCACCCCGCTCTTAGAAGCGAATCTAGCAATGTGGGATGGCGGGTCAAGGTTATCGCTCGGGCCGACAGTGGTATGTTCGCGGCGCTCATGACGCGGTACGGCGCGTGGCTTGCGCACGCATCCTTCGAATTTCCCAGGGATGATCGGCGTCCGCAGGTGCGCCGGCGGGCGACATGCCGCTCCCGCGTGGTCGCGCTGGCGGCGCTGGCGGCGCTGATTGCGCTGCTCGCGCCCGTCCGATCAGCGAGCGCGGCCTTCGACGTGAGCGACCAGAGCTGGGAAGGTTGCTCGGAGCTCCTCGAGATCGCGCGCGCGGAGCTCGGTGTCGCGAGGGTCCACGCCGTCGCTGTGCTCGACTGGAGCCGGATCGGCCCCGAGGACGGGATCCTCGTGCTCCACCCGCTGCAGGCGCTCGACGCGGACGACACGACGTCGTTCATGAAGGCCGGCGGGCGGCTCGCGATCGTCGACGACTTCGGCCGCGGCGACGACACGCTCCGGCGGTTCCAGATCGAGCGCATCCCGACGCCAGCCCGGCCGGTCGCCGCGCTCCGGAACCGCCCCGCCCTCGCCATCGCGGAGCCGGTCGTCGACGTCGTCGGCGGCCACGCCATCGGCCCGCACCCCGTCGTCAGCCAGGTGCAGCGGCTCGTCACGAACCACGCGACCGGCCTGAGGCACCCGAACCTCTCGCCCGTGCTGCGGATCCGCGCCGTCAGCGAGCCCGACGTGATCGTCGCCGTCGCCGGGCAGGTCGGCAAGGGCCGGCTCTTCGCGATGGGCGACCCGTCCGCGCTGATGAACATGATGCTCCGGTACCCGGGCAACCGGGCGTTCGTGTCGGGCCTGACGCGCTACCTCGTCGACGAGGACGGGGCTCAGCCGCGCCGGGGGCAGCTCTACATCGTCGCGAACCGGTTCGACGAGGAGAGCTCGTTCGGCGGCGAGTCGTCGCTCCGCAAGGACCTCGACGCGCAGCTCAAGGCCTTCGCCAGCGCCGTCGAGGACGCCCGCCGCGACGGCTTGCCCGGCGGCGCCCTCCTCGCGCTCGCGGCGCTCGCCGGCCTCGGCCTCGCGCTCTGGACCGCGCGCGCCTCGGCGCGCCCCTACCGGAGCCCGCTCCCTCGATACGCCCGCCCGACGCCGCTCGTCGCGCAGGGAGGCGCCGCCGGGCGCTTCGCCGTGCTCGCCGCCCCGTCGTCGCCCCGCGGGCTCGCGTTCCTCGAGCTGAAGAGCGCGCTATTCGAGGCCCTGTCCGTGCGGTTCGGCCTCGAGGCCAACCCGACGCAGGAGGCGGTCGCGCGGCTCGTGGCCCGAGAGGGATCTCTTGACGAGCGGGCCCTCTCGGCATTCAAGGAGGTTCTGGGCTCCATGTACCGAGTCGAAGCGTCCGTCGTCGCCGGCAAGCCGGCGAACGTGTCCAGGCCAGCGCTGTTGCACGCGGCCGACGTCGTGCGGAAGGTCCTCGCCGCCTGCGGCGCCGACGGCCGGAAGCCGCCGCGCGGATCTCACCCCGGCGCGCCGGAGGGCCGCGCGGCGGCGGCGCCGGAGGCGCGGCCCTCGCAGGCAGACGCGAAGCTCGCACCACCACCCTCTGACAAAGGCGCTCGATGAACCAGGTTCAAGCCGTCGCCGTCGACGAAATCTCCGCTGCCAAGGAGCGGATCGAGGCGGTCCGGCGGGAGATCACGCGCGTTTACATCGGATCGTCGCGCGTGATCGATCTGATGCTCACCGCCCTGCTCGCGCAGGGGCACGTGCTGCTGGAAGGTGTCCCCGGCGTCGCGAAGACGACGCTGGTGAAGGCGTTCGCGGCCGCGCTGGGCGCGTCCGTGCGGCGGATCCAGTTCACGCCCGACCTCCTGCCCGCCGACATCACGGGGACGTACGTCCTGTCGCCCAAGGAGGGGACGTTCACGCTGCGCCCCGGCCCGATCTTCGCGAACGTCGTGCTCGCCGACGAGATCAACCGCGCCCCGGCGAAGACCCAGTCCGCCCTGCTCGAGGCCATGCAGGAGCGGCAGGTGACGATCGAGGGTGATCGCTTCGAGCTGCCGTCGCCCTTCATGGTGCTCGCGACGCAGAACCCGATCGATCTCGAGGGGACCTACCCGCTGCCGGAGGCGCAGATCGACAGGTTCCTCATCCGGGTGAGCCTGGGCTACCCGCAGCACAAGGACGAGGTGGCGATGCTCCGCGCGCACAACGTCGAGCCGCCGCGGGCGCGGGCGACGCTCGCCGTCCAGGACCTCCTCATGCTGCAGGGCGTCGCGCGACGGATCCACGTCGAGGAGGATCTGTACGAGTACGCGGTGAACCTCACGGCGTTCACGCGGACGCACCCTCGCGTCCTGCTCGGCGCGTCGCCGCGGGCCACGCTCGCGCTCATCCAGGCGGCGAAGGCCGCGGCGGTGATCGGCGGCCGCCCGTTCGTGACGCCGGACGACGTGCGCGGCATGGCGCCCGCGACGCTCGCGCACCGCCTGGTGCTCGTGCCCGAGGCCGACGTGGACACGAAGGCGCGCGACGCCATCATCGAGGAGGCGGTCCAGCGCGTGGGCTACCGGCGCGCGGCGCGACCGACGTAGGTCGCCCATGCAGCTCTACCCCACGCGCACCGCCGCCCACCTGGCCATCGCCGGCGTCGCGGTCATGGGCGCCGGGCTCATCGCGCGCGAGCCGGCGATCGTCGGCTGGGGCGGGGCGATCCTCGTCGCGATCGCGCTGGCCCGCGGCGTGACGCTCGTCTCGGTGGCGCGCATCCGCGCTGCAGGGTTCGAGATGCTCTGGGGCGGCTCGAAGCGGGTCCTGCGGTCCGCGCGCGGCGGCACCGTGGAGATCGAGGCCGAGGTGCGGAACCGCGACACGCTCGCGGCGCGCTACGTGAAGCTGCGCGCGATCGCGTCGTCGCAGCTCGACGTGCGCATCGAGCCGAGCCGCGGGGAGGTCTCCGCCTCGGGGCGGCTCAAGGTGAAGGTCGTCGTGCGGACGCCGCGCGTCGGCCAGCACGGGCTCCACGGGCTCGCGCTCGAGGTGCACGGCGCCCCGGGCCTCTTCGAGGTCCCGCTGACGTTCGCGAACCCTTACGGGATCGAGGTGCTGCCGCGGCCCTTCATGGCGTACCTGACGCAGCCGCGCGGAGGGCGAAGCCACCTCCTCGCCGCGTCCGGCAAGCCCGGGCGCGTGCGCGGCGAAGGGGACGACCTGCGCGAGCTGCGAGAGCACCAGCCGGGGGACCCGTTCCGGAAGATCGCGTGGAAGGCGAGCGCGCGCCGGGGCACGCTGCTCGTGAGGGAGTTCGAGCGCGAAGAGCGGGACGTTGTCTGGATCCTCGTCGACGCGGCCGTGGACCTCTGGGCCGGCCCGCTCGGCCGCGCCCCGCTCGATCTCATGATCGACGAGGCCTCGTCCGTCGCCACGAGGCACCTCGGGCGCGGCGATCGCGTCGGGCTCATCATCCTCGCGCCCGGCCCGCGCGTGACGATCCCGCCCGACCACGGCCCGGGACACGGCCAGAAGATCGCGCACGCGCTCACCGTCGGGTGCGGCACCTACGACGCCGACCGCAGCGAGCTCGACGAGTCCGACGTCGCGGCGCGCGTCCTCGAGCACCTCAGGCCGCTCGACGGGCGCGGCCTCGACGACCTGCGCCGCGGCGACCTCGACCGGCTGGCCGCCCGCGCCGAGTCGATGCGGTCGCGCGCGCCGTTCTCGGCGACGGCGCCGCTCGGGCGCTCGCAGCGCGAGCGCACGTTGCGCCGCTATCTCGCCAGCTACGGCATCGAGTCGCCCGCGCGGTCCGAGCCGGACCGGCGCGATTCCGCGGTGACCATCGCGGAGTCGCTCACGCACGCCGCGCGCACCAAGCCGCGCGCGAGCATGGTCTACGTCCTCGCGCCGCCCCCCGCCGACGCGCAGCTCGGCCGGCTCTCGGAGGCGGTGCGGCGGCTCTCGCGGAAGGCCGTCCAGGTGATGTGGGTGCTCCCGGATCTCGAGCCGGGGCTCAGCCCTCCCTGGGAAGCCCCCCGCCCGCAGGAGAGCGAGGGCGACGATGAGCGTCGGGCCCCCACGCCGGCAGACAAGGCGTTCCAGGAGCTCGCGCCCATCGCGGCCGAGGCCGTGCTCATCCGCGCGCGCGTGGCGCAGACCCGCCGCGAGGCCGTGCTCCGCAAGGCGGGCGTGCGCGTGGTACGGCTTCGCGCCACGACAGCGGCTGCGCCGAGCGCAGCCGCGGCAGCGCCCCACAACGGGGCGCCCCCACCTCACGCCTGAGGACGAGCGATGTCGATCTCCGAGCTCCTGCGCGCGCGCGGGCTCTCTCCCAAGAAAGCGTTCGGGCAGAATTTCCTCGTCGACACCGAGGCTGCGCGCCGGATCGCGGAGGCGGCCACCACGCCGACCGGCGGCGCGGTCGTCGAGATCGGCGCGGGGCTCGGCGCGCTGACGCGACCTCTCCTCGAGCGCGCCGCGCACGTCGTCGCGATCGAGCGCGACCGCGACCTCGTCCCGATCCTCCGCGAGCAGCTCGCCGGCCCGATCGAGGAGGGTCGGCTGACGCTGCTCGAGGCCGACGCCGCCCAGGTCGACTGGGTCGCCTCGCTCGCCGGAAAGCCGCCCCCGCGCGCGGTGGCCGGCAACCTCCCGTACCAGCTCACGGGCCGCCTCCTCGAGCAGGCGACCACGATCGCGCACGAGATCGATCGCGCGGTGTTCATGGTGCAGCTCGAGGTCGCGGAGCGCCTCACCGCCGCCCCCGGCACCGCCGACTACGGCGCGCTCTCGGTGTTCGTGCAAGCGGCGTTCGACGTGCGCCGCCTGCTGATCGCGCGCGCCGGCGCCTTCTACCCGAGGCCCGAGGTCGACTCCGCCGTCGTCGTCCTGACGCCGTCGCGCCCGCGGCGCGCCGAGGAGACGGACGCCTTCCGCGCCGCCGTGCGCGCGGCCTTCTCGGCTCGCCGCAAGACGCTCCGCAACGCCTGGAAGAACCTCTACGGCTGGTCGCCCGAGGAGCTCGATCGCCGCGCGAAGGACGCCGGCATCTCGCTCGACGCGCGCGGCGAGACGCTCAGCGTCGAGGCGTTCGCGCGGATCGCCGCCGCCAAGGGCCGCTGACCACCCACCGCGCGAGCGCCGACCGCCCCCCGGCGCAGGCGTTCTCTGAAGGGAGTGGGCCGCGGAACCCCTAGTCGGACGCGCAGGTCCGTGCTAGTGCGCCGCGCGACTCGTCAAAGCTCGTACGAGGAGGGCTCCCGCTCCATGGTTGTTGGAAAGATCACTCAGGTCATCGGACCGGTCGTCGACGTCGATTTTCCGTCGGGCCAGCTACCCAAGATTCTGAACGCGCTCAAGGTGAGCAACCCGAGCATCTCGGCCGAGCCTGACAACCTCGTGCTCGAGGTCGCCCAGCACCTCGGCGAGTCGACGGTGCGCACCATCGCGATGGACTCCACCGACGGCCTCGTGCGCGGCATGGAAGTCCGCGACACGGGCAAGCCCATCATGGTTCCCGTCGGCAACGAGTGCCTCGGCCGCATCCTGAACGTCGTCGGCGTGCCGATCGACGAGGCCGGCCCGGTGAACGCGAAGAAGATGGCGCCGATCCACAGGGATCCTCCGCCGTTCATCGAGCAGTCGACCAAGGTCGAGGTCTTCGAGACCGGCATCAAGGTCATCGACCTGATCGCCCCCTACCGCAAGGGCGGCAAGATCGGCCTCTTCGGCGGCGCCGGCGTCGGCAAGACGGTGCTCATCCTGGAGCTCATCAACAACGTCGCGAAGGCGCACGGCGGCGTGTCGGTCTTCGCCGGCGTCGGCGAGCGGACGCGCGAGGGCAACGACCTCTTCCTCGAGATGAGCGAGTCGAAGCTCGCGGACGGCAGCCCCGTCATCTCCAAGGCCGCGCTCATCTACGGCCAGATGAACGAGCCCCCGGGCGCCCGCGCCCGCGTCGCGCTCTCGGCGCTCGCCGTGGCCGAGCACTTCCGCGACGAGGAGGGCCAGGACGTGCTCCTGTTCGTCGACAACATCTTCCGGTTCACCCAGGCGGGCTCCGAGGTGAGCGCGCTCCTCGGGCGTATTCCCAGCGCCGTCGGTTACCAGCCGACCCTCTCCACGGAGATGGGCGCCTTCCAGGAGCGCATCACCTCGACGACCAAGGGCTCTGTCACCAGCGTGCAGGCGATCTACGTCCCTGCCGACGACCTGACCGACCCCGCCCCCGCCACGGCGTTCGCCCACCTCGACGCCACCACGGTGCTCTCGCGCGCGATCTCGGAGCTCGGCATCTACCCGGCCGTCGATCCGCTCGACTCGAACTCGACGATGCTCGATCCCCAGATCGTCGGGGAGAAGCACTACTCGGTCGCGCGGCGCGTGCAGCAGACGCTGCAGCGCTACAAGGACCTCCAGGACATCATCGCCATCCTCGGCATGGACGAGCTCAGCGAGGACGACAAGCTTGTCGTGTCGCGCGCCCGCAAGATCCAGAAGTTCCTGTCGCAGCCGTTCTTCGTCGCGGCCCAGTTCACCGGCCTCGAGGGCAAGCTCGTGCCCCTCAAGGACACGATCGCGGGGTTCGAGGAGATCCTCGACGGCAAGCTCGACCACGTCGCCGAGCAGGACTTCTATCTGGTGGGCGGCATCGACGAGGTGAAGGCTCGGGCCTCGCAGAGGGCGGCTTGAAGCAGCCATGGCCGACACAATCCTCCTCGAAATCGTGACGCCGACCGGCGTCGCGCTGCGCGAGCAGGTCACCGACGTGACCGCGCCGAGCGTCGCCGGCGAGTTCGGCGTGCTGCCGGGGCACCTCCCGCTGCTGGCTGCCCTCCGGACCGGCCTCGTGACCTACCACCAGAACGGCCAGGAGCACCGCCTGGCCGTCCATCACGGCTTCGTCGAGGTCGCCCACGACACCGCGCTGCTGCTCACCGAGCGCTTCGCGAAGAAGGCCGACGTCGACGTCGTGAGGGTGCGCCTCCGGCTCAAGGAGGTCGACGCTGAGCTCGACCACTGGCAAGGCGACCTGACTGATCCGCGCCGCCGCGAGCTCATTGAAGAGGAGCAGTGGCTCGCCACCGAGCTCGAGCTCATCGGCGATCCGCCGCCGCCCATGGTCCGCGAGGACACGCGGTTCCTCGTCGATCACGCCGAGGCGCCGTCGGTCGAGGAGATGGTCGAGGCCTCCCACCCCGACGAGAGCCTCACGGACCACAAGAAGCCCGGGTCTCCGTTCCCCGATCCGAAGTGACGTTCCTGGCGGCAACCGCCTTGCGCGTGCGGCCGCCGCACAGGACACTGGTCTCTACACTGGCCGCGAAGGCCTGGGAGCTCTCCCGCTTCGCGAGCTGCCCGCATCGCCCAGGCGCTGGCGCGAACGCCGCCACGCCGCCCGGGTTCACCCGTGACGATCTGCGGGCCCCGCGCGCACGGGGCCTTCAAGGCAGCCCATGATCTCTCCGGAGACGATCGCGCTCGTGAAAGAGCGCACGGATCTCGTAGCGCTCATCGGCGAGAGCGTGCGCCTCACGCGCCGCGGACACTCGTTCACCGGGCTCTGCCCCTTCCACAAGGAAAAGACGCCGAGCTTCCACGTGAACCCGAACCGCGGGTTCTATCACTGCTTCGGTTGCAAGGAGACCGGCAGCGCCATCGACTTCGTGATGAAGCTCGAGGGCCGGACGTTCGCCGAGGCGGTGCGCGCGCTCGCGGAGCGCGCCGGCATCGAGGTGGCCGAGGCGATGACCGAGGCCGAGCGGCGTGAAGCGCAGGCCGCGCGCAAGTCGAAGGACGACCTCTACGCCGTCAACCACCTCGCCGCGACGTTCTTCGAGCACAGCCTCCGCGGCGGCCCGGGCACGAGCCCCCACCCGCTCGCGCGCTACGCCCACGAGGAGCTGCAGCGCCGCGGCCTGCCCCTGCGCGACGGCGATGGATCGGTCGATCCGATCTCCGACGCCCTCCAGTCGTTCCGGATCGGCTACGCCCCGTTCGGCTGGGACGGGCTCGCCACCTTCCTGCGGCAACAAGGCGTCTCCCCGGTCCTCGGCGAGCGCGTCGGGCTCCTCGTGCCGCGCTCGTCGGGGAGCGGCCATTACGACCGCTTCCGGCACCGGCTCATGTTCGCCGTCACCGACGTGATGGGCCGCGTGATCGCGTTCAGCGGGCGCGCGCTGCCGGATCCGAGCCCCGCGGAGCTCTCGTCGCTCGGCCTCACCGGCCCTGCGCCGCAGGCCGACAGCGCCCCGGCGAAGTACATCAACAGCCCCGAGTCGCCGATCTACACGAAGGGCGAGCACCTCTTCGGCCTGTACCAGGCGCGCCAGGCGATCCGGCAGCGCGGCGAGGCGGTCCTCGTGGAGGGCAACTTCGACGTCGTCGCGCTCCACGCGCGCGGCATCGGCAACGCGATCGCGCCGCTCGGCACCGCGTTCACGCCCGGACAGGCGAAGCTCATCAAGCGCTTCGCGCCCGCGGTCGTCCTGCTCTTCGACGGCGACGCGGCCGGCAAGAAGGCGACGCGCGCGGCGCGCACCCCGTGCCGCGAGGCGGGGCTCAGCGCCCGCGTCGCCGTGCTGCCCGCCGGCCTCGATCCCGACGACCTCGCGCGCAAGCACGGCCCCGAGGCGGTCGCGCGCATCCTCAAGGGGGCGCGCGGCCTGCTCGAGCACCTCATCGACGAGGCGCTCGACGGCGACAGCTTCGGCGGCTCGTCGCTGCCCGAGCAGCTCGCCCGCGTGCGCGCCGTGGCCGCGCTGCTCGCCGAGGAGGACGACCCCAACCTCCGGATGATGGCGAAGCTCTACGCCGACCGCGTCTCCTCGAAGCTCGTGATCGGCGGTCGCTCCCCCGACGACCTCCGGCAGCTCGAGCGCGTCGTCGAGGAATCGCTCTCCCGGCCGCGAGGCCAGCCCACCCGCGAGGTGACCCCCTCCGGCCAGTCGACCGAGACCTGGGAGCACGCCCGGTCGCGCGCGCAGATCCAGGAGATCAGCCTCGAGATCCTGGGATCGATCCTCGATTTCCCCGAGCTGCTCGTCGACGACGACGTCCAGGCCGCGCTCGAATGTCTGGAGGGCGACGTCGCTCTTGCAATTGTCGCAGCGCGTCAAAATTTCATTCTTGAAATGGGACTTGCCGCCGGCGAATTTCTTGCGCAAGTCCCGGGTCCGATCCATTCATTCGCGGCTGGACGGCTGGTCTCGCCTGTCTTCGAAGCGGCCTCAACGGCCAAGGCGACGCTCTTGGAGAACTCGAAAAAGTTGAGCAGGCAAGCCCTGGCCCGACAGAAGGCCGCCGTGATGAGCCAGCTTCAGAAGAGCGCTGTCGACGCCGAAGCTGAAAACGCTTTGCTGCGTGAGCTATTCCAGCGAAGAGCGGGGGGGCTCGGTCTTCCTTGATGCGTTCCGGGTCGCCCCGACGTGGCGCCCCGACGTGCGTGATCCCTAGAGTTTGTCGGAATCGTTGGTGTCTTGTCGGTCGCGGCGAGCAGATCGCCGAAAGTGGAGCATGAGGTAATGGCGAGCAAGGCCAAGCAATCTTCCGGTCGGGCAGGCGGGGTCGCGAGGGCGGCGGGGGGCGGCGCGTTGAACGGCGCGCGGCACGCTTCGACACGCGGGCACGCTGAGGCAGGGGCACGCCCAAGCAACAAAGGAGACGCGGGCATCCGAGCCGAGCGGTCCGAGAAGGACCGGAAGACGCTGGAAAAACTCGTCGAGACCGGCAAGAGCAAGGGCTTCCTCACCTATGACGAGGTGAACGACGCGCTCCCCGCGGACGTCGCGCCCGATCAGCTCGACGACGTGGTGGGTGCCCTCGGTGACGAGGACATCGAGATCGTCGACGGCGCCACGCAGGTGAAGATCGCGCCGAAGCGCATCGCGGACGAGGAGGCGGGCGAGAAGAAGCTCGTCGTCACGCCCGACCGCGAGGAAGAGGACGTCGACTACTACTCGAAGTCGAACGATCCCGTCCGGATGTACCTCCGCAAGATGGGCAGCGTCTCGCTGCTCACCCGCGAGGGCGAGGTCGAGATCGCGAAGCGGATCGAGATCGGCGAGCAGAAGGTCAACGCCGCCATCCTCGACTCCCCCATCGCCGTCCGCGAGATCATCGATCTCGGCGAGAAGCTCCGGAAGCACAAGATCCGGGTGAAGGAGCTCATCAAGGACGCCGAGAACGACGACCAGGAGTTCGACGAGGAGGAGGCCGACCGGCGCATCATCCGCCTCATCGACAAGGTGAAGCGCGTCGACAAGAAGAAGGCGGAGCTCCTCGAGGAGCGCAAGGACGTCAAGACCGAGGCCCGCCGCAAGCAGATCGACGTCGAGGTGACGCAGGCGACGGCCGAGCTCGTGACGACGCTCGAGGAGATGCGCCTCAACAAGCGCACGATCGACAAGATCGTCCAGAAGCTGAAGAGCCTCATCTCGAAGGTCGAGAAGGCGGAGGCCGGCGCGACGGAGCTGGAGCGGCGCACGGGGCTCTCGAAGGGCGAGCTCAAGCGCGAGCTCATCAAGGTGAAGGGCAACCGCGCCCTCGAGGGGCGGCTCGCCAGGAAGCTCAACGTCAACCGCGAGGAGCTCAACGACTTCGAGTCGACCATCAAGAACGCCCAGAAGGGCCTGAAGAAGGTCGAGGAAGAGCTCAACATCGACGTCGCGGCGATCCGCGAGACTTACGAGAACATCCGCGAAGGCGAGCGGATGGCCGAGCGCGCCAAGGCGGAGCTGGTCGAGGCGAACCTCCGCCTCGTCGTCTCCATCGCGAAGAAGTACACGAACCGCGGCCTCCAGTTCCTCGACCTCATCCAGGAGGGGAACATCGGCCTCATGAAGGCCGTCGACAAGTTCGAGTACAAGCGCGGCTACAAGTTCTCGACGTACGCGACGTGGTGGATCCGGCAGGCGATCACCCGCGCGATCGCGGACCAGGCGCGGACGATCCGCATCCCGGTCCACATGATCGAGACGATCAACAAGCTGATCCGCACCTCGCGCTACCTCGTGCAGGAGTACGGCCGCGAGCCGACCCCCGAGGAGATCGCCGAGAAGATGGAGCTCCCGCTCGACAAGGTGCGGAAGGTCCTGAAGATCGCGAAGGAGCCGATCTCGCTCGAGACCCCCATCGGCGAGGAGGAGGACTCGCATCTCGGCGACTTCATCGAGGACAAGAGCGTGATCTCGCCCGCCGAGGCGGTGATCAACATGAACCTCGCCGAGCAGACCCGTAAGGTCCTGAAGACGCTGACCCCGCGCGAGGAGAAGGTGCTCCGGATGCGCTTCGGCATCGGCGAGAAGAGCGATCACACGCTCGAAGAGGTCGGCCAGGACTTCGAGGTCACCCGCGAGCGCATCCGCCAGATCGAGGCGAAGGCGCTCCGCAAGCTCCGGCACCCCAGCCGGTCGAAGCAGCTCAAGAGCTTCATCGACAGCTAGCCCGTGGGCTGCCCCGCTCGGCGACGGAAGGCAGGCCCTGCGAGCAGGCCGCGCTGCCATCCCCTCCCCGGCGAGCCGCGCGCTCGTGGGGGGAGGGGCTCGCTTGTCGCTCAGCGCGCCGCCGTGGCCCTCCTCGCGGTCGCAGGCGCGCTCCTCGGCGCCGGGTGCAAGAAGACCATGTCCGAGGACGACTGCCGCAGGGTCGGCGAGGCCATGCGCGCCGCCTGGGCGGCGGAGGTGAAGCGGGCCGGGCCGGCAGAGCCAGGAGGCTCGGGGAAGGCCTCGGTCGTGCTCGCAAGCGAGGGCGAGCGGCTCTCGTCGGAGTGGACGTCGGACTGCAAACGCGAGCTCGCCGGGAGCGAGGTCGACCCGGGCGAGATCGACTGCCTCACCCGGGCGAAGACGCTCGAGGATCTCCGCCGGTGCGGCGCGCCGTGAAGGGCGCCCGCGGGCGCGCCAGCAGGCGCCCCCTCGGCGGCTCAGCTCGGTTCAGTTGAGGTAGCGCTTGTCCTTCGGCGGGTCTTTCTGACCGCCGGGGATGACCCGGAGCGGGGCGCCGCTCGATCGACCGCGCGCCGCGGGGACGCGGCGGAGCGCGGCGGACTGGGCCTGGAGCTGGCGGAAGCGCATCCGCAGGTAGAAGCGGCGCAGCGGAGAGAAGTCGCCGAAGAGGTAGCCCGCGAGCATGCCGCCGAACGGCGTGATCAGCCCCTCGGGGGGCGCGCGCATCGCGATCACGTTCAGCACCGAGATCGCGAAGATGAAGACGAGCAGCATGGTGCCCGTCACGGGGAGGATGAAGAAGAGCCGGACCGTGGCGTGGCGGTGCGCGAGCGCCCACGCGACGGCGACCGCCTCGATCATGCCGAGCCCGCCGTAGAACACGGACTGCGCCACCTTCGGGAAGAGCGCGCCGACCGCCACCTGGAGCGCGAACGCGAACGCCGCGGAGCCGAACAGGAACGCGATCATGCGGCCGGCGCCCCATCGCTCCTCGAGCGACGTGCCGAGGAAGTACAGGCCGAGCACCGTCATGATGAAGTGCCAGGGGTCGCTCGGGCTGTGGATGAGCGGCGCGGTGAGCAGCCGCCACACCTGGCCGTGCAGCACCCGGTCGCTGATGCCGAGGAACGGCTCCAGGACCCCTTCCCCGGCGCCGCCCCAGTTCAGCCCCAGGGTGAACATCACCCAGATACAGCCGATCGCGATCATCATCCCCAGCAGGGCCTTGCCTGGCCTGGGGAACCCCATCGAGCCGTGCTCCGGGCGCATGCTTTCCACCTAACAGCCGCGCCCCCGCCCGGCAACCGCTGCCCCCGTACTTTGCCGCGATCCGCCCCCTGCCCGCGCCGCCGCGCCCCGGCGTGCGCCCGCGTCACGCCAGCCGGGACGCTCCGGGGCAGGGGCTGCCCGGCAGCGCCCGGCGGGCCCGAGGCGGCACACGCACGCGCGCGCGCACGCACGCACGCCGGCAGCGCGCCTGTTTCGATGGCTGCCTGGTCCCCTGCTGCCCGCAGGGCGACAGCTCAGAAGAAGTTTCCGATGTTGAACTCGAACTTGTACGTCTCTTCGTAAGGCAGGCGCTTGAACGGGAAGCCCCACTCGAAGCGCAGCGGTCCGAGCGGCGAGAACCACCGGAGCCCGAGCCCCCACGAGGTGCGGACGTCGAGCAGGCGCTCGAGCGAGAAGCACGGGTTCGTGACGTCGTGCGGCGAGGCAGGGGCGGCGTTGCAGTAGAGCTTCTCGAGGTTCCAGGCGTTGCCCAGATCGGTGAAGACGACGCCCTTGATCTGCACGGCCTCGATGAGCGGGAACTCCAGCTCGAGGTTCTGGTAGTACATCAGGTTGCCGCCGATGTTCGCGCCGTTCGCGATCGGCGCAGAGTTCGGATCCAGCGAGTCGCGGAGCGGGAGGCGCGGGCCGATGTCGCGGATCTCGAAGCCGCGGACGTCGAGGATGCCGCCCAGGAAGAAGCGGGCGAAGATCGGCACGCCCTCCGGGTTAGGGCTCGTCACCATGCCCGCCTCGGTGTTCAGCTTGAGGACCAGGCTGTCCGTGATCGGGTAGTAGAACCGCCCCGTCGCGCGGTAACGCAGGAACTCGTTCTGGCTGCCGAACGCGCTGTGAGCGAGCTCCACCGAGCCTTGCAGGTAGATGCCGGAGGTCGGGAAGAGCTGGTTGTTGCGCGTGTCGTAGGTGAGCGCAGGGCGGATGCTCGACGTGATCCCGTCGTTGAAGAGGTTGTAGAGCGGGAGCCGCTGGAACGTGGACCGCGGGTCCGCCGTGCCGAGGCCGGTCGTCGTGGACGACGAGATCTCGTCCTTCTCCAGGGTGTAGGTGAGCTGCGCGCGGAGCTCAGGCTCGACGAGGGGGTAGCCGATCGTGAGCGAGCCGCCCGTGGAGGTCTGCGAGAACTCCTTGTAGGCCCGGAGCTGGTTGTAGACGCTCACCGCCGCGGAGAACGGGCTGTCGAACAGGTACGGCTCGAAGAAGCGGAGGTCGATGAGCCGCCGCAACCCCGAGATCTGCGCCTGGAGCGAGAGCGACTGGCCGCTTCCGAGCAGGTTGGCCTGCTGGACCTGCGCCGTCGCGATGAAGCTCTCGACGCTGGAGAAGCCGGCGCCGATCTGGAAGGTGCCCGTCGGCTTCTCGCCGATGTCGACGTTGACGTTGATGTGCTGGGCGTCCTCGCCCTGCTCGGTGGAAATGTCGACCCGCTCGAAGTAGCCGAGCGCGGTGATCCGCTGCTTCGACCGCTCCAGCTTCGTCTCGCTGAAGAGCTTCCGCTCCTCCACCTCCATCTCGCGGCGGATCACCTTGTCGCGCGTCTTCGTGTTGCCGCGGATCTCGATGCGCCCGAAATAGACGAGCTGGTTTCTGCGGATGCCGACGGTGATGTCGACCTCCCGCCGGTCGGGGTCGAGCTGGGTGTCGGGCGACGCCTCGACGTTCGCGTAGCCGGCGTCGCGGTACAGCGTCTGGATCGCGCTGAGATCCTTCGCGAGCTCGGCGCGGTTGAACCAGTCCCCCGGCTTCGCGCGCACCATCTCGCGCAGCGCCCGGCGCCCGCCGAGCGGCTCGATCTCGCGGCCGTCGGCGTCCCGCTCGTAGACGCGGAGCGAGCGGATGCGGAACCGCGGCCCCTCGTTGATCGTCAGCGTGACCTCGATGCCGGTGCGGTCGGGCGTGAGCATCACCCGGGGCGTCGCGACCTGCACCGCCAGGAACCCGCGATCGTAATAGAGCGCGTTGATCACGAGCACGTCGCGCTCGAACGCGTCCTGGCGGAACGGGCCGCCCGTGCCGAAGGCGAAGAAGCCCCCCTGCCCCGTGATCATCACCTCCCGGAGCTCTTCGTCCGAGATGTTGTGGTTGCCGATGAAGGTGATGCGCCGGACGGTGACCGGCGAGTGCTCCTTGATCGTGAACTTGAGGGTGACCTGGTTCTCCCGCTCCGGTTTGATCTCGTAGCTGACCTCGGCGAGGAAGTAGCCCTCCTCGGCGTACTTGTCGCGGAGCTTCTGCACACCGCGCCGGATCGCCGCGTAGCTCAAGATCGTGCCGGTCTTGACCTCGACAGAGAGCGCCTCGGTGAGGTCCTCGCTGCTGATCTCGTTGTTGCCGGAGAACTCGATGGCCTTGATGCTCGGCCGCTCGCGGACGAGCACCCGCAGGCTCACGCCGTCGTCGCGGCGGGTGAGATCGACCTCGACGTCATCGAACAGGCCGGACTCCCAGAGCTCGCGCACGTCGCGCGCCAGCCCCTCGGGGGTGAACGGCCGGCCGACGCGCGTCTGCCCGAGGTAGACGAGCACGTCCTCGGTCGAGACCCGCCGGTTGCCGGCGACGGTGACCTGAACGACCGGCTGCCCGCGGGCGAGCTCGGCCTCGGTCGGCGCGAGGTCGAGCGTCGGCTCCGCCGTGTCGGCGGCGCCCTGCACAGGTGTACCGGCGGCGCCGGGCTGTGCTCCTCCGGCCGTGCCGGCCGGATCGGGTGGTGCAGCGGCGCCGGCCGGGGCGGGGGACGGCGTGGCGCCACCCCCGGGCGGCTGGGCGCCCGGAGCACTTCCGGGCACCTGCGCGGCCGCGAGCCGGGGGCGCAACGCCACTGCCGCAACGAACACCAGGAAGAGGCCGAGCCAGACGAGCCGCTGCCAGCGGCCGGGGAGGCGAAGCATTGAACGGGTGCCTGTCGCGTACAAGGCGCCACCCCGTAGCCCAGTGCGCCGTGAGTCTCAAGGGCGGACGCCGAAAACAGGGCATCGACGACGGGCCATGCCGCGATCCCGGCGTTCGGGTCGATCTCCGGGCCATCTGACGCTATGCAAGGGCCCGAACGAGCGCAGGCGAGCACCCGCCGTCAGAAATTCCCGCAAGGTAGCCTTGACCGAGCGCGAGGCCCTGGGTAATTGCCGAGGCTTGCCAGCGTTCACCTGAACATCGGAGCACCTGTTCAGCCGGTGCCCGCGCACTCCGTGGAGTAACGCGTGTCTCGAACCCCCTCCCTTCCGCCCGACGGTGACGCACCCCGCAGGGGCCGCCGCGGTGGCCGGCCCGACGACGGCGAGCCGCCGCCGCCCCCGGCGCCCGACACCTCGCTCGCCGACGAAGCGCAGCGCCGGTACCTGAACTACGCGCTCAGCGTCATCACGTCGCGCGCGCTCCCCGACGTGCGCGATGGGCTGAAGCCGGTGCAGCGCCGCATCCTCTACGCGATGCTCCACGACCTGCACCTCGGCCCGGACGCGAAGTACCGGAAGAGCGCCGCGGTCGTCGGCGACGTGATGGGCAAGTACCACCCGCACGGCGACGTCGCGATCTACGACGCGATGGTCCGGCTCGCGCAGGACTTCGTGATGCGGGCGCCGCTCATCGCCGGCCACGGGAACTTCGGCTCGGTGGACGGCGATGCGCCGGCGGCCATGCGCTACACCGAGGCGAAGCTCCGCCCCCTCGCGCTCGAGCTGCTCAGCGAGCTCGGCCAGCGCACCGTGGACTTCCGGCCCAACTACGACGGGACGCGCTTCGAGCCGATCGTCCTGCCGTCGCGCTTCCCCAACCTCCTGGTGAACGGCTCGCAGGGGATCGCCGTCGGGATGGCGACGAGCATCCCGCCGCACAACCTCGGCGAGGTGATCGACGCGTGCGTCGCGCTGATCGAGAGCCGCGAGCTCACCACGCAGAAGCTGCTGTCGTACGTGAAGGGGCCCGACTTCCCGACCGGCGGGCAGCTCCACGCGACGAAGAAGGAGCTCGAGGCCGTCTACACGTCCGGCCAGGGGTCGCTGAAGCTCCGCGGCGAGTGGAAGCTGGAAGAGGGCGACGGCAAGCGCGGCGCCGCGCCCCAGATCGTGATCACCTCGATCCCGTACGGGGTCGAGCGGAAGGCGATCGTCGAGAAGATCGCCGAGGTGATCGTCTCGAAGAAGCTGCCGACGCTCGTGGACGTGCGCGACGAGTCGACGGGCGAGGTGCGCATCGTGATGGAGCTGAAGCGCGGCGCGGACGCGCAGCTCGTGATGGCGTACCTCTACAAACAGACGCCGCTCGCCATCAACGTCCAGGTGAACCTCACCTGCCTCGTGCCCACCGACAACGCGGAGGTCGCCGCGCCGCGGCGGCTCGGCCTGCACGAGATCCTGACGAAGTTCCTCGACTTCCGCTACGCGACGGTGACGCGGCGGCTCGAGTTCGAGCTCGGCGAGCTGAGGCGGCGGATCACGATCCTCGAGGGGTTCGAGAAGATCTTCGACGCGCTCGACGAGGTGATCCGGATCATCCGCAAGAGCGAGGGCAAGGCCGACGCGGCCGAGAAGCTGATGAAGCGCTTCAGCCTGAGCGAGGAGCAGACGGACGCGATCCTCGAGCTCAAGCTCTACCGGCTGGCGCGGCTCGAGATCCTGCTCGTCCAGAAGGACCTCGCCGAGAAGCGCGCCGAGGCGAAGCGGATCGAGGGGCTGCTCAAGAGCGAGGCGAAGCGCTGGGGGATCGTCCGCGACGAGCTCGTCGAGATCAAGGGGTCCTACGGCGAGAAGCGCCGCACCAAGGTGGTCGGCTCGATCGACGAGCCCGAGTACCAGGCCGAGGACTTCATCGTCGCCGAGGACGCGAACGTCATCCTCTCGGCGCAGGGCTGGGTGAAGCGGGTCCGCGAGGTGCGGGATCTCTCGTCGACGCGCGTCCGCGAGGGCGACAGCGTGCTCGCGGCGGTCGCCGGATCGACGCGGTCGACGGTCGCGTTCTTCTCGAACCTCGGCGCGTGCTACGTGTGCCGCATCCACGACGTGCCGCAGTCGACCGGCTACGGCGACCCCGTGCAGAAGCTGTTCAAGCTGGCCGACGGCGAGCGGATGATCGCGATGCTCTCCTTCGATCCGAGGGCGATCGATGTCCCGGCGCCCACCCCGGACGCGGCAGAGCCCGAGCCGCCCTTCGCGCTCGCGATCACGCGCGGCGGCCTGGGCTTCCGGTTCTCGCTGCGCCCGCACCGCGACCCCTCGACGCGCTCCGGGCGCCGCTTCGCCAAGCTGAACGACGGCGACGAGGTGCTCTTCGTCCACGCCGTGAACGGGGCCGACAGCGTGCTCTGCGCCACGACCGACGCGTGGGCGCTCAGCGTGGCCGTGGAGGAGCTAGCGCTGCTCTCTGGCCCGGGCAAGGGCTCGGTCGTGATGCGGGTCGCCGAGGGCGAGCGCCTCGTCGGCGCCGCGCTCGCGCTCGGCCCGAACGACACGATCACGGTCGAGACCGAGAAGGGCAAGACGCTCGAGATCGCCGCGAGCAAGATCGCCGGCGCCCGCGGCACCCAGGGAGAGCCGGTCGCGCGACGCGACCGCTTCGCCCGGGTGGTGCCGCCGGCCGTCGTCGTACCGACGCTGGAGGTGAGCTGACATGGCCGCCACGAATCCCCCGGTCCGCGCCGCGTCCGGCGCACGTTACACGGCTGCTGACATCGAGGTGCTCGAGGGGCTCGAGCCCGTCCGCAAGCGCCCCGCCATGTACATCGGCGGCACCGACGCCAGGGGCTACCACCACCTGCTCTGGGAGATCGTCGACAACGCCGTCGACGAGGCGATCAACGGGCACGCGAAGCGGATCGAGGTGACGCTCGACGCCGACCACCAGGGCGCGACCGTGACCGACGACGGGCGCGGCATCCCCGTGGACGTCCACCCCCGGTACAAGCGCCCCGCGCTCGAGCTCATCTTCTGCACGCTGCACGCGGGCGGGAAGTTCGCGAGCGACAACTACAAGGTCTCCGGCGGGCTCCACGGCGTCGGCTCGAGCGTCGTCAACGCGCTCTCCGAGCTCGTCGAGGTCCGGGTGCTGCGCGACGGGTTCGAGCACCAGCAGACGTTCTCGCGCGGGGTGCCCATCAGCAAGCTGAAGAAGGGCGCGCCCACCCGGAAGCACGGCACGAGCATCCATTTCCGGCCGGATCCGGAGATCTTCGGGCAGGGCCGGAAGCTCGACGCCGAGACCATCCGCGAGCGCCTGGAGGCCAAGGCGTACCTCCACGGAGGGCTCGCGATCGTGTTCCGCGATCTCGCGTCCGGCGAGTCGATCGAGCTGCTCCACCCGAACGGCATCGCGGACTTCCTGCCGAAGCTGGTCGCCCAGCGCGGCAAGGCGGTGACGCACCCGTCCATCTTCTACGTCGCGCGCGAGGGCGAGATCCGGCTCGAGGCCGCGCTCCAGTGGACCGAGTCGACCGACGACTACGTGAGGTCGTACGTCAACGGTATCCCCACCCACGCGGGCGGCGCGCACGAGTCCGGCTTCGGCGCCGCGATCGTGAAGGCGGTCCGCGCCTTCATGGACGCCAAGAAGATCCAGCCGAAGGGCGTGACGCTGACGGCCGACGACATCCGCGAGGGGATCGTGGGGGTCCTGTCCATCTACATCCAGGAACCTCAGTTCCAGGGGCAGACGAAGGATCGGCTCAACAACCCGGAGGCTGGGCCGGCGGTCGAGGGCCTGGTACGGCCCGCGCTCGAGCAGTGGCTGCTCCACAACGGCACGGCCGGCGAGTCGATCGTGGCGCGCGCGATCCTGGCGGCGCGCGCGAGGGAGGCGCGGCGCGAGGCGACCCAGCAGGTCCTGCGCAAGACGCCGGTGTCCCACCGGCTCAACCTGCCGGGCAAGCTCGCCGACTGCTCCTCGACCGATCCCAGCGAGAGCGAGCTCTTCATCGTCGAGGGCGACAGCGCCGGCGGCTCCGCCAAGCAGGGCCGGGATCGCCGGACCCAGGCGATCCTCCCGCTGCGCGGCAAGGTGCTCAACGCGGAGCAGGCCTCGACCTCGAAGGTGCTCGGCAACAAGGAGCTCCAGGACATCGTGAGCGCGCTCGGCTGCGGCTTCGGGAAGGACTTCGACGCCTCCAAGCTGCGCTACGGCCGGATTTTTCTGCTGATGGACGCCGACAGCGACGGCCAGCACATCGCCACGCTGCTGCTGACGTTCTTCTACCGACACCTGCCCGGCTTGCTCCGCGGCGGCCACGTGTTCCTGGCGCAGCCGCCGCTCTATCGGATCGACGTCGGCAAGGAGACGCACTGGGCGCTCGACGACGCAGAGCGAGACCGGATCCTCGCGAAGCTCCCCAGGACGGCGAAGGCGGACATTTCGAGGTTCAAGGGGCTCGGCGAGATGCCCGCGGAGGACCTCAAGGCGACGACGCTCGACATCCGCCGCCGCCGCGCGCTGCGCATCGTGATCGAGGGAGAGATCGAGACCGACCGCATCCTGAACGAGCTGATGGGTAAAGACGCCCAGGCGCGCTTCCGCTTCATCATGGAGCGGGCGCCGAACGCCGAGATCGACGTCTGATCCTCGACGCCGCGATCCGGAGATCGCTGAGACACACCGCGCGCGCACCGCATTGGATGCCGGGACGCCGGCGCGCATTCATCATCACCTGACAGCAGCGACAGCGGCGCGAGGAGTCCTCGTGACACGCCTTCCGCGAGGAGTCCTCGTCACACGCCTTCGCGCTGGCGTGCGCCGCGAGAAGGCACGGTGTGCCAGGCACAAATGATCCCGGGCGTCTGTGTCGCGTGAACGCCAGGCCACACCCTACATGACATCGCGAGCAGGTTGACCTGAAATCCCGGCGTTTTGTGCCGCGGGATGCCGGATCACCTGAGCCAGAAGCGCTGCGTCCGCTTGCGGCCTACCGGTTGCAATACGCCCTACCGGTGGCCGCGATGACCGCGGCACACCGCCCTTTCACCGCTGGAGAGGTACTCGTGACGACTGCGCTTCCCATCTCGACTCCGATCGCACCCTCCTCGTCCCACACCACGCCGGCCGCACGCGCCCTGTCGGTCCCGGCCACTTCCGCCGCGCTCCCGAGCAGCACGCCGGCCGCGCGGCTCACGGCGCCGCCGCGCGCCGCAGCGTCGAGCTACAGCGCGCAGCCGGCACGCGAGCGCGCCGCAGCGACCGCGGTCTCGCGCTCCACGCCGCCGCACCCGGCAGCCCCGCTCCCGCGCAGCACGTCGGAGCGGCTCCTGCTCGGCCGTGATCGAATCCGCAGCGCCGCGGAAGCGGGCCAGAGGATCCGCTCCTACGAGGTCGCGCTGGATCTCGATCTGTCCGAGTTTCACTTCGCTCGGCTCTTCCGTGCCGCCTTCGGGCTATCGCCGCACGTCTATTACGACGAGGTGCGCGCCGAGCGGGCCCGGACGCTCTTACGCGAAGGGCTCACGGAGGGGGAGGTCGCCCGCCGCATCGGCTTCCGCAGGCCGGCGGAGCTCCGGGCGCTCCTGTCGAAGCGCGGCGGCGCGCTGGCCCCGGCCAGCGAGGCCGAGGCGAGCGACGCCTCGGCGGAGTGATCTGACGCCATCTGACGAAGGCGCCGGCCGTGTGGAGCGCCGGCGCCGCGCTCTCTCCCGGATGCGGAGACAAATTCCCTGCCCCCATGACATCGCGATCAGAGTCGCCTGTGCTTGAGCGACGGTAGATTCGCCCTCACCCGATCGAGGTAGGCGGGGTCGAGCATCGCCATCGCGATCCCCTCCCCTTCCGAGGCCTGAGCGATCACCTCACCCCAGGGATCGATCACGCACGACTTCCCGAAGGTGGCGCGCCCACCAGGGTGCTTGCCCCACTGCGCCGCGGCGATCACGTAGGCCTGGGCCTCGATGGCCCGCGCGCGGAGGAGGACCATCCAGTGGTCCTTGCCCGTGAGCAGCGTGAACGCCGCAGGGACGACGATGGCCTCCGCCCCCGCCGCCGAGAGCGCGCGGTAGAGCTCCGGGAACCGGACGTCGTAGCAGATCGACAGCCCGAGCTTCACGCCGTCGATCTCGGTGACGACGGGGCGCTCGCCGGCGGTCGTCGACGCGGACTCGCGGTACTTCGTCCCGTCGGCGATCTCGACGTCGAAGAGGTGGATCTTCCGGTAGCGGGCTGCCAGCCGGCCGTCGGGGGCGAAGACCGCGCAGGTGTTGTACGGACGCGCCGGGTCGTGCGCGCGCTCGGGGAAGCCGCCGGCCACGATCGTCACGCGGGCGGAGCTCGCCGCGTCGGCGAGGCGCTGCGCGATCGGGCCGCCGCCGGCGTCGAGATCCTCCGCGATGTTGCGCTTCCCCTCCTCGCTGCCCATGTACGCGAAGTTCTCGGGCAGCACGACCGTCGTCGCCCCACGACGCGCCGCCTCGGCGACGCGCGCCTCCACCCGCGCCAGGTTCTCGCTCACGTTCTCCTGGCTGGAGAGCTGAAGCGCCGCCCAGATGACCGGTTTCTGCATGCGGCAAGCCTACCGCACGAGGCACCGGCGTGGACCGCGCGCCGAGGAACGCACGGCGTTCACCGGACGCCGCGATCTACGGGCGCGGCCGCGCTCCCGCCCGCGCCCGCAGCCCCGCCCGCCCCCGGCGCCCCGCCGGCTCCCGCAGTTCCGCCCGCGCTGGCTTGCGCGGTCCCGACCGCACCCGCGGTCCCGCTCGAGCTCGCGTTTCCGCCCGCGCCAGGCGCCCCGCCGGCTCCCGCAGCCCCGCCCGCGCCCGCAGCCCCGCCCGCGCCCGCGCCCGCAGCCCCGCCCTCGCCCGCGCCCGCAGCCCCGCCCGCGCCCGCGCCCGCGCCCGCAGCCCCGCCCGCGCCCGCCGTGCCATCTCCACCATCCGGCCCGAAGTCCGGCTCAGGGCACTCGAGCGGCGCGCTGTGGTAGGCGCACCTCGCGCCGCACGCGGCGCACACGCAGGCGAGCACCTGCTGGAACGCCCGCTCGGCGGCGCCCGCGTCCTCAGGGAACACGCACCCCGCCTGGCACGCCTTGTCGCGGCCACACGCGTTGAGGCAGAGGCTGATCTGCCTGCACCCGGGCTCCCCGTCGCACGCCGCGAGCTGCGCCTCGCAGCGCGCGCCGCGGGCGGCGTGCTCGTTGAAGCAATCGCCGCAGCGCCCGGCCTCACCGCCGTACGCCGCGACGCACTCGCAGAGGTTCGCGGGCCCGGGCCCCTCGTCGAAGCCCGCGTCGGGCGACGCGCCTCCCGACGTGCCAGCGCCGGTGGACGAGCCGGCATGGGGGCGCGGCGGCGGGAGCCGCTCCTCGGTACAGCTCGGCAGCGACGCGGCCGCGAGCATCGCGCCGCATGTCGCCACGCCGTACAGGACAGCGCGGCCGTACCGCCCGACAGGGGCGCGCATCGCCCGCCGCACGAATGTCATGATGGGACGAGCGTAGCCTGCCTCTCCCCCGGGGCCGAGCCCGAGCCGCGCAGCTCCCGGCCCCCTCACGAACGACAAAGGTCGAGCGGTACCCTCTCCCGGCAGCCGCCGATCGCTTCTATGCTTTGCCGGCAGATCACGAAAATTCTCATGGAAATCGCTCCCCTGTCGTTGTTACCGCGCTCCGTGCTCGCCCTGGCCAAGGAGGTCGCGCGCGCGCTTCTCCGGAGACCCGTCGTCGGGATCTCCGCCGCCGCGCAGACCGCCGACGGCCGATGGCTGCTCATCCGCCGCAGCGACACCGGCACGTGGGCGCTCCCGGGAGGGACCCTGGAGTGGGGCGAGTCGCTCCGCGACACCGTGGTCCGGGAGCTCGCGGAGGAGGCCGGCGTCACCGAGGTCGATGTGGGTCGAGTCGTGGGCGTGTACTCGCGCCCCGATCGCGACATCCGCTTCCACGCCGTGACGGTCGTCGTCGCCGCGCGGATCGGCGAGCCGACGCGCCCTCCCCAGAACCCGCTCGAGATCCGGGAGGTCAGGCTGTTCCGGGAGGACGAGCTCCCGACCGAGCTGGCGATGGGCATGGGCGACTTCCTCGCCGCCGCCCGGCGCGGCGGCGACACGGAGCTCGAGTGAGCCGAGGCAAGCGATGACGCAGGCACACAACGACGAGACCGGCGCGCGCAGCGCGCTGCAGGGCGGGCTCACGACGGATCCGCAGCACAGGGCGAGGATCGATGAGCTCGCCGAGCGCATCGAGAAGTACAGGGCGAGCTACTACGCCGGGCACCCCGAGATCTCGGACGCGGCGTTCGACGCGCTCGAGGACGAGCTGCGCGCGCTCGATCCCACGCACCCGGTGCTCGCGCGCGTCGGCTCGGCCTCGCTGATCACCGAGTGGGAGAAGGCGCGGCACGAGATCCCGATGGGCTCGCTCAACAAGGTCGTCTCCGAGGACGAGCTCCGGGCCTGGGTCGCCCGCTGCGACGAGATCCTCGCGAAGGACGCGCAGGGCGCGGACGGCGATGGCGGCGGGCAGCCGGCGGACACCGCCGTCGCGAGCGTCGCGGACGACCTCTTCGTGGCGGAGAAGCTCGACGGCATCTCCATCGAGGTCATCTACAAGGGCGGCAAGCTCGTCGACGCCATCACCCGGGGCGACGGCGAGTGGGGCGAGCGGATCACCGCGAACGTCGCGAGGATGAAGGGCATCCCGTCGCGCATCCGGGAGAAGGGACGGCTGTCCGTGCGCGGCGAGATCATCCTCCGCCTCTCGGACATGAAGCGCCACTTCCCCGGCGTCACGAGCCCGCGCAACATGGCCGCGGGCGCGGCCAAGCGGTTCGACGGCCAGGGGGCGGAGCACTGCACCGTGCTCTTCTACGACGTCGCCGACCACCTCGAGATCCCGACGTGCCAGGCGCGCTTCACCTGGCTGCGCGATCTCGGCTTCGCCACGCCGCAGACCGCGCACGGGAGCGTCGAGGACGTCGTGAAGCTCTACCGGCGGTACTCGAGCGAGCTCCGCGCGGGGCTCGACTACGAGATCGACGGGCTCGTCGTCTACGTGAACTCGCTCCACCTCCAGGGGCTGCTCGGCGACGTCAACCGGAGGCCGCGCGGCGCGGTCGCCTTCAAGTTCGCGTCGCCCGCGAAGGTGACGACCGTCGTGGCGATCCAGTGGGACACCGGGCCGAGCGGCCGCGTCACCCCCGTGGCGATCGTCGAGCCGGTGGAGCTCGCCGGCGCCAACGTGCGGCGCGCCTCGCTGCACAACGCGGCCAACGTGCGGGGCCTCGGCATCGGCGTGGGCGACGAGGTGCTCGTCTCGCGCCGCAACGACGTGATCCCGTACGTCGAGGAGGTCGTCGACAAGCGCGGCCCCGTCGCGGTGCCGCCGTCGACCTGCCCGGTCTGCAGCGCGCCGCTCGTCGTCGAGGGCGAGTACCTCCTCTGCCGCAACGCCGGGTGCCGCGCCCTCATCGAGGGGCGCATCCACAACTGGATCGACGCGATCGGCGCGCTCGAGTGGGGCGACAAGCTGATCGAGCAGGTGGTGGCCGCGGGCCTCGTGCGAGAGCCGCTCGACCTCTACAAGCTCACGGTGAAGGACATCGCCGAGCTCGATCGGCGCGGCGAGAAGAGCGCCACGAAGTGCCTCGATCAGCTCAGGAGCCGGCTGCCGCTCACGCTGCCGGTCTTCCTCGCGGCGCTCGGCATCGAGGGGTTCGCGATCCAGACCGCGCGGCTGCTCGTGTCGGCCGGGTACACGACGATCGACAAGCTGCTCGCCGCCGGCGAGGACGAGCTCGCGAACATCCCGGGCCTCGGCGCCATCAAGGCCGCGAGCATCGTCCGCGGGCTGCGCGCCCGCAGCGACGAGATCGCGCGGCTCATCGCCGGGGGCATCGTCCCGGTCGCGCCCGAGGCGGAGGGCCCGCTCGCGGGGCTCACGTTCTGCTTCACCGGCGCGGCGGCGCGCCCCCGCGGCGAGCTCACGCACCTCGTCGAGTCGAACGGCGGCCGGGTGCTGAACAGCGTCACGAAGGAGCTCAACTACCTCGTCCTCGCCGACGTGGCCTCCGCGTCGAGCAAGGCGGTGAAGGCGCGCAAGTACGGCACGAAGCTCATCACCGAGGAAGACCTCGACCGGCTCATCGCCGAGCGCCGCGGCGGCTGATCGGGCGGACCGCTACCAGGTGATCACCTGGTCCTCCGTCAGGCCGAGGACGTCGCGGAGCTCGAGGACCCTCCCGCCCGGGAGGCGGACCGTGCCCGAACAGAGGCAGATCGGCTGCAGGAACTCGGACGCGAGCACGCCGAGGTTCGTGTGGTTCGAGTGCGCCGCGCCGGGGATGAACCGCAGATCCACGGCGTCGTCCGCGGTCCGCACGTGCCAGGGGTCGAGCGGCCGCGCCGGGTCGAAGGTGAACCGGCCCTCCGCGAGCGGGATGAGATCGCCCTCGACCCAGAGGGCGCACTCGGCGTCGCCGACGAACCCTTCGCCCACGTTCA
The DNA here is from genome assembly GCF_051521615.1 of Sorangium sp. So ce1335. NCBI lineage: Bacteria > Pseudomonadati > Myxococcota > Polyangiales > Polyangiaceae > Sorangium > Sorangium sp. So ce1335. The sequence goes on from NZ_CP150363.1 coordinate 6,419,511, forward strand.
GCCCGACGCGCTCGCCGCTCTGCGCGCGCCCCAGCGCGAGCGCCCAGCGCCAGGTCGTGCGGCGCGGCAGGAGGCCGCTCGTGTAGTCGTAGCTGGCGAGCGCGCCGTCGAGCGAGATCCGGCGCCCGAGCACCGACGCCTCGCCCTCGACGCCGAGGAGCTGCCGCTTCTCCGTCGCGATCAGCACGCCGCCCGGCGGCTGCGCGATCACCGAGATCGCCGGCGGCGCCGCGCGCGGATCCAGCCGCGCGCGGAGATCGATCCCGCGGAAGGCGGCGGTGACCGCGATCGTCGCCTCCCCGCGCGGGCGCTCGATCCGCACGCGCCCGCGGGGCAGCCACGCGCGCGCAGAGCTGCCCTCGCCGCCCACGTCGCCCACGCTCGCAGCGAACGGCGGCCCGTACGCGGAGCGGTCCACGAGCAGCCGCCGGCCGACCTTGTCGAAGGCGACGCCGAACGCGTTCGCGAGGTAGCCGAGGTGGACGACCGCGGCGGCGATGAAGATCTCGTCCGACACGATCGACACGTAGGTCCACCGCTTGTGCCTGAGCAGCCGGTCGAGCCTCCGCGGCGCGAACGGCGTCAGATCGACGCGGGGGAGCTCGCCGCGATACGAGCCGACGCGCACCGCCCCGGTGATCGGATCGAGGAACGCATCCGGCGGCGTGAGGAGCTCGCGCATCCGACGAGCGTAGCGGCGACGCAGACGCTGCCCAAGGCGGGCGGCTCCTGAAACATGGCATCCGCGGAATGCGGCGAGCGCTCGCCCGTACGGCCGTCCGGCTCACGGGGGCGACATCCGATGACGGTGCGCGACGGCGTCGGAGCGCTGCGCACCCGCGTCTCCCCCGCTAGACTCGGCGTCATGATCGACGCCATCGCCGCGCCCCCGAGCCCTCAGAACGAGCCCGTCCTCGCGTACGCTCCTGGCAGCCCCGAGCGCGCGGCCCTCAAGGCCGAGCTCGATCGCAGGTCGCGGGAGACCATCGAGATCCCGATGGTCATCGGCGGCGAGGCGGTCCGCACCGGCGCGTTCGACGAGGTCCGCGCGCCGCACCGGCGCGACCTGCTGCTCGCCCGGGCTCACCAGGGCGGCGCCGAGCACGTGGCGCGCGCGATCGATGCCGCCCGGCGGGCGCACCCCGCCTGGTCGAGGACGCCGTGGACGGCGCGCGCCGCCGTGTTCCTCAAGGCGGCCGAGCTGCTCGCGACCCGGTACCGCCCCGTGCTCAACGCGGCGACGATGCTCGGGCAGAGCAAGACGGCGTACCAGGCGGAGATCGACTCGGCGTGCGAGCTCATCGACTTCTTCCGCTACAACGTCCACTTTGCCCACCGGATCGCGGCGGAGCAGCCGGCGAGCGCGGCCGGCACCTGGAACTTCGCCGAGCCCCGCCCGCTCGAGGGCTTCGTCTTCGCGGCGACGCCGTTCAACTTCACCGCCATCGCGGGCAACCTCTGCGCGGCCCCGGCGCTGATGGGCAACACGGTGGTGTGGAAGCCGTCGGCGAACGCGCTGTACTCGGCGCACTTCGTCATGGAGCTGCTCATCGAGGCGGGCCTCCCGCCCGGCGTCATCAACCTCGTCATGGGTCCGCCCGAGCTCGTCTCGAACGCCTGCCTCGATCATCCGGAGCTCGCGGGCGTCCACTTCACCGGCTCGACCGCGGTCTTTCAGTCGATCTGGCGCCGCATCGGGGAGAACATCGGGCGCTACCGCAGCTACCCGCGCATCGTGGGCGAGACCGGCGGCAAGGACTTCGTCTTCGCGCACGCCAGCGCCGACGTCGACGCGCTCGCTGTGGCGCTCGTGCGGGGGGCCTACGAGTTCCAGGGGCAGAAGTGCTCGGCGGCGTCGCGCGCGTACATCCCGCGCTCGCTGTGGCCGGGCCTCAGGGACCGGCTCGCCGGCCACATCCAGGCGATCCGCATGGGCGACGTCGCCGACTTCCGCAACTTCATGGGCGCGGTGATCGACGGGCGCGCGCACGCCCGGCTCACGGAGCGGATCGCCGCGGCGAGGAAGGACGCGGCGTGCTCGCTCGTCTGCGGCGGCGGCGCGCGCGCGCACGACGGCAGCGACGGCTGGTTCGTCGAGCCGACGCTCGTCGAGACAGCGGACCCGCGCCACCCGCTCATGACGGACGAGCTGTTCGGACCGGTGCTCACGGTCTGGGTCTACCCCGACGGCGAGGAGGCGAGCGCGCTCGCGCTCTGCGACGAGACGTCGCCGTACGGCCTCACCGGCGCGGTCTTCGCGCGGGACCGGGCGTTCATCGAGAGGGCGAGCGACGCGCTCCGCTTCGCCGCGGGCAACTTCTACATCAACGACAAGCCGACGGGGGCCGTCGTCGGGCAGCAGCCGTTCGGCGGCGCACGCGCCTCCGGCACGAACGACAAGGCCGGCAGCCTGTTCAACCTGCTCCGGTGGGTCTCGCCGCGGGTCGTGAAGGAGACGTTCGCCCCGTCGCGCGCGGTCGCCTACCCGTTCATGGCAGCGGAGTAGAAAGCGCGGCGCGCGTCAGCGCGCCCCGCCGCTCAATCCTCGGCCGAGTAGTCGCAGGCGCCGCCCGCGAGCGCCTCGCAGGACCAGTCCTCCGACTCGTAGCACTCGGCCTGGCGCTCGATCGCCGTCGCGTAGGAAGCGCGATCGGACAGCTCGTTGCACAGGGCGGTGCAGGTCTCCTCTCCGGGGCCGTCGGGCTGGCACGCGGCGTTCCTGGCGCAGACGACCTCGCACGGGTCGCTGCTCGAGCAGGCAGGGGCGAAAGAGGCGAGCAGCAGGGCAAGGACGAGCGCGCGACGGGGCATGGCGGGGAGGCTCCAGCCGCCATCGGAGCACGCTGACGAGCCGGCGGCGAGAGGCGAGCTGCGGGGCGGCCGCGCGCCGGCAGCTCGACCGGAGACCGCGTGTAAAGCGCGCACCGCCGGCGAGGCGTCGAGCCGGTGAGCTCTCACAGCAGCCATGTCGCGACAGCCTTCGTGAGCTCGCGCGTCGAGACTGGTACTCTCTTCAGGCCGTCTGGCCTCGAGTCAGCACCGTCCCGGGCGCCGCGCAACGGACTCGACAGTTCATTTTCACCACGATCGAGATCCAGTTGTAGATCAGGGCTCATCCTTTCCACATCTCCAGAGTTCCGCCCGACGAAATCTTGCGCTTTCGTGGCACGCGGGACCGCCTGCAGTGTAGGCACACTATTCCTATACAACTACAGCAGAGGCTGCTGTAGAGCAGCAGACGTTGGAGGTGTCATGAGATCGATCCATTTCCTCGGTTGCTTCGTGCTCGGCGCGATCGCAGCGACCGCCGCGGCCTGCGGCGGTGATGACGACAGCGGCGCCGGCGGCCAGGGCGGCGCCGGAGGAGCAGGAGGCGCCACGAGCTCCTCCTCGACGACCGGCGGCGTCACCACGACCACCTCTTCGGGAGGCGAACAGGGAGATCAGAACGACAGCATCGAGACCGCCGAATCGATCGAGATCGACGGCGACGGGGTGCAGGAGACGCTCGATCCGGTCGACACAGATCAGGACTTCTACCGCTTCACCGGCACCCAGGGGCAGATCCTGTACGTCACGACCGACGCGAAGCCGGAACAGGACGAGACCGATCCGACATATCCCGATCTCGTTGTCTCGCTGCTCGACGCCCAAGGCAACCAGATCGCCCGGAACGACGATCCGCCGCTGGGCGGCGGCAACGACAGCCGGCTCATCACCGTCCTGCCCGCCGACGGCGACTACTACGTGGTGGTCGAGGAGTGCACGTCCGCGCTGGGACCGAGCAGCTGCGCGCCCGCGGAAGACATCGAGAATTTCGATTACGCCATCGGTATCTCGTCGCTCGATCCGGCCGCCGCCGACGACGACAGCCTCATCGAGGACAAGGAGCCGAACGACGACGAGACGCAGGCCCTGCCGCTCCACTACGAGGCGCTCGCCGACGACACGGGGTACTACACGACGTTCCTGATCGGCGATTTCGAGAGCGCCACGGACGTCGACGTCTACTCCTTCACGCTGCCCGAGGCCCCCGCCGCCGAGCACGGGCTCAAGGCGTCGTTCCTCCTCTCGGCCCCGCCCGGCGCCGAGGGCAGCGGCTCCACGGTGGACGTCAGCGAGATCGCCGTGTTCGACGCGGCGGATCTGACCACCCCTTACGCGAAGGTCGACCCCTCGAAGGGCGGCAGCATCGAGGTCCCCGTCAAGGCCGGCGAGGAGGCCGAGTACCTTGTCTTCGTGAAGCGCCCGCAGGGAGAGGTGGGGGCGAACGACTTCTATGTTCTCCTTCACAACCGGCTCGATATCTCCGGTCGTGAAGCCCAGGAGTCGACAAACAACGACGCCACGACGCCGGAGGGCGACCTGTACTCCTTCGATATCGGCGGCGGCGGCATCGCCTATACCGTGGACGGCGAGATCGCCGAGGGGGACGCCCCGGACACCGACTACTACGCGCTCCCGCTGCCCGAAGGCGCGGACGCGACATGGAAGGTCTCCGCCTTCTGCGGAGCGCAGCGCCACGGCTCCGGGCTGCGCGAGCTCAAGGTCACGCTGCTGAACGGCGATGGCACGGAGCTCGGCGACGGGTACACGCACACCGAGAGCGAGGCGGCGGACCTGGAGATCGTGGGGAAGGATCTCCCGGCGACCCCCGCGGAGAACCGGCTGATCGCCATGGTGTCGGCCGGCACGCCCGCCGCCGACGTGACGAGCCGCAGCTACGACTGCGTCTTCGGCTTCATCCCGGGCAACTGACGCTACGACGCTCGCGGCGCCGCGCTCCCCTCGGGAGCCGGCGCCGCCGGGCCCCGGCCGACACACGCGGCCGTGTTCTCCCCACGTTCCACGTTCCGGAACTCGACGTCTCCGACGGTCCGGCCGGCGGCGCGCCCGAGCCCGCCGGCGGGCCGTGATATAGCCGGAGCACCATGAAGGTCGGCCACTCGCCCGCGCGCGGCGGGCTCGTCTCGCTCCTCCTGCTCGTCGCCTGCAGCGCCGGCCCCCGGCCCGGCGCTGTCGCCTCGCCGCCCGCGCCCGGCAGCGCGACGCCGGCGACGAGCTCCCCCGCGGCCACGAAAGAGGCGCCCGAAGCGCCAGCGCGCGCCGAGTTCGACCCCGTGGCGCCGGGGATCACCGTGGACGGGGTGAAGCAGCTCTGCGACGACCACCTGCGCGCGGCAGAGGCGCACCTCGACGCCATCAGGGCGCTCAACGGCGCGCCGCCGGAGGAGCTCACATACGCCGCGACCCTCGGGCGGTTCGACAACGCGGTGCTCGAGGTGAACAGCGCGGGCGACTTCCCGTACCTGATGGGGGTCGCGCACCCGGACGCCGCCGTGCGCGAGGCCGCCAGGCTCTGCGAGCCCAAGGTGGACCGGTTCACGACCGCGATGTGGCTGGACGCCGATCTCGCCGCCGTCATCAAGGCGTACGCTGAGAAGAGCGAGACGCGCGAGACGCTGAAAGGAGAGCGGGCCCGGCTCCTCTCCGACGTCCTGCGCGACTTCCGCCGCAACGGGCTGTCGCTGCCGAAAGACCGGCAGCAGCGCCTGCGCGACGTGAACGAGCAGATCACCCGCATCGGACAGGAGTTCATGTCGAACCTGTCCGCGTCGATCGGCGCGATCGAGATCGCGCCCGCCTCGCTCGAGGGATTGCCCAAGGAGTACGTGGCGAAGCACCCGCCCAAGGCGAACGGCAAGGTCGAGATCACGACCGACTACCCCGACTTCTTCCCGTTCGTGACCTACGCCAGGGACCGCAAGGCCGCGCTCGATCTGTACGTGCTGTTCACGAACCGCGGCGGCGAGAAGAACGTGAAGCTGCTCGAGCGCCTGCTCGCGCTCCGCTCGGAGAAGGCGAAGATGCTCGGCTACAAGAGCTGGGCCGACTACGCCATCGAGCCGCGGATGGCCAGGACGAGCGGCGCGGTGCGCGCCTTCCTCGATCAGGTCAGGGCCGCGCTGAAGGAGCCCGCGAAGGCCGAGTTCGCCGAGCTCATGAAGGAGCACGTGCGGCTCGGGGGCAAGCCGACCGACAAGCTCCCGCCCTCGGAGCGGTACTTCCTCGAAGACCGCGTCCGCGCGTCCAGGTACCAGTTCAACTCGCAGGCGCTCTCGGACTACCTCGAGATCGGCGCGGTGAAGCAGGGGCTCATGGATATCACCGCGCGGATGTACGGCCTCGAGTACAGAGAGGTCCCCGCGAAGGCCTGGCACCCCGACGTGACCGCGTACGAGGTGCGCTCCGGGGGCGAGGTGGTCGGAAAATTCTACCTCGACCTGTACAGCAGGCCCGACAAGTACAAGCACGCGGCGATGTTCTCGGTGCGCACGGCGAAGCGGCTCGACGACGGGTCGTGGCAGACGCCGGTCGCGGCGCTCGAGTGCAACTTCCCGAAGCCGGGGGCGCAGCCGGCGCTCATGTCCCACGAGGACGTGGTGACGTTCTTCCACGAGTTCGGGCACGTGCTGCACCACCTGCTGACGCGCTCGGAGCTCGCCTCCTACTCGGGGACGGCGACCGTGCGCGACTTCGTCGAGGCGCCGAGCCAGATGTTCGAGGAATGGGCGTGGTCGCGCGACGTGCTCGATCTGTTCGCGAGGCACCACGCGACCGGCGAGAAGATCCCGGACGATCTCTTCCAGGCGATGACCCGCGCGCGAGGCTTCGGCCGGGCGCTCGCGACGCAGCGGCAGCTCACCCTCGCGACGATCGATCTGGAGCTCCACGCGCGCGATCCGGGCTTCGACACGACGCGGGTCGTGGAGCAAGCGCAGCGCGCGAACGAGTCGTTCGCCTTCGTGAAGGGGACGCACCTCCAGTCGAGCTTCGGGCACCTCATCACGTACGACGCGGGCTACTACGGCTACCAGTGGGCCCTGTCGCTCTCGCGCGACGTGCTCACCCGCTTCCAGCAGGAGGGGCTGATGAACCCCGCGGTCGCGCGCGCCTTCCGCGACGAGGTGCTCGCGAAGGGGGGCGGCGTCGAGGCAGGAGAGCTCGTCGCCCGCTTCCTCGGCCGGGCGGCGAACCACGACGCGTACCTCGCCTACCTGCAGGGCAAGCGCTGAGCGCGCGCGAGAGGACGCCCGGCGCGCGGGCGCCGAGCGCGCGCCGGCCCTAGGGCTGGATCGCGACGCCGAGCTCCTCGCGCAGGGCGTGGTGGGCGTCCGAGACGGTGAACGAGAGGAGATCGCCGATCTTCTCCTCCGCCGTCAGCACGCCCGGCGCGTCCGCGCGCGACAGCGACGACGCCGCGACCGAGAGCTCGCCGGTGAGCAGATAGCCGATCCGGGCAGCGCAGCGCTCCACCGAGCCCACCCAGTGCGCGAGATCGAGGGGCGCGCGGATCTCGTAGAGCTCGAACACCGCCGCCTCGAGCGCGTCGCGCTCGCCCGCGGTGAGCTCGTCGTCGAGCAGGGGCACGAGCGCGCGCACCGCGCCGTCGAGCTCGGCGGGGACCGGCTCGGAGGGGCGCGCCAGCTTCACGGCGGCGGCCAGGCAGATGCCGAGCTCCTCGAGCGTGGGGAAATGCAGGAGCAGGCGGTGCGGGCCGGCGTGGTACGCGACATGGCTGCCCACGAGGAACGCGAGCTCGGCGGCGGTCCGCCCGCGGAGCGCCTCGCCGCCGACGAGGACGCTCGGCTCGCCCACCGGCACCGCGGCGACCCCGATCGGCGCGTCCTTGAGGAAGTAGAGCGCCGGCGCGGCGATCCCGAGACACCGGCTCGCCCACGCGAACAGGCGCACGACGCCCGCCGCGCTCCGCTCCGCCTCGGCGCGCGCGGCCGGATCGAGCCGGGGGAGCTTCTTCTCCCGCGCCCGCTGCGCGAGCCGGGCGCGGATCGCCGCGTCGGCGACCGACGCGAGCACCTCCTCGAGCGCGCGATCGCGATCGGCCGCGCGCAGCAGATCCCACGCCCCGGCGGTCAGCCCGCGCGCGGGCTGGACGAGGCCCGCCGGCCGGTGCTCCTCGAAGAGGAAGCGCTCCCGCGCCTCGGCGGCGCCGAGGTACACGGCCACGCTCGCCGCGGCCCAGGCCTGATCGGTGCGCCGCAGCTTCTGGAACGTGTCGAACAGGTCGTGGAACACCTGGACGTTGCCGGGATCGAGCACCGCCGCGGCCTGGAGGTGCGCCGCCGCGCGCTCGAGCCGGCCCGCGCTGCGCGCGAGCGACGCCGCGCTCAGCCGCCCCGCGACGTCGTCCGGCCGCTCGGCCACCGCGCCCTCGAACGCGTCGAGCGCGGAGCCGGGATCCTCGAGGTGGTCGCGGAAGAGCAGGCCGAGGCGGCGGCACAGCTCCCAGACCACATCGCTGCGCGTGCGGGCATCGGCGATGCGCTGCGCGCGGTCGAGCATGCGGCGGTACGCGAGCTCGAGCTCGCCCCACTCCTGCCGCGCCGAGAGGAGGACGGCGATGAGCGCGAGCGGATCGAGCAGCGTGGGATCGGCGTCGAGCGCGCGCTCGAGCAGGTCGATGCCGGCCTGCTCCCGCGTGACCTCGGTCAAGGTCGCGCGCGCCTCGCCCTGGATCGCCGCGCGCGCGAGCTCCAGGAACGCGACCGCCCGCTGCCGCGGGTGCTCCATGAGCTCGATGAGGCAGCGGCGCGCGTCGAGCGACGCCTGGACGTCGCCGGCCTCCTCGTAAAGCCGGCCCAGGCTGCGCAGCACGGCGGCGTCGTCGGGGCGGAGCTCCCGCGCCCGCTCCAGGAGCTCCCGCGCCCGGTCCGTGTCCCCGGCGTGGATCTCCCAGCGCTCGGCGGACTGGACGAGGTACCCGAACCGCTCGGCGTCGCCCTCGATCCGCGACAGCAGCCGCTCCTCCGTGGTGCGCAGCCCGGCGAGGTCGCGCTCTGCGAGGTGCACCTCGCAGAGCGCCTCGAGGGCGGGGCGGTGCTCCGGCGCGAGCGCGAGCGCCTTCTCGAAGCCCTCGATCGCCTCCCGGTGCCGCTCCTGGCGCCACCGCACGTGCGCGATGCGCAGGTACACCTCGGCGCGCGCGTCCCGCTGCGCCGTCCCGACGAGCGCGAGCGCCTTCTTGTACGCCGTGAGCGCGCCCTCCAGGTCCGACGCGGCGATGAGCGTGTCGCCGGCCGCGAGGTACTGGGCGACCGGATCGTCCGGCGCCGGCGCGGGCGTCGTGGCGGCGTGCCCGTCGCCCGCGGCGTCGGGCGGCGCGGCCGCGGGCTCCTCGGCCGGGGCCTCGCCCGGGACGCCGCCGCGCGGGACGAGCACGAAGCAGGAGCCCCGCCCCTCTGCGCGCGCAAAGCACGGGATGGCGCCGGCGAGGTCGGGGCTCCCCTGGACGCGGAGGGCGATCGCGCCGGCGGTGAGGCCGCGTTCCGGCTCGGCCTCGTCGAGGTGCTCGACGAAGGCGCGGGTGAGCACCGACGGCAGGTCGGCGTCGAGCGAGCCGATCGGGTGGGCCGCGACGAGCAGCTCGATGCCCGTCTCGGGGGACGCGACCGCCCGCTCCGCCGCGGCGACGACGGCGCGCGAGGGCGCGCCGGGGGCGTGGTGGCACTCGATGACGAAGAGCACCTCGCCGCGCGCGCGATCGCGGAACACCGCGGCGACGTCGCTCAACGCGTCGCCGACGCCGGGGTTCTCGGGGTCGAGGCAGAGGAAGAGCTCCCCGTCCGGCGACAGCGCGACGGCGCTGGAGGCGTAGAAGAGGAGCAGGGTGGACGCCTCCTCGCGCGCGGCCTCGTCGGCGTCGACGAGCGTCTGCCTCGTCGCCACGAGCTCGTCGAACAGCGCGTCGAGCTGCTCGGCGAGATCCCGGGCCGGATCGACGTCGATCACCCGGAAGCCCGCGTCGTCCAGCGAGAGGCGGGCCCGGATGAGATCACCGTCGAGCGAGCCGGGAGCCGGCCGTTGATCGCGGAGCAAGCTCGGCGTGGCGACGATCGCCAGGCGCATCAGCTCGCCCTCCCCTCGGTGCACGCGCGCATGTAGGCGAGCAATCTACCCAGGGCCGCGCCCGAAGCGAAGCGAGTTGCCAACCTGCGCGCAACCCCGCCGCAGTAAGGTCCCCCGCAGAGACATCACTCCGGGAGAGAGCACCCATGAGAAAAGGCAGGGGTCATTGGTGGACGGAAGCGCCCGGCAGCTCCGGAAGAGCGCGCGCCGCTTCGTCCGGAAGAGCGCGCGCCGCGTCGTTCGCGCTCACGGTCGCGGTCGCGTCGGGCTGCGGCGGCGTGTGCGACGAGGCGGCGGAGCACATGGAAGAGTGCGGCTACCAGGGCGGCGGCACGTCCAGCGAGGCGTCGTGCGAGGGCGACGTGCGGTGCGCGTCGGAGTGCGCCGCGGAGGTGCCGTGCGGCGCGTTCGACGGGACGGACGCGGCCGCGTTCGAGCTGTACATGCGGTGCCTCCAGGCGTGCTGAGCCGGCGCGGCGCTCAGCAGGCGACCCGGACGAGCGCGACGCCGTCCGCCGGCCGCTCGTCGTCGGGGCCGAGGCACCGGAGCGACAGCTCCTTCCAGGCGGCCAGCCCCTCGACCCCGAGCGCCTCGAGCCGCACGAGGACGTCCTCGAGCACGCGCCCGTATCCGTAGATGTCGTCGCGCGGGTCGCTCGGCCGGCCGGCGAGCCGCTCGGGGGAGACGTAGCCCGGGCTGCCGCCGGCCGACGGCGCGCCGCGGGGCCTGGCCAGCCCGAAGTCGGTGAGCACGGGCTCGCCGAGGTTGCGCAGCAGCACGTTGGCCGGCTTGACGTCGGCGTGGACGTAGCCGCGCTCGTGGATGCGGGCGAGCGCGCGCGCGAGCGGGCGCGCCCACCGCGCGACGGGCGCGAGCGCCGCCGCGTCGCCGGCGCGGAGCACGTCCCGGACCGAGCCGCGCGCTACCCACTCGAGCGCGATCCACCCCTCGTCCGGGTCCGCGTCGAACACCCGCACGACGCCGGGGCCCGCGAGCGCCGCGGCCAGCCGCGCCTCGCGGGTGACGTGCGCCCGGTCGCCGCCGCGGCCGTGGTAGACCTTGAACCCGACGCGCCGGCCGAGCACCTCGTCCTCGGCCTCGTAGACGGCGCCCGCGCCGCCGCGCGCGACCTCGCGGAGCAGGCGGAACGGGGTCCTGGCGGCCGAGGGCGCGACGACCGTCACGTCCTCCACCCGCGCCGCCGGGGGTCGCTCCGCGCCGAGCGCCGCGCGCCAGCGCTGGTGGCGCTCGCGCGCGCCGGGCGCGCCGATCTCCCGGACGAGCACGCGCTCGATCGCGCCGATCGCGCGCGGGAGCTGCCCGAGCGACGCGTACAGGTCGGCCGCGAGGACGAGCCCCTCGGTCGAGGACACCGGCTGCGCGCGCGACGCGCCGCCGCGCTCCCGCGGCGGCGCCGCGCCCTCGAGGACGGAGAGCGCGCCCTGCTCGTCGCCCCGGGCCGCGAGGAGATCGGCGCACGCCACCCGCACCGGATCCGGGAGCACCCGCTCTTCCATGGCCGCGACGAGGTGCGCCACCGCCTCGGCCTCCCGCAGCGTGCCGCGCGCGCGCCGGAGGACCGCGATGACCTCGTCCGTCGACGGGCCGTCCCGCGCGCCGGCGCTCCTCAGGCGCGCGATCTCGTCGACGCCCTCTTTGTGCGGCGGATTGCGCGTCTTCTGCGTCGGATTGCGCGCCGGGCGCGCCTCGGCGCGCGGGGGCGCCGACCGCCGGGCCCCGCGCGCCGGATCGGCGCGCTCGCCGTCGTCCGGCGCGCCCGGCGCGGCGCCGACGTCGGCGTCCGCCGGCGCGCCGCCGGGTGTGGCGACGCCGAGCCGCTCCTTGAGCCGCTGCCACAGGCTCACGCCGGCCCGCCCTCCGCGCCCTCGCGCCGCGCCGCGGCCGCCTGGCCAGCGGCGGGGATCCGGAAGACCGGCGTCCCGCCGCGCGACGCGGCGATCGCGTCGCCGGCGCAGAGCTCGACCGACGGGGCGAGCTGGTAGTCGCCGAGGAACGGCGGCGGCGCCCCCGGCGGCGTCTTCAGCGCGACGAACGCCGAGGCGCCGGCCCGCTCGAGGCGGAGCCGCCACGGACCGACGGGAAGATCGCCGAGCGGCACGGCGTAGCGCTCGCCCGCGAGCTCCACGACGCAGCCCTGCCCCGTCCCCGGCGCGATCGCGCACGGCACCTCGCCGCCGAGCAGGATCTGCACCCCGCGGCCCACCGGCAGCGGCCCGGTGAGCCGCGCGCCGGCGAGCGTCGTGCCGTTGCGCGTCCCGAGATCCTCGACCTCGATGCCGGACGGGCCGCGCCGGATCCGCGCGTGCGTCCTGCTGACAGCGCGGGACGCGACGACGAGGGTCGCCTCGCCGCGGCCGATCGTGACCTCGTCGCCGAGCGCGCAGCGCTGGAGGGCGCCGCCGAGCTCGATCGTGACGAGCGGCCCCATGAGCAGCCGTACGCGGATCGCCCGCAGCGCGTCCGCCACCCGCTCGCCGTCGCGGCCGCCCCCGAGCCACGCCTCGGCCACCTCGATCGCCTCGCGGCGCTCCGCCACCCGGTCGAGATCCGCGATCTTCCGCAGCGCCGCGGCGAGCTCGCGCTGGTCCCGCTCGGCGGTCATCGAGGCGCGGAGCCGCTCCTCGAGCCGGTCGATCGCCCCCGCCGCGGCGAGGACGCGCGTCTCCGACTCGGTGTCGCCGACCAGGGCGTACGCGTCCGCCGCGCGCTCGAGCTCGCCCGCCGCCTCGAGCTCGCGCGCGACCGCGAGCACCTCGCTCCGCATCGCGCTCGCGCCCCGCGCGCGGACCAGGTCGAAGGCGAGCAGCGCCTTGCGCCCGAGCGCCGCCCGCCGGAGCTCGGGGCTCTCGGCCGTCCGGGAGGCCGTGGCGCAGAAGGCGATCCGCTTCTCGACGCTCCGCTCGGCGTCGGCGCGGAGGAGGAGGACCCGGGCCGCGTCGTCCGGCATCCCGGCCTCGACGTACAGCTCCACTGCCCCCGCGAGGTCGCCGGCGAGCTCCCTGGCCTCTGCCGCCCTGCGTCGGCTGTCCCCCCGCTTGAGCCCGAACCACTCAAAGAGACTCACGCCACGCCATCCTCGCCATCCGACATCCTACCCTTGATGCGCGCCGGCCCCAACCGCCAGCGTTGACTCTCCTCCTCGCCGCCCGCAGGATTTGCGGCCTCGATGTCGACAACCAACCGCCTCGGCGAGCTGCTCGTCCGCGAAAAGCTCATCAGCCTCCAGCAGCTCAGGCAAGCCCAAGAAGAGCAGCGCAAGACAGGCCAGAACCTCGGCTACGCGCTCGCCAAGCTCGGGTACATCTCCGACGGAGAGATCACGAGCTTCCTCTCGACGCAGTACCGCGTCCCGGCCGTCGCCCTCGACGAGTACGAGATCGACGCGGAGGTCTCGCGCCTCGTCTCGCGCGAGGTCTGCGAGAAGCACAAGATCATCCCGATCTCGCGCTCGGGCACGGCGCTCGTCGTCGCGATGGCCGACCCGACGAACCTCCACGCCATCGACGACATCAAGTTCCTCACGGGCTTCAACGTCGAGCCCGTCGTCGCCTCCGAGACGGGCATCACGGAGGCGATCGAGCGCGCCTACAACGTCGGGCCCTCGTACGACGAGGTGCTCAGCGAGTTCGGCGAGGAGGAGGTCGGCTTCCAGGTCGAGGCCGACGACGTGAACGTCCTCGAGCTGGAGAAGGCGGCCGAAGGCGCGCCCGTGGTCCGGCTCGTCAACGCGATCCTCCTGAACGCCATCAAGAAGGGCGCGAGCGACATCCACGTCGAGCCGTACGAGAAGAAGCTCCGCGTGCGGTACCGCATCGACGGCGTGCTGATGGAGGAGATGCAGCCGCCGATCAAGCTGAAGAACGCGATCGCGAGCCGCCTCAAGATCATGAGCTCGCTCGACATCGCCGAGCGGCGGCTCCCCCAGGACGGCCGCATCAAGCTGAAGATGGGCAGGGGCCGGGAGATGGACTTCCGCGTCTCCGTGCTCCCGACGATCTGGGGCGAGAAGATCGTCCTCCGCCTGCTCGACAAGTCGAACCTCCAGCTCGACATGGCGAAGCTCGGCTTCGATCCGAAGCCGCTCGCGGACTTCAAGTGGGCGATCGGCCAGCCGTGGGGCATGGTCCTCGTCACCGGCCCGACCGGCTCCGGCAAGACGACGACGCTCTACTCGGCGCTCTCTGAGCTCAACCAGACCGGCTCGAACATCAGCACCGCCGAGGATCCCGTCGAGTACAACCTGCACGGCATCAACCAGGTGCAGATGCACGACGAGATCGGGCTGAACTTCGCGATGTCGCTCAGGTCCTTCCTCCGGCAGGACCCGGACATCATCATGGTCGGCGAGATCCGCGACTTCGAGACGGCCGAGATCGCCGTCAAGGCGGCGCTCACCGGCCACCTCGTGCTCTCGACGCTGCACACGAACGACGCGCCGTCGACGATCTCGCGCCTCCTCAACATGGGCGTCGAGCCGTTCCTCATCACCGCCAGCGTGAACCTCGTGCTCGCCCAGCGCCTCGCGCGCAAGATCTGCCCCGACTGCCGCGTCCCGCTGCGCATGGACCCGAAGGTGCTCCTCGACTTCGGCTTCACCGAGCAGCAGGTGGCGCGCGCGGAGCTCGTGCGCGGCGCGGGCTGCAAGACGTGCAACGGCTCGGGCTACAAGGGCCGCGTCGCGCTCTACGAGGTCATGCGCTTCACCGACGCGCTGAAGGAGATGGTCCTCCAGGGCGCGTCCACGGCCGAGCTCAAGGCCGCGGCGATCAAGGGCGGGATGCTGACCCTCCGGATGAGCGGCATCGAGAAGGTGCTCGCGGGCGTCACGACGACCGAGGAGGTCGGCCGCGTGACGATGGGGGACTGAGCGCATGACGACCGAGCTCGTCGGGCAGCCGGAGGGCCTCCGGTACACGCTCCAGCAGCTCCTCCGCGCGATGGTGGAGAAGGGCGCGAGCGACATGCACATCACGAGCGGCACGCCGCCGCTCCTGCGCATCGACGGCACGGTGGTGCCGCTCAAGCTCCCGCCGCTCATGCCGGCCGACACGAGGCAGCTCTGCTACTCGGTGCTGAGCGAGGAGCAGGTGGCGCAGTTCGAGCAGCGCAACGAGCTCGATCTGTCGTTCGGCATGAAGGGGCTCGCCCGCTTCCGCGCGAACATCTACATGCAGCGCGGCGCCGTGGCGGCCGCCTTCCGGCAGATCCCCTTCCGGATCATGAACTTCGACGAGCTCGGCCTGCCGCCGGTCGTGCTCGACATCGCCTCCAAGCCGCGCGGCCTCGTGCTCGTGACCGGCCCGACCGGCTCCGGCAAGACGACGACGCTCGCGAGCATCATCGACAAGATCAACGCCGAGCAGCGGCTCCACATCCTCACGATCGAGGACCCGATCGAGTACCTGCACCCGCACAAGCTCTCGCTGGTGAACCAGCGCGAGATCGGCTCCGACACGGCGTCGTTCAAGGACGCCCTGCGCTACGCGCTGCGCCAGGATCCGGACGTGGTGCTCGTCGGCGAGATGCGCGACCTCGAGACCGTCGAGGCGGCGCTGACGATCGCCGAGACCGGCCACCTCGTGTTCGCCACGCTCCACACGAACTCGGCGATCTCGACGATCAACCGCATCATCGACGTCTTCCCGCCGCACCAGCAGTCGCAGGTGCGCCAGCAGCTCTCGTTCACGCTCGTCGCCGTGATGACGCAGCTCCTCCTGCCCCGCGCGAACGGCCCGGGGCGCGTCATGGCGATGGAGGTCATGATCCCGAACGCGGCGATCCGGAACCTCATCCGCGAGGACAAGCTCCACCAGATCTACTCGCAGATGCAGATGGGTCAGGCCGGCAGCGGGATGCAGACGATGGCCCAGTCGCTCGTGTCGCTCTACCAGCGACGGATGATCACGCTGGAGGAGATGTTCGCCGCCGCCGCGGACGGAGACGAGATCCGGGCGATGCTCGAGCCCCGCCAGGCGATGAGCTCGCGGAGCAACCTCGCGAAGCAGCCCTGATCGGGTCCCCTGCCCTTCGGTTCACCCTGCACGCTCGACCCGCCCCGTGGCGCGTCGGTAAGCCAGCGCGCTCGGCGGCGCGTCGGTGAGCCCCCGCGCCCCCGCCCTGAAAACCTCAGGGAAATCGGGCCTGTGGAGAGGCGCGCCCACACTTTTTTGACATCTACCCAACCGTTCAGTAGGTTCCGCCCGATGCAGGGGCTCACCGAGCGACAACAGCAGGTGCTTCACTATATCCGGCAGTCGATCAGCGAGCGCGGGTACCCGCCGACGCTGCGCGAGATCGGCGCGCATATGGGGATCCGCTCGACGAACGGGGTGAACGATCACCTCCGGGCGCTCGAGCGCAAGGGCTACCTCACGCGCGAGGACATGAAGTCGCGCGCCCTCCGCCCGCGCGACCTGGACGGCGGCGGCGCGAACGGCGGTGCCGAGCTCCGCGGCGCGCTCGTGGGCGGCGGCAACGACGCCCCCGCGAACGACCAGGAGGACGACCTCGTCGAGATCGCGGTCGTCGGGCGGATCGCCGCGGGCCTGCCGATCCTCGCCGAGGAGCACGTGCTCGATACGGTCCGCATCGAGCGGACGCTCGTGCGCGGCGGGCGCGAGGTGTTCGGCCTGCGCGTCACGGGCGACTCGATGATCGAGGCGGGCATCTTCAGCGGCGACTACATCTTCGTGCGCCGGCAGCTCACCGCGCAGCGCGGCGACATCGTGGTGGCGCTGATCGGCGACGAGGCGACCGTGAAGTACTTCTTCCCCGAGAAGGACTACGTGCGCTTCCAGCCCGCGAACGCGGCCATGGCGCCCATCCTGGTGAGGGCGAGCGACTTCAAGCCGGCGATGCTGCTCGGCGTGGTCGTCGGCGTCTACCGGAAGCTCTGACCTCCGTCCAACCTCCGCTCCCCTTTCCCGAGCCGGTTGACGCGCGCCGAGCGCCCTTGGTAGCGTCGCGACGACCGGGCAGACGGTCCAAGGGGCCCGCTCCAGAAAGAACGCGATCGTGACGACGCACGGGCGGCGATTCGGGACATGGATTTCAGGCGCGGGCATGGTGCTCGCGGCGGCTCTCACGAGCGGCTGCGGCGGCGCCATCTACGCATTCACCGCGAACTCGGCCTCGAGCAAGCTCGAGACGGCGGAGGCGCTCGGCGCGGCGAAGTACGCGCCGTACGAGTACTACACCGCGCGAGAGCACCTCTGGAAGGCGCGCGAGGAGGCCGCGGCCGCCGACTACGGCGACGCGATCGACTTCGCCGACGTCGCGGAGGAGTACGCGGACAAGGCGATCACCCTGGCGAAGCAGGCGCACGAGGGCGCGGGCCGATGAGCATCCGAAGGACGCGCCGTTTCTCGCGTCGCGCCGGCGTCGTCGCCGTCGTGGCGTTCGCGGGGTCCGCCCTCTCCTGCGCGCAGGTGCCGGTGATGCGCGGCGACATCGAGGCGCTGAGCTCGATCGCGAAGCAGGCGGAGCGCAACGGCGCGCTCCGCTGCGCGCCGCGCGAGCTGGCGATGGCGAAGTCGCACCTGTCGTTCGCCACGGTCGAGCTCGAGCAGGGGTTCTTCGCCCGCGCGAAGGAGCACCTCGACATCGCCAAGGCGAACACGCACGCCGCGTACGACCTGTCGCCGCCGCAGAAGTGCGCCGAGCGCGGGTTCATCGAGGAGGCGCCGCCGCCGAAGCCCGGCGACTGCGACGGCGACGGGCTGCTCGATCCGCAGGACAAGAAGTGCCCCTGCGACGCCGAGACGTGGAACGGCTTCCAGGACGACGACGGCTGCCCGGACGATCCGGACACGGACGGCGACGGCCTCACGGACAGCAAGGACAGCTGCGTGCTGCTGCCCGAGGACAAGGACGGCTACCTCGACGAGGACGGCTGCCCCGAGCTCGACAACGATCTCGATACGGTCGCCGACCTGAACGACAAGGACAGCACGGGCAAGAACTGCGCGAACGATCCGGAGGATCCGGACGGCTACGAGGACGCCGACGGCTGCCCGGAGCCGGACAACGATCAGGACACCGTGGTCGATCTCGAGGACCAGTGCCCGAACGAGCCGGGCGTGGTCGGCGGCGACAAGCCTGGCTGCCCGAAGAAGCCGAGCCTCGTCATCGTCACCGAGAAGGAGATCAAGATCACGCAGCAGATCCACTTCGAGTTCGACAAGGACAAGATCCGGCCCGAGAGCTTCCCGATCCTCGACGCCGTGGTGGAGGTCCTCCAGCAGAACCCGAAGATCAAGATCGAGATCCAGGGGCATACGGACAACAAGGGTGCCGCGGCGTACAACAAGAAGCTCTCGGATCGGCGCGCCGCCTCGGTGAAGAAGTACCTGGTGGCCAAGGGGATCGACGAGTCCCGGCTGACGTCGGTGGGCTACGGGATGGAGCGGCCGATCGTGCCGAACACGTCCGATCAGAACCGCGCCCTGAACCGGCGCGTGCAGTTCGTCCGCACGGAGGCGGCCCCGCCGCCCTCGCAGTAGTCAAGCACCAGCGAACACGCCATCCGGGCGTACGTCGGTACGCCCGGCCTCGACCGCGCAGTCCTGGAGTCGCCCGCGGCTCCGCTCCTGAAAGCAAGCGCCCATCCCCGGCACTTCCTGGAGGTATGAACCCGTGCTGTTTCGCCGTTCACGCCGCGCTCGCCTCGCCTTCGCTCTGACCTCGCTGCTCGTCCTCGGCGCGCCGGCTGCGGCCAGCGCCGCCGGTGAGAGGGACGCGGAGGCGATGAAGCTGCACAACCAGGCGATGGACGAGGATTACCTCTCGGTCGAGTTCGACAAGGCGGAGAAGAAGCTCAGAGACGCCCTGAAGCGGTGCGAGAAGAACGCGTGCACGCGGCCGGTGATCGGCAAGCTCCACATCGCGCTCGGCACGGTCTACGGCGGCGGCGGCAAGCTCGATCAGGCGAGGGCGGAGTTCGTGCTGGCGCTCCGGGCCGATCCGAAGGCGGCGCTCATCGACGCGTTGACGACGACCGAGCTGGCCCAGGCCTTCAAGGAGGCCCAGAAGGATGTGCAGTCCGGCGCCGGGAAGGGCGCGGGCGAGACCTCGGGCGAGGGCGGGAAGCCGGCGAAGCAGGCCGCTGGCGACGTCCCGCACACGCCGGTGGCCGAGCAGGCGGTGAACACGCCGGTGCCGGTCTTTGTCGAGGTCCCGGAGGAGATCGACGCGGCCAAGGCGACGCTGCGGTACAGGCCGTTCGGCTCGCCGAAGTGGAAGTCGCTGGAGATGCCGCGCCTCGGGGACGGCTTCGGGGCCGAGATCCCGTGCGAGGATGTCACGACGACCGGCGACGTCCGGTATTTCGTGATCTTGCGGGACGAGGCGGGCGATCCTGTGGGCACGGCCGGCTCGATGCAGGCGCCGCACCGGGTGCCGATCAAGAACGAGATCGAGACCGAGCCCTCGCTCCCCGGCCAGGATCCGCCGCAGCGCTGCGCCGCGAAGGAGGACTGCCCGCCCGGTTTGCCGGGCTGCCCCGAGGCCGGCGGCGAGCGCGGGGACAAGGGCTGGGGCGCGACCTGCGAGGAGACGGTGGAGTGCAAGTCGGGGCTTGTCTGCCTGAACGGGACCTGCGAGCAGGGGGAAGAGGAGGGCGGAGGGGCCGCGGAGGGCAAGGGCAACCGGAACGTGTTCGGCCTCTGGGGGCAGCTCGACCTGCTCCTCGTGCGCGGTACGGATTACGTCTGCTCGGGCGGCGATTCCGCGTACGCCTGCTTCTATCCCGGCACCGACGGCCAGCAGTTCTACGGTGAGCCGGCCGATCTTCCCGGAACGAACGGGGTCAAGGGTGGCCTGAGCCCTGCCGGGGTGCGCGTGATGCTGTCGTACGACCGGCAGTTCTTCGCGAATCTCCCGCTGCTCGTGGGCGCGCGGCTCGGTTTCTCGTTCGGCGGGTCGCCGTCGTCGGAGGCGCCGGAGACGGAGTGGAGGGACGCGCGGGGCACGCCGTTGCCCCGGGAGAGCCAGCACAGTCATTACCGGGCGCTCCCCTTCATGCCGTTCCACGGGGAGATCCGCGCCACGTACTTCTTCCTGGGAGATCGGATTGTCGAGAAGGGTGGGTTCCGCCCGTATGCGTTCGTGTCGCCCATCGGCTACGCCCAGGTGAACGCCTCGGTGCCTGTCGACGTGTGCGATCGCCGTGACGAGCAGGGAAGGCCGCAGGGCGGCAACGGCAGCAACAGGTGCCCGTCGGGCTCACGTTTCGTCGAGGACCTCGACGCCTTCCAGATCACCGGTCGCAATTTCTCGGGCGTCGGCGCCGGTGTGGTCTACGGCATCACGCCGAACCTGGGTGTATCCGCCGAGGTGAAGGTCATGCTGATGTGGCCGACGCTCGGCCTCGTCTTCGCCCCGACGATCGGCCCCGTCTTCGCCCTCTAGCGCCCCCCGGCGTGCCCCAGCACGCCCGTCCCCGCCCCATCCTCCCCCGCCTCTCCTTGGTCGGCAGCGCGAGGGGCGCCCACACAGGAGACGGGCCCATCTCGACGTTTTCGGCGCGCAGGCGTACTCCCGTACGCCCGTCCCCGCCTCCCCCATCCGCCCCCCTACTCCCCGCCTCTCCTCTTGGTCGGCAGCGCGAGGGGCGCCCGCACAGGAGACGGGCCCAGATCGGCGTTTTCGGCGCGCAGGCGTACTCCCGTACGCCGAGCACCGAAAACGTCGAGATGGGCCCGTATCCGAAGCGGGCGCCCCTCGCGCTAGAGGTCGAAGCGTTCGGTGCCGAGCAACTGGTAGAGCGCGTAGAGCGCGCCGGCGTCGTGATGCTCGAACCGGACGCCCGCGCGCGCCGGCCGGCCCGCCGCGCCGCGGCGGATCCAGGCGATGCGGCCGCGGAGGCTCAGCGGATCCCACAGGTTCGGCGTGGCGACCTCGAGCGTCACCGGCGCCTCGGGATCGAGGAGCTCCGACGCGAGCTGGGCCTCCGAGAGCTCGATCCCGGCGCCGCCAAGACCGAGATCGCGGATGCGCACCCCGTGCTCCTCGATCGACTGCCGATCGCGCAGCGTCGCCCCAAGATCGACGCGTCGCCTCGCGTGAGCGCGAAAGTGGTCCCGGACAGCCATCTCGGCGCATTCTCCAGTCGGCGCGAACATATCACGAGAAGCGCGCGAGGAAGCTCGTGTCGCCGAGCCTGCATCGCAGCGGCGCGGGCGCGAGCACACGCGCACGAACAGCGTGCTCGCCCGGTGAAGCCCATGGCCGCGGTCGGTAAAGCGTCCGTCACGTGTTAGCCTTTGGGCTTCGCGGCGAACCTTGGGTAACATGCGGACCACATCCGCAGGAGCGAGTCGCGAAGTAGACCGGAGTTCTACCCTGATGGCCCAGGACACACGCAAAGATCCGCGAGCGAGGGTGCTGCAGATGACCGTGCGCTACAAGAGCGCCACGGTCGACGAGTTCATCGAGCACCACTCGCATGACGTGAGCCGAGGCGGCATCTTCATCAAGACGCCGTCGCCCTTCCCCCCCGGCACGCTTCTCAAGTTCGAGATCCGGCTGCAAGACGAGCAGGCCGTCATCGCCGGCGTCGGTCGCGTCGTGTGGAAGCGCGAGCCCGCGCAGGCGAGCGACGCGCACCCGTCGGGCATGGGCGTGAAGTTCATCAAGATCGATGAGAAGTCCAAGGCCGTGATCACCCGGCTCGTCGACGCGCAGCAGGGGGCCGGGTCGGCGTTCGAGGCGGGCATCACCGACCGCGCCGATCTGGGGGACGAGGCGCAGGAGCCCGCGGCCGCGCCGGCGCCGGCGCCGGCGCCGCAGGCGGAGCCCGCGGCGGCCAAGGCCGCGCAGGTGAAGCGCGCGTCGACGATGCTGGGCCTCGGCGCGATCGGGGCGAGCCCGAAGGGCGACGCGGGCAAGGGCGACGCCATGAAGAAGGCCGATCTCGTGGAGGCCGGCAGCTTCTTCCCGCAGACGAACCCCGAGAAGGAGATGCCGCCGCCCGACGAGCGGACGATGATGAAGCAGGCCGCCGAGCTGCTGAAGCAGGCGCTCGCGGAGGCCGGCGGGTCGCTGGAGGAGATCGGCGCGTCCAAGGAGCCGCTCATCGCCACCCCGCCGAAGAAGGCCGAGCCGGCGCCGGCGCCGAAGGAGGAGCAGGCGAGGCCGCTGGCCGAGCCCGCGGCCGTGCCGGTCGCGGCGGTCGCCCAGCTCGCGAACGAGCGGGACGCGCGGGACGACGTGCCCGCCGCCGAGGCGAGGCCGGCGAAGGCCGCGGCAGCCAGGAGGCCCGCCGAGGTGGTGGAGAAGGCGCCGGCCGAGGAGCCGCCCGCCCGGCCTGCGCGCCAGGAAGCGAGGGCATCCGAGGAGCAAGCCGCGGCGAGGCCGGCGGCGCCGGCGAAGCCGAAGGAGGAGAAGGCGGTCGCCGCGAAGGCCGCCGCCACGGGCAAGGCGCCGCTCGCGCAGGAGGAGGAGAGCAGCGGCACCGGGCGGCTGCTCACGATCCTGCTCGTCGCGGCGGCGCTCTGCGGTGCGCTCTGGCTCGTCTTCTGGCAGAGCGATCCAAAGCCCGCCGCGCCGCCCACGCCGACCCCGCCGGAGCAGCCCGCGGCGGCGCCGGCGCAGGAGGAGAAGCCTGAGCCGACCCAGGCTGCGCCCGCGGCGACGGAAACGGCCCCTCCCGCCGCCACGCCGACCGCGACCGCCACGGCGACCGCGACCGCCACGGCGACCGTCGAGGCGCCCAAGGCGACAGCGGAGCCCGCGGCGCCCACGCCGACGGCGGAGCCCACGGCGCCCACCGCGACGGCCGAGCCCACGGCACCCGCGCCAACGGCGGAGCCGGCGGCTCCCAAGGCGACGGTCCAGCCGGCGGCGCCCAGGCCGGCCACGCCCAGGCCGAGGCCGGCGGCGCCGAAGCCGCCGAAGAACGACGATCCCTACGGTTGATGGACAGCGCCGCGGGTTCCCCGCGGGAGGGGTAGCTGCGATGAGCGGCTCGGGAAGTCAGGTCGGTGAGTCAGGGTTGAACCGCCCCAAGACGGCCGCCTCGCTGGCCGCGCTGGGCCTGCTGGCCGCGACGGCCGTCGTCTGCGGCGCGGTCGCGCTGCGCGAGCCGGCGGCCGTGGCGACCCTCGAGCGGGGCGCTGTCGTGACGCGGAGGCCTGCGGCGCCCGCCGCGGCGAGCAGCGGCGAGCCCGTCAAGGCGCCTGCCCCCCAGCCCACGACCGCCGCGCCCGAGGACGAGCCCGAGGAGCCCGAGGTCCCCGCCAAGCCGGAGCCTGCCCGCGCGCAACCCGCGGAGCTCGAGAGCGCCCAGGCCGGGGGGAGCGCCGCGCTCGGTGCGCTCGCGGAGCGGTATCCGGAGGACCCTGCGGTCCTCAGGGCGCTCGCGATCGCGCAGGGGCGCGAGAAGGCGTCGGCCGCCGCGCTGCTCACGGCGAAGCGGCTGTTCGAGATCGCCCCCGAGGAGACCGGGAACGACGAGCTGAGGCAGCTCCTCCTGAGGATCGCCAACGGCCCCCCGGACGTCGCCCTCACCTCGCTCGATCTGATGGCCAAGCACATGGGGAGCCGCGGCCCCGACCTGCTCTACGAGGTCATGACCGCGCCGAAGTTCGGCGATTGGATCAGGGACAACGCGAGCAGGTTGATGCTCGACAGCAGCGTGCGGCAGCTCGCGACGCCCGCGCTGCTCGTCGCCGACGACCTGCGCCGGATCACGGAGTGCCCCACGAGCGCGCTGCTCGCCAGGGCGCGCGAGGAGGGCGATGTCCGCGCGCTGCACTACATCAAGGCCTATCTCACCCCGCAGCGCTGTGCGGGCTCGCGCAGGCGCCGCTGCCTCAAGTGCGCCTCCATGGCCAAGGAGCTGCGCGCCACGGCCAGCGTCATCGAGAAGCGCAAGAACGAGAAGCCGGCAGCTGCCCCGCCCGGGGCGAGCGCTGCGCCCTGACGCCCCTCTCGCTCCCCGGGGGCCCTCGTCACCGCTGCGCGCGTTCGCTCCACGCGGATTCGCGTCAACGCTCCGCGCTCTCGTCTGGGCACCGGCCAGGCCCTGCGACCCTGGCGGCGTCGATACGCCCCAGACCAGCAACGGCGGCGCCAGCGTCCATCGCGCCGGAACACATCCCGGTGCGCAGGCCTGCGTCACGCGACATCTGGCGGCACCGGCACGGCCACGCGGGTGGCACGAGGCGTGCGGTTCAGCTCGCCAGGAACGCGAATCGGGGTGGGCGCAGCAGGACTTGAACCTGCGACTTCGTCCGTGTGAAGGACGCACTCTACCGCTGAGTTATGCGCCCGATTCCAGCCGGTTGTCACCCGGCCGTTTCGGAAGACGTGGCGCTTTTAACCCAGACATCGGCGTTCGACAAGAACAACTCGCTGCCGATGTCGAATTCTTCGAGACGCGCGGGAAACGCAGGCCATCGCGGCCCGCTCTGACCGCCGTCGCCCGAAGCCTCGACCCCGGGGCCCCTCCCCGCGGCCCGGAGGACGTGGATCAGGCGAGCGGCCGCTTCCGCGCACCTGGCGCTCGCGCTGCCGCGCCGCCGCGCGGACAGGCCGGGGACGCGGACCGTCAATCCAGCGTCGCGACGGCGCGCCGGAGCGCGGCCAGGCCAGCCTCGATGTGGTCCTCGTCGCAGGCATAGGAGAACCGAAGGTAGCCGGGCGCCCCGAAGGGAGCGCCGGCGACCGAGGCCACGTGCGCCTGATCCAGCATCCACGTCGCCACGTCCTCGTCGCTCGCGAGCACCTTCCCCTGGGACGAGCGGCCGCAGAGGCCGCGCACGTCGGCGAAGGCGTAGAAGGCGCCCTCGGGCATCCGGCAACGTATCCCCGGGATCGCGTTGAGGCCCTCGACCATGAGCGCGCGCCGCCGGGCGAAGGCCGCGCGCATCGCGAACACCGCGTCGCGTGGTCCGTTCAGCGCCGCGACGGCGGCGGCCTGGGCGACGGCCGCCGCGTTCGAGGTGCTCTGGCCCTGGACCACGTCGAGCGCCCGTGCGACCTCGGTCGGCGCGATGCTCCAGCCGACGCGCCAGCCCGTCATCGCGAACGTCTTGCTGACGCCGTCGACCACGATCACGCGCGGCGCGAGGTCCTCCGCGAGGGCGGGGAGCGACGCGTGGCGGAACCCGTCGTAGGTGAGGTCGGCGTAGATCTCGTCCACGATGATCCAGCAGTCGTGGCGCCGCAGCACGCCGATCAGCGGGCGCAGGTGCTCCTCCGCGTACGCCGAGCCGGTCGGGTTCGAGGGCGTGCACAGGACGATCGCCTTCACCCGCGGGGACAGCGCGGCCTGCAGCGCCTCCGGCGTGAGACGGAAGCCGGCCGCCTCGGCGGTCTCGACGATGACCGGCGTGGCGCCGACGAGGCGCACCTGCTCGGGGTAGCTCACCCAGTAGGGCGCCGGGATGACGACCTCGTCGCCCGGCTCGAAGAGCGCGACAGCGAGGTTGAACAGCGCGTGCTTCGCCCCGCAGCTCACGGTGATCTGGCTCGGCAGCGGCCGCCATCCGCGGTGCTGCTCCGTCGACGCGCAGATCGCCGACTTCAGCTCGGGGGTGCCGGACACGGCCGTGTAGTGGGTGGCGCCGGCGTCCAGCGCCGCCTTCGCCGCGCTGCGGATATGCTCGGGCGTGTCGAAGTCGGGCTCGCCCACGCTGAACGAGTACACCGTGTGCCCCTCGGCGCGCAGGCGCGCAGCCCTCGCCGCCATGGCGAGCGTTGCACTGGGCGCGACGGCCGACAGTCGGTCAGCGAGCTTCCTGGGCATCGAGACAATGAGGAATAAAAGGGGGTCCCGGACGACGCAAGGCACTAGCGCCCCGCGGTTGCGCAATCGGCGCGGATGTGCCTCGCACGGCACGCGGCTGCCTGCGCCGCGCTCATCCGGGGCCCCCGAGCCCGGCGCGGCGCTGGCCGCCGGCGCTCTCTGGAGCCCGTCGCCGCGCTAGGGCGACGGTGACTGCGTGGCGCCGCCGACCTGGACCGCGGGCTTCTGCTCGTCCTGCTTGATCGAGTAGCGCACCAGCGCGCGGAGCACGTCGTTGCGCTGCACGTTGCCGAGCAGGCTCTTCATGTCCTCGTAGATCGACGGGTCGACGAGGAGCGCGCCGAGCGTCCCCTTGCCCGCCCGCATGTCGTGAACGATCGCCCGCAGGTCCCCCGTCATCGCCGTCACGTTGGCGAGCGCCTCGGCGCCGTCGCCCTTGCCGCCATAGAGCGCGTCGTGCGCGAGGCTGTCGCTCTCGCGGATGCCACGCAGCGTCATGGCGACCTCGTCCGCGGCGTTGCCGAACTGCTGAATCTGCTTCTGCGGGCCGTCGCCGTAGATGACGTCGTGCGCGAACCCCGGCCCCTCCTTGACGCGCGAGACGACCCCGCGCACCTCGCGCAGCGTGGTCGCGAGCTCCGTGCTCACCCGGTCGAGGCTCGCCAGGGTGCGCGAGATGCGCTCGGCCTCCTCGGGGTCGGTCAGGAAGCGGTGCGGGTACCCCTCGCCCTCGGTCACCTGCTTCATCAGCGTGTTCGCCGAGGCGACCGTCTCGCGGAGGTCCTTGTGGAGCTTCTCGTCGGCGATGTTCTCCGAGACCTTCTGGATGTTGTCGAGCGTCGCCTCGGCCTTCTCGGCCATCCCGCTCACGGTCTGCATCACGTCGGTCGGCACCTCGCCCGGGATCTGGCCGCCCGGCGGGACCGAATCCGGGCTCTGCCCCTTCGTGATCTCCAGCATCTTGTCGCCGAGCAGGCCCTTGTTCGCGATCTGGGCCTTGCTGTCGGTCCGGATGCGGCCCGCCTCGCTCTCGACGACCTCGAGCTTCACGTAGATCTTTGTGTCCTTCGGGTCGGGGCCGTAGCCGACCTCAGCCACATGGCCGATGTCGATGCCCCCCATCCGGATCGGCGCGCCCGGCTTCAGCCCCTGCACGTCGGCGAAGCTCGTCGAGAACTCGACCGAGGAGTCGAACAGCCGTCGCTCGTCGCCTATCAGGAAAATGACCAGGCCGGAAAGGATAAGCCCCGCCAGCACGAAGAGTCCGACCTTCAGATCGCGCGCTCTGCCCATGCGGAAGGGCATCTTGCGCTATCTCGAGGGCATCGTCACGCGCCGAGAAGCGTCTGGACGTCTTCGTTCACCGGAGCGGTACCGGTAATGAAATCGGCGACACGAGGATCTTGGGAGGCGCGGAAGTCGTCCGGCGTCCCCGTCGCGATGACCTCGCCTCGGTAGATCATCGCCATCCGATCCGAGATCGAGAACGCGCTCTTCATGTCGTGCGTCACCACGATGCTCGTGACGTTGAGGGCCTGCTTGAGCCCCTTGATGAGGTGATTGATGCGCTCGGTGTTGATCGGATCGAGGCCGGTCGTCGGCTCGTCGTAGAGGATCACCTCGGGCTGCACCGCGATGGCGCGGGCGAGGCCGACGCGCTTCTTCATGCCGCCGGACAGGTCCCCGGGGCGCATCTGCTCGATGCCGGGCAGGCCGACGAGCGACAGCGCCCAGTGCACCCGCTCGGCGATCTGCGCCTCGGTCATCTCCTTGCGGAAGTGCTCGTGCAGGCCGTAAGCGACGTTCTCGCCGACCGAGATCGAGTCGAACAGGGCGCCCCCCTGGAAGAGCATCGCGATGCGCTGACGCACCCCGGCGATGCGCGCCTCGCTCACCTTCGTGATCTCCTCACCGTGAAACTGGACACTTCCACTGTCAGCGTCAAGCAGACGGATGAGCAGCTTGAGCATGACGCTCTTGCCGACACCAGAGCCACCCATGACGGTCAGCGTCTCGCCCGGGTACACGGCGAGGTTCAGGTCGCGGTAGATGACCTTCGGCCCGAAGGCCTTGCGCACATGCGAGAACCGGATCAGCGGCTCAGCCACGCGCGAACGCTAGCACGGCGCCCGGGGCCGCCGCGAACGCTCAGTCGGCCGCCGCGATGTGCTCGATCCTGATCTCGACGGCGTCCCCGCCGCGCCACGCGTCGCGCCGGAGGCGGCCCACGACGTCGACGCGCCCGCCGGCGAACCGGGGCGCGAGCTCGCCCAGCTCGAACCCGAAGCAGGCGATCTCGCGGCGGGCGAAGGTGAGCTCGAGCTTGAGGTGGCCCTTCAGGTTCCTGGCGGAGCGAACGGCCGCGCCCGGCACGAGGACGTGCGCCGCCCGGTTCCCCTCGCCGCACGGCTCGAGCCGCTCGAGGTCGCGCGCCACGACCGAGGGGTCGTCGCGGTCGTCGAGCCGGGCGTGGGCGGTCGCGTGCGGCGCGACCGCCGGGAGGTCCATCTCGCGGAAGGCGTCGCACCAGGCCGCCCGGAGCGCCTCGACGCGGTCGGCGCGCACCTCGACGCCGGCCGCCGCCTGGTGGCCGCCGAAGCCGACGAGCTCGGCGCTGCAGCGGACGAGCGCGTCGTGGAGGCGCGCGCCTGTGGGGCCCCGCACCGAGCCGCGCCCCTTTGCACCCTCGAGGCCGATGACGATCGTCGGCTTGCCGAAGCGCGCCGTGAGCCTGCCCGCGACGATGCCGACGACGCCGGGGTGAAAGCCCTGCCGCGCGATGACGATCGCCGGGTCGCGATCGAAGCCGGCGCGCTCGATCTCGGCGAGCGCGGACGCGAGCATCTCGTCCTGGATGGCCCGCCGCTTCATCTGCGCCTGCTCGACCGTCGCGGCGAGCGCCGAGGCGGTCACGCTGTCCTGCGTGAGCAAGAGCTCCAGCGAGACGTCGGGGTCGCCGAGCCGGCCCGGCGCGTTGAGGCGCGGCGCGATGCGAAAGGCGACGTCCTCGGCGGACGCGCCGCGCCCGAGGTCGAGGTTGGCGAGGGCCGCGAGCGCGCGGAGCCCGGGCCGCGGCCCGGTCTGGAGCACGCCGAGGCCGGCGCGCACGAGCGCGCGGTTGTCGCCGGTCAGCGGCGCGACGTCGGCGACGGTGCCGATGGCCACGAGGTCGAGGTAAGGCCGGAGATCGAGCGACGAGCCAAGCTTCTTGCGCACGGCGGCCAGGAGCGAGAGCGCGAGCCCGCACGACGCGAGCCCCTTGTACGGAAAGCCGCAGTCGGCGCGGTGCGGGTTCAGGAACGCGATCGCGGGGAGCGGCTCGGCCGGCACGAGGTGGTGGTCGATGACGACGCAGTCGACGCCGGCCGCGCGCGCGGCGGCGAGCCGCTCGTGGTCGCTCGAGCCGCAGTCGCACGTGATGAGCAGCGTGGGGCAAGCGCGCAGCACGCGCTCGAGCGCCGGCGCCGAGAGGCCGTAGCTCCCCTCGGCGCGCGTCGCGAGCAGCGGCACGACCTGGCCGGACATCGCGCGCAGCGCGCCGGTCATGATGGCGGTCGCGGTGATCCCGTCGCAGTCGTAGTCGCCGAAGACGGCGATCCGCTCTCCGGCGCGCACGGCGCGGGCGATCCGGTCGGCGCTCGCCTCGCGATCGGCCATGGCGTCGGGCGCGGTGAGGTGGGAGAGCCGCGGGTCGAGGAAGCGCCGGGTGGCGTCGTCCGGCGCGCGGCCAGCCCGGTGCAGGATGTCGGCCACCGTGATCGACAGGCCGAGCTCGCGGGCCATCGCGAGCGCCTCGGGCGACGCCTCGCCCGGATCGGCGATGCGCTCGGCGCAGGGCGCGCTCGCGCCGCCTCGCGCCGCGGGCGCCGGAGCATCGCGCTCGGCGAGCTCCTTCCAGGCCACCGTGGCCGTGCTCGTCATCGCAGGAGCGGGTACACCGGCGCCACGGTGGCGTCTACGGGCTGGAAGCGGGGGTAGAATCGGGCGTCGAATCGAGCGCCGCGGGCGGGCGCGGCACGGCGACGGGCGAGGCGCTCAGACGACCGCGTCGGCGCGCTTCTGCGCGCGGACGCGGCTCACCTTCTTGCGCTTGCCGCCGCCCGAGGAGCCGAAGAACCGGCGATCGATCCACTCGGTGAGCGGCGCCGCGACGTAGATGGAGGAGTACGTGCCGACGACGATGCCGACCACGAGCGTGAAGGCGAAGTCCCTGATCACGCCCGTCCCGTAGAAGAGGAACATGACGAGCGACAGGAACGTCGACACGGACACGAGGATCGTGCGGCCGAGCATCTCGGAGAGCGAGCTGTTGATGACCGCGGCGAAGCTCATGTCGCGGTGCTTCGCCAGGTTCTCGCGGATGCGGTCGTAGACGACGACCGTGTCCGTGATCGAGTAGCCGACGATCGTGAGCAGCGCGGCCACGGTGGAGAGGGTGATCTCGCGCTGCGTGATCACCATGGCGCCGAGCGCGATGCCCACGTCGTGGACGAGCGCGAGGATGCCGCCCGGCGCGAACCGGATGTCGAACCGGAACGCGATGTACGCCATGATGAAGAAGATCGTGATGAGCACGCTCTTGATCGCCGCGTCGCGGAGCTGCGCGCCGGCCTTCGGCCCGATCCACTCGACCCGGAGCGCCTGGTCGGGCACCTTGTCCGCGCCGAGGTGCTGCCGGAGGCCGTCCATGAGCTGGTCGCCCTTCGACTTCAGGTGGATCTCGACCTTGTTGTCGCGCTCGCTGACGATCACCGGGTTGTTCGCGCCCGGCCGGATGTCGACGCCCTCGATGCCCTCGAACTGCTTCTTGATCCCCTCCAGGTCGGGCGCGGCGTCGTAGCGGGCGGAGATCTTGTCGCCGCCGGGGCTGAACTTGACCTCGGTCGCGCGCACCGCCGGCGGGCAGCGGTCCTCGGGGACGGGGACGTTCTCGGGCGGCAGGCACATCCGCTCGCGCAGCGCCGCCTTCTGCGGCTCCGTGAGCGCGGAGACCTCGTGCACGCGGATGAGGTAGCGGTTCGCGTTGGTCTGATCCGCGACGGACACGACGTCCGGCGAGTCGAAGCCCGACTTCGTGACGGCCTCGCGGACCTCGGCGCTCGAGACCGCGCTCTTGAAGGCGACCTCGACCTCGGTGCCCCCCTTGAAATCGGTCCCGAGCTTCGGCCCCGGCACGATGAACGAGATGATCGACAGGAGGAGCAGCACGCCGCTGAGCCCGATGAAGAGCCAGCGCTTGCTCATGAAGTCGAACTGACGGCCAGGTTTGATGAGTTCCATCGTCGTGTCCCAGTCTCGGAGCGCCGCGCCCGCGGTCTCCCTCAGAAAGCCGGAGATCCGCGCTCGCGGCCTCCCACAGGACGCGGGGCCCCGCGCCCGCGCCTACCTCAGCCGAGCGAGAGTTTCTTGATCTTCCGGCCGCGGACCGCCCAGTCGAACATCAGGCGGGTGCACACGACCCCGGTGAACAGGCTGATCGCGATGCCGACGATCAGCGTGATGGCGAAGCCCTTGATGGGGCCCGTGCCGTACTGCGCGAGGATGAGCCCCGAGATCAGCGTCGTCACGTGGCCGTCGAGGATGGCGCTGAACGCCTTGTCGTAGCCGACGTCGACCGCGGCGCGCGGGCTCTTGCCGATCCGGAGCTCCTCCCGGATGCGCTCGTTGATCAGCACGTTCGCGTCGACCGCGATGCCCATGGTGAGCACCAGGCCGGCGATGCCGGGCAGCGTCATCGACGCGCCGAACATCGCGAGCACGGCGATCTGGAGGATGAGGTTGAAGACGACGGCGATGTTCGCGATGAACCCGGCGCGGCTGTAGATCACCACCATGAACACGAGCACGAGCGTCCCGCTCGCGATCGCGCCCTTCATGCTCTGCTGGATGGCGTCCTGGCCCAGCGACGGGCCGATGCGCTGCTCGTTCGACGGGGAGATCGGGGCCGGCAGCGCGCCCGACCGGAGCACCAGCTCGAGCTTGCGCGCGTCCTGGAGCTGCTGGTCGGGGTTCTGCGACCCCATCGTGATCTGCGCGCGGCCGCCGCCGATCTTCGTCTGGATGACCGGCGCGCTCTCGACCTTCTCGTCGAGGATGATCGCGAACCGCCGCTTGATATTCCGGCCCGTGATGTCCTCGAACCGGTCGGCGCCGAGCGGGGTGAACTCCATCGACACGTACCAGCCGCCGAGGCCGCCCTCGCTCTGGTCGGGGAGCGCCTGGGCGTCGCGCACCATGTCGCCCGTGATCTCGGCCTTGCTGAAGAGGAAGTAGGTCCGCCAGCCGATCTCCTCGATCGCGTCCTTCTCCTCGTTGTACTCGAACAGCTTGCCGAAGCCGATCTCGTTGTCCGGCGGGACCTGGAGCGTCCCGACCCACTCGCGCAGCCGCTTCAGGGTGTCGCGCATCTCCTCGTGCTCTGCGCGCACCATGCGGGCGAAGTGGACAGGCTTCGTCTTCCCGGGGCCGACCGGCGCGTTCTCGATCGAGAACGTGAGGCCCTTCGGGAGGTCCTCCTCCTTCGCGGTCCTGGCGATCGGCTCGAAGAAGTCCTGGTCGTCATCGACCATCTTGAACTCGAGCCGCGCCGTCTGGCTGATGATCTCGCGGATCGTGTTGAACGATGCCTCGTCGTCGCCGGGCACCTCGATGATGACGTCCTCGTCGCGGGTCGAGACGCTCGCCTCCTTGAGGCCGAGGCCGTCGACGCGGCGGAGCACCGTCTCCTTCGCCTGCGACACCGCGCGCTCGCGGATGCTGCTCGACACCTCGTCGCGGATCCGGAACCGCGCCACCTTGCGGTCCGCCGAGCGCTGGAGCTGCATCTCGCCCAGGAACTTCGAGAGGAACTCGTCGTTGATCTTCTCGGAGTCCGCCGGGTCGTTGAAGGTGATCACGATCGTGTCGGCCTGCTCGCGCGACTTCTCGATGCGGAGCTTCTCCTGGAGCTTCTGCATCTCCTCGATCGTCGGCGGCTTGTCGCCCTGGGCGAACCCGAACGACCTCGCGAGCGCGGCGCGCAGGTCGTCGTAGTACCGGTCGCGCTTGTCGCTGATCGCCTCGTCGACGTCGACCGTGTAGACGAGCCGGAGGCCGCCCTTCAGGTCGAGGCCGCGCACGAGGCGGAACGGGATGTTCGAGGTGAGGAAGCGGCTGAACCCGAGATCCCCGCGCTGCGCCCTCGTCTGCTGCTCCGACACCTCCTCGGACGACAGGCCCGACGGGTCGGGGCGGCCGAACCGCTCGTCGTGGTAGGTCGGGTAGATGCAGAGCGCCGAGCCGAGCGCGAGGAACAGCACGAAGCCCGTCTTCACGCGCCACGAGAAGTCGATCCACGGCCCGACGCAGAACAGCGCCCACGGCACCATCAGCCCGAACACCGCGAGGGCCCAGAACACGTGGTAGTGGGCCGCGATCGCGGCGGCGCCCGCGGAGAGCGCCGCCCAGAGGAAGACGTTGCGCCGCGGACGGCTCAGCCACGCGCCGAGGAGGCACAGGCCGGCGACGCCGGCGAACCCGTACTGAAAGATGTTTAGGAGCATGGAGTGGGGCGCCGCGGGGGGCGGTAGAAAGCTTCCTCTTGGGCCGAGCGCCGGCCTACGACTTCTTGTCCTTCGCCGGTTCCTTCGCCTTGTCGGCGACCTTGGCGTCCGCCGCCGCGGCCTCGCCCGGGTCCGGGCCCTGGATCGCGCTCTTCATGACCTGCACGTTCACGCCGGGGGCGATCTCCAGCTTGACCTTTGGCGAGTTCGGGCTGATGTCGGTGATCCGGCCGAAGATCCCGGACTGGGTGTAGACCCTGTCGCCCACCTTGAGGCTCGCTTCGATCTGCTTCTGTTTCTTGTTCTGGCTCCGCGTCATCACGAAGATGAGCAGCAGCGGCAGCGCCAGGATGAGGAACGAGAAGGCCCCTCCGCCGAACGGCGCAGGCGGCGCTTCGCCCCCGGACGGCGGCGGCGGTTGACCTTCGGCCGGCGCGGCGGGCGCGTTGCCCGCGCGCCCGGGGGCGGCGTTCGGCTGGAACCAGTTTGAGCTTGCCAAGGTGACGCGTGTCTCCGGGACCCGACGGGGCTCGCCCGCAAATTGCGGGCCTCTCCCAACCCCCCGGGGCCCGCCTCCATACCCAGGATCCAGAGGTCGCGCAAGGAGCTAGGCGGGCAGCCTCACCCGGTCGCGCCCGGAATCCCTGCTCGCAGGCTTTTCCGCTCGTGCCCCCCTGCCCTGTGCGCCGGGGGCGGCGCGCCCCAGCGCCCCGGGAGCGGCGGGCCGCCGCGGCGCGGCGTCAGCCGTCGCTGCCGAACACGATGTGCCGGCGGGCCCGCTCGCCGCCCGCGATCTCCGCGAGCGAGAGGCGCACGTCGCGCTCGGTGATCGTCCCGTCGATCGTCGCGAACGTCGCGGAGATGATCGGCGGGATGCGCCCGACGCCGGGGAAGCCCGGGGCCCACGTGAGCGCGTCGGCGAACGCGGCCTTCACCGCGGCGGCGACGGGCCCGTACGGGGCGAGGGGCACGTCGAGCGGCTCGAGCACCACGACGGCCCTGGCCCGCCCGAGCGTCTTGACCAGCTCCGCGCCGAAGAACGGGCGGAGCGCGCGCACGCCGACGAGGCCGACGCGCCGGCCCTGCGCGCGCAGGCTGCGCACGACCTCGCGGGCCGCCGGGAAGGCGCAGCCCACGACGACCATGATCTCCTCGGCGTCGGCGGTGTCGACGCGCTCGATGGCGCCGAGCGGCCGCCCGGTCAGCTCGCAGAGCTCGCGCATCGCGCTGGTGAGCGCGAACGGCACGCGCGCGCAGAAGCCCCGCTCGGCCCGCTTGCGCACGACGCCGCGGCCCTGGGGGCGCGGGCCCCCGTCGCCGTCGCTCTCGCCGGGGGCCACGTCGGTGAACGTCGGCGGGGTCCGCTCCGCGCCGAGGAAGCGCGCCGCGAGCGCGCGCGCGGCCCCGAGGCCGGACACGTCCGACGGCAGCGCATCGACGAGGTGCAGGAACGGCGTCTCGCTGTCCTCGGCGGCGCGCCGCGCCACGAGCGCCATGTCGGCGGCCTCCTGGCTGCTCCACGTCACGAGCACCCCCGCGCCGACGTCGAGCGCCGGCGCGAGCTCGTCGCGCCCCACGGCGAGCCCGCCGCGCCGCTCGATGACGTGCACCGTGAGCGGCGTCCGCACCGCCGCCGCCTCGCCGAGCGCGGCGAGGGCCCCGACGAGCTCGTGGGCGCCCAGCACGACGCTCGCCCGTTGCCCGGCGCGCGCGCGCGCCGCGGCGCCGCGGATCGCGTCGGAGGCGCTCGGGGCGCGCTCGATCGGCAGCTCGCCTGGCACCGCCGCGTGGGCGGCGAAGAGCGCGCCCCCCGTGGCCACCTCGACCACCGCGATCACCGCCGCCGGATCCGGCGGCGAGCCCAGAGCGTCAGGTCCTGCCATCCAGCCGTTCGTCACCCGAGCCGACCCCGAGGTCAAGCGCACGGGCGCGGCTCGCGGCCCGGGCCCTGGGCGGTCGTCCGCGCGCGCTGGCTCGGGCCGCCTCAGGCGGGCCACCTCAGGCGGCACCGGCGAGGCGCCATGCCGGCCCGGGACCGGCCCCGACCGGCGCCGACCGACGGCAGCGCGACAGCGTGCTCTCGGCAAAAAGCGACCGAGAAGAAATTGATCGCTTGACGGAATCGTACCCGCTTGATAGGAGGCGCTCTCCGTTTCGTCGGCCTCGCGCCGAGCGAGCGGGACACAGGCGCGTAGCTCAGTGGTAGAGCACTACCTTGACACGGTAGGGGTCGCCGGTTCGAAACCGGCCGCGCCTACAAATCAGCAGGAGACCTAGCCTGCGAGGTTTCATGGCCCTCGATCAGACAGCCCAGGCCGCCTCGGCGGCCCGCACCACGGTGCGCGAGGCTCTCGCCGACGACATCGCCAAGGACCGCACTGTCATCGGCGCCCGGGTCAACGGGCGCCTCCTCGACCTCCACACCCCCATCCTCCGCGACGAGGCGACCCGGATCGAGCCGGTGCGGACGACCGATCCGGACGGCCTGCGCATCATCCGGCACTCGACGGCGCACATCATGGCCGACGCCGTGCAGCGCCTCTTCCCGGGCACGAAGGTCACGATCGGCCCCGCCATCGACGCGGGGTTCTATTACGACTTCGACAAGCCGACCGGCCCCTTCACGGACGAGGATCTCGCCAAGATCGAGGCGAAGATGCGCGATATCATCGCCGCGGGCCGCCCGTTCCGGCGCGAGGTGGTGAACCGCGAGGCGGCGCACGAGCTCTTCGCGCAGATGGGCGAGACGTACAAGCGCGAGCTCATCGACGCGATCCCGCCGGGCGAGGACGTCTCGCTCTACCGGCACAGCGACGGCGAGCGCGAGTGGGTCGACCTCTGCGAGGGGCCGCACGTGCCGGACGCCTCGGTGCTCCAGGCCGTCAAGCTGGTCAGCGTGGCCGGCGCCTACTGGCGCGGCGACGAGCGCAACCCGATGCTCCAGCGCATCTACGGCACGGCGTTCCCGAGCCAGGCGGCGCTCGACGAGCACCTCAAGCTGCTCGCGGAGGCCAAGGAGCGCGACCACAGGAAGCTCGGGAAAGAGCTCGAGCTCTTCATGTTCCACGAGGTCGCGCCGGCGATGCCGTTCCTCCTGCCGCGCGGCGCCCAGGTCTACAACGCGCTCGTCCAGTACATGCGCGACCTCTACGTCGACTACGGGTACGAGGAGGTCATCACCCCGCAGATCTTCGACAAGCGGCTGTTCGATACGAGCGGTCACCTGCCGAACTACCGCGAGAACATGTACCTGCCGGTGACGG
This sequence comes from Sorangium sp. So ce1335, assembly GCF_051521615.1. Taxonomy (NCBI): domain Bacteria; kingdom Pseudomonadati; phylum Myxococcota; order Polyangiales; family Polyangiaceae; genus Sorangium; species Sorangium sp. So ce1335. Next base: position 6,456,012 of record NZ_CP150363.1, read on the forward strand.
CGGAGCACCTGGACGCGATGCGGCTCGCGCTCCGGCTCGGCGTCTCCCCCGGCGAGGCGGACGCGGCCGCGTACAAGGAAGCGGACAAGAAGCGCGACGCCGCCGTCGTGGAGCAGCTCGCCGAGCTCGAGCGGCTCGCGCAGAAGCCGATGAACTGCCCGAGCCATTGCCTCATCTTCGGGCAGCGGCGGCGCAGCTACCGCGAGCTGCCGTGGCGGCTCGCCGATTTCGGCCGGCTCCACCGGTACGAGCGCGGCGGCGTCGTCCACGGGCTCGCCCGGGTGCGGAGCTTCTGCCAGGACGACGCCCATATCTTCTGCGCGCCGGAGCAGATGCACGGCGAGATCCAGTCGTTTTTGCGCCTCCTGCTCGAGGTGTACGCGGCGTTCCGGTTCGCCAAGATCGACATCAAGCTGGCGACCCGGCCCAAGAAGCGCATCGGCACGGACGCGCAGTGGGACGCCGCGGAGGGGGCGCTCGCGGACGCGCTGAAGCAGGCGGGCCTCCCCTTCGAGATCGCGCCCGAGGAGGGCGCGTTCTACGGCCCGAAGCTCGAGTTCCACGTCGAGGACGCGCTGCGCCGGAGCTGGCAGCTCGGAACGATCCAGGTGGACTACGCGCTGCCCGACCGGTTCGAGCTCGAGTACACGGGCGCCGACGGCGCAGCCCACCGTCCCGTGATGCTCCACCGGGCGATCCTCGGCTCGCTCGAGCGGTTCTTCTCGGTGTACCTCGAGCACATCGGGGGCGCTTTCCCGGCGTGGCTCGCCCCGGAGCAGGCGATCATCGTCACGGTCAGCGAGAAGCAGGCCGCCTACGCCCAGGAGGTTGTCGCCCACCTCCGGAGCCGCGGGCTGCGGGCGAGGGCCGATCTCAGCTCCGACAAGCTCGGCGCCAAGATCCGGGCGGCCCGGCTGACGCGCGTCCCGTACGTCGTCGTCGTCGGCGACAAGGAGGCGGAGGGCCGCAAGGTCGCCCCCCGGTCGCGCGACCTGAACAAGGACCTCGGGGCGATGCCGCTCGAGGAGTTCGCCGACCGGCTCGCCGCGGAGTCGAGGCCCCCTCGCCTCGCGGTGAGCGCATCGCGTTCGTGACCTGCCGTTCCGTCCGGATCCTCCCGCCGGCAGGCCCCTTCCCCACCCCCGTCGAGCCCGGTAGCCCCGGGCTCGGTACGCCCGAGCGACGCAGCGGCCGCCGTGCTTGCTGCCGTTGCCTGCGGCGCGGAGTCAGGCGACATTGGCGTGGTGATGGTCGCCGCGATCGGGATCGGTCGCGCAGCGGCGGTCCGTCGCTTTCAGAAGCACAGAACACAAGGAGGCAGCGAAATTCCACATGGCGATGAGACGCTTCGACCCTCGGCAGGCCCAGCGGGGGCCGCAGATCCGCATCAACCAGCGCATCCGCGTCCCGGAGATCCGCGTCATCGGCGATGATGGCGAGATGCTCGGCATCATGCAGACCCACGAGGCGCTGCGCCGGGCGCAGGAGAAGGGGCTGGACCTCGTCGAGGTCAACCCGAAGGCGGATCCTCCGGTCTGCAAGATCCTCGACTTCGGCAAGTACAAGTACGACGAGAAGAAGAAGGCCCGCGAGGCGAAGCGCAAGCAGAGTGTGGTGGAGATCAAGGAGATCAAGCTCCGTCCCAAGACGGACGACCACGATCTCGAGTTCAAGACCAGGGCTGCGCACCGGTTCCTCGGCGCGGGTCACAAGGTGAAGTTCACCGTGCGCTTCCGCGGCCGCGAGATCACGCACCCGGAGAAGGCGCAGGAGCAGCTCGACTGGATCGTCCAGCAGTGCGAGGAGATCGCGAACGTCGAGGTGCGCCCGATGATGGAGCAGCGCACGATGACGCTGATGATGGCGCCCAAGCCCGCCATCCTGCAGAAGGTCGCCCAGGCCCGCGCCGCCGCCGAGAAGGCCCGCCAGAAGGCGCTCCAGGAAGGCCGCGCCGCTCCGGCGACGGCCAACGACGAGGAAGAGGAGATCGAGAAGCTCGAGAGGCAGCTCGAAGAGCAGGACGACGACGAGGACGACGACGAGGCCGAGGGCAACGCGTAGAGCGCCCGGCGAGCGCGCGCCACGACGCCTGCCGCGAAGCGCGGGCGGCGGTGCGCGCCCGCCTCGGAGCCGGCGCGCGACGGTCGTGTCGCCGGTGCGCGTCCGCCGGAGGATCGGCGCGCGAGCGGCGCGGTGTCAGTGCGGGATCAGGCCGCCGAGCCACGCGCCCGCGGCGATGACCGCCAGCGCGGCGGCGATCAGCACGGCCTTCACGGCGCTGCCCGTTCCCTTGCCCTGATTGCCCTGCGGGACCGGCCCCGCGTCGAGGTTGCGCGGAGGCGCCACGGCGAGCGGCGGCGCTGCGGGCCGCAGCCCGGGCGCAAACTGTGGAGATGCCAGGGTCGTCTCGGGCCTCCTCTCGAGCGGCGGCTCCGCGGACGTGGGCGGCACGGGCGGCACGAACGGCGCGCGCGGCGGCTCCGCGGGTCCGGGCAGAGGAGCCGCCAGGGGCGGAGGCACTGCCCTGAGCGGAGAGGCTGCCGGCAACGTCGCGGGTGGGGCGACGAGCTCCGGCTCCTCGAGCGCGGCCAGGTTGCCCGCCTCGACCGACACCGCGGCCAGGGACCGCCGCATGAGGTCCTCCCCGGGCGCCGACACCTTGATCTCGTCGGCCCACTTGCCGATGTCCTCGAAGGCCGAGATCTTGAGCGGCTCGCTCAGCCGGGCGGTGCTCGGCGCCGCCTTGTCGTCCGGGATCGACGTGAACTCGAGGAGGGTCTCCTCGATGAGCCTGTCGATGAACGACGCCTTCTCCGAGGCGGGGGCGCGTCTCCGGAGCGCCATGGCGCTCCGGACGTGCTCGGCGATGTCGTAGGCGCTGACCGGCCGGCCGAACTTGTAGAGGAAATTCGTCAGATCGCGGCCGAACTCGCGCGCCGAGGCGTAGCGTTCGTCGGGCTCGCGGGCCAGCGAGCGGGCGATGATGCGATCGAGCTCGGGGGGAACGGCCTTGTTGATCCCGGAGAGCGGCGGGATCTGCGCCTGCTGCACGAGCTTGACGGTCTGGTAGTCGGTGTCGCCGAGGAAGAGCCGCTTGCCGGCGAGCATCTCCCAGAGGATGGCGCCCACCGCGAAGATGTCGGTGCGGTGATCGACCTCCAGGCCCTGCGCAGCCTCGGGCGAGAGGTAGCTGAACTTGCCCTTGATGATGCCCGCCTCGCTCTTCTCGAGCTGGCTCGTCGCCTTGGCGAGGCCGAAGTCGACGATCTTCACCTCGCCGTACTTGGTGATGAGCACGTTCGGGGGGGACATGTCCCGGTGCACGATCTTGAGCGGGTGCCCGTCGGCCGCCTTGAGCTCGTGGGCGTAGGTGAGCCCCTCGCAGAGCTTGGCCGTGATGAAGACGGCGGACTCGACCGGGAGCGTGCGGCCGGCCTTGCGCATCGACTCGAGGACGGCCTTCAGGTCGGCGCCGTCCACGTACTCCATCACGATGAAATACGCGTTGTCGCCGACGCCGATGTCGAACACCTGCGCGACGTTGGAGTGGGAGAGGTGCGCGGAGAGCCGCGCCTCGTCCAGGAACATGGCGATGAAGCGCTTCTTCTCGCTGAGGTGCGGGAGCACGCGCTTGATGGCGACCTGCTTCTTGAACCCCTCGATCCCCGCGCTCTCCGCGAGGAAGACCTCGGCCATGCCGCCCGAAGCGAGCCGCTCGACGACCCGGTAGCGCTGCTGCTGGTGGGCTTCCGTCATGCTCCGCCTAGTACATCACGTCCCACGCGGTGCGCGGAAACAACCAGCGCGCCGCGCCGGCGCGCCCTGGGGCCCGGCGCGCGGCGGCGTGGGCTTTGTTACGAGCGCGTTCCAGGTCTCCTGAACGCGCTCCGTGTCGCGCTCCCGGACGCGGGCGCTCGCGGGTTTCGCCGAGGACAGGCGCGCGGACGACGCGGGCTCAGCCCGTGAGCGCGCTCCTCGCGAACGCGCGGGGCGCAGGCGCGAGCGGCACCGCGACCGCGCGCGGGCGGCTCCTCGGCGCGACGAGCGCGCGCTGCCGCGGCGTCAGCTCGAGCTGCGCGGCGGCGCGCTGGCGGCGATCGTCGAGCTCCGCGGCGAGCATCTCCTTCACCGTCTCGAGCAGCTCCGGGAAGCCCGAGAGGCGCAGCCCGATGTCGTTCGTCCAGAGGATGACCTCGAGCTCGCCGTCAGGCGCCCTCGCCTCCGGATCCCACGCGAAGACGGTCTCGGCCGCCGCGTCGATGCCAAACGGAACGAGCGCGCTCCGCGCGCCGTGTCGGCCGCGCACCCTCGCCGGCGCGGCGTCGCGATCGCCTCCGCCGCCCGTCTCCTCGCCCCCGCAGAGATCGAGCACCATCCGCCCGACGTCCATGTACGAGCCGCGCGCGAGCGCGCGCACCCCGAGCAGGCTGGCCCCCTCGAAGAGCTGCGGCCAGCCGTCGTGCCGCGCGAGCAGCTCACGGTAGCTCGGCGGCAGCGGCATCCCGAGCCGACGCTCGACGCCCGCGATCGCCGCCTCGGACGCGCCCGCCGGCGGCGCGATCGGCATTCCCCGCCGCGGGTCCATCCGCGCGAGCTCCAGCTTGAGCGCGCGGATGCGGTGCATCGACTCGAGCCACTCCATGCGCGCGACCCTAAGCGCAGCGCGCGCGAAAGAGCAAAAAACGCGCGACACAAGGCGCCGCGACGCCGTCGGGGGCGCGGAGCGCGGGCGCTCGACGCCATCCTTGACGCCAATTTCCGCCGGCGGCACGGTGCTTGCGTGGCCGGCTTGGGCTCCTGGGCGTCGCTCCGCAGCGCCCGCACCGCGTTCGTTGTGGCGGGCACCGCGTTCGTGTTCGTGTCGCTCGCGACCGCGTGCCTCGACTACGCGGGCGAGGCGCTGTTCGACCAGTGCGACACGCCCGCGGCGCCGCTGCCCGGCTCGGGCTCCGGCTCGGGCGCGATCGTCGACGCCGGCGCGGACGCGCCGGACTGCGGCGCGCCGACGCACGCGCCCGGATCGGGCTCCGGCTCGGGGTCGTGAGGGGGGCGCGGCGCGACGCCATCGCGCTCGCCGCGCTCGCCGTCGCCGCGCTCGCCGCGCGCCTGCTCTTCCGCATCGACCACGACGAGGACATCGACGCGCTCCGGTTCGCGCTCGGCGTGGAGCGCTTCGACGTGGCCGAGCTCCGCCCGCACGCGCCGTACTACCCCGTCTTCATCGCCGCCGCGAAGGGGGTCGCGCTGCTCGGCGCGACGCCGCAGGCCGCGCTCGGCGTCGTCAGCGCCGCGTCGGGCGCGGCCGTCGTCGCCTTCACCGCGCTGCTCGCGCGCGCCGTCGCCGGGCGGCGCGCCGCGGCTTTCGCCGGCGTCCTCGCGCTCGCCTCGCCGTTCCTGTGGCTCTCTTCCGAGAAGCTCCTCAGCGACATGGCCGGCGCCGCGGTGACGACCGCGGCGCTCTGGCTCTGCGCGCGCGCCCGGCGCCTCGACCGCGCGGCGCGCGTCGCGCCCGCCGCGCCGCCCGGGGCCGCTCGGACCGAGCCGGCCGCCGCGCTCCCTCAGGCCGATCCGCGCGCCGCGCGAGCGCGCACGGGCGCCCTCGTGCTGCTCGGCGCGGGGCTCGGCGTGCGCCTCTCGTACTTCCCGTTCGCGCTCGCCTGCCTCGCCGTCATCGCCCGCGCCGAGGGCGGCCGCCTCGCGTGGCTCGCGCGCGGCCGCGACCTCGCGACCGGCGTGCTCGCGTGGCTCGTGCCGCTCGTGCTGATCGCGACGCCGCGCGACCTCGTCGCGACCACGTGGGTGCAGGGGCTCGGGCACTTCACCCGCTGGGGGGGCACGGCGATCACCGTCTCGTCGCCGCTCGATCGCCTCCACGGCGTCGTCTGGGGCCTCTGGGCCAACGGCCTCGGCGGCGCGTGGCCGGACGCACCGGCGGCGCGGTGGCTCGGCGCGCCGCTCCTCGCCGCGCTCCTCGCCGCCGCGGCGCTCCGCGCCGTCCCTCTCCGCCGCGCGGTGCGCGCGGCGCGCGATCAGCCCGAGCTCTGGGCCTCCGCGCTCGCGTACTTCGTCTGGGCGCTCCTCGGACAGAACATCGCCTACAAGCCGCGGCACTGGCTGCCGCTCGTCCCGCTCCTCCTCGTCGCCCTCGCCGCGGGCGCGGCGTCGCTCGCGCCGGCGGGCGCGGCCGCGGCGCGCGCGACGCGCCGGATCCCGGTCCGCGCCGCGGCGCCCGCCGCCCTCGTCGCGGCGCTCGCGGCGCAGTGGTTCGCGGACGGGCTCTCCCTCGCGCGCCAGCACCAGGCTCCCTCGCCGGCGGCCTCGATCGTGGGCTTCCTCCGCGAGCACGGCGCCGAGCAGCGGCCCGTGCTCACGCGCGACCTCGACCGGATGATCCTGGAGGGCGCGCCGGGCCGGCGGCCGGTGCGCGTCCGCAGCGACGCCGCGCTGGTCCACGCCGTCGAGGAGGCCGGCCCCGCCGGCGCGCTCCTCACGAGCGAGGCGCTCTCGCCGGCGGCGCGCGGCGTCCTCGCCGGCCGCGGCTACGCGATCTCGATCCGCCACGCGCGCCCGCGCTCGCGCTACGTCGACGCGCTCTGGAGCGATCTCGCCCTGCTCGAGGCGGTGCCGCCCGCGCCGCCCGTCGATAGAGCGCAGCCGCCGTCGCCCCGCGCCGCGCCCTCGCGCTGAACAACGAGGTTGACCTCCGTTTTCAGGGGCGCGAAGACTCGCGCCTCGCCGGGCGCCCGGTCCTCGTCCATGAAAGCGACCTCGTCCTTGCGGCATCGCCCTGCGGGTGCCGCCCTCAGCGCGCTGCTGCTTTCCCTCGCCGCGGCCACGCCAGCGGCCGCGCAGCCCGCGGCACCTCCGCCCGCGGCAGCACCTCCGCCATCACCGGCACCTCCGCCATCACCGGCACCTCCGCCATCACCGGCACCTCCGCCATCACCGGCACCTCCGCCATCACCGGCACCTCCGCCCGCGCCCGCCCCGGAGCCCGCAGCAGCTCCTCCTCCCGCGCCCGCCCCGGGGCCCGCAGCGGATGGCCCGGCCCTCGATCTCGCCCCCGAGCACGCCGCCCCGCCACCCGACGCGCCGGAGCCCGCCGTCGGCCTGGGCGCCGGACGGGCGCCGGAGCACGAGCTCGCGCGCGGCATGACCGAGCAGCGGTTCCGGAGCGCCGCGGCGAGCGCCAGCAACACCTCCATCGGCGGCTACGGCGAGGTGCACGTCCGCGGCACCACGACCGGCCGCGAGGGCGAGCGCGCGTGGGTCGCCGACATCCCCCGGCTCGTGCTCTTCGTCGCGCACGAGTTCACGAGCGACATCCGGTCCTACGTCGAGCTCGAGGTGGAGCACTCGCTCTCCTGCGCGAGCTGCCCCGGCGCCGCGGAGCTCGAGCAGGCCTACGTCGAATGGAACGCGAAAGGCCGCGCGCTCGGGCTGCGCGCCGGCCTCGTGCTCGTCCCGATGGGGATCATCAACCAGTGGCACGAGCCGCCGGTGTTCCACGGCGTCGTCCGGCCGAAGGTCGAGACCGTCGTCATCCCCTCGACGTGGCGCGAGATCGCGATCGGCGCCTTCGGCCAGCCGCTCGACTGGCTGCGCTTCGAGGCCTACGCGATGACCGGCCTCGATCCGCTCGGCTTCCGCGCCGGCGGCCTCGCCGGCGGGCGGCAGAGCGGCGGCCTCGCCCGCGCCAACGCGTGGGCCGGCGTCGCCCGCGTCGAGGCGGAGCCGCTGCTCGGCGCGATCGCCGGCGCGTCCGTGTACGCGAGCGACGCTGGACCGAACGGCGACGGCGAGTTCTTCCTCCGCGACGGCACCCCGGTGGACCTCACCGTCCCCGTCTTCGGCTGGTCGATCGACGCGCGCTGGCGCAGGAGCGGCATCGAGGCGCGGGTCCTGTTCGCCGAGTGGCACCTCCCCGAGGCGCGCGCCCTCATGGTCTCGTTCAACGCGAGCGGCGCGCCCAATTTCATCGACCCGACGAGCCCTGTCGGTAGCCGCATCCGCGGCGGCTACGTCGAGGCCGCCTACGACGTCCTCCGCCCGCTCGGCCTCGGCCACGAGCTGCTGCCGTTCGCGCGCCTCGAGGCGTACGACACGCAGTCCGCTGTGCCCGAGGGCTTCGCGGCGAACGCGTCGTACGGCGTCCGCGAGCTCACGCTCGGGGCCTCGTACCGCCCGACCCAGGGCGTCGTGCTCAAGGCCGACTATCAGCTCCGCGACCGCAGGCTGGGGTTCGACCAGACGCAGCTCAATTTCGGGCTCGGGTTCATGTACTGAGCGCGGGGGCCGAGCGCACGCCATGTCACTCCGCCCAGGCGACGCCGGGCCCGAGCGCCTCGTCGTCGGCGCCGGGATCTCCGGCCTGTACGCGGCCCTGCTGCTCGCGCGCGCCGGCCGGCGCGTGCGCCTCCTCGAGCGCGCGGCGCGCCCCGGCGGGCTCGCCGGCGCCGAGGCGTTCCGCGGGCTGCCGTGCGATCTCGGCTCGCACCGGCTCCACCCGGCCGCGCTCGATCAGCCGCTCTTCCGCGAGGTGCACGCGCGCGCCCCGCTCCTCGTGCGCCCGCGGCGCGGGGTGCTCGTGCTCGGCGAGCGCCACGTCCCCTACCCTCCGAGCGCGACCTCGATGCTCCGCGCGCTCGGCCTCCGCGCCGGCGCCGCCATGGGCCTCGGCTTCGTGGCGCAGCGCGGCCGCCGCGCGGCGTTCGCCCGCTGGGAGCACGACCGCGCGCTCGCGGGCGAGGACGTCGGCTTCGAGCGGTTCGTGCGCGATCGCGTCGGGGCGGCGGCGTACGCGTCGTTCTACAGGCCCTACGCCGAGAAGGTCTGGGGCATCCCGCCGTCCGAGCTGTCGCAGACCGTGGCGAAGAAGCGGATCAGCACGACGAGCCCGCTCGCGCTCTTCAGGGGCCTCGCCCGCGGCGGCGCCGCGGCGGAGCTCGCGCGGTTCGTCTACCCGCCCGGAGGGATCTCGTCGATCATCGCGTACCTCGAGGCGCGGCTCGCGGAGGCCGGCGTCCGGGCCGAGTGCGGGACGGGCTTCGACCTCGCCGCGATGCGCGCGCGCGCCGGCCGCGGGCCCGTCCTGTTCGCGGGCGACCTCGCGGACCTCGTGCCCGACAGCCGGCTAGAGCACCGCGGCCTCTACCTCGTTTACCTCGCCTACCCGCGCGCGCGGGTGGGCACGCCGGAGACGTACTACTGCCCCGACCCGCGCTTCTGGTTCGGCCGCGTCTCCGAGCTGCAGAACTACGCGCCCGATCTGCGCCGCCCAGGCGAGACGGTGCTGTGTGTGGAGATCCCCGAGGGCGCCTGGGGGCGCGGGCGCGACTTCGCCGCGGGCCGGCCGCTCGAGGCGCTCCTCGACCAGCTCGTGCGCGCCGGCATCGCCCCGCGCGGGGTCGCGCCGGTCGAGGCCCGGCAGCGGTTCGTGCCGAGCGTGTACCCGCTCTACCGGCGCGGCTGGCTCGCGGACTGGCGGGCCGCCATGCGCCGCGCCGCCGCGCTCGGCGCGCTGCCGTTCGGGCGGCAGGCGCTGTTCCTTCACTGCAACCTCGACCACTGCGCCGCGATCGCGGCCGACGCGGTGGCGCACGTCGAGTCCGGCAAGAGCCCGGAAGCCTGGGTGCTGGACGCGGAGCGCTACCTCGACGTCCAGGTGCGCGACTGAGGCCCCCGCGCCGCGGAAGCCACGGGATCCAGCGCCCGGACGCTGTTGACGTTGACTTTCATGAGTGACAGCCTCGTCGGAGCGTTGATGCATCCTTCCCGTGCCGCCCACTTCACAGCCGCCGCGGCGTTCGCGCTCCTGCTCGCGGCCCTCCCCGCCCACGGCGCGACGTACTGGACGGTCCCGGCCGTCCTGAAGAGCTTCTTCGCGAGCTCGAAGAAGGTCGGATACCGCAAGGTCGTCCTGAGCGACGCCGAGGCGCAGGAGATCGGCAAGAAGCTCGGGGCGCCGGTCAAGCGCGAGTGGGTCGTGTACGTCGCGGAGTCCGACGGCAAGACCGACGGCTACGCGATCAAGGACGAAGAGAAGGGGATGCACGAGCCGATCGACTTCGCCGTGAAGTTCTCGACGGCCGGCGTCGTGGAGCGGATCGAGATCCTGGAGTATCGCGAGGCGTACGGCGACGAGGTCCGCGGCGATCGCTTCCGCGCGCAGTTCCGCGGCAAGACGGCGAACGACCCGATCACCGCGGGCAAGGACATCGACATCGTGTCGGGCGCGTCGATCTCGTCCCGCTCCGTGGCGCTCGGCGTCAAGCGCGACACGCTCGTCCTCCAGCTCGCGCTGAAGCGCGGCGGGCTATGAGGGACTTCACCGCGGCAGCGGGGCGGCTGAGGTCGCTCTCGCTGGGCGCGAAGCTCCTCTATACGGCGTTCACCGTCGCCTCGATCGTTGGCCTCCTCGTGTCGTGGCGCCTCTACGGGGCCATGGTGCAGGACGCAGGGTCCGCCGGGTACTATGCGGGCGCGGCGGTGGTCGCGCCGGCGCCGCCCGCCACGACGCAGGCGGACGCCCCGGCCGAGGGGCCGGCGCTCGATCTCGGCCCGGAGCTCGATCTGCCCGCGACGCCCGAGGCGCCGCGCGTGCTCGTCGAGCAGATCTCCGAGCGGAAGCTGCTCGAGGTGACCCACTTCCACCTCTTCTCCGTGCCCGTGTACGTGCTGATCCTCGCCCACCTCTGGCTGCTCGCGAGGCTGCCGTCGTGGCTGCACACAGCGGGCGTCGTGGCCGCTGTCGCTGCCAGCGGGCTGCACATGGCGACGCCGTGGCTCATCCGGGGCGCGCCCGGCGCCGCGGCGCTGATGCCGATCTCCGGCGTGGCGATGCTCCTGTCGCTCGGCGCCATGGCGGTCGTCTCGACCGTGGACATGTGGCTGCCGAGGCGAACGCGGCGGGGCGAGGCGGCGCCGCCCGCGGAGCCGGGACCCGCGGAGCCGGGATAGGGCCAGGCCGCGCCGAGCTGGCGCGACATCGCGCTTGCCGTGTTCCACGGATCGTTCGCAGATCAGGTTGTGGGGGGCATCCGCAGGATGGTTTCCCCCTTCGTCGTTGCACCGGCCAGCGGAGAGGCGCGGGGAACGCGCGAAAGAAGAGCGTCTGTCGAGGACCTGGGCGTGGCTCGCGCCAGCATGGTGACCTCCTTCGTGCGTCTCACGAAGTATCTCTCCTCCTATGCTCCTCGTGAGCAGGTTCGGAGGGGCCCTGAGCCAGAGGACGCCAGATCGGGAGTCACCGGCGGACAGAGGAGCTCCGGGAGGCCATGCCGAGCAGGACGCCGTGGCGGGAGCTCACCACCTCTGTGCGAGCTGGACCGGTCGAGGTGAGGCGCGTGGCTCAGGACCCCTGCCGAACCCACTCGAAGGTGTAAACACCGATCCTCGCGTGTCAACGCCCGCGCGGCGCGGGCGCCTCACCGCTTCCCGCCCCGCTTGATCCAGCGGGACGTGAGCGACCAGGCGAGCTCCAGCACGTCCTTGCTCTCGAACGGCTTTGTCAGGAGCCGCAGCTCGGGCCGCCTGAGGCGCCGGATCACGTCGTGCCACGAATAGTCCGAGTAAGCGCTGCAGATCACGGCCTCGATGTCCGGACACTCGCACCAGATCCGCTCGAGCGTCTCGATGCCGTCCCAGCCCGGCGGCATCCGCATGTCCACGAACATCAGCGCGTAGGGGCGGCCGCTCCGCTGCATCCGACGGGCCTTCTCGTAGCCCTCCTGCCCCTGGCAGGCGCCGTCCACCTGGAACGTGGTCCTCGCCGCCGGGGCTGGCGCCGCGAAGATCGCCGCGTCGAGCGCGTCGAGGTCCGACGCGGCCCCGTGGTCCGGGCAGAGCAGCCTCTGGAAATCGCGGTGGATCGCCGGGTTGTCGTCGATGACGAGCACCCTGCGGACATCGCCGCCTCGGGTGGATTCAGGTCCAGTCCAGGGCGTGGGGGGCGGCGGCGACAGGAAGCGCGACGAGCCCCCCTGGGTCGCCGCCGCCTTCATCGGACCGAGGAGCTTGTCGTTGCTATGCACCATCGAAGAACCCCGCCTTTGCGCGATGCCCACGAACACCGAGGCTCGCGGTCGGGAGCGCCGCGCGAGAGAGCACGGGGTCCGGCGAGACAGGGTAGATATTCAAGGACAGCCGCATGTCACGTCGCGGCGCCGTCGGAGGCCCTGGCCTCGGGCAAGGTCATCGACGCGACCGGATCGCTCGCCCCCCGGGTCGCAGACAGTGAAACGGCGCCGCCTGGTCAAGTCCCCCCCCGATCCCGGCGCCATCGCTCCGACGAAGCGAAAGCGCCACATCCGTTGCGCGGAAGTCTCTTAGTAAAGAAGTTTGTATTTCGAAGCAAGTATGTTTCGAACGCTGCAGTCGGCCGGAGCGTGAAACACGACGCGCGCGTGGTGCCTTGTTGAACAATTGAACCAGCGGCTCCGCACACGGTACCAGCGTGGCACAGAGCTACGATTTGAACGGAACCACGGCGCGCGACCCGCGTGGGAGGTCCGCGCCCGGAGGAACAGCGCTCCGACCTGGACGCACAAGGCACACCTCGCCGCCATGGCGGTGAGCGCCTCGGAGAGGGTGAGGTGTGCCGGGGCGGCCCGGGCGCGGGCGGCGGCGGAGGAGCGCGGCAGGGGCGCGAGCGCGGCGGGCGAGGCGCCGCCGCGCTGCTCGGGGCGCTGGACCGAGCGTCGGGCTACGCGTCGCGCTCGGGGACGAGCCAGAGCACCCCGAGCGGCGGGAGCGTCAGCACGATGGATTGCGGGAAGCCGTGGCAGGGGACGTCCTCGACCTCGACGCGGCCCATGTTGCCGACGCCGCTGCCGCCGTACTCGGTCGCGTCCGTGTTGAGGACCTCCAGGTACGCGCCGCGGCGCGGGACGCCGATACGGTACTGGTGGCGCGGGACCGGCGTGAAGTTGCCGATGAACACGACGTGGACGCCCGACGGCGACATCTGATCTCCCGCGCCGTCCCCGTAGCGGATGAACGAGATCACCGTCTGCATGTTGTCGGTGCAGTCGATCCACCGGAATCCGTGGTGCTCGTCGTCGAGCTCGTACATCGCCGGGTACTTCTTGTAGAGCGCGTTGATGTCCGTGAGCAGCCGCTTCAGCCCGGCGTGCTGCGGGACGTTGAGCAGGCCCCAGTCGAGCTCCGTCTTCTCGCTCCACTCGGCGAACTGGCCGAACTCGCCGCCCATGAAGAGCAGCTTCTTGCCCGGGTGCGCCCACATGTAGCCGTAGAGCGCGCGCAGGTTCGCGAGCATCTGCCAGTAGTCGCCGGGCATCTTCGAGAGCAGCGCCCGCTTGAGGTGGACGACCTCGTCGTGGCTCAGCGGCAGGAGGAACTTCTCGGAGAAGGCGTAGATGAGCCCGAACGTGAGCTGGTGATAGTGGAACGCGCGGTGGATGGGCTCGTGCTTGAAGAAGTCGAGCGTGTCGTGCATCCACCCCATGTTCCACTTGAAGTCGAAGCCGAGCCCGCCGACGTACGTCGCGTGGGTCACCGACGGCCAGGCGGTGGACTCCTCGGCGCAGAGCATCGCGCCCGGGTGGCGCTCGTGGACCCGGTTCGACAGCTCGCGGATGAAGTCGATGGCCTCGATGTTCTCGCGGCCGCCGTACCGGTTCGGCACCCAGTCCCCGCCCTGCGCGGCGTAGTCGAGGTAGAGCATCGAGGCGACCGCGTCGACCCGCAGGCCATCGACGTGGAACTCGTCGAGCCAGTAGAGGGCGTTGGCGACAAGGAAGTTCCGCACCTCGTGGCGGCCGTAGTTGAAGATGTACGTGTTCCACTCGCGGTGCTCGCCGAGCCGCGGGTCGAGGTGCTCGTAGAGCGCCGTGCCGTCGAACCGGCCGAGCGCCCACGCGTCCTTCGGGAAGTGCGCCGGGGTCCAGTCGAGGATCACGCCGATCCCCCGCTGGTGGAACCGGTCGATGAGGTACCGCAGGTCGTCGGGATCGCCGAAGCGGCTGGTCGGGGCGAAGTAGCCGGCCACCTGGTAGCCCCACGATCCGTCGAACGGGTGCTCCATGACCGGCATGAGCTCCACGTGGGTGAAGCCGAGCTCGACGACGTAGTCGACGAGGTGGTCGGCGAGCTCGCGGTACGTCATCCACCGCATGCCGTGCTCGTACGGGGGCCCCTCGCCCGGCACGCGGCGCCAGGAGCCGGCGTGCACCTCGTAGATCGCGATCGGCTTCTTGCGGGAGTCGAGCCGCCCGCGCTCCTTCATCCACGCGTCGTCCTGGAACGTGTAGCGGCTGGTCGTGACCCGGGCGGCGGTGGCGGGCCGGAGCTCCATCGCCTGCGCGAGGGGATCGGTCTTCACCGTGAGGTGCCCCTCCTGGGTCTTGATCTCGTACTTGTAGAGCGCGCCCTCGCCGAGGCCGGGGATGAAGATCTCCCAGAAGCCCTCGCCCATCCGGCGCATGGCGCTGCGGCGGCCGTCCCAGCAGTTGAAGTCGCCGATGACGCTCACGCGCCGCGCGTTCGGGGCCCAGACGGCGAACGCCGTCCCGGACACGCCGTCGACCTCGCGCACGTGGGAGCCGAGGACGCGGTAGAGCTCCCAGTGCTTCCCCTCCGCGAGGAGGTGGAGATCGATCTCGCCGAGCGTGGGCCGCATGGCGTACGGGTCGCGCTCCACCGAGGCGTTCCCGTCCGGATGGCGCAGGTCGAGCTGGTAGTGGAAGCGGCCGTCCTTCGGGTAGGACACGCCGGGGAAGCGCGCCTCGAACAGGCCCGCCGGGTGCACGCGCTTCATCCGCAGCTTCGGCAGCGACGGATCGTCCGGCAGCACCTTGATCTCGGTGGCGTCGGGGCGGAAGACGCGGACCACCAGGTCGTCGCCCACCTCGTGCGGGCCGAGCACATGGTGGGGGTCCGGGTGCTCGACAGCCACGATGCGATCGACTTCAGGCGCGATGAGATCGACTTCTCGTTGTTCCAACATGTCGGGGTCTGCCTATACCGGCTCCTTTCGCCGACGTCATGCCGAGAGTCCGCCCGAGACGAGAGCCAGGCTCACCCTGACGAAGCCGGCCCCGGCCCTCGCCGGGCGGCCGCCCCTGGCGCAGCGGCCGTGTGCCCATCATTTGTCCGCAGTGCAACATCGGACGTCCGGGGGCCGATCGCGCGCGCTGGCCGAGAAAACAGGGGGCATGCGCATTTGCTGCACCTTCGCAGGAGGGGTAGGGTCCCGGCGCCGAGCAGCGAGCCGCGGAGGCCGTCCGGCAAGAACGCGGGGCTCGAGAGGCGGAGGGATCGAACATGGGTCAGGTGGTGAGCGAACGCGCGATCGGGGGCAACGGCGGCGGTCCGGGCGTGAACGGGCACGGGGGCGAGACGATCCGCAGCTACGCGCCGGCGACCGGGGAGCTCCTCGGGGAGGTCCCGAACAGGAGCGCCGAGGAGGTGCGGGCCGCGGTCGCGCGGGCGCGGCGCGCGCAGGAGGCGTGGGGCGCGCTGCCGGTCGAGGAGCGCTGCCAGCGCGTTCTCCGCTTCCGCGACGCCATCGTCGACCGCGCCGACGAGATCGTCGACCTGCTCTCGCGCGAGTGCGGCAAGCCGCGCCACGAGGCGCTCTTGCACGAGGTGCTCGTCGCGGCGGACATGGCGACGTACTTCGCGGACATCGCGCCGAAGGCGCTCGAGCCGCGCGAGATCAAGCTCCACCTCTTCAAGCACCGGCGCAGCTGGGTCCACCACGTCCCGCGCGGCGTCGTCGGCGTGATCTCGCCGTGGAACTTCCCGTTCCAGCTCGCGCTGCGCGACGTGCTCGCGGCGGTCGTGGCCGGCAACGCGGCCGTGCTCAAGCCGAGCGAGGTGACGCCGCTCATCGCGATGAAGCAGAAGGAGATCTGGGACGGCGCGGGCATGCCGGAGGATCTGTTCCAGGTCGTCACGGGCTACGGTCCGACCGGCGCGGCGCTCATCGACAGCGGCATCCAGATGCTCGTGTTCACGGGCAGCGTGAGCACCGGCAAGCGGGTGGCGGCGGCGTGCGGGGAGCGGCTCATCCCGTGCGTGATGGAGCTCGGCGGCAAGGCGCCGCTCATCGCGTGCGCGGACGCCGACGTCGAGCGCACGGCGCAGGCGATCGTCTTCGGCGGGTTCGCGAACGCGGGGCAGGTCTGCCTCTCGGTGGAGCGGGTCTACGCGCACCGCGAGATCCACGACAAGCTGCTCGAGCGCACGGTCGAGATCACGCGGGGGCTGAGCCAGGGCGACCCGGGCAAGGAGTTCGTCGACGTCGGGGCGATCATCTTCGCGCCGCAGATCGAGGTGGCCGAGCGGCACATCAAGGACGCTGTCGACAAGGGCGCCAGCGTGAAGGTGGGCGGCAAGCGCGCGCAGGGGCAGGGCCAGTTCTTCGAGCCGACGATCCTCGCGGGCTGCGATCACGCGATGACGGTGATGAAGGAGGAGATCTTCGGGCCGGTCGTGCCGTTCATGCAGGTCGCCACCGAGGAGGAGGCGATCCGCCTCGCGAACGAGTCGCACCTCGGGCTGAACGCGTACGTCTTCTCGGAGGACACCGACCACGCGCGGCGGCTCGCCGAGCGCCTGCAGGCGGGCAGCGTGCTGGTGAACGACGTGCTGATGAACGGCGCCCTGCCCGACGCGCCGTTCGGCGGCGTCAAGCAGAGCGGCTTCGGCCGGGTGATGGGCGAGGACGGGCTGCGGCAGATGTGCGAGGTCAAGCACATCAACGCGGACCGCGTCGCGCTCGGGTCGAAGGATCCGATCTGGTTCCCCTACACCGAGGCGTCGTACGGCTGGTTCAAGCGGGGCATGCGCGCGCTCTACTCGAGCGGGGGCTGGCTGCGGCGCATCGGCGAGCTGTTCTAGGGCAGGAAGGCGGGTGCGGGCGCCACGGCGGTAGCGGGCCGGCCGGGTGCCAGGCAGGACGGCCGCCGGGGGGGACGGTGGCGCCTGGCCTTCGCGAGAGACCGACAGACGCGGCCCTTGCTCCCGTGCCCCCTTCCGATCCACGCTGGGTCCATGGCCACCCGCCCCGACGCCTTGCCGAGCGACCCCATCCTTGCGGCCATCGGCCGCGCGCCGCGTGTGCAGAGGCTCACGCCGGAGCAGCGCGCCGAGCTCGAGCAAGACCTCGCCGACATCGCGGCGGGCCGAGCGCGCCTCGTCGCGCACGAGGATCTGCCGCAGGCCCTGGAGGAGCTGTCCCGCAAGCACGACGGATGAGCTTCCGCGTCGTCTGGAACTTCCCCGCCCTTGCGACGTTTTACAGCCTGCCGATGCACTCGGCTTTCATGATCGACCGGGCGGTCGTGCGCTTCGCGGAGACGGGCGAAGGCGAGCTCGCCTGGGAGCCGCCCTATCACCTCCTCCGCGCGGGCTTCCACGACGCGGTGCTCGCGATCGATCGCGAGGCGCGGACGATCACCGTGCTTCGCATCTATCGCGTTCGCTGAGCGCTACATCGCCGAGGGGAGCCTGGGCCTCGGGCGCCGGTGGTCTCGTCGATCGGCGATCTCGGGCTGAAGGCATGTGCTGCGAAGCCGCCCCGCGGGGCGCCGGGATCCAGCGCCCCGCGAGCGGTGAGACGCGTCGCTTCAGATCGGCGCGGGCTCGACGGGCGTGGGCTCGGCTGGCTTTGCCTCGGCCGGCTTGGTCTCGGCCGGCTTGGCCTCGACCGGCGTTGTCTCGACCGGCGCCGGCTCGACCGGCGCGGCGGCGCTGCCCCGGCGCTTCGGGCGGAGCCTCCGCAGGGCGTTGCGGAACGAGGCGGCGCTGAAGCGGCGCTTCGCCTCGGGCATGTCCCAGCAGGCGTTGACGCCGGCGGCGCGCGCCTCGTGCCCGAGCAGCGTGGCGTACGTCACGATGGAGTTGCGGAGGACCATGGCCTCCTCGCGGTTCCGCAGGCCGAGGATGCCGAGCAGGTCGCGGCCGCTCACCTCGTCGAGCAGGACGCTCCCTTCGCGCAGGAAGTCCTCGGTGAGGCCGACCGGCGTCAAGCGGGCCTGGTGCTGCCGGGCGAGGCGGAGGAGCATGCCGAGGTCGCTGACCTCCTCGTCGAGGGTGCCGCTCGTGTTCACGTCGGCGAACTGCTCGGCGACGTCCGGCTCGAAGACGAACGCCTGGTCGGCGAACGCCTTGAGCCGCGCGCGCCAGGGCCGGCTCGCCTTGAGCACCTGCTCGATCGATCGCACCTGGTAGGCGCCGGTGCGCTTGCCCTCGCCGAACCAGAGGTTCGCCGTATCGAGGAGCTGGATGGCGCCGCGGAGCAGCGCGCGGCGCTCGGGGCCGTACGCCTTGCTCGCGAGCGCCGCCTCGTACTGGACGACCGACAGGTAGAGATCCCGGAGCTCCGTGAGCGTGGTCGAGATGGGCTGGCTCGGCTCCATGACCTCGCGGACGATGCGGTCCATCTCGGGGCGCGCCTGCTCGAGGAGGGCCTGAAACTCCGCGGGGGTGCCGACCGCGCGGGTCTCCTTCAGGACGGCGTGCTGCTCTTGTGAGAGTTCGATTCCCATAACCTACCTCCTGGTGGGGTGGTGGCCAGTGTGGACGTCGTGGCCAGCGGGCGGTCGTAGCACGGCAGCAGAGCCCGGCATCACCGCAGCAGGCCCTGGACCTCTGGGGAGCATGGTTGCGTCGCAGAGGAGCAACGCCAGCGCTTCCGGGACGCGGCCCGGCGGGGACGGGCAACGGGACCAGCGGGCCGGGAATCGCGGCCGGCGCGGCGGGGCGCGTGCACCAGCAGGGCGGAGGAGCGACGCCAGCGCAGCGGGGCGGCTGCGCCAGCAGGTCGGAGGAGCGTACCCAGCACGTCGGGGGACGGGGCCAGCAGCGCGGGGGAGCTGCACCAGCGGGTGCTGACAAGGGACCCGGACGTGCTGGCGAGCGTCCGTGACCTGCTGGCGAACGTCAGGGACCTGCTGGCCAAGGTGCGGGTGCACCGGCTGGGGGCGTTATGGGTGGCTTGCTCGACGGCACGCCGGTGCTTCCGGAGCTTACTTTCCCGTGATGAGCGCGCTGATTTTCTCTCCCGTCGCGCTGTGTTCGAGGATCGCCTTGAGGAGCTCTTCGAAGGAGGCGCGATCGTTGGCCGAGTCGAAGCGATTCTCCCAGCGGAGCCTCACGGGGTATCCGAGCTCCCCGAAGGTTACCTCGGCCAGCGGCGTGAAGGGGCCCGTGTCGAGCCGCGCCGCGAGCGCAGTGATCGTCTGACGCGGCGCGGGTATGCCCATGAGAACCTCGGCGTGGGACGCCTCTCGCACCGCATGCTCGACGGTCTCGAATCGAAGCGCGATGGGCGCCCCCGTGATCGTTGCCACCTCCGCCGACGCGGCGGCGAGCACCTCCTCCATCTCCTTTCGTGCCTCCGCCGCACGCTTGTGAGCGTCGAGCCCCTTCTTCAGTGCTTCTCCAAAGCTGGCCATAGATCCCTCTCAGTCGATCGTCGGTGGCGCGAGCCATCGAAGGTGGCCCACGATGGGTAGGTGGTCGAACGGCGCACGAGGACGCGCCCCAGCCCGGTCGAAGACCGCGCTGTCGTCATGGATTCCGAGGATCCTCTCGTCGAGCGACCAGCCGTCTCTTCGAAGCAGCGACGGCGAGACGAGCACCTGATCGAACGTCCGCCAGGATGTCGGCCGGACAGTGCCTGTCGAACAGAACGTACCGGCGAGCGTCGGTGGCTGTTGCTCGCCATCCCAGGCATGACGTTCGCCAAGCCAGCGCCACGCCGCGTTGTAAAAGAGAAGGTCTGACCGCGAGCGGGGCCGGTGCCGCTGGACTGCAGCCCGCGACCGCGACGTCGGAAGACTCGCGTCGAATTGCTTGTCGAACGGTTCGGCGTTGAAGTCGCCCAGGATGAGGACGGGGACGTCCTCGCCGACGGCCTCCGTGCTTGCGAGGATCGCGTCGCGCAGTACCTCGGCGGAGCGCGACCTCAGCGCGTCGGCGCCCGCGGCATCGCCGACGTTCGACCGCCAATGCGCGGCCGCGACGATGAGCCATCCGCCGCGGTCATGCACACCGAACGTCGCGACGAGCCCCGCTCGAACCGCATGGGTAGCATGGTACGTCCGCACCCAGCGGTGGTCCATGAGCGTCAGCGTCCTTCGGTCGTAGGCGATCGCGACGTCGAAAGCGTGGCGCTCGCCGGACGTGTCGCTCACGGCATTCCAGCTCGCGCGCAGGCCATCAGGGAGCCACCCCAGGACGTTCTCACCTTGGACCTCAGCCAGGGCGACCAAGAGGCAGCCGTGCTGCTCGACCAGCGCGCGCAAGATATCGACGACGGCGGTCCGATGCCTCTCTGTCGCGCTCGCGCGGATGCTCGGGGGCGAAACCTTCGTGTTCCACCACGCGAATGGGATCCGCTCGAGGGCGCCGGACATGCGCGATGCATACCCAGGCCCCCCCCCGAGTCAAGCGCCCTGGCCCCCCGCTGACGAGGGCGTACAGGCGCGGCTCGCACGAACCGCCGCTGGGAGCCGCCGCGCCTCACCCTGCTCCTCCGGGCGAGAGTGCGCGCATCTCGGCGCGCCCCCGTGAACGACGCCCCCAGCACAACGGTAGCGCCGGCGGGGGGCTGTGCGCGGCGGCGCGCGGGCGGGCGCGGCGAGCACCGAACGAGGTGCCATAGGGTCTCAGGGGGCTCCGCGTCTCAGGCGCGCCTTGTGTGGCGCGCATCGGAACGTTTCAGGTGGCATGGCCCGAAGTGAGACATGCCGGGTGGTGGTCTATGCGCAAGCTCCACGGCCCCCGTCTTGGCGGATGGCCGAGCGCCCGCCCGCGCGCCGCCGCGCACAGCCCCCCGCCGGCGCGGGCGGCCTCGGCGCGGCGGCCCCCCCCGCGCGCCTACGCGGCCGCCGCCGGCTCCGCGGGGACGCCCGCGCCGCTCGCGCCCGCCGCCTCGATCGGCGCCTCCTCCAGCGCCGCCGCCAGCACCTGGCTCATGTCCTCGACGAAGATGAGCTCCATCTCGGCCCGCACCTCCTTCGGGATCTCCTCCGCGTCGCGCGCGTTCTTCTGCGGCAGCACCACCCGCGTGATCCCCGCCCGGTGCGCCGCCAGCACCTTGGATTTGATGCCGCCCACCGGCAGCACCCGCCCGCGCAGCGTGCACTCGCCCGTCATCGCCGTGTCGGACCGCACCCGCCGCCCGGAGAGCAGCGACGTCAGCGCCGTGAACATCGTCACGCCCGCGGAAGGCCCGTCCTTGGGCACGCCGCCCGCAGGGACGTGGATGTGCAGGTCCTCCGCCTCGAGCTTCGCCGTGTCGACCCCGAGCTCGCCCGCGTGGCTGCGCACGTAGGAGAGCGCCGCCCTCGCCGACTCCTTCATCACGTCGCCGAGCTGACCCGTGATCTCCACCCTCCCCTTCCCCGGCATCCGCGACGTCTCGATGAACAGGATGTCCCCGCCCACCGGCGTCCACGCGAGCCCCGTCGCGACCCCAGGCACGCTCGTCCGCTCCGCCACGTCGCTGAAGAACCGGACCTTGCCGAGGTACTTGCCGAGATCGTGCGCCTCGACGACGACGCGCGCGGCCTTGCCGTCCACGGCCCGGGCGACCTCGAGCGCGACCGCCCGGCACAGCTTCTTGATCTCGCGGCCGAGCTGCCGCACCCCGGCCTCCCGCGTGTAGTCGCGCACGATCGCGGCGAGCGCGTCGTCCGTGATCGCGAGCAGCGCCGGGTCGATCGCGTGCTCCGCGAGCTGCTTCGGGACGAGGTGCGACCGCGCGATCGCGATCTTCTCGTCCGGCGTGTAGCCGGACAGCTCGATGACCTCGAGCCGGTCCCGCAGCGGCGCGGAGAGCGCGCCGAGATCGTTCACCGTGCAGAGGAAGACGACCTCGGACAGATCGAACGGGAGCTCCATGTAGTGGTCGACGAACGTCCGGTTCTGCTCGGGATCCAGCACCTCCAGGAGCGCCGCCTCCGGCGAGCCGCGCCAGCCGGCGCCGAGCTTGTCGACCTCGTCGAGGAGCACGACAGGGTTCTTCACCTTCGCCTTCTTCAGCGCGTGGACGATGCGGCCGGGCAGCGCGCCGACGTACGTCCGCCGGTGACCGCGCAGCTCCGCCTCGTCGTGCACGCCGCCGAGCGAGATGCGCACGAACGGGCGGCCCGTGGCGTCCGCGATCGACTGGCCGAGCGACGTCTTGCCCACGCCGGGCGGGCCCGCGAAGCAGAGGATCGTCGCGCGCGGCTGGCCGGTCAGCTTGAGCACCGCCATGTGCTCGAGGATGCGGCGCTTCACGTCGTCGAGGCCGCGGTGATCCGCGTCGAGCTTCGCCTGGACCGCGTCGAGGTCGTCCTTCACCGACGCCCGCGCGCTCCACGGCAGATCGGCGATCCACTCCAGGTAGGTGCGGATCACGTTGTGCTCCGCGCTCTGCGGGCCGACCGACTCGAGCCGGCGGAGCTCCCGATCGGCGACGGCGCGCGCCTCCTCGGGGAGGCCGGCCTCGTCGAGGCGCCTGCGCAGGATCGCCAGCTCGTCCTCGCCCTGGTCGCCGCCCGCGAGCTCCTTCTGGATCGCCCGGAGCTGCTCGCGGAGGATCACCTCGCGCTGACCCTTGCCGAGCTCGCGCCGGACGTCGCTGTCGATCTTCTTCTTCAGATCGGCGAGGGCGGCCGCCTCGGAGAGCAGCGCGGCGACGCGCTGGAGCCGCGGCACGACGCGGAGCTCGGCGAGCACCTCGATCTCCTTGTCGGTCGGGAGGCCGAGCGCGCCGGCGATCTGATCGGCGAGGAGGCCCGGCTCGGCCCGGCTCGTGGCGGCGATCTCGGCGAGGTTCGTCGCGAGCTTCTGGCCGACCTCGCGGGCGCGCTCGCGCAGCGACGCGGCGAGCAGGCGCGCCTCCTCGGCGTCGCCGAGGAACTCGGGCGCGACGGCGCCCTCGGCCCGCCAGTACGGCTCGGTGTCGGTGTCGACGAGCGCGGTGAGCGCGAAGCGGTCGAGCCCCTCGATCACGAGGCGAAAGCCGTTCGAGACGCGCGTGACGTCGACGATCCGGGCGAACGTGCCGATGTCGTGGAGGTCCTCGCGCCGGGGATCCTCGCGCTTCGGGTCGCGCTGCGCGATGACGCCGATGACGTCGCCGGCGTGCACCGCGTTGAGCAGCGCCACCGAGCGGGCGCGCCCCACAGGGAGCGTGAGCACGGTGCCCGGGAAGAGCACGCCCGTGCGGAGCGGGAGCAGGGGAAATGGAGAGCGAGGCGCGCTGGCGCCGCTGCGAAGCTGGCTCATGCGGACTCCTGTGGCAGCGGCTGGCTCGCGCCATCCCTGCCGGAACCGGACAGTTGGTGGACGTTGGTGGATGAGCTGCGCCGCGCCTCGCCCGTGAGGGCGGCGCGCGGCGCGCGGATGGGACGCTCACGTAGACCGCCGCGAGCGACCGCTCGGGCGAGCTCCATGAATCGATGAACGGAAAGTAAATTCGTTCACCGGTCCGTCAACCCGCCACCGACGAGCTCGGCGCACGCGGGCCAGAGCGCGGGTCGGAGCGCCTGGACGCCGAGCGAAGCGTCAGCTCGCTGCCGGACGAGCGTGGCGTCCGGGTCAGAGCGCCTGGACGCCGAGCACGACGCCGGGCCAGGCGCGCTGGGAGAAGGAGTCGTCGATGCGGAGCGGGATGCTGCCGTAGGGGCTCAGGCCGGCGTCCTCGGGGGTCTCGCCGAACGCGACGTTGTAGCTGGGGCCGCCGAAGATCGCGAACCCGGGGAGGAGACGGAGGCCGAGGAGCGCGCGCGCCTGCGTCAGCACGGCCGTGGGCTTGAGCACGGAGGGCTCGTGGAGCGAGTACCCGAGCACGTCCAGGTCGGCGTACACGCGCTCGCCGAGGGAGATGCGGCCGCCGAGGCCGAGCGCGTACGCGAGGAGCGGGCGGTCGCCGAGGAGGCGGACGCCGATGCCGTAGACGTTGTGGAAGTGGTCGCTGCCGTGCTTGATGCCGGCCATGGCGAGGCCCGACTCGGTGCCCCAGGCGTCGATGTGGAGGCGGCCGTTGCGGATGATGTTGAGCAGCCCGAGCGAGAACGGCGACGCGTCGGCGTAGTTGACAAGGCCGATCTGCGCGCCCCGCACCGCGCCGGTGGACACGTTGAGGAGCCCGATCTGGACGCCCGTCGACTCGCCCGCGGCGAGGTTGGCCAGGCCGATCTGCACGTCGTTCGACTTGCCGGCGGCGACGTTGGCGAGGCTTATCTGCAGGTCGGCCGACTCGCCCGCGGCGACGTTGGCCACGCCGAGCTGCACGTCGGTCGACGCGCTCACGGCGAGGTTGGCGATGCCGACCTGCACGTCGGTCGCGTCGCCCAAGGCGACGTTGGCCGCGCCGAGCTGCGCGCCGGCCACGGCGCCGACGGCGACGTTCAGGAGGCCGCCCTGCACGCCGTCGACCGGGCCGGTGGCGAGGTTGAACGAGCCGAGCTGCGCGCCGTCGAGCGACGTGGCGAGGTTGAGCCCCCCCGTGATCTGCGCGCCGCGCGCCGGGCCGAGCACGAGGTTTCCGGCGGTCGAGATCTGCGCGCCGCACAGGAACGACGAGAGGACGTTGACGCCGGCGCTGAGCTCCACGCCGGAGACGCCCGCCGTGTACCCGCCAACGAGGTTCAGCGAGTAGCGGCGGACGACGTTCGTGCCGTCGACGTTCGAGGAGCCGACGAAGGGGACGATGTCGCCGCCGACGAGGACGTGCTTCGCGCCGGGGAGGGCGCAGGGAGGAGGCCCGGGCGGCGCGGGGCGCCCGGGCGGCTGCACGGCGCGCGCGGCGGGTGACGCGGGGCGCGCGGCGGGCGCGGGCGGCGCCGCGGCCGGCTCCTCGGGCGGGCGCTTGTTCAGGGCGGCGGCGAGCTCCGCGGCCTCGTCGCGGACGAGGTTGCCCCCGAGCAGGGCGATCGCCTCGGCGGCGCGATCGGGATCCTCGGGGACGTCGATCGTGCGACCGATGTGGCGGCCGTCGGGGGCGCTGTACGTCAGCGTGACGCGGCCGTCGGGCTCGCCGCGAAGGGTGAGCGTGGGGCGCCCGGCGGTCGCCGCGTCGACCGCCGTGACGGGGCCGCCGAGCTCGCGCGCGAGCGCAGCGCGCACCGCCTCGGGGTCGAGCGTCCACGAGGCGCCGTCGACGACGAGGTCGACGCCGGCGGCGCTCGGCGCGGCGGCGAGGGCGCTCTCGGGGAGCGCGGCGGCCGCGGCGAACACGCCCGCGGCCGCGATCGCGCGCAGCAGGAGGACGCCCGCGCCGAGGACGGCGCCGCGCGCGGGGACCTTCCGACGGGCGCGCGGCAGGCCGCCCGGAGGTGCGAGGTGAGGAGCGATGTCGGGGGTGTTCATCGACCGTGCAGTGCCCGCTCGAGGCGCGTTCGTTCACGCGCGCGCCGATGGTCGATCACGGGCCGGCGTTGCTCATGGCCTCGAGCAGCGAGCGCGACTCGGTCTGACGGTAGCCGCCGAAGGCGCCCTGCGCGAACGGCTCGAGCGCGCGCCGCGCCTCGTCCGTGCGGCCGAGGCGCACGAGGCAGAGGGCGCGGTTGTACTGCGCCTCGACCGCGAAGCGGCCGCGCGGCGCGGCGGCGAGGTAGTCGTTCCAGGCGGCGAGGGCGGCGGACGGGTTGCGGTCGACGAAGTGCGCTCGGTGCGCCGCCTGGTAGAGCGCGTCGGCGTCGGGGCCGGCGGGCGGACGCTGGATCGCCTGCGGATCGTCCGCCGGCGGCTGCGCGGGCTTCGCGGGGCTCGCCGCGACGGGCGCGCTCGACGACGATCGCGCCCGCGGCGCGACCGCCACGACCGGCGCGCGCCGCGGCGCCGGCGCGCTCTCGGGCGGCGCGGAGGGCGAGAGCGGCGGCGCGGGCAGCGGCGCGGGCGGGGCGAGCTCGGCGACGCTGCTGGGCTCGGGCGGCGGCGGCGCGGGCGCCTCGGGCTCGGGCGGCGGCGGCGCGGGCGCGTCGGCCTCGGCTGCGCGGCGCGGCGAGGGCAGCGCGCGCGACATCGGCGGCGCGGGCGGCGCGTCGGGCGGATCGGCCACGCTCAGGCCGAGCTGGGAGGCGAGGTCGTTCCACGCGTCGGGGAACCAGCGCGCGGCCGAGGCCCACGCGGCCGAGCCGACGAGCACGGCGGCCAGCGGGACCGCGACGCGGACCGTGGTGAGCCGGCGGGCGCGCTGCGCCTTCAGGCTCCTCATCACGCGGGCGCGCGTCTCGTCGCGACGGGCGCGCGACGCGCCTGCCTCCTCGCGCAGCGCGCGCGCGGCCTCGCGGAGCACGTCGTCCTTCATGGGGTCCTCTCTTCCAGCAGCGTGCGGAGCTTCTGTTTGGCGTGGAACAGCCGCGTGCGCACGGTCGCCTCGGGCACGCCGAGGATCTCGGACACCTCGCGCGCGCTGCGCTCCTCGACCTCGCAGAGGACGAACGTCGCGCGCTGCGCGTCCGGGAGCGCGTCGAGGGCGCGGTTCAGGGCCTGGGCGAGCGCGGCGCGGCCGGCCTCCCGCTCGGGGCTCGGCGAGCTGTCGTCGTCCGGCTCGAGGGCGAGGCGCTCCATGGCGGCGCGGCGGCGCGCGGCGGCGCGGACGTGGTGGCGGGCGTGGTTGACCGCGATCGCGATGAGGAACGTCTTGAGCGACGAGCCGCCGCGGAACCGCTGCGCGGCCTGCGGCAGGCTGACGAAGACGTCGTGCGCGAGGTCCTCGGCGGCGGCGTCGTCGCCGGTGAGGCGGCGGGCGAACCCGCGCACCGCGTCGTAGTGCCTGTCGTACGCCTCGCCGATCGCCGCGGCCTCGCCGCGCCGCAGCCGCTCGACGAGGGCCTCCTCCGGATCCTGCGCGCGCTCGGCGCCGCGGGAGAAGAGGAAGGGCACGAGGAGCGCGATGGTCCTCATCGGCCCCTTCCTCTCTTCAACGTGCGGCACGTGCGGCCCGCGCGGCGCGCGCGGCGGGCGGACGGCGCCCGACGGCTCGCCCGGCGGGAAGCCCGCGGCCTGCTCTGTCCCATCTCGGTCCATTCCTGCGTCATCATGGTTACATCCGAACGCGCCCCGCGGCGCTGCCCGTTTGCGGTGAGCGAGCGCCGGCGGGTCCAGGGCGATGGGGGGCACACCGCTTCGTGCCCGGCAGGGAGGCGGTCGTTCATGGCTCCGCGTCCGTTTCGTGCCCGGAGGGGCCGGGGACGTTCAACGCGGGGGAGCGAAAACCGGGGGAGAGCGCCGGCCGGGGGCGATCTGGGCCGCCGGCGGGGGTGCGGGGGTGGGCGGGCGTCGGAATCGTGCGGCGGCGCGCGGGCGGTTGAACGGACGGGGCGCCGCCGGGCACGCAGCATCGGGTGGGCAGAGGGCGCCGCGGTTGACGGTCGGCGCCGCTGTCCTGGATCCGTCTCGCCGATCAGGAGTGATGACGTATGAGCATGCGCACGGCCTTCGAGTGGGGTCTCGGTCTCTCTCTGTGCTTCTTCTCCACAACGATGCTCGGTTGCTACATCGAGACCGACAGAGACTGCGACTGGGACGACGATGAGGAGTGCTTCTGGGGCGACGCGCCCGACGCGCCCGACGCGCCCGACGCGCCCGACGCGCCCGACGCGCCCGACGCGCCCGACGCGCCCGACGCGCCCGACGCGCCCGACGCGCCCGACATCGGGCGCCCGGACCCCAACGATGACGGAGACGGCGGCGACGGCGGCGCCGGCACCGGGGGGGAGACGGCCGCGTGCGAGGCGGACTGCGACTGCCCGAGCGGCAGCGCGTGCGTCGAGGGGGCCTGCAAGGTGCCCTGTGCGGCCTCGTGCGAGTGCGCAGAGGGCGAGTCGTGCGAGGGCGGGTACTGCCAGCCTCCGCCCGAGCCGGCCATCTCCTGCGAGGTGGACTGCGACTGTCCGAGCGGCAGCGCGTGCGTGGAAGGCACCTGCACCTGAGCCGCCGGCGCTCCCCTGCGCCGCAACGCCCCGGCGTCGGACGATAGCTGGAAGCAAAAGCAAGCGCCAAGACGCCAGGAGAAGAGCGGTATGAGAGATCCGCGTCCTCTCTGGCGTCCCTGGCGCCTTTTCTTGTCCCGGATCGCTGTACCTGCTTTTTCCAGGAGAGCGCGGCGGCTCATCTGACGGGTCTGCCCGGCGACGTTGAAGCGCTCGTGCCCTGCGAAAGCGCCCATGTTGTGACGAGCGGCTCCGAACAATGCTGCCAGCGTGCCAGCGTGCCAGCGTGCCAGCGTGCCAGCGTGCCAGCGTGCCAGCGTGCCAGCGTGCCAGCGTCGCTTCTGGGTGGCAGCTCCCTCCTGCACGATAAAGCGCCATGGCGCGCCCTGGAAGCGCGTGGTCCAAGGCTTGCCACCGGCGCGCCGCGCCACGGGTGATTGAATTGCCGTGGACAGGAAGGCGAAGAACCATGCGCACGACAAGTCTGACGGCTGTGATCACGTCGTCAGCAATGCTCCTGATCGGCTGCGTCGCGGAAGACGTCGAGGTGGTCGAAGGAGTTCGGGATTTCAAGATCGTCGGCACGGAGGCCGTCCCGAAGGAATTCATCAGCGGTAAAGGGCAACGCTTCGTGCTACGCGGGCCTGCAAAGTTCGTTGATGACCCCGTCGGGGCTCCGCAGCCGTTCTCGTCCGTCGAGGCCCCCGGCGCCCGTGGCCGGCGCTCCGAGGACCAGATGACGCGCGAGGAGCTCGCGCACACGCTCCGGCCGGTGGTACTCTACAACAAGCACGAGTACATCCTCGAGGGGCCTGCGTACGAGCTCGCCGACGCGATCATCGCTGCGCGAGGGAAGGAGCTGAAGACGCAGGGCAGTCGGGGCCGCGCCCCTGACAAGAACGAGGTCGACCTCACGCCCGGGCTCACCCCGCAGATCATCATCGGAGGCTCCGACGAGCGTGAGCAGAAGCGGGACAATACGACGTTCCCGAGCAGAACCCGCGTGCTCATCACGAATCAGGCGGTGACGAGCCAGTGCTCCGGACAGCTCATCGGACCGACGACCATCCTCACCGCGGCCCACTGCCTTCACAATGGTAGCGGCTGGTTCGCCACGCGAGCCTGGAGCCCTGGTGTGGACAGCCAGGATTCGAACCCGTTCCCCTATCAGGGTGGCACTGTCTACCCGGATCCCTCTGGCACCGCTCCGATATTCGGTTGCTACAAGGCCGTCGTTCCGAGCGAATGGCTGAACGGCGACACCTCCGTCTCCCACGACTTCGCGATCATGGAGCTCAGCTCCATGTACCCGGGGAATTGCAACCTCGACCCGGGCAACGATCTCGGCTTCCACGGCCTGTGGGTCGCGAGCGAGTCCGCCATCGAGGATAGGCAGGGCTACATCTATGGCTATCCCGGGGAGAAGACAACGTGGCCGCAGATCTGGGGTTACTGGGGCCCGCTCTTCGACGAGGGCGTCGAGCTCTGGTATGACATCGACACGACGAGCGGGCAGAGCGGTTCAGCCATATACAAATTCGACAGCGCCGACGTCCGCTACGTCGTGGGGGTCCACAAAGGCTGGACGGAGGACTGGCTCGGGTACGACGTGAACCATGGCCGCAGGATGACCACCGGCCTTTACAACTGGATCGTGAACAACTCGGCGTTGTAGCGATCCTCCTGGCGGAGATTCGCCGCGGGACCGGCGAGACTCGAGCCTGTGCCCCTGTGGTTCCAACTCTCCCCCATCGGAAAGCCAGAGCTTCGGGGACGCAGGACTACGCCTTGTGCCGGCGGCGGAGCGCGAACTCGACCCCCTCCTGCAGCGTGAGAAACGTCTTCAGCCTCGTCAGCGAGATGCCGAGCGCGACGAGCTGCTGCGCCGCCTGCGGCCCGAGGCCGGTCAGCACCGGCTCGGCGCCGAGCAGCCCGACCGCGCCCGCCGTCCGCTCCAGCTCCGTGGCCATCTGCTCATCCATCCTGGGCACACCCGTGACATCGAGGATCGCCGTGCGGGTCCCCCGCGCGACGATGCCCGCGAGCAGCGCCGACCGCATGCTCTCGCCGCGGCGCGCGTCGAGCTCGCCGACGAGCGGGACCACGACCACGTGACGGGAGATCGGCACGATCGGCGTGGACAGCGCGCCGAGCGCATCGACCTGCGCCTGCAGCGCGATCTCCCGCTCCCTCAGCAAGCTCTCCTGCTCCTGGCGCTGCCGCAGCTCGGTGATGTCCGTCAGCGAGACGATCGCCTCGGAGCGCTCGCCGAGGGCCGCGATGCGCACGTCGAGGTGCCGGCGCCCCTCGACGCCCTCCACGGAGGACTCCATCCGCTGCGACACCCCCTCGTCGATCGCACGCCGCACCAGCTCGATCGCGCGCGCCGCGTCGGCCGGCGGCACGAGCTCCTCGAGCGAGGACGGGACAGCGCCCGCGACCCCGCCGGCCATGCCCTGCGGTAGCCGGGCCTCGAGGCACCGCCCGCGCCGATCGACCCGCAAGATCCCCTGCGGCAGGGCGTCGAGGAGCGCCCGGAGCTGCGCCTCGCGCTCGAGCAGCGCGGCGTGCGCCATCGCGCGCTCCCGCTCGTGCCGCCACTTCGCGCCGAGCGCCGCCGCCATCTGCCGCACCTCCATCGGCTCGAACGGCTTCTTGAGGATCAGGTAGCGGTCCACCCGCGAGAGCCGGTCCGCGATCTCCCTCCACGACAGGTCGGTGTACGCGGTGCAGAACACGGCCTGGATGTCGGGATCCTCGTCGAACATGCGGTGGATCGTCTCCACGCCGTCGATGCCGGGGGGCATCCGGAAATCCACGAACGCCACCGCGTACGGCTCCCCGCGCGCCCGCGCCTGCCGCACGAGCTCGACCCCCTCCTCGCCCTGGTGCGCCAGCGTGAGCTCCACGTCGAGCTCCACCGCCGGGAGCCCCCTCGGCGCGTCGACATCGCCGAAGAGCTCGGCCTCGTGCTCCTCGAGCGAAGACCTGGAGGGGGCCGCCTTCAGGATCCGACGGAAATCGTTGTGGATCGAGGCGTTGTCGTCGACGACCAGGATCCGCATCTCGTGGAGCACGCTCGCCGGGTTCATCGCACGCTCGGCCCGTGCCGGTCCAGCCCTCCGAGCGGGGCAGGTCTGCCATGCACAGAAGGCCGATGCATCGCCTCGGCCGGCGGGCGCGCCCTCAGCCGACCGCCTCGACGGAGATCCTCCCGCTGCGGGGCGCCGCGGCCGGGAGGTCGAGCGTGAACTTCGCGCCCTGGCCGGGGCCCTTGCTCTCGGCGCGGAGCGCCGCGCCGAGCAGGCGGGCCTCCAGCACGCTCGCGTGAAGGCCGAGCCCCGTGCCCTCGGGCCACGTGGTGAACCCCTGCTGGAACAGCCGCGCGAGGTGCTCCGACGCGATGCCGACGCCGGTGTCCTCGACCTCCACGGAGCAGCCGCCCCCCTCGAGCGGCGCGCACCGGACGAACACGCGGCGCTCCAGGCCCGCCGCGTGGCACACGGCGCGCCGCGCGTTCGTGATGAGGTTCGTGACGATCTGGAGCAGCCGGTGCCGGTCCGTCTCGACCCGCGCCTCGTCCGAGAGCTCGCAGACCACCTCGATGCCGTGGTGCGCGCGCTCGATCCGGTTCAGCCCGACGCGCAGGGCGTCCTCGACCACCGCGGAGACGGCGACCGGCTCGACGATGATCTTCATGCCGGCGTTCCGGAGCTGATCGGACACGATGTCGCGGATGCGGCCGACGCACTCGCCGAGCTCCAGGAGCTCGGAGGCCGCGCTCTCCTGCTCGGACGCGAGGTGCCGCGCGAGCTCGTCCATGTACTCGATCAGCCGCTGGCCGCGCGGGTCGGTCGTGAGGAACGCGCCGAGGTCGCCCCGGTGCTCCTTCAGGAGCTGCGCCACCTGGGCGAGCCGCGGGACGCGCGAGGCGGCGACCCGCTCCGAGAGCTGCATCCGCAGCACCATGACGCTGTTCAGCGCGTTGCCCACGTTGTGCATGGCGCTGCCCGCGACCTCGGCCATCCCCGCCTTGCGCGCGGCGTCGACGAGCTGCTGCTGCGCGCTCCGGAGCTCGCGCGTGCGCTCCTCCACCATGCGCTCGAGGTCCTCGTAGACGAGCGCGTTGTTGAACGAGACGGCCGCCTGCGCGGCGAGCAGGTGCAGGATCTCGAGGCGCTCGGGGCCGAAGAGCCCCTCGACCAGGTTGTTCTCGAGGTAGATGGCGCCGAGCACCCGCCCCTTGAGCAGGAGCGGCGCGCAGAGCATCGACCGGACCTTGCGGGAGCTCACGTACGGGTCGTCTCGCAGCGCCGGATCCCGGGAGGCGTCCGCGTGGATCACGCTCTGGCGCGTGCGCACGGCGAGCCGCACCACCGAGGCGCAGACCTCGTCGCTCTGGTCGCCGAGCGGGATCGAGGGCAGCGCCCGCGACCCGGGCGGGTGCGCCACGCCCTGCGCGACGAGCACGAGGTCGTCGCCGCGGGCGAGGAGCAGCGTCCCCCGCTCGGCGCCGGCGTTCTCGACGAGCACCTGCGCCATGCTGCCGAGCAGCCGCTCGACGACGAGCTCCTGGGAGAGCACGCGCGCCGCCTTGAGCAGCGTCTCCACGTCGAAGGCGTCCGCGCGCACGCCCCCGGGCGCGGCGCGGTCGCGCCCGGGTCGGATGAGCGGGAACTCCTCGGTGAGGCGCGCGATCTTGCGATCGACGCCCCAGCGGCCGTAGGCCTGGACCGCGTCCGTGAGGAAATCGAGCGCGACGCGCGTCCGGCCGCGCGACATCCAGAAGCGGCCCGCGAGCTCGCACGCGATCGCCTCGATGTTGGGGAAGGCGTGCTCGCGGGCGAGCGCGATCGCCTGCTCGTAGGACCTCGCCGCGTCGTCGAGCCGCCCGTCGAGGCGCGCCGCCTCCGCCTCGACGAGCTGGTGCTTGTGGGAGAAGTTCGCGGCAGAGCCCTCGCTCCAGCCGCGCAGCCGCTCGCGGCACGCGTCGAGCTCGGGCCTGAGGCGCGCCCGCTCCCCCTCCGTCGCCCCGGGCAAGAGCGCCGCGATCGCGAGCGCGCGGTAGAACCGGAGCGCCGCGGTCTGGAACTTCCCGGCGAGGAAGCCGAGGTTCTCCTCGGCCTCGTCCGCGACCCGCAGCGCGTCGGCGGGGAGGCCGTGCAGGGTGAGGCACATGGCCTTGAGGATCTGGTAGTGGCAGAGCGCGTAGCGCGTCTGGTGCGCCTCGCAGTCCCTGAGGAACTGCTCCTCCGTCAGCGGCTCCTCGGGCACCGCCGCGGCGTCGCCGGTGAGATCGCGGAGCGCGAGCAAGAGGCCGAGGAGGCTGTGCGTGGCGACCGTGTGCTTCGTCCGCTTCGCGAAGCGGAGCGAGCCGGGCAGCTCGTCGAGCAGCCCGCGCGCGCTCTCGCCGCGGAAGAGCGGGTTGAGGAGCAGGTAGATGAGGAAGTAGCCCGCGAACTGGAGGTCGCCCGCGTCGAGGCCGGCGCGGTAGCCGTCCCGGAACAGCGCGTCCGTCTCGGAGAGCGGCCGCACCCAGGACTGGATGTTGTTGCCGAGGATGTAGCAGGCGCGGCTGAAATCGCCCTGCATGCGGAACCGGAGGCCGATGTCGGCGGCCAGCCGCCCGAACGCGTAGCCCTTGCGGTAGTCGCCGTAAAAGTGGCCGATCAGGCCGCCGTACATCGCGAAGCCGTAGGACGCCTCGGGGGCGAGGCCGTGCTCGAGCGAGATCCGCACGATGCTGCAGCAGGCGAAGAAGTTCAGCTTCTCGAGCTTGAGCATGTAGAGCGGCGCCATCAGCTCGTTGAGCACGCCGACGGCGAGCCGCTGGCCCTCGTCGGCGATCTCCGGCGCGTCGATCAGCGCGGCGGGCGCCCGGCCGGCGAGGAGCTGCTCCACGCGCGCGGCCTCGGCCTCGACGAGCGCCTCGAGCTCCGCCTCGCCCGCGCGGGAGGGCAGCGCGACGCCGACGAGCGCGAGCGCCTCCCGCCCGGCCTCCACCGTGTCGGTGAAGCGGCCGCGCATCGTGTACTGGACCATCCGGAGCTTCAGCAGATCGGCCTTCTCGACCGGCGTCCTCGCGTGGGCGAGCGCCTCGGTGACGAGCGCCTCGGCGGCGTCCATCGCGCCGAGCAGGTACTCCACCTCGGCGAGCTGGCGCAGCAGGGCGAACGCGAGCGCGTAGCGCGACGCGAACGCGCCGTCCGGGAGCAGGCGGCGGCCCGCCTCGAGGTAGCGCCGGGCCGCGGCGTAGGCGGTCGCCTGCTTGGCCCGGACGGCCGCCTCCAGGTTGAGCTCGGCGATCGCGAGCCGCTCGTCGCCGTCGCGCACGAGGCCGAGCCCCTGGTCGAGCTGCTCGACGATCTCGAAGATGCGCTCGGCGCGCTCCTCGGGCGTCGCGTCCGCGAGGAGCCGGCGGCCGATGCGGAGGTGGACCGCCTCGCGCTGGGGCCCCTCGATGAGCCCGTAGACCGCCTGCTGCACGCGGTCGTGGAGGAAGCGGAACCGGGCCTGGGCGGCCGCCTCGGCGAGCTCGCCCGCGTCCCCGAGGATGTACTCGTTGCGGATCGCCGGATCGAGGCGGCGCGCGACCTCGGCCCTGTCGAGGCCGGCGATGACCGCGAGCGTCTCCAGATCGAAGGTGTTCCCGATGCACGCGGCGAGCGTCAGGAGCTCGACGGTCGCGGGGTGGAGGCCGCGCACCCGCGCGCTCATCAGCTCGACGACGTTCTCGGTGAACCCGCGCGCCTCGATGCGGTCGAGGTCCCACCGGAAGCGGCGGTCCTCCGGGGAGAAGTAGACGAGCCCGTCGGCGTCGAGCGCCTGGAGGAACTGCCG
The DNA here is from genome assembly GCF_051521615.1 of Sorangium sp. So ce1335. Lineage (NCBI taxonomy): Bacteria > Pseudomonadati > Myxococcota > Polyangiales > Polyangiaceae > Sorangium > Sorangium sp. So ce1335. Next base: position 6,490,751 of record NZ_CP150363.1, read on the forward strand.
CGCGAAGAACGGGTTCCCCTCGGTCTTGTGCATGATGAGCCGCGCGAGCGGCTCCGCGGCGTACGGGTCCTGCCGCAAGGTGTCGGCCACGAGCCGGATCAGCGAGGCGAACGCGAGCGGGAAGAGCTGGATCGTGCTCACCTTCACGGGGCCCGCCTGCACCGACCGCAGGGTCATGCGCAGGGGGTGGCTCTCGTTCACCTCGTTGTCGCGGTAGGCGCCGACGAGGAGGAAGGGCCCGAGCTCGTCGCCCCCGAGCAGCCCCTCGACGAGCCACAGCGTGCCCGCGTCGGCCCACTGGAGGTCGTCGAGGAAGAGGACGAGCGGCCGCCCGCGGTCGCAGAACGCCTTGAGGACGCCGCGGAAGGCGAGCAGGAGGCGGTGCTGCGCCTCGGCCGGGCCGAGCTCGGGCGGCGCGGGGGGGACATTCCCCGCGCCGAGGACGATCGCGATCTCGGGCAGCACGTCGACGAGGAGCGACGCGTTCCTCCCGAGGTGCTTCTGCAGGGCGCGCCGCGCCTCGTCGACGCGCTCCGCGCTCTCCGCCAGCACGTGCTGGAGCAGGCCGCGGAGCGCCTGGATCACGGCGGAGTACGGGATGCCCCGGTGGAGCCTGTCGAACTTGCCCGAGATGAACTGGCCGTGCTCCCGGGTGAGCGGCTTGTAGATCTCGTGAACGAGCGAGGTCTTGCCGATGCCGGAGTAACCCGTGATCACGATCATCTCGCGGCTGCCGCCGAGCACGCGCTCGAAGATCGACAGGTACTGCTGCGCCTCGCCCTCGCGCCCGTACAGCCGGTGCGGGATGCGGAACTGACCGGAGACGTCGTGCTCGCCGAGCGGGAACGGGTCGATTCGCCCCGTCGCGAGGAGCGAGCGCTGACACCGGAGGAGATCGTTCGACAGGCCCTCTGCGCTCTGGTACCGCTCCTCCGCGTCCTTCGCGAGGAGCTTCATGACGACGGCGGCGACGGCGGGAGGCACCGAGTCCTCCGGCAGCGGCACGGGGGGGCGCGCGAGGTGGGCGTGCATCCACTCGAGCGGCCCCGAGGCGTCGAACGGCAGGCGCCCCGCGAGCATCGCGTAGAAGACGACCCCGAGCGAGTAGAGGTCTGTGCGCCAGTCGAGGGCGCGGTTCATCCGGCCCGTCTGCTCCGGAGACATGTAGGGCAGTCGGCCCTCCTCGACCGTGCTCTGCACCTGGGGGTGCTCCTTCCGGAGCCGCGTCGAGAACATGAAATGGGTGAGCCGGACGGCGTCGGCCTTCGGGTCGACGAAGAAGCTCTGCGGCTGGATGTGCTTGTGGATGACGCCGCGGCGGTGCACCTCGGCGAGCGCGCCGGCCATGCCGGCGGACAGCGCGAGGAACCGGTCGATCCGGAGCGGCGAGCCCGCGAGGAGCCCGTCGAGGGGCACGAGATCCTCGTCCTCGAAGACGAGGACCGGCGCCTCGCCGCAGCGCTCCATCCGCGTGGGGCTCAGCACGTGCGCGGCGTCGAGAGAGCGGGTGATCTCGAATTCGTTGAGGAGCGCGCCCGCGGCCGGAGCTGCAGTGTGACGAGGTGAGTCGAGGTGAGCCTTGAGCAGCACGCGCCGCGCGTCGCTCTCGCGCACTGCGCGCACGATGCTCCAGCGCTCATTCGTTGTTTGCAACACCGCTTCGCTGCGATAGCCCACCGCGACCTGCAAGGCTGTGCTCCGTTCTGGCCAGGCGCCGGGCGGCCCCAGCAAGGGGGGCATCGTAGGCGATGCGATCCGTCGTTGTCACGGAAAACGTCAGAAGTCACGGACAGATCGGCGCGCGTGGGCGCGAGATCGTAGAACGGGGGTTTGCGCGCACAACAGGCCTCTCGGCGCGGGCCGGGCGGGCTCGATGGGCAGAGCCCGTGGGTCGGGATCGTGGGTGTCGGCGCTCAACGCAGCTCGTCAAGGCGCCTCGACGGACGGGCCGCCGACGGCGGCGAGACCGGCCGCCGGCAGCGAGAGGCGATGTCGGGCGCGGTGCGCGCCGCGGCGCTCGGGCCGGCGCGCAGGTGGGGAGTCGCCGGCGAGGGGGTCAGCGCGGCGGCTCGCGCGCGGGCTCACGGCCGGCGAGGCCGTAAAGGACGATCCGGTGGACGGCGGAGAGCACCGCCTCCACCTCCTCGCGGGAGCTCTGGAACAGCCATGGAGGAGAGAAGCTCGCGTAGGCCCGGAGGAGCGCGCGCGCGGCGAGCTCGGGGTCTTCGGCGTCGAGCTCGCCCGCGCGGGCGCCGCGCTCGATGAGCTCGCAGAGGAGCGCGCGCTCCTCGTCGAGGAAGCGGGCGTGGGCCGCCTTCACGGCGCGGCTCTGGCAGTGCACGAGATCGCACGCGTGCTCGCCGGAGCCGGCGAGCTCCAGGAAGGCGCGCGCGCGGGCGTCGAACACGGCGCGCAGCCGGTCGCAGAAGGGCAGGTCCTCGGCGGCCGCGGCGCGCATGGCGGCCATGACGGCGCGGTGCTGCCCCTGGGAGAGCTCCTCGACGATGGCGTCCTTCGAGGAGAACTCCAGGTACACGGCGCCGACCGCGATCTCGGCCTCGCGCGCGATGTCCGCGACGGTCGTCTTGGCCGGCCCGTAGCGGCGCAGGAGCCGCTCCGTCGCCTCGAGGATCCGCTGGCGCCGCTCGCTCGCGCTGCCGGGGGGGCCGTGCTCCATGACGCGCGCGATGTTCTCCCGGAATCCCGCGCGGGGGAAGCGCTCCGGGGAGGAACCGGGGCACGGCGCGCGGTGGGGACCGGCGCGTGCTCGGGCGGGGCGCGCGCTCGGCGGGGCGCGCGCCGGAGGACCGGCGCGTGCTCGGGCGGGGCGCGCGCCGATCCCCACCGCGCGACGGAGCGCAGCCACGCGATTGATTGCCGTCCGTCCGGCGGCTATCGTGGGCTGGCTTTGCGCCGGGATTTCCTCGAAGATCGCGCCTCCACGCGGGCCTCGATCCGGCGCGCCGAAGGGACCGATCCATGACGAGCACCGCGCCGACGCACGACGAAGCCGAGGGGCTGGTTCGAGAGGGGCAGGTGATCGCCGGGAAATACCGCGTCGAGCGGGTGATCGGCGCCGGCGGGATGGGCGTCGTCGTCGCGGCGACGCACCTCCAGCTCGAGGAGCGGGTCGCGATCAAGCTGCTGCTGCCGGCGGCGGCGCGCTCGCGCACGCTGGCCGAGCGCTTCGTGCGCGAGGCGCGCGCCGCGGTGAAGGTCAAGAGCGAGCACGTGGCGCGCGTGACCGACGTCGGGACGCTCGAGTCGGGCACGCCGTACATGGTGATGGAGTACCTGTCGGGCAGCGACCTGTGCGACGCGCTCCGCGCCGGCGGGCCGATGCCCCCGTACGCGGCGGTGGAGTACGTGCTCCAGGCGTGCGAGGCGCTCGCCGAGGCGCACGCCGCGGGCATCGTCCACCGCGACCTCAAGCCGGCGAACCTGTTCCTCACGCGGCGCGCGGACGGCTCGCCGTGCGTGAAGGTGCTCGACTTCGGGATCTCGAAGGTCGCGCCGAGCGGCTCCGACCCGCGGATCACCGACACGCAGGCGGTGATGGGCTCGCCGCTCTACATGTCGCCGGAGCAGCTCAAGTCGTCCCGCGACGTCGACGCGCGCACCGACATCTGGTCGCTCGGGGTCATCCTGTTCGAGCTGCTCTCCGGCGCGCCGCCGTTCGACGGCGCGACGATGCCGCAGCTCTGCGTGGCGATCATGCAGGCCGCCCCCCGCCCGCTCGCCGCGTTCCGCCCCGACGTGCCCCCGGGGCTCGAGGCCGTGGTCCTGCGGTGCCTCGAGAAGACGCCGGAGCGGCGCTTCCGCGACGTCGGGGAGCTGGCCGCGGCGCTCGCGCCGTTCGCGACAGGGCGGGCGAGGCTGTCGGTCGAGCGGATCAGCGGGATCGCGCGGAGCTCGGGCCCCCCGCGGGCGCCGGTCGCGTCGGGGAGCGGGGCGACCTCCCCCACGTTGGCGAGCACCTCGCCGACGTGGAGCGGGACGGTCGTGGCGCGGAAGCGGCCCCTGGGGCTCACCTTCGCGCTGGCCGGCGGCGCGACGCTGATCGCCGCGGTCGCGGCCTTCGCCTTCCTGAACGGCCGCGCGCGGCCCGGCGACGCGCCGGCCGAGCCGTCCGCCAGCGCGTCGGCGGCGCCGCCGCTGTCCGACGCCGCGGCGCAGCCGGCCGCCTCCGCCGCGCTGCCGGCCGCGCCCGCGGCGCTCGCGCCGGCCGTCACGCCCGGCGCCTCCGAGGCGCCCGCGCCGGCGGACGGCCCCGCGCCGGCGGACGGCCCCGCGCCGGCGGACGGCCCCGCGGCGGCTCCGCGCCCTGCCGAGGCAGCCCCCGCGACGCCCGCGAGCGCCAGGCCGGCGGCGCAGCGCCCGGCGAGCGCGGCGCCGCGCGCTGCCGGCGCCGCGCCGCGCGCTGCGGGCGCCGCTGCATCCCCGCCGCCCCGGGTCTCCCGGCCGCCGGCCACGCCCGCCGCGCCGCCCGTTCCGCCGGTGAGCGGCAACCTGTTCGACGATCGCAAGTGAGGACACGACCATGACGAGCCTGCCCATGCAGCACCTCGGGCGCCTGCTGGCGCTCGCGACGTTCCTCGCCGCCCTCGTGGGCGGCGCCCGCGACGCCAGGGCCGACACGGCCGCAGCGCAGGCGCTGTTCGACGCGGCGAGGCAGCTCATGGCCCAGGGCAAGCACGCGGACGCGTGCCCGAAGCTCGAGGAGAGCCAGCGGCTCGATCCCGGGATCGGGACGCAGTTCAACCTGGCGGTCTGCTACGAGCAGGTCGGCCGGACGGCGAGCGCCTGGTCGACGTTCCTCGACGTGGCCGGCGCGGCGAGGGCCGCCGGGCAGGCGGAGCGCGAGAAGGTGGCGCGGCAGCGCGCGACGGCGCTGGAGCCGCGGCTCATCCGGCTGACGATCACGGCGCCGGCCGACGCGCCGGCCGACCTCCAGGTGAAGCGCGACGGCGCCGTCGTGGGGCGCGCGCAGTGGGGGATCCCGGTGCCCGTGGATCCGGGGAAGCACACGATCGAGGCCTCCGCGGCGGGCCGGGCGCCGTTCGCGAAGACCGTCGAGCTCACCCGGGCGGGCGCCGCGGAGGCGGTGGCGATCCCGCCGCTGGCCGCGGGGGCGCCGGCGCGCGCAGCGGCGCCGCCCGCGAGCGGCGCGGCCCCGGCGACCGGCGGCGCGGCCCCGCCGGCGAGCGGCCCGGCGCGACCGGCCGGCGGCGCGGCCCTCGCGCCGGTGGCCGGACCTGCCCCCGTCCCCGCCGCGCCGGCGCGGCCGCAGATGCGGCGCCGCAGCAAGGGGATGATGGTCACCGGCATCGTCCTGACGAGCATCGGCGCCGTCGCCCTCATCGGCGGGGGCCTGGCGTTCGCCTCGGCCGACTCCGGGGATCCGGTGGAGGACGAGTTCGGCTACCTCGACGAGGGCGAGAGCGCAGCGGACGCCGGGGCCGCGCTCGTCGTCGGCGGGCTCATCTTTGCGGGCGTCGGCATCCCGCTCGCCATCATCGGCGGCCGCAAGGTGCCGGTGGAGCCGGCGAAGAGCGCCGCCGCCGCGCCTGCGCCCTCGCCCGAGCTCGTCCTCGGGCCGCGCTACGCCGGGCTCCGCTGGTCGATGTGAGCGCGCGGCGGCCGGCCGGCGCGCGCGACAAGGCCGCCGCCCGCCTCGTGATCGAAGAACACCCCGGCACCCCACCCCGGCAGGCGAAGACCGGTTGATCGCAGATCGCCGCGCGGAGGTCGCTCGCCGTCGATCGCACGCACGACACGCGCACACCGGACGGCGCCCTTCCGGGATCCCCCGAACGCGCGGGCGCCGGCGCGCGGGAGGTGGCGTGTCCGCGAAACGGGCCCCGCGATCCTCGCATCGATGGAGACGGCCGCGCTGACGCAGGGTGGGCGCGCCGGTCGAGCCCCATCATGGCATCCGTTTTTCCGCGCTGGAGCAACACCGCTTTCCGAATCGCCATCGCCGCCGTCCTCCTCGGCGGCGCGGCGGCCGTGGCAGCGCCGATGATCTACGTGCGCAGCGACTGGAACACCGGGCGGAACCTGCCCGTGCAGCAGCCGGTGCAGTTCGATCACAGGCACCATGTGCAGGACGACGCCATCGACTGCCGGTTCTGTCACTCGACGGTCGAACGGGCAGGCACGGCGGGGATGCCGTCGACGGCGCTCTGCATGGGGTGCCACAACCAGATCTGGAACCAGAGCCCGAAGCTCCAGCTCGTCCGGAGCAGCTATTTCTCGGACACGCCGATCCCCTGGAATCGCGTCAACGACATCCCCGATTTCGTCTACTTCAACCACGCGATCCACGTGAACAAGGGCGTCGGCTGCGTGACGTGCCACGGCCGCGTGGACCAGATGCCCGACGTCTACAAGGCGTCTCCGATGACGATGGGCTGGTGCCTCGACTGCCACAGGGCGCCGGAGCGGCACCTCCGCCCGCCCTCCGCGGTCGCGGACATGGACTGGGACCCAGGCCCCGACGCGGAGCGGATCGGCCGGCAGATCGCGCAGGAGCTCGGCGTGCGGCGGCTCCTTCATTGCTCGACCTGCCACAGGTGAGCGAGCGCCGGCGCGAGGAGGGCGAGCAGGCGGCGAACAGGGGACAGCGGCAAAGGCGGCGGCGATCCACCGATGACCTGAAGAGGGACGATGGCTGATCGAACACAGATCCCATGGAGCTCCGCGCTCGACGGCAAGACGGGCAAAGCGTACTGGCGCAGCCTCGCGGAGCTCCTCGAGACACCGGAGCTCCGGGAGGCCGCCGCGCAGGCGCTCCCCGGCGGCGAGGGCGACGCCGGCGCGCTCAACCGGCGGAGCTGGCTCAAGCTCCTCGGCGCGAGCATGGCGCTCGCCGGCGTGTCCGGGTGCAACGCGAAGCCCGCGGACAAGATCGTCCCCTATGTGACGACGCCGCCGGAGGTGACCCCGGGGATCCTCCGGTATTACGCCACGAGCCTCGATCTCGACGGGTTCGCCACGGGCATCCTCGTCGAGAACCACGAGGGGCGGCCGACGAAGGTCGAGGGCAACCCGGAGCACCCGGCGAGCCTCGGATCGACCGGCGTCTACGAGCAGGCGATGGTGCTCGGCCTCTACGACCGGCACCGCGCGCGCGCGGCGCGGCGCGGCCCGGCGCCGGCCGCGTGGGAGGCGTTCGTCGAGCAGTTCGGCGGCGCGCGGGACGACCGCGGCGCCGGGCTCCGCTTCGTCCTCCGGCCCACCGGCTCGCCGCTCACGCTCGATCTCATCGGCCGTGTCCAGGAGCGCCACCCAGCGGCCCGGTTCACGTTCCACGCGCCCGCCAGGTCGCCGCACCCGGCGCGCGGGGCCGAGCTCGCCTTCGGCGCGCCGCTCCAGGCGCAGTACGACTTCAGGACGGCGGACGTCATCCTCGCGCTCGACGCTGATTTCCTCGCGTCGATGCCGTTCAGCGTGCCGTATTCGCGCCAGTTCGCCGAGCGCAGGCGCATCGGGTCGCCGACGGGCACGATGAACCGGCTCTACGTCGTCGAGCCCGGCCTGAGCCCGACCGGGAGCATGGCCGATCACCGCCTGCGCCGGCGGCCCAGCGAGGTGCCGGCGATCGCCGCGGCGATCGCGGCGGAGCTGCTCCTCGCCGAGGGCGCGCGGCCCGGCGCCGTCCCCGCGGAGGCGCTCGGGGCGCTCGGGGCGCTCCGGGCGCGGGTGCGCGCGGAGGACAGGCCGTTCGTCCAGGCGCTCGCGCGCGACCTCGCGCGCGGCGGCGCGGCGAGCGTCGTCGTCGTCGGGGAGCGGCAGCCGCCGGCGGTCCACGCGATCGCGCACCTCATGAACACCGCGCTCCAGAGCGACCGCGCTTCGTGGGCCACCCGGGGGACGCTGATCACGGGCGGCGGCGCGGAGCAGGACCTCGCCGCCCTCGCGGACGAGATCCGGCGCGGCGCCGTCGACACCCTCGTGATCCTCGAGAACAACGTCGCCTACACGGCGCCGGCCGATCTCGAGCTCGCCGCGCTGCTCCGCGCCGTGCGGAGCCGCGTCTACCTCGGGCTCTACGAGGACGAGACGGCGGCCGCCTGCGACTGGTTCGTGCCCGCCGCGCACGACCTCGAGGCCTGGGGCGACGCGCGCGCCTACGACGGCACCATCTCGCTGATCCAGCCGCTCATCGAGCCGCTCTTCCAGGGCAGGACGGCCTCCGAGGTGCTCACCGTGTTCGCGGGCGAGCCGCGCCGGAGCGCGCGCGAGCTGCTCCGCGGCGCGTGGAGCGCGCGCCGGGGCGGCGCCGATTTCGACGCGTTCTGGGAGGAGGCGCTCCGGCGCGGGCTCGTCGAGGGCACCGCCGCCCCGCGCGAGAACGCCGCGCTCCGGCCCGCCGGGATCGCCGCGGCGCTCACGCAGCTCGCCGCGGCGGCGCCGACGCCGGCGGGCGCCATCGAGATCGCCTTCTCGGCCGACGCCAGCGTGTACGACGGCCGCTTCGCCAACAATCCCTGGCTGCTCGAGCTGCCCGACCCGATGACGAAGCTCACCTGGGACAACGCCGCGCTGGTCAGCCCGGGGACCGCGGAGGCGCTCGGCGTCGAGAGCGAGGACATCGTCGATGTCGAGCTCGGGGGGCGCACGCTCTCGATACCGGTGCTCGTCGCGCCGGGGCACGCCGACGGGACCGTGTCGCTGAACCTCGGCTATGGCCGGAGCGGCGCCGAGTCGCTCGCCGCCGGCGTCGGGTCCAACGCGTACCGGCTCCGCACCTCGGACGCGCCGTTCTTCGCGGCGGGCGCCTCGGTGCGGAAGCGCCCCGGGGAGAAGCACGAGCTCGCGCTCACGCAGAGGCACTTCAGCCTGCACGGGCGCCCCATCGCGCTCTCGGTCCCCCTCGCCGTCTACCGCGAGCACCCCGGCTTCACGGAGGCGTTCAAGGGCCCGCAGCCGTCGCTCATGCCCCAGGTGTCCGCCCCCGGGGTGCCGCTCGGTCAGTGGGCCATGACGATCGATCTCACGATCTGCACCGGGTGCAGCGCGTGCGTCGTCGCGTGTCAGGCCGAGAACAACATCCTCGTCGTGGGCAAGGACGAGGTGCTGAAGAGCCGCGAGATGCACTGGCTCCGGATCGACACCTATTACTCCGGCGACCCGCGCGACCCAGGCGTCGTCCACCAGCCGATGCTGTGCCAGCACTGCGAGAAGGCGCCGTGTGAATACGTGTGCCCCGTCAACGCGACGACGCACAGCCCCGACGGGCTCAACGAGATGACGTACAACCGCTGCGTCGGGACGCGGTTCTGCTCGAACAACTGCCCCTACAAGGTCCGCCGGTTCAACTGGTTCGACTATACCGAGCTCCACGCCTTCAACGACGGGCTCGCGCGGCTCCAGCGCAACCCGGACGTCACCGTGCGCGAGCGCGGCGTCATGGAGAAGTGCACGTACTGCGTCCAGCGGATCCGCCGCGCGGAGATCGCGGCGCGCGTCGAGCAGCGCGAGATCCGCCCCGGAGAGGTCGTCACCGCCTGCCAGCAGGCGTGTCCGACGCGGGCGATCCAGTTCGGCTCCCTGGCGCACAAGGAGACGGAGATGGTCGCCTGGCGGGAGGAGCCGCGGAGCTTCGAGGTGCTCCACGACCAGGGCACCCGGCCGAGGAACATGTACCTCGCGCGCATCGACAACGAGAACCCGGAGCTCGTCAAGCCGTGACCCAGCCCCTCCTGATCGGGCGCCCCACCGACGAGGCCCTCTCGGAGCAGCTCCTGTCGGTCGTGTGGAAGCCGCGCTCCAGGCTGTGGTGGGCGGCCTTCGCCCTCACCGGGGCCGGGACGGCCCTGCTCGCGCTCACCGTCGTCTACACCATCGTCACGGGGATCGGGGTCTGGGGCAACAACATCCCTGTCGGCTGGGCGTTCGGGATCATCAACTTCGTGTTCTGGGTCGGCATCGGCCACGCGGGGACGTTCATCTCCGCGATCCTGCTCCTCCTCGAGCAGCGCTGGCGCACGAGCATCAACCGGTTCGCCGAGGCGATGACGCTCTTCGCCGTCATGCAGGCGGGCCTCTATCCGCTCCTGCACCTCGGCCGGCCGTGGTTCGCCTACTGGCTCATCCCCTACCCCTCCACGCTCGCGGTCTGGCCCCAGTACAAGAGCGCGCTCCCGTGGGACGCCGCGGCCATCTTCACGTACTTCACGGTCTCGCTCGTCTTCTGGTACGTCGGGCTCATCCCCGATTTCGCGTCCCTGCGCGACCGGGCCCCGACCCGCGGGCGGCGGATCGTCTACGGCGTCCTGTCGCTCGGCTGGCGCGGCTCCGCGCGCGCCTTCCGCCATTACCGGCTGCTCTACGGGCTGCTCGCGGGCCTCGCGACGCCGCTCGTCGTCTCGGTCCACTCGATCGTGAGCAGCGACTTCGCGACGGCGCTCGTCCCGGGGTGGCACGCGACGATCTTCCCGCCGTTCTTCGTCGCCGGGGCCATCTTCTCCGGCTTCGCGATGGTGCTGACGCTGCTCATCCCCGCGCGCCGCGTCTTCCACCTCGGCAACGTCGTCACCCAGCGGCACATCGACAACCTGAGCAAGCTCACGCTCGTCACCGCCTGGATCGTCATCTACGCCTACATCATCGAATTCTTCGCCGCCTGGTACAGCGCATCGGAGTACGAGATCTACCAGTTCTTCGTCGCGCGCCCCACCGGCCCGAACGCCGCCGTGTTCTGGGCGCAGATGTTCTGCAACGTCCTCGTGCCCCAGCTCCTCTGGTCCTCGCGGGTCCGGCGGAACATGGTCCTTCTCTGGATCATCTCGATCCTCGTGAACGTCGGGATGTGGGCCGAGCGGTTCGTGATCATCGTCATGTCGCTGCAGCGCGAGTTCATCCCGTCGGGGTGGCACGCCTACCGGCCGACGTGGGTCGACATCTCGATGTTCGCCGGGACGATCAGCTTCTTCCTGCTGCTCTTCCTCATCTTCCTGCGCCTCTTCCCGTTCATCCCCGTGGCCGAGGTCAAGGAGCTGAACCACGAGCTCGGCAAGGAGGAGCACTGAGATGAAGAGAGGACTTCTCGCCGAGTTCGAGACGCCCGAGGCGATGCTCCGGGCGATCGCGGAGCTCCGGAGCCGCGGATACCGGCGGCTCGACGCGTTCACGCCGTATCCGATCCACGGCGCCGAGGCGGCGCTCGGGCTCGACCGGTCGCCGCTCACGTGGATCCTCCTGCCCTTCGCGCTCGCGGGCGCCGCGGGGGGCTACCTCGTCCAGTGGCACAACAGCGTCTACGACTACCCGCTCAACATCGGCGGGCGGCCGCAGCACGCGGCCCCGGCGTTCGTGCCGATCACCTTCGAGATGATGGTGCTCACGACCGCCCTCGTCGGCTTCGTCGTGCTGCTCGTCCTCACGAAGCTGCCCGAGCTCTGGAATCCGGTGTTCGATGTCCCGGGGTTCGAGCGCGCGACGATCGATCGGTTCTGGATCGGCATCGACGCCCGCGACCCGGCGCTCATCCGGCCCATCACCGAGCGCGATCTCACCGACCTCGGCGCGCTCACCGTCGCCTGGGCCGGGAGCCCGCCGCGACAGGAGCGGCCGTGAGGCGCGGGCGCTCGGCAGCGCTCGCCGGGCTCGCCGCGGCGCTCTGCGCCGCCTGCACCCCGGCGACCCCGGCCCAGGAAGAGCCCGGCGAGGGAAACACGCTGGATCTCGAGCGCATGCTCCGCCAGAAGCGCTACGCGCCGTACGAGCCGGCGGAGATGTTCCACGACGGCGCCGTCATGCGCCGCCCGCCCGAGGGCACCGTGCCGAACGACCGGGTGACCGGCGATCCCGGGCTCACGCGGGGCGTCGCGGGCGGCGCGTACGTCGACCGCATCCCGATCCCTGTCACGCTGGAGCTCGTCCGGTACGGCCAGGGCCGTTACGAGATCTTCTGCGGCGCCTGCCACGGGGTCGCCGGAGACGGCGAGTCGGAGGTCGCGCGGAACATGACGCAGCGGCGCCCGCCGTCGCTCGTCGACGCGCGCGTGCAGGCGTTCCCGCCCGGCCGCATCTACCAGGTCATCGTCGAGGGCTACGGCCTCATGCGCTCGTACGAGCCGCAGATCCCGCTCCGGGAGCGCTGGGCGATCGTGGCCTACGTCAAGGCGCTCGGGAGGAGCCGCGCCGCCGCGCTCGACGCGCTCCCCCTGCCCCTCCGCGAGCGCGCCCTGAAGGAGCTCCCGTGAACGGGCGAATCCCTCGTATCCCCATCTTCCGGGGCGGCCGCGCGCTCGTCGTGCGGTCGCTCGGCCTCGCGCTGCTCGGCGCCGTCCTGCTCGTCGTCGGCGCGTTCGTGGACCGGGAGCGCGTCTTCCACGCGTACCTCGCGGCGTACGCCTACGCGGTGACCACCGCGGTCGGCGCGCTCATCTTCCTCATGATCTGCCACGCGATGGGCGCGACATGGCCGGTGGCCGTCCGCCGCCTCGCCGAGTCGATCCTCTCGGCGCTGCCGCTCCTCGCCGTGCTGTTCCTCCCGCTCCTCCTCGGGATGGACTCGCTCTACGGCGACTGGCTCCATCCCGAGTCGATCCACGACGAGCACGCCCGGTCGATCGTGCTCCACAAGACCCCCTACCTGAACCTCCCCTTCTTCCTCGCGCGGACGGCGGTCTACTTCGCCATCTGGCTGGCCCTGAGCGCCCTCCTGCGCGGCGGCTCGCTCCGGGGCGACGCGAGCCCGGCGCTCGCCGGCGGCGGGCGGCTCCGCGCGCTCAGCGTCGGGGGCCTGCCGCTCGTGGCGCTGTCGTTCTCCTTCGCGTCGTTCGACTGGCTCATGTCGCTCGCGCCGCTGTGGGTCTCGACGATGTTCCCCGTCTACGTCTTCGCCGGCGGCTTCGTCGCCGCGATAGCGCTGCTCACGGGGCTCACGTTCACCACCGATCGCGCCGGCCTCCTGCCCGGGCTGAACACGTCGCACTACTACGCGCTCGGCCGGCTGCTCCTCGCGTTCACCATCTTCTGGGCCTACGCCGCCTTCTTCCAGTTCATGCTGATCTGGATCGCGGACAAGCCCGAAGAGGCCGAGTTCTACCTGCGCCGCGCCCACGGCCCGTGGGGGGCGGCGACCCTCGTCCTCGTGCTCGCGCGCTTCGTGATCCCCTTCGCGATCCTGCTCAATTACAGGATCAAGCGGAGGCCGGCCTGGCTGTCGGCGGTCGCCGCGTGGGTCCTCGTCGCGCACTACCTCGACATGCACTGGCTCGTCGTGCCCGAGGCCTCCGGCGCTCGCGCGCCGTACCACTGGCTCGATCTCGCGGCGCTCCTCGCCGTCGTCGGCCCGTGCGTCGCGCTCGCCGCGATCCGGCAGCGCGGCAAGCCGCTCGTCCCCGTCAACGACCCGGCGCTGCCGGCCGCACTCCGCTACGAGAGCGTATGACGTCCCACTACCGCCGTCCCGACGTGCGCCAGGAAGAGGATCACCTCCCCTGGCGGAGGATCCTCGCGATCGCGTTCGCGGTCATCGTCATCTTCGCCATCCTGGGCGCCTGGTCCTGGATGATCCTGCGCGGCCGCGAGGCGGCGCTCCGCTCCGTCGGCAGGACCGCAGAGCACGCGCGCGAGGGCTTCGAGCCGCGCGGCGTGGTGTCCGGGGTCGATCAGCGGATCTTCCGCCGCAAGGCCACCGGCGAGGAGGGCCTGGGCGAGGTGCTCAACCGCAGGAAGCGCGAGGAGCTCGGCCGCTTCGGCTGGGCCGACCGGGAGCGCGGGCTCGTCAAGATCCCGATCGAGGACGCGATGGGCCTCGTCGTCGAGGAGGGCCGATGATGAGGACAGCGCACCTCTCCGCCGCGGCGCTCCTCGCGCTCTCGCTCTCGCGCGCGCCGCTCGCGGCCGCCGCCGACCCGCCGGCGCTCCCGCGGGCCGCGCGCGAGGCCGACATCGAGGAGCGCCTCGGGAGCGCCGTCAACACGGCGCTCCCGTTCACGGACATGGAGGGACGCACAGCGCCGCTCGCCGCGCACCTCGACGGAGCGCGCCCTGTCCTCCTCGTCCTCGCCTACTACCGCTGCCCGACGCTCTGCGGCCTCGTGCTGCGCGGCCTCGTCTCCGGCATGGCGAAGCTCGATTACCGGCTCGGCGAGCACTACCGCGCGATCACGGTGAGCTTCGATCCCCGCGACACCCCGGCGTCCGCGGCGCGGAAGCGGACGGCCACCCTCGCGGCCCTGGGCATGGCGGCCGCGCCGGAGCCGGAGCTCTGGCCGTTCCTCACCGGCGATCTCCCCGAGATCCGCGCGCTCGCGGGCGATCTCGGGTTCCGGTTCGCGTACGACGCGCAGACAGACCAGTACGCGCACCCCGCCGCGGTCTTCGTGCTGACGCCGGACGGCCGCATCTCCCGCACGCTGGTTGGCATCGAGTTCCCCGCCCTCGATCTCCGGCTCGCGCTGCTCGAGGCGAGCCGCGGTCAGATCGGCACGCCCCTCGATCGGGTCCTCATGACGTGTTATCGCTACGACCCGGCGAGCCGCCGCTACGGCCCCTACGTGGCCGGCTTCCTGCGGGTCGGCGCGGCCGCCATCCTGGCCTGGGTCCTCACGCTCGTCGCCTTCTTCGGCTGGCGTGGGTGGCAGCGCCGACGGGAGGGCGCGCGATGAACGAGCTCCTGCGCCGCATCCTGTTCTTGCCCGACCAGCGCTCCTCGCTGGCGCGCGAGATCGACTGGCTCCACTACGTCGTCGTCTCCGTGACGATGGGGGGCGCCGTCCTGATCACGCTGATCGGCGGCTATTTCCTCATCCGCTATCGACGGCGCGTCCAGGACACCGCGCGGCCGCACGCCGGGACGCTCGCGAAGCCGGCGCTCGCCCTGGAGACGGTGACGCTCCTCGGCCTCGGCGTCCTGTTCCTCGCGTTCTGGAACGTCGGAACGCGCCAGTTCATCGACCTGCGCACGCCGCCCGCGGACACGCTCGACGTCTACGTCACCGGCAAGCAGTGGATGTGGAAGTTCGCCTATCCCGAGGGAGAGAGCATGATCTCGGTGCTCTACGTCCCCGCGCGCAGGCCGGTCAAGCTCATCATGACGTCGCGGGACGTCATCCACAGCTTCTTCGTCCCCGCGTTCCGCATCAAGCAGGACGTCCTCCCGGGCCGCTACACGACGGCCTGGTTCGAGGCGAGCGAGCCCGGGGCGTACCCCATCCTCTGCACGGAGTACTGCGGCACGAGCCACTCGGAGATGCGCGGCCAGGTGATCGCGCTGGAGCCCGCCGATTACGAGCGCTGGCTCCAGGGCGGCCCGGCGAGCACGCCGGCGTTCGCCCAGGAGGCCGCCGCGCAGGCCGAGCAGGAGCGCGCCGAGGCCGAGCCCACGATGCCGAGCCGCGGCGAGCGCGCCGCCGCCCGGCACAACTGCCTCCGGTGCCACACCCTCGACGGCACGACGCACATCGGCCCCACCTGGGCTGGCCTGTACCGCGCCGTCGTGCCGCTCGAGGCCGGCGGCGAGCGCATCGCCGACGAGGCGTACATCACCGAGTCGATCATGGACCCGCTCGCCGTGATGCACCGCGGGTTCCAGCCGGTCATGCCGTCGTACCTGGGGCAGATAACGCCGCCGGAGGTCGCCGCCATCATCGAGCTCATCAAATCGATCCGCGACGTGCCCCGCGGCCCCGTCGTGCCGTGGGACGGCGGCGCGACCGGGAGCGGCGCCGCCGCGCCGGGAGGGACGACGCCATGATCGCACACGGAATCGAGGGTGCGGCGCCGGGGCACGGCGCGCACGAGGCCGATTATCTCCGGGCCGACGCGGGCGTGCGCTCGTGGCTGCTCACGACCGATCACAAGCGCATCGGGATCATGTTCTATGCGCTCGTCGTCCCGATGCTCCTGCTCGGCGGCGTCTTCGCGCTCGTCCTCCGGACGGAGCTCCTGACGCCGGGGCCCACCGTGATCGACGCGTCGACCTACAACCGCATGTTCACGCTCCACGGCGTGGTCATGGTGTGGCTGTTCCTGATCCCGTCGATCCCGAACATCTTCGGGAACTTCGTCCTCCCGATCATGATCGGCGCCAAGGACCTCGCGTTCCCGCGCCTCAACCTGGCGAGCCTCTACATCTTCGCGATCGGCGGCGCGATCACGCTGTCGGCCGCCGTGGTCGGCGGCGCCGACACCGGCTGGACGTTCTACCCCCCCTACAGCACGACGACGCCCACGGCGGTCATGCCGGTCGTGATCGGCATCTTCATCCTCGGCATCTCGTCGATCATGACCGCTGTCAATTTCATCGCGACGACGCACACGATGCGCGCCAGCGGGCTCGGCTGGGGCCGCCTCCCCCTCTTCGTGTGGGCCATCTACAGCACGAGCATCATCATCCTGCTCGCGACCCCCGTCCTCGGCCTCACGATCCTGCTCGTCGGGGCGGACCACATCTACCATTTCGGCCTCTTCGACCCCGCGCTGGGCGGCGATCCCGTGCTGTTCCAGCACCTGTTCTGGTTCTACTCCCACCCTGCCGTCTACATCATGGTGCTCCCGGCGCTCGGGGTGGTAAGCGAGGTGGTCTGCACCTTCTCGCAGCGCCAGCCGGCGTCCTACTGGGCGATCGCCGTCTCGTCGCTCGGCATCGCGCTCATCGGGTTCGCGGGGTGGGGGCACCACATGTTCGTGGCCGGGATGAGCGAGGTCGACGCCGGCATCTTCGGCGCGTTCTCGATGTTCATCGGGATCTTCTCCGCCATCAAGGTCTTCACCTGGGTGGCGACGCTGCAGAAGGGGGCCATCCATTTCAACACCCCGATGCTCTACTTCCTCTGGTTCCTGTTCCTCTTCGTCTTCGGGGGCATGACGGGCATCGCCGTCGCGACGCAGTCGCTCGACGTGCACTGGCACGACACGTATTTCGTCGTCGCCCACTTCCATTTCATCATGGTGGGCGGCTCGCTCACCGCGTTCCTCGCGGCCGCGCACTACTGGTTCCCGAAGATGTTCGGCCGCATGTACTCCGAGCCCATGGGGCTGCTCACGTCCTTCGGGGCGTTCCTCGGGTTCGTCCTGACGTTCCTCCCCCAGTTCCTCCTGGGCAACGCCGGGATGCCGCGCCGTTACTACAGCTACCCGGAGCAGTACCAGTGGCTCAACGTGCTCTCGACGGGCGGCGCCTACCTGCTCGCGGCCGCGCTCGTGCTCGCGCTGGTCAACCTCCTCATCGCGCTTCGCTGGGGGGCGCGCGCCCCCGCCAACCCGTGGAGATCGCGCAGCTACGAGTGGATCACGCCGCCGATCCCGACGAAGCACAACTTCCCGGTGACCCCGGTCGTCGAGCGCGGCCCGTACGACTACCACCTGACCGACGAGGAGGCCCATGCTCGAATCTCAGCCGCCGCCCGTTGAGCCGCAGCCGCTCGCCCCGGCGCGGCTCGCCATGCAGTTCGAGGATCTCGAGAAGCAGACCCACGCCGCGCATTTCGGCATGTGGATCTTCCTCGCCAGCGAGGTCCTGCTCTTCGGCGGCCTCTTCGGCCTGTACGCCGCCTACCGCGCGATGTACGGCGCCGACTTCGTCGCGGGCATCGCGCACAACAGCGCCCCGATCGGCACGGCGAACACGGCGATCCTCCTGACGAGCAGCCTCCTCGTCGCGCTGAGCGTCTACGCCGTGCGCCTCGATCGGCCGGTGCGCGCCGGCCGTCTGCTGCTGGGCGCCATCGCGCTCGGGGTCGCCTTTCTCACGCTGAAGGGCGTCGAGTACGCGAACCACTTCCACCACGGGATCTTCCCCGGCGCCGCCTACCGCTTCGAGGAGCTCCCGCAGGCGGGCGCGCGGCTGTTCTTCACGCTGTATTTCGTCTCGACCGGCCTGCACGCCGTCCACGTCACCGCGGGGCTCGTCGTGCTCGGCTGGCTCGCGTGGGGGTGCCGCCGGCGCCGGTACGGCGCGGGCAACGAGACGCACGTCGAGCTCGGCGGGCTCTACTGGCACCTCGTCGACGTGATCTGGATATTCCTCTGGCCGATGCTCTACCTGATGCACCGCTAACGGCAGGTGGCACCCATGACCGTCAAGCACCTCTCCTCGCGGACCTACGTGATCGTCTGGCTCGCCCTGATGGTCCTCACGCTGGTCTCGTACCTCCTCTCGCTCGCCCACCTCGGCCGGGCCGACGTCGTCGCGGCGCTGCTCATCGCCACGGTGAAGACGGTGCTCGTGCTGCTGTTCTTCATGCACCTCATCGAGCAGCGCTTCTCGAACGCGCTCCCGATGATCGTGTCGACGCTCCTGCTCGGCCTGCTGCTCACGCTGATGATCTCCGACGTGACGGAGCGCGAGACGATCTCGCGCACGCCGATCCCGCCGGCCCCGCTGCCCGAGGCCGCGCCCGCGCCGCGCTGATCCGCGTGCTCGCGCGGCTCACGCGGATCACGCGGATCGCGCGGTCGCCCCGGACGGCGCGGGCGCGGCTGAGGTCGACCGAGGGCGACGGCGGAGTCCCGATGTCCGAGGGCGCCTGACGCCGATCTCACCGCATCGGGCGCCGCTCCCCCGGGCTGTCCACCGCCCCGGTTCGGTCCTACAAACACGTGCTCTCGGCGCTGCGCGACGGCCGTGCGGAATGGCGCCTGCGCCGGGGGCATTTGCACGTCCGCAGGAGCGACAATGAAGAGGTGGATGGGACGGGCCGCGCTCTCGTTCGGACTCGCCGCGGCGGGGTGCACCGCCGGCTCGACGGGCGAGCCGTGGATCGCGCAGGGAGACGGGTCTCCGGCGGTGGACTGGGCGGCGTCCGCGCCGGCCGCGTTCCGCGGCGCGCCCGGGAACGACGGCCCTGTCGCGCCGTGCTCCGGACAGGTCCTCTTCGCGGAGGATTTCTCGGACAACGTCGCCCGGTGGAGCCTCGCCGCCGGGTGGGAGATCGGCCCGGCGCGGGCGTCCCGCGGCCAGCGCGCGGGGTTCCCCGATCCGGCGAGCGACAACACGAAGGCCGGCGACAACGGCGTCGCCGGCGTGGTCCTCGGCGGCGGCCCGAGCATCACCGGGCCGCACCCGCAGCGCTACCTGACGAGCCCCGCGGTCGACGCGACCGCGAGCGGGCGGGTCACGCTGTCGTTCTGGCGCTGGCTGAACACGACGTACCGCAACAGGGCCCGCGTCGAGGTCTTCGACGGATCGCGCTGGCGCATCGTCTACGAGTCTCCGCTCGACGACATCACCGAGTCCGCGTGGACGAACGTCACGTACGATCTGACGCCCTACAAGAGCCGGCGCCTCCGGGTGCGGTTCGGCTACAGCGCCGTCATCGCCTTCGGCGGCGCGCCCATGTCGGGCTGGAACATCGACGACGTGCGGATCAGCGCGTGCCGGTAGGCGGCGGTCGGCTTCTGACCGGGAAGACGGGAGCACGGCACAAGTTCAATTGCACCACAGTATTGCCGTCCTCCCGAAAGCGCGCTCCCGGCGCGTGCGCTCCTCCCGGCCGCTCACCCTGGCCCCTCGTTTGCTCACGCTGGCCGCAGGGCGCGCAAGAACGGACCTTGCGCCATGTTGTGCCACAGAAAGGACATCACGAGTCATGGCCATCCAGAAGAAGCGCAAGGTGCTCCGGTCCCCCTTCGTCGTGACCGTCGCGGCGGCGGCCTCGTTCGCTGGCGCGGTGGCGCTGCCGGGGTGCGACCCGACGATCACGGAAGGGAGCTGTCCCGAGACGCGGCCGGCGATGGGATCGAGCTGCGAGGAGGAGGATCTCTCCTGCAACTACGGCGAGGACGGGTGCGGCAGCCCCATCGAAGCCCGGTGCTCGGATGGGAGGTGGATCGACCTGACGCCGACCTGCAATCCGCCGCCGCCGCCGCCGCCGCCGCCGGCGTGCCCCGATCAGCTGCCGAAGGCGGGCAGCGCGTGCTCCGACGTCGGCGTGAGCTGCCCGTACGTCGGCCCGGCCGATTGCCCAGAGAGGAGCACGGCGACCTGCGGCGCGGACGCCACATGGACGGTCGAGACGAAGCCGCTCGCGTGCAACCCGCCGCCGCCGGCGTGCCCCGACGAGATGCCGGCCGCTGGCAGCGCGTGCTCGCTGCTCGGCGAGAGCTGCTCCTATGACGGCCCGCCCGATTGCCCCGAGCCGACAACGATGACCTGCAGCGTCGAGGGCACGTGGTCCGTGACGATCGCGGTCGCGTGCAACCCGCCGCCCCCACCGCCGCCCGAGGACTGTCTCTCGGCCGCCAGCGGGGAGGAGTGCGCGGCCCTGGGGCCGGCGTGTCAGTGGCTCGTGCCGGGCTGCGCCGAGGGCTCGGGGACCCCGGCGCTGTCCGCGGCGGGCTGCTTCCCGAGCCTGCCGTGCGGCGAGGTCGACGCGCCGTGTCCGGCCGGGACGCGCTGCCAGGAGGTCGTCGTCAACCCCTGCGTCGCCTCGTCTCCCGACGGGGCGACCTGCGCCGCGTGCGGGAGGACCATGAGCGTCTGCCTGCCGCCCTCCGCGGCGACCACCGGAGGGTGAGCTCCTCCGGGGCCGGCGCGCTGCCACCTTCTCGTCTTGCCGCCCCCTGACCCGGAGTCTGGTTTTCGGTTCCCGAGTTGTGCCGAGGATCCGGAGAGATTTCAACGCAAAGGCGCAAAGGCGCAACAAGGATCAATAGAGTGCGTCCTTGCGCTTCTGGCGTCTTTGCGGTGAGCTCTCTCTCCGGATCCTGGCAAGACCGGTGATCAGCGTGACCCCATGACAGACACCCCCGACGAAGAGCAAGACAGCGCCGCTGGCGCAGAGCAGGACGGCGCCGCTGGCGCGGAGCAGGACAGCGCCGCTGACGCGGAGCAGGACAGCGCCGCAGGCGCGGAGCAGGCGCCGCGCGCCCCGCTGCCTCCGGCGAGCGACGCGGTGCGCGGCGAGTGGGGGCGGCGCATCGAGGCCGAGTACCGCTCGGCGGCGATCACGCAGCACCTCACGCTCTGGCTCATCCAGATGGGCGCGTCGCCCGATCTCATCGACGACGGCCTGCGCATCGTCAAGGACGAGCTCGCGCACGCGCGCCTCAGCCATCGCGTCCACGTCCTCGCGGGCGGCGGGGCCCTGGCGCCGCTCCGCCGCGAGACGCTGGGGCTCAAGGGCCACGGAGACGAGCCGCTCGAGCTCTCCGTCGCGCGGGCGGGCGTCGAGATCTTCTGCCTCGGAGAGACGGTCGCCGTCCCGCTCTTCAAGGTGCTCCGCGAGGGGTGCGCCGTCCCTGCCGCGCGCCGGGCGCTCGACCGCATCCTGCGCGACGAGGTGCGGCACCGCGACTTCGGCTGGACGCTGCTCCGCCACCTGCTCGAGCTGCCGTGCGCGCCGGCGGTGCGCCAGCTCGTCGAGCGCGAGCTCCCCGCCATGTTCGCGCGGCTGCGCCGGAGCTACATGCCCGCCGGCGGCGCGCGGCGCGCGGCGATCTCCGGCGACGACCGCGCCTGGGGCCTCATGCCGGTCGCCCGCTACGGCGAGATCCTCGAGCGCGCCGTGGAGCGGGACTACGTGCCCCGCTTCGCCGAGCACGGCGTCGACGCGCGCTCGGCGTGGCGCCGCTCGGCGGCCTGACCCAGGCCGGACGCCGCTACGACACCACCCGGACGACCCGCCGCTCCGGCAGGCTCGCGCGCCGCTGCTCCCACTCGCCGCGCGCCGCCCAGCCGACGATGCGGCGCAGGAGCAGCGTGGGCGCGTCCGCCTCGACGTGGTGCTCGCCGAGGGCGCCGTGCTCCGCCGCCGTCCGCTCGGCGCTCTCCAGGAGGAGCCGGTCCTGCCGGAGGATCGCCGGCTCGTCCCGGCGGAAGCGCACGCGCGGCCCGAACGGCAGCGCCCGCGCGACGAGCCACTCCATGCGGCACCGGTCGGGCGCGGTCGGCACGAAGTGCAGGACGATCCGGCGCGACGGCCCGCCCAACGAGCGGACCTCGACGCGGTCGGGGAGCGTGAACGAGAGAAGCGTCTCGGTCGATCGCCCCCCGGGCGCGCCGCCGTCCTCGCGGACCGGCCCGCGCAGCGTCATCCCGTCCGGCGTCACCCGCATCTCCAGGAGCTGCTCGCGCAGCCCGCGGAGCAGCGCGATGTAGAATTGCCCGTGCGTCCACGGGTGCGCGAACACCGGATGACACCAGTCGAGGTTGTTCTCCAGGCCCTTGAGCGCGGCGCACTGGTGCTCCACCGAGCCCTGGTCCCAGCGGTGCGCCGCGAAGCCGTCGATCGAGGGAGCGGGCGGCGGCGCGCCCTCGCCGCCGCCGAGCCAGACCCACACGTACCCGTCCTGCTCCACGCACGGGAACGCGGGCACACCGCACCTCTCCGGGATGCGCCTGCCCGGCGCGAGCGACGGAATGTGCACGCACGCGCCGCCGCCGTCGAACCGCCAGCCGTGGTATCCGCACGCGAGCTCCCCGCCGGTCACGCGCCCGAGCGACAGCTTGACCCCGCGGTGGCAGCAGCGATCCGCGAGCGCCCGGGGCCTGCCGCCGTCTCCGCGGAACACGACGATGTCCTGATCGAGGACGCGGGCGGCGCGCGGCGCCGCCCCGAGCTGCGCCGACGCGCAGGCCACATACCAGTACGGCCTGAGGAACATGGCTTCACCTCCAGCAAACAACCATGAATGTATGTAAATTGACACACGAGCAGAGGGCAGAACAGGAGCGGTGAGAGGGCGGCTGTCTCAGCGCCGGAGCCCGCGGACGAACGTCGCGACCATGCGGCGCACGGCGGCCCTCGACTCCAGCATCTTCGGGTCCATGAGGGAGAGCGCGATCGCGCCGTTCACGAGGCTGACGGCCGCGAGCGCCGCGGCCCTCGGGTCGGTGGCGCGGTCGATCTGGCCGGCCGCGATCCCCTTGCGGACGAGGTCGGCGAGCGTGTCGACGAGGCGGCGCTGGCTCGCGATCTTCTGCTGGAACCCGGGCTCGAGCTCGGGGGTGAGCTCGGTCTTGAACAGCGATATCGAGACGACCGCGCGGTACTCCGCGTCTTCCTCCACGACCTCGAGCGACCGCGTGAGCAGGCGCTCTATCGCCTCGAGCGGCGCGTACCGCGGGGACAGCGCCTCGGCGAGGACCTCGCTCGCCTTCGCGAAGCGCTCGCCGACGAGCGCCGTGTAGAGCTCCGCCTTGCCCTGGAAGTGCCAGTACACCGCGCCCCGCGTCAGCCCTGCCTCGGCGGCGACGTCCTGGAGCGTCGCCGCCGAGTACCCCTTCTGGCTGAAGACCCGCAGCGCCGCGTCGAGGATCTGCTCGCGGGTCGCCGCCGCCTCGTCCTTCGTCCGTCGCACCCCTCTTATATACATTCACGAACGTATGTATGCAAGCCCGATCCCCGGCGCCGGGCCGTGGGGTCGCCCTGGCCCGCGTCGTGGCGGCGGGTCAGGCTGCGAAGACGCCGAACTCGGGGCTGTAGGTCACGACGCCTCGGGCTCCCTTCAGCGCGCCCGCCGCGAGCTCCAGGGCCATGAACTCCTCGTCTGCCGCGTACTCGTTGCCGAGGCCGAACAGGCTGGCCTTCGTGAACCCGAACCGGGCGTAGTACGCCGGCTCGCCGAGGACGACGGCGAAGGCGCAGCCGGCGCCCCTGCACGCCGCGATGCCCTCCCGCGCCAGCGCCGAGCCGACGCCGCGGCCCTGAAAGCCCGGCGAGACCGCGAGCGGCGCGAGGCCGAGCCCGCCGCCGGGGGCGCCGGGGCCGGCGATCGCCACCGGGCTGAACAGGACATGTCCGACGATGGCGCCGTCGATCTCCGCGACGAGCGAGACCACCGCGCGCCCCGCGGCCCGCAGCCTGTCGACGAGGTCGGCCTCCATCGCCGAGGGGAACGCCGCGAGGTGGACAGCGCGGATCGATGCCTCGTCGCCCGCGCGCTCAGACCTGATGTTCATCACCCGCGCTCCTCTCCGGCCGACGCGCCGCCGCCGCCCCGCCGTCACGCCGCTCCGCGGTCGCCTGGGGCGACGATCGACGCCGTCCCCGGCGCGCGGGCGGCGTCAAGCGCCGTCGAGCGCCGGGCTGTGACAGACCACGTCCGACCTCGTCGACGCATCGAGTCGTCCCGCCGATTCCCGTTCTCCACAGGATACCCACGGACAACAGTTGGTTTCTGTCGATTCTCACCGTCGCGCGCCTCCTCTCGTCATGACCCGACAGAGCCTACAGGAACCCGGCGCAGCCCGGTGCGAAGGACGCTGCCCGGAGATGCAAATATATGACATTACACAGTTTTTCTCGCGCAACACCGCGACCGTCCGACCCTCGGAGGTTGGGACAATGTCCGTCCGATCGATCCCTTTTCGGACGGGTCGAAGATGGCTATCCATGGTAGACATCAAAAACGCGGCGCGACGGCGTGTCTCTCGCACGACGCGTGTAAATGGCGCGCCTGAACGCTTCGTTCTGGAGGAGACTTCTTCATGGAAAAGATCTCGCTCACGTACTTTGTCGACTTCGTTCTCAAGGCCGGGACGCCGAAGCTGACCGGCGTCAGGGAGTTCAAGGAGCGGAAGGACGAGCTCCACACGGACTTTTACAGGCAGGTGCGCGAGGCGATCGTCGACATGCACAGGAGCGGAAAGCCCACCAGCGTGCTCGACGCATTCCTCGCGGCGCAGCACGACGAGCGGCGCCGCCGCATCTACCCGTCGGTGGTGAACGGATACCGCAAGTTCCTCGCCTCGGCGAAGATGACGTGGTTCGAGCCGCCGACGTCGACGTACCGCCTCGGCGATCTCGAGATCAACGTCAATCCGGAGCTCGGGCTCGTCATCGACGGCACGCCCCACGTGATCAAGATGTATTTCCGCGGCGAGCCGCTGTCGTCGAAGCGCGTGTCCGTCGTGCTGAACCTGCTGATGAACGGCCTCGCCGAGAGCACGCCCGGCGGCGCCTTCGCGGTGCTCGACGTGCGCAACGCGAAGATTCACACCTTCAAGGTCCCGAACCCGCGGCTCAACCTGCTGCTCCGCGGCGAGGCGGCCTCCTTCGCCACCATCTACACGGGGCTGTGATCGCCGGGGCGCCGGGCGAGGCGGCCGCGCGCGGCGCGGACATCGCACCACGTCATCGCCCGGCGTCCACCGGTGACGCGGCGCCCACCGCGACACCGGTGTTGCCGCGACGCGCGCCCTCCGCCGCTCACCCCGGCGGAGGGCGCGCGTCGCTCGCCCGTCTGCCCGGCGCAGCGCGCCTGCCGCCGAGCAGACGCGAGAGGGAGAGCGCGACGCGAGCGCGCGGCGAGGGAATGCACGCGCGGCGGAAAAAGGCGCGCCCAGCGCAGCGCGGGGACACGCGGAGCGAGGACGCCCAGCGCCAGGACGCGCAGAGCGAGGACGCGCGGAGCGGGGCGCGCCGCACACAGACAATCTGGCTGTAGGAGATCTGCGCCGCTGGCCTCATTGCAGAACGCACAAGCAGAGCGAAAATGACCGACCTAGAGAAAGAGAACTACGATCCAGCCGTTTGTTTCAGTTATCCTCGATCTGCCATGGACCGTCGCGCGCAGATCACCGCAACCCCGCTTCATGTACCCAGCATTCTTGTGGTCCTTGATCCGGCGTGGCCGGCGCTCTTCAGCCTGTGCCTCACGGTGGCGCCGGGCTGCGGGGTGCTCCTGCACCGATGCGACGCGGCGACGGCCGCGACGATCGCCGCCGAGCGACGGCCGCTCGCGATCATCCTTTCCAACAGCGTCTACGCGACCGATCCGGCCGAGTTCGACGCGCTTGCCCGGGACGTACGCTCCACGCTTGTGCGGCTCGACGAGGAGGTCAGCGAGCGCGAGCTCGAGGCCATGCTGAACGGCGCGCTGCGCGACACGCGCGAGATGAGCGCGCAGCGCGACGGAGGGCGGCGCGACGAGGGCAGCGGGCGCTACACGTTGATCGGCGCGCAGCGCAGCGAGACCGTCGTCGCCAGGGGGGCCGCGGGCGCGGATCCGCGCGCGGCGCAGCGGCCGGGCGCGAGCGCCGATCCGCGGCTCGCGCAGCGGCGCGGCGACGTGGCGTCGGGCCAGAGCACCATGCCGCCGCCGTCGTCGCGCTCCGGTTCCCCGCCGTCGGTCCGGACGCCCCTGACGAGCGGCACGCCCACCCCGGCGCCGCCGTCCAGCGCGCCGCTGTCGGCCCGTGCCCCGTCGCCGGTGCGCTCCGCGCCGCCGCCGTCGGTCCGCGCGCAGCCGGGCCCGTACGCCGCGTCGGCGGCGCCGCGCTCGGTGCCGCCGCCCTCCACGCGCGCGCTCCCGGGCCTGCCGCCCGTCCAGCCGGCCGCCGCTGCGGGCGCCCGCCTGTCGACCCCGCCCCCCTCGACGCGCGGGGCGCCCGCCCGCGCGGTGCTCTCGACCCCGCCGCCCCCGTCGACGCGCGCGCGGCCGAGCGCGCCGCCGCCGCCGTCGTCGCGCTTGCCGGGCGGCGCGCCGCCGTCGTCGCGCCTGTCGAGCGGCGTGCCGCCGTCCTCGTCCCACCGGCCGACGCCGATGCCACCGTCGAGCTCGCACGCCGGGCCGCCCTCCTCCACGCGGCTGCCGAGCCCGCCGACCGTGCGGTCGCTGTCGAGCCCGCCTCCGTCGGCGCGCGCCGTCCCGCGCGGCGTGCCCTCGGGCACGGAGGCCCCGCCCTCGATCAGGACCATGGCGCCGCTGTCGGCGCGCCTCGCCCCGCCCTCCTCGGTGCGTCCCGAGCTGTCCCCGCGCTCGGGCGTGCGGGAAAAGGGCAGCGAGGAGCTCGACGCCGTGTTCGAGGATCAGAACCTCCCGTTCGACGCGCTCGCGCGCGCCAGCCGCGGCTCCACGACGCCGCGCTGAGGCGCCGGGCGCTCGGCGGGCCCGCCGGCCGGTCCGCGCGGGCTATCCGCGGGGGCGCGCGGCCCAGGACACGGCGGAGGCGGCGGCGCGCCCGAGCAGCGCGCCGGCGATGTCGCGCAGCGCGGGCGGCGCGGGCGCGCCGAGATCGCGGCCAAGATCGACGAGGATGCGATCGACGCACTCCACCGCGCTCGAGGCCGCGAGCTCCATCCCGGCGCCGCGGCCGCCGGCGGCGCGCCCCGCGAGGTAGAGCCCGCGGATGGGCGTGTACACCGCCGGGCGCGCGCGGCCGACCTGGCCGGGCGTCTGCGCGATCCCCGCCGCGAGCGCGTCGCCCGCGGCGAACGCGTCCCCGCGCCCGTCGGCGGGCGAGCCGTCGATGAAGAGCGCGTCGGAGAGGAGGCCGGGCGCCGCGCCGTCGAGCGCGCGGAGGAGCGCGTCGGCGGACGCGGCGGGCGCACCGCCGAGCGCGCCGGACACGGCGCACGCGCAGAGCAGCTCGTGCCCGGGCGGCGCGAGCGACGGGTCGAAGCGCGTCGGCACGAGACAGTAGAAGGGCAGGGCCGGCGCGCCGTCGCGGTCGCCGCCCGCGAGGCCCGCGAGCGCGCCCGCCGCGATGCGCCGCCGGCGCAAGGCGATCCTCACCTGGGCCAGCCTCGGCTGCGGCGCGAGCGCGCGGGCGCGCGCCACGTACGCCTCGGGGAAATGCGGCTCGCCGACGAGCGCCGAGACGGTGGACAGCAGGCCGGCGGTGCTCACCACGACGCGCGCTGGCAGCGCGGTGCCGTCCTCGAGCTCCACGCCGCGCACGCGCCGGTCGCGCACGACGACGCGGCGCACGGCCGCGCCCGTCCACACGGCGGCGCCGAGCTCCCGGGCCAGGCGGCAGAAGACGTCGGGGACGCGCGCTGCGCCGCCCTCCGGGTAGCGCTGCTGGCCGGGGCGGACGAGCCGGCGCCACGCGAGGAGCGCCTCGCCCGCCGAGGCCTCGGCGCCGGGCAGCAGCAGCGGCAGCGCCAGCAGAGCGCCGAGCCGGGCCGCGGCCGCGGCGCGCGGGAGGAAGCGGGCGGCGTAGGCCTCGGCCGTCACGTCGTCGCACGAGGCCAGGTCCACGTCCCGCATCGCGGTCGCGTGCGCGACGAGGCGCGCGGCGCGCGCCGCCTCCAGGGGCGTGAGCTCGAGGCCGCGCGCGAGAACCCGCGCGGCTCCGGCGAGCCGCCTCAGCTCGGCCTGCACGACGCGGCCCGCGAAGGAGAGCGCGGCGGGCTCGCTGCTCTGCCGGAAGGTGATCGCGTCGGCCTGGCCGACGCGGCGGAGCACGTCGCCGAGCGGGCCGTCCTCGCCGCGGCAGAGCATGTGCGTGCCTGTGTCGACGCGGAAGCCGTCCCGCTCGTACGCCGCAGCGGAGCCGCCCAGCCGGCGCTCCTTCTCCGCGAGGACGGTCGGGATGCCAGCGTGCGCCAGGAGCAGCGCCGCGGCGGCGCCGCCGACACCCGAGCCGATCACCACCGCGCGCAAGGGGGCCTCGTCCATGACGTCCAGACAACATAACGCGGCGAGCTCCGCCCGGCGTCGCGCGACGTCGCGGATCGTTCGCGCCCCGGGGAACGGGGAAGACGATGGGCGACGACGCGCAACGCCTGGCAACCCGCCGATCGGACAAAGCGCCGCGGCGCGCGGCGAGCGTTGACCCTCGAGAACGGCGCCTCGTAGAGTGTAACCTTGCAGCCGACGTGCCCGCCATGAAGACCTGCCCGCAGTGCCATCAGCGTTACCCGGCCGACAGCGCCTTCTGCTTCATCGATGGCTCGTCGCTCGTCTCCGAGAAGGACCCCCGCATCGGGATGTCGATCGCGGGCCGCTACGTCATCGAGCAGGGGCTCGGCATCGGCGGCATGGCCACGGTCTACCGGGCGTACAACAAGCTGATCGGCACGCCGTGCGCCATCAAGATCCTGAACCGGGAGTTCGCGCAGGACACGACGACGCGCGAGCGCTTCCGGCGCGAGGCGCGTCACGCGCAGCGGCTCGCCCACCCGAACATCATCGAGATCTTCGATCAGGGCGACACCGACGACGGGCTCCCCTTCCTCGTGATGGAGCTGCTCCAGGGGACGAGCCTCGCCGACGTGGTGGAGCGCAGCCGGGTGCCGCTCGCGCGGGCGCTGCCCATCTGGGTCCAGATGGCGCGCGCCCTCGGCCGCGCGCACGACTTCGACGTCGTCCACCGCGATCTCAAGCCCGAGAACGTGTTCCTGCTGAAGGGGGACTGGGTGAAGCTCCTCGACTTCGGCATCGCCCGGTGCGCGCAGGACGCGCGGCTCACGAACCTCGGCGAGATCTTCGGCACGCCGCAGTACATGGCGCCCGAGCGCAGCACGACCATCGACGCGGGCCCCCCGGCCGACCTCTACTCGCTCGGCGTCATCATGTTCGAGATGATCACGCAGCGGCTGCCGTTCGACGCGCCCGATCCGGCGAGCTGGATCCTCAAGCACATGAACGAGCAGCCGCCGCACCTCCGGGAGCTCGCCCCGGAGATGCCGGAGGCGCTCGACCGGCTGGTCAGCGCGCTGCTGGCGAAGGCCCCCTCGGACCGCCCCGTGGACGCGTACCGCGTGCTCGCGGAGCTCGAGGAGATCGCGGCCGCGAACCGGATCGCGCTCCCGCCGCCGCCGGAGGCGATGCCGCGCGACTCGTCGGTGCGCACGCGGGGCGCCGGGCGCGACCCCTGGGTCAGCCGGCTCGACCTGTTCGAGCGGATGACGTCCCGCGCGTTCGGCGCGTCGCCGCCGGCGGAGATCCAGCGGCAGCTCGACGGGCTGCGCGGCCTCGTGCGGGAGCACGCCGAGCTCCGCTCCAGGGCCCTCGACGAGCAGCGGCGCCTCGAGGGCGTCGCCGAGGAGTGGCGCGACGGCCGGATGCAGATCGGGCGGGCGATGGATGCGCTCACGGTGGACGCCTCGCTCACGCGCGACGAGGCGCGCTCGTTCCGCGCCAGGGTGGCGCCGCTCACCGCGGCCACGCAGGCGTTCATCCCCGCGGTGCTCAGCGCGCACAAGGAGGCGGTGCGCTGGGAGGGCCGGTGCGGGTTCGCCGAGCCGTACCTCGAGCTCGCCGCCAGCTACCGGAAGCTCGCCGATCTGGTCGAGGGGTGGTACGCGGCGCGGAAGGCCGACTACGAGGCGGAGAGCGAGGCGATCGCCCGCGAGCACGAGGTGGCCGAGGTGGACGCGCAGATCAAGAAGCTGCGCGAGCGGCTCGAGGAGCTCGACCGGCAGCTCGAGGCCAGGCGGCGGGAGTCCCAGGAGCGCATCGCCGAG
This sequence comes from Sorangium sp. So ce1335, assembly GCF_051521615.1. NCBI lineage: Bacteria > Pseudomonadati > Myxococcota > Polyangiales > Polyangiaceae > Sorangium > Sorangium sp. So ce1335. The sequence goes on from NZ_CP150363.1 coordinate 6,520,849, forward strand.
ATCGGCCGCAGGGCGGACCAGCTCGACGCGGAGATGCTCCACCTCGCCAGCCGGTTCTGCGCGCCGCTCCGGTCGAAGCCGGAGCTCGGCACGCTCTTCGTGGAGCTGGAGCGGCTCGCTGGCTGAACGCGCGGCGCCGGCGCGCGATTCCCCGGGGCGCGCCAGGGGCGCCGCGGGCGCACCCCGATGGCCCGCGCAGCGCGGCGGCACGGTCGCCGGGGGCCGCGCGTACTAAGCTAGCCCCGTGACGCCCGACCCCGCACCAGAGCCGCGGCCCGCAGCACCGCCGCGCGCGCCGGGACGCATGCGCCGGGCGGCGTCGGCCGCGGCGGCGGCGGTCGGGCTCACGCTGACGTTCGCCGGCGCCACGGCCGCGGGCGTCGCGCTCCACCTCGACACGCCCGCCGCGCGCCGGGTCGCCCGCGACGCGACGAACCGGCTCCTCGGCTCGCTGTTCGAGGGGAAGATCGTCGCCGACGAGATCGACGCGCTCGGCCTCGACGGCGTGCGGATCCGCGCCGCTGTCGCGCTCGATCCGCGCGGGACCGCGGTGATCCGCGCGAGCGGCATCGAGGCGCGGGCCGACGTGCTCGCGATGCTGGAGAGCGCGCTCTTCGGGACGAGCGCGCTGCGCATCGAGGTCCCGTACATCCGCGTCGAGCAGATCGAGGTGCTCGTGCAGAGCAGCGGCGCGGGGGGCGTGACGCTCGCCGACACGTTCACGCCGCTGCCGCCGACCCGCCCGCCCTCGGCCGCGCCCGGCGGGCCGTCGCGCGACGTCCTCGTCGCCCTGTCGCGCGTCGAGATCGGGCGCGGCTGGGTCCACGGGCAGCTCGCGCCGCCGCGCGCGCTGGACGCCGACGTCAGCCGGCTCGTCGGGTCGCTGCACGTCGGGCCGGACGGCGTCGCGGTCGACGTCGATCAGACCGGCCTCGTGGATCGCGCCTTCCTGCCCGCCAGGACGGCGGGCACCGCGAACTACCACCTCCGCGCCGGCGACGAGGTCCGGATGTGGAGCAGCTTCGCCGGCCGGCTCGCCGACGTCGAGATCACCGCGCGGGCCGTGCTCGACGAGGATCACCTCGAGGCCAACGTCAGCGTCCCGCGCGCCACGCCGGAGCAGCTGCGCAGCCTGCTCCCGGATCACCCGCTCACCGAGCCGGTCTCCGCGCGCGTGGCCCTGAACGGCGATCTCCCCCATCTCGACGTCGTCGCCACGGCCTCGGCGATCCCTGCCGGCCCGGCGGGCGGCACCCTCGCGCTCGCGGGGCGGCTGGACGTGACGGGCCCCGTCCGGCTCGACGCTCACGCGCTGGCGGAGGACGTCGACCTGCGGCTCTTCGGCGTGCAGCTCTCCGCGTCGGGCGCAGAGCTCGGCGCCGCGCCGGCGCAGGCGGGCGCCGCCCCGGCGCAGGCGGGCGCCGCCCCGGCGCAAGCGGGCGCCGCGCCGGCTCGGACCGCTGCCTTACCGTCGCGGCTCGGGGCCTTCCCCGGCCGACGCGGCGCCGCGCCGGCTCGCCGAGGCGCGTCGCTCGCCCGCCCCGGCGCCTCCTCGGCGCGAGCCGGCTCCGCCGGAGCGAGCGCCGCGCCGGGGGCCGGCGGCGAGCCGGCGCCCACGATCACGGGCGAGGGCCGGGTGCGCGTCGAGGTGGGCGACGAGCTCCGGCTCGCCGTCGAGGCGCGGACCGAGCCCACCGCGCTGCTCGGCCAGCCCGTGCCGGCGGCGGACGTCCACCTCGTCCTCGACCGCGGCGAGCTCGACGCGCGCGTGCACCTCCACGAGCCGGGCGCGCCGATCGACGCCGCGATCTCGCTCCTCCCGGGGGGCCAGGGCGTCCGCTTCGCGGCGACGGCCGACGTCCCGACGATCGCCGCCGCGCCGCGCCTCGCCGGGATCATCGACGGCGCCGGCCGCGTGCGCGTCGAGGGGACCCTGCGCGAGGGCGCGCTCGACGCGCGGTTCGAGGGCGCGCTCTCCGGGGTCCGGGTCGGCCCCAACGTCGGCCTCGCCAGCGCGCGCGTCGCCGGGCGGGTCTCCGGGCCGGTCTCCGGGCCGCTCGACGCGCTGGCGCTCGACGCCTCGCTCTCCGGCCAGGAGGCGCTCGCCGGCGGCCACACCTACGACGAGGTCACCGCGCGGATCTCCGGCTCCCTCGCCTCGCCGAGGCTCAGCGCGACGGTCACCGACGGCGACGACGCCCTGAGCGCCTCGGCCCGGCTGAGCTCCGCCACCGGCGCGCTCCGCGACGTCGACCTCAAGCTCCGGCGCGAGGGCGCCGAGGTCGCGGGGAAGATCGCGGCGATCGCCCCCTCGGCCGGCGGGGTCGCCGTCGAGGGGCTCGAGCTCACCTCCGCGCAGCTCGGCTCGGTGAGGGGGCGGCTCGCGGTGCGCGGCGACGACGTCACCGGGGACCTCCGGGGCGAGGGCATCGACCTCGGCCGCCTCGCGCGCCTGCTCGGGATCCCGCTCCGCGTGCGCGGCCGCGCCGACATCGACGTCGCGCTCGCTCACGATCGAAGGACCGGCCGCTCGGGCCACGTGCGGCTGGAGCTCGAGGGGGGCGAGGTGGCGTTCCTGTCCGGCGTCTCGGCCAAACTCTCGGCGACCTTCGAGCGCGACCAGCTCAAGGCCGACGCGCTCGTGCGCATCGACGGCAAGGCGCCGCCCGCGACCGGAGGGCCGCCGTGGGAGGGCGCCGCGCCGCGGTGCGCCGGCCCGCTCGCGAGCGTGCGCGTCTCCGGCGCCGAGGGCACGCTGACGGGGCCGCTCCTGCGCGCCGAGACGTGGGCCGCCCTTGTCGGCGAGGCCGAGGTCGCCGCCGACGACTGGGATCTCGGGTGCCTCGCGCAGCTCATGCCGATCGGCCACCTCCTGAGCGAGGTGCGCGGCAAGCTCACGACGCGCTTCCGGGTGTCGCGCGCGGCCGGCGAGCCGTTCCCATCGCTGCACGACGCGCTCGTGCGGACGCAGGGCCTCGCGCTCGCCGGGCCGCACCGCATCGGCGCCGAGCGCCCAGCCTGGGAGTCGCGCTTCATCGATGGCCGGCTCGAGGGCTCGCTGAACGGCGCGACAGGCAGGGCGGAGGCCGCGCTGACCCTGTTCGACGGCGGCATCCTCGCCGACGCGTCCGGCGCGATCGATCTCGACCTCGCCGCGCTCGCCGGGCCGCCCGCGGGCCGGTGGGCGTCGCTCTTGCGCGCGCCGATCACGGCGAAGGTCTCCGTCCCGCGGCGCTCTCTGGACGAGCTCACCACCCTGCCCTCGTTCGTGCGCGAGGCGCTCCCGCCGATCGGCGGCGAGGTGCGGATCGACGCCTACGCGAGCGGCACGGTCGCGCGCCCTGTCGTGACGGCGCGCACCCTCGCCTGGGGCTTCCTGTACGCGCCGAAGGACGCGCCGGAGGTGACGGACCTCCTGTTCCCGACCGACCTCGACGCGTGGGTCACGTACGACAGCGAGAAGGCGACGCTCGACGCGCACGTCACGCGCGGCGCGCGCGAGATCGCGGCCGTGCGCGGCCAGGTGATCGCGCCGCTCGATCGCCTGCTCTCGCCGCCGTCGCCGCGCGCGCTGAAGGGCGCGCGCCCGCCCCCGGCGTGGACCGGCGCCCTCCGCGCCACGCTGCGCGGCGTGCCGCTCGGCGAGATCCCGCTGCTCGGCGACAGCGGCATCGACGGGCACGTCAGCGGCGAGATCGAGATGCGCGATCTCAACGTCGCGCCGAAGCTCACGGCGCGCCTCACGCTGCCGGATCTCTCCCTCGGGGGCGACCTCGCCTTCCAGCGCGGCGTGCTCTCGCTGCAGGTCGACCCCAGGCCCGGCGGCGAGCGCGGAGACCTCCGCGTCACCGAGCTCGCGCTCGACGGGCCGCGCGGCGGCAAGCTCCGGGCGAGCGCTCACGCCAGCGTGCGCTTCCGCGGCGGGCTCATCCCGGTCCCCGACGGCGAGCGCACGGAGCTCGCCCTCTCCGCGGAGCGCTTCCGGCTCGCGACGCTGCAGCCCCTCGTCGGCCGGCTGGTGAGCAAGGTCGACGGCATCCTGGACGGCGACCTCCGCGTCGCGCTCGGCGGCGCGTCCGGCGACGAGGAGGGCAGCCTGAGCGCCCGGCTGGAGGTGAGCGAGGGCGTCGTGCACATCCCGGAGTTCGGCCAGGAGCTGCGCGACGTGGCCGCCCGCATCACGGCCGACGAAGGCGTCCTCCGGATCGAGGGCTTCCGCGCCGCGGGCATGACCGGGCTGGCGCAGGGCTGGGCGCTGTTCCGGCTCGACGGGCTCGCGCTGCGCGACGGCGCCGGGGCGCTGACCATCGCCGAGGACCAGGCGCTGCCGCTCACGCTCGAGGGGGTGCCGCTCGGCACGGCCTCGGGGGCGCTGTCGTTCGTCGCGGAGAAGAAGCCCGGCGAGATCGCGCTGTACGCCACGGTCCCCACGCTCCGCCTCGCGCTGCCGGCGACGAGCAGCCGGAACGTGCAGCCGCTCGACGACAACCCCGACATCTCCGTCCGCCAGCCGCTCGGGCCGGAGAAGCAGAGGCGCGCGCGGGACGCGCTCCGCTACGCGATGACGTTCTACGTGGACGACGCGCAGGTCACCGGCGCGGGGCTGCGGCTCCGCCTGACGAGCGACAACGACACGCCGCCCCGGGTCGTGCTCGGCGAGGACGCGCGGGTGTCGGGGGACATCGTGCTCCGGCGCGGCGAGCTCGAGATCTACGGCAAGGTGTTCGAGATCATCGAGGGCGGGCGCGTGCGCCTGCGCGAGGAGGAGCCGTCGAACCCGCACCTCAACGTCAGGGCGTACTGGGACGCCCCCGACGGCACGCGCATCTACGCGACCTACAACGGCACGCTCCGGCCGATCACGAACGAGAAGCTCCGCTTCACGTCGAACCCGCCGAGCTCGCAGCAGGACATTCTCGCGCGGCTCCTGTTCGGCGCCGACTTCTCCGAGGGGGGGCAGGCGGCGGGCGCCGAGATGTCCGCGCGGCAGGCGGCGGGCAGCGTCGCCGCGTCGGTCGGCGGCGAGCTCGCGGCGGCGCAGTTCAACGCGCTGCTGAGCGGCATCGCGCCGCTGCGCGGGCTGTCGACGCGCTTCGGGACGACCTCGGAGGGCTCGCTGCGGACGAGCCTCGTCTACCGGCTGAACGACGATGTCACGGCGCTGGCGACCTTCCAGGAGGGCGCGGTGCAGGGCAGCAGCACGCAGAGCCCCGGCGGGCCGACCCCCGGCGGCACGGCGAGCGAGCGCGGCACGCGGACCGAGATCACCGTCGACTGGCGCATCAACAAGCACTGGACGCTCCGCGGCACCGTGGGCGTCGACGAGCGCCAGAAGACCTCGGGCGTGCTCGACCTGCTCTGGCAGTACCGCTACTGAGCGGCGGCGCTCCGCGGCGGCAGCCGGACCTCGCGGCCGTCGACGCGGAGCGTTGGCGGCTCGGCCTCGACGAGCAGCGGGGCGAGCTGCGACTGCGCGTGGCGCGTGAAGCGCGCCTCCAGGGCGCCGCCGCGCGCGCGCGCGTACACGACGCCGTCGTCGCCGACGGAGAGCGTCGCCGGATCGAGCGGCTCCTCGGTGCCGTCGAAGAGGACGAGCGTGACGCCGCCGCCCTCGTCGATCCGGAGCGCGTCGACGAAGAGCGGGGCCGCGTCGACCTGGAAGTAGCACCAGTCGTAGCCGTTCGTGAGGATCGGGCGGCCGTCGTCCGGGTGCCGCGCGATCCACGACCGGAGCCCGCGCTCGAGCGCCGGGTGGTCGACGCGGGCGCCGTCGTGCCAGAAGCGGCCCTCGCGATCGAGCCGGATCGAGCTCTCGCGCGAGGTCCCTGGGGGCGGCGCGAACCGGAAGAAATCAGGATGGTCGCCGGGCTTCATGGGGTCACCTCGCAGGAGAGATGCGCCCCTCTCGGCCCCGACGCAAGCCGCGCGCGCCGAGGGGTACTATAGCGAGCCCATGCGATCCCAGACGGAAGAGGCGAAGGCGGACGAACACCTGCGCGCGACGCGGGCGTACTACGACGAGTTCTCGGCGCGCTACGAGGCCCGACGCGGGGGCCGGGATCCCGGGGGCTACCACGACCTCGTCGACGCGCTCGAGGTCGACTTCGTGCGCCGCTTCGGAGAGGGGCGCGACGTGCTCGAGGTCGGGTGCGGGACGGGGCTCTTGCTCGCGCGGATCCGCGAGTTCGCGCGCTCCGCACACGGGGTCGATCTCTCCCCCGGCATGCTCGAGCGCGCCCGCGAGCGCGGCCTCGACGTCGTGGAGGGCAGCGCCACCGCGCTGCCGTTCGCCGACGGGACCTTCGACGTCGCCTGCTCCTTCAAGGTGCTCGCCCACGTCGAGGACGTGCGCCGAGCGCTGTCGGAGATGGCGCGCGTCGTGCGGCCCGGCGGGCACGTGATCGCCGAGTTCTACAACCCCCACAGCCTGCGCGGGCTCGTGAAGAAGCTCGGCCCGGCGGGCGCCATCAGCGACAGGACCCGCGAGAGCGCCGTCTACACGCGCTTCGACGCGCCGCGCGCCGCCGCCGAGCTGATGCCGCCGGGCGTGCGCGTCGTCGCGTCGCGGGGCGTGCGCATCGTGACGCCGTTCGCGGCCGCGATGCGCGTGCCCGGCCTGGGCCGGCTCCTGCGCCGGGCGGAGTGGGCGCTCTGCGACTCGCCGCTCGCGCAGCTCGGCGGCTTCTGGATCGCCGCCGCGCAGAAGGCGTGAGCCGCGAGGCGCGGCCGGCTCGGCGGCGCCGCGCCGGCGGTCTCGATCAGAACCGGCCGGCGACGCCCGCGTAGAGGCCGCCGGGGAGCGCGGAGATCGTCGGCGCGGCGGTGAAGCTCGGGGGCGCCGGCGGCACGGGGCGCGTGCGGAACCCGACCGTCTGCGGCACGAACGTGATCTGCGCGTGGGCGACCCCGGCCGCGACCAGGGTCGCGAAGGCCCCGAAGGCCACGCGGTTGACGGCGGTCACGGTGCTGATGCGCTGGTTCAGCGCGTCGATGTCGACGCTCTGCGTGGGGCCGCCGCCCTGGGGCGGGGATCTCGACGTGACGTCGACGTTCTGGTAGCTGGCGAGCGCCAGCGCCGAGACGATCGAGGTCCCGCCGGCGACGGCCTGGCTGACGAGGAAGAACCAGCCGAAGCCCTCGTCGCCGTTCTGGAACTGCCCCACCCCGAAGGGCAGCATCGCGATCCAGCGGGAGTGCTGCTCCACGACCCGCTCGCGCCCGGCGAGGCGCTGGAGCTCGGCGATCCAGCGGCGCTCTTCCTGGCGGCTCTGCTCGATCCGCAGCCGCTCCGCGCGCTGCGCCTCGGCCCGCTGCTGCGTCACCTCCTCGATCCGCGCCCGGATGCGCGCCCGGACCGCGGAGAACCGATCGATGACCTCGGGCTGGAACAACGCCGGGTTCGGCGCGTACCCCGGGTTCGCGAGGAGGATCTGCTCGATGTACGCGTCCGCCTCGCTCGTGCGCCGGAGCGCCACGAGCGCCGCGGCGGCGAGGCCGCGCGCCCGCTCGATCAGCTCGGGCTCGGAGATCCTGCACGGCTTGCTCGCGGCGTCGGTCGGGCCGCGCTCGCAGGGAGGGTTCGCCGGGTCGAGCATCGCCGCGAAGCGGCTCACGGCCTCCTCGTAGTTCCCGGCGTCGAAGCGCGTCTTGGCGACCTCGATCTGCTGCATGTCGTCGGCCCGCGCGCTGCCCGCGAGGCACAGCGCGACGGCGCCCGCCGCCGCCGCGAGGCGCCGCGGCGCGCGCAGGGCGCGGCGGCTCCCGACCGATGGGAAGCGAGCGCCGGGAGATTGTCCGCCTGGAGTTCGCGCGGCCATGCGGAGGGGTCGCCGTGATGTAGCGGAGTTTCGACAGGGATGCTGAGATTTCAGGGGGCCGTGCGGGAATGACGGTGTACGCCGGCGATCCCTTCAACCGGACGGCCAGAAAACGGTGTTCGATTCGCCGGCCACGAGCGTCACGTTGCCGACGCGCGGCGCGGCGTCCGGGGTCGCTGGCGTGAAGATACAGCGCCCGCTCCAGAACACGTCGCTCAGGGTCACGGTCTGCGGGCTGCCCGCGTAGCCGATGAGGCCGATCTGCGGGCACGCGTACTGCGCGCTCGGCGGGGCGCCGCTCAGGACGACCGTGCTCGGCAGGATCTCCAGGCGGTGCACGATCCGCTGCGGCGCGGTGACGCCCGGCCTGGGCGCGACGACCGAGATGACGCCCGAGTACGGCTTGCAGCACCGCGAGTTCGGCACGCTGATGTGGACGGTGTGGGCGCCGATCTTGAGCGGCGTGACCTTGTTCGCGCCGAACCAGTTGATCTCGACGCCGTCGAGCACGAGCTTCGCGCCGCTCGGGACGATCTGGAAGACCACGTCACGGACGGCCGGCTCCTCCGCCTGCGACGCGGCCGGCGGGGGCTGCGGCCGCGCGCGGGAGCGCGGCGCGTGCGCCACGTCCACGGCCTGCGGCGCGTCCGTGGCGCGCTGCGCGTCCGTGGCGCGCGGCGCGACCGTGGCGCGCGGCGCGACCGCGCGCACGTTCGGCGACGGGACCAGGTTGTCGAGGGGCGCCGGCGGCGGCCCGGGCGGCGTCTGCGCGCCCCCGTCCGCCGGCGGGGGCTCGCGGAAGGCGCGGGCGATCGCGAACGCGCCGACGCCCAGCGCCGCCGACCCGAGCGCCACGGCGAGCGCGCGCTGCGCGAGCCTCCGCCGGCTGCGGCTCGCGTTCAGCCGCGCGACCCGCTTGAGGATGGAGAGGTCGTTCGGCGCGAGGGCGAGGGCCCGGTTGTAGTCGCCGGCCGCGCCCGGCACGTCGCCGCGCTTTCGGGCTGCCTCTGCGCGCGCGACGAGCCGCGGGACGAGCTGCGCCACATGCCGCTCGGCGTAGCCCGCCGGGTTCGCGAAGTACGCGGCGAGCTCGACGCGCGGCTCCACCACGCCGAGCTCCGCGAGCTCGGCCCGGATCTGATCGGCGAGCGCCCTCGGGCTCGCCGTGCGGGCCGCGATGTCGTGCGCGAGGGCCGCCGCGACGATCCGGCTCCACCGCGCGCCCACGGCGGGCCGCTCGCGCTCGGCCTCCGGGTAGACCCCCTCGAGCACCTTGCGGAGCACCTGCGCCGGGTTCTTGCCTTCGAACGGAAGGTGCCCGACGAGGCACTCGTAGAAGAGCACCCCGAGCGCGAACACGTCGGTGCGCGCGTCGACCTCGCCCCCGTCGATCTGCTCCGGCGCCATGTGGGCCGGCGAGCCGAGGACCTGCCCGGTCGAGGTGACGCCCTGGGCGTCGAGGATCTTGGCGATGCCGAAGTCGGTCAGCTTGATGACCACCCCCGCGCCGTCCCAGCTCGCGCCGTCGCGGTCGGAGGGCAGCTCGACGAGCACGTTCTCGGGCTTGACGTCGCGGTGGATGATCCCGGCCGCGTGCGCGTGCTCCAGCGCGTCGCAGAGCTCCAGCACCACGGCGGCGCCGATCTCGGCCGGCATGTCGCGGTGGGCGCTCAGGATCTTGCGCAGCGTGGAGCCGCGGAGCAGCTCGACGACGAGGTAGCGCTCGCGGTCCTGCTCGCTGGAGACGTCGTACACCTCGACGATGCCGGGGTGGCGCAGCTTCGCCGCCGCGCGCGCCTCGGCGACGAAGCGCGTGCCGACCTCGGCGTTCTCGCGCAGGTGCTTGTGGATGATCTTGACCGCGACCTCGCGGCGGAGGCGCGGGTCGCGGGCGCGGTAGACCGTGGCCATCCCGCCGTGGCCGATCTCCTCGATCAGCTCGTACTTGTCGAGCTTCGGGAGGCCTCCTGCGCCCGCGTATCTGGAGTCCTGCTCGCCCGTCGAGCCCCTATCGGGGGCGGGCAGGCTCATTCAACAACCTTCACCCGAATCGCGTTGGTCGACCCCGAGACGCCCACGGGGGCGCCATAGATGGTGACGAGCTTGTCGCCCGGTGAGACGAGGCCGTTCGCGAGGAGCTGCCCGGTGGCGCGCTCGATCATCTCGTCCGAGTTCCGGAGCGCGTCGACGGGGAACGGCACCACGCCCCAGAGCAGCGCGAGCCGCCGGCGCGTCGTGTCGTTCGGCGAGAAGGCGACGATCGGCACCACGGGGCGCGCCTTCGACGCGTACCGCGCGGTGAGGCCGCTCTCCGTGAAGGCGATGATGAGCTTCGCGCCGATGTCCTTCGCGATGTCGCACGCGGCGCGCGCGGTCGCCTCGGCGACGTTGGCGCGCTGGCCGGGCTGCTCGCTCGAGAGATACCGGTAGAACGAGCTCTGCTCGGCCTCGGTGACGATGCGGGCCATCATCCGCACGACGAGCGGCGGGTGGGCGCCGGTCGCGGTCTCCTGCGAGAGCATGACCGCGTCGGTGCCGTCGAAGACGGCCGTCGCCACGTCGCTCGCCTCGGCGCGCGTCGGGCGCGTCGCCGTGACCATCGACTGGAGCATCTCGGTGGCGACGATGACCGGCTTCTGGTGCACGCGGGCGAGGCCGAGGATCTCGCGCTGGATGATCGGCACCCGCTCCGGGTTGAACTCCACGCCGAGATCGCCGCGCGCCACCATGACCCCGTCCGAGGCGAGGATGATCGACTCGAGGTTGTCGATGGCGCCGGGCGTCTCGATCTTCGAGACGATCGGCGTCGGGCGACCCCAGGCCTCGCAGATGTCGCGCACGTGCCGCACCTCGTCCGCGTTGCGCACGAACGAGAGGGCGACGTAATCGACCCCCTGCGCGAGCCCGAAGCTCAGGTCGGCCTTGTCCTTCTCGGTGAGGGCGGAGATGCGCACGCGCCTGGCGGGCAGGTGCACGCCGACGCGATCGCGCAGGCGTCCTCCCTGCGTCACGCCGGCGTGGACGCGCTCGCCCTCGACCTTGGTGACGGTGACCACCACGCGGCCGTCGTCGATCAGGACGATGTCGCCCGGCTGCAGGTCCGAGGCGAGCCCCTCGTAGAGGATCGGGATCTCGCCGGGCGTGGCAACCGGGCTGTCCCTGTTTGCCTCGACAAGGGTGACCGAAGCCCCGTCAGCGACCTCGAAGGTGTTGCCGGGGAAGCGACCGGCTCGGATCTTGGGGCCGCACAGGTCCTGCAGGATCGCCACAGGCTTTCCGCAGGCCTCCGCAGCCGCACGGACCGTGGCGATCGCTCTGCCATGATCCTCGTGCGAGCCGTGAGAGAAGTTGAGTCGAGCGACATCCATACCGGCGCGGATGAGCTGCTCCAGCGTCGTTTGAGAGTCACACGATGGGCCAATGGTACAGACGATTTTCGCTCTGCGTACGAGCACGGGCGGAGCATGCCACGAGCAGGGGTCTCGACACTACCCTGATTGTGAAGGGGCCATGCGGAGTTCATCGGATTCCAACAAAGCAGCTCGATGGATGGTCGAGCTCCGACGCGCGTCAGGGCCGCGCGCGTCAACGCAGCCGCCGGTCGCGCCGGCCCGCCGCCGCGCGGCGATCGCGGCGCAGGCCCGCGGATCGACGCGGATCAAGGGATCTTCGTGATGGGGAGCAAGCGGCGGGGAGGCCCAGCGGTGCGCCGCAGCGCGGCATGGCCTCCCCTTCTCGGAGGGCGTCCGACCAGGAGCGGCGCTCGCGGCGCTCTGACTAGGAGCGGCGCTCGCGGCGCTCGCGCGGCGGCGGCGCGCCGCGGTCGCGGTCGCGGTCCATGCCGGGCCGCGGGCCGCGATCGCGATCGCCGCCTCGGCCGCCGCCCGGGCCGTCGCGCCGCGGGGGCGGGCCCGCGTCGCGCGCCTGCGCCATGCGCTCGCGCGCCCGATCGCCCTCCTCGCCCTCGGGGAGCGGGAGCAGCTCGCGCCGGCTCAGCCGGATCTTCCCGTCGCGATCGACGCTCAGCACCTTCACGTCGAGCGAGTCGCCCTCCTTGAGGACGTCCTCGACGCGCTCGACGCGCGTGTGCGCCATCTCGGAGATGTGCAGCAGGCCATCGGTGTTCGGCAGGATCTCGACGAACGCGCCGAAGTCGGTGATGCGCTTGACCGTGCCCTTGTACGTCGCGCCGACCTCGGGCTCGGCCGTCAGGCCCTTGATGATGTCGAGCGCCTTCCGCACCGCCTCCGAGTCCGACGACGCGACGTTCACGGTGCCGTCGTCCTCGACGTCGATCGCGACGCCGGTCTGGTCGACGATGCCCTTGATGGTCTTGCCGCCGGGGCCGATGATGAGCCGGATCTGGTCGGGCTTCACGCGCACCGTGGTGATGCGCGGCGCGTACTGGCTGAGCTCGGGCCGCGTCGTCGGCAGCGTCTCCAGCATCTTGTTCAGGATGTGGAGCCGCCCCTCGCGCGCCTGATCGAGCGCCTGCATCAGGATCTGCCGGCTCAGGCCCGCGATCTTGATGTCCATCTGGATCGCCGTCACGCCGCGCGCCGTTCCGCAGACCTTGAAGTCCATGTCGCCGAGGTGATCCTCGTCGCCGAGGATGTCCGAGAGCACCGCGTAGCGCTGGCCCTCCATGATGAGCCCCATCGCGATGCCGGCGACGGGCGACTTGATCGGCACGCCCGCGTCCATGAGCGACAGGCACCCGCCGCAGACCGCCGCCATCGACGACGACCCGTTCGACTCCAGCGTCTCCGACACGATGCGGATCGTGTAGGGGAACTGATCCGGCGGCGGGATCATCCGGGAGAGCGCGCGCTCGGCGAGCGCGCCGTGGCCGATCTCGCGGCGGCCGGGGCCGCGCAGCGGCTTCGTCTCGCCGGTCGAGAAGGGGGGGAAGTTGTAGTGGAGGTAGAAGCGCTTCCACGTCTCCCCCATCAGGCCGTCGATCTTCTGCTCGTCGGTCGAGGTGCCGAGCGTCGTCGTGACGATCGCCTGCGTCTCGCCGCGCTGGAACAGCGCGCTGCCGTGCACGCGCGGGAGCAGGCCCACCTCGCACATGATCGGCCGGATGCTCTTGCCGTCGCGGCCGTCGATGCGCTTGCCCTCCTCGATCACGTAGGTCCGGACGACGTGCGCCTTGCGCTCCTCGAACTCGGCCTTCACGAGCCCCTGGAGCGGCAGGAACTTCTCGGCGCCGAGCTCGGCGGAGAGGGTCTCGGTCAGCTTCTTCTTGAGCGTGCTGTAGCCGTCGTAGCGCGCCTTCTTGTCGGTCACCCGCGTCGCGGCGCTGAGGTCCTGGTCGACCAGCTGGGCGACCCGCTGCTTCACGTCGTCCGGCAGCGCCGGGGCGACGAACTCGCGCTTCGGCTTGCCCACGGCGGCGCGCATCTTCTCGATGAGGTCGATGACCGGCTGCGCCGTCTCGTGCGCGAACATCAGCGCGTCGATGATCTCGGCCTCGGTCGCCTCCGCGGCGCCGCCCTCGACCATCACGATCGCGTCGCGCGAGCAGGCGACGACCAGATCGATGTCGCAGCGCTCGATGTCGGCGACCGTCGGGTACGCGACGAACTCGCCGTCGAGCCGGCCCACGCGCACGCCGACGACGGGGCCGTGCCACGGGATGTCCGAGATGTGCAGCGCGGCGCTCGCGCCCGTGAGGGCGAGGACGTCGGCCTTGTTCTGCTTGTCGCTGGAGAGGACGGTCGCGATGATCTGCGTGTCCCGCTTGAAGCCTTCCGGGAAGAGCGGGCGGAGCGGGCGGTCCATGAGGCGGCTCGAGAGGATCTCCTCCTCGCGCTGGCGCGCCTCGCGCTTGAAGAAGCCGCCGGGGATCTTGCCGGCGGCGTACGTCTTCTCGACGAACTCGCAGGTGAGCGGGAAGAAGTCGAGGCCCGGCCGCTCGTCCTGCGAGACCGCGGTGACGAGCACCATGGTGTCGCCGTAGGTGACGAGCACGGCGCCGTGCGCCTGCTTGGCCAGGCGGCCGGTCTCGAGGGTGAGGGCACGGCCGCCCACCATGACGGATTCACGAACGAACATTGGTTTTCAGCTCTCTCTCGCGATCGCGAGGGCCGCTGCGTGCGGCGCTACGCCCGAGCGCGAGGGGCTGCTCTTCTTCCTCGGTCCCTGCGCAGGAGCCTGGCTGCTGCGCACGAAGCGAAGACGAAGACGCGCGGAGCCCGCGCTCGGGAACGGTGAGGCCTGTCGCCCCTCCGTTCCATGGTCAGTGGATGACCTCCTTAAAGCGTCCGCTCCGCTCTCGCCAGCGCAAAAAGCAAACGTTCAGGGGTGCGCCCCGCGATCTTCCCGAACGGAACCCGAACGGAAGGAGCGCGGACGCCGGCAAAAGGCCTGTGACTGGTAAGGAGCCTGGAGCGCACGGGGGCGCCGCCCGCCGCGCCGAGCGTTCGCGGCGCGGCAGGACGGACGGGCGATCCCGGTGGGGGTGTACGTCGATGGCTCGCAGCGGCCACCGAGCGCGCCGCTTGCCGCGCTGCGGCGCGGCCGCCCGAGGGCGCGCGCAGGGCAGATCGCTCCGGCGGAGCCGGGCGGTTTACCCTTTGAATTCCGCTACTTGCGGAGGTTGAGGCGGGTGATCAGGCTGCGGTAGCGCTCGATGTCGACGCGCTTCAGGTAGTCGAGCTGACGGCGGCGCTGGCTCACGAGCTTCAGCAGGCCCCGGCGGGAGTGGTGGTCCTTCTGGTGCGTGCGGAAGTGCTCCTGGAGCTGGTTGATCCGCTCGCTGAGGAGCGCGATCTGGACCTCGGGGGACCCGGTGTCGCCCTCGTGGATCGCGTACTTCTGGATGATGTCCGTCTTCTGAACCGAATGCAGCATGGCTGGCTCTCCATGGCCTTGTCCGGTGCGCTGCCGAGCGTCCGGGCCGGCGCGTCTTCTACGCCGACGACTGGCCAAGCGACGCCTGAAGGCGAGCCCCCAGCCCGGAGCGGCGGGAGCCCACGAAGTTCAGGCCAGTGAGCAGAGGAGCGCGCGAGTATACGCAGGCGCCTCGGTCCGTCAACGCGGTCGACAGGGCCGCGCGATTTGTCACCCCCAGAAACGCCGATTGGCTACCCTCGGTCCGCGATGCCCGGCACCATCCGGCCCCCTGAAGAAGCCTCCCGACCGCAGTCGGACGCACGCGGCTCCCAGTCGGATCTGCATATCGCGAACGCGATGACGAGCCTCTCCGCCTCGGCCCCCTCGCTCCCGAACCCGGGGAGCGACAACGCGACGCCCAAGGTTTGCCCCACCTGCGGGGTCCGGTACCCGGCCGAGTTCAGGGTCTGCCCCCGCGACGCCGCGACGCTCGACGACTCGATCGACGACTCGCTGCGCGACGACCTCGTCGGCAAGACGCTCAACGAGACGTATACGGTCGTGCGCGTCGTCGGCGAGGGCGGCATGGGCCGCGTGTACGAGGCGCGCCACACCCGGATCGCGAGCAAGCGGTTCGCCATCAAGATGCTGCACCCGGAGTACGCGCGGCAGCCGCAGGTGATCTCGCGGTTCCAGCGCGAGGCCGAGGCCGCGGCCGCGGTGCAGAGCCCGTACGTCGTCACCGTCTTCGACGTCCACCGCACCGCCGAGGGGCGGCCGTTCCTCGTCAACGAGTTCCTCGAGGGCAAGGAGCTCGCCGACTACCTCGCGGAGGTTGGCAAGATGAAGATCGGGCCCGCCGTCCGCATCGTGCGGCAGATCTGCAAGGCGCTCGCCGCGGCGCACGCGAAGGGCGTTGTGCACCGCGACATGAAGCCGGAGAACGTCTTCCTCACCGGCGACCTCGCGATGCCCACGGCCAAGGTGATCGACTTCGGCATCTCGAAGGTCGACGACGCGCCGGGCGCCGCGCTCACGCAGACCGGCATGATCATGGGCACGCCGTCGTACATGGCGCCGGAGCAGGCCCGCGGCGAGCGCGTCGATCACCGCGCCGACATCTACGCCGTCGGCGCGATCCTCTACTGCGCGCTCACCGGCAGCCGCCCGTTCGACCGCAACGACCCGACCGCGACGCTGACCGCGGTGCTCACCGAGGATCCGCCGCGCCCGCGCTCGCTGGAGCCGAGCATCCCCGAGCCGCTGGAGATGATCATCCAGCGGGCCATGGCGAAGGAGCCCCACCACCGTTACCAGACGATGGAGGAGCTCGACGCGGAGCTCGCGCTCTACGACATGAGCGAGCCCGAGCCGAGGGAGCCGACCTCCCCCGGCGTGCCCGGGCCGCGCACGTCGCTGCCGTCCGCGCCGCGCGCGCAGACGATGCAGCTCCGCCAGGCGCAGCAGGTGAGCATGGCGCGGCCGCTCATCCTGCTGCTCTCGGTCCTCGGCCTCTTCTGGGTCGCCGGCAGCCTGATCACGCTGGTGACCGCGATCATCCGCCTCTCGCGCGGCGGCGGGGTCACCGACAACCTCACGGGCCTCGAGGCGGTCCTGCTCGCGTCCGGCATCGGCTTCGCGCTGATCACCCCCGCGCTGATCGGCGCGAGCCACGTGCGCCGGAACGTGTGGAACAACAGCATGAAGGCCGTCGATCTGTCCGACAACCTGCGGCGGCCGATCGTCGTCGGGCTGTGCGCGTACGGCTTCGCGTCGCTGCTCGTGCGGGTCGTCGAGGCCGTCGTCCTCCGGCGCGCCGCCGGCGTCGCGTGGCCCATGTGGGACGTGGTGCTGTTCGGGATCGGCGCGGTCGGCGCCGCGGGCGCGTACCTGTTGCTCCGCAGCGAGAACCGCTAGAGCAACAAACGGGTTGACCCCGCCTGAAACGAGCAAAACGTCGAACCGCCAGGACGCCAAGGCATTGTCTTCTTCTTGGCGTCCTGGGCGTCTTGGCGGTCTCAACGGATCGTTGTTCTAGGCGCCCGCCGCCCCGACGTCCGCCCCCGAAGCGCGCGCGCCGCCTCTAGCCGCGCCTCCCGTCCAGCCAGGCCTGGAGCAGCAGCGCCGCCGCCGCCCCGTCGACGCGCTCCTTGCTCTTCCGGCCCGAGACGCCCCCGTCGCGCAGCCGCCGTGCCGCCTCGACCGTCGTCAGCCGCTCGTCGACGAGCTCCACCTCCACGCCGGTCGCGTCGGCCAGCGCCTGGGCGAAAGACAGCGCCCGCCGCGCGGCCGGCCCCTCGTCCCCGTTCATCTCGAGCGGCAGCCCGACGAGGAACCGCGTGATGCCTTCGTCCCGGGCGAGCGCCGCGAGCGCCTCCAGGAGCGCCTTCCGGTTCCGCCCGTCGAGCAGCGGCCGCGGGTGGGCGTAGAGCCCGAGCTCGTCGGTCACCGCCACGCCGACGCGGGCCTTCCCAAGATCGATCG
This sequence comes from Sorangium sp. So ce1335, assembly GCF_051521615.1. Taxonomy (NCBI): domain Bacteria; kingdom Pseudomonadati; phylum Myxococcota; order Polyangiales; family Polyangiaceae; genus Sorangium; species Sorangium sp. So ce1335. The sequence continues at coordinate 6,537,987 of NZ_CP150363.1, forward strand.
CCGCAGCGCGCGTCTTCGCCTTCGCCATGCCTCTTGGGGACAGCACATAGCCGTCGGACGGTGAGCCGGCGAGACCCAACGTACGGGGAAGCATCCGACCGGCTTGACCCGCTCGCCGGCACCGACCATAAGCGCCGCGCGATGGAACTGCGCGCGGTCAGGGGGATGAACGACATCCTCCCCGAAGAGGTGGAGCGCTGGCACAAGCTCGAGGGGGCCTTCCGCCTCCACGCGGAGCTCCACGGCTATGCCGAGGTGCGCACGCCGCTGCTCGAGCCGACGGAGCTCTTCCGCCACCAGATGGGGGAGACGACGGACGTTGTCGAGAAGGAGATGTACTCCTTCGAGCGCCACGGCGATCAGCTCACGGTGCGGCCCGAGGGCACCGCGGGCGCCGCGCGCGCGTACGTCGAGCACGCCGTCCACGCGAAGGAGCCGGTCACCCGCTGGTACTACCTCGGGCCGATGTTCCGCGGCGAGCGGCCGGCCAAGGGGCGCTACCGCCAGTTCTACCAGGCCGGCTGCGAGCTCTTCGGCGATCCGGGGCCGCTCTGCGACGCGGAGACGATCGACCTCGTCGCGGGCTTCCTGGAGCGCATCGGCATCGGCGACTTCGTCGTCCACGTGAACTCGCTCGGCAGCGCGGGCACGCGCGAGCGCTACCGCGAGGCGCTGCTCGCCCACTACACGCCGCGCAAGGACAGGCTCAGCGAGGACTCGCAGCGCCGCCTCGAGAAGAACCCGCTGCGCATCCTCGACTCGAAGGATCCGCGCGACAACGAGGTGTCGCGCGACGCGCCGTCGATCCTCGACCTGCTCGACGACGCGGACCGGGCGCACTGGGACGGCGTGCGCCGCTGCCTCGACGTGCTCGGCGTGAACTACGTCGTCGACAGCTCGCTCGTGCGCGGGCTCGACTACTACACGCGCACCCTCTTCGAGGTGAAGGCGACGACGGGCGATCTCGGGTCGCAGAGCACGCTCGCGGGCGGCGGCCGCTACGACAACATGGTCGCGGGGCTCGGCGGGCCGAGCGTGCCCGCGATCGGCTTCGCGATGGGGATGGAGCGGCTGCTCACGCTGATGCCGGGCGAGGCCCAGCGCCGCAGGCCCGGCTGCTTCCTCGCCCCGCTCGGCCAGGTGGGCGCCGACCGGGCGCTCCGGCTCGCGAAGGAGCTCCGCGCGCTCGGCGTCTCGGTCGAGCTGGACGGGCGCGGCGGGCGGCTCAAGGCGATGCTCCGGCGCGCGGACGCGCTCGGCGCGCGGCTCTGCGTGATCCTTGGCGACTCGGAGATCGAGCGCGGCGTCATCCAGATCAAGGACCTCGCCGCGCACGTGCAGGAGGAGATCCCGCTCGATGGCGCGGCGCGCGTGCTCGCGGACCGGGCCCTCGAGTCTTCACCCGGCGGCGGCCAGCGGGGAGCGCGTTGACCTCCGAGGCGATGGGAGAGCAGGGCGGCTCGCGGGGGGCGCGCGGCGCTCCGGTGAGCGACGCAGGGGGCCGCGCGCGGCAGAGCGCGGCGAGGCGCGGCGCGCCGCGAGGGGCGGCGCGGCGCGCGGGATCGGCGCTCGCGATCGCGGCCGCGCTGGCGGCGCTCGCCGCGCCGTCGGTCGCCGCGGCGCAGGTCGGCTTCGGCCAGCCCGGCATGGGGCCGCCGCCGTCGAGCTCGCCGAAGCCGCCGCCCGGCATGCCGGAGACGCACGCGGCGCCGACCTCCGAGGAGAGCCCGATCCAGACGCAGGAGCCGACGCTGCCGGAGGACCCGCTGGCGGTGCCGCCGTCGGTCGAGAAGCAGATCGGCACGAACGACGTCGGCGAGTGGGAGCGAGGGCGCGCCGAGGAAATCCAGCGCGACTGGTACGGGCTCTACTACGGCGAGCGGAGCGGCGACTACCAGTTCCGGACGGTCTTCCCCTTCTGGGCCGAGCGCAAGATGCCGGGCGATCGCGCCACGATGGTGACGCCGCTCTACTACAACCGGCGGAGCAAGGACGTCGACGCCGACGTGCTCTTCCCGTTCTTCTGGAAGCTGCGGGACCAGAACACCTACACGACGATCGTCGGCCCGTTCATGCACCGCGAGTCCGAGGGGCGCCCCGCGGGCCCCGGGCGCAAAGCGGAGCCGGGCCGGCACGACAACTGGCTCGCGCCGCTCTTCTTCGAGGGCAAGAGCGACGACGGGAGCGGCTACCTCCACATCCCTCCCCTGCTCACGGTCACGCACCACACGGCGCGGAGCGGCTTCAAGATGGTCGGCCCCCTCTTCTGCAGCTGGAGGGGCGGCCCCGCGTGCGACGCGCGCTCCGCCGACAAGATCGATCTCGGCCTGGCGCCGCTCTACTTCTACGGTCGCGACGAGAGCAGCGAGTACGAGATCATCCCGCCGCTCCTGCACTACTACCACTACAGCGACGTCGGAGACCGGTCGACGAACCTGTGGGGCCCGCTGCTCTGGCAGCACTCGCGCGAAGGCGACGTGTTCAACGTCATGCCGTTCTACTGGCACAGCTGGGGCAAGAACCACGACCGCACGACGCTGTTCCCGTTCTTCCACTACGGGCGCGAGGGCAACTCGAACCTGCTCGTCACGCCGCTCTTCGTGAAGGCGCGCGGCGAGGAGGGGGAGAGCACGTTCGCGACCTGGGGCTACGCTCGCTACCGAGGGCGGACGGAGCTCGACATGATCACGCCGCTCTTCTGGCAGTACCGCGATCCGGACATCGACCTCGAGCGGACGATGCTGCTGCCGTTCTATTACCGGAACACCTCGCCGCGGAGCGACGATCTCGCCCTGTTCCCGCTCTACGGCCGCTTCAAGCGCCACGGGCTGAGCGACACGACGTGGATCACGCCGCTCATCCGGCACACGAGGGATCTCACCGGCTGGGAGACGGACATCTATCCGTTCTTCTACTCGGGGCGCGATCGCAATGACACGCACCTCGTCGTCGCGCCGTTCCTCTGGGACTTCTCGTCGCCGAGGTCGCGCACGACGGTCGTCCTGCCGCTCTTCTTCCGGTTCGCGGACGAGGCGTCCGTGACGCAGCTCGCGCTCAACACGTTCTACAAGGAGCAGCGGGTGCGGGGCGGCAAGGAGTGGGAGTTCCACTTCTTCCCCGTGTTCTCGTACGGCGAGACGCCGAGCGGGCACTGGTGGAACCTGCTCTACGGGCTCGCGGGGTACACGCGCCAGGGCACGATGTCGAAGATGCGCGCCCTCTACGTCCCGATCCAGCTCAGCGACTGATCCGGCGCGGCCCGCGCGGCGCGCGCGCGTGGCCATGGACATCGACGCGGAGCTCGGCGAGTGTTGGGCGCGTGTCGACGAGGTCGCGATGAGCACGCCCGCGCAGGTGGCGCCCTCCCCCCGCGCCGGGCTCCGCAGCCTGGGCGGGCAGCCGCCGCCCCCGGAGCTCGCCGCCGACCTGCGCCGGCTCCTGGAGCTCCCCGAGGGCGCGCGGCGGCGCCTGTGGGAGGCGCTCGGGCCGAGCCTCGGCGAGCCGGTGCCCGCGGCCGTGGAGCGGCACCTCGACGAGTTCTGCCGCCGGCACGAGGTCGGGTCCGAGGCGCTCGCGCGGGTGCTCAAGGCGTGCCGCTTCCTGGTCCGCGAGGCGAGCAAGCGTGATCTCGACCGCGCCGCGCTCGCGACCGACCTCGCGGTGCTCGTGCCCGTGGACGAGGCCGAGGAGATCCAGGCGATCTTGCTCGCCGGCTACGAGCAAGCCAGGGCGGTCGTGCGGCGGGAGATCGTGCGCGGCGCGCTGCTCGACCACGGCAAGCTGCTCACCGGCGTCGACTGGCGCATCGACACGATCGCCGCCGCGAGCCGCGGGGCGAAGATCGCGGCGCCCGTCGTCGTGCTCACGCTGAGCTACCAGGAGGGCGAGGCGCGCTCGCGCATCACGCTCCAGGCCACCCCCGACGTGCTGCGCGAGCTCCAGCGGGTCTGCGCGCAGATCCTGGGCTGAGCGCCCCCCTCGCGCGCCCACGCGCGCTGCGCGCCGACCCTGCGCGCTGCGCGCCGGTCCCGCGCGCTACGCGCCGGCCCCGCGCGCCGCGGCGCGGTTCGACGAGACGACCTCGGCGATCGCGGACAGCGCGTCCTCGGCGGAGAACGGCTTCTCCAGGAGCGGGCGGCCCGACGAGGCGAGGAACCGCTCGACGTCCGCGCCGAAGCCGACGCCGGTCATGAAGATGAACCCCTGCGCCAGCGCCGGATCGCTCTCGCGGAGGCGCGTGTAGAAGACGTCGCCCGACATGCCGGGCATCCGCAGATCGCAGAGCACGACGTCGAAGCGCTGGCCCCCCGCGAGCATCCCCATGGCGGCGTCCGCGCTCGGCGCGATCGACACCTGGTGCACGCGGCCGAGCTGCTCGGACAGCGCGCGCGCGAGCGACGCCTCGTCCTCCACGACGAGCACCCGCGCCCGCTTCGAGACGAGCCGCGGCACGGGCGACACGCTCGGCGTCGCCGCCTCCGTGCGCCCCGCCGCGGGCAGCGAGATGACGAAGCGCGCGCCGCCCGGCGGATCGCTCCCGGGCACCGGGCTCTCGGCCGCGATCGTGCCGCCCGCGCGCTCGATGATCTCCCGGCTGATCGACAGGCCGAGCCCGGTGCCGACCTCCGGGCCCTTCGTCGTGAAGAACGGCGCCCAGATGCGCGGCAGGTTCTCCTCCGCGATGCCGGCGCCGGTGTCGCTCACGACGATCTCGACCGTCTCCCCGTCGCTGCGCGTCTCGACCGTCACGGTCTGATCGCGGGCCTCGAGCTTCGAGCTCGGCTTCGGGATCGCCTGCGCCGCGTTGACGAGGAGGTTCACGATGACCTGCCCGAGCCGGCCGTCCTCCATGAGGACCGGCGGCACCTCGGAGAGGTTCTTCACGATCTGCGCCCGCTCGATGATCTGGCCGCGCGTGAGGCTCAGCGCGGACTCGACCGTGCGGTTCGCGTCCGTCAGCGTGCGCCGCGAGCCCTCGGGCTGCGGCGGGCTCGCGAACAGCTTGAGATCGCGGACGATGTCGACGATGCGCTTGATGGAGTCGCGCAGCTCCTGGAGCAGCTCCGACGCGCTCGAGGCGGCGGCGCCCTCCATGCGCACGTTCGGGCCGCGCAGGAGCCGGTCGAGCATGTCGAGGCCGAGCAGGATGAACGCCGCGGGGTTGTTGATCTCGTGGGCCACGCCGGCCGCGAGCGTGCCGAGCGTCGACAGCCGATCGACCTGGATGAGCCGCGTGCGCGCCGCGTGCTCGGTGCTCACGTCCGCGAGGACGCCCTCGATCGCGACGACGCGCCCGCGATCGGAGACGAGCGGGTACACCGTGCCGCGCGCGGTGATCGCGTCGCCGCCCCGACGGCGCAGGCGCGCCTCGTACGAGGACGAGGGCGCGCCGAGCTTGGCCCGCGCGACGGCGTCCTCGAAGCACATCACGCCCTCCGGATCGGCGTGCGCCTCCGCGAGGAAGCCCGGCGTCCTGAGCGCCTCGGCCACCGGCACGCCGAGGAGCCGCTCGGCGTGGCGGTTCAGGAACGAGAGCTCGCCCGTCTCGGGGTCGAGGCGGAAGATGATGAGCGGCGCGTTGTCGAGCAGGTTGCGGTGCTGCTCCTCGAGCTCGCGGATGCGCAGCAGCCGCTCGGCGGCCTCACGCTCGCCGGCCACGACGCGCAGCGAGCGGTCGAGGCCGGCGCCGAGCGCGTCGGCGAGCTCTTCTAAGAGGGCGACGGGCGCCGCCGCCGCGCCGGCTTGCTCGGCGTACCCGAGCACGAGCGCCGCGATGACGGGGCCGCCCGTGACGCCGGCCGACCCCGGGGCGCGCGCCGCGACGGATGCGCCGGGATCGGCGCCGGGCGGCGCGCTCCGCACCGGGAGCGCGACGTACGAGAGGCACCCCTCGGCGGCCCCCATCCCGTCGAGCGCGTCGCCCGCGCGGGTGCTCTCGCAGGAGAACGCCTTCCCCTCGCCGAACACCCGCCGGAAGAGCGCCGCGGGCGCCGGCATCCGCGCGCCGAACGGCGCCGCCGAGAGCGTCTCACCGCGGAAGGCCGCGTAGGCGAGCAGCTCCCCCTCGGGCTCCGGGAACAGCACCGCGAGGACGTGGAACGGGGCGAACCGGCAGACCGAGCCGGCGAGCTCCTCGAACGGCCTCGGCAACAGGAGGTTCGAGTGGCGAGCGACGACGGTGAGGACAGCGTTCAGCGCGACGAGGCGGCACGACCTCTCGCTCGCGGGCGCATCGAGCATTTCCACGACATCTCACCACGGCGGCGCGCCGGAACGAGAGGCATTCTTCATTTTTGTCCCGCCGGCGGCCCGGAGGAGGCCGCCGGGGACGCAGGCGGCGCGCAGCGCTCGAGCAGGCGGAGGGCGGCGTCCCGGCGCTCCTCGCTCACGGCGGGCCCGGCGCCCGCCGCGCCGTCGTGGGCGGCATACTGCGCGAACATGCGGCGGGCGGTCTCGGCGTCGTCGAGGCCGCACGCCACGACGAGCCGCAGCCGCTCGGCCTCGATCCAGACGCGCTGGATGGGCAGGTGGGCCGCGAGCGCCCGGTCCAGGCGGTCGGCGGCCTCGTCGAAGCGGCCTTCGTTCAGGTAATGGCGGCCGAGCAGGTAGCTCGGCAGGCCGTCGCTCGGCGCCTGCACGGCCCAGGCGCCGAGCAGCTCCGCCGCCCGGAACCTGTCCGGCGCGCCGCCGCGGGTCCCGATCAAGAGCTCGACGACGGCCGCGCGCGCGCGGTCGTCGCTCGCGGCGGCGATCTTGACGTCCAGCGTGCGGAGCCGGTCCTCGTCGACGAGCCGGCCGGCGACCTCGCGGTACCAGGTCACGGCGCGCTCCCTGTCGCCCGCCGCGAGCGCGACGTCGCCGAGCCGCTCCGCGGCGCGGTCGCGCAGGTGCCGCGGGATCGACGCGTCGCCGGCGATCGCCTCGAGCTCGCGGACGCCCTCGCTCCTGCTGCTCGGCGCGTCGCCGGCGAGGCGCGTCTCGGCGATCGCGACGCGGGTCGCGGGGCTCTGGTCGAGCGAGAGGACGCGCCGGTACGCGGCGATGGCGCCCTCGTGGTCGCCGCGCGCGCGGAGCTGCTCGGCCTCCTGCACGCACGCGTCGACGACGTGCGGGCAGCGCCGCTCGAAGACGGCGGGCCGGTCGAAGCGGGCCTTCGCCTGCGCCTTCGCTGCGTCGGGCAGCGAGAGCGCGTCGAGGTCGGCGTGCCAGGCGCGCTCCATCGCGTCCCACGGCGCCCCGGTGATCTCCGGCAGCGGCCGCCCGCCGTACCAGGCGCGCACCGCGTCGGGGCCGTACGTCGCGCGCACGTACCCGACGAAGGCGCCGCTCACGGTGTACGCGGTCGACGAGTTCTCGGCGAGGAAGCCGAGCGCGAAGAGGCGCGATATCGGGGGCAAGATCCCGAGATCTTTCATGGCCTTGGCCCACCCTCGATGGCTCAGGTCCTCGCCCTCCTTCGGCGAGCCGGCGACGGCGATCCCCTCGATGAGGCCCGGGTCGGGGAGCCACCCGCCGAGGCGCCCGGCGATCTTGAACGGGCCGCGGGCGAAGGCGCCGGCGAGCACGTGCATGATCTCGTGCCCGAGGGTCGGGTGCGGGTAGCCGGCGGCCTGCAGGTACACCTCGCGGCGCCACGGCTTCGCCACGTACGTGCGCGAGGCGCCCATGAGCGCGCCCTTCTGCGCGGCGCTCTCGAACAGGTAGGCGCGGACGCGGAGCGGCTCGCCGTCGACCTCGGCGGGCGCGCCGAGCCAGCGCTCGCCGGCCGCGATGTGGGCGTCGCACTCGCGCACGAAGCGCTGGACGTCGGCCTCGCGCATGCCGCGCGGGTAGACGACCTCGCAGCGCTGGCCCTGCGAGAGCGCGCCGAGCTCGGCCGCGATGCTCTCCGAGGTCTGGAAGTGGCCGAGCCGCGCGCCCTCCAGGAGCGTCCCGGCGCTGATCGCGGCGCTCGCCGCGCCGAGCAGGAGCAGGCCCGGGCGGCCCTGCGGCTGGAACGTCACCCGGCCGCCCGCGTCGTGGACGAGGTGCTGCGCGAGCACGGACGCGGCGAGCAGGGTGGCGAGGGTGCCGGCGCGGTAGGTGACGAGCCCCGAGGCGTCGACGACCGTGTCGTAGAGGGTGCCGCTGAAGAAGCCGGCGAACGGATCGTAGGCGAAGACGATCGGGCTCGTGTAGAAGCGGACGGCGCTGACGCCGGCGGAGCCGAGCGGGGCGGCGAGCGCGGCGAGGACGGCGGCGAGCCGGCGGCGCCACGCCGGCGGCGGGGGCGCGCTCTCGTCGCGCCGGCTGCCCGCGGCGAGCTCGCCCGCGACGGCGCCCCAGGCGCCGCCGAGCGCGGCGCCGAGCCCGGGCCCGAGGGCGAAGTGGGCGGAGCCGCCGAGCACGTCGCAGAAGCCGGCGCGGAGGCCGTGCGCGAGCGTGGTGGCGTACGCGACGAGGGCGAAGAGGGCGCCGTTCGCGACGCCGCGGCGGAACGCCTCGACGGGCGGGGGCCTGTGGGCGGCGACGTCGAGCGCTGTCGCGATCGCCGCGGCGCCCGGCACGAGCAGGCCTGCGGCGAGCGCGCTCTCGTAGCCGGGGCCGTCGAAGAGGGGCAGGAAGCCGACGAGCGCCATCGCCATCGCGACGAGCGCTGCGCCGATCCTTGTGGCGGGTGAACGCAGGAGCGTGGGCATGGGCGCGAGTGGCTCCATGGAGGCCTTTAGCCGCGCTCGCCCTCCGAGGCGAGCGGGATGCGGGCGCCGCGACGCAGGAGCTGCCGGGTGGAGGCGCCTCGCTCCGTCCCCTCTCGACAGCGCCTCGCTCCGGGTCCTCCGGGTCAGGGACGCGCAGGAGGCGCGCGTGATGGCGCCATCGAGTCCGTTGCGGTCAGCGGCGCGCTGGCGGAGTGGGCGCCCTGCGCCGCGCGCGAGCGCGCGATGCGCCGCGCGCCGGCGCGGTGCTTCGTCGCTCGCGGCGCTCGGCCAGGGCGGTAGACTCCGCTTCCCTCCTTCTCGCCTCCTTCCCTCTTTCCTCCCCTGCTCGCGCTCTCCATGCCCTCCCCTCCCCGCGACGGCCTCTCGCGCAACCCCGACTTCCTGCGCCTGTGGGCGGCGCAGGCGGTGAGCGCGCTCGGCGGACGCGTCAGCCGCACGGCGCTGCCCGTGATCGCGATCGTGAGCCTCGGTGCCGACGCCGCGGGCGTGGCGGCGCTCTCCGCCCTGTCCACCGCGCCGGGCGTCCTCGTGGGGCTCTTCGCGGGTGGGCTCGTCGACCGCTCGCGCAAGCGGCCGCTGCTCATCGGCGCGGATCTCGTGCGCGCGGCGCTGATCCTCTCGGTCCCGATCGCGGCGTGGGCCGGCGCGCTCACCCTCGTCCAGCTCCTCGCGGTGGCCGCGCTCGTCGGCATGGCGACCTCCCTGTTCCAGATCGCCGACAACGCGTACCTGCCGGCGCTCGTCGGGCAGGACCACCTCGTCGCGGCGAACGCCAGGCTCGAGGGGACCGAGGCCGCCGCGGAGATCGCCGGCCCCGGCGCGGCGGGCATCCTGATCCAGGTCCTCACCGCGCCGGTGACGATGGTCGTGGACGCGCTGTCCTACCTCTGGTCGGCGGCGCTCCTCGGGCGCATCCGGGCCGCGGAGGCGCCCGCCGTCCCCGAGGGCGCCGCGTCCGGGCGCGGCGCCGCGCTGCTCGAGGATCTCCGCGTGGGGCTGCGCCACGGCCTCGGCCACCCCGTCGTCGGAGCGACGTTCCTTGCCATCGGCGCGCAGGCGCTCCTCAGCGGCGGGGCCTTCTCGGCGCTGTACATGCTCTATCTCCTGGAGCACCTGCGGCTCGATCCCGCCGCGGTCGGCCTGATCATCAGCGCGGGCGGGGTCGGCGCGCTCGGCGGCAGCGTCGTCGCGGGCTGGATGGGCCGCCGCCTCGGCGCCGGGCCGGCGATGATCGTCAGCCTCGCCGCCGGCCAGGCGGGCGCCCTGCTCATCCCGCTCGCGGCGCGGCTCGGGGACCTCGCCGTCCCCGCGCTCGTGCTCCACCAGCTCGTCGGGGACGCGTTCCTCGTCGCGTTCATGATCCACGCGGTGAGCGCCCGGCAATCGATGCTGCCCCTGACCGTGCTCGGCCGGGTCAACGCCACGCTCCACGTGATCACGGGCGCGCTGCTGCCCACGGGCACCCTGGCGGCCGGCTGGCTGGCGGGCCGCATCGGCGTGGAAGCGACGGTGTGGGCCGGCGTGATCGCGGGCCTCGCCGCGCCGCTCCTGCTGCTGCGACCCGCGGTGTGGAGGCTGCGCGCGGGCTGAGCGCGCGCGGCAACCGCAACACCTTGCCGGATGACGCAAACCATTGCGGAAGGACGCAGCCGGTTGCGGAACCGCGCTGGGCCCAGACGCCGCGAAGCAGCGTCGCCCACCTCGATTCGTAAGGACACATACCCGATCGACCGAGCTGGCGGCGCGCGTCGACCGGACTGCCGCGGCCGGGGCGAGCCTCGGCCGGGTCAGCCGAGCAGCGGCGCTGCGCCCTCGGGCGCGGCGTCTTCCTCGTCGAGCGCCGCGTCCTCCTCGATCGCCTCTCCCGGGGCGGCCGCCGTGCGCTTCACGGCCGTGAGGCCGAGCTGGATCTGCACCTTGACCGGGAAGACCTGCCGGAGCGTCGTCGCCCAGTCGTTGAACCAGCCGCGCAGGCCCTCGAGCGCCGCCCGCTGCTCCTTCCACGCCCACTCCAGCTCGGCCGCCGGGATCCGCGGCGGCTGCGCTGGCGCGCCGGCCTCGAGCTTGCCGATCAGCTCGCGCGCCTGCTGCATCCTTTCGTCGGTCAGCCCGCGCGCCGCGAGCGTCCTGTGGACCTTCCTCGCGTCCTCGTCGCTGTTCCTTGCGAGCCCCTCGACCCGGCGGAGGAACGTCGCGACCGACATGCTCGCGGCCGGCCCGGGCGGCTGCTGCTCGAGGTTCTTGAAGAACGCCGCCTCGAAGCCGCCGCGGCGCTCGCGCGGCACGACGCGACGGATGATCGCGCGGGCGCGCGGGAACCACGTGCTCTCGAACGCGTCGACCGCCTGGAGGAGCCGCAGCCGCTCGGCGCCCTCGACGGCGCCGCCGCAGGGCGCCTCGACGAACAGGTGCTCGATCGGGCGCTGCTCGCCCGAGGCGACCTTGAGCAGCCGCCACCCCTCGCGGTGCTCGTCGGGCGTGTAGCCCTCGCGACGGGCGCGCGCGATGAACGGCGCGGCCTGGACGTTGACGAGGAACCTGAGGGCGCGGCCCAGGAGCTCTTGCTCCGCCGCGGTGAGCAGGCGCGGCAAGGACGCCTCGGACGTCGCGGCGCTCGCGGCCTGCGCTCCCGGATGCTTCGAGGCGCTCGCAGACTTTGCTTTCGCCATGTCGTTCTCCTCGCTGGCGCGTTGTGCAGGAGCGCGCTCAGCGGCCGGCGCCGACTGCAAGCGACACGCCAGGGGAGTGGCTCCTCGCCGCGCGTTCGCTACGTTACGCGCGCGCGACAAGCCACCCACCGCCACGTTCCGCCCGCCCGCGGGCGAGGAGCTCGATGAAACCCAGGTTCGGAACCGATCTGACGACCGGTAGCATCCCCCGGCACATCGTGACGTTCTCGCTCCCGATGCTCGTCGGGGGCTTCCTTCAGACGACCTACAGCTTCATCAACGCCATCTGGGTCGGCCAGTTCCTGGGCACTGCAGCCCTGGCGGCCGTCACCGTGAGCTTCCCTGTCATCTTCACGATCTTCGGCGTCGGGATGGGCATCACCCTGGCGACGAACATCCTCGTCTCGCAGAGCTTCGGCGCGCGGCGCTTCGACGAGCTGCGCCGCGTCGTCGACGGCTCCACCGCGCTGATCTACGGCCTCGGCGTCCTCTTGACCGTCCTCGGGGAGATCTTCACGCCCGAGATCCTCCTGGCGATGGACACGCCGGCCGACGTCTTCGCGCCGTCGGTTGGCTACCTGCGGATCTACCTGCTCTCGCTGCCGTTCAGCTTCGGCATGTTCGCGCTCCGGAGCATGCTCCAGGGGACAGGGGACTCGAAGACGCCCCTCTATTTTCAGCTCGGCTCGGTCCTGCTCACGACGGTGCTCGACCCGCTCCTCATCTTCGGGCGGCTCGGGCTGCCGGCGCTCGGCCTGAACGGGACGGCGTGGGCCACGATCGTCTCCCAGGTCATCGCGCTCGTGGCGCTCCACGCGTATCTCCGCGCGCGCAAGTCGCCGATCGCGCCGCGGTGGCCCCGCTTCGGGGAGCTCGGCCCGACGATCCGGAAGACGTGCAGGATCGGCGTGCCGGCGGCCATCCAGCAGTCGGTCGTCTCGCTCGGGATGGTGGTGGTGACGGGGATCGTGAACGGGTTCGGGGAGGTCGCGACGGCGGCGTTCGGCGCGGCCTCGCGCATCGACCAGATCGCGTTCCTGCCCGCGATCAACATGGGGATGGCGATCTCGACGCTCGCCGGGCAGAACCTTGGCGCGGGCCACCACGGCCGCGTGCGCGAGGTGTTCACGTGGGGGTGCGTGTTCAGCGGCGGGATCACGCTCGTGATCTCGGCGGCGGCGCTCATCTTCCCCGAGGCGCTCCTCCGGGTGTTCATCACCGATCCGGTCGTCATCGGGCTCGGCGTCTCGTACCTGCACATCGTCGGCGCGTGTTACGTCGTCTTCGGCCTGTCGTTCGTGAGCAACGGCATCATCAACGGCGCCGGCGCGACGGTCGTCACGACGGCCATCTCGCTGCTCAGCCTCTGGGTCGTGCGCGCCCCGCTCGCGTACTGGCTCTCCCGCGAGATGGGCAGCGTGGAGGGCGTCTGGTGGGCCATCGCGGTGAGCTTCGTCGTCTCGCTGATCGCCAGCCTCGCGTACTACGCCTCGGGGCGGTGGAAGCGCACGGTCGTCCAGAAGGCCGCGCCGGGCGACCCGGCGAGGGAGGCCGACCCCGCGAGGGCCTTCGCGAACGAGGTCGGCGAGGCGTGAGGCCGGCGAAGGGCTCACGCGGATCGAGCGGCTCCCGGAGCGAGGAGCCCACCTGACGCTGGGCGACGCCGCGCCGAGGCGCTCACCCAGGATGGGCCATTCCCCAGCTGTTTCCCGGCGCCTTGCCTCGCTGCGCCCCTGAAGGCAGGCTGGACGCATGGGCCACCCCGCCGAGAAGCCCCGCCGCGCCACGTACGCCGACATCGAGGCCGCGCCGCCGCACAAGGTGGCGGAGCTCATCCGCGGCGTGCTCCACGTCTTCCCCCGGCCGGCGCCGCGGCACGCGCGCGCGAGCTCGGGCCTCGGCGCAGAGCTCACCGGCCCGTTCGACCACGGCAAGAACGGGCCGGGCGGCTGGTGGATCCTCGACGAGCCCGAGATCCACTTCCCCGATCCGGCGTCACCGGGCGACGTGGAGGTCGTCGTGCCGGACATCGCCGGCTGGCGCCGCGAGCGCATGCCCGAGCTCCCCGAGACGGCCTATTTCTCGCTCGCTCCCGACTGGATCTGCGAGGTGCTGAGCCCGTCGACAGAGCAGGTCGACCGCAGGGAGAAGATGCCCCTCTACGCGCGCGAGGGCGTGCAGCACGCCTGGCTTCTCGACCCGATCCAGCGGACCCTGGAGGTCTTCTCGCTCACCCCGGGACGCGACTGGACCCGCACCGCCGTCCACCGCGACGCCGCGCGCGTCCGCGTTGCGCCCTTCGACGCCATCGAGCTCGAGCTCCGCGTGCTCTGGGCGACGTAGCGCCCCTCCGTCAGACAGACGCCTCCACCTCGCCCCCGCCGCCCCGCGCCCCCTCCCCGCGCTCCCCGCCGGCCGGCCCGCCGGGCCGCGCCGAGAGCAACTCGAGCAGCTCCTGCGTCGTCAGCTTCCCCGCCTCGTCCTTGCCGCCGAGCACCTGGGCCACGAGCGAGCGCTTCTGCTCGTGCAGCGACAGCATCTGCTCCTCGATCGTCCCCAGCGCCACGAGGCGGTAGATGGTGACCGGCCGCCGCTGGCCCAGCCGGTGCGCGCGGTCCGACGCCTGGTCCTCGACCGCGGGGTTCCACCAGGGATCGAGGTGGATCACGTTGGTGGCCGCCGTGAGGTTCAGGCCGAAGCCGCCCGCCCTGAGCGAGATGAGGAACAGCGGCGCCGTGCCCTCCTGGAACTCGAGGACCCGCTCGCCGCGCGCCTTCCGGGGCGTCTCACCGTCCAGGTAGACGTACCGGACGCCGCGCTCGTCGAGCGCCGCGCGCACGAGCGCGAGGTGCGACGTGAACTGGCTGAACACGAGCGCGCGCTGGCCCTCGGCCCGCAGCTCGTCGACGAGCTCCAGGAAGCGCTCGAGCTTGGACGAGACGAGCTCCGAGCGCGCGTCGTACAGGCGCGGGTGCGAGGCGAGCAGCCGCAGCCGCGTGAGCGCCGCGAGCACCTCGACGCGGCGCTCCTGCTCGCGCAGGACCGACCTGCGCGTCTCGAGCTCGGACAGCGCCGCGAGCCGCGCGTCCTCGTAGAGCTGCCACTCCGCGCCCGAGAGCACGACCGGCACGCGCACCTCGGTGCGCGCCGGCAGCTCGGACTCCACCTGCGCCTTCGTCCGCCGCAGCAGGAACGGGGCGAGCACGCGCGCCAGCGCGGGCGCCGCGGCGGGGTCGCTCTGCCGCTCGATCGGCGCCGCGTAGCGGCCGCGGAACGACTCCCAGCCGCCGAGCAGGCCGGGGAAGACCGCGGTGAAGAGGCTCCAGAGCTCGCCGAGGTGGTTCTCGATCGGCGTGCCCGAGAGCGCGAGCTTGAAGTCCGCCTGGAGCGCCCTCGCGGCGCGGGCGCGCTGCGTCGTCGCGTTCTTCAGGCCCTGGGCCTCGTCGAAGACGACCGTGGCGAAGCGCCGGGACGCGAGGCGCGCGGCGTCGCGCGCGAGCAGGCCGTAGCTGACCACCAGCACGTCGCCCGGGCCGAGCCACGCGAGCGCGTCGCCGCGATCGGCCGCGTCCGCGTAGTGCGTCAGGCGCAGCGACGGCGCGAAGCGCGCCGCCTCGTCCTTCCAGTTGAACGCCACCGAGGTCGGCGCGACGACGAGCGCCGGCCCGCGCTCGCTGCGATCGAGCAGCACGGCCAGCGCCTGCACCGTCTTGCCGAGGCCCATGTCGTCGGCGAGGACGCCCCCCGCGCCCCACGCCGCGAGCCGCGTGAGCCAGCGGAAGCCGTCGACCTGGTACGGGCGGAGCTCGGCGCGGAGCGCCGTAGGGACGGCGGGGCAGAGCTCGCCGGCCGCGGCGACGCGATCGACGAGCTGCCGGAACGCGCCGTCCGCCTCGAGCGCGGCGCCGGCCGCCTCGATCTCCCGCAGCACGCCGGCGGCCGAGGGGCCCACGGCGAGGCCGTTGCCGGTCGCGTGCACGTGGTCCGACAGGCGCTCGAGGTGGGCGCGCAGCGCCTCGTCCAGCTCCACGTACGTGCGGGGCTCGACCTCCACGTAGCGGTCCTTGCGGCGCGCGGCGTCGAGCAGCCGGGCCAGCTCCACCCGCTCGCCCTCGACGCTCAGGCCGCCGAGGAGGCCGAACCACGCGCGCTTCTTCTCGAGGACGACCTTGAGCGCCGGCGGGCCGCCGCTGCTCACGGCGCGCAGCGGCGCGCCCACCCACTCGAGCTCCGGCGGCGGATCGCGCCGCGCGCACGCCGCGAGCAGGTCGAGCGCCCCGTGCGCGCTGTCGAAGCGGTAGTGGAAAGGGCGCCCCTCCTCGAGCCGCTCGGCGCCGGCGAGCGGGAGCTCGGCGCACAGGGCGCGGGCGAACTCCTCTTCCCGCCGCAGGTCGCGCACGGCGTGCAGCGCCCTGTCCCCGCGGCGCACGTGGACGTCGCGCGCGCCCGCGCCCGGCGCGAGGGCGGGGCTGTCGGCGAGCGGCCGCACGCGCAGCTCCACCTCGACCGCGCCGTTCGGCTGGGGCGAGAGCCGCAGCACCGGGAGCAGCAGCGCGGGGACCGACTCGCCCATCACGCTGCGCGGCATGGCGACGGGCACGCGCTGCGCCCACCGCGCGAGCGCGGCGAGCAGGGCGGCGTGGCTCTCGGGCGGGAAGAGGTTGCCCTCGCGCAGGAGCACGTCGAGCAGCGACCGCACCTCGGCCTTGACGTCGAGCAGCGTGAGCCGGCGCGCGCCCTGGTCCCAGTCCCACAGGAACAGCACGTCCTCGGGGCGGGCCCGGCGCGCGCGCTCGAGCAGCGCGGCGGGCAGCGCCGTCCCGTCGACGCCGGCGCTCACCCGCACGACGCCGTGGCGCTCCTCCGCGACGAGCCCCACCGGCGCGCGCTCGACGCGCACCGCCACGTGCGGCGCCTCGTCGAGGAAGACGCGCGGGTGGCCGACGAGCGCCTCGACGAGCGCCCGCGGCGCGAACCCGTCGCCCTCGGGCAAGAGCGCCGCGGCGCGGGCGTCCTCGGAGGAGAGCCGCGCGCCGTGCTCCTGGAGGAGGCGCTTCCGGCCGACCCGGGTGCCCGCGCTGCGCTGGCCCTTCTTGCCGATCCGGTGGACCCACGCCTCGACGGCGACGCCGACGTCCTCGACCGCGCGCAGGCGGTAGGTGATATCGACGCCGGCGCGCCCGCCGGGGCCCTCGTCGAGGGCGCGGTCGAGCGCCAGCAGCGTGCGCTCCCAGGCGGGGCGCCCGAGCTCCTCGAGCGCCTCGAAGAACGCGTCGCCCGGGGGCTGGCGCAGCCAGAGCAGCGCCGCGTCGATCGCCGCGAGCACGTGGACGCAGTCGCCCGCGCCGCAGGAGCACTCGGCGCGGAGCGCGCCCGGCGCGAGGGTGATCCGCGCCTCGGGCCGGACGAAGCCGACGCCGGCGCGCTGCGACTCGAACGGCAGCAGGTCGTCGAAGCGGAAGCCGGGCAGCGCCTTGTCGAAGCGCAGGGCGCCGGCCTGGACGCAGGCCTGTAGCGCCCGCTCGCGGCGCGGGGCCACCGCGTCCGGCACGCGGGCGCGCAGGACGCACAGCCGCTCGTGCGCCGGCAGGGCCCGCGGCTCGTCCGGCGGCCGCAGCAGCGACGGGACCTCGGCGCGCGCCCGCGCCGCGTCGGCGCGCTCGTCCTCGAGGAAGCGCCAGACGGCGGGCGGCAGCGCGTCGCGCAGGCGCGGGGACGGCAGCCACGCGAGCGCGCGCGCGAGCTCGTCGGCGCTCGCGAGATCGATGAGGCGCCGCCGCGCGCCGAGCACCCGCAGCTCGGGCCAGAGGGCGGGGTCGACGCGCGGCGCCGCCGCCTCGAGGTTCAGCCGCGCGAGGTGCGCGACGCCGTGTCGCGCGAGCCAGGCGACGAGGGCCTCCCGGGTCTCGAAGGGCGCCGCCGGCGCGGCGGGGGTGGCGGCGGTGGCGGCCTGGACGTCGTCTGCCATGTCGGGCCGCGTAACGTTGTGGGTGCGCGGGTCCGGTTCAAGCGCATTCGGGCCGGCCGCGGGCCGTGACGGCGACCTCTCCGCGCGGCGCGCCGGATCCCCGGGGCGGCCTCCCGGCGCCGGCCCGGCCCGGGCCGTTCAGACGCGGATCACGATCTTCCCGAAGTGCGCGCCGGACTCCAGGTACCTCATCGCCTGCCGCGCCTCGTCGAACCCGAACACCCGATCGATCACCGGCTTGATCCGGTGCGCCACGAGCACCCGGTTCATCTCCTCGAACATCACCCGGCTCCCGACGAACACAGGCGACACATGGAGCCTCTTCTGCTCGATCGCCTTCGGATCCGGCGCCCCCCACGCCCCGCTCAGGAGCCCGATCAGCGCGATGTGCCCCCCTTCCCGCGCCGCCCGGATCGACCTCGGCAGCGTCTCCTCCCCGCCGACCTCCATCACGTGGTCCACGCCCTGCCCCCCCGTCACCTCCAGCACCTTCTCCTCCCAGTCAGGGTGCTTCCGGTAATTGATTCCTTCATCCGCCCCGAGCTCGCGCGCCCGGGCCAGCTTCTCGTCCTTGCTCGACGTGGCGATGACCCGCGCCCCCAGCGCGCGCGCGAGCTGCAGCGCGAAGATCGACACGCCGCCCGTGCCCTGCACGAGCACCGATTGCCCCGCCTGCAGCTTTCCCTGCGGCACCAGCGCGTGCCAGGCCGTCACCGCCGCGCACGGCAGCGTCGCGCCCTCCTCGAAGCTCATGTGCTCGGGCAGCGGCACGAGCCCCTCGGCGTCGAGCGCCACGAGCTCCGCCAGCACCCCATCCGTGCTCCCGGCCCCCAGCGCCCGGTCCCGGAGCTGCACCGGCTCGCCGTCGGTCCACGTCTGGAAGAACGTCGGCGTCACCCGGTCCCCCACCTTGACCCGCGTCACCCCCTCTCCCACCGCCACGACCTCGCCAGCCCCGTCCGAGACCGGGATCACCGGCCGCGTCACCGGCTGCAGGTAACCGCCCTTCGCGAGCAGCAGATCGCGGTAGTTCAACGACACGGCCCGTATCCGCACGAGCGCCTGCCCCGGTCCCGCCTGCGGCGCGTCCCTCTCGACCGGCACCCACGCATCCGCTCCCCCGGCTGTTTGCAGCTCGTATGCCTTCATGTGCTCATCTCCTGGCCATCGAATACCGCCCAAAGGCGCGATCCGACGCCGCTGAGCGCGACGTCGGGCGCGGCGACCGCGCGACTATAGGGCCGGATCGCTGGCGTCGACATCGAGCAGCCGTCGCGCCGCGTCACGGTCCTGTCATGAGCTCGCTGGATCGTGCCGAGAACGGACAGGCCCGTCGCCGCATGAGCTCACGTGGCGCAGGCGACGACGTCCGGCGCCATTGTGCGAGCGCGTGAGGGCACGTCCGCGAGGAGCGCTCTGCGCAAGAACGTGCAGGAACGCGCGCTGTCCTGGATTCTCAGGGTCCCGCGCTCGCGGTACGCTCAGGACATGCCCCGGTCCCTGGCCCCAGCGCGTCGCCCGAGAGGGAGCTCGATGCGCCTGGAGCACAGAGGCGGCACGGAGGTGTTCGATCGTGTTCCAACCATCCTCGTTCGATCCACAGCCCGAATCGCAGAGAAAAGACAGCGCGCGCTCCGCGGTGCTCGCCGCCGCCGCGCTCGCTGAGCGACCCGCCGACTCCCGCCCTGCGTCCTCGCGCCGCGCCGGACGGGACGAGCCCCGCGCCAGGCCGCAGCGAGGCCGCCTCGTCCACGGCCGATACCAGCTCGAGCAGCCGCTCGGGCGCGGCGCCATGGGCGAGGTCTGGCGCGCGCACGACACCGTCCGGCGCGTCGACGTCGCGCTCAAGTTCCTCGTCGTACCGCGCCATGGGCGGCACCTCGACGCGATCGAGCGGTTCCGGCTCGAGGCCCGGGTCGCGGCGCAGCTCGGGCAGAAGACCGCCGGCGTCGTCGCGGTGCACGACGCCGGCGAGGACGCGGCGGCGGGCCCGTACCTCGTCATGGAGTACGTGCGCGGCAGCTCGCTGCTGCAATGGCTGCAGGAGCGAGGGCCGATGTCTGCCGCGGAGCTCGCGCCGCTCCTCCGCCAGCTCGGCGAGGCGCTCTCCGCGGCGCACGGCCTCGGCGTCGTGCACCGCGACATCAAGCCGTCGAACATCCTCCTCGTCGAGGGAAGCGACGGCCATCTGCGCGCCAAGATCGCCGATTTCGGGATCGCGAAATGGGTCGGTGAGGATCGGCCGGTCGACTTCCGCCGCCGGACGGCGGACGGCGTGGTGCTGGGCACGCCGGCCTACCTGAGCCCGGAGCACACGTGCGAGGGGCAGGCCGGGCCGCACCTCGACATGTGGTCGCTCGCCGTCGTCGCGCACGAGGCGCTCACCGGGCAGCAGCCGTTCCCGGGCCGCAACCTGGCCGCGGTGCTCGCCTCCATCCTCGTCGGCGCGCGGCCGCCGCTGACGACGGTGTGCCCGGGAGCGCCGCCCGCGCTGGAGGCGTGGTTCGCGCGCGCCTTCGCGATAAGCCCGTCGGAGCGGTTCCCGGGCGTCGAGGCGATGGTGGCGGCCTTCGTGGCCGCGGCGGGCGCGCCGGCCGCGGCGCCGTCCGGCGCGCGGGCGCGGCGCGGGCCGCGGCGCCTGCGGCTCGCGGCCGCGGGCATCGCCGTGGCGCTCGGGGTGGCGCTCGCCGCGCACCTTCTCTGGAGGCCGTCCGGGAGCGCCGGCGCGCGCGGCGCGGACGAGGCCCTCCGCGAGGCGGCGCGCGCGGCCGGCCGCGCGGTCCACGCGGCGCAGGGCGCGACCGCGCGGCTCCTGGGACGGCAGGGCGCCAGTCCCTGACGGCGCCCGCCGTCGTCCGCTCCACCGACCGGGATCGCGCCGGCCTCCGCCGGCGCCCGCTCATCCGACGAGCAGCGGCCGGAACTCGTCGGGCAGGGAGCCCGCGTCAGCGGCGCGCCGGAGGTTGTCCCGGCAGACGGCGCACGTCGGGGCGTGCTCGCGGTAGCTGTCCGTGAGGCCGTCGAGGCGGAAGATGCCGGCGGCCGCGGCCTCGGTGTTCGGGTGCACGTGAAACTGGACCGGCAGGCCGAGCGCATGGAGCGGCTCGCCGTCGCCTCGCAGCACATAGAGCGAGAAGGACGCATCGTCGCGCGGGCGCCACCCGTCGACGGAGAACACACAGGGCGCCTCCCCCGCGGCGCCCGCGTGCCGGCGGAGAAAGCACATGTCGCCAGCGTACGAGACGAGCTCGTCGAGATCGGTCGCCACCGAGACGGGGATCGGGCGCTCGAGCCACCGCTCGAAGGCGAGCCACACGGCCGCGAGGACCTTCGGATCGGAGGCGGCGTGCTCGTCCACCACGAACGCGCCGTCGGGGTCGCTCGCCTCCGAGGGGCCGCGCGCGCCGTAGATCGACGCCAGGGCCGAGAGCGCGATCTCGGCGTCGAGCGGCGCGCCGTCGCGCTCCGCGTCGCACGCGGCCGCGAAGGCCGCGGCGTCGATCCGGGTCGCGAGCCCGGCGCGGCGGAGGCTCGCGAGCACGTCCTCGGGGCGCAGGGGGGTCGTCATGGGGTCATGTCATCCGGCCAGCGCATTCGCCGGTGCCGCCGCGGGATCTCGGCTCACGCCCCCAGGGGCACCCTCGCCGCATGGTGCACGATGCCGACGAGGAAGGATAGCGCCGCCGGGTCCGGCGCGTCTGCCGGAGGCCGAGGCCACAGCAGACGCGCCGGCCGCCGGCCCGCTCACCAGCTCAGCGCTCGGCAGTGGATCTCCAGCGTCCGGATCGGCCCCGCGACCGTGTCGTACCGGAGATCCAGCCCCGTCATCACCTCCTGGGGCGGGCAGCTCAGGGTCTGGATGTTCCCGGCGTACCCGATCGCCCAGGGGGAGTAGAAAGGCGCTGCGACGTCGAGCGCCATCCCGGTCGCGTCCTTGTGAGCGTAGATGATGCGCACGTCCTTCACGTGGGAGCCGGGGTTCACCCTGAGCTGCAGCCCGATGGGATAGGAGTCGATCGCGGGGACCGCGGTCCAGAGCACGCCGGGGCGGTAGCTCGGCGCGGCAAAGATGTTGATGTTCGCGAAGTTGCCGTTCTGCGGAAGGGCGGCATTCAGGAGATTGAACTCCCGGCACCTGCCCTCCATCCTGGCGATGAACTGGGCGGGATTGGCGACGGGCTCCTGGTTCACGCCGAGATCTGTCAAAAAGTACCCACTACCATAATCGAGGTTGCAGTGAAGGGACTGCGGGACCGAGAGGTTGGCGACGAGGCCCGAGCTCCAGCTCGTGGTCGACGCGGAGCTGCTGACTGTCCAGTTCTCCGAGAGGGGCGGCGCGTCCACCGCGAGATCGGGGTCGGCCGTGTCGACGGCGCAGCCGGCGGCGGACAGGGCGAAGAGCGCGAATGCAAAGCGAACCATGCGCATGACGGTGTCTCCTCAGCTATCTTGTTGTCGAGGCAGAGGCGCCGGCCGCCCGGCGGGCCAGGACTGGCCCGGTCGCGGCGGCGCCTCGCGACGGGGCGCCATCGCAAGCGCCTTGCCAGCGCCCGCCGGGGGCGACGTCGCGACATCCGCTGAAGACCACCAGGCAGCCGTCGCGAGCTCCGCTCACGGCCGTGGGATGCCGGAAGCCTGCGTGACCACGCACAGCGGGACCCCTGCGCGGCCCTCGCCGCGCGCGAGGCGCGACAGCGCCGCGCAGGCGCCCCCCGGCCCCACGCCGGCCGTCCCCCTGTCACATCGCCCCTGTCACATCGCCCCTGTCACATCGTCCCCTGTCACACGCCCTGTGGCAGGGGCAGTGGCAGCGCGCGCCCGTACAGGGCGATATCGCTCACCAGTACCTCGGGTCAGAAATCCTGCCAGGGCTCTGCTCTGCCCCGCGAGCAGAAAAGAGGTCAACGCAACGACGCAAAACTACGCGAATTTGGCGTCTTTTTGCGCCTTTGCGCCTTTGCGTTGAAATCTCTCCGGATCCCTGGCCGCGCTCCTGGTACGTGGGGACTACCTGGCGACACCGCTCAGGGCGATACCCGACGCAGCGCGCCGCCGGCGGGCGCGAGGGGCGGGCACTCGATCGTCTCGGCGAGCCCCCCGGCGAACGCGTCGGTCACGAACACGCCCGCCCCGGTCGGCCCCGGCGCCCAGCGGCGCAGCGCCTCGGGCGCGTCCGCGTGCAGCAGGAGGCGCGGGAGGACCTCGGGGCTCGCGCCGGCCCGCGCGCCGAGCTCCGCCCACAGCTCGAGCGCCCAGCCGAGCGCCCGCTCCGGCGCGCGCTCGTACGGCGCGGGCAGCGTCGCCAGCAGCGCGTCGGCGCTCTCGACGACGAGCGTCGCCCCGATCCGGAACAGCGCGCCCCGCGCCGCCTGGATCAGCCCCTCCACGTCGGCCAGCGCCTCGTCCGCGGCGTCGTCCGGCGCGGCCAGCCGGGCCTCGACGAGCAGCGCGGTGCTCGGCCCGAGCGGCGCGCCGGCGGCGCCTGGCGAAGGCGCCGCGCCGGCGGCGCCTGGCGAAGGCGCCGCGCCGGAGGCCGCCCCCGCGGCGCCCGGCGCGTCGACCGCGCTGCGAAGCGCCGCGAGCAGCTCGGCGATGGTCGCGTACCGGTCCGCCGGCTCCTTCGCGAGGCAGCGGCGCACGACGGCGTCGAACGCGGCCGACACCGGCGCGCGCTCGCTCGGGCAGGGCGGCGGCGCGCGCAGGTGCATCTCCTCGGTCTCGACCGCGTTCGCGCCCTGGAACGGCAGCTCGGCCGTCACGAGCTGGTAGGCGAGCAGGCCGACCGCGTAGATGTCCGTGCGCGCGTCCACCGCGCCGCCCAGGATCTGCTCCGGCGCCATCGTGAGCGGCGTGCCGACGATCAGGCTGCTCTTGCCGCCGCGCGCGCCGCCCGGCGGATCGAGGAGCTTGGCGATGCCGAAATCGACGAGCTTGACGCCGCGCGCGCCGCCCCCGCCGGCGGCGGGGAGGATCATGACGTTCTGGGCCTTCACGTCGCGGTGCACGACGCCGATCGCGTGCGCGGCCGCGAGCGCGCCGCCGACCTCCTCGAGCAGCGCGACCGCCTCGGCCGGCGAGAGCGCGCCGCGCGCGCGGAGCTCGGCCGCGAGCGTCCGGCCCTCGACCCACTCCATCGCGATGTACGGCCGGCCGTCGTCGAGCGCGCCGACGCCGCGGACCTCGACGATCGCCGGGTGCCTCAGCCGCGCGAGCACCTCCGCCTCCTGCTGGAAGCGCCGGAGCATCCCTGGCAGCAGCGACAGCTCGCGGCGGAGCACCTTCAGCGCGACCGCCGCGCCGCCCCCGAGCGGCCAGGCGCGGTGCACGACGCCGAAGCCGCCCGCGAGGCGCACCTCGTCGAGCCGGTACCCACCGACCACCGCGCCGGCGGGGAGCGCGTCGCCGGCGGCGATCGTCTGCAGCTCCTCGGGGCGACCCGAGATGACGGCTGTCGCTTCGGGTTCGGGGGGGAGCTCGGCAGGCGGGAGCATGGCGACCTACCCCAGTATACTCGGGCCCCATGCGCTGCTCCGAGTGCCATCGCCGCCTCCCCGGGCACGCCGGCGCCGCATGTCCGGAGCACCCGCGCGCGGCGCCGCCGGCGCGCGGCGCCGCCGAGGTGGTCGATCCCGAGCCCCCCCCGCGCATCCCCGGGTTCCGCGTCGAACAGATGCTCGGGCAGGGCGGGTTCGCGCGCGTCTACGCGGCGACGCGCGAGGGCGACGGCCGCGCCGTGGCGCTCAAGGTGGCGCGGCGGCACGACGACGGCCGGATCGCGCGCGAGGCCGCGGCGCTCGCCCTCCTCGCGCCGCCGTGGGTGCCGGCGCTGCTCGGCCGCGGCCACGCCGCGGACCTGCGGCCGTTCCTCGCGCTGGAGCGGCTCGCGGGCGGCTCGCTCGCGTCGCGCCTCGCGGACCTGCCGGGCGCTGGCGCGGCGCCGCTCGAGGAGGCGGCGGCGCTCGCGCGCGCCGTCGCGGCGGCGCTCGACGCCGTCCACGACGCGGGGATCGTGCACCGCGATCTCAAGCCCGAGAACGTGTGGCTGCGGCCCGGGGGAGAGGTCGCGCTCATCGACTTCGGCCTCGCGGCGCCCGCGCGCGGCGCGGCGGGCGCGGACGGCGCGGACGGTGCGAGGGCCGCGCTCGGCCCCGACCTGACGCGCACCGGCGCCGTCCTCGGGACGGCGGCGTACATGGCGCCGGAGCAGTGCCTCGGCGCGGGCGCCTTGGACCCGCGGGCGGACGTGTACGCGCTCGGCGCGATGATCTTCGAGCTGCTCACCGGCCGGCCGCCGTTCGTCGGCGAGGCGGCGGAGGTGCGGCAGGCCCACGTGGCGCGCCGGCCCGCTCCGCCGTCGGCGTTCGCGCGGCTGCCGGCGGCCGTCGACGAGGTCGTCCTCCGCTGCCTGGCGAAGGACCCCGGGGCCCGCCCGGCCCGCGCGGGCGACGTGGCGCGCGCGCTCACGGCGGCGCTGGAGGCGCGCGCAGCCTCGTCCGGCGGGGGCGCTGTCGTGTCGGACGCGCGCACTGCGGCCCCGGACGCGCGCACTGCGGCCCCGGACGCGCGCACTGCGGCTCCCGACGCGCGCACTGCCGACCCCGAGGCGCACGAAACCAGCGGCTCGGGCGCGCGCACTGCGGCCCCGGACGCGCGCACTGCGGCCCCGGACGCGCGCACTGCGGCCCCCGACGCGCGCACTGCGGCTCCCGACGCGCGCACTGCGGCGGCTCCCGACGCGCGCACTGCGGCTCCCGACGCGCGCACTGCGGCTCCCGACGCGCGCACTGCGGCTCCCGACGCGCGCACTGCGGCTCCCGACGCGCGCACTGCGGCTCCCGGCGCGCGCACTGCGGAGCCCGGCGCGCGCACTGCGGAGCCCGCCCCGCGTCGGCCCGTGGCGCTGCTCGCCCTGCGCAGCCGCGAGCGCACCGGCGCGCTGGTCGTCGACATCGCGCGCGCCGAAGGCGGCATCCTGGCGCGGTTCCGCGGGGAGCACACGGTGCTCGCCTTCCCCGCCGCCGCCGCGCCGGGCGACGGAGTGCGCGCGGCGGTGCGGGCGGCCCGGCACCTCGTCGCCGCCGGCCTGGCGAATCCGCCCCTCGTGGTCCACGTGGCGCCGCTCCGGGTTCGCGAGGGCGCACACGGCGTCACGCTCGCGGGCACCGCCCTGGAGACCGCCGAGGCGTGGGGGGCCGGCCGAGGCGGGGCCGGCCAGGACGAGCCTGGCCGGGAAGAACCCGGCCAGAACGAGCTCGGCCCCGCCGCTCCCGCGATCCTCACGCCCGAGGCGCAGCGCGCGCTCGCCGAAGGCCCGCACGGCGCGCCCCCGCCCCGCGACGCGCCCCCCGCCCCGCGCCAGGCGCCGCCCGGCGCGCCCGGCGACGCCGCCCTGCGCGGCCGCGACGCCGCGCTCGCCGGGGCCCTCGCCGCCGTCCAGGAGGCGCTCGCCGGCGGCGGGCCGGCGCTCGTCACCGTCCTCGGCGCCGAGGGGCACGGCAAGACCCGCTTCCTCGGCGCGCTCGCCGCGGCGCTCCGCGCCGGCGGCGCCGCCGTGCACGCCGCGGCCGCGCCAGGGCCCGAGGCCGCCGAGCGCGGCGCGACCCTCGTCGCCCTCCTGCGCGCAGCCCTGGATCTGCCGGCCAGCGGCGCGCTCGACGCCACCGCCGACACGGCGCTCGCGCGCCGCCTGGGCCCGCCCGAGGCCGCCCGCGCGTGGCCGGCCGTGGGGCTCGCCCTCGGCCGGCTCGCCGGCCAGGACCCCGCGGCCGCGCCCCTGCTCGAGGCGGCGGGCGCGCGCCGCCTCGCCGAGGCCCGGGCCCTCGCCGCCGCCCTCGCCGCCGCCGCGCCGCTCGCGCTGCTGCTCGACGACGCCGACCGCGCGGACGCCGCCGCCCTCGACGCGCTCGAGCTGGCCACCGCCGAGGGAAGCCCGGCGCGCCTCGCCGTCGTGCTCGCGGCCCGGCCGTCCATCGCGTCGCTCCGCCCGCGCCTCGGCGACCGCGCCGCCCGCCGCCTCGCGCTCGACCTCGGCCCGCTCGACGACGACGCCGCGGGCGCGCTGCTCCAGGACCACCTGCGCCCGGTGGAGTTCATCCCCCGCCCCGTCCTCGACCACCTGCGCGCGCTCGGGCGCGGCGTCCCGCGCGATCTCGTGGAGATCGCCTGCGCCCTGCGCGCCGGCGGCGCGATCCGGCGCGCCCCGGGCGGCGAGGGCTGGGCCCTCGCGCCCGACGAGCTGCTCTCCCTCTCCGCCGCGCCGCTCGGCGAGCGCCTCGCCGCCCGCGCGGTCGCGGCCCTGCCGCCGCCGCTCGCCGACCTGCTCGAGCGCGCGGCGATCGTCGGCGACGACCTCTCCCCGGCCGACCTCGAGGCCGCCCTCGACGCCCCGGGCGCGCCGCCGCCGGCCGGCGCGCTCGACCCGGGCGTCGGCCTCGCGCGCCTCGCCCGCGCCGGCGTGCTCGTCGCGCTGCCGGCGTCGCCGCCGCGCTACGCCTTCCGGCACCCGCTCCTGCGCGAGGCGGTCGAGGCCCGCACCCCGCCCGCCCGCCGCCGCGCGCTGCACGCCGCCGTCCTCCGGCGCCTCCTCGACGCGCCGCCCGCCGCGGGCGCGCGCGCCCGGATCGCCCGCCACGCCGCCGCCGCGGGCGACGCCCGCACCGCCGCGGCGGCCCACGCCGAGCTCGCGGAGGAGGCGCTCGCCCGGCACGACGTCATCGAGGCCGAGCAGCGCTTCACCGCGGCCCTGCGCCTGCTCGACGGCGGCGACGACGCGGCCCGCGGTTTGGCGCTCGCGGCGCTCGCGGGCCGCGGCCGGGCGCGCTACCGCCTGCAGCGGCTCGACGAGTCGCTCGCCGACCTGCGCGCCGCCCGGGCGCTCGCCGAGGCCGCGGGCGACAGGGGCCGCGCGGCGGAGCTGCTGCTCGAGGAGGCGACAGCGCTCGACTGGCTCGAGGACTTCCCCGCCTCCGCGGAGGCCTCCGCGCGCGCGGCGGAGCTCTGCGCGGGCCTCGGCGACGCGCGCCTCGACGCGCGCTGCCTCTTCGCGAGCGGCCGCTCGGACTGCCGCGGCCAGCGCCTCGACGAGGGGATCCCCAAGGTCGAGCAGGCCGCCCGGGACGCGCTCGCCCTCGGCGACCACGAGACGCACGTCATCGCCCGGAACCTGCTCGTCGGCGCGCTCTCGGTGGCCGGCCGCCTCGACGAGGCCGAGCGCCACAGCGACGCCGTCGTCGAGGCCTGCCGGCGCGCCGGCGACGCCTTCCACCTGTGCGGCGCGCTCATCAACCGGGTGTTCATGTGGATGAAGCGCCACGAGGAGGACCGGGCCCTCGTGGAGCAGCGCGAAGCCGTCCGCCTCGCCCGCGAGCTCGGCCACGCCCAGCTCGAGCGCCTCGCGACGCTGAACCTCGCCGAGATGCGCTTCTGGATGGGCGCGCCGGACGAGGCCCTGCCGCTCGCGCGCCGCAGCCTCGACCTCCAGCGGCGCTTCTTCAACCAGCGCCCGTCGCCCGACGACGCCCTGCTCCTCGCCCGCATCCACCTCGCCCGCGGCGAGGACGACGCGGCGGCCCGCCACCTCGCCGAGGCGCGCGCGAGCGTCTCCGAGCCCGACCTCACCCCCTGCGCCCTGACGCTGGCACGCCTGGTGCAACTTGCGCTGGACGACCGGGCAGCCGGTCGGTTCGACGCCGCGGCGTGGCGCGCCCTCGTGGACGAGGCGCGGCGCACCGAGGTGATGCACGAGCGCGCCGAGGCCCTGCACAGCGCGATCGTCTCGGCGCTCCGCGCGGGCGCCGGCGGCGAAGCGCGCCTGTTCCTGGCGGAGGCGAGGGCGGCCTCGGCGGGCTTCTGGCAGCAGCGGCTCGACGAGGTCGAGCGCGCGCTCGCCGCGCCGGCAGCCACCGGCGCTGCGTGAACCGGCGATCCGGCCTGCCCGGCCCAAAGAAAGGACCTGACCGCGTGATGACCTACCGGATCCCTGGGTTGCTTGTGTTCTGTCTCGGGCTCTCGAGCGCCGGCGCGGGCTGCGCCGCTGCCGGCGACGACGCGTCCTCGCTCGACGGGCCGACGCGCTCCACGCTGGGGGCCGGGCCCATGACGGCCACCGGCACGGTGGCCGACGTCGACGTATTCGCCGACGCGCTGGTGCCGTACATGGACGCGGTGCAGGCCGTGTACACCAACGGCCTCTCCGCCGAGGCGCTCACCCGCAACGCGCTGATCACGAACCTCCGCGCCAACCGCGCCATGGTGATGCTGCCGCTCGCCACAGCGACCTACGCCGACGACAGCGTGCACGAGGTGCTCCGCTACAGGCTCCGCCACGAGCCGACGCGCGAGGTGATGAGCTATCTCGTCTCGTGCGCCCTCGAGCAGGGCCAGAGCGTCTCGTACACCGACACCCGCACGGGCGACACCTACGAGTTCCCCGGCGAGATCGGTATCTGCCCTCACTGGAACAGGCAGGGGGTGCATCAGGGCTCCGGGGGCGCGAAGTGCCGGCAGCTCATCACGGCGTGCCTGCTCGCGCATGTGAACCCCACCGGCCGCAGCATCACCATCTCGCTGCGCGGGCAAGCGTTCCCGGATCATCGGCCGGGGCTCCTCTCGCCGGGGCCCTCCGTGCGCGTGGGGACCGCGACAGAGGACGACGAGCCCATCGCGAGCTTCGCGCCGTGCAGGACCGATACGCGGGGCCTGTCGCGCAACTGTGGCTGGACGGCCGAGCACGTCGGCATGTGCAGCCCGGGCTCGACGGTGACCCTCGGCGCCGGCGGCAAGCCCGTGGACGCATGCGACGACGACCTCCCGGTCGCCGGCGGGCCGTCCGACGATGACACGGTCCTCCGCATCTGCGACGGCATCCACGGCTGCAACGCCCGCTCGCCCGCTCACATCGCCCAGAGCGAGGTGCGCTGCAGCGGCCGCCGCGAGCCCGCGCTCCGCTTCGAGTGCCCGAGCAGCGGTTACTTCAGCGTGATGAGCGGCCCACGGCTGTCCCGCCGCCCGAGCGGCGCGCCCGGGAAGGACGGAGCCCCGGCGTCTCGGAAGATCGACGCCTTCAGCGTCGCGAGCCGCCCGTCGCCCGTCGGCGTGTCGGGGACCGACGACCTCCGTACCTCCGAGCCGGCGCCGTTTCGGCCCGCTGTGTATCCGGCGCAGGAGGCGAACGTCTTTCGCTGGCGCGAGGGCGCGTTCTACGGGAATTTCTGGACCGAGGAGAACCCGCTTCACCCCAAGTTCACGCCGGAGATGAACGAGGTGGACGAGGAAGGGAACTTCTATCCCGCGCCGCGCGACGGAGCGGTCGTGTTTCGACACGCGTACGCCTGCACGGGCGAGTTCTGGGACGACGAGATCGCCTATCAGAAAGACCGCCTCTGCGCCGGCGGCCACGACGACGACGGCGACGGCGACGACGACGACGACTGCGTCGCGCACCCTGTGGGCGCCTGCGGCGATTCGTACAACATCACGAATTGCCCGCCGCTTCATCAGTGCGCCCTCGACGACGGCGGGCTCGTGGCGGGCGACGGGGATTTCCAGGAGTGCACGGGCGGTGGCGGCACATGGCACCACCCGATCACGTCCTTTCTCAACGATCCGGTGGACGTCGTCCGGCGACCCAGGCGCCCGGGTCCGGAGCAGTCCTCCCCCGGAGGGTCCGATCCGTCGACGACGCCGCCGCTCTGCCCTTGATCGCCGTCGACCCCGCCGCGGGGGTGCTCAGCGTTCGCCCCCGCCATCTCCGCCTTCGCCGTCCTTGCGGTAGCCGGCGGGCTCGATGCCGTAACGCGCGATCCAGCGGTGGATCTGCGTCCGCCCCTTCCCCATCGCCCTCGCCACCGCGCTGATGTTCCCCCGGTGCTCGCGGAAGAGGCGGACCAGCGCCTCGCGCCGCGCGTCGTCCTCCGCCGCGGGCCGCTGCGGCTCGCCCGCCGGGGCCTCGGGCCTCGACGGCTCGGGCGGGGCGCTGCTGCGCGGGGCGCTGACGGGCGGCGGCAGGTGATCGAGCTCGACCCTGCCGCCGCCCGCGAGCACGACCGCCGTCGCGAGGCACTTCTCCAGCTCGCGCACGTTGAGCCGCCACTCGCGCAGCAGGAGCACGCGCGCCGCCTCGCAGCTCATCGAGATCTCCCCGGCCCGGTCCGGGGCGACGCGGCGGAGCAGCGCCGCGATGAGCAGGCCGAGGTCCTCCCGGCGCCTGCGCAGCGGCGGCAGCTCGAGCACGAAGCCCGACAGGCGCGCGAAGAGATCGCCCCGGAAATCGCCGCGCTCGACCATCGCGGGGAGATCGCGGTGCGTGGCGACGACCACGCGGAGGTCGACCTTCACCGGGCGCGTCGCGCCCACGGCGACGACCTCGGACTCCTGCAGCACGCGCAGGAACGCCGTCTGCGACGCCGCGGGCAGGTCGCCTATCTCGTCGAGGAAGAGCGTGCCCCTGTCGGCCGCGCGGATGAGGCCGGGCCGGTCCTCGGACGCGCCCGAGAAGGCGCCCTTCTTGTGGCCGAACAGCTCGGACTCGAGCAGGCTGCCCGGCAGCGCGCCGCAGTTGATGGCGACGAACGGCCCGGGCCGCCCCGAGAGCGCGTGGATGGCCCGCGAGACGACCTCCTTGCCGGTGCCGCTCTCGCCCTGGAGCACGACGGGGATGTTCGCCGGCGCGATCGCGCGCAGCGCCGCGAAGCGATCGGCCAGCGCGGGCGCGAACGTGGCGAGGCCGAACGGCGGATCCGCCGCGGACCCCGCGTCGTCCGGCGCGGCGACCTCGCGGAACAGGAAGAACGTGTGCCCGAGCTCGATGAGGTCGCCCTCGGCGAGCTTCGCGCTCCGCCGCGGCACGCCGTTCACGAAGGTGCCGTTCGTCGAGCCGAGGTCCTCCAGGCAGAGCCGGCCGCCGTCGCGCGTGATGCGCGCGTGCCGCGACGACACCCAGCCATCCTCGAGGCGCACGTCGAGCAGCGCCCGGCCCGCCTCGGTCCGCCGGTCGATCGAGCGCACCGGGCCGCGCCCGAAGCGCACCTCGTCGATGCCGTCGAGCGACAGCCGCGCGGACGGATCCAGCGGCCGCTGGCACTGCAAGACGAGGAACAGGAACGGCCGCGGCTCGGCGCTGGAGCCGGCGCGCCGCTCGGTGCGGACCAGCGTCGTCGGCTCGTCGCGCGCCGCGCTCATCCTGCCCCTCTCCGCCCCGGGGCGGACGCGCGCGGAGGAGGCGCCGGGATGCTGACCTGGGCCTTCATGCTGCGTGCGTGCGATCGACCTGGGCCTTCATGCTGCGTGCGTACGATCTACCACGCCGCGCCGATCTGCAGCGCCTCACGCGGCGCGATCCGGGGACCTCGGCGTCGCGTGCCGCGCCGAACAGCGACGCCGCGATGATCGCGCGCGGCGAGAGGCGCGCCGCGACGGGGAGCGCCTCCGCGGCGCGCGCTCAGCGATAGGGCCCGCGCGGCTCGGGGGCCGCGAGCGCGGAGACGATCGCGATCGCGCGCTCGATCGGCTCGCGCCTCGTCTCGAGGTGGCCGAACACGAGCGTGACCGCGGCCTCGTCGCCCACGATCGCCGCCGGCCGGAGGGCGGCGATCTCGCGCCGCAGCTCCTCGCCGAGGCGCAGCGCCGCCCGGTCCGGCGCGTCCGCGCACAGCGCGTAGGCCCTGGACAGGGCGTCGTCGCCCGCCCGGCCAGGCGCCGCCCGGGCCGGGCCGCGCCGGGGCCGCCGCCTGAGGACGAAGCGCTCCGACGGCGACGCGGCGCGGGCCACGCGCACCTGGGTGCCGAACGGGCCCTTCTTCCCTTCCCGGCCGAACCCCACGGCGACCATCCGGCCGCGGTGCTCCAGCTCGATGGTCGTCTCGCCCTCGGTCGCGGCGGTGCCCGCGCCGTGCAGGATCCGCCCGCCGAGCTCCTGCGCGAGCGCGCGCAGCTCCTTCGCGAGCGCGCGGCCGCGGGCCGCGACGAGCGCGGCGGCGCGGATGGCGCTGGCGAGCTTCTCGGCGTCGCCCTCCAGCCCGGCGCGGACGGCGGTCAGCCGGTGCGACTCGAGCGTGAGCTGGTACTCGGCGGCCGCGCGGAGCGCCTCGCGCAGCGGCGGCGTGAGCCACCAGCGCGCGAGCGTGGGGCTGCTCGCCTTGACGACGAACGCGCCGTCGAGCGCCGGGTCGCCGACGTCGACCTGCCGCGCCCGGAACGGCCCGCCGCTCGAGCGGCGGAGCCGCTGCTCGTGGACGCGGAGGCGGAGGCCCGACGGGTTCCGCGCGGTGCCGGTGATGCGCGTGTTGTACCGCACGACGGACGCGTCGCCGTGCTCGACGTCGTGGTCGACGATCAGCGCGACGTTCTCGCACACGACGGAGATCTGCATGCGGGGGTCGCCCCACTGGCCCGGTCCCGACCGGAACTCCCCCCCGACGAGCGCCGCGGCGCGCTGCCAGACGGGCCGCGCGATGCGCCAGCGGGCCTCGGCGGCCCGCCGCGCGTCCTGGCGCGCCTGCGCGAAGCACCGCGCGAGGCCGGCGATCCCCGTGACGATCATCAGGACGAAGAGGGGCTCCATCCTCGGCACATCGTAGCCTCCCCGCCGAGGGCGCGCCCAGGCGGGATCGGCCCGATGGCAGCGCCGGCCGAGCCCGCCGGAGCGATTCGCCGCCCCGCCGGTGGCGGCGGACCGCGGCCTGCACCTCGCCGTGGCCTACTTGTCGCCGTGGCCTACTTGTCGCCGTGGCCTACTTGTCGCCGTGGATCGAGAGATGATAGCTGTTGCCGGAATCCACCTGCGCGACGGCGACCCTGTAGGTGTCGTTGTCCTCGGTCTCGTACGAGATCACGCCCCCGGTCGCCGTGACGGTCCGGGCGAAGGTCAGGACCCAGTCGCCCGACTTCTTGTAATGCACCCGCAGCTCCACCGTGCCCGACGTGGAGTCGACGTGGGCGTGGAACCATTTGACGCCCTTGAGCTCCTCGTAGTGGTAGTCGGTCCTGTCGGTCCAGCAGAAGTCGATATCGAGGCCGCTGACGTCGCACCAGTCGTCCACGAACTCGCTCGCCGTCAGGGCCTGCGCGGCGGTCCCGAGCTCCTCTGCGGCGCTCGCCCGAGGGGGCGGCGCCGCCCCCTCGATCGCGTCGGGCCCCGTCGCGGCGCGGCGCGGGCCGCGGGCGAGCCGGGCCTCGTCCATGCGCTGCTGCGCCGCGATCAGCGCCGGCGGCGCGGCCTCTCGAGCGAGCGCCTCGTAGAGCGCGACGGGGGGCAGCCGCTCGAGCGACTCGGGGATGGCGGCCGTGGTGAAGCCCAGCACGCGCCCCTCCGCCGGCTCGTAGAAGTGGACCTCGGCGCCGCTCTCGAGGTGCAGGCTCGCGATCGGGGCGAGCCCCTCCTCCACGGGCTCGTCCTCCGGCTGCTGCCCCACGGCGCAGCCGCCGAGGGCGCAGAGGCCCAGGGCGAGGGCCGCGGCGCGGCGGACCGTGAGGGCCATCGAGGCGTCGCGGAGCATCGAGTTCATGTTCATCGTCATTCTCCTCGGTCGAACGTGGGTTGAACGCGGGCTCCCGCCCGCGCGGCGGCCAGCGCGCCACGCGCCCTCGATCACGACGCCTGCGGCGCGCCCGCGGGACACCTCGCAGGGCCGTCGGCTCGTCAGCGCGTCGCGCCGGCCTTCGCCACGGGACATGGCAAGGGCGGGGCCAAGGACGATCGATGGAGCGATGACGGCGAGATCACGGCGCGATCACGGCTGCGACGCCGCGCGGCCCCCCGTCGGGTGGTGGGGGAGTTCCCCCATCCTGCCGGCATGATGGAACCGCCAAGGCGCCATAAGACGCCAGGATTCTTGTGTTTTCTTGGCGGCCTTGGCGCCTTGGCGGTTCAAGAGACCCCACCTTCGGCCGAAGTACCCCGCCCCCCGCCGGGCCCGCTGCCCCCGGGATCCCTGCGCGCCCGCTCGCGGGACAACGCCCCTCGCCGGGGCGCCGCCGCGCTCGCGCGCGGTGACCGGTACATGTCACATCGACCGGTGTGGCAGGTGTCAGGTGTGACAGGGGCGGCGCGGCGCCGCTGCCGTCGGCGGGCGCCCTGGCGGGTCGGGCCGCTCGGGCACGTGTGGGCGAGCGCGGACCGAGCGCTGCTTCCAGCGCGCTCGGCGCCGCGCTCAGACCTGGATGCCCGCGAGCGGTGACGTGACCCGCCCCGCGTCGGCGCCGATCTCCTTCAAGGGAAGGCCCATGATCTGGGCGATCGTCAGGAGCGCCTTGCTCAGGTTGTCGCCGGGGAAGTTGTGGTGCTCGTCGCCGCGCAGCCGCCCACCGGCTTTCCCGGCGAGGAGCACCGGCCATTCCGTCCTCGTGTGGACCTTGCCCCAGGCGGTGTCGGACGTGACGTAGACGAGCGAGCTGTCGAGGAGGTTCGAGCTGCCGTGCGGCGTATTCTTGAGCTTCGTCAAGAACTCGTTCAGGCAGCGCATCGTGTAAACGACGCCCTTGTCGACGCGAGGCTGATTCGACTGGTCTCCAGGATCCCCGTGACAGATGGTGTCATGGAAGTCGTCGTTCATGTCCTGCGCGAGGTGCCGGTAGTAGACGTGCGCGGCGGGCAGCGAGAACATGAACGAGAGGACGCGGGTCCTCTCGCAGGCGAGCGCGAGCGCCGAGAGCTCGACCATGGCGGCGTTCACCGCCGGGGGGGCCTCGCTCTGCGCGTCCTTGCCGACGGTGGGGGCCGTCGGGCTGCTGCACACGGGCGGCGAGCCGCCGCCGGGGTCCGTCGCCTCGAGGCGCCGCTCGATGGCGCGGATCGAATCGAGGTGCTGCTCCACGCGCTGCCTGTCGGCCGCCCCGAGCCGCTGCTGCAGCCGCGCGCCGTCTTGCAGGACGGAGTCGAGGACGCTCTTCCGTACGTTCGCGAGCTTCCTTGCCTGCTCCGCGCCGTCGTCGTCGGGCGCGGACGAGCCGCCGATGAACAACCGATTGAACACGGCCTTCGGATCGAACTCCGGGTTGTTTCGCGCGTTCGGCCCCCTGTGCGAGACCGTGTGCAGCGAGTCCTGAGGGCCGCCCGGCGTCGCCGGCGTCAACCCCACCTCGAGCGAGCGGTACGGCGCCCCCTCCGAGATGGCGTCCGCGACGAGCTGGTCGATGGACGCGGCCCGCACGGCGTTCCCGTTGAGCGGCGCGCCGGTCGTGGCCCCCGCCGACCCGCTGGGGTGCTCGAAGCCGGAGACGACCAGCTTGTTCTCGAGGCCGCTGATCACCGTGAGGTACGACTTGAGCTCCGCCAGCGGCTGGAGCTCCGGGCTCAGCTCCCAGGCCTGACCGGAGCCCGTGCGCGCCGGCTTCCAGCGGCCGGGCAGCGTGCCGTTCCCGAAGAACCACGTGACGTAGAGCGGCGAGACAGGGGTCTTCGTCTGAGCGTGCGCCGTGCCGCTCTCGTTCAGCATGATCTCCAGCAGCGGGAGCGGGATGGTCACGGCGGCGCCCGTCGCCAGCATGCCCCGGAGAACGGTTCGTCGATTCATGGCTTTGTTCGTCATGGGGGCACCTGCGATCAGGGTTGTGGGGCGACGGACGAGAAGGCTTCATTCGTCACGACGTCGAGGACCAGCTCGCGCAGCTTGAACCCCGACGCCTCGAACGAAGCGGCCAGCGTGTCCAGCACGGAGCGGTCCACGTCTCTCTCCTCGTGGCCCGCCGCGTACGTGTAGTACTTCCGGACGAGGCACCGGGCGACCGCGTCGCTCTCGCTGACGGTCATGCCGAGCTCGCGCGCGTCAGCGACCGGCGCCCCGTCGAAGTCGCCGCTCGGGTCGATCGGCAGGCCGTGGTCGGTCGTGCGGTAACGGCCGATCGCGTCGAACGTCTCGAGCGGCAGGCCGATCGGGTCCATGAACGCATGGCAGGCGGCGCAGGCAGCAGCGGTCCGGTGCTGCTCGAGCCGCTGACGCTTCGTCATGGGCCTGTCCGCGGGCGGCTCCGGGAGCTCGAGGGCGACGTCGCCGGGGGGCGGCGGGACGGGCGTACACATGAGGGCGTCGCGCATGAACTTCCCGCGCAACGTGGGCGACCCCTCTTTCTGGTTGGCGAACTGCGAGAGAAAACCCGCTTTGCCCAGGATGCCGACGCGCGGGCCGTCCGCGGGCAGCGAGCGGACCTCGAAGGTGCGCGAGCCGAGACCTGCCGCGTCGAGCCCGTAGAGCTGGGCGAGCTCCGCGTTGACGACGACCTTCGTCGTCGAGAACAGGTCGAGCGCGCTCGCCTGTTCGTCGAACGCGAGGACCTCCCAGGTGCCGCGCATGTCGCGCGCCATCGCCGCCTGCAGCGCGGGGCCGTACTCCGGGAACAGCTCCGCGTCTTTCGCCTGCGTGCCGATCCGATCGAGCCGCATGTACTCCTCGGCGAACGCACCGACCGCCTCGCGCCCGGCGGGCGCGTCGAGCAGCCGCGTCGCCGCGGCGCGGACCCCCTCCACCGTCCCGAGCACCCCGCTCGCTGCCTGGTCGAGCAGCTCCCTGTCCGGCAGGCTGTTCCACACGAGGAACGCGAGCCGGGAGGCCATCTCGTGGCCGGTCAAGCGGAGCGACCCATCGGCGCTCGGCGCCCCGAGCTCCGCGCGGTACAGGAAGTTCGGCGACGTGAAGAGGGCCACCGTCGCCCAGCGGGCCCCCTCGAAGGCGCTGCCGAGCTCGGAGGCGGCGTTCGTGGCGACGGACACGAGCCGCTCGACCTCGGTGGCCTCGAGCGGGCGGCGCCACGCGCGGAGCCCGAGCGCCTCGATGAAGCCGCGCACGCACGCGTCGCCCGCCGCGCCGCTCGGCGTGCAACCGATGAACTCGCCCCGCCTCGCGGGATCCGCGAACACAGCGTCGACGGCGCCCTCGATGGCCGCGTGGTACTGCTCGACGCCTCGCTCCGAGGTCACGACGGTCGCGGCGCCGATGGCCGCGAAGCCCCCGTTCCAGCTATCGGCGTCGAGGTCGTGGAGATCGACCTCCACGCCGAACACGTCGCGCACGGCGTTGCGGAACTGCGTCCTCGTCAAGCGGCGCAGCATCCCGGCCGCGGGCTGGAACGGCGGCGGGTCCGAGCCCGTCGACGGTCCATCGTCTCCTGCGGCTCCTCCGGCGGGTGGCCCGGCGCCGTCCGCCGGGTCACCCAGCGCGCCCGTACACGCGGCCGCGAACGCGAGCGCGAAGACGGCGGCGACTTCTCTCGAGGAACGGAGCTCGTGCCATGACGGCTTCTTCATCTTGCTCTCCGATGGTGCAAGGGGGTGACGACGCGCGGGAACCCGTATCTGGCGACCACGCCTCAGAGCAGCTGATCGCGTCGCCGAGCCCATTTCGCCCGGCGTCATGGAACCTGGAGCACCTGCTACCGGGCGGGACCGGCGCGATGACACTGCCGCGTTCGAGAGGGGCTGAGCACGGCCTGCCCCGGACATGGGCTATGCCGCCCCCCAGGATCCGGTGCCGGGACCGATCAGAAGACGGAGGTCCCGGCGCGCATGACGCCCCACGGGGAGCGAAGCAAAAGCATACCCCGTGGCCAATGTGAACGATCACATGCCGCGTGTCAACGCCGATCGACCGACCGCGAGCGCGCTCGCTCCCGGGGGGGAGCGACGGACCTGGCGGGGTCCTCCAGCGCCGCGCGCCTCGCGGTCGAGGACGAGGCGGCGCAGCGCCCGAGCCTTCCCCCCGCGGTATCCTGGAACCCACGGGCTCGCACGAGCCACGCTGGTGAGACGGCCTACGCGGAGGCCGCGACCGGCCGCCGCCGCGCAAGATCTCGGTGGCTCTCATTGACTTCCGCAATGTGAACGTTCACATTACTTTTCGACATCCGAGGCGTCTCCACCCGCTCTACGCTCGTCGTGCCGGGCGCGCCTCTCCTGGCGAGGGCTCCCCCGCCGCTGTCGATGCGAGCCGCTCGTTCACAAGACGCCGTCAGCGATCAGCGTCGCGAGGAGCCCATGTCCACGTCCGCCGAAGGCCGGAAGCCCGACGAAAACCTCACCCCCGTGCGCTGGGGCGTCCTCGGGGCGAGCCAGTTCGCGTTGAAGGTCAGCCTGCGCGGCATGAAGCGGGGGCCCCTGACCCAGCTCGCCGCGCTGGCGTCGCGCGACATCGGCAAGGCGCGCGCCGCCGCGCAGTCGCTCGGGATCCCGAGAGCGTACGGCAGCTACGATGAGCTGCTCGACGATCCGGAGATCGACGCCATTTACAACCCGCTGCCCAACCACCTGCACGTGAAGTGGACGGCGCGCGCGGCCCGCGCCGGCAAGCACGTCCTGTGCGAAAAGCCGATCGCGCTGAGCGCCAAGGACGCCGCGGCGCTCGTCGACGTCCAGCACGAGACGGGCAAGCTGATCGCCGAAGCGTTCATGATCCGCAATCACCCGCAGTGGCAGCAGGCCAGGGACTGGGTGCGGAGCGGCCGGATCGGCGACCTTGTCAGCGTCCAGACGGCGTTCTCGTATTTCAACCGCGACGCTACGAACATCCGCAACAGGAAGGAAGTCGGGGGCGGCGCGCTCTACGACATCGGCTGCTACGCGGTGAACACGTCGCGCTTCCTGTTCGGACGCGAGCCCGTGCGGGCGATGGCGCTCATCGAGCGCGATCCCGAGTTCGGCACCGATCGCTTGACCTCGGGCCTGCTCGACTACGGCGGCGCGCACCTGACGTTCACGTGCAGCACGCAGGCGGTGGCCTACCAGCGCGTGAACGCGCTCGGCACCAGGGGCCGCATCGAGATCGAGATTCCGTTCAACGCCCCCGCCGACCAGCCGTGCAGGATCTTCCTCGACGACGGCTCGACGCTGGACTGCAGCTCGGCCAGGGTCAGCTCGTTTCCCATCGTCGACCAGTACCACCTGCAGAGCGAGGCGTTCTCGCGCGCCATCCGCGCGGGTGGCCCCGTCGAGAACCCGATCGAGGTCGCGGTCCGCAACATGCGGGTCATCGACGCGCTCTTCCGCTCCGCCGAGAGCGGACGCTGGGAGAAGATCTAAATTCCCGATCCTGATTCGGGAACGCCAGCAATTCCAAGCGCTTGAACGGAAAGCTTGCAGGTCGGCCTCTCCGTGCGCTCGTGGCCGCTGTGAACGAACCCACCACGAGGAGGAGAGGCCGATGGGGAGAATGTTCTTCGGCTTCGTTCCCGGCACAAGCGGGTGCTCCAGCAGCGAGCCCGAAAAGCGCGGGACGGGGCCTACCGAATCCGCTGCCTGATTCTGCTGAGGTTGGACGCCGGAGCGACGCCGGCACGTATTGCAGAGGAGCTCCAGGTCGCTCGCTCGACGATCAGCCGGATCCGCTCGCGCTTTCTCGCCGAAGGACTTGCGGGCCTACGCGACCATCGCGCACACAACGG
The DNA here is from genome assembly GCF_051521615.1 of Sorangium sp. So ce1335. NCBI lineage: Bacteria > Pseudomonadati > Myxococcota > Polyangiales > Polyangiaceae > Sorangium > Sorangium sp. So ce1335. The sequence goes on from NZ_CP150363.1 coordinate 6,577,688, forward strand.
TCAGCGCAAGGTTTCTGCAGCGCACCGGCGGCGACTTGAGCAATTGCTCGACGCGAGCCCGCAGGACTTCGGCTGGGCACGGCCGACGTGGACGCGCGAGCTGCTGGCGCTCCAGCTCGAACGCGACACCGGGCTACGCCTGAGCGTCGGCCACATCGGTCGGCTGCTGCGAGCGATGGGGGCGCGCCGCAAGCGCCCCCGTCCCGTCGTCCGCTGCCCGTGGCCGAAGGCGCGCGAGCGCCGCAGGATCGGAGCGATCCGCAAGCTGATCTGCAGCCTGCCCCGCGACGAGATCGCGTTCTACGTCGACGAGATGGATGTCGATCTCAACCCGCGGCTCGGGCTCGACTGGATGCGGCGCGGTCGGCAGAAGCGTGTGCTCACGCCCGGCAACAACCAGAAGCGCTACGTCGCTGGCGCGCTGACGATCGGCTCGGGCAAGCTGACGTGGGCGTTCGGCGCTCGCAAGAGCAGCGACTTGTTCATCGCGGCGCTGGCCACGCTGCTGCGCCGCTACCGGCGCTACCGGCGGCTGCACGTCATCGTCGACAACTTCGGCATCCACACGAGCAAGAAGACCCGAGCATTCGTCGAGGCCGCGGGAGGCAAGCTCGTGCTGCACTTCCTGCCGCCGTATGCGCCCCAGTACAACCGCATCGAACGTGTCTGGAAGCAGGTCCACGACAACGTCACCCGCAACCATCGGTGCGCGAGCATCGACCAACTCGTCGAGGAGGTGGATGATTGCCTGGAGGCCCTCTCCCCGTACCCGGGGTCGTCCGCGAGCCTGCGGCCTGTGGTCAGCTCGCCCGTTGCCGATTCGGGATCGGCTATTTAGAACACCGATCGCGTTGAGCGCGCGAGAAATGAACCGCCAAGGCGCCAAGGACGCCAAGAAGAAGACGATAGCTTGGCGCCTCGGCGCATTGGCGGTTCGAAATTCCGCTCGTTTCAGGCGGGTTCAACCCGCTTGTCGCTCCAGCGGCGCCCCGCGGCGCCCCGCGTCGTCACGGCCGCGACGACGAGACACGGGTCCGGCGCCGTCGCATCGCCAGGGCGGAGAGCCCCATGGCGAGCGCCGCGGCCCACGAGCTCGCCGTGGAGCTGGCTCCGGCGGCGACGCACCCGCAACCTTCATTGGAGGACCACTCGTCCAGCTCGTCCAGCACGTTTCCGCCGGTCCCGCCTCCCTCGCCCGGTGCGCCGCCTGCCCCGGAGGAGGTGGCCTCGCTCGGCGCCCCGCCAACGCCGACCCCGGAGGAGGTCGTCGCCGCCGTTTCCCCGCCCGCGCCGCTCACGGAGGAGGATGTCGCCGTCCCCTCCCCGCCCGCGCCGCTCCCGGACGAGGTTGTCGAGGTCGTCGTCGTCGTCGTCGTTCCCCCGCCCGCGCCGGTGCCTGGCCCGGTGTCCTCATCGCGCGGCACGGCCCCGGTGAACCCGGTCTGCCCCTCCCGTGTCAGCGAAAGCACGAGCACGCCGTCCTTCACCGTCACGTTCTGCGGGTCGAAGTCCACGCGGTTCCCGTCGAACGTCCAGTCCGCCTTGCTCCACCGCCCGGTGTCGAAGGAGTCGAAGTCGTCCTGCCACGCGAGCTCGAAGGCTCCGTTGTTGTAGCGGTAGTACTTGATCCAGTTGACGAACTGGTGCTGCGGGAGGGCGGACTCTTCGAACGGCCCGACCCACTCGACCGCATCGGAGGCCCACGTGTTGAAGCGCAGGGACTGAGGATTCTTCAGGTCGGCCACCTGCCGCCCCGTCGTCCTCTTGACCTCTGTCCCGTCGAGGCTCCAGGCGACGTAGTCCGGCGTCCACTCCAGCGTGTAGGTGTGGTAGCCGTCCGCGAGGGAGACGTTCGTCGGGTGCACCCCCTCCGACGTCACCCTCGTGCCCATCCCGGTGATGATGTTGGACTGCCAGCTCCGGGCGTCGCCCTTTCCGAAGACCTCGATGTCGATCTCCTCCCAGAACGCGCCCGACATCTCGGAGCCGTCCTTGTAGGTGAAGAAGGTCGACAGGATGCCGCTGCCGCGCGCCATCCGCATGCGCACCTCGATGCGACCGTGAAGCTGGGCCTGCGTCGAGTAAATCTCTGCGCCCTTGTAAGGCTTCGCGGCCGCCGTCGAGCTCACAGCGAGCGCCATCGAGGCAGCGGCGAGCATGGGACCTACGCGGAATCTCGTGAACATCGTGGAACCTCCAGTGAGAGTGTTGAAACCGCCGGCGCCCGCTCGGTAGACCACTCGGCGGGCGCGCGGTCGTTGCACCAGACAATCAGCTCGCGGCGCCGCCGCTCCGCTCGGCGCCTCGCGCGCGACGCCGCCGCGCGACGACCGCGCCCAGCGCGATCAAGGCGGCGAGCGCCCCCGCGGGGGAGCTGGGCCCCGCGTCGACCCGGTGGGCACAGCCGCCCTCGTCGGCGCCGGCGCCATCGGCGGGGTCGCCGCCCGCGCCGCCCGCGCCGCTGCCCGTCGTCGCTCCGGTGCCGGTCGTCGCTGCGCTGCTGACGCTCCCGACCCCGCCCGAGCCGCCCGAGCCGCCGCTGCCCGTCGCTCCCCCTTCCCCCTCGCTCGGCGCGCCCCCGCCGCCGGTCGGATCCGGGGCGTCGATCGGCGTGAACTTCCACCAGTTGAAATTGAACAGGGGGCCGTCTCCACCGGTGAACTTCAGGTACAGATCGTGAATCCCTGTCGCGCCGTCGACCGGACAGGAGTTGGTGACCCACGTCTGGGGGCCGCCGGTCCCCTGAACCGTGCAGGTCCCCACCAGCGTGCCGGTCGGGCTGTCGAGGCGCAGCTCGATGCTGCCGCCGCCGTTCGCCGAGGCCACGCGCGCGTCGAACGACACAGCGCCGGTGCCGAAGTCGACGCCCTTCACCTTGATGTGGTCGCCGTCCTCGATCGACGTGACGTTCATCCCGCCCTCGCTGCACACCTCGGTCTCGACGCCGGCCCCCCAGGCGATCGTCTCCGCCTCGGTCGTGACATACGGGTCGAGGTTGCCGACGCCAGGCGCCCCCGCCTGCGTCATCCTGATCGTCGGGAAGGTACCATCGGCGTTGAACGTGAACTGCTCGACGGCCGTCGACCTGCGGAAGCCTCCGCCGCCCGGCAAGGCGCCGTTGTGGTAGAAGAAGTAAGAGCTCCCCTTGAAGTCGATGACGCCCGCGTGGTTGGTGAAGCTGCTGCCCTCCGTGGGCATGATGACCCCCCGGTACGTCCACGGGCCGGTGGGGCTGTTGCTCGTGGAGTAGGCGATGTACTCGGGGATGGGGCCGGCCGCGTACACAAGGTAGTACAGCCCGTCGCGCTTGTAGAGCCACGGACCTTCTTCGTACTTGGTCGTGTGGCGGCCATCGTTCTCCCCGGTGCGCTGTCCGAAGCTCGCCGCCGTCATGGGCACGCGCACGACGTCTCCCTGGTAGGAGATCATGTCCTCGTTCAGCTTCACGTAGCACGCGCTGGGGTTCCCCCAGTACAGGTACGCTTGGCCGTCGTCGTCGATGAACGGCGTCGGATCGATGTCGCCGCAGTTGGCCGTGATGAGCGGCCGCCCCAGGGCGTCCTTGAACGGACCGGTAGGGCTGTCCGACACCGCCACGCCGATGGTCATCCTGTTGAGCGAGCGGCTCGTGACAGGAACGTAGTAGTAGAATTTCCCGTTCCTGTGGATGGCCTGGCCTGCCCACGCGTCGCCCTTTGCCCAGCTGAAATCGCTGAACTTGAGCGGCGAGCCGTGATCGGTCCAGTTCACCATGTCCGCGGAGGAGTACACCCTCCACTCGTTCATCGTGAACCAGTCCGTGGCGCTGTCCTCGTCGTGCCCGGTATAGAGGTATACCCTGTCACCGTGCACCATGGGCGCAGGGTCGGGGGTATAGATGGTCTGCACGATGGGGTTGTCTGCCAGGGCGACGACGGGAGACGCGACCACGCCGCAAAGCGGCAACGCCACCCTGAAGAGCTTACCTTGGAGGGATGTGGTGCTCGTTGCCATTCCTGGATCCTTGCTGTCCTGAGACTTCGTCAGGCACCGTCGATGTCGTGGTTCGCTCGGCTCATGACGCTCCGGCGCTCCTCTGCTCGACCGCGCGTGTGCGCCCGGCGCGAACGGGATCGGCGCCGAGATCGACCGGATGACGAGGGGCTCGGGCGCAGGACGCCCCTTCGAGAGCGAAGCATAAGGATACCAACCGCGACACCGTGAACGTTCACACATCCGATGTCAACACAGATCGACCCGGGAGGTGTCCTCCGGCCCGAGGGGTGAGCAACGGTACGAGCGCCGACGCGATCAGTCGCTGCGCGTCCGAGTGCGGATAAATTCAGGTGCACTGTCGCGCGCGGAAGCGTGAATGAGGCCGGCACCTGCGCATCCAGACGCGGCGCTCCGGAGAAGCCCTGTCAGATTCGTCCTCCTTCCGTCTCGAGGAACCGCAGAGAGGTCGATCCAGGTTGACATCGTGCTTGTGAGCGTTCACATTTGGGTTCGTTCGCATTTCTTGCTTTGCTCCGGAGGGGTGGTCCTACTCGCCGAGACCTTCGTCAGCCGATCGGTCTCGGCACAGGTTCAGTCCGCTCGGTCGTCACGTGCGCGAGCAGCGGTGAGCTCGCGGGCGTTGCGGTCGCGCGTCAGCAGCGCTGGGCGCGAGGTCTCCACGGTGACCCGCGCGCGCGCCGGTTTGCGAGCATCCGCTCGGCGCCGTGCACAGAGCTGACCCGCGGCGACGATCTCAGGCGGATCGCGGCCTGTTCGTGCCTCGAAGAGGCCGCGCTCACTCCACAACCTGCGACATGCCCGCTCGGGCACGGGAGAACCTCATGAGAACGCGATTCGAACGATGGCCCCTGCTGACGGCGCTCGCGCTCGGCGCGTGCGGCCCCGCCGAGCAGCTCGACGAAGCCGACTTCGATTTCGACGAAGCAGCCGAGAGCGTCACCATCGACACCGCGGCGACCTACACGATCGTCAGCGTCCAGAGTGGGAAGTGCGTCGAGGTGGCCGGAGGCAGCACCGCGGACGCGGCGGGCCTGCAGATTGCCAGCTGTAGCGGCTCGACGCGGCAGCAGTTCCGCATGGAGTCGGCGGGCGGCGGCTACTACCGCATCCGCAACGTGAACAGCAACCGTTGCCTCGACGTCGCGGACGCCTCCACCGGCGACGGCGCCCGCGTCCAGCAATACTCCTGCTGGAACGGGGAGAACCAGCAATGGTCGTTGACCGACGTCTCCGGCGGCGCCGTGCGCCTCACGCCGCGCCACAGCGGCAAGTCCCTTGACGTCTACGGGCGCGGCACCGCGGACGGCACCGCCGTGATCCAGTGGTCGTGGAACAGCGGGACCAACCAGCAATTCCGGATCACACCCGTGAACCCGGGCGGCTCGGGAGGCGGCGGCGAGGGCGACAAGTTCGTCGGCAACATCACGACCGGCGGGCAGGTGCGATCGGATCTGGCCCGCTACTGGGACCAGATCTCCCCGGAGAACGAGGGCAAGTGGGGCTCCGTCGAACCCCAGCGGGATGTGATGAACTGGGCCGGCATGGACCGAGTCCGGGATTACGCGCGCCAGAACGGCATACCCTACAAGGGCCACACCCTGATCTGGGGCGCCCAGCAGCCGGGCTGGCTCGCCGGTCTGCCGCAGAGCGAGCAGCGCGCGGAGGTGGAGGAGTGGATCCGAGCGTTCTGCCAGCGCTACCCGGACGTCGCCATCATCGACGTCGTGAACGAGCCGCCCCCGCACACCACCCCGGTGTACATGAACGCCCTCGGCGGCGCGGGGTCGAGCGGCTACGACTGGATCGTGCAAGCGTTCAAATGGGCGCGGCAGTACTGCCCGAACGCCACCTTGCTGCTCAACGACTACAACAACATCGAATATAGCAGCGACAATCAGAACACGATCAACATCGTCAATCGGATCCGGGCGGCGGGGGCTCCCATCGACGGCATCGGCGCGCAAGCCCACGCCGCGTTCTCGATCCCGACCAGCACCGTGAAGGGCTTCCTCGATAGGCTCGCCGGCACCGGTCTGCCGGTTTACATCACCGAGTACGACATCGACCTGGCGAACGACGCGCAGCAGCTCAACGTGATGCAGAGCCAGTTCCCCATGTTCTACAACCACCCGAGCGTGAAGGGCATCACGCTCTGGGGCTACGTCAGCGGCCAGACCTGGCTGTCCAACTCAGGGCTCATGAGCAGCGGCGGCCAGATGCGGCCCGCCATGTCCTGGCTGATGAGCTACCTGGGGCGCTGACGCCGAGCGCGCAGACGCGCGCACCACGGAGCGCCGCGCGCGCGAGCTCGACCGCATCGCCGCGCAGCCGCGCCCGCAGGGTCGAAGGTTCGACGGGGGCTGCCCGTGGAGCCAGGGCCCGCGCGGCCGATCCCGGGCGCCTTCGAATGTGTCTTGTTTGCCGCTTCACACCCCTGTGAAGAGAGGAGATAACGATGAGGATCAGACTGGAACACGTGTCGCTGTTCACGATGCTCGCCGCCACGACCGCGTGCGGCTCCGCCGAGCAGTTCGACGAGGCCGACGTCGAGCTCGACGACGCCGCCGAGGGCGTCACCATCGACACCGCGGCGACCTACACCATCGTCGCCGCCCAGAGCGGGAAGTGCGTCGAGGTGGCCGGAGGCAGCACCGCGGACGCGGCGGGCCTGCAGATCGCCACCTGCAACGGCTCGACGCGGCAGCAGTTCCGCATGGAATCGGCGGGAGGCGGCTACTACCGCATCCGTAACGTGAACAGCAATCGTTGCATGGACGTCGCTGGGGCCTCGACCAGCGACGGCGCCCGCGTCCAGCAGTACTCGTGCTGGAGCGGAGAGAACCAGCAGTGGTCGTTCGCCGACGTCGCCGGCGGCGCCGTGCGCCTCACGGCGCGCCACAGCGGCAAGGCCCTGGACGTCTACGCGCGCGGCACCGCGGACGGCACCGCCGTGGTCCAGTGGTCGTCGAACGGCGGGACGAACCAGCAGTTCCGCGTCGTGCCCGTGACCTCGGGCAGTGGGTCGAGCAGTGGGTCGGGCGGTGGGTCGAGCAGTGGGTCGAGCAGTGGGTCGGGCGGTGGGACTGGCGGCTCTGACGGCGGGGGTTGCGGCTTGCCCAGCACCTTCCGCTGGCAGTCGAGCGGCATCCTTGTGAGCCCGAAGTCCGACGCGACCCACAACATCGTGGCCATCAAGGACCCGACGGTCGTCTTCCATGACCAGCGCTGGAACATCTATGCCACCACGGCGAACACCTCCGGGAACTGGCAGATGACCCACCTGAGCTTCACCGACTGGCCCCAGGCCGCGTCCGCGCCGCACTACTACATGGATCGCACGCCCGGGTTCAGCGGCTATCGGTGCGCGCCGCAGATCTTCTTCTTCAGGCCCCAGAACAAGTGGTACCTCATCTATCAATCCCAGCCGCCGCAGTTCTCCACGGCCGACGACCCGAGCCGCCCGGAGACGTGGAGCAGACCCCAGAACTTCTTCGCGTCCACGCCCGCCGGCATGCCCAGCCTGCCCATCGATTACTGGGTGATCTGCGACAGCGCCAACTGTTACCTCTTCTTCACCGGCGATGACGGCAAGATGTACCGCAGCCAGACCACCGTGCAGAACTTCCCGAAGGGGTTCGGTCCTGTCTCGGTCGCCCTCCAGGACTCGAACCGGTACAACCTGTTCGAGGGGAGCTCCACGTACAAGATCAAGGGCATGGACAAGTACTTGACCCTCATCGAGGCCATCGGCCCGACGGGCGCCAGGTTCTATCGCGCGTTCACCGCCGATCGCCTGGACGGCGCGTGGACCCCGCTCGCGGACACCTGGAACACGCCGTTCGCAGGTCAGAACAACGTCACCTACGCGCAAGGCGTGGCTGACTGGAGCGACGACATCAGCCATGGCGAGCTGCTGCGCGACGGCAACGACGAGACGGCGACGATCGACACCTGCAATCTGCAGTTCCTGTACCAGGGACGCAACCCGAGCTCGGGCGGCGAGTACTCGCAGCTCCCGTACCGCCTCGGCCTGTTGAAGGCGATCCGCTAGAGCGACAAGCGGGCTGGACCCGCCCGAAACGAGCGGAATTTCGAACCGCCAAGGCGCCAGGGACGCCAAGATGTCGTCTTCTCCTTGGCGCCCTCGGCGTCTTGGCGGTTCATCTCTCGCTCGCTCAACGGGATCGGTGTTCCAGGCTTCTGCTCTGGCCCCCGGTCTCCTGCCCACGAGCGCCGCGTCGATGAACGGGCCGGTTCGGGGGCGCTCCGTCGCCCCCCTGCCCCGACTGCGGACGCTGCCGCGCTATCGACTCACGCCGCACGCGCGGGTCACGCCGCGCGTGCGGGTCACGCCGCGCGCGGGCTACTGGCGGTCGAAGAAGTCGAAGACGTCGGGCAGCACGAGCGGAACCATCCCTCCATGGTCCGCGTCGACTTCCTTGTACGTGATCGCGAAGCCGCCGGCCATCATCCAGTCGCGCAGCTCCCGGCTGCCAGCGAGGGAAGGCGTGGCGCCGGTCCCCTCCGTCACGAAGATGGGCATGTCGCGCAGCCGGTCCCACGGATAGCCTGACTCCTGGACGAACGGCCCGGACATCGGCGCCAGAGCCGTCCAGTAGTCGGCGTACTTGGCGCCGATGTACCAGGTGCCGCCGCTCCCCATCGAGTGTCCAGTGAGGAACATCGCGCCGCGATCGATCGGGTACTCGTTCAGCACGAGCTCCAGGACGTTGATGACGTCCTTCTCGCTGAGCTCCTGATCGCGCTCGCGCTCCGGCGTGCGCATGGCCAGGAGCTTCTCCGCCTCCTCGGGTTGCCCGAACACGGCCGGCAGCCGCAGGAAGTTGCCGTACGCGCCCCCGTAGCCGAGCGGTGAGACGAGCACCACACCGTGCTGGTCGGCCAGCTTCACCATCTGCTTGTTGTTCTGATCCAGGTACGAGCTCTCGTCGTTCGAGGCGCCGTGCAGGAACATCACGAGGGGCAACTTCGACGCGCCGTCCCAGCGCTCCGGGACGCAGACACGGTACGGAACGTCGACGCCGGCGGCTGGAAAGCGATACGTCCTGTGCTGGTCGCCTCTGGCGCGCCACTGCGGAGAGCCGGGATCGGCGACGGACTCGGCGAGCGCCCGCGCCTCGAGCACCTGAGCGCGCGGATCGAGCGTGGTCCCGAACGAGATGGTCACCGGCTCGAACTCGCCTGGATCGCCCGCCCCCCCCGAGCCCCCGGCGCCGCCTTCGCCGCCGCCCGCCGTCGTCCCGCCGCCGGGCGCTCCACCGCCCATACCGCCTCCCGATGGATCTCCCGTGCTGGCCGACGCGCCCCCAGGGGCCCCCCCGCTGGAGCCGCTGGAGGCGGCGCCCGTCGTGCCGGCGCCGCCGCCCCCTTGACCGGTGGAGGCGGCGCCGCTGTGGCCGTCATTGCCCCCGCAGGCGGCGATCGACAGCGCGCAGCCGATGCAGGCCAGTGACGAATGGAATCGACGTTGGTTCATGCTCACTCCCGGGGCGTGCTCAGCCCGTTCTGGGCGCGCCGCTCAACGCTCGTGGCTCTCCGGAGCCTCGGATGCCCCCGCGGCCTCACCCTCCCCGCGCGCCCGCGACGACCGAGCGAACAGACCCGGTGCAAAGGCTCGATCCCGAGCGCAGGACGAAGGGCACGGTGCGCAGCACGGCCCATTCAAGACAAATGAAAAAAAACGCCCCGCGCGAAGATGTGAACGATCACATACGAGGCGTCAACAAAATTGCCCCGCCGTCTACCTTCCTCGACCTCCTCGACCCCGACGGCTCTGGTCAGCTTCGAGCCACTCCGTCGGTGAGTGATGTGCCATACCGTCGACGGCTCCTTCCTTCAACAGGCGCCGTGCCCCTGTCCTCCCTCGGGCTCGGCGACTGCCACGGTCCCGCCGACAAGTGTTGACACCTGAGTTGTGAACGCTCACAATATACGGCTCGGCGCGACCGCCGACTCAGCTTTGCCGTCGGCGTCCGATTATTCCAATCAACCGGAAACGACCTCACGCTGAGCGCGCGCCTCGTGGAACGCTGCCGGTGAGGGCGAAATAGCTCCTGGGTGTTCAAATGTCCAACAAGCTTACCATCGCTCGAGTCACATTGTTCGCGGCGCTGGCCAGCACGTGCGCTCTTTCGGCCTGCAGTGGTGACGGTGGTGACGGCGCGAGCTCGTCTGGCGACACCCCTCACCCCGGAGCGGGCGGGGCTGCCGTCTCGAGCAGCGCCGACAGCACCACGACCAGCAGCGGCGCCACGGCCGGCGACGGCGGCGCGTCCGCAAGTGGAACGGGCGGTGAGGGAGGAACGAGCGGAACCGGCGGTTCGCCTGGAGCGGGCGGCGCGGGCGGATCGATGGACGGCAAGGTCGCCCCGCAGCCGAGCGCGGGTTGCGGCAAGGCCAATCCGCAGACGGGCAGCGCGCAGAGCCCGCTCACCGTATCGGGTCACCAGTACTACGTGAAGCTGCCGACCGACTACGACGCCAGCAAGCCGTATCCGGTGATGATCATGTTCAACCCGACGAACAACCCGATCAACTGGGCAGAGCAGAACGCGGGCTTCGAGGCGGCCGGCCCCAGGGAGGCGTGGATCCGCGTCTACCCTCACCCGGCCAACTCCAACTCGGGCTGGGGCGCGAACGACGTCTCCTTCTTTCAGCCGTTCTACGAGCAGATCACGGGCAGCTTCTGCATCGACAAGGCGCGCGTGTTCGCGGCGGGCGAGAGCTCGGGCGGCGATTTCTCGAGCATCCTTGGCTGCGAGCACGCGGACAAGCTGCGCGCGGTGGGCCCGTGCGCCACGAAGAACGTCCCCCAGTATCCGCTCAACGCCGGCACCCGGAGCTGTACCGGGCAGGTCACGGCGGTCGTCATCCACGGAGAGCGCGACTCGGTGGTCGGGACGGAGAACGGTCCGAAGACGCGCGACTTCTACACCGCGCTGAACCACTGCCAGGCGAGCACGACGCCGGTGGACGGGTACACGGACGATCGCTCGAACTGCGTCGTGTACCAGGGCTGCGACGAGGACTATCCGGTCTACTGGTGCGAGCACGGAGACCCGAACTACAACAACACGAACCACGGCTGGCCCGCCTTCGCGCCGAAGCTCCTCTGGGCGCTGTTCTCGACCTACTGAGGATCGTGCTCGCCCCGGCGGCGCCCGGGGCATGATTCCTGGACGATCGCATCATCGCTACGCTGGAATTGATTCTTCGTCACCCAAGCTTGGTCAGGAGGCATCGATGACCTCACCGTCTGTTTCGATCACCGGCTCGCCGCGCCGCAGGCGGGCCCTCGGCGCGGGGCTCTGCGTCGCGGCGCTCCTGCTCGCGGGGTGCACGGGCGCCCTGGGCGATCCGGAGGGGAGCGACGACCCTGTGCCGGGCGGCAGCGGCCCGGTCAAGGGCGGCGTGGCGCGCGGCATCGACATGCCGGGCGCGCCGCAGTACCACCGGTTCGTGCGCCTCACGAACTCGCAGTGGGCGCGCAGCGTGCAGGTGGTCCTGAACCTGGACGCCCCTTCGTCGCTGTCCGAAGCGTTCGAGAAGCCCGTCGCCGGCACGACGGACTTCACGAACAACGAGCACCTCTTGAGCGTGAACCAGCGCTCGTGGGACGACTACCGATCGGCGGCGGAGGCGCTCGCCGAGGAGGTGACGGCTTCGGATGCGGCGCTCGCGAACGTCTACCCGGATACGGACGCGGCTGGCTTCATCGAGGCCGTGGGGCGCCGAGCGTATCGCCGTCCGCTGACGGACGCCGAGATCGCCCGGTACACGGCGCTCTTCGAGACCGGCGCGGAGATGTCCGGCTCGAAGAGCGCGTTCGCCAAGGGCGCGCAGCTCGTCATTCGGACGATGCTCCAGTCGCCGCACTTCCTCTACCGCACGGAGCTCGGCGAGGACGGCGAGCCGCTCGACGGCTACGAGGTCGCGGCGAAGCTCTCGCTCCTTCTGCGCGACGCCGCGCCGAGCGACGAGCTGCTCGACAAGGCGTCCACGCTCACGACGCCGGAGGCGATCGCCGCGGTCGCCGAGCCCATGCTGGAGGAGCCCGCCGCGGTCGATGCCATGCGGTACTTCCATCGCGAGCTGCTCCACTTCGATCGCTACGCCACGATCAGCAAGATCGGCGTGCCGGACTACGACGAATCGTTGAACGAGGAGTACGAGGAGAGCGCGTACCTGTTCTTCGAGAAGATCTTCACCGAGGGCCTCGGCGTCAAGGACATCCTCACGTCCACCAAGGGCTTCGTGGGGCCGGGGATGGCGAGCATCTACGGCCTCGCGCCGAGCGGCCGCGGCGTCGTGGAGCGGGACCTCGGCCCCGATCGCGTCGGCTTCTTCTCGCAGCTCCCTTACCTGACGTTGAACGCCCTGAACGATGAGTCGGATTCGATCCACCGCGGCGTCAGCATCAACCTCGACGTGCTGTGCACGCCGCTCGGAGCGCCGGCCCCCGACATCCCGCCGGTCCCGCCGCTCGAGCCCGGGCAGACGAACCGTGAGCGCATCACGCGGCTCACCGGCGCCTGCGGCGGCGCGTGCCACAGCCAGCTCATCAACCCCGTCGGCTTCGCCTTCGAGCACTTCGACGGCATGGGGCGATATCGGGACGAGGAGAACGGCGGCTTGCCGATCGACAGCAGCGGTGTCTACACCTTCTCCGAGGGACCGAAGTCGTTCGCGGACGCCGGCGAGCTGATGCGCTACATGGCGGAGGGCGAGCAGGCCCACCTCTGCTACGCCAAGAAGCTCGCGAGCTTCGCGCTCCAGCGCGACGTCGTCCCGGCGGACTTGCCGCTCGTCGAGGGGCTCGCCGACGTGAGCCGTGGCGCCGGCGGCTCGGTGGGCGCCGGCGGCTCGGTGAAGGCGATGATGATCGAGCTGGTGAAGAACGAGGCATTCCGGACTCGCATGGGAGGCGCGCTGTGAACCTTAAGAACGCAACGAACATCACCCATCCGCACACGGCGCGCCGGCGCGGTATCAACCGGCGCGCGTTCCTGCGCGCGGGCGGCGTCGCCATCGCCCTTCCGTTCCTCGAGGGGTTGCCGGCGCGCTCGGCCTGGGCCGCGGACAACCCGCCCGTGTTCAGCCTCTACATCGTGGCGGCGTGCGGCGTGGTGGGTAACAAGTTCTTCCCGGACAAGACGGGCCCGCTCACGACCAGCGGGCTCGCCGAGATGACGGGCAAGGCGACGCACGTGCTCGCGCCTCACGCCCCGAACCTGCTGTTCATCCGCGGCATCAACTTCCCGATGGGGGGCCCCACCAACTGCGGCCACGCGCAGGGCCTGTCTCAGGCGCTCACCGCGCGCCCGGCGCAGGGCGGTGGCAAGACCGTGGCCTCGACCGGCGTGTCCGCCGACGTGGTGATCGCCCAGCTGGTGAACGAGGGCGGCGCCGAGCCGCTCACGCTCTACGCCGGCAACCGCAGGAACGGGTACATCGCAGAGCGCATCTCCTTCAAGGGCGGCGGCGCCGGGCAGGTGCGCTCGGCGGACGACAACCCGTACGCGCTCTACTCCAAGCTCGTCGGCCTGACGGGCAACGGTGGCGGCAACGGCGCGCAGGTCGCCGAGGAGCTCCTCCGCAGCCGCAAGAGCGTGAACGACTTCGTGATGGAGGAGCTGAACAGCCTGATGCGCATGCCGGCGCTGAGCGCCGCCGACAAGCTGCGCCTCCAGCAGCATTTCGACTCCATCCGCGACACCGAGGTCACGATGGGCGAGATGGGCGGGGCCTGCAGCCAGGCGGGCCTCACGACGTCGGCGTTCGAGGCGCTCGAGGGCGGCTTCGCGTTCAAGATGGACGGCATGATCGAAGACGTCGCGAAGCTCCACCTCGAGCTCGTGGCGCTGGCGTTCGCCTGCAACTTCAACCGCGTGGCGACGCTGCAGCACGGCGACGGCACGGATCAGACGAAGTATGCGGTGCCGTCGAACGCGGGGCTCGGCTGGCCCTTCCACCACATCAGCCATCGTGTCCAGTCGGACGCGGCTTCGGGCAACAACCCGACGGCCGAGCAAGCGCACGCCGAGATCGACGTGGTGCGCATGCAGACGTTGCTCCACGGTCTCAATCATTTCAAGGAGCGCGATCTGTTCGATAAGTCCATCCTCATGTGGACGAACCACGTGGCGGACGGCCCGTCGCACAGCTTCCGCAACGTGCCGACCATCATCGCCGGAAGCGGCGGCGGCTACCTGAAGCAGGGGGAGTACATCGACGCCGGGAACGTCACGAACAACCGCCTCTTCAACGGCCTCATCGCCGCCGCCGTTCGCGACAAGACCGAGTGGACCGAGAACTTCGGTGAAGGTCAGGGCTCGGGGCCCATCGACGGCATGCTCGCCTGAGCGGCGCAGGCGCTCGTCGCCGGGCCATCGTCACCGCCGGCGACGACAGGCCCGCCGCGCGGCGGGCCGTGTCATCTTTCTGGCGAGACCTCGACCTGCAAAACCGTTACATTGGGCGCGACGCGCTTTCGGAGCAGCGCGCGGAGGGGCGAGCATGAGCCGCGACACGAGCGAGCGGGCGTCCGGACCAAGCGGACGCGAAGACGCGCACGGGAGATCCGGAGGAGACCGCGAGCGGGGAGCAGGGGGCACGGCCGGCGGGCATGGCCAGCTCGACGGGATGCCCGGGCCAGGAGGGGTGTCCCCGCACACCGATGGTCACGTCGACGACAGGGCAGAGAGCGCGGCGCTGCGCGCGCGCGTCGAGGAGCTGGAGAAGGAGCTCGCCGCGCTGCGCGGTGAGCTCGGGCGGGAGAGAGGGCTGGTCAGCGCGGCGGCGGCGTACCTCGACGCGCCGTTCGCGCGGGGCGCCACGCAGGTGCCGGCGCTGATCCACTGGCGCCTGGATGGCACCGTGACGCGCTGGAGCGACGGCGCCGGGTGCCTCTTCGGGTGGAGCGAGGGCGAGGCCCTGGGCCGCCGCCTGACCGACCTCGTGGCCGCGGATCCGGTGTCGCCCGAGGCGGTGCAGGCGTTCAACCACGACCCTGGCGAGAGCCTCTTCGCGACGACGACGAGCGCGGCCAGGACGAGACAGGGAAACGCGGTCACCTGCCGGTGGACCTACGCCGTGCTGCGCGACGCGCGGGGCGACGTCCGGGAGATCGCGGCCATCGTGGATGAGGGCGACGATCCGCAGCAGAGAGAGCGCCTGCTGCACGAGCGGTACCTGCTCCTCCTGCAGCTCGTGGACAACTCGCCGAACGTCATGTTCATCAAGGACGCGGAGGGGCGCTACGTGTTCGTCAATCGCCACTACGCGCGCGCGCTCGGGCGGCACGCCATCGAGTTCCTCGGCAAGGACGAGCATGAGTTCGGCGCCACCCCGCCCGGCGTCGCCGACGCGATCGTGGCGAAGGAGCGGGAGGTGCTCGCGAGCGGCCAGGAGATGCGGTACGAAGAGGTCCTGGACTACGGCAGCCAGAATTACTATTTCTACACGGTCAAATTCCCTGTTCGCAACGAGCGCGGCGAGGTTGTCGGCGTCGGCGGCGTCGTGAGAGAGGACACCGACCTGAGGCGCGCGGAGGCCGAGCGGACCGCGCTGCAGGAGCAGATCATCGCCGCGCAGCAGGAGACCCTGCGGGAGCTGTCGACGCCGCTCATCCCGCTCGCCGACGGCGTCCTGGCCATGCCGCTCGTCGGAACGGTCGACGGCGCGCGCGCGCGGCAGATCATGGAGACGCTGCTCGCCGGCATCAGCGGCCAGCGCGCCCGCACGGCGATCCTGGACATCACCGGCGTGCGCGCCGTCGACGCGCTGGTCGCTGATGCGCTGACGCGGACCGCGCGCGCCGCCCAGATGCTCGGCACGCGCGTGGTCGTGACGGGCATCCGCCCGGAGGTGGCGAGGGCCCTTGTCGAGCTCGGCGCCGACCTCTCCGGCATCACCACGCTGGGCAGCTTGCAGAGCGGCATCGCCCACGCGCTCCGGCCCACGGAGCGCCCGCGCGCCGCCCGCTGAGCGCGCCCTGGCCGCCTGGTGAAGCGACGGGGACCGTCGCCAGGCCTGCCAGCCTGGCGCCCACATGAAGGCGGCGTGAACGGGCCGGTGTGCCGGCGCTCGTGAACAGGCTCTATCCCGGGTACCAGATCCGCCGCGGGTCGTCGGCCGGCCGCTGGTACGCCCAGGCGGACTCGACGAGGCGTTCCATGTCGTACCGCGGACGCCACCCCAGCAGGAACTTCGCCTTGCTGTTGTCCAGCCAGGTCGAGTGATACCGCTCGCTGATCGGCACCAGCGGGCAGCCGCGCGTGCGCGCGAGGTGGTCGCCGACACGCACGTAGTCGAGCGGCTCGTCCATGCAGACGTTCATCAGCTGCTGGCGGGCGCGCGGGTGGTCGATCGCCGCGACGATCGCGCCGACGAGATCGTCCACGTGCACGAAGTTGCGCAGCACCCCGGCGCCGGCGTCGTCGAGCAGCACCGGGATCGCGCCGCTCGCGGCGTAGTCCGCGGCGGCCTCGGCGCCGACGAGGTCACACCAGCGCGGGGCGCCGAACACGTCCGGACCGAAGCTCAGGTGACAGCGCAGGTCGTCCTTCTCCATGATCCAGGGCGCGCGCAGGCAGCAACCGTTCAGCCCATACTGGATGAAGTACTGCTGCAGCATCGTCTCCTCGAGCACCTTCGACAGCGCATAGCAGCCCGGATAGGCGCTGTGCGGCTGGGTCTCGACGACCGGGATCGGGTGCGGATAGTGGAAGTGCCCGATCGCCGCGTCGCCGCCGATCAGGATGAACTGGCGGAAGGTCGCGCTCGTCCTGCAGCCCTCGAGGAGCCAGAACAGGCCCTTGACCGACACGTCCATCGCGTCCTCGGGCGTCTCCTTGCTGGTGGCCAGGTGCAGCACGTGCGTCACGCCCTCGAGCGCGCGCTGCACGGCCTCACGGTCCTGGATCGCGCCGAAGACCGACTCGACCCGGCCGTCTGACGGCAGCGGGCGGCGGTGGCACAGGGCCCGCACGCGCCAGCGCGCGAAGCCGGGCTCGGCGAGCAGACGGGCGATGAAGGCGCGGCCGACCTTGCCGGTCGCGCCCGTGACGAGGATCAGCGGGTCGGGTGTCTTGTTCATGTGCGAAGCTGCTCCGGGCCCAGCGCGACGGCGATGATGCGGCGCTCGGCGATGCGTTGGAGTTCGACGGGTACGTCGAGGAAGCTCATGGCGCCGCTCCGTGCGCCGGGGCGCTCGGCGCCGCCTGAGCGGCCCCTGCGGAGGCACGCCGGATGCGCCGCCTCGCGTGCACCATGTGCACGATCTGGTCGAGGATCACGGCGACGAGGATCACGGCGCCGATGATGATGAACGTCCAGTTCGGGTCCAGGCGCCAGATGCGCTGGATGCTGTCAGCGTCCTCGTACGGGAGCTGGAACATGTTGATGCCGTTGTCGATGACGCGCATCACCGCGGAGCCGATGATGATGCCGAGCACCGTGCCCTCACCGCCGCGGAGCGAGCAGCCGCCGAGCACGGCCGCGGCGATCGCGTACATCTCGTACGCGATGCCGACCTGCTGCGACATCTGCCCGATGTACGACGCGTAGCAGACGCCGGCCACGCCGCCGAGGCCCGCCGAGATCACGTAGGCGGACGTCTCCACCCGCTTCACGTTGATGCCCGAGTACTCCGCCGCGTCGCGATTGCCGCCGATCGCATAGACGTAGCGGCCGAACACCGTGAAGTGCAGCGCGTAGGTCGCCGCGCCGATGACGGCGAGGAAGATCAGGAGCGGGTACGGGACGAGCGCGTCGCTCCCGACCCGGAGCAGCCCGCCGTTCGCGAGGCCGAGCAGCGGCGAGCCCCCGAGGCTCAGCGTGCCCCCCTCGGCGATGGTCTGCGAGACGCCGCGCACGAGCAGCATGCCGCCGAGCGTGACGATGAACGGCTGCAGCTTGAGCCGCGTGATGAGCAAGCCCTGGCCGAGGCCGATCAGCATCGCCACGCCGAGCGCCACGGGGATGCCGATCCACAGCGAGCACCCCAGGCCGCCGGCCTGGCTCGACGAGATCTTGGCGATCAGGACCCCCGTCAGGCCGATCACGGACCCGATCGACAGATCGATGCCGCCGGTGATGATGACGAAGCCGATGCCGATGGCGAAGATCCCGAGCATCGAGATCTGCCGCAGGGTGTTGATCGAGTTCGACTGACCGAGGAAATCCGGGTTCGAGAGGTAGAGACCCAGACACATCACGGCGAGCGCGATGGTCATGCCGAGCTCGCGCCTCATGACAGCGCCTCCTCGTCGGCGCGGCCCGTCATCAAGGTCGCGATCCGCTCCTGGCTCAGCCGTTCCCGCGAGAGCACACCCTTGATGCGTCGCTCGTGCATGACGGCGACGCGATCGCTCATTCCCATGATCTCTTCCATGTCCGAGCTGACCATCAGGATGGTGATGCCCTCCTCCGCGAGGGCGGCCATGTGGCGGTAGATCTCGGCCTTCGTGCCGACGTCGATGCCGCGCGTCGGCTCGTCCAGGATGAGCACGCGCGGGCTCATGGCCAGCCATTTGCCGAGCACCACCTTCTGCTGGTTTCCACCGGAGAGGTTCACGACGCGCTCACCGATGCCGGGCGTCTTCGTCCGCAGGCGCCTCACCTCGGCGTCGGCGACGCGGCGCTCCGTCCTCCTGTCGAGAAAGCCCCAGCGGCCATAGCTGGCGATGTTGGGCAGAGAGGTGTTCTCTGCGACGCTGAGCGGCAGCACGAGGCCGTGCCGCTTTCGATCCTCCGGCGCCAGGTAGACCCCGCGGTCGATCGCGTCCCCGGGCCTTCGAGGAGCGAACGCCTCGCCCTCGAGCGTCATGCGCCCGCCGAGCGCCGGGGTCACCCCGAAGATCGTCTCCATGAGCTCCGTGCGGCCCGAGCCGACGAGGCCGGCGAAGCCGAGGATCTCCCCGCGCCGGGCCGAGAAGGAGATAGGCGCCGGCGCGCCGGGCACGACGAGGCCTTCGACCACCAGCACGGGCTCGGTCGACCTGCGCGGCCGCTTCTCCGGGAAGTAGTGCGCGCTGAGCTCGCGGCCCACCATCATGGAGACGATCTTCTCGTGCGTCACCTCTGCGCGCGTGAGGTCGCCGACGTGGCGGCCGTCGCGCAGGACCGTCACCCGGTCCGCCAGCGCCATGACCTCCTCCATGCGGTGCGAGATGTAGACGATGCCGATGCCGTCCGCCCGGAGCTTGTGGATGATCTGAAAGAGATGCTCGGACTCGCCGCTCGTGAGCGACGAAGTCGGCTCGTCCATGATGATGATGCGCGCGTTCAGGGCGAGCGCCTTGGCGATCTCGACCATCTGCATCTGGCCGGCGGTCAACGCGGACACCGGGGTCGACGGCGGGAGCGCCAAGCCGACGCGCTGGAGCAGCTCCCTGGCGCGGGCGACCATGCTGCCCCTCGGCAGCGGGCGGAGGAGCAGCCCGGTCCCGCCGCCCTCGCTGCCGAGGAAGATGTTGGCCGCGATGTCCAGGTTCGGCGCCAGCATCAGCTCCTGGTGGATGAGCGCGATGCCGAGGCGCTTGGCGACGCGCACGCTCTCGAGGGCGACCCTCTTCCCGTCGATGCGGATCTCGCCCTCGTCGGGCTGCTGGGCGCCCCCGAGGATCTTCATGAGCGTGCTCTTGCCGGCGCCGTTCTCGCCCATGAGGGCGAGCACCTCGCCCGGCCTGAGCGAGAGGGAGACGCCCTCTAGCGCGACCACGCCGGGAAACCGCTTCGTGATCGCGCTCATCGCGAGCAGCGCCGGTCCGGACGCCGCCACGTTCACTTCTTCATCTCGGCGAGCTTCCGCTTGAACTCCGCGACGCTCGACTTCTCGATCACATCGATGCCGGTGTCGATGCTCTTGTCGGCCGGGATCTGCGTCCCCGCCGCGTCGGGCTTTGTCGCGAGCTCATGCGCCCACTTGCTCGCCAGGTAACCGAATTGAAACGGCTTCTGGACGACCGTGGCCGAGATCGTGCCGTTCTCGATGGCCGTGAGCGTCTCCTCCTCTTCGTCGAACACGGCGGCGAGGACCTTTCCCTTCTTGCCGAGGGCCTCGATGGCCGCCGCGATGGCGGGGCCGTTGTACGACCACAGGCCGGCGACGAGGCTCAGGTCCGGGTGCGCGTTGATGATGTCCTCCACGTTGGAGCGCGCCTTCGCGCGGTCCGTGTTGTCCTCCCGCTTGTCGACGATCTCGATGTTCTTGCCGGCGATCGCGTCCTGGATGCCTTGCAGGCGCTGCTTCGCGTTGTCCGCGGAGAACATGCCGACGAACACGGCCATCTTGCCGCCGTTCGGGAGGAGCTTCACGATGTGGGCGCCGAGCGCCTTGCCGGCCTCGTAGTTGTTGGTGCCGATGTAGAGGAGCCGGTTCGACTTCGGGGCGTCCGAGTCGAACGTGATCAGCTTGCTCCGCTCGGCCGCCTTGTTGAGGACCGGGACCTGATCGTTCGGCGCGACGGCGCTCACGGCGATGGCGTCGTAGCCCTGACTCGAGAGGTTCTCGAGGATCTGGTTCTGCTCCTCCGTGGTGCCGTTCGGCGGCATCTTCACGTCGACCTGGACCTTGCTCTCTTGCTCGTATTTCCGGACGCCTGCCTGCGCGATCTTCCAGAACTCGCTCGCGTTGTTGGTGATGAAGGCAAGCTTCACGATCTTCGGCTTCGCGTCCCTCCCCTCGGCGGGCCCGGCGCCCGTCCCTTCGTTCTTCTTGCTGCACCCGATGATCGCGAGCAGCGCCATCAGGAAGGGCGCCATGACCGCCCAACTCTTGCCCGAGGATCTCGTCTCTTTCACGGCAAGTCTCCTTGCTGTTCACGCTCGAAATGCGTTCACGCCGCGCGTGGCGTCGCCATTGCCGGCCGCTGGATCAGGGCCGAGGACGGTATGCCAGGCATCCATGTCGCGCATGCTCCCCAGAAAGCGAACAGACGCCCAGCCGGCAAATAGTGAACGTTCACATGATCGGTGTCAACCATTATCGAGCGATCGCGGGTAGCCTCGATCGACGACAACGCGCGTGGGCCTCTGCTGGAGCGCCGCGTCACGAGGACCTCGCGGCCCGCCTCATTGACGCCTCCGCGCACGACCGTGCGCCTGGATTTCTCCGCGTCTGGGCGCATGAGCCTCCGCCTGCTGCTCGGGTGGATCGAGAGCCGCCGCCGCCTGTCCATTTCGTTTGACATCCACACATGTGAACGTTCACAATTGGCCTCGGGGCTTCGTTGGATCGGCGGTCGTTCGCCGGGCCCTTCGTCCCCTTGGGTCAGAATCGCTCTCTGCGCGATTCCGTTCGCTGGGCCGCCGCGGACGCGCGCAGCGGTGAGGTCGCGAGGGCGTCCCACGCGCCTACCAGGCTGGGTGAGACGCCTCCTGGGACCCGCACGCGCATCGGTTCACGTGCATTCATCCGGAATTTCATCCGTAAACGAACTTATTACGGAGGCTGTCGTGCGTTCGTATGCAGCGAAAGCTGATCGCCGACCTGCTGCCATGAGGCGACGTCGCGCTCGCACCTGGGCCGGCGACGAGATGGCAGCTCATCGCACGTCGCTGGCCCGTCGATGTCATCGGTCTTGTTCGATGGTGTGGTGATGCGTGAGGGGGTTCGAGAGGGTGTCCGGCCGGAGGCCGCTCGCCTTCCGCGTCGGACGCGGCGCGTCTCGCCCCATGTAACAGGCTGATCTCGAGCGGCGGGTGAGCGAACGGGCACCCGCGCCTCGGGAGAGATCGGGAGGCGTGATCATGGTTCGACCTCGGATTTGGGAATGGATTCGGCGCACGGCGTCCCCTGCTCCGGGGGAGAGGCAGGCCGCCCGGGAGCGCTCCCGCGGGGGGCGCCGCTCGGCGCGGCTCGCCGCGTGCGCCTCGGCCATCGTGGCGGCGGCGTGCACGGGCACCCTCGGGGGCGCCGGCGACGAGCAGCCGCGCGGGGGCGCCGAGCGACCTGGCGCGGGCGGCGAGCAGCCAGGCGCTGACGCGCAGTGCGCGCCGCGGCTCGCGAGCCGGGTCGTGCTGCTGGCCGATCTCCAGTTCACGAACTCCGTGCGCGCGCTGCTCGGGGACGCCGCCGTGCGCGCCGATCAGGCGCCCGACGAGAGGACGAAGCCCTTCATGAAGAAGGGGTTCTCCGTCGGCACATCGCTCGTGCGCACCCGGCTCGACGCGGCCGCTCACGCCGCGGAGAGCCTCGAAGGGCGCTTCGAAGAGGTGACGGGCTGCGCCACGAGCGGGGATGACGCGTGCGCCCGCGACTTCCTGGGCCGGTTCGCGGCGCGGGCGTTCCGGAGGCCGCTCGGCGCGGACGAGCTCGAGGACCTGTGGGCTGTGTTCGAGGTCGGGAAGGAGGAGAGCTACGAGCGCGGCGTGAAGCTCGCCGTCGAGGCCGTCCTCGCGTCGCCCTCCTTCAGCTACCGGACGGAGCTCGGCGAGGCGCGGCGCGACGGCGTCGTGAAGCTGTCGCCCCACGAGATCGCCAGCGAGCTCGCGTTCTTCCTCACGGACAGCCCGCCGGACGACGAGCTCATGGCCGCCGCCGACTCCGGGGCCCTCCGCGATCCGGAAGAGGTCGAACGGCAGACCGAGCGGCTGCTCGCGCTGCCGGAGACCCGGCACAGCCTGAGCACGACGCTGCTCGCGGCGTGGGGGCTCAGCAACCTGTTCGGCACGGTGAAAGATCCGGGGATGTTCCCCGAGTACGGCCCCGCGCTCCAGGCGAGCATGTTCCACGAGACCGAGCTGTTCCTCGACACGGTCCTCTGGGATCGCGGCGCGGACGTCTCCGAGCTGCTCACGTCGCGGGAGACGCTCGTGAACGAGCCGCTCGCCAGGGTGTACGGCGTGGAGCACGAAGGCGCGCCGGAGGAGTACGCGCCGGTCACCCTGCCCGCCGACCAGCGCGCCGGCCTGCTCACGCAGGCGAGCGTCCTCGCGACGCTCTCCCGCACGGACAACACGAGCGTCGTGGCGAGGGGGCTGTTCGTCCGCGGCGCGCTGCTCTGCCTGCCGAAGCTCCCCTCCCCGCCGGAGGCGCTCGCGGACGCGGTGGCGGACCTGCTCGAGGCCGACATGAGCGAGCGAGAGCGCGCCGAGGCGCGCGCGAAGAACGTGACCTGCGGCGGGTGCCACGAGGGGATCGACGCGTTCGGCCTGATGCTCGAGCGCTACGATGCGCTGGGCCGCTATCGGGAGACGCTCGACGGAGAGCCCATCGACGCGCGCGTCGAGGTGAAGGGCATCCCCGGGCTGTCCGGCAGCTACGCGAGCGCGCTCGGGTTCGCCGACGCTGTCGCGCGGACGAAGGATTTCGCCGCGTGCGTGACGCGGAACCTCGTCACCTACGGCACCGACGACGATCTGCTCAGGCCTGTCGACTGCCAGGTCGCGCGCGTGGTGGAGGCGCTGCCGGACGGCGCGCGCACCCTGCCCGCCATCGTGAAGGCCATCGCGACGTCGAGCGCGCTCACCGACCGCATCGAGGAGGAGTGACCATGAACCGCAACCTACCTTATGCCTCTTCCCGCCGTCGCTTCCTCCAGGGCATCGGCGCCGCCGCGGGGATGTTCGCGATCCTCCGCGGCATGGAGCGGGCCGCCGAGGGCGCAGAGGGCCCGAAGCGGCTCCTCATCATCCAGCGCCCCGTGGGCACCGTCTACGAGAACTGGTGGCCGCAGGGGAGCGGGACCAGCTTCACGCTGTCCCGCATCCTGCGGCCGTTCGAGCCGGTGAGGGACCGGATGGTCGTGCTGCGCGACCTGAAGCTGCCTTACGAGGGGTCGGTCGGCGGCGGCCACGAGCGCGGCACCGTCCTGATGGCGACCGGCCGGCGGACAAGGCAGCTCTACCCCGGCAACGGCGGGGACGACCCGATGGCGGAGGGGCCGAGCATCGACCAGCTCCTCGTGAAGCAGTCGCCCGATCTGCAAGGGACGCCGATCGCGTCGCTCCAGATCTCGTGCGACAAGCGCGCGGACACCCCGGAGGTGTCGACGCGACACATGTCGTACTCCGGCCCGCGGAGCCCGATGACGCCGTACTACCAGCCGCTCGAGGTCTACGAGCGGGTGTTCGGCACGCTGATGCCCGGCGGGACGACGAGCGACAACCTCGAGGCGCTCGCCAGGGCGCGCCGGCAGAAGAAGAGCGTCCTCGACTTCGCGAGCAGGGACCTCGGCCGCCTCCACGAGCTCGCGCCGAGCGCGCAGCGCGAGATGCTGGACGCGCACGTCGAGGCGATCCGCGAGGTGGAGAAGGAGCTCGACGCCGACCCGCACAACGCCGCGTTCTGCGGGATGGAACAGCCGCCGGACATCGTCCAGGTGAGCGAGTACATCGACCCTTACTCCTCGAACCACGTCGTGGGCGAGCGCGACGACGAGAAGCACGCGCGCATCGGGGCCCTGCACTTCGCCGTGCTCAAGGCCGCCTTCCGGTGCGACCTGACGCGCGTCGTGACCTTCCAGTGGACCCCGGGGACGAACCACGTGAGCTTCGGCGACCTCTGGCCGCCGGACCCGAGGATCTTCAAGGTCCACCACACGACGAGCCATGATCCGGACACGCGAGATACGCTCGAGTTCCTCACGCGCGTCGAGGAGTTCTACGCCAACAAGCTCGCGGGGTTCCTGAAGGAGCTCGCGGCCACCCAGGAGGTGAACGGCGGGACGCTCCTCGACAACACCCTCATCCCGTACGTGACCGAGGTCGGCACCCGCAAGCACAACTGGGACAACGTGCCCTGGCTGCTCTTCGGCGGCGCGAAGACCGGGCTCGTCGGCGGGCGCGTGTGGGACAACGGCGGCCGCGGCCTCCGGTCGACGAACGACCTGTGGATGGCGTGCGCGGGGGCGCTGCGCGTCCCGGACCTCGTCATCGGCGACGACGACCTCCACACGACGGCCATCTCGGGCCTCTTCGCGCCGGCCTGAGCGCCGGGGCGGCCGGGCCCCGAGGAGCGGAGCGCGGCAGCTGGCCCAGCGACCCTGGGCCGGCTGCCGCTGCATCTGCGGCGGCTGCCGCGCGGAGGACCTGTCCTGGCGCGCCGGCCGTGCGCCGGCGCCGGGAGGGCTATGTCAGGTTCGTGAGCGGCCCGGTGCAGTACCGCGGGTCACCGAACGTGTCCCGGGTGTCGCCGAACAGATTCAGGATCGAGACGAGGAGGTTGTTGTGCGGGAGGTTCGGGTACCGGACCCAGCGCCCCGTGCGCAGGCCGCCGCCGCCGCCGGCCAGCAGGAACGGCATGTTCGTCTTGTTGTGGCTCGGCGGATCCGAGAGCTCGGAACCGAAGAAGACGACGCTCTCGTCGAGCAGCGAGTGTCCGCCCATGTCGACCTTCTCCATCTCCTGCAGGAGATAGAGGTGCTGCTTTGAATACCAGTTGCAGATGAGCTCGCACTCGTTCGGCTTGAATCCGCCGTCGTGCTGGTAGTAATGGTGGTGCTCGCTCAGGTTGAGCCAGGGGAAGGTGTGCTTCGCCTCGGTGTCGCTCCACTGCAGCGTGCCGACCGCGGTGATGTCGCAGGCGAGCGACATCACCAGCATGTCCATCATGAGCTTGCCGACCTTGGGGATCGCCGCGTCGGTCGAGGTGTCCTTGATCGAGCCGTTGTCCGCCGAGTTGAGCCCCGTGCGCGGGTTGTAGTCGGACGTGTCGACCCGCTCCGGCGCCTTGCACGCGCTCGTCTCGACCGGCACGTTGCTGATGCTCTTCTCGATCTCGCGGATCTTCGTCAGGTGCTGGTCGATCTTCTGCCTGTCGGCGGCGCCGAGCCGCGCGGACAGGGCGGAGTAGCGCCCGTCGAGGAAGTCGAGGATCGATTTCTTCCGCGCGAGGCGGCGGGCGGCATCGTTGCCGGCGCTGGGATCCAGCGTGCCGAAGAGCTCGGTGAAGATCTCCACCGGATCGAGGCGCGGCGGGATCGGCTTGTACGGCGCGGCGGTCTCGAAATTCGCGGCGTTCATCGGCGACACCAGGCCGTGGGACTTGCCCGTCGCCCAGCGCACCGCGATCTCGATGCTCGCCTTCGCCTTTTGACCGGCGGAGATCCGCGAGGCGATCACCTGGTCGACGGAGGGCCCGCTGCCGTAGCCGCCGTTCGAGGAGCCCTCCTGCGCCGTGCCCGTCAGCCAGGCGATGATCCCGCTCTGGTGCTGCTCACCGCGCGCGCTCTTCAGGTCGAGGCCGTCGACCACGAGCAGCCGGTCCTGCACCGGCGCGAGCGGCGACAGGATGGGCCCCAGGGTGAAGCTCGTCTCGGTGCCGGTCGGCCGCCAGCGGTTGATCACGGTCCCGCCCGGCGTGTAGACCGAGAGGAAGCGCTTGGCGGGAGCCGGGGCCGCGCGCGCCGTGCGCTCGGGGCCCATGATCTCCAGCCAGGGGAGCGCGATGGCGATGGCGCCAGCACCGCGCAGCACGGCACGTCGGCTCAAGCGAAAGTTCGACATCACCATCACTCCTCTCGGGCAGCCATGTAGTGGAAAGCGTCCGTTTGCGTGAGATCGATCAGGAGCTGCTTCACGTTGTACCCGGACGCCACGAAGGCGGCCGTGATGTCCTTCTTGGTGCAAGCGTCCTCGGAGCCCAGCGTGAGACCATAGCCGTACTCGGCCCAGCGCGTCGCGAAGCAGCTCAGCACGTCCTCGTCCTCGGCGAGCGCCCGCACCAGCTCGATCGGCCCGCTCACCGTGACGTCCGTGCCCGGGACCCCGCCGCTCGCGTCGATCTGCACGTCGTTCTCCGTCGTGCGGAACAGCCCGACCGCGTCGTAGTTCTCGAACGGAAATCCGGCCGGATCCAGGAACTGGTGGCACGCCGCGCAGACCGCATCCTGGCTGTGCTGGCTGTAGCGCTCCCGCGCCGTCGCGCCGGTGTACGGCTCCGGCGGCTTGACCTTCTCCAGGATGTCGCCGGTGGGGAGCGGGACCTTCTTGCACATCAGCTTGTTGATCACGAACGAGCCGCGGGTCACGGGGTTCGTCATGTTCGAGTGCGTCGTCCCGGCCATCATGCCCGCCTGGGTGAGGAGCCCGAGGCGCTGGGTCGTGTCGAGCTCTACCTGCTGGAACTCGTCGCCCCTCACGCCGTCGACGCCGTAGAACGCCGCGAGAGGTCCGTTCATGAACGTGTAGGGGGCCGTCAAGATGGACGGCCAGGTGCCGGTCCCCTCGAAGATCTCGTGCTCGAGGAAGCGCTGCGTCTCCTCGCGCATGAACGAGCCGATCGTCCGCGAGAAGGTCGGGAACGCCTCCGCGTTGCGCTCCAGGTCCGCGAGGTTGCTGATGGGGAGCAGGTTGTCGAAGAAGAACCGGACGGTGGTGTGAACCCGAGGATCCTCGAGCATGCGCTCGGCCTGGGCGCGCACGCCCTCCTTCGTCGAGAGCTTCCCTGCCCGCGCCGCCATGCGCAGCTCCTCGTCGGGCATCGTTCCCCAGAGCAGGTACGAGAGCCGCGTCGCCATCTCGTCGCCGGTGGGCCGGCGGAGCTCGGGGCGCTCCGGGTCGGGCGTGCCCCATTCGATGCGGTAGAGAAAATCAGGCGACTGGAGCAGCGCCTCGATCACCGTCGCGACGCCGACGTCGAACGTCGCATCCGCCCGCCCGACGCTGTACAGGGCCATGAGCTCGCCCGCCTCGTCGGCGACGAGCGGCCTTCGATAGGCGAGCGGCGCGATCCGCTCGATGATCGTGCGGGCGCACGCCTCCTCGTTCTCCGCCTTCACGTTGCTGGCGCACGGGTCGAGCTTCGCGAGCGCCTCCGGGCTGGAGGTCGCGCGCCGGGCGACGCCCTCCGCGACGGTGCTCAGCTGCTCGGCGAGCAGGCTCGAGACCGACAGCGCGTCCGCGTCGTTGCCAAAGCCGTTGCCGACATCCTCGCTCGGCAGCGAGAAGGCTGGCTCGGTCGTGTCGCCGAAGAGGTCGCGAACGGTCTTGTTGTACTCGAAGCGCGTCAATCGCCGCAGCGGCGCTCGCCCGGGGTACACAGCGCCGTCCTCGCAGGCTTGCGGGCCCGTCGTGGTGGGCGGCGGGTCCACCACGACGGGATCCTCGGCACCCGACGCGCCCAGGTCTCCCGTGCAGCCGCTGGCCAGGATCAACGCGATGGCGGCGCCTGACCGACGGCCCAGGAGAGGACGCGCCTGCTCATGATCTGAGGGCCTGGACATGGTTCTCTCTCCTCGCCCGCAGTGGGCACGCTGAAGTGGAGCCTGGGCAGGATCTGGTGTTCACCATCGCCCGTGTTGCAACAGCCATGAAGCCACGTGGCCTCTCGGGAGATCATGGGAACGACGCGCGACGCAGACCTCGTCTCACCCCTGGCGAGACGCCGTTCACCCTCGTCTGGCAATCGCTCGCGCGCGCCAGGATCGACCGATGACGGAGGTCGCGGTGCGCATCCCACCCCCGGAGCAAAGCAAGCGGATAACCCGTAATGTGAACGCTCACATGACCAGTGTCAACGCCTATCGACCGGCCCGCGCGTCTCCCCCAGCTCGAGCGAGGACAAGGCTGGTGGGGCGCCTCCGGGGCGCCGCGTCAAGACGGCGGCGAGGCGGCGCGGAGGCCGACACCGCGGCGGCGCGCTCAGCCCCGCGAGCGCCGCGGCGGGGCCAGGATGCCGCTCGCGTCCCCCTCGCCCACCACGCCCGCCGCGTGCATCGACCGCAGGGCGGCGATGATGTCCGGCGTCGAAAGCGGCCCGCCCGCGCCGCTGGACGGCGCCAGCGGCTTCAGCGGCTCCGGGAGGATCGCGTCGACGCGCGCGCCCATGCGCCCGCGCGACGGGGCGTGCCCCTCGCGCTCGGCCGCGGCGCGGAGCGCCCGCGCGAAGTCGGCCGCTGTCGGCCAGCGCGCGTCGCGGTCGCGCTCGAGCGCGCGCGCCACCGCGGCCGTGACCGCCTCCCCCACGCCCTCGCGCTCGCTCGAGAGCGGCGGCACCTCGCGCTCGAGCACGGCGTGGAGGATCGACAGCATGCTGCTGCCGATGAACAGCCGCCTTCCGGCCAGCGCCTCCCACGCCACGACCCCGAGGGAGAACACGTCGGAGCGCCGATCCAGCGGCCGGGCGTGCGCCTGCTCCGGGGAGAGGTAGCTCAGCTTCCCCTTCACCGTCCCCGTCTTCGTCCGCGTCGTGCGGCGCAGGGCGTACGCGAGCCCGAGATCGCAGATGCGCGCCCGCCCGTCGACCCCGACGAGGATGTTGGACGGCGACATGTCCCTGTGGATCACCTGGAGCAGCTCCCCCGAGCTGTCGCGCGCCTCGTGCGCCGCGTGGAGCCCCTCGGCGGCCTGGGCGATGAGGTCGAGCGCGTCGCCGACATCGAGCATGTCCGGCGGCCGCGTGAGGTGCTTGAGCGTCACCCCGACGACGAGCTCCATCACGATGTACGGGGCGCCGCCTGCGTCGAGGCCGCAGTCGAGCACCGGGACGAAATGCGGGCTGACGATGCGCGACGCGATGCGCGCCTCGTCGAAGAGCATCGCCGCGTACCCGGACTCGGACCGCAGATCGGCCCGGATCCGCTTCACGGCGACGAGGGGCTCGCCGTCGCCCGCGCCCTCGCCGCCGGCGCCGTCGCCGGTGCGACGCGCGATGAACACCTCGGCCATGCCGCCCGTCGCGAGCTGCACGAGCAGCTCGTACGAACCGACAGCGCCAGGACCGGTCGAACCCATGCTCGATACTCTGGGCGGTCGGTTATCACGTCAATGGAAATTCAGCAACCTCGCCTCATTCTCGTCGGGCCGCAATCGAGATCTGCAGGGCTGGAAGCGCTCGCCCGGCTCGCGGGACGGTACCGCGGCGCGGACACCACGGATGCCCGGCGTTCCCACAGCAGCGCCCGGCGTGGCACGATGTGCTACGGCGCCGGGGTGATTGTCACCTTCAGCATCTGGCTCGACGCAGGATACAGATACCCGTCATCGACGGAGCGCACCTGGTCCGTCGGGTCGTCCGCGCCGCTCTGCGGCCCGGCCTGGCGCGGCGCCTGGTCGGGGCCCACGCCGGGCCACTGGTTGGCCTCGGTGCCCGTGTCCCAGATCGAGACCTTGTCGGAGACATCGCCGCTCACCGGCGCGCCGCTCGCGTCGAACAGCGCGATCCCCTCCTCGCTCGGCCCGAAGAACAGATCGTTCGATTGCCCCAGCATCGACGCGAAGCTCAGCCGCTCGCCGGGCCGCGCGGTCACGGTGAAGCTGAACTTCGCGCCCGGCAGCAGCGGCCCAGGCATCGAGGCGCCCACGGGCGTGTCGTAGACGAGCACCGACGAGATCCCGCTCTCGCCCCCGACCTCGGCCTCCAGCGACGCCGCGAGCGTGGCCGGGTTCCCGTCCTCGGCCAGCACCTCGAGGCCCTTGCCCCGGTCCGCCTCGCCCGACCTGAACAGGGGCGCTGCGGCCCCGTGCACCACCGCGACGCCGGGCGCCGCCGGCGAGGTCAGGCCCGCGCGGGGCACGGCCGCCTCGTACAGCATCCTCGGGTTCCCGTCCTCGGCCTGCGCCTCCAGGCCGTTGTCGGGGTACGCCTGCCCGACGGTGAACAGCGGGTTGTCCATCGCGTGTACGACGAAGAGCCCCGGCGACAGCGGCACGGCGGCCGGCTCCCCGCCCTCGGGCATCAGCGTCCCCACCTCCGACACGTTGGTGATCCGGATCGTGAACTCATTGCCCGGCTCCGGCGTCACCGTCACCCGGATGACCTCCTCGACCGCCGGGTAGGTGTAGGCATCCTGGACCAGCCGCACCGTGTTGTCCGGGTCCCTGGCGCCCGTGTTGGGGCCGCCCTGCCGGGGCGCCTGGTTCGGCCCCGCGCCCGGCTCCTCGTTGGCCTCGCTGCCCGCGTCCCACAGAAGGACCTTGTCGGTCACGTCCCCGCTCACCGGGTTGCCCGCCTCGTCGTGGAGCGCGATCCCGGCCCCGTCGGGCGCGTAGAACAGATCGTTCGACTGCCCGAACATCGTCGTGAACGACAGCCTGTCGCCCGGCAGGGCGCCGACGCGGAACTCGAAGCTCTTCTCGGGGAAGAGCGGCCCGGGCGTGCTCTCGCCCACGGGCGTGTCGAACACGCCGGCCACGCGGTAGTCCCGCGCGGGGGTCACGTTCTCGAGGGTCACCTCGAAGCGCGTGGCCGCACCCCCGCCAGCGGCCCCACCGGCGCCTCCGCCGCCCATGCCCTCGGCGCCGGTCGTATCGCCGCCTCCGCCATCGCTGCATGCAGCGGCGAGGGTGAGGACGAGGGGCAGAGCTGACAGCGCGCGATTCCGAACCTTCATGACGATCCTCCAGGAGCGGTGAATGAGATGACGCGACATGGATCGCCCCCGCCGCGGCGAGCCGCGTGTCGGCGATCGTTCGACGCGCCAAGGGGACCGGAGCGGCCGCGGGCGCCCGCATGGCGCCCGCCTCGGCTCGCGATGGTCCGCGGCGCGTCGTTCGATGGTGCTACGCCCCCGGAGCAGGTCGGTTTCGCGCCCCTCTCACGCGCCTGCACGATCGCGACCGGAAGGATTTTTTCACCCTGAACGGCAATCGTCTGGAGCAACAAACGGGTTGAACCCGCCTGAAACGAGCAGAACTTCGAACCGCCAAGACGCCAGGGACGCGAAGGCATCGTCTTCTTCTTGGCGTCCCTGGCGTCTTGGCGGTTTATTTCTCGCTCGCTCAACGGGCGCCGGCGAAACCACGGTGCGGCGCGCGCGTAGAGGGAGCAGCATGCCCGCAGGCGCCTGTTGACGATGGATGAGCTCGCTCTGAACGCCGCGATGGATCGGTACGCGTGCGGCGACGCACGCGCCTTCCCGGAGCTGCACCGCGCGCTCCACGCGCGCCTGCTCGCGTACCTCACCCGCATGTGCAGCTCCGCGACGCTCGCGGGCGACCTGACGCAGGAGACCTTCCTGCGGGTGCACCGCGCCCGCTCGACCTTCGCCCCGGGCGGCGCCGTCGCTCCGTGGGCCTACTCCATCGCGCGCAACGTCTACCTCGACCACGTGCGCGCGCAGCGACACCGCAGCGCCGAGCGCCTCCCGAGCGACCCGGGCGCCGAGCCGCCGGACACCCGCGGCGCCGACGCCGAGGCCATCGCGATGGCCTCGCAGACAGCGCGGGCCGTCGAGCGGGTGCTCGCGAGCCTCCCGGCGGCGCAGCGCGAGGCGTTCATCCTGCTCCGCTACGAGGGGCTGAGCGTTCAGGACGCCGCGGCCGTCCTGGGTACGACCTCGAGCGCGGTGAAGCTCCGCGCATTCCGCGCCTATGAGGCGCTGCGGGCCGAGATCGAGGAGCTCAGGCGGCGGCCCGAGGCCGGGAAGGGCGTGGAACAGCGCGTGGAACAGCGCGCGGAACAGAGCGCGGAACAGCGCGCCGAACAGAGCGCGGAACAGCGCGCCGAACAGAGCGCGAAGCGGCGCGCGGGAGCGGGCGCCGAGGAGCGCGCGGCCGCGGAGCCGGAGCAGGGCGGCCGCCGCGGCAGGGCTCGGGGGGACGTCCGAGGAGGTGCCCGTGACGGATGATCGTGATTTGCTGGAAGGGCTCGAGGACATCCCCGATCCCGCGGCCCACGTCGCTGGCCGCCCGCCGCCGCCCCGGATGGCGGCGCCGGCCGAGCCGTCGCTCACGCGGCCTGCGCGCGAGCGCCGCGTGATGAGCGCGATCCTGGCCGGGCTCGGCTGGGTCTTGCTCCTGACCTTGATCGCGGGCTTCCGCGCCGACATCGGCTCGCCCCGGGTCGCGATCCCGCTCGTCCTCTGGGCGTTGCTCTCCGGCCTCGGACTGCGGCTCGCGCTGGCGCCGCGCGCCCGGGGTCTGCCGGCCGGCGTGAGGGCGCTCCAGGCGCTCGTCGCGGCGGCGCCGATCGGGTTCCTGGCTGCGGCCGTCGCGATGTCGGCCCCCGCCGACGGACCGCTGCCGCTGATGGCGCACTTCAGGTGCAGCGCGATCGCCCTCGGCATGGCGCTGCTGCCGCTCGCGCTGGCGGCGCTCGTCCTGCGCCGCTCGTTCCTCTCGGCTCCGGCATGGCGCGGCGCCGCGGTCGGAGCCCTGTGCGGGCTCGGGGCGGTGATCGGCATCCAGGCGCATTGCTCGTACGACGACCTCCTCCACGTCGCCTTCGCGCACGGCCTGCCGATCGCGGCCGGCGCGCTCCTCGGCGCTGCCGCCGGGGCGCTGCGCGGGCGGGCCTGAGATCGCGGACCGCCCTCACGAGGCAGATCCGGGTCGACGCCCTCATCGGGTGTCACCGCGCCCGCCCTCCGGCGCGGAGCAGCGGACCGGCGCCCCCCTCAGCGCTCCTCGAGGAGCTCGAGCGTCCGCGGATCGGGCTCGGCACCGCAATACTTCTCGAGCGCCGCGCGGAACGTCTCGTTGTCGGGAGCCACGTGGGCGAACAGCGTCATCGACGAGCAGAACTTCATGTCATCGGGGCTGTCGAAGATATCGTACAGCGAACACCCCTCGATCTGGTTCACGAGGCGAGCACACTCGATCAATCTCGGGCCGAGCGTCGGGTGCTGCAGATAGGCTTCGGCCTCGGCCTTCGAAGCGATGCCATACCTTCGCGCCATGGCGCTGTGTCCCAGGCCCTGTACCTGCGGGAAAATGAACCACATCCAGTGGCTGGTCTTCTGTCCCCGGCGCAGCTCGGCCAGGACGCGGTCATAGACCGGAGCCTGCGCGTCCACGAATCGTTGCAAGTCGTAGGGATCCGACATGGGCGCCCCTCCGCCGCCAGACTATCACTTCATTTTCGGCGGGGCATCGGAGCAGCGGCGATCTCCAGCGTGCGGCCGCGCTCACCCCATCCAATACCGAAGCTTCCGTCACCAAGGTCAGGCGCTCGAGGAGGCGACGGCTCATCACCGCAAACGAATTCCCGCAGGCTCGCGACGAGGGTGTCCTCTCCGCGCGGGGTGGGTGGTGCGGTACGTACCGCAGACGGGCCGCAGAGGATCGAACCGCCAAGACGCCAAGAGCGCCAAATTATTGAGATTTCTTGGCGTCCTTGGCGCCTTGGCGGTTCCCCGAGTCCCGCACTTTCGACAAAGCACCGCACGACCGCGGGGCGGGGATGAGCTCTACCCCCCGCGCTCCGCGTGCTCCGCCAGCACGCGCTCGTCGCGCTCGCCCACCGAGCGCAGCCAGCGCGCGGCGGCCTGGTGGCCGGCCCGGCGATCGCCGTCCGTCAGCATCCCGTAGGCGGCGTCGCGCACGAGGCCGTGCCGGAACGTGAGCTCCTCGTGCCCCGGGTAGCGCGACGCGCCGCGCCGGGCGATGAGCTCCTCCTCGAGCAGGCTCTTGAGCCACCGGTCGACCGACTCGGCCGGCGTGCCGGCGCCGAGGAGCTGACGCACCCCCTCGGGCCAGAAGCTGCCGCCGAAGAGGCTCGCCGCCCGCAGCGTGCGCCGCGCCTCGGCCGGCAGCGCCTCGATGCGCGTGTGCATCAGCGCCACGACCGTGGGCGGCAGGTCGCTCCGGCCCTCGGCGCGCGCGCGCATGAGCTCCTCGAGGAAGAACGGGTGGCCGTCCGCGTGCTCGACGAGCCGCGCCACCTCGGACGGCGCGAGCTCGTCGCCGAAGACGCTGCGGACGAGCCGCTCGGACGCCCGCGGGCTGAGCGGGCCGAGCTTGATCTGCTGCACCCCGCGCTGCGCCCACAGGCCGGGGAACGTCTCCGTCACGCTGTGGCGCGCGAAGCCGAGCACGAGCAGCGGGCGATCCGAGAGCGCCTGGAGCGCCTCGTCCAGCACCGCGACCGACGCGTGATCGCTCCA
The DNA here is from genome assembly GCF_051521615.1 of Sorangium sp. So ce1335. Classification (NCBI taxonomy): domain Bacteria; kingdom Pseudomonadati; phylum Myxococcota; order Polyangiales; family Polyangiaceae; genus Sorangium; species Sorangium sp. So ce1335. Next base: position 6,612,472 of record NZ_CP150363.1, read on the forward strand.
GTGCATGTCGTCGAGCGCCACGACGACCGGCCCCGCCGCGCACCGCGCGGCCAGCCAGTCGAGCACCGCGCGGCGGGCCTGATCGCCGAGCAGGACGGCGTCCGCCCGGGCGGCGAGGAGCTCCGGATCCGGATCGTCGAACGGCGTGCCCGCGATCTCGCCGAGGAACCACGCGACGCGCCGCGCGTCGTCGGGCGCCGCGGGCGACGCGGGCACGACGCGCGCCACCTGTTCGCGGATCTTGCCGCGACGCGCCTCGATCGGCTCGCCGGGCAGGCAGCCGGCGGCCGCGAGGACGATCTCGCCGATCATGCCGAACGGGGCGCCCGCGGCGATCGGATCGCCGCGCGCCACATAGACCGACGCGCGCGGGTCGCCGTCGCGCACGGCGCGGACGAGCTCGCACCGCAGGCGCGTCTTGCCGATGCCCGCCTCGCCGAGCACGAGCGCGGCGCGCGCCACGGGCTCGTCGGCGCTCTGCTCGAAGAGGCCGCGGAGCATCGCGAGCTCGCGATCGCGCCCGACGAACGCGGTGACGCGCCCGAGCAGCGTGCCCTCGGGCTCCGAGCCGTCGCGCTCGCCCTTCAGCAGGAACGAGGGGCCGTCGCCGGTCACCTCGAAGCGCGGGGCCGCGAGCCCCGCCGTGACCTCGTCGACGCGCACGTCGCCCCCGGCCTCGCGCAGGGCCGCGACGGCGCGGTCGATCACGTCGCCCGCGGGCAGGCGCTCGCCGACCTGCGCGCGGCCCGTGGCGAGCGCGACGGGGCGCCCGGGCAGGCGCGCCTTCATCGCGAGCGCGCACTGCGCGGCGCGCGCGGCGAGGTCGAAGGCGACCATCGTGCCAGCGCCGCCGCGGCCGGAGAACACCTCGTCGCCCTGCGAGGTCAGGATCACGAGGCGCGTGCCGCCCGCGAGCCGCACGCGCTCGCCGCCGAACGCCTCGGCGACCTCGGCGACGACGCGCTCCGCGCCGCGATCGCTCGCCGGCTCGACCTCGGCGGGGCCGAGGTCGACGAGGACGACGCTGATGAGCCGCCGCTCCTCGCCCGTGACCGAGGCGGGCGCGCCGCTCTGGCCCTCGCCCGGCGAGCGCGCGAGCAGGGCGCGCGTCTCCGCGAGCGCCGCGGCCGCCGCGCGCCCGTCGGCAGGGCGGGCCGCCGGGTCCTTGGCGAGCAGGCGCGCGGCGAGCTCGTCGACCGGGGGCGGGACGTCCGGGCCCCTGTCGGCGAGGCGCGGCGCCTCCTCGAGGAGGATGCGGCACATCTCGGCGAGCGGGTCCTCGGCGGCGAACGGGCGCTGCCCCGCGACGCTCTCGAAGAGCAGCACGCCGAGCGCGAAGACGTCGGCGCGCGCGTCGACCTCGGCGTCGCCGCGCGCCTGCTCGGGCGCGACGTAGCCGAGCGATCCGACGAGCGAGCTCGCCTCGGTGACGAGCGTCGTCGACGCGGCCGCGCGCGCGACGCCGAAGTCGAGGAGCACGACGCCGTCGACGCGGCCGTCGCGCAGCAGCACGTTGCTCGGCTTGAGGTCGCGGTGCGTGATGCCGAGGGCGTGCACGGCGGCGAGCGCCTCGGCGATCTGGTGCGCGACGAGCAGCGCGTCGGCCACGGGGAGCGCGCCCCGCTCGAGGCGCTCGCCGAGCGTGATGCCGTCGAGCCACTCCATCGCGAGCCACAGGGCGCCGTCGTCGCTCGTGCCGTGCGCGATGTGCTGGACGATGAGCGGGTGCTGCACCGCCTCGAGCAGGCGCGCCTCCCGGCGGAAGCGGGGCGCGAGCTCCGGGGGTGCGACCTTGAGCGCCACGGGGCGGCCGGTGAGCTGATCGGTCGCCCTGTACACCGTGCCCATCCCGCCGGCGCCGGCGAGGCGGTGCACCTCGAACCGGCCTGCGACCAGCGTGCCCTCGCGCATGGCGCAAGCTTATCCGAGAGCTCCTGCGACGTGCGCGGTCCGCGCGCTCGGTGGTGACGGTCCGGGGTGTTTGTTGTACGCTGTGCGCGCAGAGACGCCTCACGGCCCCACGCCGCGCGGGCACGACGCCCTCTCCGGTCGATGGCGTCGGCGGCGTCGGCGGCGCGGCCGACGCGGCCCGGCGCATCCCGGCGGCGGAGCCGGCGGACGAAGCTGGCCGATGGAGAACGACCCCCGATGAACCCCGGACAGCAGGTGACGAGCACGCTCCGGCTGGCGCGCGAGCTCGGGAAGGGGGCGATGGGGAGCGTGTGGGTGGCCGACCACCTGACGCTCGGGACCCAGGTGGCGGTGAAGTTCATGTCGCCGGCCTACGCGGAGCAGGTCGGCTTCGTGGAGCGCTTCCGGCGCGAGGCGATGGCGGCGGCGCAGATCAAGAGCCCGCACGTGGCGCAGGTGTTCGATCACGGCGTCACGCAGGACGGCGCGCCGTACATCGTGATGGAGCTGCTCGAGGGGGAGGACCTGAAGCGCCGCATCCAGCGGCTCGGCGCGCTCCCGCCGGTCGAGGTGGCGACGATCGTCGCGCAGACGGCCAGGGCGCTCGGGCGGGCGCACCAGCTCGGGATCGTCCACCGCGACATCAAGCCGGACAACATCTTCCTGCTCGACGTCGAGGGCGAGCTGTTCGTGAAGGTGCTCGACTTCGGGGTGGCCAAGCGGGTCCAGGGGGCGCCGCAGGGCGATCTCGGCATGACGTCGACGGGGCACGTGCTGGGCACGCCGCTCTACATGAGCCCCGAGCAGCTCCTCAGCGCGAAGAACGTCGATTTCCGCGCGGATCTCTGGGGGCTCGCCGTCGTCGCCTACCACGCGCTCACAGGGCAGGTCCCGTTCACGGGCGAGACGCTGGGCGCGCTGTCCGTCGTGCTCCACACGGGGATCTTCACGCCGCCGAGCGCGCTGCGGCCGGAGCTCTCGCCGGCGATCGACGCCTGGATGAAGAGGGCGCTGGCGCTCGATCCCGCGGCGCGGTTCGGGTCGGCGCGGCAGATGGCGGAGGCGCTGGAGCACGCGGTGCTCGGGATCGCGCGCACGCCGTTCACGAACGACCCGTCCTCCTCGGGCGACCGGCTCAGCCACGCGGGCGCGGCCGGGGTCCCGTCGCAGCCTGTGCTGTTCGGGGCGCCGACGCCGCTGCCGGCGGCGCCGGAGGCCGGCGCGGCGACGGTGGGGCTCGGCGCGCCGGCGTCGGGCCCGGGCGCGCGGCTCTCGACCACCGGCACGCCGGCGTCGGCGCCGGGCGCGCGGCTCTCGACCACCGGCACGCCGGGACGGACGCTCGCCGGCATGGCGGCGTCGGGGTCGGACGGGCCCCGCCGATGGGCGCCGGCGATCGCGGCGGCGGCGCTCGCCCTCGGGGCGCTGGCGGCGGTGGTTGTGTTCCTGACGGCGAGGGGGTCGCACACGGTCGAGGTGACGCCCTCCTCGGACGACCAGACCGTACCCCGGGGCGGGCCTGTCGCGCAGCCGGCAGGGCCGGCGGCTCAGGGCGCCGCGGCGGTGCCGGCCAGCGCGGCAGCGCCGACGCCGGTGGCGCCCGCACCGGCGGCAGCGGCGGAAGAGCCCGCGACGGCGTCGGCCACGGCAGAGCCCGCGAGGGCTGCAGCCACGGCAGAGCCCGCGAGGACGGCGGCGCCGGCGGCCCAGGCAGTCCAGAAGGCGGCCACGGCGGGCGCGCAGCCGGCGAAGCCGGGCGCGACAGCGGCCAGGCCGAGCGCGACGGCGGCGCCGCGCGGCACCGCGGACGGCCGCGGGCGCGCCGCGCCGAAGGACGCGGCGACGGGGCGCGCGACAGCGAAGCCGCTGCCGCCGCCGCCCGAGGACACGATCGGCTTCTGAGGCGATCCTCCACGCCGGGATCGGCCGTCTTCAACGTCCGCACTTCCGCGCGCACCGTGGTCGTGCGTCGAGCGCGGCCAGAGGCTCACCCCTGGAAAGCGCGATCAGCCGCCGCAGGCCTGCAAAACCTGGAATAAATCGCGTGGTTGCGGGCGAAAGTCAGCATCAGAAAAGCGAGGCGAGGCGGGCGCAGTGCGACATCCCGCCTCGCCACGCCGGGGCGCGGAGACCATCGAAATCAGGGGAACCTCATCGGCGCGTGCCAATTTCCGATTGGCACAGGTCATGCGGTAACGGTCGCGGGGGCCCGGAGCGAGGACGCGCTCAACGCGAAGGAGGTCTCTTCATGACGAAGCTCGTAATTGGCCTGGTTCAGACGCGCGATGAGGCGGAAGCTGCGGCCGAACGCATCATCGACTGCGGCTACACGCGACAGGACATCAGCCTCCTGATGACCGACGCGACGCGCCACAGGCACTTCAGGATCCCGGACGGATCGCCGCCGGCGCACACGTTCGGCGCGGCGATCGCGATGAGCGTCGTGGTCCCCGACCTCGGGTTCGTCGTGGCCGGGCCGCTGGCGGCCGTCGTGGCCAGCGCGGTCGGCGCCGGGATCACGGGTGGCCTGCGCGAGATCCTCATCTCCGCCGGCGTCCCGAAGCACTGGGCAGAGCGCTACGACACGGGCGTCCGGCAGGGCGGGATCCTCGTGAGCGTCTTCGCCCACAGCGAACGAGACGTCGGCCTGCTCCACCTCGTCCTCGACGATTCCGGCAGGTTCGCGGTGCGCCCTGCGACGACCGGCCCGCAGGCCTACGAGACGTTCATCTGAACGAAACCTCGCGAAGCAAGGCGGCCCACGTCGCGGGTGTCGGGGACGCGACACGCATGGATCCTCCGTTCCAGCGGAGCGTGCGTGGCAAAGCGCCCCACCGCTCGAGCCATGGGCGCAGAGGCACGACAGATCCATTGAATGTAGATCCATTGAATGGATATCCATTGAATGGCCCCACAGGACACTGGAGCTCCTGGTGTCCTGTCCGGCCGTTCAATTCCGAGCGTCACGGCGGCTGTTCCCCGGATCAACCACCGGACGCTCGGAGCCGCGCGCGCAGCATCAGCGCGCCGATGAGGTCCTCCTCGGCGTCGCTCCGGCGCGACCAGCCGAGCGACAGGTAGCGAAGGAGCTCGCCGAACGTGGGTCCGGCGGGCGCCGCGCTCGCGCCGCCGCGCACGATCCAGAGCTGCTCGCCGCCTTCGCCGAGCGCGACGATGGCCCGCTGCGCGGCGCCGCCGCCGAGCGCCGAGCCCGAGAGCCGGGCGATCGGGTAGAGCCGCCGCGCCGCCGCGGCCCCCCAGCCGGGCTCGCGCTCGTGGTGGCGGAGCTCGTCCTCGCGCAGGAAGCGCAGGGTGCCCTCCACGGCGCCGATCGCGAGCTCGCGGTAGAGGTCCTCCGGGTCCGCCGGGTCGGCCCAGTCGTACGCGCGCGCGAACGCCTCGTACGCCGCCGGCGCGGCGACGCCGCGGACCGGCGGCACGGACGCGGGCGCGCCGCGGCCGTCCTCGCGCCGGAGCACGCGGTTGAGCCGGCTCACCTCGGCGGCGATCGACGCGGGCCCCGGCTCGACGAGGCGCACGTCGACGCGGCGCTCGGGCGCGAAGAGGCCCCCCACGAGCGCGCCAAGGACCGGGGCGCCCAGCTCCGTCGAGAGGAACGTCGAGCCGCGGTGCGGCCGGATCGCCCGGTCCGTCGCCTCGCGCTCCTGCGCCTCGGTCGCGCCGTCCGGCAGATCGACGTCGAGCTCGACGACGTCGCTCCGGTCGGGCGTCTCCACGCCGGCCTCGAGGCCCTCCTCCCCTTCCCTCACGAAATGGCGGAGATACCCGCTCGCCTCGAACCGCCAGCCGTCGTCGTGGACCATCTCGTCCGAGTACACGAGCGCGAAGATCGTCGCGCCCGGGTGGCCCAGCTCGGCGGCGGCGTCGAGGACGGCGACGGGCGGCGAGAGCTCGTCCTCGAAGAGCTCGGCGAGGTGGTCGAGCTCGTCGCCCCCGGCGGAGGCAGGGTCGCCGCTGGCGTAGTACGCGGCGCTGAAGCCGGGCACGCCCGGGAGCGGCGCGACGAACAGGCGCGGCGAGGCGACGTCCCAGCCGCCGAGCGCCACGGCAAAGCCCTGGGACAGCGCGCGGTCCGGGATCTCGGCGGGTCGAAAGATCAGCGCAGCGAACGTGGTGGCCATGGGGCCCAGGGTAGCCCGAGCGCCGGCGCCTGGGGCGCCCGCCCGGCGCGCCACGGCCGCCTGGACGCCGCCTGGACGCGCGCCCCGACGCGCCCCGGTCGCCCGCGCGCCCGGCGCGCCCCGTCGCCTGGACGCGCGCCCGACGCGCCCCGGCCGCCCGCGCGCTCGACGCGCCCCGGCGCTTGGACGCGCGCCGACGCATCGGGTAGAGACGACTCCATGTTCGGCCAATCCACGCTGTCCGTCGGCGCGCCCGCCCCCGACTTCGCCCTGCAATCGCAGAAGCGGGAGGCGGTGAAGCTCTCCGACTTTCGCGGCAAGAAGACGGTCGTCCTCTTTTTCTATCCGAAGGACGACACGCTCGTGTGCACGGCGGAGTCGTGCGCGTTCCGCGACCAGTACGACGCCTTCGTGGAGGCCGGCGCCGAGGTGATCGGCGTGAGCGCCGACTCGGAGGGCTCGCACGCCGATTTCGCGCAGAAGCACCGCCTGCCCATGACGCTGCTGAGCGACCCCGGCGGGCAGACCGCGGCCCGCTACGGCGTGAGGCCCGTCCTCGGCCTGCTGCCGGGCCGCGTGACGTTCGTCATCGACAGGGACGGTGTTGTTCGACATGTCTTCTCCTCCCAGCTCCGCGCCGCCAGGCACGTCGAGGAGGCGCTCGCCGTCGTGAGGCGCCTCGAGGCCTCCCGCCGCGGTTGACGCGCGCGCCGGGGCGGCGCGCGATCGACCCAGGTACCGTCCAGCCGCGTCGTTGACGGCCTCTCGAGGGGCTCTATGAACCCACGAGGCGAGGCCTTCGCACGCCTCCGCCGGGGGGAGGCAACGATGAATCACGGGCTGTGGACGACAGCGACGCTGGCGGCCGCCACGATGGATCTTGCCCGGCCGGGGGCGGCGGACGCGCTCCCGCTCCGCCGGGTCGTGCTCTCGACGGGCGGCGTCGGGTACTTCGAGCACGAGGCGCGCGTGCGCGGCGACGCCGAGCTCGCGCTCGAGGTGCGGCTCGATCAGGTCGACGACGTGCTGAAGAGCATCGTCGTGTACGACGAACGCGGCGCGGCCGGGAAGATCACGCTCCCCGGGAAAGAGCCGCTGCGCGACCTGTTCCGGGAGCTGCCGTTCGATGAGGGGGCGCTCGAGTCCGAGGCCACCCTGCTGAACGCGCTGCGCGGCGCCGAGGTGCGGACTCGAGGGCTCGATGGCGCCATCGCCGGGCGGATCGTCGCTGTGACGGAGGCGCAGGTCGGCGTGCCGGGCGGCGGCACGGAGGGGCGGCACCGGCTCGCGCTGATCTCGGAAGGCGCGCTGAGGCAGGTCGTGCTGGAGGAGCTCGAGAGCGTGGAGCTCGTCGAGGAGCGGCTCCGGCAGCAGGTCGGCGCGGCGCTCGTCGGGCTCGCGAGCCTGCGCGAGCGGAACCGCCGCACGCTGATCCTGCGCGCTGCCGGCGAGGGAGAGCGGGTCGTGCGGGTGGCGTACGTGGTCGAGACGCCGCTCTGGAAGATGTCGTATCGGCTGACCGTCGCGGCCGATCCGCACGCGAAGACCGGCGGGCTCTCGGGGTGGGCGGTCGTCGAGAACCAGAGCGGCGGAGACTGGGAGAACGTCGATTTCACGCTGGTGTCGGGAGACCCGGTGACGTTCCGCCAGGCGCTCTACGAGATCTATTATGTGGACCGCCCGGAGGTGCCGGTCGACGTGGCCGAGCGGGTGCTGCCGCGGCTCGACGAGGGCGCCTCGGCGCTCGCGATGAGGGCGGTGCGGCGCGAGCGCTACGGCGCGGGCGGGGCCCGCGACGAGGCGGCCGCGCCCCCCGGGACCGCCGCGCCGCGGGTGCCGGAGCGCGAGGAGGCGGCGACGCAGGTGGTGTTCCGCTTCCCGGCGCCGCTCACGCTCGCGAGCGGGCAGACGGCGCTCCTGCCGGTCGTCGAGCGGCAGATCCCGGTGGAGCGGCTCTGGCTGTACCAGCCGGAGGCGAGCGCGCGCAGCCCGCTCGCGTCGGTGCGGCTGCGCAACGACGGCGACGCGAGCCTGCCGCCGGGGGCGGTGACGATCTACGAGCGATCCGACAGGGGAGAGATCACCCACGTGGGCGACGCGCGCCTCGCGCCGCTGCCGCCGGGGGAGTCGCGGCTCGTGAGCTTCGCCGTGGATCGAAAGGTGCGCATCGACCGCGAGGAGCGGAGCGAGGAGGTGCTGTCGCGCGCCCGGATCCAGGGGGGCATGCTGGAGATCGTCAGGACGGCGCGCCGGGTGACGGAGTACACGATCGTCGGCGCCGCGCGGGAGCCGCGCGTCGTTGTCGTGGAGCACCCGCGCGCCGCCGGGTGGGAGCTCGCGGAGCCGGCGGAGGGCGTCGAGACGACGAGGGATCGCTACCGGATCCGGCGGGAGGTGGCGGCGGGGGAGACGGCGCGGCTCACGGTGGTGCTGGAGCAGCCCATCTCGCACACGGTCGCGCTCACGAGCCTGACGAGCGAGCAGATCCAGGTGTACCTGTCGTCGCGGGAGATGCCCGAGGCGGTGCGGGCGGTGTTCGCGCGGCTGGCGGAGCTCAGGGCGGCGGTCGCCGAGCGGCAGCGGGCGCTGGCGGCGCTGGAGACCGAGCTCGCGACGCTGCGGGAGGAGCAGGAGCGCGTGCGGCAGAACCTCAAGGTGGTGCCGAGGGGGAGCGCGCTGGAGGAGCGGTATCTGCGCGCGCTGAGCGAGCAGGAAGATCGGATGGCGGCGCTGGGGGCGAAGCTCTCGGGGGCGCGGGAGGCGGTGGCGAGCGCGGAGCGGGCGCTCGAGGAGTACGTGCGCGGGTTGTCGCTCACGCCGTAGTTCCGCGGGGGGGGGCGGGCCGGAACGCGAAGGTCGTGCCGAGTCGCCCGGGCCCGAGGAGCCCCCGCGCCGCCCGGCGAACAGGGGATCCTCGGGCCTACCGTGGTGAAGCTGAGCGGCGCCAGAGGACGAGATCCGCGGTCACCTGATGTGTACAGGCCGCAGCGTTGATGCTTGAAGGACGCTATCGTCGCCTCGCAGGGCGCCCCTGCGGCGCCGTGAGCTCTCAGCGGGGGGATACCGCGCGGTGCGATGCGCGCACGCCCCTTGCACTGGGGCCCCGCGAGCGGCGTGGACGCCGCCAGGAGGCTCGAGATGGACGAGAGGGTTCAGCGGTATGTCGATATGGGGGTCGCGCTCGGGGTCAACGTCGGCGGGAAGATCGTGGGCGCGATCCTGGTCTGGGTCATCGGCCGCGTGATCATCCGGGGGGTCATGTCGCTGATGCAGCGGAGCGCGGCGCTGAAGAAGCTGGACGTGACGCTGGCCAGCTACCTGGAGTCGGCGGCGTCCGTGCTGCTGAACATCCTGCTCGTCATCGCGGTGCTCAGCGTCTTCGGCGTCGAGACGACCACGTTCGCGAGCCTGCTCGCCGCCATCGGCATCGCCATCGGCATGGCGTGGTCGGGCCTGCTGTCGAACCTCGCGGCGGGCATCTTCATGATCCTCCTGCGCCCCTTCAAGGTGGGCGACTTCGTGATGGCCGGGGGCGTGACCGGCACGATCCACTCGATCGGCCTCTTCGCGACCGCCCTCGACACGCCGGACAACGTCCGCACCATCGTGGGCAACGGCAAGATCTTCAGCGACAACATCCACAACTACAGCACGAACCCGTTCCGCCGCGTCGACTGCACAGCGCAGCTCGCCCACGGCGCGGATCACGAGGCGGCGATCACGCGGCTCAGGGCGCGCCTCGCGCTCATCCCCGACGTGATGAAGGAGCCGGGGCCCACCGTCGAGATCCTGGAGTTCAACCTCGCCGGGCCCGTGCTGGCCGTCCGGCCCTTCTGCCATACCGATCACTACTGGGACGTGTACTTCGCGACCACCAAGGTCATCCGCGAGGAGCTCGGGAAGATGGGGTTGCCTGTCCCGAGCCAGCACGTGCACATCCAGCAGCTCGCGGCGGCGCCTCCCCTGCGCAGCGGGAACGCCGAGGTGCACCCGACGGCCTAGCTCGCAGGAGCACGGCCCACCACGGCCGGGGCCATGCGCCGCTGCGCGGCGGCATCGCGGGGGCGTGTCTGCGCCCGGTCTCGCACACGTGGGCCGCCCCTCGATCGCTGTCGTCGGGCACGACGACGATGGTCTTCCCGACACCACGCCGAGAGCGATTGTTCTTCAGCCCGGGAGGCGTGGTCTGCCCTGTCCGCATTGCAGGCGCGCGCATCCACGGATAAGAGCCGGGGGATGAAACCCTGGGAACCGCTCTTCGTGAAGAAGCTCGAGGCGACCGACCTCGGCGATGACCCCGCCCACGATCTTGCGCACTTCACGCGGGTGGTCGCGACGGCCAAGGCGCTCGCGGCCGACGAGGGCGCCAGGCTCGAGGTCGTCGTCCCCGCGGCGTGGCTGCACGATCTCGTGAACGTCCCCAAGAACGACCCCAGGCGCTCCCAGGCCTCGCGGCTCTCCGCGGAGGAGGCGCTGGCCTTCCTCCGGAGCATCGATTACCCCGAGGAGCTCCTCGGAGACATCGCCCACGCCATCGAGGCCCACAGCTACAGCGCCGGAATCGAGCCGAGGACCGTGGAGGCCAGGGTTGTCCAGGACGCGGACCGCCTCGATGGCCTCGGGGCGATCGGGATCGCCCGGTGCTTCGCCGTCGGCGGCCTGATGGGCGTGCGGTTCTACGATCCGCACGACCCGTTCGCCGAGCGGAGGCCGTGGAACGATCGCGAGAACGCGATCGATCACTTCCATGTGAAGCTGTTCAAGACCGCCGAGAGCCTCACGACGGCCGCCGGGCGGCGCGAGGGCGCGCGACGGGCGGAGTTCATGAGGCAATATCTCGATCGCCTCGCGGTCGAGATTGGAGGCGAGATGCCCTGACGGGCAGCGCGCATCGGCCAGGGTCACCGCGGCCGCCACGGCCATGGGGATCCCGAAGTTGTCGTCCATCGGCGACGAGAACAGCGCGGTGTCCGCCCCGTTCAGCCGACGACGGCGCCCAGGAGCAGGCGCGACGACAGCGACGCCAGGCCGAGCGCTGAGCGCTCCGTGAGGGCGCCCAGCGTCCGGCTGCAGACGGACGAGAGGCCGGACAGCACCGGCACCACCTCACGCCGCGGACGGCCCCCGCGTCATCCTGCCCGTGCACGCGCAACGTGCCAGGTTCGTCTTCTCCTGTAGAGTACGGCCACATGGCCGCCATCACCCTCGACCTTCCAGACGAGCTCGCGGACCGGCTGCGCTCGCACGCCGATCGCCTGCCCAAGATCCTGGAGTTGGCTCTCCGGGAGCTCGATGCCGCGTCCGTGACCTCGTTCTCGGGTGCTTCGGACATCCTGGAGTTCCTCGCCAGCCTGCCAACCCCGGAGGAGGTCCTGGCGCTCCGCCCCTCGCCTCAGCTTCAGGCGCGAACGAGCGAGCTGCTCGAGAAGAACCGGTCCGTGGGACTCTCGCCCGCGGAAGACGAGGAGTGGCAGCGCTATCAGGCCGTCGAACACCTGGTAAGGCTCGCAAAAGCGAAAGCGGCACTGAAGCTGCGGCAGCGATGAAACACATCCCGGCGGCGCTGCGACGGCTCGTTCATGGGCGTGCCGGAGGTGCGTGCGAGTACTGCCTGTTCCCCGAGTCGATGGCGTTCGCGGTGCACGAGATCGGAGCGTGCGATCCTGATCGAAGCCGGGCTCATTTCGGTACCGGCTGGTCAACACGGCGCGGCTTGAGCCACCGAGCCCCGGACGGCATACCGCAGCGTTTTGCGACAGATGGTTGAGCCGGGCCCGTCTCGGCGCAGGGGGCCAGGCGATCCGAGATCAGCCCGCGCCGGCGACGGTCACCGCGGCCGCCACCACGACGGGGATCGTGAAGTTGTCGTCCAGCCGCGACGAGAACAGCTCGGTCGCCGCCCCGGCCAGGCCGGCGACGGCGGCCAGCAAGAGGCGCGACGAGAGCGACGCCGGGCCGAGCGCCCACATCACAAGGAGTGAGCTCAGCGCGCCCGCGACGAAGAACGCGAGCGTCCCCTCCAGCGAGCGGCCGTCGAGCAGCCGCGTGCGGCCGAAGCGGCGGCCGATGAGGGCCGCCGCCGGATCGGCCACCGCGAGCACCACCACCGCGAGCGACTGGCTGAGCCGCGTGCCGAACAGCGCCAGCAAGAGGAGCGCCGTCATGTACCAGGTCGACGAGTTCACCCGGTAACGCTCGTGCGGGTGCGCGACGAGCCGGAAGGCCCGCATCAGCCGGTCGTTCACCCGCTCGCTCACCCGGCGCGCGATCTCCATCGACCATGCCGCCGCCGCGAACGCGCCGCTCACGGCCACCAGCCAGCCACGCTCGGGCAGGAGCTGGACCAGCCCGAGCACCGCCAGCCCCGAGCCCACATGCCACAGGCTCCGCGCATGGTTCGTCGGCCTGACGCTCGGCGGCGCGACGACGACGCCACGCAGCGTCAACAGCAGCGATTCGTAGGCGGGCTGCACCTCCCGCTGAAACGCGATCCACGCCGCCTTGGGCGAGGGCGTTCTGGTCGGGGTCGCCCGCTCGACCGCCGCCAGCAGCGCGCGGAGGCGCTCGCGGAGCCTCTCGAGCGCGCCACCCGGGTCGTCGCGCTCGGCCGCCACGACGAGCTCCCGGAGCCGCGACGCCACCCGATCGACCCGGGCACGAACCTCGGGCTCGTCCCGGAACGCGAAGACCGCGGGATCAACTTGACGCAGAAGAGCGCAGAGCTCTTCGGAGACGAGCTTTGTCTCGAGGTGCAAGGTGTGGATCACGTTCGCTTTTGTGAGGATAGTTCCCGGAACTCGCGCTGCGTGTCAGCGCTTCGTCATACCCGCAGCCCGACAGTGAGGTGGCTTGCGGGACATACGGCCTGAGCCCGCGATGAGCCCCTGAGCTCATGACGCGTGACGCAGAGCGCGATGCGCAACGCCTTACGCATCCGAGGCGCATGAGCCCGCGTGCGCAGCGGCTCATGAGCCGGCGGCGCACAGCGCGCGAGCCAACGGCGCTCAGCCCACGAGCCCGCCACGCCCATCGCATGAGCCCGCTCCCGCGGCGCGCCGTGCGAGCCGGAACTCCGCCGACACAGGCAGACGCCGGTCCGCCCCGCGCGATCGGGTGAAGCGACCGGCGCAACATGGCATTCGTGGATTCATGGTGGGCGCCAGAAGGTCTCCTTGCGATTTCCATCATGAGCTCGGTTCCGCCCGATTTGCACCCTGGCGAGCGCCTCGCGAGAGCGCATGAGAGGCGCCTTACTGTGCGTGTCAGAGCGCGAGACACCGCGCTTCCCCTGCACGCACGCTGCGGCTAGGGTGCCCGCCGTCGCGGATTCGACGGGTGGGCGCGAGGCGCCCAGGGACGCTGCGCGCGGCCATCTCTCTCGCGCCGTCCGGTCAGGCGTCGTTCCCTCGGAGTCGGAGAATCGAGGAACATGAAGGTTTCAGTTCGGTATACCGCGCTTTCGTTCGCGCTGCTCGCCGGTCCCCTCGCCCACGCGCGGGAGCGCCCGAACCACGACGCCTATTACAGGGAGCCGCCGGCGCTGCCCCCCGGCGTGGCCCGCGTCGCGCAGGACGACGTGCCGGGCGCCGTCGTCGCCTCGATCGATCCGCAGCGCGGGGTGCCCACCTTCGTGTGGGCGACCTCGCCGGAGCACCGCCCGCCCGCCGCGACCCACAGCTCGGCCGAGGCCGCGGCCCGCTGGTACGTGCAGCGGTACGCGCGCCTGTACAACCTGCCCCAGGCCGCGCTCGACACGGCCGTCGTGCGGCACGTCCACGACACCGGGCGCGGCGGCATCGTCGTGACGCTCGGTCAGGACGTCGACGGGGTGCCCGTCTTCCGCAGCGAGCTCAAGGTGCTCCTGCGGCGCGACCTCGCGCTCGTCGCCCTCGCGGGCAACCTCCACGCGTCGGCCGTCGCGCTGCCGCCCGGCGCCGGATCGCTTCGGCCCGGATCGAAGCGCAGCCGCGCGTTCTCCCGCTCGCCGGCCGAGGCCGTCGTCCGCGCCGTGCGCGACGCGCACCGCGTCGACATCAAGTCGGTCGATCTGCGCGAGCTGCCCCACACGAAGGGCGGGTATCGGTACTTCGATATCGCGGACACCGGGCACGCGCGCTCGCGCGTCGGGACGCTCCGCTTCACGCAGCCGGCGCGCGTCAGGAAGGTCCTCTTCCCGCTGCCCGACCGGCTCGTGCCAGGCCACTTCGTCGAGCTCGTCTCGGGCGACGGGAACAGCACGAGCTCCGAGGCGTATGCGTGGGTGTTCGGGGCCGACGACGGGCGGTATCTCTACCGCGAGAACCTCTCCCACGCCGCCGCGTTCGATTACCGCGTCTGGGCCGAGGAGGGGGGCACGCACGTCCCGCTCGACGGGCCGCTCGCGGACTTCTCGCCGCACCCCACCGGGCGGCCGGACGGCTCCTCCCCGCGGTTCATCGCGCCGAACCTCATCTCGATCGACGGCTTCAACACGAGCCCTGGCGGCGGCGCCGACCCGTGGCTGCCGGACGACGCGACCTCGACCCGCGGCAACAACGTCGACGCCTACGCGGACCACAGCGCGCCCGACGGGTTCTCCAGCGGCGACACGCGCGCGACGCTCACGGGGCCGCGCGCGTTCGACCACGTCTACGACACCTCCGCCGAGCCGCTCGCCGATCAGGAGCAGATCATGGCGGCGGTCACCCAGGTCTTCTACGTCACGAACTGGCTCCACGACTGGTACTACGACTCCGGCTTCAACGAGGCCGCCGGCAACGCCCAGCAGGACAACCTCGGCCGGGGCGGCCTCGACGGCGACCCGCTGCTCGCGGAGGCGCAGGACGACGCGCCCGGCGGCAGCCGCGACAACGCGAACATGGACGCGACATACGACGGCGCGCCGCCGCGGATGCAGATGTACCTGTGGTCCGGGCCTGAGCAGCGGTCGCTCAGCGTCACGCCGCAGAACGCGAGCTACGCCTCGAACACCGCCCTGTTCGGGCCCGAGCACTACGAGGTGACCGGCGAGCTCGCCCTCGGCGAGGACGACACGGAGCCCCGCAGCGACGCGTGCGGGCCGCTCACGAGCGACGTCGCCGGCAAGATCGCGCTCGTCGACAGGGGCGGCTGCACCTTCGCGAAGAAGGCGCAGAACGCGCAGGAGGCGGGCGCCGTCGGCGTGCTCATCGCCAACAACCGCGAGAGCGACGGGGCCCCGCGCCTGGCGGGCGAGGCGCCCGATGTGACGACGCCGGCCCAGAGCATCTCGCTGGAGGACGGCCGCGCGCTCAGGGCGGCGCTCGCCGCCGGGGGCGAGCCGCTCACGGTCACCATGACGCGCGCGCCCAGCGTCGAGCGCGACGGCACGATCGACAACACCATCGTGGCGCACGAGTGGGGCCACTACATCCACCTCCGCCTGGTGCCGTGCGGCACGCAGATGTGCGGCGCGCAGAGCGAGGGGTGGGGCGACTTCATCGCGCTCCACATGATGCTGCGCGACGGCGACGACCTCGACGGGGCCTACGCGATCTCGGGCTACGGGAGCGCGGTGATGGGCGACAGCTACTTCGGCATCCGCCGCGCGCCCTACTCCGTCGACTTCACGAAGAACGGCCTGACGTTCAAGCACATCGCCGACGACGCTGGCCTGCCCGACCACCCGCTCAGCGTCTCGGCGCCCGACAACTCCGAGGTGCACAACGCCGGCGAGATCTGGGCGAGCATGATGTTCGAGGCCTACGTCGCGCTGATCCGGCACGGGAGCGGGCTGACCCCGCCGCGCCCGTTCGCGCAGACCCAGCGGCGGATGAGCGATTACGTCGTGGCGGGCATGAAGCTCGCCCCGGCCAACCCGACGTTCACCGAGCAGCGCGACGCCATCCTGGCCGCGGCGCTCGCCAGCGACCACGGCGACTTCCTCGCCCTGGCGGAGGCGTTCGCGCGGCGGGGCGCCGGCACGTGCGCCGCGTCGCCGCGCGCCGACTCGTACGACTTCGCGGGCGTGGTCGAGGGCTTCGAGGTCCAGCCGGAGATCGCGCTCGTGCGCGCGGAGCTCGACGACAGCGCCGGATCCTGCGACCGCGACGGGCTGCTCGACGCGGAGGAGACGGGCACCGTCACGATCGAGATCGTCAACCGCGGCACGGCGCCGCTGACCGGGGCGGTGGCCACGGTCGAGGGGCCGGGCGGCGGGGTGACGTTCCCGGACGGCGAGCGCGTGTCGTTCGGCGACGTCGCGCCGTTCGCGACCGGGACGGCGAAGGTCAGGGTGAAGCTCGACAGGACGGTGAAGCCGTCCGAGGACCTGAAGCTCGACCTGACGCTGAAGAGCGCCGAGGCGTGCACGCCGACGCGCGTGGAGGCGCTCGTGCGGCGCGTGAACTACGACGAGGTCGCGGCGTCGTCGGCGGTCGACGGCGTCGAGACGCAGAGCACGACGTGGACCGTCGAGGGGCTCTCCGGCGATCTCGTCTGGTCGCGCGCCGAGGGCACCCCGCCGAACCGCGTGTGGCGCGGCGTCAACCTCGGGAGCCTCGCCGACGCGGCGCTCGTGTCGCCGGCGCTGGAGGTGAGCGAGGCCGAGCGCTTCGTGCTGACGTTCGCGCACCGGTACAAGTTCGAGGAGAGCGACGGCCTGTTCTGGGACGGCGCGGTGATCGAGATCAGCGCCGACGGCGGCGAGACGTGGGAGGACGTCGCGAGGTACGCGGACGCGGGCTACAGCGGGCGGATCACGAGCGAGGCGGGCAACCCGCTGGGCCGACGGAGGGCCTATGTCGGCGAGAGCCCCTCGTGGCCCGAGGTCGACCGGGTGGCCGTGGATCTGGGGACGGCGTTCGCTGGCAAGACGGTGCGCGTGCGGTTCCGGGTGGGCACGGACGAGGCCGCGGGCGACACAGGCTGGGAGCTCGACGACATCGGGTTCGTGGGCGTGACCAACAAGCCGTTCGCGACGATCGTCCCGGACACGGCCTCCTGCCAGGGAGGGCCGGTGGCCGACGCCGGCGCGGACCGGACGGTCGCTGTCGGCGAGCTCGTGACGCTCGACGCGTCGGGGAGCTCGGATCCCGAGGAGGACGCGCTGACGTTCGCCTGGACGCAGACGGCGGGGCCGGCGGTCGAGCTGACCGGCGAGGGCGCGCGGGCGACGTTCGTGGCGCCCGAGGTGGCGGCGGCGACGACGTTCACGTTCGAGGTGAAGGTGAGCGACGGGATGCTGGAGGCGATCGACGAGGTGAGCGTGGTCGTCGATCCGGCGATGGAGCTCTCGGGCGAGCCGGACGACGCGTGCGGCTGCGCGGTGCCGGGGGACGCGCCGCGCGGGGCGCTCGGGGCGCTCGGGGCGCTGACGGCCGCCGCGGCGCTCGCGCGGCGGCGGCGGCGGAGCGCGTAGGCGCGGAGCCGAGCCGGCCGCCGGAGCGCCGGCCGGGCCGCGGGGGGCGGGCGCCCGGCGGGGCGCCGGCCGGGCCGCGGGGGGCGGGCGCCCGGCGGAGCGCCGGCCGGGCCGCGGGGGGCGGGCGCCCGCCGGGGCGCCGGCCGGGCCGCGGGGGGGCGGGCGCCCGCCGGGGCGCCGGCCGGGCCGCGGGGGGCGGGCGCCCGGGACGGTGGTTGACGCCCGCGGTGGGGTTCACCACGGTGCGCGCGCCATGGGAATCAGCAAGCATCCGCCCGCCATCCCCGCCCTGTCCGCCGACCAGGCGCTGCAGCGCCTGATCGAGGGCAACCGGCGCTTCGTGGACGACATCCGCAGCGAGCACGTCACGCTGGGGAAGCGGGCGCGGGCCGCGCTCGCCGACGGGCAGCGGCCCTTCGCCATCGTCCTCACCTGCTCGGACTCGAGGGTGCCGGCGGAGATCATCTTCGACCAGGGGCTCGGCGACCTGTTCGTCATCCGGGTGGCGGGCAACGTCGTGGCGCCCTCGCTCGTCGGCAGCGTCGAGTTCGCCGCCGCCGCCTTCGGCACGCGCCTCGCGGTGGTGATGGGCCACTCGCGCTGCGGCGCCATCGAGGCGACGGTCGGCGAGCTCCTCCAGGACGAGGACGGCGGCCTCCTGACGGACAACATCCGCGATATCGTCGAGCGCTGCCGCCCCCCCGTGGAGACGGTGCTCAGCGTCGCCGGCCGCCACGCGCCAAGGGACTTCCTGCTCCGCGAGGCGATGCGCGCCAACGTGCGCAACTCGTGCGCTCACCTCCGGCACGGCAGCCGCCTGCTCGAGCGGCTCTGCGCCGAGGAGCGCATGCTGATCGTCGGCGCCGAGTACGCCCTGGAGACCGGCGAGGTCACGTTCCTCGATCGCCCGTGAGGCGCCGCGCGCGGCGCTCCGGCGTGCCCGTGTCGGCGCGGGGCGAGGCGGCACCGCGCCGCGCGCACCCGAGGTGAGGTCAGGCCGCTCCGGCGCTCACGGCGCCGCGCGGCCGTTCACGATCGCGCGCGACGCCTCGTCGAGCTCGACGTCGGCGCGCGGGATCTCGCCCGTCAGGCTGCCGAGCCAGCGGACGATCAGGCGCACCTCCTCGCCGCCCAGCTCCTTCCCGAGCTGGTGTCTCGCCATCATCCTCACGGCCTCCTCCAGCGAGGAGACCGAGCCGTCGTGGAAGTAGGGCCCCGTCCTGGCGACGTTGCGCAGGCCGGGCACCCGGAAGACCATCCAGTCGACGTCCCGCCGCGTGATCTCGTAGCGGCCCCTGTCCTTCGAGTCGGGCCACGGCTTCACGAGCCCGCTCTTCTGGTACATCGTCGCGCCGATGTCGGGGCCGAAGTGGCACGACACGCAGCCTGTGTCGACGAACGCGTTGAAGCCCGCCTTCTCCTCGTCGCTCAGCGCGGTCTTGTCCCCCTCGAGGAACACGTCCCAGCGGCTCCTCGTGAACAGCGTCGCCTGGAAGGCCGCGAGCGCCTGCGCGACGTTGTGGAACGTCACGGCCTCGGGCTGATCGGGAAACGCCTCCGCGAACGCCTGCGCGTATCCGCTCGACGCGCGCAGCGCCGCCTCGATGCCCTCGGGCGTCGCCCCCATCGCGTTCCGGGACAGCAGCACCTCCTTCGCCTGATCCACGAGGTTCGTCTGCCGGCCATCCCAGAGGAGCGCGAAGTAGCCGGCGATGTTGTAGACGCTCAGCGTGTTCCGCGGGGGCTCGCGGCCCTCGCTCCCCCGCGACAGCTTCCGGCCGTCCACGCCCCAGGTGTCGAGCGGGTGGCACGAGGTGCAGGCGACGTCGTGGTGCCCGGACAGGCGCGGGTCCTGGAAGAGCATCCGGCCCAGCCTGATCTGCGCCGCGGTGGCCGGGTCGAGCGGCCTGGCCGGCCCGGTGGGCAGCGGCGCGAAGCTCGCGAGCCGCTCCGGGGCGATGATCGAGGGCCCGCCACCGAGCCACGGCGCCACGCGCGCGAGCGCGAAGGCGACGAGGGCGGCGGCGGAGACGGCGACCGCCAGGAACACGGACCACCCCCACCCGGACCGCGTCGGCGCTGCCGCGCCCGCGGCGAGCCGGGGGGCCAGCGCCCTCGCGGCCCTCGTGCCGGCAGGCGAGACGACCAGCCGGCCCATGGACCAGCGCGCGCGCGGCAGCGCGGCGGCCGCCATCCGCCGCGTGGTGCTCGCGCCCTGCGGCGGCATCTCCGCGGCGCTCTCGCCGTGAGGGCGCGTCCCGTCCGCGCGCGCCGGCGCGAGCCGCTCGGTGGGCTCGACCGCCGGATCACCGCGGCCGGGCGGCTCGCCGGGCTCCGCCGGCGCCCCGCAGCGGCCGATGCGCTCGACGGAGCCGCTGGCCGCCGGCGTCCCGAACGGCGCGATCGCCTGGGCCAGCTCGGCGATCGTCTGCGGGCGCAGGCGTCGCTCCTTCTCGAGGCAGCGCAGGATCGCGCGCTCGATGCCCGCCGGCACGTCGATGCCCCACGCGCTGATGGCCGCCGGCGGGGCCTCGAGGCTCGTGCGCAGGCTCTCCGGCGTCCCCCCGACCTCGAACGGGCGGTGCCCTGTGATGAGCTCGTAGAGGATCACGCCGAGCGCCCAGATGTCGGCGCGCGCGTCGGCCCACTTCAAGCTGAGCGCCTGCTCGGGTGCCATGTACGGCAAGGAGCCGGCGATCAGGTTCGGGCTCGTGAGGCTCGAGCTGTCGTCGTCCGTCGTGCACTTCGAGAGGCCGAAATCGAGCACCTTGATGAGCGCCGCGCCGCGCTCGTCCTTCGCCAGGAACAGGTTGGCCGGCTTCAGGTCGCGGTGGATGATCCCGCGGGCGTGGGCCTCCGCGATCGCCTCGCACGCCTGCAGGACGAGGTCGACGGCCTCGGCGACCGGCAGGTGGTCGCGCTCGCGGAGCACCTCCCGGAGATCGCGCCCCGCGAGGCGCTCCATGACGAGGTACGGCGTGCCCGCCTCGAGCAGGCCGGCGTCGAGCACGCGCACGACGTGCGTGCCCTGGAGCGACGCGGCGGCGCGCGCCTCGCGCAGGAAGCGCTCCACGGAGCCGGCCGACTGCATGCAACCCGGGAGCAGCAGCTTCAGCGCGACCGGCTGCCGCAGCGCCAGGTGCTCCGCGGCGAGGACCACGCCCATGCCGCCGCGCCCGAGCACGCGCTCGACGCGATACCTCTCCGCGAGGATCTCGCCCGGCGCTGGGACTCCAGGGATGACGGCGTCCATGTTCTCTCGACGAGGCGGCGACGCGGAGAGGCAGTCACGGCCTCCCGGGCTCCACAGCGCGGCGCGGTCCTGCGGGCGGGAACATGGGCGAGGCGGTATCCACCGGCAAGGGTCCGCGGCGGGCGAGCAGCGGTGTCCGGCCGAGCCGGCCTCCCCGCCGATCTGCCGCGTCAGGACGGTCTTTCCGCCGTCGACTCCGAGGGCGGCGCCGCCTCTCCGGAGAGGCTCAGATGTTGATGCTCTGCGGGATCTGCGACGGCAGGAGCACGATGTACGGGAAGCGCTGGAGGTTGCGCTTGCCGATCGTCGCCTCGATCTCGATCAGCGCTCGCTGGAACGCCTCGAGGGGCTCTCGGATCCGCGGGTCGGTGAAATACGTGCCCGGGATGTTCCGGTCGTAGTCGCCGAGCCGCGAGTAGTACACCCCGCCGAGGAGCTGCATCACGTTCAGCTGGAGCAGCGCCTGCTCGAGGGGCGGCAGGTGCTGATAGATCTCCGACGGCGGCAGGCCCGTCGTGACGCTGGGCGCCGGGGCGTAGGCGGCGAGCGGCAGCGCCGGGGTGAAGCTCATGAGGGAGCTCTGCGGGAAGTTCACCGCCGCGTGCTGGGCGCTGGCCGTGAAGATCACGTGTGTCAGCAGGTTGGCCAGGTAGGCCACGGTGCGGATCGCCCCGTCCTCGCCGATGTCCTTCAGACCGCAGCCCGAGCCTGAGCCTGGCGAGGACGACAGCTCGGCGAGCCAGCCCTGCAGCTCGTAATCGCCGAGCACGTCCGCGTCGCTTGCGTAATAGACGGCGAGGTAGCGCGACACCCACGTATGGAGGGCTCCCCAGAGGAGGAGCGCGTCGTCGCGGTAGGGATAGCTCGGCAGGGCGCTCGGATCGTCGACCCCGCGGCCCTCGAGCGTCACCGGGAGGAACTGCTGATTGACGCTGTAGCTCAGCACGGAGTCCACAGCGAGCTTCGTGGACGACGCGATCGTCCCGGCCAGCAGGTTGTCCACCGGGCCTTCGGGGGCGATCAGATCGGCCTCCGCGGCGTTGTTGATCGCCAGGGTGCCCTGGAAATGCGGCGTGAGCAGGACGTTCACCGGGTGCTGGGGGGCGAGCTGCCGCGGCGTGGCCATCGCGAACGCCTCGATGAGGAGGTGGGTTTGCCCGAGGTGGGAGATCATCTCGTGGTAATTCCCGTCGGCGACCTGCACGTGGAGCTTGGCCACCTCCCACGCCACGCCGTCCGACGGGGTGAAGATCGGGCTCGCCGCGCCGGGCGTCTGCGCGCACTGGATGGCCACCGGGCGGAGCTGGCGGCTCGGCGAGCCCGCGGCGGGCACCGCGAAGAGCGCGAGCGGCGCCTCGACGTATTTCTGCCGGTCCGGCGCCTTCCCGGGCTCGAGCTGCGAGAGCACATTGTAATCGGCCAGGTAGAGGCGCCCCTGCTCGCCGGCGCTCGCCAGGGAGTCGCCCTCGCCCATCACGGATCGAAACTGCGCGTCGGTCACGGGGAAGCTCGGGCCAGGCGACGGGACGCGCCGGATCACGAGCGGGTTCGGCCCCGCCACGCGCATCCAGGCGAAGGTCGCGTCGTCCTGATAGACGCTCGCGATCTCCGGCAGGCGGAACGTCTGGAACTCGGACGCATAGGCGTACACGCTCGTCGCCTGCCCGTACATCCCGACCATGTCGAGGAGGAGCTTCCCCGCGTCGCTCAGCAGCGTCTTCAGCAGCCTCTTGATGAGATCGCCCACCTGATCGACGGAGAGCTCCGTCGCGCCGGGGGCGATGCCCGCCGCGCTCCCCTGCGCCCCCGGGGCGCTCTGCTGCGCGACCGCTCCGCGGAGCGCCGCAGGCGGCCCGCCCGCCGGCGGCGGCGGCGGAACCGGCGGCGCCGGAGCGCGCTCGGGCTCGGCGTGGAGCGGCGTCAGCCGGCGGGCGAGATCGCGATGGCTCTGCTTCAGGTCGAGGAAGACGCCCTGGATCCTGTCGCGCGTCGTCTTCTCCATCGGAGCGCCTTCGGCGGTGCGCAGCGAGCCGTCAGGGCCCACGAGCTTGGACGCCTTGGCCACCACATTGCCGACGAGATCGAGGACGACGAGCGCCGCCGATCCCACGAGGATGGGGGCAAAGCCCTGTCCGTCAGGAACGCTCTTGGCCACCCCGAGCGGCGCCAGACGGGTGTTGTACGCGTAGACGTAGGTCTGCTGGGCCCGGGCGAGCGCCTTCTTGCGCTGCTGCTGCTCCGCGGGAGCGTCTTTCTGCGGCAGGGACGGGAAACTCATGAACCCCCCGATGTTGAAGGAACTTCAATGCGCACCACGCTACGCCTGGTCTCCAGGGCTGGCAATACAGGTCGTTGCGAGATCGGCAGATTGGCAGTCGAGGAGCCCCGACGAGCGCCTCGTCCCCACGCCCACAGGAAACGAGGATCCACCACAGCGGCGCGGGACGACCTGGCAATGGCCGTGTTTGCCCGGAGAAAGTCCACAGGACAGCGGAAGGCCAGAAGAGCCCGGCCTCTCTCCAACCACCTTCACCACCTGACCACCGTCGTCGGTCCGATCGGGTTGGCGCACGGCGGCGCCTGTGCAAGAGGTGGCCCATGGCATTGCGCGCGCTCCGCAATCTCTCCCTCGTCTCGCTGCTCGTGGCCGCGTGCGCCCGCGAGGCGCCGCCCCCGGCGGCCGCGCCGGCTCCCCTGCCCTCGCCGGCGACCCCGGCGACGGCGAGCGCCGCGCCTGCGACGCCCGCTGCGCCCGCCGCGGCCCGGCGGCTCCCCGCGTGGGTGGAGCGCAGCAACGAGCACGCGCAGGTCCTCCTCGACGTGCTCGCCAGGTTCTCGCCGGAGCACGCCGGCGCGATCGGGATCGAGCGCGCGGATCTGGAGATCACCGATCTCTCGCCCGGGATCGAGGCGCGGGAGCGCGCGGCCTACCGCGAGGCGATCGTGGAGCTCCAGGACCGGCGAGAGGCCGAGAAGGATCCGGCCGTCGCCGAGGATCTGCAGATCTTGCTGGACACGGCGGACCGGTTCGTCCGCGGCTCCGAGCTGGAGGAGAAGCACCTGGTCCCCTATGTGCACGTCACGGGGCTCGTGTTCGAGGGCATCTCGATCCTCCTCGACGACCGGGTGTCGCCGGGGCGGCGGACAGCGGCCCTCACGCGGCTCCGGCGCTATGCCGGCATGGAGAAGGGCTATACGCCCATCGCCGAGCGGGCCAGGGCGAGGCTCCTCGAGAAGCTCGGCAGGCCCGGGCTGCTCGCCCCCTCGAAGATGGAGATCGAGCGGCACCTCGCCACGAACGCCCGCGTGCGCGAGGGCATCGGTGAGCTCTTCCGGAAATACGCCATCGCCGGCCATGAAGAGCCGCTCGCTGCACTGAACCGCCAGCTCGAGGCGTACGACGCGTCGCTGCAGGCCGACGTGCTCCCCCGGGCGCGGACCGACTTCGCGTTGCCGCCACCGCTCTACGCATACGCGCTCGAGCGGTATGGCGTCGATCTCCCGCCCGCCGAGCTCGCGCCGCTGGCCCACGCCGCCTTCGACGATCTGAAGGCGCAGATGCAGAAGCTCGCGCAGCCGATCGCCCGGGCGCGCAAGCTGCCGTCCGCGGATCACCGCGAGGTGCTCCGCGCCTTGAAGAAGGAGCAGTTCGTTGGCGAGGCGATCTTGCCGCATTACAAGGAGCGGCTCGCCCAGATCGAGGAGATCATCCGGAGGGAGCGCCTCGTCACCCTTCCAGAGCGGCCGGCGCGCATCCGGCTCGGCACGGCCGCCGAGAGCGCCGAGACGCCGGCGCCGCACATGCGGCCGCCGCGGCTGCTCGGCAACCAGGGGGAAGAGGGGGAGTTCGTGCTGCCGCTGAGCCTCCCGGGGCCGCCCGGGTCGCCGGAGGAGCTGCGGAAGATCGACGACTTCACCCATGCCGCGGCGTCGTGGACGCTCACCGCGCACGAGGCGCGCCCCGGTCACGAGCTCCAGTTCGCGTCGCTCGTCGAGCGCGGCGTGTCGATCGCCCGGGCCATCTTCGCGATGAACAGCGCCAACGTGGAGGGGTGGGGCCTTTACGCGGAGGCGATCGTGCTCCCGTTCATGCCGCCCGAGGGGCAGCTCGTGTCGCTGCAATACCGCCTCTTGCGGGCCGCGCGCGCGTTCCTTGACCCGGAGCTCCAGGCCGGCAAGATCACGCCCGCGGCGGCGCGCGCCTTCCTCGAGAAGGAGGTCGTGCTGTCGGCGCCGTTCGCGCAGTCCGAGGTGGAGCGCTACACGTTCCGCGCGCCGGGGCAGGCAACATCGTATTTCTACGGGTTCACGCGGCTGATGGAGCTGCGGGCAGAGGTCGAGTCGACGATGGGGCCCCGCTTCGACGCGCAGCGGTTCCACGACTTCGTGCTCGCCCAGGGGATCCTGCCGCCGAAGCTCCTGCGCAAGGCGGTGATGGAGCGGTTCGTCGGGGCGCAGCCGGCGCTCTGAGCGGGAAGCGGGGAGCGAGCGGCGCCGAGCGCGGAGAGCACAGCGCGTTGCCGCGATCCGGCGCGGGATCCCCCTTGCGGCTCCCCTCGCCGGCGCCAGTTGCCGTGGAGGCACGAGGACGCCGGAGGGGGGACGCATGGAGCGCATGGAGGCGAGCAAGCGGGCGGCGGTGAGGCGACGGGCGGAGGCGCCTGAAGGCGCGGCGGACGGGCTCGATGGCGCGGTGGACGAGACGCGCCTTCCGGAGGCGCCGGTCGACCGCGGCGGGGCGCTCGCGCCCGACGGGCCGCTGGACGCGCGGATGGAGCCGGTGGACCAGGCGTCGAAGGAGTCGTTCCCGGCGAGCGACGCCCCGTTCTGGACGCCGAGCTGCCCGGGCTGCCCGGGCTGAGCCGCGGGGTCGCCGCGCTGGCCGGGCCATGAGTCGCCGTCGGCGAGCGTTGCGAGCGCTCACGCAAGGCCCCACACGGTTCAGCCGATGCGCTCGACGCCGTAGGCGTCGAAGACAGCGTCCTGGCTCACGATGGGGATGTTCTCGACCAGCGCCTGCGCGACGATGAGGCGATCGAACGGATCGCGATGATGAAACGGCAACACGCTCACACGCGCGATGTGCCGCAGCGTGATGTCGAGCAAAGCGATGTCGTTGATCACCAGGTGCTGCCTGAGGAACGCCTCGACATCGCCGGGGATCGACAGCTTGCCCAGGCTCACCTTGATCGCGATCTCCCACGGGCTCGCCACGCTCATCACGAGGTCGTTCGTCGGCTCCTCCAGGGACCTCTTCGCCTCGGTGCTGAGCTGGGGATCATTCGCGAGAAACCAGAGAAAGGCATGCGTATCGACAAGTAGCCTCACCGCTCGTACTCCGCGAAGTCATCGAGAGGCGCGTCGAAATCGGGAGCCATCCAGATCTGCCCGGCGGCTCCCCCCGCCTTCCGCCGCCTTCCGTGTGACTCGGCGGGTGTGGGGACTGGAACGAGCTGGACGGCAGCGCCGCCGTGCACGATCACGACCGCCTCTCCGCCGCGGGCGGCGCCCATCAGCTCGTCGAGGCGGGCCAATGCTTCGTCCAGCGTAACCTGCACCATGACGACGTGAGAATACCGCAACGATGGCCGCTGCAGGAGGACGTGCGGAGGTATTGCGCGCTCGTGTTCGCCTGAAACGTCGGGATTCCGCGTTACTGAAGCGCCCCGACGGCCTGTTCCGGACGCATCGGCCCGTCCGTTCGCGTGGGCACCGCGGCCCACCGGCGAGCGTTCCCGTTCCGGCGCACGCAACCGCGGACGAGGCGTCTTGCCCGTCGCCCCATCCGGAACCGCGGTCCGGAGGGGTCCGGACCCCGTGATCGCGCTCTGAATTCCGCTCTGGAGGGGTCCGGACCCGGTGATCGCGCTCTGAGTTGCGGTCCGGAGGGGTCCGGCCCCCCTGTGGCACAAAATCGAGCGTTTCCACCGGTCCGCTGGCTCAGGATCGAGCAATCCAGAGCGAACTCTGGCACAACCATGCCCAGAATTTCGCTCTGCGGATCGTCTCGGGGGGGTCCGGACCACTGTGTGCCGCAATGCATTGCGGTTGAGCCAGTGCCGGACCCCCTCATCTGGCACAGCGGGAGCCCCACCTGGCACATCGCGCCGTCGCCGGACGCACGCCCGGCCGCGTGCCCGTCACCCCTCGGAAGCGCCCCCCTGGAGCCACCTGCGTGCGCTCTCCGTGGTGAGCTTGAAGTCCGCGGGCACCCGCGACCGCGACACGACCTCCCCCGCGGCGTCGTGCACCGTGAGGATCGCGTGGGGATCGTCCTCGTCGGGCACCACGTCGAGGTCGACCCGCACCCGCGCGCCGCCCTCGACCGGGACCGTCACGTTCCGGTGGAGCTGCGCCCGGCGCTGCTGGACGTGGCGCGCCAGCACCTCGTTCGCCGTCTTCACCAGGGTGGCGAAGGCGCTCGCGTCGAGGGGCTTCGGGTTCTTCTTGTCGCGCCCCATCGTCCACGGCCCCACGAGCGACGGCTCGCTCTGGCCGTCGCACGTCATCTCGACGGCCCAGCCGTCATCGTCCTCGTTCTTGATGACCCGCGCCGTCCACCCCTGGCCCCTCCACAGCTTCGGATCCTGGTCCTCGGGGCGGATCGACCGCGCCTGCCCCACCTCGTCCTGCGTCCCGTCCGTCGCCTCGTCTGCCGTGTCCATGGGCGCCCCGGTGTACCCGCTCGGCGCACGCCGCGTCCACCCCGTCCAGCGCGCCTCGGTCATTTCCTGTCAGCTCCCGCGGATCCGGTGCTCCCTCCGGACAGCCGCCCGGCGCGCGCGCCCCCGCGCCCCGCGAGGCGCCAGCGCCCGCGCGAGGTGCCCGCGAGGCGCTCGTCACAGCGTCTTCATGTACTCGACGAGCTCCCACCGCTCCTCTTCCGTCAGCGCGGGCCCGATCACGCCCTTTCCGCGCGGGCCGTCGCGGTACTCGTGCCCGGCGTTCGAGTTGCCGGGCCTGTCCGTCACGAGCTCGAACCCGCCTTTCGACGGCTCCACCCGCAGGCCGACGCGCTCCGGGTCGAACTCCGCGCTCCCCAGAGTGAACCGCTTCGAGCGCCGCTCCGCCGGGAGCAGGAGCTCGTACAGGCTCGGGACAGAGCCGTTGTGGAGGTACGGCGCCGTCGCCCAGATCCCGCTCAGATCGCGCGCCCTGTACGCGAGCGGCGCGCGCCACCGGTTCGGGCGGTAACCGTCCCACGCGGCCCGCTGCTCCGGGGAGAGGCCGTACGCCTCGTACTTCGTCTCGCGGATCGCCCACGTGCCGATCTCCAGCGCCTGCGCCATCCCGAGCGTGCCGAGCCCGAGCGCCCCGAGATCCGCCGTGCGCTCGTTGAAGCTGACCGCGTGCGCCGGATCGGTGCCGATCAGGTCGAGCGGGGACATCGATGCTCTCCGGAAGCGCTTGCCGTGCTCGTTCGGGCGCGTCAGCCCCGGATCATGGCAGCTCGCGCAGTGCCTGCGGAAGAGGCGCCTGCCGCGGTCCGCCCGCTCCTGGTCGATGCTGCCGAAGAGGTGCTCCGGCCAGCGCGGGGCGCGGAGCTTCTCGATCTGCTGCTCGATCAGGCGCAGGTTGTCCACGCGGATGCTCGACCGGACTTCCATCCTCCCCTGCGCCGCCGGGACGAGCTCCGTGTGCGTGCCAACGCCGAGCGCCTCCGCGATGTTGCGCGCCATGGGCTGCATGATCGATCCGTTCCATTGCACCCAGTCGTATGTCGGCGTCTCCCAGAGGTGCGGATAGTCCGCCGGCGCGTTGGTCGGGCGGAGGTTCCTCGGGTCGAGCTGCCCGAACAGCAGGTTGCCGGCGCGCCCGAGCGCGTCCAGCCGGCCGAAGCCCGCCACCGTGGCGTGGGCCCCCGCCGCGGCATCGGAGCGCGCTTGCAGCTTCACCACGTCGAGCGCCTTCTCCATCTGCGCTCGCAGGGCGCTCACGGAGCCCTCGCCGTACCGGTCCTTCAGGACGGCCGTGGCGAAGCGCTCCATCTTGTCGGGCGCCTTCAGGGTGCGATCGAGCGCGCGGAAGACCGAACCAGTGAAGGCCACGACGTCGATCGTCGCCGGGCCGCCGTCGATCCGGATCGTCGCGCCGCGATACGATATCTGGCGGGTGTGGCACGCCCCGCACGTGAACCCGACGTACTCCTCGCCGGTCGCGGCGTCGACGTCCCTGGCGAAGCCCACGGGGAGGCGCTCCGGGTTGTCCTTCGATGCCGTGTCCTCGATGAAGCGATAGCGCGCCACGTTGTCGCTCGCGGCGAACCGCTCCGCGCTGTCCTCCCGCTCCAGGGCGAGGAACCACCGGAGCGGCATCAGCCGGGTGCCCTGGGAGACACGGTAGAAGATCCGGCGCTCCTCCTCGCCCCACCCCTGGTCGAGGAACACGACATCACCCGCGCGCCCGCGCCCCTTCGAGTGCGCGCACGCGGACGCCGCCAGCACCGCGAGCGCGATCGCGCCGATCTGGATTCTCCACATGGTCGCCCCCTGATTGCCAGGCTCACCCGGATCGGCGTGAGCTCCGCCGCGAGCGCGCGCCCATCGCCGACACCGCATGTCAGGATCCGGCGAATGGCGCGCTTTTCCTGTTCGGCTCCCTCGAGCGCGACAGGCCTCCTGCGCGCGCCGCCGCGGTGCACCCCGAACAGAGCGCAGCGGCGCGACACCTACCCTGGAGCGTACGGCCCCACAAAGCCGAGTCAAGCGCGCTGTCGGCGCAGGGCGCGAGCCCGGTCCTCCGATGTCGCGGACGTGCGTTGTGCCGCTGGCCGGGCGCCGCCGAGCTTGCGACACTCCCCCGCATGCTCCTCCCCCGGCGCCCCTTCCTCGCCCTCTGCGCCGCCGCGCTCGCCCCGCGCGCCGCGCTCGCCGACCCCGCCGGCGCCGCGCCGCCGGCCCGGGCGCCCTCGCCGACCCCGGCGCCCCCGCCGACCCCGCCGGCTCCGGCGCCCCCCGCCGCCCCGCCCGCCTTCGAGGTGCGCGACCTCCAGGTCCCCGGCGAGCGCGCCCTCGGCCGGCGGTTCACGCTGCTCGTCCCGAAGCACCTCGCCCCCGGCGAGCGCGTGCCGCTGCTCGTGCTGCTCCACGGCCTCGGCGAGACCGGCGACGAGCGCATGGGCGCCTTCGCGTGGCTCGAGCGCTACGGCCTCGGGTCCTCCTACGAGCGGCTCCGCCGCCCGCCGCTCGGCCGCACCGCGCGCCGCAAGGACTGGACCGACGCGCGGCTCGCCGAGGTGAACGCCGCGCTCGCCGCGCGGCCGTTCCGCGGCCTCGCGGTCGCGTGCCCGTTCACGCCCAACGTCCACAAGGCGCCGAACCCCTCCGCCGCGCTCGACGGCTACGCGCGCTGGCTCGCGGAGGTCGTCCTGCCGCGCGCCCGCGCCGAGGCGCCCGTGTTCCAGGACGCGGCCCGCACCTCGCTCGACGGCTGCTCGCTCGGCGGCTTCGTCGGCATCGAGGTGTTCCTCCGCAGGCCCGAGCTCTTCGGCGCCTGGGGCGGCGTGCAGTCCGCCATCAGCGCCCACCGCGCCCCGGCCTACGCCGACAGGCTCGCCAGGGCCGTCGCCGCCGCAGGCCCGCGCGACCTGCACCTGCTCACGAGCAAGGGCGACCCGTTCCACGACGCGAACGCGGCCCTCGCCGCGCAGCTCGCGAAGCGCTCCATCCCCCACGCGCTCCGCGTCCTGCCGGGCCCGCACGACCAGCCCTGGCTGCGCGAGGCCGGCACGATCGAGATGCTCCTCTTCCACGACCGCCGCCCGCGCTGACCGCGCGCCGCGCGGCCTACCGGCGGCCGGGGAGCCGAGGCGCGCTCGCGCGGTCGGGCGCCCCGTGGATCACGGCTGGAACTCGCAGCGATCGGCGCACTCGCCGCGTACACACGCCAGCAGCCCGTCGTAACAGGCCTCGCTCAGGAGGGAAACACCTTCAGCGCAATAGGGCCCCCCGGAGAAGAGGAGGATGTCGAGGTGTGTATAATCGTCCTCCGACGAGCAGACGGTATCGACCAGCCCACAATCGATCGCGCACTCGTAGCAACGGTCCCCCCCGAAGCCGACGTGCTCGCAGAAGTTGTCCGGGGTGATGGGCGACTCGGCCGGAAACGGGACGCCGGCCTGGCGCCCGTCGAGCGCGGCGAACAAGAGCCGCGCCGGCTCCTGGCCTTCGCGCTTGCTGAAGCCCATCTCGCAGCGCAAGGAGGCAGAGGACGCGAGGTTCACCGAGCCGCACGGCTCCTCGTGCCCGTGAAACGGCTCCCCGGCGATCGAGAACCCCTCCGTGGTCTCGATGGAGAAGCTCGACGGCGTCACGGGCAGCGGCAACGTATCCTCGTTCTTCAGGATCAAGCGCACCCGCACCTCCGACGCGTCCTGGTTCCAATCGACGATCTCGAGCGACGGCATCTTGCTCTCCGGCGTTGTCGTCCCGCCTCCCTCGCCGCTCGACGCCGTCGTCCCGCCGCCCGACGCCGTCGTCCCGCCTCCCGCGCCACCCGACGCTGTCGTCCCACCTCCCGCGCTACCGGAGGCGGTCGTCCCGCCGCCCGCACCAGCGGGCGTATCGTCCGACGATCCGCCACAAGCGGCGGCGAGCAGGGTGAGCGCGGCGATCGTCCCTCGATAAGCCAGTCTGTTCATGTGGGCCTCCATGGCCTTGCCCTGACAACGGGCCTCGATCAGCCTATATCAGATCGATCGCTCCGCCCGAGGCCGTCGAGGCGTTCGCCTGGGCGCCCCTCACCAGCGGCGCGCTCGCGCCGGATCGCGCACGCGCCGCCGGCCCGCGCGACCTCCACCAGCTCACCAGCTCGCCGGGCCCCTGGGACACGCGCCGCCGCGTGACATACATGCGTCACCATGGCGCCCCGGCAGGACGACGCGGACGAGCTCTGCGAGAGACAAGCGAGCTCAGGGATCGACGGTCTGGACAAGATCCTGAGAGGCGGCTTCCCGCGCGGAGAGATGCACCTCGTCCAGGGCGCCTCCGGGACCGGCAAGACCACGCTCGCGCTGCAATTCCTGCTCGCCGGCGTGCGTGCCGGTGAGGCCGGCCTGTACATCACGCTCTCTCAGACGAGGAGAGGGCTCCAGGCGATCGCGCGCTCGCACGGGTGGTCGCTGGACGGCGTGGCCGTGCACGACCTGTCGCTGGGCGACATCACGGAGCAGCTCGCCGCGGTACAGACGGTGCTGCACACGGCCGACGTGGAGCTGGGTGAGCTCACCCGGAGGATGCGCCAGGCGGTGGAGCACGCCCGGCCCCCGCGCGTGGTGATCGACTCGATCGGCGTGCTCGGCCTGCTGGCTGGCAGCCGATCGCGGCTCCACCGGGAAATCATGGCGCTCCGGCAGTTCCTGGCCGGGTACGGATGCACGGCGCTGTTCATCGGCGAGGTGCCTTCGGGGTCGGCGCTCGACTGCCACGACAGCGTCGCGTTTCAGGGCCTGGCCGCCAGCGTGCTCCACCTGGAGCACAGGACGCCGGACTACGGTGAGGTCCGCAGGCGACTCCAGGTGCTCAAGGTCCGCGGCGTCCCGTTCCAGAGCGGACACCACGACTTCCGCATCCGGACCGGCGGGCTCGCTGTGTATCCGCGCCTCGGGGAGCGCGTCCCGGAGGAGTACGCCGAGTTCCGGCAGATCCGGAGCGGCCTCGCGCCGCTCGACCAGCTGCTCGGCGGCGGGCTGGAGCACGGCACCACCTGCCTGCTCATCGGTCCGGCCGGCGCGGGAAAGAGCACGCTGGCCTCGGTCTACGCCCTGGCGGCCGCCCGGATCGGCGAGGCCGGCGCCATCTTCCTCCTCGAGGAGCGCCCGGAGACGTTCACGGCGCGGGCCAGGAGCGTGAAGCTCGACCTCCAGCCGCACCTGGACAGCGGCCGGCTGGCCATCGAGCAGATGAGCACGCCGGACATCACCCCGGGCGAGTTCGCGCACCGCGTCCGCGGGGCAGTGGAACACAGCGGGGCCCGGCTGGTCGTGATCGACAGCCTCATGGGGTACTTCAACGTGATGACGGACATCTCGATGCTCGCGGTGCAGATGCACGAGCTGCTCAATTTCCTGAACCGCAGAGGGGTGCTCACGATCCTGACGACATCGAGCGAGTGGCTGCTGGGCATCGGGTCCAGGCAGGTGGTGGACATGAGCTACCTGTCGGACTCGATCATCGTCCTGCAGATGTTCGAGGCCGAAGGCGGCATCCGCCGGTGCCTGGCGGCCGTGAAGAAGCGCCAGGGCGAGCACGACACGTCGATCCGGGAGCTCTGCATCAGCCCCGACGGCGTGCGGGTCGGGACGGAGCCGCTGCGGCACCTCCGCAGCATTCTCAGCGGAGATCCGGTGCCTGCCGGCAGCGGCCGACGCCAGGACGGCCGCGGTGGATGAGGGGGGCGCCGCGGCGTGCAGCGCGCGCGTCCTCGTGCTGGCGCCGGTCGGGCGGGACGCCCCGCTGCTGTGCCAGGTCCTCGACCGGGCCCGGCTCCAGGCCGCCCCGTGCGGCCATGCGGACGAGCTGGCGGACTGCCTGCGGGGCGGCGCGGGCGCCGTTCTGCTGACGGAGGAGGCGCTCTCGCCCGCGGCCGTGTCGGTCCTGCTCGCGGAGCTGGCCTCGCAGCCCTCGTGGTCGGACCTGCCCTTGCTGCTGCTGGCCGGCGCGGAGCCGCTCGCGCCCCGCAGCGCCCAGGCCGTCGCGGCGCTGCGCTCGGCCGGCAACCTGACGGTCCTGGAGCGGCCGGTCCGGGAGCTCACGCTCGTGACGGCCGTCCAGGCGGCGCTCCGGGCGCGCCGGCGGCAGATCGAGGTTCGCGACCTCGTCGAGCGCGAGCGGGACGCGCGGCAGGCCGCGGAGACGGCGCGGCGGCAGGCGGAGGACGCGTCCCGGGTCAAGGACGAGTTCCTCGCGAACGTGTCCCACGAGCTCCGCACCCCGCTGAACGCGATCCTGCTACGGACTCACCTGCTCACGAGCAAGCCGCCGGACGCACAGGAGGTGACGCGCGGCCTTCTCGCGATCGAGCGCAGCGCCCGCGCCCAGTCGCGCCTCGTCGAGGACCTGCTCGACCTGGCGCGGATGGCCTCGGGCAAGCTCCGGCTGAGCGTGCAGGACGTGGAGCTCGCGCAGATCGTCGAGGCGGCCGTCGAGGTGGTCCGCCCCGCGGCGGAGGCCAGGCGCATCCGGCTCGAGGCGGCGCTCGACGCCGGGCTCGGCGCTGCGCGGGTCGACCCCGCGCGCATCCAGCAGGTGCTCTGGAACCTGCTGAGCAATGCCGTCAAGTTCACCCCGCCGGGCGGGCAGGTGCGGCTCTCGATGCGGCGCGACGGCGGCGAGGTCCGCATCGAGGTCGCCGACACGGGCCGCGGCATCCGCCCGGAGCTCCTGTCCCACGTGTTCGA
This sequence comes from Sorangium sp. So ce1335, assembly GCF_051521615.1. Taxonomy (NCBI): domain Bacteria; kingdom Pseudomonadati; phylum Myxococcota; order Polyangiales; family Polyangiaceae; genus Sorangium; species Sorangium sp. So ce1335. The sequence continues at coordinate 6,646,551 of NZ_CP150363.1, forward strand.
GCGCTTCCGGCAGGACGACGCGGAGGCGCAGCGCCGGCAGGGCGGCCTGGGGCTCGGGCTGGCCATCTGCCGCCAGCTCGTCGAGCTGCACGGCGGCACCCTGTCCGCGAAAAGCCCCGGGGAGGGGCTCGGCGCCGTGTTCACGGTGGCGCTGCCCCTCGTCGCCGGCGAGGTCCGCGGCGCGGCCCCCCGCGCCGCCTGGCCGGCTGCGGCCGCCGCTCCGGCCGAGGCGGTCGCGCCGCGCGAGGCCGAGGTGGCCAGGGCTGAGCGGCCGCTGGAGGGGATCCGGGTGCTCCTTGTCGAGGACGACATCGACACGCGGGAGGTGATGGTCTGCATGCTGGAGGAGCAAGGGGCGGAGGTGACGGCCGTCGGGTCGCCGCAGGCCGCGCTGGACGCCCTCGATCCGGGGGCGAGCCGCGCGAGGAGGCCGCACGTGCTGCTGAGCGATCTGGGCATGCCGGGCATGGACGGCTACGACCTGCTCCGCCGGCTCAGGGCGCTGGAAGGCGCGCGGGGGGACCGGCCGCTCCCGGCCGCGCTGCTCACGGCGTATGCCCGCGCGGACGACCGGGCGAAGGCGCTCGCGGCGGGGTTCGCCGCGTACCTCGCCAAGCCGATCGAGCCGGAGCAGCTCGCCGCGGTCATCGAGCAGCTCGCCCGACCGAGCGCCTGAGGGCGACCCTCGGCGACCTTCTTCCCGGTCGTCATCGGCGCGGCGGGCTCGTAGTAGCATGGCCGGGCTCATGACCACGAAGACCAACGCGGCGCGCATCCTCGACGGGCTCGGCATCGAGTACGAGCTGCGCAGCTACGAGGTCGACCCGAGCGACCTCACCGCGGGCACGGTGGCCAGGAAGATCGGCCTGCCGCCCGAGCAGGTGTGGAAGACGCTCGTTGCGCGCGGCGATCGCCACGGCGTCTGCTTCGCGGTGGTCCCGGGCAACGCCCAGCTCGACCTGAAGGCGATGGCGCGGCTCACGGGCGACAGGAAGGTCGACACCGTGTCCCTGAAGGAGGTCCAGCCGCTCACGGGGTACGTGCGCGGCGGGGTCACGGCGCTCGGCGCGAAGAAGGCCTATCCCGTCTACGCGGACGAGACGATCGAGCTCTTCGATGTCGTCTCCGTCTCGGCCGGCGTGCGCGGCACGCAGATCCTCCTGTCCCCGGCCGACTACCTGCGCGCGACCCGGGCCAGGGTCGGCGCCATCGCCGGGCCCGGCAGCGAGCCGGAGTGAGGGCGCCCGCCGCCGGATCGCGGTATGCTGGCGAGGCTGGGCCAGGCGGTCCGGGCGCGGCGGCGGCGACGAGGGATATGACCAGAGCGGCCTGCGACGAGCGCGATCCCATCGAGCTGAGCACCGCCGAGCTGCGGCGGCAGTGCCGGAGCTGCCACCCGTGGGAGGTCGGGCTCGGCGCGATCCAGCTCGTCGCGTCGACGGTCGCGGGGGGCGCCGTGCTCGCGGCGGCCGCGGCCTGCATTCCGGGGCTGGTCCAGTGCATCAGCGTGGGCCCGGCGTTCGCGGCGGGGCTCGTCGTCTGGGAGTCGCTCGGGACGGCCAGGGCGTGGCTGCCCGGCGCTGCGTTCCGGGAGGAGCTCGCGTTCCGCGACTGGCACGCGGGGCTCTCGCCCTGGGTGGGGCCCCGGGCGCTGCGGCGCTGGGCAGCGCGCGCCATGGCGCGGCCGCCGGCGCCGGACTGGCTGCTCGTCCTCGAGGGCATCGCGCCGGCCGGCGGCGGGCGGCGCTGGATCAAGGTCGAGCTCTCGCTGCCGCCGTCCTCGGCGGCCCCGTTCCGCGCGCAGGCCGCGGGGTACGCGCTCGTCCGCGCCGGCGGGGGCACCGCCGGAGAGCCCCGCGCGCGGCGCCTCGCGCCCGAGGAGATCGACGATCTCCAGCGGGCGCTCGCGGAGCTGCCGGACGGCCTCTCGCTGGGCTCCCCCGCCGCGCCGCGGGATCCGGCGGTGTTCGGCGGCCACTGCGAGCTGCTCGTCGCCAGGAGGACGCCGTTCGCCGCGGTCCAGCTCACCTGCCCTTTCCCGTCGCTGGAGGCGGGCCCGGGCGCGCCCTCGCTGTCCCTGCTGCGCCGCCTCGCCCGGATGGCCTGGGTCGAGGCCGAGAGCGGCCCGTCCGACGCATAGGCCAGAGGCGCAGCCGGAGGCGGGAGCTCACCGCGGTGGCACGAGGCGGTGACTGGAGCGCGCGTGTCCCGGTGAGCCCGGCGCGTTCACGCCGGGCCGCACAGGCGTCCTCGCGGAGCGCCGGGCGCCGCCCGCGCCGCGCCGCTCACCGCGCCGAGAGCCGGGCCGACGCGCCGCTGGGCGCCTCGCGCATCAGGCGCAGGCCGCCGAGCACGAGCAGGGCGCCGGACGCGAGGAACGCCAGATCCCAGGCCGTCTGACCCGGCCCTGGACGGACGTGGTGAATCTGGAGGAGGTGGTGGTCGATCACCCCCTCGACGAGGTTGAACACGCCCCAGCCAACGGCGGCGGCGCCCGGGAAGATCCGCCCCGGCAGCGGGGCTGCGCCCGCGCGCAGCGCGCTCCAGAGCTTGCTGACTCCTGCCACGGTGAGACCGAATGCGACGACGCTGAATAGCCCATCCGCGAAGATGTTCCGCCGCACGTCCTCGATGGTCGCTCCCGGGTGGCAGCTGAAGCAGATCAGGTGATGCCACTGGAGGAGCTGGTGAAACAGGATGCCGTCGATGAGGCCGCCTGCGCCCATGCCGAAGAGCACTCCCGCCGTCTTCACGGCGCGCCGTGTCCTCGCGGGGAGATCGGTCGCGAACGGGCGGGCTGTGCTCATCGGTTCCTCCGCGGCGCAGCCATGCGAGCGCCAAACCACGGCGTCGACCCCGGCGCGGACGGACCCTCCGGGCCGGCGGTGTCGCTCGTCTTCCAGCTTGCAGACGCGGGCTTCGCGGTGGTGCCGCCGACGGTCGTTGGAGCGCGGTCTCGCCCTGTCGAATGGCCGCTTCGGGACTGGCACGGAGTTGGCACATGCCCCAGCCCAACCGTTTCGAAGAAATGCTGAAAGGTGTCAGATGGATAATCGAATGAACCCGGAACACGCTGCAGGCACGTCGGAGCCGGAGCACCAGGGTCCCAGGCCGGTCCCGTACACGTACCATGACGGCCGCGAGGACTACCTCCATGTCGGCCGCCAGGGGGGCGCTGGGACCGACCAGCCCGAGGCGCTGGTACCTCCTTCCGAGGGGATGCGGCCGCGTGTGGAGGCGACGGCCACGCCGCCCGGAGCGACCGCCCTGCCGCCCGAGGCGACGGCGCTGCCGCCGGAGGCGACCGCCTTGCCGCCCGAGGCGATGCCTCAGGCTCCCCGGGCGACACCACCCGCAGCGGAGCCGCGCCCCCGGCAGGGGACCCCGATGCGCGAGATCGTCACGCGCGGGCTGCGGACCGGCGCCGTCATGACGGCGGCGACGATGTGCACGATGATGGCGGCGTCCACCCTCAAGCGCGGGTCGCCGTGGGCGTCCATGAACGCCATGGCGACCGCGATCGGGGTCGGGGGGCGCCGCGTGGGCGACCGGTTCGACCCGGCGGTGACGCCTGCGGGGATCGCGGCGCTCGCCGGGGGTCTGCTCGTCTGGGGGATCGGTTACGAGAAGGCGCTCGACGCGGCGGGGCGGCGGAGCGACGCGCTCACGGGCGCGCTGTCCGCGTTCGGCGGCTTCCTGCTCGACGATCTGGTGTTGCCCGACCGGCTCATGAAGAACTTCCGCCGAAAGATGGGCGTGCTCGGCACCTTGAGCAAGTACGTCGCCCTCGGCGTCGCGAGCGCCGCGGCCCCGCGGCGGTGAGCGCGCGAGGCGCCGATGCGATCGCCCTCGGCCCTGCCTGAGGCAGGTCGGGGGGCGGGATCGTCGGGCGCTGCGCTGCCAGGTGCGGCGATGGCCCAAGAGCCCGGGAACGTTTATCCGGTACGCTCGTGCGGTGGATGGAGGCCCGTGGCGGCCCAGTAGCGGCGGAGCTCGACCACCACGGGTCGATTCATCTGGAGAGCCGCCACGGTCGTGCGACCGGTTGCCGTACAGCCCGCGATGAGCGTCGCGCCCTCGCGCCACCGGAAGTGGTCCTGCCAGACATCGTGGATGGGGTGAAACAGCGGAGCGCTCTCTCCGGTGGTCGGGTCGAGAGCAGATGTACGTGCCGCCTTGTGGCGGTTGCACGTCGGGCAGCAGAGGCAGAGATTGTCGGGCGATGTCGAGCCGCCCGCGGAGCGAGGCACGACATGATCGATCTCGAACGTCACGCCCATGAGGGCCTCGGCGCAGCGACAGAACGCACACCGGCCAGTGTCGCGGGCGAGGATCAGCTTGCGCAGCCGGAGGGGGATCCGGCCCGCGGTCACGCCGCGGCCGTGCGGAGACGTCCGAGCTGGGCAAGGGTGTACGCAGCCCTGGCCTTCAGCAGGGCGATGCGGTCAGCCTCTTCCAGCAGCGCCTCGAGCTCCTGCCGCTCGACATCGCCGAGTTCCCCCCGTGCATTGTGCCGCAGAAGCGCCCTCATCCGTCGCTGGCGCCCGGGCGCGACAACGGAGCTGGACAGCGCGACGAGCTCCGTCTCGCTCATCCCTCGCAGCGCCTCGAGCCCCGGCTGGCCGGACGGCTCGTCAGCGGGCGCCCCGGCCTCGCGCAGGAGCATCTCGGCCAGCTCGGTCTGCGCCTTCCGGGGCAGACGTCGCGCTGCGGCGAGGATCTTCTCCAGCTCCGAAGGGTCCAGCACGCTCATGGCTGCATGCTACCACGCCCCGCGAGCCCCGCGAGCCCCGCGAGCCCCGCGGCTACCCCTGCCCGCCTGGCCTGCGCTCCTCCGGGCCCCGCTCCTCGTGCTGCGGGAGCGCCCCGATGGGCCGCGCCTCCTCGGTCGCGCCGCCGTCCGGCGCCGGCTCCTCCTCCTGCGCAGCCGCCGCGCCCGCAGCCGCGGCTGCGGCCGCGATGCTCGGATCCCGCGGCTCGAGCGAGCCCGCGGGGCCCCCGCGGCCCGACTCCTCGTAAGGACCGCCGCCGAGCGTGCCCGGCGCGCGCAGCTCGGCGTCCTTCGGATGCGGCCCGTCGAGCCGGAAGATTCCCTTCGACTGATCGACCTCGTCGATTCGCCCCTTGCCCTGCGCCTGCGGCTCGGACCGCGCCTTCTTATCGCGCCCCATGGTTCCCCTCCCTCGGCCGACGCGCGCCGTGCACCTCCCGCACACGCGCGCTGCCGTCCGCTGCGTGCACGCGAGGTGCCGGCGCGCGCCGACCCCGGCCGCCGCCCCGCCCGCGCTCACGCCGGCCGCGCTGCGTCCCCTCCCCCGCTCACGCCGGCCGCGCCCTGCCCGCCCGTCGACGCCTGCACCGCGACCGCCGGGGTGATCTGCTCCGGCGGCGTCCCCGCGGCCATCTGCTGCGCGATGATGAGCTCGCGCGCCTCCTGCCGCAGCCCGGAGAGCTTCGTCGCGAACACCGCCGCCGCGACGACGCAGCAGGCTCCGCCGGAGGCGACCGTCGCGGGCGCGCCGATGCGGTCCGCGAGCCAGCCCGCGAGCAGCGCGCCGAGCGGGGCCATCCCCATGAACATCATCGCGTAGACCGCCATGACGCGGCCGCGCAGCGCGTCCGGCACCATCGCCTGCACGAGCGTGTTCGACCCCGCCATCTGCACCATCATCGAGAAGCCCACGGGCACGAGCAGCGCCGCCGACAGCCAGAACGAGCGCGACAGCGCGAACAGCCCGAGCGCCACCCCGAAGCCCGCGCACGCCCCGACGACCCAGTGGCCGAGCCCGCGGAGCCGCCGGCGGCTCGCGAGCGCCAGCGCGCCGAGCAGCGCGCCGACGCCCGACGCGCCCATCAGGATGCCGAGCCCCTGCGCGCCGCCGCGGAGGATCCGGTCGGCGAAGATCGGCATCAGCACCGCGTACGGCATCGCGGTGACGCTCACGACCCCGAGCAGCAAGAGCAGCGCGCGGACCGCGCGCGTGCGCGCGACGAACCGGAAGCCCTCCGCCGTCTCGGCGAGCGCCGACGCGCGCGCCGCGACGCGCGGCCGCGGCGGGACGCGCATCGCCAGGAGGCTCGCGATCACGGCGAGGAAGCTCACCCCGTTCGCGAGGAAGCACCACGCCTCGCCGATCGCGCCGACGAGGATGCCCGCCACCGCCGGGCCGACGATCCGCGCGCCGTTGAACATCGACGAGTTCAGCGCGATCGCGTTCGCGAGGTCCTCCCGGCCCACCATCTCGACGACGAACGCCTGCCGCGTCGGGATGTCGAACGCGTTCACGACGCCGAGGAGCACGCTGAACCCGAGGATGTGCGCGACCTGGATGCGCCCGCTCATCGTGAGCGCGGCGAGCCCGAGCGCGAGCACCATCGCGGTCGACTGCGTGGCGATGAGGATGCGGTGGCGGCTCCGCCGGTCGGCGACCGCGCCCCCGATCGGGGCGAGCACGAAGACCGGGATCTGCGTGGCGAACCCGACCGTGCCGAGCAGCAGCGACGAGCCCGTGAGCCGGTAGACGAGCCACGACTGCGCGACCGACTGCATCCAGGTGCCGACCAGCGAGACGAGCTGCCCCGAGAAGAAGAGCTGGTAGTTCCGGTGGCGGAGCGCGCGCAGCAGCGCCGCGCGGGAAGCCGGCGGCCGCGCGCGCTCCGAGGCCGCGGGGGGCGGCACCGCTTCAGGCTGACCCATGGCCGCAGTATTGTACGGGCTGCGCCCGCGGACCCGGGCATCGCGCATTCGACCGGCGCGCTCGACCGGCGCGCTCGACCGGCGCGCTCGACCGGCGCGCTCGACCGGCGCGCTCGACCGGCGCGCTCGACCGGCGCGCTCGACTGGCGCGCGCGCCTGGGGGCCGGCCGCACGGCGCGCGGTGCCGGGCTCTTCCGTGGAGCGCGCGTCAGCCCTTGCCGGCGTAGTTCGCCGGCCACGCCGCCGAGAGGCTGCCGCCGTCGATGGCGAGGTCCAGGCCGGTGATGAACGACGCCTTGTCGCCGAGGAGGAACGCGACGGCCGAGGCCACCTCCTCGACCCTGCCGACGCGGTTCATCGCGTGGAGCGACGAGGCGAAGGCGCGGCCCTCGGGCTGGTCGAGGCGGAAGTTCGCGACGGACAGCTCCGACTCGATGATGCCGGGGCTCACCACGTTCACGCGGATGCCCTGCTGCGCGTACTCGACCGCGGCGGTGCGCGTCATGGCGACGATGCCCGCCTTGGCGGCGCTGTAGGCGGAGAGCCCGGGGTAGAAGCGCGACACGGCCACCGAGGCGCAGTTGACGATGGAGCCCCCGCCGCCCGCGAGCATCGCCTTGATCTGGTGCTTCATGCACCAGAAGGTGCCGCGAAGGTTGGTGTCCATCACGAGGTCGTAGTCGTCGTTGGTCGTCTCTGCGAGCCGCGCAAAACTGCCGCAGCCCGCGTTGTTGAAGCTGCCGTCGAGGCGGCCATAGGTGGAGAGCGCGGCGTCGACGAGCGCCTCGATGTCGCGCTCGACCCGCATGTCGGCGGTGACCCAGGTGATCTCGCCGCCGCGCTCCTTGACCTCGGCGACGAGCGCGCGCCCCTGCGCCTCGCGCCGCGCTGTCGCGACCACCCTGGCGCCCTCGGCGGCGAGCGCGACGGCCGTCTCCCTGCCGATGCCCGAGCTCGCGCCCGTGACGATGACGACCTTGCCTTGCAAAGCTCCCATGCCGCACGTCCTCTCTCGAAGGTAAACAAGCCGCCGCGACCGGCTCCGGCGCTCCAGATGCCGAGATGGAACAACGGTCTTCCGGCGCCTGGAGCACCGACCAGCCGCGCCAGACGGACGGGCGACGATGCCAAGGGCGCGGCGAAAAGGGAAGCGATTCCGGCGCCCTTCGCGTGCTTCGGCGCGGCGCGCGGCGCGCGGCCCTGGGGGGGACATGGCGGTTCATGGCAATTTGCGTTCGTACCGCCGCGCCGGTGTGGGCCGCGCAACCTCTGCTTCGGTCTTTCGTCTCGTGTTCCCGGGCGATGGCGGGTATGTTCCCGCGCTCGCGCAGGAGAGATGACGATGAGAGCGATGTGGCGGGGTATCGGGGTGTTCGGGGCCGGGCTGTTGACGGCGGGCGCGGCGTGCTGCTCGGAGAGCTGCTTCGTGCGCGGCACGCGCATCATCACGCCGCGGGGCTTCCGCCGCATCGACGAGCTCGATTTCGGCGACGAGGTCTTCAGCCTGGACCTGGCGCGGCGCGCGCCCGTCGTGCGCCGGGTAGCGCGGGTGCTCCGCGCCACGGCGACCGAGGTCCTCCACGTCGCCGCGGGGGAGCTCGTCATCGCCGGCGTGACGGCCGAGCACCCCTTTTACGACGCCGAGCGCGGCGCCTGGATCGAGGCGAGCACGCTGCGCGAAGGGACTCGGCTCCTCGCCTGGCTCGGCTCGGCGGACGTCCGCGAGCTCTCGGTCACGGCGCACCGCCCGGCGCCGTCGGCCGGCAAGATCGAGGTCTTCAACCTGACGATCGATGGACCGGAGCGGAACTACTTCGCCGAAGGCCTGCTGGTGCACAACAAGCCGTGATCGGGCTGCGACCGAGGTGGGTACGACGAGGTGTCGGACTGCAATGACAGCAGTCCCCTGGTCCATCCGGGAGCCGAGGAGGAGCGCGGCGATGGCTTCGACAACAACGGTGATGGGGTGAGCTGCGGCGACGAGGTTGGCGCGGGCGGAGCAGGTGGCGCGGGCGGTTGAGCGCTCATGGACGCGGTGAATGGCTGTCCGGGCGTCCAGCGAGGTGCATCGCGGCGCCGCTCCCTACCCGCGTTGTTCCGCCTTGCCCGGCGGGCGCCCCCTCTCGATCAGCCCTCCAGCGAGCACCAACCTGCGCTGTCGAGAAAAGCACCGCCCCGCGCTGTAGCCAGAATCGCACAACGCGACGCGTCAAAACCGCCCCGGGTCCGGTGCACGAGCGATCGGCCGGGGCCGAGTTGGGGTATAGCCCTGCCCCCATGAACCGCCCTCGCCTCGTCGCCGGCGCGATTTTCCTTGCCGGCCACCTCTTCGCGTTCGGTTGCAGCGCTCCCAAGCCGGAGCCCGAGATCGCCTCCTCGGCCCCGCAGAGCGGCTACGCGGAGCGTTATCCGGCCGAGCTCCAGGCCACGGCCACGTCGTTCAGCGATCGCGAGGACATCGCGAAGCGCACGGCCGACCAGTTCAAGGGCTACCCCGACCAGCTCAAGAAGCCGGACTGGAAGGTCGTCGTCGAGGTCATCGAGCAGGCGGACGCCGCTGGCCGCAGCTACGACTACGTGGAGCGCGTGCGCGCCGTGGACGGCGCGGTGGCGTTCTTCAACGAGAACAAGGACGAGCTCACCCGCAAGGTGAGCGGCGCCGCGCAGTACGTCGTCAAGCAGAAGGGCTGCGACGTCGACGTCACCGGCGCCACGTCCCACGCGCTCGAGGAGGGCGTCGAGCGCCAGCTCGAGAAGTACGTCCGCGACCGCAACGAGGCGCACCGCCGCCTCGATCGCCACCGCGCCTCGCTCGGCAAGGAGAACGCCGCGGCGCTCGAGAAGCAGGCCGACGCCGTGAGCTTCACGAGCTACCTCGTGCACATCGATCTGGTCGAGCACAAGGTGCGGCTCCGCCGGATGCTCGAGGAGATCGAGGCGGTCAAGGCGTCGATCGACGAGGCCGTCGCGGCGGAGCGCGCGTTCCAGTCGTCGGGCAAGCGCACCGACGAGGAGAAGAAGGCGTCGGACGCGCGCATCGACGAGCTCGGCCGCAGCAAGGCGATGCTCGACGCGTCCGCGACCCAGGCGAAGCAGATCGACGAGGCGATGGACGAGCGCATCGCCGCCGCCCAGAAGAGCTACCGCGAGTCGATGGACGCCCTCCTCGCCACCCTCCGCAAGAACGCCGGCCTCGCCGCCGAGCCCGGCGACGGCTGATCACAGAGGCACAGAGGAGAGAGAAGAAAAAGGGAACCACAGAGGCACAGAGGGCACAGAGGGAAGAGAAGAGAAAAAAATTCTTCTCTCTCCTCTGTGCCCTCTGTGCCTCTGTGGTTCGAATCTCTCTTTCTCTTCGACGGCGTCTCGCGCTGCCACCGGCCTCTCACGCGGGCCGGTGCTCGAGCCACCGCTCCGCCATCGCGAGCGTCCTCCGGTTGTCCGGCAGCGTCAGGAACCGCTCCCGCCACACCGGATCGCTGATCTTCGCCGCCCGCTCCAGCAGCCGCTCCCTCGCCGCCGCGATCGCCGCCGCGCAGTCCGCCTCCATGCCGTTCGCCGCCAGCGCCTCGGCGTAGACGAGCCGCACCGACGACTCCCCCTCCTCGATCGCGCCGATCGCCTTCAGCATCGAGAACGCCTCCCCCGCCGCCGACAGCCCCTCGTCGAACCGCCCCATCCCGAGCAGCGCCCGCGCGCGCTCCGCCACCGCCGCCGCGCGCAGCGGCGGCGCGCTCTGCAGCACCTCCGCCGCCGTCCGCGCCTCCCGCTCCGCCCCCTCGTAGTCGCGCGCGATCAGCGCGATCCGCGCGAGGTACGTCCGCGCGCTCCCCTCCTGGCGCGGATCCCCGAGCCGCTGCGACAGCGCGATCGCCTCCCGCTCCGTCCGCTGCGCCTCGTCGATGCGCCCCTGGTAGCCGAGGACGTGCCCCAGGTTGCTCAGCGTCGCCGCCACGAGCTCGTGCAGCCCCATCCCCTCGGCGCCCGCCAGCGCGCTGCGCAGCACCTCCTCCGCGCCCGTGAAATCGCCGAGCTCCGCGTGCATGTAGCCGACGTTCATGCGGACCGCGCAGGCGTTGCCGCGGTCGCCGGCGCGCTCGAACGCCGCGAGCGCCGCCCGGAGCCCCGCGAGGCACGCGCCCGGATCGCCGTTCACGAGCGCCCGCACCGACCGCGCCTCGTGCAGCCGCGCCGCCACCTCGACCTCGCGCTCGGCGAGGTCGGTCCCGTCGCCCTCGACCGCCTCGATCAGCGCGTCCGCGAACGCGTAGCGCCCCCCGAACACAAGCAGCAGCGCGCCCTCGCCGAGGCACATGTGCTTCGCCACGAGCGCGCCCTCCGCCGCCTCGGCGGCCTGCGCCACGCCCATCCAGCGCTCCACCCGCTCGAAGCCGCCCAGCTTGCCCGCGGCGACCGCCACCTGCTTGATCGCCGAGAACCACGCCGCCGACCCGGCCGGCAGCCGGTCGACCGCCTCGATGCCGCGCTGCTCCGCGAGCGCGAGCTCCCCGCGCCAGACGTGCGCCTCGGCCTCGACGAGGCGCAGCGCGCCCAGCGTGTGCGCCGTGGGGCCGCACGCGATCCCCCGCTCGGCCCGCTCGACCGCCGCCGCGAGGTCCTGCGCGCGCAGCGCCTGCTCGGCCGCGCGGCAGTAGGCGGACGCCGCCCGCGACAGCTCGCCGCCGCGCTCGAAGTGCTCCGCCAGCGCCATCGCCTCCGCCGCGCCCGCGCGCGAGAGCCAGTCGCCCGCGAGCCGGTGCCCGAGCCGCCGGTCGCCCTCGGTCAGCATCCCGTACGCCGCCTCCCGGACGATCGCGTGCTGGAAGCTGTACTCGACCTCGCCGGGCAGGCTCCCCTCGCCGCGCCGCGCGATCACCTCGCGCTGCTCCAGCTCGACGAGCTTCGGCGCCACCTGCGCGCCGCCCACGAGCGCCGACACGCCGCCCTGCCAGAACGTCTGGCCGAAGATGCTCGCCGCGCGAAGCACGCGCCGCGCCTCGACGTCGAGCGCCTCGATGCGCGCCTGCACCATCGCCAGCACCGTCTCGGGCAGGTCGGCGCCCTTGCCGTCGGCGACCGCGCGGAGCTGCTCTTCCAGGTAGAACGCGTTGCCGTCGGCCCGGTCGACGATCATCGCGAGCAGCTCCGGCGCCACGTCCTCGCCGAGCACCTGCCGCACGAGCCGCTCGCTCGCGCGGCGCGGCAGCCCCGAGAGCTGCACCTCGTGCACCCCGCGGCCCGCCCAGAGCTTCGGGAAGAGCTCGTGCACCTCGGGCCGCCCGAGCGCGAGCACCATGAGCCGCTGGTCGACGAGGTTGCGCAGCGCCGAGTCGACGAGCATCACGCTCGGCAGGTCGCCCCAGTGCAGGTCCTCCAGGACGAGGAGCACCGGCCGCGCCGAGCACTCGGCCCGCAGGAGCTCCTCCCAGGCGAGGCGGATCTGGTCGCTCATCAGCACGGGGCTGCGCCGCGCCGCCATGAGCTGCACGCTGTCGCCGTCGGGGAACGGCACGCCGATGAGCTCGCCGAGGAACGCCGCCGTGCGCGCGGAGTCGCCCCGGCCGTACCGCGCCACGCGCGCGCGGATCTTGTGCTGCCGCGCCTCGATCGGCTCGCCGTCGAACAGGCCGATCGCGCGCCGGAGCGCCGGGGCGAGCATCGCGAACGCCGAGCCCGCGCTGATCGGGTCGCCGCGCCCGAACCACACCTCGATCTCCTCGCCGCGGTCGCGGAGCCGCCGCAAGAGCTCGGTGCGCAGGCGCGACTTGCCGGCGCCCGCGGGCGCGGTGACGAGCACGGCGCTCGGCGTCGACTCCTCGACGCAGTGCGAGAACGCGGCCTCGAGGAGCGCGAGCTCGCGGTCGCGCCCGACGCACGGCGTCGGCCTGCCGAGCAGCGGCGGCGTCGTGGCGAGCGCCTCGCGCTCGCCGTGGAGGCGCAGGCCGCCCTTGTCGCGCGTGACGTCGAACCGCGAGCCGAGCAGCCCCGCGGTCACCTCGTCCATGCGGACGGCGTCCACGCGGACCGGCGCGTGCGCGGGCGGCAGCAGGTGGACCGCGCGGTCGATCAGCTCGCCGACCGGCAGCCGCGAGGAGATCTCCGCGCGGCCGGTGACGAGCGCGACGGGCACGCAGCCGAGCAGCGCGTTCAGCGCGAGCGCGCAGCGCGCGGCTTGCGCCGCGAGGTCGGTCGGCGCGCCGCCCGCGGTGAGCACGATGAGCGGCGAGCGGGACTCCAGGATCTCGAGCTCGCCCTGGTAGCGCTCGGCCACGGCGATGAGCGCCTTGCTGCGCTCCAGGTCCTCCTCCTGCGAGCGCGTCGCCTCGGCGTCGCCGGTCACGTCGCGCGCGAGCACGAGGCACATCATCTTGCGCTCGTTCGTCGTGATCTCGCTCCCGCGCAGCGTGTTGAACGGGCGGCTGCTCACGGCGCCCGCGCCCACGTCGTCGAGCGCGAGGAGCTCGGCCGCGACCGCGTCGCCGTCGCGGGGTCGGGCCTGCGGCGCCTTCGCGAGCATGCGCGCGACGAGGTCGTCGAGCGCCTCGGGGATGTCGCCGCGCAGCTCCCGCAGGCGCGGCGGGTCCTCGAGGATGACCTTGATGAGCACCGAGAGCCCGTCGGCCCCCTGGAACGCCGAGCGCCCGGTGAGGCACTTGAAGAGCACGCAGCCGAGCGAGAAGACGTCGGCGCGGGCGTCGATGACCGGCTCGCTGCGGGCCTGCTCCGGCGCCATGTAGCCCGGGGTGCCGAGCATCGTGCCGGGCATGGTGAGGTGCCGGTCGATGGCGCCGAGGCGCACGACGCCGAAGTCGATGAGGGTGACCCCCTCGATCGCGCCGCCGACGAGGAGCAGGTTGCTCGGCTTGAGGTCGCGGTGGACGAGGCCCGCGCGGTGGATGACGCCCAGCGTGGAGGCGAGGGTCGAGGCGAGCGTGACGCTCTCGGCCACCGTGAGCGGCTTGCGGGCGAGGCGCTCGGTCAGCGTCTCGCCGGCGAGCCATTCCATCGCGAGGAACGGCTGCCCCTTGTCGGTGACGCCGTGCGCGATGTAGCGCACGATGCCGGGGTGCCGCAGCGCGGTGAGCGCCTCGAGCGCCTCCGCCTCGCGCGCGAACCGGACCCCCTCCTGGAGCCCCCGGCGCTGCAGGACCTTGAGCGCCACCAGCTCGTTCGTGGCCAGATCGAGGGCGCGGTAGACGTCGCCCATCCCCCCCGAGCTGGCGAGGCGCTCGATCTGGAAGCGACGGTCGATGACGTCTCCCACGCGCATCCCGACGCCCCGTCTTACCTGAGACCTCGCATGAGCCTGCTTACAACCGTGAGTAAACGAACTCGCCGCCGATCGCCAGCGGCTCCGCCCGGAGCGGCCGGACGCGGCGACGACGCGGCGGGGCGGCGCCGCCAGGAAGAACGAGACAGCGCCCAGAATATGTAACATGAACAACAATTCACCACAGCGGCCCGAGCTGTGGGCGGCGAGCGGAGCGCGGGCGGCGTCGCGCCCGTCCGCCCGGCTGCCGCGGGTAGGCGCTCGCGGCTGCCCTGGCGTCGGCGCTCGCGCGGCTGCCCTGGCGTCGGCGCTCGCGCGGCTGCCCTGGCGTCGGCGCCGGGTGGAACGTCGCGCGCGTTTCACGGCGGGCGCCCTCGCGGCAGGAGCGATCCGGAGGCCGCGCCATTTCACCACAGTGGGGCAAAGCGCCCTGGTCACCGGGCGCGCGCCACGATTGCTCGTCGTGATGGTCACAGCGTTTCGAATTGGAATGCATGGCATGCTGCGTGCTGGACTGACGCGCATGAAGACGAAGCTGTCCAAGAAGCAAAAGAAGAAGCTCAACAAGCTCGGTCGGAAGGTCCTCAAGCCCGTGGCCGCCGTGACGAGCATCGCCGCGGTGTTCGCGGCCGGATTGTACAGCGGCGCGGCGAGGAGCTATCTGTCCAGCGCCGGCAGCGCCGTGACCCGCAAGGTGAAGGGACTGGCGAGCTCGCTGGGCGTATCGAAGCTGGCCAATGGCGTCTCGGGGAGAGCTCGCCCGGAAGTCGAGCTCGTGCAGTCGTCATGAAGAAGAAGACCCGTCGTGCCCTTCGAAGGGCGGTCAAGGCCGTGTCGACGGCAGCCGCGATGATCGCGGTCGAGACGATCGGCGCCGCCGCCGGGAGCCTGCTGAAGGACGCGCTGAAGAAGCGGCGGCGCGGCCGCTGAGCTGCCCCGCCGCGGGAGCACCTGGGCGCGCGGAGCACCCCCGCGCGCCGAGGCGCTCCCGCGCGCGCCGCACGAGCGTCTCGCGCCGGACGCTGTCCTGGAGTAGGTTCCGCCCCCCGATGGACACCCGAACTTACTTCCAGGGCAAGAGCGTTCTCGTCACCGGCGGCTCGAGCGGCATCGGCCTGTCGTTCGCGCGGCTCGTCGCGGGTCACGGCGCCGCGGTGACGCTCGTCGCGCGCCGCCGGGCCCTCCTCGAGGAGGCGGCGGTGGGCATCCGGCGCGAGCACCCGTCCGCGCGCGTCGACGTCCTCGAGCTCGACATCAGCCGGGCGGAGGACGTCGCGCGGGCGATGGAGTCGCTGCTCGCCGAGCGGCCGATCGATCACCTGGTGAACAACGCGGGCGCCGTGATGCCGGGGCGCTTCCTCGAGCTGCCGATCGAGGAGTTCCGGAGCATGATGGACGTCAATTTCTTCGGCGCCGTCCACCTGTGCAAGGCGGTGTTGCCGTCGATGGTGGCGCGCGGCAGCGGCCACGTGCTCAACGTCTCGTCGCTGGCGGGCGTGATCGGCATCTACGGCTACACGCCGTACGCGGCGAGCAAGTTCGCCCTTACCGGCTTCTCGCAGGCGCTGCGCGCGGAGATGTGGCCGCACGGCGTCCGGGTGAGCGTGTGCCTGCCGCCCGACACGGACACGCCGCAGCTCGCGTTCGAGAACCGGTACAAGCCCGCGGAGACGAAGGCCATCGCGGGCAACGTGAAGACGCTGGAGCCGGACGCGGTGGCGCGCAGCATGGCCGACGGCATGGCGCGCGGTCGATTCGAGATCTACCCCGACGTCGGCTCGCGCGTGAGCGCGATCGCGCAGGGGGTGCTCCCTGGCGTGGTCCGCTGGGTCTGCGACAGCGCGCAGCGCAAGGCCGGCCCCGCCGCGGGCTGAGCGCAGGACCGCCGCGCGGGCTCTCCCGCGGCCGCTCCGGCTGCGCGCCGGCGCGACACATCCCCCCTCTGTTCGACGTCACGAGGCGCCCGCGCACGGGTTGCGCCGGCGGGCGCATCCGCCGCGCCCGAGCGGCTCCGCGCGCGCGGATCCGGCCTCGACGCGACGGACGGCGAGCGGCACGGACGTTGCGATGCTGCGCGATCGAGCCATCGAGTCGAGACCACGTCACGGGAGGAATCCATGGAGTCGAACACCTCGAGCAACGCGAAGCCGTTCAACGTTCTGGCCGCGATCGATCTCTCGCCGGCGAGCCGAGGCGTGCTCCTCCGCGCGCTGTGGCTGGCGAACGCGGAGGAGACGGGCGGCGAGGTCCATGTCGTCACGGTGGCGGACACCGGCGCCTCGGACGCCGCGGCGCGGCTCCAGCAGCTCGCGACGAGCGCCGTCCAGGAGTTCGCCGTGCCGTCGCGGCCCGCGCACGTCCAGCGGGTGATCACGCACCTCCTCACGGGCGACCCGGCGCAGGAGATCGTCTGGCTCGCGGCGCACATCGACGCGGATCTCATCGTGATGGGTACGCACGGGCGCACGGGCGTACAGCGCCTGCTGCTCGGCTCGGTCGCCGAGCGCGTCGTGCGGACCGCGGGGTGTCCTGTCTGCGTCGTCCGGAACAAGCACCACGACCAGTCCTGGCGCGTCCCGGAGATCGAGCCGCCCTGCCCGGACTGCCTCGCCGAGCGCAACGAGAGCGGCGGGGCGAGCCTCTGGTGCCAGCGGCACCAGGGCCATATCCGCACGCACGTTTACTCCGGCGCCGAGACGACGAGGAGGGTGCGCCAGGCGGTGGTGCCCTGGGGGTTCTCGCCCTGACGTCGCGCCGACGGGAGCGCCGCGCCATCGGCCCTGTGCGCAGCGGGCGGCCGTCGATGGGCTAGAACAACAACGATGAGCGAGCGAGAAATGAACCGCCAAGACGCCGAGGACGCCAAGAAGAAGACAAGCTCTTGGCGTCCTCGGCGTCTTGGCGGTTCGAAGCTCTGCTCGCTTCAGGCGGGTTCAACCCGCTTGTTGCTCCAGGCCTCGATCAGCCGCGCCGCTCCGCGCGCCCGCGCGTCCGCGCGAGCGCGTACCGGAAGCCGTTCGCCAGGTCGCTGCGCGTCACCATCGCGCCGAGGTCGAGCCCCTGATCGACCATCATGCGCGCGGCGCCCGGCCGCAGGCCGACGAGCACCGCCTCGGCCCCGAGCAGCCCGGCCGCCTGCGCCGCCTGGGCGAGCTGGGACGCCGCCGCCGCGTCCACGGTCGCCATCCCGGTGACGTCGATGAGCACGACCCGCGCCCTCTGCGCGTCGATCTCGCGGAGCATCGACGCGATGAAGTGGCTGGAGCGCTCGGCATCCATGACGCCCACCACGGGCATCACCAGGATGCCGTCCGCGATCGGCACCACGGGGCTCGAGAGCTCGCGGATCGTCTGGAGCAGCGACGCCTGCTGCTGGTTCGCGCGCTCGAGCTCCGCGCTCCGCTCGGAGATCCGGCGGAAGAGCCGCGCGTTCTCCACGCCGACCGCCACCGTGCTGGCGACGCGGACCAGGAACGACACGTCGTCGCGCCCGCACGCCTCCCTGCGCTCGCTGCTCAGGACGAGGGCGCCGAGGACATTGCCCCGGGCCCGGAGCGGCAAGACCACGACCGTGCGCGCGCCGGCGTGGGCCGCGGGCAGCGCCGCCTCCGCGCGCCCGTCGCCCTCGTCCGGGTCGATCACGAGCGGGCTGCCCGCGTCGAGCGCGCGGCCCACCAGCGAGCGCGCCGCGATCGAGACCTCGTCCTCGATGACGGAGCGCGACGGCGGCGGGAACCCGATCAGCATGATCTCGGCCGGATCACCGGCGGACGGGCTCACGCCGCCCTGCTCGGTGTCGACGCGGCGGGCCGCCTCGCGCGTGAGGTAGTCGCCGAGCGCCGTCGACCACGGCGTCGGCTCGAGGGTGACGCAATCGACGTCTGTGTGCAGGACGCGCGACGGCGGCAGCTCCGCGAGGGTCGACGAGATGCCCCGGGTGATCATCCGGTGGAGCACCTCGACGCCGCGGAAGCCCATGTCGTGCTCGCGCTGGACGATCGTCGCGTGGATCGTGCCCTGCCGGAGCAGGGCGACCGTGCTGGCGATGAGATCGAACCCGACGATCTTGAGATCCCCGCTCCTGCCGAGCGCCTTCGCGGAGAGGCCCCAGCACGGCCCGTTGTCCGCCGCGGCCCCGAACGCGCCGGCGATGTCGGTCCGCGCCCCGAGCGCCGCCGTGGCGAGCCTCGTCCCGGCCGCGAGGCCCCAGTCGCACGCGACGGTCGGCAGCACCGTGACGCTCGAGCCGAGCATCTCCGCGCGGAAGCCCTCGACGCGCTCGCCGACGTTCCGCGCGAGGTCCACGGCGCCGAGCGCTGCGACGACGCCGCCGCCCGGGAGCAGCCGCTTCATCATCGCGGCCGCGAGCCTGCCCGACGCCACGTTGTCCGTCCCGATGTAGAGCTGCGCCCGGCTGCCCGCGACCGGCGGCGTGTCGATCACGACGACCGGGATGCCCGCCTCCGCCGCCTGTCGGAACGCCTCCTCGGCGTCCTCGGGGTTGCTCGGCGCGATGAGGATGCCGGACACGCGCCGGCGGATCGCCTCGTCGAGCAGGGCGCGCTGGGACCCCTCGCCGCCGCCGCCGTCGCCCGTCCGGAAGTCCACGGCGATGCCCAGGGGGCGCCCGGCGCTGACGGCCCCGGCGCGGATGTTCTGCCAGTAGGTCGTCGGCTCCGACGGCGGCGCCCGGTACACGCGGGCGCGCCGGGAGCCCCGCGCCGGCGCGGCGGCGCCCGGGGGGCTGTCGTCCTCGAGCGCCCAGAGCTCCACCGTCTTCCAGTCCTCATCGAGCTGCACGCTCTTGATGCCGTGGGCGATGGTCTCGATGAGATCGTGCAGCTCGACCGTCGTGCCCACCGCGCCCAGCAGCCGCTCGAACAGGCGGATCTCCTGCGCCGATCTCGCCTTGTCGTCATGGAGCCTGTTCCGCTCCAGCGCGTCTCCGGCGGCGTCCGCGATCACCTCGATCATGGCGCGCCGCTCCTCTCCGGGAGGCTCCAGGGTCGGCTGCTCGACCGCGAGATACCCCACCGGCTCGCCGCGCGCGTGGATGGGCGCGACGAGCACGCCGGCGCCCTCGGGGACGCCGCCGCTCACCTCGATCGGCGCAGGCAGGAACGCCCCGTACCACGCGCGCGCGGCGACGACGCAGATCCCGCGCGCCGCGTCGGGCGCCGCCGCGGGGGCGAGCGGGGCGCCGCCTCCGGCCAGCGCCCCTGCGGCGGGCATGTACGGCGCACGCTCGCGAGGGCCGTCAGCCCCTATCAGCGCCCGGAGCGCGAAGCGGTGATCGTCGCGGAGCAGCAGGGCGCCGCGCGGCGCGCGAGGAGAGATGGCCATGGCCCGACGCACGATCTGCTGAAGGACGGCGAGGAGGTCGGGCACCTTGAGCATGCGGTTCGTTCCGAGCGGCCTCTAGCAAAGCGCGGTGTGCTGGTCGAGAAACCTACGGCGTCATGAAGAGTCATCATCTCGGTGGCCGGATCCTGACCGTGAACACACGGGTGTCCTGGGCCGGTTTCCCTATATCCAACGCCAGCAAGCTGGAGATCACCGGAGGGCTCGAGTCCAGCGCCGACGAGCCCTCCACCACCACATCGACGATGAGACGCTCCATCGCGCTCACCCTTCCCTGCGGCGTGCTTCTCCGGTGAGGGCGCTCAGGGCGCCTCGCACGAGACGCGGTGGACAGGCGCCTCGGCCCCCTCGCCGATCGTCACGTAGTCCCACCCGCCGGGCACCCACGCGATCGCTTCCCCCTGGTCTTCCTCGGCCGCCGGCAGCTCGCACGGCGCTCCGGCGAGCGCCTGCGCCACGGTCTGGTCCTGCGTCATTGGATAGAAGAAAACGTGTGTGTAGGTGCGGAGCAGCACGCCGGCGCCGGCCGGGTGCACATCGCCCCCCGTGAAGCGCGGGCTCCCCGTCGGCGCCTCGATCGAGCCCGCCCGGACGAGCGTCGCCGTCCCGGCGTCGGCGGCGGGCCGCGACGGCAGCTCGTAGACGCCCGCTGCGCCCTTTTTCTTTCCCTTGACCTTCGTCACCAGGGTGATCGCCCCGGTGACGGGGTGCACGAGCAGCGTCTCCGCGTTGTGGCTCCCGTCGGGGTACGCGAACGGGATCGCGCGCGCGGCGAGCGCGCGCGGCGCTCCCCCGAGGGCGTCGGGCTCCTTCACCTCGTAGATCGCATAGCCGCGGCGCTCGCGATCGTTGTCGCCGATATCACCGAAGAACAGGCAGCTCCCCCCGCCGGCGCCGCACGGGCCGCGCGCGGCGTCCTCCCAGTCGACCGCGGTCGCGCCCGGCACCTGGAGCTCGCCGCGCAGCGCGCCGTCGCCCCCGACCGCGAAGAAGCGGGGACCGTCGCCGGAGTCGTTGTGGAGGTAGAGCGCGTCCGGGTGCGCCCCGCCCGCGACGACGCCCGAGCACTCGTCGAGATCGCCCCGCGGCAGCGCGCCGACCCGCGCCACCGGACCGCAACGCGGGCAGCCGGAGGTCCGCAGCGCGCCCGGCGGCGGAGCCGAGCCCCGGCAGCCCGACACGACGAGCGCCAGCGCCAGCCCGAGCCCTGCGGAGCGCCGAGCCAGCGCTGCCGCTGTAACTGTGCGCATCGAATGGAATCGGCGGTGAAAGCGCGGCAATCTCGGGGTCTTGCGATGGATTCCGCTTGCAGCGCTCGGCTTGTTTTGTGTCATTATAACTGTTGTACAGTAACAATTTCGTGAAGCTCGCGGCGGCGCTGCGAGCTTCACCTTGGCCATCGAGACCCGCGGCCCGCGGGCCTCACCTTGACCATCGAGGCCCGCGGCGGCGCCGCGGGCCTCGCCTTCACGCTCGAGGAGGGCGGAGTCTTGGACCTCATCGAACGATACGAGTTCAAGTACCTGGTGCCCGAGCGGCTCGTCCCGGAGATCCGGGCAACGGCCTGCGCGGTCGGCCGGCGGGACCGGTACGCGGACGAGCGGGGCGTGTACCGCATCCGCTCGCTCTACCTCGACACGAGCGGGTTCGATCTGTACTGGGCCAACGAGCGCGAGCAGCGCGATCGCTTCAAGGTGCGGGTGCGCTCCTACCCCGGGAAGAAGAGCCCGGTCTTCCTCGAGGTGAAGCGGCGCGTCCAGGATGTGATCGTCAAGTCGCGCGCGTCGGTGTCGGCGGACGGGTGGCAGGAGCTGGTCACGACCGGCAGCCCCGCGCTCCTCGACAAGCTCCCGCCTCACGTGCGCAAGGGCGCCGAGAAGTTCATCACCGCGGTCCACCGACACGATCTCCAGCCCAAGCTGCTCGTCGACTACGAGCGCGAGGCGTACGAGAGCACGCTCGACCGCTACGCGCGCATCACGTTCGACCGGAAGATCGCGTCCCAGCGCCGGGAGACGCTGGACCTCGAGGCGCCCCTGCGCGGCGGGTGGCGCCCCGTCGATCACCCCGTCCAGACCTCGACGTACGAGCCGGTCTGCGTCGTCGAGCTCAAGTTCGAGCGCAGGCCGCCCGCGTGGATGGTCGCGCTCGTGCGGCGCCTCGAGCTCGTCCGGCGCTCGTTCTCCAAGTACTGCTACGGCGTCACCGCGCAGCTCACGCTCCCGGAGGTGCGCGCGGCGCGGATCGAGGGAGGGCTCAGGGCGTGACGGATTTGCTGGCGACGCTCTCGCACGGCGGGGCGGTCGAATGGCGTAAGGCGCTCATCGCCCTGCTCGTCGCCTTCGGGCTCACGCAGGGCATCGCCGGCGTCTACATGCTCACGTTCCGCGGCCTCTCGTACTCGCGGACCGTGGTCCAGAGCATGGCGATGGGCAGCATCATCACGTGCACGCTGATGCTCGCGGTCGGCAACAACATCGCGGCCGGCATCGGGGTCGCGGGCGGCGTCACGGCGATCCGGTTCCGCACCACGATGCGCGACCCGCGCGACGTCGTGTTCGTCTTCGCGTCGCTCGCCATCGGCATGGCGAGCGGCGCGCAGGCCTACGGCGCGGCGATCGCCGGGGCCGGGATGTTCGCCGGCGCCTCGCTGCTCCTGCACTTCACCGGCTACGGATCGCGCCGGCAGCCGGACGGGCTGCTCAGGTTCGTCGCGCCGGCCGGGCAGGCGGGCGCGGACATCTCGGGTGCCATCACGAGCATCCTCCGCGAGCACTGCCGCAGCTTCTCCCTCGTGACGCTGCGCGAGGCCGCGCAGGGTACCGTCATGGAGCACGCCTACCAGATCAGCGTGCACCACCCCGAATCGCGTGTCCGCCTCGTGACGAGCCTGCAGGGCCTCCCCGGGGTGGAGGACGTGAGCCTGATGCTCCAGGAGCCGACGCTGGACCTCTGATGAACATCCCCGGGCGAATCCGATCCACGATCTCCTCCGCCGTCCCCGCGCTGACGATGCTGGGCACCCTCGGCCTCGCGGCGTGGCTCTACTCCTCCACCGGGCCGTCCGGCGGCATCGTCGCCTTCGCGCAGTCCGAGATCGAGGCGATCGCCGTGGTCGAGCCCGCGCGCGTGAAGTCGATCGACGTCGAGGTCGGGGCCGAGGTGGCCCCGGGTCAGGTGATCGTCACGTTCGACAGCGGCTCGATCGACGCCGAGCTCGCGCTGGCGCGCGCCGAGGAGGCGCGCCTCCAGGCGATGATCCCCGCGGAGCTCGCGCGGGTCGAGCAGGAGATCGCGACGAACATCGAGGGGATAGAGCGCGATCTCGCGCGCGAGGTAGAGGAGCAGCGCCGCGCGAGCGCCGAGGGCGAGGTCCTCGCCGGCGAGATCTCCCGCGTGAAGCGGATGATCGAGGACCGCCAGGCGAGCGCCGAGGAGCTGAGCGCGCTCGACGTCCAGCGCGCTGGTGTCGCGGCGGTCGCGAGCGAGAAGCCCCGCACCATCAAGCTCCTGCGCGCGCAGATCGCCGCGGCCGAGGAGCGCCGGCGGAAGGTGCGCGAGCAGGCGGGCCCGCAGATGGCGAAGATCGAGGCGGATCTCACGGTGGCGCGGCGGGAGATCGAGCAGCTCGAGCTCATGCGCGCGCAGGCCACGCTGCGCGCGACGCGCGCCGGGCGCGTCGCCGCGATCCGCAAGCGGCCGGGCGACGTGGCCATCCCGGGCGATCCGATCGTCGAGATCGTCAGCTCGCGGGGCCGGCTCGTCGCCTGCGTGCCGGAGCGCGCGGCGCTCGACGTCCAGGCGGGCGACGTCGCGAAGGCCTGGGTGCGCGGCGGGAGCGGGGCGCCGCTCATCGGCAGGGCCGTCACGGTCGGGCCGTCGGTGCTCGAGCTGCCGACGCGCTGCTGGCCTTCGCTGAACCTCCCCGCGTGGGGCCGCGACGTCCAGATCGAGCTCGATCAGCCGGCCGAGCTGCTCGCCGGCCAGGCGTTCGACGTCACCTTCGAGCGCCCGTCGTCGCCTGCCGTGCCGGGCTCGCCCGCCGTGCCCACGCTGCCCGCCGTGCCCGTCGCGCAGGCCGCGCCGCCCGCGCAGGGCGCGCCGCCCGCGCAGGGCGCGCCGGCGTCGCCGGTCGTGCCCGCGGCGGCGCCGCGCGCCGGCGCGGAGGCGCTCCGCATGGCGGTCCCGGCCGAGCTGCGGCAGCTGTCGCGCTTCGAGCCGTCCGGCGTCCTGCCCCGCCCCGCGGAGTCGCGTTACCTCCTCGTCAGCGACGACACGGGGCACAAGGGCGAGGGCGAGGGCGCGCCGTTGCTCTTCGCGATGTCCGCGACCGGCGCCGTCGCCGCGGAGCCGGTGCCGGTGAGCGGCGTGAAGGAGCTCGTCGACATCGAGTCGATCACGGCGGGCGACGGCGGCGACGTGTACCTCTTGTCGTCGCAGGGCTACAGCGCGAAGGGCAAGCGCAAGAAGGCGCGCACCGCGCTGCTCCGGCTGAAGCCGGACGGCCGGGGCTTCCGCGTCGACGCCGCGGCGTACCTCGCGGAGCTCCTCGACGCGGCGGGCCCTGGGGTCCTCGCGGGGCTCGGGCTGCCGGGCGGCACGCGCCCGCTCGAGATCGAGGGCATGACGTACCGGGACGGCGCGCTCTACTTCGGGCTCAAGTCGCCGCTCGACGCGCAGGGCAACGCGCTCATCTGGAAGCTCGACGCGCCGCGCGCGCTGCTCGAGAAGGGGCTCGACGGCGCCGGGCTCTCGCTCTGGGCGCGCGCGCGCGTCGACGTCGAGCTCAACGGCGCGCCGACGCCGGGCGGGATCTCCGATCTGTGCTTCCTCCCGGACGGGTCGCTCGCGATCACGTCGACGCCGTCGACCGCCGACGGCGACGCCGGGGCGCTCTTCCACGTGCTCCGCCCCGAGGCCGGCGTCCTCTCGCCGCGCCTCGTGCGGCGCTTCCCCGGCCTGAAGCCGGAGGGCGTCTCGCTGTCGCTGAAGGCAGGCAACCTGATGGTGGTGTTCGACGCCGGCGCCGAGGTGCCCTCGTTCCTGGAGCTCCCGTGGCAAGGTTGATCGGCGCGCGGGCGCTGCCGGCGCTGTCGATCATCGCGTGCCTCTCGCTCACGGCCTGCGCGGCGCCGGCGCGCCTCGAGGGGTCCGACCGCGCTGTCGCGCTCTACCGCGAGGCGCAAGCGCAGGCGAAGGCCAGGGCGGGCGCGCGCGGCGGCGCGGACCGCGGGTCGCGCGGGGCCGCGCCGCGCGAGCTCAGCGTGGACGACGCGGTGGCGCTGGCGAAGGAGCGGAGCTCGACGCTCGCGGCGGCGAGCGCGCGCGAGAGCGCGGCCCGCGCCCACATCGCCGCCGCGTCGGCGGGCACGTACAGGAACCCGGAGCTCCGGGTCTCGCAGATCCGCCTCGACCAGTACCTCGACCGCGTCCCGCGCCTCTCCGCGGGTGTCCGCGTGCGCCCGCCCCGGCCCGGCGAGGCCGGCGCGACCGCGGACGTCGCGCGCGCGGAGGCGGCCGGCGTGCGCGCGGAGGGTCGGATCGCGGAGCTCGAGCTCGAGGCCGAGGTGCGCTTGCTGTTCGACGAGGTGCTGCTGCTCGACGCCGAGCTCGAGGCGCTCGAGGCGGTCGCCGCGACGCGCCGCCGGCTCGCGGACGAGCAGCGGGCGCTCGCCTCCGCCAGGAACGGCACGGCCCTCGACGAGGCGATGGCGGCGCTGGCGGCCGCGGTGGCCACGGAGGACAGCGCCGAGCCGCGCGCGCGCCGCGAGGCGGTGCGCGCGGCGCTCCTCGAGCGCGTCGGGATCGACCCCGCCGCGCCAGTGCGCCTCGTGGGCGAGCCGCTCGGGTCGGCGCCGCTCGTCGCGCTCCTGCCCGAGGAAGCGCTGATCGAGACCGCGCTGCGGAGCCGCCCGGAGATCGCGCTCGCGGCCGCCCAGCTCGACGCCGCGGACGCCGAGGGCTCGATCGCGCGCGGGCAGCGCTGGCCGTGGCTCTCGTTCATCGAGATCGGCTACGAGTTCTCGCCCGCCACGCGCGATCCGCTCGGCTGGACGCTCGAGGCCGGGCTCGAGCTGCCGCTGTTCGACACGTACTCGAGCGCCGTCGAGGCCGCGGCCGCGGATGCTGTCGCGGCCGAGCGCACGCTCGCCGCGGAGGTCCAGCGGATCGCGCGGGAGGTGCGCGATCGGCTCCGGGACGTGCGCGCGGCGGCGACGCTCGTCGAGGAGTTCAAGGCGCGCGCGCTCCCGGCCGCCGAGCGGGCCGGGGCGGAGGTCGCGCGCGCGCTCGACAGCCGGCAGATCGACGTGATGGAGGCGCTGGACCTCGACAAGCGCCGCGCCGACGCGCAGGTCAAGCTCCTGCGCCTCGTGCGCAACTACCGCGAGGCGCTGGCCGAGTTGCGCACCGTGGTCGGCGGCCCGATCGCGGCGCCCGGGCCGGCCGCCCGGCGCTGAGCGCCGGGGCGGCGCGCGACCGCCCGGCGCTGAGCGCCGGGGCGGCGCGCGACCGCCCCGGCGCCGAGCGCCAGGGCGGCGCGCCCTGCGATTCAGAGCAAGCTCAGCGCAAGCGCGCAGCCGCGCGAGGGAGGCCCCCGAGGGGGCCTCGGCCCGCTTCACGGCCAGGGGTTGGAGGTGAAGCTCGCGGAGACGTTGCGGTTGTCGGTCGCCGTGAACACCACCCGCGTGCCGGCGGGGACCTCCCGGCTGATGGCGAACTCGCCGTCGCCCCACGACTGGCGCTCGAGAGTGTGCGTCGTGTTGTTCACCCGGGCGGTGACGCGGGTGATGCTGTAGCCCGGCTCGGTCACCTTCACCTGGATCCACCACCGGTTGATGTTCGGGGACACGGAGAACTGGAATCCCGAGGTCGTGGAGCCGCCGCCACCACCGCCGCCGCCGCCGCCCGAGCCGCCGCTGCCTCCCGTCCCGCTGCTGCTGCTGCTGGTCGTGCTGGAGCTGCTGCCGCCGCCCGAGCCGCCGCTGCCCTCCAGCATCCTCGCCTTGACCCACCTGCCCGACTCGGTGAGCTTCGAGTCATCCCAGTTTCCTGTGGTGCTGGCGCCGGGGACGAGCGCGGAGGCGGTCTCGTTCTTGTCGAACAGCGACCAGTTGGCCCAGCTGATCTTGTTGGCGTTCAGGAAGTTCATCCAGTTCTGGGATTCGGGCAGGTTGAGCCCGGTGTTCCCGGAGGCGTCGCAGGTGCCGAACTCGGTGACGAACAGGGCGAGGCCCTTGTCCATCGCCGTCCGCGCCTTGGCGCGCAGGCTCTCCCTGTGCGTGTTGGCGTAGAAGTGCAGGGTATAGGCGATGTTCGTGAACCCGGTGATCGGGTCGTTGGCGGCGATGTCCACGTCCTGCGACCAGGTCGGCGTGCCGACGATGATCACGTTGTTCGAGCCCGCGTTGCGGATCGTGCGGATCACGTCGGTGGCGTAGGACTTGATCGTGCTCCAGGACTCGTTGTCCGGCTCGTTGTAGATCTCGAACAGGACGTTGGGCCGGTTCCCGTACGTCGTCGCCATTTCCCGGAAGAACTCCTGGGCCTGCGCCTTGTGGTCCTGGGCGCTGTGATCGTGCCAGTCGATGATCACGTAGATGCCCCTGGCGATCGCCGCGTCGACGACGGCCTTCACCCTGTTCTTCTCGGCCGTCGGGTTCGTGAGGTACCCGCCCGACTCGATGCCCATCGCGGCGCGGACGACGGTCGCGCCCCAGCTGTCCGCGATCGAGTTGACGACACTCGCGTTGTAGAACGAGCCGCCCCACTGGCTCCAGAACAGGCTCATGCCCCGGAGCTGGACGGGCGCGTTGTGCTGGTCCCGCAGCTCCCTTCCCACGATCTGGAGCTTTCCGTGCGCGTCCACCGGCCGCGCGCTCGCCGCGAACGCCCCCTCGTCCGTGAGCTCGCCCTCGACGACCTCGCCCTGCCCCACGTCCTCCGACGGCGCCACGCAGCCACACAGCGTGACCACCTGCGCCGCGGCGACGCACAACCCGAGCCGGAGGCCCGATCCCATCAGCATCCCGAGAAACGAGCTCTTCATCGTATCCTCCCGAAGGAGCCGGAGCTGGCGAGTCAGGGCAAGACAGCACACGGCGACGCGCGCTCCAGACCTCCCCACGGCGCAGCAGGACCTGATCCGGGATCAGGCGCCGAGCGGACGCGGTGAAGCCGCAGAGGGCGAACGTCGCGGGGAGCCGTCCGCGAGGTGCCGACGCGCGACCAGTCCCTGGCTAAGTAACGTTGAAAGCGCCCGCAGCCCCGGAGACGCCCCCCGGGCGCGGGAAACGAAGCATGGGATGTCTATTAGCACATTCCTGTCGCAACTCGGAAGATCAATTTCCAGGAGGTGCCATGTGCGACAGCGGCAGATTTTTCGATCGCGAGCGCGGATGTCGGGTCGAGGGATCCCGCGTTGCGTCATGTGACGATGTAGGGCGGGCACCTTCGGATCCTTGCGTTATCGCTCCGCTGCTCCGTGCTCGGCTGCTCCGATCCGCCGTTGCAGCCACCGGCTCCTCCGTTGAGCAAGCGCCGGCACCGTCGAGCAGCGCCTTGCCCAACCGTGCGCCTCGCCGCCGCACAAGTGCTCGGATCCACAAGCGGATCACACTGGCACCCGCGTTGCAATTCAGCCCGATCACGAAGGCGGGCGGGGTCGCTCCTGTGCTCGACAGGGCAGCTCCGCCGTCAGGTCGTGCGGCCGCAGGTGGCCGCAATGGCAGGAGTGGAGAAACGCATGAACACGAATCTGAACAACGGCTCGCTTCGTCGGGGTATCCGGTCTCTCCTCGCGCTGCTCCTCGCGGCCGCGGCGCCCGCGTGCGCCGCGGCGCCGGCGGAAGAGGCGGGCGAGGAGGCCAGGGACGAGCCCATCGAGGCGAGCGGCGAGGCGCTGCTCGGGCGCGACGCTTCGGGCTGGGCGTTCCATGACGGCACGCGGCTGCTCTCGTCGCGTTCGTTCAACTCGTCCGGGGGCGCGAACCGCCTGGCGAGCTCCGGAGTCGGGGTGTACACGATCACGTTCGACGGCCTGGGCGGCAGCGGCGGCAACGTCCAGGTGAACTCGACGGGCGGAGAGGGCCAGCGGTGCAAGGTGTCCTCGTGGCGGACCGTCGAGACGGACCTCCAGGTCCACATCCGCTGCCACACGGCGGCCGGCGTGGCGACGAGCTCGCCGTTCGTCGTCTCGTATGCTCGCTTCGCGGGGGGCACCGCGGTCTCGGACGCAGGGGCGTACGTGCTCATGGACCGTCCCGGCGGCGGCGCGCTCTCCAGCGCGTTCCAGTGGGGCGCGCCTGCGGCCGTCGCGCGGCTCGGCGCGGGCCGTTACACGATCACGCTCTCCGGGCAGGAGCGGGGCGGCGTCGCGCTCGTGACGGCGTACGGCACGGGGGCCGAGTACTGCAAGGCGCAGGGAATGCTGGGGCTGTTCGGGGACACGCACATCGACGTGGGCTGCTTCGGCCAGGGCGGCGCGCCGGCGGACACGCGGTTCTCGCTCCGGTACATCCGCGAGCCGCGCGAGGCGCCCTACGGCAGCGGCGGCTACGCGCTGGCGGACCAGCCGACGACGACGGACTACACGCCCGCGCTGCAGAGCCACCGCATCACGTCCGAGTGCAACGACAAGGTCGGGACGCTGGCCGCGCACCGGATCTCGCCCGGGCGATACCAGATCACGTACCCGGACATGGGCGGCCTCACGGGCGTCCCGGGCGGGGCGGCGCTGGCCACCGCGTTCGGGGCGGGGTCGGCGTACTGCAACGTGGTGGGCTGGGAGTTCCCTGCCGTGGACCGGGACGCGATCCGCGTCGGCATCCGGTGCTTCGACGCGAGCGGGGCGCTCGTGGATGCGGCGTTCTCGCAGGCGTACTTCTCGATGCTCTACCATATCTGCTGAGGCGGCGAGCTGTCCGGCAGACTGCGCGGTTCCGGGGACTGCGGTGCCTCCGGCAGACGGCCGTGATGCGGAATCGGCGGCGGAGCTGGCCGGTGTCAGCGCGGTTCTGGCGCGGGCGGGGTGCCGGTCCAGCGCAGGTCGGCGAGGATGGGGAGGTGATCCGAGCCGAGATCGGGGCCGATCCATGCGCGCTCGGTCGTCCAGCCCGGCCCGGCGAGCACGTGGTCGATGCGAACGCCGAACCAGCGCGTCCGCTTCGTCGCGCCGAACCCCAGGCCGGCGCGCGAGAACGCGTTCTCGAAGCCCGCCCAGAAGCGGCGGTAAATGGCGCTGTCCACGGGCATGTTGAGATCGCCGACGACGATGGCCGGATAGGGCGCCTCGTCCACCCACTGCCTCGCGAGCTCGGACTCCCACACGCGCAGCGCGATCACCCGGTCGTGCTCCGCTTCCTGCTTCCACAGGCCGTGCATCAGCGCCTCGATCGCCTCGCGGGGCGTCTCCAGGTGCAGGTTGAGGAAGCAGAAGGCGCGCGTCCCCGGGGGGACCTGCGCGTCGGGCTGCGGCGCCTCCGGCGCGCCGGGGCCGGGCGCGGCGGCCGGCGCTGCGACGGCCGCGCGGTCCGGCAGCGCGATCGCGTAGCGGACGATGGCGCCGTGGCCGCCCGCATTCCAGACATCGCGGCGGTCCCTCGACTCGGCCTGGAGGATACGATGCCGGCTCACCAGGCACATCCCGCGGTCGACGTGGACGAACCACCCCGGGAAGGCCGCTGTCAGCTCCGCCTCGGGCATGCCGCACTCTTGCAGCGCGAGCACGTCGGGCCGGGCCTCGGCCACGAAGCCCTTGAGCCGATCCACGCTCATGGGGCGGCTCCCCGTGTTGAAGGAGGCGACGCGCAGATCGCCGCGCCCCGCCCCGCCCACGAGCGCCCGGAGCGAGACGGTGAACCCGAGGATGGGCCCGACCACGATCAGCGACGCGAGGGCCGCCGGGACGAGGGCGCGGCGCTGCACGAGCAGCGCGGCGGGCACGATCGCGAGGAGCGGGAGCGCGATGACCTGGCGGGGACCGAAGAGGAAGAGCGTCGCCGGCCACCACCGGTCGCCCGCGATGGGCAAGGCGAGCCAGACAGCGACGACCCCGAGGAGGTAGAGCACGGCACTCGCGAGCACGACCGCCCGGAGCCGGCGCCAGCGCGGCGCAGGACGCGGGGCAGCGGGACGCCGCGCGTCGGAGGACACTTCCCTGGAGGAATCGCTCTGGCGCATCGCTGTGCTCCCGTGGGTGTGTACTTGCCGCCGTCAACGAGCGGGAGCGTCGAGGAGCGCACGCCGGAAGGCCGAAGCGGTCGCGGTCACGGCGCCAGGATACCCCGAACGCAGCCGCTGGCCCACACGACGGGGTCCGGCGCAGCCGCGGCAGCGGGCGCGAGGCTCCGGCGCGGGGCGCCAGCGCGGTCGCTCCCCGGGCCAGAAGGACGTCGGGGTCCCTCGGGTTGCGCGCGCTGCCGAAGCCGAGTGTAACCTGCGCTACAGTCCGACGTTCGGATGGCTCGCCGGGTTGAATTTCAATTCAGCCTCCGGGCTCTCGGGAGGCTCCGGGTTGAATTTCAATTCTCCCCGAGCCTGCCGGAAGGCTCCGGGTTGAATTTCAATTCACCCCGGGGCTCCCGGAAGGCTCCGGGTCGAATTCTTGCTTCGCCGGCAAGCCGCCCTCCCGGGCCTTCCACGGTGCTCGTGATGCCGTTCGGAACGAACGCGCAGCGTGCCGTGACCCCGGAGTGAGCGAGCGCCTCTTCGGGCACGGCAAGGGCACCCGATGCGCAGGAGATCTCGCTGATGGCATCGAAAGAGGAGCCATGACGGCGCCGGCTGGACTAACATCGTCCGCGATGACCGCTGCGTCCACGTGGAAGCGTGCCCCCGCGGCAGCTCGACCGCGGGCGCAGCGCGCGATGCGCATCGAGGGCTCCGCCTCGATCGGGCCCGCGGGCCGCGCGGAGGAGGAGGCATGGGCATCCGACCGTACGTCGTTCGGCAGGGCGATTACCTGACCCAGCTCGCACACCGGCGGGGCTTCTCCGCCGAGAGGGTGTGGGAGCACCCTTCGAACGAGGCGCTGCGAAGAAAGCGGCCGAGCCCTGAGATCCTTCAGCCCGGCGACGTCCTCTACCTGCCCGACGCGCCCGAGACCGAGGGCTCGCTGCCGCTCACGACCGGCGGCCAGAACCGGTTCACCGCGCGGGTCCCGACGGTCGAGATCAAGCTGATCCTCAAGCGCGCCGACGGCACGCCCGTCGCGGACGAGCCGTTCCGCGTGACGGGCACGGGGCCGGAGCCGTTCGAGAGCACCACCGACGGCGCCGGGCTCGCGCTCTTCCCGGTGCCTGCGCACCTGGAGGAGGTGAGCGTCTCCCTCGACGGGGTGGGCCTTCGCTACCGGGTACGCATCGGACACATGGATCCCGCCGACGAGCCGAGCGGCATCATCAAGCGCCTCGCGCACCTCGGCTACCTCCCGACGCTCGAGGTCGGCGAG
The DNA here is from genome assembly GCF_051521615.1 of Sorangium sp. So ce1335. Lineage (NCBI taxonomy): Bacteria > Pseudomonadati > Myxococcota > Polyangiales > Polyangiaceae > Sorangium > Sorangium sp. So ce1335. The sequence goes on from NZ_CP150363.1 coordinate 6,678,327, forward strand.
GCGGGGCCGTCCTCCGGCGAGTTGACCGACGCTGTCGCGGCTTTCCAGGAGGCGCACGGGCTCGCCGTGACAGGCACGCTCGATGACGCCACGCGCGACGCGATCGTACAGGCGCACGGCTCCTGAGGTGAATCGATGGACACAGCGCGAGCGCCTCGGCTCGACGGCGCATCATCCATCGACACGCACCCCAGCTCCTGCAAACGTCGCAAGACACCGAACCAAGGTCCACTCCAGGCAGCCACGATCACCCTATGACCGCCGAACGCATCACACAGGAGCTCGCGGAAGCGATCGCGCGCGTAGCGAGGGAGGAGCTCCGCTGGTGGAACAACATCTTCCAACCACCCGAGCGGCATCCGTCGTATTCCGCATCGAACCAGGCCCCTGAAGAAGCCGCGCTCCTCAGAGGGCGACCGTTCCCGAGCGATGGCCACACGGACGAGGCGCGAGCGCCAGAAGGGGGCGGTGGGCCGCTCGTGGCGATAGACGCCGGCGCCCACGCGAGAATCCTGGGCCCCCAGGGCTACTGGAACACGATAGGCATCTCCGCGAGCAGCATCGGCACCGCGTGGAGCAGCGCATTCATCTGCTATTGCGTATGGATGGGCTGGCAGGCGACCCCAGAACACCCCCGGATCATGCCGCTGGGAAGGCGAGGGTTCGGCGCGCACATCGGCTACACAAAAGCAGCTCTCCGCGCGCGCCAGAACTACAGATACAAGGCGTCTCGACCGAACACCAACAGCATTCGAGTAGGCGACATCATCGTCAGGAATCGGCTACGGTCGGACGGACAGCTCGAAGACGTGACCTACGACACCATCCCGCAAGCGAGCAGATCGGCGAGCACGCACGGCGACATCGTCATCGCCGTCGATGGAAGCTGGGCGTGGGTGGTCGGGGGCAACTTGATGGTCTTCGACCGAAGAGAGATCGCGACCCGCGGCGATCCGAACGACACCATAGATTCGGTGCGCCTCCGATGTTACGCCCTCGACAACGATGGCAAGCTGATACGAACAGCGCGCAAAGCAACGACGCACCACGAGGACGCAACAGGCGCCACACCGACATTCTTTGTAAACACCAAGACCGAACACCAGGCGGTCTTCACCGTACTGAGCCTGTACCCTGTCCAGCAGGAGCCGACCACGGTCCATGCGGCGCCCAATCAGCCTACCACGCACGTGGAATCACCGCGGCTAGCGCGAGGATACTACATGAGGATGCAGACCGGTCGAGACCGGTCCGACATCGACAGATCAAGGGACATCCTCGAGGGACGCGGCGTTCGTAGGGACCGGATGCACCTCGTGCCTGAGGGGACGAGAACCGTACTTTACGTCGGCCCCTTCGACTCGGAGGAGGCGGCGCGAAGCGAGCGCGACGACCTGTTGAACAGACTCGATGGCGAAGAGAGACGGCGGTTTCCTGGTACCATCGTTCGTCAATTCCGCTGAGCGCGACAGCGCTCCAGCGCGCTCACCGGGGGGCGACTCCTCGGCCTCGATCCGCCTGGCGCGGTGTCATGTACGGCTGGGCTGCGCTCGCTGCGCCGGCGCCGTCTTCTTCGTGGGCGCTGCCTTCTGCGCCGGCGCCGTCTTCTTCGTGGGCGCTGCCTTCTGCGCCGGCGCCGTCTTCTTCGTGGGCGCTGCCTTCTGCGCCGGCGCCGCTTTCTTCGCGGGCGCTGCCTTCTGCGCCGGCGCCGCTTTCTTCGTGGGCGCTGCCTTCTGCGCCGGCGCCGCTTTCTTCGCGGGCGCTGCCTTCTGCGCCGGCGCCGCTTTCTTCGCGGGCGCTGCCGCATTGCTCCCCGCCGCTTTCTTCGCGGGCGCTGCCGCATTGCTCCCCGCCGCTTTCTTCACGGGCGATGCCTTCTTCCCCGGCGCTGCCGCCTTCGCCCCCGCCGCTTTCCTCGCCAGCGCCGCGTTCTGTGCCGGCGCCGCCTTCTGCGCCGAGGCCCTCTCCATCGCCCCCTTCTTTCCCGCAGCGGCGACCTTCCTCTCCTCAGCCGCCCCTTTCTTCTCTGCCGCCGCCGCCTTCACGGCCGCCCCTTTCTTCCCCGCCGCGGCGGCCTCCACGGCCGCCCCCTTCTTCCCCGCAGCCGCTCCCTTCTTCCCCGCAGCCGCTCCCTTCACGGCCGCTCCCTTCTTCCCCGCAGCCGCTCCCTTCACGGCCGCTCCCTTCTTCCCCGCGGCGGCCTTCTCCTTCGCTCCTCCCCTGCCCGCAGCGCCTTCCACCGCCCCCTTCTTCCCCGCGGCGACCTTCTCCTTCGCTCCTCCCCTGCCCGCAGCGCCTTCCACCGCCCCCTTCTTCCCCGCCGCCGCGGCCTTCTTCGCTCCGCCCTTGCCCGCCGCGCCGTCCCGCGCCCCCTTCTTCCCCGCCGCCGCAGCCCCGCCGCCCAGCAACTGCAGCGCCCGCTTCGGCGCCACCGAGCGGTAGCTCTCCTCGATCCACTCGATCAGCATCGCCTCGGGCACCTTGTCCTTCGGTCCGAAGCGCGCCGTCACCCACCCGCTCTTGCCCAGGTTGTACCCGGTCGGCTCCGCGAACGGCAGCATGAGCGCGGCCTCGCCCGACTCGGGGAGCTTGGCGGTCACCGTGAGCTTCCCCTCGTGCGTGTTGAGGAAGACGAAGATCTTCCCGCGCACCTTGGCGACACGGTCGCCCCAGGGGAACTCCTCCACCGCCTCGGGATAGGCCAGCGCGGCGTCGCGCAGGCGCGCAAGGATGGGCGTGAACCTCGCGTCGTCGTTCGTCATGCTCATCCGGCGAGCCTAGAGCGCTCGCCCGATCGCGTAAAGCCGGAGCCGCGCGCCGCCTCAGGGGCCGAGCGGCTCGATCCCGAAGGTCACCTTCACGTCCACCGAGACCCTTTGCCTGCCCACGAGGAGGTCCTCACCGGCCATCCCCATCTTGCCAGCCACGAGGCGCGCAGGAGCGGACGACGACTCGTCCTCCTGGATCTGAAGCGGCCCCACGATCCTGAGGCCCGCCACCTCGCAGTAGGTGCGCGCCCTCGACAGCGCGTCCTCGTACGCGTTCTTCCGGGCCGCCGTCCGGTACGGCTCGATATCGGAGATCTCGAGGTTGGGCCCCTCGATCCTCGTCGCCCCGGCCGCCACGAGCTCGTCGAACAGCGGCGCCACCTCGGTCAGCTCACGGACGCGGAAAGACAGGCGACCCTCCACGTAAAAGCCTTCACGCGCCGCGCCGTGGCGGTGCTCCTTGTAATACTCACCCAGCGTGAAGCGGGAAGAGCGCATGTCGTCCCCCCGGACACCCGCCTTGCGGATCACGGCGGAGATCCTCTCCATCGTGGCCGTGTACGTCGCCCGCGCGTTCGTCGCCTGCGGGTCGACCACCCGACACTGCACCTCCAGGACCGAGACGTCAGGAATCGCGTAGACGAACCCGTGCCCGCTCACTTCGATCGTCCTCATGCGCTCCGCCCTCCACCGAGGCCCGCCGGCCCCGCCATCAACCCACGTGCGAGCCAGGCTACCATGGCCCGCCACACGCGGCACACGCGCTGTCCCGAGACGGCGGGACGCGCGCTCTCGGGGTGCGGCGCCGATCTGTCCAGCATCGCCCCCCGTCGACGCTGGAGAGCGCATCGCGCGCGCTCGCTCGCTGACTTTCCCGGAGCCATCCTGTAGGGTGGGCCCCACAGGAGCTGCCCATGTTTTCGCTCGAGAACCGTGTTCAGGAGTACGCCTGGGGCTCGCGGGACGCCATCGCGACGCTGCTCGGACAGGCCCCCTCCGGCAGGCCGCAGGCGGAGCTCTGGATGGGGGCCCACCCGGCGGCCTCGTCGAGCATCGAGCTCGACGGGCGCCGCGAGCGCCTCATCGACGCCATCGCCGACCGCGCGGGCGCCTTCCTCGGCGGCCCCACGGTCGATCGCTTCGGCGCGCGGCTCCCGTTCCTGCTCAAGGTGCTCGCGGCCGATCAGCCCCTGTCGCTCCAGGCGCACCCGGACGAGGCGCAGGCGCGGCGCGGGTTCGACGCGGAGAACGCGGCGGGCATCCCCGTCGACGCCCCCGAGCGCACCTACCGCGACCCGCACCACAAGCCCGAGCTCATCTGCGCGCTCACCCCGTTCGACGCGCTCTGCGGCTTCCGGCCGGCCGACGCCCTGCCCGAGGTCTTCGCGCTCCTCGCCGGCGGCCCGGCCCAGGCGCTCGTCCCGCGCGGCGCCGCGCCCGTCGACGCGGCCGCCGTCGCGCGGCTCGTCCAGGGCCTCCTCGGGCTCGACGCGGCGGCGCGGCGGGAGGTCGTCGCCTCGGTGGTCGAGGCGTGTCGGGCGCGCGCGCAGGCGGGCGGGTGGCTCGCGCGGGCCTGCGGGTGGGCGCTCCGCCTGCACGAGCTCTACCCGGGCGACGTCGGCGTCGCGATCGCGCTCCTCCTCAACGACGTGCACCTCGAGCCGGGCGAGGCGCTGTACCTGCCGCCGCGCCGCCTGCACGCCTACGTGCGCGGGGTCGGGATCGAGATCATGGCGAGCTCCGACAACGTGCTTCGCGGCGGCCTCACGCCGAAGCACATCAACGTCGACGAGCTCGTGCGCGTGCTCGACTTCTCCCCGTGGCGCGTCGAGCCCGTCGCGCCGCGCCGGGTCGGCGTGGAGTCGTTCTACGACACCCCGGCGCCGGAGTTCCGGCTCTCCCGCATCGATCTCGACGCCGCGTCCGGCTGGCGGACGGACGACCGGCGAGGCCCCGAGATCGTGCTGTGCACCCGGGGACAGGCGTCGCTCGCCGACGCGCGCGGCGCCGTCCGCGAGCTCGGCCAGGGCCAGTCCGCCTTCGTCCCGTTCGCCTCCGGGAGCTACGCCATCGAGGGAGAAGGCCAGCTCTTCCGCGCCACCGTCGGCCTCTGAGGCCCGGACACGGACGACACGGCGCGTGAGGGGCTGCTCCGGCGCTCAGCGCGGATCGAGGACCCCAGGAGAGGGCGCGCATCCCGAGAGAGGCTATCATCGGACGGGGCCCGTGAAGAACGGAGTCCGTGAAGGCGTCGCGCGGGCCCGCGGGAGGGACGAGCGCGCGGCGCCGCGCAGGAGGCGGCATGCAACTCTCCCCCACGTCCATCGAGGTCCGTCGCGCCGAGGGCGCCGACGTCGCCGAGGTCCACGCGCTCATGCGGGCCTACTACGCCGAGGACGAATACCCCTTCTCTCCGGATCGCGCGCTCGCGGCGCTGAGCGCCCTCGTCGCGGACCGCTCGCTCGGGGACGTATGGGTCCTCGTCGCCGGGGGCGAGGTGGCCGGCTATTGCGCCGTCGGGTTCGGCTTCTCGCTCGAGTTCCACGGGCGGGACGCGTTCGTCGACGAGCTGTACGTCCGGCCCGAGGCGCGCGGGCGCGGCCACGCGGCGCGGCTCCTCGACAGCGCGGAGCAGGGCTGTCGCGAGGCGGGCGTGCGCGCCCTCCACCTCGAGGTCGAGCCGGACAAGGCGGAGACGTACGCGTGGTATCGCCGCCGCGGCTTCGCCGACCACGAGCGCCGGCTCATGACGAAATGGCTCGCACCTGGGCCAAAGTACGAAGGGTAGTCCCGTGCCGCCGGGTGGTGCTGCGGGACGATCCAGGGCACGCTGCGGCGGCATACCACCGCTGGGCGCAGCGGCTCGCAGTGCTCCGATGTGAGTGCAGCTGGAGCGCCCGGCCCCGTTACTGGCTCCGGCGTGATGAGGTTCCGGAAGGCGACAGTGCGCCCGCAGCGATCGTCGCCAGCTCGTTGCGAAGGGCGGGCGTGGGCTCGCCTCCGGCAGCCTCCCACGCCCGCAGAGCACGACGCGCCGTATCGCGGGCGTGCGCGAAGCCCTGGGCAGCCTGCGCACGGGCGAGAGCTCCCAGTTCTTCTGCCAGGGCCGTTTGATCGCCCATCTGCTCGGCAAGATGCGCGGCACGGCGAAGCAAAGGCTCCGCATCGCGCGGTTTCTGGAGGTCAACCAGCGTCCGGCCGAGCGCTGAAAGGGTCAAGAGAAGGGTCGGGTGCTCGCTACCGAAGGCGTTCTTCTCGACACGGAGCACCTCGCGGAGCAGCTCCTCGGATCGAGCGAGCTCACCGCGCAGACGACAGATACGTGCCTTCTCGAAAAGAGACGCGGCGTACCGCTCTCCATCTGTGGCACCGTCCCGTCGCAGCTCCGAAAGGGCCTCGTCGAGGAGCGCCTCGGCTTCGTCGAACCGTCCCTGCGCCAGGACGCACCGCGCAAGTTGGTGACGAGTCGACGCGGCGACTTGAGTCTCGGGCACCTCCTCCAGCACCTGCCGGAGCTCCTGCTCGGCATCTTGAAAGCGACCGAGCTCCAGGAGCGTCACGCCGTGCGCGTGGCGAAGATAAGTGGTCGGACGACCGAAACGCCGAGCACGCTCGATCGAATGACGCAGGAGACGTTCCGCCTCGTGGAAGCGCCGCTGCTTTAGCCAGCTTTGGGCCAGGGCGTGCTCGATCACATCGCGGCCCTGGTGCTCGGGATCCGGCACTCGCTGGAGTATCGATTCCAGGAGCTGAGACGCCGCTTGCACGTCCCCTCGCGCCAGCATCAACTCTGCTCTCGACCGTTCCAGCATCGGCTTGAGTGATAGGGGCGCCTGCGCATGCCGGACTAGCCCCGTCCACTCGTCGAGCATTCGTTGCGCATCCCTGAGGCGTCCCGCTTGGATGAGAGCGCGCACCACGGCGTCGTACAGATCGCTGCGTTCATCGATTGTGCGTCCAAGGCGCCGCGCCATGTCCAAAACGCCGCTCAGGGTCCGTATCGCTTCGCCGGTGTGCTCCTCCGATGACAACACAAACCCATGCGCCCGAAGCAGTTCGAAGAGCGTGTCCTCGTCGGCGCCGTCTCCTGCGCGGCGCCAAGCTTGCTCGAGCAGCGCTCTTGCCTCGCCGAGCTCGCCCAAGAGATCGCGCACACGAGCCAGCGCCGCCGTGGCCCTCGCGCTGCCCCCCGTCGCTTCCACCCAGCCAGCGGCCCAATGAGCTGCCACTTCCGGCTCGCCTTCCTGGATCGCAAGCTCGATGCGCTCCGGCCAGTCGGGCAGAGGGAAGCGCTTGCTCAGCTCAGCGCTCTTCTCCTCGCCATCAGGCTGCTCCGCAGCCTCGCCATCTCGCCCGTGTTGCAGAGCGAGGCGCGCGAGCGCACCGCCCGGCTCATCTTCCCGGAGCGCGATCGCTGAGAGCTCCGCCTCCGACACCCCCCTGCGCGCCAGCCTCGCCGCATCATCAATCGCATCCGGCGCCAGCTCGAGCAGCGCCGCGAGCCGCACACAGCCCTGGATTCCCGCCGCGCGAAGCCGTTCCGCGCCCTCGTCCAGGGCGAGCGCCCGGCCATGCACCCGGGCGAGCCCCGAGACACCCCTCGGCGGCCGAACCAGCAGAGTTCCTCCCCTGCGTCCGGCCTCCGCCGCCGCCCAGCGCGCGCGCCGCAGCCGGGCAGATGTCTCTAGATCCTCCACGGCGACCCACGCCCTCGGCTTCGGCCGGAGCGCCTCGACCAGCGCCGCATACGGCTGCGCGGCCGACACGCGCGCGATCCTCCGGCCCGGCAGCGCCAGCGCGAAGCTCTCCTCGATCTCGTCCTCGCCGCCGTACCACCCGATGGCCGGCTCCCGCGCGCACGCCGCGCGCCGCAGGGCACGCACGGCGAAGGCGGGCGGCCCTTCAGGACAGTCGATGCGGTGCGAGATCCAGTCGTAGAAGTCCACCGCGCATCGCGCGAGATGCAGCGTCGTCTCCTCGTCGCTGAACAGCACGAGGCGCAGCGCCCGCTGCTGCACCACCGGCCGCTCCTGGTTGAGCCACGCGGCGTCCGCCGCGCGCACGCAGAGGACGACGGTGCTCCCCTCCGGCGCCGACGCGAGCGCCGGCGCCTCGGTCATCACATCGGCGTCCGGTCGCGCTCGGATCAGATGGCGCACGAGCTCGCCCAGCCGCTCGGGGCGCGCCCGATCCAGGAGCACGATCACCCCGCGCCCGGCGAGGCGCAGGATGAGGCTCAGCCGGTCGAGCCAGGCGCCCGCAGGAGGTGCAGCGTGAGCAGCGGATGCGGGTAGTACCATTCGGACTCGTTGGGATACGGGAGCAGGTGCCCCCAATCGAGGAGCTGTCGCGCGCGGGCGTCTTCGGGGAGCTGCCGCTGCACATCGGCCATCACCGCGCGCAGCACGCCGAGGTGCCCCACGTCCAGCCCGCGCTCACGGTCGCGGCGCGCCTCGTCCACGGCGTCCTCCACGATCTCCGCGGTCGCCGTGGTGACGTCGGCCGTCCAGGCGCGCTCGGCCACGCCGCGCACCAGCTTGACGAAGTCCCGCGCGCGGCCGCCGGACACATAGGCCAGGCGCTCCAGCGAGCCCTGCTCCATCGCATCGGGCGCAGGCAGATCCTGTGTCCTCCGGCGGTACATCTCGACGAAGAAGGGCACCCCTTCGCCCATGCGGTCCGGATGGGCCTTGTCCAGCACGGGCTCGTTCGCGAGCACGACCGTATCGAAGCGCGGAATCGCCGCCCCCACAGGCGCGCTCCGCAGCGCGAAGGGAGCACACAGGACGGTGGGGCAGGCAATCTGGCTGAGCAGCTCGGAGCGCAGGAAGAGGCCGAGCGCGCGCTCCTCATCGCGGATGCGATCGAGGCCGTCGATGAGCAGAAGGACGCGCCGGTGGTGCTGCTGCATGTGACCCACGAGGACGTTGACCGCCCCGAGCAGCGTCTGCATGGCCTCGTCCTGATCGGGCAGCGTACGTCCGCTGCGTCCGATGGGCACCATGCGTCGGATCCCCTCCGCGATCGCCTTGGTCGCCCCGGCCCCGGCTGCCATGCCCGCCGCTGCGCCGCCCGTGAGCCCGAGCGCCGGCACCAGCACCGATCCCGCAGCGGTGATCATGCCCGAGGCCACCTTCCCCAGGTCGATCTCGGTCGTCCTCGGTGTGTTTGTGGCGTCGGCGACCTGCTCCCAGGCGAGCCGGAGATCTTCGACGTGCTGCGGCGGCACCTCGTACGGCAGGATCTCCCGTGCAGCGCCGAGCACGGACAGCCCGACGAGGAAGATGACCTCCCAGGACGCGACGCGCTGAATGGCCTCGCCGTCCCCCATCCACGCGAAGTGCCGGTGCAGATCGAGCAGGAGGACGAACTCCTTGCTCTCCCGCGCCTCCCTCAGGCGAAGCAGCTCGGTCGATTTGCCGGTGCCCACCGTACCCGCCAGGAGGATACGAGGGTCAGCGAAAGGCAGGTCAAGACGCCGAGCGATGCGGTCGACCGGGGTATGCGGCCGGGGAGCGCGCCAGGCGGGATCCTTCACGGGCTCGACAGGGTCGAAGCGGCGGTAGATCTCCTCCCAGACGTCTCGCCTTTCCACGGCGCGAAGCTAGCACAGGCCGCGTCGCACGGCGTGCGCCTGGCAAACGGAACGGTGCCGTCGCGCCTGGAGCCGCCGGGGCAAGCGATGTCCGCCGTGCGCTGGCCGGGCGGCCCCGGTCGCGACCCCGCCGGGCGCCGCCCGCGCGCCGGCCGTGATGCTCCTCAGCGGCTGCGCGGCGGCGCCTCGGCGAGGTACTCGAGGAGCCGGGCCTCGTCGCTGCCGATCATCCGCTCGACACCGTCCTCCCGGACATGGCGCTGGATCTGGAGCGCCCCCGCGGGCGTCCGGACGAGGACGGCGACGCGCCGGAACCCCCGCATCACGACCGGCCGGATCCGCTGCATCGCCGCCTCGAACGCCGGATCGTTCCGCCCCACCGCCGAGCGCAGGTCCACGAGCAGACACAGCCCTTCGCGGCCGACCCGGTCCAGCGCGCGGCTCACCTCCATCCACCCCTCCTCGAACTGCGCAGCCGACTCGGACGGCACCGCGCTCCGCATGATCCTCGCGAGCTTCACCGCCGGGTTGACGGTGACGACGTAATGGGCATTGCGCAGGATCTCCAGCATGATGTCACACGTAGTTTACCAACAACGGCCTGTCGAATCGAGCCGCTCCCCGCCTCGCGAGCTGTCGAGTCTGCCGCGTCCGGCCGCTGGCGCGCATGCGCGGTCGGAATGCGACATCCGCTCGAACCGGGCGCGCAGGAGCGAGAAGATCGAGCGCGGAGGAGCGAGAAGAACGCGCGTGAAACACGGAGGAGCGCGCAGCGAAACGGAAGCGCGCGCACGCGCGCCGAGCGCAAAGAACACCGGCGGGCCCCTCGATCCGCGCGGGATCGAGCCGCGCGGATGGCGGATGAACGAGCGATGAGAGACTGAGAGTGCGAGAAGCGAAAGAGCCCCTCTCCCCCGGAACTGTAACGCCAGCTGCACAGCCAACTGCACAGCCCGTCGCCCGAGCGCCCAGGCTCACCCACGTCGCGTCCGGCGGCTTTGCGCTGCGCCACGGCTCCGGGTACCCTGGGCCCCCTTCAGCTCAGCAGGCTTCCGACGAGGTATGCACACGCAGCCGCCCCCCACCGACCTCCGGGACCGTCCACCCGCCGGGGAGGCGCCCGATCCGGAAGCGGTCGGCCTCGACGAGGTGGAGAGGACCGAGGAGCTGGCGCGCCGCCCGGCCCGATCGCCCGATCACGCGGCCGAGAACCGCGCGCTGCTCGCCCTCGTCAGCGCGATGGCCGGGCCCCTCGAGGACGTGCTCCCGAGGCTGGCATCGCTGCTCCTCGAGCTCTGCCGGGCCGACTCGGCCGGCGTCAGCGTGCTCGAGGAGCAGGAGGACGGCCGGCGCGTGTTCCGGTGGCGGGCCGTCGCCGGGATGTTCGCCCACAACCTCGGCGGCACGATGCCCCGGAGCCCGAGCCCCTGCGGCATCGTCGTCGACCGCAATGCGGCGGTCCTCTTCTCGCGCCCTGCCAACCATTTCGGGGCCAATACCTGCTTCGACCCGCCGGTCATCGAGGCGCTGACCGTCCCCTTCCACGACAACGACACGCCGATCGGCACGGTCTGGGTCCTCGCCCACACCGACGCGCGGAAGTTCGACGCCGAGGACGCCCGGCTCATCTCCAGCCTGTCGCGGTTCGCCGCCACCGCCGTCCGCGCGCTCGGCCGGGCGCGCGACGCCTGGCGCGCGGCCGAGGCGCTCCGCGTGAGCGAGGGACGGCACCGGTTCCTCGCCGACCTCGCCGCCGCCACCCAGCCGCTCACCGACCCCGACGAGGTCATGGCCGTCGTGGCCCGCATGCTCGCCGAGCACCTCGGGGCCGACCGGTGCGCCTACGCCGAGGTCGAGGACGAGCGCGTCTACGTGATCACGGGCGACCACACGCGCGGCGTCCCGAGCATCGTCGGCCGGTGGCCGCTCGCCGACTTCGGGGCCGAGCATGTGCGGTGCATGCTCGCGAACGAGCCGTACGTGATGGACGACGTCGACGCCGACCCGCGGGCCGGACACGACCTCACGGCGTACCGGGCGACGCGGATCCAGGCGGTCATCTGCGTCCCGCTGCACAAGTCCGGCAAGCTCACCGCCGCGATGGCCGTCCACCAGAAGGCGCCGCGGCGCTGGACGCCCGACGAGGTGGGGCTCGTCCGGCTCGTCGTGGGCCGCTGCTGGGAGGCCATCGAGCGCGCCCGCGTGGCCCGCGCGGTGCGCGAGCGCGACGAGCGGCTCGACTACGCTGTCCGCCTGTCCGGGGTCGGCTTCTGGTACTGCGACCTGCCGTTCGACAGGCTGATCTGGGACGACCGGGTGAAGGACCATTTCTGGCTGCCCAGGGACGCCGAGGTGACCATTCACACCTTCTACGACCGGCTGCACCCCGACGATCGGGAGCCGACGCGGCGGGCCATGGACGCGTCGATCCGCGAGCGGATCCCGTATGACGTGGACTACCGGACGGTCGATCCGGCCACCGGCGCGCTGAAGTGGATCCGGGCCCTGGGCGGGACCGCCTGCGCGCCGGACGGCACGCCCCGGCGGTTCGACGGGGTGACGGTCGACGTCACCGACCGCAAGCGCGATGAAGAGCGGCTCGCGAGGCTCCTCGATCGCGAGCGGGAGCAGGGTCGGCTCCTCCGGCAGGTGGCCGACGCCGCGCTCACCATCCATGCGTCCGGCTCGCTGGAGAGCGTGCTCCAGGGGATCACCGAGCAGGCGCGGCGGATCATCGGCGCCCGTGACGCGGTCGCCAGCCTCGCCGCCGGGGACGACGGGGCGCAGGCGACCGGCGCCGCGCCGGTGTCGGAGCGGACGCACGGGTGGCTGGCCGCGCCGTTCACCGGCCGGAGCGGGGAGGACCTCGGCCACATCCGCCTCTCCGAAAAGCTCGCCGGGGACTTCACCGACAGCGACGAGGCGATCCTCGTCCAGCTCGCGCACATCGCGTCCGTCGCGATCGAGAACGCCCGGCTGTACGATCAGCTCCGCGATCAGGACCGGCGGAAGGACGAGTTCCTCGCCACGCTCGCCCACGAGCTGCGCAACCCGCTCGCCCCCATCCGGACGGGCCTCGAGATCCTCCAGGTCGCCGGGAGCCAGGAGCAGGCCCGGAAGATCGTCGACATGATGGAGCGGCAGGTCGGTCACATGGTCCGGATGGTCGACGATCTGCTCGACGTGTCCCGGATCACCCGCGGCAAGGTGGAGCTGCGGCGGGAGCGGGTCGACCTCCGGGCGGTCCTGAACGGCGCCCTGGAGACGAGCCGGCCGCTGATCGAGGCGGCCGCGCACGAGCTCGCGGTCCGGCTCCCGGCGGAGCCGCTGCTCCTCGACGCGGACCCGACCCGGCTGGCCCAGGTGTTCGCGAACCTCCTCAACAACGCGGCCAAGTACACGCCCGGGGGCGGCGTCATCCGGCTCGCCGCCGAGCGGGACGGGGCCTCGGTCGTCGTCCGGGTGAAGGACAACGGGGTCGGCGTCCCGGCCGACATGCTGCCGCGGGTGTTCGACATGTTCACCCAGGTGGTCCGCTCGATCGACAGGGCCCAGGGCGGGCTGGGGATCGGGCTGACCCTCGTCCGGCGGCTCGTCGAGCTGCACGGCGGGACGGTCCACGCCGAGAGCGAGGGTCCTGGCCGCGGGTCGACGTTCACCGTCCGGCTGCCGCTCGCCGCGGCCGAGGAGCCCGCGTCGCGGCGCTCGTCGCCGGGGCCGGCGGGGCGCGACGCAGCGGCCGCGCTGCGGATCCTCGTCGTGGACGACAACGTCGACGGGGCGGAGAGCCTGGCCTTGCTGCTCAGGATGTCGGGGCATCGCACCCGGGCGGTCCACACGGGTCCCGAGGCGCTGACCGCGGCCCGGGAGCTCGGCGCCGACGTCGTCTTCCTGGACATCGGCCTGCCGGGCATGAGCGGCTACGAGGTGGCCCGGCGGCTTCGGGCGGAGCCGGGCGTGGCCGGGTTCGTCCTCGTGGCGCTCACCGGCTGGGGGACCGAGGACGACCGGCGGCGGGCCCGGGAGGCGGGGTTCGACCACCACCTGACGAAGCCCGTGGACGCGGCCGAGGTGCGGCGCCTCGTCGCGAGCGTCGCGCAGGCCGCCGCGACGCGCCGGCAGGGCGGCTGACGGCGGCGGCGCTCATCGATCGGCGCGAAGAGCTCGCCATGTGCACAGAATCCTCGCCCGGGTCCTCCCTGCGATGGCGACCCACGAGCCCCGCACCTTCGACTTGAATCTCACGGAGACGATCATGCCTATTCGATTCTCGCTTTCGTGCACCCTTGTTCTTGGCCTGCTCGCCGCGGCCTGCGGCTCGAGTGAGCGTGAGCCCAACCCGGTGGGCACCGGCGGCGGCGCCGGCGGCGCCGGCGGCACCGGCGGCGCTGGCGGCGCTGGCGGCGCTGGCGGCGACGGCGGGGGCGGCGATGTCGTCGAGCCGGCTCCCCTGCTCGTCCAGACGGACAAGGGTCCTGTGGAGGGCGCGGTCGTCGGCTCGACGCGCACCTTCCTCGGCATCCCGTTCGCGGCGCCGCCCGTCGGGGAGCTGCGCTGGAAGGCGCCCGCCCCCCACGAGGGGTGGACCGAGACGCTGAAGGCGACCGAGCCGGGCCCGGCCTGCTCGCAGTCGATGATGCTCACGCCGGGCTTCGACCCGAGCTCGAGCGAGGATTGCCTCACCGTGAACGTCTGGTCCCCCGAGCGCCCGGCGTCCTCGTCGCTGCCCGTGCTCGTCTGGATCTACGGCGGCGCCTTCGAGATAGGGAGCGGCGGCCTGCCCGAGTACGACGGCCAGCGCCTGTCCGAGACCAGCGGCGCGGTGGTGGTCACCTTCAATTACCGCCTCGGCCCGCTCGGGTTCCTCGCCCTCCCGGAGCTCAAGTCGGAGGATCCCGATCGCCCCGCGACGGGCGCGTACGGCCTCGAGGACCAGCGCGCCGCGCTCGAGTGGGTCAAGGCCAACATCGGCGCGTTCGGCGGCGATCCGGGCAACGTCACGATCTTCGGCGAGTCCGCCGGCGGCATCAGCGTCTGCGCGCACCTCGTGTCGCCGCCGAGCCAGGGCCTGTTCCATCGCGCGATCATCCAGAGCGGGCCGTGCGACACCGCCGTCGACGAGGCGACGGCCACAGCGCAGGGGGCGATGCTCGTCGAGGCGCTCGGCTGCACCGACGCGCCCTCCGTGCTCGAGTGCCTGCGCGAGAAGTCGGCCGAGGAGGTCACGACCGCGCTGCCGCCGGGCGCCGACATCCTCCTCGGCGACGGCCCGCGGTGGTTCCCCGTCGTCGACGGCTGGAACCTCCCCGACCTGCCGGGCAAGCTCCTCGAGGCCGGGAGCTTCGAGAAGGTGCCGACGATCCTCGGCAGCAACGCCGACGAGGGCACGGTCTTCGTCGCGTCCGCGGGCACGACGATCGCGGACGACGCCGCCTTCCTCGACTTCGCCGAGCACCTCGCCCCCGGCCACGGCGAGGAGGTGGCGGCCGCCTATCCGAGCGACACGCACGGCTCGGCGCAGGAGGCGGCGACCGCGGCCCTCGGCGACTTTTACTTCGTGTGCCCGACGCGGCGGGCGGCGCGCGCCATCGCGGAGGCCGGCGCGGACACGTACCTCTACCATTTCACCTACGCGCCCGAGGGCTCGCTGTTCGGCGATCTCGGCGCCTTCCATTCGGCCGAGATCCGGTACGTGTTCGGCGCCCCCGGCACGCTCCTGCCCGAGCCGCTGACCGACGAAGAGCTCGAGCTGTGGCGGACGGTGGCGGGGTACTGGTCGCGCCACGCGGAGGGCGGCGATCCGAACGGCGGCGACGCCTTCGCGTGGCCGAAGTACGACGCGCAGACGGACGAGCACCTCGTGCTCGATCGGACCATCTCGCAGGGATCCGGGCTGAAGAAGGACCTCTGCGACATGTGGGACAGCTTCGCCGCCGAGCAGCGCGCGCCGTAGCGCCCCTCGGCCGGTCGCCGAGCTCGACCCGTAAGTACCGGTAGGTACTATGCTATCCTCGGCGCCGTGCTCCCCTCCTACGACCTCGCCGCCATCGTCGCCCGCCTCGCCGGGCGCGAGGCCGCGCTCGACGCGCTCACGCAGGAGCGGCAGGCCGCCGTGGCCGCGATCCTGCGGGCGCCGGCGGCGCCGCCGGGGGCGGCGCTCGTCGACCGGGCGGCGCCGCCGGGGGCGGCGCTCGTCGACCCGGCGGGGGATCCCGGAGAGGCCGAGATCCTCCTGATCCGCCGGGCCGAGCACCCGCGCGATCCGTGGTCGGGGCACATGGCGCTCCCGGGCGGGCGGCGCGACCCGGCGGACGCGAGCCTGCTCGACACGGCGATCCGCGAGACGCGCGAGGAGGTCGGGATCGACCTCGCCGCGCACGGCACCCTGCTCGCGCGCCTGCCCGACCTCCCCGCCGTCGCGCGCGGGCGGCGCGTCGGGCTCGTCATCTCCCCGTTCGTCTTCGCGCTGCGCTCGTCGCCGGAGCTCACGTTGAGCCACGAGGTGGCCGAGGCGCTCTGGACGCCGCTCGGGCCGCTCGCGCGGGGGGAGTGCGCGTCGACGTACGTGTACACGCACGAGGGCACCGTGATCCACCTGCCCTGCGTGCGCGTGGACGAGCGGGTCGTCTGGGGGCTGACCTACCGCATGCTGGAGCAGCTCTTCGAGGCGCTCCACCGCTGAGCCGCGCGCCGTCCGCCCTTCAGTGGACGACGGCGGTCTCGTCGGCGATCCTCGCGCGGCGGGGCGGAGGGGGCGCCGACGCGCGAGGGCACGGCTCCTCCGCGGAAGCGCAGAACGCGACGTGGCCGAGGGCGCAGCGGGCCGTGTGGTAGGCGTCGACCGCGCTGGGGCCCGCCGCCCACCGGTGCGCGAAGAGGACCGCGGCGCCGAGGGCGAAGCAGACGACGCCGCGGCGGAGCGCGCCCGCGAGCGCGGCGTGGGCCTCGGCGTGGCTGCCGATCACCAGCAGCGACGCGCGATCCCGGCCGCGGTAGGCGTCGCCGCGGGCGAGGCGGGCGTGGACGTCGTCGCCGAGGCCGAGGTCGACGCGCGGCACGGCCGGATCCGGGGCGATCGCGTCCGGCGAGCACCGCTCGGGGGCGCCGGCCGCCCTGTGGAGGCCGTAGCCCAGGGCCGCGGCGTCGGCGAGGATCAGGAGGCCGACGGCGATCCAGGCGCCCAGCGCGAGGGCCTCGGCGACCTGGGGCGGGGGCGCCCGGCCGATGCGCGCCGCGGGCCACTCGGGCAGCGCCGCGAGCGTCGCCACGGCGATCGAGGCCGCGAGGATCTGCCAGACGGCGCGCCGGTCCGAGGCGGCGACGATCGACCCGAGCCGCGCCCGCTCGGCCCGCAGCGCCGCCTCGAGCACGGCGCCGCAGATCGGCAGGGTCGCCGCGGCGCAGATCAGGCCGTTCACCGCGCCCGTGACCGCGGCGAACAGGACCGCGCCGTGCAAGTTCCTCACCGTGACGAGCGCGATCACGGCCCCGGCGAGGGCGCCGCCGGGCAGCACCAGCGCGGCGAGCGAGGCCCACGCGGGGCCGCGCCCGTGCCACGCCTGACGCGGCGCCACGACGCGCGGCAGCAGCGCCCCGATCAGGCCCCCGACGATCCCGGCGCAGATCGCGGCGACCTCCTGCTTGCCCCCCAGGGCCACGTTCACCATCGGGCTCGCCAGCACGCCCGCCGAGATCCAGCCGGCGGCGGCGCCCACCAGCGCGAACGGCAAGGCCAGCTCCCACCCCTTGGCCCGCATCCTCATGCAACGCCTCCCCTCTTCGTCACGTCGTGCCCACGTCGTGACATCGACCCGCGCCGCGCGCCGCTCCTTGGATCGGCGGAGTCTCACAGCGCGCTAGAACGACGATCACGTCGAGCGAGCGAGAAATGAACCGCCAGGACGCCAAGGACGCCAAGAAGAAGACAATGTCTTGGCGTCCTTGGCGTCCTGGCGGTTCGAAGTTCTGCTCGTTTCAGGCGGGTTCAACCCGTTTGTTGCTCTAGAACCCGCCCTCGATCGCGAGCCCCGGCATCGTGACGGGCCCGATCGTCTGCGGCGTACACCCGCTGTCGTCGCAGCTCACGTCGAACACCTCCTTCGTGAGCGTCGCGTTCTGGAGGTCGAACACGAGCCCGAGGTAGCTGCGCTCGCCGAGGGCCCAGCGCTTCGACAGGCGCATGTCGAGCCGGTAGAACGGCTGGATGCGGTCCGGGTCCTCGCGCGCGGGGCGGCCCGGGGTGATCTCGTCGGCCGGGAAGCCTGTGTAGAAGACGTGGCGGATGCCGGCGCGCCAGCCCTTGCCGAGGTCGTAGAGGAGCGCGACGTGCGCGACGTGCGTCCTGTCGTAGGCGGACGGGATCGTCCGCTGCTCCCGGGTGCGCGTGGAGCGCGACAGCGTGTACGACGCGAGGAAGAACATGTCGCGCCGGAGCGCGCCGCGCGCGCCGAGCTCCAGGCCGTAGGTGTCGCCGAGGCTCCGCGCGAGGAAGCGCTCGGTGTTGAGGGTCGTGCCGCGGCCGGTGCCGATGGGGTCGCTCAGGCCGAAGGTCAGCTGTCGGAATACCGTGGAGCTGAAATTGACAGGGCCGGCGCTCACCTCGACGCCGAGGCTCGATTGGAGGCTCCGCTGGAGCCCGCCCGGGATGCCGCCGATCTGGAGCGCCGGAAGCGGGGCGAGGCCGGGGAGCTGCGAGGCGAGCCCGAACGCCGGGACGAGCCGCACGTGCTCGCCGATCCCGAAGCGGCCAACGATCTTCGGGTCGACGGCGACCGCGGTCCGGCCGAGCGAGGTGTAGTGGTCGACGCGCACGCCGGGCGTGATGGTCGACCGCTCGTCGAGGACGAGCAGCGCGTCGGCCCACGCGCCGAGCGCGAGGTCGAGCCGGCTGCGAAAGAGCTCCGGGAAGCTCTCGTCGAGCTGCGCCGTCCCCTCGGCGGGCGCGTCGTCGGGCGAGTCGTCGGCCGCGCTCGGGCGCGGCGTCACGTCGTAGCGGTCGACGGCGGCGTCGACGCCGGCGCGCACGAGCGCGCGGCCGCCGAGGGCGGGCCGGGCAAGGCTCATCCGGGCGTTGAGCTTCCAGGCGCGCGCGCTCTCCACGCCGACCCCGCGCGACTGGTCGAGCCCGAGGGTGAGCGCCGCGCGGACGCGCGCGCCGGAGGCGGCCTCATCGCGGTCGTAGCGCAGGTCGAGGCGGTGGAAGTCGCTGTCGAGGAGGACGTTCCGCGCCTCGGCGCCGTCCTCGTCGTCGATGCTGGCGAGGTAGTCGTACGCGCCGAACGCGAGGGCGGTGAAGCGCTCCTCGGGCCCGAGCCGGTGGACCATGCGGCCCTGGTAGTCGGCGTAGCCCACGTCGACGCTCGGCACGAGCGCCGAGGCGAGCGCGGCGCCGGCGGCGTAGTGGCCGCCGAGGAGGACGTGGGTGTCGGGGTCCATCGGCCCCTCGACGACGCCGCCGAGGTCGATGAACCGGAGGCTCCCCTCCCCGCGCCAGACGTCGGACGGCGGCGCGCTCTCGGCCTCGATCGCCGCGCCGGCGAGCCGCCCGATGTCCGCCGGCGTGGGGCCGAGGTGCATCTCGAGGCGCTGGACCATCGAGGCCGGGATGACGCTGGGCCCGGCGCCGACGTGAAACAGGAGCGGGACCTGGATGCCGTTGAAGAAGTACCCGATGTTCCCGGGCGGCGCGCCGCGGATGTAGTAGTACGGCATGCCGCTCGCGATGGTCGTCACGCCGGGCTGGATCTCGATGGCGCGGTAGGGGTCGCCGAGCGCGCCGGGCAGCTCGCGGATGTCGCGCCTCGAGAGAGAGACGGAGCCCGCGGGGGCCCGGTTGCCCTCGACGGTCACCTCGATCCCGGCGGGCGGGGCGGGCGGCTCGGCGGGCGGGGCGGGCGCCTCGGCGGGCGGGACGGGCGCCTCGGCGGGCGGGACGGGCGCCTCGGCGGGCGGGACGGGCGCCTCGGTGGGGGCGGCGGAAGGCGGCGCCTCGGTGGGGGCGGCGGAAGGCGGCGCCTCGGTGGGGGCGGCGGAAGGCGGCGCCTCGGCCGGGGGCGACGGCGGCGCGATCGACGGCGTGGCGGGCGGAGGCGGGGTCGCGCCGGGAGGCGACTGCGCCGCGCCGGGGGGGCGCGGCCCGGGTTGGGAGCGCGCCTCCTCCGCGCGGACGGTGGTGACGGCGGCGAGCGCGATGGCGAGGAGTGCGCTGGGGGATCTCACGCGGATGTCGCGGATGCGCCGCCTCCTGGGACGAGGGACGACGCGCCCGGGCGCCTCGGAGTTAGCAAATCCGGCCGTTCGACGAAAGCCAGGGCGGCGCGGCGCGCCCGTGACGCCAGGGACATCCTCGTCCTGGCGCGGAGACCGCCTGTCGCCCCGCGGCGCGCCGCCTGGGGACCGGAAGGGCACAAAAAACAGAGCGCCCGTTCGACGGCGGGGGGGGGAAGCCGTCACAGGCGCTCTGTCCTCCCTGCTTAGCAGGTCACGGGCCAAGGTCCAGCCCTGCTCAGTTCACGGGCTTGGCCTTAAGGACAGCCCCGATACCTTTCAATCCTGACATTTCGAGTTGCACGCCTGAAGACCGCAGCGCGCTGGAGGGCGGGACGTGCTCGCCTCTCCGGTTTCGGATGTCGCTCCGTGGGCCTCCTCCTCCCCCGCTTCCCGGCGACCGCGCCGGCTGCGCGCGGCTCCTGCCGCTGCGCCGTCGTTCCCTCTGTTCCTTCTGGCCCTCCGGGTGGCCCTCCTGGCAGGCCGACCCGTTGACAAACCGTACATCGTACGTTACTACGTACGGATGAACTTGCCCGTTCACCGCGACAGCGACATCCGGCCGTTCCGCATCGACACGCCGCAGGCCGCGCTCGACGACCTGCGCGACCGCCTCGCCCGCACGCGCTGGCCCGACGAGCTGCCCTCGCTGCAGTCGAGCGACTGGTCGTACGGCGTCCCGCTCGGCTACCTGAGGGATCTCGCCGCGTACTGGCGCACCACCTACGACTTTCGCCGCCACGAGGCGCGGCTGAACGAGCTCCCGCAGTTCACGACGACGATCGACGGCCAGAACATCCACTTCCTCCACGTGCGCTCGCGCGAGCCCGGCGCGCTGCCGCTGATCGTGACGCACGGATGGCCGAGCTCCGTCGTCGAGTACCTCGACGTCATCGGCCCGCTCACCGATCCGCGCGCCCACGGCGGCGATCCGGCGGACGCGTTCCACCTGGTGATCCCGTCGCTCCCGGGATACGGCCTCTCCGGGCCCACGCGCGAGCCCGGGTGGGGCGCGCGCCGGATCGCGGGCGCGTGGGCCGAGCTCATGCGCCGGCTCGGCTACCCACGTTACGGCGCCCAGGGCGGCGACTGGGGAACGTGGATCTCCCGCGAGGTCGGGATCGTCGACCGCGACCACGTGATCGGCGTGCACACGAACGGGCTCGTCTCGTGGCCGTCCGGCGATCCCGCGGAGCTCATCGGCCTGACGGAGGTCGAACAGGCCCGCCTCGCGGCGGCCGACCACTACATGCGCGAGCTGTACGGCTACAAGAAGATCCAGTCGACCCGGCCCCAGACGCTGGCTTACGGCCTCTCGGATTCTCCGGTCGGCCAGCTCGCCTGGATCGTCGGTGTGCTGAAGGAGTGGACCGACTGCAAGGACACGCCCGAGGACGCCATCGACCGCGATCGAATCCTCACGAACGTCATGCTGTACTGGCTCACCAACACCGCGGCCTCGTCGGCCCGCTCGTTCGTCGAGACGCCGGACACGCCGGACGAGGCGGATCTCGCCGTCGACGTGCGGCCCGCGAGCGTGCCGACCGGCGTCGCCGTGTTCCCGCGCGACATCATCGCGCCGATCCGCAGGTTCGCCGCCCGCGACAACAACATCGTGCACTGGTCGGAGTTCGATCGCGGCGGCACCTTCGCGGCCATGGAGGAGCCCGACCTCTTCATCGGCGACGTGCGCGCGTTCTTCCGCGGCCTCCGCGGCCGGACGCGCGCGGATTGACCGGCGCCCACCCACCCGCGCCACCGGATCGAGAGGGGTGTTCGCATGAGCGACGTGATGATGATTCCCGTGCTCCCCAGCGTGTCATTGCCCGAGACCCTGGCGTTCTACGGCGCCCTCGGGTTCGAGGTCACCCACCAGCAGACGGCGCCGAACGTGTACGCGGCCACGCGCCGCGGCGATATCCACCTGCACTTCATGGGGATGAAGAAGCTCGACCCCAGGCAGGCCTACACGACGTGCCTCGCGCTCGTCCCCGAGGTCGAAGAGCTCCACGAGGCGTTCGCGGAGGGCCTGCGGAAGGCGTACGGCAAGGTGCCAGTCGCCGGTCTGCCGCGGATCTCGCGCATGAAGAAGGGGCAGAGTCGCTTCACGGTGGTCGACGTGGCGGGCAACTCGGTCATCTTCATCAAGCAGGGCGCGCCGGACGAGGACGACGAGGGCGCGGACGGGTCGCGGTCCGACGCCCATTCCCATCCTGATTCCCACCTCGGCAAGGCGCTGCGCACCGCGGCGCGGCTGCGCGATTTCAAGAACGACGACGCCGCGGCGGCCAAGGTGCTCGACGTGGCGCTCGCAAGGGACGCGCCGGCCGCCCCGCTCGAGCGCGCGCGCGCCCTCGCGGCCCGGCTCGAGATCGCCGTCGCCCTCGGGGAAGCGGAGCGGGCCAGCGCCCTGCGCGCCGCGATCGACGAGGCGCCGCTCTCCGACGGGGAGCGCGCGCAGATCCAGGCGGCCCTGACCGCCGTGGACGCCCTCGAGCGCTCGCAGCGGTCCGAGAGGTAGACGCTCCCCTTCGCCCGCGATGGATCTCCGCCGCGGACGCACAGCCCCGCGCGGAAGCCCGTCCCGTCACATCCCCCCTTCCGCCGACCAGCGCCAGGATCTCGCCCACTGCGCATCACGCGCGCGACTTGATAATCCAGGCGACGTATCCGGAATGCGCTGAACTTATCGAGTTTGCGCGCGAGATCGGGCTTTCCTGCGTGCGCGGGCCCAAGTATGAGTCCGGTGTGCGCGCTCTCCTTGGCTGCGGATCGACGCCGGTGTCGGGCGCCCCGGTCGGGTCGCCCCGCCGGCGCGGCTGAACGCGAGGAGAGGTCTGGGAGGCTGCGCCGAGAGATCAGGGCGGCGCGGTGACACCGTGTCCGAGAGCCGGACCGAGACAGCTCCAGAGAAGGGCCATGACCATGAAGAGGTACCCGATCGCAATCGCGCTCGCCGTCGCCGGGAGCTTCGCTGGCTGCTGGACCGGCGGCGTCATCCAGCTCTTTTCGTGCGACGACCCGTGCTACGGCCTGGATCCCTACGAGTGCGATGATCCGTGCGCCACGTGCGAGGGCGAGTGTCTGCCCCCACCGCTCCTCGGGTACGACGATCCGATCCTGCTCTGGACGGGGGAAGCGGCCGAGGAGGCGGCCGTGCCGGAGTGCCCGCCCGAGGCGCCGGGCCTCGTGTTCGACGGGTACGGCGGCTTCGAGGCCGATCACGTCTGCCCGGAGTGCCGGTGCACCGAGCCCTCGTGCGAGCTGCCGGGGGGGCTGACGGGGAGCGCCTCGGCCGCGTGCGACGGGACGACGCCCACGTCGTTCGACGCGCCCGCGGGGTGGAGCGGCGCGTGCACCGCGCCGGCGGCCGTGGGCTCGGGCGAGCTCGGCTCGCTGCTCATCCAGGCGCCGACGGTGAGCGGCTGCGCGCCGGCGAACGACGCCGGAGCGGCGCCGCCCGAGCTGCCCGCGCCGTGGACCGTCCGGGCGCGCGGCTGCTCGGGCGAGGCGGGCGTTCACACGTGCAGAGAGCCGGGAAAGATGTGCGTCGCCGCGCCGGTGCCGCGGCCCACGGGCTTCGCGATGTGCGTCCGCTACCTGCGGCCCGGCGCGCCGGAGTGCCCGGCGGAGTATCCCGAGCTGCGCGAGATCTATCGGGAGTTCGACGACACGCGGAGCTGCACGCCGTGCGGGTGTGGGCCGCTCGAGGGCAGCGCGTGCACCGCGCTCGTGTCGGCCTACGAGGACGAGGGCTGCAGCGCGCTGCTCGGGGCAGAGACGGTGACGCTGGCGGGGCCGAAGTGCGTCGCGGGGCCGGAACTGCGGATCGAGAGCATGGAGGCCCGGTGGATCAAGGACGAGCCGGGCACGTGCGCCGCGACGGGCGGAGTCGCGGTCGGCGAGGCGACACCGAAGGGCGCGACGTTCTTCTGCTGCCAGTCGGACGAGGTCATCGCTGTGCCCTGATGACTCCGCCCGCCGCGGAGGCTCATCATTCGACGCGGGCGATCCTTCGATGAACAGCGCGACTTCGTGTACCCGGCCGCGCGGTTCGCGCGCTATAAGACCGAATCACGCGAACCGAAGCACGTGGAAGGGAGAGCGGATATGCGAATCGCACGATGGTGCTTCTGGATGGCGCTCGCGGCGAGCGGCTGCAGCGCGTCCGACGGCGGCTCGTCCGCCACGGACAACCGTCCGAAGCCGGGGACCGGGGCCGGGGGCGAGACCGAGAACGGCGCAGACGGCGAGACCGGGGGCGAACCAGGCGGCGAGGACGACGTGTTCGGCAGCGGCGCCAGCACCGGCGCGGGCAGCGGGAGCGGGGAAGACGAGAGCGGGTGCATCGATCGGGCGAAGATCGTGTATGTGCTCTCACAGGATAACGAGCTCTACAGCTTCAGGCCCGATCAGAAGGAATTCAAGAGGATCGGTGTCCTTGGTTGTCAGACCAACATGGATCCGAACTCGATGGCGGTGGATCGCAACGCGGTCGCGTGGGTCAACTACGTGCGGTCCGACGACAGCGCCGGGACGCTGTTCAAGGTCAGCACCGAGGACGCGAGCTGCGAGCCCACGTCGATCGAGCTCTCGGACGGGTGGTCCCGGCTCGGCATGGGCTTCTCGAGCGATCTTTCGCGCCCGGAGGCGGAGGAGCTCTTCGTGGCCGGCACGACGAACACGCCGGACATCGGGCTCGGGAAGATCGACGGCTCGTCGCTGACGCCGGTCGGCGAGTTCACCGGCTCGCTGCGCGGCGAGTCGGCCGAGCTCACCGGCACGGGCGACGGGCGGCTGTTCGGCTTCTTCACCACCTCGCCGGTCCAGCTCGCCGAGATCGACAAGGAGACCGGCGAGATCATCGAGGCGAAGGAGCTGCGGGGCATCGAGACCCCGAGCGCGTGGGCGTTCTCGTTCTGGGGCGGCGACTTCTATTTCTACACCGCCCCGGATCCGTTCCGGTCCCCGTCGCGGACGACGAACGTGAGCCGCTATCGCCCCTCCGACGGCTCGATCGACACGGCGTACATGACGAACATCGGCTTCCGCATCGTCGGAGCTGGCGTGTCGACCTGCGCCCCGCTCGAGCAGCCGCGCTGAACGCGGGCCCGTCGAGCAGCCGCGCTGGCCTCGGGCTGACAGCGCGCCGGTCCGCCGGCGCGCCGCGGCGGTCGGTCTATCAGGCTCGCCGGGGGCGAGCGCGTCAGTCGTCGGCGTCGTCGCCGAAGAGCACGCCGACGGGGAGCTCGACGGCATCGAACGGCTCCGCCCGGACGCGCTCCCCGCGCTCCGCGAGCAGCGCGGTCAAATAGCCCTCGCGGGTCCACCGATAGACCGTCAGCGTCTCCTCCCTGGGATCGAGGATCCAGTAATGCGGGATCTCGCAGCGGTGGTAGACGCGCATCTTCTTCACGGTGTCGTTGCGCGCGTTGGTGGACGACAGCACCTCGCAGACCCAGTCCGGCCGCACGCGCAACGGGTTGCCCCTCGGGCGCTCCGGTACGCGATCACGGCGGAAGCCGAGGACGTCCGGGCGGTAGACCTCCTCAGGCTCCAGCTCGATTTCCACCTCGGTCAGCAACCACCAGCCGCCGGGGCGGCGACCACCGGGGCGGCGGTTGAAGGGGTCGAAGAGGACGCCGGTGAGGGCCGCCTGGGTCCCGCCGTGCTCGCCGGTCGGGGTGGCCTTCCGGACCAGCTCGCCGCCGATGATCTCGTGGTAGCGCCGGTCCTCCGGGAGGGCGAGCAGGTCCGCGACGGTCGCACGCGGAGGGATCCGGCTCGCGGAGGTCGACATGCGCTGCAGGGTATCACGGTAGAGCCGCCCCCGAAACCGGGCCCTCCCCGCGACGTCGGCGCCGCGCGCGATAACGCCTTCCGGGCAACGTGGTTCACCGCGCCCCTCGTCTCCTCTCCTCCCTCCTCAGCTTCCTCAGCTCTCCCCCGACGCGGCAAATGGGCTGAAAAGGTGAAGAAGAACGAGAATTTAACGCAAAGGCGCAAAGGCGCAAAGGCGCAAAGGCGCAAAGAAAAAGATCTCTTTTTTGCGTCTTTGCACCTTTGCGCCTTTGCGTTGATCTCCGGGCTTCCAAGCTGATCGCTGGCATCTACCGCGGTCGCGGCGCAGGTGTCATGGTGGAAGCGCCGGCGCGGCGCGGAGGTGTTGCGATGCGGATGAGGCTGGTCCCTGTGCTCTGTCTCTCGGTCGGGGCGGCGTGCGGGCCCGCGCCGGCCGCCGACGCGCCGGCGCGTGAGGAGATCTTCGGCGCGGCGGGGCCGGGCGAGTTCATCCTGCTCGCCGCCACGGGCGAGCTCGTCAGCGCGGACATCGAGCCGGGGCGCGTCCTCGGGCCGGACGTCAACCTGGGGGTGTACGCGGCGGACAGCGGGCGCGGCGGGCAGGCCGTCAGGGGCGTCGCGTTCAACCAGACCGTGAGCGTCACGACGAGCGGCCAGGGCGCGATCGGCATCGTGGGCGGCATGCCGCTGGAGCTCTCGGTGACCCGGGCAGAGACAGGGCTCCGCGCGCGCGGCCTCGTGGCCGGCGCCCTGTCCGACTACCGGCTGGACGAGCGACAGCTCGCCGGCGTGATCGGGCGCTGCAGCTACGAGCTCACCCGAGCGGGACGGTACTACGAGGGCGCGCGGAGCTGCGGAGGCCAGCCTCACCAGGTGACCGTCCTCCTGCCCCGCGCGCTGTCGACGTGGAGCGACGCCGCGCTCGCGACGACCCTCGGGCTGCTCCTCGGCGCCTGAGCGCGTCCTCGGCACACCCGGGTGAGCGCGTCCTCGGCACCCGCGGGTGAGCGCGTCCTCGGCACACCCGGGTGCGCGCGTCCTCGGCCCCGAACGCGCCCTCTGTCGCCGAGCGCGCCTCGGTGCCCGGACGCGCCGCCTATCTCGCCTCCGGCGAATGACAGGCCGCGCAGCGGCTGCTAGAGCTCGGGTCCACCCGGCAGCAAGAGCGCCGAGAGCCCGCCGGGCACGGAATGGTCGAGCCGCTCTCGGCCCCGGGCCGCGGCGTTTTTTCTTCGCGCTTCCGCCACCGCACCTCCCTCGATCGACGCCACGTGACGAAGCCCAGAACCGATGGCAACGCGCCGGGCAGGCCGGCCGCGGCGACTTCACCCAGCCTCCTCGAAGGGCGATCCGCGCCCATCCCGGTCGGGCCGCGGCTCGAGGCCGTGCTCGAGCTCGCCTACCGCGCCCGGCGCGCGGTGCTCCTCGAGGGGCCCACGGGCATCGGCAAGAGCGAGGTCGTCCGGCAGCTCGCCGAGCGGCTCGGCATCGCCACCGTCGTGCTCGACCTGAGCCTCCTCGAGCCGCCCGACCTCGTGGGCCTGCCCGTCATCCGGGACAACCGGACCGCCTACGCGGCGCCCTCGGTGCTGCCCCAGGACGGCGCCGGCATCCTGATGCTCGAGGAGCTCAACCGGGCGGAGCGGTACATCCAGCAGCCGGCGCTCCAGCTCCTCAGCGCCCGGCGGCTCCACGAGTACGAGCTGCCCGCGGGCTGGGTGTGCTTCGCCGCCGTGAACCCCGAGTCCGCCGATTACCAGGTGACGCCCCTCGATCGCGCGCTCCGCGCGAGGTTCCTCAACCTGAGCGTGCGCGCCGACAGGGCGTCCTGGCTCGCCTGGGCGCAGGAGAACGGGATCCACCCGGGCGTCATCGCGCTCGCGCAGGCGCACGAGCGCATCCTCGACGACGTGCCGCCGCGCACCTGGACGTATGCGTCGCACGTGCTCGGCGCGCTCCGGCCCGAGGAGCTCGCCGACGGCGTGCTGCTGCGCGACGCGCTCGGCGGGTACCTGCCGCCGAGCTGGGTCGAGCTGCTCCTCGCGTCGAAGGACTCCTGGTCGACGAGGCTGCCGTTCGACCTGCGCGCGCTGCTCGCCGACTACGGCCCGACCTCGCCCGCGGGCAAGGCGCTGCGCGCCGCGCGCGAGCGCGGGGAGACCGACCGCTTCGACGAGGTGACAACGCGGCTCGCGCCGCTGCTCGAGGGGCCCGAGGTCGGCGTGCTGGCGGCGCAGCGGAAGCTGTCGCTCGCCGCGTTCGAGGCGCTGCTCGCGGACCTGCCGGGCGACCACCGCGAGCGGCTCCAGGAGGCGCTCGGCGGCAACGCGACGGCGACGCAGCTCGTGGACGTCCGGCCCGAGGAGCTGCTCCAGAACTACGCGGGCAGCGCCGCCGAGCAGAAGGTGCTCGCGTGGCGCGCCGACCCGCTGCGGCAGCACCGGATCGGCCTCGTCGTGACGGCGCTGTCGGCGCACCTCGCGCAGCAGGCGAAGCTCGTGGAGGTGCGGCGGAGCAACGTGGCGCGGGCGTGCCTCGGGCAGCTGCTCGCGCAGCTCCCCGAGCGCTGGGCCCTGCGGCTGGCGGCGGCGCTGAAGAAGCACGGCGTCACGCCGATACGGCCGCAATGAGCGAGGCCAGGCGGGCCGGGCAGGCGGCGAGGGCCGCGCAGGCGGCGGGGGCCGCGCAGGCAGCGCAGGAGCCCGCGGGGCGCGGCGGCGAGCCGGAGGACAGGGACGCGCTCGCGGCGTGGCTCGACGCGTTCGTGCGCGATCCGGGGTTTCTGGAGCGGTACCCCTGCTACGCGGCGATCCTCGCGCGGCTCGCGCCGGTCGCCGACCCGTCGGTCAAGCGCATGGCCGTCTCGATGTTCGAGGGCCGCTTCTTCCTCCACGTCAACGTGGAGTCGTTCATGAGCGAGCCGGTGTTCCTGCGCGGCGTGCTCCTGCACGAGGTGCACCACGTCGCGCTCGGGCACCTCTGCCACCCCAAGTTCGCGGGCGCGGACGAGCCCGAGCTGATGGACCTCGCCCTCGAGATGTCGGCCAACGAGTACATCGAGGAGCCGCTGCCCG
Source organism: Sorangium sp. So ce1335 (assembly GCF_051521615.1). Classification (NCBI taxonomy): domain Bacteria; kingdom Pseudomonadati; phylum Myxococcota; order Polyangiales; family Polyangiaceae; genus Sorangium; species Sorangium sp. So ce1335. The sequence goes on from NZ_CP150363.1 coordinate 6,706,832, forward strand.
ACCCGATCCGCTGGCAGCCCTACGCGGCGATCGGCCTGCGCGGAGGCCAGAGCACGCTCGAGCGCTACGACCTGCTCGTGAGCGCGGCGCGCGAGGGCAAGCTCCCGCAGCGCGGCGGCGAGGCGATCGACGACCACCGGGTGCTCCGCCGCCCGTCGCGCGAGCCGGGCGCGGTGGAGCAGACGCGGCAGCTCCTGCTGCGCGCCGCCGAGGAGGCGAGCGCGCTCGCGGGCGACGGCGACCCGGTGGACCTGCCGGGCCTGCTGCTCGCGGGCAAGACGCCGGGCCGGCTCATCGAGGAGCTCACCGACGTCCTCGGCCCGCGCGAACACCCGCTCGACTGGAAAATTGCGCTACGGATGTTCGTGGCGCGGGAGCGCGCGCCCGTGCACACGTACGCGCGGCCGAACCGCCGTTTCCCGGGGCGCGTCGGCGAGGTGCCCGGCAGGACGTACGCGCCGCGGGCGATCGCGAGGCCGTCGGTGCTCGTGGCGATCGACACGTCGATGAGCATGCGCCGCGACGAGCTGGAGGAGATCGCGCGGCAGCTCCAGGCGATGAGCGAGGTCGCGCGCATCACGGTGGCCGAGTGCGACACGGAGGTCGTGCGCGTGTACGCCTTCGAGGGGCGGCTCGGCGACGTGGGCGGCCGCGGGGGGACCGACCTGCGGCCGGTGTTCGCGCCGGAGTTCCTGGCGGCGCGAAGGGTCTCCGGCGTCATCTATTTCACGGACGGCGCGGGGCCCACGCCGCCGGCGCCGCCGCCGCTGCCCGTGCTGTGGATCCTCACGAAGCCGCTCGAGTTCGCGTGCCCGTGGGGCGAGCGGGCGTGGCTGGAGAGGAGACCGCGGCGGGGGTGACGGTCGAGCGCAAGAACGCGGTCGAGAAGGAGCGCGGCGGGTCCAGGGAGGGCGTCTGACGGGGGCGCGCGCCGGTCGGGGCCCTGCGATGATGGGGCGCGATCAGCGACAGGGAGCGTCGTGGCACGTACGAGCAGCAAGAGGGCCGTGCAACCTGGGGGAGCCGCAGCCGGGCGCGGGCGAGGCGCGCCGGCCGGCGGCAACGAGGACCCGCCGCGAGCAGCGTTCTACGGCGGCTGGGTCGAGGAGAGCGCCGAGCACCTGGACGCCGAGCTCCGGAAGCTCCACCGCCTCGAGATCCTGGAGCTCGGCAACGAGCTGGAGAGCGCGCTCCGGGACACCCTCAAGGATTTCCTCCCGCAGCGCGTCGGCATGTGTCGCGGCTGGGTGGTGGACAGCACCGGACGGAAGCAAGGCGACGACATCATCCTCTACGACGCCGCGCGCTTCCGTGCGCTGCGCAGGCTTCGGGACGACCGCGGCATGGACAAGAAGGAGCGCGTGCCGGCCGAGGCGGTGCTCGCGTACATCGAGGTCAAGCACACGCTCTACGTCCAGGAGCGGGTCCCCGTGAAGCACAGGGGGCAATCCCTCGTGAAGGCGTGCAGCCAGGTGGCGGGCTTGAAGACGCTGCAGCGCGACGCCGTGCCCCTGGACATGATCGCGCCGAGGCTCGTGCTGCCCCCGGGGACGATCCAGCGTCGCCCGGGCTTCCCCGCGATCCGAAACCCCTGGTACGCGGCCGTCTGGGCCTTGCATCTCCAGGTCGACAGGGACCTCGAGGACGATCCGGCCGAGGCCGTGAAGCGGCGTATCGCCGCGATCCAGCAGGCCGGCACCGGCGCCGAGCACCTCCCCGACGTGATCGCCGCGGATACCGTCCTGATGACGCCAGCGATCACCTCGGCGGGGGCCCTGGAGCCGCGGCCCTTCATCGCGCCCGACACGGAGCTCGTGTTCACGAACGGCATCAAGGCGCTGGGGGCCGCCATGAAGCACCTCGCGTGGGCGATCGATGACATCCTGCTCGGCGAGATCCCGTGGAGGCGCATGCTCCGCGAGCAGCTCCGGAGGGCGGAAGACGAGCACGGGAGCGTCCGGCTCGATGTCATCGACCCCGCCGGCGACCCGCGCAGGTCGCCCCGCCCCAGGCGCTGAGCGGAAGCAGCGCGCCTGCGACAGGGGGATGCCGCTCCGCGACAGCGCTCACCTTTCGTCACCTTCACGCACCAAAAACCCCATAAATTGCCTGGACATGGCAATTGATTCGACTGTTTTACAAAGGCGACATAGATCACTTTTCCGTGTCGGGACGTGCTGCGCGGGCGAAGGGCAGTAGCGGGAACCGGTCGGAGCCGAGGTCGAGGGGCCGCGGCGTGGTGCTCGACTCGCTGGAGGCCTTGATCCACGCGAGCGCCCCCCGGAAGGCGTGGCGGCGGCTCGTCGAGGACGCGGGCATGTCGGCGATGCCGGGCGCGAGCAAGGTCGACTACGCGTCGTACTTCTATGCGCTCCCGACCGGCGGCATCGGGCCGCTGTACCTGTACGGCGATCTACGCCCCTCGCCGGGCGCCGAGGCGAACGCGCGGCTCAAGCTGCGCTGGGAGCTGCTGCCCGAGGGGCCGACGCCGCAGCAGATCAAGAGCTCCAGCCGCGCGGTCGGCGGGTGGCCCGAGGTGCTGCGACACCTCTCGGCGGGCTGGCCGGGGACGCCGGGGAAGGAGGCCGTGAGCGTCGAGGTGACGGCGACCTTCGTCGTCGACGAGGCGGCTCACGCGCCGGTTCCGGCGCTCAGGCTCAAGCCGAAGCCGGTGCGCCAGGGCGGACACCGGTTGACCCAGACCGCTGTCGCGTGGTCGATCCAGCCGCCGAGCGGCCCGGTGCACCGGGTATCCGTCGCGCGGCTCCGCGAGGGGGAGCTCGTCGTCGCGGCCTCGGGGCGCCACACGCTGCCGCTGGGCCCGGACATGGCAGCAGCGCTGGAAGGTGCGGTATGGCAGGGCGTCGAACCGTTCCTCAGGGCGCCGTGAGCCGGCCGAACCGCCGCGCGCCGCGCCCGTCGTCAAGGAACTGGGCCGCGATCGATCCGACGCCGCCGTCCCCCAGCGGCGGCGAGCCGGAGTTCATGATGCTGACGCTCGACGCCGTCGACAGGCACGCAGAGCCGGCGGAGACGAGGACGCCCGCGGACCACGAGCGACGGCTCCTCGACCTGGAGCAACGATTCGAGAGCTTTCGACGGCGGATCGAGCGACGCGTCGGCACGCTCGCGCAGCAGGTCAGGAGCCTCCGGCGCGATGTGGACCGCCTCGACGGCGAGGCGGCGCTGGGCGCTCGGCGGACCGGCTGAGGACGCGCTCGGCGGGCTGGCCGAGGGGCGCCGGCGACGGCGCGACGAACGGCTCGACGAGGTACGGATCGCGGAGCCACGGGCGTCCCGCCCGCCGGCCGCTCCAGGCGGGCTGCGGTGGAAGCAGGTCGGCGCCCCCTGCGCGCGGGCGACTCGCTTCGTGAGGTGCGCGCGGTGTTCCATCCGCCAGCGCACGGTCGCCGGACGGGAGATGAACCGCCCGAGCCTCGTCGGTGGCGCGCCGTGCGAGCTTCTCGCCCGACGCCCTTTCGTGGCGTTGCGACACGAGGTCTCCCTGTGGAATCGACGTGGAATCGACTCCCCTCGAGTGAGCCGATCGTGAGCCCACGACCCCTAGATCCGCGCGAGGGGTGGCGCAAGGTCAATAGCGCTGAACCAGGACACGCGATGCACCAAGACAGCCCATTACGACGACGCATCGAATTTTACCGATCAGCATGCAGATTCAGCGCATCGCCTGGTCGGAGGTGATTTCCGCAGCGAGAAGAGGTCCTCTCGCGTAATCAGGGCTCATGCCTGCTTCCGGGCGGTGAACTGGCGCAGGCCGACGGAGCACCCGACAAGGCCCTCGGCGTCCCGGAGCGCCTCGACGGCGTCCAGGAAGTCGCGGCGCGTGCTCTCCACCTCTGCGGGGGAGAGCTGCACGACGTCGTACGTCAGGCACATCAGCTCCCAGAGCCGTGCAGGAGGCTCCCGCCGGGAGACGACCAGCTCCTCCACGCGCGCCTCCGAGAACCCCGCGGCCTCGCCGAGATGGGCGAGCAATCCCTCCCGCGACATGACGATCGGATGGTTCAGCGAGAGGAACGCTCGGTCCGCCGTGCGGAGGGTCCGCCCCATGGACGCGACGAAGCACGCGAGGCCACCGCTCGGCGCGGATCCTCCGTCCACGATCGCCGAGAACACGCCCCCCGGCCGCAGCACGCGGTGGATCCCGGCGATCACGGTCGCCGGATCGTCCATGAGCATCAGCGCCATGTGGCTGACCACCACGTCGACGGACGCGGGCGGGAGCGAGATCGCCTGGGCGCGCTCGTTGAGCAGCAGCACATCCGGCCCGAGCCGTCGCGCCGCCGCGGCCAGCTCGTCTGCGGAGAGGTCGAGCCCGATCCGCCTCACGCGCGATCCGCGGCGCTGGCCGATCCGCTCGAGCAGGTAGCCATCGCCGCAAGCCAGGTCCAGCACGACAGCGTCGTCCCCCTCGGGGACGAGGGCGGCGAGCCGATCGTACGAGTCGCCGCCCTCGGGTGTCCGAGCGGGACCGAAGAACTCGGAGGTCGCCCCGGGATGGGACCGGTGAAAATCGAGCAGGAAGCGCTCGTTCGGCGAGAGGGCGTCGGCAGCCATGGCGCGAACGTATCACCGCCGCTGCAGCAGCAGCCCCGCCCGGAGCAGCGGCCTTGTCTTCACTTCACCTGGTAGTGAAGCGGCCGCGCCTCGACCGACATGCCCCTCGGATCGCCCGGCACGAAGAAGTACAGCTCCTGCTCGGATCGCTTCCCGAGGTAATCGATCGTCGCCTCGACGCGCTCCGGCTCGCGGGCTCCCGGCGGCGTGTACCGGAGCTCGACGCCGAGGTCGCCGAGCATCTGCTTGCCCTGGTTCTTCACCCGGACCGGCAAGACCCACACATCGCCGTGCTGCTCGGCCCGCTCGGGCAGCGCCCGGACCTCCGGCACCACCGAGCCCTCGGAGCCCGTCAGCCCCTCGTACACGAGGAACACGGCCAGGCCGAGGATCAGCGCCGCGCTGACCGCGAGCGAGACCCACTCGGCGAGCTGCCGTCCAGCCCGCCTCCCCTTGCCGCCCCCGCCGGGCCCCTCGTCCTGCCGCCGCGCGTCGCTCACACGACAAGCCTCCCCGCCGCCCCGCCGACGATCGCGGGCAGTCCGAGCGCGACAACGGAGGCGACGAGCGTCGGCAGGTCGCTCGTCGCCTCGCGCTCGCCGATCAAGAGGAGCAGCCCCAGCGCGACGAGCAGCGACACGGCGCACGTCATCACCGTCTCGAACCCCCGGCTCTGAAACAGGCTCTTCACGTACACATCGTGCCGCTCGAACCCCGAGGCGAACAGGATGACGTAGCAGAGCGCCACGCTCACCCCGAGGATCGCGAGCTGCCGCCAGGGCGAGAGCCGCGACGCGATCAGCACGACCTCCTCGGTCGACGCGATGTTCAGCGTGAACAGCAGCGAGCCCGCGGCCGCCGCCGAGAAGTCGCGCAGGTCCGCCCTGAGCTGCAGCGCCTCCGGATCGCCCTCCGGGGCCTTCTCGGCCTGCTCGTCGTCCCCCGTGCGGGACTTGCCCCGGACCTGCGCGTTCGCGAACGCCACCCCGAGGCTCACCGCGGCCCCCTGCAGGATGATCTTGCCGGCGACCTCGCGGGGCGCGCGATCGAGGGTGATCTCGCCGATCAGCGCGAGGATCGCGGCCGAGAGGGCGATCCCGATGCCGACCGACGTCACCGCCTCCATGGCGACGCCGAGGAGGGTGTCCTCGTTCCGGAAGCCGGACTCCAGCGAGCACAGGAAGGTCACGACGAGCGTCAGCGCGACGATGCCCCCGAGGTGCCACGGCGGGAGCCCCATGCCGTGGAACCACATCTCCATCGTGTACAAGAGGGGCATTCCCACGATCGCCCCGCCGGCGACCGCCGCGGTGAGGTCCTTGCCCTCCCGGCGCCACCCGTGCGGATCGCTGCCCTGCTGCGCTCTCGGTTCGGCCACGTCGCGCCGCTCTTGTACACCATGTCGGACGGGCGGTCGGCCGCGCGATGCGGCGCAGGGGCGCGGCGGCCCGGCCGCTGCCCGGCACAGGGGCGCGGCGGCCCGGCCGCTACTGCGCCCGCCGGAGCGTGGCCACGCCCTTCCAGGGCGGCGTCTGCGCGTACACGATGAGCTCCTTCTCCCCGGAGAACTCGCACACCGCCTCGTAAGCGAGCCCCGCCTCGTCGTAGGAGATGATCTTGAACCGGTTCCACGCGGGCTCGCGGATCTCGTAGGCGCGGTCGACGTGGAGGCCGGGCGAGTCCGCGACGATGCGCTCGCCGTCGAAGCGGATGACCAGGTGCGCGTACTGGAACTCGAGCATCGACGCGAGCATCGGCTCGAGCGGCACCTCGGGCTCGAAGCGGACGAGCCGGAAGGTGCCGCGCAGGCGCGCGTCGATCGAGGCGATCTCGGCGGCGGCGCCGCCGGAAGCCTGGGCCCCGCCGGAGCCGCAGCCGGCGACCGGCGCGGCCAGGGCGGCGGCGCAGGCGACGAGGAGGAGGCGGAGAGCGCGGAACGGCCTGGCGTGGCGCAACGAGGACCGGCTCACCGGGGGCGACATGGGCGGAGCTTAGGGCTGGCGGGCGAGCTGCGCAAAGCGCAGCCGAGGTGCGGGCGAGGGCGATGGCCGCGCCGCGGCGCCGCGGAGCCGCCGCGCGGCGCGCGAGCGGCGGCGCCGTGCCGGTGACGACGCGACGCCGGCGACAGCGTCGCGCCCGCGCGCCTTGCGCCGATCCGGCGCGCTCAACACAATGAACCAGGCGAGCCGATCAGCTGACGACGCCGCCGGACGCCGCCGCGCTGCCGCGGCCGTCCGGGGCGTGCTCGCCGGGGGGAGCATGGCAGACGTCGTACGAGGCACCGACTGGGTCGCACGCCTGCCCGAGCGCGCGTGCGCGGCGCGCGAGGACGCCGTCCTCGAGGCGGTGCAGGGCGGGCTCCTGGCGCCCATCTGCTGGGCGCCGGTCCACAGCGAGCACGGCGACCACCGCGCGACGTTCCTCGTGAGCGCGGACGCGCTTCGCATCGGCGACGCGCAGGACTCCGTCCGGATCAACGCCTCCGCGCGGACGACGCAGCGCATCGCGGATCTGCTCGAGTGCGCGATGCTGACGACGCGCCTGTGCGACCTCGTCTGGGAGCAGGCGAGCGTGCGGATCCCGCCGTGCATCGGCGCGCCGGACCCGACGATGGCGAACACATCGCGCATGCTGGAGCACCACCGCCGCGTCGAGGAGCGGGTCGCCGGGCGCGCCGGGCTCATCGAGAACGTCGGCAAGCACTGGGTGCTCACGAACCGCCTCGCCGGGCGCCGCGACCGGGCCGCGAACTACGGCTGGTACGATCCGAAGGCCGCCCACCGGCACGGCCAGCACGCGCTGTGGCAACCGCCGGGGCTCGCGCACGACCTGGATCACGTGGACTACTCGCAGGTCGTCCGGCTCGTGCGGCGGCGGTGCACGGTCGACGGCGCCGAGCGCGACATCCTCGACGTGATGACCGACCCGGCGCTCGCGGGCCTCGTCTCGTCCGAGGGCCCGCTGCGCGTAATCCGGCAGCCCGGCGTGCCGGAGCCGGAAGCCGTGGCCTGATCGCCGCCCCGTGGCGCCCGCGGGGCGCCGCTCACCGCGGCGCCAGCGGGACGCCCGCTCACCCCGGCGCCCGCAGGACGCCCGCTCACCCCGGCGCCCGCAGGACGCCCGCTCACCCCGGCGCCCGCGGGACGTCCGTCCGTGCAGGCGCCGGGGTGCGGCGATCGCGACGCGCGCTTGCGCGCGGGCTGGCTCACGACGCGCGCTTGCGCGCGGTCTGGCGCTCGAGATCCAGGTAGAAGCCCACCTTCTTCTCGATGATCGCGAGGTGCGCCTGCTGCGCGGCCAGCTTCGCGGCCACGTCGTCGCGGTGGGCCTCGAGCAGCGCGCGGCGCTCGGAGATGGTCTCGTCGCCGCGCCGCACGAGCGCCGCATACGCGAGCATGCGGCGGATCGGCATGCCGGTCGCGTGCAGCTTGCGGAGGAACTCGATCCACCGCACGTCGTCCGGCCCGTAGCGGCGATGGCCGCTCCGCGCCCGCGACACCGACCGGATCAGCCCGATCCGCTCGTAGTAGCGCAGCGTGTGCGCGCTCGTGCCGGTCGCGGCGGCGACCTCCGCGATGGTCAGCCCGCCGGCCGCGCCGGAGCGCGGCGCGGCGGCGCGCTGTTCGTCGGCCGCGGGCGATCGGTCGGCCGCGGGCGATCGATCGGCCGCGGGCGCTCGACCGGCCGCGGAGGCTCCTCCCGCCGCCCCTCTTCGGGTCGAGGCGCTCACCGGTTCACGAGCGTCATGCCGAGCTCCGGGTACCGGAGGCCGGCGGCCGCGCCCTTCGGCATCACCTCGTCGAGGCGCCGCAGCTCGGCCTCGGTGAGCCTGATCGACGCCGCGGCGACGTTCTCCTCGAGGTAGCTCCTGCGCTTCGTGCCGGGGATCGGCACGATGTGATCGCCCTGCGCGAGCACCCAGGCGAGCGCGAGCTGCGACGCCTTCACCCCCTTCTCCCGCGCGATGTCCTCGACCTTCGCGACGAGATCGAGGTTCCGCTGGAAGTTCTCCCCCTGGAAACGCGGCGAGATGCGGCGGTAGTCGTCCGGCGCGAGGTCCTCGAAGCGCTTGATCTGCCCGGTGAGGAAGCCGCGGCCGAGGGGGCTGTAGGCGAGGAAGCCGATGCCGAGCTCGCGGCACGCGGCGAGCACGCCGTCCTCGGGGTCGCGCGTCCACAGCGAGTACTCGGTCTGCACGGAGGCGAGCGGGTGCACCGCGTGGGCGCGCCGGAGCGTCGCCGGGCTCGCCTCCGAGAGGCCGATCGCGCGCACCTTGCCGGCCTTCACGAGGTCGGCCATCGCGCCGACGCTGTCCTCGATGGGCGTCTTCGCGTCGACGCGGTGGAGCTGGTACAGGTCGATCACGTCGACGCGGAGCCGCCGCAGGCTCGCGTCGCACGCCTTGCGGATGTACTCCGGCGAGCCGTCGATGCCGCGGACGTTGGGGTCGCTTGGATCGCGGACCACGCCGCACTTCGTCGCGAGGACGACGCGGTCGCGCCGGCCCTCGATCGCGCGGCCGACGAGCTCCTCGTTCGTGAAGGGGCCGTACATGTCCGCGGTGTCGAGCAGCGTGACGCCGAGCTCGATCGCGCGATGGATCGTGGCGATGGACTCCGCCTCGTCGCGGCTACCGTAGAAATCGCTCATGCCCATGCAGCCGAGGCCGAGGGCGGAGACCTGGAGAGGACCGAGCTTGCGCGTGTGCATGGTGACCTCCTTGGCGCCGCGGCGAGGGGCCGCGGCGCGTCGACGCAGCCCACCGTAAGAGTTGGAGCGCGCTCGAAGTCAAGGGGGCGAACGGTTCGTGGACGACGCGATGGACGACGCGGTGAACCGTGCGGCGAACAGCGCGGCGAACCGTGGCAGCGAGCGCTGCAGCGGCGCGGCGCGGCGCGTCCGCGCCCGCTCAAGAAAAAAGCTCGAAGGGCGCGTAGGGAGGGCGGCCCGGGGCGCGTCCCAGGAACAGAAGCCGGCAAGAACAGGCTGGCCCTTGCACCAAGGAGCACGACCAGAATGAACCGCCCCCTCTTCTCGACCATGGCCCGCAGCGCGATCCGTCGCCTCGTCCTCGGCACCTTCCTCTCGGCGGCCGTGCTCGCCGGCAGCGGAGCCGCCCTCGCCGCGAGCAGCACGGAGGGCACGGCGGCGCCGCGCCACGACAAGGACGCCCGCCGGGAGCACCGCCCCCGGGATCCGGCCCGCATGATCAAGCGCTTCGACAAGAACGGGGACGGCAAGCTGGCCGTCGCCGAGCTGCCGGAGAAGGCGCAGAAGCGGCTGGCCCAGGCGGACACGAACAAGGACGGCGCCCTGTCGGCCGAGGAGCTCAAGGCGCACGCCGAGCAGCGCAAGAAGGCGCGCGAGGCGAAGCAGAAGGAGCACTTCGCCCGGAAGGACAAGAACCGCGACGGCTTCCTCACCAGGGACGAGGTGGGCGACAAGCGCTGGGAGCGGTTCAAGGCGGCAGACGCGAACCGCGACAACAAGCTGAGCGCCGACGAGCTGCGCGCGGCGCACGCCGCCCGCAAGCACGCCGGTAAGCAGCCGGGCAAGCAGCCCGCAGCGCGGTAGCGCCGCGGGAGCGCGCGACGCTGGCCCCCTTGATCAGCCGCCCGCCGGTCGCGCGTCGGGCGGCACGGGCTCCTCTCCAGCGCCCGGCGCCGGGTCGTGCGGGACTTTGGCCGAACGTGCGGGACTCCGGGAACCGCCAAGGCGCCAAGGACGCCAAGAAATCTCAATCATTTTGCGTTCTTGGCGCTCTTGGGGTCTTGGCGGTTCGATCCTCTGCGGCGCTGTCTGCGGTAGGTACCCCGCCACGTGGCGCCGAGTCCTCTCCAGCGCCCGGCGCCGCGCCCTCGCCTCCGCCGGGCGCCTTCTCCTCCCCCGCGCGCGCCGGCGCGTCCCCTGCGCTCGCCGGCGTGGCCGCGCCGCGCTTCCGCGAGCGCCCGGGGAAGAGCGGCAGCTGCTGCTCCAGCACCTGCTTCCGCCAGGCGAGGAGGGTCTGCGCGCGCCGACGCGCCGTCTCCTTGCCGATGCCCGCGGTGAAGCGGAAGATGCGCCGCGCGAGCACCGCCGTGGTGGGCGCAGCGGGCTCGAAGAGATCCGGCGCGACCTCCTTCACGACGTCGCACGCGAAGATCGCGCGCCGCAGGTGCGCCCGCTCGTCGGGGGTGCCGGCCGGGGCGGCCAGCAGCGCGCGCCCGGCGGGCGTGATCGAGGCGTCGTCGTCGCCGAGCCAGCCGAGCACGCGCGCGGCGGCGAGCGCGTAGCCGACGTGGCGCAGCGAGATGCCCGTCTGCTCCGCGATCTGCTCCCTCGCGGCCGCCCCGCCCGCGAGCGCCTCGAGCACGCGCCGCACGTTCGCGAGGTTATCGGCCTGGGGGATCTCGGCGCTGCGCAGCAGGCGGGTCGGCGGCATGGGCAACAGGGGACCCCCGGCACCGGCCGGGAGGCGACACCATAGCGCGCACGCGAGCGGCGCGGACCTCGAACGCGCCCGCGCATCTCGCTTCCTGCGATCGACGGGGTGACGCCGGCGGCGAGATCCCGCTGCCGGACCAGGAGGACCGCGCGCCGGCCGTCGTCGCGACCCGCGCGCCGGTCCCAGGGCCAGCTCGCCCGTCGCGGCCCTACCTGCCGCGGCAGCTCCCGCCGTTGTGGCCGTTGTGGCCGTTGTGGCCGTTGTGGCCGTGGTGGTCGTGGTGATCGTGGTGACCACAATCGACGTCATCGCGATGGGGCGCGCAGAGGCGACCGTTGTTGTACGCGTCGAGCTTCTCGGCGAGCGGCTCGCCGATCTCCCACGGCGAGTTGCAGCCCCTTCCCTTGTCCTTGACGTTGCTGCCGAGGCGATTCTGCTTCAGCCAGGCGTCGGCCTTCGCGATCGTGTGCTCGATGCAGCTCGACTGGTTGCCGATACCGACGTTGAGCTTGGCGACGATGAGGTGCTTCGCGATGATGTACGTGACGTCGCCCCTGGTCGGGCGGCTGATGATGTCGAGGAGCTGCGACTTCGTGTAGGTCTTGCCGCCGATGGTCAGCTTCGAGACCTTCCACGCATTCGGGTGGTTCTTCCAGTAACCGGGGGTGCCGGTGCCGGGGGACGCGCACTGGCAGGCGCCGCAGTCCGCGGCGCAGCTCGAGCAGTCCTCGGCGCCCGCCTTGCAGACCCCGTCACCGCAGACGGGCGCGCACTCACCGCAATCGGCGCTGCAGCTCCCGCAGCTCTCGCCGACCTCGCAGACGCCGCTGCCGCACACCGGCGGGCAGATGCCGCAGTCGCTCGGGCACTCGAGGCAGTCCTCGCCGGCCTCACAGGTGCCGTTGCCGCAGACCGCGGGGCACGCGCCGCAATCGCCGGCGCAGTTCGCGCAGTCCTCGCCGTTCTCGCAGGCGTTGTTGCCGCAGACCGCCGGGCACGCGCCGCAGTCGTCCGAGCAGGTGCCGCAGTCCTCGGCGGCCTCGCAGGCGCCGTTGCCGCAGACCGCCGGGCACGCGCCGCAGTCGGCGCCGCAGCTCCCGCACGACTCGCTGGCGTCGCAGGTGCCGTCGCCGCAGACGGGCGGGCAGACATCGCAGTCGGCGCTGCAGCTCCCGCAGTCCTCGCCGATCTCGCAGGTGCCGTTGCCGCAGACCGGCGCGCAGGTGCCGCAGTCGACGGCGCAGGTGCCGCAGCTCTCGTCGCCGCCGCAGACGCCGTTGCCGCAGGAGAGCTGGTAACCGAAGTCCGCGTCGAGCAGATCCTGCGCCCAGCCGAGCGAGACGGTGCCCACGTTGTCGAGCCCGCCGTCGGGATCGGCCGACGGCTCCTGTCCGGCGAGCGGGCCGCTCTCCATGAAGTTGTCGGCGGTGACGACCACCGAGTAGGTGCCCGCAGGGAGGGTGTCGAAGAGATAGAATCCGGGCTGGCCGGTGTAGGGGCTGAACCCGGTGACGGTGGAGTCCACGAGGATGCCGTCGTGGTACAGCTCGACGAGGACGCCGTTGACGCCGAGCTCGCCGACATCCGGCTCATAGAGCCCGTCCGCGTCGCTGTCGAGCCAGACCGTGTCGCCGATCGACGAGAACGTGACATAGCCGAAGTCGGCGTCGGTCACGTTCTCCCCCGCGTCGAGGGACACGGCGAGCGGCTCGTGATCGGTGGTGAGGAGGTGCCCGAGCGGGAGCGTCGCGTCGTCGACGCTGACGACGTAACAGCCGGCGTCGAGATCGCCGAAGCGGTAGGCGCCCGTCGCGTCGGTCGCGGTCGTCGCGAGGGCGTCTCCATCGGAGGATCCGTCGCAGTCCACGTCGCCGAAGAGGTCGACGACGACGCCGGAGATGCCGGGCTCGGAGGCGTCCTCGACGCCGTCCGCGCTCGCGTCGAACCACACGCGGTCGCCGATCGAGCCCTTCGGCGTCGTGTAGCAGATCTCGAGGAGAGGGCGCTGGGACAGGTCCGTGTGCGCGCTGCCCCTGTACGATGTCTTGCCGTTCTCGTCCTCCTCGAGGAGGATCCCGTGATTGGGCGAGACGCCGCTCACCCACTCCTGGACCAGCTCCGTGAGATCGAGCTGTTGCCACACCGAGCCGCCGGACTGGAATGACGTGAACGACGTCGGATCGATGCCGCCGAGGTTGTTCCAGGTGACGTCGCTCTCGTCCCAGGGCGCGAGCACCCGGTGGGCGCGGACGATCTGGGCGGTGCTGCTGTAGGTCAGGACATGGAACGTGGCCGACGTGACCAGCGAGCTCGCGGGGATGGCGCCGAGCTCGAAGCCGAACAGGGCTCGTTTCTCGCCGACCGTGCTGGAGTACCCCGTGTTCACCTCGAACGGGGTCGGGACGTGATAGCTCGGGGCGAGGCTCCAGATCTCGGCGTTGTACACGTCGCCGAGGACGCCCCGCTGGATCACGGTGCACGTCGGCGTCGGCGCCGCGGTGCTGGCGAGGCTCGTTGCGGAGATGAACAGCATGGCCATGGCGGCGGTGGAAGCGACGGTTATCTGTCTCATGGGTGGCTCCTTTGAGGTCCTTGCTGGGATCGAACCACGATGGAGCGTCATCCGAGCCGCATGCGCCATGACACACGGGTCAGGCGAAGGTCGGTTTGATGGGCTCCGGTCGGACCGCGCCCCGCGGACTGATCACGATCAGATCAGGTGCGCGAGACGTCAGCTCAAAATCGGAGAGCGGATGCGCACAGGTCCAGTATCCAAGTTAGCAATACGATCGTCGAGTTGTCCAGACATTTGCGAGGGGGAATCCCCCCAAAAAGAACATCGCGCAGGTATTGGTTTACGTGGCGGTTTACGTGGCGGCTTGCGTGGCGGCTTGCGTGGCGGCTTGCGTGGCGGTTTGCGCCATGCGGTGACGTTTTTGGGCACCTCGCCTCAGGCCCTTCCCGCTCCACAAAAAGGAGCGCTGTGCCCGAGGGGGATCTCGGCACACCCAGCGCCGACCGCTGAAGCTGCACGCGGCAGCTATCGGCGTCGCTCGGAGCTCACAAGAACCGGATCGAGTACAGCGAGGTTGGCCCCGATCTGATGCTGAATGCGCACAGGACCATTTTTCAACTTAATGAATGCCCACTTCGATTGTCCAGATCTTTTTCGCGAGACGAGGTCTTGATTCCGCCCGGCGGCAAATCGCGTCGCGTGGGGCGCTGCGAGCGACAGGCGGCCTCGGCGCGCAGGGGAACCGGATCCGGCCCGTTGGTCGCATGGGAGGCATGGTGGACGCCCGCTGGTCCAGGACACGTGAGCAAGGGTGCCGGGCGTCCGTCGCCACCATCACGCGGACAATCGATAGCAGCACGGCATCGGGGAGATCCGCGCGCGCTGCGCGACGGGTGGGGCGCAGCTCAACCGCGTTGGGCGCCCGCTCGCGACGCGAGACAGCCGTTTCATCACGCGCGTCGCCGCTTTACCCATTCTGTAAAATTCGAGCGCATGTCCCTCAGGTCGCGCCGGAGGCGCGCGACGCGGGCGCCGCCCGTCCATCGACCCCGCGAAACTTGGCCCGCCCGCGCCCGCCCTGGCATGAGCCCCGGGTGCGTTCGCGTCTCTACCTCGCGCTCGCCGCCGCGGCCGCCGTCTGGATCGCGCCGGCGGCGGCATCTCCGGCCCCGCCGGGCGTCCGCAAGCTCCACGTCGAGGGCGGCGCCGTCCACGCCACGGTCGGCGCGACGGGCAAGCAGGTCCGCCTCACGCTCGACCCCGAGCTCCAGCGCGCCGCCGAGCGCCTCCTCGCCCGCTCCGGCGCGCCCGAGGGCGCCATCGTCGCGTCCGACGTCCGCACCGGCCGCATCCTCGTCTGGGCGAGCCGCGGCGACCGCGACTACGTCGCCACGCCGCTCGCCCCGAGCGCGAGCCTCTTCAAGATCGTCACCGCGGCGGCGCTCCTCGAGGCCGGCAAGGTCAACGTCGCGAGCCCCGTCTGCTACACGGGCGGCATGAGCGCGATCACCGCGCGGGATCTCGAGGGGCGCGGCGCCACGTGCACCGTCTTCGGCGAGGCGCTCGGCCGCAGCATCAACGGCGTGTTCGCCCGCCTCGCCACCCGGCACCTCACGCCCGCCGACCTGCGCGACAAGGCCCGCGATCTCGGCTTCGACGGCGAGGTCCCCATCGACGTCCCCGTCGCGCCGAGCACCGCCCAGGTCCCGGCCGACTCGCTCGGCCTCGCCCGCGCCGCCGCGGGCTTCTGGAGCGGCAAGCTCAGCCCGCTCGGCGCCCTGTTCGCGATGCAGACGATCGCCAACGACGGCGAGCGCGTCCGCTTCTCGCTGCTCGCGCCGCCGGGCGCAGAGGCCCGCGGGGACGCGCCCGCGACGCGCAGCGCCGACGGCCGCGGCCTCCGGGCCGACGTGGCGCGCACCCTCCGGTCGATGCTCGAGGTCACGACGCGCCGGGGCACGTGCGCCAAGGCGTTCCGCAAGCCGGACGGCACCCGCGCGCTCGGCTCCATGCCCGTCGCCGCCAAGACCGGTACGCTCGTCGGCGGGCGCCCGGCGCGCATGTTCTCCTGGTTCGCGTCGTTCGCGCCGTCCGATCGCCCCGAGATCGCCGTCTCCGTGATGCTGGCCAACGACATCACCTGGCGCACCAAGGCGAACCTCGTCGGCCGCGAGCTCCTCGAGACCTACTTCGGCCGCAGGCGCCCGGGGCCCGTCGCCCGGCGGCGGTGACGGGCGGCGGCGGCCTGCGCTACCCTGCCGCGAGCCGCATGAACGCCCGAGACCGCGTGCCCCTCGTCCTCCAGCACCTGCGCGAAGCCTACCCCGACGCGCGCTACGAGCTCGACTGGGAGACGCCGCTCGACCTGCTCGTCGCGACCATCCTGGCCGCGCAGTGCACGGACGAGCGCGTCAACCGGGTGACCGCCACGCTCTTCAAGAAGTACCCGACGGCGCAGGCGTACGCCGACGCCCCCACCGAGGTGCTCGAGGAGGAGCTCAAGCCGACCGGCTTCTACCGCCAGAAGACGAAGACGGTGAAGGCCGCGTGCCAGGCGCTCGTCGCGCGCTTCGGCGGCGAGGTGCCCCGGACCATGGACGAGCTCACGTCGCTGCCGGGCGTGGCCAGGAAGACGGCGAACGTCGTGCTCAACACGGCGTTCGGCCTCCCCTCGGGGATCATCGTCGACACGCACGTCGCGCGCCTCAGCGGGCGCATCGGCCTCTCGAAGCGCGAAAAACCCGAGCAGATCGAGGAGGACCTGATGCGGATCGTGCCCCGGGAGCAGTGGACCTTCTTCGGCCCTGCCATGGTCCTGCACGGCCGCTACACCTGCGTCGCCCGCAAGCCGCGGTGCGCGGAGTGCCGCATGAGCGCGCTCTGCCCGAAGGTGGGGGTGTGAGCGCGATGAAGATCGATCTGCCCCCGTGCTGGCAGGCCGCGCTCGCCGCAGAGCTCGATCAGCCCTATTTCCAGCGGCTCGGGCGCTTCGTCGAGGAAGAGCGGAAGGCGCACCGCGTCTTCCCGGCCGAGGAGGACGTCTTCGCCGCGTTCCGGCTCACGCCGTACGAGAGCGTCCGCGTGCTGCTGCTCGGCCAGGACCCGTACCACGACGAGGGGCAGGCCCACGGGCTGTGCTTCTCCGTGCGCCCGGGCGTCCCGCCGCCGCCGTCGCTCGCCAACATGTACAAGGAGGCGCTCGCCGACGTCCCCGGCTTCACGACGCCGCGCCACGGCTGCCTCACCGCGTGGGCCAGCCAGGGCGTGCTGCTGCTCAACACGGTGCTCACCGTCCGGGCGCACACGCCGAACTCGCACAAGAACCAGGGCTGGGAGACGTTCACCGACGCCGTGATAAGGAAGGTCAACGACCGGCCCGACGGGGTCGTGTTCGTTCTCTGGGGCGGCCACGCGCAGAAGAAGGCGAAGCTCATCGACGCGCGCCGCCACACGATCCTCAAGGCGGCGCACCCCTCGCCGCTGTCGGCGCGGAGCGGCTTCTTCGGCAGCAAGCCGTTCTCGTCGATCAACGCCGCGCTCCGCGCCCGCGGCGCGCCGGAGATCGACTGGCGCCTCCCGGAGCTCGGGTAGCGCGCGATGCGCCGGCAGAAGCGCGCCCTGCCGCTCGCCCCGGGGACGCGGTACACCCCGGCCGTCCTCGAGGGCATCGCCGACGGCGAGCGCGCCGCGCTCGGGCTCTCGCTCGCCCGGCGCGCCATCGGCTGCGCTGGCGCCGTTGCGGCCGCGGGCGCGGCGCTCGCGCGCGCCGAGGCGCTGACCGAGGCCGCGGCCGCCGCCGAGCCGCCCCCGCGGCCGATCGCCTGCCGGCCCGGCTGCGCGACCTGCTGCGTCAGCAAGGTGCTCGTGCTGGCGCCGGAGGTGGTCCGCATCGCGGCGCACCTGCGCGCCACGCGGACCGCGGCGGAGCTCGCCGCGCTGGAGGAGCGCGTGCGCGCCGCCGACGCCGCCACGCGCGGCCTCTCCCGCCTCGAGCGCGCCGAGGCCAAGGTCCCCTGCCCCCTCCTCGACGAGCGCGGCGCCTGCTCGATCCACGCCGTGCGCCCCATCGTGTGCGCTGGCTGGAACTCCCTGGACGCCGCGGCGTGCGAGCGCCACTTCGCCGCGCCCGCGGCCGTCCCCACGGCGCCCATGCACCGCCCGAGCTACGAGGTCGCGAACGCCGTCCTCGCCGGCCTCGGATGGGCCGCGAAGGAGCGGGGCCTCGACGTCGCGCCGCTGGAGCTCATCGCCGCGCTGCGCATCGCGCTCGAGCGTCCGAACGCCGGCGAGCGGTGGCTCGCCCGCCTCCCCGTCTTCGCCGCGGCCCGCGACGCCGAGTGGCAGGAGGACCGGCGGCGCGAGGCGTGATCGCGCGCCGCTCCCGGGCGGACGCGATGGGCGTTGGCAGGCCGGGAAATCCGTTTACTCTAGCGCGCCGCGGACGTCGCCGCCGCGCGGCGTCTCACGAAGCAACCCTCGACAACGACCTACGAAAGGAGTCTCCCATGAAGCTCTACGGACATCCCATGAGCACGTGTACGCGCAAGGTGATGACGGTGCTCGCCGAGAAGGGCCATGAGGCGCAGTTCGTGCTCGTCGATCTGGTGAAGGGCGAGCAGAAGGCGCCCGAGCACCTCGCGCGCAACCCCTTCGGCGTCATTCCGGCGCTCGAGGACGAGGACTTCACGCTGTACGAGTCGCGGGCGATCATCCGTTACCTGGACCAGAAGCTCCCGGGCGCGCCGCTGACGCCGACGGAGCTCAGGGCCAGGGCGCTCATGGATCAGTGGCTGAGCGTGGAGCAGTCGTATCTCTCCGATCCTGCGATCAAGATCCTCTACCAGCGCGTCATTCACCCGATGCGCGGCCAGCAGGGCGACGAGTCCGTCGTCGAGGCGTCGAAGGGCCAGATCGCCCGGACGCTCGACGTCGCCGACAGGGCGCTCGCTGGCCAGGAGTACCTCGCCGGATCGAGCTTCTCGCTGGCCGACATCTCGTGGATGCCGTACCTCCAGTGTCTCGTGATCTCGAAGGTCGGGGAGCTCATCACCGACCGGCCGAACGTCGCGGCCTGGTGGAAGCGCATCAGCGCGCGGCCGTCGTGGGTGAAGGTCTCGTCCTGAGCGCCCTCGTCGTGTCTCGATCGGGCGGGCCGGAGGGCCGTCGCGCCAGGTAGCCCACCGCGCCGGGGGAGCCGCCGCGTCGCCGGCGCCGGGCGCGGCCTCGGGAGGCCCGCCCGGCGCAACCAACCATCTTACCAGCGAGCAACGCGGCTGGCTGTCCCAGCCGGACGACTCACGGGCTGCCGTCGATGGTCACGATGGAGCCGTCCGGCCGATGGCTGAGCTCCGTCACCTTCACGTTGCGCAGGTACGTCTTGCCGCCGGAG
This sequence comes from Sorangium sp. So ce1335, assembly GCF_051521615.1. Taxonomy (NCBI): domain Bacteria; kingdom Pseudomonadati; phylum Myxococcota; order Polyangiales; family Polyangiaceae; genus Sorangium; species Sorangium sp. So ce1335. Next base: position 6,725,738 of record NZ_CP150363.1, read on the forward strand.
AGCTCGCAGTCGTGGTAGAAGAGCCACCACTTGCCCTTGAACTCCACGATGGAGTGGTGCGTCGTCCACCCCAGCACGGGGGTGAGCACGACGCCCTGGTAGGTGAAGGGGCCGTACGGGTTGTCGCCCGTGGCGTACACGAGCAGGTGCGTGTCGCCGGTGGAGTACGACAGGTAGTACTTCCCGTTGTACTTGTGCATCCACGGCGCCTCGAAGAAGCGGCGCTCGTGGTCGGTCTGCAGGATGGGCTCGCCGTGCTTGTCGAGGATGCGGATCTCGCGCGGCCGCTCGCCGTACTGCAGCATGTCGTCGCTCAGGCGCGCCACGCGCGGGCCGATGGCGGGCTTCGGCTCGGTGGGCTCGGGCGGCGCGGTGGGGTCGTACTCCCCGCGCTGCCAGCGCTGCAGCTGCCCTCCCCAGATGCCGCCGAAGTACATGTACTGCGTGCCGTCGTCGTCCTGGAAGGTGGAGCAGTCGATGCTGTAGCTCCCCTTCATGGGCTCGGGCTCCGGCTTGAAGGGGCCTTCCGGCCGCTTGCTCGTGGCCACCCCGGTGCGGAAGATGCCGTGCTGGTCCTTGAGCGGGAAGTACAGGTAGTAGGTGCCGTTCTTGTACGCCGCGTCGCCGGACCAGAGCTGCCGCCCCGCCCAGGGGACGTCCTTGACGTCGAGCGCCACCCCGTGATCGGTCACCTCGCCGGGGATGCTCTCCATGGAGAGGACGTGGTAGTCCCGCATGTCGAAGTGGTCCCCGTTGTCGTTCTCGGGGATGCCGGACTCGACGTCGTGCGACGGGTAGATGTACACGCGGCCCTCGAAGACGTGGGCGCGCGGGTCCGCGGTGAAGATATGGGAGACCAGGGGCTTCGGTCGCAACATGCCGCTCCGTGGGATGGTACGTAGTTCAGATCACAGGCGCCGGTCGCGTGCCGGCGGGGTGGAATGGGCGCGATGTGCGCGGCCGCCGCGCCGGCGCCGCGGGGGCCGCGGCGGCACGGGGGCGGATCGATCGCGCATCGGGGCGCGACTCTAGTCCAACCTCGTAGCACCGGCCACCGTCGTTCGAGGCCACACCCGGCCTGCGGGGCCGCTTCCCGATGGCGGCCGTCGCCTCGCGGGCCGTCACCGGGCGCGGCGCGACCGGGGGGAGGCGCGCCCCGCCGCGTCGTCGAGCCCGAGACGGCGGCGCATCGCCGCGGCGATCCGCTCGCGCGCCCAGCGGTGGGCGGGATCGGCCTGGAAGCGCTCGTGCCACAGGAGCGCGAAGGGGACGCGCGGGAGGGCGATCGGCGCCTCGCGGACCACGAGCCCGAGGGTCCCGGCCACCGCGTGCACGAGGGGCATCGGCGCGTTCATCAGGAGATCCGAGCTGGCGACGATCATCAGGCCCGCGAGGAACGACGGCACCTCGACGCCCACCCGTCGGACCAGCCCGCGCCGCCCGAGCTCGTCGCCGATGACGTTCGGCCGCTGGTTGCCGATCCGCACGACCACGTGGGCGTGCGCGAGCCAGCGCGCGACGGTGAGCGGGCGGCCGAGCGCCGGGTGCCCGCGTCGGGCCGCCACGCCGAAGCGCAGCTCGCCGAGCGGGCGGGCGATCGCGCCGTCTCCGACGAAGCCCGCCGGGGCGAGCGCGAGCGGCGGATTGCCCGCGGCGAGCGCCCGGCCCAGGTCGGGCGTGACGCCGGAGATCCGCAGGTCGACGCCGGGCGCGTCGGCGGCGAGCTCGGCGAGCAGCCCCGGCACGAGCGGCATGAGCAGGTCCGGCATCGCCAGCGAGACCGTGTGGCGGCTCGTGGCCGGGTCGAAGCGCGGCGGCGGCGCGACGGCGGCGTGGAGCGCCCGCAGGGCCGCCGCGAGCGGACCGGCGATGGCCTCGGCGCGCGGCGTGGGCACCAGCCCCTCGTCGCCGCGCACGAGCAGTGGGTCGCTCAGCGCCTCGCGCAGCCGCCGGAGCCGGTGGCTCATCGACGATTGCGTGAGGCCCATGCGCCGGGCGGCCCGGGTGACGTGGCGCTCCTCGAGGAGGACGTGCAGCGCGTGGAGATGGCTGGCGTCCAGGCCGTCGAACATGACATCGATCTACACCATGATCTGGATGTGAACCATCGATGAGCGCCATGACGCCAGATGGCTAGAGTCGAGTCCATGACCGACAACGATCGCCCTCACCGCCTGCGCCCCGGAGACCGCCTCGCCCCGTTCACCCTCGACACCCTGAGCCACGGGTCGCTCCGGGTCCCGTCGGGGGGTCTTCTTCACCTCCAGTTCCGCCGCTTCGCCGGGTGTCCGGTGTGCAGCCTTCATCTCCGCTCGTTCGCCCGGGGGCGCGACCAGCTCGAGGCGGCGGCGGTCCAGACCGTCGCCTTCTTTCACTCCTCCGCGGAGACGATGCGGCCCTACCACGCGGATCTGCCGTTCCCCGTCGTCCCCGATCCCGAGCGCCGCTGGTACCAGCGATTCGGCGTCGAGCGCTCCGCGCTGGCGGGGGCGCATCCGAAGGTCGTATGGTCGGCGATCCGCGGGATGGTGGGCGCGCCGTCCAACCCGCTCGACGGAGAAGGCGGCAAGGACGGGCTGCCCGCCGACTTCCTCGTCGGGCCCGACGGCGCGATCCTCGCCGTGCGCTACGGAGCGCACGCCGCCGATCACTGGGAGCTCGAGCAGGTGATCGCCCTCGCGCGCGCGAACCGGTGACGCGCCGGTCCCCTCCCGTCGCCTCGCGCGCGAGCGCGACGATGACGGTCACCCCGCGAACGCGGCTGGGAGCATCGATGGCTGCGAGGTGGTCTGAAGGATCCGGCCCACGACATCGCCCGCCCGCCGCGTGCCCGGCGCCGCGCCGTCGAGCAACCCCACCAGGTTGACGAGGTCGAACGCCGCGGCCCAGCGCTCGAATCCGTCGGGGAGCGGCGCGCTCCGGCGGTAAGCGGCCGCGAACGCCGCGACGAACTCGGACCCTGGGCTCCAGCGCAGGAGCTGCCCGACGTCCATCAGGCTCGGGCCGGCATACGCGAACTCCCAGTCGAGCACGAGCAGCTCGCCGGACCCCATCCAGTGCAGGTTCGACGCCTTGAAGTCGCCGTGGAGGAGCACGGGGGCCGACGCCAGCCCGCGGAGCGCCCCCGCGTTCGCGTCGAGGAACGCGCCCACGCGCTCGCCCAGCGCGCCGCGGAGCTCGGCCGCCAGCCTGTCGAGGACCGCGTCGACGTGCGCCCGGAGCGCGCCCACGCAGTCGCCGAACGGCGTCGTGACGGCGAGCTCCGGCCCCAGAAGGCCCGCGCTGTCGAAGCCGACGGCGTGGATCTCCGCGAGCGCGCGCCCGACCGCAGCGCCGCACGCCGCCGTGTCCTCCAGCGGGACGTGCGGGACGTGCTCGAGGACGAGGAAGTCCTCGCCCGCCGACAGGACCGCCGGCACGCGGAACCGCCGCCAGCCCCGCGCGAGCAGGCGGGCCTCCTTCGCGGCCGCGGCGGGGTCGCGCCGGTACACCCGCAGCACGCGCTCGGCGCCGAGGCGCACGTTCACGTTGGCGTGCCCTCCGGAGAGCACCTCCGCCTCGCCGGTGAACGGCCCGACGCGCCGCTCGATCTCGGCGCGATCCAGGACATCGACGTGCGCGGCGCGCTCCCACGCGCGCTCCGGGTTGGGGAGCAGCCTCATGCGCGCCATCATGCACGAGCCGCGGCGCGGGGCGCGCCCCCGGAGTAGGATTCGCCCATGCCCGTGTACCGCTCGTCCGCCACCGAGCACGCCGCGCCGGTCGTCCTGGCCGCCCTGACCGACGTGGGGCTCAGCCGCGAGCACAACGAGGACGCCTTCCTGATCAGCGATCTCGCGCGCGGGGTCTCGCTCGGCGCGCCGGCCGCCCAGATGTCGGCGGAGCCGCCCCTCGCCCTCTCGCTCGGCGTCTACGACGGCTCCGGCGGCGCGTCGTCCCCGGACGCGGCGAGCCGGCTCGCGGCGCGCACGGTCCACGCCGTCCTCGCCCGCGCCGCGCCGCGGTCGAGCGACGCGCTCGAGCGGGCGCTGCTCGCGGCGGTCGCCGAGGCCGGGCGCGCCGTCCGCGACAACGCCCGCCGGAGCCCGCAGCACCGGAGCAGCGGCACGACGGCCACCGTGGCCGCGCTCTGCGACGAGCGCCTGCTGCTCGCGCAGGTCGGCGACAGCCGCGCCTACCTCCTCCGCGGCGGCGCGCTCGCGCAGATCACCCGCGACCAGACGCTCCTCCAGTCGCTCCTCGAGAGCGGCAAGCTGCGGCCCGAGGAGGCGGCCACGTTCGAGCACCGGGGCGTGATGCTCCAGGCGCTCGGGCTCCGGGAGCACCTCCAGATCGCGCTCTCCGCCGTGGAGCTCCGCCGCGAGGACACGCTGCTCCTCTGCACCGACGGGCTGAGCGACCTCGTCGACGACCGGCACATCGCCGCCGCGCTCGACGCCCACCCCGACCCGGCGGCGGCCTCCGGCGCGCTGATCGACGCCGCGCTCGCCGCCGGCGGCCGCGACAACGCGACCGTGCTCGTCGCGCGGTTCGACGGCCCGTGGCTCGCGCCGGCGACCGGCGACAGCGCGCCGCAAGTCATCGAAATCGCTAGATTTTCCGAAGGACCGAGCCGCCGCCCCTGAGGGCCGTGGCCCTGCGGCTCAGGGGCGCCGCCGCAGGCCGCTCAGGGGCGCCGCAGCCCGGCGCCCGCGGCGTCCTTCCGCGGCGCCGGCCGCGCGCGCCGCCGCCCGCGCGCCGCGAGCGCCAGCGCGGCGAGCGACCCCAGCGCCGCCCCCACCGGCGCGCCCCCCGCCCCGCCGAAGCTGCACCCGCCGCCGCCTTCCGTGTCCGCGCCGGAGCCCTCGTCCGCGCCCCCGGCGCCGCCCGCGCCTGTCGCAGCGCCCTCTCCCGCGCCGGTCGCTCCGGTCGAGCCCGCCGCGCCTGTCGTCGCCGCCCCGCCGCCCGCGCCGGTCGCCGCGCTGCTGCTCGCGGCCGTGGCGTCGCCCCCGCCCGTGCCGGCGCCGGTGCTCGCCGCGCTCGTCGTCGCGCCGGGATCGCCGCCGGAGGACCTGAGCACCAGATCCGCGCAGCGGTAGTACAGGGTCGCCGGGCGCCGGTCCGTCATGACCTGGATGAGCTGAAGCGTGCAGTTGTCACACGCGATGTCGGGCAGCGTGACCTGCGCCGAGTACGACCCCCCGCGCTTGTCCTCGATGCCGTCGAGCAGGCACCCCGGATCCACCCCCGGCTCGCAAAGATCGGACTCGCCCGCCGGCTCGGGGAAATCGTCGCCGTCGTCGTCGAACATGATCCGGAAATGCCCCGGGTGATCGATTGTCTCGTCCCATGTCACCGTGATCGTCTCGCCCGGCTCGAACACGGTGACATCGTCCCCCCGCGCGTCGTTCGGGGCGCCACAGGGCGACGTCTTCTGCGGTCCGTCCAGGCCGTTTCTCGGCGCGGGGGACGTGAGCGTGATGTGCGCGTGGCTCACGCCAGCGAGCGACACAACGGCGGCGAACACGAACGATCCCAACGGTACTCGGCGCATCGGTCCTCTCTTCCCTCTCCTCCAGGCTCGCGGCGGGGCAATCTACACAGCCGCACATCGCCTGTCTGTGCCGTCCTCGAGCGAGGAATTTTCCACGAAAGGGGCGCGCACGAGCGGCGCCGCGGACCGTCGGACTCGGCCCCGTCGGGGCGCTCCCGGGCTTGCGTTCCGCGGTGATCTCGGCGATTCCAACCGGGGTGGAGGCTCGCCTCGGACGAGGGGAGGGAGCCGCGTGCTGTCCTTTCAGGATGGAGCGGAGGGCATCGTCAATGGAGCATCGCGCATTCGGGTTCACGGGCGTCAAGATCCCGGTCGTCGGACAGGGCACCTGGCAGATGGAGACCGACGATGAGGCGGCCTGCGTCGACGCCATCCGGCGGGGGATCGACGCGGGCATGACGCACATCGACACGGCGGAGATGTACGGCTCGGGCGCGGTGGAGTCGCTCGTCGGCAAGGCGATCGCCGGGCGCCGCGACGAGGTGTTCCTCGCCTCCAAGGTGCTGCCCGGCAACGCGAGCCACGCCGGCACGATCGAGGCCTGCGAGCGCAGCCTGAAGCGGCTCCGCACCGACCGGCTCGACCTCTATCTCCTCCACTGGCCCGGGTCGCACCCGCTAAAGGAGACGTTCCGCGCCTTCAAGGACCTGAGGGCCCAGGGCAAGATCCGGTATTTCGGCGTCAGCAACTTCGATCAGGCGGAGCTCTCGAAGGCGATCGCGATCGCCGGGGCGAACGAGATCGCCTGCAACCAGGTGCTCTATCACCTGCTCGAGCGCGCCATCGAGCACCGGGTGCTGCCGCTCTGCGAGCGGCACGGCATCGCGGTCGTCGCCTACAGCCCGTTCGGCTCGGGCCGGTTCCCGGATCCGAGCAGCGCGGCGGGCAAGGTGCTCGCGTCGATCGCCGCCGCGCGCGGCGCCACGCCGCGGCAGGTCGCGCTGCGCTACCTGCTCCGCCGCCAGCCGGTCTTCGTGATCCCCAAGGCCGCGAGCGCCGCCCACGCGCTCGACAACGCCGCCGCGGGCGACCTGCGCCTCACCAGCGAGGACCTCGCCCGCCTCGACACGGCGTTCCCGCTCGGCCGCGACCGCGGCGCGCTGCCGACCCTGTAGGCGGCGCGTCGGCCATCGCGGGGTCGTAGACATCCGCAACGTCGACCGTGTGCAGCCTGGAGGCGTGGAGGCGTCGAGGCGCCCGGTCGTGGAGCTTGATCGAGATTTCGGGCATACTGCCGCTGGAAGCGGTCCCGTTCGATGGAAGCAAGCATCCTCGACCAAGTCCGGGCGGCGGCGGCGAAGAAGATCCTCTTCCTCCCCCACGCGGTGCGCCAGATGAGCCGCCCGGTCGGATGATCTCGCCTGCCGAGATCAGCGCCACGATCACGGCCGGCGAGCTGATCGAGGACTACCCGGAAGACGTGCGCGGCCATAGCTGCTTGCTGCTGGGATCCGGGGACGCCGGCCGTCCCATCCACGTCGTCTGCGCCCCGAAGCCGGATTACCTGGCCATCATCACCGCCTACATCCCCCATCCCGATCAGTGGTCCGCCGACTTCAAGAAGAGGAAGTGATCCATGCAATGCATGCACTGTAGAGGAGAGATGCGGCGCGCCCATGCTCCGTTCAGCGTGGACCGCAACGGCTACCATGTACGCTGGGACGCGGTGCCCGCATGGGTGTGCGAGCAATGCGGCGAGCCGTACTTCGAGTCCGCCGAGGTCGCGCGCATTCAACGCGCGCTCGAAGCGCTCGATCGCGAGATCGAGGCCGCCTGATCGGCGTACCGTCAGCCCGGTCGTGCCACGACCGGCCTCCGGACTGCCCGATCTCTGGCAGGCCATCGACAGGCCGCGGGTCTGGCCTCGTTTCTCCGGCAGAAGGGCCCCGCCCGCCGGCCGTGGCATACTCCACAGCATGAACCACGCACTCCTTGGCTCCTCTCTCCTCGGCTTTCTCCTCGCCGCCTGCGGCGGCTCCGTCGACATCCCTTCCGGCAGCGGCGGCGCCGACGGCGCGGGCGGCGCGGGCGGCGCGAGCGGTATCACGAGCTCGACCTCGGGCGGCGGCGGGACGCCGGTCGCCTGCGGCGCGCGCAGCGGCGGGACCTGCGGCGCGGACGAGTACTGCGACTTCCCGGACGACTCGTGCGCGACCTTCGATACCGTGGGCCAGTGCGCCGGGCGGCCCGGGGTCTGCCCCGCGGATTGCCCGGGCGTCTGCGGGTGCGACGGCACGTTCTATTGCAATGCGTGCTCGGCGCAGCAGGCCGGGGTGGATGTCTCGACGAGCACCGCCTGCCGCGATCCCGAGGAGGCCGACTACGCCGCGACCTACTGGTCCGGCGGGCTCGAGCACCTCATCGTGGCCAAGGCCTCTCCGGGAGCGGACCGCTGCGTGATGCTGTATGCCGACAGGCCGGCCGTGGACGCGCCGGAGGGCTTCGACGTCGAGATCCCGAAGACATGGGGCGTGTCGCGCGTCGTGCTGGCCGAGGGGGCGGCCGATTGCACGCCGGAGAGCATGCGGCCCGCCGGCGAGACAGTGAACGCCACGGGCGCCACGGGGAGCCTGTCATTTCATCTCGACGAGACGGGCTGGCTCGTCCCGTGCTCCCTCGATATCGATGTCTCGGTCACGCTCCCGGGCGAGCCCGCCCCCGAGGTCCTGCGCGCCACCGGCGTGCACGTGTCCAGCAGCGGCTGCCTGTAGCCGCGCGCGGGGCCGGGCTCCCCGGCCGGCCGCCGCCGTCAGCGCTTCGTCGCGCCGCGCTGCGCCTTCTCGGCCTCGGCGAGCCGCCGGCGCGCGTCGTCGAGGGCCGACTGGCTGGCGAGGCCCTTCGGGAGCGCCTCGTAGCCGGCCACCTCCTCGCGCAGCGTCGCGACCTGCTCCGCGCGCCGGCCGAGCTTGTCCTGGATCTCCGCGCGCAGCTTCAGGTAGCGCAGGCGGCGCGGGCCGTAGGCGCGGCCGATCGCGCGGTCCACCGCGGCGAGCGCCTCCTCCTCGCGGCCCATCGCGTGGAGCACCTGCGCGAGCCGCGCGGGCGGCTCGTACGACGCGGGCATCTGCGCCTCGCGCTCCTTCAGCATCGCGACCGCCTCCTCGCCGCGGCCGAGCGCGAGGTACGCCATGGCGCGCCCGTAATCGTACGCGGCGGCCGCCTCGGGCGCCTTCGCCTCCCGCGCCGCCTGCTCCAGCACGGCGAGCTTCGACGCGGTCGCCGCGCGGGCGCCGTCCGCGTCGCCGAGCGCCTTTAGGCCTTCCGCCAGCAGGCTCCAGGCGTCGGCCCGGTCGTCCGCGCTCGCGTCCGCGGGCGGGCTCGCGACGATCGCGCGCAGCCGCGCGACCGCCGCCTCGCGCGCGGCCCGCTGCGCGTTGCGGTCGGGGAGCGCGGCCGCGCACGAGAGGACCACGCTCGCGAAGTCGGCGGGCAGCGCCGCGCCCTTCACCTCGGCGACGTGCGCCCTGCCGACGTCCGCGCACGCCGCGGCGTCCTTCCTGCGGAGCGCCGACACGAGGCCGAGCAGCGCCTCGCTGCGCCGCGGCCAGCCCTCTCCGCCCCTCGCCAGGGCGCGCTCGTAGGCGGCCGCCGCGGCGGCGTGATCGCCGGCGCTGTGCGCCCGCTTCGCCTCGATCAGCAGGCGGCCGGGATCGTCCGCCGGCAGCGCCGCGGCAGCGCGCGAATCCATGGCGGCCAGCGACGCGCGGAGCAGCTCGCGCAGCTCCTCCACCGAGGCGGCGCCCCGCCAGAGCCCGACCACCTCGCCGTTCGCGGGCTCGAGGACGAAGAACGTCGGCCATACCGTGACCTCGTGTCGCTCGAGGAAGGGCGCGTTCTCCGGTCGATCGGTGTCGATGTCGGCGAACACCACCCGATCGGCGAACGGGCGGAGCGACGGATCGGTCAGCACCTGATGCTTCATGCTCAGGCACGTGTGGCACCACGGCGCCCAGGCATCGACGAACAGCGCCTTGCCCTCGGCCCTGGCCTTCTCGCGCGCCCGCGGCACGTCGTCGCGGATGAACTCGATCGGCTGCAGCGCCGCGGCCGGCTCTGCCTTGACGGCGGGCGGCGCCGCGGCGGCGATCGAGGGCGCCGCGGCCGCCGGGGCGCCCGGCGCCCGCGGCGGCGGCTTGGCCGCGCAGGCGGCGAGGGCGAGCGCGGAGGCGAGCACGGCAACAAGCGCAGGGGCGAGGGCGGGGAGCGAGGCCGGGGGACGCACGCCGGCATGGTAGCGCAGTTGCGGCGGCCTCGCCTTCTCTGCGACACGGGCGCTGGCCGCCCACCCCGGCCGCCCCTCTCGACTCCGAAGCTCGTTCGACCGCGGTGAACGGAAGGGTGGATGTCTCGTTGACGAGTCGCCGGCGCTCCGCGTAGATGGTCAATCTTGGCCGGCGCTGCCTTCGCCCGCCGCGCGACGGCGGCGGCGCAGGACGCCGGGTGCGCCACGACAACACATCAGGGTCGAACGCCGCATGATCGAGCACGAGCACAGGATAGGGAGGCACACGGTCCGCGTCGGCGAACAGGACGACACCCTGGATCTGATCCTGCGGGGCGACGTCACGCCGGACGACGCGAGGCATATCTTCGACTTCATGGAGTCGCGCTTCGCGGGGCGGAGCCACGTGCTGGTCACCGGCGAGATGTCCGGGCTCGGCCACGTCCCGTCGGAGTCCCGGCGCGTGATCATGAAGGAAGCGGGCAGGGCGCCGCCCATCCGCGGCCTCGTCTACCACCGCGCGTCCTTCGGGGCGAAGGTCATCACCGAGCTGGTGATGCGCGCCTATGCGCTCACCACGGGAGCCGACATTCCCGTCCATTTCGCCGCGGACGAGGCCGAGGCGCGCGCGTGGCTTGCGAGGCGGCGGGAGCAGCTCGCGGCAGCGGAGCAGCACCGCCGGTGAGCCGTCGAGCGGTGCGGCCGCGAGGCGTCGAGCCGGGCCGGACGGGGCTCGCGGCCGCTTCGCGATCCCCCGGGCGGGCTCGACCGGGCGTGGAACGCGCCCCCCGCCGCCCGCAAAGCTGGTAGAGTGCCGCCCCGGTGAACGATTACGCGGGCCGGTGCGGAAGCTGCGCAGCATACACCCGGGTGCATGAGGATCCCGCGCGCGGCCGCGTCGGCGAGTGCGCTCTCGAGGTGTACCCGCCGCCGGTCAAGGCGACCGCGACGTGCGCCCGCTACCGCGCCAAGGGGGCGCCGCCGCCGCCCCCGCCCCCGCGGGCCGCCGGCCAGCCGCGCGGCTCGGGCGGCAGGCCGCGGGCGCCCGAGCGGGCGCCGTCGCCCGAGCGCCGGGCCGGCGCGGCGCCGCAGCCCGCCCGTTCGCCGCTGCCAAGGGAGATCGACATCGACATGGATATCGACGAGTTCCGTCGTGTGCTGCGCGAGGTGCTGTCCGAGGAGCTGGGCGTCGGCCGCGCGGAGATGGGCGGCCGCTGGGAAGGCGGGGAGATCGTCCTCCGCCCCGGAAAGGAGGGCACGGCCGAGAAGCGCATCCCGCTCGACGTGTTCTTCCACAAGATCGTCATGCTCCGCGACAAGCTCCGCGTGCTGGAGCAGAAGATCAACGCGCACGAGGGGCTGAGCGACGCCGAGAAGGTCCAGCTCCAGGCGTACATCACCGGCTGTTACGGCACCCTCACCACGTTCAACGTCCTCTTCGCCCGCCGCGAGGACGGCTTTGCCGGCAGCGGCCGAGACAGCGACTGAGCGCTCCGCGCGCGAGCCGCGCGACACGAGCCCAGCAATTCCGTACGAGCCCAGCAATTCCGTCGCTGCCGCGGATTCCAGCGGGCGCGCCGGCGCAGCCCCAGCGCGGGCGCAGCCACGGATTCCCGCGCGCGCGGGCACCGTCGCTGCTGCGTGAGGTCGGCAGCGCGCTCATCGCCGACGGCCGGCGGGGCGCGCCGTTGGGGCTGCACCGGGCGTCGGCCACCATGGTACAAGGTGCGCGGAGGTCGCCGAGCAATGGCCATCAAGCAGCTCACGCCGGAGCAGGTCCACACCATGTCCCTCGAAGAGAAGGACACCTGGTGGCTGAAGAACGTCTACCGCGGCGACATGCCCCAGCTCACGCTCCGCTCGGGCATCACGGGCATGCTCCTCGGCGCCTTCCTGTCGCTCACGAACGTGTACATCGGCGCGCGCACCGGCTGGTCGCTCGGCGTCGGGATCACGAGCGTCATCCTGGCCTTCGGGCTGTTCAAGGTCCTCTCCAGGATGGGGCTCGGCAGGGACATGACCGTGCTCGAGAACAACGCGATGCAGTCGATCGCGACGTCGGCCGGGTACATCAACGCGCCGCTCTTCACGAGCCTGGCGGCCTACTCGATGGTCACGACGACGATCATCCCCATGGGGAAGGCGATGATCTGGATGTTCGTCCTCGCCATCCTGGGCGTGCTCTTCGCCTTCCCCATGAAGAAGCGCTTCATCAACGACGAACAGCTCCCCTTTCCGGAGGGGATGGCCGCCGGCGTCGTGATGGACGCGCTGCACGAGAGCGACGAGCGGGAGGGCCTCTTCAAGGCGAAGCTCCTCCTCGGCGGCGGCCTCGCGAGCGCGGCCCTCGAGCTCCTGCGCGACGACAAGGTGATGCGCGCGCTCTTCGCGCTGAAGAGCATCCCCCATTACTACGACGAGATCCTCTATCACGGGCGCTTCGCCGACCTGCTCAAGCGGTGGGGCATCACCCCGGGGCTCCGGGGCATCCCGTTCAACGAGCTCACGATCCGCTTCGACACGAGCATCATCTTCGTCGCCACGGGCGGCCTGATGGGCATCCGGACCGGCGTGTCGCTCCTGCTCGGCGGGGTGCTCAACTACTGGATCCTGGCCCCCCTGCTCATCCAGCACGGCATCATCCTGCCGAAGAACGGGCATTACGGGTTCGGGCAGATCACGATATGGGCCCTGTGGGGCGGCGTCGCGTGCATGACGACCTCGTCGCTCTATGCCTTCTTCTCCAAGCCCAAGGTGATCCTCGACGCGTTCAAGGGCCTCTCCAGGAAGGGCGCGACGAGGGACGTGCTCGCGGACATCGAGCTCCCCGTGAAGCTGTCGATCATCGGCGTCCCGGTCGTCGGCGCGGTCGTCGTCGCGCTCGGGAAGATCTGGTTCGGCATCGACTGGTGGCTCGGGATCATCGCGATCCCGCTCGTGTTCATCTTCTCGCTCATCGCCGTGAACTCGACGGCCATCACGGCGATCACCCCGACGGGCGCGCTCGGCAAGCTGACGCAGCTCACCTACGGCGTCCTCGCGCCGAAGAACATCACGACGAACCTGATGACCGCCGGGATCACGGCGGAGGTCGCGAGCAACACGGCGAACCTGCTGATGGACATCAAGCCGGGCTACATGCTCGGCGGCAAGCCGCGCCACCAGGCCCTGGGGCACGTGCTCGGCACGATCGCGGGGCTCGTGCTCTCGGTGCCCGTCTGGTACCTCGTGCTCATCCAGGGGGACATCGGCCGTTACGGGACCGAGCAGCTGCCCGTCCCGAGCGCGCTCACGTGGAAGGCGGTCGCCGAGGTCCTGATGAAGGGGCTCGACTTCCTCCACCCGACGGCCAAGACCGCGGTGATCGTCGGGGCGATCATCGGCATCCTCGTCGAGGTCACGAAGCAGCTGACGAGGAATCGATTCCCCCTCTCCGCGGTCGCCCTGGGGCTCGCGTTCATCCTGAACTTCACCGACATCTGGTCGATGTTCCTCGGGTCGTTCCTCTTCTGGCTGCTCGAGCGCCGGTCCGCCGCGTGGCACCGCAAGCGCGAGACGGAGTCGCGGCTGAGCGCGACGGCGCCCGGCGGGGTCGAGGAGGCCGGGCCCGCGCCGGTCAAGCGGCCCTGGTACGCGCTGGCCGCGGAGAACACCGAGGCCATCTGCGCCGGCGTGATCGCCGGCGGCTCGCTGATGGGCATCGGCCTCAGCGTGCTCGGCGTGCTCGTGCTGCCCGACGTCCTCGAGGCGGAGAGCCTCGGCAAGGCGCTCGGGAAGCTCCTGAGCTTCCTGCCGAAGTGAAGCGCCGCCGGCCGGGCGGGCCTCATCGGTTCGCCCGCCAACGCAACAGCGCCCCAGTGTGACAGGAATGCGCGCCGTGGCGGGGTCGCCGCGCGCCAGGATGCGCGCGGCGCGTCGCCGCGGCCGAGCCGCCCTGCTCGATGGCGCCATGGCGCGCTTCGTGCAGCCCTGTCCGCGCTGCGTCAACACGAGCCCAGGAGAGGACGCGCGAACGTGCGAGGAGGAAAGCATCGATGTCCGTGAATGCGCCCCCGTCCCGAGGAACTCCCAGCCCCGCGCCGGTCGGTGATCCAGAGAAGGAGCCGCCGGTGCAGGATCCGGGGCCCGACGAGCCCCCGCGGCGCGATCCGGTGCCGGACGAGCCGGCGCGGCGGGATCCACCGCCCCCTCCTCCCGCCCCTGGAGAGCCCTCTCCGGAGATCATCGATCCTCCGGCGCCGGGGCAGCCGCCCAGGGACCCGGGCGTGATCGCGGACGCCGGCCGTGTTGGCGTTGCGGTGTGACGATGTCCCCTAACCGCCGAGAGGTCCTGAGATGAACACGTGCGATTGCTGCGGCAACACCTACGACAAGGCCTTCCAGATCACGGTGGGCGCCACGACCTACACCTTCGACTGCTTCGAGTGCGCGATTCACAAGCTCGCGCCCGTGTGCGCCCACTGCGCCTGCCGGATCGTGGGCCACGGCATCGAGGCGGGCGGGGCGTTCTACTGCTGTGCGCACTGCTCCAAGCAGGAGGGCGTCCAGGGCGCCATCGATCGCGTGGCGTGAGCCGGCGCGCGGGCGGCCCGGCGCGCTCACATCGCGGGGTCGTGGCTGGAGGCCAGCCGCGGGGCCGCGTCGCGCGCGGCGCGCGCGGGTCCGGCGGCCTCTGCCCGTTCGAGGAGAGCGCCTCGCGGAAGTGGACGGGCGAGGGCGCCGCGCGCGCCCGGCGGGAGCCGGTCGGCCTGCTCGGCCCCGGGCGGCGTGCGCTGCGTCGCCGCCCCGCCCGGCTCCGCGGGGAGCGCCGCGAGGCGATCTGCGGCCAGCCCGATGACCAGGATGAAGAGCAGCAGCGCGACGCCGGTGCGGCCGCGAGCCTGCGTGAGCATGGATCCCTCCTTCACAGCGGGGCAGCGAACGCCTCGCTCTCCAGGAACGTAGCTCTGGCGTGTGCGCGTGATAATCCTGGTCCGGCGACGAGGATTGCGTCGCGGAAGGAAAGAATGGGATGGATCCGGCGAGCGGTCACCTGGGCGAGATGAGGGCGTTCCTCGAGGTCGCGCGGCGGCAGAGCTTCTCGGCGGCGGCGAAGGCGCTGGGGCTCACGTCGTCGTCGGTCAGCAAGCAGGTCGCGCGGCTCGAGGAGCGCCTCCGCGCGAAGCTCCTCCAGCGCACGACGCGCCGCGTGAGCCTCACCGAGGCGGGGAACCTCTACGCCGAGCGCGCCGACCGGATCCTCTCGGACCTCGAGGAGGCGCAGCGCGCGGTGGCGGATCTCGACGGGACGCCGCGCGGGACGCTGCGCATCTCGGCGCCCACGGTCCTCGGCACGCTCCGCGTCGCGCCCGCCGTGCTGGCCTGCCGCGCGAGGTACCCGGAGCTGCGCATCGATCTCGATCTCACCGATCGCATCGTCGATCTGGTGGCCGAGCGCGTCGACGTGGCGGTGCGCCTCGCCGCCGAGATCTCCCCTGCTTCGCTCGTCGCGCGGCGGCTGGCCGGCGACCTGCGCGTGCTCTGCGCGAGCCCCCGGTACCTGCGCCGCCACGGCACGCCGCGGCGCCTCGAGGATCTCGCCGACCACGACTGCCTGACGCTCAACCAGGAGCCCGTCGCCCGGTGGACGCTCGTGGGCCCCGAGGGCGAGCGCGTCATCCCGGTGAGCGGCTCCTTCCGCTCCAGCGACACGTTCACGCTGCGCGACGCCGCGGTCGCCGGCCTCGGCCTGGCCAACCTGCCCGACTACGTCGTTCAGGAGCACCTCGCGCGCGGCGCGCTGCGGCGCGTGCTGCCGGAATACGGCGCATCGAAGCGCGCCAGCTTCGCTGTGTACGCCGCGCCCGCGCGCGCCGCGGTCCGCGTGTTCGTCGAGGCGCTCGCCAGGGCGATGCGGAGCTCCGGCGCGGCGACGGCGTGATCAGCAGAGGTGGGTGAGCCGCCAGGGCGCCAGGGTCACCGCGCCGGCGCGGCCCCGAGCGCGCCGGCCGGCGCGGCCCCGAGCGCGCCGGCCGGCGCGCGCTCCCTTGTCATCTGGCGGATGCAGTGCTGGAGCGCCGCGCGGAGGTTCGTCAGCGTCGTGATGCTGGACAGGTCGAGCCCCAGGCTCACGATCGTCTGCGCGACGTTCGACCGGATGCCCGTGACGATGCCCTCCGCGCCGAGGAGCCGTATCGCGCCGACGAGATCGAGCAGATAGCTCGCTGTCTTCGTGTCCACCATCTCGACGCCGGTGAGGTCGAGGATCGCGTAGCGCGCGCCCGTGCGGACGATCGCGTCGAGCAGCGTATCCATCACCTCCGCGGTCCGCTGGCTGTCGACGACGCCGATCATCGGCAGCGTCAGCACGCCGTCCCAGACCTGGATGATGGGCGTCGATAGGTCGCGGATCACCTGCTGTTGCCGCTCGATGAGCTCCAGCTTGCTCCGGAGCTCCTGCTCCGTGCGCTTCGCCGGGCTGATGTCGAGCGTGAAGCCGACGACCGCGTACACATCGCCCCGCTCGTCGCGGATGGGGATCTCCCAGTTCTCCCAGGTCACCCCGTGCGTCGTGGACATCGAGTGGGTCGCCTCGCCCGCGAGCGCCCGCTCCAGCTCGGCTTTGCCGTCGCTGTCCGCGTAGTAATCGAACACGTTCTTCCCGACGAGCTCCCCTTGCCGGAGCCCCGCGCCCTCGATCCCCTTGCCCTCGTGGAACGTGAAGATCCCCTCGCGATCGATCGCCCAGACGACGATCGGCAGCGTCTGCGTGATCGTCCGCAGGACCAGCTCCTTCTGCTGGTAACGGCGGAGCTGCTCGACCCGCTCCGTCACGTCCTGCCCGAACACGCCGACCCCGCTGACCTGCCCGCGCTCGTCGAGCAAGCGCTCGTGGCGCCACTCGAAGCTCACCACGGCGCCGTCCTTCGTGACGTGGCTCCACACGTGAGGCGCCGCACCGTCCTCCTCGAGCAGCCGCCGCCACGCGCCGGGGTCGCCGGAAGCCGGCAGCAGCTCGTCCACGCGACGGCCGAGCGCCTCGCGCCGCGCATGGCCGAACAGGCGCTCGGCCGCGCCGTTCCAGTCCCGGATGGTGAGGTCGCTGCCCAGCTCGACGATGGCGAACGGCGCCCGCTGGAAGAGGAAAGCGCGGCTGCCCGCGAGCTGATCGGCCTCGACGCCGTCCGGTGACGCAGTGGATACGGTCATTGCTGTAAAATTTAACCTGAACGTGCGGCAGCCGTCGAGAGGGCTCGCTTCCGCGGCCCGCCGGCGCCCTCCCACCCCGTCCGCGCTGCTCCCCTGCTGCCGCAGCAACACCCCGTGCGCAGCGCCTGCTGCGCCAGCAGCAGGCCGCCGTCTGCTATAGCGGATTTGCGTCTTCCAGAGCGGCGCGCCGTTGGTACGCGGCGTGCTCAACGCACCCGGCGTGCTCGAGAAGAAAGCCCCGCAGGCACGCTCGGAGGAGCGCAGCGCCGCGCGGAGGGCGCACGCGAGGTTGCGGGGTTTGCGGTCGCTCCAGGCGAGCTGAACGCGCCGTGCACGATTCAACCCGTTCTGGAAGGGCGGCCCGTCATCGGACCGGGCCCTCGTCGAGGATGGGCAGCAGGAGGAGCGATGAGCAACAAGATCCAGTTCCAGAACGTGAGCAAGACGTTCGCCGTCAAGGGGCCGGCGGGAGCGAAGGAGGGCGCGCGGTTCACGGCGATCGAGGACCTCTGCCTCGACGTGCGCGCGGGCGAGCTGATGGTCCTGGTCGGGCCGAGCGGTTGCGGCAAGTCGACGCTCATCGATCTGCTCGGCGGGCTGTCGAAGCCGTCGACCGGGCGGCTCCTCCTGGACGGCAAGCCGATCACGGGCCCGGCCCTCGACCGGGGGATCGTGTTCCAGCAATACGCGCTCTTCCCGTGGCGCACGGCGCGCGAGAACGTCGAGTTCGGCCTCGAGGCCAAGGGCGTCCCGGAGGGCGAGCGCAGGGAGATCGCGCAGCGCTTCCTCGATCTCGTGAGCCTCTCCGGCTTCGAGGATCGGTATCCGCACGAGCTGTCGGGCGGCATGAAGCAGCGCGTGGCCATCGCCCGGAGCCTGGCCTACGCCCCGGAGGTGCTGATGATGGACGAGCCGTTCGCGGCGCTCGACGCGCAGACGCGCGAGTCGCTGCAGGCCGAGCTGCTCCGGATCTGGGAGAGGTCGCGCACGACGATCCTCTTCATCACGCACAGCATCGACGAGGCGGTGTTCCTCGGGCAGCGGGTCGCGGTCATGACGTCGCGGCCGGGCCGCGTGAAGCACATCATCGAGATCCCGCCCGAGATCCGCGGCCACGAGGACCCGCGGTCGACGCCGGAGTTCGGCAGGCTGCGGCACGAGATCTGGACGCTCCTGCGCGAGGAGGTGCTCAAGGCGGAGGAGCAGGAGCGGATCAAGAAGCAGAAGCGCGCGGCGGAGAGCCGCCCTGTGGCGGGCGTGGTGGCGGTCAATGGCTAGCCTGGAGCAGTCGATCGCGCTGCACGAGGAGGCGCAGCAGCCGCCGCTCGTCGCCGAGGTGGGGAGGTGGCTCGGCCGCGCCGCGGCGCGCTCGGGGATCCTGCTGTTCGTCGCCGCGCTCTGGGAGACGGCGCCGCGCGTCGGGCTCGTGGAGGCGGCCTTCCTGCCGCCGCTCTCCGAGGTGCTGGCGACCGGGTGGCAGCTCCTCCAGAACGGCCAGCTCCTGAGCCACATCCGGGCGAGCCTGTCCCGCTCGTTGCTCGGCTTCTCGCTGGCGATCCTGATGGGCGTGCCGCTCGGGCTCGCGATCGGGTGGTACAGGGGCGTGGCGGACGCCATCAACCCGCTGCTCGAGGTGCTGCGCAACACCGCGGCGCTCGCGCTCCTCCCGGTGTTCCTCCTGCTGCTCGGGATCGGGGAGGCGTCGAAGGTGGCGCTCGTGATCTACTCGTGCACCTGGCCGATCCTGCTCAACACGATCAGCGGGGTGCGCGGGGTCGATCCGCTGCTCATCAAGTCGGCGCGGACGATGGGCCTGTCGCCGCTCCAGCTCTTCCGCAAGGTGATCCTGCCGGCGGCGGTCCCGACGATCTTCGTGGGCATCCGGCTGGCGGGCGCCTATTCGCTGCTCGTCCTCGTCGCCGCGGAGATGATCGGGGCCAAGGCCGGGCTCGGATACCTCATCATCTACGCGCAATACAACTTCCAGATCCCGAGCATGTATGTCGGCATCCTGACGATCACGACGCTCGGGCTCGCGTTCAACTACCTGCTCATGCGCGTGGAGCGGCGCTTCACGTCGTGGAAGGTCGCGCCGAAGGAGTGAGCCTGTAACGCGCGGCGCTTGTAACGCGCGGCGCGCGGGCGCGCCTCTCATCCGAGCGCGGCGGCGATCACCCCGCGACCGCGAGCCCAGAAGAGAGCCAGAAGAGAAAGAGAGACGATCACGTGAATCGCATCATCCTGGGGCGCACGGGCCTCAAGGTCAGCGTGCTCGGCCTTGGCGCGGGGGGCGACAGCCGGCTCGGCGCCGGGCGCGTCGCCGAGGCGGAGTCGGTCCGGCTCGTCCGCGCGGCCATCGACCACGGCGTGAACTTCTTCGACACGGCGGAGGCGTACGGGACCGAGGGGATCATCGGCAAGGCGCTCCGCGAGGTGCCGCGCGACAGCGTGGTGATCTCGACGAAGAAGACGACGCGCCTCGATGCGCCCGTGCGACCGGAAGACGTCGTGTCGTCGCTGGACGCGAGCCTCGAGCGGCTGGGCACGGATCACGTCGACATCTATCACCTGCACGGCGTGCTCCCGCAGCACTACGCCGACCTGCGCGAGCGGATCGTCCCCGTGCTCCTGCGCCTGCGCGAGCAGGGCAAGATCCGCTTTCTGGGCATCACGGAGGCGTTCGCCGCCGATCCGTCGCACGCGACGCTGGAGCAGGCGCTCCGCGACGACCTCTTTGACGTCGTGATGGTCGGGTTCAACCTGCTGAACCAGTCGGCGCGCGCGACGGTGTTCCCGCTGACGCAGGCGAGGAACGTCGGCACGCTGATCATGTTCGCTGTCCGGCGGGCGCTGAGCCGGCCCGACCGGCTGAGGGAGCTGCTCGCCGACCTGGCGGCGCGGGGCAAGGTGCCGCGCCGGCTCGTCGACGAGGGGCTCGGCGGCCTCCTCGCGGGGGAGGCGCCCCGGTCGATCCCGGACGTGGCGTACCGCTTCTGCCGGGACGAGCCGGGCGCGCACGTGATCCTGTCGGGGACGAGCAGCGTGGAGCACCTGCTCGAGAACGTGCGCTCGATCGAGGGGCCGCCGCTCTCGGAGGGCGTCCGCGCGCGCCTCGTCGAGGCGTTCGCCGGGGTCGACGACGTGTCGGGTCACTGAGGGGCGCGCGCCGGCCGAGCGCGGCGCGCGCGCCGGCCGAGCGCGGCGCGCGCGCCGGCCGGACGCGGAGGAGATCACGCGACCGGCGCGGCGAGCCCGGGCGGCGCGACCTCGGCGGCGTCGGCCGCGGTCGCGGCGTCGCTCCCGAGGAAGCGCGCGATCCGCCCGCAGAGCCGCGCGCGGAAGGCGTCGTCGGTGGGGGGCGAGTGGCGGCACCCCTCGAGCAGCTCGGTCTCGGCGCGCGGCAGGAGCTCGTTCGCGCGCGCGAGCAGCCTGGCGCCGGGGAAGCTCACGTCGTCGTCGGCGCCGAAGACGAGCGCGGGCCGCGTGAAGCCGGCGAGCGACGCCGGCGTGGCGAGCGGCGGCGGCCGGAAGTCGAGCCTGTAGCTGCGCACGGCGTCGCCGAAATAGGAGCACCACAGGTCGTCCTGCGAGGTGAACAGCCCGGCGACGAGGCGCGCGAGGCGCTCTTCCGAGGGGAACGCGCGGTAGAGGGCCATCGGGATCGCGATGCGCGTGAGGCCTTGCCACGCCGAGCCCGACACGAGGGCCGCCGGCACGATCAGGACGAGGCGGTCGATCCTCGCGGGCGCGATCTGGGCCATGCGCAGGGCCACGAAGCCGCCCCAGCTCACGCCGAGGAGGTGGGCGCGCGCGAGGCCGAGCGCGTCGAGCACGTCGGTGAGCCACTCGGCGTAGGCGGGCCCGTCGAGCGGCAGGCGGACGTCGGCGCTCTTGACGGACTGGCCGATGACGTCGACCGCGTGGACGCGGTAGCGCGCGAGGAGCGGCCCGAGCTCGCCGAGCAGGTGCGCGGAGCTCGCGAGCGCGCCGTGCAGGCAGACGAGCGGCGGGGCGCCCTCGGGGCCCGCGACGAGGACGTGCGTCGCGCCGAAGCGGGTGGAGACCTCGCGCGATCGGGTCGGGACCGGGAGCCTCTCGTGGAACCTGTCGAACCACGCCGCGATGCGGGCGCGCGCCTCGGGACTGCGGAACATGATGGACGACGTCATCGAGCCCTCCTGACGTTGGCTGCGGGGCGGAGGCCGCAGAGGTGCTGAGCGACGAGCCGATCGAGGAGGGCGACGGGCGACGGGTGCGCGCCCTGGACCCACGCGATCAGCGCGAAGTAGTAGAAGGAGAAGAAGGCGACGCCGAAGAGCGCGGCGTCGGCGTCGTCGGCGACCTCCCCCTGCGCGCGCGCGGCCTCGAACAGCGCGACGACGCGGCCGTGCGCGGCGGTGACCTGCTCGGCGAAGCGCGCCTGCCACGGCGGGTCGGCGAACAGCGACTCGCGAAGCAGCGTCTTCGAGAGGGTCGGCCTGCGGGCGTAGTACGCGAAGAACGCAGCGGCGAGCCGGTGGAGCCGCTGCTCGAGGGTGCCGGGCTCGTCGTCGCGGACGGCCTCGGCGGCGGTGGCGGCGAGGTCGTCGAACAGGGCGGCGTGGAGCAGGTCGCGCTTGTCGGCGAAGTGGAGGAGGACGGTGCCGGCGGCGACGCCGGCGTCCGCGGCGATGGCGCGGACGCTCGCGGCCTCGAAGCCGTGGCGCTCGAAGCTGTCGCGCGCGACCTCGAGGATCCGGGCGCGCGTCGCGTCTTTCTGGGCGTCGCGGCGGCCTGGCTTCTGGGTGAACGAGTTCACTGAACATGTTCATTACATGAGCTGCCCGGACGCGCAAGGGGCTGGGCGAGGGGTCGCGCCGACCCGCTTGCACGGGATGCATACATACAGTATGTATATTGAGCGATGGCGAGGGACGCACGGGTGGGCCGCAAGGGTGGCAAGGTCGAGCAAGGGGCGGAGACGCGCGCCAGGTTCATCGCGCACGGGCGCAAGCTGTTCGCCGAGCACGGCTACGCCGGCACAAGCACCGAGATGCTGCTCGAGGCCGCCGGCGTCACCCGCGGCGCGCTGTACCACCACTTCCGCGACAAGTCCGAGCTCTTCGCCGCCGTGTGCGAGGAGCTGTACGCCGACGTCGGGCGTGCCATCGAAGCGCGCGCTGCGCGCGAGGGCGACGCGTGGTCCGCGCTGGTCGCCGGGTGCGACGCCTTCGCCGACGTGGTGGCCGAGCCCGAGGTGGTGCGCGTGCTGTTCCTCGACGGCCCCGCCGTCCTCGGGCGCGCGGCGTGGGACCGGATCGAGCGCGCACACGGGCTCGGCCAGCTGATCGAGGCGGTCGAAGCGGCGATCGACGCGGGTTACATCCGCGAGACGCCGGCCGAGCCGCTCGCCATCACGCTCAACGGCGCGCTCAACGAGGTGGTGGCGTGGGCCGCGCAGCGCCCGCACCGCAAGCGCGCGCTCGCCGAGGCGAAGGGGGCGATCCACCTGGTGCTCGAGGGCCTGCGCACCACGGGCGGCGCCCGCGCCGAGCAGCGCAGGAACGAGCGGCCGTGACGACGGCCGGCGACATACATACCAACAGTGTGTACAGGAGCATCTCCATGACCGCGATCCCGCGATTTGCATCACTGGTCCTCGCCCCGTTCCCCCCCGACGGCTGCGCGACGCGCTCGGCCGCGCAGCCTGCGGCGCCAGCCGCGGCGCTCGACACGTACCCGCTGGTGGTGGTTCCGGCGGAGAAGCTGCACGCGACGGCGGATTTCTATCGACGCCTCTTCGACATGGGGCCCGTGTTCGAGAGCACCTGGTTCGTCGCGCTCGGGCGCCCTGGCACGGCGGCTGATGCGATCGGCCTCGCGCTGATGGCGCACGATCACCCCTCCAGCCCGCCGGGGAACGAGACATTCGACGGGCGCGGGATGCTGCAGACCGTGCAGGTCGCGGATGCCGCGGCTGCACACCAGCGCGCGCGCGCAGCCGGCGTGCCGATCACGTATCCGCTCACCGTCGAGGCCTGGGGACAGCGTCGGTTCCAGGTGCGCGACCCGGCGGGGATGGCGGCCGACGTGGTGGAGCAGATCGCACCGCAGGCCGGATACTGGGAGGCCTACGCGCTGCCCGCGCGGTGAAGGGAGCCCGACCGGGGTTGAGGGAACCCGACCCGGGTTGAGGGCGCCCGGAGCGAGCCCGACAGGGAGCCCGACCGGGGTTGGGGGAACCAGGGAACCCGACCCGGGTTGAGGCAGGGAACCCGACCCGGGTTGAGGAGCCCGCCCGGAGCGAGCCCGACAGGGAGCCCGACCGGCGACAGGGAGCCCGACCGGGGTTGGGGGAACCAGGGAACCCGACCCGGGTTGAGGCAGGGAACCCGACCCGGGTTGAGGAGCCCGACCCGGGTTGAGGAGCCCGACCCGGGTTGAGGGCACCCGGCGCCCGCCAGAGGGCACCCGGCGCCCGCCAGAGGGCGCCCGGCGCCCGCCAGAGGGCGCCCGGCGCCCGCCAGGCCGTGCGGCGGCTACGACCTCGGCACGACCGGCAACCGTCGGCGCGCGTTCCTCGGCGCCACCGGATCGGGCGGCGGAGGGGGCGGCGCGTCCCAGGGCTCCTCGACGAGCTCGAAGAGGCCATGATCGTACGGCACGTGCGGCGCGCGCTGCTTCATGACGAGGCGCTCGCGGATGCCCCGCCGCTTGAGCTGCGTCACGCGGTGGTAGCAGAAGGGGTTGTTGCCGCGCTTGCCGAGCGTGCAGTGCGCGGTCCACGAGCACCCCGCGCGGCAGGCGTCGGCGTAGTAGCACGTGGCGCAGTGCCCCCAGAGCTCGCTCGCGTCGCGATCGCGCGCGAACCGGACCGCCTCCGAGCGCTCCCAGAGGTGCTCGAGGCCGAGCTCGCGCACGTTGCCGCCCGCGTAGGGCGCGGTCGGGAGCGAGGGGCACGCCTTCACGGTGCCGTCCGACTCGATGCCGACCGCGTTGATGCCGCCGCGACAGCCGCGCCAGTGGGCGTCGCCGCCGCCGGGCCTCGAGCGCAGGAGCTGCTCGTGCGGGCCGAAGTAACCGATGTTGTTGTTCGCGAACACGTTGAACGGCACGCCCGACACGTGCGTCTCGAGCGCCTCCCGCTGGATGGCAGCGAGGGTGTCGATGACCTCGACGACGCGCCACGGCTCGATGATCCACTCGGGATGGTCGGCCGCGCGCCCCATCGGCACGGTGAGCTGCACCTGCCAGGTCTGGATGCCGTGCGAGCGCAGCTCGGCGCACGTCTCGCGCAGCAGGTGCGCGTTGAGACGGTTGATCTGCGTGTTGGCGGTCGTGATCAGCCCGGCGGCGCGGCCGTTGTCGAGCGCACGGAGGGCGGCCGCGTGGCTGCCGACGTTGCCGCGCAGCTCGTCGTGGACGTGCGCCGGCCCGTCCACCGAGACCCCGAGCCCGGTGAGCCCCGCGGCGCGGAGCGCGTTCGCCCGCTCGAGCGTGAACGCTCGCCCGCCCGTCTGCATGATGACGCGGATGCCGCTGCGCGCGAAGCACGAGATGATCTCGACCAGATCGTCACGCAGGTACGCCTCGCCGCCGATGAGCGCGATCTCGCGGCAGCCGAGCCGCACGAGGCTCGCGGCGACCTCGAGCACCTCCTCGGTCGAGAGCTCCGCGTCGCGCGCGGCGCCGGCGCGCGACCCGCAGTGCTGGCACGGCTGGTCGCACTTCATCGTGAGCTCTCAGACCGCGTAGATCGGCTTCGCCTCCATGAGGTCCGCGGGCATGAGCGCGCGGACGGGGATCTCGGTCGGCGCGATCATCGGCTCACTCCCCCGCGCTCCCCCCGCCGACCGCGGGGTCGCCGCCAGCCCCGCCCGCGCCGCCAGCCCCGCCGGAGCCGCCGACCGAGGGGCCCTCGCCGCCAGCTCCGCCGGCGTTGTCGTCGCCGCCGAAGCCCCCTGTCCCGGTCGTGCTGACCGACGGGCCGCCTCCGTATGCCGCACCGACGTTGATGTCGCCGCCGAAGCCCCCCGTCCCGGTCGTGCTGACCGACGGGCCGCCTCCGTACGCTCCACCGACCAATCCGCGCGCCCTCCCCGTCACGACCACGGATCCACCTGAGATCATGACGAAAAGCGCCAGATCAGAGCTCCCCCCGGTGGAGCGGCTTGGCACAGGCCGGCATGCGATTGGCGCATGCTGGCATACCAGCGGTCCGGAGCCCGGGAGCGCCCTCGCCGCCGCAGCGCGCGTCAGGGAGCCCCGTCGCCGCACACCGCGAGGCGTTGCTCGAAGAAGCGTCGCTCCATCGCGTTGCGGGCGAGCGCGAGCGCCGACCGGAAGTGCTGGCCCGCGATCTCGCGGCGGCCGCGGCGGAGCTCGAGCTCGCCCTGGGCCGCGAAGTAGAACGGATAGGCGGCGAGGCGCTCGCGGCCCTCGATGGCGCCGATCTCCTGGAGCCCGCGCTCGGGGCCCTCGCGCTGCGCGACGGCGATGGCGCGGTTCAGGGCGACCACCGGGGAGGGGCGGATCGCCATGAGCGTGTCGTACAGCGAGACGATGGTCTCCCAGCTCGTGTCCTCCGCGCGCCCGGCGCTCGCGTGGACCGACGCGATCGCGGCCTCGACGTGGTACTCCGTGAGCTCGGGACCGGTGGCCGAGAGGTCGAGGAGGCGCTGGCCCTCGGCCACGAGCGCGCGGTCCCAGCGCGACCGGTCCTGCTGGAACAGCGAGCTCAGGTGGCCGGAGGCGTCGACGCGCGCGGGGAGGCGCGCCGCGTGGAGGCACATCAGCGCCGCGAGGGCGTGCGTGGCGGGCCTCGACGCGAGGGGGTGCTCGACGAGGAGCGCCGCGAGGTGCATCGCCTCGCGGCAGAGCTCCGCCCGCACCGCCTCCCGGGGGCACGCGCCGTGGTAGCCCTCGTTGAAGAGCAGGTAGAGCGCGCGCTGGACGGCCGAGAGGCGGGCGGAGAACTCCTCGTCCGTGAGATCGAACAGCCGCGACGAGCCCGCGAGCACCTTCTTCGCGCGCGCGATGCGCTTCTCGATCGCCGCCTCGGTGCAGAGGAACGCGGCCGCGATCTCGCTCGCGCTGAAGCCGCAGAGGATGTGGAGCACGAGCGCGACCTGCGCCTCCTCGGGCAGCCGGGGGTGGCAGCAGGAGAACATCATCCGGAGCTGATCGTCCCGGATCGCGGCCGCGCCGAAGAGCTCGTCGACCGCGGGGGCGAGCGGGCGCTCGCCCTCGAAGAGCCGCGTGAGCTCGGGCGCGAAGGTGCGCGCGGTCCGCTCGCGGCGCAGGGCGTCGAGGGCGCGGTGCTTCGCCGTGGCCATGAGCCACGCGGCGGGGTTCTCCGGCACGCCCCGGAGCTTCCACACCTCGAGCGCACGGCAGAGGGCGTCCTGCACGACGTCCTCCGCCAGCGCGAGGTTGTGGACCCCGAAGACGCGCGTCAGCGTGGCCAGCATGCGGCCGGCCTCGCGCCGGAAGATCGGCTCGACAGGCTCCACTACAGGGCGAGCTTCATGATCGGGCGCACCTCGACGGCCCCTCCGGCGTCGAGGATGGGGCAGCCCTTCGAGAGCTCGACCGCGTGCGCGAGGTCCTCGGCCGCGATGATCGTGTAACCGCCGATCACGTCCTTTGCCTCGGCGAACGGGCCGTCGACGACCTGCTTCTGCCTGCCCTCGACGGTCTTGCCGGTGCGCTCGAGCGGGTGGCCGGGGTCCTTGATGTGCCCCTTCGCGCCGAGCTCCTTCATCCACGCGGACCATTTCTGCATGCGCTGCTGCATCTCCGCCGGGGAGGTCGTCCAGTCTTTGCCGCGGTACAGGAAGATGAACTCGCTCATGGGTCTGCCTCCTTGTCAGGTGCTTCACCCCTCCGACGTTCGAGGGGCGACGCGCCGGACACTTTTTTTCTGCTCGCGAGCAGCCCGGCAGACGCCTGATGAGGAAGGCCGGGCGTCAGGGGCAAGACACGGCAAACGACGGCAAGGGCGACGCGCCGAGGCGTGGGCCGAGCCACCGCCTTTTGATATAGATGAATTTTTCCAGATCCGACCCCGGGCGCGCGCGGCTGCGCCTGGGCGCGCTCGACGCAGGGAGCGCCCGGTCAGCCCGCCGAAGCGGCCTGCTGCGCCTGGGCGCGCGCGCGGAGGCGCTGCCTGGCGGAGGGGCCGCCGGGGTGGCGCACCGAGGCGACGGCGCGCTCCATCGCGTCGCGCCAGTAGTGGGCGACGTCCTCGCTGTCGGTCAGGAGGGCGTCGATGGGGCCGTGGTCGGTGTCGATCTCGACGGCGAAGCGGTCGCCGCGGGGCTGCACCTGGACGGCGTGGACCTCGCCCGCGGAGATGGCGGCGCCGAGCCTGCCCTCGGGGCGCAGATCGATCGCGCCGGTGCGGCTCACCCAGGGGGCGACGACGAAGCGGCCCGAGCCGAACGACGCGACAGGGGCAGAGCGCGCCGCATAGCGGGACGAGAACCGGGCGACGCCGAGGAACGCGTAGCCGGCGAGCGAGAGCAGCGCGGCGGCGCTGCCGACGCCGATCGCGATGGCGCTGTCTCCCGCGGAGACGCTCCGCATGACCTGGATCCACAGCGCGAGCCCGAGGAGCATCAGCGCGGCGCCGATGAGCGCGTTACGGGTCGCGGAGCCGCGCGGGCCGTGGCTCGCGTGGTCGCGCAGGACGAAGAGCTCGCCCTCGCTCCGGATCGCGAACCGCGCAAGCGCGGCGGCCGTCAGCGCGGGCGCCGTCGCGGGCTCCGGGAGGGGGCGCGGCGCGATGGCGTCCGGCGGCTCGGTCCCCCGCGCCGTCTGGAGCGGCACGCGCAGCGCGGCCGCGAGCGGCGCCGCCACCGCCTCGACGAGCGCCTCGGCCCGCGCGGCCTCGAGGTCCTGGGCCTCGGCGACGAGCAGGCGCTGCGCCGCCGCGGCGCCCGCTCCGGACGGCGCGAGCGCGAGCCACGCGGCGACGTAGGTCCGCTCGCGGGTGCACGTGGCAGCGCCGCAGCACGGGCGCTGCTCCGAGGTCACCTCGACGCGCACCGGGTCGCGCGACGCGGCCGCGCCCTCCCCTGCCCCGCCCGCGCTGCCGGCGTCGGACCGCGCCGGGCCGGCGTCCGCGAGCCGCAGGGGCGCCACCCGGAGGACGCCCGCGCCGCGCTCGAACCGGAGCCAGACAGGGTCGCGCGGCGCCGGGCCGAAGGCCACGTCCCTGTCGCGCTGCGGCGCGCCGAGCTCCTGGGCCACGCGGAGGAGCAGCGGAGCGCCGCCCTCGGCCGAGAGGGCGCTCGCCGCCCCGGCCGGATCGCCGAGGAGATCGAGGGCCGGAACGGAGCCGTCGGTTCCAAGGGAGCGGAGGGCGCGCGCGACCCCCGCGTCGAACGCTGCGGTGCTCGGCTCGGGCATGGCGGGACGTTTGCCCCGGCTGCGCTGGGTTGTAAAGCGGCCCCGTCCGTACGACCACGCCAGGGCACCGCTCTCCCGGCCGGAGGGCCTGCTAGCGCTCGCGCAGGGCCTGGCCGATCCCACGGCGGCGGCGCCACAGCAGCGCGCCGAGCGCGGCGAGCGGCATCGCGCCCCGGGAGCCCGGCGCGCCTCCGCCGATCGC
This sequence comes from Sorangium sp. So ce1335, assembly GCF_051521615.1. Taxonomy (NCBI): domain Bacteria; kingdom Pseudomonadati; phylum Myxococcota; order Polyangiales; family Polyangiaceae; genus Sorangium; species Sorangium sp. So ce1335. The sequence continues at coordinate 6,754,274 of NZ_CP150363.1, forward strand.
GCAGGAGCAGCCGGCGTCGCTCCCGGCGTCCTCGCCGCCGACGCCGTCCTTCGGTCCGTCCTCGGCCCCCGGCGCGGCGCCGCCCGCGCCGCCCGCGCCGGCGCCCGAGCTGGCGACGGCCGTCCCGCCGATCGGGTACAGCGCGCAGACCCCCTCGATGTCGTCGTCCTCGAGCGTGCGCGCCGACGTGCCGCCCGGGTAGAAGCCCAGCATCGTCGCGCCGCGCACGTTCGTGTGGCCCAGGCCGAGGAAGTGCCCCTGCTCGTGGGTGGCGATCGATCGCACGTCGGTGCAGCCGCCCTCGCCGGTGTCGTTCCAGCAGAAACCCACGTTGTTGAACACCATGTCGGCGTCGTTGATGACGCCGTCGGGCCCCCAGACCGGCATCGTGACGGCGAGGATCGAGTCGGCGGCCCCGAGCCCGTCCGGCCAGACGTCGCTGATCCAGAGGAACACGTTCTTGCCGTCGTCGGCGTCGTACCCGCCGTCCGTGTCGCCGAGGAGCTCGGTCTCCCACGCGGTGCACGCGGGGCTCGACCACGCCGCGAACCCGGCCTCGATCGCCGAAGCCGCGAAGCCGGAGAGCGGGCCCGGGATCGACCTCCGGTGGATGTGGTAGCGCACCGGCAGCTCGCCCCAGCGGGGGACGACCTCGAGGTCCAGCGGCGCCCACGCGGCGGCCTCGCGGGCCCCGGCGAGCAGCGCCGGCGCGGCGGCGAGCGCCGCGGCGAGGGCGAGCGCGGGCCCTGTGCGTGGCTTCATCCGCGCATCATCGGCTCAGCGGCCCTGCGGCACCACCTGGAGCTCGTCGGGGACCTCGCCGCCCTCGAGGGGCACGCTCACCTCCACCCCCTCGTGCACCGGCAGGGACGCGGGGATGGGCCAGGCGCGCGGCGTCCGGCCCTCGGCCGCGGGGACCTCGCGCAGCGTGACGCCGCGCACCGGGGTCACGCCGCCGTTGAAGAGGCACGCGCGCAGCCGCCCCTCCGCCGCCGTCACCGAGCACGGGATGACGTCGGCCGTCGCGCGCCGGATCTGCTCGAGCCTCGCCTCCTCGAGGGGCGGGGCGGGCAGGAGCGACACGAGGGCGTCGCGGGCGCGCGGGTCGCGCAGCCAGGCGAGCATCATCGCGGCGTGGATGCGCACGACGCGGTAGCGCGCACGCGTGAGCTGGAAGAACGCGTCCGGCGAGGCCACCCCCGTCTCGCCGTCGAGCATGCCCGTCACGCCCGGCTCGATCTTCACCTCCGTGCCGGGCGCCTCGACGTGCCACTTCACCGCGCGCCCGGGGCCGAGCGCCCCCTCCCAGAACAGCCCGCGCTCGGTGATGCCGGCGCGCTCGTCGCGGTGGTTGCGCCGCGCGAACGTGAGCAGCACGCGGAAGTCGCTGACGGGCGCGCCGCTGTTGTTGACGACCGCGAGCTCGAAGTCGTAACGCCCGCGCGCTGGCCGCGGTCTTGGCACGCCGGCGTCCCGGCCGGCGTCGCCCGGCTCGGCGCCGGCGTCGGCCGGGTCCGCGGGGGCCTCGCGCCGCTCCGTGTCGGCGGCGTCGTCCGCGTCGTCCGCGTCGCTCGCGCGGTTCCGCACGAGGATCGGCGCGATCACCCCCGCGCCGTCGTCCGGGCCGGTCGCCCCGAGCACGCTGAGGATAGGCACCCCGTCCCGCCAGAGCGGCGAGTCGGCGCGGTCGCACAGGCAGTGCGGGAACGACGGCTCGGCGCGCTCGCGGGCCTGGCGCGCGAACAGCGCGGCGGTGGCCCCGCGGGCCGCCTGCCCGACGCCGCGCGCCGCCGGCTGCCCGGAAGGGGGCAGGTCCCGCGGCGTCGCGAACCGCTGCACGAACGCCATCGTCGCCACGATGCCGACGACGGCGAGCGCCGCCGGGACGAGCACGCGCGCCCGGAGCGGGAGCGCGTCGAGCCCCTCGTCGGCGCCGCGCGACGGCGGCGCGGACAGCGAGCCGAGCGGCGTCGGCCGGGGCGCGAACACGGGCGCCTCCGGCGCGCCGGGGTCCGAGGCCGCCAGCCGCTCGGACGCGAAGCCCATGCGGCGCGACAGCTCCGCCACGAGCGCGTCGCGCAGGCGGTCGGAGGGCGGCCCTCCCCAGGTGACGAGCCGCGCGGCGAAGCGCAGCGCGAGCCAGATCGCGAGCGCGACGAGGAGCGCGAGCGACGCGGTGCCGAGCGGGCCGCTCGCGAGGTAGTCGGGCGACAGGGCGGCCGCGAGCACGCCGAGCGGCGCGGGGGCGATCCAGCTCGCCAGGCGGGCCCGGAGGCGCGCGCGGTACGCGGCCTCCATCGCCTCCATCGCCGCCGGCGAGAAGACGCCGGGCACGCCGGGGAGATCGCCCTCGAAGCGCGCCAGGACGAAGCAGTTGTGCGGCGAGCACGCGGACGGATCCAGCGCGACGCAGAGCGCCTTGCCGCGCCGGAAGAGGCCGCGGATCGCTGTGTAGGGCACCCCGAAGCGGACCGGCGCGGCCACGGCGCCCAGGGCGAACCCCTCGGCATAGCCGGCGACGCGCACGAGCTCGACCTCGAGCTCCGTCTCGGCGCAGGTGAAGCGCACCGCACCGACGGCATTGGCGCCGCCCTCGGCGATCGCCAGGGCGGCGACGGAGAACGCGCGAGCCAAGGTGGCCGCACCCTAACCGCGCGGGGCGGAGCGCTGCAACGGAAACCCGGCCCCGCCGGGAGCGCCGGGAGCGCCGGGAGCGCCGGGCGCGACGGGCGCGACGGGTGACCGTTGATCACCCCGCGCCGGGTGCGTAAGACGTGGCGCCATGAAGCCTCTTCGAAACGTGCTCCTCGCCGTCTCCTGCGCTGTCGTCCTCGGCCCCGTCGCGGGCTGCGAGGACAAGGTCCCCGAGCCGGACCTGCCGCCGGGCAGCGCCATCCCGGCGGTGAAGCCCCCGGAGCCGGAGCCGGCCGACATGATCAAGGAAGACGTCGCCGTGGGCACCGGCCCGGAGGCGAAGGACGGCGACCGGGTCCGCGTCCACTACACGGGGCGCCTGCTGAAGAACAACGCGGAGTTCGACTCGTCCGTCGGCCGGGAACCGTTCGAGTTCACCCTCGGCAACGCGGAGGTCATCAAGGGCTGGGACGAGGGCGTCGCCGGGATGAAGGTGGGCGGCAAGCGCAAGCTGACGATCCCGTCGCGCCTCGCCTACGGCGAGGCGGGCAGCCCGCCGAAGATCCCGGGCAAGGCGACGCTCGTCTTCGACATCGAGCTGCTCGGCATCGTCGGGCCGGCGAACGACGAGGCCGCCGCGGCCGGCAAGGACGGCAAGACCGCACCGGCGGCCGACAAGGCGGCCAAGCCCGCGGCCAAGGCGGACAAGCCCGCCGCCGCGCCGGCCGAGAAGAAGGAGGCGCCCAAGGAGCCGAAGTGAGCCGGCGCGGCGCCAGCCCGGCCGGCCGGGGTCGGGAAGATCCCCGCGAGGTGTACCCCGGAACCCGCGCGCGGCGCAGCGGCGTTCGCGCTACGCCCAGCGGAGCTGCCGCAGGTCGTCCCAGACGTCGCGGGCGCAGAGGTAGCGGTAGGCGTCGCGACGGCGCAGCAGCTTGGCGATGACCTGGCTGAGCGGCGTGCCGAGCGCCTCGGCCTTCTGCCGCGGCGTGCCCTCGGCGATCTGCCGCGTGATCTCCTCGTACGAGGCGTTCACGTCGATGGCCGGCTGGCCGGTGTGCATCTGGTACATGAGCAGCCCGAGCTGGTAGAGGTCGCTCTGCGTCGTCGTGTAGCCCGCCGTCACGAGCTCGGGCACGAGGATCTTCGGGTTCGCGACCTGCGGGCGGAACCAGCGGGTCACGCCGTCGAGCTGGTGGGCCACGCCGAAGTCGGTGAGCTTGACGAGCGGCTTGTGATCGAGCTGGGAGATGAGGACGTTGCCCGCGTGCAGGTCGGCGTGCACGACGCCGTTGTCGTGCAGGTACTGCAGCGTCATCAGGAGCTGGCGCGCGAGCTCGAGGAGCAGCGGCGGCTGGAACGGCGTGCCGAGCAGCGCCCGGAGGCTCGTGTCGCACCGCTCCAGCGCGAGGTAGAAGAGGTAGTTCACCTCGAAGGCGTCGTGGATGTAGACGATGTTCGGGTGGCGGAAGCTCTCCAGGCGGAGCATCTCGCGCGACCACTCCTCCTTGACGACCTGGTAGGGCTTGTTGGCCGGCCGCAGCATCTTCAGGGCGTACACCTGATCGAACGGGCCGCTGCACTCGTAGACCGAGCCGTACTGGCCGTCGCCGATGAGCGACCCGATGACGTACGTGCCCCGGGTCGAGGTCAGCGCTGAGCCCGGCACGGGAAACGGGATCAGGAAACTGCCAGTGGAGGACCAGGTCACGGCAGCGCCATCGTAACCGAAAACGACCGCGCCCGATCACCGCGCGGCGCTCGCTCCGGGGCGCGGCGCGCTGCTCGAGCCGGCCGCGCGGCGCGCGCTGTCCTCCCCGCCCGGGGCGCCCGAGCGCGCCGGGCAGGGCGCGCCGAGGGCGGCCGGAGGCTCACGTGGCAGCGAGCCTCCGCACGACCTCCGCGGCCTCCGTCTTGTCGATCTCGAGCGCGACGGCGACGTCGAGCAGGAGCTCGCGCTCGCTGGTCCTGACGATGCCGTCGGCGACGACGACCTGGGCGGCCAGGGCGAAGGCGACCTTCCGGGCCTGCGGGCCGGGGAGCCGCTCCTTGAGCGACGCGAGCCGGGCGGCGCGCCCCTCCTTCTGGAGCTGCGTCACGACCGTCTGGATGAGCTCGTCCATCGTGCTCTGGGGGATCCGTCGGTCCGTGAGCGACTCCACGCTCCGGAAGAAGTGCAGCTTCTCTTCCTGGCTGAACTCGCCGTCGGCGAAGGCCGCGAGGAACATCAGCTCGACGAGCGCCTCGAGGTTGGGCTCGTCGAGCGTCTGGAGCGGAGGAGGGCTCACGAGGGGCATCGGATGCGTGTACACCGGGGCCCGGCGGGGGACCAGCCCCGGAGCGAGCTCAGGCGCCCCGGGCGGACCCATCCCGAGGGCCAGCGTTGGGAGGGCGCAGCCGGTGTGTCATTTGTTCGAGCATGCACGTGCGGGAACTCGCCAAGGCGCTCCTCGCTGCGGCTCTCGTCGGCGGCTGCGGCAGCGCGGCCGCGCCTGCGCCGCGCCACGCCGCGGAGCACGTCCAGCCTGCCCCCGCGGCGGCGCCGCGCGCCGCAGCGCCGTCCGAACCAGCCCCGCCACCGCTGCGGCTGCCGTGCGAGGGGGATGATCTCATCGGCTGCACGAACGGCTGCGCCGAGCACCATATCGAGGACTGCGTGACGCTGGGCTCGATGTACCTGGGCGGCACGATCGTCTCGATGGACGTGGAGCGGGCGGTGGGGCTGTTCAGGGAGGCGTGCACCGAGGGGAGCGCGCGCGGCTGCCTGCGGCTCGGCGACGCGTACCACGATCGGCTCGCGCGCGCGGACGGGGCCGAGGGCGCGGCGGGCGCGGCGGGCGCGGCGGGCGCGGACGAGGCGGCGCTCTACTTTCACGCGCGCGCGTGCCACGCGGGCGCGAACCTCGGCTGCCTCGCGGCCGGCAGGGCGTACCTCCACGGGCAGGGCGCGAGCGCCGACCCCGGGCGCGCGGCCGCGCTGTTCCGCCGCGTCTGCGAGCGCGGCAATGCCCCCGCGTGCGTCGAGCTCGGGCACCTGCACGAGAAGGGCGAGGGCGTCGAGCGCGACGGCCCGAAGGCGATCGAGCTGTTCACGAAGGCGTGCAAGCTCGGCCTCGACGAGGGGTGCCTGCTGGCGAGCGAGTCCGGCGACGTCCTCCCTCCGCGCGACTGACGCGGCCGCGCCGCGGACGCCGCTTCGCCATGGCTGCGACCGCGCGGCGATGCGCCGCGCGCGGACGCCGCGCGGCGGGTGCGGCCGCGCCAAGACGCTGCCGTCAGTCGGCCCGGCGGCGCTGCGCGATGTCCAGCGCCGCCGTGATCATCGCGGTGAGCTGCGTGTCCGAGACGCTCTCGCTCGGGAGCACCACGAGCTCGGCGCCGATGCGCCGCGACAGCTCCAGGAACCCCTCGGGGTCGAACGCCCGGACGTCCTGGGTCATCACGATCGCCAGCGGATTGAGCCAGGCGGCGCTCCCGCGCAGCGACACGAGGTCGCAGGCGAGCAGATCGGCGCCCTCGACGAAGACCAGCCGGCGGCAACGCTCGGCGAGCTGCTCGCTCGCGCTCACGATCAGGACGACCGAGGCCGACGCCGTCCGCTTGCTGCGCCCCGCAGGGCGCGTCGGTAGTTCTCGCGCGCTCATTGCAGCCCCGATCAGCGCGCGATGAGCGGGCGCCCATACGGGATCGGCCCGGAGCGCGGCGCCCGAGCCCGCTCGCGCGCCTCCTCGTCGAGGGCGAGGTCCATGAGGAAGGAGCCCAGCGGCAGCCGGAAGTCCCGGTCGTTCGGCTTTGTCGCGTAGAACGCGAGGAGCGAGAGCACGCTCCCGATCTGCGCCGCGGCCGGGTCGTCGCTCGCGACGAAGCGATCGGCGAGCGTGCAGAGCTGCCGGAAGAGCGGCCCGCCCGGGAGCGGGCCGGGGCTGCACATGGCGAGGGTGCCGCTGCCTCGATAACCGAGCTTCCGGCGCTTCCTGGCGGGGGTACGGGACGGGGGTACCATCGTCATGATCGCTGCCCAGGTCGACTGTGAAGAGTGGAGTTGCCCCTCGCGGAGGCCGACCTGCCGCGGGACGCTCTCCGATTACTAAAGAGCAGCCGGAAGAGAGTCAATCGGAGAGGACGGGGCGGGCCGGGAGCGCGAGAATTTCTGCGGAATGGTCCCCCGTCCGAGCATCGCGTGGGTATACGTCACCGCATGAAGGCAGTCGTGCTCGCCGGCGGCAAAGGCTCCCGGCTCCGCCCCTACACCGCCCTTATCCCCAAGCCGCTGATGCCGATCGGCGATCACACGATCGTCGAGATCCTCCTCCGGCAGCTCGCGCGCGCCGGGGTGACCGACGTGGTGATGTGCGTCGGCCACCAGGCCGCCCTCATCGAGGCCGTCGTCGGCGAGGGGAGCCGGTACGGGCTGCGCATCTCCTACCAGCGCGAGGAGACGCCGCTCGGGACCGTGGGCCCGCTCCGGGTCATCGAGCGCGACCTGCCGGAGCGCTTCCTCGTGATGAACGGCGACATCCTCAGCGACATCGACTTCGCGGCGCTCCACCGCACGGGCGAGGCGGCCGGCGCGCCGCTCGCCGTCGCCGTGTGCGAGCGCGCGTCGAAGATCGACCTCGGGGTGCTCGACCTCGACCCCGAGGGGCGCGTCGTCGGGTTCCGCGAGAAGCCCACGTACACGTTCTGGGTCAGCATGGGCATCTACGCGATGAGCCGCGACGTGCTGCGCTTCATCCCGGAGGGCCGGCCGTTCGGGTTCGACAACCTGATGCACGCGCTGCTCGACGCGGGCGAGCAGGTGGCCACCTTCCCCTTCCGGGGCCACTGGCTCGACATCGGCAGGAGCGACGACTTCGCCGAGGCGCAGGACGAGTTCGAGAAGAACCGGCAGCGGTACCTACCGGATTGACGCGGCGAGCGCCTCGCACACGGCGTCGACGTCGGCGTCGTGCATGCGCGGGTGCAGCGGGAGCGTGAGCTCGCGGCCGGCGATCGCGTCCGTCCGCGCGAGCCCCTCCTTGCGCACCCGGTCCGAGGCGCCGTGGTGGGAGAAGCGGTGGATCGGCGTGTAGTGCACGCTCGTCTGGACGCCGCGCGCCTTCATCGACTCCATCACGGCCTCGCGCGAGGTGCCCTCGGGCAGGAGCACGGGCATGAGGTGGTGCGCGCTCTCCCCCACCCCGCGCGCGTAGAAGTCGCGGTACGGGAGCCCGACGCCGCGCACCCCGGCGAGGCGCTCGTGGTAGCGCGCCACGAGCGCGCGCCGCCGCGCGTTGCCCGCCGCGAGCCGGCCGAGCTGCACGAGGCCGATGGCGCTGCGGATCTCGTCGATGCGGTAGTTCATGCCGGCGTCGACGACGTCGTAGGTGAACGCGTGCCCCTTGTGCCGGTCGAGGGTCAGCGTTGTCATCCCGTGCGCGCGGAGGAGCCGCATGCGCGTGTGGAGCGCGTCGTCCCGCGCGATCACGGCGCCCCCCTCGCCGACCGCGAGGTTCTTGTTCGAGAAGAAGCTGAGGCAGCCGACGTCCCCGATCGTCCCGAGCGCCTTGCCCCGGAAGGTCGCGAGCGGCGCGTGCGCCGCGTCCTCGACCACGGCGATCCCGCGCTCGGCCGCGATCGCGCCGATCGCGTCCATGTCGCACGGGTAGCCGGCGTAGTGGACGACCGCGATGGCCTTCGTCCTCGGCGTGATCTTGCGGGCGACGTCGGCGGGGTCGATGCCGAGGTCGCCCTCGCCCACGACGTCGGCGAGCACCACGCTGGCGCCGCAGAGGAGCGCGGCGTTGGCGGTCGCGACGAAGGTGAGGCTCGGGCAGATCACCTCGTCGCCGGGGCCCACGGAGAGCGCCGTGTACGCGAGGTGGAGCGCGGCGGTGCAGTTCGTCACGGCGAGCACCCTCGGGGTGCCGAGCGCCTCACCGAGCTTCTGCTCGAACTGCGCCGTGCGCTCCCCCATGGTCAGCCAGCCCGACGCGACGACCTGCCGCGCGGCCTCCGCTTCCTCGGGCCCGAACGAGAGATCGCTGAGAGGTATCTTCCACATGGCGTTCCATCCATCCAGGCGGCCACCGCTGCGCGCGGCGGCAGCGCTCGACGCGGCGTCGCGCGGTGTCGACGACGTCAACGTCCGATTGCGTCAGGTAGCGTCAGATTGCGTACTCGCGGGGCCGGTAGTCGGCGAGGTGGCGCTCGACGTAGGCGTACGTGCGCGCGAGCCCCTCCTCGAGCGACACGCGCGGCGCGTAGCCGACGAGCTCCGCGGCGCGGCGGAAGTCGGCGAGCAGCACCATGACCTCGCTCGCGTCGGGGCGCACCCGCGCCTCGTCGGTCACGAGCTCCGCGCGCTTGCCGGTCACCTCGAAGATGAGCCGGACGAGATCGCCGATCGAGATGGCGCGCCCGCTGCCCACGTTGAGCGTCTGCCCGACGGCCCGCGGGCTCGATCCGACGAGCAGGAAGCCCGCGACGGTGTCGGTCACGAAGTTGAGGTCGCGCACCGGCGCGGTGCTCCCGATGCGGAGCGCGGCGCTGCCGGCGGCGAGCTGCTGCATGACGCTCGGGATGATCGCGCGCGACGACTGCCGCGGGCCGTAGGTGTTGAACGGCCTGATCGTCGCCACCTCGAGCCCGAACGAGAGGTGATAGCTCTCGGCGAGCTTGTCGGCGCCGATCTTCGTGGCCGAGTACGGGGACTGGCCGGTCAGCGGGTGGGCCTCGTCGATGGGCGTGTAGCGCGCGGTGCCGTAGGTCTCGCTGGTCGACGTGTGGACCACGCGCGCGCCGTGCTCGCGCGCGGCCTCGAGGACGTTCAGCGTGCCCTGCACGTTGGTCGCGACGTACTGCTGCGGGGCCACGTACGAGTACGGGATCCCGATGAGGGCCGCGAGGTGGAAGACGACGTCGGCGCCGCGGACGAGCGACCGGACCGCGCCTGCGTCCTCCACGTTGCCGGGGACGACCTCCACGCCCGCGAGGACGTCCTCGGGGAGCCGGTCGAGGTGCCCGCGCCGCGAGCTCGATGTGTAACGGACGAGCGCCCGCACGCTCGCGCCCTCCCGGACCAGCGCCTCGACGAGGTGGCTGCCGATGAACCCGCCGGCGCCGGTCACCACCACGCGCTTGCCGCGATAGAAGCCTTCGCTCACGGCGGCGTGCGTGGCCCCTGCGGGTTCGCGCGTCAAGCGCGGACCGACGCGGCGCGCCGGTTTGCGCTCGGCGACGCCGGCCGGCGCGGGGCGCGACCCGGCGCGCAGCGCAGGCTGGGCCGCGGCGCGACCGGGCCGCGCGGCGCGGCGGGGCCGCGCGGCGTGGGCGCGTTCACTGGATCTGGATCTGGTCGGTCGGCGTGTTCCCCGCCCCCTCCGTCGTGCCGAGCTCGCGGTGCACGCAGAGCCCCTGCTTGCAGTAGGACTCCGGCGGGCTCTTGCAGTCGACCCTGGGCTCCTCGCACTTGCCCGTCTTGTAGCTCTCCGCGAGGGGCTTGATCTTGTCGAAGGTCGCGTTGCTGATGGGCTTCGCGCAGCCCGGCCATTCGCTCTGGCGGCAGTCGGCGTCCGTGTTGCAGTGCTGCGCCTTGTTCACCATCTCGAAGGCGTCGCCGCGGATCTTGTCGCACTCCTTGGGGTCCATCTTGCTCTCGCAGCCGGCGAGCAGCGCGAGCAGGACGAGGCCTCCGGCGAGGCGGAGCGAGGTTCGAGCTCGGAAGGAGGCCACTGCAGGCCGCCCCCGTCGAGGAGCACACACGGTCATTCAGGGTTCTCCCGGTCAAGGTCGCCCTTCCGCGCCGGAAGGGGAGCGGCTTGCGCCGGGACCTTCGTATCACGGCTGGATCCAGGCGCGCATCTGGCGTAGCCCGTCGGCATGGAAGGTCCTCGAGGAGGCTCCGGGGCCGGCGGCCCCGCGCACGGCCGCCCTGGTGCCGCTGCCCGCAGCTCCCTGCGGGTGCTCACGCTGAACATCTGGAACCGCCACGACCCGTGGGAGGCGCGCCTCGGCCTCATCCGCAAGGGCCTCCGCGAGCTCGCGCCCGATGTTGTCGGGCTGCAGGAGGTGATGTGGTACGAGGGTCGGTCGCTGGCCGACAGCATCGCCGAGGGGCTCGGCTACGAGGTCGCCTTCGGCCCGGCGCACGACCTCGGCGGCGGCGTGCTCTTCGGCAACGCCGTGCTGTCGCGCTGGCCGATCGCGCGGAGCCAGGCGTTTCCGCTGCCCACGGGCGAGACCGACGAGAAGCGCTCGGTCCTTTTCGCTGAGCTCGCGTCGCCGCACGGCGTGCTCCCGTTCTTCGTCACCCACCTGAACTGGAAGTTCCACCACGGGGCCGTGCGCGAGGCGCAGGTCGCGGCCGTGGCCGAGGTCGTCATGCGCGAGGCGCCGATGGAGGGCCTGCCGCCCGTGGTCGTCGGCGACTTCAACGCGCAGCCCGAGGCCACGGAGATCCGGTTCATGAAGGGGCTGCACGCCCTGAACCAGAAGAGCGTGTACTTCGCCGACACGTTCGACCAGACGGGCGCGGGCCCGGGGTTCACCTTCGATCCCGTGCGGAACCCGTTCGCGGCGGTCACGAACGAGTACCCGCGCCGCATCGACTACATCTTCGTGCGCGGCCCGGACAAGCAGGGGCGCGGCAAGCCGCTCGCGTCGCGGGTCGTCTTCGAGGAGCTCGAGGACGGCGTCGCCGCCTCGGATCACTACGGGGTGCTGTCGGAGATCTCGATCTGATCCAGCCCGCCGGACGGTGATGCTGGGAGCACGGGCCGCCCAGCGCCGCGGCGGTCGCGACAGCAGGCGGGCAGGACGGCGGTTCGACGGGTCGTCCGGCAGCAGGCCCGCCCCGGTCGCTTCGAGGATCCCCTGGCCGCGTGTACACTGCCGTCATGTCGACCCCTCGAGCCCCGGGCGACGACCCGCCGAGCCCGCCCGACGTTCCCGGCGAGCGCTCGGCCCCCTCGCCCGCCGCGCCCGTGCGCGTCGGCCCGGTCGTGCCCGACGCGCTGTCGCTCATCGGCGGCACGCCGCTCGTCCGCCTCGCCCGCATCTCGCCCGACGGGGGCGGCGTCATCTACGGCAAGCTCGAGTCGATGAACCCGGGCGGCAGCGTCAAGGACCGGGCGGCGCTCGGCATGGTGCTCTGCGCCGAGCGCGAGGGGGCGCTCAGGAAAGGGTCGACGATCGTCGAGGCGACGAGCGGCAACACGGGGATCAGCCTCGCGATGATCGCCGCCGTGCGCGGCTACCGGTGCGTGGTGGTCATGCCGGAGGACATGAGCGTCGAGCGCCGGCACATCCTCCGCGCGTACGGCGCCGAGATCGTCCTCACGCCCGAGGGCCAGGGCATGGCCGGCGCCGTGGCCCGCGCGGTCGAGATCTGCGAGGCGACCCCGGGCGCCTGGATGAGCCGGCAGTTCCAGAACCCGGCGAACCCCGGCGCCCACGCGCGCGCCACCGGCCTCGAGATCCTCGCGCAGACCGGCGGCGACATCGCGGCCTTCGTCGCCGGCGTGGGCACCGGCGGCACGCTGACCGGCTGCGGGCGCGTGCTCAGGGACCGGCTCGGCGCCGCGGTCCGCATCTGCGCCGTCGAGCCGACGAAGAGCGCCGTGCTGTCGGGGCGAGGCGCCGGCCCCCACGGCATCCAGGGCCTCGGCCCCGGCTTCGTGCCAGCGATCCTGGAGCGCTCGCTCATCGACGAGATCCTCACGGTGACCGAGGCGGGCGCGTCCCGGATGGTGCGTCGGCTCGCGCGCGAGGAGGGGCTCCTCGTCGGGCCGAGCTCCGGCGCCAACGTCCACGCCGCCGTGGAGATCGCGCGCCGGGTCCGCGGGACGATCGTGACGGTGCTGCCCGACTCGGGCGAGCGGTACCTGCTCTGAGCCGCGCGGCGCGGCGCGCTGCCCGCGCGCCGGGCTCAGGGCGACGGAGGTGCCCCCGGACGAGCAGCCCGGTGGCCGCCGTCGTGGAGCGGTCGCAGCTCGTCTGCCGCGTGCGCGCCCCCCGCGCCGCGGGCGACATCGTGGATAGCCCGCTCGACCACCGGCTCGTGCAGCGCGAGAAGCCGCGTCGGGGCCACGCCCAGGACCGCGGTGAGCGCGACCGTGGCGAGCAGGAACGCGCGCTCGCGCAGCGCGAGCGCCTCCACCGCCGGGCCCAGCCGGTCGCGCCTGGGCGGGCCGAGGAAGGCCCGCTGAAACGCCCGGAACAGCGTGATCCCGTCGATCGCCGCCGCCGCCAGGGCGAGCACCGCCAGCACGGGGTGCACGTGCAGGATCCCGTGCAGGAGCAGGTCCTCGCTCACGAACGAGAGCGCCCCCGGCATCCCGATCGTCGCGCACGCGAGCAGGAAGAAGAAGGCGGCCATGCGCGGCATCGGGGCCACGAGGCCGCCGAGCTCCCGCGCGTCCGTCGTGCCGGCGCGCGCGTCGATCGCGGCGATGACAAGCGCGAGACCCGTCGTCGCGATCGACGACGCGACGCTCTGCAGGAGGGCGCCGCTCACGCTCTCCGGGTTCAGCGTGGCGATCCCGAGGAGCACGAGCCCCTTCTGGCTCGACACCAGGTACCCGAGCATGCGGCGCAGATCGGTCTGGGCGAGCGCGAGCACCGCGCCGTGCAGCGCGCTGATCAGCCCGATGACGGCGAGGACCGGCATGCCCTCGGCGAAGCCCGCGGGCAGGAGCTTCACCCCGACGCGCAGGAGCACGCAGACGCCGACCTGCATCTCGGCGAGCAGGACGGTGACGCCGAGCGGCCCCCGCTCCAGCAGCACGGGCAGCCAGCCATGGAACGGCACGGCGGCCATGCGCATGAGCACCGCGATCCCGACGAGCGCGAACAGGGGCGACTGCCACGCCTCGGGGACGCCGACGCGCGAGATCTCCTCGACGTCGAACGGCAGGGCAGCGCCGCGGCGCGCGGCGAGCACGGCCATGGCGCCGAGGGCCGCGACGAGCGGCGCCGTGCCGCCCAGCAGGAAGATGCGGCAGGTGCGCCGGAGGAGCGGGTCCCCCTTCCTGGCGACGAGGCGCTCCACCGGCACGAGCGCGGCCATCCATGCCGCGGCGAGCAGCGCGAGGTCGAGCGCGCAGAACACGCCCAGGATGGCGCTCCCGGTGGCGAGCAGCGCCGCGGCGGTGGGCCGGTCGAGCGCGGCGCGCGGGCCCCCGGCGACCAGGGCGAGCAGGACGAAGCCGAGCAGCGGGAGCAGGGCGGCGCTGTAGCCGTCGAGGCCGAGGCGGAGGCGCGCTCCGAGGAGCGGGAGGGCGGGCCCTCCGGCCGCGAGCGCGACGCCGGCGCGCGCGAGCGCGAGCGGCGCGAGCGAGAGGAGCAGGGTGATCGCCGCGCCGGCGAGCGCCACGCGGCGCGCGCCCTCGTCGCTGCGCGCCCGGGAGGCGAGCAGCGCCGCGGCCGCGGGCGCCGCGAGGAGCGCCGCGAGGAGCGGAAAGGCGCTCACGATCGGGCCCGCTTCGCGCCGCGCGCCGGGTGCTGCAAGGCCATGGCGCGCGCGGGCGCACCGCGCGCGTCCTCTTCGCCGTACTCGGCGTGTTCCCCGTGCCCCCCGGGCTCGGCGACGGCGCGCTCGGGCAAGCCGCTCAGCGCCGCCACCCAGCGGCGCTCGATCCGGTCGAGCAGGCGCCCGAGGCGCATCAGCGGCGCGGCGACGAGCCGCTCCTGCAGCGCCTCGAGGTGGAAGCGCTCCAGCGACAGCCAGTACGCGCGCCGCACGAGCGCCGCGGGCAGGAGCCGACCCGCCACCCCGAGCGGCGAGAGCGGCTCGCCCGCGTGCGCGGCCCGGATCTCCTGCGCGTCGCGGAGCGCCGAGGGGGCGCGCAGCATCTGCAGGCAGCGCAGGCACGCGTGCGCGAACAGGTGGACGAGCGCGAGCCAGTAGAGCCCGAGGCCGATCTCCACGAACATGAGCCCCACCTGCGTCATGGTCGCGTGCGCGAGCGCGCTCTTCACGTCCGCCTGGACGCGCCCCACCAGGGTGCCGTAGACGGCCGTCGCCGCCCCGACGCAGGCGATCACCGCGCTCGCCGCGGGCGCGCGCTGGAGCAGCGGCGCCGCGCGCAGCATCAGGTACACCCCCGCGTGCACCGAGATCGCGCCGTAGAAGAGCGCGCTCGACGGCGTCGGCCCCTCCATCGCCCGCGGCAGCCAGCTCCCCAGGGGGAACTGGGCGCTCTTGCCCATGGCCGCGAGCAGCAGGCACAGGGCGAGCGCCGTCGCGGCCCCCGGCCCGAGCGGCGCGGCCGCCCCGGGCCACGGCGCGGCGCCGAAGGCCTCGCCCCACTGCGAGGAGCCGGCGACGTCGTGCATGAGCACGGCGCCGCCGAGCAGCCCGACGTCGCAGAGCCGGTAGGTGACGTAGACGCGCAGGGCGGCCCGCGGCGGCGCCGAGCGCTCGTGGAAGAAGGCCACGAGCAGCACGCTCGTCGCGCCGACGAGCTCCCAGCCGGCGAACAGCAGATCGATGGTGCCCGCCGAGACGAGCGCCAGCATGCCCGTCGAGAACAGCGCGAGGAGCAGGAAGAACCGCGCGAACCCCGCCTCGCGGTGCAGGTAGGCCACCGAGAACCGGCCGACCAGCAGCGCGATCAGCGAGACGAGCACCATCATCGTCGACGACAGCCGATCGACGAGCAGGACGACCTCGAACGCGTAGCCTCCGGTCTCGAACCAGTGGCAGAGCGTCACCGGGGTGAAGGCGTGGGGCGCCGCGACGGCGGAGGCCCAGATCACCAGCGAGGCCGCGAGCGAGAGCGAGAGCGCGGACAGCACGACGCGCGACACGACGCGCTCGCTCGGCGCGCGCAGGAGCAGCAGGTAGGACCCGAGCGCGGCGAAGGCCGCCGCCGGGGAGAGCACGGCGAGCGCGGCGAGCTCGCCGAGCAGCACGTCAGACAGCATGGCCGATGACCTCACGGGGCCGCGTGGACGCGGCGTGGACGAGCGCGGGCGGGACGAAGCCGGACCTGCCGGCGTACCAGTCGGCGGAGCGCTGGACCGCCGGCAGGGGGTGATCCGGGGGAGCGAACGGCGCGAAGCCGCCCCCCGTGAAGCGCGCGATCCGGCGCGTCGCCGGGTCGACGCAGGCGAGCTGGATCCAGCCGTTGCCGATGAGCTCGCGGAGGGCCGGCTGCCGCGCGCAGAGCGCGGCGGCCGTCTCCGTGCTCGCCTCCACGACGACGAGCAGGCGCACCGGCTCGTGGATCTCGATCATCTGCCTCGGCAGCCCGGTGCGCAGGTCGCTCAGCGACCCCTCCATGACCCCGAGCAGCGAGGCCAGGTTGTGCGGCAGCTTGGTGCCGGCGCCGTAGCGGCGGTTGTCGACGCAGGAGAAGTAGTACTCCAGGTTGATCCCTGCCCCGACCGGGCCGACCGCGAGCAGGACGCGCTCGAGGATCGCGCCCGCAGGATCCTGCGTCGGGTCGTACGAGACGAGGAACGCCCTGCGGTCGAGGAACAGGCCGCGGGTGAGCGCGCGGCGGCCGACCACGCAGACGGCGTTGGTCACGTGGCCGAGCTCGGGCCGGGCCTCGCTGAGATCCGCGGCGCGCGCCTCCACGTGCGCGAGCGCCCGCGCGGGGTCGCCCTCGCGCGGCGCCGACGCGAACCTCCGGCAGCGCTCGTGCGCGTGCAGCTCGCGCGCGGCGTCGAGGGCGCTCCGCAGCGCCGCGAGCTCGCCGCGGTGCGACGCCGGCGCGAGGTGCTCGTCGTAGAGGACGACCTCGTCCGTGGTCGTGTTGTTCATGCCGCCGACGAAGAAGGTCCCCTCCGGGACGTCGATCCCGCGCGCGGCGAGCAGGGCGCGGACCTCGGGGTCGTTCGCGAGGGCCGCGAACAGCCGCGCGTTCGGACCGCCGTGCCGGCCGCCGCAGGCGCCGCAGTCGTACGCCGACTGGTGCGGGTTGTTCACGCTCGTCGATCCGTGGCCGAGCACGGCGACGACCGGCGCGAAGCCGCGCGTGAGCCCCATGTTCTCGAGCGTGGCGGCCACCCGGGCCGCCTTGTCGGCGGCGGTGAACGGCCTCCCCTCCCCGCCCGCCGCGGAGCCCTCGTCGTGCGGGCTGTGGAGCCGCGTCGTCACCGGCGGGAGCAGGCGCCGCTCGAGCGCGCGGCGCAGCCGCGCCGTCGCCCGCGGGAAGAGGGTGCCCGCGACGAGCGGCACGGTGGAGAGCAGGCCCAGGGTCGGCGTGAGCAGCACCCCGCGCGCCATGGTGCGGGTGCCGCGCCCCAGCGCGTGGAGGAGCCGCGCCCATCGCTTGCGGCGGGCCTGCCGGCGCCGCGCCGCGTCCGGTTCGTGGGGCCGCTCGACGACCTCGTGCGCCGGCTCGACGCCCACCGGGCAAAGGCTCACGTGGCCGGCGTCGTCGAGCCCCCGGTAGCGGATCGGCACGCCGAAGAACCCGGCCACGCCGAAGGTCTCGTGCCGCGGCGAGAGCTCCTCGACGTGGCGCCGGAGGCCCTCGCAGCGGTCGTCGATGCAGAAGGCGACCTGGAAGCGGGGCTCCCTCACGGCGCGCTCCTCCTCCGGGCGGCGGAGGTTCGTGGCGACCGCGTGCAGCACCTCGACCCGGTGGTGACGCTCGTAGGCCTCGTGCAGCACGCGTCGGCGCGCGATCCCGTCGAACGCCTCGAGCGCCCCGAGCGCCCCGACGCGGTCGGCCGTCGAGAGCGGCTCGATCTCGGCGGCCGAGAGGCCGGCGAGCTGGGCGAGCTGGAACAGGAGGAACGGCCGGGCGTGATCGGGCGACCGCGCCGGCGCGGCGGGAGGCCGCGCGGCGCGCCGCGCGTGATCGACGAGCCCGGCGAGGGGCCCCTCGTACCCGAGCCGCCGGCGCGCGACGTCGCGCAGCGCGCACCGGGCGAGGGTCAGGCGCACGGCGAGGTACTCGATCAGCGACGCGGGCGGCGCGCCAAGCGGCCGGTCGCTCGGGGTGTGCTCGAGGCGGTGGATCATGCCGGCCCAGCCCGGCAGCTCGAGCAGCACGCGCGTCGCGTACGCCTCCCAGCGCTCCTCGGCGACGCCGAGCTCGTCGAGGGCGCGGGCGGCGATGGCGGCCGGCGACAGCCCCTCCGCGTCGACGCGGCGGAGCTCCACGTCGAGCCCCGCGAGCGCCGGGGCGGCGGGGCGCGAGCCCTCCAGGACCATCTCGCGGAAGCAGCGCCAGAGCCCCTGCGCCCGGTCGGGCATCGTCCAGTGCGCGACGCCCTCGTCGAGGTAGGCGCAGAGGAGCCGGATCAGGAGCGGATCGGTGAGCTCGGCCGGGTCCTCGCCCGTCAGCGCGAGCAGGAGATCGCGGTGCGAGCGATCGGTGCCCGCGCGATCGACCACGGGCGGCTCCGCGGGCGGGGCGGGCGGCAGCGGCGCGGCGCGGCACGCGTCCCAGAGCGCGAGGGCGGCGCGCGACTCCGGGTCGCGGGCGCCTCGCTCGAGGAGGCCCGCCGCGACCTCGGGGCGCCCCTCGAGCCAGCGCTCGGTGCGCTCGACGATGCGCCGGCGTCGCCCTTCGGGCACGTCCGCCCGGAGCCTGCGCGTCTCCCCCGCCTCGGAGATGCGCCACAACAGGCCCGCCGCGGTCTCTTCCTCGATCGGGTGGCGCAGCGCGATCCGCTCGATCTCATACCGCGACAGCGGCATTTTGCACCCTTGACGGCGCTCGTCCGGATGCGCGGCGAAGCGCTCGGAGAGCGCCGCCTCGAGGTCCTCGTCGTCGATGCGGCCCGACGCGATGTGGGCGCAGTAGTCCGCCTCGGAGAGGTACGGCTCGGCCTCGAAGACGGCGCTCGCCGCGGCCACCGCGTCGTGGAAGGGCAGGTGCTGGAACGCGTGCAGCGTGTTGTGGTGGACGAACACGCCGATGGGCCCCTGCGCTGGCAGGAGGTGCCCGACGCGCTCGATCGCGGCGCACAGGCGCTCCTCGCGGGCGGCGCCCGCGCGGAGATCGTGAGAACGGTGGCTGCTCATGGCGATCCCGGACGAGGGTTGTTCTGGAGAGCCGCCCGCGCGCGCCCCTCTCGCGCCGGTGGGCACGCCTCGAGTCAGCGACCGACTACGGGGGTGATGAACCCCCTCTTCCTCGCGGAGAGCGGGTGTGACGACATCTGGGAATGATCGCCGAGCCCCGCGAGGGTCAGGGTCCGCCCCTGGCGCGCCATCGTGCTCTTCAGCTCATGCAGGTTGGACATGACGGTGTGATCGACGAGGCGGGCCTCCGAGAGGTCGATCTCGATGTTCGAGGCGTCCGCGTACGTCGCGAGCCGCCGCTGGATGCCGAGGTAATTGCTGAACACCGCCGCGTGTTTGACGCGCAGCACGACCCGCCCTCCCTCGGCGCGCGCCTCCAGCTCGGGCCGGAAGAGGATCCGCAGCGGCGCGCCGTTGATCAGGTGGATGAGCAGCTTCACGAGGATGCCGGCCGCGACCCCGGCGAGCAGATCGGAGGCGATGCACAGCGCGGCCGTGGTGGAGAAGATGATGAGCTGCTCCCTGCCGATGCGGAGCGTCTTCGCGAACTCCCTCGGTGACGCGAGGCGGACGCCCGTGAAGGTGAGCATGGCGGCGAGCGCGGCGAGGGGGATCCGGTGGATGAGCCCCGGCGCGAAGGCGACAAAGATCAGGAGGAAGGTGCCGTGGAAGAAGTTCGACAGGCGGCTCTTCGCGCCGTAGCCGATGTTCGCGGAGCTGCGGACGATCTCGGAGATCATCGGAAGCCCGCCGAGCAGGCCCGCGATGAGGTTGCCTGCGCCCGTGGCGAGCAGGTCCTTGTCGAGGTCGGAGCGGCGCTTCTCCGGATCGAGCGAGTCGACGGCCTTCGCGGACAGGACCGACTCGATGCTCCCGACCAGCGAGAACATGACGATGTACTTGATCGACGCGGGCGCGCCGACGTGGCTGAAGTCCGGAAAGACGATCGCCTGGAGCAGGTTGCCCGGGAGATTGACCAGGAAGCTCGGCCCGATCACGTACGTCGTGTGGGTCGCCGCGAGCGTGTACGTGTGCTCGTGCTCGAGGTCGAAGGCGTAGGCGAGCGGCACGGAGACCGCGAGCACCAGCATCGGCGCGGGGATCTTCTGCATCCACCGCGCCCTCGTGGCGACGAGCGGATAACCGAAGAGCAGGAGGAGCGAGAGGACGCCGATCGCGGCGATCTCGGGGTTCAGCCGGGACACGCTCCGCGGGATCTCGAGCAGCAGGTGGACCGGCTCCTTCGCCGCGGGCGTGACGCCGACGAGCGTGTGGAGCTGCTTCGAGCAGATGATGATCCCGATGGCCGCGAGCATGCCGTGCACGACCGAGGAGGGGAAGAAGTCTCCCAGCTTGCCGGCGCGCGCCAGCGCGAAGGCGATCTGCGTCACCGCGGCGACGACGATGCAGGCGAGCGCGCGGCGGTAGCCGATCGCGTTGTCTCCGCCGCCGAGCTCCTGGACGGCGCCCAGCGCGATGACGATGAGGCCCGCGGCGGGCCCCTTGATGGTCAGCGGCGCACTTCCGAGCCAGGTGGCGATCATGCCGCCCACGACGGCGGTGAGCACGCCTGCGATGGGAGGAAATCCGCTCGCCATCGCGATGCCCAGGCAGAGCGGCAGGGCGATCAGAAAGACGAGGAACCCTGAAATCAGGTCGCTCTTCCAGGTAGAAGTCACGGGCGTGCTCGAGATGCTCGACGTGGACATGCGGTGCTCGGCCTCGGAGTGACGGGCCTTGAGTGGGCCCGCTGTTCGTCAGGACACGCCCCAGGACGGGACGACACGGCGCCAGGTTCCCGCTCCGGGTGACGAATTTCGTGCGATGCGCCGGAACCTGCGCGTGGGTACGTTCCGTCCCAGGGGCGCCGATGCACAGCGCTGCCCCGATCCAGGTGCCGCCGCTCGAGGTGCCGCCGCTCGCGCCGCGGACGCGCGGGCAGCGGGCGCTACCCCGCCGTCCATTCCACGCTAGAGTCCAGGCCCTCGACGCTCCAGGCGATCGAGCGGCCCTCATGACCGGATCGCTACCCATCCCCGGCGAGTCGCGCGCGCAGTTCGAGTCAGCGGTGCGCCCGGCGCTCCCGCGCCTGTATCGATTCTGCGTCTCGCTCTGCGGCGCTCGGGATCAGGCGGACGATCTGTTCCAGAACGCGCTGCTCAAGGCGTACCTGAACGCGGCGTCGTTCGAGGGGCGCTCGGACCTCGGGGTCTGGCTCTGCGGGATCGCTCGAAACGAGTACCTGGAGGCGTACCGCACGGAGGCGCGGCGCCGCGGCCTGCTCGATCGGCTGGTCGAGGCGTGCACCGAGGTGCTCGGCGTGATTCCCCGCGCCGCGGTCACGAGCCCCGAGGAGATCGCGATCCTGAGCCAGGACACGGGCGTGCTGCTCGCCTGCCTCCAGGAGATACCGGAGGAGTTTCGCACCGTGGTGGTGCTGTGCGATATCGAGGATCTTGGTTATGATAGCGTGGCCGATGTGCTCGGGATCCCCAAGGGGACGGTGAAGAGCCGCCACGCCCGCGGGCGCGCGCGGCTACGCGATGCCTACGAGCGCCTGGCGGCGCGACGGATCGTCGCGGCGCGGGAGGAGGAATCGGCGTGAGCGGACACGATCACGATCTACCTCCGATTCCGCCGGACCTGGCGGCGAGCATGCGGGCGCTGCGCTCGATGAGCCCGTCGGAGGCGCTCGTCGAGCGCGCGCTGGGCAAGCTGCCGGAGCAGCCGGCGCGCCCTGTCACGGACGGGGGCGACCGGGCGCAGCGGGCGGGCGGGCGCTGGGGGTGGAGGGCGCTCGTCGCGGCGCCGGCGCTCGCCGCGCTCGCGCTCGCCGTCGTCATGGCGGTCGACCGGTGGGCGAGCTCTCCGGCGATCGAGCGCTCCGAGGAGCGCGCGGTCGCCCTGCCAGACGACGGGCACGCGTGGATGCACCTCGATCTGTGGACGCATCGCCACGCGGACGAGCCGGCGGTGGTTCACCTCGAGGTGCCCGAGCACGTGCGCGTGCGGCTGCCCGACGGCGAGGGCGGGGCGATGGAGCAGCACTGCGAGCAGGAGCGCTGCTCGCACCGGGTCACGCGATACCGTGGCGAGGCGCCGCTCAGCGTGGCCGTGGCCCAGCCGGGCCGCTACGAGATCCACGTCCGCCACGAGTCCAACGAGGCGCGCGTACGCGAGCGCTTCGTCGTGACCGCGGTGCGCGACTGAGCCGGAGCGAGCCTGGGGGGCCGCGCCGCGGTCAAGTCCGCTGCTCGGCGCGCTTGGCCTCGTCCCAGTAGCCGTCGAGCTCCTCCAGCGTGAGCGTGTCGTCCGACGCCCTGGCGGGCCAACCGCCGTGCCGCTCGACGACCCGCCGCTCGACGTGCTCGAAGCGCCGTGTGAACTTGTCGATGGTCCGGCGCAGCGCTCCCTCGGCGTCGACGCCGGCGTGGCGCGCGAGGTTGCCGAGCGCGAAGAGCACGTCGCCGAGCTCCTCCTCGATCGCGCGGGGGTCGCCGCTCTCGAAGGCCCGGTCGAGCTCCCCGAGCTCCTCCTCGACCTTGGCGCGCGAGCCCCGCGCGTCCGGCCAGTCGAAGCCGACACGCGCGACCTTCTCGCCCACCCGCTGCGCCCGCGTCAGCGCCGGCAGGCTGCGGGGAACGCCGCCGAGCACGCCGCGGTCCTTGCCCTGGCGGGCCCGCTCGGCGGCCTTGATGCGCTCCCAGTTCTGGAGGACCTCGTCGGTGTTCTCGGCGCTCTCGTCGGCGAACACGTGGGGGTGGCGCCGCACGAGCTTCTCGCAGATGGCCGCGACCACATCGTCCGGGCCGAACGCGCCCTCGGCACGGGCGAGCTCGGCCTGGAAGACGACCTGGAGCAGGAGGTCGCCGAGCTCGGCGCAGAGCTCCTTGCGGTCGCCGCCGTCGATCGCGTCGATGACCTCGCAGGCCTCCTCGAGCACGTAGCGCCGGAGCGTCGCGAAGCTCTGCTCGCGGTCCCACGGACACCCGTCGGGCGCGAGGAGCCGCTGCATGAGCTCGACCAGGCGCGGGAACGTACGACCGGCCTGCTCGGCGAGCGGCGGCGCCTCCACAGGCTCGAAGGGACGAGGCATGCGGAAGCTACTAGCGCAAACCGTCCCCGCTGAGGAGACGGGGCGGCCCAGCGGGGGAACGGGACGAGCCGGACGGGGGCGGGTGGGACGGGGGCCGCCGCCGAGGCGGCGGCGCGGCTGCTGGGGGTCAACCTGGTTGAGGGTCAACCTGGATTCGCGGGCCGTGGCATGCGAAAAGTGCAGAGGTGGTCGGATTCTGGCGGCGAGGGCGCCCATGAAGAGCGCAGGCTATGTGGTGCTGTTCACGATCGCCGGGTGCTCGCAAGGGGTGTGTCGGAGCATCGGGAGCACGCCGGGCACGGCGCCGAGCCCAGGGCACTCCGCGGCGGAGCCCGTGATGGCGGCCCAGCCCGACAGCGGCGAGCAGGAGGCCCTGGAGGAGCAGATCGCCCCGCTGCGAAAGGGTGGGCGCCACCTCATCGCGGAGCCGCCGGACGACGCGGAGGAGGCGGCGTACATCGCGTGGGTCGCGGCGGCGGGGCTCGCTGCGCAGCACAAGCAGCCGCCGCCGGCTCCGCCACTGGGGTTCGCGCTGCGGGCGATCCCCGGGCGCGACCTGTGGGTGCTCTCGGAGGAGCCCAAGGAGAAGAAGCGCCGCCGCGGAGCCGCCGCGGTCGTGCTGCGCACAGGGGAGGCGGCGCCGCTGATCGTCGAGGCGCCGCACACCTTCTTCGACCGGGGTACGCTGCCCGTCGCGCTCGCCGTGTTCGACGCGCAACGCGCGCGGGCGCTGGTCTTCAACACGTCGCACCGGTACGGGGGACACCCCAAGCCGGTTGACGCCGCCGGCGAAGACGAGGGTGCGGAAGAAGGGGGCGGTGGGGGCGGCGAGGGCGCGGGGGAAGAGGTCGCGCACGGCGAGACCACCGGCGGGGGCGCTCTCGGCGCGGGCGGAAGGGGCCAGGGTGGGGGCGGCGGCGGCGCTCAGGGAGGGAGCCGTGCTGCCCGCGCGCGGCTGGCTCCGTCGCTGACCTTTGCGGACGTGGCGCACGCGGAGCGGTCGTTCTTCCTGTCGGCGCACCGGGCCCTGCTCCAGAGCTTTCCCGGCATACCGGCGGTACAGCTACACGGCTTTCAGGACAGCTCGGCGGCAGACGCCGCGGCCATCGCCAGCGCCGTCGGGCCTGGCGCCGACCTGGAGCGGCTGCTCGCCCCGCTACGGGCGGTCATCAGCGACGGGAAGGTCCTCGCCTACCCCGCCGACATCGACAAGCTTGGCGGCGCCACGAATGTACAGGCGCGCTGGTCGAGGCAGATGGGTGCGCCGTTCTACCACCTCGAGCTGTCGCGAACGCTGCGCGACAAGCTGGTAGAGGACGCAGAGTTCCGGCGGCGCTTTGCGGCGGCCCTCGCGGGAATCGCCACGGGAAAAGGTCGGTGACCCAACCCGAGGTGACCCGACCTGGGTTGGCCCGGGGTGACCCGACCGGGGTTGGCCCGGGGTGACCCGACCGGGGTTGGCCCGGCGGCGGTGACCCGACCAGCGGTGCCCCGCTCCGGGTTAGTCCCGCGTGACCCGCCCCAGGTTGGGCAGCGAGCGAGTAACCCGAGTGGGCTTGGTACAGCGGGAATGCGCCCACGTGGGCCTGGATGACCCGACCCACGTTGACCGGTCACGCCCGCATGTCGACCAGCAGCTCAGCAGCGCTCAGGCCGAGACCACACCAACCCAGACCTGACACCGGTGCATTCGCGCTCAGCGTGGCACATCACACACGCGTCCCTGTACGCAGCAGCACGTGAGAATGCTCTGCCGCCACGCTCCGCACGCGCGGCGGACGTGTCCTTCGACGAAACTTTACCGTTGTCCTCCAGTGCCCACCTTGCTGTCATACCCCGGAGCAGTGTCTATTCTGGAAGCACAATGTCGCTCAAGCCGCCGTCATGAGACGCGCGCATCCCGGTGACGCCGGCGCCGTGAAAGATACGCATCCACCAGGTTCCCGCCGGGAATACAGCGCTGCGCAAACCGACACGCCACCGTTCCAGCGCTGCGCGATAGGACGCACGAAACGCCCGTACAGCAGCAGCAGCGGTTTGCCATGCACCCCCCTGGTCACGGCCGACCGCGAACGTCGGGTTGCGCTCGCGCAGAGCCTCGAAGCTCGTGGCCCGCTCGTAAGGGGAAACCTGACCGACGCTATCGGCGCCAAGAAAGCGGAGTCCTCGCTTCTGCAATTCGGCATGCGCCTGCGCCTCCTGCCGCCCGAGCTCGGCCGCGACCTGGCATCGAAACGCCTCCGCGCCGTCCTGCTCAATGACGGGCGGCAGCGCGAGCCGAAGCGTTACTTCCGCCGGCCATTGCGGGTTTTCTGGATCGAGATATACCGCAGGCCGCGCCGCGCGCAGCACGCCGAGGCCGAGCTCGCCCACATCCACCTTGGCGCCCGGCCACTCATGCGCATGCCGGACCAGACCAGCGGCCACGGGATTTGCAAGGACGTAGGCGATCTTCTCCACCACCGCCGCGCGAGTCAGCAGCCGCACCACGCTCGTGGCCTCGTGGTCCCAGACGGGTCCTTCCCACTTGCGGAGCACCTTCGTGCCGAGCGCTACGATGCGGTGAAAAAATTGCAAGAACCGCGGCAGGACGCCCTCCGTATCGGTCACGACGAGGTGCACATGCGATGACATCGCGCAGAGTGCATGTACCTCGATGCCATAGCGGCGGGTCGAAACCGCGAGGGCGTAGACGAGGAGCTGGGTGATGGCCGAATCGGGGCGGAGGAGAAGATGACGTCGCAGGACGCGTCGGGTGATCAGGTAGGTGGCACCGGCAGCGATCTCACGGGGCTGGCTCATGGCTGACGTACATTGACAAGCTCCGTGCCGGGGATCTGGGCCAATGAATTCAATAACTTACGAAGACCGCAGGTGACGGCCGCCAGGCGGCCCGCCACCCTGAACTGCTGGCGCGACTGCCCACCTGGGCTGCAGCTAACCAATGTCGCAAGCTCAACGTCGCGAGCCCAACGTCGTCGCGAGCCCAACGCGAGCCCAACGTCGCAAGCCCAACGCAAGCCCAACGTCGCAAGCCCAACGTCGTTCGGGTCGCCTTCGGGTCGCAGCGCACAGCTCAACCTGGGTCGCACAGCTCAACCTGGGTCGGGTCGCGCGCCGCTCAACCTGGGTCGGGTCCCGACGAAAGCTCAACCTGGGTCGCACAGCTCAACCTGGGTCGGGTCGCGGCGCAGCTCAACCTGGGTCGGGTCGCGCAGCTCAACCTGGGTCGGGTCCCGGCAACGTGGGTCGGGTCGCGGCGGGTCGCGACGTGGGTCGGGCAACGTGGGTCGGATCGCGATGTGGCGCGGCAACGTGGGTCGGGTCGCGCCGGTAGAGCTCGAAGCAGGCCCGATGATCCGGCTGATAACCGCTCTCCGGGAGCCACCGCGCAAAGAGCTGGTCCCAGGCGGCACCGATCGTGCTTGCGTGACCAACGAACACGCTCACGGCATACTTGCCTCCTGCAATCTCGGTCACGTTGACATCGCCGTAGGCCTGAAGGCCCTCCGGGATCACGATCGCCGCATCGTGGCGGCACCTGGCCGGCTCGGTCACCTTGGGGTTGTCATGGGCGATGCCGAGGCAGATGCGATCTGCGGTCCACAGGTCGCGCGCCGCCGCCCAGCGCGCGAGCCGCTGCCACGTCTCCCGGACGCCCCCTTCCGGGCCGTAGGGTCCCACATTCCGGATATAGGCCACGTGGTAGCTCGGCAGCGTCTTGGCCGTCACGTTCATGCTCTCCTCCTCGTCTTGGCGGGCGTCAGCGCCCGACGAGGAGCCATCTTGCTCGGCTTCGCAGTCCGCTGCTTTGCCGGGCTTGCGTACGACTTCACCCGGCTTGCTATCCGCTTGCCGCGCCTTGCACGCCTGCGCGGCCCCGCCGTTTCGCCACGCGGACGCGCTCATCCCGAAGCGCTCCTTGAATGCGCGCGCGAAGGCGCTCGCCGAGTTGAACCCGTTCTCGAGCGCGATCTCGAGGACGTCGGCACGCGGCCGCAGTGTCAGGTGGCTGGCCGCGTTCTCGAGGCGCGTCCGCTGGATGAACTCGCGGAGGTTCTCGCCGGTCATCGACTTGAACACCCGATGAAAGTGAAACGGCGAGAACGCCGCCACCGCCGCCAGCGTCTCGAGGGAGAGCTCCTCCGCGCGGTGAGCCTGGATGTAGTCGATCACGCGATTGACCCGCTTCTGGTACTCGGCCCGGCTCTTGTCGTTGCTCGCCACGGGCGGAGGTTACCTGATTGTGGCACCTCCGGCCGGACAGAACAGGCGAGGACACCGCCCCGCCTCGTCCAACGCCCCGCCCTGCCCTCCATCGCCGACGCGCCCTGTGCCGCCGCCATCGACGCCGGCTGCGCCTCTCGCCGCCGGACGCCGGGCCCACCTGTCGGCGGGCGCACAGGCGGGGCGCCTCGCCCCCGGTCGAGCGAGCCGAGCCCGAGCCGGCGACACCGCAGCCGCCCATCCGGCTCGCCGCCCTGCAGCAGCCCACCGGCTCGCCTCATCGCGTTCGCGCCTCACGGCGCCTCGAAAAGTGCTCGCGGCGTCGAGCACAGCCGGTCCGCCAGGCTATGCTCGGGTCCTGGAGCGCCATGGCGCTCGCCCCCGAGGAACCCAGCATGTCCATCGAGCATTTCGACGTCCTGATCGTAGGCGCCGGCCTCTCCGGCATCGGGGCCGGCTACCATCTCCAGACACGCTGCCCCGGCAAGCGGTACGCGATCCTCGAGGGGCGCGGCGCCATCGGTGGTACCTGGGACCTGTTCCGCTATCCCGGGATCCGCTCGGACTCCGACATGTTCACGCTCGGCTATTCCTTCCGCCCCTGGAAGGAGGCCAAGGCCATCGCGGACGGGCCCTCGATCCGCGACTACGTGCGCGACACGGCCCAGGAGTTCGGCATCGACCGACACATCCGGTTCAATCACCGGGTTCGTTCCGCATCGTGGTCCTCCGAGCACGCGCGCTGGACCGTCGAGGTGGACGTCGGCCCAGGCGAGGAGCCCGTCCGCTACTCCTGCAGCTTCCTGTACGTCTGCAGCGGTTACTACAGCTACGAGAGCGGCTATACCCCCAGCTTCCCTGGCCGCGAGGACTTCCAGGGACGGCTGGTACACCCCCAGGGATGGCCCCAGGATCTCGACTACCGGGGCAAGCGCGTCGTGGTCATCGGCAGCGGCGCCACGGCCGTGACGCTGGTGCCCGCGATGGCCGCTGACGCAGCGCACGTGACGATGCTCCAGCGCTCGCCGACGTACATCGCCTCGTTGCCCTCGGAGGACCCGATCGCGAACGCGCTCCGCGAGCGCTTGCCGGAGCGGGTCGCCCACCGCGTCGCCCGCTGGAAGAACGTCGCTATCAGCCTTCTTGTGTACCAGGTCTGTCGACGCGCGCCGCGGATGGCCAGGCGGATGCTCCGCAGCGGCGTCGCGCGGCATCTGCCGCCCGACTTCGACACTGATACGCATTTCAACCCTCGCTACAATCCCTGGGATCAGCGCCTCTGCCTCGTGCCGGACGCCGATCTCTTCCGTGCGGTGAAGGAAGGGCGGGCCTCGGTGGTCACCGACCGGATCCGGACCTTCACGAAGAACGGCGTGCTGCTCGAGTCGGGCAAGGAGCTCCATGCCGACATCATCGTGACGGCGACGGGGCTTCAGCTCCTGCTCTGCGGCGGCATTCGCATCACCGTCGACGGTCGCGTCCTCGAGCCTGGCCGGACGTTCATCTACAAGGGGTTGATGCTGGGTGGCGTCCCGAACTTCGCGCTCTGCCTCGGTTACACCAACGCCTCGTGGACGCTCCGCGCGGAGCTGGCCTCGATGTACGTCTGCCGGCTGCTCAACCACATGGATCGCCACGGTTACCGGCAGTGCTTGCCGCGTCCTGACGAATCCATCCTCGAGCCCCGGCCGCTGCTCGGCCTGATGTCGGGCTACGTACAGCGCTCCATGGACGACCTGCCCAAGCAGGGATCGAAGGCGCCGTGGCACTTCCGCCAGAACTACGTGGTCGATCTGCTCGCGATGAAGCTCGGCCCCGTGGACGACGGCACCGTGGTCTTTTCCAGGGATGGTCGGCCGCCGCGCCGCGATGCCGCGAGCACGGAGCGTCCTCGGCACGCGGAGGCTTGAACGAGGGAGGAAGCGCGATCCGCCAGGTCATGGGGCCGAGAGGGGCGCGCCGTCGCCGAACGCGTTGTCGTCTCGGTTCGGGTAACGCCGGGTGACGCAACCTGAGTCGGGTTGGCTCAACCTCGGGTTGGCTCAACCTGGGTCGGGTCGGTCTCGGTTTCCCCCGGGTTCCCCCAACGAATAGGCGTTTGCGGGACTGCGCCTGAGCAGCGGCGGCGGCGAGGTCCCGGCGCAGTCCCGCAAACGTCGGGTTGGACCGGGCCGGTTCGCGGCCGGGCGGAGCGGTCGCGAGGCCTATGGGGATCCTGCCCGAGAAGGCAGCAGAGGGCGGGCTCGGCGGGGCTCGCACGCGGGGGGCATCCCGCTGCCACGACGTCGGGCGCAGACGTGCCGAGGCAGAGCGCGGCGCCGACGGAGGCCCAGGAGCACGCACGCCGCCGCCATGGACGGCGCAGAAGGCGGATCGATGCCTGACCGCCGCGCAACGGAGGTGGTGTCGTTGCTCCTGCCCAGGCCATCGATGCTCATGACGTGTCCGGAGGAGCAGCGGAAGAGGCGACGACGCACGACGGCAGCGGACGGCGAGCCATCGCAGCCTGACCGCAGCGAGGACAGAGGGACAGGTCGATCCCCGTGAGCGCGGCGAGCAGCGTGCACCAGTCGACCTTGACGACGTGGCGCGGAGAGGGCTCGTGCTCGTGAGAGCTGCCTTCCCGGCGCTCCTCTCCCCCGACAGCGCGCTGCGCTGCGTCTCGCGCCGCCAGGATCGTCGTGCGTGCCACCTCGAGCGTGGTGGTGGCGTGACACGCTGCCATCAAGCCGAAGTGTCGGATCTTCACGAAGCGATGAGGCAGCACGTGCAGCAGGAAGCGACGCAGAAACTCCTCGGCGGAGAGCGTCACGGTCTTGTCTCCGCGGGTCCGGAAGCACACGCCGCGCTCATCCATCGACCGCAGTCGGTGATTGGACAGCCCGACACGGTGGGTATAGCGACCGAGGTAGGCAAAGACCTGCTCGGGCCCAGCAAAGGGCGGCTTGGCGTAGACCACCCAGGGCTTGCGGTAGAGCGCGTCGAGCAGCGCAGCGAAGGCCGCGGGGTTGGCCAGCGCGGCGGCCCCGCCGGTCAGGTCGAGCTCTCCTTGGTCATAGGCCTGCCGAAGCGCGGCGAGCAACTTGCCGCGGAAGAGCTTGCCGAGGACCTGCACAGGGAAGAGGTAGCCGCGCCGCCCCTCGATCCAGCGCGAGCCGTCGAGCGAAAGCCCGCCGCCGGTGACGATGCAGTGCAGGTGCGGATGGAAGCTGAGATCGCGGCTCCAGGTGTGCAGCACGGCGGTGACACCGAGGTCGGCGCCGAGCCGCTTGGGATCGCGGCCGAGCGCGAGCAGGGTCTGCGAGCCGCACTGGAAGAGCAGATCGAAGACCGTCTGCTGGTTGACGAGCGCCAGCGGGCGCAGCTCGGCCGGGAGCGTGAAGACGACGTGGAAGTAATGCGTCGGCAGGATGCGTTGCTGCCGCTCGGCGATCCACCGGGCCTGGCTGAGGCTCTGGCACTTGGGACAGTGGCGGTTGCGGCAGGAGTTGTACGAGGGCTGCTCGTGGCCGCAGCTCGTGCACACGTCGACATGGCCGCCGAGCACCGCGGTCCTGCACGCAGCGATGTCGCGCAGGACCTTGCGCTGGGCGGCGGAGACGGCGTGCGCGCGCAGGTAGGCCTCGCCGTGGGCGCGGACGATATCCGCGACCTCGAGCCGAGGCCTACCCGCGGCCGCGGGCCGCGGCGCCGGGCGATGCGGGTGCACGCGAGCTCAGCCGAGCTTCTTCTTGGCCTCCTGAGTGCCGAGCACTTCGGCCGGGCTGCGGGTGCGACCGATGTGAGCCTGGCTGACGCGGACGTAGCGGACGGTGGTGCGGATGGAGCGGTGGCCGAGCAGCGCCTGGATGACGCGGATATCGGTGCCGAGCTCGAGCAGGTGGGTAGCGAAGCTGTGCCGCAGCACGTGCGGGGTGACGCGCTTGTGCAGCTTGCAGCGCCTCGCCGCCTCGCGCAGCGCGCTGCGCACCGCCTCGTGCGAGATGACCGAGCCCTGCTGGCGACCCGGGAACAGCTCCGGTCCAGCGGGTCTTTCCGCCCGCCAGTAGATGCGCAGCGCGGTCAGCACGGGGGCGCTGAGCATCACGTACCGATCACGCCCGTGCTTGCCATTGCGGACGTGGATGAGGTGGCGCTTGCTGTCGATGTCCTCGACCCGCAGCGAGCAGACCTCATCGATGCGCAGACCGGCGCCGTACGCCGTCAGCACGATCGTGCGCTGCTTGACCGAGCCGATCGCGTTGAGCAGCGCCTCGACCTCGGTGCCGCTGAGGACCGGCGGCAGCTTCTGGGGTACCTTCGGCCACGGGATCGCGACAGCGACCTCCGGACGCCCGAGCGTGGTGGCGTAGAGAAACTTGATCGCCGCCACGTACTGGTGCTGCGTCGCCTCCGCGATCTTCCGCTGCTCGGCGAGGTAGAGCAAAAACGCGCGCACCTCGTCGAGACCCAGCTGCTGCGGCGGCTTGCTGTGGTAGGCTACGAAGGCCCGTGCGCAGCGGAGGTAATTGTCGCATGTCGACGGCTTGTATCGCCGCAGCTTCAGGTCTTCGGCCATTCGATCGCGGAGCTGTCCCATCGCTGCCCTCCTGGTGAACGCGGCGCCCGGGCAGGGGCGTCGCGACCGGCAGGGTGGGCAGGGAATGAGGCGGCAGGCGGGCAGTCCTGCGCTGCGCCGGGCGTTTATTTTCGCAGGGAATACCGGCAAAAGCCGCGCTGCGGCAGCAATCACTGCCGCGACAACTGCAACGACGACAAGGACCCGAGCCGCGGAAGGAAATCGCGGCTCGGTATCCGGAATGCTCAACGAAGCAGAGCCCGCAGCATCTTCTTGAGCCTCACGCCGAACTCCTGCACCTCGTCCGCATCGCGCTCGCTCGGGGGCCCGAGCGCCGCCGCCAGGTCCATGGCTCCCAAGGTCTCATGGTGGCTGGAGCTGCCGCGAAGCGGCTTGGTCCAACCTGGGTCCGGTTCCCCCAACCTGGGTCGGTTTCCCCCCAACGGGCGACCCCAACCTGGGTCGGTTCCCCCAACCTGGGTCGGTTCCCCCAACCTGGGTCGGTTCCCCCAACCTGGGTCGGTTCCCCCAACCTGGGTCGGTTTCCCCGGGTCGGGTTGAGCCGCCCCAACCTGGGTCGGGTTGAGCCGGGTCGGGTCGGCTCCTGCGCGGGAGGAGCACGACAGGCCCCGTCCCCGAAGACAGACCGTATTGCTTGAATACCCGACGCGCGAAGGTCGCTCCAGCTCGCCTGCCCTCTGACGCCCGCGGCCCCGATCCGCGTCGGCTCGCTCACCTGTGTGCCGAGAGAAACGCGGTCACCCTCGCCGCGGCGTTCTCCCGGATGTTCATGAAGAAGAGCTGGTATTCGATCGCGTGATAGTTCCCGTCACCGAGCACGCGATCGAGGATACGGCTAGGGAGGTCGCGCGGCGTGGCGCCGACGTGATGAAGGACGAGCGTACCGTTCACGCATCGCGCGCCCCCCACGAGCCCGACGCGCGGCGCCGGATCGTCGCTCTCGAGGAACACCGCGCCCAGGTGTAGCGTCGCGGGCGCGAGGGCTCCGTCCGTCCGCCAGGACATGGGGTTGGTGCAGAGCCGCTCGCGGGGATCCGCCCGGTGCATCTCGAACTCGCTCGGCGCATACGTCGGTCCGCGCGCGTTCCACGCGACGACACAGTGGAGATCGTCCGGCGCGCTGCACGCCGGGATGTCGGGCGCGCGCTCGCGCAGCCCGTCGATGGTGACCGCGGCGCCGACGAGGTAGGCCGCCACGAGCTGGTCCCGGAGCGGGGAGCGAGAGATCGCGTCGTACAGCAGCCGCTCCGTCATCACGGCCCCCTGGCTGTGGGCGGCGAGGAGGAACGGACGGCCGGCGCCGCGCCTCGCGTTGAAGTCGTCGAAGGCCCGCTTCACATCGCCGTAGGCCACATCGAACGCGCGGGCGCCGTCGGCAGACGCTCGCGTGAACGCCATGCCGTTCGCCTGCCGGTACCGCGGTGCATACACCGCGCAACAACCGTTGAACGCGGTCGCCTGGACGCGCGTGGCCCCCCGATCCGTGGCCTGGTTGGTCGTGGGATCGCCCGTGGAGGCGTTCCAGGAGCTGCCCACGTAGGACGTCGCGTGAACATAGAAGACGTCGGCTGCGGCGCGGCGCTGATCCGCGGCTGGCGCGCCGGGCGGCCAGAGATCCCCGACGTCGTCGCGCTCCGGAAGCGCGCTCCAGCTCCGTGGGTCCGCGTAGTCCGGCGCCGGCGGCAGCTTCGCAGCGTCGAAGGGGACCTCCGGCGTCATGGCGAAGCGGACGAGCACGCCGACGTTCAGCAGCGCGATCACCGCGACGGCGACGAGGCCGAGCACGACCGTGAGGGCGATCCGCGCTGGCCCTATCACTGCGCGTCCCCAACCTGGCCTGGTCAGCCGCCATCTACCCACATACCCCACGTCATCCCCCATGTCGGTCCTCAAATTTCTTCGCTACCATCGCCTGCGATGTCGAGACGCCGCCCGCGGCTCCGACCTATCTGTGAACGCGCCCCGCGCCCGGGGCGCCAGTGATGAGAGGGAGCCGACCATGAAATACATGCTGATGATGAACACCCCGCACGACGGGCCGTACCAGGTTGCAAGCTGGCCGCAGAAGGACCTCCACGCGCACATCGCCTTCATGAAGAGCTTCCATAAGAAGCTCAGCGACTCGGGCGAGCTCGTGGCCGCCGAAGGCCTCTCCGGGCCCGAGCAGGCCAAGCTCGTGCGCGCCGGCAAGGACGGCAAGCCGATCACCGACGGCGTGTTCCCGGAGACCAAGGAGTTCCTCGCCGGGTACTGGATCGTCGAGGTCGACACCCCCGAGCGCGCCTACGAGATCGCCGCGGAGGCGTCCGCCGCGCCCGGCCCCGGCGGCGCGCCGCTCAACATGGGGATCGAGGTCCGCGAGGTGATGAGCGCGCCGCCCAGAGATCTCCTGTGACCTCCCCGTCGCGCGACGCCCCGGCCGAGCACCTGCTGCGCGACCTCGCGCCGCAGGTGCTCGCCGCGGTCCTCCGCCGCTTCCGCGACTTCGCCGCCTCGGAGGACGCCGTCCAGGAAGCGCTGCTCGCCGCGGCCACGCAGTGGCCGCGCGACGGCGTGCCGGACGAGCCGCGCGCCTGGCTCATCCAGGTGGCGTCGCGGCGCATCACCGATCACGTCCGCAGCGAGGCCGCCCGCCGTCGCCGCGAGGCGTTCGTCGTCAGCCTCGTCCCGCCCGAGCAGCAGATCGCCCTCGCCCCCGACAGCGACGACCCCCCCGAGCAGGACGACACGCTCGCCCTCCTCTTCATGTGCTGTCACCCCGCCCTGTCGCCGTCCTCCGCCATCGCGCTCACGCTCCGCGCGGTCGGCGGCCTCACCACGGCCGAGATCGCCAGGGCTTTCCTCGTCCCGGAAGCCACGATGGCGCAGCGGATCAGCCGTGCAAAGCAGACCATCAAGGCCTCCGGCGTGCCCTTCCAGTTGCCCACGCCCGAGGAGCGCGCGCAGCGGCTCGGCGCCGTGCTTCACGTGCTCTACCTGATCTTCAACGAGGGCTACACGACGAGCTCCGGCCCCGAGCTCCACCGCACCGATCTGTCGATCGAGGCGATCCGCCTGACCCGCGCCGTGCACGCGCTCCTCCCCGGCGACGGCGAGGTCGCGGGCCTGCTCGCGCTGATGCTGCTGACCGACGCGCGGCGCGCGGCGCGCACCGGGCCCGCGGGCGAGCTGATCCCCCTCCACGAGCAGGACCGGAGCCTCTGGGACCAGGGCGCCATCGCCGAGGGCGTCGCGCTCGTCACCGCGGCGCTGTCGAGCGGCTCCGTCGGCCCGTATCAACTCCAGGCCGCGATCGCGGCGGTGCACGACGAGGCGGCGCGCGCCGACGACACGGACTGGCCGCAGATCCTGGCGCTCTATGGCGTGCTGATGCGGATGTCCGACAATCCGATGGTCGCGCTCAGCCACGCGGTCGCGGCAGCCATGGTGCACGGGCCTCGCGCCGGGCTCGCTCTGCTGGAGGACCTCGACAAGGACCCTCGGCTCACCGGCCATTACCGCCTCGACGCCGTCCGCGCGCACCTGCTGGAGCGGGCCGGAGATCACGAAGCTGCGAGCGCGCACTACAGGAGAGCGGCCAGCCGCACGACGAACATCCCGGAGCAGAACTACCTCGCGACGCAGGCGGCGCGGCTGAGCGACGCCCGGAAGTCGACGTGACGACAGCCGGCAGGCCAGCGGCGGCCCCGATATCGCGATTCTCCGGGGACGTCAGCCCCGATCGCGTCGCGATGACGGCAGGGCGCGGGCGCTACGCGGAGACGACGCCCCGCAGCGCCGCTCCCTTCGCCACGGCCCGGGCTGCCTGCACGTCCACCGGAAGCCGCCTGGCGCTGTTCATCGTGAACGGCTTGAAGAACTCGCTGCGGTCGTCGCGGGCCACCGCGATGGCCTGGTAGCGATCGAGCAGGATCTCCAGCGCGATCTTGGCCTCGAGCCGGGCGAGCGGGGCGCCGAGGCAGAAATGGATGCTGTACCCGAAGCTCAGGTGCGGGTTCGGCTTGCGGTGAATGTTGAACCGGTCGGGGTCCTCGAACTGCGCGCTGTCCCGGTTCGCCGAGGCGAGCCACAGCATCAGGATCTGATCCGCCGGGATCGGCTTCCCGCCGATCTCCACCGCGGTGGTGGTCCGCCGGGCGAGCCGCGGGAACGGCGGGCGGTAGCGGAGCACCTCCTCGATGGCGGCCGGGATCCCCGAGGGGTCGGCCCGCAGCTCGGCCGCTGCGGCGGGGTTCTCGTCGAGGCAGAGGATCGCATTGCCGACCAGCGCGGTCGTCGTGATGTGGCCGGCGAGGAGCAGCAGGCCGACGAAGCCGACGATCTCCTCGTCCTCGAGGCGGTGCCCGTCGACCTCGGCGCCCACCAGCTTGCCGATCAGATCGTCGGTGGGCCGGGCGCGGCGCTGCCGGATGTGCGCCAGCAGGTACTCGTTCATCTCCCGCAGCGTCGGGGCCATGCGGTTCATCATGGCCTCGTCCGGCAGCGAGCCCGTGTCCTCCCTCGATAGCAGCGTGTCGGCCCACCGCCGGAACGACGCCCGGTCCGCCACCGGGACGCCGAGCAGCTCGGCGATCACGACCACCGGCAGCGGGTATGCCAGCGCCCCGACCAGATCGAAGCGCTCGGCGTCGCCGACGCCGTCGAGCAGCTCGCTCGTGAGCGCCGCGATCCGCGGCGCGAGCCCGGACACGATGCGCGGCGTGAACGCCTGACTCACAAGATCGCGGAGCTTCCGGTGCATCGGCGGGTCCATCCGGACGAAGTTGCCCCGGGAGAACAGATCGAAGTCCGCCTGCGGCGGGATGAACCTGGACATGTCCGACGAGAACGTCGCCGGATCGGACAGCACGCGGTGGATGTCCGCGTGACGGAAGATGTGCCAGGTGCGCTGGCTGTCGTCAGCATGAACCGGGCTGGACTCTCGCCCATGGCGCAGCCAGGCCAGAAACGGGTCCAGATCCGGCTGGTTCGGATGGGCGATCGCGTCGGTCGTGCTCATCTCGGCTCACTCCTCGGGGCTCTCCCGCGTTGAGGTCGAATTCCCTTGTGCGAACTGCACGTAGTCAGCACGTAACCGCACGAACTTGTCGATGATCCCGGGCGCGAGCGCGCGGAGGACCGCGGGATCGGGGGGTTCAACGGGCTCACAGGCGTTGCGCACCATCGCGGCGACGATGTCGGCCCTCTCGTCCAGCGACCGCCGCTCCTCGGGCGGAAGCAGCGGATCGAGCAGGTAGAAACCGAACACCGAGGCGTTGATCGCATAGAACTGGTCTTCCGCGGCCATGTCGGTGCGCAGCAGGCCGTGCGACCGCAGGAGCGCGAAGTGGTCGCGGAACGACGCGAACTTGCGGCCCCGGAGCGGACGTACCGTCCTGTCCTCGAGCAGGCTGCCGAGCACCTCCGTGTCCCCGGTGAACATCGCTTGCAGCAGCGGAAACTCTTTCAACAGAAGGAGCGTCCTCCGCAGCAAGCGGTGCAGCAGGATCTCCGCTGGATCCTCGCGGATCGACCCGATGATCCGGTCGTACAGCTTCACCGATTCGCGCGCGAGCACGGCAAGGAAGAGCGCCTCGCGCGTCCTCCAGTGCAGGTAGACGGTCCCCTTGCCGATACCCGCCCGCTTGGCGACCTCATCGATGGTGACGCGCTTGTAGCCCCAGCGGAGCACCAGGTCCGCCGCTGCATCCAGGATCCGCTCGGCCCGCTGCCGATGCTTCGAAATCTCCCCGTCGGCCAAGCTCATGCTCCATCACGGGCGTTTGACCAATTTCGAAAATTGGTCAAACGTCACCCGGTCAATGTAGCGCTCCCCCTGGGCTGGTCAACCGGTGGGCTGCTCAACCCGGGACGCCCCCCCGCGGCTCAACCCGGGACGCCCCCCCGCGGCTCAACCCGGGACGCCCCCGCGGCTCAACCCGGGACGCCCCCCCCCCGCGGCTCAACCCGGGACGCCCCCGCGGCTCAACCCGGGACGCCCCCCGCGACTCAACCCGGGACGCCGCCACGGCTCAACCCGGGACCCCCCCCCCGGCGACTCAACCCGGGACCCCCCGGCCCCCCCGCGCGATGCCATCGCGCGGCGCACGCCCCCTCCGCCGCGAGCGCCGTCGCGGGGCGGACGTCCTGTCGCTGTGCCGAGCGGAGGCACGCCGCGCGCCTGCGCGGCGGCATCACGCCGACGCGGCCCGCGCCGTCAGCCGTCAGCCTTCGAGGTACGAGCCGAGCTCTCGCTGCCGCGAGCGCATCCGGAGCTTCTCGAGCAGCTTCGCCTCGATCTGGCGGATGCGCTCGCGCGTCAGCGAGAACGACTGCCCGATCTCCTCGAGCGTCTCGTCCTCGTTGCCGTCCAGCCCGAAGCGGCGGCGCAGGAGCTCGCGCTCGCGCGGCTGCAGCGAGTCGAGCAGCTCGCGCGTCTGCTCGATCAGGCGGCGCCGGGCCAGCACGTCGGCGGGCGTGGGGTCCTCGCCGGCCAGCAGATCGCCGTACCGGGTGTCCCCCTCCTCACCGATGGGGGCGTCGAGGCTGAGCGGATCCATCGCGAGCTCGCCGATCATGCGCACCTTCTCGACCGACAGGCCGCTGCGCTCCGCGACCTCCTCGACCGAGGGCTCGCGCCCGCGCTCCTGCACGAGGTCCCGCCGGGCGCGCACCACCTGGCTCCGGATCGCGGTGAGGTGCACCGGCATGCGCACGGCCTTGCCCTGGTTGAGGACCGCCCGCTTGATCGCCTGCTTGATCCACCACGCGGCGTACGTGCCGAAGCGGTGGCCGCGGCGGTACTCGAACTTG
The DNA here is from genome assembly GCF_051521615.1 of Sorangium sp. So ce1335. Lineage (NCBI taxonomy): Bacteria > Pseudomonadati > Myxococcota > Polyangiales > Polyangiaceae > Sorangium > Sorangium sp. So ce1335. The sequence continues at coordinate 6,792,566 of NZ_CP150363.1, forward strand.
TCGGCGGCGCGGATCAGACCGAGGTTGCCCTCCTGCACGAGGTCGAGCAGCGGGACGCCGAAGCGCTGGTGCTCGCGCGCGATGGCGACAGCGAGGCGCAGGTTCGCCTGGACGAGCTCGGACTTCGCCTGCGCCACGGCGCGGCGGGCGCGCGCGATCGCCGCGATCGTGCCCTCGATCGACGCGCGCTCCGCCCCCGTCGACTCGGCCGCCGCCGCGCGCAGGCTCCGCTCGATGCGCTCCTCGAAGGCCGGATCGAGGCGCAGCTCGGCGAGGCCCGCGGCGAGGCCCGCGAGCGCGATCTCCAGATCGTCGCCGGTGCGCTGCCCGGCGTGGAGCGCGCGGGCCAGCTCGAGGAGCCCCGCGAGCCGCTTCGAGCAGGCATCCGCGTCGACGTCGCTGGCGTCGGACTCGCACAGCAGATCCCGCAGGCTGAGCGCACCCACCTGCACGTCCTCCGCCGTCCAGGCGAGCTCGCGCAGGGCGACCGGCGAGCGGACCCAGGCCTCGACGCACGCGAGCGCGCCCGCCTCGATGCGGCGGCCGATCGCGACCTCCCCCTCGCGCGTCAGCGGCTGGCTGCCAGCGAGCGCACGGAAGTAGAGCTCGGTCGCGCCGGGCGCAGCGTGCCCGACCGCGGCCCGGCCGCGGCGCGCCGGGGCGCGATCGCCCCCCTGCTCCTCCGGGGAATCGATGACAACGGGACCACTCGATTCGGGCTCGCTCGCAGAGAGCGAGGAACGGAACCTCATTCAGTGCGCTCCAGTGTTGCCGCTGCGGCGTGCCTGCCCCCGGAGGTGCAGGGAGATACGAGCAGCGAGGCGCCTCGATACTCTATCCGCTATGGACGTAAACAGAAAATCGAAGGGCTAGCCTACTGCCGCCCTTTTACGGCATTTTTCGTTCCGCTTCCACTGCCACGCGCGCTTCGTTGCATCTCGGCGGCGCCGCCGGGCGCGCCGCGCGGCGTCTCGGCGCGCCCGGCGGCGCCGCCGGGCGCGCCGCGCGGCGTCTCGGCGCGCCCGGCGGCGCCGCCGGGCGCGCCGCGCGGCGTCTCGGCGCGGCCGAGCCTGCTGTGGTGGGGTATCCTCCGGGCTCCGTGGGGCGCGCTCAGCTGGCTGCGCGGCCGGTCGAGCCCGCGCGTGCCAGGCGTGCTCGGCCGGGCGCGGCGCGCGAGCTCAGGGGTCGAGGGTACGTGGGCTCGGGGCGGCGGTGCGCACGATCAACGACCGTGGCGCGCACCCGGGTTGCCCTCGGGGTCGAACGTGGCCACGAAGACGTCGGATCCGCCGGCGTGGGCGATCGGCCCCGCACCGAGATCCAGCGCAGCGGGCGCGGCGCCGGTGATCGCGATCGTGCCGAGCGGCGAGACGGCGAGGCCGCTCACCGGGGCCGCGATGGGGAGCGTCCAGATCGCCGCCCCTGTCGCGTCGAGCCTGGCGAGCCCGCCGCCCGCGACGAGGAGGCTGCCGTCGAGGTCGAGGGCGATCCTGTCGGCGAAGGGGATCGACCGGCTGAAGAGGTGCTCGCCGTTCTCGTCCAGCTTGACGAGGACGGGGCCGGCGGGCGGCGCACCTCCGCCGAAATCGACGGTGCCATCCGTGGAGCCCGTCACCAGGACCTCGTCCGCCGCGTCGACCGCGATCGCGAGCGCCGTCGCTCCCGTGTCGGCGTCTGCCGCGAGCTCGGGGCCGATGAGCCGGCTCCAGGCGATATCCCCCGCCGGCGTGAACTTGGAGACGGCGAAGCGCTCGGCGCACGGGCACGACGGGCGGCCTCGGATGGACACGAGCGTTGTCAGCACGTTGCCGGCGCCGTCGAGCGCGAGGCGGCCGCGCGTTTCATACATCCCTTCGCCGGGGATCACCTGATTCCAGAGGACCGCCCCCGCCGTGTCCAGCTTGACGAGGGAGGGCGAGGGGCCCTCCTGCCGGTTGAAGACGACCGCGTACACGTCCCCGAGCGCATCGACGGCGAGCTGATCCGTGCCTATGTCACCGAGGTGGCCCCACATCGGGGTCGTGATCTGGCCCCGGCTCCAGAGGTGGTTGCCGGCGGCGTCGAGCTTGACCACGAAGACGACCGCGCTGTCGTCGGAGCTCTCGAGCGGTCCGCCGCCGAAATCGACGGTGGGATAGCCGAGCCCGCCGCTGTAGCTGCCGGCGAGCAAGACGTTGCCGCTCCCGTCGATGGCCACGGCGTCTCCCCTCTCCCTGGAGGAGCTCCCGAAGCGCTTGCTCCAGAGCAACGTGCCCGAGGGGTCGAGCTTGAGGAGGAAGATGTCCTCTCCTCCGGCGCTGGTCAGAGGGCCGGCGCCGAAGTCGACGGTTCCTTCGAAGGCGCCCGTGACGTAGAAGTTGCCCGCGGCGTCGCTGGCGATGGCCGCTCCGCGCTCGTTGCCGGGGCCGCCGTAGCCGTGCGCCCAGACCAGCCCGACGCTTCCCTCGCCGGCGCCACCGCTGCCGCCTTCGCCGGCGCCGCCGCTGCCGCCTTCGCCGGCGCCGCCGCTGCCGCCTTCGCCGGCGCCGCCGCTGCCGCCTTCGCCGGCGCTGCCGCCTTCGCCTTCGCCGGCGCCGCCGCTGCCGCCTTCGCCGGCGCCACCGCTGCCGCCTTCGCCGGCGCCGCCGCTGCCGCCTTCGCCGGCGCCACCGCTGCCGCCTTCGCCGGCGCCGCCGCTGCCGCCTTCGCCGGCGCCACCGCTGCCGCCTTCGCCGCTGGGACCGCCGCCTCCACCCTCTCCCATCGAGGGCGCAGCGCCAGCGCCGCCGCTGCCGCCTTCACCCGCCGCGCCGCCCGATCCGCCGCCGCCTCCGCCGTCGACGGGTTCGCACGCGGCGACGGCGAGGAGAACCGAGAGGGAGACCGGGACCGAAATGCACCTGAACCTGAGAGATGCCGAGCGGAAAGCGCCTGAATTTCTGGTCATGCCGGCTCTGTTGCTCCGCCTCTGCGCGCCGTTCATCGATGGCACTGTCCTGTCGCGATCCAGCCGCCGCCTCGCCGCGCGGGCCGCCCGCGGGGCGCGTGACCTCGACGACGACTGCGCCGAAGCCGGATGAGCCCGGCGCGAGAGAAAGCCGCCACGCCCGGCGATCGGCCCCTCAGCGCGACGAGACCGACAGCTTGGCGACGAAGAGCTGACCGTCCGCGACCTCGACCTCGCAGTTGAGGAGCCTGAAGTCGCCGGTGAGGGTGCCCGCGAGGAAGATGTCCGTCCCGGAGAGGGCGAGCGCCTGTATCTGCTGCAGCCCAGGGCCGGCGAGCGCGCCGCTCCACTCGACCTCGCCGCTCGCGGCGTCGAGCCGCGCGAGGAAGATGTCGCCCTCGACGCCCTCGCCGCTGACCTCCGCGTCGTCGGTCCTCATCTGCTGCTGGAAGTGCCCGGCCACGACGATCTTGGCGGACTTCTCGGAGGCGTCGACGCCGACGACCTGCGCCGACTGGGCCAGGCTGCCCCCGAGGTGCTTGGCCCACCGGGCGACGCCGCGCCGGTCGAGGTGCGCGATGAAGCCGTCTTCCTCGCTGGAGACGAGCCCGCCGTCGGGCTGGCCAGCGAGGTCGATCTCCCCCTGGAACGAGCCGGCCAGGGCGATGCCCTCCCTGTGCACCGCGATCGCGGCGGCGCGCTGATCGCCGGGCAGCGCGGCGTAGTGCCGGTACCAGAGGCCCGCGCCGTCGTCGCTCGATCCGCCGCAGATCCAGGCCGCGGGGAACGACGTGAGGAAGGCGTCGACGCCCTCGGCGGCCTCGCCGCCGGGCGGCAGCGCGCGCTCGTCGCCGGGGAAGCCGAGGTTCACGCGGCCCTCGAAATCGGCGATCACGAGCGCCTCGCCGGAGGACGCGCGGAGCGCGCGGGGCCGGTAGCTCCCCCCCTCGCGGCCCGAGAAGACGCCGGTGCACGCGTCCAGGAGCGTCTGCCCGTCGTGGCTGGCGAAGCCCATGTCCGCGCCGCCGTTGAGCGACGTCAGGAGGACGACGCGGTCGCCGTCCACGGCGACCGCCTTCGCCTCGTCGAGGCGGCTGGATCCGTGCGTCGTGCACGCCGCGACCCCGCCCGGATCGCTCCTGTCGAGCCGCGCCAGGAACACGTCGCCGTCGCCCCCGTCCGCGGGCAGCGCGCAGTCCGCGCCGAACGACAGGCTGCCGGTGAAGTCGCCCGCCACGTAGACGCCGCCATCGCCGAGGGCTATCGCGGTCGCCTGGTGGACGTGGGTCGCGGTGTCATTCTCCGCGTTCCCGAAGCGCCCGCTCCAGATGTGGTTCCCGTCGCGCGCGAGGTGCGCCACGAAGACGTCCTTGCCCGCGCCAGCCGCCCGGAGCGCCTCGCCGCCCGCCAGCGCGAGCGTCCCCTGGAAGCCGCCCGCCAGCCACAAGGTGCCGTCCCTGTCGACCTCGATGCCGCCGAGCGCCGTGTCGGCGTCGCCGAAGGGCATCGCCCACTGGCACGTGTACCCGGGCTCGCTGGACGTGCCTCCCCCGGCGCCCAGATCGTCCTCGTTGATGAACTCGATGCCCGCGACCTGCGCGCACCCCGCGGCGCTCGCCGCGGCAAGGGCGCTCGCAAGCCAGGGCCAGGCGCGACGTTCGAGCGTCTTCCTCATCAGAACACCCCGACGAAGGCGCCGCCGAGGACGCCCGGCGCGACGTGCACGCGGGCGCTCGCGCGCGGCCCGTCCGGGGGCAACGTCCACCACAGGACGGCCGTGCCGGCGAGCGCCGCGCCCGCGGCGATGAAGGAAAAATCGGAGACGGTCGCGTACGACATCGCCCTCCTGGACAGATCGGGCACCGGCCGCGCGCAGTCCCGGTAACGCACCGGATCCCGGCACGCCGTCGGGGCGGCGTTCCCGACCTTGTCCCATGTGGAGATCGCGAGACCTCCGAAGGTGCTCCCGAGCGCGATGCCCGCGAGCGCGAGCCCGCCCGTCACCCACATCAGGTTCCGGTGGATCGGATCGGGCCTCGCGCCGTGCGGCGCCAGCGCGCGCCGCTCGATGGGAGGGGCAGGCGGCGGCTCCCCCGCCGGCACCTCGGGCCGGAGCGCCGGGATGCGGACCTCGACGAGCTGTCCCGGCCGGCTCGCCTCGACCTCGCGCGAGAAGCCCTGCATGCCGGGCGCTGTCGCGGTCACCCGGCGCGTCCCCGGCTCGACAGGGCGCGCCGCGCCGAGGAGGCCCCGCGCGTCCTCGCCGTCGAGCGTCACCTCGAGCCCCGGCAGCCCCTGCACCTCGGCGGACGCGACGATCGCGAGCTTCGGGAGCCGCTGCTCCATCGCCGCCGCGCGCTCGCGCGCCTCCGCGGCCTGCCGCGCGTCGCCCGCCTTCTCCGCCGCGGTCGCGACCTCGGCGTAGAGGGCCCACGCCGTCGCGAGGCGCCCCGTGGCCTCACGGCACCTCGCGAGCTCGAGCTGCGTCCCGATCGAGGGGTTCAGCCGGTGGCTCTCCTCGAGCTTCGGACAGGCCGCATCGGGCCGGCCGCTCGCCATGAGCTCCCCCGCCTCCCGGCGGAGCTGGTCGGCCCGCGCGCGCTCCCCGATCGCCGTCGGCTCGGCGCGGGCGGGGGCCGCCGGCGCCGAGGCGGCCAGCGCGACGAGGAGCCCGAGCGCGAGGCGGCCGACGCCCGCCCGCGCCGCGCGACCCGCGCCGCGCGCCAGGCCGCGGGACCTTCTGCACATCTCTTCACGCATCGAGTCCCCTGGACGGTCGGCGCGCGGCACCCGGTCCGGATCCATGCGCTGGACCGCGACGACGGATAACAGGGCACCGCGGGGATCGCCAGGACGAAAGGCCCCCCTGGGCTCCCCGCGCGCCGGCGCCCGGGGCGGGGGCTGCGCGCGGGCCGCGCTCGCCGTCGCGCCGTCGCTGCAACGGCGCGAGCGGAGCGCGCGCCCGCCCGACCTTCGCCCCGCGCGACCTTTGCGCTAGCGTTGCGCGTCCGCGGCCGGTGTCGCCCCCTCCCGTTCTCCTCGTTTCCCTCGTTCCCCTCGTCTCCGCTCGTCCCCGGTCATCGAGCCCCGATCACCGAGCGTACCGGCTGGAGCGGTCCCCGCGAACAGGTGCCCTGATGTCCTCCGTGCCAGCCCCGAAGAAGAAGCGGCCCAAGAAGATCGCCGCGAAGGCCCCCAGGAAGAGCGCGGCGCCCCTGCCGCACCGGGACGAGGCGTGGATCGGCGGCTTCTTCTCCCTGCGCGCGTTCGTGCACGAGGGCGACGACGCGTACCGGCCCGAGGCGGTCGTCTGGATGACCGAGCGCGGCGCCGTCCTGAGCTGCGCCGCGCTGCGCCCGGGCGACGTCGTGGCGGGCGCGGTCGACAGCTTCGAGGCCGCCGCCAGGGAGCCGCTCGACGGCGAGCCGCGCCTGCCCCGGCGCGTGCGCGTGGCCTCGCCGGGGCTCGCGGACGCGCTGCGCGCGCGGCTCGGCCCGGAGGTCGAGGTGCGCGTCGCGCCGACGCCCGAGATCGACGCCGTCGCCGAGGACCTGGAGGAGCACCTCGGCGCGCGGGACGGCCGGCTGACGCCGAGCTTCCTCGGGGGCGGCATCGAGGCGCCGGCGATGGCGTCGTTCTTCCGCGCGGCGGCCGCGCTCTACCGCGCGACGCCCTGGAAGGCCGTGCCGAGCGACGCCGACATCATGGCGCTGTCGATCCCGTCGCTCGGCGCGCGCGATCTCGCGCTGTGCATCGTCGGGCAGGCCGGCCAGAGCCACGGCGTGCTCCTGTTCGAGAGCGCGCAGGGGTTCGAGCTCTACTTCGAGGAGACCGCGCGGCACCCGGACACGCCGCCCGCCTCGCTGCCGGCGGGCTTCTTCTCGCTGAGCTTCGACCGCGCGGGCGACCTGCACCCCGCGCTGCGCGCCGAGGTCGCCGAGCAGCGCTGGGAGCTCGCCGGGCCGGACGCGTACCCGATGCTCGCGATGATCGACGAGGACCTCATTGGCCGCAAGCCGACGCCGAAGGAGCTCACCGCCTCCGAGGCGCTCGCGCTCGGCCTCGTCGAGCTGATGAAGCGGCGCAAGGAGGTCGCGAGGGCCTTCCGCGGCGGCGCCCCGGTGGACGCGCGCTACGTGGTGGAGACGCAGGCGGGCCCGGTGGAGGTGCTGTTCAGCGCGCCGCACCCGGCGCGGCGCTGATCCCGACCGCGCGCGGGAGGGCGCTCGCGCGCGGCGAGCGACGAGGGACGCGCCGGCCAGCGGGGAGCGGCCGGGTGGAGCGCGGGCCGGCGGCGAGCGGCGGTGTCAGCGGTTCATCAGCCGGTAGAGATCGGCGTTGTGGATGAACTCGCAGATGACGTTGCCGAACTGGAGGATGTCGCCGCTGCGGAGGGGCACGCCGTCGCCGGCCGGCGTGAGGAGCCGGTCGTTCAGGAAGGTCCCGTTGGTGCTCTTCCTCGCGTGGAGGACCGGGGTGTCCGTGTCGACGATCGAGATGTGCGCGTGGACCTTGGAGACGGACTGGTCGCGGAGGACGATATCGCTGTTCAAGGCGCGTCCGATGAGGATGCGATCTTGCCAGGGGCTCTCCGGGCGCTTGGCCACGGCCAGGAGCTCGCAGCCGTGGGACGCGACGCTCATGCCCGACGAGATCCGGTGACGGCACAGCGTCGGTTGGCCGGCCGACCCGGGCGAGGTGCCGGCAAAGACGGTCTTGAACGACGGAGGCGGCTGGTCCTCGGGGCCGAGCTCCCGGAGCAGCCAGGCGTGGGGGTATCTCCGATCGAAGGCCATCCGTGAGAGCGCGCGGCTCTGGGCACAAAGGGTCGCGAAGGTCAACATGAGCGGATCTTCCCCCAGGTTCCGTGCTGTTCGAGCGGCGGAGCCGAGCCAGGCGGCGCGCGGCCGGTCCGGCATGGCCTGATAAGGACCTTATACATCAGTCCACGACGGGATCGCCGAGCGCCATGAAGAGCCCTGTGGTCGAAAATTCAGGCGCCGCGCGGACCACAACGTCGGTATCTGCCACACCCGTCTCACGCACAACGCACATGCGGTTGACGCACGGCGCACCACGTGTGCTCCCAGCCGCCTTCACGAGCGCCATGCCCGCGGCGATGCCGTCAGACACTCCGTGTCCGTGCGGCGCCCCCATGGCCGGCGCGGCCCGCGGGAGAGGCGCAAAGAGTCGATGGAGATCACACACCTACGGTGATCACAGCCTTTCTTGTTGACGCCGGCGCGCATTACACGCACACAAGATAAATACACTCGGGGAGACGCTCTGCGCGGGCTCGGGTCGCGCCTTCAGTGAGGAGACCTCCCACGGGAACACAGACCAGGAGGCACCATGTTTGGTCGCGGCAAAGCGCGCCTCGCGCTGCTCTTCGGCTCTCTCGCAGTCCTGCTGTCCTGGAGGACAGCGCAGGCAGCGCCGAGCGCTGTCACGTTCACGATAAGCCACGCGGACTGCGGGGACGGCGGCGGATTCGCGCTGTTCGTCGGGGGGACGCACATCGACACGGTGCCGAGCACCAACGGGTGTTTCTGCAACGCGACGCCCCTCGTCGTGACGTACACGGATGCCGCGGTGCTCGCGCTGCTCGACGCGCCGCAGTGCAACGACGTCCGCGTCGAGGCGGTCGGCGGGCCGAACATCGCGTGGGGGTTCGTCCGGGTAGCTGTCGAGTCGGCGGCGGGCACCGAGACGGCCTGCATCTACGATGCGCCGGGGGAGGAGCCGCGCCCCCGCTGCGCCGAGCGCGACCTGTGCGACGGGTACAGCTACCTCGGCTCGGTCGGCGAGGCCGACCTCGACGGCGACGGGATCTCGGTCGGGATCGGCAACGCCTGTGACAACTGCGATGCCGTCGCGAACGCCGGGCAGCAGGACAGCGACGCCGATGGAGTGGGCGACGCCTGCGACAACTGCCCGGGCGACGTCAACCCCGACCAGAGCGACAGCGACAACAACGGCGTCGGCGACGCCTGCGATCCCTGCTGGGCGGCGGGCGCGTGGGACGAAGACGGGGACGGCGTCTGCGACGAGCGCGACAACTGCGCCTACCACCACAACCCCGGGCAGGAGGACACCGACGGCGACGGGGAGGGCGACGCGTGCGATCCGGTGTGCGTCAGCTTCCAGCGCGGCCTCGCCGGCGACGTCGCCGACGCGAGCGTCTGGGCGGCCTATCCGGACTACAACGATGGCGACGCGGCGTATGTCTACTCGGGCGCCAGCCAGGGCTTCACGAAGCGCGCGCTCTTCCGGTTCGCGCTCGACGCCATCCCGCTCGGCGCCACCGTCCACTCCGCGACCCTCGTCACCGCCGCCGTCAGCTCCGGCGCGCAGTCGATCCGCGCCCACCGCATCACCGCGCCCTGGGACGAGGCGACCGTCACCTGGAGGCGCTTCGCCGAGCGCTACGCCCCGGAGGTCGAGGCGACGACGACCGGCATCCCGTACGGCACGAGCGCCCTGGGCCTGACCGCCCTCGTCCAGGCCTGGGTCGACGGCGCCCACCCCAACCACGGTGTTCTCCTCGAGGAGGACGCCGGCGCGCGCACCGCGTACCGCTCCAGCGAGCACCACGTCGCGAGCCAGCGCCCCAGGCTCGACGTCTGTTACACACCTCGCTGACCCTCTCCCCCGGGCCTTTCCCGCCCTTCCCCTCTCCCTCTCTCCGCCGTATGTTGCCGCCGTGACCTCCTCCTACAATGTCCAGCACGCACCGGTCGGCGCCTTTGCCTCCTTCACGCTTGGCAGCTTCGACCGCCGGGGCGGCTTCGCCTCCCAGGTGGGCCGCCCGGGAGACTCGAACCTCTTCATCGGCTACCGCGAGGGCGACGGGGACCTCTGCCTGCTCCCCTACTTCGAGTCGACCCGCGGCCCGGACGTCCCCTTCGGCGTCACGCTGACGCGCGACACGCGCTCGCGCCGCGTCTTCGGGGCGCAGGACATCCGCCGCGAGCTCGGCTGGGCCACCGACACGATCCGCGCCGGCCGGCTCGCGCTCACGCTCTACTCGCCGTTCGGCCCGATCCCCGATCCGCGCACGGCGCCGCCCGCCGAGGTCGCCGCGCGCTCCTGTCCGGCGCTCATCGCGCGCCTCGAGCTCGACAACACCGGCCGCTCCGAGCCCCTGACCGGCCTCTTCGCCCTCGACGCGCCGAGCCTGCGCGACCTCGAGACGGCGAGCGACGGCCGCCTCGTCGGCGTCGCCCACGGCCGCCGCTGGGGGCTCGCCGTCCGCCCCGAGCCCGGCGTCCGCGCCTTCCAGGCCTTCTCGCCCGAGCACGCGTTCGACGGCAGCGCCGATCGGCTCTTCCGCCTCGGCAAGACCGGCGGCCTGCTCATCGACGTCCCCCCGGGCGAGAAGCGCGAGATCTGGATCGCGCTCGGGTTCCACGACGCCGGCGTCATCACGACGGGCGTCGAGGCGCGCTACGCCTACACCCGCTACTTCAAGCGGCTCGAGGACGTCCTCACCTCCGCGCTCGACCGCCGCGAGGCGCTCGTCCGCGAGGCGGCCGAGCGCGACGACGAGCTCGCGCGCGCGGCGCTCACCCCCGCCCAGAAATGGCTGCTCGCCCAGGCGACGCACGGCTACTTCGGCTCGACCGAGTGGCTCGACACCGCGCTCGACGACGCCGCGCCGCCCGCGCCGCTGTGGGTCGTGAACGAGGGCGAGTACGAGATGATGAACACCTTCGATCTCACGATCGATCACCTGTTCTTCGAGCTGCGCTACGCGCCCTGGGCCGTGCGCAACGTCCTCGACCTCTACGTCGACCGCTACAGCTACCGCGACCAGGTGAAGCGCCCCGGCGCGCAGGGCGAGCTCCTGCCCGGCGGCGTGTCGTTCACGCACGACATGGGCGTCAGCAACAACTTCTCGCCCGCCACCCACTCCAGCTACGAGCGCCCGAACCTCGACGCCCTCTGCTTCAGCTACATGACGTACGAGCAGCTCACGAACTGGGTCTGCTGCGCGGGCGTGTACGTCGCGCGCACCGGCGACGCGGGGTTCCTCGAGCGCCACCGGGCCCTCTTCGCCGAGCTGCTCGCGAGCCTGTCCCACCGCGACGCGCCGGAGCCCGGCGCGCGCACCGGCGTGATGGCGCTCGACAGCAGCCGCTGCGGGGCGGGCGCCGAGATCACGACGTACGACTCGCTCGATCACTCGCTCGGGCGCGCGCGCGGCAACCTCTACCTCGCCGGCAAGGGGTGGGCGTCGTACGTGATCCTCGCGCACCTGCTCGAGCGCTGCGGCGACGCGCCGCGCGCCGCCGAGGCGAAGGAGGCGGCCCGGAAGTCGGCGCGCGCGATCGCAGCCGCGTGGAGCGAGCAGCTGGGCTACATCCCCGCGCTGCTCGACGGGGGCTCGACGAGCGCGATCATCCCCGCGATCGAGGGGCTGCTCTACCCGCACGTCATGGGCCTGCTCGGCGCCGACGCCGCCGAGGGCGAGCACGGCGAGCTCGTCCGGGTGCTCCGCCGCCACCTGCTCGCGGTGCTCAAGGCCGGGCTGTGCCTGTTCCCCGAGGGCGGCTGGAAGCTCTCGAGCAGCAGCGACAACTCGTGGGCGAGCAAGATCGCCCTCTGCCAGCACATCGCGCGCGCGGTGCTGAAGGTCGACCTGCCCGACCCCGACCGCCACGAGGACGCCCACGTCCGCTGGCAGATCGAGGGCTCGGGCTACTGGGCCTACTCCGACCAGATGCAGCGCGGCGTGCCCGTCGGCAGCCGCTATTACCCCCGCGGCGTCACCGCCGTCCTCTGGCTCGACGAGGCCTCCTCGGGGCAGCCGTCGGCGAGCCGCTAGCGCGCGTCCGCATGCCGATCCTGCCGTCTCCCCCGCGCGCCGAGGCGCCGCGGCCCCTCGGCAACCTGCCGCGCCTCCTGCGGGACCCGCTCGGGGTGTGCCTCGAGTGCGCGCGGCGTTACGGGGACATCGTCGATCTCGGCGTGCCGCTCTCGCCCACCTACCTCGTCAGCCGGCCCGATCTCATCGAGCACCTGCTCGTCGAGGATCACAGGAGCTACATCAAGGACCGCACGACCCGGGATCTCTCGGAGATCCTGGGCGACGGGCTCGTCACGAGCGAGGGGGACAGGTGGCGGCGCATGCGGCGGCTCGTCCAGCCCGGCTTCCACAGGGAGCGGGTGGCCTCCTACGGCGCCGTCATGGTCGAGCTCACCGAGCGCATGCTCGACGCGTGGGCGCCGGGCCAGGAGCGCGACGCCCACGCCGACATGATGGCGCTCACGCGGGAGATCGTCGCGCGGGTGCTCTTCAGCGCCGACGTGGCGTCCGACGCCGCGCAGGTCAGCGCCGCGGTCCAGGGCGTCGTGCAGCGGTTCAGCGACATCCCGCCCGGCGTGCCGCTCCTCCGGCAGATCCCCTCGCCGGGCAAGCGGCGCTTCGACAGGGCGATGCAGACGCTGGAGGGCGTGATCTACAGGATCATCGCCGGGCGGCGCGCGAGCGGCCGGGACGCGGGAGATCTCCTGTCCATGCTGATGGCCGCGCGGGACGAGGCCGGCGCGCCGCTCCCGGACCGGCAGCTCCGCGACGAGGTGATGACGCTGTTCCTCGCGGGCCACGAGACGACCGCCGCCGCGCTCTCCTGGACATGGGTGCTCCTCGCGAGGCACCCCGAGATCCGCGCCCGGCTGCTCCGCGAGCTCGACGAGGTGCTCGGCGGCCGTGCGCCGACGGTGGCCGACGTCCCGAGGCTCCGCTTCACCGAGCAGGTCCTCCTCGAATCCATGCGCATCTTGCCGCCGGTCTGGTCGATCGCGCGGGAGGCGATCGTCTCCACGACGCTCGGCGGTTACGCGATCCCGCGCGGCGCGCAGCTCTGGATCCTCCAGTACGTCGTGCACCGCGACCCGCGCTATTACGAGGATCCGGAGGCCTTCCGGCCGGAGCGGTGGGAGGGTGACCTCCAGAGACGCCTGCCGCGGTATGCCTATCTTCCGTTCGGCGGCGGCCCCAGGGTCTGCATCGGCAACGCGTTCGCCATGATGGAGGCGGTCCTCTTGCTCGCCACGATCGCCCGGCGCTACACGCTCGATCTCGTCCCGGGCCACCGCGTCACGCCGGAGCCCGTGATCACGCTGCGCCCGAAGCACGGAGTCCGGGTCTCGCTGACACGCACCCGCGCGGCGCCGCCGGCCGATTGACCTTGACGCCCGAGAGCCCCTCCGGCCATGAACGCGCCGGGCTCGCCGCGCTGGCGCGGCCGGCCTGACAGAAGGGCGATCGACCGAGGTGCTTTCATGAGAGTTCTTGTCATCGGCGGTACCGGGCTCATCTCGACCGCGATCGTGGAGCAGCTCCTCGCGCGGGGCGATCGCGTCACGCTCTTCAACAGGGGCGTGACGGCGCGGCGGTTCGAGGGAGACGTCGACGTCATCGTCGGCGATCGCTGGAAGTACGCCGAGTTCGAGCGCGAGATGCAGCAGCGCACGTTCGACGCCGTGATCGACATGGTCGCCTTCGCGCCGGAGAACGCCGACTCGCTGCTCCGGGCGTTCTCGGGCCGCGCGGGCCACCTCGTCGTCTGCTCGACGGTGTGCGTCTACGGCGGTCCCCTCACCCGCTCTCCGGCGACCGACGACGAGCCGCACCGCCCCGTGACGAGGTACGGCCAGGCCAAGTCGCGCATCGAGTCGACGCTGCTCGCGGCGAACGGCAGAGACGGGCTCATGACGACGGTCCTGCGGCCGTCGTTCACGACCGGCGAGGGGCACACCGCCCTCGGCGCGCTCTACTTCGACGACTCGATGGCCGATCGCGCGCGCCGCGGGCTCCCGCTCGTCGTCCACGACGACGGGGCGACGCCGTGGGCCATCGCGCACGTCTCCGACGTGGCCCGGGGCTTCGTGAACGCGCTCGGCAACCAGAAGGCCTATGGGCAGGCCTACCACCTCACGAGCGACGAGCACACGACGTGGGGCGGCATCTTCGCCGCGCTGCAAGAGGCCGCCGGCGGCAAGTCCCCCGTGGTCTCGATTCCCACCGGCTGGCTCTACGACGTCGCCCCGCGCCGCATGGTCGGCGTCAAGTTCATCTATCAATACGGGTCGATCTTCGACAACGGCAAGGCCGCGCGCGACCTCGGCTTCCGCACCACCGTGCCGCTCGTCGAGACCTTCCGCCGCCAGATCGCCTGGTCGGAGCGCGCGGGGACCTACCGGCGCGCAGAGGAAGAGCCGTTGCAAGACATCCTGATCGGCGCGTTCACGAAGGGCGAGAAGCCCGCCCCGGGGCAGGTGCACGACGTCAATCCCTGGGGCAACGAGCCCGAGTCCTGATCCCCGCCGCCGCGAGGTTCACGGGAGAAGACCCGCGGGGACGTCGAGGGTCCCCCGCTGTGTCGGCCCGCCGCCGGGCCTCAGCGCACGAACCGACGGCCGTCATCCATGCATCCAGGGGCCGCCCTCAGTCCGCAGCCTGCGGTCTAATCATTTGACGCCCCACTGCGCCGGGACGATGCTCCGGCGCTCGTATGAACCATTGGAACCGATACGCCAGATGGCTGCTGCTCGCAGCCCTGACCACCCCTGTTCCCGCCTGTGGGGACGACTCCACAGATCCCCCGGCTGACCCGACAGGGTCGGGCGGGTCGGGCGGCGGCGCCACGACCGGCGGTGGCGGCGGCGCGGGCGGCTCCGGCGCGGGCGCGACCACCGGCGGTGGCGGCGGCGCGGGCGGCTCCGGCGCGGGCGCGACCACCGGCGGTGGCGGCGGCGCGGGCGGCTCCGGCGCGGGCGCGACCACCGGCGGCGGCGGCGGCGCGGGCGGCTCCGGCGCGGGCACGACCACCGGCGGCGGCGGCGGCGCGGGCGGCTCCGACGCGGGCGCGACCACCGGCGGCGGCGGCGGCGCGGGCGGCTCCGGCGCGGGCGCGGCCACCGGCGGCGGCGGCGCGGGCGGCGAGACCGCGTCGGTCGAATGGCCGACGGTGACCAGCGATATCCCGCTCGACCCCGAGATCGAGGACGCCATCACCGAGCTGCTCGCGCAGATGAGCGTGGCGCAGAAGGTCGGCCAGATGGTCCAGCCCGAGATCCTCGCGATCACGCCGGAGCAGGTCCGGGAGCACCACATCGGTTCGGTGCTGAACGGCGGCGGCTCCTGGCCGGGCCGCTCCAAGCACGCGACCGTGGCCGACTGGGTCGCCCTCGCGGACGCCTATTACACGGCCTCCACCGACACGAGCGGCGCGCCCGGCGAGCACCTCGGCATCCCCGTCCTCTGGGGCGTGGACGCGGTGCACGGCCACAACAACGTGGTCGGCGCGACGCTGTTCCCGCAGAACATCGGGCTCGGCGCCATGAACGATCCCGATCTCATCGAGCAGATCGGCTCCATCACCGCCACCGAGGTCGCCGTCACCGGGCTCGACTGGGCCTTCGCTCCCACGCTCGCCGTGGTGCGGGACGACCGGTGGGGTCGCTCCTACGAGGGCTACTCCGAGGATCCGGAGATCGTGAAGAGCTACGCGGGCCGGATGATCCGGGGTCTGCAGGGCCGGCCGGCGGACAGCGCCGACCTGTTCAGCGACACGCACGTGGTCGCGACCGCCAAGCACTTCCTCGGCGACGGCGGGACCGAGCAGGGCAAGGATCAGGGCGACACCGTCTGCTCCGAGGAGGTCCTGCGCGACATCCACGCCCAGGGCTACTTCTCCGCGCTCGAGGCGGGCGCGCAGACCGTGATGGCGTCGTTCAGCAGCTGGAACGGCGACAAGATGCACGGCCATCGGTACCTGCTCACCGACATCCTCAAGGGCCAGCTCGGCTTCACCGGCTTCGTCATCGGCGACTGGAACGGGCACGGCCAGCTCCCGGGTTGTACCAACGCGCAATGCGCCGCGGCGATCAACGCCGGGGTGGACATGATCATGGTGCCCAACGACTGGATGGCGTTCATCGAGAACACCATCGCCCGGGTGCAGAGCGGCGAGATCCCGATGTCCCGCGTCGACGACGCGGTGACCCGGATCCTGCGCGTGAAGATGCGGGCCGGCCTCTTCGGCCCCAGGGCCAACAAGGGCGCCCCCTCGATGCGTTTGGTCGCCGGCGACGACACGCTCCTCGCCGCGCCGGAGCACCGGGCCGTGGCGCGCGAGGCGGTGCGCAAGTCGCTCGTCCTGCTCAAGAACAAGGGCGGCGTCCTGCCGCTCAGCAAGTCGATGAACGTCCTCGTGGCCGGCAAGACCGCGGACAGCATCCAGAACCAGTCCGGCGGCTGGACGCTGACCTGGCAGGGCACCGGCAACACCAACGCCGATTTCCCGAACGCGCAGTCCATCTACGCCGGCATCGACGAGGCGATCACGGGCGCCGGGATGAACGGCACCGCGACCCTGAGCCCCGACGGCACCGCCGCGGCCGACACCTTCGACGCCGCGATCGTCGTCATCGGCGAGACGCCCTACGCCGAGGGCCAGGGCGACATCGGCAAGTTCGAGACGCTCGAGCACGCGAACCGCCACCCCGAGGACCTCGCCGTCATCGACACCATCCGCGCCCAGGCGCCGAATGTGCCCATCGTCACGGTGTTCGTGTCGGGCCGCCCGCTCCACACCAACAAGGAGATCAACCGGTCGGACGCGTTCGTGGCGGCCTGGCTGCCGGGCAGCGAGGGCGGCGGCGTCGCCGACGTGCTCTTCGGCGATCACGAGTTCCAGGGCAAGCTGTCGTTCTCGTGGCCCTCGGCCGACTGCCAGACACCCATCAACAAGGGGGACGGCGAAGAGCCGCTCTTCCCGTACGGTCATGGCCTCACGACCACCGACGCCGACACGCTCGGCGACGATCTGCCCGAGGTCTCCACGGGCCACGGCTGCGCGGCCCCGGACCCTGGGATGGCCGGCACAACGAACGAGCCGCTCGAGATCTTCGTGGATGGCGACGAGAAGGGCGATTACGTGCTGCGCATCGGCGGCCCCTCGAACTGGGGCGGCATGGACGTGGGCATGGGGGCCACCCTGCCCGACGGCGAGGTCAGCGTGAGCACGGTCGACGGCGAGATCCAGGGCAGCGCCAAGCAGGTGACCTGGAGCGCGACGGGCCAGATCTACGCGCAGGTCTCGGCGGGCATGCCCGGCGTCGATCTGTCGCCCTACTACAACTCCGAGACCTCGATCGTCTTCCGGGCCCGCGTCGATGCTCCGCCCGAGGGCACGCTGGTCACGCTCTCGGCCCACTGCGTGTATCCCTGCCTCGGCGAAATCAACATCGCGAGCACGCTGACATCCATCGCGGACGGGGCGTGGCACGAGGTCTCCGTCCCGCTGAAGTGCCTGACGGACAGCGGGCTCGACATCACCAACGTCAACACGCCCTTCCTCATCTACTCGGATTCGCCGATGGACGTGGCGATCGAGGACGTCCGCTGGGAGCCCTTCACCGCCGGCCCCACGCCGACCTGCACGTTCTGAGCCTCCAGATCCCTGCTCCTCCTCCCGGAAGAGGCGACGCCGGGGCGATCTCTCGCCCCGGCGGTCAGGCATCCCAGGTCACCGTCGGTCAGGCAGCGCGCGATCAGGGCAGGTTCTCGAGGGGGTCGGTCTTCCCCACGCCCGCGTGCGCCAGGACGATCGCCTTGACGTCGGCCGCGCGGTCGAGCGGGTAGTCGTACGGGGCGGTCCAGGTGCAGTCCGCGCCGGACTTCTGCGTCCCGGTGGTCTGCTCGAACAGGTTGTCGATGCGGTGCGTGCCGCCGGCGTCGCTGTCCAGCGTGGTGATGGGGTTCTTGACGTTGAAGAAGTGGTTGCCCTCGACCCGCAGGCAGGCGCCCACGCGCGAGTTCACGCCCGACGTGGGGACGTCCTCGAAGTAGTTGTTGAAGATGTGGCCGTTGCCGCCGCGGTAGCTCGGGAGGCGGGAGTTCACGTTCTTGAAGTGGTTGTGATGGAAGGTGATGCGGCGATCGCTGTCGTCGTTGTCCGACGAGCCGACGAGCATGCCTTTCCAGTGGTCGTGCAGGTAGCTCCACGAGATGGTGATGTTCGACGACTCGTGGGTCGCGTCGATGAGGCCGTCGTACTTGTCCTTGTCGGAGTTCACGGCGGGGGAGTCGGCCCAGAGCTCGCAGTGGTCGATCCAGACGTTGCGGCTCTCGTCCATGTGGATGCCGTCGCCGTTGCCGGTGTCGGCGAGCACGTGGTGGATCTTCAGGTTGCGGAGGATGACGTTGGACGATCTCCTCAGGTTGAGCCCGATCCCCTCGAGCTCTCCGCTCGTCCCGACCCCCACGATGGTCTTGTCCGAGGCGACGTCCACGTCGTCGTCGCTGCCCCTGATCTTGCCGGTGATCTGGATGATGCGGGCGCCGGGCCGCGCGGCCTCGGTCTTCAGGTCGTCGAGCGAGCTCACGGAGACGATCTCGCCGCCCTTGCCGCCTGTCGTGCCGTCGCCGGTCGTCGCATAGCCGTAGAGCCGGAAGTCCACGCCGCCGGGGTTGCCGGAGCTGCCCGAGCCGCCTGCGCCGCTGCCGCCGGCGCCGCCGCCTTCACCGCTGCCGCCGGCGCCGCCGCTGTTGTCGCTGCCGCCGGTGCCGCTGGCGCCGCCGCCATCATCGCTGCCGCCGGTGCCGGCGGTCGCGCTGCCGGAGCCGCCGCTGCCCGCAGGGCTCCCGCCCGTGCCGGCGCTGCTGCTGGAGCTGACGCTCGCGCTGCCGGTCGGCTGCCCCTCGTCGCCCTCCGATGGCTCCGACGCTTCCGGGCCGCAGCCGACCGCCGAGATGCCGAGAGCGAACAGCGCAGCCAGAGCGACCCGAGTTTCGCACTTCATGAGCAAGCTACCTTTCCGTGATGAGCCAAGCGATCGCGCGGCGCAGAGGAGGAGCCGGACAGCGCGCGGGCCGTTCCGGCGGCGCCACAGCGACGCGCGCCCCTGAAGCAGCAACGCACATGCCAGCAGCTCAGTACGGGCCGCGGCCACCCCGATGGGCGCATCGCACACGACATCTCCCGCGGTGACGGCCCCAGCGCGCGTCCTCGCCCCGCGTCACACGCGGCGCCGGGGGTTGCGCCGGTG
The DNA here is from genome assembly GCF_051521615.1 of Sorangium sp. So ce1335. Taxonomy (NCBI): domain Bacteria; kingdom Pseudomonadati; phylum Myxococcota; order Polyangiales; family Polyangiaceae; genus Sorangium; species Sorangium sp. So ce1335. Next base: position 6,811,551 of record NZ_CP150363.1, read on the forward strand.
TCAACCCGGGGTTGACACGGTGGACACGCGCGGTCACCGCGCCGCCGGACCTCGCCCGCTCAGCCGCCTGCGGTGTCCGCCCCCCGGGAGTCACCGGCGTCACGGAAGGTCGCGGCGAGGCTCAAGGGCCGATGCGCACGAGCCCGACCCGGTCGAGCATGGACCCGTCCTCGCGGCACCCGAACGAGACGATGTGTTCCCCGGCATCGAGCGCGAAGGTGAGCAGCGCCGTGTTGGTGGCCTTCGCGTCGCTGACGACGTCGTCGTGGAAATCCGTGCCGGTGAAGTCGTACTGGTACCCCAGGGTCGGCTCGTAATTCATGCGGACAAGGAACGAGTTGTCCTTGCCGCCGTCGGGCCCCTCGGCGACCCTGGCCTTGATCTGGTACGTGCCGGCCCTGGTGACCTCGAACGCGCAGTCGACAACGTCGCCCACGCTGCAACCCGCCTCCTCGGGTACGACCACGTACGTCATGCCGCTCGCTTCCGGGTGAGTCATCGGAATGAACCTGCCGTAAAGGATGCACCCCTCGGCCTCGCGCTCGAGCACGTCGCCGCCGCTGGACGCGCCCCCGCCTCCGCCGCTGGACGCTCCTCCGCCCTCGCCTCCGCCGCTGGACGCTCCTCCGCCCTCGCCTCCGCCTCCGCCGCTCGCCGCGCCCCCGCCGCTCGCCGCGCCCCCGCCGCTCGCCGCGCCCCCGCCGCTCGCCGCGTCCGCGCCCCCGCCGCTGGACACGGCCCCGCTTCCGCCGCTCGCCGCGCCCGCACCTCCCGCGGAGGCCGACGACGTGTCCCACGCCTGGGACAGCCCCTCGAGCGAGCAGGCGCCGCACGCCAGGAGGGGCAGGAGCGCCCCCCAGCGCCACCGCCCCGGCGGGCGCGCCTCGACGGCCGTCGCGCACACCGGAGCGGCTCGCCCTGCGCCGGCCGCCGCGCGACGTCCCGTCTCCGCCCCAGGTCCCGAGATCGCTTTCACCTCCCGGCACCTTAGCAACGCGCGCGCCCGCCGCGCGACACAATAGGTCGACACGGCGCCTCCCCGCTTCGCCGGGCACGACCCGCGCGGCGCCCCGTCGGAGGCGCCGCGCCGGGGGACCGGGTGCGTCAGCGCGCGACGGGACGCGCGTGGTCCTGCGCGCGGAAGAACACGCCGTGGACCTCGCCGTCGACGAGCGCCGGCACCAGCGCTCCCGGCAGGACAGACTCGACGTCGTTCGGCGCCTTCGGCCCGCCGAGATCGGTCCGCAGCCATCCCGGGTCGAGCAGGTTCATCAGCACACCCGTGCCGCGCAGCGAAGGGACGGTGTCGCGAACGAACTTGTCGAGCGCCGCCTTCGACGCCGCATACGCCATCAGCTCGGGCTGGTCCTGGATCCCGGACGTCACCTGGACGATGCGCCCCCAGCCGCGCTTCAGCATCGTCGGCAGCAGCCTGTACGTGATCCGGATCGGGCTGATCACGTTGACCTCGAAGCTCAGCCGGTAATCCTCCGCCGGCGTCTCCGTGTACGACGTGCGGAAAGGCGTCATGATCGCGGCGTTGTTGTACAGGATGTCGATCCCGCCCGACGCGGCGATGGCCTCGTCCAGCAGGCGATCCACAGCCCCCTGGTCCGACAGCTCGCCCGCGACCGCGCTCACCCGGATCCCCTTGCCGGCGAGCTCCCCCACGAGCTCCCGCGTGTGCGCCGCGTCGCGGCTGTGCAGGACAAGGTTGCAGCCGAGACCCGCGAGCCCGCGCGCGATCTGCTTGCCGATACCCCGGCTCGCGCCGGTCACAAGCGCCCATTTCCCTTGAATCTCTACCGTCATGACGGCGCCCTTATGACAGAAGTCCGTCCTGGCTGACACCTGAAAGCCTCCCCAGCAGCAAGGATTGCTGATCGCGTGCTGCTGGAGCAGCAGCGCAACCCGGACTCTGCCGGCGGAGGTCCCGACAAGCGCTCGAAATGACAGGGTTCCTGGCTGGCACGACGGCTGCCTGAGACCAGCGCTTACATCCAGGCGCGATTTCCTCGCCCAATCCCGTGTACCTGGAATCAACCCGTACTGTCCTCGGCGAGCCGGAAGGCATCCAGAAGACCCTCATGATCAGGCACACCTCCTTCACGACGATCCGCTCCGGGCTGCTTGGATTCGCCGCGCTGGCGTGCGCCCTGCTCGGCTGCGATCGCGGCGGCGGTGAGCCGGGCGCAGCGACCGGGAGCGACGCAGTCGCCCCGGCGCGGGCGCAGGACACGCGCGAGGCGGCGGTCGTGCGCCTCGGTTACCAGAAGATCGGCACGCCCTACCTGCTCAAGGACCGCGCGGAGGGCCTCAAGAAGGCGCTCGAGGCGAGGAACGCGCGCGCCGAGTGGGTCGAGTTCCCCGCGGGGCCTCCGCTGCTCGAGGCCATGCGCGCCGGCGCCGTCGACGTCGGCCATGTCGGCGAGACGCCCCCGGTCTTCGCGCAGGCGGGCGGCGTGCCCTTCGTCTATGTCGCCACCGATCCTCCGGCCCCGAAGGCCGAGGCGATCATCGTGCCGAAGGGCTCGCCGATCACCGGCGTCGCGGGCCTGAAGGGCAAGCGCGTCGCCGTCAACCGCGGCTCCAACGTGCACTACCTGCTGATCCGGGCCGTCGAGGGCGCCGGGCTGACGCTGGACGACCTCCAGATCTCGTTCCTCGCGCCGGCGGACGCGCGGAGCGCGTTCGAGAGCGGCAAGGTCGACGCCTGGGTGATCTGGGACCCGTTCCTCGCCGCGGCGGAGCTCGCCGGCGCGCGTGTCCTCCAGAGCGGCGAGGGGCTCGTCGACAACCACCTCTTCTACGTCGCCCGGCGCGAGTTCGCCGAGGAGCACCCGGAGCTCCTGCGGATCGTGCTCGACGAGTACCAGGCCCTGAGCGGGTGGGAGCGCGACAACAAGGAGGAGACCTCGCAGATCCTCGCGAGATCGTCGGGCGTCGCCTACGAGGCGTTCCTCACCTCCGAGCGCCGGCGCGCGTTCGGCCTCCTGCCGATCACGCCCGAGATCCTGAAGAAGCAGCAGGTCATCGCCGACACGCTCCACAAGCTCGCGATCATCCCGCGCGAGGTCCGCGTGGAGGACGCCTTCCTGTCGGTCGCGGCGTACGGAGGCGTCCGATGACGGCCGGCAGCGCGCCGGGCCGCCGCGCGCCGGGCGCGCTTGGCCGGAGCCTCGCCCCCTGGGTCGCCCCGATCGCGCTCGTGCTCGTCTGGGAAGCCCTCTCCCGCCTGCAGATCCTCCCGAAGAGCCTGCTCCCGTCGCCGTCGGAGGTGGTGCTGGCCGCGGTCCACGCCACCGCGAGCGGCGACCTCCCGGCGCACCTCGGCGTCAGCGCGCTGCGCGCGCTCGGCGGCCTCGTGATCGGCGCCGGCATCGGGCTCGTGCTCGGCCTGGCCACCGGCCTCTCGCGCCCGCTCCAGCTCGTCGTGGACGGGCCCCTCCAGATGCTCCGCGCCATCCCGGCGCTCGCGCTCGTGCCGCTGGTCATCCTGTGGTTCGGGCTCGGCGAGACGGCCAAGCTCTTCATCGTCGCCGTGACGGTGCTCTTCCCCGTCTACCTGAACACCTTCCACGGCGTGCGCAGCGTGGACCCGCACATCATCGAGATGGCGCGCGTCTACGACGTCCGCGGGCTCGCGCTCTACCGCGAGGTCATCCTCCCCGGCGCCCTCCCGTCGATCCTCGTGGGCCTCCGCTTCGCGCTCGGGATCTCGTGGCTCGTGCTGATCGTCGCCGAGACGATCGGCGCGACGCAGGGCCTCGGCTACGTCGCGATGAACGCGCGGGAGTTCATGCAGATGGACCTGCTCGTGCTCACCATCGTGCTCTGGGCGATCCTCGGCAAGCTGGCCGACTCCCTGGCGCGGTGGGCCGAGCGCCGTCTCCTGCCCTGGCAGCCTCGATTGCAGCGAATGGACGCGGGGTGAACATGAGCGTGCCGGACAGTCGCCGGAGCGGCGCGCGGGTCGTCCTCGAGCGGCTCGAGAAGCGGTTCGATGACAGGCCAGTCCTCTCGGGCATCGAGCTCGACATCGCCCCTGGCGAGCTCCTCACCATCGTCGGGCGGAGCGGATCGGGCAAGAGCACCCTCCTTCGCGTCCTGTGCGGCCTCGAGCAGCCCACGGGCGGCGCGGCGCGCGTCGTCACGCCGGAGGGCGGCGCGGGCGGCGCGGCCGTGCGCGTCGTCTTCCAGGAGCCCCGGCTGATGCCGTGGCGCACCGTCCTCCAGAACGTCTGCATCGGCCTGCCCAGGGAGCGCCGCGAGCGCGCGCGCGACGTCCTCGCGCGGGTCGGCCTGCTCGATCGCCAGGACGACTACCCCGGCGTGCTCTCGGGCGGCCAGCGGCAGCGGGTCGCCCTCGCGCGCGCGCTCGTCCACGACCCCAGGGTCCTGCTGCTCGACGAGCCCTTCGGGGCGCTCGACGCCCTCACGCGGATAGGCGCCCAGCGCCTCGTCGAGTCGCTGTGGGCCCAGCACGGCTTCACGGCCATCCTCGTCACCCACGACGTGGAGGAGGCCGTCCTGCTCGGCGACCGCGTGCTCGTCTTCGACGAGGGTCGCATCGTGGAGAGCGTCGCGGTGGACCTGCCGCGGCCCCGCGCGAGGGAGCTCCCGGAGGTCGGCCGCCTCACCGGCGCGCTGCTCCGGACGATCCTCGCCTCGGGCGAGGGCTCGCAGCCGCCGCCCCCGTCGCGCGCGAGCCTCCCTCCGCAGCTGGCGGCGCCGCTCCTCGCGGGCGCGGGGTGACGGCGCTCCGCCGCGCTCCCGCGCCGAGGAGCGCCGTCAGACGAAGCACCCCGCGAGGCGCGGGTCGGTCCGGAGGATGGCCTCGACCTCCGGCCCGCAGTCGCGGGCGGAGAGGACGGTGTAGAAGCCCGGCTTGATCTCCGGCGCGACGCGGACCGCCTCGCGCCACTCGTCGAGCGAGAACGGGTCCGCGCGGATCGCGTCCCAGAAGCGCGTCGCGTCGAGGACGGCGGCGAGGTGGTCCGTGTCTCGCCCCTGGAGCCGGCTGACGACGTACGCCGCCGCGCCGACCTGCAGGCCGTGGAGCCGCGGCCGCGCGGAGGTCTGGTCGAGCGCGTGCGAGATGAGGTGCTCGCTGCCGCTCGCCGGCCTGGACGACCCGGCGATCTCCATGGCGATGCCGTTCAGCATGAGCGCCGTCGCGAGCAGGCGCATGCCCTCGAGGTCGCGCTCGGGGCGGGCCATGAACTGGAACACGGTCGCGTCCGAGAGGAGGGCGGCGAAGTCGTTGACCGGCTCGCCGCGCGCGTGGAACGCGAGCTTCCAGTCGTGCACAGCGGTCACCTTGCCCACGAGGTCGCCCACGCCGGAGAGCCAGAGGACCTCGGGCGCGCGCAGGCAGACCTCGGTGTCGACGACGACGCCGCACGGGACGGCGCACGGGAGCGAGCGGCGCCTGCCGCCGACCGTGAGGCTGGCCGACGGGCTGCAGAAGCCGTCGTTCGAGAGCGACGTTGGCACGGCGAGGAACGGCAGCCGCGCGAGGAACGCGAGGTACTTCGCCGTGTCGAGGGCGCGGCCGCCGCCGAGCCCGACGATCGCGTCGCAGCGCGCGGGGAGCGCGGGCAGGAGCGCGGCGGCCTCCTCGAAGCTGGCCGTGCCGACCTCGCGCCGCGCCGCGATCTCGATCCCCTGCCCCGCCAGGGCCTCGAGCATCGCCGCCTCGATGGCGGCGGGCATCCCCGCGCTGGAGAGCAGCAGGACGTGGCGGCGCGCCGCGCGCGCGAGGTAGAGGCCGGTGCGCGCGAGCGCCCCGGGCTTGATGCGCACGAGCGTGGGGATGCCGATCTGGGTCGGTCCGAGCATGCGGTGGTTATTACGCAGGATCGCGCCGGATCACGCCGGATCACGCTCGGCCGCGTTCGATCGCGCCCGGTCACGGCTGCTCACGGCTGCTCACGCATGATTGCGCTTGATTGCGCCCGATCGCGCCGGCTCACGCCCGACCGCGTTCGATTGCGCCTGATTACGCCCCAGGGCGCCTGTTCACGCCTGATCGCGTCGGTTCACGCTCGCCGTGCCGCCGCGCGCTTCCGGCTGACCTCCAGGCCGCGGCCCAGGCTGCGCAGGACGAGCAGGTCCTCGCCGAGATCGACGTCGACGAGCGCGCGGGCGACCTCGGGGCGGACGCCGGTGAGGATCGGCCGGGAGCCGAGGAGCTGGATGGCGCGGGCGAGCTGCTCCAGGGCGGCGGCGCCGTCCGGATCGAGCGCGTCCGCGCCGGTCACGTCGAGGACCACGTGGGACGCCCGCTGCGCGACGATCGCGGGCAGGAGCCGCTCGCCGAGCTCGCCGCCGCGCTCGGCGTCGAGGCGCCCGATGAGCGGCACGGCGAGCGTCCCCCGGCCCACGTCGAGGATCGGCGCCGAGAGCTTCAGGATCTGCCGCCGCTGCTCCTCCACGAGGGCGAGCGAGCGGTTGAGCTCGTCGATGAGCCGGCCCTGCTCCTCGATCTGCCCCTCGGCGCGGCGCTGCGCGGTGACGTCGAGCTGCTGGACGAGCACCGCGGGCGCGCCCGTCACCGGATCGGTCGTGCGGCGCGCCTCCACCCGGTGCCACCGCTCGCCGTCGGTCGTCAGGACCCGCACCTCGCCTGCCCAGGGCGCGTCGGCGTCGATCGCGCCGCGGAGGGCTGCGCCGACGCCGTCGTCCGGGAACGCCGCGTCGATCTGCGGCGCGTCGCCGAGGGCGCGCAGGGCCGCGGGGTTGTGGAAGAGCACCTTGCCTTCCCCGTCGACGACGCTGACGAGCACCGACGAGTGGCGGACCGCCTCCACGCCGCGCACCATGGATTCGTCGACGCCGGGCCGCCGCGGGAGCGCCTGGAACAGGATGGCGAGCCGCCCATCGTCGAGGCGGATCCCCTGGCCGTGGAGGGTGACGGTCTCGGGCTCCCCGCGCGGATAAAGCGTCCAGTCCTCGATGACGGTGCCGCCCTCCGCGACGGTGCGGAGGTACCCGTCGAGCCGCGCGCGGACGGCCGGGGACAGGTCCGAGAGGTCGCGGGAGAGGAGCTCGGCGCGCTCTGTCGCGCGCCAGAACTGGATCGCCTTGGCGTTGGCCCAGGGGAAGCGATAGAGCTCGTGGTCGTAGACCCAGGTCGGCAGGATCGACAGCTCGAAGGCCGACAGGCGCTGGTCAAGGGACGTCATGGCGTGGCGGCACGTCATACGATGCCGTCGACCGTCCTGCACGCACCTATCGTCCAGGGTTCGCGCTTCCCTTGTCCACTGTTCACCGGTGCGGCTGGCTCGCGCTTCCCTGGTTCACCGGTGCGGCTGGCTCGCGCTTCCCTGGTTCACCGGTGCGGCTGGCTCGCGCTTCCCTGGTTCACCGGTGCGGCTGGCTCGCACTTCCCTGGTTCACCGGTTCACTGGTGCGGCTGATTCACGTACGGGTCGCGCCCGGCCTCGGCATAGCCCGCCACGGACTGCGGGCTCGAGTCGACGGCCAGCTTGCAAGCGCTCCTGAGGGTCACGTTGGAGTTGTAGAACTGCACCGCCTTGATGTCGGGATACCGCTTCAGGGCGTCGACGACGCCGCGCATCCACTCGCCTTTGCGGTTCGGGTCTGCCGGGTCCTCGTGGCTCGAGAACTCGCTCAGGATGTACGGTTTGTCGCCGTGCCAGGCCCTCTGCGCCGGCTCGTGCATCCACTGGTAGTGGCTCCCGAACGTCGTCGCGGGATCTTTCCACCCTCCCCCGTTGCACACGTAGAAGTTGTAGGGATCGTACCCGATCCAGTCGACGTAGCTGTCTCCCGGGTAGAGGGCGGGGAGCCGGGCGCGCGTGCCGCTCCAGCCCATCGGGGTCCAGACCCACACGACATTGGTCGCGCCCGCCTCGCGGAACATGTCGACGATGCGCCGGTACGCGCGCACGTAGTCGGCGTCCGGGCCGTCCGCGGCGTGGACGTCGACGTTGTCCATCTCGTGGTCGAAGGCGATCATGAGCTTGCCGGGCGCGTTCTTCGCGCGCTCGGCAGCGGCCCTGATCACGGCGTCCTGCGAGCCGTTCGCGATCTCGGTCCACGTGACGTTCGTGCCCCCCGAGTAGCGGCGCGATTCCCATGACAGGTGGAGGATGTATCCTTCCCTCATCTGCGCGGTCTCGTACCTGTCCGGGAAGACGCCGTTATCGCTCGTGCCCCAGTCGTGGTAGCGGTACACGATGTCGAGCTTGCGGCCGGCCTTCGCCTCGAAGTCCTTTATCGCGGCGCCCCAGTCCCAGCCGTAGTTCTTCGCCGAGTTGTAGGCGCCCCACCAGGCGCCGTTCCTCGGCACGAGCTTGTCGGATACGACGGGCTCGCCGTCGGTCGACGCGCCGCCGTCCCCTGGCGCGCCGCCGTCCGCGGGCGTGCCTGCGTCCGCGGGCGTGACGTCGATCCAGACGATCGAGGTGACGAGCGAGCCGCGTCCTGCCGTGTTCTCGAAGACGAGCTCGGTCCGGAGCTGGTCGCTGTTCCTCACCTTGAGATCGCTGAACGTGTCGCTCAGGTTCTGCTGCATCGCGCGGAGCGTGCGCGCCGGGCCGGAGCCGACGAGGGTGTCGCCGTCGTAGAGGTTGACGCGCACGGTCCCGGCGCCGCCGTCGATCGTCCACGCCTGGTAGTTGACGACGACCTGGGTCGCGCCGCCCGCCGGGGCGCCCGCGTAGCCGAGCGTCAGCGACGCGGTCGCGGTCCCAGGCGAGCTCCGCGCGAACGTGCTGCCGCCGTCGCTCTCCAGGAACGAGGTGCCGTCGTCGACGAGCGCGTGGATGGGCGGGGTGCCACCGCCCCCCCAGATCTTCGTCAGCGCGACGTCGCTCGTCGGCTTCAGGCTCACGGCCGCCACGGCGGCGGACGCCTGCTGATCCGATAGCTCCGGGGCGGCGAGCTCTCCCGAGCCGCAGGCGGCGAGGAGGACGGGCGCGGCGCACAGGAGGAGTCGGGGACCAACTGAAGTGAAGCGAGCTCGAGAAGTCATCATGAGCCATGAGAAAGCACACGAGAGTCGAAGATCAAGACATTGAGTGAATTTCGAGCCTTCTCCAGCGACGCTGCACACACGAGGCTCGACATGACACCTTGTGAGACCTCATGTTCTCCGCACAGCGCCGCGCAAGAGCCGAGGATTCCGCGCCGCGCGCTGCGCGACACGCACACTGAACTGTTAAGTAATGTGATGAAACGGAGAAGAGTTGTCAGCGCGGCGGCGGTCGACGGTCGGCGGGCGAGCGTCGGTTGCTCTGTCCCTCGCGCGCTGTCCATTGGCACGTGTTGTCCGTGCCCTGTCCGCGGCGGTCGCCACGCATACAGTCCGCCAGATCAGCGGGTGATCTGCCAGAGCAGCTCGAGGAGCTCTTCCACCACCATGCGCCGGTTTTCCCAGGTCGACGCGGGCGCGACGGCGCTCGCGCGCCTCGCCGCGTCCCTGGCGAGCTCCGCCTGGCGGCGCGAGCGCTCCGCCTCCTCGATCTGCTGCTGTCGCGCCCTCGCGGCGCCGCCCGACGCGACGAAGGAGAGGAGCTGCGGGAGCTCGCCGCGATCGAACCAGGTGCCGTGTTCCTTGCAGATGTCGACGATGATCCCGCTCTTGCCGGCGAAGTTCTTTCGGTTCATCGGCTGGCGGCAGGCGGGGCAGCGGACGTAGCGCACGCGCATGTCGACGTGCCCCGGGCGCCGCGGCGGGTGAGGCGCGCTCTTGCCGTAGCTCTCGCGGCGCTCCAGGAGGTCTCGCAGGAGCGCGTGGTCGACGAGCTGGCCGCCGCAGCGGCCGCAGTCGCGCAGCAGGCCTGTCGGGGCGCGGAACGCTGAGAACGGCGCGTCGCAGTCCGAGCAGCGGAGCGCGTCGGGCTCCGCGATCGGCTCCAGGCCGAGCTCGTGCCCGCACCCCTCGCAGCGCTCCGCGTCGGGCAGGTTCGGCTGGTAGCAGCCGCCGCAGCGCAGGGTGGCGAGCGGGCCTGTGCACCCGGGATAGCAGCGCCCCTGCGCGTCGATCAGGAGACCGCAGCGCGGACACGTGATGCCGCCGGCGCCCATCGCACGATTCTACGAGAACGCCGCGCGCCCGAGAAGCGGCGCGCGCGCGCGCGGTGAGGCTGGGGGCGTCGGGCCGGGCGCCGTCGCGCCTGGCGCCGTCGCGCCGGGCGCCGTCGCGCCGGGCGCCGCGTTGCCTCCGGGCCGGCGGCGCTGCGCCGCGTCAGCGCAGCCTGGCGGGGCGCGCCGCGGGGTGGGAGCTCCGGGGGCGGACCACCGGCGGCGCGCTGGAGCGGCGCCCCAGCTTGCGCAGCTCGCCGCGGAGGTAGGCCAACGCGACCTCCTCCTCGTGGAACACGAGGACGTTGTCGTTGTTCTCCTCACGCAGGAGCCGGTTCACCTGCAGGGCGCCGACCGCGGTCCGCACGACGATGGCGACGCAGCCGAACTCCTGGACGAGCATGCTGCGGGTGCGCATCGTCGCGGCCTCGAAGCCCGGGTCGTTGTTCATCGGGGGCTGTCGGAGGTCGATCAGGTGGCCGAGGCTCGCGCGATCGAGCGACTCGTAGGCCTTGAGGGCCTCGGTGTGGACCCGGATGAAATCGTCGGGCGACGGATACGGCACCTCGGAGCGCGTGCTCCGGACGATCGCGAGGTCCTCGTGCAGGATGACCGTCAGGTGATCGTTCTGCAGCAGGACCGACATGCCCCGGACAGGATAGCTGGCCGGCGGCGAGCCGGCACTGAAAAGCTCTGCGATCTCGAAGACGTGGCGGAGGTTGTCGCGTCGGGAGCGACCGGAGCGGGCCCCCGGCTTTCCCCGACCGGCCGGGTGGCCGGAGCCGAGGCGTTCTCGTTGCCTGCCGGCGGTGCCGGAGACTACGCTGCCACACCGTGGTCAAGCTGAAGCGCCTCAAGATCCACCGCTACCGCAACGTGGAGCCATGCGAGCTCATCTTTAGCGACCGCCGCAACGTCCTGCTCGGCCCGAACGGCGCCGGGAAGACGACGCTCCTCTCGCTGATCTCGAAGGTGCTCAGGACGAACCTGGCGGATCCGGGCGATCCCTTCTCGATCGAGATTGAGCTGATGCTCCCTCGAGGGATGCTCAGCGGGACGATCGCAAGCCGCGAACCCCGGACCGATGCGGCCGAGCTCCTACGCCTGCCGCCGATGGCCCGCGTAGGTGCGTACGCAGCCTCCGAGGTACCGGATTTCAATCTCGTGCTGAGCGTAGCAGACTGTCAGACGACAATCTCGATCCGGCGCTCGGACGACAGGGTCATAATCCAGGGCGGAGGACGAGAAGATGGGTGGCCGCTAGGACTTCTTATGAGCTCCATCGGCACACTCAATCTGATCCTAAATTTTGCATCAACCCCTCCAATAGGCCCACTCGTCGATTTCCTAACGGATCTTTGGAACGCCTGCCGATTCGACGAATCCCTAGACATGTTTCGCGCACTCACAGCGAGACAAACTATCACCGGTCTCCCGGAAGGCGACCTACGGCCAGAAATTAGCATTGCTCGACGGTCCGACAATGGCTCGCCGCGAGAACCGGGTGGCGGCATCCCTGCTCATGGAATCGTACCGAAGAAAATTATCGACATACTCACCAGAGTGGACTTACCCACATCCACAATCGAGCACTCAATCCGCCACGATGAATTACCTTTTCTATCCGAAACAGTTCGCCTACTCGGCCTACTGTCCGCGACCGCCATGTTCGAGCTTATTGACAAGAGAGTACATGAAACCAGCAAGATAGAGCAACTTGACTTCGGCAATCTTAAATTCTGGTTCACCCGCCGCGACGGTTCGATCTTCCAGGACCAGCACCTGAGCTACGGCCAGAAGCGCCTGCTCGCGTTCCTCTACTACCTCGACGCGAACCCCAGCTTCGTCATCGCCGACGAGCTCGTGAACGGCCTCCACCACGCGTGGATCGAGGAGTGCATGAACGCCATCGGCGACCGGCAGGCGTTCCTCACCAGCCAGAACCCGCTCCTCCTCGACTACCTGTCCTTCGAGTCCGCCGAGCAGGTCAAGGAGAGCTTCATCCTCTGCCGCAACCAGGCCGACGGCGACCGCGAGCGGATGATCTGGCGCAACATGACCGACGACGAGGCGGACATGTTCTATCGCGCCTACCAGGTCGGCATCGAGCACGTCGGCGAGATCCTGCGGACGCGAGGGCTCTGGTGAGCGTCGCCCGCTGCTCGATCCTGGTGCTCAGCGAGGATTCAGCCGGGGGCGCGCACGATACGCTCGTCGCGCTCGCGAAGAACCTCCTCCGCCTCGTCGACAGCAGCTACGACTGGCAACAGGTCCGCTTCGAGCCGCCCGAGGGCGAGGGCGTACGCAAGGCCCTCCGCGGCAATCTCTGGAAGAGCCGGGAGCCGCGGGACTACCGAGCTCGCCTCGACCTGATCGGGTACATCGCCACGAAGCTCCTCGAAGGCGACCGCGCCTTCGTGCTCTACCACATCGACGGCGACCGCCCGTGGACGGAGCGCGAGGCGAGCGAGAACGTCACGAAATTCCGCAGCTTCATCGAGACCGACGTGCGCCAGTTCGTCGAGCATCGGCGGCGCCAGACCGGCCGCGCTCCGGCTGGCGATCTGGCGCTGTCGCAGCTCCTCCTCGTCGTGCCCTACTACAGCATCGAAGCCTGGCTCTTCCAGAACACGCGCGCCGGGGCCCGGTTCTGCGAGGAGAACCCGGCGTGCCGGGGAAAGCATGTATCCCTGTTCCAGGCCTGGGCGAATGACCGCGGCGCCCTGGATGAGATCGTGAAGCCCAAGAACCAGGTCTGCTTCAAGGACGGCCACAACCGCCAGCTCGCCGAGGGCCTCGACGTGGAAGCCGTCTATTACGCCGAGAAATCCCTCCACCACGCCGTGGAGTCGCTCCACCAGAACGCCGCGCTCCTCGCCGCCCTCGCCGCCACCCGGCCCGTCTGACCCGGCCTCTCCCCCCAGCCCCCCCGGCTCACTCGAACCGCAGCGCCTCCACCGGATCGAGCCGCGCCGCGCGCCGCGCCGGGCCCACGCCGAAAGAACTCTCTCCGGGGTTCCCCGCGATCGAGACCCGCGCGCAGCGGTCGAACTCGATGTCGTTCAGCAGGGACGCGTCCTCGATCAGGTTGTCCGATAGATCCAGCGTGTGGACGCGCGGTATGCCCACGAGCGGCGAGAGGTCGGTGATGGAGTCGGAGCGCCCCTCGATCCACATGAGGTTCGTGAGCCCTGTAACCCAGCTCAGGTCCGCGCCGCTCGGTCCGATATCGCCGATCTGAACCATCATCAGCTGCAGATGTCCGGTTTATCCAATCGGAGGCCGCGGGCGCGTGCCATGAACATCCCATGACCAATCTCGACGCCACGATGAACCGCTCCCTCCTCCGATCGACTCCGCTGGGCAAGACCGGGCCCAGCGTCTTTCCCGTCGGCCTCGGCTGCATGGCGATGTCCGGCGCCTACGGCCCGGCCGAAGAGGCCGAGGGCGTGGCGACGATCCGCCACGCCATCGAGCGAGGGATCACCCTGATCGACACCGGAGACTTCTACGGCAACGGGCACAACGAGCTCCTCATCCGGCGCGCGATCGAGGGGGTGCGCGACAAGGTCCAGCTCTCGGTGAAGTTCGGCGCGATGCGCGGCCCGGACGGCGCCATGCTGGGCATCGACACCCGCCCGGCGGCCGTGAAGAACTTCGCGGCATACAGCCTGCAACGGCTCGGCGTGGAGGTCATCGATGTGTACCGCCCCGCGCGCCTCGACCCGCAGGTGCCCATCGAGGACACCGTCGGGGCCATCGCCGACCTCGTCAAGGCCGGCTTCGTCCGGCACATCGGGCTGTCCGAGGTGGGGGTCGAGACGATCCGGCGCGCGACCGCGGTGCACCCGATCGTGGACCTGCAGATCGAGTACGCGATCGCGACGCGCGGGCCCGAGGCGTCGATCTTCCCTGCCCTCGCAGAGCTCGGGATGAGCGCGACGCTCTACGGGGTCTTTTCGCGGGGGCTGCTCACCGGCAGCAAGCCTTCGGGAAAGGGGGACTTCCGACAGTACATGCCGCGCTTCGCAGGCGAGCAAGGGGCAAAGAACGCGAGCGTCGTCGAGAAGCTCCACGCCTTCGCCGGCGAGCGCGGGATGACGCCGGCTCAGGTGGCGCTCGCGTGGGTGCTGGCGAAGCAACCCACGCTGGTGCCGGTCGTCGGGGCCCGCACGCGAGCCCAGCTCGACGATGCCCTCGTGGCCCTCGACAAGCCGCTGTCGGCGAGCGACGTCGCGGCGCTCGAGCGCATCGTGCCAGCGGACGCGATCGGCGGCGCGCGCTACCCCGCCCAGCAAATGAAGGTCCTCGACAGCGAGCGGTAGCCGATCGATGCGGGGCCCCGCGTCGGCTTGAACGGCCGCACGAAAGGCGTAAGAGTGGTGAACGTGGCCGCAGCGATGGATCTCCCCACCCTCGCGCTCCCGCGCTTCGTCGAGGAAGTCCGTGCGGTCGCGCCGCCCCCCGGTCAGGCGCTCGATCTCGAGTGGCTCCCCGACGGCAGAACGACCCTCCTTTTTCGAGCGCTCGAGGGCGCGCGCGAGGGGGATGTGTGGGTCGCGGGCCCCCGAACGCGCGCGCTATTCAAGACCAAGACCGGCCTCGCGCGGACGGTCACGCTCCGGTTCAGGCCAGGCTGGTCGGTTCCGCTGCTCGGCGTGGCGGCGAGCGAGCTCACGGACCGGATGGTTCCGCTGGAGGACGTGTGGGGCCGCGCCGGGCGCGAGCTCGGCGGTGAGCTCCTCGCCGCGAGGAGCCGCGCGGACGTGATGGACTGCGTCGCCCGGGCGCTCGCCCTTCGTGCCAGCCACCCCTTCGAGACGGCATCGGCGAAGCTCGCTCGTCGTGCGGTTCGCTTGCTCGAAGAGGGCGAGGTCCGGGTGGAGGGTGTTGCCGACCGGCTCGGCGTCACGGCGCGGCATCTTCGCCGCGCCTTCACCGAGAACGTCGGCATCGGCCCGAAGGAGTTCGCGCGGACCGCCCGCCTGCAACGCGCGGTGCGAATGGCAGCGACCTCGTGCGACTGGGCACGCATCGCCGCGGACGCGGGCTATTATGACCAAGCCCACCTCATCGCCGACTTCCGTCAGCTCGTCGGGCTCACACCGGGCGCGTTCTCCAGACGCGCGGGCGGCCGGATGACTCAGCCGAAGCTGATCATTTCGGAGTTTCCGCTGCCTGTCCTGTAGCTCGGCGCGGCCACCGTCGATTCCATCGCAACGGCGTTCTCTGGCTCGCCCAGTGCGTGGGCTTCGAGGGAGCCCTGCGCCGGGCTCATGGACAGCAGCGGAAGACACAACCGGATCGGGCTGGGCCCCCCGGCCTCTCCGGAGCCCGATGCACCCATGAGTGCGCGTCATGCGGCCCCCCAGCCCTCCCCGACCGTCACTCGAACCGCAGCGCCTCCACCGGATCGAGCCGCGCCGCGCGCCGCGCCGGGCCCACGCCGAACGTGATCCCGATGAGGATCGACACCCCGAGCGCCAGCCCCACGGCGTACGGCGGCACGATGGTGGCCCACTCGCCGAACCGCGACAGCAGCACCGCCGCCCCGTACCCGAGGCCCACGCCGGCCACGCCGCCCGCGAGCGACACGACGACGGCCTCCACGAGGAACTGCCGCAGGATGTCCCGGCGGCGCGCCCCGACGGCCATGCGCACGCCGATCTCGCGCGTCCGCTCCCGCACCGACACGAGCATGATGTTCATGATCCCGATGCCGCCGACGATCAGCGACACCGCCGCCACGCTGCCGAGCAGCGTCGTGAAGGTGCCCGTGATCTGCCCCATCGTCGCCAGCATCTCGGCCTGCGACCGCACCTCGAAATCGCTCGCCTGATCGGGCCGCAGCCGGTGGCGCAGGCGCAGGAGCTGCTCGAGCTGCGCGATCACCACCTCGGACCTGTCCTCGCTCGCGAGCTGGAGCGAGATCGTCGACAGGTGGTCCTGCCCGAACAGCACCGACCGGTGCGTCGACAGCGGCACGAACACCCCGTCGTCCGGCGAGCCCATGCCGGAGCCCTTCTCGGCGAGCACCCCGACCACCCGGAACGCGCTCCCGTTGATCTGGAGCCGCGTGCCGAGCGGCGAGACGCCCGGATAGAGCTGCCGCGCCACGTTCGCGCCGAGGATCACGACGCGCGCGCGCTGCTGCTCGTCGTGCTCGGAGAACGGCACGCCGCTGCCCATCGCGAGCGACCGGACCTCCAGGTACGCCGGCGTGATGCCGGTGACCGAGGCGTTCAGGTTGCTCGCCATGTACCGGAGCTGCGCGCTGCCGCTCCGCTCCGGCGCGACGGCGGCCACGCCGTCGAGCGACCTCAGCGCCTCGGCGTCGCCCTCGGTCAGCGTCTTCACCGCGCCGGAGCGGACCCCGCCCGTGGACGCCGACCCCGGCCGCACCATGAGCAGGTTCGCGCCGAGCGACCGGATCCGCCCCTCGACGCTGCTGCGCGCGCCCTCGCCGATGCCGAGCACCGCCACGACCGCGGCCGTCCCGATGATCATCCCGAGCATCGTGAGCAGCGTGCGCAGCCGGTTCGAGGCGAGCGAGCGCCACGCGCTCTTCGCGGTCTCCTTGATCAGCATGCCGCCTCCATCTCGCTCGCGTGGAACGCCGCCACCACCGTGCTCGACGGCCCGTCGGCCACGATGCGGCCGTCCTTCATGTGGATCGCGCGCGCGAGCGCCCGCGCCACCCCGAGGTCGTGCGTCACCATCACGAGCGTCGTCCCGTCCGCGTTCAGCGAGAGGAGCAGCTCCAGCACGTCGCGCCCCGTCCGGCTGTCGAGCGCGCCCGTCGGCTCGTCGCACAGGAGGATCGACGGCCGCGTCACGATCGCCCGCGCGATCGCCACGCGCTGCCGCTGGCCGCCCGAGAGCTCGGACGGCAGGTGCCTCGAGCGCGCCGCGAGCCCGACGCGCGCGAGCGCGCTCTCGGCCAGGGCGCGGCTGTCCTTCACCGCCCCGTAGAGCAGCGGCAGCTCGACGTTCTCCGCCGCGGTCATCCGCGGCAGCAGGTTGAAGCTCTGGAACACGAACCCGATGTGGCGGTTCCTGAGCCCCGCGAGCTCGTCGTCGTCGAGCTCCGCCACGTCGCGCCCCCCGAGCCGGTACGTGCCTTCCGTCGGCCGATCGAGGCAGCCGAGGATGTTCAGGAGGCTCGACTTCCCGCACCCCGACGGCCCGATGATCGCCACCGACTCGCCGCGGCGCACCTCGAAGCCGATCCGGTCGACCGCGCGCACGGCGAGGTCCGCGCGATCGGCGTGGTAGACCTTGGAGAGGCCCTCGACGAAGACAGGGACGTCCATCTCAGCGGCCCCCTCGGCCCATGCCCATGCCCATCCCGCGCATCGGGTTGGAGCCGCCCGGCCGCTGCCCCTGCCCCTGCGCGCCCGGGGCGGCCGCGGGCGGCGCGCTCGCGAGCACGTCGTCCCCCTCGCTGAGCCCCTCGAGCACGACCATCTGCGTGCCGTCCGTCGCCCCGGTCTTGATCGGCCGCTCCTCGCCGCTCGCGAGCCGCACGAACCGCCGCTTGCCGGCCGACTGCACGGCGAGCAGCGGCACGAGCAGCACGTCCTTCTGCTCCGCGGTCACGATCTCCACGTCCGCGCTCATCCCCGACCGGAGCAGCGACGCGTCCTTGTCGTTGACGACGATCTCGACGTCGAACGTCACGACGCTCGACGTCTCCTTGCCGAGCGGGCTCACGCGGTCGACGACGCCCTGGAACACCCGGTCCCCGTAGGCGTCGACGCGGATGTCGACCCGCTGGCCCGGGGCCACGCGGCCGATCTGCGCCTCGTCGATCGCGCCGACGATGCGCAGGTTCGACAGGTCGGCGAGCGTCATCACGGCGCTGCCGCCGCTCACGTTGGTGAGCGCCGACGAGACGAGCGTCCCCACCTCCACCGCCACGTCGAGCACCGTGCCGGCGATCGGCGCGTAGATCTGCATCTCCTTCAGGCGCGTCTCGGCGTCCTGCACCGCGAGCTCGGCCGTCTTGAGCTGCGCCTGGGCCGCGGTCACCTGCGCGCGCCGCAGCGTCATGTTGGCGCCCGCGACCTTCGTCGAGTGCGCCGCCGACCGGGCGGCGTCGGTCGACCCGAGGCCGAGCTCGGCGCTCTTCTCGGCGATCCCCTGGCTCACCTCGTTGTTCTTTCGCTCGAGGTCGGCGACGGCGAGCGACGCCTGCGCCGCGGCGAGGTCGGCCTTCACGCGGTCGCGCGCCACGCGCGCCTCGTTGAGGCCGCGCTCCGCGTCCGTCGGATCGAGCTTCACGAGGAGCTGCCCGGCCTCGACCTGGTCGCCCTCCTTCACGAGCACCTCGATGACCTGGCCCGAGGCGCGCGACTTCACCTCGACCTGGACGTCGGGCTCGATCTTCCCGGACGCCGCGGCGGTCTCGGTGAGGCTCCCCTTGCGGATCTCGACCGTGGGGCCGGCCGGCGCCTGCGAGGGGGTCTGATACCAGGCGTACCCGCCGATCGCGAACGTCGCGATGGCCGCCGCGGCCACGCCGGACATCAGGTAGCGTTTCTTGTTCCTGTTCATGACGACCTCCTGGGAAGCACCGAAGCGAAGCGCTCGAGGAGCGCGCCCGTGGCGTGCTCGAGCTGGAACCGCGACGTGAGCTCTGTCACCGCGGCCCGCAGCCTGCGGAGCTCCGCCTCCCGCAGCGTCTGCTCCGCCTTCACGACGTCCGCCGACGTCGATGTCCCGAGCAGGAGCCGCTGCCGCTCCGCCTCGGCCAGCTCGCCGGCGAGGCGGGCCGTCTCCGTCGCGATCGAGACCTGATCGGCGGCGGCCTCGAGGCTCACCCGCAGCGAGGTGATCTCGGCCGTGATCGCGTCGGCGCGCGCCCTGTAGCGGGCCTCGGCCGCCGCGAGCTGCGTGCGCGCGCGCGCCGCGTCGGCGGACGCCCGGCCCCCGCCGAGCGGCAGCTCGAGGTCGAGCCCGCCCAGCACGCTGAACGCCGGCCGCCCGCCCGGCAGCGAGAGCCCGGACAGGTCGTCGTCCGCCCACAGGGTGCCCACCGACGCCGTCGTGAACACGTCGAGGCGGATCTGATCCGCGTCCTCGGCGGCGCCCACACGCGCGCGCAGCGCCTCGAGATCGGCGCGCAGGGCGGCGAGCTCCTGCGACCGCTCGCTGGCGGCCTTCACGAGCGCGGCGGCGGGCGGCAGGGCCCCGAGCGACGGCGGCGCGCCCGTCGCGGCGAGCGACGCCGCGCGCGCCGGGTCCATGCCGAGCGCGCGCCCGAGCGCGATCGCCCGCGCCGAGCGCGCCGCGCGCGCCTGCGACAGCGCGTCGGCGATCGACCCGGCCGACGTCGAGAACTGCAGCACGTCGACGCGCGTGCCGGTCCCGAGCGTCTCGGCGCGGGCCCTGGCGTCGGCGAGCTGCCGCTGCGCCGCGGCGAGCGCCTGCTCCTGCACGCCGATCGCCTGCTCCGCGTACCAGAGCTCCCAGTACGCATCGAGCACGTCGAGCGCGGTCTGGCTCGCCATGAGCTCGCGCTCCCGCTCCACGGCGACCGCCGACGCCTCCGCCTGCGTGAGCGGCGCGAGCACGGCGTCGGTCCCGGCGCCCCGGAGGAGCGGCTGCCGCGCGGACACGTACGCCTCCGCCCTGTAGGTGGGCCCGGCGATCGCGCCGTCGAGCGCTCTCCTGTCGTCGCTCTGCCACCCCGAGTTCGCCGACGCGCCCACCTCGAGGCCCGTGCCGATGTCGGTCGTGTACCGGAGCGCCGCGTTCCCCGCGACGGACGTGCTGTCCGAGCGCGCGAGGCCGGCGCCGCCGCCCCGGAAGGCCTCTGTGTACTGCCCTGTCACCGAGGCGGAGAGCGTGGGCCTGCGGGCGCCTTGCTCGGCGGCCACGGCCTGTCGCGCGGCGGTGGCCTCGAGCAGGGCCGCGCGGAGGGTCGGGTTGTGGGAGGCCGCGCGGCCGACCGCTTCTTCCGCGGTGAGCGTCTCGGCGCGCGCCGCGCTGCTCAGCGAGCACGCGGCGATGAACGCGAGGGGCGCCAGCCACGGCAGGGGAACGGAGCGAGAGAGCGTCATGCGCCGCAAGCTAGAGGGCAGTGTCTCAAGAGGTGTCCGGTTCGTGTAAAGATTCGTCAAGAGCCTTTTGACCAGCCCTTACACGGCGTCGCGCGGGCCGCGCTAGAGTCCCCGGCATGGCGGATCCGCCCCAGATCCTGGTCATCGACGACGACGCCGAGCTCTGCGAGCTCCTGGCCGAGCTGCTCGGCCAGGAGGGTTATGTGGTCGAGAGCGCGCGCGACGCGATCACCGGCCTCGCGCGCGCGCAGGACAAGGCGTTCACCCTCGTGGTGCTCGACGTGATGCTGCCCGGGCTGAACGGCTTCGAGGTGCTCACGCGGCTGCGGCAGAGCTCCCGGGTCCCTGTCCTGATGCTCACGGCGCGGGGCGAGGACGTCGACCGCATCGTCGGCCTCGAGATGGGCGCGGACGACTACCTGCCCAAGCCGTTCAACCCGCGCGAGCTCGTCGCCCGGGTGCGCGCGCTCCACCGGCGCGCCGCGCCTCCGGGCGCGGTGGGCGCGGCGGCGCCGGGCCCCGCCGAGGTCCTCACGGTGGACGACCTCGAGGTGGCGCCCGCGGCGCGGCGCGTCCGCGTGCGCGGCGAGGAGATCAAGCTCACGACGGCCGAGTACGACCTGCTCGAGGTCCTCGTCCGGCAGGCGGGCACGGTGGTCTCGCGCGAGGAGCTCGCGAAGCGCGTCCTCGGCCGCCGGCTCGCGGCGTACGACCGCGGCATCGACATGCACGTCTCGAACCTCCGCCGCAAGCTCGGCCCCGGCCCGGGCGGCGGCGAGCGCATCAAGACGGTGCGCAACGCGGGCTACATCCTGGCCCGGGAGCGCGCGTGAAGAGCCGCTGGCCCGGAGGGTGTTCGTGAAGCGCTTCGTCCTCGGAGGGTGCCCATGAAGAGCCTGTTCCTGCGGCTCCTCGTCTCGCTGTGGATCGCCATGGCGCTCCTCGTCGGCCTGTTCGCGGTGATCCACGGCTGGGCGTTCTCGGCGGAGTCGAGCTCGCTGCGCCGCCGCCTGAACACGCGCACGATCGAGCTCCGCGCCGAGAGCGCGATCACCTGCGCGCGGGACGGGATCGACGGCTGCGCGCAGCGCCTCACGCCGCTCGATCCCCGGGACCAGCGCGTCGCCGTCTACAGGTCCGGCGCGCTCGTGGCCGGCGAGCCGGTCGAGGGCGCGGCGGGCGTCGAGGAGCGGGCGAGGCGCTCGGCCGACGGCATCGCCGTCGAGATCGACGACCGGGAGCTCGTCGCGGTCGTCCTGCGCCGCGACCCGGCGCTCGTCGCGGTCGCGACGGGCCCGGTCCGGTCGCCGTGGATGTTCTTCATCGTGCCGGAGACGTTGCCGCTCCGGCTCCTCGCGATCGTCGCCGTCACCGGGCTCGTGGCGGTGGTCCTCGCGCGGTACCTGTCGCGCCCGATCCGCGTCCTCAGGGGCGCGACGCAGCGGATGGCGGCGGGCGATCTCTCGGTGCGCGTCTCGCAGCAGCTCGCGGGCGCGGACGGCGAGACGGTGGCGCTCGGCCGCGACATGGACCGGATGGCCGAGCGCATCGACGAGCTGCTGGAGACGCAGCGCCGGCTGCTCCGCGACGTCTCGCACGAGCTCCGGTCGCCGCTCGCGCGGCTCAACATCGCGCTGGAGCTCGTCCGGCGCCGTTCGCCGCCGGACGTCGAGCCGGCGTTCGACCGGATCGAGCGCGAGACGGAGCGGCTCAACGGGATGATCGGCGAGCTCCTCACGCTGAGCCGGCTGGAGACGGGCCGGGGCATGGAGCGCACCGAGCGGGTCGACCTGACGGCGCTCGTGGAGCAGCTCGTCGAGGACGCGTCGTTCGAGGCCGAGCAGCAGGGGTGCTCTGTCGAGCTGGGCTCGCGCGACGCGTGCTCGCTGGACGGCAACGGCGAGCTGCTCCGGCGGGCGATCGAGAACGTGGTGCGCAACGCGGTGCGCTTCACCGAGCCGGGCACCGCGGTCCGGGTCGACCTCGTGTGCGCCGGCGGCCTCGCCGAGCTGCGCGTGCGCGACCATGGGCCGGGGGTCCCGGAGGCGGCGCTCGGGGACATCTTCAGGCCGTTCTACCGGGTCGACGACCACCGGGCGCGCGGCGCCGGCGGCACGGGGATCGGCCTGGCGATCACGCAGCGGGCGGTGCTGCTGCACGGCGGCGAGGTCGAGGCGAGGAACGCGGAGGACGGCGGGCTCGTCGTCGCGCTGCGGCTGCCGGTGGTGGCGGGGGGCTGAGCCGAGCGCCGGCAGGCGCGGTGGACGGAGCCCGGTTGGTCGCCTCCTCTGCCGGCGTTTGGGTATATACCCTGTCGGTGCCCGAAGGACCTCGGCGGCGCGGCCCGGCACGTGACAGGCGGCGACAACCATGATCCAGCAGGTCTCCTTCACGAACTTCAAGTCCCTGCGCAGGGTCGACGCTCACCTCGGGCGCTTCATGGTCATCGTCGGGCCGAACGGCTCCGGCAAGACGAGCATCCTCGACGGCCTGCACTACCTGGCGCACGTGACGCGAAGTCCGCTGGCGCAGGTCATGCGCGGGGTATTCGCCCCTCCGAGCCTGAAGAGCCGCGGCAGTACAGGTGCCATGAGGCTCGCGCTCAGCGGCAGATTCCACGGTGTGAACGCCGAAGTCGAGCTCACCGTCGAGTGCGAGGACGACGCAAACGGCAGCTCCCACTGGCTCGGGAAGCTCGCTCGACGCTGGGGTGATGTCATCGAGGAGACCGCCGAGACAGACAGGGGATCGCGGCACCTCAAGCCGGAGCCGCTGGTGGCATCACCGCCAGAGAGCGTGCGGGAGCATGAGCACCCCGAGATGACGGAGCTCGAGAGAGAGCTCGGCTCCGCGCGCAAGCTCCGGCTGGACCTCGAGGCACTCGCGGCGCCGTCGTACAGCGAGGAAGAGACACCTCACCTCGCGACGAACGGCAAGGATCTCGCGTCGGTGCTGGCAGACGCGGCGGGGCGCAGCCCCGAGGTGTTCCAGTGGATCCAGGAGGCCGCGCGCCGGGTGATCCCGACGCTCGAACGGATCCGCACGCGTCGCGCCAAGGTGCACAGGCGCGAATACCAGGACGTTCGCATCGACGGCGAACCGATCCTGCACTCCGTGGATCGCTTCTACTGGGGCCAGCAGCTCGTGCTCGACTTCAAGGGCGCCCCGGATGTCCCGGCGCCGCTTGCGAGCGAGGGCACCCTGCTCGTCATCGGCCTGCTCACCGCACTGTGGATGGAGCCCCGCCCCCGGCTGCTGCTCCTCGACGACATCGACAAGGCGCTTCACCCGCGCGCGCAGGAGGAGCTCGTGACGCAGATCCGAAAGATCCTGGAGATGTCGCCCGAGCTCCAGGTCATTGCCACCAGCCACTCGCCCTATCTCCTGGATCACTTCGACGCGCAGGACGTGCTCCTCACGGCGCTCCTGCCGGATGGATCCACCGCCTGCGCCCGGCTCACCGACCACCCCGATTTCGACCGCTGGAAGAGCACGACGCGATCCGGTGAGCTCTGGAGCTTCGTCGGCGAGGACTGGGTTGCGCAGCAGGCACGCACCCCTCAGGAGCAAGGCTGAGCGTGACGGCCCATCGCGTCGGGCTGGTGGTCGAGGGCCCGGATGACGCGAGGACGGTGCCAGGGCTCGTCGATCGCGTCCTCACGGACGCGTTTTCCGTTCCGGAAGGCAAGCTCGGGCAGGCTCGAAGCTATTGCGGTATCGAGCCCGGTGCCTCGTGCGTCATGTGGAGCTCGGTCCATCACTATCGAGTTCCGCGAAGACACGGACACTTCGGGGGAGAGCCGGCGATCGAGGACGCTCGTACGGCCGTGCTGGCGCTCCGTGGCTTCGTCGCTCGGGATCCGCGGCCCCGGGCTGTCGTGCTGGTGCGCGACAGCGACGGAAGGGCGGCCGAGCGCCGCCAAGGCCTGGAGCAGGCGCGACAGGACGCCGACTGGCCCTTCGAGGTGATCCTCGGCGTCGCCCACCCGATGCGAGAGTGCTGGGTGCTCGCCGGCTTCGTCCCGGGTACCAGGCAAGAGACGGCTTCGCTCGCCGACCTCAGGAAGGAGCTCGGCTTCGACCCCACCGCCAGGTCGCACGAGCTCGACGCGTCGAGCAAGACGGCGAAGAAGAGCCCGAAGCGCGTTCTTGACCTCCTCACCGGCGGCGAGAACGAGCGTGAGGCGCGGTGCTGGACGGAGCCGCCCCTCGCCCGTCTGCGCGAGCGAGGAAGGGACAACGGCCTCGCCGCATTCCTGAGCGAGGTCGAGGATCGGCTTGTGCCTGCCTTGGCGAACGCTGCCTTCGGGGAAAAATCCAGCGCTGAGCCGGATCCAGCGCAGCCGTCCGTGCAAGAGGGGGACGATACGGGCGCCAGCGTCCCCGACCGCTCCTGAACCCCGGCTCTCCCCTCCGGTTTCGATCTCGGATCGACCCGTGCCCTTCCGGGGCCGGCGGTCTTGATCTCGGACCGACCCGCCCCCCCTCCCGAGGTGGCTCCGCCACGTCGCGACCTCCCCGCGCCGCCTTTTGAGGCCGCCCCATTCGGTCGCGGATCGATCCCACCGCCTCCCGAGGCGGCCCCGCCCCATCGCGACCTCGCCCAGCCGGCCTCCGCACCGCCCCCATTCGATCCCGGATCGACCTGCACCCCCTCCCGAGGCCGCTCCAGCACGTCGCGACCCTGCACGACCCCTCCGACCCCCGCCCGCCGTGCATCGACGCTTCACCGTGCCTGCAACAGTTCAACGCCCACGCCGACACCGCACGAAACCCACACCGCACATGGGTTGACGCAAAGCAAAACAGGACTTCCTTTACCCGCTCACCCGCAATGCCTCCTCTGGCATTGTCCGCATCACCCCATCAGGAGGTGTCTCCCATGTTGAAGCATCTGAATCTCGACGAGATGATCGCGCTCCTCTCCCCGTGGGTCGAGGATCCGAAGCAGCGCAAGGTGTTCCTGTCGATCCCCGAGGTAGCGCCGCTCCACCCGAGGGTCGTGGAGGCCCACGAGGCGGTGATCGCGGTGCAGCCGAGCAGCCGCGGCACATCGTCGAAGATGCGCGCGCTCATCGCCGAGGGCAACGAGGTCGACCGGTGCCACGATCACCTCGCCCGGGCCGTGTCGTACGGCGTCGACGCGCGACGCGAGCTCTGCCTCGCCGAGGCGCCGGCCGACGCGGACGGCGCCGCGCGGTGCGATCTCGTCCAGAAGAAGCTCTTCCCGAACGGCCTCTCCATCCTCAACGCCTCGCCGCTCGCCGAGGCGGGCAACACGACGCGCATCGCTCGCCTCCTCGAGGAAGAGCCCGAGATCGCCGGCGTTCTCAGGTCCATCCCCGCCCGCGGCAAGACGACCCTGCTCGACGTCGTGAAGCAGTGGCTCACCAAGGGCCGTGAGCTCCAGGCCATCGAGCGCGCCCGCACGGAGCTCGAGGCGACCGAGACGACCACGCCCGTCACGAAGACAACCATCCAGTCCGCCCGCAGCCAGTGGTTCAAGGTCGTGTCGCTCGTGCTCTCCAACCTCGAGATGTCCCGCGCCCCGGCGCGCGATATCGAGATCATCCGCGGGCCCGTGCTCCGGGCCTCGGGCCGCGCGGGCAAGCGCTACGTGAGCGGCAAGCCCGAGGTGGCGCCGGCGGAGGAAGAGGCGGCAGAGGAAGAGGAGGTCAGCCCCGCGTCGACGTCGGGTGAGGCCGACCCGAGCGACGACGAGGACGACGACGAGGGCGCCGTGTCCTGAGCCCCCCTCCCGGAAAGCTCAGCGCAACCCCGATCGAGGGCGCAACGTGCCCTCGACGATGGTCCGGGCTGAGCCGGTGTGCTGAACTCCCCCGATGCGCACCGACCCTCCGCCCGACAGCGGGCTCATCCGCGACCTCGTCCGGATCGGGAGGTCCCTCTCGGGCGACTCCGGTCCTCCGGTCGACCCGATCGTGCTCTCCAGCCGTGTGGACGGGCTGGTCGTGCGGATCGGCGACGTGGTGGTCAAGGCCCATGCGCAGGAGACCAGCCCGCGGGATCTCGTGACGCGGCTAGAGCTCGCGGCGAGCCCGCAGCTCCGCGCCGTGCTGCTCTCCCCGCTCGCCGTCCCCTCGCCCGGAGCCCCGCTGTCGTGGCGCCCGATGCCGCCAGACAACATGCCTGTCGAACACGCGCGCTTCGATGACGCGCTGGACGACACGCACGAGCGGCTCGCGCTGGAGGTGCGCGGCCGGCTGGTCACGGCATGGCCCGCTGGAGAGCCGGTGAGCCCCGACGATCCGGACGCCGCGCCCTGGGAAGAGGCGGCGACGCTGCTCGCGCGCCTGCACGCGACAGCGCTCCCCGCCGTCTCCTCGGCGGGCCGGCTCCCTCGATCGGGCGCGCCCGGCCGGGTCGCCCGCGCGATGGCGCGCCTCCGGGCCGCGGGCCGATCGCCGGCGGCCACCGCGGTGGAAGAGGCCTTTGCCAGGCTGACGCCGCAGGCGGGCGGCGGGACAGCGGCGTCGTCCGATGCATCCTCCGACGCGTCCTTTGCGCGTTTCCTCGCGCACGGCGCGCGCTGGCGAGGGGAGCGGAGCGACGTGCTCGTTCACGGCGACTTCCACCTCGGCCAGGTGATCCGCTTGCCGGACGCGCGCGCGGCCGGCCATGGGACGGCCGGCGCGCCGGACGCACGGCAGCCGCCCCGCGGCGGCCCCTCCGGAGGAGGCTTTCGGCTCATCGACATCGACGATCTCGGCGTCGGCGATCCGGCGTGGGACCTCGCGCGGCCGGCCGCCTGGTACGCCGCCGGGCTGCTGGCGCCCGAGGATCTGTCGCGGTTCCTCTCGGCCTACCGCGCGGCGGGCGGGTGCGCGGTGCCGGCGGAGGGCGACCCGTGGCCGGCGCTCGATGCCGCGGCGCGCGCGCTGGCCGTGCAGTCCGCGGCGCTCGCCGTCGCGGCCGCCAGCCGCGACGGCCGTCCGCTCGACGAGGTGGAGACCGCGCTCGTCGACGCGTGCCGGCGCATGGTCCGCGTCGACGGCGTGGGCGCCCCGCCGATGGTATGATCGCTCGATCAACGTCAACGCCAACGTCAGCTCCCTCTCCGCGGGAAGCTGCCACTCGAAACGAGGCTTCTATGCTGCAGTGTCCCAAGTGCCACGCCACCATGCGGACCTACAACCGCAACGGGATTCACATCGAGCAGTGCGACGGCTGTCGCGGGATCTTCCTGGATTACGGCGAGCTCGAGGCCCTGGCTCGCCTGGAGTCCCAGTGGGCTCCGCCCCCGGCGCCGCCGATGCACGGCGTCCCCGCGGCCCCGCCGCCGCCCGCGTGGGGCGCGCCGCAGCATCACTACGGGCACAGGCGACACAAGAGCTTCGCCAAGATGCTCTTCTCCTCGTGAGCCAAGCCACCTGCGCTGCGACGCACGCGGCGCGACGTGCCTGATGCCGGGACCGGCCTCGATCGCGGCCGCGCCACCGGCCCGCGGCGCCACGACGAGCGCGCGTGTCGGGCTGGCCTCCCGGGGCGGGACGCGGTAGAGGGCGCCATGCTCAAGCACAACAGCTACTTCAACGGCGGCGTCCAGAGCCTCGGCTTCGAGCGCCACGGGCGCCGGCAGACGATGGGCGTCATCGACACAGGCGAGTTCCACTTCTCGACCGAGTCGCCGGAGCGGATGACCGTCGTCGCGGGCGAGCTCGCGATCCGCCTCGACGGCTCGTCGGAGTGGCGCGTGTACCCGGCGGGGACGTCGTTCGAGGTGGCGGGCAAGAGCGGCTTCGACGTCAAGGCCTCGCAGCCGACCGGGTACTTCTGCGAGTTCCTCTGATCGCGCGGGGGCGCCAGGCCCCTTCGCGCCCCCCGCAGCGCGCCTGTCCGCCGTCCCTGTCGGCCCTCGCCTCCGTCCGCCAGCCGCGCTGACGGCGCAGGCGGCCAGCATGACCCGTTCAGCAGCGTCCCGCCCGCCAGCCGCCCTGACGGCTCAGGCGGCCGGCATCACCCGTCCAGCAGCGCGGGCAGCTTCGCGAGCTCGTCGATCTCCAGCGCCCGGCCGCGCAGGCCGTACTCGTCCGGATCTCCCGTGCGGTTCACGCGGAAGGCGCGGTATCCGCAGGCGAGCGCCCCCTGCGTGTCCCACGCGTTGGCAGAGACGAACGCCATGGCGGCGGCCGCGTGGCCGAAGCGGCGCTCCGGCAGGCGGTAGACGAGCGGGTGCGGCTTGAAGACGCCGATCGCCTCCACGCTCAGCACGTCGTCGAGCAGGTCGGCGATGCCCGCGGCGGCGACCGCGGCCGCCAGCATGCCAGGCTCCCCGTTGGAGAGGATCGCTGTCGCGATCCCGCGGCCGCGGAGCGCGTTCAGCACCGGCGGCACCTCCGGGTACGCGGGGCAGGCCCGGTACGCGTCGAGCAGCGCCGCGCGCAGGTCGGGGTCGGAGAGGCCGTGCCGCGCAGCGACGTAGTCGAGCGCGTCCTCCGTGCACCGCCAGAAGTCGCGGTGATGGGCAGGCCCGGTCAGGCTGCGCACCCACGTGTACTCGAGCTGCTTCGCCCGCCAGTCGGCCGAGAACCGGCGCCAGTGCGGACCGATGCGCTCGGACTGCGCCAGCACGGGGGCGTGCACGTCGAGCAACGTGCCATAGGCGTCGAAGACGGCGGCTCGGATGTCCGGCATGTCCTTATGACCTCCCTGGCTTGTGGATCGGTGTCAGAAGAGGGTGAACCGCCAAGACGCCAAGAGCGCCAGGAAACAGAGAGAATATGTACTTTATTCTCTCCTGGCGCTCCTGGCGTTCTTGGCGTCCTTGGCGGTTGATCTCTCTGTCATGATTCTCGGCCTTTGATCATCGATCACCGCCCAAGCATGCCCGATCCCGCCGCTCCCGTCCCGCCGCGCCGCGCCGCGACCTAGGCCCCAAGCCACATCCGCTCGAGCTCGAGCGTCGCCACGTTGTCCGGCACGTTGCCGAGGAATTTCGCGCGCCACGCCGGATCGCCGATCCTCCTCGCCCGGTCGAGCAGGCGCTCCCGCGCGGACGCGATCGCCATCGTCGCCTCCCGCCGGTGGCCGCACGCGGAGAGCGCCTCGGCGTGCGCGAGGCGCACGAGCGACTCGCCCATCTCGGCGCCCACCGACTCGAGGAGGCAGTACGCCTCCGTCGTCGCCGCGAGCGCGTCCACCGCCTGCCCCGCGTCGAGCAGCGCCCGCCCGAGGACGGCGTACGCGAACGCGCGCAGCGGCGGCGCGCCGTACAGGATCGCCACCGCGGCGCGCGCCTCGCGCTCGGCGCCGCCGAGATCGCCCGACAGGAGCAGGATCCGCGCGAGGCACGTCCGCGCCGCGCCCTCCATCCGCACGTCGCCGAGGCGCTGCGACATCGCGATCGCCTCCTCCTCCGTCTGCCGCCCGTCCTCGACGAGGCCCCGCCGCGCGAGCACCGGACCCAGGCTCAAGAGCGCCCCGAGCCGCGCGTCCGAGAGGCCCATCCGCTCCGCGTCCTCGAGCGACGCGCGCAGCGCCGCCTCGGCGCCCTCGACGTCGCCGAGCTCCGCGGTGCAAGAGCCCAGGTTGTTCCGCGCCCAGCAGGCGTTGCGCCGGTCCCCCGCCTGCTCGAACGCCGCGAGCGCCGCCTCGAAGCCCGCGAGGCTCGCGCCGGGATCGCCGTCCGCCATCGCCCGGTACGCGCGCGCCTCGTGGAGCCGCGCCAGCACCTCGACCTCCTGCGGCGTCTCCTCGGCGTCCTGCTCGATCGCGTCGAGCAGCTCGTCCGCGAAGCGGTACCGCCCGCCGAACACGAGACGCCCGGCGCCAGCGCACAGGCACACGCTGCGCGCGGGGCGCGCCGACCGGCGCGGCTCGGTCGTCTGCGCCACGCGCACGAGGCGCTCCACCTGGTCGTGGTTGCCCCGCTTCGAGGCCGCGAGGATCATCTGCGTGAGCGCCGAGAACCACGGCGCCGACCCGGGCGAGAGCCGCTCCAGCGCCTCCATCCCCCGCCGCTCCGCCAGCGCGAACTCGCCGCGCCAGAGGTGCGCCTCGGCCTGGCAGAGCCGCAGCGCCCCGGCCGTCGACTTCGACGCCCCGCGCGCGATGCCGCGCTCCGCGCGCTCGATCGCCGCGCCGAGGTCGCTCCCGAGCAGCGCCTGCTCGGCCGCGCGCAGCGACCACGTCGCCGCCCGCGACGGCTCGCCGCCGCGCTCGAAGTGCTCGGCCAGCGCCATCGGGTCCGCCCCGCCCGCGCGCTCCAGCCACTCGCCAGCGAGCCGGTGGCCGAGGCGGCGGTCGTGATCGGTCAGCATCCCGTACGCCGCCTCGCGCACGAGCGCGTGCCGGAACCGGTACTCGACCGCCTCGGACGCGCCCTCGGCCGCGCGCCGCGCGACGAGCTCCCGCGCCTCGAGCTCGGCGAGCAGCGGGTCGACCGCCGCCCGGCCGACCAGCGCGGCGACCCCGCCCCGCGGGAAGCTCTCGCCGAAGATCGCCCCGGCGCGCAGCGCGCGCCGCGCCCCGACGTCGAGCGCGTCGAGCTCCGCCTGCACCATCGCCAGCACCGTCTCCGGCAGGTCCGCCCCGTGGCCGGCCGCCGCCGCGCGGATCTGCTCCTCCAGATAGAAGGCGTTGCCGTCGGCGCGCTCCACGAGCGTCGCCACGAGCGCCGGGCTCTCGCCCTCCCCGAGCACCTGGCGCACGAGCCGCTCGCTCGACCGGCGCGAGATCCCCGCCAGGCGGAGCTTGTGCCCGCGCCGCTCGTCCCACAGCTTCGGGAAGAGCTCGTGCACCTCGGGGCGGCCGAGCGCCATCACCATGAACGGCCGGTCCTTCAGGTTCCGGAGCGCGGCGTCGACCATCGTGACCGTGGGCAGGTCGCCCCAGTGCAGATCCTCGAGCACGAGCAGCACCGGGTGCTCCGCGCACTCGGCGCGAAGGAAGTCCTCCCACGCGAGGCGGAGCTGATCGCCCATGAGCATCGGGTTCCGCCGCGCCGCGCGGAGCTGCACGTCGTCGTCCGGGAACGGCGCGCCCACGAGCTCGCCGAGGAACGTCGCCACGCGCGCCGCGTCGAGCGCCGCGTGCCGCTCGACCCGCGCCCGCACCTTGCGCCGCCGCTCCTCGATCGGGTCGGCGTCCAGGAGGCCGATCGCGCGCCGGAGCGCGTGCGCGAGCAGGCCGAACGCCGAGCCGGCGCTCATCGGGTCTACCTGCCCGAGCCACACCTCGACCGGCGAGCCCTCCTCCCGGAGGCCGCGGACGAGCTCGTGGCGGAGCCGCGACTTGCCGATGCCCGCCGGCCCCGTCACGAGCACCACGCTCGGGGTCGACTCCTCGATGCAGCGCGCGAGCTCGTCGCGGATCAGCGACAGCTCGCGCTCGCGCCCGACGCACGCCGTCGCCTTGCCGAGCAGGAGCGGCGCCGGGTCCGGCTCCTCGCGCGCGCCGTGGAGCCAGCGGCCCGCCTCGCCGGCGGTGATCTCGAACCGCGGCCCGAGCAGCCCGGCCGTCACCTCGTCGATGCGGATCGCCGCCGCGCGCGACGGGGCGGGGGTCTCGGGCAGGAGCTGGACGACGCGGTCGATGAGGTCGCCGATGGGCATGCGCGAGGCGATCTCCGCCCGGCCCGTGACGACCGCGACCGGCGCGCCGCCGAGGAGCGCCTGCACGGCGAGCGCGCAGCGGGCCGCGCGGGCCGCGAGGTCGGTCGTCGCGCCCGCGCCGGAGAGCACGACGAGCGGCAGCCGCGCCTCGACCAGCTCGAGCTGGCCGCGGTAGCGCGCCGCCGTGGCCGCGAGCGCCTGCGCGCGCGCCTGCTCGTCGACCTCGGGCTGCGCCGGATCGGCCGCGGCGGGGGCGAGCCCGTCGCGCGCGAGGACGAGGCACATCACCTTGCGCTCGCCGGTCGTGAGCTCCGGCGGGCGGATGGAGGGCGCGGGCGGGCGGATGGAGATCGACGCGGGATCCATGAGCGCGGCGAGCTCGGCCGCGACCGCGTTGCCGTCGCTCGGCCGCCCCTCGGGCGACTTCGACAGCATGCGCATGACGAGCTCGTCGAGCGCCTCGGGCACGTCGTCGCGGAGCCACCGGAGCGACGGCGGCTCCTCGATGAGCACCTTGACGAGCACGGCGAGCCCGCGCGCGCCGCGGAAGGGCGCGCGCCCCGAGACGCACTTGTAGAGAAGGCAGCCGAGCGCGAAGATGTCGGCGCGGGCGTCGACCTGCGCCTCGCCGCGCGCCTGCTCGGGGGCCATGTAGCCGGGGGTGCCGAGGATGGCGCCCGGCATGGTGAGCTGCTGGTCGATGCCGGACATGCGGACCACGCCGAAGTCGATGAGCGTGATGCCCTCGATGGCGCCGTCGACGAGCAGCAGGTTGCTCGGCTTGAGGTCGCGGTGGATGACGCCGAGCCGGTGAACGGACCCGAGGGTGATCGCGACGCGCCGGGCGAGCTTGAGGCTCTCTTCCAGGGTGAACGCCTGCCGGGCGAGGCGCTGGGAGAGCGTCTCGCCGGTGAGCCATTCCATGGCGAGGTAGGGGTGCCCGGTGTCGGTGAGGCCGTGCGCGATGTAGCGCACCACGCCCGGCACGCGCAGCGTGGCGAGCGCCTGCGCCTCGCGCGCGAGGCGGCTGGAGTCCTGGGAGGCTGCGTTCTGGAGGACCTTGAGGGCGACGGTCTCGCCCGTCGTGAGGTCGTTCGCGCGGAAGACGTGGCCCATGCCGCCGGCGCCCGCGAGCTCCACGATCTCGAACCGGCCGTCGATGACGTTTCCCGCGCGCATTGCCCCTGCCGCTGCTCCCCGCAGACCGCCGTCCGTCCTGTGTGGGAGCTACGCGAAGTTCATGTGGATGGCCAGCGGTTCGGGGTAGCAGGCGTGTCACCGGGAGCGGCGGCGCCACGCCTCCGCGTTCCCTCATGCAATCACCGCCGATTGCCGCGCTTCGGACCGCATGGTCACCAGAGAGCGCGGTCCGGGGCAACTCCGGAGCGATGACGGGCGACGACGGGTGGCGAGGGGTGACGAGGGGCGACGACGCGCTCGGAGCGGCCGCGCCGCCGCGTCCGGCCGCGGTGCATGTCGGTGCTCCTCCGCTGTCGTCAGAGCGGGCGCCGCGCGGCCTCTCCGCCGTATCGAGCGGGCACGCAACACCGGAGCAGCCACCGCGGCCGCCCGGTGGTCGGTCTCACCTCCACGGCGGCGGGCCTCGACGCCGCACGCCGCGCTCGTCTCGCCGCGTCCGCCCCGTTTCGTCCAGACGGCCTCGAGCGTGGCGCCGGCGACGCGGCGTGGCCGGTGTAGGCGGGGTCCCTTCTTTGCGCGGCCCGGCGCGCGGCGCTTCACCTGTCGCGTCCGCGTGATAAATGAGCTTGTCTGGGACCGGGGGGAGGCGACAGGAACGCGCTCGACCCCTTTTTGTCAAGCGAAGGAGGCCGCTCTTGTCAATCGTGCCCGGAACCGTCCTGCTCCAGCGCTACCGCGTCGTGCGTCACCTCCGCCGCGAGGGGCTAGGCGAAGTGTTCAGCGCCGAGGACGCGAGCACCGGCCGCCGTGTCGCGGTGAAGGTGCTCGGCGAGCCTCCCGCGCGCGTGGATCCGGGGAGCGTGTTCAGCGCGCCGGAGCGAATGCCCCTGGCCGAGGCCGAGGCGCGCTTCCGGCGCGAGGCGCTGGCGTGCGCGCGGCTGCGGGGCCCGCACACGCTCCCGTCGATCGGCGACGGCGCGGACCCGGTGCACGGCCCCGTCATCGTCTTCGAGCTGCGCGAGGGGGAGCTCCTCGTCGACCGCATCGCCCGTCACGGGGCGATCCCGCTCGACGCCCTGCACCCGCTCGGCGAGCAGCTCTGGCTGGCGATCGCCGAGCTCCACGAGATTGGCATCATCCACCGCGACATCAGCTCCGCGAGCGTGCTGCTCGATCGCGGCCCCGAGGGGGAGCGGCTGACGCTCCTGGATCTCGGCTCGTGCAAGCTCCCGCCCCCGCTCTGCGACGAGGAGGCGACCGTCGCGGGCCGCCTCCTCGGCGACCCGCGGTTCGCGCCCCCGGAGCAGCTCATGAAGGGGAAGACGGTGGATCATCGGGCCGACATCTATGCGGCCATGACGGTGGTCTTTCAGGCGCTCACCGGCGAGCTCCCGTACGCCGCGCGCAACCTGATGATGCTCGCCGATCTGAAGACGAGGACGGCACCGCGGCGCCTCGGGAGCCTGATGCCCCCGCCGGTCGACCGGCAGGTCGAGGTGTTCGTCAACCGCGGCCTCGCCCACAGCCCCGACCGCCGCTTCGCGAACATCGCCGAGGTGATCGACGGCTGGCGGGCGCTGCGCCCCGCCACCTGAACGTCGCGGCTGCCCCCGAGCGGCGCCCCGCCGCTGAAGGCTGGACACCCGGGTCTCCCGCTCCACGAAACGCGCCCGCGGACAGGAGGGCGGCACCGGCGCCCTCTCCTCTCCCGCCCTTCCCGCTCTCCGTGTCTTGCTGACTCCCTGCTCGATTTCTCGTCGAGAAGCGAAGGTCCCCGCCCGGCCCGATGCCGCAGGTGCGCCGGCGATCGTGGCGAGACGCCGGAATGCCTGCCGGCCCCGCGGTCGAGCGCGCTCGATCGCGCTCAATCGCCCTCGATCGCGCCCTGCGCGAGGCCTCGCCGGCGCCGCTCGTCCGCACCGCCGCCGCGCCCGCGCGCCTGACGAGGCCGGTCCGCGGCGTCGGACGCGGCCGGTCCGCGGCGCCTGACGAGCGCTGCCCCGGCGTTCCGGGTCGGGCTTTGCCGCCGCGACTCCGTTCGATCGGCGGCCGTGCACGCGGCCACGTACGCCATTGCGACACTGCCTCTGATTTTCTCATCGGCGCTGTCATCCCTCGTCGCCGCACAGGCCGGTTGTCCGGGCAGGCGCGGCGAGGCGGAGGGATGCTTTGCGCTCGCGGCCCGTCTTTTCCAGCGCGAGTTACGGTTCTGCGCCTTTCTTGATCACGAGATCAGTCCGGGCCTTATCGCCTGGGGCCCTGACGAGGAATACGCATCTTCAGTCCAGAAACCGCCTCTCGCAGGATTGCAGAGCGTGAGCACGCATGTTAATCCGGGGTTCGTTCGCTCGTCGCCGCGCCCTCTCGTGCGGCGCCAGGGCAACCGGAGCGACGTGCTGCTCCCTGCCTGTCTGCCTGGCCGCGCGGGGCGGAGGCCTCTTTCAGCCTCTCCGGCGCCGCCGAGGTGCACCGCGGGACCGGCCCATTCCGGGCCGGCACGTCGCCTGGGATCTCTCAACCCTCGCTGCCACCACGTTATGACGACACCTACCTACCGTTATGTCTTCCTGGGACTCTCCATCACGTCTTCGTGGGGCAACGGCCACGCCACGACGTACAGAGCGCTCCTCCGGGCGCTCGCGTCGCGCGGCCACCACGTGCTCTTTCTGGAGCGGAACCTCTCCATCTATGACCAGCACCGGGACCTGCCCAACCCGCCTTACGGCAAGACCGAGCAATACTCGAGCATTCCCGAGCTCCGCGATCGATTCTCACGCGCTGTGCGCGAAGCCGATCTCGTGATCGTCGGCTCCTTCGTCCCGGAAGGGGCGACCGTCGGGGCGTGGATCACGGAGGAGGCCCGCGGCAAGACCGCGTTCTACGATCTCGACACGCCGGTCACGCTCGGCCGGCTGGCGCACGGGGATCACGCCTACCTCACGCCGGCGCTGATCCCGCGGTACGATCTCTACCTGTCGGCGACGGGGGGACCGACGCTGGAGCGGCTCGAGCGCGGCCACGGGGCGGTGCGCGCGCGGGCGCTCTACTGCTCGGCCGACACGGACGTCTACCACCCCCAGCCGGCGCCCATGCGCTGGGATCTCGGCTACCTCGGCACGTACAGCGACGACCGGCAGGCGGCTGTCGAGCGGCTCCTGCTGGAGCCGGCGCGGCGCATGCGCCGCGGGCGCTTCGCTGTCGCGGGCGCGCAGTACCCGGCGTCGCTCGCGTGGCCCGAGAACATCACCCGGACGGAGCACCTCCCGCCGGACGAGCACCGCATCTTCTACAACGCCCAGCGCTTCACGCTGAACCTGACCCGCCGGGCGATGGTCGAGTCCGGGTGGTCGCCGAGCGCGCGCCTGTTCGAGGCGGCCGCGTGCGGGACCCCTGTCCTCAGCGACACCTGGCCGGGGATCGAGACGTTCTTCCAGCCCGGCGAGGAGATCCTCCTCGTCCGCACGCCGGAGGACGTGCTCCGGAAGCTCCGGGAAATGAAGGAGGACAAGCGCCTCACGGTGGGCCAGCGGGCGCGGCAGCGCGTCTTCGCCGAGCACACGGCGATGCACCGGGCCGAGGCGTTCGAGCGCTACACCCGCGAGGTGCTCGACGCCGGGAGCCGCGCGCGGGCGCGCCGCGACCGCGACGGGCAGCTCCCCGCGGCGCAGGTCGAGACCCAGAGCGGCTGACGCGCCGCGCGTGCCGGAGCGCGCGCTCGACATACCGGCCGGGCGCGGGCGGCCGCGCCCCGCCCCTGCTCCCTTGCCCCTCGGGTCAGCGCGCAGTACGCCACGGTGGTGCGCTCCACCCCGCTTCACCCTGTAGCCCGCCTGCCTGAAGAATGGTCGGCCTCGCTGGCCGCCCGCGGAGAGCGGTCGTTCACGGCGAAGCAGGTATTCCACTGGATCCACCGCCGCGGCGTCCTGGATCCGGCGGCGATGACGAACCTCCCGGCGCGGCTGCGCGAGCACCTCGCTGCGGAGGGGCTCGGCGAGGTGCTGACGCCCGAGCGGGTCCACCGCTCCGAGGACGGCACGCGCAAGCTGCTGCTGCGCCTCCACGACGGCGCGACGATCGAGACGGTCCTGCTCCCGGCGGTGTCGGGCCCCGGCGCGCAGGCGCAGCTCGACGCCGACGCGGCGGCGGGCGACGACGACGAGGACGACGACGCCGAGGAGGGCGCCGCGCCGCGCGTCCGCGTCACCCAGTGCATCTCCACGCAGGTCGGCTGCGCCATGGGGTGCGGCTTCTGCGCGAGCGGCGTCGCCGGGCTCAAGCGCCACCTCGGGGCCGAGGAGATCGCGGGCCAGGTGCTCCTCGGGCGGGCGATGCTCGAGGAGGGCGAGGAGCTCCGCAACGTCGTCTACATGGGCATGGGCGAGCCGCTCCACAACTACGAGGCGACGGCGCGCTCGCTGCGCCTGCTCACGCACCCGGAGGGGATCAACCTCTCGACGCGGCGGGTCACGGTGTCCACGTCGGGCCTCGTCCCGGAGATCGCGCGGCTCGGCGCGGACTTCGGCGGCCAGATCGCGCTGGCGATCTCGCTGCACGCCGCGGACGACGCGACCCGCTCGGCGCTGATGCCCATCAACCGCAAGTACCCGCTCGACGAGCTGCTCGCGGCGCTGCGGGCCTACCCCCTGCCGCGGCGCCGGCGCATCACCATCGAGTACACGCTCGTGGCCGGGCAGAACGACGACCCGGCCGAGGCGCGCCGGCTCGCGAAGCTCCTGCGCGGCATCCCGGTGAAGATCAACCTCATCCCGATGAACCCGATCGAGGCCTCCTCGCTGGGCCCGCCCGGCCAGGACCGCGTCGCCGCGTTCCAGGAGGTGCTCACCCAGGCGGGGTACTCCTGCTTCGTGCGGCGCCGGCGCGGGGACGACGTCTCGGCGGCGTGCGGGCAGCTCGTGCTGCTCGGGGCCAGGCCGAAGGTGCGGCGCGCGGTCGGCTGAGCCCGCCGGGCGGGTGGGGCCGAGCGCTCGCCGGAGGCCGTCCGGCGGGGAGCCGGAGCCTGTCCGGAGAGGGTATGTCCGCGAGCGCGCGGGGCGCGTCGCCGCGCCCGGACCGCCTTGACGCCCCGCCGCTCGGGGGCGTAGCTGTCAGCCGTGCTGAAAAAGATCCTCGTCGCCAACCGTGGAGAGATCGCCTGCCGCGTCCTCCGGACCTGCAAACGGCTCGGGATCGCGACGGTCGCCGTCTACTCGGACGCCGACGCGGGCGCGCCGCACGTCGCGATGGCCGACGAGGCCGTGCGCATCGGTCCGCCGCCGGTCCGGGACAGCTACCTCGTCATCCACGCGATCGTCGAGGCGGCCCGGGCGACGGGCGCCGACGGCATCCACCCCGGCTACGGGCTGCTCAGCGAGAACGAGGCCTTCGCCGAGGCCGTCCTCGCGGCGGGCATCACCTTCATCGGCCCGCCGCCCGCGGTGCTCCACGCCTTCGGCGACAAGATCCTCGCGCGCGAGCACGCGCGCGCGGCCGACGTCTTCCCGCCGCCGGGCACCAATGGCCCTATCGACCCCGCCGACCTCGAGGCCGCCCAGCGCGCCGCCGAGAGCATCGGCTTCCCGCTGCTCGTGAAGGCGGCGGGCGGCGGCGGCGGCATCGGCATGCAGATCGTCACGGAGCCGGTCAAGCTCGCGCGCGCCCTCACCGCGTGCTCCGACCGCGGCCGCTCCGCGTTCGGCGACCCGCGCGTCTACATGGAGCGCTACATCGAGCGCCCGCGCCACATCGAGGTGCAGGTGCTCTGCGACGGCCAGGGCGGCGCCGTCGCGATCGGCGAGCGCGAGTGCAGCGCGCAGCGCAGGCACCAGAAGATCGTCGAGGAGAGCCCGTCGCCCGCCTCGTTCTTCCAGGGAGACGCGGGCGAGTCCCGCCGGAAGACGCTCCACGAGAGCGCCCTCCGGATCGTGACCGCCGCCGGCTATGTCGGCGCCGGCACCGTCGAGTTCGTCGCGGCGGAGAGCGGCGAGCTCTACTTCCTCGAGGTCAACGCGCGGCTCCAGGTGGAGCACTGCGTCACCGAGATGTGCACGGGGCTCGACCTCGTCGAGCACCAGATCCGCGTCGCGTCGGGCGAGCCGCTCGCGCCGGAGGTCCTCGGCCACGCGTACCGCGGCCATTCCATCGAGGCGCGCCTCTACGCCGAGGATCCGGCGAAGAAGTTCGCCCCGCAGCCCGGCCGCATCACGGCGCTCCGCTGGCCCGCCGCGGGCGACGACCTGCGGATCGAGACAGGCGTCGCCGAGGGGCTCGAGGTGACGCCGTTCTACGATCCGCTGCTCGCCAAGATCGTCGCCCACGGGCCGACGCGCGACGACGCGATCGCCCGCCTGGACCGGGCGCTCGCCGAGACGACGATCGAGCTCGCCGGCCCGGCCGGCCCGGCCGCGACGAACCTCGCGTTCCTCCGGCAGATCCTGGCGGACGGCGACTTCCGGAGCGGGCAGTACGACACGCGCTTCGCCGAGGCGCTCGCCGCCGGCAAGAAGGCCGGCTAACCCCGCCCGCCCGCGCGAGCGCCGCGCGCGGATCGTGCGGGCTCCGCGCGCGATCGCGCGTGCGCCCGGTGCACACGGCGGCCAGCTTGAACTAAAGATGAAGTCGTGAGCCACGATTTCGTCCTCGAGCCTGCCGAGCGCTGGCTTGCCCACGACCCCGATCCGGAGACCCAGGGCGAGCTGCGCCGGCTCATCGACGCGGCCCAGGCCGGCGAGGAGGGCGTCCGCGCCGAGCTCGCCGAGCGCTTCGCCGGTCCCCTCGAGTTCGGCACGGCCGGCATCCGGGGCGTGCTCGGCGCCGGCGAGAGCCGGATGAACCGCGCCGTCATCCTCCGCACGACCGCCGGCCTCGCGCGCCATCTCCTCGCGACGCTCGGCGACAAGGCGCGGAGCGCCGGCGTCGTCGTCGGCCACGACGCCCGCCGGATGAGCCGCGAGTTCGCGGAGGACACCGCCTGCGCCCTCGCCGCCGCGGGCATCCCGGCCCACCTCGCGCCCGGCCCCTGCCCCACCCCGATCGCCGCGTTCGCTGTCGGCCACCTCGGCGCGGCCGCGGGCGTGATGGTCACGGCGAGCCACAACCCCCCCGAGTACAACGGCTACAAGGTCTACTGGGACAACGCCGCACAGATCATCCCACCGCACGACACCGGCATCGCGACGGCGATCGACGCCGCGCCCCCGGCGGATCAGGTCCCCCGCTTGCCGCTCGACGAGGCGCGGCAGCGGGGCCTCGTGCGCGACTTCCCCGCGGACCTGGAGCAGGCCTACCTCCGCGCGATCCGCGGCCTCTCGGTGCGGAGCGACGGCGACCGCGGCCTCGGCATCGTCTACACGCCGCTGCACGGCGTGGGCGACCGCCTCGTCCGCGAGGCGCTCGCGCAGGCCGGCTTCACGCGCGTGACGAGCGTGCCCGAGCAGGCCGAGCCGGACGGCGCGTTCCCGACGGTCGCGTTCCCGAACCCCGAGGAGAAGGGCGTCATGGACCTGGCGCTCGCCCTCGCGAAGAAGGAGGGCGCCGACCTCGTCCTCGCCAACGATCCGGACGTCGACCGCCTCGCCGTGGCGGTGCGGCGCCCGGACGGCGAGTACGTCCAGCTCACGGGCAACCAGCTCGGCGTGCTCCTCGGCCATTACCTGCTCACCGAGCGGCGCGCTCAGGGCGGCGGAGCCAAGGAGCGCCGCCTCGTGCTGGCCTCGTGCGTCTCGACCCCGATGCTCGGCGCGATCGCCGCGGCGCTCGGGGTGCATTACGAGGAGACCCTGACCGGGTTCAAATGGATCGCCAACCGGGCGATGGATATCGAGCGGTCGACGGGCGCCCGCTTCGTGTTCGGCTTCGAGGAGGCGCTCGGCTACACCATCGGCCCTGTCGTGCGCGACAAGGACGGCATCAGCGCGGCGGTTGTGCTCGCCGAGCTCGCCGCGGTGCGCAAGGCCGAGGGCAAGACGTTGCTCGACGAGCTCCAGGCGCTCGCCCGCACCTACGGCCTCTACATGAGCGGGCAGCGCTCCTACACCCTGCGCGGCGTCGACGGCGGCGAGCGGATCACGGCGATCATGGCCGCGCTGAGGAAGAGCCCGCCGGCGGAGATCGGCGGCATCCCGGTGGTGGCGTGGCGCGATTTCGAGGCGCGCACGCGCACCCTGAGCGACGGCACGACAGCCACGCTGGTCCTGCCCCCGAGCAACGTGCTCGTGTACGAGCTCGACGGCGGCAGCCGGATCATCGCGCGCCCGAGCGGCACCGAGCCGAAGATCAAGTTCTACTTCGACGTGCGCGAGGGGGTCGCCGCGGACGAGCCGATGGCCGAGGCCGAGGCGCGCGCGGTGGCGCGGCTCGACGCGCTGGCCAGGGCGTTCGCCGCCCTGGCCGGCATCGGCTGAGCGGCCGGTTCAGCCGCCGGCGCTGCGGAAGGCGACGCGCCCGACGAAGAACGGGCCCATTTGGCTGATGAACTCCGACGTCTGGCGGGTCTTCCGCATCGCCTGGACGATGTGCGACAGCGGGTGGAGCTCCTTGCCGACGAGCCCGATCACGAACTCGTTGTCGCGGGCGTCGAGCCCGTGGCACGCGAGGCGGATGTCGTGGGCGAGGTCCTGCGCGCCGTAGGCCCGGCCGATGGTGCCGTGCTCGCGCAGGATGCCCCCCTGCTCGCGCGGCTCGAGCTTGGAGAACGTGCCGCTGCGGCGGAGCGGGTACCACACCGCCCAGGACCAGGCGGGGTTGAGCACGGTCTCGGCCGGTCGCCGGAGCATCCAGTACTCGAGGTCCTGCTCGTAGCCTGTCGAGTACGTGCGCCCCAGCATGGTGAAGTCGGGGCGAAGCTCCAGCCCCCGGAGGTCGCCGCGGTTGAGCGCGGGCCGGACCTTCTCGACGAAGGCGGCCGGGTCCTCCGCCCAGGTGAGCACCGCGATCCCGCGCGGATCGCTGACATCCTCGTACACGACCGCGCCGACGCGCTGGGTCTCCAGGGCCTGGCCGACCGCGCGGGTCAGCTCCGCCGGATCGGCCGCGCTCGGGCAGCGAAAGACGAGGAGCTGCATGAACAGCCTGCGGTCGATGACCTGCGGTCGCCCGTCGCGCGGCGCCCCCCGCTCGGCCACATCGATGTGCGGCAGCTCGGGCTCCGCGTGGCCGGCGGCCGGCCGGCCCGTTGTGGATTCGCTCATGGCGTAGGGGTACCGAGGTTCGCGCAGGAGGGCAACAGCGAGGCGCGACGCCTCACCGCCGCCGCCCGAGCGCCGCCGCACCGCGCCGGGCGCCCGCTGGCCCACGCTCCGGTCGCCCCGTCGCCGGATGACGCCGCTCCCCCGACCGCGCGCTGCTCACGCAACCGCGCCGCTCACCCGACCGCGCTCTGCTCACGCAACCGCGCCATCCCCCCGGCAGCGCCGCTCACCTGACCGCGCGTCACGCACCCGATCGCGCTCCGCTCATCCGACCGCGCGTCATTTGCCGGATCACGGAGATGGGTAATGCGGATCACACCTGCACCCCGTATCCGGGCCGATGTTCCCCATTCTTCGATCAGGTCATCGGGTCGAAACGAGAGCTGGACAACCGGCGAAGGCCTGTCCAGTGACGCGGCATTCCGTGTCGCGCGCCTGCTCCCGCGTAATCATCTCTTGCCATCGCGGCGAACTCACGCTCCCCTGCAAGGTACAACCACGACTCCTGGAGTCACCCCGACGATGCGCTCCCGGGCAGGGCTTCCCGCCCGAGGCCGCATGCGCTGCGCCCGCGACCGGGTCCGGCGTCGTCAGGGTCTTCCCGCCGTAGGTTCGCCGCGATGAAGACGCACGAAACGAAGAGCAAATCCTCGATCCCCGCCGGTCGATGCAAAGGAACGTTGCTGGTCAACCTCCGGTCGTTCGTCACGACGAACCGCGACGCCGGGGCCTGGGAGCGGCTGGTGACCTCGTTGCCCAAGTCAGACCGGGACGTACTTTATCAGCCGCTGCTGCCGAGCAGCTGGTATCCGATCGGCGTCTGGAACCGGGCATTGCGAACGCACGTGCGCTCCGCGAGCGACCAGGCCGCCGAGATCAAGCGGTTTGCCCGCTACGTGGCGGATCGCGACCTCAATACGGTGATGAAGTTTGCGCTCTCGATCGCGATGCCCGACACGATCGTCGCCCGCACTGGAATGTTCTGGTCGCGCTACTTCGATTCCGGGAAGGTGTTCCCGCGAATGGTGAAGCCGCGGGAGTGGGTGCTGACCATCACGGGGCCGACCGGGGACGACGAGGGGCCGTCCGCGATGAACTGCGGCGACGGCGTGTGCGGGTGGGTGGAGCAGGCGCTGCTCCTGTGCGGCGCGTCCACCCCCAAGGTGACCCACCAGCGGTGCCGGTTCCGCGGCGCGACCGAGTGCCTCTCCGAGGTCGTCTGGTGAGCCGCTGAACGATCCGAGGGCGCCGCCGGGGCCCGCGAGCGCGAAGACGAAGCCGACGAGAACCTGCGCGAAGCGTGAAGCCCCGGGGAAGCCCTGAGAAAGCCCTGAGAGAAAGCCCTGTGACGAGTGGCTCGGGCCGAAGCCTCGACGAAACACAGCGCCCATTTGCCTGTTGACTTGTCACTACGCTCTGATCCAAACTGGATGCAGGCGGGACACATGTACGCGAAACCTCTCATGGTGAGGTCATCGTGCTGGCCCTTTCACCCTCGGCGGCTGAGGGTCAGCATCGTACCCGCGCCGCGCATTGTCTCCTGACGGCCGCTGGCCGGTCAGCCTGAGGGGATTGGTGGAGCAGAGACCGGCGGGCAGGCACCAGGGAGATTGACCCAGCAACCCTCCAGGTAAATCATGC
This sequence comes from Sorangium sp. So ce1335, assembly GCF_051521615.1. Lineage (NCBI taxonomy): Bacteria > Pseudomonadati > Myxococcota > Polyangiales > Polyangiaceae > Sorangium > Sorangium sp. So ce1335. Next base: position 6,855,207 of record NZ_CP150363.1, read on the forward strand.
TGTCACCTCGCTCGCAGCGGCACAAGGAAGTCAAGGACAGCCTCAAGGCGACGCCGCATCCGGTCTGGGTCGAGGACATGCTCGAGTCCCTTGCCGATCAGTGGAAGGCCGCGGTCTACACGCCACCGATCGCGCGGACGATGACGGAGCCGGTCGATCAGGAGACCTGGGGCCTGATGATCCGGGAGTTCTTCTGCGTCGTCGAGGCGTTCCCGAAGTACATGGGGCTCAGCCTGGCGAAGACGACGTACGGCCAGACGCCGCGCGACTTTCTGGTGCGCGACTGGCTGATCGGCAACATCCGGGTCGAGGCGCTGCATGTGCGCTGGTACCTCGACTGGGCGGCGGGGCACGGCATCAGCGCCTCGGAGATCACGAGCCACCGTCCGACCACGGAGGTCGCCTCGCTCTTCGACTGGCTCTGGTCGGTGTCCTACCGCGGCTCCCTCGCCGAGGCGGTCGGCGCGGTCAACTATGCGATCGAGGGCGTCACGGGCGAGTGGTCCCGCGTGGTGCTCCCGGCCTTCACGAAGCTCTACGGCGAGGGGAGCAAGTCGCTGACGTGGCTCGCGGCGCACGCGAACTACGATGACGCCCACCCCCGCGAGGCGCTCGAGATCGTGAAGCTCGCCACCACCTCCGCCGAGGAGATCCGCCGGGTGCATTCGAGCATCGCCCGCTCTCTCGAGCTCTTCGAGCGCGCCTTCAAGGCCTGCTCCAACGCGCCCCGCAGCCGCAGCTGACGCGTCCCCCTCGATTCTCCCCCACAGCTCTGCCGGCCCGCGCCGCAGCCCGGACGAGCGCCGCTCCCGCGCCCCGCGACGGAGCATCCCTCCCGCGCCCCGCACGCGAGCCAGGAGGACCCCGAGCGTGCCAGGCGCTCTTGTCCCCCACTCCCGCCCTCCTCGACAATCGACCCATCGTTCAACGCAGGATCGCCCTCCGCCCACGGGCCGAAACCTCACATCAACGGATCTCGTGCCGCGCCCCCGCGGAAAGCCCACGTCTTCGGCAGGCACCCTCAGCCCCTCGCCTTCCCCCCATCGCTCCTGCCGCCCGAGAGCCCTTCCCCCCCATCGCTCCTGCCGCCCGAGAGCCCTTCCCCACCGTCGCTCCTGCCGACCCAGAGAGGGGCTCACCCGCACAGGAGACGGGCCCAGATCGGCGTTTTCGGCGCGCAGGCGTACTCCTGTACGCCGAGCACCGAAAACGTCGAGATGGGCCCGTATCCGAAGCGGGTGAGCCCCTCTCTAGCGGCCGTAGACGGCTTTGCGGACCTTCTTCTTGAGGTCGTCGAGCACGAAGGGCTTCGTGATGTAATGACGAGCGCCAGCCTGGATGCCGGCAATGACATCCATCGGATCCGACTTGGCCGTCAGGAAGATGACCGGCACGCGGCGCATCTGGTCGTTCTCACGGAGTCGCCGCGTCATGCTCACCCCGTCAAGCTTCGGCATCATGATGTCCACGATGACGAGATCCGGCCGCGGCTCCTGCTGCGCCAGCGCCAGACCGTCGACCCCGTTCGTCGCGACCACGGTGTCGAACTCGTCGCTGAGGAACCGGGCAATCATCGCCGCCGTGTCCGCCTCGTCCTCCACCACCAGGACTCTCTTTTTTGTCGCGGTCACCATCTGCGGTGGGAAGGATAGCGCGAAGCGGCCGGCTAGGGCCGTGCGCGGGGCATTTTTTCCGAAGACATTGAAATCGCACCAATTTTCTCCGCTGTCATCGCAATCTGGCGCTTCCACGGGAGAGCAGCGGCGACCAGCGCGTGGAGCGCGGCGCCTGCGTGGAGGACAGGGCTGTCTCCAGCGCGCCGCGATCCCATGAGCGCCGGCCACGCCGGCGCCATTCGACATCTCCTCGCCCCATCCGCAGGGGCTCGCGGGGACGCGCGGGGAGAGCGAGGCAGGACCGGCCCGGCCGCGGCGGGAGGCGTTCCGAGCGCGCGCCGGCGGGCGGGCCGCGGCGCGCCCGGGCGTGAGCGCAATCACCTGTTCGGAGACGGACCGAGCCGGACGGCTCAGGCGGCGCTGGCCGCCGCGCGCTCGAGCAGCGACGCGAGGCGGTCGATCTGCATGGGCTCCACGAACGTGCTGCCGATGTCGCGCATCAGCACCGTGCGGACCGTCGAGCCGCGGCGCTTCTTGTCGAGCGACAGGAAGCGCAGCGCGGCCGAGACCGGCTCGTCCTCGATCCGCGTGGGCAGCCCGAGCCGGGCGAGCAGGCGGATCACCCGATCGGCGGACGCGCGGTCGGTCACGCCCAGCGAGCAGCCGACCCGGAGCATCGCCACCATGCCGAGCGACACCGCCTCGCCGTGCGCCAGCCGGACGAACCCGCCCTCCGCCTCGAGCGCGTGCCCGAGCGTGTGGCCGAAGTTCAGAAGGGCGCGGTCGCCCGACTCGCGCTCGTCGCGGGCGACGATGGCCGCCTTCACGGCGATCGAGCGCCGGATGATCTCGGCGAGCAGGCCGGGGTCGCGCGCGAGGACCCGGTCGGCCTCGCGCTCGAGCAGCGCGTGCAGCTCCGGGTCGCCGATGCAGGCCGTCTTCACGACCTCGGCGAGCCCGCTCCGGTAGGCGCGGTCGGTCTCGGTCGCGAGCGCCGCGGGGCTCGCGATGACCGCGGACGGCTGGTGGAAGGTGCCGACGGCGTTCTTCGCTGGGCCGAGGTCGACCCCGGTCTTGCCGCCGACCGAGGCGTCGACCATCGAGAGGAGCGTCGTCGGCGCCCCGACCCAGCGGACGCCGCGCAGCAGCGTCGACGCGGCGAAGCCGCCGATGTCGGTCACGACGCCCCCGCCGTGCGCCAGCACCACCGCGTCGCGATCGGCGCCCGCCTCGATCATCGCCGTGAGCGCCGCCTCGACGGCCGAGAGCTTCTTGTGCTCCTCGCCGGGCCGGAGCACCGTGACCGCCGCGGCCGGCTTTCCAAGCGCCGCGAGCGCCTCGAGCATCGGCGCGCCCCAGAGGCGGCTCACGTTCTCGTCCGTGACCACGAAGACCGATGACGGCGCGAGCGCGGCGACGGCGTCGGCCGCGGACGCCGCCGCGTCGGAGGCGATGCGCACCGCGTAGCTCTTGTCGCCGAGCGGCACGAAGAGGGGGCGATCCGCGTAGGCGCGGAGGACCCGCGCGGCGACCGCCTCGGGCGCGACGTCGTCCGTCACGACGCGCGCGTGGGCCTCGGCGTACACGGCCGCGCGCGCGGCCAGGAGCTCGCGGATGCGCGCCTCCCGGTCCGGCGCGCCGTCGAGCAGCGGGCGCGCGCCGCTCGGCGTGCGCGCGGCGATGGTGCGGGGGCTCGCGCTGAGCGCGACGACGCAGCCGCGCTCGAGCGCCTCGGCGCGGAGCGCGGGGTCGACGAGGGCGCCGCCGCCGAGCGCGATGACGCGCGGGCCGCGCGTCGCGAGCAGCCGGCGCAAGGTGGCCGCCTCCAGGGCGCGGAAGCCGGCCTCGCCGCGCGAGGCGAAGAGCGACGGGACCGTCTCGCCGGCCTCGGCCGTGATGGCGTCGTCGAGATCGATGAACGCGAGGCCCGCGCGCGCGGCGGCGATGCGGCCCACGGTGGTCTTGCCGGCCCCCATGAAGCCGGTGAGAAGGAGCGGAGGTGCGTCGGGGAGGAAATCCATGGCGTTCAGTAAGAGCGGACCTGCTGGAGGTAGCTGTCGACGTTGCGCGAGAGCTCGGTGAGGCTGTCGCTGCCGAACTTCTCGAGCAGCGCGGCGGCGAGCGTGATCGCCACCATCGCCTCGCCGACGACCGAGGCGGCCGCGACGGCGCAGACGTCGCTCCGCTCGAAGGCGGCGTCGAACTGCTCCTTGGTGCGCACGTCGACCGAGGGGAGCGCGCGCTTCAGCGTGGCGATCGGCTTCATGGCGGCCCGGCAGATGAGCGGCATGCCGTTCGTGATGCCGCCCTCGAGGCCGCCGGCGCGGTTCGAGGGGCGGGTGAACGCGTGCGCGTCCTGGTCGTAGCCGATCGGGTCGTGCACCTCGGAGCCCGAGATGCGCGCGGCCTCGAAGCCGATGCCGATCTCGACGCCCTTGATCGCCTGGATGCTCATCAGCGCCTGCGCGAGCCGGCCGTCGAGCTTGCGGTCCCACTGCACGTGGCTCCCGAGCCCGGGCGGCAGGCCGGTGGCGATCACCTCGAAGACGCCGCCGAGCGTGTCGCCCCGGTGCGCGGCCTCGCGGATGGCGTCGCGCATCGCCTGCGCGACCTCGGCGTCGACGCACGCGAGGTCGGAGGCGCGGGCGCGCTCGCGGAGCTCGGTGAGCGGGAGGTCGCCGCCGCCCGAGGCCGCGGAGATCTTCGACTGCACAGGGCCGATCGAGAGCACGTGGGCGAAGACCTCGACGCCGACCGACCGGAGGAGCTTGCGGCAGACGCCGCCCACCGCGACGCGCGCGGCGGTCTCGCGCGCGCTCGCCCGCTCGAGCACGTCGCGCAGGTCCCGCCGGGCGTACTTGAGGCCGCCGGCGAGGTCCGCGTGGCCGGGGCGCGGGCGGGTGAGCGCCTCGGGCGGCTCGGGGAACGGCTCCGGGCCCATGCGCCCGGCCCAGCTCGCGTGATCGCGGTTCTCGATCACCATGGCGATGGGGCCGCCGAGCGTCTCGCCGCCGCGAACGCCGGCGACGAGGCGGACGCGATCGGTCTCGATCTTCATCCGCCCGCCGCGCCCGTAGCCGCGCTGGCGCCGCGCCAGATCCTCGTCGATGTCCTCGGCGAGGAGCGGCAGACCCGCCGGAATACCCTCGACGGTCGCCACGAGCTCCGGCCCGTGCGACTCGCCGGCCGAAAGCCATCTGAGCTGCGTCATCGTGTGGAAAACCTCCTCTGCGCCCGGGTCTCCGGGCCAATCCTGCTGCCCTATTACAGGTCGATCTGCTCGACGTCGACGCCCTGCGCCGGGGATCGGCCGGCGCCGTCCGTCTCGGGGCGGATCGGCGGGCGGCTGGCGCCCTCGCCTCCGACGACCGGCTCCCCCAGGAACCGGGCCGCCACCGAGGCGAAGCTCTTCGGCAGATCGGTGACGAGCAGCGCCAGGCTGCCCGGCGCGCTCCGGGACGTCGCGAGCCCGCGCTCGGCGAGGAACGACGCCACCTCCTCCGCGGTCGCCGACGCGCTGTCCACGATCGGGAGGGGGCCGCCGGCGAGCGCCGCCGTCTCGGCCTCGATCGCGGCGCGCAGGAGCGGGAAATGCGTGCAGCCGAGCACGATCGAGCGGGCGCCCGCGGCGATGAGCGGCTCCAGGTAGCGCCGCGCGACGAGGCGCGGGACCTCGCCCTCGACCCAGCCCTCCTCCGCCAGCGAGACGAGCAGCGGGGCCGCCTGGCCGGCGACCTCGGTGCGCGTGCTGAGCGACGCCACGGCGCGGGGGTACGCGCCCGACGCGATCGTCCCCGCCGTGCCGAGCACGCCGATCGTCGCGCCGCGCGACGCGGCGACGGCGGCGCGCGCGCCGGGCAGGATGACCCCGAGGACGGGCAGGTCGAGCTCGACCCGGAGCATGTCGATCGCGACAGCGCTGACCGTGTTGCACGCGACCACGATCGCCTTGACCCCGCGCTCGATCAGCACGCGCGCGCAGCCGAGCGCGTAGCGGACCACCGTCTCGGGGGACCGGGTGCCGTACGGGACGCGCGCCGTGTCGCCCAGGTAGACGATGTCCTCCGCCGGGCAGCGCCTGCGCAGCGCGCGCACGACCGTGAGGCCGCCGAGGCCCGAGTCGAACACCCCGAGCGGCGCGTCGCCGTGCGACGTCACGGCTCCTCGATGCGGAACAGGTGCGGCGGCTCGCGCAGGAACTCCTCGCGCGCGATCGCGTCGAGCGCGCTCCGCACGAGCCCCTCCTGCGCGTCGTGCGTGATGAGCACAACGTCCACCCCGGGCTCGCGCGCGCCCGCGCCGCCCGCGCCCTGGCTGGCCTTGGTCGGCCCCTGCTGAACGATCTGCTCGATGCTGACGCCCGCGTCGCCGAGCGCGCCGGCGAGGCGGCCCATGACGCCCGGGCGGTCCTCGACCGCGAAGCGCAGGTAGTACCGCGAGACGATCTCGCTCATCGGGCGGACCCGGCGGGGCTTGATCGACATGCCGCGGCCCTGCATGCCCGCGACGCCCGAGGCGATCGAGCGGGCGACGTCGAGGACGTCGGAGACGACGCTGACCGCCGTCGGCAGGTCGCCGGCGCCGCGGCCGTAGACGAGCGACGGCCCGACGGCGCGCCCCTCGAGGAGCACGGCGTTGAGCACGCCGGAGACGTTGGCGAGCACGCTCTGCTTCGGGATCAGCGTGGGGTGCACGCGCAGCTCGATGGAGTCGCCGAGATCGCGGCCGATCGCGAGGTGCTTGATCGTGTAGCCGAAGCGATCGGCGTAGCGGTGGTCGGCCTCCTCGATCGTGCGGATGCCGGAGGTGTGGACGTCGTTGCTGTCGACCTGCGCCCCGAAGGCGAGCATCGCGAGCACGATCAGCTTGTGCGCCGCGTCGTGGCCGTCGACGTCGAGCGACGGGTCGGGCTTCTCGGCGTAGCCGAGGTCCTGCGCCTCGCGCAGCGCAGCGTCGAACGACGCGCCCGTGTCGCGCATGCGCGTGAGGATGTAGTTGCAGGTGCCGTTCACGATCGCGGTGACCCGCTCGACCCAGTCGCTCGCGAAGGCGTCCCGGAGCGTGCGGATGATCGGGATGCCGCCGCCGACCGCCCCCTCGAACGCGAGGTCGACCTGGCGCGCCGCGGCCCGCGCGAGGAGCGCGGGGCCGTGGGCCGCGAGCAGCAGCTTGTTCGCGGTCACGACGCCCTTGCCGCGGTCGATGGCGCGCTCGATCAGGGCGCGGGCGGGCGTCTCGCCGCCCATCACCTCGACGACCAGGTCGATCGTGGGGTCGTCGACCACCTCCTCCGCGCTCGTGGTGAGCAGGCCGCGATCCAGGGCCGAGACGCGCTCCTTCTCGAGGTCGCGCACGACCACGCGCTTGACCACGAGGGGCACGCCGGCGCGCTCCGCGAGGTAGCCGGAGTTCTCGGCGAGCAGGCGGAGGACGCCGCCGCCGACCGTGCCGCAGCCGAGGAGCCCGATCTGGATCGGGGCGCCTCCGCGCAGGCGCCGGCGATCGCTGGCGGCGTGGGGTTCAGGGTTCAAGTTCAAGGGCGAACCGCCTTCCGTCTTCATGCGCGCGGAGCTTAGCGCTTCTCGCGCCGAGAGGTGACGCCTATGCTGCAGGGCCCATGGCGGATGCGATCAAGGGCGTTCTGGGCGAGGAGTTCAGGTTCCACGTGGGCGAGGACGGGGGCGCCGCGGCGCGGGGGCCGCTGCTCCCGCTGCGCGTGCTCGTCGTCGCCGATCTCGTCCCCCGCGATCCGCACAACGCAGGGGCGAGCCCGCCCGCGGGCGCGAGCCGGGTCGACGCGAGCCGGTTCGATAACCTCTTCGCGATGCTCCGGCCGCGGATCGCGATCGAGGTGCCGAGCGTGCTCGCGGGGGGCCGGCCGGCGCGCGTCGACCTGTCGCCCACCAGCCTGAAGAGCTTCCGGCCCGACGCGCTCTGCGCCGAGGTGCCGCTCCTGCGCTCGCTGCTCGACGGCCGGCGGGTCCTCGAGGGGCTGCGCGACGGCTCGACGACGCTCGACAAGGCGCGCGGCGAGCTCGATCGGCTCTGGGGCGGCTCCCCGCTCGTGCGCGACATCCTCGGGCTCGTCCCGGAGCGCGAGGGCGCCTCGCCCGCCCGGCCGGCGGCGGCCGCGGCAGAGCGGCCCGCCGCGGCCGCCGCGCCGGCCGCGCCGACGGGCGGCGCCGACATCGACGCGCTGCTCTCGATGGTCGACCTCGGCGGGGGCGGCGGGGAGGCCGCCGCGGCGCCGGCGCCGCCGACGGCCACGCCGGGCGACGCCGGTCCGAAGCCGGCGGGCGGGGGGCGGTTCTCGGAGCTCATCGCGACCGTGGCCGCGAGCGCGCGCCCGCGCGCGGGGCAGCCCGCCCGCCCCGCCGAGGCGATCGCGCAGATCGAGCGCGCGATCGGCGCGCAGATCGGCGCGATCCTGCAGCACCCGGAGGTGCGGCGCCTCGAGGAGGCGTGGCGGGGGCTGGGCCTGCTCGTCGACCGCGTGAAGGCCGCGGAGGGCGTCCGGATCGAGGTCGTCAGCGCGCGGCCGGACGAGGCGGCGGGCGCGCTCGCCCGGGTGATCGCGCAGACGGCGAGCACCGAGCCGCCGGCGTCGGTCGCGATCGTGGACGTCGCGATCGACGGCACCGCCGCCTCGCTCGCGCGGCTCGAGGAGATCGCCCGCGTCGCCGAGGCGCACGCGATCCCCGCCGTCGTGAACGGCGCCGCGGGGCTGCTCGGCGTGGACGACCTCGGCGGCGTCGAGCGCCTCGACAACAAGGCGGCGCTGTTCCGGGCGCCGCACCGGGCGCCGTGGCGCGCCGCCGCGGCGCGGCACTCCGTGCGCTGGGTCGCGATCGCCATGAACCGCGTGCTCGGCCGGATGCCGTACGACAGGTCGACCTCGCGCATCCGGGAGGCGGCGATCGTCGAGCAGCCGGCCGACGAGGGCGGCCGCGTCTGGATCTCGCCGGCGTACCTCGTCGGCGCGCTGATCGCGGCGAGCTTCCGCGAGACGGCGTGGCCCTGCCGCATCGCGGGCGCGAAGGGCGGCGGCGTGCTCGGGGATCTGCCGGTGCACGAGGTGAAGGGCGCCTACGAGGGCGACGAGGGCGTCGCGATCCCGACCGAGGCGTTCGTGTCGACGGACACCCAGCGCGATCTCGCGAAGAGCGGCGTGCTCCTGCTCGCGTCGGCCCCGAACAGCGACGCTGTGTACGTGCTCCATGCGCCGACGGCCTACGTCCCGCCGGAGAAGCTCACGTACGACAGCCCCACCGCCGAGCCGGACGCGCGCCTCGACCGGGTCTCGCTGGTCGATCAGCTCTTCGTCGCGCGCGTCGTCCAGTTCCTGCGCGCGCTCTGCGCGAAGCTGCCCCCGGACAGCGATCCGGCGGAGGTCCAGCCCGTGGTCGAGGGCGCGCTGTGGGCGCTGTTCGAGAACGCGCCGCCGGCCACGATCGAGCTCGCGGTCAAGGCGAGCCGCGCCGAGGGCGGGGCGCACGTCGCCGTCGCGGTGCGCCCGCGCCGGTTCCTCGGCGTCGGGCTCGACGAGGTGTCGCTCGAGGTGCCGCTCGGCTGAGGCCGCCGCGCCGACGGAGCGGCGGCCGAGGCGGGGAATTGACGTCGCCAGGCGCCGGGACGAGGATGTCGCGCATGCGATGGCGCGTCGCGATCCTCATGGCCGTCCTGGCCACCCTCGTCACGACCTGCCAGCGGCGGCCGGCCCCGCAGGCGCCCGCCGCCGGCTCCGGTTGCGGGTGCCGCGCCAGGTAGCGCCGGCGGGCTCGCAGGAAGGCCGAGCTTTCCCGGGAGACGACGCGGCGCCCGCGTCGAGGCGACGGCGCTACGTCGTCCCGCCCTGCGGCCCCGCCGCATTGCCCGCGGCCGGCGCGACACGACCGAAGTTGTCGTCGATGGCCTGGAAGATGTTGCAGAGCGGGTAGATCTCGAAGTCGTGATGGGAGTACGCGGGCCAGGAGCGGATCTGGGCCAGCAGCGCCTCGTGCGAGCTCGCGTTCATGATGCAGACGCCCCGGTTGGGCAGCACGTAGTGCGCGCAGTCGAGCGTCCCGTCCTCGAGCATTCGCGAGACGTGCTCACGGATCGACCGGTTGAGCGCCGCCCAGTCCATCTGCGGGCGGTTCGGCTTCTCGTTGAGGAACAGAAGAAATTTCATCGAACATGTCCTTTCAATCGTGATCTCACGCGCTGGTTGGAGGCGGCCTCGGCCGCGCCGCTCCAGACGATATCAGGCCGTCGCCGCGCGCCCTCTCGAGAGCGGCGCGGCGCCCCGGCCGAGGAGCTGCCAGAAGACCTGGAGGTTGCCCTGGATCATCCGCGGCAGCTGGAACAGCTCGGCCACGCGCCGCTGCCCCTCCCGGCCGAGCCGGCGCGCGAGCGCCGGATCCGCGAGCAGCGTGAGCTGCGCGGCAGCGAGGCGCTCCACGTCGACCTCCCGCACGTCGGACGCCGTCTGCCGCACGGGGACGAGCAACCCGGACTCGCCGTCCTGCACGATCTCCGCGAGCCCGCCGGACCTTGCCGCGATCACGGGCACCCCCGACGCCATCGCCTCGATGGCCGTGAAGCCGAACGGCTCGTAGAGCGAGGGCACGAGCGCCATGTCGGCGATCCGATGCAGGAACCGGAGCTGCTTGCGCGGCAGCTTGCCGAGCACCTTGATGCGCGATCCCAGCGACGCATAGCGCGCCGAGAGCTCCTGGATCATCCGGGTCGACTCGCGCGAGTCCGTGCCGCCCGCCAGCAGGTAGACGACGCGCGAGCGCTCGGCGAGCACGCGCTCGGCCGCGGCGAAGATCGCCGGGATTCCCTTTTGCGGGTGGATCCGGCCCGTGTAGAGCACGACCGCCTCGTCGGGCTCGGCCACGGTGCGGCGCAGCTCCGCGAAGGTCGACTCGGGGTAAGCGGGGGTGAAGAAGGGGTCCAGGTTCAGCGCGCAGTGGATCATGTCGATCTTGTGCGCCGGCAGGCCGTACGTCTCGCAGATGAGCGATCGCATCGACTCGCTCACCGTGATGACGTGGGTGCTGCCGTCGTAGAAGCGCTTCTCCTGCTCCACGATCTCCGGATCGGGCGCCTGCCCCCACCAGCGCTCCGTCGGCTCGGAGAGGTGATGGCTCGTCCCGACGACCGGGACGCCGAGCTCCTCGGCGATGCGGCGGCCGGCGTCGCGGGTGTGCCACTGGTGGAAGTGGACGATGTCCGGGCGCCACGCGCCGAGGTGCTGCTTTGCGTACCGGACAAGATCGTCGTTGAACGTCAGGATGCCCTGGACCAGCGAGGCCCCGGAGGCGCTGTTGAACGTCTCCTTGCGGGGCGCGATGAGGTGCACCTCCAGGTTCGGCTGGTGCAGCACGGCGGCCTCGCCCGGGGTGTAGGCGAGCACCGTCACGGCGCAGCCGGCGCGCGCCAGGCCGTTGGCGAGCTCGAAGACATACGTCCCGACGCCGCCGCTCACCTTGGGCGTGTACTCCATCGCGACGAGGAGCACCCTGAGTAACCCGTTTGCGTTATCCATGCGATTCCCTCTGGATGGCCGTCCGTTGCGCTGACGTCCGAGCGAAAGCTCCACCCTGCTGCCGCGTCATACGTCCGTTGGATCTCCCTCGGCGAGCTCGCTCAGCTTCTCCAGGAGCGCCCTGAGCTGCGGATCGTCGCCGCCCGCGTTCGCCTGGAGAGCGCCGACCACCTCGGCCATGCTCGCCACCGTCTGCGCCTCGAAGAGGATCTGCAGCGGGACCTCGAGGTGGAAGCTCTCGCGCAGCCGGCCGATCACCGCCGTGGCCAGCAGCGAGTGGCCCCCCAGCTCGAAGAAGTTGTCGTTCACGCCGACCTCGTCGATGCCGAGGACCTCCTGCCAGATGCGCGCGATGGCGTGCTCGTGGTCGGTGCGCGGCGGGACGAGCGCCGTGCGGAGCCGCGGGCGGGGGTGCGACCGGACGGCCGACGCGGGCGCGGCCGCGTCGGCGAGCGGCTCCGCCGCGGCGTCGGCGGGCGCGGCCGGGATGAGCCCGCCCTGCGCGAGCGCCCCGGGCTCGATCCAGTAGCGCCGGCGCTCGAAGGGGTACGTCGGCAGCGGCACCCGCAGCCGGCGCGCTCCCGCGTGGAGGGCCCGCCAGTCGACGTCGACGCCGGCGATCCACGCGCGGCCCAGCGTCTCGAGCAGGTGGACGTCGTCCGGCGTCGCGTCCGTCGGGTGCGGGAGCGAGTGCAGCGCGCCGCCCTCGCCGGCGAAGGCCGGGTGCTGGCGCGCCATCGTCGTCAGCGACCGGCCCGGCCCCACCTCGAGCAGCAGCCGCTCCGGCCGCTCGGCGAGCACCTCGAGCCCGGCGGCGAAGCGGACCGTCTTGCACAGGTGGCGCACCCAGTACCCTGGATCCTGCGCCTCCTGCGCGGTGATCCACGTGCCGGTGACGTTGGAGACCCAGGGCATCCGCGGCGCGCTCAGGCGGATGCGCTTCACCTGCTCGGCGAACGGCCCGACGATGGGCTCCAGCAGCGGGGAGTGGTAGGCGTGCGAGGTCCGGAGGCGGCGCGCGCCGACGCCCATCGCGCCGAGGCGGCGCTCCAGGTCGGCGATGGCGTCCAGCGGGCCCGAGGCCACGCAGAGCGACGGCGCGTTCACCGCCGCGATGCCGAGCGGGTGCTCGATGAGGCGCGACAGCTCGGCCTCGGGCAGGTTCACCGACAGCATCGCGCCCGGGGGCAGCGACTGCATCAGCCGGCCGCGCGCGACGACCAGGGCGAGCGCCTCGCCCAGCGACAGCACCCCGGCCAGGCACGCGGCGACGTACTCGCCCACGCTGTGGCCGATCATCGCCGTGGGCACGACGCCCCAGGACATCCACGTCTGGGCGAGCGCGTGCTCGATCAAGAACAGGAGCGGCTGCGCGAGCTCGGTGCGATCGACGGCCGCGCGCGCCGCCTCGGTCGGCGCCGCCCCGGGGTAGAGCAGCGCCCGCGGGTCCTGCTTCATCAGCGGCTGGAGGATGGCCGCGCCCTCGTCGACGTACCGGCGGAACACGGGCTCGTGGGCGTACAGCCGCGCCGCCATCTGCACGTGCTGCGCGCCCTGGCCGGGGAACATGAACACGACGGGGCGGCCGGTGCGCTGCTCGTGGCCGGTGAAGGCCCGGCTGGCCGCGTCCTCGAGCGCCGCCGCCGCGCTCGCCGCGTCCTTGCCGTCGCACACGAGCGCGCGCCGGTGAGGGAAGCGCTGCCGGCCGATCTGCAGCGTGTAGGCCAGGTCGGCGACGCTCGTGTCGGGGTGCTTCCGGAGGTGGCGCGCGAGGCGCGCCGTCATGGCGTCGAGCGCGGCCGGGCTCTTCGCGGACAGCGCGAGGACCTGCCGGTCCCGCGCGGGCGGCTCCGACCGGCGCGGCGGCGGCTCCTCCAGGATCACGTGCGCGTTCGTGCCGCCCATGCCAAACGAGCTCACGCCCGCGCGCCGCGGCGCTGCGGCGGGCTCCCACGGCGTGAGCGACGTGCAGACGCGGAACGGCGAGGACTCCCACGCGATGGCGGGGTTCGGGGTCTCGCAGTTGATGCTGGGGGGGAGGAGGCCGCGGTGCAGCGCGAGGGTCGTCTTGATGAGGCCCGCGACGCCCGAGGCCGCGTCCAGGTGGCCGATGTTCGCCTTGAGCGAGCCGATGGCGCAGAAGCGCTTCGCCTGCGTCTGCTCGCGGTACGCGCGGGTGAGCGCCTGGATCTCGATCGGATCCCCGAGCGCCGTGCCCGTGCCGTGCGTCTCGATGTAACCGATGGTCTCGGCGGGGATGTCGGCGTTGGCCAGCGCCTCGGTGATCACCTGCGCCTGCCCGTCGACGCCGGGCGCCGTGTACCCCGCGCGGAGCGCCCCGTCGTTGTTCACCGCGGAGCCGCGGATGACCGCGTAGATGGGGTCGCCGTCGGCGATCGCGTCCTCGAGCCGCCGCAGCGCCACGACGCCGGCGCCGCTGCCGAAGACGATGCCGCCGGCGTTCGCGTCAAACGGGCGGCACCGGCCGTCGGGGGAGAGGATGCTCCCCTCGATGTAGCGGTAGCCGTGCTGCACGCCGAGGTTGATGGAGACGCCGCCCGCGAGCGCCAGGTCGCACTCGTGGTTGAGCAGGCTCTGGCAGGCGACGTGGACGGCCACGAGCGACGTCGAGCAGGCGCTCTCCACGAGGAAGCTCGGGCCCTTGAGATCGAGCTTGTACGAGGCGCGCGTGGTCAAGAAGGAGTTGGCGTTGCCGAGGTTGACCTGCAGCGGATCGAGCGTGGCGAGCAGCGCGGGGTTGGAGAGGATGTTGAAGACGAGGTACGAGCTGAGCGCCGCGCCGCCGAAGACGCCCACGAGGAGGTCCTGCTCGGCGGGGGCGTGGCCGGCGTCCTCGAGCGCCTCCCAGGCGCACTCCAGGAAGACGCGCTGCTGCGGGTCGATGAGCTCCGCCTCGCGCGGCGTGTAGCCGAAGAAGCCGGCGTCGAACAGCGCCGGGTCGCGCAGCGACGCCGCGGCCTTGACGAAGCGCGGATCGCGGCGCTGGTGCTCGGGCACGCCGCGCGCGGCGAGCTCCTCGTCCGTGAACGTGACGATGGACTCGACGCCGTCGCACAGGTTCTGCCAGAGCTCCTCGAGGCTCTCGGCGCCGGGAAAGCGGCCTGATATCCCGATGATGGCGATCTCGTTGCCGTTTGCAGCGTGGGTCATGGGAGGCGACTCCTACTTCGCATCGTGCTTGCGTTGATGGCGCTCGCGGCGCCGCGCGCCCCGGCTCCGGCGATCCTCGTGCGCGTCGTCGGGGTCGCTGCCCCCGGCGACGCGCCGCGCGAGCGCGGTCACGGTGGGGTTCTCGAAGAGGCTGACCGCGGGCAGCGAGAGGCCGAGCTCGCGCTTGATCTCCGCGATGAGGCGCAGGCCCAGCACCGAGTTGCCGCCCAGGTCGAAGAAGCTGTCGTGCGGGCCCACCCGCTCGACGCGGAGCACGCGCTCCCAGATCCGCGCCATGACGAGCACGGCGTCCCCCGGGGCCGGGAGCGGGCGCGGGGCCGCGCCCTCCGCGGGCTCGTCCGTCGCGCCGAGCGCCTCCATCAGCTCGCGCGCGACGCGCCGGCTCTCCTCGGCCGCCGCCTCGATCGAGCGCGTGGACACGACGATCCGCGCCGCGGGGCTCGAGAGGGCCCGCTCGAGCACCTCCGGCCCTTCGGCCGGCCGGATCGCGTGCGCGAGGAGCTGCGCGCGAACGCCCTCCAGCGCCCCGGAGACGGCGGTGGTGACGGCCTGCCCCACCTCGGCCCACGTGTCCCACGCGAGCGCGATCACGCCGGAGCGGCCCTCCTGGGCGCACCGCTCCGCGAACGCCTCCTGGAAGGCGTTCGCGGCGACGTGGTCGACCTGGCCGAGGTCGCCCGTCGCGGCGGTCCGGGACGAGCAGAGGACGAAGAAGTCGAGCGGCGCGCCGGCGAGGAGCCGATCGAGGACGAGCGTCCCCTGCACCTTCGGCCGCAGCACCTGCGCGACGGCGTCGCGGTCCTTCACCTGGATGAGGCCCCCCGCGGGCACGCCGGCCGCGTGGATCACGCCGTGCAGCGCGCCGAAGCGCTCCCGGAGCTGCCCGAGCGCGCGCTCGACCTGGCCGGCGTCCGCCACGTCGGCGCGCAGCACGAGCACCTCCGCGCCGAGCGCCTCGATCGCCTGCACGCGGCGGATCCGGACCGAGGTGGGGTCGTCCTCGGGGTGGCCTGCGAGCCAGGCCGGCCACGCCGCGCGCTCGGGGAGCTCGGCGCGCCCGACGAGCGCGAGGCGCGCCTGCGCCCGCCGCGCCAGGTGCTCGGCCACGACGAGGCCGATGCCGCCGAGGCCGCCGGTGATGAGGTACGTCCCGCGGGGCCTGAACAGCGGCGACGCCGGCGCGGCCTGCAATGCCGGCGCGTCGAGCCGCACAGGGTCGAACGCCTGAACCAGCCGCCGGGCCCCGCGGAGCGCCACCACGGCGCTCTGCGCGGGCCCCTCGACCTCGGCGGCGAGCCGGTCGAGGTCCACGTCGCTCAGCGCCGTCCCCGGGACGTCGATCAGCGCGCAGGTGACGCCCGGCTGCTCCAGCGGCAGCACCCTGCAGGGGCCGAGCATCAGCGCCCGCTCGGGCCGCACGGGCTCGCGCTCGGAGACGGACTCGACCCCGCTTCCGACCACCGCGAGGTGGAGGGGCCGCCCGCTCGATGAGGCGCCGAGGGCCTTGCCGAGCGCGATCAGGGCGTCCAGCCCGAGCCGCCGCGCGTGCTCGACAGGGTCGGCGCCGGCCGGGGGCTCCAGCAGGCCCCACGCGTAGACGATGCGGTCCGGGCGCCGCCCCGCGCGATCCAGCTCGGCGAGCAGCGCCGCGTAGGCGTCCTCCCGCTCGGGATCGAGCTCGTAGGCGCCGGCGTCGACCTGGCGCAGCGCCGCGCCGGGCGCGACCGTCGTCACGTCGTGGCCCTTCGCGGCGAGCCGGGCCGCCACACGCGGCCCCACCCCGCCGGGATCGGCGAAGACGAGCCAGCGCGCGCCCGCGGGGGTCGCAGGCGCCGGGGACGGGGCGCGCCGCCACGAGGGCAGGTAGAACCAGTCCGCGAGCTCGCGCCGCTCCGTCGGGGCGGCCTCGGGCCGGCTCGCGCCCGCGGGGCGGGGGTCGATCCAGAAGCGCCGGCGCTCCCACGGGTAGGTCGGCAGCGGGACGCGCCGCCGCTGCTCGTGCGCCGAAGCGCGGGCGAAATCGACCTTCACCCCCGCCGCCCACAGCCGCCCCAGCGTCGTCAGCAGCACCTCGGTGTCCGGGCGGTCCTCGACCGGGGAGCGCATCGACGTGAGCACCACCGCGGCGCTCTCGGGCGCGATCTGGAGCCGCGCCAGCGAGCTCAGGACCCGGCCGGGGCCCACCTCGAGGAGGACGCGCCCGGGCTCCTCGAGGAGCGTCCGCACGCCGTCGCCGAAGCGCACCGTCTGGCGCAGGTGCCTCACCCAGTACGCGACGCTCGTCGCGTCGCCCTCGGTGATCCACGTGCCCGTCACGCTCGACACGAACGGTCGCTCGGGCGCGTTGAGCCGCAGCGTGCGGAGGAACGCGGCGAACGCCGGCATGATGTCGTCGATGAGGTGCGAGTGGGCCGCGACGTCGATGTGGACGCGCCGGACCTCGACGCCGCGCTGCTCGAGCGCCGCCGCGAGCTGCTCGATGGCGGCCTCGTCACCGGACATCACGCCCTGCTCCGGCCCGTTGACCGCCGCGATCGACAGCCTGTCGCTGCAGAGCTTCCGCAGCTCGGGCTCGGGCAGCTCCACGCCCAGCATCGCGCCCCGCGGCACCTGCTCGAACAGGCGGCCCCGCTCCGCCACGAGGGCGAGCGCGTCCTCCAGCGAGAAGACGCCGGCCAGGCACGCGGCGGCGTACTCGCCCATGCTGTGCCCGATCATGGCGGCGGGCTCGACGCCCCAGTCCATCCACAGCCGGGCCAGCGCGTACTCGACGGCGAACAGCGCGGGCAGCGCGACGCCGGTGCGCGTCAGGCGGGCCTCCTGGCCGTCGCCCGCCGCGCGCGCGTAGATGACGTCCCGCAGGTGGACGCCGAGGCGGGGCGCCAGGATGTCCCCGCACGCATCGATGTGCTGGCGGAAGGTCGGCTCGTGCTCGTAGAGCCAGGCGCCCATGCCCGGGTGCTGCGCGCCGCCGCCGGGGAACATGAACACCGCCTGCCGGGTGCGGGCCTCGCCCGCGGCGGAGCGCTGCGGCGGGAGCTCGGCGAGGGCGCGCGCCGCGTCCGCCGCGTCCGAGCAGACGACCGCGCGCCGGTGCGGGAGCGCCCGGCGCCCGACCTGGAGCGTGTAGGCCACGTCGGCGATCGGCAGCTCCGGGTGCTCCTCGAGGTGGCGGGCCAGGTTCTCCGTCGCGAGGTCCAGGGCGGCGCGCGTCTTCGCCGACAGCACGAGGAGCTGGTGGGGCCGCGAGGGCCCCGACGACGGCCGCGGCGGCGCCTCCTCCAGGACAACGTGCGCGTTGGTGCCGCCGATCCCGAACGAGCTCACGCCGGCGCGGCGGCGGCCGCCGGTGCGCCCCCAGGGCTGCAGCGCGGCGTTGACGAAGAACGGGCTGTCCTGCCACTCGAACCGCGGGTTCGGCCGCTGGAAGTGCAGCGTGGGCGGCAGCTCCCCGTGCTCGATCGCGAGCACGCCCTTCATCAGGCCCGCCACGCCGGCGGCCGCGTCGAGGTGGCCGATGTTCGACTTCACCGAGCCGAGCGCGCAGAACTTCGCGTCCCCCGTCGCCGCGCGGAACACGCGCGTCAGCGCCTCGACCTCCACCGGATCGCCGAGCGCCGTCGCCGTGCCGTGCGCCTCGACGAGCCCGATGCTGTCGGGCGACACGCCGGCGATCGACTGCGCCCGCGTGATGACCTCCACCTGCCCCTCGACGCTGGGCGCCGTGTAGCCGAGCTTGGCCGACCCGTCGTTGTTGATCGCGCTCCCCTTGATGACGGCGTGGATGTGATCGCCGTCCGCGATCGCGTCCGAGAGCCGCTTCAGGACGACGACCCCCACGCCGCTGCCGAAGATCGTGCCCGCGGCGTCGGCGTCGAACGGCCGGCAGTGCCCGTCCGGCGAGGCGATCCCCTCGGGCTGGTAGCGGTATCCGGTGCGCTGCGGCACCTGCACCGCGGCGCCGCCGGCGATCGCGACGTCGCACTGGTAGCCGAGCAGGCCCTGGCAGGCGAGGTGGACGGCCACGAGGGACGTCGAGCACCCCGTCTGCACCGTGACGCTCGGCCCCCGCAGATCGAGGAGATAGGACAGCCTTGTGGCCAGGAAGTCCTTGTCGTTCCCGATCATGATCTGGAAGCTGTCGTCCGCGTCGAACAGGTCCGGGCGCGAGGCCAGGTTGTAGAGCAGGTACGTGCTGAGCCCTGCCCCGGCGAACACGCCCACCGTGCGCCCGGCGTCCGGCACGAAGGCCGCGCGCTCCAGGGCCTCCCAGGCGCACTCGAGGAAGAGCCGGTGCTGAGGATCCATGAGCTCGGCCTCGCGGGGCGAGTAGCCGAAGAAGGCGGCGTCGAACCGGTCGATGTCGTCGAGCACGGCGCCCGCCTTGACGAAGCCCTCGGCGGTGAGCGCCTCCCGGGGGACGCCGCGGGACAGGAGCTCCTCGTCGCTGAAGTGGCGGATGCACTCCACCCCTCCGCGCAGGGCGCGCCAGAAGTCCTCGACGCTCCGGGCTCCCGGGAGACGGCAGGACATCCCGACGACCGCGATGTCGAAGGAGTCCTCGGGGAGATCGGACGACGGCTCGGGGGACTGCAGATGTTCCTCGCTCATGGATGGCTCTTTGCTGTGCGCTGTTGTCTCTCTCCGTGAACCCTTCGCGCCGGCGCCCGAGAGGAGAGCGCCGGCGGCCGATCAGCGCTTCGGCTCCCGCGCGCGCTGGCGCCGGAGCGCCTCCATCTGCTGCCGCGCGCGGTCCTGCGCCGACCGGGCCACCGTCGCGGCCGCCGCCGCCGGCTCCTCGCTCAGGTGGCGGGCCAGCGACGCGACCGTCGGGTGCTCGATGAGCCGCATCAGCGGCAGGTCGGACCGGAGGCTCGCCCGGACGCGCGCGTGCACCTGCGCGAGCAGCAGCGAGTGCCCGCCGAGATCGAAGAAGTTGTCGTGGATGCCCACCTCCGGCACGCCGAGCACGCTCGTCCAGATGGCCGCGATCTGGCGCTCCATGTCGTTGCGCGCGGCGGCGAAGGCCTGCCGCGGCCGCGCCGGCTCGGCCCCGAGCGCCGGCAGCGCCTTGCGATCGAGCTTGCCGTTCGGCGTCAGCGGCATCGCCTGGAGCCGGACGACCGCCGAGGGGACCATGTACTCGGGCAGCCGCTGCCGCGCGAAGCGCTGGAGCTCCTCGGCGTCCGGCGCCGCGTCGCCGCGCGGCACGACGTACGCGACGAGCCGCTGATCCCCGGGCCGCTCCTCGCGCACGGCGACCGCGACGTCGCGGACGCCCGGGTGCTCGGCGATCCTCGCCTCGATCTCGCCGAGCTCGATCCGGAAGCCGCGCAGCTTGATCTGCTGGTCGGAGCGGCCGAGGAACTCGATCGAGCCGTCCGGCCGGTAGCGCGCCAGATCCCCGGTGCGGTACATCCTCGCCCCCTCGCCGGCGAACGGATCGGGGACGAAGCGCTCGGCCGTGAGCGCCGGCCGCGCATGGTAGCCGCGGGCCAGGCCGACGCCGCCGATGTACAGCTCCCCCGGGACCCCGACCGGGAGCGGCTCCAGCCGGGCGTCGAGCACGTAGAGCGACGTGTTCCCGATCGGCGTGCCGATGCTCACCACGGCGCCGCGCTCGTCGTGCTCCACCCTGCGCGTCGCGGACCAGATGGTCGTCTCGGTCGGGCCGTACATGTTGATCACCCGGCCCGGCGCCGCCGCCGTGAGGCGCGCCGCGAGCGGCGTGGGCAGCGCCTCGCCCCCGACGAGCAGCGCGCGCAGGGAGGCCAGGGCGCCCTCGGCGTCCGGGTCGAGGAGGAGCGCCTGCGCGAACGACGGCGTGCACTGCACGTGCGTCACGCCGTGCGCCGCGATCTGCGCGGGCACCTGCACCGACGCCGGCGGGCGCCGCAGCGCGCGGCGCCTCAGGGCGTCGAGGTACCGCAGGCCGCCGAGCGCCGATTCCGTCTCGACGCCGAAGTCGACGAGGCACGCGATCTCGTCGACGCCGAGCTCCTCGATGCGGCCGACCATCTCCTCGCAGGATCGCGGCGTCCCGAACAGGCCGCTCTGCGCGAAGAAGCGCTCGTGGGCCCGGCCCACGAGGGCGTCGAGATCGGCCGGGCTGAACGTGCTCGCGTCGACGTCGATCCCCACGCTGCGGCCGAAGCCGCGCATGAGGTCGAGGGAGCTCTTCAGGTAACGCCGGAAGGGCTCCGCCGCCTTCTCGCGCACGATCTCCATGTCCCGCTCCACGAACGCGTGGAGCATCAGCGTCACGTGCCCCGCGCCCTCGTGTCCGGCGCGGCGGCGGGCCTCCCGGTACAGGGCGATCTTCTCGCGCAGATCCTCGAGGCTCTGGCCGAGCAGGTGGGTGAGCACGTTCGCCCCGATCTCGCCGGCCACCCGGAACGTCTCCGGGTTGCCCGCGGCGGTGAGCCAGACGGGCAGCTCGCGCTGCACCGGGCGCGGCCGCAGCCGGAACTCCTTCATCTGGCCGGCCCCGTTGGGCAGGCTCACCGGCTCGCCGCGCCAGAAGCGCCGGATGAGCGCGAGGTCCTCCATCATGGCCTCGCGGCGCCGCTCGTAGCGCCCCGGCGCGAGGGCGAAGTCGTCGGCGTGCCACCCGGACGCGACCGAGATGCCCACGCGGCCGCCGGAGAGGTTGTCGACCATCGACCACTCCTCCGCGACGCGGACCGGGTTGTGGAGCGGCAGCACGACGCTGCCCGCGCGGATGCCGACGCGGCGGGTGACCGCCGCGACGGCCGCGCCGGTGACGGACGGGTTCGTGTAGAGGCCGCCGAACGCGTGGAAGTGGCGCTCCGGGGTCCACACGGCGGCGAAGCCGTTCTCGTCCGCGAACCGCGCCCCCTCCAGCAGGAGCCGGAAGCGGTCGCTGCCGCCGCGCTCCTCGTCGTCGGCGAAGTAGAACAGGCTGAACTCGGCGGCGCGCGACCGGCTGCCCGCGCGCAGCGCCGCGGTCCGCTGCTCGGGGTGGATGACGACGTGGAAGCCGCGCGTCACCGTCCAGAGCAGCTCGAGCACCGAGATGTCGAACGACACGCTGGTGAGCGCCAGGAACACGCCCGGGGGCTGCGCGCCGATGCGCTCGTCCATCGACGCGAAGAAGCTCACGACGCCGAGGTGGCTCAGCATGACGCCCTTGGGGCGCCCCGTGGATCCCGAGGTGTAGATGACGTACGCGAGCGATCGCGGGTCGGCCTCGACCGACGGCGCCACGGCGCCCTCGTCGTCCGCGTCGGGCCCGTCCAGGCACAGGACCGGGCAGCCCTGGTCCGGCAGGTCCGGCGCGAGGTGCTCCTGCGTGACGAGCGCGGCCACGCTGGCGTCCGTCAGGACGAAGGCGACCCGGTCTGCGGGGTACGCGGGGTCGAGCGGCACGTAGGCCGCGCCCGCCTTGAGGATGCCCAAGAGGCCCACCGCGAGCTCCAGGGAGCGCTCCACGTAGAGCCCCACCCGGGCCTCGCGCCCCACCCCGGCCGAGAGGAGGCGCGCGGCCAGCCGGCTGGCCCGCGCGTCGAGCTCCGCGTAGCTCAGCGAGGCGTCGCCGAACGTCACCGCCGTCGCGCCCGGCGTCCGCGCGACCTGCGCCTCGAACAGGCGGTGAACGCAGGCGTCACGCGGGAAATCGAGCGCCGTCGCGTTCCACTCGTGGACGATCCGCCGCCGCTCCTCGGCGGTGAGCAGCGGGAGCGCCGAGATCCGGCGCGCGGGCTCGCTGACGAGGCCGCGCAGCAGCACCTCGAAGTGCGCGACGAGCCGCTCGATCGACGGCGCGTCGAACCGGTCGGCGCTGTACTGGAAGGCGAGGCTCGCCCCGGCGGGGGTCTCGACCATCATGAGGGCGAGGTCGAACTTCGCCGTGTCCTCGAGCGAGCCGTCGGGCACGTCGAGGTGCGTCTCCCACCGCATCCCCGGCACGCTGAGGTCGAGGGGCGGCAGGCTCTCCATCATGAAGGCCACCTGGAAGAGCGGGTTGTTGTCCGCGTCGGCGGCGGCCCGGCACGCCCGCACCACCTCGTCGAACGGGAGCTCCGCGCGGGCGAGCGCCTCGCTGACCGTGCGCCGGCTGCGCTCGATGAGCTCCAGGAACGAGGGATCCTTCGCGAGATCCAGGCGGATCACGAGCGTGTTGGTCAGGAACCCGACGAGGCTCTGGTGCTCCCTTCGCCCGCGGTTGGCGACGACGGTGCCGATGCCGAGATCGCTCTGGCCGCTGTAGCGGTGCAGCAGCGCGCCGAAGGCCCCGATCATCGCGGCGAAGAGCGTCGTCCCGCGCTCGCGCGCGATCCGCCGCACGCCCTCCACGAGCTCCGCGGGCAGCGTCGCGCGGACCGTGGCCCCCCGCGTCGAGGGCGGCCCCGAGGGGGTGCGCGCGATGGGCAGATCGAGCCGCGGCAGGCCCGCGAGCTGGCCCTTCCAGAACGCGCGCTGCGCGTCGAGCTCCCGGCCGCGCGCGCGGGCGTGCCGCACGTAGTCGTCGTACCGCGGCGCCGGCGGCAGCCGCGGGGCCTCGCCCTTCCGCGCCTGGACGTACAGGGCCGCGAGCTCCCGGGTCAGGATGCCCATCGACCAGCCGTCCGTCACCGTGTGGTGCACGGTCAGGAGCAGCACGTGCTCGTCGTCCGCGACGCGCGCCAGCGTCGCCCGGAAGAGCGGGCCCGCCTCCAGGTCGAACGGCCGCGTCCCCTCGGCGTGCGACAGCGCCTGCAGCGCCTCGGCGCGCGCCTCCGCCGGCTGGCTCCGGAGGTCGACGCGCGGGAGCGCGACGGGCGCCGGCGGCGCCACCTGGGCGCGCGGGGCCCCGTCCTCGCCCGCGACGAAGGAGGTGCGCAGGACCGCGTGGCGCTCGACGACCGCGGCGAGGCTCCGCTCGAGCGCCGCCGTGTCGAGCGGCCCGCTCATCCGCAGCCCGGCGTGCACGTGGTACGCCGCGTTCTCGGGCATCAGCCGGTCGAGGAACCAGAGCCGCGCCTGCCCGGAGGACACCCCCGGCGCGGCGGGCGCGTCTGCCCCCGGCGCGTCCGGCGCCCCGTCGGGCTGGCGGGCCTCCCAGGCGGCGCAGAGCTCCTCCGCCGCCGCCGTGAGCGTCCGGTGGCGCCAGAGCAGCATGGGCGGCAGCGCGATGCCCAGCGCGCCCTCGATCCGCCCCTCGGCGGAGAGCATCCCCAGCGAGTCGAGCCCGAGCTCCGCCGGGGCGCGCTCGGCGTCGATCCGCGCCGGATCCTGCTGGAGCTCCCGCGCGAGCTCGTGGCGGAGCAGCGTCAGGATCAGCGCCCCGCGCTCGGCCGCGGGCGCCGCCTCGAGCGCGTCCCGCACGGCGAACGCGCCGTCCGCGCCCTCGCCGTCCGCGGCCTCGGCCGCGCCCTCCACGCGCAACAGCTCCGGCAGCGTCCCCGAGGAGACCGCTTGCGCCGTCGCGCGACGCTGGATTTTTCCGCTGGAGGTCTTCGGGATCCCCTGGGGCGGCAGCAGCGCCAGGACGTGGACCTGCAGCCCGTGCTCCCCCGCGATCGCCTGCTGGATCGCGCGGCCCACGGCGCCGGGATCCCCGCCCGCGCGCCCCGGGTCGATCTCCGCCGCCACGCCGAGCCGCTCCGCGCCGTCGACCTCCAGGGCGAACGCCGCGACGCAGCCGGCGCGCACGGCCGGGTGCGCCGCCTCGACGGTCTGCTCGATGT
Organism: Sorangium sp. So ce1335; assembly: GCF_051521615.1. NCBI lineage: Bacteria > Pseudomonadati > Myxococcota > Polyangiales > Polyangiaceae > Sorangium > Sorangium sp. So ce1335. The sequence goes on from NZ_CP150363.1 coordinate 6,879,236, forward strand.
CCTGGGGATAGTGGTTGCGGCCGCGGAGGATGATGACGTCCTTGGACCGCCCGGTGATGAACAGCTCTCCATCGAGCACGAAGCCGAGATCGCCCGTGCGCAGGAACGGGCCCTCGCCGCTCGCGAGCCGCGCGCCGAACGCCCGCGCCGTCTCCTCGGCGCGACCCCAGTACCCGAGGGCCACGCTGGGGCTGGTGGTCCAGATCTCACCGACCTTGCCGGCGGGCAGCGGCGCGCCCGTGGCAGGGTCCACCACGAGGATGCGCTGATCGAGCGCCGGCTGGCCCGAGGAGACGAGGGGCCGCGCCGGACCGTCGCCCTCTCGGACCTCGCGCGCCTCCCGCGCCTCGCCGGCGCCGAGCGCCGCCGCCGAGACGGCGCGCGTGACCGGCGCGCGCCGCGACTCCGCCCCAGAGACGATGAGCGTCGACTCGGCCAGTCCGTAGCAGGGATAGAACGACGCGCGATCGAAGCCGCAGGGCGCGAACGCCTCGGCGAACCTGTCGAGGGTGGCGCTCCGGACGGGCTCTGCCCCGTTGAACGCCACGTTCCAGGAGCTCAGATCGAGGCTCGCCCGGTCCTCCGGGCGGATCTTGCGCACGCACAGCTCGTAGGCGAAGTTCGGCCCGCCGCTCGTCGTCGCCCGGAATCGGGAGATGGCCCTGAGCCAGCGGAGCGGCTGCTGCAGGAACGCGAGCGGCGACATCAGCGTGCAGGAGAAGCCCGTATAGAGCGGCTGAAGCACGTTGCCGATCAGCCCCATATCGTGGAACAGGGGCAGCCATCCGACACCGCGCGAGGTCGTGTCATGCCGGAAGGCCCGCGCGATCGCGCGCTCGTTGTGGAGCACGTTCGCGTGCGTGATCATCACCCCCCGCGGATCGCCCGTCGACCCGGAGGTGTACTGCAGAAATGCGAGCGCATCGGCCTCGATCCGCGGCGCGCGGAAGGCCGAGGCGAGCTCGGGAGGCGGCGCGTCGGTCGCCACCCAGCGCAGGGCCGCGAGCTCGGGCGCCGCCGGCAGGATGGCCTCGGCCATGGCCAGGATCTGTGTCGTCGTGAGGACGAACTTCGCCCCGGAGTCCTGGGCGATCGCGCGCAGCCGGGGCAGCGTCCTCTCCAGGCGCGTGGGATCCGGCGGGTAGGTGGGGACGGCGACGGCCCCCGCGCACAGGCATCCCATGAAGCCCTCGATGAACTCGAGGCCAGGCGGATACACGAGCAGGGCCCGCTCGCCGGCGGCGCCGACCTCCTGGAGCAGCGCGCCGATCCCCCGGGCGCGACGCTCGAAGTCCGCGAAGGTCCACTCCTCCGCGGCCCCGTCCGGATCTCCGGTGCTCAGGAATCGATAGAGCAGCTCATCGCCCCGCCTATCGGCCTGAAGCCTCAGAAGATCGGGCAGGGTGGCGCACGTCAAGATGTCGGCATCCATTGCAAGGTCCCTGGTGAACGAGCACGAGGAAACATTCCAGCATCCCCGCAACGACGTCGGCGCCCGGAGCGCACACGACCCGTAGAACGGGGAACGCTGCCCAGCCTCGCTCGGCTCGGATGAGAAGAGAACCTACTCGAACTAAACGGCCTTCCGTGTTTCTGACTTGTTAATGAGACTTAACAAATCAGAACAAATCTACCGCAGCGTAACCGCGCACATCCTCGGTCCCGGACCGGGCGTCCGTGCGCCTCGCAGCGTAGGGCGACGCCTTAACACGAGACGAGAATTAATGCAAAGAGGTATGGTAGTTCATACGTCGATTCTTTCCGACGATGGGACCCAGCCGTCACACGAATCCAGCCGCCACCGCATCCCTTCGTCAAATTCCTGCTGCAACTGCCGTTGACATCGGTGAGAGCAATGCCGAACGGAGTGTGCTAGATGACGGCCTGCATCATGGTGGCGCGCTGCGACGGCGACCCCTCGGGGTGCACCGATGCGCGGAAGGCACCCTGATCCTGTGCCATGAGCCGCACGCGTGCGAGCACCTCCGACGAGGCGCTGCACGGCCGGCGAGTCGGCTCGAGAGGATGGTCGGTGATGAGCAAACAGTGGAATCTCTTGGCGAATTCGCTCTGGCTCGACACGGCTGGCCGCGCGCCCCGCGCCGCAGAGGTGAGGTCGTGACGGCGGCTGAGGGGGCCTGGCTCGCCTTTCATGTCCCCCGGCCGGAGGCGCCGTTCCGGCTCTTCTGCCTGCCCCACGCCGGCGGCGGCGCGTCATTGTTTCACCCGTGGAGCGCGGAGCTCGCCCCGCTCGCCGAGGTGTGCCCGGTGCAGCTCCCCGGCCGGGAGGGGCGGATTCGCGAGCCGGCGGTGCCGAGCCTCGGCCCGCTCGTCGCTCGCCTCGCCGACGCGCTCGCGGTCTACCTGGATCGTCGCTACGCGATCTTCGGCCACAGCATGGGCGCGCTGATCGGCTTCGAGCTGACCCGGGAGCTGCGGCGACGCGGCCTGCCCCTGCCGGCGCACCTGTTCGTCGCGAGCTACTGCGCGCCTCACCTGCAACGCCGGGAGGATCGGGCCGGCACCGTGAGGCACGAGGCGGCGAAGAAGCTCACCGGCGCCCAGGCCGTCCCCGCGGAGATGAAGGGGGAGTTGCTCGAGCTCCTCGTACCCACGCTGGAGGCCGACACCCGGCTCTGCGAGGAATACGAGCATGTAAAGGAGGAAGCCCTCCCGTGCCCCATCTCGGCGTTCCGCGGGAACACGGACTACGTGCCCGAGGAGGACATCGCCGGCTGGCGGGCGCTCACGCGCGGGGCCTTCCAGTCGCAGACGTTCCTCGGGGACCACTTCTTTCTCCGCGAGACGCCGCGGGGCGTGATCCAGGCCGTCCGCCGGGCCCTCGCGAAGAGCGCGTGAGCGTCACCGAACCGGACAGCATACCACCCCCGAGCACCTGATACGAGGCCCCATGCGCATCGCCGTCCTGACCATCGGCTCCCGCGGAGACATCCAGCCCTTCCTCGCCCTGGCGCAGGCGCTCCGGCGCGCCGGTCACTCCGTGTTCCTCGGAGCGCCGCCGAACTTCTCGTCGCTCGCGGCGGAGCACGGCGTGGAGTTCCAGGCCATGGGGCCTGACAGCCGGACGCTGATGCAGGAATCCGAGACCAAGAAGATCGTACAGTCCGGCAATATCCTGTCCGCGTTCCGGGGGGCGCCGCTCGCGCGGCTGCGCGAGCGTCAGACGAGGATCAGCCGCGACGCCCTTCGCATCTCCCAGGGGGTCGACGCGCTCGTCTACAAGAGCGGCCTTTCGGCCGGAAGCACCGTGGCCGAGGCGCTCCGCATCCCCGCGGTCTCGGTGGCGCTCCAGCCCATGGCGCCGTCGGCGGCGTTTCCTCCGCCGCTCCTGGGAACGACGTTCGACGGCGGCGCGCGGGTGAACCGCGCCCTGGGCGAGGCCATGGCGTTCGCCATCTGGTCGATCGGGCGCGAGGGGGTCCAGGCGCTCCGGCGCGAGCTGGGCTTCGCCCCCCTGCCCTACCTCGGCGTGCGGCCGGCCGACGAGCCGACGACGCTTCACGCGTACAGCCCCAGTGTGCTGCCGAAGCCGGGTGACTGGCCGACACATTTCCACGTGACCGGCTTCCTGTTCCTCGACGCTGCCCTCTCGTGGACGCCGCCTGAGTCCCTGTCGCGGTTCCTGGAGGCGGGGCCGCCTCCTGTATCCATCGGGTTCGGCAGCATGACGAACGCCGATCCCAGGCGCCTCCTCACCCTCCTTCTCGACGGGTTGCGCCGCTCGGGCCAGCGCGCGATCCTCCTCGGCGGCTGGGGCGACCTGGGTCGCGGCGTCGACCTCCCGGACTCCGTGCTCGCGCTCGACCAGGCGCCGCACGACTGGTTGTTCCCGCGGGTCGCCGGCGTCGTGCACCACGGGGGAGCGGGTACGACCGGAGCCGTGCTCCGGGCCGGCGTCCCCTCTCTCGTGATCCCGTACAATTTCGATCAGCCCTTCTGGGGAAAGCGCGTGGCCGAGCTCGGGGCGGCCCCGGCGCCGCTCCGCCTCCGCGACCTCACCGCCGCGCGCCTCGCCGGGGCCTTCGATCGCCTCGCGCGCGACGCGGCGATGCGGGCGCGCGCGGCGGAGCTCGGGCGGCGCGTCCGGGCCGAAGACGGGCTGAAGGAGGCCGTGGACCGCATCCACGGCGCCGTCGGCGCCGCGCCGAGCCCGGCGCGGGCAGGCCAGCAGCGCGTCGCGACGACGTGAGCGCTCGCCCGGCGCTCCTCGCACACAACGGAGCCACGACGACATGAGCGGTCTCAAGCAGCTCCTCGCGAACCGGATCTTCCGTCTCTTCTGGGTGAGCGAGGCGATATCCGTGCTCGGCGACCAGTTTTACCTGCTGGCCTTGCCCTGGCTGACGCTGGAGCTCACGGGGTCTCCGTCGACGCTCGGCAACGTGCTGATGGCAGCGGCCATCCCCCGGGCCGCGCTCATGCCGATCGGCGGCGTCGTCGTCGATCGATGGAGCCCCGAGGCCGTGCTGCTGGTGAGCAACGCCGCCCGCGGGGTCATCGTCGCCGCGTTGACCGCGCTCGTCGTGACCGATCAGACCCAGGTCTGGCACCTCTTCGTGCTCGGCGCCGCGTTCGGGGCCGCGGACGCGCTCGCGTACCCGGCGTTCGCGAGCATCACGCCGCGCCTCGTCACCGAGGACCGCCTCCCTGCCGCGAACGCGGCGATCCAGGGGACCGCGCAGATGGCGGGCATGATCGGGCCCGCGCTCGCCGGCGTCGTCGTCGCTGTCGTCGGGAACGCCGGCGCCTTCGCCATCGACGCGCTGTCGTTCGCCGTCTCGGTGGCAATCCTGTGGCGGCTGGGCCAATTGCTCGTGTCCGACTCCGCTGCTCGGCCCGCGCCGGTCGCGGAGCAGCCCTCCGAGCCGCCGAAGGCCATCCGGGACGTGGTGCGCGCCGTGCTCACCGACCCGGTGCTGCGCACGGTGCTCGCGATCATCGCCGCGATCAACCTCGGGGTCCTCGGGCCTATCGCGGTCGGCTTGCCCGCGCTCGTGCGCGGCGAGCTCGGGGCCGGCTCGACGATGCTCGGCGTGATCATGGGGACGTTCGCGGCGGGAGCGCTCGCGGGCATGTTGACAGCGGCGCTGTCCCCTCGCCCGCGCCGCCCTGGCCCCGTGACCCGGTGGGCCACAGGAGGGCTCGCCGCGGGCATGGCGCTCCTGGGCGCCGCGACGATGTCCCCGCGGTTCGTCGCGCTGGTGTTCGTGACCGTCTTCGGCGCTGGCGCGGCGCTCGGCTATCTGAACGTACAGGGGCTCAGCTGGCTGCAGGCGCGCGTCCCCAGGGCGATGCTCGGCCGCGTGATGTCGATCCTGGCGCTGTCCGCAAACGGCCTGGGCCCGATCTCCTATGCGGCCAGCGGCTTCGCCGCCGAGCACACGATCGCCGGCCTGTTCCTCGGCGGCGGCGCGATCGTCGGGCTGGCGTGGGTCTTTGCCCGCGATCCGGCGTTCAGCGAGGCGACGACGTGAGACGGGTCCTCCGCGGGCGGCGAGGCGCTCGCGGACCTTCGATGACGGCCTCTCCCTTGACTCTTTGCCTGTTCCCCGGTAGCGCTCTGCGCGGCCGGTCGTGTCAGGGCGTCTGCGCTCGAGGCATGGCCTGAAGACGTGATAGCCGCGGGAGGGCGCACGACGCGGGGGCTTCCGACCCGCACCACCCGAGAGACGCGGGGTCGCCTCCGAGGAACCCCACACGAACTACGCGAGTACGCAAGGAGACTTGTCCATGAAATATAGGACGTTGGGACGCACGGGCGTGCAGGTGAGCGAGCTCTGTCTTGGATCGATGGAGTTCGGCGGCAAGACGCCGGAGGACGAGGCGGTGCGCGTCGTGGATCGCGCGCTGGACGCGGGCATCAACTACATCGATACCGCCAACGTCTACGGGCGCGGGGTCAGCGAGGAGATCGTCGGGCGCGCCCTCGGCCGCGACGGCAAGCGCCAGGGCGTCGTGCTCGCGACGAAGGTCAACGTCCGGATGCGCGACGAAGATCGAAACGCCGCGGGCAATCACCGCCGCCACATCATGGAGCAGGCGCACGAGTCGCTCCGGCGGCTGAAGACCGACACGATCGATCTCTACTACATCCACCGCCCGCAATCGGACATCCCCATCGATGAGACGCTGCGCGCGCTGGACGACCTGATCCACCAGGGCAAGGTCCAGTACATCGCGTGCAGCACGTTCGCCGCGTGGTCGGTCCTCGAGGCGCTGTGGGTGTCGGATCGCATGCGCCTGAACCGCTTCGTGGCGGAGCAGCCGCCGTATCACCTGCTGGAGCGCAGCGTCGAGCGCGAGCTCATCCCCATGGCGCAGACGTACGACCTCGGCATCATGCCGTGGTCGCCGCTGGCGGGCGGCCTGCTCACGGGCAAGTACAAGCGCGGGGGCGTCGTGGAGGGCGGGCGCCTCCAGCCGGGGAACGCCTGGGGCGACAAGCACTTCACGCCCGCCGCGTTCGAGGCGCTGGACGGCCTCGCCGCGCTGGCGAAGGAGAAGGGCTGCACGATGACGCAGCTCGCGCTCGGCTGGCTGCTGCACATGCCCGCCGTCACGAGCCCCGTGGTCGGGCCGCGCAGCGTGGCGCAGCTCGAGGAGCAGCTCGGCGCCGTCGACGTGACGCTCACGGCGGACGATCTCGCGCGCGTCGACCGCATCTCGCCGCCTGGCAGCGCGCTCGTGCCGTACTACTACACCGACGGCTACGCGGACTTCCGCCCGCACCCGCGCCGCTGGTAGAGTGCGCACCTGAACCCATGACGAGCTCCGGTGGAGAGGACCTGGTCGTCGTCGCTCGCGCGCACCGCCGCGCCCGCGCGGGGAGGCCCCTCGCGGAGGCAGGACAATGACCGATCCGGGGAATCCGCTGCTGGAGCTCGTCGCGCGCGATCAGGAGCACGACTGCGAGGGGTATGGTCAAGAGAGCGTCTGCGTGCGGGTGGTCGGCGTCGCCGAGCTGCCGACGCGCGCCGGCCGCTTCCGCATCGTCGCGTTCTGGAACAACCGCGACGCCAAGGAGCACATCGCGATGGTGCACGGCGACGTCGTCGGCGCCTCGGACGTGCCGACGCGGCTCCACTCCGAGTGCCTGACCGGCGATGTCATGGGCTCGCTGCGCTGCGACTGCCGCGATCAGCTGCTCGAAGGGCTGAAGAAGATCCAGAGCATGGAGCGCGGCATCCTGCTCTATCTGCGCCAGGAGGGCCGCGGGATCGGGCTCATCAACAAGATCCGGGCGTATGCCCTGCAGGACCAGGGGCTCGACACGGTCGAGGCGAACCTGGCGCTCGGCTTCCGGGACGACGAGCGCGACTACGCCGTCGCGGCGCACATGCTGCACAGCCTCGACGTGAAGTCGGTCAAGCTCATCACCAACAACCCGAACAAGGTCCAGCAGCTCACGCAATACGGGGTGTCCGTGACAGGGCGCATCCCGCACGTGATCCCGCCCAACGAGCACAACCGCTTTTACCTGGAGACCAAGGCGAAGCGATCGGGGCATTTCATCGACACGTGGGGCAAGCCGCACCTCGTCGAGCAGAGCGATCCGGTGGTCGTCGACGGGATGGCGCCGCCCGAGTCCGACCGGACGCCCGCGAGCTGAGCCGCCCGCGCGGCGCCGGGCGGCGGCGCGCCGGGCGTCACCGCGCGGGGCTCGTCAGGCGGCGCCGCGCCCGCCGCATCGCCTCACGGCGCGGCGTCGGTCAGGCGGCGTACCCGCTCGGCGTGGGGGCTCGACGGGAACTGTGCGAGGAACGCCTCGGCGCGGGCGTGCGCCTGGTCGGGACGCCCGCGGCGCACCAGCGCGTCGATCGCGATGAGCTCCCGCTCCGCCGCGAGCCGACCGCCCGGGAACTCGGCCCGGTGCTCATCGAGCAGCGCGAGCGACGCCTGCGGCGATCGCGCGAGCGCCGCCCTGATCTCCGCGAGCCTCCGGCCCTCCCGGAGCAGCTCGTCGCGCGCGAGCGCCTCGGCCTGCGGCGTCGCCGGACCGGCCGCGGGATCGCCCGGGAGGGCGCCCCCCGACGGCCGCTGCCCGCGCGCGGCGGCCGCCTCCCCCTGCCCGGCGCCTGCGTCCTCGCCGGGCGGCGCACCGAGCGCCTGATCGCTGCAGCCCGCGAGGTGGACGACGATCGCGGCGGCGAGGCCGCCCGCGAACCACCGATTGTGTGACGAATGCGAATGATCGACAACGACGTTCATGTCGCTGGACTCCTTCATGGGTCGAGCCGCCGGATCTCCGCGGAAACGGGCTCGCTCCAGCGCGCACGCCCTCTCCCGGACCGCAGCTCGCCGCGCCGTCGCCGCCGAAGCGGCGCGGCGCGTCCGATATCTTCAGCTCGCGCTCCAGCAACGGTTGCCCGAGCGCCAGCATTCCTGGCTCACGGGCGTAGTTTGAGCCCGGATCCCAGTTTGTCAAGACTACTTACTTAGGCCGTCCGGGCGCGACGCGGCCGCTTGTCTATCGCCGCGACTGCCCCACTCGGCTCAGAAATCGGCGGCGACGCCCACACCGGCGCCGCTGCCAGCCGGCGCGAGCGAGAGGCGGAAACTCCGTGTGTCCGGGCCGGCAACGCGCGCGCGCGGGCCGTGAAACAGATACGGAATCAGCACGCCGGCCGCCGAGCCGATGGCGGCGCCCGTGACCACGTCGCTGAAGTAATGGCGGTCGGAGGCTATGCGCAGGTATCCGGAAAGCACGGCGATCGCCATTCCCTGGGCCCATACCCACGGCGCTGCGCGATAGCCGCGCATCGACGCCACGGTGCCGCTCGCCGCGGCGAGGGAGAAGGCAGCGGTCGTGTGACCCGAGAAGAACGAGAGATCGTCGTCGTGCGCGAGCGGGCGCGAGCAGCCCGCGCCCTCGCAATGAAGCACGTCGGCGTTCTCGAAATGGGCATAGGGCCGCTGGCGGCCGACGATGTATTTGGTGAGCTGGTTCAGGTTCATCGCCAGCACCGTCGCCTCGGTGACGATGACGAGGTCGGCTGTGATGTTCTCGGTCCGGCCGTCGTGCCACGCGGCGAACGCGGTGAGGCCCAGCGCGGAGGCGGGCGCGAGGGCGAGGACCGTCGCGTTGCTCAGCTGATGGGCGACGCCCGGGTTGCCGCTCCAGAGGAGCGCGTCGCGGACCGAGGTGTCGAGCGCGCCGACCGCGCACCAGCGGCACGCGTCGGGGGCGAGGCCCTTCTTGGCGAGCTCGGTGGCGATCCACGCGGCTCCGCCGACGACGGTCACGGGCAGGTCGACCTCCGGCACGTACGTGAGCTCGGGGGACGGCTCTGCGGCGGCGGCCGGTGAGGGGGCGAGGAGGAGGGCGGACAGCGTTGTCGCAGCGAGGGCGGCGCGCACGAGGAGGGCGAGCCTAGCCCGGGCGGCGCGGCACGGGAACCCGCCGCGCGCGCCGCAGCTCTGCCGCGCGGCGGCCTGAGACGCGGGCCGCTGCTCTGCCGCGCGGCGGCCCCGGCGCCGTGAGACGCGGGCCGCTGCTCTGCCGCGCGGCGGCCCCGGCGCCGTGAGACGCGGGCCGCTGCTCAGGCGCGCGGCGGCCCCGGCGCGCCGAGGAGCAGCCCGTCGAGGAGGCGCGCGTGGGCGTCGTCGACGACGCGCCGGAGCTCCGCCGGGCCGGCCCTGGACAGCGCGCCCGACGCCGCGAGCGTCGCGAGGCCGTGGTGCATCGCCCAGATCGGGACCGCCAGCGCCATCGGCTCGCCGGGCGGGAACGCCCCGGCGCGCTGCGCCTCCTCGATGAACCCGAGGAGCAGCGCGAGGCTCCTCGACGTGGCCGCCGCGACGCGCGGCTCGTCGGGGTCGACCTCGCCGGAGTACATCACATGGAACGGCGCCGGGTGCTCCAGCGCGAACCGGACGTAAGCGAAGCCGGCGGCCAGGAAGCGCGCCCGGAGGTCGCCGCCGGCCGCCTCCAGCGCCGCCGAGATCCGCGCGGCGAGCTCCGTGCTCGCCTGGACGGCGAGCTCCGTCATCAGCGCGCGCTTGTCCGGGAAATGGCGGTAGGGCGCGGCGTGGGAGACGCCGATGCGCCGCGCGACCTCGCGCAGGGTGAAGCCCGCGTTGCCCTGCTCCTCGATGAGCGCGAGCGCCTCCTCCAGCACGGCGCGCCGGAGGTCGCCGTGGTGGTAGGGCCGGTCGGCGGCGCGCGGCGCGGGCGCAGGCGCAGGCGCAGGCGGGGTGCGCGCGCGCGCGCGGCGGCGTCTCGAGGAGGAAGCCACGGCGGAGGCGCGCACGATACCACGACGGCCCTGCGCCGCAGGGCCGGCGGGCGGCCGCGACGAAAATGTAGACGGTGGAAACTTTCGCATGTTGTCAGTGTCATCATCGGGCGCGCGGGCGGCCCGGAGGGGGCCGGCGCGCCGCACCCCCCCTGGAGAAGGAAAGGAGCCCCGTATGTCCGAGCCCCGTCGATCCCCCGAACGCGAACGCCTCCTCGCCGCCGTGGAGCGCGTGCGCGGCGTCGCCGCCGCCCACGCCGAGGCGTCCGAGCGGCTGCGCACGCTCGCACCGGCGGTCGTCGACGCGCTGCGATCGAGCGGCCTCTTCGCCGTGGCCGCGCCGCGCGCGCTGGGCGGGGCCGAGTGCGATCCGCTGACGCAGGTCGAGGTCTTCGAGGCGATGGCGCGCGCGGACGCCTCGGCGGGGTGGTCGCTGATGATCAGCGCGCTGCTCGCCGCGGTGGCCGGGGGCACCTTGCCCGACGAGGGGGCGCGGGAGGTCTTCGCCGGGCCCTTCCCCACGTTCGCGGGGCTGCAGGTGCCGTACGGCGTCGCGCGGCGCGCGGCGGGCGGCTACGCGCTCGAGGGGCGCTGGGCGTTCGGAAGCGGCGTGCGGCACGCGCGATGGGTCTTCACCTGCGCCGTCGTGGCGCCCGAGGGCGGGGCGCCTCCGGCGGGGCCGCCCGAGATGGTGAGCCTCGCCGTCCCGCGCGAGCAGGTGGTGATCGAGGACACGTGGGACGTCGCCGGGCTGCGCGGCACCGGGAGCGAGCACTACCGGATCGAGGGCGCGCTCGTGCCCGAGGCGCTGACGTGCCCGTTCCCGGCCGCCCCGCAGCGGCGCGGCGGCGCGCTGTACGCGCTCCCGCTCGTCGCCCTGACCGCCGCCGGGCACGTCGGCTTCGCGCTCGGCGTAGGGCGGCGCGCGCTCGACGAGATCGCGGCGGTCGCTCCGCGCCGCATCAAGGCCTGGCCCCAGCTCGCGCTGGGCAGCCACGCGGCGTTCCACATGGACCTCGGGCGGGCGGAGGCGAAGCTCGCCGCGGCGCGCGCCTACGCGTTCGACGCGCTCGGGCGGATGTGGGACCGGGCGCGCGCCGGGGAGGCGCTCTCGATCGAGGACTGGAGCGCGATCCGGCTCGCCCAGACGTACGTGACCGACGTGGCCGCGGAGGTCGCGGGCTTCGCGTACCGCGCCGGCGGCGGGGGCGCCCTGTACGCGGAGAGCGCGCTGCAGCGGTGCTTCCGCGACATCCACGCGGCGACGCAGCACATCGCCGCGACCGACGATGCGTACGAGTTCGCGGGGCGCGCGCGGCTCGGGATCGCCGAGCTGCACCCGATGCTCGCCCCGCGGCCGGCGGCGGGCGGCGCGGGCTGAGGGCGCGCGTGGAGATGCGCGCCGGTCCGTCGCAGCCCCACCGGATACCGCCGTGACGCTGCCGGTCCGGCCATGGGTGCTTTCAACGGGGAGCCGTCATGGCTGCCCCCGGGGCGGGCACGCCGATCAGCGCTGGCCGCCTTCCGGCGGGCACGCGACCCGCCGGGGCGGCGGCGGGTTGCACATGATCATCACGGGGGGGCCTGCGTCGTCCGACGGCAAGGCCCGCGGGCACGGGCTGGGGAGGAACTGCCGACACGTGCCGTCTGCGTCCCGGACGATCCTCCCCCCGGGCGCGGGCGGCGGGAGCGGCTCCTGCTCCCGGTGCGCCGCCGTCGCCCCGGCGTCCTGCGGCTCCGGCGCCGCCGCGTCCTGCGCCGCCGTCGCCCCGGCGTCCTGGAGCGCATCGGGAGCGGCGGCGCCCCCCGCGCCGGGCGCGCCGGTCGGCGGGAGCTCAGGGCGCGGCGGGTTGGACGTCGCGTCCGGCGGATCGGACGGCGGCGGGGTCGAGGCACAGCCGGCCGCGCTGCCGGCCACCGTGACGAGGAACGATGACGCGAGCGCACGCCGGCGGCGGGAGGAAGGCCTCATGGCGCGCATCATGACGCGTGACGCGGCCCACGTCACCTGAACGCCGGCGACAGCGCACCACCAGGCGAACGGCTCACGGCTCCACCTTCATCCCCTTCGGGCGCGCCAGCAGGCGGTCCACGTAGGCGTCCAGCCTGGGGCGGCCCGTCGGGCCGGCCCACAGCCGCATCCAGATGAACATCGAGCCGATCATCACGTCGGCCGCGGTGAACCAGTCGCCGAACAGATAAGGGCCCTCCCCGAGCTCGCCCTCGACGACGTTCATGGCCGTGTCGAAATCGGTCCAACCCCGCTGCGGTTGCGTCTCGACCTTCAGCAGGCGGTCGCCCATCGCCGGCTCGAGCTGGGAGGTCGAATAGACCATCAGCGACAGGTAGCGCGCCCGCTGCAGCGCGCCGATCGCGGGCGCGAGCCTGGCCTCGGGGAACTTCTCCGCCAGGTACAGACAGATCGCCGCGTTCTCGAACAGCCGGGCATCGCCGTCCACCAGCGCAGGCAGCTTGCCCGCCGGGTTGATCTTCAAGAACTCGGGCGACTTGTGCTCCCGCTTCTCGAAGCTGATGGGCACGAGCTCGTAGGTGGCGCCGCACTCGTCGAGCATCCACTTTGCGATCACCGCGCGACTCTGCTGGTTGAAGTAGAGCTTCATCGCAATCTCCCTCGATGGTCGGTGGAACGGCCGCGAGCATGCCAGAACCGCGAGGCGCGTTCCAGAGCGCGCAGGCAGCACGGCAGATCACTTCACACGGCGCCCGGCGCGGTCCGCCCCTCGCGCGGCGCGCCAACAAGCAGGCTCCTCGGTCGAGGATTGCCTTCTACCGCAGACGGAAGCTACGCCCTGCGCCGGAGATGCACGGACAGGAGCCGCGGAGGGTCGTTCCGGAGGGCCCCGGCGTCGCGCCACTCGCCCAGGTGAACGAGCTCGAATCCGGACGACAGGCCCGCGTTCACGTACTCGGAGACGTCGTGAAGGAACGCGGGCACCCGCTCGGGCTCGCCGGTGGCGCGGTTGACGAAGTTGGCCTGGCCGCCGCGCATCTGGCGCATCGGGTGGAGCTCGCACAGGAAGAGCTCGCCTCCCGCGCGCGAGGCGCGGGCCGCCTCGGCGAAGATCGCCTCGAGGTGCTCGATGTGCTCCAGCACGAGCAGGGCGACAACGACGTCGGCCGAGCCGTCCGCCATCGGCCAGGCAGCGCGGATGTCGTGGTGCACGAAGCGGACGCGGGGGGATTGCACGCGCGCCCTCGCGTGCCGCAACATCCCCTCGGAGAAATCCAGGGCGAGCACGCTCGCGGCGCGCTCGGCGAGCCACGGCGTGTTGCGCCCGGTGCCGCACCCGATCTCGACCACGTCGCGGCCGGTCAGCACGAGGTCGCGCTGCCGGAGGACCGCGGCCGCGAGCTCGCGGGTCCGGTTGTCGTCGTCATCGTACGTCTCGGCCCAGCGGTCGTAGGCCGTGGCGATCTCTGGCTTGCTCGAGGTGCTGGACATATCGAATCGTGTGCCTTTGGCCAACCTGAAGGCGCCTTGCCGCCGCCGGAGCGGTCCGGCGCGGGCGCCGCCTGCTACAGGCCGAGCTCGCTCAGGCCGGGGTGATCGTCCGGCCGCCGCCCGAGCGGCCAGTGGAACTTCCGGTCCGCCGCCTCGATCCGCACGTCATTGATGCTCGCCTCGCGCCGGCGCATCAAGCCGTGTTCGTCGAACTCCCACTGCTCGTTGCCGTGGGACCGGTACCAGCTCCCGCTGTCGTCGTGCCACTCGTAGACGAAGCGCACGGCGATGCGGTCGCCGGTGAACGCCCAGACCTCCTTGATCAGGCGATAGTCCAGCTCCCGCTGCCACTTGCGGTGCAGGAACGCCTCGATCGCCTCCCGGCCCTGAAAGAACTCGGCCCGGTTGCGCCAGCGGCTGTCGACGGTGTACGCCAGGGCCACGCGCGCGGGATCCCGGCTGTTCCAGGCGTCCTCCGCCAGCCGCGCTTTCTGCGCGGCGGTCTCGGCGGTGAAGGGCGGAAGCGGCGGACGCGACGCGGCGGGCTGCTGGCTCACGGGGCACCTGCGCGAACCTTCGTCGAATCGCCCGTCCCAGGCAACCCCCTTTTCGCGCGCCGCGCCTCACCCCGGCCCCCATCCGGGCGGCGCCCCCCACCCCACCGGCGGCGCGGCAGGCGGCGCGACCTGACCGAGCACCTCCATCCAGGCCGTGCTCTCCACCCACGCCGCCAGGTAGGGCGCGCTCGCCCCGCGCCGCTGGAGCAGCACCAGGAACGGCTGTGTCACCCGGAATGACCTCGGCGGCGGCGGCCCGTACGAGCCCACGACCGCCTCGGCCGTCGCGCCTGCGCCGCCCTCGTTCAGGTGAAAGTTCACCCGCTGCTTCGCCCCGTCGAAGCGCTTCCCTCGCAGCGCCTCGCCGAGCAGCGGCCGACCGATGAGGTCACCGAAGATCCCCTCGAGATCGAGCCTCAGCCGCGGGATCGCGAGCGCCTCGTCGGGCGCCATCTGCCGAGCCACTCCCTGGAGCCGATCGAGCCGGGCGACCGCGCTGGACACCGTCGCTGCCAGCGTCTCCGCCGGCGCGACCTGCGCGACGAGGACGCGGCTGTCCGGATCGTCGGCGACGAGCTCGAGCACGAAGTCCTCCGGCGTCGCCCAGTCGTGCACGACGACCTGCGTCCTGCGCGCCGGATCCGCGCTGAACGGATTGCCGTCCAGCCCGAAGGCGCGAACCCTCCAGTCCTTGAACGTCCCTTCCCGCACAGCAAACGTCGTCCCGAACTTCAGGACCTTGCTCAGATAACCGTATGCCAGCAGGGCATCGGCGGGCACTGCTTGCGGCAGGTACTCCGGCCTCGCGCCGGGGAACTTCGAGAAGAGCTCGGCGCGCAGCGCCTCCACGATGTCCTCGCCGCCGAACCCAGCCCCCGACACGCTCCAGGCCGGATCCACCACGTCGGCGCCAAGCCGCATCGCGTTGAGCGCGTCGGCCAGGGCCGGCTGCGGTTCCATGCGGATCGGTCCGAACCGCGCCCGCAGCCGCTCCCAGGCGAGCGCGAACGCGGCGCAGAAGACGAGATCTTCCCGAGACGACGAGAGCGGCGTGGACAGGCTCGCGCAGACAGACGGCATGGAACCTCGATCGGTCAAGGTCGGCGGGTGAAGGGCTGCATCGCGCCGGCGGGGCCGGCGATCGTGACGCCCGGGATCGTGGGGTGGTCGTACATCTTGTCGCCGACGCAGGCTATCGTGGTCGCGCCGGTCGCGCTCGCCACCGACTGCGCGATCGACCCACCCGGCTGGCCAGGCGGGTCGGTGCCGCCATGGCAGACCGTCATGTGAACCCTGTTGCCCGTGAAGCCTGCGCCCTGGATGCTGCTCGCCAGCTGCTGGCCGCTCATCGTGGACCCCGTGAACCGCCCGCTCGGGTCGGCGTAGTGGATCGTGCCGGGCGACCCGTGCCCGTAGACGTAGAGATCGCTCTCATCGGCGAGCGCCCTCGGATTCCCGAGCTCGCTATAGTGCACGATCCGCTGCCCCGTGGCCCGCGACCGCGCGTTCGCGCCGTTCACGCAGGTCGGGTCGTCGCTCATGAGCAGAATGGCGAGGCCGAGCGGATCGACCCAGAGCGTGACGTTGGGAACGAACGCCAACTCGAACATGGAGGCATCGATCCAGAGCGGGTCGGGCGTGGTGAAAGTCCCGAGGTCCGGGGCGTAATACCTGGCGCGGTGGTAGGTGAGCCCGGTGAGCTCATCGTGGCGCTGCCCCGCGAACCGGAGCGCGGTGAACGGCCCAACGTCCTCGTCCGGATCACGCGGCCGCACCCGTCCCGCTCGATGGTGAGCGACTCGCCGGCCGGGTTCTTGACCCAGGAGAGCCGCCCGCGGGCGTCGTAACCGAACCTGTACCGGGCGCCGTCCGATTGCACCTCCTCCACGACGAGGTGCCCGACATAGCGCGCGGACGAGAGGCCGCCGCCCGGATGGCGCGCCGACACGGGGCGACGCGCGTCGTTGTACGCCTTCTCGACGACCACGCCCCCCGGCGCCCGGACCCGCACCGGGAGGCCTCGGCTGTCGTAGTCGAGCTCGTACACCGCGCCTTCCGGCATCTCGACACGAACGAGCTGGCCGAAGAGATCATGGGTGTACCGCACTTTCCCGCCGCCCGGCAGCGTCCGCGCGGCGAGGTTTCCGTGGGCGTCGTATTCGAAAGCCTCGACGGAGCCGTCGGGCGCAACGATGGTGATCACCCTCCCGCGCTTATCGTACTCATACCGTGTCTTCGCCCCGAGCGGGTCGGCGCGCTCGAGCATCTGCCCGTGCTCGCCGACAGCGAAGGCATACCGAGCGCCCACGGGATCGGGCACCTCGACGATGGCGCCGTCCTCGCGACGCTTCAGGCTGAACGAGCGTCCCGTCGCGTCCGTGAAGCAGGCGAGTCGGCCCCTCGCATCGTAGGTGCTCCGCTCGATCCCGTCTGACGTGGTGGAGCGGACGACCTGGCCGACTGCGTTATACGACAGGTTCTTTTGCTGGCCTGCCGGATCCTCGTATCGCTCCACGAGGCCAAGCGCGTTTCCCTTGTAGCGGAACCTGTACCCGAGGCCGTCGATGACGGTGGTTTCGTAAGGGCCGGGCCCGTACTGGAACCGCATGTGGAAGAGGCCCTTGGGACGCGCCGCCATCGAGGCTTCCGGCGCGCCGACCTCCCGGAGGACGTCGGCGCCCTCAATGTCGCCCCAGGTCTCCACGCAGCGCCGCTCCCCCGAGACCTCGGCGTACACGAAGTGATACAGGAGGCCGCCCGACTGCTGCTCCTGGACGAGATAGTGCTCGTCGTCGTACGCGTACCGCGTCTCCGCGCCGCCGGCGTCGATGACGCGGACGAGGTCTCCCTTCGTGTCGAGCTCGTACGTCACGAGGCGCTTCGTGTGCTCCACGCCGTCCGCGCCGGTCACGGCGACCCACCAGCTCCTGTACTGGCCCTCCCGGACGAGCCATGCGCGGCGCCCGACCGAATCCAGGATCTGGACCACCTCGCGCTCATCCCATGTTATCTCAGCGAGATTGCCGGCCCGATCGCGCATCTGCGCGAGCCGGAAGGTGCCGGGCGCGTGCCCGCGCCGAAGGACGCGGAGGATGCCGTCGTCGAGGTCGACGACGAGCGCGTCGCCCTCCCAGTACACGCGCCGCGCGAAGGGGAGCAGCACCTCGACGTCGCCGGCTGGAACGGCGAGGGTCGTCTCGCGGAGGGTCTCGTCGATCAGGATGAGCCGGTCCCCCCGGATCTCGGCCTGCCAGCACAGGGCGTGGGACCAGCCGCGGCCGATGCCGCACTCCCGCAGGACCGAGGAGGTGCGGTACGTGCGGATCCAGCTGACCGGCAGGGGCCCCGGGAGGAGAAAATCGGTTTCCGGCGGCGTGAACATCGTGCCGGTGACGATGTCGACGGGGTGCCCCGCATCGGCTTGACCGTCGGCCCCTGGCGCAGCGGGCGGGTTGGGCGGCCCTGCGCCCTGGTTGCTCCCGCCGCCGCCTCCGCCGGCGTTGCTCCCGCCCTGCGGCCCGCCCCCGCCAGGCCCGCCGGCGCCGCCTCCGCCGCCGCCCCCGCCGCCGCCCCCGCCGCCGGCGCCGCTCGCGCTCGCGCCGGCGCCGACGGTGATCGACTTGTTCATCTGCCCCATGCTGCCGGTGATGCCGGCCATGCCGAGCTCGATGAGCACGTTGGGCGCGCCGAGCCAGGGGAAGCAGGGGCCGCCGGTGTTGAGGCTGACGACCTCCTTGAGCGTGCCGGGCTCGTTGCCGTGGCACGCCTTCATGCAGCCGCCCACGGTGAGGATCTTCGCGCCTTCGATCTTCGTCCGCATGCACGGATCGATGATCCCCTCGGCCACGGTGCCCATCGTGGGATAAGGGATCGGCACGGGGCTCGGCGCGGCAGGGGTGAGACACACGCTCACGGCCATTCCGGTCATTTGGTGACCGGATTTCTCGGTGATGGTGTCCATGTGGAGCGCGGTGACCTTGCCCATGGCAACGCGATGGTCGCACGCCGGGGACAGGCGCGGGAAGCGGCCGCGTGCGGCGTAGGCCGTGCTCGCGGCGGATCAGCGCGCGGCCGGCGGGCGCCGGCGAACCGGCGCGGTCCGTAGGAGCCGCCGCAATTTCGTGGGGGCGAGACGACGGATCGCAGCCCCTCGAAAGCGATGGTCCCGACACGGACTCAACCGCCGGAACCTGGAGGCTGTGGTACAGATGCCGTATGTCGAGGCAGCCGTGAGCGCCGACCCTGGGGAGGCCGGCTACCTGGACGCGATCTTCGCGGCGATCCGCGGGGGCGCCAGCCAGCTCGCGGCGATGAAGCGGTGGCTCGGCAGCGCCGAGCGCGCCGGCTCGTCGCCGTGGCGCTTCCAGTTCCTCGCCACCGCGCGCGCGGCGCACCGGCGCGCCGGCGCCTTCGTCGACGAGGCCGAGGAGCGGCTGCGTGAGCTCGGCCCCGCCGATCAGGTCCCGGCCCCGCTGGACCAGCTCCCCAGGAACGTCGCCGCCCTGCGCGCGGACCTCCGCGAGGGGGAGCGGAGCCTGGATCGCATCGCGACCGAGGCCGCCGCGCGCGAACAGGCGCGCAGCGACGCCGGCCGGCGAGCGCGCCCGTCGTGATGGCGAGGACGACTCCGCTCCTTATCTGGACAGCATGAGATCCAGACCGCCAGGGTCCGGCGGCGGGGCGGGCTTCGCTGGCCTCGGGGCCGGCGCCGGGGGCAGGGGCGGCGGCATCTGAGGCCGCGGATCCGCGCCCGGCGGCTCCGGGAGGGACGGCGGCAGCTCGGCCGCGGAGAGCTGCCGCGTGCTGCCGTCGCCGGAGAGCGTCGTCTGCGTCGAGGCCGCGTACGCCTCGGCTTGCTCGAGGACGCGCAGGAAGTTCCCGCCCAGGATCTTGAGGATGTCCTCGTCCGAGTAGCCTCGCCGGACGAGCTCCAGCGCCATCGACGGGGTCCCGTCGATGCCGGCGAGCCCGTGCGGGGACGCGGCCATCCCGTCGAAATCGGCGCCGAGCGCGACATGATCGACCCCAGCGACCCTCACGAGCTGGTCGATGTGGTCCGCGATCCGCGAGAGCGGCGGCGGCTTGATCGGGCCTTCCTGGGCCTCGATGCGCTCGATCTCCTCCCGGAGCCGCGCCGGGTCGCCCGGGTAGCGCTCGCCGAGCTCCCTGAGGCGCGCCCCGTGCTTCTGATGAAAGCGCGCCGCCTGCTCCGCGTACGCCTCGTCCAGGAACAGCGCCCAGGAGCTCACCACGGCGACGCCGCCGCCCTTCGCGAGCGCGCGCAGCAGGTCGTCGTCGAGCTGGCGGCGGTGGTGCGCCTGGGCGCGGACCGAGGAAGCGGTGATGACCGGCGCCGTCGCCACCTTGAGGACCGACCGGAGCGTGGCCTCCGACGCGTGCGAGACGTCGACGAGCATGCCCATCCGCTGCATCTCGCGGACCACCTCCTCCCCGAAGGGAGACAGGCCGCGGTGGCGGACCGCCGCGGGCTCGAGGGCTCCCCCCTCGGCGTCGGCCCAGTCGTTCGTGCTCGTGTCCGTGAGCGTCATGTAACGGACGCCGAGGCGATAGAACGAGCGCAGCGCAGGCAGGGAGTTCTCGATCGCGTGTCCGCCCTCGATGCCCAGGAGCGCGGCGATCTTGCCTTCACGCTTCGCGCGGCGCAGGTCGCGCGCGCTCCTTGCCAGCGCCCGCTCCGCGCCGTGGCGCTCGATCTGCCGGTAGGCCGCGTCGATGCGCTCGAGCGCGCGGCGGGCGGCGCCGCCGTGCACGGCCTGCCTCGGCCCGGGGAGCGCGCCGACGTGGATCGGCAAGAGCTCGCCGGTGATGCCGGCCGCCTTCATCCTGGCGAGATCCGCGGGCGTGGCCTCGCGGACCGCGCTCGCAGGATCGAGCGGGCCGCCGAGGACGAGCGGCAGAGCACCGCTGTGGCCCTCGACGAGGAGGGCCGCGGCGCGCAGCCGCGCGGCCCGCTGCTCCTGGGTCTCTGGCGCAGCAGGGCGCTCGACGTCGCCGGCGGACACGGCCTCGGTCGAGGGCGCGGCGTCGGCCGGGTCGGGGGACGGGTACATCAACCAGGGCGGCACGGCAGGAGCGCAGGCCGCGAGGGACGCCGCGGTGAGGAGCGCGAGGGGGTACGACGTGCGCACGGGCCCATCGTATCACGCGCGATCGCCGCGCGCGGACGGCGAGCATGGCAGAGCCCGCCGCGAGCGCGGCGGCGAGCGCCGGAGCGGCGGCGCCGGCGCGGGGCGCGTGCCCGGCTCAGTCGGATTCGAGGAGGAGCCCGCTCGCGGAGAGCGCGATGAGGGCGGGATCCGCTGTGTCGCTGTTCACGATGGCGGCCACGGCGGCCTGCTGCTCGGGGTAATACAGCATCTCCGTGGCGTAGCCCGGAATGCCGCCGTCGTGCCCGAGGGCGGGGACTCCCAGGACCTCGCGCCCGATGACGAGCGTCCCGAGCCCGTACCCCTGGCCCGCGACGCCGGTGGGCACGGGATCCGCGATCATCTCTGCGAGCGAGTCCGGCTCGAGCGCCGCGCCGCCGTAGAGCGCGACGGCCCAGCGGGCGACGTCGCCCGCGCTCGCCACCATGGCGCCGGCGGACCACGGCAACGAGGGATGAACGATGGATGTCATGTCCGTCCCGCCGGTGGTGTAGCCGCGGGCGAGATCGCCCTCGATCGGCTCCTCTCCGTCGAACGAGGTGCTCGAGAGCGCGTTCGGTTCGAGCAGCCGCTCGCGGATCACGGCGGCGACGCCCTCGCCCGTCGCGGCCTCGATGATCATCCCGAGGAGGATGTAGTTCGTGCTCGAGTAATGCCACCCATCGCCGGGCGCGAAATAGGGCTCGTGCTCGGCCGCGGCGGCGACGATCTCCTCGGGGCTCCACACGCGGGCCGGATCGGACAGCACGGCGACCGGGAGCTCCGCGTCCTCCGTGTAGTCGAAGATGCCGCTCGAGTGGTTCAGGAGCTGTCGTACGGTGATGCCGTCCCCGCCGGGAAACGTCGTGATCCAGGTCGAGATCGGGTCGTCCAGGTCGAGCGCGCCCTCGTGCGCGAGCCGGAGCACCGCGGCGGCGACGTAGGTCTTTGTCACGCTGCCGATGCGGAGCACGTGTTCGGCCCGCATCGGGACGCCGGGCGCCGACTCGCCGCTCGCGAAGCCCAGGACGCCGCACCCCGGCGTGCTGACCGCGAGGACGGCGCCCGGGGTGCCGAGCGCCACCCGCGCCCCGTCGAGGCGCGCCTGGAGGGCCTCTGCGAGCTCGGCGCAGGCGTCCACGCTGCCGCCGCCCGCGCCGCCCTCGTTCGCGCCGCCCGCGCCGCCTGTGCCGCCGCCGCCCTCGTTCGCGCCGCCCGCGCCGCCTGTGCCGCCGCCGCCCTCGTTCGCGCTGCCCGCGCCCCCCGCGCCGCCGCCGCCCTCGTTCGCGCTGCCCGCGCCGCCGCCCTCGTTCGCGCCCCCCGTGCCGCCGCCGCCCTCGTTCGCGCCCCCCGCGCCGCCGCCGCCCTCGTTCGCGCCCCCCGTGCCGCCGCCGCCCTCGTTCGCGCCCCCCGCGCCGCCGCCGCCCTCGTTCGCGCTGCCGCCCTCATTTGCGCCGTCCGCGCCGCCGCCGCCCTCGTTCGCGCCTCCTGCGCCGCCGCCGCCCTCATCAGCGGCTCCGCCTTCACCGCCAGCGCCGCCGGTGCTGGTGCTTGTCGTCGACGAGGCGCTCGACGGGTCCACGGTCTCGCCGCCGTCGCAGCCAGCGCCGAGGGTGAGCGCGCCCGACGCCATGAGGGCGAGAAGGAAGCCTTGATGTCGAGAGACTTGGTTCAAGGTTCGCATGCGATCTCCAGGGCAACAATCCGGATGGGCACGACAGTACAGAATCGGTGCGTGAGCACAAGCGCTCGACAGCATGCCGCCGCGATTCTCGAACATCGTTGCCAGACACAGCAGTCGTCATGAGCCGCCTCTGCCGCCCACGCGCGATCTCCGCGCGCCACGTCCCGGAACGTCTCAGGCACAGCCGAGCCCGGCACAGGCGTAGATCGCCGGCGCAGGACGTGACGACCCGAATCGACAACGACGTTTCGACAAAGACACAGCGCGCGCACGATCCGCCGCGCGCCGCGCCCCGCTCGCCGACAGGCTGCGCCCTTGGACCGTCCGTCGCGCCCTTCCACCTGCGCGACGCGTCGACGCCCATCGTTCGCGGAGCGCGCCCCGCCGAGCTGGTCACTCGTGAATGCCGGACATCTGGTTACGCCCAGGCTCCGGCCGGGGAGGCCGCTCGGACAGGAAGCCATGAGGCACCGGATGGATGATCAGCCACCTCTCGCTCGGAGCGCCGGCGACGTGACGTCGCTGACCACGGAGAGCGCGCCGAGCCACGCGGGCGATCGCGCGCCCTGCCCGGACGGGTGAACCCGCCCAGCCCGCCAACGCCCCATCTCTGCCCCGCCTGGACCGACACCGTCCACTTCGGGGCCGGGCTCCTGTGGTACTCCGCGGCACCATGTGCTCGGTCGTCGCACGGGGCCCGCAACCAGGCGCCCCTGTGCTCGGCGTTCGCACGGCGCCGGTCGCCGCGTCGCCCATCACGGGCGGATCCCGCAGCCGCTCGGCGCACGGCGCGCCCCCGCGACTCCCCTGCAGAGGGAGCGTCGCGCGCGGCGATCCCCGGCGTCTCCGGTCGCCGGGATCCGGCGAGACGCTGGCCGGCGAACCGGCCGTCGCGTCCTCCCTGGCGAGCGGGCGCGGGACATGCACCCTCGCTCGGGCTCTCACGGCAGTACGAACCTGGAGGAGCGTCGATGGAGAAGCGTGTTTCACAAGGCAAATTTGGACGCCGGCGATTCGCCGGCAGGGCGGCGGCCACCGTGGGTGTCTCGCTGCTCGCCCCGCCGGGCCTCGCGCTCGCGGTCGACAAGGGCGCCGGGAGCTGCGAGCCGGTCGGGCCCCTGTCGCTCCCCGAAGGCGTCCCCCAGACGCCCGGTATCCTCGTCGATCAGCGCGCGAAGAAGCCGATCTACCTGCCCGGCATGCACGCCGGCCTCGCGGCGCACGCCCTCGCGGAGGTCCTCTTCTGGACGGACATCATGATGGAACACGCGATGTTCATCGCGCTCCTCATGCCGGGCGACCGCCTCCGCGCGGAGCGGGACGAGGCGCGGCAATTCCAGGTCCTCTTCGCCCAGCACTTCGTCTCGTCCCGCGACCGCGCCTACCGCGATGACGAGCTCTATCCGCTGCTCGCACAAACACGGTCGAGCGTCCTTC
This sequence comes from Sorangium sp. So ce1335, assembly GCF_051521615.1. Taxonomy (NCBI): domain Bacteria; kingdom Pseudomonadati; phylum Myxococcota; order Polyangiales; family Polyangiaceae; genus Sorangium; species Sorangium sp. So ce1335. The sequence goes on from NZ_CP150363.1 coordinate 6,902,779, forward strand.
AGTTCCTCGAGTACAAGCGCCGCATGCAGGCTGCGCAGGAGGCCGGCGCGCTGAAGAGCCTCGTCTGGCCGCTGTTCTTCGACCACATCGCGCGCGAGGCCGAGCGGTTCGCCGGCCGGCTCGATCTGCTCGCGAACGGCGGCGCCGGGTTCCAGCGCGACGAGGTCGGGTCGTTCTGGACGCGGATCATGGCCGAGCACCTGGAGTTCATCGCGCACCTGCTCGACCCGCAGGAGCGCCAGCTCGTCGACCAGGCGAACGCGCGCGCCGGCGCGATGTACCAGGCGCACATCCAGCGCGTCGGCGCCGGGCACCTCGCGAGCATGGCCGACGAGGTCATCGACTTCAAGACGGCCGCGGAGCAGGGGATCGAGACGGGGCAGGTCAAGAGCATCATCGATCCCTCGCTCGCCGATCACGTGCTCCGCGAGGCCGTGAGGTTCTCCGACGAGATCCGGCGCGCCCAGTGACGCCGGGGGAAGGCCGCGCGGCGTCTCTCCGCGCGCGGCCGCGCGGGGCTCAGGGCACGCTCATCTCGAACGCGACGCTGTAGTTCGGCTGGGGCTTGCCCGTGATCGAGCCGACGAACGGATCGGAGTCGCGGAGCTGCCCCCAGCGCGTCGTGCCGCCGGGCATCGCGGTCCCGTCGGTCGTCGCCGCGTAGCCGACCATCGCGCCGGACGAGGGGAGATCCGACGCGCACGTGATCTTCACCGCGTCGCCGTCGATCTCGACGCTGCTGATCTCGATCCGGGTGTCGCCGCTCCAGACCTGGAAGCCGCGGCCCTTCGACCACTCCGTGAACGCCGTCTGGTGGGGAGACGGCAGCGCGCTGTCCCAGGCGAGCGGCGGCACCGGGACGTGGAAGCGCACGGTGATCACGTTCCCGCTGCGCTCGACGCCCGTCGGCTGGAGCGGCTGCCAGTCCTTCCCGAGGACGACCTTCTCGAAGTAGACCTGGCCGTACTTCTCGCCGAGGAGCTGGTAGCCGTGCGCGGTGAGGTGGATGTGATCCTCCGCGTACGGATACTGGTACTTCGGGCCCGAGCAGACGATGTCGCCCGGGTGGCTCACGCCCACGCGCCACTGCGCCTGGGTGGACGTCGAGCGCGAGCCCACCTCGAGGTGCACCGAGTGCTGCTGGGACACGAGCATGGGAATGCTCCGCGACTGCCCGGTGATGGGCAGGAGGTCCGCGTTGTAATCGGACCAGAGCTTGACGAGATCGTCCTCGTAGGTCGCGCTGCCGGCGTCGGACTCGCCGTGCGTGATGATGATCGCGCCGATTCCGTACGTCTTGCCGGCCTCCCTGGCGAGGCGCGCGATCGCCTCCGCCTCGAACAGCGTCGCCGCGTAGGCGTGGCCCGTCGTCTTGCCGCCCTCGGCCGTCGTCGGGTTGGCGGCTTTCCAGAGGACGTTCATGGGCTGCCCGCTCTCGCCGACGACGGTGTGCACCGTGACGTGATCGCCGCCGGCGGCCTGCGCCAGCGTCGAGATCTGGTCGGCCATGGCCGTGTGGGGCGTCTCGCCGTAGAGGTTCCTTGGGTAGGCGCTGGGGTAGGCCGTCGCGAACCCGCGGATGGGCTCGGTGAGCGGGACGAGCGAGAAGTCGCCGTTCGACGCGTCGAACGGGGGCACGGCCGCGTCGCCGAGCGACAGCTTCAGGTTGCTGAAGCGCTGCTCCGTCGTGCGCGGCGGCGTGCCCTCGACGCCGACCGAGAGGCTCTGTCCCGTGCCGACGATCCCGGTCCAGTCCCAGCCCGGCCCCGCAGGCGCCCCGCCGCCGGTGCCGCCGGTGCCGCCGGCGCCGCCGGTGCCGCCGGCGCCGGCCGCGTCGCCGCCGGTGCCGGCCGCGTCGCCGCCCGCGCCCCCTGCCCCGCCGGTGCCGCCGACCGGGTCGGTGCCGCTCGCGCTGCTCGTCGCGCCCTGACCGCCGGCGCCCCCGTCGCCGCCGGCGCCGGAGGACGGCTCGTTCGACGAGCCGCACCCGAGCGCCATGAGGAGGAGGACGAACGTACCTGACGAGCTCAAGCTCAAGAACGATGAACTTCGCATGATGGCTCCTTCTGCTGCCGCACGTGGGGACCCCGGGGATCCCCGCGGCGCGGAGCTTTGATCATCGGCCCTCGCGGAGGAAGATGAACCGGTTCAGTTCGTACGTCCGGGACCGCGCATGGCGCGCGGGCGCTCGTCGTGCGCCGACCGCGCGTTGCCCCGGCGTCCGGCGCCCTCGCGTCGTGCCGGACGGAGGGCGGCGATCCTCACCCCGGCGGCGCTCCCCACCCCGGCGGCGATCCCCACCCCGCCGGAAGCGGCGCCGGCGGCGCCACCTGGCCGAGCACCTCCATCCAGGCCGTGCTCTCCACCCACGCCGCCAGGTAGGGCGCGCGCGCCCCGCGCCGCTGGAGCAGCACAAGGAACGGCGCCGTCACAAGGAAGGACCGGGGCGGCGGCAGCCCGTACGAGCCCACCACCGCCTCCGCCGTCGCGCCGGCGCCGCCCTCGTTCAGGTGAAACTGCACCCGCTGCTTCGCCTCGCCGAAGCGCTTGCCGCGCAGCGCCTCGCCGAGCAGGGGCCGACCGACGAGCTCGCCGAACCCCCCCTCCAGGTCGAGCCTCAGCCGCGGGATCGCGAGCGCCGGGACGAGAGAGGCGTCGAGAGGGTCGCGCAGACGGGCGGCATGAGACCTCGGTGGCAGGGGCCGTGGGGTGAAGGGCATCATCGATGCCGGCCGCGCCGGCGATCGCGACGCCCGGGATCCCCCTCGTCCGTGGCAGGAGCGCGGGACTGCGCTGGACTGCCAGACGGGCCAGCGCTCCTGTATTCACGAAGCGAAGAGCGGAGTCCAGAGAGAATTTGAGGGGGAGGTGACTCATAGAAGAGGAGACAACGGTGGATTCTCGCCGTGCGCGGGGGTCGGCACCGCGCTTGCCTTCTGTCACGGCGGTCTCGCAGGATTCCCGCACGAGAGGAGAAGTCGAATGGGCAGCATGGTGAACACGACGACCGCGGCCGGTCGGCCGATCGACGAGGTATCCGAGCACATCTTCCGGCAGGTCGAGCAGAGCGGCGCGCTGCCGCCGCACCTGGGGGCGCCCGAGGCCGTCGGCGTGGCCCTGTGCACGCTGTCGCGCCGGCTGAGCGGCGGAGAGGCGCGGGACCTCGCCGCGGCCCTGCCCTCGACGATCCAGGCGATCGTCCAGCCGTGCGCCACGCACCGCGACGAGGATCCCGAGGTCTTCAGTCGTCGAGAGTTCCTGGAGACGCTCGCGGAGCACCTGCACATCGATACCGACCAGGCGAGGGCGGTGTCCTCCGCGGTCTTCGCGGCCGTGGAGCGCGAGATCCCCACGAAGGAGGTCACGGACATCGAGAGCCAGCTCCCGGCCGATCTCAAGGACCTCTGGGGGCGTCACCGCGTCGCGGGCAGCTCCCACGCGGAGCGGCCGGCGGACACGTCGCTGGCAGAGCCTCCCCCGCGGGCGGGCGTGGACGCGCCCGCGCCCGAGCAGCGCCGCGGCGACGTGGGCGCGGACAGCACGGCGGCGGGCTCGTCCGGCGACGTCCCCGCCAAGAGGCGCGCGAGCTGACGGGGCAAACCGAACGGGTGGGGACCGCGAGCGTCGTGATGGCTCGGTCGCGGGTCGTCAGTGGCCGCAGGCGCAGCGCCGCCGCGGCTCGTAGGCGAGCGTGGCGGGGTTGGTCCCGCAAAACGTGAGGTACCAGGGGGACCGCAGCGGGCCGCCGGCCTCGGCGAGGAGAGTATGGGTCTCGGGCTCCGTCCCGAGGTTGTAGACGCGGGGTTGCCCCGTCGTCGCCGGGTCGCCGCCCGCGATTGGCACGTACAGGCCGTTCGGGCCGAAGACCAGCGCCTGCGCAAAAGCGCGGGGTTGACCGATCTGCCCTAGTACTACAGCCGCACCTCGACATCGATCCGGTTGGACCCAGGATCCGCCTATGGATCCGGGGGCAAGCGAGCTGCCAGCAGCGGCCGCGTGGGACGCGCTGGCAGCAGATTTTGAGGCATTTCACGCGCGATTCGCGGGGCTGTTCGCGCGCAGCGAGCCGCGCGAGCAGGCGATCAAGTACGTGCGCTCGCTGATGGGGCCGGCGGCGAGGCGGAACGGTTGGCAGCTGGCCGAGGCCATCGGGGATCCGACGCCCGATCGCGTGCAGCGGCTGCTGTACAGTGCGGACTGGAGCGCGGATGCGGCGCGCGATCTCCTGATGGACTTCACGATCGAGCAGTTCGGCGATCCGCAGGGCATCGGCGTGCTAGACGAAACGGGCTTCCTCAAGAAAGGCACAAAGTCCGTCGGCGTGGCGCGGCAATACAGTGGGACGGCAGGCAAGATCGAGAACTGCCAGATCGGTGTGTTCCTCAGCTACAACGGCCCACGTGGACATGTGATCCTTGATCGTCGTCTTTACTTGCCGGAATCGTGGTGCAGCGATCCGGAGCGGAGGCAGGACGCTCACGTTCCGGAGGATGTCGCGTTCCGGACTAAGCCGCAGCTGGCGATGCAGATGCTGCATGGCGCCTGGCAGCGAGGTGTACCGATGGCGTGGGTCGCCGGCGATGAAGTCTACGGGGGCGACCGCGTGCTTCGCGACGGCATCGCCGCGCAGGGCCATCGGTATGTTCTCGCGGTCGTCTCGAGCACGCCGGTGTGGCCCGAGCGACCCGAGGTCGCGGAGCCCCCAACCGAACGAGAGCACCCTCGTGGTCCGCTCCGCACGCGCACTCGTCTTGCACCGGGCGCGCCGCACGCCACCACCGTGGCCAAGGTGGTGGCCCAGTGGTCGCCGAAGCAATGGCATCGCCTCGCCATCCATCAAGGCGAGAAGGGACCCATCGAGTACGACTGGGCCTGCGCGCGCGTCGTCGACAGCCGTCGGCGCTTGCCGGCCGACGACGTCTGGCTACTGGCCCGCCGTTCTGTTTCGAAGCCGTCGGACGTGGGCTACTACCTGTCCAACGCCGGAGCCGACACGCCGCTGACAACGCTCGCGCACGTGGCCTCCACGCGCTACACGATCGAGCAGTGCTTCGAGGAGGCGAAGGATGACGTGGGCCTCGACCACTACGAGGTCCGCTCGTGGCCGAGCTGGCATCGGTACATCACCCTCGGGATGATGGCCCTGGCGTGGTTGGCCTTCGTGCGCGCGAAGCTTCCCGCGGAGGGCGCCTTCCCGTACGCCCCGGCGATGAACCCCGAGCTCGTGCCCAAAGCGACGCGCCCGGGATCGAGGAAGAACGTCAAGCCCATGCAGAAGACGGCGCTTGACACGTCGGGGAAAAAAAGCCTGCCGCGCCCGAAGAAACCGACGGTCCGCCGACGCTGGCGCCCTGGAGCATTCCCGAAGTCCGCCGCCTGATGGAGCTGGTACTTCCGCTGCCCGCCCATTCGCCCGAGTTCCGCTGGGCGTGGTCGAGGTGGCGACGCCGAAAACGCGCCCAGGCTCGCGCCTGTTGCTACCGGCGCCGCCGCCATCGGCCGCTTGCCCGCGCCCGGGCTCCCTAACCGCGGCTGTAGTACTAGAGCGACAACCGGGTTGAACCCGCCTGAAACGAGCAGAACTTCGAACCGCCAAGACGCCGAGGACGCCAAGACTTTGTCTTCTTCTTGGCGTCCTCGACGTCTTGGCGGTTCATTTCTCGCTCGATCAACGTGATCGTTGTTCTAGAGGGATCGAATCCACGAGCACGGCCTGCGTCCGGCCGACCACGTCGAAGACGAGGATCTGGTCGATGGTGGTTGCGGTGTCGGTGTCGTCGCGAAAGCTCGTGACGTACAGCTCCCCATCGGGGCCGAAGGCGAGGCCCTCCGGGCGGCGGAGGGCGGGGAACATGGCGCTGTCCGCGACGATCCCGAGGAAGGCGCCCGTATCGGGGGTCATCCGTGGGGGAAAGCGTCCGCGTCGATCGCCGCGCGTCCGGGGCGTCCTCGCTCCGGAGACTCCATCGTCCCGCTGCACGAGCTGGCCAGTGTGAGCATGACCGCGAGAATCTAGAGGGCGGGCTATCCTCTCAACGCTCGACGTGAACCCACCCGAGGGGTAGGGCCACGGGCTGGAAGGGGCGGTGCCACCGGCGAGGGGCACATCCGGCGCCGGCGCCCCTCGAGCTGCGACCCAGCGGAGCACGCTGCCCCCGGCGTGTCGCACGCCGACGCGCCGGCGACGACGGCTGCCGCGCGCCGCCCCTCACCTGTCGCAGCGCGCGCCACGGCGAGCCCCGGCGCGGCGCGGTTTCCGCAGGTGCCGTGGCGAGGTGCGCCCTGGTACGCGCACTGCAAAGAGGGCCGGCGGAGGTCGGCGCTGTCGCGGTGACGTGCGGCGCGCAGATCCCGAGATGCAGTGGCTGGCTCGGCCGCGCGGCGGAGCCTCGAGCGCTCGTGGAGCGCAGTCGACGGAGAATGACCATGAACGAAAATACTTATGGAAACGATCTTCCCCCTGCCTCCCCGTCGCTTCACCCCGCGTCGCCGACCCCGGCCAGCGCGCCGGGCCGCGCGCGGAGAGCCTCGCGGCGCGCGCCGGGGATCCTCACCCGCGCGCTCCTGGCCGGCGCCTCCGTGCTGGTGCTCGGCCAGGCGGCCTGCGTCGCGCCGCCGAGCACCGAGGAGCCTGAGGGTGACGTCGGGGGAGGCTCCGCTGGCGAGGACGGGTCGCGCGCCGACGAGCCCTCGACCGACAGCCCATCTGCCGATTCCGACTCACCCGCTCTCGACGCGCCTGCAGCGCACCTCGACGAGCTCGAGCACCCGCCGCTCACGCGCTCGCCGGCCGCTCCGGTGGACGGCGAGGAGCTTGGCCCCAGCGTTGCGCCGGCGTGCGGGGAGGTGCCATGCGCGGCCAAGATCGTGCTCGGACCCGCCGAGGCGGACGTCCGCTCCGCCATCGCCAGCTCGGGCAGGAAGGGGCGCGGCAGCAACACGCAAAACATGCTGCCGAACAACACCCTCTTGGCGGACATCGACGCTGACGGGGTGAGCGATTTTCTCCAGTTCACCAGCAACAAGCTCTTCGTGAGCAAGACCGATTTCGAGAAGACCGGCGTCCTTCACCTGTACACCCGCCGCCCGATCACGCGCGTGCTGACGGGCGACTTCCACGGCGATCGCTACGATCAGACCTGCTTGATCCTCGATGACGGCTCGCTCGAGTGCTACGGCATCGGCGCCGATCGCCGCGAGCTCTGGTGGTGGTTCACGCAGGGGAGCTTCGTCGGCAGCAATGAAGACGCGATCGTGGGCGACTTCGACGGGGACCGCCGCGACGACATCCTGGTCTATAACAGGAGCGGCGGCGCGTACCGGATGTACTCGGTCAAGGGCGACCACGTCTTCGCGTCCACGCCGCTCTTCCACCAGGGCAACCTGGCGGGGATCGCGACATCGGGCGTGACGTTGCGCGCCGGCGACTTCAACGGCGATGGCCGCGACGACATCATGGCCGTGAACGGATGGGGCCAGGTCCTCTATTACGTGTCGGTGTTCGACGGCACGAACCACACCTTCTGGTGGGCGTTCACCACCCGGTCCGGGTTCGTGTCCGCCGACGATCAGGTCCAGGCTGCGCGCATCGACGACAACGCCGCCGACGACGTCGTGCTGCGAAACCGCGTGACGGGGGCGACCCGGTTCTTCCGGATGGAATACCAGGCGGGCGACCTGCCAGCGCTCCCCGGGGTGGCCCTCGGGCAGATCGACACCGCCGGCGGCGCGCAGCTGTTCTTCGGCTCCCTTCGCGGCGATATCGCCGAGCCCGGCGGCCGTTACCGCGAGGACGCCATCGTCTATCAGCCGAGCTGGAACGGTGTGATCCGCAGCGATGCGCGCTGGGACGGCAGCGGCCTCACGTACTGGTGGGTCTACACGCAGTACGCGCCAGGCAACCACGCCGGCTGGGCGCCGTTCACCGCCAAGCCGTGGCTCGTCCTGAAGTGCAAGTTCCGCGACATCGCGGCGGAGCCGCAGGCGCACCCGTTCTTCCGCAACCTGTTCACGGGTGACAGCGCGTTCGGCACGGTGAACTACTTCCGCGACCAGTCGTATGGCTCGTGGGACCTGACAGGCACCCAGATCCCGAGCTCCTGGTACACGATGTCCGTCACCCTGGACCAGTCCCGGTCGCTGAGCCGCTGGGACCGCATCCAGCGCTGCGTCGACGCCTACGGCGGCTCGACCTCCGGGTACGTGAGCGTCGTCGCGCTCATCAACGGCGCGGTCGACTCGGGCGCCGCCGGGAATCGCGTCCTCCTGGATCCCGGCGCGTGGAACGTCACGTTCGCTGCTCACGAGATGGCGCACGGCTTCGGCTGGGGCCACTCGTTCGACGACACGACCCGGCGCGCCGCCTCGTGGTCCGGGCCCGGCGAGTACTGGGATCACTGGGACATCATGAGCGCGATGAACGTGTACACGTTCAACAACCTCGCGGGCTTCCAGGCCGGACCGGAGATGAACGCGCCGCTCCGGGCTCAGAAGAGCTTCATCCCGGCGCACCGCACGCTGCAGCTCAACCCCGGCAGCGCGCGGCAGACGGCGACGCTCAAGCTCGCCGCGCTCAGCCGGCCGGAGGCCGACGGGCCGCTCATGGTGCGCGTGGGCGCCAACAACAACGATCATTACGTGATCGAGTACCGGATGCGGAGCGGCTGGGATCAGGGCATCCCGCGCGACACCGTGCTCCTCCATCGGGTCGTGAACGGCGTGCCTTACCTCATCACGGCCGGCGGCACCGAGCGCCTGCCCGGCACGACCTACACGGTCCCTGGCGGCCTGACCCTCACCGTGAACAGCTTCGCCGCGCAGGGATACACGGCCAACATCACGCTCCAGTACTGACCGAGCTGCCCAGGGCTCACCCAGCTGGGGCGGCGCGCCTGCCGAGCGCGCCGCCCATCGGCTTCACGGGCACGCCCGTCGATGCGATCGACAAGAACACCCGCGCCGTCTTCGGCGACGAATCTCGGTCGACGGCATCCAGCGCGCGGTCGAGGACGGGGCGACCGTCCCGATATACCACGAGAGCCCCTCCCCGCCCCCTGCTGCCTCACCGGCAGCTCCCGAGGAAACTGGCCAGCTTGACCCCGGGCGTCCATCGTGGCACGACGCTGGCAGGCAGCCGCCGGCCTTCGTGATGGATGGGGGGACCATGAGGCGGAAAGGCTTGTTCATCGCGGGGGTCGTCGCGCTGGCCGCGCTGGGGTCATGGTGCTGGCCGCCCACCGAGGCCACGCGCGCTGGCTGGCTCGCGGACTACGAGACCCTGCGGGACCAGATGCCCGCGGCCTACGCGAACTTCACCGAGCGACTCCGTACCCGGAAGCTCTCGCCCCGGGACCTCGACGCGCGGACCCGCGAGGCATTGCGTCACGCCCGCAATCTCGACGAGGCGCAGGCCGCGTTGCGGGCCTTCGTCGCCGCCTTCGACGACAACCACCTCAAGGTCCGCACCCGCCCGGGAACGCTGGAGCGCTGGAAGCTCCGCCTGACCGGCAAGACGCCCGCCGACCCCGAGGCGCTCCCGACGGAGACGCCCGGAGCGGAGGCCTGCGCACGGATGGGGTACCAGGCCGCGGATCTCGGCGAGATAACGTGGTCCGCCTTGCCCCGCTGGCGACCGCTCGGCGGCGGGACCGCGGAGCGGCCCTTCCCCGCGGGGTTGATCGAAGAGGAGGGGCACCGCCCGATGGCGGTGCTGCGCATCCCCTCGTTCGGCGTCGAGGCGTTCCCCGCGCTCTGCGCGGCGCAATGGGAGGAGCAGCGCAGGGCGCAGAAGGCACCGTGCGACGTGGAGTGTCAGGATGCCTTCACGCTGAAGGTGGAATCCGCGCTCATCGATCGGTTGGCGGCGCAGCTCGAGGAGCTGGACCGCGCCGGGGCGGGTTCGCTCCTCGTCGACATCACGGGCAACGGGGGTGGGTCGAGCGTGGCCGATCCGATGGCCCGCGCGCTCACCGCCGTCCCGCTGCGGACACCCGAGCTCGGCTTCATCCGGCACCCCCTCTGGGAGAAGCGGTTCACCGCGGCCCGCGACGCCTTCGCCGAGGAGCTGAAGCGCACCGATCTGCCGGCCGAGCATCGCGCCTTGCTGGAGAGCGCGCGCGACACGGCGGAGGGCATGCGCGCCGAGGCGGCGCAGCGCTGCGATCTCTCCGCTGCCTGGACGCAGGCCGCCCTGGAGGCGCCATGCCAGCCGGTCGGCCGGTTCCCCGGCTACCTGCGGTATGCCCGGCCTGGCGAGCTGGATGGACTGAAGACGAAGGGCCTCCTCTTCAATCCAGGCCAGTACGCGTACCGGGAAGGCGTCTGGACAGGACCCCTGTACGTGCTCGTCGATCGCTGGACGGCCTCGGCGGCAGAGGGTTTCGCGGCGTTGCTGAAGGACAACGGGGCCGCAACCCTCCTCGGGGAGCGGACGCTCGGCTCCGGCTGCGGCTACATGGCCGGCGGCGTGATCCTCCATTTGCAGAACATCGGCGTCACCGTGCGCATGCCCGATTGCATTCGTTTTCGCGCCGACGGCCATAGCGAGGCGGAGGGAATCACGCCGGACATTGCCGTCCCCTGGACGTCAGAAACCGGCAGCACGCTTCGGGCGGAAGCAGCCATTGCGGCCGCGCGGTCGGCGATGCTACGTTGAAGCTCACCTGAAGCTGGGGGCGGGGGTGCGCACCTGCTGGGTTCCTGGCGCGCCGAATCAGACCAATCCGGATCAGGCAGCCGGAGACCGGGGGCAGCGTTGGTGCCGCGTCACCCAGGCTCGTCCCGGGGTCGTGGCGGAGGGGCCGGAGCACAGGCCCCCGTGAGCGACGACCCCGGGACGAGCCTGGGCGACAACGTACCAGGCGCGACGAGGGGCCTTCCTTTCGTCGAGCGTCGAGGAACAACGACGCAATGCCGCCATCCTCGGCAGCCGGGCGACGGGAGGTCTTGAGAGGCGCTCTTTGCCAGCATCGTGCGGACCCGTCCCCCTGATTTCAGGGAGGAGACAGAACATGAGCGACAAGGTACTCACCGTAGATCTCGCGAATGCCTCGGACGACGATCTGAACAAGATCAAGAACTCGATCGTGGCGCGGCTGGCGGAGCGGGCGAAGCTCGGCTCGATCGCGGCCGACGGCTATGATCGGCACGGCAGCGGCCACTCGAGGGCCAGCCCGTCGAGGATCGAAGGCGCACTGGAGAAGGTGAAGCTCCCCCAGACCCCGTAGGTCCGTCGCGCACGGCCCGAAGCACGTCACGCGCCTCGGGCCGTGCGCTGTGTCCACGAAACGCGGATAGCGCAGACCACTCACGCATAGGGTCCGCACGGCAAGCGCCTGGCGGGCAGAGGTCGATGGCTGTGACAACGACGTCCTTGGCGCCGCTCGACTGGATCGTGTTCAAGATCGCGCAGCGCTGCAACCTGAACTGCACGTATTGCTACGTCTACAATCGTGGAGACGATTCGTGGAAGGGGCGGCCGCCCATCGTCCCGGACGAGGTCGTGAGCGCGGTCGGGCGCCGCATCGCGGAGCAGTGCGCGAAATACTCGCTGGAGCGCTTCGTCGTCGAGATGCACGGGGGTGAGCCCCTGCTCGTCGGCAAGGCGCGCATGCAGCGCATCATCGACAGCCTCCGCGGTCTGTGCCCCGGCGTGGAGCTGCGGCTGATCTTGCAGACCAACGGGCTCCTCCTCGACGAGGAGTGGCTGGTGCTGTTCGAGCGCAACGGGATGAGCTTCGGCATCAGCCTCGATGGCCCGCCGGAGGTGGCGGACCGCCACCGCGTCTTTCTCAACGGCAAGGGCTCGACGAGGCAATTGCTCCAGAACATCGAGCGCCTGCGGCGGGCCGGCCCCAGGTTCGACCGGCTCCTCGGGGGCGTCCTCTGCGTCGTCGATCCCACGGTGAACGGCGGTGACGTGGTGCGGTGGTTCGTGGAGAACGGCTTCGACTGCTTCGAGTTCCTCCTCCCCGACGTCAACTACGTCAACCAGTCCCCCGGCTGGCCGGGGGTGGCGCCGTTCCGGCGCTTCCTGCAGGAGGCGTTCGACGCGTGGTACGCGCTCGAGGAGCGCGCGCCGCAGATCCGCCTCTTCGAGGTCATGCTGATGGCGTTCATGGGCATCAAGCCGCAGCTCGACGCGCTCGGCGGCGACCTGCGGAAGCTGTGCGTGGTGGAGTCCGACGGATCCATCGGGGTGAGCGACGTGCTGCGGTTCTGCCAGGGGGAGTTCTCGGTCGATCGGCTCAACGTCGCGACCGATCCGCTCGACGCGCGCACGGACGCCTATCGCATCGACGAGATCCAGCGCCCGTCGGCGAAATGCGAGGCGTGCCCTCACCTCCAGAGCTGCGGGGGCGGCTACCTGCCCCATCGCTACGATGGCCGATCGTTCGCCAATCCATCGATTTACTGCGAGGCGCTCTATGCGGTGGCGGAGCGCATGGCCGCCGCCCTCCGCGCCGACGTGCCGCCTTCGCTGATCCAGATCCGCCCCACGGCGGCCGGATCGACGGCGGGGCGACTGGAGGTCTCACCGTGAAGCCCTGGAATTACCGTCAGTTCTCGTGCCCCGAGCGCTCCGGCGACGACCGGGCCACCTTCATCGCCGTCGCCCACGGCACCGCGTCCGTGGAGATGTTGCTCTCGCAAAAGCGCGATCTCCTCCGGAGCCGCTCGCACGGCCTCGTGGAGACCCTCGAGCGGTGGCTGGGGACCACGACCGACTTCGAGACCACGTGGGATCTGTCCTTCGGTCGCGTCCTGCGGGCCCTCGAGTCGGACGACGTCTCCGCGGTCGACGTGCTCGTCGATGTGGCGTTGCGGCTCGCGGCCCGGGGTTTCCCGGGGCGGTGGGCCGCGACGTTGAGCGAGGGGCGACGGCTGTGCTGGGACGGCGCCTTCGTGCTCCCCGCGGCGCGGGAGGTGTCGCTCGACAGCAGCGGCGCCGCCGCGGCCCTGGAGCTGAAGGGGGTGGACGGAGGGCGCTTCGTCGCCGCGCTGCACCGCGAGGAGAACGGGTGGAGCGCGGAGGGCCTTGAGCGGCTGCTCCAGGTGGGGAGGCGGCGGCCCATCACGCTCTTCCCGTCGGACGCGGTGCCGCGCGATATGATCGTCGAGGACGACTTCCACTCCATCTTCGCGTTTCCCCCGGTCACGCCGGACGTGGCCCAGCCGTTCGCGGACGCGCTGGAGCTCCTGGCGCGGCACGCGCCGGTGTACCTGACCTGGGTCGAGCGCGTCCTGCGCGGCGTCGTGGTCTGCCGCTGTCAGGAGAGCCGCACGCGCAGCAGCAGCTGGATGCACGCGCCCGGCATCGTCCTGGTGTCCTGGTCGGCGAACCCCATCGAGATCGCCGAGATGCTGGTGCACGAGTCGTCTCACCAGCGCTTCTACCTCGTCTCCCGCGTGGGACCGGTGGTGGACGGCAGCGACGCGCAGCAATACTACTCGCCCGCGGTGCAGCGGCATCGGCCGCTGAGCAAGATCCTCATCGGCTATCACGCCTTTGCCAACATGCTGCTCTTCTACCGCACGCTGCTGCGCAGCGGGCTGGCCGAGGACCCGCACTGCCGGGCCCTCGAGGCGAGGCTGACCGCCGAGGTCGAGGCGCTCGAGCGGCCCCTGCGCGACAGCCCTGCCCTCACCGACATCGGCCGCGATCTGTGCCAGCCGCTGATGGAGAGGCTGCGCGAGGCGCCGTCGATCCAGGTGAGCGCATGACCTTGGCGCACGCATCGGCGCGGCGCTGCGACGACCCGCGGGAGCGTGGCGGGGTCGGCGGGGTTCCGCCGCTTCACGTGATGGCGGAGCTGCTGCGCTGGGAGCCGGCCGAGGTGGATCCCCTGGCGTGGCGCGACGCCTTCGAGGAGCACCTCGCGCGCCGCGCCGCCGCCGCGTTCGCGCGCTCGGATCCGGAGGGATCCCTCGCGCAGGGCCTCGCGCTCCTGCCGGAGCGACGGCGCCGTCGTTTTCTCCGCGCCCCCGCCGTCGCCATGCTCCTGCGCCGCGACGTGGCCGACCCGTTCGATGGACGGCTCTTCTCCGAGCTGTTGCTGGCCGAGCTCGCCTCGGCCGGCCTCGCGACGGAGCTACCCGGCTCGCTCTGGACGGCCCGCGGCGATCGCCTCCTGGATCCCTCCGCGCCGGAGCGCTGGACGGCGCCTGGCCCGCCCCTCGGGGATACGGGCATCACGCTCGACGAGGGGAGCCCGTTTCCCTTTCCGGACGACGAGTTCGGTATCGCCGTGACCGTGCCCCACGATCGCCGTGAGCTCGCGATCGCGATCGGCAGGGTCGTGGACGGGCTCGCGGCGCTGCGCCGGGCGTGCGCGCCCGCGCTGGAGATCGTGACCGCCTCGACGGAGGTGCTGGCGCTTCGACGTGAGCCCGCCGGCGCGACGGCATTTCAGTCCAGCACCTTCGCCCCGTGCGCGGGGCTCGTTCGGCTCACGAACGCTCACCTCCCGGACGTGGACATGACAGCGGTGGTGGAAGCGCTGGTCCACGAGGCGATTCATTGCCTCCTCCACGTCCACGAGGAGCTCGATCAGCCCTTCCTGAACGCGCCGGAGGCCAACCGGGCAACGGTGACGTCTCCCTGGACGGGCGCCACGATCCGGCTCCACTCCTATGTCCATGCGTGCGCCGTCTGGTACGGTGTCTACTGGCTGTGGTCGACGGAGGGGCTCGTCGCCGACTGCGCGCCCGGGCGGGCGGAGGCGCTGCGCCGGCGCGCGCGGCGCGGTTTTCGGCAGCGCCCTGTCGGCGCGGGGTTGGCCCCATTTCGACACCTGCTCACGGAGGGCGTCCGGCAGCTGCTCGACGAGATCGAAGCGCGGATGCTCTCCCTTGCATGAGGACGCCCATGAAGCCCAGGCTGCTGCAGACGAGCCGCGATCCGTTTCTTCACTTCGTGCTCGACGATTTCTACGAGGCCGGGCTGGCCGAGCGGCTTGGCCGATGGCTGGACAGCGCGGCGCCCTGGCGGCGCGCGGTTCACCATTTCTATGATCAGTTCGAGCTCAACTTCCGCGACGTGGCCGCGCTGCCGGACGCGATCGCCGCGCCGCTGCTCTCGCCCGCCGCCCTCGGCCAGGTGACGGTGCTGGCGGAGCAGCTGTTCGGGACCCGGTTTCGCCCGAACGTCTGCGTCGGCGCGCACAAGCTCGTCGACGGGCAGGGGATCGGCCTTCACACCGACAGCGCGCCCGGCGAGGAGACCCATCGGATCGTCGTCCAGCTCTCCAGGGACTGGCAGGACGACTTTGGCGGGAATCTCGTCTTCTTCGGCAGCAGCGATGTCAACGACGTGCGGGCCATGTTCCGGCACGTCTTCAACACGGCGGTCGGCTTCTCCCTGGGCGGCGTCTCCTACCATGCGGTCAGCGACGTCTCGCGGGGCGAGCGCCTGACGGTGATCTATGGCTTCTGGGAGGCCTCGTCCGCGTTCGACGAATCCAGGAACGCGCGGCGCACCTTCACGCTCGGGGGAGCGAGCCGCTGAGCGGCGGCGATCGAGATACGAGAAAGGCGGGACATTCCATGGAGATGGACGAGCGCGCCAGGCTCCTGCTCCTGAGCGACGTGGTCGGGACGGTCTTCGGGACCGAGGATTTCAGCCTGTTCCTCTACAGCCTCGTCAAGATGCACGCGCCAAGGACCGTCGTCGAGCTGGGCACGGGGCTCGGGGCGTCGGCGTTCTGGATGGCGCTCGCCGCCAAGCGCAACGGGGTGGGGCACGTCTGGACCGTGGACGACCTCGACCTGTTCGAGAGCGGCGAGGGCCTCCTGGAGACGGTCGTCGAGCAGCTGCGCAGGCGGCAGTTCGCCTCGCTGGAGGCCACGACGGCGCGGCAGTACTTCGCGGAGGTGTCGAGGCTGCTGGGTCTGCAGGAGCACATCACCTTCGTGCACGAGAGGATGGCTCTCGACGAGGCGGGCCATTTCGATCGCTACCCGTTCGCCGGTGAGCCGGTCGATCTGCTGTTCTCGGACTTCAGGCACGGTCCGGCGGACATCCTGGCGCTCCTGGGCCACTTCCTGCCGCGGATGTCGCCGGCGTCATCCATCCTCATCGACTCGGCGCCGACGGCCTGGCCCTCGTACCTGCTGCTCGAGCAGCTCGTCGCGCAGCTCAACCGGGGCCACGTGCCGGGGATGCTCCAGGACCGGAGCCCGGTCGATCTGGGGCCGCTCCTCCGGAACCGCCGCGTCACCCTGGTCCACATCACCGAGACGAAGGCGCGCGATCAGAACGGCACGGCCTGGCTGAAGCTCGAGCCGATCGATCTCCAGCCCCATCCCCGGACGACCCTGCGCGGCCTGTAGCCATCGCCGCGCCAGGGCTCGGCGCGTCGCGAGGCGGAGGCGCGCTGCGGACGTTGGCGCGCGGCCGCCGCGGTCGTCCAGCTCCCTCTCTACTGCCGCACCGGCAGCTCCACGACGAACCTCGCCCCCTCCCCCGGCGCGCTCTCCACGGTCACCACCCCGCCGTGCGCCTCGACCACGCTCTTCACGATGGCGAGCCCGAGCCCCGTCCCGTTCCTGCTCTCATCGGTCGTGAAGAACCTGTCGAAGATCCGGGACAGATGCTGCGCCGGTATCCCCGGCCCCCTGTCGCGCACCGAGATCCTCACCGTCTTCCTCCCCTCCCCGGCTTCCCCGCCCTCCACGGTCACGACCACCGCCTCGCCCGCCGGCGAGAACTTCACCGCGTTGTCCACCAGGTTGAGGAGCGCCGTCTCCAGGTCCGTCTGCCGCGCCCGCACGAGCCGCTTCGGCATCTCGTACCGCAGCACCACCGGCTTCTCGCGGCTCGTGCACCGCTCCACCACACGGCCGACGAGCGCCTCCAGGTCGAGCACCGTCATCGCCTCGCTCGACGCCTCGATGCGGCTCAGCTCCAGGAGCCTCGACACGAGCCGGTCGAGCCGCTCCACGTCGAGCTCGATGTTCCGCAGGAAGCGCCGCCGCGCCTCGAGGTCGTCCGCCGCCCCCTCGTCGAGCAGCTCGGCGGCCCCGCGGATCGACGTGAGCGGCGACTTGAACTCGTGCGCCACGTCCGCCGCGAAGTCCGAGATGTACCTGAGGCGCGCCCCCAGCCGCTCGTTCATCGCCGCGAACGATTCGCCGAGCTCGCGGATCTCTCCGCTCCCCGAGACGGGCACCTCGATGTCGCGCTCGCCGGCGGCGATGCGCTTTGCCGCGCGCGAGAGCTTGCCGAGCGGCCGCGAGATCGTCCACGCGAGCGCCAGCGTCACCAGGCCCGTGAAGAGGCTCGCGACGACGAGCACCCGGGTGAGGCCCGACCGGATCCGGTAGAGCTCCACGAGCACCGGCTGCGTCGAGCGGACCACGTAGACCGCGCCGAGCACCTCGCCGCCACGCCGGATCGGCTCCGCGAGGAACAGGAAGACCGCCGGCGGCCGCTCCCGGACGCGCGTCCGCGCGGCGCGCCGCCCGCCGAGCGCCTCGTGGACCTCGGGGCGATCCAGGATCTCGGACCAGCGCTCGCGCGCGCCCGGGCCGATCGGCTGCACCCGCTCAGCATATTCGGTGAAGCGCGCGGAGCTCGGAGCATGGTCGCGCTCGCGCTGGCCGGGCGCCTGGACCAGCGCGGGGACCGGCGGCTCGGGCCCCTCGGGCGGGCCGTTCTCGTGCGAGTCGACGACGACCGCGCCCTCCCGGTCGAGGACCCGCACGCGCGTGCGCGTGTGCCGCGCGGCCTGGGTCAGCACCTCGCCGTGCTCCGGCGCCCCGAGAGCGAGCCCCCGGTCGAGGCCCGAGGCGAGCATCGCCGCCACGAGGGCCGCCTGGTTCGCCATGTCGCGCTCCAGCGAGCCGAGGAGCTGCCGCTCGTAGAGGCGCGCGAACTCGAGCCCGGCCACCGGTACGAGCAGCACCACCAGGTTGACGACGAGCAGCCGGACGCGGATCCGGCCGAGCTCCCGGCGCAGGCGCGCGATCATCGTACGCATCCCACGGCCCGCCGTCGCACCGCTCGGCGTCGCCCCCGCCGGCATCGCACCGCTCGACACCGCACCGCCCGGCTACGCCCCATTCACCTTGTACCCGACGCCGTGCACCGTCGCGATCGGATCGCCGCCAACTACCCGGAACTTCGCGCGAATCCGGCGGACGTGGGTGTCGATGGTGCGCTCCGTGATCAGGTTGTCGTAGCGGTAGGCGCGCTGCATGAGCTGCCCGCGCGACAGCACGACCCCGGGCCGCTCGAGCAGCGCGCCGAGCACGCCGAGCTCCGTCGCGGTGAGCGACACGGGCTGCCCGAGGTAGCGCGCCTCGTGCCGCTCCGTGTCCACCTCGATCGGCCCGTGGCGGAGCACCGCCGCGCGCGCCTCCGCCGGCGCGGGCGGCGGCGCCTCGGCCCGCCGCAAGAGCGCGCGCACGCGCGCCACGAGCTCGCGCGGCGAGAACGGCTTCGTCAGGTAGTCGTCGCCGCCGAGCTCCAGGCCGACGATGCGGTCCACCTCGTCCGCGCGCGCCGACAGGAAGAGGATCGGCGTCCTGCCGCCGGCGCGCAGGCGGCGGCACACCTCGAGGCCGTCGAGCTCGGGGAGCATCACGTCCAGCACCACGAGGTCGACGTTCCCCGCCCCCGCCGCCTCGACGGCGGCGCGCCCGTCGGCCACCGCCGTCACGGCGTAGCCCTCCTTCTGCAGGGCGTAGAGCAGGACCTCGCGGATGCGCGCCTCGTCGTCGACGACCAGGATGTGCTTGCTCACGTCTCGATCGGTTCCCCGGAGCATGCGCCGTGCGCGTCGATGGCGGCGCCGAGGCCCTCCACGCGCGCCCAGACCTCGGACACGATACCACCGACGCCCTCGACCGAGGACCCGGCGAAGCGCGCCAGCACGAGCTGCGTGCGGAGCGCCTGCACGAGGTCCGCGAGCTCCTCGAGGGCGCGGGCGTCGCGGTCGCGCATCGCCCGGAGGCGCCGGATGTTGTCGAGGTGCAGGTGCGCCGTCGCCAGCGCACGCCCGGAGCCCGCGCCGCCGCGCTCGATCTCGGCGACGCGCGCCGCGGCCGCGGCCTCGTCGAAGCCGCCCTGGCGGAGCAGCGCGTCGAGCTCGGCGTGGCGGGCGGCGGCGCGCGTCACCTCGGCCTCGATGCGCGCGGCGGCCTCGCGCGACAGCAGCGCCTCGAACGACGTGCCGGCGCACGCGCTGACGCCCTCGCGCAGCGCGCCCTGGACGCGCGCGGCGGCGGCGGCGGTGCCCGGGGCGCCGCCGGGCTCCGCGCGGCGCGCGGTGAGCGCGACGGGCGCCCAGATGGGCCAGAGCGGCACGCAGAGCGCCGCGGAGAGGGCGGCGCGGCGGCGCGCGCCGTGGCCGTCATGGCGCGAGGCGCGGTAGACGGCCACGGCGCACGCGAGCCCGGCGATGAGGTAGAGGACCGAGAGGTCGCGCAGGCTCATCGCGAGCCCTCCGGCAGGCCCTCGCGCTCGCGCGCGGCGCCTTCCTCGTGGTGCTCGTCCCCCTCGACGGCCGGGGTCCAGTGCTCGCCCCCCGGGGTCCGGTGCTCGACGCCCGGCAGCCGGCCCGGGGCCACGCGGTCGTAGATGCCGAGCGCGGAGCGGCAGCTCCGGACGAGCGCGTCGGAGAAGCTCCCCTCGCGGGCGCGCAGGAACGGGACCGCCTTCTCGCTCGGCCGCCCGAGGTAGGGCCGGAGGATCCACGCGGCCTGGCCGCCGACAGCGAAGAACACCGCGACGAACGCGAGCGCGGTGAGCGCGCGGCCCGGGCCCGCGCCGATCCCGCGCACGAGCACGCCGAGCGCGGCGAGGCCCGCGACCGCGTAGGCGAGCCAGGCGGCGACCGACGAGGCGTGGTAGCCGAGCCCCAGGTCGATGAGCAGCCAGAGCACCGGCGCGAGCGCGAGCAGCACGAGCGAGGAGCGGCCCGCCGACGCGAGCGCGAGGGCGACGAAGGACCGCATCGGCCAGGGGCGGCCGAGGACCGCGGCGAGCGCGTGGAACGCCGGGGCCGAGAGCGCGAGCGTGATCAGCATGGCGAGCGGCACCTTGATGGCCGCGTAGAGGATCTGCTCCTGGCCGCGGAAGCTCCCGATCACGGCGCCGAAGACGGCGGAGCCGAGGGCGACGGCGCCGAGCGACGCGAGCGCGATGGCGCGGGTGTCCCTGTCCTCGCGGCAGCTCGCGGCGATGTCCGAGGGCGCCCGGAGGAGGCGGCTGATGACGGCGGCGCTCACAGGGCACCTCCCTTCAGGATCGGGAGCGTCCCCCACCAGACGCGCAGGGCGAGCGCGACGGCGAACCCCGCGAACCCGAGGAGCGCAGCGCCCTGCCCGGCGAGGAGGAGGCCGCCGTCGCGCTGGAGGGCGGCCCGGAGGTCGCGCAGCAGGACATGAACGCCGAGGGCGCCGGCCACGGCGAGGCCGAGCAGGCCCATGAGGGCGGCGGTCAGGTCCGACGCGCTCGTGACGACGAAGAGCGCGGCGGCCGGCGCGAGGCCACCGAGCACGAGGCCCGTCGCCGCGGCGGCGCGCGCCGTGGCCGACAGGGCGCGCGGCGGGTCGAGCGGCGCGTCGAAGAGCGTGAGGACGATGAGGAGCGCCGGCACGCCGAGGCACGCGACGGCGATCACGGCGGCGGGCACGCCGGCGGCGTGCTGGACGAGCGACACGCCGCCCTGGCGCGCGCCGAGCGCCAGGCCGTAGAGCGAGGCGAGGCCGACGCCGACGCCGAACCGGGACAGGTCGTCGCGGAGCAGCGCGGGCGACCGCTCGGCGAGGAGCGCGGCCGTCCAGCCGGGGTGTCCGCCGGGCGCCGCGGGCGCGGCGGCGGCGCCGGCCGGGGGCGCCGCCGCGGCGTCGCCGCGAGGCTCGGGCGGGTCCGGGATGCCGGCTTCCATGGCGGACTGCGGCGAGGATGGGATGGGGAGACAGGGAGCTTGCGCCTGCACAGGACCTCCGTGGGGTGAGCGCTGCGCGGCCCTCTCGGGTGCCGCCGCAGCGTCGATGGGAGTACCCCCCGGGCGAGGCGCGCCCGCGCCCGCGACGAGGAACAGGCGCGGAGAGGTTGTGGCGGAGTTGTGGCAGGTCGCCTGTAGCGGCCGGGGCGCCCGGCGCACCGGGAGCCCGCGCGCCGCGCCGTGCGCCCCGTGCTTCGGAGGACAGGCGCCGGCCGCGGTCGGCCTGCAGGCCCGCGGCGCGCGCGGTATGCTCGCCGCATGTCGGTCGCCGGCAAGCTCGGTACCCGGGCCAACCTCGCGGATCTGCTGGCGATCCCGGAGGAGCAGCGCTTCCACGAGATCGTCGACGGCGAGCTCGTTCGCAAGGCCAGGCCCAGCGGCCCCCACGGGAGGGCGCAGCGCGTGCTCGGCGGTCGCATCGGCGATCCGTACGACCGGCGGCCGGGCGGGCGGCTCCCGGGCGGGTGGTGGATCGTGACCGAGACCGAGGTGCTGCTCGAGCAGGAGCACGTCTATCGACCCGACGTGCTCGGATGGCGGCGCGAGAGGCTGCCCGAGCTGCCGGAGACGACGCCGATCCCGGTGCGGCCCGACTGGGTCTGCGAGGTGCTTTCGCCCACCACCGCGCGCAACGATCGGGTGAAGAAGATGCGCGTCTACCAGCGATGCGAGGTGCCGCACCACTGGATGGTCGACCCCGAGGATCAGACGCTGATGGTCTATCGGTGGACGCCCGAAGGCTATCTGCTCATCCTCACCGCAGAGCGTGGCGAGCGGGTCAGGGCAGAGCCGTTCGTGGAGGTCGAGCTGGACATGGACGCGCTCTTCGGGGACGAGGCCACGTAGCGCCGCTCCAGGCAGCGCAGGCCGGTCACTTGCAAGCGACCATGACCTCGGCGCTGTAACCGCTCAGCGAGCTGCCGTGTCCCGCGCGGACCCGGTACTTCACCCGGACCCCCGCCGGGACCGACCCCACGACGTGGCGGTACGTCGTCCTGTCCATCACCGTCGCGATCGGCCTGTACGCGCTCGGCTCCGGGTCGACCGGCGTGCCGCGGTAGAGCTGGCCGACGGCCGCCTCGATGACGTAGCTCGTGCCCGGCGCGTCGCCGCTCGCCCATTCCAGCACGTTGGTGCGGCCGGGCTGCACCAGCACGAGCAGGCGCCTCGGCGGCTCGAGCGCCGGCCACGAGCGCGGCGACGCGGGCGGCGGCGCCGAGCTCGCCGGCGGGCGGCCGCTCGCCGCGACGGCGGGGTCGCTCGCGCGCCGCGGCAGCGCGGACGGGCGGAGCCCCATCTGCCGGAGGATCGCGCCGGTGATGTCGTCGTGCTCCAGGAGGTCCTCGACGATGGGCCGCAGGGCGCCGAGCACCTCGCCGACGATCCGCTCCCTCGCCGCGACGACCGCGGCGCCGAGCGCGCCCTGGCTCGCGTCGCAGCGCCGCTCGGCCTCGGCGACCGCGGCCTCGGCGCGCGCGACCCGCTGCGCTGCCTCGGCGACGGACGACGCGGCGTC
Source organism: Sorangium sp. So ce1335 (assembly GCF_051521615.1). NCBI lineage: Bacteria > Pseudomonadati > Myxococcota > Polyangiales > Polyangiaceae > Sorangium > Sorangium sp. So ce1335. Next base: position 6,925,246 of record NZ_CP150363.1, read on the forward strand.
GTCCACGCCGCGGTCGGCGCGCTCCAGGCTCGCGCGCGCCGTGGAGACCGCGGCGAGGCTCGCCTCGTCCAGGCCGAGCCGGGCGCCGTGGGCGCGGGCGAAGGCGTCGAAGCCCTGGAGCCACGGCAGGAACGCGGCGCTCCCCTGCCCCGCCAGCGCCGCGCTCCACGCGTCCGCGGGGAGCCTCGTCGGCTCGGGGACGGCGCTGGAGGGAGGAGGGGCGCTCGGGCGCGAGCTCACCGCCGGATAGCTGGGCCGCCCCCGGAGGATGCGGCGCAGCGACACCGCCGCGTGCGGCGAGGCGAACGGCGCGAGCGCCTCGGCGAGCTCGGCCACCGTCTGCACGCGGGTGTTCACGTCCTTGTCGAGGCAGCGCTGGATCACGTCGTCGAGCGCGGGCGGCACGTCCGGCAAGAAGGCGTGGATCGGCCTCGGCGTGTCGGTCGCGACGCTCATGCAGATCGACGGCAGGCTGTGGCCCCGGAACGGCCGCCGCGCGGAGACGAGCTGGTACAGGATCACGCCGAGCGCCCAGATGTCGCTGCGGGCGTCGGCGTGCTTGAGGCTGCGGATCTGCTCGGGCGACATGTAGTGCGGCGAGCCGACGATGACGCTCGTCAGGGTGAGGCTCGACTCCACGCCGCCGCCGGCGTCGGGCGCGACGAGCTTGGAGAGGCCGAAGTCGAGCACCTTCACGAACGGAGCGCCGTCCGCGTACGTCGTGCGGAAGAGGTTCGTGAGCTTGAGATCCCGGTGGATGATCCCGAGCGAGTGCGCCTCGGCGATGGCCTCGCCCGCCTGGAGGATCATGTCCACGGCCTCGTCGACCGGGAGCGGGGCGCCGCGCGACTTGAGCAGCTGCGACAGGTCGAGCCCGGTGAGCAGCTCCATCACGATGTACGGCGAGCCGCCGTCGAGCTCCCCCATGTCGAGGACGCGGGTGACGTGCTCGCTCCGGATCGCCATGGCCGATCGCGCCTCGCGCAGGAAGCGCGCGCTCGCGTCCGGGAACACCTGTTGCGCCGTCGGCGACAGGAACTTCACGGCGACGCGCTGGCCGAGCGCGATGTGGAGGGCAGAGACGACGACGCCCATCCCGCCGGCGCCGAGGACGCCCTCGACACGATACTTCCCGGCGATGACGTCACCTTGCTTCGGCAGGCCTTCTGGGATCGCAGGCAGTGGGAGAGACATGACAGGACCGCTGGAGCTCACACGGAGCCTCGCCGGGGGCCATCGTTATGCGGACCGCTGTTTCCCCCTGGTTTCGCGCGCGATTCATTCGTGTCGAGCCTCCTTGTTTCTCCTCGCTCGCGCCCCCGCGCGTTCCCTTCCGCGACCGGGGGTGGCATCCTGCGCGGCCATGATGGAACGAGGGAGCACCCGAGATGGCCTCGGCCGCGCGCGGCGCGGGAGCGCCCCCGCGGCGCGACAGGCGCGCGGCGCTGGAGGCCGGGATGATTGACCCGCTCCCGGGCGACATTCACGAGCTCGCGCGCTGGCTCGATAACTTCGAGGCGGTGGCGCAGGCCCATCGCGGCCGCTTCGGCCTCGACGGCGAGACGCTGGATCGGCTCGGGTGCGCGAGGCGGCTGCTCGGCCAGCGCTCCGAGGATCTGCGCCAGGCCGAGGACGCCGTCGCCGAGGCGAGGGGCGCCGCGGAGCGGGCGATGGCGGAGCTCGTCGAGGCGGAGCGGGGCCGCGCCGAGGCGAAGCGCGGGCTGCTCGCGGCCGAGGGCGCCAGGGATCTGGCGCTCGCGGCGGCGGCGAGGGCCGCGCGCCCCGTCGCCGAGCTCGCGCAGCGCCGGCGGCGCTCGAGCGCTTCCTTGAAGGCGCAGGGCGAGCCCGCGCAGGGCGCGCGCGAGAGCCACGGCAGCACCCCCGCGCCGGCCACGCCGAGCACCCCCGCGCCGGCCACGCCGAGCAGCGGCCGCATCTCGTCCTCGTCGATCCGGCTCGCGGCGCCGGCGGATCTCCAGGTCGCGGCGCGGCCGAACCGCGTCAACCACCTGAGCTGGCGCGGCACCGGCGAGCCGGGCGCGCGCTACCTGATCGAGGCCGCCGTCGGCAAGCTCTACCGCGGCTCGCCGCTCGCGCCGGACAGCGCGGCCTACCGGCTCGTCGCCGTCGTGCACGACGAGACCTCGTACCAGCACGCCGTCGGGCAGGTCGCGCCGGGCGTCCACGTGCGGTACCGCCTCCGCGTCGCGCGCGAGGGCCTGGTCAGCGACCACGGCGCCGAGGTCACTGTCGCCTGCAGGTGAGCTCGCGGTCGCTCACGTGCCCGGCCCCTCGATGCGCGCAGCGCGCGTGAGCTGGGCCACGCTGTCCGCGGACATCGACGCCATCTTCTGAAGGAGCTTTGCGCGGACCGAGCTATCCTGGCCTCCCCCCAGGAGACGTGGTGTGAAGGCCAACAGCGACGTGGACGCCGGCGGATCCGGCGTACCGGGCGGAGAGGAAGGCCGGGCGCTGGAGCGCGCTGACACCTCCAGCCTGCGTGCGTCGGGGGCGGTCAGCGCCGTGGGGCGCGACGCCGCGGCGGCCCCTCGCACGACGACGTCTCTCGTGACGGACGCGCTGGACGGCGCGGAGGGCGACGCGACCGAGCGGCGCCGGCGCGCCTTCGACCAGCCGACGGCGGAGGACGCCGACCTCGCGGCCATGGTGGGGCGGCGGATCGGCGCGTACGAGATCACCGGCCTGCTCGCGCGGGGCGGCATGGGGATCGTCTTCTCCGGGCGCGACACGCGCCTCCAGCGGCCTGTCGCGATCAAGGCGCTCCCGCGGGCGGTCACGGACGACCCCGGGCAGCGCGCGCGGCTGCGGCGCGAGGCGAAGCTCCTCGCCTCGATCTCGCACCCCAACATCGCCACCGTCTACGGCCTGGAGCAGGACGACGCCGACTACCTCGTCATGGAGCTCGTCGTCGGCTCCACGCTGTCGGAGCGGCTCTCCCGCGGGCCGCTCCCGGTGATGGAGGCGCTGCCGCTCGCGCTGCAGATCGGCCGGGGTGTGGAGGCGGCGCACGAGGCGGCGCTCATCCACCGGGATCTGAAGCCGAGCAACGTCCTGCTCACGCGCGACGGCAAGGCCAAGCTCGTCGACTTCGGCATCGCGCGCGCCGTGAAGCCGGACGCCGACGACGCGCCCCCGCTGTCGGCCGCGACGCTCACGTTGCCGTTCATCATCCTTGGCACGCCGGGCTACATGAGCCCCGAGCAGATCCGGGGCCGCGGCGTCGATCGGCGCGCGGACATCTTCGCGTTCGGGGTGCTCCTCTACGAGTGCCTGACCGGCGAGGTCGCCTTTCCTGGCGAGACCGTGGCGGATCGGCTCGCCACGACGCTCGAGCGCGAGCCCGACATGGCCCTCGTGTCGCCCGAGGTCCCCCCGCGCGTCGTCGACCTGCTGCGGCGCTGCCTCGCGAAGGATCCGGCCCGACGGCTGCCGGACATCGGCCTTGCCTGCCAGGAGATCGAGGAGGCGCTCCTCGAGCTGCGTCAGACCCGGGCCACGCTGCCGTCGTCGCCGGCGCACGCCGCGCGCGCCGGCAACGCCGCTGCGGCCGCCGCGCCGGCCGGCGGCGCCGCGGCGCTCGTTCCAGGGCCCGCGTCCGGCGCTGCGGCCCCCGCGCCGGCCGGCGGCGCCGCGGCGGCCGTTCCAGGGCCCGCGTCCGGCGCTGCGGCCCCCGCGCCGGCCGGCGGCGCCGCGGCGGCCGTTCCGGCGCCCGTCGCCGGCTCCGCTGCGGCGCCCCCGCCCGCCGCCGCCGTCGCGCCCGCCGGCTCCCTCGCTGCGGCCCGCGCCCCTGCCGGCCGCCCTTCCGCGCCCGCGCCTGCCGGTCCTGCCGGCCGTCCTTCGGCCGCGGCGCCTCTGCCCGCCGGCCGCCCCTCCTCCGCCGCTGCCGCCTCCTCCGTCGCTGCCCCCTCCTCCGTCCCTCCCCCGTCCGCCGGCCGTCCTTCGGCCACGCCGCCCTTGTCCGCCGGCCGCCCCTCCGCGGCGCCTCTGCCCGCCGGCCGCCCGTCCTCCGTCCCTCCTCCGCCGGGCAGCCGCGCCGCTCTCGCGCCTGCCGGCCGTCCCTCTGGCGCCCTCGCTCCTTCCGGCCGTTCCTCGGCCGTTCCGCCCGAGCCCGCCCCCGCGCGCGCCGCGCGCGCTGCTGGCCGCAGGCGCCTCGCGCTCGCCGCGGCCGGCGCTGCCCTCGTCGGCGCCGCGACTTCGGCGGGGCTCCTGCGCGCGCTCGAAACCCCCGCGCCCGGGCCGCCCGCGCGGCAGTTCGATCTCCTGTATCCCGCCCCCCAGGCGCCGCTGACCCGGCTGCGCCTCGCGGTTTCCGACGACGGCAGCCGCGTCGTCTTCGGCGCGGCCGGCGCGGATGGCGTCTTCGGGCTCTGGTACCGGAGCCTCGCGGAAGGGAGCGCGGCGCTGCTCCCGGGCACCGAGGAGGGCTGGGACCCGACCCTCTCGCCCGACGGCGAATGGGTCGCCTTCTACCGTGGCGGCGAGCTCTGGAAGCGCCGGGTCCTCGGCGGCAACAGCGAGCGGCTCTCCAGCGCTGCGTGGTCGGCGGGCGCCGCGTGGGGGACGGACGGGTTCGTGTCGTTCTTTCCGGAGTGGGGTCGCGGCCTGGCGCGCATCCCTGCGCAGGGCGGCGACTTCCGGTTCGTCTCCGAGGTTCGCCCGGATCTCGGCGATTACGCGCAGGTGCTCCCGTGCGTGCTCCCTGACAACCGGGCGGTCCTGTTCACCTCCTGGGGTGGCAAGAAGGACACCCGCATCGAGGTGCTCGACCTCTCGACCGGCGCGCGCGCCACGGTGGTCCAGAGCGGCTCCACGCCGCGCTTCGCCCGCACCCCGCGCGGCGATCATCTCCTCTGGGAGCGCAAGGGGACGATCTACGCGGCCCGCTTCGACGTGGGCGCCTTGCGCCTCGCCGGTCCCGAGCACGCCATCGTGGACGGCGTGCTCACGGACGGCACCGATTACGCCTCGTTCTTCGATGTCTCCGACGAGGGCACGCTCGTCTGGGTGCCCGGCGCCGTCTTCCACGAGGAGAGCCAGCTCGCGTGGCTCGGCGACGACGGAAAGACGTCTCCGTTCATCGACGATCCGCTCCCCTTCGCCGAGCCGCGCTTCTCGGCCGACGGCAAGAAGCTCTCGGTGGTGCTCAAGGAGGACACGTACACGGCGTACGTGCGCGAGGAGGCCCGGGGCATCTTCGATCGTGTCGTGTTCGACAACGAGGTCGAGTCGGCCGCGATCTCGCCGGACGGCACCTGGCTCGCCTTCAGCGGCATGCGCGGGGGTCGATTCGGCGCGTGGGTCAAGTCGCTCGCCACGGGCGAGGAGCGCCGGCTCGCCGACGGCCTCATCAACTTCGCCCTTGCGGTCGACTGGTCTCCTGACGGCCGGCACATCGCCCTGTCGATGTCGCCCGACGGCCGTTCGCCCCGCGACATCCGGGTCTTCTCCCTGGACGACGCCCGCCCGCGGGATCTCATCGTCGGCCCATCGGACGACCGGTACCCTCGTTTCTCTCGCGACGGCCGCTGGCTCGCGTACACCTCCGACGAGGCCGGCGTGCGGCAGGTCTATGTCGTGTCCTTTCCCGACGGCAAGGTGAAGCGTCAGATCTCGCCGCGCGAGGGCACCGAGCCCGCGTGGTCCCCTGACGGCGCGCGGGTCTACTACCGTGCCGACGGCAAGCTCCACGCCGCCCCCGTCTCTCCTCTCGACGCCCGTCCCGTCGGCCCGCCCCTCGTGATCTACGACAAGCCCTTTGGCCAGGCCGATCCCGACCTTCAGAGTTACACCGTGGCCCCGGACGGCCGCATCTTGCTCGTGGCGCCTGCCCTGCCGCGCACGCAGGTGACGCACCTGCGCGTGATGCTCTCCTGGCACCAGCGCCTCCCCTGAACCCCGCGTCCAGGCCAGCCTTGCTCCACCGCAGGGCTCCGCTGGTCCCCGTCCCCCCGTCTATCAATTCCACGGGGATGACTGCAACATCTAGCTAGCGATGCTACCGTACATTGAGCACGACAAATCGGGATCGCCAACGGCCCGCTGTCCATGAACCACCTTGCAGGGCATCAACCGCGCTGCATGGCGCCCGGCGACCGCCATTCAGCAACCTGAGCGCGCGTATACCTTCGAGAGCAGGGAGACCTCAGCCGGACTTAGCAACAACGCCGTCCTGCCCAGGGAGTAACGTATATACGTTGGTCGGCAGCCCGTCATTCTGGAGCTTACGCTCGAAGAACCGCGCCTGCCCTGCGTCGTGGGTAGCAAAAACAATTTGAAAGCCGTGGTCGCAAACGAAGTCACGAAGCACATCGAACACAGCCGACGCATGGATAATGTCATGATGCTGGGTTGGATCATCAAGCAGCAGCGCGCGCCAGCCGCACCATTGATGATTGAGTGCGAGAGCAAGCAGGAGCGATAGCTGAATCTCTGTACGCTGAGCCTCGCTCGCGATCAATCTAACGGGAACTTCGGCACCATGAAGCGGCACCTGGGCCTCGGCGTGCTGTTTGCCATAAAACTGCCTAAAAGAGACCTTCGCCATACTGAACCGCTGATCTCGCACCATTCTACGGAGGAGCGCCTGCTGCACGGGTATAACCGGTCGAATCACGCTAGTGCGAAATGACTCCAGTCGACCCCGCAGCGACGAATCGAGATCTTCCAGCGCCATTGCAATACTTTCCGCATCTCTCGCATTCTGTTCCGCGCGCTTTTGCTCCTGTAGTAGCCGTTCGCCACAGGCTTGCTCGTCCTCACCATTCGTGCACAGCTCAGCGACGCGAGCTTCGCGATCCTTGAGCCGCTCCGCAGACACCCAGCGCGCAATCTGAAAACTCGCCGCGTCGAGGCGCTTGCGTGCATCAGCGGCTTGCGCGGCGGCGCGCTCGATATCAAGCCGCGCCAGTTTCTGTAGATGGCCTCGAAAATCCGCAGGAATCTGACCGCGACAATCCGCGGAAACGTGACCCTCGCGTCCGCAGAGAAATGACCGCGGCGCCCGCGGGAATCTCACCCTGGGCGCCGCGGAAATCTGACCCGATCTCGCCCGGGTCAGCGCCGCTTCGTTGCCGCGGGCGCAGGCGGCTCTGCGGCCTCCGCCCTCGGCCTGGAGCGCGCCTCGCTCATGGCCAGCGACTCCTTCTGCCGCCACGAGTCGGCATCGATGTCGAGGATGTGGCAGTGCTGGACGAAGCGGTCGATCAGCGCCGAGACGCACGCCGCGCCTGGAAACACCGTGCTCCACTGCTTGAATGGCAAGTTCGTCGTCAGCACGAGCGAGCGGCTCTCGTGCCTGCGGCTGATGATGTTGTAGAGCAGGTCGGCGGACTGACGGCTGCACGGCAGGTAGCCGATCTCGTCCAGGATCAGCAGCGACGGGGCCGTGTATTTCCGCAGCCGCCGCTCCAGGGCCGGCAGCGACTCCTGCTTGAGCAGATCGGCGAGCGCGGCCGACAGCGTCGTGAAGCGCACGGTGTAGCCGCGCTGGAGCGCGAGCATGCCGAGGTTCTGGGCGAGCATGGTCTTGCCGACGCCGCTCGGACCTCGGAGCAGGACGTTGTGCCCCTTGGCGATGAAGTCGAGGGTCATCAGCTCCTCGACGAGCTCACGCTGGATCGTGCGCGGGTGGTTCCAGTCGAAGCGTTCAAGGGGCTTGAAGGCGCCGAGGGTCGCCGCCTTGGCGCGCGCGGCGAGGTTGCGCTCCGCGCGCTCGCGGCGGGCGATGGCGGCGAGCTCCTCGAAGGTCTGCACCGGCGACAGGCGCGCCGTGGTGGCGTGCGCGATGAGCGCGAGCAGCGCCTCGCGCGACACGCGTACGCCGAGAGAGCGAATCAGCTCGGCGACGTCATCGTTGGGCATCGTAGGACTCCAGGTCGTGGGGGATCACGTCGCGATCGGGGACGTGGGCTCCGAGATCGATGTCGATGGGGACGGGGCCGTCGGCGGCGCGGCGGCGCTCCTCGCAGAGCACGGCGAGGGCGCCGGGATCGTGGGTGCCGCGGGCGATGGCCTCGCGCGCCGCAGCGCCCAGGATCTCGACGCCGTACAGGTCGAGAAGGCGCAGGGCCTTGGCGGTCATGAAGCCGACGTTGCGACCGGCCTCGACCCAGCGCGCTTGCAGGATCTCGAAGCCGGGGATCGCGGCGCCGAGCCGATCTCGCCCCTTGGCCTCGCGCGCGGCGCGCTTGTGGTCGAGCAGCTCGGCACGATGCTCGGGCGCCTCGATGATCTGGCGTCGTCCCCAGCAGCGCGCGTGCCGCGCTACCTCGGTGCTGCCGTCCGAGAGCCGCACGGTCCTGTCACTGGCGACGAGCGTCAGCGTCTTGCCGTGGTGGATCGACGGCGCCGAATAGCGGTTTCCGTCGAAGTGCACGAAGGCGGTCTTGTCGACGGACACGGGCTCGACGAGGTCGGTCTCCGGCAGCGGGTCGGGCAGCGCGAGCAGCCGCGTCCTTTCCTCCGCGAGCACCTGGTCGACGCGCCGCTCAGGCCACCGCGGGTGCGGGCGCACGTTGGCGATCTCGTCGAGGAAGGCGAGCAGCTCGGCGTTGCCCTGATCGAGGTCACGAATCGTCCGCGCGGCGAAGAAGCGGTCGCGCAGGAAGCGGATCGCTCGCTCAACCTTGCCCTTGTGCTGCGGCTTGCGCACGGCGCAGAGCCGCGGCGCGACGCAGAGCTGCCCGGCGAGCGAGAGCAGGTCCGGGTGGAAGCGCACCGCGTCGCCGTGGCGCTCGATGACAACGGTCTTGGGGTTGTCGAAGAGCCACTGTCTGGTCGCGCCGCCGAAGTAGCAGCACGCGCGCACGAGCGAGCGGCGGAGCGAGCTCGCGGACAGATCGAGCACGAGCTCGCCCCAGATCGCGCGCGAGTACGACAGGACCATGACGAAGGCCCAGAGCTGACGCGTGCCTCCCGCGACGCACAGCTTGCCGATATAGGCCCAGTCGATCTGGGCCTGCTCGGCGATGAGCGGCTCGACGCGGAGGAAGGCCTCGCTCTGAGGCGCCGGGCGCACGAGCCGGACATGCCGTCGCACCGTGCGGATGCTGCCCTCGTAGCCGCGCTCCACCAGCATGTCGTACAGGCGCGTGGCGCGGAGCCGGGGATACTGCGTCAGCGTCTCGATGACGAAGGCCTCGTAGCCGCGCAGCGGCAAAGGCACCTCGCTCATCGCGGCCTCCGCGTCGCGAACGATGGGCAGCGAGCGCGCCCCCTTGCCGAGGCCGAGCACGCGCTCGACGGTGTCGTGGTGCAGACCGAGCTGCGTCGCGATGGTGCCGACCTTCCAGTGCTCGGCGAAGTGCAGGCGGCGGATCTCCGCCTCCTTGGCCTGGTCGATCGTCATCGACCGAGGCTCCTGCGAAGGCGATGCTCGCCACGGAAGTTACCGATCCCCGGCAGCCGTTGACCACGGCGGGGCGGGGCGTCCATGAACAGAGGCTCGACAACGTAGTGAAGCGTCGCGCGCGCGACGCCGAGGCCGTCGCACAAACCCAGGGCGAACAAGACGTCCTCGGACTCCGCAGAAACGACAGCGCGGACCCTCTGATCGTGCCAGAGCGCCATCGACTCGCACAGCATGGGTCCGGCGAACCGATGCGCCGGCGTGGCCACCGACCGCAGCCGGGCCTTCATCACCTCGTCGGGCCCCTGCGTCAGCAACACCCGCGTCTCCCGCGGCGTCGCGGAGATCGTCATCACCAGCTCGTCCATCCCTCGACTCCTGCGGGCCGGCGACGGCCACGTCGTCCCTCGACGTCGGCGCGCCGGCCCGCGGGCACACGCTGGCGGACGGGGGCAAGTTATCGGAACCCGTATCCATCACGCGCCGGCCTTGTCGGGCGCGGTAGGCACGCTGGTGATCGCGGTGATCGAGGCGCCCCTCGGGGGAGCGCTGGTGCCGCAGCCGCGCCGCGCGCTGGGCCCGCTGGCGAGCCGCGTCGCGGCAACCGCTGCCGCAGTACATCTGCCCTCGATCACACCGCCCGCAGACGAAGAAGATGGCGGCGCAGAGCCCACAACGGGCGAGCCGGAAGCTGCCTTGCACGAGTCCCCGGACGAGCGCGCCGAGAAGTTGCCCTCGGCGGCTGGGTCGTGCGAGACAGGCCGAACATCGGTCTGTCGCCGATCCCCGGAAGGCCCTGGTCGCTACCCAGGGCCTTCGTCTTTTCGGCGCGCTGCTTGGGCGCGATCTCTACCGCCGCCCCTCGCGCTGGCGAACTTCCCGGCCGCCGGCGCTCGCCCCAGGCGTAACGACGCGAGGGTCACAAATCTGCGGATCGGGGTGGCCGTCTACACCAGTTTCAGGCCTTCTGCCGAGGGTACCCCCTCCAGATGATTAGCTCTCCATATCGAGACCGCCTCACGGAGTTGACTCGCAAGGACAGCCGCGGTCGCGTTGCGATCTGCAAGCTCTTGCTCTGCGCGTGCGAGTCCCGCCGACGCGTCGGCGAGTAGCCCCTCCCGGTTGGCTTTCTCAGCGCGAGCCGTAGCGACCGCCAGATCGGCAGCGGCGACATTGCGAGCCGACTCGTTCTCATCGAGAAGAGCAGCCACACTCGGATCGATGACGAGTGCGCCGACTCGCTCGAGTGCCTGATCGAGTTGCGCTTTGCTATCGGCCAGCGCGAACGCGGCCTTCACAACCAGCTCACGTGCCAGATCCCGCTCTTCAGTGAGAGCCATCCAGCTCGCTCGCACGTCGCTTTCGTCGGGTGCGCTACTGCGCTCCTCTTCGAGTGTTCTGGCATCATTATTGAGCTTTGCTGCGCGACGCTCGAGGGCTTGCTGTGCGAGATCACGCTCGAGATGGACCAGCAGCGGATGCTCCCGTGCCGCATTGATCACTGCGGACAACTCATCGTCCATCCTGAGCAGATCCTTCAGGGTCGCCAACGCAGCGGCTTGGCCTTGCTCGGAGTCGTGAAACGCGTCACTGGCTGCCTTCTGGTGCTCCTCCGCGTCGCTCAGACGTGCTTGCACCCCTGCGATTGCGGGACTCAACACCATGAGTGCCTCTTGCACCCTGCGATGCAGCTCTGTCGCTCCGTGAGGCCATAGACACACAGGACATGTTCCCTCACTCGGAGAAAGGTGAGAAGCCACAGCGGCAACGGCGGTCCGCAGAGCATCGGCCGAGGCTTTGATCTGTGTCAGCTCCTCTTGTAACCGCTCAACGAGCGCCGTCCGACCCTGGTATGAGGCGGCTCGCTCTGCGACGAGCAACGTTGCGGAATCCAGCGATTGACGTGCCTGGACAATGCGCACACCCAGGTCCTGGCGTTCGATCTCCGACGCCGTCCACTGCGCCAAGGACTTCCTGGCGTCGTCGAGCTCGATTTTCGAACGTTTGAGCTCAACTTCACGCCCATGCATCTGCCTCAGCCGTGACAGCGTGCGCTCCGTCTCGGCCAGGCGGTCTTCAGTGGCACTGAGCTTATCTTCGGCAGCAAGCACGTTTGCAGCTGCCTCTCCGTGCGCGCGTTCGAGCGCAAGCGCATCATGGCGCGTTCGCGCGATGGTCGCCTCTAACTGACATTGCGCGAGGCTTTCACTGGCACCACGAAGCGCCTCATCGGCATCCTCACGCGCCGCCAACCATTTGTTCCGCTTCGTTCGCAAGGCGTCGACGGCCGACCGCGCCTCGAACTCTTCCTGAGCAAGCGCGTTGTAGCGCTCAACCCACGTATCCAGAGCAGCGAGAGATACCTTCTTCTGCTCGAGCTCAAACATAAGCACAGCCAGGCGCTCTGAGAGCGCGCGAGCGGCCGTCTGGAGCGCAGGTGGACTGGCATCCGTCCCAATGAGGGCTCGGTCGCCCGAGAGCTGCGCCGCCAATGTCACGAGTTCGCGCCGGAGCACCCCCGGCGCGGTGAGAGGAGCATCTGATTCAATCTCCTGACGTGCGGCGTTGCGCTCTTCTACCCGCCGTCGCCAGTCATCGATTCGGATCTTGGCGCCTTCCGCAACCGCGCGGGCTTCTTTAGCGCCTGTCGTGAGCGCACGCTTGGTACTCGACATCGCAGCCGATGCGGCGAGAGTATCCCGCACTGCGGGCAGCGTCGCAAGAGATTCTCCTCCTTCTTCCGGATCAGATCCGATAAACCAACACCGCTCGCTCTGGTCCATGAGATGGGTGAGCCGCAGAAGCGTAGCCAGATCATTGCTTGCATGAGCACCGAGGACCGCCACCGGGTCACCATCGACATGGAGAGGTACGCTCGCATTTCGCCTGTCAATGGAAACCAGAATACGCGATTCCCCGTAGAACGCTCTTACCTCTGCCTGCGGATTGCCATCGCGGACCAGCGCAGCTACGCCGGCGTTGCCCAAGCGCCGGACTGCACCGGTTAAGGCTAGCTCGATCGCCTCGAAGATGGAGGTCTTCCCGGTACCGTTTGGCGCCACGAGAATGGCCACGCCTGGCTCAGCGGGAAACTCCAGCACCGTCTTCGGCCCGAATCGGCGGAAGTTCGACAACTCCAGTCGGGTCAAAAACGTCACGTCGACTCCCTCCCCCTCAACCAATCGCTTCGGAGCTGCTCGGCGAGGTCTTTGCCGCCGGGCATGGTCGCGAGTGCCACGCGCCAGGTTTGCGCGTTCGAAGAATTCAATCGACCTTTGTGCACAACGTCGGCGAGGGCGGCAGTGAGCGGATCCACGAGCGTTCCGTCGACGCCCGCAGACGCGGTCTTCTGAGCAAGGAACGATCGATCCATAAAGTCATCCAGGGAAACCTGCTCTCGTTCTCGAATAACCAACTTTCTGCAGAAATGTTCGTTAGATTCGATCGTCTCGGATTCTAGTCCTTTCAGGCCTGGCCCTGACATCCACAAGTAGAGATCGCTCGCCTCAGGCTCGCGTAGTTCCTGGCGCACCTCGGCCGCCCACCTCAGGGCGTCCTGGTAATTGTCGCGGGTCGCGAGTATGGTGAGCAGGACCGTGCGCCAGCCCGCCCCTTGACGGCCGGTGCGGCGAAGACGGAGAACCCGTCGCTCAGCGAGTGCGGGCGGACTCAAGCCGACGAGAAGAACGGGAAAGTGTCCACTTTTGTCGACGACAAACCTGCCACTGACTCGATCTTCGACGGCGCGAACAATTTTGTCAATCATGCGCCGCCTCCCTCATACTTGTTTCAAATAGAGCCCGACGCGCGTCGGAGTACCTCTTGAGCCGTTTTTCGACACTGCGACGGAATTCGTTAACATTGCTTTTTGCGTACTTACAAAAAAACCAGTGAACACGGATTCAGGGAACTTGCGGTGCCCTATGCGCATCGACGAGGCGTCGTCGTCCATGAGACTCTCTGGTAGCAGTTCCTCGGGGGGACTGTCGGTACCGGGGAGCAGTACGATGGATGCGGTTTCTTGACACAAGAGCGCCTGCGCCTGGTGGAATACATCCTTGGGGCTACTGGATGAATCATCAAGATCCGAGCACCGATGCAGGGCGATGGTATGCGTACGCTTGCCCATTATCTTGTTCCAGGTTCCGTGTTCAGGGTCGAGAATTGCGACCAGAGCCAGGTTGAGCAGGATGCCACTCGCCATGAGCTCAATGGTGCGCGGTCCTACCCGTATGGCAGCGAGCGCAGATCTTCCGCGCTCCGCATCCGCTTGCAGGAGGTTGCGCATCAGCTCGGCATGCTCACGGACGTCCTTCCGCCACCGCGCCCAAACCGTGGCCATGGCAATCGTCAAATCTTTTGCTCCATAATCCTGAACCTTGCAATTCACAAGCTTGACCAACTCAGTCCATGTATGCATGTCCATGTGGTCTGCAAGTGCCCGTGCCTCTTTTTCGCTGGCAACGTCACCTTCGGGCAGCAAATAGCAATCCACCGGGATCGGCACGTCGCTGTAAGTTCGCCAATTCAAGCCGATCTGATCGTGGTCCTTGGTCCCCAGTGTGCCACCCACCCAAGTCGCGACCACATACCTCCATTGTACGCAATCGGAAATTCGCACTTCTGCCTGAGCAATCTCTGCATGCGTTGCGAGTCGGATGAGCGATCGCCGTAGCGAACAGTTAGGATCAGGCGAAGCGGCGATGCAAAGCTCCGGAGGCGCATTGCTACCGGGCGTCCAGAGGAACCGCACGGCATCCGCGGAAGTGGAAGAGGACCGATGGCGAAGTTCAATCGTACCTGCGGCCCTCCACCTAGGCTCCATTGGGTCATGATGATAGAGGATCCAACGCCGGTAGGTCTCGTGGAGGTACTCCGAAACCCTGGGAAGAAGAAATCCTGGCGTCGTCTCCTGCACCTCATCCGCATTCTCTTTAAGGAAGTGAAAGATCGCACGACGTGCCTCGGTGGGCTTAGCGAACAGGGGCTGCAACAGATTTTCCGCCTCGCTTTCGAGATCCGCCGTGACGCCTATGGTGTAAATCCTGACATGCTGAAGCGCGCGGAGGATATGTTCGTTATCGACAAATCCGCACCAGCTCATGAGCCAGGTACGACTGTTGGAAGCTTGCTCGTCACCTGGTTGTCCTAACCGGTCCGCGACCTGGCCCAACTTGCGGCAGCGCTCAACGAATTCTCGTAGATGTGCCAGTGTGAAGCCTTTCTTCACCTGTAGGTTCTCCGCTGGAACCGCGAGCGCGAAGTGGCGACGATAGTTATCTATTGTACCGTCCCATTGCACATCGCGGGATACCTTCGCGAGCTCCTGGAACATCTGGTCCATTGGGCTTACGTCGACACTCACTGACGCGGCATATGATCTCTTTTCGGCACCTTCGGTGAGCTTGGGAAGAGGCGCACGCCGTACCGGGCCCGTTGACCCGTGCGTGGCTACTGTGCTGTTGAGCGCACGACTGTGGTCATTCGTGGGCGAGCCGCGCAAGCGCTGCGTTGGATTTTCATGCGGTGCAGCCTGTGGTCGCCTCACGGGCTTGGTATCAAAGTCTGTATTTTGGAACTTCACCTGATAGTGAACGCGCGTCCTGTCATATTCTTCGACAACGACGTCGTCCCATCCCTTAACGGCGAAGTGTTCGCTGGCGATGAGGCGCGGACCTGGCCACCTGTTCAGCCAGGCCACGAGCATCTCAGCAGCACGCTTGGTTGCGAATGCGTACGCGTATTCGTCACTCCACTTGAGACGAAGATTCTTTATCATGATGCTATCGGGCAGCCGCTTTCGTGTGCTCGGGGCTAGGAAACCGTAGAACTTTCGCCGATGTCAAGGCGCGCGTGGCGCACGACGGGCGAGCCCTTGGGCGCACGGTTGGTTGTTGCCGAGCCGGCTGGCTGATGGCACTGCGCCCCGCCTGAATGATGGCCATCTTGCCGCAGCTCGGTAGGTCTCCCCAGCCGCCGATGCCCATCGCGGGCGTGTCGCGCCGGCGCTGTACGGCGATGGGCATCGTGCCGGCCACGGTCCCTCGCGGCGAGGCGATGGCCATCCTGGATCAGACGCGCCTCGGCCCGCGAGGCCGACGAGCCTCGCGGGCTGTGCGCCGCCGTTCAGCCGAGAGACGAGGCGAGCGTGAGCGTCTCGGCGACGCGGGCCACCGCTTCGCGGTCGACCAGCTTGCGCTTGCGGCGCGCCGATTCCCGCATCGCCGCCGAGGCGAGGCGGTCGATCTCGCGCAGCGAGCCCGACGCGAGCTCATGCAGCGCGGCGAGCGACTCGCGCGAGAAGAGTTCGTGTTCCACACCGGCGCCCTTCAGCCGGAAGGCCACGTACTCCGCCGTGTCCTCCACCGTGGCCGGCTCGATCATGAAGCGGTGGTGGATGCGCGTGAGGAGCGAGCGATGGGAGCGCAGCGCCATGCGGCCCTCGAGCTCCGGGAGGCCAACAAGGACGATCGACAGAAGAGCACGGCTGTCCCACTCGTGATTCAAGAGGATATGCAAGTGCGCCATCATGTCCGGGTGCAGCAGATGGGCCTCGTCGAGCAGAAACACCGGGTGGATCTGATCTCTGCGCAACTCGTGGACATGCCGCTCGACGGCGAGGAACAGGTTCGCGGCGCTCGAGGTCGGCTGCAGGCCGAGCGCGTGGCAGAGATAGCGGTAGAAGTCGCGTCGGCCGAGCGTCGCATTGTGGCAGTAGGTCAGGCGGAATCCGGCCTGGGGTAGCCGATGCCGCAAGGCCCGTAGCACACACGTCTTGCCGACGCCCGGCTCACCGACGAGGAGCACACTGGCACGCTCGAGGAGCGCGGCTTCGAGATCGTCGACGAGCACCTGCTTGGACGTGGGCAACCACAGCTCGGCATCGTCGAGCTCCTTGGAGAAGGGGGCCGTGCGAAGGCCGAAGAAGCCGAGCTCAGAAGATCGCATCGAGGTCCTCCTCCCCATCGGCCTCGTCCGCGCCGGTCGCCAGGGCCGCGTCGCGCGCGCTCTTGACGAGCAGGGCGCCGCCCGGGTCGAAGGCAACAGGCTGCCCCGCGGCCGACGCGCCGCCGCTCGTGGCTCGGCGCGCTGGCCGCTTGACGTGCGCGTTGTGTACCGGGTCGACAGGGCGAAGCGGGATCCGCTGCCCCTCCAGCTCGACGACCGGGGCGAGAGGCTCGTCGAGCAGGCAATAGGCGACCGTCACGACACGGCCGGCGAGGTAGCCGTGATCAAGCTCGAAGAGCTGTCCTCGGAGGGCGACGGTCGTGTCGCGGCGCACGCGCCGACGCTGCCGGAGCGTGAGCGCCTCGCGCAGGCGAGCCTCGGAGAGGGCGTCGATCTCGCGCTGCCCGGGCGCGTACACAAGCCCCGGCGCGCGCCCCATCAGCCCGGCGTGCGGCGACGGGTGGTAGTGGACGTCGAGGAAGGCCTGGATGCGAGAGGAGATGTCCTGCAGCGACGTGACCGAGCCCAGGTGGTCGAGCACGTTCTCTCGAAGCGTCCGCCAGAATCGCTCCATCTTACCACGCGCCTGCGGGTCGTAGGGGCGCGCGTGAAGCAGGGTGATCCCGAGGCGCGAGCAGAAGAGGCGCAAGGCGTCGCCACGGTAGGTTGCACCGTTGTCGAGGTAGAGCGCATCGGGGACTCCGTAGAGCCGGAGGGCACGGACGAGCAGCCGCAGCAGGGTGTCTTCCTTCTCGTCGCTCTCGACCGAGAGGATGACGATGAAGCGCGAGGCATCGTCGAGCAGGGCGTGGATCCGCACCGTGACCCTTCGGCCGTCGAGATGAAGTGTCGGGCCGTGACACACGTCACCATGCCAGAGCGCATCAGGGCGCTCGGCTTGCCACTTGAGCCGAGTCGTCGGCCCTTTCCCGTCGCGCTGCGGGATCTTGTCGAGCCCCTCTTGACGGAAGAGGCGACGCACGGTCGACGCGCTGACCGTGGCGCTCAGGCGTCCGTCTGCGCGGAGCGTGCGCAGGATGAGTGGCACCGAAGCGTCCGGGTGCTCCCGGCGGATGTCGCACAGCAGCCTTCTCAGCACCGGGTCGAGCTCGCGGCCGCGCCCGCGGTCGCGACGGGCGCGAGGGCAGAGCCCTTCGAGCCCGCGCTGGCGGTAGGCATAGAGCCAGCGCTCGAGTGTCGGCACCGCGAAGGTGCGTGTACACGAGCTCCCGGGCGGTCGCACGCGCTCCTTCGAGAGGGCGCGTAGCGCTTCGACGAGGTCGCCATGCTCGAGATCGCGAGCGCAGAGCTGCCCGATCACGCCGTGGCGGAAGATGGCGATCTCCTCCGCGTGGTCTCTGGGTTTGAGGATGTCCACGAGCGGTCCTTTCCACGGGTCCGTCTTCGACGACCCATGTGGACCCAGTGCCTCATTCCTGCACCGCCGTGCCCGATCCTGCGTGGTGGAGTCGCCGGAGCTTGCGTTGGCCTGCGGATGGGCATCACGCTGCGAGCACGGCGCCGCGGAACGCCAGGTGCGGCGCCGGCTCCCGCGTGCTGCCCTGAGGTGACAGCCCCACGAGCTGCATCGCGGTGCGCTCGGCGATCTGCGCGCGGGGGCTTTCCGCGCCATGGCGCCCGAGCCGAGGGAACAGCTGTCCACGGCGGCTGGCCTCGATCCAGCGAGACGGCGCGAGCCACCGCTCGGCCGCTGCGACGCCCAGGGTCGCGCAGGGGCACACCTCGGCGCGGGCGACAGGCGTGCTCACGCCGTCGAGCCCGATGCGAGCGAGCACCCAGCCGATCGCCGCCGCGGAGTAGCGCCGGCGGTGCAGCAACCCGCGAGGCACTACGACCACGATCGCGCCGCAGGCGCTGCAGCGGTAGCGTCGAGCTTGGATCGTGACCTGCTGGGGAGCGCCGCCGGGCTCGAGCGGGCCGCACACCAGCCGCTCGCGCAGGCCGTGGCCGCGCATCACCAGCGGGCCGTTGACGGGGCGGCCGGCCGCGTCGCAGCAGGGGCAGCGCGCGGGCCGCACGAGGTCAACCGTTGGCAGCACCGTCATCCAGCGCTTGATGTCGACGTCGGCTTGAACGATCCTGCATGAGCTCCGCTCCTGCACGGTGCTCGGAGCACGACGAGGGGAAGACGGGTCGCCACAACACGCATCCCCTCGTCGCCTATTTTGTGGCCGGCCTCGCGCCGATGCTCCGCTCCCTCGGCCCCGGCCTTACGTCAGCGAGGGGCTGACGTGTCGCAAAGTGTAGTGGTAATTGGGGTCGTGGAACGGGAATGCAAGGGCGCTCAGCGCGGCGAATGCCACGTCGCAGGGTCATGGGGCCACCCCTTTGCAGGGTCATGGGGCCAGGGGGAGACGACGTGATCGGTCTCGACCATGCCCGAGACCGCGAAGCGTGTCGAGGTCCCCGGAGCCGGGCGCGAAGCGACCGGCGACGTCCCTCTTTTTTGCAGGGTCATGGGGCCACCCGGGCCCCCTGGTAGGTCCGGCGCAGGGGTCACGACGCTCAGGAGCAGGAACGTCCACCCCGCCCCCGGCGCCCCTCGCGGCCATGCTGACGAGGGTGGGCGAGGCGCGCCGAGTGGAGCGAGGGGGTCAGCGGCGCGGCCCCGGGATCGACGTCCTCGCCGGGGCCGCAGCGGTCATCGCCGCTTGCTGCGTGGATGGGTGGGCGGCTTGCTGCGCGCGGGCACTGGCGCGGCCGTGTTGCTCTCGTCGAGCTTCGGCTTGAGCCGTGGCCTGTACGACTCGCCCTCGACGATGAAGTCGAACGCCGCGTTCTTGAACCGATCGACGGCGCTCTGCGCGAGCAGCACGTCGTCGAACATCGCGAGCCACTCGGCCGTGTCGCGATTGCTCGTGACGATCATCGACGCGTGACCCGTGCGCTCGAGGAAGAGCTGGTAGACGTCGCGGCTCTCTTCCTTGCTCATCGCCTCGAGCGCGAAGTCGTCGAGGATGAGCAGGTCGACGGTCGTGAGCGCGACCATCTCGGCGTCGCGTGAGTTGTCGAGCCTGCTCTGGCGCAGCCTGCGCAGCATCGCGTCGGCGCGCAGGAAACGCACGCTGTAGCCGTGCTGGCACGCGAGGTGTCCGAGCGCGTTCGCGAGGAAGGTCTTGCCCACGCCGACCGAGCCGAGGATGACGATGTGCTTGTGCTCTTCGAGGAAGCGCAGGCTCGTGAACCCACCGAGCAGACGCTTGTCGAAGCTGACCTTCGCGGTCTTGTCCCAGAGCTCCAGGCGCATGTTGGGATCGAGCCCGGCGTCGCGTACGCGGCTCTCCGTCGCGCTCGCCTCGCGGCGCGCGATCTCGTCGGTGAGCAGCATGAGCAACATCTCCTCGTGCCCCATCGACTGCTTCTCGGCCAGCAGCAGCCGCTCACGCAACGTCGCTGCGATGCGGCCGAGGCGCAGGCGCTTGAGCGCCGTGACGAGCGCGGGGTCGACTTCGCTCGAGCTCATCACGCCTCCTCCTTCGTCGCGGCAGCCGCCAGCGTGCGTGTCGCGAAGTGCTCGGTGCTGCGCGCGAACCGCGGCGTGGGGAGCGCAACGACCTTGCGCTCATCCGTGGGCGGTGACGCGGGCGTCTTCGCCGTCTCGAGCATGCGCGTCACGCGCTGCACGTCGACGACATCGAACGCGAGCGCGCTCTGGCAGATCGCCTCGACGCGCCCGTTGCCGAACTTGTTGCACAGCCGCAGCAGCGCATAGACGAGCCGCATGCGCGTCCACGGTAGCGGCACATCGAGCAGCCGCTCGGCGTAGATGCCGACGTGCACGCCGCACTTCTTCGCGCTCGCGATGAGCGAAGCCACATCGCGCTCGGCCGCGATGTCCTTGCCCACGGGGTAGTCGCTCGGGTCGGTGGAGCGCTTGCCCGGCGCAACGCGCGCGTGCACCTTCACGAGCTGCGTGCCGGCGTAGATCCTCACGGACACGCTGTCGGCGCGAACGCGCACCGTGCTGCCGACGTAGCGCGTTGGCACGCTGTAGAGCGACCGGAGGACCTGCACGTGATGGTCCGGGTGCACCTTTGCATCAGTCCAGTGCGGTACGTCGAACGGAGCTGTCGGCGCCGGCTTCATGGCGCTCCTCTCGCGTGCCTCGAACACCTCGCGCGGCACTTCGCGCGTCGTGCCGTGGACGCGCGCACCGGCGACGTGGCGACACCATCGCTCAGCGGACGCGCGCGCCTCGTCGAGGCTGGTGAACGACTCGCCGTCGAACCAGCTCTCGCGCACGTACGCGACCTGATTCTCGACACGCGCCTTGTCTTTGGGCGACCTGACTCGCGCGGCATCCACCAACACCCCGCGCGTCTGCGCGTAGTCGAGGAACGCCGGCACGAGCACGGGGGCGAGCTCGTCAGCGCGCAGCACGATGGCCTTCATGTTGTCCGGGAGGATCACGCGCGCCATCGCGCCGAAGAACCTCCACGCCGCATCCAGCCCCGCGCACACCGCCGCCGTGGTCTGCTCGAACGACGGCCACACGAACTGGTAGCGGCTGTACGCGAGCGTCACCACGAGCACCCACAGATTTCGAACCCGCTGCGTCGCTGGATCGAACAGCTTACCCATCAGGCCGAAGTCGATCTGCGCGACCTCGCCGGGCTCGGTGTCAGCGACGCGAACCGTCGGCGTCTTCTTGCGCCACGCGAGCTCCTCCATGACGAAGCGCCGGAGCGTGTCGTAGCTCGCGCTGACGCCGTGGTCGCGCTTGAGCAGCGTGTGGATCTTCGTCAGCTTCAGCGGCCGAGGCTGGGCGAGCCAGGCCTCGATACGTGCGCGATGCGCGCCGATCTCTTTCCACTCTTCGCTCGCGTCGGGCACCGGGCGCGCCTGCACGCGCTGGGCGATTGCGTGGATCTCCTCGTCCGTCGGCTCGCGATCGGGCGGCAGTGGCAATGTCGCAGCGGCCTCGAAGTACCTGCCGACCGTCTTGCGATCGAACCCTGTCTCGCGCGCCACGTGACGCGCGCTCTGCCCCGCCGCACGACGGCGGAGCATTTCCTTGATGTCAACCATGATCAGCTCTCGGTAGGGCATCGGCCTCCTTCCGACGGCGACCCGCGCCGTCGTCGGAAGGAGCCCGTCTCAGATCCCGACCGCGGCGTCCCGAGCTGGCCCCATGAGGCTGCAAAAAACCTCGGAAGCCGGCCCCATGACCCTGCAAAAAACTGGGTCACGCCCCCGCGCGGGTGGCCCCATCCTCCTGCGTTTGGGGTGGCCCCATGACCCTGCAAAAAACGCCGTCAGGTGGCCCCATGAGGCTGCAAACCGGCAGCGGCGAAGTCGCGCGACTTGACGTTTGTGTGAGATTTTTTGGTTGGTTTTAGGAATGCACAGCGAACGCCGGCCGACGGCGGGGCATCAGCCTCCACCCTGGCTTCCTCTCTCGGGCCCACACCGGCTCGCTGATGGGCGGGCAGCGGCCGATCAGGGGATTCCCATCACGAATAGGGATCGAGATCGGGGCGAACTCCACTTTTGAGAGGGCGCGGTAACAGTTGGTCGACGCCCGGCCCTGAGCGCCTCCCGCAACCCGCACCAATCCCGCAGGCTGTGGAGTGAGGGCGCCGTTTCGATGGGCGGATAAACCATTGATCTACCTGGCTTTTCCGGCACGGGGCGGTGCGTCTCGACGGAAGCTCCCTCGACCGCGGGCAGGCCCGCCGTCCAGGAAGGGACGCCGCTCGCGAGTTGCTGCATAGAGGCGCTCACGGACATGTAGGCGTCATGCTCCTGCGGCCCGAGCACGGCCGAAAGCATGGCCGTCGTCGATGTCATGCGCCCGGCGAGGACGAGGGCGAACCCCCTTCGCCATCTTCCTCGGGCGGCCCGCGAGCGCCGCCCTGGCCGGCGGGCAGCGTCTGGATCGCGCTGTCGGGCACCGTCAGCCTGGCCTGAAGCGCGACGATCCAATGCTCGGCTGGACGTCCTCGGCCACCGCAGCCCCCTGCGCCGCGCGAGCCGCCGCCTGCGCTTCCCTTGGAGGCCATGCCGCACACGCCGAGTCCGCCACGACGGCCGCCGCCCTGGCCCGGCATACCGCGACCGCCATCGCCTGCCTCGTCGCCCTCCCATCCTGCCCCCGTGAGCCGCCGATGGCCTCGCCAGGCGCGCCGATGACGCCCCGCATGCCGCTGCTGCTGGTGGAACGGCTGCAGCAACCATCGCCACGCCGGTTGCCGAGTCCTCCCTGACCATCGTGGTCGGAGTTCGGCTGGGATACGAGCTCGCCGCCCTCCCCATTTCCCGCGCCGTCGGCGAGCCCGTCGCTTCCCTTGTCACCGACGCTCGAGTCCCGCGCTACCACGGGTTCACCACCGCAGGCCCGCCGGCCACGGTGACTGCCGAGCACGCATTCCCGCCGCACATGCCATGCGCCCCGTCAGGTGCGTGATTCAGCACGGGCCACTTCTCGCCATCGCGGCATCCATATCCATGGGATGCGCGGATCTCGCTCCAGATGAGCGCCACCGCGTCACCTGACCGGACGAGCATCCCAATATGGATTCCGCCCTGAATCGTCATGTGGTCGATCCTCGAGACGCGCCATCCGCCGTGCCCCCGTGTGTCGCCGACTCGTCGGTGAAATCAAGGACGAATAGCTGTTCGCGGACAATGCTGTCGGCTGTAGGACCCTGGTCATGGCGTCAGCTGTAAGATCCTCGCCATAGCGTTCAACTGTCCGACAGTGAGATTCCCCGTAGAGATCCCCGCCGAGCGCTAAGATCACAGTGAGCCCGCCGCGGAGGGAGCTCGTCGCGCGGGGCTGGGGCGCTCGCGACCCTGAACACCATTTCCACCGTAGGCCCCCGTGGGGGGAGCTCGTCGCGCGGGGCTGGGACAGGCAGTTGTCTGAGCGGACTTGACGTCCTGTGTCTGGCGTGCGCAGCACGCCGGGCACAGGACGTCTCACGCGAGTTCTGCCTGTCCTGGCCCCGCGCGACGAGCTCCCCCCACGGGGGCCGGGCCATTCCGGGCTATTGCGGGATGGGCGGCGCCACCACGTCGTTGATGCTCGCGACATTTCCGCCCGCCGGATACCCATACGAGGCGAAGAAATCCGTCCCCCACACGGTGATCCCGAACGCCCCCGCGCTGCTCGCCTCGTGCTGGCTCGTCTCGCACGCCGCCCTCGCGCCGATGAACCCGCGGCTCAGGTCCACGTGCGCCACCTCGAAGTGCCCCCCGGTCCCGACCGGCTGCCACCCGGTCACCTCACCGAGGCAGCTCAGCTCCACCTCCGAGAAGCCGTTCGCCCCCTTGACGCGCGTGATCACGAGGTTCGTCGTCCCGTAGGTCGGATCCGTGAAGAACGCGTACCGCTCGAGGAACTGCCTGGGCGGGAGCTGGATCACCCACTCCTCGTCCCCGAGCAGGCACGACTGCCCTGGGAGCGGGATCTCGTCCACGCACCCCGGCAGCGTGGCGGACGGAGCCCCCGGCATGTAGTGCGTGAGCATGAACGGGTGCTCGTCGTCCTGCGAACGCACCGAGAACAGCTCCGTCGTCTCGAACTCCCTCACCTCGCCCGCGTCCAGCGTCATCGGCGCGTCCACGGGCGGCGCCGGATCCCAGGCGAGCACCGTGCCATCGGCCACGCCGAGCAGGCGGTAGACGACGCTCTCGGCCCGCTGGTTGTGCAGGCGCGACACGACGCCGGCGCCGACGTACTCGCTGCCGAGCGCCCTGATCGGCGCGATCTGCTGGTGGGCCGCGTCGTGCCCGCCCCCCCGCGGCGACGTGTCGGAGCTCACCTGCATGTACGTGTTGCCGGTCCACACGCCGACCGGCTTGCTCGACTGGAGAACGGCGCCGCTCGGGTCCGCGCCCATCCACTGCGCGATCTCGCCGGCGCCGAGCGTGATCTGCGTGGTGGCGTTCGCCTGCGCGGCCGGCACCCCGGCGCCGCCCGGCAGCGACGCGCGGGGCACCAGCTCCACCGTCGTGTCGTCCTCGGCGGCGACGAGCATCATCCACAGCGAGCCGCTGCCCTGCGCGTTCGGCGCCAGAGCGTAGTAGTTCGTCCCCCACGTGCTGCGCGGCAAGAGCAGCGACGCGCTCGGGAGGAAGCTGATCGCCCCGCCGTACGGCAGGATGTCGTACGCGGACACGGGCGTATCCGACGTGACCTGGAACGCGGTGCCCATGCCGCTCTTGTGGACCGCGGCGTCGTCGAGCACGGCGGGGCGCTTTGGACACTCGAGGGTGCCATAGGTCGTCGACGCCCCCGGCAGGTGAGAGAGGAACAGCACCGCCACCTCGCCCGGCGGGATCCCCTCCTCGGGCAGCGGCGTGTACGTCGTGCCCGGGCCGATGCCGCTCGGGAGGTAGGCGAACCGGGCCGGGTCGAGCGCCTCGCCGGCGCGCTCGACGCGGATCTTCGCGTGGCGGGCCCAGGTGTTCGCGAGGAAGACCGCGTGGCACGCGCCGTTGTAGCGGGAGCGGGCGTTCTCGTTCTCGAAGAACGGCGGCGACGGCGCGAGGTAATCGCAGCCGATCGATCCGCCCGCCTTCGCCGCGGCCTCGCACGCGGGAATGCACTGTGCCTGGTGACACCCCAGCTCGGGCGGGCACACCTCGACGGCGTTCCCCTCGGCGTCGACGACCTCCCGCATGTCCGCAGAACAGCCCGTCGCCACGGCGACGCCGCTGCTGCTGTCGCCGGTGCCGATATCCAGGCCTCCGGACGCCGAGCTGCCCAGCCCTGGCGATCCCCCCACGCCGTCCGCGCTGGACGACGCGGCCGGTTTCCCGTCAGGGCCATTGTTCGGGTCCGCCGTGGCGGCGCAGCCGGCGGCTGCTGAGGGCAGCAGCACGAACAGCAGGTAGGTGTAAGGCGACCTCATCCCCTGAAGTCATCGTGTCGCGGGGGACCTGTCAAGCGCCGCGCGGCCGTGATCAGGTGAGGAGTGTCGATGACCGCGCCAAGCTCCTTGATTTTCAACTTCGCGCGTCCCCGACGGAGCGACGCGCCGCGCCTAGTTCGACCGGGTCGGCGCGTACTTGTAGAATTTCTGCGCCCACTCGATGGTCCAGATCGCGGGCTCGACGTACACGTTCTTGTCCTGGCCGAGGATCATCTCCCGCTTGATCTTCGCCATCGCGGACAGGAAGACCTTGCGGTCATCCTCCATGCGCTGCCGCATCACGGTCGAGGGCGGGTACAGCTCCTTGACCTGGGCGACGGTCGCCTCGTCGTTGATCCACCGGTCGACCCCGCGCTCCCCGTCCGGGAGATAGCGGCGGTCCCCATCCAGCCAGTCGCGCAGGTCGTTGTCGCCGCGGTTCATGCCGTCGGCGTGGCAGCCGATGCACGCGCTGCCGGTGTTCAGGCGGCGGTCCGTGCTCGCGAAGCCGATCCGGCTCGTGATCACGGCGTCCGCGTCCTCGCGGGTGATGCGCGGGTCGCGCACGATGTTCACGAACGCGTCGACGCGGCGCTGGTTGAAGCCGCCCCACAGCGAGTACCCCTGCAGGCCGTTCGGCAGATCCCAGATCACCTCTTCCGCCGACTGCTGGAGCCCGTCGGTCCCCGTGTAGTAGCGGCAGTTGAGGAACTGCGAGCTGCCGTAGTTCGGCTGCCCATCGCACCCGGCGGGCTCGGTGCCGAACGGCTGGGCCAGCGTCGCGACGAAGCTGAGGCTGTCCGCCGTCACGCCGCCGCCGGTCCCTGCGATGAACTTCGGGATCGGGTGCGCCCAGAAGGGGAACCGGATCTGGCCCTGCTCGTACGCCTGCTCGATCGTCTGGACGCTCCCCTCGAGCTGCCCGGTGAAGACGTCCCACGTCTTCCAGTAGTACCCGCCGCTCTTCGTCCGGGCGCGCCAGTACATGCGGGAGTCGATCGTGATGGCCTGCTTCGTGACCATGTACTCGTACGACTTCATCCCCTGGTCCTTGATGACCCCGAGCTCGTCCTCGAGCATCTGGGCGAACCAGGGGATCGCCATGATGGCGTTGTACACGTCCGGGCGCGTCACGGTGTAGACGAGCTGGCTCGCCTCGACGTACTCGCCCTTGAAGCCATCGGTGTAGGACGGCAGCACCCCGGAGTCCGTCGCGCCCTCCACGTTGCCCGCCTCGATGCGCCGCCAGACGAGCCTCGCGAAGTCCGGATCCTCCTCGACCTGAGCCGTGTAGTTGTACCGTTCCCGGCTCCACGTGCTCCCGTCGACCGCCTCACCCAGGTAGTTCTTCTTCGCTGTCCCGAAGGCGAGGTCGTCGTCCGACCCGCCGAAGTGGAGCTTCTTGACGCCCTTGTTGTAGCCCCAGGTATCGCGGGTATCGAAGCGGTAGACGATGCCCTTGCCGTTGATGTCGACCGGGTTGACGATGACGGGCGCCCAGCGCGCCGTCGAGTTCAGGGCCTTCGACAGCCCCACGCGGGCCACGTTCATCTCCTCGGCCGAGACGCCGGCGTTGTGGATCTCGTGCAGCGAGGCGTACTTGATGAACTCCTTGTCGGCCTCGGCGACGTTCGCCCTGTCCGTCGCGATCCATTGCTTGACCTGCTCCTCGGCGATCTTCTCGCTCGCCGGGACGGGGCGCGGGGTCTCCGGGAGGCTCGGCGCGACCTCGGCCGCCCACGCCTCGACGGCGGCGAGCATCTGCGCGTTCGCGTCCTTGCAGTCCCGACCGAAGCAGTTGTGCCGGTCGATCCCCATGCGGACGACGAGCTTCGAGTCGACCGGCTTCCTGAAGTTCACGCGCGTGAGCGCGTAGTCGTGCGCCAGCTCCGGATCGACGTCGGCGTGGATGGGCGACTGGGCCCTGCTCGTCGTGCTGTGGCAGAGCGCGCAGTTCGCAGTCAGCAGCGGGTAGACCGTCCTCTTGAACGCCTCGATCGATCGGGCCCTGTCGAAGCCCATGCCCTCCGGGATGCAGACGGCCTCGACGTTGAAGCCGCCCTTGCCGTTCGGGAGCTTGCTGAACCCGGCCTCGCACGCCGCAACGACGCCGGGATCGGGAGGCTCTGGGGGGGTGGTCGGGCTCGTCGGATCCGTGGGGTTCGTCGGGTTCCCCGGGTTGAGGGGGTCATCTGGGTTCCCGGGGTTTCCCGAGCCCGAGCTCGGGCCGGGACCTCCCGTGCCGGACTGCGCCCCGTCCGGACCGGGAGCGCTGTCGTCCCCGATCTGGGCGACGCACCCGGTCGCGAGCGGGCCCGCGATCGCGATTGCCGACGTGAGCCCGATCCAATAAGCCATGTTGCGCATCGGCGAACCCCTTCGCGACGCCTGTCGCGGTTCTCGACCCCTGGCGGAGGCCGTCAGCGTGGTGCGGCCCGTCACGTCTTGCGGAGGCGATTTCTACACCGTCGGCGGAGGCCCCTCCGGCCCCCCCAACATGTAGGCAATGCCCGCCGGCCAGGCGCCTGATCACGTCAGGCGTACAAGATTGTGCTCACGCGGAGCACGGGAGTGCTCCTGCGGGCGCGGCCGGGCCCAGGGCTTGTCCCCCATGCGCCCCACGAGACGCTGCGCGTCAGCGCGCGATCGAAGGCGACCCGCGTCATGCCCACGACGTCACCGGTGGATCCCGTCTTGCCCAGGATCGCTGTTCCGACAGGGGTGGATCGCGATTTGTTCAGGGCCGTTCCGGTGTCCGGTGTCCGGTATCGGGTGAGCGAGCGGCGCGGGTGCGGTCGAGTCTGTCGGCGCCTCGGCCGCGAGTCGGCCCGATGCCGCCATCGTCACTCCACAGCAGCCGATTTCATCGCACCTGCATCGCGCGCAGGCCGCCGCGCGATGCACGAATGATCTTGACGTAACTACCCTTTACGAAGGATAAGGTTCACTATCGCGTTGCCTCACGCACACGCAACGAAATCATCCGCTCCGCGCGCATCTCGTTCAAGGTACATCCGCAGCGGCAATGGCCAGCGCGGCCGCCCCTCGGGAGCCATCGCGCGGCGAGCGACCCCGATCGAGGCGAGGCAGCAGCGAGCCGTGGAAAGATCCGCGTTTCACTTACCTGGCAGGACGAGGAGAACAACATGAGATCTGGAATGAAGCAGGCGCTGCTGGCGGCGGCGATGGGCATCCTCGCCGTGTCGTGCGTCCTCGGTCCCGAGGAGGCGTACGATGCGGAGACCGAGGAGGGGGGGTCGCTCGACGGCGCCATCTCGGTCACTACGGGCGCGGTCTATACGATCGTCGGAACCCAGAGCAACAAGTGCGTGGAGATCCGGGGCGGGAGCACGGCGAGCTCTGCGGCGGCGCAGATTGCCAGCTGCAACGGCGCGACGCGGCAGCAGTTTCGCGCGGAGTCGGCGGGCGGCGAGTTCTACCGGCTCAAGAACGTGAACAGCGGACTCTGTCTCGCGGTCAACGGGAGCTCGACGGCGAACGGCGCGACCATCGTCCAGTCCGCCTGCAATAGCAATGCCTGGAGCCAGCAATTCCAGTTCGTCGATGTCGCGAACGGCGTCCAGCGCATCATGGGCCGCGCCAGCGGCAAGGCGTTCGACGTCATGGGCCGGGGGACGGGGGACGGCACGGGCATCCAGCAGTGGAGCTGGGCGAACGGCGACAACCAGAAGTTCTCGCTCCGGACCGTGGGCGGCGGCGGCGGATCGAGCAGCAGCTCCAGCAGCAGCTCGGGCACCGGCGGCGGCGGCACGGGCGGCGGCAGCTCGAGCAGCAGCTCCAGCAGCTCGGGCACCGGCGGCGGCGCGGGCGGCGGCGGTACGGGCGGCGGCGGCTCGGGCGGCGGGGGCGGCGGCGCCAGCGGCGGGAAGTTCGTGGGCAACATCACGACCAGCGGCGCGGTGCGCGACGGCTTCGCGAGGTACTGGAACCAGATCACGCCCGAGAACGAGGGCAAGTGGGACGCCGTCGAGCGGACGCGCGGGCAAAAGAACTGGGCGGCGCTCGACCGGATCTACAACTACGCGAAGCAGAACAACGTCATCTTCAAGCAGCACGTGTTCGTGTGGGGCGCCCAGCAGCCGAGCTGGATCGGGGGCCTCTCCGCGCAGCAGCAGCAGGAGGCCGTGAAGGACTGGATGCGGTCGTTCTGCGCGCGCTACCCGGACACGAAGTACATCGACGTGGTCAACGAGCCGCCGCCCCACACGACGCCCTCCTACATCAACGGCATCGGCGGCTCAGGCGCCAGCGGCTGGGACTGGATCGTCAACTCCTTCAAGTGGGCGCGCGAGTACTGCCCGAACGCGGTGCTGATCCTCAACGACTACAACAACATCGAGTACCAGGGCGATCACGACAACTTCATGAGGATCGCGCAGGCGGTCATCCGGGCGGGCGCCCCGGTCGACGCCCTCGGCGCGCAGGCCCACGACGCCTACAAGATCAACACGAACACCGTGAAGGGGTACATCGACAAGCTCGCCTCGCTGGGCAAGCCCGTGTACATCACCGAGTACGACATCGGCATCGCGGACGACAACCAGCAGAAGCGGGTGATGGAGGAGCAGTTCACGATGTTCTACAATCACCCCTCGGTCAAAGGCATCACCCTCTGGGGTTACATCGTGGGCACCACCTGGCGGGCCAACACGGGTATCCAGCACCCGGACGGCAGGATGCGGCCGGCCATGCAGTGGCTCATGAACTTCCTCGGCCGCGGCTGACGTCAGATCGCCGTCGCATTGCCGCCCGGCTCCGGCTTCTGCTCCAGCCCCCTCGCCTTTGCTGTGATCTCCTCACGTGAGCGAGGTCGCGCAGAGGAGGTCATGCGCACGCGAGCCAGTCCCGAGGTCGGAAGATCCGAATCTTCTTGACGCCCGCAAAGACTTTAGGATTTCTACCCGTCGAGGCGCCGGCGAGCGCGGGCTCGTGAAGGCCGGTTCGTCTGGCGAGGCAGATCCCCCTGCCGTCGGTCGGCTCGCCCCCGAAGGCCGACCGACGGCCAACGCCGCTCGGCGACCAGCAAGGGGGCAGCAGGGGGATCATGACCGAGCGGGGTTTTCAGGCTGTTCGTCCGGGGCGGCCTGCGGCTGACCCGCGCGTGCAACAGAGGAGAGCAACGATGAACAAGAACACCATCTGCTTGTGGTTCGACCGTGATGCGGAAGAGGCCGCGCGCTTTTACGCCCGGACCTTTCCGGACAGCACGGTCGGCGCGGTGCACCGGTCGCCGTCCGACTTTCCAGGCGGCAAGGCGGGC
This sequence comes from Sorangium sp. So ce1335, assembly GCF_051521615.1. NCBI lineage: Bacteria > Pseudomonadati > Myxococcota > Polyangiales > Polyangiaceae > Sorangium > Sorangium sp. So ce1335. The sequence goes on from NZ_CP150363.1 coordinate 6,955,721, forward strand.
GACGTCCTGACGGTCGAGTTCACGGTGTGCGGCGTGCCGTGCATTGGCCTCAACGGCGGGGACGTGTTCAAGCAGAGCGAGGCGTTCTCCTTTCAGATCGCCACCGACGATCAGGCGGAGACCGACCGTTACTGGAACGCGATCGTCGGCAACGGCGGCGCGGAGAGCGCGTGCGGCTGGTGCAAGGACAGATGGGGCCTGTCGTGGCAGATCACGCCGCGCGTCCTGACCGAGGCGATGGCCAGGGGCGGCGATGTGGCGAAGCGCGCGTTCGAGGCGATGATGCAGATGCGGAAGATCGACGTCGCCACGATCGAGGCGGCGGTGCGCGGCGAGCCCGCGCCGAAATGAGCCAGCCTGTCCAGGTGAGCAAGCCCACCCCGCCGTAGGCCGAGGAGGCCCCGAGGGTCGCAGACCAGGTCGACGACCCGGTTCTGGATGCCCCCGGGGCACGTCCGGCAGGTGAGCGACCCGCGAAGAGAAGCCGATCGGCCTGCGTGAGCACCACGACGACCCGATCTGGAACGCCCGGCGGCATGCCGGGACAGGTCGGCGACCCGTCGGGGATACCTCCCGGCTTGCCGGACAGGTCGGCGACCCGTCCGGGATGCCTCCCGGCTTGCCGGACGGGTCGCGGACCCGTCGGGGATACCTCCCGGCTTGCCGGACAGGTCGGCGACCCGTCGGGGATACCTCCCGGCTTGCCGGACGGGTCGGCGACCCGTCGGGGATACCTCCCGGCTTGCCGGACGGGTCGGCGACCCGTCGGGGATACCTCCCGGCTTGCCGGACAGGTCGATCGATCGTCAGAAGCGGCCGACGAGGCCGAGGCCGGCGCTGCTCGGGCCGAACGACATGGGCGTCGGGAGCACGAACGGCTTGCCGACATCGTTGCGGACCAGCACCGTCTTCGGGACGAGGAGGCCGGGCAGGAGCAGGGCGGCCCCCGTGATCTGGACGAGCCCGTCGAGGACGAGCGCCATCGTCTCGAGGTCGTCCTGCCGGGTCGTGGCCAGGGTGAGGAACGGGCCCGCGCACGGCACGAACAGCGCCGCATAGCCCGACGAGCCGCGGTACACGGCGTCCGCGCCGCCGATCGCGGTGAAGAGGTAGACCGTCCCGAAGACGATCGCGCCGCTGATCACCAGCCCCTTGCGGACGCGCGCCTCCGGATGATAGCCGGGCGGCACCGGCTCACCCTCCCTCCAGGGGAGCACCTTCGGGCCCGCAGCGGGAGCGCCGGGGCCGGCATAGTAGCCCGGAGGCGGCGCCGCCTGCGGCGCGGGCAGGGGCTGCGCCGGCACGGGCGGCGCAGCCGGCGGCGGGGCGTCGTCCGCGCGCGCCTCGCCGGGACCGAAGTGGAAGACAGAGACGAGCATCGCTACCGCAGCAGCGCGCCCCCCTCGTCGAAGCGACCTTCGATTCACCACGTCAGCTTGCTCGCGCTCGCGTCCTGGCATGCTCTGTCACCTCGCGTCGGGAAGGACCCTGCCAGCTATCGTATCCCCACCGCCGTCAATTCGCTGCGCGATGCGCGCGAGTTGTCGAGCTTTTCCCCGACATCCCCGCTGTCGTGAGGCCCGATGTCAGGCATCGTGCTCCGACCTGCGAATCGGCCCGAGGCGCGAAGACGATGTGTCCGACCGCGGGCCGGCTCAGGGAGCCGCCCGGGGCGAGCGCGCCGCGGACACGGTCCTCGCGAGCGCCACCGCCGCGCCGGCCACCACGAGATGGCGGCGCGCGGCCCACCACGAGATGGCGGCGCGCGGCGGCACCGCGAGGACCGCGCCCGCGGCGGAGCCGCAGCGCTCGCGACCGGAGCCACAGGCCCGGCCACCATCGCCCGCGCCGCGCCGCTGGACAAGCCAGAGGATGTTCGCTAGATTGCTCGCCCGATGTCGATCCTCGCGCGCGCCCTCCGCCCCTGCCTAGGCCTACGGCCTCGGGGGCCCTCCGCGCGCTGCTGACGACGTCCGTCTTCGCAGCTCGGCCCCCGCCCGTTCCTTGGCCCGGTGGGGGCTCTCGCATCGTCGTCGCGACGGCTCCCATCCTCAGCTTTCTGGGAGTCCTCTCATGTCCACGATGCCTGTCCACAAGTACAAGCCCTTTCAGCCCATCCACCTGCCCGACCGGCAATGGCCCGGCCGCGTGATCGAGCGGGCGCCGCGCTGGTGCAGCGTGGACCTGCGCGACGGCAACCAGGCCCTCGTCGAGCCCATGGGCCCGGAGCGCAAGCTCCGCATGTGGCACGAGCTCCTGCGCATGGGGTTCAAGGAGATCGAGGTGGGCTTCCCCAGCGCGTCGCAGCCCGACTTCGACTTCGTGCGCAGGATCATCGACGAGGGGCTCATCCCCGACGACGTGACGATCCAGGTGCTCACGCAGGCGCGCGCCGAGCTGATCGAGCGCACGTTCGAGGCGATCCGCGGGGCGCGCCGCGCGGTCGTCCACCTCTACAACTCCACCTCGACGCTCCAGCGACGCGTCGTGTTCGGCCTGGACCGCGCCGGCATCGTCGACATCGCCGTGCGCGGCGCGCGGCTCGTGAAGGAGCTCGCCGCGCGCATGCCGGAGACCGAGGTCGTCCTCGAGTACTCCCCGGAGAGCTTCACGGGGACCGAGCTCGATTTCGCGAGGGAGATCTGCGAGGCCGTGATGGACGTGTGGCAGCCGAGCCCGTCACGGAAGATCATCCTGAATCTGCCGGCGACCGTCGAGATGTCCACGCCCAACGTGTACGCGGATCAGATCGAGTGGATGCACCGGAACCTGAAGCAGCGCGACAGCATCGTGCTGAGCGTCCACCCGCACAACGACCGCGGCACCGCGGTCGCGGCGGCGGAGCTCGCGCTGATGGCGGGCGCGGACCGGGTGGAAGGCACGCTGTTCGGGAACGGCGAGCGCACCGGGAACGTCGATGTCGTCACGCTCGCGCTCAACCTGTTCTCCCAGGGCGTGGATCCGGAGCTCGAGATCCGCGACGTCCAGGCGATCAAGGAGACGGCGGAGCACTGCAATCGGCTGCCGGTCCACCCGCGCCACCCCTATGTCGGCGACCTCGTGTACACCGCCTTCTCGGGATCGCACCAGGACGCGATCAAGAAGGGCTTCAAGGCGATGCGCGAGGGCGGGAGCGCGCTGTGGGAGGTGCCGTACCTGCCCATCGATCCGCAGGACGTCGGGCGCAGCTACGAGGCGGTGATCCGCGTGAACAGCCAGTCGGGCAAGAGCGGCGTGGCCTACGTGCTCGAGCACGAGTACGGCTACGCGGTGCCGAAGGGGCTCGCGGTCGAGGTGAGCCAGGCCGTGCAGCGCCGGGCCGAGCGGACCGAGGGCGAGGTGCAGAAGGCCGAGATCCTCGCGATCTTCGAGCGCGAGTACGTGAACCGCGGGGGGCCGCTGCGCGTCGTCGAGCACAGGAGGAGCGGCCAGGGCGCGGGGGAACGACACGAGTTCCACGTGCAGATACGCGGGGTATCCCACGCGCTGAGCGCCGCCGGCCAGAGCGCCGTCGAGGCCTTCGCGAGCGCGCTCTCGCGCCACGCCGGGATCGCGATCGCGGTGGAAGAGCACGCGGCGCACGCGATCGAGCGGGGCGCCGGGGCCGCGGCGTACGTGGCGCTCTCGATCGGGCGAAAGCGCAGCTTCGGGGCGGGGACGCACCCGGACGCCGTCATGGCGTCGCTCGCCGCCGTCGCCTCCGCGTGGAACCGCGCGCGGCCGGCCGAGCCGGCGCGGCTCGCTCTCTCGGCCGAGTGAGCTGGCGCGGGCCGCTGCCCGCCGCGAGGCGGGCCGCCGGATCGCCGTCACTGCCCCGGGCGGTCGTCGCTGGCGAGCAGCCCGGCGACGTGCCGCTCGATCTCCGCGGGCGTGAGCGCCCTCGCGTAGAGCGCCGCGTAGTACAGCGCGCCCGAGAAGGTCCGCCCGCCGATCTCGCGGTTGCCGAGGACGAAGTGCCGCCCTTCGAGGAGATCGAGCGTCGCGTCCACGCCGGGCAGGCGCGCGTCGTCCGCGCAGTAGCCGCCGGCCGGCTTGAGCCGCGGGGCCGGCACGCCGTTGACGTAGAGCCGCACCCGCGCCTCGGCGGGCTCCTGGACGGTCGTGTCGAGCACGCCGTGCACCACCGCGCGCTCCGGGATCCTGACGTCCCACGAGCCGCCGCAGTTGGTGCCGTTCCACCAGAAATCGATCTGGCCCGGCCTGTCCGAGCGGAGCGTGAAGCGGCCGGGCTCCGTCCCGCTCCCGATGTGGACGATGCGCGAGCCCTGGGAGCTCACCTCGGCGATGCGGAGGACGGCCTCTATCGTGCCGGTCCTCGAGCCGTGCAGGAGGCTCTGGATCTTCGTGCCGTCGATCGGGGCGGAGGCCCGGCTGTCGCCGCCGGCCGCCGTCCAGGCGAGCCCGCTGTGCCCCGCGCCGTCCCCCACGAAGCCCAGCTCCGGCCCGGTGGTCAGCGCGAGCGCCACCGGCGCGTCGGCGGCGTCTTCCGCCTGCGTTGGGGCGATCCTGAGCGCCGCTTCGTCGAGGAAATACCGCGCAACGAGGCCGTCGTCGGTGAGGCAGGAGGCGTCGCGCGTGCAGTCGATGTCGCCTGCGCCGCCGGCGCCGCCTGCGCCGCCGGTTCCCGCGCCGCCCTCCCCGCCGCCGCCGGCTCCCGCGCCGGAGCCGGCGGTCCCGCCGCCCCCGCCGCCGGTCGAGGCGCCGGCGGTCTCCGGAGCGGCACCGCCAGCGCCGCCGCCCGCTGCGCCGCCGGCCCCGCCGGCGCCGGGGAGATCGCCGAGCCGCAGCTCGGGGGCGCACGCCACGAGGAGCTGGAGCGAGACGAGCAGCAGGCGCGCGCTCATGTGCGCCGCATCCTACCGTCGCGCGCTCACAAGGAGAAGGCGGCGCGCCCGGGACGCTCCGCTGACGTGGGCCTTGCGTGCGCTCGCCGGCCCGACGCGTGATGTCGTGCCGCAGATCCCGGATGGCTCGTGATCTTCGATCGGCGGCCGGACGCGCCGCCCCTCGCAGAGCGCCTCTCGGCCGCGCCGGCGACGACCCCGGGGGGGCGGCAGGTGACGCTGATCCGGGCCTGACCGCGCGCCGCGGAGCGCCTCACCCGCGCGCGCCGCGCGAAAGCCCGGAAGGCGAGGCGAGATCGGCGAGGAGACGCTCCAGCATCGCCTGCGTCACGGGCTTCGTGAGGTGAGCGTCGAACCCCGCGGCGTGGGCGAGCCGGCGGTCGTCGTCCTGGCCATAGCCGGTGAGCGCGACCATCCGCGTCGCCTTCAGGGCGCTCTCGCCGCGCAGCGCCCGGGCCACGCCATAGCCGTTCATGTCCCCCGGGAGGCCGATGTCGCAGAGGATCACGTCGGGCGGCGCCGTGCGCGCGGCCGCCACGCCGTCCGCGCCGCTGTGCGCCACGGACACGGCGTGGCCGCGGCGCTCGAGGAGCATGCGCAGGCTGTCGGCCGCGTCGTGGTTGTCCTCGATGATCAGGATGCGCCGCGCGACGCCGGCGCTCGCCGCCGCGGCGGGGCGGCGCGCGGCCGCGGCGCCCCGGGGCCTCGGCGCGGCGGCGTCGAGCGGCAGCGCGATCGCGATCTGCGCGCCGCGGCCGACGCCGGCGCTCGCCGCGCGCACGGCGCCGCCGTGGAGCTCGACGACCCCCTTCACCAGCGCGAGCCCGAGCCCCAGGCCGCCGCGGCTGCGGGCGAGGCTGCGGTCCGCCTGCGTGAACGGCTCGAAGATCCGCTCCAGGATGGCCGGATCCATGCCGATGCCGGTGTCCGCGACCTCGACGGTGACGACGCCGCGGCCGGGGTCGGGCACCACAGAGAGCCGGACCGAGTCGCCGTTGTCGGTGAACTTGTTCGCGTTCTGGAGCAGGTTGCCGATCGCCTGGGCGAGCCGCGTCGCGTCCGCCAGGAGCCATACCGGCTCGGTCGGCAGCGCGAGCTCGAAGCGCACGCCGCGCGCGTCGAGCAACGGCCGGTAATCGAGCGCCGCGGCGCGGGCGAGCTCGACGACGTCGAGGCGCTCGGCGGAGAGCGCGATCTTGCCCCGGGAGATGCGCGAGATGTCGAGCAGGTCGTCGACGAGCCGGGTCATGTGGCCGATCTGGCGATCCATGATGGTGCGCGCGCGATCGACGACCGGGGTCGCCGGGCCCGCGACCTTGAGCAGCTCCACGGCGTTGAGCAGCGGCGCGAGCGGGTTGCGCAGCTCGTGGGCGAGCATCGCGAGGAACTCGTCCTTGCGCCGGTCGGCCTCCCGCAGGGCCTCCTGGGCCTGCCGGAGCTCGGCGACGAGCGCGGTGAGCTCCCGCTCGCGGGCGCGCAGCGCCGCCTCGGACGCCCGGCGGTGGGCGATCTCCTGCTCGGCGACCTCGTGCCAGCGCACGCGCTCGATCGCGAGCGCGCACTGCTGGGCCATGGAGAGGACGAACGCGCTGTCGTCCGCGTCGAACGCGCGCGAGGCAGGAAAGCAGAAGCCGAGCGAGCCGACCGTGCGGGCCTCGACGACGAGCGGGAACGCGACGACGGCGCCCCCGTGCTCGACGCCGTGGACGCTGGCGAGGACCGGATAGCGCGCGTTGCGCTCCTCGCGCGTCGGCACGATGACGGGCGCGCCGAGGCGCGCTGCCTCGGCGACGGGCACGGGGGAGTCGACGGGATACTCGACCCAGTCCGCCTCGGTGTCGACGGGGACCCCCTTGAAGCCGAGGTTGCGGAGCGTGGCGCCGTCGCTCGACAGGAGCGCGACGACGCCCACCTCGGCGTCGAGCGCGGGCATCCCCTGGTCGATGATGGTGCCCGCGATCTCGGCCAGGGAGCGGGCCCCCGCGAGCGCCGCGGTGATGGCCTGCAGGCGCTGGAGCCGCTCGACCACCCGCTCGAGACGGGGCGCTACGCCCTCGGAGACGGACCCTGAAGAGATGGGCTGCCCATCGAATGATTGCATGGTGGCTCCGGGCCGCCGAGAGCGTAGCGCAGACCGGCGCCCGAGCATGCCGATCTCGTGGAGATCACGCAGGAAACGACGCGGTACGCGCCGGGTTATTTTTCGCGGCGCAGGCGGATCGTGGCCTGGTCGTCTCGTGTCCGTTTCGGCCCGGCGGCGCGGAGCGCGGAGCGCGGGTCAACGCAAGGACGCCTGGACGGGGCGCGGGGACATGGGGACACGGGGACGCCGTGACACGGGGACGCTACAATGCAGGGCAGTTTTCATTCCTGCGCCCCTGCGTCTCCGCGCCCTTGCGGCGAGGGCTCTCCCGGGAGCCCTGGCGCGGCCTCGGGCGCCGGGCGCTGGAGCGTCAGCAGGTACGACGCGATCACCGCCGCGCGCCGGTCCTTGCGCTCGCCGAGGAACGCGCCGACCTCCCCGGCGAGGCCGGCGCGCTGCCCGTGCTCGCCGAGCGCCCGGAGGCGCGCCCTCACCACCTCGCCAACGAAGGCGCGGGTCGCGCCCTGCTGCGCCTCCGCCGCGCGGATGGCCTCCATCCACGCGCGCACGATCGCGGCCGCCGTCTCCGGCCGCGCGGCCGGACCGCCGGAGGCGTGGAGCTCGAGCACGCGCTCGAAGGCGGGCTGGAGGAGGCTCCACCGCCGGGCGGCGCCCTCGCCGAGCGGGATGGGCGCGAGCGCCTGCGCCTCGATCCAGGCGCGCAGATCCGCGTGGCGGTCGATCCAGCCGAGGTGCTCCGCGAGCGCGCGCGCGGCCACGGCGCCGACGGACTCCGCGTCGAGCGGCGTCGCGAGCTCCGCGTCGAGCGGCGTCGCGAGCGCGGCGTGCTGCTCGCCGCCGCGCCGGTCGGGCGCGCTGAGCTGCGCGGGCGTCGCGGACAGCAGCCGCAAGAGGAGCTTCACCCGCCGCGCCTCGTCCACGCCGTCGAGCCGGAGCGCCACGCGCATCCGGCAGAGCGCCTCGGCGCTCAGGCGGACGCGATCGCCGTCGAACGCCGGGGCGACGAGCGCGTCGAAGCGCCGGGACGCCTCGTCGGGCGGGAGCCACTGCCCGAGCTCCTCGAGCACGCGGCAGCGCGGGGCATCGAAGCGCAGGGCCGCGAGCTCCGCGTCGAGGTCGCGCACGCGCGCGAGCACGTCGGCAGCGGAGACCCGGCCGCCCGCGGGCTCGGCGTCGAGCCAGTCCCGCCACACGCGAAAGCGGTCCCGCCGCGGCGGCGGGAGGCCTTCGCCCGCGACCGATCGCTGCGGGACGTCGAGATCGTGGAGCGCCCCGCGCGCCACCTCGGCCAGGTCCCGCGCGCCGCCGGCGATCCCCTGCGCGAGCGGGACCTCGCCCCTCGCCGCGAGGACCCGCTCCACGAGCGCCCGGGCCTCATGCCCCGCGCCGAAGCGCACGGCGTACGTCCCCAGGTCGGCGAGCCGGCGGATCGCGAGCTCCAGCCCGATGCGGTCCGCCGGGCCGTCGAGCCGCCGCGCGAGGTCGGGCACCCAGGCGCGCAGCAGCGACGGGCCCGCGTCGCCCTGCGCGCGCCCGGGGTGGCCCCGGAGCGCCTCCTGGAACAGCGCCGTCGCGGCGCCGTGCAGGAGGAGGAGCTCGCGGGCGTCGCCGCTCGAGCGGAGCCGATCCAGCACGAGCCGCCGGCCCTCCGGCGGGCCGTTCACGAGATAGGACGGCGGGAGGCTCGCCAGGGCGAGGTGCCTGACGAGCGATGGCGGGGGCGGAGGCCCCGGCTCGTCCGGGCCGAGCTGGTAGGCGGTGACGCGCTCGTCGCCGCGCGCGACGAGCGGCACGAGGATGCGCGGGTCGTGCACGGTGCGGAGCCGCGCGACGAGGAGGCGCGAGAACACGAGCGGGTCGGCGCGGAGGGCCGCGGCGTTCTCGTCGGCGAGCTCCTCGCCGCAGCGGGGCGCGTTGGCGAGGTCGCTCACGTCCGGGAAGAGCCCCGGGAGGGCCTCGAGGATGCGGGCGCGGACGAGCGGAGAGGACGCCCGGTCGGCGCGCTCCCGCTCGCGCCGCATCAGCGCGAGCATCTCGTCCGACGCAGGAAGGCCCACCCGGGGCGCGGGCCCGGTGAGGCAGCGAGGGGCGCCGGCGGTCGTGCTGCCCGCGCAGGCGCACAGCGAGAACGAGAGGGCGGCGAGGGCGGCGAAGCGTCTCACGCCGCCTCTTGTACCAGCAGCGAGGCCGCACGACCCGCGGGGCGAGCCCCGCTCAGTTGGCGAAGAGCGTCACGCCGAGACCGGGCCTGAATGTGCCGAAGAAGGCGCCCGGACCCCCTTCCGCGCTGATCACGCCGCCCACCATCATGCGCGCGTTCACGGAGAGCCGCGGCGCGATCCAGTATTCAAGCCCGCCTCCGGCACCGAGCGACACCGCGGAGGCCGCGCTCGATCCGGGCTCGCCGGTGAACGGATCACCTTCGTCGCGCGACGTGGAGGTGGAGAGGCGATTGTACATGGCCTCGCCGACGAAGAAGGCGTGCATGTTCTCCCCCAGGTCGCCGAAGAAGGCGACCACCTCGCCGCCGAGCGCCAGGCGCAGCTCCGTGTCGTCGCCCGACACGCCGATGCCCGCCCCAACCACGCCGGCCAGAGACACCGTGTCGCTGACGAAGCCGCGGAGGGAGAGGGTCGAGGTCGCCGGGACGTTCCGGTCCGCCGCGGTGAGCGCGCCGCCGAGCGTGACGCCGAAGCCGGTGAGGCCCGCGCGAGGCCCCCGCCGCTCCTGGGCGGCCACCCCGGGCGCCGGCGCGGCGGGCGCGGTCGGAGAGCCCGCCGTCGCGGCCGTCGAGGCAGCAGGCGCGCCCCGCTGGGCGGCAGGGGCGCCCGACGGAGCGGGCGGAGCGCCGGGGGTCGAGGCGTCCGTTGCCGGCGGCGCACCCGGACTGGCGGGCGGAGCGGCCGAGCCTGGAGCGGCGGCGGCCGGCGCCGGAGGCGAGGCCTTCTTCTGCTGTTCGATCTCCTGGTTACGGCGGTAGGTCTTTATCTCGGCGAGCCGCTGTTGCGCCGTCTTGCCCTGTCCCGCACAGCCAGTGGCAAGCACGAGGAGCGCAACGAAGAAAATTCCCATGTAGTTCCTCCAGGATGCGGCGCGCGTATACCACCGCGTTCGAGGAGGCAATGGAGCGGCAGGACTCCGTCACGCGGGCCTCGCGCGCAGCACCGATGGCGGCGCCCGCGTGGCACCACGGCGGTCGTGAAGCCGCTCGGCACAGACCGTGGCAGCGCGAGAGCCCCCGAGCCTGATCACTTGGACCCACGGGTCCGGTTCCGGCAGCGCGTTCAGCTGGCACGGAAGACCGGCTCGGTGGCCGCGTGGATCGCGGCCGAGAACGCGAAGGGCCAGCGCTGTACGTCCTCCGGAAGACGCGCTCCGGGAGAACCCCCGCCTCGGCCCGAAGCCAGAGCTCGTCGAGCTCGGGGAGCTGGCGCATCGGGGCGCGTGCTCGATGCAGACGATCCGCAGGCGCCTTGGGAGGGAGCTGCCTGCTGGTCGGAAACTTTCCCAAGGACCTCGCGCAAAGTGGGGCTTTACGCCGAAGGAGGTGAAGCAGATCGTGGCGCGGGTGAAGCGCCACGTCCGGCGGAGGCGACCGCGATCCCCGGGAAATACGTTGAAGAGTCAGAACTCGGGGGGGTGGAGCCTGCGCGACCGACTTCGGAACATGGAGACCCTTGGCATATCCCGCTAACTCGCAGGCTCCCTCGCTCCAGCTCCGCCTCGACGTCCTCAGCCAGTACCGTGAACCCGCGCCATCGTTCGTTCAGTCTGTTCGCGTTCGCCGGTGCACCTACAGCGTCTTCCCGCTCAGGGACACGTCGACCACGATATCGCGAGATGTATCTGGAACCGGACCCCAACTGTTCCCATTCCACCGTTGTAGTCCGACGCTGGCCTTGGTTATCCGCCCAAAAGGATCGCCGTAATACTCCGAGGGAATCTCCACTTCCCTGCCTAAGGCCTCCGCAAGGGCTTGCCGTGCCCCAGCCTCGTCGTACTCGCCGTACGCTCCGCCGTTCACTGTGAGCCGCCACGTCCGCAACGGGTCACGAGGGGGTGCGGCCAGCCTTACGGCCTCTCGCATACGCATGACCTCCGCTCTCGTGGCCGTTTCTTTCTCATCCATGTGCCTCCTGTCAGCTTGCCGTGGCCGCATCATGCTCTGGCGCATTCCCTCGGGCCCATCCATGTGCCGGTGCTGGGCCACGCGGTCGCCGACGTTGGGCATCCCGCGCACTATAGCTCCAGGACGCCTCCGGATCGCTCGGGCCACCTTCTCCACCTCGCTCGCGACCCCCATGCCCCGCCGCGCACGCTCACCACACCCTCGTCGCTCTCCGGCCCCCTCCGGTCACGATTCCTCTCCGCTCCTCGGATTATCGGGGTGGTGGATCCGGGTCCATGTCTCCCCGTCGAACCGGGCAATGTCCTTAGGTCCAACGCACCAGAGGACGCCGCCAGCGTGATCGACCGTGTGTACGTACGAGAGATCGACGGCGAGATCGGTCCGCGCGCGGACGACTCGACGGCGCGCTTCGTCGTATTTAAACAGACCGAAGTTGGACCCCAGATACAGGGTCCCCTCGTACCAGGTAAGGTCGTGAAACACCTGCGGGCTGCTGTACGCCCACAGGGAGGAAAAGCCGGTGCGGTGATTGCCGACGAGAAGCGCGCCGCGCGCTCCTGCGAGCCAGACGCGCTGCTGATTCTCGATATGAATGGCGCGCAGGGGGCCGACGCTGGGCAGTTTGATGCGCTGCCACCGCGACCCGTTCCAGTGATGGAGGCGCGCCTCGCGACCGGAGGGGCCGGGGAGGTCTCCGGCGACGTAGAGATCGTCCTCGGCGGCGCCGTCGATGGCGTTGAGGAGCAGGAGATGCGGCTCGTCGGCCTTCTGCAAAAGGCCTTCATCCATGCGCACCCACGTCGCCGGCCCGAGGCGCTTGTAGGCCTGGCCGCCGTCGCCGCACACGTAGAGATGATTGCCAATCTGTCGGATGGATGACACGTAGCCAAGCTTCCGCGATGTCGGCCCGCGGAGCCCCGCCTCCGGGATGCGCTCCACCACGCGGCTGCCCGCGCCATCGAGTTCGACGTCGCCCTCCTCCGAGAGTGCGCAGACCACCGGATCCGCTCCGGGGGAAGCGTGGTACTTCGCGTATCCGACCGTGGCCCAGTGTACGTCGTGCTTGGTCCACGGCTGCGGTCGATCGGGCTCGTAGCGGAATAGGCGACTGAACTCGGCGTCGGGCGGCATCGCTTCAAGGCGGCCGGAGACATGGATACGCCTCTCGGAGGCGGCGAGCGCACACGTAAACTCGACACGGGAGGTCATCAGTCGTCTTTCGCCTGGCTCTCGTACGCGTCGCGCGGGTCGCCCGGCGGCGGCTTGGTGGTGCGCACCGGCACCCTGCGCCATTTCTGATATCTCTTCTCGGCCTCACTCCGGAGCTTCTCCCTGCACTCCTCCCACGCCCGACTGTGCTTTTTGACCTCATCTACCGCATCGAGCGAGGCGTCGAGCACGTCGCCAAGCGGCGCATACCCCTCTTTACCGAGCTTTTCGACCGCCGGATCGGCGATCCGATGGACCGCATTGTGCTCGTGCTTGGGCAGGCAGATCGCCAATCCGTCGTCGATCCCCGGCAGCTCCGGCATGCGCGAGCTCGAGTCGTTGCGAGTCCCGTAGCGAAATACGTAATCGGAGGGTACGTGGTGCGCGTCGTGACCGGGTGGACAAGGGTCCTTGCCGCCGCTTTTCATGTCGCCGTAGTTGCCGATTTTGCAGGGATCGGCCGGGTCCGAGATGCGCTGCTCGGCAGGCAAGTCGCCGCGCTGCGGCGCACGCAGGTCGCCGTCCGCGATGCGCTGCTCCACGCGCTTACGGAGCCGCTCGAGCGCCTCCTCCGGGGTGAACAGCCTCTTCCCGAACAGCGGTTTATCGGTGGCCCACAGCTCACGCTCGAACTGCAAGACATCGTTGAGATCTTCCTGGTTTTTCGGGTCTAGCGAGAAGCCGTACTCCTTGTTGAGCGTCGGGATGTGCGCCAGCGCCTCCTCGTGGTCGATGCTCTCCTGTGGAGTAATTAGCATATCCGCGAGCAGCTTCGCGACTAGGCCCCACAGCCCGCCTTTACCCCCGGGCGCTCGCTGCGTGGACCCGGGGTGGAGCCCGCCCCGCGTCACGGCGCGCGTCGTGCCCTTGTCCGGCGCCTGCGTGCCCGTGAACTCGCCCTTGGTGTCATTGTAGGCGAGCTGCGTCGGCTTGTCGGACGCGACCCCGAGCGGCTCGGGGTCGGCGTCGCTCATCGTGCGCGCGTCGCGCACCCAGATGAGCTTGCCGACCGTGTTGCGGTTGTTCATCCACCACTCGTCGCCGTGGCGGATGGCGTTCTTGCCCTCGATCCGGACGTTGGGCGCGTAGGTCCTGGGCGTGCAGACGCCGCCCACCGTGCCTGATTTGACACCCTTGGCAGTGCCAGGCTCATCGCCGTGGCAGGTCGTGATCTCGGAGCCGAGCTTGTGCGAGCGCTTGCCAGTCTGGTAGACCGACTCGGCGACGCCGGAGGCGGTGTCGTTCTGCTTCGCCCAGATTGAGTAGGGGATGGGGACGACGGCAGCGCCGACCGGCGTCTTGCAGACGTCCGGGCACGTCGAGACGATGATGCCTTCACTGATGTCGCGGCTGCCCTCGCGAGGTAGGCTCATGTGTCGCCTCCATGCGCGGCGAGGCCGCGCTCGTCGCAACCCGGGATCGAGGTGGTGTCTGCGATCCGCCCGCACCTGAGCTCGACGTGGGTGAAGCCCGCCGAGAGCGCGACCCAGGCGCGCCACGTGAGCGCAACGCGCCACGGAGCTTCGCCCCGCAGGTCGACGTGCAGCCCGTCGAGGTTGAGGCGCACCGACACGCGAAGCCACCCCCGCCAGCAGAACCAAGCCCACGGCGAGAGCCCGGGCAGGGCGAACGCGATGTCCCCGCCGCCCGGCACGAGCCCCGTCAGCGCCACGCCCTCATCGCCGTGCAGGAAGCCGGGCAGGATGAGACCTGGGGGCGCGGTCTGGTAGAAGCGGTAGTCGAAATCCTCCGGGAGCTGCGGGTGCCGCGTCGCGACCCATGCGTCGTCGTACGTACCGGCGAAGCGGCTCCGCGACTCCCAGAAGGGCGGCACCGGGCCGAGCCCCTCGGGCGCGGGCCGCGCGAGCGCGTCGCGGATGGGGTCGCGCTCGCTGTCGACGGTGGGCGCGCGGAGCGCCCGATCGGTGGGCGTGTGGTGGCGATCGATGACGCCCGCGCCGATGGGGTTGCGCGCGTCGACGTTGCCCTCGGGATCGCCGATCACAGGGCCGCCGGCGGCGCTCCGGTAGTCGATCGGTGCCCGCGCGACGGGCTCGCCCTCCACCAGTCGGAAGCGGCCGCTGTCCGGCTCCCACGTGCGCGGCGCGTGGACGCGAAGGGCGCGCGCGTGCTCGCCGACGCGAACGCCCACCGTCCACGCGCGGGCCGGCTCGCCGAAGGGTGCGTGTGCCTCGCCGAGGAGGGTGACGTCGGCGGCGGGCTTCCAGGGGATGAGATCGCCGACGCGGAGGAGCGGCGTCGCCTGCGGGGCGCCCTCGTACTCGTCGGAGAGGACGAGCGCTTGGTCCGGCGCCGGCGAGAGGCGCCCCTCTGCCGAGAGGAGGAACTCGGCGCGCACGGCGAGCACCGCCATGTCCATGCCATCCCGGTGCTTCTGCTCGAACCCTAGCGCGGCGAAGGGGGTCGCGTTGGAGGCCAACATGGCTAGCGGCGGTGGACGGCGACGCGGGTGCCGTCGATGAGGTGCGTCGCAGCAAAGGGGGTTCGATTCACGGCCAGCATGGCACTGCTCACGTAGAATCGATGACGAACTCGGTCTCGGGTCCCTGCATGGACACCAAGGAGCACGACACCGGACGGGACGCCGCAAGATGTCGATCGGCCTGAAGCTTCGGGCTCGAACCGCTTTCTGCGACCGCCTTGAGGGCTAATTGAGATCGATCGGATGGCCGAAGACCTGAACATGCTCGCTCCCATCGACCAGGATCCTGACGCCCTTGAGCGTGATGTTGCCGTCCTTGTCCATCACGAGCTGCGATTTGCCGCACGTGATTTCAATCTTCTCCCCGACGTCGATGGTCTGATTCCGGCCAATCTGCACAGTCTCGTCGACCCCCACGGCGCGGGCGCGGATCATCCCCACCGTTTCGCGCAGGATATTCAGCACGCTCTTCGTGGCGTTGTTGCCGACCGTGACGTCCTCGTTATGGCCGATCCCCGTCGTCCGGTCGCGGCCGATCGTCGTCTCCTGATCGTTCTTGACGAGCTTATGGAGGTCCTTCTCGGCTTGCATCCTGACGAGCTCGCTGCCGGCCTTGTCCTCGAACATGATCTCGTTGTAGCCGCCCGTGGACGGGCTCGAGTTGCTCTTCAAGCCGCTCTGCGTCTTGTTCGCGGGCAGCGAGTAGGGGGTCTTCTGGAGGTTGGTGTACACGCGGCCGACGATGATGGGCCGGTCCGGGTCGCCCCCGAGGAAGTCCACGATGACCTCCTGTCCGATCCGCGGCAGGTTGGTGCCGCCGAAGCCGGCGCCGCCCCAGGGCTGGCTGACGTGAATCCAGCACGACGAGTCGTTGTTCATCTGGCTCTCGCGATCCCAGTGGAAGTGGACGCGCACGCGGCCGAACTCGTCGACGTGGATCTCCTCGCCGGGCGGACCAACCACCGTGGCGCTCTCCACGCCCTGCGCGCGGGGCTTGCGCGTGCGCAGCGGCGGTCGGTAGGGCGCGTCGGCGCTCACGGCAACGCAGGAGTGCTCCCACACGCCAGGGACCTCGCCGGAGAGCTGGGACTCGAGGACGAGCAGCTTCTTGTCGGGGCCGAGCTCGCTCTTCGGGTGCTCGAGGAACGAGAGGACGGCGCCAGGCGCGGGATCGATGACGTTGGTCTTGAACACGATCTCCCGTGCCGAGGCGCGCTTCGCCTCCAGCCGACGCTGAGCGAGCGCCTCGCCCTCGGAGTCGTCCGCGCGATACTTGCCCTGCTCGTCGGCCGTCGGCGAGCTCTCGCCCTTTTGACTTTCGAACAGGAACGCGCCAGGCACGTAATGGAAGCGCTCCAGCTGATCTTCCACGGGGCCGGCGCCGGACGCGGTGGCCAGGAGCTTGTAGTTCGCGGGCCTCCGGTAGTCGTGGTCCCGCACCGTGTACTTGCCGGGGCGCAGGCGGCGGCCGACGACGACCTTTGTGACGTGCTCGCGGTCGGCGTCGGTCGGGTGATCGCGGTAGGCGATGGGCACGCGGGCGACGTTCGCCTGGGGGCGGTCGTCGAGGACGAGCCGTCTCTCGCCGCCGCTGTCGAAGTAAAAGCTCACCCCGGCGTCCTCCAGCATGCGGCTGATGAAGGTGTAGTCGCTCTCGCCGTACTGGACGCGGTACTTGCGCTTCTTGTACTCGCTGGCAAGCCGCTGCGCCGGGGAGATGCCCCACTCGCCGAGGAGCTGCAGCACGATGTCGACCTCCGACTTGTGCTGGAACATGCGGTAGTTGCGGCGCTGGGTGGCGAGCCAGAGCCGCGGGACCAGGGTCAGCTCGTAGGTGGAGAGGTGACGCTCCTCGACGGCCACCTGCTGGAGGTGGCTGCACAGCCCGGACCAGCTGCGGGTCCGGTTCGCGTGCGCGGTGAAGGTCATGGGCTGGCCGATGACAGCCTCGAAGTCGATATCCGGGTTGTCCGATACGGCGACGATCTTGACCTCGAAGAGCGAGGACATCCGCTCGGTGACCTGGAAGCGACGCACATCGAGCATGTCGCCCGAAGCGATCTGCGCCTCGGCTCGGTAGTCCCCGGAGTTCGTCAGGTCAGAGAGTCTGGTTCCCATATTTCGCATGATCCGGTGCGAATCGGCCACGGGCATTCCTCACCCGGTCTACCCTGCCCTGCCAGAGCGGACAGCCGATGCTAGCCGGCAGTCTTCCCGATCACAAGAGGGGGCGCGCGCGCACCGCACGGTCATGGCTCCGACGGTCGCGACCGTTGCAGAAGGTCGACCGCGCACGCATTGACGCCCGTGTTGCTGTGTGCAGTATCGTCGGCGGAGTGAAGGTCGTCTCCCTCTCGCCGCTCCCCGTTGGCCTGGTCGTGTGGCAACCTCATCCAGGCGCCTGGATGCAGACGTTCGTCTGTAAGGGCACGTTCAACCTGCGCCCCCGGGTGTGTGCCCTCGCGGCCGAGCAGGAGCCGATCCACGTATCCGAGCGCCACTGGCGCGACGACCCGTACTGGAGTCTCTACGCGGCCTCCGACCTCGTACCCCACCGCCTCCGGGCGGACATCGTCCTCGTCGGCCACGCCTTCTCACCGAACGGCACGGCAGTCCGATCCCTCACCGCCCGCGTGATCGTGAATGACGTCGACAAGGCCATCGAGGTCCACGGAGCTCGCAGCGTCACGCAGCACGGCGTCCTCGATCAGAGCTCGCGCTTCACCAAGATGCCGCTGCTCTGGGAGTACGCGGGCGGCGGCCCCGGCACCTCCAACCCCGTCGGCATGCCCCCCCATGCTCGCGACATCCACGGGCGACGCAACCTCCCCAACCTGCAGCGTCGAGGCGCTGTCGTCATCGGGCCGGACGACGTCATCGAGCCCGTGGGGTTTGGACCCGTTGCCTCCGGATGGCCCACCCGCCGGCAGAAGCTGGGGCGCCACGCGGCGACGTTTCCCGTCAACGACTGGCACCGCCAGCCCCTGCCCCCGGACCTCGACGTCCGCTACTTCAACGCCGCGCCGTTTGACCAGCAGACCACCGCGCTCCGCAATGACGAGCGGCTCATCCTCGAGCACCTCCACCCCGAGCACCCGCACCTCGTTACGAGCCTCCCGGGGCTCCACCCCCGCGCGTACGTCGACCGCCCGGGCGAGCCCTCGCAGGCCGTCCCCATGTGGCCCGATCTGCTCTGGATCAACACCGACCGATCCATCTGCACGGTGACCTGGCGCGGCCAGGTCCCACTCCGAGAGCCGCAAGAGGCCGGGCAGATCCTGGTAGCGCTGGAGGGGCCTCATCGGACCCTTGTATGTAACGACAGCGAGGGCCTGCCGAGGCGTTCTGAAGTGGGGCTCGCGAGCGACCAGGCAGCCGGCGGCGCGATGAGTGAGACCGCCCTTCAAGCGCCCTACGATCAGGCGCACGATGGCAGTAGCCCCGCCCTCAACGAGGATGACCCTGAGGTCCGCACCCTGACGTTGAACGTGGACCAGGATCTCGTCGTCTCCCTGCCGGCCCTCCCGTTCGCCACAGTGCCCGCAGGCCAGCCCGCTCCCCCGTCGAGCCCGGCGCAGCGCCTCGTAGGTCCCCCCTTCGGGCAGTCCGCGCCGCCAGCGGCCGCGGTCCCCCCGTCGAGTCGGGCACAGCACCTCGCGGATACGGCCGCCGCGTTCGTTCAGGCCGCGCCACCAGCAGCCGCGGTACCGGCAGACGCGGCGCAGCCGCCCGACGATGCGCTCGCTGCCACCGACGCGGCTTCACTGGTCGCCACGAAACCCGCGTTGCCCTTCGTGCAGGGCGAGCGAGCTGAGCCTGCGCCACGTCACCAAGCAGCGTCGTCGCCGCGAGGCGCGGTGCCCGCAGAGGCTCCTGACAAGGAGCTGCGTCCGCCGCTTGTCGCGCTTCCTCCAGCGCTGCCGCCTGCGCTGCACGCGCCGCCTGCGGCTGAGCGGGATGCGACGTCTCCGCCCCTGGCGGCAGAGGAGCCCGTCCCTCCTCCCATGCTCGGCCCACTGGCGAGGCCAGACCTGGGGGCGACGGAACCCTCGGCAGACGAGGCGCCCGAGCCTGGCACCCATGCGAACAAGCCTGATCCGCTCCCCGCGGCGGAGGAGCCCGCACCGCCTCTCGCGGCCTACCCCATCGAGCGTTGCGCAGTCGTTGCAGCGACGCTCGCGCAGCGGCCGGGGGACTGCGACACCCTCCTCAAAGCGGAGGAGCTCACGCCGAAGACCTGGCAGTGGCTGCACGCACACTGGCTTGACGAGATACAAGCCGAGTTGGCGCGCCGGAAGAAGAAGCTCCTGTCAGCGTACGACGCGGCCTACGTGGCGGCACTCGAGAAGGAGCGCGGGCCGATCACAGCGGGCGAGTACGCACAGCTTGTGATCGCGGCCGAGCAGGGGCAGGGCCAGACGGCACTGGCCGAGCTGGGCCTGCCAGATGAGTCGATGATGCCGATCCGTCGGGTGTGGCTGGAGAGGATCGTGAAAGACCAGAAGGCGGCGGCAGAGGTGCGGGCTGCGATGCGGAAGGCGGACGAAGCTTGAAGGCGGGCGCGCTGAGCGGCGGGAGATTCTGACATCGACAACCCACGCGTAACCTCGCGAATTCAATCGGGTCCCGAAAGCGTCGAGCGCCCTCTTCAGGGACACCACCCACCTGGGCGTTGTGGGTGCGCCGCTCCGGCACGACATCGTACCGACGATCTGATAAATTCGGCGAATGGACCTGCGTCGCGCGATCCCGTACTTCTGTCCGTTGGCCCTGCTCGCCGCGTGCGCGAATGAACAGCCCTCCGACGCCGGCACTGGCGGAGGCACCGGGACGTCCGGGAGCACCGGGACCACGAGCGCTGTGGCCGGGACCAGCGCTGGCACCGGCGGCACCGACGGCGCTGGCGAGACCGAGGGCACTGGCGGCCATGGCGGCAGCGACGACCTGCCGCCCCCGGAGCCCGAGGAGATCCCGGTGCTGGAGAACATCGTGTTCTACGACGGCTACGCCGCGACGGTCGACGAACCGCTCACGGACGGCGTGATCCGCCACGACAACTCGCTGGTTGCGACCAGGTTGACCGACGAGCTGCTCGCCAGGGTCCAGACCACCCTCAAGGTCCGCGTGGTCGTGGGAGCGCGGTGCGACAACTACGACCGACTCGGCTCGGTCAACCTGGCGCTGGTCCCCAAGGGCGCCCGGACCTACGTTCCCGGCGAGGTCGACCGGATCGAGGTCGCGCGGTTCGTCACGCCGTTCATGGACATGAACAAGCAGCCGACGACGGTCCCCTACGAATGGGAGGCCAGCAACCTCGTGCCGGTCTTGAAAGACCCCGACCTCCTGGCCGACCACGATTTCTGGTTCGAGCTGAGCATCTTCGGCGTGCCCTACGCCGCGAACGACGAGGTCGCCGGTTGCGCTGGTCGCAACGACACGCAGCTCGGATCGCTGCTGCTGTATACCGACAGCACGCAGGAGGCCCAGGACTTCAGCGTCCTGTTGCCGCTGGCGATCGGCGAAGAATTCAACAATTACGCCATGGGCGCCAGCGACAGGGTCGGCACGACCCGAAAGACCGTCCGCTTCGAATTGCCGGCAGACACACAGAATGCGCAGTTCGTGTTGATCACGTCGAACCACGGCGCTAACCAGGGCGGCGAGGAGTACATTCGCCGCGATCATTACGTGTACGTCGACGGCAAGCTGGCCTTGCAGTACAAGCCGGGGCGCACGTCGTGCGAGCCGTTTCGCAAGTACAACACCCAGGGCAACGGCATCTACGGGCCATCCCCGCGGTCGGACGAAGCGTGGCAGTCGTTCAGCAACTGGTGCCCTGGCGACGTGATCGACACCCGGATCGTCCCATGGGGGACCGCGAGCGCCGGCAGGCACGAGTTCGTGATCGACGTCCCCGACGCGACCTTCGCCGACGGGCAGGGCAATTTCCCGTTCTCGCTCTACGTGCAGGCTCGGTGAATACGCGCCTCTGACTTTCTCGACGGCTCGTGTGGCGCCGCTGTCGGCCCGAGCGACGAGATGCGGCGCACGGTGGTGGGAATCGGCGTGCTCCTCGGGGTCGGATGCGGCGGCGCGCTCCCACAGGGTTGCGGGCCCCGTTATGGCGCGATCAGCTCGCGGGGACGGCGGTGATCTCGCCGGTCGTGTACAGCGCGGAGGTATCCCAGGCGAGCCCTGGAGCGAGCGGCAAGGCGATGTCCACGGCGGCGAACGTCCCTGCGAGACCGCCGCTCCAGCCGAGCAGAGAGATGGTGTCCCCGAGCTGGAACGGCGCAGTCCCGTCGGCCGGCAGGACCTCCAGCGCCCCATCGAGGAGGAGGTCCCCGTCCACGTCGAGAAGCGGCGCCGAGCTCACCCCGCCGACGGTGACGCTCAGGAGGGCCCCCGGCCCTTGGCTGTAGCTGCCGACGATGCCCGTCGACGGGTGAGCGTCTCCGACAGCGAGCTCGCCGGCCTGCAGGTTGGCGAGGTCGCCCGCGAAGCTGCCGGTCTCGAGGCGCCCGCCAGCGAAGTCGAAGTCGTCCTCCCCGACCTCGACGGCGCCCGCGATGAGGTGCCCTGACGCGAGGCGCACGGAGGGCCCCAGGCTGGGATATTGAACGGAGACGAACGTCGTGGCTCGGAGGACGCCGCCGATGCTCACGAAGGCGTGCTTGTCCACCAGCAGCGACGGAGACGAGTTGATCCGGGAGGTGATGGTGACGTCGCCGCTGTTGAGCCATGACGCATGGACGTCGTTCACCTTGACGAAGCCCCCGCCGAGCTCGGAGACGACCTCGGTGTCCTCCGTCACGAGGGTTCCGTACGCCCCGACGGTGAGCTCGCCGTACCCGGTGTCCGTCCCCACGCGCAGGAGCCCCTGGTTGGTCCACGTCCCCCCCCACCCGCGCACGGTGGCCATGCTGCTCACGGGCCCCCTCGACTGCGTGTCCCAGACACCAATCCTGGCGTTTGTCGTGCTGACCTGCGCCGCGATGATGTCCAGCGTGCCCTGGGCGTGCACGCCCACGATGAACTCCCCCGTGCTCACCCACCGCGTCGCGGAGCCGGTCACGGTCACGTGGCCATCGCAGGTCGAGCAGCCCTGTCCGCCGCCGATGTATACGTTGTTCGAGAAGAAGCTCGCCCCCTGCTCGAGCTCGACGTAGCCGTACGCCCTGAGGCCGATATACGTGTTCCCCAGGCTCGTCAGCGTGGCGTCGTACCCTTCGACGAGCAGCCGACCGGTGCTCTGGGAGTTTTGATGACCCACCACGAGTTCATCGGTGATCACCTCGGCGCCGCTCCGGACGGCGAGCAGCCCCTGGCAGTAGCCGGCGGCAGCGATCTGGATGGATCCGCTGTTGGTCCACGTCGATCCGTACCCGATCACCTGGACCGTACCGCTCGAACGGTTTCCTATCGCTGCGGCTGCGGTGATCAGCTCCCCGCCATGGGAGACGATGACCTCCCCGTTGGCAGGGGGCTGCGAAGGGGCGCTCGAGCCGCTCACGACAAGCGTGCTCGACCCCAGGTTCCACGGATCGACCGGGTTCCCGGGCGATACGTACCCCGAGGCGGTGACGTCTGCATGGGCTGACCCCGCTACCCCCAGCGACATCGCCGAAAGCAATGCCGCGAGAGCGCTTCGCGCTCGTCGGTTCATGTTCGTGCTCCTCCCAGAACAAGTTCAATGCCCATGAGAGCACGCGGTGGCCCGATGCCCCCGCAATGCAGAAAGCACCGCGCGCGCGCGATTTCCCATGGTGAACCAGATACGCGAGCCAGCCGACAATTTCAATACTCTTTTTTATGGCGCCGCCGCGATCTGGGCCCGGCCAAGACGGGGCGGGGTCTCCGGTCTCCGGTCTCCGGTCTCTGGTCTCTGGTCGCCTGGCGCCGCTCGTGCTCCAGCAATCCCCTGAGGTCGTCGAGACGAGACGACGCTGCTGGCGCGCTCCTCTCTCTGTCCGCGCGCCGGGGCAGGCCGGCGTGTGGCGCACGCGCCCCGTCCGGCCGGCGTCGTCGCGCGCGGGCCGCGGTGCGCCGTGCTCAGCAGTTGCGCGGTGGGCAGCAAAGATGCCCCTCCCGAGGGTGCTCCGGGGAGGCCCTGCTACCGTCCGTGCTCATGGCCCAACGCAAGCATCTCCTCCCCACGATCGGCCTCGTCCTCTGCGCCGCGTGCAGCCCGAGCGAGAAGCTCGACCCGGTGAGCCAGGTCGAGCCCGCTCCGGGCGACGCGGGCGCGCAGCCGGACGGCGGCGGGACCGGCGACGACCTCTTCGCCACGCTCCCGGAGATCGCGCCGACCGCCACCGGGCGGGGCGGCGCGGCGGCGACAGTCGACCTGCGCGGGACCCTCGCGGCGATCGAGATCCTCAGGAAGGGCGGTAACGCCGTGGACGCCGCGGTGGCCGCGGCCAGCGTGCTCGGCGCGACCGACCCGTTCTCCTGCGGCATCGGCGGCGGCGGCTTCATGCTCATCTACCTGGCCGGCGAGGGCAAGGTGGTGACGATCGACCACCGCGAGACGGCGCCGGCAGGGCTCACGGCGAGCGCCTTTTACGAGAGCGGCGCGCCGATCGATTTCGATGAGCTCGTCACGAGCGGCCTGTCGGTCGGCGTGCCCGGCACGGTGCGGGGGTGGAGCGAGGCGCTCCGCAGGTACGGGACCCTCGGGCTCGGCGACGCGCTGGCGCGGGCCATCCGGGTCGCCGAGACGGGGTTCGACGTCGACAGGACCTTCTTCGAGCAGACAGGCCGGAACCTCGAGCGCTTCCGGGCGATCACGAGCAGCAAGGAGCTCTTCCTCGGGCCCGACGGCGAGCCGTGGCCCGTCGGCACGACGTTCAAGAACCCGGACCTCGCCAGGACATACCGCCTCATCGCCGAGGGAGGCGAGAGGGCCTTCTACGAGGGCGAGGTCGCCGAGGCGATCGTCGCGGCGGTCGGCAGTCCGCCGGTCGAGCCCGGGAGCGCGCTCACCGTCCGACCCGGGGTGATGGCGCCCTCCGACCTGCAGGACTACGAGGTCCGCGTCCGCCCGGCGGTCTCGACGACATACAGGGGTCACACCATCCACGGCATGGGCCTGCCGAGCAGCGGCGGGATCACGGTCGCGCTGGCGCTCAACCTGCTGGAGGGCTTCGATCCAGAGGTCCTCACGCCGGTCGAGGTGCTGCACCGGTACCTCGGCGCCTCGCGCCTCGCGTTCGCGGACCGGGGCGCCTTCCTCGGTGATCCCGAGTTCGTGGAGGCGCCCGTCGCAGGGCTGCTCTCGAAGGACTACGCGGATGCGCGACGAGACCTGATCGACCTGGTCAAGGCCCCCACGAAGGCGGCCGCGCCCGGCGATCCGTTCGCGTTCCAGAACGACCCGAGCCCCTCGCCGGGCGGCGGCCAGGGGGCGCGGGGCAGGAGCGCCCGCCCGAACGACGCGGGCGACAACGAGACAACGCACATCACGATCAGCGACGCGGCGGGAAACGTGGTGTCGTACACGTGCACCATCGAGGCCGAGGGGGGCAATGGCATCGTCGTCCCCGGTCACGGCTTCCTGCTGAACAACGAGCTCACCGACTTCACCCTCCCGGACGACCCGTCCACGCCGCACCCGAACGTGGCCGAGCCGGGCAAGCGGCCGCGCAGCAGCATGAGCCCGACGCTCGTGATGAAGGACGGCAAACCCTTGCTCGCGCTCGCCTCGCCGGGCGGGTCCACCATCATCACGACGGTGCTGCAGATCCTCGTCGGCGCCATCGACCTGGGCCGGCCGATCGACGAGGCCCTCGCGGCGCCGCGCATCTCGCAGCGCAACGCCGGCGACGGGTCGAGCGACGCGGAGACGGCATTCCTGAGCACGCCGGAGGCCGAGGGGCTCAGGGACCTGGGGCACGTGTTCTCCGACAAGAGCACGTCGGGAGGCGAGATCGGCGCGGCGACAGCGCTCCGCTTCAACGGCGACGGCACCGTGACCGCGGTCGCAGAGCCGGTCCGCCGTCAGGGCGGGAGCGCGATGGTCGAACGGGAGAAGTGACGCCCCGGGGCGATAGCGCTCCTGGAGCGTCCGGGGGAGACGAGGGCGCCGAGAGGACGAGCGCGCGCGGACCGGCTCCGGCCCTGCGCGCGCCGATCTGCGCTGTCAGGCCCGGGCGCTGAACGGGCAGCCGTTTACCCTCGCGGCGGGCGCCGGCACGGGGGCGGCCTCCGCCACGGGGGCGGCCGGCGCGACGGCCTCCGCCCCACGGGCGGCCGCCGCGACGGCCTCCGCCGCCGCAGGCTCCCCCCGCGTTGCCGGGGCCGCGCGCGACGTTCGCACCGGCTCGCGCCGGCGGAGGATCATGCGCATCCCGTTCACCGGCTGCAGCGAGATGAAGCCACGGCAGCGCGGGTCGAAGCCCGGGACGAGCCGGAGCCGATACCGCTGGAGCGCCATCGCCACCATGATCTTGCCCTCGAGCTGCCCCATGAACTCGCCAAGGCAGATGCGCTGTCCTGCGCCGAACGGGATGAAGGCGAGCTTGTCATCCGCGCTCCGCCGGTAATTCGCGAAGCGCTCGGGCATGAACCGCTGCGGCTCGGTCCAGAACTCCGGGTGCCGGTGCGTGACCCACGGGACGATGGCCACCGTCGACCCCGCGGCGACGTGGCAGCCGCCGAGGACGTCGTCTTCCAGCGGGCTGCGGAGGATGAACGGCACGGACGGCAGGAGCCGGAGGCACTCGTTGAAGACCATGGCGAGGTAAGGCATCGACTCGAAGTCCTTCGCCGTCGGAGCCCGGCCGCCGAGGACGCGGTCGATCTCGTCGGTGAGCCGGGCATGGACCTCGGGGTGCCGCGCGATGAGGTACAGCGCCCAGGAGGCGGTGACGCTCGACGTCTCGTGCCCGACCATCAGGATGGTCTTGATCTCGTCCCGGAGCTGCGCGCGATCCATCGTGGCGCCGGTCTCGGGATCGACCGAGCCCATGAGGCGCACGAGCACGTTGTCCGCGCCGCCGGCGCCGCGCTGGTATCCGTCGATGATGCCGTCGATCACGGTGTGCACGCGCTCCATGGCCCGGCGAAAGCGCACGTGGCTTGGCAGCGGCCAGGACAGGGGTGGATTGACCAAGGAGTACATCCGCTTGAGCGCGATCGAGAGCGCGTACTTGAAGGCCTCGCGCACCGTGTCCGTGTGCTCCTGGAGCGCGGCGCCGAAGAACGCCTCGCCCGCGATGCCGAACGTCACGTCCATCATGTCGTCGTTGATGTCGCGCTCGAACTCGCCCGGGTGAGCGTCCCAGCGCCGCAGCACAGCGTTCATGTGGTCCACGATGATGGGCACGAACTTGAGCGTGTTCGCGTGGTTGAACTGCGGTTGCACGTGCCGGCGCTGGCGCCGCCAGAGCTCGCCCTCGCTGTTCACGAGGCCCCAGCCGAGCACCGGGGCGAGCTCGTGATACCGCTTGCCCTTGGGATAGTTCCTGACGTTCGTGCGGAGGACGTGCGCGATGTCGTTCGGGTGAAACGCCATGACGAAATCCTCGGCGCCTGGCGCCCGGAGGCGCACGACGTCGCCGTACCGCGCGAACAGGTCCTCGTAATGACGCATGTCGCCGGTCCTGAAATTCGCCAGGTACCGGAGGCTGACGAGCGGGCCGGGGCCCGGCGGCTGCCGATGTTCATTGGCACTCATGACTCCTCCTTCTCCGCAAGCTGACCCAGGCACACACGAGCTGAAGCCACGCCGATGCAGGCCGGATGCACGCCGGCGCCGATCGTGGCGGGTGTCAGATGCACAGCGAGCCTCCGCCGTCGACGGTGAGGGTCGCGCCGTTGATCCTGCGCGCCCCGTCCGACAGGAGCAGCAGGACGGCGTCGGCGACGTCCTCTTCGGTGCAGAGCCGGCCGCCCGGCGTGCGCGACTCCCAGTACGGGAGGATCCGCTCGTGATCCGGGTAGTTGCTCGTCACGTGGCCGTAGATCGGCCCGGCGGAGACGCAGTTGACCTGCACGTTGCGCGGCGCGAGCTCGACGGCGAGGGCGCGCGTCAGCGACTCGACGGCGGCCTTCACGGCGCCCATGGCGCCGAAGTGCTCGAGGTACCGCGACGAGCCGTTCGACGACAGCGCGACGATCCGCCCGCCGCCGTGCCGCTCCATGAGGCGCGCGGCGCGGAGGGCGCACAGGTGGTAGCCGATGACGTTGGTGCGGAACGCCAGCTCCCAGTGCTCGGGGGTCGTCTGCTCGAGCGGGCCGAAGCGGCCGTTCGACGCGTTGCTGACGAAATGGTGCAGCTCGCCGACGTCGCGCGCGATCTCCTCGAAGAGCCTGTCGATGTGCGCGGGGTTGGCGACCGAGCCCCAGACGTGGACTGCGTCGCCGCCGGCGCCCCGGATCTCGTCGGCGATCGCCTCGCCGTCGTCCCGCGAGTGGAAGCTGTTGACCACGACCCGGGCGCCGGCCCGCCCGAGCTTTGTCGCGATGGCGCGGCCGAGCCCGCGGCTCGAACCGGTCACGAGGACCGTCTTGCCCGCGAGGGCGGCCCCGAGGGCCGGTGTCGGGCGCTGCGCGGCGAGCGCCGCCGGCGCGCGCGCGGGGGTGATTGCGGGACCGTTGGCGTAGCCGGCGGGCGACGTGTGGTGGCCATCGGCGTACCCGGCGGGCGACGTGTGGTGGCCATCGGCGTACCCGGCGGGCGACGTGTGGTGGCCATTGGCGTAGCCGGCGGGCGACGTGTGGTGGCCATTGGCGTATCCGGCGGGCGGCGTGTGGTGGCCATTGGCGTACCCGGCGGGCGGCGTGTGGTGGCCATTGGCGTAGGCGGCGGGCGCCGCATGCTGGTGGCCATTGGCGTATCCGGCAGGCGCCGCGTGCTGGTGGCCATTGGCATGGCCGGCGGGCGCCGCGTGCTCGTGGCCGTTGGCGTATCCGGCAGGCGCCGCATGCTGGTGGCCATTGGCGTATCCGGCAGGCGCCGCGGCGTGGCCGTCGGCGTGGCCACCGCGGGCCGCGATCGTCCGCGACAGGAAGGCGCTGACGCTGGCCACGGTGCGCAGCTCGTCGGGCGTCGCCTTGAGCGCCTCCGGGAGGCCGAAATCCGCGCGCAGCGTCGCGAGGATTTCGCCGCGCTTCACGGAGTCGATGCCGAGATCCTGCTCCAGGTCGGCGTCGGCGACGACGACCTCGTCGGGGTAGCGCGTCATGCGCACGAAGACGGAGCGGACGTGTTCGAGAAGATCCTGAGCTTGCATCGTCGATACCTCGTGATTGGTGAAGTCCATTCAACCCAGAGCGGCGGCCGGAGAGACCGGGACGGCCGCGACGAGCGCGAACGCACCGGTGAGCACGGCCCGGCCGGAGAACTGCTCGCCGCGCGCGCAGAGCGCGAAGGAGCGGACCGAGGGCAGCGCGAGGCGCGCGCCCCCCGGCGGCGACGCGACGTCGATGTCGCGGAACGAGAACCGCGCGGGGAGCGCGAGCGCCCCCGTCTTGTAGAGCGCCTCCTTCGCGCTCCAGAGCAGCGTCTCGAGCGCGGCGCGATCCGCGCCCGCCGCGGCGCCGCGCTCGAGGGCCTCGCGCTCGCGCGGCGTGAAGTGCTCGTCGGCGAACGCCGCCGCGCGCGCCTCGACCCGCTCGACGTCCACGCCGACGGCGCGCGCCGCCGTGACCGCGGCCGCGGCGAGGTCGCCCGCGTGCGAGAGCGACAGCGCGAGCGCGCCGTCCTCGAAGCGCGGGCGACCGCGGCCGGGGCCGGAGACCGCGCAGGCGAGGTAGTCCGCGCGCGGGTGCGCCTCCAGCGAGGCCGCGTCCAGCGCGACCAGCGGCGCGCTCCGGCCGGCGGCGAGCTCCAGGCGGAGCCACTTCGCGGCGACCCGCGCGCACGCGGACTGCGCCCGCCGGGCGGCGACGCGCAGGGCGGCGCACGCGCGGCGCTCGGCGGCGGTCAGGTAGACCTCGAGGCGCTCCGCCGCGCCGGCGTCCGCCCGCACGACGGCGATCGCGAGCGGCGGCGTCACGGCGCCCCCAGCGACAGCGAGGCCGGCGCCGAGAGGCCCGCGTCCGCGGCCACGCGCCCGACGACTCGCCCCTCGAGCCCCTCGACGTCGAGCAGCACGCCGCCCGTCGGATCGAGCGCCTGCGCCCACGCGCCGACGACGCGGTCGTCCGCCGCGCCCGGGACGGCGGCGAGGAGCCGGACCGGGCCGCCCGCCTCGCGGAGCCCGAGATCGTTCGCGGCCGATCCGAAGCGGATCCGGTCGACGCCGGCCGCGGCGCACACAGGGAACGCGCCCGCCTCGTCGCGGCGCAGGGTGCCCAGCGTCAGGAGCGCGTCGAGCAGCAGGAACGGCGTCGCTGCGGCGCGCTGCCGCTCCAGGGAGCGATCGGCGGGGAGGCGGAGCCGGGCGGATTTCACCGCGGTCCCGAGCACGAACGAGCCGACGTGGTCGAACCAGCCCGCGTGCCGGACCGGCGCGCCGGGGCTCGCGTACGGATCGCGGATCGAGGGCCCGTCCACGCGCCCGCCGTGCCGCGGCGCGAGCCCGTCGCGGGCCGGGCCGAGCTCGACGACGCAGGTCGCGAAGACGATGTCGGCGCGGAGGACCACCCCCGACCGGTGGACGAAGTCGCCGCGCACCTCGACGGCGCACGCGGCGCGGCCGCCCGGGAGCCGCTCGCGGCGCGCGGTCACGGTGCGCACCGCGCGCGCGTCGGCGTCCGGCAGGCGCAGGAACTCGCGGAAGCGGACGTCGCGGACCTCGCGGACGACGGCGCCGCCCTCCGCCGCCGTCGCGAGCGCGTGCCGGACGGCGAGCTCGACGAGGAACGCGCCGGCCGCGACAGCGCTCGAGCGCGCCCGGTGGTCGGAGAGCCACGGGTCGACGCGCGGGTCGAGCGTCCACGTGCGGCTCGGCGCGGCCGCGGGGACGCCCGCCGCCGCATCCCCCGGAGCGCCGGCCGCCTCGCTCGCCGCCGCGACGCGCGGGGGCGCGCCCGCCGGGACGCCGGCCGCCGCGCCCGCCGGGACGCCGGCCGCCGCGCCCGCCGCCGCGATGCGCGGGGCGAAGCGCTCGATCTCGCCGTCCGTGAGCAGGACGTGGGCCGCGCCCACCGGGCGGTCGGCCGCGAGATCGAGGAAGAGGCGCCGGCCCTCCTCCGGCTCGATGCCCCGGAGCCCGCGCGCCGCGCCCAGCGCGCTGTACTCGGACCCGGCGGTCATGCCGACGCCGTTCCAGCCGAGCCACGCGATGCTGGACCACGGGCCGGCGTCCGCCTCGGCCGCGAAATACGCGGCGGCGCGGTTCATCGCCTCGTTGGCCGCGCCGTAATCGGGCTGCCCGTCGTTGCCGAGCACGCTGAACGCCGACGTGACCAGGTGGACGTGCGGGCGCGCGTCGGGCAGGTGGCGCGCGAGGGCGCGGCGGAGGTGCGAGAGGCCCGCGAGCTTCGTGTCGACGATCCGCTCGAACAGGTCGAGCGACTTCGAGGTGATCCGGCTCGACACCTGGATGCCGGCGCCGTGCACGACCAGGTCGACCCGGCCGTACGCCGCCGCCACCGCGGCGACGGCGCGGTCCACGTCCTCGCCGCGCGTCACGTCGACGGCGTGGTAGTCGACGACGTGGCTGTCACCGACGCCACCGGCACGCGCGCGCAGGCGGGAGAGGACGCGGTGCGCCTCGCGCGCGGCCCGGATGCGCGCGTAGCGCTCGCGCAGCGCGGCCATGCGCACGCCGGGCTCGGCGCGCAGCGACTCGGCGTAGAAGTCGCGCTCGTACGCGTCGAGCTCGGCGTCGGTCATCGCGAGCGTGTGCGGCGGGGCGTCCTCGAGCCGCGAGCGGCCGAGGAGCACGGCCCGGCAGCCGAAGCGACGGAGCAGGCCCTCGACGAACTGCGCCGTGATGCCGCGCGCGCCGCCGGTCACGAGCGCGACCGCATCGGCGCCGAGGGGCAGGAGCGCGGGGGGCGTCGCGGAGGGGTACTCCGACGAGGCGCGGGCGAGCTGGACCGTGTGCCGCGCGCCGCCGCGATCGATGACCTCCTCGGGCACGGCCGGCCGGGCGCGCCGCCACTCGTCGGAGAGCGCGCGGAGCGCCGCCGCGGCGTCCCGCGCGTCGGTGTGGACGACCCGCACGTCGCCGCCCGGCAGCTCGCGCGCCAGCGACTTCACGAAGCCGCCGACGGCGCCGGTGAGCGGCGCGAGCCGCGCGGCCGCGTCCACCGCCCCGACGACGACGGCGGCGAAGGACACTTCGCCGCGCGCGATCGCGTCGTGGTAGCGGCGCGCCGCGCCGAAGAGCGCGCGCAGGGCCGGCCGGTACGCGCCGGGCGCGCCGTCGACGAACGCGCGCGCGTCCCCGGCGCGGGTGAGCACCACGACCGCATCGACGTCGTCGGGGGCGAGGGCCGCGAACGACGCGCGGAGCTGCGCCTCGTCGCGGGCGTCGATCGACGGGATCCCGGCGACGTCGGGCGCGGGCCGGGGCGCCGCAGGGGCAGGCGGGGTCGCCCCCGCGGGCGCGCCGGGCGGTGCATCAAGGGCGAGCGCGAGGACGCGCGCGCCGGCGGGCGCGGCGCGCCGCACCTCCGCGGCCAGCGCCGCGTCGGTGCAGACGTGGACGACGCGCGACGGGACGCGCGCCGCGGTCGCGGGCGCCGGCGCCGGCGCGATCGCGGGGACGAAGACCTGGATCGGCGTACCCGTCGTGAAGCCCGCGGGCGCCGGCGCGACCGGAGCCTCGGCGGGGCGCGCGGGCGGGGCGGCGCCGGCCCCACCGCGCTGGCCGGCGCCGGCCTCCGCGATCTGGACCGCGCCGGCCTCCGCGATCTGGACCGCGCCGGCCTCCGCGATCTGGACCGCGCCGGCCTCCGCGATCTGGACCGCGCCGGGGGCCACGACCCGCGCGTCGCCCGGCGGCGCGACCTCGACCGCGCGCCCGTCCGACGGCCAGCGCACGACCGCGGCGCCGTGCTCCCGCGCGCCGCGGATGGCCGCGTGGAGCTCGATCGCGCCCTCGGCCCCGCGCAGCCGCGCGCCCTGGCGGAGCGCGCCGCCGGCCGCGAGCGCGCGGCCCCGGGCGCCGCCCTCGGCCGCGCCGGCGGCGACGCGGAGGCGCGCGAGCACCGGAAAGGCGTGGCGCGCGGCGGTGGCCTCGGTGCAGAGCGCCACGAGCAGCGCCGCCTCGCCCACCGGCCGCGGATCGTCGGTCGCGGAGGCGCCGCGCGCGACGTCGTCGCTGAACGCGTTGACCGCCCCCGCGAGCACGACCTCGCAGTCGTCGTCGAGCACGAGATCCGCGGCCGCGAGCGCGTCGAGCAGCGAGGTCGCGGAGGTGTCGACAAGGAAGTTCGGCCCGCGCAGGCCGAGGACGTTGGCGACGCGCCCGGCGATGACGTTGGGCATGTTGCCCGGCTGCGTGTACGGCCCCGTCGCGGGCGAGCCCGCGCGGAGCGCCTCCACGACGCGGGCCGCGAGCGCCGGGCTCACGCCGCGCGCGCGGAGCGCCCGGGCCACGCGATCGCCGAAGATGCGCTCGTTCGCGCGCGCGCCGCGGCGGGTCTTGCCCTCGTGCCCGACGACGACGCCGATCCGGTCGCCCAGGTCGCGCACAGGCAGCGCCGCGAGCGCCCTCTCCGCGGCCATCACCGCGAGGATCTGCGCCGGGTCCATCGCCTCGAGGGCGTCGGGGAGGACCCGCGCCCCGGCCGGGAGCCGCAGCGCGCGCTCGTCGAACGCGAGGGCGCCCGAGGGCGCGTCCGCGGGCGCGCCGCCCGCGCCGGGGAACACGGCCCCGAGCCCGACGACGCACAGCGCGCGCTCTTCCTGCGCGGGCGCGCGCGCGGCAGGACGCGCCGGCGACCGCGGCGCGTGGCGGCCGGGCTCCTCGACGACGAGGTGGGCGTTGGTGCCGCCGAAGCCGAAGCTGTCGAGCGCGGCGCGCCGGGGCGCGCCGTCCGCGGTCGTCCACGGGGCGGCCGCCCTGGGGATGGCGAACGGCGAGCGCTCCAGGTCGATGCGGGCGCTCGGCGCCTCGAACCCGTGCTGCGGGAAGAGCGTGCGCTCCCGCACCGCGAGCACCACCTTGATGAGCGACGCGACGCCGGCCGTCCAGCCCGTGTGGCCCAGCAGCGACTTGACGCTGCCGAGGGTGATGCGCGGCGCGCCCGCGTCGCCGGCGAACACCTCGGCGAGCGCCTTGAACTCGGTGGCGTCGCCGACCGGCGTCGCCGTGGCGTGCGCCTCGACGTACTGCACCGAGCGCGGCGCGACGCCGGCCCGCGCGTAGGCGCGCCGCATCGCGAGGCTCTGCCCGCGGCTCTGCGGCACCGTGACCGACGGGCTCGGGCCGTCGCTCGACAGGCCGCTGCCGAGCAGCACGGCGTCGACGCGATCGCCCCGCGCGCGGGCGTCGTCGAGCCGCTCGAGGACGACGACGGCGGCGCCCTCGCCGAACACGACGCCGTCGGCCGAGGCGTCGAACGGGCGGCTGCCCGTCGCGGAGAGCCCGCCGAACTGCGAGAACTGGCAGGCGTTCGTCGGGCCGGGCTGGTAGGCGCCGCCGGCGATCACGACGTCGGCGAGGCCGCGGCGCAGCATCGCGGCGCCGAGGTGCACGGCGTGCATCGACGACGCGCACGCGGCGTCGACGACGACCGTGCGCACCCCCTCGCCGACGACGTCGCGCACGACGCGCGCGAGCGGCTCGACGTGGCCGCGGCACGCCGCGCGCCGCTCGGCGTCGAGGCCGAGCTCGCCCGCGAGCGCGTCCACGACGGCCGCGCGGTCCGCCGCGCCCGCCGCGAGGCCGTCGAGCGCCCGCTCGACGCCGAGCAGCAGCGTCGCCTCGTCGTGCTCGATCGATCCGTCGGCCGTCGACCCGAGGAGGCACACGATCCTGAGCGGCGCGCCCTGGCGGAGCGCGGCCGCGCGCGACCTGGCCTCGGCGAGCGCGCAGGCCAGCATGCGGGCGGTCTTCGGCAGCCGCTCGAGGGCGCGGGCGTCGTACCCGGTCTCGGCGGCGTACGGCCCGAGCGCGTCGACGGCGCCGGTCAGCAGGCTGTAGGTCTTGTCGGGGGCGCGGCCGCCCTGGCTCAGGAAGTCGGTCGCGAGCTCCGGCTGCCGCTCGCCGCTGTCGACGATCCCGCACGTGCCGGCGAGGAGCTGCGCGAGGTAGGCCTCGACGCCGCCGGCCCCGGGCAGCACGGCGCCCATGCCCACGATCGCGATCGCGGGGGCGTCCGCCGGGGAGGCGCCGTCGTCGCGCGGGTCTCGGGCGACCTGCGCCGGTCGTGCCGCGGCGGCCTGGGGCGAGGCCGGGAGCGCCGCGACCTCCGTCAGCGCGTGCCCCGCGGCGCGCAGCGCCTCGACGACGCGCCGGTGCTCGGCCGCGACGTCCTCGCCTGCGCGGAAGCTCGCGATCGCGCGGAGCCCCGGCTCCCTCGGCGCGTTCCGCCGGACGAGCGCGGTCAGGGTGCTGCCGCCGCCGCACTCGACGAAGGTGCGGCAGCCCGCCGCGTGGAGGTCGCGCACGGCCGCGCCGAAGTCGAGCGGCGTCACGAGGTGCATGGGCAGCAGCCGCGCCGGCGCGAGCGGGCCCTCGCCGTGATGGACGCGGTCGATCGGCGAGTACGTGGCCAGCGCGGGCCGCGCCGCGCCCGCGCGCGCCAGGGCGCCCGCGAACGGCCCGACCGCCGGCGCGAGCAGCGGCGAGTGGAAGGCGTGGCGGCTCGCGAGCACGGTCGCGCGGATGCCCGCGCCCGCGAGCCGCCGCTCGAGCGCCGCGATGCCGTCCGCCGTCCCCGAGGCGACGGCCTGATCGGCCGCGTTGACGACGGCCACGAACACGTCGTCCCGGCCGAGCGCCTGCACCTCGTCGCGCAGGCGCTCGGCGCCCGTGTGCGCCGCGAGCATCCGCCCGGACGGCGCGCCGCGGAGGGCGAGCACCCGCCGGCACACGACCTCGGCGGCCGTCGCGAGCGAGAAGGCGCCGCCCGCGGCGAGCGCGGCGATCTCGCCGAAGCTGTGCCCTGCCACGACGTCCGCCGCGAGCCCGGCGGACCGGAGCAGCGCGACGGCGACGTGGTCCTGGACGAGGATCCCGAGCTGATCGAGGTCGGGGCACGCGTCGAGCGCGGCCTGCGCCTCCGCCTCGTCGCCGGCCACGAGCGCCGCGAGCGACGCGCCGAGCAGCGCGCGCGCCGCCGGCTCCGCCGCGGCGACGGCCTCGCGCGCCGTCGCGAAGCGCGCGTGGAGCGCGCGCAGGAGGCGCAGGTCGAACGAGCCCTGGCCGGGCAGGAGCAGCGCGACCTTCCCGCGCCCCTCCGGCGTGCCTGCCCCCTTCTGCGTGCCCTCCCCTCCCCGCGCTGCTTCGCTCTCCGGCGCGCGGTCGCCTCCCCGCGCCGCCTCGCCCTCCCGCGCCGCATCGATCGCCGCGCCCCACACCTTGCGGTGCGGGCGCGACGCGTGCAGCGGGCCGCGCGCGACCTCGACGGCGTGCCGGAGGAGGCGCTCGGGGAAGAGCTCGCGCAGCGCGGAGCCGCCGCGCAGGGCGAGCTCGACGAAGCGCGGGTGCGGCAGCTGCTCGTCGAGCAACCCGACGTGCATCGTCACCGATCGCGGCAGCGGCGCGAGCTCGTCGCTCGCCGCGGCGACCGAGACGATGCGCTGGTAACCGCACGCCACGGGCTCGCCGTCGAAGCGGACCGTGCGGAAGTAGCCGTACGCGCTCGAGCGCGTGACCGCGCCGAGGGTCATGAAGATCGCGACGCGCTCGCCCACGCGGACCGGCGCCAGGTTCCGGCTGTACCCCTCGGTGGTGAGCAGCCGGATCGCGGCGCGATCGTCCTCGCACGGGCGCGAGCCGTCAGCGTCCTCGGCGAAGTAGAGCGTCTCGCGCGCGATGCACTGGAAGCGGAAGTTGGTGAGGTAGTGATGGCTGCCGTACGCCATGCTGTCCTCGAACTTCACGCAGTAAGGAACGACGAAGAACGCCTCCATGGACCGTCTCCTCAGGGGCCCGCCGCGCGCAGCGACGCACGCACGCCCGACGCCGCGCGCGGGCGCGACGCCTCGTGCGGCGCCCACCGCTGCGCCGTCCGGACCGTCAAATATGTGTACCTACACCCAGATGCCCGCGCGCCCGCGGCGAGCGCACGGCCGCCGCGCCCCGGCGCTGCGGCGCGCGCAGAGGCGCACCGCAGCCCGGACGGCCGGAGGACCGTGTGTTCGTCGCCAGAACGCGTCGTCAAAACGCGTCGCCAGATCGCGCCGCAAGCGCGCGTCCGAGCGCGCCGCGACCTCGGGACGCAGCGCAAAAGCCAGCGCGAGCGGGCGAAGCCGCGCCGCGTTGAGGAACTAGGTGTACCTGCACCTGTACGGATGTCAAGCAGTCCTGAACGGCCCGATTTGCGGATTTGCCCTACACCGTGTAGATACACTTTTGTGGTTGATTTTGCGTTCGCAGCCCGGACCATCGCGAGCCAGTGCGCGCTCGTGCGCGTGCGCCGCGCGTCGCGCGCGCTGACGCGGCTCTACGACGAGAGCCTGCGGCCCCTGGGGCTCCAGGCGACGCAGCTCACGATGCTCGTCGCGGTCGCGACGTGCGGGGACGAGGGCGTGCGGCTCACCGCGCTCGCGGACGGGCTCGTCATGGATCGCACGACGCTCACGAGGAACCTCGTGCCGCTGGAGAAGGCGGGCCTGCTGCGCGTGGCGCGCGCGCCGGACGACGCGCGCGTCCGTCTCATCTTCCTGACGCGGCAGGGGGAGCGCGCCATCGAGGCGGCGTTCCCGCTGTGGGAGCAGACCCAGACGCACGTCCGCGAGCAGCTCGGCCCCGGCAAGGCCGACGCGCTCCGCGAGGAGCTCGGCCGCGTCGTCGAGATGGCCACGCGGACCGAGAAGAAGCCGGCGCCTGAGCGGCCGGCGCGACCGGCGAAGCCGGCCCGACCGGCGAAGCCGGCCCGACCGGCGAAGCTGGCGCGACCGGGCAGGCGCAAGGCGACGTGATGCGCGCCGACGCCGTCGCGGCGCGGCCGATCGGCCGCGCGGCCTGACGCGCGCCGCGCCGGGGCGGGCGGGCACCTCCGGGGTGCGGCGGGGGCGCCGGGGCGAGCGCGGATTGACGGGCAGCGCCGCGGGTTCGAGAGTCGCCGGGCGCGGGCCTCCTCGCGGCGCGCACCAACGAGACAAGGAGGACATGATGAATTTCGAGGTGGCACCGCTCCCCTACGCCAAGGATGCGCTGGAGCCGGCCATGAGCCGGGAGACGCTCGAGTTTCATTACGAGAAGCACCACAAGGGCTACATGACGAAGCTCAAGAGCCTGCTCGAGGGCAAGCCCGAGGCGAGCGGGAGCCTCGTCGACGTCATCCGATCGAGCTCTGGCGCGGTGTTCAACAACGCGGCTCAGGTCTGGAATCACACCTTCTTCTGGGAGGGCATGAAACCGAGCGGCGGCGGCGCGCCGCCCTCGGGCGACGTGGGCGACGTGATCGCGGGGCTCGGCGGCTGGGAGAAGTTCCGCGGCGCCTTCATCGCGGCCGGCGTGGCGCGCTTCGGCTCGGGGTACGCGTGGCTCGTGCTCGACGGCGGCAAGGGCAAGATCATCGACACGCCCAACGCAGAGACCCCGCTGACGACGGGCGCGGTCCCGCTCCTCACGTGCGACGTGTGGGAGCACGCCTATTACCTCGACCACCGCAACAACCGTCAGGCCTTCCTGGAGGTGTTCCTCGACAAGCTCGTGAGCTGGGACGCCGTCGCCAGGAACCTCCGCGCGGCGAAGTAGCCCGCGCCCACGCGACGCGAGGTGCCCGGGAGCGGGGCAGCGGCCTGTCTCTCGACCGTGCCGCGCTCCTCGACGCCGGCGAGCGCCCCGCCGTGGACCCAGCCCAAGCACAGCTTGAAGGCGAACCTGCGTTGCTCGGATCTCGCCAGTGGTTCCGGGCGTACAAACTCGACCGCATGCGGATGTAGGCAGCTGGCCGTCCACTGCCCTGCGGCGAGCCCCTACCTATGGCATCGCGCAGCAGGTGCCTCCTTGACAGATGGAGAGCACCTCAAAACTTTACTCGAACTTCCGGGAGCGGCGGGCTGTTCGACGATTCTGGCCCGGGCTGCACGCGTGGCTTCTTCAGTGATTGCTGGCTCGACTTGCGCGTGGGCGGCAGCTGCTGGACCTGCGACGTCGTGACGCCGGCCGCGGATGCGCTCGCGAGCGGCGCCGGGACGCTGGGCGCTGGCGCGGCGGCCGCGGCCGCCATGGAGGCCGGCTTCGTCGTCGCGGGCGCGCCGGTGCTCGCTGGGGCGCCGCTGCCGGCGGGCGCGACGCTGCTCGCGGGCGCGCCTGCCGTCAGCCACAACGCAAGGAAGAACCCGACCAGGACGAGCGCTCCGGCGGCGCCGGCGAGCAGCGCCACACGACCGCGCGGCGCGCGGCTTCGCATGGTGTTGCTCCACGAAGGAGGCAGCGTGGCGCGCGCCGTTCCAGCCGTCTCGCTGTCGGTCGGCGGTAGCGTGCCCCCGGGCGCGAACATCGGGGCTGTCGTGATGGTCATCGACGCTCCGGGCCCTCTACCCCACGAGGTCGACGACGTGCCGAGCACGCCAGGCCCCGCGGTGGCAGCGCCCGCCGGTGGCGAGCGGGTGACGTGGGAGGCGGGCTCCGGCAAGAGGCGATCGATCGTCTCGAACGAGAGTATCGCGCGCCGCGTCCCGAAGGGCGCGAGCACGCGGGCGATCTCGGTCACGCTCTGGACTCGGGCGTTCGGCTCCTTCACGAGGCAACGGCTCACGAGCGTCGCGACCTCGGGCGGCAGGTCCGGGCGCAGGGTCAGGAGCCATGGGGGCGTGTCCACCATGATCGCCGCCGCGACCGCGGCGACACCATCGCCCTCGAACGGGTGTCGCCCGGTGAGCAGGCGATACAGGATCACCCCGAGGGCCCAGATGTCCGTGCGCACATCCGCGTACTTGAGGCTGCGAATCTGCTCGGGCGGCATGTAATGAATGGAGCCCATGGTGAGGCCCGTCGCCGTGATGCTCGCCTCCCTGGCGGAGTCACCCTTGGCGATGAACTTCGACAGGCCGAAGTCGAGCACCTTGAGGATCGGAGTCCCGTCCGGGCGGCGGGTGAGGAAGAGGTTCTTCGGCTTGAGATCTCTGTGGATGATGCCGCGCGCGTGGGCCTCGGCGAGCGCCTCGCAGGCCTGCAGGAGGTAGTCGGCCGCCTCGGTGAGCGGGAGGGGGCCGCGGGTCTGGAGCACCTGGCCGAGATCCTCGCCGGTCAGGTACTCCAGCACCATGTAGGCCGCGCCGGTGTCCAGCGTGCCGACGTCGAGGACACGCGCGAGGTGCTGTCCCTCGAGGGCCGCGGCGGCGCGGGCCTCACGGAGGAAGCGGGCGCCGGCGTCGGGGAGCGAGGCGGCCTCGGGGAGCAGGAACTTGACGGCAACGCGACGCTCCAGGACGAGGTGCCAGGCCGCGAGGACCACGCCCATACCGCCCGCTCCGAGGACGCCCTCGACACGGTACTTGCCCGCGATGACGTCGCCGACGACGGGGACGCCGGGGGGGACACCGGGCTGCTGCGGCATGGTGGGAGGATAGCGTAGCCGGGCGGCGGCGCGGAGCACAAGGAGCACACGTTCCCACCACCCTCGCCGGGAGCAACCGGCCACAGCGCCGTGCCCCTCGGCTTTTCGGGCCCCACCGGCCACGGCTCCGTCCCGAACTGCACGAGGCTCTGCTCCTGCTGGCCTGTGCTCGAGGGCTCCGAACAGGACCGGCGCCACCGAGATGACAACGATCAGGTAGACCCCCCGCGCGCTCTCGTTCGCGCCGAAGCCGCTCTCGAGAAAGTACCCGAAGGACGCGTCGAGGGCTGTTCGCACATGGAAACAATTTCTTCACCCGTGCGAGAAGATTTCGTAACAGCATCCCCACGGACCACACGAGCACGGGAGTGACTCCATGGAGAACAGGTTCCTCATGACCGCGGCGACGGCGATTGCGCTCGCCGCCGCGGCGCTTCAGGGCTGCGGCGACTCGCCCCCCGACACGAACCCGAGCGCGGGCGCGACCGCCGGCACGGGCGCGGGAGGCGGAGGCGCTGGAGGGGCAAGCACGGGGGGCGCGGGCACCGGCGGCGACGGCGACGCCAAGGAGGCCCCCGAGTACGACGCAGCGTTCCCGCAGGACCGCGTGCCGCGCCTCGACATCACCATCACGCCGGAGAACTGGCAGGCCATGCTCGACAACATGACCGAGCTGGTGGGCCCCTTCGGCCAGGGTGGCCCCGGCGGCCCGGGCGGCGGGCCGCCGGAGGAGCTCTTCACCGCGTGCGAGGGCCTCGCGGCCGACGAGGCCTGCACCGCGCAGCTCTTCGGCGACGAGCTCGCGGGGACGTGCGCCGAGTTCATCGACGGCCGCCTGCTCTGCATGCCGAGCGGCGGTCCAGGCGGTCCAGGCGGGCCGGGCGGGCCGGGCGGGCCGGGCGGCGGCGACGTCGACCTGATCGACGGCACGCCCGTCTACGTCGAGTGCGACGTCGCGACCGAGGACCGGACGTGGCAGCACGTCGGCATCCGCTTCAAGGGCAACTCGAGCCTTTCCATGGCCTGGTCGCAGGGCATCTCGAAGCTCCCGCTCCGCCTCTCGTTCGACAGGTTCGAGGACGAGCATCCGGAGATCAAGGATCAGCGGTTCTACGGCTTCAAGAACCTGAGCCTCTCCAACGGCACGGCGGACCAGTCGCTCCTGCGCGAGAAGATCGCCACCGAGATCTTCGGCAAGGCCGGGGTCCCCGTGCCCGCGACCGCCTTCTACAGGGTCTTCGTCGATCACGGGGACGGGCCGACGTACTTCGGGCTGTACACCGGGATCGAGCTCCCCTCGGACAAGGTGTTCCTGAGGACCCAGTTCGGCAACGACGAGGGCAACCTCTACAAGCCCGACGGCCCCGGCGCGACCTGGGCCACCTGGGATCCGGACACGCTCGGCAAGGAGAACAACGAGGACGAGGCCGACTTCTC
The DNA here is from genome assembly GCF_051521615.1 of Sorangium sp. So ce1335. NCBI lineage: Bacteria > Pseudomonadati > Myxococcota > Polyangiales > Polyangiaceae > Sorangium > Sorangium sp. So ce1335. The sequence goes on from NZ_CP150363.1 coordinate 6,996,466, forward strand.
GGACGCCCAGGCGCTCTTCGACGCCCTCCACGCGGACCGGACCGACGCGGCGGCGTGGCGCGCCGGGATCGAGGCCCGCCTCGACGTCGACGGCTTCCTTCGCTGGCTCGCCGTCAACACCGTGATCCAGGACTGGGACCAGTACGGCCGGATGCCGCACAACTATTACCTGTACGCGGACGCCGAGAGGAACAGCCAGCTCCGGTGGATCCCCTGGGATCACAGCTTCGCGTTCTCGACGGGCGGGATCGGCGGACAGGGGATGTCGCTCTCGCTGGACGAGATCACCGACGACTGGCCGCTCATCCGGTTGCTCCTCGACGACGAGGTCTACGCCGAGGCGTACCGGGGCTACCTCGCCCGGACCGTGGAGGTCGAGTACGAGCCGGCCGCCGCCGAGCAGCGCTTCCGCGAGGCCCACGCGCTGATCGCGCCGTACGTCGTCGGCCCGGAGGGCGAGATCGAGGGGCACACCTTCATCCAGTCGGAGGCCTCGTTCAACGAGGCCCTCGACGCGCTGATCGCCCACGCCAGCGCGCGCCAGCAGGACGTGACAACGTTCCTCGGGCAGTGACGCCCTGGCATCGCCGACAGGCGAGCGCCGCCCCACGGCGCTTCGCCAGGTCCGCGACCGGCGACGTCCCCCCGGAGACGATCGTCGCGGGGGCGTCGGGGGGGCGTCGGCGAGCTCGTCGACGTCGAGGGGATCGCCGCTGGCGACGGGGCGAGGAGCAGCGCCCCGTCGCCCCAGGAGCCCTCCGGACGCCATGGCCCACCCGCCGCGAGCGGCGGCCCGCCGCTCAGCCCACCCGCCGCGAGCGCTCCCCCCGCGCCGCCAGCCCCGCGGTCACCCGATCGAAGCACCTGGAGAACGAACAGCGGGTGAAACCTGGGCGAGAAGTGGAATTGTACATACTCACCACAACTGGAACGCACGGGATGGCATGGCCCGACAGCGGACCTCGCGGGCGGCGGAGCCGACTCCCTTTGTTTGCGTCCATAAACGAGCTGTTTGGGGGCGTGTGCGCGCGTTGACGCGCGCCGCGGCGCCGGGTTACGACCGCGGCATGGGATTGACCCGAGATGCCGTCTTTTTCGACGCCCTCGCCGAGCACGCGCAGAAGAGCGTCAGCGCGAGCGAGCTCCTCCTGGAGATGCTCGACCGGCTTGATGACGCCCCGGAAATCGCCAAGAAGATCAAGGAGATCGAGCACGAGGGAGACCGGATCACCCACCGCTGCCTGGCCGCGCTGCACCAGACGTGGATCACCCCGCTCGACCGGGAGGAGATCCACGCGCTGATCACCCGGCTCGACGACGTGCTCGATTGCATCGAGGCCGCGAGCGAGCGCATCGTCCTCTTCGAGATCGAGACCGCGATGCCGGAGGCGCGAAAGCTCGCGGAGTCGGTGGTGACCGCGTGCGTGACCATGAGCGCGGCGACCACGTCGCTCCGCGACATGAAGGACCGCGAGCGGCTGCTCCAGCTCTGCGTCGAGATCAACCGCCACGAGAACGTCGCCGACGCGCACTACCGGGTGGCGCTGGCGGCGCTCTTCAAGGCAGGCAGCGACCCGCTGCTCGTGATGAAGTGGCGCGACATCTACGACCAGCTCGAGAACGCCACCGATCGCTGCGAGGACGTCGCGAACATCATCGAGGGCGTGGTGCTCGAGCACGCATGACGACCTACGTCCTCGCCATCATCGTCGTGGCGCTGGTCTTCGACTTCATCAACGGCTTCCACGACGCCGCCAACTCCATCGCCACCGTGGTCTCGACGCGGGTGCTCTCCCCGCGCACCGCGGTGGTCTGGGCCGCGCTGTTCAACTTCATCGCGTTCGCCCTGTTCGAGCCGACGGTCGCCCGCAACATCGCCAAGGGCGTCGAGCCGGCCTTCATCACCCCCAACGTCATCCTCGGGGGCCTCTCCGGCGCGATCGTCTGGAACCTGCTCACCTGGTGGTGGGGCCTGCCCTCGTCGTCGTCGCACGCGCTCATGGGCGGCTTCGCGGGCGCGGCCGTGCTCAACGCCGGCCGCGTCTCGGTGCTCGACGCGAAGATCTTCGGGATGACGGCGGCGTTCATCGTCGTCGCGCCGCTGCTCGGATCCATCGTCGGGTTCGCGCTGATGCAGGCGATCCGGTGGCTCGGGCGGGCCTGGTCGCCCCGGGTCGTGGACGTGCGCTTCCGGCGGCTCCAGCTCGTCTCGGCGGCGGCCTACTCGCTCGGGCACGGCGGCAACGACGCGCAGAAGACCATGGGCATCATCACGGCGCTGCTCATCTCGGCCGGCGTCCAGGAGGGCGGCGAGCGCATGGAGCCGATGCTCTGGGTGGTGCTCGTCTGCCACGCCGCCATGGGCCTTGGCACGCTGTCGGGCGGGTGGCGGATCGTGAGGACGATGGGGATGAAGATCACCAAGCTGAAGCCCGTGGGCGGCTTCGCCGCGGAGACGGCGGGCGCGGCCACGCTCTTCGGCGCGACGGCGCTGGGGGTCCCGGTGAGCACCACGCACACCATCACCGGCGCGATCGTCGGCGTCGGCGCCGTGGGCGGCCGGCTGTCGGCCGTGCGCTGGGGCGTGGCCGGCCGCATCGTCTGGGCCTGGATCTTCACCATCCCGGCCTCGGCGCTGCTCTCCGCGCTCATCTACGCCATCGCCCGCGCGCTGACCGGCGCGCCCTGATCCCCGTGAATCGACGGGCGCGACCGGCGCGACCGGCGCGACCGCCGCGCGTCGCGCGCGATCGGGAGCCGCGCCCGCGCGCGCCCTCGCCCGGGGCGCGCGCGCCCGCCTAGCCGTCGCTCGACGTCCCGCCGCCCGGCGGCCGCTCGACGTCGCGCCCGAGCCACGCGCGCGCGAGCTCCCTCACCCGCGCGTTCCCGCGCACCTGCTCGACGTAGCGGAGGCGCGCGGCCGCGTCGGGGATCTTCCGGGCGCGCACCTCGACCGCGCGCAGCGCCTGCTCGATGGCGGCCCGCGCGAGCGCCGCGTCCCCGGCGGCGAGGCGCGCCTCGCTGACCGCGAGGCGCAGCGGGATCTCGCCGTACCCTAGCGAGCCGCCGAGCAGATCGAGGTAGCGAAGCCCGTCGTCCGCGGCCTGCCGGGCGGCCTCCACGCGGCCTTCACGGAGCAGCACCTCGATGAGCGTCCGGTAGACGAGCGGCCGGTAGAACCTGTCCCGCTGCAGGATCGCGAGCGCCTTCTCGGCCTCCTCCCGCGCCTCCGGGAGGCGGCCCCGCGCCATCTGGACGCGCGAGAGCGCGCCGTGCGCCGGCCCCATCGTCGCCTCCATGGCGCCGAGCTTGATGAGCTGGTTCGCCAGGGCCTCGATCTCGTCCAGGTGCTCCGGCGCGCAGCACTCGGCGAGGAGGATCATCAGCCAGACGCGGACGCTGGAGAGCGTGAAGGCGTCGTTGATGCGCAGCGAGCGCTCCAGCGACTCGCGCAGCTTGCGCTCCGCCTCGGCGCACTCCCCGAGCTCCGCCATGGCCAGCGCGTTCGAGCTCGCCGCGAACTCGCGCCAGCGCCAGGGGCTCACCTCCGCGAACACCTCCTCGGCGCGCCGCGCGTCCTCGTACGCCTGCCAGGGGTCGTCGCCGAGGAGCCGCAGGAACGTGGAGCGGCTGAAGCGGAGCTGCGCGTGCGCGAGCTGCTCGCTCTCGGGCACGCGCGTCGCGAGCTGCTCCAGGCGTGTGATGAGGCGCAGCGACAGATCGCGCATGCCCCAGTGGCTGAGCGCCGTGATCGCCGCCGAGACGGGCAGGCAGCACGCCGCCTCGCCCCCCGGCTCGGGCTCGCTGCTCATGATCGCGTTCACGAGCGACTCCAGCTCGTCCGACAGGCCGAGGTGGCCCGTCATCACGATGAGCCGGCCCGCCGCCCTGTTCCAGGCGGCGCTGCCCCGCGACAGCACCGACATGGCCTCCTTGCCGATCTCCAGGCCGACCTGCCAGTCCTCGCGAAGGAAGCAGACGTCGAGCTTCAGCCCGAGCAGCCGGCCCAGCACGTCGCCGCGCGGACCGCAGCTCATGCCGCGCTCGACGCGCGAGAGCATCCCGTCGTAGTCGTTGCTCCGGTACGACTGCTCGGCCGCGCGCAGGTAGTACAGGGCGGCGCGCTCGAGCTCCCCGCCGAGGTGCGCGTGCTCGGCGAGCACCATCGGGTCCGCCTCCCCCGCCCGCTCCAGGTGCGCCCCGGCGAGCCGGTGGCCGAGGACGCGGTCCTCCACGGCGAGCAGGCCGTACGCGGCGTCGCGCACGAGGGCGTGGCGGAACCGGTACTCCGCGTCGCCGGGGAACCGGCTGCTCCACTGCACCTCCACCATCTCGGAGCGGACGAGGCTCTCCAGCCAGCGGTCCGCGCCGTCCCCGCCGGTGGTCGTGCGCTCCTGCCCGAGGAGGACGAGCACGCCGCTGCGCCAGAACGTCTGCCCGAACACGCTCGCGCTGCAAAGCACCTTGCGCGCCCTGGGCTCGAGGCACGACAGCCTCGCCTGGAGCATCGCCAGCACCGTCGCGGGCTGCCCCTCGGTCTTGCCCTCGACGACCGCGCGGATGAGCTCCTCCAGGAACAGCGCGTTGCCGGCGGCCTGCTCGACGATGCGCGCCACGAGGCTGGCCGGGACGTCGGCGCCGAGCACCGCGGTCACGAGCCGCTCGGCGGCCTTCCGGGTCAGCCCGGCGAGCGGGATGCGCTGCACGACCCGCCCGTCCCAGAGCTTCGGGAAGACGTCGTGCACCTCGCGCCGCGCGAAGGCCAGCACGAAGAAGGGCCGCTCGCGCAGCTCGAGCAGGGCGGCGTCCACGAGCTTGACCGTGGCCGCGTCGCCCCAGTGCAGATCCTCCAGCACGAGGAGGCAGGGCTGCGCCGCGGTCTCCGCGCTCAGCAGCTCGACGAAGGCGCGGCGGATCTGCTCGCTCATGATCTTCGGGTCGCCGCGCGCGGCGCGCAGCGAGGCGCTCGGCTGCTCGATCGCGACGCCGCACAGGGCCGCGATGAACTCGCTCACCCGCTCGGCGTCGGCCGGCGGGACGTGGCGGGCGACGCGCTCGCGGATCTTGGCCTCCTGCGCCGGCGGAGGATCGCCGACCGCCACGCCGCAGTGGCGGCGCAGCGCCTCGCCGAGCAGGCCGTAGGGCGAGCCGGCGGTCATCGGCGCGCCGCTCGCGCACAGCACCGCGACGCCGGGCGCCCGGACGGCGAGGCGCCGGAGCAGCTCGTGCCGCAGGCGCGATTTGCCCATGCCGGGCCCCGCGATCACGATCGCGCCGGACGGCATCGCCTCCTCGACGCACCCCTCGATCGCGCCGAGCAGCATCGAGAGCTCCTGCTCGCGGCCGACGCAGGGCGTCGGGCGGCCGAGCAGCGGGCGCGACTCGTCGACGCTCGCGCGCTCGCCCCGCAGCACGAGCTGCCCGCCGAGCGTCGTGACGACGAAGCGCGACTCGAGGAGCCGCGAGCTCAGCTCGTCCAGCCAGATCCCCGGCTCGATCGCCGCGTAGGAGGGCTCGGCGTCGGCCGTCAGCGTCGGCTCCGCCCCGACGCGCAGCAGCGCCACCGCCCTGTCGATCGCCTCGCCGGCGGGGACCCCGCCCTGGACGAGCCCGCGGCCGGTGGTCAGCGCGATGCGGGCCTCGGGCCAGTGCTGCTGCACCTCGATGGCGCAGCGGGCGGCCGCCGAGACCTGATCGTGCGCGCTGCTGGACGCCGCGACGATGACGATCAGCGAGCCGTCCGCCAGCCACTCGGCGCGGCCGCCGATGCGCGCGAGCCGGTAGCGCAGGGCGTCGCGCGTCGGGCGGGACCAGGTCTGGACCGAGGCGGGCGGCAGCGTATCGCCGAGCTCGCCGGCGGCCCGCATGGCGAGGACGACGCTGAGGAGCTGCATCGCCTCGCCGGTGAGCGCCCGCGACGTGGGCGGCGCCGCGAGCGAGGGCGCCGGCGCCTCGTCGTCCCACGCCGGCAGCGACAGGGCGGCGAGCTCGGCGCGGAGCGCCGCGGCGTCGGGGGGGCGCCGGAGCGGGTCCTTGTCGAGCATCCGCGCGAGCAGGCCGGCCAGCGCGGGCGGCGTGTCGGGGCGGAGCGAGACGACCGCGGGGACGTCGTCGAACAGGATCTTCGCGAGCACGCCGACGAGGTCCCGGCCGCCGAACAGGTGCTTGCCGGTCAGGCACTCGAAGAGGACGCACCCGAGGGCGAAGATGTCGGTGCTGGGCGCGAGGTCGCGATCGCCCCGCGCCTGCTCCGGCGCCATGTAGCCGGGGGTGCCGACGAAGCGCCCGGTGCGCGTGAGCGACATGCCGGCCACCGACCAGCGCGCGATGCCGAAGTCGAGCAGCGCGACGCCGTCGACGCGCTCGTCGCGAAGGAACAGGTTGCCCGGCTTGATGTCGCGGTGGACGACGCCCCGCGCGTGGGCGACGGCGAGCGCGTCAGCGACCTTCGCCAGCAGCGTCACGCACTCGGAGACGCGCAGCGGGCCGCCATCGAGGCGCTCGCCGAGGTCCTTGCCCGACAGCCACTCCATCGCGAGGAACGGCCGGCCGTCCTGGGCCTTGCCGTGCGCCAGGTACTCGACGATGCCGGGGTGCTTGAGGTCGGAGAGGAGCCGCGCCTCCCGCAGGAAACGCTCGGTCTCCTCCGGGCGCTCGGCGTCGGCGTGCAGCAGCTTGAGGGCCACCGGCGCGCCGGTCGTCATGTCCCGGGCGCGGAACACCTCCCCCATGCCGCCCTTCCTGGCCAGCGCTTCGATCAGGAACCGACCCGCAACCAGAGAACCTTCGAGGAACGACACGGTTCGAGCCCTCCAGCACCACGGCCGCACCGGGAGCGCGGCATGACCGCCCCGTGCGCGATCGAGGATACCAACTGGGCAGCCGGACGGATCGCTTTTTGCTTTGGTGGCCCGCTCGGCCGCGGGCGCCGTCGCGCGGGGCGAGCGGCGCCCAGGTGGGCAGAGGAACGCTCGGGTGCGCTGCTGAAGCGTGCGCGCACCGGCCCCCGACGTGCGCGCGCCGTGCGCGCACGCCGGGGGCCGGCGCGCCGGCTGGAGAATCGCGCGCTCCGGGGCGCGCTCCGGGGCGCGCTCCGGGGCACGAACGATGCCTGACCGCGCGGGGTCGTCCCATCGTGACGGAGGAGCGGTCTCTCATGTCGTCCCAGGATGCCGAGTTGCTGCGCGACAGCTTCGAGCTCGTCGTGCAGCGAGATCACGAGTTCCCTCGCCTCTTCTATCGGGTCCTGTTCGAGCGGTACCCGCAGGCGAGGCCGCTCTTCACGCGCAACAGCCCCGGCGCGCAGGGCACGATGTTCGAGCGCGCGCTCATGGCGGTGCTCGACCACCTCGAGGACGACGCCTGGATCACGGAGAAGCTCGCGGAGCTCGGCGCGCGGCACGTGGCCTACGGCGTGACCCCGGAGATGTACGACGGGTTCGGCGAGGCGCTCGTCGCGGCCCTGCGCGAGGTGAGCGCCGCGGAGTGGACCGAGGCGCACCGGGACGCGTGGACGAGGGCGTACGGCGCGATCGTCGCCCGGATGCGCGCGGGCGAACACGCTCCTGCGCCGCCCGCGCGGGGCGCGTGAGGCGAGCGCCGCGGGCCCGGCCGCGGCTCACGCCTCGTCCGCCGCCTCACCCGCGTTCGCGCGCCGCTTCACCCGCGTTCGCCCGCCGCGCGCCGCTTCACCCCTCGCTCACCTCTTCGTCCGGCCCGGCGATGCCGTGGCGCTTCATGAGCCGGTACAGGGCGAAGCGGTTCTTCAACCCCAGCATGCGCGCCGCGCCGGTCACGCTGCCCTGGGCCTCCACGAGGGCGGCCTCGATCTCGGCGCGCCCGATCGGGGGGCTGGAGTCGGACGGCTGCGGCGGGTTCGACTTGCCGGGCTCCAGCCTGGCGCCGGCCCGGGGGGGATCCGTCCTGGGCTCGGTCGCCTCCGGGCGGAGCGCCGCGCGGACCTCGGGCGTGAGCGCGAGGAAGCTGTCCGGGCTCCACTTCAGGGCGATCCACATGATCCGCTCCAGCTCGCGCAGGTGGTGCGTGTACGCGTGGCGGAGGAGCGCCTCGACGAGCGCCGGCGCGATCCGCGGCTCGGCGAGCCGGTCGCCGCGGCGCTCGAAGAAGCGATCGGTCAGCTCCGGGCTCCCGCGCGCGGCGACGGCGACGAGCAGGTGCCGCAGGAGCAGCGGGATGTCCTCGCGGCGCTCGGGGAGGCCGGGGACGCTCAGCGTGATCACGAAGCGGGCGAGGAAGTCGTGCTTCAGCGACTCGTCCGGGCGGTTCGTCGCCGCGATGACGCGCAGATCCGAGCGGCGCACCCGCGACTCGCCGAGCCGCTGGTACTCGCCGTCCCGGTCGAGCACCCGCAGCAGGTGGGCCTGCAGGTGCGGCGGCAGCTCGCCGATCTCGTCGAGGAAGAGGGTGCCGCCGTCCGCCTCGCCGATGAGCCCGGGGCGCTCGGGGCTGCCGGCGTTGGGGTAGCCCCTGGCCGTCCCGAACAGCTCGGCGTCGACGAGGCCCTCGGGGAAGGTCGCCGCGTTGCGCGCGACGAACACGCCCGCGCGGCGGCGGGAGAGCGCGTGAATGGCGCGGGCGGCGAGCTCTTTTCCGGCGCCGCTCTCGCCGCGCACGAGCACGTGGTTGCCGGACTGCGCCGCGAACGCGAGGCTGCTGCGCAGCGCCCACACGGCCGGGCTCTCCCCGACGATGCCGTGGGCGTCGGCGTCGCCGAACGAGAACCGCGGCGCCTCCCGGAGCGACTGGATCACCTCGAGGCTCCACCGCCGCCGCACGACGAGCAGCACGAGCGCGTTCTGCAGCATGAGCGTGTCGCCGGGCTTCAGGAGGCCCTGCGTCGCGAGCTGGCCGTTGATGAAGAGCGGGCAGCGCCCGACCGACCGGACCGCGAGCAGCCCGTCCTGGGTCGGCTCGATCTCGAGCTGGAGGCGCGAGATCCGCGGCCCCTCCAGCGGCGGCATCGCGGCCCAGCCCATCGGGCGCTGGCGGTGGAAGGCGAGGCGCGGCGCGCCGTCCTGCGCCTGGGGGCCGCCGCGGCCGAGGACGCACCGCCCCTCGACGAGCGCCGCCTCGCCCACGCGGCTCGGCTCCTCGCGCGACCAGGCGATGACCAGATGAAAGAGCTCCGGAGGCCGCTCCGGCTCCAGGTCGTTCCGGCACCACAGGGCGCTGGGCTCGGTCAAGGTCGTGGAGGACGTCACGGATGAAATTCCGAAACGTGAGTTTATCACGATAGACCGACACCGACATCGGTAACCTTCCCGGGGCTCGGGTCGGCGCGCTCCGTACTGCGCAGATCGGCCGCCGCGCGCCCCCTTCCCTGCCCTCGGGCGCGGGCGGGCAGGACCTCTCTTGTCAGGCGAGCGGCGGCTGCGCGCTCGACGGCGCGCGCCCACGCCATGCGCGGAGCGTCCTCGGCTCCTCGCGGCGCACCCCGTTCCTGTCGTGACGGAGCTTCGATATCGCCTCGTAGACCGCGCGCCGGGCGCGGTTCAGCCCTCCGAGCGGCCGGTGCGCCGGCAGGGCGTGCCACGGCGTGAACGAGAGGTTCTCCTCGAACTCGGCCCGTCCCGGCTGGTCGAGGCGCTGCGCCGGGATCACCATCGTCGCGACCTTGTGGAACGGCGCCACGTCCTCGCTCCAGCGGATGGTCGGATCCTCGATGGGCGTCTTCGTCGGGTGGGTCTGGAGCTGCACGAGGAAGTCGAACATCCAGTCCCCCCGCTCGAGCTGCCGCGCCACGGCCTGCTTCAGCGCGTCGTCGCCCGGCTCGACCTCGACCCGGGGCGCGCCGCAGGGCCGGGGGACCACGGAGAACTTCATCGCCCGCTCGCCGAGCCGGAACGGCGTCTGGCTCCAGTAGCGCGCGTGAAGCGGGTTCTTCACCGGCTTGAGCAGGACGGAGACGTAGTTCATGAGCTCGCGCAGCCGGAGGCGGGGCGGGCTGCACGAGAAGAAGAACGAGAGGGGTTTGCCCGCGCCGGTGGCGGACATGAGCTCGGCGTAGTCCGCCACGCTCCTGGCGAAGAACGCGTCCGTGTTCGCCATCAGGAAATCCTGCGTCGTCGCGTCCTTCTCGCCGTCGAGGATCTTCTCCCCCGGCACGTCGAGCAGCTTGATCGCCATGCAGCGGGAGTCCCGCTGCATATCGGACTGGATGCGCGGGGATGTGGACGAGAAGCGGACCCACGCCGGGTAGACGCGCGGCTCCCGGAAGACGCCGTGACGGAGCTCGTCGGGCAGGCCGTCATCGATGATGAAATCGGCCCGCACGCAGCCGTTCGATTTCGGGTGCACGCCGCGGAGCGCCGGGGAGACGCCCGCCGGGTAAGCGCGCTCGTAATTGCGCTTCATGAGCTCGATGAGCTGTCGAATCGTCTCTTCCTCGCCGGGCGGCGGGTACTCCTCGTGGAGCCGGATCGTCGTGTTCATGACAAGGTCCTCTCTGCCCCTCGGGCGTCTCAGGAAGGCCTCGCGACGGCGCGCTCGCGCGCGGGGAGCGCCAGGGCGCCGCTCGTGGCCCGCGCGCCGGACGCGCTCTCCTGCTGCTTGCGGTGCCGCACCTCGTTGCGCATCTGGATGAGCTGCGAGAACGTGGTGACCCAGAAGGGCGCGCCGAGGGAGAGCATCCCGCACGAGAACGCGAGCCCGGCCAGCCAGAACAGCGTATCGCGCAGGAGCTGGAGCCACGTCGGCCGGTCCGCGAGGCTCTCGCCGCGGTACGCGCAGAACCGCTCGACGATCCAGCTCTCTTGCCAGCCGAGGCCGAGCTTCGCCTCGTCGAGGAGGGTCGCCGTCTTCTGCATCTCGAGCCCGAAATCCTGGAGCGTGGCGTCGCGGAGCTCGTCCGGCGCGCGCTGCGCGGACGTGCCCTCGCCGAGGCGGACCGCTGTGGCCGTCACGGTGTCCGCCTGCGCGACGACCTGCCCGCGCGCGGCGCCGTTCTGGTGGAGCCGGGCGAGCACCTGGAAGCCGTCGAAGTTGAAGAGGACGACGACCATCATGGAGACGAGGAGCGTCAGCCGCCGCGCGCGCTGCTTGAACGTCTGGGATGCCGTCCCTTCGAGGGTGGGGAACCAGCGGCGCACGTAGGCGGAGAACTGCTCGAGCGTCGCGTAGCGCTTCGTCACGACGGCGCCGCCCTGGCCGCTGCTCACCCACCGGCCTGGCAGCAGGCGCTCGCGCCCCTCCGCGTCGATGGGGACCGACGCGCCGGCGGCGATGGTGATCAGGTCGTCGGCGTCGATGTACTCGACCTGCAGCGCGAGCTGCTCGGGGTCGGTCCCGGCGGCGATCTTCGCGCTGCGCGCGTGGAGGACCGGATCCGCGAGCACCTCGTGGACGAAGCGCATCTCGCACTCAGCGCTCCTCTCGAGCGCGTCGGGCGCCGGGCGTCCCGTCACCGGGTCGACGATCTCCGGGTCCCTGTGGAACGTGCGGAACCCGTGCATCAGCGACCGCAGCATGTGGATGAGGACGCAGGACCGGTAACGCCCGACGTTCATGATCACCTGCACGACCGCGCTCACGAACAGGCTCGCTGTGAGCATGATCAGGGCGAACGCGAGCGCGGTTTCCAAGAGGGGGATCATCGCTATGCTCCTTCTGGTCCGGTTCGTTCAAAGGGTCTTCAGGTAGTCGACGAGCGCCTCGCGGTCCGCGGGCGGGAGGCCGGTGCCGTACGTGTGCCCCTCGTTGCCGTTGCCCGGGATCGGCTCGTCGTTGGCGTCGACGGCGCGGTAGAGGAAGAGCGCGCGCTCTCCCTCCATCGGCTCGGTCGAGAGCCAGCCGACGTTCTGCTCGTCGAAGCGCCGGCCGCCGCGGTAGAACTGCTTCGGCCGGAACGCCTGCGCCTCGTCCGGATCGAGCTCGCCGGGCGGCGCGGGCGGCTTGAGCAGGTCGCCCAGCGTCGGCACGGAGCCGTTGTGGAGGTAGGGGGCGCGCGCCCAGATCCCGTCGAGCGGGCCGGCGAGGTACTCGCCCGCTCTCTTGACCGGGCGGAACGCGTTTTTCTCCCAGAGGTGCCGCCGCTCGCCGAAGGCGTTGAGCGCTTCGGCGGCGGGCTTCATGAACGCCTTGGAGCGCTCCGGATCGGTCCCCACGTCGATGCGCTCCATGTAGCGGCTGCCCGCGACCTGCTCGACCGTCCGCGTCTGCCGGTCGTAGAGGCCGTGGCACGAGGCGCAGTGCACGACGAAGAGCGCGCGGCCGCGCGACACCCGCGCCGGCGGGGGCGCCGTGAAGGGGTATTCCGGCGCCGGGAGGTCCCGATCGAGCCAGCGCCCTATCGCGTCGATGTCGTCCTTGGGGAGCGACATCGCGACGGCGCCGACGCCGATGGCCGAGCCGCGGTTTCTGGCCATGGAGCTCCTCGTGTTGCCGTCGACGTGGTGCCAGGGCCGGATCTCCTCGCGCTGGTTCCACAGCGAGGGGAAGTCGATCTGCGCGGCGCTCCCGTCGTCGGGCGCGTCGAGGACCTCGAACTTGACCGCGTTGAAGGGGTCGATTCGCCCCGGTCCGTTGTCGGCGCGGAGGTTCATCCAGGCGCTCGTCGCCGCGCGCCCCCGCTGCTTCAGCTCGGAGAGGATGACCCGATAGACGATCTGCTCGCGGACCGTGAGCGGGGGGGCCTTTTCCTGCGCGAGCGCGAGGTTGATCTCGTGGATGAGCCGGTCGCCGGTCATGCGCTCGTCCAGGAAGGCGCGCGAGAAGAAGCGCTTGAATCCCTGAAGGTCGGCGGTGTGGTTCGGCATCCCGTCGACGTAGGTGACCTTACCGTCCGCTGTCTCGTGCTCGCCGCGGTGGCACCCGGAGCAGTTGATCGCGACGCGCTTCAGCGCGAAGCTGGTGCGCAGCAGCGGGACGTGCAGGGTGGAGTCGGCGAGGAAGAGCCCGCGGCCCACCGGGCGCGAATGGTAATAGGCCTTGTCGTCCTCGCCGAAGCCGAAGCGATCGTAGCCGCGCCCCTTGAACTCGTCCTCGAAGATCTTCGGCATGACGCGGAAGATCCAGTAAGGGACGCCGCCGACGAACTCGGTGCCCGTGGCGCCGTACCGGAAGCACCACACGGGGTCTTTCTGGCAATCGGGCTCCACGCCGCCCACGGGCTGCGCTGCGGGAATGGCCCCTTCCGAGGGGAGGTGGAGGTCGACCGTGACTGTCGACGCGAGCTGGCGAGGTCGGAAGAAAAGGACGGTGAGCAGCGCAACAAAGGTGACCAGGGGGATGCCGAAGGCGGCGCGGCTCGTGCCCAGCCAGGTCGCGGCGCCCAGGATGCTCTGGTGGATCCACGCGCCGCCCTTGCCGGCGCTCCGGGGGGCGACCTCGAGCTCTCCGGGCTGCGGGGGCGCCGTGTCGATCACGGTGCGGGACGCCCGGTCGTAGTGCCGGACGGTCACGGGAGACATGCTGCTCGGAACCATGCGATCGTCGTCGTTGGGCATCGCGGAGCTCTCCTTGGCGGGGCGGGGCGAGCGGGGCGTCCGTCGCGCGGGACGACAGCGCCGGACCGGCAGGCCTCGGCCAGCAGGGGCGTGGCGGCAGCGGGTTGCGCCACGCTGCGGGTCAGCCTCGCCCCAAGCACGGGGTGGGCCACGGTGCGCGGCGGCCAAATGCGGGTGTTTTCTGGAGAAAACTGGCGGTGCGAGCGCACGGAGCGTGCGCGCACGCACGCACGGGCCCGCACGCTCGGGGGGTGCTTTCCATGGCCGGACGGCGCAGCGAAGCTCCGTCGGCAACAGGCCAGTGGGACCGCGGCGGCGCCCGCGGGATCGTTGCCCCGTCCATCCCTGTCGGAGCGCGCCGGGCCGCAGCGTGGAGATCGTGATGAGAGGGACGCACGCGCCATGGTCGTGGGCGCAACGCGCGCAACAGATGCAACAGATGCAACAGACACGGCGGGTGCGGCGGGTGTGACGGACCGCGCCTGTCTGTGCTCTGGGCGGCCTGCGTCGCGGCCGTCGCGCGGGCCGGCCCCGGCTTGACGGGTCGGCAGGGCGCGGGTAGTCGTGCGCCGATGGCGACAGGGGCTCCTCGACCGGCGCTGCCGTCGAGGGGCGCGGACGCGGTCGCGCCGGAGCCCCGGGGCGCGTCGGAGGCCGCGCTCATCGCGCGGGCGATGGCCGGGGAGCGACCGGCGCTCCGCGAGCTCGTGGACCTGCTCACGCCGGCCATCCAGGAGCGGGTGGCGCGCGCGCTGTTCCGGCGGCGCCGGGCGGCGGGGGACCGCGACGTGCGCCAGGAGGTCGAGGACATGACCCAGACCGTGTTCCTGTCGCTCTTCGCGGACGGCGGGCGGACGCTCCGGCAGTGGGACGCCGCGCGGGGGCTGTCGCTGCCAGGCTTCGTCGGGCTCGTCGCCGAGCGCGAGGTCGCCTCCATCCTGCGCAGCCGCCGCCGCAACCCGTGGACCGAGGCGCCGACCGAGGACGACACCCTCGACAAGGGCGCCAGCGAGGCCACCGGGCCGGAGCCCGCGATGATCTCGCGCGACACCCTCGCGGCCATCGCGCGCCGCCTCCGCGAGCGGCTCAGCGAGCGCGGGCTCGAGCTCTTCTATCTGCTGCTCGTCGACGAGCGCTCGACCGAGGACGTGTGCGCGATCACCGGGATGACCGCCGACGCTGTCTACGCCTGGCGGAGCCGGCTCGCGCGGCAGGTCCGCGGGATCGCCGCCGAGCTCGCGGCCGAGGCGGAGGCCGCGGTGCACGCGTCGCCGAGGGGGACAGCGTCCCCGGAAGGGACATCGACCGCGAGGCGTAGCCGATGAGGGACGACGAGCTGCTCAGGGCCGTGGCGGACGCCGCGCGCGCCGAGGACCGCGCGAGCGATCCGCGCTGGTCGGCGCGGATCCGCGGGGCGCTGGACGAGCGCGAGCTCGCGGCGCTCGAGGAGCTGGCGCGGCGCGACGCGGAGGGTCGGGAGGCCTGGGAGGCGTCGCGCCCGCTCGACGGAGAGGCGCGGGGGAAGATCGTCGAGCGGATCCTCGCGGGGATGGAGGCGCCGGAGCCCCCGGGCGACGCCCCGCCAGCGCGGGCCACGCCGGGCGCGCAGGCCGTGGGCGCGGCGGCCGCGGGCGCGGCGGCGGGCCAGGGCGCGGGCAAGGTGCTGCCGCTGCCGGTGAAGCGCCGCGCCCCCGCGGTGCTCGCCGCGACGGGCGCCCTGGCCGCGGCGGCGGCGCTGTTGCTCGTTTTCCGGCTCGCGCCGCCCGGGAGCCGGGATCAGGGCAGCGCCCCGACCGCGCTGCCGGGCGCGCCGTCCCTCCCGCCAGTGCCGGTGTACGCAATCGCCATCTCGGGAGGCGAGCAGGCGCTGCGCTCGACGAATCGGAACCCCGGCGCGGAGCCGGCGCCCGGCGGCGAGGCGACGAGCGTCGGCCCTGAATCGAGGCTCGAGATCACGCTCCGGCCGGCGACGCGGGTCGAGGGCCCGCTCGAGGTGCGCGCCTTCCTGATCCGCGACGGGGGGGCGCGCCCCTGGGACGTGAAGGTCGAGCTGTCGAGCCAGGGCGCGGCGCGCATCGCGGGAGATCGGAAGACGCTCTTCCGGGGCGTGCCCGCGGGCCACCTGGAGATCGCGCTCGCGATCGGGCGGCCCGGATCGCTGCCCGCCGGGCCCGAGGACGTCCTGCGCGCGCCGAGGCTCGGGCCCCCCCCGGGCTACCGGCTGCTGCGGCGCGAGATACGGCTGCACGACTAGCCAGCACCGCGCCGTTCCGAGGGGTTTTCCCGCTGAAGATCGCCAGCCACACGAACGGGCCGATGCGCCGATCTCTTCATGTCTTCTCGAAGGAAGGCGGGCACCACGCCGCCGCTATGGCACGCAACCACGTGGCCTACGACCTGACTGACCCGCGTCGTGCGCGCGCGGTGCGTCGCGCCCGCGATGCAGGCCGGCATCACCGACCACGTCTGGACGTCGGACGAGCTCCTGGGCACGCTCGTGGCTGAGGGCGGGAACCCCGCTCCCGAGGCATGAGCTCCAGGACACCGAGCACCTCGGGCGGCATCGACGATCGCCGGGGTGACTGGCGGCCGGGTCGCGCCGCGCCCGCGGTGGCCCCGCGCGCGGCGGCGCTCTCGCTCCTCGGCCTCGCGGTGCTCGCGTGCGGCGGCGACGCGCGCCACCGCACGGCCCCCGAGCGGCGGCCGTTGCCGCTCGAGGTCGAGCTCGCGGGCTGCGCCGCCGTGCTCGCCGGGCCCGTGTGCGAGCTGCCGGACGACCGGACGATCCGCGTCTGGATCAGGGTGCCCGCAGAGGCGCGCGCCTCGATCGCGCTGGACGCGGCGCCCGTCGCGCCGGGCGGCGTGCCCTTCCAGGGCGGCGTGCTCACCGAGATCCACGCGCCCGAGGGCGCGCGCGAGCTCGCGGTGACGGCCGAGGGCGCGGACGCGCGCGCGTCGTTCCGCGCGCGGCTCCTGCCGCCGGGCGCGGCGCCCGCGCTCGACGAGGCCGACGCCCTGCGCCGGCAGGGCAAGCTCGACGAGGCCGCCGCGCTGCTCGTGGCGCTGTCGGCGAGCCCCGACCCGGCGACGCGGGCGCGCGCGACGGGCAAGCTCGCCCGCGTGGACCTCGCGCGCGGCAGGATCCAGGAAGCGATACCGCGCTTCGACGAGGCGATCCGGTCGCACCGGGCGGCGGGGCGGATCTCCGACGAGTTCCTCGATCGGTTCGCCCTCTCGTACGCGCTCCTCTACAACGGGCGGCGGTTCACCGAGGCGCGGGCGGCGCTCGACGCGCTCGGCCCGCTCGAGGCGAGCCACCCCGAGGGGCGCGCGATGAAGCACTATTACGCGGCGCTCGTCTCGTTCGAGACCGGCGACCTGCGCTCCGCGCTCCGGCAGCTCGACGCGTCGGCCGAGGGCGCCGAGCGCCTCGGCCTGCGCGCGCACCGGCGCCACGTGATGCAGCAGCGCGCCGACGTGCTCCAGAGCCTCGGGCGCGCCGCGGAGGCGCGGGCGCTCCTGCGCGAGGTGCAGGCGTCCACGCCGCCCGGCGCGCCCCCGTGCGAGCGCGCGTCGCTCCTGAACGACGTCGGGTGGAACGCGCTCCACGTGGCCGAGGCCGGCGGCAGCGCCGAGGACGGGCCGGGCGCGCTGGAGCAGGCGATCGCGCTGTACAGCGGGCCGTGCCCGAGGCCCGCGGGCAAGGCCAACGCGCTGACAAACCTCGCGCTGCTCGCGCTTTACGCGCGGCGCCCGGCCGAGGCGCGCGCGCACCTCGACGGGGCGCGGAGGGCGGCGCCGAGCCCCGACGCCCGCCTCGCGCTGCACTGGCTCGACATCGAGGGGCGCATCGCGCTCGGGCGCGGCGACGGCGCGGGCGCGCTGCGGACCTACGAGCGGCTCGCGCGGCTCGCCGAGCTGTCGGCGCTCGCGCACGGCCGCTACCGCGCGGCGCTCGGGCGCGGCGAGGCGCTCGAGGCGCTGGGGCGCCTCGACGAGGCGGACGCAGCCTACGCCGCCGCGGAGTCGGTGCGCGGCGAGCTCGGGCTGCTCGCGCCGCTCGGCGAGGGCAGGGGGACGTACCTCGGCCGCCTCGAGGAGAGCGCGCGGCTGCGCGTGGACCTCCTGCTGCGGCGCGATCCGGCGCGGGCGCTCGGGGCCGCGCGGCGGTCGCGGGGCCGCGCGCTCGCGGCGCTCGCGTGGAGCCACCGCATCGAGGCGCTGGGCGCGGCGGAGCGGGCGCGCTGGGAGGGCGCCCTGGCAGCGTACCGGCGCGCGCGCGAGGCGTTCGACGCGGAGGACCGGCAGGACTGGCGGCTCGCGTCCGACGAGCTCGAGCGCGCGACCGCCGCCCGGCAGCAGCGCCACCAGGCGATCCGGGCGACGCTCGACGAGGCGCTCGCGGTGCTGGGGCGCGCGGCGCCGGAGCCGGCCGGCGACGGGGCGCTGGCGCTGCCCGCGCTGGACGAGGGCGAGCTGATGCTCATCTATCACCGCGTCCGCGACGGCTGGGCGGGGTTCGCTGTCACGCGGGCCGGCGTCACGGCGAGGCGGCTCGGCGCGACGTCGGCGGCGGCGGGCGCCGCCGGCGTGGCGGTGCCCGCCGCCGGGCTCTCCGCCGCGACGCCCGCCGCCGGGCTCTCCGCCGCGACGCCCGCCGCCGGGCTCTCCGCCGCGACGCCCGCCGCCGAGCTCTCCGCGGCGCTCCTCGATCCTTTCCGCGAGAGCATCGCCGCGGCCCGACGCATCCGCTTCGTGCCGAGCGGCGCGCTCGAGCAGGTCGACTTCCACGCCCTGCCCTGGGTCGGCGCACCGCTCATCGCGCACGCGCCGGTGACGTACAGCATGGACCTGCCCGGCCGGAGCGCGGGCGCCGCCGCCCCGCGCGCGGGCGACGGCGCGCTCGTCGTCGTCGATCCGCGCGGCGATCTGCCGGCGGCGCGGCGCGAGGGCGAGCGCGTCGCGGGGGCGCTCTCCGCCGAGGGGCTGCTCGTCGCGCGGCTGTCGGGCGGCGCCGCCACGCACCCCGCGCTGCGCCACGCGCTGGAGCGGCCCGGGATCGCCGTGTTCCACCACGCAGGTCACGGCGCCTTCGGGGGGCGCGACGGCTGGGACAGCAGCCTCCCGCTCGCCGCGGGGGGCGAGCTCGCCGTGGGCGACGTCCTGGCGCTCCGGCAGGTCCCCGCCCGGATCGTCCTCTCGGGCTGCGACACGGCGCGCACGGCGGCCACCGCAGGCGACGCGGGGCTCGGGCTCGGCCTGGCGCAGGCGTTCCTCCTCGCGGGCGCCGGCTCGGTCATCGCGACGACGCGGCCGGTGAACGACGCCGTGGCCGAGCAGATTACATCAACACTGTACAACAACACCGGCTTCGCGACCGCCGACGCGGGAGCGCGTCTCCGGGAAGCCGTGCTGGCCGCGCGGCGCGCGGCGCCGTCGTCCGACTGGGCGAGCTTTCGTGCGCTGGTCCCGTGAGCGCACGAAACCAGCGTCAGCAACGCCGGCGTGACGGCGAAGAAGAGAGCGACCCCAGAAGACAACGGAGAAGCGGATGGTGCATCGATTCGTGTCAGGCCTTGGTTCTCTCCTCCTCGCGACGCTCGACCCGTCGGCCGGCGCGGCCTTCGCGGCGACAGCGCCGGCCGCGCCCGTCGAGGTGCGCTCGCCGCAGACGCCGGGCTTCAAGTTCGCGAGAGAGCCCGACGACGAGGAGCCGCAGCCCTCGGACCCCCAGTGCGGCGCGTGCGCCGCCTACGTCCTCCAGCAGCAGAGGCTCTATCTGTACATCGGGGCCCGGGGCGCGCTGGCTCAGGTGCGCCTGGACCTTTACTCGCAAGCCGGCGGGCTCATCGCAAGTTATGCATTCAAGCCGTCCGCGGATTACACCGGCGGCGCGATCATCCTCTCCGTCCCCGGAGGGCCCATGAAGGACACCGCGGTGGACTGGGGCGCCGTGCGCTGGATCGAGCAGACCGGCGCGGTCTATCAGATCGGGGCCTCCCTCCAGGAAAGGTGGTCGGGCTGGAGAGCCCTGGGTCAGTGACCCGCGCGGAACCAGAAAGGAATCCAGCCGGCGCCGGCGCCCGCCGCGGACCACGGGCGCCGCTGCCCACCGGATCAAAAAGATTGTCAGACGCGCGCGGGCGCCGGCGAACAAGACCCTGACCACCCGACCATCGAGGGGCTCCGACGGCGCGCCGCGCTGCGCTGGATGCCGCCCTCGCCTCCTCGGCGCGCGCGCCGGGCAGCGGGCCGACGTGCGCGCGGCGCCCGCGCCCGTGTGGCCCTGGAGGGGTGGTCGTCCTGAACTGCCCTATGCAAGCGAGGTACCGAGATGACAGGTCGACGTGAGATGATCCGATGGCTGTGTGTCGCCGCCTTCATGGCCGCCGGCTGCGCCAGGCCGGCAGGATCCGACGAGGTGGGGAGCGCGGACGGAGCGATCAAGACGGAGGCGCGGGGGTGTCGCAGCGAGGTCGTGCTCTTTCGACAATGGGGCTGCGACGAGCACGGCAACTGCGGTGATCGGGACCAGCCGTTCTCGATCGGCACCGGCTGCGCCGGCGTGATGCTCTCCCCCACGATCGCGCTCACCGCGCGCCATTGCGGCCTGACGACCGGAGACACCTGGCACTGGTCGGGCGATCTCGATATCCGCCCCGACGCCGACATCGACGCGCTCATCGCGGCCGGGCTCATCCGCCGCGAGGTGCGGGCCGTCTACCCGGCGCCCGACCGCGATGTGGCCATCATCGAGTTCGAGCGCGACCAGCCCGGCGCCCACGCGCTCCTGGCCGACGTCGCGGCCGCGGGCTCCCGCACGCTCTCGGCGTCGGGCGCGGCGGGGCTGAACGCCTGCCGGACGGCGCCGGTGGGGGAGTTCGACGGCTGGGAGCCTGACGAGGAGCGTGACGGGCTGCCGGTGACGCGCCTGTTCAAGACGAGCGGCGGCCTCGACGTCGAGGGCGGCGACAGCGGCGGACCCGTCTTCTGGGTCGATGGCGGCGTCATGTACGTCGCCGGGGTCATTCACGGCCCGGGGGGGCTGAAGTATTTGCCGTCCCTGCAGTACGACGTCTTCTCGCACGTCGGCGACTACGACCCTGCGTGCCGCGCGCTCTCGGCCGATCACTGCGGCGGCGCCTGCGGATACTACGACTGCTCGGGGAGCTGCTGGCTGAAGGGGACTCCCCTGGAGCAGGCGTGCCACGCGTGCGGCGGGGCGCGCGACGTCGCGTCGTGCGACGCCGACCCGGCGTGCAGGTGGTACGCGTGCTCGGACGCGTGCTGGCCTGTCGGCACGGCGATCGCGCAGGCCTGCACGGACTGCCGCGACATGGATGGCGACGAGCCCGCCTGCTCCGCCGCAGCGGAATGCGGCTACTACCGCTGCTCGGGCCGGTGCCACCGCAAGGGCACGCCGCTGGACGTCGGGTGTGCGCCGCCCGACGAGGCGACGTGCCGGGCGCACGACCGCGACATCGCGGGCTGCGACGCGACGACCGGCTGCGGGTTCTACTGGTGCAACGGCCAGTGCCGGCCGCGCGGGACGCCGCTCGAGACGGTGTGCGCGGAGCAGGTGCCGCCGTCGCTCTGCGCGCCCTACCACGGCGACGTGGCCGGGTGCGACGCCGAGGCGGGCTGCTCGTACTACCTCTGCACGGGGCAATGCCTGCCCACCGGCACGCCGGTCGACGCCGTGTGCGGCGGGACGATGGGGCCCATCGGCCTCGTCGATTGCCGCGCGAACGACGGCGACGCGGGCGCCTGCGCCGCGACGGCCGGGTGCTCTTACCGGAGCTGCAACGGGACCTGCTGGCCGACCTGCGTCGGCGACGCCGAGGCCTGCACCGAGTGCAGCGAGAACCAGGGGCCCCTGTTCTGCGCCCTCACCGTGGGGTGCGAGTGGCGCAGCCATCTCCAGCGCTGCGTGCCGCGCGGGGTGCCTGACGTCTGCCCCTAGCGGGACCTGCGGGCGCGCACGCCGATCGAGACGATGGCCGCCGCGGTCCCCCGCCCGACGCCAGCGCGGCTCGCCATCAGGCCCTGAAGGTGCCGGGCCGGGCCTGCGCCGGTACGACGCAGGCCCGGCGCCTCGGGCGCTGGCTAGTGCGACCCCGTGTACTTGAACTCGAGGATCGCTCCCGGGTTGTCCAGGACCGTCGTGCCAAGACCGGTCGATCCGCTCGTGCTCCCCGACGGATCCGTGATCACGTACAATGTCCGGCGGTCCGGGCCGATCGCGAGGTCGCGGTAGCGGTTGCTGGTGGCGAGCTCGCGGACAGGCTCGCCGACCACAGATTTCCCGTTCGCGCTCAGCTTCACCCGGAACACCGCGCCCCTCTTGAGGCTGGTGATCAGGAGGGAGTTGCCCCACCCGGGGACGCCGCGCCCGGCGGGATAGTAGTGGAGCGAGGAGGGCGCGATCGTTGGCCAGCAGATCCAGTTGAATACCTCTCCGCACACCGAAGTGCGGAAGTCGTGGTCGTCCTCGACGGTGTAGAAGGTGAGGAGCGGCTCCCGGAAATCGGGGTGGCTGAAGGCGCTCTCCTCCTGCTGCGGGACGGAGGGAGGCGCCTCGTAGTCGTTCCACTCGAGCGCCTCGCAGGGCGTCGGGCTCGAGGCGGACCAGTTGTCGTACGTGTAGGCCTGGTCGTCCTGACTACCTCACTGTTTCTTTCGATTGAGGAAGCGGATCGGGATCCGCGCTCCAGGGCGCGGTGGATGTGCTGAGAGAGCTCCCAGCGCCGCAGACGCGCGCGTCGCCCGACAAGCTGTGTTCCGACCAAAGTGATCGGTATTTACAATACACAAAGCACAGAAGCCCCTCCTGCTGTCAAGTTGATTCTGTGTTGCAGCACGATCGACACGTTGCGTGAGCGCGGCGCGGAACACGGTCACACGGGCGTTGAGGCAACCACCGCATCGCCGGACAGCAGGCGGCGCAGTTCGGGGGCTTCGCGAAGAGCCTGCCCGTATCCCCACGTTGTTCGGGGCTCGTCCGTGGCTCGCGTCCTGCCGCGAGGAGACGGGCCCCCTCCGGCCGATCACGGCGCCGGAGAGAAGGGCGCCGCGATGATCAGCCCTTGCTCGCCTCGACCAGGTAGCCTCGCGGCGCGCCAGCCGCTGCGGGAGGGAACGGTCCACAGCACCGGTCGGCCAGGAGGCCCTCCCCTCCCCTGCCGCGCGCGCCGCGCTATCGCCGCCCACGCTGTCGCGGCCGGTGCGCCCCGGCGCGGGCGGCGTGGCGCCCACCGCCGCGCGCGTTCAGCGCGCCAGCGCGGCGGCGGCCTGGCTGCCGGCCGCCCGGCGCAACGTATACCGGTTCTCCGGCCGGGGGAGCCCGTAGTGGTCCCGCAGCGTCGTGCCCTCGTACTCGGCGCGGAACAGGCCGCGCCGCCGCAGGATGGGCACCACGTGCTCGACGAACGCCTCCAGGCCGGAGGGGAGCAGCGGCGGCATCACGTTGAAGCCGTCGGCCGCCCCGCGCGTGAACCACTCCTCGATCGTGTCCGCGACCTGCTCCGGCGTGCCGGTGAACGTGCGGTGTCCGCGGCCGCCCCCGAGGCGCGAAAGCAGCTGCCGCACGGTGAGGTTCTCCCGCCGCGCCAGATCGGTGACGAGGGCGAAGCGGCTCTGCATCCCCCGCACCGCCTTCACGTCGCCAACGGGGGGCAGCGGCCTGTCCAGGTCCGCCTCGGTCAGCTCGACGCCGATCAGGCCGGAGAGCTGCTTCAGGCCGTAGGCGGGCACCTGGAGCTCCGCGAGCTCGTCCTCGCGCCGCCGGGCCTCTTCCTCGGTGCCCCCGAGGACGGGCACGATCCCCGGGAGGATCTTCACGAGCGCCGGGTCCCGGCCGAACGCGGCGACCCGCCGCTTGAGGTCCGCGTAGAACGCCTGCCCCTCGGCCAGCGTCTGCTGCGCCGTGAACACCGCCTCGGCGTACTGGGCGGCGAACTCCCTGCCATCCTCCGAGGAGCCGGCCTGCACGAGCAGCGGGTGTCCCTGCGGCGTCCTCGGCACGTTGAGCGGACCGCGCACGCGGAAGAACCGCCCCTCGTGATCGATGCGGTGGATCCTGTCGCCGTCCGCGAAGCGCCCTGTCGCCCTGTCGCCGATCAGGAAATCGTCTTCCCAGCTGTCCCACAGCTTGAGGCACACATCGACGAACTCGGCCGCGCGCTCGTACCGGCGCCGGTGCTCAGGCACCTCGTCGAGGCCGAAGTTCTGCGCCGCGTCGCTGCCGGCCGTGGTGACGATGTTCCACCCGGCCCGGCCCCCGCTGATGTGGTCTATCGTGGCGAAGCGACGGGCCAGGTTGTAAGGCTCGTTGTACGTCGTCGAGGCCGTTGCCACGAGCCCGATCCGCTCGGTCGCCGCGGCGAGCGCCGGCAGCAGCGCGGTCGGGTCGAGCCGACCGACGGGCCTGTAGCGGATGTCGCCCTGCAGCGCGGGGCCGTCGCCGAAGAAGATCGAGTCGAAGGTGCCTCGTTCGGCCACGCGGGCGAGGTGCCTGTAGTGCGCGACGTCCCACGTGCCGGTCAGGCTGCTCTCCGGGAAGCGCCACGCCGACTCGTGGTGTCCTATCGTCATCAGGAACGCATTGAGGTGCAGCTTGCCGGGTCGGTGAGAGGCGGTCACGGGAGGCTCCTTGTCCATCAGGCCCGCAGGGAGGGGCGGAGGTCGTCGCCGGCGCGGCGGATTGCGCGCGGTGGCGGCGGCTGTCGGCCGCTGGGCGTTGGGCGTTGGTAAACAGCAACTCCCGTGCCGCAGAGCGGTTTGCTGCATGGCGGTGAGCGCCGGTCGGAGCGCGGCCGCCGTCCACCGGTGCGGAGCCGAGATGCGATGTGACCGATGCTGTCGCGCTGCTGCTCCAGCAGCACGCCGTGGGATCCGCTGCTCCGGCGCGCGCAGGAGGCGCGGCCTCACGGGGGCGGCCCGGGCGGCGGGGGTCAGCCCGGGTGCGCGCGCCGCTCGGCCAGCGCCGCTTCCGTGAGCTCGGCTCCGGGCTCGCCGGGCTCGAGGCTCACCTCCGGGGGCGCGGTCTTGCGGGCCAGCTTCTCGGCCTCGACGACGCGCCGCGCGTCCTCGGGCGCCTCCACCCGGGGGCGGGTGAGGCGCTCGGGGCGCACCAGCGGCATGGACGGCCGCGGCCCCGCGGTCGCCTGGCGCGCCTCCTCGGCCGCTATCTCCAGCAGGCTCTCGCGGCTGATGCTCACCAGATCGAAGCGCAGCGCCTCGGGCGTCGATCCGGGGCGCGCCGGCTGCTGGAGCTCGGCCTCGATCGCCGCCAGCGTCTCGTGGCCCACCGACGCCGCGCCCACCCGGATCTCGGGCAGCGACGGCGGCGGCCCGCCGAGCTCCCTGTCGATCGTCGCGAGGCGCTCGCGGCCGAGCGGCGCCTCGCCGATGCGCACGGCCTGCGGCGACGCGGCGGGCCGGGGCGAGCCCGCGGGCGGCGGGGGCGCGTCGCGGAGCACCGGGCGCGCCAGCGAGCGGGGCGGCCCGCCGTTCGCGAGCACGACGAGGCCCGCGACGGCGCTGCGCCTGCGGGCCGGCGATGACGGCGGCGCGGCGCGGTGGGAGGGCGACGGCGGCACCTCGCAGGGCGCCACGGCAGCGCAGGTGGACGGCGGCGGCTCGCGGACCTCGGCGGCCTGGCGGCGCGCCAGGGAGGGCGCCGCCTCACCGCGCGGGCGCGAGGGGGACCGCCGGTGCCCTGCGCGGGCCGGCCTCGGCTCCGCCGGGGTGCCCTCGTCGATGGCGCGAAGGCCGTGCTCGATCGCGGGAAGGACGCCGTGCCGATCCGCCCACGTGGGCATGACGACGCAGAGGATCGCCTCGGCAGCCACGCCGAAGTACACGTCGATGGGCGCCGCGCCCCCGTACGGGACCAGCTCCTCGCGCGGCATCTCCACGTGCCCGAGCCGGCCCTGCTCCCCGAGGCGCACCGCCGCGTCGACGATGCGGCTGCGCCCCTCCCTGGGCATGTCGGAGGGCGCCCGCCGGGTGACGAGCCGCCCCCGCCGGGTGATCACGAATGCGAAGTCTGCCCCCGCGGCCGCGTAGGTCCGATCCGAGATCGCGTCGAGATCCGCCACACTCGCATCCTACACGATCCAGGGCGGGCGCGTGCTGACATGAACAGCCGCGCGCCCGGGGTCGTCCGGCGTCGTCCGGCGTCGTCCGGCGTCGTCCGGCGCTGTTACCAGCGAGGTCGCGGGCCCGCGCCGATCACGACGCAGGCCCAGCGCCCCCGGCGCTTCGTCAGTTCGATCCCGTGTACTTGAACTCGAGGATCGCCCCCGGGTTGTCCAGGATCGTCGTGGCCCCGCCGGTCGGTCCGCTCGTGTTCCCCGCGGTGTCGGTGATCACGTAGAGCGTCTGGCCGTCCGGGCTCATCGCGAGGTCGCGGTAGCGGTTGGTCGTCTTGAACAGCTCGACGGGCTCGCCGACGACGGACTCGCCGTCCGTGCTCAGCTTCACGCGGTACAGCGCGCCCTTCTTGAGGGTCGTCATCAGCAGGGAGTTCCCCCACCCGGGGATGGCGGTCGCGGCGGAGCTGCCATACGCGGCGGGGTAGTAGTGGAGCGAGGAGGGCGCGATCGTCGGCCAGCAGATGTACTGGAGGAACCCGCACGCCGGATCGAAGAAGTTGTAGTTGCTGGGGACGGTGTAGAAGGTGAGCAGCGGCTCCTGGAAGTCAGGGTGGCTGAAGGCGCTCTCCTGCTGCCGCGGGACGGAGGCCGGGGGCACGTAGTCGTTCCAGGAGAGCGACTCGCAGGAATCGGGGCTCGAGGCCGACCAGTTGTCGTACGTGTAGGCCTCGCCGTCCTGATAGCCGGCCACGTGGGGCCAGCCGTAGTTCTTGCCGGGCAGGATGAAGTTCAGCTCGTCGTCGCTCTTCGGCCCGTGCTCGTTCGCGTAGAGCTTGCCCCCGAGGCCGAACGTGAGGCCCTGCGGGTTGCGGTGGCCGTACGAGTAGACATGGCTGCGGGTGCCGGCGATCTGCGGGTTGTCGCTCGGGATCGAGCCGTCGACGTTCAAGCGCAGGATCTTGCCGACGTACGTCGACCAGTCCTGCGCCGCGACGTCGGCCGCCGTCGGCAGCTCCTGCGCGCGGATGGGGAGGCACTTCCTGCCGAACTGGTTGTTCCCCTGATCGCCGATCGTGTAATAGAGCTTCTGATCGACGCCGAACATGAGCCGCGCGGAGTTGTGGTCGTCGCTCCCCGGCAAGCCGGTGATGATGTCGAGCGGGCTCCCCAGGGTCTCGGTCGCCGCGTCGTACGTGTAGCGGCGGATCTTCGTCCTGCGGTCCACCCCTTCGCCGGGATCGACGTCGTAGGTGTAGGAGACGTACACGTAGTCTTTCCCCTTGTCCTTGAGCAGATCCGGGTGCAGGGCCAGCCCCAGCAGCCCGTCCTGCCCGCCCGACTGGAAGACCTCCGTGATGGTGATGGCGGTCGTCCGCGCTCCGTCCTGCGGCCGCACGCGCACGACCTGCTTCGAGGTGCGCTCGGTCAACCAGAGATAGCCGTCCGGCCCCACGACGATCCGCATCGGGTACGACAGCCCCTGCGTGATCTCGCGCGTCGTGAAGGCGTCTTCCCCGGCGGGCACGACCTCACCCGGAGCGCCCTCTAGCTCGTCGACGATGACGGCCTGGCCGTCCGACCCGATCGCGCCGTCCAGTCGCTCCGCGGGGCCACATCCGGAGGCACTCCAGGAAGCCGCGGTGAGAAGACCAAGCTGAGCAAGAAAAGTGGCCGGACCACGTGAGATGAAGAGAGACATCGAAACTACCTCTGTGTTGCTTTCAAGTGACCGCGCAGACAACGTCCCACCGCCCGCCGGACGCGGCGCGCGCTCAGGGAGCTTCCAACGTGAAAACGCCGATCGCAGAGCGTCCGGCAAGCGGGTTATGGAACAGTATTTATTAAAGTACGGACGGACCCATTCTGTCAAGTTGAATCCATGTGCGCCACGCATGACACATCGCGCGAACGAGGCGCTCGTGTTCGCCAGCGCCGGCGCTCACCGCGCCGACAGCGCACCGGAGCTCATGGCGACTCGTACGTCGTCGGGGAGTCGCGGCCCACTTCCTCTTCGTTGAAGCGGTACAGGCAGGACTCGCTCGCACACGCGTCGTCGATAGAGCACCTCCGGTCGGGCGCCAGCTGCAAGCCCCCTCGTCGTCGCACACCTGCGTGCCCTCGCAGACGCCCGTGTCCACGGCGCCGCCCTCTCGGCGTCAAGCGCGTGGCAGCACGCGCGCGCTTCCCCCTGGCGCGCCCCGTCTCGAAGCGGTAGGTTGGCGCGCGTGGGTGCGCAGGGGCGCCCTTCCCGCCGGAAAGAAGCCTTTCACCCTGCACGCGACGATCGCGGGTCACCTCGCACCGTCATCATCACGTCGACATCCTCGGGCCGAGGGAGCGGGTAGCGGCCGATCTCGAGAGGAGACGTTCATGATGGATCCCGTCCGCGAGCTGAAGATCCGCGCCGAGCTGTTGCACACGCGCGTCGCCTCGAGCGACGCCGGGGCGCTGGGGCGCCTGCGCGCGCTGCCCGAGCTCCGGCGCGCCGACGACGCCGCGCTCGCCGCGGCCGCGCCCGGAATCCGCCGCAAGCACTGCCTCGCGGTGGTCGCGCGCGAGTGCGGCTTTTCGAGCTGGGAGCGGGCGCTCCTCGCCCTCGAGGGAGAACCCGGCGCGCCCGAGCTCGGGACGCTGCTCTACGGCCGCGACGCCGGCACCCTGCACCTCTGGTTCGCGACCCACGGCGAGGCGCGCGCCCACGTCGACGCGCTGCCGGAAGCGCCGCGCGGCTATCTCCTCGTGTACAGGCGGCACTTCTTCGTCGCCGACCGCGCGTTCGTCGCGTCGCTCGGGCTCGACCCCGACGATCCGGACTGGCAGGCGATCGGGTGGGACTGGGCGCGCCCCGCCGACCCGGCCGCGCGGGGCCGCCTCTACGCGAAGCGGCTCGCCGCGCTGCGGGGGGCGTCGTGAGCGCCGCGGGGCTGCCCCCCGAGCTCGCCGCCGGGATCGAGGCCGCGTTCCCCGGGCGCCCGGTCGAGGACGTGACGCCGCTCTCCGGCGGGCTCTCCGGCGCGACGCTGTTCGCGTTCGCCGTCGACGGCGCGCCGTACGTCGCCAAGCGCTGCGCGCCCGACCCCGACGACCCGGAGCGCGCCGCGCGCGAGATCGCCTGCATGCGCGTCGCCTCCGAGCGCGGCGTCGCCCCGCGCCTGCACCACGCGGACGCCCGGACGGGCGTGACGATCATGGACCGCATCGCGGGCTCGCCGCTCCGCCCGACCGGCGCTGACCCGACGCTGCTCGAACGGGTCGCGACGACGCTGCGCCGGCTCCACGACGGCCCGCCGTTCCCGCGCGGGCCGGCGCGCATCGACTTCCTGCGCTCCCTCGACGCGCGGTGCGCCGCGCTCGCCGGCGCGGGCCTCCCGCCCGAGCTCGTCCGCGCGGTCGAGGAGCTCGAGCGCGCGGGCGCGCCGCACGCGCACGCGGCCCCGTGCCACCGCGACGTCAACCCGAACAACGTGCTCGTCACGGCCGACCGCGTGGTCCTCGTCGACTGGACGACCGCCGGCGCGGGCGATCCGTTCGTCGACGTCGCGCAGCTCGGCGTCTTCGCGTTCCCGCGGCCCGAGCAGCGCGAGGCCCTGCTCGACGCGTACCTCGGCCGGCGCCCGGACGACGACGAGCGCGCGCGGGCGCACCTCGCGCGCCGCATCGCCCTCGCCTTCTACGCCGCGAGCTTCTTCTTCGCAGGCGCGCTCCTCGGCGGGCCCCCTCCCGCCGCCGGCGAGCCCGTCCCGCTCCTGGACGTCCTCGCCGCGCTCCGCGCCGCGCCGGAGCGCGTACACCCCGGCACGGTCGCCGCCGCGCTCCTCCACGAGCTGCGGCGCGAGACGCGCCCGTGAGCCCACGCGCGAGGCGCGCCTCGCGTCCGGCCGCGAGGCGCGCGGGCGGCCTGGATCTCCCGCCTCCCTTCCCCGGCGCGGCCGGGCCTCCTACGGCGCGGCGCCGCCGGAGGGCATCACCCGCGCGAGCAGATCCAGGAGCGCCGCCGGCTCCACCGGCTTCAGCAGGTGGTGGTCGAACCCCGCGTCGCGGGCGCGCCGCCGGTCGGCCTCCTGGCCGTAACCCGACACAGCGATGAGCGTGCACCCGTCGAGCGCCGCCTCCTGCCGCAGCCGCCGCGCGAGCTCGTAGCCGTCGATCCCCGGCAGGCCGATGTCCAGCACCGCGACGTCCGGCCTGCTCGCCCGCACGAGCGCCAGCGCCTCGATCCCGTCGTGCGCAACGACGACGTCGTGCCCCCAGTGCCGGAGCGACATCGCGAGCAGGAGGGCCGCGTCGTGGTTGTCGTCCACCACCGCCACGCGCAGCCGCTCCCTTGGCAGCGCCGGCTCGCGCGCGCGGGCGCCTGCCGCGGCGACGCCGCCGCGCAGCGCCGGGAGGCGCACGGTGAACTCGGCGCCCCGGCCCGCGCCCGCGCTCGCGCACGAGCACGACCCGCCGTGCAGCTCGACCAGCCGCTTGACCAGCGCGAGCCCGACGCCGAGCCCGTCCCGGGCGCGGTGCAGCGACCTGTCGCCTTGCACGAAGACCTCGAAGACGTTCGGCAAGAGCTCGGGCGGGATGCCCACGCCCGTGTCGCGCACCGAGACGACCACCTCGTCGCCGTCGCCGCGCGCCGACACCCAGATGTGGCCGCCCGGCGGCGTGTACTTCGCCGCGTTGTTCAGCAGGTTGCAGAACACCTGCTCGAGGCGCGTCGCGTCGCCCATCACGGGCGGCAGCCCCTCCGCCAGCTCGACGTGGAGCTCGTGCCGGCCAGCCTCGATCGGCCGGCAGCTGGTCTCGATGGCCTGCCGGAGCGCGAGCGAGACGTCGACGACCTCCGCGCGGAGCGTGATCTTGCCCTGGTTGATGCGCGCGACGTCGAGCAGATCGTCGACGAGCCGCGCCATGTGGCGCACCTGGCGCTCCACGACCGCGGCGGCGTACGCCGCCGCCTCCCGGTCCTCGTCCGGCGCGTGAAGGACGGTCGCGGCCGTGAGGATCGCGGCCATCGGGTTGCGCAGCTCGTGCGCGAGCATGGCGAGGAACTCGTTCTTCCGGCGGTCGGCCACGACGAGCTCCGCGAGGCGCTGCTCGGCCACCCGCTCGAGCGCGCGGCGCTCCGCGATCTCGCGGAACACCAGCACGGCGCCGAGGATCTCGCCGCCCGCGTCCCGGATCGGCGCCGCGCTGTCGTCGATCGGCGCCTCGCCGCCGCCCCGGCGCACGAGCACGGTGTGGTTGGCGAGGCCCATGACGACGCCCTCGCGGAGCACCCTCACGGTCGGGTTCTCGATGGGCTCTCGCGTCGCCTCGTTGACGGCGTGGAACACCTCGACCACCGGCCTGCCGACCGCCTCGCCCTCCGCCCAGCCGGTGAGCTGCTCCGCCACCGGGTTCATGAAGACGACGCGCCCCTCGACGTCGGTCGCGATCACCGCGTCTCCGATGCTGACGAGGGTCACCCGCAGCCACTCGCGCTGGCGGTCGAGCGCCTGGGTCGCCCGCCGCTGGGCCGTGATCTCCCGCCGCAGGTGCTCGAGCGTGCGGTTCAGCTCGACGAACGCGGACAGCGCCGCCTGCTCGTGCACGAGGCGGAGCAGGACGATCGCCGGCGCGCCCTCCGACGCGGGGCGCACGACGGCGCCCTCGACGCGGTAGCGGCGCCCGCCCCGGAGCGTCAGCGTGCCGAGCGTCGGCTGGCGCACGCGCGCGCAGCGCTTCAGCAGCCCCTCCACCTGCGCCCCCTCGTCGGAGCAGAGCGCGAAGAGGGACTTGCCCTCGCTCTCCCCGCCGGGTTCCCCGCCGAGCTCCTTGCGGGCGCGCAGGTTCGCGGCGACGACGAGCCCGTCGGTCGACACGAGCAGCATGGGCTCGGGCAGCACGTCGGCGAGCTGGCCGAAGCTGACCATCAGCATGCCGCGCGCTCAGGCCTTGAAATATTCCTGGCCCGCGGGCCCGGCGTCGTCGGGCGACGGCTTCAGGTGCACGACGACGCGGCAGCCGGCGTGCCCCTGCGCGATCGACTCCTCGATGACGACACGCGCGTAACCCAGGTTCTCCGCGGTGATGAGGCCGAAGACGTTGGAGGTCATCATGCACAGCGCCTGCCGGTCCTTCACCATGTCGCCGAACGGGCACGCGCGGTTGCCGAGCACGAGCTTCTCGTCGCTCTCCTCGATGACGTAGAAATCCCCCTGGATCCGCCGCTTCAGGTCCACGAGCACCTGGGTCACCTGCTCGCGCGTGAGCCGCGGGACCTGGAACCCCGATCGATATTCTTCGTTGATCTGATCGCCGATCTTCTGGCCGACGATGCTCACGAACCCCGACGCCTGCTCGAGGCCGACGACCTCCTGCAACGTCCCGGCGAGCTCGCGCAGGAGCTGCCGCAGGAAGTGATCTCTGTCGAGCTGTACCGGTAGCCGCCGTACGGCCTCTGCATCGTTGCTCATCGCGGAGCCTCCTCGCCCCTGGAGCACGTCGGCCCCGGGACACGTTCCTCTCACCCTTGGCGCACGCTGGTCTTACCATGCGATGCCGCTGCCAGCTGCGCCGGGCATGCGAGCTCTTCTGTCGCGCGCAATGAAGGGCGGCGTGTCCGCGCTCCGCTGGAGCCTGGAGCTCCATCCACCATGCGGGGGGCGGCCCGCGCCGCGCGGTTGCGGTAAGATTCTGCGCGCGGCGCGGCCCTCCTGGCGGCGCCTGGAGCGGGCGCCGATCCCTCGCCCAAGAGCACCCCTTCATGGCCGATCTGAACGATCCTGCGCGCCTCGCCGAGCTGCATCAGGTGCTGATGCGCGCCGACGCGGACGCCATCCTCGACGCCTGCGTTGCGCGGGCGGCCCAGCTCGCCGGGGCGCCCATGGCGCTCGTGAGCCTGGTGGTCCGGCACATCCAGCTCTTCCGCGCGCACACCGGGCTGCCGCCGGAGCTGTGCGTCAGCTGCGCGACCTCGCGCAGCAACTCCTTCTGCCAGCTCGTCGTGCGCCACGAGGAGCCGCTCGTCGTCGAGGACGCGGAGACCGACGCGCGGGTGCCCAGGGAGCTCGTCGAGCGCTACGGCATCCGCGCCTACGCCGGGGTGCCCCTGCGGGTGCGGGGGCACGTCGTCGGCTCGCTGTGCGTGCTCGACGGCGTGCCCCGCGGCTTCGGGCCGCGCGTGCTCGACGGCCTGGCGAGGCTCGGCGACGAGGCGGCGGCGCGGCTCGAGGCGCTCGCGGACGACGCGCCGCCGCGGAGCCGGGCCGCGAGCGAGCGCCTCGCCCGGCTCGAACAGACGGCGCGCACGCTGGAGCACGCGCTCGCGGCGATCGCGCCCGCGATCGCCGCGGCGCACGGCGCGGCGGCGGCGCTGCCGGAGGCGGTCCCGGCCGCGCTCGACCCGGACGACCTGCGCGCGGCGGTCGATTGCTACCGCGACATGTTCGCGATCGCGGAGGAGCTGGCCGACGACGCCATGGCGCTCGCGCGCTCGGCCCCGGCCGAGGCGGCCTCGGAGATCGCGCTGGCGACGCGCTCGCTCGCGACGGACATGGTCGAGATCGGCCCGCTCGTCCGCCTCGCCGAGGGCGTGCTGGAGGGCACGCTGGACAGGGGCGCCGCCGCCCGGGCGGCCCACGTCGTGCGCGACGCGTTCGCCGCGCACGAGACGGCCTCCGCCGCGGTGCGCCGGATCGTCGCCACCGTCGAGCGCCTGCGCGCCGCGGAGGGGTCATGAAGGGCAGGGCCTACCAGCTCCTCCGCTCCTGCCTCGGCGACAGGGACCCTCCGACAGCGCGCAGCGCCTTCATCTACGCGCGGGTCATCATGCGCGCCCGCGTCGTGCCCGGCGAGATCACGCCCGCGCTCGACGATCCCGAGATCGAGCGGCGCCTGGAACACGCCCTGGAGGAGATCCTCCCGCGCCGCGACTAGAACCACGATCGCGTCGATCGAGCGAGAGATGAACCGCCAAGGCGCCAAGGACGCCAAGAAGAAGACAACATCTTGGCGTCTTGGCGGTCAGAAGCTCTGCTCGTTCAGGCGGTTTCGACCCGTTCGTAGCTCTGGCCATTTCACCGAGGAGGATCCCATGGCAAAGGCGGCTGTTCTCCAGTTCTTCCCCGCGTGGCAGCACGTGCAGCAAGGCGAGATAGAGCGCGGCGGGAGGCTCCGGATCGAGTACGACATGACCCGCCTGTCCCGGTGCTTCACGCCGTGGCGCGGCGCCGAGATCGGCGATATCACCGCGGTTGTCCGCTTCCACCCGCGCGGCGAGATCGTCGAGGGGAGCGTCGTCGAGGCGCAGCGGGCTCCGGGGGATCCGCCAGGGGCCGTCATCGCGCACCGGCCCGCGCCGCTGGAGATCTCCGTGCCGGACGACGCCACGCGCGTGGAGATGTGGTTTCACAACTTCTCTCAGACCAGCGCGCGGTGCGACGCGTGGGACAGCCGCTTCGGCGACAACTACTGGTTCGACGTGGGCGGCCCGCCGCCGCGGGTCCCGGCGCAGCCGGTCGTCTACCGCGCCGGGGCGCAGCCGCGGCCCGACATCGTCAACGTGCGATCCGCCCGGATCTCGAAGGTGAACGCCTTCCCCAGGCCCCCGAGCGGGCCGAGCGTCGGCAAGGACATCCAGGTCCACCTCGACCTCGTGGCGTGGGTCAGCCGCTCGACGTGGGGCGCGCGCGCGTGGATCGACGTCCACGTGTTCGACGGCGGCGACGCGCTCATCCACGCCGAGACGCTCACGCTGGCGTATACCGGGTGGGGCCCTGTCCAGCAGTACGGCTTCAAGGGCAAGATATTCCAGGGGGCCA
Source organism: Sorangium sp. So ce1335 (assembly GCF_051521615.1). Taxonomy (NCBI): domain Bacteria; kingdom Pseudomonadati; phylum Myxococcota; order Polyangiales; family Polyangiaceae; genus Sorangium; species Sorangium sp. So ce1335. Next base: position 7,030,819 of record NZ_CP150363.1, read on the forward strand.
CGGCGACGCCGGGGTCGGTGTCGCCGCGGCCGGACGCGCGCAAGGTGCACTATCGGCTGTATTACGAGATCGACGGCCAGGTGTTCTCGGATGGGGTCCTGCACCAGGCGGAGCTCCCGGAAGACGCCGTGATCTGAGCTCCCGCGGCGGGCCGCCGCCGGCTCCGCCCGGTCAGTGGACGCGGGCGGGCGTCGCCTGGACGGGCGCCGCGCCGGGGCACCTGCCGTTGCAGAGCGTCTGTTGCAGGGAGCGTCCGCGGGCGGGCAGGTCCGTCTCGAGGAGGAACGTGGAGAGCCGCCCCGTGCCGTCGGCGCCGCCGGAGGTCACCGGCGACACGTGATAGAAGCCATCGAGGCTCGGCTGCTCGAAGGCGTGGCAGCCGTTGCAGGTCTGCGTGGCGAACGCGTGGCGCAGGGGCTCGGTCACGCCGGGCGCCGTCCAGAAGAAGCCCTCGGCGTTGGACTCGCCGCCCAGCATCGCCGGCGGGAAGAGCGCCGTCCCGGCGAGGATGCCGGCCGCGTTCGCGTTGATGAAGTCGGCCAGCGCGCGCGTGCCGCCGAGGCTCTCGTCCGGGTTCTGCTTCGTCGTCGTGATCTGCAGCCGGGCGGGGCTGCCGCCCACCAGGTTGAACTCCCGGAGCTGCCACGGCCTGAAGTCGAGCTTCTCGTTCGTGCGGATCTGCCCGAGCGCGCTGCCGTTCGCGCCGAGCGGGTCGGCGCCGCGCGACGTGAACTCGTCGGTGATCATCTGGAGTCGCGCGCCGAGCTCGGGGCCCATCGCGACAGCGCCGAGCGCGTGGAAGCGCTGCGCCCAGAGCTCGCGCGACGCGCTCGACGGGAGCTTGTACTCGAAGATGACCGTCATGGGCGCGCCCGCCCTCCCCTGCTTCAGCCCGAAGACGAAGCGGCCCTCGCCGGCGCCGCCGGCCGACGAGAGGTCGACCCGGTTCACGATGGCGAGCAGCTCGAACGGCGACCGGGAGAGGTCGAGCCGGCTCGTGCCGGGGATCTTCGGCCACGACGCGAGCAGGGCGCGCACGGCCGGGCGGTCCTCGACCGGGAAGCCGTTGACGGAGCCGGCCGAGAACCCCGTCGAGAGCCACCGCTCGACGAGCTCCGAGGGGTCCGCGCCAGGCGACGCGAGCTGCTCCACCAGCCAGCGGAAGCTGAAGCGCCCGCCCGCCGCGCTGGAGGCGCGCTCGCTGCCCACGATCGCGGGGTCCACGATCATGAGCTCCTTGAACGGCGAAACCACCTCCTCGGCGCTCCGCGGGCAGAACTCCCCTGGCCCGAGCGGGTCGCACGCCGACCGGACGCCGCCGTCGAGCGCGTTGTCGTCGAACAGCACGTCGGGCGCGTCGAAGGCGCTCCCGTCCCGGTGCACCACGCGGTCCATGGCGATGACCGGCGCCGACGCGGTGATCTCGACCCACCCAGCAGAGCGCCTGTTGGCGGCGTCCGTGAACGGCGCGTTGACCCAGCTCGGATCGCCGTACGCGTTGTAGAGGCCGCGCGCGGGGATCTGCCGCGTGAAGAACGTCACGTCGCCCGCGCCGTCCTTTCGCAGGATCCGGACGGTGATGGTCGTGGGGTAATCGTTCGGGTTGTTGACGATGACGTTGCTCCACTGCGTGTGCCCGCTCGTCGTGGGCAAGTTATTGAGGTAGTACGGGGCGAAGAGTTTCCGCGACGTGGCCGTCTGGAGCGGGCCGTCGTCGAGGTCCCTGAGGGGCGCGGACGCCACATGGCCGTCGCGGAACGTCACCCGGTTCATCCCGAAGACAGGCTGGCTCGACGTGATCTCGACCCAGCCCACGGAGCGGTTGTTCGGGACATCGCTGTTCTGGACGCCGGCCCAGCTCGCGTCGCCGCTCGAGTTCCAGTATCCCATGGCGGGGACGGTCTTCGTGAAATCACCGAGGATCGCGCCGTCCTTGCCCCTCACCACCACCCGGATGGACGCGGCGGCCGCGCCCGGGTTGTTGACGACGACGCTGGACCACTGCGAGAGCCCGCTGTTCGTCGGCCAGTTCTTGATGAACAGGTTCGCGCGGAGCGTCTGCGACGCCTCCGATGTGAGCGCGTCGTCCTCGACGTGGACGGCCGGCGCGTCGTAGGTATTGCCGCTCCGGAGCGTCAGCCTGTTCGTCGCGACGACGGGGGCTGTCGAGAGGACCTCGACCCACCCGATCGAGCGCCCGTTCGCCGCGTCGGTGTTCACGACGCCGAGCCAGCCCGCGTCTCCGTAGGAGTTCCATACCCCCTTCGCCGGGAGGGTGCGGCTGAGCGACGCCAGCACGCCGCCGCCGTCGGTCCGGTGGACGCGCACCGTGATGGTCGCGGCCTGGTCACCTGGGTTGTTGACGATCAGGTTCGTCCATTGCGTTGCGGCGCCGCCGCCGGCGGGCCAGTTCTTCAGGAACAGGCTCGAGAAGAGCCGGGTGGAGGGCGATCTCACGAACGCCTCGTCGTCGAGGAGGGTGACGGGCGCGTCGAACGTGCTCCCGTCCCGCACCGCCACGCGGCTCGTCGCCGCGACGGGGACGTCGGAGGCGAGCTCGATCCACCCGATCGAGCGCTGGTTCGCCGGGTCGCTGTCGTCGATGGCCAGCCAGGCCGCGTCGCCGAACGAGCTGTACGCGCCGCGCGCCGGGATGGTCTTCGTGATGACCTCGAGCGGGTATCCCCCGCCGGTCCGGTGGATCGTGATCGTGACCTGCGCGGGGACCGGGTTCGGGTTGTTGACCGTGATGTCGGTCCATTGCGTCTGCCCGCCCGCCGCGGGCCAGTTCTTCACGTAAAGGGACGCGTACTGGCGCGTCACAGTGCCTGTGGCGGCCCTGCTGAGGGCGTCGGCGGCGCTCGCCACCTGCTCCTGACTCGCCTCTTCACCTCCGTCCGCGTCTGCGTCGCTGTCCGCCGCGCTCACGCCGCAGCCGCCGAGGATCATCGGGACTGCGAGCGACAGCATCATCCATTTCGCCTGCCTGGTCTGCACGAGCATGCTCCTTGGGGGCTCTCCCCCTCCATCTTCCATGGTGTCTCCAGGGCGGGACGGCGCCGGCGCGAGGGCTCTCCGCGCGCCGCGGCGCGGAGGACCTCCGGCGCCCTCTCCTGCCCTGCTGCGTGTCCCGCGGCTCCCGCCGCGTGTCCCACGCCCTGCCAGGTCCTGAATAGCAACCGATGTACCGGCCTCCGACCCCGCCGCGGCGGGCGGCGGTCGGCAACGGCTGCGCGGCGAGCACCGCCTCCGGCGCGCAGCGCTTGCCGAGTCGGCAAACGTTGCCGAGCCCCGCCAGGGCGCTGGCCTCGCGCTGGCCGCGCTGGCCGCGCGTTGGCCTCGCGCTGGCCGCCGGTTGTGGGGCCCGACCCCCTGAGCGATACTCCGGGCCAATGTGTCCGCGGCCGGACCCGAACCTCGAGACGCAGACGCTCGCCAGCACGTCCGCCGCGCCGCGCGGCGTACGCCCCCACCTGCTCGTGATCCAGGGGGGCTCGTCGTCGCGGGTCTGGCTGCCGTCCGAGGGGGCGCTGCTCGTGGGGCGCGCGGCGGAGGCCGACCTCCGCGTCGACAGCGGCGCCATCTCGCGGCGCCACGCGCGGTTCGTCGTCGCCGACGGCGAGGTCAGCGTGGCCGATCTCGACAGCCACAACGGCGTCTGCGTGAACGGCGAGCGGATCGCGGGGGCGCGGACGCTCCGCCCCGGCGACGTGATCGCCCTCGGCGACGTCGCGCTCATCCTGCGGTGCGAGCCGCCGGCGCGCAGCCGGAGCGCCCTCGACGCGGGGCAGCTCCGCCAGCGGCTCGAGGAGGAGGTCGAGCGCGCCGCCGATTACGGCCGCCCGCTCGCGGTGCTCGCGCTCTTGCTCGGCGACGGCGCGGCGCCCCGCGCGGCGGGCCAGAGGGCGGCGGCCGCGGTGCGGCGCATGGACATCGTCGCCTGGGGCGGGGGCGCGCAGCTCGTCGTCGTCTTCCCCGAGCTCGCCGGCGAGGCCGCGCGGTCGGCCGCGACGGAGCTCGTGGAGGCGCTCGCCCCGGTCACGCCGGGCGCGCGCGGCGGGTTCGCGTGCCTGCCGGCGGACGGCTGCGACGCCGACACGCTGCTCTGCGCGGCCCGCGCCGCCGCCGAGGTCGCGGCCCCGGGCGGCGTCGCGGCGGCGGCCGAGGCCACGGTGCGCCACGTCCTCGGGGATGAGGCCGTGCTCCTCGCCGACCCGGCGATGATCCGGCTCTTCGACCTCATCCGGCGGCTCTCGCAGAGCGACCTTCCGGTGCTGGTGCTCGGCGAGACGGGCGCCGGCAAGGAGAACGCCGCGGCCGCCGTGCACCGCTGGTCGCGGCGCGCCGCCGGGCCGTTCGTGGCGGTCAACTGCGCGACGCTGCCCGAGACGCTCGTGGAGAGCGAGCTGTTCGGGTACGAGCGGGGCGCCTTCTCCGGCGCCGTGGCGGCGAAGCCCGGGCTGCTCGAGCGCGCAAGCGGCGGGACCATCTTCCTCGACGAGGTGGGCGAGCTGCCGCTCGGCGCCCAGGCGAAGCTCCTGCGCGCGCTCGAGGTGAAGCGGATCCAGCGGCTCGGGGACGTGCGCGAGCGCCCTGTCGACGTGCGCATCGTGGCCGCGACGAACCGCGACCTCGAGGCCGAGTGCCAGGCCGGGCGCTTCCGGCAGGATCTGCTGTTCCGGCTGGGCGCCGCCGCGGTCGACCTTCCGCCGCTGCGGCAGCGGCCGCGCGAGATCCCGATCCTTGCGCGCGCGTTCCTGTCGCGGGCGCGCGCGCGGCTCGGCCTGCCGGAGGTCGAGCTGTCCGACGCCGCCCTGCGAGCGGTCGCGGCGCACCCGTGGCCCGGCAACGTGCGCGAGCTGAAGCACGCGATGGAGTTCGCCGCCGCGACGCTCCAGGGCGACGCCGTCGAGGTCTGGGACCTGCCGCCGCGCGTGGCCGGCCGCGCGGCCGAGGAGCCGGCGGCGGCTCCTGGAGCGCACGCCGCGGTTCCTGGAGCGCACGCCGCGGCTCCTGGAACGAACGCCGCGGCTCCTGGAGCGCACGCCGCGGCTCCTGGAGCGCACGCCGCGGTTCCTGGAACGAACGCCGCGGCGCCGGCCGCGCCGCGCCGGTTCACGCCGATCGCGGAGGAGGTGCGGCAGCTCGAGCGCCGTCGCATGGAGGAGGCGCTGGAGGCGACGGGCGGCGTGCAGACGCGCGCCGCGGAGCTCATCGGCATGCCGGTCCGCACGTTCGTGCTGAAGATCAAGCAGTACGGCCTGTCGCAGCGGGATACGAAGCGCCGGCCGTGAGCGTGGCGGCGGAGCGCGCGGATCCGGCGTGGAGCCCCCCGGACGAGTTCGAGGAGTACCGCGTCCTGCGCCCGCTCGGGCGGGGCGCCATGGGGCAGGTCTACCTGGCCGAGGACCGGCTGCTCGACCGGCTCGTGGCGGTGAAGTTCATCGCCGCCGAGTCGCCGTCGGAGGCGGCGCGCCAGCGCTTCTTCGCCGAGGCGCGCGCGGTGGCGCGGCTCTCGCACCCCAACGTGGTCGCGGTCCACCGCTTCGGCGAGGTGCGGCGGAGGCCGTTCCTCGTCTCCGAGTACGTGCGCGGCACGGGCCTCGACCGGCTCGACCGGCCGCTCCCCTGGCGCGAGGCGCTCTCCATCGGCGTCGGCCTCGCGCGCGGGCTCGCGGCGGCGCACCGGCGCGGCGTGCTCCACCGCGACATCAAGCCGGCGAACGCGGTCCTCTCCCAGGAGGGCGAGGTCAAGCTGCTCGATTTCGGCCTGGCGAAGCTCCTGCCCGGGCCGGAGGGCGGCGCGGGCTCCGAGCCGGAGGACGGCGCGGCGCACCGACACCCCGCCGCGGCGGAGGGCGGCGCAGCGGGCATGCACGACGCGGCCGCCACGATGTCCGTGAAGCCGGGCGAGACCCAGGCGCCGCGGGCCGGGGGCGCCCTGCCCGAGGACGGCGGCGCGACGGCGTCGTTCGCGCCGGGCAACGCCAGGACGCCGCTCGCGCCGCTCGCGCCGCCGGCGTCGTCGCGCGGCGGCGGCGCGCCTCGCCCGCACGAGAGCGTCGTCGGGACGCCGCTCTACATGGCGCCCGAGGTCTGGCGCGGCGAGCCGGCGAGCCCGCGCGCGGACATCTACGCGCTCGGCGTGCTCCTCTACGAGCTCTGCGCCGGGCGAGCGCCGCACCACGGGGTGCCGTTCGCCGAGCTCCCGCGCGTCGTCCAGGAGACCGACCCGGCCCCCGTCGCCGCCCTCGCGCCCGGCGTCGATCCGCGCTTCGCGGCGGTGATCGACCGCTGCGTCGACCGCGACCCCGCGCGGCGCTTCGCCTCCGGCGACGAGCTCCGCGAGGCGCTCGAGCGGCTCCTCGCCCGCCGCGTCGACGCCGCGGTCCCGGAGGGAAAGCCGTACCGCGGGCTCCTGCCGTTCGACGCGGAGCACCGCGGCCTGTTCTTCGGCCGCGACGCCGACGCCCGCGCCGTCCTCGACCGGCTCCGGGCGCAGCCGTTCGTGCTCGTGGCGGGCGACTCCGGGGCCGGCAAGTCCTCGCTCTGCCGCGCAGGCGTGCTCCCCGCCGTGGCGGAGGGCGCGCTCGACGCGGGCGCCGCCGCGGGCGCCTGGGCCGTCGCCTCGGCCCGGCTCGGGCGGCGCCCGCTCGCCGCCCTCGCCGCGGCGCTCGCCGCCCTCGCCGACGGCGGCGAGCCCGCCCTCGTCGAGCGGCTCCGCGCCGAGCCGGCCGCCCTCGGGCGCGCGCTCTCCCGGCGCGGCCGGCGCGCGCTCCTCTTCGTCGACCAGCTCGAGGAGCTCTGCACCCTCGCCGACCCCGCCGAGGCCGCCCTCGCGGCCGACGCCCTCGCCGCGCTCATCGGACCGGGCGGCGGCGTGCGCCTGCTCGCGACGGCGCGCAGCGACTTCCTCGCCCGGCTCGGCGCGCTGCCCGGCCTCGGCGACGAGGTCGCGCCCGCCCTCTACCTCCTTCGCCCGCTCTCCCCGGAGCGGCTGCGCGACGTCATCACGGGCCCCGCCGCCGCCAAGGGCTTCCGGTTCGCTTCCGACGCGGTCGTCGAGGCGCTGGCCCGCGAGGCGGCGCGGCCCCAGGGCGGCCTCGCGCTCTTGCAGTTCACGCTCGCCGAGCTCTGGGACGCCCGCGACGAGGCGCGCCGCGAGATCCCCGCCTCGGCGCTCGACGCCCTCGGCGGCGTCTCCGGGGCGCTCGCGCGCCACGCCGACGCCGTGCTCGCGGCGCTCTCGCCCGCGCAGCGCGACGAGGCCCGGCGGCTGCTCGTCGCCCTCGTGCACCCCGACGGCACGCGCGCCCGCCGGACCGACGCCGAGCTCCTCGGCGACAGGGCCCTCGCGCCCGCGCCGGGCGGCGGCCCCGCGCCGGGCGGCGGCCCCGCGCCGGGCGGCGGCGACGGTCCGCCGCGCGCGCGCGCCGCGGGCCGCGCCGCGCTCGACGCCCTCGTGCGCGGCCGGCTGCTCGTCGCCCGCGAGGCGGGCGCGGGGGAGCAGAGCGCCTACGAGCTCGCGCACGAGGCGCTCGTCCACGGCTGGGACACGCTGCGCGGCTGGCTCAGCGGCGACGCCGAGCGCCGCGCCGTGGCGCACCGGCTGGAGCGCGCGGCCGCCGAGTGGGACCGCCTCGGCCGCGCCGCCGAGGCGCTCTGGAGCGAGCGGCAGCTCGGCGAGGCGCGCGGCGTCGACCCGGCGGCGCTCGGCCCCCGCGAGGCCGCCTTCCTGTCGGCGTCGCGCCGCGCCGCGCTCCGGCGGCGGCTCCGCCGGTGGGCGGCGGCGCTGGCGCTCCCGCTCGTCGCCGGCCTCGGCGTCGCGCTGGCGCGCGCGGAGGCGGCGCGGGCGGTCGACCGGAGCGCCGCCGCGCACGCGGCCGCCGCGCGCGCGGCGCTCGACGAGGCGCGGGCGGCCGGGGCCGAGGCCGACGCGCTGAAGCAGGGCGCGGCCGGCCGGTTCGGGGCCGGCGACGCCGACGGCGGCGAGGCCGCGTGGCAGCGCGCGCTCGCGCTCGCGGCCGGCGCCGACCGCGCGTACGCCCGCGCGTCCCAGGAGCTCGAGGCCGCGCTGCGCCTCGGCGGCGACCGGGCGGACGCGCGCGCCCTGCTCGGCGACGCGCTCCTCGAGCGCGCCGCGCTGGCCGAGCGCGAGCGGCGGTTCGCCCAGCGCGACGAGCTGATCGCGCGGCTCGCCGCGCACGACGACGGCGGCGAGCGCCGCCGCCGCTGGGACGCGCCGGGCCGGGTCACCGTGGCCACCTCCCCGCCGGGGGCCGAGGTGTCGCTCCAGCGGTTCGCGGCGGAGGGCGGCCGCCGCGTCCTCTCGGCGCCGCGCGCGCTCGGCAGGGCGCCGCTCGACGACCTCGAGGTCGAGCAGGGCTCGTTCCTGCTCACGCTGACCGCGGAGGGGCGCGCCGAGGTGCGGCTCCCGGTGGTGATGGCGCGCGGCGAGCGCCTGCGCCTCGACGTCGCGCTCCCGCCGGCGGCCGACGTGCCCGAGGGGTTCGTGTACGTGCCGCCGGGGCGCTTCCTGTACGGCATGGGCGAGGAGGGCCAGCTCCGGGGGATGCTCAAGGCGCAGCCGCTCCACGCCGCCGAGACGGGCGCGTACCTCATCGCGCGGCACGAGGTCACGTTCGCCGACTGGATGGAGTACCTGCGCGCGCTGCCCCCGGACGAGCGCGCGCGGCGGACGCCGGCGGCCCACAAGGACTGGCACGTGCTGGAGCTGGCGCAGCCCGGCGGCGGCGCGTTCGAGCTCCTGCTGAAGCCCACGGTCGCGGCGTACCGCGCGCGCGAGGGGGAGCTGCTCCGCTACCCGGGGCGCGCCCGGCGCGCGGCGCAGGACTGGCGCCGCTTCCCCGTCTCGGCGATCTCGTTCGAGGACGCGAGCGCGTACGCGGCCTGGCTCGACCGGGCCGGGCGCGCGCCCGGCGCGCGGCTCTGCACCGAGCTGGAGTGGGAGCGCGCCGCGCGCGGCGCCGACGATCGCGTCTATCCGGGCGGCGACCGGCTCGATCCCGACGACGCCAACCACGACGCGACGTACGGCCGCGATCCGCTCGGCTTCGGCCCGGACGAGGTGGGCGCCCACCCCGCGTCGGCGAGCCCGTTCGGGGTGCACGACCTGGCCGGCAACGTGTTCGAGTGGACCGTCTCGGCCGACGGCTCGCGCGAGCCCGTGCTGCGCGGCGGGAGCTGGTACGAGAACGCGCTCACGAGCGTGAGCAGCAACCGCGAGCCCTCGGAGCCGACCCTGCGCGACGCCCTGGTCGGGGCGCGGATCTGCGCGACGCCTCGCCCCCACCGCGACTGAGCCGCGCCGGGGGGTCCCCGGCGATGGACAGCGACCGCTGTCAAAGGAATTTTCCACCAAAGACACACACCACCAGCGCAGCGCGCGCGACCGACGTGGGCTGGATCGGGTGGAGCGACACGCGAGCTCGAGGCGCCGTGCTGGTGGTACGCGGCTTGCGATGACCTGTGGGCACGAGGGCGCGGGCGCGGCGTCGCGCGCGCCGGCGAGTCGCTCGCGCGGTCGCGCGCAGAGCACGGAAAGGTGAAGAGAGCTCGGTATGCAACAGGGATCGAAGCGGCGTGAGACTCCTTGGTCTTTCGTTTCGGCGGGGCGGCGCGCCGGCGCGCGGCGCAACTCAGCCGGGTGGCTCCTCTGCGTCGCTGCCGCGTCTGGCGCCGCGTGCACCGCGGTGGACATGGACGTGGAGGAGACGCTCGCAGGGGAGGGCGAGATCATCGCGAGGGCGAGCAAGCCCACCGAGGTGATCGCGGCGTCGCTGGCGACCGAGCTGGCGCTCGTGCCATCGCTCATGGGGTGCACGCGGCAGAGCCTGAAGGCCGCCGATCCTTCGCTCGATCCCACGGCCGGCCAGGTCATCCAGGAGACCAACCACCGGTCCCGCAACGGGATTGATCTGCACGGGCGCTGGGACCCCGGCTCGTCGTATGGCGATTCCGAGCCATCCGAGGTGCCCAGGCGTTTCCGCCTGGCGGAGATCACGAAGGGTGGCCGGCGCATCGTCGATGTCGGCGTCGAGCAAGGCAGGCTGACAGGCCGCTTCGACAAGGGAGACATCCTCCTCGACGCGGACTGGGCCGGCGCCGAGCTGAAGGTCGATCTCCTCTGCGTGGATCGCCGTTGGCAGACGTTCCCTGCCCGCATCCGCGGCGTGAACGCGATGGAACGTGACTACGATGTCGAGATCCAGGACCCGGCCATGGCGGACCAGGGCGAAGCCTCGTGGCACCCCGCATGCCGCGCGACGCTGGAAGCGCCCGAGGCGCGCTGGGCGGTTCCTTTCGCCGAGGTCTGGGATGACCGCGGGACCCGCACCTCCCCGGCGGATTATTTCACGTTCGCCTGCGCGACATCGGCGATCATCAAGTGCGACAGGATGGGCTACCCGGACACCCCGGGGGATGACGACGCGCAGCGCCTCCGGCAGACGTGCACCCGGATGGTGCGCGCCGACTACACCGGTGATGGGGACGCCGCCACGGCGGAAGGAACCCTGATCGACGTCGAGGACAACAAGGGGATCCAGATCCGCGAGCAGGGTAGCCACGCGCCCGAGCTGGACCTGGAGGCCGTCTGGGGCCCCGACGGCGCGGTGTGCCGGAATCACCCGCGCATCGCCGATCCCGGCAAGCCCAGGGGCCCCTTGGAGACGTGCTCGCCCGAGGAGGAGGCGCCGGACCCCTCTCGCCCCGAGCGGCTCCGGAACTGGTCTTGCGCTCCGGACGCGATGTGCGAGCGCCAGTATGCGTCCGTGTTCGTCAAGAACTGGCCCGCTTCGGGGGGCCTCACGCAGTGGTCGAACGTCACCGTGGTCAACCCGAACCCCACGGAGGCCACCGTGAGGCTGACCGTCTTTCCGACCGGCGGCGGGGCCCCGTTTCCCGACGTCGTGACGGTCACGATCCCGAAATTCGGTGTGTACAACTCGTACGGTGATCCCGGATGGAGGGAGATCGACGGCGATCCGGCGGACGAGAACCGCCCCTCGTCCGGGTGGATCACGCTGGCGTCCGACAAGCCCGTCGTGGCGACCCACCGCACCTCGCTTCGCGCAGGGAGCACGTGGAACGCGCCCGCCCGGCTCGTCGAGGACGAGCCTTTCCTGATGTCGCCCTCCAGGCGACTCTTCTCGAGCTATTACCTGAAGAACTGGCCCGAGGCCGGCGGCAAGACCCAGTGGTCGAACGTCGTGGTCAACAACCCGTCGACGAGGCAAGCATCCATCCAGGTGCGGATTCACGGCGTCGACGGCAGCCTCCATGAGCTCCACCGCGCCGTTCCCGCGAGGGGGGTGTGGAACTCGTATGGCGACAGCGACTGGCTGGCCGTGCCGAGCACCCTCACGAAGGGGGGCGCGCTCGGCTGGGTGGAGATCAGGTCGGACGAGCCCGTCGTCGCGACGAACCGCATCGTTCACCGCAGCGGCTCGACGTACGACGCGCCCGTGGCGCGCCTGGACGACGTGGGCTTCACGGACGCGAGGTCGGCGGCGAAGGAGCTCGCCGCGAGCTCCTTCCTTCGGAACGTGCCCGCGACGGGCACGACGAGCTGGTGGTCGAGCCTGATCGTCAACAACCCCCATCCGGAGCAGACGACCATCACGGTCACGGTGCACAGGGACGCCGGAGGCCTCGCTCTCGCGCGCTTCACGAAGGAGATCCCGCCCTTCGGCGCCTGGAACGCGTACGGCGACCCGGACTGGACGAGCGTCCCGGCCACGGGCAGCGGCGGGCGCTCCACCGGCTGGGTCGAGATCAGCGCCGACCTGCCGGTCTTCGGCGCGAACCGGGTGATCCTGCGCGACGGAGGTGACCTGAGCTCGCCGGTCGTCCAGTTCAATGACGAGCCGCTCGCGACGCCCGCCTCCGACAGGCTGGTCAGCGGGCTTTACATCAAGAACTGGCCCGGCGCCGAGGGGCTGACGCAGTGGAGCGCGCCGGTCGTGAGCAACCTGCGCGCCACGCCCGTGACGATGACGGTGCGGCTCTTCAGGACCGACGGGAGCCCTCTCGGCGAGCTCACGCCGACGATCCCGGCCAGGGGCGCCTGGGACGCGGCGATCGATCTGGGCTGGCAGGCGCTACCGCACACCGAGGCGGCCCACCTCCGCTCGCTCGGATGGCTGGAGATCATCCCGTCCGCGCCGCTGATCGCCACGAACCGCCTCACCCAGCGGCAGGGGATCACGGCGGACGCGTCGATCGTCCTCCACGACGCGACGCCGTTCGTCCCCGCGCGCAACTGAGGGCGGCGCCCGCCCATCACCTACCGCGCCTGCGAGAACGACTACCGCGCCCGCGAGAACGACGCGCCCCACGTCGGCGCCACGTCCGCGATGATGTCCCTGAAGCGCGGCGGGATGTCCGACAGATCCGTCATCTGCTGGATCGTGAGCACCTCGGCGGCGCCGAGGCCGACGGGGCAGCGCAGCGCCCATTCGATGGCCTCTTCCTTCGAGCTCACCTCGATGAGGTAGAAGCCCCCGACCAGCTCCTTTGTCTCGGCGAAGGGCCCATCGAGCACGGCGCGCTTCCCTCCGGAGATCCCGACGCGCGCGCGGGCCCCGCCGGGGTTGAGTCCCTCGGACGCGATCAGCACGCCGGCCTTGGCCATGTCCTCGTTGTACCTCATGTAGGCCGCAAAGAGCTCCTCGTCCGGAGGTCCTTCCGCATCGGTCTTTGCCTGGTCGGTCCCGGGTGCTGCGGTGATGATGAAGCGCATCGTCGTGTCTCCTTCTGGTGCTGATGTCGCGAGGGGCGTCCGGACGGTCGTCCCGGCCGGCTGGGTCCTGGCTCCACCCTCACGACGAACGAGGGGGCGCGCGATCGACACGCGGGGCGAGCTTTTCTCGCTGCGCTGCCAGGCACCGGGAATCGAAGGCACTTGTGCCCTCTGGCGCCGGCGCCCGCCGCAGGGGGCCGCGGCCGGCGGGCGACTGGACCTGCGGGGAGCGCCCGTGATAGCAGCTTCGGGGCTGACACGGCCGCGGTCTCTTCCCGCCTCACGGCACGGGACGGAGCCGTGCGACGTTGGAGGCGACATCGTGCCATGAGCGAAGAGAAGGTCATCCAGGCGCGCCCGGACGCCCTCGTCACCGTCCCGTCGCTGGTCGAGGACTTGAAGGCGCTGGGCGTGCGGCCGGGCATGACGTTGCTGGTCCACTCGTCGCTGAGCAAGCTGGGCTGGGTGTGCGGCGGGCCGGTCGCGGTGATCCTGGCGCTCGAGGAGGTCCTGACGACCGAGGGCACGCTGGTGATGCCAACGCAGTCGGCCGGCCTGTCGGACCCGGCGCTCTGGCAGGATCCGCCGGTGCCCGAGGCGTGGTGGGAGCCGATCCGCCAGACGATGCCGGCCTACGACCCGGACCTGACGCCGACGCGGCAGATGGGCGCCATCCCCGAGACGTTCCGCAAGCAGCGCGGCGTGCGCCGCAGCGCGCACCCGCTCGCATCGTTCGCGGCCTGGGGCCGGCACGCCGAGGCGGTGACGGCGGACCACAGCCTCGAGTACGACCTCGGCGAGGGGTCGCCGCTGGCGCGCATCTACGAGCTCGACGGCTGGGTGCTGCTGCTGGGTGTCGGTCATGGGAACAACACGTCGCTCCACCTGGCGGAGCACCGGGCCGACTACCCGGGCAAGCGGGTCGAGGTGCGCCACGCGCCCATCCTGGTCGACGGGATGCGAAGGTGGGTTGCGTTCGAGGATGTCGCGACCGACAGCGGAGATTTCGAGCGGGTCGGCGCCGATTTCGCCAGGGACACCGGCCTGGAACGCCGCGGCCGCGCCGGCGCCGCCACGGCCCTGCTGATGCCGCAGCGGGGGCTCGTGGACTACGGGGTGGGGTGGATGACGCGAAACCGGGGGTAAGGGCGCAACCTGGGTCGGGGCGCCCAACCTGGGTCGGGGCGCCCAACCTGGGTCGGGGCGCCCAACCTGGGTCGGGGCGCTCAACCTGGGTCGGGGCGCTCAACCTGGGTCGGGGCGCCCAACCTGGGTCGGGGCGCCCAACCTGGGTCGGGGCGCCCAACCTGGGTCGGGGCGCCCAACCTGGGTCGGGGCGCCCAACCTGGGTCGGGGCGCTCACCCTGGGTCGGGGCGCTCACCCTGGGTCGGGGCGCTCACCCTGGGTCGGGGCGCTCAACCTGGGTCGGCTCCCGGAGGGGCGCCGGTCGTCAACAACCCGAGCGTTGCGCGTCCGCCTGGAGACCGCGCAGCACGATCGCTAGCCCGCCGAAGAACTCCCGGTCCGGCGGCACGCACCGCGCATCTCGCGCCGTCGTTGAGAGAAACGGATACTCCGCCTCGGACAGCTCCGCGAGCTGCGCGGTACCTGTCCCCGACAGCGGCCCGAGGTGCTCGGCCTGCAGCGCACCTATCACGTAACTGAGCAAGCTGCGAAAGGCGATGACCCGCTGCGCTCCGGCGAAGCCGGCCTCGGTCAGCACCGCGAGCAGCACCTCTCCGAACCGGCGCACCCCCTCGGAGCTGTGCCGATGGGCCAACGTCAGCGGCACCACCGACGGATGCGCACGGATGGCGTCGCGCACACGCCCGACGAGGATCGTCACCCGCTCGATCCACGAGCCGCGCGAGGGCACCTCGACGTCGACGGCGCTGAGCACCAGGTCGACCACCAGCCGCTCGAGCTGCTCGCGGTCGTTCACGTAGCGGTAGAGCGCCATCGTGCTCATCCCCAGCTCGCTGGCGACCGCGCGCATCGAGAGCGCCGCGAGCCCCTCTCGGTCGATGACGGCGAGCGCTGCGACGGCAATGCCTCGATGGGAAAGCGAGCGCGGGCGCGGCATGACCTTGACAGTGTACATCGTACGCGCATACTCGGTAAGTATACGATGTACGCTTAAAAGGAGGTGAGCTGATGTCCAGGCAAGTGAGGCCCGGCGCCATCGTGACCGGGCGCGAGGTCGTGAGCGTCACCGGCGTTCCGGTGCGTGTCCCCGACCCTGCGCTCCTGACCCACCTGCAGTTCCGGCGCTTCGCCGGTTGCCCCGTCTGCCACCTCCACCTGCGCTCCTTTGTTCACCGACACGACGAGATCACCGCCGCGGGCGTCCGCGAGGTGGTGCTGTTCCACTCGCCCGCCGACGAGCTCCGCGAGCACGTGGCCGGCCTGCCGTTCGCCGTCGTCGCCGACCCGGACAGGCAGCTTTACAGCGAGTTCGGCGTCGAGTCCGCCCCCCGCGCGCTGCTGGACCCGCGGGCGTGGTGGCCGATCTCAAGGGCGATCGCGCTCGGTGTGCCGGCGGTCATCGCGCGGCGGCAGCGACTTCCCTCGCGCGATCCGCACGGTGGCCGGCTCGGGCTGCCGGCCGACCTGCTGCTCGCGAGCGACGGGCGGGTGCTGGCCGCAAAGTATGGCGAGCACGTCGACGACGCGTGGTCCGTGGACGATCTGGTGACCCTGGCGCAACACGCGAGAGCGACCGCGACGAGGCGTGCGTCCGCTGCCACTGCATGAGCACGGACGATGCCGACACCGGTTCGCCGGTTCGCTGCAACCTGGGTCGGGTATCCAGCGGTAAGGGCGCAACCTGGGTCGGGGCGCTCAACCTGGGTCGGGGCGCTCGCTCGGGGCGCTCAACCTGGGTCGGGGCGCTCGCTCGGGGCGCTCAACCTGGGTCGGGGCGCTCGCTCGGGGCGCTCAACCTGGGTCGCCCTCCATTGCCCCAGATGGGCCACCCTTCGCCGATGCAGCTGTGGATCGCCTTTACCTCCCCCTTCGCCCGCAAGGTCCGCATCGCAGCCCACGAACTGGGCCTCGCAGGAGAGATCGAGCTGGTTGAAACCGACCCGTGGACGGATCCTCGCCTACGGGCGGTCAACCCGTTGGCCAAGGTCCCGACCCTGATCCTCGAAGAAGGCGAGATCCTCTACGAGTCGTCGGCGATCTGCGACCACCTGGACGAGAGGGCCGGCGGCGGACGGCTCTTTCCTCGTTCCGGCCGCGAGCGTCGCCGCGCCTTGCGGCTCCAGGGCCTGACCGACGGCGCGACAACGGCCGCCGGACGGCTGTTCGCCGCCGAACGGCGTGCCGCGCAGCACCCGGACCCGATGGCTCCGCGGCTCGAGCAAGCGATCGCCGCATCACTCGATGCGCTCGAGACAGAACCGTTGTCGACGGAACTTTTCACAATCGGCGAGATCGGGGTCGCGTGTCTGCTGGGCTACCTCGACTTCCGCTGGCCCGAGCGCAACTGGCGCATCGGGCGTCCCACCCTGGCAGCCTGGTGGACCGCCACGGCGGCTCGCGCTTCACTCATCGACACGGCGCACCGCTTGCCGACGATCGAGCCCCGCCCCTGATCGAGCCCCACCTCAACCTGGGTCGGGTACCCCCACCTCAACCTGGGTCGGGTACCCCCCGCCAACCTCAACCTGGGTCGGGTACCCCCCACCTCTACCGCCACCTCAACCTGGGTCGCCCACCTCAACCTGGGTTGGGTACCCTCCACCTCAACCTGGGTCGGGTACCCCCACCTCAACCTGGGTCGGGTACCCCCACCTCAACCTGGGTCGGGTACCCCCACCTCAACCTGGGTCGGGTACCCCGGAGTCGGGTACCCCGGCAACCCGGGGCAGGTCGCCGGTAGCGACATAGGCCAGGCTGCTGGAACTTGACATTTCGAGACAGGTTGAATCTTCTGCTCAGGGAAACTTTGACGTCCAACCTTCAACCCGGGCGACACCGCGCCTCGCATGAGCCGATGCGCGTCGGCCCGTAGGTCTGGGAGCATGGATCTATTCCAGGTCTCGGCGGCCCTGCTCTCTCTCGCTGCGATCTTCAGCTATCTCAACCACCGGTTCCTCAGGCTGCCGACAACGATCGGCTTGATGCTGATCGCGATGACGACCTCCATCGCCATGGTGGCCATCGGCGTGCTGTTCCCGGCCGTCGAGGCGTCGGCGAGGGAGCACCTCTCGGGCATCGACTTCAACAAGACGTTGATGCAAGGGATGCTCGGTTTCCTGCTCTTCGCCGCCGCATTGCACGTCAACCTGGCCGATCTGAAGAAACAACGCCTCGTGATCGGCGTCCTGGCGACCGGGGGCGTGCTCATGTCCACGCTGCTGGTGGGCGGCATGACCTACGGCCTCATGACGCTCATGGGCGTCGAGATCCGGCCGATTTACTGCTTGCTCTTCGGCGCGCTGATCTCCCCCACCGACCCCATCGCGGTGCTCGGCGTCCTCAAGCACGTGGGGGCGCCCAAGGAGCTCGAGATGAAGATAGCCGGGGAGTCGCTCTTCAACGACGGCATGGCCGTCGTGGCGTTCATCGGGCTCCTGGAGATCGCGTCGGGGACGTCGGGCTTCGACCTGCAGAGGCTCTCTCTCCTGTTCCTCCAGGAGGCGATCGGCGGCGTGCTGTATGGCCTCGCGCTCGGCTTCGTGGCGCTCGCCATGCTGCGAAAGGTCGACGACTACAAGGTCGAGGTCCTGATCTCGCTGGCGACCGCGGCGGGCGGCTACGCCCTGGCGTACGCCATTCACGTCTCCGGCCCGATCGCGATGGTGGTGGCCGGCCTCTTCATCGGGAATGAAGCGCGCGCAGGCGCGATGAGCGAGAAGACCCGCGAGCACCTGGACGACTTCTGGGAGCTGATGGACGAGATCCTGAACGCGGTGCTGTTCGTCCTGATCGGCCTCGAGCTCCTGATCATCGCCTTCGACGGCCAGTCCGTGCTCGCGGGGGTGCTCGCGTTCCCCGTCGTGCTGCTGGCGCGGTTCATCGCTGTCGCGCTGCCGGTGAGCCTCATGAAGAGGCGCAGGCCCTTCACCCCCGGCGCGATCCGCATCCTCACCTGGGGCGGTCTGCGCGGCGGCGTCTCCGTGGCCCTGGCGCTCTCCATACCGGGGAAGCTCGCGGACGGCTCGCTCGTCCACGAGCGCGAGATCGTGCTGTCGATCACTTACGTCGTGGTGGTCACGTCCATCGTGGTGCAGGGTCTGACGATCGGCCCCCTGCTGCGCCGGACGATCGCCGCAGCCGCCACGCCTGAGCCCGAGGACCGGCTCCCCGTGGCAGCCGCCTGATCGCGCGCCCGCGGCGGCTTCGCATCGCTCCAGCCCCAACGTGGGTCGGGCCGCCCAACCTGGGTCGCCCCAACCTCAACCTGGGTCGGGTCGCCCCAACCTCAACCTGGGTCGGGCCGCCCAACCTGGGTCGGGCCGCCAACCTCAACCTGGGTCGGGCCGCCCAACCTGGGTCGCCCCAACCTCAACCTGGGTCGGGCCGCCCAACGAATAGGCGTTTGCGGGACTGCGCCTGAGCAGCGGCGGCGGCGAGGTCCCGGCGCAGTCCCGCAAACGTCGGGTTGGACCGGGCCGGTTCGCGGCCGGGCGGAGCGGTCGCGAGGCCTATGGGGATCCTGCCCGAGAAGGCAGCAGAGGGCGGGCTCGGCGGGGCTCGCACGCGGGGGGCATCCCGCTGCCACGACGTCGGGCGCAGACGTGCCGAGGCAGAGCGCGGCGCCGACGGAGGCCCAGGAGCACGCACGCCGCCGCCATGGACGGCGCAGAAGGCGGATCGATGCCTGACCGCCGCGCAACGGAGGTGGTGTCGTTGCTCCTGCCCAGGCCATCGATGCTCATGACGTGTCCGGAGGAGCAGCGGAAGAGGCGACGACGCACGACGGCAGCGGACGGCGAGCCATCGCAGCCTGACCGCAGCGAGGACAGAGGGACAGGTCGATCCCCGTGAGCGCGGCGAGCAGCGTGCACCAGTCGACCTTGACGACGTGGCGCGGAGAGGGCTCGTGCTCGTGAGAGCTGCCTTCCCGGCGCTCCTCTCCCCCGACAGCGCGCTGCGCTGCGTCTCGCGCCGCCAGGATCGTCGTGCGTGCCACCTCGAGCGTGGTGGTGGCGTGACACGCTGCCATCAAGCCGAAGTGTCGGATCTTCACGAAGCGATGAGGCAGCACGTGCAGCAGGAAGCGACGCAGAAACTCCTCGGCGGAGAGCGTCACGGTCTTGTCTCCGCGGGTCCGGAAGCACACGCCGCGCTCATCCATCGACCGCAGTCGGTGATTGGACAGCCCGACACGGTGGGTATAGCGACCGAGGTAGGCAAAGACCTGCTCGGGCCCAGCAAAGGGCGGCTTGGCGTAGACCACCCAGGGCTTGCGGTAGAGCGCGTCGAGCAGCGCAGCGAAGGCCGCGGGGTTGGCCAGCGCGGCGGCCCCGCCGGTCAGGTCGAGCTCTCCTTGGTCATAGGCCTGCCGAAGCGCGGCGAGCAACTTGCCGCGGAAGAGCTTGCCGAGGACCTGCACAGGGAAGAGGTAGCCGCGCCGCCCCTCGATCCAGCGCGAGCCGTCGAGCGAAAGCCCGCCGCCGGTGACGATGCAGTGCAGGTGCGGATGGAAGCTGAGATCGCGGCTCCAGGTGTGCAGCACGGCGGTGACACCGAGATCGGCGCCGAGCCGCTTGGGATCGCGGCCGAGCGCGAGCAGGGTCTGCGAGCCGCACTGGAAGAGCAGATCGAAGACCGTCTGCTGGTTGACG
The DNA here is from genome assembly GCF_051521615.1 of Sorangium sp. So ce1335. Lineage (NCBI taxonomy): Bacteria > Pseudomonadati > Myxococcota > Polyangiales > Polyangiaceae > Sorangium > Sorangium sp. So ce1335. The sequence continues at coordinate 7,050,380 of NZ_CP150363.1, forward strand.
AGCGCCAGCGGGCGCAGCTCGGCCGGGAGCGTGAAGACGACGTGGAAGTAATGCGTCGGCAGGATGCGTTGCTGCCGCTCGGCGATCCACCGGGCCTGGCTGAGGCTCTGGCACTTGGGACAGTGGCGGTTGCGGCAGGAGTTGTACGAGGGCTGCTCGTGGCCGCAGCTCGTGCACACGTCGACATGGCCGCCGAGCACCGCGGTCCTGCACGCAGCGATGTCGCGCAGGACCTTGCGCTGGGCGGCGGAGACGGCGTGCGCGCGCAGGTAGGCCTCGCCGTGGGCGCGGACGATATCCGCGACCTCGAGCCGAGGCCTACCCGCGGCCGCGGGCCGCGGCGCCGGGCGATGCGGGTGCACGCGAGCTCAGCCGAGCTTCTTCTTGGCCTCCTGAGTGCCGAGCACTTCGGCCGGGCTGCGGGTGCGACCGATGTGAGCCTGGCTGACGCGGACGTAGCGGACGGTGGTGCGGATGGAGCGGTGGCCGAGCAGCGCCTGGATGACGCGGATATCGGTGCCGAGCTCGAGCAGGTGGGTAGCGAAGCTGTGCCGCAGCACGTGCGGGGTGACGCGCTTGTGCAGCTTGCAGCGCCTCGCCGCCTCGCGCAGCGCGCTGCGCACCGCCTCGTGCGAGATGACCGAGCCCTGCTGGCGACCCGGGAACAGCTCCGGTCCAGCGGGTCTTTCCGCCCGCCAGTAGATGCGCAGCGCGGTCAGCACGGGGGCGCTGAGCATCACGTACCGATCACGCCCGTGCTTGCCATTGCGGACGTGGATGAGGTGGCGCTTGCTGTCGATGTCCTCGACCCGCAGCGAGCAGACCTCATCGATGCGCAGACCGGCGCCGTACGCCGTCAGCACGATCGTGCGCTGCTTGACCGAGCCGATCGCGTTGAGCAGCGCCTCGACCTCGGTGCCGCTGAGGACCGGCGGCAGCTTCTGGGGTACCTTCGGCCACGGGATCGCGACAGCGACCTCCGGACGCCCGAGCGTGGTGGCGTAGAGAAACTTGATCGCCGCCACGTACTGGTGCTGCGTCGCCTCCGCGATCTTCCGCTGCTCGGCGAGGTAGAGCAAAAACGCGCGCACCTCGTCGAGACCCAGCTGCTGCGGCGGCTTGCGGTGGTAGGCTACGAAGGCCCGTGCGCAGCGGAGGTAATTGTCGCATGTCGACGGCTTGTATCGCCGCAGCTTCAGGTCTTCGGCCATTCGATCGCGGAGCTGTCCCATCGCTGCCCTCCTGGTGAACGCGGCGCCCGGGCAGGGGCGTCGCGACCGGCAGGGTGGGCAGGGAATGAGGCGGCAGGCGGGCAGTCCTGCGCTGCGCCGGGCGTTTATTTTCGCAGGGAATACCGGCAAAAGCCGCGCTGCGGCAGCAATCACTGCCGCGACAACTGCAACGACGACAAGGACCCGAGCCGCGGAAGGAAATCGCGGCTCGGTATCCGGAATGCTCAACGAAGCAGAGCCCGCAGCATCTTCTTGAGCCTCACGCCGAACTCCTGCACCTCGTCCGCATCGCGCTCGCTCGGGGGCCCGAGCGCCGCCGCCAGGTCCATGGCTCCCAAGGTCTCATGGTGGCTGGAGCTGCCGCGAAGCGGCTTGGTCCAACCTCAACCTGGGTCGGGTCCCCGCCGCCCAGCGCCCAACCTGGGTCGGATCCCCCCGGTCCCAACCTCAACCTGGGTCGGGTCCCCGTCGGGGTCGGGTCCCCACCGGGTCCCCGCCGCCCAGCGCCCAACCTGGGTCGGATCCCCCCGGTCCCAACCTCAACCTGGGTCGGGTCCCCGCCGGGGTCGGGTCCCCACCGGGTCCCCGCCGCCCAGCGCCCAACCTGGGTCGGATCCCCCAACCTGGGTCGGGTCCCCACCGCCCAATCCGGGTCGACAATCCGGGTCGGGTCGCGGTTCACTTTTACAGCCCGTCCACCAGCGTCTCGCCCCCCGTGATCTCCAGCACCGCCCCGGTCATCTGCGGGTTGGTCATCAGGAACACGGCCGCGTGCCCGATGTCCTCCACGGTCCCGATGCGCCGTACGGGCATTGCCGCCCGTACCTTCTGCCGGAGCTGCTCGCGCGCCTCGTCGTCGAGGAAGCTCCACATCTCGCTGTCGGTGTACCCGGGCCGGATCGTGTTGACGCGCAGCGGGCCGATCTCGATCGCCAGACCGCGCGCCAGCGTCTCGAGCGCCGCGAACGTCGCCGACACCATCGACGCCCCCGCGCGCGGACGGACCGCGGCGCCGCCGGTCAGGAACGTGATCGACCCCCCGGCCCGCATCCTCGGCGCCGCATACCGCGCGCACGCCCAGCTCCCGAAGAACTTCGCGTTCATGAACTGCTGCGCACCCGCGACGTCCTGCTCGAGGAACACGCCCCACGAACCGGGGTTTGGCGCGGCGGTGATCAACAGGTGATCGAGCTCCCCCGTCCGCTCGAACAGCGCCTTGACCGAACCCTCGTCCGTGACATCGACGGTCTCGTGCGCCAAGCGCGCGTCCTCCGGCGCGCTCGCAGCGCGCTCGCCCGACGGACGCCGCCCCGCGACGATCACCTCCGCGCCCGCCCTCGCCGCGGCCCTCGCCGCACCGAGCCCCATTCCGCTCGTGCCGCCGACGATGACGACCCGTCGCCCCTCGAGCGCGCGCCCATGGTCATGATTCCCTTCCATCCGTCACCTCATCCCCTCACATCGCGACGAGGCCACCGTCGACCGTGAGCGTGTGGCCCGTCATGTACGGGTTGGTCATCAAGAACTCGATCGCGTGCGCGATGTCCTCCGGCTGCCCGAAGCGGCGGACCAGCAGGTCCTTCTCGGCCCAGGCCTTCATCTGCTCGCGCCGCCCGGCGTGAATGGCCGTGTCGACCACGCCCGACATCACCACGTTGACGCGCACCGGCGCGAGCTCCAGCGCCAGCGCCCTGCCGAAGCTCAGGATCGCCCCGCTCGCCGCCGCGAGCACCGAGAACCCCTCTCGAGGCGGCTTCACCGCCGAGGCGCCCGCCACCAGTGTTATCGATCCGCCCTCGCGCAGGAGCGGAGCGGCAGCGCGCGTCACGTTCACGAACCCGCGCAGCTTGTCGAAGCTCCGCTCGACCTGCTCGCCGGTCAGCGCCCCGATCGGCGCGCGGCTCCCGAGCTCGTCCGCGACGGCGGTGAGCACGAGATGATCGACGCCCCCGATCGACCCCATCACGCGATCGACGGCGGCCGGATCCAGCATATCCATGGCCACCGCGCGCGCGGCTCCCGCGGTGACGCTCCTCGCGGCCTCGTCGAGCCTCGATTGCGATCGGCTCAGCATCACCACGCGCGCTCCCCGCGCCGCCGCCGCCCGCGCCGTCGCGAGCCCGATTCCCGAGCTCGCGCCCGCGACGACCACCGTTCGATTCGACAGCTCGCTCATCGCCCTTCCCTCCGGAGCTCCAGCACCGCCTTGCCCGCCACGCGCCGGTCCAGGAGCGCCTGGGCCGCCTCCTCCGCCCGCTCCCAGCCCCCACGAAGGCCGATCTGCGGGTCGAGCTCCCCCCGCCCGAGCAGCGAGGCGAGATACGCAATGTCGGCCCCGAAGCTCCGACCGACAACGAAGACCTCGACCCGCCGGTTCCCCGCGCGCCGCCGCTCCTGCTCGAAGTCGATGGTGCTCGGCTCGCGCGACGCCATGCCGATGCTCTGCACCGAGCCGCCGCGCTCGACGAGGCTCAGCGCCTGCGCGAGCTGCGCGCCGCCGACGTTCTCGAGCACCCCGAAGACGGGCTCCTTCACCCCGTCCAGCCCGACGACGACCTCGTCGGCGCCTATCTCGCGCAGCCCCTCGCCGCGCGCCGCGCTCCCGACCGCGGCCACCACATGCGCGCCGGCGCGGTGCGCGAGCTGGACCGCGTAGCGTCCCACGCCCCCGGAGGCGCCCGTGACCAGCACGCGGCGCCCCACCACCGGCCCGAGCGCGCGCAGCGCGCGCAGCGCCGTCACGCCCGCCACCGGGACGGTGCTCGCCGCGCCGAGATCCACCGAGCCCGGCACGGCGCCGATATCGGCCGTGTCGACCGCGCGCAGCTCCGCCCACGCGCCGCTCGGCGCGAACGTCGCGACCCGCGCCCCCTCCTTCGGCCCCGAGCCGTCGGCGGCGGCGCGGACCACGACGCCGGCCGCGTCCCACCCCGGCACCTCGCCGGGCCTGCGCAGCTCCGGGAGGAACGCGACCTCTCCGAAGTTGAGCGAGATCGCATGGACCTCCACGAGCGCCTGCGACGGCGCCGGCTCCGGGGTCGGCACGTCAGCAAAGCGAAGCCCTCGCGGCTGGCTGGGATCATGAACAAGCGCACGCATCGTGTTCCTCATGCCTCCTGCTCGGCATCGTGGGCCCGTCACCGCGGTCGTTCCATGCTACTTTGTCTCCAATGCATGACCGATCGTCCGGCGAGGAGGCGCTCGCCCCCGACGCGCTGAGCGAGGTCCTCCAGGACCTCCGGCTGTCGGAGGGGACCTACGGCCGCTGCGAGCTGACGCGCCCCTGGGGCATCGATCTCCCCCCGGTGGCGCAGGCGCGGTTCCATTTCGTGGTCTCGGGCGTCTGCTGGCTGCGCGCGCCGGAGCGCGGGTGGCTGGAGCTCCACGCCGGCGACGTCGCCCTCTTGCCGCACGGCGCGCACCACGCGATCGCGCACAGGGCGCGCGGGCGCGTGAGGCCGCTCGAGGAGATGCCGCTCGAGGAGATCGGCGACCGGGTCTTCGACATGCGCGCCGGCGGCGCGGGCGCGCGGACGATCCTGGTCTGTTGCAGCGTGAGCTTCGCCCAGCCGGCCGTGAATCCGCTGCTCGAGCTGATGCCCCCGCTGCTCCTCGTGCGCGGCGGCGGCGCTGACGACCCGGTGCTGCCCGTGCTCCTCGACGCCATGGCGGACGAGGTGCTCAGGCGGCGCGTCGGCGCCGCGACGGTGATGACGCGCCTCGCCGACGTGGTGATCACGCGGGTCGTCCGCGCATGGGTCGAGTCGCGAAGGGAGGACACGGAAGGCTGGCTCGCCGCGATCCGCGATCCGCAGATCGGCCGCGCGCTCGCCGCGATCCACCGGCGCCCGGGCGACCCCTGGTCCGTGGAGTCGCTGGCCGACGTCGCGAGGATGTCGCGATCCATCTTCTCGGAGCGCTTCGCGTCCGTGGTGGGCGCGCCGCCGGCGCGCTACCTCGCGCGCTGGCGCATGCACCTGGCGAGCGGCTGGCTGCGCGACGAGCGCGTGACCGTCGCCGAGGCCGCGAGCCGGCTCGGCTACGACTCCGAGGCGGCCTTCAGCCGCGCCTTCAAGCGATTCTCGGGGTCGCCGCCGAGCGCCGTGCGGCGGCAGGGCCGCGACGAGGTCTCCCGGGCTCCGCGCGCCAGGGAGGCGTGATCGAGAGGCCATGTTCGCGAGGGACGCCAGAGAGGAGGGATCCCGGGTCTCTCCGCGTCCCGGCCAGCCCGGGAGCGCCGCGCCGAGGGCTCCGTGCACCGAGGGGCGCCCGGCGCGGTCCGCCTCGGACAGGCTCCGCCGCGAGCGAGCCATTCGCGTACTTCCCGTTCCTTCAAGGCATCCTCGAAGAGGGCAGTCTCGCGATCTCGCCATGATCTCGATGACCAGGTGATCCGCGCTCGCCTCGCTCCTGCGCGCGGTGCGGCTTCGACGACATTGCCGCGGGTCGGTGGATGAGTCAGGTTTCGGCGGCGCGCATGGCCGGGCCTGCGCGGCGCGGCGCAGGCACCCTGTGGGGATACGTCATGTCCCCTCACCCCTCTTCGCCCGGTCCTCGACTGAGGCCGTCCTGTCCCTCGATTCCATCGCGCGCGCCGGTGTGCTCGCGACGCGAGGAGACGCCCGGCCGCGACGAGACGACACAGGGCGAGACGTCGCCGCGCGCCCCGGACATGCGCTGTCGTCCCGAGACTCGAATGGCCTGAAGGAACTGGAACGATGGGCGCGGAGCGCCGTCGAGCGCCGTCGCTCGCGGGGCTCCGCGCGTCGCAGGACGGATGGGCGGGATCCGCGCTGGCCCGCGGGGGGGCGCCGGCGCGCGCCGCCCGTCATTCACCCGCGCACTGACGAAGGAGGTTTCCTCGTGATGGTCAATGCTTGCTGTGGCGGCCCGCGCGCGAGCGGGCCCGGAGCGATGCTCGCCTGCGCCCTGATCGGCCTGTCGGCGATCGCCGGCTGCTCGGAAGGGACCTTCGAGCCCGAAGGCACGGGAGGCGCGGATCCCGGACCGAGATCGTCGCTCGACCCCGGCGGGTCAGCGCCGCCGGCCGCGCCCGGGACCGGCGAGCCGCCGCCGCCGCATCCGCCGCCGCCGTCGTACTCGCCGGGCGAAGGCGCGGCGCCCGCGCCGGATGATCCGCCGACCATCGGCTCGCTCCGGGGCGTCCGCGTCCCGGAGCCGCGCGACCTGTCCAGGTACGTCAAGAGCAGGGAGGCGGCCGTCGCGCTCGGAAAGGCGTTCTTCTGGGACATGCAGGCGGGGAGCGACGGCGTGGCGTGCGCGACGTGCCACTTCCACGCGGGCGCCGATCACCGAAAGAGAAACCAGCTCAGCCCCGGCCTCCTCCACCACGACCCCGAGCGGCGCGGGCGGTTCGACCCGACCGGGTCGGGCGCGAGGGGCGGACCGAACCTCGCGCTCCGGGCGAGCGACTGGCCGCTCTTCCGCCTCGCCGACCCGCGCGACCGCGACTCGGACATCCTCTTCGAGACCGACGACATCGTGTCTTCGCAGGGCGCGTTCGGCGCCCGCTTCAACGCCGTCGTGCCCGGGAGCGACAAGGAGGACTGCTCGCTGCTGCCGGACGCCTTCCAGGTGGGCGGCGTGAGCGTGCGCCGCGTCGAGCCGCGCCACACGCCCACCGTCATCAACGCAGCGTTCAACTTCCGCAATTTCTGGGACGGACGCGCGAGCAACCATTTCAACGGCGTGAACCCCTTCGGCCGGCGAGACCCGGACGCCGCCGTCCACGCCGCGCGCGACGGCGTCCTCGTGCGCGAGCGGGTCGACCTGGACAACGCGAGCCTCGCGTCGCAGGCGGTCGGCCCGGCGGTCAACCCGTTCGAGATGTCGTGCGAGGGGAGGACGTTCCCGGACATCGGGTGGAAGCTCTTGCGGCTCAGGCCGCTCGCCAGGCAGGGCGTGGACCCGACCGATAGCGTCCTCGGCGAGCTCCGCCATCGGAGCGGACAGGGGCTCGCGCCGTCCTACAGGGAGCTCATCGAGGCGGCCTTCCAGGAGGCCTACTGGCGCTCGGACGAGCGCGTCGCCGACAGGCCCCTCATCGAGGCGAACTTCTCGCTGTTCTGGGGCATCGCCATCCAGCTCTACGAGGCCACGCTCGTGTCCGATGACACCCGGTTCGACCGCTTTGCCGAAGGGGACACCGCCGCCCTGAGCGACGAGGAGCGCGCGGGGCTCGGGATCTTCCTGGGCAAGGGCAGGTGCGTCAACTGCCATCGTGGCCCCGAGCTCACCGGGGCCGCCACGCACCTGCAGGACGAGGCCGAGGAAGGCGGGTTGATCAAGCGGATGCTGATGGGGGACGGCCGCCCCGCGCTCTACGACAGCGGCTTCTACAACATCGGTGTCCGGCCGACCGACGAGGACGTGGGCCTCGGGGGCGTGGACCCGTTCGGCGTTCCGCTCTCCTTCGCGCGGCAAGGGAAGCTCCGCGCCGCGCGGGCGGACGTCCCGGATAGCTTCCACGTCGACCCGGCGTCGTTCGAGATTGCCAGCGGGGCGCCGATCGAGCCGCGCGAGCGCGACGCCGTCGACGGCGCCTTCAAGGTCCCGACGCTCCGGAACGTCGCCCTGACCGGCCCCTATTTCCACAACGGCAGCGCGCTGACGCTCGAGCAGGTCGTCGAGCTCTACAACCGCGGCGGCAACCGTCGTCACCGGGAGGGCGGCGACACGACGGGCGTCGAGCCCAACGCGACGAACCTCGACCCGGACATCAGGCCGCTCGGCCTGACGGACGGCGAGGCCAGGGCGCTCGTGGCGTTCCTGGAGGCGCTCACGGACGAGCGGGTCCGGTTCGAGCAGGCGCCGTTCGATCACCCGCAGCTCTTCGTCGCCGACGGCCACACCTGGAACGAGTGGACCGCCATCGACGACGGCACCGGCCGCGCGCGCGAAAAGATCAAGGAGATCCCGGCGGTCGGAGCCGCTGGGCGCCGCGCGAAGGACCTCCCGCCGCTCGCGCCCTACAACCCGCTCTGAGCGTCGCGCGCGCGGCGGTCGATCGAGCTCGTGGGCGCGGGCGGCCGTGCTAGACACTGCCCCCATGGCACGGACACACACAACCACGCTCGTTCGCGCAGGCAGCATGCTCTCGGCGGTGGCGTTCGCGCTGGCCCTCGGCGCATCCGCGTGCGGCTCCGATCCGCCGCAGACGCCCGGCGGAACCTTCAGCGCCTCCTCCGGCGGCGGCCCCTCCGGCGACGGCGGCGGCCCCTCCGGCGACGGCGGCGGCCCCTCCGGCGACGGCGGCGGCCCCAGCGCACCCGATCCAGACCCGAGCGACGCCATGTTCGATCCCGACCACGTCATCGAGGTGGGAATCACCATGGCGCCCGAGGACTGGGAGACGCTCCGCCGACAGTCGCGCAACGTCTCGGAGCTGTTCGGCGAGGGCTGCATGGACGGCCCCAAGGAGAGCCCCTACACCCAGTTCCCCGCGACCGTCACCGTCGACGGCACCACGCTCGAGATGTCCGCCGTCCGCAAGAAGGGCTTCCTCGGGTCCGCCAGCCTGTCGAAGCCGTCGCTCAAGGTGAGCTTCGACGAGTACGTGGACGGGCGCGAGCACGCCGGCCTCGCAGGGCTGACCCTCAACAACGCCCGCCAGGATCCCTCGCTGATAAAGACGTGCCTCGCGTTCAAGATCTTTCGCGACGCAGGCCTGCCCGCCTCGCGCTGCAACTTCGCCCACGTGACCGTCAACGGGGAGGACCTCGGCATCTACGCGCACGTGGAGCCGGTCGGCAAGCGCCTCATCAAGCGCCATTTCCAGGACGCGAGCGGCGACCTCTACGAGGGCCAGATCAGCGACTTCCGCGACGGCTGGACCGCCACGTACGAGAAGAAGACCAACGAGGACGACCCGGACCGAAGCGAGCTCGACGCCGTCGCGGCCGCGCTCCTGGCCAGCGACGCCGAGCTCGACGCGACGCTCGGCGCGGTGCTCGATATCGGGACCTTCCGGAGGTACTGGGCCACCGAGGCGCTGATTGCCGCGTGGGACGGCTACGCGGGCAACACGAACAACCACCACGTGTATTTCGACCCGGCGTCCGGAAAGATGTTCTTCTTGCCGTGGGGCCCCGACATGTCGTTCGATGAGGCCGACCCGGTCGGCGCGCCAGGGCGGCCGCAGTCGGTCTCGGCGAGGGGGGCCATCGCGGACCGGCTCTACAAGACGCCGGAGCTCCGCGCTGCCTATGCCGAGGCGATGAAGGACCTCCTCGCGACGGCCTGGGACGAGGACGCGCTGCTCCTCGAGATCGACAGGATGGAGAGGCTCCTTTCGCCGTATGTCGGCGAGAACGCGGAGGCCGTGGAGGTGGCGACCGACGCGATACGGAGCTTCGTGAGCGGGCGCCGCGCCACGATCACCGCCGAGATCGAGCCCACGCCTCCCGAGTGGAGCTCCCCGCCCACCGCCACGGCGTGCATGACGACGGTGGGGACCATGACGGGCACGTTCTCGACGACGTGGGGGTCGCTCGCCCAGATGGACCCCTTCGCCGCGGGGACGGGGACGTTCGACGTGGAGATCCCCGCGGACACGGCGCAATCGGCCGAGGCCGTGGGCGTCGCGGCGGGCCAGGAGGCCGCCCAGCCTGGGTTCGAGTTCATCATGAACGGGCGCGCCCAGCTGTCGATCGTCGGGAGCTTCCCCGACGGGACGGTGCGCGCCCTCGTGTTCTATGTGGCCCCGGAGGTCTTCGCCGACGGAGGCGAGGGCCCGTACGACTGGCAATCGGTCTTCGGGTTCGCGCTTGATTTCACGGAATCGGAGCCCGTGATGACGGGCATGTTCGGCGACGGCAAGATCCGCTTCGACAAGGCCTCGATGGAGCCCGGGGCGCCCGTGACGGGCTCGTTCGAGGCGACCCTCCTCGGGGGCGGCTTGTTTTGATTCGTTCGTCGGGCGCGCTCCCGCCGTCGACTGACTCCCCTGGCTGACAGCCCCCTCCTCGGCCCGCCCCGCTGCCGCGAGCCATGCCCCACACATCGAAGCCCGCGCCGCGCTCGGCGGAGAGGCCATCCTCTGCCTCGACCTCTCGCCGCAGGCCTCTGGCCCCGAGCACCTGAAGGCCAGTCTGGACGCCGTGGCCGCTCGCTCGACGCCGCCTGCGTCACCCGCGCCGGCGGCCGCGTCAAGGTGCTCGACGGCGCGCTGGCCCTGGGCTCTCATCGCCTCCACCTCGGCCGGCGCCTTCGACGGCCGGACCTTCGGGAGGAGATCGTCGGAGATCCTCGGCCACGGCGAGCCCTGCGTGGCGCGGTGAACGGAGTCGCGGCGGGCCGCACCCAAGCGGCAAACGTTCGACCGTCGGCCCCAGGAGGCCGTCGGCTCAGGGAGGTATGTGGATGCTCACGCTTCGTCCAACGGTCTGGATGCCCTTGCTGTGGCTGGTGAGTTGCCTGTCCATTGCGTGTGACAACGGCGAGGGCGGCGGCGGCAACGGCGCCGCAGACGGTGCCCCCAGCGGGAGCGGGGGAGCCGCCGGCGCTGACAGCGGAGCCGGCGAGGGAGGTGCCACAACGGGATCCGGCGGAGGTCTCGGCGCGGGCGGAAACGGGGGCGCGGGCGACGGCGGAAGCGGGGGCGCAGGCGGAAGCACGGGCGCGGGCGACGGCGGAAACGGCGGCGCTGGCGGAAGCACGGGCGCGGGCGACGGCGGAAACGGCGGCGCTGGCGGAAGCACGGGCGCGGGCGACGGCGGAGGTGGTGGAGGCGCTGTGTGCGAGCCTGGGGCTCAAGTCCCGTGTTACACGGGGCCGCCGAGCACCGCCGATGTCGGGATCTGCCGGCGGGGCGTCGCGACCTGCAGCGCCGACGGCTCGGAGCTCGGCGCCTGCATCGGTGAGGTCACGCCAGCGCCCGAGACCTGCACCGATCCGGCGGACGAAGACTGCGATGGTCAGGCCAACGAGGAGGGCTCCGGCTGCGCGTGTGTCCCCGGCGACGCTGCGCCGTGCTACGGGGGCCCGCCCGGCACCGGGGGCGTCGGGATCTGCAAGGCAGGCACGAAGTTCTGCGACACCCAGGGAACCGGCTACGGGCCCTGCATCGGTGAGGTGCTCCCGACCGCCGATGACTGCCACACGGCGGCGGACGAGAACTGCGACGGCGTGAACGCCTCCTGCGCCGCGGGGGAGCACCTCTGGAGCAGGAGCTTCGGCATCGTCCTTGTGAAGCTCGATCCTGTCGGCGCTCACCTCTGGAGCAAGCGGTTCGGCGACTCCTTGCATCAGCAGCCGGCCTCGCTGGCGGTCGACGGCGCAGGGAGCGCGATCTGCGCCGGGGCGTACTCCGGGGCGCTCGATCTCGGCGGCGGCGCCCTCTGGCCGGCGGGCACGCAGGACGCCTTCCTGGCGAAATTTTCGCCCTGATCTCCAGGCCTCGGGCACACGACATCCCCTCGCGAAGTCCCGGTGCCTTGACGATCCGCGCCGCCTACATTCCAAGATCAGGGTACAGGCGTTCCGGCGGAACGCGGATGACCCTGCTCGATGTTCCGGAGGCCTCTTCGCCCCTCGCACGCAAGCTGTTCCAGGCACCCGACGGAGGTAAGCTCATGCACGCCACGGCCACCGAAGCGCCCGACACCAGCGCGGATGACGCCGGGCGATCGCTGCTCAGGACGACGTTCGCGCACGCCTTTCACCCCACGATCGTCCTCCTGGCCCTGGTCGCCTGCCACCACCTCCACGGGAGCCCGGAGCTGCTTCTGCCGATCGGGATCGGCTTCACCCTGCTCATGACCGCGCTGGAGCAGGTCATGCCCGCGAGGCCGGAGTGGAAGCCGCTCTCGAGCTTCAAGCAGGTCGTCGTCAACTTCGCGTTCTGGATGGCGGGCTACTTCTTCGTCTGGGGAGCCGCCGTCGCCACGCTCTATGATCGGGCGCTCACGCCGAGGCTGATCGGCGCGCGAGAGAGCCTGGGGCTGCCGGCGCTGTGGCCGAGCAGCTGGCCCGTCGTGGCGAAGCTCTGCCTGGCCTGGCTCATCGCGGACCTCATCTCGTACTGGTTCCATCGCGCGCAACACCGGTGGGGCGCCCTGTGGCGCGCGACCGCTCATGGCGTGCATCACTCGCCGACGGAGATGTACTCCATCAAGGCGGCGGTGAACCACCCCTTCGAGTTCTTGCTCTTGCTCCTCCCGATACCCCTCGTGGTGGGCCTCGGCGCCGGCCCGGAGGAGATCGGCTGCCTCCCCTTCGTGATATGGATACAGGTCCATTTCACGCACTGCAATCTGCCGCTCAGATACGGGGCGACCGGGTGGATCCTGCAGACCGGCCAGTACCATCTGCACCACCACTCGGTCGTCCGTGAGGAGCAGGACACCAACTACGGCTGCTGCATGATCCTCTGGGACCGCCTGTTCGGCACGTTCCGTCGACCCGGCCACGTCGCGTCGACCGGCGTCGCGCCCGGCGCGTCGCTCGGGCTCGCGCAGCAGCTCCTTTTTCCGATCCGGCCCGTGTACTCGGCCCCTTCCTCCAGGCCGTGATCGCGCGCGGAGGACGCGCCGCGATCGAGGTCGGCTACGTCTCCCCGTCCGCCGCGAGCGCCCCCCTCCGCAGCGCCGCGAGGCTCGACGGCCGCGCCAGGAGCCCGCCCACGGTCTGATCCGCGACGAGCTCCGCGATCTGCTCCGGCCGGTACCCGAGCGCCGCGCGATCGCTGGCGGCGAGCGGGTGGGCGCGCGCCGACCCCTCGGGGCGATACCAGTTCTGCACGCTCTCGTCCTGGGCCAGCACCGTCAGCGCGCACAGGTAGGCGTCCACCTCGCGGAACGTCCCCTCCCCCACCCCGCGCCGGATCATCGCGGCCACGGCCTCGGTCAGCGCGCGCCGCTCGGCCCAGTACGTCGCGAACCCCGCCGGATCCCGCTCGCTGAAGCGGTGGACCTCCGTGATCTCCAGCGGGAAGCCGCACACCGTCTCCACGTCGAAGCGCACGAACCGCCAGAGCTGCACGTCCGCCGCCTCGCCGCTCGTCTCGAGCCGCTGCGCATACGAGAGCGGCAGCCGGTTCACCTGCTGCAATATCTCCGCGACGATCAGCTCCTTGCGCCGGAACCAGTAGTACAGCGACGACTGCCGCAACCCCGCCGCCTCGGCGATCTCGAGCATCGAGACCTCGACGACCCCCCGCGCCGCGAACAGCCGCCCCGCCGCCTCCAGGATCTGCTCGCGCGGCGCCAGCGCGCTCCGCTGCGGCTTCTTGCGCGGCCGGCCCATGCGCCGAGGTCTGCCGCCGGCGCCCTGCCCCTCTTCGTCGCTCTGCCCCTCTTCGTCGCTCTGCCCCTCTCCGGCGCCCTGCCCCTCTTCGTCGCTCTGCCCCTCTTCGGCGCGCCGCCGCTCTTCCGCGCGCCGCCGCTCTTCCGCGCGCTGCCGCTCTTCGGCGCGCTGCCGTCCTTCGATCTTCCAGGCCGGGGGCATCCCTGTCTTCATCCTCAGTCCAGGCTGGCAGTCACGCCGTCGCGCCCATCGACTCGCACGGCGCTCGCGACTGCGCCATCCGCTCCAGCGCGGCGCCCGGACGGGAATACTACAAACCGCCAGGACGCCAAGGACGCCAGAGAGTTCTCCTGGAGATAATTTTCTTGTCCTGGCGTCCCTGGCGCCCTGGCGGTCCACCGTTCTTCATCAGGCCGCCACCTCCCCCCGACGCGGCCGACCGCCGCGCCAACGCGACCGGGAAAAAACGCGCGCGCCTTGCATTTTACCCCCGGGAAACAGACCGGAAACCCGGGCCCCGGATAGTCGCCTCGTAGTTTCGATTCTCTATCGAAAGTGAGGCGGGCGATGTCAGAAACGGCCACAACGTACGCCGCGCGCGCGCACGCGCGCGCCCAGGAAGGCAGCGTCGTCGAGACGCAACCCACGGTGCCGAGCACGTCGATCAGCGACCCGCCCGCGGGCGTTGAAGCGCGCGACGTCCTCTGGGACGAGACCCTCGGCGCGGGCGGCTACGCCGCGCGCGCCCTCCCCGCCGGCAGCCGGCTCCGGATCGTCGATGTCGAGGGCGACACCTGCGTCGCCCTCATGCTCCACCGCGCGGACCGCCCCATCGAGCGGCTCTGCCTCCCCGACACGGTGAAGCTCCAGTGGCAGGCCTACCCCGGCCCCGGGTACCTGCTCCTCTCGGACATGGGGCGCGTCCTCGCCTCGCTCCTCGAGGACACCGCGGGCCGACACGACACCTTCTGCGGCACCTCGCTCCCCGGCGAGATCGCCGCCCGACACGGCAGCGACGCCCACGGCGGCGCCCTCCGCTCCGGGCGCGAGCGGCTCCTCCTCGCCCTCGCGAAGCACGGCCTCGCCGAGCGGGACCTGGCCACGCCCGTCAACCTCTTCAAGGGCGTCCGCATCGAGGCCGACGGCGCCATCACCTTCCTGCCCGACTCGTCCCGGCCCGGCGCCCACGTGCTGCTCCGCGCCGAGCAGGACGTCCTCGTCAGCGTCGCCGTCGTGCCCCACCGGCTCGACCCGCGCCCCGACGACCGCGCCGGCAAGGTCCGCCTCACCGCCTGGCGCGGCCGCCCCGCCGCCGTCGACGACCCCGTACGCAACGCGACGCCCGAGGCGCGCCGCGCCTTCGAGAACACCGCCGAGGAGCTCGCCCTCGGCCTCCGCAACGGAGGTGCCCGATGATCCCCGCCGTCCCCGCCGCATCGCTCAGGCCCGTCGCCGCGCTGCGCGACCCCGCCCTGGCCGGCCTGCCCGGCGCCGTCGTCTCCGACGAGGTCGTCCCGGCGCGCGCGCCGTGGGCGAAGGTCGTCCGCGCCGGCGAGATCCTCCGCGTCATCGACCTCGAGGGAAACCAGGCGGTCGACTTCCTCGCCTACGTGCTCGCCGACACCGCCGAGCGCTACAGCGCCGCCGACACGATCGTCGCCCAGCGCAACATCTTCCTCACCACCGGCGCGCAGCTCCGGTCGAACCGCGGCCGCGTGATGATGACGATCACCGGCGACACCTGCGGCCGGCACGACACCTCGGGCGGCGCCTGCTCGTGCGAGTCGAACACCGTCCGCTACGGCCACCACACGAAGCACCAGCACGCCTGCGTCGAGAACTTCCTCATGGCCGCAGCGCCGTACGGCCTCGGCAAGCGCGACCTCGTCGGCAACATCAACTGGTTCATGAACGTGCCCGTCGAGGCCGACGGCACCCTCGGCATCGTCGACGGCCTCTCCGCGCCCGGCAAGCACATCGATCTGAGGGCCGAGCTCGATCTGCTGCTGCTCGTCTCGAACTGCCCGCAGATCAACAACCCCTGCAACGCCTTCAACCCGACGCCGATCCGCGCGGTGGTGGTGCGGCCATGAGCGCGACAGCCGCCCCGCCGTTCCGGCGCGTCCTCGTCGCCAACCGCGGCGAGATCGCGTGCCGCGTCATCCGCACCCTCCGGCGCCTCGGCGTCGCGTCGGTCGCGGTGTTCTCCGACGCCGACCGCGCCGCGCTCCACGTGCGCCTCGCCGACGACGCGGTCCGCCTCGGCGGCCAGACGCCCGCCGAGAGCTACCTGCGCATCGACGCGGTCGTCGACGCCGCCCGCCGCGCCGGCGCGGACGCCGTCCACCCGGGTTACGGATTCCTCAGCGAATCCGAGGACTTCGCGCGCGCGGTGGAGGACGCGGGCGTCGTCTTCATCGGGCCGACGCCGGCCCAGATGGAGGCGTTCGGGAGCAAGCACAGGGCGCGGCAGCTCGCCGTCGAGGCGGGCGTGCCGCTCTTGCCGGGCACCGGCGTGCTCCGCGACGCGGACCACGCCGCCGCCGAGGCCGCGGCCATCGGCTACCCGGTGCTGCTCAAGGCGAGCGCGGGCGGCGGCGGCATCGGCATGGCCCGCTGCGACGACCCGTCGGAGCTCCCCGCGGCGTTCGAGCGCGTCCAGCGCCTCGCGCGCTCGAACTTCGGCTCGGGGGAGGTGTTCCTCGAGCGCTTCCTCGCCGCGCCCCGGCACGTCGAGGTGCAGATCGCCGGCGACGGCCGCGGGAACGTCCTCGTCCTCGGCGACCGCGACTGCTCGGTGCAGCGGCGCAACCAGAAGGTCATCGAGGAGGCGCCCGCGCCCGACCTGCCCGCGAGGCTGCGCTCGGCCCTCGCGGAGTCGGCCCGCGCGCTCGCCGCGAAGGTCGCGTACCGCAACGTGGGCACGGTCGAGTTCCTTGTCGATCCGGCGCGCGCGGAGCACTACTTCCTGGAGGTCAACACGCGCCTCCAGGTCGAGCACGGCGTGACCGAGCTCTGCGCCGGGGTCGACCTCGTCGCGTGGATGCTGCGCATCGCCGCGGGCGACACGGCGTTCTTCGCGGAAGGCGACCCGCCGCTCCGCGGCCACGCGCTCGAGGCGCGGCTCTACGCCGAGGACCCGGCGCGCGGGTTCCTGCCGAGCGCGGGGCTGCTCACCGAGGTGCGCTACCCCGAGGGCGCGCGCGTGCGGATCGACGGCTGGGTCGAGACAGGCACGGAGGTGTCCGCGCTCTACGACCCGCTCCTCGCCAAGCTCCTCGTGCACGGCGCGGACCGGGCCGCGGCCGTCGCGGCGCTGCGCGAGGCCGTCGGGGAGACGCGGCTCGGCGGGATCGAGACGAACCGCGAGTGGGTCGCCGTCGCGCTCGACCACCCCGACTTCCGCGGGGTGCGGCACCACACGGGCACGTTCGCGGCGCTGCCGTTCCGGCCGCCGACGGTCGAGGTGACCGCGGCGCCGGGCGCGGTGACGGTGCAGGACTGGCCCGGGCGGCTCGGGCTGTGGTCGGTGGGCGTGCCGCCGAGCGGGCCGATGGACGACCTGTCCTTCCGCCTCGGCAACCGCGTCGTGGGCAACCCGGCGGGCGCCGCGGGGCTCGAGTGCGAGGTGCACGGGCCGACGCTCGTGTTCCACCGCCGCGCGGTGCTGTGCGTCGCGGGCGCCGCGATGCGCGTGCTCGTCGACGGGGTCGAGGTCGCGCCGTGGACGCCCGTCGAGGTCGCGCCGGGCGCCACGGTGGCGTGCGGGCCGGTGCGGGGGCCTGGCGCGCGCGCGTACCTGCTGGTGCGCGGCGGCATCGACGTGCCGGCGCACCTCGGCAGCCGGGCGACGTTCACGCTCGGCGGCTTCGGCGGCCACGCCGGGAGGCCGCTGCGGCCCGGCGACGTGCTGCGGCTCGGCGAGGAGATCGACGCGGCGCTCGACCCGGGCGCGCTGCCGCCCGAGGCGCGGCCGGAGATCGGCACGTCGTGGGAGCTCGCCGTGCTCGACGGGCCGCACGGGGCGCCGGACTTCCTCACGCGCGAGGGGATCGAGCAATTCTACGAGGCCGAGTGGGAGGTCCACTACCACTCCGCGCGCACCGGCGTGCGGCTCGTGGGGCCCGCGCCGCGGTGGGCGCGCACCGACGGCGGCGAGGCGGGGCTGCACCCGTCGAACCTCCACGACAACGCGTACGGCGTCGGCGCTGTCGACCTCACCGGCGACATGCCCGTCATCCTCGGCCCGGACGGCCCGAGCCTCGGCGGGTTCGTCTGTCCGCTCACGGTCGCCGCGGCCGAGCGGTGGAAGCTCGGCCAGCTGAGCGCCGGGGACAAGGTGCGGTTCCGGTCGATCGTGCCCGCCGAGGCCGACGCGCTGGCGCGCCGTTGCGACGAGCTCGTGGCGCGGCGCGGTCGCGCGAGCAAGGCGAACGGCGCCCACGGGACGAACGGCGTCGCGGCCGCTGCGAACGGCGCGAACGGCGCGAACGGCGTCGCGGCCGCTGCGAACGGCGCCCACGGGACGAATGGATCCTCGGCGCACGACGCGCCCCTCGCTGCGGCGAGCGCCCCGCGGCGGCCGCGCGGCGAGCCGGTGCTCGGGCGCGTGCCGGCGCGCGACGACAGGCCCGCGGTCGTCTTCCGGCAGAGCGGCGACCGCTACGTGCTCGTCGAGTTCGGGCCGCCCGTGCTCGACATCGACCTGCGCGTGCGCGCGCACCTGCTCATGGCGCGGCTCGAGGAGATGCGCGTGCCCGGCGTCGTCGACCTCACCCCGGGGATCCGCTCGCTCCAGGTGCACGTCGACGGCGCGAAGCTCACCGTCGCCAGGGCGCTCGACCTGCTCCGCGAGGTCGAGGCCGACCTGCCCGCCCCGACCGAGGTCCGCATCCCGAGCCGCGTCGTGCACATGCCGCTGAGCTGGGACGATCCGGCCACGCGCGAGGCGATCGCCCGCTACGAGCGCACGGTGCGCGACGACGCGCCCTGGTGCCCGAGCAACCTGGAGTTCATCCGCCGGGTCAACGGGCTGCCGGACATCGCGGCCGTCCAGGAGATCTTCCTCGCGGCGAGCTACCTCGTGCTCGGCCTGGGCGACGTGTACCTCGGCGCGCCCGTCGCGACGCCGATCGATCCGCGGCACCGGATGGTCACGACGAAGTACAACCCGGCGCGCACGTGGACGCCCGAGAACGCCGTCGGCATCGGCGGGGCGTACCTGTGCATCTACGGCATGGAGGGGCCGGGCGGGTACCAGTTCCTCGGCCGCACCGTGCCGGTCTGGAGCCGCCACCGGCCGTTCCGGCAGACGACGCGCGAGGCGCCGTGGCTCCTGCGGTTCTTCGACCAGCTCCGCTTCCACCTCGTGTCGCCGGAGGAGCTGCTCGAGCTGCGGGCCGACATGGTGGCCGGGCGCGGCGAGGTGCGCATCGAGGAGACGACGTTCGACCTGGGCGCGCACCACCGCTTCCTCGAAGACAACGCGGAGAGCATCCGCGCGGCGCAGGCGCGGCAGCGGGCGGCGTTCGACGCGGAGCGCGGGCGCTGGGAGGCCGACGGCGAGTTCGACCGCGTGCGCCGCGCGGGCGCGCGCCTGGAGGGCGCGTCGTCCGCGGCCGAGGACGCCATGCCGACCGGGATGCTGCCGGTGACGGCGCCGCTCACCGCGTGCGTGTGGAAGGTCGACGTGGAGCCCGGGCAGCGCGTCGAGGCGGGCCAGCGCGTGGCCGTGCTCGAGGCGATGAAGATGGAGTTCGCCGTGGTGGCGGACGTGGCCGGCGCCGTCGACTGGATCGGCTGCCGCCCGGGCCAGATGGTCAGCGCGGGGCAGGCGCTCGTGGGGGTGTCGGCCGATGCGTGACGCGATCTCGACCGGGGCCCTGCAAGGGGGCGCAGCCGCGGACGACGCGGGCGTCGCGGCGGACGGCCGCAGCGACGCCGAGGACCTCGCCCGCCTCGGCTACCGCCAGGAGCTGAAGCGCGACCTGGGAAGCCTGTCGGCCTTCGCGGCGGGCTTCTCGTACGTCTCGATCCTCACGACCGTCTTCCAGCTCTTCGTGATCGGGTACGCCTTCGGGGGCACGCGGTTCTTCTGGACGTGGCCGGTCGTCTTCCTCGGCCAGCTCGCCGTCGCGCTCAACCTCGCCGAGGTGGGCTCGCACTACCCCGTGGCCGGCTCGGTGTACCAGTGGGGGCGCCGCGTCTCGGCCGGCCCTCCGGGGTGGCTCGCGGGGTGGCTGAAGCTCCTCGGCGACGTCGTGAGCGTCGCGGCGGCGGCCATCGCGCTCCAGGCGATCTTGCCGAGCGTCTGGAGCGGGTTCCAGTTCCTTGGAGGCGACCCGTCGCTCACGTCGCGCGACGGCGCCGCGAACGCGGTGCTCCTCGGCGCGGGGCTCATCGTGCTGACCACGGCGATCAACATGGCCGGCGTGAAGGCGATGGCCTACGTGAACGACATCGGCGTGATGGCGGAGCTCGGCGGCGTCGTGCTGCTGATCGCGGCGCTGTTCCTGCACGCGGTGCGGGGTCCGGCGATCGTTCTCGAGCCCGTCTACGGGCCGCCGTCGTCGCTGGGCACGGGGGCGGCCGGGCTGCTCGCGGCGGCGCTGATGCCGGCGTACGTGCTGTACGGCTTCGACTCGGCCGGGTCGCTCGCCGAGGAGACGCGCCATCCGCGGCGGATCATCCCGCGGGCGATCCTGAAGGCGATCGTGGCGTCCGGCATCGGGGGCGCGCTGCTCATCCTGGCGGCGCTCATGGCGGCGCCCAGCCTCACGGACGGCCGCCTCGCCACGGAGGGCCTGGCCTACGTGGTCGTCAGCGCGCTCGGCCCGACGCTCGGCAAGGTGTTCCTCGTCGACGTGGCGCTCGCCGTGTGCGTCTGCACGCTGGCGATCCAGACCGGCGCCTCGCGCCTCGCGTTCTCGATGGCGCGGGACGGCGCGCTCCCGTGCGCCGCAGCGCTGTCGCGGGTGTCGGCGCGCACGAAGACGCCCGTCGCCCCGGCGATCGTCGTCGGCGCGCTCGCGTGCGGCATGCTCGCCGTGAACTACGGCGAGGCGCAGCTCTTCGTGCTCATCACCGAGACGGCCGTGCTCCTCGTGAACCTGTCGTACCTGCTCGTGACCGCGGGCATGCTCGTCCGCCGCCTGCGCGGCTGGCCGGGCCGGCCCGAGGCCGGGGTGTTCTCGCTGGGGCGGGCCGGGCTCGCGCTGAACGCGGCGGCCGTGGCGTGGGGGGTCGCGCTCATCGCCAACATCGCGTGGCCGCGGCACGACGGCGGCGGTCCCGCGTGGCTCGAGTACTTCCCGCTGATCGGGGTCGCCGGCGCGACGGCCGCCGGGCTCGCGCTGTTCCTCGCGATGAAGAGGCCGCGCGGAGACACGGCGGCGCCCCCCGGAGAGGCGCCGGCGCCGCACGAGGCGCGGGGCGCGCTGGCGGAACGGGCCGCGAGCGCGGCACAGATCGACCTCGTGACGTAATGCGGCCGATGCGCCGCCACCGCGGCGGGCGCGGGTGCGGGCCCGGGGCGGCGCCCGCGCCGCGGTCGCCGGCGGCCCGGCTCCCGTAGTGGCGTCGCTCTCCGTCGCTCGGGCGTCCCCTGCCGGATCACGAAGGGTTACCCTGAGAGTGCGCGGCGAGACCGTGCTAGGGTGGGCGGCCGTGATCACGGAGGCTGGCCAGGCGCACACATCTCACGCCCCGATCGACGGGCCCGCGCGCCTGCAGGCGGCCGGCCGCGATGGAGGCAGCGCATGACCAAGCTCCGCATCTTCCTGGTCGACGATCACCCGATCGTGCGCGACGGGCTGAAGGCGTTGATCGACGCGCAACCTGACATGACCGTCGTCGGCGAGGCGGCGGATGGCCTCTCGGCGGTCGAGGCCGTCACGCAGCTCGAGCCGGACATCGTGTTGATGGACATCACCATGCCGAAGCTCGGCGGGGCGGAGGCGACCGCGCGCATCAAGAGGGCACGCCCGGCCGTCCAGGTGGTGGCGCTGACGGGGTACGAGGACAAGGTCAACGTGCAGGCGGTCCTGCAGGCCGGGGCGTCGGGCTACGTGATCAAGATGGCGAGGGCCGCGGAGCTGGTCCGCGCCATCCACGCCGTGGCCGAGGGCGGCGTGTACCTCGACCCGGCCATGGCGGCGCACGTCCTGTCGAGCGTCGCCGGCCGCGGGACCGGGGACGCCGGGGCGAGCGCAGATCTGAGCGAGCGCGAGGCCGAGGTGATCCGGATGGTCGCCGAGGGGCACGCCATCAAGGAGATCGCCGCCCGGCTCGACCTGAGCGCGCGCACGGTCGAGACCTACAAGGTCCGGGCGATGGAGAAGCTCGGCCTGAAGAGCCGCGCGGACACCGTCCGCTACGCGCTGCAGCAGGGCTGGCTCAGGAGCGGATAGCGCCCGCGCCCGCCGGGGCCCGGCCCGCGCGCCGGGCGCGGCCGTGCCGTGAATGACGAGGGCACCGGCGCCATACTCTCCTCCCGCCGTCTTCCCGTGATTCCCGTGGGCTTCCGGTGGACCGCGGAGAGCGCCAGAAAGGAGAGCGACAATGTCGAAGATCGACCCGGTGAACCTCGCGAGCCCCGACTTCAAGGCCAACGCGTACTCCATCTACGCTCGCCTCCGGGCGGAGGAGCCCGTGCACCGCACGGCGCTGCCCGACGGACGGGCCCTCTGGCTCGTCACCCGCTACGAGGACTGTGTGGCCGCGCTGAAGGACGAGCGCCTCGTGAAGGACTGGCGGGCCATCGGGGCCGACTTCTTCGGCATGGACGGCGATCGCATGCTGCTCGAGCGGCACATGCTCAACATGGATCCGCCGGATCACACGCGGCTCCGGGCGATCGTGAACAAGGCGTTCACGCCGCGGCTGGTCGAGGGGCTGAGGGGCCGTATCCAGGCCATCGCCGACAGCCTCCTGGACGACGTGCAGGCGCGAGGGGAGATGGACGTCGTCGCGGACTACGCGTTCCCGTTGCCCATCATCGTCATCGCCGAGATGCTGGGCGTCCCCGTCGAGGACAGACACCGGATCCGGGCGTGGTCGGACGCGGTCGTCGGCGGGGTGCCAACCCGGGAGAAGATCGAGAAGCTCGGGGAGAAGATCAAGGAGTTCAAGGATTACCTCCTCGCGATGGTCGAAGAGCGGCGCAGGGCCCCGAGGGAGGATCTGATGAGCGCGCTCGTCCATGTCGAGGAGGAGGGCGCGGGCAAGCTCGATGAGAGGGAGCTGCTCTCGATGGTGTTCCTGCTGCTCGTCGCGGGCCACGAGACGACGGTGAACCTGATCGCGAACGGCATCCTCGCGCTGCTCACGCACCCGGCCGAGCGAGAGAAGCTGCGGGCGGACCCGTCGCTCATGAAGTCGGCGATCGAGGAGCTGCTGCGCTACGACAGCCCGGTCGAGACGGCGACGTTCCGGTTCGCGAGGGAGGACGTGGCGCTGGGCGGCGCGGTGATCCCGAAGGGGGACGTTGTCGTCGTCGTGATCGGGTCCGCGAACCGCGATCCGGAGCTCACGCGGTCGCCGGAGGAGCTCGACCTGGCGCGCGATCCGAACCGGCATATCGCGTTCGGTCTGGGTGTCCATTATTGCCTGGGCGCGCCGCTGGCGCGGCTCGAAGGGCAGATCGCCATCGGCACGATCCTCCGCCGGATGCCGAACCTGGCGCTCAAGGTGGCGCCGGAGGAGATCCAGATCCGCCCGAGCCTCATCGTGCGCGGGCCCGTCGCAATGCCAGTATCGTTTTGACACCGGACCCGACCGGCCCCTGGCCACCGGCCCCGAACCCGACCCGGGTTGACCGGACCCCGGACCCGACCGGCCCCTGGCCACCGGCCCCGGAACCCGACCCGGGTTGACCGGACCCCGGACCCGACCGGCCCCTGGCCGAACTCGACCCTGGTTGACCGGACCCCGGACCCGACCGGCCCCAACCCGGGTTGACCGAACCGGACCCGACCCGGGTTGACTAACCCAGGTTGAACATGATTCGACCCAGATTGAACATGAGTCAACTTCGTTCGCACCCGCGCGGCCCCACCCCTGCGCCCCATTGCTGCCCGCCATGCGAACCATCTGCCGCCCGCACCTTCATGCCCGTACCGACATTCCTCCACGGCGTCGCATCGACGTTGAGGTACGCCATTGACCGCCCCGCAGTCGCACGCCCGGCAGAGACTACATCGTAAGCACGACATTGCTCACGCTCGCGCCGTGAAATGTGCGCATCCACCACGTCCCTGCCGGGAAAACGGCGCTGCGTACGCCAGCACGCCAGCGTTCGAGCGCCGCGCGATACGACGCACGAAATGCGCGCACCGCGGCACCGGCGATTCGCCACGCGTCGCCCTGCTCACGGCCAACCGCAAACGTCGGATTGCGATCGCGAAGCGCCTCGAAGGACGTGGCACGCTTGTAGGGGGAGACCTTGCTGGCTCGCTCGGCGCTCAAAAAGGAGAGCCCTTGCCTCTGTAGATGCGCATGGGCCTGCGCTTCCTGTCGCTCAAGCTCGGCAGTAACCTCACGGCCAAAATCCTCGGCGTCATCCTGCTCAATGATCGGTGGCAGTGAGAGCGCGAGCGTGACCGCCTCGGGCCACTGTGGATTTTCCGGGTCGAGATACGCCGTCGGGCGCGCTGCGCGCAACACGCCCTTTCCGAGCTCGTCCACGTCCACCTTGGCGCCCGGCCACTCGCGCGCATGCCGGACCAGGCCAGCGGCCACAGGATTCGCGAGGACGTAAGCGATCTTCTCCACCACCGCCGCACGCGTCAGCAGCCGCACCACGCTCGTGGCCTCGTGGTCCCATACCGGTCCTTCCCACCGACGGAGCACCTTCGTGCCGAGCGCAACGATGCGATGGAAGAATTGCAAGAAGCGAGGCAGCACGCCCCTCGTATCCGTCACGACGAGGTGTAGATGCGATGACATCGCGCAGAATGCATGGACCTCGATCCCGTATCGACGTGTCGAAACTGCGAGGGTGTAGACGAGGAACTCGGTGATGGCCGCATCGGGGCGGAAGAGAAGGTGCCGACGCAGAACGCGACGGGTGATGAGGTACGTGGCGCCGGGGGCGACCTCGCGGGGCTGGCTCATGGGCCGCACACTTCAACAAGGTTCGTGCCAGGGCTCGCGGTCGCTCATTCCGAGGGGTTGCCGTACTCCGTCGGTGGATCCATCGGTGGCGGCCGCCAGGCGTTCCGCCACTCTCGCCACCCCTGTGCCGTACTCTGTCGGCACCCCCCCTCACCCTCAACCCCAACCTGGGTCTGCTTGCTGGCTCAGCCACAACCTGCGTCAGGTGCCTGCGAGCAACCTACTCCCGTGCCCAACCTGGGTCGGGTCGCGGGTCGGCCAACCCGGGTCGGGTCGGGTCGGGTCGGCCACGTTAACCTGGGTCGGGTCGCGGGTCGGCCAACCCAGGTCGAGGCGGGGGGCCGCGGGTCAGCCAACCCGGGTCGGGGTCGGCTCGGCCGTCGGCCATGTTAACCTGGGTCGGGTCGCGCGGGTCAGCCAACCCGGGTCGGGTCGGGTCGGCTAACCCGGGTCGGCTCGGCCGTCGGCCATGTTAACCTGGGTCGGGTCGCGGCGAACCTGGGTCGGGTCGGGTCGCGGCCGTCGGCCATGTTAACCTGGGTCGTGTCGCGGCGAACCTGGGTCGGGTCGGGTCGTCAAACCTGGGTCGGGTCGGGTCGTCATTCAGGAGACACGGACCATGCGCTTCATGATCATGTTCAAGGCCGATGCGGGCACCGAGGCTTCCGCTCCCGCGTGCATGGCAATGCCGGAGATGGGTAAGTTCATCGAAGAGCTCAAGAACGACGGCGTGTTGATCGCGACCGAAGGGCTCAAACCGAGCTCGTCGGGCGCGCGCCTTCGATATTCCGGTGGCAAGGTCAGCGTGACCGATGGCCCCTTCGCCGAGGCCAAGGAGCTCGTCGCCGGATTCGTGCTGGTCGAGGTGGCGTCCAGGCAGGCGGCGGTCGAGCTGGGCGAGCGCTTCCTCCGCGTGGCCGGCGACGGCACGGCCGCGGAGGTCCGCGAGGTGTTCGATGCCCCGCACGATGCCGCCCACGTCACCGAGCGGCAAGCCCCTCCCCCCGCCCAGGGAGCATGACGCGACATCGAGACACGTTATCGAGGACGAGCCCCGTCGTCCTTGCTGCCGAGGGGGCATCCGCCCTTCATCGCCTGCGCCCAGCATTACCCCACGACCTGCGCAGGCTACGCGGTCGCTGCCGCGCCGGAGCTACATCAACCGGATCCAGGCGCGCAAGATGCTCTCCAGCGCCGCCCGTCTTTCCTCGATCTCCTTCCCATCGCGGAGCGTCACCAGGCAGCGATCCTTGGCGAGCCACTCCAGCAAGCCCGCAGGATCCGCGATCTCGACGCCCTTCGTCGCGGTGCTCTTCACCTTGGCTCCCATGTGCAGGATGAGCCGGACGCGGTCCTTCGCGCGCAAGTTGAACGTCGCGAAGTGCTCCGTCGTGCGAAAGCTCGGCGCGTTCCATCGGATCTCCTCGCGGATCTCCGGGCTCACGGCGAGGATGATCCGCCGAACGGCCTCGATCTCCTGCTTCAGCGGGTGCTCCAGCTCGCGCAGAAACGCGATGACGGACGGGTGCGTCTGCGAGCTGCCCGGCGCGAAAGGCGCGACGGGCTCGCCGGGCGCCTCCTGGGGCGTCCCCGCGGTGGACGGGCCTCTCTGCGTCTTCGCGCGCGCCTTGCTCGGCGTCTCGTCCGTGCGCCTCACGAGGATGTGCTCGCCTCGCCAGCCCGCTGCTCTCCCCGCTGCCGCTCGAGCCGCTCCCGCATCACGTTGGGGATCCTCCCGGCGACCTCGATCGCCCTCTCGAGCGCCGCGCGCGCCTCGACATGGCGCCCGCGCCTCGAGCACGCCCGCGCCCGCGCCTCGATCACCTCGATCTGCTCCTGCCCCATGGAGCAGCGCGCCGACCGCTCCTCCAGCTCGTCCCACGCCTCGTCGCTCGCCTCGCGCGTCGCCAGGTCGATCATCGACCACTGCACCTCTTCCGACGGGGCCATCTCGATGCCCCCGCGCCCCTCCGCCGCGACCTTCGCCTGCCGCGCCCGGATCCCCTCGATGATCTCCCGCGCCCCGCGCTCGTCGCCCTTGTAGAGGAGCAGCCGCGCCAGCAGGAGCTCCACGACCGGCCGCGACTCCTCGCCCCGCAGATGGCGCTCCAGCGCCACGGCCCGCTCGACGTGCAGCATCGCCGTCTCCAGGTGGCCCATCAGGTACAGGTACTCACCCAGGTTGAACTCCCCGACGAGCTCCAGCATGCCCAGCCCCAGCTCGCGCGAGATGGTGAGCAGGCGGCACAGGTCCAGGATCATCCCCTCGGCGTCCCCGAGGCACGCGCGCAGGAGCGCCCGGCTGTTGATGGCCGGCCCGAGGTGCAGGAGATCACCGCGCGACTCGCACATCCGGATCGTCCGATCCACCACCGCCCCCGCGTCGTCCAGCCTCCCGAGCCCCGGGTAGATGAAGCCCAGGAGGAGCAGGGACACGACCAGCGTCTCGTAGCACTCGTCGCCCACGGCCTCGGCCTGCGCCGCGGCCGCCTCGAACTGCAGCGCCGCCTCCTCCGCGCGGCTCTCGCGGAGCAGCGAGCGCGCCACCGCCATCGAGAGGCGCGCCGCGAGCGCCGGCGGCAGATCGCCCGCCACGCGCGCCTTCGCCTCCTCTACCCGCTCCTTCGATCGCCCGTACTCATCCATCCAGTCGAGCGCCGTCGCCTCGTCGAGCAGGATCTCGATCTGCTCGGTCACGTCGCCCTCCTCCACCGCCATCGCGCGCGCGCGATCGAGGTCGCCGAGCGCGTCGTGATAGCGCCCGAGCCGGTAGCGCATCAGCCCCCGGCCCCGGCGCGCCGCCCTCCGCCGCGCGCTGCGCTCCTCGACGGGCTGCGCGAGCGCGCGGCTGTAGTAGAGCTCCGCCTCGACGTAGGCGTGCCGCGCCCGCGCCCGCTCGGCCAGCTCCAGGTAGGCCTCCTCCGCGACGTCCGCGAGCCCCGCCTCGGCCGCGTGGTACGCGATCTTGAACCGCCGCAGCTCCGGGCTCTCCTCGGCCGACTCGCGGTGATGCTCGTACGCGGCCAGATGGATCCGCCGCCGCTCGGCGTCGTCGACGCCCCGCACGATCGCCTCCCGCACGAGCGAGTGCCGGAAACCGAGCCGCTTCCGGTCCGCGACGAGCACGCCCGCCTGGAGCAGCCGCTCGGTCCCCACGCGCGCGTCGAGCGGATAGGCGTCGCCCTCGCCGCGCTCATCCAGATGACGGAGCACGCCCGCGATCTCCTCGAGCGACACCTCGGCACCGAGCAGCGAGACGAGCCGCGCGTGCGCGCCGAGCGCCGGGCCGAGCGCCGCGATCTCGCCCTGCGCCAGCGGGTCGATGAGCGGCAGCACGGGCAGGCGATCGAGCTCGTCGGTCGCCAGGTACCACGCGTTCCCCCGCGGGTGCCGCCGCAAGATCCCCTCGCGCTTGAGCCCGTGCACGAGCTCCACGAGCAGCAGCGGCACCCCCTGCGAGCGCTCCAGCAGGCGCTCGATCGCCGGCTCGGGCACGTCTCGCGCCGGCAGGAGCAGCCGCCGGCACAGCGCCCCCGCGCTCTCGGGATCGAGCCGCCCGAGCCGCACGATCTCGCGCCGCGCGGCCCGCTCGCCCCAGGATGGATGCGCTGCCTCGAAGGCCGGGCGCCCCATCGCGCAGATCCACAGCGGCGCGGCGCCATCCGCGAGCGCCCCGAACTCGAGCGCCGCGAGCGTCGCGTCGTGGGCGAAGTGCGCGTCGTCGAGGAGGACGACCACGGGCGAGGACGCCGCGCGCCGGCGCAGGCACTCGCCCGCGGCCCGCACGCGCGCCGAGCGCAGCGCGCCGGGGGCGGCCCTGAGCGCCTGGAGCTCGGGGAAGGTCTTGCCGTCCATCCGCTCGTCCATCCAGCCGAGCGCCATCGCCAGCCCCGAGCCCAGCTCCTCGCTGAGCTCGGGGCCGAGCCACGCCGCGAGCGCGACGCGCACACCGCTCTCCGGGGGCGCGTCGGGCGCGTCGAGCGCGCCGCGCACGAGCTCGTGCAGCGTCGCGTCCTCGACGCCGGTCGTGGGCTCCTGCCCGCGCAGCTCGATCACGCGGGCGTGCGGCAGGTGCTCCCGGAGCTGCTTGCCGAGCTCGGCGAAGAGGCGGGTCTTGCCGTAACCGGGTTCGGAGATGACGGACACGACGGTGGGCTGCTTCAGGCGAAGCGCCTCGCCCGCGCTGCGCAGGAGCTGCTCGAGCGTGTCGCGACGGCCGACGAACGCGCCGGGGTCCGTCGTCTCCCGCTCCTCGGCGCCAGGCGGGCGGCCTGTCCCGCGCGCCGCCTCGTCCTGCGACACGGCGGAAGGGGCGTCGGGGAGCGCGGCAGCGGCCGAAGGCGAGAGGAATGGGCCGAGCGGGCCGGAGGTGGACGGCCACCGCTCGGGGCGCGAGAAGAGCGGGCTCAAGAAGCGCTGCGCGCCGTCCGGCCGGGTCTGGACCGACACGGGCGCGAGATCGATCAGGACCCGCTCGCAAAGCCCGGCCCGCAGGAGCTCGTCGGCCGCGCGCTGCGCGTGCCGCGCGGGGTTCGTCGCGCCGCCGTGGCCGAAGACGGCCGCGTAGCGCGAGCCGGAGGCGTGCGCGAGCTCGCCGCCGAGCGCCCGGATCCGGCGCTGCACGGCCATCCGGTTGGCCGCGCCCTCGAAGAACAGGAGCCCCACGGCGCGGCGCTCGGTGCCCGCGACGGAGCGCGGCCCCTCGCGCTGGCTCGGCGTGAGCTCGTCCCCGAGCGCGCGCTCCAGCGCCTCGCGGAGCTCGGCGGCGCTCGCGAACCGCTCGCTCCGGTCCTTCGCCAGGCAGCGGTGCACCACCTCCTCGACCGCCACGGGCACGGCCACGCGCGCCGACAGGCGCGGGGGCCGCCGGCTCCTGTGATCCTCGAGCACCGCCGCGCGCGGCCCCCAGAACGGCGGCCGCCCCGCGAACAGCTCGTACAGGATGACGCCCATCGCGTAGATGTCGGCGCGGGCGTCGAGATCCGCCCGCCCGGCGGACTGCTCCGGCGCCATGTACTCCGCCGTGCCCACGGCCAGCTCCTCGTCCGGCGCGTCGCCGCGCCGGCCCACCACCCGGGCGATGCCGAAGTCGATGATCGTCGCCCGCCCGGCAGCGCTCACGAACAGGTTCTCGGGCTTGAGGTCGCAGTGCACGTAGCCGCGCGCGTGGACGACCTCGAGCGCCGCGAGCACCGCGAGGCCGAGCTGGGCGGCCTCGTCGATGCCCGGGGCGGGACGCGACGCGAGGCGCGCGGCGAGCGTGAGCGCGGCGACGCGCTCGAGCACCGCGTACGGAGAGCCGTCGTCCAGCGTGCCCCACGCGTGCACGGCCGGCACGTGCGGGGGACCCACGGCGGACAGCGCGTCGATCTCACCCCGGAGGCGCTGGCCCGCGTCGCGCCGGTGGGCGCGCGCGAGCTTGATGGCCACCGGCGCCCCGCCGCCTTCCGGCTCGGCCTCGAAGACGAGGCCGAACCCGCCCCTCCCCAGGACCCTGCGGGTCCAGTAGCCGTCGAACCGCGGCAGCGTGACGGGGACGACCTCCGTGATATCCGGCGGGCACGGCTGATCGGACAGCGGCCGACCAGGGCGCGCGCACTCGGGGCACGCGCCCTGCTTCCGCCGCCCGCAAGACGCACAGCGGACGACCTCCACGGTCGCCCGTGCCGGCGCCTCTCCTCCCTCAGCCCCCGAGCGCACCCACACCTCTAGGGGGCGCCGGGCAGGAACGACGTGACCACCAGGTCCGTCCGTATCCATGGCGAGACCGAAGCATTATCGATACAGCCCTTGTAGAATTTACCAGCGGAGTCCGTCCAGTTGCACACGGTATCACAGGAGCCCGCGATCACGATGGCACCACACGTCTGCGTGGTCGTGGCCCCTGTCACGGGGTCGACGCTGAGGTGGCCGGCCGCGCAATCGCGCTGTAGCTGCCGCGCGCGCGCCACGCCTTCTGGCGAGTAGCAGGCCCGCACGAAGGGCGTCGAGCTGAACACGTTTCCCCAGAACGCCCCCTCTCGCACCCGATAGGCCGTCAACTCCGGCTCCGACGCCCCCATACCGTTCTCCAGGTTGCGCAGGGAGATCATCACGTTGACGCCATACCAGTTGGTCCTCGCCGCGAGGCAGGCGGTGATATGGCGCTGGTAATGCTCGCTGATCACGCTGTACACCCACCAAGGCGCAAGCCCGATCTCTCCGCGGTACGTCTCCTGGCGGACGGCCCCGCTGCTGTCGTTCCACGAGAACGAGAACGTCTGGTCCGGTCTCAGCGCACAGCTCACGACGTAGCGCAAGAGCTCCCGCGACATGGCGCCGCTCGGCCCCGGGTGCTTGATGGCGGCGAGCGCGTTCGGCGCAAGCGCGTTCGGCGCAAGCGCGTTCGGCGCGAGCGCGTTCGGCGCAAGCGCGTTCGGCGCGAGCGCGTTCGGCGCGAGCGCGTTCGGACCCAGCGCGTTCGGCACGAAGCCGTTCTCGGAGACGACCGCGTCTTGGGCCTCCTCCGTGAACTCCTCCGATCCATCGTCAATCTCGGCGCCGACACACGCGACCGTCATGAGAGGCATCGCAAAGAGCGCAACAATCCGGGCACAGCGAAACGCCATAAGGTCCCCCTTTCATTGCCGAGATCCGGCTCCAGGGTCGAGTAGCGGGAAAGTATAAGATACCATTTCGAAACGTCTTCGTATACGGCTCTATGCAGGATACTGTTCGACTAGAAAACTACCCCCGCATTGAGACAGCGCTGGTGGTGCGACATCGCTCGACGCCTTGCACCTGGTGTCCCACCTCCACATCGTAGAAAGCCACGACATAGGTGAGCCGAATCGCCATCGTACCTTCTACGCGATCGGGCACCTCGATGGCCAGCGATTTGATGCGCTGTGGCGTTTCGAAACGCGGCTCGCGCCCCGCGCGACGCCCGGATGATGGAGCCTGTGTGCGCCGCCCTCGCCGCAGCGCACACAGCCTCGATGGGCAGCCGGGAGACGGAGGCGAGCTCTCTACCGCTCTGCTCTGGCCAACGGTGATCCATGAAGCTGTGCGATCTCGGCATCTTGACGCTGGTTCCGCCGAGAGGGCTCGGCGTGTGACGTGCAACGAGCCCGCCCGGCATATGCCCTGGACGATACCCACCGTGGCACGCGCCTCGTAGTCGGCGTCGCGCTCGACGATTCTTCACTGCGGAGGGCGAGGCCAGCTGCCGCCATCTCCGATGGGTGCTGCGCTCCCACGGCGCTCGACAACCCGCCGACGACACGGGGCTGTGCGGGCCGCGCTCGACGACAATGGATGTCCCGCCGACGGGCGAATGCTCGACGACAAGACGCCGGCGGGCAACCGGTACCGCTGAGCGCCCGCCGGCGGCTCGCCGGGTGCAGGGCAGGAGCCCGCTGGGTCGGGGCGCGTCGTCGGCTGGCCGGGGCGCGCCGGCCGGGCGCCCCCGCCGCTCGAGAAACGGGTAGCGCGGAAGCGCCGTGTTTCCGTACAATGGCGAGTTCTTGAACTTGAATGAGGCCACCAGTGAAAAATACCACCATGGGTAAACGCACGCGCTTTGCCGGGCTGCTCCACGGATCCATCTCGCTCGCCCTCCTCGCCCTGTGCGTTGCCTGTGGTCAGGTACCGGATGGCCAGGGCGCGTCGGGCGGTGACACCACGTCGGTGAACCCGTCCCTGATCGGGGATGTCGCGTTCTCCACGCCGAGCCAGACGTTCAGGGATCAGATCCAGGTCGGGATGACCACCACCGTCGAAGGGGCCGAGATCCGCTACACGGTGGACGGGCAGCCGCCGACCGCGGCCTCCACGCTGTACACCGGCGAGCCCCTGACCCTCACGGCCACGACGCAGGTCCGCGCGCAGGTGTTCGTGGGGGGCGCCGCGGTCGGCGCGCCGAGCACGGGCATTTACATCGCGCGCACCATCGACGCGACGTCCGACCTCCCCATCATGATCGTGGACGGCTACGGCCAGGGCAAGCCGAGCGACAAGGAAGTCTACCTCGACGCGGCGGTGATGATCTTCGAGCCGGTCAACGGCGTGGCGTCGATCGCGTCGCTGCCCACGATGGCGATGCGCGCGGGGTATCACGTGCGCGGTCAGTCGTCGGCGAACTTCCCGCAGACGCCGTACAAGGTCGAGCTGTGGGACAACGAGGGCGAGGACCTCGACTATTCGGTGCTGGGTATGCCCGCCGACTCGGACTGGGCGCTGATCCCGCCCTACTACGACCGCACGTTGATCCGCAATCCGTTCACCTACTCCCTCGGCCGGGACATGGGCCTCCAGGCGCCGCGCACCGAGTTCGCCGAGGTCTATCTGAAATACGACGGGGGCGCGATCGGCGAAGAGGACTACCAGGGCATCTACTGGGTCTCGGAGACGATCAAGAACAACAAGGTCCGCACCGATCTCGCGCAGCTCGAGGAGGAGGACCGGGCGCTGCCCGACATCAGCGGCGGCTACATCTTCAAGTTCGACCAGGCGGCCGCCGAGGAGCCGCAGCTCACGTGCACGGGCTCGGAGCCCCTCCCGGGGTTCGGAGGCTTCGGCGGCGGCGGGCGCCCCGGCTGGGGCGGCGGGCCCGGCGGTGACGACGAGGGCGCCCAGAGCGGCACGTGCTGGGTCGATCTCGAGGTGGTGGATCCGGATCCGCTGAACGACGAGCAGGCGGCCTGGCTGACGCAGTACATCCAGCAGTTCCACGACAGCCTCCACCAGACGCCCATCGGCGATTACACGGCGTACATCGATGTGCCGTCGTTCATCGATTACCTGATCATCAGCGAGCTGACGCTCAACGTGGACGCTTACGTGCGGAGCGCCTATTACCACAAGGATCGCGATCAGAAGCTCGAGGCCGGCCCGCTGTGGGACTACAACTTCGCGCTCGGCGGGGTGGGCGCCCAGAGCCCGACGCCGTCGCAGGGCGACACCGGCTGGCGCTTCAGCGGCCAGCGGAACGTCAACAACTGGTACCAGAAGCTCACCGGCGATCCGAGCTTCATGGCCCAGGTGAGGGCGCGCTATACGGAGCTCCGCAAGACGCTCCTTTCCGAGGCGGCGATCGAGCAGCGCATGAACAGCCTGAGCGCGCCGCTCGGGCAGGCCGTGGCCCGCGACCACGCGAAGTGGCCCGTGTCGAGCGTCATCGAGTCGAGCAGCGGCTTCCTCGGCGGCCCCACCGCGCCGACGTGGGAGGGCCAGCTCCAGGTCATGCGCGACTTCATCAAGGCCCGACTCGCCTGGATGGACGCCAACCTGCCGTGACACGGCGGGGCCGGGCGGGCCCGCGGATGCCGCGGCGCCCGCCCGGCCCGCGGCGCGGAAGCTTGGCGCAAGGGGTCCTCGTCAGGGCGCTGACTGGCTCGGGAGCTTGATCGGCGCCATGAGGGTGAAGTTCGCGCCCCAGGGGTCGGTGACGATCGACTGCCGGCCATAGGGCGTGTCGAAGGGCGGGACGAACACCTTGCCGCCCAGCTCCGCGAGCTTCGCGAGCGACGCGTCGACGTCGGCGACAGCGAAATAGGTCATCCAGTGCGGCGGGATGTCGGCCGGCCAGTGCTCGGTCATCTGGAGCACGCCGCCCACCGTCTTCTGGCCCTTGTGGAGCGTCATGTACTCGACCCCGGGCGCCTCGAGCTCGCGGGCCTCGAGGCCGAAGACGCGAGCGTAGAAGTCGGCCGCCTTCCTGTGATCGCGCGTGTTGACCTCGTGCCATATCATCGCGCCGGGCTCCTCGATGGCCTGCGCGCCGGTGTGCGTGTTCGGCTCCCAGACGCCGAACGCGGCGCCGGTCGGGTCGACAGCGACGACCATGCGGCCGAAGTCCCCCACCGTCATCGGCCCCACCAGGATCTGCCCGCCGTTCGCGCGGATGCTCCCGGCGATCTGCCCGGCGTCTTCACTATCGAAGTAGACGCTCCACACCGGCGGGAACGCGGCGCCCTCCGGCCGCTGGCTCATCCCGGCCGCGCTGCGCCCGGCCAGCTTGCACGTCGTGTAGTGGTGGAACTCCGGCGGGCCGACGTCGTACGTCCACCCGAAGAGGCTGCCATAGAACTTCAGCGCGCCCTCGAGATCGGGCGTCATCAGATCGACCCACGACAGGGTCCCCGGGGTGTGCCGCGCAATCGTGCTCATGATGTCCTCCGTGCCAAGGCCTGAGCCGCGCCGACCCTACCACAGCTCTCCACCCCCCGAACCGCGCCTCGCGCGCGGCGCCGGATCGAATTGCCTCCCTCCGGATCCTGCGCACGGCGCGCTCGCGATCGAGCCAGCATCGGGGTAACGTCGCGCCATGAGAGCGCCCCTGATCCGGATAGGCTCGGCCGCGATCGCGGCGGCCCCGGAGGACGTGCGAGGCGTGGGTTCTTTCTTCACCCCGCGACGCGCGCCGGGCTCGTATAACGGACCTGCACGATGAAGATCTCCGAGTACACCGCGTTCGACGCCCTGGGCCTCGCGGAGCTGGTCCGCCGGCGCGAGGTCACCCCCTCCGAGCTCCTCGACGTGGCCTCGGCCGCCATCGAGCAGGTGAACCCTGCGCTCAACGCGGTGATCGGCTCGCTGCGCGACGACGCCGAGCGGGCGCTCCGCGCGGGGCTGCCGGCCGGGCCGTTCTCCGGGGTGCCGTACCTCGTGAAGGACCTCGGCATCCTCGTCGCGGGCACGCCCACCGGCATGGGCTCTCGCCTGTTCCAGGGGCTCGTGTCGCCCGAGGACGACGAGCTGATGACGCGCTTCCGGCGCGCTGGGCTCGTGGCGATCGGCAAGACGAACACGCCGGAGCTCGGCCTCAACGTGGTCACCGAGCCGGTCGCGCACGGGCCGACGCGCAACCCGTGGCGGCTC
Organism: Sorangium sp. So ce1335; assembly: GCF_051521615.1. Lineage (NCBI taxonomy): Bacteria > Pseudomonadati > Myxococcota > Polyangiales > Polyangiaceae > Sorangium > Sorangium sp. So ce1335. The sequence continues at coordinate 7,085,848 of NZ_CP150363.1, forward strand.
GATCGCACGCCCGGCGGGTCGAGCGGCGGCGCCGCCGCGGCGGTGGCGGCGCGGATGGTGCCGATGGCCCATGGCAACGACGTCGCCGGGTCGATCCGCATCCCGTCGTCGTGCTGCAACCTCTTCGGGCTGAAGCCGACGCGCGGCCGCATCCCGACCGGGCCGGTGGAGGGCGAGGTGCTGATGGGCTTCGCCACCGATCACGCGCTGACCCGCTCGGTGCGCGACTGCGCGGCGCTGCTCGACGCCATCGCCGGGCCCGACCCGGGCACGCCGTACTTCGCGCCGCCCGCCGCGCGGCCGTTCCTGGAGGAGGCGCGCACGCCGCCGGGGCGGCTGCGGATCGCGTTCACCGACGCGGCCTGGAGCGGGGTGCAGGTGCACGACGAGTGCAAGCTGGCGGTGCGCCGGGCCGCGGCGCTGTGCGAGGAGCTGGGGCACGAGGTCGTGCCGGCGCGGCCGGAGATCGACTGGGAGCGCGTCCGCATCGCGTTCCGGATGCTGCTCTCGTACCACGCCCACATGTTCGATCGCGTCTGCCCGCTGTACGGGCTCACGCCGGGGCGGGACACCGTGGAGGCGACGACGCTGACCATGGCCGAGGCCGGCCGGCGGATGAGCGCCATCGACCTGCACGACGTGGTCGTGGCGCGCGACCAGATCTCGCGGCAGGTGGGGCAGTTCTTCACGCAGTTCGACGCCCTGCTCACGCCGACGTTGACGACGCTCCCCATCCCGCCGGGCACGCTCGACGCGAACGACCCGACCCTGAGCGCCGAGGCCTGGCTCGACCAGATCTTCGCCTTCGCGGCGTTCACGCCCCTGTTCAACGTGACCGGCGGCCCGGCCATGTCGGTGCCGCTCCACATGAGCGCCGACGGCCTGCCGGTGGGCGTGCAGTTCGCCGGCCGCTACGCCGACGACGCCACGCTGCTGCGGCTCGCGGGCCAGCTCGAGCAGGCCGCGCCGTGGGACCGCCGCCGGCCGCGCGTCTGCGCCGTGTGACCGCTGAATGGCTCCCCGACGCCGAGCATCAGAGGCGAGGACTCCCCCCCGGAAGAAAGGTCCTTCGGTGCAGCCATGACCTATGCCATCGCGCCGCTCGTGCTCGCCATCAGCCTGTCCGCCGTGGGGTGCAGGAATGCCTGCGACGACGCCGTCGATCACCTGGAAGCGTGCGGCGCTGACCCCGGCGTGTTTGCCGCCGGTACGTGCGACGCGCGCGGCGAGTGCGAGTCGGAGTGCATCCTGGCGTCGAGCTGCGACGTGTTCCGGGGCCAGGGCGCCGACCCGCTCCCCATCTTCCGCTACATGGTGTGCAACCAGGAATGCCGCCGGTAAGCGGCATCGCACCAGCCACCTGCGGGTGAAGGACGCGCGGCGCCGCACGCCGAGGGGCGCCAACGAGCGCCGGCCGCGCACCTTTGCCGCGCACCGCCCCGCATCCCTTTCCCGCGTTCCCGTGCGGCGGAGATCATTGCCATCGAAACGGCATTGTTCTGCCCGCTTCGCGCGGCGGATCCAGCCTTTTCCGCGGGGAGCGGACCTGTTAAACACGGTCGCGATGGCTGACCTCACGCCCCCGAGGAAGCACGCCGGTGACGACGTAGCGCACACGACCGCTCGGCACCTCGAGGAGCACCGGGCCGCGCTGACAGGCCACTGCTACCGCATGCTGGGGTCGGCCGCCGAGGCCGACGATGCCGTCCAGGAGACGATGGTGCGCGCCTGGCGCAGCCTCGACTCGTTCGAGGGGCGCGCGTCGCTGCGCACCTGGCTCTACCGCATCGCGACGCACGTGTGCCTCGACGCCCTGAACGAGCGCACCCGCCGCGCGCGCCCGATGGAGCTCGGCCCCCCCAACGCGATCGACGGGCCGCTCACCACGCTGCCGTCCTACCGCTGGGTCGAGCCCATCCCCGACGTGCGGGCCCTCCCCGCCGACGCCGACCCGGCCGAGCTCCTGGCCCTGCGCCAGAGCATCCGGCTCGCCTTCGTGACAGCGCTCCAGCACCTCCCGCCGCGCCAGCGCGCGGTGCTGCTGCTGATGGAGGTCCTCGGGTGGCCGGCCGCCGAGGTCGCCGAGACGCTCGACACCTCCGTCGCCTCGGTCAACAGCGCGCTCCAGCGCGCCCGGGCGACGCTCGCGGCGCGCGACCTCACGGACGCCCGCGCGCCCCTGTCCGACGCCCAGTCCGTGCTGGTGGACCGCTACGTCGACGCGTTCTCCCGGTACGATGTGACCGCGCTCACGAAGATCCTCCACGAGGACGCGACGATGTCGATGCCGCCATTCGCGCTGTGGCTGCGCGGGCACGAGGCGATCCGGTACTGGCTCCTCGGGCCGGGCGCGCCCTGTCGCGGGTCCCGGCTCGTGCCGACCTCGGCGTGCGGCTCGCCCGCGTTCGGGCAGTACCGGCCCGGCGGCCCCGGGGAGAGCCACAAGCCCTGGGCGCTCATCGTGCTCGAGCTGTCGGACACCCACATCGTCGCGATGAACTACTTCCTCGACACGGAGACGCTCTTCCCGCGCTTCGGCCTGCCCCCGGAGCTCCCGCCGGAGCCCCAGGGCGGCTCGCAGGCGCCCCAGGGCGGCTGACAGACGCCGCCGCGGCGCGGCGCCCCGGCCCGCGGCGCCGCTCCGGCGAGCAGGTCGATTTTTTTTTCGAGGGACCGATGAATCCGACGCCCCACGGGCGTCAGTAGGTTCGAATCCACCCCACGCTGGAGGCACACATGACCACGAACCGTTCCCGGAAGCTCTTCGTCAACCTGCCCGTCAAGGACCTGAAGCGTTCGATCGACTTCTTCACGAAGCTCGGCTTCTCGTTCAACCCGCATTTCACCGACGACAAGGCGACCTGCATGATCCTGAGCGAGGACGCGTACGTGATGCTCCTCGTGGAGGAGCGCTTCAAGGACTTCACGAAGAAGCGCATCTGCGACACGAGCACGTCGACCGAGGGCATCTTCGCGCTGACGGCCGCGAACCGGGCCGAGGTCGACGAGCTGGTGAAGACCGCCATCGCCGCCGGCGGGACGCACGCGGAGGACCCCACGGATCACGGCTTCATGTACACGTGGAGCTTCTACGACCTCGACGGCCACCACTGGGAGGTCTTCTACATGGACCCGAGCGCCATTCCGCACCCGCAGCAGTGAGCGCCGGGCCGCGGCGGGCGCGCGCCCGCCGCGGCGGCCATCAGGGCGTGAACAGCGCGCCGCTCGGGGCGTGGACAGCGCGCCCTGAGCGGCGGGCCGACTGCGCTTCATCAACGCATCGTCAGAGCGCCAGCTCGATCTCGTAGCGAGCGAGCCAGTCGTCGAGCAGGAGCGCCTGCTCCATGCTCGACCGCGACACCTCGTCGGCCGGTCCTCCGGTGTCCGCGGCGACGGCGCGGGCGCGGGCCACGTCGAGCAGCGGCAGCACCGGCGCGTCCTTCCGCGCCAGGAGCGCCGCGAGCTGCGCGCGCAGCGCCCGCGCGTACGCCGGGTCCTGCGTCGCGGGATACGGGCTCTTGCGCCGATCGAGCACCGAGCGCGGCAGGAGATCCCTGGACGCGGCGCGCAGCAGGCTCTTCTCGCGCCCGTCGAACGTCTTCATCGACCACGGCACGTTGAAGACGTACTCCACCAGCCGGTGATCGCAGAACGGGACCCGGACCTCGAGCCCTGTGGCCATGCTCATGCGGTCCTTGCGGTCGAGCAGCAGTTGCAAGAAGCGCGTCAGGTGCAGGTAGCTGATCTCGCGCATGCGCCGCTCCTTCCCCGTCTCGCCGGGAAGCCGCGGCACCTCGGCGAGCGCCTCCCGGTAGCGCTCGGCGATGTAGCCCTGGAGGTCGAGCCGCTCGAGGAGCGCCGGGGCGAGCAGCGTCGAGACGGAGCTCGAGCTCCGGCGCCGCGTGCGCATGGCCGTCCAAGGGAACGTGTCGGCCGCCACCGCCTCGGGGTCGTGGAACCATAGATAGCCGCCGAAGACCTCGTCGGCCGACTCGCCGGACAGCGCCACCGTGGAGCGCTCCCGGATGGCGCGGAAGAGCAGGTACAGCGAAGCATCCAGGTCCCCGAAGCCGTTCGGGAGATCCCGGGCGCGCAGCACGGTCGCGCGGACGGCGGGGTCGGCGAGCTGGGCCGCGGAGAGCACGATGTCCGTATGGTCGGATCCGACGTACCGCTGGACCTCGGCGACGTACGGCGCGTCCGGCGTGCTCCGCAGCTCGTCCGCCTTGAAGTTCTCGGCCTGACCGGTGAAATCGACGGAGAACGAGCGCACCGGCCCCGCGCCCGCCGCGCCGAGCGACCGCTGCGCGAGCGCCGTCACGAGGCTGGAGTCCAGCCCTCCGGACAGGAGCGTGCACAGCGGTACATCGGAGATGAGCTGGCGAGCGACGATGTCCTCGAGGAGCCCGCGGACGGTGCCGATCGTCGTCTCCAGATCATCGGTGTGGGGCCTCGCCTCGAGGGCCCAGTAGCGCCGCTCGGTGATCCCTTCCCTGCGCACGTGCACGACGTGGCCGGGGCGGACCTCGCGCAGGTCGCGGAACACGGCGTGCCCCGGCGTCTTCGTGAAGGCGAGGAGCTCGCGCAGGCCGCCCTCGTCGACGGCCCGCCGCGCGAGCGGGTTCGCGAGGATGGCCTTGGGCTCCGAGCCGAAGAGCGCGCCCGATCCGGTCGGCTGATAATAGAGCGGCTTGATGCCCATCCGGTCCCGGACGAGCAGGAGCTCCTCGGCGCGGACGTCCCAGAGGGCGAAGGCGTACATGCCGTTGAGGCGCGCGGGGAAGCCCGCGCCCCACTCCAGGTACGCGCGGAGGACGACCTCTGTGTCGCTGCTGGTCCTGAAATGGTGTCCGCGGGACGCGAGCTCACGGCGCAGCTCAAGGAAGTTGTAGACCTCGCCTGTGTAGACGAGGATGGCTACCGGCTCGCCGTTCTCGTCGGCGATCATGGGCTGGCGGCCCCCCTCGATATCGATGATCGCGAGTCGGCGATGCCCGAGCGCCGCGCGCGGGGAGAGCCAGATCCCCTCGTCGTCCGGCCCGCGGTCCTTCATCGTGTCCGTCATCCGCTGCACGACGTCACGCTCCCGCGTCAGATCGCGCGCGTGGTCCACCCATCCAGCAATGCCGCACATGGGACAATCGCCTCCTTACAGCTCGACGGCTCGAAGCGCCGCCACGGCCCAGCGGCGAGCCCGGCCGGCTCGCCGCGGCGCTCGCGGGTCGTTCGTGGTTTCGCGCGAGCGTAGGCAGCGCATCGCCGTCGCGCAACCAGCCTGGCCAGCGCAGCATTCGGCGGTGACGCCGCGCCGCGCTCGATGTACGTGGCCGAGAGGTCGCGTGCGGGGCGCCTGGATGCTCGTGGGTCTGCTGCTCGGGTCCGGGGGCGCGTGCGCCGCCGCGCCGGACCGGCCGGATCGCGCCGGCGCGCCGCCCGCCCCGTCGGCCGCGGCCGCGCCCGGCGCAGCGCAGCCGCCGCGGCCGGCGCTGCCGACGCCGGCGCGGGGCCGCCTGGACGCGGCCGTCGCCGCGAACCGCGCCTGCGAGGGCTGCCACGACGAGGTGGCGCGGGAGTGGCGCGCCTCGCTGCACCGCAGCGCCAACACGGAGCCAGCCTACCGCCGGGCGTTCGCCATCGAGCCCATGCCCTTCTGCCGCGGCTGCCACGCGCCCGAGGCCGCGCCGGCGGAGCCCGAGCCCGAGGCCGTCGGCGCCCTCGGCGTCGGCTGCGTGACCTGCCACGTCACCGCCGCCTCGTCCGCCGACGCCTCCGCCGGCGTGCTCGCCGCGCCCTGGACCCGGCCCGGGCCGCCGCCCGCCGCGCCGCACCCCGTCGTGCGCGACGTCCGCTTCGCCGGCGCGGCCGCCTGCGCCTCCTGCCACGAGTTCTCCTTCCCCACCGCGCGCGGCAGCCGCAGGCCCGAGCACCTCATGCAGTCGACGCTCACCGAGCACCGGCGCTCGCCGGCCGCGGACCGGCCCTGCGCCGACTGCCACATGCCCGCGGGTGCGGCGGGCCGGCGCAGCCACGCCTTCGTCGGATCGCGCGACCCGGCCTTCGTGCGCAGCGCGGTCTCGGTGTCGGCCCGGCGCGCCTCGGCCACGGCGGTGGAGATCACCCTCGCGCCCGCGAACGCGGGGCACGCGTTCCCGACCGGGGACCTCTTCCGGCGCCTGGAAATCAGCGCCGAGGCGCTGGGGCCCGACGACATGGTGCTCGGGCAGGCGGACCGGTTCCTCGCGCGCCACTTCGCGATCAGGCCGGGCCAGGTCGGGCGGCACCTCACCGCCGACGATCGCGTGCACGCGGCGCCCGTGACGGTGGCGCTCGAGGTGGGGCCCGCCGGAGAGGGCCGGGAGATCGCCTGGCGGGTCGCGTACCAGCGCGTCGCGCACCCCGAGGGCCTGGACGAGCGCGACGCCCTCGTGGAGGGCGAGATCGCGGTGGCGTCCGGCAGGCTCGCGCCGTGAGCGAGGCGGCGCCCGGACGAGGGACGTGGGAACGAGCGGAGGAGGGCGAGCAGCGATGCGCGGAAGGGTGTGCGGAATGATGCGCGGAGCGCGCAGAACATGCAGAAGATCGATCGGAGCGGGCGTGCTGTGGACGGCCCTCGCGGGCTGCGGCTCCGCGCCGCCGCCGGAGCCCGCGGGCGCGCCCCCGTCCAGCGCGCCGGCGCCGGCCGGCGACGCCGCCCCGGGGGCGCAGCCGGCGCCCGGCGCCTCCGCGCAGGGGCAGCCAGCGCCCGGCGCCTCCGCGCAGGCGGCGCCGGTCTCGCCGTTCATCCCGGTGGCCCGCGCGCCCTTCGACGAGGTGCGCCTCCTGCCCATCGAGGGCGCGATGCTCCTCGCCGGCGGCGTCAACATGCAGGACGAGGCCGACGGCTGGTGGGGGTACCCGCTCGGCGTGCTGCTGCCGGACGGCACGATCGAGGTCCAGAAGTCGCTGCGGCTGCCGTCCGGCCTACGCCAGGTGGCGGGGGTGGTGGGGCGCTGGCCCGACGCCATCGACGTCATCGCCACGGGGGACACGGGGCGGACCGGCATCGCCGAGCTCTGGACGCTGGGGCCGCGGGGCTGGCAGCAGCGCCACGAGAAGCACGGGAACTCGTTCGTGGGGCTGGCGAAGATCGGGGCCTCGGTCGTCGCGCTGCAGGCCCCGGTGATGGCGCCGTTCCACGAGTCGCAGTTCGTGGCCGTGCGGGGGCCGAACCCCGGGCTGAAGCTCACCCCGTCGGTGAAGAAAGAGTGCTCGATCGAGGGCTTCGACCACCCCATCCAGCGCACGGCGGTGCTCCCGTCCGCTGTGGCCTCGACCGGCGACGGCAAGGTCCTCAGCTACGGGCGGAGCTGCGCGGGCGACCCGTCGCTGGAGCTCTGGAAGCCCGGCGCGAGGACCTCGACGATCCTCGGGCTCGAGCTCGCGAAGCGCGGAGACCACCGCAGCGCCTCGCCGCAGGTCCTCGCGGGCGCGGCGAACGACGCCTGGATCTTCGACGGGTTCGCGTCGCGCTTCGACGGCGCGACCTGGAAGGAGGTCGAGGGTCCGAACCCCGAGGCGGGCGTCGCCGACGCCGCCGTCGCCGGCGACGGGACGCTCTGGGTGCTGAGCGACGGCGCCGTGTTCGCGCGCCGCGGGGAGACGTGGGAGCGCGCCCCGCTGCCCGAGGGCGTCAAGGCCCACGACCTGGCGACCGCGAGCGACGGCACCCTGTGGATCGCGGCGGGCGGGGCGCTCCTGCGCCACGGCAAGCCCGGCGAGCGCTCCGGCGCGCCCGGCGGCCCGGTCGTGCCGCTCGACCCAACGGCCGGACCGGCGCCGAAGCCCGCGCAGCGTCGCCTCGTCAGGCCGGGTGGCCCGGCCTGCCCACGCAACCTCGTCGTTCTCTACACCTTCAGCAAGGTCACCCCCGACGACCACGACTTCCCGCTCACCCGCAAGGCCCTCAAGGGGCACACCGAGTTCGCGGGCGCGCGCTTCGCGGTGACCCGCGACGGCGGTCAGAAGTTCTTCACCGCGCTCGTGCCGAGCTTCGACATGGGCCAGAAGCTCGCCGCGCTCATCCGCAAGGAGGTGCAGGGATCGAGCCCCAACGTCGTCTGCGCCGACCCGGAGATACTGCGCGAGCTGAAGCTCGATCTGAAGTCGGGCGAGGTGGTGAAGTAGCTGCATGACCGAGCGCGGAGGGCGCGTGCCCAGGCGCAGGAGGACGCCGCGCGCTCTCGCCCTCGTCATCCCCGTGACGGGAGGCCGACGCTGGCAAGGTAGGCTTCCAGGGCCGGCGCGTGATCGGACGACACGATGGCGCCGATGTATCCGTCCGGTCGGACGAGCACCCAGTCGCCGGGCGACACGCCGTAGGCAGCGCGGAGATGGCCGCCCTCATCGACGATGTCGCCGTGCGGCCCGACGGCGTGGATGTGGAGCCCGGGGCGCGGCTCGACGGCCGAGCGCCGGTCCACCCCGTGACCCAGCAAGGTCCAGTGCGGCCCCTGGAAGAGCTTGAAGAGGCGTGTCGGCATCCCCGCCGCGCCGCGGACGGGCGCGTCCGGCGCTCGGTTGCCCGCGCGGATGCCGCCGCTGCGCTTCGGCTCTTCCATGGCCAGCGACGACTCCGGGTATCCCAGATCGAGCTGATGCACCTCGCGACCGCGGCGCATGACGCCTCGCCTGGCCGCGTCCAGGAGCTTCGTCGTCAGGCCGAGCGTCTCCGCGGCGATCGGCCGGCGCTCCTCCTCGTAGGTCGCGAGCAGCGTCTCCGGCGCACCTGCCAGGACGGCGGCGAGCTTCCAGCCGAGGTTGTAGGCATCCTGCACGCTCGTATTGAGGCCCTGCCCCCCCGTCGGCGGGTGGATGTGCGCGGCATCGCCGACGAGGAAGACGCGCCCGTCCCGGTAACGGTCGGCGAGGCGCGCGTTCATGGTGTAGGCGGAGGCCCAGGAGACCGAATGGATGACGATGTCGTCTCGGCCCGTGCGGCCCGCGACCATCGCCGTGAGGCCTTCCGCGGAGAGATCGACGTCGCCCTCCAGAGGAATCGGCGCCTGCAACTGGAACATGTCGGTGCCGACGAGCGGGCACAGCGACATCTGCTTTTCCATCGACCCATCGTTGAAGCGATGCCAGGCGGCCCTGCTGAGCCCATCCAGGACGACGTCGGCGACGACGGCGCGCACCCCCATGGTCTTGCCGGGAAAGCCGATCGCGAGCGCGTGCCGAACGACGCTGCGGCCGCCGTCCGCTCCGACCAGGTAGCGGGCGCGGACGGTCTCCTCGCCCGTCGGGCCAGCGATGCAAGCGCTCACGCCCCCGCCGTCCTGCTCGAAGCGCTTCAGCTCGCGGCCGAACTCCGGGCAGCTCCCGAGCTCCGCCAGACGCTCGCGCATCGCGGCTTCGGTCAGAAATTGCGGCACGAGCAGGGGCAGATGATAGGGCTCCCCAGGCGTCGGGTCCTGAGGCACCATCATCGGCGACTCCTCGTAGCCTCCGTCGTCGCGATACGCCCGCGGGGGTGGGTACAGGCCGCCTATCGCGACGACGCGGTCGAGGATGCCCAGATCCTCGAACACCTCCTGGCTCCGCGGCTGGATCCCTTTGCCGCGCGAGCCGGGAAACGGCCCGTCCAGCCTGTCGATGAGCCGGAACGCAACGCCCCTGCGGGCGAGCTCGATGGCCAGGGTCAACCCGGCAGCACCTGCACCAACGATCAGGACATCCGTCGAAGAAATGGGGGTCACGGCGAGCTCCTCTTTTTTCTTGGCTGCGTCTCAGATATGTGTACTATGCATATAGTCACCCCGCCCGAGACGTCAAGAGAATCTGTGCAAAATACACGGACAACCAAGAAGAAGCTCCGCGAGCTCCACGGAGCCATGGTCGATCTGGTCGCGCTCATGAATCAGCCGCAGCGCGATCAGGCGCTGCTCGCGGAGGCGGGCATCTCCCTGGATCAAGCCCTCTTCCGGCTGCTGGTGGGGATCGAGCGCTTCGGGCCGATCGGCGTCGTCGATCTCGCGGACCGAGCCGGGCGCGACTACACGACCGTCAGCCGCCAGGTCGCGAAGCTCGAGAGCCTGGGGCTGATCGAGCGCCGGCCAAGCCCGGCCGATCGTCGCGTCCATGAGGCGGTGATCACCGACACGGGGCGACAGATGACGGACGCCCTGGACGCCGCGCGTCAGCGGCTCGCGGCCCCCATCCTCGCCACGTGGAGCGAGGAAGACTTCAGCGACCTGGTGCGCCTGATGCGCCGGTTCGTGGACGACCTGATGGCGTCGTCAAGCCGAGCGGAGAAGACCTGAGGGCCCGCTCACGCCTTGAGGGCGTCGAACTCGCCCGGGCTGTGGATCCTGGCGGGATTCGTGCCACCGCCGACGAAGTCCTCGGTGCGGTCGTACATGCCGAAGTGGGTCACCTCCCCCGGACCGCCGAGCTTCGGGAAGCCATCCTCGCCTGCCCTCACCCCGAGGGCGTTCATCAAATTGCAGTAGTACTTGTTGATCGGCGCATTCGCGAGCGCGAGATCCGTTCCGGTGCGCACGCCCCGATCGATCAGGTACGTGTCATTGCAGTCGTTCTCGCTTCCCCCTCGCGAGAGGGTCGCCGACCCGTCCTCCACGTTCACGGCGCAGCCCGTCCTGAAGTAGCCGCCGGCGCTGCCAACCTGGACGATCGGCAGGTTGTTCAGGTTGTGCGCGTTGCCGTCCGACATCTCCTGGAACCAGACGGCCGCTGTGCTGTCGAGCAGCCGTCCGTCGCCCTCCACGATCTCGTTCAAGACCCCGACGAGGTGGGCGAACTTTCGGGCGTAGTAGTCGTCGATCGCCAGGAGAATGTCGACGATCCCCACGTCGCACGGCCCGGTCGCGCTGGTGATGCGATGGGAAAGGGAGTGCGAATCGTGGTTGATCCCGAGCCCCTTGAACACGTGGTTCGGAGGATACTTGAGGACGATGACCGGGTTGACGTTGCAGATCGCGGACAGCGCCGCGAGGTTCGAGTAGAGGTCGGCCACGTCCAGGGACGCGGAGACCTTCATCGTGAGGCGATCCTCGTCCTCGCCCGGGGTGAGCGTCGAGGCCGCGTCCACGGTCTGCTGCGTGACGCCGAGCAGCGACGCGAGCTCCTCCGTGCACTGCGCCGAACGGATGACGCGCCCGGTGTCGTCGAGGAGCGCCTTCCACGCCTCGAGCTTGTGGCGATCGGCCTGGCTCATGTCGTGGCGCTCGAGGGTCTCGAGATCGGCCCGCACGAGGTCGATGACGCTCTTGCCCCGCACGGCCAGGTAGCTGTCGGGCGTGAGCTCGCCACCTTGGAAGAGGCCAGTGAGCGTGCCGTAGATCTGCGCGGGGGAGCCGACCCCCGCGTAGGGCACCCCCGCCGCCGAGTACGAGACGTGAGACACCGCGCGCTCGGTCGCGTTGCCCACCCGGACGTACAAGGGCGCGCGACCCGGGCTCAGCTGCTCGGCGATCACGTGATCCAGCGAGCGGCCGGTGGGCATGGCGTCGAACTTCGTCTCGGCGGCGAAGCTGAACGGATCGTCGCTGTTGGGCGAGACGGGGTGACAGGTGAAGTACGACCCGCACACCTGCGTGTGTTGGTCGTTCACCTGCCCCCGCGACATGTTGGGCGTCCACTCGTTCATCCCGCGGATGCCGCGGGGCATGAGCAGCTTGTCGACGAACGGCGCGAGGTGCCGGAGCGTCGTCGGCGCGAGATCGTCGGCGGTGAGGGCGCCGTGGGACTTCACCGGGAAGAACCGGCTCGTGACGCAGCCGTAGTGCGTGAACATCGCGATGAGCCGGCGCGGCGGCGTCACCGCCTGTGCCTGGACGGATCGGGCCGCGAGGGAGCCGAGGAACGGCGCCGCGACGCACGCGCCGCCAAGGCCTCGAAGGAAAATCCTGCGGTTCATCGGTCGTTTCATGCCCTTCCCACCCATCAGATTGCCCTCGACGCTTCGAGCTCACCGGGGTCGTGGACCTGCGGCGCCGCGGTGCCGCCGCCGGAGTCCCCGGCGCCGCCGCACGTGCCGAGGGTAAAGGAGATCCAAACGATCCGGAGGCGTCAAGCCCCAACTGCGGACCTGCCCTGGGTCGACAGGGCATTTTCCCATGGGATCAGGCCCTCCTGGAAAACGACGTTCTATCAACAACGCATCCATGCGTCGGAGAGGGTCGTCTTCACGCCGCAGCCTGCGGCCCACGGGAGGTGGTCAGAAGGCGACCGGCCGCCGGGGGAAAAATCTACAATCGCCGGCGTGCGCGAGGGCCCATGATGCGCGCATGACCCGGAACGACAGCCACGCTTTTCATCTCTCCGACAGCACGTGCATCGTGCCTCGCGGCGTCTGGCACCGGCAGATCGTGCCCGCGCCGAGCGTGATGATCTTCATCACGCCAGGCGACGGTACCCAGCACCGCGCGTGCTGATCCCACACGATGACCGGCCGCGGGCTCCCGCGGCCGCTGCGGGGCGAAGGCGGCCCCATCGATGCGCGGGTAAGTTACCGATACAACGCCGCTTTTCAGGCTGGCGGCGGGGTCGCTCGCGAGCTCGGCCCGACCTGGCGCCGGGTCCGCCGTTGCGTCCAAGCGTGCAGCCCGATCGCTGCCCACCCTCGGACGCATGAACCACCATCTCACGGTCGCGTCGGAGGACGAGCCCCTCGCGCCGACGCGCTTCGACCCACACGCGCGCTCGCGCCGCCCCCCCGAGGATGGCCGCCATGCGGCCGTCGCCGAGCACCAGACCACCTGCGCTTCGATGACCTGCGTGACGCAGCACCGCGGGAATCACGAACTGTACGAGGGAGCATGACGATGATGCAGCCACTCCAGACGCTCGTCGCCCACGCCGCGTGGGCCAATCGACAGCTCTTCGCCGCCCTGCGCGACGTCGATTCTTTCGCGTCGCAGCAGGGCGCAGGCCTGATCTTGCGGGTCCTCGACCACATCCACGTCGTCAGCCGCATCTTTCAGGCCCACCTCCAGGGTGTCTCGCACGGTTACAAGTCGACGCAGAGCGCGGTCCTACCCGCGCTCGAGGAGCTCGATCACGCGTCCGAGGCCATCGACCGCTGGGTTGTGGATACCACGGCGTCGCTCGGACCGGAGGAGCTCGCACAACCTCGCGACGTGCGCTTCACCGACGGGAAGGTCGTGCCGATGACCGCCGCCACGATGATCCTCCACGTGGTCACACACACGACCCATCATCGCGGAAACGTGGACGCCATCATGGTCCAGTGCGGGATGCCGCGCCGGAGAGACGGATTCCCCGAGTTCCTCGTCAGTCGAGCGTCCGCCATGTGATCGAGCTCAGCCCCTGCGTCGGCGTCAGGCCGAACTGCTCCCGGTAGACGCGGCTCAGGTGAGCGCTGTCCGCGAACCCGGCGGAGGCCGCGGCGGCGCTCAGGCTCGCTCCCCCCTCCACCGCGGCGATGGCGCGGCGCAGGCGCTTCCACCGCATGTACGCGCGCATCGGGAGCCCGACGTCACGCGCGAAGGCATGGCGCATCTGCCGCGGCGAGAGCCCGGCCTCGTGCGAGAGGCGCGCGAGGTCGACGTCATCCGAGCCATCGAGGCAGGCGCACATCCGACGCACCGCCGGGTGTCGCGGCTCCGGTGGCCGACGCACGTCGAGGGCGGCGAGGATCGCGGCCATGAGGGCGCGCGCCATCTCCGGCGTTGGATCGCGAGGGACGCTCACGGCGAGCCCGTCGCGGCCCCACGCCTCGCACCGGGGCTCGGCGTCACGAGAGAGCCCTCGGCTCGCCAGGTCGTCCCCGTCGAGGAACAGGAGCGCAGCGTGCGCGCACGCGCCGTGTGCATGCGGCAGGCGCGGAGGAATGACGGCGGCGCCGGCGCGAATACGCCCGCTGGCGCCGTCCTCGATGTGGAGCCCCTGCGGCGCGATGACGATCTGGGCCGCGTGGTGCGCGTGGCGCTTCGTGGCGACGAGGGGGCCCACGTAGAGCATCCGCGTCTCCGAGACGAACGCCGTACCGTTCAGCCGCTCCGGCGTGCTCAACGGTCGCTGGCCCCCTCGGGGGATGTCGACATTCGCTGGTCCATCAGCTCCTCATCCTCGCTCAGGCGCCTTGGGGGCCACGAAATCCAAACGCGAACCGGAAGTCAAACCATCTCGTGATGGCCGTCCCAGCGTACAGCCACGCTGCACGCGCCAGTTGGCCTGGAACACCTCTCGCGAGCCACCGCCCTCCTGAAGCCATGATGGCTCCGAGAGGAAGGCGGCCACACCACATCACCCATCGAAGAGGCCGCTTCACGCCGGTGGCAGGCGGGCGGGAAAGATGCAACCCTCGCCGGCGCATGCTTGCCGTGCATCCTTCGAGGAAGACACACAGGTCCAGGGCCTGCGGGGCGCCCGGAGAGAGGCCGCCCGCGTGCCGCCGCTCCTGATCCTCACGTACGTCGGGTTCGTGAGCCTCGGCCTGCCCGACGCGGTGCTCGGCGTCGCGTGGCCCTCGCTGCGCGCCTCGTTCGCGCTCCCGCAGAGCGCGCTCGGCGCCCTCCTCGTCGGCACGGGCGTGGGGTATTTCTCGTCCAGCGTCGCGGCGGGGAAGCTCGTGGATCGGCTCGGCGTGGGCAAGCTGCTCACGCTGAGCAGCGGGCTCATCACGGTCGCCTTGCTCGGTTACGCGATGACGCCGGCGTGGCCGCTGCTGATCCTCTGCGGGCTGATCACCGGGCTCGGCTCGGGCGCGATCGACGCAGGGCTCAACGCCTACGCGGCGAGCAACTTCTCCGCCCGCCACATGAACTGGCTTCACGCCTGCTACTGCCTCGGCGCGGCGATGGGGCCGCTCATCGCGACAGCGGCGCTCGCGACCACCGGCTCCTGGCGCTCGGGCTACGCCATCATCGGCGCGATCATGCTGACGCTGACCACGGCCTTCGCCCTGGTCAAGGGATCGTTCCGCGCGCGGGCGGCGGCCGGAGGCGCGCAGGAGACGCCGGTCGTCCCGATCGTCGCGGCGCTGCGGCAGCGGCGCGTGTGGCTGCAGATCGCGGTGTTCTTCCTCTACACGGGCCTCGAGGTGATGCTCGGGCAGTGGAGCTTCACCCTCAACACCGAGGCGCGCGGCGTCGCGACGGAGACGGCCGGTGTGTGGGCGGGCGCCTACTGGGGCGCCATCGGCGTCGGGCGCGTGGTGCTCGGCGTGGCGGTCGATCGGGTGGGCGCCGACCGGCTCCTCCGCATGGCCACGCTGACGGCGCTGCTCGGGACCGTGCTGTTCGCGGTCGGCCCGGCCTGGCCAGGGGCCGCGGGGCTCATGCTGGCGGGGCTCGGCCTCGCGCCGATCTACCCGACGCTGATGTCCCGCACCCCGGCTCGGCTCGGCCCCTACACCGCGCACGCGATCGGCTTCCAGGCGAGCGCGGCCATGGTCGGCGGCGCGCTCCTGCCGAGCCTCGGCGGCGTGCTCGCCTCGCGCGTCGGGCTCCCGTCGATCGGGACGCTCGCGGTGGTCACGGCCGCGGGCCTGTGGCTGCTGCACGAGGTGCTTGTCCGGTCGACGGCCCCCCAGGGCACGAGCGACGGCGCGTAGGCCAATCGGCCGCTGACCGCCGCGATCCGCGGGCGGAGAGCGCCTCGACGCGGCGGCGCGGGCGCGGCGGCCGCCGCGCGACGTGCTACACCGCGGGCTCACGCCGGCCCTCCGGGGCCATCGCCCTCCGAGCATCCAGGTGACTCAGCACCAGCCCAACAACCCTCTTCACGGCGTCACGCTCCAGATGATCCTCGAGCACCTTGTCGCGCAGCACGGCTGGGAGCAGCTCGGGCGCATGATCGACATCCGCTGCTTCAAGTACGATCCCAGCATCAAGTCGAGCCTGCAGTTCCTGCGACGGACCCCGTGGGCCCGGCAGCAGGTGGAGGCGCTCTATCTGCGGGACAAGGCGAGGCCCAGCCCGTGACCGACCCGCGCGATCGCACGCCGGCATCCGGGAGCGGCGCGGCGGCGTGATCGACGCGGGCCGGGCGGCGCGCGCCCGCGGCGACATCGCCAGGATCCGCGTCGCGCTCACGCCTTCGCGGGGAGCCACGCGACGATGAGGGACGCGAGCGCCTCCGCGGCGGCGGCCTCGCTCGTCCGCCCGCGCAGCATCTCGCCCGCCATCGACTCGGCCGCGCCGATGATCCCGACGCAGCGGAGGTGGAGCTCGCGCCTCGGCAGCTTCACGTACGCGGCGAAGGTGTCGCGGTAGATGGTCACGTACTCGTCGAGGAGGCGCTGCCGGAACGCCGCCATCTCCTCGTCGCCCTTCAGCGCCGCCGTGATCGCGTACCACTCGGGGCCGACCGAGGTGTAACAGCGCATGTACGCGCGGCTCGCGACGCGCGCGAGGTCCGCGAGCCGCGCGGGCGCGCGCTCGAGCTCCTCGAACAGGAGCGCGCGCTGCCGCACGTCGATGCGCTCGCACAGCGCGATGAGCAGCCCCGAGCGGGTCCCGAAGTGCTCGTAGGCGATCGGCTTCGTGACGCCGGCGCGCTCCGCCACGCGCCCGAGCGTCAGGGCGTCGGTCCCCTCCTCCCGGACGATCTCGAGCGCCGTCTCCAGGAGCTGCTCGCGCCGCTCAGCCTTGGAGAGCCGCCTTGTCGGTGTCTCGCTCATGCAGCCCTCATCTTAGTACCGGCGCGCGGCGCTCCAAGGGCGCACGCGGCCACGCGCGCCCCGAAGAAACGCCGCGGGGCCGCTTGACGGGGCGGGCTCCCGTGGACATTACCTTTGGTAACTTACCAAGGGTAAGTTGTTCGCGCCCGGCGGGGACCGGGCGGAGAGGAGCTCATCCATCATGACCACCAGGACGCAGGGCACGAGGCAATCGGTTCTCATCGTGGGAGGGTCCGGCGTCGTCGGCTCCCGGACCGCGAGGACGCTGCGGGCGCTGTACCCCGACCTGCCGATCGCCATCGGCGGGCGAGACCTCGCGAAGGCCGCGGCGGTCGCGGAGCAGGTCGGGCGGGCGCGCCCCGTCCGCGTCGACCTCGAGCGGGCCGACCTCGGGCTGCCGGCGGGCGAGGCGTACGGCGCGGTGCTCATGTTCGTGAAGGACGCCCGGATGAGCGCGCTCCGCTTCGCGCAGGAGACCGGCGCCGCCTACGTCGACATCTCGACGGCGGCGTTCGAGATCGCGCCCGAGGTGGCGCTCCACGCCGCGCGCCCGAGGAGCGCGCCCGTCCTGCTCGCGTGCCACTGGCTCGTCGGCGCGGCCACCCTGCCGGCGCTCCACTTCGCGAGGGGCTACGCGCGCCTCGAGAGCGTCGCGATCGGCGCGGTCCTCGACGAGCAGGACGTGGGCGGCCCCGCGGCGTACGCCGACTTCGAGCGCCAGATCGGGGCCGGGCAGAAGGCGCTCTTCCTGAAGGACGGCGCGTGGACCTGGGCGGGCGCGGAGGACGGCGCGCGGTCGTTCGTGACCGTCGACGGGACCGAGGTGAAGGGCCAGCTCTACCCGGTGCTCGATCTCATGAGCATCGCCGCGGCGACCGACGCGCGCTCGGTCCGGTTCGATCTCGCGCTCGGGGAGACCGCGAGCCGCCGGCGGGGCGAGCCGTTCTCGACCGAGATCGTGATCGAGCTCGAGGGGGTGAAGAAGGACGGCGCCCGGGGGCGCTCGCGCCACGAGCTCGTGCACCCGGAGGGCCAGGCGCCCGTGACCGCCGTCGGCGTCGCCGTGGCCGTGGAGCGGCTGCTCGGGCTCGCCGGCGGCGCGCCCGCGGCCCCCGGGCTCTACCATCCGGAGACGCTGGTCGACCCCGAGCGCATGCTCGACCGCCTCGCCGCGTTCGGGACGACGATCCGCAGCGCGTGACCGGGCGCCGCCGCCCGTCGTTCGCTCCAGCTCCCGTGCCCTACCGGATGGCGCCGTGCGCGGGCAGCTCCACCCCGCACGGGCGCGCGACGAGGGCCTCGTCGCCGGGGATGCGCAGGGGGCTCGGCAGGTACGGGTCGAGCTCGCCGGGCTCGAAGCGGCAGAGGCCGATCACGTGCCAGAACGAGCCGGCGATGTCGCCGCCGAGCCGGTAGCGCCCGTCGGGGCTGAAGGCGGCCCACCCCTCGGGGCACGGCAGCAGGATCGCGAGGCACGCGCCCGTGGCCACGTCCCAGAGCCGCAGGGTGCCGTCGGCGGAGGCCGAGCCGAGCAGCGCCCCGTCGGGGCTGAACGCCACCCCCTGGACCGAGGCCTTGTGGCCCTCCAGCGAGCGGAGGAGGCGCCCCCGCTTCACGTCCCACAGGCGCACCGTCTTGTCCGACGACCCCGAGGCGAGCATCTGGCAGCTCGGGCTGAACGCGACGCCGCGCACCCCGCGGGTGTGCCCCTCCAGGGCGAACAGCGCGCGGCCGCTCCCGACGTCCCACAGGCGCACCGACCGGTCGTCCGACCCCGACGCGAGGAGGAGGCCGTCGGGGCTGAACGCGACCCCGCGGATGCCGTCGGTGTGCCCCTCGAAGACGCGGACCGCGCGCGCCCGGGCGACCTCCCAGAGGCGCACCGTGCGGTCGTCCGACCCCGACGCGAGCGTCAGCCCGACAGGGCTCCACGCCACGCTGCACACCCGGTGCGTGTGCCCCTCGAACGTGCGCAGCGCGCGGCCGCTCGCGACCTCCCAGAGGCGCACCGTGCGGTCGTCCGAGCCCGACGCGAGCGCGTCGCCCTCGGGGCTGAACGCCACGCTGCGGATCGCGTGCGCGTGGCCCTCGAGCGCGCACAGGGGCCGCCCCCGCGCGACCTCCCAGAGCCGGATCGTCTTGTCGTCCGAGCCCGACGCGAGCACCTCGCCCTCCGGGCTGAACGCCACGCTGCGGACCCCGAGCGTGTGGCCCTTGAGCGTGCGCACGGCGCGGCCGCTCCACACCTCCCAGAGGCGCACCGTGCGGTCGTCCGAGCCCGACGCGAGCGCCTGGCCGTCCGGGCTCCACGCCGCGCCGAGGATCCAGTCGGTGTGGCCCTCGAAGCTGCGCAGCGCGTGCCCCCGCGCGACCTCCCAGAGGCGCACCGTCTTGTCGCGCGACCCCGACGCGAGCGTCTGCCCGCCCGGGCTGAACGCCACGCCGCACACGCCGTGCGTGTGCCCCTCGAGGGCGCGCACGGCGCGGCCGCTCCACACCTCCCAGAGGCGCACCGTCCGGTCCAGCGACCCCGACGCGAGCGTGAGGCCGTCCGGGCTCCACGCCACCCCGAAGACCCAGTCGGTGTGGCCATCGAAGCAGCGAAGCGCGCGGCCGCTCCCGGCGTCCCAGAGGCGCACGGTGCGGTCCGACGATCCCGAGGCGAGCGCCTGGCCGTCGGGGCTCCACGCCACGCCGAGGACCCAGTCGGTGTGGCCCTCGAAGCTGCGGAGCGCGTGGCCGCTCCGGACCCGCCACAGGCGCACCGTCTTGTCCGACGACCCCGAGGCGAGCGCCTGGCCGTCCGGGCTCCACGCCACGCTGCGGACGCCGAGCGTGTGGCCCTTGAGCGCGCGGAGCGCGCGGCCCGTGCCGACCTCCCAGAGGCGCACCGTCTTGTCCGACGACCCCGACGCGAGCGTCTGGCCGTCCGGGCAGAACGCCACGCTGCGGACGCCGTGGGTGTGCCCCTCGAGCGTGCGCAGCGCGCGGCCGGTCCTGACCTCCCAGAGGCGCACCGTCGTGTCCGACGACCCCGACGCGAGCAGGAGGCCATCCGGGCTGAACGCGACGCTCATCGCGGCGCTGAGGTGCCCGTGCATCGCCCGGATCGCCTGCCCGGTGACGGCGTCCCACAGCCGGACCGAGCCGTCCTCGTGGCCCGCCGCCAGGAGATCGCCCCGCCGGCTCCACGCCACCGCGTTGCACGGCGACACGGGGAGCCACATCGGATCGGCCTCCCGCGGCCGGGGCGGCGCCGCGCCGTCCGCGGCGAGCGACGCGATGGATACCCCCCGGGCGCCGACGAGCCGGGCGCCGCGGAGCTGCGCGCCCGCGAGGTCGGCGCCGGTCAGATCCGCCCCGACGAGCCGGGCGAACGAGAGATCCGCGCCGCGGAGATCCGCGCCCATGAGATCGGCGCCGGTGAGGTCCGCCCGCGCGAGCTGCGCCGCGCCGAGCGACGCGCCCGCGAGCCGCGCCTCGACGAGCGTGGCGCTCCAGAGGTTGGCCTGGGTGAGATCGGCCCCCCGCAGGTCGGCGCAGGCGAGGTTGCACCCGCTGAGGTCCTGCCCGGCCAGGTTGACGCCCATCGGCTCGGTGTCGTCCTGGAAGGCGCCTGGGCCCTGCTGCGTGGGCCCGTCGTCGTCCCCGTCCCTGGCCAGCCAGCGCGTGACGCGCAGGGCGTTGTCCTTGGCGTGCCCCTCGGCCGCCCCGCGGAGCACCCGCTGCGCCCACGCCGCCGCCACCCCGCGCCCCGCGAGCGACACGAAGAAGTCGACCATGAGCTCGCTCATCTCGTCGGCGCCGAGCGCCGCGCTGTCGCCCGTCTCCTTCAGCTCGCGCGCGGCCGCGTCGGCGACGAGCCACTCCATCGCCGACCTGTGGACGAACGAGAACGCGCCCTCCGCGTCGCGCACGAGCAGCGAGCCCGAGCCGAGCAGGTGCTCGATGATCGCGCGGTCGAGCGGCGGGGCGTCGGGCGGCTGCGCGCCCCGGATCAGGCCCTCCGGCAGCTCGCCGAGCCCGACGGCGCGCGCGTTCCTCTCCCAGAGCAGCCGCGCCAGCCCCGCCATCGCCGCCCGCAGCGCGTCGCGGGGGATGCCGCGCGGCGCGCCCCGCGGGTTTGCGCGCGCGTGCTCGTGGTCGAGCCACTGCTCGACGAGCACCTCGTACAGCTTCGCCGCGGTGATCGTCCCGGTCCGCGCCTTGGCCTGCCGGAGCTTGTCCGGGTCGATCTTCGCGATGAACCCGAGCATCCGCGGGTTCTCCGAGAGCCCGAGCAGGTCCTTCACCTCGTGGAGCAGCCGGTAGCGCGCCTCGGCCTCCGCGGGCTCCGGGCTCAGGTTGCCGAGGAACCGCCGGATCTGCTTCTCCCCGAACCCCTGGAGCTGCACGAGCCGGTAGCCCTGCAGGAGCTCGGCCCGCCGGGCGAGCTCGCTCTTGATCGGCGGATCGGTGAGGAAGTGCTGCGTGCGGCTCGTCACGACGACCTTCGCGATCCCCTCGGCCGCCTGGACCACGGTGTCGAAGTGCTCGAGCGCGCGGTCGTAGGTCAGCCGGAGGGCGAGCTCGTCGAAGCCGTCGAAGAGCAGCGCGACGCGGCCCTCGGCGAGCATGTAGCGGAAGGCGCGCAGGTCGACCGGCTCGTTCGCGAGCGCGAAGTGCTGCGCGAGGAGCGAGTCGAGCGACCGCTGCTTCTCGATGCGGCCGAGCTCGATGAGCACGGGCACGAGCGGGTGCCGCTCCCGCGCCATGCGCCGGGCGAGCTCGCGCAGGAGGAACGTCTTGCCGGCGCCGAAGTCGCCGAGCACGAGCGCGAAGCGCCTGTGGGGCGCGTCGAGCAGCCTCCAGAGCGCGTGGAGCGCGCTCTCCGTCGCGCTCTTCTCGCGGTCGCCGAGGCTCACGATGGCCGGCTGCTCGACGTAGAGCGACGGCGGGTACGACGGGTCGGCCTCGATGCGATCGGTCTGCCACCCGAGGTACCGGCCGAAGTCGATGAGCCCCTGGGCCTCGGAGAAGCTCTTCAGCACGACGCCGCGGCGCGCCGCGCTCCGGACGAGCTCGGGGGGCGCGGGCGGGTCGGCGTGGATCAGCGTGGAGCGCAGGTACGGGTCCTGCTGCCGGAAGCGGTGCTCGACCTCGGTGACGTAGCGCGTGACGAGCTCCTCGGAGATCGGCCGGCCGAGCACGCCGATCACGCGGAGGTCGATGCGCCGGCCGTCCGGCACGGCGACCTCGAGCGCGCCCGCGAACGGCGGGGGCGCGCGGTGCTTCACGACGGTCGCGCCGGGGTCGCGCAGGAGCGCGACGCGCTCGACGCGGTCGAGGAAGGGGTCGCGCCGCTCGTGCGGGTCGTGCGGGTCGTCGAACGTGAGCTCCCGGTCGCCCGGGTGGCGGTCGCCCTCCTCGGCCGGCTCGCGCAGGTCGGGCACCGAGGCGCGCTCGAGCCGCGGCTCGGGCGCGAGGTGCTGCTGCAGGAACGCGAGGAGCGCCGCGGCCGAGGCGCGGCAGGCGAAGGCGCGCAGGCCGTCGTCGCCGGCGCCGCCCTCGGGATCGCCCACGGCGCGCATCAGGATGGAGCGCCTGGGGAAGCGCGCCGCGAGGTCGCCGATGGCGGCGCCCTCCGCCTCGATGCCAAGGGTGCCCGGCACGGCGCGCTGGAGGCGGTCCCAGACGCCCGGGTCGCGCGCGGGCGCCGTGAAGCTCGCGACGGCGCCGACGTGTACGCGCAGCGGCGGATCGGCGGGCAGCGCGTCCGGGTAGAGGAGCCGCTCCTCGAGGACCTTCTCGCGCCCGGCCTCGGTGAGGCAGAGCGCGCCGCCCTTCACCGCGACGAGGCCGTCCTGGAGCACCTCCTGGAGCCGCGCGGTCCACCCCGGGCAGGCGCGCCGCCGCTCCGGGTGCGCCACGGGGCTCGGCCCGCCCTCGGCCTCGTGCGCGTGGAGCGCGTGGAGGAGCCACCGCCGCTCGGCCGCCCGGGAGGGCGGGCGCGCGCTGGAGAGCGCGGCGAGGTCGAGCTCGCGCGCGAGGTAGGCGGCGTCCATCTTCCACGCGGCCTGCAGGTTGAAGGTGCGGAGGTCGTGGAAGAGCTCGGCGTCGTCGCCCGGCGGGGCGAGGCCCGCGTGCGCGGCGCCGGCGTGCGCGGCGCCGGCGTGCGCGGCGCCGGCGTGCGCGGCGCCGGCGTGCGCGGGGCCCGGCGGCGCGGCGCGCCGGCGCTGGTCGAAGCTGTAGAGCTGGTCGGCGACGATGACGTCGCCCGGCGCCACCTTCCTCGGATCGCCGGCGCAGACGCCGCACATCGCGAGGCACGCCGGGTCGAGCTCGGCGAGGAGGTGCTGCCCCCGGATGGCGGCGGTGCGCAGCCCCGCCTCGCCGATCCACGCGGCGGCGATCACGAGGGAGCCGCCCCGCGCGCTCGGGAGCGTGCGCCGGAAGTAGCGCAGGCCGCCCAGATCGCGGAGCTCGCGCCACCCCTTCTCGCCCCCCTCGCCCTGCGCGAGCACGGCGTCGAGCTCGTCCTTGTGCGCCGTGACGACGAGCACGTCGACGGGCCCCACGTCGCGCGCGGCGCCCGCGTCCCGCCGCGCCTCGGCGGCGTGGAGCGCCTTGGCCTCCGAGATCCGCTCGCGGCCCTTCTGGGCGTCGTGCCGCCCGATCGCGGCGAGCGCCTGGGCCGCCACGGCGGAGGCCTCGAGCGCGCGATCGCCGAGCCGCACGGCGATGGCGCGCGCCTCGGCGAGCGGCCCCTCGGCCTCGGCGGCCCGGCCGGTGCGCGCCGCGATCGCGAAGGCGCCGATGATCGCCCGGGCCTCGGGCTCGGGGTCGACGATCTGCCGCGCCAGCGCGAGCGCCTCGCGGTAGCTCGCCTCGGCGCGCGCGAGGTCGCCGCCGTCCTCGAGCAGGCCGGCCATCTCGAGCTGGGCGCGCACGCGCACCGCGGGCGCGGCGCCTGGCCGCGCGAGCAGCGCGCCCAGCGTCGCCGCCGCGGCGACGGCGTGGCCCCGCTGCCGCTCGGCCGCGGCCTGGCGCAGGAGCAGCTCCGCCGGGGGCTGCACCTCCGCCGGGGGCTGCACGTCCCCCGGGGGCTGCACCTCCGCCGGGGGCTGCACCTCCGCCGGGGGCTCCGCCGCGCCGCCAGCGCGGGCGGCGGCGGGCGCGTCGGCGGCGGCGCGGGGCGGCTCCGGCGCGGGCTCCTCGACGACGCGGAGCTCGCCGGCGCGGACGGCCCAGAGGTCGGGCGCCTCGTCGCGGCACAGGCGCAGGAAGCCGGGCGGGCCGCACCAGAGCAGGGGGCAGCCGAGGCGGCTCGACAGCGTGTCGCGCCGCTGGTGCTGGTTGAGGCGCCGGAGGCCCTCGCGCGCGGCCGCGGGCGGCGGGTCGGAGCCGATGAGGATCACGACGCCCCGCGGCTCGGGCTCTGCCCTGTAGAGGGCGGAGACGAGGTCCTCCCAGGTGGCGTCGCGGTCGCGCGGCGCGATCACGAGCGCCCGGCGCCCCTCGCGGGTGAGGAAGTCGCCGAGCGCGCGGGCGACGTCGGGGCCGGGGATCTCGACGGGGAGCAGGGCGAAGCCGGGGGCGCGCTCGAGGATCCGGAGCACCTCGCGGAAGCTCCCGAGGAACGGGGACATCGCGGCGGCGAGCGGGGGGGTGGAGGCGCTCATGATACGGCGAGGGGGCCGGCCTGCTCGGGCGCGCGGGGGGAGAGCGCGCGGACCGCGTGGGGGGAGAGCGCGCGGACCGCGTGGGGGGAGAGCGCGCGGACCGCGCGGCGGGAGAGCGCGCGGGCGGCCCGCCGCGCGGCGGGCGCGGCGGGCGCGGTGGGATCGACGAGCGGCGTGATCGCGGAGCTCCTCGAAGGGCTCCTCTTCGTCGGCGAGATCAACACGATACCTTTCCCCCCGCGATGCCGGGACGCGGCGGCTCCTGCGCCCACGGTACCCGAGGCATGGTGCGGCCAAAGCGTGCGGCCCCGCAATAGGCTCTCGACGGCGCCGGCGCAGGTGCGGCACAGGCGCGCTGGCGGCGCGGAACGGCGACAACGTGGGCCGTGTTCGCCCCGGTCGGGGCGCGGCGCCGCCGTCGGGGGATCGACGTTGGCCAGCGCGGGCGCAGCCCCCGAAAGGCGCCCTGAACGGGAGCCGGCGCCCTGGTATCGGCGCGCGCCGCGTGAGGCTCATCTAAGGATGGTGTCCTGCGGGAGCCGGCTCGGACCGCAGCAATGCTCGCACCGGACAACGTCGATGGGGGCGCGGACGGCGCGCCGAAGCAGCCGCTCCGATCCGTCACGCGTGCATGCCGCCATCGAGGTGAGCGCGAGCGCCAGGCGCGCGCTGCCCCGCAGGCCGGGCCCCGTACGTGAGGCGACGCAGCAGGGCCTCGGCCGGGCCGGGCCGGCCGGTTCGCCGGAGGGCGTCAGCCAGCACGACCGTGAGCGCCCAGACGCCGAGCCCGATCGCGGCGGCGGCCTGCGGCGTGAGCGCTCGGCCGAGCCCGGCGAAGTACGGCTCGAAGAGGAGCAGCCACGCCAGCGACTGCGCGAGATAGCAGGTCAGGGACCTCTCGCCGCACGCGAGGAGCGCGGTGACCAGGGCGCCGCGCCTCTCCCCGATCCGCGTCGCCAGCACCGCGAGGAGCGCGGCGTAGCCGAGGCCGCCCGCAACCCCGGTCAGGGTGTGGAGCGCCGTGGCGGCAGCCAGCGCGACGGCCGGACCGCCCGGCCACAGCTCGGCCTTCAGCGCCGCCAGCGGGAGCGCGCCGACCGCCGCGGCGGCGATGCCGACGACCGCGGTCCGGCGCAGCGACGCCGCGTGCCGCTCGGGTCGTTCGAGCAGGCGGCGGCGCGCCGCCCAGATCCCCAGCAAGAACGGCCCGGCCGCCATGACCGCGAACAGCGGGGTGCTGACGATCCAGCCGACGACGCGGTAGGCGGCGGAGAGCCAGGGATCGCTCACCGCCTCGGAGCCGTCGGGGATGAACAGCGCGGCCACGCCGAACACGAGCGCGCCGACGACCGACCCGATCGCGGCGTGGAGGAGCAACCGACCGTCCGGGCTGCGCAGCGCGGCGACCAGGACGAGGGACAGCAGGCCATAGGCGGCGAGGATGTCGCCGTGGAACAGCAGCAGGGAGTGGAAGAGCCCGAACACGACCATCCAGCCGCCGCGCCGGCGGGTCAGGCGACGGGCCGCGCGCGCGTCGGCGTCGAGGCCCCGGCGGGCCAGGATCTGGACCACGCCGTAGCCGAACAGCGCGGCGAACATCGGGTAGCCGCGGCTGTCGATGAAGATCGTGTGGAGGGCGGCCACGGCCCGGCCGAGCGCGCCGCCGGCCGTGCTCCCGGCGCTCAGCACCTGGGCGTGGGCGAGCGCGATGACGAGGAGCATCACGCCGCGCGCGAGGTCGGGGACCACCGCACGCGGGCGCGGCGTCCCGGCGGGCGACGCGGGCGACTCGGGACCTTCGGGCGAGGCTGGGTGCATCGGCTTGCTTCCTTCCGCGATGGGTCGCGCGACATCGCGCGCCGCGAGGCCGTTGCGACGGCGCTCGGCTTTAGATACGAGATCGTATCCAATGCGGGGTCATTAAGATACGTGTCCGTTTCTTATTTGGAGGACATGTGAAGACGCGCGAGCAGATCGACTCACCCGAACGCACACGTCGACGCGGGGACGACCTTGTGCGGGCGATCCACGCGGCCGCGCTCGCGGAGCTGGCGGCTGTCGGGCTCGGCCGCATGACGATGGAGGGCATCGCCAGGCGCGCGGGGACGGCCAAGACGTCGCTGTACCGGCGCTGGACGTCCCCGCACGACGTGCTCCTGGACGCCATCGCCCGCGAGCACCCGCAGGAAGTGCCCTCGCCGTCCGCCGACGACCTGCGCGGCGACCTGATCCGGGCGCTGGGGCAGCTCGTCGCGTGGCTGGAGACGCCGACGGCGGCGGCCGTCGCGGCGATCATGGCCGAGCGCCGGCGTCACCCCGAGCTCGCCAGGGCCCTCTACGAGCGGGTGTTCGACGCGCGCGGCGGCCGGTTCACGCTCACCGTGCTGCGCCACTACGCGGCCCGCGGGCGCATCGACCCGGGGCGGCTCACGCCTGTCGTGGCCGACATCGGCGAGGCGCTCGTGTTCAAGCTGGCGCTCGACGCCGACGCCGCGCCGAACGAGCAGCAGCTCGCCGCGATCGTCGATCAGGCGATCCTGCCCGCGGTCGGCCTCGGTCCGGGCGGACCGCGCTGAGTCGGGAGCCTGAAGGCGATCGAAGGCGGCGTCTGCCGTCCCGTGCCCCTCCGCTTTCCTCTTTTCTCACCCCCCGAGATACGCGCGCAATCCAGAGCGACACAGGGGTGCCCTCGTCGCGCGAGGCGCGCCCGGCGATGCAGCGGGATCCAGGCTCAGTACTCGGTGACGTTCTCCGGCGGAACATCGCGGAACACGCGGTCGCTCTTGTCGCCCGAGCCGGTGAACTCGTAGGTGAGGTCGTGGTGACGAACGAAGCAAAGCGGGCTGTCGCTCTGCACCACCGCGGAGACGACGCCCGTCACCGTGACGGTGTTGAGGTCCACGTGCAGCTCGAAGCCCGTCCCGCCGTTCTGGCGCAGGAGCTTGCCCATCTCGGCGCCCGTGAAGCTCTCGATCCGCACGTCGCAGGGCGCGTTGAACTGAAACATCTTGTCGGAGGCCTTGAACGCCTCGCTGTCCTTTATCGTGATGGCCCCGCCGGGGAAGTAGCTGCGGACCGAGGCCGCGTCCTCTCCGACGTCCTCCCAGGTGATGTTCTCGAGCACGTTGTCGCCCATCATGTGGATCCCCTCGCAGCCTGGATAGGTGATGGTCACGTTCTTGACGCTGGCGCCCGGCGCGAGCAGGAAGAAAGGCCGCTGGCTCTCGGCCTGCTCCCCCTCCGAGGTGTCGCATTTCATGGCGGCGACATCGGCGCTCAGCGTCTCGCCCTTGCCGTCATACACGGCATTCGGAGGAACGAAGAGCGTCCGGGAGATCGTCCGGGCGGTCCCGGTACCTTCCGTGGCGTACGTCAGCGGGCCGACCTCCTCGGTGATGTACTCCTCGTAGGCCTCGGCCAGCTCCTCGTCCGCCGGCGTGAACTGCCTGAGGATCTCCAGCGGGTCGCCGGTGGGGACGACGCCTCCGCCACCCGAGCTCGCGCCCGCACCGCCGGAGCCGGCGCTGCTGCTCGCGCCAGAAGCGCCCAAGCTCGCCCCGCCACCGCCGGAGCCGGCGCCGCCGCTGCTCGCGCCGGAGGCGCTCGAGCTCGTCCCGACATCACCGACAGACCCGCCTCCCGCGCTGCCGGTGCTGGCGGTCCCGCCCGCATCGGTGGACACGTCGGCGGACTGCGACGCACATGCCCAGACGAGCGAGAACGCGGGGATCAGGATACCGGCGCGGAGCCGGTCAGAAGGCTTCGACGTGCTCGTCGACATGAGATCTCACCCCTTCATGATGCGACCGCGTACCATCGGTCTATGGCTCGATACCGTTCTGGAACATCACATGTGCAACGGGCGTGCCGCTCGGCGCCATCGGGCCTGGCCGCCCTGCTGTCGGGACGCCTTCCGCCGCGGTAGCCGCGATGTCCCCTCGCCGGTCGGGTGTCGCGCCGGCGCTGGCGTGCGCGGGTGGCCATGACGCGCCGCCGGAGCTCCCGCAGAGAGCAGCGGATCGACGTGCGTTCAACACCGATGTCGTCAACCACGTCAACCCCTGGTTGACGTCGCGGCGTCGCTCGGGTGCGGCTCACCGGGTTTGGCGCCTCGACCGGAGAGGGCGCGCCGGCGATCGCACCCCCGGGATGGGCCGGCGTCCGCGACGCCCGGGTGCCGGCGAGTTGGACTCGTGCGGTGTGGTGGACAGGGACCGGACGCGCGGCGATCCTGGCGCGCCGTGGGAGCCAGGCGGCGACGACGGCGGCCGTCACGCGCCGTCGCCGCCCGCGCCAGCGACCACGCCCGAGGCCCGGATATCAGCGAACGCCGGGGCCAGCTCGTCCTCGTGGCGGATCTCATGCTGCTGCCATCGAGTCCTTGAATCCAGGCATGGCTTGAGGAAATTCATGATGCGTTGGAACCACATCGCGACGTGTGTTCTGCTGTGCTCTTCTCTCGCGGCGTGCATCGGCCCCGTGCGGGACGGGAGCGGCGGTGATGGCGGCGACGGAGGCGGCGGCGGCGATGGTGCCGGTGCTCAGGGCGGCTGCGACGATGACGGGGGCCCCGGAGGCGGCGGCGGCGTGCCCGACCCGCGCGACCCGGACCGCGACGGCGTTGACGACGCCGTGGACAACTGTCCCGGGGCCCCGAACCACGATCAGAGCGACGTCGATGGGGACGGGCGCGGCGACGCGTGCGACGCCGACATCGACGGGGATCTGCTGCCGAACGCCGACGACAACTGCGCCTATGCCCTGAACCCGATGCAGCAAGACGTGGACGGCGACGGCCTCGGCGATGCGTGCGACGTCGACGCCGACGATGACGGGCTGTCGCTCCTCGACGACAACTGCCCGCTCGTGGCGAACGCGGATCAGGCCGATACGAACCAGGACGGCGCCGGCGACGCGTGCGACGCCGACCTCGACGGCGATACGGTCCAGAACGAGGACGACAGCTGCCCGGATACGGCGAACGTGGACCAGATCGACACCGACGGAGACGGGAGCGGCGACGCCTGCGACGCCGACCTCGACGACGACGGCGTGCCCAACGCGGCCGACAACTGCGTCTCGGTCGGCAACCCCGACCAGGCGAACTTCGACGTTGACCCGTACGGCGACGCCTGCGACGACGATGACGACGACGACGGCGTCGCGGATGGGTCGGACAACTGCGCGTGGATCGACAACGCGGTCCAGACCGACACCGATGGGGACGGCCGGGGCGACGCCTGTGACGACGACATCGATGGCGACGGGGTGTCCAACACGCTGGACAGCTGTCCCTACGCGCCGAACGCGGACCTGGCGGACTTCGACGGCGACGGCCTCGGGGACGCGTGCGACGGCGACGACGACGGCGACGGCGTCGTCGACCTGGAGGACAACTGCCCCTTCGACGTGAACCCGGACCAGCTCGACATGAACGGCAACCGGATCGGCGACGCCTGCGATCTGGGCATCGACGAGCGCGGCGGGGCGTGCCTGGCCGTCGGGGTCGTCGATCCCGACCACGACACGAGCTGGCCGAACCCTGCCAGCCCCCCGAGCCCCGAGACCATCGACACGATGACCATCAGCCCGTCCTACAGCGAGCGCGGCTCGGCGACGTCGATGCCGATCACGGGCATCCACGCGGAGTACCGGCTCAGCGACGGCAGCGCGTGGAACGGCGGCGCCGGGAGCGCCTCCCAGGGTCGGATGAGCCTGGGTTGGGTCACGGTGGAGGGGTCGACGATCCGCTATCACATGGTGCCGGAGAGCTTCCTCATCGTCGAGAGGACCGACTACAACGGCGGCGCCCATTCCGCCCACTACCGCTTCGAGACGCTGGGCCCGCTGGTGATCGTCGCCGAGCGCGGGTCGACGGTCGGCACCCTCGAGACGGAGGCGCTCCTCGCGATGGACCGGCCCGCGAACTACCGCGATGATCGCTTCAATTACCTCTCCGCCCCGCTCTGCTCCGCCGTGCCGCTCACGGTGACGTACCAGCTCCGCGGAACGACGTTCCAGGAGACCACGCTCTCGGGCTCCTTCGAGTTCTTCTCGCAGGCCACATTCGACCTCACGGGCCACCGGCCCTGAGGCGCTTCCGTGGCTCGCGTCACGAGCACCTCATGAACAGCATGTAGCGCGAGAGCGCCGCGGGGAGGACGGCCAGGCCGGGCTGGCGAGCATCATGGTCGGCTCGATCCCGCGGCCGCCGCACGGGCCTCCTCCACGCGGCGCAGGCAGGCGTCGCGGTGATCCCGGGCCGTGGCCTCGGGCAGGCGCAGGAGCGCTGTCCTGCGCTCGACGGACATGCAGTAGGTCGTCGCGGTCCACAGCGCCGGGTCGTCCACGCCGCGGAGCGGCTCGAGATCGGCCCACACCCGCACGGCCCCGTCGCCCGACGCGGCGAGGATGCCCTTGCCATCGAGGCTGAACACGGCGTGATGGACAGGATCATCGGAGCCGCGGAGGACCAGGGGCTGCCCCGTGCCGTCGGCGTTCCAGATGCGCACCGTGTTGTCCTGGGACGCGGTGACGACGCGGCCGCCGTCGCCGCTGAACGCCGCCCACAGGACCCAGTGCTCGTGACCGCGCAGGACCAGGGGCTCCCCCGCCCCGTCGGCGCGCCATACCCGCGCTGTCCTGTCCTGGGACGCGGTGACGATGCGCCTGCCATCGGGGCTGAACGCCGCTGAGAAGACGTCGCCCTCGTGGCCGCGCAGGACCAGGGGCTCTCCCGCGCCGTCGGCGCTCCATATCCGCGCCGTCCTGTCCTGGGACGCGGTGACGATGCGCCTGCCATCGGGGCTGAACATGGCCGAGAAGACCTCTGCCTCGTGGCCGCCGAGGACCAGGGGCTCTCCCGTCCCATCGGCGTTCCACACCCGCGCTGTCACGTCGTACGACGCCGTGACGACGCGCCTGCCGTCGGGGCTGAACGCCGCCGACACGGCCGCCTCCACGTGACCGCGGAGGACCACGGGCTCCCCCGTCCCGTCGGCGCTCCACACCCGCGCCGTGCCGTCCTTCGACGCCGTGACGATGCGCGCGCCATCGGGGCTGAACACGGCCGACATGAGCTCCGCGATATGGCCCCGGAGGACCACGGGCTCTCCCGTGCCGTCGGCGCTCCACACCCGCGCCGTCTTGTCGTTCGATGCCGTGACGATGCGCTTGCCATCAGGGCTCAGCTCCGCCCAGGTGACCGCCTGCTTGTGAGCGCGAAGGACGAGGGGCTCTCCCGTGCCACCGGCGTCCCACACCCGGGCCGTGCCGTCCGCGGACGACGTGATGACGCGCGCGCCGTCGGGGCTGAACGCCGCCGAGGTGACCCGATCCTGGTGACCGTGGATCACGAGCGGCTGCCCCGTGCCGTCGGCGTTCCACACCCGCACCGTCCTGTCGTTCGATGCCGTGACGATGCGCGCGCCATCGGGGCTGAACACCGCGGAAGAGACCCGCTCTTCGTGCCCTCGCAGCACCACCGGCTCTCCCGTGCCGTCGGCGTTCCACACCCGCACCGTCCTGTCGTTGGACGCCGTGACGATGCGCGCACCATCGGGGCTGAACACCGCGGAATAGACGTCCGCTTCGTGCCCCCGCAGGACGACGGGCGCTCCCGTGCCATCGGCGTTCCACACCCGCGCCGTCCAGTCGAGCCCCCCGGTGACGACGCGCTTGCCGTCAGGGCTGAACGCTGCGGTGCAGACACCGACCATGTGCCCCCGCAGGACGACGGGCGGCCCCGTGCCATCGGCGTTCCACACCCGCGCCGTCCTGTGAAAGGACGATGTGACGATGCGCATCCCATCCGGGCTGAAGGCCGCCGACGAGACCCGCGCGTCGTGCCCCCGGAGGATGAGGGGCTCTCCCGCGCCATCGGCGCTCCACACGCGCACGGTGTCGTCCTCCGACGCGCTCACGATGCGCTTGCCATCGGGGCTGAAGTGCGCCGACCAGATCCTGCCCTTGTGGCCTCGAAGGACGAGGGGCTCCGCCGTGCCATCGACGCTCCACACCCGGACGTTCCCGTCGGAGGACCCGGTGACGATGCGCTGGCCGTCGGGGCTATAGCGCGCGTACATGACGCCATCCGGGTGCGCGAGCACCGCGCGGGCGATCGTGCTGTGAAGGGCCGAGCGCGTCAGCTCGGGCCACCCTCGCGGCACGTCGGGAGGCTCGATCTCGCGCAGCAGCGAGAGCGCGAGCGTCGGATCGGCCTGGAGCTCGCGCGCGGCGGCCATCCGGGCGGCGTTGCGCGCTTGCAGGGCCTCGGCCTGCGCGCGCGCGGCGTTCGCGTCCGCGCGCTCGGCGTTCGCGTCCGCGCGCTCGGCGTTCGCGTCCGCCCGCTCGGCTTCCCGTCGGGCGTCCACCGCGAGGTACGAGACGACGACGGCGATCGTCCCGAGCGCGGCGATCACCCCCGTGGCGAGCCGCCGGCGCACGCGCCGCGCGCGGTCGGACAGCGCCACGACGGCCAGCAGGTAGCGCTCTTCACGCCTGCCCAGCCCGACGCGGGAGGCGGCGCCCTGCTCGCCGGCGCGGCGCTCGTGCCACGCCCTGGCGTCCTCCGCCGCGCTGTCGCGCCAGAGCAGCCCCTCGGCCCGGCCGCTCGCCTCCCATTGCGCCGCCGCGGCGCGCAGCCGCGCCACGAACTGCGCGTCGCGCGAGCTCTCGTCGAGCCACTGCCCGAGCTTCGCCCACCGCTCGATCAACGACTCGTGCACGAGCTCCACGGTCGTCCCCTCGCGCTCGCCCGAGGTCTCGAGCAGCAGCAGCCGCGCCCCCGCCAGGTGCTGGATCACCTGCGCTATCGCGTCGCTGCCGTCCCCCTCGGCGTCCTCGGCGAGCTCGCCGAGCTCCTTCAGGCTCACCACGGCGCGCGTGCGCTCCGGCGTCACCAGGCGCAAGAGCACCGCGCGCGCGAGCCGCTGCTCGCGCGACGACAGCGCCGCGAGCACCGCGTCCGCGTGGGCGGACAGCGCGCCGGCCACGCCGCCCATCTGCTCGTAGCTTTGCTGCGTCAGCAGCCGGCGCTCGCGATCCCGCGCGTCCCACAGCGTCGCCGCCGTGAATTGCAGCAGCGGCAACGGGGTCCGCGCGCGCTCCAGCGCGCCGAGCAGCTGCTCGGTCATCTCCGCGGTCTCGAGCCGGTGACCGGCGGCCGCGAGCGGCCTCGTCAGCGCCTCCCGCAGGCCCTCGCGCCCCATCGGCGGCAGGAACATGAGCCCGCGGGTCACGTCGGCCACGAAATGGCGATCCTCGGCCATGCGGTCGAGGAAGTCCGACCGGATGGCGAGCAGCACGCGCAGCGGGGAAGCGGCGTCGTCCGCCGCGCCCTCCAGGCAGGCGACGAACGCCGCCCGCTCCTCGGCGGACGCGCCGAGCGTGTAGAGCTCCTCGAACTGGTCCACGAAGAGCAGCAGGTGTCGCCGCTTGCCCTCGCGGCGGCAGCGCGCGCGCAGCCGCGCGCCCAGGTAGCCCGGCTGCGCGCGCAGCGTGGCCGCGAGCGCGTCGTAATCGAGCGAGGCCACCGCGCTCGCCCCGGCGCCGCCAGGCTCCGACTCGGCCACCTGCACGAGCACATCGACGAGCGCGGACAGCGGGTGGCGCCCCGGGCGCAGGAGGAACGCTTCCCAGCGCTCCCCGGCGCGCTTCAACGCGGGGATCACGCCCGCGCGCACGAACGACGACTTGCCCGCCCCGGAAGGCCCGGCCACGGCCACGAGCCGGTGGCTGCGCAGCCGCGCCGTCACGGCCGCGACGTCGCGATCGCGGCCGAAGAAGCGCGCCGCGTCCTCCTCCTGGAACGCGGACAGCCCGGCGAACGGGCTCTCCCCCTCGCCCAGGTCGAGCGAGCGTCTCCCGGGCAGCAGCGCCTCGAGCCCCGCGAGCAGCTCCCTGGCCGAGCCGAGGCGCTCGGCGGCGCGCTTCTTCAGGCAGCGGTCGATGAGGGCGCCCAGCGCGCCCGCGTCCGGGCGCCGCTCGCGGGCGCTGGGCATCGGCGCATCGAGGTCGACGAGCTCCGGCAGCCGCGCCGGCGAGAACGGGGCGAGCGGGTGCCCCCCCGTGACGAGCTCGTACAGCACGATGCCCATGGCCCAGATATCAGCCCGATGATCGATGCCCCTGCCCAGCAGTTGCTCGGGCGACATGTACGGGAGCGTGCCGACGATCGAGCTCGCCGCGGGCTCACCAGCGCTCTCCGTGAGCGCCGCCTGCGGGCCCGTGATCGACGCGACGACGCGCCCCTCGATCTGCTTGGCGATGCCGAAATCGAGCACCTTGATCGCGCCCGCGTCGTCGAGGAGGATGTTCTCGGGCTTGAGGTCCCGGTGCACGATCCCGAGCCCGTGCGCGCAGATCAGCGCGCGGGCCACCGGGATCATGAGCTCGACCGCGCGGCTCAGCGACAGCGGGCCGCCCAGGGAGTCGGCGGCCAGCTGCTCGGCCCCGCCGGCGCGCCCGCGCTGCGCCATCCACGCGCGCAGCGTGGGGCCCTGGATGTATTCGAGCACCATGTACGGGTATCCATGGATCTCGTCCACCTCGTGGATGACCACGATGTTCTCGTGCCGGCAGCGGGCCGTCGCCCGCGCTTCGGCCAGGAAGCGCTCCGCCTCTTGCCCGCTGAACTCGTGCAGGAGCTTGATCGCGACCAGGCGCCCCAGCTTCGTGTCGCGGGCGAGGAGCACGGTCCCCATGCCGCCCTCCCCCAGCTTGCGGAGGATCTCGTACTGCTTGATGGTGGCCCCGACGGTCATCGGCAGGCCGCCCGCGATGGGCATCTCCGGCGGCGGCAGCGCCGCTGCGTCCAGGGGGCGAGGGGCGGAGTCGTGTGCCCTGGCGCGGGGGGCCGGTCGGGCCATGATCTGCGGGCGCGTGCTGTGGGCGAGCGCGATCGTGCGTGCGGTGTCCTCGCCGAACATGCTGCGCCCGCTCAGGGAGTCACGATCGCCGTCCATGGCGCCTCCATCGCGGCCGCGCGGCCCGGGGCTCGGCGCGCCGGCGCCCCGGCCAAGGTGCGTCCGCACGACGACGCGGGATATCCCCCCTGGATGACCGCCCTGCCCCCATCGCTCATCGTCTCCTGCAGGGGAGACTACCACCACGGGCATGCCCGCAGGACAGCCCTCCGACCGCCCGCGGCGGCGAACCTCGTATTTTGCCAGCGCCGCGACATGGGAAGCCGATGTCCATCGACGCCGGGCACGCACCCACGCGGGAATATTGCAATGGCATGCTCGACGTGACGCCTCGACCTCCGTCGTGCGGACGCGGCGAACAACGGTGTTGCGCTCGCCGCGCATCGGCGTTCAAGCCATGGCAAGGCTGCCTGACGGCCGGTCGCTCGGATACCCGCCCATCAGGTCCCCCTTCATTCGAGGACGAGAATCCCGCCCACCGTGGCTGCGCGCTCGGACACGGCTGCTGAACGGAGGCGCGGACCACCGCAGGCCCGGTAGCGGGCGAGGTCAGGCGGGCCAGGGCCGGGTGTGCTCGCGGCCGCCGGCGGCTCGCGCCGCGCTGGGCCGGGTGGTACGTTGTCGGCCGGAGCGATGAGCGAGCAAGGTCAGCAGAGTTCAGGCGTGGAATCTGGTGTGTCGGGCGTCCCGGGCGTGGAAGCGAGCGACGCGCGCGGAGCAGCGGCAAAGAAGGAGGCCTCGGCGTTTCGCGATTACCGCGCCGGGGTGCGGCCGAGCGTACAGGAGCTCTACCGGCTGAACCACGAGGGGCAGACGCTCGCCTTCGTGCAGGCGAAGCAGCGGCAGTACCTCGGCCTCGACCGCTGCCGGATGGGCATGTGGGAGGCGCTCGAGCTGCTCGATCGGCTCGTCGACGACAGCGATCCGGACACGGAGACGTCGCAGATCGCGCACGCGCTCCAGTCCGCGGAGGCGGCGCGGCGGGACGGGCAGCCGCGGTGGTTCGTGCTGACCGCGCTGATCCACGACGCCGGCAAGATCCTGTGCACGTGGGGCGAGCCGCAGTGGGCCGTCGTGGGCGACACCTTCCCGGTGGGCTGCGCGCACTCGGACCGGGTCGTCTTCCCCGAGCTCTTCGCGCGGAACCCGGACAGGGCGAACCCGGCGTACCGGACGCCGTGCGGCATCTACGAGGAGGGCGCGGGGCTCTCCCGGGTCCACATGTCGTGGGGGCACGACGAGTACCTGTATCATGTGGTGAAGGATCACCTGCCGCTCGAGGCGCTTGCCATGATCCGATACCACTCGTTCTACGCGGCGCACCGCGAGGGCGCGTACGGGCACCTGATGAACGAGCAAGACCGCCGCATGATGGAGTGGGTGCGGCGGTTCAACCCGTACGATCTGTACTCGAAGGCCGACGCCCCTCCCGACGTGCAGCGCCTGAAGCCGTTCTACAGGGACCTGATAGCGGACTTCCTGCCGGCCGAGCTCCGCTGGTGAGGCAGCGGCGGAGCGCGCGACGAGGACGCGCGCGTCCCCGGCAGGAACGAGGCGCGCCGGAGAGGCTGCCGAGCACGCCACGGCACATGTGTGGGAACCGCATAGGGTCGCCCCGAGGGGGCTCCTGGAAGCGGCGAGACACACAGGGTGTCACGCGGGAGCGGCCCCTGTAAACAACGGGACACACAGGGTGTCACGCGCGAGCGGCTCCTGTAAACCGCGGGACACACGTAGGGTCACGCGGGAGCGGCCCCTGTAAACCGCGGGACACACGTAGGGTCACGCTGCGTGGGCCCCCCTACCTGGCTCGTTGTTGGACACGCAACATCACCACAACGTAATTTTTGCGTGAATTTGGAACTCCGCTCGGGTATTCATATCCCTTGGAACCCGCGTGGCGAAGCTGTAGGCGTAGGGGATAGCGGCCGATCTGCTGCCGCTCCGGCGCCTTCTCAGGCGCCGCGCGCTCGCGGGGTGGGGCCGGCGATGACCAAGGCTCCATACCGCGGGAAATAGTAAAGACATTTTACTTTGGAGGCGAGCATGAGGTCAGCACCCCTTACCCTTCTACTCTCGGCATTCCTGTGCGCCATCGGCTGTTCGGACGGCGGTGGCGACGGGGGGGAAGGGGGGACCGGCGGCGCGGGCGCGGCGGGCAGCACGGGCAGCGCGACGAGCGGCACGGGCGGCGCGACGGGCGGCGCGACGAGCGGCACGAGCGGCGCGACGACGGGCAGCACGGGCGGCGTCACGACGAGCGCGAGCGGCACGGGCGGCGCGACGAGCAGCACGAGCACCGGGATGGATGGCACGGGCGGGGGCGGCACCGGCGGCGGCCCGAGCACCCCGCGGACGAGGACGCCCGCCGCGAGCGCCAGCTCGCTGAGGGAGGCCGGCGAGAAGGCGAACCCCCCGATCCTGATCGGCGCGGCCATCTCTGGCGGCGGCCTCAACGACAACCGCTACAAGAGCGTCGCTGCCGCCGAGCACAACTACGTGACGGCAGAGAACGAGATGAAGTGGGACGCGCTGGAGCCGAACCCGGGGCAGTTCAGCTGGGGCGCCGCCGACAACATCGTGAACTGGGCGCGGCAGAACAACATGAAGGTCAAGGGCCACACCCTCGTGTGGCACAACCAGCTGCCGGGATGGGCCAACTCCCTGAGCGGGGCGGCGGCGGTGGAGCAGGCGATCCGCCGGCACATCGAGAACGTGATGGGGCACTTCAAGGACCGCATCAACCACTGGGACGTCGTCAACGAGGCGGTCATCACCAACAGCGACACCGGCGTCGGCAACCCCCGCATGAGGCCCTCGGTGTTCTTCAACGCGCTGGGTGAGAGGTACCTCGACCTCGCCTTCCAGATCGCGAGGGAGCAAGACCCGACCGCCAAGCTCTATTACAACGACTACAGCATCGACGCGCTCAACGAGAAGGCCGACTTCGTCTACGAGATGGTGAAGGGCATGGTCGAGCGGGGCGTCCCGATCGACGGCGTCGGGTTCCAGATGCACATCGGCCCGCCGAACAACGAGGCCGGCGGCGCGGACGTGGCCGCGAACCTGAGGCGCTTCGCCGATCTGGGCCTCGAGGTGTTGATCTCCGAGATGGACATCAACCGTTGCGGCGGCGTGGTCACCGCGGAGGAGCAGCTCACGTACTACCACGACATCGTCGCGGCCTGCTTCTCGATGCCCGAGTGCACGGCGATCACCTTCTGGGGGATCAACGACGGAAGGTCGTGGCTCAACTCCTGGAGCGGCGCGCTGTGCAACGGGCAGAGCTCGCAGTCTCTGCTCTTCGACGACCAGTACCAGAAGAAGGCGACCTACAACAGGGTGCTGGACGCCCTGCTCGGCCGCTAGCGTCTTACGCGCCGGCGGCGCCGTCGCCCGCCGGCGCCCCCCCCCGAATGCAGCGACGAGCGCGCGCCCTGCCGCGCGCCGCGGCGCAGCCGGCCCGAAAGGGCCTGGCGCTCGCGCGCCGGATCGCCGATCTTCTTCGGTCATGCAGGCTCCCACCATCGTCCTCCTCACCGGCGGCGCCGACAGCACGACGCTGCTCCACGTCGTGCACGCGCGCGCGCCGGTCGTCCCGGTGTTCGTCGATTACGGCCAGCGCGCCGCGCACCGGGAGCACCAGGCGGCCGAGCGGCAGTGCGCGGCGCTCGGGCTCTCGCTGCGGCGCTTCGACATGGGCGCCGTCGGGGCGGCGTTCCGGGCGGAGCAGCAGGCGAAGCTCCACATCCCGCTGCCGCACCGGAACCTCGTCGTCCTGAGCCTCGCGCTCTCGTACGCGGCCCAGATCGAGGCGGCGGCGATCGCCATCGCCGTCATCCGCGACGACATCGATGGATACGCCAGCGCGTCGCTGAAGTTCCTCGAGGCGATTCGCCACCTCGCGTCCGCGCTGGGCACCGTCGCCATCGAGACGCCGCTCGTCGGGCTCGACAAGCGCGCGGTGCTCGCCGAGGGCGTCCGGCTCGGCATCGATTACGGGCAGACGTACAGCTGCATGCTGGGCTACGAGCGCCACTGCGGGCGGTGCACGCAGTGCAAGAAGCGCCGCGCGGCGTTCGCCGCCGCCGGCATGCCGGAGGGCCCCGGGTTCTACCTCCACGACCCAGAGGGGCCGGAGGCGGACGACGCCGTCGCGGAGCGCTCATCGGGGCCGCAGCGGGGCTGAGGGGCGTCACCGCCGCGCAGGAGCGCGCCGCTCTCGAGCGCGCGGCGTCCAGCCGTGTGGATGGCCGCGACCCACAGCGCCCGACCGGAGCCATCGCGCTCGTCCATCGAGATGCATTCGAGCCCGTCCATGTTCCGGCCAGCCTCGTTGACGTAGAGGGCATGGCCCTCCATGTCGGCTATCCCTATGAAGTCGGAGCTGCAATCGATCAGCCGGAGCAGCGCGTGCAACGGGACGGCGCTGCTACCGTTCCACCCGCTCGCCTGGCGCAAGACATCGATGGTATGTTGCTGTTCCGCGACACGTTGCTCGAGGTCCTCGACGCGCTGTCGCAACGTGTCACTCCCAGGTTCGTGTGCTCTATGGGGCGGAACCTCGCCGCGCCGGCCAGGCGAAGGCGCGACGGCGACACAGTGAGGATGAGCTCGCCGAAGCTGGTGCCGTTGCCTCGCCCATGCTACCGGTGCCTGGCGCGGAGCTCCGTCACGGCGTGTCTCATCGAGTCGACGTCGGCGCCGCGCGGAGGGTCGTAGATGCGAAGGCTCCATGTTGCTCTGGGCGTGCGTTCACTGACGGATTCCATTGTCGATTACACGCGGCGCCTGGCGGCGCAGCCGCACGTCATCGTGCCTGACCAGTACGCGCTGTGGCGCACCGACACGGTGAACTTCTCCATTCGTCAGGTCCCCGCCGGCGACGCGACGGGTCTGCGCCATCTGGGATGGGAGGACGACGCCGCCAGCGCCTTCTCCGATACGCGGGATTGCAACGGCATCGTCTGGGAGGAGTTCGCTCCGGAGCATCAGCTGCAAGAGATCCTCGGGCTCTGGCCCGACGCCCAGATCAAGCGCTGACTCCGGGATGGCAACGAGCTAAATAGCCGATCCCGAATCGGCAACGGGCGAGCTGACCACAGGCCGCAGGCTCGCGGACGACCCCGGGTACGGGGAGAGGGCCTCCAGGCAATCATCCACCTCCTCGACGAGTTGGTCGATGCTCGCGCACCGATGGTTGCGGGTGACGTTGTCGTGGACCTGCTTCCAGACACGTTCGATGCGGTTGTACTGGGGCGCATACGGCGGCAGGAAGTGCAGCACGAGCTTGCCTCCCGCGGCCTCGACGAATGCTCGGGTCTTCTTGCTCGTGTGGATGCCGAAGTTGTCGACGATGACGTGCAGCCGCCGGTAGCGCCGGTAGCGGCGCAGCAGCGTGGCCAGCGCCGCGATGAACAAGTCGCTGCTCTTGCGAGCGCCGAACGCCCACGTCAGCTTGCCCGAGCCGATCGTCAGCGCGCCAGCGACGTAGCGCTTCTGGTTGTTGCCGGGCGTGAGCACACGCTTCTGCCGACCGCGCCGCATCCAGTCGAGCCCGAGCCGCGGGTTGAGATCGACATCCATCTCGTCGACGTAGAACGCGATCTCGTCGCGGGGCAGGCTGCAGATCAGCTTGCGGATCGCTCCGATCCTGCGGCGCTCGCGCGCCTTCGGCCACGGGCAGCGGACGACGGGACGGGGGCGCTTGCGGCGCGCCCCCATCGCTCGCAGCAGCCGACCGATGTGGCCGACGCTCAGGCGTAGCCCGGTGTCGCGTTCGAGCTGGAGCGCCAGCAGCTCGCGCGTCCACGTCGGCCGTGCCCAGCCGAAGTCCTGCGGGCTCGCGTCGAGCAATTGCTCAAGTCGCCGCCGGTGCGCTGCAGAAACCTTGCGCTGACCGTTGTGTGCGCGATGGTCGCGTAGGCCCGCAAGTCCTTCGGCGAGAAAGCGCGAGCGGATCCGGCTGATCGTCGAGCGAGCGACCTGGAGCTCCTCTGCAATACGTGCCGGCGTCGCTCCGGCGTCCAACCTCAGCAGAATCAGGCAGCGGATTCGGTAGGCCCCGTCCCGCGCTTTTCGGGCTCGCTGCTGGAGCACCCGCTTGTGCCGGGAACGAAGCCGAAGAACATTCTCCCCATCGGCCTCTCCTCCTCGTGGTGGGTTCGTTCACAGCGGCCACGAGCGCACGGAGAGGCCGACCTGCAAGCTTTCCGTTCAAGCGCTTGGAATTGCTGGCGTTCCCGAATCAGGATCGGGAATTTAGAACATCGTTCTCGTCGAGCGAGCGAGAAATGAACCGCCAAGACGCCAAGAAGAAGACAATGTCTTGGCGGCGTCAGGTGCTCCGCCCGAGCGCGCGCGCGAAATCGGCGACCGCCTCCTCCTGGTCGCTGTTCTCGATCGTCCCCGGCCGGCAGCGCCTCACGGCGGCGATGGCCTCGGCCGGCGCGAAGCCGCGCTTGACCAGGCACGCGGCCGCGACGAGGCCCGTCCTGCCGCGGCCAGCCCAGCAGTGAACGATCGCCGCGCGCCCGCGCGCGGCCGTGTCGAGGATCCGATCGACCGGCTCCTTCAGCGTCGCGACATCGGACGGCACGGAGAAGTCGCCGATGGGCCATCGCAGGACCACGAGCCCCCGCTCCCCGGCGCGCTCGACGAGGTCCGGGATCCCCAGGTAATCGAGCTCGTGCTCGCCGACGAGGGAGACGAGGAGGTCCGCGCCGTGGAGGCGGCGGAGCTCGTCGAGATCATCGACCAGCGCGCGGCCCTGCCCGGGCGCCGCCATCATCCCGATGCCCGCAAGGAGGCCGGTCATCGCAGGAGGCAGGTAGTCGACGCGCATGGATCAGCCGCTGAGCTCTACCACGTCGGGAGCCCCTCGCGCGCGCCGTGGGGCTGAGGCGGCGGGCCCTCCCCGGCACCAGCGGGCCCGCTTGCCCCCTCCCCCGGGCGCAGCGCCGCCCCTACAGCACCGCGGACGCGACAGCAGTCCATGGTCCCGTCTCATCGCGCGCAAGAGCCGCCGATGCGCGAAGATGCGGGGACAGGCTTCGAAGCGCCCTGGCCGTACCTGTCGCACCCGAGGACCTCATGGGACGAACCTTCTCCGAGCTGGACGACGACCTCACCGCCTTCCTCGCCGAGCAGCGCATCTTCTTCGTCGCCTCCGCGCCCTCGGGCGACGGCGGGCACGTCAACGTGTCGCCGAAGGGGTACGACACCTTCCGCGTCCTCGACCCGCGGACCGTCGCCTACCTCGACCTGACCGGCAGCGGCGTGGAGACCATCGCGCACCTGCGCGACAACGGCCGCATCACGCTGATGTTCTGCGCGTTCTCCGGCCCACCGCGCATCCTGCGC
Organism: Sorangium sp. So ce1335; assembly: GCF_051521615.1. Classification (NCBI taxonomy): domain Bacteria; kingdom Pseudomonadati; phylum Myxococcota; order Polyangiales; family Polyangiaceae; genus Sorangium; species Sorangium sp. So ce1335. Next base: position 7,128,438 of record NZ_CP150363.1, read on the forward strand.
CTGCAGGGGCGCGGCGAGCCGGTCTTCCCCGGCGACGCGCGCTTCGACGCGCTCGCGGGCCTGTTCCCGCCGCTCCAGGGGGTCCGGGCGGTGATCCGGATCGCGCTCGATCGCATCGCCACGTCGTGCGGCTACGCCGTGCCGCACATGGTGTACGAGGGCGAGCGGGACACGTTGTCGAAATGGGCGGAGCGGAAGGGGCCGGAGGGCCTCTCGCGCTATCAGCTGGAGAAGAACACGACGAGCATCGACGGCCTGCCAGGCCTACCCCCGGAGGTGACCCACCATGAGTCATGACATCGATCACCTGCACCACGTCGGCCATGTCGTGCGCGACATGGCAGGAGGCCTCGAGCTCTACCGGCGGCTCGGCTTCCGCATATCGCCGCCGGCCTATCCCATGCTGTCGCGCAGCCAGGGCGAGCCCCCCCGGCCCTTCGGCGCGGGGAACACCCACGCCGACTTCCCGCGCAGCTTCGTGGAGCTCGTGAGCTGCGTCGACGACGACGACCCCGACCGGCTCCCGGCCAACGCAAAGCGCATCCCCCTCCAGGCGCCCCCGGAGCACCTCGCGCGGATCACCGAGTCCATCCGCAGCACCGTCGCGAAGATCGCCGCGTGCGCCGCCCGCTTCCAGGGCCTGCACATCCTCGTGCTCAAGACCGCCGACGCCGACGCCGCCGCCCGCCGGCTGAGCGCGGAGGGCGTCGGGCACGGGGGCGTCATCACCATTCGACGCCCGGTGGACACCGCGAGCGGGACGCAGATGGAGCCGGTCCGGCTCGTCGAGCTCGACAGCGATGCACCCGGGGCAGGCCAGGTGCCCGAGGGGAGGCTCGCCGTCGCGGAGAACTCGCCGGCAGCGCTGCTCGCGGCGCAGCCCCACCTGGAGCACCCCAACGGCGCTGTGGATCTCGTCGAGTCCGTGCTCTGCGTCGCCCAGGCCGACCTGCCCGAGGTGGAGCGCCGCTACGAGAAGTACCTCGGCCGCCCCGCGCGCGCGGAAGGACCGGCGCGCGTCTTCGATCTCGACGGCTCGCGGATCACCCTCGTCGCCGACGGCGATCTCGGGACGATCCTGCCCGGCGAGCGAGCCCCCGCGCTGCCGGCCTTCGTCGCCTACGCCGTCGCGGTGCGCGACGTCGGCGTCGCGCGGAAGCTGCTCGAGGAGAACGGATTCCCGCTGAAGGTGTCGGCCGCCGGCGACCTCTTCGTCCCTGCCGACGCGGCCCTCGGCGCCGCGATCCTCTTCCGAGAGAGCAGGCGAAACGCCATCTGAGCCACCGCCGCCCGGCCCAGCGAGGCGGCCGGAGCGCGAGCGCGCGAGCCTTGCGCCATCAGCCTCCCACGCATCTCTCGACGTCCCGCGGACGCCCGGATGTCAAGCCCAAACGGGTTGTTGGAGCCCGGCACCGCGCGGAGGACCTCCGCGGGGCACAGGAAGCTGCCGAGTCCGTCCCCGCCGCGGCGCGCTATGCGCGTCATTCGTCCGCGCCGCGCGGGTGGAATCCACCGTGGAGAGACGTCGTGAAGAGACGTCGTGGCGAGGCGTCGAGTCGCGCAGGATGGAGCGATTTTCGGCTAGAGGTGCGAGGGGCGCCCGATCTACCCTGGAACAGGGTCGTCGACTTCCTGCCCGAGCGCAGTCGCTCGTGTTCGTCGAGGTGTGTCGTGAGTTTGAGAACGTCTTATCTGGCTTTGGCGGTGGGCTTACTTCAAGTAACTGCCGCCTGCGGGGGGGATCCACCCTCCGTGGGCGGCGCGGGCGGCGCGGGCGGCGCGGGGAGCGGCGCGGTCTCCAGCGGCACCGGCGACGCCGGCAGCGGCGGTAGCGACTTCGCCGGCGGCGTCGGCTCCACCAGCGGGACCGGCGGCGACGGGCCCGACCCGTGCGCGGGCGACGACCCGCCCCCCGAGTGCGAGTTGCCGCAGGAGCCAGCCTGCGGCGACGGCGAGATCAACCAGGCCAGCGAGGCGTGCGACGACGGCAACAGCCTGCCCGGCGACTGCTGTTCCGGGCTGTGCGAGATCGAGCCCTACTGCGAGTGTCCGACGCCCGGCGAGCCGTGCGTGCTGACGATCGCGTGCGGCGACGGCGTCCTCGATCCTGGCGAGTTCTGCGACGACGGCAACACCGCCGACGGCGACGGGTGCAGCGCCGACTGCTACTTCGTCGACCCGTCGTACGTCTGCCCGCGGCCGGGCGAGCCGTGCACGCTGCTCTACGACTGCGGCGATGGCCGCGTGAACGGCTCGGAGGCGTGCGACGACGGCAACGACAGCTCCGGCGACGGCTGCAGCGCCACGTGCACGCGCGAGCCGGGCTTCGCGTGCTCGCGGCCCAATCACCCCTGCGAGCGGCTGCCGGTCTGCGGCAACGGCGCGAAGGAAGCCGGCGAGCAGTGCGACGACGGCAACGACCTGAGCGGCGACGGCTGCTCGAGCCTCTGCCGCCAGGAGGCGTTCTACACCTGCACCACGCCGGGCCAGCCCTGCGAGCTCCAGATCCGGTGCGGCGACGGCAGGGTCGACCCCGGCGAGATCTGCGACGACGGCAACACGACGGGCGGCGACGGCTGCAGCGCCGATTGCCGGGTGCTCGATCCGCAGTTCGTGTGCCCCGCGCCGGGCGAGCCGTGCATCCGCCTGTACCGCTGCGGCGACGGTCGCGTGAACAACGGCGAGCAGTGCGAGGACGGCGACGACCCGCCGGTGTCCGGCGACGGCTGCAGCGCGACGTGCACCCGCGAGCCGGGCTACGTGTGCCGGAGGCCGGGGGAGGCCTGCGAGCTCCTGCCGGTCTGCGGCAACGGGCTCCTCGAGAGCGGCGAGCAGTGCGACGACGGCAACGCCGCGAGCGGCGACGGCTGCTCGAGCCTCTGCCGGCAGGAGGCGTTCTACACCTGTCCGAGGCCGGGCCAGCCCTGCCAGGGGACGATCCGGTGCGGCGACGGCACCGTGAACCCGGGCGAGCTCTGCGACGACGGCAACACCGTGAGCGGCGACGGCTGCACCGCGGACTGCAGCGCGGTCGAGTCGCCCTACGTGTGCTCCCGGCCCGGCCAGCCCTGCACCCTCCCCTTCCGGTGCGGCGATGGCCGCGTGAACAACGGTGAGGAGTGCGAGGACGGCGACGACCCGCCGGCGTCCGGCGACGGCTGCAGCGCGACGTGCACCCGCGAGGAGGGGTATCAGTGCAGCCGGCCCGGTCAACCGTGCACGCGGCTCCCTGTCTGCGGCAACGGCGCCAGGGAGACCGGCGAGCAGTGCGATGACGGCAACACCGCCGGCGGCGACGGCTGCTCGAGCCTCTGCCGCGAGGAGGCGTTCTACACCTGCCCGACGCCGGGCCAGCCCTGCACGCGGACGACCCGCTGCGGCGACGGCGCCGTGAACCCGGGCGAGCTCTGCGACGACGGCAACACCGTGAGCGGCGACGGCTGCACCGCGGACTGCAGCGCGATCGAGGCGGCCTATGCGTGCCCCGAGGCGGGTGAGCCCTGCGTGCTGCTCCACCGGTGCGGCGACGGCCGCGTGAACGGCAGCGAGCAGTGCGACGACGGCGGGGCGGCGTCCGGCGACGGCTGCACGGCCGACTGCCGGCTCGAGGACGGCTGGATCTGCAGGCCGGGACAGCCCTGCACGCGGAGGACGTTCTGCGGCGACGGCGTGATCCAGGCGGGCGAGCAGTGCGACGACGGCGGCGACACGAGCCCCGTCGGCGGCGACGGCTGCACCGCGCAGTGCAAGATCGAGCTCGGCTGGACGTGCCCAGAGGCCGGCGGGCGCTGCACGCCGCCGCCGGAGCCCGTGTGCGGCGACGGCGTGATCGGCGGCACCGAGTCGTGCGACGACGGCCAGGAGCCCCCGGCCGACGGCGACGGCTGCAGCGCCGACTGCCAGATCATCGAGGACGGGTGGGATTGCTCGCGCGTGGGCTTCCCCTGCAAGACGGTCTGCGGCGACGGCATCAAGATGGGCGCCGAGCAGTGCGACGACGGCAACCTCTTCGGCGGCGACGGCTGCGACGAGACCTGCAAGATCGAGCCGGGCCGGGTGTGCGACGACGGCGAGCCTCAGGATTGCGGGGGTTACTCCGTCTGCGGCGACGGCATCGTCGAGGGCACCGAGGTCTGCGACGACGGCAACACCACCTGGCGCGACGGCTGCACGCCGGACTGCAAGCGCGAGCCGAGCTGCCCGGCCGGCGAGTGCGTGTCGGAGTGCGGCGACGGCATCCTGCTGCCGGGCGACGAGACCGAGCAGTGCGACGACGGCAACAACGAGAGCGGGGACGGCTGCTCCGCCGACTGCGCGATCGAGCCCGGCTACGTCTGCTCCGTGGAGCCCACGGAGATGCGGCTGCCGATGGTCCTCCGCGACTTCATCGGCTGGTGCCCGCAGGACTACAACTTCAGCTCCACGGCCAACAGCGCCTGCGACGCCGATCAGCGCGATAGCCTTCGCGGGCACTTCGACTTCGAGATCAACCCCGACGGCGCGCAGACCGACGGCACCGTCCTTTCGACGCTCGACGCCGACGGCAAGCCCGTGAACGCCCGCGGGAACGGCTTCTTCACGCCGTCCGCCGCGAACGGCTGGACCTCGGGGCAAACGAACTTCCAGTGGTGGTACCGGGACAACCCCAACTACAACAGGACGCTCATCACCACGATCGACCTGATCGAGACGACCCCCGGCACCTTCGTGTACGAGCGGGAGCCGTTCTGGCCGCTCGACCTCAACCCGCCTGCCGGGGATCCCGTGCTCGAGAGCCTGCTCGCCACGGGCGATGAGGTCGCGCAGAACGGCGACGGAAACCAGCGGCACAACTTCTACTTCACGAGCGAGGTCCGCTACTGGTTCCAGTTCAACTCGGACCCGGGGGAGGCCGACCCGGTGCTCACGTTCTTCGGTGACGACGACGTCTGGGTGTTCATCAAGAACACGCTGACCGCGGACATCGGCGGCATCCACCAGCGCAACCAGGAGAGCGTGACCATCCTCGACAACGGCAACGCCCGCGTGACCCCCTGCGACGACAACAACTGCACGCGGCGCGATCCCTACAACGTCACCCTGAACCTCCAGCACGGCAGGGTCTACGAGATCGCGGTGTTCCAGGCCGAGCGCCACGTCACCGGCTCGAACTACCAGCTCACGCTGGCGGGCTTCAGCGCCGGCAGGTCGATCTGCGAGCCCGAGTGCGGCGGGGAGGAGCCGGTCGTGACGCCGGGGGAGGAGTGCGACGACGGCCTCGACAACGGGCCGGGCTACGGCAAGTGCAACAACTGCCAGCTCGGGCCGTACTGCGGCGACGGCATCCGGAACGGCCCCGAGGCGTGCGACAACGGCGTCAACAACAGCACGTACGCCAACGCGTCCGGCGCCTGCGCGCCGGGGTGCGTGGCCCCGCCCCGCTGCGGCGACGGCGCGGTCAACGCCCCGTACGAGGCGTGCGACCTCGGCAGCGGCAACACGGCGAACGGCTACGGCGGCTGCACGACGTCGTGCGAGATCGGCCCGTCGTGCGGCGATGGCGTCGTGAACGGCCCCGAGCAGTGCGACGACGGCATCAACGACGGCGCGTACGACACCTGCAACCCGAACTGCACGCGGGCCCCGCGGTGCGGCGACGGCAGCGTCGACGAGGAGTGGGGCGAGGAGTGCGACGACCCGACCGACTCGAACTGCGTCAACTGCCGGATCCCCGAGCAGTGCGGCAACGGCGTCACGCAGCCGGAGTACGACGAGGAGTGCGACGACGGCGTGAACGACGGCGGGTACGGCCAGTGCGGCCCGTCGTGCGTGCTCGGGCCGCGCTGCGGCGACGGGATCGTCCAGCCGGGCGACGAGAGCTGCGACCTCGGCGACGGGCGCAACACCGGCGCTTACGGCGGTTGCACGGCGTCCTGCACCTACGGCCCGTACTGCGGCGATGGCATCCGGAACGGCACCGAGGGGTGCGACGACGGCGTGAACGACGGCGCGTACGGCACCTGCAACCCGGGCTGCACGCCGGCGCCGAGGTGCGGCGACCGCCGCGTCGACGTGGACTGGGGCGAGGAGTGCGACAGCCCGAACGACTCGACCTGCGTCAACTGCCGGATCGCCTCGCAATGCGGCAACGGCGTCACGCAGCCGGAGCACGGCGAGGAGTGCGACGACGGCGTGAACGACGGCGGGTACGGCCAGTGCGGCCCGTCGTGCGTGTACGGGCCGCGCTGCGGCGACGGCATCGTCCAGCCCGGCGAGGAGGAATGCGACCTCGGCGACGGGCGGAACACCGGCGCTTACGGCGGCTGCACGGCGGCCTGCACCTACGCGCCGTACTGCGGCGATGGCGTCAGGAACGGCGCCGAGGCGTGCGACGACGGCGTGAACGACGGCACGTACGGCACGTGCGCCCCGGGCTGCGCGCCGGCGCCGAGGTGCGGCGACAACCGCGTCGACGCGGAGTGGGGCGAGGAGTGCGACAGCGTGAACGACCTCACCTGCGCGAGCTGCCGGCTCGCCTCGCACTGCGGCGACGGGGTGACGCAGGCGCAGTTCGGCGAGGAGTGCGACGACGGCATCAACGACGGCGGCTACGGCCAGTGCGGCGTGGGGTGCGTGTACGGGCCCCGCTGCGGCGACGCGATCGTCCAGCCCGAGGAGGAGGACTGCGACCTCGGCGAGGGGAAGAACGACGGCGCCTATGGCGGCTGCAACGTGCTCTGCCAGTACGGGCCGTACTGCGGCGACGGCGTCATCAGCGGCGCCGAGACGTGCGACGACGGCAAGAACGACGGCTTCTACGGGAGCTGCACGCGCGAGTGCACCCCGGCGGCGCGCTGCGGTGACAACCGCGTCGACGAGGACTGGGGCGAGCAGTGCGACCCGCCGAACGCGGCGACGGGCTGCAGCAACAACTGCCGCCTCGGCGCGCAGTGCGGCGACGGCGTCGTCCAGGTCGGCGAGCAGTGCGACGACGGCAAGAACGACGGCGGTTACGGCGAGTGCGGCCCGCGCTGCCAGCTCGGCCCGCGCTGCGGCGACGGCATCCGCAACGGCACCGAGCAGTGCGACGACGGCGACGGCAACAACACCGGCGGGTACGGCAAGTGCGCGCCGGGGTGCGTCTACGGCCCGTACTGCGGCGACGGCAGGCTGCAGAGCCTCTACGAGGACTGCGACGACGGCAACCGCGTGGGCGGCGACGGCTGCAGCGTGACCTGCCAGTACGACAGCATCCCGAACTGACCCGTCGGCCGCGGGCGCGCGGGGAGCAGGCCTCGACCGAGGCCTGCCCCCGCGGCGCAGCCGCCCGCGACGCTGACCTCCCCGCCCGCGACGCTGACCTCCCCGCCCGCGACGCTGACCTCCCCGCCCGCGACGCTGACCTCCCCGCCCGCGACGCTGACCTCCCCGCCCGCGACGCTGACCTCCCCGCCCGCGACGCTGACCTCCCCGCCCGCGACGCTGACCTCCCCGCCCGCGACGCTGACCTCCCCGCCCGCGACGCTGACCCAAAGAGCGACCTCCGGGCGATACGGCGATACGAGATCGATCCCGCGGATCGTCCAGCCGCTCACCTGGTAGGCTTTACTCCCCTCATCACATCCGATGCGGGCTACCGACAGCTCGACATCTCGGCGGCTCTCGTCGGTCGGGAGAGGGAGCGTCGGTCAGGTCGCCCCTCCGTCGGGCCGGCGCCGGATCACGGAGGGAACGCCCATCAAGGAGCCATCCATGCTCACGCCGCGACCTACCCTGTTTGCCTTCTCCGTGGCGACGACCGCGCTCGCGCTGACGAACCCGGCATCTGCTGCGCTCACGGATCCCCTCCACCCGTCGCAGATCATCTGCGGCTCCCAGTTCAGCCCCAGCGGCCACGGTCTCGGCGCGGGGCACGCCGACATGGGCCTGCTGTGCCGCTACACTGCGCACGATTTCTATGAGCAGGAGTTCATCCCCCACGTCTACGCGCTCTTGCACCCCGGCGAGCCCGGCACGGCAGAGGACGGCTTCAGCTCGGTCACCGCGGACACGACGTTCCTGATCCCCGGCGGCACCCTGGTCTCGCCGGGGACGAGCCTCGCCAGCTACTTCGGGCAGATCTTCGCCTCGAGCGCCCCGGAGTTCCTCGACATCTCCCTCGACTACACCTTCAAGCCGATCGATCTGAGCACCGTCATCATCCACGGGGCCCCGATCTTCACGTTCATCGATCACGAGCACGGAGGCACCGTGAGGCAAGTGCGCCTCTCTGTCGAAGCCGTGTACCGGCGCAGCCGCAGGACGCCGCGCGGCTGGGAGCTGATCACCGAGTTCTTCACCTACCAGAGCCCGTTCCTCGATGATCTGCCGCTCGTGTGCCAGGACGGCATCACCTACAACCTCTGAGCGCCACCGTCGTCCGCCGGCGAGCGCGCCCCCGAGGACGCGCTCGCCGGCGAGGCCTCGGAGACGCGCCTCGGGGGCGGCGCGCGTCACGGGAGATCGCGCCAGACCAGACACGCGACGCGCGCAACATCGTGTTTCGACTGATGATCTCGCCCCGCTCGCCCGCGCGTGGCAGGATGGCGCGGCATGGTCGAGAAGGTGGTCGAAGAGACGGTATTCCAGGGCGGGATCAACACCGTGCGCCGGCGCGGCGACAGGGTGTACCGGCCCGCGTCCGCCGCGGCGCCGGCCATCCACCGGCTGCTGCGGCACCTGCGGTCAGCAGGCTTCGACGCGGCGCCGGAGCCGTTCGGGTACGACGACGAGGGGAACGAGGTGCTGTCGTACCTCGAGGGCGACGTCCACAACGCCCTTCCGGCCGCGCTGCGGACCCCCGAGCTCCTGATCTCCGCCGCCACGCTGCTGCGCCGCTATCACGACGCGACCGCGACGTTCGTGCCAAGGCCGGACGACAGGTGGCAACACCCGCCCCGATCGCCGGCCGAGGTGATCTGCCACGGCGACGTCGCGCCCTACAACAGCGTCGTCCGCGACGGCCGGGTGGTGGGCTTCATCGACTTCGACGTCGCCCACCCGGGCCCGCGCGTCTGGGATCTGGCGTACGCGGTCTACCGGTTCGCCCCGCTGCACGCGCCGACCAACCCGGACAGCGCCGGCAGCCCGGAGGAGCAGGCCCGGCGGACAGCCCGGTTCTGCCGGGCCTACGGCGTCGAGCCCGGGGCCTCGCTGCTCGACACCGTGACCGATCGGCTCACGGCGCTCCTCGCCTCCATGCGCGCGCGGGCCGAGGCCGGCGAGGCCGCGGCCCAGGCGCACATCGCGGCCGGCCACCCCGCGCTCTACGAAGAGGACATCCGCTACGTGCGGGCGCAGCGCGAGCTCCTGCTGCGGGTCTTCGCCGCTCCCCCGGACGACCCGAGCTGAGCCGCCGTGCCAGCGCCTCGCGCCGCGTGATCGCCAGGCGATCCCGCCGCCATGGCCCAGGCGAACCGCGCGGGGATCGCGCGGGCATCGCGCGTGGAATGCGCGATCGCGGCGCTTGCGGTCGGCCCCCCCGGGCACCACACGCCCGCCGAGGGAACCACCATGACAAGACACCAAGCCGAGACGCCGGTGAAGCACCCGGCGGAGTACGAGAGCGACCTGAACCCCAACGCCATGGCGGGCCAGAACATCGGCGCGCCCTCGCCGGCCGACGACACGATGCCCGCCGCCGACCTCAAGGAGACCCACATCCTGCTCCCCGAGCTCAACAACGAAGAGCTACGGTCCCTGCGGATCGTCCGGCCGGGCCGGCGCCTCGAGACGAACGCGACGTACATCGACCTCAACGACCGCGAGCGCGGCGAGTTCACCGTCACGGGCGAGAAGGTGACAAGGCCCGACGACCTGATCGTGCCCAAGAAGCACACCGACTACGAGCTCTGGAACCGGCTCCGCGGCCTGCACGGCGCGAAGCGCACCGGCACCGATCGGTAGTCCGACGAGACCGCTGCTCTCCCGCGATCCGCGGGCGGCTATGGTGGGAGCGCCGCCCCTCGTGTAACCTCGCGCCCGGAGCCGGGGGCGAATGGAGCAGCAGGGGTCGCGGTCCAGGGTGCTCGTCGTCGACGACAACGCGCAGAACCGCGCCCTGGCCCAGGCGACGCTCGAGGACGACGGCTACGACGTCGTGCTCGCCGTCACGGGGGAGGAGGCGATCGAGCAGTTCGAGCGCCACAGGCCGGACTGCGTGCTGCTCGACGTGCGGATGCCCGGGATGGACGGCTTCGCCGTGTGCGCCCGGATCCGCGGCCTGCCCGGCGGCGAGGGCACGCCGATCGTCTTCTTGACCGCGCTCCGCGACGTCGACACGTTCGACAGCGCGCTGCGCGCCGGCGGCGACGACTTCCTGACGAAGCCCGTCCGCCCCTCGGAGCTGCTCGTCCGGGTGCAGGCCGCGCTGCGGCTGCGCCGCCTCGGCGCGGAGCTGCGCGAGCACGTCGAGCTCGTCCGGCAGCAGCGCGACGCCCTCATGCGCCTCCAGCTCCAGAAGGAGCAGCTCACCGCCTTCGTCGTCCACGATCTGAAGAACCCCGTGAGCAGCATGGACCTGCACGCGCAGTACCTGCTCCGGGACCGCGCGCTCCCGGAGGCGGCGCGCGACTCCGCGCGGCACATCCGCGCAGAGGCGCGGTCGCTCCTGCGGCTCATCTACAACCTGCTCGACATCAGCAAGAGCGAGGAGGGGCGGCTCGCCCCGGAGCGCGCGCGCGTCGACCTCCGCGCGCTCGTGCTCGAGGTGTTCGCCGCGCTCGAGCTGCGCGCGAGCTCCCGGTCGCTGTCGCTGCGCGAGGCCGTCGAGGCGCCCGCGGTCCGGGCCGACCCGGACCTGCTCCGCCGCACCATCGAGAACCTCCTCGAGAACGCGATCTCCCACGCCCCGGTCGGCAGCGCGGTGGTCGTCGGCGCCGTGAAGGACGGCGGCGAGGTGGAGCTCCGCGTGGCGGACTCGGGCCCGGGCGTCCCCGCCGAGATGCGCGCGCGGGTGTTCGATCGCTTCGTCCAGCTCGGCGGCGAGGCGGCGGACCTCCACCGGGGCGGCCGGGGCCTCGGGCTCGCGTTCTGCAAGATGGCCGTCGAGGCGCACGGCGGGCGCATCTGGGTCGAGGACAACGCGCCCGGCGCGATCTTCTGTGTGAGGCTCCCCGATGAGGAATGAACAGCCCGAGCGCGCGCGTCCGCCCGAGCACGCGCCCGCGGTCCCGCAGCTCGACGACGACAAGTTCCGCCAGCTCATCGACGCGGCGCCCGACGCCATGGTCGTCGTCGACGAGCAGGCGCGCATCGTGTTCGTCAACATCCAGACCGAGCGGCTGTTCGGCTACGCCCGCGGCGAGCTCATCGGGCAGTCGATCGAGATCCTCCTGCCGGAGCGCTTCCGGCAGACGCACGTCGCGCACCGCTCGTCGTTCATCGCGGCGCCGAAGGCGCGCCCGATGGGATCGGGCCTGGAGCTGTTCGGCCGGCGGAAGGACGGCGGCGAGTTCCCTGTCGAGATCAGCCTGAGCCCGCTGAAGACGGAGAGCGGCACGCTCGTCTCGAGCGCCATCCGGGACATCAGCGAGCGCAAGCGGGTCGAGCTCACCATGCAGCGGCTGGCCGCGATCGTCGACTCCTCCGAGGACGCCGTCATCGGCGAGTCGCTCGACGGGCGCATCACGAGCTGGAACCGGGGCGCGCAGAAGATCTTCGGCTACTCCGCCGAGGAGATGCTCGACAGGCCCGTCACCCTCCTCTCCCCGCCGGGGCGGGAGGACGAGGTGCCCCGGACGCTGGAGCGGATCCGGAGAGGCGAGCACATCCAGCACTTCGAGACCGTCCGCAGGCGCAGCGATGGCAGGGACATCGACGTCTCGATCACCGTCTCTCCGATCTACGACTCCCTCGGCAACGTCGTGGGCACCTCGAAGGTGGCCCGCGACATCAGCGAGCGCAGGCGCCTGGAGGCCGCGGCCAAGCGCACGAACGACCTCCTGTGGAGCGCGGTGGAGAGCATCCAGGGCGCGTTCGCCGTGTTCGACGCGCAGGATCGGCTCGCGCTCTGCAACAGCGCGTACAGGCACTGGCTCGGCGCGCGGGTGAACGGCCCGATGATCGGGCGGAGCCACGGCGAGCTCCTCGAGGAGAGCCTCGGCGCGGAGCTCTTCGCCCTCGCCGGCGAGGACCCGGCCGCCTTCCGCGCGCGGCTGCTCGCCTACCACGCCGAGCCGAGCGGCGCCCTGGATCTCCGCACGAGCGACGGGCGCAGCCTGCGCATGACCGAGCGCCGCACGGCCGAGGGCGGGACCGTGACGACGATCTGGGACGTGACCGGCGACGAGCAGCGCGCGGAGGAGCTGCGCAAGGCGCGGGCCCTCGCCGAGGCGGCCAGCACCGCGAAGAGCGAGTTCCTCGCGTCGATGAGCCACGAGCTCCGCACGCCGCTCAACGCGATCCTCGGCTTCGCCCAGCTCCTCCAGCGCGACAGGAAGACGCCGCTCACCGATCGCCAGCGGGAGCGGATCGAGCACGTCCTGAAGGGCGGCGAGCACCTGCTCAAGCTCATCGACGACATCCTGGACCTCTCGCGCATCGAGGCGGGCCGCGTGACGGTGTCGCTCGAGCCCGTGGACGTCCCCGAGGTGCTGGCCGAGGTGAAGACGACGCTCGATCCGATGGCCCAGCGCGCCGGCATCGAGCTCTCGCTCGCGCCCCTGCCCGCGGGGCTGCCGAAGATCACCGCGGATCGCACGCGCTTCGCGCAGATCCTCATGAACTACGGGTCGAACGCGATCAAGTACGGCCGGCGGGGCGGGCACGCGACGCTCGTCGTGTCGGCGCCGGACGAGGGGTTCGTGCGGGTGTGCGTGGCGGACGACGGCATCGGCATCGCGCGCGAGCAGCACGCGAAGCTCTTCCAGCCGTTCCAGCGCGCCGGCCAGGAGACGGGGCCGATCGAGGGGACCGGGATCGGCCTCGCCATCACGAAGCGGCTCGCGGAGCTCATGGGCGGCCGCGTCGGCTTCAGCAGCGCGCCGGGCAGCGGATCCGAGTTCTGGATCGCGCTCCCCGCGCACGAGGCCCCGCCGGAGTCCGACGCCGCGGCGCAGTCGAGCGCGCGCGTCGAGGTGTCGCCGCTCGCCGGCCCCGGCGGCGTCCGCCACACGGTCCTCTACGTCGAGGACAACCCGTCGAATATCGCGTTCATGGAGGAGCTCATCTCGGAGTTCGAGCGCGTCCACCTGACCACGGCGCCCAACGCGGAGATCGGCATCGAGCTCGCGCGGGCGCGGCGGCCCGACGTCGTGATCATGGACATCAACCTCCCCGGCATGAGCGGCTACGAGGCCATGCGCCGGCTGCAGGAGTGGCCGGAGACGCGCGCCATCCCCGTGATCGCGCTCAGCGCGGCCGCGATGCCGCGGGACACCCGCCGCGCCGAGGAGGCCGGATTCTACCGCTACCTCACGAAGCCGGTGAGGCTCGACGAGCTGACCGGCGTCCTCGAGGAGCTGCTCGTCCCGGGCGCGCGCTGACGCTCACCGCGCCGCCCAGAGGGCGAGGAGCGCGTACGCGATCGCCACCGCCTGGATGATCGAGAAGCTCAGCAGGCCGGCCGGCAGGAAGTCGAAGAACCCGAACCGGATCGGCCTGCCGTCGACGTCCCTGAGGTCGGCCCGCTCCGTGAGCGCCTGCGCGAGCGGGCCGGACGTGGCGGCGGTCAGGAAGAGCGAGCTGCCCGCGCAGACCGACAGGGCGAGGCCGACGTAGACGGCGGGCCCTGGCAGCCGCGCGGCCAGCGACTCGGCCACCTCGAGGAGCGCCGCCATGCTCGGGCCCGCCGAGAACAGCCCCGTGAGCACGCCCGCCAGCACGAGGAACACGACGAGCTGGAGCGACGGCGCTATCGGCAGCCGCTCCAGCGAGCGCGCGACCTCCTCGAAGAGGCCGGTGCGCCGCACCGCCGCGACCATGACGAAGAGCGAGAGCAGGAAGAGCACCGCCTCGATGTCGAGCCCCGTCCTCGCGAGCCTCTCGCCGAGCGCGCGCGCCATGAGCAGCGCCGCGCCGGCGCCGAGCCAGCACACGAGCTCGGGGCCGACGCCGAGCTCCGGGGGCAGGAACAGCCACGCGGCCACCATCGCGGCGAGCGAGGCCGCCGCCGGCGCGAGGAGGCGCCGGTCGACGCGCACCCGCCGGTGCAGCGCCTCCATCGCCGCGCGCGTGAGCCGCGCCGAGACAGGGTCGCGCGGCACGCCCGCGGCCGGGCGCACGGCGAAGCGCACGACGAAGAGCAGCGCGGCGAGCGCGCAGAGCGTCGCCGGGGCGGCGCGCGCAAGGTAGTCCCCGAACGTCATGCTCCCCCGGCCGAGCAGCAGGATGGCGGGGAAATCGCCGATCGGGGTGGCGGCCCCGCCGAGGTTGCAGGCGACGAGCAGGAGGCCGAGCAGCCAGGAGACGTACCGCTGCCGGGTGCCCATGAGCTTGAGCAGCACGTGCAGCACCGGGAGCACGAGCACGAGCGCCGTGAGGTTGTTGACGACGCCGCTCACGAGGTACATCGCGATCGAGAACACGAGCAGGACGCGGAACGGATCGGCGCCGCTCAGCCGCGTCGCCGCGACGGCGACGCGATCGAAGAGCCGCGAGGCCGCGAAGAGCTGGGAGAGGAGCCCCAGCGTCACGAGGATGACGAGCACGTCCCAGGGCACCTCGGCGAGCAGGCGCTGCGCCGTCGCGACCCCGAGCAGCGTCGACGCGAGGCAGGCGAGGGCCGCGCCGCCCGTCACGATGAGCACGCGGCGCGACGGCACCAGGGCCTGGAGCAGGAGCGCGCCGAGCAGGACGGTGAAGAGGGCGGCCTGGGGCGCCGTCACGTCGCCTCGCGCGCGGGATCGAGCAGGCGCGGGCGGCCGGCGCCGCCGCTCGCGAGCGCGGGCTCGGGCGCGGCCGCGCGCGGGGGCGGCCCCACGAGGCGCGAGAAATCGCCCGCGCTCGTCTCGACCATCCACCGCGGATAGACGGTCATGGGCCGGCCGAGGATGTCCCAGCCGATCAGCGAGCGGAACTGGGTCCGCACGTCGGGGCCCGAGACGCGCAGCCACGAGGGGCTCACGTGCGCCGCGTGCCCGTCGGTGCCGTAGACGAAGGTGAGGAGCGCGCTCCTCCGCCCGGCCCAGCGCTGGAGCTCCGACAGCCCCACCGGCTCCATGAGCCCGTCGTAGTTCGCGAGCACCCGGCGGAAGTCCGGATCGAGCCCGCCCGCGTCGGTGACGAGGCCCACCTCGGCGCCGGAGAGCCGCGGCACGAGGGCGTCGAGGCAGTCGGCCTCCAGCCCCACGACGAGCAGCCGGGTCACGCCGCGGAGCGCCTCGAGGACGCCCGCCGGGTCGAGCGGCGCCTCGTCGATGCCGGAGAGCCGCTGCTCGGCGATGAAGTCGAGGACGGGGAACTCGCGCCCGAGCTGGTCGCGGGCCTCGCCGACGAGCGGGGCGCCGCCGGCCTCCATCAGCTCGCGGACGAACAGCCGCGCCGCCGAGCGCATGCCAAGCTCCGCGGCCACCATCCGGAACGCCTGTCCGAGCGCCGGCGGCAGCGCCATCAGGTGGGCTCCGCCGCGGCGCGGGCGCGCGCCGCGCGCGTGAAGAGGGCGTCGAGCAGGCAGATCATCGCGGCGTTGGCGAGCGCGTGGTGCGGCGGGCCGTCGGTGAGGCAGTCGACGAGCGCGGCGAGCTCCGGCGAGCCCTTCGGGGCGAGGCGCGTGAGCGGCGCGAGCGGGATGCTCAGCGGGTAGTCGTGATCGTCGCCGCGCGCGAGGTGGGGCGGCAGGCGGATCGGGACGGGCAGCGACTCGCCCGCGGGCGCGCCGCCCTCTTGGGAGGGCCCGAGCTCCTCGAGCAGGAGGCCGAGCAGGCAGACGAGCGTGTAGCTCGCGCCGCGGTGGTGGACCGGCCCCTCGCCGACGATGCACCGGACGACGAACGCGCGCTCCTCGGCGTCGGGCATCCAGGGGGCGAGCAGCGCGTCGAGCCGCTCGGGCCGGATGAGCGCCGACACGACCGACGAGGGCAGCGGCGCGTGGCGCGGGCCGTGGTGGTGCGGGCCGTGGTGGTGCGGGCCGTGGTGGTGCGGGCCGTGGGGGCGAGGCGGTCGATGCGACGGCATGAGACAGGCTCAGCGTAGCTCCGCGGCGCGGCGCCGATCCAGGCGGAGTGCGCCGGGTCATGCCGCGCACAGCACCGCCGTGCGTATGCCGGTGGTACAAGCACCGCATTCGCCCGCACACGCGCGCCTCGCTCCGCGACCGGAATGCGGAGCCGTGTCGTGTGGCCGGCGACGCAACGGACGATCTCCTCTCACGAGGAGCCAAGGAGGCACCATGAAAGCACGGAACCTTTGGGCGCTCGCCATTTCAATGATGCTCCCGGCCTGCTCCGGCGACGGCAGCGGCGAGACCGGCGGCGGAGCTGGCCAGTGCGCCGCCGGAGGGACAGGCACCCTCGCGCTCGATATCGAGTCGGCCGTTCCGGCCGACGTCCGCGTGAGCGACGCCGCCGGCGTGGTGGAGGGCGGCACGGCCGCCGAGAGCCGCACGCTCGCGCTGCCGGCGGGCGAATACCGCGTCAGCGCCCACCGCGTGCGCAGCGCGGGCGAGATCGTCGGCCCCGCCTACCAGGGCGCGATCGAGGGCGAGGACACCGTGTGCGTGCGCGACGGCGAGACGACGACGGTCGCGGTGCGCTACACGCGCGAGCCCGGGAGCGAGAAGCTCTGGGTCACGAACGCCAACGGCGAGGGCCAGATCCTCGCCTTCGACGCCGAGCAGCTCGCGGCGGGCGGCGAGCAGACCCCGAGCGTGATCCTCGACGCGGGCCTCACGAGCCCCACGGCCCTGCGGGTCGACGGCGCGGGGCGCCTGTGGATCGGCGATCGCGCGGGAGAGCTCGCCGTGTACGACGCGGCGCGCCTCGGCGCGTCGAGCGGCGACGCGCCCGACGCGGGGCTCGCGGGCCCCGGCCTCTGCGAGAAAGCGTCGCCGTGCGGCCCGGGCGCCATGGCCTTCGACGCCGAGGGCGCGCTGTGGGTCGCGACCCTGAGCCGCATCGTGAAGATCCGGCCCGACGCGCTCGACGCGCTCGACGGCCCGCTCGAGCCCGAGCCCGAGATATCGATCACGAGCCCCGACGCGACCCGCCCCGAGTCGCTCGCGTTCGACGCCGAGGGCAACCTGTGGGTCGGCGACGGCGCCACGAACGGCGTCGTCGAGTTCGCCGCCGAGCGGCTCCGCGCCAGCATCGTCGACGAGCCCGCCGACGTCGTCCTCCTCGGCCAGAGCGGGCCGCCCGTCGTCGCCAACCTGCGCGGCCCGCAGGGGCTCGCGTTCGACGCCGACGGCAACCTGTGGGTCGGCTACTTCGCGGGCAACCAGCTCGTGCGGTACACGCCGGAGGAGCGCGCCGAGAGCGGCACGCTGACGCCCGAGGTCCTCTTCGACATCGACGTGCTCGCGCTCGTGACCGACCTCGCCGTCGACGAGTCCGGCAACCTGTGGATGCCCGGGAGCTCGGGCTCGCTGTACCGCATCGACGCCGAGGAGCTCACGAGCGAGGAGCCCGCGCTCGTCGCGCTCACGAGCGACGCGATCGGGAGCGCGGTGAAGCTCACGCTCAACACCGTCGCGGGGCCGACCTACATCGCGCCTTGAGCAACTCCGCGCGTCGTACACGCCGCGTCGTCATCCCACGCTCAGCCCGCCTGTCCGCGGTGGTCCGGCCCCGCGACGAGATCGATTTCGTTCGACGGGGGCGCAACTTTTCAGCGTAGCGTGACGGAATGACCCTGCGACGCGATCATGCCCTCTCCTGCACAACGCTCCTGATCATCGCATGTGGACTGGCCGGGTGCGGCAAGGCCTCCACGCGCCCCGCTGCCGCGCCGGAGCCCGCGGCCGCGCCGGACGCCGCGGCTGCGTCGCTGACGATCCGGCGCTCGGCGGACGACATCATCCTCGCGGCGAGGCTGCCGGCCGACACCGCGCCGCGCGCGTCGTTCGAGATCCACCGCCTCGACGCCCACGCCGCGTGCAGCGCGGCGCAGGCGCGCCTCTCCGCCAGCGTGAACGTGAACGCGCGCGCCGACGCGGGGGGCGGGCCGAGCGCGCTCACCGTGTCGAGCCTCGTCATCGGCGGCCTCGGGCTCGCGGGCGGGATCACGACCACGGTGCTCGCCGCGGGCCTCGAGGCGCCGCCGATGCCGGCGCCGGGCACGCCCTCGCTCCCGGACGCCGAGCCGCCGGACATCGAGGGCAAGACGGGGGTCATCGTGGCGGGCGTCCTCACCGGCGTCGTCGTCGTGGGCGCGGTGGTCGGGACGCTGCTGCTCGTCGGCGGCGACGACGACGAGGACGAGCAGCGCAAGCGCAAGCTCGACCTCGACCTGGGTGGCCCCGGCGCGCGGGGGCTCCGCGACGCCCTGCGCGACTTCGAGCTCGCGTGCCCGGACGAGCCCGCCGAGGACGCCCTCGCGGGGTGCATCGAGAAGGCGCGCGCCCTCCGCAGGACCTGCGCGGCCCGGTGACGCCGCGCCGGGGCGGCTCCCCGGCCTCCCCTCCCCCACGCGAGGGTCGTGCGATGCTTCGGGAACCGCCAAGGCGCGGCGCGCCTCTCGACGCGCGCGGCGCGCCTCGACGTCCTCCGGGCCGCGCTCGCGCGCTGGTGCGGCCCGGCGTGTGACCGCATGACCGCGCGAAGCGCCTCGCTTCGCCGCGCGGAGAGCGCCTACGCTGCGCCCTGGAGCCGGCGCACACGGCTCCGGGAGACGAGATGAAGCGCATTCACCTGTTCGAGCTCGAGGACCTCGCGTGGTTTCCGGGCTGGCTGCGGACCTGCATGACGCGCCTGATCGTGACGATGCACAGGGCGCTCGGCTCGAGCGACGAGCTGGCCGAGCTGATCGCGAGGGCGCTCGAGGCGTCGGGCGCGCCGCGCATCGTCGACATGTGCTCCGGGAGCGGCGGGCCGATGCTCGACGTCCTCCGGATCCTGAACAAGAAGCCCGGGCTCGAGCACGTCACGCTGACCTTGACCGACCTGTACCCCGACGAGGAGGTCGCGCGGCGCATCAACGGCCAGGAGGGGAGCAACGTCTCGTACCGGCTCAGCCCCCTGGACGCCACGCAGGCCGACGGCGAGGCGGCGGGGCTCCGGACGATGGTCGGCAGCTTCCATCACATGAAGCCGGACGCCGCGCGGAAGATCCTTGAATCGGCCCAGCGGAGCAGACAGCCCATCTGCATCTTCGAGATCAGCGACAACAGCTTTCCGCGCTTCCTCTGGTGGACAGCGCTGCCTGCCAGCTTCGTCATGTGCCTCCTCATCACGCCCCTGGCGAGGCCCATGACGGCGCGGCAGCTCGTCTTCACCTACCTCGTCCCGATCATCCCCCTGTGCTTCGCGTGGGACGGGGCGGTGTCGAACGCGCGGACATACACGCTCTCCGATCTGGACGAGCTGCTGCAGGGGCTCGATGACGAGGGCTACCGGTGGGAGAAGGGCGTGATCCGCGGGCGGGCCAGGAAGCTCTACCTGCTCGGCCTCCCGACCCGGGGCGCCGGCGGCTGAGCGGCGCCGCCGCATCCCGCCGGGGCTACTGGATCCATTGATCGATGTAGAACCCCGTATGCCCGCCCGGCACGGACACTTTCCCCGCGACCGGCGTGAACGTCCCCGAAGGCACGATGTTCTCGGCCGGAGCGCCGCTCGGGAGGATCTGATACCAGGTGAGCCGCCCGAGCCCTTTCGCATTCGTGGTGATGCGGAGGTAGACGTTGCCGTTCTTGTAGAGGGCTCCGCCGCTCACCGGGTCGCCCCAGAACGGCGCCCAGGCCACGTCCCTGGGCAACGCGAAGGTCTGGGTGCCGCTCAGCTGGGGCGGTGAGTCGTCACCGCTGACATGGGACAGCACGAGGCTCTGGGACCCGAGCGCCGAGAGCGCCTGCGGGTTCACGTACCAGTATTCGGTCGCCTCCTTGTAATTGGCGACCTTCCCGTCGCCGATGACCAGCGTCCTGGCGAACGGCATCCCGCCGAGCTTCAGGGTGTAGAGCCGCCAGGCCCTGCCGTCCGGATCGAGCTGCGGCGCGGCCGCCTCGCCGACGACCTCGGCGGCGTCCTCGTCCGGCGCGTAGCACCCGGGCGTGAAGAGCGATGCACCTACGCATGCGCTGAGCAAAGCTGATCGCCATTGCATGAACAGATCTCCTTCTGCGGTGTCGCGCGATGAAGCTCGTCACAGCGCCGCGTATCCCCCGTTGGTGGCGCCGGCCGAGACAGGCCCGTATAAAGCAACCTGTATCCATTCTCAAGCAAGAGCAGGAATTCACCGCCCCAGGCGAACAGGCACGCCGGACGACGGTAGCCGCTCAGAAGAGCTGGACGTCGTCGATCTCGATCGCGAGCGGCTGCCCCGCGGGCGAGCGCCAGATCAGGCTCATGACGTACCAAGGGTCGAACGGCACCCGTGTCCCCCACCCCTGCTGCGTCAGATCCCACCAGGGCAGCTCCACGGGGGTCCACTCCGGTCCGACCCAGAGGTCGACGCCGTGATGGTCGTAGCAATCCGAGCAGAGCCCGCCCTCGGGCATGGTGAGGAGCGTGCCGATCTCGAAGCGAACCGGGGCGCCCTGGCCACGGACGTAGAAGCGGATGCCCTCGAACCCCACCATCTCGACCGGCCCCCCGTCGAAGGAGAGGATGACGCCGGCGCCCGCCGCGGACGGCATCTCGGGGGCGTAAACTCCGAGCCCGGTCGGGCTGAACGCCCCTGCCACGGGGTACAGGTCGACCCTCGGGATGGTCCCGTCGTCCCACGTCATCCAGGGCCCCGTGAACGGCGGGTGGCTGCCGGCGTAGGGCGAGGTGGCGTGGAAATCGCCGTCCTCGAAGCCGTCGATCAGGGTGCCCGCTATCGGGCAGACGAGCTGCCACTGGCAGTCCGGATCGGCGCAATCCGCCAGCCCGTCCCCATCGTCGTCGTGGCCGTTGCTGCAGGCCGCGTCGGAGTCCTCGCGCCCCGTCGTGACGTCGTCGACCCCGATGACGATGTCGAGCGTCCCCTGGCCGACGGAGACCACCTCGTCGTCCGCCCGGAACTGGAACGCGACGGTCGACGGCGCGCCTTCGTTGATGAAGACCGGCGTCGGGTTCGGCGACGTCAGGGCCGCCGGGACCTGCTGGTAACCGGAGCCGGTCCACCGCTCGAGGAGCCAGCCCGGCTGCAGGTACACGTCATAGCGGCCGACCGGCAGCACCTCCGTGAGCGCCGTCGTGTCGCCGTCTCCGTGGACGAGCCGGCTCGTCGGACCCACGATGTCGAACCACGCGTTCGACAGGCGGTACGTCGCGCCCGTGACGCTGGTCCCGACGAGGGAGAGGCGGATCGATCCGACATCGGACGCGTCCTCGGCGCCGTCCGGCGCCTCCGTTCCACAGCCAACCGGGACCGTGACGACCGCCAGCACCGAGCATACGAAGAGCTGTCGCAAGTGTCTCATGATGACTTCGTATCAGAGACCCTCGCGCATGAGAAGCGTGCCCGGCGGACGCGCGATGACGGCGCGCCGCCGTCATCGCGCGTCATCCAGCCTCTTCGACAGGAGGCGAGGAGCGGCGCGTGTCGGCGCGTGTCGGGAGCACGCGCGCTTTCGCGCGCTCTCTTCACATCGCGCCGGGTGCGCCGGGCACCGAGCGCCGGTCAGCGGGTATCCACCGCGCGCCCTGCGCCGGCGGACGCGCCCTTCGCGTGCCGCTCGATCTCCCGGGCGTAGCGCGCCCGCTCCTCGGCGAAGGCGCGCGCGACGCTCGGGCGCTGCAGGAGGCGCGCGTGGTACGCGGGGAGCGCCGGCCAGGCCTTCAGATCGATGGGCGTGACCTGCGACCAGTTCAGCACCGTGAAGAGGTAGGCGTCCGCCACCGAGAAGCGATCGAGCAGGAACTCCCGCCCCGCGAGCCGCCCGGCCACCCAGCCGAGGCGCGCGTCGGCCTTCGCGAGCGCGTACGCCTTCGCGTCGGCCGGCGCCGCCTTGTCCAGGAGCGGCACGTAAAGCGCCTTGTGGAGCTCGGTCCCGATGAACGAGAGCCACTGCTGGAGCCGCGCCCGACCCGCCGGATCCCGCGGCGCGAGCTCGGCCTCCGGATACCGGTCCGCGATGAGCTGCAAGATCGCCGCGTTCTCGGTGACGAGCTCGCCGCCCTCGATCTCGAGCGCGGGCACGAGCCCGAGCGGGTGAATCGCGCGAAAATCGGCGCCATCCTCGGTGCGCTTCGTTCGCGGGTCGACCTCGACGTACGAGACCTCGGCGCCGGCCTCGTAGAGCGCGATGCGCGCGGAGAGAGAGCATGCGAGCGGGGAGAAATAGAGCTTCATGAACAAGCACCTCCTGACGACACGAACGTGCCTCTCCGAAGCCTGTGCGTCCAACGCATCATCGTGATAGGATCGATGCGTGCAACGCATAACATATCTCCCTGCGCCCTCCGCCATCGGGCCGCGGCCCCAGCTCGAGGTCCGCGATCTGGAGCTCGTCCTCGCGCTCTCGGCCGCCGGCAGCACGGCGGGCGCCGCGTCGGCGATGCACATCACGCAGTCCGCCGTGAGCCGGGCGCTCGCCCAGGCCGAGGAGCGGATCGGCGCGCGCCTGTTCGAGCGCACCGCGCGCGGGGTCACGCCGACGGCCGCGGGAGAGCGGCTCATCGCGGGGGCCGGGCTCGTGCTCGCGCAGCTCCGGGAGCTCGAGCGGGAGGTCGCGGCGCCGGCCCCCGCGACGAGGCGCGTCCGCCTCGTGTGCGAGTGCTACACGGCCTACCGCTGGCTGCCCTCGGCCATGGCGAACCTCCGGCGCAGGCTGCCCCGCCTCGAGGTGGAGCTCGCGGTGGAGCACACCCAGGATCCGGTCGGCGCCCTCGCCCGGGGCGACATCGACGTGGCGCTGCTCACGACCGCGGCGCTGCCGGCCGCCCGCGAGGCGCGCGCCGCGCTCGTGGAGCGGCCGCTCTTCTCGGACGAGGTCGTCTTCGTGGTCTCGACCTCGCACCCGCTCGCCGGGCGGGCGTCGATCACGCGCGACCACCTCCGGGAGAGCCCGCTCATCACGTCGAACACGCCGCCGGCCGAGGCGCGCTGGTTCCTGACGACCGTCTTCGGCCGACAGAAGCCCAGGCTCGAGTTCCTGCGCTTTCCGCTCACCGAGGCCGTCATCGACGCGGCGCGCGCCGGCATGGGGATCGCGGTCCTCTCGGAGTGGATGGCGGACGGGTACCTCGACGGCGGCGACCTCGCGGTGAAGCGGCTGTCGTCCGGCCCGCTCCGCCGTCCGTGGCGGATGGCCTACCGGCGCGAGGCGGAGGACGCCGCGGAGCGCCTCGTCACGGCGCTCGATGGCTCGGCGCCCCGGCTCCACCGGCGCGCCGGGTGAGGCGCGGCGCCTGGGGCATCAGGGCGCGGCCCCGGGGCGCGGGGCCCCGGGCGCGGCGGCCCCGGGCGCGGCGGCCCCGGGCGCGGCGGCCCCGGGGCGCGGCGGCGCCGGGGCGCACGGCTCCGGAGGCTTCAGGGCGGCGGCCCCGGAGCGCGCCGGCGCCGGGGCGGCGGCGCTGCCCGAAAAAAATCGCCCGCCGTGTCGATCGCGCGGCCCCTCGTTCGTCGCCCCATCGAGGCGGGGGCTCACCCCCGCCCGGTCCGTCCTGAAGCCGGGCTCCGAGCACGAGAAGGAGACACGACGATGCGGTTCATGATGCTGATGATCCCGAAGGGGTACGAGAGCGCAGCGCCGGGCACCATGCCAGACGCGAAGGCCGTCGCCGCGATGATGAAGTACAACGAATCCCTCCAGAAGGCCGGCGTGCTGCTCGCGCTCGACGGCCTCCACCCGCCCTCGATGGGCGCGCGCATCGAGTTCCCCGGCGGGAAGCCCAGGGTGATCGACGGGCCTTTCGCCGAGGCGAAGGAGGTGCTCGGCGGCTACTGGATGATCCAGGTGAAGTCGAAGGAAGAGGCGATCGCGTGGGCGTCGCGCTGCCCCTGCTCGGACGACGGCGTGATCGAGATCCGCCAGGTGCAGGAGCTCTCCGACTTCCCCGCCGACGTCCGCGAGGCCGCGCCCGGGCTCTCCGAGATACTGCGGCAGGGCGCGCCGGCCGGGGCGCCGTAGCCCCCGCGAGAGGTCTGGCCTCCTTCGCCGACTCGCGTGGCGATCTCGCTGTCATCGGCGCTCGCGATCGGATGGCGGTGCGGCGCGCCACACAGCGAGGACGGGAGCGACCGTAGCCCGGCGGGCTCCGGGTGTGCTTCCATGGCCCGCGCGCTGTTTCTGGCAGCGCCGCAGCCCCCATGGAGCCATGTCCGACACCAACAAGCGCCGTGTCTTTGCCGCCCTCTCCCGAGCCGATCTCCTGCTTCTCGGCCGCACCTTCAAGCTCCAGATCAGCCGGCGCATGTCCGTGGAGGAGCTGCACAACGCGCTCGTCAAGAGCGGGCGGGCAAAGGTAGACCAGATTCTGCACGAGCTGCCCGACGCGTCGCTGGCGAAGATCGGCGCCACCCTCGGGCTGCCGGCGGGGGCGGAGCGGGCGGCGGCGATCGTGCGGATCCTGGAGGCGACCGGGGAGGCGGCCCGGCCCGCGCCGGCGCCGGCCGCGGACGAGGAGCAGACCGCCACGAGCGCCCCTGTCGAGGTGCCAGTCGCCGAGGCGCCTGCCGCTCCGGCCGCGGGTCGGTCGGATCTGACGCTGGCGATCGAGGTGGAGCCGCGCAAGCCGAGGCTGGCGTGGCAGGGGATGGACCGGCGCGAGCGGGCCGTGTCCGTGCCGACACAGGTGGTGGAGGTCGTCCGGCCAGGCAGGGCGGTGGACCGGGGCGATTCGCTGGTGAACACCGAGGCGCGGGCCGCCGCGGCGCGCAGCGAGAGCGCTTTGCCGCCGAACCGGCTCATCTGGACCAACGACAACCTGGTCGCGCTGGCGACGCTGCTCGACGAGCGCGACGTCGTGACGAAGGACTACAAATACCGGGGGAAGGTCGATCTCGTCTACATCGACCCGCCTTTCATGGTGAACAACGACTTCCGGGCCGATAACACGATCGACGTGGAGATCGACGACGAGGAGGGGGTGCAGGCGACCAAGGAGCCGTCGCTGGTGGAGATCCTCGCCTACAAAGACACGTGGCGGCAGGGGCTCGACAGCTTTCTCACGATGCTGAGGCGGCGGCTGGAGCTGCTCAAGGAGCTCCTCGCGCCGACGGGGACCATCTACGTTCACCTGGACTGGCACGCGGTGCACTACGTCAAGGTGATGATGGATGAGCTGTTCGGGTACGAGAACTTCCTCAACGAGATCGTCTGGAAACGCACCAGCGCGCGCGGAGACTCCAAGGGATTCAACCTGATCCACGACACGATCCTCAGCTACGGGTCTCGCTCCGCGTACTGGCACCCGGTGAACGCGCCGTTCACACCCGAGTATGTGCGCTCGCACTACAGCCAGATCGATCCCAAGAACGGAAAGAGGTTCACGCTGGTCTCGATGCGCAGCCCGAACCCTCGGCCCAACCTCATGTATATATGGAAGGGCTACAAGCCCCACGCGAACGGGTGGGCCTATTCACCCGAGACGATGGCGCAGCTCGACGCACAGGGGCTCATCAGCTACCCGCCTGGCGGACCGGGGAAAGGGCAGCTTCGCCTGAAGCGCTACCTCGACGAGGAGGGCCTGCCCCTCTCGGCGCTCTGGGCCGATATTCCCGCGGTCAACTCTCAAGCCGTCGAGCGCCTCGGGTACCCGACGCAAAAACCCGTGACGCTGGTGGAGCGCATCATCTCCGCCTCCTGCCCGCCCGGCGGGGTCGTCCTCGACTGTTTCATGGGCTCCGGCACCACCTGCGAGGCGGCCGAGCGCCTCGGCCGCCGCTGGATCGGCATCGACAACGGCAAGTATGCCATCCACCTCGCCCGCAAGCGCCTGATCCAGCTTCACGGCCAGCCTCGCCCGCCCGAGAAGCCGCAGGCCGACTACGTCGAGTGCGACAGGTGCCACAACGTCGAGCGCAAGGAGAGAAAGCAGCGGAGCCCCGGCCCCTTCGCCGTGCGCCCCTTCACCGTGGAGAACATGGGCGTCTACCAGCGCGCCGAGCAGTGGCAGGACTTTCAGACCCAGCGCAGCCGCTACCGCGACGAGATGATCAAGGTCTTCGGCGGCGAGCCGGTCAACCACTCGCCGCTCCTCCACGGCAGGAAAGGAGACTCGTGGATCCACGTCGGCCCGCTCGACGGCCCGGTGGCGTCGGGCCAGGTCTGGAGCATCGCCCGCGAGGCCCAGCGCACCGACCGCAAGGCGGTCACCGTCCTCTCCGCCGACTTCGACACCCTCTCGGGCAGCGACAAGGACGCCGTCAAGGAGCACACCGGCGTCACCGTCACCGTCCGCGCCATCCCGGCGAGCGCGATCGAGGAGGTCAAGCGCCGGATCGAGCTGCTCCGCGCAAGGCCCGACGCCCCCATCGAGTCGATGGCCATCCCGGCCTTCTACGCCCCGCTCTCCATCGTCCTGAGCCATGAGGTCTCGGGCCGCACCGCCCGGGTCACGCTCGAGCGCTGCGAGATCGACATCGACTCGTTCATCGCCAGCCAGCGCCCCATCCTCAAGCCCGTCACCGACGGCATGACGCCCGCGGCGCGCAAGAAGGCCAAGGCCGAGCAGGACAAGTGGACGGCCCGGGAGGCGGAGCTCCAGAAGTGGCTGGCGAAGGCGACCAGCTGGCAGAAGTTCGTCGATTTCTGGGCCGTGGACTCGGATTATGGGCACCGCGTCGACGCGGACGGCAAGCCCATCTTCGAGAACGAGTGGCAGAGCTTCCGGGTGCGCAGGTCGAAGGGCGAGGCCGAGCCGCTGGTGTTCACGGCCGAGCTCACGTACCGCCAGCCCGGCCGCTACCGCGTCGCGGCGCGGGTCACCGATGTCTTCGGCAATGACGGCATCGCCGCGATCGACGTGGAGGTGAAGTGATGCTCACGCTGACGAACGAGCTCCGAGGCCAGGCCAGGGTCATCCACGAGATCGGCCGCCTCGTCGACGCGTGGCGGGGCTTCCCGCTCGGGCGGGCAGCGGAGCCTTACCCCGCCGCGCCGCCGCGCTACGAGCCGGCGCACGACGGCGAGCACGCGCTCACCGAGACCTCGCTCACGCTCCTCCTCCACTGGTTCCGGCGCGAGCCGCACATGATCGGCCACGCGCCGAAGGTGCACGGCTTCAAGTACTGGCCGCACCAGCGGCGCCTCGTCGAGACGTTCATCTACCTCTATGAAGTCCGCCGCATCCGGCGCACGGAGCAGCTCTACGCGCTGGCCGGGGTCGATCCCACGGAGCCCCAGCGCGATCCCTGGGCGAAGCTCGGCGGCCAGCTCGCCACGGGATCGGGCAAGACCAAGATGATGAGCCTGCTCATCGCCTGGGCTTACCTGAACGCCGTGCGGGAGCCAGACAGTGACCTCGGCTTCGGCCGGCACGCCGTCCTCATCGCGCCCGGCCTCTTCGTCCGCGACCGGCTCCTCCAGGACTTCTTCCCCGAGGACGACCGGCCGCCCATCTTCTGGTCGGATCCCGTCATTCCCCCCGAGCTGGAGAGCGACTGGGACCTGAAGGTCTACTCTCCGGACACCTGCCCTCTGAGGCTGGATCCCGAGGAGGGCGCGCTCGTTGTCACCAACTACCACCAGCTCCTCCGCACCAGGGACGACGCCCCTGACCTGCGGCCGACCTCGCCGCACATGCGCCAGATGGAGCTGCTCTTCGAGGACGCCGACCCCTCCAGGCTCGAGGCCGTGCAGTCGCCCTTGATCGATCGCTTCGGCCGCTCGCGCGGCCTGGTCGTGCTCAACGACGAGGCGCACCACGTCTGGGACGAGGCCGGGCACGCGCAGTTCGAGCAGAAGGCCAAGGTCAAGAGCGGCGGAGACGACGCCGAGGCGGCCATGGCCTGGATCCGCAGCATCCGGCGCCTCAACGGCGACCGCCAGGGCCCCGGCCGGGTCGCGCTCCAGGTGGATCTCTCGGCGACGCTCTTCCAGGAGCAGGGCGCGAAGAAGACGGCCGGCAAGACGTCGGGCTACGATACCGTCGAGTTCCGCGCACGGGACCTGTTCCGCCACACCGCGGTGCACTACGGGCTCGCCGAGGCGATCCGCGACGGCATCGTCAAGAAGCCGGTGCTCGAGCGCGTCATCGTGCGCGACAAGCAGACCGGCCACGCCGAGGAGCTCATCGACAACGGCGCCCCCGACGCCTGGGCGAAGTACCGGAACCTCCTCGTCACCGGCATCGAGCGCTGGAAGAAGGTCCGCGATCAGCTCGCCGACGAGGGCGACCGCCGCAAACCCCTCCTCTTCATCCTCTGCAACGATCGCAACGAAGCACGCGAGATCGCCAACTACCTGGCCCATGGCCAGGCCGTCCGTGAGGACCTGTCGAGCCGCGTCCCGACCGGCTACCTCGACCCGACGACGGGCTCGAGGCTGTTCATCGAGCAGGGCGCCGACGGCGTCGCGCGATCCACCGTGATCGAGATCCACATCGGGCAGAAGGAGGAGTCGAACGAGGCCGAGTGGGAGAAGATACGCCGATCGGTGAACGCCATCGATCATGACGAGATCCTCGACCCCGAGGGGCGCACCGACGATCTGGGCCGCCCCTTGACGGTGCCGAACCCGTACAACGTCGTCGTCAGCGTGATGATGCTGAAAGAGGGTTGGGATGTCCGCAACGTGAAGGTGATCGTCCCGACGCGCCCCTGCGATTCGCGCACGCTCACGGAGCAGACGCTGGGCCGCGGATTGCGCAAGATGCACCACCCGCTCATCGACGACGAGGGCGCGGCGGAGCTGAAGGCGGAGGAGCTGTACGTGATGCAGCACCCGTCGTTCAAGCAGATCATCCAGGAGATCGAGGATCTGGTCGAGGTGAAGGACACGGGGGAGATCGATCACCCCCGCGAGTACGTGCCCGTCGAGCTGAAGGCAGACGTCGCGGCCCGCGAGCAGGTCGACGTCCGCCTGGTTCGCTTCGAGGGTCTACGCGAGGTCCGCACCGACTGGCGGAGCTCGATCGTGGTCCGCGAGCTGCCCGCGCTCAAGTACCGGCAGCCCTGGAAGGACGATGTCCCCGAGAAGGACGTCCGCACCTACCTCCAGCGGGCGCTCTCGCAACACGAGGAGGAGGGGCAGAGCTTCGTCCTGCCCGAGGCGTATACCTTCCATGGCTTCGACAACCTCGTCGAGGTGGCCTACGTGCGCCCGATGCTGAGGGAGATGCGCGCCTCGTTCCAGCACAAGACGGCCGTGAAGGAGATCGTGAAGGAGTACCTGAAGCACAAGACGTTCCTCCTGCCGCCGGGGGTCGTGCCCGATTTCGACAGGATCCTCGAGACCGACCAGGCCCACATCGCTTTCTACAACCTCGCCCGCGCCGACGTGATGGAGGCGGTGAAGAGCGCCCTCGTGCCGGTGCTCCAGAGCGCCATCCATGGCGAGCGCCCCGCCACGCCGGCGGATCTGTCGATCCGGCGCTCCGCGTTCGATCTCGGCAGCTATCAGGCGCTGAAGCGCCACGTCCTCGAGGCGCCACGCAAGTCGGCGTTCACCTGCGCGGCGATGGACAGCGCGGAGGAGCGCCGGTTCGCCGTGCTCCTCGACGGCGCGGTGGACGTCACCGGCTGGGTCTACAACCATCGGAGCGGCGTCGGCTACTCCATCAGCTATGACTGGCAAGGCTACACTGCCCACTACTTCCCGGACTTCATCGTGCGCGCGAAGCTCGGGCAGGTGTTCCACAACTTCATCATCGAGGTGAAGGGACGGCTCGACGATCGGGACAAGGCGAAGGCGAAGCGTGGCCGTCGCACCTGCGAGACGCTCACCGAGCACGACCAGGAGCCGTGGCACTATCTCCTCCTCATCGAGAACGAGCCCAGCGGCCGCACCGACATCACGTGGTGGGAGCGGCTCTCCGTGCAGGAGATCGGCCGCCTGCTCGAGCACCATGAATCCTTGCCCCTCTACCCGGACCAGGAGCCGCTCTTCCAGCAGAATACCTTCCAGATCGTGTCCACGGTGGCCGAAGCCGAGCAGTTCCAGAGCGCGCTGCCCGTCTACGACCTGTCCGCGCACGCCGGTGCGATCTCCACCTCGCAGGCGCCCGTGCCCATCGGCTGGGCGCGGTTGAAGTCCACGCATCCCCTCGACCGCAGCATGTTCGCGGCCCGCATCGTCGGCGAAGCGATGGAGCCCGGCGTCCCCGACGGGTCCTGGGCCATCTTCCGGATGTTCCCCGCCGGGACGGCGCCGGCGCCGACGGCCCTCGATGGGCGACGTGTGATCGTGCAGCTCCGCGACGAGGATCCCGACACGGGCGGAAGGTATACGTTCAAGCGCTGGCGCGTGACCCGGCTCAGCGCCGAGGGCGGTGTCGAGGAGGTCGAGCTCCGCGCGGACAACCCAGCGTTCAAGGCACGGAAGTTCCGGTCCCAGGGCGGGGAGATGCGGGTCGTGGCCGAGCTCGTGGAGGCGGTGAGGTGAGCGCTCCGGCAGGCCGGTCCAGCGCCGGGGCGCCCTGCGGCGGGCCCGCTGCGCGCGCGGCCAGGTAGAGGGCGTGGCGGGCGGCGAGCGGCGCGCGATGACGCGCCCCCGGGCCCGAGCTCAGCGCGGCGCTCGCCTCGTGGCCTCCCACCGCTCCAGCGTGACGACGAGCCGAGCCGCCCCGAGGATGCCGGCCGGGAGCACGAGGAGCAGCGCGCAGGGCAGGAACGAGAGCAGCGCGAGGCCGGAGCCGAAGCCCATCACCGCGGCGAGGTTCCGGCGCACGAAGGCGACCCGCGCCGCCACGGGCACGCCGCGGATCGACAGCGGGCAGTCGCAGAGGTCCCACGCCCCCGCGAGCGCCGTCACCGCGAGCTGAAGCGGGACGACGACGACGCTCGCCGGCGCGAAGAGCAAACCCACGACGCCGAGCACGAGGAGGATCGGGAGCGTGAAGGCGAGCGCCACGAGCGACGACTGCAGCGCGCGCCACATGTCCGCGAAGAAGCCGACGTCCGGCCACGCGGGCGCCCCGAGATCGGCCTCGGCCCTGCGCACCATCCGCTCCAGCGCGGGCCCCGAGAGCGGCTTCGCGAGCCCGAACGAGAGGGCGAGAGCGGCCACGAGCACCACCGCGAGCGAGAGGATCCGCAGCACGATCATGAGCGCGGTCCAGAGCGCCCCTGTCCCCGGCTCCTTCACGACGAGCGCGACGAGCGAGGGCGCGAGCTCCACGCCGACGATGGCGAGCACGACCGTGAGGACGAGCGCGATGCCCGTGGGGACGAGCGCGAGCGGCCAGAGGTCCGGCGTGCGAAAGAGGTAACCGTAGCCGCCCAGCATGGCCTTGAGGCCCGCCCCGAAGCCGGGGCGTTCGAGCGGCGCGAGCGCCGCGGGCCGGATGGGCGCGGGCGCGGTGGGAGAGCCAGGGGGAGCATCGGGGGTGATCATCCGGCGACGAACGTCTCAGCGGTCGGGCGCCCGGTCAATGCCCCCCTTCCGGCGCTCCGCTGGCGCGGCCGCGCTCGAAGCCAGGGGCCCTCCCCGCGGTGACGAGGGCCCCGCCGTCCGGACTACATGTCCCGGACGACGACCTCCGCCTGCTTCAGCGCGCGGGCGTCGCGCAGCGGCGAGTTGCCGAACATGCGCGAATACTCGCGGCTGAACTGCGAGGCGCTCGTGTAGCCGACGCGGAACGCCGAGACCTCGGCGCCCAGGCCCTCCTCGACCATCAGGCGGCGCGCCTCGAGCAGGCGCAGGCGCTTCTGGTACTGCAGTGGGCTCATCGCGGTGGCCTCCTTGAACCGCTTGAAGAACGCCGCCCGGCTCATCCCTGCGGCGCGCGCGAGCGCGGCGATATCGACGTCCTCGTCGAGCGACGCCTGCAGGTGATAGACCGCCTCGGCGATGCGGTGGGCGTGGCTGCCCGCGCGGACGAGCTGGCGGATCGCCGGGCCGTCGGGGCCCTTCAGCAGGTGGAAGATCAGCTCCCTCATCACGAGCGGCGCGAGCACCGTCGCGTCGTCGGGCGTCACGAACAGCGCGCCCAGCCGGAGCGCGGCGTCGAGCATGCGGTCGCTCGCCTTGCCGATGAAGATCGCGCGCCCCGGGTGATCGAGGTCGTCCGGCCTGGCGCGGTCGAGCTGCGCCGCGACCTCGCGCAGCGCGACCGCATCGAAATCGATCCTCAGGCACAGGAGCGGCTGCGCGGGCGACACGCCAGCGACACGGCTCGTCACCGGCAGGTCGATCGGGCTGACGATGTAGTGCGGCTCGCGCTCGCGATAGACCTGCCCTTCGAGCAGGATCTCCTTCGTGCCCTGCACGACGACGCAGAACGACGCGCGCCAGTGCCGCTTCGCGCGCTGCTGCGGGCGCGAGACTTTGATGCAAGAAATTCCGGGCACCGGCGCGGCGTGCACGCCGTCGCCTGGGCACCACCGCGCGACGAGGTCTTTCAACTGGTCGCGCCCGGGGATCACGGTCGCAGCCTAGCCCTGCGTAGACGATCGGGCAAGAACTGAAGACGGCCGTGTATTTCGCGGGCGCCGCGGCGGTGCCATGGTGGATCGCGAACCAGGGAGTCGCTCGCGAGCCAGGGAGTCGCTCGCGAGCCAAGGAGCGGATCGCGAGCCAGGGAGTCGCTCGCGAGCCAAGGAGAGGTTTCCCATGCGTGTCTTCCTCACTGGAGCCAGCGGCTTCATCGGCTCTGCCATCATCCCGGAGCTCGTCCGCGCCGGCCACCGCGTGGTCGGCCTCGCGCGCTCGGACGCGTCCGCCGCGAAGCTCGCCGCCGCCGGCGTCGACGTGCACCGCGGCGATCTCACGGATCTCGACAGCCTGCGCCGCGGCGCCGCGGCGTGCGACGGGGTGATCCACTGCGCGTTCCCTCACGAGGACTTCAACGACTACGCCGGCAACTGCGCGAAGGACCGCGGCGCGATCGAGGCGCTCGGCGGCGCGCTCGCGGGCTCCGATCGCCCGCTCGTCATCACGTCCGGCACCGCGCGCTTCACGCCGGGCCGCGTCGTCACCGAGGACGAGGCGCTCGACCCGTCGGCCAGCGGCCCGCGGGCCGCCTCCGAGCAGCTCGCCTTCTCGTTCGCGAGCCGCGGCGTGCGCGTGTCCTCGCTGCGGCTGCCCATCGTCCACGGCGACGGCGACGCAGGGTTCCTCGCGACGCTGATCGAGATCGCGCGCAAGACCGGGCGCTCCGGGTACATCGGTGACGGCGAGAACCGGTGGCCCGCGGTGCACCGGCTCGACGCCGCGCGGCTGTTCGTCCTCGCGCTCGAGGAGGCGCCGGCCGGCGCGCGGCTCCACGCGGTCGGCGACGAGGGCGTCCCGACCCGCGACATCGCCGGCGTCATCGGCCGCAAGCTCGGCCTGCCGGTCGAGTCGGTCCCGAAGGAGCACTTCGGCTGGCTCGGCGCGTTCTTCGCGTCCGACACCCCCGCGTCGAGCGCGCTCACGCAGGCGCGGTTCGGCTGGAAGCCCGCGCAGGCGGGCCTGCTCGCCGACCTCGAGCACGGCACCTACTTCGCGCGCGCATAGCCGAGCTCTTGCCAGCGGACAGCGGGACCGGGCCGGCGGTGAATCGCCCTCAGAGCACCGTTGGCAGCCTCGATCTGCATTTCACCATCACGCGGTTGTCTCGGATGGCGTCTCCCTGGAGACCGCGCCGCGGCGCCCCCCGGAGGCGGCGCGGCGGCGCAGCGCGCGCAGCCCGAGGACGAGCGCGCCCACCTGGACGAGCGCCAGCCAGCGCGCGCGGGCGCCCGGCGGCGATGGCCCGGCCGCGCAGCCGCCCGCGGCCGCCGGCGGCGCGGGCGCCTCGTACCTGCAGCCGTGGGTGCGCGCCGCCCCGGCCACGGGCGAGCAGACGCCCCCCTGGGGGCAGGGCTCCGGGTCCTCCGGGAAGCAGAGCGCGCTGCACGTCGGGCTCTCCTCCCCGTCGAACCGCTCCCCGTCGAACCGCGCGCACATCCCGAACTCGCACGCCTCGTCGCGATCGCACGCGGCGCCGATCGCGCCCGGGCTCGGCCGGGGGTACCTGCACTGCGATGCTCCCGGCGCGCCGCCCTCACAGCGCATCGAGGCGGGGCAGTCCGCGGGGCCTCCGCACGCGCGCGAGCAGTAGGGGAAGCTCGGCGCGTCCTCCGGCGACACGCAGAGGCCCGAGGCGCAGTTGCCCGGCTCCACGCAGGGCTCGCCGGCCTGCCCGCCGCGCGCCTCGATCGCCGCGAGCAGCGGCTCGATGAAGCCGCCGAGGTGCGCGTCGACGCGGGCGGCGCTGGCGCGCTCGGCGCACGCCTCGTCGCCGCGCGAGATCACGCCGAGCAGGACCTCTCCCCCGCCGCCCGCGCCGAGGACGGGCCCGCCCGAGTCGCCGGCGCAAGCGCTGGAGGGCGAGGGCGTCAGGGAGAACGTGAGCGCGTCGAGCTCGCCGACGACGGCCGTCCCTTGCATCCTCCGGGCGTCGCCGCGCTCCTCGGGGTCCTCCCTGCCGAAGCCGACGATCCGGACGCTCCGGCCGGCGTCCTCGTCGGTCAGGGGCTCCGCGCGCACCGGGATCGGCGCCACGTCGAGCGGCTCGCGCAGGAGCAGCAGGCCGATGTCATGATCGGCAGCGCCAGCCCGGTAGTCCGGAGAAGGCCACGCTCGCGCGACGTCGACGTGGACGCCCTCGGCGGCGGACGGCCCCACGAGCACCGTGTCCGGATGGCTGGCGAGGCAGTGCGCCGCAGTGACGACGACGCGCGGTCGGATGACGACGCCCGTGCACCCGACGGCGCCGCCCACGGCGATGCCGACGACCGCTGAGTCCTCGGTCGCCGGCGTGCCGTTCCTCACCTCCTGCCGCGCCTCGGCGGCGTCCAGCGGCAAGGGACCGTCCGCGGGGGCGCACCCCGCCCCGCAAAGCAGGAGCAGGGCGGCCCCGCAGGCCATGGAGTGAACGCGGCCCCTTCGATGCATGGATACGTCGTTGGCTCAGCGTCGCGCCGCCTCAGCGGGGCTGGCCGCAGTTCCCGGCGGCGCAGCACGAGCTCGGCCCCGGGTTGTCGAACAGGATGCAGGAGACGACAGCGCCATTGCACCGATCGCACGCGCCGCCCGGCAATGTCCAGTACCAGCTGGACGCGGTACAGCCGTTCTGCGCATAGCAGGCGTCATGTACATCGCAGCAAGCGCCGTTGCTCCCGCAGCTGTCGCCGAACCACACCCAGGACGGCAGATCGCACCCGTAGTTGTCGTACTCCTGGCCCTCTAGCGAATTCACGACCTTCGACTGGAGGTAGAGCGCCCCCTTGATGGAGTCCTCCAGGGTGGGCAGCTCGTCGAGCTCGGGCCGCAGGCTGCCCTCGACCGGCGCGCCCTGGGCCTCCGCGCCGTCCTGGGCGAGGAGCGTCCAGCGGATCGTCTCCCCCTCGGCGCTGCCAAGCTGGTAGTCCACCGAGAACTGCGGTGTCCCTGCGCGATCGTAGATATCCACGCGCACGAGCGACGGGCTGAGCTTCGCGCTGTGCGCGACCACGTTGTCGAGATCCATCGTCAAGGTCTCGGGGCCGGTGGCCACCTCCCGGGGCGACTCGTTTTCAGCCTCATCGCCCCCGCCGGCGCACCCGATGGCCAGGGTCGAACCGCACACGACGAGCGCAACGATGCTGGACGCGAATTGCATCATTCTCATGACGATCTCCCTTCGTTTTGCCGACGAGGCTGCCTTCGGGGCGCCGTCGACACGTTGAGGCTCAAAGCAAATCGGACGCGATTGATTTAATTGGAATGGCCTGTCGGTCAAGACGATCTTGTAATTCGAGCCTGTAGCAAAAATGATAGATCCTCGTCGATCCACCCCTGGTCCTCGGCATTGGTATCCCATGTGCACGAGCGCGGGACGTGACGTGTTTGCCTGGGCTTCACGACGGCTGATGCGGGCTCGTCAGCCGGCGCGGGCTCGTCCGTTGATGCGGGCTCGTCCGTTGATGCCGAGTCGTCAGATTCGTGCTCACCAGAGGTCGGGATCGAGTCGATGGGCGTCCCCCTCGACGTCGACCGCGTCGACCTCGACCACGGCGCCGCCTTCGTCGACGCGCCACGAAGCACGCCGTCGGCGATGCACTTCGGACCCGCGCGGCGCGGCGCTACCGGGGCGCGCGGTATCTCGCCACGACGACGGTGATGTCGTCGTCGGCGCTCGAGCACCAGCCCTCGACCTCGCTGAGGATCCGGTCGCGGATCACCTCGACGGGCGCGGACTGCGCGGCCTCGATCGCGGCGCAGAGCCGCTCCAGCCCGAACTGCTCCTGGTGGACGTTGCGGGCCTCCGTCACCCCGTCGCTGTAGAGCACGAGGACGTCCCCGTCCTCCAGGATGAGCTCGGAGTCCCGCGTCATCGCGTCGATCGCGGGGAACACGCCGAGCCAGACGCCGGTGCTCGGGATGCCCACGCAGCGCCGCGTGCGCGCCGAGCACACGAGGATGTCGTCGTGCGCCCCCGCGAACGTCACGCGGCCGCTCCGCTCGTACCGCAAGAGCAGCAGCGTCGCGTGCTCGTCCCGCTTCAGGCGACCGCGGACGTTCTTGTAGATCGCCCTGTTGAGCGCGGCGATGTGCGCGCTCGGGCTGGCGCCCGGGTTGCTGCTCGTCAGCGCCGACACCATGCTCTGGATCATCAGCATCACGAGCCCCGCCGCGAGCCCGTGCCCGGCGACGTCGCCTATCCCGAGCCACCCGCCCCCGGGCGTCGGGATGACGTCGTAGTAGTCGCCGCCGACCTCCGTGGCCGGCGTCATCGCCGCGCTGATCTCGAGCCCCTCGATGTTCTGCAGCTGCTCGGGCCCTTCAGGCACGAGCGTCGTCTGGATCCGCGCCGCGACGAGGCTCTCCTCGCGCCCCCGCTCCTGCTCCAGCCGCTCGCGCAGCTCCACCTGCCGCACCATTTCACGGTGGAGCGCCACCGTCTTCACCGCAGAGGCGAGCTGGAGGCGGAGGGCGTCATAGACCATCTCGTTCGCGCCGCTGTCGAGCGCCACGACGCCGAAATGCTCGGTGTTCCCCAGCATGAGCGGCATCACGACCGTGCTCCTGCGCTCGCGCGCGTCCAGGAACCCGGGCGGGGCGAGCTTCTGGACCGGGAAGATCTCGGCGGGAGGCTCCACCTCGCGGCCGTCCTCCATCAAAAAGAGCGGCTTCAGGGTGGTTCGCTGGGCGTCCTCGTAGAGCGAGATGGCGGCGTGCGTGAAGTGCAGCCTCGGCATCTGCGAGGCCAGCATGCGCTTGAGGAGGGGCAGGCTCAGGCACGTCGAGAACCACCGCGCGCTCCAGCTCAGGTTGATCGAGGTGACCTCGACATGAAGGCGCTGGCGCCCGTCGGCGCGCACCGACGCGCTCCCGATGAGGACGCGGCCAGCGTGCCAGAGCCGCTCGAGCGCCTCGTTCGTCGCGGCCGCGGCCGGATCCTCGGGCGGACGGCGGAGCTGCGCGCGGAGGAGCGTGATCACGCCCTGGAACAGGTCGAGGAACACGCCCTCGAGCGCCGCCATGTCGAGGAGGCGCTCCAGCGCCTGCACGAAGCGGCCCTCCCGCCCCTCGAGCTCCTCCTCGAGCGCCGACAGCAGCTCGGCGGGCCAGCCCCCGAAGGCGGCGGCCGGGATGCCCACGGCCTGCTCCAGCGCGCGCTCCAGCTCGTCGCGCCGGCCGCCGAGCGACGGCGCGCCGAGCGGCGGCGCGACGAGCGACGGCGGCGCGACGAGCGGCGGCGGGGCCACCGTGAGCGGGCGCACGACGACGGGTCGGGACGCGCAGCCGCACGACTCGCGCCGCGTGAGCTCGATCTGCTGCAGGTTGAGCTCCGGGACGTCCTCGCCGTCGAGCATCCGCAGGACCGTCTCCACCGCGATCGCCCCGAGCCGCTTGATCGGCTGGCGCACCGTCGTCAGCGATGGATTCGTGTAACGCGCCGCGCCGACGTCGTCGAAACCGCACACGAGGATGTCCTTCGGGACGCCGATGCCTTGCGCCCTGAGCAACTCGATCGCCCCGAGCGCCATGTTGTCGTTCGCCGCGACGACCGCGTCGAAACCGATCCCGCGATCGAGGATCTCGCGCATCGCGCTGCGCCCGGTGTCGATCGTGAACTCGCCGAACGCGACCAGGCGCTCGTCGTACGGCACCGCGCGCGCGTCGAGCGCCCTCCGGTATGCCTCGGCGCGGATCCGCGCCTCCCCGTTGCTCGGCGGGCCGCCGATGTACGCGATGCGCCGGCGCCCGTGGTCGTCGATCAGGTGCCCGGCTGTCATCTCGATCCCGAGGCCGTTGTCGACGACGATGCTGGGGACGCCCTCCAGCGCGAGCCCGATGCTGCAGAGGGGAACCGGCGCGAAGCTCCGGCAGAAGCGCCGCAGCTCCTCGACGCCGAGGTAGTTGCAGAGCGTCCCCGAGGCGACAACGACGCCGTCGACCGCCTCCGCGGCGACGAGGCGATAGATGCTGTTCTGGACGGCCTCGGAGGAGGCGTCACCGGCGAGGATCTCCCCGACGGCGAAGATGAGGTGGACGTCGTGCGCCTCCGCGGCGCGCTCGACGCCGATCCGCACGGACGATTGGAACTCGCCGCGCATGTAGTCCATCAAGAGGGCGATCGTCCGGCGCTTCTTCGTCATGGCCGCTCACCCAGATGCGGTGTCGTCCCCAGGTTCGGCTCGATCCCGGAGCTGCTCGCGGCGACCGACTCGACCCTCGAGCTGCTCATCGACCGTCCACCTCCCGACCGGCGCGCGCGCGATGATGGCTCGCCAGCCGCTCGCTCGGAAAGGACGTGATGCAAGGGAACACGGGAGTCGCCCTGGCGCGGTTCAGGCGCTGACACGGTTGGACGAGCGTACGTCGCCCTGCGACCGGATCCAATCCCTTCCCGCGCCGGACGCGCGAGGGCTCACATGTGGATGGCGCTCATGTAGCACAGCGCGCAGAAGCCAGCTCGTTTGTGCCCGTATGCCGCCGCGCGCGCTACACGGAAGGCTTCACCGATGGGGAGCGCGCCATCGACCACACGCCGGCATGTAGCCGCTCCGTGGACCGCGTTCCGAAGCGTCCTCGTGAAGTTTGGCCTCCGAGCCAGGCGCGCTGCCGCGTCAGGCGAGGAAGCCCGGCAGTGGTCCGCAGCTCGGCTCGATGCCGATGCCTTTCGCGTCGTGGCCGAGCGCGTTCATCACCGACGTGAGCAGCTTGTTCGAGCTCTGCGCGGTCGTGTTGTTGATGTAGTTGCCCACGTTCACGCCCAGGTTCTTCCCGCCGATGACCAGGTACTGCATGTCCCGCGGGCTGTGGTTGTGGTTCGTGCCGCTCTCCACCCCCCAGAGGATGATCGTGTTGTCGAGCATCGTGCCGTTGCCCTCGCGGATGCTCGCGAGCTTCTTCGCCAGGTACGCGATGTGGCTCGCCCAGAAGCGATCGAACGTGATGAAGGCCTCGCGCGTGGTCATCGACTCACCGTCGACGCGGACGCTGTCGTTCGTGCGGCTGACGTGCGCGACATTGTCGTGCCAGCTCTGGCCGAAGCCGAGCAGTCCCTCGTGGTGGCCGCCGGAGAAGCTGAAGTGGTAGTCCGCGACCCGCGTGCGATCGCACGTGAACGCGTTGACGATGATGTCGGCCTGGATCTGCGCCCAGCGCGTGATCGTTGTCGCGTTGTTGGTGCTGTTGTTGTAGCCGGAGGTGTCCACGCGCTCGCACGCCCCGCCGACCGGCTCCGACGTGCCGCCGCCCATGCCCGCGATGCGCTGCTGCAGCTCGAACAGCGACTCCACGTGGAGCTCCAGCTTCTCGCGCTCGGCCTGGCCGAGGAAGCGCTGGATGGTCTTGAGCTCGCCGGTGTTGATCTGGAGGATGCGCTCGTCGGCGCGGCGCTTCGCGGCCGCGAGGGCGTCGGACTTCGGGTCGGGCGTGGACGTCGGCCCGCCGCCGTCGAAGTCGACGCCGCCGAAGATCGTGCTGAAGGCGCGCGCGGG
Organism: Sorangium sp. So ce1335; assembly: GCF_051521615.1. Taxonomy (NCBI): domain Bacteria; kingdom Pseudomonadati; phylum Myxococcota; order Polyangiales; family Polyangiaceae; genus Sorangium; species Sorangium sp. So ce1335. The sequence continues at coordinate 7,168,533 of NZ_CP150363.1, forward strand.
GTCGGCCGTGTGCGTCATAGGCTGGCCGGGGCCGCTGTACGAGATGATGTGGCGCTTGTCGGCGCCGCCGCGATCGGCCGCGCACAGGTGGATGCTCGCGATGGGCGTGCCGCCGCGCAGGTCGGAGTTCTTGAGCAGGATCTGATCGAGCGAGGGGCCGTTCGCGTGGCGTGAGCTGTTGTCGATGAAGCGCGCGCCCGTGAAGAGCTGCGCCATGCCCGCCTCGTGATGGTTATCGAACGTCCAGGCGTGGTCGAGCCGCCGCAAGAACAGCATGTCCTTCTCGAGGCCGCGGAAGTCGGCGAGCGGCTCCTGGAGCTGGAACGTCGACCCGCTGCCGGTCGGCCACCACTCGGGCGGGTGCGAGTCGGGCGTGAAGGCCAGCACCAGCCGCCTGGGCACGATGGTCTGCGCCTCGACCTCGCGGTGGCGCAAGAGCGGCGCCAGGAACATCGCGCCGAGCGCCGTCTTCAGGATGTCTCGTCTGGATACGTCGAAGGGCTTGGGCATGTTCGATCCTCGATGGTTGAAGCTATTCACGCACGCGCTCCACCGTGCTCGGTGAAGAGAGGAGCGCCACGAGCAGATCGCGAAGGAGACCGGTGCGATCGAGCGCCGCCGTGCCCTGCGCGACCGGCGGGATCCCGCGCGCAGACTCGACCTGGCCGAAATAGAAGCGGAAGGCCTGCCGCGCCACGCACTCGCGGACCCAGGTGCTGCGCGACAGCGCTTCCCCCAGCTCGGCGGCGCTCTCGTACTCGCCGTCGACGTCCGTGTTGACAAGCCGGCCCACCGCGTTGATCGGCTGCGGCCCGGCCGCGGGCGCGGTGAGCGACGGGCTCCTGTACTGCTCGAGCGTCCTGTAGCGGCCCGCGCCGTCGAAATTCTCGAGCATGTAGCCGATGTCGTCGGTCAGCGCGTGGCAGGCCTTGCAGGCCGACTGCGCGGCGTGCGTCTCGTACAGCTCGCGCGTCGTCTTCGGGGCGATGCGCAGCTCGCTCTCCTCGATCGGCGGCGGCGTGAAGTTCTCGGGCAACGTGATGTGCTGGCACAGCAGCTGATCGCGGAGGAAGAGGCCGCGGAGCGTCGGGGACGTGAGGTACTGCTTGGCCGTCCTGGAGAGCAGGGCGCCGAGGGAGAGGAGGCCGCTCCGCGCGGTGTCCTCCGCGCCCGAGGGGTCGCTCCGGTAAAAGGCGGAGAGCGCGGGATCGGACCGGGGCACAGGCGCCGTGAGCAGGCTCGCGATCGAGCCCGCCATGCCCCCGTTCACGCGGAGGAAGCCCTGCGTCTCGGCGAACATCGCCTCCTTCACGTCCGCGAAGCCGGGGAACACGTCCTCGAACTTCTCCACCTCGGCGTCGAACGTGTGGAGTCGCAGCCACTGGACGAGGAAATGACCGAGCTGGTCGGCGGCGCCCGGCGTCGAGAGGAGCTGCTCGATGTGGCCAGGGAGCAGCGCGGGATCGGCCAGCTCACCGCGATCGGCGGCGGCGATCAGCGTCGTGGAGGGCGGCGCGCCGAGCACGCTGTACGAGAGGAAGGTCGCGATCTCGTGGTCCGTCAGCCGGAACGCCTCGGTCGCCTCGTCGCTCGGCGCGCCGATCTCGGTCCGGTACAGGAAATAGGGCGAGGTCAGCACGCCCTTCAGCGCCCAGCGGAACGGCAGCGTCGGATCCCCTGCCTCGGCGGCGAGATCGAACACCTCGCCGTAACTGGTCAGGTCCTCCGCCGTCGCGGGCCGCCGGAACGCCTTGCCGACCGCCGCGCGGAGGAAGTCCGCCTTGCACGTCGCGTCCACCTTGCCGCACGGGATCAGCGCGCGGAGCTGCTGATCGCTGAGCGCGAGCACCGCGGCTTCGGCCTTTGCCGCGTACTGCTCGGCCAGGGTCACGCGGACGAGCCCGCTGGTGGACATGTTCGGATAGATGCCGTTGTCCGGCACGGGATCCATGTCGGAGACGTCGACCCGCACGCCGAGCAGGTCCTGGACGGAGCGACCGTATTCCTCCGGGGTGAGCAGCCATGTCCGCGCGCGCAGCGCCGCGGAGGCGGGCTGCGGCGCCGCGTACGGCAAGCTGCCGTCGGCCTGCGGCAGGGGAACGTCGCTGCCGGTTCCGCCGCTCGCCGTTTCCGAGGACGGATCGCCGAGCTGCCCGGTGCAGGCGAGCACCCACGAACCCAGGCCGCAGATCCAACCCAACGATCGTAAGCTCATATCGGATCTCCAGATGAGCGAGCGGCGTCGATCGATACCGCCCCCGTCGAGGAGGCGGGCAGTCCAGACGCTGTCCGCAGGTCAAGCTTCTCGTCATCGTCTACCGTTGTGCAGCTTCCATGGACGATCGGATAGAAGGTGCGCTATCACGCAGCGTGCCTCGTCTGGCGCCGCGGCGGCGGAGCGAAGCCGCTGACGGCAGCGCTCCGGTCGCACGACGGCAGGCCGGCATCACCGCACAGTGATGTCGGGCCTGGGGGGCTCCCTCATACCGCCGCCGATGTGGAAGCTGGTGTGCGGCGGCTGGTTGTAGCTCGCGTTTTGCGCCGACACGTTCGCGCGGTACTGCGGATCGTGCATCAGCGTGTGGATGCGGCGCCTGGTGACCTGATCGGTGGTGTAGATGCGCAGGCTGTTGCCGCACAGGAACACGACCTCCTCGCGCCAGTCGCCGAACAGATCCGCGCTGAGCGTCGGCACCGATTTGCTGCCGTTGATCGAGGTGCAGCCGTTCGCGGTGAAGCCCCGCCCCTCGCCGTCGAAGTTCGTGACCGTGTTGCCGTCGAGCAGCTCGCGGCTCTCGTCGCCGTCCCACCAGATCAGGAAGTTCACCTGGCGGGGACGGGAGCCGATGTTGCGACCGCTCTCCGCGCTGAACAGGCCGGCGGTGTTGGTCCAGGCCTCGCCTCCGGGGCTGTCGGGCGTGATGTCGCCGGCGGCGCCGCGGCCCGGCCCCTCGCCCTCGCTGTTGGGTCCGCGCCACAGGATCTCGCAGGTGTTCGCATCCCGAACGTAGTATGCGGGCTGGCCGCCAGCTTCGGTCGGTTGAAACACCTCGAGCCCGGGGCGTGAGAGGACCAGGTCGGTGATGTGAAGCGCATCGCCGTGTCCGACGCCGTTGACGGCGCACTTGCCCTTGCCGTCGGGACCGATCGTCGCGGCACCCGGGATGATCTCCTGCCTCAAGTCGCCATCCGTATCCGCCACCATCATGCTGTGAGCGCCCTTGCCGCCGTAGGCGCCGTTGCCGCCCGCGGACGAATCGAAGCTCCACGCGAGGCTCAGCTTGCCGTCGCGGTAATTGTACGCTCCGAACGTCGTCCGGGCGTAGTAGCCCCGCTGCATGACGGCGCTCGGTTGGCCCGATTCGTCGAGGAACGCCAGCGAGGCGTTGTAGCGATCCGAGCGGTTGCCGTTGTTGTCGCCGAAGCTGCCGCTCGTGATGGGGGCGTGGTACGCGATGGTCGCGAGCTCCGAGCCGTCGACGCCGCTGAAGATCGTGAGATATTCCGGCCCGCTCAAGATCTTGCCCGCACCGTTGCGGTAGTCTCGCGCGTCGTCATCGTCGGCGGCGGGGCCGGTGTGCAGGAACGCTCCCTTCCCATCGCGTGTGCCGGGCGCCGTCTTGACGGCGATCTCGGCGCGACCATCGCCGTCCAGATCGTACACGACGAAGGGCGTGGTGTGCTCGCTCTCGCGGATGTTGATGCCGAGGTCGATACGCCACAGGAAGGTGCCGTCGGTGTCGTAGGCCGCGAGCTTGGGCTGGCCGGTGCGGCCGTCTTGCGACGGATCGCGCGGGCTGTTCTGCTCCTTGACGACGAGCTCGTAGTCGCCGTCGCCGTCGAGATCGCCGGGAGAGGCGTCCCCGGCCTCGTAGTTGTTGGGCGTCTGGAGCGGGATGGTCAGGTAGTTTCGCTCCCACGTGGGCGTGCCCGGTTCCCCGTCGCGCGTGTTGGCCGAGTCGCCCTGCTCCACGCCATCGATCACGGCGCGGACGGTGTACTTCGCGCTCCCGGGGGCCCCCGCGTCGACGTAGTTCGTCGAGTCGGTGATGGGGGCGTCGTTCACCTTGGTGCCGTCGCGGTAGACGTTGAACCCGATCCCAGGATCCTCGTAGCCCATCAGGCGCCAGCTGATGAAGTTGCCCTCGCCCGAGCGCACGGCCACCACGCCGCGGCACAGGTTCTCCATCCTGACGTGGCCCGTCGCGGCGGCCGGCGTCACCCCGCAGATGGACTCGCCCGGCCCGTCGGCGCCGCCCGCGCCGGAGCCTCCACCGCCCGACGAGCCGCTGGACGCCTGCCCCGACGAGCCGCTGGACGCCTGCCCGGAAGAGCCGCTGGACGCCTGCCCGGAAGAGCCGCTGGATGTCTGCCCCGAAGCGCCGCCGGACGCCTGCCCGGAAGAGCCGCTGGATGTCTGCCCCGAAGCGCCGCCTTCATTCTGAGCGCCACCAGACCCCTCAAGGCCCGACTCGGACCCGCTGCACGCACCCAGGCCTCCCGCCACGGCCAGGGCCATGGCCCCGTACGCAATGCCTCTCATTGTAGTACTCGCCTTTCAAGCCAATCGAGAAAAAGCCAGACGGCGACGCCGACGCTGCCGGAGCGTGGCGCGCGTGAGCTTGTCGCGGATCACGCCGCGACCGAGGGGCCGCAGAGCCGCCGCCTCGGGACGTCCGGGATCACCGCTTCCAGAGCTCGACAGGTATGTGGGATCGGGTGCTCGCTTTCGGTCACCACTCTGGGCGCCACTCGCGATTTTTTTTGGCGGACCCCGGATGAACCGTAGGAGCAGAAATTTACTCGGGATCCTTGACCCGCGGGTCGGTTTGCTCTTCGCTTTTCCCCGGCCATGAAGCTCGTCATCCGCTCCGCTGGCGTCTGGGGACATCCCAATCTCCGGACATGGGCGCCCGACGATCCCGACGCGTTCGCCGAGCTCGTGATGCTGGACATCGGGCCCAGGAAGGGGGCGGGCGCGGATTCCTTCACCCTCAGGATGGCCACGCCCGCGGGGCTGGACCGGCTGGAGGCGCGCGACGGAATCCTCGCCACCCGCCCGCTGCTCGTGATGCGCCGGTATGACTTCGACGATCTCTGGCGCTGGCTAGAGCGGACCGTCGCGTCCTGCGAGGCCGAGACCTGGCCCGCCTGCGTCGAGAACCCCCGGCGTTGCTTCGCCTGGGAATACGAGAGCTACCGGGAACCGTGACGCGGCGCGCGCTCTCCTGCCCCTCTCGCCGCGATGCTGCCTGAACCCGCCTGAAACGAGCAGGATTTCAAGCCGCCAAGACGCCAAGGACGCCAACACACTGTCTTCTTCTTGGCGTCCTTGGCGTCTTGGCGGTTCATTCCTCGCTCGCTCAACGTGATTGATCGTGGTTCTAGCGATCTTCGGCGTCGTGGGTCACGTCGACGCCTCGGAGCGCCTGCTGGGCGATGCTGAGGAAATCGGTCTCGGTGATGATCCCGACGAGCTGCTCCTCGTCGCCGAGCACGGGCAAACAGCCGATCTTGTGATCGAGCAGCAGCTGGGCTGCGTCGGCGGCCGGGGTCGTCGGTCGCACGGTGAGGACGCGCCGGGTCATGATCGACGCGATCGGGATCGGACTGCCGTCGAGGCTGCTCGCGTGGCGGAGCATGTCGCGATCGGAGACGATCCCGACGACGCGCCCCCTCGCGTCGACGACGGGGATATGCCGGATCTGCGCGAGCTTCATCTCGAGGTTCGCGGCGCTGATCGCGTCGGCCTCCTTCAGCGCGATGACCGCGGTGCTCATGTAATCCTCGACCCTGCGATTCTCCTTGAGCTTCATCGGACAGACTCCTTGCGCCCTCGGCACGCATGAGCATGCCTGCCGCCGTTGCGCGCTCCGCTCCCTTGCGCCTGCCCGAGGACCCATGCAAACGGCCGACCAGCGCGCTCCCGCGCCCCGGAAAGGCCGCGACGCCGGGCCGCCTGCGCAAGGCCTGCGACGCGGTGAAATTGCTGCGCCTCGCGCGCCTTGCCGGGCGCGCCGTCAGCGCTTCAGCGCCAGACAGGCGGTCGTGGCCAGGAGATCTTGACTTCCGGATGGCGCCTGGGCCTCCTGGGCCTCACGCCATGCCGACGGACGGACCCTCGTGGGACGACCTGCGCATTCTGCTCACCGTTCACCGTGAGAAGAGCTTCCTCGCTGCGGGCAAGGCGCTCGGGGTGGCCACGTCGACGATCGCCCGGCGCATCGAGGCGCTCGAGCGGGCCCTGGGGCGGACGCTCGTGCACCGCGGCAACACGGGCGTACAGGTCGACGCCGAGGCGCTCGCGCTGGTGGGGCTCGGGGAGAACATCGAGCTGGGCCTGGAGGCGCTGCGGCGCGACGCCCCTGACGCGACGGTGGCCGGCACCGTGCGGGTGGCGGTGAGCGAGGGCTTCGTGCGGCTGACCACGCGAGTCCTTGCCCGCCTCCGTGTGAAGCACCCGGCCCTGCTGCTCGAGCTCACATCGGAGTCGCGCATGGTCGACCTCGCGCGCCGGGAGGCCGACGTGGGCATCCGCGTCGCCCGCAGCGGGTCGGCCACGCTCGTCGAGAAGCCGATGGGGCGCGCCCACCTCGCCCTGTTCGCCTCGCGCAGCTACGTCGAGCGGCGCCTGCCCACGGCGCGGCTCGGCCGCGACGCCGCGGGCCGTCACGACTGGGTGGGCTTCGACCGTGGCCTGGAGCGCCTGCCGCACGAGCAGTGGCTGCGGGCGTACGGCGCGACGCGCTTTGTCTTTCGATCCAGCTCGTTCACGGCCATCGAGGAGGCGGTGCTCGCCGGCCTCGGCATCGGGCTGCTCGGCGAGGCGCACGCGCTCGGGCTCGACGAGCTCGTGCGCATCGAGACCGACGAGCGGCCCCCTTCGGCCGACGTCTATCTGGCATTTCACCGCGACGCCAGGAAGACGCCGCGGGTGCGCGTCGTGGCGCGCGAGCTCGAGGCCGAGCTTCGCCGTCACCTCGGCTGAAGCGTCACGGCCGGATCGCCTCGAGCGGCGCGGCGAGCGCCGGGGCGGCCACGCGCATCATGTCGACAAGCATTCGCGGCTCCGCCGTGCCGAGCGCGCCGAGATCGCGAAGCATCCTGGTCCGGCTCAGCGCCCAGAGAAGCGCCGTGAGGACGAAGCGCGGCAGCCGGGCCATGGCGCCGATGACCGGCGGGCGAACGCGGGCCCCCACCGCGCGCACGATGTCCATGCCAGCCTCGAAGGCCACGGCGTGCGCCGCCGCTTCGCGCCACGAGACCCCATTGCGGCGCGCGAACACGATCGTTCCGATGGCCATCAGCGGCACCACCATGGCGGCGTGCGTGCGCAGCCAGCTCTGCATGTCGGCCTCGACGACCGTGGGTATGCCCGCACCGCCGAACACCTCGGCGCACGCCGCGTCGGAGCAGGTGGTGCCGCGGCGGATCTGCGGGTACACCCGACCATCGACGAGCAGCGCAAACACCCCGCCGGGAAAGCCGAAGGCGAAGCGCTCGGCGCCCACGGCCTCGCGCAGCGGAGCGATCGGCTCGAAGGTGTTGAACATGAACATCACCTTGCGGGCCGCGCTGGCGCGGAGCGCGGGCATCACCGCGGCCACCTGCGGCGCGAGCACCGTCACCAGCACCAGGTCCCACGCCGTCGACGCGTCGAGGGCGCCCTGCACCTTCACCTCGGCGCGCTCACCCGAGCCAAGCACGATCGCGCCCTCGCGCTCCAGCCAGGCCAGGCGCTGGCCTCGCGCGATGACGGTGACGTCGTGGCCCGCGCGGGCGAGCGCATAGGCAAAGGTGCTTCCGATGGCCCCGGGACCGACGATGGCGATTCGCATGCGCTGACGTTGAGGTCGGCTGAGCTGCCACGCAACGCGCACCGGCGCCAATCCAGTTTGCGAGAATGCAAAACGAGCGAGCTCGTACGGGATGCGGTGCTGGCCAGATGCGATGCGCTCGATGGCCTGGCCGGCGGCGCGGTGGGCTGCAGCGAGCAGGTCGACGTGACGGCGCTGCGGTGCGCGGACGGCGCCGACACCGGCGACACGTCCGGCCATGGATTGTGGCGATGCGCCCCTCAGAGCGCGACCGCGAGCACGCCGGCGCCGATGAGCGCGGCGGCCCAGGCCCGGTCGAGGTTGAACCAGGCCGTGCGGAGGATCGCGACGCCGAGCTTGTGATAGACGACGAGCGCCACCGCGGCGGCCGCCGCCATCATGGCGGCCGTGTGCACGAGGACGGCGGCGAGGTAGCCGAGGGGGCTCGTCAGCGACAGGCCCGCTGCGCTGTGGCAGCCGCCGCCGTGGCACGGCGCCGGGTTGTCCGCGCCGAGCAGGAAGACCGGCAGCAGCATGAGCCCCGCGCCGTGCGCGGTGGCCATCAGGAAGGACCACCAGGTCAGGTCGCGGAAGCCCACGCGCATCCCGACCCACCGCGGGTGGCGCGGCCTCACGAGCTTCAGCACGCCGAACGCGACGAGCGCCGCCGCCGTGACCCAGCGGAGCGCCGAGACAGGGACGCTCGCGAGCCCGAGCCCGAGCAGCGCGACCGTGAGGCCGATCGACGCCGCGTGGCCGATCGCGATCGGGACGAGCGCCCGCCGCACAGCGCTGCTGCGCTTCTCCTGCAGGCCGAGCGCGACGGCGAACAGCCACCCCATGCCGGGGTTGATGCCGTGATAGGCGCCGAGCAGCGCCAGCGTGAGCCAGGGCGTCATGGCCGGTCACGGATAGCAGAACGAGTCGGACGACGCGTCGCCCCCCTCGAGCCGCACCTGGTGAGGGCGCAGCGCGCCGAAATCGACGAAGAACTCGGGGTCGAGCGCGATGCCCCCGCCGGCCGCCACATCGACCTTGGCCATCCAGCCGCCGACGCCCTCCGGATAGAACTGCTCGTCCCAGGAGGCATAGAGCGAGTTCGTGAAGTAGACGCGCCGCCCGTCGCGGCTCACCTCCACCATCTGCGGCCCGCCGCGCAGCGGCCCGGAGCGGCGGTGCGCCGCCCTGCGGACGATGCCGCCGAGGTGCACCGAGCCGGTCAGCTTCGGGTGGAACGGGTCCGACACATCGTACTGGCGAAGCTCGCCTGTGCCCCAGCAAGACACGTAGAGGAACCGGTCGTCGAGAGAGAGGTTGATGTCGGTGATGAGCGGCGGGACCGCCTTGAAGCCCTGGAGCAGCGGCGGCAGGAGGTCGGGCTCCGCGGGCTCGGCCGGCACCTCGATCACCTTGCGGATCGCCCACCTGTCGCCGTCGCGGTGCCATAGCCAGACCGAGGCGGAGAGGTCCTTGACGCTCACGACGACGCCGACGAAGCCATGGGCCTTCGTCGGGTCGTGGGCGGGGCGGAGCTCCAGCGCCATCTGGTGCTCGTCGCCGAGATCCAGCGCCTGGAGGTGCTTGCGCTTCCGCAGGTCCCAGACGTGCACTCGGTGGCCGTACTTCTTGCCGAGCAGGAGCTCCGGGTTCACGCCGTCCTCGATCATCTTCGGCGTCCCCCACTCGCTCGTGAGGAGGGTGTCGTGGCCGAGGTGCCACCAGAAGTCGTAGTGGAGGAACTGCGGCCCGCGGTCGATCTCCCAGCGGCCGAGCACGTCGAAGCTCTCGCAGTCGAGCACGAAGATGCCCCCCGGCCCGTCGCCGTCGGGGCTGCCGAGCGCGCTCACGTAGATGCCGTCAGGGCCGCAGTGCAGCGTGTGCGGGCGCGAGTAGCCGGCCCGCTTCGCGATCTCCTCGGCGCGGACCGTGTGGACGAGCTCGGGGCGGCGCGGGTCCGCCTTGACGTCGAAGACGAAGATGTTCGACGAGCGGAGCGCCGGGAGCAGGAGAAAGCGGCGCTCCACGTGCGGGTGGGGCGCGTAGGGGCACAGCGCGGCGCTGCACGCGTTCCAGCCGGAGTGGTGGAGCTCGTCGCCGTAGGTCGGCAGCTCGTTGACCGAGACGAGGGTGCCATAGGCCGGCGACCTCGGATCGAGATCGACGACCGTGAGCGCGTCGTGGCGCACGTCGCCCGGGCGCCTCAGCGCGGCGCCGGCGTCGAGCGCGGTCACGTAGGCCAGCCGCTCTGGCGGCGCCTCCATCGCCAGGCGCGGCGACGGGTAGAAGGTGGGATCCGGACGAAACCGCATGTGCTGCTTCTCCTTGAGCTGTGGGCGGCCCCGCGTCCATCCAGGCCCCGCCGCCGGCCCGGGCGAGGCCGGCCGCGCGATGGTCGCGGCGAGAGAGCGTGGCGAGATCGTGGCGAGATCGTGGAAGGACGGCGGGCCGCCAGGCCGATGCGCTTCATGACCAGGCGGCTCCGCGCGTCGAGCCGGACCGGTCGGACCGTGGACGAACATCCGCTATAACAGACGCCGCGGGCGGAGGCTACCATCGCGGCAGCCGCGCCGTCGTTCGCGCTCCGCGCCGTACCCCGTGAACGAAGCAGGTTATCGCGGTGCCGCGGTGCCGCGGTGCCGCGGTGCCGCGGTGCCGCACCGTCATGGTCTCGCCCGACCATTCATTCGCCCATCGAGCCTGAAGCGCAGCCCTCTTGCTGTCCCGGCGTGTGCCGCGCTGCACGACCGGTGCTACGCTGAGGCCCAATGTCGCGCGGCTCCGACCCGACGCCGAGGATGGCCGACCTGGGGGTGAAGCCCACGACGGCGAGGCGATGCGCGCGGTGGGCCGCGGCGGCGACGGTCGCGGCCGCGCTCGCGGCGGTGCTCCTCTGGCGCGCGGGGACGATCCGGGACGCCGCTCCGGCGGGGGCGCTCGACATCTCGCGGGATCCCTTGCCGTCGCGGGCGCCGAGGTTCGTCGAGCAGCTGGACGTCAGCGTGTTCCATCGCGGCAACCTCCACGCGCACTCCGCGCGTTCCGACGGTGACAGCCCGGCGCAGCTCGTGTTCGCCTGGTATCGAGACCACGGCTACAAGTTCCTCGCGCTGACGGATCACAACAACTACCTCGACGTGACGCGCCCCCCTGCCTCGCAGGTGCGGGATCTCGTGGTCCTCCCCGGCGAGGAGGTGACGATGGTCGCCGCGGGGCAGCCGGTGCACGTCAATGCGCTCTGCACGAAGCGGCGGATCGGCGGCGGGACGTTCCGCACCGCGCGGGCCGCGCTCGCCTGGGCGACGTCGGAGATCCTGGCGCAGGGGGGCGTTGCGCTCGTGAACCACCCGAACTTCCACTGGGCCCTCGAGGCCGAGGACGTCGCGTACGCCGAGGGCGCGCAGCTCGTCGAGATCTTCAGCGGTCACCCGCACGTGCGGAGCGACGGCGACGACGCCCACTCCTCCGCGGAAGCGAAGTGGGAGCAGGCGCTGTCGTCGGGCCACCCGATCGCCGCGGTCGCTGTCGACGACATGCACTCGCTCACGGGCGCGAACAAGCACGTGCCGCAGGTGCCACCTGGCACCGGGTGGGTCGAGGTGTTCGCCGAGGAGGCGTCGCAGGAGGCGATCTGCGCTGCCCTGGGCGCGGGCCGGCTCTACGCCTCGTCGGGGCCCAGGCTCACGCGCCTCGCCGTCACGTCGGACACGATCACGCTCTGGGTCGATCCTCCCGACGTCACCGTCGAGTTCATCGATCGGTGGGGCGCGCTGCTCGACGCCGTGCCGGCGACGGCCGAGGCCGAGATGTCCGGCGCGGCCTACCGCGCGAGCTACCGGCTCCGCGGCCCCGAGCAGTACGTGCGCGCGCGCGTGACGGCGCCGGACGGGTCCCGCGCCTGGACGCAGGCTTACCGGGTCGCGCGCTGACCTCGGCGGTCGCGCGCTGACCTCGGCGGTCGCGCGTTGACCTCGGCGGTCGCGCGCTGACCTCGGCGGTCGCGCGCTGACCTCGGCGCGCGGTGGCCAGGGCGCACGCCGGACAGCGCGGCGCGGCGCGGCGCGCACGGCCGGCGGGCGATGGGCAGCGCCGTGGAAAGCGTGGAGAGCGCGCGCGGGCTCAGCAGGCGACGCCGCTTGATGAACCCGGCGCCGTTTCCTACCCTCGCGGCGGCGTGCCTCGGACATCGCTACACGCCGCTCTGCATCGGGCACCGCGGCTCGCCCGTCTCGCCGCGAGGTGCAGGCCATCGAGCGACGCGCTCGCGCGGTGCGTGTCGTCGGGCGTCGCGGTCGGGCTCGGCGCCGTGGCGGCCGACACCGCCGTGCGCCACGACGTCGCCGGCGTCGGGCTGGCCGGGCACCTGAGGGCCGCCGTGGGCCTGTACGTCGCCGTCGGCGCGTGCGTCGGGCTGGCCGCCTGGGCGCTCGTCACCCTCGTGCGCCTGCTCGCGGCGCCGCTGGAGCGGCGGGCGCCGCGGGCCGCCGAGATCGCGCGGGCGGCGGCCTACGGGGCGCTCGCGGTCGCGGCGCTCTCCAGCACCGCCTTCTGGGCGTTCTCCGGGCGCGTCGCGAACGCAGGCGCGCTGGGCACCCTCGGCCCCTACCTCGCGCTGGCCGGCGTCGGCCTGGCCGCGTCCACGGTCGCGCTCTTCCACGGCCGCGCCCTGCGCGCGGCGGGCGCCGGGCGCGCGGGCGGCTCCGCGGTGGCGGCGGTGACGGCGGCGGCGCTCGCGATCCTCGGGGCGGCGCTCGTGATCGTGGACCTCACCGTGCTCGTTGCCATCTACAGGCGCCTGCACACGGCCCTGGAGCTCTGCGGGGCGGCGCTGCTCGGCTGCGCCTGCTTCACCGGGCTGACGCTCCTCGCCCGGCGCCCGCGGGCGCGGGCCGTCACCCGGGCGGCCGCCGTCGCGGCCGCGGTGTGGACGCTGGCCCTCGCGTCGTCGCCCTGGCTTCGAGCCTGGCATCACGAGGCGCTGGCGCACACGGGCCGGGACCCCGTCTACGTCGGGCGGATGCTGCGCCGCATCGAGCTGGCGCAGGCCATCGTGCGCGGCGAGGACCGCGCCGAGATGCGCGCCAGCCGCCTGGACGAGCTGCGCGAGCGGTACGACGTCGACACGTCGACGCGCGACCCCCGCTGGGACGCGGCCTGGCGTGGTGGGCCTCGCGCGGGCGGCTCCGGGGGGCGCGCGCTCGCGGCCGACTTCAACGTCCTCGTCTACTACGTGGACAGCCTCCGCAGCGACGTCGCCTACGACGAGGAGGTGATGCCGAACGCCGCCGCGCTGTCGCGCCAGGCGATCCGGTTCGACCGCGCGTACTCGACGGGCTCCGACACGCTGCGCGCGCTGCCCGGGCTGCTCGGCGGCAGCTACGACGGCCTCGCGCGGAGCCCGGGCAGCCTGCTCGACCTGGCGAAGCGCCAGGAGATCCCCACGAGCCTGTTCATCCCCGCCTCGGCGGCGGACTTCATCTCCCTGCTCCTGCCGGGGTTCACGTTCGACGAGACGTACCGCCTGCCCGACCACGCGCGCGGGGGGGTCTGGGGCTACGGCGCCGACCGGCCGACGGCGGGGCCGATGGTGGACCACGTCCTGTCCTGGCTCGCCCAGCGCGGCTCGCAGCGGTTCTTCGCGTGGCTCTTCAACTTCGACGTCCACAACTGGCACGAGCTCGACGGCACGTACGTCGACGGCGCCGCCGAGCGCTACAACGTGCCCGCCGAGGGCCGCTGGAACTGGCGCTACCGGGTCGTGGCGCGGAGCCTGGACGAGCACCTCGGCCGGCTGCTCCGCGGCCTGGAGGAGCTCGATCTGGCCGACCGCACCATCGTGCTCTTCGTGTCGGATCACGGCGAGGCGCTCGGCTACCGCGGGTTCTGGCCGCACTCGACCTTCCTGTGGGAGTCGCTCTTGCGGGTGCCGCTGGTCCTGCGCGTCCCGGGCGTCCCGCCCATGGCCGTCGACGATCTCGTCTCGCTCATCGACGTGGCGCCGACGATGGCCCGCCTGCTCACCCCCGATCCGCCGATGAACGGCTACCACGGCGAGGATCTCCTCGGCTTCCTCGATCCCGAGCCTCCCCCGCGCCGGCTGCCCTTGCTCGCGGCGGCGGTCTCGGAGCAGCAGATCGCGCGCGTGGGCATCCTCGACGGGCGCTACAAGCTCGTCTTGCCGCTCGAGTGGGGCGCCCCCGAGCTGTACGACCTGGCCGCGCCGGATCCGGACGAGGTGGACGTCTCCGCGTCCAATGCCCGCGAGACGCTGCGGCTGATGGGCGCGCTCCTGCGATCCCCCGTGTTCCTTTCCGCGGAGGCCGAGCTGGAGCGTTCGAGGAAGTGAGCGCCGCCGCGCGTCGCGCGCGCGCCGGTCAGTCCAGGCCGGTGTTCTCGGTCGCGCCGAGCATCAGGTTCATGTTCTGCACCGCCGCGCCGGAGGCGCCCTTGCCGAGGTTGTCGAGGCGCGCCACGAGCAGGATCTGGTCCGGGTTGCCGAACACGAACACGTCGAGGCGGTTCGTGTCGTTGCACTCGAGCGGGCTCAGGTAGCCGCCGTCGAGCGCCCCCTCGCCGCCGAGCGGCATCACCCGGACAAACGGCTCGCCGGCGTAGTAGCTCGCGTAGAGCTCGTGCACCGCCGCGGGCGTCGCCGGGCGGCTCAGGGCGTCGGCGAACAGGGGCACCGAGACGAGCATGCCCTTGTAGAAGTCGCCGATGACCGGCTCGAAGAACGGCGCCCGGTCGAGCCCGGCGAGCGCGCGCATCTCCGGCAGGTGCTTGTGCTGGAGGGTGAGCGCGTACGGGCGCGGGCCGCTCATCTTGCGGCGGCTGGCCTCGTCGGCCTGCTCGTAGGCCTGGATCGTCTTGCGGCCGGCGCCGCTGTAGCCGGTGAGCGAGCGGGCGACGACGCGGGCGTCCCTGGGCAGGAGGCCCTGCGCCACGAGCGGCACGACGAGCGCGAGGAACCCTGTCGCGTGGCACCCGGGCACGGCGACGCGCCGCGCGCCCCGGATCGCCTCGCGCTGCCCGGGCCGGAGCTCCGGGAAGCCGTACACCCATCCTTCGGCCGTGCGGTGCGCCGTGCTCGGATCGACGACGCGGGTCCTCGGGTTCTCGATCATCCCGATCGACTCCCGGGCGGCGTCGTCGGGCAGGCACGTGATGAGGACATCCGCCTCGTTGATCAGCGCGCGACGGGCCCCCGGGTCCTTGCGGCGCTCCGGGTCGATCTCGAGCACCTGGAGGTCGCGGCGGCCCTGGAGCCGCTCGCGGATCTGGAGCCCTGTCGTTCCTTCCTGCCCGTCGATGAACACCCGATGCATGATGGTCCTGTCCATACGCCGAGCAGGCCGCCGGGACCAGCGCCTCGCGCGGCCCCGCCGCTCACGCCTCGCGCGGCCCGGGGCCGACGCCTCGCGCGGCCCCGCCGCTCACGCCTCGCGCGGCCCGGGGCCGGCGCTCGGCGCGGCCCCGCGGCGCGCGCCTCGCGCGGCCCCGCGGCTCACGCCTCGCGCGGGTTGCTGCGCGTGTCCTTCAGCATGACGTCGTGGACGCCGCCCTCGTGGATGCTGACCGCGGAGGCGACCGTCAGGCGCGCGCGCTGGTAGAGCTGGCGCAGCGAGAGGGCGCCGCAGTTGCACATCGTCGAGCGCACCTTGGCGAGCGTGACGTCGAGGTTGTCCTTCAGCTTGCCGGCGTACGGCACGTAGCTGTCGACCCCCTCCTCGAACTCGAGCTGGTCCTTCTTCTTGCTCGTGTCGCCGTGGTCGTAGCGCTGCCAGTTGCGCGCGCGGTTGCTCCCCTCGCCCCAGTACTCCTTCATGAACTGGTTGTTCACGCGGACCTTGCGCCCCGGCGACTCGTCGAAGCGCGCGAAGTAGCGGCCCATCATCACGAAGTCGGCGCCCATCGCGAGCGCGATCGTGATGTGGTAGTCCTGGCTGATCCCGCCGTCGGAGCAGATCGGCACGTAGATGCCGGTCTTCTGGAAGTACTCGTCACGCGCCTTGGCCACCTCGATCACCGCCGACGCCTGCCCGCGGCCGATGCCCTTCTGCTCGCGCGTGATGCAGATCGAGCCGCCGCCGATGCCGACCTTCACGAAGTCGGCGCCCGCCTCGACGAGGTAGAGGAACCCCTCGCGGTCGACCACGTTGCCGGCGCCGATGTAGCCCTGCTTGTAGTTCGACTTCACGAACGCGATCGTGTCGCGCTGCCACTCCGAGTAGCCGTCCGACGAGTCGATGCAGAGCACGTCGGCGCCCGCCTCCATCAACGCCGGCACGCGCTCCTTGTGATCGCGCGAGTTGATGCCCGCCCCGACGATCAGCCGCTTCTCGCGGTCGACGTTCTCGAGCGGGTGCGCCTGGTGCGACTCGTAGTCCTTGCGGAACACCAGGTATTGCAGGTGCTGCCGCTCGTCGATCACGGGCAGGGTGTTCAGCTTGTACCGCCAGATGAGCTCGTTGGCCTCCTGGAGATCCAGGCCGACCCTGCCGCAGTGGATCGACTTGAACGGCGTCATGATCTCGCGCACCGGCGTGCTGAGCGGCGTCTTGCCGATCCGGTAGTCGCGGCTCGTGATGATGCCGACGAACCGGCCCGTGGGCGTGCCGTCCTCGGTGATCGCGATCGTCGAGTGGCCCGTTCGATCGGTCAGCTCGAGCACGTCGGCGAGCGTCGCGTCGGGGCGCAGGTTCGAGTCGCTGACGACGAACCCGGCCTTGTAGTTCTTCACGCGCCGCACCATGGCGGCTTCTTCTTCGATGCCCTGAGAGCCGTACACGAATGACAGGCCGCCGCAGCGAGCGAGCGCGATCGCGAGGTCGGCGCCCGAGACCGACTGCATCATCGCGCTCGTGATGGGGACGCTGATCGTGAGCGGCGCCTGCTTCGGGTCCGGCGGGCTCACCCCCGGATCCGCCTTGAACCGGACCACGGGGGCCGTGAGGTCGACGTTCGCGGGAACGCAGTCCTTTGTCGTCAGGTTCGGGACGAGCAGGTACTCGCCAAACGTCCTGCTCGGCTCCTCGTAGATGAATGCCATGTCGGCTACTAGTGCGGGGTCCCCGGGCTGTCAACGCAACCGGGCGACCGAGGTGCGGCGCAGCCGGGCCGGCACGACCGACACGGCCCCTCGGGGCGCGCGCCTCCGCGCCCCCGCGCCCCCGCGCGCCCGGGCCGCCCGGTGGAGCCGGCGCTTCCTGGCCGCCTCGCCGAGGCCGAGCGCCTGGCAGACCGCCTCGCCCGTCGTCCCCTCGACGTCGGTCGCGCAGCACGAGCACCTTCCGGCAGGGCGGGTCGACTCAGGGGATCGTCACCGGCGCGTGCGATCGACGGCGGGACGCGGCGCGTTACCCGGCCGCTGGGGATGGCTCGCCCACGAGGACGGGGCCTCGTCGCGGGGGTGCCGGGCGGCGGCCCCTTGGATCAGAGCAGCGCCACGGCGGGGTGGGCCGTCTGCGAGACGCGCAGGTAGTGGATGGGCGCGTGTGCTTCCCAGGAGTAAGGGAAGGTGATTCTCCCGAGGACGGGGACGCCGGCGAGCTGGTCCAGGACGAAGGCCAGGACGCCCGTGAGCGTGCTTCCGACGAAGCTTCGCGCCTGGCTCACGATCTTGCTCTGATACGCCCACCCCTCATCCGTCGAGCGGTACTCCTCCCCGATGTGCCTGAAGTCTCCTGCAGTGCGCGGAGGCATCCGCGGCACGACGTCGTTCTTGTAGATGTGCCGGTAGAGCATCTGTCCGAGCACCCCCTCGAAGCGCTTCGCGAACTCCTGCGTGCCGACCATCGGCTGGCCGAACGTGTAGATGCCGCGCAGCCTCTTCCAGTACTTCTCGTGGAGGGAGCTCTCCGCATAGATCCGCGCCGCGGCGAGCGTGGCCAGCGCGCCGCCGAGGCTGTGGCCCGTGATGTAGAGCACCGGCTCGTTTGCGTCTCCGACCGCCGGGGCGCCTCCGGGGCCGCCGGTTCCGCCCTTCGGGGAGCGCAACGCCGGCCTTCTGAGCTCGCCCTCACCGCCAGGCTCGAGGTCCCCGATGGCGTCCGGGGCAGGCTCTATGGGCGCGGCGGGCTCGGAGGGCGCGGCGGGCTCGGAGGGCGCGGCGGGAGGCTCGCCGCCGCCTGGACCAGGGATCCTGATGTGTATCGGGGAGCCTGGGCGGGACGGATGGCAGTCATACTTCTGCATCGTCTGCTCGCCCAGGTCGCAGAGAGCTTCTCCTGACATGGCGGCATTGAGCAACGGTAGGAGCGTGTGCCATAGCGCCAGGAGAGGACGGTAGAAGCCGCCGTGCACGTACCCCAGGGCGTGGAACGGCTCCACCTTGGCGTTGATGTTGGCGAGCCAGTTGATCAGGCTGCGCGGCTCTGTCCCGCGGAACGAGAGCACCACCACGCGCTTGTCCGCGCTCTGGAGGAGGAAGGCCGTCGTACCCACCAGCAGCGCATCGTTCTGGAGGTTGATGGACACCGCATTTCCGCCGCCGAACCCGCGACGGCTCATCACCTCGGCGAACGTGGTCACGTCGGAGTACGACCAGGCCGCCACCGTCGCCATGATGCCGGCGATCCCGCGCTCATACAGCCCTTGCCTGGCCTGGAGAAGGCGCTCCATGACCTGTTTGTCGGACGTCCCCAGGGTCGTCTGGGCTGTCATAGAAGATAGGTCCACGACCGGAAGACGCGCAGCATCGACTCTCATGTTTCCCCCCATCGGCTCGCTTGAACCGGATCGAACATCCTAGTTCACGACCACCGCCGGTCAATCGATGCGACGGCGCGAACGTCGGTGTTTCGCCCGGCATATGTCGAGTCCACAGCGGTTCCGACCTCCGCGCATTGGGGCGCGGCGCCTGGTGCTGGAGCGACAAACGGGTTGAATCCGCCTGAAACGAGCAGACTTTCGAACCGCCAAGAATGCCAGACATTGTCTTCTTCTTGGCGTCCTTGGCGCCTTGGCGGTTCATTTCTCGCTCGCTCGACGTGATGGGTGTTCTACCATCGCCGCATGGCCGATGATCTCAGCAGAGACGTCTCGCTCCTCGACCGCGACCTCGTCGCCGTCCGGCGCGATCTGCACCGCCACCCCGAGCTCGGCTACGCCGAGGTGCGCACCTCGCACCTCGTCGCGGAGCGCCTCCGCGCGCTCGGCCTCTCGGTGCGCGCGGGCGTCGCCGGGACGGGCGTCATCGCCGATCTCGAGGGCGAGCGCCCGGGCCGCACCGTGCTGCTGCGCGCCGACATGGACGCGCTCCCCGTCGAGGAGCAGTCGGGCCACGATTTCCCGTCCGAGACGAGGGGCGTCATGCACGCGTGCGGCCACGACGCCCACGTGAGCGCGCTGCTCGGCGCGGCCACGCTGCTCTCGGAGCGCAAAGGCCGCCTCGCCGGCAAGGTCCGCTTCGTCTTCCAGCCCGCGGAGGAGCTCTCCGGCGGCGCGCTGGGGATGATCGAGGCGGGGGCGCTCGACGGCGTCGACGAGGTGTTCGGCGCGCACGTGATCTCTCCCCTCCCCTTCGGCGTCGTGGCGACGCGGACCGGGCCGTTCTTCGCGGGGTACCACGCCTTCGAGATCGCCGTCATCGGCAAGGCGGGCCACGGCGGGCTGCCGCACATGTCGGTCGACCCGATCTACGCCGCGGCGCAGGTCGTGACCGCGCTCCAGTCGATCGTCGCGCGCGAGGTGAAGCCGGGCGAGCCGGTCGTCGTGAGCATCTCGGCCATCTCCGGCGGCAACGCGGCCAACGTGGTCGTCGAGCGCGTGACGCTCCAGGGCACGGTGCGCTGGTTCTCCCGGGAGAGCCGCGAGCACGCGCTCGAGCGCGTCCAGGCGATCGCCTCGGGCGTGTGCTCTGCCCTGCGCGCCGCGTGCGAGTTCAAGGTGGTGTCGACCTCGCCCGTGACGACGAACGCCGCCGCGCCCGTGGATCGGATCGCGGCCGCCGCGCGCGCCACCGGGCGCGCCCAGGTCATCGATCCGGGCCCGCTGACCGTCAGCGAGGATTTCTCGGAGTTCACGGACCGCGTCCCGGGCTGCCTCTTCACCGTGGGCGCGGGCGGGCCGACCGCGGCGCCGCACCACCACCACGCCTTCGACCTCGACGAGCGCGCGATCGGGCTCATCGCCGAGATCTTCGCCCGCGCCACGCTCTCCGCGCTTCGGCCCGAGTAACGCGGCATGCTGGCCGGCGCGATGGCGAGGACGCTCCGGACCCTGCTCACGACCTACCGCTTCACGCTGATCCTCCTCGCCGCGATCGCCGCCGGCGCGGGGCTCGGCCTCGCGCTCGGCGAGCGCGCGGCCGTGATCAAGCCGCTCGGCGATCTCTTCCTCAACCTGCTGTTCACGCTCGTCGTGCCGCTGATCTTCTTCTCCATCTCGTCGGCGGTGGCGGGCATGGGCAGCCTGCGGCGCCTCGGGCGCATCGTGACGGCGATGCTCGGCGTCTTCGTCGCGACAGGCCTCGTCGCGGCGGCGCTGATGCTCGTCGCGGTGAAGATCGTTCCGCCCGCGGAGGGGCTCCAGGCGGCGCTGCCCGGCGCGCCGGAGATCGCGCCCGTGCGGCTCGGCGACCAGCTCGTCGGCGCCGTCAGCGTCTCGGACTTCGGCGAGCTGCTCTCGCGCAAGAACGTGCTGCCGCTCATCGTGATGGCCTTCCTCGTCGGCCTCGGGACCACGGCGGCCGGCGAGCGCGGCCAGCCGTTCGCGCGGCTCCTCGCCGCGGCGAACGAGGTGATGCTCAAGGTCGTCGACCTCGTGATGCTCTACGCGCCGATCGGCCTCGGCGCCTACTTCGCCCACCTCGTCGGCAGCTTCGGCCCGGCGCTGCTGACGTCGTACGTGCGCGCGATCGGGCTCTTCTACCCGATCGCGATCGCGTACTTCTTCGTCGCCTTCACGCTGTACGCGTGGCTCGCGGGCCGGGGGCGCGGGGTGAGGGCGTTCTGGCGGAACATCCCGGCGCCGGCGCTCACGGCGCTCGCGACCTCGAGCAGCATGGCGGCGATCCCGTCGAACCTCGAGGCGGCGCGGCGCGCCGGGGTGCCGGACGACATCGCGGAGGTGATCGTCCCGATCGGCGCGACGATCCACATGGAGGGATCGTGCCTGTCGGCGGTGCTCAAGACGGCGCTCCTGTTCGGGCTCTTCGGCCGCGAGCTCGCCGGGGCGGACACCTACATGGCCGTGCTGGGGGTCGCGATCCTGAGCGGCACGGTGATGAGCGGGATCCCCGGCGGGGGGTTCATCGGAGAGCTGGTGATCGTGTCGCTGTTCGGGTTCCCGATGGAGGCGCTGCCGATCATCTCCACCGTGGGCGCGCTCGTGGATCCGCCGGCCACGCTGGTCAACGCCGCTGGCGACAACGTGAGCTGCATGGTGGTGGCCCGCCTCATCGACGGCCCGGGGTGGGGCGAAAAGGCGCACGGTTCGCCGCCCGCGACCGACGCGGACGGCTGACGCCGGTCACCAGCCGGATCCCTCGTCCTCGCCGAGCGCGCCGCCGATCAGGCCGGCCGCGCCGCCGATCGCCGCGCCGCCGGCGCCGCCCACGAGGCCTCCGAGGGCGGCTCCCCTGGCGCCGCCTCCGACGACATCGCCCTCCGTCGAGGACTCCTTCGTTTCCTTCTCGGCCGGATCCGCCTGCTCCTGCTGATTCGTCGCTGGCGTCGGCTCGTTCTTCCGGTGCTTTTTCATGACGCGCTTCGGAGCAAGCCTCGTACCAGCAGCGACGGCTGGCCGCCGGAGCGGGGCGGCCGCCGTTCGGCCAGGTGGATCGCGCCGGAGGCCGCCGTCTCGACGGGTCATGGGAGGCCATGCGCGATGAGGTCGCTGTCGTCGCAGCGACGCGCCCGCCGCACGGGCGCCCGCACCTCTTTCACTGCAACACGAAGTCGAAGCGCAGGCGCGCTTCATCACAACCGTCGTGGAAGATCAGGTCGGTTCCTTCGGCGGGATTCGCCGATCCGCCTTGCGGGTGAACGCAGCGGCCGGTCTCGGCGTTTTGCAGGCTCCCACCGGACGTCACGTCGAAGGAGAGGCGCACCTCGGGGCCGCAGTATCCGTTGAGGATCAGACCAACGTTGTTGTAGGCGGTCCCTTGATTCGGGTGAACACACATTCCGCTCGGAACATGCTTGAGCAAGCCGCTGTCCAGAACCCTGAAAGAAGAGGCAAGCGTGCTGCAGCTGCTCGACAGCACCAGCGGCGTGTCGTTGGCCGGCATCGTGGCGCCGCCTTGCGGGACAAAGCATTTTCCGCTGGTGTACTGCACGATCTTGTACTCGTCCACCGCGGAGCTCAACGCGTAATCTCTCGGAGTGATCTCGGCGAACGCGCGTGGACCGAAGCCGCGGTAGGTGTCATCGGAGGCGATGACGGTCCCGAGCCAGTAGTCGCGGTACCAGTGCAACCACGTGCGGTCGGGAATGCCGGATTTGGCGTAGCGATTCGGTTGAGATCCGTGCAATAGCCCCTCGGGGAGCGGGATCCCCAGCTCCTCGTAGAACCCGTCGAGGCCGTGCATGGGTTCATGGATGAACACCTCCACAGGCTCGCTGTTGACGGTGGACAGCCATTGCGAGGCGACCGTGTTTTTCCCGTTCACCGTCGTCCACATGGTGTAGTTGGACTCGCGGCTGCTCCCCGGGCCCCACCCCCAGCCCCCCGGCTGGCTGTCACCGGGCGTGAAGAACACCTGCACGGTGTCGTACTCGCCTCGAGGCACGAAGCTCTGCACGTCTGGCTGAAGGTGGATGGCCGCCGGCAAGTGATTGGGATCATCCACCGAGGTCGACAGCGACGTGATGGGATCGTTGGATACGACGCTGGAGCCATACCATGCGACCCGGCCGTCCGTGATCAGATCCAACCAGTAAGCCACCTGGTCTTCGAAGGCGAATTGCACCGCGTCGACGACGCTCGTCGGCAGCGAGCCTTGCGTGACACCAGGGACGTTGGTGTTGGGCTTGACGAGGAGGAGCCCATGAAAATCGAACTCCACGCTCGCGATGCGCTCACCGAAGCCGACGGGCTCCAGATACCAGCGTGCGCTGTCGTTGCAGGTCCCCAGGGTGGGCTGCGAGCTGCCGCTCGGGATGGCGCAGGTGTTCACGTTCGAGCGCAGGTGATACAGGGCGGGGCGCTCCACCGTGCGGGCGCGCAGGGTGTCCACGGTCCACTCCGCCGCGCTGCCGCTGCAGCTGCCGAGCACCGCCGAGCCGCTCGACGCGACCAGGCACTGGCCGGTGTCCTCGTGAAAGAACTGATACTTGCTCGCCCCGACGCCGATCAAGCGCCAGTGCTGATGGTCATCGCCCGTGTAATCGGCGCCGACCAGCTGCCCGGTGATGGCATCGCGGGTCAACGTGCCACGGTCGGCGCGGGACATCAGCCGCCAGAGCCCGATCTCGAGCTCATCGTCGCCGGCGCTCGTCGGTTCGACGCGCAGGCTGTGCACATCGAACTCCGCAGTGCCCTGTGTGTCCCGCAGCTCCACCGTGTTGGCACCGGCCTGCAGCGTCACGGGGAACGGGCCGAGCTCTTTCCCGGTCGGGCGCGGGCTCTCCGTGGCGGTGGAGGTGATGACGGCGATCTGGGTGCCGTTCAACCAGAGGCTCATCGCTCTGGTCTGCGACAGCACGGCGACCTTCACGTAGAGGTCCGCGCCGCCGCCGGCGCCGCCGGCCACGCTCCAGGAAAAGCCGGTATTGTCATTGAGGTCGACACCCCAGCTTTCATTCGTGCAGGCTGCGCTGCCCGTGCACCCGCTCACGCCGGGCCCGCCGCTCGACGAGCTCGCAGGATAGACCGCCGCGTGAGCCGAGCCCGCCGCACCGATCAAGAGAAGCGACGCGATCGCCGTCGAGGTGTATGGAAGATGCTTCAATCTCATGCGCAAAGATCCTCCTGGACAAACAAGAATGAGGTGCGCGAGCACGACGTCGCCAGCAACGTCACATCGCCCTGATCGTGAATTCCTGCTCGAGCGCGTAGAACTATCGGAAGAAATTCACAAAACAGACATCAACAGGCGAGTATGGTCGCCAGTGTTGAGGGCGCACCGATTATGTCGCCAGCGTGCGCACTGTCAAGCGTACCCAGGAATTTATGGTGAGGCAGGCGCTCCGCCAACGGCGTTCCGGGACGCCCTTGTGATGGCTCCTCGACGTGGAGGACCGGCCGTTGCCGCGATGACCCCCCGAGCGCCTCGACCTTGTAGAGGTGAATGCCGTGGTGCGGTCGTCCCTTGATACGACCTGCCCTGGCACGTCCGGCCCTGGGTGACTTGCGCCTTCTGTTGCCTCGCCGCTGTCATCGCTGCTCCGCCACGCGGAGAGGGGGCGCCCCCGGGCCGAGCGCGCCTCGCCGGCGGCCGCGCGAGCCCCGCGGCGCCCGCGTCCAGCGTGGAGCCGTCGTGGCGCGGCGGGCCGTGCGGCGGCCGCGGGGCGCCCGGCGCCATCGGAGCGCCCGGCAGCATGCCTTGCCCGCCGGCGGCTCAACCGGGCCGATTGCGCATGAAGTCCGCCACCTCGCCGAAGCGCTGATCGAGGAAGCCGTACAGCGGCTCCGGCACGCCGACCTCCGTCATCGCCGCGCGCATGCAGCGCATCCAGGCGTCGCGCATGGCGACGTCGACAGGGACGCGCATGTGGCGCATCCGCAGCCGCGGGTGGCCGTGCGCGGCGATGTAGTCCTGCGGGCCGCCCAGCCAGCCGATCAGGAACAGCGCGAAGCGGTCGCGGCTCTCCCGGCAGACCTGGCCGCCCTCGTCGCAGACGTGGAGCCGCGCGAGCGCCGGCTCGTCGCGGGCCATGAGGTCGTAGAAGCGCTCGACGAGCCGGCGGACAGCAGGCTCGCCGCCCAGCAGCTCGAACGGGGTCTCGGGCGTGTCGGCCATCGGCAGGCCGTCTAGCGGGCCGCCGCGGCGCCGTCAACGCGGAGCCGGTCCCAGGCATCGGGAGAGAGATTTCAACGCAAAGGCGCAAAGGCGCAAAGGCGCAAAAAAACATCCAATCCAGTTCATGCATTTTTGCGTCTTTGCGTTCTTGGCGTCTTTGCGTCGAACTCTCTCCCCGCGCGAAGCAGAGCCCTGGCAGGGGTTGAGCCCGTGGATCTCCTCGCGGGTGAGCGGCGGCTCGTCCCCGGGGGAGCCGGCGGGGGATGCGCAGGAGGGGGAAAGTGTTGCATAGGACACAGAAAGGGGTGCGCAGGAGAGCGCCGGGGCCACGCAGGAGGGCGTCGGGGCCGCACAGGAGGGCGCCGGGGCCGCGCAGGCGTCGCAGCGTGGTTGCATAGGACACAAAAAGGGGTGCGCAGGAGCCACACGACCGTAACGCAGCCCACCGAATGGGGCGCACAGGAGGCCACCGGAGGTGCGCAGGAGGGGCGGCGGGGCTGCGCAGGCGGGCCGCGAGGCTGCGCAGGAGGGGCGGGCGCTCCTCGACCGCTTGGTCCTCCTCGCTCGGGCAGATCTGCGTCGCCACTCGGCGTCCCCGTCGAGCCGCCGAGCAACTGTTCGGCTGGGCGCCGGCCTTGCCCGATGCCTGGGCGGCCCGCTCGGGAGCTCTCGGGTCAGAGCGTCTCGAGGTACGCGACGAGCTCGTCGATCTGCGCCGGCGTGAGCCCCGACGTGACGCCGTGCTGGTCCCCTCCGCCGCACGGGCCGAAGCGGTCGTGGAGCGTCGCGGCGCAGCCGTCGTGCATGTAGGGGGCGCGCGCCGCGAGCCCGCGCAGCGAGGGCACCTGGAACGGCTTGCCCGTGCCAACGTCGACCGTCTGGTTGTTCGTGAGCCTCTCGCCGGAGTGGCACGTCGCGCACGCCAGGGTCGGGTCGTTGAAGAGCGCCTCGCCGCGCGCGACGGCGTCCTCGTTCGCCGGCTTCGACCGGGGAAGGGCCTTTATCGCGTCGAGCCACGCCGCGAACGCGTCGAGGTGATCGTGGTCCGGAAGCGAGCCGCCCATCCGCTTCTCGAACACCTCCCCCATGAAGACCCCGACGTCTCCCAGATCGCCGTCCCAGTGCAGCGGCGCCGTCGCGAGGACGCCGCCTGCGACGGACTGCGTGCGGCGCGGGCCGATGGGCTGGAAGTTCCATACCCGGCCATCTTCATGCCCCTCCGGGTGGCAGGACGCGCAGGTGACAGAGCGGGATCGACCACCGTCGCCATGAAAGAGGGCATGGGCATCGTCGAGCCGGCTCTCACCGGGAAGAGCGAGCGTGCCGAGCGGCTCGCCGGTGAGGGTCGCGAGGCGCAGGAGGCTCGGCGGCTCGCGTATCTGGACGAGCAGGTTCCTCGCTCCGTCGTAGCCGACGGCGATGGGCTCGCCGCTGGTGCCGACAACGAGCCTGCGCTGGTCGCGGGCGAGCGAGCAGATGTCGACCCCGTCGTGCCGCTCGAGGGTCGCGAGCGGCGTCTCGACCAGATCGCGGCTGCCCGCCTGCACGATCGCCGCGCTGAGGCCATCCGGCGACACCGCGATGTCCACCGGGAGCAGCCCCAGCCCGACGCCGCCCACACCATGCCTGGACAGCGCAGCGCTCGCCGAAGGGGCCTCGCTGGGCAGCGGTCGCATGACGGTCACCGCCGTATGGATCACGCTCCGTCTGCAGTTCATCGAGTAGTAGACGCCTGCCCCCCCACTGTCGACGGGCGTGGCGAGGCCACGCTGGTGCAGCATGGCCACGCCGCCCCCGGGCAGCGCGACCGTCCTCCACGCCACCGCCGGCTCGAACACGCGCGCATCGTCCTTGTCGTCGTACAGCTCGCCCGGCGCGTACGCCAGCGGCCTGATGCGCTCGGCCACGGTCCCGTCCTTCGCGACCACGAGCAGCTCGGAGGACCGGAAGCGGCTCACGAGGAGCGAGTCCCCCTCGACGACCACGTCGCGCAGGTCGCGGTCGAGGCGGAGCTCGCGGACCGGCGGGGCAGCGACATCCGAGGAGAGCGTCACGAGCTCGCCGCCCGCGCACGCCACGTGGAGCAGGTCTGTCGAGGCGTCGTACGCGATCCCGCGGGGCGCGGGGCAAACGGGCCTGCGGTGCATCTCCCTTGTCGCGAGATCGATCGTGACCACCGCGCCCCCGCGGCGGAGCGCCACATGAACGGAGCCAGCCGGCCCCTCGGCCACGCGCCCGGGCTCGTCGTCCCTCTCCAGAGGGAGGATGGCGTCCACCTCGAAGGTGACGAGGTCGACGATGGAGATCCTGTCGCGGTCCGGATCCGCAGCAATGGCAAGCGCCTTGTCGGCGGTCACGAGGAGCGTCCCGCCGCTGATCGGGGGAGGCGGCACCGCCGAGATGTTGGGGGGCCGCGCTGGTTCCTCGAGATCCAAGGACGGCGGGGGCTGGTCCCACGAGAGGTCGTCATCATGGTTCGGGAGCACGGCGCACCCGGCGATGGCCGCGATCATGGCGACGAGCGCGGTGCGCCGCGCTCCGGAGAGAGCTCTCATTGTGCCTCCTGCGACGGCGCGGCCTTGCAAGAAGGCTGCCGGGATCGTGAATCGAGCCCCCGACGACAGCAGCTCTCCCCGGAACGAGCGAGATCGCTGCGGGCGCGCCGGCCCCCAGGGGAGCGCATCCATGCCGCTGGATTCGCCCCCGCTGTCCCGGGCGCAGGCTTCCGGCTGCCGGAGCCGCGCCGGAAGACGCAAAATGTATACGCTGGCAGGGCCGGCGTGTTGCCGTGATTCCACACGCGGCGATCGACCTGCTGCGAGACCGACCCCGGATCGATCGGGACAGGAGCTCCAGCCGGATCAGACGGCCGCGCCGCCAGAAACGTAGAGGGTCTCCCCCGAGATCCAGCGAGCATCGTCGCTGGCGAGAAAGACCGCGGGCAGCGCGACATCGTCGGGCTGCCCGTGGCGCCCGAGAGGCGTCGCGGCGGCTCCCTGCTTCAAGAGCTGGCTACCGAGATCGCCCAGAGACTCGACGCCCTCGGTCTCCACCATTCCAGGGTTGATCGCGTTCACGCGAACGTTGCGAGGGCCGAGCTCCTTGGCCAGCGATCGGGTGATCGTGTCCACCCGATGCCCTTGGAGGCGCCGGTCACGATCGCGACTTTTCCGTCAAGCTTGCCCATGTTTGCCTTTCGTCCTCTCGTTCTTGATTCAGTGAAACTTCTCACCAGGGGATCGGGCCTGCGTCGTCCGAGAAGGTGCCAGTCGGTCCGTCGGGGCCGAGCAGCGCGAGCCGCACCGGCTCGCGCGCGCCCTCGGCGACCGTGCGCGTACCGCTGTGGTTGTTGAGATCGGTCGCGACGTAGCCGGGGCACGCCGCGTTGACCTTGATCGCGGTGCCGGCGAGCTCCTGCGCGAACGCGATCGTCACCGCGTTGAGCGCGCTCTTCGACGGGCTGTACGCGACGCCGCCGACGCTGCGGTTCGGACTGGCGGGGTCGCTGATCCAGGTCATCGAGCCGAGGCGGCTCGACACGTTGACGATGCGCCCGGCCGGCGCCTCGCGGAGGAGCGGCAGCATCGCCTGGGTCACGGCGATCACGCCGAACACGTTGGTCTCGAACACCTCGCGGACGTCGGCGAGCGAGGCGACGCTCGGGCTTCCGCTGCGAGCGATCTCCTCGACCGTGACCCCGCGCTGCGCCGCGCCTTTGACGATGCCAGCATTATTGACGAGGACGTCAAGCCGGCCGAGCTCGCGACGGATCCGCGCCGCGGCGGCGGCGATGGAGTCGGCGCTCGTGACGTCGAGCGCGATCGCGCGAGCATCGCCGGCGATCTGCTTCACCGCGGCCTCGCCGCGCGCGAGGTCGCGCGAGCCGACGAGCACTGTGTAGCCGCGCGCCGCGAGCTCCTTCGCGATCGCGTGGCCGATACCTTTGTTGGCCCCCGTGACGAGGGCGACGGGTTTATCTTGCATGTCGCCTGGATAGCGACCGTCGCGGGCGCCGCCTTGGTGATTCTTGGCCGGTCGAGAGGGCGGCCAAGAACGCCCAAGTCGACGGGGGCGGGGCGGTCGTCGTGGCCGGTTGAGAGGCGGCCAAGGATGCCCACGCCGGCGGGGCGGGCGGTCGTCGTGGCCGGCCGAGAGGCGGCCAAGGATGCCTACGCCGGCGGGGCGGGGCCGTCGTCGTGGCCGGTCGAGAGGCGGCCAAGGATGCCCACGCCGGCGGGGCGGGGCCGTCGTCGTGGCCGGTCGAGAGGCGGCCAAGAATGCCCAAGCCGAGGGGGCGCGTCGGTCGTAAGATGGGGGCGTGGCGACCCGTGCCGACATCCTTCCTGTCCCCGTGCCCGGCGTGCGCGCGACGCGCTGGGCGACCGACGATCTCTACGCCGGCATGAAGGAAACGTACGCGATCGGCCGCATCGAGGCCGGGCGCACGGAGTGGTGGTGCCGCGGCAAGGTGTGGAGCAGCGGCCCGGGCTCGCTCCAGATCCTGCGGCCCGGCGACGTGCACCGCGACATCTCGCGCGACGGCCCGGGCACGGGCCAGTGCGTCGCGCTCTCGGCGCAGCTCGTGGAGAGCGCGATCGGCGAGGTCCGCGTCCCTCCACAGCTCGCCGCCGACGACGAGCGGGGCGCGGCGTTCCACCGCCTGCATGACGCGGTGCGCGCCGGCGCCGATCGCATCGCGCTCGAGGTCGCGGTCGCCGAGGCGATCGGCGCGCTCGCGGCGGTCGGCGACGCGCAGCGCGAGCACACGCGACCGGTGCGCCGCGCGATCGAGCTGCTGCGAGCGCGGCTCGCCGAGCCGGTGACGCTCGACGACCTCGCCGCGCACGCCGGCCTGGAAAAGTTCCATCTGTGCCGCGCGTTTCGCGCGCAGGTCGGCATGTCCCCGTACGCGTACCTGACGCGGCTGCGGATCATGCGCGCGAAGGAGATGCTCGCCGCCGGCGTGAGGCCGCGCGACATCGCCCCGCAGGTCGGCCTCTACGACCAGAGCCAGCTCAACCGGCACTTCCGGCGCATCGTCGGCACGACGCCAGGCGAGTACGCGCGCGGCGTCCAGAGCGGGGCTGGCTCAGCCCGGCCGACGGCGCGGCCCCTCAGTGCGGGCTCTCCCCCGCGGGCGCATACCCGAGCTTCCTGATCCCGAGCGCCTTCAGCTTGTGCACCAGCGTCCGCAGCGGGATCCCCAGCGCCCGCGCCGCCTCCGTCTGGTTCCACCCCGTCTTGCGGCGCGTGAGGTTCAGGAGATCGTCATACCCGTAGTCCAGGTGCTGCACCTCGGCCGCGCCGCTCTGCGTCACCACGTGGCCGAGGCGCGGCTTGTCTGCGTGGTAACCCCGTGTCGTGACCATCGCGATGGGACTCAGATCCTCGTAGCCTCTTTGACCTCCAGGTAAGTGGACTGGGCGTCGATCGCCACGTCATGAAAACGGGCGCAATTGTGTCATGAACACGTCAAAATTCGGCGCCACTTGGAACAGCTGCGGTGTGGCTGCAAGGTCGCCGAAAACGGATTCGAGATCGCAACAGAAGACACTGCCACGGCGGTGTCCTTGAAGGGCAAGACAGAACACGTTCCCACTGGAGTCAGTCGCGATCGGCAACATGCCCGCTTCCAGTCGTTCGGCCAGAGCTGTCAGGTTCCAATCAATATTGCTTGACTCCATCGATCTTCCGATACCGAATAGCACTTGCACGTCGGCCGACACTCCAGGCAACCCTTCTACATCAACTGTGTCTGGCACAGGGTTGCCACCGTTGAACTCGAGCAAGAATCGACGATACTCATCTGGTAAGACTGCCCCGATTCGCCACTCGAGATTCGATATGTCAGCATCTAAAATCTTCGACCCATGGTTTTCAATGGTCGTCATCGTATGGTTTGCTACCTCCCAAGCGCGAAGCCGCCGGTATGGCCTGTCATCCTGTCGCCGCGATGTTCCCAATCCCACCGACGACGAGCCCGGTCGACACGGCGATCGCAGGCACACCGATCGCGGCGCCGATTCCGGTGGCGCTCGTGATGCCCCCGAAGACCTCCACCGTCAAGCCGCCGATCGTCAGGGCCAGCCCACCCACGATCTGCCCGATGGCCAGTCCCATCCTGGCCTCCGGCGTCCCAGGGCCAGCACGCCCGCCGCATCCAGCAGCCCATGCCCGACGCCGGCGAAAGGAACCACCCCGATCAGCAGCCCGGCGATGAACCCTCCCTGGGCCTGCACATAGGGGATCTGCGACCGGCCATCATATCAATCCGCCTGCGCGTCGTCAGCGCGCCGGTGGATCTATTCTTGTTCTGGTCCACGCGAGCCCCACTGAGCTGCGCTCGGCCTCCCAGTTGTCTGGCAGATTGAGCACGTCGCACAATGAAGGATCAGCCTCGAGAATATGGTTCATCCCGATCACCCTGGGAATCGCATCGGAGCCATGAGAATCGCCACACAAGAACTGCCAGGAGCCATCTTCGTGTGCTACCAGCAATACAGGACGGCTCCCCTCGAAGACGTGTTCACAAACGTATGCTGCAAGTTCGCGCTCGGTCATCGGCTTCTCCACTCCTCAGGGGTCTGTGCTCCCTTCGATCGGTTGCAAGTACGGCATGTCGGGTCCAGGTTCTTGTCAGCGGTTGAACCACCACGCGAATACGGAATGCGATGATCTGCCTCGTAAGTGTTGGGTTTCCCAGGATTTGTCGTTAGCTCAGTGCCGCAGTGTTCGCACCGCGGCACACCGTCCGCGTCCCGCGCACGTTCAAGACCTCGTTCGCGCTGTTCGGGTGAGAACCTCCGCGGTCCTCGCTCCCTTGCTGTGGGTGCCGTTGCCTGCGGGCCCTTGCTCCCCGACCCTTGCGACATCATCGCCTGCGACAGGCCCTGGATCCCCGCCGCGATGTTCCCGATCCCACCGACGACGAGCCCGGTCGACACGGCGATCGCAGGCACGCCGATCGCCGCGCCGATTCCGGTGGCGCTCGTGATGCCCCCGAAGACCTCCCCCGTCAAGCCCCCGATGGTGAGGGCCAGCCCACCCACGATCTGCCCGATGGCCAGGCCCATCCTCGCCTCTGGCGTCCCATGGGCCAGCACGCCCGCGGCGTCCAGCAGCCCGTGTCCCACGCCGGCGAAAGGGACCGCCCCGAGCAAGAGCCCGGCGACGAACCCTCCCTCGAGCTGGACATAAGGGTTCTGCGACCAGTCGATCGGCGCCGTGGTCATCGGCTGCGGCACATGCCCGGACGCGCTCCCGGTCGTGCTGACGTCGACCGGCGCCGCCGCCGCGCCGACCTCCGCCGCTTCGCGCGGACCCTCTACCTCCTTGAAGAATGGATGGTTGCACTCGAGCCCGCCGCAACTCAGGGTGCGCCGCACCTCCGGATCGTCGTGGAACTCCGGATCGACGAAGACCTTCTGCTCTTCCGGCTCGAACCCGCTCGGATCCACGAAGCTCAGCGGGCTGTTGAGCACGTAGCTGTAGGGATTCCAGCTCTGCCCGAAGAACGGGAAGGACACGAACGGGTCGGTGGTCAAGAACCGCCCGATCCTTGGGTCGTACATCCTGCCTTTCATGTTCACGAGCCCGAGCTCGTCGTCGCTCTCGTGCCCGGTGAACCCCTGCGTCGTCTTGCTGGTGAACGACGCCGGCGCGGGCTCTCCCCACACGGGATTTGTCCGCTGCCCGAACGGATCGTAGCTCCGCCGTTCGATCACGGTGCCGTCCTCGTCGGTGAGCGCGTCGACCGAGCCGAGGTGATCGACGTGCACATAGCGCGTGCCGTCGGCCGAGCCTCCCCGGGTGACAATCGCCACGACCCGCTCCGGCGAGTGGACGTGATACCGATGCTCCACGTCGCCCGATGCCGCATCGGTGACCCGCTCGTACAGGTCGCCGAAGTAGAGCGTCTCCTCCTCGGGTGTCGTCTTGCGGATCCGCTGCTGGTCGCCGTCGTAGGCGAACGTGACGGTGCTCGCGCCCTGCGTGATGCGCTCCGGCAGGTCGAACGGCGTATAGCGCACGGTCGCGCCGCCGGGGCGCGCGATCTGGTTGCCCACGGCGTCGTAAGCGAAGCTCCCCGTGCCCGCGCCGGTGACCGCGTGCGGGTGCAGCGGGTCATCGTAGGACAGCGTACCGACGTCCGACTTGAAGGTGAGGTTACCGTTCGGCGCGTGGTCGTAGCGGACCGCGCAGGGCGCCGCGGCGCTCTCGACCTCGCTGAAATACGCGCACGTCAGCCGCTGGAGCGGATCGTACCGGAAGCGCTCCGTCGTGTTACGGGCCTGAAGCGCATCGGTGCGGCGTGTGAGATTCAGGAGGTCATCGTACCCGTAGTCCAGGTCCTGCACCTCGGCCGCCCCGCTCTGCGTCACCACGTGGCCGAGGCGCTGCTTGTCGGCGTGGTAGCCCCGTGTCGTGACCGCGCCGTTGCCGAACATCTCCTCTCGAAAGCGCCCCGCGTCGTCGACGTCCGTCAAGCGCCAGTACGCGGCCTTCGTCCGGCTGTCGCGCACGGCGAGCACATGGCCGTGCGCGTCGTGGTCGTGGGCCACGACGAACGACGCCGCGCCGGCCGGCGTCGGGTACGTGACAGCATCGATACGGCCGAGATCGTCGTAGCCCAGCCTGGCTTGCAGGGGAGCGCCCTCGCCGTCGATGCGGAGCGTGACCGTCTCGAGCTGGCCGAGGCGGGTGTACCCGTACGTCTTCTCGCCGTCGGGGCTCGCGAGCGCGTGAAGCTCGCCAATCCCGTGCGCCGCCGTGTCCCACGTCCACTTCGTCGCCCGACGCTCGGCGCCGTGCCGGTCCATGCGCGTGTCGGGCCGGCCGAGCGCGTCGTACTCCCACGTGGTCTCGCGCCCGAGCGCATCGGTCGACGACATCAGCTCGCCGAATCCGTCGTGGATCGAGCGCGTCGTGCCCCGATCGGGGTCGTCGAGCTGCCGGACGCGGCCGAAGGCGTCGCGCGTCATGCGCGTCACCGCGCCGCCGGGATCGGTGACCGTCTGCAGCAGGCCGAACGGGCCGTAACTGTAGCGGGTGATCCCGTCGGCTGCGTCGGTGATGGCCTTGGTCCGCCCCAGCGGATCCTGCTCGGTCACGGTCACGTGGTCGAGCGCGTCGGTGACGCGCACGAGCAGGCCGTCGTACTCGGTCGTCGTGACCGCGTTCCACGGCGTCGTGGTGCGCACTTCGCGGCCCACGGCGTCGTGCTCGTAGCGCTCGTACAGCCGCTCGCGGTCGGGCGTGTCTTCGCTGACCGGCACCGAGCGCCGCGTGATGTGCTCGCCCAGCACATCATACGCGACCTCCTGCGCGATGCGCTTCGCACGGCCCGAGCCCTGCGCCGCTTCGGGGTCGGGCCCGTACCACCACCACCGGATCGGGCGGCCGAGGCTGTCGAATTCGACCGTATCGTCGGCGCCGCCGGTCGTGGTGCTCCGCTCCATCACGCGCCAGGCGTCCTGCCTCGGGCCGCCGTCCTTGGTGCGCGACAGTGCGACCGTCGTCGCTGTGCCGTCCGGGCGCCTCTCGACGCCGAGGCGACCGAAGCCGTCGTATTGCCACGTCGTGACGCGCTGATTCGGGTCGACCCGTTTGAGGAGCACGCCCAGCGCGTCGTCGTACGCCACGATCGTCGTGTGCCCGGCCGCGTTCACGTGCTTCTCGGGGAACATGCCCTCGTCGTCGAGCTCCGTGCTGGATGTTCGCCGGTGGCCGAAGGCGTCCTCCGCCGTGACGGCGGTGATGTTGCCGAAGTCGTCGCGCGTGTAGGTGACCTTCAGCTTCGTATCCGGCAGGCCGTCGTCGCTCTCCGTGGACTCGGTGTCGACCTCGCCGTGGATCGTCGTGGTTCGCGTGAGGGTCCGGCACTGCGATGTCCCGGCCGCCGCGCTGCACTCCTCCTGCGTCTCGAGCTGGCCGAGAATCCAGCGCTCGGTGTCGTTCTTGAACGTCCGCGTGACGTTGAACGTGAGGTCGACGCCGCCCGTCGAGATCTCCTCGGCGCGCACATTGCCGTACGCGTCGAAGTCCGTCACCTTCGACACCGAGTCCTGCAGCAGCGTCGCGCCGCCGCCTCCTCCCTCAACCTGCCGCACGTACGTCTCGATCGCGGGCGGCTCGCCGCTCGGGGGCGGATAGATCCCTTGCGCTCGCCTCAGACGGCGCTCGGTCGGCAGCGTGAAGTACGTCGCTCCGTCGTTCGTCGGGACGAGCGTCCGCGTCACATCGACGAACGCGATCTCGATCTGCTCCGGCCTGGGCTGGCTGGGCAGGCCCGGAGCCCAGCGCCACGTCCGTGCGACGCGCCCTGCGAAGGGGAAGACCTGGAGCTCGTCGTCGTACGCGACGTTGTCGTAGACCTCGAGCGCCGCGGCGCCCGTGTCGAGATCGGTGACGATCCGCTCTCCGAACCCGAGCAACCCTCTGCCCAGTCTGTGGTAGCGCCCGTCGCGGTAGCCGACCTCGAAGCGCCGCGGTCGATCCGCGCCGTTGTTGAGCGCGTACGCGCTCACCACCCGCCGAGGTCCCACGACACAGCGGCGCGGATAGGCGCAGTCGTCCGCCGCGCCGGAGCGCGCGAGGTAGAGCGGGCGCTCCCGCGCCGGGTCCTCCGCGCTGTCGTCCTCCCCCGCCGCCACCGGCGCGTCGGTCAGGTGCCCGTACGAGATGCTCACGTTGGGCACGAAGGCCGGCTCGTTCGGCTCGTGGCCGTTCATGCCATCGGAGATCGCGACCAGCAGGTCCTGATCGGCCGACAGGCTCTGCAGGATGGTGAACACGCCGTCGAGCGTCAGGATCACGTCCTGGGCCCCGTCCCCGTTCACGTCGCCGGTGCGCGGCCCGCGCGGATCGGCGAGGGTGACCGCATCGCCGAGGCTGGCCTCGAACCGCACCTGCGGGTTGACGAGCGTGAACGGCGGCCCATCGCGATCGCCGGTGGCCAGCAGGATGGCCCACGACGGCAGCGCATCCGAGCCGCCCAGCAGCATGCCCGGAGGGACGGGCATGAGGAGATCCTGCCGCCCGTCACCGTTGAAGTCGAGCGGCACGGCGAGCCGGAAAAACGCGTCCTGATCCGGGGAACCCAGCAGATCGCCGAAGCTGAACGCGTCGACGGTACGGAACGGCGAGGCCACGAAGGTCGGCCCTGTGTTGAAGTAGGTTGTGAGCTGGTGGTGGCCGGAGCCGGATTCGACGGCATCGGGCAGGCCGTCGCCGTTCACGTCGAGAAAGACGACGCGGCCGCCGGATCCCACGACAGGGAGCTCGGTGTCGAGCACCTCCCAGCGCCCATCGCCCCGGCGCATGATCGCGTCGTAACTCGCTCCGACGACGACCGTCCCGTCGCCGGACCGCCGCAACGACGGCACGATCAGATCGATCTTGCTGTCGGCGTCGAGGTCGAGCGTGTGGAGCTCCGTATTGCAGGGATAGCCGGTCAGCAGCTCGACCGATTCGCCCGTGGCTTCGAATCCCGCGGGGGTCGCGCCGCGCGCGGGCCGCCAGAGATGCACGATCCACACGGCAGAGAGCGGCAGCGGCGCCTGGCCCTCGCGGGCGTGGTCCTCGCACTGGATCAGATCCGGCATGCCGTCGCCGTCCAGATCGGCAAGGTGCATCGACGCGCCGGGGCTGCTCAAGCTGGGCGGCGCGGGCGTGCTCTTCAGCGGGAAGGGCCTTCGGATGCCCGTGTCCTGGAGCGCGAAGGTCCAGTCCGGCCGGGACAGGAGCACATGCCATGTGACCTCGGCACCATAGACGTCGTGGAGAAGGACATCCATTCGCCCATCGTCGTCGTAGTCCAGGACCGTCCCGAGCTCGGGCTGAAGAAGGGCCGGATCGGAGGGCCCGCTCGGGTCGGCGACCGTGGGCCATTCCTCGAGGAACGCGAGGTTGGCCGGTGCGAGGAGGGACGGCGGGGCGCGGGGCCCGAGGTTTCGCGCCACCCACCACGCGGTGATCGGGTTGCTCGCTGTGCTGAGCGCCGCGTCCATGTCCGGAATCACGAGGTCGTCGCGCCCATCGCCGTCGACGTCGAACACCATCGGGCTCGCCCTCTCGGAGACCGGCTCGTCGATGCCCGTCGTGATCCGCTTGAACCCGGGCGTGGCGCGGTTGTAGCGAAACCGCGTGGCGGGCTTGCAAACCCCGTCGCTCGCACACTCCTCGACCTGCGTCAGGAGCGTGCGGTGCGTCGCCGGGCTGAGCTCGTAGCCGAACCCGTAGCGCCGGACCAGGGTATCGCCCGGGCCGAGCATCTGGATCTCCTCCAGGCGAAGCGAGCGCTGGAGCGCCATGCCGCCCGAGTAGCCGGTACGAATCGCGGCCGGATCCTTCGTCCCATACAGGAAGCGCACCGCCCGCGAAGGAGCGAGCGACGGCGCCCCCTCGAAGCCCGTATAGCGGATCTCGTCCACCGCATACTCGGCGGCATGGCCGTCCTCTGCCTCGGCGACGCAGTACGCGTACGTCATCGCGTTGCCGCGCCCGTCGCGGGCCTTGTTCGCGAGCCACGCGCGCGGGACACCGCCCCGCGCGAGCGGCTTGCTGCCCTCGGTGCGCCCGTACTCGACGACGCGGCCGTCGGGCAGGTGCGCCTCGAAGAAGAGCGCCTCGGCGGGCGCAGCCCCTTCCGGAGGGTAGCGCCCGACCACCTTGACGAAGGTATCCGGGAACGTCCGGTATTCGATGGTCCCCGGTCCCTCCTGGACGGGCGCGAGGCGCTGGCCGTCGAGGCAGAGCGCGTCGTCGCCGTCGTACCGTACGCCGCGGATCTCCCCGTCCTGCGCGAGGTTCTTGGGACATCGCGTGATCGCGGAGAGCCCTGCGATGGAGAAGCCGGCGCCGAGCACGCCGTCGCCCGCATCGCTGCGATAGACGAGCTGGAGCCTTGGTCCCATGCCCGCGCGGGAGGGCACGGTGGTCAAATCCATCGTATACACGGCCTCCCCCGTGCTCGAGATGGTGAACGTCCCCGGAATGCTGCCGGCGGCGACGGTCTCGACTCCCGGCGCGGGGCGGGCCGTTGCGGGGCCGTGTGTGCGCTGGGTCCGGCAGGCGACGAGGCCCTGAGGCGGCTCCAGGGGCGGGCCGCCGAAGAGGCACTGGCATCCCCCCTGCGCGAGCACGCAAGCGAGAAACATCAAGAGCGGGATTGTCGCCCGGAGAACGCGTCGCAGAACGAGCTCCATCGCAGCCTCCCTCGCGCCGAGGAGGCCATGGCGCGGCAGCCCGAGTCAACCGCTGTTCCGGAGTCGGTCCCCGTTGCTCATGCTGAGCTCAAGGCATTCGTCAGGGCATCTGCGCCCGGCCCAGCGTGTCTTCATCGGGCCGAGCGGGCCCCTGTCAGAGCGCAACGGAGCGAAGAATCTTCGAGATCAGCTGCGCCGCGCTGGCATCCATCGGACTGAGCTGTGCATCAGGGTGGCTCAGCCCGGCCGACGGCGCGGCCCCGGCCCCTCAGTGCGGGCTCTCCCCCGCGGGCGCATACCCGAGCTTCCTGATCCCGAGCGCCTTCAGCTTGTGCACCAGCGTCCGCAGCGGGATCCCCAGCGCCCGCGCCGCCTCCGTCTGGTTCCACCCCGTCTTGCGCAGCGCCCCGACGATGACCTCGGCCTCGTACCGCAGGAGCCGCGCCTTGAGGCCGTCCACGCCGTCCGACATCTCGGCGCCCAGCTCCTCGCCGCCCAGCGCAGGCTCGTCCCCGGAGGGCGCCTGCGCCCCCTGCGCCGCGCGCGCGGCCTCGTCCCCGGAAGGTGCCCGCGCCGCCGGCACCGCCGGCATCACCTGCGCCGCCGGCACCACCTGCGCCGCCGGCGCCGCCGGCGCCGCCGGCACCACCTGCGCCGCGCGCACGCGCTCGGGCAGGTCGTGCTCGCAGATCCACTCGCCCTCGGCGATGACGACGGCGCGCTCGATCGCGTTGCGCAGCTCCCGCGCGTTCCCGGGCCACGTGTAGCTCCTGAGCAGCGCCAGCGCCCCGGGCGCGACGCCGCGGATCGCCGTGCCGTTCGCGTCGTTGGCCTGGCGCAAGAACCGCAGCGCGAGCGCCTCGATCTCCTCGGTGCGCGCCCGGAGCGGCGGGAGCGTCAGCGTGATCGTGTTCATCCGGTAGAGCAGATCGAGGCGAAAACCACCGCTCGCGCACATCGCCTCGAGATCGCGGTGCGTCGCCGCGACGACGCGCACGTCGACCTCGATCTCCCGGCACGAGCCCACGCGCGTCACGCGCCGCGTCTCCAGCGCGCGCAGGAGCGCCGCCTGCGCCGGCGGCGGCAGCTCGCCCACCTCGTCGAGGAAGACCGTCCCCCCGTCGGCCTCCTCGAACACGCCCTTCTGCTGCTGGCTCGCGCCGGTGAACGCGCCGCGCTCGTGGCCGAACAGCGTGCTCTCGACGAGCTGCTCGGGGATCGCCCCGCAGTTGACCGTCACCATCCTCCGCGCGCTGCGGGGCCCCTGCTTGTGGATCGCCTGCGCGACGACCTCCTTCCCCGTCCCCGTCTCGCCCAGCAAGAGCACGGGGACGGTCGACCGCGAGATCCGGGCGACGACCTCGAAGAGGCGGCGCATCGCGGGGCTCTCGGCGACGATCTCGTCCGCCGGCTCGCCGCCCCCGGCGGCGCCGCTGTACGTGCAGGCCCCGGCCTGCGCGGCCTGCACCGGCCGATCGCTCGTCAGGCCCCGCGTCGTCCGGAAGCAGAGCTCGAGGAGCTTCTCCGCCGAGGTCGCCGCGTCCGGGAAGGAGGCGATGCCGGCGAGCAGCGACGGCCCGCCCGACGCGGCGGGCGCCGTGAGCGCGCGGGCGAGCGCCATCGTCGACTCGGGGCGCGCCTCGGGCAGCAGGATCGCGAGCGTGTCGGGGCTGTAGAGCCCGATCCGATCGACCGGCCGCAAGAGCGCCCTGACGCGGGGAAAGAACCGGCTCACGTGCGTCCCGGCGGCGCGCTCGGCGCGGACCATCACGACGCCGAAGGTGCGGCCGAAGTGCCGGGCGCGGATCACCTCGTCCTCCAGGACGACGCGGAACCGCTCGTGGCTCAGGAGGACGGCCGGCACCCCCTCCTCCGACGAGCACGCGCGGACGGAGACGAGCAGGTTGCCCAGCATGATGTCATCGCCGGGCCTCACCTCGGCGCGGGCGACCCGCGAGCCGCTCACCCAGGTGCCGTTCGTCGATTGCAGATCTTCGACCGTGAGCAGGCCGTCCGACAGCGTGAAGCGGGCGTGCTCGCGCGACAGGCTGCTGTCCTGAATGCGCACCTGCGACGGCGGCGCGCGGCCGACGACGACAGGCACGCCCGGCATCAGGAGGACGCGCTCCACCCCCTCACGGTGGTAAATCTGGAGTGTGACCTGGCCTCCCGCCGGCTGAGGCCGCCAGATCGCATCGATGAAGCTGTCGCCCACGAGCGCTGTCGTCGTCTCGGTGATGCCTTCACGGGGCAAATCCATGTCCCCTCCCCCGGCGCGATCGTGGCACACGAGGGGCCGCGGTCCAAGGCACGTCCGGGAGCGCGCCGCAGAAGTCGTGATGGCAGGGCTCTCCGGCCCGCTCGCGCAGTTAGGCCTCCCCTGAACGTCAATCGAGCGGGAGCTCGACGGTGAATGTCGCGCCGCGGCCCGGCGCGCTCTCCACGCCGATGGAGCCGCCGTGGGCGCGCACGATCTCGCGCGCGAGGTAGAGCCCGAGCCCGAGGCCGCCGTAGTGGTCCACGTCGCCCACGCGCTCGAAGCAGGCGAAGATGCGCTCCTGGTCCTCCTCCGCGATGCCCTTGCCGTGGTCGAGGACGACGAGCCGCGCGCCGCCGGGACAGGGCTCCACCTGGAGGACGATCTGCCGGCCCTCGCCGAACACGATGGCGTTCTTGACCAGGTGGAACACGAGGCGGCCTATCTGCTCGCGATCCCAGCGGCCGACCACGCCCTCCTGCGCGTCGACGAGGATGGCCGACGACGGGGAGCGGAGCTCCACCGCGAGCCCGGCGATCACCTCCCAGACGAGCGCCCCGAGATCGACGCTCTGGCGCTCGGGCGCGAGCTGGCCCGCCCGGAGCCTGATCGCCTGGAGCATGTCGTCGCAGAGCCGGGTGAGCCGGTTGACCTGCCGGCCCACGACGTCGAGCGAGGCGAGCCACGCCGACGACTCCTCCGCCTGCCGCTCGCTCATCCGCTTCATCCGCTGCACCTGCAGCCGGAGCGCGGTCAGCGGGGTGATGAGCTCGTGCGACGCGAGCGCGAGGAATTCGTCCCGGAGACCGGTCCCTCCGTCGTGCTCCGGAGCGCAAGGAGAGCGTCGTGCGTCGCGCGTTCCAGCGAGCTGAGCGTTCGAGGCGGACATGTTCGGGATCCCCCCAGGAGAATGGATGGCTGTTCGCGCCACCCCAAAGCATCGGCGGTGCCACGGTCCTGCGAGCGCGCCGCGGCGCGATTCACCACCTGGGGGCCGCGCCGCGCGCGGGCTGCCGAGCGCGGGAGCGAGCTCCCGCGCGACGCGCGTTTGCTCAGGAACGCAATCGCGCAAGGCGCGCCTGCGGCGGGCGGCACAGCCTCGCTCGGGCGCTCGCCCGAGGAGCCGCCCCGCGGCGAGGCGAGCGGCCCGGCCGACGTGCGCTCGCGGCGCGCCTGCGCCGGACGAGGCGCGGGAGGCACTTTATGAAGTAAGCGGCAGCGAGATCGGCTGCCGGAGCATCCGACCAGCCAGCTGGTCGACCTCTCCAGGCACGGGCGCTGGACGAGCTCGACAGCCGTCCTCGCCGCGGTGCTCTCATGGTCCGGGCCTCTCGCCCGGAGCGTCGCGGGAGGGCGGCCGCGATTGGAGGGGTTGCGATGAACCGGCAGACACTCGCTCCAGGGATGGTGTTTCAGAGCGGCGATGAGCTCCTCTCCTCGTTCCGGGAGGGCAGCCGGCCGACCCACGCGGTGCCGGTGCCCTCGGAGGTGCCGAGATGAGCGCGCGACGAGGTGCCGAGATGAACGCGAGAGGAGGCGCCAGCACGAGCACGGAGCGAGGCGCCGACATGAACATGGAGCGGGGCGCCGGGGTGAGCGACGCGCGGGAGGAGAGCCAGGGCTTCGGGCCTCCGGCGCGGCCGCCGGAGAGGTCCTCGGAGGGCGCGCTCCCCGAGGAGGTGGA
Source organism: Sorangium sp. So ce1335 (assembly GCF_051521615.1). Lineage (NCBI taxonomy): Bacteria > Pseudomonadati > Myxococcota > Polyangiales > Polyangiaceae > Sorangium > Sorangium sp. So ce1335. The sequence continues at coordinate 7,210,396 of NZ_CP150363.1, forward strand.
GACGCCGGAGCTGCGAGGGCCATGGCCCTCCCCGGAGGAGGAGCCGACGACGCCGGCAGAGCCCATCGCGGGCTACGCGGTCCCGGACGTCGGCGACTGCATCAAGCACTACGAGATCATCCGCAAGCTGGGCCAGGGCGGCATGGGCATCGTGTTCCTGGCCCGCGACACGCGGCTCGGGCGCCTCGTCGCCATCAAGCTGCTCCGCGAGCACAGCGGGCAGGGCATCGGCCGCTTCCTGGCCGAGGCGCGGGCGACGGCGCGCTGCAGGCACGAGAACATCGTCGTCATCCACGAGGTCGACCAGCTCCACGGCCACCCCTACCTCGTCCTCGAGTACGTCAAGGGCCGCACGCTGCGCGAGTGGATGGCCCAGCGCGAGCACCCCAGCACGCCCGGGGCGACGCCGGCGGTGCAGACGCCGCCCGGCCCCGTGTCGCCGAGCCTCGCCGTCGAGCTCATGATCCCCGTCGTCCGCGCGCTGACCTGCGCGCACGATCTCGGGATCGTTCACCGCGATCTCAAGCCGGAGAACATCCTCCTCGACGACACCGGGTGCATCAAGGTGCTCGACTTCGGCATCGCCAAGCAGGTCGAGGCCGACGTGATCTCGATGTTCACGGGGGTGCGGATGGTGCTCGTCGCCGGCGCCCAGCAGAGCGGGCAGAGCGCGATCCTCGGCACGCCGCGGTACATGTCGCCCGAGCAGCTGCGGGGCTGGGACATCGACGCGCGCACCGACCTCTGGGCGGTGGGCATCATGCTCCACGAGCTCGTCACGGGGGCGCACCCGCTCGACCCGTTCTCGGCCGGGCGGCTCGTGGAGATCATGAACCTCGACATCCCCATGCCCTCGGCCAGCGAGCGGCGCCCGGACGTCGGCGCGCTCGACGCCCTCATCGACCGCTGCCTGAGGAAGCGCAATTCCGAGCGCATCGGCTCGGCCAGGGAGCTGCTCGCCGAGCTCGAGGCGCTCGTCCCCGGCCGCAAGACGCTCGATCTCGGCGAGGACGAGAACCCGTTCGCCGGGCTCTCCGCCTTCCAGGAGGCGGACGCCCCGCGCTTCTTCGGCCGGGAGCGCGAGGTCGCCGCCCTGGCGACGCGGCTGCGCAACCAGCAGCTCGTGGCCGTCGCCGGCCCCTCCGGGGCGGGCAAGTCGTCGTTCGTGCGCGCCGGCCTCATCCCGGTGCTCAAGCGCTCGGGCAACCGCTGGGAGGCGTTCATCCTGCGCCCGGGCCCCCGCCCGCTGTCCGCGCTCGTCGACGTGCTGGAGCAGGTCGCCGAGGCGGAGCACACCGGCGGGCCGGGCTCGACCGAGATCCGCGACCACGACGAGCTCGTCGCCATGCTGCGCGCCCAGCCGGGCTACCTGGGCGCCCGGCTGCGGGCGCGCTGCCGCCGCGAGGGCAAGCGGCACCGCATCCTGCTCTTCGTCGATCAGTTCGAGGAGCTCTACACGCTCGGCGCCCCGCCCGAGGAGCGGGCGGCGTTCGTCGCCTGCCTGCAGGGCGCGGCCGACGACGCCTCGTCGACCCTGCGCGCCGTGCTCGCCATCCGCTCGGACTTCCTCGACTGCATCGCCGACGACCACCACTTCGTGACCGAGGTGACCCGCGGGCTCACGTTCCTGCCGCCGATGGGGCGCGACGGCCTCCGCGACGCGCTGATGCGGCCGATCGAGGCGGCCGGCCACCGGTTCGAGAGCGCGGCGACGATCGAGCACATGCTCGACACACTCGAGAGCACGCGGAGCCCCCTGCCGCTCCTTCAATTCACGGCCGCGAAGCTGTGGGAGGCGCGGGATCGCGAGCGCCGGGTCCTGACGCGGCACAGCTACGAGCAGCTCGGCGGCGTGGCCGGCGCCCTGTCCGCCCACGCGGACGCGGTGCTCTCGGCGCTGCCGCCCGGCGAGCAGCGGCTCGCCCGGGCCGTGCTCCTGCGCCTCGTGACGCCCGAGCGCACGCGTGCGGTCGTGCGCATGGACGAGCTCCGCGAGCTCGCGCGGGACGGGCGGGGCGAGGCCGGCCAGGCGATCGCGCAGGTGGTCCAGCACCTCGCCGGCGCCCGGCTCCTGCTCATCGAGACGGGCGCCGAGCGCGAGGGCCCGACCGTGGAGCTCGTGCACGAGTCGCTGATCGATCGGTGGACGAAGCTCGGGCAGTGGCTCGCCGAGAGCGAGCAGGACGCGGAGTTCCTGGCCCGGCTCCGCGCCGCGGCCGAGCCGTGGGAGGCGAGCGGGCGGGCCGAGGGGCTGCTCTGGCGCGACCGCGCGGCGGAGGACGCCCGCACCTGGTACAGGCGCCGCCGCGAGGAGCACGGCGACGAGTGGCGCGCCGGGCTCGGCGGCCGCGAGGAGCGCTACCTGCTCGCCGTGGTGGCCCACTGCGAGCGGGCGCGCCGCCTGCGCCGGCGGCTCACGACGGGGGTGATCGCCGCGCTCACCGCGTTCGCCGTCATGGTGTCGTACCTGGCCGTCCGCGCCGACCAGCAGGCGACGCGCGCCGACCGGGAGGCGCTGCGCGCGCGCAACGCGACGCGCGTCGCAGCGGCGCGCGAGCTCCAGGCCGATCCGACGAGCGTGATCGCGCTCCTGCGCGAGGTCGAGCCGCCCGACGAGCCGCGCGGGTGGGCCGTGCTCGCGCGCTGGGCGCTGTTCAGCAGGATCTCGCGCGCGGTGCTCATCCACGCGGACGGCGTGCTGGACGCGGCCTTCAGCCCTGACGGCAGGCGCATCGTCACCGCGTCCTCCGACAAGGCCGTGCGGGTGTGGAACGCCGACGGCACAGGCGAGCCCCTCGTCCTCCGCGGCCACACCGATCAGGTCAACGCGGCGGCGTTCCTCCCGGGCGGCGAGCGCATCGTCACCGCGTCGTCCGACAGGACGGCGCGCGTGTGGAGCGCCCGCGGCACAGGCGAGCCCCTCGTCCTCCGCGGGCACGAGGACTGGGTCCACGAGGCGGCGCCCAGCCCCGACGGCGAGCGCATCGTCACCGCGTCGTCCGACAGGACGGCGCGCGTGTGGCGCGCCGACGGCACGGGCGAGCCCCTCGTCCTCCGCGGCCACACGGATCAGGTCTACGCGGCGGCGTTCAGCCCCGACGGCAAGCGCGTCGTCACGGGATCGCAGGACAGGACGGCGCGCGTGTGGAACGCCGACGGCACCGGCGAGCCCCTCGTCCTCCGCGGCCACGACGATCGCGTCTACGCGGTGGCGTTCAGCCCCGATGGCAAGCGCATCGTCACGGCGTCCTGGGACAGGACGGCGCGCGTGTGGAACGCCGACGGCACCGGCGAGCCCCTCGTCCTCCACGGCCACACGGATCGCATCTACGGCGTGGCGTTCAGCCCCGATGGCCAGCGCATCGCCACCGCGTCGCAGGACGAGACGGCGCGGCTGTGGAACGCCGACGGCACCGGCGAGGCCTTCGTCCTCCGCGGCCACGACGACCAGATCTATTCCGTGGCGTTCAGCCCCGATGGTACGCGCGTCGTCACCGCGTCTCACGACAGGACCGCGCGGGTGTGGGACGCCGACGGCGCCGGCGAGCCCCTGGCCCTCCGCGGCCACACGGATCGCGTCTACGGGGTGGCGTTCGGCCCCGACGGCCGGCGCGTCGCCTCCGCGTCGCTCGACCGGACAGCGCGGGTGTGGGACGCCGACGGGGCCAGCGAGCCCCTCGTCTTTCGTGGCCACGACGACGATGTCAACGCGGTGGCGTTCAGCCCCGATGGCGGGCGCATCGTCACCGGGTCGGCCGACAAGACAGCGCGGGTGTGGAGCGCCGACGGCGCCGGCGAGCCCCTCGTCCTCCGCGGTCACGGCGATCAGGTCTACTCGGCGGTGTTCAGCCCCGATGGCAAGCGCGTCGCCACCGGGTCATGGGACCGCACCGTGCGGGTGTGGAACGCCGACGGCACCGGCGAGCCCCTCGTCCTCCGCGGTCACGCGGATCGGATCTACTCGGTGGCGTTCAGCCCCGATGGCAAGCGCATCGTCTCCGGGTCGTCGGACAACACGGTCCGGGTGTGGAGCGCCGACGGCAAGGGCGAGCCCCTCGTCCTCCGCGGTCACGACGCCGGGATCTACGCGGTGGCGTTCAGCCCTGACGGCCAGCGCATCGCCGCCGCGTCGCTCGACCGGACCGCGCTCGTGTGGCGCGCCGACGGCACGGGCGAGCCGCTGGTGCTTCGCGGTCACGAGCACTGGGTGCTGGGGGTGGCGTTCAGCCCCGACGGGCGGCGCATCGCCACCGGGTCACAGGACGCCACGGTGCGGGTGTGGAACGTCGACGTCGCGGGCGAGCCGCTGGTCCTCCGCGCCTCCGATTCGCCGATCAACGCCGTGGCGTTCAGCCCGGATGGCCAGCGCATCGTCACCGCGGCGGACGACGCGGTGGTGCGGGTGTGGACCGATCTCGACGAGCTCCGCGACGTCGACGACCCGAAGCTGTGGGCGGCGACGACCTACTGCATGCCGGTGGAGCGGCGGGTGGAGCTCCTGCGCGTGAGCGAGGCCGCCGCCCGGGCCGGCCGGGAGGCCTGCGCGCGCCACGTCGAGGCGGCGCGCGCGGCCGCCGCGGGGCGGCTGGAGAAGTAGCCTGTGCGTGAGAGATCGCGCGAGGAAACCCGCAGCGCCGCGACGGCACCGGCCTGACGTCGCCCAGCCGCGCGCCGGTGGAAGCGCCTGTGCGATCAAGGCGCCGACGGCATCGTGACCATCGTCTACTCGGTCGTGAACCGGAACACGACCATTTGCGCGTAACGCTGGCCGGGCCTGAGGAGGACCTCGTCCCTCCAGGCCGGGACGTTGATCGAGTTCGGGAACCTCTGCGGCTCGAGGCAGAAGCCGCTGTACTGGTTGTAGACGGCGCCGCCCTTGCCTTTGATCGACCCGTCGAGGAAGTTACCGGTGTAGAACTGGACTCCAGGTTGATCGGCCTCGACCGTCAGCACGCGACCGGTCTTCGGATCCTTCGCGCGAGCCACCTCACGGAGCCTGTGCGGGTCGCCGCTGACGACGAAGTTGTGATCGTAGCCGACCGGCTCGCCGCCCGCGGCCTTCAGGTCCTTGCCGATCGACCTGGCCGTGGTGAAATCGAACGGCGTCCCCTTCACCGGCTTGACCTGGCCCGAGGGCACGAGGGTGGCGTCCGGCGGGGTGTAGCTGTCGGCGTGCAGCGTCAGCTCGTGCTCCGTGACGGGGCCCGAGTCGTGCCCACCCAGGTTCCAGTAGGAGTGGTGGGCCATGTTGACGATCGTTGTCTTGTCGGTCGTGGCCGACATCTCGATCTTGACCTCGTTCTTGCTGGTGAGCGTGTAGGTCGTGATCGCCGTGACGGTGCCGGGATATCCCTCTTCCCCGTCCTTTGACACGTACGTGAGCTTGACGGACGGGCCGTCCGGCGTCTCCATCGCCTGCGCGTCCCAGACGACCTTGTCCCAGCCCTTCTTGCCGCCGTGCAAGGCGTGGGCGCCGTTGTTCGCGGCGAGCTTGTAGGTCTTGCCCTCGATCTGGAACTGCGCGTTCTTTATGCGATTGGCGACGCGGCCGACGGTCGACCCGAGATACGGGTTGTTCTTCAAGTACCCGTCGAGGTTGTCGTGGCCGAGGACGACATCCCCGAGCTTTCCTGCCTTGTCGGGGACGTGAAGCTCGGTGAGCGCCGCGCCGTAGGTCATCACCTTGGCGACCATGCCGCTCGCGCTCGTGAGCGTGTAGAGGACGACCTCCTTGCCATCGGCGTTGCCGAACGGCGCCTTGGAGATGGGCGCGGGCTTCGCGTTCGCTGCTTCACCACCAGCCGGTTCGGGGCTGGCCGCGGGGGCCGCTCGAGCGGCGTCCGTCGCGGGGGCCCCCGCCGCCGGTGGCGGCGGTTCTGCTGCAGGGGGCGCGCCGACGGTCTGCGGGCCGCCGCACGCGCCCGCGATCCACGCCGCCATTGTCAACGCTGACCAAGGAATTCCACGAATCGTCGCCATGCTGCTCCCTCCACGAGGATTGCGTCGTCACAAAGGTGAGACGCGACCCACCATCTCCTCGATCTGGGCCATCGGATAGTGTTCGCACATGGCCGGTCCGCTCGACTGGCGAAAGCCCGAGGCGCCAGATCATCCAAACGCGATCCGAGATCCGAGCTCCTCGTGGCGTCCGTCCCAACGGACGACCACGCCGGACGCGTCATTTGACATTGGAAACCTGACGCAATCCACCTCCCTCCTCGAAAGGTGACGCTGTATCCCCGTTCCCCGCGCAGGTGATCTGGCCGCGAAGCGATCACGGATCCAACACGTGCGTTCCGTCCCCATCCCGAAAACGCGGTGCTCCTCGACGAGCGAAGGCGCCGGGTCGGGCGGCGCCGGGGGTACGGGCGGCGGCCGCGCCGAGTCAGGGGGTCAACGAGCGCCGGAGGCGACGGGCTCGTCGCCCGGCGACGTGTCGCTCCTGGCGTGAAACCGGATCAATGCGGCCATGTGAACGTTCACAATACACGCCGGAGGGACCCCTCGCAAGCCCTGGAGTGAACGTGGCCCTCCGAGGCAAGCTCGCTGAAGGGGTGCTAGCGCGACGTCGGCGCTCGAGCCGTGCGGGGTTCGTGCAGCGTCGACGTGAAGATCGAACGAGATCGTCCTCGCGTCGGGCGCCACGATGCATCCAGCGGGAGCGCGGCGCCCGGAGCGCGGCGTGAACGACCACGACAGCGAGAGCGAGACGGCAGTACGAGCGGCGCAGCTCGGCAGCCGACCACGTGGTTCACTCCTTCGCGGACACCGCGGACGAATGAGGAGTCCTCAGCCCGCGATCTCCACGGCCGGCGATAACAAAGGCCGCTCGAATCCTGGGGATTCGAGCGGCCTCGGTGCGCGGCCCCCCGCCGCGAGCCGCCTTGTTACCACCCCAGAGCTTCGATCATCGTCTCACCATAACGCTGGCCCATGAGAACAACGGACGCATGATCGAAGTGGTACTGATCCATGACCTTGGTCCCCTGCTGAGTGACCCAGTACCCCATCGGCAACATGTCGGCCGCCTGGTGCACGAGGTTGTTATGACCGCTGCAGCACCCGCCCGCGGGGAGCTCTCCGAGAATGAAGGGGACGTCGTAGTCGACCCCCCAGGCCGCCTTCACCTCGTTATAGAGCTGAACGACCTTGCCGGGCCATGAGGCCTGGCCGCTGTCGGATTCACCCTGGTGGAAGATGATGCCCGCGAAGCGCGCGTTCTCGGCCGTCTTCGCCTTGGCGATCTTGTTCATGATCATCTGGTGATGTGAGCCACCGGTGATGAACGTGTTGATCGACTCACCGCTCTCCGCGGTAGCGACCAGCCCGATCGTGTCCCCCTCGGGCAGCTTTCCGAGCAGGGTCTTGCCGAACCAGATGCCCGGGTCGACGGCGGTCGACAGGTTCCATCCCTTTTCACCAGGGCAATCGCTGAGCGGCGGATTGGCCAGGTTCCACTGTCCGGCCGGCTGGTTGCACCCGCCGAGGACCTTGAGCCGCTGGTCAGAATTCTGGTCACTGTCCTGTTTGTCTGCGACACCAGCCATGTTCGACTGGCCCATGAGCATGAAGATGTGAAACGTCGGACTTGAGCTCGGCGCGCCGCCGGTGCCTGACCCGCTGCTCGCCGATGCGGTCCCTCCCGTGGCGTCACCTCCGGTTCCAGCGCTCGTGCTGCCCGTCGCGGCGTCTCCGGTCCCCGCGCTCGTGCTGCCTGTCGTGCCGCCTCCGGTTCCAGCGCTCGTGCTGCTCGCCGTGGCGCCTCCGGTCCCCGCGCCGGCCCCTCCGGTGTTGTCGCTCGCACCGGTCGCGCCGGGCGAATCGGACTCGCCACAACCGGACGCAGCGATGATGCAGAGGAGCGGGAGGAGCAGGATTCTGGGTGTGCCTCGGATGGTGCGGTTCATCTCGGTCATGGTCGTTACCTCGTCGCGCCGGGGCGCGATCTTGAAGAGCATGGCGGAATCAGTGGGCCGGCGTCGCGATGCCGGTGCGGCGGACCTCGCCCGCAAAGAGCCAAGCGCCGGGGCCCAGTCTATCGCATCCTGGGAGCCTGGTATCCAGGATTCGGCTCCAGGACAACACGAGGAGAAGACCGTGACGCCAAAAAATTCCACCATCAGCAGCGTTCGTTCTCCCTGCGCCTCAAGCGCCGACCGATCCTTTTGAAGCGAAGCGGTTTGCTGATACTGGACCGCAGGAATTTGAAATGGACGCGCCGCGCGGGCAACGCCGGGGACGCATCACGAGGCAGCCGCGCTGCGTCGCGGAGCTGGCCAGCCGCTCGGAGTCCCTGGTTCCGTGCGTCGGACGAGTCGCCCACCGTGTCGAGCTCGGCGCGTCGCTCTACGTGCTTGAGCCGCCGGACGACGCGCTCTTCGCGGCGTAGGCGGCCATGACGATGGGAACCAAGATATGGATGGCCGGCCGCGAGGCGATCATCGAATTCTTGACGTCTACCAAGACATCAGCCATCTGCGAGACGTCGGACAAGCTGCACACGAAATCGGTCTCCCTCGATGCTCGGACGTTGAAGGCGTTCATCGAGCGAGCAGCGAAGGAGTGAGCAAGCCCAGGACCGCGCGCACGCGCGGGTTCCGCGCACGAGGGGTCGAACCAGGGATCCGGAGAGAGATTTCAACCCAAAGGCGCAAGAGCAACAAACGGGTTGAACCCGCCTGAAACGAGCAGAACTTGGAACCGCCAAGACGCCAAAGACGCCAAGACATTGTCTTCTTCTTGGCGTCCTTGGCGTCTTGGCGGCTCATTTCTCGCTCGCTCAACGTGATCGTTGTTCTAGTACTACAGCCGCGGTTAGGGAGCCCGGGCGCGGGCAAGCGGCCGATGGCGGCGGCGCCGGTAGCAACAGGCGCGAGCCTGGGCGCGTTTTCGGCGTCGCCACCTCGACCACGCCCAGCGGAACTCGGGCGAATGGGCGGGCAGCGGAAGTACCAGCTCCATCAGGCGGCGGACTTCGGGAATGCTCCAGGGCGCCAGCGTCGGCGGACCGTCGGTTTCTTCGGGCGCGGCAGGCTTTTTTTCCCCGACGTGTCAAGCGCCGTCTTCTGCATGGGCTTGACGTTCTTCCTCGATCCCGGGCGCGTCGCTTTGGGCACGAGCTCGGGGTTCATCGCCGGGGCGTACGGGAAGGCGCCCTCCGCGGGAAGCTTCGCGCGCACGAAGGCCAACCACGCCAGGGCCATCATCCCGAGGGTGATGTACCGATGCCAGCTCGGCCACGAGCGGACCTCGTAGTGGTCGAGGCCCACGTCATCCTTCGCCTCCTCGAAGCACTGCTCGATCGTGTAGCGCGTGGAGGCCACGTGCGCGAGCGTTGTCAGCGGCGTGTCGGCTCCGGCGTTGGACAGGTAGTAGCCCACGTCCGACGGCTTCGAAACAGAACGGCGGGCCAGTAGCCAGACGTCGTCGGCCGGCAAGCGCCGACGGCTGTCGACGACGCGCGCGCAGGCCCAGTCGTACTCGATGGGTCCCTTCTCGCCTTGATGGATGGCGAGGCGATGCCATTGCTTCGGCGACCACTGGGCCACCACCTTGGCCACGGTGGTGGCGTGCGGCGCGCCCGGTGCAAGACGAGTGCGCGTGCGGAGCGGACCACGAGGGTGCTCTCGTTCGGTTGGGGGCTCCGCGACCTCGGGTCGCTCGGGCCACACCGGCGTGCTCGAGACGACCGCGAGAACATACCGATGGCCCTGCGCGGCGATGCCGTCGCGAAGCACGCGGTCGCCCCCGTAGACTTCATCGCCGGCGACCCACGCCATCGGTACACCTCGCTGCCAGGCGCCATGCAGCATCTGCATCGCCAGCTGCGGCTTAGTCCGGAACGCGACATCCTCCGGAACGTGAGCGTCCTGCCTCCGCTCCGGATCGCTGCACCACGATTCCGGCAAGTAAAGACGACGATCAAGGATCACATGTCCACGTGGGCCGTTGTAGCTGAGGAACACACCGATCTGGCAGTTCTCGATCTTGCCTGCCGTCCCACTGTATTGCCGCGCCACGCCGACGGACTTTGTGCCTTTCTTGAGGAAGCCCGTTTCGTCTAGCACGCCGATGCCCTGCGGATCGCCGAACTGCTCGATCGTGAAGTCCATCAGGAGATCGCGCGCCGCATCCGCGCTCCAGTCCGCACTGTACAGCAGCCGCTGCACGCGATCGGGCGTCGGATCCCCGATGGCCTCGGCCAGCTGCCAACCGTTCCGCCTCGCCGCCGGCCCCATCAGCGAGCGCACGTACTTGATCGCCTGCTCGCGCGGCTCGCTGCGCGCGAACAGCCCCGCGAATCGCGCGTGAAATGCCTCAAAATCTGCTGCCAGCGCGTCCCACGCGGCCGCTGCTGGCAGCTCGCTTGCCCCCGGATCCATAGGCGGATCCTGGGTCCAACCGGATCGATGTCGAGGTGCGGCTGTAGTACTAGGCAGGCGGCCTCTCGCCGGGGACGGCTACTCCAGCCGCGGCGCCGTCCACTTCATCCAACGGGCCAGGTCGGCCCGCGCCCCGTCGCTCCGGAGCACGTTGGTGTCGTCGGTGCCGCCTCCGACGAGGAACTTCTTCACGTACGCCTCGAGGATCGCCCGCTGCTGCGAGGGGAACTGGCAGTGCTGGTGGCCGCCGAGCTGCCAGTAACCCATCCTGTCGGGCACGCCGAGCCCCTCCCAGATCGCGTGGGCGATCGAGCCGGCCGTGAACGTGCTGTCGATGCCGAGCCAGTCGATCTTGTTGTCGAGGACGAGCAGCGCGCGCGGCGCGACGAGGCCCATCACCATGTGATGATCGAACGGCAGGTTGGTCACCCGGCTGCCGAAGTTCGAGCCGAAGTCCTGGCGGAACCACGGCTGCTCGCCGGCCGCGCTCGACAGGGTCTGCACGTTCTCCCCGGCGTTCCTCCCCGCCTGCGAGACGCGCCAGCTCGCCGAGCCCCCGGCGCCCGACTCCTGCGGGATCGTCAGCGCGATGCGCTCGTCGAACGCGCCCGCCATCAGCGCGCCCTTGCCGTTGCGCGAGCAGCCCGTCACGGCGATGCGCTTCGGGTCGATGTTGGCCCCCGGGGTCTTCTCCAGCGCGTCGATGATCCGGCTGATGCCCCACGCCCACGCGACCATCGAGCTCGCCGCGTGCGTCCTGCCGTAGAGGTCGTAGAACTTGCCCGTCCCACGCGAGCCGGCCCCGCTCTGGGCGCCCATCCCGTTGTTGTCGAAGTTGGCTGTCGCGACGCCGTTCCGGGTGAACACGCTGGTGTCCAGGTTGTTGCCGCCGATGCCGATGACGAGCGGGATGGCGCCCGCAGGCGCCCCAGCAGGCCGGCTGATGTCGATGGAGAAAGAGACGCTCTTTCCTGCATCGTTGACGCCGACCGTCAGCCTGTTCCCGGAGAACGAGCCCGTCACCTTGTCCTTGGACACCGCCGGCTTCGGGCCGGACTCGTACTGCTCGACCTGCGCCTTGATCTCCGCGCGTCGGCACGCCCAGTCCGATTTCTTCGTGATGCGCGAGCCGCTCGCGTTCAGGAACGGGTCGTGATGGGTCTCGAAGGCCGGGAGCGCCGACGCGGCCGGCAAGCTCGGCCTGGGGCAGCTCGCGCCGCTGTCCTCGACGGGGCCGGAGCCGCCCGACCCGCCGCCGCCGCCGGAGCCACCCGCGCCGCCGGAGCCGCCCGCGCCGCCGGAGCCGCCCGCGCCGCCGCTGCCGCCCGCGCCGCCGCTGCCGCCCGCGCCGCCCGCGCCGCCGCCGCCGCCCGTCCCCGAGCTGCTGCTCGACGAGATCGAGCTGCTGCTCGATGAGCTGGAGCTGCTGCTCGACGACGAGGAAGCGCTCGTGCTGCCGACCGTGCCGCCGCTGCCGGTGACCGATACGATCGACGGCCGCCCGGAGCCGGTCCCGCAGAACCCCCACTTCGTCGAGTTGCCCTCACCCGGGGACTGCCCCGGGGGCGGCGGCTCCAGCGATCCATTGTGGGCCACGTTCGAGGCGGTGAACTGCCCGTTCCCCTCCGCGAGGCTCACGTTCCACGCCTGGCTCTTCGACGAGCCATTGAGCGCGACGACAACGCTCCAGCCGGTGGTCCTCGGCGAGCGGCTCTTGTTCGTCACGGTCACGTCCGCGCAGTAGCCGTTTCCCCAGTCCGACGTGACCTTGATATCGGCCGCCATCGAGCGGTCCGCGCTCTCCACGGCGGAGTCCAGCGCGTCGAGATCCTCGCCCTCGATGGGCTCAGCGCTGCACGCCAGCAGACCGCAGGTGAATGAAGTGGAAATGTAGCCAAGCAAGCGAGTGATGCGCATCCAGGTTCTCCATGATCGGACCGGTCGGGCCGCGGGCTTCGCTCACGATGAAGTTGTGAACCAGCGAGACGCCTGCGAGCTCTTCCGCTCCGTTGTTGAGGCTCCCAATTCCCGGCCAGCGGGCTCTTGATCACGACTACCCGCAGGCCTGTGCCGACTACATGCCTGGCAACCATGATGCCTGTCAGAGAGACACTCACCTGTGAACACCCCGCGTGGTGGGCCGGGCATCGGCTGGATCAGCGGAATCAGAAGAAGAAGAAAGCGCAACGCGAGCGCACGGCCGCAAGAAGCAAGCTATCCCGGCAATCGTCCCCCCCGGAGTCCACCCGGAGTCGGGCCCTGAGCATCCGGCGACCGACCGCTGCACACGGCCGAGGACCGTCCAGATGGCCAAGGCGGTATTGGAACATTCATACAGACGTGAGCACAAAGTCAACACTCTTTTATTTATCGCAGGCTGTTTCGCCGTGCAGCGGCCGTGGCCCACATCAATGTACAGCCACGTTGTTCGCGCGGGCTCTGGAGACGGCGCCGCGTTCAGCTCGTTCAGCTCGTTCACTGTCCCGGGAAAACAGCGATGATCCGGCGATCGGGTCAGACGGGGACCGGGAGCCCTTCACGCCAGAGCTCGCCGCCCTCGCGCGGCGCGGCGCGGCGCCGCGCCGGCGGGATCGGCGGCCGGATCGGCTCGACGGGGGCCGGGCGGCCCCCCTCGCCGGGAGCGCTCGCTCGCGTCACTCGAGCGCCGGCGGTGTCCACGTCATCCACCGGGCCAGGTCGGCCCGCGCCCCGTCGCCCTCGAGGACGCTCGTATCGTCGGTGCCGCCACCGACGAGGAACTTCTTCACGTACGCCTCGAGGATGCCCCTCTGCGCGGCGGGGAACTGGCAGTGCTGGTGGCCGCCGAGCTGCGAGTAACCCATCGTGTCGGGCGCGCCGAGCCCCTCCCAGATGGCGTGGGCGATCGAGCCCGCCGTGAAGGTGCTGTCGATGCCGAGCCAGTCGATCCTGTTGTCGAGGACGAGCAGCGCGCGCGGCGCGACGAGGCCCATCACCATGTGATGATCGAACGGCAGGTTGCTCACCCGGCTGCCGAAGCTCGAGCCGAAGCTCGCGCGGAACCACGGCTGCTCGCCGGCCGCGTGGGAGAGGGTCTGCACGTTCTCCCCGGCGCTGGAGGCCGCCTGCGAGACACGCCAGCTCGCCGAGCCCCCGGCGCCCGACTCCTGCGGGATCGTCAGCGCGATGCGCTCGTCGAACGCGCCCGCCGTGAGCGCGCCCTTGCCGTCCCGCGAGCACCCCGTCACGGCGACGCGCCGCGGGTCGATGTTGGCCCCCGGGGTCTTCTCCAGCGCGTCGATGATCCGGCTGATGCCCCACGCCCACGCGATCATCGAGCTGGCCGGGTGATCCTTGCCATAGAGATCGTAGAAGATGCCCGTCCCGCGGGAGCCGCCCCCGCTCTGGGCGCCCATGTTGTTGTTGTTGTAGACGGCCGTCGCGACGCCGTTCTGGCTGAACACGCTCGCGTCGAGGGTCATGGCGCCGAAGCCATAGAAGCTGATGAGGAGCGGAATCGGCCCCGAAGGCGCCCCGGCGGGCCGCTCGATGTCGATGGAGAAGGAGACGCTCTTCCCTCCCTCGCTGACGTTGACCGTCAGCTTCTTCCCCGAGAACTCGGCCGTGACATTGTCCCTCGACACCGCGGGCTTCGGCCCGGACTCGTACTCCTCGACCTGCGCCTTGATCTCCGCGCGCCGGCACGCCCACTCCGACTTCTTCGTGATGCGCGAGCCGCTCAACATGAGGAATGGATCATGGTGCGCCTCGTACGCCGGGAGAGACGACGCGTCGGGCAGCGTCGGCCTGGGGCAGCCAGCGCCGCTGTCCTCGACGGGCCCGGCGCCGCCCGGTCCGCCGGCGCCCGTCCCTCCCGCGCCTGAGCCGCTCGCGGTGCCCTGGCCTGCAGACGTCGTGGCGCCGTCCGAGCCTCCGTCGCCTCCGCCCGACGGATCGTCGGTGCCTGATCCGCACGCGATGAGCAGCGGGAGCAAGGCGGTTCCGGTGAGCAGCTTGATGTGCGATAAGGACATGGCGGGCCTCCCTGGGTCTACAGGGCCCGGCGCCGTCACGCTCGAGCCGGTCGAGACGCGTGTTCCGCCGTCGGGAACACCGGATCGCAGCGCGACCGCGTGTCCACGCTCCGTGGAATGCCGCCTCGATCACGTCTCTCGCGGCAACAGGCCGCGACGCTCACGATGGCTGGTGCCGAGCCCGGTACGGATTACAGGCTTGTAAAACACTTCGCGCACCACCGCAAGAGGTGCGACGCGACGAGGAGGGGAATGGATTTGTCTGCTGAGGTGCCTTGCGAGCACCTCCACCCACCGCACGCCCATCGCGCGGAGCATGGGTCTCGTGTGCGTGAGATCACACCGCGCGACCGGCGGCGCTGGAGAGCGAAGGCGCCTTCGGCTTGCCGAAGCGCGCCATCAACTTCACGCCGAACTCCCGACCGAGGAGGCGGGGGACAAACGCCATGATGCCGTTGACGGCGCCGTGGACGACCGACGCGCGGCCTGCCGCGAAGGCCGCGAGCCCGACGCGCACCACGTCTTCGGGCCGCGCCCGCCTGTCGGCCATCGGGACGTCGCCCGAGCGCTGGAAGAACGCTGTCTCCGTCGCGCCAGGGCACAGGGCGAGGACGCGCACGCCGCGCGGGCGGTACTCGGCCCAGAGCGCCTCGCTGAAGGAGAGGACGAACGCCTTCGTCGCCGCGTAGACGGCGAAGTACGGAATCGGCACGAAGGCCCCCGTCGACGCCACCTGGATGACGCCCCCGCGGCGCCGCTCGATCATGG
Organism: Sorangium sp. So ce1335; assembly: GCF_051521615.1. Lineage (NCBI taxonomy): Bacteria > Pseudomonadati > Myxococcota > Polyangiales > Polyangiaceae > Sorangium > Sorangium sp. So ce1335. Next base: position 7,225,559 of record NZ_CP150363.1, read on the forward strand.
GCATGAAGAGGTGCGTGAGCTCGACGAGCGCGCCGACGTTGAGCTGGACCTGCTCGCGCTGCGTCGCCAGGGAGAGATCGCCGAAGGCGCCGTGGACGCCGAAACCGGCGTTGTTGATGAGGACGTCCACCGCGAGCCCCTCCGCGGCGACGGCGTCGAAGAGGCGCTGCGCGGCGCCCGGGGCGGCGAGATCTGCGGCGATGACGTGCGCCTTGCCCAGCTCGGAGGCGAGCGCGGCGAGCTTCGCCTCGCTGCGCGCGGTGAGGATGAGCGTGGCCCCGCGCCGCGACAGCTCGCGGGCGAACGCCTCGCCGATACCCATGGAGGCGCCCGTGACCAGCACCGTCTTGCCCGTGAAATCGAAAGTACTCATGCCTTTGATCATGGGTTGCGGCTCGCTTGTCGACAACGGGCATCGGTGGTAACCCGTTTTCCAGGAATGGAAAACGCAGGTTCTCCGCTCTGGGACGATCTCCGCGTGCTCCTCGCGCTGCACCGCCATCGCAGCCTCCTCGCCGCGGGCAAGGCGCTCGGGATCTCGACCTCCACCGCCGCGCGGCGCATCGACGCGCTGGAGGCGGCGCTCGGGCGGCCGCTCGTGCACCGGAGCAACGGGGGGACGTCCGTCGAGCCCGACGCGCTCGATCTCGTGGCGCTGGCCGAGCAGATCGAGAGCAGGCTGCGCGCCATCCGCCGCGACGAGGGGGAGGAGGCGTTCTCCGGGACGGTGCGCGTGTCGCTGGCCGATACCATCATTCAGCCCACGACGAAGCTCCTCTGCGATCTCCGGCGGCTGTATCCGGGGCTCTTGCTGGAGATCCTCTCGGAGGCGCGGCTCGTCGACGTCGCGCGGCGCGAGGCGGACATCGCGGTGCGCGGGAGCAAATCGTCGTCGCCCGCGGTCGTCCATCGCGCGCTCGGGCGGGTCCCGCTCGGGCTCTACGCCGCGCCGAGCTACGTCGAGCGGAGGCTCCGGGCCGGGCGGCTGAAGACGGCCGATTTCGAGCGCCACGATTTCGTCGGTTACGAAGGGATGCCGGGGCAAGGGACGAAGATGACGTGGCTCGAGGCCCACGGGGCGAGGCGCTTCGTCCTGCGGTCGAACTCGCACTTCGCGCTCCTCGAGGCGGCGCTCCAGGGGCAGGGCATCGCGCTGATGTCCGAGCCCACGGTGCGCTCGACGGCGGGGCTCGTGCGGATCGAGGTCGACGCGGAGCTGCCGTCCGTTCCCATCTTCCTCGCCTACCATCGGGAGCTGCGGAACGTGCCGCGCGTGCGCCTGGTGCTCGACGCGCTCGACCGGGCGGCGCGCGACGCGCTCCGCTAGCGCGCCTCGCCGCGAGCCTGCCTCCTGTCAACCACGCAGCATCAATTGGATGTCGCCGACGCCGCGGTCGGGCCCGGTCGCGACGCCGGGGACATCGCATGGTTTCATCGTGTCTCGCGGTCGACATGCGAGGACGCGCGCTGTTACCGTCCCGGCGTCTTATCCAGAGCGCGGCGAATGGCGCGTCCGCTGCCATGGCCGCCGGGAGGTGCTTCGTGACGTCGTCTTCCAGTCGAGCGTTGTTGTTGTTGCTGGCGGGGTGCGCCTCGGCGTGCAGCGCCCCCGGCCCGCAGGCGGTCGGGGATGGCCCGGCCGAGCGTCCTGCGGAGAGCCCGCCGCGGCCGGGCGCGGCGCCGATCGAGATCGGGCAGATCGTGAGCAGGGCGCGGGCGCGCTTTCGCGCCACGCCGCAGGGGCTCTCCGCCGAGGGCGCCGCGCACCGGATCGACCTCGAGGGCGGCGCGGCGCGGATCCGCGCGCGGCCCTCGGCGACGGCCGCGCGCGAGCGGCGAGATCGGCACATCCAGGCGCTCGTCGAGGCGCGCTCCGCCGCCGAGCTCGAGGCGCGCCGCCGCGCGCTCGGCGAGGCCCTCCTCGACGGGGCGTCCGGCCAGCGCCCGCCGGGGGTCGCGCTCACGCTGACGACGCTGTCGATCGCGCGCGCCGGCTACGAGTGCGTGGACGGCGAGGGCCGCGTGCGCATCGCCGACGACGGCGGCGCGGAGCGCGCGTTCGAGACGTGCAGCGAGCTGTGGAAGAACCATGAGGCGAACGCCGAGCAGGCGTTCCGGTTCCCCGCGCGCCCCGGCGGGAGCGGCGATCTCGTCGTGCGCGTGAGCGCCCGGCTCGGCGCCGAAGGAGGCGCGCCCTCGCTCGCGAGCGTCGCGAGCGACGCGCGCGGCCTCGTCCTCGGCGCGGCGCCCGGGCAGCGGTTCGTGTACGGCCACGGCACGTGGATCGATGCGTCGGGCCGCCGCGTGCCGGTGCCGGCCCGCTGGGCGGACGGCCACATCGAGCTGCGCGTCCCCGCCTCCGTCGTCGAGGAGAGCGGCTATCCGGCGCTGCTCGATCCGGAGGTGGGCCCCGCGATCGAACCGGAGCCGCCCGTGCCCGTCCAGATGGACGTCGGCGTCGATCCGGAGATCGCCACCGACGGGGCAGGCTACGTCGTCGCCTTCGAGTACCTGTCGCGCATCCGCGCGGTCCGCGTCGACGCGAGCGGGAACGTGCGCGACCTCGACTGGCTGGATCTCGGCGAGGACGGCGTCGGGCAGATCCAGCCCAGCGTGGCCTACGGCGACGGCCGTTACCTCTTCACGTGGTGCCGCAATGACGGCGACGGGTACACCATCCACGGCCGCATGATGCGGGCCGACGGCACGCTCGAAGGGTCGGCGAGCTTCGCGATCGCGTCGTCCGGCGCGGCCCAGTTCTTCCCCTCGGTCGAGTGGAACGGCGAGCGCTTCGTCGTCTCATGGCTCGGCATGACCGCCGACGGCGTCGATGACGTCCGCGTGACGCTCGTCGACCCGAGCGGCGGCGTCGTTCCCGGCGCCGAGCGCGCCGTCTCCACGAGCGGCGAGGCGTCGCGCCCGGTGGTCACCTCCGGAGGGGGCGTGTCCGTCGTGGCCTGGGACGACGCGAACGGCAGCGAGCGCGCCGTCCGCGCCGCGCGCGTGGCCGGCGACGGGACGGTGCTCGACGTCGGCGGCATCCCGATCTCGGAGGGCCCGGTCAACGCGCGGCTGCCCGCGCTCGCGTCCAGCGGGGCGAGCTTCCTCGTGACGTGGGTCCGGGACGACTGGCCGAGCGCGATCCGGGGCGCGGTGCTGAGCGCGGACGGCACGATCGCCGCGCGCGACTTCCCCATCTCCCGGTCGAGCCCGGGCACGCAGGCCCCCACCGCGGCCTTCGACGGCACGAGCTACCTCGTGGCCTGGGCCGACGCGCGGGACCGCCGCTCGATGTTCGGGGCGAGCGTCTCGGTCGACGGCGTCGTGCAGGGGACCGAGGACGTCCGGCTCGCGGACGGGGCGCCGCGCTCGGTCCTGGATCCGAACCGGAGCTCGCTCGTGTGGAACGGGTCGCACTTCCTCCTCGCGTTCCGCGGTCAGGGCATCGAGGGCAGCCTGATCCGCCCGGATCTCACGCTCGCCGCGGGCCGGATCGTGCTCAGCCCCATGCCGAACAGGACGTGGAACGCGGCCGTGGTCTGGACCGGCGAGAGCTACCTCGTGGCCTGGAGCGACGAGCGGGACATGGACTGGAACCGGGCGCAGGTGTTCGTGCGCGCGGTGCGCGTGAGCGCCGCGGGCGAGGTCCTCGACCCGGTCGGGATCGATCTCCAGAGCCGCGCCGTCTCGTTCGAGCTGGACTCGAACGGCAAGGGCAGCTCCGTGCTCGCCTGGAGCGAGCTGCTCGACGTGCCGTATCTGCGTCCCATCGCGAGCGACGGCGCGCCCGGGGAGAGGGTGGCTATCCCGTCGGGCTACATGACGTCAGGGCCGTCGATCGGGAGCAACGGCGACGGTTATCTGGTGACGTACGTCGAGAGGGGCGCGGAGGACCCCTTCCCGCGCACCGCGTGGGGCCGCCTGCTCGACGCTTCGGGGAGCGCTGGCCCGGCGTTCCCGATCTCGACCGCTACCGAGTCGCCGTTGTACGCGTACCCGCTCCCCGCCGGGCAGGACTACCTGGTGGTCTACAGGAACATGGACGCGGGCGTGCGTCTCGTGCCCGTGAGCCGCACGGGAGAGGTGGGGGAGAGCGTCTTGCCGTCGGCCCCACCGGTGTCCGTCTACGGGGCGACGGACGGCTCGGACACGCTCGTGGTCATGACGGCGGCCACGAGCGCCGGTGGGCAGATCAGCGGTCGCATCTACGGCGACGGCGGCTGGCGGGGCGAGGCGTTCGATATCGCGCCGACGAGCGCGGGCGGTGCGGTCGTGGCCTGGGACGGCGCGGCCTACCAGGTGGTGTGGCAAGAGGCGGAGACGCGCAGGCCCCGTATCCGCGCCGTGGCGCCCGACGGGACGCTGGGCGCGGAGGCGCTGCTCCTCGATGAAGAATGCACAGCGACGGGGCTGGCCAGCAGCGGGGACGGCCGGCTCCTCCTGACCTGCGAAAGGTCCGGCATCGGCGGGTACATGCGGCGCATCGCGTTCCACCTGATCACCCCGGAGCCCTCGTCCGGGACCGGCGCAGGCGGCGGCGGTGGCGCCGAGGCGGGCGCCGGCGGCAGCGGCGGCGCGGCGCCCGGCGCGGGCGGCAGCGGTGGCGCGGACCCCGGCGCGGGCGGCAGCGGCGGCGCGGACCCCGGCACCAGCGGCAGCGGTGGCGCGGACCCCGGCACCAGCGGCAGCGGTGGCGCGGACCCCGGCACCAGCGGCAGCGGTGGCGCGACGCCGGGCACCAGCGGCAGCGGTGGCGCGGAGGCCGGCGCAGGCGGCGCCGGTGGCGCGGACCCCGGCACGGGCGGCACCGGTGGCGCGGCGCCCGGCGCCGGTGGCGGCGGTGGCGCAGAACCCGGCACGAGCAGCACCGGTGGCGCGACGTCGGGCACGGGCGGCACCGGTGGCGCGGACGCCGGCACGAGCAGCACCGGTGGCGCGGAACCCGGCACGAGCAGCACCGGTGGCGCGGAGCCCGGCACCGGCACGGGCACCTCCAGCGTCTCTACCACCAGCGGCGCCTTTGACGGGAACGCCGACAGCGGCGACACGCAATGCAGCTTCCGCGGCGGCGCCAACCCGTCCGGGCATCTCGGGCTCGCCGTCTCCCTGTTCGGCCTCGCCCTCGTCGCGCGACGCCGCGGCGCCGGGAGCGCGCGCGACGCGCGCTCGCCCGCCTTCCGACGCTGACCCCCCTCGCTCAGGCGGCGCGTCGCCCCCGGGCGTCGCGCGGCTCAGGGCCGCGGTTCGCCCCCGGCACGGTAGGCGCCCGGGGGGACGCCGACCTCGCGGCGAAACGCCACGTTGAAGGCGGCCTCGTCGCGGTAACCCACCGACGACGCCACCTCGGCGAGGGCGAGCTCGGGACGGTCTCTCAGCTTCTCCTTCGCCAGCTCCATACGCCAGCGGGTCAGGTGCCGGAGCGGGCTCTCTCCCACCTGCTCACGGAAGGCGTGAGCGAAGCCCGAGCGGCTCATGCCGGCCTCCCGCGCGAGGGTCGCCACGGTCCACGCGCGCTCCGGGGCCTTGTAGAGCGCGTCCAGCGCCCGGGCGACGCGCTCGTCGCCGAGGGCAGCACGAAAGGAGCCAGGCGGCGCGGGGCGCTCGAGCTCCGCGCGGATCGCCTGCAGCAGGAGCAGCTCCGCAAATCGAGCGGCCATGACCGGCGCGCCCGGTCGCCCGCCGCGCACCTCGTCGCGGATGCCGTCCAGGAGCCGGCCGAGACCTGGCACCGGCTCACCGGCACCGCCGCCGACGAGCACCACCGAGGGCAGCGCGCGCAGGAGCAGCGCCCCTCCGGCGCCGGCGAGGCTCATGGCAGCGCAGAGCACCACCGTCTTCGAGCCGTCGCCGCCGAGTCGACGCCGCACCGCCTGCGCGCCCGGCCGAGGAGGCTCCATCCAGCGCTCCTCATCGGAGACCGGAGCCCCCGGCCGGTGTCGGAGGCAATGGGGGATACCGTGCGGCAGCAGCAGCAGGTCGCCCCGGCTTACACGGATCTCTCGGCCGTCGAGCTCCAACCACATCTCGCCCTCGACGAGGTGGTGGAGCAGGACAGCCTCTCGCCGGCCGACGCGGGCCCCCCAGGGGGCACCGAGCTCGATGCGGCCGAAGAGGCTGGTCTCGATGCGCACGTGGCGGAGCAGCGCGGTGAGGACATCGGGCATTGGACGATCACAAAGGGGAGATGGACGCTATCACATGGTGAGCCCGCCGGGCGTCCGCCACGATCCACGCACCGACTGACAAGGAGACAGACATGGATGTTTTCATCACCGGCGCGAGTGGCTATATCGGCTCGGCGGTCGCTCGCGCCCTCGTGGCCCGCGGGCACCGCGTGCGCGGTCTCGCCCGCAGCGACGCGTCTGAAGCGAAGGTGCGCGCCTGCGGAGCGGCTCCGGTCCGCGGCAGTCTCTACGAGCTCGACGTGCTCGCGCGCGCGGCGGCGGCCGGCGACGGCGTGGTGCACGCCGCGGCGACCACGGGAGAGGATCGCGCGGCCACGGACGCGGCGGCGGTGACCGCGATGCTCTCGGCCATGCGCGGCGGAGCCTTCGTGACGACCACCGGAGCGCCGCGGGCGCGCTCCTCCCGGGTGCCCGTGCCGGAGGACGACACGGCGAGCCCCGGTGGACCGCTCGAGTGGCTGGCGGCTGCCGAGTCGCGCGTGCTCGACGCGGCGGGCATCCGTGGCGTGGTCGTGCGGCCGCCCATGGTCTACGGCGACGGCGCAGGCCCGGTGGCAACCCTGGTGAAGGGCGCGCGCGCCGCGGGGGTGGCGCGTTATATCGACGAGGGCCAGAACCGCTGGTCCACCGTCCACGTGCAGGATCTGGCGCTGGCCTACGCGATGCTGCTGGAGTCGGAGGCGACCGGCGTCTTCCACGCCGCCGAGGCGTCGCCCGAGCCCATGGCGGCCCTCTTCTCGGCGGTCGGCGATGCCGCCGGGGTGCCGGTGCGCTCGTGGAGCCTCGCGGAGGCCCGGAGCGCCCTCGGGCTCATGGCCGAATTCCTCGCCGTCGACGCGGCCCTCGACGCGACCAAGCTGCGCGCCATGGGCTGGTCGCCGAGCGCCGGAGAGGCGCTCGGCGGGATCTGCGGCGCCCTGCGCAACCCCGCCCAGGGCTATACGGGCCACCGCGCCCTCAGGGCTTGATCTTGGCCTCGAACGCCCGCGTGACCGCCGGCCTCGCCTTGATCGCCTGCTCCCAGCGCGCGAGGTTCGGATAAGGATCCAGCGCGATCCCCATGCGCGCGGCCATCGAGATCCACGGGAAGGTCGCGATGTCCGCGATCGAGTACTCGTCGGCGAGGTGCTCGGACTCGGCGAGGCGCCCGTCGAGCACCTTGTAGATGCGGTCCTGCTCCTTCTGGTAGCGCTCGATGGCGTAGGGGATCTTCTCGGGCGCGGCGTTCCGGAAATGGCCGAGCTGCCCGAGCATCGGCCCCACTGCGCCCATCTGGAACATCAGCCACTCGATGACGCGCGATCGGCCCGGCTCGCTCGCGGGCAGCAGCTTGCCCGTCTTCTCGGCGAGGTAGATGAGGATCGCCCCCGACTCGAAGACGGTGACCGGCCCCTTCGGGTGGTCGTGATCCACCATCGCGGGGATCTTCCCGTTCGGGTTGATGCGCAGGTAATCGGGCTGGTGCTGCGCGCCAGACCCGATGTCGATGGGCTTGATGGCATAGGGAAGCCCGAGCTCCTCGAGGAGGACGACGGGCTTGTAGCCGTTCGGCGTGGTCCACGTGTACAGGTCGATCATCTGGCTCTCCCTCGCGCCCGCGCCGCGCGCCGGCTCTCCCGGCGCCCGCCCGGGGTCGCTGCGGCGGATGGTCCCCGGGCGACCCGCGGAGATCAAGCGGCCTCCTTCGGCGCGTGGCGCCGCGCGCGCAGCGGGCCCGCGCGCGTGACGAGGGCGACGCCTGCCCGTCAGCGCCTCGCCCCGCCCTCGAGGCGAGCCCGCGCTGGACGGCGATCGTCCGGGACGACGGCCTGAAGGATCTCGCGCGTGAGCCCGCGCAGCCACGCGTGCGCCTTGTCGGTCTCGTGGCGCCTGTGCCAGAGCTGGACGATCCGCAGCGCCGGCACCTCGAGCGGCAGCGGAAGCGCGCCGAGGCCCAGCGTCCGCAGGACCGGACCACAGACCCGCGCCGGCAGCGCGACGACGAGATCGCTCTCGTGAACGAGGTGCATGGCAGCCGCCGTCGTGGGCGCTGCCGCGACGACGCGCCGCCGCAGCCCCAGGGAATCGAGCGCGTCATCGACCGGATCGCGCAGGCGCCCGCGGCGGGACACGATGACGTGGAGCGCCTGGGCATAGCGCCTGGCGGTGAGCCGGCCCTGCGCGAGCGGGTGGCCCCGACGGACCGCGACGACGACGCGATCCTGGCCGATCAGCTCCCCGCGGATCTCGGGGATGGCCGGCTCCGTCGAGCCGATCTCGAGATCCACGCGCCCGTGGCGCAGATCATCGGTATCCGCGGCAGGCTCGGCCAGGAGCCGGATCTTCACGAGCGGCGCCTGCTCCTGCACCGCGCGCAGGAGCCGCGCGCCGATCGCCGTCGTGAGCGCGTCGTGACAGCGGACCGCGAAGGTGCGATCGAGCCGCCCGAGGTCGAGCTCCCGCTCGGGCGTGAGCACCGCGCGCGCCCGCTGGACGATCGCGTGCACCTCCTGCCGCAAGGCCAGCGCGCGCGGCGTCGGCGTCATCGTCCGGCCGGCGCGCACGAGGATCGGGTCCCCCGTGGCGTCCCGGATGCGGCCCAGCGTCCGGCTCATCGCGGGCTGGGAGAGGTGCAGTCGGGCCGCGGCGGCGCTGACGCTCCGCTCCTCGAGCAGCGCGTCCAGGGCCGTCAACAGGTTCAGATCCACATGCATTCAGGTAATCCTTTGCATAGCAACTATGCATTGGACGTCATACGATGTCCAGGGTTCACTTGCTCCGAGCGATGGCGCGCGGGCACGCGCAGGCCTCTCGCCTCAGGAGGAATCATGTCGATATTTGCCGAGCCAGAGACCCACCACGCCACGGGGCGGGACCGGAGCGCCGCCTGCGCCGACGACGAGTCCCTGCTGCCCACCGTCGTCGCGGCGCTCACCGCGGCGGGCGAGCGGCTCGTCCGTCGCTTCTCGGCCGAGCCGCGCCTCGGGAGCCGGGAGGAGATCTTCACCGCGCTCGCCGACAACGATGCGGTCTCCCTCGAAGCGCTCCGCGAGCCGCTCTCGCGCGCTCGCCCGGGCGCCGGGTGGGTCGAGGACGAGATCGCGCGCGGGCCTCTCCCGCCAGGGGAGTGGTGGGTCACCGACGCGGTGGAGGGGAACATCAACCACGTTCACGGGCTGACGGACTGGTGCGTCACGGCGACCCTCGTCCGCGACAACGAGCCTGTCCTGACCGCGGTGCACCTGCCCCTGAGCGGCGACACGTACACCGCCCGGAAGGGCGCCGGCGCCTACCAGGGAAGCAAGAGGCTCCGGGCGTCGACGAAGGCGGCGCTCGACGCCGCGTTCGTCGGCACCGGGCAGGCCGCGCCGGACGAAGACACGGAGACGTACCGGCGGATTGGTCAGTCCGTCAGCGCGATGCTCGGCAGCGCGCTCGTCCTGCGCGTCTCGGTCCCGGCCACCCTCCAGCTCCTCCAGGTCGCGGCCGGCCGGATGGACGTCTTCTGGCAGTACAGCCAGATCCGCTCCGGGCTCCTCGCGGGCGCGCTGCTCGTCGCGGAGGCCGGGGGCGCGGTCACGGACACACGCGGGAGCCGCTGGACCCTCGCCAGCGAGGACTTCCTGGCTGCAGCGCCGCAGCTCCACGCCGGCGCGGTCGACGTCCTGTCCACCATTCGATGAAGAGAGGATCCTGAACCATGGAGCGCGTCATGCACGACATCGGAATTCTCGGCTCGGGCCGGGTCGCAAGGGCCCTTGCCGGCAAGCTCGCGGGCGCCGGTCACGCCATCACGATCGGCACCAGAGACCCGGCGCGAGCCGCGGCGGCGTGGGCCGGGGCGCGCGTCGCGCTCAGGGATTGCGCGGAGGCCGCGCGCCGCTCCGCGATCGTCGTCAACGCCACGCCCGGAGACACGAGCGTCGAGCGGCTCGGCGCCCTCCGGGAGGAGCTGAAAGGAAAGGTATTGATCGACGTGTCCAATGCGACGCTGCGCGGTCAGGACGGCCTGCCCAGCGGCCTGCTCTACGCGAGCGGCAGCGTCGCCGAGCGCCTGCAGGCGGCGCTGCCGGAGACGGCCGTGGTCAAGACGCTGAACACGATGCTGTTCACCGTCATGGCGGATCCCACGAGCCTTCGCGTCCCCCCGACCGCGTTCCTCTCCGGCGACGACGAGAACGCGAAGGCGGTCGTCCGGCGGCTGCTCGGCGATCTGGGGTGGCCGGAGGGCTACATCGAAGATCTCGGCGAGCTCGCGACCGCCCGCGGGCCCGAGGCGGTCGCCTTGCTCGTCACCGCCGTGGTGCGAAAACGAGGGCTCGCGCCGTTCGCCTTCACGATCGCCCGGTAAGAAACCACCGGCGGCCCCGGGGTCCGGCAGGGAGGGAGAAGGCGCCCCGGATCCCCGGACGTCAGAACGACACAGCGCCGCTGTCCCCCTTCTCTCCCGCGAATCGAAGGGCATCGCCCGAGCGGCAGGCCGTCACGTGAACGCGGCCCCTTCGGCGGGTAGATTCGTGACAACAGAGGTGTTGCTTTCCAAAACGGGCGGACCGCTGTTGGAATCTTCTATCGCGGCGGGCTCCCGGACGAAGACGCCGAGGGCGACCCGGATCACCCCAACGCCAGACGGAGACGCGCGTCATGATTCACCCTTGACACCCGCAATTCGTTTGCCTTTGCTCTTCCCGGCTCCCCCTCCCCTGGAAAGGCTGATGCAGATGACGCTCCCCGAGGAACACGAGATCTCACGTTGCTCAGGCCGACCGCGCCCCGAGCGGTCCCGTTCGACGACGCACCCGAGGGTGCCACGCCTCCTCGTCGGGCTCCTGGGCGTCGCGCTCGCAACCGCCTCTGCCTCGTGCGGCTCCGACGGGTCGAACGACACGACCGGCGGCGGCGGGTCCACCTCGTCGGGAGGTTCCATGGCCGGGACCTCCTCCAGCGCGAGCGGCGGCTCGGGCGGCGGCGCCTCGACCGGTACAGGCGGAGGCGGCGGCGCAGGCGCAGGCGAAGGCGAGGGCGCCGGGGGCTCTGGCGGAGCGCTTGGCTGCGACGAGGAATATCCCGCGCCGGACTCCCTGCCGGACGAGACCGGCGCAGACCTCTGGCTCAGGTACCCGAAGGTCACGATTCCGGGCTGCGTCGCGGAGTATCAGGCGGCGTTGAAGCGCGTGGTCAAGCCGGGGAGCGGCGCGACCCTGGACATCGCCGAGGCCGAGCTCGTCAAGGGCCTGAGCGGCTTGACCGGCGCGGCCGTGGACACAGGCGCGGCCGTCGAGGGCCCGGGCGCCGTGGTGATCGGGACGGCGACCGCGGACATCATCAAGGACCTGCCGCTCGCGGCGCGCCTCGGGGATCTCGGCCCCGACGGCTACCTCGTCGAGGCCGCGGACGTGGGGGGACAGCCGGTGATCGCCGTGGCGGGCAACACGGAGGTGGGCGTGCTCTATGGCACCTTCGCGCTCCTCCGGCACCTCCAGAGCCACCGCACCCTCGCGGGCCTGTCGCTCACCGGCAAGCCCAGGATCGAGCACCGCATCCTGAACCACTGGGACAACCTCGATCGCAGCGTGGAGCGCGGCTACGCGGGCCGCTCCATCTGGGACTGGAGCGCGCTGCCGGGCACGCTCTCCCCCCGTTACAAGGACTACGCGAGGGCCAACGCCTCCCTCGGCATCAACGGGACCGTGCTCACGAACGTGAACGCCAACGCGCAGATCCTGACGCCATCGTACCTCACGAAGGTCAAGGCGCTGGCCGACGTCTTCCGCCCTTATGGCATCAAGGTCTACCTCACGGCCCGCTTCAGCGCGCCGATCGAGATCGGCAACCTGAGCACGGCCGATCCGAACAACGCCAACGTCAAGCAGTGGTGGGCGACCAAGGTCGACGAGATCTACAGGCAGATCCCCGACTTCGGCGGCTTCCTCGTGAAGGCGAACTCCGAGGGGCAGCCGGGACCGCAGGACTACAACCGGACCCACGCCGACGGCGCCAACATGCTCGCCGACGCGGTCGCGCCGCACGGCGGCATCGTGATGTGGCGCGCCTTCGTCTACTCGGACGACAACCCCCCGGACCGCATCAAGCAGGCTTACGAGCAGTTCAAGCCGCTGGACGGCAAGTTCAAGGACAACGTGCTCGTGCAGGCGAAGAACGGCCCGCTCGACTTCCAGCCTCGCGAGCCGTTCCATCCGCTGTTCGGCGCCATGCCCGAGACGCCCCTGGCCCTCGAGCTCCAGATCACGAAGGAGTACCTCGGCGAGGACACGCACCTCGCCTACCTCGGCCCGCTCTTCGAGGAGGTCCTCGACGCGGACACGTACGCGGACGGCGAGGGCTCGACCGTGGCGAAGGTCATCGACGGCTCGCTCCACGGCCATGCGCTCAGCGCGATCGCGGGCGTCTCCAACGTAGGTGACGACGCGAACTGGACCGGATCCCACATGAACCAGGCGAACTGGTACGCGTTCGGGCGCCTGGCGTGGAACCCGGATCTCTCCGCGGAGGCCATCGCCGAGGAGTGGGTCCGCCAGACCTTCTCGAACGACCCCGCGGTCGTCACGCCGGTCGTCCGGATGATGATGAGCTCCCACCAGGCGCTCGTCGACTACATGACGCCCCTCGGCCTCGTCCACATCATGGGCACCGATCATCACTACGGGCCAGCCCCGTGGGTGAACAACCTGAGCCGCGCCGAGTGGAACCCGTTCTACTACCACAAGGCGGACGCGAGCGGCGTCGGCTTCAACCGCACGTCGTCGGGCAGCAACGCGGTGGCCCAGTATTTCGCGCCCGTGGCACAGGAGTTCGGAGGTCGGGAGACGGTGCCGGAGGATTTCCTTCTCTTCTTCCACCGCGTCGGCTGGCAAGACGAGCTGAGCTCGGGGAGGACGCTCTGGGAGGAGCTCGTCCATCGTTATAGCCGCGGCGTCGATGAGGTGGGCGTCATGCGGGACGCATGGCAGTCCGTCGAGGGCCGCGTCGACAGCAAGCGCTTCGCCGATGTGGCCGAGTTCCTGGAGATCCAGCACTACGAGGCGCGCTGGTGGCGCGACGCGTGCCTCGCCTACTTCGGCCAGGTCGCGAGGCAACAGGTCCCGGCGGGCTACGCCCCCCTGTCCAACTCGCTGAGCTTCTACCAGGGGCTCAGCTGCCCGTCCGACGTGAAGAAGCCCCGCTGCTCGCAGGTCTACACGGGGGAGCCCTCGCCGGCCATCCTCCCCTGAGCGAGGCCCGGGGGGTCACCCCGGGCCGTGGATCGTCTCCGCGTGGCAGAACTCCCGCACGAGGCGCCGATCGGCCTCGCTCATGCCGTCATCCACCTTCCGGACGATCTCCCCGTCGAGCATGAGCCCGCGAAACGCCCTCGAGAGCCTGAGCTGCGTCTCGTGCCCGAGGTTCTGCGCCGTGTAGTCGAGGCCGAACGTCGCCCTGGCGTGCGCCTCGACGCGCCTCGCCATCTCGGTGTTGAGCGCCTCGGTGCGCTCCAGGATCTCGCGCATCCGGCGCCGCTCCTGCCGGCTCAGGGCCGGGACGACGTGATCGAACAGGAAATGATCGAACTTGACGTGGCGCGCCTCGTCCAGCCCGTGGGCGTGCAGGACCTGGGTGAAGAAGAACGTCCTCTTCGGATCCAGCGCCCTGAGGCGGCGCTCGAACACCGTGATGATCGACTCGCCGATGTACGCGGAGCAGCAGAGCGCCGAGAGCTTCACGTACGGCGAGTCGTCGCCGTGGTACACGGCGACCCGCTCGCGAAACCGGTTGTCGGGGCACTTGAAGTCCCGACCCGACAGCAGCCGGACGTGGCGATAGAACATGCTGGCGTGCTGGAGCTCCTCCGCGGCGAAGCACGACAGCGCGTGCTGGAGCTCGAACCCATCGCCGAGGGGCCGCGGGTCCGCCTGGACCTCCGCCATGACATGGGTCATCACCGTCGAGACGTGGCGCTCTATCTCGGCCAGCTGCGCGAGCTCCTTGGCGAGGTAGACGACGGCCTCCGCGCTGTGCCCCGGCGCGTCGAACGCCACGCGCGAGAGGAAGTCGAGCTCGTCCGCGGGCACCTGCTCCGGCCAGTCGAGGCCGCTCGGGTGCATCGTCCGCAGGTGCGCCTGTCGATTGATGTCGTGCAGCTCGGAACGCACGCCCCTCACCCCTCCCCCGCCGGCGTCTCTCGATGCCCGATGAAGCTGAGGGCGTTGTAGATGGTGCGGCGAGGATCGAGGATCGCGCGGCGGCCGTGCATCGCCCGGGTGTTGTCGACGAGCAGCACGTCGCCGTCTCGCCAGGCGATGTCCACGGTCACCGCCTCGGTCACCCGGACCACCTCGTCGAGCAGCGACAGCGGGATCGGCTCGCGATCGGCGAACGTGATCCTCGGCTTCTCGTAGTTGTAGGACGGCCCGAGGATGCTGTTGGCGAACGCGATGCGGTCGGAGAACAGCGTCCTCCTCGCGGCCGGCACCTGGAACTCGTAGTAGATCGCCTCGCCGGCCGAGGGGCGGATCACCGTGCCGGGCCGGGCGTCGGCGAGGGAGAGCAGGTCGTCGAGGCTGATGTCCTCGACCCGCTTCGCCCCTTGCAGCGCGTGGTGGACGAAGCTCTTCCACTTCGCGGCCTCGACGTGGCGGCTGTACACGATGTCCCTGTCCAGGAACGCCCGCTGCGCCGCCGGCGAGAGCGCGTCCCACGCCCGGTAGCCGTCGCACACCGTCGTCTCCGAGCCGATCGACGCCGCCCTCTCGCAGAAGAACCAGCAGAGGTGCGGCATGAACGGGCTGTTGCCGTTCTCGCAGTGGAGCCCGATGGCGTCGAGGCCGGCGTCGACCTTCTGCGCCACGCCCCCGTGGAGCGACCGGGCCGGGTCGAGCGTGATCCGCTCGCTCATGCGCCGCACGAGCCGCGAGAACTCGCCCACGCTCGTGTCGAAGCCGCGCAGCAGCAGGAAGCCGGCGTCCGCCAGCACCTGCATCACCGTGGACCTGTCGAGGACGTCGAGCGGCGTGCCCGGCTGCGCTGTGATGAGCGCGCCGTCGCCGTGATGATGGCTGGTGTTCGTCGTCACGCTGGACATGAATTCTCCTTGCAGGCGAGCTCCAGCGTCATGCGCTTCCAGAGCTCTGTGCGAATGGGTCGACCGGTGATGGTGAAGCAATGCCGGTAAAGCTCGGGCGTGCTCTTCAGGACGACGATCTCGGCGGCGCGCTCCACCTCGGACAGGTGCCGCTGGCCGAAGTCGTCGATCGCGGCCCGGGCCGCGTCGGGATCGGCGCGCTCTTCCACGATGAAGAGGCCGTGTATCTTCTCGAGGCGATCGCCGAAGATGACCGCCTCCTCCACGAAATCGAGCGACTTGTACCTCGACTCGACCCACGCCGGAGAGACGTTCCTCCCGCTGGCCGTGATGATCAGGTTCTTCTTCCGGCCGGTGATGCGGACGAAGCCGTCGCTGTCGATCTCCGCGATGTCGCCGGTGTGCAGCCAGCCCTTCGCGTCCACGGCGCAGCTCGACGGGTCCGCCGAGGTGTAGCCGGCGAACAGGGAGCTGCTCCGGAGGAGCAGCTCGCCGTCCGCGGCGAGCTGGACCTCGACGTGATCGAGAGGCCTGCCCACCGTCCCGATCCTGGCGCTCCCGGGGACGTTCCACGTCGCGACGGACGAGTTCTCGCTCAGCCCGTATCCCTCGTAGACGGCGATGCCGCGCCGCGCGAGCCGGGAGAGCACGTCCGGCGCGACCGGGGCGCCGCCGCAGCCGAGGAACGCCGGCTCGTCGCGGCCGAAGAGCGCCTGAAAGAGGGCCTCGCCGCGCATGTCGACCGCGTCGGGCGCATGGCAGAAGCGGTCGATCGCCTCGACCATGGCCGGCGGGAGGGTCATCGCCGAGGGGCGCGCGAGCCGCAGGTAGGGCAAGATCGCCTTCGCCGTCGTCCCCGGGGTGCCGAGGAGCAGCGACGGCGGCGAGAGGAGGACGAGCGTGCCGCCGTCGCTCAGCGTCATGTAGATCCCGGTGACCTGCTCGATGAGCAGGCTCAGCGGCACGATGGACAGGTACCTTGCGTACGTGCCCGGCGGTACCTTGCGGCGCAGCGCCGCCACGAGATCGGCCACGCCGAAGGCGCGGATCTTCACCCCTTTCGGCGCGCTGGTGGTGCCCGAGGTGTGGATGATCTTGCAGACGAAATCCTGGCGCCGACACGGCGTGAGATCCCTCGGCCCGCCGCGCTGCGCGCCGGACAGCGCGTCGACGTCGACGGGGACGCACCTCGGGGCCGGGACGCCGGCCTCCGCCCAGGCGCGGAGCCTGGCCTGTCCCGGCGCGTCGACGAGGCAGACATCGACGTGCTCCAGGAGGTGCCTGGCCTGCTCCGCCGAGAACGCGAGCGGGATCGGCACCTCGACGGCCTCGCCGAGCCAGAGCGCCAGATCGGCCGCGACCCACTCCGGCGAATTGGCCATGACGAGCCCGACCCGCAGGCCGCCGCCGGCCTCGCGATCGAGGCCGATCAGCAGGCCCCGCAGCGCGGAGACCGCGTCGAGCATCTCGCGCCATCGGTAGCTTTGCCGGGCGCCCGGCGCGGCGTCCAGCACCTCGATCATGACGGCGTCGGGCCGCGCCTCGCCCATGGCGACGATGTCGTCAATGAGCCTCATGGTAGCGCTCCGCTCGCCTCTGCTCTTCCAGCCTGAGATCGAGCGCCGAGAACCTGTAGCGGCCCGTGTTGCGAGCGAACATGTCCGCGATCGCGTCGAGCCGGATATAGCCTGTCTGCGGCCGCTGCTCGTAGTAGCTGCCCCACCTCTCCTGCGCTCCCTCGCCCAGCCGGGCGGCGTCCGCGCCGCGGACGGGCTGGAAGTTGAGCCCCACGGCGTCGAAGATGATCTTCAGGTTCGCGGTGATCGTGCAGAGGATGTATTTCTTGCCGAGGCACCAGGCGAGGATCGGCACGGCGCGGATCAGCTCGGTCCCGGCGCGGTGCTCGATGGACGCCAGCGACCCGACCTCCACGATCGCGTCGCGGCTCACCGGCTGCCGCTCCAGCGCGGAGATGACCTGCTCGATCGGCTCGTCGATGTACTGCTCGGAGAAGAGCCGGTCGCCCGAGCTGAAGGTGAGCCCGGCGCAGGCGACCACCTTCGACGGGGCGGCGCCGAGGCCGTGATCCGTTGTGCAGACAACGAAGCAATCCGGGTTGGGCCTCACCTCGGCGCCGAAGGAGCGCCGGTACTTCTGGCGAACCAGATCGACGGCCTGGCTCCAGTCGTCGCTCGACCCAAACGAGACCTTGATATGCATGCGCGCCATCCTTTCGGTGCTGCGGACCCACGTGATCACACGTTCGCCGCGGCCGAGTGCAACGCGCGGTCCATCGGACCGTCGCGGTGTTCCGCCCGCGCTTCCGCGCGCGTCGTCACCCGCGCTTCTACGCGCGCGCCGCGCCAGCGCGGCCCGGCGGCGGGCGAGGCCATGAGCGCCCCTCCGACCGATGTTTGCGCGAGTGCGCAACGCGGGTGAGCAAAGGTCCGGGCGGCGGGCGATCTGGGGAGCTCGGGCCAGGCCGCGGACCGGGCCGATCTCGATCGCTCGAGGCCGCGCGGGCGCTCGGATTCGCGCGTCGGGCACGGGCGTTGCTCTCACGGTGGGTCACGAGGCGATGGCCTCATGAAGCGAGGATCCATCCTGGCCAACGCGTCCTCGGACGACGCCCGGGTCCTGCTTCCCTTCGATCAACACCGGAACCACGCCCGACAGGAGAACCCCTGATGGATTCGCTGAGCACCCCCGAAGTTTCCCGCGTCCTCGACCGGATCTACCGCGAGGCGGACAGCACCGATCCGGCCGTCTTCGATCACATCATCGCCGAGATCGAGCGGACCGGTGGACCGAAGAGCGCCCAGTACTGGGCGAAGGAGCTCGACCGCGCGTACATGCCTGTCGCGCCGGACGTCGGCCGCCTCCTCTACATGCTCACGAGGACGCGCCGGCCGCGGCTCGTCGTCGAGTTCGGCACCTCGTTCGGCATCTCGGCCATTCACATCGCCTCCGCCCTGCGCGATAACGGCGCGGGGCGGCTCATCGCCACGGAGCTCAACCCGATCAAGGCCGCGAAGGCCCGCGAGAACCTGCGCTCCACGGGCCTCGCCGACCTGGTCGATCTCCGGGAGGGCGACGCGCTCCAGACGCTCACGCAGGGGCTCGAGGCGGGGGTCGACATGGTCCTCCTCGACGGATGGAAGGAGATCTATCTGCCGGTGCTCCAGATCCTGGAGCCGCGCCTGGGCCCTGGATCGCTCGTCATCGCGGACGACACGACGGTGTACCCGGAGTCGGTGACCCCCTATCTCGAGTACGTCCGGAAGGCGGAGAGCGGCTATCTCTCCGTCGCCGTGCCGCTCGACGACGGGCTGGAGCTCTCGTTCTACACGGGCGCCGGGCGCGCCCGCGCCGACAGGGCGAGCTGACCGGCCGCGCGCTCCGGCCGGCGCTGTTCACCCCACGTCAGCTCAGGACGAGGTACGAGTCGCCGAACTCGTGGCAGAGATACCCCGCCTGCTCGGCGTGGGCGTTTGCGCGGTGGAGGAGCGGGGCCGGCGCGAACGCCTCGAGGAGCCGGAAATGGCTCTCCGTCGGGTCGTGCACGCCGGTCAAGAGCCCGTCGACCACCCTCGGCCGGAAGCCGTGGTGGAGCACGAGATCGGTGACGCCGGGGCCGGCGCGGAGCTCCCCCCCGTGCTGGGCGGCGCACCCCTCGAGGGCGCGCGTCACGGTCGTGCCGACCGCGACGACCCGGCGCCCGCTCGCCCTGGCCTCGCGCACCGCCGCCACCGTCTCCTCGGGGATCTCGAAGCGCTCCGGCAGCGGCAGCAGGGCGTCGAGCGCCGCGTCGCCGGTCGACGAGATCCCGGCCGCGTGGGTGACCCACGCGACCCGGACGCCGCGGCGGATCAGCTCGAGCAGGAGCCCCCACGCGAGCGGCCGCCCGGCCGAGGGGAGCTCGGCGCAGAGCGGCCGGCTCGCGAACCGCGTCTGCGCGTGCCAGAGCTCGATCGGGCCCGCGAGGTACGCATACTGGATCGGGCGCCCGCGCCGGTAGAGCGCCGACCAGAGCGGCGCGCCCCGCTCGCGAAAGGCGATCTCGACCAGGCGCGCCGAGGCCGCGGAGACGCGCTCGACGACGGCCGAGAGGTCGTCACCGAACGTCACGGCGTCGCCCGGGCCGAGCGCGGTCGGCGCCGGGCGGTCCTCGGTGCGCGTGCGCCAGTCGCCGGCGCCGAACAGGAGGGCCGAATACCGCCCCTCCGACAGCTCGCCGATCAGCCGCACTTCCACCTTCGCGCCGCCGCCGGTCTCGCCGTGCAGCGAGGCCGGCAGCGTGGCGCCGTCGTTGACGACGAGGAGATCGCCCGGCTCGAGGAGCGCGGGCAGATCCGCGATGCGCGCGTCGCGCAGGCGCCCGAGGCGCGGGTCCACGTGGAGGAGCCGCTCCTCCAGGGGGCTCTCGCGAGGCCAGGCCGCGGGGCTCATGGCGCCTCCGGGAGGCTCGCGGCCTCGAGGCGCGCGCCGCTCGGCACCTCGCCCGCGCGGGCGACAAGGCCGACGATCCGGCGGGCGACGTCCGCGGGGTTCGCCAGCGTGCTCGGGTCGACGTCGGGGATGGCCTCCGCGTGCATCCGCGTGTCCATCTCGCCGGGATCCACCGCGTAGAACGAGACGCCCGTGCCCTCGAGCTCCGCGGCCCAGGTGCGCGAGAGGTGGTCGAGCGCCGCCTTGGAGACGCCGTAAGCCCCCCACCGCGGATAGGCGTTCACCGCCGCGTCCGAGCTGATGTGGACGACGACCCCGCGGCGCCGGAGCGCCATCGCGCCGGCGATCACCTTGGTGAGGCGGAAGGGGCCGACCACGTTCACCTCGAGCACGCGGCCGAGATCCTCGCACTCGGTGTCGAGCAGGATCGGCAGCGGCGTCTTGCCGAGCGTGCTCGCGTTGTGGACGAGCAGGTCGATGGGCCCGACGAGCGCCGCCGCCGCGCCCGCGATCGCGTAGGTCTGCCCCTTGTCGCCGACGTCCGCCGCGAGCGCGTGCGCGACCCCGCCCTCCCGGGTGATCTCGTCCGCCACCGCCTCGAGCGGCGCGCGCTCGCGCGCGACGAGCACCACCTTCGCGCCCCTCCGGGCGAGCTCGCGCGCGAGCGCGGCGCCGAGCCCGCGGCTCGCCCCCGTCACGAGCGCCGCGCGCGGCGCGAACGCCCCCGCCCCCGCGGCGCGGGGGGACGGCGCCTGGGAGCCCGCCTCGGCCTGGATGAGCGCGTCGCTTCCGGTCGATCCGTTGTTCATCGTCGTTTCCTCCTCGATCCCAGGCTAATCCGCGCTGGCTCGCGTGTTGGAGATGGCTCCAATTTCTTGGATACGTGCTAATCTCCGGGCATGGACCAGGACGCGGTGCTCGCGGGGAGGCTCGCGAAGAACATCAAGCAGCTACGGGAGGCCCGGGGGCTGACGCAGCAGCAGCTCGCCAGGCTCGCCGGCGTGCCGCGGGCGACCTGGGCGCACCTCGAGTCCGGCGCGGCGAACCCGACGCTCGGCGTCCTGCACCGCGCCGCCGCCGCGCTCCAGGTCTCGATCGAGGAGATGCTCTCTGCCCCCCGCGCGACGTGCCAGCTCTACGCGCGCGACGCGCTGCCCACGCGCACGCCTGGGCAGGCGTTCGTCCGCAAGCTCCTGCCGGACCCGATCCCGGGCATGGAGATGGATCGGATCGAGATCCCCCCGGGCGGGCGGATGACGGGCGTCCCGCACACGCCGGGGACGCGCGAGTACCTGACGTGCGAGTCGGGGGAGCTCCTGCTCGTCGTGAGCGGCGAGCGGTTCACGCTCGGCGCGGGCGACGTCGCCGTGTTCCGCGGCGATCAGCGCCACTCGTACAACAACCCCGGCAAGCAGCCGGCGGTCGGCTATTCGGTCGTCGTCCTGGCGCGGGTGCTCTGAGCGCGGGCGTCATCCCCAGGAACGGATAGCGGTGGCGAATCACAGGCCGAAGCTCGCCTTGAGCGCGTCGAACTCCGCGAAATCGTCGCTGTTGGCCCTGTACGAGCCGCCCTGCTGCGTGAAGAGCGACGAGCCCCATGAGCCGCTCTGCGTGGGCTCCCAGAAGAACGTCCCGAGCCCTCTGCCGTCCGGCAGGTCGCGCATGATCTGGTTGGCCCTCGTGCGCTCGGGGTTGTATTCCGCGATCGCGAAGGACAGGTCCGGGAACGTCTCGGCCAGGGTATTGAAGGTATTCTCCCATACCTCAGGTTCGCCCTGAAATGCCGTGTAGCAGGAGAGCCCGAGGACGTCGAACGCGACGCCTCGCCGCTTCGCGCTGTCGACCCACCACGCGACGCCGCTCGCGTCCTCGGTGTTCTCGACGTGCAGCATGATCTTGATCGTGTCGTCGACCTCCTTGACCCCGTCGATGCCGGCCTTGAGCAGGGCGGCCAGGTTGTCCCAGTTCTGGTTCGTCGCTCGCCCGGTGAGGCCGCTCGGATTGACGACCGAATCGTTCCCCCAGCAATCTGTGTTCGCGGACGGCACATGGATGAGCATGCCCGGCGTGATCTCGTTGCCGATCTGCACCATGTCCGGGCGCGCGCCCGCGCTGACGAGCGCGGCGACGACGTCCTTCGTGTAGGCCTTCAAGAGGCCGGTCATCTCGTCGATCGACCGGGCGTCCCGCCAGGCCTCGGGGATGATCTGTTTGCCAGGGTCGGCCCAGGTGTCGCTGTAATGGAAGTCGAGCAGGAACCCCATGCCTGCGTCCTTGATCTGCTTTCCGAACTCGATCGTGTGGTCCCTGTCGCAATACGTCTCTTCTTTTTCGCAAGAGCCGCCGGTCCCGAGGGCATAGCCGTAGCGGGCGCCCGGGTCCACGAACGTCCGGAGCCGGATGTAATTGAATCCGTGGTTCTTCAGCAGGTCGAGGATCCCCTTTTCGTTTCCGTCGGTGTCCGTGTACCTCGCGCCGCTGTCGACAGCCTCCTGGATGCTGGAGATGTCCGCGCCCAGGATGAAGCTGGGCTCGAACACCGGCGTGCCGCCCATTCCGCCCGTCCCGGAGCCACCCATTCCGCCCGTCCCCGAGCCGCCCATCCCCGCCGAGGTGGAAGACGAGGACGAGCTCATCCCGACAGATGCACCTCCTCCGCTCGAGCTCGCTGCCGTCGCGCTGCCGCCGCCTCCCCCCGAGGCGGTCCCCCCCTGACCAGCGCTGCCGGGATCACCGCCATCCGGGCCTGACCCGGTGCAGTGACAGAGAAAAAATGAGATAAAGAGCGCGCCCATCCTGGCGAAGGAGGGTCCGGTGGAGCGGATTGTGGTCATCATGCCACCATCTTGCCCGAGCCCAACCGCCAGTGTCACGCGGCAACTGTCCCGCTCGCGGCAGCGCGGTGCTCGACCGTCCTTGTCGTGTCCGGGCTCCAGGCGACGCCGACGGCAGCTCGCCGGTTGCGGCGGCGCCCTGAGCCATTCAAACGGACCGAGTCGGAATCGCAGCGCCGCGACTCAGCGCTTCTTTCGCCCGGCGAGCGCCGCGCACACGAGCAGCGCCAGCGCGGCAATCCCGGCCCTCCCCGCGCCGCCCGACGCGCCGGCAGCGCGGAAGCTGCACCCGCTCTCCTCCGTCTCACCGCCTCCATCACTGCCGCCTGCGCCCGGGCCGCTGCCGCCTGCGCCTGTGCCCGGGCCGCTGCCGCCGCTGCCAGGGCCGCTGCCGCCGCTGCCAGGGCCGCTGCCGCCCGTGCCGCCGCTGCCAGGCCCCATCCCGGAATCGCACGTCCCCCCCGGATAGACGTCCTCCTCGGTCCACGCCGGCTCGGGCGGCCCACCGAGGCCCGGTTGCGCCGTATCCGGGTCCTTCCGGTGATAGCAAGGCTTGCAGGCGTGAACGGGCGCGCCCGCGGCGTTCCCGGCCGTGTCCGTCACCGTGGCCCGGAAGCAGAACGCCTCCGGGGCAGCGGCGCCGCCGAGCACGTCGACTGTCCGGCTCAGGGCCACGGTCACCGGCGTGGCATTCATGAACCTGCTTTGCGAGAACACCGGGTCGGTGAACGTGTCGTCCCGGAACGCCTCGACGGTCGTGATCACGGGCGCCTCGCCGCTCCCCGCGGTCTCCGCCTCGACCGTGACCCACCAGGTCAGATCGCTGTCCACCTGGCAGTCTCCGCCGCTCGACGTGAAATCGGCATGGTCGTGGAGGTCGAACGACAGCCCGCTCGGCCCCGCGGGAGCTTCCGTGTCCGCGGCGCCGGCCGTGAGCTCGATCCGGCTCTGCCCGCACGGCTCCTGCGCGCCGCAGAAGTCGCCCTCGATCACGATCGCCTGCCCCTCGCCGGGCGGCGGCTCGATCCGCGCGACGAGGCTGTACCCGAGGGGCGGCAGGTCCTTCACGGCCACGAGGCTCGCCGGCTCGCCGTCGACGGTCACCGACACGGCGTCCAGCGAGATCGAGAACCCGTCGAAGAAGATAGCGGCGTTCCCCGGGAGCGCCCCGCCGCTCTCGGGCAATGTGCCCGTCAGGCCCGGCAGCGGCGGGCTGCACGCGTCAGCGATCGACTCCATGGCGACGGTACAGAGCAGCGCCGCGAGGATCCCAGCAGTCCATGAACCATGTCTCATCATGGACGCGAGCATACAGGGTCGAGCCCGGATCACGAGAACGGCCAGGACGCCAGGGACGCCAGGAGAACCATACCTTTCTTCTCCTTGCCTCCCGGACGCCCAGACGGCGCGATCCCCGTCTGCGCGCCGCGCTACAGGGTCGCCAGCACGGCGTCCGCCCGGTGCTTCACGTAGTGCTCGACGGCCTCGGGCAGCGTCGGCAGCGTCGCGCGGCGACGGCTGTGGAGCCCTCCCTGACGGGGCAGGCTCGCCCGGAGCCCGAGCGTGTGCGCGGGACACGGGTGCACCGCCCGCGAGGGCAGGCCGAACGCGTCGCACATCATCTTCGCCCACGAGGCGAAGCTGACGACGCCGTCGTTCGCCAGGTGCCACACCCCCTCGGCCTGATCGATCGCGAGGTCCAGGCACGTGTGCGCCAGGTGCGGCAGGTAGGTGGGCGACACGAAGAGATCGTCCGCCGCGCGGAACGGCTCGCCGCGCTGGACGGCCGAGAGCGCGAGGGCGACGAAGCTGCGCGCCTCGAACGGCCCGAACAGGCTGCCCGTCCGGACCACCAGCGCGCTCGGCAGGGCCTCGAGGACGCCCCGCTCGCCCTGCGCCTGCGCCGCGCCGAACGCGCTGATCGGCGCGACAGGATCATCCTCCACGTAGGGCGCGGGCTTGCTCCCGTCGAACACGAAGGACGACGAGAACATCAGGAGCCGCGAGCCGTGGCGCCTGCACGCCTCCGCCAGCAGGGTCGGGCCGACGACGTTCGCGCGGCGGCACGCCTCGATCTCGTCCTCGGCGTCGTGCACGCGCGTGTAGCCCGCCGCGTTGACCACGAGCCACGGGCGGACCTCCGCGATCGCGCGCTCCAGGGCCGCCGCGTCGGTGATGTCGAGCTCGCTGCGCGTCATCGCCCGGACGTGGATGCCGCGCTCCTCGCACGCGCGCGCCAGCGCCGCGCCGAGCGACCCGCCCGCGCCGGTGATCAGGATCGGCCGCTCGCGCGGCTCGCAGAGGGTCCGCGTCGTCGCGCGCGGCGCCCCGTAGAGCAGCCGCTCGTCGCGCCGCCACCACCCCGGCACGTCGGCGAGCGGGTGCTCGGACCGGCCGGCCTCCGCGAGCTCCTTCGCGACGACGGCGAGCGCCGTGGGGCGCGGCGCGGGCCCGCGCACGTCGAACACCCCCGGCTCGTAGTGGCCGCGCGCCTGCGTGACGAGGCTGTCCCAGTCGTACGCCCCGAACGCGGACCACAGCGTCACCGCCCGCACGTCGGCGCCCTCCGCGCGCGCCGCGTGCGCGGCCTCCCACGCCTCGACGAGCCAGCGGATCTGCTCCTCCGGCGTGCACCCGAGGTGGACCTCGGTGATCGCGATCGGCGTCCTGTAGCGCTCCCACACCTCGCGGAGCACGTGGTGATGGCCGAAGATCCCTTCCTCGCGGACGCGCACCGCCTCCACGTCGGCGTACGCGTCGCGGCCGTTCCCGCCGTGCGTCCACGCGGGGTACAGCTCCAGGCGGTCGTCGAGGAACCTGTCGCTCGTCAGGTAGTAGTTCACGCCGATCACGTCCGGCGGGCACGGCGCCGCCGCGACCTGCGCGAGCTCCTCGTCGGCGACGCCGCAGTCGAGGAGGTGCGTGTGGAGCGGGTGCGCGGCGTCCACGCGCCCGTACAGCAGATCCAGGCTCAGCCAGCGCCGGTGGTTCTCGAACGCGGCCTGGTAGGCGAGCCGGGGCGTGCTGGCGACAGCGCCGAAGTCCTCGGTCTGCACGAGCCGCGCGTCCGGGCGCACCCGCCGGATGGCGCGCATCGCCGCGGCGGTCGCGCGCGTCTCCACGAGCAGCGCGCGCATGAGCGAGGCCGAGTCCCGGCGGTGCGGGTACCAGTGCCCGTAGAGCGCGCTGAAGCGCGCTGTCGTGAGCGGCTCGTTGACGGGCGTGTAGTCGCGCACCCACGGGTACCGCTCCGCCACCGCGCCCGCGAACGCCTCGAGGCCGGCAACGAAGCTGTCCTCCATCAGGCTCGTCCACGGCGGCCCGCTCCCGTGGTGGACGAGCCCGACGATCACGTCGATGCCGAGCTCCTTCAGCCGGTGGAGCCGCTCGTCGGCCCAGGAGAAGTCGGCGCTCCCGAGGCCGTCCGGGGCCGTGCGCTCCCAGAGCACCGGGTACCGCACGGCCTTGACGCCGAGCTCCGCCAGCAGATCGAGATCCGTGATGCGGTCGTGATGTCCGGTCCGCTCGAGCTGGTTGAAGTACGCGTCGCCGACGCGGTTGACCGTGCACTCCACGCCGGCCCAGAGCGCGATCCCGGACCGGTCCCTCACGGGACGAGCCCTCCCACGAGCACCGTCGCCCGCCGGCCCGGCACGCGCGCGTAGGCGTCCACGACGGCCCGCCCCACCTTCGTCGCGCTCCCGCGCTTCACGAGGGCGACGATCGATCCGCCGAAGCCGCCGCCGGTCAGCCGCGCGCCGAAGACGTCCGGCTGCGCCCGCGCGCTCTCCACCAGATCGTCGATCTCGGGCACGGACACCTCGAAGTCGTCGCGCATCGACCGGTGCGACGCGTCGAAGAGCTCGCCCAGGCGGCCGAGGTCCCCGGCGCGGATCGCGGCCACGGCGGCGAGCACCCGCGCGTTCTCGGTCACGACGTGGCGCGCGCGCCGGTCGAGCGGCGGCGGGAGCGACGCGATGCGCGGCTCCGCGGCCGCGTCGACGTCCCGGAGCTGCGGGACGCCGAGCGCCGCCGCGGCGCGCTCGCACTCCGCGCGCCGCGTCTTGTAGTCGCCGCTCGCGTGCTGGTGCGCCACCCCGGAGTTGATCACGAGCAGCTCGGCCTGCGCCGGCAGCGGGATGCGCTCGAAGGCGAGCGTCCTCGTGTCGAGGAAGAGCGCCGTGTTCTCGTCGGCGAGGCTCGCGGCCATCTGGTCCATCGTCCCGACCGGCGCGCCAACGAAGTCATGCTCCGCGGCGTGCGCGATCCGGGCGATGTCCACGTCGTCGATCGTCAGGTCGAGCATCGCGCGCAGCGCGCGGGCGAGCGCCACGAGCAGCGATGCGCTCGACGACAGCCCGCTGCCGAGCGGCACCGTGGACGCGATCCGCGCGTCGAAGCCGGGGACCGCGACGCCGCGCTGCCGGAGCACCGCGGTGATCCCCTGCACGTAGTCGATCCACAGGCCGCGGCGCGCCTCCTCCCCGGCGCGGAAGGAGAGGTGCGCCCCGCCGTCCACGTTCGTCGTCGCGATCCGGACGAGCCCGTCGTCCCGCGGCGCGATCTCGATCCGCGTCTTCTGCGGGATCGCCGTCGGGAGCACGTAACCACCGCTGTAGTCGGTGTGCTCGCCGATCAGGTTCACGCGCCCCGGCGCCTCGGCCAGGCGCTTCGCCGGGCGGCCGAAGACGGCCTCGAAGCCCTGCGCCGCCGCCGTCATCGCGGCGCCCCCATGTCCGCCAGCTCCGGCATGTCCGCCAGCCCCGGCATGTCCGCCAGCCCGCCGTCGCTCAGCGCCGAGGGCGTCACGCTCGGGCCCACGAACGGCATCCCCTGCGTCGCGGCCGCCATCTGGTGCAGCGGGAACTTCGGCGTACGGTCGGCGTAGAGCAGCCCGTTCGCCTCCTGGTACGTGTCAGCGAACTGCGTGTAGCAGAAGCCTGCCAAGAGCTCGAGGGAGTTGATCACCTTCATCAGCCTTGTATAGCGCTCCGCGAACTCCTCCGGCGTCCTGCACGCCGAGTACCCCCAGGTGCCGCCGTTTTCGCCGCAGCTCGTCGGCGCGACGGCGATCCCGCCGAACTCGGACAGGACGATGGCCGTCTCGTGGCTGACCGACGGATCGAGCACGAGCGCGCGGCCGCCGGGCCGCTCCCGCTTCAGCAGCTTCGGCACGACGTCGTGCGCGAAGTAGCGGCGGGCGATGCGCTCGGGCGAGGGATCGTAGTCGTGGATGCCGATGATGTCGGTCGCGACGCTCTCCCACCCGTCGTTGCCGATGACCGGCCTCGTGTAATCCATCGACCGCGTGAGGTGGTAGAGCGCCTGCACGTAGTGCCGCTCGTTCGGGTTGTCGGGCAGGTTCGGGACGCCCCACGACTCGTTGAACGGCACCCACGCGATGATGCACGGGTGGCTGATGTCGCGCCGGATCGCCTCCAGCCACTGCCGCGCGAGCCGATCGATCGACTTGCGCGTGTGCCTGTACGCGCTCGGCATCTCCTCCCAGACGAGCAGCCCGAGCCTGTCCGCCCAGTAGAGGTACCGCGGATCCTCGATCTTCTGGTGCTTCCGGGCGCCGTTGAAGCCCATCTGCTTCGTGAGCTCGACGTCGCGGCGGAGCGCGTCGTCGTCCGGCGCCGTGATCCCGGTGTCGTTCCAGTAGCCCTGGTCGAGCACCATCCGGAGCACGTACGCCCGCCCGTTCAGGAGGAAGCGGTCGCCGCGGACGGCCACCGAGCGCAGCGCGGTGTAGCTCTTCACCCGGTCGATCGTCCCCCCCGCCTGATCGTAGAGGACGATCTCCGCGTCGATCAGCGTCGGGCGCTCGGGGCACCACAGGAGCTCGTTGCGGAAGTCGTCGATCCCCGGGTCGGAGAGCGTGATGCGCCGGTGGACCTCCCCGGCCACGACCGTGTACTGGTCGTTCGCGATCGTCACGTCGCCGACGCGCAGCCGCACGCCGACGCGCGCGCCCTCCACGGGCGCGTTCGCGACCCGGACCTCGACGGCGATCTCCCAGCGCTCGAGGTTCGGGGTCCACCGCAGGTACTCCACGTGCATCCGCGGCACGCGCTCGAGCCACACCGTCTGCCAGATCCCGGTCGTGCGCGGGTACCAGATGGAGTGCGGCTCGAGCTTCCAGTCCTGCTTGCCGCGCGGCTTCGCGAGGTCGCCCGGATCGTCGTACGCCTGGACCACGATCGTGACGCTCTTGCGCCCCCGCGCGAGCTCGGTGATGTCGAGGCTGAAGGGCGTGTAGCCGCCCTCGTGCTCGCCGACGAAGCCGCCGTCGACCCACACCCTGGCCAGGTAATCGACGGCCCCGAAGTGCAGGATCAGCCGCTCGGACGGCTCGAGCTCCGGCACGTCGACCTGCCTCCGGTACCAGCAGGCCTTGTAGAAGCCGGTCTCCCCGACCCCGCTCCGCTGCGTCTCCGGGGCGAACGGCACCTCGATCTTCCTGTCGAAGCGCGCGTCTGCCGGGGAACACCAGTCCGCCCGCGGATCGAGGGCGAACTCCCACGTCCCGTTCAGGCAGATCCAGTCGTCGCGCCTGAGCAGAGGACGGGGGTAACCGCGGGAGCCGCCGCTCTTGCCGTCATCGGCAGGCGGCGGCACCGAACCAGGGATGCCGATCTGTGCAAGGTGCTGTCGGGGCATGGGTCTATCAGGCGGCGACGGTGACGGCGGCTCCGTTCATCTTGGCTTCGCGGATGCGGTCGTAGGTGGCGAGGGCCTGACCCACCACCTGGTCCATGTTGTAGTACCGGTACGTCGCGAGCCTCCCGACGAAATGCACGTTCGGCGTCGCGTCGGCAAGGTCCTTGTACTTCCGGTAGATCTCCGCGTTCTCTTGCCGCGGCACCGGGTAGTACGGGTCGCCCTCGGACGTCGGGAATTCATAGACAACGCTCGTCTTCGGGTGCTGCTGCCCGGTGAGGTACTTGAACTCCGTGATCCGGGTGTACGCGTGCTCGTTCGGGTAGTTGATGACCGCGCCCGGCTGGAAGATCTCCTTGTCGTGCGTCTCGAACTTGAAATCGAGGGAACGGTAGGGAAGCTTCCCGAAGCGGTGGTCGAAGAAGGCGTCCACCGGCCCGGTATAGATCATCTCCCTGAAGTTCACCTCGTTCATGATGTCGCGATAATCGGTGTTCAGGACGATCCTGATCTTCTTGTGATCGAGCATGTTCTCGAACATCCGCGTGTACCCGCGGAGCGGCATCGCCTGGAACTCGTCCGTGAAGTACCGCGCGTCGTAGTTCGTGCGCGCCGGCACGCGCGACGCGACGGCGGCGTCGAGCTCGGACGGGTCGAGCCCCCACTGCTTGCGCGTGTAATTGCGGAAGAACTTCTCGTAGAGCTCCCGTCCCACCTTGCTGACGACAGCGTCCTCGGAGGTGCGGACGTTCTTGATCGGCTCGGCGACGCGCGCGAAGAACGCCTCGACCTCGGCGGGCGAGTAGCTCGTCCCGTAGAGGGCGTTCACCGTGTCGACGTTGATCGGGAACGGAACGAGCTTGTCGTCGACGTGCGCGAGCACGCAGTGCTCGTACGGGCGCCACTCCGTGAACTGCGACAGGTAGCGGAAGATGCGCGGCGACGCCGTGTGGAAGATGTGCGGTCCGTACTTGTGGATGAGGACCCCGGCGTCATCGTAGCAATCGTACGCGTTGCCGCCGATGTGAGGACGCTTGTCGCACAGGAGGACCGACTTGTTCATCTGCGAGGCGAGGCGCTCCGCGAGGACGCTGCCAGCAAACCCAGCACCTACGATCAGATAGTCGAACACGGCACGTTTCCTTCCGTCCGGACCGCCGCCGAACGCTTGGAGTGGAGAGCGTCTGTCATGAGCCTGGACATCGAGCGCCACGTCTTGTCCCACGACGTCGCGCTCACCATCGCGTCCGCGATCGCGAGGCGCTCCTCTCTGGGCTGCGCGAGCGCCGCATCGACGGCCGCCGCGAACGTGGACGCGTCGGCGATGTGCACCGCCTTCCTGTCCCCGTACGGCGTGACGACGTCACGGATGGCGGTCGAGACGACCGGCTTGCCCGCCGCGAGGTACTCGAGGGTCTTCGTCGGGCTGATGAACCGGGTCGCCTCGTTGAGCGCGAACGGCATGATGGCCACGTCCCAGCCGCCGAGGTAGGCCGGGAGATCCTGATACGACTTCTGGCCGAGCCAGTGGATGTTCGGCCGCCGGGGCAGCGTGGCGGGGTCGATCTTGACGACCGGCCCGAGCATCACGAGCTGGAAATCGGGCCGCTCCTTGGCCACGCGGGCGACGAGCTCCACGTCGAGCCGCTCGTCGATCACGCCGAAGAACCCGAGGCGCGGCCTGGGGATGTCGCGCTGATCTTCCGGGTCCGGCGTCGCCTCGCGCGCCCGCGCGAAGTGGGCCGCGTCGACGCTGCTCGGGAAGGCGTGCACCGACGGGTGGTGGGCGCGCTTCGCCTCGTAGATGCTCTGGCCCCCCGTGAACACGAGGTCGGCGCGCGAGAAGAGCTCGCGCTCCCGCTCCCGGAGCATCGGCGGCGCGCCGCGGAAGGCGGAGAGCTCGTCCATGCAGTCGTACACGACCAGCGACGGCTCCACGTCGGCGGCGATCGGCAGCGACATGGGCGTGTAAAACCAGAGGATCGGCTGCCGGATGTCCTGCTCTTTCACGAGGGAGTTGAGCAGCCGGCGCTGCTGCGCGAGGGCCTCCTCCGGCTCGGTGCCGTGGGGCAGGTGCGGCACAACGACGGTGAGATTGGCCTCGATGTGTCTCGCCTCGAGCCGCGGAGGTCCTTCCTGGAACACCGGCTCTTCGACGAAGTACACCCGCCTCTCCTGCGCGAAGCGGCTCATCAGGTGGTTCGGTCGCTGGAAGACGAAGTTCCAGCGCAGGTGCGACAAACAGATGAGATCCGGCCCTGCCTGCTTCATCTTGTCTCCAATCGGTGGAAAAGGGAACCTGTGCGCGCCGGACGTTTAGCAAGTTACGGGCCGACGGCACGATACAGCCATCGACGGAGACGCCGCGATCACGGCGTGAAACGCCGCCCCTGGAAGCGCGGCAATCCGCTACATCCGCTGCGTGGAGCGCGAACGGCGCGTGCCCGCCGCGTGGGCAGCGCTCGACGGACGCAACGGACGAACCTGCCACAGATGGGGCAAAATGCGCCGCGGATCGGGCGTTTCCTGCTGCCTCTTCACGAAGGATGCAACATCGATGCGCCCGGAGAGGCGCCTCCGCAGCCGGCGGAGGTGGTGGGGAATTCCCCCGCCCTGCCGGCATGATGGAACCGCCAAGGCGCCATAAAACGCCAAGATCTTTGTGTTTTCTTGGCGTCCTTGGCCCCTTGGCGGTTCAAAAAGATCCCACGTGGGCTCCTTGTGGCCGAAAACGCCCCTCGAAACGGCGAGAAGCTACATCGAGCACCGGAGACGAGCTGGGCTCTTCCCTAAGGAAAACACCGCAGGCGACACTCGACGTCCGGGCTGCGCGCTCAGGACGCTAGAAGAGCACTCGACTCGAGGGAATGCACGCCGCTCCTGGATTGCTGAGGAGCGCGCGCGGCGCCTATCGCTCTCCAGGCAGCATCCACTTGTACTCGGCGCTCGGGCGCCACGCGGCGAGCAGCGCGAGGAGCTCCGTCGCGTCGTCGGCCACCTGGAGCACGGCGCGGTGGCCCGGCTTCATGAACTGCTCGGACACCACGTGATCCAGAAAGGCGATCAGCGGGCGGTAGTACCCCTGGACGTCGAGGAGCCCGACTGGCTTGTCCTGGGAGCCGAGCTGCGTCCATGTCCACACCTCGAACAGCTCCTCCAGCGTCCCGATGCCGCCTGGCAGGGCGATGAAGGCGTCGGACAGCGCCGCCATCTTCGCCTTGCGCTCGTGCATCGTCTCGACGACGTGGAGCTCCGTCAGCCCCCGGTGCTCGATCTCTCGCTGGTTGAGGAAGTGGGGGATCACGCCGGTCACCTCCCCGCCGCGCGCGAGCACCGCGTCGGCGATCGCGCCCATGAGGCCCACGCGGCCTCCCCCGTACACGAGCCCGATCCCTCGCGAAACAAGGAGCTCCCCGAGCCGCACGGCCGCCTCGCGGTAGGCCGGCGACGCGCCGGGGTTCGACCCGCAGTAGACGCAGATCCTCGAGAGCTTCCTCATGGGGCGAGCCTACGCCGGCAGGCGCGCCCGTTCCAGCGGCGTTCCCCCCGGGGGACCGTCGCGCCGCTGGCCGACGCGCTGTGGCGAGCCGCTGTGGCGTGAGCCCCGCAGGGGCGCCGCGCGCAGGCGGGCGCGGCGCCGGGTCGACGACCCCGCCGCGCGCAGGCGGCGCGGCGCGCGTCGGGCGGCTTACTCCTTGTCGAGCTTGCCGACGAGGCTGAGCGTGAAGAACGCGCCCATGTACTTGAAGTGCGGGCGCACCTGCATGTCGACCTTGTACCAGCCGGCGTTGCCCGGCACCTCGGTGACGATGATCCTCGCCTTGCGGAGCGGCCGGCGCCCGCGGGTCGCGGCGGAGACGACGTCCTGATCGGCAACGTACTGGCCGATCCAGTCGTTCAGCTCCTTCTCGAGGTCGGCGCGCTCCTTCCAGGTCCCGATCTGCTCGCGCTGCAGCACCTTCAGGTAGTGCGCGATGCGGCACATGATGAGCATGTACGGGAGCTGCGTCCCGAGGCGGTAGTTCATCTCGGCCGCCCGGCCCTCCTCGCTCTGCCCGTAGAACTTGGGCTTCTGCGCGGAGTTGGCCGAGAAGAAGCAGGCGTTGTCCGAGTCCTTGCGGAACGTGAGCCCGATGAACCCCTCCTCGGAGAGCTCGAACTCGCGCCGCTCGGTGAGCATGATCTCGGTCGGCACCTTGGTCTGGATCTCGCCCATCGCCTCGTACTGGTGGAGCGGCAGGTTCTCCACCGCGCCGCCCGCCTGCGGGCCGATGATGTTCGGACACCAGCGGTACTTGGCGAAGCTGTCGGCGAGCCGGGTGGCGAAGGCGTACGTCGCGTTGCCCCAGCAGTACGCGTCGTGCTTGCCGACCACGTCCTCCTCGTAGTTGAACGCCTTCACCGGGACGGTGTTGGCGCCGAACGGCAGGCGGAGCAGGAAGCGCGGCATCACGAGCCCGACGTAGCGCGCGTCCTCCGTCTCGCGGAACGCGTTCCACTTCGTGTACTGCGGCCCCTCGAAGAGCGCCTTCAGGTCCTTCAGGTTGGGCAGTCCGATGAAGTCCTTCAGGCCGAAGAACTGCGGGCCGGCCGCCGCGATGAACGGCGCGTGCGACATCGCCGCGACGGCGGCGCACTTCTGGAGCAGCGCGATGTCCTGGGGTCCGGGCCCGAACTCGTAGTTCGCGACGATCGCGCCGACCGGCTTGCCGCCGAACTGGCCGAACTCCGCCGAGTAGACGAGCTTGTACAGGCCGCTCTTCGGCACCTCGGGGGCGTCCTCGAAATCGGCGAGGAGGTCCTCCTTGGAGCAGTTGAGCATCTCGACCTTGATGTTCTCGCGGAAATCACACCGGTCGATGACGAACTTGAGGCCGCGCCACGCGGACTCGAGCTTCTGGAAGCTGGGGTGGTGGAGGATCTCGTCGATCTGCCGCGAGAGCTTGACGTCGATCTCCGCGATCAGCGCGTCGACGAAGGCCTTGTCGACCTTCTCACCCTCGCGCCGCGGGGCGACGAGCTCCGAGATGAAGGCCTGCACGCCCCTCTTGGCGATCTCGTACCCCTCGTCGCCGGGCGTCATCTTCGTCTCGGCGAGGATCTCGTCGAGCAGGGACCCTCCCTCGAGGGTCTGGACGCCTGCGCTCCCCGCGACCTGTGTCTCTGTCGCCATCGCTCACTCCCCTTCCTTGTCGAGCCCGAGCTCGCTCACGATCTTGTTGCGCTGGGCCGGGTCGCTCAGGATCTGCTGGATCTTGTTGCGGAACGCCTTCTCGTTCCCGAGCGGGCCCTTCAGGGCCGTCAGCGCGGCGCGCAGGTCGAGCAGCTTCTTGAGCTCCGGCACCTGGTTCGCGATCGCCTCGGGCTCCATGTCGCTGAGCCGGCGGAACTTGAGGTTGACCGTGAGCTCGCTGTTCTCCTGCTCGGAGAGGACGTCCTTGACATTGAAGGTGAGCGCGAGCTTCTGCTCGCTCATGACCTTCTGGAAGTTGTCCTTGTCCACGTTGATCGGCTTGCGGTCCTCGAGGGGCCGCGGATCCGGCCGCTGCGTGTAGTCGCCGAGCATCAGGAGCTTCAACGGCAGCTCGACGTCTTCCTTCGCGTTCCCCGTGGCCGGCTTGTACGTGATGTTCACGCGCTCCTTCGGCGCGACCGATCCCTCTTTCATCGCAGGCTCCTTTCCCCGTCGGCAGCGGGCGGAGCGCCCGCAGGCCGTTCGAGCATAGACCAAAACCCTCGCCCATCGGGCAAGCTTCTCGGCGCGGCGCGCATCGGGCGTCGCACGGGCCCTCCTCAGGCCTCCAGCGAAAGTTTCAGGGCGAGCGCAGCGTCGAGCTGGCAGACGCGCTCGAAGCAGAGCGCCTCCTTCGCCTTCGCCTCGGGTGTGGCCTCGTAGCCCTGGTTCAGCACCCGGTAGCATGTGTGGAGCGCGGCGTAGAGCTCCGCGCAGAGATCCGGCTGCCATGTCGACAATCGGTGGTGGTCGACGATCTGCTCCAGCGCCTCGAGCTGCGCGCGCGCCACGAGGAACTGGGACAGATCGATGTTGATCTGCGCCATGGCGAGCCGCACGCGGAAGCGGTCCAGCGCCGACGGAGCGGCGGCCGCGGCCTTCTCGAGGAGCGCCATCGCGTCGACGGGCTGCTGGTTCGCGACGAGCCCGCGCGCCTCGGACAGCGGCTTGTCGAGGTAGCTCCGCGGCCTCGCCGGCGCCGCCGCGCCGTTCCCTCCGCCGCCGAGGACGGCCGCCACCTCGTTCGCGAGCCAGGCCTGCGTCTCGCTGTCCGCGAACGGCGTGCCGTCCCTGAACTTGAGGTTGGGCAGGAGCGGCGCGCGGAGCACGAGGGCGCCCACCTCGACGAGCACGGCGCGCCGCGCGTCGGCGTAGTCCTCGCCGAGCTGCTCGAGCGCGTTCGCCGCGTACCGGTGCGGATCGAGCCAGAGGGGGTAGTTCTGCGCGTACTCGTCGGCGACCGACAGGAGGTCGGCGAACGCGCCCTGGCTCGTCAGCGCCGGGAGCGTCTGCAGCACGTGCTCGGGCGGCGGCGGGATCGCCGTTGCGCCGTTCGGGGACGAGGCGCCCGGGTCGTCGAGGAGGTCGACCCAGAGCCCGACGCGGAGGATGCGGTACGCGGCCGCGCGCTTCGGATCTGCGGCGCGGAGCGCGTCGCCCGCGCGCGCGAGCAGCGGCGCGCAGCGGCCGAGCGCCGTGAGCGCGGAGTCCTCGTCGACGATCGCCTCGACGCTGAGCGCCGGGTCCGCCGTGGCGACGACGGCCGGCGGGCTCGGCGGCGGGGTGACGACGACCGCCGTGGCCACGGGCGCCTGGACCAGCGCCGCCTCGGCGGCCTTCGGCGGCTCTGCCTTCGGCGGCTCCGGCTTCGGCGGCGGCGGGGGCGGCGGCGGCGGGGGCGGCGGCGCCTCGGCCGGCAGGCTTGCGACGAGGCTGCGGATCGCGTTGCGGAGCGGGCCCATCCCGCCGTACGCCTCGCCGAGCTTGTCGCCGAGGTCGGCGTCGACGGCGCGGCTCACCTGCTCGAGGGCGTTCACCACGTCGCGCTCTGCGGCGGACGGCGTGATGCCGGCGAGCGCGGCGGCCGAGATCTCGCTGAACCAGGCGCACAGGTTGCCGCGCGCCTTGGGCCGCCGGAGCGCGGGGTACATGGTGTCCCAGAACGCGCCGTTCAGCTCCTGCACGAGGACGAGCCCATCGAGCAGGCCGGGGAGCTTGTCGAGCTGCGCCTTCGCCGCCGCGTAGTAGAGGGCGACGCGGAAGTCCTTGGACTTCTCGGTGAGGATCTCGTCGGCGCCGCTCGCGATGCGCGCCCAGTCGACCTTGCCGCCCGCGAGCGACTGCAGCTTGTCGACCTCGTTCTTGAGGGCCTCGAACGCCTCGTCGTAGGTGACGTCTGCGCCGACGCCTCCGTTGATGGGCGCGAACAGCGCCTCGATGCGCTCCTTGGATTGGTTGATCGCGTCTTCAGCGGCCATGGGTCGCGCAGGATATCAAGACGTCCCGAGCGTGGACGGCGAATCATGGACCCCCGCGCGCAAGCCGTCGCGCCGACCGGAGCGCGGCCCCGTGCGGTAACCAAGGCGGTGACGGGTGCGATGGAGGGTGCGGCGGACGGGGCAGCTCGGGCGTCGGCGCTCGGGCATCGGTCAGCCGAGGGCCTCGAGGAAGCTATCGAGCGACAGGTCGGTGCGTGCGACGAGCGCGTCGAGCTCTGGCCCGAGGGCGTGTCGGGAGACGTGCTCCTCGACCGGCGGGGGCCCGCAGAGGTCGGCGATGTGTTCGGCCTGGGTGGTGGGCGCGATCATTTCGCGGAACGAGCCCACGTGGGGTGGCCCGAGGTGGAGGAGCAGGGTGCGCTGGGGTGTCCAGAACGCGTTCATCAGCGTACGTCCCCACTTGGACAGGCGGAGGGTGATGTCCATCCACACGGCGGCGGCGTAGGCGTCGCCTGCGCCGAGCGGCAGCCTGAGCGCGAGCCCTGTCCGTGGCAGCTCCTGACCGCGGAACGGCGTCACCGACTCGAGGATGTTCTGCAGCACCCAGAAGCGGCTCGCGTCGGTGCCGAAGCCTGCGTCCCAGAGCGCCTTCATCGGCTGGGTTTTCAGCCATGCGCGGTAGTTGGCGTGCGACGTCTCGGCGTCGTCGAGCGACGGCGGAGCGATCTGGGAGACGCGGTGGAGGAACGCGTCGACGGGCATGTTGCGCCCGTTGGTTGCGGCGTCGTGGGCGGCGGCGAGGAGGGGGAACAGGGTGATGGGGAGCGACGCGCCTGCGGCGACGAGCTGGTCGTAATCGTACGAGCCGAACACGACGATCGGGTAGAGCCGGCCAGCGTTGTCGCCGCTGGCGGCCCAGGCGCCCACGAGCCCGCGGGTGGGCGGCTCGTCGCCTTTCGGGTCGCCGTGGAAGACGAAGAGCCCGAGCGCGGTCTGGTAGTACGCGTCGAAATGGGGCCCCATGGCGCGCCGGGCGAAATCGATGGCTGCGCCGAGCCATCGGTCGAAGGCGGCGAGCTCTTCTCCGCCAGCGTTCAGCCGGATGAAATCGCCCGTGGCGGGCAGCTTGCCGAAGCAGCCGATCTGCGGCGGAGCGGCAGGGCCCTTCTTGCGGCGCCAGAACATGACGGCCCGAGAGTGAACCACGAACCCCACACGGAACGCTAGGGCCGGGTGGGGAGGGCCGGGTGGGGAGGGGGGCTGCGCGGGCGGGGGGCGGCGGGGGCGCCTCCCGCGAACTCGCGCCTTTTGGTGGCTATTGCCTCACATACGGGCCAGGCGAGACCAGGAGCGACTCGCTTCGCCGCGGGCCGGCGCTCGGATTCGCGGGGCCCTCCCCCGCCGCCCCCCGCCCGCGCAGCCCCCCTCCCCACCCGGCTCCTTTGAAATAAAAAGTCGTCACGATCGCAACGCTCATCGTTCGCAGGCAGGCGCGACCGCAGCCTGAAGCGAGAGGGGGCGGGAGCGACCGTCCGCGGGAGCGACCGCAGGCTGGAGCGACTGCAGGCTCGAGTGGAGCGACCGTGGGCGGGAGCGATGTCGGGTTGCGGTTGCGGGCCAGAGCCACAGCGCAGGCTGGAGCGGTCTCAGGCCGGGGCGGTTGCGGCCTGGATCAACCGCCCCCTTCCCCTTCATTCCGTCACAAAGAGCCGGCGGGGGAGGGGGTGTCGTGCGGGGGGCCGGCGGGGTAGGGCCCCGCGAATCCGAGCGCCGGCCCGCATCGCAGCGATCCCTCGTAGTCCAAGCCTCTCCGTTCCCA
Source organism: Sorangium sp. So ce1335 (assembly GCF_051521615.1). Taxonomy (NCBI): domain Bacteria; kingdom Pseudomonadati; phylum Myxococcota; order Polyangiales; family Polyangiaceae; genus Sorangium; species Sorangium sp. So ce1335. The sequence continues at coordinate 7,264,019 of NZ_CP150363.1, forward strand.
CGGCAATAGCCACCACAAGGCGCGAGTTCGCGGGAGGGGCCCCCGCCGGCCCCCCGCACGACACCCCCTCCCCCGCCGGCTCCGTTGCTGTTCGGATCACCCTTTGCCGAAGCGGTCGCCGATGCTGGGGGGGCAGTTGGTGGCCCGGAAGAAGCTCGTCGGGAACGGGTGGTTCCCGCGGGTCGGCCGGATCTCCATGGTCACGGTCACCGGAGGCGCCGTCATCTGCCACGTCACCGTGAAGAGCTCGTCGTTGTCTTTCTGGGCGGTCGTGGTCCCGGCCTCGAAGAGCCGGAAGATCCCCCACGGCCCCTCGCGCACGAGCTCCTCGTCGAGCCCGCCCGCGCCGCGCACCTGGATCCTCGCGCCCTTCGATCCTTCCCCGGGCCAGTTGAAGGTGTGCCAGAACTCTTTCTCGTTGCGATAGAGCCTCTTCTGGCCGTCGACCTCGAAGATCACCTCGCTCACGATGGGGCTGACCGTCTTCATGTTGATGTGGAAGACGACCTTGGGCTCCGCGCCGCCGCTGCTGCCGAAGAGCGCGTCGGTGATCTCGTTCGAGCGCCGCAGGCAATTGTAGAGGTTCGGGTTGAACGGCGTGAACGGCTTCGCCGACTGCGGCTGCCCCGACAGGTGCGACTTCGGGAAGTACTCGTGCCCGACCTGGTAGTGGAAGCCCTTGAGGTACGTCTCGTAGAAGCCCCAGAGCACCCCCTCCTTCGGCTTGAAGAAGGCCATCGCGTCCTCGAGCGAGGCGTCGCGCGACGAGGCGAGGTTGAACGGGTAGCGGTCCTTGATCTTGTCGCGGTAGTGCGGCCAGACCTCGACCTCCCAGATCCCGCTCGCCGCGCCGCCCGCGCGCCGCACGACGGCCTTGTACGCCTGACGCAGGGGGTTCATGAGCAGCGGCTCCATCAGCCGCTGCCCGGTCGGGTCCATCGAGAGCAGCAGCCCCTGGGTCTCCTTCACCGCGTCCTGGAACGCCTCCGTGGCCCTCGAGGTGTCCGCGTCCGGCGGCCCGTCCTCGACGACGCTCATCTCCCCCGCGAGCCGCTCGAGGTGCCCGACGTACTGGTTGAGCTTGGGCGCGGGCGGCGGAGGCTGCCCCTCGACCGCCGGCCCCGGCACCCCGAACTGGGCCATCGACTCGAACTTCTTGGGCACCGGGTCGTAGTGCTCGCGCCGGTTGCTGCCCGGGAGGATCTGGTCGATCCGCGCGCCGGTCCGCTGGTCGACCTTCTGCGCGATCATGTTCTTGGCGCGATCGATCAGGCCGCCGTCCGCGGTCAGCACGTTCGGCTGCTCGTCCTTCGCGAACTGCGTCTCGTCCGAGAGCCGCTGGAGCAGCCGCCGGTACGGCCAGTCGGGCGTGGAGAGGATCCTGAACTCGCGGACCGCGTCGCGGTTCGTCTGCGGGACGTCGACCTGGATGTCGCGGAAGAACGCCTCCCACTGCGCGACGTACGCGTTGTCGTAGTCCTGCCGGACGCGGTCGAGCTCCTTCTGGATCTGATCGCCCTGCCGCTGCTCGACGCTCGTCAGCGGGAGCACCCAGAGCTCGCGCTCGAGCTCCTTCCTCCCCTCCTTGAGCGACTCGATCACCTGCGCGTGCCCCTTGGCCGTGTAGGGCCCCTGCACCTGGAACCACTTCCCGGTCCGGTTCTTCTGCGCGCTGTGGACGACGGTCAGCACCTCGGGCCGGTCCGCGAACATCTCGTCGAGAGACACCGGCGGGTACTTCAGGTTCTCCGGCGTGTTCGGCCCCGACTCGTCGTACTTCTCGTCGATCAGCTTCGTGACGAACTGGTCGTAGTAGCGCTTCGTCGGATCCACCCGCAGGAGGTCGGCGCGCGCCCTGTCGATGAGGGGCCCGTTCAGATCCTCGGCCTCGAGCTTCCTGCGCCGCACGAGGTCGATGTAATAGGCGACGTGCGGCGTGAGCCGCTCCTTGAGGTCGCTCTCGGGCAGGTCGGTCCACTGCTTCAGGAAGTCGGCCCAGACCTGGACGAGCCGCCCGGTCTCCCGCCGCGCCGCCTGGTCATCCATGTAGTCCTGGTACTCTTTGCCGAGCAGCAGGTACGTGCGCAGGGCGTTGTAGCCCTCGAGGAACTCGCCGTCGCGCACCCGCTCGAGCTTCGCCTCGAGCTGCGCCTTCGCCGGACCGACGAACCCCTGCTTCAGGCTCTTGATGTACTGCGCCATCGTCGGCGGGAAGAGCTTGTCCCCCTGGAACATGAACCAGCTGTGGTCGAGCGGCGTGTTCTCGACGTAGCCGTCGAGCTTCCCCACGTGCGCCTGCAGCTTGTCGAGCTTGTCGATGTTCGCGGGCACGTTCGGCGGACCGCCGCTGCGCCCGGACCAGTCCACGAACGCGATCTCGTCGGAGATGCGCCGGGTCTCGGCGACGAGCTCCCTGTTGTTGAAGTACGAGATCAAGGCCGGCAAGAGGAACAGGAGCGCCACGATCGCCGCCGCCGCCGCGACGAGGATCCGCTGGAGCCGGCGCCGTCGGAGCTCCGCCTCGGTGCGCGCCGCGAGGTCCTGATCGGGGAAGACGACGTTCGTGAACACGTCGTGCAGGAAGAAGCTCTTCGACTCCTTCGGGATCGCGGCGTCCTCCTCGCCCTCGCCGAGCGCCGCGCGCAGCCCGAACGCCCGCCCCATCGCCCCGACGACGCGGTCGAGCGGCCGCCCCTCCTGCACGCCGCTCGTGAAGTAGAACCCGCGCAGGATCGGCGCGGGCGCCGCGCCGGCCCCGGGCGCGAACGCCGCGGCGATGAAGTCCGACAGGTTGCGCTTCACCGCCGCGAACTCGAGCGGGAACTGGTAGCTCTTCTCCTTCACCTCGCGGCTGCGCTCGCCGATGAGCCGCTTCGTCAGCCGCGCGTGGAGCTTCTCGACGAGGACGTCGAACTCGCGGTCGAAGATCTTGCCGGGCTCGTCCTTGTTCTCGTCGAGCCGGATCGTCGCGCCCCAGGGCTGGGCGCGCTCGCTCTTCTTCAGGTCGCCGAAGTACTCGGTGAAGCCCGCCACGAGATCGCTCTTCGTGAAGAGCACGTAGACCGGCAGCACCATGTGCAGCGTCTGCTGCATCTCGTCGATGCGCGCGCGGATCTTCTTGGCCGTCTGGTCGATCTGGTCGTCGCTCGCGTCGAGCAGCTCGCTCAGGCTCACCGCGACGATGATGCCGTTCAGCGGCTTGTGCTCGCGGTAGCGGACGAGGAGCTCGAGGAACGCCATCCACTCGTCGTGGTCGTCGCTCTCGGTCGTGTACCGGCCGGCGGTGTCGAGGAGGATCGCCTCGTTCGTGAACCACCACTCGCAGTTCCTCGTGCCGCCGACGCCGCGCACCCCGGTGCGCTCGGGGTCGATGTACGGGAACACGAGCCCCGAGTGCCGGAGCGCGGTCGTCTTGCCGGCGCCGGGCGGGCCGACCATCACGTACCAGGGCAGGACATAGAGCGCGTCCGCGCCGCGCTTACCCCCGCCGAGCTTCGAGGCCTTCAGCGCGGCGATGCCCTCCTGCATCTGCCGGTTGAGCTCCTGGATCTCCGCGCGCCGCTCCGGCTTCGCGTTGATCACCTGCTCCTGCGCCTGCTGCGCGATCGCCTTCTCGAGCGCCCGCGCGGCGCGCGCCGCGCGGATGCGCCGGTACACGGCGAGCCCGACGAGCAGCGCCACGACGGCCGCCGTCGCCGCGAGCGGGATCTCGATCGGGAACGCCTCGGCCCCCTCCCCTGCCCCGGGTCGCAGCATGAACCACAGTCCCCACACGGCGGCGAGGAACAGGGCGCTCAGGATCCACAGCCACATCGGAAGTCTCCCTCGGGAACAGCAGAGGACGGGCGGACTCGCCTAGGTCCCTGTGCTGATGAGCTTTCTGATCTGGTCGGCGACGTCCTCCGCGTCCGAGGCCACGACGAGCCGGAGCACGATGACCACGAGGACGGCGAGCACGAGCAGGCCGAGCGCGATCGCGAGGTAGGGCAGCTCGCGGCGCACCGCGCCTGCGCCGCCGTCCTTGCGCTCCGCGTTGGGCGCGAGGACCTCCCCGCCGCCCTCGCTGACCGCGACGTAGTTGCCAACCCCCTCGATGACGGCGCCGAGGCCCTCCTGCTGGCGCAGACGATATTTCCCCTGGAAGCCGAGGGCCAAGCACAGGAAGTAGATTTGCGCGACGTGGTTCCTGCCGCGCTGGCCGTAGAGGTTGTCGAGGTTCGTGAAGAACCCGTCACCGGCCGTGTTGAGCTGGAAGAACTGAAACTGGAGCGGGTTCTGGAGCCACTGCGTCCTGCCCGGCCAGTTCGAGTTGAAGATCACCTCGTCGGCGAAGGCCGCGAGCGCGAACTTCGCGTCGATCATGTCCTGCTCGGGGATGCGCGCCTCCCGCCCGTTCTGCATCATCGTCTCGAACAGGCCGAGGACGCGCCGCTGGAGGATGTCCGGCGCCGGCAGATCGCGAGAGTTCCTGAGCTGCAGGATCAGCGACAGGACGTCGGAGCAAACAAAGTACATCGTCTGCGAGAGGCTCATGGGCTCCTCACCCGGGAGAGACGGCCGGGCACGATCACTTCCCTGCCGGGACCGCGATCAGCCGGAGGTCGACCTTCTGCGGTTCGATGGGCTGGTAGATGGCGATCGTGCCAGAGCCGAGCATGTCGTTCCAGTAATCGCCGGCCTGGTCGACGCGCAGGTAGACGAGCCCCGGCTTCACCGGGATGGCGCCCGGCGGCCGGTACTCGATCGCGACGCGCACGCCGGGGGTCGCGGAGTGCAGGATGTGCCCGATCTGGCTCCACGATCCGATCTTGAGCAGGCGCGGGAGCCGCTCGCGCAGCGTGGCCTCGTCCGTCCCCTTCGCCTCCAGGAACAGCTCGTGGCTCCGCGGCAGCTTCGGGTCGTCGAACTTGCCGAGGTACATCCCGTCCTCGCGCTTCTCCAGCGGCACGATGACGAACTGATCGGTGACGACCCCGCTGATGAGCGTGACGGCCCGATCGAACATCGGATCGAAGACGCCCTCGAGCTCGAGGTAGTTGAACTTGGGGAGCGTCGTCGGGTCGCTGTCCGCCGCCGAGAACGTGCAGAGCTCGCCGATGAGCGAGCCCAGGACGACGTAGCACTGCTCCGGGTGCGCGCCCCCGTGGTCGACGAGGTGCGACACGATCGGAATGTACGAGTTCAAGGTGTGGAGCAGCCAGAACTTCGTGATGTCCGACGCCTGGAAGTCGACCGAGGCGGCGGTGCGCATGCGCCGCCCGTCGACGAGCGACTTCTGCTTGCCGACGAGCGCCGAGAGCACCCGCCGGAGGCCGGACATGATGTGGTCCGACGAGTTGATGCGGAGGACCGACGGGATGAAGCTCTTCTGGAGGACGATCGCGCCCGCGCGGTCGCGGGCGAGCTGCGCGATGCGCACCGTCTGGTAGGCGTCGCGCGGCTCGGTGCCGAAGATGAGCCGCAGGTTGGCGCGGGCCCAGGTGACAGACGTGTCGTTGCGCCCGGAGTTCACGTCCGGGACCGTCGTCTGCGACGCCACGAACCGCTGCGCCGGCCCAGCCTTCGCCGGGTCCAGGCTGATGTTCGCGGCGGTCTCGCGCAGGTTCGGGATCCCGAGGAAGACGTCGAGCGTCTTCAGCGCGGCCGGGAAGACTCCCTCGAGCGGCCGCGCCTCGACCTGGTCCTCCCCGCGATCGCCGATGAAGAACGGCGTCCCGTCGGGGAAGACGCCGTGACACTTCACCACCTTGAACTGTCCGGCCGAGAGCGCGCGCTCATCGAACTGCGCCGCGGTGATGCCCCAGTCGTAGCCCACGACGGCGTGGAGGCGCGCGTGGAGCAGCGTCTCGTGGTACAGGTCCGACTGCTGAAGATGCTGAGGGGTCATGAAGAGCCCCTCGGTCCAGACAGGCTTGCGCGGGTGGATCATGTCGCCCGTCCAGTCTTATCAGATGTGCGTTGCGCCGCGGCGCGAAAGCTGGCCGCGCGCTGGGCGCCCCGACGCCGCGGCGCGCGCGTCGCGCCGCTCGTCGTTCGAGGACCGCCGCAGCGACCGCACCGAGGACGACCGGGGCGCTCCATCGCCTACCTCCCCCGCGAGGCGGGCGCCTCCGGCGCGGCCACCTTCTTCGGCAGGCTGAGCCGGCGCACGGCGCTCGCGTTGGGGAACATCGACTCGTCGAACTCGACCCCGTTGTCGATCTTCGTCGAGTCGATGAAGAACGCGACCCGCGGGTCGGCGACGGGCGGCCCCGCGTCGGACTCGCGCCCGCCGCACTGCGCTTCTCCGGGCGGGAGCGGGAACTCGTAGAACGTCTTCCAGCTGTTGCCCTTCGGGCTGTGGAACAAGGCGGCGCCGACGAGGTGGCTCGCGTCCGGCAAGCGCTCGAACTTCACCTCGACGAGGTCGTTCGGGAAGACCTCGACCTCGTCGACCTTCGCGAGGTCGTCCTCGAGCGTCTCCTTGTCCCGGAGCAGGATCTGGTCGTACGTCGCGTTCTCCATGCGCGCGGTGCTCTTGAGCTGGTAGAGCCGCACGACGACGGGCCGCGGGTTCCCGTTCTCGTTGGGGTTGATGTTGTCGGACGCGTAGATCGAGAGCGTCACGATCTGCACGTCGCACGGCTCGGGCGCCGCGGGCGGCGGCGCGGCGGACGTGCAGCCCGCGATCGCCGCGGGCAGGGCGGCGCCGAGGAGTGCGGCGAGGGTCGCGGCGGCGAGGGCGGCGGCGACCCTCGCCGGCTTTGCCCCGCCGAGGCGCGACGCCGGCCCACGCCGGGCCGCCGCGCCCTCCTCCTTCGGTTCCGGTTCCGGTTCCGGGGAGGGCGAGCGCGGCTCCCCGATCCACATCGAACGCTGTCGGAGCTTGGCGAACGCGACCATGCTCCACCCAATTTAGGCGGAGTCCCGCGGCTCGTACAACTTTCGGTGCGCGGGGCGGGGTCGATCAGTCCGAGAACGCGATCGTGAAGTTCTTCTCGGCGTCGACGCCGATCTGGAGCCGCTTCGGGAGCGGCCCCTCCGACATCTTCTCGAGGACGGCGACCGAGAGCTGCGGCAGGAGCGACGCCCGGAGGATGTGATCGATGTTGCGGGCCCCGGTGTCGACCTCGGTGCAGCGCGCCGCGATCGTGTCGACGAGCGCGTCCGAGTACGAGGCCTCGATCCGCTGGCTCTTGCGCAGGCGATCGACGAGCGCGTCGAGCTTGAGCCGCGTGATCTCGCCGAGCGCGTCCGGCGAGATCGGCAGGTACGGCACCGTGGTCATGCGGGCGAGCAGCGCCGGCTTGAAGTGCGCGGAGAGCGTCGGCTTGATCGCCTCGACGACCTCCTTGATGAACTCGGGATCGGCGTCGAGCCGCCGCGCCGGGTCCTCTTCCCGCGCGGCGATCGTCATGTTCGTGATCTTGTCGGTCGCGAGGTTGCTCGTGAGGATGATGACCGTGTTCTTGAAGTCGACGAGCCGCCCCTCGCCGTCGCTCAGCATGCCCTTGTCGAACACCTGGTAGAACAGGTTCATCACGTCGGGATCGGCCTTCTCGACCTCGTCGAGGAGCACGACCGTGTAGGGCCGCTGGCGCACGGCCTCGGTGAGCATGCCGCCCTCGCCGTAGCCGACGTAGCCGGGCGGCGAGCCGATGAGCCGGGAGACCGTGTGCTTCTCCTGGAACTCGGACATGTTGATGACCGTCATCATCCGCTCGCCGCCGAACATGAGGTCGGCGATCCCGAGCGCGGTCTCCGTCTTGCCGACGCCGCTCGGCCCGACGAGCAGGAACACGCCCTGCGGCGTGCTCAGCGGCTTCAGGCCCGCGCGCGCGCTCCGGAGCTCCTTGGAGATCGTGACGATGCCGTTCGTCTGGCCCTTGATCCGCCGGGTCAGCCGGTCCTCCATCTCGAGGAGCGCCTTCACGTCGTCCTGGACCATCTTGCCGACGGGGATGCCCGTCCACGCCGCGACGACGCTCGCGACCATGGCCTCGTCGACGTCCGGCCGGACCAGCGGCACCTCGCCCTGGCTCTGCTTGAGCTCGTCGAGCGCCTTGACCACCTCGCGGCGCGCGGCGTCGCGCTCCTCGTTCGTCTTGGCCTCGTCCATCTTCTTGCGGGCGTCGATGACCCGCTGCGTGCCCGCGGTCTCCTTCGCGTACGCGGCGCGCACCGTCTCGAGCTCGGCCTTCGCCTTCGCGAGCCTGTCCTTCAGCGCGCCGACCCGCTCCTCGTCGATGTGCACGCCCCTGTCGCGATCCCGCTCGAGCGCCTTGAGCTCGGTCTCGGTGTTCACGATGAGGATCTCGGCGTCCTCGACCGCGGCGGGGCGCTGCTGCAGCGCGACCTTCACGCGGGCCGCGCAGGTGTCGAGCAGGTCGACCGCCTTGTCCGGGAGCTGCCTGCCGGTCAGGTAGCGCGCCGACAGCCGCACGGCCGCGGTCACGGCCTCGTCCTGGATGATGACGTTGTGGGCCTGCTCGAACTTCGGCCGGAGCCCGCGGAGCATGACGACGGCCGCCGGCTCGCTCGGCTCGTCGACCTTGACGGGCTGGAAGCGCCGCTCGAGCGCCGCGTCCTTCTCGATGTACTTCTTGTACTCGCTCCACGTCGTCGCCGCGATCGTCCGGAGCTCGCCGCGGGCGAGCGCCGGCTTGAGCAGGTTGGCCGCGTCGCCCCCGCCCTGCTGGCCGCCCGCGCCGATCAGCGTGTGCGCCTCGTCGATGAAGAGGATGATCGGCTTCGGCGACCCCTTCACCTCGGCGATCACCTGCTTCATCCGGTTCTCGAACTCGCCCTTCACGCCGGCGCCCGCCTGGAGGAGCCCCATGTCGAGCCCGAGGATGTCGACCCCCTGGAGGAGCGGCGGCACCTTCGGGTTCTCCGGCGTGCTCTCGACGATGAGCAGCGCGAGCCCCTCGACGAGCGCCGTCTTCCCGACGCCCGCGTCGCCGACGATGATCGGGTTGTTCTTGCGCCGGCGCGCGAGGATGTCGATGACCTGCCGGATTTCCCGCTCGCGCCCGAAGATCGGATCGATCTGCCCCGCGCGCGCCTTGCCCGTGTAGTCCACGCAGAACTTCGCGAGCGCCGAATCGGGCCCGGCGCTCGCCATCCCCGCCGGTAGTTTCCCTGCCCCGGGCGCGCCCGCGCCCGCGGACGCCGCGACGGCCTCGGCCTCCTCCTTCGAGCCGGAGACGATCTTGGGCAGGTTGTTCTTGAGGTCCTCCTTCGAGATGCCCTCGAGGTAAGCGCCGATGCCGCTCACCGAGTAGCGGGTCGGCAGCTGGACGAGGCGCTGGAAGAGCACGCCGCTCCGCACCCGCTGGTATCCGTACTCCATGGATCCGACGAGATAGGCGTCCTGCATCCACTCGAGCATCGTCGGCGAGAGCACGGGCCTCCCGGCGTTGCCCTTCCTCAGCTCTTCCAGGCTGCGCTGGAGCGCCGCGCGGAGGTGCGACGGGTCGAGATCATAGTGGGATACGAGAAACGCGATGTCGGAGTTCGCGTCGTCGAGCAGCGCGAGGAGCAGGTGCTCGAGGGTCACCTCGTAGTGGCGCGCGTTGACACACTGGCCAATCGCCGCCTCGAGGGCTGAAGTGCAGTTCTTGGTTAGTCGCTTGACGATGGCCTTGGTGTCGACGAGCTGCATGCGCGGCATGCTAACCGAGGCGCGCCCTCGTCCGAAAGCGCCGTCGTCAGCCGCGCCCTTTGCGCTTCTTCTCCGCGGCTTCCGGGGCGCGTCCATCCGTCCCGCCGGCCTCGCCGCGCCCCCGCGCGGGCGGCCTGGCCTCGCCGCGGGTCGCCTCGCCGCCCGGCGCCGCGCCGCCTCCGCTCTTGCCGTCCTTCGCCTGCGCGGCGTGCGCCTCGCCGGAGGCCACGCGGTCCACCATGTCGGGCCGTATCCGCAGCTTCAGCAGGGCGCCGACGCGGAGCTTCTGGTCCGGGTCAAGGCCGTTATCGCGCGCGACGTCCTCGACGTCGATGACGAACTGCCGCGCCACGCCGATCAGCGTATCGCCGGGCCCGACGCGGTAGAGCATCACCTCGCGCTCCGGCCGCCTGCGCTCCGGCCGCGGCGTGCCGCGGACCGCGTCGTCCGGGTCGCCTGCGCCGTCGTCGAGCGGCGCCGCGGCCACCGGATCGCGCATCGAGCGCCGCTTGCGGCTCGGGGAGCGCTCGTCGTCGTCCGCCGTGTCCGCCGTCCGCTTCCGCGGCTTCGGGAGCAGCGAGAGCAGGCTCTCGTCGTCGCGGTACCCCTTGCGCGGCATGAAGTCGCGCCCGCCGAGCAGGTCGACGGGATCGAGGATCGACGCGTCGTCGGTGGCGAGCAGCTCCGTGGAGAGCATGGCGGGCAGCGCCGCCTGCGCCCGGGCCAGCGTGTCCGAGGGGACCATCACGAGGTAGTCCCCCCGGCCGGGCGGCACGCGATCGCCCAGGATATCGGGGTTCAGCTTCCGCAGCGTCGACGTCGCGACGCCCGCCGCCTTCGCGATGGTCTTGAGCGGCGTCCCCGGGGGCGCCGCGATCTCGGCGGCGTCGACCGGCCGGCTGACCTCGACGCTGTCGAACCCGAACCGCTCCAGGTTGTTCGCGACGATCGCCACCGCCCCGATCTTCGGCACGTAGGCCGCCGTCTCCGACGGGAGCGCCTCCTGGCGCGCCAGCTCGTTGAAGTCGGACGTGCCGTACCGATCGATGCGGTCGAGCAGCTGCTCGTAGCCCATGTTGTACGCCGCGAGCGCGAGATCCCAGCTCTCGAAGCGCATGTACAGATCGCGCAGGTGGTGGGCGGCCGCCTGCGTCGCGAGGCGCGGGTTCTTCCGCTGGTCGAGGTGCCGCGACTGCTGGAGCCCGTACACCGCCCCGGTGGCGGGCATGAACTGCCACAGCCCGACGGCGCCGGCCGGCGACTTCGCGGTCGGATCGAAGCCGCTCTCGATCATGGCGACCCAGATGAGATCTTCCGGCAGCCGCCGGTCCCTGAGCTCGGCCTGGATCATCTCCTGGTAGCGCCCGCTGCGCTTCAGCCACGTCTCGAACATCTGCCGCCCGCGATCGGTGCGCGTGAAGAAGCGGACGTACTTGAGGGTGCGGCGCGACACGGCGAGCCGGAGGTCGGGCAGCTGCAGCTTCGACAGCGCCTCGGCGCCGGCCGCGTCGAGGTCGTCCACGTCGTCGGCGTAGGTGCCCTCGGCGGAGAACGCGCGCGGCGGGCGCGAGTAGCTCGGCCGATCGAGATCGCAGGCGGCGCCCTCCCGCGCGTCGCGCCCCGCGGCGTCGCGCAGCCGCGACAGCTCCCGCGACTCGCTCCCCGGCGTCGCCGCGGCCGCGCCGAAGCCGCGCGCCGGCGGCGCGTATGTCAGCGCCCCATACGTCGGCGACGCGGCGGCGAGCGCCGCGGCGGTGACGGGCGCCGTGGTCCGCGCTCCGCCCACCTGGTAGGTCGACACCGCCGACTGGACCGACGAGATCGCCGACTGCGGCGCCGCCATCCCGACCCCGTAGCCGAACGCCAGGGCCGAGACCATCGGAGGGATCTTATCGACGAGGCTCATGTGTGGTTTAAGGTCGCACCATGTAGGCAAGCGGGTCAACAAACCGACCGGCCGGCGCGCGCGAGCGCCGTGGGCCGCGGGTCGATGGCCGAGGCGGGCCGGCCCGGCGCGGAGCCACGTCAGGCACTCCCGTGCGGCGGAGCGGGTCTGCTAGTCTGCACCCCATGCCGGCGGCGCTCTCGGCCCGCGTGTCCGACACCCAGGCCAACCAAAGCTTCGACGCTTCGTTCGAGCGCTTCCCTGTCCGGATCGGCAGGAACCAGCTGAACGACCTTCACATCGACCGGCCGTACATCTCCCAGTTCCATGCGGCGGTGGACGTCCGCGATCGCCGGATCCTCGTGCGCGACCTCGGCTCCACGAACGGGACGATGTTCGCGGGGCACCGGCTGGCGCGCGACACGTCGGTGGACGTGACCAGCCAGCCGGAGATCACGATCGGCCCGATCCAGATCCGGCTCGCGATCATCGACGCGCCGCTGAAGGCCGAGAGCCCGAACGACGGAACCCTGCTCGGGACGAGCGGCGAGCACCTCTCGGCGCTGCTCACGCCGCAGAAGCGCGCCGCGCCGGGCGGCGAGGACCCGTACCTGCGCCAGGTGGTCCCGTACCTCGAGGCGTACCGGACCGCGTGGGCCGCGGTGTACCGGATGATCTGGGATCACCTCGCGCGGCTCCCGCCCGACGCGCGCCAGAGCTACCTCCGCCGCCTGGGCGAGGAGCACCCGAGCGTCCTCGCGGAGCGGGATTTCCAGAAGATCTCGCAGTACTACGGCGTGGACTACCGCACGCTCGGCGAGCTGGCCCCAGCGAACGCCGCGTTCGCGGCGCTCTCGGAGCTCGCGAGCGCGCTCGCGCCGGGCGCGAAGCCCCCGGACGACGTCGCGAGCATCGTCAACTTCGCGCGGCGGCTCCGCGACACGATGGAGGTCTTCCTGAAGTGCTTCGTGAGCTTGCGCGACGGCTACCAGACGTTCGAGGCCGAGGTGCTCGCCCGCGATCGTTCGGGAGAGACCGACAAGGTCGCGACCGTGAAGGACGCGAAGGCGCTCGGCACGGTGCTGCTCACGCCGGAGGGGGGCGCGGACGCCGCGCGTCAGCTGCAGGAGATCTTCGCCGACGTGATGAGCCACCAGATGGCGCTCTTGAGCGGCGTGATGGGGGGTGTCCGGTCGCTGCTCGTGAAGCTCTCGCCGAAGACGCTCGAGGAGAAGCTCGAGCGCGAGGGCAAGAAGGGCGGGCTGTTCTCGAACAAGTACGAGGAGCTCTGGCGGCTGTACGAGCGTCGCCACGGCGACTACTCGGGCGAGGACAAGGAGACGTTTCGGGAAATATTTGGCGAGCAGTTCTACCGGGCGTACGCTGCGACCGCCGCAGAGGACTACGTGTCATCCGGCGAGCCGGGAGGCCGGAGCATCGTCCGCTTCCCCGTCTCTGGGAATCCGAACAAACGGTAGCGCCCCTCGACGGCGGGGCTTCACGCGGCGAGCCGCGCCTTGGGCTCGCCGATCTTCGCCGGAGGCGCAGCCGAACGCGAGGCGCCGTTCATGCGAATCAGGGAGAAAGTCGTAGCAGCAGCAGGTTGTGTGGCCGTCGCCGCGTGCCTCCTCGCCCCCCGCGAGGCGGCTGCGCAGGTAAAGCGCGACAAGGACTGGGCCACGGTATCGGACGTGAGCCTCGTCCTGGGAACCTCGGTCGTCTTCCTGATGCCGCGCGTCTACTACAGCGACCCTGAGGCCACGGTCGGCTGGAAGGGGCGCTGGCATTTCTCGGTCCTGGCGCCGGCCATGACGATGACCGCGCTGACGCTGCTCGTGGACTTGCCGATCAAGGACGCGATCCAGTCGACGCGCCGGGGTTGCAGCACCGACGAGACGAAGACGGCCCTGTCCAGCTCGGAATGCAGATCCTTCGGTGGCCCTTCCACGCACGCCTTCGCCTCGTGGGGTGCGACCGGTGCGGGTACGGGCATCTTCCTGGTCGACACCTTCCGTTACTCGTCGGGCCGCTTCAACGCAGGCGGCTTCATCGGCAATGTGGCCTTCCCTCTCACGGCCTCGGTCGTCACCTCGATCGCCCGTGGCATGGCCACCGATGGCGCGCCGAGTGAGCGCACGCGCCCGCACGAGCACGCCGGTCAGATCGCGATCGGCGGCGTCACGGGCTTCCTGAGCGGCCTCGCCATCGGCACGGCCTACGCGATGTTCCAGCCCCCGAACTGCGGTTACGGCAACGCGCTCTTCTGCTGGTAGGCGTCCCCTCGCCGGCGCGGTCGCGACCTCGCCGGCGCCCCACGCCCCTCTCTCACGGCCCTTCTCCCAACCCCAGCACGGCGTCACGCCGCCGGGACGGCGCCCCCTTCATTTCCCCCGGTGGTGCGGCCAGGGGGCCGGAGGGGGAGCGCGGGGGGGCGGGCGGGGACGGGCCGGTGTCCGAGCAGATCCACGCGCGCCTCGTCCGCGCTCTGCGCGGGCGAGGCGCGCGTCCTGCGAGTTCGGCGGGCCCCCGCCCGCCCCCCCGCGCTCCCCCTCCGGCCCCCTGGCCGCCGCTGCCGTTCTAGTCCTGTCCGACGACGCGCTCCCAGAGCGGGTCGTTCGACGAGAAGAGCGTATCCCGCTCCACCCGGAGGAAGCGCTGGAACTCGACGCGGCGGAGCTCGCGGTCGCTGTCGCGGTTGCCGTCCTCGTACTTCACGATCTTCACCCGCACCTGCTCGAGGAGCTGGATCCCGTTCGGTTTGTACGAGACGTCGGTGCGCAGCACGTAGCGGGCGTACAGCCCGCGCTCGGTCACCGAGGGGACCACCGCGGTGCGCTCCAGGTCGACGGACGCGGCCTCGATCAACCGCCCTCTCCGCGCGAGGTAGAAGTGCGCTCGTTGCCTGCAGTCGTCGGGATCCGGGCAGTCCTTCGTCTCGGCCACGACGAGGTTGTCGTTGCCGAGGCGCACCGGCGACAGCTTGGTCCCCTTCCCCGGCGCGCGGAAGCTGCCCACGCCGTAGACGTCCGCGCGATCGCCGGCCGCGCGCACGAGCGCGACGAGCCCGCCCTCGTCGCCGTTCTCGAACTTGAGGACGCGCACCCAGATCGCGCGCAGCCCCTCCGGCCCCGAGCGGATCTCGACCTCGTCGGGGTCGATCTTGCGCGGCCAGCCGGACTTGGAGACGCCGCCGCGCAGCGTCTCGTTGGCGAACACGTAGTGGCCGGTGCAGTCGACGTCGGTCGGCCCGATCCCGCGCTCCTCGCTGTAGCTGGGGACGACGATCCCCAGCCACTGGTCGGCGTCGAGGGTGCGGACGGCCGCCTTGTCCCCCGCCGCGCGCCGCGCCGGCGGGAGCTGGGCGGTGCACACCGGGATCGGATTCTGCTTGCGTGTCTGCAGCTCGCCGTGCGGCTGCTCGGGGTACGATCCGCAGCCCGTGAGGGCGGCGGCGAGCCCGAGGCCGACGACGGAGCCGAAACGAACGATGCTCACGCGCCCTTCGTATCATGCCAGGCATCGCCGAGGCGAGTTCGCGACCGAACACCTGGCCGGCCAGCGTGTGGCCCGCCTGCCCCGCTGGCCCGCCGCGCGCTGGCCGGCCACCCCTGGCCGGCCAGGCCCGCTGGCCGGCCAGACTACCCTGTTCTCCATGTCGGCTGTCGCGCCCACCCCAGGATCGCTCCGTCACACCGCACGACGTCACGTCGCCCACAGCGTCCGCCGCTTCGCAACGCGCTGGACACGCCCTTGCCTCCCTATCGAAGCCGTGTCCCTGCGACGGAATATTTCGGCCATCGGGAACGGCAGGGGACGATCCGCGACAGTCTGCCGCGGTCTGGAGCACGCGCTGTTCTGGGACACAAAAGTCTTGACGCTCCCATATAGGGAGTTACCTTCTGGACTCCCTGCGATGAGCAGGGATAGAGATACGATGAGAGTCGTATCTCTGGATATTCAAACTCCTACTCCCGACGGGACGGACCGTCTGCCAGCGCGCAATGGGGCGTAGACTGAGCCCAGGCGGCGAGACCTAGAAGGAAGAGGCATCTGATCATGGCGTTGCAAGCTCATCTTACGCTGAAGGGTGTCACGCAGGGGGCGATCGACGGCTCGGTCACCCAGAAGGGTCGCGAGAAGTCGATCGCTATCATCGCGGTGCAGCATCAGATCGTGAGCCCGCGTGATCCGGCGACCGGCATGCCCAGCGGGAAGCGCCAGCACAAGCCCTTCGTGATCACCAAGGAGCTCGACAAGGCGACCCCCCTCCTCTACAACGCCCTGGTCAACAACGAGAGCATCTCGGAGTGGACGCTCAAGTTCTACACGCCGGGCACCCAGGCGGCGAAGAACATCGGCAAGGAGCAGAACCACTACACCGTCAAGCTCACGAACGCGACCGTCGCGAGCATCGACTTCTACATGGAGAACACCCGCCGGCCGGACGGCAGGGAGATCCCCGAGTACGAGAAGATCGCCTTCACGTACCAGAAGATCGAGTGGTCGTACGACGACGGCGACGGCGCTCGCCAGGCGGACGACGACTGGGAGGCGCCGCAGCAGTAGCGCCTAGCGGCTGAGGTCTCATCGCACCGGGCGGCCTTCGGGTCGCCCGGTTGCGTTTGTCGTCCTGAGATGGGGGTGCCAGGGGGCCCCAGATCAGGCATGGCCATCACGCTCAGCAGGATCAGAATGTTGGCATGCCCCTCCACGCCTACCTCAGACTCGTCGGCGAAAGACAAGGGGAAATCAGGGGCTCCGTCACGCAGAAGGGGCGTGAAGGTAGCATCCTGGTGACTGAGGTATTCCACTCGCTGGTCGCTCCGCGCGATCCGGTGACCGGTCGCCCGACGGGCAAGCGGATGCACAAGCCCTTCATCGTCACGAAGGATCTCGACCGGTCCACCCCCCACCTCCTGAACGTTCTCTGCCACAACGAGAACATCCCGCACTGGGAGCTGCAGTTCTACAGGTCGATCGCGATCGGCGTGGAGCGGCCCATCTTCACGGTCCGGCTCACGAACGCGAACATCTCGAGCATCCAGTTCCACGTCCTCAACGTGAGGAACCCGGCGCTCGCGCGCGTGCCCGAGCAGGAGCAGATCGCGTTCACCTACCAGAAGGTCGTCTGGACGTGGAACGACGGGGGCATCTCGGCGGAGGACGACTGGCTCACCCCGCGCTGAACGGGCGGGCTTCCGCTCGAGGCGCGAGCTGATCTACGATGGCGCCGTGGCCGGCGCATCGCTCCTCACCCGCATCACGCACGCGGCCGACCCGCACTCGACGGAGCGGCACACCTACCGGGATCACGACCTGGAGACGGCGATCCTGACGCACCTCGGGCACATGCTGAACACCCGCCAGGGCAGCTCGCTGACCTGTCCGGACTACGGCCTCATGGAGGTGTCCGAGGTGCTCCACGAGTTCCCCGAGGCGATCGGCCTGGTGCAACGGTCGATCAAGAACTGCATCCAGTCCTACGAGCCGCGGCTGAAGAACGTCCAGGTCCGGCACCTGCGCAGCGACGCGACCCAGTCCATGGTCCTCGAGTTCGAGATCACCGCGCAGATCCAGTTCGCCGACGGCCGGCGCCAGGCGCTCCGGCTGGGCGCCGCGGTGGACCAGAGCGGCAACGTCCGGATGACGTAGCGCCTGCCCGGCGTCCGGGCTCTCGGCGGTTGACACGCTCCGGCCCCGGCGGTCGACTGGCGGTGGCGAGAGGATGTTCAACAAGTACTACCAGGACGAGCTCACCTACCTGCGGGACCTGGGGCGGGAGTTCGCCGCCGCCTATCCCGGGATCGCGCCCATGCTCGCGGAGCGCGGCGGCGACCCCGACGTCGAGCGGCTCCTCGAGGGCGTCGCCTTCCTGACGGGCAAGATCCGCCAGAAGCTCGACGACGAGCTCCCCGAGGTCATCCACTCGGTCGCGTCGCTGCTCTTCCCGCACTACCTCCGCCAGATCCCGGCGACGTCGATCGTCGAGTTCACGCCGCTGCCGAACGTGGTGCGCGAGAAGCTCGTCGTGGCCCGGCACGCGGAGGTCGGGTCGGTCCCGGTCGACGGCGTCTCGTGCCGGTTCCGCACGACGCAGGACGTCGAGCTGGTCCCCTTGGCGGTCGAGGACGTGCGCGTCGACACGGGCGCGCAGCTCGCGCAGACGCTCCGCATCGAGCTCCGCCTGACGGGGGGCGCCGCGCTGTCGAGCCTGTCGCTCTCGTCGCTGCGCTTCTACATCCACGGCGAGCGCAGGCTCCAGGACGACCTGCGCCTCTGGGTCGGCGCGCATGTCGACGCCGTCGCGCTCGCCGCGGTGGACGCCGCCGGGCGGGACACGACGATCGCGTCGCTCCCCGCGCGCGCCGTGCGGCTCACGGGCTTCACCGACGAGGAGGCGCTGATCCCGTACCCGAAGACCGTCTACCCCGGCTTCCGGCTGCTCCAGGAGTTCTTCACGCTCCCGCAGAAGTTCGCGTTCTTCGAGGTGACCGAGCTCCAGGCGCTCTCGGCGGAGCGGATCTCCGACCGGTTCGCGATCCTTCTGCAGTTCAAGGACGGGCTCCCGCCGGGCACGCGGGTCGGCAAGGAGAACCTCCGCCTCTTCTGCTCGCCGGTCGTCAACCTGTTCGAGCACACGAGCGACCCGATCAAGCCCGAGGCCACCAAGCACGAGTACCTGTGCCGCCCGGCGGGCGCGGCGCCCTCCGCCTACGAGATCCACAGCATCGACAAGGTCGTCGGGATCGCGCGGCGCACGAGCCAGCGCGTCGAGATCCCCTCGTTCTTCAGCTTCCAGCACGAGCTCGATCCCGAGGCCGCCGCGCGGACGATCTTCTATCAGGCGCACCTCCGCCCCGCGGCGATCGGCGACGGGGTCGACATGTACCTGTCGTTCGGCTCGCCGCAGGACGCGGGCGCCCTCCCCGAGTTCGACGTGATCAGCATCGAGGCGACGAGCACGAACCGCCGCCTGCCGGCGCAGCTCCGGGTGGGCGATCTCCGGGTGCCGACGGCGACGTCCCCCGCGGTGGCGAGCTTCACCAACCTCACCGGCGTCACCGCGCCGCTCCCGCCGCCGATCGGGCGCGAGCTGCAGTGGCGCGTTCTGGCGCACATGGCGATGAGCTACCGCTCGATCACCGAGCTCGAGGTGCTCCGGGCGACGGTCGATCTCTACAACTTCCAGGCGATCGTCGACCGTCAGGCGGCGCGCGCCAACCAGCTCCGCCTGGCCGCGATCAAGTCGATCCGCGTGCGGCCGACGGATCGGCTGTACCGCGGGGCGCCCGTGCGCGGCGTGGCGGTCGACATCGAGCTCGACGAGGGCGGGTTCGTCGGCGAGGGGGAGATGTACCTGTTCGCGAGCATCCTGAACGAGATGCTGGGGTCCTACGTCTCGTTGAACTCGTTCACGCAGCTGACGGTCACCGGCACGAACACACGCGTGGTGCACAAATGGGAGCCGAAGAGCGGCAGCCTGACCCTGATCTGAAGGCCGCTGCGCCGAAGGGCGCCGCGAGCGCCGACCCCGCCGCGCTGGAGACGCTCCGGCGCTTCGAGGCGACCGCGCCGCGGTTCTCGTACTACCGCCTCATCTACCTGCTCGAGCGGCTGTTCCCCGCCGCGCCGCCGGTCGGTCAGCTCGGGCCCGTGCAGGACGAGCGCATCCGGCTCCGCGGCGATCCGTCGCTCATCTTCGCCTCGAGCGACGTGAGCGAGCTCGCGGTGGTCAAGTCGCCGGACGCGGTGCAGCGGGCGCGCGTCTCGACGACGTTCCTCGCCCTGTACGGCTCGGTGTCGCCGCTGCCGGCGTACTTCATCGAGCAGATCGCGCTGGCGGACTACCAGGGCGGGCCGCAGCCGGTCCGCGAGCTCCTCGACGTCCTCCATCACCGGCTCCTGTCGCTGCTCTACCGCGCGTGGACCAAGTACCGGCTGCCCGTCACCTACCGCAAGCGGGGCGCCGACCCGTTCTCGCGCCGGATGCTCTGCGCGGTGGGCCTCGACGGGTTCCGCGACTACGAGACGCCGCTCGATCGCTTCTTCTTCCTCCGCTACGCGTCCATCCTCGCCTCGAAGTCGCGCTCGGCGCGGAACCTCGAGACCGTGCTCTCCGAGATGCTCGGGAACATCGGCGTGCGCATCGAGCAGTTCGTCGGTCACTGGACGAAGATCGAGAAGCCGTTCCGGAACAAGCTCGGCGTGATGAACCACCAGCTCGGCGAGAGCCTGACCCTGGGGCGCTACGTCTTCGACGGCTCGGGCCGCTACAAGGTCGTGCTCGGCCCCGTCGGCTACGACGAGTACCTCTCCTTCTTGCCCGGCGGCAGCCGCCAGGAGCTCGTGCGCGGCGTCATCGAGACGTTCACGCCGGGCATCCACGACGTGATGCTCGAGATCCACGTGGATACGGACGAGGCGCCGCGGTTCCAGCTCGGCTCGCCGCGCGCCTCCACGCTCAAGCGCACCGCGTGGATCGGCGGCTCCGCGGCGGAGCGGCTCGTGATCACGATCCCCCTCGATGACAAGCACCTCGCGGGCGGCGACGACGAGGACGACGAGGATCGCGGCGAGCCGCCGCCGATGTGAGCGACGCCGCGCTGCGCCGCGGCGCTGCGGCGTTCAGTAGACGGTGAGGCTCTGGAGCGCGGCCGTGATCTCGTCGGCGTTCGCGTCGATGTTCTCGTGGTGGACGATCTGCACGAGCAGGACGCGGCGGGGGCTCCGGACGAGGATCTCGTGGGCGAACGCCTCGGAGACGGGCTTCGAGGGGATCTTCGCCTTGACGACGTAGCTGCGCCCCTGCGTGTTCGCGGTCGCCACGGGCGCGCGGCCGGAGAGGATCTCCGCCCCCTGCTCCTCGAGGTCGGCCTCGTAGCGCTTGAGCACGTCGGGCCACGGGTCCTCGGGGCTGTCGATGCGCTCGTAGATCGAGAACAGGAACTGCCGCGGCGACTGGTACGTGATGAAGCGGCGCTCCGGCGTGTAGTCGGCGCCGCCGACGTTCCAGTCGATCGGGCGGCTCATGCGGACGTCGCCGTTCATGAGGCCGACGCCGATCCTGCGGGGCACGCGGTCGGTGGCCGGGGCGTCGAGCGGCGGGAAGTGCACCTCGAAGCTCGCGTCCTTGCTCAGGAGGCCGGCCGCGCCGTGCAGGTAGAAGACGTCGTCCTGCTTGGGGGCGGTGGGCGACCCGCCGCAGCCTGCGAGCAGCGCGATCGCGGCGACGGCCGCGCAGGACGCGCCGGTGCGCCCTGGGGTGGCTGCGAGCGGACGCCGGGCGCGGGGGGCGGGGGCGTGCGCGAGCATCGGCATTCCGAGGTGCCTCATCGGCCGAACTCTAGGCCAGCGGGGGCGCGCCAGCCAAATGTTCGCAGAGGAGTTTGCCATCGAGGCGTCCGGCATTGAATGATTGCCCGGCCCGGGCAGCGCTGCGCCCGCCGATCGAGGCGGCGCCCCAGGCGCCGCGAGAGAGCCATGTCGAACGAAAGCAAACCGAGCCGCAAGGGCGCGCCCGCCGGAGCACCGGCGGCGAGCGCGTCGAGCACCCCCTGCAGCACGAGCCCCGATCGCGGGCGTCCGGCGCCGAGCCGCCGCGCGCCCCGACGCCCTGCGCTGGCAGCGGCCCTCGCGCTGGCGCTGGGGGCCCCGGCGTGCAGCGGCATCGACGCCGGCGTGGAGTACCCGAGCGACCTGCCCGACATCGATCGATACCTCTTGACACCCGAGAACGGCAAGGATCCGTCGCTCGCGCTGGGCAAGTTCAAGGTCGGCCCCGAGACGTGCCAGGGCGTCGACACGCACCCGGTCACCCAGAAGCTGTCGCCCGACGACCTCACCCGCTTCCTCGCGGCCCAGGGCGCCGGGGACATCTCCCCGAAGCTGGCGAGGTCGAACCTGTACTGGTTCGACTTCCCCGCGAGCGACAGGTCGTTCGTCCGGCTGCGCCTGGCGGTGCTCGAGGACGCGAAGGGCGCGACGCAGGATCTCCACGACGCCCTGCTGCAGCACGGCCCGGGCTGGTGGGGCGTCCACCGCTCGAACCTCGCCGTGCTCGCGCCGAAGGCGAGCCTCAGGGAGGCGATGGCGTTCGCGATCAAGTACAAGCTCGTCTGCTGGGGGGTGTTCACGTACGCGGGCAACGACGACGCGTACGTGGTCCCGGGGCCGTACGCCGAGCTCTGAGCCGAGCCGCCGGCGCGGGGGGCGGAGGCGCGAGTCGCCTCCGCCGCGACGGGCGACCTCTGCGAGTCTGGCCTACCCACAGGGAGACCGCGTAGACTGCGCCCATGCGCCGTTACGTCTTGCTCGCCGCCGCCGTCGCCCCGCTCCTCGCCGTGACCGCAGCCGTGTCTGTTCCCGGTTGCGGCGAGGAGTTCGAGAACATCTGCGCGTTCCTCGACGAGCCGAATAGCTGCTATCACAAGTTCCGGGACGAAACCTCGACTCGCTGCTGGCCGTCCGGCGAGAGCTCACCAAGCGGCACGTTTGCAAGCCGAGAGAAGCTCGACGTCTGCTTCCTCGAAGGTGGCGGGCAAATCGTCTTCGATCCACCCCTCGATATTGCGACGTTTCCACCGACAAGCGTCGCGTTCAAGCGACTTGATAGCCAGGCAGCAGAGTGCGGTTCTGTCACGCTCTCAGGCGAATTCAGCTACTCGGTGACCGTTCAGGTGCCCTGCACCGGTGAGGACGTCGACGCCGGCGCTGAAGGGTGCGTGGATGCCGGCACCGACAGCACGGGTATGGTCGGCAGGACCATCACACTAGCGACACCGGAGGGCAGGGATATCCTCGATGTGAATTGTGCAGACGGGACATCCCACCACTTCAACCGGGTCGACATCGAGGAATGTGCGGCGAGCGGGCAAGACAGGCTGCAGCCTCGAGCCGTGCTGGTGGCGAGCCCTGGCAACCAGCCTCCGCCGGATGCCGGCCCGACGGCGCCGGAAACGGTGGAGAACTATGCAGGCTTCATCAAGCTCAGTATCCACTACCCGCAGAGCGAAGCGATCACGGAGGTGGAGGACGAAGAGGGGAAAAAGGTGAAGCAGGTCTCCACCCCCCCGGAAGTGATCGAATACTTCAACTGCCGCATCCCGCCTCCTGCGCCGCTCTGCGCGAACGGCCAGAAGGACGGACTGGAGACCGACGTCGACTGCGGAGGCATGCTTTGCGACAAGCGGTGCGACAATGGTCAGTCATGCGCAGTGGATCAAGATTGCGCAGGAATGCCGTGTGTGCTCGACAGCAGCGGATTTCTCAAGTGCAAAGCGCCTGACGGCAGCAGCGCAAGCGCTATGACCGGAGGCGGTGCGGGTGCAGGCGGCTCGGGCGGCGCAGGGGGAGAGTAACCCCGCCTCGCTGTCGACCGAGGGCCCCGATCGCTAGGCTGCCCCCTAGAACAACGGTCACGTTGAGCGAGCGAGAAATGAACCGCCAAGACGCCAAGGACGCCAAGAAGAAGACAATGCCTTGGCGGTTCGAAGGTCTGCTCGTTTCAGGCGGGTTCAACCCGTTTGTTGCTCTAGGCGAGCTCAGCCGACAGGATCGCTCGAGACTGGCCACCTCTGCGCTGGGAGCATGACGGCCCGATCGCCGAGGCATCCCTCTCTTCCGCAGCAGGCGCAGAGCTGTCCTCCGGTCCTGGACTGGACGCCTCCGCTCACGCCACCAGCACCTTCACCACGAACGTCGTGCTCCCGAGCCGCAGCCGGTCGTTGTCGCGGAGCTGCCGGCGCTCGCCCTGCGCGAGGCGCTGCTCGTTGACGAAGGTGCCGTTCCGCGAGCCGTCGTCCTCGATGAAGACCTGACCCGTCGTCGGGTCCGCGTGGAGCGACGCGTGGCGCGAGGAGGCGCTCGCGTCCGCGAGCCCGATCTCCGTCCCCGGATCCGCCCCCGCGCGCCCGACCTGGGTGCGGCCGCTGTAGATCGGCCAGAAGCTGCCGCCGGGATCGTTCTGGAACGTCACGATGAAGCCGACGAGCACGCGCGACGGCTGCGCCGACACCGGCTGCACAACGCCCGGGACCGCACCCTGCACCACCGGCGGCGCGACGATCGCCGGCGCCCTGACCTGCACCTGCGCCGGTACCCCGCCCTGCACGAGCGGCGGCGGCGCCACCGCCCCGCCCTGCTGAACAAGCGGCGGCGGCGCCACCATCCCCGGCGTCCCCGTCGGCACCGCCGCGGGCACCCCGCCCTGCACGAGCGGCGGCGGCGCCACCGCCCCGCCCTGCTGCACAAGCGGCGGCGGCGCCACCATCCCCGGCGTCACCATCGGCGGGGGCGATACGATCGGCGGGGGCGCGCCGAACACCGGGGCCTGCGGCACAGGCTGCTGCCCCATCGCGCCGCCGAGGCCGCCGAGCCCCGCCCCGGGCCCGATCCCCGGGATCGGCGACGCAAGCGGCGGCTGGGCCGGCGGCACGCCCGGCGTGTTCGCCGGCGGGGACGAGGGCTGCGACGTGAGCCCCGCCGAGGGCGCCGCGCGCGCCCACGGGGAGACCGGGAAGGGAGCCTCGGCGCCCGTCGAGAACGCGACGGCACCGCCAGGCGCCGCGAGACCGCCTCCCAGCCCGACCGGCTGAGGCGGAGGAGGATAGGCGCCCTGCCCGCCCCCCATCGCGCCGTACCCCGACGACACCGGCTGCGGCACCGCGCCGCCATAGTTGGAGGCGCCCGGCTGCGCCGGGTAGCCCGGAGGGCCGGGTGGAGCATACGCGCCCCCCGCCTGCACCGGCGGCGGCGGCGCGACCGGGACAGAGGCTCCAGGAGCTGCGCCGGCCACGCTCGCACCGCACATCGAGCAGGCGGTGTCGGTCTCCTTGAGCATCCACGCGCAATTCGGGCACGGCCTCATGCGACGACGAGGCTACCGATTCGCTTGACATCCGTCGAGACGAAAGGCCGACCGCAGAGGAGCGCGCTTTCGTCGCGTCAGGACCGGCGCGCGCGCAGCGGGAGTCACCGGGCCACGCCCCCTCTTGACGAAAAAAGCGCCGCGCGTTCAAGACGCGCGGCGCCCGTGGAGCCCTGTCGCTCAGCGATCAGGGCTCAGTTGCTGGCGATCGAGCTCTTCTCGGACTTCTCGAGCTCCTTCTTCTCTCCGTCCTTCGACTCCTCGGTCGCGGGCGCGGGCTCGGGCAGCCGCTCGAGCGCGGCCTCGAGGACCTGCTCCATCCGGCTGACGAAGAAGAACTGCAGCTCGTCCACGACCTCCTTCGGAACCTCCTCGAGATCCGCCCGGTTGCGCTCGGGGACGATGATGCGCTTGATGCCGGCGCGGTGCGCCGCCAGCACCTTCTCCTTCAGGCCGCCGATCGGGAGCACCCGACCGCGGAGCGTGATCTCGCCCGTCATCGCGACGTCGTGGCGAACCTTGATCCCCGTGAGGAGCGAGACCAGCGCCGTGAACATCGTCACACCGGCGCTCGGCCCGTCCTTGGGCATCGCGCCGGCGGGGATGTGGATGTGCAGGTCGCTCTTCTCGAGGAAGTCCTTCGCGATGCCGTACCTCCCCGCGTTGCTGCGCACGAAGGACAGCGCCGCCTGCGCCGACTCCTTCATCACGTCGCCGAGCTGGCCGGTGAGCTGGAGCTTGCCCGTGCCGTACATCCTCGTCGCCTCGATGAAGAGGATCTCCCCGCCGACGCTCGTCCACGCCAGGCCCGTCGCGACGCCGCTCTCCGCGGTGCGCTCGGCGACCTCGCTCGTGTACTTCGCCGGGCCGAGGAACTCGTGCAGGTCGTCCTCGTTGTCGACGCGCCGCTTCTGCGTGTCGCCCTCCGCCACCTTCACCGCCACGCCGCGGATGACGCCCGCGATCTGCCGCTCGAGCGAGCGAACGCCGGCCTCGCGCGTGTAGTGATCGATGATCTCCTCCAGCGCCTTGTCCGTGACCTCGAGCTGCTCCGTCGTGAGCCCGTGCTCGGAGAGCTGCTTCGGCAGGAGGTGCTGCCGCGCGATCGCGAGCTTCTCCTTCCGCGTGTAGCCGGGGATCTCGAGGATCTCCATGCGGTCGCGGAGGGGCGGCGGGATCGGGTCGGCCACGTTCGCGGTCGCGACGAACATCACGTGCGACAGGTCGTACGGGATCTCCAGGTAGTGATCCGCGAAGGTGTTGTTCTGCTCCGGGTCGAGCACCTCGAGCAGCGCCGCCGAGGGGTCGCCCCGGAAGTCGTGCCCGATCTTGTCGACCTCATCCATCATGAAGACCGGGTTGATCGTCCCCGACTTCTTCATGCCCTGGATGATCTGGCCAGGGAGCGCGCCGACGTAGGTGCGCCGGTGGCCGCGGATCGCCGCCTCGTCGTGCACGCCGCCGAGCGAGACGCGGTGGAACTTGCGGCCGAGGGCGCGCGCGATGCTCCGGCCGAGCGAGGTCTTGCCGACGCCGGGCGGGCCGAGCAGGCAGAGGATCGGTCCCTTCTTGTCCTGCTTCAGCTTGCGCACCGCGAGGTACTCGAGGATGCGCTTCTTGACCTTCTCCAGGCCGTAGTGATCCTCGTCGAGCACCTTGCGGACGCTGCCGATGTCGAGGTTGTCCTGCGTCGACTGCGTCCAGGGCACGTCGAGGATCCAGTCGAGGTACGTCCGCACCACGGTGTACTCGGCCGACCCGACCTGCATCGTGCGCAGCCGCTTGAGCTGCTTCTTCGCGACCGTCTCCGCCTCGGTCGGCAGGTTCGCCTTCGCGATGCGGTCCTCGAGGCCGTCGAGATCGCCCTGATCGCCGTCGTCCTCGCCGAGCTCCTCCTTGATCGCCTTGAGCTGCTGGCGCAGGACGTACTCGCGCTGGTTCTTGCCCATCTCCTCCTTGATCTGGGAGTTGATGCGCTCGCGCATCTTCAGGATCTCGAGCTGCCGCGTGAGCAGCCGGAGCACCTTGCGGATGCGCTCCTTGACGTCGATCGTCTCGATGAGCTGCGCCTTCTCCTCGACCGGCGCGTCCAGGTTGGCCGCGACGAGGTCGGCGAGCGCGCCGGGCGCCTGGATGGAGTCGATGAGCGAGCCCGCCTCGCGCGGCAGCTCGGGCATGAGCTGGATGACCTGCTTCGCGATGTCGCGCAGGCTCATCGCCAGCGCCTCGGCCTCGACGTCCTCCGTCGCCGGCTCGTCCATGCGGCGGATCTTGGCCCGCAGGTACGGCGAGTGCGCCGTGACGCTCTCCAGCCGGATCCGCGTGAGGCCCTGCAGGATCAGCGAGTAGTTGCCCGAGCTGTGCTTGAGCGCCTTCAGCACGCGCGCGGCGCAGCCCATGGGGTACAGGTCTTCAGCCCCGGGATCGTCGGTCGACGGATCGCGCTGGGCAAAAATCGCGATGACCGGGCCGGGGAGGTTGTCGACATCCTCGACCAGCGCGACCGACTTCTCGCGGCCGACGTCGAAGGGCGCAACGGCGCCCGGGAACAGGACCGCATTGCGAATCGGCAGGACCGGCAGCTCGTCCCCGAAGACGACCTCTTCTTCGGAGCGCGGCGGCATCGGCGGGTTCTTTTTCTCGGACATGGCGATCTCCTCTAGGCACCCGACCGGGGGAGGTAAACCCCTTCATGAACCGCGGCCGGGCCGCGCGGTCGACGCGCGCCCCGGTCATCTTGGCTTGCATCCAGACGGATGAGAATCGTGCGACGCGGAGCCCTGCTGGCCCGAAGACAGCCCGCGAGGCTACGGGAGCTCACCATAGACACGGCGCATGCCGCGTGCCACAGCCCTGGTCATTTTTTTGAATGTGGATACGCTGCGGTCAGCTCCGACCTGCAGCGCTCGCCCGTTGGTCGACGCAGCGCAGGATCCTCCGCGGCGGATCCGCCGCAGAGAGCGCCGCTCATCGCAGCCCTCGCAGCCCTCGCAGCCCTCGCGGAACGATGATCGATCCCCTGCTCGGCCTCGGCGCGCTCGCGCTCGCGATGCTCAGCCTGCCAGCGGCGCCCTCCCTCGATCCAGGCCCCAGCGCAGCGTGCCCGCCGGACATGCGGCTCGTCACCGGCACGCACCATGACGAGGTGCAGCATGTCTGCGTCGAGCCGGTCAAGAACGGCAAGGCGACCCACTGCTTCGCCTACTGGGAAGGCATCACCGCCGAGGAGGGTCGGACGACCGAGATCGCCGTGTGCATGGACCAGTTCGAGGCGCCGAACCAGCGCGGCGCGAAGCCGCTCGTGATGCAGTCGTTCGAGATGGCGACCGCCTGGTGCGCGGCGCGCGGCAAGCGCGTCTGCGCCGAGCAGGAGTGGGAGCTCGCGTGCGAGGGGCCCGAGCGGCGCCCGCTCGCCTACGGCTGGCGCGTCGACAGGACGGTCTGCAACAGCGGCAAGGCCTGGCGGCCGGTCGACGAGCGGAAGCTCGGCGCCTCCGGCGCGGTCGCGCAGCGCGAGGTGGAGCGGCTCTGGCAGGGCGCCCCGAGCGGATCGTACCCGGGGTGCGCCTCGGCCTTCGGCGTCTTCGACATGATGGGCAACGTCGAGGAGTGGGTCGCGTCGCGCCCCGGCCGCCGGTGGCCGGGCGCGCTCATGGGCGGCTTCTGGGCCAAGCCGTGGACGGGGTGCCGCGGGACGAACGACGCACACGACCCGACGTTCGTGTTCTACGAGACCGGCTTCCGCTGCTGCGCGGACCCGCGCCCCGCGGCGGGGACGCCCTGACGCCGCGCCGCCGCGGCGGAGCTCGCCGCGAAGAAGAAGGCCCGATGACGCGCGGCTCCTGCTAGAAGCCAGGGCGTGCGCGCGCTCTTCTTCGGGACCCCCGCCATCGCCGTGCCCTCGCTCGAGGCGCTCGCGTCGATCGCCAACGTCGTCGGCGTCGTCTGCCAGCCGGATCGGCCGGCCGGACGCGGGCTCGAGCTGAAGGCGCCGCCGGTCAAGGTGAAGGCGGGGGAGCTCGGCATCCCGGTCGTGCAGCCCGAGAAGATCCGCACGCCCGAGTTCGCCGCGTGGGTGAGGGACGCCGGCGCCGACGTGGCGCTCGTGATCGCCTACGGGCGCATCCTGCCGAAGGCGGTGCTCGAGGCGCCGCGGCGCGGGTGCATGAACCTGCACGCGTCGATCCTGCCGCGCTACCGCGGCGCCGCGCCGATCACCTGGGCGATCGTCCGGGGCGAGGCGGAGACGGGCGTCGCGCTGATGCAGATGGATGAGGGCATGGACACGGGGCCTGTCTACGCCGTGCACCGCACGCCGATCGGCCCCGACACGACGGCCGACGAGCTCGCCGTCGAGCTCGGCGCGCTCGCGGCGCGCGTCGTGCGCGAGGACCTCCGCCGCGCGGTCGACGGCGAGCTCGAGCTGACCGCGCAGGACCACGCGGCGGCGACGCACGCGCCGCTCCTGAAGAAGGAGGACGGCCGCGTCCGGTGGGACCGGAGCGCGCGGCAGATCCACGACCACATCCGGGGGATGACCTCGTGGCCGGGCGCCTTCACGACGATCGGGGGCAAGGCGCTCAAGGTGCTGGCGGCGCGCGTGGAGAGCGATGCGCCGCACGGCGAGGCGCCGCCGGGCACCGTGGTGATGGCCGGCCGCGGCGTGGTGATCGTCGCCTGCGGCACGGGCGCGATCCAGATCCTGCGGGCGCAGGTCGAGGGACGGAAGCCGCTCGCCGCCGCGGATCTCGTGGCCGGGCGGACGCTGCAGACGGGGATGGTGCTCGGCACCTGAGCCGCGCGCGGCGCGGGCGCCGGCGTCAGGGCCCTGCCGGGTGCCAGATCGTCTTCATCTCGACGAACCGCTCGATCCAGCGGGGGGACGTCGCCGCCCTGTCGTCGAACCACGCCGCCTCGTCGAGCGCGCGGGCGCGCACGCGCTTGACCGTGGCGGAGGCCGCCTCCTCGAGGCGCTTCTGCAGGGCCGCGTCCACGCCGTGCAGGTCGAGCGCCGCGACCTCCATGTGCGCGGCGAGGTGCGGTAGCACCTCCGCGAGCTGGCCGGTGAGGACGTTGACGACGCCGCCCGGGAGATCGCTCGTGGCGAGCGCCTCGCCGAAGACGAGGGAGGTGCGCGGGTCCGCCTCGCTCGCGAGCACGACGCAGGTGTTGCCGGCGGTGATCACCGGCAAGAGGGAGCTCGCGAGGCCGAGGAGCGCCGGGCGCGGCGGCGCCGCGATGACGACGACCCCCATCGGCTCGGGCACCGTGAAGGTGAAGTGCGGGCCCGCGACCGGGTTCAGGCTCGAGAACAGGCTCTGAAACTTGTCGGCCCACCCGGCGTACGCGACCGCGCGATCGATCGTCGCGAGGACCTCGCGCTGCGCGGCGCCGGCGTCGAGCCCGCCGCGCTCGAGCGAGGCCGCGAGCTCCGCGCGCCGCGCCTCGAGCATCTCGGCGAGGCGGTAGAGGATCTGCCCCCGGTTGAAGGCCGAGCGCGACGACCAGCCGGCGAACGCGCCGGCGGCCGCGACCACAGCGTCGCGCCCGTCCTTGCGGGACGCGCGCGGGATGTTCTCGACCGCGCCCGCGCCGCCGTGATCGCGCACCTGCGTGTACCTCCCGGACTCCGAGCGCACGAACGCGCCGCCCACGAACATCTTGTACGCCTTGCGTACGCCCACGCGCTCGCCCGCCGGGGCGTCGTGCGCGCCGGCGCCGGTCGCCGCGCGCCCCTCGCTCTCGCTGCTGTCCTGGTTGCCGAGCGCCATCAGTCCACCTCGAGGTAGGCGAGCAGCCCCTGGCGCCCGCCCTCGCGGCCGAAGCCGCTCTCCTTGTAGCCGCCGAACGGGGAGCTCGGATCGAACTTGTTGAACGTGTTCGCCCACACGACCCCGGCGCGCAGGCGCTGCGCGACCCAGAAGCTCTTCGAGCCCTTGCCCGTCCAGACGCCGGCCGACAGCCCGTACATCGTGTTGTTCGCCTTCTCGATCGCCTCCTCGGGCGTGCGGAAGGTCAGGATGGAGAGCACGGGGCCGAAGATCTCCTCGCGCGCGATGCGGTGCGACTGCGCGACGCCCGTGAACAGCGTCGGCGCGAACCAGTAGCCGCGCTGCGGGAGCGCGCAGCTCACCGAGAAGCGCGCGGCCCCCTCGCGCTCGCCCGCGGCGACGAGCTCCTGGATCTTCTCGAGCTGCGCCCGCGAGTTGATCGCGCCGACGTCCGTGTTCTTGTCGAGCGGGTCGCCGACGCGCAGGGTGGCCATGCGCTCGCGCAGCTTGACGAGGAGCGCGTCGTGGACGCTCTCCTCGACGAGGAGGCGCGAGCCCGCGCAGCAGACGTGCCCCTGGTTGAAGAAGATGCCGCCGATGATCCCCTCGACGGCCTGGTCGAGCGGCGCGTCCTCGAAGACGATGTTGGCGGCCTTTCCGCCGAGCTCGAGGGTGAGCTTCTTGCCGGTGCCGGCGAGCGCGCGCTGGATGCGCTTGCCGACCTCGGTCGAGCCGGTGAAGGCGACCTTGTCGACGCCGGGGTGGCCGACGACCGCGGCGCCCGTCGGGCCAGCGCCCGTGACCACGTTGACGACGCCGGGCGGGAGGTCGGCCTCCTCGATGATCTTCGCGAGGAGGAGCGCGGTGAGCGGCGTCGTCTCGGCGGGCTTGAGGACGCACGTGTTGCCCGCCGCGAGGGCCGGGGCGAGCTTCCACGCCGCCATGAGGAGCGGGAAGTTCCACGGGATCACCTGGCCCGCGACGCCGAGCGGGCGCGGGTCGCGCCCCGGGAAGGCGTGGTCGAGCTTGTCGGCCCAGCCCGCGTGGTAGAAGAAATGCGCGGCCGCGAGCGGCAGATCGACGTCGCGGGACTCCTTGATCGGCTTGCCGCCATCGAGCGACTCGACGACCGCGAGCTCGCGCGCCTTCTCCTGGAGGGCGCGGGCGATGCGGTAGATGTACTTGCCGCGATCGAGCGGGCGCAGGCGCGACCAGTGCTTCTCGTACGCGGCCCGGGCGGCCTGCACGGCGAGGTCGACGTCCCGCTCGGAGGCCTCGGCGAACTCGCAGAGCTTCTCCTCGGTCGACGGGTTGATGCTGTCCAGGTAGCGGCCCGACGCCGGGGCGCGCCACGCGCCGCCGATGAAGAGGTCGTACCGCGGCGCGATCTTCACGTGATCGCGCGCCTCGGGCGCCGGCGCGTAGCGCCACGCGTCGCCGAACACGATGGCGGCGTCGGCAGCGTCACGCGCGGCGTCGCGCGCAGGGCCCGCGTCCCGAGCGGCGATCGTCTGCCGGGGTGCGCCCCCGTCGCCGCCTGCCGCGGCGGTGCTCTTGTCGCTCATGGCGCGCACTCTACGCCCGCCGCCGCGGGTTGAACATCGGAGCGGGCCGTGGCCTCCCACGGCGGGCTGAGGCGCGCAGGGGACCGGGGGCGCGCGCGCTCGCCGGGTTGCGCGCGGCGGGCTCGGGCGCGTACGGCCGCCGCGCACGGTCGGCCGGAGCGCCGGGTCAGTCCTTGCTGAAATAGTCGCCGCTCTGGTAAGCGCCTGTCCGCTCCTTCTCGAGCTGCATGAGCACGTCGTTGAGGAGCGTCGACGCGCCGAAGCGGAAGAGGTCGCTCGAGAGCCAGGCGTCGCCGAGGGTCTCCTTGACCATCACGAGGTAGTGGAGCGCCTGCTTCGCCGTGCGGATGCCGCCGGCCGGCTTCATCCCGACGCGCCGGCCGGTCGCGTGCGCGTGATCGCGGATCGCCTCCAGCATCACGAGCGTCACCGGGGGCGTCGCCGCCGGGGTGATCTTCCCGGTCGAGGTCTTGATGAAGTCGGCGCCGGCGAGCATCGCGATGCGGCTCGCCTTGCGGACGCGGTCGTAGCTCCCGAGCTCGCCCGTCTCCAGGATCACCTTGAGGTGCGCGCGCCCGCAGGCCTCCTTGGTTGCCGCGATCTCGTCGTGGACCGCGGCGTACTCGCCCGCGAGCATCGCGCCGCGGTCGATCACCATGTCGATCTCGTCGGCGCCGAGCTCGACCGCCTGGCGCACGTCGGCGAGCTTGACGGCGAGCGTCGACAGGCCGCTCGGGAAGGCGGTCGCCACACTCGCCACCTTGACGGATGAGCCCTCGACCGCTCGCCTGGCGACGGGCACGAGCTTGGGATAAACGCACACCGCCGCACAGGAAGGGATGTCCGCGCGCTCGTGGGGTCGGAGCGCCTTCTGGCAGAGCTGTTGGACCTTTCCCGGGGAGTCTTTTCCCTCGAGGGTGGTGAGGTCCATCATGGAAATGGCGAGCTTGAGGCCGGCGACCTTGGCGGGGCCCTTGATGCTCCTTTTGCCGAGCCCGGCTGCGCGCTCTTCGACCATGACCTTATCCACGGTAGGCGAAGAGAAATCGGGGTAGGTGATTCCCCTGCCCTGGCCCACCGTACCGTCGGTGGTGCCGCTCGCGTTTCCGAAGATCGCCATCGGCCTCGTCTCCTGTCGGCGCAACGTATCAGAAGCGTCGGATCGATCCTACCGAGTGCGTGCTAACGTGGCGCTCTGATGATGAGACGCTTCCCGACTGCCCTCGTATTTGTCGTAGTTGCTGTCGTCTTTGCCCTTGTCTCGCTGCTCGGCTGCGGCGCGGCCGAGCGACCCGATGGTGGACAAGGGCTGCTCCCGGTCGGCGCGCCCGCGCCCGACGTGTTCGCCGCCGATCAGAACGGCGCGATCCAGCGGCTGTCGGACCAGCGGGGCCGGGCCGTGGTCGTGTACTTCTATCCGAAGGACGGGACGCCGGGCTGCACGGAGGAGGCGTGCGCGTTCCGCGACGCGTGGGATCGCTTCAAGCAGGCAAACGTCCAGATCTTCGGCGTGTCGTCCGACTCGCGCGAGTCGCACGAGAAGTTCTCCACCGAGAACCGGCTGCCGTTCCCGATCCTCGTCGACACCGATCGCACGTGGGCCAACGCGTTCGGCGTGCCCACGCGGCTCGGGATGACGGCGCGCGTGACGTTCCTGATCAACCCCGACGGCAAGGTCGCGAAGGTGTATCCGGACGTGGATCCGGGCGTGCACGCCGAGGAGGTGCTCAAGGACGCCGCGCAGCTCACGGGCGCCGCGCTCCCGGTGGCGCCTGCGGGGTCTGGCAGCGCGGCGCCGGCCGGATCGGACGGCGCTGCGCCGGGCACGGCGCCCGGCGGCGCGGGCACGGCGCCCGGCGGCGCGGGCACGGCGCCGGGCGCGGCGGTGCCTGCGGCGGCGGCGCCGGGCACGGCGGTGCCGGTGGCGACGGGGGCCATGCTGCCGCCGCCGGCTCCTGCGGCGCCGGCGAAGCGGTGACGGCGCGGCGCGCGAGGGGGGTTGACGGGAGCATCCGCACGCGAGAGCACGCGCGTGGTGCATAGGTCGTCGGACACCTGGAAGGTCAACGGGCTCGGGCTGTGCGTCCATCGCTTCCGCGACGAGGGCGCGCGGCCGACCGGCCTGACGTTGCTGCTGCTCCATGGCTTCCTCGACGCGGGGAGCACGTGGGATCTCGTGGCCGAGCCGCTCGCGCGGGCAGGGCACGACGTCGTCGCGCCCGACCTGCGCGGCTTCGGCCGGAGCGCGCGCGTCGGCCCGGGCAGCTACTACTACTTCCCCGACTACATCGCGGACGTCGCGGCGCTCGTCGACGCGCTCGCGCCGGCGCGGCTCGGCGTGGTGGGCCACTCGATGGGCGGCGCGGTCGCGGTGTACTACGCCGGCGCGTGCCCCGACCGCGTCGAGCGCCTGGCGCTGCTCGAGGGCATGGGGCCGCCGGCGAACGCGCCCGAGCTGGCGGTCGTGCGCATGGAGACGTGGCTGCGCGAGATGAAGGGGATCGATCGGGCGCCGCGGCGCCTCGCGTCGATGCAGGACGCGATCGCGCGGCTCGTGGCGCACCACCCGCGCGTGCCGCGCGAGGTGCTCGCGACGCGCGCGCCGCTGCTCACGCGGGAGGAGCCGGGCGGAGGGCTCGCGTGGGCGTACGATCCGGTGCACCGGACGACGTCGCCGCTCGTGTTCCAGCTGGAGGCGTTCAAGGCGTTCCTGGAGCGCATCGCGTGCCCGACGCTCGTCGTGAGCGGGGGGCCGCACGGCTGGCACCCGCCGGACGAGGCGGATCGGACGGCGAGCCTCCGGCGCGCGGAGCACGTCGAGCTGCCGGAGGCCGGCCACATGATGCACTGGTCGGCGGCGAGCGAGCTGGCGGCGCGGCTGGCGGAGTTCTTCGGCCGAGGGAACCCGGACGTGGACGCGGGCGCGGGCTCGGCGGGGCCGGGGAATCCCGGAAGGTGACGGCAGAAGCCCACGGGGGAAGGCGAGGCCGCCCGGGGCGTGAATAAAAGCCCTTGACTTGGCAGGACGAGTAGGTAATCTGCGCGCCTCCTCAACGCGAGGCGTGCCACCTTAGCTCAGTGGTAGAGCAACGGTTTCGTAAACCGTAGGTCTCGGGTTCAAGTCCCGAAGGTGGCTCCAGGACAGTGTCAGCGTGTGCGCTCACCGCCGGGTGAGCAGAAGACCGCTGGCGTGCAGCGGCATGCGCGACGAGCATACCCCCTTGGGAGCTCGTGAGCTTGCGGCCTTCGGTTCAGGAGACCGCTGCTCTACCGAGCTGCGCTCCTGGAACCCAGGCGCTGCTGGCCGCATCGCGGTAGTCGCCTTATCGTTGCGCTCATGTCGAGCGCTACCCCGGGATGCCGCCATGCGACGGTGGAGGACCTCCTGGCGATTCCCGAGGCGGAGCGCTTCCACGGGATAGTCGATGGCGAGCTCGTCCACAAAGCGCTGCCGAGCTCTCGCCACGGCGCCGCGCAGGCGGAGCTCACCACGGAGATCGCCGGGGCTTACGGGCCGCGCGCCCGGGGACGCGGGCCAGGGGGGATGGGTCTTCCCCGTGCCGAGCCGTTCGATGCGGTCGAGTTCTCGGTGCATGGCCTCCTCGCGGGAGATGAAGGCGAGTGAGGGGCTTGATGCGCGGGATTCTGCGCGTTCCGGAGGATCTGCGGCACCTGCGTCGACAGCGCGGTCGGAGGGGCGAGCAAAGCCGGCCGGCTGTTCTTCACAGGAGCCTGCTGGTGAACCTCACGATGGTCAGGTGAGTGGTCGGGTCCGTCGAGCGCGCGGCCTCCCTGCAAAGCTCATGATCTGACATCGCATGTCCCGTGGGCGCGCGCGGCGACTGGCCGGCAAAGCCAGAGGCAGATCCCGGGGGCGCGTCACCGCCTCATGCTCCCGACCACCACAGTGGCAAGGAGCGCCACCAGACCAAGGGCCAGCACCCCGACAACGACGAGCACCCAGCGTATCCGCGACGACGCCGCACGCGTCGCCATCACGCCAGCGCCAGCCCTCGCCTGCTCCCAGGGCTCCGTCCTCGCCAGCCGCTCTCCCGCCGGCCTCGCCGCCATGACCGCCGCTGCCCCCGCCCACTTTTCCGTGCTCGCGGGCGTCCCCATTCCCGCCGCTGGAACCGCCGCACCGTCCCATTTCTCCGTGCTCACCAGCGCGCTGGTTTCTGCCGCACCGGGCCCACCCGCCCCCGGGCCGTCCCCCTCCGCCGTCTCGGCCACCCCACCCTCGATCGGAAGCAGCGCTGGCCACCGCAACCGCGCCCCGGCCGCCACATCCTCGCTCCAGGTCCCCTTCTCCGGCTCCCCCACCTCTCGCAGCCCCCAGGCCGGGTCCACCTTGAACTGCTGCGCCATCCCCAGCCTGCCCCGCGCATCTGCGCCCGCCGCCGCCCTGCCCTCCGCGGCTCCCGCCGCTACCCCGCCCACCGGCGCGGCCCCCGCCCGCAGCGCGTCCACCGACCGCGCCGCCCCCCTCGCCGTCCCCTCCTCCTCCCGGTCCATCTCCCCGCGCCCGCGGATCGCCCTCTCCCGCGCCGCATCCTCCGCCTCGCGCACGAGTTGCCGCGCGGTCGCGTCCTCCGGCGCCACCTCGCCCGGCACGACCCGCCGCGCCACGTCGCGCAGCGCTTCCGCGAGGTCCGCCGCCCGCGCGAACCGCTCCTCCGGCCGCTTTGCGAGGCACGTGGCCACCGCCCGCCACAGCGCCTCCGGGCACCCCGGCAGCACGTCCGGCAGCGGCGCCGCCGGAAGGTGCACGTGCGCCGCCTGGATCTCCGTCTCGCCGATGCCCGACGCCTCGTCGAGCACCGCGTACGGGTGCACCCCCGCCAGCATCTCGTAGAGGACCACGCCGAGCGCATACACGTCCGCGCGCGCGTCCACGGCGCCCCCTTTCACCTGCTCCGGCGCCATGTAGCGCGACGTCCCGACCACGCTCCCGAGCCGCGTCAGCGCGAGCCCGCGCGCGTCCTTCGCCACGCCGAAGTCGACGAGGCGCGCGCGCACGCCGTCGCTCACCAGGATGTTCTCGGGCTTCACATCGCGGTGCACCAGCGCGGCCGCGTGCGCCGTCGAGAGCGCGTCCGCGATCTGGATCGCGCAGTGGAGCGCGCGCACCACGTCGAGCCGCGCGCCGCCGGCGATCATCTCCCGCAGCGCGACGCCGACCACGCGCTCCATCACCATGAAGAGCCGCCCGTCCGCTGCCCTTCCGGCGTCGTACAGGCGCACGATGTTCGGGTGCGCCACCCGCGCGACGAGCTTCATCTCCCGGAGGAAGCGCTCGGCGTAGCGCGCCTCCCCCGCGAGCGCGCGGTGGATGATCTTGATGGCCACCGGGCGCTCGAGCGTCGTGTCGAGCGCGGCCCAGACCTCGCCCATCCCGCCGCGCCCGAGGAGGCGGTCGATCAGGAAGCGCCCCTGGAACAGCGCCCCGGGGCGCGTCAGATCATCGACGCTCTCTACCTCTCGACTCCCCGCCACCTCGCGACTCCCCGCCACCTCGCGACTCCCCGCCTCGCGGCGCGCCACGCCGCAACACACCGGCCATCGTCGCTTCTCTACCCTTGTTGCCCCTCCCGGGGAAAGGTAGCTTCGGGTGTCCATCGCGCGCTCGACGCACGCCGCGCCCGAGCAGCGCGCCCCCGGAGCCCCATGTCGAGCCAGCGCCCCGAACCCGACGACGGCGATCCGACCCTCGAGGCCCGCGTCGACCACGCCGTCGCGCCCTACGCCGATCTCCTGCCGGCGCAGGATCTCGAGGCGCTGCGCGCGCTGACCGCGCGCTTCCTCGCGACGCACCCCGTCGCCGCCCCGCTCGTCGACCGGATCCGCCCGCGCACGCCGCCCACCTCGAGCGGCGAGGTCGACCGGCGCGATCCGGCGGCGCTGGCCGCGGCGGCGGAGCGGCTCGCGGCGAGGTCGAGCGCAAACCAGGGACGCGGCCGAGGGCGCCCCCGATGAGCCCCGACGACCGGGCGCAGAGGCCGCTGAGCCCCGAGCAGCAGGCGCTCGTCGCGCAGGCCGTGCCGCTCGCAGAGAAGCTCTGCGACCAGTTCCTCCGGCGCACGCGCGCGCGCTACGTGGCCGACGATCTCCGCTCCGCCGCGCTCCAGGCGCTCCACGAGGCCGCGCTCGGGTACGACCCCGCCCGCGGCGTCCCCTTCGCGGTCTACGCGTGGCGGCGCATCGACGGCGCGCTCTCGGACGCGCTGCGGCAGGAGTCGAAGCACTGGCGCGCCGCCCGCGAGGACGGCTACGACGCCGCCGAGGCGGTGCACGACGCGAGCGACCTCCTCGCCGACGGCGACGCCGAGACGACCGCGCACGTCGACGAGATGGGCGACCAGGTCGCCGCGGCGGCGGTGCTCG
Source organism: Sorangium sp. So ce1335 (assembly GCF_051521615.1). Lineage (NCBI taxonomy): Bacteria > Pseudomonadati > Myxococcota > Polyangiales > Polyangiaceae > Sorangium > Sorangium sp. So ce1335. The sequence goes on from NZ_CP150363.1 coordinate 7,302,132, forward strand.
GCCTCGTGGGGCGAGCGCTCGCCGCGCCAGGCGAGGAGGGCGAGCGGCTCCGCGCCACGTACGAGCGCGCGATCCGCGCGGCGGAGGACGCGCTGGCGCGGCTCACGGAGGGAGAGCGGCGCGTCCTCCTGCTCCATCACGTCGAGCAGCGGACCTGGCAGGCGATCGGCGACGCGCTCGGCTGCTCGGAGAGCACCGCGAAGCGGCGCGGCACCGCGGCCCGGAAGCGCTTCGCCGCCGCGCTGCGCGCGGAACGGCAGCGCGCGCAGGGGGACGCGTCCGCGCCGGAGCGGGCCGGGGTCTCCGGGCGCGGCCCCCGGATGAGCTCCGGAGGTCCCCCCGGGGGGTGATCCCGTGGCGCAAGCACGCCAGTGGCCGCCCCGCGCGAACGGCGGCGCGATGGGGGGTGATCCTGCTAAGCTTGAGCCGCCGAGGGCACCCCATGACGGACCAGAGCCTGCTCGAACGCATCACCGCCGAACCCGAGATCATGTCCGGGAAGCCGGTCGTGCGCGGGACCCGGCTCACCGTGCCGTTCCTTCTGGGCTTGCTCGCCCACGGCGCCACCGTCGACGAACTCCTGGACGAGTACGAAGGCCTGACCCGCGAGGACATCCAGGCCTGCCTGCTCTTCGCCAGCCGCTCCCTGGAGCAGACCTCATTTCTGCCGAGCCTGAGGGAAGCGGTCTGAGTGCGGTTCCTGGTAGATGAGTGCACTGGACCGCGCGTGGCGAGCTGGCTGCGCGATCAGCAGCACGACGTCTTCTCGGTTTACGAACAAGCTCGCGGCCTCGACGACGCCAGCGTGCTTGCAATGGCTGTCCAGGAAGACCGGATCCTCATCACGAACGATACGGACTTCGGGGAGCGCGTGTTCCGCTCCCGCCAGCCGCATCGCGGCGTCGTCTTGCTTCGGCTGGCAGACGAGCGCAGCGCCAGCAAGATCGCCGCCCTGCAGCGCCTCCTGGCGCACCATGCCGCCGATCTGGCCGGCGCGTTTGTCGTGGTGGGCGAGGCATCGATCCGCATCGTCCGCCCGTGATCCCGGTCAGGCGACCCGCCTGCACGCGAACGCATCGCGAGCCGGAAGCCCGGAAACGCTGCGCTGCCGCCCTGCGCTCGAAGCGGCTCGCGCGCAGGACGGCACCGTCGCCTCGCTCAGGCAGGGCTCTCCGCCACGAGATCCGGGACGGGCGTCATGTCCGGGTCCTCCCCGCCGCCGCTGCCGCCGGTCCCGCCACCGCCGCTGCCGCCCTTCCCGGGCCCCTCGCTCCCCTTCGGCGTCTCCTTCCTCGACCGGCCCACGTTCGGCCGGCCCGCCACGAACAGCGACGGGAACCGCTCCTGCACGCGCGCGTTCTTTCGCCAGAGCCACAGCGCCGCCGCCCGCACCTCGTCGTAGCGCTGGCAGAGCAGCGTCCAGACCCGCACGTACCGGTCGTAGGCCTCCCGGGCCTTCGGCGTCAGCGCGGCCGAGAGCTTCTGGATCATCACCCCGGCCAGCTCCCGCGCCCGCGCCGCGTCGCCGGCCCGGTAGTGCTTCCGGTCCGCCTTCACCACGTCGGCGCGCAGCTCGTAGATCCGCGCGTAGCCGAGCAGGTCGTTCGCGAGGTCGCGGTGGCCGGTGCCCGGCCGCAGCCGGTCGAGCTCCGGCTTGATCGCGGGATCGTCCGCGAGCTGGTACTCGCAGAGCGCCTGCATGCGCCCCTCGACCTCCACCGCCTCGGTGACGAGCGCCTCCGGCAGCCGCGCGTCCGTCTCGAGCGCGCCGGCGGCCCGCGCCTCCGCGAGCGCGTGGAGCGTGGCGAAGCACGCGAGCCCGAGCTCGTCGAGGTGGGTGATGTCGAACTCCTCCCGGGGCAGCCGCGCGAAGCGCGCGCGCACGTCGGGCGATGACACGAAGCCGACGACGCCGAGCGCCGCGTACGTGGCCGCCTCGACGTCCATCCTCACGGTGACGAGCTCGGCCTCGGAGAGGCCGTCGAGCTGCGAGGCGAGCGCCTCGATGGCCTTCTTCCCGGCCGCAGGGTCGTAGATGGGCGGGGTGTAGGACGGCTCTCCAGAGGCGGCGGTCAGGGAGCGCTTCTTCGTCTTCGTCGCAGCAGGCATGTCTCTCCTCCTGAAGTCTCCTCGAACAGGGAGGCTGTTGGTTGGACCCGGCCCGGCCCATCGCCGCGCCGCGCGGGACGCGAGCGCACGATGGACCGGGGCCCGTGGGAAGGAGCGCGCCGCGCGAAGGGGATCACCGCCCGGCGTCGCTCTGTCCCGTCACAGGGGTAAATCGGGAGCGCGACCCCGATCGGGTCACGAAAATCGACCGGGGCCCCCGTCGTTTTCTTGTTCCGCGCGGCCCTGCACGGCCGGGTGATCCGCCGGGCCGGCAAAAAGCTGTCCTGGTGGGCGCTCGGCAGGTGCCAGGTTGAATTTCAATTCTCCCCGCGGCTTCCGACAGCCTCCGGGTTGAATTTCAATTCTCCCGACGGCTCTCGACAGCCTCCGCTTTGAATTTCAATTCTCCCCGGAGCCTCTCGACAGCCTCCGGGTTGAATTTCAATTCTGTCCGCGGCTCCCGACAGCCTGCGGGTTGAATTTCAATTCTCCCCGGAGCCTCTCGACCCCCGGGGGGGCAAGGGGGAAGAACGAATGCCGGCCGTGGCGATTTCGTGCTGTCCGGCGTCTGTCATCCGGCCAGCGCGGCCCGCCGGCGTGAGCAGCCCACGACGCCGCGCGCGCCAGCAGCTCAGGCGGCACGCCGGCAGCGCTCAGGCAGCACGCCGGCGCCCTACATCGTCAGCACCAGCTTGCCCACCGTGCTGCCCGACTCCAGCGCCCGGTGCGCCTCCCCTGCCCGCTCCAGCGGGTACGTCGTCACCGGCGGCGCCGACAGGCGCCCCTCGTCCAGCCAGCCCGCGAGCCGCTCCATGGCCTCGCGCAGGATCTCCGTCTCGTGGAACAGGTACGAGAGGTTGAACGCCAGCACGCTCTTGTTGTCGTTGCAGAGGTCGAGCGGGTTGAAGCGCGGCATCCGCACGAAGTCGAGCGCGAGCTTCGCGTAGTTCGGGCGGCCGCCCTGCCGCGGCAGCATCGTGTGGAAGCCGTACACGACGAGCTTCCCCGCCGGCCCGAGGTGCCTGTAGCTCTGCCGCAGCGTCTCGACCCCGTTCGCGTCGAGCACCACGTCGTAGCCCTCGGGCGCGAGCCGCTCCGCCGCAACCCAGAGCGGCTCGCGGCTCTTGTCGATCACCGCGTCGGCGCCGAGCCGCCTCGCCGCCTCGACCTTGTGCGCCGCCCCCACGACGCCCACCACGCGACAGCCGGCGACCTTGCCGAGCTGCACCAGCGCGCCGCCCACGCCGCCGGCGGCCGAGTGAACCAGCAACGCCATGCCCGGCCGCAGGCGCACGAGCTCGTACAGCGCGTAGTACGCCGTCATGAAGACCGCCGGGAAGCCGGCCGCCTGCTCCGGCGTGAGGCGCGCGGGCAGCGGGAAGACCTGGTGCCGCGGGACCACGACGCGCGACGCGTAGCCGCCGAAGCGGGTCACCGCGAACACGGGCGCCCCCGGGGCGAGATCGGAGACGCCCTCGCCGAGCGCGGCGACGGTGCCGGCGAGCTCGAAGCCGGGCGTGATCGGCCAGCCGACGTACTTCTTCGCCGACTCGTAGAGACCCATGCGGACGACACAATCGGCGTAATTGACGCCCGCGGCCTGCACGTCGACGAGCACCTCGCCGCGCGCAGGGGTCGGGTCGGGGTGCTCCTCGACGCGGAGCTTGTCGTGGCTGCCGGGCTCGTGGACGACGATCTTGCGCATGGGGACCTGCTCTAGAGGATCGGCGCCGGGAGCGCATCCGCCGGAGAGGCTCGCGGCACGCCGCCCAGCGGAGCCCGGCCGGGGGCGCGTGGCCCGCTGGAGGCGGAGGCGCAGGATCGCCCCGTCGCGCTCCCGTGGGCCTGGCGATCGCTCGTCAATCCAGTTCAGGACGGTCCCGGAGCAGCCGGCAGGCACGACGACCGCCGCGCCGCGCGCGACGAGCGCCGCGGCCGCTCGGGATCGAGCGCGCGCTCATCGCCGCCCGCCTACGCCGCCGAGCGACAGCGGGAACGAGCCGAGCGTCCCCTGCTTCGCCGGCCTGCCCGGCTCGAACACGAGCGCTCCCGTGATCAGACCGCCGGCGAGCAGCGCCGCGCCACCGCCGAGCCATAACCAGTACGCGGCGCGCCCGCGAGCATCGTCCAGCTTCACCTCGATGCGCCGCGATTCGCCGTCTCGCACCAGGACGTCGGCCTGATACGCCAGCATCCCCGGCGCAGTCACCCGCAACAGATGCGCTCCGCTCGGCACAGAGCCCTCCCACGCGCCGCGACCGACCACCTTGCCGTCGACCGCGATCGCATCGTTCGATCCGGCCACCACCCGGAGACGACCCCGGGGGGCGATCTTCTCCAGGGCCGCGGAGAACGCGATATGTCCCCCGCCGGTGACGGTCTCGGTACGCGTGAGCTCCTTGAAGCCCGGTTTGACGATCCGAATCTGCCGCTCTCCGATGTCCACCGGTACCGGCTCCGGAAACGGCGTCGTCCCCACGACCTCGCCATCGACGAACACCGTGGCCCCCGGCGCGCTCGCCAGGATCTCCATGCGGCTCACCAGCCGCTCGGCGAACGCGCGGAGCTCGACGATGTCCTTCCGCTCGTCGACCGTGAGCGCAGCCCCGGCCTCGGCTTCCATCCGATCGAGCGTCTTGAGCAGCCGCGCGTAACGGCGCATCTCCTTGTGGCAACGCGCGACGTCCCAGAGCAACCGGTGGTCCCGCGAGAGCTCATAGGCGCGATGGAACCGCTCGCCCGCGCCGCTGTAGTCGCCTTGCCGGAAGAGCACGCCCGCCGTGATGTACTCCGCCTTGGCCATGCCCGTGAGCGACTGCGCGAGCGGCGGCCGCTCTGCCGGCGCGGACGCGGGCGCAGGCGGCGCGGGCGTGCTCGGCGCCGGCCGGGGCGGCGGCTGCGTCTGCGCCCTGGCACCGGCAGCCGTAACGCCAAGCCCCATGATCAGGAGCAGGGTCCACACCCTTGGTACATCACGCCGCGCTCTGCTCGCCCTCATCGTCCCTCAGCGGAGGCCTACCCGCCGCCACCACGGCGCATCCTAGCCACGGCGCCGGTCCGAACGGAGAAAATCGTAAGCTCCATCGCGCTCGTTTTGCCTGGCTGCCGCCTGGGGAAGTAGCATCGCGCGCTCATGAGGCTCTTGCTCGGGACCGCGCTGCTGCTGGCCACGCTCTCTCTGCCCACGCAGGCGGCGGCGCAGTCGTCGACCGCCATTGCGCTGGACCAGCTCGATCCAGCACCTGCCGGCGATCCCTTCTTCGGGGTGCCGTCTCCCTGGGTGGACGGCCACGTCGTCCCGCGAGCCCACGTGTCCGTCAGCCATGCGGACGCGCCTCTGACGCTCGCGCAGGGCGATGACGTGCGAGAGGTGGTGGGAAGCCAGACGATCCTGCACCTCGGCCTGGCGCTCCCGCTGTGGGATCGGCTGCTCGTGTCCGCGACGCTGCCGCTCGCCGTGGCGCAAACCGGCGACGGCGCGGCGGTGCCAGGCGAGCCGGCGCCGCCAGGTGCGCCGACGCCCGACGCGCCGGAGTCGCCCGCCGCCGGCGATCTGCGCCTGGGCGTGCGCATCCGGGCGTTCGGCGGGGAGGACGCCCCGGTGCAGATCGGCGCGAGCTTCGGGCTGCACCTGCCGACCGGCGCGACCGACGCGTACATGGGCGAGGGAACGGTGCGGGTCACGCCGCAGCTCATCGCCGGCGGACGTGTGGAGCGGCTGGTCTGGAGCGCCGCGGTGGGCGCGACGTTCCGCAGCTCGGGCAACCCCTCGACGGTGACCTACGGCGGCGGCGCGGCGCTGCTGCTCTGGGAGGAGCGGCTGCAGGTGGGCCCGGAGATCTACGCCGCAACGCCGATCCAGGGCGGCTCGGTGGGCCTCTCCGACTTCACGCGGGTGGAGCACAGGCGCACGACGCGCGCCGAGGCGCTGCTCGGAGCCCGCGTCCGGCCGCTCGCAGGCACCGCGCTCGGCGGCCTCGTGGTGGGCGCCGCTCTCGGACCCGGGTTCGGCGAGGGCCTCGGAACCCCGGCGTTCCGGCTCGTGGGCATGCTGGCCTGGGCGCCGCCTTCCGGCGGCCGCGGCGCAGCGGCCGCAGACTCGGACGGCGACGGGCTGCTGGACACCGAGGAGGCGTGTCCGTACGCGGCCGGACAGCGCAGCGCGGACGCGAGGCGCAACGGCTGCCCGGTGGAGGATCGGGACGAGGACGGCGTGCCAGACCCGGACGATGCTTGCCCGGAGAAGGCAGGCGAGGCCGGCGCGACGGCCTCGCGGCGGGGGTGCCCGCTGGATACCGACGGCGACGGGCTGCAAGATTCACTGGACTTCTGCCCCAAGGAGGCCGGCGCGGCGGACGGCAAGGACACGAAGCCGGGGTGCCCCGCGCCGCCGCCGCCGCCGGCGCCGCCGCCGGTGACGGATGCGGACGGCGACGGGATCCTGGATCCCGACGACGTTTGCCCGCGAGAGAAGGGGCCGGCCAGCGAGGACGCAGCGGCGCGCGGCTGTCCGAAGCGCGTACGGGTTCAGGGCGAGGAGGTCGTGCTGCTCGAGCCGATCGGGTGGAAGGGCGTGCAGGCCTTGCAGCCGGCGATCGATCCGCGATCGGCGCCCGCGCTGGAGGAAATGGCCGCGGTGATCCAGGACCACCCGGAGTGGGCGAGGATCGAAGTACAGGCGCATACCGACGGCACAGGGGACGCGAAGTTCAACGAGATGATCTCCGCGGCGCGGGCAGAGGCGGTGCGCAAATGGCTCGTCGAGAAGGGGATCGCGGCGGACCGGCTCGTGGCGAAGGGGTACGGTGCGAGCAAGCCGATCGCGGACAACACGAAGGCGGAGGGCCGGGCGAAGAACCGGCGGGTGCAGCTCCTCGTGCTGGAGAGGAAGTGAAAGGCTACCCGCCCCCTGCCACCGACCAGGGCCCGCACGTGGGGAGCGCCTGGACCTTCTGCGGGCAGCCCTCACCTGCCGGCTGCGACACCACCTCGATCCCCTTGCCCGCCGCCATCTGACCGCAGACCGCGGGCGGCAGGCGGACGACCCCGTCAGCCCCCTCGTCGAAGCCAGCTTCGCTGCCCGCGTCGAGCGCAACGAAGCAGCCTCTCTCGCCGCAGATGCCGCGCGCCTCGCTCTGCGGCGTCGTCTTCAGCGCCACGTTCACCGGCTGCCCAGCACTCCCCGGCTCCTGCACGCTGACGAACGAGCAATCGCCTCCCGCGTCCAGGAGCGAGACCTCGCGGGCGGCCGCGAAGCAGCGCGCGACGTCGAAGCACGCGCTGCCGCCCTGGCCGCCGCTCCCTCCGAACACGTCCTCGGGCGCGTAATCGGCCAGCGTGGACGAGTCCACCTGGGCGGCCACACATGCGCCCGCCACACACGTCTCGCCCTCGCCGCAGCGCGCGTTCTCCACCCCGTCGAGGGGCGCATCGAGGTCTGCTCGATCCACCCGCCGGGCGGAGCCGTCGCACAGGAAGTGCAGCGGCAGGTGCAGCAGCGCCACCCGCTCGCTCGGGATCGTGGTCACCGCATCTCGCACGATCCGAGGCAGCCCCTTTGACCACGCGCTCGCCCGGACGTGAACCTCGACCCCCGGCGCCTCGGCGACGAGGCCCAGCGTGAACGGGAGCCGGGCCCCGGCGCCTTCGCTACCAAGGTTCGGGTACTCATCGACGAACTTCTCCCGGCCGCCGCGAAACACCGCGATCTTCACCAGGTCGATATCGTCGGGCACGCCGAGATCGGTGTGGACCGCGATCATCAGCTCGCTGGGCGAGGAGCATCCTCCCAGCGCGATCAGCCCGATCACCGCCGCCGCCGCGCGCAGCGCCGACCTCATCGGGCCTCCCCGAAGCGCACGACGAGCCCGCCGCCCCGGCTGGCCACGCGGACGGTGCCCGGTTCGACGGTGCCCGGCGTCGGCGGCTCGGAGCGAAAGACGAGCACGCCCGCAACGACCGCGCCGGCGAGGAGGGCCGCGCCGCCCCCCGCCCACAACCAGCGCTCGATGCCGTCGCCCGGCCGCGACGTGAGGCGCACGTCCACGCGGCGTACCTGGTCGTCGTTCAGCATGATCTCGGCCTGGTGCGCGAGCATGCCCGGACCCGTCACGCGCAAGGTGTGACCACCGCTCGGCAGCTCGCCTTCCCACGCGCCGCGGCCGACCACCCGGCCGTCGATCGCGATGAGGTCGCCCGGCCCGGCGGCCACGATCAGGCGCCCGCGGTGAACCTCCTTCTCGAGCACCACGACGAGCGCGGTCTCACCGCCGCCGGCGATCTTTCGGGAGATCGTGACGTCCTTGAACCCCCGCTTCGAGACGCGGATCTCCCGCTGGCCGACGTCGAGGAGCACCCGCTTGTCGAGCGGCGTCCTCCCCGCTGGCCGGCCGTCGACGAAGACCTCCGCGTCCTTCTCGCTCACCAGGAGCTCGAGGCGGCTCACGTAGGGCCTGGTGGCCTGGATGAGCGCCTCGGCGTCCTGACGCTCCTGCGCCGAAAGATCAGGGCCGCCCTCGTGGAGCAGCCCCTCGATCGTCGTGAGGACCCGGCTGTAGCGCTTGAGGTGCCACTGGCAGAGGGCGATGTCCCAGAGCACGCGCGGCTGCTTGCCCGACAGCTCGTAGGCGCGCTCGAACTTGATGATGGCGTTGGCGTAGTCGCGATCCTGAAACAGGACGAGGCCGGCTTCGTACTCTGCCCGGGCGGTGCCGGTCAGCACCTCGACGAGGGGCCTGGAGGACGCCGGCGCGCCGGATGTCGCGGTCTCGGCGGGGACGGGCTGCGCAGGAGCAGGCTGCGCTGCGGCTTCGTGGGCGCTCGCGAGGACGGTCACGAGCGCCGCGGCCCACCGCACGCTCCCTCGCCCCCTGCGCTCCTGTCCGGCGCTGCGCGGCCGCATCACTGAGGCACCTGCCCGTTCGGAGTCCCTTGCTGGTTCTGATTCGTCCGCCGCATCAGGATCTCCATCGGGCTCTCGCGACGGGTCGACGTATCCGATGCCGCCGAGCTCGCGCCCTGGGCCGGCGTGGACGTCGGGCCAGGGCTCGGCGGGCGCTTGGGCTGCGGCGCCGGCGCCCTCGGGGCTGCGTTCGGCGGCGCGGGCGCGGTCGGTATCTTCTGCGTCGGTGGCGTCGGGGCCGGCAGCGTCGGGGCCGGCGGCGCCGGGTCCGGCGGCGCCGGCTCGACCTCGCTGTCCCGGGGCGCCGTCTCTTCCTTGTTCACCGGAGCTGGCGCGGCCTCGACGGCCTGCGGCGCCGTCTCCTCCCGAGATACGTTGGCCTTCAGAGACACATCGGCCTCGTCCTCGGTCCGCGCCCAGAGCTGCGATACGACGATCGCGCCGCCGGTCATCGTGAGCAATGCCACGACGGCCGCGGCCATGGCCCCTGCCGCGCCGCGCCGCGCCGCCGGTCGGGCGCCGGGCGCTGCCGAAATCCTCTCCACCACGTCGCCCGTCGACGAGGAGACGCGGCTCTCCGGCCCCGAAGGCGCCTGCGCCGCGGGCGCGAACGCCCTCGGCGGCAGCGAAGCGCGGGCGGGCGGTTGTGACGGCGGGCGGCTCGGAGCGATCTCGCTCGCAGGCGCCGTGGAGACGGCCGACGGCGCCGTGGAGACGGCCGACGCTCTGAATGGCGGGAATGACGACCGCGACCCGAACGGAATGGAAGAGCCTCTGCTGGGCGGCGAGGACGCTGCCACGCCGAGCGTGCGCAGGATCCTCGGGACCGAGACCTGCGCCTCGGGCGAGGAGAAGGGAGCAATCGCCAGCGCCAGCTCGCCCACGTGCTGGAAGCGCTCCTCGCGGGGCTTGCGCAGGCAGCCGAGGATCGCCGCTTCGAGCTCCTCGGGGAGGTCAGCGCGGAAGAGCCGCGGCGGGGACGGCGGCTGTGTGGTGAGCATGCCGAACAGCTCCCCGAACTCTCTGGCCTCGAAGGGGAGCCGGCCGGTGAGCAGCTGAAAGAGGACGACGCCCATCGACCATATGTCGGCACGGGAGTCGACCGAGCGCGCCGACATGAGCTGCTCCGGAGACATGTACAGCGGCGAGCCGATGATGGCCGCGGTACGGGTGAGCGCCATGGCGGCCTGTCCGTCAGGGCCCGCCTCGTCCGTGGCGTCGGCGAGGGCCTTGACGATGCCGAAGTCGAGCACCTTGACCATCTGCGAGCCGTCGGCCGCGGTGGTGAGGAACAGGTTCGCGGGCTTGATATCGCGGTGGACGATGCCCGCGGCGTGCGCCTCGGCGATCGCCTCGCACGCCTGAAGCACATAGGTGACCGCCTCGTCAATCGGGAGCGGGCCTGCCTGGCGGACTCGCTGCGAGAGATCGACCCCCTCCAGGTACTCCATGACCATGTAAGGCGTGCCGTCCTCGAGCGTGTCGACGTCGATCACGCGGGCGACGTGCTCGCTCTTGAGCCGCACGGCCGCGCGGGCCTCGCGCAGGAAGCGCTGGATCATCTCCGGAGTCGCGTCCGGCAGCAGGAATTTCACCGCCACCCGCTGCTGGAGCTGCTGGTGCATGGCGGCGACCACCATGCCCATACCGCCCTTCCCGAGCACCCGCTCGACCCGGTACTTGCCTGCCAGGACCTGCCCCTCGGTGATCCGTGCGCTCACGGCGAACTCTCCTGCTGTAGCGGCTTCGAGAGGAAGCCGACGGGCACTCTAGGCGATCGGGGAGCGGGGTCCAAGATGATCGCCTCGGCGGCGTGGCCGCCCGGGCGAAGGCGTTCGATGCGAGGGTGAAACGGCGCGCCCAATGGAATGGATCGGACGCGGCAGCTACCCCCAAAGGTCCACTTCCACTTTCACGCGCAATGAGATACTGCGTCGCGTTCGGAGGGGGCGGGCTGCTGACATGCGCTGGAGGTCTGCGCCGGCCCGGAGTCGCCTGCATGCCGCGGGACGACTCGTTAGCATCAACCATCAGAAAGGCGGCTGAGCTTGGGCAAATTACGATGCACTACGCGCCGTGCGTGGCTCCCGGTTCTCGTGATCACGGCGGTGGCCTGCGAGAGCCTGTCCGACCGGGACGACGGCGCGGCGAACGAACCATCAGGCTCGCTGGCGCAGGCGCTCTCCACCGACCGTCAGGTGTGCCTGACCGTGCAGCGGGGCGCGTCTGGACAGGCGGAGGACGTGACCCTCTGGCAGGCGGCCCCCACCTGGAACGACGGCGCCAACGAACGCATCAGGACCGGCACGAGCGCGACGGGCGGTTACAGCCGATCGCTGCTCCGGTTCGACCTGGGCGGCGTGCCGGCCGGCGCCACCGTCGTCTCCGCGACCCTCTCCCTCTTTCAGAATTACAAGAGCGGATCCAACAGCATCGTCAGCGTGCTGCGCGCCACGGCGCCATGGTCCGAGGGCACGTCGACCTGGAGCAGCTTCGGCGCCGCGTTCGATCCCGCTCCCGTCGCGACCTTCGAGGTCCTCGGAGGCGGCAGCAGCGGGACGAGGGCGATCGATGTGCGCGGCCTGGTGCAGGACTGGATCAGCAGCGAGGCGCCGAACTACGGCCTCGTGCTCGATGACCTCACGGATCCGGGGGCGACGGAGTTCCGGAGCAGCAACAGCCCCTACGTGACCCAGCGGCCCGCGCTGACGGTCTGTTACGTCACCTGCGACGACGGCGCTCAGAACGGCGAGGAGACCGGCTTCGACTGCGGCGGCCCGCACTGCGGCCCCTGCAACCCCGATCCGGGGCCGCCCATGGGGCCGCCGATCGAGCCCTCGGGGACGAGCCTGCTCATCCAGGTGGTCGACCCGGCGGGAGCGCCGATCGCGGGGGCCACGGTCGAGGTCGGCGGCGTGGAGGTCCCGACCGACGCGCTGGGCAACGCGCTGCTCGAGGACCTCGCGCCGGGTGCGGCCGTGGCGGTGGTGCGGGCCCCGGGCTTCGCGCCGGGCACGGTCGCGGCGGCGCTGGAGTCGGCGGTCCATGGTGGGACGACCATCTCGCTGCGCCCGCTCGGCCCGCCGATCGCGTTCGACGCCGACGAGGATGCGACGGTCGTCGCCGACGCGGTGCAGGTGGAGCTCCCCGCCGGCTCGCTCCTGGACGACGACGGTCAGCCCGTCACGGGGACGGCGGAGATCGCGTTTGCGCCCCTGGATCCCACGACGGACGACATCGCCTCGGCGCCGGGCCCCTTCCTGGGCGTGACCGCGCCCGGGGCCGAGCCCGTGCTGCTGGAGAGCGGGTACATGGCCGAGATCCAGCTGACGCAGGACGGGCGTCCGCTCCAGCTCGCGCCGGGCGCCACGGCGACGATCACGTTCAGGCTGCCGCCGGACTTCGCGGCCACGGTGGCCCCGGGCGACCTCATTCAGTCCTGGTGGTTCGACCACGCGGAGGGCGTGTGGGTCGAGGAAGGCTTCGGCGTCGTGGAGCCGTCCCCCGAGGACCCGAACGTGCTCGTCTGGACCGCGGAGGTCTCTCATTTCAGCTCGTGGAACTGCGACAGGCCCATCGAGACGCAGAGCTGCGTGAACGTCACCGTGCAGGACCAGGACGGCGCGCCGCTCGCCGGCCGGACGGTCACGGCGCGCGGGGTCGATTACGGCTACCAGCGGAGCGAGGTGACCGGACAGGCCGGCACCGCCTGCGTGCCGGTGAAAAGGAACGGCACCGCGATGATCACGGTGGGCTCGTTCTGGGATCCCCAGGACACGATCACCGTCACCCCGAGCGCCCAGGCGACGTGCGGGACCGGCGGCTGCGAGTCGGTGACGCTGACCGTCAACGTGCCGTGCGGCGCCCCGGGCACGATCCAGGAGTGCGCCTACACCGGCCCGGGCGAGCCAGGACAGGGCGCCTGCAAGGTCGGCCGCCGCGTCTGCAACGGGTACACGTGGGGGGCGTGCGTCGGGCAGGTGAACGCAACGAGCGAGGTCTGCGAGAACGGCGTCGATGAGGACTGTGACGGACGGCTCAACAACGGTTGCGAGGAGTGCGAAGAGGACGATCCGCCGATTCCCTGTTATTCGGGTCCGCCTGGCACAGAGAATGCGGGGCGGTGCCAGGCCGGAGTCCGGCGGTGCATCGATGGAGCCTGGGGGCCGTGCGAGGGTGAGGTGACCCCGCAACCCGAGGATTGCTCGATGCCGGACGATGAGGACTGCGACGGCGACCCGGACGATGGGTGCATCTGCAATCCCGACGGTTCACTCCCCCCTTGCTACACCGGACCCGACGGTACGCAGGGCGTCGGGGTATGCAAATCCGGCTACAAGTCATGTGTGAGACAGGGCTATCGAGGGATCTGGACCTCCTGCAAGAACGAGGTGCTGCCGGCGCCCGAGCTGTGTGACGGCCTGGACAATGACTGCGACGGCGACATCGACGAGGGCAATCCCGGCGGCGGCACTTCCTGCGAGACGGGTCAGCCGGGCGTCTGCGCCGCGGGCGTGATGACCTGCAGCGATGGTCAGCTGCGTTGTGTCAGCGCGGCGCCCGCATCCGATGAGATCTGCGATGGACTGGACAACGACTGCGACGCCGCGGTAGACGAGGATATCGTCGGGCTCGGAAGCTCCTGCGACACCGGGACCCCTGGCCGCTGCGCGCGGGGGACGACGTCCTGCTTCTCCGGCATCCTCACGTGCGTGCAGACCGACCAGCCGCAGCCCGAGGATTGCGACACGGGCGAGGACGACGATTGCGACGGCCAGGTCAACGAGGGCTGCCCGTCCCACCTCACCCACTACTCGTACAGCGCGAGCGACACGAGCAGCGCCACACGGAACACGCACAACCACACGGTGACGCTCCCTGAGGGCACGACGGTCTCGATCGGCACGTGTGGAGTCCCGGGCGCGTCGGCGAGCGGCGACACGTGGCTGCGGTTGTTCAATCCATTCGGCGTGGAGGTCGCCTCCAACGACGATTCCTGCAACTCCCTGTCGACGTTCCTGATGTACCAGGTGCCCCCCGGCGGCGGCGGCAATTACGTCATCAGGTCCGGCTGCTTCTCCGGCCACAGCTGCAGCGGCACGGTCGGGATCGCGTACTGAGCCGAGGCGAGCCCTGTCAGGTCCCGGCGTGGCGCCGCCGCACGGCGCCGCGCCGCACCACCAGCAAAAGCCCGAGCAACAGCCACGGCGCCTGACCCACGCGCACCGGCGCAGCGCCCAAGGCGCAGCCACCGCCTCGCAGCCGCAATGACTCGTCGGCACCTGCCTCGGGGGCCGTGGTGCCACCGGACGGCTCCTCACCGCCGGCCCCCGATGCCGTGATGCCACCGGTGGACGCGACGCCGCCCGCGCCTCCTGCACCGCCCCCGCCATCACCTCCGGGTGGAGCCCCCCCATCGCTCGCGTGGCCTCCGTCGCCCGTCCCCCCCGCGCCGCCTGAGCCAGTCACAGGCCCGCCGGCATAGCACTGCCCGCCGATGCAGATACCGCCGTCGCAGGGGACGCCATTGTTGGGGAGGAGCACGCATTCCCCGGTGATCGGATGGCAGGCGGACGTGTTGCACGCGTCCTGAGACGGCTCGCACGCGACCGGTTCTACGCCCGAGCAGACGCCCTCCCGGCACCGGTCATTCCTGGTGCACGGGTCGCGATCGTCGCAGGCCGCCCCGTCCTCCTTCGCGTCGCAGCCGCAGTCATTGACGCCTTGCGCGGGGTTGGCGAGCACCGGGCAGTTGTCGTCCGCGTCGAGTACCCCGTCGTCGTCGTCGTCCGGATCGCAAGCATCGCCCAGTTTGTCGCCGTCAGGGTCATCGTTCTGGCTGGGATTGTAGGTGTCCGGGCAGTTGTCCTTGTCGTCGGGAGTGCCGTCACCATCGCGGTCCTGAGCGGCGCTCTCGCAGCCCCCGTCGGCGCAGGCGCCCCCCGGACACGGCGTGCCGTTCATGACAACCGTGCAGGTGCCGTCCGCGTCCCCGCCGAGGTTGCACGCCTGGCAGTCAGCAACCCCGCCACCGCAAGGCTCATTGCAGCAGACGCCATCCACGCAGAATTGGTCGATGGCGCACTCGGCGGCTGTCGTGCAAGGCGCCCCGAGCCGAGGGATGTGCGCGCAGAGCCCGTCCGCCGAGCAGACGCCGTCCGGACAGGGCGCGCCCGTCGGAAGCGACGAGCAACGGCCGTCCTGCTCGGCGCCTTCAGCGACGCTGCACGCCTGGCAGTCAGCAACCCCGCCGCCGCAGAGCTCATTGCAGCAGACGCCGTCCACGCAGAATTGGTCGGTGGCGCACTCGGCGGCTGTCGCGCAAGGCGCCCCGAGCCGAGGGATGTGCGCGCAGAGCCCGTCCGCCGAGCAGACGCCGTCCGGACAGGGCGCGCCCGTCGGAAGCGACGAGCAACGGCCGTCCTGCTCGGCGCCTTCAGCGACGCTGCACGCCTGGCAGTCAGCAACCCCGCCGCCGCAGAGCTCATTGCAGCAGACGCCGTCCACGCAGAATTGGTCGGTGGCGCACTCGGCGGCTGTCGCGCAAGGCGCCCCGAGCCGAGGGATGTGCGCGCAGAGCCCGTCCGCCGAGCAGACGCCGTCCGGACAGGGCGCGCCCGTCGGAAGCGACGAGCAACGGCCGTCCTGCTCGGCGCCTTCAGCGACGCTGCACGCCTGGCAGTCAGCAACCCCGCCGCCGCAAGCGCTGATGCAACACACGCCGTCCACGCAGAATTGGTCGATGGCGCACTCGGCGGCTGTCGCGCAAGACGCCCCGCGGGGGCTCGCGCAGCGCCCGTCCGCCGAGCAGACGCCGTCCGGACAGGGCGCGCCCGTCGGAAGCAAGGAGCAACGGCCGTCCTGCTCGGCGCCTTCAGCGACGCTGCACGCCTGGCAGTCAGCAACCCCGCCGCCGCAAGCGCTGATGCAACACACGCCGTCCACGCAAAATCCGCTGTCACACTCGGCGCCCACAGCGCAAGAGGCCGGGATCGGCAGCGTGGCGCGGAAAGCGTACGCCGCGCCGGTGAAGCGGTTGTGGTTGGGAGATCCGACCACGACCGTGGCCCCATCCACGGCGACCGCGACCCCGAACGTGTCGCTGGCCGCACCGTCAGCGGGCAGCAACTTGGACTGTTGCATCCAGGCTCCGCCGATCCGAACAAACTGATACGCGGCCCCCACGTTGGAGAGGGCAGCGCTGTCGTGGCGGTGAGCCCCGATCAGCGCATTTCCTCCGGAGAGCGACACCGCCCCGCCCAGCTGGTCATCTGAGCGTGTGTCGTCGGCGAGCAGCTTGGTGGAGTGGGACCAGCTCGAACCGCTGCGAACGAACAGATGTGCCGCCCCGGCGTCGGCCCCTCTGTCATCATCATCGTCCTGGGGTGCCCCGACGAGCGCAGTCTCTCCAGAGACGGCGACGGACGTGCCGAACTTATCGTCCGCAGCAGAGTCGACGAGCAGCTTGCCTTCGCTGAGCCATGTCGCGCCGGCGCGCACGAACGCGTACGCCGCGCCTGCATCTTGGCTGTCCGACGCGTCCTGGTTCGGGGCCCCCACGATGGCCGTGTTGCCCGAGAGCGCGACCGCCAGACCAAAATTGTCGCCGGCTGCGCCGTCGTCCGGCGTGAGCTTGGTCTCTTGCCGCCATCTCGCCCCCTCGCGCACGAACACATAGGCCGCGCCCGACTCGATAGCCGCTCCGCCGCCGACCGGCGCCCTGCCGGCAGAGGGCGCCCCGACGAGCACGGTATCCCCGTCCACCGCGACCGCAATGCCGAACGCATCGTTTCCGGCGCCGTCATCCGGCGTGAGCTCCACTCCGTCGGCCCATCTCGCGCCAGCGCGCACGAACACGTACGCCGCGCCGGAATCGGTGCCTGCGCTGTCGCGGAAAGGGGATCCCACCACGGCCGTGTCCCCGTCCAGCGCGACCCTGAAGCCGAAGCCGTCGCCGCTGACGCCGCCGGCCGGCTGGAGTTTGGCCTGCTCCGACCAGCTCCCGACGGCATCACGGACGAAGACGAACGCGGAACCCGCACCGGGAGTATCGTTGGGCACTCCGATCAAGGCGGTGTCCCCGGACACGGCGACCGCATACCCGAACGAGTCGCCCGGGGAGCTGTCGGGGGACGCGAGCTTCCCCTCGGCCACAGCGCGCCCCAGCGCCACTCCGAGCCGCTCCTCGGGCTGCTCCTCACGGCTCGCGCACGCCGCCGTCGCCGCCGCGAGGGCGATCTGAGCTGCCCACCAGAGCCAGGATCCTCGCGCGCAGATGGTCTCACCGCTCACGCGCCGCAGTCTACGCGCGTTCCGTCGAACGATCGCTTCTATTCGACGGGCAACGCGGCCATCGCGCGGCTGCAGCGGCCGAGCCCCTCGCCTGCCAGCGGATGCGGGCACCGAGGCGGATGTCCCGCGCGCGGGCGCGGCTGCCGACCCTGCGGCCGCGCGGCGAGCGCGCGGGGCGCGGGAGCGCATACCAAAGTTCACCGCCACACCCAGAGCGCGTCTAGGATGTGCGCCGCGGAGGTCGATAATGGCGAGGAGCCTGCGGGCTGGATGGTGCTTGACAGGGGCGCTGCTCGCGCTCGGGGCGGCGAGCGGGGGCGGGGCGGGCTGCTCGGGCTCCAAGGGGCAGCTGATGTTCGCCTTCCAGACGGACATGTCGCTGCCCAAGGACATCGACGCGATCCGGGTGCTGGTGACGCTCGAAGGCACGGTGATCTTCGACCAGACGTACAGGTCGCTCGGATCGGAGGAAGGGATCAAGCTGCCCGCGACGCTCGGCTTCTTGACGCCGGACGATCCCAGCCAGGCGCTGCGCCTGCGCGTGATCGCGACGCAGGGCGGCGACGACCAGATACGCGTGCTGCGCGAGGTGGTCACCACCGTGCCCGAGGACCGGACCGCGCTCCTGGCGGTGCCCCTCCATTTCCTCTGCTATGGCTCGGGCGAGGCCGAGCGGAACCCGGACGGCACCGTCAAGCGCGACGGGACGAACGCCGTGGTGGCGAGGAACAGCCTCTGTGACGAGGGGCAGACCTGCGAGGCCGGGGCCTGCGTGAAGGCCGTGAAGCCTTCGGAAGAGCTGATCGAGTACGAGCCGACGCTGGTGTTCGGCGGCGGCGACGGCGACGGGAGCGGGCTGTGCTTCGACACCGTGGGCTGCTTCGAGCAGGGCGTCGCCAGCGCGGAGCTCAGCGACGCGACCGCGGGGGAGTGCCGGGCGCGGCTGCCCCACCGCGGAACGGAGATCAACGTGGCGCTGCTGACCCGTGGCGGCGGCATCTGCGGGGATCGCGCCTGCTACGTGCCCATGGACGCCCAGAGCACGACGGGCTGGCGCGCGGCGGACGACGGGTGGATCACCCTGCCCGAGGCGGTGTGCACGAAGGCGAAAGAGGGCAAGCTCGTGGGGCTGGCCGTGGCAGATGCCAGCGAAACCTGCCCGATGAAGGACGCGAAGGTGCCCACGTGCGGACCGTGGTCCTCGTCGGGGAGAGGCCTCTACACGGCGCCCGATCAGGCGCAGCCGCTGCCGCTGGCGCTCTGGCTGCTGCGCCCGATCGCGCTCGCGGCGACGCAGGACACGGAGGCCAGGAAGGGCAGGATCTACTGGGTCGAGGGAGGGACGTTCGACGACAGCACGCCGAACCCGGATGGGGCCGTGCGATGGATCCCGCGCGACGGGGGAGACCCGCTATCCATCGCGGAGGAGCTGCGCGCGCCGAGCGATCTCGTGATCGATCAGGACACCGGGGTGGTCTTCTGGACGGTGACCGGCATGGACACGCAGGACGGGGAGATCCGCGCCTGGTCGCCCGAGACCGAGGCGGCGCTGCCGGTGCTCACGGGCAGGCGCAGGCCCCTCGGGATCGCGCGCTACAAGGGCGCGAGCACGAACGCGAAGTCGCTGGTATGGACCGAGCAGCTGGGCGACCAGGTCTTTCAAGCGACCACGGCCGGCGCAGGGCCTGAGCTGATCGCGCAGGACGACGTCTCCGCGCTGACCGAGGGCGCGCTGCTCGGCGCGTCACCGTACCGGGTGGCCGCTGCGGCGGACGTGGTGTGCTGGATCTACGAGGGCGGACAGCAACGCGAGCAGCGGAGCCCCGGCGCGGTGGCCTGCAAGCGGCAGGGAGAGCCGGCGCGGATCGTCGCCGAGCAACAGGGGACGCCGCAGGCGATCGCGCTCGACGTCGACGCCGAGGGCAACGCGCAGGCAGTCTACTGGGCCGACATGGAGCACGGGACCATCTCCCGGATCAACCTCGGCGGCAGCGACCTGGGTGCACCGGAGATCTTCGCCGAAGGGCAGGCGGCCCCCAGGGGGATCGCGATCGATCGGGAGTTCGTGTTCTGGACCAACTGGCAAGGCGGCACGGTGATGTACGCGCCCAAGGCGGGGGGCGCACCGGTGGAGCTGGCCCGGGGTCAGGATCGACCGAGGGCGATCGTGGTGGACCAGGAGGCGGTCTACTGGACCAACGAAGGAGCGGTCGCGCCGGCCATGGGGGGCAGCGATGTCCCCGTGGGCAACGGTGCGGTGATGCGGCTCCTCAAGGAGCCCGCGGGGCTGTGACGCGGTTCGCGTCCCGCGCCGATGTAACGTCGCGCCCGCCACCGCACCTTGCTCCGCCCCCGGGTGTGCTAGACCGCCGCCCGAATGCGCCTCGCGCTCGTCTACCCGCCGACCTGTGACCCCACCGCGCCGTACCTCGCGGTGCCGATGCTGACCGGCTTCCTGCGCGCCAACGGCGTGGAGGTGCTGCCCGTCGACGCGAACGTCGAGGCCTTCGACGCGCTCCTCTCGCCCGAGCCCATGGCCGGCCTCCGCGACCGCCTCGAGGCGCGCCTCGGCGAGCTCGACCGGCGCCACGCGCTCCCGCACGTCGATCAGCTCGAGTACCTCGCCCTCGCCCGCGCGCGCGGCGACGCGCACGCCGTCCCCGCCGCGATCGACCGCGCCAAGGCCACGCTCCGCTCCGGCGACGGCTTCCACGACCCCGACGCCTACGCGCGCGCCGTCGCGACCATCGACGCGGCGCTCGGCGTCGTCTCCGCGACGCACCACCCGCTCAAGCTCGACTTCACCGCGTACAGGACGCCGTTCGGCCTGCTCTCGATGGACGAGATCGCCCGGTCGAGCCAGCCGGAGCACGATCCGTTCGACGGCTGGGTGCAGCAGACGCTCGTGCCGCGGCTCCGCGACGCGCGCGCCGACATCGTCGGCCTCTCCGTGTGCTTCCCGGGCCAGCTCCAGCCCGCGTACGCGTTCGCGCTCAAGATCAAGCAGGCGCTGCCCGGCGTGCACGTCACGTGCGGCGGGCCCGGCGTCACGCAGATGCTCCTCCGGCTCTCGGGCGAGCGGCTCGCCCGCGCGCTCGGGCCGTTCGACTCGGCGTGCCTCTTCGAGGGCGAGCACACCCTCCTCGCGCTCGCCCGTGCGCTCGACGAGGGGCGGCCGCTGCGCGACGTGCCGGACGTGGTCGTGCGCGACCGCCTGATGGGCGCGCGCTGGCTGTCCGGGCACGGCATGGAGGACCTGAAGGCGCTCCCGGCCCCCGACTTCGACGGGCTCCCGCTCCACGCCTACCTCGCCCCGGCGCTCGTGCTCCCGTACGACCCCACGCGGGGCTGCTACTGGGGCAAGTGCACCTTCTGCCACTACGGCCTCGCCGAGGTCGGCACCGCGGCGTACCGCGAGCGCGCCGTCGAGACCATCGTCGCGCACCTCGGGGCGCTCGCCGCGCGGCACGGCACGCGCCACTTCTACCTGTCGCAGGACTCCGTCGCGCCGAAGACGCTCGTGAAGATGTCGCAGGCGATCCTCGACGCCGGCCTCGACGTCCGGTGGGCGACCGACCTGAAGCCGGAGAAATACCTCACGAAGGAGCGCGCGGACGTGCTGCGCCGCGCGGGCGCCGTGGCGTGCGCGCTCGGCGTCGAGTCCGCGTCGCCGCGCGTCCTCGGCCTCATCGACAAGGGCGCGCCGGTCGAGGTCGTCTCCGACGTGATCGACAACCTCGCGTCCGCGGGCGTGGCCGCCGAGGCGATGTGCTTCACGGACTTCCCCACCGAGACGCACGCCGAGGCCGTCGCGACGCTCGACTTCCTCCGCGCGCGGCGCGAGGCGCTCGCGGTCTACATCGTCGGCGAGTTCGGTCTGACGCACGGCTCGCTCGTCGCGCAGGCGCCGGAGCGCTTCGGGATCGACGAGGTGTTCGCGCTCGAGGGCGACGAGCTCGGGCTCGGCCTGTTCTTCGTCCCGCGGGCGCCGTGGAAGACCGACGCCGAGCGCGCCGACGTCGACGCGCGGCTCGCCGACCTGTCGCGCGGATGGACGCTGCGCACGTATCCGTGGGCCGGCGCCGTGTCGACCGCGCACACGATCCTCCAGTACGACCGCTTCGGGCCCGGCGTCTTCCGCGACCGCGCGGCGCAGCGTCCCCCCGAGGGCGTGCCCGGCGCGGAGGCCATCGAGCGCGGCCTGCGCTTCGATCCGCGCGCGGCCGAGCACGCCGAGGCACGCGAGGCCGAGATCTGGGCGACGCTCGTGCACGAGGAGCGGCGCGTGGGGCGCGACGCCTACGAGGCGCTCGCGCGGTCGCTGCCGCCGCTCCGACCGAGGCCGGTGCGCGTCCGGTTCATCGCGGGCGCGGCGCCGGCGGTGACGTCGGGG
Source organism: Sorangium sp. So ce1335 (assembly GCF_051521615.1). Classification (NCBI taxonomy): domain Bacteria; kingdom Pseudomonadati; phylum Myxococcota; order Polyangiales; family Polyangiaceae; genus Sorangium; species Sorangium sp. So ce1335. Next base: position 7,323,827 of record NZ_CP150363.1, read on the forward strand.
CGACGGCCGTCGCACGCCACGAGCGCGGCGCGCTGAGCACGCGACGAGCGCCGCCGGAGGAGCTGCCGGCGCGAGCGGCCTCGGTCGGCAGCGCGCCGTCCAGCGTCGGCACCACGCGGCCTCCTTCCCGGGTTGCCGCCGCGCCATCCTGCTGAGCGGGCGGACCAAGGAGCGTGGCGCCGGTGTTCGGGGCCGGATGCTACGATGCCGCATGGCCCAGAAGGCACCCGAGGCGAAGCTCTCCCCGGAGGAGTACCTGGCGCTCGAGCGCTCCTCCGAGCTGAAGCACGAGTACGCCGACGGTGAGGTGTTCGCGATGTCGGGCGGCACGCGCGAGCACAGCCTCATCGCGGCCAACGTGGTGGGTGAGCTCCGAAGCGCGCTGCGGGCGCGCCCGTGCGAGGCGCACGCGTCCGACCTGCGGATCAAGAGCGTGACGGCCAACCGCTACGTCTACCCGGACGCGTCGGTCGTCTGCGGTGAACCCCTGTTCGAGGACGAGCACCGCGACACGCTCCTCAACCCCACGGCCGTCTTCGAGGTCCTCTCCGAGTCCTCGGAGCGCTACGACCGCGGCGGCAAGTTCGCGCTGTATCGGGGGATCCCTTCGATCACCGATTACGTCCTTCTTTCCCAGTCGCACGTGGAGATCGAGCATTTCTGCCGTCAGCCGGACGGGACCTGGCTCCTCCGGGTGCTCGGCCCGGGCGAGGAGCTTCAGCTCGCCTCCATCGGATGCGATCTGGCGGTCGACGAGCTCTATCTCAAGGTCTTCGCCCGCCCCGCGGACGCCTGAGCGACGCCGCGCGACGCGCGGCCGTCGACAGGGCGGCCCTGTCGTTCCCTGATCCGTCGGCGGCGCGCCGCCCCGGCGCCTTCAGCGACGGTGGCTGACCTCGACGAGCACGCCGCCGGGAGCGCGCGTGTAGAAGGCCGGCCCGCCGCGGACATCTCGCACCGGGGAGACGTCTCCAGCGCCGGCCGCCGTCATCCGCTCATGGGCTTCGTGGACCGCGGCCTCGCTCTCGAGCAGGAAGCCGACGTGAAACTGGGCCGGGTACCTGGTCGGGTCGTCGGCGCGGAGCCGGCTGATGACAAGCGTGAAGCCGGCCTCGTCCTGCAGGATGGCGAGGGCGTCGCGCCCCTTCTCCCGCTGGCAGCGAAAGCCGAAGAACCGCTCGAAGAACTCGCTGGTCTCCCGGACGCTGGGTACGCAGAGATCGAGGTGGTTGAGGTGCATGTCGGGTCCTTTCCGGTGGATGAAAGGTCGGGCCCCGCCATGCGCGAGCGATCCCGCGCCGACGTGTGCCGGCGCGCGCTCTCGCACGATGCTGGTGATGGATGTGCTCGCCCATGGACCGCCCGACCAGAGCGCAGCACAGACCGCGCCCTGCTCGTCGTGGGTCCTGGCGCTCGTGCGTCGGACAGAACTTCCTAGCGGAAGCGACCGGGCTCACCGAACCGGTCCGCCTTTTTCGACGTGCTCCCAGTAAAGCGCCGCTTGCCCGCCATGGCAAGCGGCGCGAGCGCCTCTCAGGGCGCCCGCCGCCGCTGCTCGGCGGAAAGTCTCCCCCCGCCTCCTCACACCGCCGGCGCCCCGCTCCCGCCGGCCGCCTGCGCGCGCGCCCGCTTGCGGACCTGGATCTCCGGCGACTCCGCCACGGCCATGCCCACGAGGCGCATGCCCTCGAGGAAGTGCCTCACGCCGGTGCGGACCAGATCCGGGCTCGCCGTCCCCACGTCGGGGTACCCTCGCCCCTCGGCGTCGGGCTGCACCTTGCCCCAGTTCGCGAACAGCCGGCCCCACGGGCTCTCCAGCACGGGCGCCATCTTCTCCTTCGCGTAGCGCGGGTACCAGAACATGTCGTGGTACGTGACCGAGGCAACGTAGGCCCACGGCGCGAGCCAGGTCTTGAGCGACCACTCCACCGGCTTCTTGAGCGGGCCCCAGTAGATGCGGTGCTGGTTGCGCGAGGCGAACGTCATCTCCTTGAACGGCCCGTCGAAGTTCCAGTTCTCGTTCGCCGCGTCCAGGTCGCCCACGAGCTCGATGTCGCGCACGTCGCCCGTCCCGAGGCCGAGGTCGTGCGCGAGGCGCACGAACTTGCAGTCGCGCATCGGGTCGAACCCCATCAGCTTCGCCGCCACCGCGTCGATGGCCACCTGGTCCGCCGACGCGAGCAGGACGTTCTTCACGTGCGGCACCATGCAGCGCGGCCCGGGGCCGTCGCCCGCGAAGGTGCCGTCCATCACCGCGAACACCCCGCGGTGGATCTTCTTCTGGATCATCAGGAGATCCACGAGCGTCTCGTGGATGACCGGATGCGTCCAGTGCCGGTGCTCGTTGAGCAGGCCGCCGAAGGCGTTCTTCATCGCGCCCGTCGTCGTCGTGAAGATGTGGGTCTTCACCGTGGGCAGGTGGATGATGTTCTCACCGATGAAGCGCTTCGGGATCGAGAACCCCTTCGGGTACACCTCGTTCAGACAGAGGAACTTCTTCCGCAGATCGCCGACGGCCTCGCCGATGGGGATCCACTCCTCCCCCTCGTAGAGGTGCACGTTGCGAAGGCCGTGCGCCTGCACGACGTCGACCTGCTTGTTCTCGCGCTCGCCCAGGTGGGCGTCGATGACGACCGTGCGGTTGTGACACGCGTGGATCAGGTCCTTCGAGTACCCGTCCTGCGTCATCGCCCGGATGACGCCCTCGAGCTGCCAGGGCGTCGTGGATGAGCTCGGGTAGAAGAAGTGCCAGGAGATGTTCACCTTGAGCGCCGTGTCGGCGTCCTTGGCGACCACATCCTGGTAGCCGGCCAGGTTCATCAGCCGGTGGTAGTCCGAGAGCACCGTCGCGGGGGACGTGCGGATGACAGCAACCTTCGATTTCGGCATGGCCAGGTCCTTATAGCTCGTCCCGAGTCGCCCGATCCGGGAAGTTGTGGGGCGTCCACGTGCAGCCTCGGTGCAGCGGAGCCCCCAGGAGGCCGCGGCAGCGCGGCCGCGGCCGGCGCCCGCACAGGTCCACCCTGTCACGGTCGGGGCATCCTGCCCCAGGAAAACCAGCGCCGCCCGCGTGCCCGGACGGAAGCCCCGACCGAAGGTAGCGCGCCGAGCTCGGCGCCCCGCGGCCGCGTCCGGCCCGGAAGGGCGCGGCGCGCGCCGGCCGCCAGCCTCCACCGCGCTCCGGCACGGGGGGTGCAATCAGGGAGTGCAAGCAAACGGGACGTTGAGGTCGTCTCCACGAAGACAACGGATCGACCCCCTGAGACCCCTTTGGAGGACATCATGCTCGGCTGGACTGTCACCTTCTTCATCATCGCGATCATCGCCGCCATCTTCGGTTTCGGCGGTATCGCCGCGAGCGCCGCGGGCATCGCGAAGATCCTGTTCGTCGCCTTCCTGGTGCTCGCCGTGATCTCGCTCGCGCTCGGGCGCCGCGTCCCGACGTGATGCGGACATGAGGCAAAGGAATCGGTGAAGCCATGAGGAACGTATCGCAACCGTCGACCGGCGAGCCCTCGCGGCCCGGCGTGCCGCAGCCGATGATGAGCCCTCCCGGCCCGGAGCCGGAGAACCCTGGCTCGCCCGGCCGCACCTCGCCCGACCGCGAGATCCACCTGCCGGGGACGACGGAGCAGCCCACCCCCGGAGGGGCTCCGGAGAAGCACCAGCCCGAGGTGCCGGCGCCTCCGCACACGCACGAGATCCCGGATCCGTCGCCCTACGAGGTCCCGCGCCACGACTTCCCCCGCGCGTGAGCGCGGCAGCGGAAGCGGAGCGAGGAGGGCCGGAGCCCCGGGTCCGCGCGACGCGGGATCGACAGCGCCCGCCGTCTGCTGGACGGCGGGCGGGCGGATCGCCGGCGCAGCTCCGCCGCCGACGGGAGCGCGTCGCGCCAGGAGCCGCCGCACCCCCGGGGAGATCCGCAAGAGACCGTCGGGTCTCCCCGGATTCGTCGGTTCGTTTGTCTCGCGGAGCTGCGGTCCTGACCTGTATCCCTAGCTGATCCCCATGCCCGAAGATCCCTCGCTCCCTCCCGATCCCCGCGCGGCGGTCCCGCACCGGCAGGGCCGCTTTCGCCGGGCGCTCGCGCGCGCGGCCGCCGTGTCGGCCAGCGTGATCGGCCTGGGAGGTGTGTTCGTCGCGGCCGCAGCGGTCGGCGCGGTGATTCACCTGAACACCCCCTCGACGCGCAGCCTGACGAGGCAGCTCGTCAACGACATCCTGCGATCCAGCCTGGAGGGGCAGATCGAGATCGCGCACATCGATCGTCTCGGCCTCTTCACCGCCGACGTCTCCACGGTCACCGTGCGCCACCCCGGCGGGACGGAGCTCCTGCGCGTCAGCGGCGTCCACGCCGACTTCAACGCGCTCGCGATCGTGAAGGAGCTGCTGCTCGGCGACGGCGACCTCGCCATCACCATCCCGCTCGTCCGGGTCGGCGACGCGGACGTCCTGCTCGAGCAGGATGAACAGGGCGCGCTCACCCTCGCCGAAGCGTTCACGCCGAGGCCGTCGGAGGAGCCGCCCGCCGAGGAAGGGCGGCCGCTCCGCCTCGAGCTCTCGCGCATCGTGCTCGACCGCGCCGCGGTCCACGGCACGGTCGCCCCCGAGACCCCCATCGACGCGACCATCGAGAACTTCGCCGGCGCGATCGTCGTGGCGGACCAGAGCCGGTACGCGCTCGAGCGCGTGCGCATCACCGAGCGGCGCCTCTTGCCGGTGCCGGTCGAGGCGACGAGCGTCGCCGGGAGCGTGAGCGTCCCCGCGGACGCGCCGATGGAGCTCACCGCGAGGCTCGAGGGGAGCGTCGGCGCGATCCCGATCACGGCCGAGGGGACGCTCGAGGACGAGCGCCTCTCGGCGCGGGTCTCGTCGGCGCGCGTGACGCCCGAGGCGGCGCTGGCGATCGATCCCAGCGCGCCGCTCGCGCGGCCGATCTCGGTCCTCGTCACCGCCGACGGAGAGCTCTCGGATCTCTCCGTCACCGCGCGCGTCGCCGTCCTCGATCCGCTCGTCAGCGACGACGCCGTGACCGGCGAGATCACCGCCCGCGCGCGGCTCGACGCGCTCGATCCGAAGCGCATCACGGCCGAGGTCCGGATCAGCGAGCTCGATCCGCGCGCCTTCGTCGGGGCGGCGGCGCCGGCCGCGCGCGTGAGCGCCGAGGCGCGCGGCGACATCACCCTCGACGAGGAGGGCGGGCCGCGCGTCGTCGCCGAGGCGAGGACCGAGCCGTTCCTCGTCGTGGGGCAGCGCGTGCCGGCGACCGAGGCGCGCGCGACCTTCGAGCGCGGCGCGCTGAGGGCCACCGCGACGATCCGCGAGCCGGGCGCGCCGATCGAGGCGCGCGTCGCCCTCTCGAAGGAGGGGGAGATCCAGTTCGAGGCGCGGAGCGAGATCCCGTCGCTCAGCGCCGTGCAGCACGTGCCGAGCGGCATCCACGGCAGCGCCGCGCTCCACGTGGAGGGCGCGCTCAAGGACGACGCGCTCGACGCCAGGGCGACCGTGCGCGTCGCGGGGCTCCGCGTCGGGTCCGACCTCGCGCTCGGGCGCGGCGAGATCAGGGCCAAGGCCGCAGGGCCGCTCGACAAGCTCACGATCGAGGGCGCGTTCCGGGGGGCAGACCTCCGCGCGCAGCAGTACGCGTTCGACAGCGTCGCGGCGAGCGCCGCGGGGCCGGTCACCGCGCCGCGCGTGCGCGTGTCGCTGGCCAGCGCGGAGCGCCGCCTCGCCGCCTCGGCCGACCTCGACATCCCGCGCAGCGAGGCGCGGCGGATCCGCGTCGAGGTGGCGCGCGGCGAGGACGTGGTGGTCGCGCAGGCGGCGCGCGTCGCGTGGGACCGCGGGATCGCCGTCCGCGACCTCGCGCTGCGCGGCGGCGGCGTGGGGGAGCTCAAGGGGAGCCTGTCGCTCGTCGGCGACGAGATCGAGGGCGACCTCCGCGGCACGGCGATCGACCTCCGGCGCGTCGCGGACGTCGCCGGCGTGCCGCTCGGGGTCGGCGGCCTCGCCAACCTCGACGTGTCGATGCACGGCCGGGGGAAGCGCCGCGCCGGGCACGTGCTCGTCGAGCTCGAGGACGGCTCGGTCGAGGGCGTGGCGCCGCGGCTCTCGGTGAACATGACCGCGCGCGTCGAGGGCGAGGCGCTGAAGGCGGATGGCCTCGTCCGCCTCATCGCGCCGCCCGAGCCCCCGCCCGCGCAGGCGCGGGAGGCCCATCGGCAGGGCGCGACGCCGGACAAGCCGTCGGCCACGGTCGGCGACCTGGCAGAGCGCCCGAAGGCGCCGCCGCCGCCGGCGTGCCACGGCGCCATCGCGCGCTTCCTCGTCGACGGGAGCGCGGCGAACCTGCGCGGGTCGCTGATGTCCGGGCGCACCTGGGAGACGGTCACGGGCTCGGCGCGCATGGAGGCCGACGCGTGGCAGCTCGGGTGCCTGGCCCAGGCGTCGCCGGTGCCGCTCGCGCTGAGCGAGCTCGCGGGCCGGCTCACCGCGCGCCTCGCGGTGGTGCGCGAGGCAGGAGAGCGGCTCCCGTCGGTGCGAAGCCTCCTGGTCCGCACCGAGGGTCTGCGCGCGGCGGGGCCGATCGACGAGGAGACGGGCGCGCCGGCGTGGGTGTCGCGGAAGCTCGACGCGCGGCTCGCCGGCGACCTCGACGCGAAGTCGGGCGACGCCAACGTGACGCTGTCGGTGTTCGATCGCCGGCTCGTGGCGGAGCTCTCGGCCGCGTTCCAGGCGGATCTCCCGGCGCTCTTCGCCGATCCGGCGGCGGCGCTGCCGAAGATGCCGATCGCGGCGCACTTCCAGGTGCCGCGCCGCCGGCTCAACGACCTCGCCGAGCTGGCCGCCCTCGGGAAGCGCACCCCGGTGCTGTCCGGCGCCGCGGGGGTCGACGTGTACTTCGCGGGGACGATCGCCGAGCCGAAGCTCGTGGCCCGCGCGACGGCGGCGAACATCGGCGGCATGGGGGGCTCCTCGCCGCTCGGCAAGCTCCGGATCGACACGCTGCTCGTCTACGACGGGCGCGACGCCGCGCTCGACGCGTACGCGTTCCGCGGCCCGCGCACGTACCTGACCGCGAAGGCGAAGGTGGGCGCGAACGCCGCCGCCCTCATGGGCGGGGCCCCGGGCGCCCCGCTCCTCAGCGAGGGCAGCCTCGAGGCGAAGATCGCGGACCTGCCGCTCGCCGAGATCCCCGTGCTCGCGGACATGCAGGTCAGCGGCCAGGCGCGCGGCGAGATCGCGGTGCGGGGCCTCTTCGGGGCGGCCCCGGAGGTCAAGGCGCGCCTCCAGTTCCCGGGCCTCCGGATGGGCCCCGACGCGCAGTACGAGACCGCCGAGGTGTCGCTCGACGTCCCGCCGCCGGGCGACGGCGGGCGCACCGCGGCGGTGGCCGACGTGCGGCTCGTCGGGCGCGACGGCGGCCGGCTCGAGGCCAGGGCGGAGGCGCCCGTCACGTGGGAGGCGAACGCGGTCCCGACGCTCACGGACGACCAGAACGCCGAGGTGTCGCTGTCGGTCGACCGCTTCCGGCTCGCGGCGGTCGAGCCGTTCGTTCAGGGCACGGTGAACCGGCTCGACGGCATCCTCGACGGCGACGTGCGGCTCGGGCTCGGCGCGCACGCGGGCTTCACCGGCCAGATGCGCCTCACGAAGGGCCTCCTCCACGTGGCCACGATCGGCCAGCCGTTCGAGAACGCCACGTTCCGCGTCACCGCGAGCCCCTCGGGCGAGCTGCGCTTCGAAGACATCCGCGCCGAGGCCGGCAGCGGCCTCGTCCGCGGCGAGGCGACGCTCCAGATGGAGGGGCTCGCCTTCCGGAGCGCCCGCGCCGAGCTCGAGATCCCGAAGGGCCGGGACCTGCCGATCGCGCTGGAGGGTGTCCCGATGGGCGACGTGCGCGGCAAGGTGGCGCTCGCGGCCGAGCAGCGCGACGATCAGATCGCGGTGCGCGTCGACGTGCCCACGCTCGATCTGACGCTGCCGCCGACGATCGGGCGGAGCGTCCAGCCGCTCGACGAGAACGAGGACATCGTCACCTCGGCGCCGCTCAGCCAGGAGGAGTACGAGGCGCGGCGCGCGCCGGCGGAGCCGGTGGAGGGCAAGGCGAGCCGGGACGCGGGCGGCACGCCGCTCGTGATGGAGGTCCACCTGGGCAGGATCGGCGTCGAGGGCGACATGGTGCAGGCCTCGCTGTCCGGCGATCGCGCTCACCCGCTCCGCATCACGGTCGCGGGGGAGACGAAGATCGAGGGCAACGTGAACATCCTGTCGGGCAAGCTCGAGGTGATCGGCAAGGAGTTCGAGATCGAGCCGGGCGTCGTCGCGCTGCAGGGCGATCCCTCGAACCCGTACCTGAACGTGAAGGCGTTCCACGACACGGCGGAGGGGACCCGCATCTACATCGACTACGTCGGCGAGCTGAACCCGATCACCGAGGAGAAGATCACCTTCCGCTCGGAGCCCCCGCGCCCGGAGAACGAGGTCATCGCCGAGCTGCTGCTCGGCAAGGAGTACGCGGAGGGGACGCTGGCGGGCGGCACGTCGACCGAGGAGCCCGGCTCCGGCGGCGGCAGCGCCGCCGGAGGGGTGGCGGCCGGCGTGGGCACGGGGCTCGCGTCCGCGCAGATCAACATGATCCTGCAGAGCATCGGCCCGCTCCAGAACTTCGAGACGCAGCTCGACACGACCGACGAGGGCGCGCTGAAGACGACGGTGGGCTACCAGCTCGGCCAGCGGGTGACCGCGAGCGCGAGCTACGAGGCGGGGGGATCGAGCGGGCAAGGCGTGCAAGGGACCGGGCCGGCGCGCGGCGGCGGCAACAGCGGCGCGCAGGCCCGCACCGAGGTGAGCCTCGAGTGGCGCTTCCGCCGCGACTGGTCGGTGCGGGCCGGGTTCGCGACGGGCGACCAGATGGGGACGACCCTGGACCTGCTCTGGAAGCACCGGTACTGAGCGCCGGCCGCGCGGGGCGCTCTCCCGTCCGTCGGGGCGGCGCGCCGCCCGCGCGCGCCGGCTCAGGCGCCGACCGCGCGCGCCGGCTCAGGCGCGCCGCCCGCGCGCGCCGGCTCAGCCCTCCACGCAGATGCCGCCGCAGTCCGCGCCGAGCGGCGGGCTGCAGTCGTCGCGCGGATCGTCCACGCACACGAGCCCGTCGGGACACGGGAGCGACGCGATGCCGCCGCACGTGGTGGGCGCGGGCTCGGGCACGACGCAGATGCCGGCGCAGTCCGCGCCCCCGTTCTCCGGGTCGCAGTCGTCGCCCGGATCGTCCACGCACTCCAGCCCCTCGGGGCACGGGAACCCGGCGAACCCGCCGCACATCGTCGGCTTCGGCTCCACGCAGATGCCGGCGCAGTCCGCGCCCCCGTTCTCCGGATCGCAGTCGTCGCCCGGGTCGTCCACGCACTCGAGCCCATCAGGGCACGGGAACCCGGCGAACCCGCCGCACATCGTCGGCTTCGGCTCCACGCAGACGCCGATGCAGTCCGCGCCCCCGTGCTCCGGGTCGCAGTCGTCGCTCGGATCGTCCACGCACGCCAGCCCCTCTGGACACTCTGTGCCGAGGAACCCTCCGCAGGTCTCGGTCCCCTGCGGATCCTGCGATTCACCGGTGTCGCCGCCATCCTCCTTCGCGCAGCCGACGAGCCCGATCACCATGAGCAAGAAAGCCAGTCCCTTGTGGCGCATCACAACCTCACCTCCGCGTTGTACCCGTCCGAACCCCGCTGCGGCCCCGGACGGCGACCGCGCGGCACAACATGGTGTGCGGGCGCCGCCGCGGCGACCCCCTCCGGCGCGGCCGTCCAGACCAACAGCAGGGCTGCTGTGGTCTGCGCTCGCCGCAGAGGGTCGTTCGAGACGGCGTCCCACCATCACGACCGCCTTCAAGCAGCTTCGGTGCCACTGGAACGCGCCGTGTTTCTCGCCGAGCTCATGCTCTCCGGCGCGCGCACCGCGATCGTGATGTCTCGCTGTGTCCTGGTTGTGCCAACGCCCTGGCGGGAGGGTGTGCCGGCCTCGCGGGCGTAGGTTCTCTCCCCTTGTGCGCCGTGCGGCGCTTGCACTTCAAGCGCCACACATGCACAAGTTGGGCAATCGGACCGCCGCCGGCGTCAGAGCGCCGCGTCGAGCCGCTCGAGCACCGCCTTGACGACCGGGCGGTAGCCGTAGTCGGCCCTGTCGCCGAGGGGATCGCTCGTCTGCGCCGGGCAGATGGAGCCCGTGACGCCCTGATCCCCGAGGCTCTGGAGGAGCTGCAGCTCGCGGAGGCCCGGGTACGCCTTGGCCTTGACCTGCGTCGTCGTGCGCGGGAGGGGATCCGCCGGATCGTTCGCGCCTGCGGGCTTGCACACCGGGTTGTCGGTGGGCTGGCCCGCGATCGACCTGCAATCGCAGCTCTGGCTCGTTCCATCGCAGGAGCGCGCCGCGACATCGAAGATGCAGGCGTACTGCAGATCGCCGGTGCTCCCCGGCGGGATTGTGTACTCTCGGCCGTTGATCGCGTTCCATCCCGTCTGGTTCGGCTGGACGATCGCATCACCGGTGATCGGGTTCGCGCCCGAGCGCGGCGCCCGCGACTCGATCATGAACGGATCCGCGGGCGGGACGTTGTTCGCCGGATCGCCGAGGATGACCTCCCACGTGCTGTCGAAGCTGCCGGACACCGGGGCGCCGAGCTCGCCGGCGCTCTTGAGCCCGCCGACCGGGTTGCCTTCCGCGTCGAGGCCGTCCGCGAGATCCGGCACGCCCTGCGCGTTCTGGCGCGCGAGGTCCTGCCACGGCACACCGACGATGCCGGTGAAGATGACGTGCTGCGGCCCGCGGGTCTGCGTGGTGGCATCGTGGGGATTCAGGTCCGAGAAGATCGGGTTCGGCGCGACGCTCCCGTCCCGCAAGGCCACGGTGGGCGACGTGAGGGCCTCGGTGTACCGCTCGATCGGGTAGAGGAAGTCGTACCCGAAGCGGCGCTTCTGGTCCCAGCACCGCAGGTTCACCGGGTCCTCGTCCGCGGTGAGCCTGGCGGGGGCTCCATCAGCGCCCGTGCAGGTCGGGTCCTCGGGGCAGCCGGCCTGGTTCTGGGCGCAGGACCTGCAGCACGGGTCGTTCGGGTTTGTGGCGCACTCGCTCCGCGGGCGCCACAGCCTGAAGCCGTTCCTCGTCTCGGCGGCAAGGTAGTTCCTGCCCTCGTCCCTGATCGAACAGTCGTTCTCGTCGGACAGCATCACGATGACAAGGAGCGAGTCCGGTCGGAGGAACTCGATCCGTTGCGCCAGGACGGTCTGGTCGATCCCTGCCGGCACGGCGTTATCATTCTGGAGGACCACCTCCTGGTACGGCTCGGGATCGACGAGGAAGCGATAGAAGCTCTCCAGCGGCGCCTCGAAGCCGCACCCCGCCTGCCCGACCCCATCGATGATGGCGCCGAGCTTGCCCTGGAGCGTCGTGACGCTGGCGTCCCCTGCGGGGGTGCGGCTCTCGGCCGCGTCCCACACGAGAAAGCCCTTGTTCAGGTAGGTCGGGAGGTCGTTCACCACCGACGACGGATCGGAGCGCGCGAGCAGGTGCGCCATGTCGGCGTTGGAGAGGGACACCGCCGCCGGGCAGGTGCCCGACCCGTGGCCGCCGAGGCTGCTGCTGATGACGCCGATGTGCATGTCGTGCACCGGGGTGCGCGCGCGCGAGGTGCCGGCCGGGCACGGTTCGAGCCCGCTCGCGGGCTGCTCCGACGCGGGCACCGGCTGACCGGCGCCGTCCACGCAGCGCGGGTTGGTGATGTCGAGCACGAGATCGGTGGCCGCCGAGCGCAGGACCTGCTGCTTGTCCGCCATCGAGCCGGAGTTGTCGACAACGAAGAGGAGATCGACCTTGTCCGGCGTGAACGCCGGCGGATCCCAGCCGCCGCCTTCGCCACCGCTGCCGCCTTCGCCGCCGCTGCCGCCAAAGCCGCCGCTGCCGACGCTGCCGACGCTGACGACGCTGCCGCTGACGACGCTGGTGCCACCGCCGAACCCGCCGCTGCCGACGCTGGCGCTGGCGCTGCCGACGCTGGTGCCGCCGCCGAAGCCGCCGAACCCGCCGCTGCCGACGCTGGCGCTGGCGCTGCCGGAGACCGAGCTCGAGCTCGAGATCGTGATGGGATCCACGCCGTTGAGCGTGACGTCGAGCTGACATCCGGCCATCGAGGCGGCGCTCAGGACGAGAAAGGGCAACAGTGTTCGTGACATCTTCAATGACATGGTTCCTCCTTGCGCGGCGCCGAGGGGCGCCGCTGAAGACCGTGCGTGACAGAGCGTGAAGGGACGCCCGAGCGGCTTCCCATTTCAAAAAAAGCTTCTTCGTTCGACGGGGGCCCCGAGGACCGGCGCGCTGCCGGGCGGCCTGGCAGCGCGCCGATCCTCGGTGTCGTACGGGTCAGAGCGCGGTGGTGAGCCGGTCGAGCACCGCGTTCATCACCGGCCGATAGCCGTAGGCAGGCGACGTCGAGCTCTCGACCTGCGCCGGGCAGATCGAGCCCGCGACGCCCTGCTGCCCTAGGCTCCGGAGGAGCTGCAGCTCACGGATGCCCGGGTACGCCTTGGCATTGACCTGCGTCGTCGTGCGCGGGAGGGGATCCGCCGGATCATTCGTGCCCTCGGGCTTGCACAGCGGGTTGTCGGTGGGCTGGCCCCCGATCAACCTGCAGTCGCAGCTCTGGACGTTCCCGTCGCAGGTGCGCGCGATGGGGAGGTTGAAGAGGCACGCGTACTGGAGATCCCCGGTGCTTCCCGCCGGGATCGTGTACTCACGGCCGTTGATCGCGTTCCATCCCATGTCGTCCGGGTGAACGGGCTCGTCGCCGGTGATCGGGTTCGCCCCCGAGCGCGGCGCCATCGACTCGATCATGAACGGATCCGCGGGCGGGACGTTGTTCGCCGGATCGCCGAGGATGACCTCCCACGTGCTGTCGAAGCCGCCGGACACCGGGGCCTCGAGCTCTCCGGCGCTCTTCAGCCCGCCGACCGGGTTGCCTTCCGCGTCGAGGCCGTCCGCGAGATCCGGCACGCCCTGCGCGTTCTGGCGCGCCAGGTCCTGCCACGGCACACCGACGACGCCGGTGAAGATGACGTGCTGCGGCCCGCGGGTGCGCGAGTTGCCGTCCTCGGGATCCAGGTCCGAGAAGATCGGGTTCGCCACGAGATCCCCGTTCCGCGCCAGCACGGTGGGCGACGTGAGCGCCTGGGTATATCGCCCGATCGGGTAGAGGAAGTCGAACCCGAAGCGGCGCTTCTGGTCCCAGCACCGCAGGCTCACCGGGTCCTCCTCCGCGGTGAGCCTGGTGGCGAATCCATCAGCGCCCGTGCAGGTCGGGTCCACGGGGCACTCTCCCAGAGGCTGGGAGCAGGACTTGCAGCACGGGTCGTTCGGGTTTGTGGCGCACTCGGTCCGCGGCCGCCACAGCCTGAAGTTGTTCCTCGTCTCGGCGACCAGGTAGTTCCTGCCCTCGTCCCTGATCGAGCAGTCGTTCTCGTCGGACAGCATCACGATGACAAGGAGCGAGTCCGGCCGTAGGAAGTCCCTCCGCTGCTGCAGGACGGTCTGGTCTATCCCTGCCGGCACGGCGATGTCCCCCTCGAGGGCCATCGTCTGGTACGGCTCGGGATCGACGAGGAAGCGGTAGAAGCTCTCCAGCGGCGCCTCGAAGCCGCACCCTGCCTCCCCGACCCCTCTCACCATGTTGCTGAGCTTCGTCACGAGCGCGAACGGATCGGACTCCCCCGCGGGGTCGTGGCTCCCGGTCGTGTCCCACACGAGGAATCCCCTGTCCTGGTAGGTCGGCAGATCGTTGTCCGTCATGCTCGGATCGGAGCGCGCGAGCAGGTGGGCCATGTCGGCGTTCGACGGAGAGACGTTCCGCGGACACGAGCTCGCCCCGTGGCCGCCGAGGCTGCTGCTGATCACGCCGACGTGCATGTCGTGCACGGGGGTGCGCACGCGCGATGAGCCTTCCGGGCACGCGCTCAGCCCGCTCACCGGCTGTTCGCGCACCGGAGAGCCGGTCGGGTCCACGCACTGCGGGTTGGTCATGCCGGAGACGAGGTCGGCGACCGCCATGCGCAGGACGTCTTGCTTGTCCGCCATCGAGCCGGAGTTGTCGACGACGAACAGGAGATCGACCTTGTCCGGCGTGAAGTCCGGCGGATCCCAGCCTCCTGTGCCCGTGCTGGAGATGGAGACGGTGGTAGAGGCGTCGAGGCCACCCGTCCCGCCGCCGCCGCCGCCCGCCCCGCCGAAGCCGCCGGCCGAGCTCGAGGTCGTGGTGGAGTCCACTCCGCCGAGCGAGAGGTCGAGCTGACATCCGGTGAGCGAGGCAGCGCCCAGGACGAGAGCGGGCAGCAGGGTTCGTGACATCTTTGATGACATGGTTTCTCCTTGTGCGGCGCCGGGCAGCGCGGCCGAAGACCGGTCGTGACAGAGCGTGAAGGGGCGCACGAGCGGCTTTCCATTTCAAAAAAAGCATCTTCGTTCAACGAGGTTCCTGGGGGCCGGCGCGCCGCCGGACGGCCTGGCGGCGCGGCCGGTCCCCGGTGCTCGTGACCGATCAGAGCGCGGTGGAGAGCCGGTCGAGCACCGCGTTCATGATCGGTCGATAGCCGAAGTCGGGCGACGAGGTGTCCGCGAGCTGCGCCGGGCAGATCGAGCCCGCGACGCCCCGCTCGCCGAGGCGCTGGAGCAGTTCCAGCTCGCGGAGGCCCGGGTAAGCCTTGGCCATGATCTGCGTCGTCGTGCGCGGGAGCGGGTCCGCCGGATCGTTCGTGCCTTCTGGCATGCACACCGGGCTGTCGACGGCGTGCCCCGGGATCTCCCTGCAATCGCAGCTCTGGGCGTTCCCCTCGCAGGAGCGCTCGACGAGCAGGGGGAAGATGCAGGCGTACTGGAGGTCTCCCGCGCCGCCCGCCGGGACCGTGTACTCGCGGCCGTTGATCGCGTTCCATCCGGTCTGGCTCGGCGGGACGATCACGTCCAATGTGATCGGGTTCGCGCCCGAGCGCGGCGCCCGCGACTCGATCATGAACGGGTCCTCTGGCGCGACGTGGTTCGCCGGATCGCCGAGGATGATCTCCCAGGTGCTGCTGAAGCCGCCGGGCACCGGGGCGCGCAGCTCGTCAGCGCTCTTGAGCCCGCCGACCGGGTTGTTCTCCGCGTCGAGGCCGCCGAGGAGATCGGGCATGCCGTCCGCGTTCTGGCGCGCGAGGTCCTGCCACGGCACCCCGACGATGCCGGTGAAGATGACGTGCTGCGGCCCGCGGGTGCGCGTGATGCCGTCATGGGGATCGAGATCCGAGAAGATCGGGTTCGGCACCAGCTCTCCGCTCCGCGACGCCACGACGGGCGACGAGAGCGCCTCGACGTAGCGCTGGATCGGGTAGAGGAAGTCGACCCCGAAGCGGCGCTTCTGGTCCCAGCACCGCAGGTTCACCGGATCCTCGTCCGCGGTGAGCCTGGCGGGGGATCCATCATCGCCCGTGCAGGCCGGGTCCACGGGGCAGCCCGTCTGATCCGCGGAGCAGGGCCTACAGCACGGGTCGTTCGGGTTTGTGGCGCACTCGCTCCGCGGCCGCCACAGCCTGAAGCCGTTCCTCGTCTCGGCGACGAAGTAGTTCACGCCGCCGTCCTTGATCGAGCAGTCGCTCTCGTCGGACAGCATCACGATGAGAAGGAGCGAGTCTGGCCGGAGGAACTCCGTGCGTTGCTGCAGGACCGTCTGATCGATCCCTACCGGCACGGCGGCGGCACCGTCCCCGATCTCGATCGTCGCGTACGGCTCGGGATCGACGAGGAAGCGATAGAAGCTCTCCAGCGGCGCCTCGAAGCCGCACCCTGCCTGTCCGACGCCCTCGACGATCGCGCCGAGCTTGCTGACGAGCTCGATCGGATCGGAGTCTCCTGCGGGGGTGCGGCTCCCGTTCGCGTCCCACACGAGAAAGCCCTTGTCCAGGTACGTTGGCAGATCGTTCTCCAAGCGCGACGGATCGGAGCGAGCGAGGAGGTGGGCCATGTCGACGTTGGAAGGGGACGTCTCCGCCGGGCAGGCGCCCGATCCATGGCCGCCGAGGCTGCTGCTGATCACGCCGATGTGCATGTCGTGCACCGGGGTTCTCGCGCGCGAGGTGCCGGCGGGGCATGGGCTCAGTCCGTTCCCGGGCACGAACGCCGTCGATCCTGTCGGGTCGACGCAGGGTGGGTTGGTCATGCCGTTGACGAAGTCGGCGAGCGCCAGGCGCAGCATTTCTTGCTTGTCCGACATCGAGCCGGAGTTATCGACAACGAACAGGAGGTCGACCTTGTCCGGCGTGAACTGCGGAGGATCCCAGCCTCCCGTCCCTGATGCGCTGGTCGTCGTCGAGGCCGCGCCGCCGGCCCCGCCGGCGCCCGAGCTGGCGTCTGCCCCGCCGAGCGATACCTCCACCTGACATCCAGCGAGCGCGATGGCGCCCAGAACGACACAAGGCGACAGGGCCCGTGCGAGTTTCCACACCATGGTATCTCCTCCGGTCGAGGGCACCGCCGAACACCGGCCGTGACGAGCATGAAGGGACGCTCCCCCCACTCCCCATTTCAAAAAATCCCCCTCGCTCAAGAAATCGTCTCCCCCCTCATCGACCGCAATATCCCGACGACCGCCCCGTTGAGAACACGAAGGAATCTCTCCCCCCGCTCGCCCAACGGATTCCCCTCCGCGACCTCAGAGCGGGGCTCGTCCGCACAGGAGACGGGCCCAGATCGGCGTTTTCGGCGCGCAGGCGTACTCTCGTACGCCGAGCACCGAAAACGCCGAGATGGGCCCGTATCCGAAGCGGACGAGCCCCGCTCTAGCGGGTGAAGGCGAGGAGGCGAGAGACGTGGGGGCTGGAGGGGTAGGCGAGGAGGAACGCCGACGCGCGCTGCGCCGCGGCGGCGCGCTGGCCGCTGTCCCAGAGCGCCTCGATGGTGAGCGCCTCGCGCTCCTGCGCGAGCGCGCCGCCCGGGAAGCGGAGGCGCGCTCGCTCGACGATCACCAGCGCGCCGGCGGCGTCGCCGCGCCGGAGGGCCGCGCGCGCGTCGCCGAGGAGCGTGAGCTCCTCGCGCAGCCGGCTCTCGCGCAGCGCCGCCGGGCTGGGCGCGCCATCCGCGCCGGGCGCGCCGTCCGCGCCGGGCGCGTCCTCCGCGCCGAGGGCGGCGTCCGCGGCCTCCGGCGCGGCGGCGGCTTCCTCCGGCGCGGGCGCGGCGGCGGAGTCCTCCGCCGGGGCCGCGAGCGGCCGGCTCGCCGCAGGCCCCGGCCGCGGCGCGTTCGGCTTCGGAGGCGCCGCGGCGGCGCGGGGCGCGGTGGGCGCCGCGGCCGGCCGAGGAGCCTCGGCCGGCGCCGCCGCCCTGGCCGGCGCGCGCCCCTCGCCGGGCAGCGCCTGCTCGGCCGGCGCAGGTGCCTCGGCCGGCGCAGCAGGCCTCCTCCGGCTCGCCGGCAGCGCCGTCGGCGGGGCATCCGGCGGTGCGACGGCCGGCGCGGCCTCGACCACGTGCGCCGGCGGCGCGGCGCTCGGCGGGGTCACGACCGCATAGCCCGCGAGGAACAGGCCCCCGCAGGCGGCGCCGAGCAGCATCGATTTCACGATGCCCGCGGTGCCCGCCGCGGCCGCCGCGCCGGCGGCGCCCGCCGCGCTGGCAGCGCCGGCGAGACCACCGCCGCCTGCGGCTGCAGCCGCGGCCTTGCCCGCCGACGCGGCGATCGCGACCTTCGCCACGGGCGTGGCGACCGCGACGTTCCCGGCCGACGCGGCGGCGGCGAGCTTGCCCGCGCCGCCCGTGGCCGCGCTCGCCGCGTTGGCCGCGCTCGCCGCGTTGGCCGCGCTCACCGCGTTGCCCGCGCTCGCCGCGCTGCCCGCGCCGCCCGAGAGCGCCCCTCCCCCGGCGCCCTGCGCCCCGCCGAGCGAGGCGGCCCCGGCGGCGAGCCCGAGCTGCGCGGCCATCGCCGCCCACACCCGCTCCTGCTCTCCGTCGGGCGGGTCCACCGGCGGCGCCGCGCGGAGCAGCTCGCGCTCCACATCGAGCGCGCCCTCGTCGGCGTCGATCCATCGCACGGGATCGCTCATCGCTCCCCTCCCGCGTGCTTCCAGACGGGTTTCCGCTCGACCCCCGGCAAGGGAAGAACGTTCGACGAGGGCCCCCGCGCGGCGGGCGCCCGCTCCGCGGACGAGATCCCGGCGTCGACGGCCGCCGCCTTCAGCACGGGCTGCGACTTCGTGACCGCCGGCCCGCCCACGCGGAACTGGTCGCGCGCGTTCAGGCGCGCGACGGCGCGGCGGAACGCGTCGCGCGCGAGGCGCAGGCGCGAGTAGACCGTCCCCAGCGGGACGTCGAGCAGCTCCGCGACCTCCTCGCCGCCCATGCCGTCGAGCTCGAACAGCGTGAACACGGCGCGCTGCTCGAGGGGCAGCTCGTCGAGGATGACCTCGAGCAGCTCGATCGCCTGCCGCCGCTCCGCCTGCGCGCCCACGTCGGCGCGGTCGTCGGCGCAGTCGAGGAGCGGCTCGTCGTCGTGGGCGCGCCGTCTCATGTGCGCGAGCTTGCGCCGATCGCGCGCGACGTGAAAGCAGATGCTGTACAGCCAGGTCGTGATCTTCGACCGACCCTCGAACTCGGGAAGCCGGCGGTGGACGACCAGGAACACGTCCTGGACCGCATCGGCGGCGTCGCTCTCGGGCACGCCGAGCCGGCGCAGCGAGCGCCACACGAACCGAAAATGCTGCGCATAGACCTCTCCGAAGGTCATCCTGTCCTGCCGGTTCTCGTCATGCTCGCCCCCTCCGTGGAAGGTCGCCTGGTTCGCCATCAGGGAATCGACACGCGGATCAAAAAATCGACACGCGGGCGCCCAGCCCGACGAGCAGCCCCACCGGGGACGGGTCGAGCACGGGGTCCGTCGTGACCGGCGCGTCGGCGTCGGTGCCGGCGCGGCGGTCGATCGTGAAGCGCGCCCGCGCCACCGGGACGAGGACGGTCGCGCGCGCGGACCAGCCGAGCGCGCGGGAGCCGAAGAGCGGCCCCTCGGCGAGGGCCGAGCCGCCGACGGCGAACCAGGGCGCGGACTCGTTGCGGCTCGGGGTGAACCCCCTGCCCGCGCCGTGGACGGCGCCGAGCACCGACGCCGCGCACGCCGAGAGCCGCAGCCCGTCGAGCTGGCCGGCGATGGTGGCGCAGCCGCGGGCCGTCGCGGCGACGAGCCCGATCGAGGCGACGCCCGGCGCGACGTCGATGTCCTGGCTCGGCAGCCACACGGCGCCGAGGCCGGCCGACCATGCGCGGCGCCGCAGCGAGAGGCCGGCCGTCGCGGCCGCCCGGAACGGGTCGAGCATGCCCACGGTCCCCGCGGCGCCGAGCTCCGCCGAGACGTCCCAGGACGGCGTCTGGCGCGGAGGGGGCGGCGGCGCGGGCCGGCGCGGGGGCAGGACCGGCGCGGGCGGCACCGGGGCCGGCGCAGGCGGGGGCGGGGGCGGGGCCGGCTCGCTGTCGAGCAGGATGGCGATGGTCAGCGCCAGCGCCTCGACGAGCTCGCCGCAGGTCGCCCCCGCCTCCGACGAGAGCTGCCGGGCGCGGCCGCCGGCCTGGAGGACGGCGGTGTAGGTGGACTCGGTCCGGACGAAGTGGACCTCGTACTCGGGCACGGCGCCGACGGCGCCCGGTGCCGCGCCAGCGCCCGGCGCAGCGGCGTCCGCTGCCGCGCCGGCGCCCGGCGCAGCGGCGGCAGCCGGGGCGCTGCCCGCGACGGTCGGGGCACTGCCCGCGACGGTCGGGGCACTGCCCGCGACGGCCGGGGCGCCGCCTGCGGCCGCCGGGCCGCCCGCGCCCGCGGAGGCCCCTGCCGCGGCCGGCGAGGCGCCGTCCGCGCCGACCGAGGCGCCGTCCGCGCCGACCGAGGCGCCGTCCGCGGCCGACGGGGTGCTCACGGGGTCGAGAGCGGGCTGCTTCATCAGGCGCTCGACCGCCGCGGCCAGCGACGGCGCGTCGGGGCAGTCGGCCGCCGACGGCGTCCGGTGAACGGCGAGCCGCGGGCGCGGCGGGGCCGCCGAGGCGGCGCGCGGCGAGCCGAGGGACGAGGCGCAGAGGGAGAGGACGCAGAGCGCGCCCCCAAGCGAGGGACGAGGGTAGGTCACGGGAGGCCTCCCGGTTTACCGCAAGGAACGGCGCAAGCGGAATTAGGACGCGCAGGCCCCGGCCATCTTGGGCCGGACCGCTGCGATCGCGCGCGATCACGGGCGATCAACGCGACCGCGCGGCAGGCCGCTCCGCCCCCGGCAGGCGCGCGATGCCGGGCTGCTGCCTCCCAGTCGCGACGCTCCGCCGTCTCCGATGCGCCGCGGGATCGGATAGAGTGCCGGCCATGAACTCCTACGATCTGGTTACGTGCGCGAGCTGCTACGGCGAAGGCGAGATCAACACAGACTCCGGCCCCTACCTCTGCAAGGACTGTAACGGCAACGGCCGCATCATTCCGACGGGGGAGCAGATCGAGGAGCGCATCCGCGCGATCGAGGTCGAGCTGGAGCGCCACCCGCAGGAGGCGCGGCCGGAGACGCGGTGGCTCGTCTTCGAGCTGCGGCGCACGCGCAAGCTGCTCTGGCAGATCCGGTCGCTCTGCGAGGAGGCCGAGAGCGACGCGGAGCAGCCGATCCTCGTCAAGGTCCGCGACCTGGCCGACGCGGCCGTCGCCCCGAGGAGCCCCGCCCTGCCGCGCGAGATGCTCCCGGAGGACGCGTGACGCAGGCGCCGCGCCGGCCCTGCGCGCGAGGCGCGCCCGCGCGGCGCGGCCCGGCGCGGCGCGCGGCGCGCCGTCAGCCCTTCACCGCGCCGGCCGTGAGCCCCGCGAGGATCCGGCGCTGGAAGACGAGGGTCAGCACGACGAGCGGCACGGTCACGACGATGGAGGCCGCCATGGTCTGCCCCCAGGGGATCTCGTAGAGCCCGCTCGTCGTCGTCGAGAACGCCTGGATCGCGTAGGTCACCGTGCGCTTGTCCGGCGTCTGGGTGAACGAGAGCGCGAACAGGAACTCGTTCCAGGCGGCGATGAACGCGAGGATGCCGGTCGTCGCCATCCCCGGGACGGAGAGCGGCAGCATGATCTTCGTGAACACCTGCCACGGCGTCGCGCCGTCGACGTAGGCCGCCTCCTCGATCTCGCGCGGGATCGCCTTCAGGAAGCCGGTGAGCACCCAGACCGTGAACGGGAGCGTGAAGATGAGGTACGTCAGGATCAGCGCGGGGAGCTGGTTGTACAGCTTGAAGAAGTTGATCATCTCGAACAGCGCGCCGAGCACGGCGATCTGCGGGAAGATGGTCATGGCCAGGACGGTGTAGAGCACGACGCTGCGCCCGCGGAACCGGAACCTCCCGAGCGCGTACGCGGCCAGGGAGCCGACGGCGATCGAGAGCGCGGTCACCGAGACGGCGACGATCACGCTGTTGAGGAGCGCCGTCTGGAACTCGCCGTTCTCCAGCACGAGGCGGTAGTTCTCGAGCGTCACGCGGTCGGGCCAGTAGCGGACCGGGGTCGTGAAGAGCTCGGCGTCGGGCTTGATCGAGGACACGAACGCCCAGACGAACGGGAACACCGTGAACACGACGACCGCGGCGACGAGCGCGTAGAACGCGGCCCGGAGGGCGCGCTGCCCCGGCGAGCGCCGCGCCCCGGAGCCCTGCGGAGAGCCCTTCATCTCACGCCTCCTCGGTGCGGAACACCGCGAGATAGATCATGATGAACACCGCGATGATCAGGAAGAGCGCGACGGAGATCGCCGAGCCGTAGCCGATGTTGGAGACGCTGACCAGCGTCTGCTGGGCGTACGTCGCCATGGTCTGCATGTCCGGCCGGTTGCCGAACATGACGAAGAAGACGTCGAAGACGCGCAGCGCGTCCAGCGTGCGGAAGATGAGCGCGACGAGCATCGCGGGCTTGAGGAGCGGCAGGGTGATGCGGGTGAACTGCTGGAGCGCCGTCGCGCCGTCGACCCGCGCGGCCTCGTAGAGGTCGCTCGGGATGAGCTGGAGCCCGGCGAGCAGGAGGAGCGCCATGAACGGCGTCGTCTTCCAGATATCGATGATCGCCACCGCCCAGAACGACAGGTCCGGATCGGCGACGAAGGCGACGTTGCGCTCCAGGACGCCGAGCCGGTGGACGAGCAGGTCGTTGAAGACGCCGTAGACGTCGTTGTACATCCACTTCCACATCTGGGCCGAGATGACGGTCGGGATGGCCCAGGGGATGAGCATGGCCGCGCGCACCGCCGAGCGGCCCTTGAACTGGGAGTTGACGATGAGCGCGATGGCGAGCCCGAGCGCGAGCTCGCTCAGCACGGTGACGACCGTGAAGAGGACCGTGAGCAGGACGGCGTCATGGAAGAAGCTGTCCTGCACGAGGTCGGCGTAGTTCTGCGCGCCGATGAACCTGGCGGCCTCCCCCGTGCCGAGGCGCGCGTTCGTGAAGCTCAGGTAGAACGTCTGGGCGAGCGGGTAGAGCGCGACGAACGCGACGACCACGAGCGTCGGCAGGAGGAACAGCCAGGCGCGCCGCTGTTGCCGCTTCTCGAACGAGGCGTGGTGGGCGCGGGCCGCCGCGCTCGTGACGTTGGGGTTCACCGGCGTGCTCATGGGGCGATCCGTTCTCGTGAGGTAGCGTGGCCGTGGGCTCGCGGGCGCCGCGCGGGCGCGGCGCGGCCGAAGGTCGATGGAACGCGGGTGGCCCGACGCGAGCGCCGGCTACCGCAGCGCGCGCGTGATGCGCTGCTCCACCTGCCCGAGGACCTCCTTCGGCTGCTTGCCCTGCAGGATCTGGCTCACGCCCTGGAAGAACGCGATCGACGCCTCGTTGTAGCGGGCGCCGGTGCTGTTCGAGGGGCGCGGCACGAGCGCGATGTCCTTCGCGTTCGCGAGGAAGGGCAGCGACTTCACCACGTCCGGGTCCTGCTGGACGGCGCGGATCGTCGGGATGAACGAGCCGGCCGTCGCGCGGAACTTCTGCGCCTCGGGGCTCGTCAGGTAGCGGACGAGCTCGATGGCCGCGTCCTTCTGCGTCGAGAACTTCGACACGGCGAGCTGCCACCCGCCGATGGTGCCAGCGCTCTTCTGGCCTGGCTCGTGGGGCAGCGGGCCCGCGGAGAACTTGCCCTTGATGGGCGACTTGTCGGCGTTGCCCGCGGCGTAGGCGTAGGGCCAGTTGCGCATGAAGGCCGCGTTCCCGCCCTGGAACGTGTTGCGGGCGTCCTCCTCCTCGTAGCTCGTCACGCCGGCGGAGGAGATCGTGCCCACCCAGCCCTTGGCGCGCGCGAGCGCCTTCTCGGCGCCCGGGTTGTTCACCGTGATCTTGCCGCCCTCGATGATCGCGCCGCCGCCGTGCGAGGCGACCCACTCCAGCGCATTGCAGGTCAGCCCCTCGTAGGCCTTGCCCTGCCAGACGAAGCCGAGGAAGTTCGGGTTCTGCGCCCGCTCGCCGTCCTGGATCTTCTTCGCCATCTGCTCGAGCTCGTCCCACGTCTCCGGCGGCTTCGCGTAACCGTACTTCTCCAGGAGGTCGGTGCGGTAGTAGAGAAGCCCGAAGTCGGTGAACCACGGCATGGCCACGAGCTTGCCGTCGACCGTGTTGTTCTGGACGATGCTCTCGATGTGCTGTTTGGCCGCCTCGCCGAGCTTCTCGTTCAGATCGACGAGGTTCTGCGCGAAGGCGCCGGGCCAGATGACGTCCATCATCATGACGTCGACGTCCCCGGACTGCGCCTGGAAGAGGCGCTGGTAGACAGCGTAGGTCTCTGTCGCGTCCTTGGGACGGGGGATGATGGTCACCTCGATGCCGGTGTCCTTCTGGAACTGCTGGACCATCACCCTGTCGAGCTCGGCGCCCACGCCCAGCGGCTCGCTGTAATACTTGAGCTTGCTGCCTGCGTATTTCTTTGCCTCGGCGGCGTTCGGCACCGCGGGCGGCTGCGCCTTGATCGCCTTGTCGCCCGGGGCCTCTGCGACCGCGGCCGCGGTCGGGGCGGCGGCGCCAGGGCGGCTCTCGCCGGCAGGCGGGCTCTTGTCGCCGCCGCGGCAGGCGCACAGTCCAACGACGAAGAGGAGCAGCGTTGTGGCGCGCCATGCGCGGAGGTCATGCTGCCGAGTGAGGTCCATCGCAGATCCTTTCTGAGCTCAGTTCTGGGGGAATTTCCAGGTACCCGGGGCCCCTCGGTACTATCGAGACGCGCCGCCCACGAGCGCCGCGAAGAAGAGGCCCGCAGCAGCATCGAACAGATACGCGCTCCGGGGCAAGGGCTCGCACCGCCTGCCCGCAACGGATTCAACGTCGGGAGATACCTGATCAAGGATAGGGACGCAGCCTACTGCGCCGCGCGACACGCCACGCCGCAGCGACGCGGGCGCGCGGCGCATCACGAGGCGCGCGGCGCATCACGAGGCGCGCCGAGCGCGTGCGCGACGCGGAGGCGAACCGCGCGTGCGCTGCGCGAACGGCGGAGGTGCAACGGAGCGCGAACGGGTCGCATGAAGGCGGAGCGCAAGGGCGTTGCGCGTCGACGAGCGCGAGCGGGTTGCACGAGGTGCGGCGCGCGCATCGCGCACCGCACGACAGCGTCACGCGGGCGGCGGAGGCGCACGCGCTTTCGCGAACGGCGCAGGCGGCGGACACGCGAACGGACGCGCACGGACGCGCACGGACGCGAACAGACGCGAACAGACGCGAACAGACACGCGACACCGCGCGCGATTTCTGCGCCGGATCGGCCTCCCCGCGCGCCCCTGGCGCGGGCTGCTTTGCGCTTGCGGAGCCCATCCGGAGGGGCTAGAGCCGACGCTGCGCGGCCGGCGCTCGCGATCCGGCATGGTGCCGCGGGCGCTCGGCCTGCTGGCTCCAGCCTGCTCCTGCCGAGCAGGACGAGCCCGAACCGGCCTGCGCAGGCTGTATGACCCCCCTGACGCTCTCCTCTTCAGCCGATGCCCCCCGCCAGGCGGCAAGGCTGGTCGCCCGCACCGTCCGGCTCGACGCTGACACGCTCGCGAGGATGCCCGGCGGCATCTCGTCGCTCGCCGGGGACAACGCGCGCGTGTGGATGCACCCGAGCGCGCAGCTCATCGCGCACGGGATCGCCGCCCGCCTGGAGCTGCCGCACGGCATCGAGGGCGGCGTCGGGTGGGTCCAGGAGGTGCTCTCGTCCATCGCCACCACCGACGCCGTG
Organism: Sorangium sp. So ce1335; assembly: GCF_051521615.1. Taxonomy (NCBI): domain Bacteria; kingdom Pseudomonadati; phylum Myxococcota; order Polyangiales; family Polyangiaceae; genus Sorangium; species Sorangium sp. So ce1335. Next base: position 7,349,062 of record NZ_CP150363.1, read on the forward strand.
GGCCGCCCGGGCTGCGGCCCGGTGGCGCTCGGCGCCCTGCCCTTCGACCGGACGGAGCCGGCCGCGCTCGTCGTGCCCGCCCAGATCGTCGGCTCGGCGCCCGACGGGACGGCCTGGGTCACCACCATCGGCGAGGGCGCCGCGCCCGCGCCGCACCTCGAGCGGAGCGAGGGTCACAGGCGCTCGCCCGACAGCTTCACGCTCAAGTCGGCGCTGCCGCACGACGAGTGGTGCGGGCGCATCGCGCACGCCGTGGCGGACATCCAGCGCGGCGACCTCTCCAAGGTCGTCGTCGCGCGCGCTGTCGACGTCGAGGCCAACCGGCCCATCGTCGTCGAGGAGGTCCTGCGCCGCCTGACCGCGCTGTACCCCTCGTGCGCGATCTTCCACTTCGACGGCTTCCTCGGCGCGAGCCCGGAGCTCTTGCTCTCGCGCCGCGCGCGCGCCGTCTCGTCGCACCCGCTGGCCGGCACCTACGCGGTCTCCGCCGACGTCGACGCCGACCGCCGGTTCTCCGAGGTCCTCCGGAGGTCGGCCAAGGATCAGCGCGAGCACCGCTTCGTCGTGGAGGCCGTCGCCGCGGCGCTCGCGCCGGAGTGCGCGTCGCTCGACGTGCCGAGCGAGCCGTCGATCCTGAGCCTCCGCAACGTGATGCACCTCGGCACGCCGATCCACGGCCAGCTCCAGGAGACGGCGCCGGACGCGCTCACGCTGGCCGCGCGGCTCCACCCGACGCCCGCCGTGTGCGGCACGCCGCGCGAGGCGGCGGAGGCGTGGCTCGGCGCGCACGAGGGGATCCGGCGCGGGCTCTACGCGGGCATCGTGGGCTGGGTCGACGCGCGCGGCGACGGCGACTGGTTCATCGGGATCCGCAGCGCCACGGTCGACGGCGCGCGCGCGCGCATGGTCGCGGGCGTCGGGGTCGTCGCGGGCTCCAGCCCGGAGGCCGAGCTCGTCGAGACGCAGCTGAAGCTCCAGGCCATGCTCGCGGCCATCATCCGCCCCTGATGCCAGGGCCGCCGCCCGGGCGCCTCATCCATGCCGGCCTCCGCGCCGGCGCCCCCGCGCCGACGGGCTTCGCGCGGGCCCCCAGGGGAGCTTCGCCGTGAAGACACTCCTCCTCGACAACTACGACTCGTACACCCACATCCTCGGGCAGTACCTCTGGGAGGTGAACGGCGAGGAGCCGATCATCGTCAGGAACGACAGCCTCTCGCTCGCCGAGATCAGGGACCTCGAGGTCGACAGCATCGTCATCTCCCCCGGCCCCGGCCGCCCGGAGCGCCGGGACGACTTCGGCGTCTGCGCGGAGGTGATCGACGCGCTCGCCGGGACGCCGATCCTCGGGGTCTGCCTCGGCCACCAGGGGCTCGCGGCGCGCTTCGGCGGGCGCATCCGCCACGCGCCGCGCGTGATGCACGGCAAGGTCTCCGAGGTCGAGCACGGCGGAGACGGGCTGTTCGAGGGCGTGCCCAGCCCGCTCAAGGTGGTGCGTTACCACTCGCTCCTCGTCAGCGACGACGACCTCCCGGCCGACATCGAGGTGACCGCGCGGACGCGCGGCGACGGGCTGATCATGGCCCTCAAGATCAAGGACCGGCCGTTCTACGGCGTGCAGTTCCACCCCGAGTCGATCGGCACCGAGCACGGAAGAAAAATCCTCAGCAATTTCCGCAACATCGCCGCGCGCGCCGCGCGCGACAGGAGCGCTGCGGCGCGCCCCGGCGCCGCGGCGGCCCGCCCGGCGGGCGCGCGGGGGCGCGGCCGCGTGCGCGGCGTCCGGCTCCCCTGGGTCGACCCCGAGCGGGCGTTCGCCGGGCTGTTCGCCGCGGCCCCGTACGCGTTCTGGCTCGACTCGAGCGCGCCCGGCGCGGACGGGCGCTTCTCGTTCATGGGCAGCGCGACCGAGGCGATCGAGAGCCGCGGCGCCGCCGTGACCCGCTGGCGCGCCGGCGGCCCGGGGGGCCTCTTCACCCCGGCCCTGTCCGAGGGGAGCCCGTTCGCGGCGCTCCGGCGGGAGCTCGCGTCCGTGTCGCTCGAGCCGAGCGGCCTGCCCTTCCCCTTCACCGGCGGCCTCGTCGGCTACCTCGGCTACGAGCTCAAGGAGCACCTCGGCTTCGGCGCGTCCGCCCACCCGCGCCGCGCGCTCCCGGACAGCGCGATGATGGTCGCGCGGCGGCTCCTCGCCTTCGACCACGTCGAGCGCGCGGTGTACGCGTGCGCGATCGACGCGGGCGAGCCCGAGGCGCCCTCGCGCATCGACGCGGGCTCGCGCGCGGCGCCCTCGTGGGACGCGTGGCTCGACGAGATCGCGGCGCGGCTCCGGCAGCTCCCGGACCTCGCCGAGCCGGCGCTCCCGCCCGTCCCCGAGGGCTTCGCCGACGGCATCGCGCTGTCGCAGCGCCTCTCGCGCCGGGAGCACCTCGACGCCGCCCGGGCCATCCTGGCCGCGATCCACGACGGCGAGACGTACGAGGTGTGCCTCACCAACGAGTTCCACGCGCGGACCTCGCTCGACCCGTTCGCCCTCTACCGCGTGCTGCGCCGCACGAACCCCGCGCCGTTCTCGGCCTACCTCCGGCTGCCGGACGGCGCTGTGCTGTCGTCGTCGCCGGAGCGGTTCCTCTCGGTCGACAGGGCGCGGCGGGTGCGCAGCGAGCCGATCAAGGGGACGCGGCCGAAGGGCGCGACCGCAGAGGAGACGCAGGCCCAGCGCCTCGATCTCGCGACGAGCGACAAGGACCGCTCGGAGCTGCTCATGATCATCGACCTCGTCCGCAACGACCTCAGCCGGGTCTGCGCGATGGGGTCGATCGAGGTCGAGGAGCTGATGCGGATCACCGAGCACGCGACCCTGCTCCAGCTCTCCTCGGTGATCACGGGCGCGCTGCGGGAGGGCCGCGGCGCGCTCGACGCGCTCGAAGCGTGCTTCCCCGGCGGCTCGATCACGGGGGCGCCGAAGCACCGGACCATCGCGATCATCGACGCGCTCGAGCGGCGCGCGCGCGGCGTGTACACGGGCGCGATCGGGTACCTCGCCTTCGAGGGCACGATGGACATGAACATCGCCATCCGCACCCTCGTCGCCGACGCCGAGGGGGTCAGCTTCGGCAGCGGCGGCGCGATCGTCGCGGAGTCGAGCCCCGAGGCCGAGTACGAGGAGGTCCTCGTCAAAAGCTTCCCGCTGCTCCGCGCCGTCTACCTCGCCGAGCGCGCCGCGGACGCCGATCGCGCGTCCGCGCGGGACGCGCCCCGCGCGCGTCCGCCGAGGGCAGCGCGCGGATGACGTGCCCGACGTGCCCGACGTGCCCGACGAACACTTGCCCGCGGCGAAGAAGCCGGTGCGGAGCGCATGCCGCACCGCATATACTCGCCGCGCAGAAGGAGACGCAGTCTTGAAACGCGAGAGCAACGATACGCGGAAGGGAGTCGCGGTGCGGCGGGTGGTCGAGGAGCTCGCCGTCGACGGCGCGATCCAGCCCATCGTGGAGGCGCTCGACAGCCACCTCGGCGTGGTCCTGGCGTCCAGCTACGAGGTTCCCGGCCGGTACACGCGATGGGATATCGGCTTCATCGATCCGCCGCTCGTGCTCGTCTCGCGGGGCCGCGACTTCCGGTTCACCGCGCTGAACGAGCGCGGGCGCGTCATCTTGCCGGCGATCGACGAGGCGCTCCGGGACCTCGACGCGCTCGCGGCCCTCGAGCGCCGCGGGGACGAGCTGGTCGGCGCGGTCCGGCCGGCGGGGGAGCGGGTGCCCGAGGAGCTGCGCAGCCGCCAGCCGTCCATCTTCTCGGTGCTGCGGCGGCTCATCGAGCTGTTCAGCGCCTCGGGCGACCCGCTCTTCGGGCTGTACGGCGCCTTCGCGTACGATCTCGCCTTCCAGTTCGAGCCGATCCGGCTCCGCCTCGAGCGCCCGGCGGATCAGCGGGATCTCGTGCTCTACCTGCCCGACGAGATCGTCGCCGTCGATCACCGGCGCGAGCGCGCGACGCGCACGCGCTACGAGATCGAGCACGGCGGTCGCTCGACCGAGGGGCTGCCGCGCGAGGGCGCGGCGCGCGCCTACGTCGGCGCGGACAAGGCGCCGCCGAACGAGTACGCGCCGGGCGACTACGCCGCGCTGGTCGGGGTCGCGCGCGAGGCGTTCAAGCGGGGCGATCTGTTCGAGGTCGTCCCGGGCCAGACGCTCTACGAGCCGTGCCCTGTGCCGCCGACCGAGCTGTTCTACCGGCTGCGCGAGCGCAACCCGGCGCCGTACGGCTTCTTGATGAACCTCGGCGACGCCGAGTACCTCGTCGGCGCGTCGCCGGAGATGTACGTGCGGGTCGAGGGCGATCGCGTCGAGACGTGCCCGATCTCGGGGACGATCCCGCGCGGCAGCGATCCGATCGCCGACGCGGCGCAGATCGCCCGCCTGCTCGCGTCCGCGAAGGACGAGTCGGAGCTGACGATGTGCACGGACGTCGACCGCAACGACAAGTCCCGCATCTGCGTGCCGGGGAGCGTGCGCGTGATCGGCCGCCGGCAGATCGAGATGTACTCGCGGCTCATCCACACGGTCGATCACGTCGAGGGCCGGCTGCGCGAGGGGTTCGACGCGCTCGACGCGTTCCTGGCGCACACCTGGGCGGTGACGGTCACGGGGGCGCCGAAGGCGTGGGCGATGCAGTTCATCGAGGACCACGAGCGCTCGCCGCGCGCGTGGTACGGGGCCGCGGTCGGGGTCGTCGGCTTCGACGGCAACATGAACACGGGGCTCACGCTGCGCACGATCCGGGTCAAGGACGGCGTGGCGCAGGTCCGCGTGGGCGCGACGCTGCTCTACGACTCCGATCCCGACGAGGAGGAGCGCGAGACGCACGTGAAGGCGTCGGCGCTGCTCGACGCGATCCGGAGGCCGCGCGGCGTCCCTGCGCAGGCGCCGGCGGCGCTCGGGGCGGCGCCGGGGGCCGGGCTCAAGGTGCTGCTCGTCGACCATCAGGACTCGTTCGTTCACACCCTGGCCAACTACTTGCGGCAGACGGGCGCCGAGGTGGTGACGCTCCGGGCCGGCTTCCCTCACGGCGAGCTCGACCGGTACGCGCCGGATCTCGTCGTGCTCTCGCCGGGGCCGGGGTCGCCGAGCGATTTCGATCTCTCGGGGACGCTGTCGGCGCTGCTCGAGCGGCGGCTGCCGGTCTTCGGGGTGTGCCTCGGCCTTCAGGGGATGGTCGAGCACTTCGGCGGCAAGCTCGGCATCCTCGACTACCCGATGCACGGGAAGGCCTCGAAGGTGCGCGTGCTCGGGGGGCGGATCTTCGAGGGGTTGCCGCGCGAGTTCCGGGCGGGGCGCTACCACTCGCTGTATGCGCTGCGCGACGCGCTCCCCGCGTCGCTGAGGGTCACGGCCGAGAGCGACGACGGGGTCGTGATGGCGATCGAGCACGCGGAGCTGCCGATGGCGGCGGTGCAGTTCCACCCGGAGTCGATCCTGTCGCAGGACGACAACGTGGGGCTCCGGCTCGTGCGAAACGCGGTGACCGAGCTGCGGCGGGCCAGCGGGCGGTAAGAAAGGGAGAGCCGAGTCGCCCGGCTCCGTGAGGGGGAGTCCGCCGCGCCGCGGGCGCCCCCTCACGGAGCTTACCGTGGAGCTCTTGATGACCCGCTCAACGCGGAGGCGCGTTACTCGACGTCCGAGGCGCGCGACCGGCTCCGGATCACAAAATGAAAAAGCGCCGCCGGGGCCTCGGGGGGGGAGAAGGCCACGCCAGCGACGCTGCTCTGGCTAGTAGCACTGGACATGCCACGGCACGTTCTCGTCGTGGCCGGGCATTTCGAATGGATGTCCGGAGCGATTGTTTCGCTTCTGCAAGGACGGAGCTGCACGCCTGCAAGCGCGCGGGTCGACGGCGCTCGAGGAGCACTCAGCCTGGGTTCTGCGAATTCTCGCCACGCCGCACGAAGACACCCTTGCTGTAGGCCATGAAGAACCCGAGCCGCATGGCGTTCCGCTCCGTGGGAATGCCGGGGCTCGCGCTGATGCACACGAGATGGCAGCCCCGCTCGCGCACCCGCTCCATGCGGCGGACGATGAGCGCGTGCTGGATGCCGCGCTCCCGGAAGCGCGGGAGCACCGAGGCGCCGAAGAGCGCGGCGCCCTCGCCGGAGACCTCCACGCAGCCGCCGCCGGCGGGCTCGCCGTGGACGAGCGCCAGGTACGAGTCGCACCCGGGGTGCGCGACAAGGCGGCGGGTGATGTCGAAGAGCGCCGGCGCGATCGGCTCGCCCTCGGGGCGGAAGCCGCTCGTCGAGATCTCGATGAACACCCGGACCTGCGCGTCGTCGGCGGGGTCGACGCGCACGATCTCCAGCCGCTCGGGGCCGCCGCGCGCCAGCAGCGCCCGGAGATCCTCGTCCGGCGCGATCTCGCGCGCCAGCACGTTCTCGAACTCGCGCAGCACGAACCCCCGCTCGGCCAGGCCGCGCACGAGCGACTCGTGCGCGAAGGGACAGACCTGGATCTGCGGCTCCGCGCCGCGCGTCGTGTAGAACGCGACGAGGCGATCGAGCTCCTCGCTGGAGACGGCCCCGTCGAGCCCGAGCCCCACGGCGAAGTTACCCCAGGAGCCCTCGCCGTCGAAGGTCATCCACCCGCCCGCGATCGGCTCCGCGCACGCGACGACGGCGGCGGTGCCGAGCGCCAGGCGGCGCTCCTCGATCCGGGCAATCTCGGCGTACGACAGCTTCGGCATGACGCACCTCTATCGGCGAGCAGGGCTCGCGTGAAGGACTGCGTGAGAAGGTGCCCTCCATCCTGGTCCGACGAGCCCCGCTCCGTGCGGGCGAGCCCACGCGCGGCCGGCGGCGCGCTCCGATGCAGCCGCCGTCCGGGCTCCCCCGGGCCGCGATCAACGCTCGCGCGTCCGCGCGCGTTGTGGCTATGCTGCGCCGCCATGAGCAGGATCTTCCGTTCTCTTCCCCCGGCCGGCACCCACCTCGGCATCGCGTTCTCGGGCGGGCTCGACACGCGCTGCGCGGTGGCGTGGCTCGCGCGCAACGGGCTCAAGGTGCATGCGTACACCGCCGATCTGGCGCAGCCGGACGAGGACTCCCCCGGCGATATCCCGCCGATCGCCCTGCAGCACGGCGCGGTCTCCGCGAAGCTCGTCGACTGCCGCGAGGCGCTCGTCCGCGAGGGCATCCTCGCCATCCAGTGCGGCGCCTTCCACCTCTCGACGGGCGGCAAGAAGTACTTCAACACGACGCCGCTCGGCCGCGCGGTGACGACGACCGCGATCGTGCGCGCGATGCGCGACGACGACGTCCACGTGTTCGGGGACGGCAGCACGCACAAGGGCAACGACATCCAGCGGTTCTACCGCTACGGCATCTTCGTCGACCCCTCGCTCAAGATCTACAAGCCCTGGCTCGACCCGAAGTTCGTCGGTGAGCTCGGCGGGCGCAAGGAGATGAGCGAGTACCTCCAGCGCCACGGGCTGCCCTACCGCATGGGGACGGAGAAGGCCTACAGCACCGACGCCAACGTGCTCGGCGCGACGCACGAGGCGAAGGACCTCGAGCACCTGAACACCGGGATCAAGATCGTCCAGCCGATCATGGGCGTCGCCTCCTTCCGGCCGGAGGTCGCCATCGAGCCCGAGACGGTGACCCTCGGCTTCGAGCGCGGCGTCCCGACGACGATCGACGGCAAGCGCTTCGGCTCGCTGTTCGACCTGTTCGTCGAGTGCAACCGGATCGGCGGGCGCCACGGGCTCGGCATGAGCGACCAGATCGAGAACCGCGTCATCGACGCGAAGAGCCGCGGCATCTACGAGGCGCCCGGCATGGCCCTGCTCCACGCCGTGTACGAGCGGCTCCTGTCCGCGATCCACAACGAGAACACCCTCGACGTGTACTTCACCCAGGGCCGCCGCCTCGGGCGCCTGCTCTACGAGGGCAAGTGGTACGACCCCGAGGCCATGATGCTGAAGGACGCGCTCTCGCGCTGGATCGCCCCCGGCGTGACCGGCGAGGTGACGCTCGAGCTGCGCCGCGGCGACGATTACAGCATCCTGAGCACGCGCGCCGACTACATGGCCTATGCGCCGGAGAAGCTCTCGATGGAGAAGGTCGAGGAGGCCTACTTCACCCCCGAGGACCGCATCGGCGCGCTCGAGCTCCAGAACCTCTCGGTGACCGACAACCGCCAGTTCCTGATCCACCTCATCGAGAGCGCCCAGGCCCTCGGCCCGGGCGGCGCCCCCGCCATCGGCGAGCTGCTCGGCGGCGACAAGCCGAAGCCGTGACCGCGAGTCCATGACCTGCAGCGCCCGGGCGACCGCTGAACGCGTCCCGGGCGCTCAGCCCCCGGCCGGGCGAGGTTGCGCCCGGCCCGCGCCTGGGTCACCAAGAACGGGCGAACCCCGGCCCGCCCCGCGCGGCGCCGGCCCAGGGAGGTGGTCATGAAGACGCTCATCATCCAGGCACTCGCCGCGGGCCTCGCGGTCCTCGTCGGAACGAAGCTCATGCCCGGCGTGCGCATCCGCAAGACAGGGACGGCCCTCGTCGTCGCCGCGGTCTTCACGCTCCTCAACCTCCTGCTCGGATGGTTCGTGAAGTTCCTCGTCGCCGTGGCGCTCCTGCCCGCCGCCGTCCTGACGCTCGGCCTGGCCTACCTCTTCTTCGGCATCGTCGTGAACTCCGTGCTGCTCTGGGCGACGGACAAGCTGATCGACGATTTCGAGATCCGCGGGCTCGGCTCGCTCTTCGGCACGGCCGCCCTCGTCTCGTTCGCCGGGTGGCTCCTGCCGCGCATCCTCTGAGTCGGCGCCGGTGAGTCGGCGCCGGCCGGCCCCGGCGCCTCCTCGCCGACGTCTCGATTACCAGCGCTGGTGAACCACCGGCCGGAGCCGGCGGTCGTAGATCTCGCGGATCTTCGCCATCGTCTCCGGCGGCAGCGCGGGCAGGTCCGCGGCGCTCGCGTTCTGGTCCACCTGATCGGGCCGCTTCGCGCCGGGGATGACGCACGTCACCGCGTCCTGCATGAGGATCCACCGCATCGTCCACGCGCCCATGCTCACGCCGGGCGGCACGAGCGGGCGGAGCTCCTCGACCACCTCGAGGCCCAGCTCGTAGTCGACCCCCGAGAACGTCTCGCCCTTGTCGAACGCGGCGCCCTCGCGGTTGAAGTTGCGGTGATCGTCGGCGGCGAACTTCGTCGCGGGGCTCATCTTGCCGGTGAGCAGCCCCGAGGAGAGCGGCAGTCGCGCCAGGATCCCGACCTGCCGGCGCTTCGCCTCCGGGAAGAACAGCTCGGCCGGGCGCTGCCGGAGCACGTTGTAGATGATCTGCACCGACTGCACGCCGGGGTACTCGATCGCCTTCAGCGCCTCCTCCACCCGCTCGACGCTGACGCCGTAAAAACGGACCTTGCCCGCCTTCACGAGCCGGTCGAGGACATCGAACACCTCGGGCCGGTAATAGACGTCCGTCGGCGGGCAGTGCAGCTGCACGAGGTCGAGCGCGTCCGTCTCGAGGTTCTTCAGGCTGCGCTCGACGAAGGCCGTGAGGTTCTCCGCGCTGTAGCCGGCCGCGTCGTGGGGGCTCAGCCGCCGGCCCGCCTTCGTCGCGATGACGATCTCCTCGCGCCGCTCGCGCCGCAGGCGCGCGAGCAGCCGCTCGCTCCGGCCGTCACCGTACACGTCGGCGGTGTCGAAGAAGTTCACGCCGCGCTCGACGGCCCGGTGCAGCGCGGCGAGCGACTCCTTGTCGTCGACGTCGCCCCAGGTGCCCCCGATCGCCCAGGCGCCGAAGCTCACCGTGGAGACGCGGAAACCCGTCCTGCCAAGAGATCGATACTCCATGGCGGCGCATACAATCAGATTTTTCCGTCCGCGGCGAGCGCGCCGAGCCAGGCGATCAGCCGGGCTCGGCCTCGCGCCGGCGGTGCGCGCGCTTGCTGCGCTCGACGAGCGCGACGAGCTCCTCGCGCGTGACCCCGAGCCGCGCCGCGGTCCGCTGCGCGAGCGAGGTCCGGGCCACCCCGCCGACGAACTTGTACGTCGGCCACTGCTGCGCATCGAGCTCGACCTGGAGGAACACGAGCCGATCGACCGGCCGGTCGCGCTCCAGCCGCGCCGCGAGCTCCAGGAAGTGCGTCGTGATGAACGCCTGCGGCCGGAGCTCCGCGAGGAGCGAGATCACGAGCTGGAAGATCTCCTCCCCCTCGGACGGGTTCGTGCCGGAGCAGAGCTCGTCGAGCACCACCATGTCGCCGACCTGCATCGCCTCGAACAGCGCCCGGATGCGCAGGAGCTCCATCCCGAGCCTGCCCTCGCTCTGGTCGGCCTGCGCCTGCTCGATCAGCGACACGAACAGCCCGTGGCACGGCGAGAGGCGGGCCTCGGCGGCCGGCACGAAGAAGCCCGCCTGCCCCAGCATCTGCGCGAGCGAGAGCGCCTCGAGCAGCCGCGTCTTCCCCCCGGAGTTCGGCCCCGTCACGATGACCGTCGCGTCGTGGCGCTCGGTCGCGATGTCGCACGGCACGATGCTCGCCGCGCTCGCGAGCAGGAGCGGGTTGAACAGCCCCCTGAGCTCACGCCCCGGCGCCTCGTCGCGCGCGCCGCGTGGCATGGCGAGCTCAGGGCCGCCTGGTCTGACGAGCTCAGGGCCGCTTGGTCTGACGAGCTCAGGGCCGCTTGGCCAGGCGAGCTCGGGCAGGCAGACGGAGAGCCCGGCCGCGCGGGCGCGCTCGCGCAGCGCGAGGCCCGCGAGGTAGAACTCGAAGTCCCCGACGAGCTGGACGAGCGCGACGAGCTCGTCCTCGATGCCCTCGAACACGCCGTTGACGTGGCGGGTGAGCAGCTCGTCGTCGCTGAACCGGTACCCCCTCCACAGCATCACGAGCTTCGTGAGCACGCGCCCGATCGGCGACTGGTAGAAGCGGTTCCCGTCGTTCTCGCGGATCGACAGCGCGCGGAGATCGCGCACGTGGCCGTCGGAGCCGACGCGGATCCGGACGTCCAGCGTCGCGAGCTCCTCGTCGTACGCGAGCAGGTCCGCGAGGCGGCGGTAGCCCTCCGTCGCGCGCACGGCCGCGCCGAACGCGGGGAGCCGCGAGAGGCCCGAGCGAGCGCCAGCGAACCCGTCGGCGAGCGCGTCGATCGCCTCCTTCGCGGCCACGAGGATGTCCAGCCGGCGCCGGCTGCTCTCCCGGCGGGAGATCGAGATCGTCTCGAGCTGGCCAACCCAGCGGCGGAGCGCCGCGTACGCGCGGCCGAGATCGCGGCGCAGCGCCTCCGACCCGGCGAGCTCGCGGAAGACGTCGCGCCGGAGCTCGACGGTGTCGCGGTCGCTCGGCGGCTGCGAGAGCGCGCGGCCGAGCAGCGCCGGGCTCGGGATGTACGTGCGCCCCTCGCTCGTGAAGTGGAGGCAGCCCACGATGAGCTCCTGCAGGAACACGTGCTGCGCGAAGCGCGCCGGGTCCCAGGTCGACGCGGGCAGCGACGCCGACTCGATGTGCCGGTCGAAGGCCCCCGAGGGGGCGCCGCCCGCGAACGCGAACGCCAGCGACTCCTTGACCGCCCGCGCGTCGACCCGCAGCGCGGGCCGGTACGAGAGCAGATCCGGCGCGGCGCGCTGCCCGGGCAGGGCGTCGAGCAGGACAGGTTCCGGCGACGCCGCGCTCACGGCCTCGAGCCTACGCTGCGTCGGGCCGGGGCGCTCGTCCGGTGTCCGTTGCCGCCGCCGCGCGGTGGCCAGGGAAGTTCTCGGCATGGCCCAGCCGACACGCGCGCCGCGCTGTTGTTCCCGAACGGCCGGGGGCGACCGCATCCATGGCACGGCGTCTGCCTGGGTGTGCGGACGGAGAGGCACCATGAGCTACCGCTGCACGATGAGCAGAATCCGCTGGTTCTCCGGCCCCGCCGTCCTCGCGATCGCCCTCGTCGGCACGGCCTGCAGGAGCGAGAGCGAGAGAGCCGAAGGGGCGGTCCGCGAGCCGGGGGACCAGACCGGCGACAGGAACGTGCCGGCCGACAGGCAGGGCCAGTCGCCCGGACAGGACGGGCGCGACCAGGCCGAGCGGCTTGGCGACAAGGCCGAAGAGCTCGCCCGGGAGGGCCAGGAGCTCGGCAGGGAGGCGCGCGAGCAGGCCGAGAAGGTGGGCGAGAAAGCCGAGCAGCTCGCCGAGCAAGGGCGCCAGGTGGGCAGCGAGGTCAGCGACCGGATGAACCGGGTCGGCGAGCAGACCGGCGCGCTCAAGGGCGACCGCGAGCAGGCCGGCCGCGAGCAGACCGGCGCGCCCAAGGGCGACCGCGAGCAGGCCGGCCGCGAGCAGACCGGCGCGCTCAAGGACGACCGCGAACAGGCCGGCCGCGAGCAGACCGGCGCGCCCAAGGGCGACCGCGAGCAGGCCGGCCGCGAGCAGGCCGGGCGGCCCGCGGCCCCCAGCGATCAGGCCGCGCCGCAAGGCCACCAAGGAAAGGAGCAGCAGGACCAGACCGCCGGCGCCAGGGACAAGGCGCAACCCGGGAGCGCCGTGGCGAGCGCGCGCGACGCCTGGACGCAGGCGGCGAAGGACGACGACTATCAGGTCAGCTTCAACCGCGACGGCTCCGTCACTGCCACGAAGCAGGGCAAGGGAGCGGACAAGCGGCCGACAGACCAGGAGCTCCGCAACGCGGTGGGCGGCAAGCTCGCGGACAGCGATCACGAAGCGGTGAGGAAGCTGAACGTCACGGTGCGCGACGGGGTCGTCACGCTGCAGGGCAGCGTCGGCAGCGTCAAGGAGGCGACCGAGGCGGTGAAGGATGCCATGGATGCCGAGGGCGTCACCAAGGTGATCTCCACCATCCGCCACGGCTCATGACGGCCGGCCGCCCGGGCAGCGCTCGCCCGGACAGGGCTACTTCGCGTAGTTCGTGGGCCGCAGCTTGACGGAGCGCTCGACGGACTCCGCGGGCGCGAGCGTCAGCATGATCGTCTCGTCGAAGCAGTCGGACCTCGACACGACAACGACCTGCGTCCCCACGGGCAGCTCGGTCTTGAGCGGCGTCTTGCCGAGCGTCTTGCCCTTCCAGCTCACGATCGCGTCCGGCGGGTCGCTCGCGATCACCACGCTCGCCTTCGGGCTCTCGTCAGGCTTCTTCTCGACGGCCTCCCTGGCCACCGCGGCGGGCGCGGCGGCGGCCGCCGCCGCGGGCGCGGCGGCGGGCACGCGCTGGCTCGCGACATAGAGCGCGCCCCCGGCCACCGCGGCCAGCGCCGCCAGGCCGGATGCGCCGACCAGGTAGCCGCGCCTCGAGGGGGGCGCCGGCATCGCGGTCGCGCGCAGGCTCACGGAGTCGCTCACGGGCGTCCTCGGCCGCGCGACGCCCGAGTGCCGCTCGAGGCCCGAGTGCCGCTCGAGGCCCGAATACGGCTCGATGCCCGGGTGGCTCGGCTCCCCGAGGTAGGGGAGCCTGCTCGCCGAGCCCGAGCCCGAGCGCGAGCTCGTCGGTCCCCCCATCGAGAGGCCGACACCGCTGAGCGTCACCGGGCCGGAGCTCTCGCTCGCGGCCGCCGTCCTGGCCACCCGGTCGATCTGCGCCTTGATCTGCTGGCGGATCGTCGCCCGGCTCTCCGCGTAGATCCCCCGCATGCACGCGCCGAGGAACTCGCTGCGGACGTCCTCGCCCGACCACTGCAGGTAGCTCTCGATCACGTCGCACATCTCCTGCGCGGTCGAGAAGCGCTTCGACGGCTCGCGCTCGAGCGCCTTCGCGGCGATCTGGTCGAGCGCGATCGGGATCCCCGGCGAGACGGTCGAGAGCCGCGGGATCTTCCCGAGGAGGAGCTGGTGCATCACGGTGATCTGGTCGCCCTCGAACAGCCGCCGCCCGGCGAGGAGCTCCCAGAGCACGATACCCACAGCGAAGATGTCGGCCCGGCGATCCACCGACTTGCCCGACGTGACCTGCTCGGGCGCCATATAGGTCAGCTTGCCCTTGAAGGTCCCGGTCTCGGTGTGGGAGGAGTTCACAGCGGCCTTGGCCACGCCGAAATCGACGAGCTTCACCGCGCCGTCGTACGTGATGAAGATGTTGTGTGGGGAGACGTCGCGGTGCACGATCCCGAGCGGCTTGCCGTCGAAATCGCAGAGCTCGTGCGCGTAGTGCAGGCCGCGCAGCACCTCGGCGATGACCCGGAGCCACGTCGCGCGCACCAGCCCGCCCGTGCCCGGCTCCCGGTCGACGGCCGATTTCATGACGCGCTTCAGCGGCTGGCCCTCGAGGTACTCCATCACGATGAAGTAGCCGTCCTGATCGCTGCCGACCTCGTAGGTCTGGACGACGTTCGGGTGGTTCATCCGGGCCGAGAGCTTGGCCTCGTCCATGAACATGAGGACCTGTCGATCCTCGTCGGCGAAGTTCCGAAGCCGCTTGACCACGACCAGCTTGTTCACGGAGGCCGGCCCGTGCGCCATCGCGAGGAAGACGTCGGCCATCCCGCCGCGGCCGAGCTTCGCAATGGGGCGATATCGGCCGAGCCCGAGCTGGGTCGGCGTGTCCCTCAAGATCGACGCTCCGTGTTCTCCGGTCACACTCACCTCAGTATCCAAAATTCAATAATTGCGTGTCCAAGTCAATACTCAATACGAAGCGTTGGTGCTGCTTCCGCCGAGGCAACATGCCCCAGTGGATTGAAGGGCCGGGGATCGTGCGGACGAGAAGGAGGCGAGACGACATCCGAACACAGCAGACCACGTGAACATCGGCATGTCGCTGCAGGTCGCCGTGGTCGCCGCAGGTGCCGCAGCTGCCGCGTGTCGCCAGGTGCTGGCGGCGCGCGCTGCATCACCGCTGCTCGTCTCACCGCTGCTCGTCTCACCGCTGCGCGTGGGGCCGGATCTGCCGGAGACGCGTCGCGCAGGCCGGCGTCGGTCGACGGCGCTGCGGACGAGGGGTCGCTGCGGGCGGTGGATGAAAGGTAACAAAGAGGACGCCGCGTGCAATCCGCCACAGGCGGTTCCCATGGAAAATCGTGCGCGCCCTGCGCGTTCCGCCGTCCGGCGTGTTCCGCGCCCTTCGCGCCTTTCGAGCCTTTCGCGCCTTTTCGCTCATTCCGTGCACATGAGGCCTTTTGCCACGGCGGATCGAACACGCTCACGACAGCCCTGTGCTCGCGCTCGGGCGCCTCTCGCGTCGCTCGTCGCTCGTCGCCTCACGGTTGGGCCGCGATGACGCCGGCGAGCTCGAAATCGAGCGGGATGCCGTCGGGTTCCCTGTAGGCCTCCAGGCGGGCAGCGAACTCATCGCAGAGCGGCTGGAGCATCTCCGGGGGAAACTCGCGCAGCGCGGCGTGGGTCACGAACCCGCTCTCCTGGAGCCAGGCGGCCACCTGCGCCCCGGAGCCGAACCACAGCCGGAACCGGTGGGTCCAGGCCTCCACCGTGCAGAGCCCGCCGCGCTCGAGCGCCTCGCTGACCTGTCCGGCGCTGTCCGGGACCGGCAGCTTCACCCGATCGAGGGCGAGCTCGTCCGCCATCCGGCAGTAGACCGCGTACGCCTGCGGCGTGCTGCTCGAGAGGTTCGTCAGGATCCCGGCGCGGCCGCCGGGCCGGACGACGCGCCCGAGGCACGGCAGCGCCGACCGCCAGTCGAGGTAGGCGAGGCAGAAGCGCAGCGTGACGATGTCGAAGCTCGACGCCCCCGCGCGGCGGAGGAAGGCCTCCGCCTCGGCGCGCCTCGTCGAGAGCGTGAGCCCCGCCGCCGCGGCACGGGCCCTGGCGGCGCGGAGCATCTCCTCGGAGCAGTCGACCCCGACGACCTCGCCGGGCGCGACCCGCCTCAGCATCTCGACGGTCTCGACCCCCGTGCCGCACCCGAGGTCGACGCACCGCGCGCCCGGAGCGAGCTCGAGCCCTTCCGTGAGCCGATCCTGAGGCAGCCTCATGTGGCGGCCCCACCGGTCGTCGTACAGCTCGGCGATGCGGTCGTAGACCGATCGCACGAGCTGATCCGTGCTTTGCACCCCCGCCGTGCTCCTTCCCTGCCCAGACCACCGGGCGGGCGCGAACGAGTCCGGCGCCCCCCACCGGGCCTGGAGGCAAAGGCGAGATCGATGCCAGCCCCGGCGCGCGGGGGTGTGGAGCGGCGGCGCCTTCGCGGCCGCTCAGCGGCTCAGAGCCTCCAGAGCGCGCAGCCCCAGTGCACGCCCGTGCCGAGCGCGAGCACCATGGCGAGCTGCCCCTTCTTCACCCGGCCCGCGCGCATCTCCTCGTCGATGAGGATGGGCACGGTCGCGCCGCTCGTGTTGCCGAACCGGTCGATGTTGCTCGGGAGCTTCTCGACGGGCACGCCGAGGTCCTTGCGGATGTGCTCGTTGATCCGGCCGTTCGCCTGGTGCGCCAGGAACACGTCGATGTCCTCGATCGTGACGCCCTGAGAGGCGCAGAGCTCCCGCGCTGTCGCCGGGAGCTTCGTCACGGCGAACTTGAAGAGCTCGCGGCCATCCATGCGGGGGATGTGCGCGTCCTCCTCGAACGACCCCTGCTTCCAGTAGGGGCGCGAGCGGAAGCCGCCGCCCGGCACGAAGAGGAGCTCGGCGAACCGCCCGTCGGAGCAGATCTTGTTGGCGCGAAGGCCCGCGTCCCGGTCGGTCGCGCGAAGGACGAGCGCGCCGGACCCGTCTCCGAAGAGGACCGCGAGGTTGCGGTGGCGATCGGCGCGCGCCCGCGCCTCCGGCGTCGCGGAGCGGCCGTTCTTCGGATCGAGCGCGCCCCAGTCCTCCCACGGCATGAAGCCGGCGTGCGCCTCCGCGCCGACGAACAGGACCGTCTTCGCGGCCCCGGTCTGGATGAGCCCGTCGACCGTCTGGAGGCCGAACAGCATGGCGGCGCACTGCTGCCGGATGTCGAGCGCCGGGACGCCGGGAATGCCCAGCTTCGCGCCGAGCAGCGCCCCGGAGCCGGGGAACACGTAGTCCGGCGTCATCGTGGCAAAGAGGATGTAGTCGATCTCCGACGGGGAAATGCGGGCGGACTCGATGGCGCGCTTCGCCGCCTCGCACGCCAGGTCGCTCACCCCCACGCCGTCCGGCGCGTAATGCCGCTGGCGGATGCCGGAGCGCTGGTAGATCCACTCGTCGGAGGTCGTGATCACCCGCGCGAGGTCGTCGTTGGTGACAGGTTCGCCGGGCACGTAGTGCCCCGTCCCGATGATCTCAAATCCCATCTTTGCCACCGGGATGCCTTACTCGAACCGCACGCGCGCGGCGACGGGGAACCGCACCGGACCGCGCCCGAAACGAGCCGCGCCGCAGCGCGGCGAGCGGCACGCGCCCGCGACGACGTTCCGGACGGCGCCGACACGGTGCGCCTTGCTTGACCGCCACCGGCGCTCCGGATACCCTCGCGGCCCTTCCCGGCGGCGGTGGGCAACCGCAGTACACGCTGCGACGCACGCCCGGACGCGCGGCTGCCCGTCGTGCCGAGGCGCCGCGCTCAGCGTCGCCGGCGCGCGGCCCAGCTACAGATGGGGCAGCTCGCCATGTCGTGCCGCAGCGCCGGGCAGTGCTCGCGGCCGAAGTAGATGATCTGCAGGTGGAGCTTGTTCCACTGCTCGGGGGGGAACGTGCGCTTGAGGTCGCGCTCCGTCTCGACAACGTTCTTTCCGGACGACAGGCCCCATCGAAACGCCAGCCGGTGAATGTGGGTATCCACCGGGAAGGCGGGGTGGCCGAAGGCCTGCGCCATGACCACCGAGGCCGTCTTGTGGCCGACCCCCGGCAGCGCCTCCAGGGCCTCGAACGAGGCGGGGACGACGCCGCCGTGCTCGCGCGCTATCCGCTCGCTCAGCGCCTTCAGGTTCTTCGCCTTGGTGGGCGCGAGCCCGACCGTCCGGATGAGCCGGGCGATCTCCTCGACCGGCACCTCGGCCATCTCCGCGGGCGTCCGGGCGCGCGCGAGCAGCGCCGGCGTCACCGCGTTGACCATCCTGTCCGTCGTCTGGGCGCTGAGCATCACCGCGACGAGCAGCGAATACGGGTCCTCGTGGGCGAGCGGAATGCCCGGCTGCGGGTACAATCGATCGAGGATCTCGCCGATCCTCGCGGCTTTCTCGGCGCGCTTCACGGGGGCTCAGGCAGCTCGACGCGGGTCAGCGAAGCTCGTAGAGCTCGTAGAAGGAGAGGAGATCACCGAACTCCTCCTCGGAGAGGACCTCGAGGGAGAACGGCGGCATCTGCCCGCCGTAGCCGACGAACCCGCCGTGCCGGACCTTCTCGACGAAGATCAGCAGGCGCTCGACCGCCGTGTACTCGTCGCGCGGGTGCTCGTCGAGCGTCTGGTCGGGCAGCGCCGGAGCGCGCTCGACGAGCCTCCCCTCCCCCGAGTGAGCGCGGCCGTGGCACGAGGCGCAGGCGCGCTCGTGGATGAGCGCGCCCCGCTCCGGATCGCCGCGCGGCGGCTGGCGGAGGATATAGATGGGCGTGAACGGGGCGGCCTCGGCCGCATCGCCGTCGGCTGGCAGCGACTCGAGGTAGGCGTACATGGCCCGCGCGGCCTCGTCCTCGGCGGTCCAGGGCACGTCCTTCGTCATGAAGTAATAGAGACAGTGGTTGATCGCGGAGAGGAGATCGACCTCCTGCCCGCCCCAGTAATGCGGGCGATTCACCGCGCCGGCGAGCGGGGCGCCGGGGAGGATGGCGTCCCCCGCCTCGCCGGGGGTCGCCTCGTGGCAGGTCGCGCAGGAATACCGGTTGAAGCTCGTCTCCGCGACGGACGGGTCGCTGAAGAGCGCCGCGCCGTGCTCCACGGCGGTCGCGTCGACGATCTTCGTCTCGGGATCGCCCGCGCACGCGCCGGCGCCGCAGACGAGCGCCGCGCAGGCGAGCGCGGCCGCGGGGCCTCCGCGCGCCCTCACGGCGCCTCCGCCGCGACGCGCGCGAACGCGTCGGGATAGAGGCCCACCTCGGTGTCGCTGAGCGTCTCCAGCGTCTCGGGGTCGAGCCGGAGCACCCTGCCCGGCGTCGCGATCTGGTCCCCCTCGCAGACGACGAAGAGCGCGCCGGCCCCGTCGAAGTCCGCGATGTGCGGCCTGTCGCAGACCGCGGTGAGGTCGCGGTAGGCGAGCGCCGTGCTCCCGGCGGCCACGTCGATGACCTGGATCGCGTCGGGCGCCTGCATCGGCACGTAGATGCGGCTCGAATCGGGGCTCCACGCGACGAAGTACGGCGAGCCGAACAGGATCGCGTCCGAGTCGGGCTCGCGGAAGGCGCCGGACTCGACGTCGAAGAAGCGCACGTCCTTGCTGCGGACGTTGCTCACGGCGATGGTCTTCCCATCCGGGGACATGGCCGCGGCGTAGGGCCCATAGGACGGCTCGAACATGGCCGGGCTCGGCCCCACGGGCACGCGCTTCACCTCGGCGGCGGGGTCCGTCAGGTCGACGATCGCGAGGACATCCTCGCCATAGCAAGCGACGTAGGCGCGCGCGCCGTCCGGGCGCGAGAGGGCGATCCCGTGCGCCGTGATGCAGACCGGGATATGCACCGGCGCGGCCGAGCCCGAGGGGAGGACCTCCTCCGGATCGATCACCGCGATGGATGAGCGCGCCGCGTCGACGTCGCCGGGGTTCTTTATCGCGCGCTGGAGATCGAAATGGGACACGACGAGTCGGCTGCCGTCCTCGGAGATCACGATATCGCCCGGATTCGGCTCGACGCGCACCTGCCCGAGGGGGCGCAGGTCGTCGAGCGCGAGCTTCTGGACGTATCCTGCCACCGAGCTCCCCCCGTGGCTGGCGTGGGGGCCGACCGCGCCGATGAGGTCAGGATACGACAGCGCGACATAGAGGGCTCTCTGCGAAGGGTCCACCGCCACGTGATGAGGCCCGTCGATCGTCACCGGATCGCGCCCCACGGGGTGAACGCCGAACCGCTCCCCCGTGGCGAGCGAGATGAGCGAGAGCGTGTCAGATCGGCTGTCGCTCACCACCCCCATGCCCCCCTCGGGGATCACGATCTTGGGACGCCGGCTCGGATAGGCGTCCCCCTCGTACGCTTCGTAATGGGTCTCGATGATGGGATCGGGCTCGGCGCAGCTCGCCAGCGTCGCCGCCGCGAGCGCGCAGCCCAGGAATCGCGAAAGGACCATGGATGACCTCGAGAGGGAGCCCGGACGCGCCGCATCCTAGAACAACGATCACGTTGATCGAGCGAGAAATGAACCGCCAAGACGCCAAGGACGCCAAGAAGAAGACAAGGTCTTGGCGTCCTTGGCGTCTTGGCGGTTCGAAGTTCTGCTCGTTTCCGGCGGGTGCAACCCGTTTGTCGCTCTGACAGCAGCCGGCGCGGGGGCCCGCGACCGCGACATCGCCCTACCATGGCGCAGGCCGCCCGTGAGCGCCCGCAGGCGGCCTGCGACGCCATGCCGCACCACGTGAGATACAGCACGCCCATCCAGGATCTCTCGTTCCATCGATCGACGCCCGCTCGCGACAACGACTCTACCGTCAGGATGAACATTTCTTGATCAGGCGCTGGCGTGTTGTCATGTAAGGAAGCGATGAGCCAGACTCGAGCTGTGGGCGCCGGTGCGGCAGAGCACGGCAGGCCGCTGGTCCCGTGCGCGCGCCGGGGCCGCGCCGCGGCGTGCTCCTTCGTTTCGTTGCTCGCGCTCGCGGCCTGCGCGTCGGAGGAGCACGTCGCGCCCTCGCCCGTCTCCGCGCCGGAGCCGCTCCCGGCGCTCCGCGGCGCGCCGCCGCTGACGACCGAGCGCACCTTGATCCCGCGCTCGGCGGTGCTCGATCCGCCGGAGAGGAACCCCGCGGTGCCGGTGGAGATCGAGGCGATGCTGGCGGAGGGCTACGGCGAGATGGAGGTCGGCCCGGGACAGCCGCTCGCGCCGGCCACGCTCGACGGCGCCCCGCCGCCGCCGCCGCGCGGCCCGCGGCCGAAGCTGCTCACGCGCTTCGTCCACCTCGCCGACACCCAGCTCGCCGACGACGAGTCGCCCGCGCGGCTCGCGATCTTCGACGGGCCCGGCCCGTTCGCGTCGGCGTTCCGCCCGCAGGAGGGGCACGAGTGCCGGATCCTCAACGCGGCCGTTCGCACGATCAACGCGCTCCACCGGAGCACGCCGATCGACTTCGTCCTGCTCGGCGGCGACAACGCCGACAGCGCGCAGACGAACGAGATCGCGTGGTTCACGGCCATCCTCGACGGCGCCGAGCGCGTCGAGTGCGACTCGGGCGCCGACGACGACCCGGTGAAGGGCCCGGGCAACGACCCCAAGGACCCGTTCTTCGCCGAGGGGCTGCTCATGCCGTGGCGCTGGGTGACCGGCAACCACGATGTCCTGCACCAGGGGAACTTCCCGGTGGACACCCGCGCCGAGCTCGCGATCGGCAGCACGTCGGACGGCGGGACGCGCGACTGGTCGCTCCCCGGCGGCCCGGTCGTCACCGGCGAGGTCGTCCCCGACCCGCGCCGGGCGCTCCTGAGCCGGCCCGCCCTGCTCGAGCAGCTCGCGGCCTCCGGCGACGGGCACGGGATCGGGGCGGACACGCGCGCGTACGGCAAGGCGTTCTACGAGTTCGACGTGAAGGACACGCCCCTCCGCGTCGTCGTGCTCGACACGGCCGCCGAGACCGGCGGCGCGAACGGCGTGATCGTCCAGGACGATGTCGATCGCTTCCTCCGCCCGGCGCTCGACCGGGCGCAGCGCGAGGGCCGGTGGGTCGTCCTCGCGTCCCACCACGCGTCGCGCCTGCTCGGGGACGGCTCGTTCGCGGGGACGGGCGCGCCCACCGTGCCCGGCGCGCTCACCGTCGACGCGTGGCAGGCGCTCGTGGGCGGCTACGACAACGTGCTGCTCCACCTCGCCGGCCACACGCACGTGCACCGGGTCACCCCGGTGACGCCGAGCGGCGGGCACGCCTACTGGGAGCTCGAGACCTCCGCGCTCTCCGACTACCCCCACCAGGTCCGCGTGATCGAGATCTGGGACGAGGACAACGGCTTCCTCGCCATCCGGGGCATCGCCCTCGACTACGCCGTCGACGACGACCCCGTCGCCGCCGAGGGGCGCCGCCGGGCGGTCGTCGACGTCACCTCCGGCTTCGGCAAGGACGGAAGCGGCGACCCCTCGTGGCGCAACGTCGAGCTCTCGATCGAGCGGCCGGACTGATCGCGCGCGCCGCTTCGCCTCGCGCTCCACGGCGACGCCGCGCGCGCTTCACGCGGCGCGACGCCCGCCGCCGCTCATCCTCGGTCGAGCAGCGGCACCGTCTCCTTCAGCTCGATCGACAGGGGCGGATCGCTCCCCCGGCGGATGGCGACGGCCATCATGTGCCGCGCCGACGGCCTGCGGAGGGCGAACTGCCAGGCCGCGCGATCGTCGTCGAGCCGCGGGTCGAACGAGATGCCGATCGTCGGCCCGTCGTCCAGGTGGAAGGAGAAGTGGTCGAGCGGGATCGCGAGCCCCATCCCGCGCGCCTTGATGTACGACTCCTTGAGCGTCCAGTACTCGAAGAAGCGCGTCCGCTGCCGCTCCAGCGGCTGCGCGCGCAGCGCGCGCACCTCGGCGGGCGAGAAGAACCGGTCGGCGATCTCCGTCGCGCTGCGCACGCGCTCGGTGTCCTCGACGTCGACGCCCACGTCGCGGTCCACCGCCACGAGGCAGGCGATGAGCCCGTGCGTGTTCGACAGGTTGAACCGCAGCGGCGGCACGCCCGGCGGGCCCGCGATCTCCGGTCGACCAAATTCGTTCCGGACGAACGTCCACGCCTCGGGCGCGACGTCCGCGTACTTCGAGAGGACCGTGCGCACGAGCGCCCGCGTGAGCAGGTACTCGTGCCGGTTCTCGGCGAACAGGAAGCGCGCCTGCCGGGTCGCCTCGTCGGGCGCCATCAGCCGGTGGTACGCCGCGAGTAGCGCCTCGTCGCGGACCGCGTCGGAGAAGACGTACCAGAGGTGCGCGGCGCCGGGGCCGATCTCGAGCATCTACGCCCTCACCGGAGGCGCGCCCGCCGGCCCCGGCAGGATCTCCCGCAGGCAGCTGTCGGCGGTGCGATCGATGGGGCGCTGGCGAGGATATCCAAACGACACCTCCTCGAAACGAACACCATCGATCCAGTCGGTTCGCGGGATGTGGAGGTGACCGGACACGACCACGCGCGCGCGGAAGCGCGTATGCCAATCGTGCGTGCGCCGCGTCCCGCACCAGATCGAGAAGCGCGGGATGTGGCTCAAGCGCACGAGCTCTTCGCGCAGCGGGAAGTGGTTGATGAGCACCGTCGGGAGCTCTCCGATCGCGGCGAGTCGCGCCTCCGTCTGGGCGAGGCGAGCCCGGCACCACGCCGGCCTGCTCTCGTACGGGGCCGGGTCGAGCAGCTCCTCGTCCCTGCAGAGCACGCCGCTCTCCACCGCCCAGGCCACCGCGTCGCGCTCGGACACGTCGGCCGGCCGGAAGCTGTAGTCGTAGAGCAGGAACATCGGCGCGAGCACGAGCGGCCCGCCCTCGCCCTCCCAAACCACGTACGGGTCGTCCGGCGTGATCACGCCGCGGCTCCGGCACAGCTCGACCAGCCGTTCGTACCGGGCCTGCCCGCGCGGCCCGCCGCGCTCACTCGGCATCGTGTAGAGCTCGTGGTTGCCCGGCACCCACACGAGCCGCTTGAACCGCGGGCCCAGCGTGTCGAGCACGTAGAGCAGGTGCTCCTCCGTCTCCCCGAGGTCGCCAGCGAGGATGAGCCAGTCGCTCGGCCGCGGCGTCACGCCCGCGATGGCCCACCGGTTCTCCGCATAGCCGACGTGGAGATCACTGAGTGCGAAGAGCTTCATCCTAACGACACGTCACCGGCGGCCGGGCCAGCAGGCCGGCCAGCCCCACCCACAGACCACGGGCGACGACGGGCGTCCACTGCCGAGCATAGCCCCCTCCCCCGACCCCCCTCCCCCCGTCCAGCCAGGGAGCGGAGGACGCCTCCCCCCGGACCCGCGCTCGGTCCGTCCCCGATCCGGCCCCCGGATCTGGCCCCCGGTCTGGCCCTGATTTGCCGCCGATCCCGCCGGAGCTGGCGCGCCGCATTAACTAGGGCTCCAATCCGAGTGCCACATGTGCTACGCGCGTGTGAAGTCAGCACCATGCCTCTGCCCCAACGACAAGGTCTTTACGATCCGGCTTTCGAACACGACGCCTGCGGTCTCGGATTCGTCGCCACGCTCCGCCGTGAAGCGACGCACGAGGTCGTTTGCCAAGCGCTCGAGATCCTCGAAAATCTAACCCATCGCGGCGCCGCTGGCTGCGACCCCTGCACCGGCGACGGCGCGGGCGTCCTCCTCCAGATCCCGCACGAGCTGTACGCCGCGTCCCTCGCGGCCCTGGGCATCGAGCTGCCTGCTCCCGGAGACTACGCGGTTGCGACGGTGTTCTTCTCGCAGAGCCCCGCGCGGCGCCGCCAGTGCGAGGCGATCCTCGAGGCCGCGGTCGTGCACCACGGCCAGCGCGTCCTCGGCTGGCGCGACGTCCCCATCGACGACGGGGCGATCGGCCCTGTCGCGCGCGACTCGCGCCCCGCGATCCGCCAGCTCTTCATCGGCCGGGCCGCGCCTCGCCAGTCCTTCGAGCAGGTCCTCTATGCGATCCGCAAGCGCGCCGGCCGCACGGCGCACGCCGACGACTTCTACATCGCGTCCTGCTCGTCGCGCACGGTCGTCTACAAGGGGCTGATGCTCGCGGAGCAGGTCTCGGCGTTCTACCCCGACCTCTCCGACAAGCGCACCGTGTCGCGGCTCGCGATGGTGCACTCGCGCTTCTCCACGAACACCTTCCCCACCTGGGAGCGCGCGCACCCCTACCGGGTCATCGCGCACAACGGCGAGATCAACACCGTCCGCGGCAACACCGCGTGGATGAGCGCGCGCGAGGCGCTGCTCAAGAGCGATGTGTTCGCGAACGCGATCGAGGACTTCAAGCCGATCATCCGCCCGGGCGGGTCCGACTCGTCCGCGCTCGACAACGTCGTCGACTTCCTGCTCGCGAGCGGCCGGTCGCTCCCGCACGTGATGATGATGCTCGTGCCCGAGGCCTGGGCGCTCGACCCGGACATGTCGGCCGAGAAGAAGGCCTTCTACGAGTACCACGGCTGCCTGATCGAGCCCTGGGACGGCCCCGCGGCGCTCTGCTTCACCGACGGGCGGCTCATCGGCGCGACGCTCGACCGCAACGGGCTGCGCCCCGCGAAGTACGTCGTGACGAGCGACGGGCTCGTCGTGCTCGCGAGCGAGTTCGGCGTGCTCGACATCGAGCCGGCGCGCGTCATCCAGAAGGGGCGCCTCCAGCCGGGCAAGATGTTCCTCGTCGACACGAGCGAGGGCCGCGTCGTCAGCGACGACGAGATCAAGCGCCGCGTCGCGACGCAGAAGCCGTACGCGGCGTGGGTCGCCGAGAACAAGATCGACCTGCGCGCCCTCGAGGACGTGCCGAGCCTCTACACCGTCCCGCACGCGGAGCTCCGGACCCTGCAGCAGGCCTTCGGCTACACCGAGGAGGATCTGCGGATGATCCTCGCGTCCATGGCCACGCTCGGCGAGGAGCCGGTGGGGTCGATGGGCATCGACATCCCGCTCGCCGTCCTCTCCGAGAAGCCCCAGCTGCTCTTCCGCTACTTCAAGCAGCTCTTCGCCCAGGTCACGAACCCGCCGGTCGACCCGCTCCGCGAGGAGATCGTGATGTCGCTCGTGAGCTGCGTCGGCGGCGAGGGCAACCTCCTCGAGGAGACGCCCCGCCAGTGCCGGATGCTCGAGCTGCCGCACCCGATCCTCACGCAGGACGATCTGTCCAAGCTGCGCAAGAACGTCTTCCCCGACTTCCGGGCGGCCACGCTGCCGATGTACTTCCCGGTCGACGGTGACCCGGAGGACAACCTGCGGAGCGCGCTCGCGAAGCTGTGCAAGGACGCGAGCCGCGCGATCGCTGACGGCGCGAGCATCCTCATCCTGAGCGACCGCGGCATCGACGAGACGCTCGCCCCGATCCCGAGCCTGCTCGCGATGGGCGCCGTGCACCACCACCTCATCAACGAGGGGACGCGCACGCGCGCCGGCATCATCGTCGAGACCGGCGAGGCGCGTGAGGTCGGCCACATGGCGCTGCTCATCGGCTACGGCGCGGGCGCGGTGAACCCGTACATGGCGTTCGAGTCGATCGCGGCGATGTGCCGGGACAAGACCCTCGGCGACCTCTCGCCGTCCGCGGCGAGCTCGCGGTACGTGAAGGCGCTCAAGAAGGGCATCCTGAAGATCATGTCGAAGATGGGGATCAGCGCGCTCTCCAGCTACCAGGGCGCGCAGATCTTCGAGGCGATCGGCATCGATCAGATCGTCATCGACGCGTACTTCACCGGCACGGCGTCGCGCGTCCGCGGCGTCGGGCTGCGCGAGATCGCCGAGGAGGCGCTCGCGCGCCACCAGGCGGCGTACGGCGAGCGGGCGCGCGCGCACCTCGACGTCGGCGGCCACCACCACTACCGCGTGTTCGGCGAGCGGCACCTCTGGACGCCGCAGTCGATCTCGTCGCTCCAGCGGGCGGTCCGCCTCAACGACGCGAAGAGCTACGCCGAGTACGCCGCGGTCATCAACGAGCAGCAGGACCACCCGATGTCGCTCCGCGGGCTGTGGGACTTCAAGCCCGCGGGCCCGCCGGTGCCGATCGAGGAGGTCGAGCCCGCCGCCTCGATCGTCAAGCGCTTCGCCACCGGCGCGATGTCGTTCGGGAGCATCTCGGCCGAGGCCCACGAGACCCTCGCCGTCGCGATGAACCGCATCGGCGCGAGGTCCAACACGGGCGAGGGCGGCGAGGACCCGGCGCGCTTCCTGCGGCTCGCGAACGGCGACTCGAAGCGGAGCTCGGTGAAGCAGGTCGCCTCGGGGCGGTTCGGCGTCACGGCCGAGTACCTCGTCAACGCCGACGAGCTCCAGATCAAGATGGCGCAGGGGGCCAAGCCCGGCGAGGGCGGCCAGCTCCCGGGCCACAAGGTCGACGCGGTGATCGCGAAGGTGCGCCACTCCACGCCCGGCGTGACGCTGATCTCGCCGCCGCCGCACCACGACATCTACTCGATCGAGGACCTCGCGCAGCTCATCTTCGACCTGAAGAACATCAACCCGAAGGCGCGCATCAGCGTGAAGCTCGTCGCCGAGGCCGGCGTCGGGACGATCGCCGCGGGCGTCGTCAAGGCGCACGCCGACGTGGTGCTGATCAGCGGCGACTCGGGCGGCACCGGCGCCTCCCCGCTCACGTCGATCCACCACGCGGGCGTGCCGTGGGAGCTCGGGCTCGCCGAGGCGCACCAGGTGCTCGTGATGAACGGGCTCCGCGGCCGCGCCATCGTCCAGACCGACGGCAAGCTGATGACCGGCCGCGACGTCGCGTTCGCCGCCATGCTCGGCGCCGAGGAGTTCGGCTTCTCCACGGCGCCGCTCGTCGCGACGGGCTGCATCATGATGCGCAAGTGCCACCTGAACACCTGCCCGGTCGGCATCGCCACGCAGGACCCGGAGCTCCGCAAGAAGTTCACGGGCGCGCCGGAGCACGTCATCAACTTCTTCTTCTACGTGGCGGAGGAGCTCCGGCAGATCATGGCGAGCCTGGGCTTCCGCACGCTGACCGAGATGGTCGGGCGCTCCGATTGCATCGTGCAGCGGCGCACCGGGCTCCACCCGAAGGCGCGGAAGATCGACTGCTCCGAGGTGCTCTACCGCCCGAAGGAGGCGCTCACGAGCCCGACCCACTGCGTCGAGCTGCAGGACCACAAGATCGACCGGGTGCTCGACCTCAAGCTGATCGAGCAGGCGCGCGCGACGATCGACGGCGGCTCGCCGGTCGTCATCGAGACCCGCGTGCGGAACTCGGATCGGACGATCGGCGCCATGCTGAGCGGCGAGATCGCGCGCCGCCACGGCGGCGCCGGCCTGCCCGAGGACAGCATCGTCGTGAGGTGCAGCGGCAGCGCCGGCCAGAGCTTCGGCGCCTTCGCCTCGCGCGGCATGACGCTCGAGCTCGAGGGCGACGCGAACGACTACGTCGGCAAGGGCCTCTCGGGCGGCGTCGTGGCGGTGCGCCCGCCGCGCCAGGCGCCGTTCAAGCCGGACGACCAGGTCATCGTCGGCAACGTCGTGCTCTACGGCGCGACGAGCGGCCGCGCGTTCTTCAACGGCCGCGCCGGCGAGCGCTTCGCGGTCAGGAACAGCGGGGCCACCACCGTCGTCGAGGGCGTGGGCGACCACGGCTGCGAGTACATGACGGGCGGCACCGTGATCATCCTCGGCACCACCGGCCGCAACTTCGGGGCCGGCATGAGCGGCGGGCTCGCCTACGTCTTCGACGAGGACGCCCTGTTCGAGGCGCGCTGCAACAAGGAGATGGTGCAGCTCGAGACGATGACCGCGGCCGACGCCGAGTCGGTGCGGGCGCTGCTCGAGGAGCACGTGCAGCGGACGGGCAGCCGGAAGGCGACCGAGCTGCTCGACTCCTGGCAGGCCGTCCTGCCGAAGTTCGTGAAGGTCGTCCCGAGCGAGTACCGGCGCGCCCTCGAGGCCGCGTCGGCGCCCGCGACGAACGGGGCGGACGCGTCGAACGGGATCGTGTCCCTCCTTTCACCCTCCACCCCCTACGTTTCCACTGGACGTTACATCCCCGCCAACGCGGGTCCCGCGAGCACGGGAGAGAGGTCGGCCGCCCATGGGTAAGGTACGAGGCTTCCTCGAGATCCAGCGGGTCGACATCAAGAAGCGGCCCGTCTCCGAGCGTTTGAACGACTGGCAGGAGTTCGAGCTCCCGATCCCCGATCCCGAGCTGCGCGACCAGGCAGCGCGGTGCATGGATTGCGGCATTCCGTTCTGTCACGACGGGTGCCCGCTCGGGAACCTGATCCCCGACTGGAACGATCACATGTTCCGCGAGCGCCTCCCCGAGGCGATCGCGGCGCTCGACGCGACGAACAACTTCCCCGAGTTCACGGGGCGCGTGTGCCCGGCGCCGTGCGAGGCGTCCTGCGTGCTGAACATCGAGGGCAAGCCGGTCACGATCAAGAACGTCGAGCGCGGCGTCGCCGATCGCGCGTTCGAGCGGAACCTGATCGCGCCGGTCATCGCGAAGCAGCGCACGGGCAAGAAGGTCGCGGTGATCGGGTCCGGTCCCGCCGGCCTCGCGGCCGCGCAGCAGCTCGCGCGCAAGGGGCACGACGTGACGCTCTTCGAGCGCGACGATCGCATCGGCGGCCTGCTCCGGTACGGCATCCCCGATTTCAAGATGGAGAAGCACCTCATCGACCGGCGCATGGAGCAGATGCAGGCCGAGGGGGTGACCTTCCGCACGGGCGTGAACTGCGGGGTCGACATCACCGGCGACGCGCTGCGCGCGCAGTACGACGCCATCGTGCTGTGCGGCGGGGCGCGCCGGCCGCGCGACCTGCCGGTGCCGGGCCGGGAGCTGAAGGGGATCCATTTCGCGATGGATTTCCTTACCCAGCAGAACAAGCGGGTCGCCGGTGACGTGATCCCCGACAGCGAGGCGATCCTCGCGACGGGCAAGCGCGTCGTCGTCATCGGCGGCGGCGACACCGGCTCCGACTGCCTCGGCACGAGCCACCGCCACCGCGCGGCGCACGTCACGCAGCTCGAGCTCCTGCCCCGACCGCCGGAGCAGCGCTCGCTGACGAACCCGTGGCCGGCGTGGCCGCTCATCCTCCGCACGTCGTCCTCGCACGAGGAGGGCGGCGAGCGGGACTGGTCGGTGTCGACGACGGGCTTCGTCGGGGACGAGCGCGGGAACGTCCGGGCGCTCAAGGCGACGCGGGTGAGCCTGGAGGGCGGGAAGTTCGTGCCCGTCCCGGGGAGCGATTTCGAGATCCCGTGCGAGCTCGTCCTGCTCGCGATGGGCTTCGTCGGCTCCGAGCGCGAGGGCCTGATCGAGCAGCTCGGCGTCGCGATGGACCAGCGCGGCAACGTGAAGGCCCCGGGCCAGATCACGAGCGTGGAGGGCGTCTTCGCCGCCGGCGACATGTCGCGCGGCCAGAGCCTCGTCGTCTGGGCGATCGCGGAGGGGCGCAAGGCCGCGGAGGCGGTCGACGCGTACCTGATGCAACCGGCGAAGCGCCGGCTGGCGCTGGCGGCGAGCTAGGGCTCGCCCGTGCGCGCGCTTGTCTGGGACGGCACGGTCGCGCGCGTCGTCGACCGCGAACCTCCCTCGACCACGGCTGGCATGGCCGTGGTCGAGGTGCGGTGCGCGGGGATCTGCAACACGGATCTGGAGATTGTCCGCGGGTACATGGGCTTCCGCGGCACGCTCGGGCACGAGTTCGTCGGCGACGTCGTGGACGGGCCCGCCGCGTGGCGCGGTCGCCGCGTGGTGGGTGAGATCAACTTCGCGTGCGGCCGCTGCAGCACCTGCGCGCGCGGGCTGGGGCGGCACTGCCCGGCGCGCACCGTGATGGGCATCGTCGGCGCCGACGGCGCGCTGGCGGAGCGCGTCGCGGTGCCCGTCGCCAACCTCCATGCGGTCGACGAACGCGTGGACGACGAGGAGGCGGTGTTCACGGAGCCGCTCGCGGCGGCGTTCGCGATCCTGGAGCAGGTGCGCGTGGCGCCGGGCACCTCGGCGCTCGTGTTCGGCGACGGGAAGCTCGGCCTGCTCATCGCGCAGGTGCTCCAGCAGGCGGGCGCCCGCGTCCTCGCGGTCGGCAAGCACGAGGAGAAGCTCGCGTTGCTGCGCGCGCGGGGCGTCGCGACAGAGCTCCTTCGCCCCGAGCTCACGGGCGAGGCCGGCGCGGCGCCTCGTCAGGGCGCGTGGGCGGGCGAGCAGGCCGAGCTGGTCGTCGAGGCCACGGGCACGGCCGAGGGGTTCGCGAGGGCGGTCCGCGCGACCCGGCCGCGCGGCACGCTCGTGCTGAAGAGCACGGTGGCCGGGCTCTCCAGCGTCCACCTCGCCGAGCTCGTCGTCCACGAGATCACGGTGGTGGGGTCTCGCTGCGGGCTGTTCGAGCCGGCGCTGCGCGCGCTGGAGGCCCGCAGCATCGACGTCCGCTCCCTCGTGTCGACCCGGCTCCCGCTCGAGCGCGCCGCCGAGGCGCTGGAGGCCGCGGCGGCGCCAGGGGCCCTCAAGGTGCTCGTCACGCGTTGAAGGTGCTCGTCACGCGCTGAGCTCGGCGCCGCGCCCTGCGGCAGCTTCGACCCGGGCTGGAGGGCGGCGTGCCCGTCCCCCGCCCCGGCGAGGTCAGATCTCGCGGGATGCCATTCCGCGATCTCGGCCACACCCGCATCCAGTTGTTCATTCTTTCTGCTTCGTCACCAGGAACGGAGGGGCGCCGCGTTCGCCCCCTCCGCCCGCGCACGGCCAAGGCAGAGCCCGTCTGTTTGCTGTCCGGAGCAGGCGTGCTGGTGATATGAGCGGCGTTGCCCCGAACGCTTCTCGCTCAACAAGGCGAACGGGCCGATGTCTCCCTCCGTGACGTCTCCCTCCGTTCCGATGTCACGCGTCCGCCCCATGCGTTCCGTGCAGCAGGGCGACACGGCACCCACCGCGGTCTGCATTCAGGCAAGCGCATCCGCAGAACCACGGAATCGCCCTCTCCCGGGGAATCGGCCGCAGCCGCCGCTCGACCGATCGCTGGTCGTGGCGTCACGACAGGAAACACCGGGATGAACTTCAGCGCGTTTTCACGTTCTCGGGATGAGAATCTCCGGCAGCCGCAAGCAACGCGTGAGCCCCATGAGCCGTCGCAGGCCTCTCACGAAAAGCGCCCGCCCGGCGCAGCTCGCGGGCTCGGCTTTCGCGAGAGATGCCTCGGAGCGCTCCTCAAGAGAATTTCACGCAGCCGACTGGAATAGATCCTGGTAGGAGTCGCACGTTGCGGCAGGGATCAGGAGCATCGATGAGCGCCAAGGGGAGTCCACACCATCACGACCGGCGAGCGGGTGATTTGCATGACGCCCGGCGAGCAAGGGAGAGCTGGGAGCAACAGAAGCTGCGGGAGCTCGGCCTCGACGACGTCGAAGGAGATTCGTCGATGTTCTGCCTCCATTGCCGTCGTGAGATGCTGGAGCGGCTCGCGCGAGCCCAGACGCGCGGCTCCGTGCTCTTCGACGTGGTCAGGCGCCACGGCCTGAGCCCGCTCCCTCCTCGCGGCGCCGAGGCCGAGGGCGTCGTCGATCCCGCCCCGGAGCTCGTCGAGGACCCCGCGGCCCGCCTCCGGCGCGGGCGCCGCGCCGTGCGGCTCGTCCTGCTTGTGGTCGTCGCCCTCGGCGCGTTGACGCTCTGGGCGGCGCTCGCGGCTGTCAGGCCTTGAGGGCGAGCGCCGCGTGCGCTGGCGCGAGAGCGCTCAGCCGACCCGGCGGAACAGCCCCGAGATGAACCGCGAAGGCGGCGGGACCTGCCGCGGCCGCCACGCCGACGCGGCCACGATGGACACCCCGTTGCGCATGAGCAGCAGCGCCGGCTCGTCCGCCCGGACGTCGAAGCCCTGGCTCAGGCGGAGCCCTCCGCGGACGAGCGCCTCGTGCGGCGAGACGCGCAGCGGCTCGAAGCCGTTCATGCGGAGGCGGCGCTGCCAGGCGCCCCGGCGCTCGTGCCGCTCGACCCGCGCTGCGCCCTCCCCGACCACCACGTTCATCACCTCCTGCCCGAAGAAGACCTGCTCGATGGTCTCGCGCGCGGCGATGTGCGGCGGCAGCAGCGCCTCGAGCGCCTGGAATACCGCGTAGTAATGGCCGATCGCCTCGGACAGCCGCGGGAGGAACTGGAGCGCGTTGTGCTCCACGTCCGGCTCGACGAGCGTCAGCACGCGCGGCGACAGCGCGCGGATCCTCGTGAGGATCATGTCGCGGTTCGCCGTGGGGTGCACCGACGCGTCCGGCACGTGGTGCAACGCGAAGGCCGCATTCACGGCGATGGGCGCCGAAGAGCGGGACGCGATCCGGGCCCAGTCGACGCGCTCCACCGACGAGGCGACGCCGTGGAACTCGAAGGGGACGTTCAGCCGCTCCGCCCACCCCCCGATGAACGCGCCCGCCCAGCGCAGCCGCTGCTCGGGATCCGGGCCCCGGCACGGCAGATCGATCCCGGTCAGGCGGACCCGCGGTGGGCCGCCGGGCCGCGACGCCAGCCGATGTAGCAGGAACGGCCACTGCGTGCCTCCACCGACGCCGATGTCGATGACATGGACCTCCTCTTCGCCCTGGAACGCCTCGACGATGGCCGCGTTCGCGCCGAGATAGCCGAAGCGGATGAGCGGCGTCGCGTGCACGAGGAGCTGAAACGCCGCGAGCATGTCCCGCGGACCGGCGCTGCGCAGGTACAGGTTGCCATCGCCGGAGCGATCTCCGTCCAGACGGGCGAGCAGCGCCCGGCCGAACACACCCGAGATGCGCTCCGAGGCATCCCCCGTATCGGGCTCCGCCCGCAGGATGCCCTCCACGAGCGCCCTCGCGCGCTCGCAATCCCCCGCGTCGATCGCCTCGCCCGCCGCGAGGAGGCGGCTCAGGAACGGCCGGCGCCTCGAGTGCGTCTGCCGGGTCCCGGAGCCCGGCTGATGCCCCACCCCGGTTCCCGAGGCGGCGCCGCTCGTGGGCTCCTCGGTGCGCGCTCCAAGGCCTACAGGCGCCTCTTCGGACGATGCGTGTCTACGGGTCGCGGTCATGGTGTCCAGGGCTGTTCAACCAGGGGGCCCGCCGTCCTGGCTGGGCTCTCCGCGATCCGCCGATTTCAAGCGCGAACGCATGACGTCGACCGCCTCGCGGGAGCCGGGGGGTTTCAATGTTCGCTGACGTCGTTGCGGGAGAGCCCGACTGCGAGCAGGGGAAACAGCGGAAGCAGGGGAACGGACGCTCGGCTCCAGGGCATGCGCGGCGCCCGCCCATGACACGATCGAAGCGGAGCTCACACGCGGGCTCGACAGACAACTCTCTGTACTTGTAGATCGATGAAGCCGCCCGCCCGGTCAAGCCCAAGATGGTCATGACACGCGGCGCTCCTTCCGCGCGTCGCTCACGCCGCCCGGGCCGCCTGGCGGCAGACGTAGGCTCTCGTGGGCGTCAAACGAGGCAGCCACGCGCGCCCGAGGTGCATGTCCCCCGTGCCGCGCGATGCGCGCGCAGACTCCAGCACAAGGGCCGCGCGACGCGCGCGCCAGCTCGGACACGCGGATCGATCGCGAGGCGCAGCACACCGGGCACATCACCGCTGTTCTCCTGGTGGCGCGTCGCGATCGCGCTTCGCACGCTTCGACCTGGCGCGCCGCGCGCGCCGGATTCGTTGACATCACCGTGCTCGTGACAGCACCTCGCCAGAGACGGTGCTTGCACAGCATATTACATCCTGCATGACGGGGACTGTAAAGGCCCTGTGCACGGACGACCGGTCGATAGAGCCTGCGCTGCGTGGCCCGATGAAGGCAATCCTGCCACGACCGGGCTCGTCATCGCCGAGGGAGCGCACACCGCGGAGGACGTCAAAACCCTGGAGGGGCTCGGCGCTCGCTGGAGGCAATGTGGCGCTGGCTGGAGGCGATGTGTGGAACGGCCGTCCTGTCGAGCTCAACCGCCCACGCCGGGCGTGGCTCCGTCATTGAACCGCAGCGAGGGCGCAGTCGCTCTCCACGACGAACCGCCCCCATTGACCCGCTTTCGTGTCCGTGCATACGTCGGCGGGCGCGACGGACTCATTCGTTGTCGCGCAGATCGCCTCCTTCGGCGAAATGCGAGCGATCGACGCCATTCTTCTCCAGCCAGCGCCGGATTCGATTCCTGTGCACGCCGAGCCTGCTGGCGGCGCGAGACACATTGCCTCGCTCGAGGCGAAGCGCCTCGGCGATCTCATCCTGAGGCGGCGCCTGGCTCGCGCGCGCCGGCGCCGGTCGAGGATCGCTCGATGTCTGCCGTGCGTGCGAATCGACCGCCTCCGGGCCCAGCCCGACGCCGGCGAGCGGGTCCAGGTCCTTGGCCTCGACCGTGTGGCGCCCTTCGTCGAGCGCGCGCGTCACCGCGCGCCGCGCCTCGCCGACGAACTCGCGCAGATTCCCCGGCCAGCGGCGCATCGCGCACGCGATGATCAGCGAATGATGAATCGTCGGCGGCGCGCTGCTTCCGACCGCGCCGACCGCCTTCGCGCATTGCGCGAGCAGCCACGGGATCTCCTCGATCCGCTCGCGGAGCGGCGGGAGCCGGACCTCGGGCCGGCCGATGCGGTAGTAGAGATCGTCCCGGAAGCGGCCCTGGGCGACGCGGGCGCGCAGATCGTGCGTCGCCGCGCAGATCCTGATCTGCACCGGATGGGGCGCGACGGCGCCGAGCTCGAGCACCTGCCGCGTGTCGATCGTGCGCAGCAGCTTCGCCTGGACCGCCGCGTCGAGCTCCGCCACCTCGTCGAGGAAGAGCGTGCCCCCGTGCGCGGCCTGCACGTAGCCCTCGGTGTCGTGCGTCGCGCCGGAGTAGGCGCCGCGGCGAGCGCCGAAGAGCAGCCGCTCCGCGAGCCCCTCCGGGATGGCCGCGCAGTTGACGGCCACGAACGGGCCGCGCGCCTGCGGCCCCGCCTCGTGGTAGGCGCGGGCCGCGAGCTCCTTGCCCGTGCCGCTCTCGCCCGTCACGAGGAGGCTGTCCCCCGCGGCCGCCGCGCGCACGATGGTGTCGTAGGTCTGCTGGAGCCTGGGCCCGAGGACGCTCTCCTTCTCGATGCGCACGCCCCCCCGCGCGAAGCACCGGATGTCCGGGAGCGCGAGGAACACCGACGTCCCCGCGCCGACGATCTGGATCGCCTCCCGCCGCACCTCGCCGCGGATCGGCTCGCCGTTGACCGTGGTCCCGTTGGTGCTGCCGAGGTCCTCCACGGTCCAGCCCGCCCCGTCGAAGGCGATGCGCGCGTGGCGCCGCGACATCAGCGAGTCGTCCGTGAGCGGCACGCCGGCCACCCCTCCGCGCCCCAGCACCACGGCGCCGCCGTCCAGCGGGATCGGCGCGCATCGCGGCTGATTCCCCGAGAAGATCAGGACGATGCCGGGAACGGGCTCGGCGACCGAGGGCTCGGGGGGAACCGAGACGCGGACAGTGGAGTGATCCATCAGGAGCTATCTTACCCGCTGAAGAACCTGGCCGGCCAGTGGCCGGCCACCACCGCGGCGCTTCGAGGTCCCCCGGGCAGAAGTCCCGGCAAATCCAGCTCGCCCCGATCGCCAGGTTCGGCACAAGTTGTGCTTGTTTTCTCGGTATGGTGGCCTCTGCACGAGCTCGCATCCATCGGGACCGGGGGTCCGCCCTCGAGGTGAACATGGGTTCCGGCCGCAACATCGACGAGGCTGGTCGCCGCTCCCCCCGGCGCCTGCACACATCGCGCACCCTGCCGAGCTTCCCCACCCACCCCGGGCTCCAGAGCATCACGGGCCTGCGCGGCGCGCTCGAGTTCCTGGAGTGGCCGGCCTCCGAGTGGACCATCAAGGATCTCCAGGACTGGTTCGCCGACCACCTCGTCGCCCCGGGCCTGATGAAGCGCCCCCAGATCGTGCGCGAGCCCGGCGCGACGCCCGTCATGCTCGACCCGCGCGCCGACGGCGGCAGCAACCTCGAGGAGCTCATCCACAAGGCGCGCGGCCGCGTCATCACGGCCCTGCGCGGGCTCATCGCGCCCGTCGCCGACGATCGGTTCCTGAACGCGGCGATCTACGGGGGAAGGGTCCGCCGGGCCGCGGTCGGCGGCCGTCCCGTCTGGGTCGCCTCGCCCCGCGAGATCGACTTTCTCGGTGACATTGTGCTCAGCTTGCTCGCTGCAGACATCCTGCTCGATCGCGAGTTCTATCGCGCACACCTCTGCATCTGTGAGGTGTGCGGGAGGGTGTCATTCAAGGACAGCCCGGACGCGCGCGGCGTGTGCAGCGAGCACCGGAGCCACGTGTCCGGGTTCACGCCGCGCGTGCGTTGAGCGTTTGCGGCGGACCTGCGATGCTGATGACGTCGAAGGCCGGCTGAAGAGCCGGCCTTCCGTCATTTCCATCAATACATATCCGGTACGCCCCGAGCGACCGTGAAGCGGAGCGGACGGCGCGGGCTCACTCGGCGTCGAACGAGACCCAGGCGCCCGTCGCCCAGGTGTCATCGACCTTGAAGGCGCCGATATAGCTCGCCTCCGCGTCAAAGAAGCCGTCGTCGGGCGGGGGCGCCGCGTTCTCGGTGAGCGTGGCCGCCGGGCGGAAGTCCGGCGTGGCCGCGAAGCAGTCGGCGAGCTGCGGATCCTCGACGCTGTTTGTCGCCTCGTCCTCGAACCACGCGACCTCGTCCACGCCGCCGTCGTCGTCGTCGTCGAGCGTCGACTCCGTCGACTTGTCCGCGTCGCTCTCCTCGTAAGCGATGTTCGCCTCGACGTTGCCGGAGAAGATCGAGCTGGCGAGCTCCACCTCGGTCGATGCGTTCCTGAGATCCAGGCCCGCCTCGAAGCCGGTCACGATCGTGTTGAAGATATGGGCCTTGGTCCCGCGGCGGAGCAGCATGCCGTACTGCTGCTTGTCGACGTCCTTGTTCTTGCCGCACAGGGTCACGTTGTAGATCGTCGGCTCGCTGATGGGGGTGTTCTCGGACCCCTCCGCGTCGTTGTCGCCCTCGAAGCCGTTCGTCTCGTCGGCGACCGAGGCGTCCTGCTGGAGGGCGAGGAACTGGAGCTTGCCGACATAGCCGAGGTCCCAGTCGAAGCCGTCGTCGCCGTTCTGCGCGCAGAGGAGGTGCTTCGCGTTGACGGTGCCGCCGAAGAACTCGAAGCAGTCGTCGAGCGTGTGGTGCACCATCACGTGGTCGACCGTCGTCCCGGAGCCCACGCCGGCGAACGTGAGGCCGTTCACCTCGTTGTCCTGGGAGAGCAGGATCCCGCTGAACTCGATGCGGACGTACTCGAGCACACCGCTGTTGTCGTCCTCCACATCACCGCCGTACTCGACGCCGACGATTCCCTCGACCTCCGCCCTGCCGCCGGGAACGTTGATGGGGGCATTGCCGAGCAGCATGACGCCGCCCCAGTCGCCCGCGGAGCGCTCGCCCTTCGGGCTCTGGCTCGTGAACACGATGGGCTCGTCGGCGGTGCCCCTGGCGTTGATCATGGCGCCTGGCTTCACGACGAGCGTCGCGAGCGTCTCCTTGTCGCCCATGATGGTCGTGCCAGGCTCGATGGTGAGGGTGGCGCCTTCCTCGACGAAGATGGTGCCCTTCATCAGGTAGCAGGCATCAGCGCTCCACGTCGTGTCCGCCTCGATCGCCTCCGTGACCTCCACCGGGGCGGCGCAGTCAGGGCCGTTGCCGCCCCCGCCATTGCCGCCGCCACCGCCGTCGCCGCCGCCGCCGCTGGTCGCCGACGACGTGCCGACCGGGCGCGGCCCGCCCTCGTCATCACCGCAAGCGGCAACCATCGCGACGGCGAGCGCCGACGCGCAAACCAAGGCAGCTCTCGATATCCTCATGGTCTTCTTACCTCGATGACGAAGGTAGTCCGCACTGGCAACATCGTGAACATCGCCACGTGACGATTCGGTGGCACGCGCTCAATAGGTCAGCGCCGCGCTCAGCGTCACCGTCGTACCAACGTGGTATTTGAGCGCAACGTTGTCTTCTGTGCTCTCTTTACCCTGCGTGACGAGGACGGGAGCGTCGATGAGGTTCTCACCGGCCAACTTCAGCTCGACGTGCTCGCCGAGGCGCTGCGCGACCGTGAGATCGATCTGGTGACGCGGCTGCTCGTACTCGTCCGGCATGTTCTTCCCCACCGTCCTGAGCCTGGCGCCGAACACGTTGTAGAGGAGCCGGGCGCTCGTGCCGGTCGACTCGCCGCTGTAGTCGAGCCCCAGGTTGACGACGAAGGGGGATTGCCCCTGGAGCGGGTGCGTCGCGGTGCTCTGGATCGTGACGCCTCCCTCCTCCGGCTCGGGGTTGATCTTGACCTCCGAGGTCGCGAGCGTGACATTGCCGAGCACGGTGACCTCCCGCAGGAACGGGTCGATGAAGCCCAGGCTCTTTCTGATCTCGAGCTCGACGCCCGCGACATAGCCGCTGTCCCCGTTCGTCCAGCTCAGCCTCCCTTTGCCGCTGCTCGGCTTGATGATCTCCTCGATCGGTTGCTCGAAGCGCTTGTAAAAGACGCTGGCCGCCATCACCTCGCCGGCCGTCGGAAAGAGCTCGAACCGGAGATCGCCGTTCACGATGCTCGTCCGCGCGAGCTCTGGATTGCCTTCCACCTCCCGCGCGCTGTAACCCGGCTGGGACAGCGCCGGGCTGAGCTCGATGAGCTGGGGTCGAGCGAGCGTCCTGGTCGCGCTGAACCTCAGGTTCGACTTCGCGCTCGTCTTGACCACGAGGCTGGCCGCGGGCAAGAGATCGACGTCGTCGTTGTCGACGTTCTTCTCGGGAGCATCCGGGACATCCATCGACAGCACGGAGGCCTCGACCCGCGCGCCGAGGATCGCCCGGAGCCACCGCGTGATGTGGGTGTCGGTCATCACGTAACCCGCGTAGAGATCGGTGCGGGTCGTGTAGTCGTCCGT
This sequence comes from Sorangium sp. So ce1335, assembly GCF_051521615.1. Taxonomy (NCBI): domain Bacteria; kingdom Pseudomonadati; phylum Myxococcota; order Polyangiales; family Polyangiaceae; genus Sorangium; species Sorangium sp. So ce1335. Next base: position 7,388,587 of record NZ_CP150363.1, read on the forward strand.
GTTGCGCGTCGTCTCCTCGAGCTCGAAAATGGTGCCGATGCTCTCGTCCGAGAAGAGCCGGCCCGGCTCCTGTCGCAGCACGGTCGAGTCGTCGAGCCGGAGCGTCTTGAGCCGGAAGCGGCGCGCGTCGAAATCACGCTGTCGGAAATTCACCAGGCCGCCCAGCTTCAGGCGGGTCGGGGCGTCTCCACGGACGAGCGGCAGCGCGTAAGAGAGCTGCCCGCCATGGTTCGTGTCCGACAGGCCGAGGAAGACGTGCGAGCCGCTCAGCGTGCCGTCGTCCCACGACCAGGCGCCGCTCGTGTCGTCCCTGGTATAGACGTTCTCCCGCGCGTCGGGCTCGTCCGACGTCGCGCGGGAGACGGACGCCTTCCAGTCGAGCGTGCCGCCCCCGAGGGCCGCGATGCGGTGCTCCCCCGAGAGATGGCCCAGGGTGAGCGCCCGCGAGACGAAGCGCTGCAGCGTGTCGCGGTACACCGCCCCGCTCTCCTCGCCGACCTCCCTCGACTGGAGGGCCACGTCGTCCGATGAGCGGCTGTGGAGGCCGGTGAGCATCACCTTGTGATCCCGACCGGGCGTGTAGGTGACGCTGGCGAAGGTCCCCCAGGACACCTGGTCGCGGATGCTGTCCGTCGTGGACTCGTTGACCTGCCTCAGGCCGCTCTCGCGCGCGGCATCGAACGCGAACATCCGGCCGACCTCGTCGGCGCGCGGGGTGAACTTCCGGCCATAGCTCAGCGTGGCGAGGTAGCCGAGGCGCTGCTCGCCGCGGAGCTCCAGGGTGTCGCCGACGACGACGCTGCCGCTGCCGTTCGGCGGGGTGAACGACCGGCGCGTCGCCATCGACGAGTTGATCGCCCTCCCGTAGGCCGCGATGTCGTCCCTCGTGATCAGCGTGCCGTCCGGCCGGCGGATCCCGCGGGCCACCTTGTGCTCGGGGAGCTCTCCGGGCAACGCCCGCGTGCCGTCGTCGATCCCGAGCCAGTCCGTGCTCGATCCGTCGTAGGTCAGGCGATCGCGAAACGTGCTCTGCGTGTTCGCCGCGAGCGACACCGACGCCTGGAAGAGGAAGCTCGTCGGGAGCTCTCGCGTGTTGATCTGGACCGAGCCGCCGGCGAAATCGCCGGGGATGTCCGGCGTGAACGTCTTGACGACGGTGATGTCGCTGAGGACCAGCGAGGGAAACAGGTCGAGCGGGACGGCCTGCCGGTCGGGCTCGGGGCTCGGCAGCGGGGCGCCGTTCAGGAGCGCGTTCGTGTAGCGATCGCCGAGGCCGCGCACGTAGACGTATCTGCCGTCGACGACCGTCGCGCCGACGATGCGCTTCGCGGCCTCGGCGGCGTTGCGGTCGGGGGTCTTCGCGATCTCCTTGGCGCCGACAGCGTCGCCGACGTGGGGCGCGTTCTTCCGGAGGAGGAGCTGCGCGGCGACGCTCGCGCGCTCCGGCTCGAACTCGACCTCGACGACCTCCTCCGCCTGCTGGTCGGGGTCCAGGCCGACGTCGACCTGAAGCACCTGCCCGGCGGCCACCCGCACGTCCTGAACGCGCTGGGGCCTGTAGGCCTCGTACCAGATCCGAAGCTGGTAGTTGCCCGGGGGGAGCTCGAGGCGATAGCGCCCGTCGAGATCCGCGATGGCCTTGAGCTTGGTCCCGACGACCGACACCTGCGCGTCGAGGACAGGCTCCTTCGACGCCGAGTCCGTGACGACGCCCCACACGACGCCTTTCCCGGCGGGAGGCGGGCGCGACGGGCTCGGCTCATCGGCCCCCGCGAGCGCCTCCGCGGCGGCGGCGTCGGCCTGCGCCCCGGCCCCCTCCGGCGGCGGCGCGGCGGCCCCGGGGTCGCCCTGGGCGAGGGCCGCGGCCCCCCAGCAAAGCGGTGTCACGAGCGCTGCGACTGCCCCCGAGAACCTTCTGCGAATCATGCACCTGTCCCTTCACGCGACCCGAGCTCGGGCGCGCAGATCGATCCCTGGGCGCACCGGCGCCCGTCCACGAGGCATGCGGAGAGCCAGCTCTCCGCACGCCGTTTGCTGTTCACCGCGCCGCGAGCGCGCCCCTTCGCGAGGGCCCGCGCGCGAGCCCCGAGCCGACGCCGCGCCCGGGCCGCGCGCCGCCCGCGCTCAGCGGCCGGCGCTCTCCGTCAGGACGGCGATCGTCTTCGCCCCGCCCATGCGCGCGGCGTCCATGGCCTCCACGGCGACCGCGTAGACGGCCTCGTCGTCCGCGTCGAAATAGAGCACGTCGTCCGAGCGCGCGGCGAAGATGCGGGCGAGCCGCTCCTTCAGCTCGCCGCGCTGCACCTCGGCCTGGTTGATGCGAAGGACGCCGCGCTCATCCACCGTGAGCACGACGGGCTTGTCGGCGTCGTCCGGCGGCGGCGTGAGCTTCGCCGTGTCGTCCTTCTTCGGCAGGTTCAGCCAGAGCTGCTTCGCGAGCAGCGGCGTCACGACCATGAAGATGATGAGGAGCACGAGCACCACGTCGACGAGCGGCGTGACGTTCATGCTCGGCGCGACGCCGCGCCGCTTGCCTCCGCCCTGCGGAACGCTCATCCCCACGGCGCTATCCCTCCTCCGGCTCCGGGGAGGCCCCGCCGCCCCGCTGGCTCACCTGCAGCGATATCCCGGCGAAGCCGACCTCCTGACAGAGCGCGAAGGCCTCCCGCACAAGGCCGTACTTCACGGAGGAGTCGCCCTTGATGACCACCCGTCGCTCCGGCTCCGCCGCGCGGATGGCCCGCAGCCGATCGCCGAGCGACCGGAGGTCGGCGACGGCCTCCTTCTCGAGGAACACGGTGCCCACGCCGGTGATCGTCACGTAGATCGGGTCGAGCTTCGATTTCGACCTCGAGTCCGGCCGGAACACCGACGGGAGCTCGACCCGCTCGCCGTGCTCGAGCTGGGGCGCGATCACCATGAAGATGATGAGGAGCACGAGCACCACGTCGACGAGCGGCGTGACGTTGATCTCCGGCTCAGGCGGCGGCTGCCGACCCGAGCGATCGCTCTCCGCTCGAACGCCCATGCTCGTTCTCCATCTCGTCGATGAGCTCCCCCGCGCTGCGCTCGAGCGCGAGCTCGACCGCGGCGATGCGGGTGGTCAGGTAGTTGAAGCAAAGCACCGCCGGGATGGCGACCCCGAGGCCGAGGGCGGTGACGATGAGCGCCTCGGCGATACCGCCGCTCACGGCGCCGAGGCCGCCCGAGCCGGTCGAGGCGATCGTCTGGAAGGCGGTGATGATGCCGATGACCGTCCCGAGCAGCCCGACGAACGGGGCCACCGAGCCGACCGTGGCGAGGACCGAGAGGCCGCGGCGCAGATCGGCGGAGATCGCCTCGCGGCGCCGCGACGCCTCGCGGCGCGCGAGCTCCACCGGGGGCACGCCGCCGTCGCCGGCGTCGACGGCGCGCTGGAAGCGGCGCACCGCCGACGCGACGAGCCGGGCGAGCGCGGACCTGTCGTAGCGATCGGCGATCGACACGAGGCGCGCGGTGTCCCACGCCTCCATCACCGGCCGCGCCTCCGTCGCGAAGCGCCGCGTCTCCGACGCCTGACGCGCGAGCGCGATGAGCCGCTCCACCACGACGGCGACGCTCGCCAGCGCCATGAGCACGAGGGCGAACGCGACGAGCTTGCTGAGGAGCCCCATCGTCGCCCAGATGTGCCCGAGATCGAACTGCACCATGGTTCCACTCCTTCGTTGCTCCCGCGAGAGGCCTTGTTCACGGCCTCGCGCTCGACATCATCTCTTCGCCTTGAAGGGAATCCTGACCGTCTTGAAGGTCGACACGGGCCTCCCCTCGTGGATCGCCGGCCTGTAACGCCACGTCTTCACCGTCCCGAGGACCGCGTCGTTGAAGAGCGGATGGCCGCGAACGATGGTGACGTTCGTGACCTCGCCCGTCTCGGTGACGACGAACCGGACGACCACGGTGGCCTCGATCCCCGCGCTCCGCGCCGCCTCGGGGATGGGAGGGAGCGCGTTGGAGAGCGCGACCGGCGGCGTCGCGTTCTCGGGGAGGTGGATGGGCCCCTTCGGCTGCGGCGGCGGGGGAGGAGGAGGCGGCGGGGGCGCGGGGGTCGCCTCGACGGCCGTCCCGGCGCCGCCGGGGACGCCGCCGGGCACGCCGCCTGGCGCGCCGCCCGGCTCGCCGTAGGTCTCGTCCTCGCTCGCCTTGGCCTCGCCCGGGTCGGCCTCGGGCGGGGCCTCGGTGGGCACCGCGGTCGGCGCGACGAGCGCCGGGCGCCGGGGCGCCGCCGCCGCGGGGCGAGGCGCCGGGGCCTCGGCCGCCGGCGGCGGGGGCGCCGGCGCGGGGGGCGGCGCCTCGGGGATCCGGGCGGCGAGCTTGACGTCGACGACCTCCTCCTCGGGCGGAGGAGGCTGGATCGCGCCGCTCAGGCGGGCGGCGGTGAGCGCGATGCCCGCGAACAGCAGGAGCCCGGCCGCGTACCCGATCGCGAGCCGCTTCGCTCGGTCAGGGTCGGCCTCCCCCGCATTCCACGTCTCAAGGTGCATCGAAGCTCCCGGCGCCTCCTGGCGCGAATACCGGAGCTCCGCCTCACCTCATGAGAGGACAGCGGAGCTGCACCGGCGTGGCCCATCTCGTGTGAGCCAATGTCCGCACGGTACACTGATCTCCGTTGCGGAAGGATGACGGGGAGGCAACGATTGTCGTGGTTCTCCCGGTACCGCGATCAGGCGCTGCGGCTCTCGGGCGCCTCGGGCGACGCAGCGAATCGATATCCGATGCCGCGGACGGTCTGGATGTAATCGCCGGCGCGACGCAGCTTGTCGCGCAGCCGCTTGACGTGGGTGTCCACGGTCCTCGTCGTGATGCTGACGTCGATCCCCCACACGCCGTCGAGGAGCGCTGTGCGCGTCTGGACGCGCTCGCGCGCCTCGTAGAGCGCGACGAGGAGCTTGAACTCGAGGAGCGTCAGCTCGACCTCCTCGCGATCGACCCACACGCGATGCGCGCCCTCGTCGATGCGCAGGCAGCCGAACTCGATGCTCCGCTCCCCTGCGCCGGAGGACGTGGCGCGTCGGAGCACGGCCTGCACCCGCAGCACGAGCTCCCGGACGCTGAACGGTTTGACCACGTAATCGACGGCGCCGAGCTCGAAGCCGACGATGCGATCGACCTCGTCGCCGCGCGCCGAGACGATCATCACGGGGATCTGCTGCGTGCCCTCGTGCTGCTGGAGCGCGCGGCACACCTCGGTCCCGGAGATGTCGGGCAACATCAGGTCGAGCAGGACGAGGTCGGGGCGCTGGTCCATCGCCAGCCGGACCCCCTCACCGCCCTGCCCCGCGAGGAGCACCTCATGCCCGGCCTGCCTGAGGTTGTAGTCGAGTGCCTTCTGGAGCGCCGGCTCGTCTTCGATAACCAAAATCCGCGCCATGCTGAAGAGCGCGTGTACCCGAGCGATGTGACGGGTCGATGACCGAACGGCAACAGCGCCGTGCGGCCGAGCTCATCGACGAGACTCGCCGCCGCTCCGCGCGATTCCGGGGAGGGCTCCCGCAACGTACGTGCGGCAGCGCGACGAGCGACGCGAGCGCGCGCCGCGAAAGGTCGCACGGGCGGGGCGGGATGCGCTATCCTCGTCGCGATGCTGCGAACCTTGCGACTCATCGCGGCCGACGTGCGCCAGAAGGCGGCCTGGTGCTACGGCAGCGCATCATCGCCGACGATCCTGAAGACGCTGGCGACCGACGGCACGGCGGCGATGGTGCTCTACCGGTTCACGCAGGCCGCGCGGGCCCACCGGATGCCGGTGCTCGAGATGGTGCTCAACAAGGCGACGAACCTCGCCGGCGGCTGCGTCATCGGGCGCGGCGCGGATTTCGGTCCGGGCTTCGTGCTCATCCACTCGAACGGCGTCGTCATCAACGGCAACGTCCGCGGCGGGTCCAACGTGCTGATCGAGCACCAGGTGACGATCGGCGCCGATCGGCGGCAGACGCCGGTGCTCGGGAGCGACCTCTTCATCGGCGCGGGCGCGAAGATCGTCGGCGGTGTCACGGTCGGCGACGGCGCCAGGATCGGCGCCAACGCCGTGGTCGTTCACGACGTCGCGCCGAACACGACGGTCGTCGGCATCCCCGCGAAACCCGTGCAGCGGCGCGAGGATCGAGCGGCCCAGGCAGCCGCGCGCCCGAGCGCCGACGAGTCGAACGGCTCGCAGAACTGACCTGCGCGGCCGCGAGGCCCTGCCGAACTGCCCGACCCCTAGCGAGGGAACACGTCGCGCGGCACGGCGCGAGAGCAGCGCAAGAGCACCGATCGCGTTGCTCGAGCGAGAAATGAACCGCCAAGGCGCCGAGGACGCCAAGAAGAGGACGATACACTGGCGTCCTTGGCGTCCTTGGCGTCCTTGGCGCCTTGGCGTCCTTGGCGCCTTGGCGTCCTTGGCGCCTTGGCGTCCTTGGCGCCTTGGCGGTTCGAAATTCTGCTCGTTTCAGGCGGGTTCAACCCGCTTGTTGCGCTAGCGAGGGGCTCGCGCGAGGAGCTCCTGCCTGAGCTGCGCGATCTCGTCGCGGAGCGGGCCGATGAAATCGGCGCTCAGCGTCCGGTTCCGCCCCTCCAGCGCGCGCGCCGTGTGCCACTTGCTGAGCGCGAGGCGGGCGCCGGCGCGGATGAAGCTCCGGCCGGTGGCCCCGCGCCAGCCCAGGGTGCACCGGAGCCGACCGATGGGCGAGCAGACGAGCTCCAGCTCGTCCTGGGTGAGCATGCCGAGCGCGACCTCGTCGCGCAGATGATCGCGGATCACCCAGCCCTTGCGGATGACGAGCGCCACGATGATGCCGAAGAACGACGCGACGAAGCACAGCCAGAGCAGGAGCCACGGCATGAAGATGTCCCCCATCGCGCGCCCCAGCGCGGTCGGGAGGAAGTTCCACACCGCGTGCAGCGCGACGCCGAGCAGGTAACCACCGATGGGGGCCGCGACGCGCACCCAGGTCCTCGACGACTCGCGCGCGAGCCCGAAGCCGATCCCGGTCATCGACGTGAACAGCGGGTGAAGCCAGGGCGTGAACACGCCACGCAGGACGAAGGTGCCGGCGAGCACGTCGCTGCCCTGCATCGCGGCGCGCGCGTAGTAGAGCACGTTCTCCACCGCGGCGAACCCGAGCGCGCAGAAGGTGGCGTAGATGATGCCGTCGACGATGCCGTCGAACTCCCGGCGCAGGAAGTAGAAGAAGCCGAACACGCCGAGCCCCTTGAAGAGCTCCTCCGCGAACGGCGCGCTGATCGACGCGCTGACGAGCTCGCCCACCGGCTCGCCGAAGCTGCTGGCGACGCCGACGTGAACGCCGGTGTTGATCAGGATCGAGAAGCCGGTCGCCGCGAGCGCGCCCCAGAGGAACGCCATCAGCAGGCACCACCACGGCTCCGGGTCGTACCGATCGATGATCATCGGGACGAAGAGGTAGATGACGAGCGGCGGGAACGCGAAGAGCGCTCCGACGACCATGGCGCCCAGCATGCTCCCCCCGGACCCGAGCACGCCGAAGAGCGCGAAGATCACGTTGAGCACCGCGCCCGCGATGATGCCGTTGGCCCACAACCACAGCCCGACGATGCGCCGCCGCCGGTCCGGGTCGGGCCTGCGCGCGCCCCGGATGACGACAGGGTAGCCGGCCGGCGAATTCGCGACCGCAGGCTGCAGGGCGCCGTGCGGCCCGGGCCCCTGCAGGGAACGCGCAGGGAGGCCGTGCTGCACGGGAGCGCCGTGCTGCGGTACATGGCCCTGCGCCGGCATCGGCGCACGGCCCGGCAATCCGTGCACCTGCGGGCCGTGACCATGGCCCTGCGGCCCATGGCCGTAGCCGTGGCCCTGCGGGCCGTGACCGTACCCCTGCGGCCCATGGCCGTAGCCGTGGCCCTGCGGGCCGTGACCGTACCCCTGCGGGCCTTGACCGTGGCCCTGCGGGCCTTGACCGTGGCCCTGCGGGCCTTGACCGTACCCCTGCGGGCCATGACCGTGGCCCTGCGGGCCTTGACCGTACCCCTGCGGCCAGCGCGGCGGCTCTGCCGCTGGGACGTGCCCCGCGCCGCGCGCCGGATAGCCCGCGGGGACCTGCCCGCCGCCAGGGCGAGCGTGCTCGGTCGCGCGCTCCGCCGGCCGGGGTTGCTGCTGCGCGCCGGGGAAATCGGGACGGTGTCCGTGGCGGTTGTTCATGGATCGAGCGCGCTCGCGATGTCCTCGTGACAGCGGGGGACCGTCCGGCCGATACGAACGCCCACCCCACGCACGGCGCCGCGAGCAACGGCCACGATCCGCGACCGGCAACCGCCGTCTCGGACCTGCCGCCCGCGCGCGTGGAATCGAAGCATCACTTGATATTTCTACCACGCCGGGGACGCGCCGGGCATATCTCCCGGCGCCATCGGCGTCCCGCGCGGCCGGCGACGTGCACGGGCGCGGTGACGCTCCGCTTCCTCGGCTTCCTCGACGCTGACGCGATCGGACGCGCGTTGACGCGAGCCGACGACGGCGGTTTCCGTGGCGACGGCCGCGGTCCGCGCGAGCGAACCTGCGTGAGGACGGTGCGTGGAGGAAGTGGCGTCAGGGGCTCGAGGAGCCCGACCTGGCGGCGCTCACCGCCGAGGTGAGAACGGTGCGTGAAGCGGATGACGTCAGGGGCGGACGACGCGCGTGCCGGGAGGGGGCGTGAAATCGAACTCGCCCTTCGCGACAGGCTGGTTGACGACCGGCGCCGAGAAGTCGAACCGGTTCCGGTTGCCCTGCGCGTCGAGGATCAGCACGCGACGGACCTGGTTTGTCTGCCCGTCGACGTAAAGCAGCATCTTCTGATAGGCAGGGGTCGCCTCCTTCGGCGTCCCCTCGAGGACATAGCCGCCCTCGAACTTCATCTGCGCAGGGTCGAGCAGGCGCAGAGAGAAATCCTTCGTGAGCTGCCCCTTGCCCATCAGGAACGCGAGCGCCGCCGGGTACTGCGAGCCCTTCACCGGCGTCTCGAACATCTGCTCGTTGTCCTTCTCGTAGACCTTGATCGTCACGCCGTCGGAGACGACGCGGTTTCCGTTCGGCGCGTCGTAGATCCAGCTCATCTTGCCGGGCTTCTCGAAGGTCACCTTGCCGGTGGACACCTTCTTCACGTCCTGGACCTTGATCGTGTAGGTCTGCGTGAAGGTCGCCTTGAAGGTCTTCGTGGAGTCGTAGAACTGCTGGACGCGCCTGCCGAGCTCTTCGGCGGTGGGGCCCGCTGCCTGGGACTCGCCGGCGGTCGCGACGACGACCGTGAAGGGCACCGTCAGCCCGAGGAGGCAAGCAGCGGCCAGGCGGTAAAGTGAGGTTCGCGTCATCCTTCCCGATCTCCTTTGATGTCCGGAGGCGTGCTGCCTCCGCGCTCCGTGAGACGGGGGCGCCGGTGGTGATCGCCGGCTCCCCCGGCGGCCGTCGCCCTCGCTGAAGCCGGGGCGCGCCGCACCGTTTTCCTCTTGGACGCGGCGCGGGCGCGTCCAATGCAGGCTCCATAGCACACGGTGTGTGCGACAGGACCGCCCAGGCGGCGCCCGGCAGACCCGCGTCGACGCGAGGAGCCGCGGCAACGTTCAGCCGCCGCGCCGCGCGCCGCGGACGGGCGATCGGCCACGACGCTCGCCCACGACGCCGCGCCCGGGGGCCCCACGTCAGGCCAGGCGCGCCCGGCGCGGCCGGGACCGGGACGGGGCCGGCGCGCCCGAGGCCGCCAGCGCGGCGGCAAAGCCCGCGGCGCTGAGGTGCGTCATCGCGATGGCGAGCGCGTCGGCGGCGTCCGGCCGCGGCGGCGCGGCGAGGCGCAGGACCGCCGTCATGATCTGCGCCACCTGCGCCTTGTCGGCCGCGCCCCGGCCGACGATCGTCCGCTTCACAAGCGCCGGCGGGTACTCCGCGATCGGCAGGCCGGCCCGCGCCAGCCGGAGCAGCACGACGCCGCGCGCGTGGCCGAGCTTCGCCGCGCTCTGCGCGTCCTTCGCGAAGAACAGGCTCTCCACCGCCGCCGCGTCGGGCGCGAGCGACGCGATCACCTTGCCGAGCTCGTCGTCGATCTCCACGAGCCGGCCGGCGAACGTCCCGCTCGTGTCGATGTCGATGACGCCGTGCGCGACGTGCTCGACGCGCGTGCCCTGCCGCACGAGCAGGCCCCAGCCGAGGTGGCGCGACCCGGGGTCGATGCCGAGGACCCTCATCGCGTCAACACGCCCCGTGCGACGGCGCCACGGCCCGCGTCGGGAACCCCGGCGCGCGCTCGGCCGCGCCGTCGCGATCGGCCGCCTCGAGCGCGCGCCGGGGGAAGATCTTGTGCGGGTTGAGCAGGCCCTTCGGGTCGAACACCGCCTTGATGCGCTTCTGGATCGCGATGAGCTCGGGAGACTGCTCGAGCCCGAGGAACTCGGCCTTGGACGTGCCGATGCCGTGCTCGCCGCTCAGCGTGCCGCGCATGCCGATCACCGCGTGGAACAGGCGCGACAGCGCCGTCTCGACCTGGGGCACGAGCTCGGGGTCGTTCCAGAGCAGGTTCACGTGGAGGTTGCCGTCGCCGGCGTGGCCGTAGGTGAGCATGCGGACGCCGGTCGCCGCCGAGATCTCCGCGACCTCCTCGAGCAGCGCCGGGATCTTGTCGCGCGGGACCACGACGTCCTCCGAGATCTTGTGGCGCGCCATCGCGCGCGTCGTCGGCGAGAGCTGGCGGCGCGCCTCCCACAGCCGGTCGCGCTGCGCCTTGTCCTGCGCGACGAGCACGTCGAGCGCCCCGGCGTCCATGCAGACCTGCCCCACCCGCTCGGTCTGGACCTCGCAGTCCGCGGGCTCGCCGTCGACCTCGATGATCAGCATCGCGCCCGCGCGCTCGTCGACACCGACGCCGCGCGCGCGGACGGCCTCGAGCGTCGGGCGGTCGAGCAGCTCGAGGCAGCGCGGGACGACGCCGGCGGCGACGAGCGCGCTCACGGCGCGGCCGCTCGCGCGCACGTCCGGGAAGAGGCAGAGCAGCGTCATGACCGACGGGGGCTTCGCGATGAGCCGGAGCGTCGCCTCCGTCGTGATCGCCAGCGTGCCCTCGCTGCCGACGAGCAGCGCCGTGACATCGTAGCCCGTCACGCCCTTCACCGTGCGCCGGCCGGTGCGGAGGCGCGTGCCGTCGACGAGGATCGCGTCGAGGCCGAGGACGTAGTCGCGCGTGGGGCCGTACTTGAAGGCGCGCGGCCCGGCGGCGTTCTCGGCGATGTTGCCGCCGAGCGCGCACATCTTGAACGAGTTCGGATCGGGCGGGTAGAAGAGCCCCTCGGCCTCCACCGCCGCGTGCAGGTCGGCGAGGATGACGCCCGGCTCGACGACCGCGACCTGCTCCTCGCGGCTGATCTCCTTGATGGAGTTCATGCCGATCGTGGCGATGACGATCCCGCCCGCCACGGGCACCGCGCCGCCCGACTTGCCGCTGCCGGCGGCGCGCGGCACGACCGGCACCTCCGCCTCGCTCGCCGCCCGCAGCGCCTTCTCGATGTCGGCCGCCGAGGACGCGAGCACGACCGCATCCGGGCTCACCGGCGGCTGATCCGACTCGTCCCCCGCGTAGGCAGCGCACCCCTCGGCCGACGTGATGACCTTGGAGGGGCCAAGCGCGCGCTCCAGGAGCCGGCGCGCCTTGTCGATGGCCGACGCCGACGGGCGGGGGAATGTAGGGTGAAGTCGCATGGCCTTGGTCTGCCTACCTTACCCCGGATCGCCGGGCGATGCTGCGGGATCCGCGCAGGCGGGCTCGGGGGTGGCCGGACCGCGATCGGGTGCCGCGGTGGGGTGGTCAGAGCAGATCGAGGAAGGCGAGGAGCGCCTCGATCGCGGCGGGATCCAGCGCGACGAGGCCCTCGCCCGCGGGCGCGCCGTCGTGGAAGAAGGCGCCCGGCGCGGCGGCGGCGCCCGGCGCGGCGGCGGCGCCCGGCGCGGCGGCGGTGCCCGGCGCGGCGGCGGCGCCAGGGCCGCCCGGCGCGGCGAAGCGCGCCCGCTCGAGCACGTCCCGCAGCGTCCTCGCCGAGCCGTTCGTGAAGTACGGCCGCTTCTTGTAGAGCCGCCGCAGCGACGGCACCCGCGCGCCCTGCTCGTGCACGTACGGGACGACGCCGGTCTTCTCGTACCCGGCCCTCCCCCACACGATCGCCCCCTCGGGCGCGAGCACGAGATCCTCCCAGCGCTCGAACGGCACCGCGGAGCCAGGATCGTCGCTGCGGAGCACGGGCGCGTGGCAGCGCGCGCAGCGATCCCGGAACACCCGCGCGCCGTCGCGCTCGAGCGGCGTGAAGCCCGTGCGGCCGAGGACGGCGGGGTTCGCGCGGTGCGAGAGCTCCATGAGGAAGCTCATGAGCGCGCGGCGGAGCGCCTCGGGCGCGAGCTCGGCGCGCCCGGAAGGCCCATCGCGCCCGGCGAAGACCCCGAGGTCGACGAGCCACGGCGCGGCCTCGCGCGAGAGGGAGAACCACGGGTCGTGGCCGCTCAGCGCGCCCGCGACGCGGAACTCGTTGTCCGCGACCGTCGTGAGATCCGGGTCGAGGGCGCGCGAGAAGTGGGGGCGGTTGTTGAACAGGCCGAGCAGCGGCTTCGTCGTGGCGCGCACGTCGCCGCGGCCCGTGTGGTGCGTGCGGCCGTCGACGTAGCCCTCGAAGTGGCACGTCTCGCAGGTGAAGCGGCTGAGCGGCCCGTCGGTCCTGTTCCAGGGCGCCATCAGCGACGTGAAGAAGAGCGCCTCGCCCAGGCGGACCTCCCCGGAGCGGGCGTCCTCGCCGTCGTGGACCGGCCGCTTCACGAGCTCGCCGCCGGCGTCGAGCAGCCACGCGTCGAGCAGGGGGTCCGCGTAGGCGAACGCGCCGCCGCCGAGCGCGGCCATCGCGGCGACGCCGGGGGCGAGCGGGCGGGTGGAGACCTCCGGCGCAGGCGAGAGGCCGGCCTCCGCGGCGCGGAAGAGGAGCTCGGCGCGGCGATCGCCGCCGTAGCCGGTCGCGATCACGCGCACGTCGGCCGAGCCGGGGACGGCCGAGATCGCGATCGCCTTCGGGGTGAGGACGCCGTGCTCCGAGACGTTCACGGCCGAGAGCCGCGCGACCTCGGGCCGGGCGCCCGTCGCGACACGGTAGAGGAAGACGAACGAGTCGATGTAGCCGAACGATCCGCCGGTCCTGTCGAGCGGGTGATCCTCGACCCCGCCGGCGGCCAGGAGGAGCCCGCCGCCTTCGGTCTCGAGCGCGTCGAAGCTCCAGATCGGGCCGTCGTGGCGGATGCGCGCCGCGCCGCCGGGGAGCGGGCGGCCGTCCGGGCCGACCGGGAGGACGACGAGCGTGTGGTCGAGGAGGCAGCCGACGAGGAGGTGACGCGCGAGGCGCACGACGCGGAAGGGACCGGCGCCGATCGGCTCGTCCCAGCGCTCGAGCGCGAGGTGCCCGTCCGCGCCGGCGGGGCCGGGGCGCAGCGTGACGAGCGCGCCGGCGCGCTCGTCGAGCGCGTAGAGGACGCCCTCGGGGCCGGCGGCGAGGTCGCGGACGCCGCGGACGCCGGCGAGCTCGACGCGGCCGGAGGGCTCGATCGAGGTGCCTCGGAGGGCGTAGCGGAAGAGCGCGGGCGACGCCTCGCCGCTCGCGAAGACCTCGCCGGAGGGCAGGACCGCGACCCCCGTCGGCGAGGCCGGCGCGGGGGCGCGGGAGAGCTCGCGCAGCGACGCGTCGAGCAGGACGAGCGCGTCGCGGCCGCGGAGCGGCGAGAGCAGCGCAGGAGCGCCCGGCGCGGCGGGGCGGCCCCGCGGATCCACGGGGCGGAGCGCGATCGGGTCGGGCCCGTGGAGGCGGTCGGAGCTGGGCTGGCGGGAGAAATCGGTCGCGGCGCGGCGCGACGCCTCGAGCTGCCGCAGCGGCTCGAGCGGATCCGGCGCGCCGCCGGCGGGGGCCGGCGCGGCGGGGCGGCCGTCGCAGGCCAGGGCGGCGAGGGCGAGCGAGAGCGCTAGCGCGAGGCGCACCGCGTCCATGCGTCGAGGCGACAGGGCGGCGACCCGCGGCGCCGCAGGGCGGCGGTCCGCGCCGCCGCGCGGTTCACCAGCCGCCGGTGCTCGCCGGCTTGGCGGTCTCGACCGGCGCCGCCTTCGCGGGCTCAAGCGTGGCCGCGGGCTTCGCCGCCTCGGCCGTGGCGGCGGCCTTCGGCGGCTCGGGCGCCACCTGCGCGGGCTTGTCCTCGCAGCCAAAGAGAGACACGGCGCCGAGCGCCACGAGCACCGTCAAGACATTCTTCATGGCTCCTCCTGGATGAGCGGGGCAAGCCAAGCACATCCGCCGGGCGCTCGGAAGAGGGCGCGCCGCCCGCACCGCGCTCCGATCAGAGCTTGCCCTCGATCCACACGCTCCCGGGGCCGATGCCGAGGCGCGCGCTCCAGGGCGCGCCGCCCGACAGCCCGCGCGCGGACGGCGTCGCGGCGGGCGGCGCAGAGGGGGCGGTGATCCACAGGATCGCCCCGCCGGCGGCGAGGACCGCCCCGGCGATGAACACCGCCGTCCCGATGTTGCCCTTCGCGACCGCGTCGTCGCGCAGGTCGAGGCCCTCCTGGTCGACGCACTCGCCCGCCGCGTTGCAGTGGCCGCCCTCGGTGGCCTTGTCGAAGGTCGACTTGGCCATGAAGCCGAGCGCGGTGCCCACGCCGAGCCCGACGACGCCGAGCCCCACCCCCACCATGCCGATCGGCCTGCGGACGCTCCCGCCCTGCGGCGCGGGCGCGTCGGCCGCGGGCGGGTGGACCGGCGGCGTGACGCTCGCCTTCGGCGCGCTGCTCGTCCCCGGGGCGGCGCTCGACGCCGGCGCGCGCTCGAGCGCCGGCACGGTGACGCTCACGACACCAGGCTTCCCGAGCTCGACCTTCGTCTCCCAGGGCCTGTACCCGGGCGCCGCGGCCGCGACCCGGTGCTCGCCGGGGTCGAGCGGCACCGCCGTCCCCCAGAGCGCGCGCCCCACGGGGACACCGTCGCGCGTGAGCTCCAGGCCGGGGATCGCCGCCTCCGGCGGGACAACGATCTGCAGGCGCGAGAGCCGCGGCTCGAGCGCGGCGGCGCGGGCGCGCGCGACCCGCTCGCGCTCGAGCTGCCCGGCCGACAGCGAGGCGGCCGCGACGTCACGGAAGCCGATCCACGCCGTGGCCGTCCTGCCGGTGCGCTCGTGGCAATCCGAGAGGTTGAAGAGGGTGCCGATGCCCGGGTCGATCCCGTGGCTCTCCGCGAACTTCGGGCACGCCTCGGCGTACTTGCCCGCGGCCATCAGCGCGCGCCCCTCGTCGAACAGCGCAACCGCGGCGGCGCGCTCCTCCGGGGTGGGATCCGCGGCGCGCGCGGCCGGCGCGAGCGCGGTGAGCGCGGCGAGCGCCGACAGGACCGCGAGCGCCCGGCGAGGCGCGCCGGCGGTCATCGGAGGCGCGCTGGAGGCCGCTGCGCGGCGGCCGGCCTCCGGACAGGTGCTCGACGGACGACGATGGCAGAGCAAGACGGGACCTCGCTTGGGCTCACGTTGTGTCATCGCGGATCGGAGAAGAGCTCGTCTTGCGGCCGGGGCGCCGCGGGCCTTGGCGCCGCCGAGGGCCGCGCCGGCGGCCGCGTACCCCTGACGGATGCGGCGGGCTTCGGCGCCGCAGATCCGCTCGCCCTCGGCGGCTGCTGCGCCGTCGCGCTCGCGCTCGGCTGCACCGTCACGCTCGACGGCGGCGCCGTCGCGCTCGCGCCTGCCTGCGGCGCGGGGCCGCCGTCGAGGAGCCCGGGGGCCTCGCCGGCCGCGGGATCGACCGCGGGCGACGGCGCGGCGCGCGGCGGGGCCTCGGGCGCCGACGAGGGAGCCACGGAGGCAGCGGGCGCGGCGTCCGACGCGGGCGGGCGGAGCGCGAACCACGCGAGCCACGCGGCGCCGAGGAGCGCCGCGGCGATGCCCGCCGCGACCCCGACGGCGCGCGCCCCGGGGCGGCCCGACGAGGCGCGCGTGCCGCCCCAGGAGCGATCCGTGGCCGCGCCGTCGGCCAGCAGCGCGGTGGGCGCGCCCCACGCGGAACCGGCCGGCACGCTCGGCCCGCTCGAGCTGCGACCGGGCTGCGGCGTCCCGCCGGGGGGCCCCGGCGCCGTGGAGAGCGGGGCCCGCGGCGGCCCCAGCGAGCGGCCGCCGGCGGCAGCCCCCTCCGTCATCGAGTCGAGGCGGACCCGCAGCACGCGCGCGGCGCGCTCGGCGAGGTGCTGCGCGTGCGGCGGCGCGAACGGGGCGAGCTCGGCGGCGAGCTCGGCGATGTTGCCGAAGCGATCGGCGGGGCTCTTCTGCAGGCAGCGCTGCACCACCCAGTCGATCCGCCCGGGCACGTCGGCGCGCAGGGCGCCGAGCCGCGGCGGCCCCTCCAGGATGCGGTCGTAGATCTCCATCACCGAGTCGCCCCGGAAGGGAATGGCGCCCGTGAGGAGCTGGTAAAGGATGGCGCCCATCGACCAGACGTCGGCGCGCGCGTCGACGTTCTTCGAGGAGACCATCTGCTCCGGCGCCATGTAGAGCGGAGAGCCCAGCATCGCGGAGCTCTCGGTCATGTCGTGCTCCCTGGGCGCCGCGGACTCGGCCGCCCCGAGGGCCATCTTGGAGATGCCGAAGTCGATGACCTTGAGGAGCGGGCTGCCGTCGGCCCGCTGGCTCAGGAACAGGTTGCCCGGCTTGAGGTCGCGGTGGACGATGCCCAGCGCGTGCGCCTCCGCGAGCGCCTCGCACGCCTGCAGCAGGTAGTCGCAGGCGAGCTCGACCGGCAGCGGCCCGCGATCGCGCAGCAGCGCCTTCAGGTCGGTGCCCTCGAGGTACTCCATGACGAGGTAGGGCTCGCCGCGCGCGAGCGTGCCGACGTCGTACACGCGCGTCACGTGCTCGCTCCGGATGCGCGCGGCGGCCTGCCCCTCGCGCAGGAAGCGCGCCACGAGGTCCGCGCGCTCGCGGGCCTTCGGCAGCAGGAACTTGATGGCCACCCGCTCGCCGAGCAGGAGATGGCGGGCGGCGACGACCACGCCCATCCCGCCCTCACCGAGGACGCGCTCGACCTCGTATTTGTCCGCGAGGACGTCCCCCACGCTCACCGGTGCGACCATGCACGCCCTCGCTCTGGCTCCTCGCTAGTATCAAAACAGGGAGTGGGCCACAACGCGAGCCTTCCCGGAATCCGGAAGCCGAACCGAAACCGGAACCAGAGCGGAACCGGAAGCGAAGCGACGCCGCGGGCTCGGGGCGACGCGGCGCACTGTCCGCGCGCCGTTGCCGTACGGTTCCCCCATCATTCCCCCATCGTTCCCCCATCGTTCGCGCACCGTTCGCGCACCGTTCGGGTTCGCCAGGGGCGCCCCGCGCCTGTATATGCATGCCGCAATTTCGCCATGACCACCGAGCCGAACGATCCCCTCGTCCTCGCGCGCGATCTCCTCGAGCTGCGGCAGACCACCGAACCGACCGACGCGACGGCCATGACGCTGGCCACCGCGGACGCGTCCGGGCGCCCCTCGGCGCGGATGGTGCTGCTCAAGGGCATCGACGATCGCGGGTTCGTGTTCTTCACCAACTATGCGAGCCGCAAGGCGGCGGAGCTCGAGGCGAACCCGTTCGCCGCGCTGTGCATCCACTGGGCGAAGGCGGCGGAGCAGATCCGCGTGGAGGGCCGCGTGGAGCGGATCGGCGAGGCGGAGTCGGACGCCTACTTCGCGACGCGCCCCCGCGGCAGCCAGATCGGCGCGTGGGCGTCGCGGCAGAGCGCGCCGCTGCCCTCGCGCGAGCGGCTCATCGAGCGCGTGGACGAGATCGAGGCCCGCTTCGAGGGGCGGCCGGTGCCCCGGCCGGCGTTCTGGGGCGGCTACCGGGTCGTGCCGGAGCGCGTCGAGCTGTGGCGCGGCCAGGAGAGCCGCCTGCACGACCGCGTTGTCTACCTGCGCGACGGCGACGGCTGGCGCGTCGAGCGGCTCTACCCCTGATCGCGGCGGCGCTGCGCCCCGCTCGATCGCGGCGCCACGCCCCGCTCGATCGCGGCGACGCTACGCCCCGCTGATGCGACGGCGGCTCGCCTTGCGCTCCTTGAGCCGCTCGATCACCGCGACGAGCTTCGGGTCGTCGCGGCGCCGGACGTCGAGCCGCATGCCCTTCAGCGCGTTGCACCGGCCGCACGCGAGCGCCAGGTTGTCGAGCGCGTCGGTGCCGCCGTGCGTGCGCGGGACGATGTGCTCTATCGTCGCGCGCTGGATCGGCTCGCCGTCGAGGCCGACGACGACGTGCGACAGGCAGTGGATGCACTTGCCCACCCACGCCGCCTGGCCGCGGATCTCGGTGCGCTCGAACGTCGCGTCGGTCGCCACGATGTCCAGGATCAACCGGCGCCGCGCGGCCTTCACGGCGCTCGACCGTAGCCTGCGCGCGCCCGGCCCGCACGCGGTTCGCGCCGGGCCGGCAGGTGGGCTATGGAGCCCCCGAGCCGGCGCGCGCCCGCGGGGGGCAGGCGGCCGCGGCGCGACCGCGCTGTCGCTGATCGCGCGCGCCCCGTCACGGCCCGCGAGGGGCGCGCAGGAGGAGCCATGAAGTCGAAGACCGACTATTTCTACTTCGAGACGAAGGCCAAGCGCGAGCTCATCAACGTCACCGACCGCGTCGCGGCCGTCGTCGCCGCGAGCGGCATCCGGGAGGGAATGGTGCTCGTGAGCGCCATGCACATCACCGCCGGCGTGTTCGTGAACGACCACGAGCCGGGCCTCTGGGAGGACATCTGGACGTGGCTCCAGGAGCTCGCTCCCGAGGGGCCCGACTACAACCACCACAGGACCGGCGAGGACAACGGCGACGCCCACCTCAAGTCGATCCTCGTGCACCACCAGGTGATCGTGCCGATCACCGCGGGCAAGCTCGACCTCGGCCCGTGGCAGCAGATCTTCTACGCGGAGTTCGACGGCAAGCGGCGCAAGCGCGTCGTCGTCAAGGCGATGGGGGAGTGACGCCGCCTTCGGCCTGGCCCGCCGCCCGCGCCGCGTGCGACGCGCCGCCGTGCTCCCGCGCCCCGCGCTGCATGAGCGAGGCGATCGCGCCGAGCGCGTCCGACCAGGCCTGCTTGTGCGCCGGCGTCCAGTCCGCGCCGGCGACCTCGGACATGGCGGTGATCAGCGCGTCGGCGACCCAGGGGTACATCTCGTCCGTGACGCCGTAGTCGACGTGCTTGGCCCCCATCGCCATGAGCTTCTCCTCGAGCCAGGACGCGTCCTCCAGCCGGTCCATGACCGCGACGAGCGCCTCCGCGAGCATCTTCTCCTGATGGTCCCGGCTGTTGCGCCCGAAGAGCGGCCGCACCTGCGGGTAGCGCGAGAACAGGATCCCGTAGAAACGGTGCGTGAGGTTGGGCTCCCTCTGGAGCACGAGCTCGAAGCTCTCCCGCAGCAAGCCAACGTTCAGTCCCATGACATTCCTCCCAGCCGGGCGCTGCGCCGGGCGCAGGCCGTCTTCGATCGTCACTTCGCGATCAGCTCGCGTGAGCTCGCGTCAGCCCGCGTCACAGCGTCGGCTCACGTGAAGCCCACAAGATTCACCGTCTGATTCGCCCGTCGGCTCGCAGGCTTCGCACGGGCCGTGCCAGAGGCGCCCCGCCAGCCAATCGCGACGATCCCGCCGGATTCCCGCCGGATTCCCGCCGGATTCCCGCCGGATCCCGCGGGCTCGACGCGGCCGGACGCCCCGCGGCGGTCTCCTCGGGGAAACCCGGTCCGCGGCCGCGTGCGGCCGCGCGGTGCGCGGTCGTCGCTCGCGCGCTCGATCGCACGCTCGATCGCGCGCCGCCCCGCCTGCGCGCTTGCCCCGGCCGACCCTGCGGTGTTTCCTGCGGTGGTTACGCTGTCTCCTGCCGTGGTTTCCGGCAGGAAACCGGAGCCTCCCCCGTCCCCCCGAGGAAACCTGCGTGCCCCTGCTCGACGCCGTGCTCAGCCTGTCCGAAGCGACCGCCCGCGACGAGGCGCTGCAGCGGATCCTGCGCGCGCTCGCGCGGGCGACCGCGGCGGACGCGCTGTCGGTGCTCACGGCCGCGGCCGACGGCTCGGTCGACGTCGCCGCGCAGATCGGGCTCTCGCCGGCGGCCCTGGGGCTCAGCTTCCGGCCCGCGGAGCACCCGCGGCTCCGCAGGGCGACCCTGGCGGCCGGGCCGATCCGGTTCCTCGACCCGAGCGAGCCCGACCCGTACAGCGGCTGGCTGCTCGGCAACCCCGGCGAGATCCACCCGATCCACGCCTGCATGGCCGTCCCGCTCCGCGTCCAGGGCCGCCTTGCCGGGCTGCTCACGCTGGACGCCTGCGATCCCCACGGCCTCCGCGGCCTCCGCGACGAGGACGCGCGCGTGTTCGCCGGGCTCTGCGCCGGCGCGCTGCGGCTCGACGCGGGCGCGGAGCCGGCCCTCACCGCAGAGGCGCGATGCGCGGCCGGCGCCGCGCTGCCCGGCCGCTCGGCCGCGATGCGGCGGGTCGAGCGCGAGATCGAGGTGCTCGCCCCGCTGTCGGTGCCGGTGCTCGTCACGGGCGAGACGGGCGTGGGGAAGGAGCTCGTCGCCCGCGCGCTGCACGAGCGGTCGCCCCGGGCGGCCCGGGCGCTCGTCGTCGTCAACTGCGCCGCGATCCCGGCGCAGCTCGTCGAGTCGGAGCTGTTCGGCCACCGAAAGGGAGCCTTCACCGGCGCGACGGCGGCGCGCGCCGGCAGGTTCGAGGCGGCCCACGGCGGGACGATCTTCCTCGACGAGATCGGCGAGCTCCCCCTGGCCGCGCAGGCGCAGCTCCTGCGCGCGCTGCAGGAGGGGGAGATCCAGCCCGTGGGCGAGGACCGCGCGCGCCGCGTCGACGTGCGGGTCATCGCGGCCACGAACCGCGATCTGCGGCGCGAGGTCGCCGAGGGGCGCTTCCGCGCCGATCTGTTCCACCGGCTCTGGGTCTACCCGATCTGCGTGCCCCCGCTGCGCGAGCGGCGCGAGGACATCCCGGCGCTCTGCGAGCGCTTCGCCGCGGAGATCGCGGCCGAGCTCGGCGCCGCGCGCGTGGACCTCACCGAGCCGGCGCTGCGCGCGCTCGCGCAGGGCGCCTGGCCGGGCAACGTGCGCGAGCTGAAGAACGCCGTGGAGCGCGCCGTGCTGCGCCGCACGATGGCCGAGGGCCCCGGCGCCGCCGGCAGGGCGCTCGTCCTCCGCCGCGAGGACGTGGACGTCGGCGACGACGCCGTCGAGCGCGGCGCGCTGGTTTGCCCGGGCGCGCCGCTCGTCGAGACCGCCGGAGGAGCGCGGCTGTGGCGCGCGGACGCGCCGCCGGAGGCGCCCGTGGAGCCGCTCGCCGAGGCGCTGGAGCGGGCGCGCCGCGAGGCGTTCGCGCGCGCCTTCCGGGCGGCGGGCGGTAACGCCGCGATGGCCGGCCGGCTGCTCGGGCTGAGCCGCTCGTTCGCCTACAAGGAGGCGGTGCGGCTCGGGCTCATCCCCGCGCCCGCGCCCACGCCGCGCAAGCGCTGAGGCGCCCGGGCCAGCACCTCGGGGTCAGATCTCCTGCCAGGGCTCTGCCTCGCGAGAGCGAAAGAGATTCAACGCAAAGACGCAAAACTGCAAAGATTTCTTTTTTTGCGCCTTTGCGTCTTTGCGCCTTTGCGTTGAAATCTCTCTCCTGATCCGTGGGACGACGCTCAGCGCCCCGGCTCCGGGGCGCCGATCCCCTCGAGCGGCACCCGCGCGAGCGCCGTGTAGCGCGCGCCCTTCGGGGTCAGCTCGCTCTGGTAGACGATGATCTCCTCGATCCGCGTGTCGCCGAAGTCGACGTCGCCGATCGCCTGGGCGCACGCGTCGAGCGCCGGATCGCCGCGCGGGTCGCGCGAGCGGGCGAGGGTGAGGTGCGGCTCGAACGGCCGGTCCTCCGGCACGTAGCCCGTCGACATCGAGAGCGTCTGCTCGAGGTCGCGGTGGATCGCGGTGAGGGCGCGGACGTCGCCGCCCACGCCGAGCCACAGGACGCGCGGGCGGCGCCGCGTGCCGAACGCGCCCCCCTTCTGGATGCGCAGCGTGAGCGGCCTGTGGAAGGCGGCGACGCTCCCGGCCGCCGCGATGACGAGCGGCAGGCGCTCCTCTCCGATCTCGCCCATGAAGGCGAGCGTGATATGCAGCCCGGCAGGCTCCACCCACTTGGCGGACGGAGCCCGGGGCGAGAGCTCCCGAAGGAGATCTCCAGCCTTGGCGAGGAGCTCGGCTCCCGGATCGACAGCGACGAAGACGCGCACAGCTCACCTACGCCCGACTACCACCCACAGACTTCATTCTTGTTCTGCTCCTTCAGCCACCGCCGGAGCGGCTCGAAGTACTCAAGCACCGCGCCAGCATCGGCCTCGCGCTCGCCCGTCATCGCCTGCATCGCCTCCTGCCACGGGCGGCTCGCGCCGAGCGACAGCATGGCGCGCAGCTTCTCCCCGGCGGCCTCGCTGCCGTGGATGGAGCAGGCGTGGAGCGGCCCCGTGTGCCCGGCCGCCTTGCACAGCGCGCGGTGGAACTGGAACTGATAGATGTGCGCGAGGAAGTAGCGCGTGTACGTGACGCCCGCCGCGACGTGGTACTTCGCCCCCGGGTCGAAGTCGGCCTCGCTGCGGGGCACCGGCGGCGCGACGCCCTGGTACTTCAGCCGCAGCGCCCACCACGCCTTGTTGTAGTCGGCCGGCCTCGTCTTGCCCGAGAAGACGTCCCACCGCCATTGATCGATGAGCTTGCCGAACGGCAGGAACGCGATCTTGTCGAGCGCCTTCTTGAAGAGGAAGTTGATGAGCCCCTTCTCGTCCTCGGGCACCCTGTCAACGAGCCCCAGCGTCTTCAGGTAGCTCGGCGTCACCGAGAGGGCCAGCGTGTCCCCGATCCCCTCGTGGAAGCCCTCGTTGGCGCCCGACTGGAACAGGATCGGGAGCTCGTGATACTGATGATAATAATAGACGTGCCCGAGCTCGTGGTGGATCGTGATGAGATCCTCCTCCGTCGGCTCGATGCACATCTTGATGCGGAGATCGTCCCGATCGCCGACGTCCCAGGCGCTCGCGTGGCAGACCACGTCGCGGTCGACCGGCTTCTTGAACAGCGATCGTTCCCAGAAGGTCGCCGGCAGCGGATCGAAGCCGAGCGAGGTGAAGAACCGCTCGCCGAGGGAGACCATCTGCTTCTCGTCGAGCTTCTTCGCCTTGATCTTCCGCGTCACGTCGAGCGACGGCTGGCCCTTGTACGGCTCCATGAGCGCGTAGACGTGCGACCACTCCTGCGCCCACATGTTGCCGAGCACGTGGGCCGGGATCGGGGCCTTGTCGCCGATCCTGTCCTTCCCGTAGGTCGCGCGCAGCCTGGCGCGAACGTAGCAGTGCAGCTCGTCGTAGAGCGGCTTCAGCTGGCCCCAGAGCCGGTCGGTCTCGGCCTCGAACGCCTCGGGGGTCATGTCGTAGCCGGCCCGCCAGAGCGCGCCGACGTCCGGGAAGCCGATCTCCGCGGCGCCCTTGTTGCCCAGGGCGACGTAGCGCTCGAACTTCGGCCGGAGGGGCGGCGCGATCGCGTGCCAGCCCGCCCACGCCTCGAGCAGCTCGTCCCAGGTGCGGCTGGTCCTGAGGACCTCGGAGAGGTCGCTCAGCTCGAGGCACTTCGGCGCCGCCGCGCCCGCGGCGCCGCCCCGGGCCGCGGCGCCCGCCGCCGCGGCGCTTCCCGTCGCGACACCAGGCGCCGAGACCCCTCCCGTCGCCGCGCGCGCGGCCTGCCCCAGCTTGCCCTTCGGGCAATACTTGCCCTTGCCGTACAGGCTGGTCATCTCGACCGCGAGCGCCGCGAGCTCCGCGCGCTCGGCCGGGTCGCTCGGCGCAGGCAGGGTGGTCGAGACCTTGAGGAGCGTCCGCTGGCGCGCGAGATCCGGGGGCAGCGCGAGGCCATCGAAGCGCGTCGCCGCCTTCATCGTGCGGCTCAGGTACGCCATCATCTCCTCCTCGGCGGAGGCGGCGAGCGCGTCGGTGTCGTCCGTGAGGTAGGTCTGGTTGACCCAGGCCGCGCGCGCGGACCGCAGGCGCAGCGCGCGCAGGTCCCTGTCGACGCCGGAGAAGAAGGCCTGCGCCTCGGCCCCCGTGGCGGGCGCCGCCTGGCGGGGGGCGGCCTGGGGCGGCGCCGCGGGCGCGGCCAGCGCCGCGGGCGCCTGCTGGCCGGGGGACGGCGGCGGCGCGGGCGGGGACGCGGCGCCGCTGCAGGCCGCGCCGAGCCCGAGCGCGACCACCATCACGGGGCGCAGGACGGCCGTCCGGGCAAGGGCATGGCGGACCACGGGCCCTTCATACACGCCGGAAGGTGCCGTGGGAACCGGGAGCGACGCGCGATCGACGCGGCCCGCCCCCCGCGGCGCCCTCCCCGCGACCAGGACGAACCGGCCGCGGTGACGACTGCCAAGCGGCCGTCAACTGCCGTTACAATGCCGACCCACCATGCGGAACGCTCTCGCGCCCAGGGCCACGACCTCCAGCGAGCCTCGGCCTCGCCGCCTCCGCCGCCCCGGCCGCCGCCTCGCTTGCCAGCGCGCACGGCGACGACCGCGGCCCGAAGGCGCGGAGCAGCTCCGGCTCGCGCCGCCCCGCGGCGACGCTGAGCGCCTCGAGGCGCCCCGCGGCGGCGGGGTGGCCCGGCGCGGGCTCACGCCCGACCGCGAGGCGCGCGCCGCGACCCCCATCGACCCCGATCTCGCCGGGTGGCGGCCATGAGCGAGCTCGAGAATTTCTCGTTCGTGATCCCCGGCGAGCTCGCGGGCATGGCGTACCCCCACGCCGAGCGCGCGCTCGAGGAGCTCGCGGAGCTCGGGTTCCGCAGCCTGGTGTCGCTGTCGCGGCGCGCGCCGCCGCCGCACGCGCTGGGGTCGCTCATCCACCTGCACTGCCCCCTCGCCGACTTCACGCGCATCCCGAGCGTCGACCTGCTGCGCGCTGTCGCGTTCCTCGACCGGGCGCCGCGGCCGACCGCCGTGCACGGCGAGGGCGGCGTCGGGCGCACCGGCGTGGTGCTCGCGTGCCGCCTCGTGTCGCTGGGCAGCTCGGCGGCCGAGGCCGTCGCCGAGGTGCGGCGCGCGCGGCCCGGCTCGATCGACGACCCGGAGCTCGAGGCGTCGGTCGAGGAGTTCGAGCTCTACTACCGCAGCGAGCAGGAGCAACCGACGCCGGCGCCGTTCAACTTCGCGCCCGCGTCGCCGCTCGACCGCATCGTGCACGGCGCGGAGCGCCCCGGCTTCGGGATGGCGCTCTGGTCCGCGTCGGGGATCCGCCCGTCGATCTTCCCGCCGCCGAGCTCCGCGACGACCCCCGATCCGAGCGACGGGCCCGTGGAGGCGTGGCTCGGCTTCATGGCGCGGCAGGGCATCCGCGAGGTGCTCTGCCTGCTCGACGAGGGGGAGCTGGCGCTGCACCGGATCCCGCTGCTCGGCCGCTACCAGCGCGAGTTCCTGCGCGTGACGCACGTGCCGCTCGAGGCGGGCGCGCTCCCCTCGCCCGGGTCGCTGGAGCGCGCGCTCGCCGCGCTCCGGCGCGCGGAGGCCGGCGGCGCGCCGATCGTCGTGCACTGCGCGTCCGGCGGCGGCCGCGCGGGCATCGTGCTCGCGGCGTGGCTGCGCGCGCGGCACGGCCTCGCCCCCGAGGCGGCGATCGCGGCGGCGCGGGAGCACGCGCGGTACTTCGGCGCGCGCCGCGATCCGTTGAAGGCGGGGCCGGCGGTGCGGGATCTGCTCGCGGGCGTGCCGGCGAGCGGCTGACGTCACGCGGCCGCGCGGAGGCCGGCCTTGTGCTGTCGGTGGTCGCGGTACAGGCGCAGGACGAACGCGCCGGCCGGCTCGCCGCGGAGCGCCTCGACGAGCCCGCGGAGCCCCGCCGGCAGCTCGCCGGGCGGCGGGAGCGGCGTCGGGTGGTGCTCGGGCGCGAGCACCGGGGCGGCGAGCGCGGCGAAGGTGAGATCGGCGGCCGAGAGCCGGTCGCCGACGAGGAACGGGCGCCCGTCGCGCAGGCGCTCGTTCACGAGGTCGAAGACCGCGCGGAGCTTGCCCATCGAGCGCTCGGCGGCGGCGGCGTCGATGCGCATCGCGCGCCGCATGATCGCGCGCGCGACAGGGAAGTAGGCGCGGAAGGCGCCGCGGCCGAACCAGAAGGGCAGCGCCGCGCCGGCGGCCGCGCGCGCCTGGAACGACCGGCTCATCACGGCGAACGCGCCGTCGTCGTCGGGCAGGAGGTGAAAGTAGACGACGCGGCGGGTCGCGGGGCCGAGATCGCGATCGAAGCGCTCCTCGAGCGCCTCGATCTCGGCGCGGAGCGCGCCGGATCCGCCGGGGAAGAGCGCGTGCTCCGACGGGACGAACGCGTCGGCGTGGCGCACGATGTCGGTCGAGTCGCCGAGCGCGCCCGCCCGCGAGACGAGCACCGGCACGGAGCGGCGCCCGCCGGCGCGCAGCGCGGGCAACGCGTGGGCGAGCGGGAGGTAGGCGTCCTCGCGGTACGGCACGCCGGCGCGGTCGAGCGCCCACCGCGCCTTCTCGCAGAAGTGGCTGAACGGGATCGTGACGAGGCGGAAGGGCGCGTCGACGCCGGGATCACGCATGACGACCTCGGTGCAAGGTTCGGGCGCGCCGCGCGGCTCAGCGGCGGATCTCGAAGAGGTGGATGCCGTACGCGGGGAGCTCGACGCCGAGGCCGCGCGCCTGGTCGACGAGCTCGTCGCCGTCGCGCGGGTGCTCGTTGCCGGTCATGAGGTCGACGAGCAGCACCTTGCGGCCCGCGACGCCGGCGATGTCGAGCGGGATGCGGCAGCCGCCGCGCGACGGGGCGAAGTTGACGACCGCCACGAGCGGCGCCGCGCTCCGGGGCGCGCCGCAGGCCGGGAGCGGCTCCCAGCGGTAGGCGACGAACGCGTCGGCGCCCGGGCCGCGCGGGGTGAGCGTGGCGAAGCTGCCGGTGCGCAGGATGGGGCGGCGCACGGCCGACAAGAGCCGCTCGTGGAAGGCGAGGCAGGCCTGATCGACCGGCTCCTCGGGCGCGCGCGCGAGGTGCAGCGAGGCGCGCACCGTCCGGCCCTCGAGCTGGCCGTGGTGGATGAACCGCATCCCGGGCACCGTCGCGGCGATGAACTCCGCGGCGCGCCGGCGGTCGGGCGGGAGCACGGCCGCGATGCGCGGCTCGTCGTGGTGCTCGATGAACCGCACGCTCCGCCGCTGGTAGTCGGGCGTCGCCGCGAGGTGGCCGCGGACCGAGGACGCGGAGGCGTGGCTCAGCCGATCGTAAAGGCTCTTGTCGAAGGTGTAGTCGAACCCGAGCATCTGGAGGCGCCACTCGAGATCCCAGAAGGCCTCGCCGATGAAGACGAAGCTCGGGTGGTCGCGGCGGACGGCGTCGATGGCCTCGGCCCAGAACTCGCCGGTGGCCTCGGCCTTGCGCTCTTTGGGCGGCCGCTTCGACCACGTGCGCCGGAAGACGTCGTCGAGCACGAGCATCGCCATGTCGCAGCGCACGCCGTCGCAGCGCGACGCGACGCTGCGGAGCGCCTCGATCGAGGCGGCGCGCGTCGCGGCGAGGCGGTAGTCGAGCTGGGCCGTGTCGGGCCACGGCGGGATGTAGGGGTCGCGGCCGCTGAGCGGCGCGCCGTCGTCGCCGGCGATGAAGCACTCCGGCTTCTCCTTCACCCAGTGGTGATCGCGCGCGACGTGGTTGGGGACGAAGTCGAGGATGAGCCCGATGCCGCGCGAGGCGAGGCGCCGGCGCAGGTCCGCGAGCGCGGCGTCGCCGCCGAACGCGGGGCTCACCTCGTAGCGCGCGACCGCGAACGGCGAGCCTACAACGTCGGCCTCGGCCCAGTCCGGCAGCACGCGGTCGTACTCGGCGCGCAGGTCCGGGTTCGTGAGCGAGAAGCGCGGGCCCTCCTGGCCGAGCGTCCAGACGCCCATCAGGTACACGTAGTCGACGCCGAGCGCGGCGAGCCGGTCGAGCGCCGCGTCGGGCACGCTGGCGAGCGTCACCTTCGCCTTGGCGGCGCGCGAGAGCTCGTGGAGCCAGACACGCACGAAGATCGCGTACAGCAGGGGGTGCTGGTGGGCGGGGACTAGGGAGCTCATCGATTGGATTGGGGACGGCGGGCCCGCGAGGAAGTCGTGGGCAGGCGGCGTCGCGAGGATTGTCTGCGGGCTCGGGTGGTCCCCGCAAGGGTGATCGCGAGGTGCGCGCGCCGTCGGCGCGAGGCCGCGCGCAACGTCCAGGCGCGACATGCAGCAGAGAGGGCCGCCGCGCCATGGAAGGTCCGCCCCGGCTGCGGGCGCGGCGACCGGCGCGCGCGGCGCGAACCCGGGCGTGGCGTCGGTTCGGTGCGGCGTGTGGCGGCGCGGCGTGTGGCGGCGCGGCGCGCGATCAGCCGCGGCGCGCGATCAGCCGCGGCGCGCGATCAGCTGCGTGTGGCGGCGCGGCGCGCGATCAGCCGCGGCGCGCGCGGCGCCTTCTGGCGAGCGCGACAGCAGCGCCCAGGGCGACGAGCGGCAGCGCGAGGGGCGTCGCGGCCTCGTCGGGCCCGAGCCGGCAGCCGCAGCCCCCCTGCTTCGGCTCCACCGGCGGCGGCGCCTCGTCGGGCAGCGCGCCGTCGGAGGGCGCGTCGGCATCGGCCGGGTCGGACGCAGGCTCCGCCTGCGCCTCGTCCCCGGCGGGCTCGTCGCTCTTCTCGGCGTCGGCCTTCTCCGCCTTGTCGGCGGAGGTGTCCTTCTTCTTCTTCTCGCCGGTGAAGACGATCGCGCGGCGATCGATGACCTCGTTCTCACCCTGGAGCGTGATCTTCTGCTTCTGCCCCATCTGCACGCCGTCGCTCGCGCGCTTGATCACGAGATCGTACTCGCCGGCCTCGAAGCCGCGATCGCGCCGGAGGACGAAGTCGAACTTCGTGATCGCGAAGACCTTGCCGCTGCCGTCGGAGAAGCCGACGTCCATGCTCTCGTTGATCGACTGCTGGTTGTGGAGCGGGATCTTGTTCAACACCGGCTTCTCGGGCGACTGGTCGGTGAGCGCCCGCTCGTAGTGCATCGTCGGCGTGAACGAGAACAGCATCGGGATGTGCCCGAGGTGCGGCGTGCCTCCGTAGTTGATCGTCATCTTGAGCTTCCACCGGCCGCCGTCCTCCTTGGGCGAGCGATCGGCGAGGGTGACGGTGCCGGCCGCGTGCGCCGCGGTCGCGGGCAGCCACGCGCCGAGCAGGGCGAGCGCGGCGGCGACGACGCGCGCGAGCAGGAGCCGGCGGCCGCCGTCGAGGCGGCGCGCCGCCCCTGCGTGGGCCGCGCCGGGGCGGGCGTGAGATCGCGCGGCGCGCTGACGCCGCGCGCCGAGCTGGGACAGGTGATCGGATCGAGGTCGGGCGGTTCGCATGCGCAGCACGCTACCAGGGATCTCGTGGAAACGAGGTACGTACGAGCGGCCCGCCGGCGCGCGGGAGGGCGCGGCCCGCCGGCGCGCGGGAGGGCGCGGGCCGTGACGCGCGGGAGGGCGCGGGCACGTGGCGCGCGGGAGGGCGCGGCGGCGCTCGGAGCGCGCGGCGCCCGCGGCCGGAGGGCTCAGTCGGGGAACCAGAGCAGCGCGTCGGAGGTGGGCTTGTAACAGGCCTGGCGGCCCGCCTCCTCGTTGTCCGTGCAGCTCGCGTTCTCGAGGCAGTCGATGACCTCGTAGCGGCCGGAGGCGTTGTAGATCGTCGTGAACATCGCGCGCTGGGCCGACTCGAGCTTGCTGAACGCGGACTGGCAGGTGGCGACGGGGACGCCCTCGCAGCGGAGCATGCGCGCGCAGCGGGAGTCGATGACGGGCTTCGCCGCCGGGTCGTCCGGGTTGATGTTGACGGCCACCTCGTCGTTGCACTCCAGGATGATCTGGCTCCGGTCCGGCGAGCTATCGGCGGCGGCCTCCATCCGGCGCGAGAAGCAGCTCGTCATCGCGCGGAGATACGTGGGTGAAGCGGTCGGGTAGGCGGCCTTGCACGCGTTCATGTGCTCCCAGTTGGCGCCGGAGCGATGGAGCTTGGCGAGGGCGGCGCACCACTCGGCCTGGGCGGCGATGACGCCGTCGCGGTCGGGGAAGTTGGTGGGCCGCTCGGAGCACGCGAACAGCAGGCCGAGCATCGACGCGGCCGCCGCGATCGGCAGGGCCAGGGATCGAAGGGCGGGCATGGGGCGACCCTAGCACGACAGCCCCGCCGGAGCGGAGTTCCCGGGATGCGCCGGGCGTCAGGGCCGGTCCGGCACGAGCTCGCAGCGGAGCCGCGCGCCGGCGCCGCGGAGCGCGGCGCCCCCGCCAGGGCCGAAGACCGCGACGAGATCCGGCGAGCCCCTCGCGGAGGCGCGCAGCTCGATGGCCTCGACGCACAGCGCGCCGCGGTCGCCGGCGAGCAGCGCGGCCGCGGGGACGTCCTCGTCGAGGAGCGGGGCCCCGCTCCTCGAGGCCACCCGCAGCGCCGCGGGCAGCTCGGCGATGAACCGGAGCGACGGCCGCGCGCCGCCGCAGCCGCCGGCGCCGATCTCGCGGAGGGACGCGAGGGAGCCGAGCGGCTCGAGCGGGCCGACCTCGCCGCGCGCGACGTCGAGCCGCCCGGCGAACACGTCCCCCGAGGCGACGGCGTAGCCGACGAGGGCGAAGCCGGGCGCGTCGAGCCGCCGGCCGAGGGTGAGCCGGACGCCGGCCACGTCGGGGACCGGCGCGAGCCCGGCGATGGTGAGCGTGGCGTCCCGCGTGGCGAGGAGGAGGCTGCGCTTCGCGGCGTCGAAGGCGAGCAGGTCGCCGCCCGGCAGCTCGGCCGCGGCGGCGATCGCGCCGGCGTGGTCGAACGGCAGCAGCGCCGCCTGCGGGGCGCCGGCGCGCGCGCGGAGGCGGCGCGGGCCGCTCCCGTCGTCGAGGTGCAGCAGCAGATCGACGGGCGCGCCCGCGCCGGGCGCGAGCAGCACGGGGACGGCACCGCCGGACGCCGCGGCGAGCCCGCCGCCGCGGAGCGACACGCGGCGCGGCGCGGCGGTCGCGAACGGCGGGATCACGGTCGCGGTGAGGGCGCCGTCGCGGAGCACGCCGAGCCGGGAGGACGGGGCGGTCCACAGCGAGACGGCCGGGGGCGCGGGGTCGCCCGGGAGGGGCGCGGCGCGATCGCCGGGCGCCGCGGGGGTGGGCCGGAGCGCGCGGCGGGGCGCGGGGCGCGGGGACGGGAGGGGCGAGGGGGAAACGGACGACGGGGACGGGAGCGCCGGGAGGTCGTCGTCGAGGCGGCACGAGACGAGCGGCGGCGACGCGGCGGGGATCGCGGGGCCGGCGGCCGGGGCGAAGGGCGGCGGCGCGCCGCGCGGCGGCGGCGGAGGGCCGCCCCAGCCGAGGCGGACGAGGCCGTGATCGCCCATGGCGCAGCCGATGGGCGAGCAGGCGAAGGGGGCGCCCTCGTCGAGCGGCGGCTCGATGCCGCGCGCCGGCGGGCCCTGGACGGGGCGCCACGACCGGCCGCCGTCGGTCGACTCGAAGAAGCCCGGCGGGTCGTCGCCCGTGGCGGCGAGCGCGAACCGACCGCCGGCGACGACGTGCGCGACGGCGGCCGGGAGGGGAAAGACCGTGACGCCGCCGCGGGCGTCGATGCGCAGGCCGGCGATGCGGCCGCCGCGGCGGTGCGAGAGCAGGCGCGGGGCCGACGCAGGCGGGTCCGCCCCGGGCAGCGCGTCGAGGGCGGGCGAGGCGGCGTCGGCCGCGTCGGGCAG
Source organism: Sorangium sp. So ce1335 (assembly GCF_051521615.1). Lineage (NCBI taxonomy): Bacteria > Pseudomonadati > Myxococcota > Polyangiales > Polyangiaceae > Sorangium > Sorangium sp. So ce1335. Next base: position 7,420,384 of record NZ_CP150363.1, read on the forward strand.
GTGGAGCCAGCCGCGCACGGCGCCGTCGTCGTCCTCCCAGAAGTCGGTGTCGACGAGGCGCGGCGACGCGGCGGCGTCGAGGGGCGCGGGGAAGACGCCGCCCGCCAGCGCCGGGTCGCGCTCGCGCACACGGAGGACGCGGACGCCCTCGGGAACGGCGGCGGGGACGCGGTCGGCGCGGTCAGCGCCGTCCACGTGGTCGCGCGCGCGCGGTGCAGGAAGGCGCGGCCGCGGGGCCTCGTCCGCCGCGTCGGGCGGCCGCGCCGCGTCGGGCGGCCGCGCCGCGTCGGGCGGCCGCGCCGACGGTCCCCTCGGCGGCTCCAGGACGAGCGCGGTGACGGTCCCGCGCGCGCCGGGGATCCAGCGGTAGAGGCCTCGGGCGTCCTCGCCCTCGATACGCCGCTCGACCCAGCGGCCGCCGCCGGCGCGCACGCACACGCGCGCGGCGTGGCCGTCGGCGGGCTCGCCGCCAGAGCGCGCCGCGCCGGAGCGCGCCTCGCCAGGAAGCGGCAGGGGCGACGCGCGCGGCCACGGCGACCGCTCGCCCCCCGGCGCGGCGTCGTCCGGGAGCCCCGCGAAGTCGTGGAGCCCCGGGGGCGCGCTGCCGCACCGGCCCGCGAACGCGAGGCGGCCGCGGTCGTCGCCGACGAACGCCCCCCGCGGCGCAGCGAGCGGGTCGGGGTCGCTGTCGCGGGGCGGGAACGTCGCCTCCAGGCGCGGCGCGGAGAGCGTCGTCTCGAGGCGCAGCACGTGGGCGGCCTCGTGCGCGCACGCGAGCAGGAGGTCGTCGCCCGCGCGGAACGGCTGGCAGCGCGCGTAGCGCGGGTCGAGGTCCGCGATCTCCGCGGCGGCGATCGGCCGGGCGGTCGCCGCGGCCAGGAGGGAGAGGCCGCCGTCGCGCGCGACGAGCAGCCTGCCACCGGGGAGGAGCGCGCCGGTCGCCGCGGCCAGCGCGACAACGTCCGGGGCGAGCGCGCGGCTCGAGGGGCCGTCGCGCAGCGGGTCCGTCGCCGGCGGGAGGTGGAGCGAGGGGCTCGGCCTGTCGCGCGTCGGCGCGGGCGGCGGGGGCGCGAGGCCCGCGGCGGTCAGGTGGAGCGTGGGGGCGCCCGCCGGCCCGAGGAGAGCGACAGCGTCGCGGCGCTCCTGGAGCAGCGTCGTGGCGAGCCCGCGCGCCTCGAGGACGTCGGTCCAGGTGGCGCCGCCGTCGAGCGTGACGGAGGCGCGGCCGAGCAGGTCGAGGCGCGCGGCGCGGCGGGCGTCGACGGCCACGGCGTCGACGACGCCCGCCGCGCCGAAGCGGCGGAGGGCGAGCGTGGCCGGGTCGAACGCGAGGAGCCCGCGGCCGGTGCGCAGGAGGATCGCGTCGAGGTACGGCCGCGCGCCGCCGGGGGCGCCGATGTCGGCGATGGGCGCGAGATCGCCCAGGAAATCGGCGGCGCGGTAGACGCGACCCTCGGACCACAGGACGAACCCGCCGCCGAGGCGCGCCGGGATCGACCGGAACCCGCGGAGCGGCTCGGAGGCGGCCGCGGCGGCGATCACGACGCCGCCGTCGAGCCGCACGCGGAGCCCCTCGTAGAGCGCCGGCTCGCGGCGGGGCCCGGGCGAGCCGTCGCCGGAGCCGGCGGCGTCGAAGAGGACGCCGAGGCCCTCGGTGAGGACATAGCGCGCGGGGGAGAGCGGCGGCGGGTCGGCAGGCGCGGCGGCCCGGGGTGGCGCGGGCGGTGCAGCGCGCTCCGGGGCGGCGCCGCACGCGGCGGCGAGGGCGAGCGCGAGGAGGGCGCCGGCGCGGGAGGTCATCGCGGCGGCGGCGCGCCCGCCGGAGGAGCTCACGCTGCGCATGGAGGCGCTCGGAACGTACACCGCGGCGCGCTCCCGGTGAACCGCCTCAGCGCACGACCGCCGTGCACCGCACCGGCTGCCGCACCTCCTGGCCGTGCGCCACGAGCACGAGCGTGCCGGCGCCGGCGCCACGCGGCGGCTCGCCTCGCGCCGGCCCGCCGCCGACGGCCGCGGCGCCTCCCCGCGCGCCGGGGGGCGCCGCGGGCGCCGGCCCCGCGAAGCGCGCGACGAGCTTCTTCACGGTGCCGGTGACCTCGTAGAAGCCGGGATCGACCTCGTAGCGCTCGTCCCGCACGTTGAGCTCCACGGCGTCCAGGCACGCGCGGTCGCGCGACCACCGGATCACCGCGGCGCCCGCCGTCGCGGCCTCGACGACCCCCTGCAGCGCGCCGCGAACGAGGCCGATCTCCGACTCGAACGGCAGGAGCACGCGCGCGTCCCCGCGGCGCGGGGCGCACGACGGCGCGCTGCCCGCGGCGAGCTCGCCGAGCGGGGCGAGCGCTTCCTCCGGGCCCAGGGTGCCGAGCGCCGGATCGACGGGCGAGAGCACCGCGCCGCCGGCCCCGGAGACCGCGACGAAGACCGGCGCGCCGTCGCGCGCCCCCGCGCCGTACGCGAAGCGCGCCTGCTGCGCGCTCGACGGCGACGCGCGCGCCGTGCGCTGGACGTGGAGCTCCCGGAGCCCCGGCGCGCCGCCCCCGCGGGGCGCCCCCGCCAGCGACGCGCCCCGCGCCCCCGCGACAGCGCGGAGGTCGACCGCGCTCACCGCGAGGCCGTCGTGGCGGGCGCTCAGGAACACCGCGCGGTCGCCGAGATCGACGCCGACCGAGCGGGCGGGGGCGCAGCCGCCGATCGGCCGCGTCGCGAGCGCGGCGTCCAGCACGCCGGCGAGGCACGCCTCGCCCGGGCCGGCCGCCACCGGGGCCACGCGCCCGTCGCGATCGATCACGAGCGCGACGGGCGCCTCGTACGGCCGGTACTCGAGCTGGGCCAGCGCGGCGCTCGTGAGCGGCACGGCGGCGCGGCGGATCTCGGCGCGCAGATCGAGCGGGGCGATCCAGGCGAGCTCCGCATCGGCGAAGGGCGCCGGCAGCGCGCCGCCGAACGACGGCAGCGTCAGGATCCCGAGGGTGCCGAGGCGCATCGGGCTCGCCCCGCGCACGGGCGGCGCGGCGACGGCGCCGAACCCGTGCGACTCCGGGACGCGCGCGGCGGCGAGGGGCCCCGCGAAGCTGCAGTCGAGGCGCGCGACGGGCGCCGGCCGCACGGACCGCGCCGGCCCGTCGCGATCGCGCGGCGCGCGCCCGGGGGGCGGCGCCGCAGCGGCCGCGCCGGGCGGGGCCGCTGCGCCGGGCGGGGCCGCTACGCCGGGCGGGGCCGCCGCGCGATCGACGCCCGCGCGCGGGGCGGACGACCACCCGATCCGGAGGAACGGGCCGACGCGGCAGCCCACCGCGGAGCACCGCTCGACGCGCGCGGCCGCGCTGCCCGGCGGCGGCGCGACGGGCGCCCACCGCTTGCCGCGATCGATCGTCTCGAAGAGCCGGCCGTCCTCGGTCTCGACGAGCGCGAACGGCCCCGACGCCTCGATCGCGCTCGCGCGCGCCGGCAGCGGGTAGCGGCGCAGCCTGCCGGCCGCGTCGATCGCGACCGGCGCGAGGCGGCCCGCGTGATCGTGGACCGGGAGCCAGCCCTCGACGGTGTCGTCCGCGAGCGCGGCGAGGGCGCGGGAGAGCAGCTCCGGCCTCCTGTCGCCGTACCGTGACCAGGCGGGCAAGGCGAGCGGCGGCTCGCCCCGCGCGAGCCGCACGACGCGCAGCGCGCCGCGCACCTCGACGCGCTCGGCGCCCGGCAGGAGCGCGCCGGGGCGCGCGACGATCGCCACCGCGCCCCCGCCGCGGCGCGGGATCCAGGCGAGCACGTCGGTCGCGTCCGCCGGATCGAGGCGGTGCTCGACCCAGGCGCCCGGCCCGCGCCGCACGCAGAACACCTCGCTCTCCTGCGTCGAGCCGCCGGCGAGCGCCCCGCGGGAGATCACCCGGAGATCGAGCCGCGGCCTCGGCAGCCCCTCGCACGGCCCGACGTAGCCGAGCGCCTCGCCGTCGACGCCCACGAAGCGGTCGCTCTCCTCCGCCCCGGGCCGCAGCTCGAACGCGCGCTCGATCCGGAGCGCGCGCGGGCCCCGCGCGTCGCTGGAGAGGTCCACGACGCTCGCGCGGTCCGGGCCGGCGCAGACGGCGAGCAGCGCGTCGCCCGCGCGGAACGGCGCGCACGCGCCGCTGCCGGGCGGCAAGGGCGCGCCGGACGAGGCGCGCCCTGTCGCGAGGTCGACGCGCCCGACGAGGCCGTCCGCGGCGACCGCGGCGCCGCCGTCGGCGAGCGGCAGGCCCGCGTCGACGGCGGCCGCGAGGAGCGCGAAGGGCGCGCGGTCGGGCCACGCGGCGAAGGCGGCGGCGGCCGCAGGTTGCGCGCGCGGCGCGCGCAGCTCACCGACGCGGCCGCGCGCGTCGACGGCGCGCTCGAGGCCCTCGGCCATCGTGGCGACGAGCTCCTCGCCGCGGGCGTCGACGGCGACCGCGTCGCCGAGCTCCGCGGTGATGTCGCGGTACGAGGCCCCCGCGTCGAGCGTCAGGAGCGCGCGCCCGAAGGCGGTGAGGGCGAGCGCGCGGCGCTCGCCGGCCGCCGCGGCCGCGGCGATCGACGGCGGGCCGAGCGGCCGCAGCGCGCCGCTCGCGCCGTGGACGGCGAAGGCGCCGGCGGACGTGATCAGGCCGATGCCGTCGAGCCAGGGGAACACGCCGATCACGTCGCCGGGCAGGGGGGCGAGCGCGCGGAGCTCCCCGGAGAAGCTGGCCGCCGTGTAGAGGTCCCTGTCGCTCCAGAACACGTAGCGCGAGCCGGGCGGCGCGCCCGGAGGAGCCCAGGCGGGGAACGCGGCGCCGCCGGCGAGCTCCGGGCCTCCGGCGCCGAGGGGCACGAGCTGCTCGACCCCGTGCAGCTCGGCGCGCCGGCCGCTCACGACCACCCTGTCGATTTCCCGGCCGCGCTGGACCACGCGCTCGACGAGGCCCGTCGCCGGCTGCGCCACGTACCGGGCAGGGCCGAGCGCGACGAGCGGGGCGGTGGAGGGCGCGCGCCGCGGCGGCTCGATCGCGCCGGGCCGCGGCGGCGCCGTCTCGGCCGCGCCGCAGGCCGCGAGCGCCGGCGCGGCGAGGAGCGCGAGCGGGGCGAGCGCGCGGGAGAGCGATCGCGAGGGGGCGCTCAACGCCGGTACGTCTCGTTCCTGTCCTTCACGCCGGCGGCCGTCTGGTCGACGCTCTGCTCGATCGCGGCGGCGAAGTCGTCGGGCGCCCCGAGGAGCAAGAGGCGGCTGTCGGGCTTGATCTGGAGCTTCCTGGCGAGCGGGTTCGGGGTGGTCATGCGAGCCTCCGAGGGCGCGAGTGTACCCGTTCTGCGCCGCCGGGGCGGCGGCTGGGGTTGATGCCGGTGGGCAGCGCCGACGGGAGGCGGCTGTGCCGCCGGGATGGGATGCGGGTCCAGCGCGGTATTCAGAAGAGGAGAAGAAGGCGTTGAATCGCAAAGACGCCAGGAGCGAGAGCCGGCTTCATGCCACTGCGATCCAGAGCTGTACCTGGAAGAGCCCATGAGAGGAATGTGTTGAACCGCGATGGGCGCAAACAGCCTTCCTGGCGTCCGTGGATTCTTGTCATTGCAAGTCGCTGGATCCCCTGGCCGAGCACCAGCGAGCGCGAGAGCGCCGCGCGGCGCGACCTCCCCTCACCCGTCCGGTGATCGAGCCTCCACGAGGCACGCCACCCGCTGCGTCATCTCCGGGGTCCGCAACACGCCCTCTCCGCGTCCCGCCCCGGCCCCCTGCCCGCGCGGCGCCGCCCACCGCGCGATCAGCGCCGCGCCCACCGGGCCGTCCCCGCGCCGGCGCGCGTCGACGACCGCGACGTGCAGCGCTTCGAGGCAGACGCGCTCCCGCCCCCAGCGCACCTGCGCGATGCCGCGATCCGCGAGCGCGACGGCGGGCAGCGCCCGCCGATCCAGGCGCAGGGCGGCCTCCGGATCGAGCGTCACGAGCGCGCGCCACGCGCCGCCTGTCGCGCGGCAGCGCGGGTCGCTCGCGGCGGTCAGCGTCGACCAGGGCGCGAGCGCCGCCACCTCGCCGGCCGTCCCCGCCGCGCGGTCGAGCACCGCCGCCCCGGCGGTCTCGGGGGCGACGCCGTCGAGCACCAGCACGCCGACCTCGCCGTCGTCGCGCCGGGCGAGCGCCATCGTCCGGCCGCGCAGCTCCTCGCGGTCGAGCCCCACGATGCGCGCGGGCTGCCGGGGCTCCGGCGTGTGCTCCTCGACGGCCACGCGGCGCCGGAGCTCGCCGAGCACGAGCGCGCGGCCCGGACCGAGCAGGAGACCGGCAGCAAGGCGATCCGGCGCGCCGTCCACGGGACCCCGGCGCGGCTCGAACGCCGGGAGCGCCCGCGCGCCGTCCGGGCCGAGGAGCAGCTCGCCCGCCTCGGCGAGCACGAGCAACGCGACCTCGCCGTCCGCGGTGAGCAGCGGCACCGCGCCGGCGCGTCGCCCTTCCGCGCCGCCGCGGCGGCCGCCCAGCGCGAGGTCGGTCGCGTTCAGCCGCAGCGCCTCGCCGCGCAGACCGAACGGCGGGCGAAACAGCGCGCTGTGCGTCCGGATCGTGGCCCTCGGGCCGCCCTTCCGCGCCGCCGCGCCGCCCTGCCCTGCCGCCGCGTCGCCCTGCCCTGCCGCCGCGTCGCCCTGCCCTGCCGCCGCATCGTCGGGCTGCATCGCCTCCCCGGTCGGCCTGCCGGCGCCGCTCCCGGGCTCCGCCGCGTCCGCGACGATCTCGATCACCTCTCCGTACGGCGTCGACACGGTCCACCGCTCCGCGCCGGCCGCGGGCGAGGCGCCCGGGAGCGGCGCCGGCAGGCCGACCGGCGCGCACGACAGCACCGGCGGCTCGACCGGCGAGCCCTGCGGCACGCCCGCGCCGGCCGCGGGCGCCGCCCCCGCGGCCGGCGCGGGCGCGGCGGCGACGGCCGGCGCCAGATCGCCCGCGCCCCAGCCGAGCCGCACCACGCCGCTCAGCGCGCAGCCGAGCGCGGAGCACGCGCCCTGGAACGACGACGGCGGCACCGGCGAGCGCCCGGCCGCGCGCCACGTCCGGCCGTGATCGCGCGTCTCGTGGAGCTCCCCGCCGCGCGTGACGAGCACCCCGTGATCGCCCGTCACCACCATCCCCGCCGGCTCCGGCGGCAGCGCGTGCGCCGCGACCTCCCCGTCCGGCGCGACCGTGATCCCCAGGCTCGCCTGACCGACCGGATGGGACCACTCGACCGACGACAGCCACCCGTCGACCGCGCCGTCCTCGCGCGCGCGAAAGCGCCGATCGACGAGCACCGGCGACGCGTCGCGCGACGGCGGCGTCCAGTACCACCCCGCCAGATGCCCGTGGATCCGCACGACCCGCGCGCCCCCCTCGTCGCGGGCGCGCGGCGCGCCCACGGGCGGCGGCAGCGCCTCGCGCCCTTCGCGCAGCAGCGCGACAGCGCTCCCGTCCCGGCGCGGCGCCCAGCCGACGAGCGCCTCCCCCTCGCCGACCTCGATCGCGTGCTCGACCCAGGCGCCCGGGCCGCGCCGCACGCAGACCTTCGGGTGCACAACGACCTCGCCGTACCGGCGATCGCGCTCCTCGTCGCTGACGAGCCGCGGCGACGCCGCGCACCCGCCGACGAACCCGAGCGCGCCGCCGTCGTCGGCAACGAAGAACCCGTCGTCGCTGAAGGCGCGCTCCACGCGCGGCGGCTCGCCGCGCTCCGAGCGCAGGACGTAGCTGCCGTCGCGCTCGTAGTCGTCCCACGCGCAGAGGAAGAGCACCCCGTCCTCGGCGCGCACCGGCGCGCAGCCCAGCCCGTCCGGGAACCAGCTCGCGAGCCGCGCTCGCGTCGCGCCCGTCCGCGCGTCGACGGCCGCGACGCCGCCGTCGACCACCCCGAGCGCGGCCCCGTCGGGCAGCAGCGCGCCGGCGGCGACCGCCGCGGCGACCGCCGCGGCCTCGCGCTCCGCCGGCTCCGCGCGCTCGCCGGCCCCGGCGCCCGCGAAGCGGAGCTGGAACGACCCGCCCGACCACGACGACATCCCGCGGAGATCGCCGTCGGGCCGGCCGGGCGAGCCGTCCGGCAGGATGGCCACGCGCCCGAGCGCCGTGTCGAGCCACAGCGCGCCCGGCGCGACGCCGACGCCGCGCGCGGCGATCCCGATCCGGCGGCCGACGTCGATCCACGTCCTGCCGCCGTCCGCCGTCGTCGCGGCGCGGCCGAAGACGTCGAGGCGCACCGCGCGCGACGCGTCCAGCGCCGCGAGATCGTGGACGGCCGGCGCGTCGAGCGCCCTGCCGCGATCCTCGCCCGGCAGGACCACGCGCGGCCCCTGCTCGGTGAAGACGACGACGCCCTGTAGCCCGCTCCGGGCGCCCCGCACGGCGCGCGCGCCGCCGCCGAGCGCCACCTCCGCGAGCGGCCCCGTGAAGTCGCGCGATCGGAACGCCCTGCTGCGGCTCCAGTGGAGGAAGCCCCCGCCAAGGTGCGGCGCGATCGCGAGCGATCCAACGATGGGCTCGCCCGCCGCCCACAGCTCGGCCTCCCACGCCGCCGCGACGACGCGCCCGCCGGCGCCGAGCTCGAGCCGCGCGCCGCCGGCAACGACGCGATCGACCACGGCCGCGTCCGGCCCGTCGCGCGTCACGCGGAACACCCCGTCCGCGATCTCCTGGAAGTAGCGGGCCCCCGGCCGGGCGACACCGGCGGCGTCGCCCGCGCCCATCGCGCCCCACGCGCCCGGCCCCCCCGGCACGCTCGACACACCCGCGCGCCGGGCAGCACCGGCCGCGCCGCCCGCCGGGCTCGCCTCGGGCCCGAGCGCGCAGGCGCACGCGAGGAGAGCCGGGAGCAGACCGAGCGAGCGCGCCAGCATCGGGGAACGCACGACGGTATCCGTCGCAACGCCCCCGTCCAGGGGCGATTTGCTTCGTCCGCGCGTCGGCCCGCGCGCTCCCCCGCGACGCCGTCGTAAGCTGCGGCCGGCGCTGCGCCGCGCCTGCCCGGAACGCCCGTGCCCACCGCTCCCCGACCCCGCCCCCCGTCCCGGCCCCGGCCCCACCCCCGCCCCCGGAGACCCACGAAAGAAGAGCTCCTTGCCGCCGCCGGCAAGACGGTCCCGGACGTCATCGCGCCCGACCTCCGCGTCCTCTTCTGCGGCATCAACCCCGGCCTCTACACGGCGGCCGTCGGGCACAACTTCGCCCGCCCCGGCAACCGGTTCTGGCCGGCGCTTCATGCTGGCGGCTTCACCGACCGCGTGCTGTCTCCGTTCGAGGAGCGCGAGCTGCTGAAGCTCGGTTACGGGATCACCAACGTGGTCGACCGCGCGACAGCGTCGGCCGACGAGCTGTCGCCCGACGAGCTCGCCGCGGGCGGTCTGAAGCTCGCGGCCAAGGTGCGGCAGCACCGCCCCCGCTTCCTCGCCGTGCTCGGCATCGGCGCCTACCGGAGCGCGTTCGGGCGGCCCCAGGCCGCGCCAGGCCCCCAGCCCGAGACGATCGGCGCGACGCGGATCTGGGTGCTGCCGAACCCGAGCGGGCTCAACGCCAGTTACCAGCCGCAGAAGCTCGCCGAGATGTTCCGCGCCCTGCGCGACGCGGTCGCGTCCGCCCCGCCGTGAGCCGCCCGGACCCCGCCGCGCGCTCCCGCAACGGTGGTGAACACGCGGTGAACATGCGCTGAACATGCGCTGAACATGCGGTTACCCGAGAGCTGCGCTCGCGACATCCCCCTTGCGCCGACTCCACGCCTCGCCCTCGAGCGCCCCGGAGGTCGCCGCGGCGACAGGCGCTCTCCGCGGCGCGCACTCCGCCGCTCCGCGCGCCGGCGCGCCTACTCGGGCAGCGCGCTCTCCTCTTCCTGGGGCACCTTCGCGCGCGCGTTCCGCGCCTCTTCCCGGAGCGGCGCCAGGCCGGGCGGCCCGTCGGTCGGCTGCGCCGTGCGGTTGCTCACCGCGGCGAGCCACGCCATCGGCGAGTCGGGCGCCTGCTGCGTGACGAGGACGACTCCGCGCGACGCGTAACGCGAACAGCCATCCTCGCACACAGGAAGGACGAGACGGAGCCCGCCGCCGCCACCTCGGCTCACGAGGGGCGCCACGTGCAGCTCCGCCGGCGGCGGGGCCATCGTGGCCATCACCGCGCGCTGGATCAGCCCCATGACCGTCCTTCCAGCCGTTCCGCTCGGCGCATGAGCCCGCAGCGCCGCGCGATCGGCCGCGTCGAGCCGGCTCGGCGGCAGCGCGAAGAGCCCCGCGCCGTCGGCCGCCTTCGCCAGCGAAGGCGGCAGCGCGCCGGCGAGCGCGCCGACCAGGAAGGCCAGCTTGAGTTGGAATCGCATGGGTGCTCCTTCGACGAACTCTCGATCCGCCGTCCACCATCGTTCCAGCAGGCCCCATGCCAGCCACGGGCGGCCGTCTGCCGCGGCGCGGCCCTGCGCGGGCGACAGCCGCCTCCGTTCGCCGCGCGAGACGGATCGCCACAGCGTGGCGGCAAGAGGCCCGTCCGGCCGCGCCTGACGCAGGAACCCGTGGGAAGCCGCGGAAGACCGAAGAATTCGACCCGGCCGTGCGAGCGCCGCTTTCGCTTGCCAGACGGTCCGGGCGCCGTTAACCGTCTTCGTTATGCCCGACCGAAAGCCAGGGCTGAGCCCCCAGAACATGAAGGCCCCGCTCCAGCCTGGCGCACCTTCCCCCTCCGCATCCTCCACGTCCTCCACGACCTCCGAGCCCGTCGCGAGCATCCTGCTCGTCGACGATCACCGCCCGAACCTCATCGCCCTGGAGGCGGTGCTCGACCCGCTGAAGCAGCGGCTCGTCACCGCGCAATCCGGCGAGGAGGCGCTCGAGCACCTCACCCGCGAGGAGTTCGCGCTCATCCTCATGGACGTGAAGATGCGCGGTATCGACGGCTTCGAGACGGCCGCCCGCGTGAGGGGGCTCGATCAGGCGCGGCACACGCCAATCATCTTCATCTCGGGGCTGCCGGAGGACGAGGAGCGGCTGTATCGCGGCTACGGCGCGGGCGCGGTCGATTATGTCGTCAAGCCGTACAATCCCGACATCCTCCGCGCGAAGGTGGCCGTCTTCGTCGAGCTGCACCGCAGGGCCGAGCAGATCAAGCGGCAGGAGGCGGCGCTCCGCCAGCTGGAGAGGCAGGCGAGCGACGAGGTGTTCCGGCGCATCATGGACACGAGCATGATGGGCCTGCTCTTCAGCGACTACGAGGGGCGCGTCCTCGAGGCGAACGACTGCTTCCTCTCCATGGTCGGCTACACCCGCGACGACCTCAAGGAGGGGCGCCTCAACTGGCAGCAGCTCTCCCCGCCCGAGTACGAGCACGTCCACCACGACGCGGTGAACGAGCTGAACATCCACGGCGTCACGAAGCAGTTCGAGAAGGAGTACATCCGCAAGGACGGCAGGCGCGTCGCGGTCCTCGTCGGCTCGGCCCGGATCGAGACGCAGCGGCGCAACCTCACCTACGTGCTCGACATCAGCGAGCGCAAGCGCGCCGAGGCGAACGTCAGCCTCCTCGCCGGCGCGGGCGAGATCCTCTCGTCCTCGCTCGACTTCCGCGAGACGCTCGGGCAGCTCGCCCGGCTCGTCGTGCCGCTGCTCGCGGACTGGTGCGCGGTGGACATCCAGGGGCAGGACGGCGCCATCCAGCGCGTCGCCGTCCAGCACACCGACCCGGCCAAGGTCGCGTTCGTCCGGCAGATCGAGGAGCGGTACCCGGTCGACCCCGCGTCGCCGACCGGCGTGCCGAACGTGCTCCGGACCGGCCAGACCGAGTGGGCGTCCGAGATCACGGACGCGCTGCTCGCCGCGCACACCCGGGACGAGGAGCACCTGCGGATCGCGCGCGAGCTCGGCCTCCGGTCGTACGTCGTCGTACCGCTGGCGGCGCGCGGGCGCGTGCTCGGCGCGATGACGCTCGTGCACGCCGAGTCGGGCCGTCGCTACACGAAGGCCGACGTCCAGTTCGCCGAAGAGCTCGCCCGGCGCGCGGCGCTCAGCGTCGACAACGCGCTCCTCTTCGAGCGCGAGGTCACGGTGCGCAAGGAGGTCGAGACGCTCGCCGAGGAGCTGAAGCACAGCGAGGCGCAGTTCCGGCTGCTCGCCGAGACGATGCCGCAGCTCGTCTGGACGAACCGCCCGGACGGCCACCACGAGTACTTCAACCAGCGCTGGTACGACTACACCGGGCTCACGCCCGAGGACACGGACGGCGAGGGCTGGAGCCGGATCATCCACCCCGAGGAGCACGAGCGGGCGATCGAGACGTGGCGGCAGTCGCTGCAGACGGGCGAGCCGTACGAGAACCAGTGCCGGCTCCGGCGCGCGGACGGCGCCTACCGCTGGTTCATCGGCCGGGCGGTCGCCGCGCGCGACGGGGCGGGCCGCATCGTCCGCTGGTTCGGGACGTACACGGACATCGACGATCAGAAGCGCGCCGAGGAGGAGCGGCAGCGGCTCGTGCAGGCGCTCGAGCGCAGCAACAGGGAGCTCGATCAGTTCGCGTACGTCACGAGCCACGATCTCAAGGCGCCGCTGCGCGGCATCGCCAACCTGTCGCAGTGGATCGAGGAGGACCTGGCCGACAAGATGACGGCGGACAGCCGGAAGCAGCTCGACCTGCTCCGCGGGCGCGTGCACCGGCTGGAGAACCTGATCGACGGCATCCTCAGCTACTCGCGCGCGGGCCGCATCCGGGAGAAGCCCGAGACGATCGACGTCGGCAAGCTCCTCCGGGAGATGGTCGAGCTGCTCGCGCCGCCCGCGGAGACGCGCGTGGAGATCGCCCCGGACATGCCCGTGCTCGTGACAGAGCGCGCGCCGCTCCAGCAGACGTTCCTGAACCTCATCGGCAACGCGCTGAAGCACGCGGGGCGTTCCGACCCGGAGGTCCGGATCGGCGCGCGCGACGCCGGCCCGTTCTGGGAGTTCTCGGTGTCCGACAACGGCTCGGGCATCGCGCCCGAGTACCACGATCGGATCTGGGGCATCTTCCAGACGCTGAAGGCGCGCGACAAGGTCGAGGGCACCGGCATCGGGCTGTCGGTCGTCCAGAAGATCGTCCAGAGCAAGGGCGGGCGCGCGTGGGTCGAGTCCGCCGTCGGCGCCGGCGCCACGTTCCGCTTCACCTGGCCGAAGCTCGAGGCGCGGGAGCCCTCCTCCCCCGGCTGATCCGCGCCGGGACCGCGCGCGGCCGGCGGCGCACGAGCGCGCGCGGCCGGCGGCGCATCGGCCGGCCGCGCCGCCGACAACGCGGGTCGCGCGCTGCCCGGGCCGCGCCGGGTTTGACACATGACGTTCACCAGCCCGGCACGGGTCTTGAACAGACCTCCTCCGAACAACAAGCGGCTTGATGTGAGGCGAGCGCTGGTGATGGCGGGACGGGGAGGCTCGCGCCTTCTCCGCTGGCGTCATGTCCCGCTGCTCACGTTGCGCACCTCGGAAGGAGGGAAACCATGATGTCGACGTTCAAACTGCCCAGGGCTCTCCTGGGCGCGCTGGCGCTCTCGCTCCTCGCAGCGTGCGCCGCGCCACCGGCGCCCGCGCAGTCGGCTGCCGCGGAGCCGAGGCTGCCCCACCCGGGCAGGGACGGTGTCTACAAGGTGGAGTGGCCCGATCTGCGGGAGGGCGAGGATCGGTTCATCGGGCTGACCCTGGGGGCGGACATCGCCGATGTCTGCCGGCTGCCCAAGACGCACTTCGCCTTCGACGCTGCCGAGCCGTTGCCACAGGAGCACCTGGAGCTGCGGGCGGTCGTCGACTGCCTGCTTTCCTCGAACCTGAAGGACGCGAGGATAGAGCTCATCGGCCGGGCCGACCCCCGCGGTGCCCAGGCCTACAACCAGGATCTCTCGCTGCGTCGCGCGAGCCGGGTGAAGGAGATCCTCGTGAAGGAGGGCATCCCTGCGGACCGCATCACGACGCGCGCGACGGGCGCCGCCGAGGCGGTCGGCACCCAGCCGATGTACTCCTATGGCTACGATCGCCGCGTCGACGTCGTGCTCCTCGGCGTCGCCCACGCCCCTGCCCGTTGAGCGGGACGCGCCCGCTGCGGATACGGGCCCATCTCGACGTTTTCGGTGCTCAGCGCACTGGAGTGCGCCTGCGCGCCGAAAACGCCGATCTGGGCCCGTCTCCTGTGCGGGCGCGCCCCGCTCGGCGGCGGCTTGGGTCGGCGGTCGGCTCGGCTCAAGCGGTTGGCTCGGCTCGGCAGGGACGAGATGGCTCGGACCCGATCGACCCGCACCGCGCTTCTTCCAGACAACCCCTTGTTCCGTTTCTGACGGCGTCGCGGGCGGCGGGCGTGCTGTGGCGGGTGTCCTGCGGCGGGCGTTCTGGCACGGGGGGCGCAGGTGCACCGGGGCGCGTCACGACAGATGTGGCATTTCGTCACGCGGGCGTCATGGGCGTGGGAGGAGGACGCGGGGACAAGCGGGCCGTACAGCGGGATCTGAGGGTTGGTCCGGGGCCTGCAATGCGAGCCGTCACGAACCGGCGGACGTCGTGTCCGTCACAAGGAGACAAGAGCCATGACGAACCGACTGAATGACGCGATGGGGACTGCGAAGGGTGTGTACGAGTCGGCGGCTGTCGGCGCGGGCGTCGCTGCGACGACCGCCAAGACGACGGCGTTCGACGTCGCGAAGGCGGTCGCCGGCATCGCGGCGACCGTCGGCGCGCTCGGCGTCGACGACGTGCTCGGCTGGGTCGGGCTGGCGCGCAAGCGGAGCCCGCTCACGACCCTGGCGCTCTTCGGCGCCGGCATCGCCGTGGGCGCGGGCGTGGCCGTGCTGCTCTCGCCGACCTCCGGCCAGGCGCTCCGCCGTGACATCGTGAACCGCCTCGACGGCCTGAAGAGCAAGGCGACCCACAAGGTCGAGCAGGCCGAGCGCCAGGTCCAGAGCAAGGTGGGCAGCGCGGTCGACGCGGTGAAGGGCGCGGTCTCCTCGTCCGAGACGGGGAACTCGCACTACGGCATGGAGGGGCGGCCGGGCGGCGAGAGCGGTCATCACCTGAGCTGAGGCGCTGCACGTGTGGCTCGAAGCCATCATCACGCGGGAGGATCTCGTCCAGATTCTGGGCGAGTTCCTCCCCGTGAAAATCCATCTGGACGACGACGACAAGACGGATCGCTGGCTTTACCTGGGCAAGCCGACCGAGATCACGCTGGTCGAGGACATGGGCCTGCGTGTCAACTGTCCTGCGGAGCTGAAGTGGTCCATCCCGGTCGTCACCCCCACGATCAAGCTCGATGAGCTCAAGGTCCTCATTTCCCCGGAGATCATCGAGAAGAACAAGGGGAACGTCCTCGCGTTCAACATCGAGCTCGAGGAGGCCGACATCCGCGGCATTCCCTCGATCATCGACCACACGATCATGAAGGCCGTCAACTCGGCGCTCGCGAACAAGAAGCCTGAGTGGAACTTCACCAAGACGCTCACGCACACGGTGGGTCTCCCCTCGAACCTCGAGCCGATCGAGGGGCTGCACATCGGGGTCAACTGGGGCAAGCGTCGCATCAGTCAGGACGCGCTCGTGCTCGTGGTCTCCTTCAAGCTCAATTTCCTGCGCAACGACTGAGGCTCCGCCCCGAGGGCGAGCCCCCGACAACGCCCCGCCCCCTCCCCGGGGGGCGGGGCGTTTCGCTAGAACGACGATCGCGTTGATCGAGCGAGAAATGAACCGCCAAGGCGCCAAGGACGCCAAGAAGGAGACAAGATCTTGGCGTCCTTGGCGCCTTGGCGGTTCGACGTTCTGCGCGTTTCAGGCGGGCTCAGCCCGTTTGTTGGTCTAGAGCCACCCCCCTGTCCACGACCGCAGGCCCGAGGGGGCGGCGCTCGTCGCGCGGCGTGGCTCGGGCCGGGCTGGCTACCCCGCCTGGGCCGCCAGGTGAATCCTCCCCAGCCGCCCCCCTCTCCCCCGCGTGAGCGCCCCCGCGATGTCCGAGTGCTTGACGAGCCCCAGGTAGCTCTCCCCATCGAACACCGCCACGACCGGCGTGTTCTTCTCCACCATCTTCCGCCCGACCTCGTCGAGCGAGACGTCCGCCGCCACCCTGGGCACGTCACACCGCATGATCCACGCGACGAACGCCCCCTCCTCCCCGGCAGCCAGCGCCCGCATCACGTCCGCGCGCGTCACGATCCCGATCACGCGCCCCTCGTAGACCACCGGGAAATCCGGCTCCTGGCTCGCCAGGATGCGCCGCGCCGCGTCCCCCACGAGCTCGCCCGGCCAGAGCTGCACCGACCTGCCCTCGCCGAACGGACGGCACGCGGTCACCTCGACAGGCGCCATCACCGCCTGCGCCGCGCTCCACTCCCGCCGCGCCCCGAGGAAGAGGATCGCCGACAGCACCGCGACGAGCAGCTGCCCCCCGAACAGCGCGATGAAGAACAGCACCGCCGCCATCGCCTGGCCGATCGTCGCCGTCACCGACGTCGCGAGCCACCTTCCCGTGAGCGGCGAGAGCGCCTCCCGCAACACGCGGCCCCCCTGGACCGGCAGCGCCGGCAGCAGGCCGAGCGTCGCGATCCCGAGGTTCGCGCTCGCGACCCACACGAGCGCCGTCTCGCGCGAGGGCGCCTCGGCGGCCTGGAGCACCGACGCCCACCGGAGCTCGTCCGCCCCGCGCAGCGCGCCCACCGCCACGAAGAACAGCACCGCCAGCGCGAAGTTCGCCGCGAGGCCGAGCGCCCCGCTCCGCACCCACCCGGCGGCCGGGCGCGCGCGCCGCGCCACCGCGCCGAGCGGCGAGAGCAGCACCTCGCTCAGCCCGAGCCCGAGCCGCCGCGCGACGACCCCGTGCACGAGCGCCTGCAGCGCCACGCACCCGAGCAGCGCCGCGCCGAGCGCGCAGCCGAAGAGCGCGCCGCTCCCGCCGTGCCGCGCCCCCCACTGGAGCGCCCCGAGCGGGATGAGCAGGCCGAACGCCGCGTGAGCAACGACATCAATACCGCCAATCCGCGTGACCCTGATGACCCAATTCATGGCGCATTGCTCCTGGGTTCCCGCGCAGACAGCTGCGCATGAGCGGGAGGGCAGTTCCGACCTGCCAACGCCCCCTTCCCCCTCGGGGGCGTGGCGAGAACCTCGTCGCGCGATCGACGCGGTCGACGGCTGACGGGCAATGTCGCGGGCTTTTTCTACATACGCTGCCACTGCAAAGCGTATGCCGCTTTCCTGCTCCCGGTGGCGGTCGGCAAGCTGCCTCGCGCAGGGCGCCGCCACGGCGGCGCCTGATCGGCCGCGGTCAGGCGTGATGGCCTGTTCCGCACCTCGGACCGTCGCCGAGCTATCGTCGGGCTATCGCCGGATTGTCAGGCGTGAGACGGGGAGTTCACGAGAGTGCGACACTGCAGATGAGCACGCCAACATTCCACCATGCCCGGATGCCGCGGTGTGGCGTTACGCTACGTAGCAGGCGCGCTCCTCACGTCGCCACGTCGGGCGCGCCGTCCATCCCTCCAGCCCGCCGCGCGCGGCCCGACACCGGGCCGCGCCGCTCGATCGCCTCGGCGACGGGAGACGCCCGCGTGAAGCGCTCCTGCGGCAGGAACAGGCCGTCCTCGAGCTCCCGGACCCAGCGGAGCATCTCCTCGCGAACCCAGCACCGCAGATCGAACAGCTTCCCCGGATCGCGGGCCGAGACGAGAAACCGCACCTCGATGGTGCGCTCTGACACGTTCGTGACCTGGACGGCCTTGACGCGCCTGTCCCAGAGCTCGCTGTTCGGCAAGATCGACTCGAAGTGCGCGCGGACGGCGTCCACGGGGGTCCGGTAATCCACGTAGATCTCGACGGTGCCGAGCTTCTCCGAGCCGTGCTTCGACCAGTTCTGGAACGACTGGTCGAGGAGCCGCGCGGTCGGGATGATGAGCCGCCGCTCGTCCCAGATCTTCATGACCACGTGCGTCAGCCGGATCTCCTCGATCGTCCCGAACTCTCCGTCCACCACCACCTTGTCGCCGAGGTCGATGGGGCGGGTGAACAGGATGTGGAGCCCCGACAGGATCGCGCCGACAGGCTTCTGCGCCGCCAGGCCGAGCACGACGCCCGCGATGCCGGCGGACGCGAGGAGCGAGACACCGACGTTCCGCACGGTCTCGAAGTTCAGGAGCACCAGCGCGCCCGCGACGATCACGATGATCACCCGCGCGACCCGCTCGAGCACGCGCGCCTGCGTGCGGAGCCCGCGCGACGACTCGCTCCCCTCCTCCAGGTGCCGCACGGCGCGCGCGTCGAGCACCTCCGTGAGGATGCCCACGACGCGCATGAGCAACCACGCCACCCCGCCGATGAACAGCGCCGAGAGGAGCGACCGCAGATCGGCCACGAGCTCCTGCCCGACCCGCGTCATCCTGGCGAGGCCAGCCGTCAGGATGACGCCGAGGCAAAGCGTCACGGGGCCAATTGCCGCGTCGAGCATCTTTTCGTCCCACGGCGTCGACGTCCTCCGCACGACAAGCGAGGCGGCGCGACGGAACGCGTGAACGACGAGCCGCGCGAGCCCGAGGCCGACCGGAACGCTCGCCGCCACGATCAGCCAGGGCCACAGGCCATCCGTGGGGATCCCCAGCCGGGCACCCAGCGATTCGAAGACCGAGTTCTGCATGGACAGGCTCCTTCAATCCGCCATGGCGCGCCGCGCGTCTCCAGCCCGAACCCCGGGGCGCACGACGCCTGACGCGCTCGTCGGCCCGGCAACGAAGTCCGTGACGCAGCGGGGCGCGCCGGGCTCATCCATCTTGTGTGGGGCCCCGCCATGGCACAACCCGTGCCGCGCTTCCGCCCCCGCGCTTTCTCACCACTTTCCGCACGCCGCGCTGGCCTGCAGCAGAGATCGCGATTACAGCGTGGAGGCACCTTTGCCCCCATGCGGCGGTTCGCCACACCCTCGCTTGGCTCCGCCTGGCACGTTCCGTTCGAGGGGACTGCGCCCGCTCGGCATGCGTTGTGCACTGACGCGAGCCAGAGAATCGAGATCGGCTGATAAACGCAGCAAAGGACTCGTTTATGTCGCAGCGCAGAAGCCAGGTCGATGATTTCACGCGGCTCACGGAGGAAACCGAGCGGCTCGCGAGGCACGTCGAGGATCTCCGACTCCGGATCGCCGCGACGACAGCGAAGCGGCGCGCATCGTCCGGCTTGCACCCTGCGCAGAGCGGCGCCTCGCCGGACGGGACGCACGGCGCGCTCGCAGAGCGGCCGCCGTATGGCCCGCCCTCCGAGCGGCCGCCGTACGCCGCCACCTCGGAGCGGCCGCCGCACGCCGCCCTCACCGAGCGGCCGCCGTATGGCCCGCCCTCCGAGCGGCCGCCGTACGCCGCCACCTCGGAGCGGCCGCCGCACGCCGCCCTCTCGGACCGGCCTCCGCACGCGGCCTTCTTCACCGAGCAGCCGCCGTACGGCGCCCCGTCCGAGCGAACGCTCGACGCTGTCGCGCCCCCGGAGCGGGCGCTCGACGCAGCCCTGGAGCGGGCGCAGGACGCGGCCACGGATCGCTCCGTGGACGCCTCGCACGCCTCGCACGCCTCGCACGCCTCGCACGCCCCGCACGCCCCGCCCGAGCGGCCGCGCCCCCGCCACTCGCCCTTCCCCGAGCGCCCCTCGTGCCTCGCGAGCGTGTCGCGATGGCTTCCACCGCTGAGGCCGGCACGCGAGGTCCTGGAGTCGGGTGTCCACGAGAAGGTGGGAGAGGCAGGGCGCTACTGCATCGTCACGCCGCGGGACAAGCCGCGCTCTCTCCGACCGAAGCGCCGGACGCCGAAGGCCGACGTGGCCTGAGGCAGCGTCCTTCGCCGCACCCACCGCCGCTCCCCGCGCGCGGCTGCCCACGCGGTGCTCCGACAGCGTGGCTGCGTGGGCTGCCCGCCGCGCCCCGGGCCCACACCCACGCACGACAGGTAAGCCGTACAAGACACGCGTTGCGCGCGGCGCGAAGCTTGCCCGGGCGCGCGCCTGCGTAGTATACGAAACCATGCTGTCGTGCGGTGGGCGCGGACGCGCATCGTGCGGCGACGCCTGACATCGATGGGACTCGACGGAATCCACGCGGTCGGGCGGCGAGAGCCCCGCTCCGCGGCGGCGCGCGCGCCCCGCGACATCGTTCGTTTCCCGGAGTCGTCGATGGCGCCGCACCTCCGGCGAGAGCGCCTGTCCCGTCGCCGCCCCCTCGCCGCCCCGCGGCGATGCGAGGGCCGCCTGCCCGGGCGGCGCCAGGGCCCCCGACCCGACCGCTTGCGGCGCTCCGGGGCACGTCGGTGTCCGGGGCGCGCCCTCGTTTCCCTTGACAGATCGGCCCCGCTCGCAGGGAGGGCCAGGAGAACAGCGGCATGGAGCAGCGTAGCGACCTCGACAAGGCGGCCCGCAAGACGAGAGCTGGCAATGGCAAGGGCAAGAAGGGCGCGCCCGCGGAGGGGCTGCACGGCGCTGCGCGCGCGAAGAAGGCCCCCGCCGCGGACGTCGCCCGCGCCGCGCCGCCGGTCGAGCGGGGCGGGCTCGACCGGCGCACGCTGCTGCTGTCGCTGACGGCGCTCAAGAAGGGCGACTTCTCGGTACGGCTGCCCATCGATCTCGAGGGGCTCGACGGGAAGATCGCGGACACGTTCAACGACGTCATCGAGCTCAACGAGAAGATGGCCCACGAGCTCCGCCGGCTGAGCCGCGTGGTGGGCAAGGAGGGAAAGCTCTCGCAGCGCGCCTCCATCGGCGACGTGAGCGGGGCCTGGGCCGAGGAGATCGCGTGCATGAACGCGCTCATCGGCGATCTCGTCCACCCCACGGTCGAGACGGCGCGCGTCATCGGGGCCGTCGCCGAGGGCGACCTCTCGCAGAGGATGGCCCTCGAGGCGGACGGCCGGCTGCTCGACGGCGAGTTCCTGAGGACGGCCAGGACCGTCAACACGATGGTCGACCAGCTCCGCTCCTTCGCCTCCGAGGTCACGCGCGTCGCGCGCGAGGTCGGCACCGAGGGCAAGCTCGGCGGCCAGGCCGAGGTCAAGGGCGTGGCCGGCACCTGGAAGGACGTCACCGACTCCGTCAACTCGATGGCTGGCAACCTCACCGCCCAGGTGCGCAACATCGCCGCCGTCACGACGGCCGTGGCCACCGGCGATCTCTCCAAGAAGATCACCGTCGACGTCAAGGGCGAGATCCTCGAGCTCAAGGACACCATCAACACGATGGTCGACCAGCTCCGCTCCTTCGCCTCCGAGGTCACGCGCGTCGCGCGCGAGGTCGGCACCGAGGGCAAGCTCGGCGGCCAGGCCGAGGTCAAGGGCGTGGCCGGCACCTGGAAGGACCTCACCGACTCCGTGAACTCGATGGCCGGCAACCTCACCTCCCAGGTGCGCAACATCGCCGCCGTCACGACCGCCGTCGCCAACGGCGATCTCTCCAAGAAGATCACCGTCGACGTCAAGGGCGAGATCCTCGAGCTCAAGAACACCATCAACACGATGGTCGATCAGCTCAACTCCTTCGCCTCCGAGGTCACGCGCGTCGCGCGCGAGGTCGGCACCGAGGGCAAGCTCGGCGGCCAGGCCGACGTCCGCGGCGTCGCCGGCACCTGGAAGGACCTCACCGACTCCGTCAACGCGATGGCGTCGAACCTCACCGCCCAGGTGCGCAACATCGCGACCGTCACCACCGCGGTCGCGAAGGGCGATCTCTCGAAGAAGATCACCGTCGACGTCAAGGGTGAGATCCTCGAGCTCAAGGACACCATCAACACGATGGTCGATCAGCTCAGCTCGCTCGCCGCCGAGGTCACGCGCGTCGCGCGCGAGGTCGGCACCGAGGGCAAGCTCGGCGGCCAGGCCGACGTCCGCGGCGTCGCAGGCACCTGGAAGGACCTCACCGACTCCGTCAACTCGATGGCCGGCAACCTCACCGCCCAGGTGCGCAACATCGCGACCGTCACGACGGCCGTGGCCACCGGCGATCTCTCGAAGAAGATCACCGTCGACGTCAAGGGCGAGATCCTCGAGCTCAAGAACACCATCAACACGATGGTCGATCAGCTCAACTCCTTCGCCTCCGAGGTCACGCGCGTCGCGCGCGAGGTCGGCACCGAGGGCAAGCTCGGCGGCCAGGCCGAGGTCAAGGGCGTGGCCGGCACCTGGAAGGACCTCACCGACTCCGTGAACTCGATGGCTGGCAACCTCACCGCCCAGGTGCGCAACATCGCCGCCGTCACGACCGCCGTCGCCAACGGCGATCTCTCCAAGAAGATCACCGTCGACGTCAAGGGCGAGATCCTCGAGCTCAAGAACACCATCAACACGATGGTCGATCAGCTCAGCGCCTTCGCGGCGCAGGTGACGCGCGTCGCGCGCGAGGTCGGCACCGAGGGCAAGCTCGGCGGCCAGGCCGAGGTGACCGGCGTCGCCGGCACCTGGAAGGACCTCACCGACTCCGTCAACTCGATGGCCGGCAACCTCACCGCCCAGGTGCGCAACATCGCCGCCGTCACGACCGCCGTCGCCAACGGCGATCTCTCCAAGAAGATCACCGTCGATGTCCGCGGCGAGATCCTCGAGCTCAAGGACACCATCAACACGATGGTCGACCAGCTCCGCTCCTTCGCCTCCGAGGTCACGCGCGTCGCGCGCGAGGTCGGCACCGAGGGCAAGCTCGGCGGCCAGGCCGACGTCCGCGGCGTCGCAGGCACCTGGAAGGACCTCACCGACTCCGTGAACTCGATGGCCGGCAACCTCACCTCCCAGGTGCGCAACATCGCCGCCGTCACGACCGCCGTCGCCAACGGCGATCTCTCCAAGAAGATCACCGTCGACGTCAAGGGCGAGATCCTCGAGCTCAAGAACACCATCAACACGATGGTCGATCAGCTCAACTCCTTCGCCTCCGAGGTCACGCGCGTCGCGCGCGAGGTCGGCACCGAGGGCAAGCTCGGCGGCCAGGCCGACGTCCGCGGCGTCGCAGGCACCTGGAAGGACCTCACCGACAACGTGAACTCGATGGCCGGCAACCTGACGAACCAGGTGCGCGGCATCGCCAAGGTCGTGACCGCGGTCGCCAACGGCGATCTCAAGCGCAAGCTCATCGTCGACGCGAAGGGCGAGATCGCCGCGCTCGCGGACACGATCAACGGCATGATCGAGACGCTCGCGACGTTCGCGGATCAGGTCACCACGGTGGCGCGCGAGGTCGGCGTCGAGGGCAAGCTCGGCGGGCAGGCGAGCGTGCCCGGGGCCGCCGGCACCTGGAAGGACCTCACCGACAACGTGAACCGGCTCGCGGCGAACCTCACGACGCAGGTGCGCGCGATCGCGGAGGTCGCCACCGCCGTGACCAAGGGCGACCTCACCCGGTCGATCAAGGTCGAGGCGCAGGGCGAGGTCGCGGCGCTGAAGGACAACATCAATGAGATGATCCGGAACCTCAAGGACACGACGCTGAAGAACAGCGAGCAGGACTGGCTCAAGAGCAACCTCGCCAAGTTCTCGCGCATGCTCCAGGGGCAGAAGGATCTCCTCACGGTCGGCCGGCTCATCCTCTCCGAGCTCGCCCCCGTCGTCACGGCGCAGCAGGGCGTCTTCTACATCATGGACTCTTCCCGTGAAGAGCCCGTCCTCAAGCTGCTCGCGAGCTACGCGTTCAAGCAGCGCAAGCACGTGGACAACCAGTTCAAGCTGGGCGAGGGGCTCGTCGGCCAGTGCGCCCTCGAGAAGGAGAAGATCCTCCTCGTCGGCGCGCCGCCGGACTACATCACGATCACGAGCGGCCTCGGCGAGGCGCCCCCGGTCAACATCATCGTCATGCCGGTGCTCTTCGAGGGGCAGGTGAAGGCCGTCATCGAGCTCGCGTCGCTCGAGCGCTTCAGCCCGACGCACCAGGCGTTCCTCGATCAGCTCACCGAGTCGATCGGCATCGTGGTCAACACGATCGAGGCGAACATGCGCACCGAGGACCTGCTCAAGCAGTCCCAGTCGCTCGCGCGCGAGCTCCAGAGCCAGCAGGAGGAGCTCCAGGAGACGAACGCCGCGCTCGGCGAGAAGGCGCGGCTGCTCGCCGAGCAGAACGTCGAGGTCGAGCGGAAGAACCACGAGGTCGAGCAGGCCCGCCAGGCGCTCGAGGAGAAGGCGCGGCAGCTCGCCCTCACCTCCAAGTACAAGTCGGAGTTCATGGCCAACATGTCCCATGAGCTCAGGACGCCGCTGAACAGCCTCCTCATCCTCTCGGACCAGCTCTCCAGGAACAACGACCAGAACCTCACCCCGCGGCAGGTCGAGTTCGCGAAGACGATCCACGCGTCGGGCACCGATCTCCTCGCGCTCATCAACGACATCCTCGATCTCTCGAAGATCGAGTCGGGCACCGTCGTCGTCGACGTCGGCGAGATCAGCTTCAAGGATCTGTCGGACTACGTGCAGCGCACGTTCCGGCACGTCGCCGAGGCGAAGAAGCTCGAGTTCGAGGTCGCCTTCTCGCCCGAGCTGCCGCCGTCGATGCTCACCGACGCGAAGCGGCTCCAGCAGGTGCTCAAGAACCTGCTCTCCAACGCCTTCAAGTTCACCGAGCGCGGCCGGGTGATCCTGGAGGTGACAGTGGCCGGCGACGGCTGGAGCCGTGAGAACGATGTGCTCAGCCGGGCCGACACGGTGATCGCGCTGTCTGTCCACGACACCGGCATCGGGATCGCGCCGGACAAACAGCAGATCATCTTCGAGGCGTTCCAGCAGGCGGACGGGAGCACGAGCAGGAAGTACGGCGGCACCGGGCTCGGGCTCGCGATCAGCAGGGAGATCGCGCGGCTGCTCGGCGGCGACCTCGTGCTCGTGAGCGCGCCGGGCCGCGGGAGCACGTTCACCCTCTACCTGCCGCGCACCTACCGGCCCGTGCGGGCGGCGCGGCGGCAGCCGACGCACGTCCTCGACGCGCCGGTAATCCACGAGGAGCCCGTCCACAGCAGCCGGCCGTCCGATCGCATGTCCGCGGCGACCGACCTCCAGATCGTCGACGACAGCGAGAGCGTGCGCCCGGGCGATCGCGCGCTCCTGATCGTCGAGAACGACACCGTCTTTGCCCGGTTCCTCGTGGACGTCGCGCGGGAGCACGGCTTCAAGGCGGTCGTCGCCGTCCGCGGCGCGACGGCGCTCTCGCTCGCGCGCGAGCTCCGGCCGCAGGCGATCACGCTGGACATCAACCTGCCCGACATCGACGGCTGGCGCGTGCTCGACTGCCTGAAGCGCGATCTCCAGGCGCGGCACATCCCGGTCGAGGTGATCACGACGGAGACGGAGGAGGAGCGGTGCCGCGCGCGGCGGATGGGCGCGATCGGGCTCCTCAACAAGCCGCTGAGCAGCAGAACGGCGCTCGACGACGCGTTCAAGCGGCTCGACGCGCTCGTCAGCTCGCCGGGGCGCCGGCTGCTCCTCGTCGAGCCGGACAGGGCCGCAGGCGACCCCGTGGCCGAGCTGCTCCAGGACGAGGGGGTCGCGATCACCCCCGTGGAGACGGGCCAGGCGGCGCTGGCCGCGCTCGAGCGCGAGGGGTTCGACGCCCTCGTGCTCGGGCTGCGCCTGCCCGACATGTCCGGCCTGGAGCTCATCGACCACCTCGACCGCGCCGGGCGCTTCGCCGAGCTGACGGCGATCGTGTACACCCCGGCCGACATCGCCGGGGACGACGAGGTGCAGATCGCCCGGCTGGCGCAGCGGCTCCCCGTGAAGCACGTCCAGTCGCGGGAGCGCCTCTACGACGAGGTGACGCTCGCGCTGCACCGCCGGCTCTCGGATCTGCCCGAGCCGAAGCGGCACCTCGTGGAGCAGCTCCACGAGTCGGCCGCCGCGCTCTCCGGCAAGTGCGCGCTGATCGTCGACGACGATTTCCGCAACATCTACGCGCTGAAGACCGTCCTCGAGAGCCACGGGATGACGACCCTCGCCGCGGACACGGGCAAGGCCGCCATCGAGCGCCTGGAGCGGACGAGCGGCATCGATGTCGTCCTCATGGACATCATGATGCCGGAGATGGACGGATACGACACCATGCGCGCGATCCGCAAACGTCCCGTGTTCCAGACGCTGCCCATCATCGCCGTCACGGCCAGGGCGATGAAGGGCGACCGGGAGAAGTGCCTGGAGGCGGGCGCGACCGACTACATCTCGAAGCCCGTCGACACCGAGCAGCTCCTCGCGCTGCTCCGGATCTGGCTGCATCGCTGAGCTCGCATCACCGCCCTTTCCCCCCACCATGCCGCTCAGCCCGCTGCGTGACGGCAGTTCGTCTGCGCTGCAATGACGCCTCAGTGTGGCGTCTGTGCGCAGTGGGTCGCGCTACCGTCCACAGCCGACAGCGCTGGATCCCGGGGATCTCCGGCATTTTTTTCTGGCACGTCCTCTGCTGGCCCCCGTGTGTGATTCCAGAATACAGCGAGGGGGTCGCGCCTGCGCGGGGACGTACCTGGGGAAAGGAGCTGTCGGTGAGGGCAAAGCTGGTGACAGGTCTGCTGCAGACCTGGTCGGGCGCCGAGAGGGCTATTGAGCGCGTCATGAGCTGTGGATACAGGCGCGACGCCATCAGCCTTGTCATGAGTCACGCCGCGCGCGGCCAGCGTGTCGAGGGCGGAACCGGATCCAGCGCGGCGGCGGGCGCCGGCATCGATGGGGCGGCGTTCGGGGCCGTGGGGGCGGGGGCCGTGGGCGCGGGGGCGGGGGCCGTGGGCGCGGGGGCGGGGGCCGTGGGCGCGGGGGCGGGGGCCGTGGGAACGGCCGCCGCGTCCGCGGCGCTCGGCGCGACCGTGACGTTCCCCCGCCTGGGGATCGTGGCGGCGGGGCCGATGGAGGCCGCGCTCGCGGGCGCGGACGGCGCGGCGGGCGGGCTCGTCGGCGCGCTCGTCGCCGCCGGCGTCCCCGAGCACCGCGCGCGCGTCCACGAGGCCGGCCTGCAGCAAGGCGAGATCCTCGTCGGCGTTCACGCCCAGTCGCACCGAGACGCGGAGATCCTCGAAATGATCCTCGAGTATGCCGGCGCCGAGAACGTCCGGAGCGACAGCGCGCGCAGGCGTCCCTACGACAGCTTCATCTAGGGCGCCTGGCGGGCACGGCGCTCGCGTGGCGCGCCACGCGCCCCGGCGCGTGGCAACTTGCCTCGCTGAGGCGCGCTGCCGCTGACGCGCCCATGCGGGATTTCAGGCGTCCCCCGAGAGGAGCTCTCTGGCATGGGCGATGCTCCAGATTCAGGTGGAACACTTCGAGTGGAACAATTCGGCGTGGGACGCGCGGCGTGGTCGAGCGGCGGGATGGCCGGATCAGGCGTCAGGAGAGCGCATGTCGAGCAACATGACCCAGGGTTACGAGCACACCTTAGGGGAGCGCTTCGAGGTCGGCACGTTGGTTGGCGACAAGTACCAGCTCCTCCGCAAGGCGGGAGAGGGGGCCATGGGCTCTGTCTGGGTCGCCGCGAACACAGCGCTCGAGGCGAACGTGGCCATCAAGGTGCTTCGACCGGAGATGCGCTCTCCGGCGATCGCGGAGCGGCTGCTCCGCGAGGCGCGCGCGGCGGCGAAGCTGAGCCACCCGGGGATCGTGCGCGTCTTCGATCTCGGCAAGACCGCGGACGGCACGCCGTACATCGTGATGGAGCTGCTCGAGGGCGAGGCGCTGCGGGACGTGCTCTGCCGGGATCAGCGGCTCTTGCCCGAAGCGGCGATCGCGATCCTGCTGCCCGTGGCGAGCGCGATGCACGCGGCCCATGAGCGCGGCGTCGTCCACCGGGATCTCAAGCCGGACAACGTGATGCTGGCGGACCTCGGCGACGGGAGGCTCCAGCCGAAGGTCGTCGATTTCGGCATCGCGAAGGTCACGTGGACCGAGCCCGAGTCCGGGTCGACGGGCGCGGCCGTGATCGGGACGCCGCAATACATGCCGCCCGAGCAGGCGCTCGGGCAGGGCCACATCGACCATCGCGCGGACATCTGGGCGCTCTGCACGATGCTGTACGAGGTGATCGCGGGCGAGACGCCGTACGCCGGGGAGCAGGGGTTCGGGACGCTTCGCGCGATCCTCCAGGACCCGGTGCCGTCGCTCGTCGAGCGGTGCGGCACGGACCCGGCGCTGTGGTCGATCATCGAGCGCGGGCTGCGCAAGGACCCGGCGGATCGCTGGGGGAGCATGCGGGAGCTCGGCGTCGCGCTCGCGACGTGGCTCGTCGCGCGCGGCGTCTCGGAGGACGTGTGCGGCGCGTCGCTCCGCGCGCAGTGGCTGGACGAGCGGACGAGCCAGGTCCCGGCGCAGTCGCCGCGGCCGATGGTGGTGAGCTCCGCGCCGACGCTTCACTCGCGCCGCGCGGAGGATGCGCTGGAGCTACAGCTGCCGCTGGCGTCCACGCGGCGGGCGCCGACGCCGGCGGGGCCCGGGGCGCCGGTCGTCGTGGGGCGCAAGGCGCTGGAGGAGAGCGGCGAGCGCGCGTGGTCCGAGGCGACGGCGATGGGAAACCTGCAGGGGGCGGCGGTGTCGCCGAGGCCCTCGCTGCGGGAGCGCTTCCCGTTCCGCCGCGTCGCTGCGGCCGGGTTCGTGCTGATGGCGGGGGCGGCGGCGTGGAGCGTGGCGCCGGTCACGACGGGCCCCGTCGCCGAGCTGACGCCGGTGCCCCCGGCCGCACCCGCGGTGACGGTGGTCGAGGCGCCGACGCCGACGCCCGCGCCGGAGGCGCCGACGCCGGAGCCGCCGGCGGCCGCCGCGGGCTCGCTCACGGCCAGCATGGCGCGCGGCCTCGTGGTGCCATCGGCGCCCGCTGCCCCTGCGGCCGCTGCCCCTGCGGCCGCTGCGGCGCCGCGCCCGTCGCGCACCGCGAAGGCCGCGCCTCCCGCGTCGCCGGCCACGGCGGCCGCCGCCGCCGCGCCGACGCTGGCGCAGGCGGCGACCCCGCTGCCGGAGCTTCCCGCGGCCGACGCGGGCGCGGACGCGACGCTGCTCCTCGCGCAGGCGGCGCCGGCCGCGCCGTCGCCCGAGGGCGCGGCCTGCCCCACGGACGGCGGCCATGCGGACGGAGAAGCGGCCTGCCCGCCGCCGCCCGCGGCCGAGGGCTCGGCGAAGGCGGTCGAGCCCACCGAGGACGCCGCGGCGGGCCGGCAGGAGCACGACACGCACGGGTCGGCGAGCGAGGAGCCGCCGCCGGCGCCCGCCGCGGACGCCGGTGCGGCGGAGCCGTCCCCTGACGCCACGGCGGCGCCGTAGCGGGCCGGCGTCATCGAGCGCGCCACCGGGCGACGGGCGCCGGGACGGCCAGCGGGCGCGGGGGAGCGGGCCTCCTTCGCGCCCCCTGCGCCTCGACGTTTTTGTCTTTCAGATCATGAACTTACGTCTCACCTTCCCCCGCGCAAGCAGGCGGTGAGCTCGGGCGTCTGGCGCCATGCGCACTGGCGTCGCGCGTCGCGCTCGCAGATGCCGTGCGACCGGTAGCAGGCATGGGCCTCGTTCCACTCGCACGTCGTCGTGACCCGCTCCGCCGCGCAGATCTGCCCGCTGCAGCCGGTCACGAGGCAGCCTCCGGTCGCGGTGGCCTCGGCGCTCGCCTCCCCCAGCGCCTCGTCGCCGCCCTCGTCCGCTTCCGTCTCCTCGGCGCCCGCTTCGCTGCCGGAGAAGCCGGGTTGGCCGCAGCCGGCCAGCGCGAACAGCGCGCCGGCGACGGCAGAGACAACGCCCTTCCAGGGCTGCGCGATACGACGTTTCATCCTGATCTCCCCTCCTGCGCTCGGCGGCGGCCGGCGCCCCATCGCTCGTCCACGGACATCGTCCTGCTGGGGCCCAGAGGAGGAGGTGCCAAGCGGCGCGCGCCACGGGCATCGGCGGTGGCTCGCGGGGCGCGGGAGCAGGGCGGGATCCCTCCGCTCGACAGCGGTGAGCCGCGACCATTCCATGCACCTCGTTCCGCGCACCAGGAGTCCGGCCAGGGATGCCGAGAGAGATTTCAACGCAAAGGCGCAAAGGCGCAATAAAGAGAACGAACAAATATGTATATTTTTGCGTCTTTGCGTCTTTGCGCCTTTGCGTTAAATCTCTCCCCGCTCGCGCCGCAGAGCCCTGGAAGGGTCTCTGCCCCGCGGCGCTACACGCCGAGCGCCCGGAGCAGCCCGCCGTCGCGCTCGTGCTCGGGGAGCGCGCCGGGCCAGCGCACGCCCGCATACCGCGGCTCCAGGAGGTCGAGGCTCATGCTCCAGAGCGCGTTCCGCAGCCGCGCCAGCGGCCCCAGCCTGGGGAGGTTGTTGAGGCACACGGCCTCGCTCCGCTCGAGGTCCCGCTCGAAGAGCAGGGCGGCGTCCCTCACGAAGGCAGGCTGCTTGACGATGAGGTTCGCCTCGCTCACCCACCGCAGGCTGGTCGGGTTCACGTTGAAGGTCCCCACCGTCGCCCAGTCGTCGTCGATGACCGCGAACTTCGAGTGGAGCATCGAGGGGAGGAACTCGTAGATCTGGATCCCGCTCTCGAGCCACGACCTGTACCGCGCGAGGCTCGCGTTGCGGATGGCCGGGAGATCGGAGTGGCGCGGCACGATGATCTTCACGTCGATCCCGCGGCGCGCGGCGTCCATGAGCTCGCGCTCGAGCCCGCGGGGCGGGCAGAAATACGCGTTCTCCATCCACACGCGGCGCCGCGCGGCGCGCACCCGCTCGATGTGACGCTCGTAGATGACGGCGGGCGGCCTTGGCGCGTCGGTGATGAACTCCACGTCGTCGTACACGCCGCCCGTCCAGTAATCGAAGGAGCGGCCGTCGGCCTCGTTGGCGAGCATCCAGCGGCACTCGAACGCCCGCTCCATGTCGGCCACGCACGGCCCCATCACCCGGCTACAGACCTCGTGCCATCCGTCGCCGCCCTGATCGCGCGGCAGCCACTCGTCGGCCCACGCGGCGCCGCCGACGTAGCCCGCGCCGTCGATGACCACGATGCGCGAGTGCTCCCGCGGGAACAGGGCGCCCCCGCGGATCACCGTGCCGAGCGGCCGGTACGCGCGGGCGCGGATGCCGCGAGCCCTCATGTCCTCGAAGAACGGCGCAGGCGTCGTGTGGCTGCCGAGCGCGTCGTAGAGGAGCCGCACGTCGACGCCGCGCCGCGCGGCGTCCGCGAAGGCGTCGGCGAAGCGATGACCCATCAGGTCGTTGCGGTAAATGTACGTGGATATCCAGATCTTCTCCCGGGCACGCGCGATGTCGTCGAGGAGCGATTCGAGCACCATCGTCATTCCGGGCAGGAGGCGCGTGGCGTGGGGAGCGCGCGTGGGGAGCGCGCTGTCCGTCACCTTGCCCGTCATCGTGTGACCTGGTCTGGAATTCGCCCTGGAGCCTGGAAACGTCAGCACCGAGCAGGTCATGTGGAATCCTGAGCGCCGGGCGGCTGCGGCTCGATTGCCGCAGTGGCCCGCACGCCCTCAGCGCCACGGCTGAAGCAGCCCGTATGCCACGTTGCCGAGGCGCGATCGCGCCGGGAACGCGGCGGTGATGGGTTCGCGACGTGGCAGACTGCCACGCTCGACCGGCGCGCCACAGCGCGCCGAGGCAAGCGGTCTCTCCGGCGGATCCCGGCTCGCGGTCCGCGGGCGCCCGCGCCGGCATCGGTCTTGAACGTCGGTGTGCGCGATGGCGCAGCCCGGTCACGAGTTCTCCGTCACGCGGCCCTCCCAGGCGGACGGCCGCGCGCACGCCGGGCCGCTCGACGCGGCGAACGAGCCGCCGGCCGCGCCGTCGATGAGGCGCCGGCTCAAGCTGACACCGAAGCACGCGCTCGGCGCGCTCGCGCTCGCCTGCGTGGCCGCCAGCAGCCTGTTCACACAGGCCCGGACGGCGCGCGAGGCGACGGCGCAGGGGCTCACGCTGCGCGTCGAGTACCCCGAGCGGATGCGCTTCCGCGACGCAGAGCGGCTGACCTTCGACGTGACGCGCGCGGCGGGTGAGCCCTGCCGTGGAGCCGCGCTCACGATCGACGAGGCCTACCTGAACGGCTTCGAGGAGCGCCGGGCCACGCCCGCCGAAGCGGCGATCGGCCGCTTCCATCTGGGCCGCCTCGCGCCCGGCGAGCGGCGCCGGGTCGTCCTCAACCTCCGCGGCGAGCGCGCCTGGCTCGTCTCGGGGAGCGCCGCGGTGTCGTGCGACGGGGAGCGCGGCGCCGAGGTGCCGCTCCGCACGTTCATCTTCCCCTGACAGGTACCATGGAGATCGTCGCCCGCGTCGCGTTCGTCTATGTGTTCCTCGCCGCCGCGCTGCGCGTGATCGGCAAGCGCGAGCTCAGCTCGCTCTCGCCGTTCGAGCTCGTCACGCTCATGCTGATACCCGAGATCGTCTCTCAGGCGCTCGTCCGCGAGGCGTCGCTCACGAACGCGCTCGCGGGCGTGGCCACCCTGCTCGTGCTCGTGTTCTTGACGTCGGTCCTGACGCACGTCGTCCCGGCGGCCTCCAGGGTCATCGACGGCTCGCCCACGGTCCTCGTCGCGAAGGGCCGCATCCTCGAGGACGCGTGCAACCGCGAGCGGATCCAGCCGGAGGAGATCTTCTCCGAGATGCACAGGAGCGGGCTGGAGCGCCTGTCGCAGGTGCGCTGGGCCATCCTGGAGGCGGACGGCGATCTCACCATCATCCCGGAGCAGGGGCACGGCCTGCCGGTCGCGCGGACGAGGGACCGGGACGTGGGCGTCTGAGCGCGGCTCAAGGGACCGGGGCCGGGGGCGTCTGAGCGCGGATCAGGGACCGGGACGGGGGCGCGTGAGCGCGGCTCAGGCCGGGCGGGAGGCGAAGCGGCGCGCGCCGCGGCGGGCGACGGCGGCGGCGAGGGCGAGGGCGAGGGCGCCGAGCGTCACGCCGACGAGCGTGCCCTGCCCGCGCGACCGCGACGCGCGGTCGCCGTCGAGGGTCACGGGGGTCGCCGCGCCGCAGACCACCTGGGCGCGGACGCTCACGCGGGCGCGCAGCCAGTTGTCGACCCGCGCCTGCGGCCCGGGGGAGAGGACGAGGTCCGTGTCGAGCGCGGCGCGCGGCAGGTTCGCCTCGAGGCGCGTGAGCCAGACGTCCTTCGGGTGCAGGCCGATCATCGCCACGGCGAGGTCGTCGAGCGGGCCGCACGCGAGCTCGCGCGCGTCGATCTGGCCGGAGGGGACCTCGCCGCAGCTCGGATCGGACAGCGGGACGCCGGCGGGGCACGGGCTCGCCACGACGCGGCCCTCCGCGGCGAGCCCGGCGAAGCGCACGGCGCACGCGGTGTCCTGGGTCTCGCCGTTCGCGAGCCCCTGCTGGGCGAACGCCGCGGCGATGGTGTCGACCGGGGTCGTGGAGCCGCTCGTCGTGTACTGCACGCCGAACGGCGCCGCGGAGCTCGACACGGGCGAGAACAGCGAGCCCTGCTGCGCGTAGGGCGTGAGGAACGCGCGGCCGCCGTCGGCGGCGGCGAGCGCCTTCTCCCGCAGCTCGCCGTAGTTCGAGTCCTGCGCGGCGAAGTCCCACGCGAGCAGGTCGTGGGGGATGGCCGCGGCCGCGAACCCCTCGGGCGCGAGGCGCGACTCGCTGATGGTGAAGAGGGTGATCGCGACGTTCGCGCCGGTGCCGGCGGCGACCATCCGGAGCGGGAGCGCGGCGCTCGCCCCCGGAATGACGACCCGCACCGGCTTCATCTCCTTGACGTCCTTGCCCGGCTGGAGCTTGAGGGCGATGAAGTCGAAGTTCTCCCTGACGTAGGCGTCGATGACCGGCTGCGTCGAATCGTCGACGCCGAAGCCGTTGTCGTCGAGCCACCGGTTCAGCGCGCCGGGCGCGTCGGTCGCGAGCGTCGCCGTCTCGTACGGGCCGACGGTGCCGCGGTGGAGCACCGTGACCTGCTCGTTGCCGCCGAACGCCTCGCCCCCGGCCGAGTCCGAGGCGCTGCGTGCCAGCGCGCCGCAGCCGCCGCCGCTCCCGCCGCAGTTGATGTTCGGCGCGGTGATGCGCACCGACGTTGCCGCGTCGAGCGTCTCGAACCACGCGTCCGAGCCGACCTCCAGGGTCGCCCCGCGCTTGACCGGGAGCACCCAGGCGAACTCGCTGGGGTCACCGGCGTACTGGATCTGGTCCCAGAGCACCGACTGGACGGGCGACACGGAGAGCACCATGCGGTGCGCGTTGACGACGGTGGTCTCGGTCGGCGGGGCGAAGCACCCGCCGCACGCGAGCGCCTCGCGGAGGGGCAGGAGCGTCGCGGCAGGGGCGGCGAGCGCAAGGAACGCGAGCAAGCGAAGTCTCATCGGCTACCTCCATGGGCGCGCGGGACAGCGCACCGGCGGGCTCCCGGGGCGCGCGGGCGGCGCGCGGCGCACCACGGCCAGGGTATCCGAGCCCGCGCGCGGCGGGCGGCCCGCGCACGATCGGGGCGCGGGCGGCTGGCGCCCGTGATGTCGAGATCGCCCGTCAGCCCGCTGCCCGCCGCGCTCAGGGGCCGCCCATCAGCCCGCTGCCCGCCGCGCTCCGCGGCCGCCCGTCAGCCCGCTGCCCGCCGCGCTCAGGGGCCGCCCATCAGCCCGCTGCCCGCCGCGCTCCGCGGCCGCCCGTCAGCCCGCTGCCCACCACGCGTCGAGGTCGCGGAGCGCGCGCTCGGCCATCGCCTCGTAGCGGGCGCGCTTGCGCAGCTTGCCCTGCGACGGGTCGAGCGGCGCGATGTGCGCCCAGGTGATGTTCGACGGCTGATACGACGGCTGCTTGCGGCCGAGGTGCGTGAGGATGCCGCCGAGCGCCGTCGTGGGCGGCGGCGGCCGGAGCGGCTCGTTCCGCAGCCTCTGCGCGAGCAGGATCGCGCACACGAACCCGGCCGCTGCGCTCTCCACGTAGCCCTCCACGCCCGCGATCTGGCCGGCGAGGTGGACGCCCGGCAGCGCGCGGAGATCCATCGCCGGGCCGAGCAGCGCCGGCGCGTCGACGAAGGTGTTCCGGTGCACGGAGCCCATGCGGAGGAACTCGGCCTCCTCCAGGCCGGGCACCATCCGGAACACCCGGAGCTGCTCGGCGTACTTCATGCGCGTCTGGAAGCCGACGAGGTTGTACGCGGTCGCCGCCTCGTCCTCCGGGCGGAGCTGGAGCACCGCGTAGGGGCGCCGGCCGGTGCGCGGATCGGTGAGCCCGACCGGCTTCATCGGCCCGAACGCGAGCGTCTGCTCGCCGCGCGCGGCCATCACCTCGCACGGCAGGCACCCCTCGAAGTAGCGCACCTCCTCGAAGTCGCGCGCCTCCACCTTCTCCGATTCGACGAGCGCCCGGACGAACGCCTTGTACTGCGCCTCGTCGAAGGGGCAGTTCACGTAGGCCTCGTCGCCGGCCTCCGCGTCGTCGCGGCGCTCGGCCGCGCCCTCCGGCGCGGCGCTCGCCGGCCCCGCTACCCGCTCCGGCTCCGCTGCGCGCCCGGGCTCCGCTGCGCGCCCGGGTTCGGCGGACCGCTCGCCCCGGACGGTGCCCTTGCCGTAGCGCGACTGCTTCCACACGCGCGACCAGTCGATCGACTCGGCGCTGACGATGGGCGCGATCGCGTCGTAGTACGCGAGGTGCTCGGCGCCGACGGCCGCGGCGAGGCTCGCCGCGAGCGCGTCGGACGTGAGCGGCCCTGTCGCGAGGATCACCGGGCGCTCGGCGGGGATCTCGGTCACCTCGCGCCGGTCGACGGCGATGCGGGGGTGGGCCTCGATCGCCCGCGTCATCGCCTCGGCGAACCGCTCGCGGTCGACCGCGAGCGCGCCGCCGGCCGGCACCGCGGTCTCGTCGGCGCACCGCAGGGCGAGCGAGCCCACGCGCCGGAGCTCCTCCTTGAGGAGCCCCACCGCGTTGCTCAGCGCCGCGCCGCGCAGCGAGTTCGAGCACACGAGCTCGGCCATGCGGTCGCTCGTCTGCGCCGGCGTGCGCCGGTGCGGCTTCATCTCGACGAGGCGCACGCGCAGCCCGCGCTGCGCGAGCTGGTACGACGCCTCGCAACCGGCCAGGCCGCCTCCGACGACGACGACGTCGCACGGGCTCTCCGCTCCGCTCATACAGCTCACCAGGTGGTTGGGGGGTTCGCGACCGTCTTAGCTCGCCGTGCGGCGGGCGCGCACGGCCCGCGCGGGCTTTTCGGCCTCGCCCTTCGTCGCGCCCCTGTCGGCCGCGCCGGGGCCCGGCGGGGCGGCCTGGGGTCGCTCGGCCGAGGCCGGCGCGGCGCCCGCCGGCTCGGGCCGGGCGGCCGGCGTCGGCGCGGCGCCCGCGACGATCGACGCGGCGTCCGGAGCGGCGGCGCCCTCCTCCCCCTCTCCCTCGACGATCTCCTGCTTGAAGCCGCAGTCCTTCGTCGCGCAGACGAGCATCGCCTTCTTGCCGGCGGTGCGGGTGACGAACTTCGCGCCGCACTGCGGGCACGGGACGGGCACCGGCTTCTGCCAGAGCTTGAAGTCGCACTTCTGCTCGGCGTTCCAGTTCGAGCACCCGTAGAAGGTGCGCCCGCCCTTCTTGCGGGGCCGGATCTCGATGAGGTCACCGCCGCAGTTCGGGCACGCGACGCCGAGCGGCACCGGGCGCGTGTTCTTGCAGGCAGGGTACCCGGTGCACGACAGGAAGTCGCCGAAGCGCCCCGTCTTGATGATCATCGGCTTGCCGCACTTGTCGCACGAGATGTCGGTCTCGCGGACCGCGGCGCTGCCCCGCGTGTCGGACAGATCGCGCGTGGCCTTGCACTTGGGGTAGCGCTCGCAGCTCAAGAACCAGCCGTTCTTGCCCCACTTCTTGAGCATCATCGACCCACACTCGTCGCAGACGATGTCGGTCTTCTCTGCCTCGGGCTTCCACGGCGCGAGCTTCTTCGACTTGTCGAGCTGCTCCCTGAACTTCTTGTAGAAGCTCTTGAGGAGCTGCTCGCGCTTCAGGTTGCCGGCGCCGACGGCGTCGAGCTCCTCCTCCATCTGCGCCGTGAAGTTCGGGTCCATGATGTCGAGGTTCGACCGGACGAGGCCGTCGACCACGAACTTCCCGAGCAGCGTCGGCTGGAACGCGCCCCCTTCCCGCTTCTCCACGTACGCGCGCTGCTGCACCTTGCTGATGATCTCGGCGTACGTCGACGGGCGGCCGATGCCGCGCTTCTCCAGCTCGCGCACGAGCGAGCCTTCGTTGTAGCGGGGCGGCGGCTGCGTGAACTTCTGGTCGGTGACGACCCCGGGGGGCGACACGGCGAGCTCCTCGCCCTCCTTCATGTCGGGCAGGAGCGCCTCCGAGTCCTCCTCGGCCGAGGCGCCCGGCGCCGCGCGCTCGGCCTCGGCGGCGCTCGCCTCGGCGGGCGCCGGCGCGGCGGCGCCGCCGTCGGCCGCGGCGCCGGCGCTCTCCTCCTCGCCGGCGAACTCCTGCTGGCCCTCCGTGACCTGGAGCCAGCCCGGGAACTTCAGGATCCGCCCGCTCGCCCGCGCGAGGTAGCTCCGATACCCGGGCGCGGCGACCGTCGGCGTCGCGTCGATCTCGACCGTCGTCCGGTCGTAGACCGCCGGGTTCATCTGCGAGGCGACGAAGCGGTTCCAGATGAGCTTGTACAGCTTGTACTGCTCGTCCTTGAGGTACTTCTTGATCGAGTCCGGGTGGATCTCGACGCTCGTCGGCCGGATCGCCTCGTGCGCGTCCTGCGCGTTCTTCTTCGACTTGAAGATGTTCGGGCGCTCGGGGACGAACTCCTTGCCGTAGCGCTTCGCGACGACGCCGCGCACCTCGGCGATCGCGTCGTCGCTGACGCGCGTCGAGTCGGTACGCATGTACGTGATGAGGCCGACCGGGCCGCCGTCGCGCTTCAGGTCGATGCCCTCGTAGAGCGCCTGGGCGATCTGCATCGTCCGCTTGGCGCCGAAGTGCAGGTAGTTCGTCGCGTCCTGCTGGAGCTTCGACGTGGTGTACGGCGCGGGCGGGTTGCGCTTCTGCTCGCGCCGCACGACCTTCGCCACCCGGTAGCGCGCCGTCTCGAGGTCGGCGCGCACCTTCGCGGCGGTCTCGCCGTTCGTCACCTCGAGCTTCTTGCCGTCCGCGGACGCGAGCTTGGCGACGAACGGCGCGCGCTGCGGCGGGCTGGCCGCGGCGAGGCCGACCGCGATGTTCCAGTACTCCTCGGGGACGAACGCCTCGATCTCGCGCTCGCGATCCACGATGAGCCGCAGCGCGACCGACTGCACCCGCCCGGCCGACAGGCCGAACGCGAGCTTCGACCACACGAGCGCCGAGACGTCGTAGCCGACGATGCGGTCGAGGACGCGCCGCGCGCGCTGCGCGTCGTACAGGTTCTCGTCGAGCTTGCGCGGGTTGTGGACGCCGTGGTCGACGCCCTTCTTCGTGATCTCGTGGAACTCCACCCGCGCCACCTTGAGCTTCGGGTTCTTGATCTCCTCCGAGATGTGGAACGCGATCGCCTCGCCTTCGCGATCGGGGTCGGTCGCCAGGAGCACCTCGTCCGCCTTCTTCGCGGCGGATTTGAGCTCCTCCAGGACCTTCTCTTTGCCCTCGATGACCTCGTAGGTCTCGGCAAAGTCGTTCTGCACGTCGACGGCGTTCTGCTTCTTGGGCAGATCCTTGACGTGCCCCTTCGAGGCGAACACCTCGTACCCGTTGCCGAGATACTTCTTGATGGTCTTCGCCTTCGCCGGCGACTCCACGATGACGAGCGTCTTGGCCATCACCACCTTCTGAGCAACGTGTCGGGGCTGTGTAGAGGATTGAAGGGCTAACCTTCGTGCGAGGGAGGCCCCCCCGCGAGGAGGCGGCCACCCGGAACCGCACTGGGTAGGGTGGACCGGCGTGCCCTTCAACGAAGAGCCCGCCGAAACAACCCGGCGGGCCCCTCTACTACTACGGCCTGGAGCGTCAACGTCAAGAGTGCCTCCACGGCGCGCCTGGGCGGAAGCCCCGTCCGCTCGCACACCTCGTCGACGTGCGCCGGGTGGGCGTCCAGGGCGTCGAGGACGGCGCGCTCTTCGGCAGTTTCCGTGATGATTTCAGCCATTTCGGCGCGGGCTCCCGCGCTCGCCTCGCGCGGCTCCGCGCGCTCCCCGCGGTCCGGCGCGCCCGCGCGCTCCTCGTCGGCTCCGGCGCGCGCCTCGCGGGCTTCCGCGCCGACGGGCCGCGCGGGCGCGCCTCTCTCGGGCTTGTCGGGCGAAGCGGCCGCGCGCGCGGCGAAGGCCGCGTCCGGCAGCGGCAGCGTGCCGGCGCCGGGCGAGCTGTTGCGAAGGGAGCGCCGCGCGCGCCGCCGGGGCGGCGGCGGCGGCCCGCCGAGGACGTCGATCACGTCGGCCGCGCGCGTGACGGGGCGCGCGCCGCCGACGAGCTCCAGCGCGCAGCCGACGCCGCGCGGGCTCCACGGCGCGTGCGGGACGGCGCAGAGGTGGCGGCCGAGGCGTCGGGCGGCCGCGGCGGCGGAGCGGGCGCCGCTCTCGATGCCCGCCTCGATCACGACGGTCGCGAGCGTGAGCGCGGCGAGCACCGCGTTGCGCTGGAGGAACAGCGCCGGCAGCGGCGGCGTGTCGTCGGGGACGCGCGCGAGCAGCGCGCCGCCCGCGGCGAGGATGCGGTCGAAGAGCGCCGCGTGCTCCCGCGGGTAGGGGTGCGCGAGGCCCCCGCCGCAGACGACGACGGTCGGCGCGCGCGCCGCGAGCGCGCCCTCGTGCGCGGCCGCGTCGACGCCGCGCGCGCCGCCCGACCAGATCGCGTAGCCCGCCTCGCCGAGCTCCGCGGCGAGCGCGCGGGTGAACCGGAGCGCCTCGTCGCTCGCGGCGCGCGTTCCGACGATCGCGATGCCGGGGCGCGCGGGGAGCGCGCCGCGCAAGTACAGCGTCGGCGGGTGCGTGGGCGGGTGCGTCGGCGGCGCGGCCTCCGGCTCGTTCACGAGCGCCCAGAGCGACGCGGGGTAGGATGGATCGGAAGGCAGGATCTCGATCGACGCCATACGCGGCGTGTCGACCGGCGCCCGGGCCGAGTTGCGCGAGACGTTGCGCGAAATGAGCAGCGCTCTGTCGAACGCGCCCGGGCCGCCTGCGCGGGAGCGACCAACGGGTGGACCCCGCCTGAAGCGAGCAGAATTTCGAACCGCAACGACGCCAAGGTGCCGAGGACGCCAAGAGACTGTCTTGTTCTTGGCGTCCTTGGCGCCTTGGCGGTTCACTTCTCGCTCGATGCAACGTGATCCGTGCTCTAGCGGGGCGGCGCGCCGCGCGAGGCGCCGGGCGGCGCCTCCTTGCCGGGCGGCGTCGCGCTCGGCGGGACCGTGTCGGGCGGCGTCGCGCTCGGCGGGGCCGCGGGGGGCGCTGGCGGGCGCGGGCCCCGGTAGCCCTGGACGAGCACGACGCCCGCGCCGCGCCGCACCTGCGCGTGGAGGTTCACAGGGATCGGCGCGCTCCCGGGACCGGCGGGATCGGCGGGCCCGGGCCCGGCGGGGACAGAGAAGCACGCGCCCCGGCCGCCGATCACCGCGATCGGCCCGCTGTCCGCGTCCTGGGCCGCGATCTCGAGCGCGGGCGCCGCGCCCCGCGTGACGAAGAGGTCGACCTCGATCACGCCGAGCCCGCCCTGCGCGATGAACACCGCGCACTCCCCCGGCGCGACGCGCGCCGGGATCGCGCCGCTCTCCCCCTCGGCGATCTGCAGCGACACGACCTGCCCAAGCGCCGTCATCCCCCTCGCCTCGCCGCGCGCCGTGTTCTCGAGCGCGAGCGCCGTCACGCGCGGCACCGGCGCCGGCGTCGGCGGCCGCTGCTGCCCGACGCGGCTCAGGAACAGGCGCGCCGCCTCCGGGTCCGGCTCGGGCGCATCGCTCGGCGGCGGGGGGTTCCGCACCTCGGGCGCGGGCGCCGGGGCCGGCGCGGGCGGCGGCGTCGGCACGAGGACATCGGACCCGGACCCGCCGCCGCCGCCGCCGCAGGCCGACGCGACGAGCGCGAGCGACGCGGCGAGCAAGCGGCGCGCCGGCCTGAACGGATGCAGATCGAGGAGAGCGAGGGCGCGCCGCACGGCGCGGAGCGTACCAGAACCGCCGCGCCATGCGCGGTCGGCGAGCGGCCGGCCATGGAGCGTGCTACCCCCTCGCCCGATGAAGCCCAGGGACATCGTCGTCGCGACGCACGGCCATTGCTTCGACGGCATGGCGAGCGCGGCGCTGTTCACCCGCCTGATGCAGGCGCTCCACCCCGGCGAGCCGCTCGCCCTCCGGTACCGCTCCTGCGGGTACGGCCCGGGCATGACGATGATCCCCCCCTCGTGGCTCGACGGCGACGAGAACGCGATCCTCGACTTCCGCTACACGCCGACGAAGAAGCTGACCTGGTACTTCGACCACCACGTCACCGGGTTCGGCTCGGACGACGAGCGCGACGCGGCGCTCGCGGGCGCGACGCGGTCGACCAGCGCCGACGAAGGCCCTCACGTCTTCTACGACGCCGCCTACGGCTCGTGCACGAAGCTCATCGCGGACGTCAGCCGCGACCAC
Organism: Sorangium sp. So ce1335; assembly: GCF_051521615.1. Classification (NCBI taxonomy): domain Bacteria; kingdom Pseudomonadati; phylum Myxococcota; order Polyangiales; family Polyangiaceae; genus Sorangium; species Sorangium sp. So ce1335. The sequence goes on from NZ_CP150363.1 coordinate 7,461,798, forward strand.
TTCGGCGTCGAGATGTCCGGCGTCGACGAGCTCGTCCGGTGGGCCGACATCATCGACACGGCGCGCTTCCCCTCGGCCGAGGCCGCCGTGAGCCGCGAGGAGCCGATCATGCAGCTCGCCTCCGTCGTCGAGCACCACGGCGACGGGCCCTTCCTCGCCTCGGTGGTGCCCCGGCTCGTCGACCAGCCCGTGAGCGAGGTGGCGCGCGCGCCCGACATCCAGGAGCTCTGGCGTCCGCTCTCCCTCTCGCGGCAGACGTTCGTCGCGCGCATCGAGCGCGGCGCGCGCAAGCTCGGCCGCGTCGTGCTCGTCGACCTCTCCGACGCGCCGCTCGAGGCGGTCGGCAAGTTCATGACGTACGCGATGTACCCGGACTGCGTGTACTCGGTGACGCTCTCCAGGCACAAGCAGCACTACAAGCTCTCGGTCGGCTACAACCCCTGGTGCGGCGTCCCGCGCGATCGCGACATCGCGCCGATCTGCCGCCGCTACGACGGCGGCGGGCACCCGGCCGTCGGCGCGGCGTCGTTCCCGCTCTCGGCGCTGGAGCGCGCGCGCGAGGCGGCCCGCACCATCGCGGAGGAGCTCAACGAGGAGCCCGCGCGGTGACCTGGGCCGAGCAGCGCTTCCGCCGGAGCGCGCGCGAGCCGGGGCCGGCGGCGGCGTCGCCGCGCGGGGCCGGCCGCGGGCCGCTCATCCTCGGGCACCGGGGCGTGCGCGGCGAGGGCGCGCCCCCGGAGAACACCCTCGCCGCCTTCGAGGAGGCGGCGGCGCAGGGGGCCGACGGGCTCGAGCTCGACGTGCGGGTGTGCGGCTCGGGCGAGGTCGTGGCGCTGCACGACCCGGACCTCGAGCGCGTGACGCGCGGCGCGGACGCGCGGAAGGCCGCGGCGCTCCGCTGGGACGAGCTCCGGCAGGTCGACCTCGGCGGCGACCGGGTGCCGCTCCTCTCCGAGGTGCTCACGTTCGCGCGCGGGCGGCGGCTCGCGGTCAACATCGAGATGAAGCGCGACGTGCCCGACCGCGCCGCCGTCGTGCGCGCGACGGCGCGGCTCCTGCGCGCGTGGGATCCGCGCCACGCGGTGCTCGTGTCGTCGTTCGATCCCTTCATGCTGGCCTCCTTCGCGCTCATGGCGCCGGCCGTGCCGCGCGCGCTGCTCGTGCACCGCAGCCGCTACCACGACACGGCGGTGCGCCTCGCCCCGGCGCTCGGGGCGTTCGCCGCGCACATCGAGCGGACGATCGCGTCGCCCGAGCGCATCGCGCTGCTGAAGCGGCAGGGGCGCGTCGTGAACGTGTGGACGGTGAACGACCCGCGGGAAGCGCAGGACCTCGCGGCGCTCGGCGTGGACGGGCTGATCACCGACGCGCCGCGCCGCATCCGCGACGCGCTCGCGTGACCGCCGCGACGGCGTGACGGCGTGACGGCGTGACGGGCGTCGACGTCGCGACCCCGCGGCGTGACGGCGCTCTACCTCCCCCGCCAGGGATCGACGATCTCGCTCGCCCGGCGCGGGCTCCGGCGCGGCGCCGGGCGCGCCGGTGAGGCCTGGGGCGCGATCGCCGCCTCCGGCTCCGCGGTGCCCGAGGGCGGCGTGGCGTCCCTGACCGGCAGCCCCTCGACGACCGGCGCGCCGTCGAGCGCGGGCGCGCCCTCGGCCCCGGGCGCGCGCTCGACGACCGGCAGGCGGTCCATCGCCGGCGTCGCCCCGCGGATCACCACCGGCGGCGCGGTCGTGCGCGCGGCCTCGGGCTGCACCGGCGCGACGGCGCGCGCGGCGCCCTCCTCCGCGGCGGGCCGCAGCGCCGTGAGCGCGACCGTCCCGCTGATCACCGACAGCGCGCCGCACGCCACGAGCCAGCGCGTCGCGCTCGCGCGCGGCCTCTCTGCCTCGCGGATCTCCCCGGCCGCGGCGGCCGTGAGCGTGCCGGGCTGCGACGGATCCGGCAGCGGCGTGAGCGCCTCCTCCGGCGGGCGCGGCGCCTTGCCGTCGGTCCACGTCAGCGACCCGACGTCGCCCGGCCCCTCGGGCTCGGCCGTGCCGCCCGGCGACAGCCCGAGCAGCGTCCCCGTGCGCGACGCCGGCGGCGGCCGGGGCGCGGAGGGCGCCGGCAGCGGGACGCCGACGTCGCCCGCCGCGGCGACGAAGGCGAGCACCATCTCCTGCGCCGACGCGAACCGCTGGGCGCGATCCCGCGCGAGCGCGCGCAGGAAGAAGGCGTCGAGCTCCGCGGGCAGCTCGGGCGCGATCCGCGTCGCCGCGGGGATCGGCTCGACGAGGATCCTCGACAGCACCGCGCCGAGCACGTCGCCCTCGAACGGGAGCTTGCCCGTCACCGCGCGGAAGAGGATGACCCCGAGCGACCAGAGATCGCTGCGCGCGTCGAGGTCCCTGTCGCCGCGCGCCTGCTCGGGGCTCATGTAGAACGGCGATCCCAGGAGCTCGCCCGTCTTCGTCGTCTCGTCGCTGAGGAGCTTGCCGGTGAGCTGCTTGGCGATGCCGAAGTCGAGGACCTTGACGATCTCCTCCTCGTCGTCGACGCGCGCGAGGAACAGGTTGCCGGGCTTGAGGTCGCGGTGGACGAGCCCGGACTCGTGCGCGCGGCGCAGCGCCTTGCCGGTCTGGATCGCGACGCGCGCCGCGTCGGCGAGCCCGAGGCGCCGGACCCTCCGCAGGCGGCGGCTCAGGTCCTCGCCCCGGAGCAGCTCCATGACGAGGTACGGGACGGTCCCCTGGATGCCGTAGTCCTGCACGCTCACCACGTGCGGGCTCTCGAGGTTCGCCGCCGTGCGCGCCTCGCGGTAGAAGCGCGCGCGGAACTCGGGCGAGGCCGCGTGCTCCGGGTCCATGAACTTGATGGCCACCGGCGCGCCGAGGTGGACGTGCCGGGCCGTCCACACGGAGCCCATCCCACCCCGCGAGAGGGGCGCTTCCAGCCGGTATTTTTCGCCGACGATCGTTCCCGGCTCGACGTCCATCGCCGACTCCTCTCGCCAGGGCGAGGTGGATTCGGCTTTTCTAGACGTTCGCGCGGGCGGCGTCCACGCGGAATCCGCGCGGAAGGCGAGCGGTGAAGCGCGGTGGAGAGGCGACCGGCGCCGCCGGCAAGCGAAGTGGCCTACCAGGAACCCCCTGAGCGCTCCGACTCAGTCCTGGCAGTCGACATAACGACGGATGACCCCGCCAGGGACGGGCTGCGTGAATGCCCCCGAGACGAGGGGCGGATTCCACTTCGCGTCCTTGTATTGAAAGATGACGTCGTCCTCTGTGTTCGGCACCCGCATGCGGATGGACCGCGGGATCTCGGCCTCGCAGACGCCGCCGCTCGGCGGGATCGGATCGTCGATCCCCTCCGGATCGACGCGCGGCGGCGCGGTGTGGATCACCTCGTGATGGCTGAGCTCGGCGTGATACAGGTCGAGTCCGCGCTGCGCGACCCGGACCTGCCGGACGCGCAGGCGCTGCTGGGACCACGGGAGGCGCCAATCGTCCGGGCGCGGCTCGAGGTGGATCTCCTCGGTCGCGTCGCGGGTGCTCTGGATCAGCACGCGGTAGAAGCCGTCGCCGTCCCACGCGATCGAGGCGGCGCGCGGCTCGTGCACGAGCACGGGCGCCTCGCCGCGGAGCAGCGAGACGAGCGCGTGCCCCGGGATGGGCACCTGCGTGAGCCGCGCCAGGTTGCACGCGCTCGCCGGCCCATGCAAAAGCTGCTTCTCGCCGACGTCGAGCATCTGGAACAGCGTTCCATCCGACGTGAGCGTGTAGAGGTTGGCCCCGAAGGGGCTCACGATATCGAAGCGGACCCGATCGGGATTCACCGCCAGGATGTACACGTCGCCGCGGATCCGCCCCTGGCGGGAGAAGTGGTCGATCTTGGCGGTGCCCTGCACGCCGTTCACGCAGGCATACGTGTCCTTCATCCGGCCGAGCGCCGCGTCGGCGGTCGGGAATCGGGATGGAGGGGGAGCCACGGAGCCGCAGCCGGTCACGAGCACAGCGAAGGTCGCGACCCAGGCGATCGCGCGATGACGCATGGGCGCGGACGCTGACAAGGATCGCCGAGCCCGTCAACCGCGGAAGCGTGGGAGAGGCGCTGGCGAGGGAGGGAACAGAAGGGCCGCGGCGCGTCCGGCCGGAGCGAGCCCCGGCCGGACGCGGGCGACCGGGATCAGGACGCCCGGAGCGCCTCGAGCAGATCGACGTCGGGGATCGCGATCGGGAGGCGGGCGCGGAGGACAGCGACGTCGTTGTCCTCGCACAGGCGCGCCACGGCGAGGCCGTCGAAGAGCGAGATGGGCGCGGTCCCCGGGATCGCGGCCTCTTCCCGAGCGCCGGAGAGCATCTGACCGGAGGTCAGGATCCATCCGGCGGTGGCGGGGCCGTAGTGGTGGAGCGAGCCGCGGAGCTCGGTGACCCGCTCGCGGCCGACCTCGCGGCCGTCCCGCCGGATGACGAGCGCCAGCTTGATCTCGTCGCCCGCCGTGCGGAGCGCCCCGGAGAAGTGGCTCTCGCCGCCCGGCGCCCCGGCGCGGCGCACGGCGCGGAGCTGGCCCAGCCCGATGCGCTCGAGGGCGAGGACGCAGATCTCGACGAACGCGTGGCCCGGAAGCTCCGAGAGCTTGCGCACGAAGGCGCGGCGCGCGGCGTCGCGGTAGCGCTCCACAGCCGCGAGCGCCTCCTGCTCGAGCCGCGAGAGGTCGCCCGACAGCAGCCAGTCCGTCAGCGCGATCCGGCCGCCGGCGAAGCGGAAGCGGGGCCGCTGCCCCGCGGCCGTGCGGCGCGCGTTGTCGGCGCGCACGGCGGCCGCGACCTGGGACTGCACGAGCTGCACGTCGCCGGCCAGGCGGCCGCGGCGCTGCGCCGTCTCCGCGATCTGCCGGAGCGAGACAGCGCCCGCGTTCCGGTCGAACGTCGAGAGGATGCCCGCGATGGCGTCGGCGAGGTCGCGGCCGGCCAGATCGTCGAGCGCGTGCCCCTCACCGCCCGTGAGCTCGATCACCTGCGGGCCGCGGTACACGGGCTCGGCGCCGAAGCTGTCGGCGCGCTCGGTGCGCTCGACGCGCTCCGGGCGATCGATGCGCTCGAAGCGCTCGGTGCGCTCCGTGCGCTCCGTTCGCTCGGAGCGCGGCGGCTCGCCGCGGCCGTTCTCGCGCCGCGCCTCGAACACCGGCGTCGCCACGTAGGAGGGCAGCCCCCCGGAGGAGCTCACGTTGGCCTCGGCGGTCCCGCGGCCGCGGCGGCGGCGGCGGCGCCGGCGGCGCCCCTCGCCCTGCTCGCCCGACGAGCCGGGGGTCGCGCGGTCGTCGCCGCCGAGGATCGGCTGATCGTCGTCGTCCTCCTCGTCGAAGAGCTCCGCCGCGCCCGCGACGGCCTCGGCCCGCATCGCCTCGTCCGGGCCCGGCGGCTCCGCGTCGTCGAGCTCTCCCTCGTCCTCGTCGACGTAGGCGCTCGCTGCGCGGGGGGAGGACGGCGCCGGCGGCGGCACGTGCTCGCGCGCTGCCGCGATCTCCACGCCGTTCATCCCGGCCGCGCCGGTCGCGCCGGCCGCGAGCTCGTCCTGATCGTCGCTCTCGGGCGCGGCCTGCGCCTCGTCGCCAGCGGCCTCGGTCTCGGTCTCGGCCGCCTCGGCCTCCGTCTCGGTCTCGGCCGCCACGGCGCCCGCGTCGCTCTCGTCCGCCGCCTCGTCGTCCGCGGCCGTCTCGAAGAGGGTCGGCTGCTCCTCGTCCTTGCGCGCCTTGACCGCCTCGGGCTTTCCGCCGCGCTTTGCCTTCTTGCCGTCGAGCCCCGACTTGATCGTCTTCTCGTCCCACTCCCGCAGCGCGAAGACGCCCGGCTTGACCCGCACCAGGGGGTTGTCCGCCGTGTCCTTCTTCAGGGTCGCCGCCAGGCGGGCGCCCATCGTGACCTCTGGGCTCTTTCCAACGTGGCTAAGGAGGTTCTTCTCGATCGCGATATCGGTAATCTCTTTATAATGAAGCGGTCTGCCAACGAGGCGAAGCACCTCGGCGGCTGCATCCGTGAACGTCATTTTGTTCGCCCTTCGGGCGCGCCGCCCGGCGGGCGCCCTCGTCGTCCCCATCGCGGCCGCCCCGTCCAAACTGGCTGACGAAGCGCGCGGGATACCCCACCGCAGCCGGGAAACGCACATTCGCTCCCACTCGGCCACGACGCGCGGAACGGCGTGCTCGTAGCATGCTCGGGAGCGGAGGTCAACGGGCAGCGCGATCTGGCTCAGGACAAGCCGCTGACCGGCCTGAGGAGCATGGAACCGGGGCGCGGCCGGCGCCAAGCCTGGAGCGGCCGGGCGCCGCAGGGAGCGCGCGGCGCGGGCGCGCGGCCGCCTCGCGCGAGCGCCACAAGCATCGATGTGGACCGAGAGCGGCTGTCGGCCAGTCCGGAGCATGGGAACCACCGAAGACGGGAGATCGGTTGAGCTGTCCTCTCCTGGCCGACCTCGCCGCGCGCATGTCCGTGTTGTCGTGCCGGCGCGTGGAGATCATGTGATGATGGAGAACGCGATTGGGACGTGGTGCGCCCGCCAGCGCGCGTCGCGCTGGCTCCGGACGCGCCGAGCGGGGGAGAGGCGCGCGCGAGCGCAGGAGACAGCGGGAGAGCGCTGCCGGGCAGAGCGCGGGAGAGCGCTCCCGGGTAGAGGCGCCCCGGGCGGCCGGCGTCGCGCCCGCCGGGGCGCGCGGCGACCTGGCCGGCGGGCGTGGACACCGCGCCGGCAGCCGGCGCGACGCCCAACATCGCTTTTGCGCTTTGCCATCGCCCGGATAAGAGGGTTACGCTGCGTGGGTGGAGCTTTCGCGGTTGCTCGATGAGCTCACCCTGGCGGCCAGCAAGGTCGGCATCGACGTCAGGATGGAGGCGTTCGACCCGCACCTGTCGGACGCGCGAAACCCGCGCGGCGGGCTCTGCAAGGTGCTCGGCAAGCGGCTCATCCTCGTCGACGCCAACGCGTCGCTGCCGGACCGCATCGCCACCGTCGCAGGCGCGCTCGCGCGCGTGGACCTGGAGTCCGTGTTCCTTCCACCGATCGTGCGCGCGACCATCGGCGCTCATGCCCCCGGCGCGCGGGCGCGCCCGGCCGCCCCGGGCGAGCCCGTGCGGCTGCCGGTACGCCGCGCGAAGGGCGGAAAGGGCCAGCGCCTGCTCCCGCTCGCCCGCACCAAGTGGCGTGACGCCTGAAGGCCACGGCGCGCGGGCGCGCCCGCTCGCGCAGACCTGGAGTCCGTGTTCCTTCCACCGATCGTGCGCGCGACCATCGGCGCTCATGCCCCCGGCGCGCGGGCGCGCTGGGCGCGGGGGCTTCCGTTGTGTGCGGTGCGCGTGGAGGGATGACGAGAGAGGAGCCTCCAGGCCACCAGGAACGTCAGGACGCAGAAGAGGAAACAACTTGAGTCCTGGCGCGTCCTGGCGCTCCTTGCCCTGGGAGGTCGCGGGGCGTTACGAGGCGAGCGTCCGCTCGACCTCGGCGTAGGTCGCGGCGATCGCCGCGTCGAGCTGCGCGACGTCGGTCCCGCCGGCCTGCGCCATGTCGGGGCGGCCGCCGCCCGAGCCGCCCACGATGCGGGCGATCGGCTTGATGAGCTCCCCGGCCTTGAGCCGCTCGGTGGCCGACTTGGACACCATCACCGCGAGCTGCGCCTTGTCGCCGACGGCCGCGCCGAGCAGCACCGCCGCGCGATCGCCCAGCTTGTCGCGCAGCTTCTCCGCCAGGTCGCGCAGCGCGCCCGGGTTCGTGCCGTCCGGCACCCGCCGCGCGAGCACCTTGACGCCGCCGATCTCCCGCGCCCCCTCCAGCATCGCGTCGATGCCGCCGCCGCCGCCGCCCTGCGCGGGGCCCGCGCCCTCCAGGATCCGCCGCTCCAGCTCCGCCACCTTCTTCTCGAGCTCCCGCTCGTGCGCGACGATCTTCCCGATCTTCTCGGCGAGATCGCCGCCCTGCGCCTTGGCGACCTGCCGCGCCCGCGCGAGCTCGGCCTCCACGCTCCGCGCGTACGCGAGCGCGTTCAGCCCCGTGGAGGCGAAGATCCGGCGCACGCCCGCGGCCACGCCGCCCTCGCTCGTGATCTTGAACAGCCCGATGTCCCCGAGCGCGCGCGCGTGCGTGCCGCCACAGAGCTCCACGACCTCGGGCGTCATCGTGAGCATCCGGACCGTGTCGCCGTACTTCTCCTCGAAGATCGCCATCGCGCCCCGCCGCCGCGCCTCGTCCATCGGCAGGATCTCGGTCGTCACCTTCGCGTTGGTGAGGACCTTCTCGTTCACCATGTCCTCGATCCGCGAGATCTCCTCGCGGGTGAGCGGCCGGTTGTGCGTGAAGTCGAAGCGGAGCATGTCCGGCCCGACGCGCGAGCCCTTCTGCTGCGCGTGCTCGCCGAGCACCTTGCGCAGCGCCCAGTGCAGCACGTGCGTCGCCGAGTGGTTGCGGCGCGTCGCCGACCGCGCCGCGTGGTCCACCGCGAGGTGCACGCGCTGCCCCACCGCGATCTTCCCCTCGCGGACGACGCCCTCGTGCACGACCAGGCCGGCGAGCGGCTTCAGCGTGTCCTTCACCTCGACGCGCGCCCCGTCGGCCGTCACCTCGCCGACGTCGCCGACCTGCCCGCCCGACTCGGCGTAGAACGGCGTCTCGCGGACGACGATCTCCACCGCCTGCCCCGCCTCGGCGTGCTCGACGAGCGCGCGGACCTTGCGCGCCTTGTCGCCCTCGCGCTCCACGTCGGCGGCCTCGACGCGGAGAATCGCGACGATCTCGCTGTCGCCCTCCTCGTGCTCGTACCCGGTGAACACCACCGGGTGCGCGAGCGCCGCGCGGGCCGAGCGGTGCGCGATGTCCACGGCGGCGGTCGGGTCGATCGGGCCGTCGGCCTCGTCGCCGCCGTGGATGATCGCCTCGGCCCCCGGGACGTCGACGTCGAAGTTCGACTCGGCGCAGATGACCTGCGTGAGATCGAGCGGGAAGCCGTAGGTCGTGTAAAGATCCGCGGCCGCGGCGGCCGGGAGGGTCCTCTCGCCCGACGAGCGCATCTCGGCGAAGCGCTCGTCGAGGATCTTCATCCCGCGCTTCAGCGTGGAGCGGAAGCGGACCTCCTCGTCCTCGGTGACGCGGGCGATGAGCTCCCGTCGGTCGCGGAGCTCCGGGTACGTCTCGCCCATCCGGCGGACCACCTCGAGCGCGACCTCGTGCAGGAACGGCCTGTCGATCCCGAGCCGGTGCCCGTGGCGGATCGCGCGGCGCATGACCCGGCGGAGCACGTACTCGCGCCGCTGCCGCTCGGGCATCACCCCCTCGGCGATCAGGAACGCCGCCGTCCTGGCGTGATCCGCGATGACCCGCATCGACACGTCGTCGTCGGCGCTGCCCGCCGTGTACGGCTTGCCGCTGATCTCCGCGGCCTTTTCGACGAGCCCCCGGAGCAGATCGGTGTCGTAGTTCGACGTCACGCCCTGGAGCACGCTCGCGATGCGCTCCAGGCCCATGCCCGTGTCGATGCTCGGCGCCGGCAGCGGCACGAGCGGGCCGTCCTTCTCGACGCGCTCGTACTGCATGAACACGTTGTTCCAGATCTCGGTCCAGCCGCTGCCGTCGATGCGCGGCTCCTCGCCGAAGCGCGCCACGTCGGGCTCGCTGCCGTGGAAGAAGTGGATCTCCGAGCAGGGGCCGCACGGGCCGACGTCGCCCATCGTCCAGAAGTTGTCCGCGAGGCCGAGCCGCAGGATGCGGTCGTCGCCGAACCCGGTGACCTTGCGCCAGATCGCCGCGGCCTCGTCGTCGGCCGGGAAGCCCCCCTCGCCGTTGTAGATCGTGACGACGAGCCGGGACGGCGAGATGTCATAGACCTTCGTCAGGAGCTCCCAGGCGAAGGCGATCGCGTCTTCCTTGAAGTAGTCGCCAAAGCTGAAGTTGCCGAGCATCTCGAAGAACGTCTGATGGCGCGCGGTGACGCCGACGTTCTCGAGGTCGTTGTGCTTGCCGCTGATCCGGATGCACTTCTGGCTCGAGGTGGCGCGCTGGTAGGGGCGCTTGTCCTTGCCTGTGAAGACGTCCTTGAACGGCACCATGCCCGCGTTCACGAACATCAGCGTCGGATCGTTCTGGGGCACGAGCGGCGCGCTCGGAACGATCTCGTGCCCGCGCTGGGCGAAGAACTCGAGGAACGTGCGTCGGATCAGATCGGAGCTGGCAGGCGTTGCGATGGGCATAGGAGGACGCGCGGTCTAGCACGACCGCGGAGCGGCTTCCCCCCGCTCGAGGGCGCCGCAGCGGGCCAGCGCGGCCGGCCGGTGCCGCCGCGGGCCGGCTGCGCCGCCGCGGACCGGCTGCGCCGCCGCGGGCCGGCTGCGCCGCCGCGGGCCGGCGCGGCTGGGCCGCCTGCCGGACCGGCCGCCCCGCCCGGGGGCGGCCGCGTCCCGGCGCGCCGCGGCGGGGGCGCGGGTCAGCGGCCGGAGGAGACGGCGCTCGTGCCGGAGGCGGCCTCCAGGGCGAGGGGCGCCCTCTGGAGCGCGCTCTCGATCGCGCCGGCGACGGCGTCGTTCTGGAGCTGGGCGAGCTCGCGCCGGCCCCTGGCGCGCTGGGCCTCGGCGACCGCCTGGGCCGAGCCGATCATCGAGCCCTTCAGCGTCTGGCTGGGCATCTCGCGGATCACGAACTCGACCTTGGCCGCGTAGCCGATCCCGTCCGTCCCCTGGCGCTTGCTGAGCTGCGTGACCGAGCCGTCCAGCGTGAAGGCCGGCAGCTTGCGGCTCTTGCCCACCGCCGCCACGTCCGTGCCGTCGGCGACGATCTCGATGTCGGCGAACTGCGCGACGCGATTGCGCGTGTGCTGCCGGAGCAGCGACCCGATCGCCGCGTCCTTCACGCCGGAGCGGTTCTCGAACTTGCCCAGGCTGACGACGAAACGCGCCTTCGAGGACGACCTCGACAGCTTCTCGATGGCGGCCTGGATCTGGCGCTTCAGCCCGGGCGCAGGCTCGGTGGCGAGCGCCGCCTTGAGCGCCGGGACGGCCGCGGGGTTGCCCATCGCCCCGAGCGCCGTCGCGGCCGAGGCGCGCACCGCCGGGTGCGCGTCCCGCAGCGCCTTCTCGAGGGCCGGCCGCGCGCCCGGGCTCTTCGACCTGGCGAGCGCCAGCGCCGCCGCCACCCGGAGCCTGTAGTCCTTGCCGACCGCGATGTCGCGAAAAGCCGACGTGTCGCCGTCCTCGGCGATCGACGGGGAGGTCCCCCCGAGGATCATCGAGGTCGCCAGCACCATCGCAATGAAGAGACGACGAACCATCACGTCCCTCCGGGGATCGGCGGCTCTCGCCGTCCGTTCTCCCTCGGTAAACCACTCAGATCTCGTGACGCGCCCGGCGTCCAGACGGCCTTATCCTTGGCCAGGACGGTCGCGAGATCAAGGCCTGTGTGGCCCCGAATGGCTCATGCAGGACTCATGACGAGCACGGCAGACGTGGTCAACACGCCGCCACGCTGCCGCCCCGAGCGCTCATTTCCAGACACACTGCTACGGATGAGCCCGGGTCGGCCTGTCGTATCAGAAGAGGATACCGAGATACCAGCGCACCGTCTGGGCGGTCTCCAGGTCGACCTCGTGGAGCGCCTGCTGCCCCGGGAGCTGGCCGAGCCCGCCGAGCGGAAACAGCACGCCGTACTGCACCGCCGTGTAGAAGCCGCCCATCTTGTCCGGATCGTCGTTGAGCGTCCCGTCCTTCGACTGGAAGTAGAGCTGACCGTTCAGCTCGATGCCGAGATCCCGGGCGTTTCCGGGCGCTTGCACGAACTCGGAGGCGCGGCTCCAGATGAGCGAGGCGCCCAGGCCGGCCCGCTGACCGTTCTTGTCACGAGCGAAGTCCCAGTCCACGCCAGGGCGGAAGTAATAGGCCCCCTGGACCCGAGACAGGATGTTCCTGAACAGGATCTGGTCGACGCGGTAGTCGGGGTGGAAGCGGAAGGTCGAGTAGGTGCGATCCGTCGAGTTCTGGGGGTCCATGGCGCCGATCGCGCTGCCCCGGGGCTTCAGGGCGGGCACGTCGTCGTCGCCGGTGGCGTAGCCGAAGCCGAAGTGCAGCCGCAGGCGGCCCTCCATCTCGATGAGCTCCGCCTGCGTCGCGATGCCGAACTGCCGGATGCCCCAGCCGTTGTCGTCCGGCGAGAGGGCGTTGACATAGTCGCTGTCGAAGCTCCCGCGCGTGTCGAGGGAGCCGTAGATCATCGCGGCCTCCAGCTCGAAGCGGAACTTCTTGTAGAGGAGCTGGAGCCACACGTCGGGGATGATCATCTCCGCGCCCCGGTGCACGTACCCCCTCGCGACCTCGTCGGCGGTCTGGCCGAGCGAGGCGCCCGGCAAGGCGTCGCCCACGGCGCCGTCGTTCGCCCCGGCGTTGTCGTTCGCCAGCGTCTGCTGCCGGTAAGCGAAGTAGACGCCGCCGTTCACGACCATGTTGCCGCGGGCGAGCTCGAGCTTCTGGAGCTCCGGGTTCTTGCGGCGGACGGCGACGAACACGTACTGATCGACGTCATCGGCCTGGGCGAGGTCGTAGGGCTGGCCCTCGAGCTCCTGGAGAGAGGCGCTCGTCGCGCCCTCGTTGGTCCAGTCCCACGCGCCGGCGAAGTAGAGGTCGTATTTCTTGATGCCGGTGACGAACATCAGCCGGTCGACGGTCGACTGGTAGTCGGAGTCGTACCCGTCACCGCTGTTCGCCACCATGCCGAGGCCCCAGTGGTTCGGCATGCGGCCGAAGCGCAGGAGGCCGATCGGGGTCATGTACTCACCCCAGACCCGCTTGACGGAGATGGAGTCCTTCGGCGCGTTGATTCCTGCGCTCGGCGCCCACTGGGTGCTGGAGAATGCCCCGAGCGGCGAGTAGCCGCCCCGGCGGACGACCTCGTAGCCGTCCGCGCCCGGCCGGTTCGCGTAGCCCTCCGGCGTCGAGCCGAGCACCACGTTGTCGAGGAGGTCGACCTGCGAGAGGATGCGCAGGTTGTCGCTGATGTGCAGCTCGGGGTTGAGCCGGAACCGCATGTTCGCGCCGGCCTGGGTGTCGTTCTCGCACCGGCCGTACGAGCGCACGCCGCCGGTCGTCCCCTTGCTCGGGTCGCAGAGGGCGACCTGGTGGGTCGCGTCGTAGGAGTTGTCGGCCGGCTGCGGCCAGAGCGCCTCGTTGCGCGCGTCGACGCGGCCGAGGGCGAAGCTGTTGAAGAGCTCCCACCGGAGCCGGTAGTAGCCGTGGAGCTCGAACGTCGGCCGGGCGTGAGACCACCAGTCCTCGGCGTAGACCTCGCTGGGCCGGGCGCCGATCTCCCCCTGCGTCGCCCGTCGCTCCTCGGGCTCGGTCGTCCCGGCCGCCGCCGGCCCCTCCGAAGCAGCCGGCCTGGCCGGCTGCGGGGCCGAGGGAGCCGCCGCCCCGGCGGGCGGCATGAGCGGCTCGGCCGCCGTCGCGGGGGGCTCGAGGGCCTCCACGCCGTCGCCGACCGGCGCCGCGCCGGGCTGCGCCGGGGCAGGCTGCGCCGCGCCGGGCTGCGCCGGGGCGGGCTGCGCCGGGGCAGGCTGCGCCGCGCCGGGCTGCGCCGCGGGGCGCTGCGCCGCGCCCGGCTGCGCCGGGGCGGGCTGCGCTGCGCCGGGCTGCGCCGCGGGGCGCTGCGCCGCGCCCGGCTGCGCCGGGGCGGGCTGTGCCGGAGCGGCCGGCTGGGCTGACGCGGAGGACGCGCCCAGCGCGATCGCGAGCGCGAGGCCCGACCGGAGGCGACGGCGAGGGGTGCCAGGGCTGCACGACGTTCCCGGAGACCGCAACGAGATGGGCATCTGCTTGGTTCGTTCGCGCGTTGTCTGCCCCGCGCGCAGGAAGAGGTTGAAGGTCCGAGCTCTCGGTGGCCCGGAGGCCGGGGGCCGATGTCTCATGCCCGGCCTGTGTGGTCAAGGCGCCGCTCGGCCCCGACCCCTGGAACCCGGGCCCGGCGATGCACCCGGGTTGCCCGGGCAGCGCCCGAGCCGGCGCCCTGATGCGCGCGAGGCCCGACGCACACGAGGGCGCGAGGCCCGACGCGCACGGGTGTGCGAGGCCCGACGCGCATGGGTGTGCGAGGCCCGACGCGCACGGGTGTGCGCAGCGACGCCGGGCACCGCGCCCGCGCGAGGCCGCGGCCGGGCACCACGCCCGCGCGAGGCCGCGGCGCGATGTGGCCCCCTTGGAAATCTGCGCGCGATCCGGGAAGATTCGACCCCGTTGCGGTGGGTGCCGCCGCGCACCCCCGCCGCCGTACTCGCCTCACCGTCCGCGCGGAGCGCCTCTGTACCCAGCGCACGTCGGCCCTGCAGCGCGCGGCGCGTGCAGGACGGTCACCGGGAAGATGCCTGAAAGGGGATAGATGAGAAGGCTTCGAGCGCTGTGTCTGCTGTCGATCGCTGGCGCTGGGGTGGGGCTCGTCGCCGACGTGGCGCGCGCGCAGGAGGCGGTCCTCGAGGGCGAGCTGTCGGCGCAGCGGTTCGAGCCGGCGCCGGGCTCGAAGAACTACCTGAGCGTGGAGGGCGCCCGGATGGAGGCGTCGCTCGGCGTCACGGCGGGGCTCCTGTTCGACTACGCGCGCGAGCCGTTCGTCGTCGAGAGCTGCGTCTCCGCGACCGACTGCTCCGCCCCCGACGCGCTGAACAGGCGCGAGGTGCCGGTCATCTCGGACATGCTGACCTGGAACCTCCTCGCCTCGATCACGCCGACCCCGTGGCTCCAGGCCGGCCTGCGCTTCCCGGTCGCCTACGTGAGCGGCCAGGGGATCGACGCCGCGACGGGCGCGCCGGCCGCGCCCACCGCTGAAGCGCTGAAGGCGTTCGGCGCGGGCGACCCGACCCTCGAGGCGAAGGTGCGGTTCTTCGGCGGGCCGCGGGATCCGCTGGTGCTCGGCGCCGCGGCGGACGTGAGCTTCCCGCTCGGGCACGCGACCAGCGAGGGGAGCTACCTCGGCAGCTCGTCGCCGGTGACCGCGGGGCTGCGCCTCATCGTGGACGGCAGCGCGGGGCCGCTGTCGTTCGGGCTCAACCTGCGCGGCAAGCTGCTGCCGGAGACGGCGCGCATCGGGGGGACCGAGGTCGGGCCTGTCGAGCTCCGGTACGGCGCGGGGCTCGGCTACGAGATCACCCCGGCGCTCCGCGTGCTCGCCGAGGGGTTCGGCGCGACCGGCTTCAGCGCGCAGGGCGGGACCAACTCGCTCGAGGTCGACGGCGCGCTCCAGATCGCGCCGCGCGACCTCGGCCTCGTGTTCACCGTCGGCGGCGGCGCCGGCGTCGTCCAGGGCATCGGGGTGCCCGCCGCGCGCGCCATCGCGGGGATCCTCTTCGTCCACGAGCCCGGGGACGAGGACGGGGACGGCGTGCGCGACGCGGCGGACCGGTGCCCCGCGCAGCCCGAGGACAGGGACGGCATCGCCGACGAGGACGGCTGCCCCGAGGACGACGCGGACGCGGACGGCGTGCCGGACCCGAGCGACCGCTGCCCGGTCAAGGCGGAGGTCATCAACGGGCTCGACGACAAGGACGGCTGCCCCGACGAGCTGCCGGACCGCGACAAGGACCGCGTCGCCGACGCGAAGGACAAGTGCCCGGATCAGGCGGGGCGCGTGCTCACGCCGGAGCACTACGGGTGCCCCGACACGGACGAGGACGGCGTGCCGGATCCGGTGGACAGGTGCCCGGACTCGGACGAGGACACCGACGGGTACGAGGACGAGGACGGCTGCGCCGACGTGGACAACGACCGCGACGGTATCCTCGACCAGCAGGACGAGTGCGTCGACGCGCCCGAGGTGAAGAACGGGTTCAAGGACGAGGACGGCTGCCCCGACGAGGTGCCCGACGCCGACGCGGACGGGATCCCGGATGAGAAGGACAGGTGCCCGAAGCAGCCGGAGAACCTGAACGGCGTCGAGGACCTGGACGGCTGCCCTGACCGCGGCGCGAGCCTCGTGCAGGTCGGCGACGAGAGCATCAAGATCCTCCAGCGGGTCGAGTTCGCGCTGAACAGCGACAGGATCCACGGCGCGCAGAGCTTCGCCGTGCTCGACGCCGTCGTCTCGGCGCTGAAGCTCCACCCGGAGATCTTCAAGGTGGAGGTGGCGGGTCACACCGACAACGCCGGGCCGGCGGACATGAACCGCGCGCTGTCGCAGAAGCGCGCCGAGGCCGTCGTCGCCTACCTCACGAGCAAGGGCGTCGACGCGAACCAGCTCGTCGCGAGGGGCTACGGCCCGGACAGGCCGATCGAGGACAACAAGAGCGCCCTCGGGCGCCAGAAGAACCGGCGCGTCGAGTTCGTCATCCTCCACTCCGTGAAGAGGCCGCAGGCGCCGGGCGCGGAGGAGACGGCGCCGCCGGCCGCGGCGCCTCCGCCCGCGGGAGCCGCGCCTTCGC
Source organism: Sorangium sp. So ce1335 (assembly GCF_051521615.1). Lineage (NCBI taxonomy): Bacteria > Pseudomonadati > Myxococcota > Polyangiales > Polyangiaceae > Sorangium > Sorangium sp. So ce1335. Next base: position 7,478,206 of record NZ_CP150363.1, read on the forward strand.
CCGCGGGAGCCGCGCCTCCGCCGCCGGCAGGCTCGCCAGCGGCAGCGCCTTCGCCGGCGGCGCCGCTGCCGCTGGCGCCTCCGCCGCCGAAGCCGTGAGCGCCGCGGATCCACGGGCCCTGGCGCCGGACGGTCGGGGCCCCCCGGCCGTCCTCTCGTCGCGCCTCTCGTCGCGCCTCTCGTCGTGATCGACGGCCGGGGCCCGCCGTCCTCCCCTCTGGATCTCTCGCCCGAGCTGAGCGAGGCTGCCGGCGGCAGCATCCCGCTCCGCCGAACGGAGCCATGGAGAAAGCGTTCATGAATCGGACACTCATCGCACTACCCCTCGTGCTGTCGTCGCTGTTCGGCGCGGGCTGCGGCCACTCCGAGCAGGAGTGGAAGGCGCAGCTCGCCAAGTACAACGACCTCCAGAGCCGGAGCCAGAAGAGGGAGGCTGACCTCGAGAAGGAGCTCGCGGCGGCGAAGCAGCGCGTCGAGGAGCTCGAGAAGCAGCTCGAGGCGCAGGGCGCCGACATCTCGAAGATGACCTCCACGCTGGAGGACCGCGAGAAGGCGCTGGCGGAGTACAAGGCGCGCGCGAAGCAGCTCGAGGCGATCCAGGCGCGGTTCGACCTGCTCCGGAAGAAGCTCGAGGAGCTGACGAAGCTCGGCCTGGAGGTCCAGGTCCGCCGCAACCGGATGGTCATCTCGCTGCCCGGAGACGTCCTGTTCGACTCCGGCAAGGACACGCTGCGCAAGGACGGCCAGGAGATCCTGAAGAAGATCGCGGACGTCATCCGGGGCGACAAGTCGCTCGTGGATCGCGACTACCAGGTCGCCGGGCACACGGACAGCCAGCCGTACAAGAACGGCCCGTTCTACGACAACTGGGGCCTGTCGCTGATGCGCGCGCGGGCCGTGCTGCTGTTCCTGATCGGCAAGGAAGGCCAGCTCCCGACGCGGCACTGGAGCGCGGCCGGGTTCGCGGACACCGACCCCGTGGCGAACAACGCCACGCCGGCCGGCAAGCAGAAGAACCGGCGGTGCGACCTGATCGTGCTGCCGGACGTCGATGAAATGCTGGACCTGACGAAGCTCGCGACGAAGTGACGGCCAGGTCGGCGGTGGCCTCATGAGCTTCGGCGCCATCCTGCTCCTCGCGCTCGGCCTCGCCATGGACGCGACGGCGGTCGCGGCCGCGCGGGGCCTGGCGGTCCCCGCGATCCGCGCCCGGCACGTCGCGCTCGTCGCGGGCTTCTTCGGCGGGTTCCAGGCGCTCATGCCCCTGATCGGGTGGCTCCTCGGTGAACGCGTCGGGCCCCTCGTGAAGGCGTGGGATCACTGGATCGCGTTCGGCCTCCTCGCGGCCATCGGCGGCAAGATGCTGTGGGAGGCGCGGGGCGGTAACGACGAGGAGGACGACGGCGCGCCGAAGGACCTGTTCGCCTTGAATGTCATGTTCGTGCTGGCCATCGCGACGAGCATCGACGCGCTCGCCGTCGGCTTCACGCTCCCGATGCTGAATGCGCCGCTCGCGCTCTCGCTCGCCACGATCGGGATCACGACAGCGGTCCTCAGCGCGCTCGGCCTCTTCGCCGGCAGGCGCTTCGGGGCGGTGCTCGGCAAGCGGCTCGACGCGGCGGGGGGCGTCGTGCTCATCGGCCTCGGCGTGAAGATCCTGATCGAGCACCTGCAGGCGGCATAGGCGTTGTCCCCTGGCCGCCTCCTGACGCGCTGAAAGGGAGCCGGTGAGACCCCATGACTGCCCCCGCGGCGGTCGACGGGGACGGAGTCGTCAGCTCTTCGCGAGCCATTGCCGCGCCAGATCGAGCGTGCGGGCGTTGTCGGGGACGTCGCGGAGGAAGCGCTCGCGCCAGGCCGGGTCGCTCAGCTTGTCGGCCCGCGCGAGCAGCGCGGCCCTGGCCGACGCGATCGCGGCGGCGGCCTCGTCCTGCCGGCCGGCCGCGGCGAGCGCCTCGGCGAAGGTCAGCCGGACGAGCGACTCGCCCTCTTCGAGCGTGCCGAACGACGCAAGCATCGAGTCCGCCTCGGTGGCTGTCGCGACGGCCTCGTCGACGCGGCCGAGCCCCAGCAGCGCGCGCGCGAGGATCGCGGAGGCCTGCACGCCGAGCGTCGGCGAGCTCGGCGAGAGCGCCACCGCGGCGCGCGCCTCGCGCTCGGCGGCGTCGAGGTCGCCGCCGGCGAAGCAGGCCTTGGCGAGGTAGCAGCGGGCGAACAGCTCCACGTGCCCGAGGCCTGCTCGCCGGCTCGACGCAGAGGCCGCCTCGGCGCGCGCCCGCGCCTCGGCGACCTGACCGCGGGCCACGAGGACGTGCGCGAGGTTTGCCTCCGTGGCGAGCTTCAGCTCGTGCAGTTGCATCCGGTCGGCCGCCTCCAGGGCCTCGCGCAGCATCGACTCCGCGCTCGCGAGGCCGCCGAGCTCCGTGTAGGCGCTGCCCAGGCCGTTGCGTGTGCTGCAGGCGTTGCGGCGATCACCTAGGTGATCGTAGGCGCGGCGCGCGGCCTCCAGGCTGGCCGCGCCGGCGGCCAGATCGCCCGTGCAGACGGCCTGGTAAGCGCGCGCCTCGTGGAGGTGCGCGGCCGCCTCCGCGTCGAGCGCGCCGGCAGTCTCCTCGGTGCGCTCGACGGCCTCGATCAGCGCGCGCCCTTCTGCATAGCGCCCCGCCAGCGTCAGCGCCGCTGCGGCGTCGGCGAGACAGACGAGCTTGACCCCCTGCGCCTCGGCGCTGGCCTCGGTGTCCGCCGCCAGGGTCGCCCAGCGCTCGATCTCATCGAGCTTCCCCAGCTTGAACGACGTGATCGCCACGTGCGCGATCGCCGAGAACCACGCGGCGGAGCCGCGCTCCAGCCGATCGGCCGCCTCCGTGCCTCGCTCGATCGCCAGGGAGAGGTCGCCGCGCCACACGTGGGCCTCCGCCTGCACCCGGCGGAGCCTGCCCGCGACGTCTCGCTCGGCGCCACACCCGACGCCGCGCTCGGCCCGCTCGATGGCCGCGGCGAGATCGCCGCCCCGGAGCGCCTCCTCGGCCGCGCGGAGGTACGCAGCCGCCGCCCGCGCCGGCGCGCCGCCGATCTCGAAGTGCTCGGCCAGCGCCATGGCGTCGGCGGCGCCGGTCCGGTCCAGCCAGTCGCCCGCGAGCGCGTGCCCGACGCGGCGGTCTCGCTCGGTGAGCATGCCGTAGGCGGCCTCCCGCACGAGGGCGTGTCGGAACCCGTACTCCACCTCCCCCGCGATGCGCGCCTCGTGCCGCCGGACGACGATCTCCCGCCGCACGAGCTCGGCGAGCCGCCACGCCACCGGCGCGCCGCCGACGAGGGCCGCGGCCCCGCCTTCCCAGAACGTCTCGCCGAAGATGCTCGCCGCGCGCAGCACGCGGCGCTCCTCGATCCCTAGCGCCTCGATCCGCGCCTGCACCATCGCGAGCGCCGTCTCGGGCATGCCCTCGCTCCTGCCCTCGGCGACGGCGCGGATCTGCTCCTCCAGCACGAACGCGTTGCCCTCGGCGCGCGCGAGCAGCCGCCCGACCAGCTCGGCGTCGGCGCGGTCGCCGAGCACCTCCCGCACGAGCCGCTCGCCCGCGCGCCGGGGCAGCGGCGCGAGGCTGATCCGGAGGCCGTTCCGCTCGCTCCAGAGCGTCGGGAAGAGCTCGCTCACCTCGGGACGGGCGAGCGCCAGCACGAAGAAGGGCAGCTCCCTTGCCTGCTGGAGCGCGGCGTCGACGAGCGTCACCGTGGGCAGGTCGCCCCAGTGCAGATCCTCGAGGACGAGCAGCACCGGCCGGCGCTGGCACTCGGCCCGGACGAGCTCCTCGAAGGCCTGGCGGAGGCGGTCGCCCATCAGCACCGGGTTGTGGCGCGCCGCGCGGAGCTGCACGTCGGCCTCGTCGGGGAACGTCGCCCCCACGAGCTCGCCGAGGAACGCCGCGACGTGCGGGCCCCTGGCCCCGAGGCCGTCGAGCTGCTCGACCCGGGCGAGCACCTTCCGCCGCCGCGCCTCGAGCGGCTCGCCGTCGACGATGCCCATGGCGCGGCGGAGCGCGTGGGCGAGGAGGCCGAACGCGGAGCCGGCGGCCAGCGGATCGGCCCTGCCCGTCCAGACCTCGGCGGCCTCGCTCCGCTCCCGGAGGGCGCGGAGGAACTCCCAGGCGAGGCGCGACTTGCCGAGGCCCGGGGCGCCCACGACGACGACGGCGGTCGCGGCGGGCTCGTCCACGCAGTGGCGCCACTCGCTCGCGAGCTGCGAGAGCTCGCGGTCGCGCCCCACGCAGGGCGTCGGTCGCCCGAGCAGCCTGGGGGCCGCGACCGGCTCCTCGCGGGGGGCGCGGAGCCAGCACCCGTCGGGCTCCTGCGCCGTGTCGAAGCGGCCGGCGAGCAGGCCGGCCGTCGAGCTGTCGAGGAGGATGCTCGACCCGGGCGCCGCGCGGCGCTGCGGGAAGAGCTGCACGACGCGATCGATCAGCGCGCCGACCGGCAGCCGACCGGCGATCTCGGCCAGCCCCGTGGCGATGGACATGGGCACGTCCCCGAGCGCCTCGCGCAGGGCGAACGCGCAACGGGCCGCGCGGGTGGCGAGATCCGTCGGGGAGTCGGCGCCGGACAGCGCGATGAGCAGCCACTGCGAACGCAGCAGCTCGATGCGGCCGCCGTGGCGCGCGACGATCCGGCGCAGCGCCTCCGGGTCCGGCAGCGGCGGATCCGTCTCGGAGCCGCCGTCGGTGTCCGTGAACGTCTCCGCCTGCGCGCGGCCGTCGGCGGCCAGGATGACGCACATGACCCGCCGCTCCGACGTCGTGATCTCCACGCCGGGCGCGGGCGGCGCCGCGCTCACGCTCCCTCCGGTGGGGAGCCCTGCGTGCGCGAGGGCCGCGAGCTCCTCGGCGACGGCGGCGCCGTCGCGCGGCCGGAGCGCCGCGTCCTTCGCCAGCATCCGCGCCACGAGGCGCTCGAGCGGCGCGGGGATGCCGTCGCGGAGCTCCCCGAGCCGCGGCGGATCTTCCAGGACGACCTTCATGAGGAGCGCGAGCACGTTGTCGCCGAGGAACGGCGGGCGCCCCGCGAGGCACCGGAACAGCATGCAGCCGAGCGCGAACACGTCGGCGCGGGCGTCGACCGACGGCTCGCCGCGCGCCTGCTCGGGGGCCATGTACCCGGGCGTGCCGAGGATCGCGCCGGGCGCCGTCAGGGTCCGCGTGATCCGGACGTCGCGCGCGATGCCGAAGTCGAGCAGCGTGGCGCGCTCGACGGACCCGCCCACGAGCATCAGGTTGCTCGGCTTCAGGTCACGGTGGACGATGCCAAGCTGGTGGACCGCGCCGAGGGTGCTCGCCACCCGGGCCGCGAGGGTCACGCTGTCGGCGATCGAGAGCGGCCCTCCGGCGAGCCGCTCGTCCAGCGTGACGCCGTCGAGCCACTCCATGGCGAGGTACGGCCGCCCTGCGCCGGTCATCCCGTGCGCCACGTACTGCACGACCCCCGACAGCTGCAGCGTGACGAGCGCCTCCGCCTCCCTCGAGAGCCGGCTCAGGTCGCGCACGCTCGACCGCTGCAGCACCTTGAGCGCGACCGCCTTCCCCGACAGCCGGTCGCGCGCGCGGTACACGTCCCCCATCCCGCCGGCTCCGGCGAGCCGCTCGATCTCGAACCGATCCTCGATGACTTCCGGAGCGCACATCGCTGCTTTCGTGGACTCCGGGCGCCCGGCCCATTTGCTGGAATGCCGCCCGCGTTGCGCTTCAGCAGCGTCGCGGGCGCGAGCGGCAGCGCATGCGCTGGTTCATCGGCACGTGCCGGGCCCCTCCTCGCGCGCGCCGCCGCAGCGCGGCGGCAGCAATCCATTGTAACCTACATCACGTCAACTCAGAAACCCCGAGCGATCTCGGCGTGTTGGCTCGCGACCGTACCACAACGCGACGTGGTCGATGGCGAGGCGGGTCGCCAGCGACCACAGCGCGTTGTGGGGGGCGGGCGAGGCGGGTCGCCGGCGACCATGGCGCGTTGTGGGGGGCGAGCGAGGCCGCTCGCCGGCGACCACAGCGCGTCGTGGGGGGCGAGCGAGGCCGCTCGCCAGCGACCACATCGCGTCGTGGGGGGCGGGCGAGGCCGCTCGCCAGCGACCACATCGCGTCGTAGGGGGCGGGCGAGGCCGCTCGCCAGCGACCACAGCGCGTCGTGGGGGGCGGGCGAGGCCGCTGGTGGCGCGGTACTTACCTCGGACAGCGCCGCAGAGGATCGAACCGCCAAGGAGCGCGCTGGTCGCCCCGCGCCCGGCTCTCTAGACTCGCGCTGCGATGCCCCGCTGGTTCAACACGGCAGGCCCCTGCAACCCGGCCGATCACTACATGCTCCCGGCCGAGGAGCGCTTGCCCGCGGTGCGCGACCTCATCGAGCGAAAGGCGTACTTCGTCCTGCACGCGCCGCGGCAAATCGGCAAGACCACCTCGCTGCTGACGCTCGCCCAGGCGCTCACGCGAGAAGGGCGCCATGTGGCGGTCCTCGTCTCGGCGGAGGTCGGCGCCCCCTTCCCCGACGACCCCGGCGCGGCCGAGCTCGCGATGCTCGCCGAATGGCGCGGCACCGCCGGCGCGCAGCTCCCGGTCGATCTGCTGCCGCCGCCCTTCCCCGATGCGCCCCCCGGCCAGCGCATCGGGGCCGCCCTGCGCGCCTGGGCGCAGGCTGCGCCGCGGCCGCTCGTCGTCTTCCTCGACGAGATCGACGCGCTGCGCGATACGACGCTGACATCCGTGCTGCGCCAGATCCGGAGCGGCTATCCGGGTCGCCCGCGCAGCTTCCCGCACGCGCTCGCGCTCATCGGGCTGCGCGACGTCCGCGACTACAAGGTCACCTCCGGCGGCAGCGACCGGCTCGGCACGTCGAGCCCGTTCAACATCAAGGTCGAGTCGCTCACGCTGCGCAACTTCACCCGCGACGAGGTGGCAGCGCTCTACGCCCAGCACACGGCCGACACGGGCCAGGTCTTCCTGCCGGACGCCGTGGACCGCGCCTTCGAGCTCACCCAGGGCCAGCCCTGGCTCGTCAACGCGCTCGCCCGCCAGCTCGTCGACGTCCTGGTCAAGGATCGCGCCCAGCCCATCACGGCCGCGGACGTCGATCGCGCCAAGGAGGTCCTCATCGAGCGGCAGGACACCCACCTCGACAGCCTGGTCGAGCGGCTACGCGAGCCGCGCATCCGCGCCGTGATCGAGCCGATGCTCGCCGGCAGCACCCTCGGCGACGTGCCGGAAGACGATCGGCGCTTCGCCATCGATCTGGGCCTCGTGCGCCGCGCGGCGGAGGGCGGTCTCGTCATCGCCAACCCCATCTACCGCGAGATCATCGTACGTCAGCTCGCGAGCGGCGTGCGCGACTCGCTGCCTCGCATCCCGGCGACCTGGCTCACCCAGGACGGCCGCCTCGACGCGGACCGCCTGCTCGACGCCTTTCTCTCGTTCTGGCGCCAGCACGGCGAGCCGCTCCTCGGCGCCGCGCCCTACCACGAGATCGCGCCGCACCTGGTCGTCATGGCCTTCCTCCACCGCGTCGTGAACGGCGGCGGCACCGTCGAGCGCGAGTACGCCATCGGCCGGGGCAGGATGGATCTCTGCGTTCGCCATGCCGGCGAGACGCTCGCCATCGAGCTCAAGGTCTGGCGCGACGGCCGCCCCGACCCCCTCGCCGAAGGGCTCGACCAGCTCGACGAGTACCTCGCCGGCCTGGGGCTCCAGCGCGGCTGGCTCATCCTCTTCGACCAGCGCTCGGGGCAGCCCCCCATCGCCGAGCGCACGCGCCGCGAACACGCATCGACCCCCTCCGGCCGCGAGGTCGTCGTCATCCGCGCCTGAGCGCGCCGGTCTCCGGGGCGGTTTTCCGGGCCAGCACCGAGCACGGGTTCGTGACCCAGGATGCGCGGCTGGCGGACGCGCAGCGCGGCGGCGGCGCCGATCAGCGCGGCGCCCAGGCCGTGACGAGGCGGGCGAGCGGCCCGCGGCCGTGCATCAGGCGCCCCGAGGGGCCGCCTCACGGGGCGGCACCACCAGGACGTCGCACGCCACCGCGCGCAGCACGTCGCCGGCCACCGTGCCCAGGAAGGCGTGCGCGACGCCGGAGTGGCCGTGCGTCCCGAGCGCCAGGAGATCGACGTCCGCCTTCTTGACCGCCTTCTCGATGAGCGCCCTCGGCGACCCGTGCCGGATGCGGGTCTTCCACGCCGGGGCGTCGTCCGGCGGGACCTTCGCCTCCGCGAGCGCGGCGGACAGGACCTGGGCCAGCGCCTCCTGCGCCTTGCGCTGGCGCTGCTCGCGGAACGCCTCGATGTCGTCCTCGGGCAGGCTGGAGTACGCCAGCTCCTGGAGCGGGGCGTCGCAGGCGTGGATGACCGATACCGTCGGGCGCGGCGGCGGCAGGGCCCGGAGCAGGGTGATGACGGCGTGGCGCGCGGCGTCGTCGAACGCCAGCGCCACCGCCGGCCGCCGGTACGGGGCGCGGGGGCGCAGGCGGACCACCAGCACCGGGAGCCGCGCTTGCCGCACGACGCGCTCCGCGGTCGAGCCGAAGAAGAGCTCGCGGAGCGCATCGCCTCCGGCGCGACCCATGACGACCAGATCGGCCGCGACCTCGTCGGCGTGCCGGGCGATCTCGGCCGCGGCAGCGCCCACCCGGACGGCGAGCTGGATCGTGACGCTCCCGGGCAGCTCCCGGGCCATGGCGTCCGCCTCGGCCCGGAGCGCCTTCCTCGCGTCGCCCTCGGCGAGCTCCTGGGCGCGGAGCGTGAGCCCCTCGGGGATCACGTGCAGGAGGGTGATCCGGGCCCCCTCGGCCAGGGGCAGGAGCGCGACCCGCCCGATCACGCGATCCGACGCCGGCGAGAGATCGACGGGGACGAGCAGCGAGCGGAACCTGCCGGCGGGCGTGTCGAGCGGGTCGTGGCCGCTGTGCGGCGTCGGAGCGCTGTCGGTCATGGGTCAACCCTACTCGCTCCCCGGCTCCACGAGGAGTGACGCCGGCGCGCGGGCCTCCGCGCGCGGAGGCACCGCGCCGGCGCGCGCGGAGGGCCCGCGCGCCGGCCCCCTGGCCGCCGTCACTCCGTGGCCGCCGCCTCCCCCGCCCCGGCGGAGGCGGCCGCCGTCCCCGCCGGCTCCACGTCGCAGCGCACGACGACGAGCTCGCCGTCCGCGAGCTCCGCCCGTTCCACGAGCTCGTGCGCGCTCGCCCGCACCGACGTGAGCACGTCCCCCAGCGCCGGCCGCAGCCGCGAGAGCGTCGCGGCGTTCGCGCCCAGCGCGAGGTGCGCCACAACGCGCCCCACGCTCGCCCCGAGCTCGCTCTTGCGCTTGTTGACCGCCGCCATCGCCGCCGCCGCGAGATCCAGCAGCGCCGGATCCGCCGGCGCCGCCACCTCCGCGAAATCCGCCGCCGACGGCCACGCCGCCCGGTGGATCGACGGCTGCCCCGTCTCCTCCGCGTACACCCAGCGCCAGACCTCGTCGGTGATGTACGGGAGCATCGGCGCGAACAGCCGCAGCAGCACCGACAGCCCGAGCCGCAGCGCCGCCACCGCCGAGCCGCGCGCCGCATCGCCGGCGCCGGCCTCACCCCGCGCGCGCGCCTTGGCGAGCTCCAGGTAGGCGTCGGTGAACCAGCGCCAGAAGAAATCCTCCGTGCGCTCGAGCGCCGCCGCGAACTCGTGCTCGTCGAACGAGCGCGTCGCGTCCGCCACCACCGCCGCGAGCTTGTGAACGAACGCCCGGTCGAGCTCCTCGGAGATCGGGTGGACGTCCGCGGACTGGCTGAGCACGTACTTGCTCGCATTCCAGATCTTCGTGACGAGGCGCTTGCCGATCTTGAGCACCTTCTCGTCGAACGCCGTGTCCGTGCCGAGCCGCGCGCTCGCCGACCAGTAACGGACCGCGTCGGAAGAGTACGTGTCGAGCAGGTGCATGGGCGTCACGACATTGCCCTTGCTCTTCGACATCTTCTTGCGATCGGGATCGAGGATCCACCCCGAGATCGCGACGTGGTGCCACGGGACCGACGACTCGTGGAGCATCGCCTTGGCGATCGTGTAGAACGCCCACGTCCTGATGATGTCGTGCGCCTGCGGCCGCAGATCGGCCGGGAACAGCCGCGCGTGGCGCTCCGGCGCGATCCCCCAGTGCGAGCTGATCTGCGGCGTGAGCGAGCTCGTGAACCAGGTGTCGAAGACGTCGCTCTCCGCCGTGAAGCCGCCCGGCTTGTCGCGCTGCGACGCCTCGTACCCGGGCGGCACGTCGACCGTCGGGTCGACCGGGAGCATCTCGCGGGTCGCGAGCAGCGGCCGGCCGTGGTCGGGGTTGCCCTCGGCGTCGAGCGGGTACCAGACAGGGAACTGCACGCCGAAATAGCGCTGTCGGCTGATGCACCAGTCGCCCTGGAGCCCCTCGGTCCAGTTGCGGTACCGGAGGCGCATGTAATCCGGGTGCCACGCGATCTTGTCGCCGTACTCGAGGAGCTCGGCCTTCTTGTCGGCCAGCCGGACGAACCACTGCCGCGTGGGCACGAACTCGAGCGGCTGGTCGCCCTTCTCGAAGAACTTCACCGCGCGCTCGATCGGCTTCGGCTCGCCGCGGAGCGCCGGGCCGCGGCCGGGCGCCGCCGCGTGCTCGTCGCGGCGGAGCAGCTCGACGACGGCCGCGCGCGCCTGCTTCACGCCCTTGCCCTGGAGCGGCGCGTAGGCGGCGTTCGCGGCGGCCGGGTCGCGGCTCTGGAAGTCGCCCTCGCCGAACGTCACGGGCAGGACTCGGCCGTTCTTGCCGAGCATCTGCCGGAGCGGGAGCTTCTGCTCGCGCCACCAGATCACGTCGGTCGCGTCGCCGAACGTGCAGACCATCAGGATGCCCGTCCCCTTCTCCCGATCGACGAGCGGGCTCGGGAAGATGGGCACCGGCGCGCGGAAGATCGGGGTGAGCGCCGTCTTGCCGAAGAGGTGCTTGTACCGCGGGTCCTCCGGGTGCGCCGTGACGCCGACGCACGCCGCGAGCAGCTCCGGGCGCGTCGTGGCGATGACGAGCTCCTCGTCCGTGCCCTCCACCGCGAACGCGATGTCGTGGAAGGCGCCGGACTGCGGGCGATCCTCGACCTCGGCCTGGGCGACCGCCGTCTGGAAATCGACGTCCCACATCGTGGGCGCGAAGACCGAGTAGAGGTGGCCCTTCTCGTGCAGATCCAAAAACGAGAGCTGCGCCGTGCGGCGGCAGTGATCATCGATGGTGGCGTACTCGTGCTGCCAGTCGACCGAGAGGCCCACCCGGCGGAAGAGCGCCTTGAACACCTGCTCGTCCTCGCGCGTGACCTTGTGGCAGAGCTCGATGAAGTTCGGGCGCGAGACGATGCGCGGCGGCTCCTTCTTCATCGCCTCTGGCGTCGCCTGCGCGAGCGTCAGGCCGCTCTCGTACGGCGTGCGCACGTCCGTGCGGACGTGGAAGTAGTTCTGCACGCGCCGCTCGGTGGGCAGGCCGTTGTCGTCCCAGCCCATCGGGTAGAAGATGTTGAGCCCGCGCATCCGGCGCTGCCGGACGACGACGTCGGTGTGCGTGTAGCTGAAGACGTGGCCGATGTGCAGCGAGCCCGAGGCCGTCGGCGGGGGCGTGTCGACGACGAACGTCTCCTCGCGGGGGCGCGACGGGTCGTAGCGGTACGTCCCCTCGGCCTCCCACGCGTCGGCCAGGCGCTGCTCGGCGACCGGCGAGTCGAAGTGCTTCGGGAGCGTCGCGGGATCGATGGTGCGGAACGTCTTCTTTGTCGTCACGTGGTCACCTGAGGAACGGACCCCGCAGGAACCGCCCGCGGGGCCGTGCATCCTACGTCGTACCCAGGGTACCGCTCAAGGCGCGGCGCGCCGCCGGGAGGCGATCCCCTCCGCGCCGCGCGCGCTCGAGGCCGGCGGCTCCGGCGTCTCCGTCGTCGCGCGGCCCGCCGCGCCGGGCGCGGCGGATCAGTCGTAGCGCTCGACGTGGACGTGCTTGCGGGGGACACCGAGCTCGCCGCGGGCGAGCTCGCGCACGGTCGAGACCATCCGATCGAGCCCGCAGATGTACACGTGCGGGGCGGGGTCGCCGCTCGCGGCCGCGAGCTCTCGGTAGAGCTCGGGCACGTGCGCCTGGACGTAGCCGCGGCGGCCGGCCCAGGACGGGCCGCCGCGCGAGAGCGTGATCTCGTAGCGGATCCGCTCGGATCCGCGCGCGAGCGCCTCGAGCTCGTCGCGGTAGATGATGTCCTCCTCGAAGCGCGCGCCGAACAGGATCCAGAGGTGGGGCGCGGCGACGCCGCGGGCGACGGAGCGCAGGGAGGCGTGGAGCATGCTCCGCAGCGGCGTGACGCCGGTGCCGGTGGCGACGAACAGGGAAGGCGCGGCATCCGCGGGATCCCGGGTGAAGAGCCCGTGCGGGCCGATGGCGCGGAGCGCGGCGCCGGGCTCCAGCCGGTGCAGGTATTCCGAGCCGGCGCCGCCCTCCACGCGCGTGACCGCCAGATCGAAGCGCGGCGAGCCGTCGGGGGCGGAGGCGATCGAGTAGGCGCGCTTCACGTCGCCGCCCGGGAGCGGCAGGACGAGGTTGACCCACTGCCCGGCCTCGAACGGGAACGCCTTGCCGTCGGTGCGCTCGAACGAGAGCTCGCGCACGAAGGAGCTGAGAGGCCGGGCGGAGACGAGGCGGGCTTCGAACGGTTCGGCGGGGATCATGGTCGGGGCTTCGGCGAGGACGCGCGGCCGCAGGGCCGCGCGGGAGGTGAGGTCTTACCGCAGCCTTCGCCCCGGCCCAAACACGATCCGAGGCAGGGTCGCCCCATCGGAGGACGCGGAATCGCGGAAGTCTCGGCGCGCCGGCGCCGCGCCGCCGGAGCGCCGGCCGGACCGGCGCTCCGGCGCGGGAGCCACGCTACCGCGGCACTCCCTCGCTCCGGCGCGGGAGCCGGCCCTGGCGCTACCGCTGCACGCCCATGCGGCGGCGCTGCGGGATGTTCACCGGCGGCCGCGCGCGATCCTGGCTCGGGATCCGCTGCGGCGGGCGGGGGCCCCTGTCCATCGGCTTCTGCGCAGGGAGCGGCCCTCTCGGCGGCGGGCGCCGCACGGGCATCCTCGCCGAGCCGAGCTCCAGGTGACCGTCGGGGAGATGCGCTCGTCGTTGCATGGAAACCTCCAGTCGATCGCTCGTCTCTGTCATCACCACGGCAGGAAGAACACCCAACGAAACCATCGAAGAACCGGCTCTCATAGACCCTCCATTCGTCACACGACCCCGGGTTGCAGGCAGACCGATGCAGCGATGGACGTCGGCGCAGGAGGCCTCTCCCAGCTCGCCCGACTGGCGCTCTCTCGACGCACCTCCGCCCTGCGTCGCGACGGGGCGGCCCGACGCGCCACACGCCCCCGCCGCCGAGGCGCCTCAGCGCCGCGACGTCAGGAGAGATGGCGAGTCGGCCCGCCGCGCCACGAGCCCTCGGGCCCAGCGCGTCGAGCGAGCGGCCAGCGAGCGAGGGGCGACGACCAGGAGGTCAGTGACGTCCAGGTCATTGACCCTCCAGCGCCTCGGACTCGATCGCTTGTCGGCCCCGCTCCGTCCCCACAGCGCACGACGCTGCGCTCGCGCGGGGTTCCGCGGGGCGACGTCGTGGCGGCTCACGCGCGGCAGCAGGGAACGCCGTGCCTACCTGGGCAACTGGCGATCAGCCCTGAGGGCCGCGTGGCGGAGCGGTGGTTTCAGTGTGCGTTCCGCATGGTCGACGCGGGCGACGCGTCGAGAGGAACACTAGCAGCGAGCCGGGAGCTTGCCCAGCGCTTTTTGACTCCCGTCGCGCCGCCGTCAGAACGCGACGCGCAGTCCGACGCTCAGGGGGCCGGCCCCGGGCGACGCGGCGACGGCGCCCGGGCCGACGAGGAGGCGCGCGGCGACAGGCGCGCTCGACTCGAGGTCTTTCCGCACCCGCTTCTTGCCGATCACATAGAGCGGCAGGCCGACGCCGATCCCGGCGACGCCCCCGGCCGCGGTGGCGAGCGCCACCGTGTACCTGTCACGGGCGTCCTCGCCGGTGTCGTCATGGTTCGCCACGACGAGGACAAGGCCGGTGAGCACGGCGACGCCCCCGAGGCCCGACAGCACGAGCCCCGAGACCATCATGAACGGGCTGTTCCGTTCCGTCGTCCGTTCCTCGAAGTCGCGGTAGCCCCGCCGCGTCGCCTCGAGATCCAGCTCGATCCGGCGCAGCTCCTCCTCGGCGCCGCGCGTCGCGGCGGAGCGCGCCTGGCGCTCGAGCGACGCGATGCGCGCCTCGTACGCGGCGACCGTCTCGTCCCACGTGGCCCCCGGCGGGACCCCCGGCAGGCCAGGCAGCCCGGGCGGCGGCGGCGCGGGCGGCGGCGGCGCTGTCGGCAGCGCGGGCGGCGGCGCTGTCGACAGGGACGCCGCGCCTTCCGCCGGCGCCTCCGCGGCCGCTGTCGACGCGGAGGCCGCGGCGGCGAAGGCCAGCGCCAACGCGGCGAGGCGACGGCGCGCCGCCCGGCGAGGCGCAGAGGGCGCGCGCGGGGGCGCGAGACGGGAACGGACCTGTTCCATGAGCGCGGCGTCATACCTCAACAGCGCCGGGGGTCAACGCGCGCCTTGACCCGCCATGTCCGTTTCGGTTCGACTCCCCATCACGCGCGCCCCTCTCCGGCCGCACCACGCGCGCCCCTCTCCGGCCGCATCACGCGCGCCCCTCTCCGGCCGCACCACGCGCGCCCCTCTCCGGCCGCGGGGCGCTGTGAGCCCGTGTGTTAGCCTCGGGTCATGCAGAGGATCCCCACGCTCTTCGGCCTCGCCCTCGGCCTCTCTCCCCTCCTCCCGACCGTCGCGTGCAGCAGCACCGACGACCCCGGCGCCACCGACACGCCGAGAGGGGGAACGGGGGGCAGCGGGGGCGAGGGCGGGGGCGGCCCGCGGTCGCTGAAGACCCGGATCGCCTTCGGCTCCTGCATGCACCAGGACAAGGCGAAGCCCGTCCTGGAGCTCGCGACGGCGAGCGCGCCCGATCTCTTCGTGTTCCTCGGCGACAACATCTACGGCGACTCCGAGGACATCGCCGTGCTGCAGGCGAAATACGACAGGCTCGCGGCGTCCCCGGAGTTCCAGGCGCTCCTCGCGGCCGTCCCCGTCGTCGCCACCTGGGACGACCACGACTACGGCGCGAACGACGCCGGCAAGGAGTTCCCACAGAAGGCCGCCTCGAAGGCCCTCTTCCTCGATTTCTGGGGAGAGCCCGCGGAATCGCCGCGGCGCGCGCGGGAGGGCATCTACACCTCGTACCTGCGCGAGGAGCCCGGCGGCGTCCTCCAGATCATCCTCCTCGACACCCGGTGGTTCCGCGACCCGCTCGACGCGAACAGCGACCCGACGCGGTACAAGCACGATTACCAGCCGACCACCGACACGTCCCGCACCCTGCTCGGAGACGCCCAGTGGGCCTGGCTCGAGGAGGAGCTGAAGAAGCCAGCGGACGTGCGCATCATCGGGACGAGCACGCAGCTCGGCCACGAATACAACGGCTACGAGTCGTGGACGAACATGCCGCACGAGCGGCAGAGGATGGTGGATCTGATAAAGAGGACCGGCGCGGAGGCGACCCTCTTCATCAGCGGCGACGTCCACTGGGGCGAGCTCTCCCGGCTCGAGACCGACGGCGGCTATCCCCTGTACGACCTCACCTCCAGCGGCATCACCGAGACGTGGCCGGAGATCGAGGCGAACGCAAACCGGGTGGGCTCGCCCGTCGCGGAGAACAACTACGGCTTCGTGGAGATCACCTGGGGAGAGACGGACCACGCGATCTCCCTCGGCCTCATCGACGTCGCCGGCGTGACGCGCGTGGCGCACGAGGTGAGCACGAGCGAGCTGCGCTTCTGACGGGCGGCGCGGGAGCGAGCCGGCGTGGAGGCGCGCGCGCAGCGCTGCGCCTTCACTCCTTCTCGTCGGCGTCGTCGGTCGCGTCGTCTGCCTTCGCGGGCGGCGACGCCTTCGGATCCTCCAGGCGGTACACGTGGATGTGGTGATCGATGACGGCCTCGCGCACCGCGCCGGCGCGGAGCGCGGCGCACGGCTTGCGGCGCCGGACGTCGACGGTCGCATGGATCGCCACCCAGGCGGGGCGGGGCACGTCGCGATTGCAGCGGAGCTTCCGGTGCTTGACGCCCGCCCGCGAGAGCTCCGCGGAGGCCCAGTCGCCGTAAGGCTCGTAGTACACGGGCGACGCGCCGCGCTCGCGCAGGGCCTCGCCGAGGCGCGCGATGTCCTGGCCCCAGTCCTCTCCCACCATGCTGACCCAGTGCCCGGCGCGCGCGCCGACGAGCCAGTTGAAGTGGCTGAGGTGGTGCGGCGTGGCCGCCACCGCCTCCACGGCGACGAGGCCCGCGGCGCCCGCCGCCGCGAGCCCGGCGAGCCTTCCGGGGACGCGCGCCGCCGCCCGCCGGGGGCGGAGCACGAGCCACGCGCCGCCGCGCGCCGCCACCATCGCGAGGAACGGCACGACGGGCAGGACGTGGCGCACGCCCAGGTTGATCTGCGACTTCACCGCCAGCGCCATGAAGAGCGCCGGAGCGGTCGCGAGCGCCACCGTCCGCAGGCGCGGCCAGCGCCGGCGCACGCGGAGGAGCGACGCGCCGACCCCGAGCAAGAGAAGGAACCCGACAGGGCTCTTGATGACGAGCAGGACAGGGAAATAGGCGGGCGAGGGCCCGTGGAGGCCGCCGAAGAAGTAGTTTCCGTGGTTCGACTTCGTGTGGGCGGAGGCGGAGAACGCCCCGTAGACATAGGTGTAGGGCAGCGGCACGGGCAGCCCGCCCGGGAGCGCCTCGAGCAGCGCCGATCGGTCGAGCAGGGTGCCCTTCTTCTGGTTGCTCAGCCAGTGCGCCGGCTCGGGCTCCGCGAGGATGCGGGCGACCGTCCAGCCCGTCCGCTGGAAACCGTACGACGCGTTGATCACGAGGAGCACGACAGCGAGGAGGACGGCGGCGTCGCGCGCGAGCCCGCGGGCGACGCGCGGCCAGGTGAGGCCGGAGAACCGGCCGTCGCGCCGGAGGGCCGCGTACAGCGCGACGAGCGCGAAGGCGGGAGGGAGGATCAGCGCGCTGAACTTCGTGACCATCGCGGCGCCGAGCGCGAGCGACGCCGTGCCGAGCCGCAGCAGCCTGCCGCTCGTGAGGTAGCGCTGCCACTCGCACACGGCGATCACGAAGGCGACGGTGATCGGCAGATCGGTGGTCGTCAGGTGGCCGTGCGCGAGCACCATGGGGTGCAGCGCGTACAGGCCGAGCACGAAGAGCGCGCGCACCGCGCCGTGCCGGAGCGAGCGGGCGTAGAGGTAGGCGCCGAGCAGCAGCGCGAGCGCCGCCGTGACCGCTCGGCCGAGCAGCATGTCCGAGCGCGCGCGCGCGTAGCTCGCTGCCCCGTACCCGCGCGCCACCTCCACGAGGTTGGACTGCTCCCACCCGGAGAGCCCGGAGAGATCCACCGGCGCCCCGCGCGCGGCGCCCGGCGCGGCTTGAAGGGCGTTCGCGAGCGGCGGGTGGGCGAACGAGAGGCGGCTGTCCCCCTCCCACCACAGCGCGAGCCCGCGCGTCGTGTGAAACGGCTCATCGTAGGTGGGAGCGTCGCGCGCGATGTCGACCGCCATCAGGGCCGCCGCGAGCGCGAGGATCCCGGCCGCGACGGCGTGCGCCGCGCGGCGGGAGATGCGCGGCCCGCGGCGCTCGGGCGGGGCGGTCGCGGGCTCGGGCGAAGCAGGGGTGGCGCTCATGGGGGCGTGCGGCGGCGCAATCTAGTTGCGCGATCCTCGTTTCACAACGAGATCGTCACCGCGCGCCCGCCCCGCGCCGCGCAGCGCGCCGGGGCCTCCTCCGGCCTCCCCGCCCGGCGGTGCCAGGGAAGAACCCGGTCAACCGACCTGGCGCGGCGCCTCGGCCGCGCCCGCCGGGGCAGCCGGGATCAGTGGACGCGCGCGATGCCGCGGCGGATGAACGCCGAGCGGCTCGCGGCGGACGGCGCGCCGAGCCTCGCGACGGGCGCGTCGGCGGCGAGGGCCGGGGCCGGCCCGCAGACGAGCGCCTTCAGATCCTGGTTCCGGCGCGCGAGATCGTTCAGGTTGCGCACCTCGCCGGTCACGGGATCGGCGATGTCGATGCCGGTCATGAAGCTGGAGAGCGTCCCCTCGGTCCCGGGCGCCCTCACGTTCACGTGCAGGAACACCGTCCCGGTCTCGGCCAGCCCGTGGCACCCGTTGCAGGTGTTGAGCGAGAGCTTGTGCCGCGCCTCGTTGTTGAGGATGCCCGGAGCGGTCCACGCCGTGAGGTTGTTGATCGACGAGCCGGCGAGGAACGGCGCGCCCTGGAACACGTCGGGCACCGTGTGCTGCTCCGCGAGGATCGCCGCCTCGTTCTGGTTCACGAACGCCGCGAGCGTCGCCGTCCCGTCGAAGCTGAGATCCGGCGTCAGCTTGACCGTCGCCGGGCGCAGGAAGCCCGTCTCCGGCGAGAGGACGAACTCGCGCAGCTCCCACGGATCCGTCAGCGCGATCTCGTTCGTGCGGAGCTGCGCGAGCGCGCTCCCGTTCGGCCTGCCGGGCGCGGCGTTCCGGCCCGCGAACCGCGTCGTGATCGCCTGGAGCGCGGCGTTGTACTCCTCGGACGGGAAGGGCAGGCTGCCGAGAGCGTGCCAGTCGTTCGCCCAGTCGAGCACGTCGGCCTCGGTGGACGCGGGGTGCTTGTACTCGAGGATCAGGGTGAACTGCTGCGCGAAGCCCTGGCTGAAGACGCCGAACACGAACCGCCCCTCGCCCGCGTGCCCCTCGTCGAGGTTCCGCACGTCGATCCTGTTGACGATGCCGAGCAGCATCAGCGGCGCCTGCCGGAGGTCGAGCGACCCGTCAGGGCTCCTCGGCCACTCGTCGAACACGACCTGTTGAATGCCCGGGCGCGCCGGCACCGTGAAGCCGTTCACGGCCTGATCGGTGAGCCAGGTGCTGAACATCTGCTCGACCATCGCCGGCGCGTCGGCCGGCGTGGGCGCCATGTCCTCCATGAGCCGCGCGAACGTCCACGCGCCCGTCCGGGGGTCGCCGGCCGGCCCGTTGAACGTCGTGCGGATGGGATCTTCGATCACGCTGAGGTGCTTCACGAAGATCTCGCGGCTCGTCCGGACGAAGCAGCCCGCCGGCTCGCCCATCTCGTAGACGAGGTCCCCTGACGCGACGAAGGTGGAACCGGGCGCGTTGGGGCTGATCACCTCGTACCGGAGCCGATAGACGTCGGGGTCCGCGGCCAGGGAGCCGGTCACGGTGACCGGGAACGTCGCCGTGCTCCCGGGCCCGACGCCACCGATGAACGAGGGGTCCAGGGCGAAGCTGAGCCCCGGCCGGCTGAAGAGATTGAGGGCGTAATCCCGGGCGCCGCACGTGCTCGTATCGTTGTTTGTGACCGAGACCTGGTACGTCACCGGCGTGCCCGGGGCGACGGGGCCGCTGCTCTCCGGCGTGACGACGACCGTACCGGGGTGCCTGAGGCAGGTGAGCTGGGCGATCTCGGCGTCGGTCAGCGGGCTGGCGGAGAGCCAGACCTGGTCGATGAGGCCCGAGAAGCGCTGCCGCTGCGGGTTGTTGCCGATGTGGATCGGCGCGTTGATGTCGCGGACCGCGCCCGCCGCGCTGGCCTGGCCGGCCTGCTGGCCGTTGAGGAGGAGCCGCGCGCGGCTGCCGTTGTAGATGCCGGCGACGTGCGTCCACACGTTGGCCTGGATCGGGGCGCGGGCGGTGACCGTCTGCCCGTTGTTCAGGGTGACGGAGAACCTCGCCTCGTTGTTCTGGACGACGAGCGAGAAGCTCGATCCGCTGTTGTTCCGCTCCTGCACGATCGTCCGCGCCGTCGACCCCGACACCGAGGTGGGGTTGACCCACGCGGCGACCGCGAGGTTCTGCCCGAAGGTGAAGCGGGGATTGTCGGCGACCGTGACGGTGTCGTTGTTGTTGTCGAAGGAGATACCGAGGCCGCTGATGCCCTGCGCGCAGGCCGCGCCGGCCGAGCGGGTGGCCGTCGAGCCGTTGTTCGACGAGTCGAACAGCGCTGTCGTCGAGCCGTCGCAGTCGTCGAGCTCCCAGAAGCCGACCGCGGGCAAGCCTGCCGCGGGCGGGGCGACCGGGCCGGCCCCGGCCTCGTCGACCGACGCGCTGACCGCGGTCGTCGAGCCGATCGGCTCGTCGGCCTCGTCGAGCGCGAGCTCCGCACCACCGAAGGAGCCATCACCGGCGCCATGGCTTCCGCACGCGGCGGCGCCGAGGGCGAGCAGGACGAGGACCGCAGCCGAGCTGGTCCTTGTCACAAGAGGATGGACGAAGCCGAAGGAGAGGTTCCGCATTGACGTTCTCGTTGGGTGAAAGTTGACCGCTCGCGCGCCGGCCGAGCGCAACGCGCGCTGCGATCGGTGACGCGAGCAGGTGTCCGTCCGGCTCGACCGGGCTGTTCGGGGTTGGGCGCTCGCGCGCGCCGCGCGCGAGCGCCGGCCCCGGCCGCGCTGACATCGAGGCTTCCACCTGGCAGCTCACGCTCCAGGCGGCCGACGACGGAGATTCCTTAGCGGGCGGAGGTGCTCAGTTCAATACTCCAGCGCTCCTGGAGCAAGAACCTGACATCCTTAACGAATCTTTACAGATCTCCAGTCGAGCGAGCGAATGTCTAGCCGCGCGACGGTGCCCTTCCAACTCATCGCCATCATGTGGCTCATGCAACCAATTCATCTTGCAGGTGGGGCCGTGGAGATCCACCGCCGGCGCGAGGTGGCCGGCGGCGCGCCGGAGAGGCGCTTGAGAGGCAGAGCCCTGGCGGGCTCTCGTACCCGAGGTGCTCAGTCGATCCGGAACCGGAAGATGGCGGGCTGGGTCGTGCCCTGCTGCGACGCCTCCACGTAGTTGGCCGGCGAGTGGTCGCCCCAGGAGAAGGGCAGCGGGATCCATCGGACGATCGGCAGTTGATGCTTGATCCAGGCGAAGATGCCGACCGACGCGCTCACGAGCAACGTGCGCGTCTGGCCCGCGACCCTGCCCTCGTACGTCCACCCCTCCCCCGTCGAGCGGTACGACCGCCCGAAGTGCGCGAAGTGGCCCGTCGAGAGCGGCGGCAGGCGAGGTACGATGTCGTTCGCATAGACGAAGCGGAAGCACCTGTCGCCGAAGAGCTCCTCGGCCCTGGCAGCGAAGGCCGCGTCGCCGACCATGGGCTGCCCGTAGGTGTAGACCCCGCGCAGGAGCCGCCGGATGTCGCTGTATTTGTTGTCCGTGAACAGGCGCGCGGCGGCGAGCACCGCCATCGCCGCGCCCAGGCTGTGTCCGGTGATGTAGAGCGCCTCCAGCTTGCCCGTGGCCTCGGGCGCCGGCCCGCCGTCCGCGCTCGACCCGGCGGCGCGACACGGGGTGGCCACGGCGCCCGGGAGCACATCATGGATGCTCTCGCCGCGCAGCGCCGCGTGGAAGTGCCTGTCGATCATGTCCCACATCACGCCGAGGTTGCGCGCGAAGCCGCCGTGGACGCGCCCGAGCGCGTGGAACCGCTGCGACGCGACGCTCGCGTCGGTGAGCCAGTTGAAGAGGTTCCCCGGCTCGGTCCCCTTGACGCACAGGATGAGAAGGCGCCTGCACCTGCTCTGGATGAAGCACACGTCGCTCGCCAGGAAGAGCGCGTTGTTCTCCACGCCGACCCGCACGAAATTCCATTCGCCATAGACGCACAGCGCCTTCTTCAGCGTGTCCGGATCCGAGTACATCCACGCCGACGCCAGGGACAGGAGCAGCGTCGCGTCGCTGTCCGGCTCACGCGTCGTGGGATCCACCTGCAAGAGCCGCTGAATCGTGCCTCGCTCGGCGGACGTGTCGCCGAGGACATCCGGTCCGGAGGCCGCCGGCGGGACAAGGACGTCCAGAGGCGGCGTAGCAACGATGGAATCCGTCATGAGCCCTTCCCCCTCATCGATCTTGCCTGGCCTGCCCGGGCGCCGCCTCGTGCGGGCCTGATGGCGCGGCTCAGAGCGCGCTCTCGACAGGTCTACCGCCCGCGGGCGCCCGGTGCCAGAACGCAACCTGCGCCCGCCGCGGCGGGCGCTAGCAAGCAGGGCGGATGGCGACACGGATGACCCCGCCCCGCGACCGTGTTGAACCGTGTCGAACGGAGCGCCTCGCTTCACCCGACGACGGCCCGCCGTCGCTGCGGCGCGGGGCTGCCCCGCACGGCGCGAGCCCGGCGCGGTGTCCCGACGCGCGCCGCCGTCGAGAACAGCATCAGGGCTCCCGCCCGCCGGCTCAGGCGTGCTTCGCCGAGGGCGGCGCCACGAACCCCTTCCACACCGTGAAGCCCCCGTCCTTCAGGCTCTCCACCATCGCATCGTCGATGCCGGCCACCTGCTTGATCTCCTCCCAGCTGCTGAACCCCCCGAGCTGCTCGCGCTTCTCGACGATCCTCCGCGCGCACTCCTCGCTCACCTGGAGCGCCCGCTGTAGCTCCGCCGCGTCCGCCTTGTTGATGTCGATCGCCTCCGTCATGCGCCCTCCCCTGGCGCCAGGGCCGCCACGGCCCTCCGCGCCGAGAGCAGCCTTGGGCAGCGCGCCCGCGGTGGGGAGTGGCCCCGCTGCCCCGACCTGCGCGGCCCCCCCGAGCCGCCGAGCAACGTCGTCGGGGCGCCGGGCTGGCCGCAGGTCGCCGCGGGGCGCCGGCACGATGACAGCGACACAGGAATTCTATTGTACCGGAACCCGATACGGTGCCGTAGCCGCCTCCTGGATGGGCTTCATAAAAATCATGCGAGGACAAAATAATCCGAAGGGCGATCGCCATGGCGGCATCCACGAGACGTCGGCTGATGAGGCCGGCGCAGCGAGCACGCGATTCGCGTGCTTCCAGGAGGTTTCATGGTCTCTGGCCCAACTTGCTCCCCGTCGATGTCGCGCCCACGAAGCGAGGTCCTCTCCGCCGGGGTGTGGCGGAGGGCGCGCCGCGCCGCGCTCCTCGCGCTCGCGATTCCGACGGTCTCCTGCGCGGCGAGCGATCCCATGGACGACGCGCACGGCGATGTCGCCGAGGCCGTCGGCGCGGACGCGCAGGCGCTCACGTCGCCGTTCTCGATCGATCCCCGCAAGTCGCTCATCGTCACGGACACGGACATCGTGTCCGGGTTCACGCTGGAGGGCGTGTTACAGCGGCTCGTGGACCACGCGGACGTCCCGGGTCTCACGCCGGAGCTCATGTTCCGCCAGATGTTCGACACATACCGGAAGGCCAGCGAGGGGCTCGCCCTCGGCCCGCACTGCGACGATGTCGTTCTCCCCGGTTTCCCCGCGACGGTGGACGGCATCTTCACGGAGCGCTTCGACGGCTCCATCAACGGCTTCCCGGTCGTCTGCAGCCGCGCCGTCGGGCAAGAGGCCGACAGCACCCCGTTCCCCGCGCCGCCGGCCGAGTCGCTCTACATGGCCACGACGCTCGTGAACCGCTTCGATCTCGCGAGCCCGATCGGCGCGGATTGCGGCGAGTACCGCATCGTCTTCGCGCGGCGGGGAGGCAACGCCCAGACGAACGGGGGCATGCGCAACTTCATCATCTTCGAGTCCAGGCTGCCCAACCCGAACCCCAGCCAGGGCCGGCAGGGCTGCCGCCCGATCGTCGAGTTCTGGCAGGGGCTGTCGGATCCTGGCATGAGCGTCCAGGACCGCGCCGACGCGCTGCAGGGCTTCTATTTCGACGGCCTGCCCGGGGTTCCGCCCGTCATCGACATCGACAACTTCGCCGCGGACAGCGGGCAGATCCGCGTCAACGACTTCCTGCGGCCGCCCCCCTTCGCGCAGGACGACTGGTCGCTCCGGGAGTTCAAGCTCTCGCACCAGTGCACCGGCGAAGATTGCCAGTTGCTCGCGGTGCCGACGCACGTCGACGACAACCCCTCCGCGCTGCTCTTCGACCCCGCCTCGACCGACCCCCGGGCGGCGAGCTTCCAGTCGTGGTTCGTCGACAACGCGGTGGAGTCGCTCGCCTCCGCGGGGGACATCAACCGGTTCGACTACCCGACGCTCGTGCCAGCCACCTACGGCGCCGGGGAGGCCCTCCTCATCGTCGATCAGAACAACTACCGGCTCGCGCTCGGCACCGGCCCGTCGACCTTCAGGACCGGCATCCAGCAGAAGCTCACCGCGATCGGCAGCCCGCTGACGCCCGATCAGCTCCTGGCGCGCGCCCAGACGATCTCCTGCTCGGGGTGCCACCTCGTCAAGGAGGACGCCGCCGGCGGGAACATCGACGTCGGCCTCTCCTCGCCGGTCCCGGCCAACAACTTCTTCTTCACCCACACCTCCGAGGTGACGGAGGCGATCCCCGGTGAGCCCGGCAGGACGCGATTCCAGATCTCGAACCTGCTCACGGACGAGTTCCTCCCGTACCGCGAGCAGGTGATGCGCGACTTCCTCGTCGGCGATCCGGTCCTCGGGTTCGAGCGGTCGGGCCTCTGGACGTCGTCCCAGGCGCCGCTCTCGCTCGTCACGGGCTGGGTGACCGAGGGCATCCGGGCGCTCCGGATCGGGACGCCGAACGCGTGGAGCCAGATCAAGAGCGCGCCGTTCAGCGCCGCGGGCCTCGCGCCGGTCGGCAACAAGCTGGCGTTCGACTTCTTCACGTCGCCCGTCCAGCCCAA
This sequence comes from Sorangium sp. So ce1335, assembly GCF_051521615.1. Classification (NCBI taxonomy): domain Bacteria; kingdom Pseudomonadati; phylum Myxococcota; order Polyangiales; family Polyangiaceae; genus Sorangium; species Sorangium sp. So ce1335. The sequence goes on from NZ_CP150363.1 coordinate 7,502,921, forward strand.
CCCCTCCTGGCTGGGCGCCGTCACGGTGCTGATCTCGATCCCGTCCGCCGGAATCCACAACCAGTTCGTCGGGACGACCAACCTGAGCCCCGCCGGCCAGAACGCGTTCTCGACCTTCGCGTTCACGCTCGCCGCGCCCACGGTCGCCGCGCTGAACGCGTCGCCGAGCGACGTGTCGCTGACGATCGAGCTCAACGTGAACGCCGGCTCGGGGCCCTACGTCGTGGACAACGTCCGCTTCACGAACTGACGCGCGAGCGCCGCTGCCCCGCGCGTCCCCGCGCCGGGCGCGGCGCGCTGAGCGCGGCCGCTCACGCCTCCCGCGGCCCGCCGCGGCGCCGCCTCCCCGCCCCGGCCGGCCGCGCGTCCGCGGCCACGCGGAGCAGCTCCTGGAAGTGCCGCTCCACAGGGCCGAGGTCGATGCCGTCCATGAACGAGGTGAACGCGAAATACGGCAGCAGCGTCTGCCACGCGCGAAGCCAGCCCGGCAGGTAGCGCGGCCGCTCGAGCGCCCCGGCGGCGCGCAGCTCCGCGAGCACCGCGATGTCCTCGAGCGCGATCCGGCCGCACACGAGCAGCTCCACCTCGTCCCGCAGCCCGCCGCGCAGGACCGCGGCGAGGAAGGCGTAGACCTCGAGCAGGCCGGCCAGGTAGCAGGCGTCCTTGGTGAACGGCGCGCCGCCCTCGCAGAGCCCGCCGCGGCAGACGCGCTGGGCGTCGAAGTAGGCGTCGCGGCGCCCGGCGCCGCGCGCGCGCAGGTGCCTGTACAGGTCGAGGAAGCTCGCGCCCTGCTCGGCCAGGTCCACGAGGCGCACCCGCTCGGCGAGCCGCGTGAGGCGCCCGATGGAGAGCGAGCGGCTGTACAGCTCGGCGAAGATCGCGAGCCCCTCCTGCGTGCGCGTGGTGCGCGGGCCCCCCGCGCGCAGGAACGGCAGCCGCGGCTGCGCCGCGCCGTTGTGCGCGGTGAGCGCGTGCGTCTCGACCTCGTGGTGCCACAGCCCCTCGGCCTCCCACGACGCGAACGTGGCCTCCGGCCGGATGCGCACCCGGCTCATGCCGGCCACCACCTTGGCCGTGATGCGCGGGTCGAGGGTGACGTCGATGGCGAGCGGCGGCTCGCGCGCCGCGACGCGCGCGGCGAGCTGGTCCCGGAGCGCGCCGGCGTCGAGCGGCTCCTCCTCGGGGTCGCTCGCCTCGTCCCAGCCGTGGACGCGCAGGCGGTCGGTGAGGTGCTCGGCGAGGTCGATGTTGCTGAGCGCGCCCCCGAAGAACCGCGTGCGCGCGCCGCCGTAGAGCTCCAGCGAGCGCGCGTAGAACGCGCGGGTGCCCGCGGCCTCGAGCAGCTCCGCGGCCGCGATCTGGGCGCGGACGTTGTCCCGCAGCCACTCGAGCGCCGGCGCGTCGCCGTCGATCGACCCGAGGAGCTCGCGCAGCTCGGCGACGCGCCGCGCGAGGCCGTCGCGATCGACGGCGTACTCGACCTCGGGGAGGCTGCCCTCACCGGAGGCGAAGAAGCGCTCCTCCACCTCGCGGGGCCAGGCGATGTCGTCGAGCAGCTTGAGGGCCTTGGCCTCCGAGAGGCGCCCGCCGACGCGTTCGAGCTGCTCCAGCACGGCGCGGTCGATGCTCATGCCCCCGAGGATCGCCCGGGCCGCGGGGCGCGTGAAGCGGCTCGGCGGCGCCAGGAGGGCCCGGCGCCCCGGGCGGGCGGTCGAGCAGCTCGGCCGTCGCGAGGGCCAGGCGGGGATGTCGCGTGCGCCGGCGCATCGAGGGCGCTCGACCCCGGCCAGCTGGAGTAGGCTGCCCGGCCATGGATCCTGCGCTGCTTCGATTCCTGTCCCTCGTGGAGCGCGAGCTGTCGGCCGACGAGGCCCTCCTCGAGATCGGCGGCAAGCCGCCCGCCGACCCGCGCGCCGCGTGGTGCGCGCTGCCGAACGGCGCGCGGCTCGTCGCGCGCTTCACCGAGCCGCCGGGGGAGCCGGAGGAGGTCGCGAAGCGCCTCGAGGAGCTCTCCGCGTCCTTCGCGGGGCTCTCGACCGGGATCACGGGCCTGCGGCCCGCGCACGGCGGGTCGACGCACCGCCTGGACGACGAGCTGGAGGTGCTCGCGCTGCGCGCGGGGGCGCTCGGCGCGGTCGTCGTGGACGACACCTCCCCGGTGATCTGGGGGACGTCGGAGCCGCGCCGGGACGAGGCAGACGTCGACTATGCGGTGCTCCTCGCGCGGTGGGCCGACGACGTGGAGCACGCCGGGGTGAACCTCATCGATCTGCTCGAGCTCGACGACCTCGCGCTCGAGCAGACGCTCGCGGCCACGTCGCTCGGCCCCGTGGAGCGCGGGACCATCGCCGGCCACCTCCAGAAGATCCGGGAGCGCGGCTCACGCAGCCCGAACGCGTGGAGGCGGCAGGTCGCGATCGCGCGCGCGATCGACCGCGTGCGGGGCCCGGCGGCCTCCGAGGGCGCCTCTCACGGCCGGTTCGTCGGCCAGGACGAGCAGGTCGGCGTGTACGCGCGCTCGTTCGCGACCATCTACCGCCTGATCCTCGCCTACGCCGGCCCGTTCTCGGAGCTCCAGGCCGAGGGCGCGGTCCAGCACGCCCTGCCGCAGATCGAGCGGCTCGTGCTCGCGCTGCCCCCGATCGATCCGCGCCCCGGCGCCAAGATCGTCCGCCTGCCGCGCCCGTGAAGCTGCCGCGGCCCCGCGGGCGAGCTCATGGATCCTGATCATCGACAGGCTCCCTCACCCGCGTCGGAACACCGCTCCACGTCGCGTCGCCTCGCCGCCCGGCGAGCACCTCCTGGAGCGTGGCGGCGACGACGGGCTTCGTCAGGTGCAGGTCGAAGCCGGCCCGCCTCGATCGGGCCTGGTCCTCGGGCCCGCCGTAGCCCGAGAGCGCCACGAGGTAGAGCGCCTCGCCGCCCGGCGCGGCCCGCGCCCGGCGGGCCACCTCGTGGCCGTCGATGCCGGGAAGGCCGACGTCCACGAACGCCACATCCGGCCGCAGCGAGAGGAGCTTCGCCATGCCCTCGAGCCCGTCCGCCGCCACCGCCACCTCGTGCCCCAGGGCCTCGAGGAACTCCCGGAGCACCCGGCGCACGTCCTCCGCGTCCTCCACGACGAGCACCCGGCGCCGCTCGGCCCCCTGCGCGCGCGCCGGCGCGCGCGGCTCCGCCCGCAGCGTGCTCGGCGGCTCCTCCCGCGACGCGAGCCCCGGCCCCTCCGGGCCCGCGAGCTGCGGCGCCGCGCCCGCGCCGAGCGGCAGGCGCACCGTGAACTCGCTGCCCTTCCCCGGCCCGTCGCTCGCCGCGACGACGCTGCCGCCGTGCATCTCCACGAGCCGCCGCACCAGCGTGAGCCCGAGCCCCAGCCCGCCCGTGCTCCTGTCGATCGTCTGGTCGACCTGCGTGAACAGCTCGAACACCTTCTCCAGCATCGCCGCGGGGATGCCGCGCCCCGTGTCGCGCACCCGCAGCACGGCCTCCGGCGCGCCGCCCGCCGCCTCGCGCGAGAGGCGCACCGAGATCGCGCCCCCCGGCGGCGTGTACTTCGCCGCGTTGGTCAGGAGGTTCGTCACCACCTGCTCCAGCCGCGTGGCGTCCGCCCGCATGCCGAAATCCCCCGCCCCCACCGAGAGCGAGAGCTCGTGCTGCCGCGCCTGCACGGCCGGCCGCGCCGCGGCGACCGCGTTCTGCACCACCGCCGCGAGATCGACGTCCTCCAGGCGCAGCTCCACCGTGCCGCGCGTGATGCGCGACACGTCGAGCAGATCGTCCACGAGCCGCACGAGGTGGCCCATCTGCCGCCGCGCGATCTCCCTGTAGCGCGCCGACCCGGGCGCCTGGCCCTCCACGTCGTCGAGCAGCGACAGCGACAGGCTGATGGAGGCCATCGGGTTGCGGAGCTCGTGCGCGAGCATCGCCAGGAACTCGTCCTTGCGCTGGTCGGCGAGCTTCAGCGCCTCCACGAGCGCCTCCACGCGGCGGCGGGCGAGCACCTGGTCGGTCACCTCGAAGGCGAACACGAAGATGCCCTCGATCGTCCCGTGGCGGTCGCGCATCGGCTGGTACACGAAGTTGAAGAACACCTCCTCCGTCGCGCCGTTGCCCTGGCGGTCGAGCCGCACGAGGAACTCCTTCCCGACGACGGGCTCGCCGGTGCGCATCACGCGGCCCAGGAGGTCCCAGACGTGCTGGCCCTCGAGCTCGGGCAGGGCGGCCCGGATCGGCCTGCCCACGAGCGCGCGCCCGCCGACGAGCCGCTGGTAGAGCGGATTGACCACCTCGAAGACGAGATCCGGCCCGCGCAGGATCGCGATCGGCCCCGGCGCCTGCATGAACAGGTCGTTCAGGTACTGGCGCTGCCCCTCGGCCTCGCGCCGGCGCCGCGCGAGCTCCACGTGGATGCGCACCCGCGCGAGCAGCTCCTTCGCGGAGAACGGCTTGACGAGGAAGTCGTCCGCGCCGGCCTCGAGGCTGTCGACGCGCTCCTCCTCGCCCGCGCGCGCGGACAGCATCATCACGGCGACGCCGCGGGTGCGCTCGTCGGCGCGCAGCGCCCTCAGCAGGCCGAAGCCGTCGAGCCCGGGCATCATCACGTCGGTGAGCACGAGGTCCGGGGCGCGGGCGCGCGCGCGCTCCAGCGCGGCCAGGCCGTCGGCCGCGGCCTCCACCGTCCACCCCTCCGCGACGAGCAGCCGCCGCACGTACTCGCGCATGTCCGCGTTGTCGTCCGCGACGAGGATGTGCCCCGGCAGCTTCACGGCCGGCCCCTCCCCCGCCGCCGGCATCGCGCCCGGCGGCGGCGGCACGGACGGCGCCTGCGCGCCGCGGAGCCACTGCGCGGCCTCGTCGAGGAAGGGCGCCGCGCCGGGCCCCGCCGCGGCCTTCGCCGCGGACGTCTCGACGTGCTCCTCGGGCAGGTGCGCCTTCCCGAGCGGGATGGAGACCGAGAAGCGGCTCCCCTCGCCCACGCGGCTCTGCACGGCCACGCTGCCGCCGTGGAGCCTCGCCAGCTCCTGCACGAGGGCCAGGCCGATGCCGCTGCCCTCGTAGCTCCGGCCGCGGGCCCCCTCGACGCGGTGGAACCGCTCGAACAGGTGCGGCAGCTCCGCCTCGGGGATGCCGGTGCCCGTGTCCGCGACCGACAGGACGGCCATTCCGTCGATCGCCTCGACAGAGACCCGGACGCCCCCCGCGAACGTGAACTTGAAGGCGTTCGAGACGAGGTTGAGCACGATCTTCTCCCAGAGCTCCCGGTCGACGTAGGCGGGCTCGGGGAGCGGCGGGCAATCGACGGCGAGGGAGAGGCCGGCCCGCTCGAGGAGCGAGCGGAACGAGCTCGCCACGTCGGCGGTGAAGGCGCCGAGCTCGGTGGGCTGGTAGCAGGCCCGGGCGCGCCCCGCCTCGATGCGCGAGAAGTCGAGGAGCGTGTTGACGAGCCGGAGCAGCCGCAGGCTGTTGCGGTGGACGATCGCGAGCCGCTCGCGCTGCCGCGGGGGCAAGGGCTGCTCGGCGTCGCGGAGGCCGTCCTCCGCCGGCCCGAGGATCAGCGTCAGCGGCGTGCGGAACTCGTGGCTGACGTTGCTGAAGAACGCGGTCTTGGCGCGGTCGATCTCGGCGAGCGCGAGCAGCCTCCGCTGCTCCTGCTCGCTGGCGCGGGCGTTCTGGATGGCCGTCGCGCCGTGCGCGGCCACGAGCCGCAGGAAGCTGCGGTAATCGTCGTCCAGCACGAGCCGCGGGCTGACGCCCGCGACGAGGAACCCGGCCGGCCCCCCGCCGCCGGCCCGGTGCAGCGGCAGCACGACGGCCCGGCGGGCCGCGTCCGGCCACGGCCCGCCCGGGAGCGGGAGGGCGCGCGCTGGCAGCTCCGACAGGTCCACGTCGACCTCCTCGCGCAGCGCGCGGTGGAGCGGCCACACAGCGCCCTCCGCCGGGTCGAGGCGCAGCGCCGCCGGGTCGAGGCGCAGCGCCGCCGGCGCCGCGGCGTGCCCCGGATCGAGCCCGGCGGTCCCGGCGAGCGACGCCCGCGCGCCGTCCGGATCGACGAGGTAGAGCAGGGCGAACGGCAGGTCGCGCCCGGCCTGCGCGACGGTCGCCATCATCACGCGGCAGGCGTCATCGACGTTCTTGGCGTCGGCCGCCCGTGTCCCGAGCTCCCCGAGGAGCTTCAGCCGCCGCTGTCCGAGGATGTGCCCGGTGCTCTCGGAGCACGCGACGAACACGCCCGCGACAGCGCCCCTCTCGTCCCGGATGGGGCTATACCCGTAATTGAAGTAGCACTCCTCCAGGAAGCCATTGCGATCGAGGATGAGCAGGCCATCGCGGGTGTACGTGGCCCCTCCCGAGAAGACCTTCTCGATCATCGGCTCGATGACGTCCCAGATCTCCTTCCAGCACTCGCGCCCCGCCTGCCCCATGGCGGCCGGGTGCTTCGTGGAGCCCAGGATGGGCCGGTAGCCGTCGTTGTAGAACTGGATGAGCTCCCGGCCCCACCAGAGGAACATGGGGTGATCGGACGAGAGGAGGATGGACAGCGCGGTGCGCAGCGACTGGGGCCACGCCTCGACCGGGCCGAGCGCCGTCTGCGACCAGTCGATCGAGCGGATGAGCGCCCCCATCTCCCCGCCCCCCGTGAGCGCGGCGCCGGCCGGATCCAGCCCGTTCCCGGCGCTCTCCGCCTCGAAACGGCTCATGCCCGTCCCCGCTCGCCGACCTCGTCGCCCCCGCCGAGGTGCCCCCCGTGCTGCCCCGTCATGCAGCGGCCGCTTGTACCACACCCCCGGTCCAGCGCACATCCGGCGCCGCGGGCGCCGGCGCGGCCGCTCGCGTCGGGCGCGCCATGGCCCGGGCGCTACCGTATCCGGACGGCACCTTCGACCGCGTCGTGTCGCGCCTGATGTACCTCGCCCCGGACGACGAGCGGCGCGCGGCGCTCACTGCCTCGAGGTGAACCGGAGCGGCAGGGAGATCGGCCCGCGGACCGTGAGCGTGCGGTTGTACCGGAGCTCGCCCGGGACGCGCTCGACGCGCCGGAACCGCGCGATCACCGCCTCCAGCGCCACCCTGGCTTCCATGCGGGCCAGCGCCGCGCCGATGCAGTAGTGGATACCGTGTCCGAAGTTGAGCCCTCCCTGCGAGCCGCGGTGCAGGTCGAACCGATCCGGATCCTTGAACTTCGCCTCGTCCCGGTTGGCGGAGGCCACGACCGGGAGCACCAGCACGCCGCGCGGGATGGTCACCCCGGAGAGCACGACGTCCGCCGTGGAGATGCGCGGGAGCGTCTGGACCGGGCCGTCGTAGCGGAGCATCTCCTCGACGAAGAGGGCTGTCAGGCCCGGGTCGGCGTGCAGCCGATCCATCATGTCCGGGTTGTCGGCGAGGAACAGGAGCGAGTTGCTGAGCAGGTGCGTCGTCGTCTCCAGCCCGCCGATCAGCAGCGTGACGAGGAACTCGACGATCTCGGCGTCCGTCAGCCGCTGTCCGTCGAGCTCGGCGCGCACGAGATCGCTCACCGTGTCGTCCACGGGCGCGCGGCGCCGCTTCTCGATGACCTCCATGAGGTATCCGGTCAGCTCCGCGATGGCCTTCCGCACGCGCGCGGCGTCCTCCGGGCTCGGGACCTCGGGCGTTATCGCGACGAACTCGTCCGCCCACCGCCTGAAGTGGACGTGGAGCGCGTGATCGAGCCCGAGGATCTCGCCGATGGCGAAGGCCGGCAGCGGGTGCGCGAAGGCCTCGACGAAGTCGGTCTCCTCCACGAGCCTGTTCGTGAGATCGGCGGCGACGGCGCGGAGGCGCGGCTCGCTGCGGGCCACGGTGGCGGCCCCGAACGCGCGGTGGATCAGGCCGCGCAGCCGCGTGTGCGACGGCGGGTCCATGGCCAGGAGCGAGTTGGCGAACGGGTTGTACCCCACCCAGGGCGGCTCCCACGCCAGCTTGAAGCCCTCGGACGAGAAGAGCGCCGGGTTCTTCAGCACGAAGAGCACGTCCTCGTGCCGAGTGACCGCCCACATGCCGCCCGGCTCGACCTGGCAAACCGGGCTCGCGCGCCGCATCTCGGCGAAATAGGGATACGGATTCGCACGCAACTCAGGGGCCAACACATTGACAGGGAAATTCATCGCGGCTGCCTCACGGTTCGTTGCGCGAGCGAGGCGCACACCGGCGCCCCTACCGCGAGGATCAACCTCCCGGCACGACGCCCCCTCTGTTTGCCCCGACGCTAAGGTAGACAGCACACATTCTCATGAATTGCGTCCCGCACGCAAGAGCTCGCTCGATCGGGAGGGCCGCCGCTGAATTTCAGGGGCCGCCGCCTCGCCGGCCTCCGTCGGATCGCCGGGGCTCCTCTCCCGGGGACGCTTGACAGGGTCGGGAGAACGGTCGAGTACGATATGCAACCACGATCAGCGGGAGGGGTATGCAGAGGTGGGAGCGCGGCGAAGGCGCTCCCCGTCGAGGCGGCGCCCAGCAGCCCCGAGGCCGGGCGGCGCCGGGTGGACGCCACGAGCTCAGATCGTCAGCAATCCGGAAGCAGAACGAACAAGGAACCGAAGGACCCCCATGAAGCTCTATGCACATCCCTTCTCTTCTTACTGTCAGAAGGTCCTGATAGCGCTCTACGAGAACAACATCCCTTTCGAGCTCCGCATGCTCGCGCCGGACCACCCGGAGGTGTCCGCCGAGCACGAGTCCCTGTGGCCGCTCAAGCGCATGCCCCTGCTCCTCGACGCGGGCCGCACGGTCGTGGAGGCGAGCATCATCGTCGAGTACCTCGATCTCCATCACCCGGGGCCCGTCCGGATGGTCCCGGAGGACCCGAGCGCCGCGCTCGACGTGCGGATGATGGACCGCATCTTCGACAACTACATCATGACGCCGATGCAGAAGCTCGTGGGCGACGCCATCCGCGCCGCGGAGCACCGCGATCGCCACGGGGTCGGCGAGGCGCGGCAGCTGCTCGACACGGCCTATCGCTGGCTCGACAGCGCGATGGCGGGGCGGGAGTGGGCCGCCGGCGGCGCCTTCAGCCTGGCGGACTGCGCGGCCGGGCCGGCGCTGTTCTATGCCGACTGGGCCCACCCGATCAGCGAGGTCTTCACGAACGTCCGCGCCTACCGGCAGCGGCTCCTCGCGCGGCCCTCCTTCGCGCGCGCGATCGACGAGGCGCGTCCCTACCGCCCGTTCTTCCCGCTGGGCGCCCCGGATCGCGACTGATCCCCTCCGGGCGACCCGCTGGCGCGGGTCGCCCCCCGCGACCGAGGGGAGCGTGGCTCGCCCCGACGCCGGCCGGGGTCAGACCGCCTCTTCGTCCGATGTCTCGCGGAGCCACGCGACGGCGGCGTCGCGCGTCTCGAACACCCCGAAGTACGGGCCGCGGCGCTCCTCGGCCATCAGCTCTCCGAACCGGCTGCTGAAGCCCGCGTCGCCCGGCAGGCGCACGACGGCGAGCCGGATCCAGTAGTTCCTTAGCTTCTGCAGGATCTCCCCTGCCTCTCCCGAGCTGAGATCGAAGAAGGCGGCCGTGAGGTTTGGCGCATAGAGGAGCGCGCCGCGCACGCGGTCCGAGAAGCACGCCTCGATCACCCGATCGACGTCGCGAACGCTCGACATGAACCCCTGTTCCGGCGCGCCTTCCACGAACTTCACGCCGCCCTCGTCGACCACCGTCAGCTCCATCGCTCCCTCGCTGTTCGCCCGGGCGCCGCCGGCCCGACCTCTCGATCCGCCGCGCCCGCGCGCATGCTAGCGCCGGGCGACGGCCGCTGTACAGGCGCCGCGCGACGGGCCCGACGGCGCCGTGGCCCCGTGTCGAGCGCGCGTCACCGCGGCTCATCGCGGGCGACTCGCGGGCTCCTGCCCAGGCGCGTCGCCCTGCGATGGATGACGCCCCCGACAGGGATGGAGTCCCGCGCCCGCGAGCGGCCTCCATCGACAAGGGATCTCGACGCCGCCGGCCGGGGACTCATCCCATGGACCATCGGATGGGATCGCCCGTCGTCACCTCCGCTTTCAACTCGAGCAAAAGATTCTCTTCACGATCCAACCTGGCCCGCGGCGCTGTTTTGTTCGGAGGAATCGCCGGGAGCGGCGCCGCGCGGGCCTTTCTGTGGCAGAATCGCCCCCATGCTGATTCGCGCTGTGGGGAAAGGATCCTTCTTCTTTGCGCTGCTGTTGGCGGCGTGTGATCCGGGAAATGGTGAGGGGCCGTCCGCGACCGCCACCGGGCCAGGCGGCGGCGGCCCCGGGGGCGACGGCGGGGGCGGCTCGCAGGTCGCCGGATCGGGCGGCGGCGGACCGGGACCGGGATGCGCCGAGTTCGTGATGCCCGTCGGTGTGAACTGCGATCCGCCGCTCGACGGCGCGCTGCCGGCCGACCTGCGCTGTACCGGCCTGTACGGCGACTTCGACCGGCGCGAGCCCGCGTGCGGTGTCCTCGAGTACAAGCCGGCGATCGAGCTCTGGAGCGACGGCGCCGCGAAGCGTCGCTTCGTGTCGATCCCGGCGGGCCAGAAGGTGGACGCGAGCAATCCCGACGACTTCGTGTACCCGGAGGGCACGCAGTTCTGGAAGGAGTTCCAGGTGCAGGGCGCGGACGGCGCGATGCGCCTGGCGGAGACGCGCCTCCTGCGCAAGACGCCGGACGGCTGGCTCTACACGAGCTACGTGTGGTCCGAGGACGGGCGCGAGGCCATCCAGATGCAGAACGACACGGGCGTGCCCGATCTGTACGGCACGGGGCACACGGTGCCGAACCGCGACCAGTGCAAGGAGTGCCACTCGGGGCGCGCCGACTTCGTCCTCGGCTGGGACGCGCTGATGCTCGGCCCGGGCGCCGAGGGGCTCACGCGCGAGAAGCTCGTCGAGGTCGGGCTGATCGACGGCGGGGCCAACCTCGCCCTGACGATCCCTGGCAACGAGGTGGAGCGCCAGGCGCTCGGCTACATGCACGCGAACTGCGGCGTGAGCTGCCACAACGACAGCGTGGACGCGCCGGCGCGGGACACGGGCCTTTACCTGCGGCTCGAGGCGGCTGACCTCGGCAGCGTGGCGACGACGGACGCCGTCCAGTCCGGCATCAACAGGCGCCCTGCCGACAACGCCAAGTACGAGGGGCTCGAGAACACGGATCCAAGCTACTGGTACGACATCCGCCCGGGCGACCCGTCCCGCAGCCTGCTCGTCGCCCGCCAGGAGCTGCGCGGCTTCGAGGGGCAGATGCCGCGCATCGGCACCCACAAGGTCGATGCGGCGGGCGTTGAGGCGGTCGTGCGCTGGATCGAGTCGATGACGGAGGCCAACTACCCCCCTCCCGGGCCTTGAGGGGCGGGCACCGGTGCTGGCCGCGCGGTCGCGGCCAGCACCGGGCAGCGGCTCACATCTCGGGGACGAGCTTCACAAGGCTGTTGCGGTTCGCGACGAAGTACAGCTCACCGTCGTTGTCCTCGACGATCGCGGTGAGATCCTCGAAGGCCGGCAGGCCGCCCTGGCGCGAGAACGCGGGCGCGTTCGGCGTGTTCGGGTCGCGGTTCTTGAGGATCTGCGTGATCGGCGAGGTCTGCGTGCCGCACTGGACGAGCGCGCCCATGCGCTCGCCTGTGTAGTCGCCGAACAGGTACACGCCCCGGAGCTGGGGCAGCGCGTTGCCGCGGTACACGTAGCCGCCGATCACCGACACGTAATCGCGGAACGGCCCCGTCGCGTTCCGGCGCCGGTCGAAGTCGGCGATCGGCGGCGTGTGCGTCGAGCCCGCGCGCAGGGCGCCTCCGTTGGGGCAGGTACCGCCCTGTTTGCCCTCGAACGCCGGCCAGCCGAAGTTCAGCCCGCTCACGCCGGCAGGCACGAAGTCGACCTCTTCATAGCTGTCCTGGCCGACGTCGCCGATGTAGAGATCCTTTGTCAGCCGATCGAAGCTGAAGCGATAGGGATTGCGCATCCCGTAATGCCAGACCCGCGACGCGTTGCCGTCGAGCGGATTGCCGGCCGCCGCATACGGCTCAGGCGCGTTCGGATCGAGCCGCAGGATCTTCCCGAACAGCGTGCTCGGGTCCTGGGCAGCCCCGGGCTTGTCGCTGCCGCAGCTGCCGCCGCCGTCGCCCGTGCCGACGTAGAGCATGCCGTCGGGCCCGAACATGACGTGGCCGCCGTTGTGGTTGAGCGCGGAGGTGTCGAGCCGCAGGATCGTCTTCGTCGGCGTCTCGTCCGCCACATAAGGATTGCCCTCCGAGCGCTGGTACTCGAGCACCACATCGCGGTTCATGTTGGAGCCGGTGGTCGGCGTCATCGCGATGTAGAACTTTCTGCTCGTCTCGTAATCGGGCGGGAACGCGATGCTGAGGAGCCCGCGCTCGTCGTCGAACCCACCCGTGGAGAGCTGGATCTGGCTGCTCACGTCGAGGAAGTTCCCCTCGCGCAGCGCGCCGCCCGTGAACACGCGGATCCTCCCCGACTGCAGGACGAGGTACCAGTCGCTCGACCCCTTCGGCTGCGCAGCGTAGACAAGCCTGTCGAGGCCGGTGACCACGGGCGCGAGCGCGATCTTCCCGACGTCGGGCGCCGCGCTCGCGTCGCACGCCGTCGGCTCGCCGGCGCCGCTGCCCCCGGTGCCTGGATCCGGCGGCGCGCCGCCGCTCCCGGACGTCCCCGAGCTGCTGCCCGTGTCCGTGCCCGTGCTCGTGCCAGTCCCCACCGGCGATGAGCCGCCGCCTGTGGAGCTGCTGCTCCCTTGCTGTACACCCGCGCCGGTGGTCCCCGTGTCCTGGGGAGAGTCGCTGCTGCCCGACGAGCCATCGTCGCCGCAAGCGCCGTTCACAAGCGCAAGAGCCAGCCAAGAAGCCAGGATCGTTCGTTGCTTGATCATGCGGCCCATCTTAGCCGAAAACGGGGCGGATTCTGTATATGTCTGCATCTCCTCACGAGGAGATCACCTTCCCGTGCACGCGGCAAATCACGACGATGCGGTGCGTAAGCTGGGTAGCCCACACCAGGTCTGATCAAGGTCGCACGGGTGGCTGCGCTAGATTCCCGCAAGTCGCGGTTTCGATCATGCGGTGGCGTCATCGCCTCGCACCGGCTCATCACGGAGCCCGGAAGGCCCGAGCCCCAGGGTGGGAAGAAAAGTTCGTCGATGGCGGCCTCGTCGCCCCGCAGCCCCGGGTCGTCCGCCGCGCTGCTCGCCGCAAGGCTCGCCGCAAGGCTCGCCGCGCTGCTCGCCGCAAGGCTCGCCGGGTGCAGGCGGATCTCGCCCACGACCGCGCCGTGGGCGTGATCGAGCGCGCCCGCGCGCAGCCCGGCGCGTCCTCGCCGCCTCGCAGGGAAGACCCCGATGCACGGTGTGCATGAGGTCCATGCTGCATGACCATTGGAGCGCGCCGACCTGCCCAATAGACTCCGCCACGGACCTGCTCGGGTGCGCCGCAAGCACCTTGTGCACGTCAGCATTCTTCGAATGTCAGAACCGTGCTCGGGCCAGGGCCGGGCGTCGATGGGACGATCCGAGATCGCTCGCTGATCCTCGCCGTGGGTAGAAGACCCGGCGGGAGATCGCCGAGCCGCTCGACGCGCCTCCTCGCGCCCGGACCGACGCGCGCAGGAGCGCCCCGCGGCGTGGGCCGCCGCGGAGCGCCTGCGCGGCGCGCCCGGGTGTCCTTGCATTGCCTATCGGGAGTTTGCGAATGAAGACATTCCCCATGATCGTTCGTGCTGGCTTGATCTTCGCGGGGGCAGGCGCTGCGTGCTCGACGCCCGCCGAGGTCGAGACCACCGGTCAGGTCCGCTCCGAGGTCATCTATGGTGAGGACGACCGGGAGGAGCCGTTCACCTACGCGGATCCAGCGTGGGCCCAGCGCGCGCTGGACTTCACCGTCGCCCTGATCCCCACCTCGGCCATCGACGACTCGGACCCGAACAACATCCAGATCGCCGGACCGACGTGGATCGAGCGCGACGGCGTGTGCCCCGACGAGCGCTTCGCCGCGCAGCCGGCGCTCGCCGACTGCAGCGGCACGCTGATCGACGACGACCTGGTGCTGACGGCGGGCCATTGCATCAACAACTGCGCCGACAGCCGCTTCGTGTTCGATTACGCGATGACCCCGTCCGGCCAGCTCAACCAGATCACCAGCGACGACCTCTATCGCTGTGTGGACTTCGTCACCTGGTACCGGGATCCGAGCGGCGCGGACTACACGGTCGTGCGCCTCGACCGGCCGGTCGTGGGGCGGACCCCCGCCACGGTGCGCGTATCGAGCCAGCCCCTCGCCGTCAACACCCCGCTCGTGGTCCACGGCTTCCCCCGCGGGCTGCCGCTCAAGCTGGCCGACGGCGCCGCGGTCCGCAGCAACGACCAGGACCTCGAGTTCTTCGTCAGCAACCTGGACACGTTCGTCGGCAACTCCGGCTCCGGCGTGTTCGACGCGAACACGCAGGAGCTCGTGGGCATCCTGTCCCGCGGCGCGATCGACTTCGAGGTGGACGAGGACGACGGCTGCGTGCGCCCGAACCAGTGCGACGACAACGCCTGCCGCGGCGAGGACGCGACCTATGCCTTCCATGCGGTCCAGGCCATGTGCGAGCAGACGGTCTCCGACGTGTGCTCCTGCGGCGACGGCGCCTGCGGCCCGCTCGAGTCCCCGGCCTCGTGCCCGGGCGACTGCTCCTGCGGCGACGGCATCTGCAGCAGCGGCGAGAGCACCGCCTCCTGCCCCGCGGACTGCCGGCTCGAGGTGCTGTACGACGAGCACACGCCACAGCCGAACTGGGTCACGCCGGGCATCCAGGTGCGCAACACAGGCCCCGACAGCGTGCTCCTCTGGCGTACGACCGTGCGGTACTATTTCACCCAGGAGCCGCCCGGCACCCTCGCGGCCGAGTGCTGGGGCTGCTCGAGCACGCCGACGATGAGCTTCCACGAGGTGCCCGGCGGCGGCTGCGCCGGCGCGACCCACTACGTCGACGTGGCGATCCCGGAGACCACGCTGGCGCCCTCGTCCACCACCGACCAGTTCCGGATCGCGTTCCACGCGTCGAGCTGGCAAGCGTTCAACCAGTCGAACGACCGCTCCTACGCCGGATCGAGCTGGAACTGGGCGCCGAACCCGAAGATCACGATGTACCGGCTCGGCATGCGGGTCTTCGGCGACGAGCCGTGCCCGGGCCTCTTCATCCCGCCGGCGGAGTGATCCGGGCCGCCCGCCGCGCCCGGGGCCGCGCCTCGCGCTGCGCCGCCCCGGGCGCCTGCCCTCCCGCGCTCCCCGCGCGGAAGCACGGGCGCGGCGCGCGCGGCGCGGCGCTCGGCCGGCGGCGCCAGGCGCCGTGAGCGACGGCGCGGCGGTGATACGCTCGCCGTGCCATGCCCCCCTCCCCGCCCCGGGCCACCGTCTCGACGGCGATCGCCGGCCGGGTGATCTCCTACGCGGCCTCCCGCGGCCTCCCCCGCGGCGATCTCCTCGCGCTCGCCGGCATGTCGGCCGGGTCCATGGCCGACATGGACGGCCGCATCGCGGTGACGTCCCTCGACGCCGTGTGGGCGCACGTCGTGCGCGCGCTCGACGATCCCGGAGCGCCCATCCATTTCGCGGCGCAGACGCGCCTCGAGGACATGCACGTCGCGGGCTTCGTGGTCATGACGTGCACGAGCGCCCGCGAGGCCCTCGACCGCGTCGACCGCTACATGGTCCTCCTGACGGACACGCCGCGCTGGGAGCTCGATGAGACGACGGACCGGGGCGCGCCCTTCGTGGCGCTGCACCGCTGGCCGCGCTTCACGCTCGGCGCGCGCATCGCCACCGAGTGCCACCTGGCGGTGCACCTCCGCTGCTTCCGCCAGTGCGCCGGCGTCGAGTTCTCGCCGCTCCGGGTCACCTTCCGCCACGCCGCGCCGCGCGACCTCGCCGCGCACCGGGATTTCTTCCGGTGCCCCCTCGAGTTCGAGGCGCCGCGCGACGGCTTCGCGTTCCCCGCGTCCTTGCTGGAGATCGTGCCGCGCGACGCGAACCCCGCCCTGAGCGAGTTCTTCTTCCGCCACGCGGAGGATCTGCGGCGCCGCCGCGCCGCCGAGCCGTCGCGCACGTCCGATCAGGCGCGGGAGGTCGTCGCCCGCCTCCTCGCCTCGGGCGAGCCCTCGGCGAGCGTCGTCGCGCGGCGCCTCGGGACGAGCGAGCGCAGCCTGCGGCGGCACCTCGAGGAGGAGGGGACGACGCTCCGGCAGATCGTCGGCGAGGTGCGCCATCAGACCGCCGAGGAGCTGCTCCGCGAGGGCGACGCCTCCCTGACGGAGATCGCCTTTCTGCTGGGTTTCTCGGACGTCGCGACCTTCGCGCGCGCCTTCAAGCGCTGGTCAGGCAGGACCCCTGGCCGGTTCCGCGAGGAGGCGCGGGGCGGCCGGGCACCTCCCGCTGCCTCCGGCGCGAACCGGGGGGCGAGCGACGGCTGACCGCCTCAGTACGATGTCTCGGCGGCGGCGATCTTCTCCCTCGCCGCGTCCCACGACGGCGGGACATCGCCCGCGCCGACGGCCCAGTGGGTCACAGCGCCCTGGACGCTGATCTCGCTCGTCGCCGCCATCGCCGCCAGGTGCGCGTCCGACATCACGAATTTCCCCATCGCCTCCTCGTCCTTCCACACCGTGATCGTCCGCGCGTAACCGCACTTCGCCGACGTCCCCAGCACGAAGCCGATGAGCCCTTCCTGCGCCGGCAGCTGCGCGACGATGGCCGTCGCCAGCTCGATGAACCGGCGCTGCGACGCCTCGTCCGCCTTGACCCAGAGCAGGGTCGACGAGGCAACGTAGGTGTCCTGCGCGGCGCCCGTGAGCGTCCCGTCCTGGAACCCCGGCCCGCCGAACGGCGCGAGGTTCTGCATATCGTCATCTGCGCACGTGAACGCCGAGGCGGCGGTCTCCGCGCCCGCGCCGCCGCCCGGCTCCCCCGGTGCGCCCGCCTCGCCGCCCCCGCTGCAGGCAGGGACGAGCGCGGCGATCAGGGCCAGACGCGCGACGCGGGAGAAGGCGGAATCCATTCGAGACATGGTTGACCTCATGACAGAAAAGAGGGTTGGGGTGTCGAGTGCGGATCAGCGCTCGCCCTCGCGCGACACGACGCCGAAGACGAGCACGGGAAAGGTCCGCTTCAGGCGGCGTGAAGCGAAGTCCGTTCGCCGGCCGAAGCTCCTGATCGAGACGCGCGCGCCCACCGGCTGTCCGCCGCCGAGGGTCACGGCCCATACCGGGCTGCCGCCGTCCGGCCGCACGGCGAGGTAGGTATAGCTCCCTGCGGGGAGCCGCTCCTCGACGACGCCGATCACAGGAGCGAGATCAGCGATGGTGTTCGAGAGATCGCCGAGCGGGCTGCCAGGCGGGGCGAGGCCGGCGGGCCCGTGGTCGGCGCGCGCTCGATCCCGTGCGATGGAGTGGAATCCGAGCCAGCCGGTGGCCAGGAGCCCGGCCAGCGTGCCGCCTGCCAGGACGCTGCGGGCCCGCGGCAGGCGCGAGGTGCGATGAGCGGCGCGCTGCATGCCGGGAGCTTGAGCGACGCGGTCGCCTCCGGCCTTTGCCCCCCCGGCCAGGTTGTTGGCCCGCCCGGCCACGCCGGGCGGCGCGGGCGGGCCGTCGATCTCCCGTCAATACCCCCGTCGATCCCCGTCCGTTTCCCGTCGCCCCCCGGGTCACCAGCCGTCGGCCACGCGGATCGCGATCTTGCCGATCGTGCGCCCCGACTCGATGGCGCGGTGGGCCAGCGCGAGCTCGCGCACCGGATGGCTCGCGGCGATGACGGGCCTGACGTGACCTTGCGCCGCCAGGGCCGCGACAGCGGCCAGCGCCCGGCCCTGCGCGTGCGGGTCGATCCGCCAGATCGAGGCGGCGCCCATCACGTGGTAGACGAGCGACGCCGCCTTCATGAACAGCCTGTCTTCGACAGGCACCGGCGCCGGCGTCGGCACGATGCTCACCACGGCGCCCAGCGGCGCCACAGCGTCGAGCGCCTGGTCCAGCGCCCGGCCGCCGGCGTTGTCGAACGCCGCCGCGACGCCCGCCCCGCCGGTCAGGTCCCGGCAGGCCTGCCCCACGTCCTGCGCGGCGTGGTCGAGCACGACCGCGGCGCCGAGCTCGCGGCACAGCGCGGTCGACTCGGGCCGGCTCGCGGTCGCCACGACGCGCAGCCCGAGGTGCCGCGCGAGCTGTACCTGAAGGTGCCCCACCCCGCCGGCGCCGGCGGTGACGAGCACCGTGGCGCCGGCCGCGGGCTGCGCGCGCGCGAGGCACTCCCAGGCCGTGACGCCGGCGAGCGACAGGCAGGCGGCCTGCTCGTGGGACAGCGCCGCCGGCTTGCGCGCGAGGGTGCGGCTGTCGACCACCACGAGCTCCGCGTTCGCCCCCTGGCCGAACAGGCTCGGTGAGCCGAACACCTCATCGCCGACCGCGAGCCCGTCGACCCCCGGGCCCACCGCGTCGACCGTCCCGGAGACGTCGTAGCCGAGCACCACGGGGAACCGCCGCTCGATGCGGCGCGGCCCGGGCGCCACCGAGCGCGCCCGGATGTCCGCTGGATTGACCGACGACGCGATCACCCGCACCCGCACCTGGTGCGGCCCCGGCTCCGGCTCGGGCAGCTCCAGCCGCACGAGCTGCGATGCGTCGCCGTGACGATGAATTCCGATTGCCTTCATGCGCTGCGCTCCTCACGATCGGCGCCGACGTACAGCGGCGCCGGCGCAGTGTGGTCCCCGGCGGCCGCCGTGGATTGAACGATGTCGACATCGAGGCTCGCCCCGCCCGCAAGCGCCGCAAGAGAACGCCGCGCGTCGCCGCTCGGCGCGCACGCCGCGCCCGGCGCCGGCCAGCCCGGCGTCACCGGGCTCGTCGAGGTCGCGGCGAGCGTCCCGTCGTGGGGGCCGCCGGCGCCGCGCGCGTTGCCGTCGCTGCACGCGGTGCTCAGCATCGGCCTGGTCGGCGAGATCCAGAGCGAGCGCGACGACCGAGCGGGCGGCGCGGTCTGGCTGTCCGGCGTCGCGACCCGGCCGTTCAGCTACAGATTGCCGACCGAGCTGCACGCCCTGATCGTCCTGCTCGAGCCCTGGGCGATCCCGGCGTGGTTCGGCGTCGATGCCCGCTGCCTCGTCGACCGCCGGATCGACCTGCGCGACGGGATCGGCGCGGCGCCCGTGGCAAGGCTCCTGTCGGCCGTGCGGCGCGCCGATACGCCGCACGGCCGCCGGCTGGCGGTGCTGCGCTGGGTGGCCGCGCTGGCGCCGCGCGCGCCGGCGCCGGCCCCGCTGCGCGACGCCCGGGTCGCCGACCGAGACGCGGCCGGCCTGGCCCGCGCGCTGGGCGTCTCGCTGCGCCAGTCGGAGCGGCTCGTGCAGCGCCACCACGGGGTGACGCTGCGCGAGATGAAGGCCATCCGGCGCTTCCAGCGCGCGCTGGAGCGCTTCGAGGAGGACGTTCCCTGGGCCGCGCTGAGCGCGGACGCCGGGTTCGCCGACCAGAGCCACCTCTGCCGCGCCGTGCGGCGGTACGCCGGCATGACGCCCGCGGCCCTGCGCGCGGCGGCGGGGGCCAGCCTCATCGCGCCGCTGTACCGACCGCTGATGTGCCGCGACCGATTCGTCGCGATCTGACGCCGCGCGGAGGCCGCGAGAAAGGGAAAGCGCGTGCCTTCGAAGTCCGCTTCTGCAAATCTCCTCCGCAGCCAAACATGCTCTCTGGATCAGTCGATGAGGCCGGTCAGCGCCGAGTGAACGTTCACAATACCGAACGACACCCGCTGTGCGCTGTTCCGGGAAATGTGCCGCAAATTTGCGGATAATTTGTCGTACAAGCGAGGCGTGTGTGTTCCCTGCGCGGAACGCGGATGTGGCATAGTCTGCCAATGCAAACCATCAAGGACAGGCTTCTTCGTACCATTCGAGTTCTCGTGCTCGCGGGCGTGCCATTCGCCACGCTGGCTTGCTCCAGCAGCGATCCCGGTCCGTCGGGGGACGGCGGGGGCGCCGCGACGAGCACCGGGACCGAAGGCGCCACCAGCGGCTCGACCTCGGCCAGCTCCACGACCACGGCGGCCACCACGGGGAGCGGCGGAGAGGGCGGCGCGCCGGGCGAGGGCGGCGCGCCGGGCGAGGGCGGCGCGCCGGGCGAGGGCGGCGCGCCGGGCGAGGGCGGCGGCGCGCCCTCCGGTGAATTCACGCTCACGAGCCCCAATCACACGGAGGGCGCCGAGTTCGCCGACAAGTACACGTGCGCGGCCGCCGGCTTCAACAACAGCCTCCTGCCGGAGCTCCGTTGGACCCCGGGCCCCGCGGGCACGAAGAGCTACGCCATCACCTTCATCGACGTCACCCTGACGACCAAGACGCCCCCCAGCGACCTCGGTTATCACTGGGTCATCTACAACATCCCGGCCAACGTCACCTCGCTGCCCGAGGAGTTCAAGGACGCGGCGTCGATCGGCGCCATGCAGAACAGCAACTACCTCGGGCCTTGCCCGAATTTCAGCGGCGGGAACGCCAACACCGACACCTACGAGTTCACGATCTACGCGCTCGCCGAGGAGTCGATCACGATCACGGGCACCAGCACGGCGGCGGTGAAGGACGCCGAGGCCAAGCTCGAGGCGAAGCACCTCGCGAAGGCGAAGCTCACCGGCACGTCCGACGCCTCCCAGCCTCGCTGAGCGGCAGCGGGCCTCGACGCTCGTCGGGCCCGTCGAGGTGCCCTGTGGGGCTCAACGCGCCGCGCGCGGCGCAGCGGCGAGGCTCCGCATGCAGAACTTGAGGGCTTCGCGCAGGGTGGCGTGCGTGCCCAGGGCGCGCAGGTTGATGTCCAGCGAGGTCATGGTCCGCGCGACAGCGGGGCGGATCCCGGTGACGAACGCCCGGACGCCGAGGAGCTCGGCCGCGCGAACGATGCGGACGAGGTGGTCGGCGACGGCCTCGTCGATGGCCTCGACGCCGGTCGTGTCGAGGATGGCGAAGCGCACGTTGCCGCGCGAGACCGCCTGAAGCAGGCTGTGCATCAGCTCGTCGGCGCGCTCCTTGTCGAGCGCGCCGATGAGCGGCACGGCGAGGACACCGTCCCAGACCTGAAGGAGCGGGGCGGAGAGGGCGTGGATGACCTCCCGCTGCTGCTCGATGAGCGCGCGCTGCTCCAGCATCCGCTCCTCCTGCTCGCGCTCCCGCGCCGCATAGAGCTCCCCGAGCTGGGCGTGCGCCTCGCTGAGCTCGGCGTGCGCCGCGCTCAGCTCGACGGTGCGGGCCGCCACCTTGTCCTCGAGCTGGGCGAACAGGCGGGCGTTCTCCAGCGACACCGCGATCTGGGTCGACAGGAGGCCGAGGAGCTCGACGCGATCCCGCGTGAAGGCGGCGCTGGCGAGCGCGTTCTCCAGGTAGAGGATCCCGAGGACGCGCCCCTGATGGAAGATGGGCAAGGCGAGGATCGACCTCGGCTGGACCGCCCTGACATACGGGTCGGCGGCGAAGGACGGGTGGCTCGGGGCGTCGTCGATGACGACGCTCTCCGCGGTCCGCGCGACATACTGGATCACGCTGGCGGCGAGATCCGGGCGGGCGTCCAGCGGGACCGAGGCGATCCGCTCGATCCGGTCGCCCGCGACGTCGCCGGCGGCCTCGATGGTGAGTCGGCCCTCGTCCTTCAGGATCAGGAACCCGCGGCGCGCGCCGGCGTTCTCCAGCATGATGCGCATCAGCGCCTCGAGCAGCCGGGGCAGGACGATCTCCCCGGACAGGGCCTGAGAGGCCTTGAGCACGCTGCGCAGGTCGAGGTCCTCCCGGACGACCACCGGCGCGCTCGACGAGGCGAGCGGATCGCGCCGCAGGAGGTCGGGGTGGTCGCGCTCGAGGCGGGCCATGGCGCTCAGGGCGCCCCAGCGCGCGTACGCCGCGTGCGCCTCGATCATGTAGGCGCGCGCGAGCGTCGTCCTCCCGAGCCGGAGGTAGGCGCGCGCGCAGAGCTCGTTGCCGAGGGCCTCGTCGTGCAGGTAGCCGCCCTCGGCGGCCGCGCGGATCCCCTCGTCGTAGAGGTCCAGCGCCTCGCGCCTCTCGCCGCCCACCCGCGCGAGCTCGGCCGAGAGCAGGAGGTGGCGGTGCCGCATGTTGTCGGGGGCGTGGCTCGCCCAGAACGCGACCTTCTCGCCCATCGCGCGGGCCTTCGCGAGGTACTTCTCCCGGGTCTCCGGATCGGCGTCATCGGCCGCCAGGATCAGGGCGACCGCCCCGTAGAAGTGGAAGGGCGGGTTGCCCTGCCAGCCGGCGATCCCGATGATCGTGGGGTTCGCCTCGAACGCGAGCGACGCCGCCCCCGCGTGGTCGCCCTGGAACAGGCGCAGGACGAGCCGGTAGAAGAGGGCGAAGAAGAGCGAGGCCTGGTTGTTGATCGCGGCCGCGGCCGCGATGATCTCGTCGATCTGGATCCACTCGCCGGCGAGGTCCGACGGGCCCGGATCCGGGCTCATGAGGTTCTCGCAGAGCTGCCCGATGGCGCTGACCATCCACGTGATGAAATTCCACCTGTCGTATTTGCGCAGGGGGAGCAGCGACCTCGACTCGGCCTTGATCTCGGCGAGGGGCGGACCGAGCAGCAGGGTGCTCGTGTTCGCGTTCACGAGGCAGTAGAACGCCCAGATGTACTGCCCCGTCTCCAGGCCCGCGTGGATGCCGGAGTGCAGGATCTCCCGCCCCCTCGCGTAGCTCGTCCGCCAGTGCATGACGAACCCGCCCCACATGCAGGCGAGGATCGGGTCGTTCCGCTTGTCCGGATAGCGTCGGAGGAGCTCGACCGCGGCCTCGCCGAAGGCATAGCCGAGCGGGATGCGACCGCTGACGCACAGGATCTGGCCGAAGACGACGTAGGAGAAGACCGAGCTCTGCGAGACGCCGTATTGCACGGTGTCCCGCAGGATCTTCATCACGCAGAACCCGAAGTTGTTGCTGGCGAGGAAGTAGCAGGACGAGATCATCTCCTCCAGCACGTTGTGCAGGGCGGCGATCTCGGGGTCCTCCAGCCGCGGCACGCCGACGAGCGACTCCATCGAGCGGCCCTCGAGGAACTTCAGCGTCGCCTCCACGTCGCCGGCGACCGCCTCGTCCGACGGGAAGGGCGGGAGATCGATCCCGAAGAGGCGCAGCGCCACGAGCCCCTCGGTCAGGGCGGCGTACAGATCGCCCTTGAGGACGTGCACCTTCACCTTGGCGCCGTACGCGCGCGTCTTGTCGATCCGGCTCGCCGCGTTGGCCACGGCCTGGTCCAGGGTGACGAGGGCGTCGTCCGGGCGACCGACGAGCACCTGCATGAGGCCCATCTTCGTCGTGAGCGCGAACGCGAGCTCGTACTCCGTGCCCCACGGGTCGTCGGGGAGCCGCGCGATGCCCTCGGCCAGGTACCTGAGCGCGGCGTCGAAGGCCGAGCTCTCCTCGGCCCGCGCGGCCGCGGCGAGGTTCATCCGCGCGAGGTCGAGGCGCGCCGCGCGGCCGCTGATCAGATCGCCCGCGCGGTTCAGGTGGTTCACGACGTCGAACAGCCCGCGCGCGTCGGCCCCGAGCGCCTCGCGCAGGAGCATCCCGATGCGGTGGTGGAGCCCCGGCCGCTCCTCGACAGGGATCATCGAGTAGGCCGCCTCCTGGATCTTGTCGTGGACGAAGCGGTGGCTCGCGCCGTCGCTCGCGATGAGCTCCTCCTTGAGCGCCGGCTCGGCGCGCGCGTAGAACGCGTCGACGGAGCACGCGCTGATCGTGGAGAGCGTGCCCAGATCGAAGCGGTTCCCGATGGCGGCCGCGACCCGGAGCGCCTCCTGCGTCGGCGCGGGCAGGCGGCGGATGTTGCTCGCCATGAGATCGACGACGTTGTCCGTGTACTCCAGGGCGCCTATCGCCGCGAGGTCCCACGACCAGCGCCCTGCCTGATCGAACGTCAGCGCGCCGCTGTCGTGGATCGACTTGAGGAAGCGCTTGATGAAGAACGGATTGCCGCCGGTCTTCTTCAGCACGAGCGCCGCGAGCTGCCCGACGTCCGAGCGCCCGAGGGTGTCGCTGAGCAGCGCCGTCACGTGCGGCAGCTCCAGCGGGGTGAGCACGATGGGCTCAGCCTCGACGCCGGCCTTCTTGAGGTCCTCCACGGCGCGGATGAAGGGGTGCGCCGCGCTGACCTCGTTGTCGCGGTAGGCGCCGCAGAAGAAGAAGGCCCCGAGCCCGTCGCCCTCGAGCAGCGCGTTGACGAGGCTCAGGCTCGCGGCGTCGATCCACTGGAGATCGTCGAGGAAGAGGACGACCGGGCGCCCCTGCCCGGTGAAGACCGAGACGAACCTCTGGAAGGTCAGGTTCAGCCGGTTCTGCGCCTCGACGGGGCCCAGCGACGGCACGGGCGGCTGCTCGCCGATGAGGTACGCGAGCGCGGGGAGGACCTCGCAGATGACCTGCGCGTTGTTGCCGAGCCCCTGGATCATCGCCGCTCGCCAGCGCGCGGTGCGCTCCTCGCTCTCGGACAGGATCTGCCGGAGCAGCGCGTCGAACGCCTGGAGCACCGGGCCGAGCGGCCTGTCCCGGTTGTACTGGTCGTACTTGCCGCTGATGTAATAGCCCTTCTCGCGCGCGAGCGGCTTCAGGATCTCCTGCACGAGCGACGACTTGCCGATGCCCGAGTAGCCCGAGACGAGGACGACCTTGCGCGCGCCGCCGAGGACCCCGAAGAAGGCGCTCGTGAGGCGCTCGATGCTCTCCTCGCGGCCGTAGAGCCGCTGGTGGATCTGGAGAAGGTACGCGGCGTCGCGCTGCCCGAGCTCGAAGCGCTCGTGATGGCGGCCCTGCGCGACGCGCCGCCGGCACTCGTGCAGGTCGGCGAGGAGCCCGCTCGCCGACTGGTAGCGGTCCTCCGCGTTCTTGGAGAGCAGCTTCATCACCACGTCGCCGAGCGGGGCGGGCACATCGGCGCAGAGGGCCGTGGGGTGATGGGGGATGAGGGCGATGTGGGCGTGGATGAGCTCGAGCGGATCGTTCGCCGCGAAGGGCAGGCTCCCGGTGAGCATCCGGTAGAAGAGCGCGCCGAGCGAGTACAGATCCGAGCGATGGTCGACGCCGCGGTTCATGCGCCCTGTCTGCTCGGGGGACAGGTAGGGCAGCACGTCGGACAGGAAGGCCTCGCTGTAGAGCGACGTCCCCTCGCCGTTGACGGCGGCGTCGACCCCGTAATTCAGGATACGGGCCTGGCCGTCGCCGCCGACGACGAAGCTCTTCGGCCGGATGGCGCCGTGCACGACGTCGTGCCCGTGAAGCACGCGCACCGCCTCGGTCATCGAGATGGCGAGAACGAGACACCGGTCGACGTCGAGCTTGCCGCGCGCCGCGAGGAAGGTCCCCAGCTCCTCTCCGGCTGTGTCCTCGAAGACAACGACGAGGTCCCCCTCGTGCTCCTCGACGCCATGGACCTTGACAACACGCTCGGATTCGATCGTCGCGAGGTGCTTGTACTCGTGCTTGACGCGGGCGCGGTCCACGACGCGCGAGGCGCCTGCGCCGAGCACCTTGAGCACCACGGGGGCGCCGTCGGCCGCGCGGATCGCGCGGTAGCGGGCGGCGTCGTCGGTCGGGTCGAAGTGGCTGACGGAGTGATAGCTGGGTAGGGTGAGCATTGCCGATCGGAGACAGGCGCCGCGCCGGCTGGCGCGCGAGCGTGGTGCTCCGCCGTCGACCCTGCCGGCCGATAGCGGAGCAAGACAACGGCCTTGCGACGAGGACGGCGAACGGTGGCAGATGGGAAAGGAGGCACGAAGGAGCAGCGTGCCTCGGCGTGTACCGGGGTCAGTCCGCCCCCGAGCGTTCCTGAGTTCGAGGACTATCACGCCGGGATCGCGCCGGGCAAGGGGCAAATAGCGGGTCGCGGCCAGCGGGAGACAGCAGTTATCTATTTGACTTTGCTGATGATTCAGGCCACGCCGGCCGGCGAGCGCCGTCTCATGGACTCTGCACGTCGCGCGGCGCGGCGCATCGCGACGTCACCGATGTGCGACCACCAGCGCGCCTTGCGCTCCCCCTCCCGCCTTGTCCTCGCGAACGCGCCCGAGCCTGCCTGCTCTCGCCGCCGCGGCTCACTCCAGGGGGAACTGCTCCTCGGCCCACGCCCTCCACTCCGGCGGCGCTCGAGTGGCCTCGAGGTAGCGGCGAAGCTGGCTTTCGTCGTCAAGCACCGAGATCCCCCACAGCCGGAACGCGTCGACGTAGCCCATGTCGTCCTCGAACGAGTCCGTGAAGTCGGCGACCTCCAGGCCGAGCTCCCAAGGGGCCTTCACGTGTCCGGCGCAGAGAAAACGGGCGAGCGCGCTGAGCCCCTGCCGAGGGTCGACCGGCCCTGCGTCGCCGCTCTCGAGCGCTCGCGCGCAGGCGCGCCAGCGCCCGGGCACGACGGGCGGCGTCCACCCGCCGGCGCTCCGGAGCGCGGCGACCTGGCGCGACCAGAACCAGAACCCGCGGGTGTCATGGCGGGCCGCGTCCTCGGGCGTCTCGCTGCGCTCCCAGGGCCAGCGCACGCCCTTCTGCTGGCCGAGCCACGTGGTGAAGGCGGCGTCGGGCGCGATGAGGCCTTGTTCGAGGAGCGCGGCGCGGCGCTGGGCCGCCGCCGCCGGCTCGTCCTCATCGCCATCATCGTCTCCGCTCTCATCGGGATAGAGCACGTCGTGAACGGCGTCTGCCCAGCTCACCGGAGCGGGCGGGTGGCGTCTCAGGTAGGCGATGCGGGTCTCGAGGTCGGGGGCGAGCTGCTCGAGAAAGACGCCCCACAGCCCGAGCCAGTCTTCGCCAGCGCCCATCCGCCAGCCGATCGTGTGGCGCTCGTGGTCGGGGAACCGCTCCCATGGTGGAGCGATGTCACCGTGCGGGTCGAGGTGCTCGCGGAGGCGGGCGCGACAGCTCTCTTTCCAGTCCATGACGGCAGCATACCGCGATGCGCCGCCCGCGATGGACCGGCGGTGACGAGGTGAATCTCTTCGACCGCCTGTGTCGTCGGCCTCCGGGAGAGCGGCTCCAGATCATGCTCCCCTCGCCCGCTGAGCCGCCCCCGTTCCCCGCGCCTCCGGATGGTTCTCCTGCTGCCAGAACAGTGCACCCCCGGCGGACTCAGCACGATGACGCTGCGCGTCTGAAAGGACAACGATGCGTCGAATGCAATTCGCGCGGAGAAGTTGAAGCGCTTTCCAAAGTCAAGCGCCCTGTCGAGCCCGTCACGTCCATACAGTAAGACTGGACCCGCAGGCGGAACGAGCCTCCTTATCAAGCGATCCACCCTCGCGGCAAAGGAACGCCAACTCGATAATTTTATCCTCGCGTCGCCGAGGCGCGTCCCATCTTGACCCCTTGTTTCTCGACGGGTAGTGTACAGGCCCGGTTGGCAACCCGTCGGTGTTGCTTGATTGCGAATTCGGGCGGGGTCGACTTCCGAGCGCGACCAGTTGATGATCTTGGACTGGCTTACGGTCGCACCACGGATGTGGTCGCTCGGGACGCGGACCTTGTACTGAATTTGTGCTTAACGAAAAGAGCGAAGCCATGAGAATTCGAGGAAGCCATATCTTCTTGTGTTCCTTTACCCTCGCCGGTCTGATGGCCATCGGCTGCGGCGGCGACAGCTCGAGCGGCGCCACCGGCACCGACCCGTCGGGCGGCACGGGCGGCGCGGGCACGGGGGCTGGCATGCCGACGGGCGGTACCGGCGCGGGCATGCCGGCGGGCGGTACGGGCGGTGCGGGCACGGGCGCGGGCATGCCGACGGGTGGCACCGGCGCAGGCATGCCGACCGGCGGCACGAGCGTCGGCGGCGGCACTCCCGGGGGCCCCACGCCGCCGACCGACGACTCGCCGCCCGGCAAATTCCGGGTCAACCCCGACACCGGCCGCCTGATGGAGGACGGCACGCCGTTCCAGGTTCGCGGCGGCAACTGGTTCGGGCTCGAGGGACAAGACGATCTCGAGCGTCCCGGCGCCATGGAGCTCTTCATCGGCTCGATGTGGTGGTCGAACGCGACCCCGCGCACCATCGAGGACACGATGAAGGAGCTCACGAGCTCTGCGCTGAAGTTCAACACGATCCGGCTCCCCATCGCGCCGCAGACCCTGGTGGCGAATCACAAGGACGGCGACTACAGCATCGAGACGCCCCGGATCAGGAACAACAATCCGGACGTCTACCCGTACGCCAACGCCCGCGCGGCGCTCGAGGACTTCCTCAAGAAGGCCGACGCGAACGGGCTGAAGGTCATCATCGGCATCCACTCCTGCTCGAACCACATCGGCTGGCGCGCGGGCAGGCTCGACGATGCCCCGCCCTACGTGGACAGCGCCCGCGAGAACTACGATTACAAGGCGGACGACTACAACTGCCTCGAGGGCGAGGACGCCTACAACATGGAGAAGTGGCTCGCGGACATCGCCACGATCGCGCGCCTGCCCAAGCAGCTCAATATCGACAACATCATCGGCATCGATTGCTTCAACGAGCCGTGGAAGTACTCCTGGGCCAAGTGGGCGGATATGGCCAAGGCGTGCTACGACGTCATCAAGAGGGAGAACGACGACATGATCGCCGTCGTTCAGGGCGTGTCCGGCAGCTACCAGCCGGAGGGCGCCTCCGGCCTGACGCTGGAGCCGGAGCCCCACGGCGATGAGAACCTCAACCCGAACTGGGGTGAGAACTTCTTCGGGCAGACGGCCTACCCGATCCAGATCCCCAAGAATCGGCTCTGCTTCTCGCCCCACACCTACGGGCCCGCGGTGTTCGTTCAGAAGCAGCACGTCGACCAGTCCAAGCCCGAGTGCGTCGGGCTCGAGGACGAGGCGGCCGCCGCGGCCAAGTGCGGGCTGATCGTGGAGCGGAGCAACGCGGAGGCGGTCGCGAAGCTGAACGCCCAGTGGGACGAGCACTTCGGGTTCCTGCACGACCAGGGCTTCTGCGTGATCACCGGCGAGT
Source organism: Sorangium sp. So ce1335 (assembly GCF_051521615.1). Classification (NCBI taxonomy): domain Bacteria; kingdom Pseudomonadati; phylum Myxococcota; order Polyangiales; family Polyangiaceae; genus Sorangium; species Sorangium sp. So ce1335. The sequence continues at coordinate 7,531,881 of NZ_CP150363.1, forward strand.
TCGGCGGCGTGAAGGACTGGCCGAAGAACGAGATGGATCCGCCGCTCGCCCAGCAGTGGGCGCACCTGCCCGCCGGCAAGCGCTACGACTGGGAGTGGCAGAACATCTACGTCGACTACCTCATCAAGAAGGGGATGACGGACTTCACCTACTGGTCCATCAACCCCGAGTCGGGTGATACGGGTGGTATCTACGAGCACCTGTACACCGATGCCGAGAAGTCGGGCTGGGGCACCTGGACGGGTCTCGACGCGGAGAAGGTCGAGATGCTGGCCCGCCTGAAGTAGACCGAGTCGCGGATCATGAAGACCGCCCGCAGGCCAGGCCTGCGGGCGGTTTCTTTTTTGTGATTCCATCCTCCGGCGGATGGTGGTCCCGGAGGCCAGGGGGCCTTCCCGACGGCGGCGGCGCCGCGCGCCGGGGGACGGGACGAGGCCAGGGAGCCCGTCAGGGTGCGACCGCACGCGCCGGCGCGGCCTCGCGGCGCGCCATCAAGAGCTCCGCGAGCGGGCCCTCGGCCACCACGCGCGGCACCTTCACCTGGCTGGGCGAGGCGCCCCGGCGGGCCAGGAGCTCGCGCAGCTCGCGGAACGTCCCCGGCTGCACGAGGTGGAGCGCGAGCGGCCCGAGGCGCCCCCGGTGTGTGGCGTAGCGCGGGTTTGCCGCGCAGAGCGCGTGGTCGAGCCGCTCGGCGAGCCGCTCGGCGGACGCAGGCCGGCTGCCCTCGGTGAGCTCGACGAAGACCACGTAGCGCCTCGGCGCAGACTCGGCATCTTCCATCGTCGAGAAGTCCACGAGCCCGAGGGCCTCCTTCGACAGCGCCTCGTCCAGGGCGCGGAGAATCGCATGCTCGGACGTCTTCTCCCCGGCGATGTTGAGCAGGCACCCCCGCCGGTGGATGAACTCCACCACCGGCACGCGACGATGGTGGCGCGCGACCTCGATCACGTCGCCCATGCGGTAGCGGTACAGCCCGCCGTGGGTCGTGACGACGATCTCGTACCGTTCCCCCTCGGAGAGCTCGTCGATCCGCCGGACCGAGGGGCGCTGCGCGTCCAGCTCGCCGGCAGGGATGAACTCGTAGAAGGCGGAGCTCGGCAGGAGCGCGTAGACAGGGGCGCCCAGCCCCAGGTTGACGCCGATCATCGCCTCCGAGGACACGTAAAACGGCGAGTAGATGGGGAGCTCGCCGACGTAGCGCGCGAGCTTCTCGGCATAGATCCGGAAGCTGCCGCTCGTGGCGCCCGACACGTGGGAGAGGGCCGGCCAGAGCCGCCGCGCGATGCCGTCGAGACCCCGCTCGAGCTCCTTCGCAACGGCGCGCGCGCGGTCCGGGTGCGGCCGCAGCGCGGCGCGAATCGGCTGCTCGACCTCCGGCGGGAGGGCGATGTCGGGGCGCAGCGCGCCGCGGCCGAGGTCGTCGACGAGCGCGGGCCAGCGCGCCTCGAGCGCCTGGAAGAAATCGAGGAGGCCGGAGGCGAACGGCGCGACGATCACCCCGAGCGCGGGCTGCGCCAGCGCGAACAGCAGGTGCAGGTAGAGCGCGTCGGCCTGGGTCACGACGTGGAAGGCCTGCGGCGGGGAGGCCCAGGCGCCGGGTTGACGCTCGAGCGCGGCGCGCATCATGTAACAGGAGACCGGGCCGGTCGGGAGACCGCCCTCGGTCCGGCCGGTCAGCGCCGCGCTCATCAGCGCCGCCGCGGGCCTGTCCGCCCGCGAGGCGGGGAGCGCCTCGAGCTGGACACCACGACACGCGAGGATCGTTTGCCCGAGCCTGCGCATCGAGAACGCGGTGATCGGGACGAGCTTCTGGGTCCCCGTCGTGCCCGAGGTCAGCGCGAACGAGGTGACCGGATCCGCGGTGAGCACGTTGCGCTCCCCGCGGGCCGCGCGCTCGATATCGGCGCGGAAATCGTCGTAGGTCGCGAGGGGCACGGCCCTCTGGAAGTCCCCTGCGGTCCGGATCGCGCCGAAGCGGTGCCGCCGTCCGAACTCGGTGCCCCGGTGCCGCTTCACGATGTCGAGCAGCAGGCGCTCGTTCACCGCGCCCGCCCGGTAGGCCTGCGCCTCGAAGCGCAGCCTGGCGAGCCGGCAGACGCCGATGAAGGCCGAGTGGAGCAGCGCGGACCGGATCGAGGACATACTGGATCTCCTGGGGACGGCACGAGACCGTGCGGCGATGAAGCAGCCACACTGCGCCAGGTCGAGCGAAGGGAACACAGGCAAAGGGTGTTGTCCAGCCGCCGGCAGCTCCGTTCGCTGTCGATTGGCCGCGATTGCCCGCGATCTCCCTCGATTCCCCCGGGTTACCCGACCTGGGTCGGGTCGCGCGGACTGGATGCGCGCGCCCGGGTGCCGCGGTGTAGGATGCCGCAATGCGAACGCTGGCCCTGTTCCTCCTGACGCTGGCGGCCATCGCGTGGGGCGCGCCCTCCCCTGCGAGCGCGCAGCCCGGCGCGCCCGGCCCGCAGGCGGCGGCTGCCTCGCGGACGGCCATTGTCGGGTTCACGGCGTCGCTGACAGGGAACGTCAACGTCGAGTCGACCCGGCAGACCAACGGCATCAAGATGTGGGTCGACGACGTCAACAAGGCGGGCGGCATCCGCCTCGCCGACGGCAGCGCCGTCACCCTCGACATCAGGTTCTATGATGACGAGAGCAACAAGGACCGCGTCCAGCAGCTCTACACGCGGCTGATCAACGAGGACAGGGCCGATTTCCTGATCAGCCCCTACAGCAGCGGCCTGACCGACGCGGCCGCCGTCATCGCCGAGCAGTATGGCCGCGTCATGGTCACGGCGGGCGCCTCGTCGGATTCGACCCACGACAAGGGCTACTCGCTGGCCTTCATGACCTACACGCCCGCGAGCCGCTACCTGACCGGCGCCTTCGATCTCCTGGCCCACCTCGATCCTTCCGCGAGGAAGGTCGCGATCGTCCACGAGCGGGACAAGTTCTCCACCGACGTCGTCACGGCGGCCAAGGGCTACGGCGAGGGCAAGGGCTACGAGATCGTCCTCTTCGAGGGCTATGCCAGCGGCACCACGGACTTCGCGCCGTTCATCAACCGGATGCCGGGCGACGTGGACGCCATCATGGGCGGCGGCCACTTCGCCGACACGAGCACCTTCGCAAGGCAGCTCGGGGAGAAGGGCATCCAGGCCAAGTTCATCGCGCTGCTCGTCGCCCCGCCCGAGCCGCGGTTCGGGGAGCTCGGCGCGGCGGCGCTCGGCGTGATCGGACCGAGCCAGTGGGAGTCCACGGTGAAATACAGCCCCGAGGCGGCCCGCGCGGCCGGCCTCCCCTGGCACGGCCCGTCGGTGAGCGATTTCGTCGCCCGGTACACGGCGCGCTTCGGCGACACGCCGTCCTACCACGGCGCGGGCGGCTACGCGGCCGGGCTGATCCTCGAGCAGGCCATCGCGCGCGCGGGGTCGCTGGACACCGCGAAGGTCAAGGCGGCGCTCGACGGCACGGACATGCTGACCTTCTTCGGCCACACGAGGTACGACGCGAGCGCGAAGCGGCACGGCCGCCAGCTCGGCCACGAGATGGTCTACATCCAGTGGCAGAAGGACGAGCAGGGCAAGATGGTCAAGCGCGTGATCTGGCCAGAGGACGCCAGCACGGCGAAGCCCCTGTACCCCGCCCGCGAGCAGGCCGCCGCGGGCCCGAGTCAACTGCTGACGTCGCTCGTGGACGGGCTCATGCTCGGGTTCGTGTACGGCCTCGCGGCGATGGGGATGACCCTCATCTGGGGGATCCTGCGCATCATCAACCTGAGCCACGGCGCGGTCATCGCGCTCGGCATGTTCGCCAGCTACTTCCTGTTCACGCACCTCGGGTTGAATCCCTACCTCGGGCTGTTCGCGGTGGCCGCCGCCGGCCTGCTGCTCGGACTGTTGATTTACCCCGTGGCTGTACACCGGGTCGTCCACGCGCCGCACCACCTGACGACGCTGCTGGCCACCTTCGCCGTCAACATGATCTTCATCGGCCTGGGCACGGCGCTCCTCACCACCACGCCGCGCAACATCGATTACTCCCTCGGCACCGCGCGGCTCGGGCCGGTGGCGCTCCCCGGCACGCGCGTCATGGCCGCCTTGATGGCTGTCCTCGTCGCGGCGGCGCTCACCCTGTTCCTCCGCCGCACGCGGCTCGGCAAGGCGATCCGCGCCGTGGCGAGCAACCGCGCCTCGGCGGAGCTGATGGGCATCCCCACCTCCCGCGTGCTCGGGCTCAGCTTCGGGCTCGGGACGATGCTCGCGGCGATCGCCGGCGGGCTCATCGCCACGTTCTTTCCGTTCACCATCCTGAGCGGCGAGTCGTATCAGCTCAAATCGTTCGTCATCGGCGTGCTCGGGGGCCTCGGCAACCCGCTCGGGGCCCTCGCCGGAGGGCTCTTGCTCGGCACGCTGGAGGGGCTCATCCCCGTCTTTCTCCCCGTGAGCTGGGTGCCTGTCGTGGAGTTCGTCCTGTTCGTCCTCGTGCTGCTGCTCCGCCCGAGCGGCCTGTTTGGAGCCCGCGCATGAACGTCCGTCGACACCCCGCCTGCTGGCTGACGCTCCTCCTCGTCGTGGCGCTGGGCGTCCTCCCGCTGGCGACGCGCGGCGACACGCTGCGCGAGACGATGTTCACCCTGCTGACGTTCGTCACGCTCGCCTCCAGCCTCAACCTCCTGCTCGGGTACACGGGTTACGTGAACTTCGGGCACATCGTGTTCTTCGGGCTGGGCGGGTACACCGGCTTTTATCTCCTGAGCCAGCGGGGGGTCTCCCTCTACCTCGCCATGCTCGCCGGCGGCCTCGCCGCCTCCGCGCTGGCGGCCGTCCTCGGCCTCGCGATCCTTCGCCTGCGGGGCGCCTATTTCGCCCTGGCCACGATCGGGATCAACGAGGCGGCGAGGGCGTTCGTCAACAACGCCTCGCTCTTCGGCGGCGCGACGGGCCTGTCGATCAACTTCTCGGTCTACGGGGAGTACGGCGGTCCGGCGAGCGCGCTGTGGCTCACGTACTCCCTTCTCCTCCTGGTGACCGTGGTGGTCGTCGCCGTCAGCTTGCTCGTGAAGCGCTCGCGGTTCGGGCTCGGCCTTCTCAGCATCCGGGAGGACGAGGACGCCGCGCTCGTCATGGGCGTGAACGCGCCGCGGCTCAAGACGCTCGCCTACGTGCTGTCGGCGTTCTTCCCCGGCGTCGTCGGCACGCTCTACTTCTTCAAGAACGGCAACGTCGAGCCGGGCGACGCCTTCCGGCTGCACACCTCCATCGAGACGCTCGTCATGGTGATGCTGGGCGGCGCGGGGACGGCGCTCGGGCCGATCCTGGGGGCGGCCGCGTACGACCGCCTCCGCAGCTTCCTGCTCACGACACCGCTCTTCAAGGATCTCCACCTGGCCTTCGCGGGGGGCGTGCTCTTGCTGATCGTCCTCTTCGTGCCGTCCGGGGTCGTCGGCTGGCTGCGCGCGCGGCTGCCGCGCGCGCGGGGGGTGCTCGAATGATGCTCGAGGTGCAGGGGATATCGAGGCGCTTCGGCGGCCTGCAAGCGCTGAGCGACGTCGCGTTCGGCGTCGAGGAGGGGGAGATCGTCGGCCTCATCGGCCCGAACGGCGCGGGCAAGACGACGCTCTTCAACGTGGTGAGCGGCGTGCACGCGCCGGAGAAGGGCCGTATCATCTTTCGCGGGCAGGACATCACCGGCCTGCCGCCGTACCGCGTGGCGCAGCTCGGGCTGGCCCGCACGTTCCAGATCGTGCGGCCGCTCCACGACCTCACGGTGCGCGAGAACGTGATCCTCGGCGCCTGCTACGGCCGCGAGCGCCACGGCCGCGGCGCTGCGGCGCGCGTGGCGGACGAGGTGCTCGCGCTCGTGGGCCTCGGCGAGCGGGCCGCGCAGCTCGCCGGCAGCCTGAACGTGGCGCAGAAGAAGCGGCTGGAGATGGCCCGCGCCCTCGCGGCGCGGCCGTACCTGCTCCTGCTCGACGAGGTCCTCGCGGGCCTGAACCCCGCCGAGGTGGCGCGGATGATCGACATGATCCGCCACGTCCGCGGTCAGGGGACGACGATCCTGATGATCGAGCACCTCATGCAGGCGATGATGAGCCTCTCCGATCGGATCGTGGTGCTGGACTACGGCAAGCTCATCGCCGCCGGGGAGCCGCGGGAGGTGGCGGCGGATCCGAAGGTGATCGAGGCGTACCTGGGAGACCCGAAGCTCGGGCAGGAGCTCCTGGCAGGAGGCACGGATGGCGGCCGCGCTCGAAGTGAATGATCTGACGACGGGCTACGAGGAGGTGCAGATCCTGTGGGGGGTGAGCCTCCGCCTCGAGCCGGGGAAGCTGACGGCGCTCGTGGGGTCGAACGGGGCTGGCAAGACGACGCTCCTGCGCGCGGTGACAGGGCTGCTCCCGGCGTGGAGCGGCGCCGTCGTCTTCGGCGGCCGCGACGTGACGCGCCTGCCCGCGCACGCCCGCGCCGGCGAGGGCCTCGTGCTGGTGCCGGAGGGGCGGCAGCTGTTCGGCGACATGACGGTCCACGAGAACCTCGAGCTCGGCGCCTTCTCGAAGCGGGCCCAGCCGGGCGCGCGGCGCAACCTGGAGCGCGTGTTCGAGATGTTCCCGCGCCTGGCAGACCGACGTGGCCAGAAGGCGGGCACGCTGAGCGGCGGCGAGCAGCAGATGGTCGCGGTGGCGCGCGGGCTGATGGCCGACCCGAAGGTGCTGATGCTGGACGAGCTGTCGCTGGGCCTCGCGCCCCGCCTGGTGCTCGACCTGTTCGAGTCGCTGCGCCGGCTGAAGGCCGAGGGGCTGACGATGCTCCTCGTCGAGCAGAACGTGGCCATGGCCATGGCGGTGAGCGACTACGCCTATGTGCTGGCGGAGGGGCGCGTCCACCTGGAGGGAGAGGCGAGCGAGCTGGCGCGGAAAGAGGAAGTGCGGCGGGCTTATCTCGGGCTGTGAGCCCGCGTCGGCCCACGCCGCGCGCCGAGACCCCGGATCGATGGAGCGGCAATGGCCACGGTCGGGGCGCCCGGCGTGGCGGCCCTCAGAGATCCCCGCGCAGCGCCCCGCGGATGGCTCGCTCGACGGGTGAGCGCTCCCCGTCCTCGCGTTCGAGCCGCAGCGGCTCGGCCGGGAGCAGGGGCGGCTGGGCCAGGAAGCGCGGGCGGACGCCGCGGTGCGGCTGCGCCGCGTGGACGAGGAACGGATGACACAGGTAGACCGTTCCCGCCTCGCCGGTCGCGAGCACCTGCTGTCGATGCGCCGTCTCCGCGAAGCCGTTCGCGGCCAGCTCACGGAGCGTCAGCCCCTGCTCGCCCGCCGGCGCGAGCTGCCTCGCGATGTCCAGGTGCGACCCGGCCCGGATGCGCGTCGGCGCGTCGGATTCGCCGACATCGGAGAAGAGACACAGCAGGAGCAGCGCGCGGCCGCGCGACGCGACGTTCACGCGCCACGACATGAAGTCCGGGTCCTCGGTGCCGAAGCTCGCGTCGACGTGCCAGCCCGTGTCTCCCGGATCATCGGGCGACGGGAAGCGGATGGGGAACGTGCCGAGCGCGGCCGGCGGTAGCCAGCGCCCGCGGCCGACGAGTTGATCGAACGCGGCCCGGAGCACCGGCGTGCTCGCCGCGTCGACGAACGGCCGCTGGCCGTACATCCCGAGCCGGACGACGGGCTTCGTCCAGGTCCTCGGATCGAGCGGATCGAACCCGGTGTCCCGCCACAGGATGGCGCGGCCCTCGTCGGCGACGCTCCGGGGAAACGCCGCGTCGATCCGCACGAATCCCTCGGTGATGAAGCGCTCGATCTGCGCGTGGCTCAGCTCGGTCATGGCGCGAGCCACCCTATCCAGCCCTCCTCGACGGCGCAAGCCGCCGAGGCGCGGAGCCGTGACCGGGCTACTCCGGCGCGCGAGCGTCCTCCAGGTAATAGGCACGCTGCGACGGATAATAATCGGAGAAATCGGGCAGCGGCTCGCCGAGCCGGGAGGCGACGAGCATGTCGAGGTAGTACTCCCAGCCTGGCCCGGTGTCCCCGGCGAGCCCTGGATCGGTGAGGTGCTGGACGAAGGTGAGCTCGGTGGTCTCCCCCTGCGCCGTGAGCGATAGCTCGCACCGCCAGTCGCCGTGGTCGTCCTTCATCGAGACCGCGAGGCGGCGCGGCGGCTCGCACGCGTCGATCGAGACGTCGCACCACGGCGCCCCCTGCTCGAACCCCATCTGGAGGCGCACCGTCTTGCCGGGCCCCGCCTCTCCTTCCCACAGGCCTATCCAGCGCGCCGTGCTCTCGGGCGCGGTGACGCTCTGCCAGACGTCTTCGATCGGAGCGCGGAAGCTGCGCTTGATCACGAGATCGGCGCCTGTCGCGGTGCCTCGGACGCGGCCGGTGGGTCGGGGGCTCATGCGGACTCCTTCTTTCGTCTGGTGTCGTTGCTGGACGGGGTCTGGGTCGCCGTGCGCCGCTGCCGGCGCACGCGGTGGACCTCGGTCTCGAGCGCGTCGAGCCGGCGGTGCCACGGGCTCTCCGCGCGCAGCTCGCGCAGGAAGGCCTCGAGCTCGGCGAGCGCGCCGAGCTCGATGTGGTACTCGCGCTCGCGGCCGCGCGAGACGTCGCGCACCAGGCCCGCCTCGCGCAGCACGCGCAGGTGCCGGCTGACGGCCGGGCGGCTGACCGGAAACGCGCTCGCGATGGCGCCCGCCGACGCGGTGCGGTCGCGCAACATCCGCAGGATCTCCCGCCGGATCGGATCCGCCAGCGCCTGGGCAACCGCGTCCATCGAGGCGACATGTAACCATGTCGTTACGCATCGGTCAAGCCGCGCGTCGCCGCGGTCGACGGGGCGCGCGGCTGCTCGCCGCGCGCCTGCCCTGGAGAGGCGCTGTCCAGCTACCGCGCGAGCGCTCTCCCGCGGGCCGAGCTCGACCGCTGCCGCCGCGTCACACCCAGGGGATGATCCGACGATGCTGGACGAGCTCGCCGTAGACGGGCGGTGACGCGGCGGGCTGCGTGCAGATCCAGAGGACGTTCTTCGCGGCGTCCGCCGGCGACTGCGCCGACGACATGTCGTCGAACCACGGGCGCGACGCGTCGGTGTCCACGAGCCCGGGGCAGAGCGCGGCGATGACGATCCCGCGCTCTGCCGCCTCGTCCCGCCGCTCTCGCGCGTAGATCTTCATCGACGCGACCTGCGCGATCTTGGACGGGATGTTGATCCACGCTGGCCAGTGGTGGGCTTCGGCCTCGCCGCGCTCGACGAGCTCGACGTACTCGTCCATGACGCGCTCGATGTCCTCGAGGCTTCGCGTCGCAGGGTCGAAGAGGTGGTGGAGCCGCGGGTCCAGCTTGGTCAGGGAGCCGAAGGCGCTCGCGACGACGAGGAGCCGCCCGCCGTCGCGCAGCAGGGGCCCGAAGGCGCGGATCATCCGGGTCGTGCCGTGGTTGTTCGTGTCGATGAACGCGCGGACCTGGGCCGCCTGCGGCCGCTCCTTCACGATGCGCGCGGCCGCGTTCGAGAGCACGATATCGATCCCGCCGTGACGGCGCGCCACGGTCTCCGCGAGCGCCTCGACGCTCGCGTCGTCGGTCACGTCGAGCGGGGCCAGCGACGGCTGCAAGCCCTGCTCGCGCAGGCTCGCCACGGCCGCCTCGCCGCGCGCCGGATCCCGCGCCGCCAGGTAAACGGTGCTGCCCGAAGGCAAATCCTGGCACAGCCGGGCGACCATCGCGTATCCGAGGCCCTGGTTCGCGCCTGTGACGAGTGCTATCTTCGACATGGGTCCTCCTGCTCGCGCGTTCACGAGGAACACGGCGCGTCAGTATTGCCCGGATCCGTCCGTCGGGGTAGCGCTGCCCGGGGCGACCGACGCGGCGCGCGCGTGGATGGGGTCCCTCCGGCTCGGCGGGCTCCTGGCGAAGCGCGCGGGACCGCCACAGCGGCCATGACGGCGGCCTGCGCGGCTGGAGCGGCGGTTACCTGGGCCTCGACGTGATGCTAGCCTGTGGGACATGGAACGCGACAGCACTGAACCGTCGGCAGGGCCCGTGGCCAGCGGGGCGCATGGCTACCTGATCCGGCAGCTCGAGATGGCATGGCAGCTCGCCAGCTATCACCTCGACGGGCTCTCCACCGAAGAGTGCCTGTGGCGCCCCGCCGACGCGGGCTTGCACGTTCATCAGACCGCGAGCGGCGCGTGGCGGGCCGACTGGCCGGAGCACGAGGGGTACGACCTCGGCCCGCCGAGCATCGCGTGGCTGACGTGGCACATGGGATTCTGGTGGTCGATGGTGATCGATCACTCGTTCGGCGACGGAGCTCTGGCCCGCGAGAGCGTGGCGTGGCCCGGCAACGCCGACGACGTGCGCGCGTGGCTCGGCCGGCTACAGGAGCAGTGGCGTGGGGCGCTCGACGAGCTCGACGACGACGCGCTGCGGTCGTCGCGGCGAACACGATGGCCGTTTCAGGACCGTCCGTTCGGCGACGTCGTCGCGTGGGCCAACGTCGAGCTGATGAAGAACGCCGCCGAGATCGGTTACGCACGCTTCCTCCACGCGCGAAGGCCGCGCCGTTAGCGCGGCGGTGCGCGAGGAGGCCCGCCGCGGGGATTGACCTCCAGATTGCGTTTGCCGACCACCCCCAACCTCGACAACACCGCGGCACAATTCTTCCCGATGTAAAACATGAAGTGCAGACGGTTTTTCGAGCCCCGGTTGTGATCACGCCCAGGAGTGGCGGGAATTGTAGGTGTCGAGCCGCATGGCGTGCGTATCGCTGAGCGTGTGTGCTCCGGCCCGCGCCGCCGCCCCTCGGCTCCCTCGCTTCGAGGGTCACAAACTACTCAACTTGCGGATGTGCAACATGGACAAGAACCGTTCTTCTCGTTGGCTGTGCGGCACCACCTGGATCGCGCTCGGCGTCGCGACCCTCTTTGGATGCGCTGGTGGCGACGGCGGGGGTGAGGGGGGCGCGGGCGGCGCCGGGGGAGCCGGCAGCACCGCCAGCTCCAGCTCCACCACCGGCGTCGGCGCGACGACGAGCAGCAGCACATCGGTCACCAGCGGCACCGGAGGCGGTGCGACGAGCAGCTCCTCGAGCGCCAGCACGGGCGAGGGTGGCGGCGTGACGAGCAGCTCGACGACCGGCACCGGCGGAGACGGCGGTGGCGGCGGCGCTTCCAGCGGCGAGAAGTTCGTCGGCAACATCACGACGAACGGCGCCGTGCGCGACGGCTTCGCGAGGTACTGGAACCAGATCACGCCCGAGAACGAGGGCAAGTGGGGCTCCGTCGAGCCGTCCCGCGGGAACAAGAACTGGGCAGCGCTCGACCGGATCTACAAGTACGCGCAGGACAACAACATCATCTTCAAGCACCACGTCTTCGTGTGGGGCAGCCAGCAGCCGGACTGGGTCGGGCGCCTCTCCGGGCAGGAGCAGCAGGCGGCCGTGCGGGACTGGATGAAGCAGTTCTGTGAGCGCTACCCCGACACGAAGTACATCGACGTGGTCAACGAGCCGCCGCCCCACACCACGCCGTCGTACAAGAACGGCATCGGGGGCGACGGCGCCAGCGGCTGGGACTGGATCGTCAACTCCTTCAAGTGGGCTCGCGAGTTCTGCCCGGACGCTGTCTTGATCCTCAACGACTACAACAACATCGAGTACGAGAACGACCACAACAACTTCATGCGGATCGCGAAGGCGGTCATCGACGCGGGCGCCCCGGTCGACGCCCTCGGCGCGCAGGCCCACGACGCCTACAAGATCAACACCAACACGGTGAAGGGCTACATCGACAAGATGGCCTCGCTGGGCAAGCCTGTGTACATCACCGAGTACGACATCGGCCTCGCGGACGACAACCAGCAGAAGCGGGTGATGGAGGAGCAGTTCACGATGTTCTGGAATCACCCCGCCGTCCCCGGCATCACCCTCTGGGGTTACATCGTCGGCACCACGTGGCGCGACAACACCGGCATCCAGCACTCGAACGGCAACATGCGGCCGGCCATGCAGTGGCTGATGGACTTCCTGGACCGCGGCGGCTGACACCACGCTGACGCGATGAGCGCGCGAGCTCCCTCGATGACGGGAGCTCGCGCGCTTTTGTGGCCCCGACCGCTGCCGCGCCTCCTCCCAGCCCCGGCTCGACCTCCTGGAGCTCGCGATACAGGCACTCAGCACCTCGGCGATGACGTCTGCTCACCGGCGCGCCGCGAGCGCCCGCGCGGCGCCGTCAGCCATCGCCAGGCGCGGAGATCGGCAGCGTCACGGTGAACTGGCTCCCCTTCCCCCACTCGCTCTGGACGTCGATGGTGCCCCCGGCGACGTCGACGATCCGCTTGACGATCGCGAGCCCCAGGCCCGTGCCGGTCTCGGGCTTCGTCGAGTAGAAGGAGTCGAAGATCCTCCCCAGGTCCTCTCGCCGGATACCCACGCCGTTGTCCGCCACCTGGATGACGCACGCGTCGCCCTCGACCCTCGCCTTGATCTCGATCACGCCCGCGCCGCCGCGCGGGTACCTCTCGAGGACGGCATCGCGCGCGTTGTTCAGGAGGTTTTGCACCACCGAGTAGCACTGCGTCGGGTCCCCGACGATGCTCAGGGACCCCGCCACATCGGCGCGGATCGAGATGCCAGGGCCATCGGTCGTCTGCCGGAGATCCCCCAGCGCGCTGTCGATCAGCTCGTTCAGGTTGATCGGCTCCGCCGCGCGCTCGCCGTCCGTGACGCTGGAGAGGTCCATGATCTTCTTCGTGATGGCGAGCGCCCGGGTGGTCGCCTTGAACGCGAGCCGCAGCGCGGCGTCGAGCGCCTCCTGGTTCTCGAAGATGTGCTGGAGCCGGTCGGTGATCCGATCCAGCTCCTCGTCGGCGAAGCGCAGGCTGAGCTCCTCGTGCAGCTTGCCGAGCTCCACCCCTGAATCGAAGGTGAGGCTCGGCCGCGACGCCGCCTCGTCCTGCCCGAGCGCCCTCGCGAGCACCAGCTTCGCTCCCGCGAGCGCGTTCCAGATCTCGTGCGCGAAGCCGCCCGCCATCGGCTTCTCGGTCGCCTCGCGCTCCAGGCGGATGAGCTTCGCCTGGGCCTCCCGGAGCTCGGCCGTGCGCTCTCTGCCCCTCTCCTCGAGCCCCGGCCGCATCGTCCGCGCTGGCTCGGCCGCCTCCGCGGCCCGCGGCGCGATCTCGGCGTATTTCTCCCTGAGCTGCGCGACCTTGGCCTCCGCGCCCCACCGCGCATAGCCGTGGAGGGCGTCGGCCATGTACACGCGCGCGATCTTCCTCCGGCCCCTCGCCAGGTGGAACCTGGCGGCGAGCTCGTTCGCCAGCGCCTCGTGGTGCAGGAACTCGCTCTCATGAGCCGCCTGCATCGCCTCCTCGTAGAGATCCATCGCCGTCGCGTCGTCGCCGGAGACGCGCGCGTGCTCGGCGGAGATCAAGAGGAGCTTGTGACGGAAATTCCCCGGGCAGCTGTCCGCCCACACCGCGATGTCCGCCGCGTGGCGCTCGATCTCCCTCGCGTGGCGCGCCTGGTCGTCGGCCGTCGCCGTCGGGTAGAGCGCGAGCATGATCAGGCACGCGTAGAACGGGACCTCGGTCGACATCCACATGTTCGCGAGGTACGGGCGCAGCGGCTCCGCCAGGGCGATGAGCGCGAGGGCGCGCTCGTGATCCTCGTAGAGGAACGCGAGCTGAGCTCTCTGGATATGATAGAACGCCGCCATGAACTCGTGGTTCGGCGCGCTGATCAACGCGTCGAACTCCGCCTCGTCGAAGGCGCCATCGCTCAACGTGTGGTGCCCCTGGGTGCACCCCCGCAGGTTCGCGATCATCTGCCGGGACGACGTCACGATCAGGTTGGACATGACGTCCCTCGTGCGCTGCAGGAACGGGAGGCACCGCTCGATCTCCTCGGAGATCGCGGCGAGCTCGACGCCGTGGCTCAGCCGGTTCGTGACCCCGTGGAAGAGGGAGTAGCTGGCGAACTGGAAATCCCCTGCCTCGATGCCGTCCCGGTGCGCCTGCGAGAGATACGAGAACGACAGGCGGAGCGGCTCCCGGTACGGAGCGATGAAGATCGCGAAGCTCGACTTCACCTTGGACGACACGACGGCGCCGCTCATCTTCTCGTTGAGGTCCATCGCGAGCCTGCCGAACTCGTACGCTTCCGCGTACCGACCCAGCTCGATCAGCACGATCGCGTAGATCAGGTACCCCCAGGCGGAGACCTCCGAGTGGCCGTGCTTCAGCGAGATGTTGGCGTGCTTGACGCACACGAGCGCGTGGAGGGAGGGGTTCGCGCCGAGGATGGCCGCGCTCACGTTCGTCAGGATCGTGAGCGCTGCCCTGTGCTCGGGGTCGGTGAGCTCCGGGGCGTCGAACAGGTCGGTGATCCGGCGGCCCGCGAGGTGGTTCGGCACCTCGGCGAGCTCGGCCTCGAGGGCAGCCTTGATCCGCGCCTCGCCCTCGGGCAGCTCGATCCCGAGCAGCGCGAGCGCCGTCCGGGCGCAGGTCACGGACTCGTCGAACTTCGCGACGGCGTTGAAGAGCAGGAGGCGCTGGGCGTAGACGTGCGCCCGATCGAGGTCGGTCCTGGCGCGGGTCAGGATGAAGTTGAACAGCGACTCGGCCTGCGCGAAGTGGCCGCTCAGGAACTCGCACCCGGCGCGCTCGAGGTGGAGCGCGAACGTGAGCTCGGGGTCCTGGTCCCAGCCCTCCTCACCGAGGAGGGACATCCCGGCCCCGAGGTAGCCGGCGGCCACGTCGTAGGCGGCCGACGCCTTCGCCTTCGTCCCGGCGGTGAGGTTCAGGCGCGCGAGGCTCGCCCGCTCGGCGCGCGAGGAGATCCGCGAGGCGCCGAGGTTCAGGTGGTTCACCGTGTCGAACAGGCGCTCGTCCCGCTCGCCGAGCTCCCGCTGCGCGAGCATCAGGCGCCCGATCCTGAGGTGCAGGTCCTGCTTTCGCTCCCTGTCGATCAGCGAATACGCAGCCTGCTGCACGCGATCGTGCAGGAACCTGTACGAGACATCGATGTCCCCGGGGGTGAGCTCGCCCTCTCCGCTCCGATCGGGCGTGACGTGGAGGAACCGGTACTCCGTGTCCAGGGGAAGGACGATGCTCTCCCGGAGCGCCTCCCAGAGGTCGGCGGCCGTCTCGGCGGGCGTCCGCTCGTCGATCATCGACAGCGTCCGGAGGTCGAACCGGTGGCCGATGCACGCGGCGAGCGTGAGGATCCGCTGCGTGCTCGGCGTGAGCCGGCGGAGCTTCTTCGCCATGAACTCGACGACGTTGTCCGTGATCCCCGCCCTCCGGATGCGCTCGAGATCCCAGCAGAACGAGCCGGAGGACGCGTCGAAGGTGAGGAGGTGGTCCTTGTACAGCGAGACGAGGAACTGATTGATGAAGAAGGGATTCCCCTGGGTCTTGTCGAGGACGAGCTCCGCCAGCGGGGCTGACCGCTCGCGGTCGCAGCCGAGCGCGTCGGCGACGAGCTGATGGATGTCCGGCAGGCGCAGAGGATCGAGGCTGAGCTCGACCATGGTCGTCCCCGCGTTCCGGAGCGCTGCCTTGGCCGCGGAGAGCGGGTGGCTCGCGTCCACCTCGTCGTCGCGGTAGGCGCCGATCACGAGCAGGTGGCCGCGCTCCGGGTCCGACAGGAGCAGCGTGAGGAGCCGGAGCGAGGCGAGATCGGCCCACTGGAGGTCGTCGAGGAAGAGGACCAGCGGCTGGTCGGCAGTGGCAAAGACGCGGAGGAAGCTCTGGAAGACGAGGTTGAGCCGGTTCTGGGACTCGGCCGCACCGAGCTCGGGTACGGGCGGCTGGGGACCGATGATGAGCTCCAGCTCCGGCATGAGCTCGATGAGGACCTGCCCGCTCTGGCCGAGGGCGGTCGCGAGCTTGCGCCGGAGGCGCGTGGGCGGCTCGGCGCGCTCGGTGAGCAGGTGCCGGATGAGGTCCCGGAAGGCCTGCGCGAGCGAGGCGTACGGGACGCTCCGGTTGAACTGGTCGAACTTGCCCGCGATGAAGCGCGCTCGGCGGTCGGCGATGACCTTGTAGAGCTCGCTCACGACCGCCGATTTGCCGATGCCGGCGTGGCCGGAGATCAGCGCGAGCTCGGCGGCGCCCCGGCTCGCGCGCTCCCAGGCGGCGCGGAGCGCCGCGATCTCCGCGTCGCGGCCATAGAGCTTCTGCGGGATGAGCAGCCCGTGGCCGCGGTCGTGCCGGCCGAGCGGGAACGGCGTGATCTCGCCGGTGGCATCGAGCTGGTCCAGGCACTCGCGCAGGTCGGCCCTCAGGCCGTGCGCGCTCTGGTATCGATCCTCCGCCGCCTTGGACAGGAGCTTCATCACGATGTTCGAGACCGCCTCGGGGACTCCGGGCGACAGCGCGTGCGGCGGCGCGGGCTGCCTGGCGAGGTGGCTGTGCAAGAGCTCCAGCGGATCGGTCGCCCGGAAAGGCAGCGCGCCCGTCAGCATCTCGTAGAGGGTGACCCCGAGCGAATACAGGTCCGTGCGGTGATCGAGGGCTCGATTCATCCGCCCGGTCTGCTCAGGAGACATGTAGGGCAGGGTCCCTTCCAGCGCGTCGGGGCTCCGGGCCCGCTGGATCTCCTGGGAGAGGCGCGTGGCGATGCCGAAGTCGATCAGCTTCACCTGGCGCGTGTCCATGCGGACGAGGACGTTGTGCGGCTTGATGTCCTTGTGGATGATGTTGCGCCGGTGGATCGCGTCCATCGCGTCCGCGATGGAATCGGCGATCTGGAGCGAGGCCTTCAGGCCGAGCGACTGCGTCCGGAGGATGTCGCTCAGCGGCTGCTCCTCGACGCTCTCCGTGACGAGCGCGAGGCTCGTGCCCACCCGCTCCAGGCCGTACGCCTTCACCACGCTCGAGAGGTCGAGATCTCTCGTGATCTCGTAGTCGTGCCGGAGCTTGGCGATCTGGCGGGAGGTCGGGTACTCGCTCCTGAAGAGCTTGATCGCCACGGACGCCCGATCCGCGTTCCGGTATCCACGGTAGATGACGGTCTCGACGCCGCTCTGGATCTCGCCCGTGATGGTGTAATGGGGAAGGCTGATCATCATCCTCTCCTACACGCGACCGCCGCGACGGGCGTTTCTGCGGAAGCCGCTCGCGGAGGGGTCGTGGTGGAGGGAGAAGAAGCGAGCTCCGGACAGCGTGGGCACAACGAGCAGGGCGCGGGGAGCCCACGACGCCCCGGCGCAGCGGGCGGAGCCCCGGATACGGTCGTGGATCGCCTTGCCCAAACTCCGATCGCGATCGCGCGCATGTCCGCGGATCGACCGTGGAATCGCTTCCTTGCCCATCTTTTTTGCATAACATCGTCGCGCCATCGGGGTAAATGGACTCGCGGCAGGACTGTAATTCAACCAACGCCGACTCCGGTCGTGCGGGGGGAGTCGAAGAGATGGCGGGGGAGATCGTGCGGAGTGGCGAGATCCTGGCGGGGCTGGCGTCACCGCGGGAGGGCAAGCACGATTGGGACGGCGCGCGACGACGGGCGGACCGGTCAGCGCCGCTGCGGGTGGCGTGCGGAGGGAGATGCCGCGCGCGTCCCTCGCCGCCTCGGGGCTGTCGGTCAGGTGGACATGCGCGGCGGAGCTGCGCCTCGCGGCGCTGTCGTGCGAGCGTGGAGGCGGGCGTGCGCGGGCGGTCCCGGCCATTCGCGGTTCAAAGGATCCGGCATTCGCGATACGCTGCGGACATGTCCCGGCCTCCCACGTCAGGTCGTCAACCCACGGGCACCGTGATCGGCCTGGGACGCGGGGGCGACACGAAGGTCACCGGCGTGCTGCAGCCGCCCTCGTCGAGCCGGCAGCCCGACGCGCCGACGGGGGACGGCGTGCGCGACGCGGTCACGCTCGCCGTGCCGGCGGAGCAGCCCCGTCCAGCGGCTCCGCGCGGCTCCGGCCGGGACAGGGGCCGCGTTCCGCTCGCGCGGGGCCGCGTGGTCGGCGGGCGGTACCGGCTCGCGCATCCGCTCGGCCAGGGCGCCATGGGCGAGGTGTGGCGCGCGCACGACAGCGTCCGGCGCTTCGACGTGGCGCTCAAGTTCCTCGTGCTCCCGCGGCAGAACCTGGCCATCGACGTGATGGAGCGCTTCCGGTTCGAGGCGCAGGTCGCGGCGCAGCTCGGTCGGAAGACCGACCTCATCGTGACGGTGCACGACGCCGGCGAGGATCCGGAGGCAGGTCCGTACCTCGTGATGGAGTACGTGCGCGGCCGTTCGCTCCGGCAGCTCATCCAGGAGCGAGGGCGGGTGCCGGCGGCCGAGATGGCTGCGCTCCTCAGCCAGATCGGTGAGGCGCTCTCGGTGGCGCACGGCCTCGGGATCGTACACCGCGACATCAAGCCGTCGAACATCCTGCTCCGCGAGGGGCGCGACGGGCGCCTGCGCGCGAAGGTCGCGGACTTCGGGATCGCCAAGTGGATCCGCCAGGATCTGCCGGCGGACTTCCCGCGCCAGACGGCGGACGGCGTGGTGCTGGGCACGCCGGCCTACCTCAGCCCGGAGCACACGTGCAACGGGCACGCGGACCCGCAGCTCGACATGTGGGCCCTCGCGGTGGTCGCGCACGTGGCGCTCACGGGCCAGCAGCCGTTCGCCGGCCGCACGATGGCCGACGTGCTCGCCTCGATCCTCGGGAGCGAGCGGCCGCCGCTGGCGACGCTGTGCCCGGGGGCGCCGCCGGAGCTGGAGGCCTGGTTCGCGCGCGCCTTCGCGCTGGATCCAGGAGAGCGATTCCCGTCCATCGAGCCGATGATCGCTGCGTTCGTGGCCGCGGTCGGGAGGTCGGAGGCGCCGACCGCGCGGGCGCCCGCGCCGCCAGCGGCGCCCGCGGCGCCAGCGCGGCGGACGGGGGTCCACCTCGCGGCGGCCGGGGTCATGGTGGCGCTCGGGATGGGGTTGGCGCTCGTCACGGGGCTGCCCTTGAAGCGGGCGGAGGGCGGCGCCGCCGCGCTGAGGGCGGTCGGCGAGGAGGTGCTCGTGACGGCGCGCCGGGCGCCCGTGGCACAGGCGGCGAAGGTGCCGCAGGCGGGGACGTGCTCGACGGGAGGGATGGGTGGGACGGCCACGGCGGCGGCAGGGACCGCGGTGGCAGGGACCGTGGTGGCGCCCCCCTCCGCCGCGACGCCGCTGGAGGCTGCGCCGCGGCCCGCCGCGGCGCGCCAGGTGCGCGCGACGGAGGCGCCGCGGGGCACCGGCGAGGCGCTCCCGCCGCGGCAGCGCGCGACCGATGCGGGCACGCGGAAGAGCGCGATCTTCTGAGCGGCCATCTCACCTGGACCAGACCGCTCGACCTGGGTCGGGTGTGCCGGCGCAATCTGGGTCAGGTCAACCCAGGTCCCCCAACCCGGGTCCGGTATGCCGCAACCCGGGTCGGGTATGCCGCCACAACCCGGGTCGGGTATGCCGCCACCGGAACGCGCTGGGAGGCTGACAGCGGTGCCGCTGCCTGAGCCCGATCACGGCGTCATCCAGTTGCGCGAGACGCACAGCATGGACAGCAGCTTGATCGTGTCACCGTAGTAATCTTCGACGGGGCCGGCGGCGGTGATGTGGTTCCACAGGCTGTCGAGCCACGCCTGACCACCGGAGTCCGCGGTTGCTGCGACAGCGAACGGCGCGATGAAGACCATGTCGCTGTAGGGCTCGATCGCGCGGCCGTCGAGGTAGTAGCCGGCGCGGATGTTGCTCGGGTTGCCCCGCGTCTTGCCGCGGATCCAGCGGCTGATCCTGCCGACCGCGTCGCGCGAGCGCGCGTCGCCGCTGATGGCCGCGTCGATGCCGAGGCGCCACGGCACGCGGGCCGCATTCCAGGAATACCTGCCGTCGTGCGGCGCCTCGAGGAAGTTGGCGGCGGCGGGGCGAGGCGTCGTGTGCGTGTTGACGATGAAGTCGGGCAGCAGGCCCGTCGCGCTGGCGTGGCTGTTCTGCATCGTCGCGATCAACGCCTGGTGCGCGCTGAGCACCTGCGACCAGTCGGTGCCGGCGCGGCCGATGAAGCTGCGGAAGTGCCCGAGCATCCAGTCGGAGCTGCGCGTGGCGTAATAATACGTCGTGTCCTCCGGCCACTTGGCCCAGTCGCCGAGGTTGACCAGCCGCGTGGTCGGGTTGACATTGCTCGCGGCGATCGCCTTGAGCACGCGGGTCGCCTCGGAGGCGTAGTCGATCGCGCCGCCGGAGCCCCACTGCGCGTGCGCGAGCAGCAGCGCGTAGGCGATGTCGAGGTCGCCGTCCGTGGCCGAGTCGTGATCGAGGATGTCGTGGCAACTGGCGTCCTGCGCCCACGCCATCAGATCGGGGTTGTTCTGGCTGGGATGACGGCGGTTGTAGCGGTGCAATCCGTCGAAGATCGTCCGGGCCTGCGCGTCCTGCCCGGCCATCATCACGGCGATGAGCATGCCGTAGCCCTGGCCCTCAGACACGACGTGGGCGCCGTCGCCGGTGCTGGCCCGGATGCGGTATTCGTCCGGCTGGCACCCGGCTTCGACGTAGCGACTCTTCCACTGCCAATAAAAATCTGCCGTCGCGCTATCCGCGGCGGCCTGCCCCGCCGAGACGCGCAAGGTCGACGCGTGATAGGGCTGATGGTGGCTGCCGAACGGGTGATTCTGGGCCTGTGCGCTGCCGGCGATGCCGAGCAAGGTCAGCGCCAGCCCTTGCAGGACCCGCTTCAGCGGTCCGGTTCGCCTTGACCGCGTGGCCGATGAGGAAGATGGGGACATGCGAGCAACCTCCAGGTGATGACGAGTTACGCGTTGATCGAGAGATCACAGCAGGAGAGGCGCTTGCTCTGCGGACAGACCGTCCATGGATGTCCCGTCATGGCCGCAAGCTCTCCTCGCGGGAAGCGCCGCCCGTATTCCGATGTTCAACCGGGATGTGCGCGCCCGGCCGTCTCGAGTGCAAAAGCTCGGACAGACGCGCCGCAGGGGTGCCATTTCCACGACGGGCTCCCCTGCGCCTTGAATGGTGCGAGGCAGCCCGGTCCTTCGCGAAATCGTCAGCGGGAGGGTATCCGGATCGCGACGGCCGGCCCCTCAGGCACGGACCGGCGCCCGTAGAGGGCGCGCGCCGCCGCGGCGCCAGGGCCGGGAGCACGTCGTGTCAGTGGCTCGATCGCACAGCCACGCTGCACGCGGAATGAGCGATGAAGCCTTTTGCGATCCGCCGGCATGAGAAAGCGACGTCAGCTCATGAATCGATCCGCGCATCGGAGAGGCCGCATCGACGTCGCGGCCGTGTGGGCGCTCGTACCGAGATCGCCGCGATCGCCGGCGGCGGTTGGCGCCCACAGCTCGGCTCGTGTACGAGAGCGTGCGTCATGTCCAGGTACCGCAGCGAGATCGAGGTGGTGCGGCTCAACATCCAGGAGCTCGAGGAGCGGCTGCGCCGCGTCCGCGCGCAGCAGATCGTCGTCGAGGCGGGCGCGAACCTCGGTCCCCTCGCCCACCGTCCGTTCAGCCGGGTCATGTACCGCCTCGGCCGGGCGCTCGGGCGGCGGCTGAGCAGGCGCCCGGGCGGGTCCGCGCACGAGCTCGCGGCGGCGAAGGCGCGCCTCGTCTGGCTTGAACAGCGGGTCGCAGCGGCCGAGGCGGCGCTCTCGAGGGCGATGCAGGAGTCCGCAGCGCGGGCTCAGACCAGCGACGCTCTCCCGGAGTCGGGCCCTGCCCTGGCGTCGCCGGGCGACACGCCCGAACGCAGCCTGCCGTACACGCTGGGCCGGACGCTCGGACGGCTACGCCGGCGCTGATCCGGCGCCGCGCCCTCGTCCGCTGGCCGGCGTGGCAGCCAGCGCGTCGGGTCGCGACGCGCGGCCCTCACGCAGGCCGCACACCACCCATCAATCGGCCAGCTCTCGATAAAACACCGTGGTGCTGCACAGCCCACCGCGCGGCAAGAGCGCATAGCCGGGAATCACGCCGCAGCGCTGCCACCCCAGGCGGGCGTACAGACGCTCGGCGTCGCTGCCGGTGACGGTGTCCAGCACCAGCAGCGTCCTGCCCGCCTCGCGCGCGGCCGCTTCGGCGGCCCGCACGAGCGCCTCACCCAGGCCGCGGCGGCGCGCGCGGCGGTGCACCTGTAGCTTGGCCACGTCGGCGCGGTGCGGCTGGTTGTCGGGCATGGTCAAGACGACCTGCACCGTGCCCATGATGCCTGCGGACTCCACGTCTTCGGCCACCAGCACGACGCGCTCTCCACGCTCGGCGCTGGCCAGCGTGTTCTGCCAGAAGGCGAGCGCCCTGGCGCGCGGCAGCGGGTGCATGAAGCCGACCGACGCGCCACCCTCCACGCAGTCCATCAGCACGTCGGCAAGCGCCTCGGCCACCGCCGGGTCGGCGGTGGCGCGGCGGATGCGAAAGGAGTCGGTCATGAGAGCCTCTCGCTCGTGAGGATATCCATGGCACTTACTCCGTCCACGCTGGCGCGGCAAGATGCCATCCAGGCCGGTCAGCCTGTCGTGCGCGACTCGGGCTCTTCGCCTCGATCCGCCCGCGCGTCGACGCCCATGGACTGGGCTCGTCGCGCACTGGCCCCGTGGACCGCCACGATGCGGTCCCGGTTGATCGAGCCAACCCGTCGTGCCAGATCGTCGGCGATGGCCTTCGCGCGTGACAGATCGACGGAGGTGACGCAGGACGAGCCGCTCGAAGGCGCTCCACGCCGCGCAAGCACAGGCGGCACTGCATTTGCTACTGCGACTGACGCGCTGTGACGCTCGCTCGCTGCCTCGCGCTCGGACTGGGGATGGCCGTGGCCATCGCGGTGGTCGCGTGGGTCGCGCGACGCTCGGGCGCTGCGACCACCTCTGCCAGACACCGCTCGATCCCCTCGGCGGCCCCCTCCGCCCCGTCGGCGCCCGAGCGACCAGCCTTTCGCGCAAGCCAGCACGACGCAACGCCCGCGCCGATTCCGCCGGCGCCCGGTGCGCCTCCCCTCCAGCAGCCGGCGCTGACGGCGCGGGAGCCGGAACACCAGAGCCCGCCGGAGCGCACGGCTTCCCACGTCGAGCAGGAGCCCGCCGAGGTTCAGCGCGACGAGCTCCCCGCGAAGGCAGACCCCGCGCCGCGCCGCGCGCGCCGGGTGGATCAGTCCTCGTTCCGGCGGCGGTTGCAGCCCGGGCTGTGCACGGATCCCGGCGAGGCATCCCGGGCGCGCGAGACCCTGATGTCGCGATTCCACGAGGAAGACGGGGGCGGCGCCGGGCGGCTGTACGTCGACCCCAGGCTGCCGGAAGGCGCGCACTTGCCCGTCCTGCACTACCTCGATCAGGCGGAGCGCGAGGTGTTCGCGCAGTTGAGCCTCGAGGCCCAGCGCCCCGACGTCTTCGTGTACTTCGACGCGGAGCTGCTCGTGGCCGCCGCATGCACGAACCGCGACGTCGTCGCCTACTACGACGGCGCGATGCACGTGGTCGCGACGCACGCGGACGTACAGACCAGCGTCCTGCACGAGATGACGCACCACGTGCTGATGAGCCACGGAATGCTGGGACCGACCTGGGTGCAAGAGGGCATCGCCATGCACGTCGCGCGCGAAGCGTGGTGGCTCGACCCGAGCTGGATCGGCCGGATACGCGAGGCCCCCATGGCGCTGGAGGTGATGGAGCAGGCGGTTCCGTACACGCTCCGCTCCGATGAAGCGGTCCTGTTCTATGTGCAGGCGGCCAGCATGACGTATTGCCTCGCGCGCGGCGACCGCGCGAGGTTGCGGGGACTGCTGGCGCTCATGGGCTCGGCCGGACAAGCAGCGCAGGCCGAGCCGCCGGACGATCCATCGCAGCTCCTCGAGCCCGACGCATGGCACGCCTGCACCGACGGGCTGATGCGGCAGGCGGGCCCTCGGCGATAGCAGGATCGGAGCTTCGTCCCCGGCCGCGCGCGGAGCGTTCAAACGGCGCGGGCGAGCAGGGCGATGTCGTCTTCCAGGCGGTTCGTCGTCCGGTACGGCTGCCAGCCGAGCTCGCGGCGCGCGCGCTCGTTCGACATGCGGTTGTCGAGCGCGAGCAGCATGGCGAAGAACGGCCCCCAGAGCGCCGCCGCCTGCTCGCGCGAGGCGCTCGCGACGGGCACCTCCAGGGCGCGACCGATAGAGCGGGCCACGTCGCCCGTCGCCACGTTCGCGCCGGCCCCGTTGTAGACGCGGCCCGGAGGCGCCTTCTCCAGCGCGAGGACGTACAGGTCGGCCAGATCGTCGACGTGGACGCAGGTGACCTGGTTGTCGCCCGGGCCGAGGTGGTGGGCGACGCCCTCCCGGCGCGCGGCCGCCACGAGCCTCGGCACGACGGCGTGGGGCGCGTCGCTGTGGGTGAGGATCGAGGGGCGGATGACAGCGCTGCGGACCCCGCGCTGCGCCGCGGCCAGGTAATCGCCCTCGACCTCGCGCCGCACCGCCGCCCCGTGGCCGGGCTCCGAGGGGTGGTCCTCGTCCACCGGGGCGGGCCCGGTATTGCCCACGACGCCGGTCGCGGTCGTCCCGAGGAGGCATTTGCCCGTCCCGGCGAGCGCGTCGGCGAGCGCCTGCGCCACGCGCCGCTCCTGCGCCACCGCCGCCCGGAGATCGCCCCCGCGCATCTCGAAGGCGATGTGCACCGCGGCGTCCGACGCGCGCGCCGCCTCGGCCAGGATCTCCACGTCGTCGAGCGACGCGCGGAGCGGCTCCGCCAGAACCCCCATGTCGCGCAGGCGGCGCGCGCTCGCCTCGTCGCGCACCGCCGCGAGGACGGCGTGCCCCTTCGCGTGGAGCCGCCGCGCGACCCGTGACCCGATATACCCCGTCGCCCCGGTGATCAGTATCCGCATCTGACGTCCCTTTCCCCTGTGAGCCCCTCGCCGGGCGCGCTGCCGAGGTTAAGGCTCCCCACAGTGAAGTCGAGCGAATAGTATGTATAGAAATCATGAATGGAATTTATGATAAGGACCTCGACCTCAACCTGCTCCGCGCCTTCGTCGTCGTGGCCGAGGCGGGCAGCGTCACGGCGGCGGCGCGGCGCCTGTACCTGACGCAGCCCGCGGTGAGCGCGGCGCTCCGGCGGCTCGCGTCGGCCGTGGGGGCGCCGCTCTTCGTCCGCGCGGGGCGCGGGGTCGCGCTGACGGCGCGCGGGCAGCGCCTGCTCGCGTCGGCGCGGCCGCACCTCGAGGCGCTCGTCGAGGCCGCGCTCTCCCCGGCGGCGTTCGACGCGCCGACGAGCGAGCGCACCGTGCGGCTCGGCCTCTCCGACGCGACCGAGGCGTGGCTCCTCCCGTCGCTCCTCCGCGCGCTCGCCGACGAGGCGCCGCGCATGCGGCTGGTCGTGATCCCCGTGCAGTTCCGCACCGTCGGTGGCGCGCTGGGCTCCTCGGCGGTGGACCTCGCGGTCACCGTGGCGGGCGAGCTGCCGGCCGGCGCGCGGCGGCGCGCGCTGTTCACGGGGAGCTTCGTGTGCCTCTTCGACCCGCGCCACGCGCGGGTGGGCAAGCGGCTGACGCTCGCGCGTTACCTCGCGCACGATCACGTCATCGTCTCGTACAACGGTGATCTGCGCGGCGTCATCGAGGACAGCCTCGGCGTGGAGCGGCGGGCGCGGGTGTCGGTGCCGAGCTTTCACAGCGTCGGCGCCGTCGTGGAGGGCAGCGCCCTGCTCGCCACGGTGCCCCGGATCGTCGCGCACGAGATCACGTCGCTGCGCCCGCGCCTCCGGACGGCGGCGCTGCCGCTCGCCCCGCGAGGCGCGCCGCTGGAGCTGCTCTGGCGGAGCGCTGTCGAGGACGACGAGGCCATCCGCTTCGTGCGCGACCTCGTGACGCGCGTGGCGAAGGCGCTGGAGCGCCCCGCGCACCGCGCTCGTCACGCGCGTCGCGAGCTCGCGCACGCCTCCGCGTGAGTCCCTATTTGTCGGGGCGCTCACGCGCGCGTCTCTCCGCTTCAAGCCGCCACGTAAATTGTGACGGTCACTAGAAAGACGAAATACGTTCAAGACATCGTGCAGTGCGCCACTACGTCTTGCTCTCCGGGGCCGAGATCCCGTCCCTCGCGGGCCTTGCGGAGCCTTCCACGATGGCTGATAAGAGAGGAATGCTCGGGGGGAGATCGGCTCATTGCATGGCGTTCTCGCTCCCCCGCATCGACGTCACGGACTGGAAGACATTCGAGCTGCTCCAGCTCGTCCTCGACACCATCCCGGATCCCGTCTTCGTCAAGGATCGGCACCATCGCTGGATCGCGTGCAACCCGGGTTTCTGCAGGTTGATCGGGCAGCGCTACGAGGACCTCATCGGCCGCAGCGACCCGGATTACTGGCCCAGGGAGCAGGCCGAGCTGTTCTGGAGCTACGACGATCTCGTCTTCAACTCCGGTGAGCCGAGCGAGAACGAGGAGGCCGCCACGGGAGCGGACGGGGTGACGCGCACGATATGGACCCGCAAGTTCCCGATGAAGAACGCGCAGGGCGAGGTGGTCGGCCTCTGCGGGCTCATCACGGACATCACCGATCTGAAGCGACGGCACATGGAGGCCGAGCGGATCGCGGCGGAGAACCGGGAGCAGCGCGCGATCATCGACGCGCAGGCGGCGATGCTCGATCGCGTGGCGATGCCGGTCATCCAGATCTGGCAGGGGATCCTGCTCATGCCGCTGGTCGGGGAGATCAACGACAGGCGCGCGGCCCAGGCGCTGGAGAGCCTGCTTCAGGCCATCGGGCAGCGGAGCGCGGAGTTCGTGATCCTCGACATCACCGGCGTGCCGGTGATCGACACCGCCGTGGCGCGCCACCTGGCGCGCGCGGTGCAGGCCGCCGAGCTGCTCGGCTGCCGGAGCGTGATGGTGGGCATCGGCCCGGAGATCGCCAGGACGCTCGTGGGGCTCGGGATCGATTTCGGCCGGATCACCACGCAGGGCACGCTCCAGAGCGGGCTCGCCTACGCGATGAGCCGCCTCGGCGCGCCGCGCGGGGCGAGCGCTGCCGCGCGCTGATCCCGGGCCGCGGCGGGCGCGTCACGCGCCCCAGAGCGCCTTCACGCCGTCGGCGATGAACTGCACGGCGATGGCGGCGAGGATGAGGCCCATGACGCGCTCGAGCACGGCCACGCCCGACGCCTTGAGCGCCCGCTGCAGGAGCCCGGCCCCGCGCAGCACGAAGTAGGACGCGATGAAGGTGATGGCCACGCTGGCGATCACCAGCGCCATCGCGATGAGGTCCTCGCCCCCGCGCGCCATGAGCACCATCACGGTGGCGATGGCGCCCGGCCCGGCCAGGAGCGGCATGGCGAGCGGCACCAGCGCCACGTCCTCCTTCTCGATGCCCTCCTGCTCCTCGGGCGGGGTCGTGCGCGTCGCGGACGCGCGGGCGCGCAGCATGTCGAGCGCCGTGATGAGCAGCAGGATGCCGCCCGCGACCCGGAACGCGCCGAGCGAGACGCCGAAGACCTTGAAGATGACGCCGCCGAACAGGGCGAAGAACAGCATCAGCCCGCCGGCGACCGCGCACGCCCGCCGCGCGGTGCGCCGCACCTTCTCCGGCGGATCGCCCGCGGTCATGGTCAGGAACAGCGGCACGATGCCGATGGGGTCGACGACGAAGAAGACCGCCGACAGCGACATGAGAAACAGCGAGACGTACCCGCTCATGCCATCCAGTAGCACCCGTCGGGCTCCCGGCGACAGCGCCCTCGACGGCCGCGCGCCGCCCCGGGGCGGCGCGCGGCCGCAGAGCGCGGGGACCGTCGCGCACGTACGGCGTGGTCCCGCCGGTCGAGCCCGGCGCCCTCCTGCCTGGCCCGCGCGCCGGGCCGCTCGCGCCCCGCGTCGAGGCCGGCGGACAGGCGCTCGTCACGCCTCCAGCGGCTTCCACACCTCGTAGTCGAAGCGCTCGTAAGGGGGTGTCACCTTCTGCCGCCGCTCGTCGTACCGCTCGAGGCACGAGGCCTGCGCGTCGACGCGCCTGCCCTGCGCCTCGACCCAGCGCGCGAGCCCCACGTAGGTCGCCTCGATGGCCTCCGCGGTCCCCTCGACCCGCGCGACCGCGTAGGTCCGCGCCGGGAGCACCAGCGGCTGCAGGCCCTCCGGGAGCGCCCCGCCCTCGCTCACCTCGGCGCACGCCCAGTAGGTGTAGACACCGTCGTTGCCCGCCCGCTGGTGGTCGCTCTCGGGGAAGGCCCCGTGGAACACGCGCCGGTCCACGAGGTGGGGTACGGAATCGAGGCGATCGACGAGCTCGATCCAGGCGAGGGGCACGCGGTGGCTGAGCTCGCTGCGCCGGCCAACCACCTTGATGCCGGCCAGCCGTATCTCGCCCCGGGTCACGACGGAAACCATCATGCGATCTTCTCCTTGGAAGCGACGCTGCGCTTCAGGTCCTCGGGATACGCCACGTCACGCCGGCGCGGAAGAAGAACGCGTCCGGGATGCTCTGCCCGCCTCCGGGGGTGCCTTCATCGTCGTCGTTCATCGGCTCGAAGCGGCGGAACAGGCTGTGGCCTGCCTGGGCGGTCACCCACACCGACGAGAAGGCGCGCACGCCGAGCGTGACGCCCGCCGTCGCGACCGAGTAGGCGATGTGGTCGACGCACTGCTCGGGCCGCGCCACCCGCTCGTCCTGCGCCGTCGCAGGGTCGTCGGCCGGCTGGGCCGCGCACGGCCACGCGCCCGTGACGCGCGCGTCGCGCACCGCGTAGGCGTTCCCCGCCACGTCCGCGCGAAGGCCGATCTCGACCCGATCCGAGAACGTGAGCTTCGCCGCCGCGAAGCCCGGGAGGAAGGCCTCGAGGCGGAAGTACGGGTTCGGCGTCCAGTCGACGTAAGCGGCTGGCAGCGGGAGGAACGAGCCGAAGCTGAACGACGCGAGCGCTCCACCCCCGAGGACGAGCTTCTCCGAGAGCGTGTGGGTCGCCAGCGCGAGCGCGCTGACGCGGGCGAGCCCGCTGTCGAAGCGCTCGAAGTCGCCCGCCAGCCCCGGCGCGACGCGCAGCGAGAGCGACCAGTCGCGGGGGAGGAGCTGGACGAAGAGCACGGGCACGTCGACGGCGTGAAAGGCCCGGAGCTTGTCGAAGCCGGGCGAGGCGTCGGCGTACGAGACCGCCTCGACGTGGTAGGTCGCCCCCGGGATCAGGTACGTCCTCTCCCCGAGGGGGATGGGCACATTGACGCTCACCTCGTACGAGGAGACCTGCGCCCGCGTGGGGCGCGGGTCCTCGAGCGCGACGCCCGGCATGTACTGCGCGCTCAGGTCCACGAGGTCGGGGAACTGGCCCCACGCCGCGCCGGGCGCGAAGCACCCCAGGAACGCCGCGAGGGCGAGGCGCCGCCGCGAGATCCGCGCGCTCCGGCCGGGGGCGTCCCCCCCTCGCCTCTCCGCCAGGGAACGCGCGGCGGGACGATGGCCCCGCCTCATCGCGCCACCCGCTCGTCGAGCCAGTCGAACAGCCGCGCCTGGGCGAGGAGCTGGTTGCCGCCCTGGCAATGCACCTGCGACGCCGTGCTCGCGTCGAACACCATCATGTGCTTCGGGCACGTGAGCGCCCCATGGAGTCGCTCCGACTCGCCCGGAGACGCGTCCTCGGCGGTGCCTTCCGCGCGGACGCGACCTCCTCGTCGAGCCCGCGGCGGCCCGAGGCGAAGCCGAGCGCAGCCGCGCCGCCCGCGACGCCCGCGTGGGTGAGAAATCTCCGCCGATCGATCATCGGTGCACCTCCAGCCCCTGTTGAAACAAATGATTGAAACATATGTTTCAACCGTTGACACCTGCGCGCGGGGTTGTCAAGGTGCGTTTCAAACAAGCGTATGAACGACAGAGATCGACCACCCGCCCAGGCGGACGATCCACGGCAGAGGCTCGTCGTCGCTGCGATCGATCAGATCGAGAAGCACGGCGTCGGGCAGGTGACGGTGCGAAAGATCGCGGCCGCGGCCGGGGTGAACATCGCCGCGGTGAACTACTATTTCCGGTCCAAGGAGGCGCTGCTCGCGGCGGCGCTCGACGGGTCGATCCGGCACATGCTGGAGGACACCGAGGAGTTCCTCGCGCGGATGCCCGGCGCCCCCCTGGAGGCGCTCGGCGGGCTCCTCGGCTACTACCTCGAGGGCAGCCTTCGCTATCCGAACGTGGGCAGGGCCCACCTCCACGGCGGGTTCCACGCCGACGACTACAGCGGTCCTTTTCCGACGCTCTTCGCGCCCGTGATGGAGCGCCTGCGCGATCGGGTCCAGGCGGCCGTACCTGGGCTCGAGCAGCAGGCGGCCGCGCGTCGGGTCGTGGCCGCGCTCTCGGCGGTGTTCTTCCCGGCGTTCTTCGCGGGGCTCTACCGGGGGCTGAACGCGCTCGAGACGCCGGCGGACCGCCTCGCCTACGTCCAGGAGCTGGCGCGGCAGACCCTGGCGCCCCCGGCGACAGGGACCTCGCCGGCGCGGTGACGGCGCGACCGCCGCGGCGTCAGCTCATCGCGACGCGGCTTCGCTCGCCATGCGTCGGGCGCCTTGCGCCATGGTCACCTCGTCGGCGCTCGTCGTTTCCCAGTGCGTGACCGCGTAGTTGGGCTGGACCAGCTCGTCCACCGCGTCCATCGCCGCCAGGTGGGCCGGGCTCATGACGAACGCGTACATCGCCTCGGTCGACTCCCAGACGGCCAGCGTGCGCCCGGAGCCGCACGACGACGACTGGGCGAGCTGCATCGCCACGAGCCCGGGCTGCGACGCGAGCTGCGCCTGGATCGCCCCGAACATCTGCACGTAGCGCTCCATCACGGCGTCGCCCGGCCTCGGGATGCCGTACGTCGAGCTGATCGTGTACGAAGCGCCCTCCGGCGGAGGCCGGACCTTCCCTGTGGCGGGGTCCACGCCGGGCCCGCTCAGCGGCTCCGCCTGGAGATCGGCCTCGAGCACGCCGCCCGTGCACTCGGGGGCGGCGTCCTGGGGCGTCGCCGTGCCGGTATCGGAGCCACATCCCGACAGGATCACCCCGAGCGCCGCGAGGACGGCGCCGGCGATGGCGCCCGACGAGCGCTCGTTCATCGCGCTCGACGAAGGATTCAACGTACGTTTCGTCATGGTCAGTGTCCTTTCTGTTCCGTGCGCTGCGGGGGGCTCAGTCAGCGCGCGAGACGATCCCGAAGACGAGCTCGGGGAACGTCCGCTCGAGGCGACGTGAGTGGAAGTTCGTCCGGCGGCCCATGCTCCGCACCTCGACCGGCGTGCCGGGGGGCGGCGCGTCGCCGAGCGTGACAGCCCACGTGAGGGCCTCGCCGGCGCGCACCGCGACATAGGTGTACGAGCCGGCCGGGAGGCGCTCCTCGACGCGCCCCGCGATGAGCGCGCGATCGGCGGCGGTGCGAGAGAGCTGGGCGAGCGGGCTCGCGGCGATCGCGCCGAGGCGCCCCGCCGCCGAGGAGGGCGCGTCCAGGTGCCACGCGAGCGCGAGGAAGAGCGCCGCGAAGGCCGTGAGGCCGAGGAGCGGCTTGACGAGCCGGCGCCGGACGGAGCGCGGCGAAGCGCTCCGCGCCGCACGGGCAGAGGAGACGAGCGTCATCAGGGACTCCTTGGGGCGCGGCTTCTCGTGGGGAGCCGCCGCTGCGTGACCGAACAGACCTCCGTTCCCGGTCGGCCGCGGAACGTTCAATCGACGCCGCATTTTCGACCCGACCGGACGGTCCGATGAACCGCCCGCGTCACAACGCATCGCGTCAGTTCACCCTACTTCACGAACACTCGTGCGATGAGGCGGCGCGACAGGCGTTATCGTCCATCGTCGGCAGTGCAGGGAACGACGACATGAGCCTCGAGGACGACGCCCCGCTCCTTCTGGTGATGAGCCACCTCGGCCTCGACCAGGGCGCGCTGATCGGCGTCGGCGGGGAGGCGTGCGTCTTCGCGCTCGGCAAGGACAGGATCGCGCGCGTCCACCACCCCGGGGCGACGCGGGAGACCGTCGCGCGACGCGCCCGGTTGCTCGATGACCTCCACCGGAGCGCGGGCGCGGTGCCGTTCTCGATCCCGCGTGTCCTGGAGCTCACCGAGGCGCACGGGCGCCTGATCACCATCGAGCCGCGTCTCCCGGGGCGGTCGCTCCTGCACGTGCTCGGGGAGGC
The DNA here is from genome assembly GCF_051521615.1 of Sorangium sp. So ce1335. NCBI lineage: Bacteria > Pseudomonadati > Myxococcota > Polyangiales > Polyangiaceae > Sorangium > Sorangium sp. So ce1335. The sequence continues at coordinate 7,563,946 of NZ_CP150363.1, forward strand.
GAAGGGGGCCGGGCGCGACCGCCTCCTCATGGGGTTCCTCGAGGTCTCGACGCGCCTCTGCGCCCTGCGCCTCGACCACGCGTGGTACGGCGACCTGTGCGACGCGGAGCCGATCCGGGCGAGCTCTCACCGCGCTTACCTCGAGCAGCGCGCGGGGAAGAGCCTCGCCTGCGCCGGGAGCGCCTTCGCGGGCGTGGATCCGGCGCGCCTGGCGGCGGCGCTGCCCGAGCCGGATCGGCCGAGCTTCGTGCACCTGGATCTCTTCCCGGGCAACGTGCTCGTCGAGGGCGAGGAGGTGAGCGCCGTCGTCGATTTCGGCGGCCCGTGCATCCTGGGAGACGCCCGGCTCGAGCCGCTGTCGGCCGTCTGCTACCTCACGCCGTACATCACCTCGACCGCCACGGTCCGGGATCGACGCCTCGCCCGCGAATGGCTGAAGGCGCAGGGCCTCGACGCGCTGTTCGAGCCCGCGGAGCGGTGGCTCGCCGCCCGCTGGTCGTTCGCTCGAGACGACGTGAGCCTGCACCGGTGGTGTCAGCACGTGCTGCTCGATCCGGCGGCGCCTCCCTGAGGCGGAGGCGCCCCGGGCGAGGCGCGGCCCGTCGCGCGCCCCGTCGGGCGATCACCCCTCCCCCGCCCGGGCCGCTCCGGGCATCGCGGCGCAGGGCGCCCTGGCCGCTGCCTCTCAGAAGAACGAGTAGAGGGCCAGCTCGAGCCGCTCGTTCGTCGCGGTCACGTCGTCGGCGAAGGTCTGCTCCGAGTACTGGAACGAGAGCCCCGTACGGAGCGCCGGCGTGATGTCGATGAACACGTTGCCGTCGATGTAGCGCGACTCGCGGTAGGCGGTGCGGAGGGCGGCGTAGCCGTTCTCCGCCGTCACCCGGTCGTTCCAGCCCTGGGTGTAGTTGCCGGAGATGGAGATGCGCCCCGAGGGAGGCAGGTAGTACTGGAGCCCCACCATGAACCCCTTCCAGCCGATGGTCTTCAGGTTGCCGTTCGCGTCGTAGACGACGAGGCCGTTGTCGATGCCGGGCGTGTAGACCGCGTTGTCGGGGAGCGGCGGGTTCGGCACGTTGCTCGCGACGCCGACGATATCTGCGATGCCCGTGCCCGCGAAGAACGATCCGGTCAGCGTCAGCGCATTGCCAGGCTCCTCCAGCGCGGTGACAGGGATGATGGGGACCACCGCGTCGACCGAGATCCCGTAGCCGTCGGCCGACCTCGACGCGACAGGCGCGGCGGAGAACTCGGGGAGCCGGAAGTGGCGGAAGATGCCCGAGACGCCGAGGGTCAGCGGGTCGATCAACATGCCGCCGGCGCCGAGCGTGTGGATCCCCTTCCAGTCGTTGAAGCCGAAGCGGAGCGCCGCCTGGACGTCGGGCACCTCGGCGTCGCGCTGCGGCGGCTTCACCGCGGCCGCGGCGATCTCCAGGTTGACGGGATCCGTCTTGAAGGTGTGGCCGACGCGGAGCTGCGGCATCCGGCCGAAGACCTGGTTCATCACCGGGAAGAAGGACGCGGTGGCCGGGAAGAAGAACGGCTGCCACCCGAACAGGTGATAGAACTGGCCTATCATCACGTCGACGTAATCGGACTCGATCTTGATGTTGGCCTGGCGCAGGCGGAAGGTGCCGCTGCTGACGAGCGACGCCTCGGAGGCGGTGGGCGGCTGGTTGCCGAAGAAGTCGAGCTCCAGGTTGGCGGTGGTCTTCATCCCCGCGAACTCGGGCGCGCTCACCCGGATGCCGAACCTCGAGTTCCGCGCCGTGAAGTGCGTGCGGCCGTGCGACCCGGCGTAGGTGTCCTCGCGCTGGATCACCGTGGCCCCCACCGACTCGCCGAAGCTCTGGGTGGAGTCGTGCATGATGTTGAACTCCGCCATCCCGTAGACGGTGGCCTTCCATTTGGCGATCACCGGAACGGTGGCCGGAGCGGCGGGCTTCGTCGCCTCCGCGGGGGGAGCCGGCGGCGGGGCTGCGGCCGCGGGCGCGGCGTCCGGGGGCGGCGGCGGCGTGGCGGGCGCCTGCGTGCCCGTCGGGAGCTGCGTCATGCCGGCGTCGGCCGACGGAGGGGCCGGCGCCGCGGCGGCCGGCTGGGCCGGCGCTGCGGCGGCCGGCGGAGGCGCCGCGCCGGGCGGCGTCTGCGCGCCGGCGGGCGCGGGGCCCTGGGCGTGCGCGGCCGCCGCGACGAGGAAGATCGACGCACCCAACAGGTTCGCAACGTGCGATTGGTTCATGTTCGAAGCCCCTGGTCATGAAGGGCGCTCGGGGACCCCCCACGAGCACCGTAAGGCATTGATTTGATTGCGGATTTACGTCACGCCGCGCGGGCCGTGCCGCGGGCGCAGGTCAGCCTTGCCCGGCGGCGCGCGCCGGGATGAGAACGACGAGCGGTGGTCGCGCCTCCTACGCGCGCTTCACGTGGGGCGGCACGCGTCGCGGAACGCGCGGGCGCGCACGACGAGCTCCTCGCGCCGCCCCTCGCGCAGGAGCTTCAGATCGACGAGGTTGCCGCCGACGCCGACGGCCACCGCGCCCGCGGCGAGGAAGGCGCCGATGTTCTGGAGCGTGGCGCCGCCGGTGGGCATCAGCGGGATGTGCGGCAGGGGCGCCTTGAGCGCCTTGAGGTACGACGGGCCGCCGAGCGCGTCGCAGGGGAACACCTTCACGACGTCGCCGCCCGCCCGGTGCGCCGCGACGACCTCGGTGGGCGTGAGCGCGCCGGGGGCGTGGACGATGCCCATCGCGCGGCACGCCTTCGCCGTCGCCTCGTCCAGCGCGGGGCTGACGATGAAGCGCGCCCCGGCCTGGACGCACGCCTCGGCGGTGCGGGCGTCGAGCACGGTGCCCGCGCCGACGAGCGCCCGGGCGCCGTGGAGCGCGGCGACCTCGCGCACGACCTCGACAGCGCCGGGCACCGTCATCGTGATCTCGAGGACGTCGATGCCGCCCTCGAGGAGCGCCTCGACCGCCTGCAGCGCCTCTTCGGCCGAGCCCGCGCGCACGACGGGGACGACGCGCGTGCGCTCGATCCAGGCGAGCACGTCCTTCTTGCTCATCGGTCCACTCGCGGTTGCGCTCATCGGTCCACCCTCGCCGTGCCCATCTTCATCGCCTTGAGTACCTCGTCGAGGGTCGCCATCGTCGTGTCGCCTGGCGTCGTCATCGCGAGCGCGCCGTGCGCCGCGCCGCAGTCGACCGACCACTGCGGGCCCTTGCCCGTGAGGAAGCCGTAGATCAGGCCGGAGGCGAACGAGTCGCCGCCGCCGACGCGGTCGTAGATCTCCAGGTCCTTGCGCGGCGGCGCCTGGTAGAGCTTGCCGCCCTGGTACAGCACCGCGCCCCAGTCGTTGCGCGTCGCCGACGTGGCCACGCGCAGGGTCGTCGCGACGGCCTGGATGTTGGGGAACGCCGCGATGACGCGCCCGATCATCGCCTCGAACGCGCCGATGCTCAGGTTGGCGTGCGCCTCGTCGAGGTCCTCGACCTCGAAGCCGAGGGCGGCCGTGAAGTCCTCCTCGTTGCCGAGCATCACGTCGACGTACGGCGCGAGCGCGCGGTTGACCTCGCGCGCGCGGGCCTGGCCGCCGATCGACTTCCACAGCGAGGGGCGGTAGTTGAGGTCGTAGGAGACGACGGCGCCGTGCCGGCGCGCCGCCTCCATGGCCTCCTTCGCCACGCCCGGCGTCGTCTCGGAGAGCGCGGCGAAGATGCCGCCGGTGTGGAACCACCGCGCGCCGTCGCGGCCGAAGATGGCGTCCCAGTCGATGTCGCCGGGCTTGAGCTGGGACGCGGCCGTGTTGCCGCGATCCGAGGCGCCGACCGCGCCGCGGACGCCGAAGCCCCGCTCGGTGAAGTTCAGGCCGTTGCGCACCGTCCGCCCCACGCCGTCGTACGGCACCCAGCGCACGAGCGAGAGGTCCACGCCGCCCTGCAGCATGAGGTCCTCGATGAGGCGGCCGACCGGGTTGTCCACGAGGGCCGTCACGACGGCCGATCGGAGCCGGAAGCAGCGGCGGAGACCGCGGGCGACGTTGTACTCGCCGCCGCCCTCCCATGCGTCGAAGGTGCGGGTCGTCGAGATACGGCCGTCGCCGGGATCGAGGCGCAGCATGACCTCGCCGAGGGACACGAGGTCCCAGCGGCACGTGGAAGGATCGCGGAGCGTGAGGGACATGGCTTATTGACTTGGGCGCGGAGCGCGCAGCGAAAAGGCCTGTTCTACGAGGAAATCCCCTGGGGTCGCCGGGGCCCCGGAGGGGCGATGGGGCGCGCCGGGGACGGTGTTCATCGGGCGCCTCCGGAGGCGCCGGCCGCCTCGACCTCAGCAGCGGACGGGCCCGTGTAGCCCTTGGCGCCGGCGCCGCGGGTCTCGACGATCGGCCGCCCGTCGCGGTCGAACTTGACGAGCTCGGCCTTGGTCCCCTGGGCCGTCGGCCAGAAGTACCAGCGCGCGTCCATCCAGCCGACGCGGGCGGCGGGGCCCTCGGTCGGCGCGCCCGTCGCGTTGAGCTGGGCGGGCCGCGTCTCGCGGTAGCCGGCGACGGAGGCGTACGGGGGGGCGTTGAGGGTGAACTGCGTCGCCGCGATGCCGGCGAGCATCGCCAGGCCGCCGGCGATGATCACCGCCTGCGGCACGCGCCGCTTCGGCGTGACCGGCTCGACCTTCGGCAGGAGCAGGTGCAGCACCAGGAGGCCAACGAGGTACAGGCTGCCGGCGAGCAGGAACGGCAGGGCGTACGAGCCGGTGAGCGTGAGCGACCGGGCCACGAAGATCTGGAAGAGCGCGCCGCCGACGACGCCGAACGCGGTCTTGATGCCGACCACCGTCGCCATGGCGGGGCGAGGGAGGGTGTCCGAGACGAGCGTGTAGAGGTTGCTGCTCCAGCCCTGGTGCGCGGCCGCGGCGAGCGAGAGGATCGCGACGGCGACGTACACCGAGGGGATGCCGGCGACGCTCGGCACGTCGACGAGCTGCCCGACGGCCATGACCGGCACCGCGGAGAGCGCGCAGACGAGCATCGCGAGCTTGCGCGACGTGCCGACGGAGCGGCCGCTCGCGATGAGCCTCGAGGAGATCCAGCCGCCGCCGATCGCGCCGATGTCGGCGACGATGAACACGACGGGGATCGCGTAGGCCATGAACGTCGGCGTGAGCTTGAACTCGCCGACGAGGAACTTCGGCAGCCAGGTGAGGTAGAACCACCACGGCGCGTCGGTGAAGAACTTCGCCATCGCGACCGCGTAGACGGGCCGCATGCCGAACACCTCGCCGATGCCGAGCGCCTCGGTCGACTCCTTCGCGTCGGAGCGGATGTGCGCGAGCTCCTCGGGCGAGACCTTCGGGTGCTCCTCGGGGCGCCGGTAGAGGCGCGTCCAGAAGAAGATCCACACGACGCCGACGCCGCCGAGGGTGAGGAAGCAGGCGCGCCAGCCGTAGGCCTCGGCGATGCGCACCGCGAGGAGCGGGGCGAGGATGGCGCCGACGTTGGAGCCGCAGTTGAAGAGCCCCGTCGCGAGCGCCCGCTCCTTCTTGGGGAACCACTCGGCGACGGTGCGCACGGCGGACGGGAAGTTGCCCGCCTCGCCGACCCCGAGCAGGAAGCGGATCGCGGCGAAGCCGCCGAAGCTGCCGACGAAGGCGTGGGCCGCGGAGGCGACGTTCCAGAGCAGGAACGTCGCGCCGAGCCCCTTGCGCGTGCCGACGCGGTCGACCCAGCGACCCACGAACACCATGCCGAAGCCGTAGGCGAGCAGGAAGCTCACGTTGATGAGCGCGAGATCCGTCGGCCCGAGGCGCAGGTCGCTCTCGAAGAACGGGACGAGCAGCGAGAAGAGCTGCCGGTCGAGGTAGTTGATGGTCGTCGCGAAGAAGAGGAGCGCGCAGACCGTCCAGCGCACGCGGGTCATGGCGGCGCCGTGCGCCGGGGCTGCGGGGGACGCGGCGGTCATTGGTTGACTCCGGAGGCGAGGAAGCCGCCGTCGACGGCGATGCTGGTGCCCGTGATGAAGCTGACCGCGTCGGAGCAGAGGAAGAGCGCCGCGCCGATCAGCTCGATGGCGTCGCCGAAGCGGCCGAGGGGCGTGCGGGTGAGCAGCTCCTGGCCGCGCGGGGTGCCCTCGAGGAGGGCGCGGTTGAGGTCGGTCACGAAGACGCCCGGCACGATGGCGTTGGTGCGGATGCCGTCCTTCGCCCACTCGGCCCCGAGGCTCTTCGTGAGCGCCAGCACGGCCGCCTTCGACGCGCCGTAGGCCGCGACCTCGTGGAACGCGACGAAGCTCGACAGCGAGGCGATGTTGACGATGCGGCCCCGGCCGCTCTCCTTGAGCGGGCCGTGGAACGCCTGGCAGGCGCGGAGCATGCCGGTGACGTTCGTGTCGAGCAGGCTGCTCCACTCCGCGTCGGCGACCTCCGCGGTCGGCTTGCGGAACGTGCGGCCGGCGCAGTTGATGAGGATGTCGACGCCGCCGAGAGCCTCGACGACGCTGTCGCGCAGGGCGTCGAGGCTCGCGCGGTCGCCGACGTCGCACGTCGTCTCGAGCGAGCGCACGCCGCGGGCGAGGATCTCCTTGGTGACCGCCCTGGCCCGGTCCGCGCGGGTGCCCGAGGCGACGGTGTGGACGCCCGCCTCGGCGAGGCCGAGGGCGAGCGCGCGCCCGATCCCGGAGGTGCCACCGACGACGACGGCCGTGCGGCCCGCGATATCGAAGAGGGTCGTCATGCTCCCAGCCACTCCCCGGCGATGCCGCCCATGAGCGCCCGCGCGTCGCGCTCGAGCTGCGCGTCGGTCGGCGGGACGGGCATCGCCTCATAGCGTCGCGTCAGCGCGCGGGCGATCGACCGCCGCGAGTGACGCCACTTGTAAATGAGCTGATCGAGGACGCGCGCGTCGGAGTGCTGCGGGACGAAGGTCGGCCCGAGCATCTCCAGGCGCATCATGGTGGTCTCCTCGATGAGGCTCGGGTTGTTCATGAACCACCAGCAGCCGAACGGGAGGACGTTGGCGAACTTGCGCGCGACGACGCAGAGGCCGTGCGCGTTCTCGCGCGCGAGCGTCGTGACGAGGAAGCGCACGTCGGGGTTCTCGTCGGCGAGCCGCTCGAGCGGCACGAGGTCGGCGGTGCTCACGCCGTCGCCGGCGACGCCGAGGCGGGGGTTCACCGCGCGCCGGACGCCGATCATCATCGCGAACGGCAGGTCGTGCGCGCGGCACGCGTCGAGCACGGCGCGGGGCGGGGCCGAGACCTCGTTGACGGAGATCGCGAGGTAGCGCGGCCGCATGCGGGCGATCCACCGGTCGAGCTCGGACGCGAGGTCGCTCGACGCGACGAGGCGATCGAGGCGCAGGGCCGCGTAGAACCGCGGGTCGGACGCGGGGCCCGCGTCCCAGACGGCGCGCTCGGCCGGGTCGGTCGGGTCGTTCGTCATGGCGAGCGCGCTCACCCCGGCGAGGCGCAGCACGTCGTCCACGTGCTCCTCGACCCGGCGCGCGGCGAAGAAGGCGCGCGCGTCGCGCAGGCTCCGGGCGGCGGGGTCGAGGCCGAAGGCGGCGAGGACGGTGGCGACGCCCGCGGCGGCCTCGGACAGCGGCGAGCGGCGGACGAAGAGCGCGTCCCACACGAGGTCGGCCTGCGCGGCCTTGTCGCGGGCGAAGAACGCCTCGGGCGTGACCTTCGGCTCGGCGCGCAGCGTCTCGGCGACGAGGTAATGGTAGGTCAAGAGCTCGTCGACGCCCCAGAGGTTCAGCGCGCCGAAGCGGGGCGCGAAGAGGTGCGTGTGGAGATCGATGATGGGCGCGGCGTCGATCGCCTTGGCCACGCGGTCAGCGAGTGTCATCGCGGCACCTCGGGGATACGGTCGTCGTTCGGATCGGCCCAGCGCTCGTTCGGCACGGTGGCGCACCAGGCCGGGCGCAGCGGGTCCTTGTCGTAGGGGTACGAGCCGAGGCGGCGGTACTCCTCGGCGTAGCGGGCGAGCTTGTCGCGATCGAGGCGGACGCCGAGGCCGGGGCCCTGGGGGACGCGGATGCGGCCGTCGCGGTAGGGGAGCGGGCCGCCCTGGATCACGTCGTCCTTGAGGTGGTGGTAGTGCGCGTCGGCGGCGAACGAGAGGTTCGGGATGACCGCGCCGAGGTGGAGCATCGTCGCGAGCTGGACGCCGAGCTCGCCCGAGGAGTGGACGGCGACGCCGAGGCCGAACGTCTCGCAGATGCCGGCCGCCTTGACGCAGGGCCGGATGCCGCCCCAGAACGTCGTGTCGAGCAGGATGACGTCGACGGCCGTGTCCAGCACGTTGGCGGCGAGCTGCTCGAAGTTGACGACGACGGTGTTCGTGGCGAGCGGCATCCGCACCTTCTCGCGGGTGCGGCGCATGGCGTGGAGGCCGAAGACCGGGTCTTCGAGGTAGTCGTTGTTCAGGTCCTCGATGGCCTGTCCAAAGCGGATGCCCTGCTCGGTCGACCAGACGGCGTTCGGATCGAAGCGGACGCGGTCGCCCCCGACGGCCTCGGCCACCGCGCGATAGCACTCGAGCTCGTAGTCGGGGTGGAACACGCCGCCCTTGAGCTTGTGGGAGGTGAACCCGTGCTTCTTCTTGAGCGTCCTCGCCTCATCGGCAAGCTGCCTGGGCGTGCGCACCTCGCCCGAGCCGTCGGCGTTCGGGTAACGGAAGAAGAGGTAAGAAGCGAAGGGGACCTCGTCCTGGAGCTTGCCGCCGAGGAGGTCGTGGACCGGCACGCCGAAGGCCTGCCCGAGCAGGTCGAGGCAGGCGAACTCCAGCGCGGCGAGGATCTGGGTGCGGTTGTTGTAGAGAGAGGCCGTCGGGTTCGCGATCTTGAACCGCATCTCCTCGAGGCGGGCGGGGTCGTGGCCGACGAGGTAGGCCTTCATGGCGCGGAACACGGCCTCGGCCGACTCGCCGCCGCCGCCCATCTCGCCGAGGCCGATGAGGCCGTTATCGGCCTCGACCTCGACGATGGTGCGCACGAAGCGGCCCCAGTGACAGCCGTTCGCGTGGCGCAGCGGCGCCTCGAGCGGCACGGTGACGGTGGTGGCGCGAATATCGATGATTCTCATGCAGGACGGCGCTCCAGGGACCTCGGACCGACGGTGTCCAACCACCCGGCCCGCGGGGCCCACCAAGTCATCAATCGCTCGAAATTGCAATCATCACTGCATGAGTCACCGGCGGGATGCGCGGCGACCTTCCTGCTGATGCGACCCAGCGACCGGCTTTCCCGTCAGGGCGTCACCCACCTTCAGCTCTCGGATGTACATCGACAAAAGCCACCCGATAGGCAGCGACTACCTGCCTCAGCCCGTCACCGCGCGATCTGCTGCGTCTGGCAGAGACCCGCTCGGTGGACGTAAAATTTCAGCACGCTCGCACGCACAGTGTCTTACGTACGGCGCCGAGGAATTCCCAGACCTCGTGGAGTTGATCACACATTGCGCTCCGGGGCACGCGGTTGCCGCCTCATCGACGGCGGCGCTGCGTCGATCCGCTGGAGCTTCAAAATTCCAACGAGCACGCGGGGGCGTCTCCCGAGCGGCAGACTTGAAAACACGATGCCTGTCGTGATTGGTTGGGAGGCCGACCCGACACAGTGACGTGGGCCGGGCGCGCTCGCCCTCGGCGCCGTCGCGGCTCGTCGTCGTCGCGCTCGCGTTCGCGGCTCCCCGCACATGACGGATGATCTCGTGCTGCGTTCGTGACCGGAGGACCCTCATGTTCATGTCCTGGCCCCCTCGATTCACCGTTCCTTTTCCCGCGCGCCGGATGGTCGCCCGGGCGGCCCAGATCGCGGCGCTCACCGTCGCGTGCAACGCAGGTCCGGAGACGTCCGGGAGCGGTGGCCGCGGCGAAGCCGGCGGAGCCGGGGGCGGGACGGGGGGGGACGCGCAACCTGCGAGCAGCTCGACGGCGAGCGCGGGGGGCGCCTCGGCGTCGGCGGGAGCTGCCGGGGGTGGGGGCGAGGGGGACGGCGGTGAGGCGGCCGGCGGCGCGGGGGCCGGCGGCGCGGGGGGTACGGTGGGGTCGGGCGGCGCGGCTGGCAGCGGTGGCGGCGGGTCGGGCGGGACGGGGCCGCTGCCGAACATCACGATCTGGCTCGCGGGCGACTCCACGGTCGCCAACGGGCAGACCCCCTGTCCGGCGGGCTGGGGTGGTCAGCTCGCGGCGCTGTTCGACGACCGCGTCACCGTGGTGAACAGCGCCGCCGGCGGCCGCAGCGTGCGCACCTGGCTGTACGAGGTGCAGACCACGATGGACAGCACGGGGGAGTGCGCGCTGAACCGCGACGCGAGCGGCGAGCCCGTGCTGCAGGACCGATGGGCCCGGATGCTCGATGGGATGAAGGGGGGCGACTACCTGTTCATCCAGTTCGGCATCAACGACGGCTCGCGCACCTGCGATCGGCACGTGGGGCTCGACGCCTTCAAGAGCAGCTATGGGATGATGGCCCGCGCGGCCCAGGAGCGGGGCGCGCAGCCCGTGTTCGTGACGCCCGTGAGCGCCATCGCCTGTGACGGCAGCGTGGCCCGGGGGACGCGCGGCGGCTACGTGACGGCGACGCACGAGGCGGGCGCGGAGCACGGGGTGCCGGTGATCGATTTACACGAGCACAGCGTCCGGCTGTACAACGAGCTGGGTTTCTGCCCCGTCCCCGGGGGCGACGTGAGCGCGACGACCGGCGGGCCCGTCGGCGAGTTCTTCTGCGATGATCACACGCACTTCGCGCGCTCCGGGGCGGCGCAGATCGCGGGGCTCGTGGCCGGGGCCATTCGCGATCAGGAGCTCGGGCTGGCGGCGTACCTCGAATGAGCGGGGCCGGGGGCGCTCTCAGAGGCCGATGTCCGCACGGATGGCGGTCACGATCTTGCAGTGGTTCACGAGGTCGTCCGTGGTCTTGACCTCGGTCGTGTAGTTGAGTCCGTAGGGCCAGAAGTGTTGACTGTCGGCGTGCACGACGTCGGCGTCGTTCCCCGTGATCGCCCTGAGCTGGCGGGTCGCCTCCGGGCCCGTGAAGATGCCGTCCACAACCAGCGCGCCGAACTCCCTGCTGCCGACCCCGAGGGTGTGCGCGACCTCGTGCATGGCGGTGATGTGGTTCATCGAGCTGAGCGCGCCGAACCGGATGGATCCGTTGACGTTGCCGTCGGCCGTGGCGACCGAGGGCTCGTAGGAGACCCGCAGGCTCTTCTCGATGCTTGTGTGGCAGTTGTAGTAGGACAGGGCTTCATCCATGGCGCTCGTGATCATGTCATACGCAGACTGCTGCTCTGGGGTGGGCGCGGGCGCCGTCGCGAGCGTGTAGGTGATCCCGCCCATGCCGACGCAGCCGGAGCCGGCGGCGCCGGTGCCGCCGGTGCCCTCCGGAGCTCCGCCGGTGCCAGCGCCGCCGGTGCCCTCCGGAGCTCCACCGGTGCCAGCGCCGCCGGTGCCCTCCGGAGCTCCGCCGGTGCCAGCGCCGCCGGTGCCCTCCGGAGCTCCGCCGGTGGCGCCGTCCCCGCCTGCGCCGCTGCTGGTCGAGGTCTGCCCGCCAACAGGCGCGGCACCGCCGCTCCCGCTCGCGACACTGCCGCCACCGGGGGCCGCGGGGCCGTCGCCCGATCCCGTGCACGCGACCGGACCAGCCGCCGCGAACGCGAGGAAAACGATGCTCGTCGCCAGGTGCCTCAGCATTCTCGTACTCCTTCCAGGGAAGCTCGTATCGTCAGTCCAGACCCGACGGGCGCCCGTGATCAGGCGCGCTCATCCGGGGCCGGCGAAGCCACACCATCGACCTCTCACCGGCGGAGCCAGGGGTCAATTCGCTGTCGAGGGCGACGACCGGGACGGTAGCCCCGTCAGAAGATTGCCGTGCACTCGTAAGCACGGCGGCAGACCTGACCGACAGCCCCGTCGGCAGGCCGGCGGCAGGCCCGACCGACGTTGAGGTCCAGGCCCGACGGCAGGCCCGACCGACGTTGAGGTCCAGACCGGTCCAGACCCGACCGACGTTGAGGTGGCGAGGTGGCGTTGAGGTGGCGGCAGACCTGACCGACAGACCCGTCGGCAGGCCCGACCGACGTTGAGGTCCAGACCGGTCCAGACCCGACCGACGTTGAGGTGGCAGGCAGACCTGACCGATGTTGAGGTCCAAGGTCGCCAAGGTCGACGTTGAGATTGCCAAGGTCGCCGGCTGGCGCCTGGCGGCCGCCACCCATCGGCTACCACTGGTGGCGGAGCACCTGGCGCCTGGCGGCCGCCACCCATCGGCTACCACTGGTGGCGGAGCACCTGGCGCCTGGCGGCCGCCACCCGTCGGGCAACACACCTCAGGCGGCGGTAGCAGGCGAGCAACCCAGGTTGGGGTAGCGGGGTTAGCGCAGCAGTAGCAGGCGAGCACCCCACGTTGGGGTAGCAGGGGAGCAATGAGATCGGGGTCGTAGAGATAGCAAAGCCACTGGCGGACCACCGGCGGCCGCCACTCATGGTGCGCCGTAACCCCTCGATATCATTCGCCCCGACCCCTGGCACAGCATTTGTCAATGTGCACCGGCCATGAGCCAGCCCCGCGAGATCGCACCAGGCGCGACCTACCTCATCACCCGTCGCGTCCTGCGGCGACACCTGCTCCTCCGCCCCGACGCGGCAATCAACCAGTTCCTGATCTACGCTCTTGCAGTCTCGACCCGCCGCTACGGCATCGAGGTCCATGCAATGTGCGCGATGTCAACGCATCTCCACCTCGTCATAACCGACGTGAATGGCGTCCTGCCGCGCTTCCTGCAGTTCTTCCACCGCATCGTGGCGCTCGGCACCAAGGTACTCCGCAAATGGGAAGGCCCGGTATGGGACCACGAGGCCACCAGCGTGGTACGGTTGCTTACGCGGGCGGCGGTAGTGGAAAAGATCGCCTACGTCCTCGCGAATCCTGTGACCGCCGGTCTCGTCAAGCGCGCGCGCGAGTGGCCGGGCGCCAAGGTAGACACCAGCGAGCTCGGCCGCGGCCGGCTGCACGCGGCGCGTCCCGCAGCGTACCTCGACCCGGAGAATCCACAGTGGCCCGAGGAAGCGACGCTCCCGCTCGCGCTGCCGCCCGGCATCGGGCATGAGGGTGCAGAGGCTTTTCGCAGGGAGGTCGCTGCCGAGCTCGAGCGGCAGGAAGCCCAGGCGCACGCGGAGGTGCAGCGGCAAGGACTCCATTTCCTGGGCGCCACGCGTGCCAGCACGATCTCCCCTTACGGGCGCGCCACAAGCTTCGAGGCGCTGCGCGCTCGCAATCCGACGTTTGCGGTCGGGCGTGAGCAGGGTGACGCATGGCGAATCGCTGGTGCGGCAGTACGGGCATTTCGTGCGTCTTATCGGGCGGCGCTCGAGCGCTGGCGTTCCGGTGTACGCAGCGCGGTATTTCCGTCGGGCACGTGGTGGATGCGCACGTTCCATGGCGTGAACGTGACCGATGTCGTGCTCACGGTGTAAGCGCCCCGCGGGTGTTCGGGTCCGGTCGCCCGGGTCCTCGGCCCGCGTCGGCTCGCGCCCATAGGTCAACTCGGGTCGGCTCGCCGCTAGTTGACCCGCGTCGGCTCGCCCTCTTCAACCTGGGTCGGGTCGTCCGCGGTCAACCCGGGTCGGGTCGTCGGGGTCGGATCGTCCCAGGTCAACCCAGGTCGGGTCGTCTTCGCTCTTCAACCCGGGTCGGATCGTCCCAGGTCAACCCGGGTCGGGTCGTCCACAGGTCAACCCGGGTCGGGTCGTCTTCGGGTCGGCCAACCTCGGTCCGTAAACCTCGGTCGGGTCGTCGGCCGACCTCGCTCGGGTCCGCCAACCTCGGTCGGGTCGTCGGCCGTCGTCGCTCGGGTCCGCCAACCTCGGTCGGGTCGTCGGCCTTCGGCCCGAGGTTCCGGTTGACGCGGTGCGCTCCTCCCTTAGCATGGAGCGGCATGCGGCAATCCGGCTGCCCCGCGCACCGTCCGAAGCGCTTGTTCGCGCGCGCGGCGCACGGGCCGCGCCCCACCGCCAAGAGACCCCTCCATCCGGCGTGGGTGCGATGAGCCCGCCCGTTCGAGAGCGGCGCCGCCTCGCCGTCGTCCTGTGGGGTGTCCTCGGCGTCGTCGCCGTCCTGATCGAGGCCATCTACCGCCTCGGGACCATGGCAGCCCGCGTCCTGACGACTCACACGTTCACCACGGGCCAGCTCATCCTGCTCATCGCGTGGACGGTCGTGATCGTTTATTTCGAGGGGTACCGGGGCTTTCAGCAGCGCTTCTCGCCGCGCGTCGTCGCGCGCGCGCTTCACCTCGCGGAGCACCGGCGGCCGCTCCACGTGGCTCTGGCGCCGCTCTACTGCATGGCGCTCCTCCACGCGACGCGCCGCCGGCTGATCGCGACCTGGGCTCTCATCGCCGGCATCGTGGCGCTCATCCTGCTCGTGCGGCAGATGTCCCCGCCGTACCGCGCGATCGTCGATGCGGGCGTCGCCCTCGCGCTCGCCTGGGGAACCGTGTCCATCCTCGTCTGCCTCGCGCGCGGGCTCGCCGGCCGCCCGCTCGGCATCGCGCCGGACGTACCGGAAGAGGCGCCCAGACCCGCGGACGATGCGGAGCAGCTCGCCCGCCCGGCCATCCAGGCGGGCGGCCCCTGCGACCCATGATGCGCGGCAGGCAAGCGCGTCGCCCCCGCGGCGCCTGAGGCCCGGAGGGCGAGCGCTCCGCCGGCAGGCGAGCCGCGCTGCGCTGGAGGAGGCGGCGAGCGCGCAGCGCGCCACGCTGCCGCTCTCGACACTCCCGTGATCGCGCGTCGAGGATATGCCCTCATCCAAACCACGTTCTTGTCCCACGTGTGGCCTTCTGGCCATCACCTCCGGTCTCGTACAGCCCGGCGACAGGGCGTCTTGTAAAGACGCCTTCCTACCGCGCGTGTGGCGGGATGCCTCGCGTGGTGAGCGGCGCGCGTAAGCGAGCACGCCTGGCGGCGCGCCTGCGCCCGTGCCCGCGCCTGGCCCGGACCGTGCTCTCCCCCGGGAGCGCTCGCGGAGAGCACTCCAGCGGGTGGCCAACTGCGCTCCGACGAGCGCGCACCGGGGCATCGTGCAGAACTCCAGCAGCCGACAAGGACCCTCCGAGACGAAGGCGGACATCACCGACGAGCTCATCGTGCCCGTCGTCGCGCAGGAGCTGGAGGTGAAGAAGCGTACCGTCGAGTCCGGACGCGTCCGCGTCACCAAGGAGGTTCACGAGCGGGTCGAGGCGGTCGAGGAGCCGCTCGCGCGCGAGCGCGTCTTCGTGGAGCGCGTCGCGGTCAATCAGGTGGTGACGGAGGCGCCCGCGACCCGGCAGGAGGGCGACACCTTGATCGTCCCGGTCCTGGAGGAGGTGCTCGTCGTCGAGAAACGCCTGGTGCTCAAGGAAGAGCTCCGTATCACGCGGGTGCGCTCGGTCGAGATGAGCCCGCCGGAGCACGTCACGCTCCGCAGCGAGGACGTGCGCGTCGAGCGCGTGCCCCCGCCCGGGCGCGACGGGAAGTGAACGTGCTTCAGGGCCCGTCGTCGCGGGCCCTGGCCGCAACCCCCACCTCGCGCAGCGCGAGGGGAAAGAATGGCCGGATGAGGCCGTGACACGCATGGAGGTCAGATCATGAACAACAGCGAACGATCCGTATCCCCGTCCCAGCGCTCTCAGCAGCTCGGCAAGTCGCAGCAGGCGACGAGGACGGCCGCCTCGACCGCAAAGACGAGCGAGGTCCGGGCCGACGTCCTGAAGGAGCAGGTCGCCGTCCCCGTGATCGAGGAGGAGCTCCAGGTCGGCAAGCGCGAGGTCAACCGCGGCGGCGTCCGCGTGTCGAGCCGCATGGTCGAGCAGCCGGTCGAGGAGTCCGTCCTGCTGCGCGAGGAGCATGTCCACGTCGAGCGGCACCCCGTGGATCGACCGGTCCAGCCGGCGGCGCTCGACACCTTCCAGGGCGGCACGGTGGAGCTCGTCGAGACCGACGAGGAGGCCGTCATCGCGAAGAAGGCGCGCGTCATCGAGGAGGTCGTCGTCAGCAAGGCGGTGACGCAGAGGGCCGAGCAGATCCGCGAGACGCTGCGCCACACGGAGGTCCAGGTCGAGCCGGTCAGCGCGACCCAGCGCAGCAACGGGATGAGAGGATACGAGCAGTACGACGCCGACTTCCGGCAGCACTACCAGGCCGGCGCCTACGCGAAGCACGGCTATGCCTACGAGCAGGTCGCACCGGCCTACCTGTTCGGCTACCAGCTCGGCACGTCCCAGAACTTCAAGGGACACGACTGGTCGGTCATCGAGACCGAAGCGGGCAAGGCCTGGGAAGAGCGCAACCCCGGCACCTGGGAGCAGATGAAGTCGGCGGTGCGCCACGCCTGGGACAGGGTCACGGGCAAGGTGTGAGGCGCCGCTCCTGAGCGGCGCTGGGCGCGAGAAGGACGGACCCGACGCGGTTGCGCGCGGCGCGCATCCGATCGACCCTCTCCGCGTGCGCACCGCGATCGTGGTCCTGCTCCCGCTGCTCGCGGCCTGCGAGCGCCCGCAGGCCGCGCCGCCGGCGCAGGCCGACGCCGGGGCCCACACCCCCTGGGCGCGCGACCGCGCGGCGCCCCTCGACGACCGCAGCGGAAGCCTCCGGTCGGCCGGGGCGCCGGCGGTGGGCTCGGCCGAGCCGGAGGCGCTCGAGGAGATCCTGGCCGCCGCGCGCCAGGCCCCGCCGATGACGGGCAACGGCGCGACCCTCGCGAAGATCGGCACGAGCACCGGCGTGCCGGAGCCGTCCGCGCGCCCGCCCGAGCCGGCGCCGCAGCCCGCGCCCGCGCCGCGGTCGCGCGTCGAGATCGGCGCGCCCACGGTGCAGGTCGACATGTCGAGCCCCGCCATCGAGAAGGCCGCGCGCGCCCAGCTCTACTGGGACCTCGTACAGCGCTGCCGCGGGCCGGACGGGAAGATCCTGCCGCCCGACGTCATCCGGGTGGAGTTCAACGTCGACGCCGACGGCTACATCGTGGCGCCCACGATCATCGGGAGCGCGTCCGACCCCCGCTACGACGAGGCGGCCACCTGCATGCGGCGGGAGCTGTCCGCCGCCACGTTCCGCGCGCCGGCCGGCGCGCGCGGGCTGCCCACCCGGGTGGACGCGACCGTGCCGTCCGTCGACTGACCCGCGCCGGGCCGCCTTGCCCGCGCGGCGCCGCGTCGCCCAGGAGCGGCGCCCGCTCCGACCCGCGCGGCGGCTCAGTCGAGGCGCGAGACGCTGAGCGGACGCATCAGCGCCCGCTTCTTGTCCTGGTGCTCGTGCATGCGCTGGAGCACGTCGACGACGAAGTCGACGGTCGCCACGATGTTCTCGCCCTGGTTGAGCATCACGCACTCGGCGCGCGAGCTCATCGCCGCGTCCGTCACCTCCCCGCGCGTCGGCACGCCGGTCTTGTTCAGGCTCTCCAGCACCTGCGTCGCCCAGATCGCCGGGACCAGCGCGGCCTCGCAGAGCCACAGGAGCTCCTCCTGCACCTCCGCCAGCCGCACGAACCCCATCTCGACGGCCATGTCGCCGCGCGCGAGCATCACGCCGACGCGCTCGCTGCGCATCGCCGTGAGCAGGAGCCGCGGGAGCTGCCGGAACGCCGCCGTCGTCTCGATCTTGAGCACGAGCCCGAGGTGCGCGGCCCCGCGCGAGGCCAGCTCCGCCTGCAGCCGCTCCACATCGGAAGGAGCCCTTACAAACGAGAGCCCCACCATGTCCGCGCGGCGCGCGATGAAGTCGAGATCCTCGAGATCCTTCGGCGTGAGCGGCGGGATCCCGAGCTCGCTGTCGGGGAAGTTCAGGCCCTTGCCCGGCTTCAGCTTGACCCCGCCCTCGCGCGCGAAATCCACCTCCACGAGCGCGGCGCCGTCGGCCACGAGCTTGACCGTGCCGCCGAGCCGCCCGTCGTCGTAGAACACCCGGTGCCCCGGCCGCAGGTCGTCGACGACCTCCGGGATGGTGCACCCGACCGCGGCCACCTCGTCGGCCCCGGCATCGCGCGCCGCGGCGCGCGCCTTCTTCAGCTCCTTCAGGTCCTTGCACAGCCAGAGCTGCGGCTTCCCGCCCGACGCGGGGATCGCCACGCGCGCCGGGCCCCCGGCGATCTTGCTCACGCGCGGGTTCGGCCCCGCGATGTCGCACAGGACCCTGCACGCGAACCCGGTCTCTCGCGACGCGCTCCGGAGCCGCTCGATGAGCCCGGCCCACTCGCCAGCGTCCCCCTTCGAGCAGTTGATCCGCGCGACGTCCATGCCCGCCTCGAGCAGCCGCTTCAGGTCGCGCTTCCGCGCGTCCCCGGGCAGCGTCACCATCACCCGCGTCTGGCGCCCCGGCCTCCCCTCGCCGAGCAGCGCCCGCGCGTGATCCTCGAGCGTCGACTCGCCCGAGTCGAACGACGTGGGGTACGCGCCGGGGGGCCGCGTCCCCGGGCGCCCCGCGAGCGCGTCGAGCGCGCGAAGCACGGCGTCGAGGGACGAGAGCGCGCAGCGCTCCAGCCGGCCCAGGCTGCTCAGGCCCAGCGAGGCGAGCTGCCGCTGGAGATCCCGGATGTCGCGCTGCCGTACGGCGAGGTAGTGGAGCAGGTTCGTCGCGCCCGCCCTGTGCGTCGGGTGCGCCGCGTCGATCAGCCCCCGGTAACGCTCCTCGTGCTCGACGGCGCTCCCGCGCAGCGCCCCGACGGCGGTGAGCGCTTGCTCGATGAGCTGCGGATCAGGGTGGGTCATGGCGCGATCTCCGGGGTGGGCGCGGATGCTCGCACCCGCCGCCGCGCGCCGCAACGCCGGGCGCTACGCGGGCGCGCGGTACCGCGCCACGACGACCGTGATGTCGTCGTCCGGGCTCGGACACCAGCCCTCGACCTCCCTCAGGATCCGGTCGCGGATCGCCTCGACCGGCGCCGCCTGCGCGGCCTCGATCGCGGCGCAGAGCCGCTCGAGGCCGAACTGCTCGCGGTGCGCGTTGCGCGCCTCGGTCACGCCGTCGCTGTAGAGCACGAGGACGTCGCCGTCCTCGAGGACGAGCTCGGCGTCCCGCGTCATCGCCTCGATGGCGGGCAGCACGCCGATCCAGACGCCGGTGCTGGGGATGCACACGCACCGCCGCGTGCGCGCGGAGCACACGATGATGTCATCGTGCGCCCCCGCGAACGTCACGCGGCCCGAGCGCTCGTACCGGAGGAGCATCAGCGTCGCGTGCTCGTCCCGCTTCAGCCGGCCGCGGACGTTCTTGTAGATCGCCTTGTTGAGCGCGGCGACGAGCTCGCCCGGGCTGGCGCCCGGATCCCGGCTGGTCAGCGCCGAGACCATGCTCTGGATCATCAGCATCACGAGCCCCGCCGCGAGCCCGTGCCCCGCGACGTCGCCGATCCCCAGCCACCCGCCCCCGGGCGTCGCGATGACGTCGTAGTAGTCGCCGCCGACCTCCGCCGCCGGCGTCATGGCCGCGCAGAGCTCGAGCCCCTCCACGTCGAGCTGCTCCGGCACCAGCGTCGTCTGGATGCGCGCCGCGACGGCGCTCTCCTCGCGCCCCCGCTCCTGCTCCAGCCGCTCGCGCAGCTCCACCTGCCGGACCATCTCCCGGTGCAGCGCCACCGTCTTGAGCGCCGAGCCGACGTGGAGGCGCAGCGCGTCGTACGCCACCTCGTTCACGCCCGTGTTGAGCGCCATGACCCCGTACTCCTCCGCGTCGCCGAACGTCAGCGGCATCACGACCACGCTCCTGCGCTCGCCCGAGCTGAGGAACCCGGGGGGCGCGAGGAGGTGGGCAGGGAAGCTGTCCGCGGGCGGCTCCACCTCGCGGCCGTCCTCCATCAGGAAGAGCGTCTTCAGGGTGGCGTGGTCCGGGTCGTCGTAGAGCGAGACGGCGACGCGCGTGAAGTGGAGCCTCGGCATCTCCGAGGCCAGCATGCGCTTGAAGAGCGGCAGGCTGAGGCACGTCGAGAACCACCGGCCGCTCCAGCTCAGGTCGATCGCGGCGTGCTCGACGTCGAGGCGCTGCCGCCCCTCGGCGCGCACGGACGCGCGCGCGATGAGGACGCGGGACGCGTGCCAGAGCTGCTCGAGCCCGTCGCCCGCCGCGGCACCGGCCGGATCGTCCGGCCGGCGGATCCGCGCGCGCAGCAGCGTGATCGCGCCCTGGAACACGTCGAGGAACACCCCGTCGCCCCCGGCGGCCTCGAGCACGCGCTCCAGCGCGTGAAGGAAGCGCCCCTCGCGCCCCGCGAGCTCCTCCTCCAGCGCCGACAGGAGCTCGCCGGTCCAGCCGTCGAACGAGGCGGCCGGGATGCCCACGGCCTGCTCGATCGCGCGCTCCAGCTCCCCCCGCCCGCCCGCGAGCGCGCTCGCCGCGGCGCGCGGCGGGGCGCTCGCCGGGGCGCGCGGCGGGGCGCTCACGGCGGCGCGCGGAGGGGCGCTCGCCAGCGGCCGCCCGGCGGCGAGCGCCTGGTACGCGCAGCCGCAGGACTCGCGCCGCGTG
This sequence comes from Sorangium sp. So ce1335, assembly GCF_051521615.1. NCBI lineage: Bacteria > Pseudomonadati > Myxococcota > Polyangiales > Polyangiaceae > Sorangium > Sorangium sp. So ce1335. The sequence continues at coordinate 7,584,430 of NZ_CP150363.1, forward strand.
AGCTCGATCGGCTGCACGCTGCGCAGGGGCACCGGCGCGCCGTCGAGCATGCGCAGCACGGTCTCGAGCGCGATCTCCCCCATCCGCTTGATCGGCTGGCGCACGGTGGTCAGCGACGGCTTCGTGTAGCGCGCCACGCCGACGTCGTCGAAGCCGCACACGAGGACGTCCCCGGGCACGCTCCGGCCCTGCGCCTTCAGGAGATCGATCGCGCCGAGGGCCATGTTGTCGTTGGCGGCGACCACGGCGTCGAGCTCGACCCCGCGGTCCAGGATCTCGGCCATCGCGCCGCGGCCGCTGTCGATGGTGAAGTCGCCGCTCGCGATGAGGCGCTCGTCCCAGGGGAGCGCGCGCGCGGCGAGCGCCTTGCGGTACGCGTCGAGGCGCAGCCTCGCCTCGCCGTTGTTCGTCGGGCCGCCGATGTACGCGACGCGCCGGCAGGCGTGGTCGTCGAGCAGGTGGCCGGCCGCGAGCTCGATGCCGAGCGCGTTGTCGACGAGGATGCTGGGGATGCCCTCCAGCGGGATCCCGATGCTGCACATGGGCAGCGGCGCGTAGCCCCGGCAGAAGCGCTCCATGCCCTCGACGCCGATGTGATTGCAGAGCGTCGCCGACGCGATCAGGACGCCCTCCACCGCCTCGGCGCCGACGAGGTGGTAGACGCCGTTCTGGATGGACTCCGAGGCGCCCTGGCCGGTGAGCGTCTCCCCGACCGTGATCACGAGGTTGACGTCGTGGATCCCGGCGGCGTGCTCCACCCCGATCCGCACCGCGGACTGGTACTCGCCACGCACGTAATCCATCAGGAGGGCGATCGTACGGCGCTTCTTCGTCATTCCTGCGGCTCTCGGGTCAGACGTCGGCGATCGAGACGGAATCGGGCGACATGCGCTCGAGCGCCGTCAGGCTCCGTCGTTGCCAGCCGAGCCGCGCGTCCGTGATGAACTGGACCTTGCACTTCATCCCCTGCCCCGCGACCGCGAAGATGAAGCTGATGAACGCCTTCAGACAGCTCGAGTTCAGGAAATAAAGCGCCCTCACGTCGAACTCGACGAGGTTGATGGAGAGGCGCATCACCTCCGCCTGGAGGGCCTTCAGGCAGATGCCGAGCGACGGCGCCGCCGCCATGTCGCCCGTCCCGCTGAGCTTGATGCTGAGGGTGTCGTCCCTCAGGGCCGGCTCGATCCCGAAGCTGTCCGTGACGACAGGCTCAACCCTCAAGCTGCTCATCTACCCTCCACCTCCGCAAACGGCGCCCGCGCGACGATCGTCGGATCGCTCCCGCCGTTCCAGTGATCCACGCCGCGCCCGCCGCCTGCGCACCCCCGCACAAGGCCGAGCCCCGAGCGTCGCGACACCGCGGTAACCATCCGTTTACACGAGAGAAACGCGCTGTACGAGAGCGGTGACGCGTTCTGGGTCGGTTCGGAAGCTAACACACCTTGCCTCAGGGTACGTGGTTCTCGAACTGGAGCCAATCCCCCTCGCCTGACGTACGACATGTGGGCGTTCGCGCAGACAGTGCGGACAGCCGAGCGGGGCGGAGCCGCGCGCCGTCCGCAGCCGCGCGCGGGGGCGATCAGGTCCGGCGGAGGGCGCGGTGCCTCGCAACGACCAGGGTGATGTCGTCGTCGGGGCTCGCGCACCAGCCCGCGACGTCCCGCAGGATCCGATCGCGGATGGCAGAGACGGACGAGGACTGGACGGCCTCGATCGTGGAGCAGAGCCGCTCGAGCCCGAACTGCTCGTGGTGCGCGTTGCGCGCCTCGGTCACGCCGTCGCTGTAGAGCACGAGCAGGTCGCCGTCCTCGAGGACGAACTCGGCGTCTCGCGTCATCGCCTCGATGGAGGGGAGCGCCCCGATCCAGACGCCCGTGCTCGGGATGCAGACGCAGCGGCGCGTGCGCGCGCGGCACACGATGATGTCGTCGTGCGCCCCGGCGAACGTCACGCGCCCGCTCCGCTCGTACCGGAGGAGCAGCAGCGTCGCGTGCTCGTCCCGCTGCAGGCGGCTGCGGACGTTGTCGTACACCGCCGCGTTGACCGCCGAGAGCACCTTGCCGGGGCTCGCGCCCGGGTCCCTGCGCGTCAGCGCGGAGACCATGCTCTGGATCATCAGCATCACGAGGCCCGCCGCGAGCCCGTGGCCCGCGACGTCGCCGATGCCGAGCCAGCCGCCCCCGGCCGTCGGGAGCACGTCGTAGTAGTCGCCGCCCACGTCGGCGGCCGGCCGCATGACGGCGCACAGATCGAGCCCGTCGACGGCGAGCTGCTCGGGGGCCAGCGTCGTCTGGATGCGCGCCGCGACGACGCTCTCCTGGCGGATCTTCTCCTGCTCCAGGCGCTCGCGCAGCTCCACCTGCCGGACCATCTCCCGGTGCAGCTCCGCGGCCTTGACCGCGGAGCCGAGCTGGAGGCGGAGCGAGTCGTAGACGAGCTCGTTCGCGCCGTTGTCGAGCACGGCGACGCCGAACTTCTCGGCGTCGCCGAACGCGACAGGGAGCGCGATGAGGGTCTTGCGCTCCGGCGTGTCCAGGAAGCCAGGGGGCGCGAGCAGGCGCGCCGGGAAGCTCACCTCCGGCACCTCCACCGCGCGGCCGTCCTCCATCAGGAAGAGCGGCTTCATGGTGGCCCGCTCCGGGTCGTCGTCGTCGTAGAGCGAGACGGCGGCGCGGGTGAGCTCGAGGCCCGGCAGCGTCGACGTCATGACGCGCCTCAGGACCGGCAAGCTGAGGCAGGTCGAGAAGCTCCGCGCGCTCCAGCTCAGGTAGAGCGACGCGAGCTCCACGCTGAGCCGCTTCTCACCCTCGGTGCGCACCGACGCGCTCCCGACGACGATGCGCGCCGCGTGCCAGATCCGCTCGAGCGCGTCGTGGAGCTCCGCGTCCGCGCCGTCCTCGTACGGCCGGCGGAGCCGCTCGCGCAGCACCGTGATCGCGCCCTGGAAGTGCTCGACGATCGCGCCCTCGCGCCGCGCCGCGTCGAGGATGGCCTCGAGCGTGCGAAGGAAGCGGCCCGCGCCCGCGTCTGCCCCCGAGAGCTCCTCCTCCAGCGCCGAGAGGAGCTTGCCGGGCCAGCCGTCGATCAGGCGGGTCGGGATCATCACGCTCCTCCGGAGCGCGCGCTCCAGCGACTCGCGCTGGCCGGCGAGGTGGAGCGCGCCGCCGCGCGTGAGCGGGCCCGGGGGCACGAGCGAGGCGCTCGCCTGCGCGCCGCACCCGCACGACTCGCGGCACGTGAGCTCCACCCCGAGGAGCGTCGTCTCGTCGATGTGCTCGCCGTCGAGCATGCGCATCACCACGTCCGTGGCGATGGCCCCGAGCCGCTTGATGGGCTGGCGGACGGTGGTCAAGGACGGCCTGGAGAAGCGCGCGATCGCGGCGTCGTCGAAGCCGGCGATGAGGAGGTCGTCCGGGACGCGGAGCCCCCGCTCGGAGAGCTCCTCCATCGCCCCGAGCGCCATCTTGTCGTTGGCCGCGACGAGGGCGTCGATGTCGACCCCGCGCTCCAGGATCTCGCGCATGGCGGTGCGCCCCGAGTCGATGGTGAACGCGCCGAACGCGAAGAGGCGCTCGTCGGGCGGGAGAGATCGCTGCGCGAGCGCCCTCCAGTAGGCGTCGGCGCGCGCCTTCGCCTCCTCGTTGTTGGCCGGCCCGCCGATGTACGCGACGCGCTGGCGGCCGTGGACGTCGACCATGTGGCCGACCGCGAGCTCGATCCCGAAGGCGTTGTCCACGATGACGCTCGGGATCCCCTGGATGGCCATCCCGATGCTGAAGACGGGCAGCGGCGGATAGGCCCGGAAGAACTCGCGCATGCCCTCCACGCCGACGTGGTGGCAGAGCGTGGCGGCGGCGACGATGACGCCGTCGACCGTCTCGGAGCCGATGAGGTGATAGATGCTGTTCTGCGCCGACGCGGCCGTCCCGGGGAGGGCGAGCGTCTCGCCGAAGGCGATGAGGAGATTCACGTCGTGCGCCTCGGCGGCGCGCTCGACCCCGAAGCGCAGGTCGGACTGGTAGTCCCCTCCCACGTAGTCCATCAGGAGGGCGATCGTCCGGCGCTTCTTCGTCATGGCCTGCGGCTCTGGGCTCAGGTGTCGGCGATCGAGACGAGCTCGGGCGACATGCGCTCGAGCGCCGTCAGGCTCCGACGCTGCCAGCCGAGCCGCGCGTCGGTCACGAACTGGACCTTGCACCGGAGCCCGTGGCCCGCGAGGCCGCAGATGAAGCTGATGAACGCCTTCAGGCAGCTCGAGTTCAGGAAGTAGAGGGCCCTCACGTCGAACTCGACGGCGCTGACGCGCAGGCGCACCGCCTCCCACTGCAGGTCCTTGAGGATGCTGCCAAGCGGCGCGGCCGCCGCCATGTCGCCCGTCCCGGTGAGCCTCACGCTGAGGGTGTCTTCCCTCAGCGCCGGCTCTATCCCGAAGCTCTCCGTGACGACGGGCTCAACCCTCAAGCTGCTCATCTACCCTCCATCGCCCGACCGGCGCGTGCGCGATGATCGTGAGCTCGTTGCCCTCGATCTTGTAATCCACGTCGAGCCCTCCCTCGGCCCGCACCCGCGCGAGGCCGAGCCCCGACACCCCCTCCAGCGTGGCCGTCTCGATGATGAGATCGTCGTAATGTTTCACCGGATCAGGCGCCGTCTTGAGCTCGAGGAGCCGCCGCTCCACCTCGCGCAGCCGCTCCGGAGACGCCTCGTTGCGCGCGCAGATCTTCATGATGCACGCGCTCTCGCCCTCCTCGACGGCGAGCTCGAGGCTGACCCTGGGCCCGCTGGAATATTTGATGATGTTCTCGGCGAGCTCGTGCGCGGCCATGTAGAACCTCGAGCTCACATTCGCGTCGTCCAGCACCATGCTGCAGAAGCTGGACACCAGCCGAAGCACGCTGTTGGCCATCCGCTCGGTCGGAAAGAACGTGATACACAAGAAAAGTGAGCCGTTCTGACTCGGTTCGGACACTGACACGATTGGATCAGCGTACGGCTTTCTCGATCCGGATCCAATCCCTTCTGCGCGCCGGACGGAACGCGGCGCTCATGTAGGAGAGCCGGCGGTCACGGGAGACAAGGAGCGCTGCGCGCTGTACCTCGCGACGACGACCGTGATGTCGTCATCGGGGCTCGGGCACCAGGCGTCGACGTCGCGGAGGATGCGGTCGCGGATCGCCTCGACGGGCGCGGCCTGGGCCGACTCGATCGCAGCGCAGAGCCGCTCGAGGCCGAACTGCTCGCGGTGCGGATTTCGGGCTTCGGTGACACCGTCGCTGTACAGTACGAGCACGTCTCCGTCCTCCAGGTGGAACTCGGCGTCTCGCGTCATCGCGTCGATGACGGGCAGCGCGCCGATCCAGACGCCGGAGCTCTGGATGCACACGCAACGCCGCGTGCGGGCGCGACAGACGATGATGTCGTCGTGCGCCCCCGCGAACGTCACGCGTCCAGAGCGCTCGTACCGTAACAGCAGCAGCGTCGCGTGCTCATCCCGCTTCAGGCGGCTGCGCACGTTGTCGTACACCGCCGCGTTGACGGCGGAGACGAGCTCGCCCGGGCTGGCTTCCGGATCGCTGCGCGTCAGGGCCGAGATCATGCTCTGGATCATCAGCATCACGAGCCCCGCCGCGAGCCCGTGGCCCGCGACGTCGCCGATGCCGAGCCAGCCGCCCCCGGCCGTCGCGAGGACATCGTAGTAGTCGCCGCCCACCTCCGCGGCGGGCCTCATGACGGCGCAGATGTCGAGGCCCTCGATCGAGAGCTGCGGCGGCACGAGCGTCGTCTGGATGCGCGCCGCGACGACGCTCTCCTGACGCACCTTCTCCTGCTCCAGCCGCTCGCGCAGCTCGACCTGACGCACGACCTCCCAGTGCAGCGCCGCGGCCTTGACTGCGGAGCCGATCTGGAGGCGCAGCGCGTCGTACACGAGCTCGTTGGCGCCGCTGTTGAGCACCGCGACGCCGAACTTCTCCGTGTCGCCGAACGCGACGGGGAGCGCGACCACGCTCCAGCGCTCGCCCTCGCGCAAGAACCCCGGCGGCGCGAGGCCGCGCGCGGGGAAGCGGACCGCGGGGGGCTCGACCTCCGCGGCGCCCTCCATGAGGAAGAGGGGCTTCATCATGGCGCGGTGCGCGTCGTCGTAGAGCGAGACGGCGACGCGCGAGAACTGCATCCTCGGCAGCTCGGACGCCATCATGCGCCGCAGGATGGGCAGGCTCAGGCAGGTCGAGAAGCTCCGCGCGCTCCAGCTCAGGTAAAGGGAGGCGAGCTCGACGTGGAGCCGCTTCTGCCCCTCGGCGCGCACCGACGCGCTGCCGATGAGGATGCGCGCGGCGTGCCAGATCCGCTCGAGGGCCTCGCGCAGCGCGGCGTCGCGCCGCTCGCCGGGCCCGGGCTGGAACCGATCGCGGAGCAGCGTGATCACGCCCTGGAAGTGCTCGAGGATCGCGCCCTCGCGCCCGGCTGCGTCGAGCAGCGCCTCGAGCGCGCGCAGGAAGCGGCCGTCCCGGCCCGCGAGCTCCTCCTCCAGCGCCGACAGGAGCTCGCCGGCCCAGCCGTGGAGCGAGCCGGCCGGGATCGCGACGCTCTTCTCGAGCTGGCGCTCCAGGTCGCCCCGCTGAGCGGCGGGCGGGAGCGCGGCGCGCCGCCCGGCGCGCGCGGCCTCGGCCTGGTAGCCGCAGCCGCAGGACTCGCGCAGCGTGAGCTCGACAGGGAAGTGGCTGCGCTCCGCGACGGTGGCGCCGTCGATCATGCGCAGGATCGTGTCGACGGCGCGCGCGCCGAGCCGCTTGATGGGCTGGCGGACGGTGGTCAAGGACGGCTTGGCGAAGCGCGCGATGACCGCGTCGTCGAAGCCGCACACGAGGACGTCCCTCGGGACGCTCAGGCCGCGCGACTCGAGCAGCTCGATCGCCCCGAGGGCCATGTTGTCGTTGGCGGCGACCACGGCGTCGAGCTCGACCCCGCGCTCCAGGATCTCGCGCATCGCGGCGCGGCCGGTGTCGATGGTGAACGCGCCGGACGCGGCGAGGCGCTCGTCGCGCGGCAGCGATCGGGCCTCGAGCGCCCGCCAGTAGGCCCTGGCGCGCACCTCGGCCTCCTCGTTGCTGGCCGGCCCGCCGATGTACGCGACGCGCCGGCGCCCGTGATCGTCGACCATGTGCCCGACGGAGATGTCGATCCCGAGGGCGTTGTCGACGACGAGGCTCGGGACGCCCTCGATCGCCATCCCGACGCTGCAGACGGGCAGCGGCGCGTAGGAGCGGCAAAACCGCTGCATGCCCTCGATGCCCACGTGATGACAGAGGGTCGTCGAGGCGACGATGATGCCGTCGACCGTCTCGGAGCCGATGAGGTGATAGATGCTGTTCTGCGCCGACGCGGCGTTGCCGGGGACGTCGAGCGTCTCGCCGAAGGCGACGAGGAGGTTGACGTCGTGCGTCTCGGCGGCGCGCTCGACCCCGAAGCGCACCTCGGACTGGTACTCGCCTCGTACGTAGTCCATCAGGAGGGCGATCGTCCGGCGCTTCGTCGTCATGGCCTGCGGCTCTGGGCTCAGGTCTCCGTGATCGAGACGACGTCCGGCGACATGCGCTCGAGCGCCGTCAGGCTCCGCCGCTGCCAGCCGAGCCGCGCGTCGGTCACGAACTGGACCTTGCACCGGAGCCCCTGGCCCGCGAGGCCGCAGATGAAGCTGATGAACGCCTTCAGGCAGCTCGAGTTCAGGAAATAAAGATTCCTCACATCGAACTCGATGGCGCCCACGCGCAGGCGCGCCGCCTCGGCGTGGAGGTCCTTGAGGAAGGTGCCGAGCGGCGCGACCGCCGCCATGTCGCCCGTGCCGGTGAGCCTCACGCCGAGGGTGTCTTCCCTCAGCGCCGGCTCTATCCCGAAGCTCTCCGTGACGACGGGCTCAACCCTCAAGCTGCTCATCTACCCTCCACCTCCCGACCGGCGCGTGCGCGATGATCGTGAGCTCGTTTCCCTCGATCTTGTAGTCCACGTCGAGCCCTCCCTCGGCCCGCACCCGCGCGAGGCCGAGCCCCGACACCCCCTCCAGCATCGCGGTCTCACAGATGAGATCATCGTAGTGCTTCACCGGATCGGTCGCCGTCTTGAGCTCGAGCAGGCGCCGCTCCACCTCGCGCAGCTGCTCCGGAGACGCCTCGTTCCGCGCGCGGATCTTCATGACACAGGAGCTCTCGCCCTCCTCCAGCGCGAGCTCTAGGCTGACGCGGGGGCCGGCCGAATACTTGGTGATGTTCTCGGCCAGCTCGTGCGCTGCCATGTAGAACCTCGAGCTCACGTTCGCGTCGTCCAGCACCATGCCGCAGAAGCTGGACACCAGCCGGAGCACCGCTGTGGCCAGCCGCTCGCTCGGGAAGAACGTGATGCACAGGAACAGTGAGGCATTCTGACACGGTTCGGGCGCTGACACGATTCCAGCAGCGTACGGCGTTTTCCAGCCGGATCCAATCCCCTCGCCCCCGCGCGCCGCGCAGGTGAGCGGGCGCCTTACAATGTCGCGACAGCCGCGCTGAGCTCACTGGCGCGCGACGAGCCGCTTGCCCTCGGCCCTCAGGTTCGACACGGCCTCTCCCACGCGCCGCGCGAGCGGCAGCCCGCGGGGGACGACGAGGCCGCTCGGCCCGCCCACGCGGCCGAACGCCCACGAGAGCACCGAGCCCTCGGCGTCCCAGGGGGCGAGCCGCTCGCGGCCCTCGGAGGGCATGGCGCCGACGATCTCGCGCCGGTCGAGATCGAGCACGGCGAGCCGGTCGGCCGACGAGAGCAGCAGGGTCCTGCCGTCGGGCGCGGCGGCGATGTCCTCCCACTCGGCCCCTGTCACGCCGTCCAGCACCCGCTCGGCGACGCCGGCGCGGCGGACCACGACGACGCCCGTCGCGTCGGCGAAGGCGACGTCGCCCGGCGCGGGGCCGTCCGCGATCGCCGTCGCGCGCGGCGTGGCGTAACCGAGGACGCGCACCTCGCCGCGCGCCTCGTCGACGCGCGCCACCGCGCCCGAGCTGAACGCGAGGAGCAGCCCGGGGCCGACGTCGCCGCGCGCGGGGCTCGGGCGCGCCTCGTAGACGTACCCGTCGGTGACCGCGATCGTGCGCGACGAGAGGTCGCCGAGCGACGTGGCGATCAGGTTGCCGTCGAGCTCCTGCGTGAACAGCGTCCGGCAGGCCGCGTCGACGCCGAGCACGAACCCGGGCGCCCTCGGCACGGCCAGGGCGAGCTCGCCGGTCGCCGCGTCGAACAGCGTCCAGGCGCCCTCGTCGCGGCGGTACGAGAGGAGGCGGCCGTCGTCGCAGGCGCGCAGCAGCTGCCCCCGCCGCGCGGCGGTGCGGCGCCGCGTGGCGTCGCTGTAGAGGCGCACCTCGCCGCCGAGCTGGACGGCGACCGCGCCGCCCGCGCGGAGCACCGCGGCGGCCGAGGCGCTCGCGTCGCGGATCTCCGGGCCGCCCTGCGGATCGAGGCCCTCGAACCGGAGGAGGCGATCGGCGGCGGGCGGGCCGGGGCTGAACAGGACGAGGTCGCGGGTGAGCACGCGGCGGTCGGGGAGCCGCCACGCGCCGAGGAGGACGTGCGGGCCGACGTGGCGCCCGGCGATGTCGGACGCCTCGGCGCGCGCGCGCAGCGTGCGCGGGGCGCGCGCGGCGGGGGGCGGCTCGCACGGCGGGCCCTCGGGCGGCGGGTCGGTCGCGGCGCGCCCGCCCTCGCGGAGGTAGTGCCAGGCGCCGCCGGCGCCGCCGCCGCCGCAGACGGCGAGGTCGAGCCCGCCGGCGTCCCAGCGGGCCGAGGCGGGCGCAGGGTCGGTGTCGAGCTCGAACAGCGGCGCGTCGGGCCGGTCGAGGGCGTAGATCGACGTCCTGCCCTGCTGGACGAGCGCGATCGCGGGGTCGCGCGGGCTGAACCGCCCGAGCACGGCGGGGGCGGCGAGGGTGATCGCGGCGGCGGCCGGCGCGCCGGCGTCGGCGCCCGGCGCCCAGAGCAGCGCGCGGCGCCCGAGCACCGCCGCGACGCGGGCGCCGTCGGGGGAGACGCCGAGCACGTTGCCGCGGAACGGGTGCCTGTCGACGGCGCCCTCGCCCGCGCCGCGGCGCAGGTCCCAGCGCGCGACGCCGCCGTCCGTCGCGCAGGCGAGGACGGGCGCCGCCTCGGCCGCGTGTACGGCGCTGCTGCAGCGCACCGGCGCGACGGCGGCCAGCGCGACGGTGCCGCCCTCCCGCAGCCGGAAGACGCGGACCTCGCCGGTGACCGAGCGCGTGGCGAGCGCCGTGTCGAACGCGAAGGGCACGCGCTCGACGTGCGGGGCGTCGTGCGGCCGGAGGGCGAGCACGCGCGGGGCCCCGACGCGCGCCACGGTGTCCGGATCGGCGTCGAGGGGGACGTCGTCGATGACCTGCGGGTCGGGCGGGCGCAGGTCGGCGACGAGCAGGGCGCCGCCGGGGCCGCCGGCGACGACCCAGCGGTCGTCCCACGGGAGCGCCGGGCCGACGACGCTGTCGACGGTGAGGAAGTGCGCGCGCGGCAGGTCGAGGACCGCCGTCGCGAGGTCGAGCGGCAGCGCGGCGTCGTCGGCGCGCCGCGCGAGGGCCGCGGTGATCCACGCGGCGCGGTGGTACGGGTCCTCGGCGCGGCGCGCCCTGCCGGTGAGCTCGGCGAGGTCGGCGCGCTCCTCGGCCGCGCGGCGCGCCGCCTCGGCGCTGGCCTGGCGCGCGGCGACCCAGCGCTCCGCGGCGAAGGCGGCGCCGACCGCGAGGCCGAGCGCCGCGAAGCCGCCGAGCTTCCGGGCGCGCTGGGCGCGGGCGCGCCGGAGGCTCGCGCGCACGAGGGCCTGCTCGCGCCGCGGCAGCCGCGCGACGTCGACGGCGCCGACCTGGTCGAGCAGGTCGCGCCGCAGGAGGAAGTCGGGGTGCTCGCCGGAGCGGTCCCACACGTCGGCGGCCTCGCGGAGCCGCTCGAGCAGGATGAGCCGGTCCATGTGCCGCGCGCGGATGGACGCGAGGTGGGGCCAGCTCGACGCGAGCGCCTCGTGGGCGAGCTCGACGGCGCCGTCGCGGCGGCTCAGGAGGCGCGCGCGCTCGAGGGCGTCGAGGACGCGAACGACGTCGGCAGGCGGGGCGGCGACGGCCTCGACGAGCTCGGCCTCGACCCAGCGGACGCGCGAGCCGTCGACGGCGGCGAGGCGGAGCAGCGCCTCGTCGGCGATCGGGAGGGCCTCCGGGGGCAGGGCCGCGACGGCGGCGTCGGCGTGGCGCGCGAGGGCGCCGCGCACGCCGCCGAGCTCCTGCCACGCCTCGCCGCTCAGGGCGTCGCGCGCGTCGCGCGCGCCGCGCGCGAGACGCTCACCCCGCGCCTCCCACCAGTCGGCGAGGGCGAGCGCCACGAACGACAGCGCGGCGCCGCCGCCCCGGAGCTCGCGCTGGACCTCGGCGGCGACCTGGGCGAGGCCGTGGACCTCGACGCCGGCGAGCCGGGCGGGGCCGGCGACGAGGTCCTTCACGGCGGCGGCGGCGGGCAGGCCGACGTAGCGAAGCGCGGCGCGGAGGCCCTCGCCGGCGGGCGTGGCGAGCAGCGCGGCGGCGCGCTCGTCGGCCTCGTCGAGCACGCCGATGAGCCGGAGCCCCCGGCGCGCCTCGCCTGTCGCGAGCGCGGCGACGAGGGCGGCGAGGCGCCCGGCGCCGAGGGGGGCGATGGGGTCGACGACGAGCGCGACGCCGACGGCGGACGCCATGCAGTGGCGGGCGAGCGCGTCGACGTCGGCGGCCTCGAGGTCCGGCGAGACGGCGGCGAGGGCGCTGGCGAGCGCGGCGTCGGGGTCGTCGCCGGGCGTGAGGCGCGCCTCGATCCAGTCGTCCTTGTGGTCGGCGTGGCGGCGCGCAAGGTGGGGCACGAGGCCGGCGGAGGCGAGCGAGGATTTGCCGGCGCCGCGCGGGCCCTGGAGGACGATGCACGGCTCGAACTCGAGCTCGCGCCCGAGGCGCGCCGTGTCGTCGTCGCGCGCGAACAGGAGGCCCTCGTCGGTGGACGAGAGGGGGGCGAGGCCGCGGTACGGGCGGTCGGGGACGCCGTGGGGGCGCTCCCAGACCTCGTCGAGGAGCTGCTTCAGGCGACCCGGGGCGACCCGGCGGTGGGCGGGGTCGACGGAGAGCAGGCGCGTGAGCAGGGCGACGAGGCCGCGCGGGAGGCGCGCGGGGTCGCGCCCGAGGTCGCGCATGGCGCCGCGCAGGGTGGCGCCGCGGAGCTCGGTCCACCAGGCGGTGACGCTCGCGGGGTCGGAGCAGTCCTCGGGCTCGTCGGCGACGTCGTGCGGGAGGCGGCCGGTCGTGAGCTGGGCGATGCAGACGGCGAGCGCGTAGGCGTCGGTGGCGGCGGTGGGCTCGGCCATCTCGAGCACCTCGGGGGCCATGAAGCCCGGGGTGCCGATGACGTTGCGCGCGGCGGCGGGGCTGTCGGCGCCGGCGAAGGCGCGGCGGGTGGAGGCGTAGACGTCGCGCTCGGCGAGGAAGGCGGTGCCGTGCTCGCCGGCGGCGGGGCCGCTGCCGGGGCCGCCGAGGCCGGCGGTCTGGGGCGCGCCGGGGACGCGCGAGGCGGGGCCGGCCGGCGGGGCGCCGGCGCGCCGGGAGATGCCGAAGTCGAGGACCTTGAGGGCGCCGTCCTGCGTGAGGAACAGGTTGGCGGGCTTGAGGTCGAGGTGGACGACGCCGCGCGCGTGGATGACGTCGAGCGCGCCGGCGACGTCGCGGGCCCAGGCGACGACGCGGCGCCAGGGGATGCGGCGCCGGTAACGGATCAGGTCGGCGAGGTTCCTGCCCTCGAGGAGCTCCATCGAGACGAACGGGGTCCTCGGGGCGCCGTGGAGGATGCCGGCGGCGTAGATCGTGACGAGCGAGGGGTGGCGGAACGAGGCGAGGAGCTTGGCCTCGTCGGCCCAGTCCGCGGCGTTCGCGAAGTCGGAGCAGAGGAGCTTGAGGGCGACGTCGCGGAACGGGGCGCCGTCGGGCAAGAGCTCCTCGGCGCGCCAGACGTCGCCGAAGCCGCCGCGGCCGAGGCGCATGCGCAGCCGGTAGCGGCGGTCGAGCACGTCGCCCGGCGCGTGGCCGAGGGCGCCCGGGGGGAGCGGCACGACGCCGGGGTCGCGGGAGGAGCTGCCCTCGTCGACGATCGTGCGATCCATCGCGAGGACGACGGTATCACCGGCGCGGGGAGAGGTGGACGGTCTCGCCGCGCAGTGCGCGGCCCGGCGGCCCCACGCTGGCCCGCGGCGGCTCGCCTGGCTGCGCGTGGACATCTCCAGTCCGGCGCGCGACACTGTCGCGCATGGGCGTGGCGGCACCGCGGCGGAAGCTCTCGCCAGGGGAGTATCTCGAGCTCGAGCGCGCATCGGAGGTGAGGCACGAGTACGCCGGCGGCGAGATCTTCGCGATGTCCGGCGGCACGTTCGAGCACAGCGCCATCGCCGCGAACATCGGCCGGCTGCTCGGCAATGCGCTGGGCGAGCGCGGGTGCATGGCGCTGAACTCCGACATGCGCATCAAGATCCCCTCCGCGGATCGCTACGTCTACCCGGACGGCTCGGTCGTCTGCGGCCGCCCCGAGTTCGAGGATGATCGGCGCGACACGCTCCTGAATCCGGTGCTCGTGCTCGAGGTCCTCTCCGATTCGAGCGAGGCGTACGATCGCGGCGACAAGTTTGCGCACTACCAGACCGTGGCGTCGATCCGAGAGGTCGTCCTGGCGTCGCAGAAGGCGCCTCGCGTCGAGGTCTTCGCGCGCCAGGCCGACGGGAGCTGGGTGCTCCGGGTCTACGGTCCAGGCGATCGCGCTGCGCTGTCGTCGGTGGGGTGCGACATCGTCGTGGACGAGGTGTACCGGGGCGTGCTCGAGGCCACCAGCACGGGGCGCTGAGGCCGCCTCGCGCTCGCGCGCACGAGGGCTGGCCCCGGAGCGCCTCCCAGGGGTAGCACGCCCCCGTGACATCGGATCGTTCAGGCCGTCATTCACCGGCCGGAGCGCCGCCGGCGGGCGCTCGCTCCGCGGCCGGGGCCCCGCTCCCTCCTGCGGCGCGGGAGCTCACCGTGTTCACCGGCGATGCGGTCGTGGTCCACGCCCTGCTGCCGGGCGGCTCCGTCTCGGTCTGCCGTCTGCCCTCTCGCGTGCGCGAGGGCCCTCTCACCGGAACGGCCACGGCTCGCCGACGCTCCGCGAGGCGATGCGGTAATCGCCGGGCTCGCCCCACACAGCGACCTCGCGGTCGGAGGCGTTGCGCCCCAGCGCGAAGGTGAACGACAGCACCGGCCGCTGCCCGGCGCGCGGCCGCCGCTGCGGCCCCGACCAGCGCACCTCGAGGTTCGTCGCGAGCGCCGCCTCCAGGGCCGCGACCGCCTCGTCCGCGTCGGTGGTGGTGACCCGGGTGCCCACGAAGAACCCGGGGGTGTCCTGCTCCACGATGTGCAGGTGATCGCGCAGCCACGCGGCCCCGTGCGCCCCCGACGCGGGCGGAAACGGCGGCGCGTAGAAGGGCTCGGCGATCGCGGCGCCGACGAGGCCGGCGACGCTGATGTGGTGCCACTGCAGGCGCTCCGGCTCGGGCGGCCAGGGCTCCGTCTCCAGCTCGATCGCGAGCGCCTCGAGGTACTGCGCGGGCGCGTCGAACGCCGGCGCCACGCCCGCGCCCTCCGTGTCGACCAGGTAGATCGTGCCGCCCGCGCCGATCCAGACCGACGGGTACCCCTTCGCGACGACCGGGAGCAGCACCTCCCCGCCCGCCCGCGGCAGCTTCTCCGGCCCGAGCGGCCGCCCGCCCTCGAGCGCCCTGAGCGCGGCGAACACGCCGAGCCGCTTGTCCGGCGGGATCGGCGTCCCCCCGGCGAGGCCCTCGAGCTCGAGCGCGGCCTCGTACGCGGGCAGCCCGCGCGCCTCGAGCATGGCCCGCAGCGCGTCGGGGGTCGCCGTGTGCCCGGGGTCGCGCCGCAGATCGAGCTCCTGGAAGACCTCGACGGCGTGCCGGCTCAGCCGCTTGCGCGCGCTGTCGGAGAGCCGCATCGGACGGCCGCTGCTCCCGTGTGCCTTGCTCATCTCCGTCGCTCCCGCCGGCGCTGCTGCCGCATGCCCTGCGCCCAGCGCGGGTCGGGCGGCGTGCTCCTCAGCGAGTCTGTCCCGGTCTCGCTGCTCGCGCCCGGCTGCACGACGCGCTGCCGCGGCGCGCCCCAGCGATCGCGCAGGTTCTGGAGGAGCTGGGAGCAGTTCGGGCACGGCGCGCGCGGCGTCCCGTCCGGGTGCTGCGCCTCGATCGACGTGATGTCGCGGAGGCAACGCTGGATCCGCCGGCGATCGCGCGGGTTGTTCGGGTCGAGCGGGCGGCCGTTGTTGTTCTGGCGCTCCCAGTTGCGGATGTACTCGCTCAGCGCGCCGGGCTCTGCGCAGGTCTCCGGGCTGCGCCGCTCGGCCGGATAGAACGGCTCGCCGCGGAGGTCGACCGGCGGCGGCAGCGCCGCGGCGACGACGGGGTGCAGCACCGGATCGCCGCTCCGGCCCGCGGCGCTGGCGCCGCGGCCGCGCACGCCGTGCCCGGACACGTTGCACAGCACCGGGGTGAGCCCCTCGGGATCGGCGACACGGAAGGGCTGGCCGCGGGCGTACTCGAACGCGCTCAGCCCGCCGGCGATCCCCAGCGGGTCGGGGCTCAGGTACAGACCGACCGCGGCGTCGTAGAAGCGGTAGCGGTTGTACGTGAGCCCGGTCTCGTGATCGCTGTACTGGCCGGGGTAACGCCACGGGGTCGGGGCCGGGGCGCCGGGCGGGGCGTCGAGCGCGCCCCACACGCTCGGCCGGAGGCGCGCGAGCACCTCGCCGGCGTCCGAGAGCAGGAGCGACGGCGCGCCGCCGGCGCCGAGCGCGTAGTGGACCCACCGGCGGCCCTCCGCGTCGCCGCCCGGCCCGTCCCGGTGCGCGAGCGGCCCCTCGCCCTGCTCGCCCCAGAGGTACTCGCGCGCGCCAACGACGCGCCGCTGGCCCCGGGCGATCTCTTCCGTGATCTCCTGGAGCACGTCATCGCCATCCCAGACGAAGCGGGTCTCGATCACGCCGCCGTCGGCGCGGCGCACGCGCTTGAGCAGCCGGCGCGCGGACGTGTCGTAGACGTTCTCGACGCGGGTCCCGTCCGGCAGCGCCACGGCGGCGAGCAGCCCGCGGCCGCTCCAGGCGTACGTGACGCGCGCGCCCGTGGCCGCGTCGGTGCGCGCCGTGCGCCGCGCCTCCGCGTCGTGCTCGTACGCGACGTCGCCCCGCGAGAGCAGCACCCCGCCCGGGCCGTACCGGCGGGCCGGCGCGCCGTCCCCCGCCTCCAGCAGGCGCCCGCCGCCGCCGTGCGCGAACCGCTCGGCCGGCGCGTGCGTCGACACCCGGGCGAGGATGCGCCCCGCCGGATCGTGCTCGAAGCGCGTCCGCTCGCCGCCCGTCGCGACGTGCTCCACGAGGTCGCCTCCCGGCGCGTGCGCGAAGCCCTCGGCGTACGTCGTGCCCGGCGGCAGCGGCCCGACCCAGTCCGGCTCGGGCGCTCGCGCGGCCGCGGGCCCGAGCACGCGGCGCTCGACGAGCGCGCCGATGCCGTCGTACCGGCAGAGCACACGGCCCCCGCCCGGGAGCTCGCGCAGCAGCTCCCGCCCGAAGGCGTCGTGGGTGCGCTCGATGGCGGCGCCGGGGGCGACGATCCGCCGGGCGCGGCCCATCAGGTCGCGCTCGTAGCGCGCCTCGTACCCCGTCGAGGTCCGGAGCGCCGTGCGGCGCCCGGCCGCGTCGTACGCGCTCTCGACGACGATCGTCCGTCCCTCGCAGGTCTGGGCCTCGCGCACGAGGTTGCCGCGCTCGTCGTACGTGAACTCGCAGCGGGTCGCCTCGGTCTCCGCGCAGACCAGGCGGCCCACCGGGTCGTAGCTGAAGGCGTCGAAGGTGTCGTCGGCGTGGACGCGCCGGACGACCCTGCCGCACGGATCCCGCTCGATCTCGGTCGCCTCGCCAGCGGCGCCCTGGATGCGCTGGAGCCGGCCTGCCGCGTCGAGGCGGTAGCGGCGCTCGCGCCCGTCGAAGAAGCGCTCCGCCACGACCCGACCGGCCGCGTCGCGCTCGATGCGGTGCACCTCGCCGCGCTCGTTCACCACCTCGACGAGCTGGCACTCCCGGTCGTACCGGAGGCGGGTGAGCTCGCCGTTCGGCTTGCGCAGCTCGTGCACCAGGTTGTACCCGCCCCACGCGAGCTCGTACGCGCCGCCGTCGGGCCCGCGGTAGCGCGTGATCCGCCCGTCCTCGTCGCGCTCGATCGCGACCTGCGCGCCGCCCGGAAAGCGCAGCCCCCAGAGCGCGCCGCGCTCGTCGTAGTGGAAGCTGGTCCTGTGGCCCTCCTCGTCCGTGACGGCGACGACCCGCCCCACGTCGTCGTACTCCATGCGGCGCGGCTTGCCGTGCGGCTCGACCAGCTCGACGAGGTTGCCCTCGGCGTCGTGGCGGAACAGGGTGACGCCGCCGTCGGGCAGCACGGCGCTGACGCGCAACCCCCGGTCGTCGTAGGTGAAGCGCAGGAGCTCGCCGAGCGCGTCCCGGGCTCCGAGCAGGTTCGCGGCGCCGTCGTAGCTGTACTGGCAGACGACGCCGAGCGCGTCGGTGGCCTCGACGACGTTGCCCTGCGGGTCGTGGCGGTGCTCGACGCGCGCGCCCGCGGGGTCGACGACAGCGACGATCCGCCCCGCCGCGTCGCGCTCGTAGAGCGTGCGCGCGCCGGTCGGATCGCTGTAGCCGACGAGGTCGCCGCGCCCGTCGTACGTGGCGCCCTCGACCCAGACGCCGGCGGCGAGGTCGATCTTGCCGAAGGCGTTCCTGTCGAAGCGCCGCGCCTGCCGGGAGTCGTACACGACGGTGAAGTCGTCGGCGTACTCGAGGCGGCAGTGGAGCATGCCGCGCGCGGTCGTCTGGCCGTCCGCGAGAACGGTCGGGCTCCCCTCGACGAGGGCCGGATCGCGCGCGCCGGGGTGCGCGCACCAGGTCTCGGTGCACCGGCCCTGCTCGTCGTAGCGGTAGAACACGCGCAGCCCCGACGGGGAGGCCTGCTCGACGAGGCGGTGCTCGTCGTACGTGTAGCGGACGCTCCGGCCGACGGCGTCCGTGGCCGCGATGAGGTCGCCGCGCTCGTCGTAGGCGTAGGTCCGCCAGCGCACGGCGCGGCCGCGCGCGGTGATGAGCTCGAACGCCTCGATGCGCCCGTCCGGATGGCGGCGGACCCGCACGGTGCGGCCGACGCTGTCGCGCAGCGCCTCGAGCACGTCGCCCTTGTAGGCGAGGTCGATGCGGTTGCCGGCGCGGTCGACGACAGCGGCGAGCCGGTGGCGGTCGCGGGACGCAGCCGAGGGCTCGAAGAGGTAGACGAGGCCGTCGCCGCCGGTGACAAGGAAGCCCTCCTCATCGCGGCGGAGGCGGCCGCCGCTGTTGAGCGCTACCTCGCCGCCGTGCGCCGGGATGTCGCGATGGGACGCGGCGCCGCTCGGCGCGTGAACGACGAGCGTGCGCCGCCGGAGCTCGATCTCCCACGCGAGCGAGTGGGTCCACCCGGCGCCGAGGCCGACGTCGCGCTCGCGGGCGAAGGACGAGTAGCTGCGGCGCAGCTCGAAGACCAGCGGCCCGGTCAGCACCAGGTCGGTCTGGGGGAGCGTGTAGACCCGCCCCGTCGCCGGGTCGACGGGGTCGCCGGCGTGCGTGCCGCCGTTGCCGCCGTGCGCCGGGTTCATGCAGCCGCCGCCGCTCCCTGGCCCGCAGCTGCTCGCGCCCGGGCCGCCGCCGTTCGCGCCGTTGCCCCCGTTGTTCCCGCCAGCGCCCTGGCTGGCGCCGCTTCCATGGCCGCCCTTGCCGCCGCGGCCTCCGCCCGCGCCGCCCCCGCCCATGATGAAGACGCCCGGGTTCATTCCAGGGATCGCCGGGATGTTCGGAACCGGGGCGGTGCGTGCCATGGCAGGCAGAGTATCGCCTGGAGCATTCTGGACACACCAGCCGAGGACGATGACGAGGACGAGCCCGAGGGTGTCCGGGAGGGGGATGACCACCTCCGGCGCAGCCCACGACGTGGCGGGAAGGTGGTTCACCACCTCCAGCGATGCTCGGCGCGCTGCCGGGCCGGTGCTCGGCCACCTCCGGCGCAGCCCACGACGTGGCGGGAAGGTGGTTCACCACCTCCAGCGAAGCTCGGCGCGCTGCCGGGCCGGTCCTCGACCACCTCCGGCGGAGTCCGGAGTGTAAGCTGGAGCGTGGTCCACCACCCCCGGCGAAGCCTGCCGAGCTTCGGGGACGGTCCTCGACCACCCCGGGCCAGGCGAGCGCATCATCCCGGGGAGCGTCGCCGCGTCCGCCGCTTCCCCTTGACCTGCGCGAGCTCTGCCCGCAGCGCCTCCACCTCGGCTTCCAGCTTCCTGTTCGCCTCGCGCGCCCTGGCCTCGGCCTCGTCCGGTGTCGGCAGCAGGTCGTGGCCCTCCTGGTCGCGCGCGAGCCGGAGCATCGGGCCGACCGACGGGTCCTCCACGACCGTCCACCAGAGCCCCAGCGCCTCGCACGCGCGGAGCTCCGGATCGTCCGGCGCCCGCTCCACGAGATCGCCGTCGAGCGCGTCCCAGACGCGGATCGGCCGCGCCCTGTCGTCGGGATCGAAGCGCACGACCTCGCGGATGCCCGAGGCGCGGTAGCGCGCCAGCTTCTCGTCCCAGTCCGGCTCGCCCTCGTCCGACTCGCTCACGATCTCGACCCCGAGGTCGGGCGCCCCGTGCAGCCACGTCTTCCAGGTGCGGAAGGTCCGGTGAGGCATGCCCAGGCGGACGAAAGCGTCGGGGGCGAGGCGCTTCCTCGCGGTCGTCGGGTCCCAGTAGACGAACTGGTCCGACCCGAGGGTCGCCACCTGCGCGAGCTCGCGCTTGAGGATCAGGTACAGCGCGGTGCGGATCTCCAGGTGGCGGTTCGTCTCGGGCACTTCCTCGGCCACCGGGAAGACCACCCGCTCGGGCGGGCGGCTGTAGACGTGCGCCCGCGCGCGCTCGCGAGGCGCAGCGGGCGGGCGGTCCGTGGGCTCGATGGATGACATGGCCTGGCGCGGAAGATACCACGACCGCCCGGTGCGGCCCCCTGCGCGGGCCGTGCGGCGCACCTCGGTAGATGAGCTGATCCGAGCCCAGGGTCGGCGCCGTCCTCTTCCTCTTCTTGCTCTTCATCCCGCTCCTCTTCATCGCACGCGCCCTCGCCGGCGCCGATCGCTCCCTGCGCGCCGGACTCGCAAGATCTCTCCGCGCTCGACACGACACATCCGGGCATGAGCGCCAGCGACACGAGGCCGGCGAGGTCAGTGTCAACAGGCCGCGTGACATCAGCGCTTGACGGGTCATGTTCGCCGCACGTCGTCCTTGACAATGCCCGCCGAAGATTCGCACCATCGCGCCCATGAGCTACATCGACGGATTCGTGGTTCCGGTTCCCGCTGGCAACAAGGCTGCCTATCGCAAGGTCTGCGCGGAGGCCGCCCAGCTCTTCCGAGAGTACGGCGCGACGCGCGTCGTCGAGTGCTGGGGCGACGACGTCCCGGACGGCAAGATCACCGACTTCAAGGGCGCGGTGAAGGCCGAGCCCGGCGAGACGATCGTGTTCTCGTGGATCGAGTGGCCGTCGAAGGAGGTCCGCGACCAGGCGAACGAGAAGATGAGGAACGACCCGCGCATGCAGATGGGCGACGCGCCGTTCGACGGCAAGCGCATGATCTGGGGCGGGTTCGCCGTCCTCTTCGACACGCGCGACGAGGAGCGCGCGTGACCGGCGCGCCGGGCACGAAGAGGCACCTGTAGGTTCGATACGTCAGGCCGGCACCTCGATCAGCCGCTCGGCCGCGTCGAGGTCCTGTCGAGCCGGCACAGCCCGAGAGGGCGGCGAGCGCGTCGCCCCCGGAGCTCCGATCCGCAAACGGGCGCCTCGGACGCCTCAGAAGGAGCGCGACACGACGACCTCCGCCTCGTCGAGGTACGCCGCGGCGCTCGCCTGCCGCACGTGCTCCGGCGCCTCGGTGTCGTTGTTGTTGTTCATCGGGCGGCGCAGGAGCTCCACCTTCGCGATCGTCCCCTCTCCCGGGATGTTCACGCCCCACCAGAAGAACGCATCCCCCGCGCTGCGCCGCACGAGCACCGTCCTCGCGCTCCCGTCGTCGAGCGTCGCCCGCACGACGAAGTCGCAGCCGAATCGGCCCACGCCGGTCGATCTCGAGCCAATCTCGTGATCAGGCGGCCGATGGTCAGCGTCCCTCTGGCAGACCACTCAATAGGAAGAAAACCCGTGTCGAGGCAAGTCAAAAGGACATCACATGAGCTCGTATTGGTATGATGCTCGCCAGATTCGTCCCTGGGTGGCGCGGTGCGCGGGCGAACCCGAAGCGCCACACGGGACGGCGCCTCACGAGGCGACCGCCCGCCGGCGCAGGGCGCGCCGGCGGGCGTGAGCTGGCTTCAGGTCGCGGAGGACCGCCTGCCCGGCGCCGCGCCGGGTGTCATCGCAGGCCGCTCTTCACCGCGGTGATCAGCTCGCCGTTCGACGTGTCGCCGCTCAGCTCCCAGAACATCGCGCCGCCGAGCCCCTTGTCCTTGATGTAGCGCATCTTGACGCCGAGCGAGGCCGGGTTGTCGTAGCTCCAGAACTCCGTCCCGTTGAAGGTGTAGAACGCCTTCGTGTCCGGGTGGGTGAAGCCGGGGTGGCCCTTGGCCTTCAGGACCTTGTAATCCTCGATGCCCGCCTCGTACGTGCCCGGGGCCGCGCCGGAGGCCGACTGCCACACCCCCTGGTTCGCGCTCGCCACGCCGGTCCAGCCGCGGCCGTAGAAGGGCACGCCGACGACCAGCTTGCTCGCGGGCGTCCCGCCGCTCAGCCAGGCCGTGACCGCCTCGTCGGTGCTGTACTTCAGCGCCTTCGCGGGGTTCGAGCCGGAGTTGTAGAGCGGCGAGTGGAAGTTCGTCGTGCTCTCCCAGGCGCCGTGCATGTCGTACGTCATCAGGTTGATGAAATCGAGGTGCTTGTGGATCTCGCCGACCTGGATCTTCGAGATCTTGTCGAGCCCGGCGGGCGCCGCGATCGTGAGCAGCAGCCCGGGGCGCGCCGCGTCGAGCTGGCGGCGGAACTCGCCGAGCAGCGCCGTGAAGTTCTGGGTGTCCTCGGGGCGCTGGTTGCAGGTGCTGCCGCAGGCGGCCGGGTACTCCCAGTCGACGTCGATGCCGTCGAACACGCCGGCCCAGCGCGGATCCTTGATGAAGAGATCGACGCACGACGAGACGAAGGCCGCGCGGTTCGCGGGCAGCGCGGCGTCGGAGAAGCCTGCCGACCAGGTCCAGCCGCCGAGCGAGATCAGCACCTTGAGGTGCGGGTGCTTCCGCTTCAGCTTGCGGAGCTGGTTGAAGCTGCCGCGGAGCGCGCCCGTATCCCAGGTGTCGGCGACGCCATCGACGCTGTCCGCGGCGCTGTAGGCCTTGTCGTAATCGGCGTACGGGTCGCCGATCTGGCACCGGTTGCCCACCACGTTGCCGAACGCGTAGTTGATGTGCGTCAGCTTGGCGGCCGATCCGCTCGTGTCGATGTTCTTGACGTGGTAGTTGCGGCCGTAGACGCCCCACTCCGCGAAGTAGCCAATCACCTTCTTGCCGCCGGCGTCGCCGCCGCCCGAGCCGCCGCCGCCGCCCGAGCCGCCGCCGCCGCCAGCACCGCCGCTGCCGCCCGAGCCGCCGCTCCCGCCTGCGCCGCCGCTGCCGCCTGCGCCGGCGGAGGTCGAGCTCGTGGTGCTGGAGCTCGCGCCGGTGCCGCCACTGACGACCTTCCAGAGCGCCGGGACGATCGGCGGCTCCCAGCCCGGAAGCGATGTGTGCGCCTGGATGCAGCTATAGGTGACACCACCATAAGTCACCTGCGAGTTGACCGCATACGCGGTGTACGGCGCCCAGGCCGCGACGGCGGCCTGCTCCGTCGCGTCGAGCTCGGTTCCCTCGGGGCCGAGGCCGTCTCCGCCATCCAGCCCGCCGCAGCCGGCCAGGGCCATGACAGCGAAGATCGGCAGGGTCGTGAGGTGCGAAAGCTTCATGGCTGTTCTCCTTGGGTGTGTGTGCCGGTATCCCGGTCTTCGGTTGTTGCAAACCGGATGAGCAACCGGCGTACCGCTCACCGCGATGACATCGAGCGTCCTCGCCACGGCCACGCGACAGCCAGGTTTCGAGCGCCGCCATGAGGAGACGCGCCGCGATCGCCCCCGGCGAGCCTGGCCGGAGCGGGGGGCGATCGGGGAGATCGCCGGGCGATCCCCCCGATCGCGGGAGAGCCCCCGGATCGCCCCCCAGCGATCCGCACGATCGCGCGGCGACCGCGCGGCGACGGCCCGCGCGACCGCGCGGCGACGGCCCGCGCGACCGCGCGGCGACGGCCCGCCGCGGCGCTCTTCCTGGATCATCGCCCCGGCGGCGGGCGGTCGATCCTCGTCGCTCGTCAGGGCACGACGCTTGCTCTTGTCCGGGTCCGTGGACGGCACCATCGAGCTCCCCAGCCAGGAACCCGCCGAGGCGCGTCGGGGTAGGATCGCGGTCGAAATGCACCCCGGCGACACATTGACGCTCCTCGCACCGCTCTCCGGTCCCATCGTGCCGATCGAGGCGGTCCCCGACCCGGTCTTCGCCGACAAGGTGGTCGGCGACGGCATCTCGATCGATCCGACGACCCACACGCTCCTCGCCCCCTGCGACGCGACGGTGACCCAGCTCCACGCGTCGCGGCACGCGATCACCCTGAGCGCCGCGGGCGGCGTCGAGATCATGATCCACGTCGGCATCGACACGGTGGCCCTGAAGGGCGACGGCTTCACGGCGCGCGTGAAGGAGGGAGACCGGGTGTCGGCGGGCCAGCCGCTCCTCGACTTCGACGCCGACCGCCTCCTCCGCAGCGCGCCCAGCCTGCTCACGCAGATCATCCTCCTGAGCGGCGAGACGAGCGCGATCGTCGAGCGCGCGAGCGGCGTGGCGACGGCCGGCGCGAGCCGCCTGATGACCGTGGCCGCCCGGCGCAAGGGCGGGGACGACGCGTCGAGCGCGGGCGAGGCCGGCGCGTCGAGGCCGCCGCGGGCCACGGTCGGCGTCACGTCCGCCGTCGTCGTGGTGCCCAACCCGCACGGGCTCCACGCGCGCCCGGCCGCGGTGCTCGCCAGCGAGGCCCGATCGTTCGCCGCCGCCATCAGCGTGGAGCTCGACGGCCGCAACGCCAACGCGAAGAGCGTCGTCGCGCTGATGAACCTCGGCGCGGGCCCGGGCGCCGAGCTGCGCATCGTCGCGAGCGGCAGCGAGGCGGCGCGGGCGGTGGCGCGCCTCGTCGAGCTCGTCCGCAGCGGCCTCGGCGAGGACCTCTCCGCCGCGCGCGCCACGACCGACGCGCCCGAGCCCGCCGCCTCCCCTGCCCCGGCGCCGCGCGCGCCGCGTGCGCCGCGTGCGCCGCGTGCGCCGCGTGCGCCCGATGACCCGCGGCGCCTGCCCGGCGTGAGCGCCGCGCCCGGCCTCGCCATCGGCCCGGTCTGCAAGCTCGACCCGCTCGCCCTCGAGGTCGAGGAGCACGCGGCCGACACCGAGGTGGAGCTCGCGCGCCTGCAGAAGGCGCTCCTGCACACCCGGCGCGAGCTGAAGCAGCTCGTCGCCGCGTCGGGCAAGCGCGTCGAGCAGGCCCAGATCTTCAGCGCGCACCTCACGATGCTCGACGATCCGGACGTGATCACGCGCGCCGAGGTCGCCATCGTCGAGGGCAAGTCGGCCGCGTTCGCGTGGCGCGAGGCGGTGATGTCGTCGTACCGGGAGCTCGCGCGCATGGAGAACCCCCTGCTCGCCGCGCGCGCCAACGACCTGCGCGACGTGGGCGGCCGCGCGCTGCGGCACCTCGCCGGCGGCGACGAGGCGCAGGCGGCGCCGGCGGGCAGCGTCGTCGTCGCGGAGACGCTGACGCCCTCCGAGGTCGTGCGGCTCGCGGACCACGGCGTCGCCGGCCTCGTCAGCGTGCTCGGCGGCACCACCTCGCACGCGGCGATCCTCGCCCGCTCGCTCGGCGTGCCGTACCTCGTCGGCGGCCCGGCGTCGCTGCTCGACGTCGAGGCGGGGGCGACCGCCGTGCTCGACGCGCTGGAGGCGGGCGAGGCGGCGCTGCTGCTCCACCCGACGGACGCCGAGCTCGACGCCTACCGCGGCCGGCTCGGCGCGCGCCGCGCCCTGCGCGCCAGGCAGGAGGCCGCGGCGGCGGAGCGCGCCGTGACCCGCGACGGCGTCCGCGTCGCCGTGCTGGCCAACATCGCGAGCGCCGACGACGCCCGCACGGCCGTCCGGCTCGGGGCCGAGGGCGTGGGCCTCCTGCGCACCGAGCTCATGTTCTTCGATCGCGCCACGGCGCCGACCGAGGCCGATCAGACGGCCGCGTACCAGGAGATCGCCGACGCGCTCGGGGGCCGCCCCCTCACCATCCGCACGCTCGACGTCGGCGGCGACAAGCCGCTCTCGTACATGCCGCTGCCCACCGAGGACAACCCGCTCCTCGGCATCCGCGGCCTGCGCATCGGCGCGCTCCACCCGACGATCCTGCGCAGCCAGCTCCGCGCGATCCTCGCGGCCCGGGTCGGGGCCGTGCACCGCGTCCTCTTGCCCATGGTCTCGGGCCTCGACGAGCTCCGGGAGGCGCGGCAGGTGCTCGAGGAGGAGCGCCGGCGCGCCGGATCGCCCCCCGTGGAGCTCGGCGTGATGGTCGAGGTGCCGTCGGTCGCGATCCAGGCCGACAGGTTCGCCGAGGAGGTCGACTTCTTCTCGATCGGCACGAACGACCTCACCCAGTACACGCTGGCCATGGACCGCACCCACCCGCGGCTCGCCGGGCGGCAGGACGCGCTGCACCCCGCGGTGCTCCGGCTCATCGAGGCGACGGCGCAGGCCGCGCAGAAGCGCGAGCGCCACGTCGGCATCTGCGGCGCCGTGGCGAGCGATCCCGAGGCCGTCGCCGTGCTGATCGGCCTCGGCGTCACCGAGCTGAGCGTCAGCGTCCAGGCGATGCCGGAGGTGAAATCGAAGATCCGCGAGCTCGACGCCGCGCGGTGCCGCGAGATCGCGCGGGCCGCGCTCGATCTGGGGACCGCCGCCGAGGTGCGGGCGCTGCTCGCGCCGGGCGCGCGCCCCGGCTGAGCCACGTCCGTCATTCCGCCGCAGCGAGCACACGACAGGGGCCGTCGGCCGAGCGACGCGAGGGCCGCCCTGCACAACGGGAGAAGGAGCTTCGAATGAGAGCGTTGAACGAGCTGCAGCGCGTCGGCAAGGCGCTGATGCTGCCCATCGCGGTGCTTCCTGTCGCGGGCCTGCTGCTCCGGCTTGGGCAGCCCGACGTGCTGGACATCGCGTTCGTCGCCCAGGCCGGCGGCGCGATCTTCGACAACCTGGCGCTGATCTTCGCCGTGGGCATCGCCGTCGGCCTCGCGCACGAGCGCAACGGCGTGGCCGGGCTCTCCGGGATGATCGCCTACCTGGTGATCACGGGCGGGGTGAAGACCATCAACGACAAGATCAAGATGGGCGTCCTCGCCGGCATCCTCGCCGGCGTCCTCGCGGGGGCGATGTACAACCGCTTCCGCGACACGAAGCTGCCCGCCTTCCTCGGCTTCTTCGGCGGCAGCCGCTTCGTGCCGATCGTCACCGGCGGCGCGAGCATCGCCCTCGCGCTCGTCCTCGGCCTCGTGTGGCCGCCCGTGCAGGCGGGCATCGACGCGCTCGGCGGCTGGATCGTGGCCTCGGGCCCGATCGGCGCCTTTCTCTTCGGCGTGCTGAACCGCCTGCTCATCCCGACCGGGCTGCACCACATCCTCAACAACCTCGCCTGGTTCGTCGTCGGATCGTTCGAGGGCGCGAAGGGCGTCGTGACCGGGGATCTGAACCGCTACTTCGCCGGCGATCCCTCGGCGGGCGCGTTCATGGCCGGCTTCTACCCGGTGATGATGTTCGGCCTGCCCGCGGCGTGCCTGGCCATCTACCGCACCGCGCGCCCGGAGAACCGGAAGGCCACCTTCGGCGTGATGTTCTCTGCCGCGCTGACCGCCTTCCTGACGGGGATCACCGAGCCCATCGAGTTCGCGTTCATGTTCCTCGCGCCGGCGCTCTACGCCGTCCACGCCGTGCTGACCGGCGTCTCGCTGGCGCTGCTCGACGTGCTCGGCGTGAAGCACGGCTTCAGCTTCTCCGCCGGGTTCATCGACTACGCGCTGAACTACGGCCTCTCGACGAAGGGCTGGATGATCGTGCCTGTGGGCCTCGCCTACGCGGTCGTCTACTACGGCCTCTTCGTCGTCTGCATCGAGCGGTTCAACCTGGCCACGCCGGGCCGCGAGGCGGCGGCCGCGGCGCCGTCGGCCGACGAGGCGCCGCGCGCCGACGTCGAGGCGGACGCCGGCGGGCTCGCCGGGCAGCTCCTGCGGGCGCTCGGGGGCCACGGGAACCTCCGCGAGATCGACGCGTGCATCACCCGCCTGCGCCTCGTCATGGTCGACCGCGACCTCGTGAAGGACGCCGACCTGAAGGCGCTCGGCGCGAAGGGCGTCGTGCGCCCGGGGACCGACGGGCTGCAGGTGATCCTCGGCCCGATGGCCGAGTCGATCGCCCGGGAGATACGCGAGCTCCGGGTCGACGCGCCGGCCGCCACGGCGGCGGCGGCGGCAGCGCCGGCGGCGTCGGGCGTGCGCAAGGCGGCGAGCGCCGCGCGCGAGGGCGTGTCCGCCGCGCTCTCGGCGCGGGTCGAGCGCTGGCTCGCCGCGCTCGGCGGCGCCGCCAACGTCGTGTCCGTGGAGGGGTTCCCGAGCGGGCGCGTGCGCGTCGAGCTCGCCGACGACGCCGCCGTCGACGAGGCGGCGCTCGAGGCGGCGAGCGTGCGGGGCGTGATGCGCCTCCCGCACCGGGTGGTCCACCTGCTCGTCGGCCCCGAGGCGCCGCGGTACGCCGCCGCGCTCGAGCAGAAGCTCAAGGGGTGACGCCGTGGATCTCGAGGGAAACATCCTCACCCCGGACGGCTGGCTCCGCGGCCGCGTGCGCTTCGGCGCGCGGATCGAGGGGATCGAGGGGACGCCGATCCCCGGGCCCGCCGCAGGGCCCCGGATCCTGCCGGGCTTCATCGACCTGCACGTCCACGGAGGCGGCGGCCGGGACGTCATGGAGGGCGGCGACGCGCCCCGGGCGATGGCCCGCGCGCACGCGGCGACAGGGACCACGAGCCTCCTGGCCACGACGATGACGGCCCCCACCGCGGAGATCGCCGCCGCCCTGCGCGCGATCCGGGCCGCCATGGACGCGCGCCGCCGCGGCGAGGCGCGCGTCCTCGGCGTCCACCTCGAGGGCCCGTTCCTCAACCCGGGTCGGCTCGGCGCGCAGCCCCCGTGCGCGGCGACCGGCGACCTCGGCGCCGCGCTCGCGCTGCACGCCATCGCCCCGATCCGCGTGCTCACCCTGGCGCCCGAGCTCGCCGGCCACCTGGAGCTCATCCGCGACCTGTCCGGCCTCGGGGTGCGCGTGCAGATCGGCCACACGCTGTCGCGCTACGAGGACGTGGTCGCCGCGCTCGCGGCGGGGGCGAAGGGCTTCACGCACCTCTTCAACGCGATGCCCGGGCTTCACCACCGCGAGCCCGGCGCGGTGGGCGCGGCCCTCGCCCACGGCGACTTCGCCGAGCTCATCCCCGATCTCGTCCACGTGCACCCGGGCGCCATCCGCGCCGCGCTCCGATGCATCCCGAGGCTCTACGCCGTGACCGACGGCACCGCGGCCTCGGGCATGCCGGACGGGCCGTACAGGCTCGGCGCCCACGCCGTCACGAAGTGCCAGAACAGCGTGCGGCTCCCCGACGGGACGCTGGCCGGGAGCTGCCTGACCATGCACCAGGCGTTCACGAACCTCGTCGGCCTCGGCCTCTCCGTGGCCGACGCGTCGCGCCGCTGCAGCCAGTTCCCGGCCGAGCACCTCGGCCTCACGGACCGGGGGCGCGTCGCGCCCGACGCCTTCGCCGATCTGCTGGTGCTGGAGGAGGATCTCGCGCTGCGACAGGTCCTCGTGGAAGGAGAGCCCCTTGAATGACCGGAAGAGCTCGCTCATGGCCGAGGAGGCCCGCTCCGCCCCGGAGATCGTGGCGCAGCAGCTCACCCAGGACGAGCCCGCCTACCGCGCGCTGGGCGACCGCCTGCGCGCGGCGCCGCCGCCGTCGGTCGTCACGATCGCGCGCGGCAGCTCGGACCACGCCGCGGGCTACCTCGCCTACCTCGTGATGACGCAGCTCGGCTGCCCTGTCGCGAGCCTGCCGCCGTCGGTCGTGACGCTCTACCGCGCGCCGCTGCGGCTCCCGGGCGTCCTCGCGGCGGCCGTGTCGCAGTCGGGGCAGAGCCCGGACGTCGTGAGCACGCTCGACGCCTGCGGGGCCGCGGGCGCGGTGACGGCGGCCCTCGTGAACCAGCTCGGCTCGCCGCTCGCGCAGGCGGCCGCGTCGACGCTCCCGCTGCGCGCCGGCCCCGAGCGCAGCGTCGCCGCCACGAAGAGCTTCATCGCGAGCCTGAGCGCCATGGCCCGCCTCGTCGCCTGCTGGCGGGGGGACGCCGCCCTGCTCGACGCGCTGCGCGCGCTGCCGGACGCCCTCTCCGCCGCGGCCGGGGTCGACGTGAGCCCGCTCGTCGGCGCGCTGGCCGGCGAGGAGCGCCTGCTCGTGCTCGGGCGCGGCCCGGGCTTCTCCATCGCGCTGGAGGCGGCGCTCAAGTTCAAGGAGACGTGCGGTATCCACGCCGAGGCGTTCACGGTCGCCGAGGTGCAGCACGGGCCGATGGCCCTCATCGACGAGCGGTTCCCGCTCCTGATCTTCGCCCCGCGCGGCCCGGCCCAGGCCGGCCTCGTCCGCGTGGCGGAGGACTTCCGGGGCCAGGGCGCGAAGGTGATCCTCGTCGGCCCCGCGGGGCTCCCGGGCGTCGACCTCGCGGTGCCCGAGTCCCCGCACGCGCTGCTCGATCCGCTCTGCCAGATCCAGGCGTTTTATCTCGCCGCCGCTTCCCTTGCCGAGGCCAGAGGGCTGGACCCGGACGCGCCGAGGCGGCTGAAGAAGGTCACGAAAACACTGTAGGAGTGCGCCATGCGAAGGCCTGTATTCCGATTTGGGCTGCTCGCCGCGGCCCTGCTTGTGGCAGGGTGCGCCGACGACGAGACGTCCTCGTCCACCGAAGGAACCACGATGAGCACCAGCACCGGCGGAGACGGCGGCGGCGGCGACGGCGGTGGCGGCACCGGCGTCGGCGACGACGGGGTAGGCGGCGACGGCGGCGCGGCGCAGCAGCAGCGCCCGTCGGGCGCCCACATCGCCGTGCGCTGGGAGGTGCTGGACAACACGAAGAACCCCGCCGTGAGCTTCGGCTCGGCGCTGACGATCACGAACCATGGCGCCGCCGCGCTCGGGAACCGCGGCTGGGCGCTCTATTTCAACTTCGTGCGCACCATCGTGCCCGAGAGCCTGCCGGCGGGGGTGAAGGTCACCCACATCAACGGCGACTTCTTCAAGCTGGAGCCGACAGAGGCCTTCGAGCCGGTAGCGCCGCACGGGAGCGTCGTCATCCCCTTCGACGCGGCGTACTGGGCCATCAAGGAGACGGACGCGCCCGCGGGCTTCTACTTCGTGTTCACGGACGACGCGGGCGTCGCCTCCGCGCCGGAGCCGGTCGGCTCCGAGACCGTCGCGCCGTTCGTCGACGAGAAGCAGACAGACAGGTTCCCCGGCGACATCACGCCCGTGCCGACAGCGGCGTCTCGTTACGACGAGAACCAGGCGGTCCGCCTGCTCCCGGCCGGCGACGTCGACAGGATCGTCCCCTCGCCCGTGCGCCTCGAGGCGGGCGCCGGAGCGCTGGCTCTCTCGTCCGCCGTGCCCATCTACCATGCGACCGGGCTGGCGGGAGAGGCCGCCTTCCTGGCCGAGGCGCTAGGCGCGCTCCTCGGCGGCGCGCCGGAGGTCCGCGAGGGCGCGCCGCCCCCGGGGACGGCGGCGATCTCGCTGACGACGGGCGCCATCGACGTCGGCGGCCGGCCGAGGCAGGCGGGCGACGAGGCCTACCGCCTCACGGTGACCGAGGACGGCATCGCGATCGTGGGCAGCGACGCGGCCGGGGTCTTCTACGGGATCCAGAGCCTGCGCGCGCTCGCGCCCGTGGAGGCGTACCGGAGCGCAAGGTCCGAGATCGCGCTCGATGCGGTCACGGTCGAGGACGCCCCGCGCTTTCCGTACCGCGGCATGCACCTCGACGTCGCGCGCAACTTCCAGCGCAAGGAGGCCGTGCTGAAGCTGCTCGACCTCATGGCCTTTTACAAGCTGAACCGGTTCCATTTCCACCTGACGGACGACGAGGGGTTCCGCCTCGAGGTGAGCGGCCTGCCCGAGCTCACCGAGGTCGGCGCCCGGCGCGGCCACACGCTGGACGACGGCGACCGGATCGTCCCCTCGTTCGGCTCCGGTCCCGATCCGGACGCGCCGAAGACGAGCGGCAGCGGCCATTACACCCGCGCCGAGTTCGTGGAGATCCTTCGTTACGCCACGGCGCGCCACATCGAGGTGATCCCCGAGCTCGACATGCCGGGGCACGCCCGCGCGGCGGTCAAGGCGATGGAGGCGCGCCACGCGAGGCTCGCGGCCGAGGGCGACCTCGACGGCGCCGAGGAGTTCCTGCTCAGCGATCTCGACGACCCGTCCCAGTACATGTCCGTGCAGATGTGGCGCGACAACGTGATCAACCCCTGCCGCGACTCCACCTATCGGTTCGTCGAGAAGGTCGTGGACGACGTCGTCGCGATGTACGCCGAGGCCGGCGCGAAGCTCACGACCTTTCACACGGGCGGCGACGAGGTGCCCGAGGGCGTCTGGGAGCAATCGCCCTCATGCAAGGCGCTCCTCGATCGGGCGTCCGGGGACGGCGTCGACTCGGTGGACGACCTGGCGAGCCATTTCCTCCGCAAGGTCAGCGCGATCGTGGCGTCCCACGGCCTCGTCACCGCGGGCTGGGAGGAGATCGGCCTGAAGAAGGTCCAGGCGGAGGGCGGCGTCGACAAGGTGGCCAACCCCGAGTTCGCGAGCAGCAATTTCAGGCCGTACGTGTGGAACAACACCTGGGGCTGGGGCGACGAGGACAACGGCTACAAGCTGGCGAACGCTGGCTATCCGGTGGTCCTCTCCAACGCCACGAACCTGTATTTCGACCTCGCCTACGACAAGGATCCCGCGGAGCCCGGCTATTACTGGGCCGGGTTCGTCGACACGCGGCAGCCCTACGAGTTCGTGCCGCTCGACGTCTACAAGAGCGCCAACGTGGACCGGATGGGCAACCCGATCGATCAGGCCGCGATGTTCCGGGATCACGTCCGGCTGACCGACGTCGGCAGGGCGAACATCCTCGGCATCCAGGGGCAGCTCTGGGGCGAGAACGCCAAGGGGCAGCAGGCGATGGACTACCTGATCTTCCCGAAGCTCGTCAGCCTCGCGGAGCGGGCCTGGGCGCCCGACCCGGCGTGGGCTACGGAGCAGGACGCGGCGACCCGCGCGGGCCTGCTCGCCGAGGCGTGGAATCGCTTCGCCAACAGCCTGGGGCAGCGCGAGCTGCCGCGGCTCGACCACCTGAGCGGCGGCGTGGACTACCGGCTCCCGCTGCCCGGCGCGCGCGTCGAGGACGGCCAGCTGGTGGCGAACGTCGCCTACCCGGGGCTCGAGATCCGCTACACGACCGACGGCGCCGAGCCCGACGCCGACTCGCCGGTCTACAGCGGCCCGGTGGCGGTGAGCGGCGTCGTCAAGCTCAGGACGTTCGACACGCGCGGCCGCGGCAGCCGCACCTCCGTGCTCGATCCGGGCGCGTCGGGTGAGCGCCGCGCGGCGCGGTGAGGGGCCTGTCGCGGTGAGGGGGCTGTCGTGGATCGCAGCGCGGCGGGGGGCCTTCGTGGCCGCCCTCGCGCTGCTCCCCGGTCTGCCTGGCTGTTACATCGATCTCGACGGCCTGAGCGGCGGCGCCGTGGACGAGCCGGGCCCGGACACCCCCGCTCCCGGCGACCCGGAGGGCTGCGCGCCCGGGGACTGCAGCCGCCAGTGCGTCGTCGCCGGGCCCGAGGCGGCCGGCGCTCCCGCCGCGATCGCGTCCGCTGGACGGTACGTCGTGTGGACGAGCCGCGCCGGCGATCGCGTCCGCCGCCTCGATCCCGCGACGGACGCCGTGGAGGACCTCGTGTCGTTCACGCCGGCGCCGGGCCTCCTCGCGGCCGCCGAGGGGCTCGTCGTCTGGGTCGCCGGCGACGGGCTCTGGTGGTGCCCGGCCGACGGCTGCGCTGCGGGCGCGACCTCGCTCCTCGCCTTCGGTCCCGGCGACGCCGAGGCCGTGCGCGGCCTGGCGACGGACGGCCGGCACGTGTACTGGACGCGCGACGAGCCGAGCGGCACCGCCGGCGAGCTGCTGCGCTGCCCCCTCGCCGAGGGTTGCGGCGCGGCGCCGGAGGTGCTCGCGCCGGCCCAGTCCCACCCGCGCGGGGTCGCCGTCGCCCCGGGCGACGGGGGCGATGTCGTCTGGGCCCTCCGCGGCGCCGGCGCCGGCCACGGCCAGGTTCACCGCCTGGCCAAGGGCGCCACGTCGGCCGCCTCCCCCACGCAGCTCGCGGTGCTCCTCGACCATCCGGACCGGGTCGCGCTCGGCGCCGGCGAGGTGCTCTGGACCTGGGCCGACCCCGGCGGCGCGGCGGGCGGCGTCTCCCGCTGCGACACCACGGCGTCGTGCGCCCCGGAGCCGCTCGCGCCGCAGGCCGAGCCGTCGAGGCCGCTGCGCGACCCAGCGGCGCTCGCGATCGAGGGCGCGGACGCGTACTGGGCGAACCGCGGCGGGGGCACCGTCATGCGCTGCCCGACCGCCGGGTGCCCCGGCTACCCCGAGGTGCTCGCCGAGGGCCTGACGCGCCCCTCGGCCGTGGCGGTGCACGGCGCCTGCGTCTACGCGGCCGACGAGGCCGACGGCGGCCGCGTGGTGCGCGCGCCGCGGTAGCGTCGCGCACCCCGGCGAGCTCGGCGCTTCAGGGATAGTTCAGCTCTTCAGGGATAGTTCAGCTCGACGACGTTTCCGTCGGCGTCGACGGAGAGCTCGAACTCCACCCGTCCGACGACGATGTTCGCCTCGTACGAGAGCTTCCCGTCGTGCAGCTCTTCGTCCAGCTCCACGATCCATCCGCCCTGCGCTGCGCGGGCGAGCGCCCAGTAGGCCCCTGGCGGGAGCATGTCCAGCGTGATGTCGCGCTCGATCAGCGTGCCATTCCCGTCGATCCTCAGCGCGTAGGTCCGCTTCATGTTCCGGATGTCGGCCTCGTAGACGTACTCCCCGAGATCCTCCTCCATCTCCATGCGCACCTCCACGATCGCCGCCCCGGATGCCTCGTCCTCGAACGCCCTGCGCGCGAGCTCCGGGACGCTGGCCAGAGACACGATCCAGGCCTCGATCTCCGTGCCGATCATGTTGCCCTCGGCGTCGAACTCCACCTCGTGATACGTGTCGGCCAGGAGCAGATCGATCTCGTAGGTCGCGACGCCCCCGTCGATGTTCTCCTCCACTTGCAGGATCTTGGATTTCTTCCCGAAGCTCATGAGCGCCTCGCGCACGGGCGCAGGAAGTTGTTCAACAGCGATGATCCGCTCGATATCGTCCAGGGCACCTGCCACCTGACCCGTCTGGTGACTGGCCGAGGCGCCGTGCGCGTCGGTCGCCGCAAGCGGAGAAGCGGCGGAAAACGCGCACGGCAGGCACGTCAGGACGACGGACACGACAGCACCCAGGACAGTTCTACATGAATCCATAGCACCCCCATTGCCCCACATATCGCACCCAGTATGACACGGGACACACAGGTCCGTGCACATCAATTTTGATTTTCTCGTGTGAACATGACGCCGATGAGCGTCTGTGCCGGACACCACCCGTACATTCCGTCACGGGCGGTCCATTGCGCTGATCTGATCGTGGCCTGGCCACGATCCCGGGCGGCCGTTGCAGGAGGACGACATGAGCCAATTCGACCATCAATCGGGACAGTCCGTAGAGATCGATGGAGCGAGCATCTATCACGAGATCGTCGGCCAGGAGGGCGGCCGCGCGATCTTGCTGCTCCACGGCGGGCTCGGCGACATGGAGGACTCAATGTCCTCCTGCCAGGCTTGACTCGAAGGTTCAGGACGCGGTCGATCGGATCGCGAATCGAGAGTGAAGGCAGCGCCGGGTATCCGCCTGCGCTCGTCCGGAGCGCCGAGGCGACGCCCATGGCCGTACCGGTCGCCCTCGTCCTTGACCTGCCGGACCGATCGCGGCGCGATCATGAAGAATTGTAAACGACGAGCGACCTATCGTGAAGACGCCCAGATCAGCAGATGGCGCGCACGGCGCCCCCGGCTGGAGCGCTTGATCGAGACGAGCGCTCGGTCTAAGGTAACTCGCATGAACCGGGGGCTGAAACAGGCCTCCATCGCGAAAGGAGCATTCATGCGTCGGCTCGGCAAGGCTACTCGTTTGCGGCTCTTCTTCGCTGCCCTGACGGCAGGAGCAGCGATGGTGGGAACAACTGCCCTGCTCGCCCCCTCGAGCGAGGCGGCGCCCGGGGCCAACTGCACCTACTACAGCGACGCGAGCCTCACGACGGTCGTCGGCCAGTACGGCCGCGACTGCTGCAACAACCAGATCGCGTGGGGCCGCAAGACGCAGCACTACCAGTGCGGCGGGTGCTTCACCTGTACCCCGCCTCCTC
The DNA here is from genome assembly GCF_051521615.1 of Sorangium sp. So ce1335. NCBI lineage: Bacteria > Pseudomonadati > Myxococcota > Polyangiales > Polyangiaceae > Sorangium > Sorangium sp. So ce1335. The sequence goes on from NZ_CP150363.1 coordinate 7,620,312, forward strand.
CCTGACGGAGGCGCCGATCATCGACGGCGACGCGCGCCGTCGCACCTCACTTTCCGCCGCTCTCGTGATCGTGTACAGATCGCTCCGCGCAATGGGTCGTGACAGATCCGACGGTCAGCGGGCATTCCTTGCAGGGGTCGATCTCTGACCAGCGTACCTCTGCGCGCTCGCCTTCCGGCGGGCGCTGCTGCCCATCGGCTTCCGTCCCGGAGGCCATCGGCCACGGTCCTTCAGCGCACGAGGGCATGACATGAACAAGACCCGTTCTTCTCGATGGCTGTGCGGCGCCTCGTGGATGGCGATCGGAATCGCGGCCTTCTCCGGCTGCTCTACCCGGGTGGACCAGGCTGGCGCCGGCCCGGGCGGCTCGTCGAGCGCGGCCGGCTCGACGGGAGCGGGTGGCCATGACGGCGGCGCCGGGACGACGGGGACCGGCGGCGGCACGGGCGCGACGGGGGCCGGCGGCTCGGGCGACGGCGGCTCGGGTAACGGCGGCTCGGGTAACGGCGGCGCAGGCGACGGCGGCTCCGGGACGAGCAGCGCCGGCTCCGGCGGCTCCGGCGGGTCGGGTGGCTCGGGCGGCGCGAGCACCGTCGAGTTCGTCGGCAACATGCCGACGAACGGCGTCGTGCGCGACGACTTCATCCGGTACTGGGACCAGATCACGCCCGATCTCGAGGGCAGGTGGAGCTCCGTCGAGAGGGCGCGCGGCGTTCGAGACTGGAGCCGGCTCGACCAGGTGTACGCGTACGCGAAGGACCACGGCATCCCCTTCACGCAGTACGCCTTCGTGTGGGGTACGCCGCACCCGTCCTGGCTCACGGCGATGCCCGCGGAGGAGCAACGGCAGGCCGTTCGCGACTGGATGCAGTCGTTCTGCGAGCGGTACCCCGACACGGACCACATCATCGTCGTGAACGAGCCGCCGCCCCACACGACGCCCCCCTTCAAGCACGCGATCGGGGGCGACGGCGAGAGCGGCCACGACTGGATCGTCAACGCCTTCAAGTGGGCGCGCGAGTTCTGCCCGACCTCGACCTTGATCCTCAACGACTACAACAACATCGAATACGAGGGCGAGCACAGGCGCTTCGTCGAGCTCGTGAAGACGCTGCTGGAGGCGGGCGCGCCCATCGACGCCCTCGGCGCAGAGGCCCACGACGCGTACAAGATCGAGACCGCCACCGTGAAGGGCTACATCGACGGGCTCGCCGCGACGGGCCTGCCCGTGTACATCACCGAGTACGATATCGGCCTCGCGGACGACGACGCGCAGCGCCGGGTGATGGAGGAGCAGTTCACGATGTTCTACAACCACGGGGCCATCAAAGGCATCACCCTGTGGGGTTACGTCGTCGGCTCGACCTGGAGGGACAACACGGGCCTCGTGCACCCGGACGGCACCCATCGGCCGGCCATGGCCTGGCTGATGGACTTCCTCGGCCGCGCCCGCTGATCCCTCGCGACATTCCTCCAGCGCTGAAAGCGCGGGCCGCTGGGATAGGCCTGAGACATGCACATGCCGAACGGCATCGCGTGAACGGACAAGGGGCTCGCCGTTTGCACGAGCGGCGCACCCGAGGTCTTCCGCCTCGACGCGAAGGGCGCCGAGCAGGACGTGTCGTGCCCCACGTGATGGCGGACGAGGTCGACGTCTACGAGCTCTAGTGAGCGGTGGACGAGAGATCCCAGCCAGGGGGCAGACCTTCGGGGAGCAACGCCGCGCTCGCAGCCGCCGGCGCGGACGACGCCGGCCCTTGAACGGCTCCGCGGACGCGCGCATCAGAGGGTCCATGCGGAAAGATACAGCTCGATTGGCTCCCTTCAACACGGTGGTTGCACCGCGCGGACGGCGGTGGGCGGCGCTCCTGCTCGGCGTGGCGGCCGGGTGTACGCCGAACAATGGCGGCAGCGGCGGCGTCGGCGGCTCCGGCGGCGACCCCAGCGTGAGCAGCTCAGGTGACGCCGGGGCGGGCGGCTCCGGCGGCGACCCCAGCGTGAGCAGCTCAGGCCATGGCGGGCTGGGCGGCTCCGGCGGCGACGCCGGGGCGGGCGGCGACGCCGGGGCGGGCGGCGACGCCGGGGCGGGCGGCGACGCCGGGGCGGGCGGCGACGCCGGGGCGGGCGGCGACGGCGGTCAAGGTGGCGGGGGCGCCGTCTGTGTTCCCGGCTCCCAGGCCGCCTGCCCCTACTCGGGTCCACCGGGCACGCTGGGCGTCGGACGCTGCGCGGCCGGACTGCAGACGTGCAACGAGTCCGGGACCGGTCACGGTCCCTGCGAGGGCGAGGTGCTGCCGGCGCCGGAGGACTGCTCGACGGCAGACGACGAGGACTGCGATGGATCGGCGGGCGGAGATGACGCCGACTGCGTCTGTGTCCCCGGAACCGAGGTGCTCTGCTACTCCGGCCACCTCGACACGCTCGGCGTCGGCGCCTGCGAGGCCGGCACGGCGCGGTGCAGGGACGACGGCAGCGGCTTTGGCCCCTGTATCGGCGAGGTCCTGCCGGCGGCGGAGACCTGCCTCACGTCGGTCGACGACGACTGCGATGGCCAGACGAACGAGGAGGGCGCCGGCTGCGCCTGCCTCCCCGGCGAGATCATCCCCTGCTACTCGGGTCCTCCCGGCACCGAAGGCATTGGCCGATGCGCCGGCGGCACGGCCCGCTGCGACGCGCAGGGCACGGGCTTCGGGCCGTGCGAGGGCGAGGTGCTGCCAGGCCCGGAGACGTGCGCCACGCCGGTGGACGACGACTGCGATGGCCAGACGAACGAGGAGGGCGCCGGCTGCGCTTGCCTCCCCGATGCGGTCGTCCCCTGCTACTCCGGCCCTGCCGGCACCGAGGGCGTCGGCCGCTGCGCTGGCGGCACCGCGCGCTGCCGGCCGGACGGCACGCAGCTCGGCCCCTGCGAGGGCGAGGTGCTGCCCGCGCAGGAGACGTGTCTCACCCCGATCGACGACGACTGCGACGGCCAGGTCAACGAGGAAGGCTGGAGCTGCGTCTGCCCGCCCAACCAGCGCGTCGCGTGTTACTCCGGCCCGCTGAGCACCATGAACGTCGGGGCGTGCACGCCTGGCACGGCGCTCTGCGACGCGCAGGGCACGAGCCTCGGGCCGTGCGAGGGCGATGTGCTCCCGCAGCCGGAGTCGTGCGCGACCCCGGTGGACGACGACTGCGACGGTGCGGTGAACGAGAACGGTAGCGACTGCGCTCCCAGGATCATCGCGCAGTGGGTCAAGCAGCTCTCCGGCGTCTCGATCACCGCCGTCGCCGTGGACGCCTTCGACAACACCATCATCGCCGGCTCGTTCGCGAGCCCCGTGGACCTCGGCGCCGGCCCCCTCCTGCCGCGGACCGCCGGCACCGAGGCGTTCGTGGCGAAGCTCGATCCGAGCGGACATGTCCTCTTCGCGAGCACGTTCGAGGGCGATGACCATGCGGCCCACGACATCGCCACGGACGCGTCGGGGAACATCGCGCTGCTCGGGACCGTCCTCAGGCCCTATGACCCCGAGGACGTGTCGTCGTACCCCGAGCTCTATCACCGCGTCGTGAAGCTCGATCCATCAGGCGGGCTCCTCTGGAGCCGCGATTTCGTCGCGCTCCTCGAGACAGATCGGGCGGTGGCGATGAACGCCGCAGGGGACGTGTTCGTGGCGGGCGCGCTCGATTCCATCAACTGGCCCCATGGCTTCGTCAGCAAGCTCGACGGCGCGACAGGGGCCCTCACATGGAGGAGGAGGCTCGGCGACGACGACGACAGCGAGCGCCTCGACGACATCGCCGTGCGTGAAAACGGCGACATCGTGACCGTCGGGGGCGTGACCTTCTTTCAGTTCTCCCCCGAGGAAGTCATCTACAGCTGCGGGGAGCTGTTCACGCTGAGCCCCTCCGGCGAGGTGCTCGACCGGACCTGCGTTGGCACCGAAGCGGAGACCTGGCAGTTCGCCATCGACGCGTCCGGGAACACCGTGCTCGGCAACGACGACGGTCGCGGCGCGCGCCGCGTGAGCAAGGTCGACGGCGCAGCGACCTCCCTCTGGAGCCGGTGGCTCGTGCCGGAGCAGGAGATGCGGCTGGGCGTCGACGGGCTCGGGAACGTCGTCCTCGCGGGCTCGTTCACCGGCACCGGTACGCTCGGCCTCGGCGTCGACATGCTCACGAGCGCCGGCGGCGAGGACATGTACCTGGCCAGGCTGGACCCCGACGGCAACACCCTCTTCGTCGAGACCTACGGCGACGCGGGCGACCAGCGCCCGACGCACCTCGCCGTCTCCGCGGACGGCAGCGCGGTGATCGCCGGCACCTTCACGGGCACGCTCTCCCTCGGGCTCGGGGAGAGCACGCTCGTCGCCGCGACAGCGCAGGACACCTTCCTCGCCAGGGTGGGTTTCTGATCCACGGCGGAGCTTCCCCCTCGCGGCGCCTGCGGGTGCGCCGAGCCGGCCTCCCCCACGGCGCGAGCGCCGCGTCGACGAGCCGCGCGCGCGCCGCGGGGGCCTCGGCCGGCGGGCCGGAGCAGCGCCGTGAGCCCCATCGCCACGCCGTCGCATGAGGTCGACGCCCCTCCCCCGTCACCCCGGGGCGTTGCGGGCCCGGTAGGCGCGCTGCTGGCAAGCCCGCGAGCAGTATGCCCGCGGCCGCCCCGTGGCGGGCTGGGCGATCTCGCCGCCGCACTGCGCGCACGTCGACCCCTCGTCACGCCGGGGGGGTTCGTCGGGAGTTTCGTCACAATCTGGCCCCGACAGGCGTGACGTTTCACGACTTTCGTCACACGGGCCGGAGCGCGACCGGACGAGCGCCTCGATGCCATCGAGCACGCGCTGCAGGCCGAACAGGAACACGTCCTTCGTGAACGGGTCCTCGTCGAACGCGCCCGAGCTCATCATCTGCGCCATCGTCGGGTAGCGCGCCGGGTCGAAGAGCTTGTCCCAGAAGTACGCGCGCTCGGACCACCACTGCTCGTCGCTGACGCCGGTCTCCTGCTCGGCCTCGGCCCGGTCCACCGAGAGCCTCCCCGCGCCGCGAACGTAGCTGTCGACGAGGTGGACGGCGGCGAGCATCTCGCGGTCGGTGAGGCCGATCCCGGCGACCGCGCGGAGCGCCGCCTCGTACGTCGCCATCCCCTTCGGCCCCATCACGGGGCGCACCGGCGTCACGTGCAAGAACCACGGATGGCGGTGGTAGAGCGCCCAGTCCGCGAGCGCCGACGCCTCGAGCTTGGCCCGCCACCCCCCGGGGACGCCGTCGACGAGGGGCATCTCCCCCGCCGCGGCGTCCAGCATGAGGTCCAGGAGCTCGGCCTTGCTCGGCACGTACCGGTACAGCGACATCGGGGTGAACCCGAGCTTCGCGGCGACCCGCTGCATCGACAGCGCCGACAGCCCCTCGCCGTCGGCCAGCTCGATCGCGGCCCGCACGATCTGATCGAGGCTCAGGCCGGGCCTGGGCCCCCGGCTCGACCGCTTCTTGACCCCCCAGAGGAGATCGAGGCTGCGCACGGCGTCGCCGCCCCCGCTGTACTCCGTCGCACTTTTCCGTCGCCTCTTGGGTTTGACAGCCATCCGTCAACTGCGTATACCACACACAATACAGTGTACATCGTAAACAGTTCCGGGAGGTCCGCGTGAAGCAGCAAGACGACAGGCGACCGATGCGACCGATGCGACCGACGACCCTGCTTTTCCACGCGCGCGGCCTCGCGGCCGCCGCGCCGCTCGCGCTGGCGCTCGGATGCGCGGCAGAGGAGATGGCGTCGGAGCCGACGTTCTGGCAGGACGTCGCGCCGATCACGGCGTCGAAGTGCGCCTCGTGCCATCAGGAGGGCGGGCTCGGGCCCTTCCGCCTCGACGACTACGCCTCGGCGAAGGCGCGCGCCGGCGCGATCGACGACGCGGTGCAGGGCGGCCATATGCCCCCTTTCCTCGTGGCGCACGACGGCTCGTGCGGCGATTTCCAGGCCGACGAGACGCTCACCGCCGAGGAGCTCGACACCATTCATCGCTGGGCGGCCGGGGCGCGCGCCGAGGGCGATCGCGCGGGCGCGCCGCCCACCCCGCCCGTGCCCACGCTCGAGGGCGGGGTCGACTACATGACACCGCCGATCACCCCCGTGGCCGACCCCGCCGATCCCCTCGCGGCCTACGACGAGTGGCGGTGCTTTCCTGTGGACCCTGGCCTCGACACCGACCGCTTCATCACCGGATATCAGGTGACGCCCGGGGTCCGGTCCATCGTTCATCACGTCACGGTCTACCGGGTGACTCCCTCGGAGCCGTCGCTCGTGGAGGGCAAGACGAACCAGGATCTGATGACGGAGCTCGACGGCGCCTCGCCGGACAGGCCCGGCTGGGAGTGCTTCGGCGGCCCGTCCGACGGATTGCCGTTCGAGCCGCTGTTCGCCTGGGCGCCCGGGCAGAACGTGGTCGAGTTCCCCGTCGGCACCGGGGCGCCGATCTCCTCGAAGGACCATTTCGTGGTCCAGGTGCATTACAACCTCCATGACCGCGCGGACGCCTCCGCCGAGGACTCGACGCGCCTCCGGCTCCGCTACGAGGACACCGTGGAGCGGCGCGCCGTGTTCCTCGGGGCCGACGGCTTGCTCACGAGCCTCTTCGAGCCGGACGGGCCCGACACGCTGCCGCCCCGTCAAGAAAACGCCGCCTACACGTGGAGCCTGACGCGGGCGGAGCTCGGGCTCGATGCGGCGCTGCCCCCGATCGAGGTGCTCGGCGTGATGCCGCACATGCACGAGCTCGGGCGCACCTTCGACGTGCGCGTGGCGTCGGGGGAGCAGGAGAGCTGCATCGCGCGCGTGGACGACTGGGACGTCCACTGGCAAGGCATGTACTGGTACCGCACCCCGCCGCTGCTCGACCCGAGCTCCTCGATCGAGGTGACCTGCTCCTACGATACGCGCGGCGCCAAGGAGCCCGTGCTGCCAGGGTGGGGCACGCAGAACGAGATGTGCAATGCGAACATCCTGGTCGCGCTGCCGATGGCGCCCTGACGCCGCGACAGCGCGCGCCAGCCGAGGTGCGCGCCGGCGCGCCCCTCCACGCAACGCGCTTTCCGAACGCTGGTGTCTTGCATTACCCTCTGCGCCATGCCGCCGTGGGGCACCTGCCGGAGACGACCCGTCGAGGCGCTGATGCTCGCCGCGCTGGCGGCGGCCGTGGCCTGCGGAGGCCCGCCGGCCTCCGCGCCGGACGCAGAGGCCCGCCTCCCGCGCGGCGCGCCGCCGGTCCACCCGCCCGGGCCGCCCGAGCGCGGCGCCCGCGCCCGCGAAACGCAGCCGGTCGGCGCGCAAGCGCCGTCGCAGCCCGCTCGGGCGGCGGAGCCGCGGCTCCTGCGCTGCCCGGCGCGGGACAGCGCTGACCCCGGCAAAGGCTGGGTGATGGACGCGGACAGCTGGGTGATCGATCCCGAGGGACGCCTCTGCTGCACGCCACGCCATGCCCCCACGACATCGCGCCGAGGCGACCTCTACTGCTTCGAGAAGGTGGCGCCAGCGCTCGCGGAGCCATCCACGCTCGTGATCCGGAGAGGAGACGCGGAGATCCTCCCGACGCATGTCCCCTTCGAGCTCGGATCCGCGCGAATGGCGAGCATGGCTCATCTGGACTTCCTGACGAAGGAGCTCCCGAAGATGCGCCCTGATGCTCCGGTCTTCCTCACCGGGGCGACACGGAGAGGGGAGACCGCATCCGATGCCGCGGATCGCCGGCTCGTCGCGGAGCGGGTGTCTGCGGTGCGGCGTGAGCTCGAGAGGCGTGGGGTGCCCGCGTCGCGGATCGTGGAGCAGGACGAAGCCACGCTCCTGTGTACCCGGTTCGAATTCACGCCCGGGCCTCTGCGCGCGTTGCTCGACTCGCCCGTCGTGCTCACCTACTCGACCCCGCTCAGGCTCGAGACGTTGCGCGACGACAGGAGCAAGCCCGAGGAGCCCCCCTGCGTGCCGGGCGCGATCGCGACGCGCTTCCTCCCGGCCGCGGAGCTCGAGGGCGACATCCTGCGCATCGAGGCCTGTCACGCCGGCGCGTGCGCGGCCGCTCGGCTCGCGCTCGACACCCTGGGCGCAGGCGACAAGGTCGTGCTCGCGCTCGAAGGGCGGCTCTCCGCGGCCGCTCGTCTCACGTGGGAAGCGCCGGGCGGGTTTGCCCTCACGGTGCACACGACGTTCGAGGACGGCCGCCAGCTCGCCTCGGGGGAGTGGTTCTCGCTGCGCGTGCAGGTCGACGACGAGGTCGTCGCGCGGCTCGAGGAGGCGCTCCTCTACACAAGGAACGAGCAGCGAACCAGCTCGGGCCTCGAATGCCGAAAGGCGCGGGTCCCGCGCGAGGTCGAGGCGCGATGATCGCGCGACGGCGCGCTCTCCCGGAGGAGATCCCTTGACCGCAGCACCGCGACGGCCCGCGCGCCGGAGGCGAGCCACGGCGGCGCTGATCGTCGCCGCGCTCCTGGCTGCGGGGGCGTGCGGGGGCCCGCCGGCCTCCACTCCGGGAGCGACCTCCGGCCGGCCCGGCGAGTGGCCGCCCGCCGGTCTGCCCGGGCAGTGGCCGCTGAGCCAGCGGCCAGCGCGCCCGGCGAGCGAAGCGCCCGCGCCCGAGGGGCCGGCGGAGCCGGGCGTCCTGAGCTGTCCTTCGCCGCGCGGCGCCCCTGTGGCGCAGGGCTGGGTGATGAGCCGTGATGGCCGCCTCTGCTGCGGGCCGCGTTCTACAGAGTATACCCCTTCATGGCCCAAGGTGACCTTCGAGAGCTGCCTCGACGCCCTGGCGCCGGGGCTCTCGACGCCGAAGTACGTCGATCACCCGATCGAGCGGACTGCGTTCCAGGAGGTCGTCCGCTTCGAACGCGGCTCGGACAGGATCGTTGTCGGCGAAGTGCTCGACAACGTGGTGAAGGTCCTCGCAGACTACCCTCTGGGCTCGGTGACCCTCGTCGGGACGACCCGCTGCGGCGAGACGCCGTCCGAGGCCGCGGCGCTGCAGCTCGCCCGGAGGCGGGCCTCTGCGGTGCGGCGCGAGCTCGAGCGCCGCGGGGTCAGCGCCTCGCGGATCGTCGTGGGGGATCGCGGGGCGTTCGCGCGAGGCCGCCTGGATCTCAGCGACGAGCAGCGGCTCCTCCTCGTCGACTCGCCCTCTGTCATCCTGTTCTCGAGCCCTGAAAAACCGAGAGCGGTGCTCCTGATCGAGGATCGCTGTCTCCCCGGCGTCACGGCGAGGCTCACGCTCGCGGCGGCAGAGCTCCGGGGCGACCGGCTCACGATCGAGGCGTGCCACGCGGGCCGGTGTGCCACGGCGCGGGTCTCGCTCCGCGCCCTGGCCGCGGAGGACCGCGTCGTCTTCGCGCTCGACGGACCGCTCGGCGCGGGCGCGTTCCTCGCCTTGAAGCGGCCCCGCGCGGAGCTGGAGATCCGCACCGTTGTGGAGGCCGAGGGAGCGCTCGCCCCGGGAGACTCGTTCTCCCTGCGCGTCCACGTCGACGACCGCCTTGTAGGCCGGCTCGACGAGCCCTTGACGTACGCTCGGCAGAAGCCGCACCCGGGCTCCCACGCCGCGTGTCTGCAGGCGCGAATACGGGCCGACGTATCCGGGGAGTCGCGCCAGGGCAGCGAGCCGAGGAGCCCCGGGGACGCCAGGTGAAGAGGAAACGGGAGGCGCGGGCTTTCCCTCCTCCATTCCTGGCCTGTCGGGCGCCCTGACGGTCGGCCGGCTCAGCGCCGGACGGCGTCGACGCCGTCATGTCGCTCATCTCGCGCTCGGTCCCGCCGGCGCGCGTCCGGCGGCGATTTCTTGCTCGCGGCCCCGTGGGCGCGCGTCCGGCGGCGATTTCGCGATGCCGCGGGGGACCCTTCGACATTCATGGAGCAGGAGGCGCCCCTCGTGAGCGTCGCGAACCCGTGACGCCTTCCCGCCTGGGCTGCTCAGGACGGTGGGGAACCCGATCGCATCCTCCTGACGCCCTGCCTCCGCGCTGTCGCGGTCCGGGCGGCGTCGATCACCGCGTGCACACGATCTTTCTCTCTATCAACGCGGCCGCCGGGCGGCGGCAGGAGCTCTCGATGACCTTGAATGTGCTTATCCATCGCGGCGCGCGCGCTGTCGCCCGCATCACGTCCTCCAGGGCCGCCGCGCGGCGCTCGCCGGGCCGATCGATCTCCCGCGGGTGCGTCCTCGGGGTCGCGCTGTCGGCCCTCGGCGCAGCGCTCTCCGGGTGCATTCCGTTCGGCGATCCCGAAGGCCCGGGCGCCAGCGGTGTCGTCTCGCTCGGCGACGGCGTGAGCACGAGCGGGCTCACGACCCTCCGGGTCCGTGCCATCCCGGCTTCGGGCGAGGCCTTCGACGAGGACGACCCGCAGTTCACCGATCCAGCGCTCGCCGCCGGAGATCGATGGATCACGCTCAACGAGCGCCTGGACGGCCTGACCTTCCCCCACCCGTACGAGGTCGGCGAGGTCGTCGGCACGACCGACAAGCAACGCTGGCGCCTGTTCGCGTGGCTCTCCGCCGCCGACGTCGACGTGGACAGCGACGCGCCGAGCAGCGGCGAGCCCTACGGGACGATCACCTTCGACGTCGACGAGTGCGGGTCGGGCTTCGACGGGTACTGCACGATCACCCAGGGGGTGAACGTCACCATCGACAAGGTGGCTCCCTAGAACAACAAACGGGTTGAACCCGCCTGAAACGAGCAGAGCTTCGAACCGCCAAGACGCCAAGGACGCCAAGACATTGTCTTCTTCTTGGCGTCCTTGGCGTCTTGGCGGTTCATTTCTCGCTCGCTCGACGTGATCGTTGTTCTCGCCTCGATAGCGCGCGGCGCTAGCTTGAGCATCGAGCGCGGCGGGGTGACTTCGCGCGGGCTGTCCCGCTCGCCACGTGCCGTCCCCGCGAAGCTTGAGACGGACGGAAACCCCATGTTTCCTGTCCGCCGCGGCGGTCGCTTTGTCTTGACAGCCACGTCGCCGAGGCCGCTATCGTCTAGCGTGCGTTCAGCCTCGTTCTTGCACCGCCTCGCCCCTGTCCTGCTCGTCGCGCCGCTCGGGTGCAATGGCGCCGATGTCCCACGAAGCCGCGCAACGGAGCACGGCATCGGGGCGGCTGCCGCCGCGCTCACGGCGCCGCGCTGGGACGTGGCGCCGCCGATGAACGTCGCCCGGATCAGGCACACGGCGACACGTTTGCTCGACGGGAGGGTCCTCGTGGCCGGCGGAGCGAGCGCCACGGCCGAGGTGTACGACCCCGACACGCACACATGGACGCTCGTCGCGCCGATGAGCACGCCGCACACAGGCCACACCGCGACGCTGCTTCCGGACGGCAGGGTCGTCGTGGCCGGCGGCGCGACCTACGTCGCCGAGATCTACGACCCCATGGCGGATACATGGACGCTCGCCGCGCCGCTCCTCATGCCGCGCGAGCGCCACACAGCGACGCTCCTGCCCGATGGCAGGATCCTCGTGGCCGCCGGTGAGTTCGAAGAGGAGCTGATGAGGTCGAGCGAGATCTACGATCCCGACGCGGATACGTGGACCGCGACGGGGGCCATGGCGCAGGCGCGCTCCTCCCACACGGCCACCCTCTTGCCGGACGGCAAGGTCCTCGTTGTGGCCGGGGTGAACAGCTCCGGCGACCCCATCGGCAGCGCGGAGCGCTACGATCCGGCCACGGGCACGTGGACCTCCGCGGGATCCATCCAGAACCGGGAAGGACACACAGCGACGCTCCTCGGGAATGGCAAGGTGCTCGTCGCCGGCGGCTACACCGATTACGGCGGTGAGGGGTTCACCTCCACGAACCGCAGCGCGACGCTCTACGATCCGGTGAGCAACACCTGGACGGCCGCGACGCCGATGAACGTCACCCACCACAGGCACACGGCCACGCCGCTCGCCGACGGCCGGGTGCTCGTCGCCGGCGGCGGCGCGCTCACGGAGGTCTACGATCCGGCGAGCGGGAGGTGGACGCTCGGCAGGTACCTGAACACGGACCGGAGCGGCCACACCGCCACGGCGCTCGCGGACGGGCGGGTGCTCGTGGCCGGCGGCGGGGGCGCCGAGCTCCTCACCTTCGCGGCCCAGGGCGCTCCGTGCCTCTTCGCTGGCGAATGCGCGAGCGGCCACTGCGTCGACGGCGTCTGCTGCGATACGGCGTGCGACGCGGGCTCGTGCGACGCGTGCGCGGTGACCGCGGGCGCATCGGCGAACGGCACCTGCACGCCGCTGAGCGGCGCCGTCTGCGGCAGCGCCGACGGCTGCACGGCGAACGGCGTCTGCCAGGCGGGCGCCTGCGTCGGGGATGTGCCGGTCGGCTGCGAGCCCGCGTGGGCGCCGGCCGGGAACATGCCTGTGCCGCGGCACGACGGCACGTGGGCCGAGCTCGCCGATGGCCGCGTGCTCGTGGCCGGCGGGTACGACAACAACTGGGATGATACCCTGTCCGCGAACCTCTACGATCCGGCGACGAACGCCTGGAGCGACGTCGCGCCGCTCTCGCACGCGCGCCGCAAGCCCGCGTCGATCCGGGTCTCGACCGGCGAGATCCTCGTCGTGGGCGGTGATTCTCCGTCGACGGCCGAGGCATACGATCCGGTGAGCGATACATGGACGCTCACCGGCCACATGGCCGCGCACCACGATACGAGCGTCGCTCTCTCGCGGCTCCCCGACGATCGTCTCCTCGTCGTGGGCGGCGGGACGGCGGTCGCCGAGATCTACGATCCGACGACGAGATCCTGGTCCGCGACGGGCTCGCTCGGTGTCCCGCGCTCGCGGCATTCGGCGGTCCTCTTGCACGACGGGAGGGTGCTTGTGAGCGGCGGCGCGGGCAACCCGGCGACGGCGGAGCTCTACGATCCGGCCACGGGGACCTTCTCCCCGGCCGGGACGCTCACCTTCGCGCATTCCGGGCACAAGGCGACGAGGCTGCTCGACGGCAGCGTGCTCGTCGTGAGCGGCGACGGCGCCGATCGGTATGACCCGGCCACGAATGCCTGGACGCCCACGCAGGCGCTGCTCATGCCGCCCGCTGATTTCACGGCGGTGCTGCTCGGCGATGGTCGGGTGCTTGTCACGGGCGCGCCGAACGTCCCGCACGCGCAGGTCTACGATCCGGCGACGAACGACTGGACGGTGACCGGCCCCCTGGACGTCGCGCGCCGACGTCACACGGCCACGCTGCTCGGGAACGGAATGGTGCTCATCGCGGGTGGAAAGGAATGGACCGGCGGCAGCGAGTGCACCCTCCGCAGCGCCGCTGTGTACAACCCCGTGACGAACGGCTGGTCGACGGTGCAGAACATGAGCCGGTTCCGCGACGCTCCGTCGTCCGTGCTGCTCGATGGCAACCGCGTCCTGGTCTTCGGGGGGCTGCTGGCAGGCTGCTCGTCCGGCGACGGCGACCCCGAGGCGCACGGAAGCGCGGAGATTTACGAGGGCGGCGTCACCCCGGAGAACAGCGGCGGCTCCGGCGGACTCGGTGGCTCCGGTGGAATGGGCGGCTCCGGCGGAAGCGGAGGTGAGGGAGGGAGCGGTGGAGACGGCGCCGGTGGAATGGGCGGCGCGGGCGGCATGGGCGAGGCCGGCGGCGGCACCGGCGGCATGGCCGGCTCCGGCGGTCAGGGCGGTATCGGTGGCGTGAGCGGCACAGGCGGTCAGGGCGGTATCGGTGGCGTGAGCGGCACAGGCGGTCAGGGCGGTATCGATGGCGTGAGCGGCACAGGCGGTCAGGGCGGTATCGATGGCGTGAGCGGCACAGGCGGTCAGGGCGGTATCGATGGCGCGAGCGGCACAGGCGGCGCTGGCGGCGGCGAAGCGCCGGGCGGCGGCTGCAGCGCCGCCGGCGGCTCGGCGGAGGACGGCGGGCGCGGCCTCGTGGCCCTCGTGGCCCTTGGCGCCCTCTTCGCGCGCCGCCGCAGGCGCTGAGACAGCGACGGAGCGGCTCGGTCGTGTCCGTGAAGGTAGGAGACGTCGCTCACGGATCCCGCGCGCACCGGACCCCGATGCCGGCCGCGCGGGACGTCGGGGCCCGGTGGTCGCGGGTGGAGAGGAGCAGCTTCTCCTCGGCGCTGCGCCAGCCGCCGCCGCGCATCACCCGCTCCGTCCCGCCCGTCGTGACGGCGCAGTCCACGCAGTCGGGCGAATAGTCCGCGTGCCAGTCCAGCGCCCACTCGAACGCGCTCCCCGCCAGATCCGCTTGCTTGAACAGCCCGTCTCCTTGCGGTGACATCGATCCGACCGGAAGGATGTCCTCGATCACGCACCCCGGCACATCGCTGCCAAGGCAGGCATACACGGCGTGTTCAGGATCGATGGCCACATCGTCCGGCGAGGTGGACCACGGGTACGGGCGCTGCTCGGCGCCGCCGGCCGCCGCGTAACCGAGCTCCGCGTCTGTCGGCAGCCGGCCGCCGTCCCACGCGCAGAACGCGAACGCCAGGTACCAGCTCACGCAGTTCATCGCCAGGCGCTCGTTCGCGCCGGGCTCATCCGTCCACACCCACGCCATGCCCTCCGGATCGCAGAGCAGCCCTTCCAGGAGCTCCGCCCTGTCCGACGGCAGGTGTTCGTCCCACGCCGCGTACCACCCGCTGCCCGCGATCCTCGGGTGAGCGCCCGCGCCCACGGCTGGCCGGCTCCCGGGATACGCGTCGACGAACGCGCGGAATCGCCCCAGCGTGACCTCGAACCGATCCAGCAGGAAGTCGCTCACCGTGGCCGGGAAAGCCGGGTCGTTGCTCCGGTTGAACGTACCACCGGTCACCGGCTCGCTCGCGCAGCAGCTCTCGTCTCCCGCCGGCCCGCACGTCGCAGGCAGCCCGGCGCAGCGACTGCCCGTTTCCACGCCGCCAGCACCGCCACCGCCACCATGGCCGCCCTCGGCGCCGCCGCCACCACCCTCATGGCCGCCGCCCTCGGCGCCGCCGCCACTGCCACCGCTGCCGCCGTGCTCCTCCGCTGGATGATAGGGCCTGTCCAGCCCGACGACCGTCGTGCACCCGACGCCCGGCAGGCACAGCGCCACCCACGACCATCGCGCAGCTCGCTTCTTCATGGTCGTGCCTCTGTTATCCAGGCGAGAGCCAGGAATCAACAGAGCGCTGCTGGATGCCCGGGGCGACGGTGACGAGGCCGTCGAACAACGCGAGGGCCATGCTGACCGGCCCACCTCATCGCCGACTTCCGTCGAGCCGAGCGGGATCCGCGGGCCACAACAGGCGGCGGGCGTTATCGCGGTAGATCTTCTGCAGCACCGGCGCGGGCAGGTGCACGCCGTAGATCATCCAGAACCCCTGGCGGCCGTTCGCGTCCTCGGTGCTGAAATAGTCGTCCTCGGTCTCGAGGAAGCGGGCGTAGACCTCGTAGCCCGCGGCATGGGCGCCCTTGAGGTCGGTGCCGAAGAGCACGCGGTCCTGGTAGCGCACGAAGAAGCGGTGCGCCGCGCGCGGCTGCCGGCCGAGCTCGCTGGCGCTCGCCGACATGTCGACGTGGAAGTTGGGGTAGCGATCGAGCCAGCCCGCGAGCTGCCGCAGGTCCTCGGACGAGCTCCCCATGTGCGCGCCAACGAAGGTGACGTCGGGGTGGCGCTCGAGCACGCGGTTGCGCTCCTCGAAGAGCTGCGCGCGCGTGGGGAAGCGCCTCCGGTCTGCGAACGACCAGCCCGGGAACTCGTGCAGCTCGTGCCAGCGCTCGTTCTTCGCGTCCAGCGGGACGAAGAACGCCGCCGGGTCGGCGACGTGCCAGAGCACGGGCCGGCGGTAGCGCGCGCACGTGCGCCAGACGGGCTCGAGCTCCGCGTCGTCGAGCGCGATGCGCCGGCCCTCGGGCGTGCGCACCGTGAGCCCGAGCTCCTTGAAGATCTTGAGCCCCCTGGCCCCGGCCTCGAAGTCGGCCGCGAGCTGCGCGGCGACGCGCGCGCCCCAGCCCGGCGCGCCCACGAGCGCGAGGTCGAGGTTGGCGTAGGTCAGGAAGCGCCCCGGATACGCGCGGTCGAAGCGCTCGAGCTCGCGCACCAGGCGCTCGCCCGAGGCACCATCGAGGTTGACCATGGTCTCGACGTGGAGCACGTCCATGCGCGCGACCTCGGCCGCCACGTCCACGACCCGGCGCAGGTGCGTGTGGACATCGATGGCGGGCACGGCCAGGTGCGCTATCTCGGTGCGCTCGAGCGCCACGAGCGGCACGGGCCGCCAGTCCGCGAGCCGCAGCGCCGCGATGTCGGCGGGCTGCGACCGCGCCGCGACCGGCTGCGCCCCCGGCGCGGCCGGGCCGCGAGCGCACGCGGCTGGCAGGAGGGAAACGAGGGCGAGCGCCAGGAGGGGCGAGCGGGACATGAGGGCACCTGTGGCCGGGAGCATACCGCACCCGGCCGCACGGCCGGCTCGTCCGACAGGGGCTCATCCGCCTCTGGCACCGCACCGCTCTCCCGCTCCGCCCTGCTCGAGGGCCGGCGTCCTGCCCGCCCCGGCCCTCCTCTGCGGGTCATCCCGCGGCCCGGTTCCGCGCCCCCGGGAAAAATCGGCGGGCCACGGACGAATTTCTGAAGGGCCGCCGGGCTCGCCGCCATTCACCGAGCCAGAGGGAGCCGGGCGCGGACCTCTCGGTTAGTAAATAGTATTTTCAAAGTCTGTTCGCGCCCGAGCTCCCCGGCCACGCAACCACTTCCGACGGATCCACCATCGATCCGCTGCAGTCTGCTCGCGCGCGAGCGCACGCGCCGGTCCCCGCTGTGCGGTGCAACCACCGCACGGACCGGCGCGGAGCCTCGCCGGCCTCCTGAACCGCCTCGCGTCGGCCCGCCGCCGCCCCAGCGCTGCTGGAGCGGCCATCAGCCGACGACGGCGCGCGCTCCCCGATGCAGGGCGGGCCGCGAAGGCTGTTTCTCGCGCGAGGAGCCTCCGGGTCGAGATGAAAAGAGGAATTTCCATGCGTCTTCGTCCAGCGATAGGCCTGCTTCCCCTCCTCCTCGCCGCGTGCGTCGGCGACATCGACGCGCCGACCTCGGAGCACGTCGAGGAGTCGAGCGATGAGCTCATCGGCGGGCGCCCGGCCCTCGAGAGCGAGGTCCCCGCCACGGTGGAGGTCAGCAACTGCACCGGGGCCAAGGTCGGCCCGCGTCACTTCCTCATCGCGGCCCACTGCATCGACGACGACAACACAGGCGGCGTCGGGAGCAACCATCTGCCGGGCTCGACCATCGCGCTCACGACCGACAACGGCCCCTCCGGCATGCAGCGGCGCAACCTGACCGTCGCGCAGGCCCACATCTTCCCCACGTGGACGTCCTCCCGGCCGAGCTGCCACAGGCACTGCACGAACATCCTGAACCCGTACCATCCGCCGGATGTCGCGGTGATCGTCGTCAACGAGGACACGCCGGACATCCCCGAGGCGACGGTCGACGGCAACCCCGTGCTGCCGGGAACCGAGGTGATCATCGCCGGCTACGGCTGCGAGAACGGCGTCGACCAGCCTACCCCCCCGGCGCGGCTCAAGATCGAGACGGTGACGACGCTCCCGGCGAGCGCGCTGATCCACGACGGCTCCTACGTGGTCCCGGAGGACGCGGCGGACGTCGCGGGCGCCAACGTGATCACCGAGGGCGTCCTCACCGATCCAGCCGCGGCGAGCCTCTGCCCCGGCGACTCCGGCGGGCCCCTCTACCGCACCGGCACGTCCCAGCAGCTCGTCGTCGGCGTCAACTCCTACTACACGTTCTCCGACGACAGCGGCATCTCGCGGACGAACTGGCACACCCGGCTCGACTCCGCGGCGCGCTACGATGTCTTCACGTGGCTCAAGGACCGCGGCGTGAACACGCAGGGCGGCTCCCTCCGGACCATCCCCTACCAGTTCACGCACGCGCCGGTGACGAGCACGATCGAGGCGGAGCACTTCGATTACGGCTACGAGGGCGTCGCCTACCACGACACGACGATCGGCAACGCGACCGGCTTCTACCGTGGTCAGCACGTCGATCTCGAGCCGACGGCCGACGCTCCCACCGGCCCCGGCGCCAACGTCACCGGCACCGCCGCAGGCGAGTGGCTCAACTACTCGGTGATGAACAGCTTCCCCCTCGCGTATACCCTCGAGCTGCGGGTGGCAACGACCGGCGCATCGAAGGCGCTCCACGTCGAGATCGACGGCCAGAACGTCACCGGGACCGTCGTCCTGCCGGCGACCGGCGGCGCGCAGTCGTGGCAGACCGTCTCGGTCCCTGTCGGCTGGGTGACCGTCGGCCCGCACGTCGTGCGCGTCGCCTTCGAGACCGGCGACATCAACCTGAA
Organism: Sorangium sp. So ce1335; assembly: GCF_051521615.1. Lineage (NCBI taxonomy): Bacteria > Pseudomonadati > Myxococcota > Polyangiales > Polyangiaceae > Sorangium > Sorangium sp. So ce1335. The sequence continues at coordinate 7,638,600 of NZ_CP150363.1, forward strand.
CTGGCTCCGGTTCGTGGAGTAGCGCGGCGGCGGTGGAGCAGGCGCTGCTCGGAGCGCGCCAGGACGGCAACGTCGCCTGGACGGCCGCGGAGCCAGGCGCCCCCCGGCCCTGAAGGGACCGCCCTCCGCGCGCGCAGGCCCGGCTGCCGCTCCCGAGCGGCGAGGCCGGGCCGCGCTCGGGCGAGCGCGCGCGCCGCGGCGTCGAGGCGGTCTCTTCTGGTACCCCAGGCCGCGACGGCGGCGGGCGCGGCGCTCGCTCGCCCGAGCCTGCGCGAGGCGCCCCGGATCAGCGCATCAGCGCGGCGTCACCCGCGATCCAGGAAGTCCATCAGCCACTGCATGGCCGGCCGCATGTTGCCGTTCGAGTGCTGGAGGCCGGTGTTGTCCCGCCACGTGGCGCCGACGATGTAACCCCAGAGGGTGATGCCGGGGACGGCGGGGTGATCCCAGAACATCGTGAACTGCTCCTCCATCACCCGCTTCTGCTGGTTGTCGTCCGCGATGCCGATGTCGTACTCGGTGATGTACACGGGCTTGCCCAGCGAGGCCATCTTGTCGATGTAGCCCTTCACCGTGTTGGTGTTGATCTTGTACGCGTCGTGGGCCTGCGCGCCGAGCGCGTCGACCGGGGCGCCCGCGTTGATGACCGCCCTCGCGATCCGCATGAAGTTGTTGTGGTCGTTCTCGTACTCGATGTTGTTGTAGTCGTTGAGGATCAAGACCGCGTTCGGGCAGAACTCTCGAGCCCACTTGAACGAGTTGACGATCCAGTCCCATCCGCTGGCGCCGTCGCCGCCGATGCCGTTCTTGTAGGAGGGCGTCGTGTGGGGCGGCGGCTCGTTGACGACGTCGATGTACTTCGTCTCGGGGTAGCGCTCACAGAACTGCTTCATCCAATCCCGCACGGCCGCCTGCTGCTCCTGCCCGGAGAGGCGCCCGACCCAGTCGGGTTGCTGGGCGCCCCACACGAAGACGTGGTGCTTGAAGATGAGGTTGTTGTCCTGCGCGTACTTGTAGATCCGATCGAGCGCTGCCCAGTTCTTTTGCCCGCGGCTCGGCTCGACGGACCCCCACTTGCCCTCGTTCTCGGGCGTGATCTGGTTCCAGTACCTCGCGAAGCCGTCGCGCACGGCGCCGTTCGTCGTGATGTTGCCGACGAACTTTTCCATGGGCTCGGGGCCGCCGGTCCCGGTGGACGTGCTGGTCGAGGTGGCCGGACCGCCGGTGCTGGCGCTGGTCGTGCTGGAGCTCGTGCTCGTGGCCATGCTCGAGCCCGTGCTCGTGCTGGAGCTCGTGCTCGTGGCCATGCTCGAGCTCGTGCTCGTGGTCATGCTCGAGCTCGTGCTCGTGGTCATGCTCGAGCTCGTGGTCGTGCTGGCGCTGGTGTCGGCGCCGCCCGCGCCCCCCGCGCCGCCCGCGCCGTCGCCACCGCCTCCATCAGAGCAGCCAACGAGCGTCGCGACTCCGAGCGCGATCCAGGCCGTGCTGCAAAGCAATCGAGAAGAGCGGTTCTTGTTCATTTCGGACTTCCCTTCGATCTGCGTGAGATGTTGGTATGACGTCGCTTTCCAGGGCGGCCGGATCGCGTGGATCGGATCGCATCGAAGAAAGCTCTCTCGACGATGGGGAGGCTCCGCGGTCAGGGCTTCACGTCTCCGAAGCGCCAGGGCTCCCCGCCCCTCGGGCGAGCTCGTTGATGCGCGCCGCCGCTCCGTGCCGAAGCCGACCACGATGACGAAGTTCCCGGTCCACGTGCCGGATCTACCTGGCGACTCTGAAGGATGGCGACAATGTGAACGTTCACACCACCGGTGTCAACTTGAATCGCCCGCCCGCTGCGCCCGGGCGCCGACAGCGTGAAAATCCTCCCGGCAGCGCTCCTTCGGAGCGGCGCGTCAATCGAGGTGGGGGGCGGCGATGCCGCTACTGGATCGCGCCGATCGTGTCGAGGAAAGCGTTGTAATCGTCGACCTTGTCCGACGGAACCGTGTCGACGCCGGTGCTGACCGTGCTACCGCCGTCCATCAGCGGAGCGAGGATCTCTTTTGTCGCGTCGAGACCGAGGGTCTTGATGCCGTAGAGGATATAGGGCACGAGGTAACCCTGGTAATACTGCCGCTGGACGGCTGTGGCCTTGATGCGCCCCTGGCGCATGTACTCGACGGTCCTGGGATCGAAGTCGAAGGCGACGATGGGGAGGTCCGCTCTGCCCGCGGCGTCGGCGCCCATCACGCACCGGTACGAGATGTCGAACACGCCGACGATACCGAGGACGGGCGGGTCCGCGGCCGCGATCCGGGATCGTATCCATTCCACGTCGAACGCCTCCTCGAGCTCGTAGAAGGCCTCGCTCAGCAGGGGCGTGTAACCGGCTTCCTCGATCGCGTTCCGGGCCCCCTCCGTTCGATTGTACCCGTCCACCCAGTCCGCCGAGGAGGCGCCGTGTATCAGCACGGTGCCCGGCGGCGGGGGCAGCATCGCGAGCAAGGTCTTCGCCGCCTCAGCTCCCGCAGACCCGTTGAGGGTTCCAACGTAGAGCGAGCGCTTCGAGCTCGACACGTCGCCGTCGAGCGTCACCACGTGGGCCCCGTTGTCGACGGCCTCATCCATCGCGGCTCCGTTGACGTCACCGTAGGGCGAGATGCCGATCCCCTCGGCGCCGTCCGCTACCGCCTGCCTGATCTGCTGATTCAGGAGCTCCTGTGATGTCACCTCATCGATCACCTGGTCCGTGGGCCCGAGCACGTTTCCCGTGACGTCGAGCTCACCCATCGCCCGGCTCGCGCCCGTCGCGATCGACGTGAAGAACGAGCCGAGGTTCTTCAGCAGGATCACCATGTGCATCGACTCGACCGTCGACTCGTTGACCCTGGCGATGAGGTTATCGACCGTCGTCTCGAGCAGCACTGGAGTGAATTCGTTCTCTGGTGTCGGCGGCCGATCGATGCGTGGGACCTCCGTGCCCGGGGTGTCGCTCGATCCACACGCCGCCGTCGTCATGATGAGCCCGAAGGCCGCCATCCAGCATCGTCCAATGCGGGTCATGAGATCCCTCCTCGTCGGTGGTTCGCTTCGTCGCGCGCGGCGCCCCCGTGAGAGGCCATCCGGCAGCGAGGTGCCGGCCAGGCGCGGCCTGTGATGGATACGGGGGTGGCCGGGCGCTGCCGGCGAGCACGACGCCAAGCGCAGGGACGCAGGTCCGACGCGCGGCCAGGTTTCCACACAGCGCGCGCGTCGGCTGCGATGCGCGAGCCACATGTCGTCCTGCGGAAGCGATGCAGAGGAGGCGTCCCGGCGTCCATGCCCGATCCTTCGGGTTACAGCGCCGAGGATCGATCTGTCAAGGGACAGGAGGACGGCCGACGAGGCGGCGGGATGGGGATCTGGGGAAATGCGGGCTGTCGATGTAAGCGCGCTGCCTGGGCGCTGCGAGGGCGGGCAAGATGGGCGCAGAGGCACCTGTCGTCGTCGGTGCGCGTGCGCTCTGCGCCTCTGCCGCGTCGTACCCTCGAGATCTCGACGCGCTGCCCGGCGCGGCGTTCACCGCCGGCCTTGCAGGGCCGGCGGGGCGCTCCGCCCGGCCGTCAGCGGCCGAGGAAGTTCATGAGCCACTGCATGGCCGGCCGCATGGTGCCGTTCGAGTGCTGGATGCCGGTGTTGTCCCGCCACGTGGCGCCGACGATGTAACCCCAGAGGGTGATGCCGGGGACGGCGGGGTGGTTCCAGAACATCGTGAACTGCTCCTCCATCACCTGCCGCTGCCGGTTGTCGTCCGCGATGCCGATGTCGTACTCGGTGATGTACACGGGCTTGCCCAGCGAGGCCATCTTGTCGATGTAGCCCTTCACCGTGTTGGTGTTGATCTTGTACGCGTCGTGGGCCTGCGCGCCGAGCGCGTCGACCGGGGCGCCCGCGTTGATGACCGCCCTCGCGATCCTCATGAAGTTCTGGTGATCGTTCTCGTACTCGATGTTGTTGTAGTCGTTGAGGATCAGGACCGCGTTCGGGCAGTACTCGCGCGCCCACTTGAAGGAGTTGACGATCCAGTCCCAGCCGCTGGCGCCGTCGCCGCCGATGCCATTCTTGTACGACGGCGTGGTGTGGGGCGGCGGCTCGTTGACCACGTCGATGTACTTCGTGTCCGGGTAGCGCGCGCAGAACGACCGCATCCAGTCCTTCACGGCTGCCTGTTGCTCCGACCCGGAGAGGCCCGCGAGCCAGCTCGGCTGCTGGGCGCCCCACACGAACACGTGCTGCTTGAAGATGACGTTGTTCTGCTTCGCGTAGTTGTAGATCCGGTCGAGCGCTGCCCAGTTCTTTTGCCCGCGCGTCCGCTCGACGGCGTCCCACTTGCCCTCGTTCTCGGGCGTGATCTGGTTCCAGTACCTCGAGAAGCCGTCGCGCACGGCGCCGCTGGTCGTGATGTTGCCCACGAACTTCGCCCCGGTGGCGCCGCCGCCACCACCGCCCGCGCCGCCGCCACCGCCCGCGCCGCCACCGCCACCCGCGCCGCCGGAGCCGCCCGTGCCCGAGCTGCTGGAGCTGCTGGAGCTGCTGGAGCTGCTGGAGCTGCTGCTCGAGGCCCCCCCCCCGTTGCCGGTCCGGAGCGAGAACTTCTGGTTGTCGCCGTTCGCCCAGCCCCACTGCTGGAGGCCCGCGCCGTCCGTGCGACCGGCGACGTCCAGGGACTTGCCGCTGTGGCGCGCCGTGAGACGCACGCCGCCGGAGACGTCCGTGAACGACCACTGCTGGTTTTGCCCGTTCCAGCAGGAGTATTGCTGGACGCGGGCGCCGTCGCTGGTGGAGGCGCCCGAGACGTCCAGGCAGCGGTTGCTGGCCACGTTGCGGATGCGGTAGTAGTTGCCGCCTGCCGACTCCACGCGGAACTGTTGCCGCGTCGAGCCGTTGCAGGTGGCGATCTGCAAGGCCGCTCCGTCAGCGGTGCTGCCTCCAGCCACCTCGACGCACTTTCCGCTCTGCACGCCGGAGATCGTGTAGGTCGCGTTCCCATCGATCGTGATGGCGCCCTCGAGCGACCCCTCCTCCTCGGTCTCCGCGTCGTACGCGTCCTCGGGGCCGATGACGCACGAGACGGCGAGGATACCCGTCGCCGCAGCAAGCAAGGCCTGCATCGTTCCAAATCTCATCGTGTTCTCCTCGTCTTCTAAGTAAGTGAAACGCGGTTCGTTCTACTGATCGACGCTGCCCTCGGCGAGCGCGCCGTCCCATGTGCCCGCGACGACCGAACGAACAGAGTCGGTGAAAAAATCGACCCCGATGACGGAGGTCCCGGTGCTCACGACGACCCACTCAGGGCAAAGTCGAAGGATGAGACACTGTGAACGTTCACATATCGAATGTCAATTCCGATCTGCCACTCGAGGCGATCTGCCGGATCGAACACTGGCCGATCTCCGTGGCGAAAGCGCTCTCACCGGTCGTCGCGCGCCCTGCTGCCTCGTCGTCCGAGAACACGGCAGCAGGCCGGCCGCGTGAGTCGCACATTGTATTCCGCTGCGGCGGCGAGCGCCGCGGGACCGGGCGGCGGGGCGGGTGAGTCGGTGTGCGACGCTCTCCGCCCTGGTGTCTCGGCCACGTCAGCGTAGGATGGGACGCGCTGCGAGGCAGACCGGATGGCGCCGATCGTTCCCGACAAAAACAAGATCAAGAGCTTCCCTGACGAGGCCGCTTTCGAAGCGTGGATTGCCGCCAACCACGCGCAGGAGACGGAGCTGTGGCTGCAAATCTACAAGAAGGACTCCGGCGTTCCGACGGTCACCTACGCCCAGGCGGTCGACGTGGCGCTCTGCTGGGGATGGATCGATGGCATTCGAAAGGCCCTTGACGAACGCTCGTTCTTGCAGCGGTTCACGCCGCGCAAGGCGAGGAGCGTCTGGAGCCAGATCAACCGCGACCACATCGCCCGCCTCACCGCCGCGGGGCGCATGACGCCCCACGGGCAGCGGCAGGTGGACGCGGCCAAGGCCGATGGTCGGTGGGACGCGGCGTACGCGCCGATCCGCAGCGCGAGCGAGGCGACCGTTCCCGACGACCTGCGCGCGGCGATCGAGGCGAATGCGCGAGCGCGCGAGACATTCCAGACGCTCGGACGTCAGAATCTGTTCGCGCTGGCGTTTCGCATGAACAGCGTGAAGACGCCCGCGGGCCGCGCAAAGAAGATCGCCGCGCTCGTGGCGATGCTGGCGCGCGGCGAGACCATCGTGCCGGAGCGGGGCAGACAGCCAGGGGCGACCCGGCCTGCATCGGAGTGAGTCGCCCTCACGCAGCGATGGCCATGCGCAGCGCGCGGTCATCGAACCGCAGGAGCCGCACGGTCGGCGCTCGGGTCACGGCCGCAGGTCCGCGGCGCGAGTCGAACGTCAGAACTGGCCGCCGAGCGCGGCGGCGCCGCCGCCGGGCAGGGGGAAGACATGCACCGCGGCGGACGCGGCGGACGCGGCGGGCGAGGGGCCGCGCAGGAGGAGCGCGGCCGCGGCGCCGCCGAGCGCCGCCACGCCGACGCCGAACGCGATGTTGGCGGCGATGACCTTGGTCCGCACGGCGTCGACGTCCGCCTCGGCGCAGCCCGGGGCGCAGGTCGTCCGCAGGCGGTCGGCGTCGGCGCGCGCGCTCAGGCCGAGCGCCGCGTAGGCGACGCCCCCGGCGACGGCGACGCCGCCGAGCGCGATGGGCAGGACGAGCGCGCTCGCGGGCGGCGTCGCGGCGCGGTCCTCGCGGGGCGCGGTCGGGCCTGCTCCCGGCGCGGTCGCGCCCGCTCCCGGCGCGGTCGCGCCTCCTCCCGGCGCGGTCGCGCCCGCTCCCGGCGCGGTCGCGCCCGCTCCCGGCGCGGCGGACCGGACGAGGCGCGCCGAGACGCGGCGCAGCTTCTCTCCCTCGCGCACGACGAGGCGCAGCGCGACCGGAGCGCTGCCCGCGCGCTCGAAGCGGAGCAGGTGCTCGCCCGGGTCGACCTCGACGGCCTTGCCGTCGAGCCGCGCGGCGAGCGGCGCGCCGTCGAGGGTCACCTGCACGTCGGCCACGTCCTGGCCCTCCTCGTCCTGCGCGCTCAGGATGAGCGTCGGCACGCGCGCGGTGACGTCGGAGAGCCAGCCCGCGCAGTCCGACCGGACGAGCGCGGGACACGCGGCGGCGCCGCAGGCGATGAAGCGCGCGCGCGCCTCGCGCAGCCTGCCCTCGTCGCGCAGGCGCTGGCCCTCCTCGGAGGCCGTGAAGCACGCCTCCGCGTCGCCGGCGCGGGCGCGGGCGGGCAGGAGGGCCGCGAGGGTCGCGAGGGCGGCGGCGACGAGGGAGCGGCGAGCTGTGCGCTGGTTCATCCGGCCTCCGTCAGAAGCATTCGCGCTTGTAACGCTTGTGGCCCTGTCCATCGATGATGAACGGCGGATTGCACCCGTCGCGCGCGGGCGCGCGGCGCGGCAGCCTGCGCGCGCCGGCCCCGGCGGCGGGGGTGGCCGACGCGACGGGCGCGACGGGCGCGACGGCGACGGCCGTCGCGGTCACGCTGGCGGCGCTGGGCGCAGGGGCCGTAGCGCCCGCGCTGGCGGCGTCGGGCGCGGCAGACGCGCCCGCGCTGGCCGGGCCGGGCGCGGCAGACGCGCCCGCGCTGGCCGGGCCGGGCGCGGCGGACGCGTGCCCGGGCAGCGGCGCTGCGGGGCGTGCGCGCGCGGCGGCGGCGGCGACCGCAGCCCTCGCGCGGACGAGCGTCGGCGCGTCGGCGCGGGCGAGGCCGACCGCGACGGCCGCGATCGCGAGCAGCGCACCGGTCGCCGCCACGGCGGCCCAGCGCTGCCGGCTCCCGGGCTGCTGCGGGCTCGACGCAGGCGCCCCCGCCGGACCTCCTCTCCCGGGATCCAGCGCGGCAACCGCCGCTGCGCCCCCAGCGCCCGCCGCCCCGGCTCCGCTCCCCGCCCCCGCAGCGCTCTCCGCGCCGGCGCCTACCGCCCCCGCAGCGCTCCCCGCCCCCGCAGCGCTCCCCTCCCCCGCCTCGCTCCCCGCCCTCGCCGCCCCCGGGTCGCTCCCCGCCCCTCTCGGCTCGATCGCCGCGATCAGCGCCGCCCGCTGCGCAAGCGACTCCCCCGCGAGCGACGTCACCCACGCGCCCACCTCCGAGATCGACGCCGCGAGCCCGGTCTCCTCGAGCGCGAGCGCCATGGCGCGCGCCGTCGGGAACCGGTCCTCGGGGACGCGCGCGAGCGCGCGCAGCGTGATCGCCTCGAGCTCCGGCGGCACCCCGGGCCGGCGCGCGCTCGGCGGATCCACGCCCGCCTGCAGCAGCCGCAGGATCGACAGCGCCTCGCCCCGCCCCTCGAAGAGGCGCTCGCCCGTCAGCGTCTCCCACAGCACGACGCCGGCCGCGTACACGTCCGCGCGCCGGTCGAGCGGCTCGCCCGCGATCTGCTCGGGCGACATGTACGCGAGCTTCCCCTTGAGCTGCCCGTCGCGCGTGATCTGCGCGCGCCCCGCCGACTTGGCCACGCCGAAGTCGAGCACGCGCGCCACCCCGTCCTCGCCGACGAGCACGTTGTGCGGCGACACGTCGCGGTGCACGAGGTGCAGCGGGGCGCCGTCCTCGGCGGTGGCCTCGTGCGCGGCGTGCAGGCCGTGGAGCGCGCCGGCGAGCACCGCGCAGGCGATGCGCGGCGGGGGCGCGCCGCCGTCCCGCGTCGCCGCGCGCAGCAGGCGCGCGAGCGACTCGCCGTGCACGTACTCCATCACGAGCAGCACCTCGCCGCCGCTCGACACGACGTCCACGGTCGAGACGACGTTCGGGTGCCGGATGCGGGCCGCCACCCGCGCCTCGTCGAGCAGCATGGCGACGAGCTCGGGATCCCGCACGAACTGCGGGTAGAGCCGCTTTATCGCGACGGTCCGCCGGAACCCGGCCGCGCCGAGCTGGCGGCCGAGGTGCACCGTCGCCATGCCGCCGGCCCCGATCTCGTCGAAGAGCAGGTAGCGGACGACGGCGAGCGCGCCGCCCTGGCTCCGGGCCTGCAGCATCGCCGCGGACGATACCATGGCCGAGGCGCGGGCCGCGGCGGCATGGTGGTCGATCGCCCCGCGCGCGGCCCCTGAGACCGCCGCAGCAGCGCGACCGGCGGCGCGTCAGGTCGATCGCCCCGCGCGGGGCCCCTGGGAGCGCCGCAGCAGCGCGACCGGCGGCGCGTCAGGTCGACCGCCGCGCGCGCAGGATCTGGAAGTACCGCCGCGCGATGCCCGACGCGGCCGCCGCGCTCCGGACGTTGCCCCCGTGCTGCGCGAGGACGCGCTGCACGTAGCGCCGCTCGAAGTGCTCGACGATCCGCTCGCGCGCCCGCGGGAGGGGCAGATCGAGCGCGAGGATCTCCTCGATGATGTCGCCGGATGTCGCAGGCTCGGCGCCATCGCCCCCCTCGGCGGGCGACGCCGACGACGGGGGCACGGGCGTCGAGGGCGCGAGCGCCCCCGAGGCAGGCCCGGGCGCCGCGCCGGGCTGGGGCGCCGACGCCGGCCCGACCGACGCCCCCCCGGCCGACGCGGCGGGCTGCGGCGCCGATGCGGGCCCGGGCGTCGACGGGGGCGCGCCCGGGGCGCTCACCCCGGCCCGCGTGGTCTCGATCGGCGCCGCCTCGCCGAGCGCCACGCGGCGCGCGACGGCGTTGTAGAGCTCGCGCACGTTGCCGGGCCAGTCGTAGTCCTCCAGCCGCTCGGCGAACCCCTGGGGGAAGGGCACGCCGCGGCCCGCGAGCTGCCGCCAGAAGTGGTGCGCGAGCACGGTGACGTCGCCGTGCCGCTTGCGCAGCGGCGGCAGCTCGATGCGCGCCACCGCGAGCCGGTAGAACAGGTCGTCGCGGAACCGGCCCGCCTGGATCTCGCGCTCCAGGTCGCGCCGCGTCGCCGCGAGCACCCGGATGTCGACGCGGATCCACCGGTTCGATCCGACGCGCTGCACCTCCGATCGCTGGATGGCGCGGAGGAGCTTGGCCTGGAGGCCGAGGTCGAGGTCGCCTATCTCGTCGAGGAGCAGCGTGCCGCCGTGCGCCTCCTCGAAGACGCCGCGCCGCGCCTCGTTCGCTCCGGTGAAGGCGCCGCGCTCGTGCCCGAAGAGCGCCGACTCGACGAGCGTCGGCGGCACCGCGGTGCAGTCGAAGACGACGAACGGCCCGGCCGCGCGCGCCCCCTGCTCGTGGATCGCCTCGGCGAGCACCTCCTTGCCGGTGCCCGTCTCGCCCTCGATGACGACGGGCACGCTCGAGCTCGCGAGGCGCTCGCACAGCGGGTAGAGCCGCCGCATCTCCTCGCTGGCCCCGACGAGCTTGCCGAAGCGCACGGCGCGCGGCAGCTCCACCGCCTGCGTCACGCCGAGCGCCTCGACGCGGAGCACCGTCTCGCCGAGCCGGACGAGCTCGGTGCCCTGGAGGTACGCGTCGCCGACGCGGATCCCCTGGACGAAGGTGCCGTTCGTCGATCCGAGGTCGGTGACGCGGAGGCGCGGGCCGGCGAGCTCGAAGGCGGCGTGGCGGCGGGAGACGAGCCGGTCGGTGAGGGTGATGTCGCAGGCCGGGCTGGTGCCGGCGAGCGCGCGCGAGGGCAGCCCCGGCGCCACGACGAAGCGGCGCCCCTCGTCCGGGCCGGCCATGATGGTCAGGGCGAAGCTCTCGGCGGCGGCCGCGGCGGGGCGCAGCGGCTGCGGCACGAGCTCGGTGGAGGCGGCGTCGTCGTCGTTCCACGGGGGCATGCCGCTCCATCTCAGCAGGCCTCCGCGCCGGCGTCACGCCTCTCCGTGCGACGTGGCCGGCGCGCGCCCCGCCGACTCGACCGCGCGACGGCGCGCCTCCGCGCCGGGGCGGGCGATGCTCAGGCCAGCATGGTTTGCGCTCCGGAAGCGCCAATCTTGCCATCTCGGGTGACGAGCGGCACGCCCAACGACACTGCTGTTGCAGCAATGATACGGTCCGGCATGTCCGGAACATCGGCGCGAGCGCCCCGGTCTACACCGAACGCCATGCTTGCATCGATGGGAAGGGTCTCGATACTCGCGTCCTCGGCCTGGCAGCACGAGCCTGCCTGAACTCGTACGTTTCTCGTACGAGCGACGGTCCACTGCCGCGTGACAGCGGGCAGCCTCCCTACCGCGCCGCGCCGTCCCCGGGGCTCCGGTTCGACAGGTTGATGAGGACGATCGCCGACAGGATGATGCCCATACCCACGCTCTGCGCGAGGCTGATGGGCTCCCGGAGGAACAGGAGCCCGGCTATCCCGGTGAGCACCACGGTCAGCGACTCGGTGATCACCGCCGCGATCAGGCTGCCCGAGGTGAGCCCGAGGACGATGCAGAGCTGGGCGGCGGCCCCGGCGCCGGCGGCAAAGACAAGCTGGTCCCAGGACGACCAGATGCCGCCGTCGAAGATCATCGATCCTGCCCCCGTCGTCACGAGCCCGAGGACGCTGCCTGCGATGCCGACGACCGAGGTGAAGAAGAGGATGTGCTCGAACGGGATGCCCTGGAGGCGATGCGCGCTCAGGTTGACCAGGGACATGAACACAGCCGCCGTGAGCGGCAAGAGCAGGGCCAGCCAGCGGACCCCGTGGAGCGCGTCGTACGTCAGCAGCCCCTCGTGGAAATAGATCGCCACCCCGACGAAGGCCCAGATCGCGATGAGGCCGCGCCCCGCGCCGGGCGCCTCGCGCAGCGCGACCCACAGGAGGAAGGGCGTGAAGACGACGTGAAGCGAGTAAAGGAGCGAGTTGGTGGCGAGGGGCAGGAACAGGCTCCCCGCGAGGAACAGCGTGATGCCGAGCAGGTCAAACAGGGCGTATGCGCCGAGCGCGAGGCGCCGCGCCGCGAGGGCCCCCGCCGGGACACGGCGGCTGCTCCGCGAGAGGAGCAGCGCGACGACCGCGAAGATCGCGACGTTGGTCCATAGATTGACCAGCATCACCAGCGGGACGTCCCCGGCGCCCGGCTGAGCCTCCGAGAGGAACCGCAGCGCGACCTGCGACCACGTGAGCAGCGCCGCGCCGGCCGTCATGAAGAGGGTCGCGCGCAGGCTCCTGTGGAAGCCCCGCGCAGGCTGGACGGCGGCGGCGCCGCTCATCGGCCCCCACCGGCGCGCCGGGCTCGCCCCTCGACGCGGGTCCCTGCCGGCTCGCCCGCCCCGTCCCGCTGGCCATCGACCAGGGCTGCACAAGTCGCCAGGCCTTCCGCGTCGCTCATGGGATCGCCTCGCCCCTCTCGCTGTCCCAAAACCCTGTGGAATTCTCTGCGACGCTCCTGCTGGCCGGCCCCAGGAGCCCCGCGACTCGGCTGCAGGCCACCGCGCAGCTCGAGCTTACCCTGCCCGACGTCCGCCGCGTCGACATCCCGGGCGCCGACCACAACGCGCCCGACATGCACGCGCCCGAGCTCGTCGCCGCCCACCTCGAGAGCTTCGTCGACCCGGCGCCGGCGTCCCCGGCTGTCGCCGTCACCGCGGCGGCCGGAGAGCGGCGCAGCCCGGCGGCGCGCGGCTCGGCAACGCGTCGCGGCTCGCGTAGAGTGGACGGTCGCATGACAGCGAGGCGGCCATCGGGCGGGATCGACGTGCTCATCATCACGGCGCTGCAGCTCGAGATCGAAGCGCTCCTCGCGCTCGGCGACGGCGGAGAGCGCGGGTGGCAGGAGGCCTACGACCCGAGCGGGTTCCGCTACCACGTCCGGGAGATCCCGCGCGATCCCTCGCGGGGCGGCGCGCCCCTCCGCGTGGCCGCGGCGTGGTCCGGGCAGATGGGGGAAGGCGCCGCCGCCGTCCGGGCGACGCACGTCGTCGGCCACCTCGACCCGGCGTGCCTCGCGATGTGCGGCATCTGCGCGGGCGCGCGCGGCGACGTCGCGCTGGGCGACGTGATCGTCGCGCAGCGCGTCTACAGCTACGATCACGGCAAGCTCATCGCCACCAAGAACCGGCGCGGCCAGCGGTCGGAGTCGCTGATCCGCGACATCGAGACCTACAACCTCGAGAAGACGTGGGCGATGGACGCCGCCTACTTCGCCCGCGACCGCGACGTGTGCGCGGCGCTCGCGAAGGAGCGGCCGCGCTCGCTGGAGAGCCAGGAGCGCTGGCTGCTGCACCGGCTGCTCGACCACGAGCACGAGGGGGCGCCGCTGCCGACCGATCACCCGGAGCTCGCGGCCCTGTGCCCGCGCTACAGCGACCTCGTGCTGCTCCTGCGCGGGAAGGGGCTCCTCGAGAAGAGGCCCGGGGTCCTGAAGCTGACGAAGAAGGCGCGGGCCCTCGTGAGGGACGAGCGGCTGCGGCACCCGCGCGGGCTCCCGGACGATCCGCCGCTCCGGGTCCACGTCGGGCCCATCGCCACCGGCAAGACGGTGCGCGAGGACCCCGAGCTGTTCTCGCGGCTGCGCCGGGAGGTCAGGAAGACGCTCGGCGCCGAGATGGAGGCCGCGGCGATAGGCTATGTCGCCGAGCACCTCGGGCGCCGCTCGATCATCGTCAAGGCGGTCTCCGACCACGGCGATCACGACAAGGACGACGCCTTCCAGGCGTTCGCGGCGCGCGCCTCGGCCACGTTCCTGCTGGCCTTCCTCCAGAAGCACATGCCCGAGCAGCGCGCGCCCGCTCCCCCTGCGCTCCCGCCGCCCGAGGTGAGCGCCCCCGCGCGCGAGGGCGGCCGGAGCGACGACTTCCTCTCCCGCGTCCAGCGGGTCTGCGAGCTCCACGCCGGGCAGAGCGCGGTCGTGGAGCGCTTCGAGGCGCCGCCCCCGTTCGGGCACTACCTCCGCGTCTCGCGCAACGACGGCGGCATCGCCCGCACCTACCCGGTCGCCGCGCTCGATCAGCCGGTCTCCGACGAGGCGCTCGACGCGTTCCTCGCGCACATCGACGCGAGGTACCGCCGGGACGACTCCGGGATGATCTCGCACCTCATCTACCGGGGCGATCTCGCCACCCCGGCGCTCGTCGACAGGGCCGCCGCGCGGCGGGTACGCCTCCAGAGCTTCGTCGAGTACCAGGGCCTCATCGACTTCAGCCGGTACCTCCAGTGGCAGACGACGCGGCTCGAGAACGACACGGTCTACCCGCCTTCCATCTACATCGGCCAGAGGATGCGGGTCCTCGATCCCGAGGAGCCCGACGAGAAGGATGCGCTCGAGGAGCTCACCGCCTGGCTCGGCTCACCGCACGGCCGGTTCGTGGTGATCCTCGGCGACTTCGGCACGGGGAAGACGTTCCTCCTGCACGAGCTGGCGCGGCGGCTCGGCACCTCGGGCGGGCCGGTCGTGCCGGTCCTGCTGGAGATGCGGTCGCTCGAGAAGGCGCGCTCGCTGGACGAGCTCGTTGCGCAGCACCTCGCGCGCTCGAAGATGGAGGCGATACGCCTCCAGGCCTTCAACTTCATGCTCGCCGAGGGCCGGATCGCGCTGCTCTTCGACGGCTTCGACGAGCTCGCGCTGCGGGTGAGCTACGACCGCGCGGCGGAGCACTTCGACACGCTGATCCAGGCGGCGCAGGGCAATGCGAAGGTGGTGGTGACGAGCCGCTCCCAGCACTTCCTGTCGGACCGGCAGGTCCGGATGGCGCTGGCCGAGCGGGCGGCGCTCATCCAGGGCCACCGCCTCACGAAGCTCCTGCCGTTCTCCAAGGAGCAGATCCGCCTCTTCCTGAACAAGCGCCTCGGGAGCGAGGCCGCGGGCGAGGAGCGCCTCCGGCTGCTCGACGACGTGAAGGATCTCCTCGGCCTCTCCGCGAACCCGCGGATGCTGAGCTTCATCAGCGAGATCGACAGCGGCGAGCTCAAGGCCGCGCGGGAGCGCGCGGGCGAGATCACCTCGGCGGGGCTCTACCGGCTGCTGATCGAGCGCTGGCTGAAGAACGAGTTCGTCCGGGCGAACCCGAGGGGCGCGCCGCCGGGGCTCTCGGTCGATCAGCTCCGCAAGGCGGCGACGACGCTCGCGATGCTGCTCTGGCAGCGGACGGAGCGCACCTTGAACCCGAGCGAGCTCCCCCAGCGGCTGCTCGACGAGGTCCAGGCGCTCTCCGAGCGACGGATGGAGTCGGGCACCCTGGCGCACCAGATCGGCTCGGGGACGCTGCTCGTCCGGGACGAGGACGGCAATTTCGGCTTCATCCACCAGTCCGTCCTCGAGTGGCTGGTGGCGCGCGAGGCGGCGACGGAGGTGCTGAAGACGGGCGACAGCGCCGCGCTCGGCGTCCGGGAGATGAGCGATCTGATGATCGACTTCTTCGGCGACCTGGCCGGCCCTGCGGTCTCGCTGGGCTGGGCGGACGCCGCGCTGCGCGGCGCCGCGGGGGAGACGGCGAAGAAGAACGCGCTGCGGATGCAGGCGCGGCTCCGGGGCGAGATCGTCGGCGTCGAGCTGAACGTCCTCCGGCGCGAGGGGGTCGAGCTCGCGGGTCACGATCTCCGCGGCAAGGACCTCTCGGGGCAGGACCTGCGCGGGGCGAACCTCTCCGGGGCGAATCTCACCGACGCGCGGCTGGTCGAGGCGAGGCTGGAGGGCGCGTCGCTGGCGAGGGCGACGCTGGTCGGCGCGGATCTGACGCGCGCCGTGCTCGAGGGCGCGGATCTCTCGGGGGCGGACCTCTCCGGCGCGCGCCTCCTCGGGGCGGACCTGCGGGGCGCGCGGCTCGTGGGCGCGGTGCTGCGCGCCGCGAAGCTGGTCGGCGCCCAGCTCGACCGCGGGGCGCTCGACGGGCTGGACGCGGCCGGCGCGGCGCTGCCGGACGCGACGCTCCCGGTGCAACGGGTCACCAGGAGCGCGCCCTCGTGCGTCGCGCTCTCGTGGAGCAACTCGGGTCGGGTGCTCGCGTCCGCCCACGAGGACGGCGCCATCGCCTTCTGGGAGAACGGCTCCGGGCTGGAGCTCGGCCGCGTGGTGGCGCTCGAGGAGCAACCGAGGACGCTCAAGTTCCTGCCCGGGGACGCGGCGCTCGCGCTGTGGACCGGCAGATCGCTGCTCCGGTGCGACGTCGCGACCGGGCGTGTCGAGCGCCTGCTCGTGGAGACGCACCCCGCGCTGGAGGCCGCCATCGGCCCGGAGGCGCTGCTCGCGATCGGGAGCTCCACCGAGGACATCAAGCTGTGGAGCCGATGGAACGTCGAGCCGCGCGGCGTCCCTGTCGGTCCTGTCGACTACGGCGAGCAGCTCGGTCGCATGGTGTTCAGCCGCGATGGTCGCACCCTGGCCATCGGGGCGTTCGATGGGGCCATCCATCTCTGGGACAGCGCGAGGTCCGTCCCGGCGCGCGCCCTGCGAGGACACGAGGCGAGCGTCTTCGACCTCGCGTTCAACGCCGAGGGCACGCTCCTCGCGTCCGGCTCGGCGGACCGGACGATCCGGCTATGGGACGTCCGAGCGGGCGAGGAGCTCAAGCTCTTCAAGGGCCATTACAGGCCGGTTCATCATGTAGGTTTGAGCCCGGACGGCAGGTGGCTCGTGTCGGTCTCCACGGGCGACAAGATACGACTGTGGGATGTCGGGCGAGGCAACTATCGGATGCTGCACGGTCACACGAAGAACGTCGTGAGCGTCGAGTTCAGCCCGGATGGCACGCTGCTCGCCTCGGCATCCGAGGACGGCACCATCCGCCTCTGGACCGTGCCCGGCGGCCTCTGCGTCGCCGTGCTCGTGCACCTGCAGGGCGGGTGGATCGCCTTCTCCCCTGACGGCCGTTACAAGCTCGGCGGCGACACGACCGGCGCCTTCTGGCACGAGATCGGCGACTGTCGGTTCGAGCCCGGGGAGCTCGACCCCTTTCTCCCGTTCGCGCTGCGCATCCCGCACAGAGATCCCCTGTTCGAGCGCTCCTACCCCTCGCCCGCCCCGTCCTCGCACGAAGGCCCCGCGCGCGCCGGGTGAAGCCCGGCGCCGGAGCGGACGGCGGCCCTGTCGCTGTGCACATGAATTCCGACACGGCATCGTTGCTCCGGCAGGGCGTCGGCACAGAAAAATGCGCTGTCAGCGCATGGCCGCGCGCAGCTCGGGCTTGACGCCTCCGAGGCGTTTGCATCTCCTTCTCGCCGCGCTGGCCCCCTGCCCCCCTCGACGCGTGGCGCCGGCTTCGATTCAGCTTGTGCAGCTTCGAGGACAGCTCAGCCCCATCGAGCGTGCAGCCCCCACAGGGAGCCAGGAAAGCGTTCCGCGTCTCCACGCGAACAGTCGGGAGAGGACCGATGCCAATTGTAAATACAATTTATCAAGTGACCACAGAGCGCCGTAACCCCCTGCGCCCCTTGCTCGATCTGCCAGGACCGAAGCGCGCTCGCCTCGCCCCCGTTTCGCTCGTCGCCGCGGTGTTCGCGCTGATCGCCGGCGCCTTCGAGCGCCCCGCCATGGCCGCCGATCCGGCGCCCGACGGGCGATGGGTCGCCGCGTGGCACGCAAGCCCGACGCCGGGCGGCACGTTCAACGCGCAGGAGTGCCCGTCGGATGTCGGCCTGACCGGCCAGACGGTCCGGAACATCGTCCGCGTGAGCGCCGGCGGCAGCTCGGTGCGCGTGCGCATCTCCAACGCCGGCGGCGCCGAGCCGCTCAAGGTGGGCGCGGCGTCCGTCGCGCTCTCGAAGGACGGCGCCGCCGCGACCGCCGGGGCCACGCACGCGCTGCGCTTCGCAGGTCAGCCCTCGGTCCTCATCGCCGCGGGCGCCGAGGCGCTGAGCGACCCCGTGCCCCTGAAGGTCCAGGCGCTCCAGACGCTGGCCGTCAACGTCTACCTCCCGGCCAAGACCGGTCCGGCCACACAGCACTTCTTCGCGGCGCAGGACAGCTTCCTCGCCACCGGCAACCAGACAGGGGCCGGCGCCGACAAGCAGTTCACCCGGACGATCACGTGCTGGATGTTCCTGTCGGGCGTCGACGTCAAGGCCGCGCCGAACGTCGTCGGCACCCTGATCGCGCTCGGCGACTCGATCACGGATGGATACCTCTCCACGAAGAACAAGAACCAGCGCTACCCCGACTTCCTCGCCGAGCGCCTGGCCAGCCGGAAGGGCCCGACCCTCTCCGTCGTCAACGCCGGCATCATCGGCAACGAGCTGCTCACCGTCCGCCCCCAGCTCCAGTTCGGGTACCCCGTCCCGACCCGCCTCGCGCGCGACGTGCTGACCCAGCCCGGCGCGCGCGCCGTCATCCTGCTGGCCGGCATCAACGACATCGGCGACCGCTCCGCCAAGGCCACCGATCTGATCCCGGTGTACCAGCAGATCATCCAGTCTGCCCGCGCTGCCGGGCTCAAGATCTACGGCGGCACCCTGGTGCCGTTCATCGGCTCGACCGGGACCTACAAGGGCGACTACGGGACGCCGAAGGGCGAGCAGGAGCGGCAGAAGCTCAACACCTGGATCCGCACCAGCGGCGCCTTCGACGGCGTGATCGACTTCGACAAGGCGGTGCGCGACCCGGCCAACCCGAGCCGCCTCCTCCCGGCCTACGACGGCGACAAGCTGCACCCGAACGACGCCGGGTACAAGGCCATGGCGGACGCGGTGAACCTCGACGCGATCGTCGACGCCGCCGTCAAGAGCGCCTCTCCGTAACCTCTCCCATCCTCTTCCACCCCGAGCGCCCGAGGCGGCGCGCGCGCGCGCGCAGGTCGACGCGGGCAAGCGCGATCGCGCCGATCGGCCAGCAGGAAATCGACGCGGTCACGTGCGATTCGCGCGAAGGAGCGCGGCGGTCGCCGGCATCCACCCGGGGACAGCCGCGCTGCGGCGCGCGATCCAGCCGGGCCTCGAGCGCTCGAGGCCGCCGGCGGCTGTCCCTCGCGAGGCACATCGCGCCTCGCACACGGGGAGAGGCGTCGCGCGCGGGCGAGGGCCGCGTTCCTGGCGGTGATCCCTCGCGCGTGCGCCGCGAGGCCGGGGCCGCCGCTCGCAACGGAGGAGTTCTTGATGAGACGCTCGACGACATGGCTGGGGTTCGCGTGCTGGGCCGGAGCGGCCCTGTTCGCCGCGGGGTGCGCGGAGCCGGAGGACGAAGCTCCGGTGTACCTCGATGACGCCTCGCAATCGGTCACCCTGGCGGACCGCATCGCCCGCTGCGACGAGGATCCGCGCGTCGTCGCCGGGCTCGTCTCGCGGGACGTCTGCGCGGGCGCCGGCGTCTTCTTCGAGGAGACGTTCGAGGGCAACGGCCGCACCTGCGGCACCTGCCACCCCGTGGCCAACAGCACGACGATCGATGTCGATTTCGTCACCGCCCTGGATCAGAGTAACCCCGACGACCCGCTGTTCGTCTTCAGGAACGATCCGGCGCTCGCCGCGCTCGAGACCTCCGATCTGCTGGAGGACGCGGCCATCCTCGAGAACGTGGACGGCTTCATCGACCCGGAGCACCGGTTCGTCTCGCGCGGGGTGAACCACGTCCTCTCCCTGAGCACCAGCATCCAGGCGGATCCGGGGGACGGCACCCCGAGCCCGCCCGCGGAGCGGACGGGCTGGGGCGGCGACGGATCGAGCGACGGCACGCTGCGCGGCTTCCTCCGGGACGCTGTCACACAGCACTTCCCGAAGCGCCTCGATCGCGAGGTGGGCGTCGACTTCCGCTTGCCGACGCCGCAGGAAGAGGACGTCGCCCTGGCCTTCCAGCTCAGCCTTGGCCGGCAGAACGAGCTCGATCTGAGCCGCGTCCGCCTCTCCGATCCGGAGGCGGAGGAAGGCCGGATCGCGTTCATGGACCCGCACCGCGGCCGCTGCAACGTGTGCCACAACAACGCCGGCGCGAACTTCCAGGACACCGGGAAGAACCGCAACTTCGACACCGGCACGCGCAGCCTCGCGTCGTCGCTCAACGTCGGCAGCTTCGAGGACAGGGGCCTCTCGGACGGCGGCTTCGGCGGCCGCGACCTGCCGCAGCCCGACTTCGACAGCGGCAGCGGCTCCCCCGACGCGTTCGGCAATGGCACCTTCAACCCGCCGCCCCTGATCGAGGCCGCGGACACGCCGCCCTTCTTCCACAACAGCCTTCTTATCAACTCCAAGGGGACACGCACCCTCGAGGACGCCGTCACATTCTACGCCTCGGCGAGCTTCAAGAACTCCCCCGCGGCCCTCGAGCTCGACCAGCGCTTCGGGGCGCCGCTCGATCTCGTGCCCGGGGACTCCTTCGCCATCGCGCGCTTCCTGCGCGCGCTGAACGGCGCCTTCAACGCCGACATCGCGAGCCAGCGCCTGAACGCGGCGCGGGCGCTCGCGAGCCGCTTCGCGGACACGCGCGCCGACGTGCAGCAGAAGCTGATGGAGCTCGCCCTCGAGGAGCTCGACGACGCGATCGCGGTGATGGGGGACCCGAGCAACTCGAACCCGCTGTACCCCGCCGCGCTCCAGCAGCTCGGCCTCGCGCGCGCCGAGATCGGCCAGGGCATCTCGGCGGGCTCGGCGAGCGAGCGCCTCAACCGCATCACGAACGCCATCGCGCGCATCGCGACAGCCAGGGCCCAGTTCGGCGAGGGCATCACGTTCGTGCTCGGCCAGGGCAACCTGATGTACTGAGCGCGGCCGACCGCGCTCCCCCGTTCAGCACACGGCACCACGGCCCCCGGCGTCGGACGCCGGGGTCCTACCCTGGCGGCCGCGCGCCCGCGCCACGGCCGATCCGCTCGTCCTCGCCCCTCGGCCTCGAGGCTCTTCCACGATCGGGCGAAGGTGCTCGACGCGACGCCGGCGCGGTGCGAAGCTCGCCATCCGTCGTTGGATCAACGCGCTCCTGACGCGTCTCTACAACCGCCAACCCATGGTGACGTCATGATTCCCGACGCAAGACAGCCGGCCGTTGCGCGCGCGCTGCGGGGCGCGTTCGGTGTCGACGAGCCCGAGGACATCCGGCGTCTCACCGGCGGGCTCTCCAGCGCGCTCGTCTTCCGCATCGTCGTCAAAGGACACCCGTACCTGCTGCGCGTCATCACGCGCCATGACGCGCTGAGCGACTCCACGCGGCAGTTCGGCTGCATGAAGATCGCGGCGGAGGCCGGGATCGCGCCGCGGATCGTGTACATGAGCGCCGACGATCGGCTCTCGATCTCCGATTTCGTGGAGGCGAAGCCGATGCCGGGCGACGCGGCGCGGCGCATCGCCGGCGTGATCCGCAGGCTCCACGCGCTGCCGTCGTTTCCGCGGATGGAAAATTACCTCGACACCATCGACGGATACGTCCGCCGGTTCCAGGCGGCGAGGCTCCTGCCCGACAAGGCGACCGACGACATCGTCCGCGGCCATGACCGGCTGGCGAAGGTCTATCCGCGCGACGACGCGGATCTCGTCGCGAGCCACAACGATCTGACGCCGGAGAACATCCTCTTCGACGGCGATCGCGTCTGGCTCGTCGACTGGGAGGGGGCGTTCCTGAACGACAGGTATGCCGATCTGGCCGTCGCGGCGAGCTTCTTCGTCAGGAACGAGGCCGACGAGGAGGTCTACCTCCGGGCGTACTTCGGAGAGCCGGCCGGCGAGTACCGGCGCGCGCGCTTCTACCTGATGCGCCAGGCCGTCCACGTGTTCTATGCGACGTACTTCATGCTGCTCGCCACGGCGTCGAGCAGGCCGTTCGATCCGGAGATGACGGCGCCCGACTTCAAGGCCTTTCACCTGCGCCTCGCCTCCGGCGAGACGAGCCTCGCGACGGACGAAGGGAAGCTGAAGTACGCGAAGGTCCACCTGAGCCAGGCGCTGCGCGGCATGCAAGCTCCGCGGTTCGACGAGTCGATCGCGCGCGTGGCCAGCCGCGGCTGATCTCCGGCGGGCGTCGGGCGCGTCGATCACGCTGCGCGTCGCTCCAGGCGGGAATCAGGGCATCGGGATGACGAAGGTGGTGACGGAAAAGGCCGGGATCGTGACCACGAGGCGGTAGTCCTCGATCGCCATGTCGGGGAGCCGCTCGAGGTCCTCCGTGCGCGAGGTGCGGTGCGCCTCCGCCGCGGGACCGACCGTCGGGAGCCGGGTGAGATCGAGCGTGTAGCCGCGGCTCGCGTCGCGATCGCCATTGCGGACGACGAGGGTGAGAGATCTCCCGTCGGCGCTGACCGCAGCCACCATGTCCTCGCTGTCGACCTCGACGAAGGTCGCGCCGGGCCGGATGTAGCGGCTGAAGCCGGCGTGCATGTAGAAGCGCTTGATGGGCGCGAAGGACTGCTCCCGGTCGTTCAGCGTGAAGCTCGCCCAGCTCCGCGACGGATCGCCCGACTGCCAGTCCACCCAGGCCTCCGGCCTCAGCTCCCGCAGATCCCGGATGATGCGCTCCGCCATGAACAGCGCCGCGTCCGTGTCGTCGCTGATGCTCTGCCCGAGCGGCCCAGACTCCGATTGCCACAGCCGCTTGCCGAGCGCCGTCGCGAGCTGCCGGAGCTCCTTGCGCTGGCTGCCCGCGTAGGAGTGGACGTTGATCTGCTGGAAGGCCATGAGCGTCGCCGGGCCGAAGGCGCCGATGTTCCGGACGGCATCATCCATGCTGTTCTCGTCCGATGCGCTGACCACCGTCCCGTCGAGGCCCTTGCTGGAGAGCTGTTCGGCGACCTCCTGGATGATCTTCTCCTGGCTCGCCCGGTCGAAGTGGCAGCCTTCCTGGGAGCCGTTCGATTTCCACCAGCCGGCGTGCGGCTCGTTCAGCGGCTCCAGCGTGCGGAAGGTGATCCCGTGCTCGTCCCTGTAGTGGCGCACGACCTCCGTGAGGTAGTGGGCGAAGTCGTCGAAGTGGTCGGCCTTCAGGTTGTCTCCGCCGTTGCCGCTGCCCGAGGCGCAGCCGCTGTTCGTCATCCAGTACGGGGGAGAGTTGGAGAACGCCTCGAAGATCAGATCCCTCCCGCGGTCTGCGATGCGAAGGAGGATCGCGCGCTGGTTCGCGTCGCTCTCCCACGTGAAGGTCCCGTCGGCGCCCTGGAACCCCGGCATCTCGCGGTGCCGCTCCATGTGCTCGTGCGACGGATTCTCCCCTCCGCCGATGTTGTAGCGGAAGATGTTGTAGCCGAGGCCATTCACCGGATCGACGACCGCCTCGACGACGGCGTTGCGCCTGGCTTCATCCCACCCGCCCACGTGATGGGCCCACCAGCAAAGGCTCGTGCCCCAGCCCTCGAACGGCTGGTGGAGCGCGTCCGTGTCGATCCTGACGAGCTCCGTGCCCGGCGCGGCGGTCGCGACGGGGCGCGGCTCGCTCGGCGCCCCCCCGCTCCCCCCGGCGGGCCCTGTGCCGCCGGCGCTGCTCGACGCCCCGCCCCCCGCCGAGCCCGCGGTCGCGCCGCCTCCGCTGCCGCCGCTGCCCCCCTGGCCGCCGCTCCCCGCCGCCGCGGCGTCCACGGACGGGCTCGGATCGCTCGGCGAGCACGACGCGGCCGCGGAGAGCACGGCGAGCGACGCGGCGAGGGCGTGAACCTTCACGGAGGTGCGTGCGGCTTCGGGGGCAGCTGTCTTGCGCATGGCGACGTGCGGCCACGCAAGAGGGGCGCGTGAGGGCCCCCCATGGCCTCGGCAAATACTATTTACCGGAGTCTCGTCGGCCGGGGCACCGGCTTCTGCGCCCGACGGCGCCTCCCACGGCGAGGGCCTCGCCCGCGGGAGCTCGCCCGGCGCGGTCGGCCTCGCCCCGGGCAGGGCGGAGCCGCCAGGTGGACGCCCACAAAGCGAGAACGCGGCCGCCAGGGGCCGCGTTCTCGGTCGTCATGACGACGGGTTCGCTCAGGCGATGAGCGGGGCGATGAGGAGCGAGACGACGCCCATCACCTTGATGAGGATCGAGATGCCAGGGCCCGACGTGTCCTTGAAGGGGTCGCCGACCGTGTCGCCGACGACGGCGGCCTTGTGGGCGTCGGAGCCCTTCGCGTGGCCGTCGAGGCCGCCCTTCTCGATGTGCTTCTTGGCGTTGTCCCAGGCGCCGCCGCCGTTCGCCATCATCAGCGAGAGCACCGCGCCGACGACGAGCGCGCCGGCCAGCGTGCCCGCGAGGACCTCGGGGCCGGCCACGAAGCCGACGACGACCGGCGCGAGCACCGCGATGGCGCCGGGCGCGATCATCTCGCGGATGGCGGCCGTGGTGGCGATGTCGACGATGACCTTCGGCTGCGGGTCGACGCCCGGCTTGCCCTCGAGCAGGCCGGGGATCTCGCGGAACTGACGGCGGATCTCCTCGACGATGGAGCCGGCCGCGCGGCCGACGGCGGTCATCGTGAGCGCGCCGACGAGGCAGGGCAGCAGCGCGCCGAACAGGAGCCCCATGAGGACCTTCGCGTCCGTCAGGTAGAGGACGAGCTCCGGCAGGCCCTTCTCGCGGCGGACCGCGTCGACCTCCATGTTGAAGGCGGCGAACAGCGCGACGACGGTGAGCACCGCCGAGCCGATCGCGAAGCCCTTGCCGACGGCCGCGGTGGTGTTGCCGACCGCGTCGAGCTCGTCGGTGATCGCGCGGACCTCCTTGCCGAGGCCGGCCATCTCGGAGATGCCGCCGCCGTTGTCGGCGATCGGCCCGTACGCGTCGACGGTCATGACGATCGCGGTGCCCGCGAGCATGCCGACCGCGGCGAGCGCGATGCCGTAGAGGCCGAGGTAGTGGTTCGAGATCCAGCCGACGGCGCAGAGGGTCAGCAGGGGGACCGCGACGCTCTCGAGGCCGACCGCGATGCCGCGGATGACGTTGGTGCCGGGGCCGGTGAGCGAGCTCTGGGCCACCTTGTGGATGGGGCCCATCGACGTGTAGTAGTCGGTCACGAGGCCGACGATGGCGCCGCCCGCCGCGCCGGCGGCGAGGGTGACGACCGCGCCGGAGCTGAAGCCGAGCCCCGGCAGGATGAAGGCCGCCGCGAGCACGACGAGGAACGGCGGGACGATGAGCGCGAGGCGCAGCACCCGGGCCGGCGGCAGGTTCTTCAGCGCGCGCGTGATGAAGATGCCGACGACCGAGACCGCGAGGCCGATCGTCGCGAGGAGCAGCGGCAGCGACACGGCCATCGCGCGGAGCTCCACCTCGCCGGCCGCCGGGGAGAGCTGCTGCAGCTTGGCGACCGGCATCGTGAGGCCGAGCGCGACCGCGGCGACGACGGCGGCCACGTAGCTCTCGTAGATGTCGGCGCCCATGCCCGCGATGTCGCCGACGTTGTCGCCCACGTTGTCGGCGATGACGCCCGGGTTGCGGGGGTCGTCCTCGGGGATGTTCGCCTCGACCTTGCCGACGATGTCGGCGCCGACGTCGGCGGCCTTCGTGTAGATGCCGCCGCCGATGCGGGCGAAGAGCGCGATCGAGCTCGCCCCGACGGCGAACGAGTGGACGATCGTCGCGAGGTGCTCGTCGCTGCGGAACAGGGCGTAGATGCCGCCCAGGCCGATGAGGCCGAGCCCCGCGACGCAGAGCCCCATGACGGCGCCGCCGTCGAGCGCGGTGACGAGCGCGGTGGGCTTGCCGTGCGCGCGCGCGGCCTCGGCGGTGCGGACGTTGGCGTACGTCGCGGCCTTCATGCCGAAGAAGCCGGCGACGAGCGACAGGAACGCGCCGGCGGCGAAGGCGACCGCGGCGAGGAGCCCGAGCGTCGCGGCCAGGATCGCGAAGACGATCGTGGCGTAGACGGCGAGCACCTTGTACTCGCGCGCGAGGAACGCCATCGCCCCCTCGCGGACGTAGCGCGCGATGCGCGCCATCGTCTCGTTGCCTTCGGGGGCCTTCTTGACACGCACGTAGAAGGTACGTGCGACCACGAGCGCGACGGCGCCCGTCACGAGCGACTGGTACGACAATGCATCCACGGGTGATGGTCCTCTCGCTCGCCCCCGGCCGGAGCGAGCGCCGGCTCACTCGTCCGTCCTTGACGGCGGATCAAGTGCTAAATCGCAGGGGCGCGGTTCCAGCGGCCGCTCGGGGGAAAATCGAAAGCTGGCGTCTCCGGAACACAGTGTCCGCAACGTCCGTCGTGCCCGTTGCCGCCGCCGCAGCGGAACCGTGATGTCGGAATATTCCAGAAGGAGACCCCGTGAGCGGTGCGTTCCAGCTCACAGGCGGGCCGCGATCTCACGTGCCCGGGCTGAGGCGCTTCGCGGCCGTGACCGGGTCCACGTGCGGCGCCTTGGCGAGCAGCTCCCAGGTGTCGTGGAGCCCGTCGAAGTACTCGACCGGGACCCCGGAGAGATCCACGCCGTCGAGGCAGTTCAGGTTGACGGAGTAGTACTCTCCGCCGATCTCCGGGATGTCTACGTGCCCGAAGACACGGAGACCGCAGGTCTTGCAGAAATGGGAGTGGCCGGCCCCGGTCCGCGAGAAGTCGCCGAGGACCTCCTGGCCCGAGACGAGCCGGAAGGCGCCCGGCTTCACGAGGACGCCCCACCACCCGGTCTTCGTGCAGATGGTGCAGTTGCACCGGGTCGTCCCGGCGCTCGGGTCGAAGTCGGCCTCGACGCGCAGGGCGCCGCAATGGCAGCTCGCGCTGTAGGTGCCGAGGCCGGGGGTCGTCGTCGTCTGGGCGGAAGCGGCGTCGCTCATGGGCGGTAGCTCCAGGGATGGGGGGGCGGCGCCGTGGATGGCCTCGCCCGCGTGATGGGTGGACGCTACACTGGCTTGCGGACAGATTCGGTCCGCAAGGATCCGCGGGCGCGACGGGCGCGACGCGCGCGGGCGCGGCGAGCGCGACGAACGCGAGCGCGACGAACGCGAGCGCGACGCACGGGCGATGACGAACGAGCGACGAGGAAGGAGGAGCGGCACGTGATCCAGACCTCCGCGCGGCTGCTGAAGCTCCTGTCGCTGCTCCAGTCCCGGCGCTTCTGGACGGGCGGCGAGCTTTCGCGCGAGCTCGGGATCACCGAGCGCAGCGTCCGGCGCGACGTGGACCGGCTGCGGAGCCTCGGCTACCCGGTGCACGCGGCCACGGGCACCGGCGGCGGCTACCAGCTCGGCGCGGGCAAGGAGCTGCCGCCGCTGCCGCTCGACGACGACGAGGCGGTCGCCGTCGCCGTGGGGCTGCGCGCCGCGGCGACCGGGCCCGTGACGGGGCTCGAGGAGGCGTCGGTGCGCGCGCTCGCGAAGCTCGAGCAGGTGCTCCCGAAGCGGCTCCGGCGCAAGGTGAGCGCGCTCGATGCCGTGAGCGTGCGGCTGGGCGACGGCGGGCCCACCTTCGACGCGGACGCGCTCGCCGCGATGGCGAACGCCTGCCGCGACGCCGAGGTGCTGCGCTTCGACTACAGCAGCTACAGCGGCGCGGCGAGCGCGCGCGAGGTCGAGCCCTACCGGCTCGTTCACACGAGCCACCGCTGGTACCTGCTCGCGTACGACCTGCACCGGAAGGCGTGGCGGACGTTCCGCGTGGACCGCATCCAGGGCAAGCCGAGGGCGGCGGGCCGCTTCAAGCCGCGCCCGCTGCCGGCCGAGGACGTGGCCGCCTACGTGTCGCAGTCGGTCTCGACGGACGCGTACCGGTTCCGCGCGCGCGTGACGGTGCACGCCCCCGCGGAGGTCGTCTCGGCGCAGCTCTCGGGCGTGGCGGGGCGCGTCGAGGCGCTGGCGCCGGACCGCTGCGTCGTCCACACGGGCGGCGGGAGCCTCGACGCGCTCGCGTTCCACCTCGGGTTCATGGGGTTCGAGTTCGAGGTGCACGAGCCGGAGGAGCTCATCGAGATCCTCCGCAGGCTGGCCGACCGCCTCGGCCGCGCCGCGGGGCGGGCCGGGGCGGCGGCGCAGGACCCGGGCGCGCGGTGAGGCGGCTCGCGGGCGGGCCGCGCCTCAGGTCCAGTTGCAGAACTGGAGCGACGCGAAGTCCGAGGTGGCCTGGACTTCCACCTCCGAGCACTCGACCGGCTCGAACGTGTCGAACCCTTCGTCGGCGGGGACGCACCTGCCGCAGCCGAACCCGTCGGGGAAGTCGTCGGACCAGTCGGGGCCCTGGCTGGAGGGGTCGCGCCAGATGATCGCGTGTTGCGGGGTCGCGCCGAGGATCGCTGCCTCGATGACCGCCTCGTCGAGCTCGCCCTCGGGCACCTCGGTGCCCGGCTCGAGGAGCATGACGACGCCGACGCCGACACCGTAGCTGTTGATCGCCTCGCTCGGCGGATCGGCCCCGACACCGACGGTGAACGTCGCGCCGGCGACGCTCCCCTCACCGAAACGGAAGGCGTAGTCGGGGCTGCTTGAGCTCACCACCCAGGCGACGATCACCTCGGCGTCCTCTGGAACTGCGTCTCCGGTGATCGGCCCCGTGAACGAGAATCCGTCTGTCCCGCCACCGCCCTCGCCGTCGTTGCCCCCCTCCCCCGTGCCGCCGCCCTCCCCGTTGTTGCCCGCCTCCCCCGTGCTGCCGCCCTCCCCGTTGTTGCCTCCCTCCCCCGTGCTGCCGCCCGTACCGCTGCCGCTGGTGCCGCTGGTGCTGTTGCCCCCCTGCGGGTCGTCATCGGAGCACGCGGGCAAGGCCAACATCACTCCCATCCATCCTGCAAACAACCATCGTGTTGCCTTCATGGGCCGCAATGAACCACGACCCGCTCTGAGGCGCAAAGCGGATCTCGATCGCTCACGACGCCGGATCCTGCTCGCATCGCGTGACGCGAAATCGCGTTCATCCCACGGCGCGGACTCGCGCCTGCTCCATGAGGCAAATCGCCACATGACGCAAGATCCAGCTCACTCCATCGAACGATCTCTCGTTCACTCCATGAGGCGGAACTGCATCCGCGACGCTGGAGCAACAAACGGGTCGACCGCGCCTGAAACGCGCAGAACTTCGACCCGCCAAGGCGCCAAGGACGACAAGATATTGTCTCCTTCTTGTCGTCCTTGGCGCCCTGGCGGTTCATTGCTCGCTCGATCAACGCGATCGTTGTTCTGGCCCCACCGGGCGACGCAACGTCCCCTTCCCCCGCGAAGCGACCTCATGCCCACCCCGTCGAGCGAGCTCCCGTTCACGGAGGGCGCGAGCCCCCCAGCTCGCCCCACGGCGCGAGCGCCCCTTCGCCTGGCAGCGCGGGCGCGCTCACGCGGGCAGCGCGGGCGCGCTCACTCGGACAGCGCCGCCGCCATCGTCGCGTCGAGCCCGGCGCCCCGGCCCTCGGCGAGGCGCGCCTCGTGCGCGGCGTCGCCGAGGGCGGCGCGCGCGGCCTCGACGCAGGCGGCGAGCGCCGGCCGCTCGATGGGCGGCACCGGCGTGCCGATGGCCTCGCGCAGCGCCGCCGCGCCGCCCAGCAGGTGGGCGCCCCGCTCCGCCCGCCCCGCCCCCACCGCCGCGCGCGCGAGCGCCTCGAGGACGCTCGCGGAGCGCCACAGATCGCCGAGCTCCCGGTGCAGCCGGAGGCTCGCCCGCAGGCGCCGCCCCGCCAGCGCGAGGTCGCCGCGCTCGATCGCGACGAGGCCCTGGATGTTGCTCGTCCAGGCGATCCCCTCCTTGAACTTCACCTGCCGCGACAGCCCCTCGCTCTCCTCGCAGAGGCGGGCGGCCTCGCCGAGCTCCCCCCGGTAGAACGCCGCGCAGCCGAGGTTGAGCAGCGCCGTCGCGGTCCCCTCGCGGTCGCCCGCGCGGCGGAGCTCGGCGAGCGCGAGCCGGCACGCGCTCTCCGCGCGCGCGACGTCGCCCGAGAGCCACGCCGCGAAGCCCGTGTACCCGAGCGCGTGCGCGGCCTCGAGCGTGTCGCCGCGGCGCGTGGCCAGCGCGAGGCTCTCGCCGTGCAGCGAGAGAGCGCGCTCGTAGTCGCCCTGCTCGCGCGCCACGCTGCCGAGGATCTGGATCACCGAGGCGAGCCCGCGCTCGTCGCCGAGCCCGCGGTAGAGCGCCGCGCCCCGCTCGAGCAGCGCGCGCGCCTCGCGGTAGTCGCACTGGAGCAGCGCGAGCTTGCCGGCCCCCCGGAGCGCCGCGGCGGCGTGCTCTGGCGCGACGCCGTCCGCCCCGGCGAGCGCCCGGCCGAGCCACGCGCGGCCCTCCTGGTAATGGCCGTGGATGTACCAGAACCACGCCAGCGCGGCGGCAAGGCGGACCGCGACGGCCGCGCCGCCGCCCTGGCCCCGGAGCGCGAGCTCGAGGGCGAGGCGGAGGTTGTCGTGCTCGAGCTCGAGCGCCGCGAGCCACGCGGCCTGCTCGGGCCCGCGGAGCGCCTCGGCCCCGCGCTCGGCGAGCTCCAGCGACAGCTCGACGAAGCGCCCGTTGCACGCGGCGGCGGCGCCCTCCTCCTCGAGCCGCTCGAGGCCGTACTCGCGCAGGATCGCGAGCATCTGGAACCGGGGCTCCTCGCCCGCGACCGGGAGCAGCAGGCTCTTGTCGACGAGCGACTCGAGGATCCCGAGCGTGTCGAGCGCCGGATCGCGGAAGGCGCACATCCGGTCGGCCGCGGCGAGCGAGAAGCCGCCCGGGAACACGGCGAGCGTGCGGAACGCGAGCTGCTCCTCGGGCTCGAGCAGGCCGTAGCTCCAGTCGATGGCGGCGCGCATGGTCTGCTGGCGCTCGGGCAGGTCGCGCGCGCCGCCCGTGAGCAGCCGGAACGGGCCCGCGGCGGCGCCGCCGCGCCCGGCGGCCGCGCCGCGCCCGGCGGCCCCGCGGTCGCCGAGGCGCGCGAGGAGCGCCGCGGGCGAGGAGAGCACGCGGAGGCGCGACGCGGCGAGCTCGATGGCGAGCGGCAGGCCGTCGAGGCGCGCGCAGATCTCCACGACGTCGGCGACGTTGCCCGGGCCGAGCTGGAAGCCGGGCGCGATCGCCGACGCCCGGCGGCAGAACAGGCTCACCGCCGAGCTCGCGAGCGCCGCGTCGACCGTGACCGCGCGCGGCTCCGGCAGCTCCAGCGGCGGCACGACGTAGCGCCGCTCGCCCGAGAGGTTCAGGGCCGCGCGGCTCGTCACGAGCAGCGACAGGCGCGGGCAGCGCGCCGCGAGGTGCGCGATCGCCGGCGCGGCGGCCGTCAGGTGCTCGAGGTTGTCGAGCACGAGCAGCGCGCGGCGGTCGCGGAGGAACAGGGCCACGCGCTCGAGGTCCGGCCGCGCCCCGTCCTCGCCGAGGCAGAGCGCCTGCGCGACGGCGGACGGCACGAGCGCCGGGTCGCGCAGCGACGCGAGCGGGACGAAGCAGACGCCGCCGGAGAACACGGGGACGAGGTCCTCGGCGACCTGGAGCGCGAGCCGGGTCTTGCCGGTGCCGCCGACGCCCGTGAGCGTGAGCAGGCCGGCGCTCGGATCGAGCACGAGCGCCGCGATCTCGGCGCGCTCGCGGGCGCGGCCGACGAACGGCGTGCGCTGGGCGGGCAGGTTGTGGCGCGGCCGCTCGGGCTCCGGCGAGGCGCTCAGGCCGGGCGGCGTGGACCGCTTCGCGCCGAGCGCCTGCGGCGCGCCCGGGTCGAGCGGCGGCGGCGCGGCGGGGGCCTGCGCGGGGCGCTGCGAGGGGGCCTCGACCGTGCCCGCGATCTCGATGGTCTCGGTGCTGAGCATCTCCGGCGGCACGAAGCCCTCGGTCGACCCTGGCCCCTCGCCGCCGGCCGGCTCGGCGGGCGCGCAGTACCCCTCGAGCGCGGCGCGGAGCGCGAGGCTCTGCGCGCGCACCGACGGGAAGCGCTGCGCCGGATCGCGGTCGCACGAGCGCAGGAACCACGCGTCGAACGCTGGCGGGAGCCACTGCCAGCGCGTCGACGGCGGGTAGAGGCGCATGACGAGGAGCGCCGCCATCAGCTCGGCCATGCTGTTCGCGGTCCAGTAGATGTCGCCGGTCAGGAGGCGCACGGCGATGAGCCCGATCGCCCACACGTCCGCCGCCGGGCCGATCTGGCCCGCGCGCCCGCGCGCCTGCTCGGGCGCCATGTAGATGGGCGTGCCGACGGCGGTCCCCGTGGCGGTGACCCCGCCCGACGCGCCGAGGGCGCCGGGGTCGAGCTCCTTGACCAGCCCGAGGTCGAGGATCTTCACGCGCTCCTGCCCGTCGTCGCCGGTCGCGAGGAACAGGTTCGCGGGCTTCAGATCGCGGTGGAAGAGGCCGCGCGCGTGGGCGGCGTCGAGCGCGTCGGCGACCTCGCCGAGCCAGCGCAGCACCTCGCCTGGAGGGCGCTTTCCCTGCGTGGCGACGAGGTGCTCGAGGTCGCGGCCCCGGAGCAGCTCCATCACGAGGAACGGCGCGTCGTCGAGCTCGCGGGCGACGCCGGCGTCGAGCATGCGCACGAACCCTGGCGCGTCGAGGAGCCGCATCGCCCGGATCTCGCGCTCGAAGCGGGCCTGCGCCGGGCCGCCCTGGTGCACCCGGAGCAGGACCTTCACCGCGACCTGGCCGCCGCCCTCGAGATCGTCGGCCCTGTAAACGACGCCCGACCCGCCGCGGCCGATCTCGTTCACGAGACGGTAGCGGCCACCGAGGACGAGCGGGCGATCGGGGTGCAGCATGGGGCGGCCGCGTCCCGGACGGGCATGTGCAGGCCGCGGCGCGGCAGCTTACCACAGGCCGCCCGCGCGACGCCGTCGGGCGTCGCCGTTCCATGGTGTCGTGTCGACGGGAGGAAAGAACATGTCCATGGCGTTCAGCGGCAAGGTCGCGCTGGTGGTGGGCGGCAGCTCGGGCATCGGGCGGGGCGCGGCGCTCGCGCTCGCGGCGGCGGGCGCGCGGGTCGTCGTCGCGGCCCGCCGCGAGGCGGAGTGCCGCGAGGTGGTGGGCGAGATAGAGGCCCGGGGCGATGAAGAACTACCCGGGGCTGATGGAGCCGTACATCGCCGACATCCCGGCGGGTCGCCCGGCCCGGGTCGACGAGGTCGCGCGGGCGATCGTCTGGCTCTGCTCTGACGACGCGTCGTTCGTGAACGGCCACTCCCTGGCGGTCGACGGGGGGCAGCTCTCGAAATAGGGCGGGTGCGGGGGTGGGCGGAGGAGTCCGCGGCGCCGCGGTTCACCCTGCCGAATCGTCCGGTCACGCGCAGGTCACATGAAGGCAAACAGATGCGGTTCTCGCGGTATTGCTTCGTGGAGGCGCCGGGACATTCGCGCTCCGGGCTTCCCGGGCGCTCCCATGCACAAAGACCGCATGGACGGAAGGCCCGCTTGGACACCTGTTGACGCCGCCTCTCTGCTGGAAGATCAGACGCGCACATCCGCAACAGGGAGAGGAAATGGGACCTGGTCTGAAGGTGGAGGCGAGCGCGCTCGTGCTATGCGGCGGGCTCGCGATGGTGCTCGCGTCGGCATGCGACTTGACCTACACCTGCGACACGGTGGAGCCGGGAGGCGCGGGTGACGAAGATCCGACAGAATCCGCAGGGGCGGGAGATTATCCAAGCAACGGCGCAGATGACGAGCTGGAAGACGAAGAAGTGAGCAGCGAATCGTTCGAGCTGATGGCAGGGTGCTCACCAATCAACAAATGCACCGAGATGTATGAGGCCTGCGTCGCAAAGGGTTATCCATGCAACCGCTTCGTCACCACAGGCTACACTCTTTGCTCCATCTGCCAGGACAACTGCTGGCAGGAGAGTGATTACAAGTTCAGAGAGTGTTACAGATGTGGGTTTCGTTGAGCATGACGACCATCGCTGACATTCGCGCGGCAACGCATGTTACTTTTGACGCGCCTACCGCGGAACAGGTGTTACAGATCGGCGCGGCCGATGTTGTGCTCGTGTCCGACCGTCTTCTTACCGGGCCGAGTCGCCGGAGTCCTTTGGAACATACCCGGGCACGTCAGGCGTGGTGGAGTTCGGATGATCTTTGGGACAACCTCTATTCGCCGGAGACTCGCTGGGGGTTGCCCGTTTTCCTGTGGGTATCGGCGAGCCTCCACGAGCGAGTAAACCTCTGGAGAACCTGTAGCTGGTTGCGCCACTTGGAGATCGCGCACCACGACATACTCATTCTTGACTTTGAGCCCGTTCCCCGATCGAGGCCAAGGGGACATGAGGGATCCAAGCGTCCGTTCGACTGTAGCCATTCGGTATCCGACCATTCCAGCGAGGCTCTTCTCGCCCGCGTCGCGACGGCGAGCCACTGGCCGTCCGAGCACTACGATCGTGCCGTTACCCTCTGGGACAGCTACGTCGATGAGAATCCAACATCGTTCGTCGAAAGCTGCGTCCGCGGCGTCGAAGGTTTTCCAGAGCTTGCTCCCTTGTGGAAATTTCTCTCTTGCTTCTTTCCAAGAGGGACCGCAGGCGGAGGCCTGAGCCTGAGTCATTTCGACGAGATTGCATTTTCTCGCCTGACACATGATTGGCAGACCCCGGCGGCCATAGCGGCCCAGAAATCGAAAACGCTCGTGGACATGTGGCACCTCCTGTTCTGTACGGGAGACCTGTTCCTGCCACGCCGGCTGGGGCAATGGGCAGCCCACAGTTTGAGCGCATTCGTAGAGCGTGCGCCTGGCCCGAAGCCGCCTGACGCTGGCTACCCGATGCTCTCGGAGGTCTACCGCCTCACGGAACGTGGGATACGGCTCCGAGACAAGGGACTCGGTCAACTCACGGATGCGCCAAGCCTGCCGATTGCTGGGACTGAGGCGTACTCGGCTTCGGCCCCCTGGGTCCTGCTCGAAGATGGACGCCTCGCTCGCCTGTAAGGGCCAACGCCGGCGAGCTGGGCCGGCCTGGCGGCCCCCATCCGAGCTTGCATGGTGACGCGACTGTCACAGGTGGCGTCATTTTGAGAAACCCCGCCGGCTCGGGCTGCTCAGAGTATATCCACCGGGTCGCGATCGCCGCGTTGATCGAGCTCACCGTGTGCTGCGGATCGATGAACAGGATCTCGCCGCGCTCGGGCGACGCCTCGACGTTGAGAAGCCAGTCCGCCAGGGAGACCGGGCCAACGACGCCTGGGCCGCTTTGCGCGCCTCGACGGCAAGCCGGCGTCCCGCCAGTCGGCGTAGGTCGTGGCCGGGGGCGAGCCGACGCTGCTCACCTCGCTGCCCGCGAGGTGAGGTGCACGGCAGAGATACGGCAGACGCCGCTTTGGACCCATCGGACCGGTGTCAGACACCATCGAGGGATCGATCCATCGGCCGCCGGAGGCGCCGTCGTCCTACCGGAAGATGGGGCTGTGGCTCAAGGAAGTGCCACCGCGTCTCCCGCTCCGTGGTGGTACCAGGGGTCCGCGCGTGCTGCCTCTCCATCGCGGAGATGGGTGGCACCCATCTTTTCTTGGACGCACGTCCACCCGGAGATGGTGCCACCCATCTTTTCTTGGACGCACGTCCATCGCGGAGATGGGTGGCACCCATCTTTTCTTGGACGCACGTCCACCGGGAGATGGTGCCACCCATCTCCCGCATGGACGCACGTCCATCGCGGAGATGGGTGGCACCCATCTTTTCTTGGACGCACGTCCACCGGGAGATGGTGCCACCCATCTCCCGCATGGACGCGCCACTTCCCCCGGATGGGCTCACGGCGTCCCGCCTGCCCCGACCGGGGGCGCGGAGACGGCTTCGGCCCTCCTGGCGGGGCCTTCCGGCCCCGGGCAGCCGCCTTCCGGCCCCGGGCGGCCGCCTTCCGGCCCCGGGCGCTGGCTTTCCAGCCCCAGGCGGGGGCCTTCCGGCCGTGGGCTTGGGCTTTCCGACGGGAACCAGCCCGCCGTTCCCCTGTGCTTCAGCGATCTCGGCGCCCAGGTGAGGCTCGCCGTGGGCTCGGCTCAGAAGGCGATCGATCTGGGCCCGTCGTCCACCATCGACCCCGAGCCGCGCCTGCTCCGCGCGCGCCCTCCGAGCTTCGGCACGTACGCGGGCGCTGAGCGGCTCGCGTCGCGCGGGGCTCGGCCGCCCTGCGCCGCGCGGGCCGCTCAGCGCCCGATCACGTCCTCGTCGAGCTCGTCGAGAAGCCGCTGGTTGATCGCCGGATCGCGCCGCGCCTGCGCGATCAACGCGCGCGCCTCGCTGTGGCGCCCCGCGAGCCGGAGCGCCCTGATCCACAGCACCGTCCGCTCCGACCCGAAGGCGCTCTTCGGCATCTCGCGCTCGTACCGCTCGAGCGCGGCGATCGCCCGGAGCGGGTCGCGCCGCTGCAGCGCGTCGCTGCACACCTCGAACAGGGCGATGTCCCGGTCACCGCCGGGCGCCGAGACCGCCGTCGCCGGCTCCGCGGGCTCCTCGGCCACCCGCCCCCCGACGCGCGCCGGCTGCGGCGGGCGCGGGGCCGCCGCGGTGCTCCGCGGCGGCGGCTCGGCCGGTTCTTCTTCGGTAGCCGGCTCCTCCTCCACCCCCGGCTCCTGCTCCACCGCCGGCTCCTCGACGACCGCAGGCGGCACCGCCGCCGTGATGGCGGGCCCGACGTGCATCGCCGCCGGCGCGGGGTCCGGGGCGCGCAGCGCGAGCCAGAGCGCGCCCGCGGCCGCCGTCGCCGCCACGGGCGCGGCGATGACGGGCCCCGCCCCCGCCGTCGTCACGGCCTTCACGACGAGCTTCCAGAGCCCCTTGAGCCACGCCGTGACGTCGCTCAGCGCCTCGCCGACGCCGCTGGCTGCGCTGCCCGTGATGCCGTC
Organism: Sorangium sp. So ce1335; assembly: GCF_051521615.1. Taxonomy (NCBI): domain Bacteria; kingdom Pseudomonadati; phylum Myxococcota; order Polyangiales; family Polyangiaceae; genus Sorangium; species Sorangium sp. So ce1335. The sequence goes on from NZ_CP150363.1 coordinate 7,674,980, forward strand.
CCCGAGCGCCCGCGCCGACTCCTGCACGCCGCGGAGGATCGCCAGCCGCACGTCGTCGGGCACGCGCGGCGCGACCTGCGCCGAGGCGAAGAGCGCCGCCACATCCATGGGCACCACGAAGCGCGGGCCCTCCTTCTTCCGGTCTTCGCGACGGCGCTTCGCGACGATGTCGTGGAACATCGCGAGCGCGCGCGCGCGCCACTTGTACGCCGTGGACAGCGGGATGCCGCGCTGCTGCGCGATGTCCGCCATCGGGACGCCGTCGAGGTCGTGCGCGACGAGGATCGAGTGCGCGTCCACGTCGAGCTGGTGCAGGAGCTCGAGCACCATGAGCCGCTCCTGGTCCGACATCATCAGCTCGTCCGGGGCCTTGGACTGGTCGACGAGGACCGGGAACTCCTCCTCGGACACCAGCTCTTCGTAGCGGTGCTGGGCGCGCTCCCTGTAGTGCGCGGCCGTGTGGACGGCGATACGGTTCAGCCACCGCTCGGGCCTGGAGATCTCAGGTTTGTAGTTGTCGAAGCTCAGGTACGCAGAGAGCAAGACGTCCTGCGCGAGGTCTCCACGGTCGCGGAGCGGAACGCCGAGGCGCGCCAGCCAGCGCCATACGAGCGCGAACGTCTTCTCACGGAAGAGCAGCTCGAAAGCCCGCTCTTTCTCGGGGGGACCACCTTGGCCCGGGCGGCGAGGTCGTGTCATACATAAGGCCAATTCCGGCCCCGGACGGTGGCTTATCGCCCGGGGCACGCGCCCCGCGCCCCGCGCTGGCCCCGGGCGGCCGCTCGCCGGCGCCTCCAGGCCGGAAATCCCGCGGAATCCCGCGAAGATGGGGCCCTGCCGCCCAGGGCAACACATCCAACCATTCAATATGCGACGGACGAACAATTCGCCCTGCGAATTGCTCTTTTGAGCCCAACTTGGCGGCCCAAGGAAGGTTCCTGAACGTAAGAGCGGACCTGCGGAGCCGGCGGCACCGGACGGGAGCGGACGCGATCGTCGCCATGGCCGTGGTCCGGAGCGGGCGAGGCGGACACCGCCTCGTCGCGCGTCACGGCGCCGGCGCCGCGCCAGCGCGTGTCGCCGCGCCGGCGCCGCGACGCCAGCGCGTGTCGCCGCGCCGGCGCCGCGACGCCAGCGCGTGTCGCCGCGCCGGCGCCGCGACGCCAGCGCGTGTCGCCGCGCCGGCGCCGCATTCCGGGTGCGCGCGCGGGCGACTTGAGGCACGCTGCGGGCCCCGCACCGCGGATCCAGCCCATGAACCTCTCCGATTTCTCCCTCGCTTCGCTCACGGCGACCTCGCGCCGCAACGTCCTCCGCGACCTCTGGGACAGGCTGCGCCACGTGCCCGGCGGCAACCGTCTGTTCAGCACGCTCATCGGCAGGATGGCCCCCTACACGGGGACGATCCACGCCCAGATCGAGGTCCTCGAGCGCGGCCGCGCGGAGGTGTCGATGCGCGACCGGCCCGGGCTGCGCAACCACCTCCGCTCGGTGCACGCCGTCGCCCTCGTCAACATGGCCGAGCTGACGGCCAACACGGCGCTGGCCTACTCGCTGCCCGACGACGCACGGTTCATCGTGGCCGGACTCTCGATCGAGTACCTGAAGAAGGCCCGCGGCACGATCCGCGCCGTCTGCGAGTGCCCTGTCCCGGACACCAGCGAGCGCCGGGAGTACGAGATCCCCGTGAGCCTGCGCGACGCGGCCGGCGACGAGGTCGCCCGCGCCGTCCTCCGCAGCCTGGTCGGCCCGAAGAAGCAGCCCTGATCACCGGAGCCCTCCGGGGTCACCTGGCTGCAAAGCGCTCTCGCTTCGCAGCCGCCTGCGCGGCAAGGCGCTCTCCGCTCCACCGCCACCTGGCCGCAAAGCGCTCTCCGCTCCGCCGCAGACCCGCGCTGCCGAGCCCGCCCGCACTTGCACGCCCTCGCTCTCCAGGACACCGGGGAATCCAGACATCCCCCGCACCTGGAACATACAGCCTCACCCGACACCACATCTGACCATCTCCTGGTGAAACGCGAGTCGGCGCACACTCGACAAAGGTCCTCCGGGGTGTTTCGATACTTTCATGGAGAACCGGTCAACGAGGGTGGCGCTCGCCACGACAGGGATCTGCGTGATCTTGGCGGCGTGCGGAGGGTCCAGTGGCTCGATCTCCGGCGGCGGGACCGGCGGAGACGCGTCCGGCTCGGGCGCGGGCATGGGCACCGGCACCGGCGCGGGGGCAGGCTCGGCGACGAGCTCGAGCGCGGGCTACGGCGACGATGATGTGGGAGGCACGAACGCCGGGCCGAGCAGCGGCTCGGGCGATGGCGCGGGGGGTGACATGTCGTGCGCGGGCGAGACGAGCACGGCGGAGCTCGTGCCGCTCGATCTCTACATCATGCTCGACGCGTCGGGGTCGATGGACGAGCAGATCTCGAGGCGCGTCACGAAGTGGGAGGCCGTGACCCAGGCGCTCGAGGCCTTCTTCACCGACCCGCAGTCGGCGGGGATCGGCGTCGGACTCCAGTACTTCCCGCTGCGCGAGCCCGGCGTGCCGGAGACGTGCACGGAGAACGCCCAGTGCGGCGCCGGCGGGCCGTGCATGCTGGGGGTCTGCGACCGCGCGCGGCCCACCGCGTACTGCACGACGAGCGCGGACTGCCCATCCGGCAACAGATGCCTCGAGGTCGGCAGGTGCTCCATCAACAACAGCGTGTGCGCGCCCCTGGGCTCGACATGTCGCAACGGCGGGGGAACGTGCCGGGAGGCGGCCAACAGCGAGTGCGCGAACCCGTACTCGTGCGACGCCGACGTCTACGCATCGCCCGCCGTCGCGATCGCGCCGCTTGATGACACGACCGCGGCGGCGCTCGTCACCTCGATCGCCGAGAAGACGCCGCTCGGCGGGACGCCGACCGCCGGCGCGCTCTCCGGCGCGCTCCAGCAGGCCCGCGCCCACGCCGAGGCGAACCCGACGCACCGGGTCGTCACCGTGCTCGCCACCGACGGGATGCCCACCGATTGCGATCCCGTGAGCGCCGACGGCATCGCGCAGATCGCCAGCGAGGCCCTCGCCGGCACGCCGAGCATCTCCACCTTCGTGATCGGCGTCTTCGACGGCAACGACGACGGCGCGCAGTCCACGATGGACCGCATCGCCGAGGGCGGCGGGACGACGTCGGCCTTCTTCATCGACACGAACACCGACGTGACGCAGGCCTTCCTCGACGCGCTCACGGAGATCCGCGGCAAGAGCCTCGCGTGCGAGTACCAGGTGCCGGCGCCGTCCGACGGGCAGACGCTCGACTACGGGACGCTCAACGTCCAGCACACGCGGCCGGACGCCAGCGACCCGGCGACCATCTTCTACGTGGGCGACGAGTCGAGCTGCGACGCGGCCGCCGGCGGCTGGTACTACGACGTCGACCCCGCGACCGGCGGGGCGCCGACGAAGATCGTGATGTGCCCCGCGACGTGCACGCAGTTCCGCGAGGGCGGTCAGGTCCAGCTGCGCGTCGGCTGCAAGACCGAGGTCCCGCCGATCAACTGAGCCCGTCCCCAGGCGCTTCCGCCCCGGGCGAGGTCGGCCGGCGTGCCCCGCCGGCGACCTCGCCGCCCTGCCCCCTCGCGCGCGCCCACGCATCCCCCGTGCCCTACGCACCCTCCGCGCCCCGCGCGTGCTTCCGGCCGCGCCCCGCGCGTGCTTCCGGCCGCGCCCCGCGCGTGCTTCCGGCGCTCCCTGCCCTCGCGCTCGCCGCCGCGAGCTGCTCCTCCGAGGAGGCCGTGGCACCGGCGCCGCCGCCGCAGCCGGACACAACGTCGAGTGGGCCGAGGGGTTCGCGCCGAGGTTCGGTCTCTACAGCGTCGACTACGGCACCCACGAGCGCACGCCGACGGAGGGCGCCGAGGTGCGGTTTCTCTTCCCGTTTGTTGATTCCCTCGGAGCTCTGACGTGATCGGTGTTCTATGGGCTCCGGCGCGATCCTGCTGAACCGGTCGGGCTCGTGCGGCGAGGGTGGAGGGCGCTCTGCTTCCACGATGAATGAAGCACCGGGGTGTTGCATCTCAGCGGCCATGCGAACGACGTCATTCATCGTCTCGTGCGCCATCCTGGTGGCCGGCTGCTCCGATCCCGGGCCGGGCAGCAGTTCCTCCGAGGGGACAGGGAACGGCGGCTCGCCCGGCGTCACGTCGGGCAGCGGGAGCACGGGCGGCTCCGGCGGTGCCGGCGCCGGCGGTGATCCAAGCGGCACCGGCGGCGCTGGCACCGGCGGCGACCCAAGCGGCACCGGCGGCGGTGGCACCGGCGGCGGTGGCACCGGCGGCGCTGGCACCGGCGGCGACCCAAGCGGCACCGGCGGCGGTGGCACCGGCGGCGCTGGCGCCGGCGGCGACCCAAGCGGCTCCGGCGGCGGTGGCACCGGCGGCGACCCAAGCGGCTCCGGCGGCGCTGGCGCCGGCGGCTCCGGCGGCGCTGGCGCCGGCGGCTCCGGTGGTGCGGGCGGCGGCGGTGGCACCGGCGGCGGCCCCGCGCCGATTTTCCCCTGCGGTACGCCAGACAGCTTCCTCGATGCGCCGGAGGCGTTCCTCGATCTGGGACACGTCACCGCGATCGGCCACATCTTCGTCTCCGGGGATCGCGTCTTGAGCTGGGATCACAACCGCTGGATCCTCTGGGACACAGCGACCCGCGTACAGATCGCCGAAGGCCTTGCGCCCGCGGAGTTCTCGGAGCCCTCCTTTCCCGGCCAGGACCCGGTGCTCCAGGGGCGCGTCGAGCTCCGGGGAGATCTCATGCTCATCCCGACGGACCCGAGGCACGGCTTCGAGCTGCGCAGCGCCGCCGACGGCTCCCTGCTCGCGACCGTCTCCACCGACCATTACCATGACAAGGTGGGGCTCGCGGCCGACGGGAGCTATGCATGGACCGTCGGCACCAGGCTCACCGTCTGGAGCCCCACCGGGGACGAGGTGCTGTCGACGGACGCGAGCGGCTACGAGCAGATCCATGCAGGCCCCGACGCGGTACGCGTCGCGACGAGCGGCTCCGTGAATTCGTCGATCAGGGTTCTGCCGCTCGACGGCTCTCCACCTCACTCGACGCCTGCGTTCGCGGGCACCTTCCACTCGTGGTCCCAGGACGGCCAGCGCTTCCTCACCACGGCCGGCAACACGGTGCGGGTGTACTCGAAGGCTGGCGCCATGGAGGCCATCGTCCACCTGCCGAGCATCGAGAAGCTCACAGCGGCCGGGGATTACCTCTGGACGCACCAGGATCGGTACCCGGACTACCCTGTCACGATCTACCGGATCGGTGGAGGGAACGTCCCCGTCGCACAATACGCATACGCCAGCAACGCGGTCATCGTCCCCACCGAGCGCGCGATAGGCGTCATGCACGATACGCCGCCGACGCTCGAGATCATCGATCTCGGTGGCCCCGAGGTCACGCGCACGCAACACGAGATACCGGGCCGCAGCAACAGCGCGATGCACATCGACGGAGGCCTTCGCTGGGCGGTCGGGAACGTCGGGGGCGCCATCACGCAGAAGGGGAACCTGGCCGATCCCGACACGATCGGGAGGCTCGGCTGCGGAGCGGCGAGGCTGGGCGGAGCAGCGTCCGGGCTTGTCGCCGTCGCCACGTCCTCCGGGACGACGTTCATCTATGACACGGCCGACCTCGGCGCCGGCCCCGCGATGTCCATTCCGCTCCACAGCTCTCGCGTGCGGCTCTCGGCCGACGGCCGCCTGCTCGTCGCGCTCGCCATCGATACGCGGCACCCGTACCCGGACGATAGATTCCTCCGGATCCTCTCGCTGCCTGACGGCGCCGAGGTGGCCTCGCTCGCCACGGGGGCCTCCCTCTTCGACTTCTCGCTGTCCTCGAGCGGAACGACGCTGGGCCGCACGTACCTCCGCAACGTCAGCCCGAGCACCAACGATCGCTTCGTCAGCGACGTGAGCGGAGCGACGGTGTTCTATCAGGACACCGGACCTTCCCAGCCGGTACCGGTCATCTCCCCCGGCGGCCACCACTTCCTCCTGACGGACGAGACGCCGGAGAACGGCTGCGGGTTCACACAGTTCTACGAGGACGGTATGCTCGTCAACGCGGTGCCCGGCTGCGCGGTCGGGTGGATCGATGACACCCGGGCGCTCATCCAGACGTATACCCGCGCCTCGTCGACCGCCCCGTGGCAGTACCAGGCGTCCATCATCCACGACGAGCTTGGCAACCCGATCGCCACGCCGCCGCTTCCGCGCATCTCCCTGACCCGCAAGAACAGCTCACCCTTCGAGTACGATCAGACGTACGGCATCGTCCCCGTCTCGCCGACGGCCGTTCATGCGGGGTTCGAGCACGCCATCTACGATATCGAGACCGGCGCGACCCTGGCGACCCTCCCCGCCCGCGGCACCCTCGCCGGCAGCCTCGTCGTCTATCCCTGCGGCAACGAGCTCTGCGCCGCGCCGTACTGACGGCCTCCCCTGCCCCACGCGTCCGCCCGGCTTCCGCGGCGGCCCCGTCTCCCCCCATCGGCCCGACGCTCACGTTGCGCCAGCGCGCGCGCCACGACTATAGTCGCCGCTCGTGAAGAGCGGTTTACAGAAATCAACGGTTGGGATCTTGCTCTCGCTGACGCTCTCCGCGCTGGGCGCGGGCTGCGGGGATGAGGCGGGCGACGGGCCGGGGGCGACGATGCCGTGCTATCCGCCGGACCCCGCGGTGGCCGACGGCGACCCGGAGGCGCTGTACGCGGCCAGCGACGTCCCGCGCTTCGACTTCCGGCTTCGCGACGAGACCTGGGCGGCGCTCCAGGAGAACGCGCTCGAGGAGGAGTACGTCGAGGCCGAGGCCTGCTACAGGGGGAGCAGCCTGGGCCTCGTGGGCCTGCGCTTCAAGGGGGGCTACGGCACCCTCGAGATGTGTGTCAAGCAGCCGGAACCCTACCCCTGCCCGAAGCTCAGCATGAAGGTGAAGCTCGACGAGTACGTCGACGGAAAGCGCTTCTTCCGGCAGAAGCGCCTGAACCTCCACTCCATGGTCCGCGACCGCACGAAGCTCCACGAGCGGCTCGCCTATGGTCTCTACAGGGACATGGGCGTTGTCGCCCCGAGGAGCGCGTGGGCCACGATGTACGTGAACGGCGAGCCGCTGGGCCTCTTCGCGATGGTGGAGGAGGTCGACGGCCGCTTCACGGAGAACCAGTTTCCCGAGGGTCCGGACGGCAACGTCTACAAGGCAGCGTGGCCGGTCTCGACCGACCCGGCGTACTACGCCGACAAGATCGAGACGAACGAAGAAGAGGCCACGCACGAGCGCTTCGTCGCGTTCGCGAAGGACCTCGAGTCCACCGAGGGCGCGGAGCGCCTCGCCGCCCTGTCGACGTGGATGGATGTCGAGGAGCTGCAGCGCTACATGGCCGTCGACGACGCCATCCTGAACTGGGACGGGGTCACGACCTTCTACGTCGACGACGACGTCGACGAGGAGGGCTCCGTGGCGGACCACAGCGCAAACCACAACTACTTCATCTACGAAGCGCCCTCGTCGGGGAAGTTCCACATCGTCCCGTGGGACATGGATAACACCTTGAGCGTGTGGAGCTGGCGCTTCTTCGGCACCGTGCCTCACTGGACGGAGACCCCGGACGACTGCGACGCGGCCATCCCGGTCCAGGAAGGCCACGCCCACGTGCGCGCGCCCGGCTGCGACGTGCTGTTCAGCGCCCTGCGCGAGGACCCGGAGGGCTACCGGAGCGCGGTCCGGGACCTCCTCGAGGGCCCGTTCCGCGAAGGGCGGCTCGAGGAGCAGGTGGACCGCTACGCCGCGCTGATCCGCTCTTCCGTCGCGGAGGACAGGCTCGGGCCGAGCCTGCTCACGTGGAACGAGGACGTCGCGATCCTCAGGAGCGAGCTCTCGGAGATGCGGCGCCGCATGGAGCGCCTGCTCGACGGCGCGGCGAGCGCGGAGCGCGGCGACTGAGCGCGCCGCCGCGCGCAGGGCATCGAGCCCCGGGCGCCCGGCGGGGCGCCGCGCGCAGGGCGTCGAGCGCCGGGCGCGCGGCGGGCCGCCGGTCGCGCGGGAGCGGTCGACAGGTCCGCTCCCCGCGGGTTGTTCAGGGACACGCGCCCGGGCGGACCACGGCGTAGGCGAATTCGCCGAAGCCGGCCGCCGCGAAGCCTCCGCCGGGGAGCGCCGTGACCGAGTTGATGGGGCTCGGCGTCCCGACCAACCCTTCGTGCTCCCAGCGCACCGCGCCGTCGGTGTCGACGGAGAGCAGCCACATGCGCATCGTGCCGCCGTCCGCTCCCCGCGTCGTCCCGGCGAGGTGCAGGAGGCCAGTGCTCGGGTCGTGGGTGACGGCGTTCAGCTGGGTGTCGAACTCGGGTCGATACGACCTGTGCCAGAGCACGGAGCCCTCGGCATCCAGCAGGATCACGTGGTTCTGACCGACGCTGAGCGCGACGATGGCGATGCGGCCGTCCGGCATGACGGCGATGTCCTGCGGCCACACTGTGCCAATCTCCTCGAGCACGCGGTCATAGACCGGCTCCGTCGCCTCGGTGCTGCGAATGAGGCGCAGGTGCGCGTCGTGCGCGGTGATCTGAACGACGTCCCCGCCGGGCAGGAGCGCGGCGGCGCCGTGGCTCCAGTTGTATCCCACCTCGGATCCCTCGGCGAGCGGCGTCTCCCGCCGGTGGACGAGCTGGCCCTCGTCGTCGAGCCGGATCAGCACCAGCCGCGGCGCCTCTCCATCCATCTGGCTATCGTGGGTCGACAGCAGGTAGCCACCGTCCGGGTGCTGGAGCAGCTCGATCTCGACGCCGGACATGTAATGCGTCGGTCCGAGCGAATGGGCGGCGAGCAGCGCACCGGCGCCGTCGAGCCGGCCGAGCCACAGCCCCTTGCCTGAGGGAGACGACGGGTCGTGCCTCTCTCCCGCCACCATGAGCCCCCCCTCCTCGGTCCGGGCGCCGGTCAGCAGGAATCCGCCGGGCAGCGGGACCGAGCTCCACACGACGTTTCCCGCGTCGTCGAGCTCCGCGACGCCCCCGTTTTGCGGCGCCCCGATCGCGATGAACCGCTCGCCCTCGACGGGTAGGAGCGTGTTGGCGTCCAGCCCCGGTGGCGCGAAAAGCGAGACGAGGGCTCCGTCCACACAACTCGCGGTGACGACCTCTGCGGGCACCTCCTCTGCGGGCGTTGCCCCGGCCCCAGGCACAGTGCCTTCCCCTGGAGGCACTGTGCCGTCCTCTGCAGGCACTGTGCCTTCCCCTGCAGGCACAGTGCCTTCCCCTGGAAGCATGGCAACGACGTCGCCGCAGCCCACGAACGTTGCGAGCACGAGCAACAACCCCGGAAGCCTGTCTATCTGCGCCATGGTTCTCCTCATGCGGGGACGGGCCATGCAACGGCTGTTCCCAGACCCACACCGGCGTCCGGAGAGATCAAGGAGCGCCTGGCCGGCTTCGCCGCGTGGCCGGATCCCGAGCGCCAGGCGGCGGTGGAGCCGGGGTAAGGAACGTCGACGACACCAGAACAGCGATCACGTTGAGCGAGCGAGAAATGAACCGCCAGGACGCGGAGGACGCCAAGAAGAAGACAATATCTTGGCGTCCTTGGCGCCTTGGCGGTTCGAAATTCTGCTCGTTTCAGGCGGGTTCAACCCGTTTGTCGCTCCAGGGCGCGCCCGCGTGGGTCAGCGTCTCCCAGCCGATGTGGTTCCGCGCGACGTCTCCTCGGCGGCGAGCGCCAGCGCGCGCTCGCGCGGCTTCGCTCCCGGCGCTCTCGTCGCCAAGAAAAACAGCCGGGCGCGCAGCGCGCGTCGCCCGGCTGTCGTTCCCTCGCTCGACCGAGTTAGCGGATGTACCGGTTGACGATGTTCTCGTACAGCTCTTGCTGACCGCTCGTGAGCTTGACCTCACCGCCGGCGTTGCCGATCTCGGCGAGCTGCTCCAGCGTCAGCTTGCCCAGCTCGAAGTCCGCGCCCTTGCCGCCGTCGAAGGACGCGTAGCGCGCCTTGCGCATCGACTCGAGCGGCGACTTGCGGATCAGCTCGTCGGCGATGATCAGCGAGCGGGCGAACACATCCATGCCGCCGATGTGCCCGTGGAAGGTGTCGATGAGGTCCGACGAGTTGCGGCGACGCTTGGCGTCGAAGTTGACGCCGCCGCCCTGGAACCCACCGCTGCGGAGCAGGATGAGCATCATCTCCACGGTCTCGTTGATGTTGTAGGGGAACTGGTCGGTGTCCCACGCGTTCTGGTAGTCGCCGCGGTTGGCGTCGATGCTGCCGAGCATGCCGGCGTCCGCGGCCACCTGCATCTCGTGCTCCATGGTGTGGCCCGCGAGCGTCGCGTGGTTCGTCTCGAGGTTGAGCTTGAAGTCCTTGTCCAGGCCGTGCTGGCGCAGGAACCCGATCACGGTCTCGGCGTCGAAGTCGTACTGGTGCTTCGAGGGCTCCATCGGCTTGGGCTCGATGAAGAACGTCCCCTTGAAGCCGCGCGAGCGCGCGTAGTCGCGGGCCATGGTCAAGAAGCGGGCGAAGTGAGCCTTCTCGCGCTTCATGTCCGTGTTCAGCAGGCTCATGTAGCCCTCGCGGCCGCCCCAGAACACGTAGTTCTCGCCGTCCAGCGCGATGGTCGCGTCGAGAGCGTCCTTGAGCTGGGCGCCGGCATAGGCCACCACGGAGAAATCCGGGTTCGTGGAGGCGCCGTTCATGTAACGCGGGTTGGAGAACAGGTTCGCCGTCCCCCACAGCAGCTTGACGCCCGACTGCGCCTGCTTCTGCTTGGCGTACTCGACGATGGCCTGGAGGCGGCGCGACGTCTCGGCGCGGCTGTCGCCCTCCTCGACGAGGTCGATGTCGTGAAAACAGTAGTGCGTCGCGCCCAGCTTGGTGATGAACTCGAAGGCCGCGTCCATCTTCATACGAGCGCGGGTCGACGCGTCCTTGCCCTCGTCCCAGGGGAAGTTGATCGTCCCCGGACCGAACGGATCGTGCCCACGACCGCAGAACGTGTGCCAGTAGCACACGGCAAACTTGAAGTGATCCTTCATGGTCTTGCCAGCCACGACGCGGTTGGCATCATACCACTTGAAGGCGAGGGGGTTGTCGGACTCAGGCCCCTCGTAAGGGATCTTGCCAACGCCAGGGAAGTACTCTTTGTCTCCAGTAACGACGGTCATGAAGGGCTCTCCGGCTCGTGGTTCGCGTGTGGCTTATATCAGAGGATCGCCTGCGCTGCACTCGCTGAATCCGCGGCGGCGCTCGCCGAGGACGAGCGCCGCACCTGCGGCGCCGGCCGCGCCGATCGGGCTGGGCTATGATGGAGGCGGATTCTTCGAGCGGCGTGGTACTTCAGCGCACTTCAGCGCACGGCGCGCGCGCGCGCGCTATCGACATCGACATGGCGCGATGCGTGAGCGGGATCAGGCCCGGCGCGACCGTCGCGAGGTAAGAGCTCACCCGCCACGGTCGCTCGCGGCCAGCCGCGTTCGCAGCGACGCCACAACGACTATCAGGGCGGCGCGTGGGTGTCAAGGACATTGTAAGGACTATTTCCTAAGTCCGACCGGGCGAGCTCTCCAGGCACGCGCCCTGGTGGTCGAGCCGGGTTGTGCCCTCGCCTTCCGAGGAGCTATCGCCCGCAGCAGGGCGCGCCGACGCGCTTCGCCGGGCTGTCGTACTCGTCGCGCCGACGCCACCAGACGCCCGTCTCGTTGCGCCCCTTGGGGGCGCGGTCGAGCCACTGGTACGCGCCCCACAGTCCGTCCAGGCCGCGCGCATAGGCGGAGTAGGTGTGGTAGACGGCGCCGTCCTCGAGCACAAACGCGCTCATGCCCGGTCTGTCGCGATGGAACGTGGCCGGGTCGGTCCCGCACATGGCCGCGAACCTGGCCTCCGCCCCCTCGCCGCCCCCCTCCTGGCCCTCGCGCCACGCGAACGCGGCCTCGCGCCGGTAGTTGTAGTCGACGCCTCCGTCGCGCTGTTGCTCCTCGGTGAACCAGACGTTGAAGTCGGCGTTGAAGTCGCTCGCGGACGAGGACGCCCAGGGAAAGGTCCAGCCCATTCGCCGCCTGTACGCCTGCAGCTTCGCGAGCGGCGCCCGCGAGACCGCCCAGAGCATCACGTCATGGTTGGCCAGGTGAACCGCGAACCCGTTGAAGCCGTCCGCGATCATCGAGCAGGACGGGCAGCCCGCGGCGAAGTCGGGTCCGAACATGAAGTGGTAGACGAGGAGCTGCGAGCGCCCCTGGAAGAGGTCCGCCAGCGAGGCAGTCCCTTCGTCGGTCTCGAAGCGGTAGTCCTTGTCGATTCGAACCCATGGCAGCTCCTGGCGCCGCCGCGCCAGCGCGTCGCTGCGCCGCGTCAGCTCCTTCTCCGCTTCCAGCAGCTCGAGCCGCGCTGCCAGCCAGTCTTCGCGTGTCCCGGTCGTGTGCGCTGTCATCGTCGTCACTCCTTGAATGCAGGTCGTGAGGTAGATTAGGCTCGGGCGCCGAGCGGGTGGGAGTTACACGTGTGGCGCGATCCCGATGGACTCACTGATCACGGCCGCGGCGCGCGCGCTCGCGGCGGGTGATCCCCTCGGCGCGCTGAGCCGGGTCGCCTTGCGCGACGACGCGCCTGCGCTCGCGCTGCGCGGCATCGCGATGGCGCAGCTCGGCGAGCTCGGGCGCGCGAAATCTCTCCTGCGAAGGGCGGCGCGCGCCTTCGGCGCGAGGGAGGCCGTCGCCCGCGCGCGCTGCGTGGTCGCCGAGGCCGAGATCGCGCTCGCGTCACGCGACCTGGACTTGCCCGCGAGGACGCTCGACGCGGCGCGGAGGACGCTCGAAGCGCACGGAGACCGGGGGAACGCCGCGCACGCGCGGTATCTCGAGATCCGGCGCCTCCTCCTGATCGGGCGCCTCGACGAGGCCGAGGGCGCGCTCGCCGAGCTCGACCCGGCGTCCTTGCCGCCCGCGCTGGAGGCCGCCCACGAGCTGGTCGTCGCCGGCATCGCGGTGCGGCGCCTCCGGACGAAGCCGGCGCGCGCCGCGCTCGCCCGGGCCGCGCGCGCCGCGCGCCGGGCGGACATCCCCGCGCTGACGGCGGAGGTCGAGAGCGCATCCCTCGCCCTGACCACGCCGGCGGCGCGCCTCGTGGCGCGGGGTGAGGCCCGTCCCCTGCTGCTCGAGGAGGTGGAGGCGCTGCTGGCTTCGGGGGCGCTCGTCGTGGACGCCTGTCGCCATGTCGTGCGCGACGCGCGCACCGTGGTCTCGCTCGCGAGGCGCCCGGTCCTGTTCGCGCTCGCACGCGCGATGGCGGAGGCATCGCCTGGAGACGTGCCGAGGGAGACGCTCGTCGCGCGGGCCTTCGGGGCGAGGCGCGCCGACGACTCGCATCGTGCGCGGCTGCGCGTCGAGATCGGCCGCCTCCGCGCGGTGCTGCGGGCCCTGGCCAGCGTGAGCGCGACGAGGCGGGGCTTCGCGCTCGCGCCGCGCGGCGACCGCGAGGTCGTCGTGCTGGCGCGGCCCGTCGAGGAGCAGCACGCAGCGGTGCTCGCCCTCCTCGCAGACGGCGAGTCCTGGTCGAGCTCGGCCCTGGCGCTCGCCCTCGGCGCCAGCCAGCGCACGGTGCAGCGGGCCCTCGACGCCCTCGCGGCCGGCGGCAAGGTACAGCCGATCGGGGATGGGCGGGCACGGCGCTGGATCACCCCGCCGGCGCCGGGATTCACGACAACCTTGTTGCTCCCGCCCCCGCTGCCGGATGGCTAGGATCGACGCATGAACATCTCGGCAGCCAAGATCATCCGCGAATATGGCCCTTTTCCGGGCGTCGAGCACGTGCACGGGCTCACGTTCGACGGCCAGCATGTCTGGTTTGCGTCCGGCGACAGGCTGAACGCGCTCGATCCCGAGAGCGGGGAGACCGTGCGTTCGATCGAGGTCCCCGCGCACGCCGGGACGGCCTTCGACGGCCGGCACCTGTTCCAGATCGCCGAGGATCGCATCCAGAAGATCGACCCGCAGACCGGCCGTGTGCTCGCGACGATCCCGGCGCCGGGCGGCGGCGGCGACTCGGGGCTCGCCTGGGCCGAAGGGGCGCTCTGGGTGGGTCAGCACCGCGGCCGCAAGATCCACCAGATCGATCCCCAGACAGGCGCGGTCCTTCGCACCATCGAGTCGACGCGCTTCGTCACCGGCGTCACCTGGAGCGACGGCGAGCTATGGCACGGCACCTGGGAAGGGGAAGAGAGCGAGCTGCGGCAGGTCGATCCCCGGACCGGCGAGGTGCTGGAGCGGATCGAGATGCCGCCCGGCGCGGGCGTCTCGGGCCTCGAATCCGACGGCGGCGACCGGTTCTTCTGCGGCGGCGGCAAGCGCGGCACGATCAGGGCCGTCCGACGGCCCAGGCGGCCGGCTCACCTCAGGTAGTCGGAGATGGCGCCGTACCAGGCCCCCGCCATGCGGGCGTAACCGGCCTGATTCGGATGGACCCCGTCGCCGAGCTCGGACGTGGGGAAGCCCGTGAACTGATCGACGAAGACGACGTGCGCGCCCGCCTTGGCGCGCTCCTCGACGAGCCCGGGGATCTTGGCGTTGTACGTATTGACCGCGTTGGCGCCCCCCGGGAAAGGAATGATGTTGCTCACGACGATCAGCGCGTCGGGCGCCTCGGCGATCAGCTCGTCGATGAGCGCGCCCAGGCGGGTATCGGCGCCGTTCGGGTCTCGGTACATGTCGTTCGTGCCCGCGTGGAGCAGCACGATGTGCGGCATCTCCCGGAGCGCCGGGGTCGGCACACGATTGGCGATCTGCTGGATGGTCTCTCCGCTGATCCCCTCGTGATTGCGGGGGAACGGCGCGCCGTCGACCATCGCGGGGCCGTTCATCTGCTGGGTGCCCGTGAACGTGATCTCGTGGCCGTCTTGCCGGGCCAGGCGGAAGAGCTCGACCCGGTAGCCGCCATCGAAGCCGAGGCCGAAGGTGATCGAGTCCCCGAGGGGCAGGATCTTGCAGGGGCCCGTCGCGGGGCAAGGCTGAAACCCAGGATCGGGAGCCCCCCCACCGCCGCCCGAGCCGACGGCAGGCGCGCCCGTGGAGGAGGAGCTCGCGACGGTGTCCTGCCCGCCGCTGCCCGTCGCGCCGCTGCCCGTCGCGCCGCTGCCCGTGGTGGCTCCCGTGGGCGCCTGCCCGCCCGAGCCGCCGGTCCCCGTCGTGCCCGCTCCGCTCGTCGTCGAGACGCTCCCCGACGTCCCGACGCTGGAAGAGGCCCCGCCGGAGCCACCGGTGTTGTCGGTCGACCCATCGGAAGCGCTGGAGCAGGCAAGGGCACCGACAAATAAAAGGCTCGCGAGCGGAATCGCGCGGGCGAAGGCGCCGGAACCACGAAGGCGGACGAGCAGCGGAGAGGTCGAGGTAGACATGTGAGCAGAGCTCCCGGTCGCGCGCGACCGAACTAAAAATTTACACCTTGAACAGAGGCCATCGGGCGCCCGGCTCGATGCCGCCCGCGCGGCCTCTGTGAGGAAGTGGCGGAAAGGTACGCGGCGCCCGGGGCGGCGTCGTTCAAATTCCCGGCGAAGGTTTTCAGGATCTCGGCACGTGGAATCCGCTCGGCGCGGGCGCGTAGCGATGCGTGCTCGGCCACGCGCCGTGAACGAAGGGCTTGACCCCTGCGTTCCTCCGGCGATGTTCTGGGACGAACCCAGGTATGACCGCAGCGCTTCCTGCGAAGTACGGCGTGGCTCTCACCGGATCGGACTGGGTGGGGCTGCCTCTCCGGATGCAGTACGTGCCCGAGAGCGGCCGGTTCGAGGCGCTCTCGGCGGATTCGGATACCGTCCTCGTCTGGACGGGGGGCCCCTCGCAGATCGACATCCGCTTCGCGGATCCCACCTCGGGAGAGGTCCGGGAGCATTCGTTCGAGCGGCTCTCGGGCATGGTGGACCTCATGCCGCGGAGGACCAGGCTTCACAGCGTCACGTGGCGGGGGCGGCCGTCGGTGGTCACGGGGGTGACCTTCCCCGAAGCAGCCATGTCGGCCCTCTCTTCGTCTCTGTCCAGCTGCCTGGTCCCGGAGCAGGGCCCACGGTTCGGCCTCGTCGACGCCCACGTGGTCGACATGGTCCATCGCCTGCGGGCGCAGGCCGAGGGGCAGGAGTACCTGGGCGCGGTGTACGTGCAGTCGCTCTGCCTGACGCTGGCGTCCTACGTGGCGGCCCGGTACGGCGCGGGCGCCAAGGCGGAGATGTCGCTGCGCAGCGCGAGCCTCTCGAGCGGCCAGCGCACGCAGATCGAGAGGTTCGTGGACCGAGAGCTCTCATCGAACTTCGGGCTCGTCGACCTGGCGCGGCTGGTGGGCTACTCGCCGGACCATTTCTCGCGCCTGTTCAAGCACGCATACCACCAGACCCCCTATCAATACGTGCTGTCGCGCCGTATCGAGAAGGCGATGACCATGCTCCGGGACGAGCGGATGTCCATCGCGGAGATCGCGCTGGCGTGCGGGTTCTCCAACCAGGGGCACCTCACGACGGCGTTCAAGCGCCGCACGGGGACGACGCCCGGCGCGTACCGGAAGAGGTGATCGCCCGGCCGCTGGTCAGTACGGCGCGGCGCAGATGGCGTTGCCGCAGGGATACACGACGGAGCTGCCGGCGATGACGCTGGCCTCGGGGAGGGTCGCCAGGGTCGCGCCGGTCTCGATGTCGTAGATGGCGCGCTCGTACCGGGCGAGGATGGCCGTCGGCGAGATGGGGACCATGCCGTACGCCGGCTTGCCATGGTCGGCCGTATAGTCGCTGGGGGCCAGGGTGATGCGCGGCAGCGGCGGCGTGGCGATCACGTTGCCCAGCTCGTCGTAGATCGTGGATGCCTGAAGCTCCCACCGGCTGGTCAAGAAGTTGAGGAAATACGTCTGGACGAGCGCGCGGGTATCGTCGAGCCATCCGACCGCGCAGCCGGGCACCGCGTTGACGAGCACCCCGTCCACGTAGAACTGGGTGAACCCGCAGCCGTCTCCGATCGCCTCGTCCGTCACGAGGAAGTGACGGCCGTCGGGTGAGATGACCGGAACCGGTTGGAATCCGGTGTCCTCGTAGATCACCGTCGCTCCGCTCACGTCGCTGACGATGCGATCGCCATCGAGGATGTCGGAGCGGTGATACGTGCGGCCCAGCGTCGTCCCGCTCGCGGACAGCGAGAAGTCGAGGAGGGCGACATCCGAGTCGAACGAGGCGACCTCGGCGCCGTCGGGCAGCGAGAAGATCCGGAGGTCTCTGCTCTCGATGTACCGGTCGCGCTCGGTGGCGCGCGCGGCGAGCACGCGCCCGTCGGCCGAGAGCCGCACGCCAGCGCTGAGCAACGGAACGGACGCCGTGGGACCGGCGCCGAGGTCGGCGGTATCGTAGACGAAGATCGCCCCCGCGGGCGTGGCGATGGCGACCTGCCCGGAGGCCGCTCCACCCAGCTTCGACGCTCCGCAGCCGAGCGTCCCCGTCGCGTCAGGGTCGGCCACCGTGCCCTTCTGCGAGATGACGCCTGCCGAGGTACCGATGGCCCAGCGAAGCCCTCCGTCGATGTGCGCCAACATGGGCGGGTAGACCGCCACCTCGTGCTCCGTTCGCGTGATCTCGGAGCCGCCGAGATCGATGACCTCGATCTTCGTCGAGCTCAGATTGAAGACGCCGATCGCGCGCTCGGTGGGCACGACGGTCGTGCCGCTGTTGTATTCGTAGTGTGCCACGGGGACTCTCCCTCCGCCGATCCGGTAGATCTTGAGCGGGTTGCCCGGCCAGTTGGACCTGTGAGTCCAGAGATAGTCTCCCGTCGCTGCGAGGTTGTCGATCTCCGGCAGGTTGACGATGCTCTCCTGGACGCCAGTCCTCGAGTACACCCGCACCGTGTTGCCGGTCGTCGTGAGGAAGCGCGCGCCGTCCCTGGACCACGCGTGGAAGGTGCCCGCGAACGCGGGCGTGAGGTGCGGCGGCGAGCCGTCGATCGGCACGACCTGGACCGACGTATTCGTGTTGTATTTCGACGCGATGCGCACCGCGTCCGGGGCCGCATGAAACTCGCCGTAGATCTCCAGCGTCGCCGACAGCACCTCGTCCCCGGCGCGGCTCCAGAGGGTGAGGTTGCCGGAGCGGGCTGTCCATGCGTAGCTCCCGTCGGTCGCGAGCCCCACGTCGCCATACTCGGCCGAGATGGCCGCCAGGAGGGAGCCGTCGGCAGCGCTGCGCAGCTCGAACGCGTGATGCGGGTCCGTCTGGACGAGCAGGAGATCGGCTCGGAGCTCGACGCCTCCCGGGAGCTCTGGAGACGAGCCGTCCGGGAGGGGGAAAGGAAGCTCCTCGAAGCCGCCGGGCGCATGGCCGTCGGCGATCGCGGCGCGGGTCGCCGTATCCCACAGGATCCAGCGGTCGTGGTCCCAGCTGAGGACGCGATCCCCGGAGACGAAGAGCCGGCGGAGCATCCGGGTGTGTCCCAGATCGAGGAACGCCTCGGGCGAACTGCGCCAGGTCGTGGGCGTGCCGCAGGGGAAAAGGGATGCGGCGCCGCCGCCGGAGCCGCCGCTGCCGCCGGGGTCGCCGCCGCTGCCGGAGCCGCCGCTGCCGCCGGGGTCGCCGCCGCCGCCGGAGCCGCCGCTGCCGCCGAGGTCGCCGCCGCTGCCGGAGCCGCCGGTCCCGCTGGCAGACGTGACGCCAGGGGCGCCGCCGCCTCCTGCCGCTCCCGAGGAGCTGGCGCCCGACCCGGGATCAGAGCAACCGATCACCAGGAGGACACTCGAGACGATGAGTGATGTCGTTCGCATGAGCGGCTAAGGTGCCCCCTCCCCGGCGTTCGTTCATCGCCGTGAGAACGAATCCCTCTCCTCGTGCGGCGCACGGCTCTCCGTCATCGTGACCGCGGTCGTCGCCAGGCCGGGCTCGCCAGCCGGAGCCCCACGGCTCGCGCAGACTCTCCCTGGGCACGGGGCCGGCGCGCGACAGCGCACCATCATGATGCAAGTTGGTCGATGAGAGATGCATTGAACCCCATCGCCGAGCTCTTGCGGTATCGACTGCCCCGTCGGGCCCGGAGGCCTCGGTAGAATCAGAGATCGCCGGCCGCGCACGCAGACCGGCGTCGCCTGCGGAGCGCCCGCGCTTCTGCTGCTCGCCGCGCCCGCCTGGCGCGCCCGCTCCGCGCACCCGTCGCTACAGTCAACGGGAGAGGCGCGATCCTCCCCCGATGTAACCTCAAATGAAGCCCTCCTCACCGCATCCTGGAGCCGCGCTCGGACGCGCGCTGGAGGATGCCGATGACCGCGTCCAGCACAGGCAGATGTTTGTCGTTGCAGGCTTGCGGCAGGTTTGATAGCCATCCTCTGGCGCCGCGAAACCGTCCCCGGTCTCGACGGTCATCCTCCCGGCCGCGGGGCGCGATCCATAGGAAGGAGCATGAGCAGATGCCTCAATTGAACGGCAACACCTGTGAAATCGATGAGCTCCCGGATGGCGTGACCGTGACCATCCGAGCGACGACGAACTCGAGGCACACTCAGAAGATCACCGTGACGCGCAACGACGAGGTGCTGTGCGCCTTCGCGGGCTCCGGCGAGCGCAACGCCATGACGGGTCAGTCGACGATCGTCAGCAACGCGAGGGCGAAGCTGCGGGCGACGTTCGAGTATCAGACGGACATCAACGCAGAATGGCAGAAGTCCCGCCAGCTCAAGGCCGGTGGTCCATATACGATCGGCAACTACAATATCCTCGTGATCGTCGCTGAAAACGGGGACGACAGCGACTACAACGACAGCATCATCGAGCTCAGCTGGAACACGTCCAGATAGCCCTGTCCAAAGCCCCGGCGGCGGGGCGCCGGAGGATCGGCAGGCGGCGTCCGACGGCCTCTCCGCGGCCGTGACGCCGGACGGCGGCTCGCGCGCGACCGGAGGCACGGACGCCAGGCGGCCAGCCGCCGCGGCGGGGTCCGGCCCCCGGCCATCCACGGGGCCACGGGCACGTCCGTGCGCCTCCGCGCCGGCCGGAAGCCCGGTCCGTCGGAGGGTCGAGCCGACGGGATGGGTTTGACAAAGAAAGTTGTCAACTTACCATGGGCCGGGTGCTGGACGTTGAGGTCATCGAAGACCCTGCCGCGGCGGTCGTGGCGCTCGACCCGGTCCGGAGCCGGCTCCTCTCGGAGCTCGCGCAGCCGGCCTCCGCCGCGAGCCTCGCGGAGCGGGTGGGCCTGGCCCGTCAGAAGGTCAACTACCACCTGCGCGCGCTCGAAGCCCACCAGCTCGTGCGGGCGGCGGGCGAGCGGAAATGGGGGGGACTGACGGAGCGCCTGTTCGTGGCGACGGCGAGCGCCTATGTCGTCTCTCCGGGCGCGCTCGGGCCTGCCGCCGCGGATCCACGACGGACGATGGATCGCGTCTCCGCGAGCTACCTCATCGCGCTCGCGGCGCGCGTCGTGCGCGAGGTCGGCAGGCTGTGGCGCCTCGCGTTCGACGCCCAGAAGCGGCTGGCGACGCTCTCCATCGACACGGAGATCCGGTTCGCGTCGGCCGCGGAGCGCGCCGCCTTCACCGCCGATCTCAGCAAGGCCGTCACGGACCTCGTGGCGCGATACCACAACGCGACGGCGGCCGGCGGGCGCGAGCACCGGCTGCTCGTGATGGCTTATCCGAAGCCGAACGATGAGCCTGGAAAGGAGCCTTCATGCCGATGAGAAGCGACGCCAAGAGACGCTGGGTCGAGCTCGCGGTGCCCGGGACGCCGGAGCAGGCCCCGAGGGCGCGCCTGGCTCGAGGCGCGCTTCCCCGCAGGCGCCGCGCAGAAGGCGAGCGCGCAGCGGCCTGCTCCGGTGGGAGCAGGCTCAGCTCGCCCGTGCCTCCGCCGCGGCAGCGGCCTCGTGCGCCGCGGCGAGCTCCGCGTCCTTCGCCGCGATCCGGGCGAACGCCGGCCGACCGCACACCCGCGCGACATAGCCCTTGACCTCCGGCAGCTCGGGCACGAGCTTGAACGTCGTCATCCAGTCCAGCGCCTTGCCCCAGAGGACGTCGGCCGCGGAGAAACGGTCGCCGAGCAGATACGGCCCCTTCCGGAGCGCCTCCGCCACCACGCCGAACATCGTATCGAAGTCTCCGTAGGGAGACGTCGAGGGCGGGCCCGGCTCGCGCTTCATCGCCCGATCGACGATGGCCGGCTCGAAGCACGACCCGTAGTACGCGATCCACCGGAGATACGGCCCGCGCAGCGGATCCCCGAGGACCGGCGCCAGGCCGGCCTCCGGGAACAGATCGGCGAGGTAGATGACGATCGCGACCTGCTCGGTGACGAGCGCGCCGTCGTGCAGGATCGCGGGCACCTTGCCGAGCGGGTTCACCGCGAGGTAAGGGGCCTTCCGTTGCTCGCCGGCCTTCATGTTCAGGACGCGCAGCTCGTACGGCGCGCCCAGCTCCTCGAGCAGGATGCGCGTGCCCGTCGAGCGCGCGTTCGGCGAATGGAACAGGACGAGGTGGCCCCTCGGGGTCTTGATCGAATCAGCCATGTTGCTGCCTCCGGGGCGGACGCTACTGCCACGGAGAGGCGCGGTATTGTAAAAGAGCGCCACGCGCGATCATGAGCCCGAGCATCACCCCCGCGGACCCCACCCGCGGCATCCTGAACCCCGCCGCCGGTCTCCAGCGCTTCGAGCTGCACCGCCACGCGCCCGCGCCCGATCTCGCCAGGCTCGTCGACTGGCACTGGGTCGTCCGCTGGTCGCTCACAGCGCCGTTCGAGCAGGAGATCCTGCCGCACCCCTGCGTCAACCTGGCCATCGAGGCGCCGGGCTCGGCCGTGCACGGCATCGGGACCCGGCGCGAGGTCGCCCGGCTCGTGGGGACGGGGCGCGTCGTCGCGACGAAGTTCAAGCCGGGCGGCTTCTTCCCGTTCGCACCCCTCCCCATGCGCCGGCTCGTCGACCGCGTCGTCCCCCTCGTCGAGATGTTCGGCGGTGCGGCCCGGCCGCTCGAGCGCGCGGTGCTCGACCAGCCGGACGACGCCGTCGCGATCCGCGCGGTGGAGGAGCTCCTGCGCGCGCACGAGGGGCCGGAGGACGCGGGGCTCGACGAGGCCATGGCGCTCGCCGCCCGCGCGCAGGGCGATCGCGACGTCCACCGCGCCGAGGATCTCGCCCGGATCGCGGGCGTGTCGGTGCGCACGCTGCACCGCGCGTTCGAGCGGTACATCGGCGTCGGGCCCAAGTGGATCATCCGGCGGTCGCGCGTGCAGGAGGCCGCGGAGCGCGTGGCCTCGGGCGCGCCCGTCGCGTGGGCGGCGCTCGCGCTGGAGCTCGGGTATCACGATCAGGCGCACCTGATCCGGGACTTCAAGGCCCAGATCGGCTTTACACCGTCCGTCTACGCGCAGCGGTGCGCGGCAGCGCGGTCGAAAGAATCCAGCGCGCGGATCCGCAAATGACGCCATCACGTCGCGTCACAGTGTGATGTTCCGCCGCCACGACAGATGTGCTGCATCGCAGCGCTGCGAGCACGGCGTTCCGTGCTGCTTCAGCTATGGTCGCCGCGCGCGCTCCGGGATAGAAACGGTGGTCCTGGAGGGTCATCGACATGAGGCGAAGCGTGAAGGCAGTGCTGTCCCTGTTCGTTTCCGTCGCTCTGCTCTGCATCGGCGCGACCGCCGACGCGACGACGGCCGTCCTTCTCTCGCGTGAAGAGCTCGTGCTCCGGTCGGCGACGATCGCGCGCGTGACCGTCGGCCGGTCCACCACGGCGGAGTCCGACGACGGAAGGTCGATCGTGACCCGCACGGAGCTCAAGGTCACCCAGCCGCTCAAGGGGGGAGAGGCGGACAAAGGGGGCGCGCAGGTGATCGTGCTCGAGCAGATCGGCGGGACGTACAAGGGCAAGACGCAGCGGGTGCTCGGCGACGCCAGGCTCTCGCAGGGCGAGGATGCCGTCGTCTTCCTGCGGCCGGGCGACAAGGGGCGATGGCACCTCACGGCGCTCGCGCTGTCTGTCTATCACGTGGACGCGAAGGGCATGGCGCGGCGCAGCCTCGAGGGGCTGCAGCTCGTGCGACGGAGCGGGGGCGCGCTCGTGCCCGTCCATGCGCCCGGCGACGAGATCGAGCCTGTCGAGAGGCTCATGACGGACGTTGTCCGCATCGCAGGAGGGAAGTGAGATGAGGCGCCGCGTCGCCCTCGCCGTCTCGCTCGGCGCCGCCACGCTCCTCGCCTCGGCCCGCGAGGCCGCCGCGTGGACGCCGCTCGAGGACGGCACCCCCCGCTGGGGGAAGCTGCCCGTCGGCTACTACATCAACCGATCGACGATCCCGGGCCAGATCGCCGACATCGCCGTCGCCCGCATCGAGTCCGGGTTCGCGGCATGGTCGAACACGGGGTGTACGGAGTGGCGGGCCAACCTCCTCGGCGACACGACCGATCGTTACAGCTACGACGACGGCAAGAACGTGTTCCAGTGGATCAGCCAATCCTGGCCGGAAGCGCTCGGCGACGTCAACTCGGTCATCGGTGTCACGATGCCGGTCTGGGGGCGGTTCGACAACGTCATCGTGGACGCCGACATGGTGTTCAACAACGTCAGGTTCTGCTGGAACGACACCGGCAACAACGGTTGTGTCGACACACAGTCGATCGCCACGCACGAGCAGGGACACTTCCTCGGCCTCGGCCACTCCAGCGAGCGGAACGCGACGATGGCCGCGTACTACGCCGCGGGCTCGTCGACGCGGACCCTCGAGGACGATGACGTCACGGGCGTGTGCGCCCTGTATCCCATCGGCGGGACCACCGCGACGGGCGCCGGGAGCGGAGGCGGAGGCGGAGGCAGCTGCGACAGCTGCTCGAACGGCTCGCTGTCGGACGCCTGCAGGCCGCAGTACGACACCTGCGGCGCCTCGTTCTCGTGCCGGGCATTCTCGGGCTGCATCGCCGAGTGCCCTGACGACGCGTGCGTGGATCGCTGCGTGGGCCAGCACGCGGAGGGCGCGGGCCTCTATGGCCGCCTCATCGAATGCGTCTGCGGCGCCTGCTCGGCGGAGTGCTCCGCCGAGTGCGGCGGCGGCGAGGGCGGCGGCGGAGCCGGCGGCGCCGGAGGCAGCGGCGGAGCCGGCGGCGCCGGAGGCAGCGGCGGCGGCGCGGACGCGGGCAGCACGGCGTCCTCGTCGAGCGGCGGCGCGTCGACGGTGAGCGCGACGGCGAGCTCGTCCGCCGCCTCGAGCAGCGGCGCGGGCGGCGCCGGCCCGGCGACCGACGACCCGCCAGGGAGCGGCGACGGGGAGCCCGGCGGCGACTCCGGGTGCTCCTGCTCGACAGGCGGTCGATCGGCCGACCTCGGCGGGATCGCGCTCCTCGGGGCGCTCGGCGCGCTGGCGTCGCGCCGGCGCCGGCGCTAGCCACAGCGCCCGGAGGCGCCCGCGTCCGGGGCGCCGATGCGCGCTGGCGGCGTGCCGCCGCCAGCGCCCTGGGCCCGGCGGCGCTTCAATCGAAGCGGACGCGCGTGCCCGCCGCGGGGCGGAGCACCGGGAGGTAGCGCGAGGCCGGGAATCCGTTCTGGAGCCTGGGGCCCGAGGCCGGGAGCATCCGCCCGAGCGCGACGAGGAACTGGACGATCTCCATCCAGGCGAGGTGATAGCCGAGGCAGAAGTGCGCGCCGCCGCCGAACTGGGCGATCTCGAGCGGCGAGAGCGCCTCCTTGCGGCCGAGCCAGCGCTCCGGGCGATAGCTGTCCGGATCCGGGTAGAGCTCGGGATCGCGCGAGAGCAGGGCCAGCGGGATCACCACGTTGGTCCCTGCGGGGACCGTGCGGCCTTCGATCTCGAAATCGGCGACGGCGCGGCGGGCGTCCTGCGGCACCGGCGGATGGAGGCGGAGCGCCTCGCGGAACACGGCCTCGGCGAAGGGGAAGCTGCGGAGATCGGCGGGCGAGCGCGGGAGATCCGGCGCGCTCGTCGCCTCGTCGCGGAGCGCGCGCCAGATCGCCGGGCTCTCGGCGAGGTGGGCGACGCACCAGGCCATGATCGAGGCCGAGGTCTCGTGGCCGGCGAGCAGGAGCAGGCGGAGGTTGCCCACGAGATCCTGCTCCGAGAGCGGCTCGCCGTCCTCGTCGCGCGCCTGGAGCAGCGCGGGCACGAGGCCCCTCGCCTCGCCGCGGGCGCGCACGTCGGCGAGGATCCGCCGGATGCGCGCGTCGAGCCAGTCGCGGGCGCGGAGGCCGCGGCGTCGCGGCGAGCCCGGCACGTCGAAGGGCAGATGGATGACGAGGAGCATCAGATCCTCGTAGTGGTGGCGCCACTCGGGGAGCTCGTCGTCCTCGACGCCGGTGATCTTGAACATCACCTCCAGGGCCAGCTCGCGGGTCTCGCGCAGCACCTGGACATCGCGCCGGCCGAGCCACGAGCGGACCTTGCGCTCGACGCTCGTCGCGACGGTCGCGCCGACCTCCGCGACGTCGAGGCCCTTCGGCGAGAAGGGCCCGTTCATCGCGGTGCGGATGTGGCGGTGCGAGGCGCCGTCGTGGGCCATCAGCGACTGGCCGAAGAGGTTGCCGAGCCCGCCCTCGGTCAGATACGAGGAGTCGACCGCCTTGCTCTTGAAGAGCGAGAAGGCCTGGTTCGAGGCGTAGATGAGCTGCCAGCTCTCGAAGCCCTGGGTCCAGAAGAAGAGGGAGCCGAAGCGGCGCTGGCCCTCGCGGACAAGGCCCAGCGCGTCGACGGCGATCGCCGGCATGTGGCCAACGACCGGGAAGCCGCCGGGGAGGATGGGAAAGCCATGCCGGGTCTGGACACGGCGGGCCAGGGGGTTACGGCCCCGCATGAGCGGGAGAGCGGCGGAGGCGAGGCGGGCGGTGCTCATGGCGCTCTCGCCTTGTACCATCGCGCCGGCGCGGCCTGGGAGCCGGAATCGCGCGGTGGATCGCGCCCCCCGGATCGAGGGGAGCAGCCCGGGGCGCGCCGGTCCCGACCGGGGTGCGACCCTGGACGCGCAGGCGCGCCATCGCCTTTATCGAAGAGGCGCGATCAGCGGGAGGCGATGTCCTTCATCCAGGGCACGTCGTCGGGCGTCGAGCTCCGGATCTCGGCCGCCCAGTGCTCGTGCCATGCCCTGGTGCGCCTCGGCGACGTGAAGGCGAAGAAGCTTGTGGCGCATCGTGTTTCCCCTTCCAGGGCGTGCCCCTGCGCCCGGGCCACGACGGTCCCGCCGAGCGCAAAGAGGGCGCCGCGGGCTGGGGCGCCGCTCGGCTCCGGATGGCTCGTCCTGCGGAACGGGCCCTTCGTCATCGACGACAGCGCGACAACGAGGCTGCACAAAGGTGGCGGCGATGAGAAGCTCGGTCCGCGGATAGCGTTTTCACTTCCTGGCCTCCTCGACGGGAGCGGCGTCGATCGACGCCGCGTGTCCCTGTGGAGATCCGATATGAGCGTTCGATCTCTCGGCTGGATCCTCGGTTTGGGCACGTTGGCGCTCGCCTGCACCGGGCAGATCGGCGATACGTCCTCGGAGACGGCGAGCGGCGGACCCGGGAGCGACAGTACCTGGTCATCGGCGGGAAGAACCTGGGCGTGAACGTTGGCCAGTACATCAACAACACGACCGCGCAGAGCTCGAACAAGCTGCTCACGTCGGTGATGAACGCGCTCGGTCACGAGGCGAGCGGCATCGGCATCGAGCCGAGCTGCGGACCGCTGCCCGGCTTCCTCGCCTGACGCCCGCACGAGGCAGGGCGGCCCGGGGCCGGCGCTCGGCCCTTTCCGCGCACAAAGACGGGATCCTGCCCAGTTCGTGCAGGACCTGCGCGACTTGCGTCGCGCGCGAGACGACGGCCCCTCGGCGAGCAGGGCCCCTCCGGAGCTGGCCCGCCTTTCGCTTGCTCCTCCCCGTGGCTCGCCGCCCAGCGAAGGCGTGGACGAGGCGAGCGCGCTTGGAGGGTACTCGCATGCTCAAGGAATGGCTTACGGTGGTTGTCATGGTCGCCGGCGGCGCCGTGCTCGGGGTCGGCTGCGGCGCCGAGGCGCCGAGCGGGGAGGCGCTCGACGCGTCGCAGGCCGCGCTTCAGTTCACCTGCGCTGGCATCACCGGTCGCGGCTGTCCAGGCACCAACCGGTGCGTCGACGACCCGGACGACGACTGCGACCCGAGGAGGGACGCCGACTGCGGCGGCCTCTGCGTGGGCGAGCCCTGCGGGGGCTTCGCCGGGTTCGCCTGCGAGACGGGCTATGTCTGCGTGGACGATCTGCGGGACACCTGCGACCCGGACAACGGGGGCGCGGACTGCCCGGGGACGTGCCTCCACGCAGGCGAGATCCAGTGACGGCACGCTGAGCGCCCGGCGCCCCCTCCGCGGGGAGCCGGGACCAACGCAGGAGCCGGAGGGCGCCGGCGCCGGAGCTCTAGATCGACGATCACGTTGATCGAGCGAGAAATGAACCGCCAAGACGCCGAGGACGCCAAGAAGAAGACGATATCTTGGCGTCCTTGGCGCCTTGGCGGTTCCAAGCTCTGCTCGTTTCAGGCGGGTCCAACCCGTTTGTCGCTCTCGCCTTCGGGCCACCCGTCGTGTGGGCCGACGAAGCGATCGTATCCTCTGGCCTCTTCCGGCGATGGCGGCTCGAAGGCTCCGCCATCCTGCATCAAGACCTTGTTGGCGAGCACCTCGGCGTCGGGCCCCCCGCGCGCGAGGACGCGCTGCCTCAGCACCTCGAGCGGCGCATCCATGAAATGCAGCTCGGTCGACGCCCCGGCCCGCACGGCGACCTGCCGGATGTCCTCGCGCTCCGCGCGGGACCACGAGCCGAACTCAATGATCACGGCAACGCCGGCTCGGAGCAGCTCCTCCGCGTGACGGAGCATGCGCCCCTGGAGGAGGAAGCGGAACGGGTAGTCGACCAGGCTGACGCCGATATCCACGAGCCATTCGTCGGGACAGAGCCTGATGGCGCCCGTCGCCGACGCGATCGCCCGCGAACGCGTCGTCTTGCCGGATCCGGGCAAGCCGCAGACCAGATAGAGCCGTGGCTTCGACACGCAGCGAATGTAGTCGGGAGAACGGTATAGATCAAGAAGCAAGCCAGATCGCCCGCAATCGCTCCTCGGTATCGTCAAAGCAGGATCGGTCGCCCGCGCCGCCGAGCCGCTCGGCCCGACCGAGGCGCTGGTCGGCGCGCACCCGAAACAGCTCCGGGCGCCCTCGTCGAGCTCGCGCGCGGCCCCCTCGACCAGCGCTGACGTGGCGAGCGCCGGGAAGCACGAAACCTGGGATGAGGGAACATCGCAACTCAGCTTGCAGCCAGGAGTACGCTGAACGCATCGCGCGTCGTCGCGCGCGCGGCAAGCGGCGCCCTCGCCGGCAACGCGCGCTGCGCCGCTTGGATCGCCCTGCGCCGTGCTTCTTTGATATATACGGCCCAGGATAGAACCGAGGGCACGGATGAACGGTGACGTGGATTACAGTGATGTCGCTGCGGAGAACGAGCGCCTGCGGCAGCGCATCCGGGAGCTGGAGCAAGCCGAGGAGGAGCGGGATCGCCTCCGCGGCGCGCTGAGCCGGAGCGAGGAGCACGTGCGTCTTTTTATGACCTACACGCCCGCCGCGTTCGCCATGTTCGATCGTGACATGCGCTACGTGATGGCGAGCCAGCGCTACGGGGCGGACTTCGGCCTGGACTCTCGAGCGCTCATCGGTCGGTGCCATTACGATGTCTTCCCCGATGTCCCCGAGCACTGGAAGGCGGTCCACCAGCGCTGCCTCGCGGGGGCCTCGGAAGGGAATGATGAGGAGCCCTTCCCGCGGGCCGACGGGCACGTCGAGTGGGGGAGCTGGAAGATCTTCCCGTGGTACACGCTCGACGGCGAGATCGGCGGGATCATGCTGTTCCAGGAGGTGATCACGAAGCGAAAGCAGCTCGAGGACACGCTCCGGAAGCAGGCGAAGACGCTCCTGGAGCTGTCGGCCCCCATCGTGCCGATCAGCCAGGGCGTCCTCGTGCTGCCGCTCGTGGGCGGGCTGGACGCGGCGCGGGCGGAGCAGGTGTTGGAGAGCCTGCTGGGCAAGGTGGTCGAGCGGCAGGCGCGGGTGGCGATCATCGACGTCACGGGCGTGCCGCACATCGACACGACCTCGGCGAACGCCCTCCTGCGGGTGGCGCAGGCGGTCCGGCTGCTCGGGGCGCGGGTCGTCCTGACAGGCATCCGGCCCGAGGTGGCCCAGGCGATCGTCGGCCTCGGCATCGACCTCGCGGGCGTCGTGACCCGTCGCGATCTGCAGAGCGGGATCGCGTTCGCGACCTCGTCGAGCCCGGCAGACGCGTCGCCGTAGCCGCCGGAGGCGCCCCCGGCGGCGATGGACGCGCTGCTCGGCGTCGGGCAGGCGATCGCGGATCCATCGTTCTGGACGGTCATCGCGCCCATGTGGATCATCGCGGTCGATATCGTGTTCGCAAATTCAGTGACGGCGAATGGCGCGCTCCAGCGCTTCGGCCATGTCGCAGGCAGCAGCGGTAAGCAGGCGGGCGGCATCATCGCCAGGAGCCCTTCGCGAGCTCATCCGCCGGCGTGACCTCCAGGAATCGACCGGCCCCTTCAGGACGGCACGAAGAGCAAGCTCTCCACGTGGCGAACCGGAAGGGCACAGGTTTCCGACGTGCTAGCCTCGATTCTCCTGAACAAGGACATTGCTGGCAGATCCCGCGTGTGTGTTGTGTGGATGATCACTGCGGGTGCGCTGATGGCCACGCAACCAGATGGCAGCGACAAGAGCGCAGGCGCGCACGCGGCAGATATCATCCTGTAAAATTCTGGTGTAGGTAGACGCCCGGCGTCAGGACACGGCGCCAGAGCGTGAAGAAGAGGCTCCGCAGGAGCGGCGGCGAGCGCCGTCCCGTTCGAGTCGGAGCAGCGTAACCACTATTGTCAGGAGAGATCCCGATGAAGAGTCTCAGCGTGGCAGCGATTCTGGTCATGGTGTGCGCGGTGGCGGCCTGTTCCGATGACGGCGGTAACGGCGGGGCGGGCGGTGAGGGCGGCGCGTCCGGCGCCACCTCCTCCACGTCGAGCTCGACCGTCACGGCGGGCACGGGCGGCAACGGCGAGGGCGGAAGCGGCGAGGGCGGCGGCGGCGGCGAGGGCGGAAGCGGCGAGGGCGGCGGCGTCGACTGCGTCGAGCAGTGCTTCGAGGACAACACGCAGGGGGCCCTGGAGTTCCTCAAGCTGACGCTCGAGGCGTGCGGCTGTGCGGAGGGCGCCACGTGCGCCAGCTCCTGCGACACGGCGGAAACCGAGACCGACGTCTGCGCGGACGACGGATCCGCCAGCTTCCCGGGGCTCGAGGGGAACGAGGCCTGCCTGGACTGCGTGGACGGGGTCGAGAACGACGACGCCTGCGTCGCGACGGTCGACGAGGGGTGCACCGCGAGCGAGGGGTGCACCGCGTACATCGCATGTATCGCCGCCTGCCCATGAGGCCGTAAAAGGGCGATCCCGCCCCCGGCTGCGCCGCCCCCGCGCAGCCTCGATTCATCGAGCTCCCCGAACGACGAGGTCCCTGAACGACGGGCGCCAGCGCGCGAGGCGCCGCCACGGCAGCCCTTCACGCGCCGCCCGGCGTGAAGACCCCGCCGGAGCAGGCAAACCTACCTGCCGCAATTGCCTGAATTCGTTGACGGTCAGGAACCGCTCGGAGTTCCATGGCACATGAGCCCCCTCGACGAGCTCGCCCTCACGCTGGGCGATGGCCTGGTCACGGACCGGGATGTGATGGACGGATATCGCCACGATCAGGCCATCTGGGCGGTCGGCGGCTGGCCGCGCGCTGTGGCGCGGCCGTCATCGACGGCGGACGTGCAGGCGCTGGCGCGGTGGGCGACCCGGCACCGCGTCGCGCTGGTGTCGCGCGGCGCCGGGACCGGGGTGGCGGGCGGCGCGACAGCCACGGAGGGATGCGTCGTGGTGAGCTTCGAGCGCATGAACCGCATCCTCGCGATCGACGAGGCGGCGATGCTCGCCGTCGTCCAGCCGGGGG
This sequence comes from Sorangium sp. So ce1335, assembly GCF_051521615.1. NCBI lineage: Bacteria > Pseudomonadati > Myxococcota > Polyangiales > Polyangiaceae > Sorangium > Sorangium sp. So ce1335. Next base: position 7,705,987 of record NZ_CP150363.1, read on the forward strand.
TGCTCAACGGCGACCTGAAGGCCGCCGCGCGCGAGCGCGGGCTGTGGTACCCGCCCGACCCGTCGAGCTACGCCGTCTCGACGATCGGCGGCAACGTCGCCACGAACGCCGGCGGCCTGTGCTGCGTGAAGTACGGCGTCACGGCCGACTACGTGCTCGGCCTCGAGGCGGTCCTCGCGGACGGGACGGTGGTCCGCACGGGCGGCCGGAGCCGCAAGGACGTCGCGGGCTACGACCTGACGCGGCTCCTCGTCGGCTCCGAGGGGACGCTGGCGATGATCACCGAGATCACGCTGCGCCTGCGGCGGCTCCCCCCGCCCTCGACGACGCTCGTCGCGACGTTCGGGTCGCTGGAGGCCTCGGGGCGCGCCGTCGCGGCGATCGTGCGCGCCGTCGACGCCTCGCTGCTCGAGATCATGGACCGCACCGCCCTGCGCGCCGTCGAGAGCCACGCGCGCCTCGACCTCGACACGGAGGCCGCGGCGATGCTGATCGCGCAGAGCGACGCGCACGGCTCCGCCGAGCTCGGGCGCATGAACGAGGCCTGCGAGGAGGCCGGGGCGACGATGATCGCCACGACCGACGACGAGGGCGAGGGGCAGATGCTGCTGACGGCGCGCCGCCTCGCCCTGCCGGCGCTCCAGCGGCTCGGCACGGTGCTCGTCGACGACGTCGCGGTGCCGCTGCCGCTGCTCCCGGAGATGTTCCGCCGCATCGAGGTGATCGTCGCCGAGTCGGAGACCGTGATCGGGACGGTGGCGCACGCCGGCGACGGCAACCTTCACCCGCTCGTCGTCTTCGACCGCGGCGACGCCGCGGCCGAGGCGCGCGCCGTCGCGGCCTTCGAGGCGGTGATGGCGCAGGCGATCGACCTCGGCGGCACGATCACCGGGGAGCACGGCGTCGGCACGCTCAAGCGCGGCTTCCTCACCCGCCAGCTCGGCGCGGCGTCGCTCGCGCTTCACCATCGAATCAAGGACGCCTTCGACCCGGGCGGCATCCTCAACCCAGGAAAGGTGATCGCGCCGCCCGGCGCGACGAGAGCGGGCGGCTGATCGAGCGCAGGAGAGCGCCCCCGGCTCCCCACCGCGCGCCAGGCCGCGCGCGCCTCAGGCGTCGAACGCCGGGCGCGCGGTGGGGAGCCGGGGGCGCGTGCGCCGCCAGAAATACGCCGCCGACGCGGCGAAGAGCGCCGCGCACACGACGGCGTTCGCGTAGCTGAAGCCGAGGAAGAACTCGATCCACGAGAGCCTCGCCTGGCCGAAGCTCTTGTAGAGCAGCAGCGCCACGCTGCCGAGGTAGCCGAACGCGTCGGCCGCCGTGATCAGGAAGCCGGCCGTCGCCACGGAGCCCACCGCCGCGATGAGCCGGTCGAAGAGCACGCAGTTGAACGGGACATACCCCACGTAGAGCCCGAGCCCGACGCTGATCATCCACGCGACGGGGCCGATGACGCCCGCCTGGTAGAGCGCTGTGCTGAGCCCGGCGAGCACGGCGCCGGCCACCATGATGCCGTGGACAGCGAGGAGCGCCGCGCGGTTGCTCCGGATCCCCATCATCACCGCCACCGAGAGGAGCGCGCCGATCGCCACGGGGATCTCGGCGGTCGTCAGGATCGCCGGCTGGTCGGCGTAGCCGAGGGCGTCCCAGATCTCGCGGGCGAAGTTGTCCCGGAAATCGCGGTACGCGGTGAGGACGATGTAGCCGACGACGAGGGTCGCGAGCCCGCCCGCGTTCGCCAGGACGAAGGCGCGCCGCGCGGCGCGGTCCATCGGGGCGCGGCGGGTCCGGAGCGCCTCGTCGGCCGCGGAAGGGGGCGGGATCTGCGCGAGCATCCAGACGGAGAGCAAGAGCGGCGGGAAGAAGAGCGCCCCGGTGACGGCGGGCATCCACGCCTCCGGGACCCCCCAGCCGAGCGTGAGCTTGCCGATGGTCTTCACGAAGCCGCTCGCGACGATGAAGCTCGCGCAGAGGCCGGCGCCGAGCAGGTCGCTCACGCGGCGCCCCTCGAGGAAGCCGAAGACGAGCCCCCAGACCATCCCGAGCGGCAGCCCGTTCAGCACGAGGAAGACCGCGGCGTAGGGGGCCGGCGTGAGCGCGAACAGCACGAGCGCTGCCTCGCTCACCCCGATGCACGCGAGGATGGCGAGGGCGCGCCGCTCGGGCGGCATCTCGGAGACGACCTTGATGCCGAGGAACTTCGAGGCGCAGTACCCGAGCACCTGGGCGATGATGTAGAGGCTCTTCAGGTCGAGCGCGGGGAGCAGCGGCAGCGCGACGGCGCCCTGGAACGTGCCGACCGCGAACGGCTTGCGGAAGGCGTACATGCAGAAGTAGGTCGCGAACGCGGCGATCACGGCGAAGGCCGTGAACACGGGCGCCGGAGCGCGCGCGAGCCACCGGGTCACGCTTCCACGGTCCATCTCGTCATGCTCCCCACGCGTCATCGGGTCACGCCTGTCCGGGCCGGCGCGGCGGCTCCGGGGCAGGCGCGAGGGTAGCCGCCGGTGCGCGGCGCGCGCAGGATATTTCGGTGGCCGCGGGGCGCGCGGCCGGGTCCCCTCCCCCGCCGGTTCCCTTCCGCCCGCATCCGTGCGAGACATGGAGCGTGCGCCGCGGCCGGCGGCGCGTCCGGGAGGGCACGCCTTGGGAGACACGTCACCGCGCGCCGCGAGCAAGGTCCCTGGAGACGCAGCGGCGGCCCGTTCGCTCGGCCGCGACGAGCGGCTGCGCGGCGCGCTCGCCCTGCTCGGCCTGGGCCTGGCCGCCGGCGGGGCGGGCGAGCTGTCGTACGACGACCTGAAGCAGCGCCTCCGGAGCGCGGTGACGCGCGATCCGCTCGACGCGCTGGCGGCGATGGTCCTCGGGTGCTCGTACCTGTTCTACCAGGCCGAGCACGGCGAGAACCCGCGGTGCGCGCGCTTCGTCGACGCGGTGCTGTTCATCTCGACGTGCCTGTCCGGCGCCCACACGGACGTGTTCGCGCGCACGCCCGCGGGCAAGGCCATCGCCTCCTTCGCGATGACGTTCGGCCCGCCGCTCGCGGGCTCCACGCTGCGCCCGCCCGGCGGCGCGCCGGCGTCGCAGGCCTTGCACGAGCAGAACCAGGCGATCCTCGAGCGGCTGGACGGGATCCTCGAGGCGCTTCGCGCGCCGCGCTGACGGCAGGAGACGCGAGCGCCCGGGCAAGAGCGGCCGTCAGGCGTCCTCTCGCGCTGGACAGGCCTCGATCCAGGGCTCGCTCGACCGCGGCGGCAGAGCATCGATGGAACCCTGAAGAGGACTAAGGGACCACCCGAATCGACGTCCTCGCCCCTGTGGCACAACGTCTCGATGGGGCGCCCTGTCGCTCGCGCATGAGGCACTTTGCACCTCCGCGCGCGCGCGATGGGGCGCAGTCGTCACGAAAAGAGAACGAAACACGTCCCGGCGGATCTGGAATACCCCTTGCGACGTCCGACCGCGCTGGGGCATCGGGCCTCGGTTCTCAGGGACGCGGCACAGGACAGGCGCGAACCAGGCGGCCCGATCACTGCTGTCCCGCGTGCCGTCGAGCGTCCACTGGATCACAACCGGAGCGACAGGGTTTCGCCGATCTGTCGCTCGTGTTGCAGAGAAAGGCGGAAGAGTCATGCCGAATCGTCAGGGATGGATCGACGAGGAGTACAGCGGCGGCCGGGGACGCGACGACGAGAGATTCGGGAGACACCAGGGTCAACGAGGCGATGAAGGATATCGCAGCGAGCGCGGAGCCACCGGGGATGCTAGTTACGGCCACCGTGGCAACTACGAGCAAGTACTCCAGCGAGACGACCACCGTCACGCCCGAAGCGGCCACGACGACTTCCGTGGTGGCCCGGATCCGCGGGACTTCGGCGGCCGCGGCCACGAGCGGGGAGACTACGAGGGTGAGTTCGGCGGACACGGCCACGACCTGGGCGCGCGCGGCCACGGAGGCGAGCGCGGCTGGGAGGGCCGGCAGGAGCGCGGCTGGGGACAGCGCGAGGACTTCGGCGGCCAGCACCGCGCTGCCCACGGCTGGGGCCACGGTGAGGGCGGAAGCCGGGATGACTTCCAGCGAGGAGGTCGCGACGATCTTGGCGCCAGGGGCGGCCACGGCGGCCGCCAGGGCGGCTTCGGTGGCGGCCAGGGCGGCTTCGGCGGCGGCCAGGGCGGTCACGGCGGCCAAGGTCACTTCGGCGGCGGCCAGGGCGGCCACGGCGGCCAAGGCGGCTTCGGCGGCGGCGAAGGCGGTTACCGCGGCGGCCAGGGCGGATTCAGCGGCGGCCAGGGCGGTTACCGCGGCGGCCAGGGCAGCTTCGGGGGCCAGGGATTCGGAGGCAGCCCAGGCGGCCACGGCGGCGGCCAGAGCAGCTTCGGGGGCAGCCAGGGCGGCTTCGGTGGCGGCCAAGGCGGCTTCGGCGGCCACGAGAGCAGGCCGGGTTACTTCGGCGGCGAGCATGAGCTCGGCGGCCGGGGCGGTCACGGCGCCCAGGGTGGCTACGGCGCCCAGGGTGGCTACGGCGCCCAGGGTGGCTACGGCGGCCAGGGTGGCTACGGCGGCAGCCAGGGCGGCTTCGGCGGTCAGGGTGGATTCGGCGGCGTCCAAGGCGGCTACGGCGGCGGCCAGGGCAGCTTCGGCGGCCAGGGTGGATTCGGTGGCCAGGGTGGACCTCGTGGCGGCCAGGGCGGCTTCGGTGGCCAGGGAGGTTTCGGCGGAGGCCAGCACCAGGGAGTTCGTGGCGGTCTCCGGCAGTGGGCCGACGACGAGCGCGGCTGGGCCGAGCGGTCCGGACAGCACCGCGGCTACGAGGAGCCGCGCTTCCGTGGCGACCAGGGTGGACAGGGCTGGGGCGGACAGGGCTACGGCGATCAGGGCTACCGGTCCGGCGGACAGGGCGCCGGAGGACGGAGCTTCCTCGAGACCGTCGGACAGGGCGGAAGCCTCAGCGGTTCGCGCGGTCGCCCGCCCAAGGGGTACAAGCGCTCGGACGACCGGATCCGCGAGGACATTTGCGATCAGATCTCCGACCACCCGGACCTCGACGCGAGCGACGTCGAGGTGAAGGTGCAGAGCGGCGAGGTCGTCCTCTCCGGGACGGTCCGCGAGCGCCGCTTCAAGCACCAGCTCGAGGCGCTGGCGGAGCGGGTCTCGGGCGTGACCGAGGTGCGGAACGAGATCCGGCTCTACCGCGAGCAGCAGCAGCAGAGCGAGACGAAGACGAGCACCGGGCTGTCGTCGGGCGAGCGCTCGACCACCGCGTCGTCGGGCGCTGCCGCGGGCACGTCCGGCGCCCTCACCTCCTCCGGGGCCACGTCGTCCTCGGAGACGAAGAACAACGAGTCGCGCCGGAACGCCTCGTAGCTCGCCCGCCAGAGGTCCGGCCACGGTTGGCCGGACCTCCGCGGCGGCCGCGCGAACGGGCGGGGCGCGCGGCGGGACATCCCATCACGGACCAGCTCGGGCACGCCGCATCCTGGCAGACGCTGCCCCCCGGGCGCGAAATCGACGTTCAGTAGGGGTATCCGGGAATGTTCATCTCGATCGCGTGGAGCGAGCTGCCGGCGGTGATGTAGAGCGTCTTCCGATCGGCCCCGCCGAACGCGACGTTCGACGCGGCGCCCACGCCCTGGATCGTCCTGAGCCTCGCGCCGCCCGGCGCGACGATCTCGATGCCGTCGCGCCAGGCGACGTAGAGGTTGCCCGCGCAGTCGACGCCCATCCCGTCGGCTCGCGCCAGGTTCGAGGCGAGCTCGGACGACGGGCCGGCCGATCCGTCGGGCTGCAGCGTGTACTTCCGGATCCGGCCGCTGTTGTAGTCGCCGACGTAGAGCACGCCCTCGTCCGGCGAGAGCGCGACCCCGTTCGGGGTTTCCATCGTGTCGATGACGCTCACCTCGCCCGACGGGGACACGCGGTAGACCGCGGTCGGGAGCTCCGGCTGGCCGGTGAGCTCGAACGAGGGATCGGTGAAGTAGACGTTGCCGTCGCTCCGGACGGCGACGTCGTTGGGCGAGTTGAACCGCTTGCCCATGTAGCGCTCGGCGACCGGGCGCCGCTCCTTCGAGGCGAGGTCGAACACCGAGACGCTCCGCGTGTCGTGCGTGCAGGCGACGAGGCTCCCGTCGCGGTCGATGCTCAGCCCGTTCGTCCCGCTGCTGTCGAGGAACACCTCGATGGTGCCCGGCGGCGTGAGCTTGTGGATCGTCGCCCGCGGGCCGTTGAGGGGCGGCGGGTTCGCCGACTGCCTGAGGATCTCCGAGAAGAACAGCGCCCCGAGCTCGGCGACCCAGACCGGCCCCTCGACGTAGTTGAACCCTCCTCGCACGAGCTGCGGCCGGCCGTTCACGGGCATCGCCTCGGCCGCATACGGCCCGCCCGGGCAGATGGACGCCGGGCCGACGCCGCCGCCGCCTCCGCCGCCGCCCGTGCCGGCGGGGCTCGGATCGCCGCCAGCGCCGCTGCCCGCGCTGGCGTCGCCCCCTCCGCTGCTCGACGCGGGCGTCCCGCCCGCGCCGGCGTTGCCCCCTCCGCTGCTCGACGCGGGCGCCCCGCCCGAGCCCGTCGTGCCTGACCCGGCGCTCGCTTCTGCCCCGGAGCCGCTCGACGGCGCCTCTCCCGTGTCATCGGCGCAGCCGCCGAACAGCGCTGTCAGCGCGGCCGCCAGCGCGAGCGGGACCCGCCGCGCTCGACGCGCTCCCCGCTGCGCCGCGTCGCGCGATCGAGGCTCGCCGCACAGCGAGAGCTGCATTCCATCGGATTCCATTGCATTCCTCCAAAAATCCGCGCCGAGCGCACGGCGGTGGTTTCTACATGGCCGCCCCGCTGGCTCTTAGCACGGGGGCGCGAGCTCGACCTAGGCTCGGAGATCGGTGTCATGGACCGCGCCCCGCAGAAAGGATGGATCACAACCAGGCTGTCAAATTCCCCGCTCGGACCTCTCGACTGTCCCTCGGTGGCGCGGCGCGACGGTCACACGGAGAGCCAGCCAGTTCCATGCATCAGGAGTCAGGCCAGAGATCCGGAGAGCGAGAGACCTCGGTCTAGTACCTCGTCGCCCACGTTCCTCCCGGGTTCCGTAATGGAGAAGAATTTGAACCACAGAGGCACAGAGGACACAGAGGAGAGATCAAATAAACTCTGTGTCCTCTGTGCCTCTGTGGTTTTTTACAATGGAACCAGGGACGAACGTAGGCGACACGGTACTAGCAGGCGATCGACGACTGAAGCGAACGGCCTGTCACAGCCCGCGGCACTTCGGGTGCACGGAGCGCACGAGCTGGTCGGCGTCGCCAAGGATCCTGTCGATGGCGCCCCCCTGCGAACACTTGACCACGAACGCTGTGCTGTGGGCGTTGCCGAAGCCAGGGACGACATTCGTGCTGGTGTCGCCCGTCTTCCACGCTTCGACCGTCTGGCACAGCAGCTCGACCCGGTACACCAGGGTGTCGACCCAGATGTTGATCCCGACGAGGACCTGGCTCTCCGGGCAGATCACGCTGCCCGGCGAGCCGCCGTCGCCGCCGGCGGTCACGGTCTGGAACGCGGTGCCCAGGGTGCCGTCGCCGGCCAGCGGCGCGCAGATCAGACCGATGCGGTCGATCGAGCCGCCGCTCCGGCCGTGGACGCCGACGGCCACGTTGCCGCTCCCACAGGCGATCTCGTAAGAGATGTCGACGCCAGCGCCGCCGGCGCCGCCCGTACCGCCGGCGCCGCCCGTGCCGCCGGCGCCGCCCGTGCCACCGGCGCCGCCCGTGCCGCCGGCGCCGCCCGTGCCGCCGGCGCCGCCCGTGCCGCCGGCGCCGCCGCTGCCCGCGTCGCCGCCGGCCGTGCCACCGCCGCTGCCGGCTGCGCCGCCGCCCGCCGTGCCGGCGGTGCCCGAGAAGTCGAGCTCGTCGACCCCCGAGATCGCGTTGCACGCCCCGCTCCCCCACACGAGGGCGAGCGCCGCGGCCGTCACCCTCGCGAGAAGCGCTGTCGTCCGGACTGCTGCATGCTCTCTCATCGGAAGCTCCCGTGGCGGGTGATCTGGCCGGGCCCGAAGCTCGCCTGAAGGCCTGGCGCGGGCGACCTCCCGGGGCCGCCCTGGGCGACAGCCAGGACGCCGGGCCCGACCATACCTGCGAGGGAGGCCGGAAGGAACCTGTTCCGGGATCCCGTGCTGCCCTCGCGACGCTGGCCGCGGCCAGCGCCATCGGCCTCGGTGATCCTGGAGTCGAGGGGTCGACGAGCCCGTCACCGCCTCGACGCGCGAGCGAGATATCTCCGATCGCGCGCAGCTCCGCCGAGAGGCACGGCGCGCCGTCCTGGAAGCCATGGTCATGGACCTGCCCGGCGCTCGGGATGTGCAGGCAGGCGGAGAGCTGTGCCGCGCACGGGCTGGGGGTGACGATTCCGTGATCCCGGCGCTCGCCTCCGAACATAGCGCCGGGAGACCAGGAGAGGCGCGACCCAGCCGGCCCCCTCTGCACGCGCGGAGGCGGCGCGCGACGGGGAGCCCCGCCATTCGCGCGCCTTCAAGCGCTCATCGAGGAGGATTCGCCATGCGCAACATTCTTGTATCCATGTTCGTGCTCGTCGCCGGGTGCGGCGGTGGTGATCAGACCGCCAGCAAGGTCGCCTGCGACTTCAGCGCCACCGAGAGCGGCGTGACGGTCCATAGCTGCAGCGAGATCGAGACCGACGACATCGAGGGCGAGGAAGGCCAGTGCAAGGATTCCGCTGACCTCGAGGCCACGCTCGTCGATGGCTGCTCCACGGACGACGTGCTCGGCACCTGCGTCCTCACCCGCGACAAGGAGCCATTGACGATCTACTATTACAATGCGGAGGGGTTCACGGAGGAGGCCGCGGAGCTGATCTGCGAATCAGTGAACGGCACCTGGACGGCGAGCTGACCGGAGGCGCGTCGCCGCGGTCACGGAGGAGCGTGTCCCGGCGTGGGCCCGGCGAGCGCCTCCCGGAGCCCCAGCGCCCTGGCGAGCCACTCCGCCTGCCACGCCCTCTCCGCGAGGTAGCCTCGTTGATCGAGCCCGACCCGCGCGGCGCAGTACACGCTGACGATGGGGGACGCGAGGGATCGCGCCCCGTCGCTGAGGTACTCCAGCGCGAGCTTCCCCCGCTCGCTGCATGGTGACGGGCCCGCGAGCGCCTCCTCGAGCGCGGCGACGTCGGCGCAGGCGGCGATTCGATCGGCGATCGGCGCCTCCGCCTCCGCGCACAGGATCGCCACGGCCGTGTCGCGCGCGTGGAGGACGGCGGCGACGGCGAGCTCGCGCGCCCGCTCCGCGGTCCAACCCCCGATGCGGCCGAGCAGCCGGCCCCGCGGCGCGACCAGCTTGAGCTCGGTGCGCGCGACCTCCCCGCCGAGCTCCATCACGTACAGCTCCGGCGCGAGCCAGTAGGGCAGATCGGCCGGCAGGCACGCGTGGACGCCGCGCGAGCACTTCCAGGAGTCGGTCAACGTGAAGATCCGGCCGGACGCGTCGGCGCCGTTGATCTCCTACATGCACACGCCGAGCTCGCCGAACGGGATGAGCTCGTACGCTGTCACGAACGGCTGCTCTCTCGGCGGCGGGGTGGGGACCGACGCCGTGACGACGAGCTTCTCGTGCAGCACGTCGGCGACGAACAGCGTCACGCTGAACGACTTCACCGCGATAGACCAGAGCACCGGGACGTGGAGGGACTGGACCTGGCGGATGAGCGCCGTGGAGGGGAATCCGTACAACGCACCGCAAGACCTCGTGAACCCGTACACTGGCTACCTGCGCAACTTGCCGGCCCTGGCCAAGTCGACGCTGATGCCCCACTTCCAGATCGTCTATCGGGCAGATTCGCAGTACACGGGCGCGGTGCCGGTCACCCTGCAGTACAGCCAGACGCTACGGGACACCTACGTCGAATGGCACTTTTTCTGGTCGGACGTGTTCTGGTCCTCCAGGACCAACACGAGGTGGGCGACCACCACCGTGGACTTCGGCGCGGTGGGCATCCACGAATTCACTGCGCCGCTGATCGCCAGGCACAGCGGCCTCGCGATGGACGTGTATTACTCGAGCACCGCGCTCGAGACCCCGGTGATCCAGTGGACGCCGACGGGCGGCCTCAACCAGAGCTTCCAGTTCGTGAGGACCGCCGATGACGACGGCCACTACTTCATCAAGCCGAGGCACAGCGGCCTCTGCCTGGACGTGCACTACTCCAGCCTGGACCCTGGCGCCGACATCGTCCAGTGGACGTGCACGAGCGCCCCCAACCAGCGATTCCAGCTCGTGGACGCGGGAGGCGGCTATCACTACGTCAAGGTCAAGCACAGCGGCCAGTGCCTGAGCATCGCGAACGGGAGCGCCGATCCCCTGGCGGCCGTCGTCCAGATGCCGTGCACCGGCGCCGACAACCAGCGGTTCCGCATGAACAACTGAATGCCGCTTCGCGGGAGTCCTGACGGACTCAGGCCCTCGACGTGAGCTGCGCGGCGCGCGGCGGCAGGGCAGTTACGGTCCATGCGGGATTGCTGGCGCGCGGAGCGAGCGACTCGGCCCACGAGGAGCCAGGGCGCCGGGAGACGGGCCTGTCTCCTCGCGCCCTGGCGATCTGTCCGCAGGTCGATTGGCCCTGGATCGGAGCGGATCGCAGCGGGCGCCTGTCAGGCCCATGTCAAGCATTTTCGGCCGCGCACCGCGGCGGCGGAATTTGACCCCGCTCCTCGCCTCGCTGTGATCCAATCCGGAGCGCCGGTCGGGGGCGCCGCGTCGCCCATCGCCCCTGCCCGCGTCTGCCCATGACCGAGGTGCTCGCCGCATCGTTGATGTTCCCCGCCGTGATCTTCACGGTCGTGCTCGCGCTCGCGCTCATCTACTGGCTGTTCGTCCTGCTGGGCGCGCTCGACCTCGACCTGCTCGGCGGCGCGCACGGCGACGCCGCGCCCGACCTCGGCGCGCTCGAGGGCGCGACCAAGGGCGCGCTCGAGGGCGCGACCAAGGGCGCGCTCGAGGGCGCGACCAAGGGCGCGCTCGAGGGCGCGACCAAGGGCGCGCTCGAGGGCTCCGCCAAGGGCGCGCTCGAGGGCTCCGCCAAGGGCGCGCTCGAGGGCTCCGCCAAGGGCATGGCGGACGTGGGCGACGGCGCGCACGGCGCCGGATCGCTGCTCGTCGCGCTGAAGCTCCACCGCGTGCCGGCGACCGTGTCGCTCACGCTCGTCGCGGCGTTCGGCTGGTTCTCCAGCGTCCTGTCAACGATGCTCGTCGAGCCGGCCTGGCTCGGCGCGGGGCTGCCGCGCTGGGCGCTCGGCCTCGCGGTGCTCGCGGGGTCGCTCACGGTCGCGCTGCTGCTGACCTCGCTGGCGGTGCGGCCGATCGCCCCGCTGTTCGTGACCCGGCACGCCCAGGCGAAGAAGGACCTCGTGGGCCGCGTGTGCGTCATCTCCACCGGCCGCGTCGACGAGCGCTTCGGGCAGGCGGTGATCGAGGAGGGCGGCGCGAGCCACATCCTCGACGTCCGGTGCGACACGCCCGGCGCCCTCCGCCGGGGCGACCGCGCGCTGCTGGTGAGCTGGGACCCGAACGGCGAGGTCTTCGGCGTCGAGCCGCTCGACGCCCTGCTCGGGCCGCCGCCTCCCCTCGCCCAGCGGGTTGCGTCCCACACGGACACAACCCCGGACGGCGCCGAGGACGACGCGATCGCGGCGGCGCGCGCCGAGAACACGCGCCAGCGCGGTCGCTGAAGGCGCGCCAGCGGGCTCGCTGAAGGCCGGCCGGCGTGGTCGATGACGGCCCGCCGGCGCCGTCGCCGAAGGCCCGCCGGCGCCGTCGCCGAGGGCCCGCCGGCGCCGTCGCCGAACGCCGCCGCGACATTGCTGAACGACGCTGGCGCGCTGGCGGTTTCGTGTACGCTCTTCCCCGAGGGGGCATCGTGAGGCCCCCGACCCGGCTCAGGCCCGGGCGCCGAGCCCTCGCTGACGCGAAAGCGGACGCGAGGGCCGTCGCCCTCCCCGGGCCGGAAACGCGAAGGAGCTCCGCGTGCCCACTCTGACCGTCCCCCTCATCATCGCTCTCGTCGGTGTCCTCGCCTTCGTCGCTCTCGGGATGCTGGTCATGTACGCCAAGTTCTACCGGCAGGTGGATCAAGGCAAGGCGCTGATCATCAACACGAGAGGCCAAGATCCCATCGTCACCTTCACCGGGACGCTGGTGATCCCGATCATCCACCGCGCCGAGTACATGGATATCTCGGTCAAGACGATCGAGATCGACCGGCGCGGCAAGGAGGGCCTCATCTGCAAGGACAACATCCGCGCGGACATCAAGGTCACCTTCTTCGTGCAGGTGAACAAGACGCAGGACGACGTGCGCACCGTCGCCCGGACGATCGGCTGCGCCCGCGCGTCGAACCCCGAGACGCTCGAGCAGCTCTTCGCCGCGAAGTTCTCCGAGGCGCTGAAGACGGTCGGCAAGCGGCTGAACTTCGAGGACCTCTACAAGGAGCGGCAGAAGTTCAAGGACGACATCATCGACGTCATCGGCAAGGACCTGAGCGGGTTCGTGCTCGCCGACGCGGCGATCGACTACCTGGAGCAGACGCCGATCGAGCTGCTCGACAAGGACAACATCATGGATGCCGAGGGCATCCGGAAGATCACCGAGCTCACGGTCGCGCAGAACGTGCTGACGAACGAGCTCCGCCAGAAGGAGCGGATGGAGATCGGCAGCCAGAACCTGAACTCCGACGAGGCCATCTTCCGCTTCGAGCAGCGCCGGGCCGAGGCCGAGGCGAAGAAGGCGAAGGAGATCGCCGTGGCGCAGGCGCGCGAGCAGAACGAGGCCGCCCGCATCACGAGCGAGGAGCGCAAGAAGACGGTGCTGCTCCAGGAGAAGAACGACGAGGAGGCGTTCATCGCGCGCGAGGCGAAGGAGCGCGGCGTCTCGGTCGCCCAGAAGAACAAGGAGCGGGAGGTCGCGGTCGAGACCGAGCGGGTCGAGAAGGCGCGGCAGCTCGAGATCGTGAGCCGCGAGCGCGACGTGACGCTCCAGCAGATCGCGCGCGAGAAGGAGCTGGAGCTCCAGAAGAAGGACATCGCCGACGTCATCCGGGCGCGGATCGCGGTCGAGAAGACGGTGGCCGAGGAGGAGGAGCGCATCAAGGACGTGCGCGCGGTGGCCGAGGCGACGCGCCTCAAGGACGTCGTGCGCATCAACGCCGAGGCCGAGGCGCAGGAGCAGCTCGTCAAGAGCATCAAGAGCGCCGAGGCGAGCGAGGAGGCGGCGAAGTTCCGGGCGCGCGAGAAGCTCATCACGGCCGACGCCGAGCTCGAGGCGAGCGACAAGGCGGCGCGCGCCAAGATCCGGATCGCCGAGGGCGTGCAGGCCGAGACGGCGGCCGAGGGGCTGGCGCGCATCCGGGTGAAGGAGGCCGACGCCCAGGCGATCGAGAAGCAGGGGTTCGCCGAGGCGCGGGTGACGCTCGAGAAGATGTCGGCCGCGGCCGCGGGCGAGGAGAAGCAGGGCCTCGCGCGGGCGCTCGTGAAGGAGGCCGAGGCGCAGGTGATCGAGAAGCAGGGGCGCGCCGAGGCGCTCGTCGCGAAGGAGCGGCTGCTCGCCGAGGCCGCCGGCATCGAGCAGAAGGGGCTCGCGGCCGCGAGGACGCGCGAGGCCGAGGCGCTGGCGCTCGAGAAGACGGGCCTCGCCGAGGCGACGGCGATCAAGCAGCGGCTCCTGGCCGAGGCCGCCGGCACGGCGGAGAAGGCGGCGGCGATGAAGGCGCTCGACGGGGTCGGGCGCGAGCACGAGGAGTTCCGGCTGCGGCTCGAGAAGGAGCGCGCGGTGGAGCTCGAGGCGCTGCGCATCCGGGCGGAGATCGCGCGGGCGCAGGCCGAGGTGCTGCGGGGCGCGTTCGAGCAGGCGAAGATCAACATCGTGGGCGGCGACGGGGCGTTCTTCGACCGCTTCGTCAAGGCGGTCACGCTCGGCCAGTCGGTCGACGGGATGGTCGACCAGAGCGCCACGGTGCGCGCGCTCGTCGGCGACTACCTGAACGGCAACGCGAGCCTGCCCGACGATCTGAAGCAGCTCGTGGCCCACCCCGCGCCCCTCGGGCGGCCCAAGGACGGCACGCTGTCCGGGATGCTCACGTCGCTCCTGCCGGGCGCCGACGACGACGGGAAGAAGAAGATCGAGGCGCTCGCCCAGAAGGCGCGGGAGCTCGGCCTCGACGATCTCGTCCAGCCGCGGAGCCCGCGGGCCTGAGGGGCACGCGGCCGGGGCGCTCCCCGCGCCCCCCGAACCTTCCCGATCGCGCAGCCAGCGAGCAGCAGGAACACGACGGGCCGCCGGTTGAATTTCAATTCAGCCGGCGGCTGTCGGAAGCCTCCGGGTTGAATTTCAATTCAGCCGGCGGCTGTCGGAAGCCTCCGGGTTGAATTTCAATTCAGCCGGCGGCTGTCGGAAGCCTCCGGGTTGAATTTCAATTCAGCCGGCGGGCTCCCGGCAGCCCCCGGGTTGAATTTCAATTCAGCCGGCGGCTGTCGGAAGCCTCCGGGTTGAATTTCAATTCAGCCGGCGGGCTCCCGGCAGCCCCCGGGTTGAATTTCAATTCAACCGGCGGCTGTCGGAAGCCTCCGGGTTGAATTTCAATTCAGCCGGCGGGCTCGCGGCAGGTGGTGGGGGAGTTCCCCCACCCTGCCGGGATGATGGAACCGCCAAGACGCCATGAGACGCCAAGATCTTTGTATTTTCTTGGCGTCTCATGGCGTCTTGGCGGTCCACCCGCCCCACCCTCGGCCGAGGTACCCCACGGGCTCCGGGCAGCCCCGGGGTTGAATTTCGACGTCCATGAATTCGAGCAGGGACGGCGGCGCTGTGCCGCCGCGCGGTCAGCGCCCTGGAGCTGACCGGCTCAGAACGGCCACACGATGCCAGGGGCCTCGCCGCTCGACGGCAGCTCGGCGTACGTCGTCGGCTCCGTGCCCGCGAGGAACACCTCCTCGAGCGCGCCCGCGGCGCCCGGCAGCGCGAGCCCACCGGTCGCCGGATCGATCGGCACGCGCACGAGGCCGTCCGGCGGCGCGGCGAAGTCGGTGCGCGGCCTCGCCTTGTGCGCCTCCTGCATGAACGCGATGAAGGCCGGCAGGGAGGTCGCGCCGCCCGTCTCGCCGGGGCCGAGCGGAGAGGCGTCGTCGTGGCCCGTCCAGACGGCGCACGCGATGTCGGTCGAGTACCCGACGAACCACGCGTCCTTCGCGGCGTTCGAGGTGCCCGTCTTGCCCGCGACGGGCGTGCTCATGGATCGCGCGCGCTTGGCCGTCCCCGACTCGACGACCGAACGCAAGAGGCTCGTCACGATGTACGCCTCGGCCTCGCCCATCACCTGGCGCGCCGGCGCCGCGCCGGGCAGCGGCACCGGCTGGCCGCCCGGGCCGACGATGCTGCGGACGAGCACGGGTTCGCGGTACGTGCCGCCCGCGGCGAACGTGTTGAAGGCAGCGACCATCTCGAACGGCGTCACCTCATAAGCGCCGAGCGCCAGCGACAGGTCCGCGCCGAGCTTCGAGGTGATCCCCAGCGATCGCGCCCACGCGACGACCTTGGCCGGCCCGAGCTGCTCGAGGGTCCACACCGCGGCCACGTTGACGCTGTTCGCGAGCGCCTCGCGCAGCCGGCGCGGCGACTGTCCGTCGCTCTCGTCGTAGTTGTCGGGCCTGTATTTCCCTCCGAGCGCGGCCGGCTGGGTCTCGAGGATCGACGCCGCGGTGAACGCCCGCGTGTGGATCCCGTAGCTGTACACGATCGGCTTGAACGTGGAGGCGGGCTGGCGGCGCGCCGACCTCGCCCGGTTGAGGGCGCCGCGCACGGCGTCGTAGCCGCCGACCACCGCGAGCACCTCGGCCGTCCGGACGTCGAGGGCGACGAGCGCGCTCTGGGGCCCGAGCGCGAGCTCCAGCCGCCCGCTGCGCGGGTCGCCGCCGGCGAAGGTGACGCGCACGACCTTGCCGATCTCGGCGAACTGGCTCGGGGGCAGCTTGCGTGGGTTGTAGCGCGCCGCCCTCTCCAGCTTCACGACGCCTTCCGCCGTGCCCACGCGCACGGTGAGCGTGCCCGCCGCGTCGTCCGCCTTCGTGACCACGCCGTTGTACACGCGCTCGCCGCCCTGCGCGGGCGTCCCCTGGAAGGGAGCCGGATCTCCCTTGCCGCGCTTCAGCGGAGCGACGAGCCCGCGGCGCGCGGCGTACGCGTCGAGATTGCCGCGCACCGCCGCCCTCGCGGCCGCCTGCAGCTTCGGGTCGATCGTGGTCGTCACCGTGTACCCACCGCGGCTCGCCTGCGGGCCGGCCGCGGCGACCAGCGCGCGCTCGACCTCGGCGACGACCTCGGGCGCCAGCTCGGCAGCGGTCTCCGGCGGGGGGGCCAGCACGATCCCCTGGCGAGCGGCGGCCTCCACGTCGGCGCGCGACGCGAACCCCTTGTCGCCCAGCTGCTGGAGCACGTAGCTGCGCCGCTCCTCGGCGCGCGCGAGATCGACGCGCGGAGAGTAGATGCTGGGCCCCTTGACGAGCCCCGCGAGCAGGGCCGCTTCGGCGAGCTGCACGTCTCGAACACTCTTGCCGAAGTAGTACCGCGCGGCTTCCTCGACGCCGTAGCGCCCGTGACCGAAATAGATGTCGTTGAGGTAGAGCTCCAGGATCTCGTCCTTCGTGAGCTCCTGTTCGATGCGGCGCGCGAGGATCAGCTCGCGGATCTTGCGCGCGAAGGTGCGCTCCGGCGTGAGGAGCACGTTCTTGATCACCTGCTGGGTGATCGTGCTGCCTCCCTGGCGCGCCTGCGCCGACCGCAGGTTGACGAGGAGCGCCCGCAGGATACCCACGTAGTTCAGCCCCTCGTGCTCGTAGAAGCTCGCGTCCTCCGCGGCCAGGACGGCCAGCGTCATGCTCCTCGGCACCACGGAGATCGGGACGACGGTGCGTCGCTCGACGAAGAGCTCCGCGAGCGGCGTCCCGTCGCGCGCGAGGATGCGCGTGACCTGGGGCGGACGATAGCTCCTCAGCTCCGAGGTCCGCGGCAGATCCTGGCCGTAGTACCAGAGGAGCGCCGCAAACCCGAGGAGTCCGAGGCTGAGCAGCGTGGACGCGGCCATGACGATGCGCCACGCCCACCGCCGCAAGCGTCGTTTCCAGTGCGCTTTTTGCCGGTGCGGAGGCGGTTGCTCCCGCGCTCGGCGGGCCGCCACGGCGCCTCGAAGCGCGCTCGCCAGCCCCCGCAGCGCCGACGCGATCCGACCAGCAGCGCCCGCGGGCCGCCGCGCCGGCGGCGCGCCTGGCGCGGGCGGCTGCGCAGGGGCCTGCGGCGGGCGCACCCATAGCTGTGTCGCCGGCTCCTTGTTCTCCGCATCGTCACGGCGGGTATCCGCGCCCTCGTGCGAGGTGGACACGAGGTCGTCACGACGGCCGAACCGGTCCCTATCCATCCATGATCTCCGCGGAGCGGCGGCCCGAGCGCGCGGGTCGTGGCGCCCTCATCGCCGACGCCGTGAGCGCGGCGCACGAGCGCGACGCGACGATCAGCCGGGGCACGGGGCCCCGCACACCGTGACGTTGCCAGGACAGGTCTCCATCTGCCCGAGACACGCGCCGATGACGCACTCGGCGCCAGGGGCGCAGTACACGATGCAGGGGGCGCCCGTGATGCAGTTGATCGAGCAATCGCCTTCGCACCAGATGTTGTACATCCCCGATCCGGTGCAGTTCACCAGCGCGTCTCGGCGCGCTCCGATCTTGCAGACGGTCCCGTCCTGACATTCAATCTGGCACGCTTCGTCGCACACATGATGGCAGTCTCCCGCCTGCATACAGCTCGTCCGCTGCGACGCGCCGGGAGCTCCCTCGGGGCCGCCGCTCGGCGGGCCAGGGCGGAGAGACCCTGTGTCGCCCCTCTTCCCGGGGCTGAGATCCGGAGCCTTCGCGAGGAGGCGATCCGCCGGGACGGCGGGGCCCCTGGAGGGCGCCGGGGCCGCCTGCTGCGCGCCGGTCGCGGCCGATGATCTCGCGTCGGAGTCGACGTGCACCGCGCTGAAATACACGGCGGCGAGCACGCCTGCGGCGAGCAGCGGGAACGCCAGCACGGCCCACCGCAGTCTCCGTCCACCTACCGTGGTCGCCGTCCACTGCGTCGCCTGGGTGAACGCCGTTCCGGCCGAGGAGGGGGCATGAGCCGGAGCAACCGCCGATCCGCCGCCCGGGGCGCCCTGCGCGTTCGATGCGCTCCGGTCGCTGGCAACCTGGACGTCGCGGCTGGGCCGCCCCATGCCGCCTGCCGGCGGCGGCGCGGGGCGCAGATCGCCGGCGCCGGAGACGCGCACCGACGCGGCCGATACCGGTGCGGCCGATGATGGGACGAGGCCCTGCGGCGCCCACACCGTCGTGGCGGTGCTGAGCGAATCTGCCGCGGGCGCGGGGGCGCCGAACCGCAGGGCGAAGGCCGGCGGCCGACCGGCCAGGACCGCGCGGATGTCCTGCTGCATGACGGTCGCGCTCGGGTAGCGCTCGTCTCGATTGAACGCGAGCGCTCGATCGACGATGGCGCACACGCCCGGCGGCGTCTCCGGGGCGACGCTCGCGAGCGGCGGCGCAGGCAGCGTGGCCATCTTGACGACCAGGTCGGTGTCGGAGCTCGCCTCATGGATGCGCCTCCTGGTGATCAGGCGAAACATCGTCGCTCCGACCGCGAACACGTCGGCGCGCGCGTCGACCTCGTCGCCTCTGACCTGCTCCGGCGGCATGTAGGCGACCGTGCCGAGCGTCGTTCCGGTGCGCGTCCGGACGAAGTCGCTCGCGGCCTGCCTGACGCGGGCGACGCCGAAGTCGAGCACCTTCAGGCGCCCGTCGCGCGTGCGGAACAGGTTGTCTGGCTTGATGTCGCGGTGGATGATGCCGTGCGCGTGGGCCGCTGCCAGCACGTCCAGCAGCCCGTCGACCATGACCAGGAGCTCGGCCATGTCGATCCCACCCAGGCGCCTGGCGCGCGTGGCGATCGACTCACCGTCGAGCAGCTCCATGACGAGGAACGGGCAGCCGTCCGCGGTCGCGTCGATATCGTGGATCTCGACCGCGCCGGGATGCACGAACCGGTTGACGGCCTGCGCTTCCTGATCGAACCTCGCACGCAGCTCGGGCATGCGCGCGATCTCGGGGTGAAGGATCTTGATCGCATATCGCCGCCCGATCCTGTGCACGCCGACGTAGACAGCGGCCATACCGCCCGAGCCCAGCAGTCGCTCGATCGTCCACTTCCCGCACAGCACCGAGCCGACCCTGCGCTGCAGTTCGAGTTCGTCCATGTCCGGTATTCAGCTCTCGCGGCGGGAGCCTGCCTCACAACCCATGGCCTTATCCCAGAGGCGGTATCCTACACGACCCACCGCGGTCTCGTCTACCCACGACGGGAGCATGCGCTTGTGCCGCCCCGGGTGCGCCGCCGGTCGAGGGCGGCCGAAGGACGGCCCGCGAAGCGAGCAGACTCTTGGCTCGCCCGAGGTTTATCTCTTCATCTCACGGGTTCTTCGTCACGTAGACGAGGCCCGCGAGGCACATCTCGTCGAGCGTGCTCTCGCCGAGGTGCACGTCCACCGGGGCCGGGAGCTTCTGCTCCTTGAGCGCCTTCGCGAGGAACGGGTTGCCCATGGAGTTGTCGTACACGCAGCGCATCGTGAGCAGATCGCCCCCGCGGAGCCGCGGGAGATCCTCGATCGGCGCGTCGTAGTAGAAGGCGCGCTGCCACGCGAAATCCCACTTCGGCGTGTGCACGAGGCACTGCTCCCCGGGCTCGCCGGCAGAGGGCGCCTCGGGCTCGAGGGTGACCTTCATGTCCTTGCCGACATAGTGCATGTGCGTGGCGGCGCCGTAGAGGCGGACATCCGCGTCGGACACCGACGCCGGCAGCCGGAACTGCATCGTCTCGACGTGATCCGTCGCGCCCGCGGGGATCAGGAACTCGACCCCGTCCGCGTCGCTCGGCCCGGGGAGGAGCCCGCCCCCTTCCTCCAGCGGAGACTCGAAGTTGCCGATCAGCGCGAAGCCCATCAGGTACTCCGGCACGCCCTGCGTGAAGCGCATCTGCACGCGCGTCGTGTCCGGGTCGGCCGTCGTCCCGGCCGGGTGGTAATGCACCTGCATCACGAGCCGCGCGCCCGCGGGGATCTCCGCGCCGATGTTCGGCTCGAGCTCCATCGGCACCGCCCCCGGCGCCCACGCGGCGAGCAGCCCGCCCGAGAACCCGGGGCTGCCGAAGCAGTCGTATTCCCCGTTCTCGTCGGCGAGCTCCGCGGACGCGCCCTCCGTGTCGAGGAACACGAGCGCGTGGTGCACGACCTTGCTGTTGCCCGGAACGATGTGCACGCCGTTCATGTACCGCGTCTCCGTCAGCCCGGGATCCATCACGAAGCACCGGAACTGGTCGGCGTCGCCGCTCGACACGAACGGCGCCTCGGGCGCGACCTCGAGCTCGACGCCGGGGAGCCCGGGCGCCTCGGGCACGAACGGCGGCGGCGCGTCCGCAGGATCGCCCTCGGGGCTGCCCGCCGCCGCCCACGCCTCGAGCATCGCGATCTGGTCCTCGGTGAGCCGGAGGTCGTCCTTCCAGCCGTGCGGCGGCGCGCACGCCTCGCTCTCGACCGCGCCCCACGGCGGCATGGTGCCCTCCCGCGTCGAGCGCGCGATGAGGTTCGCCACCGAGCGCGCCGCCTCGTACGTCGTCAGGCTGAACGGGGCGATGTTCCCGGGGGAATGGCAGCTCATGCAGCGCTCCTGGAGCAGCGGCTCGACGTCCCGATGGAACGTCGGCGACGCCGCCGTGGGGCCGGGCGCCTCCTCGCCGGAACAACCGAGGATCAGCGCCGGGACAACCCCGAGCAGCGTGAACACGCCTGATGTCGAATGTCGCATGGGACTCCTTTTCAATCGCGCCCGCCGCGCAGGCGCGCCGTCGGGGCCACGAATGCCTCATCGCGAGGCAGAGAGCCGTCCCTGCCGGCCCCTCGATATCGTGTGAGACGGCTCACTATATGGTGCGGCGTGCCGAAGGTCGAAACAGACCGCGGCACGGGCCCGATAGTTCCAGGACAGAAGCGCTTCGGCGGGAGAGGAGCACTGTCCCGGCGGTGAGGTGCGCGCCGCGTCCGGCGCGCGCGAGACCTGTGGACAGTGTGAGTGCCATCGGGTCCACTCGTCTCATGGCGCGCGACAGGAAGTTTCTGCGTCCTCGGCTCGTCTTCGCCCCGCTGGCCGTCCGGATGACGCCCCTGGTCCCGGTGCTCGCCTTGCTCGCCTCGCTCGCCGCGGCCGGCTGCGCGGGGGGCTCCGAGGTCACGACACCGGAGCCTACCGGGTCCGGCGGCGCGTCGGGCAGCGGCGGGAGCGGCGGCGCGGGCGGCGCTGGCGGCGCGGGCGGCGGCGGCGGCGACGCGGGCGGCGCGCCGAGCGGGAAGCTCGAGCTCT
Source organism: Sorangium sp. So ce1335 (assembly GCF_051521615.1). Classification (NCBI taxonomy): domain Bacteria; kingdom Pseudomonadati; phylum Myxococcota; order Polyangiales; family Polyangiaceae; genus Sorangium; species Sorangium sp. So ce1335. Next base: position 7,727,469 of record NZ_CP150363.1, read on the forward strand.
GCGTGCTCAACGACGGCGGGCCGACGGGCGCGTGCGCGAGCCCCGAGGTCCTCGACTTCGAGGCGGTGCCCGCGGGCAGGCAGCGGACGCGCCTGTTCCGCGTCGAGAACCAGACCGCGGAGACCGTGACGTTCACCGGGGCGACGATCGCCAGCGCCGATTTCGCCATCGAGCCGGTGCGCTACGAGCCCGACCCCGGGAGCCCGGGCGCCTTCACGCGCGCCGTGGCGGAGCTGCCCGCGGAGGCCGCGCCGGGCGGCGCGCTCTACTTCGAGGTGACGTTCACCTCGACGGGCGTCGCGGGGCCGCTGCCCGCCGACCGGGTGACCGTCGAGGCCGACCTCGGCGACGCGCGCGCGCCCGATGTCGTCGTGCCGGTCATCGGCCGCTCGAACGGCTGTCCCGTGGGGACCGCGGCCTGCGACGACGAGCCGGACAACGGCTGCGAGACCGACCTCCTCACGAGCGCGGCCCACTGCGGCGCGTGCAGCCAGCTCTGCGTCTCGCCGAACGGGACCACCGGCTGCATCGACGGCATCTGCACGGTGTCCTCGTGCACGACCCCCCACGCCGACTGCGACGGCAACGCGCTGAACGGCTGCGAGACGAACCTGTTGAACGACGCCGAGTCGTGCGGGGCGTGCGGAACGAGCTGCCTCAAGGAGCACACCGAGGCGTTCTGCAACGGGGGCAACTGCAACATCATCGGCTGCGCGGAGGACCACGCCGACTGCGATCTCGACGCGCGGACCGGCTGCGAGACCGACCTCCTCACGAGCACGGCGCACTGCGGCGGCTGCAACGTCGCCTGCGACTTCGCCCACGCGAGCGAGACGTGCGCCGGTGGAGAGTGCGTCTTCGGGGCGTGCGACGCGGGCTACGCCGACTGCGACGGCGACCTGACGAACGGCTGCGAGGCGAACCTCGGGGCCAGCCTCGACCACTGCGGCGGCTGCGGCACCCGGTGCGGCTACCCGGGCGCCGCCGAGGCGTGCCTCGCCGGCGTCTGCGTGCTCGTCGCGTGCGAGCCGGGCTTCGCGGACTGCAACGCGATCGCGGCGGACGGGTGCGAGGTGAACACGGCCAGCGATCTCGCGAGCTGCGGCGGCTGCAACCTCGCGTGCGCGCCCGCGAACGCGTCCGCGGCGTGCCTCGCCGGCGTCTGCGTGACGGGCGCCTGCCACGACGGCTTCGCCAGCTGCGACGGCGACGCGGCGAACGGGTGCGAGACCGACACGCGAACGAGCGTCGATCATTGCGGCGGCTGCGGCGTGGCGTGCGACCTCGCGAACGCCGCCGAGGCGTGCGTGCTCGGCGAGTGCGGCCTCGTCGCCTGCAACGCGGGCTTCGCGAGCTGCAACGGCGTCGACGCCGACGGGTGCGAGGTCAGCGTCGCGTCCGATCCGGCCCACTGCGGCGCGTGCGGCGCGGACTGCGCCGAGGCGATGCCGAACGCGATGGTCGGGTGCAGCGCGGGGGCGTGCACGTTCGGCGGCTGCCTGCCGGGGTTCCACGACCTCGACGGGTCGCCCGCGAACGGCTGCGAGTACGCGTGCACGCCCCTGAGCGACGAGGACCTGCCGGACGACGCCTTCGTCGACGCGAACTGCGACGGGATCGACGGCGACGCGAGCCTCGCGATCTTCGTGGCGGCGACGGGGCGCGACGCCAACCCGGGGACGCGGGAGGCGCCGAAGGCGTCGGTGATGGGCGGCATCAACGAGGCGGTGCTGGCCGGCAAGACGCAGGTCTACATCTCGCAGGGGACGTACACGGGCCGGGTCACCCTCTCGAGCGGCGTGTCGCTCTACGGCGGCTACGACGCGGCCGCCGGCTGGGCGCGCTCGGCCGCGTCGATCGCGGAGATCCGCTCGGGGAGCACGACCGGCGGCCACGTCACGGCGGTCGAGGGCCGGAACATCAACGCGCCGACGACGCTCGACCGGCTGACGATCCGGACGCCGAGCACGGCGCTGGCCGGCGCGTCGAACCACGCGATGCGGTGCGTGAGCTGCACGGGGGTGACGCTGAGGCACAGCCGGCTCGAGGCGGGCAGCGGCGGGCCGGGCGCGAACGGCGCGAACGGCGCGGCCGGGACGGCGGGCGGCAACGGCGCGAACGGCGAGGTGGGGAGCTGCGACGGCGCCGGCACGCGCACCGGCGGCGCGGCGGGCGCGTCGAGCTGCGGGCGCGCCGGCGGCAAGGGGGGCGACGGGGGTCGCGAAGGGGGGAACGCGGGCAGCAGCGGCGCGAACGGCTCCGGCGGGGCGGCCGGCGGCGCCGGGGGCTCGCCCGGGGACGACGCCAGGGCCGGGCGGCCGGGCAGCAACGGCGCGAACGGCGCCGCCGGCGCGGGCGGGATGAACGGCACCGGCGGCACCGGCGGGCAGGTCACCGCCAACCTGTGGCAGGGCCGGGCCGGGAACGCGGGCGCCGCGGGCACCGCTGGGCACGGGGCCGGCGGCGGCGGCGGCGGCGGCGGCCAGGGCGGCGTCCTCACGAACAGCGGCGCCGGCAACGGCGGCGGCGGCGGCGGCGCGGGCGGCTGCGGCGGGAGCGCCGGCGTCGGGGGCGGCGCGGGCGGCGGCTCGTTCGGCCTGTTCCTCGTGAGCTCGACGGGGTTCCAGCTCGTCGCCAGCCAGATCTCGAGCAGCGACGGCGGCGCCGGTGGCCGGGGCGGCAGCGGCGGCAACGGCGGCGCCGGCGGCAACGGCGGCAGGGGCGCGACGGAGTGCACCGGCGAGGTCGGCGCCGGCGGCAACGGCGGCGCCGGCGGCCGAGGCGGCAGCGGCGGGCACGGCGGCGGCGGCGCGGGCGGCGTCTCGTACGGCCTCTACCGCGTCAACACGTCGGTCTCGACGACGGGCAACGTCCTCGCTCACGGCGACGGCGGCGCGGGCGGCACCTCGCCGGGCAACGCCGGCGCCACGGGCGCCTCGGGCAACGTGTTCTGAACGGTACGGCGAGCGGCGACCCCGGCATCGCCGGCTGAAGCAATCCGCCTCCGGTCCTCCCGCGCCCCGGCCGGCGCCGGCACGGACTCCCCCTGTCGTCCGGCTGCGATCGGAACGACCACCGGAGCGCTGGCGTCGCGGGACAGGATCCGCGGCACGTCACCCCCGCAGCGCGCCAGCGGGTGGTGGGGGAACGCCCCCACCCTTCCGGGAGGATGGAACCGCCAAGACGCCATGAGACGCCAAGATTTTTGTGTTTCTTGGCGTCTTGGCGGTTCAAGAGACCCCACCTGCGGCCGAAGTACCCCACGACCCCGTGACACAGGTTGATGCTCGGCTCCGCGACACGTCACGGGCGTGCGGCGCGCGCCGCAGGTGACGCGAGCGCGGCGCCCGAGTCGTGCTCATGGGGTGACACCGCCGCCGAAGCTGACGATCAACAACCGAAGATATCGATGCACACGCGAACCATGGGAACGAGGGGGCTTACCATGACCGGGACAGCGGCGTTGTTCGGCGCGCTGCTCGGGTGCGATGGGCTTGACTGGAAAGGCGGAGTGACGTCGAGCTCCGCGCATTTTCGTTATCACGCGCGAGAGGGCGACGAGCACGCCTGCGTCGAGGTCCATGACGCGCTCGAGCGCCACCTGGAGATGATGACGGAGTACCTCGAGATCGAGTGGCCGGGCGACGCCATCATCGATTACTACAAGTTCCTCGACCACGACGACTACCAGGACAACTCCGGATGCCCGGAGCGGAGCGGCGGGTGCTTCGGGTTCGGCGCCGTTCGCGCGTCGCAGGCCTTCGATCCTCATGAGCTGATTCACGCCTACACGGTCACTGCGTGGGGCAACAGCACGCCGATGCTCGTGGAGGGCATCGCGGTGGCGCTCTCGTGCTCGCCGTGGGGCCTGATCAACCGGAGCCGGCGGTGGCAAGACGCCTTCTCGATGGCCGCGGAGGCTCGGGAAGACGGCTACGTCCTCGCCGGCGCGCTGGTGACCCACCTGCTCACCGAGCACGGCGGCGTGAAGAAGCTCCGGCAGCTCTACGAGAGCCTCTCCGTGGGCAGCCTCGAGCTGTCCGTGCAGGCCGCGTTTGAAGATGTCTACGGCGTCGACCTCGACACGGTATGGTCGACCCTGCTCGAGCGCCCCGAGATCCCCGCCTGCCTGCCCCTCTGGGCCTGCGCGGCCGACGAGCTCGCGGCGAGCGACGAGGTGGGACCGACGTGCGCGGGCTCCGGCGAGCGTGTCTTTCACATGGATGCGCCGAGCAAGCTCGTGACGGAGGGGCTACGCCTGCGCGCCGTCGCGTGCGATGGCAGCAGCATCAACGTCCGCCTCAGCGGGGGTGTCGACGGCGGCGCGGTTCGAGGAGAGCACTGGCTGCCCGCGCTCGGAAGACGGTTCGCGCTCACCCGGATCGGCGCGGGATTCGACATCGAGCATGGCCACACGCCCACGCGCACCGAGCTCCAGGCGGTGCCGCCGTGGTCCTCGGCGGCTTGCGCCGAGCTCGACCCGATCCGGCTCCGCTCGGACACGGTGACCACCTTCGTCATGCCGGAGGCCGGTCAGCTCGTGCGCGTGAGCGCCGACCCGGAGGAGCGGTTCGGCGTACTGGCCCACGGCGCGCAGCGCTGCGACGACTGCGGCGGAGAGGGCTGCACCGACCTTGTCGGGTACACCTCGCTCCCAGGGCTGGACAGCGCGATCTTGCGGATGCGCCAGCCGCTCTATCTGGGCGTTGTCAGCGTCACGCCCGAACCGTTGGCGAGCGGCGCGCGCTCGACGCAGCCCTCGGCCCAGGATCGCTAGGTCCTCCGCGGCTCGATCACCGCGCTGGGCGTCCTCGTCGGGGAAGAGGCACATCACCTCGACGACAATGATCCCAGGTCTGTGATGATTCTCACCCTGGCCAGGATCCGTCCATCCAGATAAGGTCGGAGCGAGGAGGTTCTCCATGCGCACGCATCGACCTGTCTTGCTCGCGGCGCTCCTGTCGGCCGTCGCCGTCGCGATGTCCGCCGTACCCGGATGCGGGGACGACGGGGCGGGGGCGAGCAGCGGAGGCCCGGAGCCGACAGGCAGCGATTTCCTCACCAGGTATGCAAAGGCCCTCTGCGACCGCACGTTCGCGTGCTGCGACGCGGCCACCCGCGCCGCGCACGGCCTGGACGCGAGCTCCGCCGACGCGTGCGCCTCGACGTTCGAAGCGCTCCTCGCTGGCATCGGCGCAGGCGAGGTGAAGGGCACCTTCGTCCCGGAAAAGGCGGAGGCGTGCCTCGCCGAGGTGGGCGCGGCCCCCTGCGCCGAGCTCCAGATCCTTGGCGTGCTGCTCGGGGTGGACGACGAATACACGCCATCCTGTCTCGATGCGTGGGACGGCTCCGTGCCCGAGGGCGGGACGTGCAACACGGACTGGGACTGCGCCCGGGACCGCTGCGTCCACACCGTCGATGCGAGCGGGCAGAGGACGTCGGCGTGCACGGCGAGGGCGGCGGCCGGAGAGCCATGCTCGTCGGCGTTCGACTGCGACGAGGCGCTCCGGTGCGACCAGCCCTCGCCGCCCAGCGCGGGGACGTGCGCGCCACGGCTCGGCGTGGGCGGGGCATGCAAGGGGAGCTCCGACTGCCAGGAGGAGCTTCGCTGCGGCGAGGACGACACGTGCCAGACGCGCGAGCAGGCGGGCGGCCCCTGCACGTCGGACGAGGACTGCGCGGCCGGCACGACGTGCGACGGCGCAGCGTGCGCGCCGCTCGGCGCCGCCGGCGCGCCCTGCACCTCGAGCTGGGACTGCGCGTCCTCCGCGTGTGTCGATGCGACGGGCACCTGCGCCGACGTCTGCAAGGGCAGCTGACCACGGCGGCGCGCCCAGCGCTTTGAGGAGCGCCGACTCCGCCGCTCCCTATTTCGTGGCTTGCTCGTTCGCGTAGGGGTTGAGCTCGTTCGTGTAGACGCGGCTCAGGGCGATCTCGCCCGGCTCGAGCTCGCCGCTCTTGACCATCCAATCGATCCAGATCTGAAAGTCGCGCTCCGCGATCAAGCCGCCCTTGCCGGCGACGCCGTAGCTGCGCCAGAACTTGATGGCCGAGTCCTCCTCGTTCCGGCCGCGCTTCTTCATCAGCGCGATGCAGCGCTCCACCACCGTCTCGCGCGGGGTGCTCCGGGCCCACTCGATGGCCCTGGCGGTCGCCTCGACGAAGCGCCGCGCGGTCTTCGGGTTTTGCTTGATGAAGCTGGTCTTCATCACGTAGCTGCCCGCCGTGAACTTGCCGTAGAGCTCGTAGTCCGAGAACAGCGGACGGACGCCGCCGCGCTCGAGCGCGCGATCGCGGTAGATGTCGCCGAGCGACGCCACGTCGACCTGCCTCTCGCGGAGCAGCTGCTCGCCGTTGACCGGCGGAACGACGAGCAGCGTGACGCGCCGGGCCTCCTCCGGCGTGATCTGGTTCCGCGACAGGAACTCCTTGACCATGAACTCGCTGTGAGCGCCGAGCGTGTTCATGGAGATCGACCTGTCCAGCAGATCGCGCGCGGTGCGCAGCGGGCTGTCGTTCAGCACGTAGAAGCCGCTCTGGCGTTGCTCGTCGACGCCGTAGTACCCCACGACGGCGACGATGGGCGCCTTGGCCGCGATCAGCTTGATGACGGCGCCGTTGAAGGCGCCGCCAAAGTCGGTGTCCCCGGTGACCACGGCCTGCACGCTCTGCGGGCCGCTCACCGTGCTGCCGACGAAATTCAGGCGGATCGGCGCGAGGTAGCCGAGATCCTCCGCGAGCTCGATCGGCGACACGGTGCCGTTGTTGCCTTGATAGCGGAGCTCGAGCGTCTCGAACTCGCCCTCCGGTCCGGCGGCGGAGGCGCGCGACGCCTCGCCGCGCGAGCAGCCCGCCGCGCCGCACAACGCCAGCAGGGCGAGCAGAAAGACCGCAGGCGACCCGGCGCGGAGCAGGCCAGGTAGAAAGGAACGCGGAGGAGCCATATCCGTTATACTGGACAAGCATCCGCTAAAATGCAAGACTCCCCGACCAACATGTCCTCCAGCGCTCCGCCCGTCTCTTTGCGCATGTTCCGCGTGGCCGTGCTCGACGACTACCAGCGCGTGGCGCGCTCGCTCGCGGCGTGGGACACGCTGGGCCCGGGCGTCGAGGTCGAGTTCTTTCACGATCACGTGGCCGACGCGCGAGCGCTCGTGGAACGGCTGGCGCCGTTCGACGCCATCGTGGCCATGCGCGAGCGGACGCCGTTCCCGCGCGCCGTGCTCGCCGCGCTCCCCAGGCTGCGCTTGCTGGTCACCACCGGCGCACGGAACGCCGCCATCGACGTGACCGCCGCGCGCGAGCTCGGGGTGGTCGTCTCCGGCACCGGAGGTCTCCCCTACCCGACGGCCGAGCTCACCTGGGGCCTGCTGCTCGCGCTGGCGCGGAACATCCCGCGCGAAGATCGCGCGGTGCGCGCCGGCGAATGGCAGACGAGCCTGGGGGTCGGCCTCTCCGGCAAGACGCTCGGGCTGCTCGGGCTCGGCCGGCTCGGCGCGCAGGTCGCCCGCGTCGCGCTCGCGTTCGGCATGCGCGTGACCGCCTACAGCCAGAACCTCACGCGCGAGCGCGCCGCCGAGCACGGCGCGACGCTCCTCCCGCTCGACGAGCTCCTGGCGGGCGCCGACGTTGTCAGCATCCACCTGGTGCTCTCGGAGAGGACGCGCGGGCTGCTCGGGGCGCGCGAGCTCAACCTGCTCAAGCCCGGCGCGCTGCTCGTGAACACCTCGCGCGGCCCGATCGTCGACGAGCCCGCGCTGATCGAGGCGCTCACGAGCGGTCGGCTCGCGGGCGCTGCGCTCGACGTGTTCGACACCGAGCCGCTGCCCGCGGAGCACCCCCTTCGCCGGCTGCCGAACACCGTGCTCACCCCGCACCTCGGCTACGTCACCGAAGAGACGTACCGCATCTTCTACCGCGACGCGGTCGAGGACATCGCCGCGTTCCGCGCAAACCAGCCGGTGCGCGTCCTGTGATCCTGCCAGGTCGCGGCGGCCCGACGCGCGCGGCGCTCACGCGGGCGCGGGCTCGCGGCCTCTGTCGATCCCCGGTGCGCGCGGGTAGAGTGAGCTCTCGACAAGGAGCTCTCGATGGGTACGCGTCTGGTTCGTGGTTTCCTCGGTTCGGGTGCGGCGCTTCTGACCCTCCTCGCGGCGAGCCCGGCGGCCTTCGCGGCGACGCTCGCGGTCGGGCCCGGCAAGATGTACGCGACGCCCTGCGAGGCCGTGTCTGCGGCGGCGGACGACGACATCATCGAGATCGACGCGGCCGGCAGCTACGACGGCGACGTCTGCGCGATCCCCCAAAACGGCCTCACCCTGCGCGGCGTGGGGGGGCGCGCGAAGATCGACGCGGCCGGAAGGAGCTCCGGCGGCAAGGCGATCTGGGTGATCCAGGGCGATGACACCGTGGTGGAGAACATCGAGTTCAGCGGCGCCACGGTGCCCGATCAGAACGGCGCCGGGATCCGCCAGGAGGGCGCGAACCTCACGGTGCGCGGGTGCTACTTCCACGACAACGACGACGGCATCCTGGCGGGTGACAAGCAGGGGAGCACCATCCTCATCGAGCACACCGAGTTCGCGAACAACGGCTTCGGAGACGGCCAGTCGCACAACCTGTACATCAACCGCGTCGACAAGCTCATCTTTCAGTACAACTACTCGCACCACGCGAAGATCGGTCACCTGCTGAAGACGCGCGCGCGCGAGAACCACATCCTCTACAACCGCCTCACGGGCGAGGACGGGAACAACAGCTACGAGATCGACGTGCCGAGCGGCGGCAAGACGATCATCCTCGGCAACCTCATCCAGCAGGGCCCGAACACCGACAACAGCGGGATCATCACCTACGCCGTCGAGGGCGCCTCCAACCCGAGCACGTCGCTCTTCGTCGTGCACAATACGTTCGTGAACGATCGCCAGAACGGCGGCACGTTCGTGAACATCGCCAGCGGCGTCGCGCCGGCGATCGTGCGCAACAACATCTTCGTCGGGCCCGGGACGATCGTCACGCAGCAGGACGCGGTGCAGGAGGGCAACGTCCAGGGGGATGCGATGTTCGTCGACAAGGCGGGCTTCGACTACCACCTGCGGATGGGCTCGCCGGCCGTGGGCCAAGGTGTTGCGCCGGGGCAAGCCGAGGGGTTTGATCTGACCCCGAGGTATCACTACGTGCACCCCGCGAGCGCCGTCGGCCGCATGACGGTGGACACCATCGACGTCGGCGCTTACGAGCTCAACGGCGATGTCGCGGGCAGCGGCGGCACGGGCGGGGACACGCCGGGCAGCGGCGGCACGGGCGGGGGCACGCCGGGCAGCGGTGGCACGGGCAGCGGCGGCACGGGCGGGGGCACGCCGGGCAGCGGTGGCGCTGGGGGCGACACCCCGAACGGCGGCAACGACGCCAGCGCGGGCGACGAGGGCGGCTGCGGCTGTCGCGTGGCCGGGGCGGACGGCGGCGCGGGGGCAGGCTGGATCTCGTTGGCTGCGCTCGCGTCGATCGCTGCCCTCCGCTCGGCACGCAGGCGTCGCCGCTGACCTCTCTCGGGAAGAGCAGCTCGTCGTCCTGTCCGTGCCCTGGCCCTCGCTGCGGATGGCGAGGGCCCCTCGCGGGCGCCGGAGCGCAACACGCCGCGGCTCACTACAGCCTGCTGCTGCAATCCTCGATCTCCGTGAACCAGGCGGGAGCTTCGGATTCCCCTTTCACATACCTGCCGATGGGCGTCACCGTCCCGTCCGGGGTCGTCGAGAAGCCGAAGTACACGTGGTCCGAGCAGCCCGCTATGCAGTCGTCGCCGCTGGCGAGATCCAGGACGTACCTGTACTCCTCGCCGTCGATGCTCAGGCATGCGTCGGAGCCGTCTCCGGACAGCCCAGCCACTTCCGTGGACGCGACCTCCGGCAGCTTCGCGTACTCCCGCGCAAGCATCTCCACGTCGAAGTTGCCGTCGAAGCGGAGGATGGTGACCGGAAGATCGAAGTTCCTGACCGAGGCCACTCCGTAATACGCATTGAGGCAGTCCCACGCATGGTAGGTACCGGCGTCGATCGCCGCATCGCCGGCCCTGGTCCAGTTGATCCCCAGCTCGACCTGCGAGCGGTGCGCGCCGGAGATGCCGGCGACGTCCGGCTCCATGGCGTGGATGGCGGCGAGATCACGCTTCACCCGCTCGTAGACGTCGAGGGGCGCGATGAACGACCTCGTCGCTTCCCGGGCGAGCACCTCGGCCCCGAGGTCGTCCATCGGGGTGAGGGCGAGCTCCTCGGGTGTCGCGAGTCGCTCGAGCTCCGGGCACGCGGGGCTGTCGTCGCCCCCTCCGCTGCCGCCGCCGCCATCGCCGCCGATCACCACGGGATCGTTGCAGCCGTCCCCCTTGGCGCCGGTGAGCACCGGCAACGCGATCAGCGCGAGTGCCATGACGACACGATGTTTGCTGAAAATTTGCATGGTCATGTGTCTCCCTGAATGAGATCTCAGTGAACCGGCCGCTTCCCGCGCCGGCCTTCATCGTGTGGGTGACGGGAGCGCGGTCGATCCGTCTTCAAATCGTCTTGCTGCCCGTCATTGCGCAGGACGGCTGCATTGGCGCGCTGCCGGACGTCGGTCGGAGGACCAGGGCGCTGGACGTGAAGCAATGGAGAGGACCGTTCGGGGTGGAGTCCATCGAACGCTGGAGGCGTCGGGGGCCGCAAGGCACTCTCCGCGTGCCGTCAGCGTTCGCCTCCGGGGCGACGGCGTCAGCGCTCGCCTCCGGGGCGACGGCCGCCCCGGTCGCAGGCCGAGCTGCGCGCTGGCGACGAGCGGTCAGGGCGCGGCGGCGCGGGAGCACGCCGCCCGCACGCGCTCGGCCAAGGGGGAGCGGGGCGCATCGCGGAGGAAGCGGGCGGCCTCGGCCCGCGACGCGTCGATCCGGCCGAGCGCACAGAGCGCGAAGACGCGCGCGGCCCTGCGCTCATCTCGCAGCGCCCCCTCGCGGAACTCCGCCGCGTGCTCCTCGAGCAGCGCGAGCGCCCGGCCCGCGTCGCCCGCGCGGAGGGCGCCTTGCGCGCCCCGCAGCAAGGCGAGCTCCCCGGGCAAGGTGCTGCCCGCCGCGGGCGCAGAGGCGCTGCCCCCCGAGGGCGCAGAGGCGCTGCCCCCCGAGGGCGCAGAGGCGCTGCCCCCCGAGGGCGCAGAGGCGCTGCCCCCCGAGGGCGCTCGCGCGTCCGACCCGACCGGGAGCGCTGGACGTCGGCGCGGCGCTGGGGTGAGCGGCGGAGGCGCGCCGAGATCAAGCGCTACCGCAGGCAGCTGCGCGGCGGGGAGCCGCGGAAGCGCCGGAGGCGCCGCAGCCGCGCTGCTGGAGGGTGCTGCTGCCGGGACGAGCGCAGGGGGCGGTGCGTTGATCCCGACCCCGGTGATGCGCGAGACGTCAACCGCCGCGTGCCGCGCGGCCGGCGCGGCTGCAGGCTCGCGCAGCGCGACCGCGGTACCGCCGCCGAGCGCCCCGAGCAACGCGGCCGCCGCGCCGATCTTCGCGAGAAGCCCGCCGAGCCCTCCGGCCGCGAACGGGAGCGCCGCGCCCGCGCCGGTGGCCGCCGCGCCCGCGCCGGTGGCCGCCGCGCCCGCGCCGGTGGCCGCCGCGCCCGCACCGGTGGCCGCCGCGCCCGCGCCGGTGGCCACCGCGCCTCCCGCGCCGGTGGCCACCGCGCCTCCCGCGCCGGTGGCCACCGCGCCTCCCGTCCCCGCGGTCGCAGGCGGCGCTGCCGGAAGCGTGGCCGAGGCCGTGGAGGTCGTCGCCGAGGCTGCCGCCTGCGCGGCGGCGAGCGCGCCCGCGCGCCGGAGGAGCTTCTCGCGAATGCGCGCATGATCGGCGCGCGACGGCTCCTCGGCGGCCCGCGCCGCGTCCATGATCCGGCGAGCATCGCGGCTGAGCGGCTTCACGTGCACCTCCACGTGCTCCGCGCCCGGTGCCGCAGGACGGCTTGCTCGAAGTCGTGCCGCGCGGCGCGCAGGCGCGAGTACACCGTGTTCACGTTGATGCCTGCGACCTCCGCGATCGCGGGCGCCGTCATCTGCTCCAGCTCGGCGAGCACGAACACCTCGCGCTTCTCCTCGTCGAGGTCGTCGAGCAGCTCGTGCAGGATGCGCACGGCCTCGGCTTGCTCGGTCCGCGCATCCGGCTGATCCGTCTCGGGGCCGGCGACCGCCTCCGGGTCCGCGGGCGCTTCGGCCGCGTGCCCGCGCGGGCCCCGCCGGAGCGCGGCGCGGCGGTACGTGCGCGCGACGCGGAGCACGATGCCGAAGAGCCAGGTCTTCATCGACGAGCGCCCCTCGAACTCGGCCAGCCGCCGATGGACGACGAGGAACACGTCCTGCACGGCGTCGTCGAGGGCGGCGTCGGTCACCCCGAGTCGCCGCAGGCTGCGCCACACGAAGGCGAAGTGCTCGTCGTAGAGCGCCTCGAAGCACGGCGGGGGCGCCGGATCAGGAGCGCGCGCCGTGGCCTCCGCGGCCGCACGGCCCTCCGCGACAGCTCGGCCGCCGGCGCCGGCCGGAGGGGCAGCGAGAGGGCCGGCGAGCGGATGCGGGCGCGCGCACGCCGCGCTGGAGGAAGCCATGAGCGTTGAGTGATCTCGCGCGCCCGGATCCATGATCAAAAATGGACCTCCGCGCCGAGCCCCGCGCGGCCAGCGAGCGGGGGCGGCTCGTGGACGACGCCGACGTTCTCCAGGACGAAGGGCCGCCGGCCGAGGGGCGCCTCGACGCCCGCGTCGAGACGCACCGCGAGCGGCGGCGCGAGCAGCAGGGTGAGATCGAGCTTCGCCTGTGGCGCGATCCAGAGCGCGTGGCCCTCGCGGGGCCGGGAGACGCCGTAGCCTTCCGCGGAGATCTGCCCGAGCTCCAGGCCAGCGCAGGCCGCTGTCGTGGCCGCCGTCCAGGAGCGCAGCGTGACGCACGCGGAGGCCGCGCCTGCCAGCAAGGTGAAGCGGCCGCCTGCCGCAGGGCGCTCCGGCACCGCGATGGACGTCGGCGGCGCGTACGAGAGCGCCGCGTCGAGGCGAAGGTGGGCGACGAGGAGCGTCGCCCAGGCGCGGACCACCGGGACAGGCCCATCGAACGCGCCCACGTCGAGGCTGAGGCCAACGCCGGCCCCGAGGCCCAAGGGCGCTGGCGAGGTGGGAGGCAGCGCCGGACGCGTAGCGGCGTCGACGCGGGCAGAAGCGACGGGGGGGGTGGGCAAGACGGGTGCGGGCGACGCGGCGGGTGCGGGCGGCGCCGCGGGCGATGGCGGACCCGCCGTGGGGACCTCGGCCGGTCCGCTCGTCACCGCCGCCGGGTCGAAGCCGAGCGCGATGACGAGCGCGGCCGCGCCGGCGAGCGCCTCGCACGTCGGCGCGCTGAGCTCGCGCTCGCCCGCGCCGTCGCCGATCTCCGTGCGCAGCGTGAGCGAAAAGCCGCCATCGCTGGCGCGGGTGACCTGCGCCCTCGCCACGAGCCGCTGCCCCCCGACGAGCCGCTGCCCCCCGTTCGCCGGCGGCCTGCCGCCAAGCAGGCGATCGACCTCCTGGAGCACCGCCGCGCCCGAAGGGCACGTGTCGGGCGCCTGCCACGCGAGCGCGATGGGGTGTTCCTGCGCCGCCCCGGTCCGGACGGCGAGCGCCACGCAAAGGAAGGGGACCGCCGCCGGGACGCGCCGCAAGGTGAACATGGGCGCCGAGCCGGATACAAGCGCGGGGCCAACGAGCCCCGAGGTGCGCTCGGCGCCGAACGCGCTGCCCGGCGCGGGACCGGACCGATCAGCGCGTCATGCAGGGCGCCGAGATGTGCCAGACCATGACATCGGCCGCGACTTCGCCCTGGGTGCCGTCGCTCCGAGCAGCAGTCCCCATCGCCTGCGCCAGGGACGCGCCTGGGCGACGGGGTACCACGGCTCACGCTCGGGTCGGGATCGAGAGACGGATGGCGGAAGGCGGGGAAGAGAGAGGCCCGCTCACGGCGGCGCGGCGGCCCGGGCGGGCCGCCGCGCTCGTCACGCCGTCACGGGCCGAGTCGGCTCACTTGACCTCGGTGCGGCACGTGGCGCTGCAGTTGTCGCCGCTCCTCGTGTTGCCGTCGTCGCACTCCTCGTACGGCGACTGCCGCACGCCGTCGCCGCAGTGCGGGCCGAACACGCAGCCCGCCGCGCACTCGCCGTAGCCGCCGTCGTTCTCGCCGTCGTCGCACTGCTCGGGCGGCGCCTGCGTCACGCCGTCGCCGCAGCGCGGGCCGTACACGCAGCCGGGCGCGCACTCGCCGTAGCCGCCGTCGTTCGTGCCGTCGTCGCACTCCTCGCCGAGCTCCCGCTGCGCGACCCCGTCGCCGCAGACCGCGCCGATCCGGCAGCCGAGGCAGCCCATGCTGCCGTCGTTCACGCCGTCGTCGCACTCCTCGCCCCACTCCGCCTGGACGACCCCGTCGTCGCACTCCGGGGCGCGCTGGCACTCCGGCGTGCACCCGCCGTAGCGGCCGTCGTTCACGCCGTCGTCGCACGTCTCCTCGGGCGCCTGGACCTGCCCGTCGCCGCAGCGCGGCCCGATCAGGCAGTCCTCCGTGCACCCGCCGTAGCGGCCGTCGTTCACGCCGTCGTCGCACTCCTCGCCGAACTGGCTGTCGATGTTCTCGTCGCCGCACAGCGGCGCCGCCGTGCAGCCCGGCGCGCACGCCCCCGAGCCGTAGCCGCCCAGGTTCGTGCCGTCGTCGCAGATCTCGTACGGCGAGGTCGCGACGCCGTCGCCGCAGTAGAGCCCCAGCGTGCAGCTCGTCGAGCACTTCCCGTAGCCCGCGCCGTTCTCCGCGCCGTCGTCGCACTGCTCGTCGGGCGTGACGATGCCGTCGCCGCACACCGGCTCGCAGACGGACGGCGCCGCGTTGAAGCCGCCCAGCGTCAGCTTGTAGCTCGACGCCGCGGTGTGGCGCTCCGCCTGGAACACGGCGACCTCGTAGACGCGCCCGACCGTGAGGCCGAGCTCGTCCATGAGCACCGTGCCGCGATCGTCCGCCACGCCGCCGACCTCGCCCGTCCCCATCGGCGTGTGGATGCCGCCGAGGTCGATGCGGAGGCGGTTGTTGATGAACACCCAGACGTCGTCGTCGCCGTAGAAGTCGAGCCGCTCCCCGCCGCGGTACTCGAACCAGTAGCGGACCTCGCTCGTGAAGTAGAAGTTGTGGTTTCCCGCGGCCGCCCAGTCGTTGAACGGGTCGCGCGCCTGGCGGCTCGCCTCGCGCTGCGCCGCCGGCACCAACGGGTCCTGCCAGCCGCGGTTGTCGAGCGGGAAGAACAGGGGATCCTCGAACACGTACACGTCCGACGCCCCGACGCGCAGCAGCGGGAGGTGGTCCACGACCGTCTTCGCGATCGTCGAGTCGTTGTACCAGCGGTTGAAGTCCGTCGCGTTCGTGAGGAAGGCGGCCGCCGGCGGAGACCCCGCGAATTGCGGCTTGCCGTCGGCGCCGAGCGTCGCCCGCACGAGCCCGGTCACCAGGGCGTTCGGCGGGTCGGAGCCGGGCTCGAAGTTCGGCGCGTCCTCCTTGAAGTCGCGGTACACGATCGGCACGCGCAGCTCGTCGCCGAGCGTCGACACGTTCGTGCAGCTGTACCCCGGCTCGACGGCGCACGCGGACGAGCAGCCGTCGCCGTCCGCCGTGTTGCCGTCGTCGCACTGCTCGTCGCCGAGGCGCAGCCCGTCGCCGCACGCCGACGTGCAGCCCGTGTCGCCGCAGTCCGGCTCGACCTGGCAGAACGGCGTGCAGCCGTCGCCCAGGTTGTTGTTGCCGTCGTCGCACGGCTCGGAGCCCTCGGGCTCGCCGTCGTTGCAGACCGTGTCGCGGCAGATGTAGCCGCCGGCCGCGGGCTCGCACACGAGGCCGGGCTCCCACTGGCACGCGGCGTCGCACCCGTCGCCGTCCTCGGCGCCGCCGTCGTCGCACTGCTCCCGGGCGACGACCTGCCCGTCGCCGCAGACCGCCGTGCAGCGGCTCCCCGGGCGCGCGCACTCGAACCCCGCCTCGACCTCACAGCTCGACGAGCAGCCGTCGCCCGAGGCCGTGTTGCGGTCGTCGCACGCCTCGCCCACGCCGATCTCGCCGTCGCCGCACACGACGGTGAACTCGCAGCGCGTGCCGTTCGGGCACACCCAGCCCGCCTCGACGAGGCAGGTCGGCGAGCAGCCGTCGCCCGCCTCCGTGTTCCCGTCGTCGCACCGCTCGCTCGGCCGCAGCCGGCCGTCGCCGCAGCGCTCGATCGGCCTGCAGGGCTGCCCCGGCTGGGGACAGACGATGTTCTCGGGATCCTCGAGCGCGCAGACCTCGGAGCACCCGTCGCCCGGGGTCGTGTTCCCGTCGTCGCAGGCCTCGCCGGTGGAGACGCGCCTGTCGCCGCACGTGTGGAGCCGGAAGCACGGCTCCCCCGCGCGCGGGCAGACCCAGTCGCCCGGCTCACGCTGGCAGCGATCGTCGCAGCCGTCGCCCGACGCCGTGTTCCCGTCCTCGCACGACTCGCCGGGCTCGATCGCGCCGTTGCCGCACGCGATCGTCGTGTGGCACCCCGTCTCGTCGCAGGCGCAGTACGGCTCGACCCTGCAGGCGCCGGAGCAGCAGTCGCCGGGGAGGCTGTTGCCGTCGTCGCACTCCTCTTCCTCCCGGTTCATCTCGCCGTCGCCGCACGCCGGCTCGACAGCGGCGCACTCGGGCGGAGCGTTCGGCCCGTCGCACGGACCGCCCCCGCCGCTGCCGGACGCGGGCCCGACGGTGATGAACCCGCCGAAGGCGCCGGAGCTGTCGTCGGCGCCGGTGCCCGTCGCGCCGCCCTGGCCCGCGCCGCCCGCGCCGCCGGTGCCCGCCGCGCCGGCCCCCGCGCCCGTGTCGCCGCCGCCTCCGCCGCAGGCGACGAGCGGACCGGCGAGGAGGACCAGCAGCACAGAAGAAAGTCCCTTTGCCAAGCGCATCGATGCCACCATCCCAACCCGCTTCAGAAGAGCGTCACTTTGTTTAAGGAATGCCGCGGAGCGCCTCGGCCGATCGACGTGCGCCTCCGGAGACGGCGTGGGCGTGTGTCGCACCGCGCTTTCGCGCGTGCAGGGCGCCCTCGTCCCGGCGTGATCGCAACGCAAACACTGCAATATTGCAAGTGGATTCTCGACGCGGCGGGTTTCCGACGCGCCGCGCGGGCTCGCCAACTCGTCCCCCGGGCGCGGCGGAACGGCTGTACTCTGGCCGCGGGGAAGCCGGGGCCGCTCCCGCGCGGCGCGGGGCGGGCCTCCAGGCGAGCACACGGAGAACGCATGGTGTCGACAGGGGCCCTGGACGGCGCGGCCCGGACGGCGGGGGCCGCCCCGCCGAAGGCGGCGGATACGCTGGACGGGGGCAATTACGAGGTCATCCGGCGGCGGCTCGTCGAGCGCGCCGAGGAGCTCGGCCGCCGCGCCGAGGCGCTCAACGCGCGCCGCAAGCAGGTGTTCGGCGGCGCCGACCTCGCGCTCCTCGAGAACGCGCGCGTCAGGACCGAGAACAACTGCGTCCCCCGCGACATCGTGAGCATCCGGGGCAAGCTGCTCGTCGGCTACCTCGTGTTCATGGGGCTGAAGGAGGTGAACGTCGACGACGTCTTCACCCTCCACCGCTTCGCGAAGGAAGCCGGCGCGTTCGACCTGCACGCCGTCCCGCTCGACGAGGGCGACGCGTTTCTTACCGACCCTGGATTCCTCAAGGAATTCAAGGATCTGCACCGCTACGTGAAGGAGCCGAGGCTGCTCCAGCTCCGGCGCAGCGACACGCGGCTGCTCGCCATCTTCCAGGTCGGCGCGACCGAGCGCGACGTGAAGGTGTTCCGCTGGAGCATCGACGCGACAGGGCGCATCCGGTACCTCGACGCGCGCGGCGAGGAGGACAACGTCCGGCCGCGCGCCCACGACTTCGCCTGGACGCAGTCGACGCGCGACGACCACGTGCACGGCAAGCACCCGCACGTCTCGATCCTCGGCGAGATCTTCGTCGAGACGGTCGGCGGCGACCTCACCGTCAAGATCGAGAACAACACGTCCTCGGGGCTCGGCATCTACCGCGAGCCCGTCGACGACGCGGGCCAGGCGCTCGACGACGCCGACATCCAGTACGCCCGGCTCGGGCCGCTCATCCTGCTCAAGATCAAGCCGTTCCGCGAGCCGTCGTACCGCTACCTCGTCTACAACGGCCGCACCCGCAAGGTCGTGCGCATCGACGCGATCGGCCAAGCCTGCCTGAGCCTCCCCGAGGACCAGGGCATCGTCTTCCCGAACGGCTACTACCTCGTCACCGGCGAGACGAAGCGCTTCGAGGGGAGCACCGACAGCCTCGTGTTCGAGCGCGTCGTCCGCTCGCCCAACGGGGAGGACGTGCTCTACGTCTTCCACCAGGTCGTGGACGGGCGCTACGTGCTCTTCCCGTACAACCTGATCCGCAAGGAGATCGCGACCCCGATCCAGTGCCACGGGTACAGCCTCTTCGACGACGGCAAGATGGTGATCTTCCGCGCGTCGAGCGACGAGGCGACGCGCGTCCACCCGATGCAGATCTGGCAGACGCCGTTCATGACGGCGGAGCACGCGGCGTCGGCGCCGACCGACGGCTCGTACCTCGCGAAGGTGGGCAACGCCGACCTCGTGCGCGGCATCTCCGACGCGCTCAGCCTGCGGCGCGCGGCGATGGAGGGGTCGCCGACCCGCCAGACGTTCGAGGATCTCATCCGGACCTCGGAGCGGATGGTCGACGCCTTCTACTGGCTCGGCCACGCCGAGGCGGGCGACCTCCTGTCGACGGTGACCGAGCTCCGGACCGTCGCCGAGAGCATCGTCGACGAGTTCGAGAAGGTCGAGGCCATCAAGGCGCGCGCCGCGAGCGCGCTCGCCGAGGCCGAGGCCGCGCAGGAGCAGCTCCTCGGCGGCGTGCGGCCCGAGGACGCGGCGAGCGTCGACGCCTTCCTGACGGCGCTCACCGCGCTCCGGCGGCAGCGCGGGCACCTCATCACGCTCCGCGAGCTCAAGTACATGGACCTCGGCCGCGTCGACGCGCTCGAGGCCGAGGTCGTCGCGCGGGGCGACGAGGTGAGCCAGGCGTGCGTGACGTTCCTGCTCGGCGAGCAGGCGTTCAAGCCGCTGGCCGACCGGCTCGCGGGGCTCATCGCGAAGATCGAGGCGGTCGGCAAGTCGCCCGAGCTCGCGCCGTTCGCCGCGGACCTCGACGCGGTGAACGAGGGGCTCACGGTGCTCGCCGACATCGTGGCGAGCCTCAAGGTCGACGACCCGACGGCGCGGACGCGCATCCTGGAGGGCATCAGCGAGGTCTACGCGCAGCTCAACCGGGCGCGCGCGACGCTCGCGGCCCGCGGCAAGGACCTCCGGGGCGCCGAGGGGCGCGCGGAGTTCGGCGCGCAGTTCAAGGTGTTCGGCCAGAGCGTGTCGAGCGCGCTGGCGGTCTGCGACTCGCCCGAGCGCTGCGACAGGGAGCTGTCGAAGCTGCTCGTCCAGCTCGAGGAGCTCGAGGGCAAGTTCGGCGAGTTCGACGAGTTCCTCGGCGAGCTCGCGGCGAAGCGCGAGGAGGTCAACGACGCGATCGCCGCGCGGCGGCAGGCGCTGCTCGACGAGCGGCAGCGGCGCGTGTCGAACCTCGTGGCGGCGGCGGACCGCATCGTCCAGGGGGTGGCGCGGCGGGCGCGCTCGTTCGCGAGCGCCGACGACCTCAACACGTACTTCGCGTCCGACGCCATGGTCGCGAAGGTGCGCGACCTCGCGGCCGAGCTCCACGCGCTCGGCGACAGCGTGAAGGGCGACGAGGTCGAGGCGCGGCTCAAGTCGGCGCGGCAGGACGCGCTGCGGGCGCTGCGCGACCGCGAGGACCTGTTCGAGGGCGGCGGCGACGTCATCAAGCTCGGCCGCCACCGGTTCAACGTGAGCACGCAGGCGCTGGAGCTCACGCTCGTCCCGCGCGGCGAGGGGCTCGCGCTGCACCTCACCGGGACCGATTTCTTCGAGCCGATCGAGGACCCGGCGCTCGAGGGCGCGCGCGACCTCTGGGGCCAGGAGCTCGTGAGCGAGACCCCGGACGTCTACCGGGGCGAGTTCCTCGCGGGCTCGATGCTCGCGGACGCGGAGGCGGGGCGGGGCGGCCTCAGCGGAATGTCGATCGACAGGCTGCGCGAGGCGGCGCTCGGCCCGGGCGGGCTGCTCGCCGCGGTGCGCGCGTACGCGGAGGGGCGGCACGACGAGGGCTACGAGCGCGGCGTCCACGACGCGGACGCCGCGCACATCCTGGAGAAGCTCCTTTCGCTGCGGGCGACGGCGGGGCTCCTGCGCTACGGCAGCGCGCCGCGGGCGCTCGCGTGCCTCCACTGGGCGGGGCTCGACGCGCGGGCCCGGGACCTCGCGCACCGGCGGGCGCGGAGCCTCGGCCGGCTCGCGGCCGAGCTCGGCGAGAGCGACGCGCGCGCGGCGCTCGCGGCGGAGCTCGCGGAGGGCGTGCGCGCGACGGCGGCGGCGCACCGGCTCGAGCCGACCGCGGCGGAGGTGCGCGTCGCGACGCGGTACCTCGTCGAGGAGCTCGCGGCGGATCGCGTGCGGTTCGTGACGAGCGACGCGGCGCTGGCGCTGCGCGACGCGCTGCTCTCGCACCTCGACCTCGCTGGGGGCCGCGCGGCCTTCGAGGACGACCTCCGGCAGCTCGAGAAGCACCCGGCCGAGCGGCTCCAGCTCGCGCTCGCGTGGCTGCGGGGGTTCGTCGAGAGAGACGCTGTCAACGATGGGGGCTCGCCCGGCAAGCCGGGCTCTGCCCCCAAACCCCCGCGGGCCCCCCTGAGCCACCTCGCCCTCGAGGCGGCGGTCGTCGTCGTGACGGAGCGGCAGATCGAACGGGAGCCCAGCGGGGCCGTGACCGAGGCCCGCGTGGAGGGGCTGCTCGGCCAGCACCCGCGGATCAGGGAGCGCGCGCTCGCGCTCCGGCTCGACGAATTCCTGAGCAGGATCGAGGACTTCCTGCACGACAGAGCGCCGCGCTACCGCGCGTACCGCAAGGTGCGGAGCGAGATCGCGGAGCGGGAGCGGAGGCGGCTGCGCCTGGAGGAGTTCGCGCCGCGGGTGCTCACGTCGTTCGTGCGCAACCGGCTGATCGACGAGGTGTACCTGCCGCTCGTCGGCGCGAACCTGGCGAAGCAGCTCGGCGCGGCGGGCGACACGAAGCGCACCGACCTGATGGGCATGCTGCTGCTCATCTCGCCGCCGGGCTACGGCAAGACGACGCTGATGGAGTACGTCGCGAGCAAGCTCGGGCTCGTGTTCATGAAGGTGAACGGGCCGTCGCTCGGCCACCAGGTGACGTCGCTCGACCCCGCCGAGGCCCCGAACGCGACGGCCCGGCAGGAGGTCGAGAAGATCAACCTGGCGTTCGAGATGGGCAACAACGTGATGCTCTACCTCGACGACATCCAGCACACGCACCCGGAGCTCTTGCAGAAGTTCATCTCGCTCTGCGACGGGCAGCGGCGGATCGAGGGCGTGTGGCGGGGCCGGACGAGGACGTACGACCTGCGCGGCAAGAAGTTCTGCGTGGTGATGGCGGGCAACCCGTACACCGAGTCGGGCGCGCGCTTCCAGATCCCCGACATGCTGTCGAACCGGGCCGACACGTACAACCTCGGCGACATCCTCGACGGCAAGGAGGAGCTGTTCGCGCTGAGCTACCTGGAGAACGCGCTCACGTCGAACCCGACGCTCGCGCCGCTCTCGGGGCGCTCGCCGGCCGACACGCACCGGCTCATGCGGATGGCGCGGGGCGAGGCCGTGCCGACGACGGAGCTCGAGCACGCGTACTCGGCGGCGGAGGTCGCGGAGATCGTCGCGGTGTTCGAGCGGCTGTTCCAGGTGCAGCGGGTGCTGCTCTCGGTGAACCTGGAGTACATCCGGAGCGCGTCGCAGGACGACGCCTTCCGGACCGAGCCGCCGTTCAAGCTGCAGGGCAGCTACCGGAACATGAACAAGCTCGCCGAGAAGGTCGTCGCGGCGCACACGCCCGCGGAGGTCGATGGGCTCATCGACGACCACTACGTGAGCGAGTCGCAGACGCTGACCACGGGCGCCGAGCAGAACCTCCTGAAGCTCGCCGAGCTGCGCGGCCGGACGACGCCGGAGCAGAAGGCGCGGTGGGAGGAGATCAAGAAGGGGTACGTGCGCATCAAGCGCATGGGCGGCAAGGAGGACGATCCGGTCGTGCGCGTGACGGGCACGCTGTCGATGCTCGGCGAGCAGCTCGAGGGCATCCGCGGGGCGATCGGGAAGGCGGCCGCGGTGGCGCAGGCGGGGGACGCGCGGGCGCGGGAGATGAAGCAGTGGCTCGCGCCGGAGATCGAGCGGCTCTCGACGGCGCTCAAGGGGGTGGCGCAGCCGCGGGTCGACGTGAAGGTGGAGACCGATCGATCGGTGTCGGAGTTCGTCGGGCACCACCTGTCGCTCGTGGAGCGGATCGTGGCGCCGCTGGCGAAGGCGACGACGCAGAGCGCGTTCGGCATCCGGGCGATCGAGGCGCAGATCGCGGAGCTCGGGCAGGCGCTGCGGTCGCTCGACGAGCGGGTCCGCGGGCCGGCGCGCCCGGGGAGCCAGCCGCCGCCGGAGCGGCCTGGTGAAGCGGACCAGGCGCGCGGGCGCGGAGGTGCGTGATCGAATCACAGCCCCCGAGGCTGACCACCTGTCCGCCGCGGGTTCCCCACACAGCGAGCGAGCGAGCCGGGCAGCGGGCAGCATCAGCAGTGGAGGCCGGTCCCTCGTGCGTGATATCACCGTGCCGCGACGCGTATCGTCGGCGATGGCCTGGACTCGAAGCCCGCGCTCGGACGCTGGGCACTCAGGAGCTTCGGCGCATGAAGATGATGACCCTCGGACCCTTTGATGGGAACGCGTGGCTGCTCGGCCGGAAGGTGGAGCGAGCGATCGCCGAGTGGAAAGAGCCCGCGCGGCTCGCGATCGTTGCGATGCCGAGCGGGGCGAAGCACGAGGAGTACCTCGCCGCGGTCGAGGACGCGACGGGCGTTCCGGTGGTGGGGGCCACGACGGGCGGGGTGTCGTTCACGGAGCGCGGCTTCAGCAAGAGCGGGATCTCGTGCGCGTTCCTCGGCGGCGCGAACGTCGAGGTGGCGTGCGCGGCGGCGCGCGAGCTGCGGGCGGATCACGGCAAGAGCGTCCGGGCGGCGCTGAGCGACATGGACGAGGCGGTCTCGAGCAACGGCCCGCGCAGCAGCGCGCCGAGCTCGATCCTCGTGCTGGCGGACGCGTTCGCGTGCGACGGCGACGAGCTCGTCGCGGCGCTCCGCCAGGGGGTGCCGCCGCACACGCGCGTGTTCGGGGGGACGGCGGGCGACGGGTGGACGTTCGAGGGGGCGCGGGTGTTCCTCGGGCGCAAGGCGCTGACGGACGCGGCGATCCTCGTGCGGCTGACGCACCGGCACCGGGTGAACATCGACGTCGTGCACGGGTTCCGGGCCGCGGAGGGCGGGCGGGAGTTCACGATCACGGACATCGAGCGGAACGTGCTGAGGACGCTGGACGGGCAGCCGGCGGTGCGGGTGTACGAGGAGGAGCTGTCGCGGCTCGGGCTCAGGACGGGCGGCGAGGGGCTGCTCCAGACGATGGCGAGGCACGCGCTGGGGGCGAGGACGCCGTTCGGGGAGGCGCTGAAGATCCGGTCGCCGATCGCGATCCGCGCGGACGGGGCGGTGGTGCTCACGGGGGGGCTCGCGCGGGGGCAGGTCGTGCGGGTGGTGAACGCGTCGGGCGACGCGCTGCTGCAGGCGGCGAAGGGGCTGGCGACGAAGGTGCTCGGGCCGCTGCCTTCGGTGTCCGGGTCGCTCGTGTTCGACGCCGCGTCGCGGTTCCGGCTGCTGGGGGAGCGGTACCGCGACGAGGTGCGGGCGTTCCTGTCGCCGAACGTGGCGTCGCATCCGCTCTTCGGGATGGCGTGCTACGGGGAGATCGCGAAATTCGGGGGGAGCGTCGAGGGGTTCCACAACACGAGCGCGGTCATGGTGGCGTGGGGGGAGTCGGACCAGGGGACGGGGCCGGCCAGCGGGTAGCGCCGGGCCGATCGGGCCGAGGGGAGACCGAGGCCCTGTGAAGAGAAGAATCGATGTCGTCAGGGGGCCAATGGGCGCCTGACGGTGACAGCTACCGATGCACGCCGAGCCACTTCGAGAGCGAGCGTGGGGGGAGCAGGAACGAGGGCTCGAGCTCGATGCCGAACGTGAGCTGCCACGCGCGCTCGTCGCCGAGGGCAGCTCGCGTCGTCGCAAAGAGGCGTAGACCGGACGCGAACGCCGAGGACCGGGGGGTGGCGGGAGGATCACACGCCCTCGACCAGCGCGGCGCCGCGAAGGCGACCGCAGGCCAGGGCCCGCCCCGCTGATCGCACGCCAGGGCCCCGCCCCGCTGGAGGTCGCCTCGAAGCCGGCGAGGCGCGTGGGCTCCCCTTCACGGGCCCCACGGTGAGACATACCACCCCATGGTCGGCAGCACACACACGAAGGTTCGCAGGAGAAGACGCGCAGGCGGCCAATCGACGACAAGAACCCCTCCACAGCCGCGCACGTCAGCGCAAGCCCCGCGCGCGAGCACCACACGCCGCATGCAGGCGAGAATACACCGCTGCTCGCGCCCGAAGAAAGTTACACGACGAGCAGAGCACCGAAGACATGATGTCACCGGAGTC
Organism: Sorangium sp. So ce1335; assembly: GCF_051521615.1. Lineage (NCBI taxonomy): Bacteria > Pseudomonadati > Myxococcota > Polyangiales > Polyangiaceae > Sorangium > Sorangium sp. So ce1335. The sequence goes on from NZ_CP150363.1 coordinate 7,752,210, forward strand.
CGCATCTCACACCGTGCGATCCATTTGCACGAGCCGCGGAAACTTCGACCAAAACCGCGGACGATTCGGATCTGGCAAAGGCACATCCGTTTCACAGATGATTCAACATCTGTTATGCTGTGTTCATCGCGGCCGTTGAGCCAGCTTCTCTCGTGGGAGCACGCGGCTGCGCCTGGCTTGCTCGCGCCGCTCGTCGCGCGCGGGCCGCTCCGCGCCTGGCGCAGCCGCGTGCTCTCGGCATCACCATGACAGAGGAGACACAGATGAACTTTGCCCCCTGGCAGAAGCTCTCGTCGCAGCGACATTCGCAGCCCGGGAGCGATGACCAGCGTCCAGCAGGCGACGAGCGACGCATGGGCCCGTCGAGGCCCATCGGGCGCAGCGTCGCTGGCACGCGCCGGCTGGCGCCGTTCGCGCTGGCCGGGCTGCTCGCGACGCTGGGCGCGTGCGTCGCTGGAGAGGCCGCCGACGCCGAGCTGGCCGAGCTCCACGACGAATCGCCGATGGCGGCCGAAAGCGGCCTCTCGGCCGCGCTGAGATACCAGCCGCTCTGGGGAGGCCGCTACTGCGCCGCCGTCACGGTGTCGAACGACGGCGCGAGCGCGGCCACATCATGGCGCGTCGTCACCGACGTGAAGAACGCGACGGTGACCAGCTCCTGGGGCGCCGTGTTCTCGAGCAACGGTAGCCTCCTGACGGCAACGCCGACCGCGAGCAACGCGCGCATCGAGCCAGGCGCCTCGGTCACGTTCAACTTCTGCGCAACGGGCTCCACGCGTCCGACCATCTCGTCCGTGACCGGAGACGGAACGTCGGCCAGCACAACAGGCAGCGGCGGCGGCAGCGGCGGCAGCGGCGGCAGCGGCGGCTCCGGCGGCAATGGCGGCTCCGGCGGCAGTGGCGGCTCCGGCGGCAGCGGCGGCTCCGGCGGCAGCGGCGGCGCTGGCGGCAGCGGCGGCGCTGGCGGCAGCGGCGGCGCTGGCGGCAGCGGCGGCTCCGGCGGTGACAGCGCGCCGAGCGCCCTGCCTGCGGCCAGGGAGGCCTGTCCGACGATCGCCACCGGGACGATGACATTCCGCGGCCGCGAGGTGCGGGTGTGGGCCGGCGCGCGGTCCGATACGCCGGCTCCGGTGGTCATCTACTGGCACGCCACGGGCTCGAGCCCGCGAGAGGCGGTGACCGGCCTCGGACAGGCCGCCATCGACGAGATCACGCGCAGCGGAGGCGTCGTGTTCGCGCCCAACGCGTACGACGGCCACGGCGGCGAGGACGGCACGCGGACCACGGGCAACAACGTGTGGTACGTGGGCGACCTCAACACGGCCGATGAGGCGCTCGCGTGCGCCATCCAGCAGCGCAACGTCGATACGCGCCGCATTCACACGCTCGGGTTCAGCGCGGGCGGCCTCCAGGCGGCGTACATGGCGTACGCGCGCTCCGGCTACGTCGCGAGCGTCGTCACGTACTCGGGCGGCACGACGGGCTTCGGCACCCCTCCCCTCCAGGACGCCACCAACGCGCCCGCCGTCATGACAGTCCACGGCGCGGAGGGGTCCGATGTCGTCGTGATCGACTTCGCGCGGGCAAGCGCCGCGTTCGCGAACGACATCCAGGCAAAAGGCGGCTTCGCCATCGACTGCGACAGCGGCGGTGGACACCGCATCCCGTCGGGTATCGCCACCTCGAGCTGGCAATTCCTCAAGGACCACCCGTACAAGGTCTCGCCCAGACCGTACGCGTCGGGCATGCCGTCGAGCTTCCCGACGTACTGCACGATCCCGTGAGACCCGGACAGGCGGACGGCGGCCTCTCGCGCCGTCGGCCCACGTCGGGCCGCTTCAGAAGCCGAGCGACCTGATCGCCTTGCGGATCGTGTCCGCGCTGGCCCGGAGGCCGGCCTCCTCCTCGGGGCTCATCGGGATCGGGAGCTGCGTCTCGAGGCCTGAGCGGTTCACGACGCACGGCACGCTCAGACAGACATCGTCGATGCCGCGATAGCCGCTCAGCAAGCTGCTGATGGGCAGCACGCGGTTCTCGTCGCGGAGCAGGGCCTCCAGGATCTTGGCGGTCGCAAGGCCGATCGCGTAGTTCGTCGCGCCCTTGCCGGAGATCACCTGGGCAGCGGCGTTCTTCACGCCGTGGAAGATCTCCGTCCGGTCGCTCGCGCTGATCTTGCCATGGCCGGGCACGGACCACGCGTCCAGCGGGATGTTCGCGACGCTCGCGCTGCTCCACAGCGGCACCTCGCTGTCGCCGTGCTCGCCGGCGATGTACGCGTGCACGTTCTGCACGGCCACGTTGAGGTGCCGGGCGATCAGGAAGCGGAACCGGCTGCTGTCGAGCACCGTGCCGCTGCCGATGACACGGGCAGGCGGCAGGCCCGTCAGCTTGAGCGTTACATACGTGATCACGTCGACCGGGTTGGTCACCAGCAGGTAAAGCGCGTCCGGCGCGACCGCCTGGAGCTTCGGCAAGAGCTGGCGGCATATCGCGACGTTCGCCGTGGCGAGGTCCATCCGGCTCTGCCCCGGCTTCTGCTTGGCGCCGGCGGTGATCACCACCACGTGCGCCCCGCGGCAGACCTCGACGTCATCGCTGCCTTCGAGCGTCGCCACCGGGACGAACTGAAGGCCGTGGTTCAGGTCGAGCACCTCGGCGTCGACCTTCGCCCGATTCACGTCGAAGAGCGCCACCTGCTTCGCCACGCCGCGGAGCAGACAGGCGTACGCGATCGTCGCACCGACGCTGCCAGCGCCGACGATCGCGACCTTGTTGGGAGAGACGGACTGGTGCTCAGGCATACCGATCGAGGTACCGCAGCGACGCGACCGGACCAAGCCAAATCAGGCCATGTCAGGCCGCTCCTGAACACGCGGGCTCAGCGGGTCGCGGCGCGCGTCGCGCGACGGGGATGAGGCCGCCGATGGATCAAGGAGCTCAGCGCGGGGGGGCACCGGGAGCCGGCGGGGGCGCGGCGGCTGGCACCGCGACGAGCACCGGCGCCGGGGCGGCGCTCAGCGATGGGTCGGCAGGGCCCGCGACGAGCGCCGGCAGCACCGCGGGGGCCGCGGTCGGAGGGGCGGCGCCCATGGGGACGGCGCCCGGAGGGGCGGCGCCGGGGCGCAGCTCGACGGCGAGGCCGGGCTGCGCTGCGGTGGGGCTGAGCGCGATGCCCTCCTCGCGGCAGGCCCTGAAGAACGCCTTCATGACCTCGGACTCGATCACATCGTGGCGCTCGAAGTCGGTGATCCAGAACTTGATGACATGGCGCTGGAAGAGCGGCGTGACCGCCGCGAGCCAGAGCCTCGGCGCGGGATCTTCGAGGACGTCCGGCACCTGCGCGCAGGCGCGCTGGGCGGCGCGCTCGACGGCCTCGGGGGCGGCGCCGAGCGCGACGAGCATCTCGATGTTGCGCGCGCAGCGGCGGTCCGGCGCGCAGAAGTTCTGCACGCGCGCCTTGGCGATCATCGAGTTCGGAAGGATCACCACGTCGCCGGAGAACGTCCTGAGGCGCGTCGAGCGCCACCCGACATAGACGACCTGCCCCTCGACGCCGTCGACGAGGATCCAGTCGCCGACGCCGAACGACCGCTCCGAGTGCAGGGCGAGCCCGGCGAAGAGGTTGCCCAGGGTGTCCTGGAGCGCGAGGCCGAGGACGACCGTGATGACGGTCGACGTCGCGAGCAGCGGCACGAGGTCGACCCCGGTGACGGCGCCGACGATCGAGAGGCCGGCGACCACGTAGAGGATCGTGAGCAGGAGGTGCCGGACCAGCGCCGGGAGCTGCACCTTCTGGCGCTCGGCGAGCCAGTAGTCGATGACGACGGTCTCGGCGACCTCGATGGCCAGGTACGACGCGAGCGCGAGCTCCATGAGGAGCACGCCTTTGTGGAGGGTGGGCAGCTCGCCGCCGCGCAGGGTGATGAACGTGTGGAGCGAGAGCAGCGCGACGAGCAGGCGCGCCGGGAGCCGCATGCGGCGGATGAGGAGGTCGTCGAGCGACGTCTGCGTGGCGTCGGCGAGGCGCGCGAGCAGCGCGAAGATCAGGCGGTAGACGAGGAACCCGAGCGCGAGGACGGCGAGCGACATCCCCAGGGCGAAGGGCAGCGATGCGGGGGAACGGATGAGGTCGGCCCAGAACGCGGACAGCCGGTCGAAGATCACGCAACGAGTCTGCCACAAGGCGCGACCGGGGAGCGCGCGCCGATCGGCCCACGCCCTCCCCCGTTACGGTCTCATGTGCGCCCGAGCTCGAAGGAGCAGACGTAACAGCTCTTGCGGAAGTCGGGCACCGGGTGCCCGCAGCCCGGACACGAGCGCGAGGCCGACGCGATCGGGCCCTTGACCAGGGTGGTGATCCCGCGCTCCCGCGCGGCCATCCGCAGCGCCAGCGCCTGCTCGGAGGTGGGCGCGGAGGGCGGCGCGGGCAATCCGAGGACGACGATGCCCGGTTGCCCATCCGTTCTCCGTGGCTGCTTTGCCGCCCTCTGCGCCACCTCCCCCGCTCGATTCCCCGCCTCGCCCCACGCCGCCCCCGGCTCGCCGCCCCCGTCCCCCGCGCCCTCCACGTCGTTCCTCGCCTCCGCCCACTCACCCCCCACCCCGCCGGACTCATCCCCCACCCCGCCGGACTCATCCCCCACCCCGCCGCACTCATCCCCCACCTCGCCGGCGTCACCCCCCGCGAAGCGTTCCCCTCCCGGCCGGGGGATTCGCTCCTCCTCCCCGGGGTTCTCCTCCTCCGTGCCGGGGCTCCTTTCCTCCGGGCCCGTGCGGTCGTCGCACGGGACGGGGGTCTTGTGCCCGGGTGCCGATCGGCCAGCAGGCCGGGCGGGGGGTCAGCGCCTGGCGGGCCGCGACAGCAACGTCGAGCCCATCGCGGCGCGCCTCGCCACCACCACCGCCGTCGATGACCTCGCCACGATCGCGGAGCGGCCACGACGGACCGCGGCGGCTCCAGCGCCAGCACCTCGCGGGCGCCCGGGGTGCCGCGTCGGCCCGGCGGACGTACACTCGCCGCATGAACGACATTCGCGACATCAGCCACGACGAGGCACGGGTGGCGGAGCTTGTCCGCTCAGCGCGGCGCGTCGCCGTGCTCGGCATCAAGACCGAGGCGCAGTCCGATCAGCCCGCCTTCTACGTCCCCAGCTACCTGAAGAGCGCGGGCGTGGAGGTGATCCCGGTGCCAGTCTACTACCCCGACGTGACGACAATCCTCGGCCAGCAGGTCTATCGCCGCGTGGCGGACGTCCCGGGCCCCATCGACATCGTCGACGTCTTCCGGCGCAGCCAGGACGTCACCGCGCACCTCGACGACCTGCTCGCCGCCCGGCCGCGCGCCGTCTGGCTGCAGAGCGGCATCCGGAACGACCCGGTGGCCGAGAAGCTGGTCGAGGCCGGCATCCTCGTCGTGCAGGACCGCTGCCTGATGGTCGACCACCGCCGCCACGCCGGGCGAGGCTGAGCCCGGCGCGGCCGTTGCACCAAGCCGTGGCGCCTCCATGCCCGGGCGCGGGACGGAGGGAGCGGGTTTGTCCTGTGGATGGCGGCCGCGTGCCCCGAGCTGTGATCGACTATCGCCGAGCGACGCAACTGAGCTTCTGTCGCCGTCGACAAGAGAGAGAATGAACCACAGAGGCACAGAGGGCACAGAGGAAGAAGAGATTGAGCTGGATGCCGAGCTGAGGGGGCTCACTCGTCAGGTGCTCGGAGCCGCGATCGAGGTACACCGCGTGCTCGGCCCGGGATTCCTCGAATCAGTTTACGAGGAAGCGCTCGGTGTCGAGCTGTCACCCCGGCGAATTCCGTTCAGGCGGCAGGTTGTGGTTGGGGTGGACTACAAGGGACGAGTCGTTGGCGAGGGGCGAGTGGACATGCTCGTGGCCGATCGCCTGCTCGTCGAGCTCAAGGCGGTAGAGCACCTCGCTGCCATCCACGTGGCGCAGCTGCTCTCCTACCTGAAGGCCATGCGGCTCCGGCACGGTCTGCTCGTCACGTTCAACGTCCCTGCGCTCCGCCTCGGGATCAAGCGCGTCGTCAACGACGCATGATTCTTTTCTCTCCCTCTGTGCCCTCTGTGCCCTCTGTGGTTCAATTTCTCTCCATACCACGCATACAGGCGCGCCGACACCGAGCGCACCACGCCACGATGCCCACGTGAACGCCGATGGGCAATCCCGCCGCACCCCCGCTACAGCGGCCGGTGCTGCGTCCCCTTGCCGTACGTGATCGCCAGGAGATCCCCCGGCTCACGGACGATGAACCGGTGCCACGCGCCCTGCGGGACCTTGCACGCCGTGCCCCCGCGCAGCGCGACGACGCGCTCTCTGCCCTGCTCCTCCAGCACGATGTCGACCGCGCCCGAGAGGAGGTACAGGATCTCGTCGCCGGCCGGGTGCATCTCCCATTGCTGCATGTCCTCGGCGAGGTGAAACCTCGTCACGAGCCAGCCGCCCTCGTCCGCCACCCGCCGGACGTCCGCGGCCTGGGAGTCGCCGGACATGAGCTCTTGCCAGAACGTCGGCCTCACCTCGATGGGCAGCGCGTCGCCCCCGTCCGCGAGGTGCAGGTAGGTGCTGTGGAGTTCGAACCCCGGCTGTCTCGGATTGGCCATCTTGTCCCTCTCAACGCTCCTGGATGCGCCCATGCGAGCAGGCCGCCCCTGCCGTGTCAATCCGCGCCGCCGTCGCGCCCCTCCGCGCCCGCACCCCCGCGCCCCCGCGCCCGCCCAGCCCGTCACGCCCGCGCTGACCGGGCTCACCTGAACAAACGCTCCCACCCCACCCACGGCCGCGCTACACTCACGCCCGCGCCGCCCGGCCCCTCGCCCGGCGCCGCCCCGCACCATGCCGCACCCCGTGAACAACCCTCCGAACCCGTGGTCGTCGACCCAGGTCGAGTACCTCGAAGAGGCGCCCGCGGCGACGCTGCAGGTCTTCGAGGAGCAGGCCCGCTCCATCATCACGGCGAACGACAGCCCCGATCTTCCGTTCCGGTACAGCGTCAACCCGTACCGGGGCTGCATCCACGCGTGCGCCTACTGCTACGCGCGCCCCTCGCACCAGTACCTCGGGTGGGGCGCCGGCACGGACTTCGACCGCAAGATCGTCGTCAAGGCGAACGCGCCCGAGCTGCTCGAAAAAGAGCTCTCCCACAAGGGCTGGCAGGGCGACACCCTCGTGTTCTCCGGCAACGTCGATTGCTACCAGCCCCTCGAGGCGAGCTACGAGCTCACCCGCCGCTGCCTCGAGATCTGCCTCGCCTTCCGGAACCCGGTCGGGCTCATCACCAAGGGCGCGCTCGTGCGGCGCGACGCCGCCCTGCTCGGCGAGCTCGCGCGGCGCGCCCGCGCCCGCGTCCACCTCAGCATCCCCTTCGCCGACGACGCCGTGGCCCGCAAGATCGAGCCGTATGCGAGCCGCTCGTCGCTGCGCTTCGAGGCGATGCGCGCGCTCTCCGACGCGGGCGTGCCGACCGGCGTCTCCCTGTCGCCCATGATCCCCGGCCTGAACGACAGCGACATCCCGGAGCTCCTCGAGCGCGCCCGGGACGCCGGCGCGCAGAGCGCCTTCATGATGCCGCTGCGCCTGCCGCGCGAGGTGCTCCCCGTCTTCGACGAGCGCCTCGAGGAGGCCTTCCCCGACCGCGCCGGCAAGGTCCGCCGCGCCATCCAGGAGATGCGCGGCGGCAAGATGAACGAGGCCTCCTTCGGGGCGCGCTTCCAGGGCGCAGGCCCGCGCTGGGCGGCGATCCAGCGCCTCTTCGAGGTCCACTGCCAGCGGCTCGGGCTGAACCGGGCGCGCGTGGGCGACGCGGCCGACGAGGCGGAAGAGCGCTCGACCTTCCGTCGGCCGAGCCGGCAGGGGACGCTGTTCGATCGTTGAGCGCGGCCGTCGATGCCGGGGGTCGAGGGCCACGACCCTCCGGAAATCCCGGGGAGCGCGGCGCTGGCCATGCTGGTCCGTGCTGGCGCGCTGTGTCGAGAGGGTCGAACGGCTTGAAAGCGAGCAAGCGGATCGTTCACTGCAATCAGGGGGGGACGCGAACGCCAAACCTCGTCGCGGCCGATCTGCTGTTCACACGACGACAGACGGACGTGGCGAGGCGATCATGATGCTCGAGGCGCAGATCCAGGATGATCGCCCACGGATCAATGGGGTGCTCGGGGAGTCCGGCGACAAGACGGTGAACGTGCTACTAGCACGCCGCTGAGCCTCAGTAGCGGGCTCGGGCGCGCCCCGTAGATGGATCCCCGCGCGCGACCCTGGTCCGCAGCCGAGCTTTGACCAGACGGCACCGCGCCTCCTGGCGCGCGAGCGCCTCGATACCTTCCGCGTGAGCGCACCGTTGAACGATCTCAGAGCGGGCGGGCACTCACCGAAGGAGCACCGACGCCAGGTCGCCGGCCCGTCCGTAGACCTGGGTCGCCGGTGGTCTCACGCGCCAGGTCTCCCGCTGTTCTCGGGAGCTCGCGGCGCGCGTGCTTCTTCCACCCAATTTCCACCCAATTCGACGGCCTCTTTCGGAATCTCGGTCTTCGACCGCCCTTTCAAGAAGCTGCAGATCAGCGCTCGATACCGTCGAACGCCGATTCACGTCGCACTTTTCCCCGAGGAGCTCGCATGAATCCTGGTCGCTATTTGTTCTCGGCGCTGTCCTTCCTATCCGCTCTCGTGGTCGTCGCGTGCAGCGACGCCGAGAAGGGCAGCAGCGGCTCATCCGGCTCCGGTCCGGAGAACGGCGACGCGGAAGCGCTGCCGTGCGACGTCGACAAGATCCTCTCCACGAAGTGCCAGGCCTGTCACGGGGCGTCCCCGACGTTCGGCGCGCCGTTCCCGCTGGTCGACCGGAGCGATCTGGTCGCGCCCGCGGTGAGCGATCCCGACAAGAAGGTCTACGAGCTCGTCGCCGCACGCGCCCGCGACACCGCGCGCCCCATGCCTCCGCCCCCGACCGAGCGCCTGACCGCCGCGGAGCTCGCGATCTTCGATCAATGGATCGCCGCCGGCATGCCGGCCGGTAAAGACACGTGCGCCGACCCGGGCGGCGGCGGAACCATCCACCCTCCGACCCTGAGCTGCACACCGGATGTCCTGCTAGCGCCGTCCGCGCCTTACGTCATGCCGAAGGGCGTCCAGGACCAGTATATGTGTTATGGGGTCGACGTAGAGATCGGCCAGAAACGACACCTCGTCGGGGTCGTGCCCCACATCGACAACAGCACCATCGTACACCATATCCTGCTCTTCAAGTCGGATGAGGCGTCTCCCTCGACGCCCACGCCGTGCAATGGGGGCGAGATCAATGGGGCTCTCTTGTCCGTCTGGGCGCCCGGCGGCGAGGCCACGGAGCTGCCGCCAGAGGCGGGCTTCCCGCTGGAAGGCACGGCACACTTCACAATCCAGGTGCACTACAGCAACATCAAGGGCCTCGACGGGCAGCAAGACAGCACCGGCTTCGACGTCTGCACGACGACGGAGCTCCGCCCCAACGACGCCGGCATCTTCGCGTTCGGCACAGAAGACATCAACATCCCGCCTCACGGCTCGCTCGACGTGAGCTGCGATTACCAGTTCCCGCGGGATATGGGGGCGATCTCGGTGATCAGCGTCATGCCGCACATGCACAAGCTCGGCAAGCACCTGTCGAGCAACACGGTGCCCACGGACGGCAGCGAGCCGAGCAACCTGGGGCTCGCCGATCCGTGGGACTTCGACAACCAGATCTGGTACGACAACGACACCATCCTTCGAGGCGGCGACACCGTGAGGACGCGTTGCGCGTGGGACAACCCGGGCAACATGGCCGTGGAGTTCGGGGAGCGGACGCTGGATGAGATGTGCTATAATTTCGTGATGTACTATCCGTCTCAAGAGCTAGAGTTGACTTCTCCGACGGACGACGCGTCCTGTGTGACGACAAGATAGACCAGCTCGTGCAAGACGCGCGGCCTGTGCCCAAGCGGAGGCGCGCGCCGTCCGGTGAGAGCGCTCGCAAGCCTGGCGAACAGGAGCACCGCGCGCGCCGCCGGGCGCCTTCGAGGGTCTCTTCGAGCCGCGCGCCACCCCGAACGGCCGCGTCGATCGCTTCGCCGGTGAGGGCGGGCCCGCCCACGGCGTCGTGGGGATCGAGAAACCGATCCAACGAGTTCGCTCGGCTGTGGTATATTGTCGGCGCCATAGCCGCCGAGGTTCATGACCGCATGCCGACGGTGATGCCGGAGCTGGCGCGCATCGAGCCTGCGGCGCTCCCCGCCCAGCAGCCACGAGCGAGGCCGAAGCAGGTCCAACCCACTCAGCCGGAGTTGTTCCAGGCGCCTCAGAAGAAAGCACCCCGAGCGCGATGAACCTCCCGTCTTACGCAACCGTCGTCGCGATGGCATGGCTGGCCGCGTGCGGCAGCGGCTCGAGCGAGCCGCCTCCGCCAGCGCCGTCGGGCGGGACAAGCGGTACGTCGGAGGCCGGCGCCTCGTCCGTGGCAGGAGGCTCGACCGGGAGCTCAGCACAAACAGGCGCTGGGGGAGCGGGCGGCGGCGCTGCGGCTGTCGCGGGCTCGACCGGCGCGGCCGGCGCCCCGAACGCTGGCGGCGCCGACGGAGCCGGTGGCGCGAGCGCGGGGGCGGGCAGCGCCGGCGCGTGCCCGGCGGGCTCGACACAGCCGTCGCCGTGGCCCGGCGAGGCCGAGGTACACACGCTCGACAGCGAGGACGCGTTCAGGAGCGATCTGAGCGGCCTGACCTACGAGGCGCCCGGCGTGCTGTGGGCGACCGACAACCTCTCCGCCAAGCTGTTTCGGCTGTTGAAGAGCGGAGGGAGCTACGCGCCGGACACGTCCAACGGCTGGGCCTCCGGCAAACGGCTGCGTTACCCGAACGGCAAGGGCACGCCCGACGCGGAGGGCGTGACGCTCGCCGCCACGAGCGCCGCGGGCGTCTACGTGTGCGCCGAGCGCGACACGGACGATCCGTCCGTGAGCCGGCTGTCCGTGTTGCGCTACGACGTGACGGCCGCCGGAGCGACGCTGACCGCGACCCACGAGTGGAACCTCACCGCCCTCTTGCCCGAGGTCGACGCGAACGCGGGTCTGGAAGCGGTCACATGGGCGCCTGACAGCTTGCTCACGGCGCACCATTTCTTCGACGAGAGCAAGGCGCGAGCGTACGTCCCGAGCGACTACGGCGAGCACGGCGGCGGCCTGTGTCTCGTTGGCGTGGAAGAGACCGGCAAGGTGTACGCTTTCGCGCTGAATCACGAGAGCGGCGCGGCCACCTTGGTGGCCAGCATCTCGACGCCGCTCGAGGGCGTGATGGGGCTCGAGCTCGACCGTGGCACCGGGAGGCTGTGGGCATCCTGCGACGACACGTGCGACAACCAGTCCGCTGTGTTCGGGATCGACGACGCGCTCGGGCGCTTCGTGTTGGAGCGGCGTTTCACGCACCCCAGCGGGCTGCCGGACTCCAACAACGAAGGCATCGCGCTCGCGCCGGACGCGGAGTGCAGCGGCGGCGTCAAGCCGTTCTTCTGGACCGACGACGCCGACGCCGACGGCTTTTCGGTGCGCGAAGGCTCGCTCGCTTGCGGTTGCCTCTAGAGCGGTTTCCGCCCTGGTACCGTGTCGCCCAAGTTCGTCCCTGGTTCCATGTAAAAAAACCACAGAGGCACAGAGGGCACAGAGGGCACGGAGGGCACTGAGGGCACTGAGGGCACTGAGGGCACAGAGTTTCTTTGTCTCTCCTCTGTGTCCTCTGTGCCTCTGTGGTTCAAATTCTTCTCCATCACGGAACCCGGGAGGAACTTGGGCGACGAGGTACTCGCAGGGGCTCCGCTCCACCTCCAGGCGGTGTGGCCGCGCCGCACGGCCCACGCTCGCCCGCTCGGACCGGACGGCGCCTCGCGGTCCGAGCAGGCGCGGCAGCGCGTGCATGCCGCGTGCGCCGCGAGCGACCTGTCGAGGTGCGACGGGGCGCCGACGGCACGGCCGCCGACGGCACGGCCGCCGACGGCGCGACGGCCGGAGACAGGGCGCGGGAGCGCCTCGACGGGCCCCCGGGGGACTGAATGACCCTTGCGACCGGCGCGAGGAATGCGGTACCAGTGGGACCGCAGTGCGTTTCAGGGGGTCGCACCGGCGCGGCCTCCCGATCGTGCCCTGTCCTGTGCAGGCGGTCATGCCGTCCGCCCGCCGACGAGACCTCATGACCTCTCCCGCCCAGGATCGCACCACTGCCCGACCGGCCGCACGCCGCAAGCTGCTCCTCAACCCGCGATTTCAGCTCAAGTACACGGGGCTCCTCGTCGCCGTCGTGCTCGCCGTCATGGTCGTGCTCGGCGTCGTCGTCTGGCAGACCGCGAGCGTCGCGAACGAACAGGCGCGGTACGCGGCCAACCAGGCGGAGCTCGCGCTCAAGGAAGCCGCGAACAGCGCGAAGATCCTCAGGATGAGCACCGCGGCCCTCGGCGGCGAGGACTCCGAGCTCGGCAGCACGCTCGACGAGGAGCTCGAGAAGACGAACCGCGAGCACGAGCGCAACCTCGCCGAGGTCGCCAGGCGGCGCGCCGAGGTCGAGGCGCTGCGCGAGCGCCTGCTCAACATCCTGATCGGCGGCGGCGCGTTCCTCCTCGTCGTCCTCGGCGTGCTCGGGCTCTTCATCACCCAGCGCATCGTGGGGCCGGTCCACCAGATGAAGCGCCTGTGCCGCCAGGTCGGGACGACGCGGCTCACCATCGGGGAAGGGCTGCGCAAGGGCGATGAGCTCGGCGACCTGTTCGACACGTTCGTGCAGATGACGTACTCGCTCAAGGCGCTCCAGACGGGCAGGCTCGCGACGCTCGACGCGGCCATCGAGAAGGCCGAGGCCCAGTCGGCGTCGGCCGAGGTGCTCGCGGGGCTGCGCGCGCTCCGGGCGCAGCTCTGCCTCGGGCTCAGCGAGGCCGAGACGGTGCGGCGCCGCACGCCGAAAGGTGGCAAGTCATGAGGCGAATCGCCGGACCGGAGGCGACATGAAGCCCCCCGCGCTCGTCGAGCAGGCCGCCGGCCTGCTCCGCGCCCGCTTCGATCTGAACGAGTACAACCCGACCCCGATCGTCGACCTCGGCGCCCTCGTGGCGAACGCGGACGGCACCGTGGACGCCGAGGAGATCGACTCGCTGCGGCAGCTCATCGAGCCGATGCTCGGCACCGAGCTCAACGCCGAGCTGGTGCGCTACCTCATCGAGGCGAGCCTCAAGGTGATCGCCGCGGCGGGCGTCGAGCCCCGGGTGCGCCTGCTCGCGGAGATCCTCGCGGACTGCGACGCGGTGGAGGAGGGCATCATCATCGCGCTCGCGGTGGCCCACGCGAGCGAGGGGGTCTCCGACGCGGAGCGCGCCGTCATCGACTCGCTCGCCCGCGCGGCGAAGCTCCCGGCGCGCCGCCTCGCCGAGCTGAACGATCAGGTGCGGGCGGCGTTCGCCGCCTGAAGGCGGCGGCGGGCAGCTGCGGAGCGGCCCGCGCCGCCTCCGAATGCCCCTGGCCGTCTCGACGCGGTCCGCGCCCGCCTGAAGGCGGCGTCAGCCCTCGTCCTTCGTCGCGAGCAGCCGCGACAGGCGCTCCGGCTCGATGCGGACGGCGATGACCTTCTCCCGGTCGTACGTCACGGCGCCCGGCGCCGCGCCGCGCGGCTTGCGGACGTGGCGGCGCGGGACGTAGCTCACCTCGCACACCGTCTCGCCGCGCGCGTCGCTGAAGTGCGCCGCCAGCGTCGCCGCGTCCACGAGCACGTCGGCGGGGCAGCTCGCGCCCTTCGGCAGCGGCACGACCACGTGCGACCCCGCGACGCCCTTCGCGTGCAGCCAGAGGTCGTGCGGCCGCGCGTGCTTCGTCGTCAGCGCGTCGTTGTCCGCGGCGCCCCGGCCGACCAGGATCGCGGCCCCCGTCGCGCTCCGGTACGCGTGGAACGGCAGCCGCGGGGCGGCCCGCCCGGCCCGGGCGCCGCGCGCGCCGGCCGCGCCCGGCTCGCCGGCCGCGCCCGCGCCCACCCCGGCGAGGTCCGCGCGCGACACGCCGAGGGAGCGGGCGCGCTGGGCCAGCGGATCGAGCGCCTCGGGCCGCGCCTCGGCCGCCGCGACGTCGGCCTCGAGCGCGGCGATCGCCTCCAGGGCGCGCTCGGTCTCGGCGAGGCGGGCGCGTATCACCGCCTCGCCGCGCTGGTAACGCCGCGCCCTCGCGAAGAAGGCCTCGGCCTGCGCCTTGGCGGGGCGCGCCGGGTCGAGCGCGACCTCGATCGTGCCGCCCGGCGTCTCCCAATCGTCGAGCAGCGCCCTGGCGGCGCCCCGCGGCACCCGCGCGCCCTGCGCGAGGAGGAGCTGCCCCGTCTTCTGGAGGCGCGCGACGCTCCCCAGCCGCCCGAGATCGCCGCGCACCGCCTCGGCCCGGCGCTCGAGCGCCGCGCGCCGCGCCCTCACCGCGCGCGCGAGCGCCGCCTTCTCCTGCGCGGCGGCCGCGGCGTCGCTCGCCTCGACGAGCGCCGCGCCGGCGGCCAGCGGATCCGCCGGGTAGACGACCTCCGCCGGCGGGGCGCTCCCCTGCGGCGGCCAGCGGAGGATCAGGTTCCCGGCGGCGTCGAGCAGCCGCGCCTCGCCCCGGCGCCCCGGCGCGAGCTCCAGCCGCGCCCCGGGCGCGCACGCCGCCTCGACGTCGGCCTCTTCGTCACCTCCCTGGTCGCCCGGCAGCGGCCCTCCCTGGTCGCCCGGCAGCGGCTCGCCCGCGACAACGGCGATCCCGTCGCGCCGCACCTCGATGGCCAGCACGCTGCGGCCGACGAGGTGCGCCCGCATCGCGGCGACGAGCGGGTGCGAGGCGCCGGCGCGGAGGCGCGGCGCCCGCGGCAGGACCCCTGCCCCGGCCACGCGCGGCCCGATGCCGGCGCCGAGCACCCGCCGCGCCCCGGCGTACACGGCGATCGCGACGAGCCCCGTCGCGGGGTTCGCGTGCGCCGCGTCGATCCGCGCGCCCACCCAGCCCGCGACCGCCTCGGCGAGCGCCCCGCCCTGCTCCGCGCTGCCCAGCTCGTCGTCCCTCATGGCGAACGCCGCGCGCGCCCCCTCAGCGGCGCTCGTCGAAGAGCGGCTCGCAACAGCCCCGCGCGAGGTCGCACGCCGGGGGAGGGTCGCCGCAGGTGAACACCTCCTCGCCGTCGATGAAGCAGGAGCAGGTGACGTCGCGCGGCCCTATGGGGCGGCACGCGACGGCGTAATCCACGCCCCGGCACGTGCTCTTGCAGTCGCACGTGCGGTCGCCGCCGCCGGAGCACGCGAGCGGCGGGCAGCCGGGGCCGATCGCGCACATCGAATAGGGGCTCAGGCGCTCCTCGCACTCGGTAGGGAAGAAGCTGCACTGGTCCACGTCGTCGATCGCGCACTCGAGGTACGGCACGAGCAGCTCGTTGCACGCGGGCGCCTCGAGGAACCACAGATCGCAGGCGTTGCGGCAGCCGTCCCGCACCACCCCGCAGCGCCCCTCCAGGAGCTCGCAATAGCGCGCGCACATCGACCGGGCGTCGCCGCCGCCCACCCCGGTGGACGAGCTCGTCACGGCCGCGCTGGTCGTCCAGCTCCCGCTGGTGCTCGTCACGCCGACGCTGACCGAGGTGGTGCTGGTCGCGCCGGCGCCTCCGGATCCGTCGGGCATCCCGTCGACGACGACGTTGCCGCCGCAGGCGCTCCCCCACGCCAGGGCGGCGAGCGCAGCAGCGAGGCGCGTCCTGAGCCGCGTCATCTCCATGCCGCGAGACTACCGCAGGGGCGCGCTCCGGCGCGAGCGCGGCGAGGGGGCGGCGCGAGCGCCCCGGGGAGCCGCACCGGACGGAGACATCCTGGCCGTCGCGCGAGCCCTTGCAGTGGCACGAGCTGTTGCCGATGTCGGAGCGCGCCAGCGGGTCTCAGCCCGGGCGGCGCGTGCACTCGTCATACCGGTCCAGGTGCTCCTGGCACCTGTCCGGGAAGACGTCGCACGCGTCCACGTGGCGCATCGCGCACTCGAAGAACGGCGCGAGCTGGTCGTTGCACGCCGGCGCGATGCCGACCTGCTCATCGCAGGCGCCGCCGCAGCCGCCGCCCGGCCCGATCCCGCAGCGATCCGCGACGAGCTCGCAATAGCTCACGCACATCGACCGGGCGTCGCCGCCGCCCACCCCGGTCGACGAGCTCGTCACCGCCGCGCTGGTCGTCCAGCTCCCGCTGGTGCCAGTCACGCCGACGGCGACCGCGCTGGCGCTCGTCGCGCCGGCGCCACCCGATCCGTCGGGCATCCCGTCGACGACGACATTGCCGCCGCAGGCGCTCCCCCACGCCAGGGCGGCAAGCGCAACGAGGCGCGTATCAAGCAACGTTATTCCCATGCCGCGAGCGTACCGTGGATCGGCGCCCCGGCGCGACCGCGACGAGGCGGCGGCGCGACCGCGACCGCTGCGCAGCGCGACACACCGCAGCGCGAGCGTGGATCGACGCGCGCCGCCGCGCGGCCCCTCGTGCGCCGCGCGGCTTTGCGTTAGAGAGCCGTCGCGTGCTCCTCGACCTCCTGCTCGCCCCGCTGCTCGCCCAGGCCGCCGCGCCGCCCCGGCCGGGGGCCGCGTCGGCCTGCCCGCCCGACATGGTGCTCGTCGAGGGCACCCACCACGAGAACGTCCAGCGGATCTGCACGAGCTACCGCGGCGGCCACTGCTTCAGCTTCTTCCCCGGGCTGTTCGCGGCCGAGCCGCGCTTCACGCCGGTGCGCACGTGCATGGACCGCCACGAGTGGCCGAACCGCGCCGGCGCGCTGCCCGTCGTGATGCTCCGCTACGTGGAGGCCGAGCGCGAGTGCGCCGCCATCGGCAAGCGCCTCTGCACCGAGTTCGAGTGGGAGCTCGCGTGCGAGGGGCCCTCCGCGCTCCCCTTCCCGTACGGCTACGCCCAGGACCCGGCCGCCTGCAACGTGAGCAAGCCCTACCGCGGGATCAGCGAGCGGCGGCTCGCGTCGAACGATCCGGCCGTGCGCGCCGCCGAGACGCAGCGGCTCTGGCAGGGCGAGCCGTCGGGCTCGTACCCGGCGTGCGTGAGCCCGTACGGCGTCGTCGATCTCGTCGGCAACGTGGAAGAGTGGGTGTCGACGTCGCGACCCGAGTGGCCCCACCCCTCGTCGCTCAAGGGCGGATACTGGTCCAAGCCCTGGGCGGGGTGCCGCGGGACCAACGACTCGCACGGCCCGATGTTCCGGTTCTACGAGATCGGATTCCGCTGCTGCAAGGAGCCGGCGGCGGGGCCGTGAGGCGCGCCCCGCGGAGCCCCCGTCAGAGGTTCTTCACGACACGCGTGAACGCGCGACGAGCAGGCACATCGCGGGCCCTCAGCGCTTGCCGAGCGTCTCCCGGAGCTCGTCCACCAGCGAGACGGCCGTCCGCTCCTCGAACGGCGAGGCGTCGAGCTCCCGCAGCGCGCTGACGAGCTGGCCCCTCGGGAAGAGCTTGTATCGACCGCTGAATGGGCTCAGCCCCGGTGCATCCATGCCGCCCATGACACCACGAACAAAGGTCGAGTCTGTCACGACGCAGTACCTGGACGGGATCCGATAGAAATCCGGCAATCGTCGGTTGGTCACCATGCGCTGCCACTGGGACGGATTCGGCGATCCTCCATCCGTGACGATCAGCGTGCGCGTGCGGGGTCGTCCCTGGAAATGGGTGATCCACGCGTCGACGTACCGATCCCACTCCTCATCAGACGGGCCGCAATCTCCGTGGACGACGACGAAGATCTCCCCCGCCATCCCGAACGCCATGGTCTTCATGTAACGAAGGATACCATGACGCCCGAATGTGGATCGCGCGGGCGCGTCGTTCATGCGCCGGCGCCCGGAGGCATGAGATTCACGCCGCTCCCGGAGGCCGTCCGCGCGGTCGTCAGCCGCCGAAGTTGCGCGCGATCACCGGGGCGAGGCGCGGATGGGCCTCGGCGCGCTCGGCCGCGGCGACGGCGCGCGGCGCGACCTCGCGGAGGCGATCCCGGCCCGGGCGCCAGCGCGTGAGCACGGCAGCGTAGACGTCGAGCACGGTCATCCGCTCGCCGAGGAAGAAGGGACCCGGCCCGAAGCCCGCCTCGATCGCCTTCCAGCAACCCAGCGTGCGCTGCACGGTCGCCTCCTTGAGCTCTTCCTGTGCCGCCTTGCTTTTCACCCACCGCTCGGGGAAATCCCCCACCGTGTACATCGGATAGATGGCCGCAGGGAAGAACACGAGCTGCCGCAGGAACGCCGCGCGCCGCGGATCGCCAGGGGGCGGGGCGAGATCCGTGCCCGGGTGCCGCTCCAGCAGCCAGAGGACGATGGCCACGCTCTCGGTCATCACCGTGCCGTCATCGAGCACGACCGTCGGCACCTGGAGCAGCGGGTTCAACGCCCTCAACGACTCGACGGCTGGCCCGGACTCCCAGGGCGTCACCTCGACCCGCTTGTACTCCTCGCCGAGCAGCTCGCACACCGCCTCGATCAACGTCGAGCCGCACCCCTTGCACCCGTAGATCGTCACCATGGCCTCACACCTCCGTCCGGTGCGCCCCTCCATAGCAGCGCCGCGCGCCGCCGTGCAGCCGTAGAGTTGCCCGTACAACCGTATCGGGGAACTCCCGAAAAGCACTGTCCAGCGCGCCACCGTCTTTCGGAACGGCGCGCGGCGAATCCGCGCGATCGACAATGTCCCATCGAGATACGTCGGCGCGCCGCCCGCGAGGCGCCCCTCACAGGTTGCATGAATGATTGTTCGCCGGAGCGCACCAGGAGCCGCATGCACCGACCGATCGCGAGCAACCCGTCTTCGATTGCGCCGTGCTTGACCGCCGGCGCGCTGCTCCTCTGTACAAGCAGGGCGGCGCGGGCCGATATCGTGCAACCGAACGGCATGGTCATCCCTGCCTACGCCGATCCGCTGAGCAGCTATCTCAACGGCTCCGAGAGCAACGACAACATCGACGAGGGCATCGCCCCCGTCGCCGACGCGGCGGTGAACCCCGAGCTGTTCTCGCCGCTCTGCGTGCTCCGCGGCAAGTACATCGCCAAGGGCGGCATCGCCAGCTTCGCCGTCGGCTGGTACAACGCCGACGATCGCCGCGCGAGCGATGACCCCCCGCGGTACGTCCCCCTGGACCTCGGCGCCAACCTCGACACGCCGTCGCCGGCGAGCGATATCCAGCTCCTCTTCCCGTTCTCGACGAGCCTGCCGCCCCCCGGGCAGCGCGAGC
The DNA here is from genome assembly GCF_051521615.1 of Sorangium sp. So ce1335. Lineage (NCBI taxonomy): Bacteria > Pseudomonadati > Myxococcota > Polyangiales > Polyangiaceae > Sorangium > Sorangium sp. So ce1335. The sequence continues at coordinate 7,771,460 of NZ_CP150363.1, forward strand.
TCACGGGCCTCTCGATCCGCGACAGCCCCGCGTACCTCGGCGGGCTCATCGGGTTCGTGCTGGTCCCGAACCCGAACGGGACAGGCGTCGTGACCGCCACGCAGTACCACTACACAGAGCACCGGTTCAACGTGCAATGCACGCGCTGCGCGAGCCCCGGCCCCTGGTTCTCGACGCTCGTCTACCGCTCGAACGCGCTGCCCGACACCTTCTATCTCGGGTTCGAGGACCTGGACTTCAGCGACGCGCCCGGCGCCGCCGGCGTCAACGGCAACGACCTCGACTACGAGGACTTCCTGTTCCGCCTCTCCGGCATCCTCTGCCGCGACGCCGGCCAGCCGTGCGAGGTCCCCGACGGCGCCGGCGCGTGTCGCGCGGGGCTCTCCGATTGCGACGATCAGGGACAGCCTATCTGCAAGCCGTTCGTCGAGCCCGGCGCCCAGGCCGAGCGGTGCGACGGCGTCGACAACGATTGCAACGGCGCGGTCGACGAGGGCGCGCCCTGCCCGGAGTCCCAGGTGTGCAGCCGCGGTCGGTGCGTCGACCGCTGCGGCCGCGGAGAGTTCCCGTGCCAGGCGGGGCTCGTGTGCGAGGAAGGCGCCTGCGTCGAGCCGGCCTGCGCCGGCGTGACGTGCGCCGCGGGCGAGGTGTGTGACGCCGGCGCGTGCCGCGCTCCCTGCGACGGCGTCGTGTGCCCGGTGGGCCAGCGCTGCCGCGGCGGGCGGTGCCTGGACCCGTGCGCGGGCATCCCCTGCGACGACGGCGACGTGTGCGTGGACGGCGCCTGCGTGATCCACTGCGGCTGCCGCGGATGCTCCCCGGACGAGCGCTGCGCCGCCGCGACCGGCCAGTGCGTCGAGGCCGCCTGCGACGGCGTCGTGTGCGGGCCTGGCACCGCCTGCAGGGGCGGGATCTGCGTCGACCGCTGCGACGGCGTCGTGTGCCCCGCCGGCGAGCGATGCAAGGCCGGCGCGTGCACCCCTGCGCCGGCGCCCGCCGGGGACACGCACCTCGTCCCCTCGCTCGACGCCGTCGCGTCGTCGGGCGCTCTCGGCGGCCCCGCGGGCGAGGGCGGCGGCGCCCCCACCGGCCCGACCACCGGCATCTTCCGGCCCTCCTCGGACTGCGTCTGCGGCTTCGGCGCCGACGTGCCCTCGTCGGGTCGCTTCATCGCCTTCCTCCTCGCCCCCTTCGCCCTCGGCGCCTGCCGCCGACGCGCGCCATCGCGTCGCACGCGGCGGGGTGCCCGCCGCGCCCGGCCAAGCGCCCCGCTCAGGGCCCCTCTGGATTGAACACCGCGTCGACGACCCGCGTCGTCTGCTCGCGCCGGCGGCGCTTGCGCTCGGCGGCGTCCTCCTCCACGAGCGCCTCGTCCGGCTTCACGCGGAAGAGCGGCTGTCCCTTCTGCACGATCGCCCCCTCGCCGCCGTCGATGAGCACCTCCTCGATCGTGCCCGAGAACGGCGCGAGCACCTTGTTGAACATCTTCATGACCTCGAGGACATAGAGCGGATCGCCCGCATTGAAATGGCTGCCCTTCGTCACGAAGGGCGGCCGATCCGGCGCCTCCTGCGCGTAGAACATGCCGCCCGTGATCGCGACGATCTCGTTCGCCCGCGTGGCGGGCGGCGGCGCGAGGACCTTGCGCATGCGGGCCGAGAGCTCGCGTTCGAGCAGGCGCTCGGGGATGGCGATCGTCCCGTCCTCCCGCACGCGGAGCTCGAAGAAGCGCGTCGCCTCCCCCGCCAGCACCAGCGCGTCGAGGAGCTCCAACCCCGCCTGGAAGCCGAGGTGGGCGCCGCGCACGCGCCGCCAGAGCTCGCTGTCGTGGCCGGGGGGCGCGGCGTCCTGGGACAGGATCTCCCGCAGCACGGGCCACGACGGCGCGCCGCCGGCCTGGCTCAGCCGCTCGCGGAGGCGCCCGTAGAAGCCGAGCGCGCGCGAGAGGAGCGCCTGATCGTGCTCCCAGATCACGTGGATCGCCGGGGCGCTCGGCTGCGGCGCCATGTTGAGGAGCCAGTACGTGTCCGCGAGCACCTCGACCGGGTTCTTGAGCCAGCGCACCCGGCCCGACCGGATCTCGAACGACCCCAGGTTCCGGCTGAGCCACGCCGAGAGGAGGTGCGGCTCCGCGCAGATCCTCTCCACGGGGCGGCGCACGAGCGTCTCCTTGAGCGCAAACACCTTCCGGAGCGCCCCCGGCGCCCCCTCGGCGGCGCCGGGCTGCGCCGCGAGACGGCGCTCGTGGCGGGCGGCGAGCTCGGCCCACATCGCGTCGAGATCGAGGCCGCCGATCTCCGCCGCGAGGAGGCCGACCTGCGTGAGGTACGGCACGACGAAGCGCGTCGTCGGCTTCGCCCACACGTCCCGCGCCAGGAACCAGTGAACGAGCCCGTAATGGAACAGGAGGTTCGTGTGCAGATCGTTGCCGCGCAGCGTCGTCGTGCGCAGGATCTCGCAGAGCCGCTCGTAGGCCTCCTCGCGGGAGCCGCCGTAGGTCACGAGCAGCGCGATGTTGCTGTCGTAGGCGCCCGCCAGCCGGTAGTGCATGAACACCCCCGTGTCGGGGTTCTTCACGCAGATGCCCTGATCGTCGCGGATCTCGTGCGGGTGCGGATCGCTCCAGGAGACGATCACGCCGCCCGCGTGCGGCTCCAGCGCGCCGTTCGTCGCGTTCAGGCGCGCCTCGATCGCGGAGGCCTCCCGGCGGACGCGCATGGGCCGGGGGAGCCGCGCTCCGTGGCGCGCGAGCAGCACCATGCACTCGATGAGCGAGGTCACCTCGAACGCGTCCGCCGGGTCGTCCGGGTTCTCGAAGCGGAGCGCATAACAGAGCTCCGAGACCCGGTGCTCGACCTGGATACGGGTGTTGACCTCCATGAAGTAATGGTGATCGCCCTCGACGATGCACTCGAACGTCGAGGCCGAGTTCAGCCCCACCGCCCGACCGAACCGCTCGGCCTCGGCCTCCATCCGGGCCAGCGAGGCGAGCTCGCGCTCGAGCGACGCCGCGCGGCGGTCGTCGCCGGCCGCGCGCGCCCGCGCGATCGCCTCGGTCAGCTCCTCCTGCGTCATCGCCACCTCGAGGAGCTTCTGCTCGTGCATCTGCAGCGAGCAGTCGCGCCCGCCGAGCGCCACGCACCACGCGCCGTTGCCGATGAGCTGGATCTCGTTGTGCCGGGTCTCCTCGATGTTGACCTCGAGCAGGATGTTCTTGTTGTCGCCGACCCCCGCGGCCTTCACCTCCGCGAGGACCTCGCGCGCCAGCGCCGGGACCTCGGCCGCCCGCGCGCGCGCCGCGGCCGCGGGATCCGCCGCGTCCGGCGCGATGCCGGCCAGCAGCCGCTGCCCCTTGCCGCCGCCGCCGCCGATCGCCTTGAGCCGGATCCGCCGCCCCGGGTGGCGGGCGAGGAGCTCGGCCGCGCCCCGCTCGAGCTCGGCGCAGAGCTCGTCCGTCGTGTAGAGATCCACGCGCCGCGCGTACGCCGCCGCGAGCAGCGCGTCCGCCGCCTCGGCGAGCGGGACCTCGTCCGAGAGACGCGCGCCGGCGACCTCGAGGCCGCGCTCGGCCGCGGCCGCGCGGAGCGCCGCGTGATCGGGCCACCTGCGGAGCACGATCCGACGGGTCGCGTCGTCGATGCCGGGCGTCACGCTGACCGCCGTCGCGAGCGCCGTGCGCTTCGCCTCGTCCTTGAGCCCCGCGGCGCGCTGGACCGACGAGCGAGGCCCGATGAAGACGAGCCCCGCCTCCTCGAGCGTGCGCACGAACTCCTCGTCCTCGGCCATGAAGCCGTAGCCGGCGAACACGTGCGTGTAGCCGCCCTCCCGCGCGATAGCGACGATCTCGTGCATCAGCGCGACGCGCTCGTCCTTCGTCGCGCCCGTGTAGTCCTTGACCCGGTGCACGCGCGCGGGGTGGATGCAGCGCAGCTCCGGCGCCAGCGCGTGCGTGTAGACGATCGAGTCCTTCTCCGACAGGAGGATGCCGTGGTGCGCTATCCCCATCTGGGCGAAGACGTCCATCGCCTCCTTCCGGATCGGCCCCCGGCCGACGATGAGGGGACGCACGTCCTCGGCGGCGAAGGAGCGCGCCCACGCCGAGCTGGATCGGCCGAGCCGGCGATCGCGCACAACCATCGGATTGCGGTCGTAACCGCGCTTGTTCTCGTGCGCACCCATCGTCAATGAAACTCCCGCTGAACGCCGACGAACGGCCCTGGCTGGTAATGGCGGAGCAAGAACTCCAGGTTCTCCGCGAGCACCGCCCGGAGCTCGCGCGGCATCACGAGCCGCGATATCGATCCCAGGCTGAGCCCCTCGCGGGGGTTCATGAGCTCCCGCTCGTACCGCGCGTTGAACTCGGCCTCTCGGGCCTTCAGCCACGCCGCGGCCTCGTCGCGGGCCTCCGCCTTCGCCCTCGCCTCGTCCACGCCGCGGGCGCGCCGCTCCTTGACGCCGGCCTTCTCCCTGGCGCTCGCCTGCGCGCGCACCTTGCGGAGCTCGTCCTTGTAGACGAACTCCTTGCCCGCGGGCCCCATCACGGCGACGCGCGTCGTCGGCAGCGCGAGGACGACGTCCGCGCCTGTCGCGTAGTTGTTGAAGGAGGCGTAAGCGCCGCCGAAGGCGTTGCGCACGAGCAGCAGGATGCGCGGGGTGCGCACGTCGATGATCGCGTCGAGCATCGCCCGGCCGGCCTGCACGATGCCCATCGCCTCCTGCTCCCTGCCGGGGAGGAACCCTGTCGTGTCCTCCATGAAGATGAGCGGGATGTTGTACAGGTTGCAGAAGCGGATGAACCGCGCGTTCTTGTACGCGGCGGCCACGTCGATCTGCCCCGACGCGACGGCGCTGTTGTTCGCCACGAAGCCGACGACGCGGCCGCCGACCCGCCCGAACGCGGTGATCGTGTTGCGCGCGCGCTGCGGCTGCACCTCGAAGTAATCGCCGTGATCGCAGACGCGCTGGATGACGATGCTGATGTCGAGCGGCGTGCTGTACCCTGTCGGCGACGAGATCGCCCTGCGGAGCAGCGTGTCGATCTCGGTCGTCTCCCTGTCGAGCGGATCGCTCGTCCGCTGGAACGGGGGGCTCTCGCGGTTGTTGCTCGGCAGGTAGCCGAGCAGGCGGACGGTGGTGCGGAGCGCGCCGACCTCGTCCGGCACCGTGAGATCGGCGACGCCCGAGGCGCCGTGGACCCGCGGGCCGCCGAGCTCGTCGGGCGACACCACCTCGCCGAGGACCGATTTGACGACCGCGGCCCCGGTCAGGCCGAAGAACGTGCCGCCGGGCTGGATGACGAAGCTGCCCTGCCGCGGGAGGTACGAGCCGCCGCCCGCGTTGAACCCGAACATGCACATGATGCTCGGGACGACGCCGCTGATCTTGCGGAGCGCCGCGAACGCCTCGGCGTAGCCGTCGAGCCCGCCGACGCCCGCGGGGACGTAGGCGCCGGCGCTGTCGTTGAGGCCGATGAGCGGGATCCCCCGCTCTCCCGCCATCTGGAACAGCCGCGCGAGCTTGCGGCCGTTCGTCGCGTCCATCGACCCGGCGCGGACGGTGAAGTCGTGGCCGTACAGCGCGACGTCGCGGCTGCCGATGCGCAGGATCGCCGTCACGAGCGAGGCGCCGTCCAGGTTCGGCCCCCAGTTCTCGAAGATGACCCGCGGCGGCTCGGGCGTCAGCACCCCGATGCGCTCCCAGATCGTCATCCGGCCCTTGCTGTGCTGCCGGATGATGTTCTCCAGGCCCGCCGAGACGTGGGGCCGCCGCCGGAGCTCCTCGGCCTCCCTCAGCGCGGCGTCGTACGGCGAGGCGGGGGGCGCCGCCTCCCTGGGCGCGTCGTCGAGCGGATCGTCGAGCGAGGGGACGAGGGCGGAGGGGCCAGCGGCGACATCGGGGTGATCGAGCGGAGCCATGGACACGAGGGCCATCGTACCCCGCGGGGCCCCGACGTTGGAACCGACGACGGCCGGCCGCGCCGCCGCGTCGGCCCGGCGCTAGGCGGCCTCTTGCTGCGTGAGCAGGGCGGCCAGCACGGCGAGGGCGTCTGTGGTCGTGAACACGCCGACGACCTGTTCGCCTTTCAGCACCACGGCCGAACCGTACTTGTGCTCGGCCATCTCGCGGACCACCTCGGCGAGCGGCGCCTCCGGCGCGACGGCGTAGGGGCACGGCGACATGGCCTCGCTGACGACGAGCTGATCGCCCTCTTCCTCCTTGAGCGTCTCGATCCAGTAGATGTCCCGCTCGGAGATCATGCCGACCAGCCGGCCTCCGCGCAGCACCGGCAGGTGCCGGATGCGGTGTCCGCGCATGAGCGAGCGGGCGAGACCGACCTTCTGATCGGCGCCGATCGAGTGCGGGCTCCGGGTCATGCAGTCCTGGATGCGAAGAGTGGAAGAGCTCATGGTGCCTCCGCCGGCGCTGGGCGTCCGTGCTCTCTCGGAGTTAGCAAGACGCGGACCAGTGAACCGAGCTCGGCGCGTGCGGCCCCTTGTCCACGCGGCCGCGCGCGTCGCCGGGGCGCGCGCCGCAGCGGTTGCGCGCGAGCGCAAGCCCTTCGCCGGGGCGGATCGCGCGGCGCGGCGGGGGCCGCTGGGGCGAGGCGGGAGACGTCGCGTGCGCGCGCGAACGCCGCCGCGATCGTCGGCGCCGGTTGTGGTTTACGATGGACGCCGATGCTCGCCTTTCTCAGGAAGCGCCGGCGCGCCGCCGTCCGACGCGCGCCCTTTCCGCCCGCGTGGCGCGCGATCCTCGACCGGAACGTACCCTGCTTCGGCCGCCTGCCGGCGGAGGACCAGGAGGAGTTGCTCGGGCACATCCAGATCTTCCTGGACGAGAAGCCGTTCGAGGGGTGCGGCGGACTGGAGATCACCGACGAGATCCGGGTCACGGTGGCGGCGCAGGCGTGCCTGCTCCTGCTGCACCGCGAGACCGACTACTACCCCGAGCTCGAGGTCATCCTCGTGTATCCGAGCACGTACGTGGCCCGCGGCCGGGAGGTCCGCGAGGGCGGCGTCGTCGTCGAGGGCGGCCGCGCGCGGCTCGGGGAGTCGTGGTCGCGCGGCGCTGTCGTGCTCGCGTGGGACGGCGTGCTCGCGGGCGCGGCGGACGTGAGCGACGGCCACAACCTCGTGCTCCACGAGTTCGCGCACCAGCTCGACCAGGAGGACGGCCCCGCCGACGGCGCGCCCGAGCTGCCGGAGCGCTCGATGTACGCGGCGTGGGCGCGCATCCTCGGCCGCGAGTACGAGCGCCTGATCCGCGACGAGGCGAGCCTGAAGCGCACGGTCATCGATCCTTACGGCGCGACGAACCCGGCCGAGTTCTTCGCCGTCGTCACCGAGGCGTTCTTCGAGAAGCCGCGGAAGCTCAGGGCGAAGCACCCGGAGCTCTACGACCAGCTGAAGGCGTTCTACCAGCAGGATCCGGCTGGGCGCTAGGAGATCGATCACGTTGGTCGAGAGAGAGATGAACCGCCAAGGCGCCAAGGACGCCAAGAAGAAGATGAACTCTTGGCGTCCTCGGCGCCTTGGCGGTTGGAAGTTCTGCTCGTTCAGGCGGGTTCGACCCGTTGTTGCTCCGGTCTCTCGGGTCAGAGCCACTGCAAGGCGCCGCCTCGCGAGCGGAAGCGTGAAAGAATTTCAACGCAAAGACGCAAAAATACAAAGACAAATATTTGTTCTTTTTTGCGCCTTTGCGCCTTTGCGTTGAAATCTCTCTCTGCATCCCTGGCCGGACTCCCTGGTGCGCAGCCCCCGTGGCGCCGCGGTCGCCCGCATCACCGCCGCGTCGCAGCGCGCGAGTCGATCGCCGCTCCGCTGCCGATCGTGGTATCTCTCTGCCCCCTCGATGGCCCGAAAGCGCAAATCCAGATCCCGCAAGGGCGGCGCGCCCGCCGCGGCTCGCCCGGCCTCCGCCGCGTCGCCCGCCCCCGCCGCGTCGCCCGCCCCCGCCGCGCCGCCCGAGAGGCGCGTGCGCTCTTTCCGCCTTCGCCTCGACCTCACCGGCCTCGAGATCGCCTCCGGCCACGACGGCCTGCTCCGCGGCGCGCCCGAGCCCGTCCTGCTCTTCGCCGCATACCTCCTCGTCCCCCCTGACCCGGACGCCCCGGCCGGCCTCACGCCGCCTCGCCCCCTCGGCCGCACCCTCGTGCGCTTCAACGCGCCGCAGGGCCGCTTCCCCACGGTGCTCACCCTGCGCGCGCCCATCACGTTCAAGGCCCGCGCGCGCGCCCGCGAGCACGACCGCATCCTCCTGCTCGCCCTCGCCGTCGAGGAGGACACCGGCAGGGAGGTCGAGCGGCTCTATGCCCACCTCGCCGACGCAAAGCACCTTCGCCTCTGGGACCTCGAGGCCGCCGTCCCCTCCCCGTCCACCGCGGCCGAGCTCGGTGCCGCGCCGTACCTGCGGGAGCCTGCGGCGCCCGTCCGCGTCGGCGTGCTCGACGACCGCGGCGATCTCCGCGACACCTGCCGCGAGGACGACTACGTCGGCGCCTGCGCGGTCATCGTCTCGACCGCTCGCCACGAGGACGCGCTGCGCTTCCACTTCGTCTCTGCCGACGGCCGCAACGACTGGACGGCCGTGACCACCGTCAACGTCGACTGAGGCCGTCGCGCGCCGCGCGCCTCGTTTGCGCCCCCGCGTCGCTGCGCCCTTGCAGCGAAGCCTCTCATCGGATCCAGGCGCGACCGCCGGGCGCTACGGCGCCGGGCTGGGCGGCGCATCCATGCCGCGCACCGCGCGGAAGGCGTCGGGGGTCGCCAGCGTGTTCTGCGTCGCCACGATCCGGAGCCGATCCCCCTCGCGCCGCGCGACGTGCACAAAGATGCCCTGCATGTCGGGCGCCGGCTTGCCCTCGGGGGTGATGGCGCCCGTCAGCTCCCATGCCCAGCGGACCACCGCGATGTCCGGGGCGACGAAGCGCGTCTCGACACGCACGCTGGTGAGGCGGCTCTGGCGAAAGACGGTCTCGTGAATGCCGACATGGCTCTTCCGGATCTCCGGCCGCCCATGCCACCACATCCCGAAGATGTTCACGAAGTCCGCGTCCTCGGCGTACAGGGCGGCGAACGCATCCATGTCGTGCCGGTTCCAGGCATCGTTGAAGGCAGCGGCGAGCTGCTCTCCGAGCGCCTGCTGCGCGCGCGCGTCGGGCAACGCGGCGGCTGCGGCTGGCGCGGACGCCGCCGGCGCGGGCGCCGCAGGCGCGGCGGGCGGCGGCGAGGCCGGCGCGCACGCGAGGGCCAGGAGCGGCAAGGCTGCGATAAGCAAGGCTCGGCACATGGGTCGCCATTACATCGAGCCGTCGCGAGGCGTCAACCGGCGGCGCGCGCGCCCCGCGCGGCGGGCCGCCCCCTGGCTACCGTCGCTCGCCAAGGGCCCTTTTCGTCACCCCCCGCGCGGCGGGCGCGCGTCGGCGCCGACGCCCGGAGCGGGGTTGTCGCCGGCCTGCTCCGGGCCGTCCAGCAGCCTGACCAGGACGTGCTTGCCCGAGGCCTCGAACAGGACGCTGAGGCGCAGCGTGGCGTCCCGCAGCGCCCGCACGAGCTTCTGCCGCGCGGCCCCCTCGGGCGCGCGGGCGATCGCCTCGCGCAGGTCGGCGACCTCTCGCAGGAGCCGCACCTCCTCCGGCGCGCTGCCGGCGCACCGCGCGAGCAGGACGCCGAGCCGCTCCTCGCGGCTCAGCCCGGTCAGATCGTCCTCCTTGAGCGGCTTGCCCTGGCCCGGGAGCCGGTCGAGATCGCCGCGCGCGATCGACGCCTGGATCCGAGACTCCACGAGGTGCTCCAGCCCCTTGAACGCCATGCTCACTCCTCCCTGCCCGAGGCCTCGCCCGGCCGCGATCACTCGATGGTCGAGTCCGTCACGGTGATGGGCGTGTCGTCGTGATTCGATATCTGTGGATACGTCGGGTACCACGATCCGCCGAGGTTGCCCGTGATCACCGACCTGTCGATCACGATGTCCCCCGAGTGGTCGTTGCTCACGAAGAAGATCGCGCTCCCGTGGGCGTTCACCTCGTTCCGCTCGATCCGCGTCCCGCAGAGCGTCAGCGTCATCGTGTTGCCGTCGTTGTAGATGGCCCCGCCGCTGCCGCCGCCCGGCGTGCCCGACATGGCGGGGTTGCCGCCGTTGCCGATGGCGCGGTTGTGGGAGAACAGGCTGTTGATCACCGTCCACGAGACGCCGATGCTGCTGATGCCGCCGCCGTTCGCGCACGCGTTCCCGTACCCCTCGGCGCCGCCGAAGGTGCTGTTCACCACGTAGAGCGGCAGGCCATCGTACTGCATGAACGCCCGTATCCCGGCGCCCCCGACGTCGGGGCCCGTCGGATCGCACGCGTTGTTGAAGAAGCGGGAGTTGACGACCTTGAGGCGCCCGCCCTGCGCGAAGACGGCGCCGCCGCCCTCGTCGTCCTCATCGGTCGAGTCGCCCTCGATGAAGGTGAGGTTCTGGATCGTCAGGCGCGGGTGATCCTGGTTGTCGCAGTTCGGCGTCGTCCAGACCTGCGCCTCGTCGCAGGTGTTCATGTAGAGGATGCGCCGCTGCCCGCCGCCGCTCAGGGTCACGAGGCCGCCGCCGTCGATCACGATCTCGGGGCCGGTGTCGTTGAAGATCTTCGCGGTCTCCTCGAGCGTGATGGTGATCGGGTCCGGGCCGCAGTCGAACGTGATGATGCCGCCCCCCGCGACGGCGTCGACGACCGCCGCCGAGGTGCAGCTCTCCGGCGTCCCGTCGCCGATCACCCTCGTCGGCGACGAGGTGTCGACGGCCTGCGCCTCGGCCGGCACGGCGCAGCGGCCGTCGGGGTTGCCCGCCGGCGGGCCGCCGCCCTCGTGCGCGGGCGATTCCGGGGTCGCGCCGCCCGCGCCCGTACCGGCGCCCGTGCCGCCCGCCGAGGCGCTCGCCGCCCCGCCGCCGCCCGCGCCCGTCGCCGCCTCGCCCTCGTCGTCGGCGCAGGCGCCGAGCACGGCGGCCACCGACAGGCACACGGTCAGCTCCAGCCATCGCCGCATCATGTCCTCCTCGCTACTTGGCGACCTTCATGACGACCCCGTTGGCGGCGTCGTTCGTTCCCCAGTAGACGCTCGTCGCGTCCACCGCGATGCAAAACGGGCTCTTCTGTCCTGTGGCGAGGGTGACAGGGGTCGAGCTCCCGCGCGGGAGGGCCATGACCGTCCCGTTCATGCTGTCGACCCAGTAAATCCCGCTCTCGTCGAGCGCGATGTCCGTGATCCGGCCCTGTCCGATGGCGACCGGCGTCGGCGTGCCGCCCTCGATCGGCACCGTCATCAGCGTCCCGTTGTCGAGGTTGCTCCAGTACACCTGGCGCGCGCCCACCTCGATGGCGAACGGGAACGCCTGGCCCGAGGCGAGCACCGTCGTGGTGCGGGTCGCGAAGTCGTGCTTCCGCACCCCCGCGTCGTCACCGTAGTAGCTCGTCCAGTAGACGTGGTTGTCGTCGGCGGCGACGCCGCGCGGGTTGGTCCGGTCGCTCGCGTAGGTGGTGATGCGCCCCCCGCCGGCGTACATCGACGCGACCCTGCCGCTCGCGTCGACGAAGTAGAGCGTCTCGCGGTGCACGACGAGGCCGTTCAACCGCTCGGAGCCCTCGTACAGCACCTGCTCCGCCGCCGCGCCGCGCGGCAGCGCCTTGATGGCCGCGTCGGGGACGAGGATCGTCGACCAGTAGACGCCGTTCGCGTCGATGGCGATGTTCTCCGGGTTGCGCTGGCCGGTCGCCAGCGTCGTCGGCCTGCCCCCGTCGAGCGGCACCGACATGATGTCGCCCCTCGCCTTCGCGGTCCAGAAGACCGCGTTGGCGCCGACCGCGAGGGAGACGACGTCCCACTGCCCCTGGGCCAGCTCGACCGGCTCGCACAGGCCGGCGCGGCACGCGCCGCCCTGGCAGCCGTGGCCGCATTCGCCGCAGTGATCCGGGCTCGTCTGCACGTCGACGCACCCGCCGCCGCACGCGACCTCCGGGGGCGCGCAAGGGCCCGTCGACGCGCTCGACGAGGCGCTCGTCGCGCCCTCGCCGCCGCTGCCGCCGGGGCCGTCGCCCCCGCCCGCGCCGCCGCTCCCGCCGGGCCCGACGCTGCTCGCCGTACCGCCGCCGGAGCCGCCGGGGCCGACGCTGCTCGCCGTGCCGCTCCCCGATGCGCCGGCCCCGCCGCCGCCCTCGGCGCCGCTTCCCGAGAAATCCCTGACCTGCGGCGCACAGGCGCCCACGAGCGTGAGGCTGAAAGCAAGGGCGATCGATCGACGTGACACGGGGAGCATGAAGGGCCTCCTGGGCAAGGCGTCCACGAGAGCGAATTGCGATCCTGGGCAATTCGCTGGCGGAGGGCAACAGCCCTGGTGAACCTTTCGACTCTGGCCAGTCGACGGAGGCCGCTCCAGGAGCCGATCCTCCCGCTCCAGGAGCCGATCCTCCCGCTCCAGGAGCCGATCCTCCCGCTCCAGGAGCCGATCCTCCCGCTCCAGGAGCCGATCCTCCCGCTCCAGGAGCCGATCCTCCCGCTCCAGGAGCCGATCCTCCCGCTCCAGGAGCCGATCCTCTCGCTCCAGGAGGCGTCCCTGTCGCGCCGCCTCGGCCCGGCGGGAGGTCCTTGGACGTGCTTCGACAGCGGGCTGTCAGCCCCCCGGGCAGGGCGCGCCGGCGCGGGCCCAGGTCTCCCAGGCGGCGACGAACTCGGGGTACGGCGTCGGGATGGGCGTGCGGCCGGCGCCCGGGTTCCAGCCCCAGGTCACGAGCGGATCCTCGAGGTGGACGCGCAGCGCCGCCATGTCCTTGCCGCCGTTGCGCGCCGGGTCCTTGATCTGCTCGCACAGCGCGCGCGGGGCGACGCCGACGAACACCATCTTCATCTCGGGAGGCGGCATGTGCCAGCCCTTCGAGACCCCCGGCGGCACGTGCATGCCGAAGCTGTTCGGCGGGTTCGTCGGGCCGTGGCACGTCGTGCACTCGGCGCCGGCCATGCCGTGGCCCGTCGGGCCGCGGAGCACGAGCTGGTTGTGCGGGCGGCCCTCGTCCCCCTGCAACGGCACGTCGCCGGCAGGGTGGCAGTTCTGACACCGCGGGTGCTGGAGGACGCTGCGCACGGTCTCGAACGCAGCGAGGCCCGCCTGGCGGTCGGCCGGCGACGGCGCGGGGGCCTGCGAGGCCCCGGGCGTCTGCCCCCCGCACGCGGCGAGGAGCAGGGCAAACACGAGAGAAGATCGGATCATAGGGTCGGCACCTAGGCGAGACGGAACGGGAGGGAGCGCAGCCGCTGCTTTGTCAACGCGAACACGGCGTTCGCCACGGCAGGGGCGATCGGCGCGGTGGCGGGCTCCCCGATGCCGCCCATCTTCGCCTCGCTCTGGATGATGTGCACGGCGACGCGCGGCATCTCGAACATCCGGAGCATCGGATAGTCGTGGAAGTTGCTCTCCTGGACCTGCCCCTCGACCATGTTCAGCTTGCCGTAGAGCGCCGCCGTGAGGCCGAAGGCGACGCTGCTCTGGACCTGCGCGTCGATGCCGAGCGGGTTCACCGCGGTGCCGCAATCGACGCTGCAGGTGACCTGGTGGACGCGGATGCGCCCGTCCTCGATCGAGACCTCGGCGACCTCGGCGACGATCGAGCCGAACGACTCGTGCATCGCGAGCCCGCGCGCCCGCCCCGCCGGCGGCGCGGTGCCCCAGCCGGCCTTCTCGGCGGCGACCTTCAGCGCGTTCGCGTGCCGCGGGCTGCTCTTGAGCAGCTCGAGGCGGTACGCGAGCGGGTCCTGCCCGGCCGCGTGGGCCAGCTCGTCGACCATGCTCTCCACCGCGAAGGCGGTGTGCGTGTTGCCGACGGAGCGCCACCACAGGACGGGGATCGGCGTCTTCGGCGTGTGGAGCGACACGCGGAGCGCCGGCGTCCTCCCGACGTAGGGCGACTCGGCGATCCCCTCGATCGAGCTGTGGTCGATGCCGTTCTTCATGACAAAGGGCTCGAGCGGCGTGCCGGCGACGATCGACTGGCCCACGGCCACGTGATCCCACGCCGCGGGCAGGCCGCGCGCGTCGACGCCGACCTGGATCCGGTGGACGAAGGCGGGGCGGTAGAAGCCGCCGCGCAGGTCGTCCTCGCGCGTCCACACGACCTTGACCGGCACGCCGGCGGCCTTCGCGACCGTCACGGCCTCGGCGACGAAGTCGTTCGTGCTGCTGGCGCGCCGCCCGAAGCCGCCGCCGAGGAACGGCGTGTGGATCTGCACCTTCTCGGGCGTCGTGCCGAGGATCTTCGCCGCGGCCATCTGGTCGCCGGTCTGGAACTGCGTGCCGGTCCAGATCTCGCAGCGATCGCCGTCGATCTTCACCGTGCAATTGAGCGGCTCCATCGTCGCGTGCGCGAGGTAGGGCAGATCGTACTCCGCCTCGATGCGGGACTTCGCCGCGGCCAAGGCGTCCTCGACCTTGCCGACCTGGGTCGAGATCGCGCCGACCTTGCGCGCCTGCGCGCGGAACTCGTCGAGCAGCTTGCCGGTGTCGACCCCGCCGCCCTCGGGCTTCGTCCACTCGGCGCGGAGCGCGTCGCGCCCGAGCTTGGCGGCCCAGAAGTGCGCGGCGACGACGGCGACGCCGTTCGCGGTGGGGACGACCTTCTCGACGCCGGGCACCTTGAGGGCGTCCGCAGGGTCGAACTTCGCGAGCTTCGCGCCGAAGGCCGGCGGGCGGAGCACGACGGCGGTGCGCAGCCCGGGGAACTGCACGTCCATCCCGAACTGCGCCTTGCCCGAGATCTTCTCCGGCGTGTCGAGGCGGCGCACGGGGGTGCCGATGAGCTTCCAGTCCTTCGGGTCCTTCAGCTTCACCTTCGTCGACGGGGTCAGCTTCATCGCCTCCTCGGCGACCTGGCCGTACGTCAGCTGGTTCTTGCCGTGGGTGATGACCCCCTTCGCGACGGCGCACGCCGCGGGCGCGACCTTCCACCGGGCGGCCGCCGCGCGCACGAGCATGTCCCTCGCCATCGCGCCGACGGTGCGATACCGATCGAACTCGCCGTTCGTGCTCGTCGACCCGCCGGTCATCTGGAAGTGCATCAGCGGATGCCCGTACACGGGCGCGGCCGGCGCGTGCTCCGACCGCACCCTGGACCAGTCGCACTCGAGCTCCTCGGCGATCAGCATCGCGAGCCCGGTCCAGATGCCCTGGCCCATCTCGGAGTGCGCGAGCACGACGGTCACGGAGTCGTCGGTGCCGATGCGCACGAACGCGTTCGGCGACAGCGGCGCCGGCTGCGCCGCCTTCGGCGCGGCGCGCACCCCCTCCGGCACGTAGAAGCTGAGCAGGAGCCCCGCCGCCGAGGCCGTTGTCACCTGCAAGAAGTCACGCCGGGAGACGCTCACTTGGCACCTCGCTTGAGCCGGGACGCGAGGAGCACCGCCTCGCGCACGCGACCATACGTCCCGCACCGACACACGTTTCCTGACAGCGCAGCATCGATGTCGGCGTTCGTGGGATCGGGCTTCTGCTCGAGCAGGGCGACCGCGGTCATGATCTGCCCGGACTGGCAGTACCCGCACTGCACGACGTCGGCCTGCGTCCACGCCTGCTGCACGGGGTGCGACCCGTCGGCCGAGAGGCCCTCGATCGTCGTCACCTTGCGCGCCCCGACGCTCGACACCGGCAGGACGCAGGAGCGCGCGGGCTTGCCGTCGATGTGGACCGTGCACGCGCCGCACTGGGCCATGCCACAGCCATACTTGGTGCCGGTCAATCCCAGCAGGTCCCGCAGCACCCAGAGAAGAGGCATGTCCGGTGCGGCCTCGACCTCGCGAACAACGCCGTTGATATGGAGTTTCATGGCCGCTTCCGCCATACGTTTGGGCCGGCGCGGCGTCAAGCGAACGCCACTGTTCTTATCATTTCTTCAACGTTTCGCCGGCGCCCTGACGCCGCTCTGTCGGGCGCTGTCTCGCTCGCCATCTGTGGCGTTCTGTCACGCTCCCTCGCGCTCCCTCGCACCCCAGTTCCCGCGCGCGGCAGCGGCCCGCGGCGCCCCGTGACGATGAACGCGCTGGCGGGGGCGCGGCGAAAGGATGATGATGCCCGGCGCATGAACGAGCTTGAGCGGATCGTGCAGGAAGCGGCGAAGCTTGTGGCGGATCGGTCCCCGTTTCTGCTCGCGACCGTCGTGCGGGTGTCGGGATCGTCGTACAGGCGCCCTGGCGCGCGGATGCTTGTCGCCGGCGATCGCTGGCTGTCGGGGTGCGTCAGCGGCGGTTGTCTCGAGGGGGACGTGATGCTCCGCGGCGAGCACCGGTGCCGCGACGGCGCCGTGGTGGTCACATACGACTCGACGACGGAGGACGGCGAGCCGTGGGGCGTCGGGCTCGGCTGCAACGGCGTCGTCGACGTGCTGCTCGAGCGCGTCGACGCCGGGGCCACCCACGACGCGCTCGCGTTCGCCGCGGCCTGCTTCGCCGAGGAGACGACGGGGACGCTGGTGACGGTGATCCGCTCGGCGGCAGACGCGGTCCGGGTCGGCGCGCGCCTCGCCTTCGGTCCGCCGTGCGCGCTCGCGCACCCCGTGACCGATCCGGCGGCGCGCGCGGCGATCGAGCGCGCGGCGCGGGGCCCGGCCGGCGTCGTGGAGCTCGACGCGCCGGCGATCACCGTGCTCGTCGAGAAGATCGCGCCGTCGCCGCAGCTCTTCGTGCTCGGGGGCGGTCACGACGCGGCGCCCCTCGTCACGCTGGCCAAGTCGGTCGGGTTCCGGGTCACCGTGGCGAGCCCCGTCCTGCGCCAGGGCTCCCGGTTCGCGGCGGCCGATCGCGTCGTCGCGACCGGCGGCGCGATGGATCGCCTGCGCGCGCTCATCGACGCGGCGGCCGAGCCGTACGTCGTGATCATGCACCACCAGCGCACGCCGGATCGCGACGCGCTCGCGGCCGCCCTCGCGTCGCGCGCCCGCTACATCGGCGTGCTCGGCCCCGCGCGCCGCACGCGCGATCTGCTCGCCGAGCTCGGGCGCGGCCCCGGCGACGATCCGCGGATCCACGCGCCGATCGGGCTCGATCTCGGCGCCGAGACGCCCGAGCAGATCGCGCTCTCGGTGGTGGGCGAGCTCCAGGCCGTCGCGCGCCGCGCGCAGGGGGGCAAGCTCCGCGACCGCGCGAGGCCGCTGCACGCCGGCCTCGCGATGGCCGTGCTCGCCGCCGGCGGCTCGCGCCGCCTCGGCCGCCCCAAGCAGCTCGTCGAGCTCCACGGGGCGCCGCTCGTCCGGCGCGTCGCGGCCGCGTGCGCGGAGGCGCGATCCGGGCCGGTCGGCGTCGTGCTCGGCGCCCACGCCGACGCTGTCGCGCGCGCGCTCGGCGACCTCGAGGTCGCGCACATCGCGAACGAGGGCTGGGACGAGGGCATCGCCTCGTCGATCCGCGCCGCGGTCCGCTGGGCGGAGGCGTCGCGGGCCGACGCGCTGCTGATCGCGCTCGCGGATCAGCCGCTGATCACGGTCGAGCACCTCACCGCGCTGCGGAACGCCTGGCTCGCGGGCGCGCCGATCGCCGCGTCGCGGTTCAGCGGCGTCGTCGGCGCGCCGGCGGTGTTCGACCGGTCCCGCTGGGACGCGCTGGCGCGCCTCGAAGGAGACCAGGGCGCCGGCCGGCTGCTGCGCGCCGAGAACGTCGTCGCGATCGACTGGGCGGGCGGCGCGATCGACGTCGACACGGCCGACGACGTGCGCGCGCTCGACGGCCACGCGCCGGCGCCCCCGCCGGGCTGCTGAGCCGCCGCGGCCCCGGGCGAGCGCCCGCGGGCCGCGGGCGAGAGCGGCGCGCAATCGACGGGGCGATGCGGGCCAGGCCTGTGTGCCGTGCCAGGCTGTGCCGGCCAGTCGGCACAGGCGCTGTGATTCCGCGGCTTCAGCGCTGGTATGCATGCTGCCTGGGATGTGTGTCATGACCATCGCACACCACGTTTCGGCTCACTTTCGGGGCGCGCTGGCGCGCCATCTGACGCGCGCCATCCTCGCCACGGCGACCCTCGGCCTTGCCGTCGAAGGCGTCGCCTGCGGCGGCAGCGTCACCGAGGGCGGCGCGCCGGGCGCAGGGGACGGCGCGCCAAGCGGAGGGGGCGGCGCCGCGGCCGAGCAGAGCTCGGGGACGCGCGGCGGGCTGGGAGGACAGGGCGGCAGCGGCGGCGCGAACCCCGGCGACGCCGTGTCGTCGTCCCGGGCTGCAGGCGGCCCCGATCCCGAGACGGGCGGCACGAGGATGATCCTCTGTGTCGATCGGGCGCCTCAGGGGGACGGCGGAGCCGGCGGCGAGGGGGGCGCGGTGGGCGTCGGGGGCTCCGGCGGCGCGCACGCAGGCCCGTGCCCGCCGCTCGATCCGTCGGACCCGAACGGTCCAGTCAAGCCCGACCCGTGCGCGCCCAGCGACATCGTCGACGGCGGCTTCCTTCGGGACGGCCAGTGCTGTTACGAGTACACGGCGAACTGCGGCGCCGGGGCGGGCCGACCGTTCCTCGTCGGCGAGCGCGCCCGCACCGCGGGGGCGCAGCGGCGGGAGGCGAGCGCCTGGGGGAGCGCCGCGGCGCGGCCGGACGTCGCGCCGCTCGGGCAGGAGGCGCGCGCCGCGCTGGCCGAGGCGTGGCTCCGCGACGCGCTGCTCGAGCACGCGTCGGTGGCCTCGTTCTCGCGGTTCGCGCTGGAGATGATGGCCGTGGGGGCCCCCGCGGAGATGCTCGACGCCGCGCACGAGGCCGCGCGCGACGAGGTGCGGCACGCGAAGCTCTGCTTCGGGCTGGCGAGCGCGTACGCCGGCGAGGCGCTCGAGCCGGCGCCGTTCGCGTTCGGCGGCGCCGTCGAGGTCACGTCGGACCTCCCCGAGCTCGCGGCGCGCGCCGTCCGCGAGGGCTGCATCGGCGAGACGCTGGCCGCCGTGCAGGCCAGCGCGCAGCTCGAGCACGCCGCCGACGCGGCGGTCCGGAAGGTCCTCGCCACGATCGCCGACGACGAGGCGCGGCACGCCGAGCTCGCGTGGCGCTTCGTCGCGTGGGCGCTCCAGACGGGCGGCGACGCGGTCCGCCGCGCGGTCTCGGCGGCCTTCGAGGCGGGCCTCGCCGCGCCCCCGCCGGCCGCCGCCGCGGCCGGCGACGCCCCGGCCGGGGCCCTCGCCGCGCACGGGCGCCCCGACGGCGCCGTGCTGGCCGATGCGTGGCGCCGCGCGATCGCGGAGGTCGTCACCCCGGCGATGCGCGCGCTGCTGCCCGCTTGACCTCGAGGCGCGAGCTCGCCGGTTCACCCCGGCGGTGCGCGCGCTCCTGCCCGCTCGACCTTCAGGGGCAGACTCGCCGGTTCGCCCCGGCGATGCGCGCGCTCCTGCCCGCTCGACCCCTCAGGGGCAGACTCGCCGGTTCACCCCGGCAATGCGCGCGCTGCTGGCATGGAGGTGGACAACAACAGGCATGGGAGCCCGTGATTCGCGCGATCCTCGAGGCAGAGCTTCAGGTGTGCCCGACGCCAAGGAGCTCGACCTGCTCGAACTCCGTCACCGTGAAGAAGAGGCGCTGGTAGCTCCCCAGATAGAGGTGCCATTCGTCCGATACGCCCTTGAGCTTCGTGCAGTCGATGTGCAGCTCCTTGGCGGCGGCGAACGGACCTTTCGTCGGCACGAGGGCCAGCCACTCGTCGAGCTTCTGTTCCTCCGAGCTGAGGAGCCCCGCCTTCGAGCGCAGCTTCTCGTACTTCCTCCCCGAGATGATCGTCCAGGTCACGTCCGCCTCCTGTCCCCCAGGCAAGTTCGTGGGGGCAAAAATTATCGAGGCCTCGCCGAAACCTGTCAAGCGGCCCCGCGTCACCGGACGAGAATCGCCGCGGGGCGTATTTCCGTGAGCTCCCGCGAGAACCACGGTCAGTTTGCGGGAGAGCGATCGTGAATCACCGCGGTCACGGGACGAACGCGATATCGTCGACGAGGAAATCGAACACCGTCGACTTCGCCGTGTGGAACTCCACCGAGTAGGCGTGCGCAGCGTCGAACGCGGCGGGCGCCGGCACGCCCCAGCCGTCCGTGCTCAGGATATCGAACATGACCGTGTACTGCGCCCATTCGGTCGTGATGTCGATTCCCTCGCCGAAATGGTCGCCGCAGCCGGAGCCCTCGCACACACCGCCCTCACGATCGGTGTTGCGGTCGGGGAAATTCACGTAGATGTGCGTCGGCGCCGCCGCCTTGGCCCAGAAGGTCAGGCCCGCGTAGCCCGAGGCGTCGTAGGTCAGCTTCGCTCCCCCCGGGGCGAAGTTCAGGTCAAACCCCATTCCGGCGCCCCTCGAGACGAAGCCGCTCCCCGCGACGTGAGCGGCGTGCTCGCTCGGGCCGTACCCGGGCGAGACAGGCACGAACGGGCGCCCGGGAAGGGGCGTCTGCGTGCCGCCCCGGGTTCCGTCGTTGTACGTGTACCAGCTGCCGACACGGTCCTTGCACCGGAGGATCGCGCCGTCGCCGTCCTCCAGGTCGTCCAGCAGCGCCGTGCAGGGCGGCGGCTCGGCCCCCGCGTCCGGCCCGCCGGCGCCCCCGGCGCCCCCGGCACCGCCGGCACCGCCGGCACCGCCGGCACCCCCACCGAGGCCGAACGGATCCGGGTCGTACTCGCCAGACGAGATCCCGAGGACGAGACCGCATCCGCTCACCAGGATCGACGCGCAGAGGCCGATGGCGAGCACCTGGAGGCGCATCAGAAGCTCCCTCGCACGAGCGCGCCGCCCACCGTGGGCGTCAGCCCGATCGACGCGCTCCGGGGCGAGCTCTTCGCGGTGAGCCACAGCACGCCGCCGCCGGCGATGGCCGCGAGGCCGACGCCGAAGACCACCGTCGCGACGTTCGCGCGCGCCACGGCGCCGTCGCGGATGTCCATGCCGCGCCGATCGCAGCGGTCGCCGTTGCAGAACGGGCTCGACTCGTCGAACCTCGACTTCGCCGCGAGGCCGAGCGCCGTCCCGACGCCCACGGTCACGAGCCCCGCGCCTGCCGTGACGATCGCGAGGGTGCGGCGCCCGTCGCCCGCGTCGCCCGCGTCGCCCGACGCAGGGTCGTCGGCCAGCGCGCGCACGACCAGGGTCGAGGTCGCGCCGCCCGGCTTCACCTCGACCTGCGCCGTCCACGTCCGCTTGCCCGGCGCGCTCGCCTCGATCGCGTGGATCCCCGCGTCCACCGGCATGGGCACGCCCCACTGGCCAGGGCCGACCGGCGCGCCGTTGCGCTTCACCTCGAGGCCCGGCGTGCCCGCGGCCTCGACGACCACCGTGAGCCGGGAGACCTTCGGCTGGACGGCCGCGGCGCGCTCGCGCGCCTTCGCCTCCTTGGCCCTGTCGCCGGTCGCGCGCACCCGGGCGGCGACCTCCAGGAACTGCGCCCACGCGGAGGCCATCTTGCCGATGCGCTCGTAGCAATCGGCGAGGAAGTAGCGGGTGTTGACGCTGTCGTAGAGGCGAAGGCTCTCCTCGTACCTGGGGCAGGCGCGCGACGCCTGCCCGGCATCGACGAGCGCCCCCGCCTCCCGGAACAGCGCCACGGCGCCCGCCTTGTCTTCGGCCCTCGCCGCGCGTCCTCCTGCGAGCGCCGCCGTCAGGCCCGCGCCGATCGCGCAGAGGCCCGCAAGGCGCCCGCGCCACGCTCGGCTCTTCGTCCGCTGCGGTGTCATCGTCGCCGCGAGGGTATCAGAACACGTCGCGCGAGAAGGGGTCGGCGCTGGAGGGCTTCTTCACGGGCGGCGGGCTGCGCTTCGCGGGCTGCGCCGAGCCGCTCGGCCTCGCGGGCTTCGGCGCTGCGGGGGCCGCGCCGCGCGCCTCCGGGCGCGGCGCCGCGGACGGCGCGCCAGGGGCGGCGCTGGACGGCGGGGCGGCGCTGGACGGCGCGCCGGGAGCGGCGCTGGACGGCGGCGCGGCGCCCGCCGCGGGCTCGACGGACGCGGACGGCGCGGCGCCCGCCGCGGGCTCGACGTCCGCCGGTGCGGCCCCCGCGGCGGGCTCGATGGCCGCGGACGGCGCGGCGCTCGGCTGCACAGGCAGGGGCTCCGGCGCAGCGCCCCGGGGGCCCGCCGCCGGCGCTGTCTCACGCTCGACCTCGCGCGGGGCCCGCTGCGACAGGCCCCAGAGGAGCACGCCGCCGCTCATGATCGCCAGGCCGAGCCCGACGGCGATCGGGATGGCGCGCCTCTCGCGCGACCCTGCCCTGCGGTTCGTCGTGTCGACCGGCGCGATCGTGAGCGTTCCCCCGTCGAGGGGCATCGTCGTCGCCGGGACGGCCGCCCCGGCCGCGGTGGCCCAGGGAGCGGCGCCCGGCGGCAGGGCCCCGGCCGGGAGCGCGCCCCGCAGCGCGCCGAAGAGGCGCTCGGCGGCCGCCCGCGTGTGCGGCGGCGCGAACGGCACGAGCGCGAGCGCGAGATCCGCGACGGTCGCGAACCGGCGGTCGCGATCGCGCGCGATCGCCGTGAGGATCACCTGCTCCAGCGGCGCCGGGATGTCCGGGCGCAGCGCGCGCGGCCGCTGCGGCTCCCCCTGCGTGACGAGGTAGACGAGCTGCGCGAGCTCCTGCGCGTAGAACGGCCTTTCCCCCGTGAGCAGCTCGAAGAGCACGACGCCCAGCGAATAGATGTCCGCGCGGCCGTCGACGTCGCGCGCGGAGCGCAGCTGCTCGGGGGACATGTAGAGAGGCGAGCCGAGCACTCCCCCCACCTGCGTCAGCGCGTGCTCCTCGGCGTGCGCCATCTTCGAGATCCCGAAATCGAGCACCTTGACGCACGGAGAGCCGTCCGCGTTCCGCGTGACGAACAGGTTGCTCGGCTTCACGTCCCTGTGGACGATGCCCTGCGCGTGCGCCTCCGCGAGCGCCTCGCACACCTGGAGCACGAGCTCGACGGCCACGGGCACCGGGAGGCGGCCGCCCTCCGCGAGCACGGCGGCGAGGTCCCTCCCCTCGAGGTGATCCATCACCATGTACGGCGCGCCGCTCTCCAGCGTGCCGACGTCGGAGACCCGCACGACGTGCGGGCTGCGGATGCGCACGGCGGCGCGCCCCTCCCTCAGGAAGCGCTGGAGGATCTCGGGATTCTGCACGTACCGCGGCAGGAGCACCTTGATCGCGACGCGCTCGTCGAGCACGAGGTGGCGCGCGGCGACGACGAGCCCCATGGCGCCCCGGCCGAGGACGCTCTCCACGCGATACTTGCCGAGGAGCACGTCTCCGGGGGCAATCGTGGTCTCGTCGGGGCTCGACATGGGCAGTCCAGGGCGGCAGAGGGGCGTCCACTATGCCACGGGAAGAAATTGAATGCCTGCGCGCGTCGCCTTGCAGCCGGCCATCGCCTGCGGAGAGCGCTCTCCAGCGCCTGTCGGCCGCTGATGCGAACACCCGCTTCGCCGGCCGTGAACGGCGGGAGGAGATCAAGCGGGGTCAGATCGGAAGCTCACGAGCTCGCTGGCAACGACCGCTCAGTGGCGCGTCCTGAGCAGCTCGCTCTCGGCGGCCACGCCCCCTCGCCGCGCAGGCCGCGCGCGCATCGCGGGGTTGCCGGGGTTGCCGCCGGCGCTCCGCGGCGCCGGGCGAGCGTCGACCGGGCGCGCGGCCTGCGCGGAGGAGGGACGCGGCGCGGCCGCGGGGTCGGAGGCCGCCTTGGGCGCCGGGAGGGCGGCCCCCGCCGCCGCGGCGTCCTCCGATCGCGCTGCTGGGCGTCGGCTCGCTTCGGCTGCGATGCGCGCCTGCGCGGCGCGAACGATGGAGGTGGCGCGCGCGTCGACGCTCGACGCCCGCAGCGCGGCGGGGACCTGGGCCTGCGCCCGCAGCGCGCCGGTCGACAGCACGACGCCGAGCGCCACGACGAGGCCGGCCGCGAGGCCCAGCTTGCCCCGGCGCGCGGGCTCGGCCCGCGCCGGCGCCCCCGACGGGCCGACCGCGGCCTTGTAGGCGGCGACCATGGCGTCGATCGAGGGGAACCGCTCCGTCGGATCCAGGGCGAAGGCGCGCGCGAACCAGGCGGAGAGCGCTGGCGGCGCGTCCGGGCACAGCGCCGACCGCGGCGGTTGCGCCGAGGCCAGGATCGAGCCGAGCACGTCGCTCATCGTGTTGCCCGGGAAGGGCAGCCGGCCCGTGAGCGCCTCGTACGAGACGACCGCGAGCGCCCACATGTCCGAGTGCGGGCTGGTCTCGCCGTCGCACGTGTGCTCCGGGCTCAGGTACGCCGGCGTGCCCAGCACCACGCCGTCGGCGGTCCGACGGGGGAAGTCGGCCGGCAGGTCCTTTCGGATCCACTTGGCGATGCCGAAGTCCGCGACCCTGGCGCGCACCTCGCCGTTGCGCTCCTCCTCCAGCAGCACGTTCGTCGGCTTCACGTCGCGGTGCACGATGCCGAGGCCGTGCGCGACAGAGAGGGCCTCTCCGATCTGGCCGAGGAGCGGGGCGAGCTCCGCCGGGGACATCGGCCCCCGCTCCTGCATGAGCTGCCTCAGGGACCGACCTCGGACGTAACCCATGACGAGGTACGGACCCGCAACAGGATCGTCGCCGACGTCGCGCACGGCGACGACGTGGTCCGTCTTCTGCGCGAGCTGCGCCGCGACCTGGGCCTCGAACCGGAAGCGCTCCAGCGCGGTGCCAGCCTGGCTCTCGCGCTGGACGGAGAGGAGCTTGAGCGCGACGTCGACCCGCAGCGCCCCGTCGTGCGCGAGCCACACCTCGCCCATCGCGCCGCTCCAGATGAGCCGCAGGAGCCTGTACCGCCCGGCGACGAGCTGGTTGCGCCGCGGGTCCTGCGCCACGTCGCCCCGCCCGGCTGCAGAAGAAGCGGGGCCGGCGTCGCCGGAGCGGTTCGAGCGCACCGCAATGGCGCGCGCGCTGTCCACCATCTGGAGACTGGCGTCAGATCCACCGGAAGCCGATGCTTGCCACACGAGCGGTACCCTCCGTGCCGTCGTCGTGCCCAGGCCCGTTGACGCGCTGATGCGACAACGCTCCTGGCCACCGAGACCGGGGCATGTCGGTCACGGTAGCACGGGAGGGAGAAACGGGAATCAGGAACGATGGAAGTGCCTCGCTCGGGATCCCCCGGATTCACCCCGAGGTGCGCAAGGGTGGTGTAGCCGCGCCACGACGGCGACCTCGCCCAGGTCAGAACGTGACCTCGATGGAGTCCGCCGGGATCGAGCGCGGGTCGTTGTGGACGACTTCGACTCGGCTGACGTCGATTCCGCCGGGACCGAGCGCGGACGCAGCGCAGAGCCAGGGCGGCGCGGACGCTGTGCCGGGATTTATCCGCACAGCGAGGTGGTCTACTTCAATCCACGACCGAGCGCGCGGCCGCGCGCGCACGAGGGGCTCGAGCGCAGGACACCTGCGTGAGAGACTGTCGCCACTTCACGCCCCCGAGAGGTCCGGGCGACCAGAAGGAGGAGATCATGCGTCCCTGTGCTACGCGGCCTGCTTCGACGTTCTTCATCGCGAGCTGCATTGCCCTCGCGGCGAGCTGCTCTGCGACGAGCGAGGGCCCCCCCGGTGCCGGTCGCCCGGGCGCGGGAGGGGACTCCGGCACGGGCGGCAACGGCGAACCGGGAACCGGGGACGACATCGGCATCGGCGACAACGGCGCGACGTTCCGTTGCGGCGACGGCGTCCTGACCTCGGACGAGGCCTGCGACGACAAGAACGCCGATGGCGGGGACGGCTGTGCCGCCGATTGCCGCTCGGTCGAGCTGGGGTGGTCGTGCCCCGTGCCGGGAGCCGCCTGCGTGCGCATCGCCCGCTGCGGGGACGGCGCCGTCGTGTTTCCCGAGCTCTGCGACGACGCGAACACCGACGCGGGCGACGGCTGCTCGCCGACCTGCAAGGTGGAGGTGGGCCACAAGTGCGACGGCAGCCCGAGCGCCTGCACGCCGACGATCTGCGGCGACAACGTCCCTGAGGGCGCGGAGAGCTGCGAGGACGGCAACACGCTGCCGTTCGACGGCTGCTCCACGACCTGCCAGGCCGAGCCCGATTGCTCCGCGGGCTCCTGCGCCTCGCGCTGCGGGGACGGCCTCGTGCTCGCGGAGGAGTGCGACGACGGAAACAACATCGACGGCGACGGATGCGCCGCGGATTGCACGGAGGAGCCCGGGTACGACTGCGTCGTGCCGCAGCCGTCGGGATCCATGGACGTGCCGGTCGTGTACCGCGATTTCCGCGCATCTCACCCCGACTTCCAGCCGGATGGCCCGGGCCGCAGCACGCCGGTCTTCGGCATGGTCGCGAACCGGCTCGACGCCGAGAAGAAGCCGACGCACGTGGCCGTCGCGAACAGCCTTGTCACGAGCGCGCAGAGCTTCGCCGACTGGTACCACGACGTCCCGGGCACCAACAGCACGACGGTCACCACCCTCACGCTGTGGGATACGGGCGATGGCCGCTTCGTGAACCGATGGGGCGCGGACGGCGAGCAATGGTCGCTCCTGTCCCCGGAGAGCGCGCATTACTGCGGCAACGTGGGCAACGAGGTGGATGGAAAACCGTGCACCTCGACCACCGAGAACATCGCCGCCTGCGGCGACATCGACAGCCCCGCGTTCCGCGGGTGCGAGGAGCGCGGCGGGGTCTACTGGGCGAGGTACCTGGAAGCCACCTACGACGGGAGCCCGCTGTTCTTCCCTGTCGACGGCGATCCGTTCACCCCGGCGGCCGAGCGCGTCCCCGCCGACATCTTCCCGAGCTACGGCGACGGGAGCTGGATGAAGGAGGAGGGCACCCCGGACCACAACTTCCACTTCACGAGCGAGATCCGCTACTGGTTCCAGTACACGGCGGGCCAGGAGTACGTGCTCGACTTCACCGGCGACGACGACGTGTGGGTGTTCATCAACGATCGCCTCGCCGTCGACGTCGGCGGCATCCACAGCGCCGTCACCGGGCACCTGGTCATCGGCGCCACGGGGGCCGGCAGGGTGACCTACGCCGCGGAAGGGGACGAGGTCATCCCGACGCGGAACGTCGACCTCGGCCTCGTGGACGGCGGCGTCTACCAGATCGCCGTGTTCCACGCGGAGCGCCAGACCGCGGCCTCGACGTTCAAGCTCACGCTGCAGGGCTTCGCCACGGCGCGCAGCGAGTGCGCGCCGATCTGCGGTGACGGCGTCGTCGGCCTGGGCGAGCAGTGCGACGACGGCGTGAACGACGGCGGCTACGGCGAGTGCGGGCCGGATTGCCGGCTCGGCGAGCACTGCGGCGACGGCGTCCTGCAGGCCGTGGAGGAGTGCGACGACGGCAACAACCTCGACGACGACGGCTGCGGCAGCGGCTGCCGCAACCTCACGCCCCGCTGAGCAGGCCCGCGCAGGTGTCCGGGCGCGCGGCGCGCTCCGCTCCGTTCGACATCGGAGCGGCTCATGCGCCGTGCTCCCGGAGCTCGTCGTCGAGGCGCTCGTCGTACTCGTCGCGAGCGGCCGCCGCGACGGCGACGTCGGACGGAGCCGGCTGCGCGGCGGCGCGCCGCCACGAGCGCAGCAGGGCGAAGACCCCGAGGAAGGTCACCGCGATGCCCAGCATCAAACCGAAGGCGACCTTGCCGAGGACGCCGGACGACGGCGCCGCGCGGATGCGCTCGCCATGACGCGCGACGAGGTCCTGCTCGATGGCGTCGGCGGACTCCCCCCGACGGAGACGGCCACGGATCTCGCGACGGAGTTCGCGCGTCAGCTCCGATTCGTGGACATCGAGCGTCTGCTCCCAGCAACAAGGCGCGAGCAGGCGGGCCGCGAGCGCCCTCTCGCCGGGCGCCGGGGTCGAGTCGGCGAGCTCGGAGGCGGGCTGGCCGGGCGCCGCGGGCTCGGCCCTGCCGCTGAGCGTCACGCCCGCGACGGCGACGGCCAGCATCGCCGCGCGGCGCCAGCGCGCGCTCCACAACGGCCGGAGACGCAGCGGCGCGCTCCCCCTGTGCGCGCCGTGAGGGGAACGGGCCGGGGCATTCGCAGACCCGTCGTGCGCTCGCTGGATCATGGCAACACAGGCTAGCGCCACCGGCTGCCAGGGCCCTGCGACACCATGTCGCGCTTGTCGCCACGCGGCCGTGTGCACGCCAGATGCCGCTCCACGGCCGCGCGGCTCGACGGGATGCGACACCTTGACGCATTGCCCGATCCACCTGGCGACACCTCATGCCGCGAGCCATCGGGACGATGGCGAGCGAGGAGATGCGCCGGAACGAGCTGCGGCGCCTCAGCGGCTCTTCTCGAACCGCTCGTTGAGGGCGGCGAACGCCGCGTCGAGCTCCTGTCGTGAGCTCAGGCGCCCCTTCTCGGAGAACTGGTAACCGAACTCCAGCTCCCCCTTCTCGATCTGGGCGATCGCGTGGTCCGCGTAGTCGTCCAGGGGCGCGCCCGTGTCGTGAAGCCCCTTCCCGCCGAGGTCCGTGTTGACCGCGGGCGGGACGATCTCGACGACGCGAATCGGCGTGTCCTTGAGCTGGTGGCGCAGGCTCAGGGTGAAGGAGTGGAGCGCCGCCTTCGTCGCGCAGTACGTCGGCATGAGCGCGATCGGGACGAACGCGAGGCCCGAGGTCACGTTGAGGATGGCGGGCGACGCCTGCTGCATCAGGTGGGGAATCAGCAGCATGGAGAGGTGCATCGGAGCTTCCAGGTTGATGGCGATCTCCGATCGGTGCCTCGACCAGTCCTGCGTCTGCACCAGGGGAGGCGGGCGGTTCTGGATTCCGGCGTTGTTGATGAGCACGTTGAGGCCGGGGAGCTCGCGCGTGACCCGCTCGACGAGCGCTGTGCGTTCGGCCTCGACCGACACGTCGCACTGGATCGCGCGGAGCCCTGGGCACTCCCGCTGGGCCTGCTCGAGCTGCTCCTGCCGCCTGCCGCAGACGACGACGGTGCTCCCGGCGCGCGCGAAGCGCCGGGCGAGCGCGAGGCCGATGCCGCTGGCCCCGCCGGTGATGAGGATCGTGTTGCTGTCGAGTCGCATGCGGCGATGCTAGCTCACCGGCGCCGAGGGCGGGCGCGGGGCTGGGCGACGCCGGGGAGTCAGCCTGGGCCGCGAAGCGCCTCGACGAGCCCCTCGACGAGCGCGCGCACCTGCAGCGAGGGCGCCCGCTCGCCGAGCAGCTCGAGCACGTCCTCGTCGTCCTCGCCGCACGAGAGCTGGACGGCCGCGACAACGGCCCCATCGCGCTCGACCGCGAGGTCGAAGATCCCCTCCTCGTCGCTCACGGGCGTGCCGAGCAGCGCCGACAGCCGGCGGCCCAGGAGCTCGGCCAGCGGCTCGTCCCCGCCGAGGTTCGCCTCGTCGGGCTCGATCCTGGCCTGGACGGGGCGGGCCGCCCCCCCGCTCACCTCGACCCCCTCGCGGTCGAGCCGGAACCGAAAGCCACGCGCCTCGAAGAACCCGGTCGTCACGCGCCGATCAAGGCACGCCGCGCGCGCCCAGGCAAGCCGGTCCGACCGCGAGGGCCCTCCCCCGCGCGCCTCGCGCCCGGGGCCTCGCCGCGGGCGGGCGTGGTAGGGTGTCCCCCATGCGGCGGTTCCACTCCTACGGGCCCGTGGATCCCACGGAGCACTTCGCCGTCGAACGACGCGCGCTCGTCGAGCAGTGCGTGGCGCAGCTCGTCGGCAACCCGGACAAGGACGGCCACTTCTTCACGATCTGGGGACCACGCCAGACGGGCAAGACCTGGTTGATGCGCCGGGCCATCGAGGAAATCCGCGCCCGGCACGGCGATCGTTTCGCCGTCGGCGCCCTGTCCGCGCAGGGGCTGCTCGGCGAGGGCGACACGGAGGAAGCGTTCTTCCGGGCGGTCCCGGGCATGTTCCGGGAAGGCTTCTCGTTCAGGCCAGCCGCCCCCGCGAGCTGGGAAGGGTGGCTCGATCTCTTCGCCAGGCCGGGGGGCCTGTTCGACAAGCCCCTCATCCTGCTCGTGGACGAGTTCGATTCCCTTCCGCCCGCGATCCTGGACCGCCTTGTGAGCGCGTTCCGCAAGATCTATCTCGCCCGCGACGCCTACAGCCTGCACGGGCTCGCGCTCATCGGCGTCCGGGCGGCGCTCGGGGTCGACAGCCTCCGGGGCTCGCCCTTCAACGTCCAGCGCTCGCTCCGCGTACCGAACCTCACGCGCGACGAGGTGCTCGATCTCTTCGCCCAGTACCAGGCCGAGAGCGGGCAGGCGATAGAGCCCGCGGTGGTGGAGCGCGTCTTCGAGGTGACGCTCGGCCAGCCGGGCCTCGTGGGCTGGTTCGGGGAGCTCCTCACCGAGAAGTACAACCCTGCTCCACAGGAGCCCATCGGGCTCCCCGCGTGGGAGCGGGTCTACATGCTCGCGTGCCAGGTGGAGCCGAACAACACCGTCCTGAACCTCATCAAGAAGGCGCGAGGCCCGTATCGCGAGCAGGTGATGCAGCTCTTCGGCCGCGCGGACGTGCCCTTCTCCTTCGACGACGAGGCGTGCAATTACCTCTACCTGAACGGGATCATCACCTATCAGGAGACCCTCGGGGCGGGCGGCCTGCCCACCACCGTCTGCCGGTTCTCCTCGCCGTTCATCCAGCTACGCCTGTACAACGCGCTGACCCACGATCTCTTCGGCAACCGCCTCCCGGTGCTCCCGCTCGAGCCGCTGGACACGCTGGACGACGTGTTCTCGCCGGCCGAGCTCGACATGCCCGCATTGCTCCAGAGATACCGCGCTTATCTCGGGCGGCTCACGGCGAAGGGGCAGGACCCCTGGAGGGGTCAGCCGCGGCGGCAGGATCTCCACCTGACCGAGGCGGCGGGTCACTTCCATCTGTACGCATGGCTGAAGGACGCCCTGCGCGGGCGCTGCGTGGTGAGCCCGGAGTTCCCCACGGGGAACGGCAAGGTGGATCTTCTGGTGCAGGGCGAGGGGAAGATCGGGCTGATCGAGGTGAAGAGCTTCCGCGCGATGCACGAGCTGCCGAGCGCGCGCGAGCAGGCGGCGCGCTACGCGCGGCAGCAGGGGCTCACGACGGCGACGCTGGCGCTGTTCGTGCCATCGGAGGACGAAGGGGTGCTGTCCGCGCTGTCGGGAGACGAGGTGATCTCCGGGTTGAAGGTGACCACGGTCGCGATCGGGTGGGGCTGAGTCGCTCGGGCGCATCACAAGGCCGCTCGGCATCGCCCGGGGGCTCGTCTGCCTGAAGCCTCGCGCTGGCAGCGCGGAGCGCGCCCGTCGCCGGTGCAGCGGCGCGCCGGGCCAGCGTCAGAGCACGCTCACGACCGGCCCCGCGTCGCCGTCGAGCCATTGCTCGGAGATCACGAAGCGGGTCGTCATCCCCATCTCGCCGCGGTATTCGAAGCTCCCCGACAGGATCTCGATCACCCGTCGATCCCCGAGCCGGACGGGGAAGACCACCGAGACGCCCGACGCCAATTCCTCGTTCGGCCGGTGGTCCAGCCGGAACCACGCCTCGCCGGCGCTCGCCCCGAGCGTCCTCACGACGGCCAGCGAGGGCGCCGCGCAGTCGATGCGCAGCCACTCGCGCCGCATCCGCGCCTTGCACGCGGCGCCGCTCCCGTCGCGCGCGAGCTCCACCGGCTCGGCGGCGTCCCACTCCGCCGCCGCGGGCCGCGGCGTCTTCTCGGGCGCAGGCGGCGCCGCTTCCAGCACGCGCCCCCTGGGCGCCGCCGCGCCCTCTCCCCCGGCCGGGGCGACGGCCGACGTCTCCGCCAGAGCTCCTGCCGCGGCGCCGTCCGCCCCGGCGGGCCGGGCGCTCTGCGGCTCCGCGGCCTGCGCCGGCGCGAGCGCGCCGAGCAGGACGGTGCCTGTCCACAGGAGCTTCTTCATAACGTCCTCAAGAAGGCGACGAGCGCCGCCCTGTCCTTGCGCGACATGTGGCTTGTGCGACCCATGCGATCCTCGTTCTTCTCGACGAGCTCCTCGAGCGTCCTCGCGGAGCCGTCGTGGTAGTAGGGCGCCGTCCCGGCGACGAAGCGCAGCGACGGCGTCTTGTACACGGTGCCCTTCTTCTCCCTGTAAAACCCGGGCAGCTCGGCGAAGCCCGGCATCGGGTAGCCCATCCGATCCGTGTGCTCGGTCTCGGGCACATGGCAGCGGGAGCACTGCGCCGCCTCGCTCGTGAAGAGCGCGAATCCGTGCTTCTCCTCGGCCGTGAGCGGCCGGTCTTCCCTGGGCGGCGGCACGAGGCCCTCGCGCAGGAAGCTGGCGAGATGGGTCGCGCGCAGCCCGAGGTCGCCATCCCGGTTCGGGCCCATCCCCCATCGGTGCAGGCCGAAGCCCTCCAGGATGCGCTCGGCCAGGCTCTCGCTCTGGGCGTTCCAGCCATAAGGCCCCACGGCCGACACGCGCCCTGCGAGCATGGGTGTCTGTCGCGGAACGCCGCCCGCGAGCCCGTCCATGGGCCGGTTGTCGGCGGATCCGAAGAAATTGGCGAAGCCGTCGCCGCTGACCTCGTGCCACACGTGGCCGTCGTCGCGCCCATCGGGGTGGCACCCGGCGCACCCGAGCCCGCCGCTCGTCGACCAGTCGGTCGCGTTGTAGAAGAGCCGCCGGCCGATGGCGGCCTGTTCCGCGAGCGGAGGCTCGGCCAGCCGGATGAACGGCACGGGCCCTGGCTCGTACGCGACCCCCGCCCTGTGCTCGTCGAGCCGGACGATCGCGAGGGTGTCTGTCGAGCGGCAGTACACCCAGGCGAGGGACTCGTCCCCGGAGAGGGCGACGCCGGTCGGCGCGCCGCACAGGGTCGCCGCGCCGAGGCGGCGCGAGAGGGCGTCCCGCGACCCCGGCGCCGCACCGGCGGGCGGCGGCGAGAAGCCGAGCGGGTACGTGCGGAGGGGCCGCAGCGTCGGCTCGATCGAGAGCGCGTCGAGCTCCACGAGGGCGTCGGTGCCCTCGCTGGCGACGAGCAGCGTGCGGGTGCTCTCGCGGTAGACGAGGGCGCGCGGCTGGACGAACGGGGCGAGCTCGCCCTGGGGCGCTTCTTGCTCCGGGTCGCCCGCGAAGTCGAGCTCGAAGTCCGGTGCCCGCCGCACCGGGGCGCCCTCGCGGCGCCGCGGCGCGAGGGGCTCGTCGTCGCCCGTGCGCAGGACGTCGACCGTTGCGGCCCCGAACCACGCGAGCTCGCCTATCGCGCCGAGCGCGTGGCGCGCGACGAACAGGCGCCGCCCGTCCGGCGAGAGCGCGGCCGCGTAACCGAGCGAGGCGGCGCGCGGCGCGTCCACGGGGGCGCGGTACGGCGACGGGGGGAGCGCGATCGGCCTCGCCTGGGGCGAAGAGCGCAGGTCGACCCGGGTGAGCGCCGCCGACGTGAGGTGCGTTATGTACGCGGCCGCGCCGTCCTCGCGGACGACCACGCCGCGGGGCTCGCGCGGGACATCGATCGACCACGACCGCGTGGCGGTGGCCAGATCGACGGCGGAGACCTTGCCGGTCCACGCGCTCGTGACGAGGGCGGTGCGCTCGTCCGGTGTGATCGAGAGCCCCCAGGCGTCGCCCGGCAGCGGCACGCGCGCGACCTCCACGAGCCCCGCCGTCGCATCCGGCCGCATCACGAGCAGCAGCCCGGGGTCGCGGATCGTGACGAGCACGCGGTCGTCGAGCGCGAGCACCTGCGCGGGGCGCCCCGGCATCGCGATCGCGACGGGCGGCGTGCTCACGTCGACCGGCAGCGGGATGCGCCGGAGGACGGCGTGGTCCTCGTCGGCCAGGTAGAGCGCGTCGCCCTGCGGCGCGCGCACGAGCGCGCCGCCGGCCCGCTGGACCGCGCGGAGCCTCGGAGACGGCGGCGTGGGGGACGGCGGTGTCGGGGACGATGAGGGTGGAGGAGACGGCGGGGCGGCCGTCTCCCCGGCTCCGGCATTCCGCTCGTCCGGCGCGGTTTGCCTGGAGGGGCTCGAGCAGGCCGCGGAGAGGACCGCGGCCTGGACCATGGCCAGAGCCATGGGGAGAGTCGATGTTCGCGGCTTCATCGGGCGCCCCGACAACGACACCGCGCGCCGGGGTTATTCCAGGATCTGCCGGGTCGGGCGACTCCACCCTGCTGGCGGCGACTCCACCCCGTTGGCGGCGCGATGAGCCTCGCTGGCCGCCGATACGCTTCGATGACGTGCCAGGGGCGGACGACGAGGGGCGGAGGCGACCCTATACAGGGGAGCCATGGGCCGCAAAGCTGGCCGTCCGAGCGCCGGGCCGCCTGCCGCGCCGAGCTCTCCTGCAGGGTCGCGAGGGGCGGGCTCGACAGCCAGGATCGCCGCGGCGATCCCAGCGTGCCTGTCGCGCGCCCGGGGCTCACCGCGCGAGGCGCAGCGACCGGAGGGGGCGCCATGAGCCGGGAGACCATCGCTCCAGGGACCTTGTTCCAGGGCCGCTATGAGCTCGTCTCCCTGGTCCGGAGAACCCGCGTTGCCGCCGTCTACGAAGGGCGGCAGATCGCGACCGGGCAGCCGATCCTCCTCACGGTCATCCACCGCGTCGGGGACGGGGTTCCCGCCGTCGTGGCGCGCCGCCGCGGCGCGCGCTTCCTGCGAGAGATGCGCTGCTGCGCGCGGCTCCAGCACCCCGGCATCGCGCGGCCCCTCGACGCCGGGCAGACGGACGAGGGAACCCTGTATGCCGCGTTCGAGCGTGTGCCAGGGCAGCGCCTGTCCGAGCTGCTGGCGCAGCAGGGCGCGCTCGAGCCGCACGAGGCACGGGGCCTGATGCGGCAGGTGCTCGACGCCCTCGCCTGCGCGCACCGGCAGGGCATGGTCCACGGAGACCTCAGGCCGGCCCACGTGATGATCGTGCCCTCCGGCGCACAGCGCAGCGCCCTGGTCCTCGACCTCGGCTTCGGCGCGATCGCCACGGGAGCGCGGGGCGACGAGGAGGGAGCGCCCGATTCCGGCCCCGAGCTCGTCGGCTCGCTGGCGTACGCGGCGCCCGAGCAGCGCCGGGGATACCCCCCGACGGCGCGCTCGGACGTGTACGCCTGGGGGCTCGTGTTCCTCGAGTGCCTGACAGGCAGCCGCGGGGGCCACGAGAGCTCACCGGGCGGCGGGCCTCTCCCGCCGGAGGGCCGTCTGCGCGTCCAGATCCCTCCCGCGCTGCTCGAGCACCCGCTCGGCGCCGTCCTCCGGCGGGCCATGATCGAGGATGTCACCGCGCGGACCGCCACGGCCGACGATCTCCTGTGCGCGCTCGACGCCTGCGAGGTGACCGGGCTCCGCCGGAACGACCTCATCCCGAGCGACACGCCGGGCGGCGCCGGAGCGAACGAAGACGAGACCGCCGTCCGCGCCCCGGCCGCCCCGGCAGGGGAAGGCACGGCGCGCGCTCCGCACGAGCAGGGCTCTTCCGCGGCGCTCAGCGAAGGGCGCGCATGCACGCTCCGGCTGGCCGAGGACACCGCCAGCCCCGGCGACGAGGGGCACGGCGCCGCGTCGCGCCGGGCCGGGGCGGCGGGGACGCCGGCAGAGCTCATCGACGACCGCGCTCCCGTGGATGTCGGCAGCACCCTCAAGCATTACGAGATCATCCGCAAGCTCGGTCAGGGCGGCATGGGGGTCGTGTTCCTCGCCCGCGACACGAAGCTCGGCCGCCTTGTCGCGATAAAGCTCCTCCTCCGGCACAGCGGGCGCTGGGTCAAGCGCCTCCTAGCCGAGGCGCGGGCCACCGCGCGCTGCCGGCACGAGAACGTCGTGGTCATCCACGAGGTCGATGAGATCCACGGATGCCCGTACATGGTGCTCGAGTACGTCAAGGGCTTCACGCTGCGACAATGGCTGACCCAGCGCGAGCAGCCAGGCGCGCCCGGATCGCCGGCCGCCCGCGCGTCGCCTCGCCAGATCGCGACCGGCGTCGCCATCGAGCTGATGCTCCCTGTCGTTCGCGCGCTGGTCTGCGCGCACGATCTCGGGATCGTGCACCGCGATCTCAAGCCGGAGAACATCCTCGTGGACGACACCGGCTGCATCAAGGTGCTCGATTTCGGCATCGCCAAGCGGCTCGACGCCCCCATCGTCCCCACGATGGAGCGCGCGCCCTCGGAGCGCGCCGGCGGCGCAGGTCGGCGCCGGCGAAGCGCGATCTCCGGCACGCTCCCCTACATGGCCCCCGAGCAGCTGCTGGGCGCGGACATCGATGCTCGCGCCGACCTCTGGGCGGTGGGCATCATGCTCCACGAGATGCTCACGGGCGAGCACCCGCTCGCCCCGTTCTCGCGCGCGCGGCTCTCGGAGATCGTGGACCTCGATGTGCCCATGCCGAGCCTCGACGCGAGGCGCCCGGATCTCGGCGCGCTCGGCGCCGTGGTCGACCGCTGCCTGAAGAAGCGCGTGGCCGAGCGCATGGGATCGGCCAGGGAGCTGCTCGCCGAGCTCGAGGCGCTCCTGCCCGGCGGGGGGACGCTCCAGCTACGCGAGGGCGAGAGCCCCTTCGCCGGCCTGTCGGCCTTCCAGGAGGCGGACGCCGCGCGCTTCTTCGGCCGCGATCGCGACATCGCCGCCGCGCTGGCGCGGCTGCGCAGCCAGCCGCTGCTCGCCGTGACCGGGCCCTCCGGGGCGGGCAAGTCGTCGTTCGTGCGCGCGGGCGTGATCCCTGCCCTGAAGCGCTCCAGCTACCGCTGGGAGGCGTTCGTCCTTCGCCCGGGGCGCCGTCCCCTGTCCGCGCTCGCCGATCTCGTGCAGGCCGTCGAGGCGGAGTCGACGACCGGCCCGGCGGGCGCGGCGATGGGCTCCCCGGCGCTCCCCGATCACGAAGAGCTCGTCGCCACCTTGCGCGCGCAGCCGGGTCACCTGGGCGCGCGGCTGCGGGCGCGCTGTCACCGCGAGGCGCGGGGGCGCCGTATCCTGCTCTTCGTCGACCAGTTCGAGGAGCTCTACACGCTCGGCGCGCCCCCGGAGGAGCGCGCCGCGTTCTTCGCCTGCCTGGAGGGCGCGGCCGACGACGCCTCGTCGCCCCTGCGCGTGCTGCTCGCCGTCCGCTCCGACTTCCTCGAGCGCGCGGCCGACGACCGGGGTTTCCTGGGCGCCGTGACCCGCGGCCTGTGGTTCTTGCCGCCGATCGGGCGCGAGGGCCTGCGCGGCGCCCTGACGCGGCCGCTCGAGGCGACCGGATACCGCTTCGAGACCGCGGAGATGGTCGAGCACATGCTGAGCGCGCTGGAGGGCACGCGGAGCCCCTTGCCGCTCCTGCAGTTCACGGCGACGGAGCTCTGGGAGGCGCGGGATCACGAGCGCCGGCTGCTCTCGCAGGAGAGCTATGCGCGCATCGGCGGCGTCGCCGGGGCCCTGTCGGCCCACGCGGACGCGGTGCTCTCGGCGCTCTCGGCGCGCGAGCAGCGGCTGGCCCGCGCGGTGCTGCTGCGCCTCGTCACGCCCGAGCGCACCCGCGCGGTGGTCGAGCTGGACGAGCTCCAGGAGCTGGCCCAGGGCGGCGACGGTGACGCGAGCGACGCGATCGCGCAGGTGGTCCAGCACCTGGCCGGCGCGCGGCTCCTGCTCATCGAGACAGGCGACGAGGCCGCAGGCGGCGGGCGCGGTCACACCACGGTGGAGCTTGTCCACGAGTCCTTGATCGAGCGGTGGCCGAAGCTCGGGCAGTGGCTCACCGAGAGCGAGCAGGACGCGCAGTTTTTGGCGCGGCTGCGCGCCGCGGCCGCGCAGTGGGAGGCGAGCGGCCGCGCCGAGGGTCTGCTCTGGCGCGACCGCGCGGCGGAGGACGCCAGGGCGTGGTACGAGCGCCGTCGCGCCGAGCAGGGAGCGGACGGGCGCGTCGCGCTCGGCAAGCGCGAGGAGCGTTATCTCCTGGCGGTCGCGGCGCTCGGCGAGCGCGCGCGCCGCCTGCGCCGGCGGCTCGCGACGGGCGTGGTCGCCACGCTCACCGCGGTCGCGGTCACGGTCTCGTTCCTGGCGGTCCGCGCCAGCCAGCAGGCCACGCGCGCCAACCAGCAAGCCATGCGCGCCGACCAGGAAGCGGCTCGCGTGCAGGTCGAGGCCCGGGAGGCGCGCAACGCCACCCGGATGGCGACGGCCCGCGAGATGCACGACGATCCCACGACCGTGCTCGCGATCTTGCGCGAGGTCGAGCCGCCCGACGTGCCGCGAGGGTGGTCCGCCCTCGCGCTCTCGGCGCTGTACGGCGGGGTCGCCCGCGCGGTGATCAGCCATCCGGATTTCGTCTTGCATGTGGGGTATCACCCCGACGGCAAGCACATCGTCACCACCTGCGCGGACACGATGGTCCGGGTGTGGAACGCCGATGGCACGGGCGAGCCCGTCGTCCTTCGTGGTCACGTCGACCGCGTCCACTCGGCGGTGTTCAGCCCTGACGGCAAGCGCGTGGTCAGCGCCTCGCAGGACAGGACTGCGCTGGTGTGGAACGCCGACGGCACGGGCGAGCCCATCGTGCTTCGCGGTCACGCCGACCGCGTCCACTCGGCGGTGTTCAGCCCTGACGGCAAGCGCGTGGTCAGCGCTTCGCAGGACAGGACCGCGCGGGTGTGGAACGCCGACGGCACGGGCGAGCCCATCGTCCTTCGCGGTCATGCCGAGGGTCTCCGCTCGGCGGCGTTTAGCCCTGACGGGAGGCGCATCGTCACCGCCTCGTATGACCGAACCGCGCGGGTGTGGAACGCCGACGGCACGGGCGAGCCCGTCGTCCTCCGTGGTCATGACAACGGGCTCGACTCGGCGGTGTTCAGCCCTGACGGCAAGCGCATTGTCACCGCGTCCGCTGACAAGACCGCACGGGTGTGGAACGCCGACGGTACGGGCGAGTCCCTCGTCCTTCACGGTCACGAGGCCGGGGTCAACTCGGCGGTGTTCAGCCCTGATGGGCGGCGCATCGTCACCGCCTCGTATGACCGGACCGCGCGGGTGTGGAACGCCGACGGCACGGGCGAGCCGATCGTGCTTCAGGGTCACGACGAGGGGCTCCACTCGGCGGTGTTCAGCCCTGACGGGAGGCGCATCGTCACGGCGTCGTACGACCGGACCGCGCGGGTGTGGAACGCCGACGGCACGAATGAGCTCAAGGTCCTCCTCGGTCACGAGGCGGAAGTGAAC
This sequence comes from Sorangium sp. So ce1335, assembly GCF_051521615.1. Classification (NCBI taxonomy): domain Bacteria; kingdom Pseudomonadati; phylum Myxococcota; order Polyangiales; family Polyangiaceae; genus Sorangium; species Sorangium sp. So ce1335. The sequence continues at coordinate 7,810,477 of NZ_CP150363.1, forward strand.
ATGGCGACGTTCAGCCCCGACGGCAGGCGCATCGCCAGCGCATCCGGGGACAGGACCGTACGGGTGTGGAACGCCGATGGCAAAGGGAGATCCCTGGTCCTTCGTGGTCACCAGGCGGACGTCTTCGCGGCGGAGTTCAGCCCCGACGGCAGGCGCATCGCCAGCGCGTCAACGGACCGGACTGCGCGGGTGTGGAACGCCGATGGCACCGGAGAGCCCATCATCCTTCGTGGTCACGAGGCTCGGGTCTATTCAGCGTCGTTCAGCCCCGACGGCAGGCGCATCGTCACCGCGTCGGACGACACGACCGCGCGGGTGTGGAACGCCGATGGCACCGGAGAGCCCATCATCCTTCGTGGTCACGAGCTGGGGGTCGGGTGGGCGTCGTTCAGCCCCGAAGGCAGGCACATCGTCACGGCGTCGCATGACGGGACCGTGCGGGTGTGGAACGCCGATAGCACCGCAGCGTCCATCATCGTTGGTGGTCACGAGGATCAGATCTGGTCGGCGTTGTTCAGTCCCGACGGGATGCGCATCGTCACGGCGTCCGCGGACAGGACGGTGCGGGTGTGGAGCGTCGACGGCACCGGAGAGCCCTTGGTCCTCCGTCGTCACGAGTTCCAGGTCTTCTGGGCGGAGTTCAGCCCTGACGGCAAGCGCATCGCCACGGCGTCTGCAGACAAGACCGTGCGAATATGGAACGCCGACGGCACCGGCGAGCCCATGATCCTTCGGGGCTCCGACTCCGGGCTCAACTCCGTGTCCTTCAGCCCTGACGGCAGGCGTATCGTCACAGCATCCGACGACAAATCGGTGCGAGTTTGGCCCGTTATCGAGCCGCTCAGCGGAGTCGACGACCTGAAGCTGTGGGCGGCAACCACGTATTGTATGCCCGTCGAGAGGAGCATCGAGCTCCTTCGCCTGCCAGAAACCATGGCCCGCGCGAACCACGAGGCCTGCCGGCGTCGCGTCGAGCAGGCCCGCGCCGCTGTCCTGGAGTCCCAGCCGGGCCTGGAGAGCCCCTCGAGCGGCTCCACCCGGCACTGACCCGCAACACGGACCCGCGGCGCGGAGCGGGCAGACGCCCGTATCGTCCGAGATGGCCATGCTCTGCACATCAAGGTAGTCATTCCCTGGTGTAGTCCTGAATGCATCGAGGTTGAGGTTCTCGACGTTCCACGCCCGGCTCGGATTCTTCATGCCTTCGTACTGGCCGGATAGTCATGAGCGATGCGATAGAGCGCCTGACCGCCGGGCTCCTGCGAGCGGGACGCCCCGGAAGGTCGGACGGTGGCTGGAGCGCCATCGCCGGGGGCGAGCGCGGTGTCCAGCCCGCGCGATGCGCGCTGCGCGCGAGGTGGAGGAATGATTTGGCGCGGTCTGGCGGCGTGGGGGAACAGCTACCCCACGGTGGGCTTCAGCAGCGCCTCGCCGCCCGGCGCCCCCGGCGCCGCGCCCGCGCCGTCGTCGCCGCCATCCCCGCCGTCCCCCCCGCCCGCGTTGTTCTTCCCCGCCCCCGGCTTGCGCCCGCCGCCCCGCGCGAACAGCGACGGTGCGATCGCGTCGGCGTCGCCCTCGTTCCAGCGCAGGTACGACGCCGCCCGGCGGCACGCGTCGTAGGCGTTGACGAGCAGCGTGAACGCCCGCGCGCGCCGCTCGGCCGCGTCGCCCGCCTTCGGCGCCGGCAGGCCCGGCTGCTGGCGGGCCCCGAGCGCCACGAGCAGCTCGGGCCCGAGCCGCGAGGCGCGCTCGACGTCGTCCCACTCGACCGTCGTCCTGTTCTTCACGGCGTCCCAGACGTCGCCGAACAGCGCCGCGAGCGCCACGAGGTCGTTGGCGGTGTCGAGGTGCCCGTGACCCCTGCGGATCTCGGCCACCCGCTGCGCGTCGACGATCCCCTTGTGGGCCAGCGCTTCCGCGGCGACGAGCAGGTCCTCGCGCAGCGGCGCGGCCTCCTCGAGCAGCCCTTTGAGCGCGTCCTGCCCGCCCGAGGCGGGCAGCGCGAGCAGGTGCGCGTACCAGGCGGCGAGCGCATACGTCTGGAGCTTGTCGAGCTGGCTCAAGGGGTGCTTGGGGAGCTCTTCCACGAACCGCGGGCGCAGCGCCTGGAGGTGCGGGACGGCCCCGATGGCCACGGAGACGGCGCGGGGGACATCGACGTTGATGGGCACCACCTCGCGGACGTCGTCGAGCTCGGGCTCGACGAGCGCAAACGCCTTGGCCGCCTCGCTCGGCGCACCGGGCTTGGCCGGGGACGACTTCTTCGTGTTCGGCTTGGATCTCGGCATCGGCTTCTCCCTCGCAATGTGAGCGGGCCCCGTCGGTGCCGTGATGAAGAACGGAGACGGGGAAGTTCGCGATCGCCCTCGGGCGACGGCGCCGCGAGGAGTCAACAGCCGTGCCAGCACGGCAGGCGAGCTGTCGATGCGCGGCGGCTGAGGCCGGAACCGCGCGGCGCCGCCGGGAGGCTCGCGCGCGGAGAGGCCGTGGTGCGCGACGCGCCTTGCGCCGGCCCGCAAGCGGTTGCGCGCAACGGGTTGCGGCCGCACGAAACCGCGCGCCCTCGACCGGAGGCAGCCGTGAGGGGGCGGTCGAATCGCCCGGGGAGGTGCGATCGGGGTCGGGGAGGACCGGTTCAACCGCCCCTCGGGCATCGATCTCGGTCGGGGAGGACCGGTTCAACCGCCCCCCAGGCATCGATCTCGGTCGGGAAGGACCGGTTCAACCGCCCCGCGGCATCGATCTCGCTCGGGGGTGGCCGGTTCAACCGCCCCCCAGGCATCGATCTCGGTCGGGAAGGACCGGTTCAACCGCCCCGCGGCATCGATCTCGCTCGGGGGTGGCGGTTCAACCGCCCCCCGGGCATCGATCTCGGTCCTCGCGCGCGGTCCAACCGCCTCCTGGCACCGATCTCGGTCGTCGCGGGCGGTCGAAGCCAGCGCGCGCCGGGCGAGTCGTCCATGCCGTGCCACGCGAACAGCCGCGCCGGGGCTCTGCGAGGAGCCCCCGCGCCTCGCGAGGCCGCCTCCCGCCATGGTGCCGCCACCCGCCCGACGCCGCGTCTCACCCGGAAATCCCCTGGTTTTGGCCTCCTGACTCCCTGGTACGCGATCTGCCGTGGGCGCCCCGCATGGGAGACGCCGACATCACCTTGCGCCACCTCGCCCGCAGGCGCCCCGAGGACCTTGTGCGCGCCTTCGTCCCCGAGGGCCACCCCGTCGAGGTCCTCGGCTGGGTCGACAGTCAGGTCACGAGCATCGAGCGCCGCCTCGACAAGGCCCTTCGGCTCCGCGTCGACGGCGAGCCGCGCGTGCTCCACGTCGAGTTCTGCTTCGCGCTCCGCGACGACGTCCCGGATCGCGTCTTCGAGTACATCGGCTTTCTGTTCGCCGCGCTCCGCCGCGAAGACCCCGGCGCGCCGGTGCCGCCGATCGAGAGCGTCGCCGTGGTCCTCTCCGGTCCCAAACGGCGCTTGCCGATAACGGGTAAGCGCCGCATCGCCTGGCCGGGGCGGCCGTTCAGCGGCGTGCACTTCCGCGTCGACGCCGTCTACCAGCGCACCATCGGCGAGCTGCGGGCGCGCGGCAGCGTCCTCTGGCTGGTGTTCGCCCCGCTCGCCCGCGACGCGACCGCCGCGGCGCTGCGGGAGATCGTCGCCGAGATCCACACCCGGGCAGCCAGCGCCGAGGAACGGGCCGAGCTGTACACGGCGCTGCTGGTGATGGCGACCGTCGATCCCTGGCGGCATACTCTGTGGAAGGAGCTCGTGACCATGGTGGAGGACAAGGAAGAGGGGCTGCTCCGGCGCACGCCGATCATCGGGGAGATGATCATCGAGGCCGAGCAGCGCGGGGAGCAGCGCGGGAAGCAACAGGCGATCGTGGAGCTACTCGGTCGTCTCTTCACGCGACGGCTCGGACGGCGACCGACCGCAGAAGAGGAGCGCTCGATCGCCGAGCGAGCCCGCGCGCTCGGTCCCGGCGAGGTCGAGGATGCCTTGCTCGATCTCGACCGCGAGGCGCTGACTCGCTGGCTCGCGGAGCCGATTCGCCCCTCGTGAGCTCCCGCTGGCGGATGGCGCTCACACGCGCCTGACCGCCGGAGCGACCCGACCCAGGTGGGCCGCCCGTGCCGCGCCCCGCGCGCTGCCGCCCGGACCCCCCAGGGCTCCTCGCGGAGCCCCCGCGCATCGCGAGGCCGCCACCCGCCATGGCGCCGCCACCTGCCCGATGCCGCGTCTCACCCGGAAATCCCCTGGTTTTGGCCTCCTGACTCCCTGGTACGCGATCTGCCGTGGGCGCCCGGCATGGGAGACGCCGACATCACCTTGCGCCACCTCGCCCGCAGGCGCCCCGAGGACCTTGTGCGCGCCTTCGTCCCCGAGGGCCACCCCGTCGAGGTCCTCGGCTGGGTCGACAGCCAGGTCACGAGCATCGAGCGCCGCCTCGACAAGGCCCTGCGCCTGCGCGTCGACGGCGAGCCGCGCGTGCTCCACGTCGAGTTCTGCTTCGCGCTCCGCGACGACGTCCCGGATCGCGTCTTCGAGTACATCGGCTTCCTGTTCGCCGCGCTCCGCATCGAAGCCCCCGGCGCGCCCGTGCCGCCGATCGAGAGCGTCGCCGTGGTCCTCTCCGGTCCCAAACGGCGCTTGCCGGCGACGGGTAAGCGCCGTATCGCCTGGCCGGGGCGGCCATTCAGCGGCGTGCACTTCCGCGTCGACGCCGTCTACCAGCGCACCATCGGCGAGCTGCGGGCGCGCGGCAGCGTCCTCTGGCTGGTGTTCGCCCCGCTCGCCCGTGACGCGACCGCGGCGGCGCTGCGGGAGATTGTCGCCGAGATCGACGCGGGCGCAGCGAGCGCCGAGGAACGGGCCGAGCTGTACACGGCGCTGCTGGTGATGGCGGCCATCGACCCCTGGGGGCATACTCTGTGGAAGGAGCTGGTCATCATGGTCGAGGACAAGGAAGAAGGGCTGCTCCGGCGCACGCCGATCATCGGGGAGATGATCATCGAGGCCGAGCAACGAGGGGAACAGAAGGCGATCGCAGAGTTGCTCGGCCGCCTCTTCGCACGGCGGCTCGGGCGACGACCGACCGTGGAAGAGGAGCGCTCGATCGTCGAGCGAGCCCGCGCGCTCGGTCCAGGCGAGGTCGAGGATGCCTTGCTCGATCTCGACCGCGAGGCGCTGACTCGCTGGCTCGCGGAGCCGATTCGCCCCTCGTGAGCTCCCGCTGGCGGATGGCGCTCACACGCGCCTGACCGCCGGAGCGACGCAACCCAGGTTGGCCGCCCTTGGCGCGCCACGCGCGTTGCCGCCTGGGCCCCTCCCAGGGCTCCTCGCGGAGCCCCCGCGCATCGCGAGGCCGCCATCCGCCATGGCGCCGCCACCTGCCCCACACCGCGTCTCACCCGGAAATCCACTGATCTTGGTCTCCTGATCCCCTGGCACGCGATCTGCCGTGGGCGCCTCCCATGGGAGACGCCGACATCACCTTGCGCCACCTCGCCCGCAGGCGCCCCGAGGACCTTGTGCGCGCCTTCGTCCCCGAGGGCCACCCCGTCGAGGTCCTCGGCTGGGTCGACAGCCAGCTCACGAGCATCGAGCGCCGCCTCGACAAGGCCCTCCGCCTGCGCGTCGACGACGAGCCGCGCGTGCTCCACGTCGAGTTCTGCTTCGCGCTCCGCGACGACGTCCCGGATCGCGTCTTCGAGTACATCGGCTTCCTGTTCGCCGCGCTCCGCATCGAAGCCCCCGGCGCGCCCGTGCCGCCGATCGAGAGCGTCGCCGTGGTCCTCTCCGGTCCCAAACGGCGCTTGCCGGCGACGGGTAAGCGCCGTATCGCCTGGCCGGGGCGGCCATTCAGCGGCGTGCACTTCCGCGTCGACGCCGTCTACCAGCGCACCATCGGCGAGCTGCGGGCACGCGGCAGCGTCCTCTGGCAGGTGTTCGCCCCGCTCGCCCGCGACGCGACCGCCGCGGCGCTTCGGGAGATCGTCGCGGAGATCGACGCAAGCGCAGCGAGCGCCGAGGAACGGGCCGAGCTGTACACGGCCCTGCTGGTGATGGCGACCGTCGATCCCTGGGGGCATACTCTGTGGAAGGAGCTGGTCATCATGGTCGAGGACAAGGAAGAGGGGCTGCTCCGGCGCACGCCGATCATCGGAGAGATGATCATCGAGGCCGAGCGACGAGGGGAGCAACGAGGCGAGGAGCGCGGGAAGCAACAGGCCATCGCGGAGCTGCTCGGTCGTCTCCTCGCGCGACGGATCGGGCGACGACCCACCGCAGAAGAGGAGCGCTCCATCGTCGAGCGAGCCCGCGCGCTCGGGCCCGGCGAGGTCGAGGATGCCTTGCTCGATCTCGACCGCGAGACGCTGGTTCGCTGGCTCGCGGAGCCGATTCGCCCCTCGTGAGCTCCCGTCGCGGGTGGCGCTCACGCGCGCTGCCGCCCGGCCCTCCCAGGGCTCCTCGAGGAGCCCGCGCCCCCCGAGGCCGCCACCCGCCATGGCGCCGCCACCTGCCCCACGCCGCGTCTCACCCGGAAATCCCCTGGTTTTGGCCTCCTCATTCCCTGGTACACGATCTGCCGTGGGCGCCGCCCATGGGAGACGCCGACATCACCTTGCGCCACCTCGCCCGCAGGCGCCCCGAGGACCTTGTGCGCGCCTTCGTCCCCGAGGGCCACCCCGTCGAGGTCCTCGGCTGGGTCGACAGCCAGGTCACGAGCATCGAGCGCCGCCTCGACAAGGCCCTGCGCCTGCGCGTCGACGGCGAGCCGCGCGTGCTCCACGTCGAGTTCTGCTTCGCGCTCCGCGACGATGTCCCGGATCGCGTCTTCGAGTACATCGGCTTCCTCTTCGCCGCGCTCCGCATCGAAGCCCCCGGCGCGCCGGTGCCGCCGATCGAGAGCGTCGCCGTGGTACTCTCCGGGCCCAAACGGCGCTTGCCGGCGACGGGTAAGCGCCGTATCGCCTGGCCGGGGCGGCCATTCAGCGGCGTGCACTTCCGCGTCGACGCCGTTTACCAGCGCACCATCGGCGAGCTGCGGGCGCGCGGCAGCGTGCTCTGGCTGGTGTTCGCCCCGCTCGCCCGCGACGCGACCGCCACGGCGCTGCGGGAGATCATCGCCGAGATCCACGCCCGGGCAGCCAGCGCCGAGGAACGGGCCGAGCTGTACACGGCGCTGCTGGTGATGGCGACCGTCGATCCCTGGGGGCATCCTCTGTGGAAGGAGCTGGTCATCATGGTCGAGGACAAGGAAGAGGGGCTGCTCCGGCGCACGCCGATCATCGGGGAGATGATCATCGAGGCCGAGCGACGAGGCGAGGAACGAGGGGAACAGCGCGGGGAGGAACGAGGCGAGGAGCGCGGGAAGCAAAAGGCTATCGCGGAGCTACTCGGCCGCCTCTTCGCGCGACGGATCGGGCGACAACCCACCGCAGAAGAGGAGCGCGCGATCGTCGAGCGCGCCCGCGCGCTCGGTCCCGGCGAGGTAGAGGATGCCTTGCTCGATCTCGACCGCGAGGCGCTGACTCGCTGGCTCGCGGAGCCGATTCGCCCCTCGTGAGCTCCCGCTCGCGGATGGCGCTCACGGACGCGTGACCGCTGACGTGCGCTGGGATGTGCAGCCATCGAACCTGGTGCGGGCCGGGAGCAAGGCCCGGCCAACCGCCACCAGGCATCGGCTCCCCGGGGGCCGAGCTCACGGCATGACGTAGCAGACGTCGAGCCAGGGGCGGTCGCCGGCGCTCGGGTGCTCGCGCGAGCGATATGACGTCTTCCCGGTGAGCGCCTGCTCGAGGAGGAAGCCGTGGTTGTCGTGGGCGCCGTCGACCCAGGCCTGCACGAGCTCGGTCAGGTCGACCGTCACCGCGTCGCTCCCGGCGCCGGCGAGCGTCGCCTCCACGTGCTCATCGTAGCTCGCGGCGAAGCTCTGCCACGTGACGGTCTGCTCGTCCCACGGGGCGGTGATCCGGTGCGCCAGGACGATCTGCTCTCCGGAGCTGAACGCGCGCGCGCCGAACCGGGCCGAGACGACGCTGGCTCCCCCGGGGATCGCGTCGAGCGAGAAGCGGAACAGCGCCTGCTTTTCGGCTCCGCCGGCGAGGCCCGACGCGATGTAGTTGCTGCGGCCATCGTTGTGGCGGGGATGAGCCTCCCAGATCACGGCATCGGCGACCTCGCCGGCATCGCCAGGCTGCACGGTGACGCACGCCGTCTCGCACGCGCCTTGCGCCTCGCACGCCGGGCCGCCGCCGCTGGCGCCGCCGTCGCTGCCGCCGCCGCTGGCGCCGCCGCCGCCGCCGCTGCCGCTGCCGCCGCCGCCGCTGCCGCCGCCGCCGCTGCCGCCGCTGCCGCCGCTGCCTCCCTCGCCGCCGCTGCCGCCGCCGCTGCCTCCCTCGCCGCCGCCGCTGCCTCCCTCGCCGCCGCCGCTGCCTCCCTCGCCGCCGCCGCTGGCGCCGCTGCCGCTACCATCACCGCCTCCACCGCTGTTCCCGCTGCCGCCGCTGCCTCCCTCTCCACCACTACCCTCGCCGTCCGCGAAGGCGACGATGAACGTGTTCGGACTGCCGGTCTCCGCGCCGCCGGGAACGTAGGGTTGGGCGAGCGCGTGCGCCTCGGCGCCCACGGCGGAGAGCGCCTCCAGCGCGTCTGCCTCGGTCCCCGCCGCGCCGTAGAACACCCGGAACGACCGGGCGCCGCCAGGCTCCAGCGTGCCGAAGTCGAAGTCGAAGGTCGAGCCCAGCTCTTCGGGCCCCACGTCGACCACCGGCCCTGGACGGTGCATCGTCATCCGGGAGAGATCGCCTCCAATGTAGGGATACGCATCGGTGCGGATGAGCGTGGAGGACGTCCCAGGGTCGATCGTGACAAACTGCGTGGACGGGATGGCCGCCGGCTCGACGGACCACACCAGGGTGCGCCGGTACAGCAGATTCACCGGGCTCGCGCCGATGTTCTCCACCCGGACAGCGATCTCGTAGAGCGCGGGCGTGCGCTCCGACGGGCGGAACTCGTGCGTGACGAGGAAGGTCGAGCCGAAGCGCACGGTCGAGACCGCGGTGGTCGGTGTGGCCTCGAAGCGTTCCATCGAGAGCTGGAGCGGCGGCTCGAATCCGGCATTGTAGCTCGCCGTGAAGCCGCGCGCCCCGGAGTCGCCGTCCGCTACGCCCCAGCCCTCGTACCCGAGCTCGGCGTACATCGCGTTGTTGCCCGTGGGGAGATAACGAAGGCCGACCTCTCTCTCTCCCCACACCCCCGTCCATTCGCGCGCGCGGAACCCGACGTTCCCCGCGCAGCTCACCCCGACCTGCACGACCCCGTTGTCGATGGCGGCGCCGCAGATCGGATCGCACGCATCGCCGACCCCATCGCCGTCGACGTCGTGCTGGTCGATGTTGCGCACCTCCGGGCAGTTGTCGTCGCCATCGCAAACGCCGTCGCCATCCCGGTCGCTGCCCCCTCCGGCCACGCAGGCGTCGCACGCGTCGCCGATGCCGTTCCCGTCAGCGTCCGCCTGGTCGGGGTCCGCGAGGAACGGGCAGATGTCGCACGCCTCCGGGACTCCATCCCCGTCGTCGTCCGCCTGGTCCGGGTTCCAGCCCGTGGGGCAGTTGTCGTGCTCGTGGCAAACCCCATCGCCGTCGCCGTCGCTGGTGCCCGGCCCGGCGCAGGCGTCGCAAGCGTCGCCGAAGCCGTCGCCGTCGCTGTCTTCCTGACCGGGGTTGGCAACATAGAGACAGTTGTCCGCGTCGTCGCAGAGCTCGTCCATGTCGCCATTCGAAGAGCCTGTCCGCCAGCACGTGTCGCACGCGTCGCCGGGGCCCATCCAGTCGGCGTTCGCCTGGTCGGGGTTCGCCACGTCGGGACAATTGTCGCAGAGATCGGCGAAGCCATCCCCATCGGTGTCCTCCTGGCCCGGGTTGTAGGTGTCCGGCCCGCCCGGATACGCCTCTTGAGAGCAGTTGTCGACGCCGTTGCAGACGCCATCGCCGTCCTCATCCGAGGCCCCGACCCCGGCGCAGCGATCGCACGCGTCGCCGGCGCCGTCGCCATCGGCGTCGCCCTGCCGCGGGTTGGGGCTCCCTGGGCAGTTGTCGATGTCGTCGCAGACCTCGTCGCGATCGTGATCCGATGAGTCCCAGCAGAGATCGCACGCATCCCCCTGGCCGTTTCCGTTGAAGTCCGCCTGACCGGGGTTCGGCGCGCCCGGGCAGTTGTCGCAGGCGTCGGCGCGGCCGTCGCCGTCCGTGTCTTCCTGCCCCGGGTTGTAGCGATCGCAGTTGTCGACCTCGTCGCAGGCACCGTCGCCGTCCCAGTCCCTGGCCCCGACGCCAGCGCACTGGTCGCACGCATCGCCGTGCCCGTCGCCGTCCGTGTCCTCCTGCCCCGGGTTGGGCGCACCCGAGGAGGGGCAGTTGTCCACCTCATCGCAGATGCCATCGCCATCGAGATCGCTGGTCCCCGGGCCCGCGCAGGGGTCGCAGGCGTCACCGACGCCGTCGCCGTCCGTGTCCTCCTGCCCGGGATTGGGGAAGTACAAGGGGCAGTTGTCGGACTCATCGCAGATCCCATCGCCATCGAGGTCGTTGGTCCCCGGGCCCGCGCAGCGATCGCACGAATCGCCGTGGCCGTCTCCGTCGGCGTCCTCCTGGCCAGGGTTCGGGGCCGAGGCGCAGTTGTCGTGCTCATCGCAGATCCCGTCGGCGTCGTGGTCCTGAGCCCCCGGTCCAGCGCACCAGTCGCAGGCGTCGCCGTGGCCGTCCCCGTCGGCGTCCTCCTGGCCAGGGTTCCCGGGCCAGACGCAGTTGTCCGTGTCGTCGCAGATGCCGTCGCGATCCTCGTCCCGCGATCCGGCGGCCCAGCAGGCGTCGCACGCGTCGCCGATGCTGTTCCAGTCGGCGTCGGCCTGGTCGGGGTTCGGCGCGCCAGGGCAGTTGTCGCAGAGGTCGCCGTGGCCGTCCCCGTCCGCGTCCTCCTGACCCGGGTTCGTCACGAGGGGGCAGCTATCCGCCTCGTCGCAAGCGCCGTCGCGGTCATGGTCCCGCGATCCGGCGGCCCAGCAGGCGTCGCACGCGTCGCCGATGCCGTTCCAGTCGGCGTCGGCCTGGTCGGGGTTCGGCACGGCGGGGCAGTTGTCGCAGAGGTCGCCGTGGCCGTCCCCGTCCGCGTCCTCCTGGCCCGGGTACTGCGACCCGTAATGAGGGCAGTTGTCCGCGTCGTCGCAGAGGCCGTCGCCGTCCGAATCGCGGTCTCCCCTGCCAGCGCAGGTGTCGCACGCGTCGCCGTGGCCGTCGCCGTCGCCGTCCTCCTGGCCCGGATTGGAGGGCCAGACGCAGTTGTCCACGGCATCGCAGACGGCATCTCCGTCGCGGTCACGGTCCGGCGTGCCGGCGCAGGCGCCCGCCTGACAGCCGTCATCCAGGGTGCAGGGGTCGCCGTCGTCGCACGCCGTGCCGCCGGGGACGAGCGCGTCGATGCAGGCGCCGGACGTGGGATCGCAGGCCCCGACGAGACAGCCGCTCTGCCCGGCGCAGACGACCGGATCCGCGCCCACGCAGGCGCCCGCCTGGCAGGCGTCGGTCCGGGTGCAGGCGTCTCCGTCGTCGCACGCCGCGCCGTCGCCCAGCGGCGCGCCGGCGCAGGTGCCCGCCTGGCAGGCGTCGGCCCCCGTGCAGGCGTTGCCGTCGTCGCAGGCGGTGCCGTCGCCCAGCGGCGCGCCGGCGCAGGTGCCCGCCTGACACGCGTCGGCCCCGGTGCAGGCGTTGCCGTCGTCGCAGGTCGTGCCGGTGAGCGGTGAGCAGTAGCCGTCCCGCCCCCCACCGGCGGCGACCGAGCAGGCCTTGCACTCTCCTTCGCAGGCCGTGTTGCAGCAGAAGCCGTCGACGCAGAAGCCGTTGTCGCACTCCGCCGCGGCGCTGCAGCGATCGCCGGGCACGCCCTCCGCCGTGTAGAACGCGGCGGAGGCGGTCGCTAGCGGGCCGACGTTGGACGAGCCTTCGCCGCGGCGGTCGTACCCTCCCGCGAGGAGGACCCTGCCGTCGAGGAGCGGCGTCACCGTGTGGTAGGCACGCACCCCGCGCCTCGCTTCCGGGCTCCAGCCTCCCGTCGCCGGGTCGTACGTCCGGGCGCCGTGGAAGACGGCGATATCCTCGCCCACGCAGTCCACGTACCGGAAATCGAAGCAGTACGCGTCCAGCAGCTCGTACCCCCCCGTCACGAGGACGCGGCCGTTCGGGAGCAGCGCGGCGCGGTGGCCGTCGATGCCCATGCTCGCGTAGTCTCCCGGTGGGGGAGGGAGCGGCAGGCCCGGCGCCGCGGTCCAGGTGCCCGTCGCGGGGTCGTAGACCTGGGCGCGCTCGCCCCCGCCCGTCCCGCCCCAGCCGCCCGTATCCACGTCGCCGGTGACGAGCACCTTGCCGTCAGGGAGCCGCGTGGCCTCGCTCGCGTGGCGGCCGTCGACCATGGGCGCCGTGGTGGACCAGGTGCCCGTCGCGGGGTCGTAGACCTCGGCGGAGCCTCCGCCGGCCACGAGCACCTTGCCGTCGTCCAGCAGCACGGCAGCGTGGCCTCCGCGCGGACTTCGCATCGAGCTCGCGGGGCTCCACGCGCCGGTCGCCGGGTCGTAGATCTCGCACGTGGCCAGGAGGCCATCGCCGTAGGGGGCGACTCGCCCCCCGGCGACGAGGACCCTGCCGTCCGCGAGCCGGGTGGCCGTGTGCCCGACGCGGCGGTCCCCCATCGGCGCGACGGGCGTCCAGACGTTCGCCGCCGGATCGTACAGCTCGGCGGCGGCGAGCACGTCGTGCTGCGTCCACCTCTTCATTCCCCCGATGACGAGGACCCGGCCGTCGGTGAGCAGCGTCGCGGTGTGGCGGCTGCGCAGCGTGCCCATCGACGCCGCGGGCGTCCAGAGCTCCGTCGCGGGATCGTAGAGCTCCGCGGACGCGTGGGGACCCGTGAGGGAGCTCCCGCCCTCGTCGAGCTGGCCTCCGGCGACGAGGACCCGGCCGTCGAGGAGCCGCGTCGCCGTGTGCCTCGCGCGCGCGACGCCCATCGAGCTCGTCGGCAGCGGGAGCTCGGCCTGCTGCGTGTCCTCGCGAGCGCCGCGCTCGGGATCCGCGCCGGCGCAGCCCGCGACGATCGCGAGGCTCATCAGCAAGAGCGTGACGAGCGCGGCGCGCTCCGCGCGGACGAAAGCCCGGCCGCCGGGCTGCCCGTGCGGCGCGCGGGCTCGCCTTGAATGGGAATCCATCGTCTCGACCTCCGAGGCCCGGAGAGACCCGTGCATCCACCGGGCAGCCATGCCGCCCGGCCCCCCCGCGGCGCTCCCGCCGCGCGTGTCTCCGCGTCTGATGCGGTCCCCGCGCAGCACATTCACGACGCGCGGGGCGATCCGAGCCCGAAGGCCGTGGAGGCTGTGGAGCGAAGGCGGCCCCGCTCCGTCGCCGGCGTCGAGGGGGGCTGGACGCCAGGGACGGCCGCGGCGGGGACGGCTGCCCCGGAGCGCGCCGCTGCCCTGCCCGCCGCGGGGAGCAACGCCTCTCCCGCCTGTGGTACCCTGCCCGCGCGACAACGGCCGTGAAGGCACGGCCATCGAGCTCCACGCTGGCAGCCCCGGTTCAGCGCTTGCTCCTCTCGAGACAACACCATGCCTGACGACACGCCCCCCGTTTCCCTGCGCGCGATCACCCGCGACAACCTCGACGCCATCCTCGAGCTCTCCGTGGCCGAGGACCAGAAGCGCTATGTCGCGACCAACGCGGTCTCGCTCGCCCAGGCGCATTTCGCGCCGGAGGCCTGGTTCCGCGCCATCTACTGCGGTGACGAGCCCGCGGGCTTCGTCCTGCTGGAAGACCACTCGCTGGACTCCCCGCCGCCGGAGAAGCCCGAGATCGCCGTGTGGCGCTTCATGATCGACAAGCGCTTCCAGCGGCGCGGCGTCGGCCGGGCGGCGATGCTGCTCGTCATCGAGCACGCGCGGCGCAAGGGGCTTTTCACGTCGCTGCTGCTGTCCTACGTGCCGGGCCCCGGGAGCCCCGAGCCGTTCTACCGCAGCCTGGGCTTCCGCCCGAATGGCCAGATGAGCGGGGACGAGGTGGTGATGGAGCTGCCGCTGACCGAGGCCCCCTCGCGGTAGCGCGCCGCCGCGCCCGTGCTGCCGGCGCGGCGATCGGTCGAGCGCGCCCAGGTGGCGGCGCTCGACCGACCGCTGGGGGCGCGCGGGCCGCCGGCGCCGTCGTGGTAAGGGCGATCGGCGGCGTCAGCTCAATACGCGAGGACCTCGACGCCCGACGAGAGCGCGCACGCGCCCTCCAGGGGATCGCCGCCGGTGCGGAGGATCTCGGACGGCTCCGGCTCGCGGTAGACGCCGGAGAGCTCGACGTCGACCATGCGCAGGATCGCGCGATCGAGCTTTGTCACGTAATAGCAGGGGATCGTCGGCTCCTTGTGGGCGCCGCCGACGCCGGAGTCGTCCGTCAAGAAGAGGTACCGGCCGCCGGTCAGCTGCGCGGCCGAGCGCATGGTGATCTCGGTGAGCTCGTCCACGCCGCTCGACGCGACGGGATAGACGTGCACCCCGCGATCCTTGAGGGCCTGTATCCCGTCGGCCATGGCCGACGCGTTGTCGTCGTGGTGGGGCGCGTCCGCGACCCAGAAGGCGAGGCGCGCGGTGGCGTCGTCCGTGCGCCAGGAGAGGTCGGACGCGGTGGAGAGCGCCATGTCGGGCGCCTCCGGGAAGTCGCCGCCGCCGTCGGCGGCCTGCGCGGCGAGCTTCTGCTGGAACTCGACGGGATCGTCGCGGAAGTCGAACCACCGGACGACGTAGTCGTCCTCGGTGTCCTTGTAGACGACGAGCGACCAGCGCTGCGCGGCGTTCGGGTAGCGGGCGAAGATCGCGTCGGAGAGCGCGATGAACTCCGTCTGGAGGTACGTGATCTCGTCGCCCATGCTGCCGGTCGTGTCGATGATGAGCGAGACGTCGAGCGTCTCCCTCTCCCCTGGCGGCGCCGCGAAGAGGCTGTGCGCGGCCTGGTGGTCGGCCTCGGTGAAGGGCAAGAGGCCCGGGAGCTGCTGCGCGTAGAGGCCGCTCCGGTACGAGAGGAAGAAGTCGAAGTTGCGGTTGTCGTCCCAGACGCCGGCCGTGAGCGTGCCCGGCTGGACGCCGCCGCCGCTGCCTCCGCCGCCTCCGCCGCCGCCTGCCCCTCCGACGCCGCCGCCGCCGCCGGTGCCCGAGCCGGGGGCGGAGGCGCCGCCCGCGGGATCGCCGCCATCCGGGATATCGGCTTCCGCAGAGGGTGCGCCGGCGCCGTCGTGATCGAAGCCGGCGCCGCTCCCCGGGATCTCGCCGTCGCCGAGGTTGCCGGAGCTCGATCCGTCGGAGCACGCCCCGAGCGCGAGGAGGCACCCCATCGTGAAAGCGAAGTGGAAACGGGTACGCATCGGGTCTCCTTGGCCGGCGTGGGTCTTCACGAGCTGTCGCGAGACGCGGCCGGGTGTGCCACCATGCATGGCGCGTACCGGGCCCGAACCGCGCGATTTCCGGCGCTATCGTGGCCGCCCGTGGAGCGTCGTGTGCCACGACGCGCCGGACCGCGATCCCGGCGGCTAGGCGACGGCCCGACCCAGGTTGGGCACCCGACCCTGGGCACCTGGCCGACCCACGTTGGGTATCCCGACCCAGGTTGAACACCCCGACCCAGGTTGGGCACCCGACCCAGGTTGAGCACCCCGACCCTGGACCCCCCGACCCAGGTTGGACCCCCCGACCCAGGTTGAGCACCCCGACCCTGGACCCCCCGACCCAGGTTGGGCATCCCGACCCAGGTTGAGCACCCCGACCCAGGTTGAGCATCCCGCCGACCACCCGACCCAGGTTGGGCATCCCGACCCAGGTTGGGCACCCGACCCAGGTTGGGCATCCCGACCCAGGTTAGGCATCCCGACCCAGGTTGGGCATCCCGACCCAGGTTAGGCATCCCGACCCAGGTTGGGCGCCCGACCCAGGTTGGGCATCCCGACCCAGGTTGGGCGCGGCCGCGGCCGCCATGGCGCCGCCACCTGGCCGAAGCACACGCCTCCCCGGCAAGCCCTGGGTTCCAGGATCCTGACCTCCCGGCCCGGGGTCGCCGACGAAAGTGCACGAACTGGCGAAGGATATCCTGCCCCGGCAGCATGCAGGCACAGGTGAGCCGGCCCGAACGATCCCGCTGCACAAAGAGCCGCTCCGGAGACCCGCCAGAACGCCGCGCCCGTGAACAGCCCGATGGTTTCCGCCCCCTCATCCCCACGCCTCCCTGCGCCGTACTCGGGCCCGCCGCCCGTCCGCTGCGCGGCGCTGGTCCACGTGCGGGCAGCCATGGCCGCCGCGCTTGTCGCGAGCGCGCTCGCGCCGTGCGGCGCCGCCGCCGCGCCCGAGCCACCGCCGCAGGGCACGCCGCCGGCCCACGAGGCCCCCTCGGCGGCGCCATCCCGCGACGCGCCGCCGGCCGAGGGGCTCGTCCCGCCGGCGCCGCTCACGCCGCTCGCCGCCGGCTACCCTGACGGGGCGCACGGCTCCGCGACGGTCCGCCTCCTCCTCACCGTCAACGCGGACGGGACCGTTCGCTCCGCTGTCGCCGAGGAGGGGCCCGAGCCGTTCGCGTCGGCCGCCATCGCCGCCGCGACGTCGTTCCGCTTCGCGCCGGCCACCAGGAACGGCGCGCCCATGGCCGCCAGGATCCGCGTCGAGGTCCACTTCACCGAGGCCTCGCCGCCCGCGACGCCCTCCCCCGCCCCCGCGGCGCCCTCCCCCGCGGCCCCCGCCCCCTCCCCCGCCCCCGCGGCCCCCGCCCCCGCGGCCCCCACCCCGCCCCCGGGCCAGCCGCCTCCCCTCGAGGTCACCGTCCGCGGCGAGCTGGCGCCGCCCGGCGTCTCCACCCTGAGCCGCGGCGAGGTCCGGCTCGTCCCCGGCGCGTTCGGCGACCCCTACCGCGCCATCGAGATGCTCCCCGGGGTGACCCCCATCGTCTCGGGGCTGCCGTTCTTCTACGTCCGCGGCTCGCCGCCGGGCAACGTCGGTTACTTCCTCGACGGCATCCGCGTCCCCTACCTCTATCACCTCGGCCTCGGCCCCTCGGTGATCCACCCCGGCATCGTGGACCGCGTCGACCTCTACCCCGGCGGCTACCCCGCGCGCCACGGCCGGTACGCCGGCGGCATCGTCGCCGGCGAGACGACGCCGCCGCTCCCGGACTGGCACGGCGAGGGCACGCTCCGGCTCCTCGACGTGGGCGGGCTCGTCGAGGGCCCCTTCGCCGGCGGCCGCGGCGTCGCGCTCGTCGGCGGCCGCTACTCCTACACGGCGCTGCTCTTCTCGCTCGCCGCGCCCGGCGTCGTGCTCGACTACTGGGACTACCAGGCCCGGCTCTCCTACGACGTCGTCCCGGGAGGCCGGTTGAGCCTCTTCGCGTTCGGCGCCCGCGACTACCTCGCCGAGGAGGAGCGCCGCGAGAGGACCACCCTCTTCGACACGACCTTTCACCGGCTCGATCTCCGGTACGACCATGCCTATGGCGCTGGCAGCGCGCTGCGCGCCGCCCTGACGCTCGGCCACGACGAGACGGGTATCGGAGGCGGCGAGAAGGCCCTCACCCGGAGCCTCGGCGCGCGCCTCGCGCTCGATCATCGCCTGCGCGACGAGACCCCGATCCGCGCCGGCATCGACGCCGTGCTCGACGGCAACTCGTTCGTTCTCAGGACCGAGGTCGATCCTCCCCCGGGCGGCGTCGAGCAGGACAACGGCAATCCCTTTCCCGACCTCTTCTCGACCCGCCACGACGTCACCGTGGGCGGTTACATCGAGTCCGACATCGCCGTCACGCCGCGCCTGCGCGTCACCCCGGGGCTCCGGCTCGATCTCTACAGCTCGGACGACGCGGTCGCGCTCGCCGTCGATCCGCGCCTCTCCGCGCGGCTCTCCCTGGCGCCCGGCGTGACGTTCGTGCAGGCGCACGGCCTCGCCTCCCAGATGCCCAGCTTCCTCGTGCCGATCCCCGGCTTCCGCCCGCGCCTCGGCGACGGGCTCCAGCGGAGCTTCCAGTCGAGCGTCGGCGTCGAGCTCGAGCTGCCGGAGGACATCACCGCGTCGGCCACGGTGTTCCACAACGCGTTCTTCAACATGACCGACGCGCTCGGCGCCGCAGGGCTCGACATGACCGAGGACGCCTTGACGGGACGCGCGCTCGGCGCCGCGACCGGCGTGGAGCTGTCCGCCCGCCGACGGCTCACCCGGCGCATCGGCGGATTCGCGTCATACACGCTGTCCCGCTCCACGCGCAGCTTCGGCCGGACAACGCAGGTCACCGCGGTCGACCGGACCCACGTTGCGAACCTCGCCCTGACCTACGATCTCGGCCGCGGGTACCGGGCCGGCGGGCGCGCCGTCTTCTACTCCGGGCTCCCGCACAGGAAGTCGGACGGCTCGATCCCCCCGCCGGGCAGCGGCGTCCCCGGAGGCCCGGAGCCCACCGCCGCCAGCCCGCCCCGATGGGAGCGGCTGCCGCCGTTCCTTCGCGTCGACGTCCGCCTGGAGAAGCGCTGGTCCATCGGAGAGACCGGCTGGCTGGCGATCGTGCTCGACGTGCTCAACGCAACGCTGTCGAAGGAGTACGTCCCCGTGGTCTGCGACGCGTTCGAGCCGTGCGAGCCCGAGGAGATCGGGCCAGTGACCGCCCCGATCCTCGGGCTGGAGGGCGGGTTCTGACGCCCCGCCCGCGCGCTCACTGGACGCCGCGGCGGCGCTCGTGGAAGCATCCCGCCGTGTCCCTCGCGCCGGCGGCGCCGGGTCGCGAGGCAGCCTCGCCCACCGAAGCCAGGAGGGGTTGCCCCAACCTAGGGGTTGCCCCAACCTGGGTCGGGGCGCCGCGAAGCCAGGATGATGCTGCGTGCACTTCTGCCGCTACGGACCGTGTGCTCGCCGTGACCCGCCGCTCCCGGCGGGCCCTCGAGCCCTGGACGAGCACATCATCGTTTCCGCCGCCTCCGTGCGGCGAGACCGGCCTCGGCCGGTGGCCGCTCCTGGCGCGCGTGGAAAAAGCGCAACAGCCAGATGTCCGATCCAGGATCGGAGACATCCGCAAAGTACCATACGACGTAGGGAAGCCTGCGGAGGAGCAGCTTGCGGACAACGGCCCCCTCCTCGTCGTTCTTTGCCTCGGCGGGTCCGATCGCGGGGAACCGGGAGACGAGCTCGATCGCCTCATCGAGGCCGACTCGCAGGCGCTCGACCCACTCGACCCCGCGGTTCTCCTGAAGCCAGCGCACCTGGGCTTCTAGATCGCGGGCGAACTCCCGGCGGAAACGGACGCGCCGGGCCATGCGAGCCGCGACCTAGCGGGCGCCGGAGCGACGGGCGCCACGGAGCGCCTCGTCGAAGACGGCGTCGATCTCCTGGCGCGACGCCTCATCGTGCTCTCCCGCCTTCATCCGCTCCCAGACCGCCCAGACCTGAGCGCGCTGCCACTCCTCCGCGCGGCTGAGCTGCTCTGCGTCATCGAGCTCCTGCACACGCTCGCTGAGGAGCACACGGATCGCCGGGGAGACCTTGAGGCCCCGCTTCTTCGCCTCGGCCTGGACCCGCGCCCGGAGATCAGCCGGGAGCACCACGCTGACCGGACCGCTGTCCTCGTCGCGGCCACGCTGCGCCGGACCACCGTCCGCGCCCCGGCCCCGCCTCGCTGCGCCCGTTCCCTTCATCGCTGCTCCTCGCCGAAACAGAATAGTGAAATCCACTACCCCGTGCAACCGGGCGGATACGTGGGTCGGTTGCCCCGTTCAACCGGGGTCGGGCGCCCCGCGGGTCCGCCCTCACGACCGCGCGCGGTCCGTCGCGCCGCCGCCTCGGTCGAGCAGCCGCTGCACCGTCGCGGTCTGCAGGTCGCGCGTCTGGGCCGTGAGCGAGTAGAGCATCGCCTCGCGGACGAGGCGCTGCGCGGCGTTGTCGAGCAGGTTGGCGCTGCCGCCCGTCGCCGCGACCGCCGCGTGCGCGGCCCGCACGCCCAGCTCGATGCACCAGGCGCGGACGCGCACCGCGTGCTCGCCATACCCTTCCGCTTCCGGCCGGTCGGCCCAGGCCTCGACCTCGGCGCGGGCGTCGTCCCGCTCGCCCTCGAGGGACCGCGCGGCGCCGGCCAGGTGCGCGCTGCCGCGGCGCCCGGCCAGCTCCGCGAGGAGCGCCGCGGCGGCCCCGGCAACGCCCAGGGAGAGCGCCGACGGCGTCAGCAGGCCCGCCACGTCGCGGGCGGCCTGCTGCTCGCGCGTCGCGGTGACGATCACCTGCTCGGCGCCGACGCGCAGGCCGCGCAGCGTCAGCGACACCGTGGCCGAGGCGTTCATCGCGCTGAGGCGGAGCGGCGGCGACGGCTCGATGGCATCCCCCGCCCAGAGCGGCGTCAGCACGTACATCAGGCGGCCGTCGGGGAGCGCGCCCGCGATCACCGCGTCGTCGGCGATCCCGTGGCCGGTCAACCAGGGCACGGTGCCGTCGAGGCGAACCGCGTCGCCGTCGGGCTCGACGCGGACCATCGGCGGCCCCGGCCGGCGGACGTGCGAGAAGCCCACGGTGCAGAAGCGCTCGCCGGCGGCGAGGCGAGGCAGGACGCGCTCCTTGAGCGCCTCGTTGTCGCCGCGCGCGATGAGCGAGCACGCGGCGGTGGCGTGCTGCATCTGGACGAACGCTGTCACCCCGCAGGCGCCGGCGAGGATCTCGAGGACCTCGCGCGCCACCCGCGCCGGGGCGCCCTGGCCGCCGTGGCGCGCGGGCGTCGCGATGCCGAGGAGACCGGCGTCCGCGAGCGCGCGGATGTGCTCGCGGGGAACCGCCTCGGCCTGATCGGTGGCGCTCGCCGCCGGCGCGAGAACGAGCGCCGCGACCCGGCGGGCGCGCTCGAGCAGCGCGCCGGGGTCGGCCGCGGCGGGCGGGGTGGGCGATGGGGCGGACATGCGATGAGTGTATTCCGCCGCGGCTTACGGCGCGGCGAGCGTCGTGCCCCCAGCACGGAGCGGCGTTGGTGGCGAAGATGGCCGGGGCCCCACCGGACGGGGCTTCTGCTGCGCACGCGTGGGAGCTCGCAGCCCGCCGCGCGTCGGCAAGCCAGCTCTTGTTCGTCGGCCCCTCCACCAGGGGCAGCTCAGCTTGGCTCGTCGAGGAACTCGGCGATGGACTCGGCGACAGCGGCCTTCTCCAGCCAGCGCTCGAGCCGCTCCGGATCGTTCTCCGCGAGGATACGCTCACGTGCCGCATCCGACACCGCGATGCCGCGAGCACGGAGCACCGTGAGCACGTCGCGCGCACGAGTCTCGCGGAGCCCCTCGTCTCGCCCCAGCGCGACGTACTTCTTCGCGAAATCGCTCTGGAACTCGTAACCCTTCACCATCGCCTCCAGCGCCCGCCGGGCCGCCTCGTTCAAGGAGTTTAGCACGAGATCGCCGTAGAATCTGGCGCGTTCGTCCCCGAGCCCCGCGACTGCCGACGATGTGCACCCCGCTCGGAACATCGTCGTCGAGCAGGAGTACAACAAGATCGGCGCGGTACTCGGTCGGCTGGATCTTGGTCAGATCGATCGAGACGAGGCGCGCTTCGGTGTAGGAAGGGAGCGCGACGCCGAGCGCTTCGGACAGGAGCTCGGCGCCGAGGGAAGGGCGGCTCTTGAACAGATCGACGAGGACCTCGTGGGCCATGGAGGGCATGGCGGCGAGCGTGGCACGCTGACAATCGAAACACCATGAGGCCGCTCGTGGGAGTCCCGTCCCCCAGCGAGAGCTCGTGATTCACCAGCCACGCTTGGCAACGTGAGCCGCGGCGCCCTCGTCATGCGCGCGTCCGCCGCGCCCTCCGCCCCGCTCCCGCTGCCCCTGCGCTGGACGGCGGCGGGGCCGGCGGAGCAGGCGCCTCCGGGCGCGGCATCAGCCCTTCCAGGAGCAGGCCGCTGACGAGGCCCGCGAGCTTCGCCGCACCCCCAGGGGAGAGCGAAGAGAGGATCCGAACCACAGAGGCACAGAGGCGAGAGAGAAGAGAATTGTTTCTCCCCTCTGTGCCCTCTGTGGTTCCTTTTCTCCAGGACCCCGCCGCGACGCGAGCAAGCGGCGGACTGGCGCCCAGCGGGGGCTCTCCACGACACCTCCAGCGCCGCTGCCCGGCGAGGGCGAAGATCGAATGATTCCAGAGCAAGATCCGGAGTGCGGCGCGCACCGGCGATAGCTAGCTTCCCTCATGAGCCGCAGGCCTGACGGCGAAGGCCGCGCACATCACGAGCGACGCCGCCCTGCGCGACGGCGTCGCGATCGGGGCGGCCGTCGTTCGACGGCTGCGCGCCGACGTTCCGTTGCCGTCGGTGAACGGATGAACGGACCAGTTCAACAGCAGTTCAACAGGAAAGAGAGCGAACCATGACCAGGCGACTCGAAGGCAAGGTGGGCATCGTGACGGGCGCGAGCTCGGGTATCGGGCGGGCGACGGCGGTGGCGCTCGCGCGCGAGGGCGCGAAGATCGTCGCCGCCGGACGGCGCACAGCGGAGCTCGAGGCCACGGTGCAGGCCGCGGCCAAGGCAGGCGGGCAGGCGCTCGCGTGCACCGCCGACGTCACAAGGGAGGGCGACGTCAGGCAGCTCGTCGACTTCACCCTGGAGAGGTTCGGCCGGCTCGACATCGGGTTCAACGCCGCGGGCGGAACCTTCGGCGGCGCGCTGACGCACCAGCTCGAGGAGCGCGACTTCCGCGACTGGCTCGATGGATACCTGGTGAGCGCGTTCCTGTCGACGAAGCACCAGATCAGCGCGATGCTGAGGTCGGGCGGCGGCAGCGTCATCAACGTCGGCACCTTCGTCGGGTACACGAAGGCGCTCCCCGGGACGGCCGGATACGCCGCCGCCAAGACCGGCCTCATCGGCCTGACCCGCACCGCCGCCGCCGAGTACGCCACCCAGGGCGTCCGCGCCAACGTGCTCATCGTCGGGGGCGTCGACACGCCGATGTTCCGGCTCTGGAACGACACCGACGAGAGGCGCGGCGCCGCCGCGCAGCTCCACGCCATGAAGCGCGTCGCGGCGCCCGACGAGATCGCGGGCGCGGCCATCTTCCTCGCGAGCGAAGAGGCGTCCTTCATCACCGGAAGCGCCTTTGCCGTCGAGGGGGGCGTCTCGCTCACGTAGCGCGCGACACCCACCCTCGCGCGGCGCCCTCCCCCGCCGGCCGGGGCCCCGTCGCGCTCCGCGCAGCGCGGCTCCGCTACTGCGCCACGACGCCGAGCTGCTGAAACAGCGTCAGGTTGTCCTCGATGTGCCAGTTGTCGGTGATGCGGCCGTCCTGCACGCGCAGGATGTCGGTGGCGATGAAGTCGATGGCCTGCCCGGCGCCCTTCCTGTCGCCGAACGTGCCCGTGAAATGGCCCCGGAAGCGCAGGTGCGCCACCACGCGGTCGCCGGCGACGAGGAGCTGCTCCACCTCGCAGCTCAGGTCCGGCACCGCGGCGCGGAAGCTCTTCGACGCGAACGCCGGCCCGGGCGGCCCCTGCGGACGCCCCTTCGGCAAGGTGCGGTCGGTGAAGGTCGGCGCGATCGCCGCGTCGAGGTAGCGCGTCTCGCCTGTGTTCCAGAACGCGTAGAAGCGCCGCGCCGCCAGGATCTCCGCGTCGGCCTGCGCCTTCGAGAGGCTCGCGTCGACGACCGTCGACCGCGGCGCGGGCAGGTCCTCCGCGTCGGCGCCCTGCACGTAGCAGGCGCTCGCGGCGACGAAGAGCGAGAGGGAAAGGGCGCTGATCAGGATGGGCTTTCTCATGACATGTCTCCCTGGGACAACGAGGTTGGACGGCCGGCCACCGCGCACGCGCGGGAGGGCGGCGCCGGCAGCGCTGGAGAACGCCGCGCCGCGGAGCGCGAGACCGCCCCGCGCGGCGACAGGACCACCTTGATCCTTTCCACGACGGATGAGAACGACCGCGCTCGCGCAATCAGCTTTTCGAAAAAGTTGAAGATGCCGGGCCGCGCCGCTACCCTGCGCCCTGGCGCCGAGATCGCGCCGGATTCGCGCGGGGCATGAGCGATGGTGGAGCTCGAGGACATGCGGCTGTTCGTGTGCGCCGTCGCGCGCGGCAGCCTCTCGGCGGCGGGGCGCGAGCTCGGGGTCTCGCCGGCCGTGGCGAGCAAGCGCATGACGCGGCTCGAGACGGCGCTCGGCGTGCGCCTCCTCCAGCGCAGCTCTCGGCGCCTCACGCTCACCGGCGAGGGCGCGACCTACCACGAGCGCTGCGTCGCCATCCTCGCCGACGTGAGCGAGGCCGAGCTCGCGGTCTCGGCCGGCCAGGCCGAGGCGCGCGGCCTGCTGCACGTCTCGGCGCCGGTCGACCTGGGCCGGCAGTGGGTCGGGCCGGCCGCGGCGGACTTCGCGGCGATGCACCCGCAGCTCGGCGTGCGCGTGAGCCTCTCCGACCGCGTCGTCGACCTGTTCGAGGCCGGCGTCGACGTGGCCGTGCGCATCGGCGCGCTGGCCGACGCGCGCCTCGTCGCGCGCCGGCTGGCCCGGAGCCGCCGCGTGCTCTGCGGCGCGCCGGCCTACCTCGAGCGGCGCGGGTGGCCGCGCGCGCCCGCGGACCTCGACGGGCACGCCTGCATCGTGCTGCAGCGCCCGGGCATGCGCCCGCTCGCGTGGACCTTCCGCACCGCGCGGGGGCTCCACACCGTCCGCCCCGCGGGCCAGCTCGTGGCCGACAGCGGCGACCTCGTGCGCGACTGGGCCGTCGCCGGCCACGGCCTCGCCTTCAAGTCGATCTGGGACGTCGCCGCGGACATCGAGGCCGGCCGCCTCGTGCCGCTCTTGACCGACCTGCCCGCGCCGAGCTCGGCCGTGAACGTCCTCTACCCGAGCCGGCGCTTCCTGCCCGCCCGGGCGCGGCTGTTCATCGACTTCCTCCAGCAGCGCTTCGCCGCGCACGAGGCCGCGGTGCTCGCCGCCGCCGCGCCGCGCGGCTCCGGCGAAACCTTACAGCGCGTTCAGCGTCCGCGCATGGACCACGGGGCGCGCCGGCTTGCTACCCTCCGGTCGCCATGAACTACCGAAATCTTGGACGCACTGGCCTGAAGGTCAGCCCACTCTGCCTCGGCACGATGAACTTCGGCCCGGAGACCAGCGAGCCGGACAGCTTCGCGATCATGGACCGGGCCCTCGAGCACGGGATCAACTTCTTCGACACGGCCAACGTGTACGGCCGGAAGCGCGGAGAGGGGATCACCGAGCAGATCATCGGCCGCTGGCTCGCGCAGGGCGGCGGGCGGCGGGATCGCATCGTCCTCGCCACGAAGGTCTATGGCACCATGGGCGAGGGGCCGAACGACAGGCACCTCTCGGCCTATCACATCCGGCGCGCCTGCGAGGGGAGCCTGCGCCGCATGCAGACGGACCATATCGATCTCTACCAGATGCACCACATCGACAGGGAGACGCCCTGGGACGAGATCTGGCAGGCGATGGAGCAGCTCGTCCGCGAGGGGAAGGTCCTCTACGTGGGCAGCAGCAACTTCGCCGGCTGGCAGATAGCGCAGGCGAACGGCCTCGCGGCGCAGCGGCACTTCCTCGGCCTCGTGTCGGAGCAGAGCCTGTACAACCTCGACGCGCGCACCGTCGAGCTCGAGGTCCTGCCCGCGTGCCGCGCGTTCGGGCTCGGCGTGCTGCCCTGGAGCCCGCTCGCCGGCGGCCTGCTCGGCGGCGCCCTCCAGAAGGCGCGCGAGGGCCGCCGCGCCTCCGCCGACGCCCAGGCCCGCATCGAGAAGGCCCGCCCGAAGCTGGAGGCCTACGAGGCGTTCTGCGCCGACCTCGGCGAGAAGCCCGCCGACGTGGCCCTGGCCTGGCTGCTCAAGAACCCCGTCGTGACGTCGCCCATCATCGGCCCGCGCACCGCAGAGCAGCTCGACGGCAGCCTCCGCGCGCTGGAGATCAAGCTGACGCCGGAGCACATGAAGCGCCTCGACGAGATCTTCCCCGGCCCCGGCGGCGAGGCGCCGGAGGCGTACGCCTGGTAGCCGCGCCCCGGGTGGCGCTCGGCGCTCGCGAGAGCCGCCCGGGCCACCCCCGCCCTTGCCTGCCGCGCCCTCCGCGCCCGCAAGCCCGCGCCCGACACCACGAGTGAACAACACCGCCCGATGGGTCGATTTCGATTCCAGGTCGGCCGGCCGGTGCCCTACGCTCCGAGGTCCCATCACGCGTCGGGGGACGCTCGGGCACGAGGGGAGATCTCATGGGCCAACGGCGCTATGAACAGGGGCTGCACGACGTCGGCAACGGCTGCTTCGCCTACCTTCAGCCGGCGGGCACCTGGGGGCTCAGCAATGCGGGGCTCGTCACGTCGGACGGCGAGGCGCTCCTCGTGGACACGCTCTTCGACCTGAAGCGCACGCGCGAGATGCTCGACGCCATGCGCGCGGCGACCCCCGCCGCGGCGCGGATAGGCACCGTCGTCAACACCCACGCGAACGGCGACCATTGCTACGGCAACGCGCTCGTCGACGGCGCGACGATCGTCGCCACGCGCGCCAGCGCCGCCGAGATGGACGAGATCCCCGCGCCGGTGCTCGCCGCGATCATGCGACAGGCGCGCAGCGGCGCCGCCGGCCCGCTGGGCGATTACCTCCTCCATTGCTTCGGCGCCTTCGATTTCGACGGCATCGCCCCCACCGCGCCCACCCGGGTCTTCGATGGAGAGCTGACGCTCGCTGTCGGGTCCAAGGAGGTCCGCCTCCTCGAGGTCGGCCCCTCGCACACGAAGGGCGATCTGCTGGTGCACGTGCCCGCAGATCGCGTGATCTACACGGGCGATGTCCTCTTCATCGACGTGACGCCGATCATGTGGGAGGGGCCCGTCGGCAACTGGATCAAGGCCTGCGATACAATCCTCGCGGCCGACGTCGACGTCATCGTGCCCGGGCACGGCCCCCTCACGGATCAGAGGGGCGTGCGCGCGGTCCGCGATTACCTCGTGTACATCCGCGACGAGGCGCGCCGCCGCTACGACGCCGGCATGTCCCCGACCGACGCCGCGCGCGACATCGCGCTCGGCGAGTACGCGCGCTGGAGCGACGCCGAGCGCATCGCGGTGAACGTGCACACCCTCTACCGCGAGTTCAGCGGCGGAAAGCTGGCCCCGCCCGGCCTGCTCGAGATCTTCGGCCTCATGGCCGAGCTCGCGCGGAGGCCGCGCTGAAGGAGCCAGAAAAAGACGATCGTCATCCGGTCACCATGGCAAGGGGAACGAGGGGGAACGAGGGGGAACGAGGGGAAACGACGGGGAAGAAGAGAAGATAAGCCAAGAGCACGCCGCTCGTCCATGGTGACAGGCGATTCGCGGCGTCCGTCTACCGCGTCGCCCGGGCTCGCCCCCGGCTCCGCGACGGAGCGACGGAGAAGGGGACGAACCACAGAGGCATGGAGAGCACAGAGGATGAGGGACCAGAGTCTTTCTTCCTCTGTGCCCTCCGTGCCCTCTGTGGTTTCTTCCCTCATGAAACCATGGACAGGCCCGGACAACGCGGCACGAGGCCGCGCGCAAGGGGCGCCGCCAGCCGCCGTGGACAGAGAGTTTCCCCCGAGAGCGACTCCGGGTCAAGCGACGCAACGGGCGTCCACGGACAGACAATGTCCATTCCACCGCGCCGCCGTCGAGCCCACGTCGCACGGCATCACCCCTTCAGGCCGGTGCGGGCGACACCCTCGATGACGTACCGCTGCGCCGCGATGAACACCGCGAGGATCGGGGCGCTCGCCACCACCGCGCCCGCCGTCACGAGCGCGTAATCGGTGGAGTGCGCCGCTTGCAGCAGCGCGAGGCCGGGCGACAGCGTGAGCTTCTCCGGGTTGAACAGCACGTAGATCGGCCAGAGGAAGTCGTTCCAGTTGCTCAGCAGGCTGAGCACGGCCAGCGTGGCCAGGGCCGGCTTCGACAGCGGCAGCACGATCTTCCAGAACACGACCAGCCGGCTGGCGCCGTCGAGCGCCGCCGCCTCCTCGAGCTCGCGCGGGAGACCGAGGAAGAACTGCCGCAGGAAGAACACGCCGAACGCCGAGGCGGCCGGCGGCACGACGAGCGCCGTGAGGCTGTCGAGCCAGCCGAAGGCCCTGACGATCAGGTAGTTCGACGGCAGGAACACGATCGGCGGGATGAACAGCGTGGCGACGATCGCCGCGAGCACGAGCCGCTTGCCGCGGAACTCCATGCGCGCGAGCGCGTAGGCCGCAGGCGCCGCCGTGGCGATCACGAGCAGCGCGTGGGCCACCGCGGCCAGCACGCTGTTCAGGAACCAGCGGAGCACCGGCGCCTGCGCGCTCGCGCCCGCGAACGCCGCGTAGCTCTCCACCGTCACCCGCGCGGGCAGCAGCGTGGGCGGCACGGCCGTCGCCTCGTGCGGCGCCTTCAGCGACGTGAGCGCCATCCAGATCACCGGGGCGAGATAGACCACCGCGAGCGCGATCAGCGCGGCATACGACAGGGCCCTCCCGACCTTCCGCCGGCGGACAGGGCAGCCCCCGGCGAGCAGCGCGATGGGCGCGGACGGCTGACGGCTCACGGGCCCTCCTCGCCGCGGCCCCGGCCGAAGAACAGGAGGAGCATGCCGAGGTTCACGAGCGCGAGCAGCAACGCCTGCACGTAGCTCATCGCCGCCGCGGAGCCGAGCCGGAAGTTCCGGAACCCCTCCTCGGCGATGTACATGATCGTCGTGCGCGTCTCGCTCCCCGGCCCGCCCCCGGTGACGAGGTACGCCTGCCCGAACATGTTGGCCGACGCGAGGACGGTCATCGTCACGACGAACACGAACACCGGCCTGAGCCCCGGCACGGTGACGTGACGGAACTGCTGCCAGCGGCTCGCGCCGTCGATGCGCGCGGCGTCGTAGAGCTCACGATGGATGTTCTGCAGGCCGGCCAGGTAAATCACCGCGTTGTAGCCGAGCGTCCACCACACCGTCATCCCCACCAGCGAGACCCACACCCACGGGACCGCCGTTGTCCACCCCGTGTCCGACGGCAAACCCATCTTCCCGAGCAGGTGGTTGATCACGCCGATGTGGGGGTCGAGCAGGATCCGCCACAGGAGCGCCACGACCGCCACGCCGAGCACGTAGGGCGCAAAGAACATGGCCCGGAAGAACGAGCGGCCGGGGAAGCGCTGGTTGAGCGCGAGGGCGAGCAGCAGCGGGAGTGTCACGAGGACAGGCACGCTCAGCGCCGTGAAGAGGGCCGTGGCCCGCACCGCGCGCCAGAAATTGCCGCGGATCGGCGAGCCCGACCGGAACAGGTCGGCGTAGTTGTCGAGCCCCACCCAGGGATGGGTCGGCAGGAATGGGTCCCAGTCGTGGAGGCTGAGCCACACGCCGAGGACGATCGGCACGACGACGAAGAGGCCGAACAGCGCGAGGTACGGCGCGAGGAACAGGTAGGGAGCCCACCACCCCGGGCGCGCGACGTCGCGCCGCAGCCGGCGCGCGCCGGGAGCAGCGCTCTTTGGGCCGCCGTCCGCCTCGGCGGGGCCGGGCTCGACGAGGGGGACGTCGGCCGCGGTCACAGCGTCCTCCCGAACTTCCTCAGGTTGTCCGCGAGCAGCGCGTCGGCCTCGCGGGCGGCGCGGCCGAGGGCCTCTCTCGGCGCGGCCCTCAGCAGCACGGCCTCGTTCACCGCGAGATCGAGCGTGGACGCGCGCACAGCGTCGATCCCGGCGATCGCCGGCGGGAACCGGACGACCGGGATCTGCTCGGCGAAGATCGCCTGTTCCGTCATGCGCCGGAACGCGGCGCTCTCCCGGGCCTCACGCCGCGCCGGCACCATGCCGGCCCTCGCCCACTCGAGGGAATGCCGGCTCAGCCAGTCGACGAAGACCACCGAGGCCTTCAGCCGGCCCTGGCCGGACGCGGGCTGGCGCGGGAGCACGAGGTTGTGCGAGTTGGCCCAGACCGCCCGCTCCGCGCCGATGGTCGGCACCGGGAGGACGCCCCACCGGAGCCCGGGGATCGACCCGTAGATGTTGAGCATCCAGATGCCGTTCCAGATGAAGGCGTTCCGGTTGTTGGTGAAGGCGATGCTGTCCGCGTCCTGGCCGACGTTGCGCGGGCTGTACCCCCGCTGGATCAGCTCGAGCATGAAGGAGAGCGCCTCGACGCCGGCCTCGGAGTCGAACGTGGCCCGGGCGCCGTCCTCCGAGAACAGCTCGCCCCCGAACTGCCACAGGAGCGACTGGAACATCAGCCCTCCGGTGAACAGGGCCGGCGACACCCACGATCCCTGGACCCCCCGCCCCTTGAGCTGCTCGAGGACGGCCATGGTGTCGCGCCGGGAGCGCGGCAGCGCCTCATCGCCGATGCCGGCGTCGGCCAGCACGGTGCGGTTGTAATAGAGCCCGAGGGGGTGCACATCGAGCGGAATGCCGTAACGGCGGCCCCGGAAGACGCCCGCGTCCCAGAGCGTCCTGGAGAAGTCGCCGGCGCCGAGGCCGAGCGCGTCGGTCACGTCGTCGAGCGGGAGGATCGTGCGGTGGGCCGCCGCCGTGGCGAGCTGATCGGCGTGCAGGACGGCCACGTCGGGGCCATGGCCGCTGTCGACCGCGGCCGGGAGCTTCTGATAGAAGTCGCCCCAGCGCGCCACGCTCATGCGCACCGTGATGTTGTCGTGCTCGCGGTTGAAGCGCGCGATCAGCCGCTCCATCGGCCCCCGGTCGCCCCCGGTGAAGCCCGTCCAGAACGCGAGATCGAGCGCGGGGCCGGCGTAACCCCGGCTGCCGCCGGCCGCGATCGCGGCCTGATCGCGCACGTCGACCGTCTCGCCGCGACAGCCGAGCAGCAGCAGGCCCGCGGCAGCGGCCGCGCCGGCGAGGAGCTCGCGGCGGCCCGGAAGCCGCTCAGGATCTCCCTGCGTCCCCGGTGCTCGCGCCCTCTCCATGTGCCCTCTGCTCACGTGTTCTTGCCGCGGAGGGTTCGCATTCGGCTCGTGGCCTGCGACCGGGCCGAGCCGTGGCTCACCCCAGGTCCCCCGGCTGCCACAGCGATTTACACCGATGCCATCCACCGTCCCAGTGGAATATTCCAGGAGAGCGAGGATGACTACACGATCCTCCGGAGTTGCCGTTATCTTCCCTTCTCGATGGAAGATTTTGCTCCGCAAACGCCAGAAACATCGCTGCTGCCGGACGGACGGGCGCATCCGGCGATACGCGTCGCACCTCCACCACCTTCGTCACACACAAGTACACAAAATCTTGGAATCAGGTTGTCATTGCGTGCGGCCTCACAACGGGGCGATGATGCCTCCACGACGCTCCCGGCCGGCGCTGGAGTCTTGGAGGCGCGATGCGACATCCCTTCCTGCGTCACTGGCTCCTGTGCAGCTTGCTCTTCGTCCTGACCGCCTGTGATCTAGGCAGGACCGAGCCGCGGCCGCTGCGCCTCACGACGGTCAAGTGGGTCGGGTTCATCCCCTTTTATGTCGCCAGAGACTTGCAGCTCTATCCCCCGCCCGGACTGGATATTATCCGGCTGAGCTCGGGCCTCGACGCCACGCACGCGTTCCTCCACAGGCGCGCGGACATGACCGCCGGCTCGTTGACCGAGGCGATCCGCTTCATCGATCAGGGTGCCGACCTCAAGATCATCCTCGTCACCGATCAGTCGAACGGCGCCGACGGCATCGTGGCGCGCCAGGGGATCTCCACCGTAGAGGACCTGAGGGGCAAGCGCATCGCGGTGGAGATCGGGACCGAGGCGCAGTACCTGCTGATCCGCGCGCTGTCGCTCCGCGCGCTCTCCGTCCATGACGTGAAGGTCGTCAGCATGCCACCCGAAGCATGCATCGCGGCGCTGGAGCAGGGCGAAGTGGACGCGGCGGCGCTCTGGGAACCCTTCCTGACGATCGCCCGCGAAAAGGGGATGCCGCTGCTCTTCTCGAGCAAGCAGCTCCCGGGGGAGATCTTCGATGTGGTCCTGGTGCAGCGTGACGCGGCGGAGACGAGGCGCGAGGAGATCACCGGCGTGCTCCAGGCCTGGCACAGGGCGGCGCAGGCGTTGAAGCAGCCGGACCGGAGAGGGGAGGCGCAGCGCTCAGCGCTGCGGTATCTCGGAACGAGCACGGAGTCGCTCTCGTCCAGCCTGGCGGGGGTCGAGATCACCGATCTGGAGCAGAACCGCCGGCTCCTCGATCGCGGCGGCCAGGAGGCCTCGCTCTGGAGAGCGTACGAGCTCACCGCCAGGTTCATGGTCGAGCACGGGCTGGTGAAGAGCCCGCCGCCGGACGCCGGCGTGGTCATCGATGCGCAACTCGTCGACCGCGCGCTCGCGGCGCGACCTTGATCCGATGAAGGGGGAACTCTCGGCAACGCCCCGCCCGGCGGGCCGGCCTTTGCGCTTCCGGCTCACGGTCAAGCTCGCCCTGAGCGTCGGAGCGCTCGTGCTCGTCCTTGCGTGCGTCGTCGCGATCCTGACGTTCCGGCAGGCGCGCCAGACCGCGCTCGGGGCGCTGGAGCGCGAGGGCGACGCGATCGCGGGCACGCTGAACTACACCTTCGTCGTGCTGCTCGACGGCGGCGACGTGTTCCACGCCCAGCGCATCGCCTCGAATGCCGCGTTCTTGCCGGGGGTGCGCAGCGTGCTCGTCGCGTCCCTCGATGGCAAGGTGATCGCCGGCAGCCATCTCAGCAGCGGAGACATGGTGGACTCTCCGCCGCTCCTCGAACTCCTGGAGAGAGGCGATCTCACGAGCCCGATCCACGAGCGCCGCGGCGACGAGCTCATCGTGACGTCCCCGCTCAACCGCGCGAGGCTCCCGAGCAGCGTGGAGGCAGGCATCTCCGGCGTGGTGCAGATCGTCCTCGACACGAGCGAGGCCGAGGCGCTCGCCTACAGCGTCGCGCTCAGGATGCTCGGCATCACCGTCGGCAGCGGCGTGATCCTCTGCGTGCTCACGGGCATCGTCCTGCAGCTCATCGTCGTTCGCCCCCTCTACCGGCTCGCCACCGCCGCAGAGCGCTTCCGCGCCGGGGATCGCGCCCAGCGGAGCAGGATCACGAGCCGGGACGAGATCGGCGTCGTGTCCGGAGCCTTCGACAACATGGCGCAGGAGGTCGAGGGGTTGGTGGCCGAGCTCATCGCCGCTCGGGACGCCGCCGACGCAGCGAGCAAGGCGAAGAGCGATTTCCTGGCCAGCATGAGCCACGAGCTCCGCACGCCGCTCAATGGCATCCTCGGGTACGCGCAGCTCCTCGAGCACGCGCCGGAGCTGGACGCGAGGACGCGGGACGGCCTGCGAGTCATCCGCAAATCAGGCGAGCACCTGCTGGCGCTCATCAACGACGTGCTCGATCTGAGCAAGATCGAAGCGGGCAAGATCGAGCTGCTGCCCGGCGAGGTGCGCTTCCCCGCGTTCATCGACACCGTGGTGGATCTGTGCCGCGTCCGCGCCGAGCAGAAGGGGATCTCGTTCGCGTACAGCTACCGCGGCCCCGCCCTCACGCTGCGCGCGGACGAGAAGCGCTTGATCCAGGTGCTCCTCAACGTGCTCGGCAATGCCATCAAGTTCACCTCGCAGGGGGGCGTCGCCCTCGACGTCCTCGTGCAGAGCGACGGCCCCGTGCCCTCGCAGGGCAGCTCACAGGTCTGGAGGGCGCGGTTCCGGATCACCGACACGGGGCCCGGAATCGCCCCTCAGCACCTCCCCAGGATCTTCGATCGCTTCGAGCAGGTCGGAGACGAGGCGGCGCGGGCGGAGGGGACCGGCCTCGGCCTCGCGATCACGAAGAGGATCGTCGAGCATTGGGGCGGGTCGATAGAGGTGGAGAGCGGGCCCGGGCGGGGCAGCGTCTTCACGGTGGCCTTACCGTTCGAGGAGCTGGCCCACGATGCTTCCACACGCGAGGCTTCGGCGTGGGGGGGCATCGCCGGATACAAGGGCGAGCGGCGCACGCTCCTCGTCGTCGACGACAACGCGGAGAACCGGGCGTTGCTGCGCGACGCGCTCGCGCCGCTCGGGTTCACCGTGCGCGAGGCGGAGAGCGGCGAGCAGGCCCTGGCCGTCGCCGCGGAGCACCTCCCGGACCTGATCATCATGGATCACGCGATGCCCTGCCTCGACGGCTTCGAGACGACGCGGCGGCTGCGCGAGCTGCCCGCGCTCCGCGGCGCCGTCGTCATCGGCTCTTCGGCGAGCGTGTCCGACGCGGACCGCCAGCGGGGCGTGGACTCCGGCTGCGACGACTTCTTGCCCAAGCCGGTCAAGATCAGCGCGTTGCTCGACAAGATCCAGTTCCACCTCGGCCTGGAGTGGGTCCCGGGCCGCGCCGGTCCCTCCCGCCCCGGCGCGCCAGACGCAGAGGCCGGGGAATCGTCGCTCCCATCGGCCGAGCAAATAGCGGCGCTGCGGGCGCTGCTCGGGAGAGGCCGCATCGAGGAGCTGCTCGCCGAGACGCGCGAGATGGAGCAGGCAGAACGTCGACTCGCTGGCTTCCTGGCGCAGGTGCGCGCGCTGGCCCAGGACTACAAGCTCCGGGAGCTGCGCGAAGCTCTGACGACGAACGACGCCGTGGCAGGAGACGACCGACCCTCATGAACGACGTACCGATGCAGAGGCGACCCGCGATGCAGCGTTCCGCACTCCATATCTCCGGGCGAGATCTGTGGCCCGCAGGACGACGCGGGCGCGAGCGACGCGCGATCGCCGCGGCCGAAGGAGCGCGCGCGTGAGAGAGCCGAGGCCGCGCGTGCTGATCGTCGACGACACACCCGCCAACCTGCGGGTGCTCGTCGACCACCTGCGTCGGGCCGGGATCGAGGTGCTCGCCGCGGACGACGGCGAGAGCGCGCTGGCGCTGCTCCTCCAGGAGGAGCCCGATCTGATCCTCCTCGACGTCATGATGCCGCACGTGAACGGATTCGAGGTCTGTCACCGGCTGAAGGCGAACCCGGCGACCCAGGACATTCCCGTCATCTTCATGACCGGCCTCACGGACACGACCGACAAGATCAAGGGCTTCGAGGTCGGTGGGGTCGATTATCTGACGAAGCCCATCCAGCACGAGGAGCTCCTGGCCCGCGTGACAACGCACCTGTCCCTGCGCGCCCTCCAGCGCGCGCTGCAGCGGGCCAACAGCGATCTCGAGCGCCGCGTCGCCGAACGGACCGCCGAGCTCGCGCGGCTCAACGAGGAGCTGCGCGCGACGAACCGGGCCTACAGCCGCTTCGTGCCGACCGAGATGCTCGGCCTCCTGGGCCGAAGCAGGGTGGTGGACCTCACGCTCGGGGACCACGTGCAGATCGACATGACCGTCCTGTTCTCCGACATGCGCGGCTTCGCCGCCCTGACGGAGAGCATGACGCCCGGCGAGGCGTTCTCCTTCACCAACGCCTACCTCGGCCGGCTCAGCCCGATCATCAGGCGCTGCGGCGGCTTCATCGACAAGTACATCGGGGACGCCATCATGGCGCTCTTCCCCGGAAAGGCGGACGACGCCGTGCGCGCGGCCGTCGCGATGCAGCACGCGCTGAGGGAGTTCAGCGAGGAGCGCCGGAGCGCGGGCCTATCGCCGATCAGCATGGGCATCGGCATCCACACGGGCAGCGTGATGCTGGGCACCATCGGCGAAGCAGAGCGCATGGAAGCCACGGTGATCTCCGACACGGTGAACCAGGCGTCGCGCCTGGAGAGGCTCGCCGTTCGGTACGGCGGCGCCATCGTCCTGAGCGAGCAGACGATGGCCGCGCTGGAAGCTCGGCAGGCCTACGGCCACCGCTTCCTCGACAGGGTGCGGCTCAAGGGCAAACGAGACCCCGTTTCCGTCGTCGAGGTGTTCGACGGCGACCCTCCGGAGACGATCCGTCGCAAGCAGGAGACCCGGCACCGCTTCGAGGAGGCGCTGTCCGATTACTACGGACGTAGGTTCGCCGAGGCCAACCTGGGCATCGCGCACGTGCTCCTGCAGAACCCAACCGATAAGGCTGCCCAGGTCTACCAGCAGCGCATCGCTCACCTCATGGCGCACGGTGAGCCCGCCGATTGGACCGGCATCGAGATCCTCACGGAGAAGTGAAGCGGACCTGCCCTCCGCGCGCGCGATGCAGGGCATGAAGAGGTTGCGCTCAGCAAAGCACATGGTATGCCAGACCACAAGCTGAGCTTGCTTCCAGGAGGGAGCCATGAGCCACGCATTCCATCTCGCCGCGCCCTCGTTCACGCAGAACCCCTATCCCGTCTATGCCGAGCTCCGGGAGAGGGCGCCGGTGTGTCAGGTCGAGCCGGGCGGCTTCTGGGCGGTGAGCCGCTATGACGATGTCGTCCATGTCCTCAAGCACCCGGAGCTGTTCTCGTCCGACACCTACGTGGCGAGGACGAGCACGCAGGACGAGCGCCTCCAGCGCGAGCCGCTGGCCGTCAGCGACGTGAACCTCCTCATGAGCGATCCGCCGGTCCACACGCGGGTGCGCCAGCTCGTCAGCGGCGCGTTCACGCCGAGGGCGATCGCGCGGCTCGAGCAGCGGGTGCGCGAGATCACGACCGAGCAGCTCGATCGCATCCTCGCGAAGGACACGTTCGACGTGATGGAGGACCTGGCCGTCCCGCTGCCGGTCACGGTCATCTCCGAGATGCTCGGCGTCGATCCGTCGCTCCGCGCCGAATTCAAGCGCTGGTCCGACGACACCGTGAGCGCGAGCATGGGCCGGCTGAGCGACGCGGAGGTCGAGCGCGTCCTCCGGGGCCGCCGCGAGATGCGCGCTTATTTCCACGAGATGATCGCGGAGCGGAAGCGGCAGCCGCGCGAGGATCTCATCAGCGATATCCTCCGCGGCGAGGTGGAGTACGGCGAGCTGAAGGGAGACGACGTGCTCGGCATGGTGGCCCTGCTGCTCATCGCCGGCAACGAGACGACGACAAACCTCATCGGCAATGGCACGCTCGCGCTCCTCGAGAACCCCGACGCCCTCCGCCGCCTCCGCGAGGACCCGTCGCTGATCCCGGGCTTCGTCGAGGAGGTCCTCCGCTACGAGGGCCCGGCGCAGTTCCTGATGCGGCGGGCGACCCAGGACGTGACCCTCTCGGGCGTCGCCATCCCGAAGGGCGCGATCGTCCTGCCGATCATCGCCTCCGCCAACCGGGATCCCGCGCAGTTCCCCGATCCGGACCGGTTCGACATCACCCGGGAGCAGCGCGGCAACGTGGGCTTCGGGTACGGCATCCACTTCTGCGTCGGCGCGCCGCTCTCGCGGCTCGAGGGCAAGATCGCCTTCGAGGAGATCTTCCGTCGACTGCCGCCCTTCTCGCGCGAGCCGGGGCCGGTCGTGTGGCGCGCGATGTTCAGCCTGCGCGGGCTGCAGAGCCTCCGCCTGCGCTTCGACGGGGCCGCCCGCGCCGCCTGAGGCGGCTCACATCGAGAAGCCGTCGCCCTGCGCCTCCGCAGGGGCGGCCTGGGCCTCCGCAGCCACGTCCGCAGGGACCTCGCCCTCCTGGAGCTCCTCCACCGCCTTCGCGTGCTCCGGGAGCTCCGGCAGCGACGAAGGATCGTAGTCCGGCGCGACCCAGAACACCTCGGGCGCGGGCTTGTACTCGCTCGTGTAGGTGCGCTCGCCGACCCGGCCGTCCTTGTACCGGAGCTTCACATACGACCTCACGTCGTATCCGCACGAGCCCTTCTGGTGGCGGCGCACCTTGCCTGGAGGCAGCTCGGATTTCACGTAGATGCGCCGGATGAAGTCGTCCGTGTGCTCGGCGTCGATCTGATGGACCACCTCCGCCACCGGGTCGCCGCCGAGGATCTCCACGCGCAGCACCGTGGGCGAGGGCAGGTACGCGTGGATCATGATCGGGAACGGGAGCGTGTTCCTGATCTTCAGGTCCGACTCCGGGTAGGTCACCATCGCGTCGAGCCCCATGGGGATGTAGGCGCTCGGTCGCGAATGGCTCTGGCGGTCCGGGGTCTCGAGCGCGCCGAAGAGCGACGCGGCGAAGAGCGTGCTGGAGACCTGGCACGTCCCCCCGCCGTAGCCGGGGACGGTCTCGTCGCCGAGGATCTCCGGGGCGATGGTGAACCCGTTCTTGCGGGTCCGCGGGCCGACATGGGCGTTGAACGAGAAGGTCTCGCCCGGGGCCAGGATGGTGCCGTCGATCTTCGACGCGGCGTTCCTTATGTTGCGGGCGCGCCCGGCCTCGTTCCCGTGCCGCTTGAACTTCGTCTCGTACGCCGCGACGAGCCGGGTGACGTCGACGCTCACCAGGTCGTCGACGACGACGGCCGGCGCGAGGATCTGGACCGCGAGCTCGACGCGCTCCTCTTCCTCGTAGCCGTCGCGGGCCGCGGCCTGCAGCGCCTTCAGCGACGCCTCGACATCGAGCGCGCGGCCGGCCTGCTCCTGGATCTTGCGCCGGTTCGCGAGGTCGAGGCGCGCGTCGCGGGGCACCCGGTAGATCCGGGGAGCGAGCCGCTCGAGCAGCGCGCGCGCCTTCTCCTCGTCGACCGACCAGAC
The DNA here is from genome assembly GCF_051521615.1 of Sorangium sp. So ce1335. Taxonomy (NCBI): domain Bacteria; kingdom Pseudomonadati; phylum Myxococcota; order Polyangiales; family Polyangiaceae; genus Sorangium; species Sorangium sp. So ce1335. The sequence continues at coordinate 7,848,989 of NZ_CP150363.1, forward strand.
GAGCGGCACGTCGATCTCGCCGCGCCGCGCCCGCCGCGCCTCCCGGATCCGCCGCGCGAGGGGGCCCTCGTGACCCACGCGCTGCGCCGCGGCGAGCGTGGCGTCGACGTCGATCTCGACGCCCGCCTCGCCGAGGGTCGCGGTCAGCTCCGCGTCGTCGTGGCGGAACCGGACGAGCCGCGCGCGCAGCGCGTCGCGCCGCGCCGCGAGCCAGGCCGCCGGCGACGCGCCGTCCGGCACGAAGCGCTCGCCGATCGAGAGGCCGCGGACCACCGGGGACGCCGGCAGCGCGTCGCGCACCGCCAGGGCGGCGCCCACGCCCGCCGAGCCGCCGAGCGCCAAGACCAGAGCGAGAGCCCTCGTATCCACTGCAGCCCGGCATGGTAGCCGGATCGCGGACGGACTGGAAGATCGTTAGAGCGTCGCTCTACAAGGAGGGAGAGGAGAGGAAACGCAAAGGCGCAAAGACGCAAACACGCTAAAAAGAAGAGAAATATATCTGGGGGGTCCTTCGTATATTTCTGCGCTTTTTTGCGCCTTTGCGCCTTTGCGCCTTTGCGTTGAATCTCTCCTTACAAAAGGCCGCCAGGCAGCCTCAGCCGCCGCCCACGAAGTGAACGATCTCGATCACGTCGCCCTCGGCGAGCTCGGCCGCCGTGTGCTCGGCCCGCGGCACCACCTCGCCGTTGCGCTCCACAGCCACCGGCCCCTCGGTCAGCCCGAGCAGCTCGACGAGCCTCCGCACCGTCACCGCCGCAGGCACCTCGCGCGCTTCCCCGTTCACCGTGATGTTCATGTCCTCTTCACCTCGTGCGGCGCGGCGCCCGGCGCTCCGGCCGCCGCCTGCGCGGCGAGCGCCGCCCGGAAGCGCCGCGCGTTCTCCACATAGCTCGCCGCGCCCATCCTGCCGAGCTCGGCCTGGTCCGGCCGCACCTCGCCCAGCACCCGGGCCGGGTTGCCTCGCACGAGCGACCGCGGCGGGATCACCTTCCCCGGCGGCACCACAGCGCCCGCGGCGATCACCGAGCCCTCGCCGATCTCGACGTTGTCGAGGAGGATGCTGCCCATCCCGATCAGGCACCCGTCCCCGACGAGGCAGCCGTGAAGGATCGCGCCGTGCCCGATGGTCACGTCGGCGCCGATGAGGGTCTGCGACACGCCGCCGGTCAGGTGCAGGCACGCGAGGTCCTGCACGTTGGTCCGCGGGCCGACGCGGATCGCGCCGATGTCCCCGCGCAGCACCGCGCCGAACCACACGCTCGCCTCGTCGCCGAGCTCCACGTCGCCGATCACCGTCGCGTTGGGCGCCAGGAACACGTCGCGCCCGAGCCGCGGCGACAGGCCGTCCAGGTCGAGGACGAGCGCCACGTCAGCCCCCCTCGGCCGCGACGACCGGCAGCGACCGCCGCGCCGGCTCCGCGCCGCGCTGCCGCGGCCGCGCGGCGGCGCGCGCCGCCTCGGTCAGCTCGGCCTGGAGCGAGTGCTTGTTCGCCCGCGCGATCGAGACCTCGACGACCTCGCCGAGCAGGTCGAGCTCCCCCGCCCCCTCGATGTGCGCGATCTCGTGGCGCCCCGTCCGGCCGGACCAGAGCGCCCCGCCCGCGCCGCGCTCGCCCCCCGCGCCGCGCTCCTTGTCGCGCCCCTCGACGAGCACCTCCTGGGTCGTCCCGACCAGGCCCGAGAGGTGGGCGGCGAGCAGCGCCTCGCTCTCCTCGAACAGGCGCGCGAGCCGCTCGCCCTTCACCGCCTCGGGCACGTCGTCCGGCAGCTTCAGCGCGGGGGTGTGCGGGCGGCGCGAGTACTTGAAGCCGAACAGCCCCTTGAACCCCACCTCGCGCACGAGCGACAGCGTCGCCGCGAAGTCGTCCTCCGTCTCGCCAGGGAAGCCGACGATGATGTCGGTCGAGAGCGTCAGCCCCGGGACGGCCTCCACGAGCGCCCGGGTCCTCGCGACGTACTCGGCGCGCGTGTAGCGGCGGATCATCCGCCGGAGCACGCGGTCGCTGCCCGACTGCACCGGCATGTGCACGTGGCGCGGCAGCACGGCGAGCTCGGCGTGCGCGAGGACGAGCGACGGCGTGAGGTGCCGCGGGTGCGGGCTCGTGTAGCGCAGGCGCGCGAGGCCGGGGACGTCGGCCGCGACGCGCCGGAGCAGCGCCGCGAACTCGCTCTCGTCCGGGTCGTCCGCGCTCGCGCCCGGGGCCCGCGGCAGCGCGCCGAGCGGGTCGCGGTAGCTGTTCACCGTCTGGCCGAGGAGCGTGACCTCGCGCGTCCCCGCGGCCACGAGGGCCGCGATCTCGCCGACGATCTCGTCGCTCGACCGGTACCGCTCCGGCCCGCGGGTGTACGGGACGATGCAGAACGAGCAGCGCTCGTCGCAGCCCTTCATGATCGTGACGAACGCCGTCGGCGCGCCGCGCGACGAGGAGGGCGGCGGCGACGCCACGAGGAACCGCGGCGCGTCGAGGTCGAACACCGTGCGCGCGACCGGCAGGCCGCCGAGCGCGAGGTCGCCGAGCAGGCCCGGCAGCTCCGGGATGTTGTCGGGCCCCACCACGACGTCGATCGCCCGCATCTGCTTGAGGAGGCGCTCCCCCTCCTGCTGGGCCACGCACCCCGCCACGACGACGACCCGGTCGGCGCGCTCCCGCTTCCAGCGCGCGAGCCGCCCCACCTCGCTCCGCAGCTTCTGCTCGGCCTTCTCGCGCACGCTGCACGTGTTCAGCACGAGCACGTCCGCCTCCTCCGGGGCGCCGGCCTCCGTGTAGCCGGCGCGGCGGAGCACGTCGTGCATCCGCTCGGAGTCGTGCACGTTCATCTGACAGCCGAACGTCGTGATCGAATACCGGGGCATCGAAGCGATGCACCCTCTAACAGAAGGGGCCCGGGGCCGCCACCTCGCCCGCCGCGCCGGACGAGCCCGCGGCGCGGGCCCACCGGCCCCGCGCCGCGGGCTCACCCGCCCCGCGCCACGCGCCCCGCCCACCCCCGCCCGACTGGCGGCGCGCGGGGAGGCGGCGCACGGCCGGGGCAGTTCGCCCAGCCTCCACGTCCTCCCCGCGGCGCCTCCCGCGACGCATCCCGCGAGGACCACGCGCCCCGCGCGCCGGGCGAGCGGAGAAAAGCGCGCAGGGATGTCGCGGTGGCGTGATAACAATCGATGTGGGAGGAGGCCCGATGCCCAAGCTGGAGAACCTGGTACAACTGCTCGATCGCTCACTGAACCTGTATGGCCCGCGGCCGCTGTTCGGCACGAAGGCCGACGGCAACTGGGGCTGGATCACGTATGCGGAGTTCGGGCAGCTCGTCGCCAGGTTCCGCGGCGGCCTTGCGTCGCTCGGGATCCAGCGGGGCGACCGGCTGGCCCTCATCTCGAACAACCGTGTCGAGTGGGCGGTCGCGGCCTATGCCTGCTTCAGCATGGGCGTCGCGGTCGTGCCCATGTACGAGGCGCAGCTCCCGGCCGAGTGGGCGTTCATCATCAACGACTGCGAGGCCGTGGCCGTGCTCGTGGCCACGCAGCAGATCTACGACAAGTGCCGAGATCTCCCCGAGAAGGCGCCCTCGCTGAAGCACATCGTCTGTCTGTTCGAGCCGCCGGGCGCGGGCGGCGCGCCCGGCGCGCAGACCACCTCGTACGCGGCGCTGCTCGCCGCGGGCGAGGAGAGCCCGGCCCCGGCCATCGAGCCGACCGCCGCGGACACGGCGTGCCTCATCTACACCTCGGGCACGACGGGCAACCCCAAGGGGGTGATCCTCTCGCACGGCAACATCGCCTCCAACGTCTGCGCGGTGCTCGATCTCATCCCGTTCGGCAGCGCGGATCGGAGCCTGTCGTTCCTCCCGTGGACGCACTCCTTCGGCCACACCGCCGAGCTCCACGTGATGATCACGGTGGGCGGGTCGATGGCGCTCAGCGAGTCGGTCGACAAGATCGTCGCGAACCTCGCCGAGGTGCACCCCACCGTGCTGATGAGCGTCCCGCGCATCTTCTGCCGCATCTACGAGGGCGTGCAGAAGCAGATGGCGGACAAACCCGCGATCATCCAGGCCGTGTTCCGCGCCGGGCTGCGCGCCGCGACGAAGCAGAGCAGGGGCGAGCCGCTCGGCCTCGTCGAGCGGCTCACGCTGGCGGTCGCGGACCGGGTCATCTTCTCGAAGATCCGCGACAAGTTCGGCGGCAAGCTGAAATATGCGATCAGCGGCGGGGCGGCGCTCGCCCACGAGGTGGCCGAGTTCGTCGACGCGCTCGGCATCACCGTCTACGAGGGATACGGCCTCACGGAGACGTCGCCCGTCGTCGCGGTGAACTACCCCGGAGCCCGCCGCCTCGGCACGGTGGGCAAGCCGATCCCGGGCGTGAGGGTCGTCATCGATCGACCGGCGTCGGCGTCGGACAACCACGATTCGACGAGCGGCGCGCGGCAGGGCGAGATCGTCGTGTACGGCCCGAACGTCATGGTGGGCTATCACAAGCGCGACGAGGACAACAAGGCTGTCATGACGGAGGACGGCGGCTTCCGCACCGGCGATCTCGGCTACCTCGACGACGACGGCTATCTCCACATCACGGGCCGCATCAAGGAGCAGTACAAGCTGGAGAACGGCAAGTACGTCGCGCCGGGGCCAATCGAGGAGAAGATCAAGCTGTCTCCGCTGATCAGCAACGCGATGGTCCACGGCGACAACCGCCTCTTCAACGTGGCGCTGGTCGTGCCCGAGATGACGGCGCTCGCCGAGTGGGCGCGGGGCGAGGGGCTCACGTTCGACGCGCCCGCCGCGATGCTGAAGCACCCGCGGGTCGTCGCGCGCATGCAGGAGGAGGTCGACAGGTGCTCGTCCGGCGTGAAGGGGTTCGAGAAGATCAAGAAGATCGCCCTCGTCGACGAGGACTTCACCGCCGAGAACGGGATGCTCACGCCGACGTTGAAGCTGAAGCGGCGCGTCGTGCTCGAGAAGTATGGGCCCGTCCTCGACGCGCTCTACAGCGGCGCCGCGAAGGCCGGCCCGCGCGAGGCCGCGCCGCCCGGCTGAGCGCCCCGGCGGCCGCCGCCCGGCCGCCGCCCGATTCCGCGCGTTTCCTGCCCCGGGGCGCGCGCCCTTCCCCTCGCGGCGTACGTTGGCGTACGCTGGGCGCCGCGTCGACGCGGCGCCGGCGAGCGCCGGGTCGACGATGCGCCGGCAGGCGCCGGATCGACCGACGGGAGCGGGCGGCATGATGACGACAGGCACGCAGAGGCGGACGCTGTATCCCGAGATCGAGCCGTACCGCGCCGGCAGGCTCCGCGTCTCGGACGTTCACGAGATCTATTTCGAGGAGTCGGGCAATCCGCGCGGCAAGCCGGTGATCTTCGTGCACGGCGGCCCCGGGGGCGGCACGGAGCCGAAGCAGCGGCGCTTCTTCGACCCGGCCGCCTACCGGATCGTGCTCTTCGACCAGCGGGGCTGCGGCAAGAGCACGCCCTACGCGTGCCTGGAGGAGAACACGACCTGGCACCTCGTCGCGGACATGGAGGCGCTCCGCGAGCACCTCGAGATCGCGCGGTGGCAGGTGTTCGGCGGCTCGTGGGGGAGCACGCTGTCGCTGGCCTACGCCGAGCGGCACCCGGAGCGGGTGACAGAGCTCGTGCTGCGGGGGATCTTCCTCCTGCGCAAGCAGGAGCTCGACTGGTTCTATCAGCGGGGCGCGAGCGCCATCTTCCCGGACGCGTGGGAGGAGTACCTCACGTTCATCCCCGAGGCCGAGCGGGCCGACCTGCTCACCGCATACCACCGGCGGCTCACGAGCCCCGACCCCGAGGTGCAGCGCCGGGCGGCGCGCGCCTGGAGCGTCTGGGAGGGGCGGACGAGCTGCCTGTTCACGAACCCCGAGCTCGTCGCGAAGACCTCGGCAAACGACTTCGCGCTCGCGTTCGCCCGGATCGAGTGCCACTATTTCATGAACAAGGGGTTCTTCACGACAGAGACTCAGCTCCTCGACGACGTGCACCGGATCCGCCAACTCCCGACCGTCATCGTCCAGGGCCGCTATGATGTCGTCTGTCCGGCGGAGAGCGCGTGGGCGCTGCACCGCGCGTTCCCCGAGGCCGACCTGCGCATCGTGGCGGACGCGGGGCACTCGGCGATGGAGCCGGGCATCCTGCACGAGCTGGTCGAGGCGACCGACCGCTTCCGTTGAGGCGCGCGAGCGGCGCGGGCCGTCTGCGCCGGCCGACGCGGGAAGGCGACGCGGGAGGAGCGGCGCCGCGGCGCCGCGCGCGCAGCAGCCCCGCGCGGCGGGCGGCTGTATCGGGGCGCACGATCACCGCCGCTGCGCGTCGCTCCCTCCATGTCACGGGTCATGGCCGAGATCGGTGAGCTGCGGTCAGTACACCGAACACCGTATTTCGCCGTCAACAAACCTCCTGAGCGATTCTCGCGGCTCTCGTTCTCACGGGATCCGGGGCGTCAACGACGTTGATGAGCCTGCCTTGCCGCGTGCAATCCGGTCGAATCGCGCGGGTCTGGGCTCTCTGGCCGCTTGCGCCGAGGGGGGTCGGTCTCTAACGTAGACAAAAGGAAGGGTTGATTCCCTGTGGAGGCTTATGGCAAACAAGGCAGCACGGAAGACATGGATCCTGGTCTCCGACGCAAGCCGTGCCCAGCTCTATCGTGAAGAGCCTGCGGGCAAGGGCTTTACCCTGCTCGAGTCCTACAGTCATGACGAGAGCCGGGCGCGCGTGCGGGATCTGATGGCCGACGCGCACGGCCGGAAGCCGAACGGCACCCCCGGTGGGAACGGCAACATCACCAGCGGCGGGGGCGGCGTGTACCTGGGTCGCCCGGGCGCCGCGCCCGACACCGATCCAAAGGAGGTCGAGAAGCAGAAGTTCGCTCAGGAGCTCGCGGAGGTGCTGGAGAAGGGCCTGAACGAGCACGCGTACGAGTCGCTGGTGCTCATCGCTCCGCCCCACTTCCTCGGCCTGCTCCGCGGGACGGTGAGCAAGCAGGTCGGCAACCACATCGAGTCGACCGTCGACAAGGACCTGAGCTGGCTGGACGGCCCCCGGCTCACCGAGCGCCTGCGCGAGCTGCGGGCGTAGCGACGCTGTCCTCCGGCGCCGCCTCGAAGGTGTAGGCGACGCCGAGCCCCACGACGTTCGCGCGGGCGCTGTAGGCGCCGCCGTTGATGAAGCTCGGGTTCTCCGGCGGGTTGGCCCGCACCGGGCTCACCTGCGGCACCCGCGCGTCCGCCGGATCGACCTTCACACCCGCGGCGAACACGTGCGCGTAGCTCGCGTCGAGGCGCCACCGGCCGAGGTGGACGCCGAGGCCCGCGGCGGCGGTCACCTTCGTCGCGTCGATCGTGAGGACCGTGAGGTACTCGGGCGGGACGGCCGACTCCTCGAAGCTCGCGCCGGCGCGCAGATCCCACCGGCGACCCGCGAGCTCGACCGAGTACTCGCCGCCGAGCCGCGCGGAGAACGAGGCCTCGAAGCGCCGGGGGAACTCGACCGCAGGTACGCGGAACTCCTCGGGAAAACCGACGACGCCGCGGAGCACGAGCCCGTCGGGCTCGACGAGGATGTCGTCGTGCATGCCCCAGCCCTCGAGGCCAAGGCCGAGCTCCACGCGCAGGGCATCGAGGGGTCGCGCCTCCACGCCGGCGCGGAGGATCCACGGCAGATCGAACGAGACGTCGGCGTCCTCGCCCTCCTGGACGGCGCGCTCGAAGACCGGCGTCGCGGGGAGCCGCGCCCTGACGGCGGCCGGCGCGCGCACCCAGACGGGGAGCTGGAGGGCGAGGCCGACGCGCCACTGCGGGGTCGGGATGAAGAGCGCCCCGAGCTGGCCGGTCGGCGCCACGATGGGCCCGACCGAGAGCTCGGAATGGATGTCCCACTCCGGGTCCTCGGGCGCGCAGAACATCCGCTCCGGGACGCACCCGGACACGACCATCCTGCTGTTGAACGTGCCCACCAGCGCGCCGACCGAGGCGCCGAGCCGCCACTCGGGCGACGGCGCGAACGCCGCGCCGGCCCCGAGGAACGCGAGCGCCGAGCCATCCATCGTGAACAGCGCGTAGCGCTGCGGCGCCGGCGCGCCGTTCACCTGCTCCGGGTAGCTGGCGATGGCCGCGTACGGCGCCCACACCCCGCCCCAGACGACCCACCGCGGGTCGACCTTGAACGACGCCGCGAGCGTGGGGATCGGCAGCACCGGCGCGGTGCCGGTCACGGGCTCCATCGTCTGCACGAAGCTCGCGCCCGTCGGCTCGCCGGTGTTCGGATCGACCTGCCGCACGATCGCCTGGCGCGTGTGCTCGCTGCGCCACTCGAACAGCCCGGCGTCGATCAGGATCTGGGTGCCGGCCTCGTAGACGCCCGCGGGGTTGTAGGCGATCGCCCCGAGGTCGTCGCCGCCGGCGATGTACGCCCCGCCGCGGGACGACGGGCGCACGCCGCGATCGGTGAAGTACAGCCCGGCCGCGCCCGCGTCGGCCGCGGGCAGGACGAGCGCCCCGGCGGCCGCCGCCGCGAGGATCGCCGCGCGCATCATGGGCGTCTCCACGGGGCTCACTCGCGGGGCCGCTTCGTGAGGATGGCGTAGATCTGCTCGAGCCCGCGCGTCTCATCGAGCAGGAAGTCCCGCGCCGAGAGGAACACCTGCCGGTAGTCCTCCGCCGAGAGCGGCTCGGCGCTCTCCGCGTCGACGCGGTTCACGTCGGCGATCGCCTCCACGAACACCTGGATCGGCGCGCGCCCGTCCGCCATGGGCGTCACGAGCGCCGGGAGCACGTGGTCCATCGCGTGGTACCGGTCGTACCGGTCGTCGTGGAGCGCCTTGAGCGCCTTGAGCCCGGCGTCGGCCGCGCCCGGGCCACCTTCGTCCCCGGCGGGGCTCAGCGCCACGGCCGCCGTCCGGAGGAGCGGCGCGAGCACGTCGTCGCTGGCGAGGAGCTGCGCCCCGTCCACCACCGTCGCGAGCAGCGCGTGGAACGCGTCGCCGTCCCCGTCGAGCATCGCGGTGAGGAACCGCTCTACCTCCCGCCGCGCCGGCTCGTGGGCGCGGATCGACTCCATGACGTCGGCGAGGGCCGCGAAGAGCGGGTGGCTCACCAGGTCGACCACCTTGGCGCCGAGCTCCTTCTGCGCCCAGGCGCACCGCCCGGTCGTCTCCCGATCCGGGCACCGCGCGTTCAGCTGCTCGCGGAGCGCGCGCAGCGCCACGGCGCCCATCTGCGGGAGCGCGCGGTTCTTGAACCGCGCCTCCGGCCCCGACCCCTCGACGGCGAGCAGCGCGTCGACGAGCTCGCCCGTGGCGCGCTCCCACTGCGCCTTTCGCACCGCGGCGTCCGGCGCGCTGCTCTCCTCGAAGCGGGCGTCGACGCGGTTCAGGGCGTCGGCGAGCAGGGTGAAGGCGGTGAGCTGCTCCTGCGTCCGGCCGTCGGCCCACGTGGCCGTCTTCTTCCCCCACCGGTCGACCATGCCCACGCCGGCCGCGTGGCGGGTGCTGAAGAGGACCCGCGCGAGCTTCTCGATCGCCTGCGCCTTCGTCCAGGCCTGGCCGGCCCGCGGGCCGCGCTGCACCGTCACCGGGGCGGCCGGGTCGATCGCCATCTTCGCGAACGCGACCGACGACGCGAGCACATCCTCGGCCCGGAGCGCGTCGGCGAGGAGCGGCTCGTACGTGTTGGCCCCCGCCTCGGAGCAGTACGCCGTGTTCGTCGCCGGCGAGCCCGCCTTGATGCACTCCGGCCCGTGATCCTTGCCCGGCCAGTGCCGGTACGCCGTGCTGAAGAGATCGATCAGGATCTCCTCGCCGGTATCGTCCGGGCCGACCTCGGCGAACGCCTCCACGATGGGGCTCAGGTACGCGCCGAGCCCGAGCCGCTCGATGAGGAAGGTCGTCCCCGGGTGGCGCACCCGGATCAGGTTCTCCGGGGTGCTGCACTCGTTCACGCCGAGCGCGTTCTTCGGGCAATGGATCGTGCCGGCCGGCTCGAGCGACCCCGAGATGAACTGGTTCGTCGTCTCGTTCGCCAGGTCCCGCAGCGGATCGAGGTCGAGCAGGCCCGGGTACCGCTCCGAGTCCGCGCCGAAGTAGATGAGCCGGCTCAGCGCGGCCGGCGTCGGGTGGCCCGTCAGGCCGGTGATGCCGCTCGCCGACTCGAGGATCGCGTCGGTCACGACGAGCGCGAGGGCCGAGGGCTTCACCGCGAGCTCGGCCCGCTTCGGGTGCCCCTCGGGGAGCAGCGAGTCCAGGTAGAAGGCCGCCAGGTTGTCGATCTGGAACAGCTCGCACTCGGCGTACTCGACGAAGGGCACCGTCAGGCCGAAGACGGTCACGACGGCGCCCTCCTTGTTGCACTGCCGGACGCCGGCGGTGTCGTGCATGAGGTGCATCAGCCGCTCCATGTTCGAGCGGTTGTCGCCGGCCCTCGGCTTCGTCGGATCGACAGGGGTCCGCGGGTCGGCCGTCGACGGCGCCCCGACGGTGAGGTTGATGGCCGGGCCGTTCAGGTCGCTCGGGTTGTACGCGTACAGGTCGCGGGTCGTGAGCATCGCCGCGACGGCCTCCCCCGCGTGGCGCGCGCCGCCGTGCTGGGCGAGGAGCGCGTCGCTCGCGAGCGCCTCGAGCAGGCGCGCCACGAGCCCCGGCTGCTCGACGGCCCTGTCGAGCACCGCGGCCAGCTCGTCCCCGAGCGGCGCACCGCCCGCGATCTGCGCGACAGGCTCCTTGCCCTCGGCGGCCAGCCGGTCGTGCTCGCGGGCGACGTCGCGGATGCGCAGCGCAGCGCCGGTCATCCGGGCGAGCTCCGCCTCGTGGTTCTCGAGCAGATCGATCAGCGTGACGAGCAGGGCGTCCGAGTCCCTGTCCGCGAGCACCTGGCCGACGGCGTGCGCCAGGTCGGCGAGCGGCGAGTCCTCCCCGCGGAAGCGGCGGTAGCCGAGGCAGCCGTCGCAGGTCGCGTCCGGCGGCAGCACCTTGTCGCGCCGGAAATCGTACCGGGCCTCCTCGCGGTCGCCGTAGAGCAGGTACGAGCCGGCGAGGGCGTACATGAGCCCCTCGTGCTCGGTCCTCCACGGCTCGGGGTCGCCGTCGCCCGCGTAGCGCGTCGCGTCGACGAGCGGCACGATCGAGCGCAGCGCCGCGGCGGCGAGCGTGCGGGAGGTGTCGATGTACGCGTAGCGCTCGGGCGACGGCCGACCGAATCGGTCGGGCTCCTGCGACGGGGCGACGCCGGGGACCCAGAACGGTGTGTCGAGGGATAACGAAGCGCCGGACGCATCGACGAAGCGGCCGAACGCGTCGACGTCGGCGAGGCCGTCGCCGTCCTCGTCGGCGAACGGCGCCGGGACGCCCTCGCCCGCGGGCAGCGCGACCCCGCGCCGATCGCGGCGCGCGATGTAGCGCGGCGGCGCCGCGTCGCGCGCGGCGAACCGCGGGTGCTCCGCGAGCGCGACGGCGCCCGCGAGCTCCGCCAGGGTGCGCGGCCGGCTCGGCTGCGCGCTGGCCTCGTCGATCTCGAGCGGCTCCTCGCGGGAGGTCGTCGGCTCCAGCGCGAGCAGCTCGCCCTTTCCGGCGGCGAGGAGCGCCTGGAGCGCCGCCTCGCCCGCCCCGCCGGGCCCGAGGACGTCGAGCGACGCCCGCGTCATCGCGCGGAGCCCCGGGTACTCGAGCGCCGCGCGCGCCGCGCCGAGCGCCACGCCCGCCGGCCGGTACCCCTTCCGCTCCCCGATCTGCGCGAGCTTGCCCGAGGCCTCCTCGCTGCCAGCGAACGCCTCGGCGAGCCGCCCCATCCCCCGCGTCGACGCCGGCAGGACCGCTTCAGCGTCCGGGCTCGGCTCGAACGGGTTCGTCTCGTAGAGCGGCGTGATCGTCTGCGACAGGCTCAGGACCGCGTCGTGCAGCCGGATCTTCCCGCCCCCCTCCCCCGCCGCGACGTTGTCGATCTCGACGTCCGGCACCGCGGCGTTGACCGCGCGCACGAGGTCGCCGCGCCACCGCGCCATCGTCTCGACCTTGGCCACGCCGAGCCGGCGCGCCCGCTCCGCCTTCTCGCCGGACACGGGCGGCAGCAGCGCCACGTCGACCCTGTCCTCGTAGCGCCCCTCGCTGTCGTGGTGGCAGACGCGCTGATACGAGGCGCCCGTGTGGTCCTCGTGCAGGCTCGACGCGCCCACGCGGTCGCAGAGCACGCCGAAGACGTCGTCGCCGAGCGTCGCCTTGGGGGGCGCCACCCGCCGCGTGTCGAGCGGCTCATGACACGAGGCCGCCACCGCCCCGGCCGCGGCGAGCGCCGCCAGCCGAAACACCCCCGCGGCCGAGAAACGCAGCGTTCGCCTGCGCATGACGAAACCTCCCCAGGACACCTCCAAGGTAGACGATTCCGCTCCAGGTGCGTAGGTGCTTCGCGCCCCCGGGTGGGCGGGACCATGGCGTGGCGCACATTCTCCATGTTCACTGCACGGCGGCGGGGACGGCCGCGGGCCTGACGGTGGTAGGCTGCGGGGCGATGGCGACCGCCCAACAAGCCCCGTTCACCGCTGTCGTTCTCGCCGCCGGCCAGGGTACGCGCATGAAGAGCGCCCGGCCCAAGGTGCTCCACGAGCTCTGCGGCCGGCCGATGGTCCACTACGTCGTCGACGCGGCCATCGCCGCGGGCGCCTCGGACGTCATTGTCGTCGTCGGCCACGGCCGCGACGAGGTCACCGCGACCCTCGACAGGGCGTTCGGCGCCCAGGGGAAGGCCGTCCGCACAGCGCTCCAGCCCGAGCAGCGCGGCACCGGCGACGCGGTGCGCTGCGCCATGCCGCAGATCGCGGCGAGCACCGAGGCGGTCCTGATCCTGTGCGGCGACACGCCGCTGCTCGATCCGTGGCAGCTCACGCAGCTCCGCGAGGCGCTCGACGGCGCGCCCGACGCGCCGATGGCGATGCTCACCGCGCGCGTCGCCGACCCCACGGGCTACGGCAGGATCCTGCGCGACGGCGCGGGCCGCGCGATCGGCATCCGCGAGCACAAGGACGCGAGCGCCGAGGAGCGGGCGATCACCGAGGTGAACCCCGGCGTGTACCTCGCCCGCAGCGCCTTCCTCGGGCGCGCGCTCGCGGGGCTCACGACCGACAACGCGCAGGGCGAGCTCTACCTGACCGACATCGTCGCGCAGGCGGCGAAGGCCGGCGGCGTCGCCGCGGTCGTGGCCAGGGACGTCGGCTCGCTCGTCGGCATCAACGACCGCGCGCAGCTCGCCGCGGCCGAGGAGGTGCTCTACGGCCGCATCGCCGACGGGCTGCGCCGGAGCGGCGTCACCATCAGGACGAGCGCCCGCGTCGACGCCGGCGTCGTCGTCGAGCCGGACGCCGTGATCGAGCACGCCGTCGTGCTGCGGGGCCGGACGCGCGTCGGCGCGGGCGCGCGCGTCGACGTGGGCTCGGTGCTCACGGACGTGGTCGTCGAGGCGGGCGCCTCGGTGAAGCCGTACACGGTCGCCTCGCAGTCGTCGATCGGCGCCGGCGCGCAGATCGGGCCGTTCTCGCACCTCCGCCCGGAGAGCCAGATCGAGGCCGACGCGCACATCGGCAACTTCGTCGAGACGAAGAAGACGGTGGTCCGCAAGGGCGCGAAGGCGAACCACCTCGCCTACCTCGGCGACGGCGACATCGGCGAGGGCGCGAACGTCGGCGCCGGCACGATCTTCTGCAACTACGACGGCTTCCGGAAGCACCGGACCGAGATCGGCCCCGGGGCCTTCATCGGCAGCGACTCGCAGATCGTCGCCCCGGTGAAGATCGGCGCGGGCGCCTACGTGGCGACGGGCACGACAGTGACCCGCGACGTGCCGGAGGACGCGCTCGCGATCGGCCGGGTGAAGCAGGAGAACAAGGAAGGCTACGCCGCGAAGCTCAAGGCGAGGCTGAAGGGTACGGCGAAGAAGTAGCGGGCCTCTGCGCGCGATCTCCGGCCCAGGCCGGCGAGATCGCGCGGCATCTCGAGGGCCGCGGGATATCCCTGGCTGACCCGGGGCGGTCAGCAAGTACACTCGCGCGCCATGCCCGTGGTCGCCCTGCTCCTCTTGCCATTTCTCGGAAGCGTCCTCACCGCGGTCCTGCCGACGCGGGCGCGGTCCGAGCTCGCGGCTTGCGCAGGGCTCGTGTCGGCCGGCGCGGCGGCCTGGGTCATCAGCCTGTTCCCGCGGGTGCGCGACGGGGGCGTGATCCGCGAGACGATCTCGTGGGTGCCTTCGCTCGGCCTCGATCTGGTCCTCCGGATCGACGGGTTCGCGTGGATGTTCGCCGTGCTCATCACCGTCATCGGCGCCCTCGTCTGTCTGTACGCGCGCTACTACATGTCCCCCGAGGACCCGGTGGCGCGCCTGTACGCGTTCTTCCTCGCGTTCATGGGCGCGATGCTGGGCGTCGTGGTCTCGGGCAACCTCGTTCAGCTCGTCGTCTTCTGGGAGCTCACGAGCCTCGTTTCATTCCTGCTCATCGGCTACTGGCATCATCGGGTGGACGCGCAGCGGGGCGCGCGCATGGCGCTCACCGTGACCGGCGCGGGCGGCCTCGCGCTCCTCGGGGGCGTGATCCTCCTCGGCCACATCGTCGGCAGCTACGAGCTCGACGTGGCCCTCGCCTCGGGCGACCGCGTGCGGGCGCACCCGCTTTACCCGGTCGCGCTCGTCCTCATCTTGCTCGGTGCGCTCACCAAGAGCGCTCAATTCCCGTTTCACTTCTGGCTGCCGCGGGCCATGGCCGCGCCAACGCCGGTGTCCGCTTACCTGCACTCGGCGACCATGGTGAAGGCGGGCGTGTTCCTGCTCGCGCGGCTCTGGCCGGTGCTCTCGGGGACCGAGCTGTGGTTCTGGATCGTCAGCGGCGCGGGCATGACGACGCTCCTGCTCGGCGCGTACATCGCGATGTTCCAGAACGATCTGAAGCGCGTGCTGGCCTATTCGACCGTCAGCCACCTCGGCCTCATCACGCTCCTCTTCGGGCTCAACAGCTCCCTCGCCGCCGTCGCCGGCGTGTTCCACATCATGAACCACGCGACGTTCAAGGCCTCGCTGTTCATGGCCGCCGGCGTCGTCGACCACGAGACCGGGACGCGCGACATCCGTCGCTTGAACGGCCTGATCCGCGCCATGCCCCGCACCGGCGCGCTGGCGCTCGTGGCGAGCGGCGCGATGGCCGGCGTGCCGCTGCTCAACGGCTTCCTGTCGAAGGAGATGTTCTTCGCCGAGACGGTGTTCTTGACCGCGCACCCCTCGGTCGAGGTGGGGCTCCCGGCGCTGGCGACGATCGCGGCGATCTTCGCGGTCGTGTACTCGCTGCGCTTCGGCTACGACATCTTCTTCGGCCCGCCGTCGACCGATCTCCCTCGCCAGCCGGAAGAGGCCCCGCGGTGGATGCGGACGCCGATGGAGCTCCTGGTGCTCAGCTGCCTCATCGTCGGCGTCGCGCCGGCGATGTCCATCGGGTCATCGCTCGCGGCGGCGGCCCGCCCCGTGGTCGGCGGGACGCTCCCCGACTACAGCCTCGCCGTGTGGCACGGCTTCAACCCGCCCTTCGTCATGAGCCTCATCGCCATCTCGGGCGGCGTCATCGGGTATCTCTGGTTGCGCAAGCACCAGGAGCAGGGGCGACTCCACGACGCGCCCCTCGTCGAACGGCTCAACGCAAGGCGGCTGTTCGAGAGCGCGCTCGTCGGGCTCACGCGCCTCTCGCGGAGGGCGCTCCGGCTCGTCGGAACACGGCGGCTCCAGACACAGATGTTCGCGATCATCGCGGTCGCGCTCCTGCTCGCGCTCCTCGCGGCGCGCGGCGTCCCGCTCGAGTGGGGCGACCGGGACCGGCTCCCGGCGTCGCCTGCGTTCGTGCTCCTGTGGGTCATCGGCGCGGTCTGCGCGGTCGGCGCCGCCGTGATGGCCAAGTTCCACAGGCTCATCGCGATCACCTTGATGGGCGGCGCGGGCCTCGTCACCTGCGTGACGTTCATGTGGTTCTCGGCGCCCGACCTCGCCCTCACGCAGATCGTCGTGGAGGTCGTCACCACCATCCTGCTGCTGCTCGGGCTGCGCTGGCTGCCGATGCGCATCCAGGGGATCTCGAGCCCGGCCACGGCCCGCGACAGGGTGCGGCGCGCGCGCGATCTGCTGCTCGCGATCGGCGCCGGCAGCGGCCTCGCCGCGCTCTCCTATGCCATGCTCACCCGGCCGGCGCCGCACAGCATCTCACCGTTCTTCCTCAGCCGCGCGCTGCCGGAGGGAGGAGGCGCCAACGTCGTCAACGTCATGCTCGTCGACTTTCGCGCCTTCGACACGCTCGGTGAGATCACGGTCCTCGGCGCGGTCGCGCTCACGGTCTACGCCCTCCTGCGCCGCTTCCGGCCACCGCCGGAGAGCATCGAGCAACCCCAGCAACAGCGCGCTTTTCCGGCCGATGTCGTCACCGACCTCGTGAAGCCGCGCACGGCCGAGGACGCCGCGCGCGGCTACATGATGGTGCCGGCGATCATCGCGCGCCTGATCCTGCCGGTCTCCGTCCTCGTCGCGGCGCACTTCCTCCTTCGTGGACACAACGAGCCAGGCGGCGGCTTCGTGGCCGGCCTCGTCATCGCGATCGCGATGCTCATGCAGTACATGGTCTCGGGGGCGCTCTGGCTGGAGGCGCGCGCGCGCCTCCTCCCGGCGCGCTGGATCGCCGTCGGGCTGCTGCTCGGGGCGATGACGGGCCTCGGCGCGCTCGCCGTCGGCTATCCCTTCCTCACGACGCACACCGCGCACGCCAGGCTGCCGCTGGTCGGCGAGGTACACCTGCCGAGCGCCACCTTCTTCGACCTCGGCGTGTTCGCGGTCGTCGTCGGGGCGACGCTCCTCACCCTCACGGCGCTCGCTCACCAGTCGCTGCGCGCCCACAGGCGCCCGGCGCAGAGCCCGGCGTCGTCGACGAGCAAGGGGACCAGCTAGATGGAAGCCCTGCTCGCGCTCGTCATCGGTGTGCTCGGCGGATCCGGGGTCTGGCTCGTGCTGCGCCCGCGGACCTTCCAGGTGATCATGGGGCTCACGTTGCTCTCTTATGCCGTGAACCTCTTCATCTTCAGCATGGGGAGCATCTTCATCGACAAGCCCCCGCTCGTGCGGCCTGGCGTGCCGGCCGATCTCCAGCACTACACGGATCCGATGCCGCAGTCCCTCGTGCTCACGGCCATCGTCATCGGCTTCGCGACCACGGCGCTCTTCCTCGTCGTGCTCCTCGCCTCGCGCGGCTTCAGCGGCACCGACCACGTGGATGGAACGCGGGAGGAGCCATGATCGAGCGCTTCCCGCACCTCATCGTCGCGCCCGTCGTGCTGCCGCTGATGACGGCGGCCCTGTTGCTCCTGCTCGGCGTGAAGCGCAAGCGCGCCAAGTCGATCGCCAACATCGGCGCGGCCCTCGGGGGCCTCCTCGTGGCGCTGGAGATCCTGCGCGGCGCCGACGCCGGCGGCGCGTCCGGCGCCGCTCACGTGTATCTCATGTCGAACTGGGAGGCGCCCTTCGGGATCGTGCTCGTCGCGGACCGGCTCTCCGCGATCATGCTGGTGCTGGTCGGCGTGGTGAGCCTCTGCGCCGCCCTGTACGCGGAGGCCGCGTGGGGCCGCGCGGGCGCGTACTTCCACGCGCTCTTCCAGGTTCAGTTGATGGGGCTCAACGGCGCCTTCCTCACGGGAGACCTCTTCAACCTCTTCGTGTTCTTCGAGGTGATGCTCGCGGCGTCGTATGGCCTGCACCTCCATGGATCGGGGTGGCCGCGGGTGCGCTCGGGGCTCCACTACATCGCGGTGAACCTGCTCGCGTCGTCGCTCTTCCTCGTCGGCCTCGCGGTGCTCTACGGCGTCATGGGCACGCTGTCCATGGCCGACATCGCCGAGAAGCTCGCGCTCGTCCCGGCGCGCGATCGCGGGCTCCTGCACGCAGGCGCGGCGGTCCTCGCCGTGGCGTTCCTCATCAAGGCGGCGATCTGGCCCCTCAACGCCTGGCTGGTGCCGGCCTACTCGGCCACGAGCGCGCCAGTCGCGGCGCTCTTCGCGCTGATGACCAAGGTGGGCTTCTACGCGCTCCTGCGCCTGTGGACGCTGTTCTTCTCCGCGGGCGCTTCAGCGCAGTTCGGGGGGACGGTCCTCCTCTACGCGGGGCTCGCGACCCTCGCCTTCGGCGCGATCGGCCTCATGGCCTCCACGTCCCTCGGGCGCATCGCGGGCTTCTCGGTGATCGTGTCGTCGGGGACGCTCCTCGCGGCGCTCGGGACGGGGACCCCCGCGGTGACGTCGGCGGCGCTGTTCTACATGCTGAGCGCCACGCTGGCGGTGAGCGCCCTCTTTCTCCTGGTCGAGCTGGTGGAGCGCATCGGCTCCGACGGACAGCGGCGGGAGCCGGACCTCGACGTGGAGCCGGGCGAGGACACGAACCTCGACGACGAGGAGGCGCCGCTCGTCGCCCGAGCGTTTCCGGTGTCCATCGCGTTGCTCGGCCTGGCGTTCATGGTCTGCGCGCTGCTCGTCGCAGGCCTGCCGCCGCTCTCGGGGTTCGTCGCGAAGGCCTCGTTGCTGACGGCCCTCCTTTCGGCCCGAGGCGACGGCGACGCGACCGCCAGCGCGCCCATCCCGTCCGCCGCGTGGATCCTCTTCGGGCTGCTGCTCCTCTCGGGGCTCGCGGCCACCATCTCCCTCGCGAGGGCGGGCATTCGACACTTCTGGTCGGCGGGTGGGCGGCTCCCGCCCCGCTTGAAGGCCGCCGAGGTCGCCTCCGTCCTCGGCCTCACGCTCTGCTGCGTCCTGCTCACGCTGTACGCCGAGCCGGTCCTGCGCACGACGAGCGCGACGGCCGCGGGGCTTCACGCGCCGGAGGGGTACATCGAGGCCGTCCTGTCGATGAAGCCTCGTCCGGGACCGACGCGTCCCGTGATCGAAGCGGAGGGGGCGCCGTGACCTTCCTCGAGAAGATCGTGCCTGCGCCGCTGCTCTCCGCCGCGCTGTTCGCGCTGTGGCTGGTGCTCGCGCGCTCCACGAGCGTCGGCCACGTCGTCGTGGGGCTCGGGCTCGCGCTGGCGGTGCCGCTCCTCACCTCGACCCTGCGGCTGACGAACGTCCGGGTGCGGCGGCCGCTCGTCGTCGTGCGCTTCATCCTGAGGGTCGGCCACGACGTCTTGATCTCGAACTTCGAGGTCGCCTGGGGCGTCGTCGCGTGGCAATGGCGGCGCCCCCGGTCGAAGTTCGTGATCGTGCCCCTCGATCTGCGCGACCCCCTCGGGCTCGCCGCGTTATCCATGGTGACGACCGTGGTTCCGGGCACCGTGTGGTCGGAGCTCGCGCTCGACCGCAGCGCGCTCTTGCTGCACGTGTGGGACGTCGGTGACGAAGGCGCCTTCGTCGCCCGCTTCAAGGCTCGCTACGAGGAGCCTCTCAGGGAGATCTTCGAATGAGCCCGCTCCTGTCTGGCGCAATCGCCTTCGCGCTCGGCTGCTACGCCGTCGCGTCGGTCCTCGTGGTCATCAGGCTGGTCCGGGGGCCGCGGGCCCAGGATCGCGTGTTCGCGCTCGATCTGCTCTACTTCCACGCGATGCTGGTCATGATGGTGCTCGGTATCCGTCACCGGAGCGACACGTACTTCGAGGGCGCGCTCTTGATCGCGCTGTTCAGCTTCGTCAGCTCGTCCGCGATGGCGAAGTTCATCCTGCGGGGGGAGGTGATCGAATGAGCCAGCTCCCCCTCTGGGTCGAGGCGGCGGTCGCTGCGCTGCTCGTGCTGAGCGGCCTGTTCGTGGTCATCTCCGCGTTCGGGTTCCTGCGCCTGCAGGACTTCTTCCTGCGCATGCACCCCCCTGCGCTGGCGTACACCTTCGGCAGCTGGTGCGTGACGCTGGCGAGCATCCTCTACTTCTCGATGATCGAGGGCCGGCCCGTGCTGCACCCGTGGCTCATCATCATCATGCTCTCGATCACGGTCCCCGTGACCACGCTGCTCCTGGCGCGCGTGGCGCTCTTCCGCCGCCGCAACGCGGGGGCGGCCGACACGCCGCCTCCGCTCACGCTGCGCCGCGACGCCTGAGCTCCAGCGTCGCGGCGGTGCGCGCCGCCCCGCGGGGCTCGGCGTCGACGGAGCGCGCCCCCCGGGCCGCCCGCCTACTCGGCGTCGCTGGGCGCGGCGCTCTCGGCGGCCGCGCCGTCGCGCAGCGACGGGATGGCGTGGCCCATCCGGAGGCGCTTCGCCTCGAGGTAGGGCGCGGAGAACGGGTTCGCCGGGACGATGGCCGGCGAGCGCGAGGAGATGCGCACGCCGAGCGCGCGGAGCGCCTCCACCTTGTCCGGGTTGTTCGTGAGCAGGCGGATCGACTCGATGCCGAGGTGGTCGATCATCGCCGCGGCGGGCTCGTAGCCGCGCGCGTCGTCGGGCAGGCCGAGGATGCGGTTGGCGTCGACGGTGTCGTGGCCGAAGGCCTGGAGCTGGTAGGCGCGGATCTTGTTGGCGAGCCCGATGCCGCGCCCCTCCTGCCGCAGGTAGAGGACGACGCCGAGCCCGCGGCGGCCTATCTCGGCCTGGGCGGCCTCGAGCTGCTCGCGGCAGTCGCACTTCAGCGAGCCGAACACCTCGCTCGTGAGGCACTCCGAGTGCACGCGGAGGGTGACGTCCGACTTGCCCCGCACGTCGCCCATGATCAGGGCGACGTTGTCGGGCGAGAGCCCCTGGTCGGAGCTCGGCGCCCCACCCCAGTGGAACACCAACATCTGGAAGACGCCGTGCTTCGTCGGCACGGGCGCCTGGGCGCGAATATCGAGCTGAGGCCGGATCGCCGTCGTCGGGACGTACATCTCGCTCTCCTGGTGGAGGAATCCTGGGTCTCGTGTCAAGCAAGGAGCGCTGCGTCATGCCTGCCCGCTACCCCTGCCATGTCCGGCCGCCCCTGAAGGCGGCGTCAATCAAGTAGCGTAAGCACCCGGCAGGGACAAGGTAAGCTCTCCAAGTTGTTGCTCCTCGGACATACCTGGAACACCTGCGCAGCGCCGGCGGCGGCCTGACCGAGGTCCTGCGCGTCCGTGGCGAGCGGGCGCGCGCCCGTCAGAACCACTCCGGCCGCATCCTCGCGTACGAGTCCTCGCCCGAGCGGCAGAGCGCCGCGAGCGCCTCGACCCGGGGCAGCTCGGTCGAGAACCAGTACTGCGCCGCGCAGAGCTTGCCCTCGTAGAAGACGGCGGGCGACGCGCCCGCGGCCAGCCCTTCCCGGGCCGCCGCGGCCATCGCGAGCCACTGCCAGGCGACCACGACCGTCGAGGCGAGCTCCAGGTAGTCCGCGCTGTGCCGCAGCATCCGCTCCACGTCGCCGCGCATCCCCGCCTCGGCGAGGTGCGCCGTCACGTCGCCGACGAGCGCCATCGCCGCGCCGAGGCGCTCGCCCCACGCCGGCTCGACCCCGGCGCGCTGCGCGCGGCCGATGGCCCGCTGGATCTCGGCGCCGAGCGCCATGAGCGCGGCGCCGCCCCCGGCCACGGCCTTGCGGCCGAGCAGGTCGAGGCCCTGGATCCCGGTCGTCCCCTCGTGGATGGTGTTGAGCTTCTGGTCCCGGAGCCACGCCTCCGGCAGGTACTCGCTGGAGTAGCCGTAGCCGCCGTGGACCTGGAGCGCGAGGGCGTTCGACTCGAACCCCTTCTCGGCCGGGAACGTCTTCGTGATCGGGGTGAGCAGGTCGAGGAGCCGCTGCGCGCGCTCCCGCTCCTCCGCGTCCGCCGCGTGGGCCGCGAGGTCGGCGAGCAGGGCGGTCGTGGCGACGAGCGCGAGGCTGCCCTCCACGATCGCCTTCTGCCGGAGCAGCATGCGGCGCACGTCGGCGTGCTCGACGATGGGCACCTGCGGCGCCTCCGGGTCCCTCGCGCCGAGCCGCCGCCCCTGCGGCCGGACGAGCGCGTAGCCGAGCGCCTCCTGGTAGGCCACGGAGGCGGTCGCCGCGGCGTTGGCGCCCACCATGATGCGGGCCTCGTTCATCATCTGGAACATGGCCGCGATGCCCTGGTGGGGCTTGCCCACGAGGTAGCCGTGGCAGTCGCCCTTCTCGCCGAAGCTCATCGCCAGGCTCGGGAGCCCGCGCCAGCCGATCTTGTGGATCATGCCGGCGACCTCGACGTCGTTCGGCACGAGCCGGCCGCCGTCGGGCCACCGCTCGGGCCGCCGCTTGGGCACGGCGAACAGGCTCACCCCCTTGATCCCGGGGGGCGCGCCCTCGATGCGCGCGAGCGTGAGGTGGACGATGTTCTCGGTGAGGTCGTGGTCCCCGCCCGAGATGAAGATCTTCGACCCGCGGACGAGGTAGTGCCCCGCCGCGGTCGTCGCGGCGCGCGCCTGCACGTCGGCGAGGCTCGAACCCGCCTGCGGCTCGGTGAGCGCCATCGTCCCGGTCCACTCGCCGGCGTACAGCCGCGTCATGAACGTGGCCTTCAGGGTGTCGTCGCCGAACGTCTCGATGAGGTGCGCCGCGCCCGTCGTCAGGCCGAGGTAGCCGCACGCGCTCAGGTTGGCCGCCATCAGGTACGCGCCCGCGAGCGTCGCGACGACGAGCGGGAGCTGCTGGCCGCCCACGGCGGCGGGCCGCGGCGCGGTGAGCACCCCGAGGTCGACCATCGGCCGGAGGACCTGCTTGAGCGCCGGGTGCACCGTGACGCCGCCCTGCTCGAAGCGGGGCGGCGACGCGTCGACCGGCCTGTAGGTCGGGAACAGCACCTCGCGCGCGAACCGCCGGCAGCTCTGGAGGTAGAGGTCGAACGTCTCGCGCGCGTGGTCGGCGAAATACGGGAGCGCGCAGAGGCGCGGCGCGTCGAGCACCTCGTAGAGGAGGAAGTCGACGTCGCGATCGTTGAGTAGCGGGTTCTGGGGGGCGGTCATGGTGGGTCTCGCCGGTGGTGGCGCAACGCTAGAACAACGACCACGTCGAGCGAGCGAGAAATGAACCGCCAAGACGCCAAGGACGCCAAGAAGAAGACAATGTCTTGGCGTCTTGGCGGTTCGAAGCTCTGCTCGTTTCAGGCGCGTTCAACCCGTTGGTTGCTCCAGGCGCCGGTGGAGCGGGATGTCGAGGGCCTGTCGCGGCCGTGATCCGGCGAGCGGGGGCTGGGCCGCGCCGCGGGATCGCGACGGCGCGGCGGGCGAAGGCGCCGGCATCACGGCGAAGGGCGTCGTCAGCCGGCCGGGGGGTCATCGTCATCCGGCCGGGGGTCATCGTCATCCGGCCGGGGGTCATCGTCATCCGGCCGGGGGTCATCGTCATCCGGCCGGGGGTCGTCGTCATCCGGCCGGGGGTCGTCGTCATCCGGCCGCGAGCTATCGTCACCCGAGGGGAGCTCGTCGTCAGCCGGCCGCGAGCCGTCGTCAGCCGCCGGGGACCCATCGTCATCCGAGGGGGAGCTCGTCGTCAGCCGGCCGCGCGCCATCGTCATCCGAGGTGGAGCTCGTCGTCAGCCGACCGCGAGCCATCGTCATCCGAGCGGGAGCTCGTCGTCAGCCGGCCGCGCGCCATCGTCGGCCGAGGTGGAGCTCGTCGTCAGGAAGTCAATTCGCTGACCACCATCGCTATTTCCTCTCATCCATCAGCAACTCGGGCGCTTCTTCCAAAAAGAACCTCTTCATCCGCTCCCACCGCGTCGAGGTCAATCCTCGCGGGTACACGGGGTCCTTCTCCGCGTCCTCGAAATAGGTCAGCGATCGCAGCACGTGGTACATATCCGCTTCCGACACCCCGAACTTCGCC
Source organism: Sorangium sp. So ce1335 (assembly GCF_051521615.1). Classification (NCBI taxonomy): domain Bacteria; kingdom Pseudomonadati; phylum Myxococcota; order Polyangiales; family Polyangiaceae; genus Sorangium; species Sorangium sp. So ce1335. The sequence goes on from NZ_CP150363.1 coordinate 7,872,744, forward strand.
ACATACGCTGCCGCGGCGTCCCGCAGCGGCAGCCTCTCCTCGGCGAGCGCGTAGAGGTCCCAGAAATCGCGACGCAACCCACGTCGCGCGATCGCGGCAAGCTTCATCGCGGCCAGGTCCCGCACCCCTGCGACGGGAAAAGCTTCTGGCCCGGGCTCTGGCGCTTCGAGCAGCCTGTGAGGATACCTCACGATATCCACCGGGACATCGCCCACCCGTATCCGCAACGCCGCATCGGTCATGCTGATCACCTGCAGATCGGGCACCACAACCCGAACCGCCTGGGCCAGCATCATCAGATCGATGTCCGCGGACATGCTGAACAAGTCGAGATCCAGCGACCGACGGTGGCGCAGATGCACTGCAACCGCCGTCCCCCCGGCCAGGTAGAACCGCTCGATCCCCGAGACGCTCTTCAGTCGATCCAGGGCGCGGCGCTGCTCCTTCGCCAAGCCGGTGAACTTGCCCACGCCTCACCCTCCGCCTTCAGCACCGCCCGCCAGAACCCGAGCGTCCGCCCACTCAATTCAGGGTGCCCGACGTCCCGCAAAAACCGGTGAATCCCGTTCATTCCGTACGTCCCGACGAGCCAGCGCACCTCCTCCAGCCGGCCGAACTCGAGCACTCGCGGGATGATGTAGTCCCGGTCCGTCGCGGTATCGAGCGCCTTGGCGTCGACGTCCCAGAAAACCCAGCGGAACTTCTCCGGCACCCTCGCCATGCCCGAGTCTACCGCGCCTGGAGCTCTCCGAGGAAGCCCATGCCGCTCGGCTCTCGGGCGGGCTGCTGGTGGATCATCTTCGTACTCCTTCCCGGGCAGAGCCATGACCGCCACGGCGTCGCCGGCTGCCGCCGCCTCGCCACATGCTCGCAGGAACGCTCCGTAACTCGCCACCCTCCTCGCGGGTGTCCGCGCTCTGTGCTGGCCGTGAATTCAACGACCGCCTCTACCCCTCGGGCGCCGCCGGGTGCGCCGGCCCGGCGGGCGCGCGGCGCTGGGCGCGCCTCGCCCGGAGCCGCGCGACGCGCCCCTGCACGTCGTCGGCCAGCACGTAGAACGCCGGCACGACGAGCAGGCTGAGCGCCGTCGAGACGATGAGGCCGCCGATGACCGCCGCGGCCATCGGGGCCCGGATCTCGGCGCCGGGGCCGAGCGCCAGCGCCGCGGGGACCGCGGCCATCAGCGTCGCCGTCGACGTCATCAGGATCGGGCGCAGCCGCACTGGCCCGGCGCGGAGCATCGCGGCGCGGGCGTCCATCACCTCCCCCTCCCCCTTGCCGTGCCCGCCGCGCACCTCGATCGCGTGATCCACCAGGATGATCGAGTTCTTCTTCACGATCCCCATGAGCAGCAGGATCCCGATCATGCTGAAGATGTTCAGCGTGTGCCCGGACAGGAGCAGCGCGAAGGCGGCGCCGGCGATCGACAGCGGGAGGATCGTCAGCACCGTGACCGGGTGGAGGAACGAGTTGAACTGGGACGCCAGGACCATGTACGCGACGAGGATCCCGAGCACGAGCGCGAAGATGAGCCCGCCCATCGACTCGCGGAACGTCACGCTCGCGCCGCCGAGCACGAGGCGGTAGCCGGGCGGCAGGTCGCGCCCGAGCTCCTCGACGCGCGCGACCGCCTCGCCCTGCGAGTGCCCCGGCGCGACGTTGCCGAAGATCGAGATCGCGCGCTCGCGGTCGCGGCGCGTGATCGCCTGCAGCGCCGGGAGCTCCTCGTAGCTCACGACCGACGTCAGCGGGACCAGCGCCCCCGACGCGCTCCTCACCTGGATGCGCGCGAGGTCCTCCGGCCGGCTCCGCTGCTCCGCGAGCAGGCGCGCGCGCACGTCGATGCGGCGCCCGTTGTCGTTGAACTTGGCGATGCGCCCGCCGCCGACGAGCGTGTTCAGCGTCGTCGCGATCGCCTCCACGCTCACGCCGAGGTCCGCCGCGCGCGCCCGGTCGGGCGCGATGCGCAGCTCGGGCATGCCGAGCTGGTAGTCCGTGTCGAGGTCCACGACGAGCCCGCTCTGGGCGAGCTCGGCCCGGATGCGCTCGCTGTGCTTCGTGAGCTCCCCCCAGTCCGGGCCGCGGACCGAGAACTCGACAGGGAACCCGCGCTGCGCCGTGAAGCCCGACTGCGACAGGTCCTGCACCACGGCGCGCAGCCCGGGGTAGCCGTTCAGCTCCTTGCGGAGCGCGCCCTGGAGCTCGGCCTGCGTCATCGTCCGCTCGTCCGTCGACTTCATGGTGATGAACAGGACGCCCGTGTTCACCGCGCCCCCGCCGAAGCCGCCGACGACGGCGAAGACCCGCTCCACCGCCGGGTGCTCGCCCACGAACGTCTCGGCGCGCCGGAAGAGCCGATCCGTCTCGTCGATGTCCGATCCGACCGCCGTCTGCAGCCGGACGAGCAGCCGCCCCTGGTCCTGCGACGGGACGAACTCGGTCGGCAGCCGCTGCATGATGGCGACCGCGCCGGCGAACAGCAGCGCGCCGAGCAGCACGACGACGAGCGGGAACCGGAGCGCGCGCGCGAGCGTCCAGCCGTAGGCGCGGGCGAGCCGCTCGAAGCCGCGGTCGACGATCTGCCCGACGCGGCTCCTGCCCTCGCGCGAGACGTCGAGGATCTGCGCGCAGCGCGCGGGCGCGAGGGTGATCGCCTCCAGGTACGAGAGGAGCACGGCGATGCACAGGGTCACGCCGAACTGGAGGAAGAACCGGCCGACCACCCCCTCCATGAAGATGATCGGGATGAAGATCGCGACGACCGCGAGCGTCGCGGCGAGCGCCGCGAAGGTGATCTCGGCGGTGCCCTCGCGGGCGGCCCGGACGCGGTCCTTGCCCCCCTCGGCGTGCCGGTAGATGTTCTCGAGCACCATGATCGCGTCGTCGACGACGATGCCCACGGCGAGCGAGAGCCCGAGCAGCGTGAAGGTGTTCAGCGTGAACCCGAGGAAGTAGATCGCCGCGACCGTGCCGAGCAGCGACATCGGGATCGCAAGGACCACGTTGAGCGTGCTCGAGAGCGACCCGAGGAACATCCAGCAGACGAGGGCCGTGAGCACGATGGCCATGCCGAGCTCGAGCTCGATCTCGTGCACCGACTCCTCGATGAACTTCGTCGAGTCGAAGTTCACCCCGACCTCCATCCCCTCGGGCAGCGTCTTCTGGACCTCGGCGAGCGCGGCCCGGACACCCTTGGCGACCTCGACCGCGTTCGAGCCGCGCTGCTTCCTCACGCCGAGGCCCTGCGCTGGCTGGCCGTTCACGCGGGCGAGCCGGCGCACGTCCTCGAAGCCGTCCTCGATGAGGGCGACGTCCTCCAGGTACACGGTGGCGCGCGCCGACGACGGCGGGCCCGCCGCGCCCGCCTGGCCGGCCGCCGCCGCGCCCGGCTGCGCGGCGCCCGGGGCCGCCGCGCCGTTCTGCGCGGCGCCGCCGGCGTCGCCCTTGCGGACGACGATCTTCCGGAAGGTCTCGAGGTCGAGCGCCTCCCCCAGGACGCGCACGTTCACCTCGCGCCCCTCGGTCTCGAGGCGGCCGGCGGGGAGCTCGATGTGCTGCCGGCGCAGGGCCTCGGTCACATCGGCGACGGTGAGCCCCTTCGAGGCGAGGCGGTCGGCGTCGATCCAGATGCGGACGTTGCGCTCGAGGTAGCCGCCGAGGGTCAGCTCGCCGACGCCGGGCACCGTCTGGAGCTTCTCCTTCAGCCGGTAGCGCGCGATGTCGGCGATGAGCTGGGGCGAGAACGGGCCGGACAGCCCGACCCACATGATCGGCTGGTCCTCCGGGTTCGTCTTGGAGACGACGGGCGGGTCGAGGTCGAGCGGCAGGTTCCGCTGCGCCTGGGAGATCTTCGTCTGCACGTCCTGGAGCGCGACGTCGACGTCGCGCGACAGGTCGAGCTCGATGGTGACCGACGCGCTGCCCTGGCGCGACGTCGACGTGATCGACCGGATGCCCTCGACCTGCACGGCCGCCTCCTCGAGCGGCTCGACGACGTCGTGCTCCATGATCTCGGGGGCGGCGCCCTCGAGCGTGGCGGAGATGGTGATGGTGGGGAAGTCGACGTCGGGGAACTGGCTGATGCCGATCCGCGACACGGCCACGAGGCCGAAGACGATGGTCGCCGCCATGAGCATCCAGGCGAAGACCGGCTTCCTGAGGCACGCTTCGGTGAGGCTCATGGCGCGCTCCGCGTCGAGCTGGCGGGAGAGGTGGTCGGCGTCGAGCCGGCGGGCGGCGTTGGGGCCGGCGCGCCCGCGGGCGTCGTCGGCGCCGAGCCGGCGAGCGGCGTGGGGGCCGGCGCGCCGGCGGGCGCCGTCGGCGCCGAGCCGGCCGGCGTCGCCGGCGCCGAGCCGGCGGGCGCTGTCGGCGGCGGCGCGCCGGCGCCTTCCCCGGCGTGCCCCGCGGGCTGGCCTCCGGGCGCGCTCCCGGGCGGCGCAATGCGGACCTGCGCCCCCTCGCGCAGCGCCTCCGCGCCGCGCACGACCAGGCGCTCGCCCGCGGAGAGCCCCGCCTTGACCTCGACGCGCCCGTCCGGCGTGCGCAGCCCCAGCGAGAGCACGCGCTCGCGCGCGGTGGTGCCGTCGACGACGTAGGCGAGGAACCCGCGCTCGCTCGGCCGCACCGCGGTGAGCGGGATGACGGGCGCGTCGCCGCTCGCGCCGACGGGCACGGTCACCTCGGTGAACGTGCCGGGGCGGAGCAGCTCCTTGCCCTCGCCCTGCACCTCGCCGGTCGCGGCGACCATGCGCGTCGCGGGGTCGGCCGCGTCGGCGACGTGCGTCAGCTTCGCGCTGTAGGTGCGCGCGTCGCCCTTCACCTGGAAGCGCGCCTCCATGCCGGGGCGGACGCGCGGGGCGTCGGCGGCGGGGAGCTGGAAGCGGAGCAGGAGCGGATCGCGGCGCAGGAGCGTCGCGAGCACGGTGCCGACCGCCACGTGCTGGCCGGTCTGCACGGTGCGCGTCTGGATCTTCCCCTCGATGGGCGCGCGCACGTACGCGTCGCGCAGGTTCAGGAGCGCCTGGTCGACGGCGACCTTCGCCTCGGCGACCTGCGCGGCGGTGGTCGCCGCCCGCGAGCGCCACGACGCGATGTCCTCCTTGCTGAACACCCCCTCGGCGCCCTCGGCCTCGCGCCGCTCGAGCCCGGACGCGGCCTCGGCCTGCGTGGCGTTCATCCTGTCGAGCGTCGCGCGGGCCGCGCGGACGGCGAGGTTGTACCGGGCCGGATCGATCTCGACGAGCACCTGCCCCGCCTTGACCTCGTCGCCTTCCATGAACCGCACGGCCTCGACGACGCCGGCGACGCGCGCGGTGAGCTGCACCTGCTCGAACGCCTCGACCGTGCCGACGGCGGGGATGGCGTACTCGACGCGCTCGGCCGCGACGGTCACGACCTCGACGGGGAAGCTCATCCCCTGCTTCCCCCCGGGTCTCCGCCCCTGCTCGGGAGAGGCCTCCTCGCCCTTCTTGCAGGCCGGAGATCCAAGGACGAGGAGCGCCGCCACGAGGGCGAGCGCGGCGACGCGGATCGGTTGGAGCGCCATCGAGTTCGAGGCTTAGCGCAACTTCCGGACGAGCGCGCGTGCTTCGCGGGGGTGGCGGGCGGCGTCACGCGGGCCACAGCCGCGCTACGGAGGGGCGCGCCGCCTCGGAGGGGCGCCGCCTCGGCGGGGCGCCACCTCGGAGGGACGCCGCCTCGGAGGGGCGCCGCGCTTCAGCCGAGCAGAGGGCTCTCGGGGATCTTCGCGGGCGCGTTCTCGGGTTTCGCCGCGTCGCGGGCGGCCTTGGCGCGGCGCGCGGCGGCGCGGCGGCGAGCGCGCTGGCGAGCGCCTTCGCCTCGGGCGACACCGTGGAGCCGGGCAGCGCGGGAGCTGGAAATGAGCACGGCGCACCCGCTCCTCCAGACCGCGACCCACGTCACCTTCGACGCCCCAGCCGCAGAGCGCCTGGCGCAGCTCGGCGCGACCAGCATCGTGCATGCACACGAGCACCTCGTCATCGGGCCGAGCCGCCCGGTCCCCGCCGAGCATGTCCAGGCGCGTGAAGCGTGGTTTGCTGCATGCGAACATTGCTCGGACAGCGACGAAGACGGCGAGACATGGGATCAGCTCTACTCGCCCCATCTCCGATGGCCCCCCCATTGTTCTGTGGGCGACAAGCAGCCTCGATGATCGGGTAAATCTCTGGAGGATCTGTAGCTATTTGCGGGACCTGGGGATCCAGCGCAGCGACATCCTCTGCTTCTTTCCGCGGAGGACCACGGGCGGGTCCCTGGGTCTCAGCCGGCATGACCAACTGATTCTCTCCGTCCTGTCCGCAGAGGAGAGGCAGACTCCAGTGAAGGTGATCTGCAACAAATCGCAGCTCGGGGTGGACTTGCGGGATCTCGTCTCCTGCACAGGGGACCTGTTCCTGGGAGACCGTCTTGCCCGATGGGCAAAGCACGACCTGAGCGCCGCGGTGGAGGATGCTCCTGGCCCGAAGCCGCCTGACTACCCGCTGCTCTCGAGGGTCTACCGCCTCACCGAGCGTGGGCTCCGGCTCCGGGACACGGGGCTCGATCGGCTCACGGACGCGCCACGCCTGCCCGTCGCCGGGACCGACGCGTACGCACCGTCCGCCCCCTGGGTGCTGCTCGATGATGGACGGCTCGCCCGGCTGCAAGGCCCAGGGTCATGCTCCGGAGAGATGAGCTTCGAGATGCCCCGCGGAGCTAGTTGCAGGGAGGGCAGTCCCCGCCGCAGTCCGCGTCTTCCTCTTCCCCGTTCCGCCGGCCGTCGCTGCACGTGCGCGGCTGGCACTTGCCAGCGAAGCAAACGCTGCTCTCGCAGTTCTCGTCCCCCACGCACTTGTACCAGTCTCCGCATGGGTAGCAGCCGTAGCCGCAATCCACGTCGGTCTCGTTTCCATTCTGCACCCGATCGAGGCACCGGTCCACCGAGCACACCCCGTCAGGCCCGCACACGCCCGTGATGCAGTCGTACTTGCTATTGCACGGCTGGGTTATCCTGCAGCGATCGCAGTGACCGCCGCAGTCGACAGCCGTCTCGCCGATGTCGGCGTCGAGCGCGCCGTTGTCGCACCTCAGGGGGATGCACTTGCCGTCAGAGGAACAAAGAAGCTCCTCGTCCGCGCAGTCAGCGTCGTACAGGCACTCGACCACCCTCCCATAGCCATCGCAGAACCCGGAGCCAGAAGGCGCGGGAGAGGGCGGCACGAACTTGTTGCGTGGCCCTGTCGGCTCGCACACGTCGTCCGTGCACGGGTTGCCATCGTCCCACACGTCGTCCGGGTCGCGCTCGAGGACGCGCTGCCCGTCGTCGCACAGGACGATCTCGCAGTCGCCTCGGTACTGGCTCCTCGATACCTCGACGAGCTCGAGCTCGCAGGCCCCTTGGACGCAGGCCATCTGCCCGCACCTCGGGTCCACGTTATAGGGCAGCTCACAGTCCGCCGTGGTCCTGCACTCCGGCGGCGGCTCGTAGGGCGGCGGCGGCGGGCTGTCCGAGCAAGCGAGCCAGAGCGACGCGACAGCGAGCGCCACGAGAGCGGTGGCGAGACTTCTCCTTCGATTCATAGCCCCTCAGGTCCGATGTCCAGCCCGTCGATGTAGAGCGGGCACGTGACGCAGTGGCCGCCGCAATCGACGCCTGCCTCGTCGCCGTTCATGACGCCATCGTCACAGGTCGCCGCGCCGCACACGCCATCCGCGCACACGCGGCTCTTGCAGGCTTCGTGTGAATTGCACCTCTTGCCAGGATCGCAGGCAGGGCACGACGGCGCGCCGCAGTCGACGTCCGTCTCCGCGCCGTTCCGCACGCCGTCGTGGCACGTGGGGAGCGCGCATTTCTCCTCCTCGGTGCAGACCCGATCGAGACAGTCCTCCGGGATCAGGCACGCCTGCCCTGCGGGGCAGGGCTCGCAGGAGCCCCCGCAGTCGGTCGCCGTCTCTCCGAAAGGGGCGTCGAAATCCCCGTCCACGCACCACTGCGGAACGCACAGGCCATGCTGCGAGCACGCCACGGAGGACGGATTGCCGCAATCCTCGTCCGTCAGGCACTCGACCAGGTTCCCCTCGCCGTCGCAGCGCCCCGAGCTCTCGGTGGCTCTCCCCGCCGGCGTCGGCTGATGGACGCCGACCCCGTAGGCGCACGCGTCGACCGTACACTCGTTGCCGTCGTTGAAGACGTCGCCGTCGTCAAGCTCGGCGACCACCCGCCCTGACGGGTCGCACCGGAGGGTCGTGCAGTCGCCGTGCCGCTGGTTCTGCAGCTGCTCCAGCAGGGCCAGCCTGCAGACGCCGGCGACGCATACGGCCTTGCCGCACCGGGCATCCACGGGCCCGCGGCAATCCCGGGTCGCCTCGCACGCGGTGGCCTCGCACTCGCCCACAGGCCGGCACGCCCGCTCGCAGCGATCCCCTTCCTCCTCCTCCACGCCGGGCGCGCAGCAGCTCTGCTCCTCGGGATCAGAGCACAGGCAGCGCCCCTCCACACACTCCGTGCCGGTCCGCTCGGGCAGGCAGTCCTCCGTGGACTCGCACGGAGGCTCCTGCTCCACATCGATGTACGCGTCACCGCTGCAAGCCGCCCAGAGGACACCCGCCAGGAGCACCGCGCAGGAGGCGCTCAGGTGCCGCTTCCACATGCGCGCCACGATACCAGGCCTGCTCGCCGTGGGGATCTCGGAGATCCGTGGCTGGCGTCAAATAACGCACGCAGATCACATTACGTTGACCACTCTCAAATTCTCTACCCGAGTGGACTGCCACTCAAAAGAACACGTAGACAGCACAGCTCCCGGGAGCGCGCCGGTGCGCGGTCGGGCGCTACCACGCGAAGGAGAGCGCCGCGCCGGGGGCCGTCCCGACGGCGCCCACGCCGACCTTCGCCTCCGGCGCGAGCAGGAACCCCGCGGCCACGGCGCCGCCGGCCGCCAGGCCGGCCCCGATGAAGGCGCCCGCGGACAGGGCCGTGAAGGTCCTGGCCCGCCCGTCGGCCTCGGCATACGCGTCGCAGGCCGGGAGCCCCGGCCGGCAACGGAAGACCTCCCAGCGCGCCCGGACGAAGGCGGCGTCCCGCTCGCCGGCCGCGTCGTTGGCCTCCGCGACGGAGACGCCCCCGACGACGGCGAGCGCGGCCGACGCGGCCGCAAGGCCGCCCACGGTCCACCACCGCAGCGCCGGGTCGCGCGCGGGCCGAGGTTGCGCCGCGGCCGGCTTGCCCGTCGGGGGACGTGCGGCCGCCTCGGCTTCAGCGCGCCGGAGCACGAGCCAGACGGTCCGCTCGCCGCCCGCGTCGACGGCGACGGGCTCCTCGACCCGCTGCCCGGCGCGCTGCGCGCCAACGCGGTGCTGGCCCGGCGCCACGTACACGGGGCGCGGGAGCGGCGAGGCGCCGACCTGCCGGCCGTCCACGAGCACCGCGGCGCCGGCCTCGCTCACGCGCACCTCGAGCGCCCCGACGTGCCGCCGCGCCTCCGCGAAGTTGGCTCGCGCCAGCTCGTAGCCCTCCTTGAAGCCCGGCGGGACCCAGATCCTTGGCGCCTCGGGGGTGCCGACCATGTCGAAGTAGATGGACAGGAACTCCGCCGCCATCGGGAACTCGCGCAACCGGAACGACAGCATCCCCACGCGGAACGCGTCGGAGGCGCTCCTCGTGAGCCGCCACAGCGTCAGGTGGATGTCGCGGGCGTCCGCGATTCGCCCCTGGTCCACGAGCCGCTTCGCCTCGTCGAGCATCTCCTGCTCCGGCCCGGTCGGCGGCGGGCGCCGCGGGAGCGGCTCTGCCCGCGCCGGCGCCGCGCACGAGAGGAGCAGCAGGACTGCGGTGATCGGGCTCAACAGCGGGCGTCGCATGGTCTTGTCTCCCGGGACGTCGTCTCGCGCCACGAGGGCGCCCTGCGCGGCGCTCGGAGCCCGGCGTTCCCCGGGCTCGGGCAGAACCCATGGATCGCGAGCGCTCGCCCGTGCGATCTCTCACCCTCGATGGCCTCCCTTATCAGAGATCGCCGCACGGTTGCGCTCGGAACACGCGATCACAAGGATTCACGTCACGAGACTCAACGCATTACGTCGAGACAACCGCGATTCTCAGGCTCGTGGGTGAATGATGCCGATTCACGGGTCGACGATGGGAGCCCCGCCTTGGCGGTTCCCGAAGCACCGCGCCTTGGTGGTGCGGTACTTTGGCCAAACGTGCGGGACTCGGGGAACCGCCAAGGCGCCAAGGACGCCAAGAAACCTCAATAATTTGGCGCCCTTGGCGTCCTTGGCGTCTTGGCGGTTCGATCCTCTGCGGCCTCTCTGCGGTACGTACCGCACCACCCGCGCCTTCGGCCAGAGTACCGCATCACCCGGACGTGCACGGTGGCGCCCACACCGGAGAGACGGCCACACCAGGGCCGCGCGCGTCGCGATGCTGTCCGGGTGACCGCCGCCCCTGTCCGGGCAGCCCGACCGCGTCCGGGTGGCCGATGCCCCTGTCCAGGCAGCCCGATCGCGTCCGGGTGGGCGCTCCCGCACCTGGGTTGCGCCTCCGCCCCGCCTCCGACCCCTGCCCGATCGAGCCCCCGCGCCCCTGGGCCGGGCCTCAGCGCTCGCGCTGGGGCCGTGCCGCATCTACCATCGGGACATGCGCCCCACCGTCCTCCTCTGGGATATCGACGGCACCCTGCTCTCCACCGGCGGCGCAGGCCGGCGCGCCATGGAACGCGCGTTCGCCCGGTACGCCGGCCGGGGCGACGCGTGCGAGGCGTTCTCGTTCGCCGGCATGACCGACCGCGCGATCATCCGGGCGGGGCTCGAGGCGGTCGGGCGCGAGGTCACCGAGCCCGCGATCGACGCGCTCCTCGCGATCTACGTCGAGCTGCTCGCGGAGGAGGTGGCGCTCGCCGGCGACACCCGGGTCCACCACGGCGTCCTCGAGGCGCTCGACGCCGCCGCCCGGCGGGCGCGGTGCGCCGTCGGCCTCGGCACGGGGAACGTCCGGGCGGGCGCGCAGGCGAAGCTCACGCGCGTCGGCATCTACGAGCGGTTCGCGTTCGGCGGCTTCGGCTGCGACCACGAGCGCCGCGACGAGCTCCTGCGCATCGGCGCGGCGCGCGGCGCGGCGCGGCTCGAGGCGCGGCTCGAGGCGTGCCGCGTCGTCGTCATCGGCGACACGCCAAAGGACATCGCCGCCGCCCAGGCGATCGGCGCCGAGTCGATCGCCGTGGCCACCGGCACCTACGCCCTCGCGGAGCTGGAGGCCTGCGCCCCGACGTACAGCTTCAGCGACCTCCGGGCGAAGGGCGCGCTCGAGGCGCTGCTCGGCTAGTACCTTAGTACCTCGGGTCAGCAGTCCTGCCGGCGCCCTGCCTCGCGAGCAGAGAGAGATTCAACGCAAAGGCGCAAAGACGCAAAGATACAAAGACAAAATTTATTGTCTTTTTGCGCCTTTGCGCCTTTGCGCCTTTGCGCCTTTGCGCCTTTGCGTTGAATTCTCTCCGGCTCCCTGGTGCGTGGGCTAGCGCGAGCACATCTCGATCAGCATCGTCTCCAGCACCGCCTGCGCCGGGCGGCGGCTGCTCTTCAGCGCGAGGTCGGTCTCGGCGAGCGTGCGCATCCAGCCGGCGAGCGCGCCCTTCGGGAGCTGGCGGACGGACTGCGCGACGTCGTTCGCCTTGAACGGCGCCACGCCAGCGCGCTGCGCCGCCTCGGCCTGGCTCGCGCCCGCGGCGAGCGCCGACTCGAACTTCACCATCTGGCGCACCGACCACGAGACCGCCCCGAGCAGGCGCAGCCCGCCGTCGCGCGGGTCGTACGCGTCGGCGAGCGCCGCGAGCGCGCGATCGAGGCGGCGCCGCCCGAGCGCGTCGATGAGCTCCCAGACCGTGCTCTGCCGGATGCGGATCACCACCTGCGCGATCGCGTCCTCGGTGATCGGCTGCTTCGGGCCGACGTACAGCGAGAGCCGCTCGATGGCGTCGACGACGTACCCGAGCTCGGGACCGGCGAGCTCGGCGAGCTGCTCGGCCACGTCGCCCGAGATCGGGTTTCCCTTCTCCCGGGCCATCGACGTGATGAAGCCGGGGAGCGCGCGGCGGTTCAGCGGATCGCACGCGACGAGGAAGTCCCCCTTCTTCGCGGCGGTGACGATCCGGCGCTGGCCGTGGAGCTTCGGCGCGACGAGGACGAGGACCGCGCTCGGCGAGGGCGCCTTCGCGTACTCCGCGAGCGCGTCGAGCGGGCTCAGTTGCTTCGACGCGCTCCGTTTACCGCCCGCGCTGCCGCGCGCCTCTTCCGCGTCCCCGTCGCCGTCGTCGGCGTCGTCCTTCTTCTCCCAGCGCTCGACGCCGCGGACGAGCACGAAGCGGCGCGGGCCCATCATCGGGAGCATGCGGGCGGCGCCGAGGATCGACTCGATGGACGCGTCGCCCGCGGTGAACTTGTCCTCGTTGAAGCCGGCGATGCCGCCCTTGGCCGCCGCTTCCCGGATCGCGCTCACCACGCGATCGACCAGCCAGCGCTCCTCGCCGAGCACGAGGTAGACCGGGCGGAGCGCGCCGGTGGCCGCTTCCTTCAAGGCTTGATCGGGCGTCACGCCTCCGGCATCGGGCGTTCAGGCGGGTGCGTCAAGGGCGACGCGATCGCGCCCGGCCGACGAGCCCGACCTCCCGTCACGGCAGCGAGAACGGGACGTCCACGCGCACGTTCGCGCCCGGCGGCGCGATCTCGACCGGCGGGAGCGCGGCGACGAGGCAGGCGGTGACCTCGGGGCGCGCCGTCTCGCGGTCCTCGATGAGGCCGCGCGCGATCTGCCGGCCGCGCGCGTCGAAGGTGATGTTGAAGAGGTACTTCACCGTGCGCGGCTCCGGCTGCGCCGCGATCGCCGGCCTGTAGCAGCGCTCGACGAGCGCCGGCCGGTGCGCGTCGAGCGCGCGCGCCGCCTGCTTCGCCACCTCGTCGCGCGGCACGCTCGGCGCGGCCCTCGGCGCCGGCGCGGCCGCGCGCTCCGCGGCCCCGGCGGAGGCCCCCGGCCCGGCCTGGATCGCGGCCGTCCCGTGGACGGGGCGCGCGTCCGGGGCGACGGCGGCCGGGCCGTGGCGGAGGCCGAGGTAGACCGCGGCGGAGATCATGGCGCTGCCGAGGAGGATCGCGGTGGGGGTCGAGAGCTGCCTGGCCATGCTGGGCGTTCCTGCGGAGCGCGGGGCGTCCCCGCGGAGCGCGGGGCGCTCCCGCGGAGCACGGGAGGGCGCCGCGCCCGCGCCGGTCGACCGCCGTCGCTGCTTAGCCGGAATGCACGCCGGCGGCGAGGCGCCGCCACATCCAGCGCGGCGCCCCTCCCCTGCACCCGCCGCGGCGCCCCTCCCCTGCACCCGCCGCGCGGCGCCCCTGCACCCGCCGCGGCGCCCCTTGCCTCGACCCCCGCCCGCCCCGCGGCGACGCCGCGGTCGTTTGACAGGTGCGCGCCCCGCCGCTCTGATGCCGCGCCGTGTGGTCCGTCCTGCTCGTATTCGCCGCGACCTACGTTCTCATCGCAGCGCGGCGCCTGTCGATCCTGCCGATCGGGCGCCCGGCCGGCGCGCTCGCCGGCGCGTGCGCCATGGTCCTCCTCAGCACGCTCGACCCCGGCGCCGGCCTGACCCCGCACGAGGCGTTCGCGGCCGTCGAGCCGAACACGATCGGCCTCCTGCTCGGCATGATGCTGCTCTCGGCGTCGCTCGATCTGGCCGGGGTGTTCGAGCACGCCGCCGCGTGGGTCGCGCGGCGGAACCTGTCGCCGGTCCGCCTGCTCTACCTCGTCACGCTCGGCTCCGGGCTCGCCTCCGCGGCGCTGCTGAACGACTCCGTCTGCGTGATGCTCGCGCCGCTCGTCGACCGGACCGCCCGGCGCGCGGGGCTCGATCGCGTGCCGTACCTGCTCGCGCTCGCGATGGGCGCCAACGCCGGCAGCGCGCTCACGCTCGCCGGCAACCCGCAGAACATGCTCGTCGGCCACCTCTCCGGCATCTCGTACCGCGCGTACCTGCTGGAGGCAGGCCCGGCCGCGCTCGTCGGCCTCGCCGTCACGGCCGTGACGCTGCACCTCCTGCTCCGCCGCCGGATCGCCGCGCCCGCGCCCGCGTCCGCGATCTCGCCGGCGTCCGCGCTCTCCCCCGCGCCCGCGCTCTCCCCCGCACCCGCGCTCTCCCCCGCACCCGCGCCCTCCCTCGCGCCCGCGCCCGCGCCGCCGGGCGCGCGGCCGAGCGCCATCGTGCCGCTCGCCTGCCTCGCCGTGGTCTCCGTCCTCTTCGTGCTCGGCGCGAACCTCGCGTGGACGGCGATCGGCGGCGCGACAGCGGCCATCCTTCTCCACCGCCGCGACGCGAACGGCCTGTTCGACAGGGTCTCGTGGACGGTGCTCGTGTTCTTCGGCGCCCTCTTCATCGTGGTGGCGGGACTGCAGAAGACCGGCATGCCCGAGCAGGCGCTGCGCGCGGCAAGCCCCTTCCTGCCCGCGGGGCCGACGATGGGCATCCTCGGGCTCAGCCTCGCGATGCTGGTCGGGTGTCAGATCGTCTCGAACGTCCCCTTCATCCTGCTCGCGGAGTCGTACATCCAGAGCCAGCCCGATCCGCACCTCGCCTGGATCGCGACGGCCCTCGTCTCCACGCTCGCGGGCAACTTCACGCTGCTCGGGTCGGTCGCGAACATCATCGTCGTCGAGACCGTGGGCGCCGAGCGCGAGATCGGCTTTCGCTCCTACGCCCTCGTGGGGGTCCCGGTGACGCTCGCCTCGATCGCCGCCGCGCTCCTCTGCCTCCTCGTCCTGCGCTGAGCCGGGCCGCTACCTGCGCAGCCGGGCCGCTGCCGCGGGCCAGACGCACCGTGTCGATCAGAGCTGCGCCTGCTCGCGCTCGCAGCGGCGGTCATGCCGCGCCGCGGCGCGGGCGAGCTGCCACCGCCGCGTCGGCCGGCGCCGCCCGTCGATCCACGCGTGGACCACGGTGATCCCAACGGCAGCACAGAAAACAGGGCCGACGGCGAGCATCACGAGAGGTCGCAGGGCCCGATGGACGACGCGCTGATTCA
The DNA here is from genome assembly GCF_051521615.1 of Sorangium sp. So ce1335. Lineage (NCBI taxonomy): Bacteria > Pseudomonadati > Myxococcota > Polyangiales > Polyangiaceae > Sorangium > Sorangium sp. So ce1335. The sequence goes on from NZ_CP150363.1 coordinate 7,887,798, forward strand.
TGTGGCTGACCATACGATCGCCGGCGTTGCCGGGGTAGCGCGCTGCGTCGAAGTCACGTCGAATTCATCGACCAGCGTGCTGAGCTCGGTGTCATTGCAGAATGGGAGACGGAAAAATCTTGTATTGCTGTATCCGCGTGTCTACACATGCCCTGGCCGACCTCGGCCATCTTCGCCCGCGGCACGCGGCTCCGCGCGGCAAGCATGCTCTCGGAGGCGCGCCCGAACGTCCGATCTCCTGCGCAGCGACGCGCGAGCCGCTGTCACCCATCTCCTGGAGAGGCCCCTTTCATGGCGCACGATCTTTCGAACCGAGTCGCCCTCGTCACCGGCGCTTCCCGCGGCCTCGGCGCGGCCATCGCGCGCAAGCTCGCGGGGGCCGGCGCGCGGGTAGCGGTCAATTACTTCGGCGGCCGCGAGGGGGCGGCGCGGGTGGTCGAGGACATCCGCCGGGCCGGCGGCGAGGCCGAGGCGTTCCAGGCCGACGTGCGCGACGAGCGGGACGTCGCCCGCCTCGTCGACGAGGTGCGGGCGCGCCTCGGCGCCATCGAGGTGCTCGTGCTCAACGCGACGGGCCCGCAGCCGTACGTGAAGCTCGAGGAGCTGACCTGGCGGCACTGCCTCGACCAGCTCGAGTTCTTCGTGAAGAGCCCGGTCCTCCTCGCGCAGGCGGTGGTCCCCGGGATGAAGGAGCGCCGCGCCGGGCGGATCATCCAGATCGGCTCCGAGGTGTTCGAGCAGGGCGTCCCCGAGTTCTCGAGCTACGTCTCGGCCAAGGGCGCGCAGCTCGGCCTCACGCGGTCGTGGGCGCAGGAGCTCGGCCCGTGGGGGATCACGGTCAACCTCGTCGCGCCGGGATGGATCCCTGTCGAGCGCCACGCGAGCGAGGGCCTCACCGACGCCCACAAGCAGTCCTACGCGTCGGGAAACCCGCTCCGGCGCATGGGCGCGCCGGACGAGATCGGCGATGCTGTGGTGTTCCTCGCGTCCGACGCCGCCGGGTTCATCACGGGCCAGAAGCTGTCCGTGAACGGCGGCAGGACGCTGGCCTGAGCTTCGCTCGGCGGCGGCTCGGGCCGGCGACGCCGAGCGCGCCCGCCGGCCGCGGGGCGCCGCCGGGGGCGCCCGCGATCGCCGGGCCATGGCTCGTCCGCGTCCGGAGGTGCACGGAGGGAACGGTGGTCGCCGCGGAAACGCTCCTGCCGACCGACGTCACGTCGGGGTGCGCGGGCGCGTCGCCGCAGCGCCGCTGCTCCTCGCGGAGCGCCGGCGCACGCGCAGGGCAGCGAGCCCCCCGACGAGGACGAGCCACGTGGGTGTCCCCTGGGCCCCGGCCGTCATCTGGCAATGCCAGCGAACGCCGTCTCCGCCTGAAGGGCCGCCGCCAGCGCCGCTCTGCGTGCCGGGCTCACCGCCGCCACCCCCTTCGCCCGTCCCGCCTGCGCTCGTGGTGCTGCCGCCGGCGCCGCTCGCATCACCGCCGCTGCCGCCGGCGCCGCTCGCATCACCGCCGCTGCCGCCGGCGCCGCTCGCGTCACCGCCGCTGCCGCCGGCGCCGCTCGCGTCACCGCCGCTGCCGCCAGCGCCGCTCGCGTCACCGCCGCTGCCGCCAGCGCCGCTCGCGTCACCGCCGCTGCCGCCGGCGCCACCCTCTCCACCTGCGCCCGGCAAGCACACGCCGGCCTGGCACACCCCGCTGCCCGGACGCTGCCCAGGAACATAGAGGTCCACGAGGGAGGACGGGTAGAACGCACTGCCGAGGTCACCGCCTATCATCAGGACGCGTCCGTCATCCAGCCGCGCCGCCACGTGACCGGCGAGCGGGATGTCCATCGCAGGCCCCGGCGACCAGAGGTCCGTCGCCGGATCGTAAAGCTCGGCCGTGTAATCGAGCGAATACGGCCCATCCAGATTGCCCGCCACGAGCACCCTGCCGTCGGCAAGGAGCACGGCTTGGCCGTAACCCCGCCGCCGGGCGGCAATCTCTGCCGCTGGCGTCCAGGTGTCGCTCGCCGGATCGTAGAGCTCGGCTGTCGTGAGGACCATGCCGTCACGGCTGCCCCCCACGACGAGCACCCTGCCGTCCTGGAGCAGCCTCGCCGTGTGCCCCGCGCGCGCCGAGCTCATCGAAGCCACGGGCGTCCAGGTGTCGGCAGCCGGGTCATACGCCTCGGCGCTCGTCGGGTCGTCGCCGCCGCCCGTGACGAGCACTCTGCCGTCCTGGAGCAGCGTCGCCGTGTGACTGAATCGCCGCACGGTCGCGGGCGCGACCGAGGTCCAGGCGTCCGCGGCGGGATCATACACCTCCACGGATCCGGCGTTGCCCCCCATGACGAGCACCCTGCCGTCCTGGAGCAGCGTCGCCGAGCCGAGCTGGTGAGCCCCGAGCATGGCCGCGGCCCCCTCCCATTCGCCCGTGGCCGGGTTGAACCGGTCCACGCGATCGTGGCTGTTCACGAGGACCGTGCCGTCCTGCAGCGGCGTGGCGTGGAGGGTGAAGCTCGACCGCACCTGTGGCGTTCCCTCGATGAGCTGCCATCGGTCCGTGCTCGGGTCGTAGCGCACCGCCCTCAAGGGCGCGGCGGAGCTGTTCTCCACCCCGACGGCCAGCACCGTGCCGTCCTCCAGCAACGTGGCCGCGAGCACGTCCTTCACCTCGTTCGGCAACCTCGCCGCGGGCTGCCAGGCATCCGGCGTCCCCGCGACGTCGCAGCGCGCGCCGTCCGGCTTTTCGGGCGCGGGCCCCGAGCACCCGAGCTCGGGATCGCAGGCGGGAGGCTCGTGACAGCCGTCCGGCGGCTGGCAGCTCGCCGGGCTCGCTCCGACGCAGGCGCCGCCCTGGCACGTGCTCGTCGCGGAGCACACCTCGGCGTCGTCGCACGGGGTTCCGTCGGGCGCGGCGGCGCCGCCGGCGCAGGTGCCCGCCTCGCAGACGCCTCCCACGATGCACGCGTCGGCGTCGTCACACGGCGTGCCCGAGAGCGGCGTGCAGGCGCCGTCCTTCGTGGCCCCCGCCGAGGCCGCGCACGCGTCGCACGGACCGGCACAGGCCGCATCGCAGCAGACCGAATCCGCGCAGAAGCCGCTCGCGCAGTCGCCGCCGGCCTCGCAGGCCGCGCCGAGCGGCGCGCGCTCGTGGAAGAGCAACGCGGAGGCCGTCGGGACCGGCGCGTCGGCGCGCGAGCCGGCCGCGACCAGCCCGCCAGCGATCAGCACGCTGCCGTCGTCGAGGGTCGTCGACGTGTGATGCGCGCGCGCCATCGTCTCCGGCGCTCCCACGTCGAGGGCCCCCCAGGCAGCCCTCGCCGGATCATAGAGCTCCAGCGCGGCGCTGAACTCGCTGTAGCGCGACACGTTCACGAGCTGGCCATTTTCGTCCTCGGCCCCGCAGACGTACGACACCATCCCGCCTGTCAGGAGGACGCTTCCGCTGGGGAGCAGCGAGACGCCCACGCCCCTGTCGAAGTACCCGTCCGGGACGCAGTCAGGATAGGGGTCGTACAAGGGCTCATGCCCCTGGATCGCTATCCATAGATCGGCGTCGTGGAGGTAAAGCTGCGAGGGGTGCGGGGCCTCGAGCTCGAATCCGCCCACGAAGAGGACGTCGCCGCTGGCGAGCCGCGTCGCGCGGTACACCCTGGACCAGAGGACGGGCGCGGAGGTCGGTGTCCAGGAATCGGTCTCCGGATCGTAGATGTTGCCGCGGCCGTTGCCCGCCGCGAGCACACGGCCGTCCGGGAGCGGCGTCGCGCTCGTGGCGGCCACGCCGCTCAGCGATCGGATGGGACGCCAGGTGCCCGTGGGGGCATCATAGATGCTGCCCGCGATGGAGCCCGACGTGTGGCCGAGCATCATCAGCTTGCCGCTCGGGAGGAGCACGGCGTGGGGCGCCGTGAGCGCCGGCGTCAGGGGAGCCGCCGCGCTCCACAGATCGAGATCCGGGGAGTAGACCTCCACGTTCTCGCCGTCCGTCACGAGAGCGAGCCCGTCCGGCAGGACGGCCGTCGCGGCGGCCTCGCGGAGCGGGCTGCGCAGCGGCGCTGCGGGCGCCCACGTCTTGCTCGCCGGGTCGTAGAGCTCGACCTCCCGGAGGAGCACGGTTCTGTCGCCGCCGTGGCCTCCCGCCACGAGCACCCGGCCATCCTGGAGCAACGTGGCCGTATGCCCGCTCCGCGGGGTGATCAACGGAGGCAAGCTCTCCCAGGACGGCGTTCCGGCGGCCCAGACCTCTCCCGCCGACAGCATCACCACGGCGCAGGCCAGGGCACCCCCCAGCAACCAGCTCGATCGCATCTCGTTCCTCCTCTCCGCCGCCGTCTGATGCCTCCGGGGCACGGATTGTTCAGCCCCTGGAGCGCCGGCGGCGCGAGCGCCGAGGACCGACTCGCCCGCCGCGCGCCGCGCCCTGGCGGCGAGCACCTCCATGACAGCGAACGAAGGCACCGGCGGGCGGCGGCTGATCCTCCTCTGGCCGCCGCGCCCGCCGGAGATGTGGCCCGCCGCGGAGCGCCGTCATAGACGCCCCTGGTGCCACAGGGAGAGCAGGTCCATCGACGTCGCGACAGCGACGTGGATCGCGCAGCCGCCCCAGATGGAGCCGCTCTTCAGGCTCACCGTGCCAAGGATGAACCCGGCGAGCACCGAGCCGAGGGTCTCGGGCAACGGCTTGCCGAAATGGATCATCGTGTACGGCACCATCATGACGAAGATGGAGGCGTGGCCGAGCGCGCGGCGGAGCCCGTGGAGGAAGAAGCCGCGGTAGAAGAACTCCAGCGCGACGAACTGCGCGGCATAGAGGGCCTCCCACCCCCAGAACCACGGCCACAGCGCCTCGCCGCGCGCGAGCTTGTAATAAGGATACTTCGCCTGGAAGGCCGGCGAGAGCGAGGCGATGTAGAGCACGGGCGCCATGACGGCGAAGAAGAGGGCATAAACGGACATGTGCCGCGCCGTCCCGCGGACGCGCAGGCCGAGGCTCCGGATGGGGTCGCGCAGCACGAGGCGCGCGACGAGCAGGGTCGGGACCAGATAGCCGGTGACGCGGGCGACCGCCCAGACGATGCGCTGGTGAAAGCGGCGGTCCGGCGAGGTGTTCAGCGCGTCGTGGAGCCGCGCCGCGAGGTCGTCGAGGCCCACGGCGCGAAGGCCCTGGACCATCCACCGCGTGTCGTTCTCATTGCCCGCGAAGCGGACGAAGATGAGGACGCCGATCACGGTGAGAAACACGCTCACGAGGCGGCGGCTGACCTCTCCCGGCGGCGTGGTGCTCCGGTAGAGCGCGGCCTCGGCGTCGAGCCGGTCGCGCAGGTCGATCACGTATTCCTGCCAGATCCCGCGGAAAAAGCGTCCGAACACGCGCCGTGCTTAACACCGCGGGCGCTCGCCGCACAACGCGGAAGGCCGGCGCCCGTCCCGCCGTCGCCCCGGCCGGATCGCGCCGCTGCCCGTCGGCCGTCGGACAACAGAATTTCACGACCGTCGCGGTACGGCGAACGCGGGCGTACCGGCTCCGGGTATGCGTCTTGCAGCTATGCGAGCACCCGGAGAAGAAGACACGCCATGAAAATGATTCAGCAGCACATCGCGCACCATCAGACGCGCTTCAGCGACCACCCGTTCTTCGCCCGACTCGAGGCCGATCCGCCCCTCGCTCAGCTCGCGCCGTTCCCGCTCTGCCTGACGTTCTTCGTGATGACGTTCCAGGACATCCTGCGCGTCTGCGACGAGCGCGTGTCGGATCCGAAATACAAGCGCATCGTGCACCGCAATCGCCTGGAGAACGCCGGTCACGACCGCTGGTTCCTCGACGATCTGGCGGCGCTCGGCGTCGATCCCCCCACGCCGGCGCAGCTCTTCGGCCAGCCTCACCACGCCGCGCGCGACGCAAGCTTTGCGCTCGTCGCGCAGGCGTTCAGGGTGCGCCACGACGCGGGTCGGCTCACGCTGCTGCTGACGCTCGATTCGGCGGGGCACGTCTTCTTCGAGCGCGTCGCGCGCTACCTGGAGCGCATCGGCGAGCGGCGCTGCCTTCGCTACTTCTCCCGGGAGCACCTCGATATGGAGAAGGCGCACGGCGTCTTCGGGGAGGACACCAGCGCTCGCCTCGAGTCCGTCGTCCTCGACCCGGAGGCGCGGGCGGAGGCGCTGCAGCTCGTCGACCGGTGCCACAGCGAGCTCGACGGGATGTTCGACGCGCTCGAGGCGCAGATCGCCGAGGCCGCGGCGCGCGCCGGGGTCCCGCCGCCGGCGATGGGCGCCGGCGCCCAGAGCGTGAGGACGCACGCCCTGCGCCCGTTCGCACGGCGCGCGGCGCGGGACGACGGCCACCGCCCGTGACCGAGGCGCTCCTCGATCGCTCGTCCCGGAGGGCTCGCTTCCTGGCCCAGGCTCGGAGGGGAGGAATTTGAACCACAGAGGCACAGAGGGCACAGAGGAGAGAGATGTAGATCTCTGCCCCTGTGCCCTTTGCGAGGATGCCTGAAGGGCGCGCGGCCCCTCGGCGCCGTCACTGGTCGCTGGTGGGATTGACGATGATCTCGACGCGCCGGTTGTTGGCGCGGCCCTCGGGGGTCTTGTTGTCCGCCACCGGGCGGTCGGGGCCGTGGCCGACGGTCGCGATCTTGTCGGCGGGGAGCCCGACGCTGATGAGGTGGGTCTTCACGGCGTCGGCGCGGTCGAGCGAGAGCTTGCGGTTCGCCTGGGCGGAGCCGGTCGAGTCGGTGTGCCCCTCGATCCGCAGCGGCGGCGACCCCTGGTCCTTGAGCGTCGTCGCGACCTGGTTGAGCTTCTCCTTGGCGATCGGCAGGAGCTCGGACTTGCCGGAGGCGAAGAGCACCGCGCCGGAGAGCGTGATGACGACGCCGCGCTTCTCCTCCTTCACCGCGGCGATCTCCTTCAGGCTCGCGAGCGCCGCGTTCGCGACGCGCTCGGCCTCCCGCCGCGCCGCCTCGGCCTCCTGGCGGGCCTTCTCGGCCTGGGTGCGCGCGCTCTCGGCCTGGAGCCGCGCGCTCTCGGCCTGGGCGCGCGCCTGCCGCTCGCGCTCGATCTGCTGCTGGTTGCTCTGCAGCGCGTCCTTCGCGGTGGCGAGCTGCTGCTGCGAGAGCTCCTTGAAATTCTGCTCGGCCGCGGTCTTGTCGCGCTGCGCCTGCTCGAGCGCCGCCGCCGCCTCCGCCTCCCGCGCCTTGCGGTCGGCGATGTAGGCGAGGTCGCGCGTCTGCTGCGACTCGGGCTCCTCGTTGAACGCGCCCTCGGCGCGGGAGAGCGCCTGCTTCGCCGTGTCGAGCTGGGCGGGCGCGAGGCTCGAGGCCGGGCCCTGGGCCGCGCGCTTGTAGCTCGTGCGGGCGTCGACGAGCTCCTTCGGCGGCATCGCCGCGCTGCACCCGGACGCCGCGTAGAGCGCGGCGCACAGCGCGAGGGACCGGCCGGGCAAGGACAGGATCTTCACTCCAGAAGCCATCACCTTTACCTCTCGCTTCACTTGAACCCCGCCTGCTTCAGCTGCTCGACCTGCTTCAGCGCCTCCTGCGCCTGGACCTGCGTGGCGCGCGCCTTCGCGATCGCCAGCGCGAGCTCGGCGTCGGCCTCGGCGCGCTCGAGCAGGGGCAGGGCGGCCTCGTTCTCGCCCTCCTGCATGAGCTGCTTGGCCTTGTCGAGCTGCTCGTTCGCGAGCTTCAGGTGGAGGGCGGCCTGGGGGTCGGTCTCGGCGCCCACCTCGTCCGCCGCGCGGATGGCGGCCTGGGACGCGGCGAGCTGATCGTTCGGCGGGGGCACGCTGCCGCCGCACGCGACAAGGGCAAGACCGAGCAATGCAGCGAGCACCGCGGCCGGGCTCGCAAGACGGCAACTGCTGGCTGGCTTGAGGTTCGAGCTTCGGTTCACCCGGACCTTGTACAACACCCGAGGTCGGCGAGAAATCAGGAAACCCCTGCCTTTCAAGGCCATTGTCCCCGGAGCGCGCGGGCCCGCTCGCTCGCGGCGCGGAGCCGCCGCGGGGCGGCGCAGCGGCCCGGCCACCCCGGACCTCTGGCGGGCGGGGCTAGTCGACGCGCATCGAGCTCGCGCGGACGATGCGGATCCGCGCGTCGCGCGCGTCGGGCTGGTTGACAGCGCGCGCGAACTCGGGCGCCGCGGGCGAGGCCACCTCGACGACGGACGCGGTGCTGCCGATCCGGATCGCGCCGATCTGCCGGCTCGACACGCCGCCGCGGCGGCACACGAGCGCGAGCAGGCGCCGGGGATCCGCGCCGTGGCGCTCCCCCCAGTTGACCTGGAAGGGCACGAACGGGAGGCGCGGGGCGTGCTCGCCGTCGCCGCGACGGGCCGCATCTCCGCGGCGCGCGACGTCGCCGCGAGGACCGGCGTCGGCGCGGCGAGCGGCGTCGCCGCGAGGACCGGCGTCGGCGCGGCGAGCGGCGTCGCCGCGAGGACCGGCGTCGCCGCGAGGACCGGCGCCGCCGAAACGGACGGCATCCTCGCGACGGCCGGCGGGGCGATGCAGGGCGCCGCCGCGACGAGCGGCGTCGCCGCGGGGACCGGCGGCGCGATCGCGCGGCGGCTCGGACCGGGGCGGCGCGATCGCGGTGACGGGCTGCGGCGCGCAGGGGCCGGTGTGCTTCGCCCGCGCGAGGAGCGCCGCGACGAGCTCCGTCGGGGCCATGTCCGCGAGCAGGCGCGCGGCGAGCTGCATGAGCCGCGGCTCGGCCGCGAGGCCCGACCGCTCCCGCGCGCGGTCCGCGCCCGCATCCTCCCCACCCGCGCCGCCGGCGCGCACCTCGCCCGCTCCCTCACCGCCCGCGTCCCCGGCCTCGATCCGGCGCGCGGCGGCGAGATCGGCCGCGAGCCGCTCGTCGGCGGCGCGCAGCACGTCGTCGGGCGACGGGGCCGGCCGGAACGCGACCTCGACGCCCGCGCGCCGGAGCAGCCTCAGCGCGTGCTCGCGCGCGAACGGCGCGACGAGCAGCACGCTCGTCCCCTTGCGGCCCGCCCGCCCCGTGCGGCCGCTCCGGTGCGTGTAGATCTCGGGATCGCCCGGTGGATCGGCGTGGATGACGCGCCCGACCTCGGGCACGTCGATGCCGCGCGCGGCGACGTCGGTCGCGACGAGCGTCGTGATGGCGCCGGAGCGGAACGCGTCGAGCGTGCGCGTGCGCTCGCGCTGCTCGAGGTCGCCGCTCAGGGCGCCCGCGGGCAGGCCGAGCGCCGTGAGCTTGTCGGCGAGCTCCGCGGCGCCCTCGCGCGTGCGCACGAAGACGAGCGTGCGCTCGCCGGGCGCGAGGAGCAGCAGGTTCACGAGCGCCGCGTCGCGCTCGGCCGGGAGCACGAGGTGGGCGACGTGCGCGATGTCGCCGTTGGCCGCGCCGGGGCGCGTGCCCTCGACGCTCGCCGCGCCCCGCTGGAAGCGGTCGGCGAGCGCGCGGACCTCGCGCGAGAAGGTGGCCGAGACGAGGTGGGTCTGGCGCTCGACGGGCATCCGGCCCGCGATCGCCTCGAGCTCCTCGCGGAAGCCGAGGTCGAGCATCTGGTCCGCCTCGTCGAGCACGAGGGCGACGACGCCGCGCGGATCGAGCGTCCCGCGCTCCAGGTGGTCGAGGAGGCGGCCGGGCGTCCCGGCGATGACCAGCGGGTCGCGGCGCATCGAGCGCGCCTCCACGCCGAAGCTCGTGCCGCCGGTGACGCAGGCGACGCGCGCGCCGAGGGGCGCGAGGAGCCAGCCGAGCTCGCCGGCGATCTGCGCGGCGAGCTCGCGCGTCGGGGCGATGATCACGGCGGCGGGGGCCGCCGCGGTCCGCGGCGCGCCGTCGGGCGCGGCCGCGGCGGCGCGCTCGGCGACGGCGCGTTCGAGGCGGGGGGCGAGCGCGAGGCCGATGGCCACGGTCTTCCCCGAGCCGGTCTGCGACGAGATGCGGAGGTCCCGGCCGGCGAGCTCCGGCGCGAGGACGGCCTGTTGGACGGGGGTGAGGGAGGTGAAGCCGCGGCGGGCGAGCGCGCCCGCGAGCGGCGCGGGCAAGGCGTCGATCGGTGAGTCTGGATTCATGAAAGCCGCGCAACCTAGCAGAAGCTGGACGGCTGTCGCGGCCAATCACACCCGGCGCGGCGATGCCCCGGCGTTCCGGCGGTCCGGCGCTCGCGCCCGCCTCGGTGTCGGTCTCGGTGGCGTCCGCAGGCGCCCTCGCCGCCTCGGCGGCGACGGTCGTGGCCGGCCCGGATCGTCGGCGGGGTCGGGAGGGGGCGAAGGAGCGGTGCGGTCCGCGCGACCGCACCGCTCCACGTCAGCCGACGTCGTCAGCCCACGTCAGCCCACGTCAGCTCACGTCACTGGGCGCCCTGGGTGCCCTTCTCGTCGAGCCAGGACGCGACCCAGGCGAACGGACCGTTCCAGTTGATGGTGATCTCGTTGACCGACCACGCCTCGATGTCGTCGATATAGCACTTCTGAGGCGCGCACGCGGCGTCGATCTGCTCCATGGCGATCGGGTCCTGCCGTGCGGTGTTGGGCCCGCCGGAGACCGCTCCCGCCGGGGCGGCCGGGTAATCGTTGCTGAGCTGGGCAGCCCAGAAGCGATGGTGCGGGTTCTTGAGCGGGTTCTCGCCGTACCCGGACACATAGGACTTGTCCATCGCGTTGCGCCCGAGGATGTAGTCCGCGCCCGACACGACGCCGTCGAGGTACTTCTGCTCGCCGGTGAAGTCGTGCGCCAGCGCCAGGACGAGCATGTTGTTGAGCACGAACGAGTTGGAGCCCCAGGGATACCCGGTGTCGTCCGCCGTGAAGGGGAGCCGGTATCCCTCCGCGTCGATGGCCTCGAGGTACTTGTCGGCGATGGCGGTCAGCTTCGTCCGGGCCGCCTCGCGCTCCGCCGCCGAGTGCTGGGCGTCGACGACGGCGAGCGAGATGGCGCCCAGCCCGTCGACCTGCCCCCACGTCATGGCGCTGAAGGTGCCGGCCTCGCCGAGGAGCTTCTCGGTGTAGTCCGACTCCGCGAGCTCGGCCTGGTACTTCGCGTCGCCCGTCGTGATGAAGAGCTCGGCGGCCGCCCAGTAGAACTCGTCGCTCAGCTCGTTGTCGCCATAGGCGCCGCCGCCCACGACCGCGCTCTCGTCCGGGATGACGTCCGGGTTCGCCTGGGCGGCGTCCCACGCCCGCGTGGCGGCCTCGAGGCACTCCTGGGAGAACTCGGGGTCGAGCTCGCGCCAGATGCGCGCTGCCTGGGCCGCGGTGGCCGCCACGTTGAGCGTCGCCGCGGTGCTGACCGGGCGCAGATACCGCGGCTCCTCATCCTCGTGCGGCGCCAGCGGCAGGCCGGTCCAGCTCTCATCGTGCATCTTGTGGTGCACCATGCCCGCGTTCGCCTGGCCCTCCGGCACCTGCATCTTGAGGAAGAACTCGATCTCCCAGCGGGCCTCGTCGAGGAGGTCGGGGATCTCGTTCGAGCTCTCGGGGATCTTCAGCTTGCCGTCGCCGAAATCGCCCGCGGTGGAGCCGAGCGCGACGAGGCGCTCGTACTGGTTCAGCAGCGTCCACGCGGAGATACCGCCGTTCACCACGTACTTGCCGTGGTCGCCGGCGTCGTACCACCCGCCGGTGACGTCGAGCGTGTACGTGCACCCGATATCCGGAGCGCAGGGCGCCTGATCCGGCAGGTGCCCCGCCGGGCGCGCGTGGTCCGGGCCGACGTACTGCTCGAGGATCTCGATGCCGGAGCGGTTATGATAGAAGTACGCGAGCGCGTCGTACTTCATCTGGGAGTAGATGGTCGGGCTCACGTCGAACGCGTGGCTCGACACGTCGCCGACGCGCAGCGTGTACCCCTGGCCTTCCGTCACGAAGTCGGAGAAGTCGATGATGTGCACGTGCTCGCCGGAGCTCGCGTCGTTGCCAACGACCCGGGTCGCCCCGCGGGCCACCACCGTGCCGGCGGCGTCGACGAGCTGCCACTCGTGCGCCTTGTCCGACGCGGCGACGACGGTCGCGAACTTGGCGGCGTTCGGCAGGTAGCCGACCTGGTTGACGCGGATCTGCTCATCACCGGACGGCGGCACGGTCTCGACCGGCACCTCGCCGCCGCCGCCGCCCCCGCCGCCCTCGGCGACGCCGCCGCCGTCGCCGCCCGAGCCGCCCGTGCCGCTCGCCGCGCCCGACCCGCCGTTGCCGCCCGACGGATCGTCGTCACCGCAGCCGACCGCGGCGAGGCCGCCCACGAGCGCCAGAAGAAGCGACCCCCCCAGAGACAGCCACGAACGCTTCCAACCAGCCGACCTTGAAGCAGAAAGCATAATCAGCATCTCCAGCTAAAGTTGACAGTCCCGCAGCAGAGACGACGCGCACGGAACCGTATGACGGCGCAACAATCGATGGAGCGGGTGTCGTTGTCAAGCACAGACGCGCGTTCCGGGCGCGGCGAGATCTCGTGACTTCACCGTGTGGCGTATCACGCGTTGCAGCGTCATCGCGATCACGCGTCGCGGCGTCATGAAGGCGTCGTCCACGAGCAACTTGGGCATAATTATACAGAACCACCCGAACAGGCGGCCGCGGCCGCTGCGCTCGGCGCACCGGGCGCTTCACGGGTTTCTGTCCTATTTCTGCGTAGTTACGTGAGATCTCCGGCTGGCCGGAGCGGGCGGCCGAGCCCGCCGGGGGGCGGGCGGCGCGCCGGGATCAGTAGTGCCAGGGAAAGCGCTTGAAATCCGGACGGCGTTTGTCCAAGAATGCGTCTCGGCCCTCCTGCGCCTCGTCCGTGCCGTAGGCGAGCCGGGTCGCCTCGCCGGCGAAGAGCTGCTGTCCGACCAGCCCCTCGTCAGGCAGGTTGAAACCGTATTTCAGCATCCGCATCGCGGTGGGGCTCTTCGAGTTGATGATCGCGCCCCACCGCAGCGCCTCCTCCTCGAGCTCGGCGTGGGGGACGACGGCGTTGACCATGCCCATCGCCGCCGCCTGCTCTGCCGTGTAGTCGAGCCCGAGGAAGAAGATCTCCCGCGCCTTCTTCTGGCCGACCTGCCGCGCGAGCAGCGCCGAGCCATAACCGCTGTCGAAGCTCGCCACGTCCGGGTCCGTCTGCTTGAACATCGCGTGCTCGCGGCTCGCGAGGGTCATGTCGCAGACGACATGGAGGCTGTGGCCGCCGCCGGCCGCCCAGCCGGGCACGACGGCGATGACCACCTTGGGCATGAACCGGATGAGCCGCTGCACCTCGAGGATGTGGAGCCGGCCGAGCCGCGCCGGATCGGCCTGCCCCGCGCTCTCGCCCTCGTACTTGTAGCCGTCCTTGCCGCGGATGCGCTGATCTCCGCCGGAGCAGAACGCCCAGCCGCCGTCCTTGGGAGAAGGCCCGTTGCCGGTGATCAGCACACACCCCACGTCCGCGGTCGTGCGCGCGTGCTCGAGCGCCGTGTAGAGCTCATCGACGGTGCGGGGGCGGAACGCGTTGCGCACCTCGGGGCGGTTGAACGCAATGCGCACGGTGCCCTGATCCACGGCGCGGTGATAGGTGAGATCCTCGAACGAGAACCCGTCGACTTCACGCCAGCGCGCCGGGTCGAAAATCGCAGAGACGGTCATGGTCCACTCCTTGGGCGCGGACCCTACCCGCCTGCCAGTGGCCTGGCAACCGCGGTGACACCGACAGTGGACGCCGGCCACGGACGCGCACGCACCCTCGGCTCCGACCGCTCCTGCCGACAACCGCCGGGAGCCGCGGATGCCCTTGACATAAAAGTCGATCTCGTGGACAAGCAAGCTCCGACGCATCGGTGGGCCCCACCTCGCTTTGGCGGCGCGCGACCGCGCGCTCCTGCCGGACAGCGCGGCGGCGTCCGCCTGCATCGGGCAGGGGGCGACGGGGAAGCGAGCGGCCGCGGCGAGGAGCGCGCGCCGCGACCGCACAGGGGATGACATGGGCTTGAGGCAAGAAAAGCTTTTCCAGTTCTCGGCAGGACTCCTGGCCACCGCGGACGCGCGGGGCCACTTTCATGATCTGAACCCCGCCTGGGAGCGGACCCTGGGCTGGTCGCTCGACGAGCTCAGGAGCAAGCCGTTCATCGAGTTCGTCCACCCGGACGACCGAGAGGCGACGCTCACGGAGGCGGCCGGGCTCTTCCAGGGCCGCACGGTCGCCCGGTTCGACAACCGCTACCGGTGCAAGGACGGCTCGTACAGGTGGCTCGGCTGGGCGGCCGGCGTGGACATGGACGGTGCCCCCGAGCAGCGCCTCATCTACGCAACGGCGATCGACGTGACGAGCGACCGCGAGCGGGCGGAGGAGCTCGCGCGCGTGACGGAGCTCGCGACGGTGTACGAGAAGCTGTTCCGGGTCTCGGTGGGCCTGCTCGTGACCCTGGACGCAAACGGGTATTTCCGCCACGCAAACCCGGCCTGGGAGCAGACGCTCGGCTGGTCCCCCGAGGAGATGACCGCGAGGCCGTTCATCGAGTTCGTCCACCCCGACGACCGCGAGGCGACGGTCGCCGAGGCCACCGCCCTGTTCCAGGGCCGCACGACGATCCGGTTCGACAACCGGTACGCGTGCAAGGACGGCTCGTACAAGTGGCTCGCGTGGACGGCGCACATGGACGCGTCCGAGGATCCTTCGCGCCGCCTCGTCTACGGCACCGCGCACGACGTCACGTCCTACAAGGAGGTGCTCGGGCAGCTCGAGCGGACGCTCGCGCGGCTCCGCGACTCGATGCAGGCGATGTCGACGCCGCTCATCCCGATCACCGATCGCATCGTGGTCATGCCGCTGATCGGCCAGATGGACTCGGAGCGGATCGCACAGGTGATGTCGGTCGCGCTCGATGGAGTCCAGGCGACGCAGGTGCAGACAGTCATCCTCGACGTGACAGGGCTCAAGGAGATCGACACGCGCGTCGCCTCCGCGCTCGTCGACACGGCAAGGGCGCTGCAGCTCCTCGGCGCAAGGACGATCCTGACCGGCCTCCGGCCGGCGGTGGCGCAGACGCTGGTCGGGCTCGGGCTCGACCTCGGGGGCATCCTCACGAAGAGCACCCTCCAGAGCGCCATCTCCTTCGCGCTGCAAGGTGGCCAGAGCCCGGCCCAGCTCCGCCCCCTGTGACGACCGCCGGGGCATCGCGCTGAGCGGCGAAGCCCCCGCCCACCGCCCGCGCGCGGCCGGTGCACACGCCGACGCGGCCGGTGTATAAGGCACCATGGCAGGCGCTCGTATCGGCAAATGTCGCATGGTGCTCGGCAAGGGCTCGGCCGCGGGGGCCTGCTGCGCTGCCATGGTGTTGCTCACCGCCGCGACGGCCTGCTCGACGAAGGTGCGGAGGTTCGGCGACGACGGCTCGGCGGCGAGCGCCGGCGGCGGCGGCGCCGGCGGCGGCGGCTCGGCCTCGGGCGACGGCGGTGGCGGCGGCGGGCGCCGTTGCGATCCCGGCAGCCAGGAGGTCTGTTACGGCGGGCCCCCCGGGACGCTGAACCGCGGCGCCTGTCGCAGCGGCGTGAGGGTCTGCGACGAGGAAGGGAACGGGTACGGCCCGTGCACTGACCAGGTCCTGCCGACGCCCGATCGCTGCGACACCGCCGAGGACGAGGACTGCGACGGCGCGGCGAACAAGGGGTGCACGTACGCCCGTTGCGGGGACGTCCCCCGCGGCCTGCCGAGCGGCGTCCACACGCTCGATCTGGACGGGCCCGGCCCCGAGCCGGAGCTCGCCGCGATGTGCGATCTGGAGACCGACGGCGGGGGGTGGGCGCTCCTCTACAACAGCGTCGGGTCGGAGGCGGGAAAGACGCTGCGGTTCTGGAACATCCCCTACGCCGAGCGGCTCGGGACGAGGGGAGAGCCGGCGCTCGGTCAGAACTTCTACATGGGCTCCCTCTACGCGGTCGGTCGCGAGTACCGCGACGACGTCGAGGACCTCGAGGGCACCGTCAAGGAGGTCATGCGCGCGACGGCCGAGGGCATCGACCCGGAGACCATGAAGCTCCTCCGCCCCACGCACGCGGCAGGCAACGCCGACATCTTCGTTGCCCACTTCCTCTCGGGGTGGTCGTCGCACGACCACGACGGCGACCCGTACCCGCGGAACTGCGCGGCCGAGCACCAGAACGTGACGCAGCACTACGCGCAATGCTGGGAGTACAACCTCGGCGCGGACGCGGACGAGCCGTTCGACGACGGTGGCTGGGGCCCCCATCTCGCGACGCACATCGCCGAGCGGGTCGCGCTCGCCAGCGACGGTACCCCCCATACACGCGTGAGGCGAATCTCCCGCTGGACGCGGTGGTGAGGCGGCCCGTGGGCGTACCTCCGCGGATTTCGTGACACTTTCGGGAGGCCAAGCTATGCTCGCCCGGCCATGCGCTTTTATGCACTGATATTGCTCACGCTCCTCGCAGGCGTCGGCCTGGCGAGCTGCTGGAACAGCGGCGCCTGCGTGGAGGGAGAAGCGTGCGAGTGCTCCCACGGAGACGATTGTTACCTCGGCTGCGACGGTGACAGGTGCGATCAGCGTTGCTTCCAGATGGACCGCTGCGGCGCCGTCTGCGAGCACGAGTGCTCGTTCGAGTGCTTCGACGTCGACGAGTGCTCTGCCTCCTGCGGGGACGGCTGCGACCTCGAGTGCCATAACACCGCGGCGTGCGGGGCCATCTGCGAGCGCGACTGCCGGTACGAGTGCCACGACACGAGCCGGTGCGGCGTCGTCGTGGGCTCGAGCAGCGTGGTGACCTGCCGGAACGTGGGGACCTGCGAGGTCGAGTGTCGGGGCTCCTGCCAGGTGTTCTGCGAGAACGTGGGCGGCGAGTGCCGCGTCACGTGCCCCGACGACGAGGCGGCCGTCATGTGCCCCAACGGCTCGCGCGCGTGCGGCGCATGCTGATGGAGACCGAGATCATGCAGACAGCGATGACATCGCAGCTTCGCGCGCCGCGCCTGCTTGCGGCCGCGCTCTCGTTCGTGGCGCTGACGCTCGGGTGGGCCGGGGTCGGAGAGGCGCAGATGACGATCAAGCGCCCCGGCGATCGCCCGGATTACAAGGTCGAGCTGGAGCCGCACCTCCTCATCGCGCCGTTCGAGCCGCTCGGCCCCGGCGTCGGGACGGGCGTCGGCGCCGGGTTCCGCGCCACCATCGACATCGCGCCGAACGGCTTCATCAAGAAGCTCAACGACTCGGTCGGCATCGGCTTCGGCCTCGATGGCCTTCATTACGGGGGCCGCGGAAACTACCGTGGTGACTGCACGCGCTTCGAGAACGGGCCTGCGGGCACGCGCATCTGCACCGAGGTCGACGCGTACGGGGACGCGTCGAACTACCTGTTCGGCTCGGTGGTGATGCAATGGAACTTCTGGCTTCACCGGCGCTGGTCCGTCTTCGGCGAGCCGGGGCTCGCGCTCTATCTCGGCGACCTGGACCGGCGCGTGCTCCCCGGGGTCTCGCCGGTCGTGTTCGTCGGAGGGCGCTTCCACTTCACGGAGAACGTCACGCTGACGATGCGACTCGGGTATCCCGCGTTCTCGCTCGGCGTATCGTTCCTCCTGTGAGCCGCGCCGCCCCGCGGCGCGCACTCCCGCGCACCCGCGACGGGCGCGCGCGCCGCGTCGGTTGCCCGGCGAGGCGGCTCTCCTGATATCCTGCGCGGCATGCCGGAGACGCCGGGATCCGAGGAGCCGCTGGAGTCGGCATTCATCGAGGAGCTCACGGTGCAGCGGCCCGGGGCGCCGGCCACCCCCGCCCTGGAGGAGCTCTCGAGCTCGGCGCTCGCCGAGGACGTCGAGGCGGCGGCCGCCGCCGCGGGCGGGGACGCGCTGGTCGGGAGCCTCATCTCGGGGCGCTACCGCGTCCACGAGCTGATCGGCGAGGGCGGGATGGGCGCCGTGTACCGCGGCGAGCAGGTGCACCTCCGCAAGCAGGTCGCGATCAAGCTGCTCCGGCCGGTCGCGCGGAGGATGCCGGAGCTCGTGGCGCGGTTCGAGCGCGAGGCGGTCGCGGGCGCGCACATCCGGCACCCGAACGTCGTCGCGGCCATCGACTTCGGCCAGCTGGACGACGCGTCGTACTTCCTCATCCTGGAGTACGTCGAGGGCACGCCGCTCAAGGAGGTGACGACGGGGGGGCGGCTCCAGCCGGCGCGGGCGCTCCGTATCGCGCGCCAGCTCGCGTCGGCGCTGGCGGCGGCGCACGAGAAGGGGATCGTCCACCGCGACGTGAAGCCGCAGAACGTCCTGCTCGACGCGCACGATCAGGTGCGGCTCATCGATTTCGGGCTCGCGAAGGTGAATGTCGATCTCCTGTCCAGCCAGACCCGAAAGACGTCGGGCCCGAGCCCCGCCCTGACGAGCGCCGGCGAGGTGTTCGGCACGCTCGCGTACCTGGCGCCGGAGGCGCTGCGCGGGATGGACGCGGTGGACGCGCGCGCGGACCTGTACGCGCTCGGGCTCGTGCTCTACGAGATGCTGACCGGGCAGCACCCGTTCGACGCGAAGAACGTGGTGGAGCGGCTCAAGCAGCAGGGCCCGGCCGGGCCGCCCCCGCTCCGCGCGCGCGCTCCGGACCTGGAGGTGCCCCGCGAGGTGGAGCAGGTCGTGGCGCGGCTCATGGAACACGACGCGGCGTTCCGCTACCAGACGGCGAACGACGCGATCGCGGCCCTCGACGAGGCGCTGGCGGCGGTCGCGCGCGCGGCGGCGGCGCAGGCGCAGGCGCACGCGGCGGCGCAGGCGCAGGCGGCCGCGCAGGCGCAGGCGGCGGTGCCGGGGGCGATCGCGGCTCCGGTGGCGGCGGGGGCGATCGCGGCTCCGAGGGCGGCCGGGCAGGCGGCGGCCGCGGCGGCGGGGCAGGCGGCGGCCGCGGCGGGGCAGGCCGGGCGGGCCGCGCCCGGGGCGCAGCCGCCGCCCGCCTGGTCGGGGCCGCGGCGCACGCTGCTCGCGCAGGCGCCCGGCCGGGCCAGGCCCTCGGCCGGCTGGGCCCCCGTCGCGGTGGCGCTGGCGGCCCTGGCGACGCTCGCGATCGGCGGCGGCGCGATCTGGCTGGCCCTGCGGCGACCACAGGCGACCGCGGCGGCGCCCGCGCCGGCCGCCGTGGAGCCGCCGCCCGCGCCGGCCGCGCCGCCCCCGGAGCCGCCGGCGACCGCGCCGCCCGAGGACGATACGAGCGGCCCGAGGGCGGTGCGCGCGCAGCTGAGCCGGGCGGTGGCGACGAGGAACTGGGTGCACGCGGCGCGGGCGATGCTGGCCCTCGCGGAGGCCGACCCGGAGATGCTGCTGAGCAGGGGCCTGCGCGAGGAGGTCGTGTCCACCGTGGCAGGCATCGCGTTCGAGGAGGACAACCCGGCGGCGGATCAGGTGTTCGACCTGCTCACGAACAAGCTGGGCACCGGCGGGCTGGACGTGCTGCTCGACGTGGTGCGCGCGCGCGGGGGCACGAAGGCCGCCCGGCGCGCCGGCGAGATCCTGGCCCGGCCCGCGGTGATGGCGCGCGCGACGCCCGCGCTCCGCGTCACCTACGCGTTCCGCAAGGCGACGTGCAACGGCAAGCGGGCGCTCTTCGGCCGCGCCGCCGCCGAGGGCGACGAGCGCACGCTCTTCGAGCTCCAGGTGCTGCACGGCGCGCGCTGCAGGCGCGCCGATCCGTGCTGTTTCCGCGACGACAAGGCGATCGCGGAGGCGATTCAGCAGCTCAAGGCGCGGCTCGGGACGTAGCGAGTCGGCGCGGCGCGCTCACCCGGGCTCCGGCCGCGCGCCGACGGCGCAGGTCAGAGCAGGCCGCAGCCGGGGTAGAGCGGGAGGAGGTCGCTGTCGCGTAGCTCCGTCCGGATCGTCTCGGGATAGGGCGACCCGAGCAGCGGCGCGAGCAGCGGCCCGACCAGCGGGAGCGTGTGGCACGTCTGATCGCCGGCGGCGTCCTTCGTGCAGACCAGGTTGCAGAGCCCCGTGAGGGCCATGCCGCACGTCGGCAGGTAGCCGCAGGGGCGCTCCAGGACCAGGAGGCCGAGGTCCAGCGGGCAGCTCAGCGAGAGCGCGGACAGCGCCCCCGAGAGCTCGGGGTTGAGGCAGGTGAATCCGACGATGTGCCCGGGAAGAAAGGCGTTGCCGTACATCGTGGCGTCCTTCACGACGAACTCCGAAAACGGCTCCTCGTCCCGGGAGCACTCGAGGGCCGGGTGCTTGCCCTGCAGCAGGATATCCACATGCTCGCCTGAGCCGTTCAGGTGCTGGAACATGCACGCCGAGACCCACCGCTGCTCCGAGGTGTTGAGCGCGCGCCCGGTCCACGCCGGCGCGAACCCGAACTCGCCGTAAAACGGCTCGCCGTCAGGGCCATAGACGACGCCGTCGAGGGGCAGCGCGCAGCGCACGAGGTGATCGAGCACGCTCCGCCCGCCGTCGGTCGCGAGCAGCGGCGTCGCGACAACGACGTCCCCGGCGCCGACGAGCGCGGCGCCGCCGAGCGCGCGGAGCGCGGCGCGGTTGTCCGTGGCCCAGAAATCGGCGGGCTTCAGGCCGTTGAGGCCGATGGGCACCACCTCGCGCCGCGCCGGCAGCTCCGCCGACCCGAGCGGCGGCGTGTCCGATGGACCGACGCACCCCGCCGTGAGCGCACTGCAGGCAAGGAGACCGACAGCGACGGATCGAATTGATAACATCCAGCTCTCCTCCAAGGAATCTCCCGACAACCCGAGGAAGCCGAGATGACGGGCACTCCCGACACGCTCGCTCTTCCTGTGATTGCAATTCTTTCACCCTGATGGAATACGCGCAATACTGAAAAGTGGTGCACGTCGCCTGTGTAGAAACACAGACTCGCCCGAACACGGGACGGAACATGGTCTGTCGACTCAGGTCGACAGGCCTGTACGAACGTCCGTGGTCCTCCGGGCTTCGTCGAGCGCGCGCTCCAGCTCGCCGAAGCGGGACAGCCACATGGGGCTG
Source organism: Sorangium sp. So ce1335 (assembly GCF_051521615.1). Taxonomy (NCBI): domain Bacteria; kingdom Pseudomonadati; phylum Myxococcota; order Polyangiales; family Polyangiaceae; genus Sorangium; species Sorangium sp. So ce1335. The sequence goes on from NZ_CP150363.1 coordinate 7,908,689, forward strand.
TCCCCGCGGCGCTCCCGCGCGCCAGCGAGCGCGTCGGCGGCCTCGTCGGTGTGTCCTCGACGCAGCGCCATCCGCGCGCGCCAGTAGAGGACCAGCAGCGCTATCTCGACGAAGGGCTGTTCCTTCGCGAGCTGCACTGCCGCGCTCCACGAGAGAGAGGATGAGCTGGCCGGCCGGACCCCGACCTCGGACAGCACGAGCTGGAGCAAGGAGTGATCGGGGATGTCGCCAGGGCCGAGAGCGCAGGATCGCTCGATCCAGAGCGCGAGCTGGTTCGCCTGCTCGTACTCGTCGAGCGCGAGGTGGATCTGCGCGATCAGGATCGCCGTCTGCGGCATCGGGCCCTCCGAGGCCTGCTCTTCGAGCCACCGGGCGCGCCGCGCGAGCGCGAGCGCCTCGCGCTGCCTGTCGCTCCAGTGGAGCAGCACGGCGACGTTGTACGAAGCGGCCTTCTCCATCCAGGGATTGCCGAGCTCGCGCGCGAGATCGACGGCGCGGCGGAAGTCGTCGACGGCGCCCGGCAGCGACCAGCTCCAGGCCCACAGCGCCGTGCGGTTCGTGTACGCCGTGCACAGATGGAATCGATCGCCGGCGTCCGCCGCCAGCGCGATGAGCTCACTGAAGGTGCGCTCGGCTTCCTCGCGGCGCCCCGCCGCCGCGAGCTGGAACGACAGCATGATCAGCGCGAGGACGCGGCAATCGTAGTCCCCCGACGCGGCGGCGCGCTCGGCGCACGCCGCGAGCTCCGCTGTCGCCTCCTCGAGCCGCCCTCGCCGCCACAAGGTCCGCCCCTCGGCGACACGGAGGCGCAGCGAGAGCTCGGGCGAGCCGAGCGCCTCGACGAGCGGCCGCGCCTCGTCCACGCGGCGCGCCGACTCGTCGAACTCGAAGGCCCAGTCGAGCGCTGTCGCGTCCTCGAGCAGGAGGGTCGCCTCGAGGCGCGCGTCGCCGAGCGCGCGGGCGAGCGCGAGCGCGTCGCCGAAATCGACGCGCGCCTCCCGGATGCGGCACATGCGGTAGCGGCTCCTGCCGCGGCCCGCGAGCGCGCGCACGCGCCGGGGCGCGTCGTCCGGGTCTGCGACGTGGAGCGCGGCGTCGTAGCGCTGGTCCGCCTCGACGGCGTCGTGCCGCGCGGCCGCGAGGTCGCCGAGCGCGAGGTAGGCGCCGGCGGCCTCGGCGCGCTCGCCGCACGCGGCGGCGTGGCGCGCGAGCGCGCGGAGCCCGCCGGTCGAGCCGGCCGCCACCTGCGCCCGCCAGTAGGCGAGCGCGCTGCAGTGGATCGCGGCGCGGTGGGCCGGGTCGAGCATCTCGTAGACGGCCTCCTGGAGGACGGCGTTCTGGAAGGCGTGCCACTCGCCCACGCGGCCGCGGCTCTCGGCCTCGCGCAGCAGGATGCGCCGCTCGGCGAGCGCCGCGAGGCCGAAGCCCGCGTCGACCATCGGCCCGGTGGCGCCCGCGCGATCGAGGCCGTCGAGCACGGCCTCGAGCTCGGCGCGATCGAACGACTTGCCGAGCGCCGAGCAGACCCTGGCGCACGTCGCGAGCTCCGGCGGCAGGTCGTCGAGCTGCCGCGCGGCGAGCCACTGCCACGCCGGCACCGGCGGCAGCGCCTCGACCTCGGCGGTCGCGACGTAGAAGCCGCCGCCGGCGCGCCGGTGCACGACGCCCGCGTGCTTCAGCGAACGGACGATCTGCCGCAGGCAGTCCGGGTTGCCGCCCGCCCAGCCGGCCAGCCGGCGGAGGGTCTCGGCGGGCGGGTACTCCGCCGGCAGGAGCAGGCGCGAGGCCAGATCCATGGCCGCCGCCTCCGCGAGCGGCGCGAGCGTCACGCGGGTGTGGCGCTGGTTGCGCTGGCCCCAGCTCGGGCGGGCCTGCTCGAAGCGCGGGGTCGCGGCCACGACGACCCAGAGGAGGACGCCCTCGCCGTCGAGCGTGGCGTACTCGAGGGCGTCGAGCAGCACGTCGTCCGCCTGGTCGGCGTCGTCGAGGATCACGGCGAGCGGGCCGCGGCGCGCGCGCCGGCGGAGCGCCTCGGCGAGCGCCAGCATCAGGCTGTGGCGGGCGACGCCGGACGGCCGCACGCCCCTCACGCTCGCCCAGCCGAGCGCCGCCGCGACGGCCTCCCAGGCCGCGCCGCCGAGCGGCTCGCCGAGCCGGTCGACGCAGAAGGCGCGCGGGTCGTCGGGGATCTCGTCGGGCGCGTCGAGCGCGATGCGGAGGAGCGTGCGGACCGCGTGCGCCGCGCCGCCGTGGATGGGGTGGAGCGCGCGCACGGCGACGACGCGCGCGTCGGGGACCGGCACGCCGGCGATGCAAGCGGCCTCGGCCGTGAGGCGCGTCTTGCCGAGGCCGGCGTCGCCGAGGAGCGTGAACAGGCCGGGGCACGTCCCGTCGAAGGCGTCGGTCGCGCTGCCGGCGAGCGCCGAGAGCACGTCGTCGCGGCCGAGCAGCGGCGGCTCCGCCATGCTGTCGGGCGCGTCCGGCGGCGTGGGCGCGATCTCCTCGTCGGGGAGCGCGCGCTCGAACTCCTCGGTCATCGCGAGGCCGCACCATGGCTCGGCCGGGAGCCACGTCTCGGGGCGCTCGACCGGGGTGCCGTAGACGGCGTGGAGGCCGCCGGGGACGCGGCGCAGGCGCACGCTGGCGAGGTGCAGCGCCGCGCGCACGCCGCCGCGCTGCGCGAGCTCGCGCGCCGCGGCGAGCGCGGCGCGGGCCGGGTCGTCGACGTCCCTCGCGGAGAACACGGCGACGCAGCGCTGCCCCCGCTGGCGCGCGATGAACCCGCGGCGGCCGCCGACCGCCGCGATCACCGGCCCCGCGCCGGTCTCGGCGAAGAGCAGCGCGACCGGCTGCCGGCCCTCGGCGGCGGCCGTCGCGAGGCCGTCGACCTGCGGTGACGACCGCGGCGCGGAGCGCGGCCCGGACCGCGGCGCGGAGGGCGGCGGGATCGTGTCGGCAGGAGGCCGCGCGCGCAGGGCGTGCAGGGTGCGGCGGAGCGCGGCGGCGCTGTCCGGGCGGCGGGACGGGTCCTTGGCGAGGCAGGCGAGCGTGAGCTCCTCGAGCCCGTCGGGGACGTCGGCGAGATCGCCCGGGCGCGGCGGGCGCAGCGCGAGGTGACCGTGCTCGACGGCGTTCGCGTCGCCGACGAACGGCGGGCGCAAGGTGAGCAGCTCGAACAGGATCACGCCGAACGCGTAGATGTCCGCGCGCGGGTCGATCCGCGCCGCGCCGCCGCGGAGCAGCTCCGGGGCCATGTACTCGGGCGTGCCGACGATGTCGCCGGCGCGCGTCGCGGCGGCGGACGCGGCGGGCTCGCCGTCGGCGGAGGCGAGCTTCGCCAGGCCGAAATCGAGCAGCACGGCACGGCCGCTCGATCCCAGCAAGAAGAGGTTCTCGGGCTTCAGATCGCGGTGGACGACGCCGCGCGCGTGCGTCGCCTCGAGCACGGCGAGGATCGCGTCGGCGCGCTCGGCGACGCGGTCGGGGTGGGGCGGCGCGCGCAGCGCCGCGAGCTCCTCGGCCAGGGTGCGGCCGAAGAGCCGCTCCATGGCGAGGTAAGGCCGGCCGCCGGGGAGCTCGCCGCGCGCGTAGAGCTGCGCGACGTGCGGCACGCCCACGCGCTCGGCGAGCGCGGCCTCGCGCTGGAATCGCTCGCGGACGTGCCGCGTCGCCTGCCGCGCCACCTTGACGGCGGCCGGCGCGCCGTCGTCGGACCGCTGCGCCGCCCAGACGTCGGAGAACCCGCCGTGCCCGAGCGGGCCGAGCACCGCGAAGCCCTCGACAGCGGGCGCCGGGCGCTCCAGGGCCCCGCGCTCGCCGAGCGGCGGCGCGAAGCCGTCTCTGACGCACGGTGCGCCCTGCATGAGCCGCCCGTGACATACGGCGCAACGGTGCATGATTCAGCGATGTCGAAGGCAATGGAGGGTCGCATTGGACCCCGGCTTACGCCTACAGTAACGCGAGAACTCGGCACCTGCCATGTATGAAGAACGATCCTCGTGACGATGAGCCGTCCGCTGCAACGCCGCCTGTCGATGCGCCCGCCGCGGGCGCGCCGCTGCCCGGGACGTCGGCGACGTGGGATCTGCGCACGCTCGACACGCGCGAGCGGGAGGGCGACGGCCCGGGCATCCCGATCGCCGTGGCGCCGAGGGCCGGCGAATACCTCCTGGACGGCGTCATCGCCGAGGGCGGGTTCGGCGTCGTCTACCGCGCTGTGCACGCGGCGAGCGGGGCTCCGGCGGCGGTCAAGATCATGCACGCCGAGCTGATCTCGCGCGCCGACGTGGTGCTCCGCTTCCAGCGCGAGGTGGACGCGATCGGGCGGATCCGGCACCCGAGCGTCGTCGAGATCCTGGACGTCGGGCGGCTCGACGACGGGCGGCCCTACTACGCGATGGAGCTGCTGCAGGGCAGGAGCCTCGAGCAGCACCTGTTCTCGCGCGGCCGGCTGCCGGCCGACGAGGCGCTCGCGATCCTCGATCCGCTCTGCAGCGCGCTCGCCGCGGTCCACGCGGTCGGGATCATCCACCGCGACGTGAAGCCGTCGAACGTGATCCTGTGCGATCAGGGCGGCGGGATGCGGGTCGTGCTCCTCGACTTCGGCGTCGCGAAGCTGCTCGACACGACGGACCTGTCGCTCACGTCGTCGCGGCACGTCGTGGGGACGCCGGCGTTCATGTCGCCCGAGCAGCTCCTCAACCGGCCCGTCGACATGCGGACCGACGTCTACGCGCTGGGCGCGCTGCTCTACACGATGATCGCCGGCTCGATGCCGTTCTCGGCGAGCGCGTACCCCGTGCTGCGCCACCTGCACCTGCACCAGGCGCCGCCCAGGCCGAGCCTGCACGCGCCGGTCGACCCGGCCTTCGACGACATCGTCGTGCGGGCCATGAGCAAGGACCCGGCCGGCCGCCAGCCCGACGTCACGGCGTTCCTGGAGGAGGTCCGGGTCGCCACGGCGCGGGTCCTCCGCGCCGACGCGGCGGAAGGGGGGCGCACGAGGCGCCTCGCGATCGGGCTGCTGGTCGAGGTGCTCGCCGACACCCGCGCGCTCGAGGCCCCGACCGACTCGTTCCTGACCGATTTCGAGGCGGTGCTCCCGCAGGCGATGACCGATCTCGCGGCCGCCGGGTTCACGCCGCTCGCGATCACGAGCACCAGCGTGCTGCTCTCGGCGGACTGGCCGCGCGACGATCTCGGCGGCAAGGAGGCGCGCCGCCGCGCGCTCGGGGCCGCGCTCGCGCTGTACGGGCGGCTCGACGGGGCCGGGCAACGCGACAGGCGGGTCGGCATCCGCCTCTGCCTCCACGCCGGCGACGTGGTGGTCACCGAGGACGGATCCATGGTGGGCGGGAACGTCGTCGAGCTCTCGTCGTGCCTGCCGGAGACGGCGACGCCGGGCGTGTATGCGTCGCCGGCCATGCTCGACGGCCTCGGCTTCGGCTCGCACCGCGCGTCGGGCGCCCCGGGCGCCACGATCCCGATGCGCCGCGTCGTCGCGCCGCCGGGCGGCGACGCGGCGCCGGCGTGAGGCGGGCCTCGACCGCCGCTCGCGGCGGTGTGCGCCCGAGCGCGCACGCGCGATGTTCTGGCGAGGTCGGCGCGCGCGCCGCGAGCCGCTCGACGGGGCTCGCGGCGCCGGGCGCGCGGATCAGCGGGCGGGCTTGACGAACTTGAGGGTCATGCGGTCGCTCTCGCCGATGGCGGCGTAGCGCGCGCGGTCCTTGTCGCCGAGCCGGAAGTTCGGCGGCAGGGTCCAGACCCCTTCGGGGTAGTCCTTCGTGTCCTTCGGATTGGCGTTCACCTCGGACTTGCCGCCGAGCTTGAAGCCGGCCGACTCGACCTTCTGGATCACCCACGCTTCCGGGAGGTATCCCTGCTTCGCGCTCTCATCGGGGTTCGCGTCGGGCTTGGCGCGGTGCTGCACGATGCCGAAGACGCCGCCCGGCTTGAGCGCCTTGAACGCCTCCGCGACGTAGGTGTCGAACTTGCCAGTTCGGTGCCAGCCGTGCGCCTCGCGAATGGCGATCACGAGGTCGGCCTTGCCCTCGATCCCGAGCTTCGGGTCGTCGCGGTCGATCGCGACGAGGTCGACCTTGCCGAACAGCTCGGGCGACTTGTCGAGCATGCGCTTCGTCCGCTTCCCGTAAAGGGTGTTGCGCGAGTCCGCGGGGCCGTTCGGGTCATAGGCCGTGACGATGAGCTTGCCCTTCTTGGCGAGCACCGGCGCGAGCAGCTCCGTGTACCAGCCCTCGCCCGCCCCGAGCTCGATCACGGTGCTCGTCGGCTTGAGGCCGAAGAACTCGAGGGTCTCGACCGGGTGCCTCGCCGCGTCGCGCTCGGCGTGGCCCGGGGCGCGGTGCTTCCCCTTGAGCGCCGCGCGCAACGCCGCGCCCGCGTTCGGGTGGTTGGCCGCGACGAGCGCCTTCACCTCGGCCTTGAGCGCGTCGTCGAAGCGCGCCGCCTCCTGGTCGGCCTTGGCCTCCATGGCCTTCATGTCCTCGGCGAGCTTGGCGAGCTCCGCCTTCTTCTTCTCCTCTTCGGGGTCCGCCTTGGGCGGGCTCGCCGCCTCCGGCTGCACGGCCGGCGCGGGCGGCGGAGCCTCCGTGGGGGCCGGCGCGGGCGGCGGGGCGCTCTCCACGGGCGGGGGGCTCCCGGCGCAGGCGGTGAGCGCGCCGGCGAGGACGAACAGGACCGTTCTTGACGTGGTGTGCATGCACGGCGGCGTAGACTGAAGAGACGACGGCCGCAAGAGCCCACCGCGCGCGCCGGAACCACGCGAAGCGCGCGCCAGAAAACCGCGAAAACCCCCGGGAAATCTCGCGAAAGACCGCGATGTTCCGCGTTGACCGGACGGCAGGGCCAGGGTAGCGTCCCCGGTCCAGGGAAAGCTCGCACACTCACGCAGGTGGCCGATGCCGCTCAGGGTCCACAATACGCTCACGAGGAAGAAGGAGCCCTTCGTCTCCGCCCAGCCGAAGATCGTGCGCATCTATACATGCGGTCTCACGGTCTACGCTCCGATGCACATCGGCCATGCGCGCACCTACTGTTTCTGGGACGTCTTCCGCCGCTACCTCGAGTACCGCGGCTATCATGTGCTGAGCATCATCAATTACACGGACATCGACGACCGCATCATCCAGCGCGCGAGCGAGCGCGAGGGCGCCGTCGACGTCGCGGAGCGGAACATCGCGGGGTTCCGGCGCGACTGCCGCAAGCTGCACATCAAGGACTACGCCGTCTACACGCGCGCGACCGACTTCGTCGACGAGCAGGTCGACATGATAAAGCGCCTGATCGAGAAGGGCCACGCGTACACGGTGAACGGCGAGGTCCTCTACGAGGTCGGCACCTGCCCGTCGTACGGCGAGCTCTCGGGGCGCAAGATCGACGAGCAGGAGGTCGGCGCGAGCGGCCGCGTCGAGGAGGACTTCGCGCGGAAGCGGCACCCGGCGGACTTCAGCCTCTGGAAGCCGACCGACGCGAGCCAGCCGGGCTGGCGCACCGGGGAGGACGCCTGGCCGACGGGGCGACCGGGCTGGCACATCGAGTGCTCGGCGATGAGCACGGCGCTGCTCGGCGACCACTTCGACGTCCACGGCGGCGGCATCGACAACATGTTCCCGCACCACGAGAACGAGATCGCGCAGAGCGAGCCGCTCTGCGGCAGGCCCTGGGTGCGCTACTGGCTGCACCCCGAGCACCTCGATCTCAGGGACATGAAGATGTCGAAGAGCCTCGGCAACGTCATCTCCATCGAGGAGCTCCTGTCCCGGCACGGACACGACGAGGCGCGGTGGTTCTTCGTGACGCAGCACTACCGGTGCAAGCTCCCGTTCGGCTGGGAGCTGCTCCAGCAGGCCTCCCAGGGCTACGCGCGCATCAAGAAGCTCGCGGCCGTCCTCGCCGAGAAGCTGCGCGGCGCGGGCGACGAGCCCCTCGCCGCAGGGACGTACGCGTCGCAGCGGCCGGAGGAGGAGCGCGTCCCGCGGATGCGCCACCAGTATGTCCACGGCCGGTTCGGGGAGCACACCGAGCGCTTCATCGCACGCTTCATCGAGGCCATGGACGACGACCTCAACACGCCGAACGCCGTGGCCGCGTTCTTCGATTACGTGAGCGCGCTCTATTCGGCCGGGATCGAGCAATGCGACGACCGCGACTCGCTGCTCGCCGTCTATCGAGCCATCGCGCGCCACCTCGCGGTGTTCGGGGTGGAGATCGCCGAGCCGGCGCTCTATCCGGCGCTCGTGGCCGACTACGCGTTCGCCCCGGCCGAGGGCGCGGCGGGGCGCGGGGGCGACGCCGCCATCGACCGGCTGATCGCGATGCGCCAGGCCGCGCGGAAGGCGAAGGACTTCGCCAAGGCGGACGCCATCCGCAACCTGCTCGCCGAGGCGGGGGTGGTGCTCGAGGACACGCCGCAGGGCCCGCGCTGGAGCGCCTGAGCGGAGCGCTCCTGCGCGGGAGACGGGCCCGGACTGGCGTCCTCGGCGCGCAGGCGCGCCTGCGCGCCGAGACCGAGAGCGTCGTGCCGGGTCCGTCTTCAAGGCGGATGTCCTCCGCCGCAAGACGGATGTACCAGAGTCCGTAACAGGCCTGATCGCCGACCGCGCGCCGGAATCGTGCCGGATACGCGGCCGCCGCTCCGCGGCGGCGTACGCCGGCGCCGCCCCATGGCTCGACGCCTCGGCCCCGGCGGTACGTCCGCCGCGCAGCCGTCCTGACGCCGTTGTGCACCGCCGGCCGCGCCGCAGGACGCCCTGCGCCGGTGTCGTCTCCTCCTTCTATAGAGGGCGCCAGAAGCGTAGCCCGGCGGCGGGAGGAACGCTGGCCGGCCATCACGGCGCCCTGGCCGGCCATTGCGGCGCGCTGGCCGGCCATTGCGGCGCGCGGCATGACGGACGACAGGCACCATGAAGGCGACGGAGTGACGACACGTCCCCACGGGACGCCGCCTTCATGACGGGACGCCGCCTTCATGACGCAATCGCGGTGCGGCACGACCGGAGCTCGCCGCACTGCGTTCTGAACGAAGGGCGACCGCATCGCGGAATCACGAATGGCGCAAGGGCGCGAGGGCGCCAGGGCGCGAGGAGCGCTGTCGCGCCGCGCGCACGATCGGAAGTGCGGGAAGCGTGCTTGTCCGGCGACGGGCCCATCCGGTGTCGTATTGTTGGTGAGCCAGGTGTGCCAGAGCCGGGCTCGGAAATCATGGCCAGGCACCACCGGCCTCGACGCGGCAGGGGGAAATCATCTCTTCGGATCGGGCATGGCGGTTGCCAATAGGCGACTCGCACCAGCGCCCGATCACGAACAGCCCGATCGGGTCACACCGACACCTGCTCGCGTCACCGGCCGCAGCGCGCGCTGCGGTCGGCCGGCGCTCGTGCAGTCAACTCTTACCCAACGAGAACGCAGATGCGGAACCTCTCCTTCGGCTTCGCCCATCCTCTAGCAATCAAAACCAGCTCGGCTGCGGTGCTCGCCCTCGTCGCCCTGGGCGCCGCCGCATGCGGAAGCTATGGCGTCGATGAAGGCTCCTTCGATGATGCGGAACTGGCGCTCGGCGAGGCCGGCGGGCCGCCCGGCTCGACGAGCGCCGTGACCGTCAGCGGCGTCGGCGTCACCGTCGGCGTCGGCGGTAGCGGCGGCGGCGGTACCGGCGGCTTTGCGGGCAGCGTCACCAGCAGCGTCACCGTCACCGGCACCGGCGCCGGCGGCGAGGGCGGCGGCGTCGGCGGCGGCCCGGTCGATCCGCCGGAGCCGGTAGGCCCGCCGGGCGTCGGGTTCTGGCAGTTCGACGACTGCGGCGGCTCGACGACAGCGCTGCTCGACTCGTCGGGCAACGGCTCGACGGCCACCCGCTCGACCGGGGCGGCCTGCGCGCCGGGCGTCAGCGGTCTCGGCATCTCCTTCGATCACAAGAACGACACGGTCACGGTCGACGACGATCCCCGCTTCACGTTTGGACAGAACCTCGCTGTCGCCGCGTGGGTCAACCCGACCTCCGTGTCCGGGTCCACGGTGCGGACGATCGTGCAGGAGAAGGGCAACGGCGACTCGAGCTTCTCGCTCGCCATCCGGAACGGCGAGGTGCGGTTCTCCGTGACCCTCCAGAGCGGGCGGACCATCACCTCCCGCGCCGCGATCGAGCCCAACGTGTGGACGCACGTGGCCGGCATCTACGACGGCAGGTTCGTGCGGCTCTTCTTGAACGGCGAGCAGTTCGGCCAGATCAGCGCGCCGGGCACGATCGCCGACATCAGCGCGCCGATCCATGTCGGCAACAACCCGCAGAAGCAGCGCTTCACGGGCCTGCTCGACGAGGTCTGGCTCTCCGCCAGCCCGACGACCGCCAGCGAGATCGCCCAGCTCTCCTGCCTGAGGCGCCCCGTGACGTTCAGCGTCACGCCGGAGAGCAGCGGCCCCGTCGCCCCGGAGACGCCCGTATCGTACCAGATTGCCGTCACGAACAACGACGTCGGCGCGTGCTTCCCGAGGGATTACTTCCTCGAGCTCTTCGGCCAGGAGGGGCTCAGCATCTCCGCCGATCCCCCGTTCTTCCCCGGGGTCGAGCCCGGGACCACGGTGACGTTCCCGGTCACCGTGACCGGCAGCGTCGACGCGGAGCCCGGTGTCCGGCAGATCCCGTTCTCCATCCTCGACTTCAGCTCGCCCGAGTTCATCGTCGGATCGGGCGCCCTCAACTACGAGATGGCCGAGCCGACGGGGTGCTTCGTCCGGACGAGCCGCGAGATCTTCGTGAAGCACCTCAGCGTGGTCGAGGATCCGATCCGCACGACGTTCGATGGTCCGCCGGACGACCCGCGGACGGGCGCGTGGACGTTCGCGCGCCTGATGGAGGACATGGCGCCCACGCCCGCCGACGCGCCCGCCATGGTCGAGCAGATGTTCAGCACCTGGCTGAGCGATCAGGCCGTGAACGGCTTCACGGTGCCGGCGCGCCCGGCCATTCAGCAGGTCGTGCTCGACGAGTGGCCGAGGAACGCCGACGGGTCGCTCGACCTCCGGCGGGCGCCGCTCCTGCTGCTCGGCATCGTCAACCGCATCGACGTGCGGAACCTGGACGAAGGCCACGCGGGCGAGGGCAGGTTCGTGTTCGGCGTCTTCAGCCAGGGTTTCGCGCAGCAGTTCACCCTGATCCTGGAGTACAAGCTCCCCGCGTCGACGGAGGCCGACGTGCTCGACTGGGCGAACGACTGGCACGCCCTCGGCAGCCTGCCCTTCCCGTCCGAGGAGTACAACGCAGCGCTCCAGGCGATCACAACGCGGTTCGCGGGCCGGAACGCCGCGCCCGGCAAGCCGAACGGGAGCTCGATCAGCCAGATCCGCACGAACGAGATCGCGCTCGCCGGGCCCTGGGAGCTGCGCGAGTTCGTCCTCTCGCCCGATACGGGCTTCCTGCGCCCGGAGACCGTCAAGCTGACGCCGGACCTCGGTTTCAACGGGACGCCCACGCTCGCGGACTTCGTGAACCAGAACGAGGCCGACATCCTCGTGGAGCGGCACACGGTGCCCGACGTGTTCCAGGGCGCGCCGTTCCTCGCCGGCTCGTCGTTCAACGATCCCACGGCGTGGTTCGCGCCGGGCATCGTCAACAACGAGGCGCGGCACAAGTTCTCGCTCAACACCTGCAGCGGGTGCCACGGGCTGGAGACCGGGACGCCGTTCCTGCACGTGAACCCGAGGTTCCCCGGCGGCGAGGCGTTCCTGTCGGGCTTCATGACCGGGATCAACATGCCTGATCCGCTGACCGGTGAGCTGCGCACCCTGAACGATCTTGGGCGCCGGAATCAGGACATGGCGGCGCTCGTCTGCGAGCCTGCCCCTGCCCTCGCAGCCGAGGCGCCCGCCGCGAGGCTGAGCGCGCCGGCCGCCGCGAGCCGCTCGGCGTTCATCCGCCGCGGCATCGGGCGCGTCCACTGATCTTCCTCGGCCCCGGCGCGGGTGCGGGAGCGCGGCCGGGCCGCCGCCCCCCGCCCCGCGCCGGGCGCCCCGGCCGCCGTCGCATCTCCCCGCGGCCGGGCCAGCCCTCCCGCAGCGCACGACACCTCCCCTCGATCCCGCGCAACCCGGCGCCCGCCGTGCGCGGCGGGCCCTCGCCTGCACGTCGGGCCGCAGGAGCACGATATCGCCTGCGCGACGGTTGCCTCGGGCGCCAGCCGTGAGGTAATTTGAATACCAAGCTATCTTTCTTCATGACGTAAACGACCAATGGTCGCGACCGGTCGCGACCAGACGCGAATGCACGCGATCGGGCGCGAATGCACGCGACCGGACGCGAGTGGACGTGACGGCGACGCCGCAACGGCACGCGTGACGGCGAGTCATGCCGTCGCGAGAGCGTCGTGGCGCCGGCGTCACGCAACGACAGCGCAACGACACGACGACGATCATCCACGGGGCTTACTTGCTTGCCTGAATGGAGACGACGAGATGCGTTATCTTGAAAACAGACACAAAAAGAGCGCCAATGCTCTGGGCCGCCGCGTCTTCTTGAAGGCGCTGGGGGCCGGCATCGCGGCGCCGCTGGCCTTCCGGATGAGCAGCCTGGCCATGGCCGAGCCGAGCGCGGCGCCGGTCCGGCTGTTCATCTACTTCGTGCCCCATGGCATGCCCATGGAGTACGCCGAGCCCTACGGCTCGGGAGCGGACTTCCTGAAAGGCTCGACGGTCCTCTCGCCGCTCGCGCCCTTCGGTCAATACGTCAATGTCTGCCGCGGGCTCGGCATCAACGGCTTCGGCAACCACGAGGCGGTCTCCGGCGTGCTCACCGGGGTCAAGGACGGCGCAGGGGCCGACTCGATCGATCACCTCATCGCGCAGGCGCTGGGCGTCGACGCCTACAACCTCGGCGCCAACCCGTACCCGAGGAACCAGGACGGGACCGGGTTCGACAAGAACTCCTACCTGGTCCGGCACGGCGGCGTCTGGGTGCGCCCCACCGAGGACCCGGCGGCCGCGGCGGCGGACATGCTCGGGGCCGTCGGCGCCGGGCAGCAGGGCGGCGAGAGCGCGCCGGCCGCGGACGAGGCGGCGTTCCGCAACGAGGCGCTGGGGCTCACCGAGCGGCAGCTCGAGAAGATGCAGCGCGCGCTCTCCGGCCTCACCCGCGAGCAGAACAAGCTCGGCATCCACCTCGAGTCGGTGCGCTCGCTCAAGACGGCGGGCGACAGGCAGGTCGTGAACGGCTGCACCAGCAAGCCGGCGCTCCCGGCGCTCGACGCGCTGGCGGGCAAGAGCGTGTTCGAACAGGCGAACCTGCGGAGCGTCATCGACGCGCACCTCGAGGTCGCCGCCAACGCCATGGTGTGCGGCACCGCGCGCGTGGTGACGATGCAGAACCTGTGGGTCAACTGCGATCTCCCCATGAACTTCACCGGCGGTCCGGGGAGCGCGAGCGTTTACCACGGGGCGACGTCCCACTCCCGGGAGCCGCCGGGTCGCATGGAGTTCGCCACGGTCCAGAGCTGGTTCTTCGCGCGGCTCGCGGAGAAGCTGCTCACCGTCCTCGATCAGCCCGACCCGCTCGATCCGGCGAACACCGTCCTGCACAACTCGCTCATCTACGTGTGCAGCGAGATCGGCGACGGCGCGGATCACAACTCTGACGTCCACGACGTCTATCTCGGGAACAAGATCGTCCACTCCTACCTCCCGGCGATCTTGATCGGCAACGCCGGCGGCCGCATCGCGAGCCGCGGCGTCGTCGACGTCGACACCGACCACGTCAACATGCTGGCCACGCTCGGCGATGCCATGGGCGTTTCCATCCAGACGATCGGCGCGAGCTCCGCGAAGCCGATCCAGGGGCTGAAGTCATGAATCGCTGGCAAACGTGGGTGCTCGCGGGGCTGTCGTCATCGCTCCTCGCGTGCGGCGCGGGCAACATCGGTGGCGAGGACGACCCCGAGAAGGGCCCGGTCATCCCTGGCAACTCCTGCGAGCAGGCGCAGGTCGGCGCGCCGGTGCTGCGGCGGCTCACCGCCCTGGAGCTGGAGAACAGCCTCCGCGACATCTTCCCCGAGCTCGGCGCGGCCGCCTGGTCGGGGGTGCGGCTGGGCACGGACCCGACCTCGAAGCACGGCTTCACGAACGACGCCGAGGCCCTGCAGGTCGGCGCCCAGACCGCGAAGGAGCTCCTGAGCACGGCGGAGGAGGTCGCCGGTATCGTGACCGCGGACGCCGCGCTGGCCGCCTCGCTCCCGTGCGCGGCGACCCAGCCCGGCCCCGAGTGCGCCGCCGAGTTCGTCACCCGGCACGGGCTGCGGCTGTTCCGCCGCCCGGTGACCGAGGAGGAGAAGGGCGAGTTCCTCGCGCTCCACGCGTCGGTGAGCGGCAAGTCCGACTTCCGCGTCGGGCTCAAGTGGACGCTCGTCTCGATGATCCAGTCGCCCCTCGCGTTCTACCGCTCGGAGATAGGGACGCCGAGCGGCGGTCGCTACGATCTGTCGCAGCACGAGGTCGCGACGGCGCTGGCCTACAACTACACGGGCACGACGCCCACGCCCGAGCTGCTCGACAAGGCGGCGCGCGGGGAGCTCGGCTCGCCGGAGGCGCTCGTCGAGGAGGCGCGCGCGCTCCTCGGCTCGCCGCGCGGCCACGAGGCGATGAGCCGCTTCCTTCAGCAGTGGCTCAGCTACGGCAAGGTGAACGGCATCGCGAAGGAGAGGCGCCCCGACTTCAGCACGTACGGCGCCCTCATGCAGGACGAGACGCGCCTCTTCCTCGAGGAGGTCATCTACACCCGCGGCGCCGGGGTCACCGAGCTCTTGACCGCGCCGTACACCTTCCTCAACGAGCCGCTCTCGGCGTTCTACGGGTACGGCAACGTCACCGGTCAGGGCTTCCAGCGCGTGGAGCGGCCCGCGGAGTGGGGTATCGGGCTGCTCGCCCAGGGCTCCCTCCTCGCCGGCAACTCGCGCATGGACAGCTCGTCGCCGACGCACCGCGGCCTGCTCGTGTTCGAGCGGCTCCTCTGCGGCCACGTGCCCCCGCCGCCGAAGAACATCCCCGCGATCACGAAGCCCGATCCAGGGAAGACGACCACGCGCGTGCGCTACGAGCAGGTCCACATCTCGGCCGACGAGTGCAAGGGGTGCCACGCGCTCATGGACCCCACGGGCTTCGCGCTCGAGCACTTCGACGAGATGGGGCTCTACCGCGCCGACGAGGGCGGGCTCGCCATCGACGACTCGGGCTACATCGCCGTCGCGGGCGAGCAGCGGCCCGTGGTCGGCGCGACGAACCTGGCCGAGACGCTCGCCGCGACGCCGGAGGTGACCGAGTGCGTGAGCGACCTCGGGTCGACCTATGCCTACGGCGGGGCGCTCGGGTCCGAGTGCGCCATCGGTGAGGTCCAGCAGGGCCTGATGCGCGGGGAGATCGGCCTCCTCGAGTTCTTCGCGCGCCTGGCCGGCACCGAGCACATGCGCACCCGCGTCCGCCGGGAGTAGCGCCCTCCCCTCCTCAGCCGTCGAGGCCGGCGCACGAGAGCTGTGCGCCGGCCGGGAGCTCCAGCCCGAAGCGATCCCGGAGCACGCCGACGATCGCCTCGCGCTCGAGCTCGACGCGCTCGAGCTGGCCCTGGCGGAGCACGCCCAGGGTGCGGTTGCGCAGCGTCACGCGGCCCTCCGGCGTGGGGAGCGCGGCGATCAGGTTGTTCACGAACAGCGAGTCCGGGTGCGTCGAGGTGAAGTGGTTCGCCACCTCGTAATCGACCGGGTAGCTCTCCTCGAGCGTGAATGCGTAGAGGTCCTGCGGCTGCTCGCCCATCCGCGACTCGAGCACCCACACGGACGAGCCCTCCCGGCGGAGGCTGACGACGTCGCTCTCCTGCGGCTGGCGCTCGCCCTCGACGAGCCGCACGGACCGCGAGAGGCCCGGCCCGCCGAAGCCGACGTCCGCGAGGAGCGGCCCCCCGGGCATGTCGATGAGCGACAGCATGTGGGACCGCGGGCTGATGCCGGCCTGGGTCTGATTGAAGCGCACGCGCGCGATGAGCGTCGTGACCTTGAAGCCGATCCGGCGCAGCACCGCGACGAACAAGGTGTTCTGCTCGAAGCAGTAGCCGCCGCGGCGCGCGCTGACGAGCTTCGCCTGCACGCCGGCCAGATCGAGGCGGATCCGGCGGCCGAGCAGGACGTCAACGTTCTCGAAAGGGATGGAGTGGACGTGCGCGGTGTGGAGCGCGTCGAGCACCTCGCGCGTCGGGGCGAGCGCCCCGCGGTAGCCGATGCGGGCGAGGTAGGCGTCGAGATCGAGCGGCTGGCTGTCCTGTGTGGTCGGCTGCATGGTCAGGTCCCGCAAGGATACGCCCGCCGAGGCGCGCGTGGCGCGCCTCGGGTCGCGACGACGCGCTTCTTCATCAGGACAGCGCCTGCGGATCGGCGAAGAGCCGCTGGAAGCTGTCCTTGTCGATCGCCTTCTCGAGCGCCGCCTGGACGGAGATGGTGTCCTTCCGGACGAGCCGCTCCAGCGCCATGTCCATCGTCTGCATGCCGGCGGAGCGGCCGGCCTGCATCAGGTTCGTGATCTGGAACGTCTTGCCCTCGCGGATCATCGCGGACAGCGCGCTCGATCCGACGAGGATCTCGTGGGCGGCGACGCGGCCCGTGCCGTCCTTCGTGCGGAGGAGCTGCTGGGCGATGATCGCGGCGAGGCTCTCGGAGAGCATGCCGCGGACCTGGAGCTGCTCGTCGGCGGGGAACGCGTTGATGATGCGGTCGATCGTCGCCGCGGCGCTGTTCGTGTGGACCGTGCCGAAGACGAGGACGCCGAAGCTCGCGAGCTGCAGGGCGAGCTTCATCGTCTCGTTCGTCCGGAGCTCGCCGATCAGGATCACGTCGGCGTCCTCCCGCCCGGCGCTGCGGATCGCGCTCGCGAAGCTGCCCGCGTCCGGGCCGACCTCGCGGTGCGTGATCTGCGCCTTGATGGGGCTGTGCACGAACTCGACCGGATCCTCGATCGTGAGGACATGGCAGGCGCGCGAGCGGTTGATGTGGTCGATCATCGCCGCGAGCGTCGTGGACTTGCCGGAGCCGGTCGGGCCCGTGATCAGGATGAGGCCGCTCGGCCGCTCGGAGAGCCGGCGGATGATCTCGGGGCAGCCGAGATCGTCGAGGGAGAGGATCTTGCTCGGGATGGTGCGGAAGACGGCCGCGAGCCCGGTGGTCTTGTGGAAGTAGTTGGCGCGGAAGCGCGCCTTGTCGCCGTAGGAGTAGGCGAAGTCGAGGTCGAGCTCGTCGACGATCCGCCGTCGCTCCTCGGGGGTCGTGATCTCGAAGAGGAGCGCCTCCATCTCGGCCGCGTCGAGGGGCGTGTCGCGCACGGCGACGAGCTCGCCGCGGGCGCGGACCAGCGGCGGATAGCCGATGCCGAGGTGCAGGTCGCTGCCCTTCCTGGACAGGAGCTCGTCGAAGAGGCGGTCGATCCTGGCCACGCTAGCCTCCCTTCTTCCCGAAGAGCGCGCCCGCGCGCTCGAAGAGGCCCTTGCCCGCCTCGGGGGCGCCCAGCTTCGCCGCGTCCGGCGGCGGGGCGGGCGGCCTCCTGTCCGGCGTCAGCGCGGGCTGGCGCTTGCCGGTGAGGACGGCCTCGAGCTCGTCCGGGGCCTCCGCGACGGCGAGCGCCGCCTCCAGCGTTGTCTTGCCGGCGCGGACGAGCTCGGCCAGGGAGTCGTCGAGGCGGACGATCCCGAGGCCCTTGCCGCGCTGCTGGAGGCTCGGGATCTGGAACGTCTTGGAGTCGCGGATCAGGTTCCAGAGCGCGATCGAGCCGGGCAGGACCTCGGCCGCGGCGACCATGCGCTTGCCGTCGGCGCTCGGCAGGAGCCGCTGGCTGACGATGAGCCGGAGGCCGCCCGCGAGCGTGACGCGCACCTGCTGCTGATCGCCGGGCGGAAAGAGGTCGATCAGCCGATCGATCGTCTTCGCCGCGCTCGGGGTGTTCATCGTGCCGAGGACGAGGTGGCCCGTCTCGCTCGCCGCCAGCGCCATCCGGACCGTCGCCGTGTCCCGGAGCTCGCCGACGACGATGACGTCGGGGTCCTCGCGCAGCGAGGCCTTCAGCGCGTTCTCGAAGGAGCGGGTGTGGGTGCCGACCTCGCGCTGGCTGATCATCGCCTTGCCGCGCGGGTGGACGAACTCGACGGGATCCTCGACCGTGATGATATGGTGGCTCGTCTCGCGGTTCAGGATGTCGACGATGGCGGTGAGCGTCGTGGTCTTGCCGTGGCCCGTCGGCCCGGTGATGACGATGAGGCCCTGGTGATGGCGGGCGGCGAGCCCGATGGCGTCCGGCAGGCCGAGCGACGCGAGGGTGGGGATGCTGCGCTCGATCAGGCGGAAGCAGCCCTTGTAGCCCTGGCGATGGCGCGCGATGTTCACGCGGAAGCGGCCGAGCGCGCCGAGATCGAGGGCGAAGTCGCAGGAGCCCTCGGCCGCGAGCGCCGGCGCGAGGCGCGCGGGGACGCGCGGGAGCAGGAGGGACTCGACGGACGCCGGGTCGAGCGGATCGCCGCGGGGGACGAGCTCGCCCGCGACGCGCAGGAGCGGCGGGCGGCCGGCGACGAGGTGGAGGTCGCTCGCGCCCTGGTCGCGCGCCATGGCGAGCAGCCCGTCGAGGGCGCCCGGGGTGTCGGCGGACGAGGAGCGCGCCCGCGCGCCCGCCCGCGCGGCGCGGGGCTCCTGCGGCAGCGGCGTCGGCGCGCGCGCGGCCGGCGCGGCGCGCTCGGCGGCCGGCGGCTCGTCGGCCCGCGGGTCGAAGCGCGGGGTCGAGGGGCGACCCGGGCGAGGCTCGACGGGCGGCGGCGGGGCGCCGCGGAGGTCGAGCGCGATGTCGGAGGAGCTCGGGCGCCTCGCGTCCGGATCGCGCGGCGGTGGGCGCTGCGCCTCCTCGAGGGCGAGGTGCTCCCGCATGGAGAGCTGCTGCGAGGGGCGCGCCGGCGGCGCGGCGGCGGGACCGGGCGCGGCGACCGCGGGACCGGGCGCAGCGGCCGCGGGACCGGGCGCAGCGGCCGCGGGACCGGGCGCAGCGGCCGCGGGACCGGACGTGGCCGACGACGGCTGCATCCGCGTCATGCGGGCGTGCACGAGGTCGCCCTGGCGCGCGGCGACGACGGAGATGGCGCCGATGCCCTCGATGCGGATGTGCCACTGCGAGGGCTTCGCGCCGAGCGCCTCGATGAAGCGGCCGCCGCCGAGCGCGCTGAGGAGCATGAGGATGTCCTCCGTCGAGAGGGCGTTGGGGTCGACCGCCTGGAAGGCGCCCCCGATCTTGACGCTGGGCATGCGCCCCGTGGCCACGGCGAACTCCGTCACCTCGGCGCGATTCAGTTGCGAGAGCCAGGATCGAAGGGCGTTCATCGTCGTCGCTCGTCTCCGCAAGTCGACTCTACCAACGATGAGGCGCGGCGTTTCAAAATGTCGTGCGTCGCCGTCGAGATCCGGAGGGCCGCATCCGGCGCGCGTGGCCCGCGCGGGCGCGGCGCGTGGGCCACGTGACGTCCCCCCGCCCTGCTCCCACCTCCGCTCTCATCCCTGCCCCGCCCCGCGAGCCACGCGGCGACGGCGCGATCGCCCGGCCGCGGTGCAGCGCGGCCCACGCCCGCCGCGCTCTCGGCCGACAGGCGGCGCCGGGGCTACTGGATCGCGAGCTTCAGCCGCGCGCCCTTCACGAAGTGGCCCGGCTTCTTGCCCTTCTCGCCGGGAGGCGCCTGCTCCTCCGAGTCGATGGTGAGCTGCATGTTTCCGGTCGACTCGATCTTCTTCATGGTCACCCTGGCGATCTCGACCCATTTCGCGGGATTCGAGCTCTTGGGGTCCTCGATCCTGCGGAAGAGCACCGCCTTGGTGCCCGCGGCGACGGGCGTCGCGGTGGTCGCGACGAGCGGCAGCAGCGTCGCCACCTTCCCCGCGCGGGAGACCAGCATGCCGTAGACCTCCACGGAGTAGCTGTCCCACTCCCCCGCACCGGGCGCAGCAGCGGGCTCTGCCGGACGCGCGCTCTGCGCGGCGCCGGCGGGCGCCGGAGCGCCCCTGGACGCAGCCTGTTGCGGCGCGCCCGGGCCCTCTGCCGAGGCCGCGCCCGGCATGGCGGTGAGGAGCGCAGCCGCGGCCGTCGCGGCGAGCAATCGCGAGCACCTGGAGAGCCAATTACCAACCGTCTTCATGGACTCCGCTCCTTCGTTCCGATTGAGATCCGCGGCCCGCGTTCGCCCGACGAGACCGCAGACCCCCCCGCAAAAACTCTTCATCGTGCCCGAGACTGGCACTTTCCGCAACTCATTTCTCGGCAGCGCTCGCCGGCATGCTCAACAGTGCCGGCGCCGGTTCGAGTTGGTCATCACGCTCGCCACGCTCGCCACGCGAGCCACGCTCGCCACGTCGCTCCGCCCGCCCCGGGTGGCGCTCGCCGGCTTTCGCCGGCTTTCACCGGCAGTTCCGGTCCGGTCGGCCTCTCACGGGCGCGAGGCCGACCGGTGCTGGCAGAGCGGCGCGCGCCCGTGAGCGCGGCGCGGCTCGCCCGAGCGCACCTGGTGTTCTGGCTCGCCTGTCGTTCTGGCTCGTTGTCGTTCCGGCTACCTGGTCACCCGGCTTGACCGCTCGCCCGGGCTCTCCGGCTTGCCTGGCTGGTCTGTCGACGGGTCGGCCAGCGCGCTTCGCGCGAGGCGCACTCTCGAAGAGCGCCAGCCTGCGCGAGCGACCGGCGCGCTCGGTCGAGGCGCGCCGCGTCTCATTCTCCCCGTCCGACGAAACCACCTGCGCACAGCAGCGCGACCTCTCCCTCCTCAACATCGCTCCGGGACCATTCCCGATGCCTTCCAACATCGATGACGCGAAAGTCGATGTTGGAGTGAAAGTCGCGTTCCAATCAAGATATCACGGCTTCGTCAAAGCAGAACAGAAATTTTCGAGCGCACACGATTCTGGTGCGCCCCCGTGCGTGTCTGTGTGTTCGGCTTGCTCGGCGTGGGACGCCCGCGCGGCGGGCTCCCGCGCGGCTGTAGGATGGCCGCGGAGGAACAGAGCCCATGCCCACGGTCACCGATCACTACGACAGGCTCCTGGCCGACCACTACACGCGGATGTTCGGCGACCACGACGCCAAGGTCGCCGAGCAGCGCGCGCTCATCGAGCGGCTCGGCCTGCGCGCCGGCCCCGAGCGCCGCTCCGGCGCCATCGACCTCGGGTGCGGCTCCGGCTTTCAGTCGCTCGCGCTGGCGCAGCTCGGGTTCCGGGTGACGGCGGTGGACACGTCGGACAAGCTCCTCGCCGAGCTCGCCGCGCGCCGAGGGCAGCTCCCCATCGACCTCGTGCGAGGCGATCTCCTCGACGCGCTGGAGCGCTCGGGCCCCGTCTACGATCTCGCCGTGTGCATGGGCGACACGCTCCCTCATCTTGGCAGCAAGGCCGACGTGGAGCGCATGTTCGTCGCCTGCGCCCGCCGGCTCGCCCCGGGCGGACGGCTCGCTCTCACGTTTCGCGACCTCACCCGCGAGCTCGAGGGCGTCGACCGGTTCATCCCCGTCCACGACTCGCCGGATGTGATCATGACCTGTTTCCTCGAGTACGAACCGGAGACGGTCAAGGTGCACGATCTCGTGCACACGCGCAGCCCGCAGGACGGCCGGTGGAGGCTGTCGGCGAGCTATTATCGCAAGCTGCGGCTCTCCGCCGACTGGGTCTCTGGCGCGCTCGAGGCGGCCGGGTTCCGCGTCGTTCATCGCGAGATCGCGCGCGGCCTCGTCACCCTCGTCGCGCGCGCCGGGGCCGACGTGGGCCCGGATACGGACAGCGCCGCAAAAACCACAGCTGGAGGTTGATGGCGCGGGCGCGGCGGCGCTACGTTGGTATGGGAGGATGAGACCCATGTCCGATACAGCGAAGCAGACAGGCACGAAGGACGCCGGGCAACCTGCGGTCGTCAACAGGCCGTCGCGGGATGAGGTCCAGGACCTGCGGCGCGAGCGCGACGAGGCGCGCCAGCTTCTGGCCACGCTCGTCACGGCGCTCAAGCGCGCGACGTTCCGGCACGGCACCTACATCGACGGGCTCGGCGCCGCGATGGTCGCCGTGGACCGGTGGTCCAGGCCGCAAGGCCGGTAATTCCCCGCCAGCGAGGCGCCCCGCCCAGCGCGGCGGGGCCGGTACGTCGCAGACGGGGGCTCCACCCCCTGAAGCCCCCCTGACGGCGCTCCTCCAGGAGCGTGACGCCAGCGCCGCCGCCGAGGCGCCGCCGTCACTCCATCTCTCTTCGCTCTTCCAGCGCCCGCGACTCTCCCGCGCATTCCCTCGCCCGGACGAGGGCGCGGTCGCTGTAAAGCGCGCAATCCACGCCGGACAGCGGCTCTGGAGCCGAGCGGACGCGAGCAATTCTATTTGACGGCAATCTCACAACACCACAAAGTCGCTCACCCGGAGATAGATCCGGATCTCGCGACCAGTCCTCGGCGGACGGCCGCGATGGACGCCGTGGAGACTGACGCTCGGGACGCGGACGGCGTCCAGGGCGAGGCGCACGAGTGCGCGCGCCGAGGGGGAGGATGCCCTTGATAGGAAAGAGACTGTTCAAAGCTCTCGGCTGGGCTGTGGTGATGCTCGGAGTCGCGGGTTGCGGCGACCCAGGCGACGAGCCGCCCGACGAGGCAGCGAATGAATCCACCGAGATGGGCCTGGGCGAGCACCCGGCGAGCGGCAGGACCGTGTACGCCGACGTCGTCGCGCTCGATCAGGTCTATGTGTACAACCGGTTCGGATCCTTCAACCCCGCGGGCATGATCTACGCGCTCGAGCGGGACGTCGTGCCCATCGATCCGCACAAGCGGCTCGGCCCGGGCAACGCGCGGCTGCGCGACGGCAAGCGCCCAAGGCCGCTCGTGCTGCGCGTCAACGCCGGGGACACCCTGCGCATCAAGTTCACCAACCTGCTCGCGCCGGCGGACGAGCGCCCGGACGACTCGCCGAGGACGAGGGGCGCGTCCGTGCATGTCACCGGGCTCCAGATCAAGAACATCGAGTCGCTCGGCGGCCGCGTCGGGCGGAGCCCCGACTCCCTCGCCGATCCCGGCGAGACGCGGTACTACGAGCTCTTCGCCGACCGGGAGGGGCCGTTCCTGATGCACAGCGCCGGCGCCACGGCCGGCGGCGAAGGAGACGGCGGACAGACCGTGCAGGGGCTGTTCGGCGTGGTCACCGTCGAGCCGCCTGGCGCGGTCGCCTATCGCTCGCAGGTCACGGCCGAGGAGCTCGAGGCCGCCTCGCTGCCCGATCGGAACCCTGACGGAACACCCAAGATCAACTACGACGCGCGCGACGAGCACGGCGAGCCGATCCTCCGGATGATCAACGACCGCGACGAGATCGTCCACGGCGACCTGAACGCGATCATCGCCGGCTACGACGAGAGCCCGTTCGACGGCTCTATCCCCGCGGCCCCCGGCCGGTTCCGCGAGTTCACGGCGGTGTTCCACGACGAGCTGAAGGCCGTCCAGGCGTTCCGCGAGCTCGAGCTCGACGAGGCCTTCCACGGCGTGCGCGACGGCTTCGGGGTCAACTACGGCGCCTCCGGGTTCGGCTCCATCCTCCTCGCCAACCGGGCGAGGATCGGCCCGAGCAAGGAGTGCGTCGAGTGCAAGTACGAGGAGTTCTTCCTGAGCTCCTGGCCCAACGGCGATCCGGCGATGAACGTCGAGCGCGACAGGCACGGCAAGGCGCTACGGGCGCTGTTCCCCGACGACCCCTCGAACGTCCATCACGCCTACCTCGGCGACCCCGTCTGGTTCAGGAACGTCCACGCTGGGCCGAAGGAGACGCACGTCTTCCACCTCCACGCGCACCAGTGGCTGCGCACGCCGAACAACGACAACGCCATGACCCGGGACGCGCAATCGATCGGCCCGGGCGGGGCGTTCACCTACAACGTCAACAAGGCCGGTAACCGCGTCCTGACGCCCGGGGACGCGATCTTCCACTGCCACCTGTATCCGCACTTCGCGCAGGGCATGTGGGAGCTCTTCCGCGTCCACGACGTCTTCGAGGCCGGCACGCGCGACAGGCGGCTCCCGGACGGCGAGATCAAGGACGGTACGCCCACGCCTGCGGTCGTGCCGATCCCGGAGCTCGGGATGGCGCCCATGCCGACCTACAAGCCGACCGTGGTGGAGCGGCCGGGCGGCGGCAAAGAGGTGGTTCCGGCGATGCCGGGATATCCGTTCTACATCGCTGCCAAGGAAGGCCACAGGGCGTCTCAGCCGCCGCTCGACCTCGTGGTCGACGGCGGGCTTCCGCGCCACATCGTCACGAGCGTGCCGCCGGGCGGCGCTGTCTTCGGCGAAGAGGGCCGCAGGTTCGATGTCGATCTCGTGGAGGCCAACCTCAAGCTGCTCCCGCAGGAAGGAACCCCCGCCGAGCTGGCGGCCCAGGACTTCCATGCCGGCCAGTTCCCGGGAGCGGTCCCCATCACGACCCCCGACGGCTTCCCCGCGAAGGCGTACCCCGCGTTCACGCCGGAGGGCGAGCCGTCGGAGTTCGCCGTCAACGGCCAGCCGCCGGCGCCGGGCGCTCCTTACGCGGACCCCTGTCCGCCGCGCACGTACGAACGCAAATATCGCAGCGCCTTCGTCCAGATCGACGGCGTGGTCAACGCGCGCAAGTGGCACGACCCGCAGATGCGCCTCCTGGTCCTCGAGGACGACATCAAGGCGACGCTGTCGGGCAAGAGGCCGCCGGAGCCGCTGTTCATCCGCGCCAACTCGGGCGAGTGCGTCGTCTCCGAGGCGACGAACGTCCTGCCCGACGCGCTGAAGGAGGACGATTTCCAGATCTACACGCCCACGGATACGGCCGGCCAGCACATCCATCTCGTGAAGTTCGACGTCACCTCGTCGGACGGCTCGGCCAACGGCTTCAATTACGAGGACGGAACGTTCACCCCACAGGAGGTCGTCCAGCGCATCGCGGCGGCCAACAGGCTCGGCGGCGCGCTGAAGGTGGACGGCTCGACCCGGGAGCGCGGCGGTCGCATCGAGCTGACCGCGCGGCCACACCCGCGCATCGGCCGCGACGTGCTCGGCAGCGACGTGCTCGGCCTGCAGACCACGGTGCAGCGCTGGTGGGCCGACCCGATCGTGAACCAGCAGAACGTCGACCGCACCCTCAACACCTCCTTCTCGCACGACCATTTCAGCCCCTCCTCGCACCAGGAGCACGGCATCTACATGGGCCTGGTCATCGAGCCGCCCGGCTCGGTCTGGCGCGATCCCGAGACCGGCGTCGTGTTCGGCACGCGCCACGACGGCGGGCCCACGAGCTTCCGCGCCGACATCCTCCCGCCGGCCGGCGCCCCGGACAAGGCGTTCCGCGAGTTCTGCCTCGCGATCGCCGACTTCGCCCTCCTGTACGACGAGTGCGAGCAGCCGGTGAACCCGCCGACGACGCAGGAGGCCCCGCTCCCGCTCGCGGTGGAGCACCGCGACGAGCCCGCGCCCGAGGCGATCGCCGCGGCCGATCCCGGCGGCGGCCTCATGAACTACCGCAACGAGCCGATCCCGCTGCGCATCGCCGAGCGCGATTGCAGGACCGGGCGCGTGAAGCAGAAGCCGGGCGAAGAGGGCGAGATGCACAACGTGTTCAGCTCCGAGTTCCACGGAGATCCGTTCACGCCCCTGCTCCTCGCCCAGGAGGGCGACGACATCCGGGTGCGCCTCCTCCAGGGCGCCCAGGAGGAACAGCACGTCTTCAGCGTCAACGGGCAGCGGTGGCGCACGGAGCTCGCCGACCCGGACAGCGGATACTCGAACGGCCAGCCGCTCGGCATCTCGGAGCACTTCGAGTTCGGTCTCACGCCGGTGTCGGCGCGGGGCGACAGCGGCCCCGGCGACTACCTCTACCAGAGCGCGACCACCGACGACCTCTGGGACGGCATCTGGGGCCTCATGAGGATCGAGCCGCGGGGCACTCCGGGCTTGCTGCCGCTGCCCGAGCGCCCGGGCGGCGAGCCGCGGGGGAGACGGCACGTCGCGACGTGCCCGGCGAGCGCGCCCGTGACCCGGTATACCGTCCACGCGATCACCGCGAAGGGCAACCTGCCGGGCGACCGCCTCACCTACAACAAGAAGTTCGATCTCTACGACCCCGACGCCCTCCTGTTCGTCCGCGAGGAGGATCTGCCCGACCTGCGCGCCGGGCGTCGCGCCCCGGAGCCGCTCATCCTCCGCGCCGCCGCGGGCGACTGCATCCAGGTCACGCTCGTCAACGACCTTCCCGACGAGCTGCCGAAGACGCCGCACTGGAACTACAACCCGCCGATCATCGACGGGTTCAACACCAACCAGGTCAGGTCGTCCAACCACGTCTCGCTCCACCCGCAGCTCGTCACCTACGACGTCAGGACCGACGACGGCGCCAACGTCGGGCGCAACGAGCCGCAGACCGTCCCGCCCGGCGCGTCGCGCGTCTACACCTGGTACGCCGGCGAGTTCTCGCAGAAGGACGGCAGGTGGGGCCCCGTCGAGCCGCGCGCCGTCGAGTACGGCGCCATCAACCTCAGGGACATGGCCGACGTCGTGAACCACGGCATGCACGGCGCCGTCGGCGCCCTCATCATCGAGCCGCAGCGCGCCACCTGGCGCACCGACCCGGGCACGCACGCGCAGGCCGAGGTCACCTTCACGGACGTGTACGGCTACACGCGGACGTTCAGGGAGTTCGTGGTCGTCTATCAGGACGAGGTCGCGCTCCACTCGCGCGACCCGAGGTTCCAGTGCGTCGATGACAATCTCAACTGCGGCACCGCGATCCGGAACTACGACGGCGAGGACGACTCGGAGGACACGGGCCACGAGGCCTTCAACTACCGCACCGAGCCGTTCTGGGGCCGGCTCGGCATACCGCCCGAGCTCGCGAGGGAGCTCCTCAACGACAAGGACCTGAGCGACATCTTCAACTCCAACGTGTTCGGCGATCCGGAGACGCCGATCTTCACGGCTGGCGCCACGCAGAAGCTGCGCGTGCGCATCGTCCACCCGTCCGGGCACCGCCGCCAGCACGCCTTCGCGCTCTGGAACACCGAGTGGCCGAGCAACCCCTTCGCCGAGGGCGAGCGTTCACGCCGCATCGGCGAGAACCGCGAGGTGCTCAACATCGCCGTCGAGCACCCCATCAGCGCCATGACGCACCACAACCTGGTCCCGTTCTTCGGGGCAGGCGGGAAGTTCGCTGTCCCCGGCGACCGGCTCTACCTCGATCAGCCGAGCTTCAAGGCATCGGACGGCCTCTGGGGCATCTTCCGCGTCACGCGGTAAGCGCCCTCGTCACGTCACGCCGGCTCCTGCCCACCGCCGATCCACGCGATCGACCAGCGCGCCCGCGCCCCGCAGGCGCGGACGGCCTCCCCCGCGCCGGGCGCGGCGCGGCGGGGCGCCGGGCGCGCGAAGCTCGCGATCGAGCCGGAGCGAACGGGCTCTCGCCGAGACACACGGCCCCGTGCGCGCCGCCGCACGCGTCTCCGCCCAGGGGCGACCACGATGTCGCTCTGTCCGCGGCGAGACAGGCCAGAGATCGTGTCGGATTCTATTTGACCGATTTATGGCGCGCCTACAGATTCGCTATCTCGAACGTCAGGCGGCGACCTGGCCGATGCGTCCGCGGCGGCCCCGAACTGCCGCCTGTGGAGACGCGCGGGCCGCGCGCGACGTCCAGGGCGAGGCGCACACGGCTGTGTGCATGCCAGGAGAGTACGCGTGTTGAATGCGAACAGGCTGCTCGAAGCGATGGGCTGGGCTGCGGTGATGCTGGGGCTCACGGGCTGCGCCGACCAGGACGCGCCGTGGACCGACGAGGACATCACGGAGACGTCCGCCGGGGTGTTGGAGAGCGGGGCGGCGGAGGCCGTGGCGCCGGCGAGCGGGAGGATCGTGTACGCCGACGTCGTCGCGATCGATCAGGTCTACGTGTACAACCGATTCGGGTCCTTCAACCCCGCGGGCATGATCTACGCGCTCAAGCGGGACGTCGTGCCCATCGATCCTCGCAAGCGGCTCGGCCCGGGCAACGCGCGGCTGCGCGACGGCAAGCGGCCAAGGCCGCTCGTGCTGCGCGTCAACGCCGGGGACACCCTGCGCATCAAGTTCACCAACCTGCTCCGACCGGCGGAGGACGCCCCGGATGACTCGCCGAGGACGAGGAGCGCGTCCGTGCATGTCACCGGGCTGCAGATCAAGGACATCGAGTCGCTCGGCGGCCGCGTCGGGCGGAGCCCCGACTCCCTCGCCAGGCCCGGCGACACGCGCGTCTACGAGCTCTTCGCCGACCGGGAGGGGCCGTTCCTGATGCACAGCGCCGGCGCCATGGCCGGCGGACAGGGGGACGGCGGACAGATCGTCCAGGGCCTGATCGGCGTGGTCACCGTCGAGCCGCCTGGCGCGGTCGCCTACCGCTCGCAGGTCACGGCCGAGGAGCTCGCGGCCGCCTCGCTGCCCCGGCGCAACCCCGACGGCACGCCCAGGATCGACTACGACGCGCGCGACGAGCACGGCGAGCCGATCCTCCGGATGATCAACGACGACAACGAGATCATCCACGGCGACCTGAACGCGATCATCGCCGGCTACGATGAGAGCCAGCTCGAGGGCAGGCCGCCGCTGAACACCGGCCGCTTTCGCGAGTTCACGGCCCTGTTCCACGACGAGATCAACGCCGTCCAGGCGTTCCGGGAGCTCGAGGTGAACGAGGCGTTCCAGGGCGTGCGCGACGGGTTCGCCATCAACTACGGCGCGTCCGGGTTCGGCTCCATCCTCCTCGCCAACCGGGAGAGGATCGGCCCCAGCAAGGAGTGCGTCGAGTGCGCGTTCGAGGAGTTCTTCCTGAGCTCCTGGCCCAACGGCGATCCGGCGATGAACGTCGAGCGCGACAGGCACGGCAAGGCGCTACGGGCGCTGTTCCCCGACGACCCCTCGAACGTCCATCACGCCTACCTCGGCGACCCCGTCTGGTTCAGGAACGTCCACGCTGGGCCGAAGGAGACGCACGTCTTCCACCTCCACGCGCACCAGTGGATCCAGGCGCCGAACAACGACAACGGCTTCACCCGGGACTCGCAGAGCATCGGTCCGGGCGGGGCGTATACTTACAACATCGGCAGGGCCGGCAGCCGCGCGCTGACGCCCGGGGATGCAATATTCCACTGCCACCTGTATCCGCACTTCGCGCAGGGCATGTGGGAGCTCTTCCGCGTCCACGACGTCTTCGAGGCCGGCACGCGCGACAGGCGGCTGCCGGACGGCGAGATCAAGGACGGCACGCCCACGCCCGCCGTCGTGCCGATCCCGGAGCTCGGCATGCCGCCCATGCCGACGTACGAGCCGACGCTCGTCGAGCTGCCCGGCGGCCGGAGAGAAGTGCGGGACGCGATGCCGGGGTATCCGTTCTACATCGCTGCGAAGGAAGGCCACAGGGCATCTCAGCCGCCGCTCGACATCGCGGTCGACGGCGGGCTCCCGCGCCACATCATCACGAGCGTGCCCCCGGGCGGCGCCGTCTTCGGCGGCCCTGACCGCAGGTTCGATGTCACGCTCCTGGCGGCCAACCTCAAGCTGCTCCCGCAGGAAGGGACCCCGGCAGAGCTGGCCGCCCAGGAGTTCCACGCCGGCCAGTTCCCTGGAGGGAGGCGCATCGAGCCGACCGACGACTTCGGCTTCCCCTCGAAGGCGTACCCCGCGTTCACACCGGAGGGTGAGCGGTCCACGTTCGCCGTCAACGGCCAGAAGCCGGAGCCAGGCGCGCCCTACGCGAACCCCTGTCCGCGGGAGAGGCCGGGGGCGCCCGGGACGAACGAGACGCACGAGGGGCAAGAGACGCCGGTGCGCAAGTACCGTATCGGTTTCGTCCAGATCAAGGGCGTGGTCAACGCGCGCAAGTGGCACGACCCGCAGATGCGCCTCCTGGTCCTCGAGGACGACATCAAGGCGACCCTGCGGGGCGAGAAGCCGCCGGAGCCGCTGTTCATCCGCGCCAACTCGGGCGATTGCGTCATCTCCGAGGCGACGAACGTCATGCCCGACGCGCTGGAGAAGGACGATTTCCAGATCTACACGCCCACCGACACCGTCGGCCAGCATATCCACCTGGTGAAGTTCGACGTCACCTCGTCGGACGGTGGGGCCAACGGCTTCAACTACGAGGACGGAACGTTCGCGCAGCAGACGGTCATGGAGCGCATCAACGCCGCCAACGCGCTCGGCGGCGCCCTGGAGGCGGACGGCTCGACCAAGCAGCGCGGCGATCGCGTCGAGCTGACCGCGGAGCGACACCCGCGCATCGGCCGCGATGAGATCGGCCGCGACACGCGCGGCCTGCAGACCACGACGCAGCGCTGGTGGGCCGATCCCATCCTGAACCAGCAGGACGTCGATCGCACCCTCAACACCGCCTTCTCACACGACCATTTCGGCCCCTCCTCGCACCAGCAGCACGGCCTCTACATGGCCCTCATCATCGAGCCGCTCGGCTCGGTCTGGCGCGATCCGGTGACCGGCGTCGTGTTCGGCAGGCGCCGCGATGGCGGGCCCACGAGCTTCCGCGCCGACATCCTCCCGCCGCCCGGCTCGGTGCACCCGCCGTTCCGTGAGTTCGCCCTCGCGATCGCCGACTTCGCCCTCCTGTACGACGAGTGCGGGCGGCCTGTGAACCCGCCGAACACGATGGAGGCCCCGCTCCCGATCGCGGTCGATCACCCCCGGCGCCCCTCCCCGGAGGTGATCTCCTCCCGCGACCCCGGCAGTCAGCTCATGAACTACCGCCAGGAGCCCATCCCGCTGCGCATCGCCGAGCGCGACTGCAGGACGGGACACGTGACGCAGAAGCGAGGCGACAAGGGCGAGATGCACAACGTGTTCAGCTCCAGGGTGCACGGCGATCCGTTCACGCCCCTGCTCCTCGCCAACGAGGGAGACCACATCCGCGTGCGCCTCGTCCAGGGCGCGCAGGAGGAACAGCACGTCTGGTCGGTCAACGGCCAGCGGTGGCTCAACGAGCCTGACGATCCGGACAGCGGTTACTCGAACGCTCAACCCATCGGCATCTCCGAGCACTTCGAGTTCGAGCTCGCGCCGCCGATCGCCGCGCTCGGCGCGGTGGGCGTCGGGGACTACATGTACCAGAGCGCGCCCACCGACGACCTCTGGGACGGCGTCTGGGGCATCCTCAGGATCCGGCCGCGTGGCACGCCGGGCTTGCGGCCGCTGCCCCCGTCGCCGTCCTGGGTACCGCCCGAGGAGCGGGGCTTCCATACCTGTCCGGCGAGCGCGCCGGTGACCCGGTACACCGTCCACGCGATCACCGCGAAGGGCAACCTGCCGGGCGACCGCCTCACCTACAACAAGAGGTTCGATCTCTACGACCCCGACGCCCTCCTGTTCGTCCGCGAGGAGGACCTGCCCGACCTGCGCGCCGGGCGCCGCGCCCCGGAGCCGCTCGTCCTCCGCGCCGCCGCGGGCGACTGCATCCGCGTCACGCTCGTCAACGATCTTCCCCGCGAGCTGCCCAGGACGCCGCACTGGAACTACAACCCTCCGATCATCGACGGGTTCAACACCAACCAGGTCAGGTCGTCCAACCACGTCTCGCTCCACCCGCAGCTCGTCGCCTACGACGTCAGGACCGACGACGGCGCCAACGTCGGGCGCAACGAGCCGCAGACCGTCCCGCCCGGCGAGCGGCGCGAATACACGTGGTATGCTGGCGAATTTTCCCAGAGAGACGGCGTGTCGGGCCGCTTCGCGCCGCGCGCCGTCGAGTACGGCGCCATCAACCTCAGGGACATGGCCGACGTCGTGAACCACGGCATGCACGGCGCCGTCGGCGCCCTCATCATCGAGCCCAAGGGCGCCACCTGGCGCACCGACCCGGGCACGCACGCGCAGGCCGAGGTCACCTTCGACGAGCATGGAACCACGCAGTCGTTCAAGGAGTTCGTGGTCGTCTATCAGGACGAGGTCGGCATGCACTCGGGCAAGCGGATATTCCAGTGCTTCGACCGGGACCTCAACTGCGGCACGGCGCTCCGGAACCAGGACGGCGAGGACGACTCGGAGGACACGGGCCACGACGCCTTCAACTACCGCACCGAGCCGTTGTGGGCGCGGCTCGGGATCAGGCCCGAGTTCGCGAGCGACGTGCTCAACGAGCGGGACCTGAGCAACATCTTCAACTCCAACGTGTTCGGCGACCCGGAGACGCCGATCTTCACGGCCGGCGCCGCGCAGCGTGTGCGCTGGCGCCTCGTGCAGCCGTCAGGGCACCACCGCCAGCACGCGTTCGCGCTCTGGAACACGGAGTGGCCGAGCAACCCGTTCGCCGAGGGGGAGCGCTCCCGCCGCATCGGTGAGAACAGGGAGGTTTTGAACATCGCCGTCGAGAACCCCTACGGCCCCATGACCCACCGCAACATCGTCCCGTTCTTCCCGGCGGGCGGGAAGTTCGCGGTCGCCGGCGACCGGCTCTACCTCGAGCAGTCGACCTTCATGCTCTCGAACGGGGAGTGGGGCATCTTCCGGGTGCTGCCGCGATGACGCCCGCCGTCGCTCCGCGCCGCCTCTCGCTGGTCGCAGGCCTCCTCGGCGCCGCCGCGGCGCCGGCCTGCGGCCGGCGGGAGCCGCCTCCCCCGCCCCCTGCTGCCGCTGCCGCCGCGCCCGCGGAGGGCCCCCGCGAGGGGGAGCGGAGCCCGGTCGTGAGCCGGGTCGAGCGAGAGGGGCTGTCGATCGCCTTCGAGCTCCGGCCGCTCCGCGGCGCCGGAGATCGCCCGGAGGCGCGCTCCGACGCGACCGCCGTCTTCACGATCACCGACGCGGCCACGGGCGCGCCCGCGCGCGACCTCGGGCCGCTCGCGTGGATGTCGCGGCGCACGGGCGCGCCGCCGGACGACGCCGGGTGCCAGGAGAAGATCAAGAGCTTCATGGCCGGGCTCATCGCCGTCCGCCCGGACGTGGACATGAACGCGTACCTCCTGTGGACGCAGAACCAGGACAACACGCTGTCCGTCATCAACCCGCAGCTCGCGTTCACCCGGAGCAAGCTGCGCAGCATCGTCACCCTCGCGGCGGGCTCGACGGCGATCGCGCTCCACCCGGACGGGGACCGCCTCTACGCGACGCTGCAGAGCGGGCACGGCCTCGCCATCGTCGACACGCGGCGCGGCCTGGTCACGGCCAACGTCCCCGTCGGCGCGGACCCGATGCGCGTCTCGGTCGCGCCCGACGGGAAGACCGTCTGGGTCGGCAACGACGGCGACGGGACGGTCAGCGTCGTCGACGCGCGCGCGGCGGGCGTGCTGAAGACGCTGCGCGCCGGGCCCGGGCACCACGAATTCGCCTTCTCGGGCGGCGGGCGCACCGCGTGGATCACGAGCCGCGACGCCAGCACCGTCACCGCCGTGGACACCGGCACGCTCGATCCCGTCGCCGAGATCGAGATCGGCGAGGGGGCCGCCGCCGTCGCGGCGAGCGACACCGCGAGCGCCGTCTACGTCGCGAACGAGCCGAAGGGCGAGATCGTGATCCTCGACGCCGACCGCCGCGCCGTCGCCGGCCGCGTCGCGGTGAAGCCCGGCGTCAGCGCGGTCGCGTTCGCGCCGAGCGGCCGCTTCGCCTTCGCGCTGAACCCCGCCAAGGGCGAGGTGTCGATCCTCGACGCGTCCACGGGGTCGCTCGCGCACACGCTCCCCGGGTTCGCGAGCCCGGACGCGATCGCCTTCACGAGCACGTACGCCTACGTGAGGAACCTCGGCGAGAGCAGGGTCTCGCTCATCGAGCTTCCCTCGCTCGAGCGGCCCGGCAAGCCGGCGGTCGTCGAGGTCCAGGTCGGCCAGCAGCCGCCGCGGGCCGCGAAGGACGCGAGGGGCGCCGCGCCGTTCGCCGTCCTGCCCGAGGGCAACGGCGCCATCGTCGCGAGCCCGGCCGACAAGGTCCTTTACTATTACGTCGAGGGCCTGATGGCGCCGATGGGCACGCTGTCGAACTACGGGCGAGAGCCCCGCGCGGCGCTCATCGAGGATCGATCGCTGAAGGAGATCCAGCCCGGCGTGTACGCCGCGACGGTCCGGCTCGGCGAGGAGGGCGTGCACGACGTCGAGCTGCTGCTCCGCGGCCGCCGCGTCACGGCCTGCCTCGAGGCGACCGTCGCGCCGTCGGCCGTCCCGGCGGAGGACCGATCGCCCGGGCTCACCGTCGAGCCGCTCTTCGACGCGGGCGTCGATCTCGAGGTGTCGAAGCCCGCGACGCTGCGCTTCCGCGCGACGCCGAAGGCCTCGGCGCCGCCCCTCGAAGCAAAGGAGATGCAGGTGATGATCTTCCGTTTCCCGGTCGGCTTCCGAGACACCGTGCAGCCCCGCGCCGAGCCGGACGGCGCTTTCTCGGTGACGTTCACGCCTCCCGAGCCCGGCGAGTACCGCTTCCTGCTCGAGGCCGGGTCGCGCAACGCCCCGCTCGGCGCGCTGCCGTCGATCTCCCTCTACGCCACGTCGCCCGGCGCCGCGCCGGAGCCGGGAGGCGCGCGATGAGGCGCGGCGCACCCCTCGTCGCGGCGGCGCTCGCGCTCGCGCTGCCGGCCGCGAGCCCGGCCGGCGAGCCGGCGCCCAGGCAGACCCGCTCGCAGGTCGGCGGCGCGCCCGCCGACGCCGACGCGGCGGCGGCGTACTTCACCGACACGGAGCTCGTCGATCAGGACGGCCGACCGCGCCGCTTCTACACCGACCTCCTGCGCGGCCGGAAGGTCCTCATCCACTTCATCTTCACCTCGTGCAAGGGCGCGTGCCCGACGATGACGTCGAACCTCGCGCGCGTGCAGGCGCTGCTCGGCAAGCGCGCCGGCAAGGAGGTCGCGATCCTCACGATCACGGTCGATCCCGTGAACGACACGCCGAAGGTGCTCAAGCAGTACGCCGCGAGGTTCAACGCGGGCCCCGGCTGGCGCTTCCTGACCGGCGCGCCGAAGAACGTGGAGACGGTGCTCGGGCGCCTCGGCGGGCTCACGAAGAAGCCCGAGGAGCACACCTCCACGCTGCTCATCGGCGACACGACGACGGGCATGTGGCTGAAGACCGTCGCAACGGAGCGCCCCGAGACGATCGTGCGCCTCGTGGATCACCTCAACGACCCGCCGTGAGGTGCGGATGGGCAGGAACGTGATCGAGCAGGGGCGGCGCCGCGCGCTCGCGGCGCTCGGCCTCGCCGCCGCGCTCGGCCTCGCCGCCGCGCTCGGCCTCGCCGCCGCGCGGGTGGGCGCCGCGGCCCTCGGCGGCGCGCCCGCGCCAGCCGACGCGGCGCCGTGCGACGGCGGGGCGCCGTGCGTCGGGGCGGCGTCGTGCGCCGAGCTCAGCCCGGCGGCGCTGCGCGGCAGGCGCATCTTCCACCGCGGCACACTCGCCTCGGGGGAGCCGGTCGAGGGGCGCCTCGGCGCGAGCGGCGCCGCGCTGCACGGCGAGGCGGCGGCCTGCGCCGGCTGTCACGGCCGGAGCGGCGACGGCGCGGCGGAGGGCGGCGTCGCGGCGCCGCCGCTCGCCCCGGAGCAGCTCTTCGCGGCCGATCGCCCGGGCGGCCCTCACACCGAAGCGACGCTCGCGGCCGCCCTCCTCGACGGGCGCGCGCCGGACGGGCGGGAGCTCCACCTCGTGATGCCGCGCTACCGGCTCGCCAGCGCGCACCTCGCCGACCTGCTCGCCTACCTCCGCTGCGTCGGCCGCGACGCCGATCCGGGCGTCTCGCCGGAGGCGCTCCGCATCGGCGCCGCGCTCCCGCTCACCGGCCGCTTCGCCGCCGCGGGCGCCGCGGCCCGCGACGTCCTCGCCGCCGCGTTCGCCGAGGTGAACGCGCAGGGCGGCGTGTTCCGGCGCCGGATCGAGCTCGTCGTCGCCGACAGCGGGGAATCCCTCGACGGCGCGCGCGCGACCTCGCGCCTCCTGGATCAGCGCGTCTTCGCGCTGGCCGGCAGCGTCTGGAGCGGCGACGGCGGCGGCCGCGATCGCCACGACGCCGCGGCGCGCCTCGCGGCCGACGAGGTGCCGCTCGTCGGACCCCTCGGCGCCGGGCTCCCCGCCGCGGACCCGGGCGACGGCGTCGTGTTCCACCTCCAGCCCGGCCTCGACATGCTCGCGCGCGCCGCTGTCGCGCACCTCGCCGGCACCCCCGCCCCTGCCGCCGCGCAGGCCCTCGTCGTCGTCCACCCGGCGGACCCGCGCGGCGACGCCTTCCTGCGCGGCGCGCGCGCCGAGGCGCAGCGGCGCGGCCTCCCGACGCCGACCTCGCTCCCGTTCGAGCCCGGCCGCTTCGACGCCGTCGCGCTCGCCGAGGCCGCGGCGCGCCAGCGCCCGCGGGCCGTCCTGCTCGCCGGCGAGGGCGACGAGCTCTCGCGCTGGCTCGCCGCGCCCGCGCCCTCCACGCGCCCGCGCCCCGCCGTCTACGCGCCCGCGTTCCTGCTGCGGCCCGATCCCGACTCGCTCCGGCGCGCCGCCGCCGCGCGGGTGCTGCTCCTCCACCCGGGCCCCTTCGACGACGCCGAGCGCCTCGCCCAGCGCGCGCTCGCGTCGTTCCTCGAGCACCACCGCATCCCGCCGCGGCACGCCGCCTTCCAGGCGAGCGCCTACGCGGCCGCCAGCGTCCTCGTCGAGGCGCTCAAGCGCGCCGGCGCCCACCTCACCCGCCCCGGCCTCATCGCGGCGCTCGAGGGCCTGCGGGGCTTCGATCCCGGCCCCGGCCCGGCGATCACCTTCGGCAGGAACCGGCGCGTCGGCGCCTACGGGGCGACCCTCACCGCCGTCGATCCGGGCTCGACCGACGTCGCGCCCGTGTCCGCGTGGGTCGAGGTCGTACCCTGACGTCGCCCCCGCCTGTCGGCTAGGCGCAAGGGCTGGAACGGAGTAGGGTCCGTGCATGGCCGGATACCGCAGTCGTACATCCACTCAGGGACGCAACATGGCAGGGGCGCGCGCGCTGTGGCGCGCCACCGGCATGAAAGATGCGGACTTCGAGAAGCCGATCATCGCCATTGCCAACAGCTTCACGCAGTTCGTCCCGGGGCACGTCCACCTCCACGACGTGGGGCAGCGGGCGAAGAAGGTCATCGACGCCGCGGGCGGGTGGGGCGTCGAGTTCAACACCATCGCCATCGACGACGGCATCGCGATGGGCCACGCCGGCATGCTGTACTCGCTGCCGAGCCGGGAGCTCATCGCCGACAGCGTCGAGTACATGGTGAACGCGCACTGCGCCGACGCGCTCCTCTGCATCTCCAACTGCGACAAGATCACGCCCGGCATGCTGCTCGCGGCGATGCGGCTCAACATCCCGACCGTCTTCGTCTCCGGCGGTCCCATGGAGGCGGGCAAGATCGTCGGCACGCACGACCGCGACGGCAAGCCGCTCATCCGCAAGCTCGACCTCATCGACCCGATGATCGCGGCGAGCGACGAGAAGGTGACCGACGCGGATCTCGCCGCGATGGAGCGGTCCGCGTGCCCGACCTGCGGGTCGTGCTCCGGCATGTTCACGGCCAACAGCATGAACTGCCTCAACGAGGCGCTCGGGCTCGCGCTGCCCGGCAACGGCACGCTGCTCGCGACGCACGCGGCGCGCTGGGAGCTCTTCGAGGCGGCGTCGAAGCGCGTCGTCGCGCTCGCGCAGAAGTACTATGTCGACGGGGACAGCTCGGTGCTGCCGCGGAGCATCGCGACCTTCGAGGCGTTCGAGAACGCGATGGCGCTCGACATCGCGATGGGCGGCTCGACGAACACGGTGCTCCACCTCCTGGCGACGGCGCGCGAGGCCCAGGTCGACTTCAGGATGTCGGACATCGACCGCATGTCGCGCAAGGTGCCCAACATCTGCAAGGTCGCGCCGTCGTCGCACCACCACGTCGAGGACGTGCACCGGGCCGGCGGTGTCATGACGATCCTCGGGGAGCTCGACCGCGCGGGGCTCATCCACCGGGAGGTCGGCACGGTCCACGCGCGCACGCTGGGCGACGCCATCGACGAGAACGACATCCGCCGCCCCACGGCGGCGGCGGCGGCGAAGAAGCGCTCGCTCGCCGCGCCGGGCGGCGTCCCGACGACGGTCGCGTTCTCGCAGGACAAGTACTTCGCCGACACGGACGACGACGCCGAGAAGGGCTGTATCCGCGACGTCGGCCACGCGTACAGCCGCGAGGGCGGCCTCGCCGTGCTCTACGGCAACATCGCGGCGGACGGCTGCATCGTGAAGACCGCGGGCGTCGACGAGTCGATCTGGAAGTTCGAGGGGCCCGCGCGGGTGTTCCACTCGCAGGAGGCGGCGTGCGACGCGATCTGGAACGACCAGATCCGCGCGGGCGACGTCGTCGTCATCGTGTACGAGGGGCCGAAGGGCGGCCCTGGCATGCAGGAGATGCTCTATCCGACGTCGTTCCTGAAGGGGAAGGGCCTCGGCAAGGCGTGCGCCCTCATCACGGACGGGCGCTTCAGCGGCGGCACGTCGGGCCTGAGCATCGGGCACGTCTCGCCCGAGGCGGCCGAGGGCGGCACCATCGCGCTCGTCGAGGAGGGCGACCGCATCCGGATCGACATCCCCGCCCGGACGATCGAGGTCCTCGTCGGCGACGCGGAGCTCGATCGCCGGCGCCGCGCGATCGAGGCGCGGGGCGCCGACGCGTTCCGGCCGAACCGCGACCGCAAGGTCTCCCCTGCCCTGCGCGCCTATGCGCTCATGGCCACCAGCGCCGCGAACGGCGCTGTCCGCGACGTCAATCAGATCGAGCCGGGCCGGCGCGCGTGACGGATCCCGGGTGAGCTCGCGTCACCCTTCCGCCTGAACCGCCTCGCGAGAGCCCACGACACGCGACGCCCCGCCGCGGCGGCCGCCTCGGTCGCCGCGGGCCCCGCGCGCGTCACGGGGTAATTCTCCAACCGGACGCGACACGAGACGTGACCGCTCGTGTATGCTCCCGTACATGAGATCCTTGGCGTTTCTCGTGTCGATCGCGCTCGCGTCCGGTTGCAGCCAGAAGGTCCGCAGGTTCCCCAACGACAGCGACAGCGGGAGCGGCGGCAGCGGGGCCGGCAGCAGCACCACCACCGGCGGCAGCGATCCGGCCGGCAGCAGCACGAGCGGCAGCGGCGGCTCGAGCGGCGCCTGCGTCGACCCCGCGGCGTGCCCGCCGGCGCAAGGCGCGTGCATGGAGGCCGTGTGCGTCAACGGCGCGTGCGCGGAGCGGCCGCGGCCTGAGGGGACGCCCTGCGGAGAGGATGGCGGCGAGGTGTGCGACGCCTCCGGGGCCTGCGGGGGGTGCGACGGGATGGATTGCGACACGTGCGGGGAGCCGGGCTGCCCGAACACGTGCGGCTCCGCGGACGTGGTCGAGATGCCGCCGAGCTGCGCCGACGGCAGGGCCGGCGCCGGGGAGAGCTGCGGGTCCGACGTCGTGGAGAGCTGCTGTGCCAGCGCGCTGGTCCCCTGCGGCACGTACCTGAGGAGCTACGACGGCGTATCGAGCACGGACGACTCGTTCCCTGCGGCCGTGAGCGACTTCCGGCTCGACAAGTACGAGATCACGGTCGGGCGATTCCGCGCCTTCGTCGACGCCGGGCAGGGCGTGCAGGGGAGCCCGCCGCCCATCGGGGCCGGCCGGCACCCCCACGTCCTCGGCAGCGGGTGGATCGCCGCGTGGGACATGCGGCTCGCGCTCGACACGGCGGCGCTGAAATCCGCGCTGAAGTGCAATCGCCGCGATCTCTGGACGTGGACCGACGAACCCGGATCGAACGAGGAGCTCCCGATCAACTGCATCACCTGGTTCGACGCCTTCGCGT
Organism: Sorangium sp. So ce1335; assembly: GCF_051521615.1. Taxonomy (NCBI): domain Bacteria; kingdom Pseudomonadati; phylum Myxococcota; order Polyangiales; family Polyangiaceae; genus Sorangium; species Sorangium sp. So ce1335. The sequence continues at coordinate 7,948,547 of NZ_CP150363.1, forward strand.
TCTGCGCGTGGGACGGCGGGCGCTTGCCCACCGAGGCGGAGTGGAACTACGCGGCTGCCGGCGGCGACCTGCACCGGCCCTATCCGTGGGGCGCATCGATCGACGCCGATCGCGCCGTGTACGACTGCACCGGCGATAGGAGCGCCGCGGGGAGCTGCGCGTTCGCCGACATCCTGCCGGTGGGCTCGAGGCCGAGCGGAAACGGGCTGTGGGGTCACGCGGACATGGCCGGAAACCTGTGGGAGTGGACGATGGACTGGTGGAGCGAGGAGCTCCCTGCGCCGTGCATCGACTGCGTGCACCGCGTCGACGGCGAGCACGACGCGAAGCGGGTCACCCGCGGCGGGAGCTACAGCGCGCCGGCCGACGACCTGCGCGCGGACCACCGCGACCTCAGCAACGCCCTGGACCGCGTGACCAACATCGGCGCCCGGTGCGCGCGGGATCTGTAGCCCCGCGGGGCGCCGCGCGCCGCGCGGGCGCGTCACCGTCGCGCTCGCGCTGCCGTCACCCGCCGCGGCCCCCGGCCGCGTCGTCGGGCCAGGCGTTCTCGGCGACGAGCTCCGAGAGCGGGCGGCGCGTCGCCCAGCCGCACGCCTCGAGCATCGGCCTGTCGTAGAACTCCGCCACGTGACCGACGCACAGGATGGCGAGCGGCCGGCTGCCCGGCGGCATCCCGAGCAGGGCGGCGAGGTCGCGCGGCTCGAAGAGCGAAACCCACCCCACGCCGAGCCCCTCCGCGCGCGCGGCGAGCCACAGGTTCTGGATGGCCGCGGCCACCGAGGCGACATCCATCTCGGGCAGGGTCCGGCGGCCGAACACGTGCGCCTCGCGCCCCGCCATGAGGCCGACGACGAGCAGCTCGCCGCACTCGCGGACGCCCTCGACCTTGAGGCGCATGAACTCGTCCTCGCGCTCGCCGAGCGCGCGCGCCGTGGCGACGCGCTCCGCCTCGACGAGCGCGTGGATGGCGCGCCGGAGCTCGGCCGACGTGACGCGCACGAACCGCCAGGGCTGCATCATGCCCACGCTCGGCGCGGCGTGCGCGGCCGCGAGCAGCCTGGCGAGCGCGCCCCCGTCCACCGGATCGGGAAGGAAGTGGCGCATGTCGCGCCGCTCGTGGATGGCGCGGTACACGGCGGCGATCTCCGGATCGTTGAAGCGGTAGCTCGACATGGTCCCTCGCGCGCGCCGCGCCCCGGACGGCGGCGATCCCGGCGCAGCGGACGGGCGGCGTGTAGCACCTCTGCGAGGCGGCGGTACAGCGGCGCGAGGCGCGGGCACGACGACGGCCGGCGGCGCCGCCGCTCGCGCGCGCCGCGCCCCGGACGGCGCCGCGCCGCGCGGCGCGGCGCTGCGCGGGACGGCGCCGCGCGGCGCGGCGCTGCGCGGGACGGCGCCGCGCGGCGCGGCGCGGCGCGGAATGCGCCTGCGGACGCCTGATCGACGGCGCGCGCTCTCGACGCAGGGGTGCCGCATGCTAGAGCGCGCTCGTGAAGCCATCGGGAGAGCGGGCCCCGGCGCAGCGGATCACCGTCGTGGGCGCGGGGGTCATCGGCTTGACGACGGCGCTCGCGCTCCAGCGCGACGGCCACCGGGTGCAGGTGATCGCGGCCGAGCGCGGCGAGCAGACGACGTCCGCGGCCGCCGCCGCGCTGTGGTACCCCTTCCAGGCGAGCCCGCCCGAGCGCGTCAACGCGTGGTCGCGCAAGAGCCTCGACGCGCTCACGCGCATCGCGCGGGAGCACCCGGAGGCGGGGGTCGATCTCGTGACCTGCCTCGAGGCGGCGGACGAGACGCGGCTGCCCTGGTGGGCGCCGTGCGTGGCGGACCTCTCGATCGACGCCGGGCCGCACCCGCTGGGCGCGCCGTACGCCTTTCGATTCACGGCGCCGCGCGTCGAGCCGTCGCTCTACCTGCCCTGGCTCGAGTCGCAGCTCGCGCACCCGGTGCGCGTCGAGCGCGTGCGATCGCTCGCCGCGGTCGAGGGCGACTGCGTCGTGAATTGCACCGGGCTCGGGGCGCGCGCGCTCACGGGCGACGCCGAGCTCCTCGCCCTCTATGGCCAGGTGGCGATCACCGAGCCAGGCGATACACACCCAGATGTCGCACTCGGTGATGAAAGGAACGAATCGGCGCTCATTTACGTCATCCCGCGGCGTCGTGAGATCGTGATTGGCGGCTGTGTTGTTCCGTCCGCTGACGACCGCTCGTTGGTGCCTGATCCGGAGCTGACTGACGCAATGCTCCAGCGGGTGCGCGCAGCCGGCCTCGTACCTGGCCGCTTGCTCCGCACGCGCGCCGGGCTGCGCCCGTACCGGAACACCGTACGGCTCGAGCGGGAGGGCCGCGTGATCCACAATTACGGCCACGGCGGCGCCGGATACACGCTGGCATGGGGCTGTGCCGATGAGGTGGTCGCAATGCTGCGGCACGTCGACGCTTCGACGCGCTGCTGCGTATAGGGGCGCCTCGCGTCAGCACTGTTCTGACGCGCTCGATCGCTCGGCGCCGCGCCTCCGCACCGCCGCTTCGTCGGGCCGCGATCAGCGTCGATGGCGGGAGCGAAGCGGCGCGAAAAAGACGGCGGAAGCGGCAGCGGAAACGAGGATGAAAGGCGGAAGCGGAAGCAGCCGCGGACGCGGACGCAAACGTGCCAGCGGCGACGAAGCGGCAGCGGGAACGCGACCAACGCGACCAACGCGACCAACGCGACCACACGCAACCGACGAGCCCGCTCCTGGAATCCAGCTAACCAGAAGCCCAACGCGCTGCTCCGAAAGTCTCGTTGTGCTCCTGTTGCGAGGCTGCTAGATTGGATTCGTGCTCGTCTGCGAGCAACTCCCGCCTTCTCTCGCAGTGGAACCGCCCACGGCGCTCCCCTGTTCATTCGAGGGAATGGCCGTGGAGGACCTCGCTCCGGAGATCGCTGGCCGCTGACGACCTCTCGGTGCGATCCCTGAGCGCGGTCCCGAGGTGGTCGAACGTTCGCTTGCACAGGAACCGGCGTGCATCGTCCGCCGTCACAAACGTGAAGAACCGAAGCTTCCCCCGGGAGTCTTGAACGCCATGAACAACGACGAGAATCGACTCAGTCGTCCATCGGGGCGGCCGGCGGCCTGGAATGTCACGATGAACAACGACGAGAATCGCTCCAGCCGTCCCTCGGGGCGGCCCTCGGGGCGACCGTCGGGACGGCCGTCAGGGCGGCCGTCGGGGCGGCCGGCGCTCTGGAGCGTCCTGCCGCTGGCCAGCGGGTTGCTGCAGACCCGGCCGATCGAGTGGCCGACGCTGGCGCTCTTCGCCGCGTCGTACGCGCTCTGGGTGGCGGCCGTCGCCGCGGGCGCCAAGGAATGGGTGCCGCCCGCGCCGGCGGTGCTCGCCGCGGCGGTCGCCGCGTATGCGGCCTTCACGCCGATGCACGAGGCCGCGCACCGGTCGCTGGCCCGCTCGGCGCTGCTGAACGACGTGGTCGGGCGCCTGTCGGGGCTGCTGCTCATGGCGCCGTTCCCGGCCGTGCGTCACTTCCACATGGAGCACCACAAGCACACGAACGAGCCGGATCGGGACCCCGACCACTGGAGCGGGCGCGGCCCGTGGTACGTCCTCCCGTTCCGGTGGGCGACACAGGATCTTCACTACTACTATCTATTTTTGCGCTCCTACCGCGCGCAGCGGCGCGGCGAGCGGTTCGAGACGATCGCGACGCTCGCGGCCATCCTCGCGCTCGTGGGGCTCGCCTTCGCGCTCGGCGTCGGTGAGCTCGCGGTCCTCTACTGGATCGTGCCGGCGCGGCTGGCGATCTTCTTCCTCGCGTTCGCCTTCGACTACCTGCCTCATTACCCGCACGGCATCACGGCCGCGCAGAACCGGTATCGCGCGACGCGCGCGATCGACAGCGCGCTGCTCAACCTGCTGCTCTTCGGGCAGACCTATCACCTGATCCACCACCTCTACCCGGCCGTGCCGTTCTTCCGGTACCGGACCGTGTGGAAGCACCAGCGCGAGGAGCTCCTCAAGCTCCAGTCGGAGAGCCTCCCCCCGCCGCGCGCGCCCTTGCCCATGATCGCGGCAGGCAGCCTCGCCCCGCCGCGCGCGCCGACGATCCACACCGTCCCCCCGGCGCCCGAGCTCGACGCGCTCTGATCCGAGCCTCGCGGGCAACCCCGTCGCCGCCCGGGGATCGGCGGCGCCTGCAACAGCGATCCCGACAGGAAAACCGCCAGGACGCCAGGAGCACCTGGGGCGCTCGCCCCTGTCCCTCTGGCGTCAGATCGTTCTCCTGGACGCCGCGCGCGCTCGGCCGCCGTGCGCCATGAAGCACGCCGTCGCGTCCGCGAACTCCGCGGGCCGCTCCACGATCCAGTCGTGGCTTCCCTTCGCGGAGACAACGAGCGTCGCGCCGGGCATCAGGCGCGCCATCGCGAGGGCCGAGCGGAGCGGCACCGTGCGGTCGCGCGCGCCCCACGCGAGCAGCGTCGGCACGCGCAGGCGCGCGGCGTAGCCGCTCAGATCCGCCGTCGCGGCGAGCCGCGCCAGGTGCAGCGCGCTGCGCGTGTGGACGAGCAGGTTGTGGAGGAGCGCGGGCGCCGCGCGCACGGTGAACCGCGGCTCGATCGACACGTCGGCCATGCGCCCGAGGAAGAGCGCCAGCAGCGAGCCCGGCGGGTTGACGCCGACGGCGCCGGCGAGCACGAGCCCCGACATCCGCTCGGGGTACAGGGCGCCGGCCACCAGCGCCGCCGCGCCAGACATCGAGTGACCGATCAGCGTGACCCCCTCGAGCTGAAGCGCGTCGAGCGCCTCGGCGATGCAGCGCGCGTACTGCTCCAGCGTCCACGGCGCGCGGAGCCGCGAGGCGCGGCCCGATCCGGGCAGCTCCAGGACGAACACCCGGGCGCGCCGCCGCATCGCCTCGACCGTGGGCCCGTACGTCATGCCGCTGATCAGCATGCTGGGCAGAAGCACCGCGGGCATCCCGCTGCCCGTCTCGGTCACAACCACGACCTCGCCGCCGGCCCGGATCTCCCGCACGCGGCTTTCCTCCCGCGACCGCCGCCTTGTCGCGGCGATCGCGGGGGTGGGCAGGATCTTCTCCCGGCGCGCCCGCTGCGGCACAGGCAAGCTGGCGAATCGAGGCCCGCTCTCGGCGCAGGCTCCCGTCATTCCACGTGATCGAGGGTGCTTCCGCATGAGCGGCAAGCCGATGCCGGGCGTGTGCCAGCGCGGGCGCGGCAAAGGCGGCAACGGAGCGGCAACATGCGCCAGCCACGCCCCCCCATGCGCCAACCACGCGCCGACGGAGCGATGGCACGGGCGCGGTCCGGCGCGCATCACGAAAGCCTGGCAAGGCTGTTGAGCCCGTCCTGCGCCGCGCTAAGCTCCGCGCCATAGCAGCAGTCTCCAGGCTCATGGGGAGCCAGCAGGCGTGTCGTCGATGGCCGAGAGCCCGGCGCCGCCTGCTCGGATAACCAGCTCTTCTGGAATGAACAGAGGCGAAATGTCGAGGTTGCGCGCCACGTCGGGCGATCGGAAGGCGGCTGAGATCAAGGCCTCGGCGCTCTCGATCTCCGCCGCGTTGTCCGTCCTCTCCCGGGGTGCATGGGGGACGGACGCGCCGCCGGCCGCCGAGGTCCAGTGGGCTTATGCGCTGATCGCCGCGCTCGGTTATCTGCAAGCCCCGATCGAGATCGCCGCCGCGACGCTGCGGCGGACCGGGATGTCGGCCGAGGCGTACCTGCGTAAAAATGCAATGTACCTGGATCCGGAAGGTGCCGAGGCCGAGATCCTTGGCGTTGTCTTCGGCGACGCGCTGGAGTCGCTCGGCGAGGAGGCGCGCGGCGTGGTGCACGCGCTCGCCGCGCTGCCGGCGGCGGGCGCGCCGCTCGAGGTGATCGCCGCCGCGGCGGGGAAGCCTGCGCCCTCGGCGGCGCGGCCGCTGCAGCTGCTCGTGCACGGCCGGCTCGTGTCGTTCGAGCAGGGCCCGCAGACCTACCGGCTGACGGGGCCCATGCGCGCCGTGGCCCGCGAGGACGTGGCCGGCGATGCGGAGCGCTGGGGCGCGCTGCACCGCGGCGTCGTGGACGCAATGCAGGCGCTCCTCTTCTGGACGGCCGCGGTCGAGGGGCGGCCGGAGGCGGCGATGCGCCGGCGCATCGCGGGCGATCTCCTCGCGGCCCTCGACACGGCGCCGTTCCGGGACGGCGGACGCGGCGGCGAGGTGCTGGCGCGGACGCTCGTCGACGCCTGCACGGTGCTCGAGCTCGGGCTGCCTGCCGAGGTCCAGCACCGCCTGCTCGACGAGGCGGCGCGCCTCGCCGGCGACGCGCTGCCCGACCTGCGCGCGCGCGCGCTCGCGGCGCTCGAGGGCACGCGCCGCGCGGAGCTCACGGGCAAGCGGCGAGGCACGTTCGGAACGCTCCGAGCCACGCCGGCGGCCCGCGATCGCGGCCGGTCGGGCCACCGCGACGTCCTCCGCAAGGCCGTGCGCGCGAGCGCGCGCGCGGCGGCGCGGTGCACGCCGGTCCCCGAGGACGATCGCGTCCGCGCCGCGAAGGAGCTGCTCGCGCGCGGCGGCCTGCGCGTGCGCGACGGCGCGCTCGAGGCCGCCGCGGCCGACTACGGCGAGGCGCTCGCCGCGTTCGAGGCCGCCGGCGAGGCGCGCGGCGAGGCGACAGCGCTCCTGCTCCGCGGCGACCTGCGGAGGCGACAAGGGGACCTCGCGGCCGCCGCGCGCGACCACGAGCGGGCTCTGCCGCTCTTCCGGGCGGCGGCCGACCGGACGGGAGAGGCGATGGGGCTGCTCGCGCGCGGCAACCTCCGGCTCGACCAGGGCGACGCGCAGGGCGCGGCGAGCGACTACGGCAGCGCGCTCCTGCTGCTCAGGACCTGCCGCAACCGGCTGGGCGAGGCCAACGTGCTGAAGGCGCGCGGCGATCTGTGCTTCCGGGAGGACGACCTCGCGGGCGCGGCGCGCGACTACGACCGGGCGCTCTACATCCTCGAGGGCGTGGAGGAGCGCGTCCTCAGCCAGCTCCGCGCGCCGCCGAGCAGCGCCGAGGAGCGCCGCGGCATCGCCCGCGCCGCGCGCGAGATCGTCCCGCAAGACGAGCTCCTCCGGGCGCTCGGGTACGAGCAGACGCACGCGCGCACATGGCAGGCCCGCGGCGATCTGCGCCTGCGAGAGGGGCAGACGGCGCTCGCGGCGCGCGACTACGGCAATGCGATCCTCCTGTACCGGGAGAGCGGCGATCGCCGCGGGGAGGCCGCCGCGCTCAAGGCCCGCGGCGACCTGCGCCGCCAGCGGGGCGCGCTCCCGGGCGCGCAGCGCGACTACGAGGATGCGCTCCGGCTCCTCGAGACGCTCGGGGATCGCGCGGGTCAGTCCGCCGTGCTCGAGGCGCGCGCCGACCTGCGCTGCGAGCTGGGCGACACCGCCGGCGCGGCGCTCGACTACGCGAGGGCGCACGCGCTCCTCGACGCGACGGGCGACATCGCCGGCCAGGCGGGCGCAAAGGGGGCTCTCGCGGGCGTCTCCCATCGCGACGATCCGCCTCGTCCTGTCACAGCCGTCGTCTCGCGGTGACGACGCGCCCTCGCCCCGTCCCTCCGGGCTGGCCGCGCGACCGAGCCGCGCCGTCGAGGCCTCTCCGCTGCGCGTCGCGACTGAGGGCCTGCTCGGCGCACATCGATGGATGACACACGAGGGCGCCACACGAGCGCTGTCGCTCTCCCTGCTTTGTGACTTCGTTGTTCGTCCGTCCTGCGCTAGGGTTCCTCGTCCGGGTCGTTCGTCCCGGCGCCGAGGTGTCCACGTGCGACGACGCCGTTCATCGGTCGGTATCAGCTTCGCCTTGCTCTCGCTGCTGCCCGGTGCGGCGCTCGCCTCGCCGACGGTGACCGGCTCTGCTCCGGAGCTCGGCGCGTGGGACGCGCGCCGCGGCGCCCCCCTGCGCGACGACGGCGTGGCCCCCGACGCGGCGGCCGGGGACGGCGTGTTCACGGCGGCCGTCTCGTTCGCGGCGCCGGGAGAGGTCGAGTACAAGATCTCGCGCAACGGCGTCGACCTCGACGACGGCGGCGCGGGTACGGCCACCGGCGACAACCTGCGTTTCACGCTGGCCGGCGGGACAGCGCCCTACGATGTCATCTTCTATTACGACACACGCGACCTGACCGCACAGGGGTTCTTGCCGGCGACCGAGTCGGCCTCGGACTCGCGCAGCGCGACGGTGAACGCGGAGGGCGCGCCCCAGGTGTGGGTCGCGGTCGGAGACTGGCAGAGCTCCGTTGGCGACACCGACTGGAGCTCGACCTCGACGCTCACGGTCGCGCGCGACGACGGCCGCCTCGGCGATCGCGTCGCGGGCGATCATGTCCACACGTACCGCTTCGTGGCCCGGACGGCGCTCTCCGGCGCGCGCTTCAAGTTCGCGGCGCAGGGCCCCTCGGGCGCGAAGCTCGGGGCGGACGGCTGGAGCTACGCGCCACGGGACTCCGCGGGCGGCGCGTTCAGCGCGGCGGCGGGGCAGGTCGTCACGCTGGAGCTCGACGCGCGCCACGGCCGGATGCGCGCGCGGGTGTCGAGCCCCGCGAAGCTCCTTTTGACGGAGCTCCGCGTCCACCCGGCGGCCGCGGAGTTCGTCGAGATCTACAACCCCGGCCGCGCCCCCGTCGACCTGTCCGACCATTACCTCGCCGACTACCGCTTTTATTACGAGCTCGTCACCGAGAGCCCCTCGCTCCCGAACGCCAACGATTTCCTTGTGCGCTTTCCGGACGGGGCCAGGATCGGCGCGGGCGAGGTCCAGACCGTGTCGCTCAGCGGCGCGGAATGCTTTCGTACGGGGTGCGAGGAGACAAGGGCGTTCACGGGCTGGGGCGCGTACCCGACCTACGAGATCCCGAGCGCTGGCACGTTCGGCCGCGGGGAGAGCCGATCGGCCGCCGCGGTGCCCGACATGCGATCGCCGCTCGCTGGCTCGGTGGGCGCGACGCGCGGGCTGACGAACGATCACGAGTGTCTCATCCTGTTCTACTGGGACGGCGTGAGCGATCTCGTGAGGGACGTCGATTACGTCTTCTATGGTGCGACGGGCGCGAACGTGCCTGTCGACAAGACGGGTGTATCGATCGACGGGCCCGACCCGGGGACGGAGCGGAGCGCCTACCTGGACGACGCGGCGGATGACGTCGCGCTGCACGCGCCGCTGTCCGAGAGCGGCGGGAGCTGCCGGCTGGACCTCACCGAGGGCGCCCAGGCCGCGAGCGGGGGCAACGGGGTGACCGGCGCGATCGAGACCGGCGAGCCCCTGTCATCGACCTGGGCCGCGTGCGCCGAGCAGACCCCCGGCGCCGTCGATGCCGACGGCGACGGCGTTGCCGTCGGCGACAACTGCCCTCGGACGCACAACCCGGATCAGGCGGACGCGGACGCGAACGGCGTCGGCGACGCGTGCGATGTCGATGACGACGGGGACGGCGTCCGCAACGACGAGGACAACTGTCCCCGGGCGGCCAATCCGGGCCAGGGGGACTCGGACGAGGACGGGACCGGCGACGCCTGCGACGAGGATGTCGTCGACTCGGACGCCGACGGCGTGATCGACAGACTCGATGGTTGCCCTGCCGTCCCGGATCCGGATCAGGCCGACGCCGACGCCGACGGCGCGGGAGACGCCTGCGACAACTGCAAGGCCGTGGGGAACCCCGCCCAGACCGACACCGACGGCGACGGCGTGGGGGACGACTGCGACGTGGACGACGACAACGACTTCCTTGGCGACGAGGACGACGCTTGCCCGACCGAGGCCGGCGCGTTCGCGAACCGGGGTTGTCCGGGCGGCGAGGGCGGCGGCGGCGCGACGTCGAGCGTGGCCGCGTCGAGCGCGACGGCGACGGGCGCGGCGAGCTCATCGGGCGGGACATGGCCCACGTGGGGCAGCGCGGGCGGGATCCCCAGCGGCGGCGACGGCTGCGGCTGTCGCGCCGCGGGCGGCCCTCCGGCGCCCGGCGCGCCGGCGCCGTGGCTCGCGCTCCTCGGCGGCGCGCTGCTGCTCGCGCGCGGCCGGCGGCGCGCGGGGATCACGCGGGCTGGCTCTCTCGCTGCCGCTCGAGCCGCTCCCGCATCACGTTGGGGATCCTCCCGGCCGCCTCGATCGCCCGCTCGAGCGCCGCGCGCGCCTCGGCGTGGCGGCCGCGCCGCGCGTGCGCCCGCGCCCGCGCCTCGATGACCTCGATCAGCTCCTGCCCCACGGAGAAGCGCGCCGACCGCTCCTCGAGCTCGTCCCACGCCTCGTCGCCCGCCTCCCGCGTCGACAGATCGATCATCGACCACTGCACCTCTTCCGAGGGGGCCATCTCCAGGCCCCCGCGCCCCTCCGCGGCGGCCCTGGCCTGCTGGCTCCGGATCGCCTCGATGATCTCCCGCGCCCTTGTCTCCTCGCCCCGGTACAGGAGCACCCTCGCGAGGAGGAGCTGCACGAGCGGGCGCGCCTCGTCCCCCCGCTGCTGGCGTTCGAGGGACACGGCCCGCTCCACATGGGACATCGCGATGTCGACATGGCCCATGAGGTAGAAATGTTCACCAAGGTTGAACTCCCCCACGAGCTCCATCGTCCCCAGACCCAGCTCACGTGAGATGGCGAGCAGGCGGCACGTGTCCAGGATCATCCCCTCATGGTCCCCGAGGCACGCGCGCAGGAGCGCCCGGCTGTTGATCGCGGACCCGAGGTGCAGGCGATCGCCGCGCGCCTCGCACATCCGGATCGCCCGCTCCAGGACCGCGCCTGCCTGGTCCAGCTTGCCCAGCCCTGGATAGACGAAGCCGAGGAGCAGCAGCGAGATCACGAGCGTCTCGTAGCCGTCGTCGCCGACGGCCTCGGCCTGCGCCGCCGCGTCCTCGAGCGGCGCCGCCGCCGCGTCCTCGCGGCCCTCGCGGATGAGCGAGCGCCCCACCCCCATCGACAGGCGCGCCTCGAGCGCCGGCGGCAGCTCGCCCTCGGCGAGCTCCCTCGCCTGCTCCACCCGCTCCTTCGACCGCCCGTAGTCGCTCATCCAGTCGAGCGCCGTGGCCTCGTCGAGCAGGATCTCGATCTGCTCGATCCTGTCGCCCTCCTCGACCGCCATCGCCCGCGCGCGCTCCAGATCGCCGAGCGCGTCGTGGTAGCGGCCGAGCCGGTAGCGCATCAGCCCCCGGCCCCGGTACGCCACCCTGCGCCGCGCGCCGCGCTCCTCGACCGGCTGCGCGAGCGCGCGGCTGTAGTAGAGCTCCGCCTCGACATAGACGTGGCGCGCCCTCGCCCGCTCGGCGAGCTCCAGGTAGGCCTCCTCCGCGACCGCCGCGAGCCCCGCCTCGGCGGCGTGGTACGAGATCTTGAACCACCGCTGCTCCCGGCTCTCGTGGGCCGCCTGCCGGTGGTGCTCGTACGCCGCGACGTGGATGCTCCGCCGCTCGGCCCCGGCGACGCCGTGCGCGATCGCCTCCCGCATCAGCGCGTGCCGGAAGCCGAGCCGGCCCTTCCGATCGGCGACGAGCACGCCCGCCTTGACCAGCCGCTCGGTCCCGACCCGCGCGTCGAGGGGGAAGGCCGCGCCCTCGCCGCGCCGGTCCAGGTGGTCCAGCACGCCCGCGATCTCGTCGAGCAGCACCTCGGCGCCGAGCAGCGCGACGAGCCGCGCGTGAGCGCCGAGCGCCGGCCCGAGCGCCGCGATCTCCCCCTGCGCCAGCGGATCGAGCAGCGGCAGCGTGGGCAGCCGATCGAGCTCGTCGGTCGCCAGGTACCACGCGTTGCCCCGCGGGTGCCGGCGCAGGATCCCCTCCCGCTTGAGCCCGTGCACGAGCTCCACGAGGAGCAGCGGCACCTGCTGCGAGCGCTCGAGCAGGCGATCGATCGCCTGCTCCGGCACGTCCCGCGCCGGCAGGAGCAGCCGACGGCACAGCGCCCGCGCGCTCTCGGCGTCCAGCGCCCCGAGCCGGACGACCTCGCGCCGCGCCGCCCGCTCGCCCCAGGAGGGGTGCGCCTCGGCGAAGGCCGGGCGCCCCATCGCGCAGATCCACAGCGGCGCGGCCCCGTCCGCGAGCGCCGCGTACTCGAGCGTCGCGAGCGTGGCGTCGTGCGCGAACTGCGCGTCGTCGAGGAGGACGAGCACCGGCGCGGAGGCCGCGCGCTGGCGCAGGCACTCGCCGGCCGCCCGGATGCGCGCCGAGCGGAGCGCGCCCGGCGCGGCCTTGAGCGCCTCGATCTCGGGGAAGACCTCGCTGCCCGTCCGCTCGTCCACCCACCCGAGCGCCATCGCCAGCCCCGCGCCGAGCTCCTCGCCGAGCGCAGGGCCGAGCCGCTGCTCGATCGCGACGCGGGCGCCGCTCTGCGGGGGCGCGTCGGGGACGTTGAGCGCCTCGCGCACGAGCTCCTGGAGCGTCGCGTCCTCGGCGCCGCTCGTGGGCTCCTGCGCGCGGAGATCGATCACCTTGGCCTGCGGAAAGAGCTCCCGCAGCTTCTTGCCGAGCTCGGCGAAGAGGCGGCTCTTCCCGTACCCGGGCTCGCCGAGCACGGACACGACCGTCGGTTGCTTCTGCCGGATCGCCTCCTCGGCGGCCTGGACGAGCTGCTCGAAGATCTCGCGGCGGCCGATGAACGCGCCGGGATCGGTCGTCTCGCGCACGGCGCCGACGGAGCCGAGCGTCGGCGCGCACGCGACGTCCTCGTCCGCCGCGGCGGGCGCCTCGGGGAGCGCGGCCGCAGCCGCGGGCGTGAGGAACGGCCCCGGCGGCCCGGACGCCGCCGGCCACCGCTCGGCGCGCGAGAAGAGCGGGCTCAAAAACCGCGTCGCGCCGCCCGGCCGGGCCTGGACCGAGACGGGCGCGAGATCGATGAGGACCCGCTCGCACAGCCCTTCCCGCAGGAGCTCGTCGGCCGCGCGCTGCGCGTGGCGCGCGGGGCTCGCGGCGCCCTCGTGGCCGAAGACCGCCGCGTAGCGCGAGCCGGAGGCGTGCGCGAGCTCGCCGCCCAGCGCCCGGATCCGGCGCTGCACGACCGCGCGATCGGCCGCCCCCTCGAAGAACAGCAGCCCCGCCGCGCGGCGCGTGGCGCCGCCGGCCGCCCGCGGCCCGCCGCGCTCGCTCGCCGCCACCTCGTCCCCGAGCGCGAGCTCCAGCGCGGCGCGGAGCTCGGCCGCGCTGGCGAACCGCTCGCTCCGGTCCTTGGCCAGGCAGCGGTGCACGACCTCCTCGATCGCCCTCGGCACGGCCGCGCGCGACGACAGCCGCGGGGGCCTGCGGCTCCTGTGGTCCTCGAGCACCGCCGCGCGCGGCCCCCAGAACGGCGGCCGGCCGGCGAAGAGCTCGTAGAGGATGACGCCCATCGCGTAGATGTCGGCGCGCGCGTCGAGGTCCGCGCGCCCGGCGGACTGCTCCGGCGCCATGTACTCCGCCGTCCCGAGGGCGAGATCGTCGTCCTCCACGGCGCCTCGCCGCCCCACGACGCGGGCGATGCCGAGGTCGATGAGGGTCGCCTCCCCTGCCCCGTCGACGAAGATGTTGTCGGGCTTGAGGTCGCAGTGGACGTACCCGCGCCCGTGGACGACGTCGAGCGCCCCGAGCGTCGCCAGGCCGAGCCGCGCGGCCTCGTCGACGCGCGGCGCCGGCCGGTCCGCGAGGCGGGCGGCGAGCGTCGGCGCCGCGACGCGCGCGAGCACGGCGTACGGCGAGCCGTCGTCGAGCGCGCCCCACGCGTGCACGGCCGGCACGCAGGGGGCGCCCACGGCCAGGAGCGCCTCGATCTCGCGGCGCAGGCGCGGCCCGGCCCCGCGGCGATCGGCGCGCGCGAGCTTGATGGCCACCGGCGCCCCGCCGCCCTCGGGCTCGGCCTCGAACACGGTGCCGAAGCCGCCCTGCCCCAGGATCCTGAGGGTCCGGTAGCCGGCGAAGCGGGGCAGCGCCACCGGGACGACCTCGGTGATATCGAGCACCGTCGCCTCATACGGCAGCGGCTGATGGTGCGCCGGGCACTCGGGACACGAGCCCTGGTTCCTCCGCCCGCACGACGGGCAGCGCCGGCCCAGGGCCGGCGCGCCGTCCGGCTCCTCCCCGCGAGGGGCCTCGAAGCGCATCGCCGATCCTACGGAGGCAGGAACGAGGTGATCAACACTTCCGTGTACGCCGTGGACGAGGTCGCGGGATTGTCGAGACATCGGGAGTAGTACCCGCCGTTTTGGTCAGGCACGCGGTCGCAGATCGTATCGCACGAGCCCACGAGCGCGATAGGACCACACGGCTGCGTGACGGTCGCCCCGGTGGCCGGATCGGTCGCGAGGTGACCCACCGCACACTCTCGCTTCAGGGTCCGCGCGCGGGCGGCGCCCGACGGCGCGTGACAGGCGCGCAGATAGGGCGTCGAGCTGAACACGTTCCCCCAGAACGCGCCCTCTCTCACCGTGTAGGCCGAGCGCTCCGCCCATTGCGAGGCCAGCGGGCTCTGGCTGCCGCGCAGGGAGATGTTCACCGAGACGCCGTACCAGTTCGTCCGCGATGCGAGGCACGCCGAGATCCAGCGCTGGTAGAAGGGATCGGTCAGCGGACCGTAGGCCCACCAGTCCGCGATCCCGAGGTGGCCGGGGTAGGTCTCCGCGTGGGCGACCCCGCCGCTGTCGGTCCATGTGAACGAGAACGACTGGTCCGGCCTGAGCGCGCAGCTCACGACGTACCGCAGGAGCTCCCTTGACAGGGCGCCGTCCGTTCCCGGATTCTGGATGACCGCGAGCGAGCTCGAGGTGAGGGCGCCCGGGGCCAGCGCGCGCTGGCTGAGCGTGAGCGGGGTGAGGGCGGTCTGCGTGAGCGCGTTCAACGCGATCCGGTTGACAGTCATGCTGTTGTCAACGGTGACCGCTCCCTCGGCCTCCCCTATCAATTCGTCCGGCAGGTCGTCGATCTCCGCCCCGATGCAGGCGGTAGTAACCAGAGGTATTGCGAGCAGCGCAACAGTCCGCGTGGAGCAAAGGAACATCATGGTTCCCCCTTTCAGCGACGGTCCAAGCGTTTCAGTGTCGAGTGGCGGCCCAGTTTAAGATACCATTTGGAAACGCTCCTGCATATACCGGTTCACCAGTTCTCGAGCGCGAGGGAGACCAGCGGCGCGCACGGCAGCCTCTGACGCGGCGCGCGATGAGGGGAGATGACGAAAGAAGACGAGACGAGGCCGTTTTCCGATGTCGAGAGGGCCAGCGCGCGCGGCGAGCTCCCGCCGGGCACCGTGGCCGGCGATTACATCCTCGAGGGATTCATCGCCCGCGGCGGTTGCGGCGTCGTCTACGGGGCGAGGCACGCCCGAACCGGGAGGCCCGCCGCGGTCAAGGTACTGAGCGAGGCCGTAGCCCACTCCCGCCGTGTGGTCGAGCGATTCGCGCGCGAGATCGAGGCTTTGCAGCTCATCTCCCACCCCAACATCGTAGAAATTTACGAAGTGGGTGAGATGGATAACCACCAGCCCTTCTACGCGATGGAGCGCCTCGAAGGGCAGACGCTCGACGCCCTGATCAGGGCCGAGACGCGGCTCGCTCCCCGCGAAGCGCTGGAGCTGTTCGAGCCCATCTGCGCGGCGCTCGGGGCCGCGCACGCCGCGGGGATCATCCACCGTGACGTCAAGGCGAGCAACATCTTCATCTGCTCCGGCAAGCCGCGTGCCGTGAAGCTCCTCGACTTCGGTATCGCCAAGTTGATGGGACCGGAGGAGGGCTCGACCTGGCTGACCACGGCCGGAAGAATGCCCGGGACACCATCCATCATGGCGCCGGAGCAGATCCTTGGCGGTCCCATCGATGCGCGGGTGGATGTTTATGCGCTCGGCGTGCTCCTCCATCGCATGCTGGTGGGACGACTACCATTCCATACACACGATATGGATGAGATGGTCCGGAAGCACCTCGAGGAGCCGCCGATGCCTCCGAGCTTGCGGGTCCCGCTTCCTCTCGAGCTCGACGCGGTGGTGCTCCGTTGCATGGAGAAGCGGCGCGAGCGGCGATTCAGCTCGGTCGAGGAGCTGGTGCGCGCGCTCCGCGAGGCGATCGGCGAGCCCGCGTCGGGGGCGCAGAGCGGGCCCGACCCGACGCGGCCGGCGGTGGCGGTGTACCTGGAGGTCCGGACGCGCGGCTCCGACGAGCTCGACGACGCGCTCGCGGCCGACATCGGTCAGGTGCTCGATATCGCCGAGTCGCAGCTCTCGCACGCGGGGTTCATCCTGGCGTCGACGACCGGCAACGAGGTGCTCGGCGTGCGCCTCCTGCCGCCGGACGCGGACGAGGAGCGCAGCGAGCGGCGCGCGGCGCTCGAGTTCGCGGCGGCGCTGCACGAGGCGCTGATCCGGCGCGACGGGGCGGACGCCCGCGTGCACGTCAACGTGTGCGTACACGCGGACGAGGTGCAGGCGCGCCCGGCGTCGCCGCCCGAGATCACGGGGGGCGCGCTGATGTGCGCGGGGCTGTGGGCGCCTGCCGAGGACGTCCAGGGGGTCTTCGCGACGCCGGGCGCGACAGCGGGCCTCGGCGGCAACGAGGCGCCCCTGCGGCGCCTCGCGTGACCCGGCGGAGATGCGCGTGACACGCGCGCCGGCGCGGCGAGGTGCGAGCGCCCGCGACCCCGGGCGCGTCAGCGGAGGGCGTGGCTGCGGGTCATCCGGTTCGCGAAGGTCGACAGGGTGAACGTGCCGATGCCGACGATCACCTCGAGGGCCTGCTCGGCGGTGAATCCCGCCCGGACGAAGGCGTCGAGCTCGGCGTCCGACACCTGACCTCGCTCGCGCAGCGCCGCCTCGGTGAACGCAGCCAGCGCCTGGAGGCGCGCGTCGGGGACCGGCGCTCGCTCGAAGAGCGCGGCGGCGACCGCGGGCGGCGCCCCCGCGCGGAGGAGGAGCCCGCGGTGCATCGCGCGGCAGAGATCACAGCCGTTCTCGGTCGCGACCACCATGATCACGACCTCGCGCTCGACCGGCGAGAGCGTCGCCCCCTCGAAGAGGGCCAGGAGCTCGTCGAAGGCGCGCACCAGGAGCGGCGAGGTCGCGAAGCGGGCCACGGGCAGCGGCAGGAAGCCGAATTTCTGCGCGGTCCGCTGGAGCGCAGGGCGCACCGCCGCAGGCGCGGTGTCGAGCGTGTGGGCCGGGAAGTGGGGGGAAGGCTGGGAATGTGCCGACGTGGCGGGCTGGCTCATGAGGAGGTCTCCTTTGCGCTAATCATTGTCAATGCAAGTAATAGGGCGTTCGAGGGGCACGTCGGGGGGCGGCGCCGCGCTCAGGCCTCGGGCTCGAGGTTCGCGAGGATGCGCTGCAGCGTGCGCCGCGTCGTGAGGAGGTCGTCCTTCGGGATGCCGGCGCGCATCTCGTCGACCAGCGCCATGGCCTCGCTGGACAGCGCCTTGCGGAGCTCTCGCCCGCGCGCCGTCAGGTAGACGAGCCGGGCGCGCCGGTCCGTCGGGTCCTGGTGGCGCGCGACCAGCCCGTCGCGCTCCATGAGCGCGAGGATGCGGCTCATCGTGGGCACGTCGCGGAAGGTGCGCTCGGCCAGGTGGGTCTGCGAGACGCCCTCCTGCTCCCACAGCCGGACGAGCACCATCCATTGCTCGGGCGTGATCTCCACGCCGTGCGCGCGGAAGCGACGGTACATCGCGGCGCGGGACGCGAGGTACACGCGCGCCACCCAGTAGCCGAGCGCGTTGTCGAGCACGATCCCGCCGTCGGCCGTGAACTGGTCGCGCATCGTGGGGAGAGCGTGACACGGCGCGTTTGATTGTCAATACAAGTATCTGCCGCGCCGCCCGTGCAGGTCAGCCTGCTCGCGTACCTCTGGCCGCTGCTTATCTACCTGGCCTGACCGCGCTCGTCGCGCGCGGGTTGCCCGCGTCCGCGCGCGCGGTCGCCGCGAGGCCGCCGGCGGCGACGAGGACGCAGGCCGCGAGCAGGCGGGGGCTCGCCTCGGCGCGCCCTGCGAGGCAGAGGAGCGCCGTCGAGAGGACGGGCGCGCCGTAGGAGAGCACCCCGAGCTGCGGCAGATCGCCGTGCTTCGTCGCGTGGTCCCACGCGAAGAACGCGACGCCCACGGGGCCGAGGCCGAGCGCGAGCAGGCCGAGCGCCTCGCCGGCCGTGGGCACGACCGTGCGCTCCAGCGCGAGGTGCCCGGCGAGGCCGAGGGCGGCCGTGGCGGCGCAGGAGCCCGCGACGGCGTCGGCAGGGACGTCGGCGAAGCGGCGCTGGAGCACCGAGTACGTCGACCAGACGAGCGCGCAGCCGAGCGCGGCCAGGTAGCCGCGCGCGTGCGCGGCGCCGAGGCCGACGTCGCCCGCGGCGGCGAGGACCGTCCACACGCCCGCGAGCCCGAGCAGCGCCCCGGCCACGTGCCTCCGGCGCAGCCGACCGCCGGGCACCAACGCCGAGAACAGCACGAGGAGCAGCGGCCAGAGGTACGCGATCAGGCTGACCTGCACCGGCGGCGCGGCGGAGAGCGCGTAGAAGTAGAGGGCGTGGTAGCCGAACAGTCCGCCCACGCCGAGCATCCAGCCGCTCGGAGGCTGACGCAACGCGCGCAGCGCCCCGAGCCCGCCGCCGCGCAGCGCGGCCCGCGCCGCGCCGAGGAGCGCCGCGATCGCGAACGTCGAGGCGAGCACCTGGAGCGGCGGCAGGCCGCTCACCGAGGTCGAGAGCAGCGCGAGGCCGCCCCAGAGGCCGATGGCCACGACGCCCGCCAGGGTGGCGGCGCGCCGCGAGGGTCGCGCCGCCGACGTGGTGTCCGACGGCGTCGACGCGGTGTCCGATGTCGCTGACGTGGTGCCCAATGTCGCTGACGCGGTGTCCGATGTCGCTGACGCGGTGTCCGATGTCGCTGACGTGGTGTCCAATGTCGCTGACGTGGTGTCCAATGTCGCTGACGTGGTGTCCGACATGGCGCCGAGCGTGCTGCGTCGCCCCGCGGCCGTCTTGGCCGAGGCTCCGCCGCCCTGTGCCGGGGCTACGCGCCCCGGGACAGGCCGGGGCTCGGCTGGCCGTGTGCCGGCGTTACTCGCCGCCGCCCCGCCGCGACGCGCGCCCGCCGCGCGGCGCTGTCGGCTCGGCCGGCCGTCCCGACCGGGCCGCGCGGCGCAGCGCGGCCGGGGTCACGCCGTGGCGGCGGCGCAGGCTGCGGGTCAGGCAGCTCTGATCGGCGTAGCCGCAGCGGAGCGCGATCTCGGCGATCCCGAGATCGGTGCGGGACAGGAGCTCGGTCGCGCGCGCGAGGCGCAGCGCGGCGATGCGCTCCTGCACCGTCGTCCCGAGGACGGTGCGGAACAGGTGATGGAGGTGCCCTGGGCTGAGCTCCGCCCTGGCCGCCACGTCCGCGACGGTGAGCGGCTCGTGCGCGTGCTCCTCGATGAAGCGGAGCGCGCGACGGAGCTTCTCCGGGGCGCGCCCAGGGTCGCGCTCGCCGCGCTCGGCCAGCGTGAGCACGAGCAGCCCCGCCCACTGCCGGCGCAGCGCGACGGAGCCGCCGCCATCGAGCTCGGCCGCGGCGGCGCGGACCAGGAGCGCCGCGCCGGCGTCGAGGGCGACGGGCCCGCCCGCGGTCCGCTCGATCCACGGCGCGGCGCCGAGCTGCTCGGCGGCGGCGAGCGGCACGTCGATGACAAGGAAGCGGTTCCGATCCGGCGCCGCGAAGGCGTGGCGCGCGTCGCCCGGGACGAGCACGCCCGAGAGGCCGGCCGCCCTGAGCTCGCGCCCGCCGATCGAGAGCGAGAGCGCGCCCTCCACGGGCAAGACGAGCTGGTGGTGCGCGTGCCGGTGCGCGACCACCTCGGCCGCGTAACGCTGCAGGCTGAGCTCGACCTCGGCCACGGCGCGCCATGCTCCCACGCCCGGCGCGCGCGCGCCATCGCGCCGGCGAGCGCCGATCGCGCGCGCATCGCGCCGGCGAGCGCCGAGCGAGCGCCGATCGTGCAGGCCTTCGCCCTCGCGGTTCGGGCGAGGGCGCAGACGCTGCTCGACGGGTCCTGGGCGCTCTTCGCCGTGCGGCGCTGACGGCCCGACGGCCTCCTGGGAGCGGCGGCGGAAGCCCCCGCGGCAGCGCGCGTTTCGCTGGACGATGGGCCGCGGCTCGCCAATCCTTGCGGCATGAAGCTCACCAGCGTCGCCGCCGACACCGTGCAGATCGTGAGTCGGGGAGAGTACACGTCGCCCTCGGGCGCGACGGTCCGCATCCGGGACCGCGTGCTCGCCGCAGTGAAGGGAACCGTGCTTTACCGGCCCGGATCACTCGACACGTGGGAACCGAAGGCGCGCCTCGATCGACCGCCCGCGATCGAGGTCACCGAGGAGACCACGGGGGCGGCGGCGTGGCGGCTCGTCGAGCAGGAGGGCGAGGCCCGCGTCGTCGCCCTGAACTTCGCGTCGGCCAAGAACCCCGGGGGCGGGTTCCTGCGCGGGGCCAAGGCCCAGGAGGAGGATCTCGCCCGGTGCTCCGCGCTGTACGCGTGCCTCGTCGAGCAGCGCGACTACTACGACGAGAACCGCGCCTCGGGGAGCTTCCTGTACACAGACCATCTCATCTACTCGCCGGATGTGCCGTTCTTCCGCGACGAGCGGCACGCCCTGCTGGAGCGGCCCTTCGCGGTCTCGATCATCACCATGCCCGCGCCGAACGCCGGAGAGGCGCTCCTGCGCGACGACTCGGTGGATCGGGACATCCTCGCGACCCTGGAGCGCCGCGCGGCCATGGTGCTCGCCGCGGCGGGCGCGCACGATCACCGGTGCCTCGTCCTCGGCGCCTGGGGGTGCGGCGTGTTCCGCAACGAGCCGCGCGAGGTCGCCGACGTCTTCGCCCGGACGCTGGAGCACCCGCGCTTCCGCGGTGCGTTCTCGCGCATCGTGTTCGCTGTGTACGACCGGGGCGACGGTCAGCCGAATTACCGAGCCTTCCGCGAGCGGTTCGCGGGCGCCTAGCCTGGGGCGCCCCGCCGCGGCGGCGCCTCCGGCGCCCCGCCGAGCTGCCGCCGCGCCCCGCGGCGAGCCGCGAGCGGCGGAGGTCCGCTGGCGGCGCACCGTCGTGGGCAATCGCCACGCCGTTCGCATCGATACGACCCGACAGGAGACGACGCGCGGGTCACACACCCTGGGCGACACGCCCTCCGGCGCACGTCGAGGGCGCTCATCCTGTCTACCTCCAATGGAAAATTCGAGAGCGGAAACCCTCCGCCCGCGCATTTCGATTTGTCGGGCCGTGATCGGAGCGCGATAATCACGGTTCCGCATTGAGTACGACTGACAGCAAGCTCGCCGTGCTCCTCGCGACGGCCCTCCTCTCCGGATCGCTCCCGATCGTGAGCGGATGCGCGTCCGCCCCGCCCGCGCCGCGCGCCGTCAGGCCCGCGGCCCCGGCGCCGCTCCTCCAGCGCTTCGCCAGCGAGCCCGCGCCGGCCCCGCGCTTCCTCGATCCGGAGCGCGAGAGGAAGCTCCGCTCCGTGGCGGCCGAGGTGCAGGGGCTCGCGCAGCGCACCGCGGAGCGGGAGCGCCTGCCCGCCCTCGCGCTCGGCGTCGTCATCGACGAGGAGCTCGCCATCAAGAAGGTGCTCGGCGTCCGGGACGTCGCGCTGGGCGGCGCTGTCGACGAGCACACGCGCTTCCGCATCGGATCCATCACGAAGACGCTGACCGCCGCGGCGGTGCTGCGGCTCCGCGACGAGGGGCGGCTGTCGATCGACGCCCCGGCGGCGCGCTACCTGCCCGCGCTCGCCGGCGTCGTCTACCCGACGCGCGACTCGCGGCCGATGACGGTGCGCGACCTGCTCACGCACAGCTCCGGCCTGCCGCGGCTCGGCGTGTTCTCCCCGGCGTCGACGGCGCGCGACGTCACCGAGCGCGAGATCCTCGCCACGCTCGACGGCTTCGGGCTCGAGAGCGCGCCGGGCACCGAGACGTCCTACTCGAACCTGGGCTACTCGCTCCTCGGCCTGCTCGTCGGGCGCGCCGCGGGCGTCCCCTACCGGCGCTACGTCCACGACGCGCTGCTCGCGCCGCTCGGCATGCGCGACGCCGCGTGGGACCCAGCCCAGGTGCCGCCCGACGCGCTCGCGTCGCCGCACGTGCGCGGCGCCGGCAGGGCGCTGACGCCGATCCAGCCGTGGCGCCTCGGGGCCTCGGAGTCGACCGCGGGGCTCTACGCGAGCCTCGCCGACATGGGCCGCTTCATCGGCTTCCAGCTCGCCGCCTGGCCCGCGCGCGACGCGCCCGAGGCGGGCGCCCTGCGGCGGAGCACGGTGCGCGAGTCGCACATGATGGCGCGCAACGGCTCGGCGTTCCCGGCCGCCGGCGGCGCCGACGGCCCGGGCCTCGGCTGGCACGTGCGCGAGGACTGCGACCTCGGCCACGTCGTCTTCCACAACGGCCTCATCGACGGCTTCAGCGCCTCGGTGGCGCTCCTGCCGGAGCGCGGCGTCGGCGTCGTCTCGCTCGCCAACGTGGCCGGCGCCGACCTCGAGTCGCTGAACGAAAAGGTCCTCAGCAAGCTCCAGGCCACCGGCGCCATGGTCGCGCGCGTCGTCCCGCCGTCCCCCTCCGTCCGCCGCGCGGCCCAGGCCGTCGCGTCGGTCATCGGTCGCAAGCGGACGGATCTGCTGGATCGTCGGCTCCGCCCCGGCTGGTTCCCCGAGGATCACCTCACCACGCTGCGGCAGGAGCTGCGCGACGTCGGCGCGCGGATGGGCGCGTGCGCGCTCGACGGCTCGTCCATGGTGGAGAGCGCGACGTCGGCGCGCTTCGGCCTCCGCTGCGAGCACGGCGCGCTCTCTGTGGCCGTGCGCGTGGACACCTCACCGGACCCGCTGATCACGTCGCTCAGCGTGGAGGAGCAGACCGGCGCGACCGCCTGGGATGGCGCGCGCGCGAACGCCAGACCGGCGCGCTGCCGCTGAGCTCGCCGGCGGCCTGCCATCGCGCCGCCCCTGCCTGCCAACCCGCCACACCTGTGGCAGAGCGCCCCCACACGAACGAACGGTAGAGCTCGCGACAGCCCAGCGGGGAAGCTGCTCTTTGTCCAGGAGCTCCGTGGTGCTGGCTCACGTCGTGCATTGCGCCGGCTCCGCTCACGCAACGGCTTTCCGTTGTTCCAGCGAGCCCTGGAGACGCGGGAGCTGGCGTCAACGCGGTTCGCCCGTCTCGGGCGGCGGCGAGGAGATCGACCCAATGAGAACTCTCGTTCATTCTGTTGCGCTTTCGGCCGTGATCGCTCTCGGTAGCCTCGGATGTTCCAGCAACTCGCAGCCTGCGCAGAGCCCGTCCGGGGCCAGCGGCTCGCAGGGCACCACGGGAACGCAGGCGCCGTGGGGCGCGGACGCGAGCGGCAGCGGGACCACGGGCGCTCCGGGGACCGGTAGCACCACGGGGCAGCCCTCGATGGGCGACATGGGCACCGGCACGAGCGACATGGGCGCCGGGCAGGGAGCCTCCGGGACGGGCATGGGAACCGGCGCAACAGGCAGCAGCGGCACGACCGGCAGCAGCGGTCTGACCGGCACCGGCACGACGGGCACCGGCACGACGGGTACCGGCACGACGGGCACCGGCACGACGGGCACCGGCACCACCGGCACGACCGGCCCGGGCAGCAGCGGCATGACCGGCACCGGCGCGCCGGGCTCGGGCACCAGCGCGGGCCCGGGCACCGGCGCCACGGGCTCGGGCGCGGGCGTCCCCGGCGGCTTCCGCGGCGACACGAGCAGCGGCGGCCAGCAGTCGCCCACGACGGGGACCACGGGCTCGCAGCAGGGCGGCCAGCAGAACAAGAAGGGCGGCACCACCGGCTCGGGCGCCGGCACCCAGAGCCCGGGCCAGGGCAGCGGCAGCACGACCGGCACCCAGGGCTCCGGGACGACCCGCTGAGCGCCGGCGAGGCTGGCTCCCCTCTCATCGCCCGACGCGCGCGCCCGCCCGCGGGCGCTCACCGCTGCTGCGGAGAGCGCCGCAGAGCGGGCGCGCGCGCCGGGCCAATCCCCACCTCGAACGCGCGGCAGCGCCGGAACACGCGGCGGCGCCGGAACGCGCGGCAGCGCCGGAGATCCGCGTCTCCGGGTCTCCGCCGCGTCACGCATGTTGCCGTGAGGCCGCGCCGGTGATAGCGAGGGCCGCGACGCCACCGCGCCCCGCGCGCGCCGGTATCCGG
Source organism: Sorangium sp. So ce1335 (assembly GCF_051521615.1). Lineage (NCBI taxonomy): Bacteria > Pseudomonadati > Myxococcota > Polyangiales > Polyangiaceae > Sorangium > Sorangium sp. So ce1335. The sequence goes on from NZ_CP150363.1 coordinate 7,972,712, forward strand.
CTCGACCGATCACGATCATCGGCTAGTCTAGTCGCGCCCATCGCTCCGGGCGTCGAACCATCCTCTCTCACCTCGCGGAGGTCCGCTTGAAGCACAACGACGTGGTGGTCTTGATCCTCGGCGGAGGCGTCGGAAGCCGCCTGTACCCGCTCACCAAGCTGCGCTCGAAGCCAGCCGTCCCGACCGGGGGCAAGTACCGCCTGGTCGACATCCCGATCAGCAACTGCCTCAACTCGGGCTTCAACCGAATTCACATCCTCACGCAGTACAACTCGGTCTCTCTGCACAACCACATCACGCAGACGTACCGGTTCGACGTCTTCTCCGCGGGCGCCGTGCAGATCCTCGCCGCCGAGCAGACGCCCACCCACAGCGAGTGGTACCAGGGCACCGCCGACGCCGTCCGCAAGCAGCTCGGAGAGGTCAAGTCGCCGAACCCGCGCGACGTCATGATCCTCTCGGGCGATCACCTCTACCGCATGGATTACGAGCCGTTCCTCGCGCGCCACCGCGAGACCCGGGCCGACGTCACGCTCGCCGTGCGCCCCGTCCCGACGGCCGAGGTGTCCCGCCTCGGCATCGTGGACACCGACGACACCGGGCGCGTCGTGAAGTTCGTCGAGAAGCCGAAGGACATGAAGCTGCTCGACAACGTGCGGCAGACGTCGGACCCGAAGAACCCGTGGCTCGCCTCCATGGGCGTCTACATCTTCCGCGCGAAGGCGCTCTACGAGATGCTCGAGCGCGACAACTCGTCCGACTTCGGCAAGCACATCCTGCCGCAATCGCTCGACACCCACCGGATGGTGACCTACACGTTCGACGGCTACTGGGAGGACATCGGCACGATCCGGAGCTTCTACGAGGCCAGCCTCGCGCTCACCGACTCCAACCCTCCGTTCTCGTTCTACGACCCGCAGCGGCCGATCTACACCCGCCCGCAGTTCTTCCCCCCGGCCCACGTCACGGCCGGCTCGGTGCTCGATCAGGTGCTGCTCGCCGAGGGCAGCCGGATCATCGAGTCGAAGATCTGCCGGTCGGTCGTGGGGCAGCTCTCGTCGATCGGGCCCCACGTCACCATGTCGAACACGGTCATGATGGGCGCGGACTACGAGTCCCTGTTCCACGTCCAGGCCCCAGAGAGCACGCGGGGGCTGCCCCCCATCGGCATCGGCCGCGGGTGCAAGATCGACGGCGCCATCATCGACAAGAACGCGCGCATCGGCGAAGGGGTGGTGATCCGCAACCTCCCCGATCGCGAGGACACCGACGCCGAGTTCTACGCGGCCCGCGAGGGCGTCGTGGTCGTCCCGAAGAACGCCGTCGTCCCCCCGGGCACCGTCATCTGACCGCGCGCCACGCCGCGACCTCGCCGGCGGCGTCGTCCGGCGAGCGCTGGCAGCGCTGACGAAGCTGGACCACTCGACATCACGCGATAACGCACCGCGTCATAACGCGGCGCTCTCCCCACCTTCTCGCGAAGCCGTCGGGCTGACGCGGCGCTCATCATCGGACAGTCGCGCCTGGCCCTCGTCGGCTGGGCCCTGGTCTGGTAAAGAGCGCCCTCATGCGAATCTGCATCCTCGGCGCTACGGGCCTCGTCGGTCGCGAGACCATCACCCTCATCGCGCGGGCCTGGCCCGGCGCAACGCTCGCGCTGTTCGCGAGCCGGGACCAGGAGCTCACCCTCGACGGCAAGTCGTACGAGGTGCTCGGCGCGTCGCGCCTCGAGGCGCAGGACGCTCCCCGCGGGGACCTCGCGTTCGTGGCGCTGGATGACGAGCACAGCAAGCGGTACGTGCCGCGGCTGCTCGAGCTCGGGTACCGCGTGATCGACAAGAGCAACACGTACCGCACCGACCCGAAGGTGCCGCTCGTCGCCGCGGGGGTGAACTCGAGCATCGTCGACGACGCTGTCCGGCTCGTGGCCAATCCGAACTGCACGACCATCCCGCTGACGCTCGCGCTCTCGCCGCTGCGCCGGGAGTTCGGGCTGAGCGCCGTCACGGTGAGCACCTACCAGGCGGTGAGCGGCGCCGGCATCGCCGCCCTCGACGCGTTCCTCGCGGACGCGCGCGACGGCTACCAGGCCCTCGACCGGCTGGGCTCGCCGTTCAAGCTCTCGGGCTACGCGGGCAACACCGTCCCGCACAACGGCGGCACCGACGAGAGCGGCTTCTCCTCCGAGGAGCGGAAGCTCATCTTCGAGAGCCGCAAGATCCTCGGCATGCCCGAGCTCGGCGTCTCCGCGCAGTGCTGCCGCGTCGCCGTCGCCGTGGGCCACTACGAGAACGCGTGGGTCACGTTCGATCGCCCGGTCGACCTCGAGCGGGCGGCGAGCCTGCTGAGCGATCCGGCGCAGTCGCCCTTCGTGAAGTACCTCCCCGGCGCCGCGGGCGAGGGCCTCAGCGCGCTCCACTGCGTGCAGGACCGCGACGTCGCGCTCGTCGGGCGCATCCGCCCCGACGCCCGGGACCGCGACCGGAAGAGCATCTGCCTCACCGTCGTCGGCGACAACCTCCGGCTCGGCGCCGCCACCAACGCGGTCCGCATCGCGACGCGCTGGTTCCCGAGCGCCGATCGGGATCTGCAGGCCCCCTCCTGACGCGCTCGGGTGCTGCGGTACTCACCGCAGACAGGCCGCAGAGGATCGAACCGCCAAGACGCCAAGAACGCCAGATCATTGAGATTTCTTGGCGTCCTTGGCGGTTCCCAGAGTCCCGCACTTTCGGGTGGTGCGGCCCGCCCTCCCGCCGCATCGTCGACATGGAGTAACCTGCGCGGCAGGCGCGCAATCCAGGCGCGCCGCGCCGGGCGATCCCGCTCGCGCTCCCCGGGAGGACTCACGACGATGACGACCGCCCAGCCCCTCATGATCCTCGTCGCCGGGCCGTACCGCTCCGGCACGAACGACGACCCCGACCTGATCGCGGCCAACGTCCGCGCCATGAACGACATGGCCGTTCGCCTGTTCCGCGCCGGCCACCTCCCCGTCCTCGGCGAGTGGTTCGCGCTGCCGCTCATCGAGCACGCCGGGTCGCGGCAGATCGGGGACGAGATCTGGAACGAGATCTTCCACCCCGTCGCCCGCCGGCTCGTCGCGCGCTGCGACGCGTGCCTGCGGATCGGCGGCCCCTCGAAGGGCGCCGACGAGATGGTCGAGCTGTCACGCTCGCTGGGCAAGCAGGTCTTCTTCAGCCTGGACGAGGTGCCGCGCTGCGGTTAGCGCGGCGCCTGGACGAGGCGCTGCGCTGCGGTCAGCGCGGCGCGATCACAGCGCTGCCCCCCGGCCAGCCGGCCCCGATGGGGAGCTCCTGGACGTCGGGGAAGAGCATGTAGGCGCGCCTCCCGTCCGATGTCTGGACGTGCGGCGGCGCGGCCGCGGCCGCGGCGACGCACGCGCGCACGGCGCGCCCGAGCGCGGCCGCGCCGTCGAGCGCCTGGCCGAGCGCGGCGAGCGCCTGCGCGAGCTCGGGGAGCGTCGCCTCGCCCGACGTGCCCCGCGCGACGAGCGCGTCGATCTCGCGGTCGCTCACGCCGAGGTCCGACGGCAGCGGGTGGCGCGGGCGCGCGGGCTGCGCCGCGGCCGCGCCGGAGAGGAACCGGCGCTTCGCCGCGGCGCCCGCCTCGCCGAAGCCCGTGGCGAGCTCGAAGAGCGCCGACGCCACGCCGAAGCCGGCCCCGGGGACGCCGGGCGAGGGGGCGCCGAGCCCCAGGGCGTCGAGGAACTCGAGCCCGGTGTAGCCCGGCATGGCCGAGCGCTCGGTCTCGGGCAGGGGCGGCGCCACGCGCACCTCGCCGGTCTCGAAGACGAGGACGCGCGCGTGCGTGAAGCGGGCGTGCGGCGCGGCGAGGAGCACGCGCGCGAGCTGCGCGGCGACCTCGACCGCCGCGGCGGGCTCGAAGCGGGAGCCCGGGAGGTAGCGCGCGATGCCCCCGAGCGTCATGCCCGCGCCGTCGGGCCAGGGGCAGACGGCGACGTGCCGCGGCGACGCCTCCGCCTCGCCGGGCGCGTACACGCGCTCCAGGCCGAACGAGCCGGGCGCGAGGAGCGGCGGCGGCTCGCCCGCGACGCGCCGCAGGTCGTCGAAGAGGCGCGCGCGCTCCTCGCCGTGGTGCTCGGGCACGAGCACCCGCGCGCCGAGGAGCAGCGCGACGGTGCTCCCGACGCGCGCGACCCAGGCCTCGGGGACGCCGAGGTGCTCGTACAGGTGGGCCTCGACGACGAGCTGCCACTCGCGGGGCGGCTCGGGCGGGCGGGACGCTGCGGTTCGGTACATGTCGGGTGTGGGGCCTCGGACGACGCGTGCTCGGCCCCGGATCCACGCGCGAGACGAGCGAGCTCGCGAGACAGCGTAATCCAAGCCGCGGCCCGCGGCATCGCCGCTGCATCGCCCCCCGCGGGAACATCGGGCCGGCCGCCGCGGCGCTCGGCTTCGGCGCGCTCGCCGATCGCATGGGCAAGCGGCCGCCTCCCGCCCCGCCCGGCGCGTCCTGGCGCGGCGCGGGAGGCCTCGCCGGGCGGCCCGGCGCTCGGCGAGGCCTCCGGTGTACGATGCGCGCCATGAAGCGCTTTCTCCTGTTGAGCATCCTCTTTTCGGCCGGCGCGTGCAGCCCTGAGAGCCGGGACTTCGGGCCCGCGAGCTCCGACGCGACGAGCGCGGCGGCGTCCGGCACCGGGGGCGGCGTGCCCGCCTGCGACGAGGGCCTGACGTTCTGCTCCGGCGCGTGCGCGGACACGAGCTCCGATCCGGAGCACTGCGGCGCGTGCGGCCACTACTGCCTGGGACAGCCGTGCGTCGACTCGCGCTGCCAGCCCCTGGTCCTCGGGTCGGGCGGCGTCGAGCCGGTGGACATCGCTGTCGACGACACAACGGTCTACTGGGCCGATCCTGGCGCTCGAAAGGTGATGTGGGTGCCGGTCGGCGGCGGCAACGCGTCCGCCTACCTCGAGGCAGGGGAGCCCTTCTATCCCGTGAGCATCGCGCTCGACTCCGGCAGCCTCTATTATGCGGACTCGGGCCTCGATTCCATCATGTCGGCATCGTTCGACACCGCTCTCGAGTTCCTGGCGAGCGGCCAGACCTACCCGCTGGACATCGCGGCCGACGGGGCGAACGTCTACTGGACGAGCGGCGGCCTGGGCACGGTCATGAAGGTGCCGGCCGACGGCAGCGGCGACGCCGTCGCGCTCGCGGAGGGGCAAGACTCCCCGCTGGCCGTCGCGGTGGACGCCACGCACGTCTACTGGGTGAACGAGGGCGGCGCCGTGATGAAGGTGCCTATCGAGGGCGGCGATCCCGTCGTGATCGCGGACGGGCAGAGCAAGCCGCAGGACATCGCGGTGGACGCGACACACGTCTACTGGACGAACGACGGAGGCACCGTGATGTCGGCGCCGCTCGAGGGCGGCGACCCCATCGTGATCGCGAACGGGCAGCGCAACCCGCGCAGGATCGCTGTCGACGGCACCGGCGTGTACTGGACGAACGACGGAGGCACCGTGATGACGGCGCAGTTCGGCGGCGATGCGCCGATCGCGCTCGCGACGGGGCAGGACCACCCGCTCGCCATCGCCGTCGACGCCACGAGCGTTTACTGGACGAACAGCGCCGGCGGCACCGTGATGAAGCTCCCGAAGTAGGCCCCGGCGGCCGGCGCAGTAGGCCCCGGCGGCCGGCGCCCGGCACACCGCGCCGGGAGAGAGCGGAGACCCGCACGGCCCGCGCAAGCCACACACCTGCCTACATCCCAGCCGTAAAATACCACCTCCCCTACCAGGTCGCGCCATGGGGGGATCTGCCCTGATTTCCTTGACAGACGCCGGTCCGCGGCGTACTTAACCAGAAGGTTAATTAACCAAGCGGTTAAGTTCCCATGCCGACCGACCAGCTCAGCACCACGTTCGCGGCCCTGGCGGACCCGACCCGCCGGGCGATCCTTGCCCGCCTCGCGGCGGGTGAATGCTCGGTCACCGAGCTCGCCGCGCCGTTCGACATGAGCATGCCGGCCGTCTCGAAGCACCTCCGGGTGCTCGAGCGCGCGGGGCTCATCGAGCGGAGGCGGGACGCGCAGTGGCGGCGGTGCCGGATCGAGGCGGGCCCGTTGAAGGAAGTGGTCGATTGGGCCGAGCACTACCGGCACCTCTGGGAAGGGCGGCTCGACCGGCTGGATACGTACCTGCAAGAGCTCACAGCAACAGCACAGGAGGAGGAGAGCCATGATCGCAAGCAGCGCGGTGAATAAGGACAGCTTCCAGGTCTCGACGCCGACGGAGCAGGAGATCGTCATGACGCGCCTGTTCAATGCGCCGAGGCAGCTCGTATTCGACGCGATGACGAAGCCCGAGCACGTGAGGCGGTGGTGGGGCTGCCTGAGCGAGGGATACTCGGTGCCCGTCTGCGAGATCGACCTCCGCCCCGGCGGCAAGTGGCGCTTCGTGAACCGCCACCCCAACGGTGAGGCCGCCTTCCACGGCGAGTACCGGGAGATCACGCCGCCGAGCCGCCTCGTGTTCACCGAGATCTTCGAGGATTATCCGGACACCGTCACGGTGGTGACGTCGGTCTTCACCGAGGAGGGCGGGAAGACACGAATGACGGTCACGGTGCGCTATCCGTCGCTGGAGGTGCGCGACATCGTCCTCTCGACCGGAATGGCCCAGGGGGCGGGCATCAGCTACGACCGGCTCGAGGACCTGCTCGCCGAGCTGCAGAGGTCTTGAGCCTCCTCTCCGCGGCACGGGCGCGCGCCTGCGCCGGGCGCGCCCGTTGCTGCGACCCCCGCCCGGGGGTAGGATCTCCGCATGATCCCCGCCCTGGAGCGCGGCGATTTCAGCCCGCAGAAGCGAATCGCGCCGTTCGACAGGATCGCGATCAGCGAGCGCGATCGGCGCATCGTCGCGCTCGCGCGCCAGAAGCTCGGCGAGACGACCGTCGATTTCGGCGAGGCCGTGCGCGCGCTCCGTGAGGCGGTGGAGGAGCTGATCCCCGCCGGGCGCACCTTCGTGCTGGGAATCGCCGATCTCACCCCGGTCGTCGGCTCGCTCGTGTCCGGCGTCGGCATCACCGCCGGCGCGGAGGGCGTGATCCTCGTGCGCATGGAGCACGACGGACGGAGGACGACGCTCGGGAGGTTCTCGCCGTGAGGGGCGCGCTCGACTTCGATCCGGCAGAGCGCGAGTACGGCGCGGCGACCGCGTCGATCCGGAAGATCTTCACCGAATCGGCCGACATCGACTGGTTCGTGCCGCCGCGCGACCCCGGGGCAGAAGCGCTGGCGGCGCGGCTCATGAGGCAGCACAACGCGCGCGCGCGGGTACACCTGCCGGAGGTCTTCCCGGCCACGCTGGAGACGCGATCGTCCCGGGGCGGCTGGCGCGAGTTCGCCGCGCTTCGCGACAGGGTGTGCAAGCAGCCGTGGGACTGGAAGTTCTCGGCGCTGAAGAAGCTGTCATCGCACCACTCGAAGGCTCGGAGCTGGTCGCTCAGCGATCAGGCCACGCGCTGCGTGGACCTCGAGACCGGCGCGGCGCCCCGCCCCGGGGATCTGTTCGTCCGCGTCGGCGACCTCGTGCTCTGGAACAAGCTCGTTCCAGACCTCGATGTCAAGGCGTGCGTGCCGCGCCACGGCGTGGAGCCCGCGCGCTGGTACCTCGGCTACGTCCACGTGGAGTTGCTCGAGTGCATCGAGTGGCAGCTGGCCGAGGGCAGCGATGACCTGGAGGGGAACCCCTTTTACCCGCTCCTGCGCTGCCATGCCGCCGGGTTCTATCCGTTCAGCCTCGACAAGAGCACGATGGTCCTGTTCGCCTTCGACCGGTGATCGGGCAGGACCTCCCAGGCGGCCGCCCCGCTCACGCGATGCGCTTCAACCAGGCGACGGCGAAGTCGCGGAACACGGCGACGTTCCGCGGCACGTGCCGCGCGCTGGGGTAGACGAGGTACAGGGTCCCCGCGCGCTGCGACCACTCGGGCAGCACGTGGACGAGGCGCCCGCTCGCGAGGTCGGGCGCGGCGAGGAGGCGCGGGAGCGGCCCGATGCCCCCGCCCGCGCGCAGCACCGAGCGGATGAGCTGGAAGTTGTCCGTGGCGATGCGCCCGGTCGCCATCGCGTCGCGAACGGCGTCCGCGTGGTCGAGCGGCCACTGGCCGCGCCGCGCGCTCGGCAAGAACACGACCCGCTCGTGGTCGGCCAGCTCGTCCATCGCGCGCGGGAGGCCGCGGCGCGCGATGTACGAGGGGCTGGCGAAGAGCTGCACGTCGGAGTCGTGAAGCTTGCGCGCGACGAGCGAGGAGTCCGGGAGCTCGCGCGACGCCCGCAGCGCCACGTCGAAGCCCTCGCGCAGCAGATCCACCTGGCGCGAGGAGAGGTCCACCTCGACCGCGAGCAGCGGGTAGCGCGCCCCGAACTCGACGAGCATCTCCCCGAGGAACGGGTCGCCGCTGTCGGGCGGCGCGCTGAGCCGGATCAGGCCCTGCGGCTGGCCCTGGTAGGCGTCGAGCGCCTGCGCCGCGTCGCGCAGGCCGGCGATGTGCGGCGCCACGTCGCCGAAGAAGCGGCGGCCCGCCTCCGTCAGCGCCACGGCGCGCGGCGACCGCTGGAGCAGCCGCACCTTGAGGCCCTCCTCCAGGCGCGTCACCGCGCGGCTCACCGTCGACTTCGGGACCCCGAGCTGCGCGGCCGCGGCCGTGAACGAGCCGAGCTCCGCCACCCGGGCGAACGCGGCGATCTCGTCGAGCTGGGGCGGCCGGGGGCATGGGGCCTTGGATGGCGCGCGGGGGCGGGGCATGCGGGGACCTCACGAGGGCCGGGGCAGCGCGCCAGGGCCGCTGCCACCGGGCAGATCAGGCCAGGCCGCGCCGGTCAGGCGGCGCTGACCAGGGTGCGATGGCCAGGTTGCGATGAAGCAACGCTGAGTTGAACCGTTGCACGATAGCACTAGGCGCTTCGAGCGACCACATCAAGGGCGCGGGCGCTCCGACCGGGAGGGCCCGCCTCACCAGCGAGGCTCGTCATGAACAACGTCCAACGTTTCGCTCCCGCCGCCGCCCGCACGCTTCAGGGGCTCGTGTTCCTCGTCTTCGGGCTCAACGGCTTCCTGAACTTCCTCCCGCAGCCGCCCATCCCGGAGGCGGCCGCCAGCTTCGCCGGCGCGCTGGCGGCGAGCGGCTACATGTTCCCGCTGCTCAAGGGGACGGAGGTCGTCGCGGGCGCCCTCCTGCTCGCGAACCGCTACGTCCCGCTCGCGCTGGCGCTCCTCGCGCCCATCGTCGTGAACATCGTCGCGTTCCACACGTTCCTCGCGCCGCCGAACCCGGTCGCGTGGCTCGTCCTGGCCCTCGAGATCTACCTCGCCTACGCGTACCGCGCGGCCTTCCGGCCGATGCTCGCGGCGCGCGTCGACGCGGGCGCCGCGGAGCGCTCCGGCGCAGGGCGCGGCAAGCTCGAGGCGGCCGAGAGCGCCGTCTGACGGCGAAGCGCCGCTGGAACAGGATGGTGGGGAGGCATCGAGTTCACTTCCCTCCCCTCCCCGCCTTCTCGTTCATCCGACAGCGCTCTCCCGCCCCCCGCGCGCTCCCACCACGCCTCGCGCGCGCTCGCGCAAAGCGCGTGGAGGGGTGACGAACGTCATCGTTGACCAGCTGGAAGACGATGTGGCCCTCGCCGCGCGCTTCGCCGCCATCGGCGAAGATGGCCTCAAAGCAGCTTACCTCCATGACGGCAAGAGATCGGTCGCGGCGGTGCCTGCCGAGGACCTGTGATCCTGGCAGGCGCGCTGCCGGCAAGGACATCGACCGCAGCGCTGCGACCCATGAGCCCGCCCTCACGCCTCCTGAGCTCGCTCGCGGCGCGGCGGCCGCGCGCGGCCCGCCTTGCGCGGCCGCCCGGGACTGGCAAGAACATGCAGCGATGTCGCGCGAGGCGCTGCTCCCGGCGCTCAAGAGACCTGCCGTCGAGGAGCGGCTCGCGGTGCTCCGCAGCTTCGTGCGCGCGGGGGCCGAGAACCGGCCCGGCGTCTACCGGATGCTCGGCGAGGACGGCGCTGTCCTCTACGTCGGCAAATCGAAGCGGGTGCGCACGCGGCTGCTCGGCTACTTCCGCTGCGACCCCGAGGAGAAGGGCGCGCGCATCCTGCGCGAGGCGAGCCATGTCGCGTGGGAGTACTGCCCGAGCGAGTTCGCGGCGCTCCTCGCCGAGCTCAGGCTCATCCGGCGGCTGCGCCCGCGCTTCAACGTCGCCATGAAGCGCGATCTCAAGCGCTACGCCTTCATCAAGGTGACGCGCGGCCCGGCGCCGAAGCTGCACGTCGTGCGCGGCCCGGCGCGCGACGCCGGGGCGCTCTACTACGGCCCGTTCACCGGCGCGGGCCGCGTCCGCGAGGCCGTGCGCGCGCTCTCCAACGCGCTCGGGCTGCGCGACTGCGCGGAGGACGTGCCGATGCGCTTCGACGACCAGCGGACGCTCTTCTCGCTGGAGCGCCGCACGCCCGGCTGCATCCGTTACGAGATCAAGCGCTGCCTCGGCCCCTGCGTCGCGGGCTGCTCGTCGCGGGAGTACGCCGATCGCGTCGAGCTCGCCCGCGCGTTCCTCGAGGGCCGCAGCGACGGCCCGATCGGCCGCTTCCGCGACGAGATGGAGGCCTGCCGCGAGCGCGCCGAGTTCGAGCGCGCCGCCGCGCTGCGCGACCGGATCCAGCGCCTCACCGCCCTGCGCGGCGAGCTCCAGCGCCTCCGCTTCGCGCTCGGGTCGCTCTCGTTCCTCTACACCGTGCCCGGCCACGAGGGCGACGACCGCGTGTACCTCGTCCGCCGCGGCAGCGTCCGCGCCGAGGTCCCGGCGCCGCGCTCGGACGACGAGCACCGGGCGCTCGCCCGGCTGGCGGCCGACGTCTTCGGCCCGGTGGAGCCCCCGACCGCGCCGGTGCCGCTCGGCGAGATCGACGAGGTCCTGCTGCTGTCGTCGTGGTTCCAGCGCTACCCCGACGAGCTCGCGCGCACGCAGCCGGCCCCCGGCTCCGCGGGCTAGGCGGCCGGGGGCCGCGCCCGCGCGCCGGCGCCGCCTCCGCGCCCGGCGCGCTCGCGCCCGCGGGCTGCGCCTGGGCGCTCGCCGAGGCCCGCCCGCGGCGTCCACCGCGATGGTTGCGATGCACAACCAATTGGTTGCGTAGAGCAACCATCCGTGCTCACCTGCCGTGGTGACGACGCGAGAGCTCCGCTCCGAGGTCCGCGCCTTCGTGCGCGCGTTCGGCCTCCTCGACGATCAGCGCACGCCGTGCGGCGTCCAGGTGGCGCCGCGCGAGGCGCACGCGCTGGCGATCCTCGCGGAGGCCGAGCAGGCCGGCGTCGCGCTCACGCAGAGCGACCTGCGGCGGGCGCTCGGGGTCGACAAGAGCAACGTCACCCGGCTGATCCAGCGCCTCCGCGACGATGGCCGCGTGGCGCAGGACGTCAGCGAGGAGGACGGGCGGGTCCGCCGCCTGCGGCTCACCGCGGCCGGGCGCCGCCTGGCGGGCCGGCTGGAAGAGCGGAGCCTGCTGCGGTTCCAGGCGATCCTGGACGCCATTCCCTGCGCGGAGCGCGCCGCCGTGGTGCGCGCCCTGCACGTCTTGAACAGCGCGCTCCGGCGCGCGACCGAGGAGCCTTCTCATGCGAGCGATTCAAGCGATGCTCTCTAGCCTTGCCGCCCTGGCCCTCCTCATGTCGTCGCTCGCCGCCTGCGCGCCCTCGGGAGAGGCCTCCACGCAGCCCGCGCCGAGCGCGCCGGCGGCAGCGGACGTCCGCTCGTTCGGCGCGCTCCGCGCGATCATGCACGAGGGCCAGACGGGGCCCGCCGTGCGCATCGGCGACGTCGTCCCGGGCCCGCACGCGTTCGGCGTCGGCGCGCTCAGCGCGCTGCGCGGCGAGGTGACCGTCGTCGATGACGCGATCTGGACGTCGTATCCGCGCGACGACGGGACCGTCGATGTCCGCCGCGCCGGGGCGGAGGAGCAGGCCGCGCTCTTCGTGGTGGCGAACGTCGCCCGATGGCAGGAAGCGACGCTCGACGCCGACGTGCCGGACGGGCAGATCGACGCGCGCATCGAGGCCCTGCTGCGGGAGCGCGGGCTCGACGCGGAGGGCCCCGTCCCGGTCCAGGTGCGCGGGAGCTTCCGCGATCTGAGCTGGCATGTCATCGACGGCAGAAAGCTCGCTCCCGGCGGCGGACATGCGGACCACGTCCGGGTGTCCGTGAGCGGGACGCTCCCCACCGCCGAAGGGACGCTCGTGGGCTTCTTCTCGAAGCGCCACCACGGCGTCTTCACGCACATGGGGTCGAACACACACTTCCATGTCGTCCTGGCCGAGCGGCCGCTGACGGGCCACGTGGACGGCGTGACGCTCGCTCGCGGCGCGCGCGTCCTCTTCCCGGCGCGCTGATTCCCGTCGCGCTGATCCCGACGACCCGCGCCGCTGTCCCTGGACTGAACAACCTGGACGTCCACACCCTGCTTCAGAGGGCTTTCTCCACATGTCCTGTGGGCGCAATTCCACGGGTTCGCACGGTTGGCATTCTGTCCAGACACGACATCGTCCACGCCCCCTCGCTGCCGGCGGGCAGACAGGCTCGATCCGCGGCAGAGCGCGATCGGCGCCGCGCCGGTGATCCGCTCGCCCTCGGCGCAGCGCGCGCCGCGACAGGCGACCCGACGCGAGGGCGCAAGCCCATTTGAGCTTGGCGAAGCGCAGGGGGCTTGGCAACATGACCCCTTGTCGCGTACTCATTGGAAACCGCGTCGACGTCGTCCAGAGATACCGGTATGCCCGGCCGTTCAACTTACGTCGACCTGGAGGTCCTCCACGAGGGGGCCGACACGGTCCTCTACCGAGCTCGGCAACGGCAGGACGGTCGGCCGGTGGTGCTCAAGGTGCTGCGGCGCGATCACGCGAGCCCGCGCGCCCTCCGCCGGCTGCGCCACGAGCACGAGATCGCCGGAGCGCTCGACACGCCGGCCATCGTGAAGCCCCACGCCATCGAGGCGTTCGGCGACCAGGTGGCGCTGATCCTCGAGGATTTTGGCGGCCGCTCGCTCGACGAGCTCCTCGACGGCCCGACGCCGCTCGATCGATTCTTCCCCCTCGCCATCCGCCTCGCCGGCGCGCTCGCCGAGCTGCACCGCCAGCACGTCATTCACAAGGACATCAAGCCTCAGAACCTGATCTACAACCCCGAGACCGGGGAGGTGAAGATCACCGATCTCGGGATCGCCTGCCTGGCGCCCCGCGCGGCGCGCGAGGTCGCCCACGACGCGCTCATCGAGGGGACGCTCGCGTACATGGCGCCCGAGCAGACAGGCCGCATGAACCGCTGGGTCGACGAGCGCGCCGACCTGTACTCGCTCGGCGTGACCTTCTACGAGATGCTGACGGGCACCCTGCCTTTCCAGGCCAGTGATCCCGTGGAGTGGGTGCATTGCCACATCGCGCAGAGGCCGCGCCCGCCGCGGGCGCTCGTGCCCTCGATCCCTCCGCTCCTGTCCGAGATCGTGCTCAAGCTGCTCGCCAAGGACGCCGACGAGCGCTACCAGAGCGCGCGCGGCCTGCGGCACGATCTGGAGCGGTGCTTCGCCCGGTGGCGGGAGGACGGCGCCGTCGAGCCGTTCGCGCTCGGCCAGCGCGACGTCTCCGACCGGTTCCAGGTCCCGCAGCGGCTCCACGGGCGCGAGCGCGAGGTGCAGGCGCTGCTCGCCGCGCTCGGCCGGGTGGTCGCGCAGGGCCGGCCGGAGCTCGTGCTCGTGTCGGGCTACTCGGGCATCGGCAAGTCGTCGCTCGTCGCCGAGCTGCGCGGGCCGGTGGCGCGGGAGCGCGGCTTCTTCCTGTCCGGCAAGTTCGATCAGCTCCGGCGCGACGTCCCGTACCTCGCGTTCCTCCAGGCGTTCCGGGGGCTCGTGCAGGAGATCCTCTGCGTGAGCGAGGAGCAGATCGCGCGCTGGAAGCAGCGCCTCTGCGACGCCCTCGGCCCGAACGGCCGGCTGCTCGTCGACGTGCTCCCCGAGATCGAGCTGCTCGTCGGGCCGCAGCCCCCCGTGCCCGAGCTCCCGGCCGCCGAGGCCCGGCACCGGTTCCACGCCACGCTCCAGCGCTTCGTCGCCGCGTGCGTCCAGCGGGAGCACCCCGTCGTGCTCTTCCTCGACGATCTCCAGTGGGCCGACGCCGGCAGCCTCCAGCTCCTCGAGCAGCTCGTCACCTACACCGAGGCCGGGCACCTCCTGCTCGTGGGCACCTACCGGGACAACGAGGTCGGCCCGACGCACCCGCTCTCGCTGCTCCTCGACGACGCGCGCAAGCGCGGCGCCGTGATCTCCGATATCGTCCTCGCGCCGCTCTCCACCGCCCACGTCGGCGCGCTCGTCGCGGAGGCCGTCCGCGCCCGGCCCGAGGAGGTCGAGCCGCTCGCCGCGCTCGTCCACGAGAAGACCGGCGGGAACCCGTTCTTCGTGCTCCAGTTCCTGATCGAGCTGCACCAGGAGGGGCTCATCACCTTCGACGCGGAGCGCGGCACCTTCCGCCACGACATCGACGCGATCCGCCGGAAGGGCTTCAGCGACAACGTCGTCGACCTGATGGCGGGCAAGCTGAAGCGGCTCTCGGCCGCCGCGCAGGACGCGCTCAAGCTCGCCGCGTGCCTCGGCGGCAGCCTCGCCGTCGACACCCTCGCGACGGTCGCGAGCCGCCCGGTCCAGGAGCTCGGCGAGGCGCTCGCCGAGGCCGTGCAGGAGGGGCTGCTCCTCCGCCGGGACGGCGCCTACCAGTTCCTCCACGACCGGGTGCGGCAGGCCGCGTACGCGCTCATCCCGCCGGCGCAGCTCCCCGAGGTGCACCTCTGCATCGGCCGGCTGCTCCTCAAGGGGCGGCGCGGGGACGAGCGCGACGAGGCGCTCTTCGACGTCGTGGACCACCTCAACCGCGGCGCCGCGCTCCTCCGCTCACCGGCGGAGCGGGACGAGCTCGCCGCGCTGAACCTCCGCGCCGGCAGGAGGGCCAAGGCGGCGGCGGCCTTCGAGTCCGCCGCCGCCCTCTTCGCCACCGGCATGGCCTTGCTCGCGCCCGATCGCTGGGAGGCGCAGTACGATCTCGCCTACAGCCTGACCTTCGAGCGCGCGCACTCCACATACGTCATCGGCAGCTTCGACGAGGCCGAGCAACTGCTCGGAGAGCTCATGGAGCGGGCGAGGACCCCGATCGAGCGGGCCTTGGCCGTGGAGCTCGCCGTCGCGCTGAACGTGACCCGCGGGCAGTGCGACCGCGCCGTGGAGATCGGGCTCTCGTGGCTGCGCGCCTGGGACATCGACCTGCCGCTCCCGGTCACCGAGGCGCAGCTCCAGGAGGAGACCGAGGGCGTCTTCCAGGCCCTTGGCGACCGGAAGCTCGAGGAGCTGATCGACCTGCCCCCCGCGACGAACCCGGAGATCAAGGTCGCGATGAGCGTCCTCCGGGGCGTGTCCATCCCTGCGTACTTCGTGGATCAGAACCTGCATTACCTGCTCGTCGCGCGCATGGTCAGGCTCAGCCTGCGCCACGGCAACGCCGAGGTCTCTGCCCAGGCGTACACCGCCTTCGCGCGGGTGCTCGGCCCGTCGTTCGGGCGGTACAAGGAGGCATACCTCTTCGGCAAGCTCGCCTGCGAGCTGGCGGACAGGAGCCAGACCCTCACCACGAAGGGTCCGGTGTACAACCTGTTCGGACAGCAGATCGTCTTCTGGACGCGCCACTACAGGGAGACCGCTCCCTATGCTCGCATCGGCTTCAACGCCACCGTGGAGTGCGGCGACTGGAACAACGCCTGTTACAACTGCATCTGGTCACCGCTGTTCCCGCTGCTCTGCGGTGAGCCGCTGGAGGACGTGCTCCGCCAGACCGAGGATCGCCTCGGCTTCGTGCGCAAGGCCGGGTACGCGTTCGCTCACGACACCCTCCTCGGCCTCCGGCACCTCGTCCAGACGCTGCGCGGGCGGCCGGTCCGGTTCTCGATGCTGGATGGCTCCGAGCTGGACCAGACGGAGTTCGAGGCCCGCCTCCCGCCGGGGGAGGCCGGGGGCATTCACGGCCTGTACAACGGCCTGAAGGCGCAGGGCCTCTTCGTGCTCGGGTCGCCGCGCGAGGCGCTCGCGGCGACGGACCGCGTGCTCGTCGACCGCCGCTGGAAGTTCGACGCGCACGCGCTGACCGCCGAGAGCGTCTATTACCGCGCGCTCGCGCTCGCCGCCCTCGCCGGCGAGGCGCCGCCCTCGCCGGAGCGGGCGCGCGCCGACGGGCTGCAAGAGTGCGAGGCGTGCGAGCGGCAGCTCGGCGAGTGGGCCGAGAGCTGCCCCGACAACTTCCTCCACAAGAACCTCCTTGTCCGCGCGGAGATCGCCCGGCTCCGAGGGCAGGAGCCCGAGGCCATCCGGCTCTACGAGCAGGCCATCTCGTCGGCGCGGGAGGGCGGCTTCGTCCAGCACGAGGCGATCGCCTGCGAGCTCGCCGCGGGGTTCTACCGCGCGCGGGGCCTCACGACGCCCGCCGACACCTACCTGCAGAAGGCGCGCGCCGGCTATTTCCGCTGGGGCGCCCACGCCAAGGTGGAGCAGCTCGACCAGCGCCACCCCGACCTCGTCGAGCGCAGGCCGATGGCCCCCACCGTCACCTTCGCCGTGCGGGCCGAGCAGTTCGACGTCCTGTCGGTGGTCAAGGCCGCCCAGAGCATCTCCGGTGAGCTCAAGCTCCCGCGCCTCCTCGAGATGCTGCTGCGCATCGTCGTCGAGCACGCGGGCGCCGAGGAGGGGTATGTGCTCCTCGTCCGGGAGGATCGCCTGTCGACGGCGGCGGCGGTCACGGCGCGCGGCGGGGTGGCGCGGCTGCTCGGCGCCGAGGAGGCCTCGGCGGCCGCGCTGCCGCGAACGATCCTCAACTACGTCCGCCGGAGCCAGGAGCGCGTGCTCCTCGACGACGCCTCGGCCAGGCACCCGTTCCAGGAGGACGCGTACTTCAAGCAGGGGACGTCGCGGTCGGTGCTGTGCCTCCCCATCGTGCGGCAGGCCCGGCTGCTCGGCCTGCTCTACCTCGAGAACAAGCTCGTCACGGGGGCCTTCACCCCGGCGCGGCTCAGCGTGCTCGAGCTGATCGCCTCGCAGTCGGCGATCTCGCTGGAGAACGCGATGCTGTACGCCGAGATCGAGCAGGAGAACGCCGAGCGGCGGCGGGCGGAGCGGGAGCTCCGGACCAACCAGGCGACGCTCCAGGCGATCGTCGACAACTCGGCGACGGCCATCTACCTCAAGGATCGCGAGGGCCGGTACCTGCTCGCCAACCGGCAGGCGGGCCGCCTCCTGGGCGTGTCGGGCCATGAGCTCATCGGAAGGACCGACGCCGAGTGCTTCCCTGCGCCGACCGTCGAGACCCTCCAGGGAAACGATCGGCGGGTGCTCGACGCGGGCGAGCCGCTGGAGTGCGAGGAGGAGGTGCTGGTGGACGACGGGCCGCACACCTTCCTGTCGGTCAAGTTCCCGCTCGGCGAGGCCGTGATGCCAGGCGTCCTCTGTGGCATCTCCACCGACATCACCGAGCGCAAGCGGGCCGAGCAGGCCGAGCGCTTCCTGGCCGACGCGAGCCGCAAGCTGATGACGATGGGCTACAGCGCCACCCTCGAGAGCGTGGCGCAGCTCGTCGTGCCCGAGCTGGCCGACGAGTGCGTCGTCGACGCGCCCCTCGACGACGGCCGGCCGGGCGACCCGGCCGTCGCTGGCGTGCCCGCCGATCGCCTCGAGGCGGTGAAGAGCGCGCTGCGCTCCCTCGCGTCGGCGTCGCCGGCCCGACCCGAGGTGGGCGACGGCCGCGCCGTGCCCGCCCTGCAGCAGCTCGGCGTCCACGCGTTCCTCCGGGTCCCGCTCCTCGCGCGCGAGCGGTACTTCGGGGCCATGACCCTGCTCGCGACAGCGCCCCTCCGCCGCTACGGCCCCGCCGAGCTGCGGCAGGCCGAGGAGCTCGGCCGCCGCGCGGCCTACGCGCTCGACAACGCCCGCCTGTACGCCGAGGCGCAGGCGGCCATCGCGCGGCGGGACGAGTTCCTCCTCGTCGCCTCCCACGAGCTCAAGACGCCGCTGACCTCGCTGCTCATGCAGGCGCAGCTCCTCGAGCGGCAGCTCCGCCGCCGCGAGCGCGCGGAGCTCTCCCCCGAGCGGCTGGAGGGGACGATTCAGGTCCTGAACCGCCAGCTCGCGCGGCTCGGGCGCCTCGTCGACGAGCTGCTCGACGTGACCCGGATGAGCGCCGGCCGGCTGACGCTCGCGCGCGCGCCGGTCGATCTGGCGGCCCTGGCGCGCGAGGTCGTCGAGCGCATGAGCCAGCAGCTGACGAACGCCGGCTGCCCGACCGAGCTCGCGCTGGACGAGCCCGTTGTCGGGCACTGGGACCCGTCCCGCGTGGAGCAGGTGCTCATCAACCTCGTGTCGAACGCGGCCAAGTACGGCGCGGGGAGCCTCATTCACGTCGGCGTGCGCAGGCAGGCCGATCGCGCGATCCTCGTCGTCCGCGATCACGGCATCGGCATCCCGGAGTCCGACCAGGCGCGGATCTTCGAGCGCTTCGAGCGCGCGGTGTCGGTCCGGAACTTCGGCGGCCTCGGCCTCGGGCTCTACATCGTGCGCTGGATCGTCGCCGCGCACGGCGGCGCCATCCGCGTCGAGAGCAAGCCCGGCGCGGGCGCCACGTTCGTCGTGGAGCTCCCGCTGCGCCCGCCGGAGACCGAATAGCGGCGCGCTCACTCCGGCGCCATCCTGCCACGCACCGGAAGGCGCGCGTCGCGTTGTGCTACAGCGCGCGGCGCGTCGTGCGCGCCTCCAGGCGCACCGGTTTCAATGCAATGCGCGCCGGTATGCCGCGTGCCTTGAGCGCACGCATGCGACGACACCTTGCGACCTTGCTCCTTCTCGCCCTCGTCCCCTCGTGCTCCGATGAAAGCGGCGTGCGCCCCGCCGGCTCGACGGCCGGCTCCGGGGGCGGCGGCGCGCCCCCGGACGACCAGACAACGCAATCGGGCGGCGGTGGCCAGGGCGAGGCCGGTGGTGGCCAGGGCGACGGCGCCGGCGGCGCGGGGGGAGGCGGCTTTACCCCGGAGGACGACAACACCTTCAGGCCGGAGGAGCGGCCGTTCTCCGACGAGCTGCTCGAGCGGCTCGAGACGAAGCCCGGGTTCACGATCAGCAGGTTCGCGAGGGGCGTCGGCAATGCGCGCATGATGGAGCTCGCCCCGAGCGGCGGCGTGTACGTCACGAGGCCGACCCCCGGCGACGTGCTGCTCCTGCGCGACACCGACGACGACGGGGTGGCGAACGAGATGGCGACGGTGTTCGCCGGGGGCGCGGGCTTCGAGACCCTGCACGGCATCGCGCTGAGCGCCGGCGGCGACACCATGTACCTGGCGACGGCGACGGCCCTTTACGCGGCTCCCATCAACGAGGACGGCAGCCTCGGCGACCCGTCGGCGCTGATCACCGATCTGCCCGACGGCGGCCAGCACGGCAAGCGCACGATGCGCTTCGCCCCCGACGGTCAATCGCTCCTCTTCTCGGTGGGCAGCAGCTGCAATGCGTGCGCGGAGACGAACCCCGAGCACGCCGCCATCCTGCTCATCGACCCGTCGCTCGGGCCGCAGACGCAGAAGGAGCGCTCCGTGTTCGCCAGCGGCCTTCGCAACACGATCGGCTTCGACTGGTACCCGGGCACCGACGAGCTCTGGGGCATGGATCACGGCAGCGATCAGCGCGGCAACGTGGTGCCGCCCGAGGAGCTCAACCGGCTCGTCGCCGGCAACGATTACGGCTGGCCTTACGTCTACTCGAGCGCCCCGGGCGAGCGGGGGATCGACCCGATCATGGACGATCCCCCCGGAACGACGAAGGAGGCTTACGCCGAGACCACCGAGCCCGCGGAGCTCATTTATGACGCGCACAGCGCGCCCATCGATTTCCGCTTCTACACGGGCGATCAGTTCCCTGCCGAGTACAAGAACGACGCGTTCGTCGCGATGCGCGGCTCGTGGAACCGTTATCCGCCGGTCGGCTACAAGGTGGTGCGCGTCCTGTTCGACGAGGAGACGCGCAAGCCGAAGGGCTTCGAGGATTTCGTCACCGGCTGGCTCATCGAGGACGGCCGCGCCGTCTTCGGCCGCCCCGCCGGCCTCGTGCAGCTGCCGGACGGCTCGCTCCTCGTGAGCGACGACACGAGCGGCGTCATCTACCGCATCGCGTACACCGGGCAGTGACGTTCCTCCAGTACACCGCTCAGCCCGGAAGCCCGGAGATCGACGCAAAGGCGCAAAGACGCAATAAATACATCTTTCTTTTTTGCGCCTTTGCGCCTTTGCGCCTCTGCGTTGAACTCTCGCTCTCTCCTCGCCTTTCCGCCCGCTCGTCGCCCTAGCTCGCCTGCTCGATCGCGAGCTCCGCCGAGAGCCGCGCGCCCGGGTACAGCAGGTAAGCCAGGATCGGCGAGAGCGCCGCCATCGCCGCCGCGAGACCGAAGTGCAGCGGATAGCCGAGCTTGCCCGCGGAGAAGCCGCTGGCGGCCGAGGCCACCCCCGTGGCGATGACGACCGCGCTCGCCTGGATCGTGTAGTCCGTGGCGGCCGTCCGCCGATCGGCCCAGTCCATCATGCAGGTGAACAGCGCAGCCGTGGCCATGCCCCCCGCGAAGTGCTCGAACGCGCAGAGCGCCGTCAGCAGCGAGCTCCCCGACGGAACGCGCGCGACGTAGGCATACCCGAGCACGCTCACCGCCTGGAGCATCGCGAAGCCGACGAGCGCCGTTCGCCGCCCGAGCCGCGGCACGAGCGCCCCGCCGACAAGCGCGCCGACGAGCCCCGCCACGAAGCCCACCGTCCCGAGGAGCCAGCCGATGTCCGACAGGGAGAGGCCGAGATCGCTGAGGAACGGCCGCAACATCCCGACCGCGAAGGCGTCGCCGAGCTTGTACACGACGAGCAGCGCGAGCACCTGCCTCGCCTGGGGACGCCTCCAGAACGACACGGCGATGGCCCCGACCGAGGCGGCGCGCTCCGCCTCGACCACGCGCCCCGCCTCGCGGGCGAGCAGCGTGGGGACGCTCAGGACCGCGACGAGCAGCGCCATGAGCGAGAACGTGAGCCCCCAGCCCAGCCGGTCGAAGGCGACGAGCAACACTCCTCCGCCCACGATCATCCCCGCCCGGTAGCCGGCCACCTGGATCCCGTTGGCCCAGCCCCGCTCCCCGGGCTCCAGCACGTCGACCGCCAGGCCGTCCGTCGCGATGTCCTGGGTCGCCGAGAGCAGGTTGACGATCAGCACCGCCACGAGCACCGAGGAGAGCCCCTCGCCGGGCTCCCGCAGCGCCAGGAGCCCGAGCGCCAGCGTCGTGAGCCCCTGCAAGGGGAGGATCCACGAGCGGCGGCGCCCGAGCCGCGGGAAAAAGTAGCGATCGACGAGCGGCGCCCAGAGGAACTTGAGCGCCCAGGGGAGCGCGAGCAGCGAGGAGAGCCCGATCCCCTCGAGCGATATCCCCTGTCTGCGGAGCAGGACCGGGAGCGCCTGCGTGAAGAAGCCGAACGGGAGCCCCTGGCACATGTAGAGCGACCCGAGGAGCCCGAGCCGCCGCCAGGACAGGTGGGAAAAGCGCGTCATCGGCTTGCCTTCCTCGTCGCCGGGGAGAGGCCGAAGAGCCCCGACGCCATCGCCCACGCCGCGTCGGCGGCCGACCCCGGGGGGATGAGGTGGCGCGCCGTGGCCGCGAGCACGAAATAGCCCTGAATCGTGGCGACGACGGCCGCCGCCGCGGCGTCGATCTCCGCGCGCGGCAGGCAGAACACCCGCGCTCGCGCGCCGCGCCGCGCGATGGCCGCGAGCCGCCGCACCGCGCCCTCGAGCGCCCCCGCGAACGCCTCGCGCACCCCGTCGTCCCGGAGCGCCTCGCCGCCCACGCAGATCCAGCAGGCGAGCGCCTGGGGGTCGGCCTGCGCGCCCACCCGCAGGTGCGCGTCGACGAACGCGCGAAGCCCGGCCGCCGGGTCGTCCCCCGCCGCCGCGAGCAGCCGATCGAGCCTGTCGCCGTGGTCCTGCGCGAGCAGCGCGACGGCGGCGAGCAGGATCTCTCGCTTGCTCTCGAAGTGATAATGCACGAGCCCCGGCGCGATGCGCGCCGCCTCGGCGATGGCCGCGATGGAGGCGCCCTCGTACCCGCGCTCCGCCATGACCTTCAGGAGAGCGCGCGCGATCTGGGCTCGACGTTCCGCGGTGTTGGAGGGGCGAGGCATGCTGCCGTTCCTTCGTTGCTGGTCCGCCGGTTTTTTTGGTTGGTCGTACAACCAACTTATGAACCGGGCTCGTCCGCCCGTCAAGCAGGGCTCGCGGCGCTCGCGGCGGGATCGTGCCGGGCGAGTTGCGCGCGCGGCGGGTAAACTACGGTGCCTCGCCATCCAAGGAGCTCGATCGATGACGCCGCGTTTCCACTCGCTGATGATCGCAGGGCTGCTCTCCTGCGCGGGTCTCGCCACCGCGTCCTGCGGGCCGTCGTCGCCCCCGGCCGGCGCCGGCGGGCAGGGTGGCGCCGGCGGCGCCGGGGCCGGCGGCGGCGACGGGGGCGGTACAGGCGGCGCGGGCGGTGCGGGCGGTGCGGAGGACGGCGGCGGCGGCGCAGGCACCGCCGGCGGCGGCGCAGGCACCTCCGCCGGCGGAGGCGGCGCCGGCGGCGGTGAGCCGGAGCCGGGGGCGTCCGAGCTCCTCCGCGGGCTCGACGAGGCCAGCGCGCCCCTCCGGGCGGTGGGCCGGCTGAGCGGCGGCCTCGGCTCCGGGGCCTGCACGGCGTTCCTCATCGACCCGGCGGGGCGGCCCGAGGCGCCGGCGCACGTGCTGACGAACGCCCATTGCACCCACGACTGGGCCGTCGAGGTCGCGGCCAACGCGGTGCACCTCGACACCGCGGCGACCCCGGAGCTGCAGATGATCTTCAACTACTTCGGCGACACCGAGGACGCGCAGGTGATCGTCCCGGCGAAGACCATCCGCTACGCGACGATGAAGGGCACCGACCTCGCGGTGGTCGAGCTCGACGCCACGGTCGGCGCCCTCGCCGAGCGCGGCGTCGTCGCGCTCGGCCTGGCGCCCTCGGCGCCGCCCCCCGGAGCGCCCGTGTCGGTGGTGGGCGCCCCGCAGCTCGACGTCGAGTTCCTGCGGCGCGCCCGCTGCAGCGAGGAGGGCACCTTCGAGCTCGTCGAGTACCGCTGGCACTGGTTCGGCGCGCACCGGAATCGCTGCGCCGACATCGCGAACGGCAGCTCGGGCTCGCCGGTGCTCGACGACGCGCAGCGGGTCTATGCGGTCGTCAACACGACGACCCTCGGGAGCCCCCCGGACGGCGACTGCTTCCTCGGCAGGCCGTGCGAGATCGGCGCGCCCCCCGGCGCGTCGGCCGAGGGCGCGAGCTACGCTGTCGACGTGACCGGCGTGGGCGCCTGCTTCGGGGACGACGGCCGCTTCGCGCTCGATCGCGAGGGCTGCCCGCTCGACGCCGGCCGGGCGCTCGACGTGCTCACCTACCCCGCGCCCCGCGAGCGGCCGAGCGATCCGGCGACCGGCGTTACGAACACCTGGGCTGTCACGCTGGGCGAGCGGGACGGGCTCAGGTTCTTCCGCTACAAGCTCGGGCGCGCCGGCGAGGTCGACTGCCGCCGTCAGGAGGGCTATTCCACGCCGATGAAGCTCGACACCCAGGACCTGTCCGGCCTGCCGCTGCCCGAGCTCGAAGGGGTCCACCTGCTCTGCGTCGTCGCCGGCCCGACCGGGACGCCGGACGCCGCGTGGCAGCCGCTCGCGCTCCCCACGGTCGTCCTCACGACGATCGACACGACCCCGCCCACGCGCCGCCCCGAGCTCTCGCGCGGCGGCGACGCGATGGAAGGCATGCGCGTCGAGCCGATCTTCTCCCTGCCGGAGCACGCCGACTTCGAGTACCGCTTCGGCCCGCCGGAGACGACCGACTGCGACGATCCGGCCGCCGCGTGGCAGCGGTACAGGCGGTTCCCCATCTTCCTCGACCCGAGCGAGCTGCCGGCCCGGTTCTGCGTGCGCCCGACCGACTGGGTGGGCAACGTCGGAGAGCCGTTCGACTACCTGCTCCCCGGGTGAGCCTGTCTCAGCCGGACTGCGGCGCTGCCCTCGCGAGCTCGAACCCCTCGGCCGCGAACCCCTTGAACACGGTCGGCCCCGTCCGCCGGAATCCGAGCTTCTCCAGCACCCGGACCGACCCCGCGTTCTCGAGCATCGCGTGCGCCACGAGGCGCGGGAGCCCGAGCTCCTCGAAGGCATAGCAGACGCACGCCGCGCCCGCCTCGGTGGCGTACCCCTTGCCCCAGTGCTTCCGGAAGAAGCGGTATCCGAGATCGGCGCACGCGAGGTCCTCGTGCCACCTCAGCCCGCACCACCCGAGCTTCTCCCCTGTCTGCCGGCTGGTGACGACGAACCGACCCATCCGGAAGGCCTGGAACTGGTGCATCAGCCGGTCGACCACGGCGCGCGCCTCTCCCTCGCTCCCGAACGCAGGATCCCCCGTGTAGCGGATCACCTCCGGGTCCGAGTTCAGATCCATCATGAACGGGACGTCGGAGGGCCGATGGGGGCGGAGGCTCAGGCGCTCTGTCGAGAGGACGGCGGCCGCCTCATCGATGTCTTTCATTTCAGGGCCAGGCATCCTCCGATTCTAGCGGATCCGCCGGCTCGCGCGCGAGGTATCGCGCGGCGCGGCGGCGTCCGCCCGCGTCGGGCTGTGCCGCCAGGTTCACGGGTGCGACGGCGGTGACAGGCACGGCGCGCCCGCTGCCGCGCGGAGCGCGCCACCGACGCGCGCTGTTCGAAGCGGCATAGAACTTGTCTCGTGCGGGCGCTCATGGCCTCTTTCAATCCGATTGACGAGATCCTGCATCATGTCCTGTCGCTCTCGCTGGCGCCGCTCGTCGGCGCGTGCGGCATCGACACCGACGGCTTCACCGCCGTCGCGTGCGCGGGGGCCGGCGGCGCCCCGTACCTCTCGGGGATCGCTCCCAGGGATCCGGCCGACTACGTCGAGCTGCGGGAGCTGACGGGTCCGGCGGGCACGGCGACGCGCACGCGCGAGTCCGTGGGGGTGAGGTGCGCCGGGGCGGCGGACAGGCCGGCGTGCGAGCAGAAGATCGCGGCGGCCACGTCGGGCGGCGGGTTCTCGCTGGGCAATTGCGTCGATTTCTGCCCGTCGCACGTCCTCATCGTGAACACGCGCGACGAGGTGCTCGTCCTCGACACGCGCGACGAGGTGAGGGCGTGGCTCGGCCCTGTGGACACGCCTGCAGACGCGGTGCTCGCCGCGTCGCTCGACGGGTACACCGTCCCGTGCGACCGCCCCGACGAGGGCGGCGTCCGGCCCTCCGGGGGTGCGTACGAGGTGCTCGCGACGAGGTATACGCAGATCTGTGATCCCGTCGAGCGCACGCTCTATGTCCTCGCGGTCGGCGCGGGCGGCGACGTGCAGGAGCTGGAGTCCGAGGTGATCGCGTCGGAGCCTGGCGTCTGCATCGGCCGGAGGCCGGCGGGGCTGGGGCGGACGGCGGGCCGCGGCGCGACGCGGGTCGGCGCCTACTTCGCGAGCGTGGCGCAGCTCGAGGCGGCGAGCGTCTGGGCGTTCGAGGCGCTCGGGCGCGAGCTCGCGCAGCACCGCGCGCCGCGTCCGCTCGTGGAGCGGGCGCGCCTCGCCGGCCGCGACGAGGTGCGTCACGCGCGGCTGATGCGGCGCCTCTCGGCGCGCCACGGCGGCCGCTGGGAGCCGCCGCAGATCGAGCCGAGGCCGGTCCGCTCGCTGGAGGAGCTCGCGATCGACAATGCGGCGGAGGGGTGCGTGCGGGAGACCTACGGCGCGCTCGTCGGCATGTGGCAGGGGCGCTGCGCGCGGGATCCCCTCGTCCGGCGCGTGATGGCGCGCATTGCCCGCGACGAGGCGCGGCACGCGAAGCTCTCGTGGGCGCTCGACGCCTGGCTGCGCCCGCGGCTCTCGCCCGCCGAGCGGCGGCGCGTGGACGAGGCGCGGCGCGAAGCCCTCGCCGGCCTCGAGGAAGGCGCGCGCCGCGACGTCGACAGGGAGCTCGTGCTCTGCGCCGGGCTGCCCGACGAGCAGGCGTCGCGGACGCTCACGCGGCACTTCGCCGAGGCGCTCGCCGCGTCGCCCCCGCCGGCTCGAATTTGACCTGTCGCGTGTCGTCCTGAAACGCGCCGCTCCGGCGCGGCGCCCGGACGACATCGAGGCGCGCCGCCAGGGCGCCAGGGACGCCGAGGACGCCAGGGATTCAACCCTCCGGCTCCTCCCGGCGTCCCTGGCTTCCTGGTGTTTTTCTTGATGCCATCGCCCTGACGGACGCGGCCGCGCTCCACGCCGCCGACGCATCGCGGTGTCCCTGTCCTGCTTCCGTGACCGGGGACGTGACGAGCATGACGGGGGAGAAGACGAACCACAGAGGCACAGAGGGCACAGAGGACAGAGCGAGAACAGAGAGTTTTCATTCATCCCTTCCTCTCTTCTGCGCCCCTGCGCCTCCGTGGCTCCTTCTCTCCTCTCGTCTCACGACGCCCTCGGCGATCTCTTGCCCATCCCCTTCCTCTCTTCTGTGCCCCTGCGCCTCTGTGGTTCTTTCTCTTCTCTCGTCTCATGAAGCCCCAGGCGAGCTCTCATTCATTCCCTTCTCTCCTCTGCGCCCTCTGCGCCTCTGTGGTTCCTTCTCTCATCTCATCTCGTGAAGCCCCCGGCGAGCCCGGGTGACGCTCGCCGGACGCGTGGCGTCAGCCTCTCGTCGCGGGCGGCGCGGCGGCTACGGCGCTCTCCCGATGGACGGCGGAGGGCCGCCATCCATCGCGTCTGTCAACCCCTCAACATGGGGCTTGGTGAACCGCCCCCATCAACCTAGGATCGCTCCAGACACAGCGAATTGGCGACAGGGCCTTCGAGCTCTCGCGGCGTCCGGCTGCGCCCGCGTCGTGGCGCGGTTCTTCGGGTGTCGCATCGGCGCCTGGACCTGGCTTTTCGTGCCGGAAATTGGTGGGACTCTCGTCGAGCGAGGCGGGACGGGGCGCGGGGGGAGCTCTGTCCCGAGGTCGCCCTCGCCCGAACAACTCGCCTCCCGGGCTCCACCTCGTCTGAACACGACTGTTTGCGAAAACGGGCTCATCGAAGCTCGGAATCGGGAGAAAGGTGGAGTCACATGCGGAAGTATCGAGCAAGCGCGGTTTCTGCTGGAATCCTCGCCGGGTTCGCGGGCGTGATGGCCAGCGCAGGTGTGGTCTGGGCTGCCGATGCAGATCAGGCCAAGCCTGGCGCCGAGGTGAGCAAAGGATTCGTGACGCAGCAGGGCTACAAGGGCGAGCGCGGACCGCAAGGGCTGCAGGGGCCCAAGGGCGAGCGCGGACCGCAAGGGCTGCAGGGGCCCAAGGGCGAGCGCGGACCGCAAGGGCTGCAGGGGCCCAAGGGCGAGCGCGGACCCCAGGGACCGGCGGGCCCGCAGGGGCCCAAGGGCGAGCCGGGAACGGCGGGGCTCGTCGGACCTCAGGGTCTGAAGGGCATCGACGGCGCCAAGGGTCTCCAGGGTCCCAAGGGCGAGATCGGGCCCCAGGGCTTCAAGGGCGAGCCTGGTCCCCAGGGCCTCCAGGGGCCTCAGGGGCCCAGGGGCGAGCGCGGTCCCCAGGGGCCGGTGGGCCCGCAGGGGCCCAAGGGCGAGCCGGGGCCGGCGGGGCTCGTCGGACCTCAGGGTCTGAAGGGCATCGACGGCGCCAAGGGTCTCCAGGGTCCCAAGGGCGAGATCGGACCCCAGGGCTTCAAGGGCGAGCCTGGTCCCCAGGGCCTCCAGGGGCCTCAGGGGCCCAGGGGCGAGCGCGGTCCCCAGGGCCTCCAGGGGCCGCAGGGACCCAAGGGCGAGCGCGGTCCCCAGGGCCTCCAGGGGCCGCAGGGGCCCAAGGGCGACAAGGGCGAGAAGGGT
The DNA here is from genome assembly GCF_051521615.1 of Sorangium sp. So ce1335. Lineage (NCBI taxonomy): Bacteria > Pseudomonadati > Myxococcota > Polyangiales > Polyangiaceae > Sorangium > Sorangium sp. So ce1335. Next base: position 8,000,747 of record NZ_CP150363.1, read on the forward strand.
GAGCCGGGAACGGCGGGGCTCGTCGGTCCGCAAGGGCTGAAGGGCGCTGACGGTGCCAGGGGTCTCCAGGGCATCAAGGGCGAGATGGGTCCCCAGGGCCTCAAGGGCGAGATGGGTCCCCAGGGCCTCAAGGGCGAGATGGGTCCCCAGGGCCTCAAGGGCGAGATGGGTCCCCAGGGCCTCAAGGGCGAGATGGGTCCCCAGGGCCTCCAGGGGCCGCAGGGCCACAAGGGCGAGCGCGGTCCTCAGGGCCTCCAGGGGCCGCAGGGGCCGGCGGGTCCGAAGGGCGAGCGCGGACCGGCAGGCCCGCAGGGGCCCAAGGGCGAGAAGGGTGAGCCGGGAGCGGTCGGGCTCGTCGGCCCGCAGGGGCTCAAGGGCGCTGACGGTGCCAGGGGTCTCCAGGGCATCAAGGGCGAGATGGGTCCCCAGGGCATCAAGGGCGAGCGCGGTCCTCAGGGCCTCCAGGGGCCGGCGGGCCCCAAGGGCGAGCGCGGACCGGCAGGCCCGCAGGGGCCCAAGGGCGAGAAGGGTGAGCCGGGAGCGGTCGGGCTCGTCGGCCCGCAGGGGCTCAAGGGCACCGACGGTGCCAGGGGTCTCCAGGGTCCCAAGGGCGACATCGGCCCGCAGGGCCTCAAGGGCGAGATGGGTCCCCAGGGCCTCAAGGGCGAGCGCGGTCCTCAGGGCCTCCAGGGGCCGGCGGGTCCCAAGGGCGAGCGCGGACCGGCAGGCCCGCAGGGGCCCAAGGGCGAGAAGGGTGAGCCGGGAGCGGTCGGGCTCGTCGGCCCGCAGGGGCTCAAGGGCACCGACGGTGCCAGGGGTCTCCAGGGTCCCAAGGGCGACATCGGCCCGCAGGGCCTCAAGGGCGAGATGGGTCCCCAGGGCCTCAAGGGCGAGCGCGGTCCTCAGGGCCTCCAGGGGCCGGCGGGTCCCAAGGGCGAGCGCGGACCGGCAGGCCCGCAGGGGCCCAAGGGCGAGAAGGGTGAGCCGGGAGCGGTCGGGCTCGTCGGCCCGCAGGGGCTCAAGGGCACCGACGGTGCCAGGGGTCTCCAGGGTCCCAAGGGCGAGATGGGTCCCCAGGGCCTCAAGGGCGCCGACGGCGCGCGCGGTCCCGCTGGCCCCAAGGGCGAGATGGGTCCCCAGGGGCCGGCCGGGCCCAAGGGCGAGCGCGGCCCCCAGGGCCTCCAGGGGCCGGCGGGCCCCAGGGGCGAGCGCGGTGCTCAGGGGCCGGCGGGGCTGACCAAGATCCGCGTGATCTCCGTCACGCGCGAGGCAGGGCCGACCAGCTCGTTCATCAACGTGAAGGCGCTCTGCAACGCGGGTGAGATCGTGATCAGCGGCGGATTCGCGGTCTCCGGCGGCGCGCAGGCGACAAGCCGGGTCGTCGAGAACTCGCCGTACGACGCCGAGGAGGGCCGCGCGGGCTGGACGTCGACCGCCGTGTTCGAGAGTGGATACGGCAAGAAGGCGACGTCCGTCACGCTGACCACCTACGCCGTCTGCGCCCAGCTGCCCGAGCGCTGAGCCCGAACGACAGCAGCGCCAGGCTCACGTGATCTCGTGAGCCCCTCTCCCCACCAGCGGTCCCCTGGGCCTCCCACCATGACCCCGAGGACAGGGGACCGCTGACTCGAAGCCTCATCCTGGCTCCCCGCACACCGCACGTCCGCACGGCGCCAGACGCGTCGCCGCCATCCGGCGCCCCCGCGCTCAGCCCGGCGGGACCACGCCGTCAAAGAGCACGGACGCGCGCTCACCCCGATCACCATTTTACACCGACAGCGCACGCCATCACGCACGGGAGCCGAGCTGCGCACGCCATTTCGCCCATGAATCGAGCCCTTCGCGCCGCCGGGGCCCTCACGCCACGGCGCCCGCCGCCGCCAGCGACGAGCGCGCAGCCCCGTCGCCGTACGCCGTACACGTCGTGAGCGCGACGGACCGGCACGTGTCCAAGCGCACGATCAGGGATGTGCGTCCCCCGGGAACCGCGACCCACAAGGTGGCCGCTTTCGCCTCGCGAGAGCACGACGACGCAGCCCCTCCCCGGCCGCGACACGGCTCGCACGATTCTCGCAAGGCGCGGGGGCGGTGACCTCGTGAACACTGGGCTCTTCCACGGTGCCGAAAAGATTGCGCGGTCTGCGTTGCTTTCACCGGAACGCGGGGCCGCTCTGGCTGTTGTTCCCGTTGAGACAGCGCGGCGGGTCCGGCCCTGGCCGTCGCGATTTGTCACATCTGTCGCCATGTGCCACAGCGGTCACTCCACGTGGTCAACAGACCGGCCCGTGAAGGCGCCCCCTCACTTCAACCCAGAGGTAAGAGGCATATTGAGGAGAGCCTCACAGAAATCTCCTTGGCCCCTGGCCTCTGTGGTAAATTCCCCTTGGGACGAGAACACGAAGGAGGGGTTTCTCTCAGGTCAGACTACATGCCTCCGGGCGCACCCTAGAGGGGAACCATGACGATCCATCACGCTATGAACACCAGCGAACACGCACCGATGACCCGAGGGCACCAGAGGCATCTGGTGATCGCCCACGTGCTGAACTCCTTTCAGGTGGGAGGCGCCGAGCAGGTCGTCGTGGATCTGGCCGGGCTGCAGCGCGAGGCGGGGCATGAGGTGGTGGTCGTGGGCATCGACATGAACCCCGACGGCCCGCGCGCGGACCAGCTCCGGGCGCGCGGCGTCGCGGTCCACATGGTGCCGAAGCGGCCCGGGTTCGATCTCAAGCTCCCCGGCAAGCTGGCGGCGTTCTTCGCGAAGCATGGCGTCTCCATCGTGCACTCGCACAACCAGCTCCCGCTCATCTACGCGACGGCCGCGGGCCGGCTCCATCGCGTGCCCGTGTGCCACACGCTGCACGGCGCCATGTTCGATCAGGGGCGCAGGGCGTGGCTGCGGCACGCGGCGGCCAAGCTCGCCGACGCGCACGTGGCCGTGTCGCAGTCGACGGCCGATTTCATGCTGAAGCACAAGGAGGTCCCGCGCTCGAAGCTCCACGTGGTGCTGAACGGGATCGACCTCTCCCGGTTCAGGCCGGACGCCGCCGCTCGGGCGCGCATCCGCGCCGAGCTCGGGATCCCCCAGGACGCGTGGGTCGCCGGGGCGGTCGGCCGCCTGTCGCAGGTGAAGAACCACGCGCTCCTGCTCCGCGCGGCCGCGGCGGCCGGGGTGCTGTCGGACGACGGGCGCCTCCTCCTCGTCGGCGACGGCCCGGAGGCCGCGCCGCTGCGCGCCCTCGCCGAGGAGCTCGGCATCCGCGATCGCGTCGTGTTCGCCGGCGAGCGGCACGACGTGCCGGAGCTGCTCTCCTCGAGCGACGTCTTCGTCCTGTCGTCGGACTCCGAGGGGCTGCCGCTCTCCATGGTCGAGGCCATGGCCACCGGTCTGCCCGTGATCTCGACCGCCGTGGGCGGCATCCCGGCCCTCGTGGCCGACGGGGAGACGGGCTTCCTCGTCCCGTCGGGCGACGTCGACGCGCTCGCCGCGAAGCTCGCCACCCTCAAGGCGGATCCCGAGCAAGCGAGGGCGATGGGCAAGCAGGGCCGCAAGCTCGCGCTGGGGCGTTACTCCGCGGAGCGGATGATGGCGAGCTACATGGACATCTACGAGGCGCTCCTCGCCCGGCGCGAGTCGGCTCGCCGCGGCGTCCTGCGGCCGAGCGAGCTGCTCGCCGGCTTCAACGCATAACCGGCGCGAGGCCGCCGCGCGCGGGTCGCCTGCACGCCCGGCGCCCCCGGATCGACGTGGACCGCGAGAGCGCGGAAGACGCAGAGAACGCCCCCGATCTCTGCGCCCTCCGCGCTTTTGCGGTTCCGGCGCTCGAGCGCCGCGGCCGGACCGCCGTGGCGTGCGGGCGCGGTCCGTCGGCGTGCGGGCGCGGTCCGTCGGCGTGCGGGCGCGGTCCGTCGGCGTGCGGCGCTCGCCTCACGGCGCGCGAGGGATCGTCGAGATTGCGCGGGGGATCGTGGCGAGCGACGCCGGCGCCGTCAGCCCCGATGTCCGGGAAGGCCGCGTCTGAGGACGCCCGGAGGGCGACCGTCCATCGAGCGCGCCGAGCTCGCGAACGTCCCTCGACGGCACCAGCGTGCTCCGCGGCGGTGGCGTGGACGGCGACGCCAGCGCGCTCCGCGGCGGCGGCGGCGCCACCGTGCTCCGCGGCGGCGGATGCAGCGTGCTCCGCGGCGGCGGATGCAGCGTGCTCCGCGGCGGCGGCGGCGCGACCGCCACAAGGGCCAGCGCCTCGCGCACGGCCGCCTGCATCGCTCGCGCGTCCGGCCAGCGGTCCGCCTGCGCGAACTCGAGCGCGCGGTCGACCACCCGCACGACGGCCGGGGGCATCGACGGCTCGACCCGCGCAAGCGACGCGATCGGGCACGTCATCCTCAGGAAGAAGAGCTCGTTGACCGTCGGCGCCTCCTGCACATACCGGTTCGTGAGCAGCGAGAACATCGTCGCGCCGAGCGCCCAGATGTCCGTCCGCGCGTCGACGAGATCCCAGCGCGCGCGGGCCTGCTCGGGCGGCATGTACGCCGGCGTCCCCATCGCGCGAAGCCCCGCAAGCGACGTCTGCCCCGAGGGGAGCCGCAGCCGCGCGATGCCGAAATCGAGGAGCTTCACCCCGCGATCGCGCGTCAGGAAGATGTTGTCGGGCTTCAGGTCCCGGTGGACGACCCCCCTCTCGTGCGCGGCGGCGAGCACGTCCAGGATCTGCTCGCTCAGCGACAGCACCTCGGCGGGCGGGAGCGGGCCCCGCTGCGCCTTCCAGCGCTGGAGGAGCGTCTCCCCCTCGAGGAGATCCATCACGAGGAACGGCGACCCGTCCTCTGTCACGTCGTCCGCGAGCACCGCGGCGATCCCGGGGTGGTTGACGGTGTTCGCGATCGCCTTCTCGCGGAGGAACCGCGCCCGATCGACCTTGTCCCTCGCCCGCTCCGGGTGCAGCAGCTTGATCGCCACCCGCGCGCCACCGCGGTGCGTCGCCGCATACACGGCGGCCATCCCCCCGAGGCCGATCAACGCATCCAGCCGCCACGCGCCGTTCAGCACCGTTCCCACGCGTGCCTGCGCTCTCTGGACGTGCGTACCGTTCTCGAAGTCCATGGCTGGCTCTTTCCGTGCCCTCGGGCAACCGACCTTCCAGCGCTCACCACGCGAGGGAAGGCTCTCTTCTTGACGCTCCCGGTGTCCCGGTATCGGCGCCACGGCCGGATCGGCGCTCCACGATGGCAAGCTGAGGGGGCAGCTCGTCGGAGCCGCGACCTGCCCTGCCACCCCGCGTCGTCGACGCAGCAGACACCTGGGCGGGTGAGCTCCAACGGCACGTCATTTCACTGGAAAAGTTCAGCAAGAGCCGCGCCACGCCGGCCCGCTCCGGCGACGCGGCGAGATGGGGTGAGCGCATGGGGCGAATCGCCCCCCTGCGGCAAGATGCCCCGACCATCGCGCCTCCGGGAGGCGTCTGCTCCTGTCTGCTCTTCCCGGGATGGCCGCCGGATCGTCCGTGGGGATATCAGCGCCTTCCTCGATGAGCCCGGCGCTCTCGTGTTCTCCGGTGCGGCGAAGGCGGCTTCGCACCCCAGGGTGTGGGGATGAGAGGTGGGCGCCTGTCCTCTGCGCCGCGCCGCGCCACGCGGCGCCGCCGGATCACTGGAGGCCCCTCATGCTCGGATCACCCAGCTCGAACGCCGACAGCGCCTGGCGAATGAACACCGGCACCGAGACGTAACTCTCGAGCGCCACGCAGGCGCGGTTCGACGAGCACGTGCACCTGGCGAACGCGCTGAAGTCGTCGTCGTCCGCGTCCGGGTCGGCCTCGCAGCCGGGCACGCCCTCGCGCTCGACCTCGCCGTCCGGCGCGATGGAGGCGATGGACGGATCCCACCGCACGATCGGCTGCCCGTTGTCCGGGCTCAGCTTCACCTTGTGCCAGTCCGCCTTGCCGTCGCTGTCGAGATCCGGACCGGGCTCGGTGACATAGGCCCTGGCCAGGAGCTCATTTCCGTATTCCAGGACGCGCGCGCCGATGCCCTTCTGAACGACCTTGCCGAAGATGGTCTCTGTCCCGTACGCCTTGGCCACGAACACCTTGCCGGACGGATGGTGGAGCTCGATCCGGCCCGGGAAGCTGGGATCTGTGTCTGCCCCCGTCTCCCAGATGTGCATCATGTCCAACCATTTCTGCTTCTGGTTCTCGGGCAGGTAGAGGAGCGTCCAGGCGATGAGGAACTTCTGCTGTTCCCAGCCGATCTGCGGGTCGAGGATGGCGACCTTGGCCGGCGCCCGCGGGCTCCACGGCGCGCTGTCGACCGCGCCGTAGGCGCTGCAAACGATGCTGCCCTCTCCGGGGAAGCAGCTCTCCGGTCCGCTCCTGCTCCACCATGACGTCCAGCCGAGGGCCCTGGCCGGGTATCCGCTCCGGTCCTTGACGGGCTTGCCGCTCTGGTCCGCCTCGATGCGCACGCCCTTGATGGCGTCGTCCCCCGTGAGGTTGTTGGCCAGCCAGCGGCGGTATCCTTCCGGGAAGACGTCGGCGAGCGAGACAGCGCGGTAGCGCGCGTCGAGGAAATCGTGGCGCGAGTCGCTGATGAAGTTGTCGACGGATTCGGTCATCAGCATCGCCACCCACGCCTTGTCGTAATAGGACCCGACGTTCATCGTGTACGACGAGTCGAACTCGCCCTTGTCCTCCGCGAGCGCGTTCTCGAGCGGCTTGCCGCCCACCGCGATGTCGCCGAAATATCCGGTCGCGCCGTTCGGCACGACGACCAGCGTGTCCCCGGCGTCGCCGAAGACATCCGCGGACGACCGGAGGACCGTGTCCCCCTTCGGCAGGTAGTGATCCCCCGGCTGCGGGCGCGCCATCTGGAGCGCGAAGTGATCGAACGCGACCCCGGCCGCGAGGATGTTCTCCTTGAAGAGGCTGCCTGCGACCTGCGTCCAGAGGGTGTCGAAGTCGTAACCGCGCTCCAGCGCGAACTCGCGGTAGACGTTCGTGAGCAGCCCGAGGCCCTTGGCGGCGTCGCGCATCTTCGCGTTGTAGCGGTTCAGGGTCCGCTCCGAGGCCGCGCGCACGCTGAAGGACTGCCGGCCGCGCCGGTAGTTGTCGAAGATGTGGTTCACCTCCTGCTGCGTGATGAAGAAATTGAAGAGCTCGTAGGCGTCCGCGCCGTTGTCGTGCCGGTACACGCTCAGGTTGCCGAGGTCCGCCCACCGGTCCGTCGCGAAGCCGTACGGCACGCGGGTGCGCCCCGCCGGGTCCACCGAGGGCCCCTTCGCGCCCTTCGGCGTGCTGAGCGAGCGCCACGCGACATGATCGACCTTCTGCTGCCGGCAGCGCGTGTACTTCCCGTCGATCGGCACGATCTGGCCGTCGAGCACGGGGTGCCAGACGCCGTCGCGCTCGTCGTTCCAGTCCGACGGCCTGTACGCGCTCGGGTCGACCTCGACGCAGCTCTCCGGCCGGATCAGGGCGTATTTGTTCTGCAGGTCGGAGTAGTGGATGTCGTCGTCGCCGTGCTCGGGCTGGAAGCCGAGGACGCCGCCGAAGTCGTCGACCTTGGCGAGCATCCCCTTGCCGCGCGGCGTCGTCGCCTTGTAGCTTGGGTCCGCGTGCACCGCGACGGCGTCCCCGTAGAACATGCGCACCGCGGCGAAGTCGTAGGCGCCGAGCCCGATGAGGTCCTGCGTGGGCTCGCCAGCGTAGTCCATCGTCGACGACTGCATGAACATCCAGAGCAGGTTCTTCTGCTCGTCCTCGGTCATCGGGTCGTAATAGCGAGGCCCGACGCACGACGCGCCGTCGTCCGAGAGCGTCTCGCACAGCGCCTTGACCCGGCCGTTGTTCGTGCGGAGCTGCCAGTATTGCGGCCGGTACCCCCATGCGTCCGACGAGCTCACGAAGTTGTGGCGCAGGCCGACGGAGTGGCCCATCTCGTGCAGGACCACCGCGTAATGGGCCCGCTGCGCGAGGTAGCGCCGCATGGCCTCGGCGCGCCGCGCCTTCTGGCTGGCGTCCCCTTCGCCGAACCGCCCGTGCTCGTCCGCGAATTTCTCCTCGAGGATGTCCGCCAGGTTGGCTGTCGCGAGCGGCGCCGGCGCCTCGTGCATCACGCACGCCCCGCGCTCGGCCAGCGCGACCTCCCTCAGGTTCCTGAGCTCGCGCTGCACGCTCGGGTTCGCCCCGCGGAGCGGCGAGGCGAAGCGCATCACCTCGTCCGTGAGCGGCAGCCCCTCCACGCCGGCGAGCTCCTGCATCCGCTTCGTCGTGAGCTCGGCCTCGAGCTCGGTGCCCGCCGCGGCCCTGCGGCGCGCCTCGTAGATCGCGCGCATGCTGTCCGGCGCCTTCGCGTCGGCCGCGATCGCGCGCACCTCCTTCGCGAGCCGCCGCAGGCTCTCGCGCAGGCCGGGATCGCGCGCGAGCTGGTCTCCAACCGCGGCGGCGTCGCCGTCCCCCCCGGCCGCCCGGGCGACGCGCCGGGCGAGCTCCTCCCGCGTGAGCCGCGGCAGCGCGCCGCCCTTCGACGCGCCCTCGCTCGCCTGGGCCCAGTCGCGCACGTGGTCGCCGTCGGTCACGTCCTCGGTCCTGAGCTCTCCCTTGATGTAGCGGGCCGTGTCGACGACGCCCTGGCTCCACAGGTCGTTCACGTGCGTCCAGACGTTGATGCTCGCCGCGACCTTCTCGCCGGTGAGCGGGTCCTCCGCGTCGCTGTAGATGCCCCACGCCGAGGGCGACTGCGGCGCCTCGAAGTTGTTGATCTGGTGGTAGCGCAGGTCGCCGATCCGCGCGCTCAGCGCCGCGCCGCATTCCCTCATCAGCGCCTCGTCGCGCCCTGCGTCCTTGCGGCGCTCGTCGCCGCACATCCTGGCCGTCACGCCGGCGGGCAGCCGCGGGCCGCCGCACGCCTCCGGATCGTCCGCCTCGACCGGGCTATGGCAGAGCACGACCATCTCGGGCATCTTCGCGAGCGCCACCACGCCCGGCGCGTACCCGCGCCGCGCGCCGATCTCGTCGGCGACGGCGCTGCAGTCCCGCCCCTCGTGCGCCTTGCCGCGCCGGCACGCGTCGACCTCGCGCGCGAGCGCGATGGCGTCCGCGTTGTCGTCCATCTGCCCGTCGTAGACGGGGAACGCCGCGCTGCAGCCCGCCGCGTCGCCCGTCGTGCCCGTCGTCCGCCGACACTCGACGTACCTGGCCGTGACGACGGCGCTGCGCAGGGCGACGTCCCACTCGTGGGCAGCCCAGTCGGTGGCGTCGAAATACTCGGGGTGGCTGTTCGACGTCACGTACCACGGCTGTGGCACGACCTTTCGCCGCTGGTACGGCAGGGTGCATCGCTGCTTGAAGGTGTCGCACCGGGATCCCGGGCCCACCTTCACCTCGCCGCCCTCTGCCGCGAGCGTCGCCTCGGTGACGGCCTCGCACTCGTCCTCGGTCCCGTTCCCGTCCTCATCGCGGTGCGGATCCGCGCCGAACGGCGTGGTCTCCGGCGTGAAGCACCGGATCTCGCCCGTCATGCTCGCCGGATCGGCGTAGTAGTGGCTGCGTTCCCAGAGGTTGTAGCGGCTGATCATGCGGTGCCACCTGGCGTCGCTCATGCCGTAGTTGCGGGCGTAGCCGAGGCGCTCGCGCAGGAAGGGCCCGTAGGCCTGGAACCTGTATCCGTCCCACTCCGCCGGCTCGTAGTCCCTGTCGACGACGCGGCGGAACGACTGCCGCAGCGTGATCTCGACCGGGTTGCACGACCCGACCGGCGCCGTGCCGCCCGAGAAATCCGCGTCGAGCATGCAGGCCGGGAAGCGGTCGATGCCCCACCCGAGGTGGCTCAGATCGACGAGCTGGGGCACCGCGAACGCCTTGTTGGTGACGTCGAAATATCCCTCGTCGGGGTCGAAGTGCGGCGCGTCGGGGTGCCCAGGGTCGTTGATCGTGTAGGCGAGCGGCTCGTACTGCACGCCGCCGTAGACGCCGATCAGCGACAGCGTGTCGAAGTCGTACGAGTCGACGTTCAGGTTCTTCGACCAGTCGACCCGCATGAACTCCCGCTCGTACCAGGGGCGGTCGGTCGTGTTTTCGACGACGACGTTGCTCTGCTCCCCCGTCGCCGGGTTGTAGTCGCGCTGGATGTCGAAGTGCGAGACGATCTTGTATGCCGCGGCCACGACGCCATCGTCCGTGGCGTTGCCGGCCCCCTTCCCGTCGGTGTCGTTCACGCGCTCGTAGGTGAGCCGTCCGATCAGGAGATCTTCCTGGATGACCCACTTGATGCGCGCGACGTCGGCCTGGGCGTACGAGGACGAGAAGAGCCCGTCCTGCGCCGCCCCGTACCCCACGTCGATGACGGTCGTCCGCGCCCAGAACTCCGGATCATCCTCCTTGCTCTGCAGATCGGCGCCGACGAAGAACGATTTCATCAGCGCGTTTGCCTGGACCTGGTTGATCTCCGCCCGTTCCTGGGCGCAGCCCGCGGCCAGGCACAAGGCTGTCGCGAGCCCTGCAGCTCTCCCAATCCACCTCATCGCAGAGTCCTCCCATGGCGCGGTCACGAGCGCGCATGCCCGCATGGGAACCTCGGCGTCCCCATGCGATCTGAAGACCGTCACGCGCGCGAACGGCGTGTCGGATTGTCCCCCGCGACAGCGGCACATCGCGTGCCACCGCTGCCATTCCCCATCTCCGCCGCTGAATCCATTGCATTTGCGGTCTCTTGCGCCCCTCGCTCGACCGCGCCGCGCGCCCGAGCGTCAGGAGAGCGTTAGGAGACTGACGGGCTATCCCCATTTGCCCTGGTCGAGGCGGCACCCCGCCCCACGAGCCCCCTCGCCGGGGGCCGGGCAGCTCGGGACGCCCGCCCCTCCCCTCTTCGCCCCCTTCCCGTCCCCCCGCCCTCCGCTCCCGTCCCCGCGCCCCGCTCCCGAGATCAGCGGCCTCTCCCCCCGGATTGAGGTATCGAACCCCACCCCATCGGGAGGAACGCAGTGCCTGAAGGAGACGTCCTGCTCTCGAACGCCGACGGCACCATCCTGGCGCACGGCCCCAACGTGCTCGTCTGCGACTGCCCCGGCGACAGCCTCGACCTCGCGGTGCGCCGCGTCGCCACCTTCGCCCTGGTCGCCTCGCTCATCATCGCGGGCATCGTCGCCGCCCGCGCGGCCCCGTTCCCCATCGTCTTCATCGCGGCGATGTGGACCGCAGGCGCCACCGCCGCGCTGCTGTTCGTCCGCCGGCGCCGCCGCCTCCACGGCCTCTTCCGCCTCGACTTCGAGCGCGCCGAGATCGTGCAGGAAGGTCGCGGCTTTCGGCGGATTTTTCCAGTACAGTCGATCGCCCGCGTCTCGACCCCGCCGGCGCTGGACGTCGAGGTCGACGAGCCGGGCCTCGCGCCGCGGTGGCTGCTCCTTCACCTGTCGACCGGCGAGCAGCTCCGCCTCGGCAAAGCGCCCGCCTACGCGCTCGGACCGGCGCTCGCCTTCCTCAGGCGAGCCGGCGTCGAGGCGTGACGGGCGCTTCTGCCGCGCCGCCTGCGCCGCCCCGTCAGGGCGACGGCAGCCTGGGGTAGGGCGGGCCGAAGTCCCTGCTGGCCGACCGCTGGTTCACGAGGACCGGCGTCTTCATCGTCGCGTCCTCGTAGAGCGGCTGGACGATGCACCTGTTGCTTCCGCACTCCCCCGGATCGGGGAAGGCCACGTCGGCGACGAGCCAGAACCGCTCGCCCGAGTCCTCCTCGGTGAACGCCACGGGCTCCTCCGGGTCGTAGAACCCGGTGGGCCCGAGGTCGGCCCCGAGCTCGCCGTTGCAGTAGACCTTGACCCGCGGGTGCACGTCGAACGACGCGGCGCCGCCGAAATAATGGACGGCGATCCGCATCCACCCGGACTTCGGCGGGAAATCGACGTTGATGTTCTCCGGCGCGCAGAACGACGAATCGTCGGGATCGGTCACCCGGGCAGCGCACGAGATGTTGTCGAGGTCGAGCCGCGGGTTGTGGCAGCCTTTGCGGTTGAGCCGCCACCGGTTCCCCACCTCGCGGGGCGCGTAGAAGCAGGTGTTGTTTGTATCCACCGGATCCAGGTACCAGTTCACCGGGTCGGGCGGCGTCGCCGTGTCGCTGAACCAGGTGATGCTCGGCTCATCGTCATCCGCGAGGGTGTTGATCGTGCAGTTGCGGTAGCCGCACACGACGTTCGAGCCGCCGATCGTCCAGGGCTGCGTGTTGTTCGGCTTGTGGAGGTAGAGGTCCAGGTCGACGCTGCGCGGCTCGTGCTCCCACTCGAGCTCGACGCGCAGACCCCGCGCGCCGACGAACAGCGGGTAGACGCAGGTCTTCGTCTCGCCGCCCTCCACGCGCTTCGAGTACGTGACCGTATACTCGCCCGACTGCAGCGGCTTGAAATCGTCCTTCGGTTCCGTCCCGCCCACCGCGGGGCACGGGGCGACGCCCGCGGGGCAGGCCACCGTCCACTCCTCGGAGCCCGCGACGGCATCCGCGCTGAACGTGCCCGTCCCTTCCTTGAGATCGACCTTGGCGAAGGGCGCCGACTGGATGGGGTGGCAGCCCGCCGTGTCGCTCATGTGGCAGTTCTGGTCCGCGTGCACGCCGCCGACGCACGGGCCCCACGTGCCCGTCTCGTCGCAGAGCTGCGTCCCGGGAAAGCACCCCTCGCTCTGCCGGAACGACGGGTCCCCGCGAAAGCAGGAGTGGGCCTGGCCGGCGATGCACGCGCAGGTCTCGTCGATCATGCCGTTGCAGTTGTCGTCCAGACCGTCGTGGTCGACGCCGAACTCATCCACGCCGCACAGCTCCTCCGGACCGCAGGCGCTCCCGCACGGGTTGACCGCCACGTCGGGTGTCTCCTCGGCCGGCCCTGCGTCGATGTTGAGGTTGCCGCCGAAGCCGTCGTCCTCGGGGCCGCCGGGCGCCTCGGGCCCGGCCCCCGGCACGTCGGCGCCGCCCGACCCGACGAGGCCGCCCGAGCCGCCGACCCCGGCGCCGCTGCCCGTCGCCAGATCGACAAGATCGAACCGCTTGCCCTCGGCGCTGCAGCCGGCCGCGATGACGGCGCCCGACGACGCGGCAGCGATCACGACAGGGAACACGGACAGGACACGAAGACGAAACATGATACCTCCACGTGAGGGGGCTCGGCGCAGGTTGCGGCGAGCTCCCCTCCGCTCAGCGCCACGGCGGAGCGCACCTAGCTTAGCAAAACGGCGGCGCTGCGGCCCCGCGACGCGCGCGTCCGCGTGAGGCCGCGCGCCGGGATGGCAGGACACCGGGCCTCGAACCCTCAATGGGTAAGAGGCAAAACGAATTTGCAGGTTCAACAGGGAGCTACGCCGAACTCCCTAGCACGGCTGCCGTCCGGCGCCGTCGATAACGGACGGCCGCGCGCCCGCAATGCGCGTGTTCCCGAGAAACGGAGTCAGGCGAACCACCATCAGGTAAATCACTACAGATTCTCTACCTGCCGGAGGGCGGGCGCGCCGCGCGCGGGTGTCGCCGCGCGCGGGTGTCGCCGACCGCCGGCGCCGTCCCGAGGGCGCGAGCGGCCGCGGCGGTGGAAGGCGGCGCGGGCGCGCCGCGCGCGCGGTCAGGGGAGCGGCGGGTAGGCGGGACCGAAATCGGTCTCGACGTGGTCCCTCGTGGTGAGCAGGGGCGTCTTCGTGTCGGGGTTGTCGTAGATCGGCTGCACGATGCAGGTCGCCTGGCCGCACTCGTCGGGCTCGGGGAAGAGCACGTCGGCGACGAGCCAGAACCGGTCGCCGGCGTCCCCGGGGGCAAAGGCGACGGGCCGCTCGGGGCTGTAGAACCCCGTGGGCCCGAGATCGGCCCCCAGGGCGCTGTTGCAGTAGATCTTGACCCGCGGGTGGACGTCGTCAGGCAGCACCCCGCCGTGACCATAGTAATGCACGCCGACGCGCATCCACTGGCGCTTCGGCGGGAAGTCGATGTTGATGTTCTCGGGCGCGCAGAAATCCTCGCGCTCGGGGTCGGTCACCTCGGCGTCGCAGCTCCTGTTGTCGAGGTCGAGCCGCGGGTTGTGGCAGCCCATGCGGTTCGCCCGCCAGGCGTCCCCGACGCCCCGGGGGGCAAAGAAGCAGGTGTTGTTGCTGTCCACCGGATCCAGGAACCAGTTCACCGGATCGGGCGGCTCCCCGCTGTCGCTGAACCAGCGGACCTGGCGCTCGGAGGGGATCGCGAACTGCGCGATGGTGCAGTTGTTCCAGCCGCAGTCCACCGCAGAGCCCGTCATGCTCCAGGGCTGCGTGTTGTTCGGCTTGTGGAGGTGGAGGTCGAGATCGACCCGGCCGAAGTCGTGCTCCCACTCGAGCTCGACGCGCAGCCCGCCGGCGCCGACGAACAGCGGGTACTTGCAGCTTTGGGTCTCGCCGCCCGCGACGCGCTTCGTGTACGTGACGATGTACTCGCCCGATTGCAGCGGCCTGAAATCGTCCGCGGGGTTCGACCCGCTCACGGCGGGGCACGGGTCGACGCCGTCCGGGCAGGCCACCGTCCAGCGCTCGGAGCCCGCGACGGCATCCGCGCTGAAGATGCCGGTGCCCGCCTTGAGGTCGACGCTGGCGAAGGGCAGCGCCTGGATGGGGTGGCAGGCGACGGAGCTGTTCACGTAACAGGTCTCGTCGGCGTGAACGCCGCCGAGGCACGGGCCCCACGTGCCCGTCTCGTCGCAGAGCTGGGTGCCGGGGAAGCAGCCCTCGCTGTCCCGGAACGACGGGTCGCCGCGGAAGCACGAGTGCGCCTGGCCCGGGACGCAGGGGCACTCCTCGTCGATCTCGCCGTCGCAGTCGTCGTCGAGGCCGAGGTGGGCCGCGGTGCACAGCTCTTCGCGGCCGCACCCGCTGCCGCACGGGTTCACGGTCACGTCGTCCGCCGGCTCCTGCCCGCCGTCGGGGTTGGGGAGGCCGCCCGGCCCTCCCGCCTCGTTCTCGCCCCCCGCCCCAGCTCCGGCATTGCCACCTCCGCCGACGTTGAACGGGCCCGGCGTGCCCGTCGCGCTGCAGCTCGCCGCGACGCCGGCGCTGGACGCCGCAGCGCCCGCGAAGAGGAGGAGCGAGGAGGAGAAACGAAGTCGACGCATGAGACCTCCATTTCGAGGGACCTCGACGCGGGGACAAAACCGGTTCACCCCCCCGCCCGACACCCCCAGGCATCTTCCAGGAGCGCCTGCCAGTGTAGCAAAATCGTCAAGAGACAGCGGTACTGTAGCGGTGGGCGAGCGCGCCCCGCGCGCGGGCGCAGCGACCGATCCGAGCGCGATCGATGGCGGGCCCTGCCCGGCGCGCTGCGTGGTTTTGACCGCCGACGCGGGGCGCCGTGCGGCGAGGTGCGGTGCGGCAGAACACCGCGTCACCGCGGGCCGGCGGGGCGCGCGCCCACGTCGCGCGCCCCGCCGCAGCGCACAGCCGACGCCCGCCGACGCGGGCGCGCGCCCCGGAGGTCGGCGCGCTTCAACCGACGATCGGCAGATGCCTTCCGCCGCTGGCCTTCACCGGCTGCGGCGGCTCCGCCTGCGCTTGCACCGCGGGCGGAGAGGCCGTCTCCTCGATGTAGACGCCGGACCGGAAGCGCTGCTCGCCGCCCGCGATCTTGCGGTGCGCCAGCGTGTGCTGCATGAAGTTCAGCGGGAAGAAGCCGGCGAGCTGAACCCAGCTCGACTGCCGGGTCAGGGTGAACCGACGCCATATCGACGACGGCGAATAGAATTTCGTCCACGCGGACACCCACCCCTCCCGGAGCCGCTCCCGGGACATCTGCTTGGGCACGAAGTAGGGTGAGCCGGCGTCGTGGTCGCGGCGCAGCCACCAGCGCTCGTCGGTGAGGCGCCCCTCCGCCTTGAGGCGGCGGTAGAGCTGCGTCGCCGGATACGGGGTCAGGATGGCGTACAGCGCCATCGTCAGCTTCATCTCGATACCGAACTCCACGGTGCGATCGAACACCTCGGGATCGTCCGTATCGAAACCGAAGACGAAGCTCCCCCAGACGGAGATCCCGTGATCGTGGAGCATCGCCATCGTCTCCTTGTACTGGGACGGACGGTTCTGCCGCTTGCCGGTGAACTTGACGGTCTCGTCGTCGATGCTCTCGAAGCCGATGAAGAGCGCCTTGCACCCGCTCTCGGCCATGAGCTTGACGTTCTCGAGGCGCTTGACCGCGGCGAGCGAGCACTGGCCTATCCAGTGCTTCTTCAGCGGGACCATCCGGGTGAACAGCTCCTTCGAGTAGGCCCGGTGGATCATCACGTTGTCGTCCGCGAACATGATGAGCTTGCCGAGCGACCTCAGCTCGGCGAGCACCTCGTCGGTCGGGCGGAACCGCATCGTGGTGCCGTTGGCCGTCGACACGCTGCAGAACTCGCACGGATACGGGCAGCCGCGCATCGTCTGCACGACCTGGAACGGGATGTACTTCTTCGAGGTGAACAGGTCGCGCCGCGGGGCGGGGCGGCCCGCGAGGTTCGGCAGCTCGGGGCGGTAGATGGGCTTGAGCTCGCCGCGCTTCACGTCCGCGAGCAGGGCGGGCCACGCGTCCTCGGCCTCGCCGACGACGACGGCGTCCGCGTGCTGCATCGCCTCGTCCGGGCACGCGGTGGGGTGGATGCCCCCGAGCACCACCTTCACGCCGCGCCTGCGGTAGGCGGCGGCGATATCGTAGCTCCGGCGCGCGGTCTTGCTGTCGACGCTGATGCCGACGAGGTCGACGTCCTTCACGTCGCGCTGGAGATCGAACGGCTGCACGACGTCATCGGTGTAGATGACCTCGTCCTCGGGGGGCGTGAGCGCCGCGAGCGTGCCGAGCCCCACCCGGGGCAGGTAGGCGGAATCTTCGCTTGCCGTGGCGATGAGCTCGATCTGCATGGCAGATCGTACTTATCACGGGGCCGCGCCGGTCACTCCGGTTCTTGCTTCGCGCCGATGCCGTGGCGGCGCAGGTACGCCCGGACGTGCGCCCGCTCCATGCCCGCGCGGCGCGCCATCTCGCTCACGTTGCCCTTCGCCTCCTCGGACAGGGCGGCGAAGTAGTCGCGCTCGAACCGCGCGAGCACGTCGCGCTTCGCCTCCTGGAACTGCCGGCCCTTCAGCGACGCGAACGACCCGTTGAAGCTGCCGCCCCCGCCGCCGCCCCCGCCCGCGGCGATGGGCGGCGACGAGTTGCCGTGCACCGGCGTCTCGGTGAGCGCGCCGAGGTGCGCCGCGATGTCGATCTCCTCGCCCTCGCCCGCCAGCGCGAACGCGACGGCGACCGCGTTCCTCAGCTCGCGGACGTTGCCCGGCCAGTCGTGCCGCATCAGCCGCTCGAGCGTGCTGTTCGAGACGCGCTCGTACGCGCTCTCGTCGCCGAGATCCTTCAGCATCCGGCGGACGAGCACCGGGATGTCCTCGACGCGCTGCCGGAGCGCCGGCAGCTCGATCTTGATCTGCGCGACGCGGAAGTAGAGGTCGCTCCGGAAGTTCCCGGCGTTGACGGCCCGCACGAGGTCGCGGCGCGTCGCCGCGAGCACGCGCACGTCGACCTCGCGGTAGCTCGATCCGCCGACGCTCTTGATGCGGCGCTCGGCGAGCGCGCGGAGGAGCTTCGGCTGCACCTCGAGCGGCAGCTCGCCGAGCTCGTCGAGGAAGATCGTCCCGCCGTCGGCCTCGATGAACGGCGAGAGGCGCTTGTCGACCGCGCCGGTGAACGCGCCGCGCTCGTGGCCGAACAGCGTCGCCTCGGCCAGGGTCGGCGGGATCGAGCCGCAGTCGACGACGACGAACGGCTTCTTCGAGCGGGCGCTCGCGAGGTGCAGCGCCTGGGCGACGAGCTCCTTGCCCGTGCCTGTCTCGCCCGTGATGAGCACCGTGAGATCGGTCGGCGCCATCTTGGAGAGGCGCTCGAAGATGGCGCGCATCCCGGCGCTGCTCGCCACGAGCGGGCCGAACGAGGGGATGGCCGAGACCGTGATGCGCTCGGGGCGCAGCGGCTCGAACTGGATCTCCGTCTCGCCGAGCCGGAGCTTCGTGCTCGTGAGCAGGTAGATGTCGCCGACCCGAACGCCGCCGACGAAGGTGCCGTTCCTGCTGTCGAGATCGCGCACGCGCACGCCCTGCTCGGTCGCGACGAACTCGGCGTGCACCGCGCTCACCTTGGCGTCGTCGAGCACGAGCTGGCAGGCCGCGTTGCGGCCCACGATGACGGGGTCGGTGCCGATCTCCAGCCACCCGCCGCCGCCGCGCGCGGGCGACGACTTCGTCGGGCGAATGCGCCCGCCACGCACCTCGACCCTGTTCTTCGTGCCTACCGTGGCGTCGAGCAACTCAGTGCCTCTCTGTCTTGCGGCGCGAAGGGGGGCCCTCCGGCCGGGGGATCTCTGCGCCGGACCTGCTGGGCGGCGGCGGGGGGACGCCGCCCGTCCTGCTCGGCAACGGCGGGGGGACGCCGCCCGCCCGGCTCGGCGGCGGCGGGGGGGCGACGCCCGCCCGGCTCGGCGGCGGCGGGGGGGCGACGCCCGCCCGGCTCGGCGGCGGCGGGGGGGCGACGCCCGCCCGGCTCGGCGGCGGCGGCGGCGCGCCGCCCGTCCGGCTCGCCGGCGTCGGTGTCAGGCCGCCCGTCCGGCTCGGCGGCGGCGGCGTCACGCTCGTCCGGCTCGGCGGCGGCGGCGGCGCGCCGCCCGTCCGGCTCGGCGGCGGCGGCGTCACGCTCGTCCGGCTCGGCGGCGGCGGCGGCGGCGCGCCGCCCGTCCGGCTCGGCGGCGGCGGCGTCACGCTCGTCCGGCTCGGCGGCGGCGGCGGCGCGCCGCTCGTCCGGCTCGGCGGCGGCGGCACGCTCGGGGCGGCGTCGGAGAAGCCGCCGTTCTCGGTCATCGTCGGGGGACCGTCGACCACCGTGGGGTTGTCCTCGAGGAACGCCTCGGGCAGCTCCGAGGGGAGACGGCTCCGCTGCGAGCGGCGCACCGCGCGCGTGATGTTCGCCGGCTGGATGGCGCGCCAGCTCGTGAGCGCCTCCGCCGCGGAGCTGAAGCGCCGCTCGCGCCGGCGATCGAGCGCCCGCTCGAGGAAGCGCTCGATGCCCACCGGCCACTTCTCGCCCGTCGCCTCGGCGAGCGACGGCGCCGGTCGGTCGAGCTTCATCGCGACGAGCACCGCGGCCGTCGCGCCCTCGAACGGCAGCCGCCCGGACAGCGCCCGGAAGGCCACCGCGCCGACCGCGTAGATGTCGGCCCGCTCGTCGGCCCGCGCCGCGCCCCGCACCTGCTCCGGCGCCATGTACGCGAACGAGCCGAGCGTCGCGTCGAAGGCGGTGAGCGTCGGCTCCTCCTTCTCGCGCCGCGTGAGCTTGGAGATGCCGAAGTCGAGGATCTTCGCGCGCTCGCGCCGGTCGGGCAGGCCGAGGTGCTCCAGGTAGATGTTGCCCGGCTTGAGGTCGCGGTGGATGACGCCCGCCTCGTGCGCGGCCACGAGCCCCTGGAGCACGTCGTCGATGATCGGGCCGACCTCGCTGAACGGCAGGTACTGCTCGCGCTTCAGCCGATCGGCCAGCGACTCGCCGTCGAGCTGCTCGAACACGAGCAGGTGCGCGCCGTCCTCCGTCTCGCCGACCTCGAGGAGCTGACAGACGTACGGGCTCTTGATGGCCGAGGCGATCTTCGCCTCCCGGTCGAAGCGCCGCACGAGGTCCGGCTTCATCGCGGCGCGCGCGAGCAGCACCTTGATGGCCACCGGCTGCATGTCCGATTCCCGTGTCGCGGCCCAGACTTCGCCCATCCCGCCCCGCCCGAGCAGGCGGGTGACGCGGTAGCCAGCAACAAGGTCGCCCGGGTGGATCGCCACGTAACCTGGATCGGGACCGTACCACCGCCATCTTCGAACGGGTGAGAAAAAAGCGAGAGCGCCGGCAAAAGCCGAGATCTTCAGAGGCGCGCGCCGCTGGCGGCGAGGCGCGTCGCGCTCACGGCGGGCGGCGGGCGGCGGGCGGCGGGCGGCGGGCGGCGCGGGCGACGCGGGCGACGCGGGCGACGCGGGCGACGCGGAGGGAACGGCAACGCGCGCCGCGCGCGAGGCGGCGCGGGGTCGTGATCGCGCGACCGTGGTCTGCGTCACGACGAGGAATCCCGGGAGGAACGTGCCGGACCGCGGGACGACGGGGCCGCGGCACTAGCCCGAGGCGGCATCATTCTGTAGGCTCGCGGCGCCATGCCGCGTACAGCCGAGGACGTCGAAACCTACCTCCTGCAGCTCGATCGCCGGTTCGACAACGACGCCGGTACCTACCTCGTCTCGGGGGGCCCCGACGCGCCGCCGATCGCGATCCGCGTCGATCCGCCGATCGTCGCGGTGCGCGTCACGATCGGCCCCGTGCCCAAGGACGACGCCCACCAGACCAGGCTCTTCCGCCGCCTGCTGGAGTACAACGCGACGGATCTCATGCACGCCTCGTACGGGATCGAGGCGGGCACCGTCGTCCTGTCGGCGGCGCTGGAGCTCGAGAACCTCGACATGAACGAGCTCGAGGCGATCCTCAGCGACATCGATCTCGCGCTCGCCCGCCACGTCCCCGTGCTGCACGATCTCGCGCTGAGCTGAGTAGACCTGCCGCGCCCTCGACCCCTGCGCTACCCGAGAGTTGGAGCTGATCTATGGGAATTTTCGCGCGCCTTGCGACCCTCATCAAGTCGAACCTGAACGACCTCATCAGCCGCTCGGAGGACCCCGAGAAGATGCTGAACCAGGTCGTCATCGACATGTCGAACCAGCTGATCGAGGCGAAGAAGCAGGTCGCCGTCTCGATCGCCGACGAGAAGCGGCTGGCCAAGCAGGCCGAGCAGGAGGCCGCCAACGCCGCCGAGTGGGAGCGCAGGGCGATGCTCGCGATCAAGGCCGGGGACGACGCGCTCGCCAAGGAGGCGCTGAACCGCAAGAAGGAGCACGACCAGCTCGCCGCCACCTACAAGGACCAGTGGCAGAAGCAGAAGCAGGCGGTCGACCAGCTCAAGACGGCGCTGCGCCTCCTGAACAACAAGATCGAGGAGGCGAAGCGCAAGAAGAACGTGCTCATCGCCCGGAAGAAGCGGGCCGAGGCGCAGAAGGCGATCCAGGAGACCATGAGCGGTCTCAACAACGCCTCCGCGTTCGAGACGTTCGACCGGATGGCGAACAAGATCGACCAGATCGAGGCCGAGGCCGAGGCCGCGGGGGAGATCGCCGAGCAGTACACGGGCGACACGCTGGCGCAGCGGTTCGGGCAGCTCGAGGCGACCGCAGGCGCGGACGACGAGCTGCTCGCGCTGAAGCGGAAGATGGGCGTGCTGCCGCCCGAGCCGCCGCCCGCGCCGCCGCCGCAGCAGGTGCGCGTGGCCGGGACGGGCGGCGCGCCGACCGGCATGCCCCAGGCCGAGCAGGACGAGCTCGCGGCGGCCATCGCGGAGCTCGAGGCCGAAGAACAACGTGAACAGGCCCGGATGAAGCGCTAGAGCACGCCCGCCCATGAGCCAAGCTGCCACGGCGCTCCGCCGGACCGAGTCGAACGCCGCTCCCCCCTCCTCCCCCATCCCCGTGCACGCCGAAGAGGTCGGCGCGTTCCTCGAGCGCGTCGGGGTGAGCTCGTCCGGCGGGCTCTCCGAGGACGAGGCGCAGAGGCGCCTCGCCGAGCACGGGAAGAACCGCCTGCCCGAGACGAAGAAGAAGAGCGCGCTCGTCCGGATCCTCGAGCAGTTCGCGAACCCGCTCGTGCTCACGCTGCTCGCCGCCGCGGCGATCGCCGTGGTCGTGGGCTTCACCGCCGACAAGACGGAGAGCTTCCTCCACCGGTTCGGCGACGCGATCGCGATCCTGCTGATCGTGATCCTCAACGCGTTCCTCGGGTACTACCAGGAGCGGCGCGCGGAGGCGGCCCTCGAGGCCCTCCAGAAGCTCAGCGCGCCGAACGCGCGCGTGCGCCGCGGCGGCAAGACCATCGTCATCGCCGCCGAGGACGTCGCGCCCGGCGACATCCTCGAGCTCGAGGCGGGCGACTCGGTCCCGGCCGACGCGCGGCTCGTGCAGACGATCAGCTTCGCCACCGAGGAGGCGGCGCTGACCGGCGAGAGCGCGGCCGCGGTCAAGGACGCCCTCTCCCCGGTCGCGCGCGACGCGCCGCTCGGCGACCGGGTCACGATGGTCTTCACCGGCACGAGCGTCGTGCGCGGCAAGGGGCGCGCCGTCGTGACCGCGACCGGCGTGCACACCGAGCTCGGCCGCATCGGCGAGATGATCCGCTCGGTCGGCGAGCAGAAGACGCCGCTCGAGGAGCGCCTCGACCGCTTCGGCGCGATCATCCTGCGGGTGTGCCTGGCGCTGTCCGCGGTGCTCCTCGGCTGGGGGTTCATCCGGGGCGGGCGGCCGTGGCACGAGCTGCTGCTCGAGGGCGTGAGCCTCGCCGTCGCGGCCATCCCCGAGGGCCTGCCCGCGATCACGACGATCACGCTCGCGCTCGGGATGCAGCGCATGGCGAAGCGCGGCGCCATCGTGCGCAAGCTGCCCGCGGTCGAGACGCTCGGCGCCGCGACGATCATCGCGTCGGACAAGACGGGCACGCTCACGCAGAACGAGATGACCGTCCGGAACGTCTACGCGGGCGGCCACCGGTTCACGGTGAGCGGCGAGGGGTACAACCCGGCCGGCGCGCTGCGCGACGAGCGCGGCGCGGAGGTCGTCGAGCCGTCGGCGCCGCTCAACTACCTGCTCGCGACGGTCGCGCTCTGCAACAACGCGTCGCTCAACGAGGACCGGGCGGCGGGCCGCTGGAACATCGTCGGCGACCCGACCGAGGGCGCGCTGCTGACGCTCGCCGCCAAGGGCGGCCAGTCGCGCGAGTCGGTCGCGCCGTCGCACGCGTTCGTGCACGAGCTGCCCTTCGACAGCGACCGCAAGCGGATGACGGTGATCACGCGCGACGAGCGCGGCCGCGAGATCGCGCACGTGAAGGGGAGCGTCGACGTGCTCCTCCCGCTCTGCGTGAAGTTCGCCGCCGACGCCGGCGTGCGGGCCCTGACCGACGACGACCGGAGCGCGATCATCGCCGAGGCCGACCGCATGAGCGAGCAGGCGCTGCGCGTGCTCGCGATCTGCCGCCGCGTGCGGGTCAGCCGCGACGAGGACGACGTCGAGCGCGAGCTCACGTTCCTCGGCCTCGTCGGGATGATGGACCCGCCGCGGCAGGGGGTGAAGGAGGCGGTGGCCGAGTGCCGCCGCGCCGGCATCCGCGCGGTCATGATCACCGGCGACCACCGGCTCACGGCGACGGCGATCGCGAAGGAGATCGGGCTCTGGGACGAGGGCGACGAGGCGCTCAGCGGCGCGGAGCTCGCGGCGATGAGCGACGAGGAGCTCGCGCGGCGGATCATGCACCTGCGCGTCTTCGCCCGGACGACGGCGGAGCAGAAGCTCCGGCTCGTGCGGGCGTTCAAGGCGCACGGCCACATCGTGGCGATGACGGGCGACGGCGTGAACGACGCGCCCGCGCTCCGCGAGGCGCACATCGGCGTGGCGATGGGGCGCGGCGGCACCGACGTGGCGCGGCAGGCGGCGGACCTCGTGCTGGCGGACGACAACTTCGCGACCATCGTCGAGGCGGTGCGCGAGGGGCGCGCCATCTACCGCAACATCCAGAAGTTCATCTTCTTCCTGCTCTCGTCGAACATGGGCCTGCTCGTGGCGGTGTTCGTCGTCTCGTTCTTCGGCAAGTGGCCCCCGCTGACGCCGCTCATGATCCTCTGGATCAACCTCGTGACGAACGGCCTGCCGGCGCTCGCGCTCGGGATCGATCCGCCGGATCCGAAGCTCATGGAGGAGGCGCCGCGCCCGCGCGACGAGGGCCTGCTCGTGAAGCGCGACTACCTGGGCATCCTGTACGTCGGCGCGTTCATGGGGCTCGCGGCCGTGGCGCTCTACGCGACGTCCGAGCAGACCGAGGACGCGCTGCTCCGCACGCGCGCCGTCGCCTTCTCGCTGCTCGCGCTGTCGCCGCTCTTCCACGCCTGGAGCTGCCGGAGCCCTGTGGTCTCGCTCTTCGGGTCGAAGCCGCTCGTGAGCCTGCCGCTCCTCCTCGCCGTCGCGGCGAGCGCGGCGATCCACCTGATCGCGCTGCTCGTGCCCGCGCTGCGCCCGGTCTTCCGCACCTACGAGATGTCGTCGAACGAGTGGATGCTCCTGCTCGTCCTGTCGGCGATGATCGTGCCGGCCGTCGAGATCGCGAAGCTCGTGTACCGCCGGATCCGCTCCGACGGCGGTCCCGCCCGCCTCACCACGTCCGCTCAGCCCCGCTGACCCGCCCGATGGGGGCCGGCGTCGCCGGCCCTCCCTCCGCCGCGCCGAGGTGTCCCCCCCGGCCGCGCTCGGGGCGCCGCCGCGGCGCGCCGTGACCGCGTCGTGCCCGCGGAGGGCGCGCTCACGCGGGACGATCCGGAAACAAAGTGGTCGTGGTAAGAACAAGCGGGCGCGGAGAGGCGTCCAAACCCGAGCTCATGAGACCTCGAACCCCCTACCTCCGTGCGCCGGGGGCCACCGCCCTCGGTTCCCGCCTCGCCGCGCTCGCGCCGGCCGTGCTGGCCGCGCTGACGACCGCCGCCGCGCCCTCCCCCGCCCTCGCCGCCGGGACGCCGCTCGCGGCGCCGCTCGTCGAGGCGAAGTCGCTCAAGCTCGACGGGGTCCCGAAGGAGTGGCCGGTGGCGCTCACCGCCCTGGGCACCCGGGTGAAGGGCAAGCCGGGCAAGGCCGACCTCTCCGCGCAGGCGGCCATCGCGTACGACGAGGCGCGGGTCTACGTGGCGGCCGACGTGACCGACGACGCGCTGCGCGGCGGGGCGGATCACGTGAAGCTCGTCCTCGGCTTCCCGGGCGGCAAGGTCCAGGAGGTCGCGCTGTACCCCGGCGAGCCGGGCAAGACCGCGGGGAGCGCCCGGCTCCCGGGCGGCAAGGCGGCGGCCGGGGCCAGGGTGGTCGAGGCGCCCCGCGGCGGCGGCTACACGCTGGAGGCGAGCATCCCGTGGTCGGCGTTCCCCGAGGCGGCGACGACGCGGGTCGGGCTGCGGGCGGGGCTCTTCGTCCACGACGCCGACGGCGGCGGCGGGGTCGACGCGGTCGTCGGCAGCGCCGCCTCGGAGGCGTACGGGTCGCTGTCGCCGCTCGCGACAGAGCCCGAGCTCGCGGTCATCGACGGCCTGCTGAGGAGCAAGGGCATCCGCGGCGCCCCGAGGTACGACCTCGTCGCCGACGTCGCCGGCGACGCGATGCGGGAGCGGGTGACCGTGTACGAGCGGTACCTCGTCGTGCTCGGCCCCGGGTTCCGGAAGGGCGCGCAGTACTACTTCGAGGACCTCGGGGTCGACGCCAGCCAGGGGATGCTCCCGTCGCTCACGGCGCGCGACCTGACGGGCGACGGCCAGGCCGAGCTCATCCTGAGGAAGCGCACGGGCACCGGCGCCAGGTACCGCGAGGTGCTGCACGTCCTGCAGTTCGGCGCCGGCGACACGCCGCGGCCGATCTTCCAGCACGAGGTCGCGATCGCGACCGACAAGGGCTCGATCGTCAACGAGGTCGACTTCGTCTCCGACGGCGGCAAGACGGCGATCCGCGTGAAGCCGGGCAAGGCGACCCGGTACGACGCGAGCAACTACGCGGAGGCGGTGGAGCAGACGTACGACCCGCTGCTCCTGCCGTGGGGGTCGATCAAGTCGCAGCTCTACAAGCTGAACGGGGGCGCGTTCACGAAGGCCAGCGAGGAGCGGCAGGCGGCGACCGCGGGGCCGCGCCCGGCGGCGGCGAGGGCCGAGGAGCCGCGGGCCGCGGCGAAGCCCGCGCTCTCGCCGGCCGAGATGCTCGACAAGGTCTACGCGCTCTACCGGCGCGACCGCGGGGCGTCGTCGAGCAAGCCGCGGTTCGACCTCGGCGCCGACGTGGCCGGCGGCCGCGAGCCCGAGCGGGTGCTCCTGCACGACCGCGACATCGTCGTGTTCGGCAAGGGCTTCCGGGGCGGCGCGGGGTACGCGTTCATGACGCTCGCGCAGTTCGCGTCCCCGGCCGACATCCGCTCGGTGCGCGCGCTCGATCTCACCGGCGACGGCAAGGCGGAGATCATCGTCCACGGCGCCGTCCGCGCGGCGGCCCCCAAGGAGGCGGGCGGCGGGACGGTGGACCGCGACGTGGTGCTGATCTTCCGGCTGGAGGGCGAGAGCATCCAGCGCGCCTTCGCGGCCGAGGTCGGGCGCAGCATCGGCGACAAGAAGATCGCCGGCGAGCTCAGGTTCGTGCGCGTGGGCGACAAGCCGGGGATCGAGCTCGCCCCCGGGCGGGCCGTCGAGTGGACGGAGCAGACGTACCCGTTCAACCAGGACAAGGGGCCTGTCGGCGGCTTCGAGCCGCTGCTCCTGCCCTGGGGCGGAGCGCAGCCGGTGCGGTACGTCTGGAACGGGTCGACGTTCGCGCGGTAGGCGGGCAGCGAGCCACGTGGCGCCTGGGCGCCGCGTGGCTCACCGCGAGCGACGCGCGCTGAGCTGCTCCACGAGGGCATGGAGCGCAACGCCGACGCGGTCGAGCTCGCCGACGCGGCGGGCATGAACGTCCACCACCTCTCGCGCATGTTCAAGCATGTTCCCAGGTGAACGTGCTTGGCGCGCACCGCGTGAACCGCGCCGTGCAAGGCCCCTATCCCGCCGATATTCAGCGGGAATCGCGACCTCCTTGACGTGGATGCGGCGCCACCTTCTCCTGATTTTCTATGCTCGGACCAAGAGTATCCCTGGTGCAATGGGTGTGCTTCGTGTTCTGCATGGTTGCGATGCCCGTGGGATGCGGGAGCGGCGGAGCCCCTGGCGAACCCGAGCCTCTCGGGGCCGCGACCGAGGCGCTCACGGGCGACGAGCCCGATCTCGTCATCTCGAGCGTCAGCGGGCCCCCGAGCGCCCTGCCGGGAGGCTATTTCACGACGACCGTCACCGTGTGCAATCAGGGCAACTCGGCGAGCTACAGCACCCACGTCGAGGTGAGCCTGTTGAACGACGGGGTCTTCACACCGTCGGACCCCATCACCGGCTTCGCCGTGCTGGGATACCTCGACGCGGGGCAATGCGCGGAGCTCGGCGTCGAGACCGCCGCAGCCGTGCCCGACGGCACGTACACGCTCGGCGCCGTGGTCGACGCGTTCGAGGAGGAGATCGAGCTCTCGGAGACCAACAACGCGGCTGCTGGAAGCGACATCGGCATCGGCTACGGCCCCGATCTCATCGTCTCGGCCGTGAGCGGCCCGCCGAGCGCGCTCCCCGGTGGCGGCTTCGGCGTCCAGGTCACGGTGTGCAACCAGGGCACGACGCCGAATCAGACCACGCTCGTGGATGTGCTGCTCTCGCCGGACACCACCATCGAGCCCTCCGATCAGCTCCTCTTCGGCGGCGCCCCGGTTCCCTGGTTGAACCCTGGCGGGTGCGCGCCGGTCACCGTGCCGGTCAGCGCCCATGTCGCCGAAGGCGTCTATTATCTCGGCGCGATCGCGCATGAGAACGGCTGGAACGAGGAGCTCATCACGTCCAACAACGCGCGGGCCGGCGGGCTCCTCGGCGTCGGCCACGCGCCGGATCTCGTCGTCTCGGCCGTGAGCGGGCCGCCGACCCTCGTGCCGGGCAGCGGATTCAGCGCCTCCGTCACCGTCTGCAACCAGGGCACGACCCCGAGCTACGGCAGCGGCGTCGACGTGGTGCTCTCGACCGATCAGGCGATCACGCCGCTCGACGGGCCCGCCGGGAGCGGCCACGTGCCCGATCTGAGCCCCGGGCAGTGCGCCTCCGTCGCCGTGCCCGCAAGCGCCTACGTGCCCGACGGCGCCTATCACCTCGGCGCGATCGTCGACCCGGCCGGCTCGCTCGTCGAGCTCATCGAGGCCAACAACGCCTCGGCGGGCAGCGCAATCGGCGTCGGCTTTGGGCCCGACCTCATCGTCTCCGCCGTGAGCGGGCCGCCGAGCGCCTTCCCCGGCGGCGGCCTCGACGCGTCGGTCACCGTCTGCAACCAGGGCACGCAGGCGAGCTATGGCACCCACGTGGAGCTGCGCCTCTCCGCGGACGCGACCGTCACGACGGCCGACTTCCTCGCCGGCGGCGGCCCTGCGCCGTACCTCGATCCGGGCCAGTGCGCCACCGTGACCTTCCCGGCAAGCGTTTACGTGCCCGACGGCGCCTACCACCTGGGCGCGATCGTCGATCCGTACGGCGGGGTCCCCGAGCTCATCGAGACCAACAACGCCGGGGCAGGCTCTCTGCTCGGCATCGGCTACTGGCCCGATCTCATCATCTCCGCGGCCAGCGGTCCGCCCAGCGTCCTGCCGGGCAGCGGCTTCGACGCGGAGGTCACCGTCTGCAACCAGGGCACGAACCCGGGCTCCAGCATGGTGGAGCTGCGCCTGTCCGCCGACGCGGCGAGCACGGCGGCCGATGCGCTCGCGGGCAGCGCCGAGGCGCCGTACCTGGATCCCGGCGAGTGCGCGGCCGTGACCATCCACGCGAGCGCCTACGTGGCCGACGGCGCTTATCACCTCGGCGCGATCGTCGATCCGTACGGCTCACAGCCGGAGTTGATCGAGACCAACAATGCCACCGCCGGCGACCTGATCGGCATCGGCAGCCGGCCCGACCTTATCATCTCCGCCGTGAGCGGACCGCCGAGCCTCATGCCCGGCAGCGGCTTCGACGCCTCCGTCACCGTCTGCAATCAGGGCACGACCCCGAGCTATGGCGTCGACGTCGCTCTGCTCCTGTCGAGCGACGGGGCGATCGCGCCCTCGGAGTTCCATGCCGGGAACGCCTATGTCCCCGGCCTGAGCCCCGGACAGTGCGCCTCCGTCGCCGTGCCCGCGAGCGCCTATGTGCCCGACGGCGCTTATCACCTCGGCGCGATCGTGGATCCGGGCGGCTCGCTCGCCGAGCTCATCGAGACCAACAACGCCTCGGCGGGCCGCGCGATCGGCGTCGGCCATGCGCCGGATCTCGTCGTCTCCGCCGTGAGCGGGCCGCCGAGCGTTCTCCCCGGCGGCCCCTTCGACGCGTCGGTCACGGTCTGCAACCAGGGCACGCAGACGAGCTATGGCACCAACGTGGAGCTGTTCCTGTCCGCGGACGCGACCCTCACGACGGCCGACTCCCCGGCCGGCGGCGGTCCGGTGCCGGACCTGGATCCGGGCCAGTGCGCCACCGTGACCTTTCCGTCGACCGCCTACGCGCCCGACGGCGCCTACCACCTGGGCGCGATCGTCGACGGGTACGGCTGGGTCCCCGAGCTCATCGAGACGAACAACGCCGAGGCCAGCGCCGTGATCGGCATCGGCTCCTCGCCCGACCTCATCGTCTCCTCGGTGAGCGGCCCGCCCAGCGTCCTACCAGGCGCCGGCTTCAACGCTGCCGTCACCGTCTGCAACCAGGGCACGACCCCGAGCCACGTCAGCGTCGTCCATCTCTACCTGTCCGCCGACGCCGCGATCACGGTGGAGGACACGCCCGCCGGCGGCGCCGTGGTCCCCTACCTGGGCCCTGGGCAGTGCGCCGCGGTGCCCTTCGTCGCAACGCTCTATCTTCCCGACGGCACCTATCGCCTCGGCGCGATCGTCGATGCGTACGACGAGTGGGAAGAGCTGTTCGAGTCCAACAACGCCATGTCGGGGCCCCTGCTCGGCGTCGGCGCTCGACCGGACCTCGTCGTCTCGGCGGTCGCCGGTCCGCCCAGCGCCCCGCCGGGCAGCGGCTTCGGCGCCGAGGTCACCGTCTGCAACCAGGGCACGACCCCGAGCTACGGCGCCGACGTCGCTCTGCTCCTGTCGAGCGACGAGGAGATCACGCCCTCGGACGTCCACGCCGGCAGCGGCCATGTGCCCGGCCTGAGCCCTGGTGAGTGCGCCTCCGTCGCCGTGCCCGCGAGCGCCTATGTGCCCGACGGCGCATATCACCTCGGCGCGATCGTGGACCCGGGCGACTCCGTCGCCGAGCTCCTCGAGAGCAACAACGCCTCGGCGGGCAGCGTGATCGGCGTCGGCTTTGGGCCGGACCTCATCGTCACCACCGTGATCGGACCGCCGAGCTCCGCCTTTGGCTACAACGTCGACGCCTCGGTCACCGTCTGCAACCAGGGCACGCAGCCGAGCTATGGAGGCGACATCGCGCTGTACCTCTCCTCCGACGCGACCGTCACGACGGCCGACTTGTCCGCCGGCAACGGCCCGGCGCCGTACCTGGCGCCGGGCCAGTGCGCCACCGTCACCGTGACCTTCCTGGCGAGCGCTTACGTGCCCGAAGGCGCCTATCACCTGGGCGCGATCGTCGATCCGTACGGCGGGGTCCCCGAGCTCATCGAGACGAACAACGCCGGGGCAGGCTCCCTGCTCGGCGTCGGCCATCGACCGGACCTCATCGTCTCCGCGGTGGACAGCCCGCCCAGCGCCCTGCCTGGCAGCAGCTTCGACGCTCAGGTCACCGTCTGCAACCAGGGCACGCAGCCGAGCTACGGCAGCGACGTGGAGCTGCGCCTTGCGTCCATCGACCAGGCGGGCAGCACCGGTCTCCTCGCCGGGGGCGCGCCGGTGCCGTACCTGAATCCTGGCCAGTGCACGGTCGTGACCGTCCCCACCCACTTCGCGGTGCCCGACGGCGTCTATCACTTCGGCGCCGTCGTGGACCCCCACGGCTGGACGCCGGAGCTCATCGAGACCAACAACGCCACCTCGAGCAGCATGTTCGGGGTCGGCGACCTGCCGGATCTCCTCGTGTCCGTCGTGAGCGGCCCACCGACCGCCATGCCGGGCAGCAGCTTCGACGCCGTCGTCACCGTGTGCAACCAGGGCACGGCTCCGAGCGGCGGCGCGAACGTCGATGTGCTGCTGTCGTCGGACCGGTCCGTCACCCCCTCCGATATCCATGTTGGCATCGGCGATGTCCCCGGGCTGAGCCCTGGCCAGTGCGAACACCTCACCGTGGCCGCCAGCGCCTACGCCCCCGACGGCGTCTACCACCTCGGCGCGCTCGTGGACCTGAACGGCTCGGTCCAGGAGCTCATCGAGACCAACAACGCCGCCACCGGCGACCCGATCGCCATCGGCCACGGCCCCGATCTCGTCGTCTCGGCGGTCAGTGGCCCGCCGAGCGCCGCGTCGGGCGGCCGCTTCGACGCCTCGATCACCGTCTGCAATCAGGGGACAGCCCCGAGCCATGCCGGCGTGGAGGTCGTGCTGTCCCCCGATGCGACGATCACGACCGACGACTTCATCGCCGGGGGCACCTGGCTGCCGAACCTCGATGCCGGCCAGTGCGAAAGCCTCGCCGTCCCCGCCGACGCCTATGTCCCCGTGGACACCTACACGCTCGGCGCCATCGTGGACGCCTACGGCGGAGTTCCCGAGCTCCTCGAGGGCAACAACGCCACGGCCGGCGGCGAGCTCCTCGTGACGTTCTAGGGTCCCGCGCGGCCCGGTGCCGACACGACTCACCTGCTCCTGAAGATTGCGAGACGAAATATCACGCATCTTCGTAATGCGATAGAACATGGGCCTCGAGAGCTCTTGTTCTCTTGTCCTGCGCCGGAGCCATCGAGTACAGGGGCGTCATGGGCTCCACCCGGACCGCCTGGCACGTGCTGCTCACGGCGCTGCTGCGCCAGCGCCGCCCGCGCCACTTCCAGATCCAGAGCGAGGTGCCCCTCTCGGCCGAGCCGCCCCGCGCCGATCACCTCCTGCTGCGCAACGACGCGCCGGGCGAGGCCCGCGAGCCGGCCGGCACGTTGCGTAGGCTCTGGCCGCTTTTGCCGAGGGAGACGATCGTCGAGTTCAAGAGCGTCCGGCGCACCTACCGCAGCCGCGACCTCGACCGGCTCTGGGGCTACCTGTCGCTGCACTACGCGGGCGCCGCGAGGCGGCTCGGCCCGCGCGCCGACCTGGCCGGCGTGGTGCTGCTGCCGTCGCGCACCCGCTCCCTCGACGCCGATGCCGCGGCGCTCGGGCTGGCCTGGCTCGACCTCGCCGGCGGCTACTGGCAGCTCCGGGGAGGAGCGTTCGCGCTGTACGTGGTCGAGCTCGCCACGGTGGCCGAGGACAAGGACGACGATCTGCTACACTTGCTTGGTCACGGCGAGGCGCGGACGGTCGAGGCCCGCCGGTGGTTGGCCGAGCAGGTCGGTGCAGAGGAGATCGCGATGGCGATGCGCGAGCTGGAAGGCTTTGACGAGGTGTTGCGGACGGTGCTGACGAAGCTGCCGATCGAGACATTGCTGCCAGCGCTGCCGGTGGAGGAGCTGGTCGCGGCGCTCCCGCCCGAGCAGCGGCTCGCCGGTCTGGCGCCCGAGCAGCGGCTCGCCGGTCTGGCGCCCGAGCAGCGGCTCGCCGGGCTGCCGCCCGAGCAGCGGCTCGCCGGGCTGCCGCCCGAGCAGCGGCTCCTCCTCGCGCCCGACGAGGCGTTGCGGCTGCTGCCCGACGACTATCTCCGGTCCCTTCCAGAGGGAGTGCAGGCGCAGATCCGCGCCCGGATCGGCCGCCCGCTCTAGCTCAGGCCCTGCGCCTGCGACGAGCTCGCCGCGGAGGCGCGGCCGCCGTCGGCTCCGGGGACGCCGGGGGGTGCACAGGCGCCCCGGCGCCCTTGCGCGCCTTCGCGGCGAGCTTGTCGCAGGCGCGGTTCAGGTAGGCCTGGACGCTGTTGCTCGCCTGATGGCCCATGACCCACCGCAGATCGAGGCCGATGCCGCGCTCCTTGACGAGGGCGAGGATCTTCTCCCGGAGGCGCATCGCGCCTGGCCACCGCTTCTGCGTGCGTGGCCTCACGGCGTCGGTCGTCAGGAGGTGAATCGCCGCCTGGCAGTCCGTGCGCACGACCACGCCGCGGATCCGCGCCCCCCAGGTCCGGTATGCGACGAAGACGCCGGCGAAGATGGCCGCCAGCTCGGCCTCCAGCGAGCTGGTCACGTACGCCGGGCAGGCTCCACGACGGACGACGCGCCCTTCCACGCAGCGGGCCCATACAGCCCAGCCTGCGCCGGAAGGACCGAACGAGGCATCGGTGTAGCACGTGACCCAGAACCTCGATTCGGGTGAGGTGAGCAGTCGTCCCGGCATCTCTCGTTCATCGTTCGCCTGGCAGGCAGCAGATCGTCTCCGCCCGCTCGCCCTTCAGCTCGCCCACGTTCACGCCGCCCTCCGGCACGCACCGCCCGGGCTCGTTGACGAGCCACGTCGCGCTCAGGCTGCCGAGCGTGGAACCCGGCTCAGGATCCACGCAGATCCCTGCCTGGAGAACGCTGATGCCGACGAGCATGTCGCTGCACGCGCGGTCCTCGTACGCCGACACGAACGCCTCGCACCGGCCCTCCTCCGCCTTGCAGGTGCACGGCGTGCAGTCGCGCGTGTCGTTCACCTCGGCGTAGAACACCCCGAGCTTCTCCGAGTAGGTCGGCCAGGGGTCCCCCGGCGCCGCGGGCGCCTCGCACGGGACATCGTCCCCCGGCACGCGGCGGCAGTGTCGCCACCCGTCGGGCAGGTGCTCCTGCTGCTGGTAGAGCATGCAGAGCTGGCGGGGTTGCGCGCACAGGTCATGGACGAGCCGCCCCCGGCACGCGACAGCGACCTCGACAACGGGTGCATCGCGGGGCACCGGCGCCTCCTCGACCACCGGCGCGCACGGCTGCGCGCGGGTCGGACCGATCGCCAGCGAGCCGAGCTGCTCCGGCCCCACCCAGCCCGGCGACACGCACGCGCCGTCCCAGCCTGCCGGGGGCGCGAACGGCGTCCGCGTCTCCTCGGGCCCCTCCCCGCACATGTACAGCGAGCTCGCCGTCACGTCGGACGGCAGCGCGCAGGACGGCTGGGAGCACGCGCACACAGGACACGCGTGGGCCTCGCTCGGCAGCGTCCGCCCCCGGAACGCGGCGGGCTCGGACGCGAGCCGCACCACCTCGCCCGCCGTCC
Source organism: Sorangium sp. So ce1335 (assembly GCF_051521615.1). Lineage (NCBI taxonomy): Bacteria > Pseudomonadati > Myxococcota > Polyangiales > Polyangiaceae > Sorangium > Sorangium sp. So ce1335. The sequence continues at coordinate 8,034,701 of NZ_CP150363.1, forward strand.
CGGGGACGACCCAGACGAGATCGTCGCACGACGGCGCCAGCGGCTCGGCCCCCGTCCAGACGAGCTCCGGCTCGGGCAGTCCTTCGGGCGCCTCGGGCACGCACCGGCCCCAGCAGTGCCCGTTGCTCGTGCCGTCGTCGTCGACGATCTCGCAGACGAGGTCCTCCGCACAGCCGAGCTCCCCGCCGCCGCCGCACCCGCCCACCGCCGCCAGCCCGCCCGCGCCGAGGAGCAAGAGCCCCGACAGCAAGCCCTGCATGCCTCTCATGATCCTCCCCTCCTCACCGGTCCCCCTCACAGCCCTACCAGGCGCCGATCACAAGGACGCCCCCGCCCTGCGCTGTCGCGAGCGGCACCGCGCGCACGGCGCGCGTGCCCGGCGCCGGGGCCCACCAGAACGACGACAGCGCGACCGCGCCGACGACGCCGGCGCTCGCGAAGCTCGCCAAGGCAACGGCTTCCAGCGTGTCGCGCTCGCGGTGCCTGTCGCCAAGCACCCCGCACGCCGCTGCGTGCTCGTGGTACAGGCACGCCGCAGGCCCGCCGCGACGGCGGGTCTCCGCCGCGAGCGCCGACGCCTCATCGCCGCGCGCCGACGCCTCGATCGAGAGGCCCACGCCCAGCGCGACCCCGGCCACCGCCAGCGCGAGCCCGCCAATGCGGAACACCGTTCCCGCCGCCGGGCCGCTCGCGGGTGCGGGCGCAGCAGCGGCCCGCACCGGCGCGACAGGCGCCGCAGCCCGCGGCGCGGGCCTGGGCTCCAGGTGAAGGCCGATCATCGACTCCCGGCCCCGCTGCGCCTCGAACGGATAGACCTCGTCGAGATACCCGTCGAGCCTGGCGCGCGCCTCGTGCCGACCGGGATCGAGATGAACGAAGTACATGGCCTGCCCGCGGCCGATCCGCCGGCCGTCGATGAACACCTCGGCCTCTGGCCGGCTCACGGCGATGGTCGCGGACGAGATCTCGCGCTCTGCCCGCGCCAGCCCCTCGGAGAAGCGCCGCCGCGCGGCCGGTGCGAGCGTCTCCTTGTACAGCAGCGACTCCCTCAGGTGCTCCGCCGCATCCCGGAACCGCCCGAGCGCGAGCTCGCACAGCCCGAGCTCCCCCGCGAGCTCCGGCCGCGGATCCGCCTCCCACGCCGCGCGATACGACGCCTCGGCTTCCTCCCACCGCCCGGCGCGCCGCGCCCTCTCGCCCCGCGCGAACGCCTCGTCCGCCTCGGCGGAGCGCGCCACGGCCGCTCCGGACGGTCCAGCAGGGGAGTCTTCGCCGGCAGACACCGCCGCGAGACTCCACACGACGGATGCGGCGGCCACCGCGAGGAGCAACCTGCCCGTGGAGCCCATCTCTCCGGCACCCTACGGGGGAGGCCCGATATGGTCAAGCCGCCTTGGCCCCGAGGGAGCAACGAAGTCGATGCATTTGCCAGGCAATTTCGATGGCATTCCGGAATGCTCCGCCACCTCCGACGCGGCCTGATGCAGAGGGCGCGCGCACGCGATCACTGCGGACGTGGTTCGGCGCGAACCGGCGCGACCTTTTTCAAATGTCGAGCTGGCGCCAGGTAACTGGACTTGTATGGGGAAACCATCGCGCAAGATCGACGAGACCGCCGAGGGAACACCGCTCACCCTGGAGGCGATCATGGCCGAGCACCAGGAGGCCATTCGCCGCTACGTGGAGCGGCAGGGTTTTCATGGCGAGCCATGACCGGGCGATGGCGCGGCCTCCGTCCGCGCGGCTTCGGGGCGACGGCGCCCGAACGACGCCCGAGCAGCGGCTGATGCGGCAGGCCATCGCGACGCTCGCCACCGGTCGAACCGTCGACGCGCGGCGCCTGCTCGAGCGGCACCAGCGCGACTTCCCGCGAGGCGCCTACGCAGGAGACCGCGAGGAGCTCCTGCGGCGGCTGCGAGCGGACGTGGGCCGCGGTGGACACCGACCCGGGCCGGTGGCCCGCATTCCGTCACGATCGCAGTGAGCGGCGCAGCGCAGAGCGCGATGGCGCAACAAGAAGGCAGAAAGAGATCAGCATCGATGGAGGAACGAATGGGCTGCTCATGCCTGCAGGGCGCCCGATTCGTGCCATTCCGGCCCGCTCAAGCCGTCCGACATTGCCATGGTCGCCCGATCCCTGCCAACATCGGCCCGTTTTGCTCAACCCAAGGAGGCGCCTGTGGCAGACCCCTACATCGATCCTTTCGAGACGAAGATTTACGGCAAGTTCGCGCGCGAGCAGATGGCCGCGGTCCTGATGGGCAAGCTCCCGCCGCTCGACGGCATGGTGGATTTCGCGATCGGCAAGCAGCTCGTGGCCGATCAGGCGATGTCCGATGTGCTGGATCGCCAGCCCAAGCCCGCGCCGGAGCTCGACAGCGGCGCGGTGCTCGAGGAGGCGCGGGACGTCATCGTGCGGTTCGCCTCGTACCTCGACTCGCTGAAGGGCAGGCCGGTCGATCCCAAGGTGTTCTTCCGCGGGGAGACGCCGAGCGTGCTCGCGCGCCGGCGGATCACGAAGCTCACCGCCGCGGTCGGGCACATCGCCGACGAGCTCGAGAGGCAGCGCGAGAAGGTCCGGGGCGCGGAGATGTGGCTCGCCGAGCTCAGGGAGGTGCACGAGAAGCTCGGGATCGTCGAGCGGCAGCAGCGCGCCACGCGCGTCGAGCGGATCGAGCTCGGCCCCGAGGTGTCGACGGCGCGCGAGGCGTGGCTGGCCGTCTACAACGCCAACAAGACCCTCGTGCGCGGGCTGCTCGCCCACCTGGGCAAGCCCGAACTGCTGCCGCTCATCTTCGACGACCTGGCCGAGGTGCACCGCGCGAGCGGCGTGAGCGACGCGCTCCCGCCGGGGCAGCCTGCCGCGCCGGCCGCGCCGGCCGCGCCGGCCGCGCCGGCCGCGCCGGCAGGCGCGCCGGGGGCGCCTGCGGCCGCGCCGCCCGCACCGGTCACGCCGGCGGCCGCGCCGGACGCGTGAGGCGGCGGTCCCGTTGCAACGCTTGATGCAAGCGTTGCAACGGGCGTCTCGGGGACCGAGTCGGCCGTTTCAAGGCTTGAGACCGCCGACTCGGGGGCGCAGCGGGGCGGATCAAGGCTTGAGACGGCCGGCTGGGCGGCCCAGAGGGCCGTTGCAAAGCTTGAAATCGCCGGCTGGGCGGCCGAGCTGGGCGTTTCAAGCCTTGAGACGGGTGACGGGGCCCCGCGGGGGCGAACTTCACGGCGCGGACGGCGTGTGGCAGGCGCAGAGAGCTGACCGAACGACGTCCCCGTGGGCGTTGCACAAGGTCCGAAGCCAGCGGCGGCCCCGCGCGCGCGCGGCCCTGTACCGCACGGCGCTTCGCGGTCCGCTCCGAGCGGAGCGGCGCATCGGGAGCCCTGCCCCGCCGAGTTCGGATCCGACCGTCATGCGGGCGAATCGTCTCCGTTCGGGTGCTGCTGGGGGGACGTGAGGACCTGGAGAGCTCGTGGCCCCTCCGGCAGCCCGGCCTGCGCCGCCCGCCTCAGATCACCCGGTCCGCGAGCGCCTCCCCCCGCTCGAACCGCCGCAGGTTCGCCAGGAAATGCTCGACCTGCGCCACCGGCTCCTCGCGCCGCCCGCCGGCCGTGTGCGGCGTGATGAAGCAGCCCGGCGCGCGCCAGAGCGGGTGTTCGGGCGGCAGCGGCTCGGGGTCCGTCACGTCGAGGTACGCGCCCCCGAGGCGCCTCGCCTCCAGCGCCTCGAGCAGCGCGGCCTGGTCGACCGTGGCGCCCCGGCCGACGTTGAAGAACCACGCGTCGGGCCGCATCCGCGCGAGCAGCGCGCGCGACACGAGGCCCCGCGTGCCCTCGGCCGCGGGCAGGCTCGAGACCACGTGATCCGCCCACGCGAACGCGTCGCCGAGCGCCTCGGGCGCGACGACGCGCCCCGGCTCGTCGCCGCGCGGGCGGGCGCGCAGGATGCAGAGCTCCACCTCGAACGGGGCGAGCAGCTCGGCGAGGCGGCGGCCGATGGCGCCGAAGCCGAGCAGGAGCACCCGCCGGCCGCGGAGGAGCGCGCTCCGCGACCGCACCGGCGCGTCGGGCCAGCCGCGCGCGCCCCGCTGGTTGTCGAGGCACTCGGGCAGCCGCCGCGACGCGGCCAGCAGGAAGGCGAGCGCGTGCTCCGCGCAGGGGTCGGCGTAGACGGCGCTGCTCGTCGTGAGGACCGCGCCGCGGGCGGCGAGCGCCGCGCGCACGGCCGGCACGTCGTAACGGGTGTAGCCCGCGGTGCTGAGGTGCACCCAGCGCAGGCGCGGGGCCGCGCACACGTCGTCCGGGTGCGGCTGGCCGAAGACGACGTCGGCGCCCCGCACCACCTCGTCGCGCCCGACGACGGCGAGGTTCTCCGCCGAGCGCGCGCCGGCCAGCGCGAGCTCGTGCGGCGCGACGCCCGCGGCGAGCAGGCGCTCCGCCTCCGCAGGGAACGCCATCGTGCAGGCGACGACGACCCGGCCCACAGGCGCCCCGCTCATCCGTGCACCGCCCGCCCGAAATCGCGCATCCATGTCTGCTCCTCCGCGGTGAGCGGCCCCCTCGCGAGCGCGTCGAGGTTCGCCTCCACCTCGACGCGGCTCTTCGGCCCCGTCAGCGCGATGTCCACGTGCGGGCTCGAGAGCTGGAATCGATAGCAGTCGCCCGCCGTCATCGCCGGGCCGTCCCAGCCCTTCGGCCTCTTCAAGAGGCGCCGCCACGCCGTCGCCGTGTAGGCGAGGACGCTCGGCCTCCCGCCCTGCACGTGCGGGAAGATGTCCCGCTCCGCCCCGGGGTGCGCGGCGTTGTAGCGGATCATGAGCAGGTCGAGCGGCGACGACGCCGCGAGCCCGCCCGCCCGCGGGCGGTCGTGGATGCTCACGCCGAGCGCGCGCACCTTGCCGCTCTCGCGCAGGTGCAAGAGCTCGCGCTCGGTCGCGCTCGTCCACGCGGACCCGACGCCGAGCCAGCCGAGCAGGTACACGTCGAGGTGATCGGTCCCGAGCTCGCGCAGGAGCTTCTCCGCCCCCCGGCGCACGCCCCAGCCGAACCAGCCGGCCTGCGCGAAGCCGACCACCGCCACGCTGTCGCGGCGCTGCTTCAGCGCCTGGCGAAGCGGGTTGCCGAGCCCGCCGGACCGCATCGTCCAGAGGAACAGGTTGACGCCGCGATCCATCGCCGCGCGCACGCCGCCCTCGTCGATGCCGTAGTTCGCCGCGAGGCCGAGCCGGAAGATGCGCTTGCCGCGGAACGCGGCCGGCGCGCGGTGGAGCCAGTCGTCCATGCGCGCGATCCTACACCAGCTCAGTCGATGTCCTCGTGCGCTCGGTAGCGCAGGCCCGGGATGCGCGGCGTGCGCACGTCGAACCCGAAGCTGCGGTCGGCCGCCTCGAAGCGCTCGATCGCGCGCGCGAGCCCCTCGGGCTCGCCGGCGAACGAGGGGGCGCGGCGCGCTCGCCAGCGGTCTTCCGAGCGGACGAGGGGGAAGCCGCGCGTGGCCAGGGCGACGGCGAACGTCGCCGGGGCGAGGCGCGCGACGTCGGAGCGCTCGCCGCGATGGGCCTCCATCCGCGGCGACTCCGCCCATCCGAGCCGGTCGCCCTCGCGCGAGGCGCGGAGGAGGAGCTCCTTCCGGCCGTCGACGACGACGCTGAACGTCGCCTCGGCGTCGCCGATCGCGATGTCGTGCGCGGGCAGCCCGCGGCGCCACGTGAGCTCGATGGCGTCCGCCCAGCCGGCGACCCACAGGCGCAGGCCGAGGTAGAACCGCACCGCGCCCTGCCACGCCCACGGGGTCCGCACGCGCAGGCCGGGCGCGCCGTGGGCGCGCGCGACGCCGTCCGCGCGGCGGAGCGCGGCGCCCGCGACGCCGCGCCCGCGGTGGGCGGGCAGCACGTAGAGGCTCGAGACCTCCAGCAGCGCGCCGCCGAGGCCGCCCGTCGACAGCGCGACGGTCCCGACCCGACGGCCGTCGCGCACGAGCCAGTACGGGGCCACGTAGCGCGCGCCCGCGTGAGGCGAGCCGAGCTGGATGCCGTCGCGCGTCGCCCGCGGCCCCCACACGGCGCGGAGCTCGGCGCCGCGCGCCGCAGGGTCGACGCGCTCGAAGAAGCGGCCCTCGACGAGCGACGCGAGCTCGCAGTCCATCCACAGGCGCGTGTCCGCGTCGTCCATCGCCAGCGGCTCGATCGCGCCCTCGGCGACGAGCGCCGCGTGAATCGCGCCCATGCGCGGCTCGATGTCGTCGTCCCCCACGGCCCGTGGGCGCGACCGTACCACGCGCGAGCACATCGGGCGACGCGCCGCAAGATCGCCGCCCACCGCCGCCCCGACCTGTGCGAGACTCCCCGCGACCGATGGGCCAGGACACCTCTCCCCGGTGCGCCGGCTGCAGCGCTCCGCTCCCGGAGAACGCCCGCTTCTGCCCCTCGTGCGGCCAGCTCGTCACCGAGGTCGGCCCCGGCTTCGCGCCGACGGCGTTCCCCCCGACGCAGCTCGGCGCCGGGGGGCAGCCGCCGCCCTCGATACCGCTGCCGCCCGTGCGGCTCCTGCCGGGGACGGAGATCAGCGTCTATCGCATCGAGTCGACGCTCGGCGAGGGCGGCATGGGCGTCGTCTACCGCGCCCACGACCGCGCGCGCGATCGCGTCGTGGCCGTCAAATGCCTCCACTCGAACCTCTGCGGCAACCCGGAGATCCGGCGGCGGTTCGCGCGCGAAGCGCGGGTGCTCCGCTCCTGGAGCCACGAGAACGTCGTCTCCGTCTTCGACTTCGTCGAGCGCGATCACCTGCTCGCGATCGTCATGGAGTACGTCGACGGATCGACGCTCGTGCGGCACCTCGAGCGGTGGCGCGGGCGCATCCCGTTCCAGGAGATCCGCGCGCTGTTCGGCGGGGTGCTCGACGCCATGGACGAGGGGCACCGGATGGGCATCATCCACCGCGACCTCAAGCCCGACAACATCCTCGTCACGACCGGCAAGGACGGGCTGACGCCCAAGATCGTCGACTTCGGCATCGCCAAGATCCTCGAGGGAACGACGTACACCCTGAGCGGCGCGTTCCTCGGGACCTGCTGTTACATGTCGCCCGAGCAGGTGAAGAGCCCGCACGCCGCCGACCGGCGCTCGGACATCTACTCTCTCGGCGTGACGCTCTACAAGCTGTCGACAGGGAAGGTGCCGTTCGACAGCCCCAACCACTTCGCCGTGATGATGGCCCACGTCGCCGATCCGCCGGCGCCGCCGTCGTCGCTCCGCCCCGACCTGCCGCCGGCGCTCGACCGGCTCATCCTGGACGCGCTCGCGAAGGATCCGGCCGCGAGGCCGGCGTCGTGCGCGGAGTTCCGGGCGCGGCTCGACGAGGCGCTCGCGGCGTTCTCGCCCGCTCCGGCGGGGCCCGCGTCCGACGCGCGCGAGCTCGCGCCGACCGTGCGCGAGAAGACCGGCGAGCAGATGATCCTCGTCCCCGGCGGGCCGTTCCTCAGCGGGCAGCAGCGCCGGCGGGTCCACGTCGACGCGTTCTACATGGACCGCACGCCGGTCACGAACCGGCAGTTCAAGGCGTTCGTCGACGTGACGGGGTACCGGCCCGACGACGCCGACGCGAGCCGGTTCCTCTCCCACTTCCGGCGGGGCGAGATCCCCGCGGGGCTCGAGGACCACCCGGTCGTGTACGTGTCGTGGGACGACGCGCGGGCCTACGCCAACTGGGCCGGCAAGCGCCTGCCGACCGAGGCCGAGTGGGAGAAGGCCGCGCGCGGCACCGACGGCCGCAAGTACCCCTGGGGGCGCGCCGAGCCGGGGCCCACGCGCGCGAACTACGACAACCGCGACGGCGGGACGGTGCCCGTCGGCTCGCTGCCGGGGGGCGCCTCGCCCTACGGCATCCTGGACCTCGCCGGCAACGTCTGGGAGTGGTGCGAGGACTACGACGACGCGCTGTTCTACGCGGACGGCCCGACGCACAACCCGCGCAACACCCGGCCCCCGGACAGGCCGCTGCTCGTGATGCGCGGCGGCTCGTGGATGTACGGCGCGCAGTCGCTGCGCACCTGGGCGCGCACGAGCTTCGAGGCGCACTACCGCTTCGCCGACGGCGGCTTCCGCTGCGTGCGCACGGCGTCGTCGAGCTGAGCGGCGCGGGCGCGGCGGCTCGGCGCGGCGCAGGTGTGGCGGCGCGGCTCGCGGGCGCGGCGGCGCGGCGCAGGCGCGGCGGCGCGGCGCAGGCGCGGCGGCGCGGCGCAGGCGCGGCGGCGGAGGCTCACGAACGCCTGGCCAACCCGCGGCGGCGCGGATAGAACCGCCGGCGCAGATGAAGAAGGCCACGGCGAGCGGCGGCGTCCGCGTGCGGCTGACCGGCATCCGGCGCGTCTTCCCCGTGCTCGACGACGCGGGCCGCGCGCGCGGGGGCGCCGGCGTCGTCGCGCTCGACGGCATCGATCTCGACATCGCGCCGGGCGCGTTCGTCGCGCTGCTCGGGCCCTCCGGGTGCGGCAAATCGACGTTGCTGCGCCTCGTCGCCGGGCTGGACCGCGCCGACGCCGGCGCGGCGGTCGTCGAGGCCGACGAGGGGCCGGGCGGCCCGGGCGGCGCGCGCGCGCGCGCGCGCGCGCCGATTGCGTACGTCTTCCAGGACGCGCACCTCCTGCCCTGGCGGAGCGTCCTCGAGAACGCCGCCCTGCCGCTCGAGCTCGCCGGCGCGCCGCTCGAGGAGCGCCACGCCGCGGCGCGGGCCGCGCTCGTCCAGGTCGGCCTCGGTGACGCGGGCGGCCGGTACCCGGCCGAGCTCTCCGGCGGCATGCGCATGCGCGTGTCGCTGGCCCGCGCGATGATCACGCGGCCGCGGCTGCTCCTGCTCGACGAGCCGTTCGCCGCGCTCGACGAGCTCACGAGGAGCCGCCTCGACGACCAGCTCCGCGGCCTGTGGGCCGAGCTCGGCATGACGGTGCTCTTCGTGACCCACTCGATCACCGAGGCCGCCTACCTCGCCCAGCGCGCCGTCGTGCTGTCCCCGCGGCCGGCGCGCATCGTCGCCGACCGCGCGCTGGCGCTGCCGGACGAGCGGACGGCCGCGCTGCGCACCGAGCCGGCGTTCGCGCGCGAGGTGCGCGCCCTGCAGGAGGCGCTGGAGAGCGGCGGGGCGTGAGGCGCGGGACGGGCGGCAGGGCGTCCAGCGATGCCGCGCCTCGCAGGGCACGACCGCCGCTCGGGCGTCACGGCTGCCAGGGCCGGTTGACCCGGACGAGCTGCCCTGCGAGCGACGGGAGCGGCGCTATCGCATCGTGGATACGCGCGATCTGACGATCGGTGTCCGGGTCCTCGGCGCACACGACGATGCCGGCGTGGTCGGCGCGCTGCCGGTGGCGGCGGATGAAGTCCCGGCGGTTCAGCGTGAGCACGGCGCGCTCCGCGCGCGTCGCGAACTCGAGCACCATCTCGTCAGGGATGGCCTGTCCCGCATTCCCTGCCTCCTGGGTCGTCAGCACGTCGTGGCCCAGCGCCCGGAGCCCCTCCACGACCTGACACGGGAAGTTCTCGTTTGCATGAAACGATGCCATGAATCAGGCGTCCTCGTTCTCCTGCTCCTGGATGGACCTCTCGATCTCCTGCGGATGCGCGTCGGCATAAGACCAGGCATTCACCAGATCCGCGGCGCGCAGGGTCGGAAAGTTGTCCAGGATCCGGGCCTCGCTCCAGCCCAGACGGCGATACCGTTCAAGCGTCCACACGGGAATGCGGGTGCGCACGATGCAGGCGTCGCCACCGCAGACGCCCGGCCTCTTCTCGATGCCGGCAAACGCACGTGTGATGGCGGGGAACAGCGTGCGTGCGAGCTGCGCCTTCTCGGCGTCGCTGAGCTGCGCGAGCTCGTTCTCGAGGTCCTGCAGGGTCACCGCCATGCGCAAAAGCGTAGGAGGAACACCTCCGCGAAGGAAGCCCTGCCGCGCCAGCGCGCGCGTCGCGCCGCTCGCGCCGGCCTCCCTCCAGCAGCCTCCCCGAGGTGTCCACCTCCTCGAGCGGGCCGCCTCGCCCCGAACCACGGGCGCGAGCGCGGCGCCGACCGCGCGAGGCGCGGCGCCGACCGCGCGAGGGCACCGCGCCAGCACGACGCCCGCTGAGCCCGTCCCCTGCCCGCCGCGCCCATTCCGCGCGGCCCCTCCCCTTCGCCGCTGACCTCCGCCGCGCGCGACGCCCATCGTGCGCAGAGCTCCCACTCGGCGCACGATGCCGCGCGCGAACGCGCTTCCATGGCGACTGCGCCCCCGTACAATCGCACCATGCCCATGCGCCCCCGGCGGTTGCTTCCCCTCGCACTCCCTTCGCTTTTGCTCGCTGCAGCGGCCTGCAGCAATCCGGAGATCGTGACGCGCCCAGGAGAGGGCGGCGGGGGCGGGGAAGGCGGCAGCACCAGCGAGAGCGTCGGGGTGTTCGTCGGCACGACGGTCGGCTCGGGCGGCGCGGGCGGCGTCGACAACGCCTGTGGCGACGCGGACTGCCGGCCAGACCAGCGCTGTGAGCTGCAAGACGGACAGGCCACCTGCGTCGACAACACGTGCGACGACCTCTCCTGCGGCCCCACCGAGGAATGCCAGACGACCCCGGAGGGGGGCGCCATCTGCGTCGATATCGGCTGCCGCAGCGATCTCGAGTGTCCCATCGACCGGCATTGCAATGGCACCCTCTGCGTCGCCGATACCTGCACCGCCGGCGAGCGCACCTGCGACGGCAACAGCCTCCTCGTGTGCGTCTCGAACGGCAGCGACTCGCGCGAGCTCTTCACGTGCGGCGGAGCGGCTTACTACGAGAGCACGTGCACCGACGACGGCATGGGCAACGCCAGCTGCCCCTGCGAGGACGACTGGGACTGCCCCACCCACGCCGCGTGCGAGGTCGGCTCCTGCTCCGGCACCGGCGCCGCGCCCACGTGCCTGCTGGAGCCAGAGCCGTTCGCGAACGTCCTGCCGCACATCGAGATCCAGTGGGGCGGGCAGAACCGCGCCAACTCGAGCGCCGCCGGCAGCCCGTTCCCGACCTCGGCGCAGACCGTCATGACGCCGCTCGTCGCCAACCTCGACGACGACAACGGCGACGGGCGCATCAACGAGCTCGACTTCCCCGAGATCATCTTCACGACGTTCTGCGGCTCGACGTACAGCAACAGCGGCGTCCTCCGCGCGATCCACGGCGGCGGACCCAACAAGGGGCGCGACTACTTCGCGGTGCTCGGCGATCAGGTCTGGCACGAAGGCGAGGCCACCGACGTGGCCTACCGCTGCAACGACGCGACGCTGATGCCGACCGCCGGCCTCGCCATCGGCGATCTCGACGACGACGGCGTCCCGGAGATCGTCGCGATCACCGAGTCGCAGGGGCTCCAGATCTTCAGCAACACGGGCGAGACCCGGCTCCTCGCGAACAACCTCTGGAGCGGTTACACCGAGCCGTCGCCGTCGATCGCCAACATCGACGGCCAGGGGCTCCCGGAGATCGTCGTCGGGGCGAACGTGCTCACGCTCCAGGTCGACGCGGAGACCCGCGCGCTCTCGATCCTCGACCACTTCAAGGGCAGCTTGATGCACGGGATCCAGGGGATCGACCCGATGAACCCGCTGAACCGGCTCGGGCCCATCACGTGCGTCGCCAACCTCAACGACGACCAGCGGCTGGAGATCGTCGCGGGCAGCACCGCGTACGCCCTGCCCCGCCCGCCCGACGGCGTGACGAAGCGGGCCGAGTGCGCGCCCCCCTACGACGACGAGGAGGCGACGGCGTTCTGCAACGGGGAGCTCCGCGTGGTCTGGGACGGGCAGACCGTCAACGGCGCGGCCCAGATCCCGAACGAACGCCGCGACGGGTTCTGCGCCGTGGCCGACGTGCTCGGCGCCGACCAGACGGCCGCGCCGGGCCCGGGCAACGAGCTCGATGAGAAGCCGGAGGTGATCCTCTTCAACAACGGGTACTTCTTCGTGCTCAACGGGCAGGACGGCACGATCCTGCGCCGCACGGTGATGGGCACGGGCGCCACGCGCGACGGCGGGGCGCCGAACGTGGACGACTTCGACGGCGACGGCTTCCCCGAGATCGGCACGGCGTTCGGCCTTCGCTACGTGATGCTCGACCTCCAGGAGCCCACCGCGGCGTGCCCCGCGTGGCCCAACCCGCTCAACGACGCCGGTACGGGGACGCCGAACCCCGCGCGGACGCCGAACGGGGTGCCCTGCGTGACCGACGAGGACTGCGGCGCCCCCGGCGCGGCGACGTGCAACCAGCAGGCGCACACCTGCGTCTGCTACCACAACGGCTGGCAGCGCGAGACCGAGGACAACTCCAGCCGCGCCACCGGATCGAGCGTGTTCGACTTCAACGGCGACGGCGCCGCCGAGGTCATCTACAACGACGAGTGCTACTTCCGCATCTACGACGGCGTGACGGGCGGCGTCCTGTTCAGGGAGAACTCGCCGAGCCGCACCCGGTCCGAGTACCCGATCGTCGCCGACGTCGACAACGACGGCAACGCGGAGATCGTGTTCGCCACGTCCAACGAGTCGACCTTCTGCTCGGCGGGCACCGACTACAACAACGGCCTCGAGGTCTGGGGCGCGCAGAACGACCTCTGGGTCTCGGCCCGCCGCATCTGGAACCAGCACAGCTACCACGTGACGAACGTGCTCGAGAGCGGCGGCATCCCCGCGCGGGAGCCCGAGAGCTGGAAGACGTACGGCGGCCGCGGCTACAACACCTACCGCTCGAACCCGCGGTCGTACGGGATCGCGCCGGACCTCGCGCTGAGCGGCATCCAGGTCTCGTCGCCCGACGCGGCCTGCGGCGAGCTCACCGACAACGTCGACATCACGGTGCGCGTCGACAACCTCGGCGACCTCCGCGTGGGCCCCGGCGTCGTCATCGGCTTCTACGGGGAGTGGGACTCGCCGGCCGTCTCCGAGCCGCTCTACGACGCGGCGCTCGACCCGCTCCAGGCGGTCCTCCAGGCGAGCATCGAGCCGCACAGCTCGCTGCTCCTCACGGTGAGCTACAGCGCCGCGAACAACCCGCAGGGGACGTTGCCCACCCGCGTGCGCGCGGTCGTCGACGAGGGCGCCGTCGAGCGCGAGTGCGAGGAGGGCAACAACGAGCTCACGCTGCCGCTCGACGCGGGCAGCGCGCGGCCGGACCTCCAGATCGAGATCGGCCGCGTGACCGACGTGAAGTGCCAGATGCGGGAGGTCGACGTCCCGACGACGATCCTCAACGTGGGCTCCGCGCCGGCCAGCGACGTGCGCGTCCGCTACTACGCCGGCGACCCGGGCCAGGGCGGGACGGTGCTCCACGAGGAGGTCGTCCCGGGGCCGATCGCGCCGGGAGAGAGCGTGGACGTCACCCCCACCATCGACGAGTTCCCGTGGAACCTGTCGATCCTGATCTACGGCGTGGTCGACCCGGACGGCGCGATCGACGAGTGCAACGACGGGAACAACGAGGACGCCGCCTCGGACAAGGTCATCTGCCAGCGCATCAACTGACGCGCCGGCGGCGCCCCTGACGCCGCGGCCGCGCGCGAACGCCGGCGCTCGCCGGGGGCGCCGGTGCCATGCCTGTGCCCCGCGCCGCGCGCGAACGCCGGCGCTCGCCGGGGGCGCCGGTGCCATGCCTGCGCCCCGCGCCGCGCGCGAACGCCGGCGCTCGCCGGGGGCGCCGGTGCTATGCATGTGCCGCGCGCCGCCCCCCCTCGCGGCGCGCGGCAAGAGCCCCCCACAGCGCCATGCTCGGAACATCGAACCTCTCGAAATCCTTCGGTGATCGGACCCTCTTCGAGGGCGTCTCGCTCAGGCTGAACGCGGGCTCCCGCTACGGCCTCGTGGGCGCCAACGGCTCGGGAAAGACGACGTTCCTCAAGATCGTGGCCGGCGACGAGCCCCCGACCGACGGGAACGTCAGCCTGCCGAAGGACGCCCGCGTCGGCGTGCTCCGGCAGGACCGGTTCCTCAGCGACGACCAGATCATCCTGGATCTCGCGATGATGGGCGATCGCGTCGTGTGGGAGGCGCTCGTCGAGTCGCGCCGCCTCGCCGAGGACGGCGGCGGCGACCCCGGCCGGGTCGCCGACCTCGAGGACCGCATCCGCGCCCACGACGGCTACACGCTCGAGGCGCGCGCGAGCGCCGTCCTCGAGGGGCTCGGCATCCCGGTGGAGGCGCACCGGCGGCCGCTCTCCACGCTGTCGGGCGGCTTCAAGCTGCGCGTGCTGCTCGCGCAGGTGCTCCTCGGCGGCTCGGACGTGCTCCTGCTCGACGAGCCGACGAACCACCTCGACATCCTGTCGATCCGCTGGCTCGAGAAGTTCCTCGCCGGCTACAAGGGGTGCGCGGTGGTCATCTCGCACGACCAGCGCTTCCTCGACAACGTCGCCACGCACATCCTCGACGTCGACTACGAGACCATCACGCTCTACACGGGCAACTACGCCGCCTTCGTCGTCGAGAAGCAGGCGATCCGCGAGCGCAAGCAGGCCGAGATCGCGCGGGCGGAGAAGATCATCGCCGACAAGCGCGCGTTCGTGGAGCGGTTCGGCGCCAAGGCGACGAAGGCGCGCCAGGCGCAGAGCCGGCTCAAGCAGATCGAGAAGATCGAGGTCGAGGAGCTCGCCGACACGTCGCGGCGCACGCCGGCGTTCCGGTTCGCGATCCAGCGGCCGAGCGGGCGCGACGTGCTGGAGGCGCGGGGGATCTCGAAGTCGTACGGCGACAAGCAGGTGCTGCGCGACGTGTCGCTGTCGGTGCGGCGGGGCGAGCGGGTCGCCGTCATCGGGCCGAACGGGCTCGGCAAGTCGACGTTGCTCAAGATCCTCGTGGGGCGGCTTTCGGCCGACGCCGGCGGGGCGTCGTGGGGGCACGAGGTCCGCGTCGGCTACTTCGCGCAGGACCACCGCGAGCTGCTCGTCGACGGGGCGATGACGCCGCTCTCCTTCCTGTGGGCGGCGTGCCCGGACGAGTCGCCGAGCTACGTGCGCGGCCAGCTCGGCAAGGCGCTCTTCTCGGGGGACGACGTGGAGAAGAGCGTCGGCTCGCTGTCCGGCGGCGAGGCGGCGCGGCTCATCTTCTGCCGGATCATCGTGGAGCGGCCCAACGTGCTCGTGCTCGACGAGCCGACGAACCACCTCGATCTCGAGGCGATCCACGGGCTCGTCGAGGGGCTCAAGGCGTTCGAGGGGACGGTGATCTTCGTCTCGCACGACCGCTTCTTCGTGTCCGAGCTGGCGACGCGCATCCTCGAGGTCACGCCTGCGGGGCCGCGCGATTTCCCCGGCACGTACGAGGAGTACCTGGCCGGCTGCGGCGACGACCACCTCGACGCGGACACCGTGGTGCTCAAGGCGAAGCGCGAGCACCAGAAGGCGGCGGCGGCGCCGGAGGCGGGCGGCTCGTGGGAGGAGCAGAAGCGGCGGCGCAACCGGCAGAAGGAGCTGCCCGCGCGGCGCGACAAGGTGCTCGCGGCCATCGAGGCGGCGGAGGCGCGGAAGAAGGCGATCCACGAGATGTATTGCAGCGACGGGTTCTTCGAGCGCACGGGCAAGGCGGAGATCGCGGCGCTGAAGGCCGAGGAGGAGGGGCTCGGGCCGCGGATCGACGCGCTCATGGCGGAGTGGGAGCAGCTCGAGCAGGAGATCGCGGAGCTCGGGGCGCCCTCCTAGAGGGGCCCCGCCGCGCTCGCCTTCAGGCGGGGATCTGCGCGATGTCCTCGCGGTCCCAGTGGCGGTGCTGCGCGATCGCCCGGAGGAGCTCCTGGCTGAACGGCGCGAGCCCCGCGGGATCGCGCAGCGTGACGACGCCCTTGTCGGACTGGAGCGGCGCCGCGGACTGCGCGTCGGCCAGCGCGACGCCCCGGAGGAGCGACGACGAGAGGAGCGCGACGCCATCGCCCGTCGCCCCGATCGCCTTGCAATGCTTGAAGGCCTCGTTGACGAAATGCACCGCCTCGCCCATCGAAGAGAGCGCCTCGACGCTGGCGCGCCCGCCGGGGACGTAGACCGCGTCGAACATGACGGACTTCGCCGTGAGCAGCGTCCTGTCCGCCTCCACCGCGCTGCCGTCGTCGCCGGAGATCGGTCCGAGGCGCGTCGACACCACCTGCGCGTGCGCACCGGCCGCCTCGAACGCCGACCTCACCGCCGCGAGCTCGGCGCCGCTGAAGCCGTCGGCCGCGAGGATGGCGATGAGCCGGCTCTTCACCGTGTCCTTCACCGTGTTCTCCATGCTGAGCGCCGGGGAGGCGTCCACCGAGCGCTTTCCCGCCGCCTTGCCCTTCGAGGGCACCTGAGGCCGGACCCCCGGCGGGGCGACGCCGATTCCCTCGGCGACGAGCCTGCCGAGATCGCTGTCGACCTCCGCGAGCCGCGCGGCCATGCGCTCGCGGACGTGCCGGGTCGCGACGTTGCCGAGCTCGAAGCACGCCGCGCGGACCAGGTGCTTCTTCTCGGGCGCCGAGAGGCTGTTCCAGAAGAGCCTCGCCTGGGTGATGTGATCCTTGAAGGTGTCGCTCCGCTCTCGCGCCTTGAGCCCGAGGACGCGCTGGGCGTGGTGAACGAAGGCGCCGGCCTCCCACGACGCCATCACCGGACAGCCGCCGGCGAGCGAGTTCGGGACGTAGTGCGCGCGCCCCTGCTTGATCCGCTGCTGCATGAAGCCGTCCCGGTTCTGGTTGTGCACCGGGGCCAGCGGGCGGTTGATGGGGATCTGCGGGAAGTTCGGGCCGCCGAGCCGCAAGAGCTGCGTGTCGAGGTACGAGAAGTTCCGGACGTGGAGCAGCGGATCGTCGGTGAAGTCGATCCCGGGCACGACGTTGGCCGTGTGGAACGCGACCTGCTCGGTCTCGGCGAAGAAGTTGTCCGGGTTGCGGTTCAGCGTCAGCTTGCCGATGCGGCGCACCGGCACGAGCTCCTCGGGCACGATCTTCGTCGCGTCGAGCAGATCGAAATCGAAGGCGAACTCGTCCTCTTCCTCGATGATCTGCACGCCCAGCTCGTACTCGGGGTAATCCCCCCGCTCGATCGCGTCCCAGAGATCGCGACGGTGGTAGTCCGGATCCCTGCCGGCGAGCTGCTGCGCCTCGTCCCAGACGTGGGCGTGCACGCCGAGCAGCGGCTTCCAGTGCAGCTTGACGAAGCGCGATTTGCCCTGCGCGTTGACGAAGCGGAAGGTGTGGACGCCGAAGCCCTCCATCATGCGGAAGCTCCGCGGGATCGCGCGATCCGACAGCACCCACATGGCCATGTGGGTCGACTCCGGCATGAGCGAGATGAAGTCCCAGAAGGTGTCGTGCGCGGACGAGGCCTGTGGGATCTCGCGGTCCGGCTCCGGCTTGATCGCGTGGATGACGTCCGGGAACTTGATGCCGTCCTGAATGAAGAAGACGGGGATGTTGTTGCCGACGAGGTCGAAATTGCCCTCCGGGGTGTAGAACTTCGTCGCGAAGCCGCGCACGTCGCGGACCGTGTCCGCCGACCCGCGCGAGCCGACCACGGTGGAGAACCGCACGAAGACCGGCGTCTTGACGCTCGGGTCCTGCAGGAACGCCGCCCTCGTGTACTCGGCCATCGACTCGTAGACCTGGAAGTAACCGTGCGCCCCCGAGCCGCGCGCGTGGACGACGCGCTCGGGGATGCGCTCGTGGTCGAAATGCGTAATCTTTTCGCGAAGATGGAAGTCCTCGAGCAGCGTCGGCCCCCGGGCCCCCGCCTTGAGCGAGTCGTCGGTGCTGTCGATCCGGATGCCCTGGTCGGTCGAGAGGACCGTGCCCGTCAGATCCTCGCGGTGAGGCTCCAGGCTCTCGACCTTGTCATGCGCGCCGCTTCCCGGGCTCGCGCCCTTCTTGCCTTGTTCGGCCATGCGTCCTCCCCATCCACCTGCCGGCTCCCGCCGTGCGCAGGTGGCGATTGGATGCATCAGGGGGGCGCGCGTCGCGGGACTCGGCCCGGAAAAGCGGATACGCTCGGCACATGCGCACCGCAGCGGCCGCCGTCGCGGCCCTCGTCGTCACGCTCTCCGCCAGCCCGGAAGCGCACGCCCAGCGGGGCCTGTCGGGCACCGAGGGACACTGGGCGAAATCGATGACGAGCCGGGCCGCCTTCGGGTTCGACATCCTGAACCGGCTGCGCAGCCGCGGGCTCACCGAGGAACAGCCGCGGCACCTGCTCCAGATCATCAGCTTCGGCAGCCAGTTCGAGTTCACGAAGGGATACCACCTCGACATGGAGATCCCTGTGATCCTCGGCTATGCGCCCCTGCTGAGGTACGGGCAGACCACCCCGGACACCCGACAGGAGCTCGTGGCGGCCAACCTGACGGTCGGCGGCCACGCCGCGCGGGAGCTGAGCCCCTGGCTCGTCGCGTATGTCGGGGGGTCGGTGTCGCTGCCGCTCACCTGGTGGCCCGACGCGCGGGATCTCGAGATCTCGGACATCTCCCTGCTGGCCCGGGCGTTCTTCGATACGCACCGAACATTCCTGAACCACCTGCCGCTGCGCGCCCGCGGCGGCCTCGAGATGGAGTTCGAGGAGATAGTCCAGATACGCAGCGATCTGACGGCGTCGCTCGCGCTCTCGCTCAGCAGCGACTCGAGCGAGCTGGTCATCGAGCAGGGGAACGAGCTGCAGGTGGGCTACCAGGGCGTCGGCATCGGGCTGCGCGTCCAGGAGGCCTTCCTCCTCACCGAGCCGGACAAGGCCCAGGTCGCCCTGGAGCCCTTCTTCAACCTCGATCCGGTCGAATTCACCATGTTCGTGCGCGTCGGCGTGCTCTTCGCGATCGACCAGCCGATGGGCTTCGGGCTCGGCAAGTACGGCATCTACACGGTCACCATCAACTCGGGCATCGAGCTCTAGACCGCGCTCCTCCGCCGGGGCCCACCGACGCCCCGGCGGCGGTGGCCCGGTGGCTCAGTGGCCGCGGGTCTTGCGGCTCGCCATGTCGATGCCGACGGCGAGGATGAGGATGATGCCCTTGATGATCGGCTGCCAGAAGCTCTCGGTGTTCATGAGGCTCATGCCGTTGTCGAGCGAGGCCATCACCAGCGCGCCGAGCAGCGCGCCCCAGATCGTGCCCTGGCCGCCGAGGAGCGACGTGCCGCCGATGACGGCGGCGGCGATGGCGTCGAGCTCCATCATGCGGCCGGCGTCCGAGGTCGCCGAGCCGACGCGGGCGGTGAGGACGATGCCCGCGATGGCCGACATCACGCCCATCAGCGTGAACACGGCGATGAGGTGACGGTTGATGTTGATGCCGGAGTAGAAGGCCGCCTCGCGGTTGCCGCCGATCGCGTAGAGGTGCCGGCCGAACGCCGTGTGCTTCGCCAGCACCGTGAACGCTGTCGCGAGCACGAGCACGAGGAGCACAGGGAACGGGACACCCTGGTACGAGTTCATCAGGGCGGCAAACGCGATGGTGAACGCGGCGAGCCCGATCCAGGGGAAACGCGCAGGGCCCTTCGCGCGCGCGGCCTTGTAGAGCAGCACCAGGCAGAGGAGGCCGGCGCCGGCCCAGCCGAGCGCGTGCGGCACGTAGGCCTGACCGACGAACAGGTAAGGACGCGCCGGCGAGATGGACACGCCGCCCGTCGTGCCGAGCATCGCGCCCTGGAAGATGAGCATCCCGCCCAGCGTGACGATGAAGGGGGGAATGCGCAGCCGCGCCACGAGCGTGCCCTGCACGAACCCGAGCAGCGCGCCGAGCGCGAGCGGCAGGATGAAGGCGGCCGGCAGCGGCCAGCCGAGGTTCACGTAGATCATGGCCGACGCGCCGCCGAGCAGGCCGGCCAGCGCGCCGACGGAGAGATCGATCTGCCCCGCGACGATGACCATCACCATGCCGACGGCCAGGATCGAGGTCACCGACATCTGCCGCGCGAGCAACGTCAGGTTGCGCGGCGTCACGAACGTCCCGTCCGTCGTGATGGAGAAGGCGACCCAGATCGCGATGAGGGAGCCCACCATCGAGAGGGCACGCCAGGGGATACGCACGCGAAGCTTCGCCTCGCTCATTCCGTCACCTTCCTCGTTGCTGCGGCCATCACGCGCTCGGCCGTGGCGTCCTGCCGATCGAGGCAGGCGGTCATCCTTCCCTGGGTGAGCACCAGCACGCGGTGGCTCATGCCGAGCAGCTCCGGCAGATCGGAGGAGACGAGCACCACCGCGAGCCCGTCCATCGCGAGCTTGTTGATGAGCTGATAGATCTCGGCCTTCGCGCCGACGTCGATACCCCGCGTCGGCTCGTCCAGGAGGAGCACGCGCGGCCCGGCCATCAGCCATTTGCCGATCACGATCTTCTGCTGGTTGCCGCCGGAGAGCTGGTTGGCGAGCGCGAGCGGGCCCGGCGTCTTCGTCCTGAGCGCCCTCATCTGCTCGACCGCCGTGGCCTCCCGCTCGGCGTGATCGAGGAAGAGCCCCTTCACGAACCGCCGCAGGGTCGCGAGCGTGATGTTGTCGAGGAGCGTCGACTCGAGGACGAGGCCGAACCGCTTGCGATCCTCGCTGACGAGCGCGATGCCCGCGGCGATCGCCTCGGCGGGCGACCTGAACGGCGCCGTGGGGGGCCCCCCGCGGACGGAGAGCGAGCCCGTGACGCGGCTCGTGGCCGCGCCGAAGAGCGTCGAGACGAGCGCGGTGCGCCCGGCGCCCATGAGGCCGCCGATGCCCAGCACCTCGCCGGCGCGCACCTGGAAGCTCACGTCGCGAAGAACGAACCGCCCGGGGTGGCCCGCGTCCTCGACCGACCAGCGCTCGACGGAGAGCGCGACAGGGCCCTCCGGCGGCGGCGGGCACGGGTAGAGGTTCGTCACCTCGCGGCCGACCATGAACGAGATCACCTTGTCGGGCGTGAGGTCGGTCCTTGGCTGCGTCGTGATCGACCGCCCGTCGCGGAGCACCGTGATGCGGTCGGCGATCTCGAACACCTCCTCGAGGCGGTGGCTGATGTAGATGCAGGAGACGCCGCGGGCGCGGAGGTCGTCGAGCAGGCGGAGCAGCGTCCTCACGCCGGAGTCGGTGAGCGCCGCCGTGGGCTCGTCGAGGACGAGGATCTTCGCGTCCTTGAGCAGCGCCTTCGCGATCTCGACCATCTGCTGCTGGCCGATGCCGAGGTCCTTGATCGGGCGCTCGGGATCGACGTCGAGCCCCACGCGATCGAGCGCCTTGCGCGCCTCGCTCCGCACCGCGTCCCAGTCGATGAGCCCCCCGCGGACCGGCTCGCGGCCGAGCATCAGGTTCTCGGCGATGGTGAGCTCGGGGACGAGCGCGAGCTCCTGCGCGATGAGCGCGATCCGGTGCTCCTCGGCGCTGCGCATGTTGCTGAACTCGACGACACGGCCGTTCAAGCGGATCTCGCCGCCGTAGGTGCCCGCCGGGTAGTAACCGCACAGGGTCTTGATGAGCGTGCTCTTGCCCGCGCCGTTCTCGCCGCAGAGGGCGTGAATCTCGCCCTCCCGGAGGTCGAACGACACGCCGTCGAGGGCCTTCACGCCCGGGAACTGCTTCGTTATCGATGCGAGCTCGAGGAGAGACATTGTCCTGGGCAGAGGTGCGACGCGCGGCCACGTTTGCCCGGGGCGCGCCCGAGATGCAAGCACTTATTTCACTGGCGCAGCGGAGCCGCGCGGCCCGGGCGGCCGCTCGAGCGGCCTCGGGGAGACCGCAGGCGCAGAGTGGAAGAGGGCCCTCACGGCGAGGGCCCCCGAGTGGATGAGGGCCGTCACGCGAGGGCCCTCGGTCGATGAGGGCCCTCAGGGAGAGGGCCCTCGGGGGGCCGGCGCGAGGGCGCTCAGTTGTAGAAGGCGAGATCGTCGACGTAGAAGTCGAACTCGGGCGCGATGCCGACCTGGAACTGGATCGCGTAGAGCTTCGACGCGTCGATCTGCGCCGTGCCCGCCGGATCGCCCCAGCCGCCCTGCTTCAGGTCCGCGAAGGGAATGGTGAACTGCTGCCACTCCTCGGTGAGGGTCAGCGACTTTGCCCACTTGTCGCACTCCGTGCAGGTGCCGCCGGCCGGGTCCGTGGCCGGGTCCGAGATCATGACGGTCGCGCCCCGCGCGTTGCCCTTGGCCCAGAACGTGATGCCCGTGTACGCCGAGGCGTCATACGTGGCCTTCTCCCCCTCGGGGCTGTTCAGATCGAAGCCGAACCCGGCGCCCCACTCCTCGAAGCCGGACCCCGACGAGCGCGCCGCGTACATGCTCTGCCCGCGCGCCGGCTCCAGCGCCGTCATCGTGAACGGCGTCTCACCGGTGCCCTCCGGATCGGGCGGCGGCTCCTGCGTGGCGCCCTCCGTCCCGTCATTGAAGGTGTACCAGTAGCCGACCCTGCCGTCGGTGGCGTTGATCGCGTTGTCGTTGTCCTCCATGTCGTCGATCATGTCGAGCGACTGAGGGCCGCCGCCCGCGCCCGTCGTCGCCGAGGCCGAGGTCGACGCGCTCGTCGACGCGGAGGTCGAGCCGGCAGGGTCCGTCGTCCCCGAGGACGTCGACGTCGGGCTCCCGGAGCCCGAGGTGGCGGCGCCGGTGCCGCCGCCCGCGCCGCCGGCTCCCCCGTCGCCGTCGTCGCCGCACGCGGCGAACGCCGCGACCGCCAGACCACACACCACCAAGTTCAAGCCATGCAGGAAAATTCTAGTCTTCATACGTTCGCATCTCCGTATGTACACGTAGGCTAATCAGGTATCGCCTTATGCCGGACATCATGTGATCTGGGTTGAAGAACGTCCTGGCGCGCGGAGTATCGCCTGGAAGTTCAGACACCGCAATGATCTTCTCTCCTCACTGCAATCCATCTCGCTCCTCGTGTGCCGTGGGGCGCGCCTTCGCCGCGAAGTCCTCGTTGTGGCCGCTCGCAGCGGCGATGGAGGGCGCGGAGCATCGTTGGGCGTGAGCGGCGTGAACGGCGTGAGCGGCGTGAGCGACGTGAGCGGCTGGATCATCGCGACTGGCCGCCTGCTTGCAACACGCCTCCGCGGGCACTCGGGGCGAGGCTCGAAGGAGGAAAGATGGGAAGAGCGAAGGCGAACCTGCGCGCGCGCGCGGCGGCGCAGCGGGGCGAGCAGGCCGCGGACCGGGCGCGGGGCGAGGGCGCGCCGCCGGCGGAGCCGGAGGCGGCTTCGCCTGGAGGACAGGGCTCCTCGGCCGGGCAGCGCGCGGCGTGCGCGCCGCGGCCGAGGAGCAGGGCAATCGCGCGGCGGCTCTGGAGCCGGGCGGAGACGGCGGCCTACCGCGTTTACGAGCGGCTCACCGGGCTGACGGAGGAGCGGCCGGCGCTCGGGGTGGAGCTCGCGGCGCCGGTGCTGCGGGCGCTCGGGGTGCCGGAGCCGCGGGTCGCGAGCAGCGTGACGGTGAGCAGGCAGCGCGCGGCGGTGCTGTGCGCGCTGCACGACGCCGAGGGCGTCCGGCGCCTCATGCAGGGCGCCGTGCAGGGCGTGGATCGCGCGGAGGCGGGCGCGGGCGAGGGGGACGCGACGGTGCTGTGGGCGGCGGGCCCGGGCGGGCGGGCGCGCGCGAGGAAAGGCATCGTGTCGCTCACGCCCGCGCCGGGAGAGCGGGGCACGGAGGTCACGGCGGTCCTGCCCGGCGCGCGGCCGAGGGGCCGGCTCGCGCGCCTCGCCGCGAGGCTCCTCTCCGAGCTGCCGAGGCGGCGGCTGCGGGGCGACCTGCGGCGGCTGAGGCAATGGATCGAGGTGGGCGAGCTCCCGACGACGGTGGGGCAGCCGTCCGGCCGGACAGGCCGTGAAAGGACGTGATCATGCGCGCGATCTGCTGGAACGGGGTGAATGACGTCGTCGTGGAGTCGGTGCCCGAGCCGAGGATCCTCAGCCCGCACGACGCCATCGTCCGCGTGTCGCTGTCGTCGGTCTGCGGCTCGGACCTGCACCTGCTCCACGGGTATGTCCCGACGATGAGGGCGGGCGACATCCTCGGTCACGAGTTCCTCGGCGAGGTCGTGGAGACCGGCGCGGAGGTGAAGAAGCTGCGGCGGGGCGACCGGGTCGTGGTGTCGTCGATCATCGGCTGTGGGCAGTGCGTGTACTGTCAGAGCGAGCTGTGGTCGCTCTGCGACAACTCGAACCCGAACCACGCGGTGGAGGATCGGGTCTTCGGGGACACGACGGCGGCGATCTTCGGCTACTCGCACGCGTTCGGCGGGTTCGCGGGGAGTCACGCGGAGTACGTGCGCGTGCCGTTCGCGGAGCACGTCGGGTTCAAGGTGCCCGACGGGGTGCGCGACGAGAGCGCGCTGTTCGCGTCCGACGCGCTCACGACGGGCTTCATGGGGGCGGAGCTCTGCGATATCAGGCCGGGTCAGGTGGTGGCCGTCTGGGGGTGCGGCGGCGTGGGTCAGATGGCGATCAAGAGCGCCTATCTGCTCGGGGCAGAGCGCGTCATCGCGATCGACCGGATCCCGGATCGCCTGGCGATGGCGAGGGCGCACGGCGGGGCCGAGGTCCTGAACTACGACGAGGTCGACGTCCTGGAGGCGCTCGCCGAGATGACGGGCGGGCGCGGGCCGGACGCCTGCATCGACGCGGTGGGGATGGAGGCCGACGGGGCGGGGCTCCAGTACGCGTACGACCGGGTGAAGCAGGCGCTCCGGCTGCAGAACGACCGGCCGCTCGTGCTTCGCGAGGCGATCATGGCGTGCCGCAAGGGAGGTACGGTGTCGATCATCGGAGTCTATTCCGGGTTCGCCGACAAGATCCCGCTCGGCGCGCTCATGAACAAGGCGCTCGTCGTGAGGACCGGGCAGCAGCACGGGCCGCGGTACATCCCGAGGATGCTCGATCTGATGCAGCGGGGGGACGTCGATCCGTCGTACCTCCTGACGCACCGGATGTGCCTGGACGACGGGCCGCGAGGGTACCGGCTGTTCGAGGAGCGCGCAGAGGGGTGCATGCGGGCGGTGTTCGCCCCCTGAGGCCGCCCGGCCCTCGGCGACGTCCCTCGCCGGGGGCCTACGGTGATTGATGGATCAAAGGGGGACGTGGCGGCCAGAACGACGATTGCGTTGATCGAGCGAGAAATGAACCGCCAAGGCGCCAAGGACGCCAAGAAGGAGACGATATCTCGGCGTCCTTGGCGCCTTGGCGGTTCGAAGCGCTGCTCGTTTCAGGCGGGCTCGACCCGTTTGTTGCTCTAGCGGCCTTGCTCGAGGGAGGTCTGCTGCTTGGCCAGGGAGGCCTGGATCGCCAGGGCGCGCTCCAGGTGGCCGGCCACCTCGCCGCGGATGCGCTGGAACTCCTGCTTCAGGGCCCCATCCTTCGCATTCGGGATGAGGCGCTCGTCCAGGATTCGCAGGGTGTATCGGTGCGTCGTGACCTGCGTGGCCATGAACGCCTCGTCGAACTTCCTGGCGGACTGCCGGCGGAGATAGGCGGCAACAAGGGACGAATGGTCGACGAGCATCGAGCTCACCCGCGTCGACTCCATCTTGATCCGGAGGCGCACCAGGAGCGCGCCCAGGCGGCGCTCCGATTGACTGTGAGACTCCAGCATCTCCCGCGCGAAATCCTTGACCTCGCGCGACCGCGCCTGCCTGCGCCCGATCATCGCCTGCGTGATCTCGAGCTGGTTGGAGGCCGAGATCACCGCCGCCAGGGCGCCGTCGGACACCTGGGTTTCCTGGCCCTGCTGGCTCACCTGCTGCTGGCTCACCTGCTGCTGGCTCACCTGCTGCTGGCTCACCTGCTGCTGGCTCACCTGCTGCTGGCTCACCTGCTGCTGGCTCACCTGCTGCTGGCTCACCTGCTGCTGGCTCACCTGCTGCTGCGGCGAGAACTGCGCGATCTGCTGCGCGTGCCCACCCCGGCCGGACGCGTGCGCAGCGCTGCCGACGACGCTCGCGGCAAGCGCGGCGATCACCGCGACACGATGCTTGAAATCATGGCGCATCATCGTTGCTTCCCTTCCCTGGTTTCCGCGGCGCGCTTCACGGAGCAATCCATGGACGCCCGCGGGTCACTACGTCGGAGCTGTGAAGCAATCGACGGACCCGCTCTCGACGGAATCGGCGGGACCCCGCTGCTCATCCCGGCACGCGACGATGCACGCGAGGCGCAGGCGCCGCCCACCTGCGCCGCGCGCGCCTCCGGAAATCCCGCGCGCGGGGGCGGGAGGGCTTGCGGGAGGCCGGCCCCGGTGGTCAAGTGCGGCTCGGCGCGGTGCGGTCCGCCCCGCGCGCTGGCGATGAGCTCGTCCGGAGGCCCTCGCGCGCTCGACCATGCCTGACCGCGGCTTCATCCTCACGCCCACAACCCGGGTCGTCGCCGGATGCCCGGAAATCCATCTCCACGCGGTGATGGAGGACGGGACACCGGCGCTCGTCATCGAGGACAGGTTCAGGCCGTACTTCTTCGTGCGCGAGAGCGACGAGGAGATCGCGCGGCGGATCGCGGGCAACCGGGTCTCCCCCGCCGCGCTCGCGACGCTCGACGGAGAGCCGGTGCTGCGCATCGATGTCGCGCTGCCCCGGGACGCCGCGGCGCTGCGCGACCGGCTGGCCGAGGCCGGCGCCGACTGCCTCGAGGCGGACGTGCGCTTCGCCTACCGCTTCCTCATCGATCGCGGCATCCGCGGGGCGTTCGCGGTCTCCGGGCCGTTCGAGCTCCGCCCCGGCGTCGGGCGCGTCTACCGTAACCCCGAGATCGCCCCCGCCACGTTCGTACCGGAGCTGCGCGTGCTGTCGCTCGACATCGAGACGAGCCTCGACGGCGAGCAGCTCTTCTGCATCGGCCTCGCGGGCGCAGGCGGCGAGCGCTGCCTCCTCGTCCGCGACGAGCCCGTGCCCGGCGGCCTGCCCGACTACGTCGAGCAGCTCCCCGACGAGCGGGCCGTCCTCGAGCGGTTCCTCGAGCACGTCGCCGAGGCGGATCCCGACGTCCTCACCGGCTGGAACATCCCGGACTTCGATCTGCCCGCGCTCCAGCGCTACTGCCGCCGCGCCGGGCTCCCCTGCGCGCTCGGGCGGGGCCCCGACGAGATCGCGATCCTGCGCGATCCGGGCTTCACGCGCGAGGCGCGCGCCATCCTCCCGGGGCGCGTGGTGCTCGACGGGCTCGCGCTCCTCCGCAGCGCCTTCATGCGGCTCGAGGATTACCGGCTGGAGACCGCCGCGCAGACGATCCTCGGGCGCGGCAAGCTGTTCGGGTCCGACGACCGGGGCGCGCAGATCGAGGCGTCGTACCGCGACGACCCGGCGCTGCTCGCGGCGTACAACCTCGAGGACGCCCGCCTCGTCCGGGATCTGCTGGAGAAGACCGGCCTCGTCGAGCTCTCGGTGCGGAGGAGCCTGCTCACGGGCATGCAGCTCGACCGCGTGGGCGCGCAGATCGCCGCGATCGACTCGCTGTACCTGCCGGCGCTCCGCGCCCGCGGCAAGGTGGCGCCCTCGGTGTCGAGCGAGGCGCCGGACGGAGAGGTCGAGATCGCCGGCGGCCTCGTGCTCGATCCGGCGCCGGGGCTGTACCGGAACATCGTCGTCTACGATTACAAGAGCCTCTATCCGAGCCTGATCCGCACCTTCAACATCGACCCGCTGACGTTCGTCGCCGGGGACGGCGCGCCGCCCGAGGCGCTCATCGTGACGCCGGGGGGCGCGGCGTTCCGGCGCGGCGAGCCGGGCATCCTCCCCGAGCTCGTCGCGCGGCTCTGGGACGAGCGGGCCGAGGCGCGGCGCGCGGGCGACGAGCGGGGCGCGATGGCCATCAAGATCCTCATGAACTCGCTCTTCGGCGTGCTCGGCTCCCAGGCGTCGCGCCTGTTCTCCCCGGCCGTCGCGAACGCGATCACGAGCGCCGGCCAGCACGTCATCCGGCTGACGGCGGAGACGGTGCGCAAGGCCGGACACCGCGTCCTCTACGGGGACACCGACTCGCTCTTCGTCGACATCGGCGAGCCGGACGCCGCGCGCGCCGTCGCCCGCGCCGAGGAGCTCCGCGACGCCGTCTCGGCGTCCGTCGCCGCCGAGATCGCGAGGACCTTCGGGTGCGAGAGCCGGCTGGAGCTCGAGTTCGAGAAGGTCTACGCGCGCTTCCTCCTGCCCGAGCTGCGCGGCGCCGCGCAGGGCAGCAAGAAGCGGTATGCGGGCCTGGTCGCCGGGGACGGCGGCGGCAAGCTCGAGATCGTCGGGCTCGAGGCGGTGCGGCGCGACGCGAGCGCCGTGGCGCGGCGCTTCCAGCGGGAGCTGCTCGACCTCGTGTTCCACGACCGCCCGGTCGAGGGCTTCGTGCGGACCTTCGTGGCGGATCTGCGCGCGGGCCGCTTCGACGCGGAGCTCGTCTACAAGAAGGCGCTGCGGAAGCCGCTCGGCGCCTACACGAAGACGACGCCGCCGCACGTGAAGGCGGCCCGCAAGCTGATCGGCGAGGCGGGGCGGATCGTGGCGTACGTGATCACGCGCGCGGGCCCCGAGCCGGTCGGCCAGACGACGGCGCCGCCGGACTACGACCATTACGTGTCGCAGCAGCTCAAGCCGATCGCGGACTCGGTGCTGCGGTGGCTCGGCGGGCCCGACTTCGACGCGATGACCGGCGCGAAGCGGCAGCTCTCGCTGTTCTGAGCCGGCGCTGCGCCTACGAGGCGAGCCGGGCTAAAATATTGCAGCGGTGATGGAACCCCGCCGGCGCGGGGAGCAAGATTTCGACGCGCGCCGCGTGCCCGAAACGGGGGGCTCACGGTCCCAACGGCGGTCCTTCAACAAGGGAGTCCCAGCATGAACAGGTTGCCTTTCGTCTCCGCCGTCGCCGCCTCGTCGTTCCTTCTCCTGGCCTGCGATGCGCAGGTCGATCCCGAGTACCGCGGCGAGCCGCTCGCCACGATCCAGGGCGCCATCGTCGACGAGGGCGGCGTGGACACGAGCGGTCTGTACACGGCCATCCTCAACTACAACTTCCTGGTCAACGACTTCTCGCACATCGACATCGCGCCCGTGATCGGGAGCTTTCCAGCGGAGTTCAGGATCGACCTCAACGTGCCGCCCCCCGCCGAGGTGCTGAACGACTTCACGCTGGGTGGCGCGCGGCCTTCGGAGAGCCGGTTCAGCACCGGGTACATCGCCGTCGTCAAGGAGGGCCTGGACCCGAACGTCGACCCCGCCTCCATTGCCGGCCTCGCCGAGGAGTACATGCTGGTCTATGTCGAGACCGACGTCCAGCCGGGGACCCAGTCGGAGCGGTTCCTTGGCGGCGCGCTCTCGGCCGGATACCACCTGATGAAGTGGGCCCCCATGACCGAGGCCGAGCTGCAGGCCTACGACGACTGCAAGGCGACGCCAGACCCGAGGAGCTGCGGAGTCGCAGAAGGCGGAGACGCAGACGACCGCCTCGTGCCCAACCCGGAGGAGTTCGACTCCGAGGTGACCATCAGGATAGCGCCGCCCAGACAGTTCACCGCCGCGAACCTCTGGTGAGCGCCCAGCGCGTCAGGCCATGTCGCGGATGTGGTTTCGATGGTAGCGTCGGCCGCCGTGCAGAGCGGGCTGGACGTCGAGCGGCTTTACCGGGCCCACGGGCACCACGTGCTCCGCAGGGCCCGCATGCTGCTCGGCTCGGAGGAGGAGTCGCGCGACGTGCTGCAGGAGGTGTTCCTGTCGCTCGTCCAGTCCCCCGGGCAGTTCGAGCAGCGGAGCTCGCCGGCGACATGGCTTTACAGCGCCACGACGCACCGCTGCCTCAACCGCATCCGCGACCGCAAGAACCGCGCGCGCCTGCTCGGGTCGGGCATGCCGCCGCGCGACGTCGACGCCCCGCGCGCGGAGCAGACCGTGCAGGCCGCGCGGCTCCTCGCCGAGCTCCCGGACGAGCTGGCTCAGGCGGCGATCTACTACTACATCGATGAGAGCACCCACGAGGAGATCGCGACGATCATGGGCTGTTCGCGGCGGCATGTGGGCGACCTCCTCGCGCGCGTGAAGCGGTGGGCGGAAGCGCTGGAAGCCCCGGAATCCCACGTAAAGAGGCCTGCATGATCCCCTTCGAGAGATCTCGCCCCGAAGGCTGTCCGTCGGACCTGCGCCTCGACCGGCTGCTCGCCGGGGAGCTCGAGTCGGCCGAGCAGCAAGCCACGCGCGCGCACCTCGACGGCTGCGCGCGGTGCGCCGCGCGCTTCGCCGCGCTCGAGGCGGGGCGCGCCGCGTTCCTCGCCGATCCTCCCCCGCTGCGCCTCCCCGCGGCAGCGCCCGCGGCCCGGCGGCCCCTCGCGCGGTCCCTTTTCCCTGCCGTCACGGCGGCGCTCGGCGCCGCGGCCGTCCTCGCGGCCGCCCTGTTCGTCCATCAGCCGCCCGCGCCGCCCGCGCCGCCGCGCGGCGACGCCCCGGGCGCCACGCTCGCGCCCGCGGAGCAGGGCACGCGCACCAAGGGGGCCGGCGGCCGGATCGGGTTCTACGTCGCGCGGGGAGAGGTCGTTTCGCCGGGCGGGCCGGGCGAGGTGGTCCACCCGGATGACCGGCTCCAGTTCACCTACTCCGCCGCGGAGGCCGGGTATTTCGCCCTGCTCAGCGTCGACGGCGCCGGCAAAGGGAGCATCTACTACCCGGCGGGCGACGTCGCGGCGCCGATCCAGCCCGGCGAGGGCGTGCCTTTGCCGAGCAGCGTCGTGCTCGACGGGACGCTCGGCGCAGAGGTCCTCTATGGCCTGTTCTGCGACGCCCCGGTCGCCCTCGAGCCCCTCCGCGCCGCGCTGGAGTCCGCGCCGGAGCGCCCGCCCGCGCCCGCGGGCTGCCGCGTCGATCGCGTCTCGCTCGACAAGCGGGCGGCCCCGTGATCCGCGCCCTCGCGTCGAGGCTCGTCGCCTTCGCCCTCGCCTGCGCGGCGCTGCTCGCGGCGTCTCCCGCGCTCGCGCGCGTCGAGCGGTATGCGGTCATCGCCGGCAACAACGCCGGCCTCCGGGGCGAGGTCGAGCTGCGGTATGCCGAGGCCGACGCGCTCAAGATGCACGACGTCCTCGTGGGGCTCGGCGGCTTTCCGCCGTCGAACGTGACGCTCCTGCGCGGCGGCAACGCCGGGGCGCTGCGCCGCGCCCTGATCTCGATGAACAGCCGGATTCGCCAGGACATCACCGGCGGGGGCGTCGAGGCGGTGCTGGTCGTCTATTACTCGGGCCACGGCGACGCCCGCGCGCTCCACCTGGGCAACACGCTCATGGATCTTCCGGAGCTGGAGCAGCTCGCGCGCGGCTCGGCGGCGCACTTCCGGCTCGTCATCCTCGACGCCTGCCGCTCGGGCGCCCTGACGCGCGTCAAGGGCGGGACGGTCGCGCCGCCGTTGACGGTCAGGACCGAGGCGCGCCTCGCCGGCGAGGGGGTCGTGTTCTTGACCTCCAGCTCGGCGAACGAGGATGCGCAGGAGTCGGACGCGCTCGGAGGATCGTTCTTCACGCACTACCTCACGTCGGGGCTGCTGGGCGCGGCCGACGACGACGGCAACGAGGTTGTCACGCTGGACGAGGCCTATCGGCACGTCTCGGAGGCCACCATCCGCGCGACGAGCCGGACGCTGGCCGGGACGCAGCACCCGACGTTCCGGTACGAGCTGCGCGGCCAGGGCAAGCTCGCCCTCACCGCGCTGCCCGCGCGCGCCGCGCACCGCGGCACGATCGAGCTGCCCGCCGGCAGGACGTACCTGCTCATGGCGGGCGGCAGCCACGGCCCTGTCGTGGCCGAGGTCGCAGCGACCGACGTGT
This sequence comes from Sorangium sp. So ce1335, assembly GCF_051521615.1. Taxonomy (NCBI): domain Bacteria; kingdom Pseudomonadati; phylum Myxococcota; order Polyangiales; family Polyangiaceae; genus Sorangium; species Sorangium sp. So ce1335. The sequence goes on from NZ_CP150363.1 coordinate 8,066,392, forward strand.
CGCGCCGGCTCAGCGTGAAGTCAGGGCGCTATTTCGTGCGGGGGCGCGGGCAGGATTTCCTCCTCGAGGGCGAGGTCGCGGTCGAGGCGGGAAAGACCCTTCGTGTGGAGGACGGGATGCTCTCCAGGGCGGAGTACGCGCGCCTCGTGCGCAAGGGCCAGGAGGGCGCGGACGCCGCGCACGGCGTGCAGGCGGGCTACCGGCTGCGCACGGCGTTCGACGAGGGCGAGTCGCCCTGTCACGGGGTCTTCGCGGGCTACACGCTGGAGCTCCGCCAGCTCAGCGTGATGCCGCGCCTGAGCGCCTGCCGCGGCGGCTTCGAGAACGAGGCGCTGCGGGCGCGCCGCGATCAGCTCGACGTCGAGGTCCGGGTCGCCCACGCGTGGGACTTCCCCGGGGTGACCCTGGATCTCGGCGTGGGCGCCGGCGCGGGGATCTTTCACCAGGCGTTCGAGACGCGGGGCGTCGCGGCGCCGCGGACGAGCATCGTGGGCTTCCTCGGCACCGGGCTCGGCCTGTCGGCCGATCTCCCTTCGGGGTTCTATCTGCTCGGCCAGGTCGACGCCCAGACCTACTTCTTCCAGCGCGCGCAGCGCGGGGCCGAGGGGGGCGGCTCGATCCGCGCCGCGTTCGCCGTGCGGCCGCTCGCCGGGCTCGGCAAGCGCTTCTGAGCGCGCCGCGCCGGCGCCACGTCAGCGCGGTGCGCTTTTGACGTGGCGCACGTGGCGCACGTGGCGCACGTGGCGCACGCGGCGCCGCGCTGGCGCGCCCGCGCTCACTTCGCCGACAGCGCGTCGGCGACCATCGCGCGCGCCTCGTCGAGCACGCGGTCGAGGTGCGCCTGGTCCTTGAAGCTCTCCGCGTAGATCTTGTAGACGTCCTCGGTGCCCGAGGGCCGCGCGGCGAACCAGCCGTTCTCGGCGACGACCTTGAGCCCGCCGATCTCGCCGCCGTTGCCGGGCGCGCGCGTGAGCTTCGCGACGATCGGCTCGCCCGCGAGCGTCGTGGCGCGCACGGCGTCGGGAGAGAGCTTCTTGAGCACGCTCTTCTCGGCCGGCGTGGCCGGCGCGTCGATGCGCGTGTAGAGCGGCGCGCCGAAGCGCGCCGTCAGGTCGCGGTAGTGCTCCGCGGGGTCGCGGCCCGTGCGCGCGAGGATCTCGGCGGCGAGCAGGTCGAGGATGATGCCGTCCTTGTCCGTCGACCACACCTGCCCGTTGCGCCGCAGGAACGAGGCCCCCGCGCTCTCCTCGCCGCCGAAGCCGAGCGAGCCGTCGAGCAGCCCGTCGACGAACCACTTGAAGCCGACCGGCACCTCGCGCAGCGGCCGGCCGAGGTGCTTCGCCACCCGGTCGATCATGCTGCTCGACACGAGCGTCTTGCCCACCGCCGCGTCGGACCGCCAGTGCGGGCGGTTCTGGTAGAGATAAAAAATTGCCACGGAGAGGTAATGATTCGGGTTCATCAGCCCGGCGCTGCGCGTGACGATGCCGTGGCGATCCGAGTCGGCGTCGTTGCCGAAGGCGATGTCGTAGTCGTCCTTGAGCGCGATGAGGTTCGCCATCGCGTGGGGCGACGAGCAGTCCATGCGGATCTTGCCGTCGTGATCGAGGGGCATGAAGCCGAAGGTGGGGTCGACGGCCTGGTTCACCACCGTCAGATCGAGCCCGAACTTCTCGGCGATCGGGCCCCAGTACGCGATGTTCGAGCCGCCGAGCGGGTCGACGCCGAGGCGCAGCTTCGCGCCGCGCACGGCCTCGAGATCGACGACGTTGCCGAGGTCGGCGACGTAGGAGCCGATGTAGTCGTACGGGTGGGTCGTCGGCGCCCGGAGCGCGGCCTCGTAGGGCATGCGCTTCACGTCTGCGTTGCCGCCGCGGAGCAGCTCGTTGGCGCGGTCCTCGATCCAGCCGGTGACGGCGGTGTCGGCGGGCCCGCCGTTCGGCGGGTTGTACTTGATGCCGCCGTCGTCGGGCGGGTTGTGCGAGGGCGTGATCACCACGCCGTCCGCGAGCCCCGAGGTGCGCCCGCGGTTCTGGGTGAGGATCGCGTGCGAGATGACCGGCGTCGGCGTGACGCCGTCGCGCTCGGCGATGAGGACGTCGACGCCGTTGGCCGCGAGGACCTCGATGACGGAGCGCTGCGCCGGCTCCGAGAGAGCGTGCGTGTCCATGCCGAGGTAGAGCGAGCCCGTCGTGCCCTGCTTCGCGCGGTATTCGCAGATGGCCTGGGCCACCGCGAGGACGTGCGCCTCGTTGAAGCTGCGCCGCGCGGCCGAGCCGCGGTGGCCGGAGGTGCCGAAGGCGACGCGCTGCTGCGGGTCGCTCGGGTCGGGGCGCTCGCTGTAGTACTGCGCGCGCAGCTTGTCGGGATCGATCAGCACATCGGGCGGGGCTTTACGGCCAGCGAGGGGGTGGAGCGCCATGGCCTCCGCAATAGTCGAGCGCGCCCGACGAGCAAAGCCCCGCGCGAGGCGCCGGGGGCGCGCCGCCTGCCGCGCCGGCGCGCGCCCCTGCCTGCGGGCGACCGCGCCGGCGGGGGCGGCCGCGCCGGCCGCTCGACCGGGGAGCGCTGCGCCCGACGGTCCGGGCGCTCCATGGCGCGTCACGGCGCCTCGACAGGCACGAATCCGACGCCGCCGTGAGATCGGCTGTCGCGCATGCGCCCGGAGCCGGAGGAGGACCGCCGAGCAGACGTTCAGCTATTGCGCAATACTTTCCATATGTTACCGTTCTCACCCGATTCTTGAACATCCAGGAAACCTCGGTCCACACGCTTCGCCATCGGTCGGCGCGCGATGTGGCCAGGGGTCGTGCCCTCTACGAGCGCACGCGTGACCCTTGCGGGCACGATGGCGCCGGGGCTCGCTATCGAAGGGAGTACCACAGTGATTTCACGACTGAAGAACGCCGCTTGCGTGGCGGGCATCGTGGGCGGGAGCTTGCTTGTCGCGGGGTGCGCCCTGGAGGCGACCGCGGAGGAGACGGCTGAACAGTCGCTCGCGCTCGGGTGCGACTGCGACGTGCCCACCCAATCGGTCATCACCGTCACCGGGCCGGACCGCTATCGTTCCGAGCAGCAGGTCCTGCTCGACGCTCCGGTCGGGAAGGTCTGGGCCAAGCTGGGCTCTCTCGAGCGCTTCTTCGAGATCGCGCTGCCGAATGCCACGGACCTGCAGTGGGTCGTTGGCAACGGCAAGTCGGTGGGCGACGAGCTGAATTTCATCCTCGATGGTGGCCTGATCCGGCTGCTCGTCGTGACGCGCGACCATCACGAGCACCGGTTCGAGTATCGGCTGATCGAGCCGTCCCTCGGGATCGAGGAGCTCGAATCCACATTGACGCTCCGCGCCTGCGGCAACCGCACGGAGCTCGTCTGGGTGCGGAACTTCCGCATGTCGGAAGGGGTCTCCTTCGATCCGCTGAGCCAGGTGGTCGCGCAGGAGTTCGCGAACGTGATCGCCCGCTTCTCCCCCTGACCGGGCGCGGCGTCGGCTCGAGGCCGGTCTCAGGCGGTCACCTGTAGAAGCCGATATCGTCGATGTAGACGTCGAAGACCTCGCCCTGCCCGAACCGGAACTCGATCGCGTAGAGCGCCGCGAGGTCGATGGCCTGCGCGGCGGGCTCGGCGCCCCAGCCCTCGCGCGCGAGCCCCTCGAAGGGGATCACGACCTGGGACCACTCCGCGCCGAGGCTCGCGACGTGGGACCAGTGGTCGAAGCACCGATCGGGATCGCCCTCTCCCGCCGACTCGTCGCAGATCCCGCCCGCGGGCTGCGAGACCGTGTCCGAGATGCTGACCGTCATGGTCGGCACCGCGCCCGCGTCGCCGAGCTTTGCCCAGAACACGATACCGGCGTACGCCGACGCGTCGTAGGGGAGCACGGCCGTGTCGGGGCGGTTCAGCGAGAAGCGGACCCCGGCGCCCCACTGCGTGAAGCCGGACCCGAGCGTGTGCACCGCCATCGTGCTCTGACCGCGCGGAGGCATGAGCTCCTCGGGGAGGAACCCGACAGGCATCTCCTCCGTGTAGACCGGGGGAGCCTGCGTGCCCGTTCCATCATTGAAGCTGTACCAGTAGCCGACCCTGCCCCCCGCCTCCTCGATGGCGCCGTTACCGTCCTCCATGTCGTCGATCAGCTCGACGTCCGCGGGGACGACCGGCCCGCCGCCGCCCGGCCCCGCGCTGGCCGTGGCCGACGACGCGCCGCCCGTCGCGCCGGACGCGCCGCCCGCTCCTTCCACCGGGTGATAGGTGTCGTCCAGCCCCGCGAGCGTCGTGCACCCGCCGGCTGCGAGCGTCCACGCCGCCCACACCCACGCTGCGCGCCTCTTCCCCATGTCCTCTCCTATCACCGCCGCGCCGGCGCGGTCCACCGCCGCGCGGAATCCTGGTGCCGGCTCCCTCGGGCCTGACGGTCTGTGTCCATCTACCCCTTCGACGCGGCGGCGGGGCGGGCGCGCCGCGCCCTCGCCTCCGGCGGGCCCGCGCGGCGGACGAAGTCGACGAAGGCGCGCAGCGGCGGCGGCGTCTGCCGGCGGCTCGGATAATACAGATAGAAGCCGGGGAACGACGGCGACCACGACGCGAGGACCTGCGTCAGCTTCCCGGCCTCGACGAGCGGCCTCGCCTGCTGGTCGAACACGTAGGCGATGCCCACGCCGTCGACCGCGGCGCGCAGCGCCAGGTCCACGTCGTTGACGATGAGCGGGCCGTCGACGGCGACCTCAAGCGACTGCTTCCCCTTCTCGAACTCCCATCGATAGAGGCTGCCGTCCGTCGGCCAGCGCGTGTTGATGCAGCGGTGCCGGTGCAGATCGCGCGGGGTCGCGGGGACCCCGTGGCGCGCCAGGTAGCCCGGCGAGGCGACCGCCATCATCGAGAGATCGCCGCTCAGCTTCACGGCCACCATGTCCTTCTCGAGGCGCTCGCCCAGCCGGACGCCGGCGTCGAAGCGGCGCGCGACGATGTCGGCGATCGCGTCCTCGACCACCACGTCGAGCACGATGTCCGGGTGCGCCTCGAGGAACCGGCCGAACAGCGGGGCGAGCGCCCAGAGCGCGGCGATCCGCGCCGTGTTGATCCGGAGCACGCCCGCGGGCCTGTCGCCCAGCGCCTTCACGTCGGCGACCGCCGCCTCCAGCTCCGTCAGCGCCGGGGCCAGCCGGGAGAGCAGCCGCGCCCCCGCCTCGCTCGGCGCCACGCTGCGCGTCGTGCGGTTCAGGAGGCGCACGCCGAGCCGCTCCTCCAGCCCCCGGATCGTCTGGCTCAGGGCCGACGGCGAGACGCGCAGGTGCGCCGCGGCGCGGGCGAAGCTCCCGTGCTCCACGATGGCCGCGAACGCCTTCAGGTCGGCGAAATCTCTCCCGCGCATTGTGTACCCCTGGCTAAACAGGTTGATTGGATCATGTCGGATTTTGCGAGGAGCGCCAGCGCCGTAAGGTCCGGTTCCAGGCAGGGCGCCCGACGCGCCCGCCGCACCTGTGGAGGCCACCATGACCAACGCCCTCTCTCTCGACACCTACCGCCTGCTGGGCCGCTCGGGCCTGCGCGTCTCCCCGCTCGCCCTCGGCGCGATGACGTTCGGCACCGACTGGGGCTGGGGCAGCGACCGCGACGAGACGAGGCGCATCGTCGATGCCTACCTCGACCGCGGCGGAAACTTCATCGACACGGCCAACAAGTACACGAACGGCACCTCGGAGCGGCTCGTCGGCGAGCTCGCCGGCGACCGGCGCGAGCGCCTCGTGATCGCAACGAAGTACACGCTCACCATGCGCCCCGGAGACCCGAACTCGGGCGGCAACCACCGCAAGAGCATGGTGCGCTCGGTCGAGGCGAGCCTCGAGCGGCTGAGGACCGATTACATCGATCTCCTGTACCTGCACGCCTGGGACGGGACCACGCCCGTGGAGGAGATCCTTCGCGCGATGGATGATCTCGTCCGCGCGGGGAAGGTGCTCTATGTCGGCATCTCCGACACGCCCGCCTGGCAGGTCGCCCGCATGCAGGCGATCGCCGATCTGCGCGGGTGGGCGCCGCTCGTCGCGCTGCAGATCGAATACAGCCTGATCGAGCGCACCGTCGAGCGGGAGCTCATCCCGATGGCGCAGGAGATGGGCCTCGGGGTCATCCCGTGGTCGCCGCTCGGCAGCGGCGTGCTCACCGGCAAGTACACGAGGGCCGACCTGGAGGCCGGCGGCGGGACGGCCGACGCCTCCGGCACGCGCAAGAACGTCGCCGCCGCCAACGGCGCGCTGACGGAGCGGGGCCTCGGCATCGCCGAGGTGGTAAAGGCGGTCGCGACCGAGAGCGGCAAGACGCCGGCGCAGATCGCGCTCGCCTGGACGCTGCTCCACCCGGCCGTGACCGCGCCCATCCTGGGCGCGCGGACCCTGAAGCAGCTCGAGGACAACCTGGGTGCCCTCGACGTGCGGCTGACGGACGGCCAGCGCGCCCGGCTCGAGCGGGCCAGCGCCGTCGAGCTCGGCTTCCCGCACGATTTCCTGGCGCGGCCGATGACCCGGAGCGTGATGTTCGGCGACGTGAAGATCGCCGAGCGGCGCTGAGCTGAGCCGAGGTGGGCCCGCCGGCGGCGGGCTCACCTCGCGTGGATCAAAGCGGCCTGTCCTTCGCCGTTGCCTCGAGCCAGTCCGCGCACGCGCCGTCCTCGGCGGGCGGCTGCACGCCCTTCAGGAGATACCACGCCTCGCGGTGCTGCGCGCGGGCGCCGGGCTCCACGCGCTGGAGCGGGCCGAGCGACTCCACCTCGAGCATGTCCTGGTTCGTGAAGGTCTCGAAATTGACCCCCATGTCCGGGTAGGTGGCGCCCTCGACGTACGGGAACCGCTTCAGGAACACGTTGCCGTGGTTCGCGTACGCCGCGTAGCCCTGGCTCACGAGCATCCCCACCTTCTGCGGGGCCTTGCCGGCGACCTGCCGCAGGCGGAGCACGCGCTTGCCCCAGGTCCACCGGGGGTCGGCCATGTCGGTGTACGGCCACAGCACGAGGGGCCGCGCGGGCAGGAGGCGGTCGGGGTGCGGGAAGAACGGGGCGTGCGGGAACAGGCACTCGCCGCCGCCCGCCATCACGGTGAGCGCCCACGGCGTGAACTCCACCGCAAAGGCGCCGCGGTTCTCGATCGCGTGATCGAGGACGAACCTGCCCGCCGCGGGATCGGCCGTGATGCGGATCTCCTTCTGCATTCCGTGCCTGTCCGGCGGGGACCGGAACACGTGCGCGCCGTTCTCCTCCCGGTGCTCCACGGGATCGTTGTCGGGCTGCAGCGTCCGCTTCGCGTCCTCCGGGCCGATCCACAGCCGGTGGCCGCCATAGAACCTGTACTTGTCCCCGCCGACCGCGCCCATGTCCTCGGGGATCTCGAAGAGCTCGTTCGGACCGCCGATGACGCCATACCGGATGATCCGCGGGCCGATGTCGAGCGTGACGACGACCTCGGTGTCGCCGCAGACGAGCCGGGCAGCGCGCTTCCAACCGCCGTAAGGGATGATCTCCATGACGGTGGTCCGTACCGCAGAACCGGAGCGCGCTTCAACCCCGACCGCCCGTGGCGCGCTCCCGGGACGCGGCCTCGGGAGGATCCGCCTCGCGCTCGGCCGGCCGGGAAGCGGCCGATCCGTCACGTCCTCCTGCCGGCGAAGCCCTCCGGAGGCGCGAAGTCGGCGGGGCGGCCGCCCAGGGCAATCGCGACGGAGCGCTGCCAGTAGCGATCGCCGAGATCGAGCGCGAAGTCCTGGAGGGACGGCAGCGCGTGCGCGCGGCTGGAGGCCGCGGCGATGGCGCGGAGGAGCGGGACGGTGAGGAGCGAGCTCTGCCTCGGCACCCCGAGCTGGTCGGCGAGCTCTTCGCCCAGCACGCTGCGGGAGACGCAGCAGAAGACGGACAGGAGCTGCTCGGCGCGCCGGCGCTGGCGCTCGGTCCACGAGCCGTTGATGCCGTGGGAGAGCAGCGCGTTGACGAGCAGGCGCGAGTCGTTGTCCGGGGCGCCCTGCGTGGCGAAGATCATCTCGGCCAGGCGCCTCGCGTCGGCGTACGACCCGGGGATGAGCTCCTGCTCGACGCCGATGACGTACGCAACGTAGCGCCAGAGGTGGACGAGGTCCTCCTTCTGCGCGGGCGGGATGTGGTAGCCGAGCTTGTCGAAGCCGTCGAGCACGGCGACCGAGAAGAGCAGCGCCGTCGCGACCATGTCGTGCTGGTTGATCGGCTCGCCCCAGAGCTCGGCCTTCCACCGGCCGCTCGCGCGGATGAGGCGCCGCACCTGCGCGTGCATGATGCGCACCTTCACGGTGATCGCGAAGCCCTCGCCGGAGCGGCGCATCCCGCCCACGAGGCTCACGGCGTGGACGAACCGGCTCGTCTCGCCGAGGCGGCGCGGGGCCTGCTCGCGGAGCCTCCCCGAGAAGACGAGCGGCTTGTTTCCGCCCGGCGAGGCGTAGCCGAGGATGAGCGCCTGCATCGCGAGCAGGATGCCGCCGAGCATACCCGTGCGCAGGAACGTCGTCCCGCCGCGGTTCACGGCGTCCCAGTCGACCCAGAGCGGCACGTGATCGACCGACGCGAAGAGCGCGCGCAGCGCGGCCGGGGCGTCGGGCACCGCGTCGATGCCGCGCGCGAGGGCGGCCTCGAGCTGGCGGAACCCCTGGCCCGGCGGCATCGACGCGAACGCGTCCACGACGGCGTCGGCGACGGGATCGACGCGGCGCAGGAAGGGCGCCAGCCGATCGAGCTGGTCGCCGAAGCGACGGCGGGCCTCCGCGGTGTCCTGAAAACGAGCAGGGATCGTGGGGTTCTTCATGCGGCGATGTCGAATCCCTTGGCACACGGCCAGCGTTCGGCAAAGCCGCGACGCGCCGCGCGCGGTGGTACGAGCCCGCGCGCGCGTGAGCGGTTGTGTCGCTCACGGCGCGCGCGCTATCGATCGGACGTCTGCGCCGTCAGGAGTCCGTCTCGCGCGAGGCGTCCATCCGCTCGGCGCTCCGGCGGATCACCTCGGTGAGGTCGTACGTCTTGCGCTGCGCCAGGCAGAACCTGAGCCCCTCCCGGAGGCTGCGCATCGGGCTCAGCTCGTCGAGCGAGACGCCGATCGTGACGAGCGTGCCCGCGACGTGACCGCCGAGCCCCGTGAGGATGCAGCGCGCGCCGAGGAGCTGCACGGCCTGCGCGAGCTTGACGAGGTGCTGCGCGGTCATCGTGTCGACGACGGTCACGCCGGTGAGGTCGAGGATCACCCACTCGACGTCGCTGTCGTCCGCGACGCGCGCGAGGAGCCGCTCGGTGACCTCGACGGCCCGCATCGAGTCGAACAGCCCGACGAGCGGGAGCGTGAGGATGCCGTGCCAGATGTCGATGATCGGCACGGAGAGCTCCCGGATCGCGCGCTCCTGGCGCTGGATCGTGTCGAGCTGGCTCTCGAGCTCGCGCTTGGAGGCGGCGAGCGCGGTGAGCGCCTGGGAGCTCTGCAGCATCGCCTCGGAGAGCTCGGAGAGGAAGACGCGCAGCGCCTCCTCGACCACCCCGAAGGAGTCCTGCTCGACACCGTCGAGGTGCTTCAGGGCAAGCTCGATCTCTCCCGCGGAGGCGAGCGCGACCGCGTTGATGACGCGCTGCATTCGGCTCTCCTCGACAGCGATCTTGTTCTCGGGTTCTTGCATGGGCTTTCTGTGCGCTCAGCGGGGGTTGACCGGGAGAGCTCGGTGCGCTGTCCCTGACCCAGGCTCGGCCTCACCATCACGGGCGGCCTGCGCGCCGGGGCGTGCTCGTGAGATCCGACCTCGTGCGCCAGGACGCGCGACTACACTTCTCCTCGGTATCCTACGTGGCAGCAACCTGTGTGTTTCCACGTTCGACCAAGATCCTATAGATAGCCTATCCCCGGCGCGACAGGAAGATGGCCTCTCGGCCGGGGCTCGCGCTCGCTCGCGCTGTTTGCGCTCGTTCGCGCTGGTTGCGCTCGGTTGCGCTCGCTCGCGCTCGGTTGCGCTCGGTTGCACTCGGTTGCGCTCGCTCGCGCTCGGTTGCGCTCGGTTGCGCTCGGTTGCGATCAGTCCACCGAGCGAGCGCAGCGGAAGCCGGTCGAGACGTCACCTGCCTCGCTATCGAACGCCAGCCGGTAGGTCGACCGGGCGGAGCTCGCCGAGAAGTCCCACGAGCCGCCGCGGAGCACGCCCTTGCTGCCGGTCGCCGGGATGAGGGGATCGGTCCGGGCGCCCTTCACGTACGCGCCCGGGTCCCAGCCGTCGGCGACCCACTCCCAGACGTTGCCCGCCATGTCGAGCGCGCCCGACGGGCTCGCCCCGGCCTTCGCCGAGCCGACGTCCTGCGTGCCGCGCGCGCCGCAGCCCTGTCCGGCGGGCCGCGACACCACGGCGTGCGCGCACCCCGGTGGATCGTTGCCCCACGGGTACTCGCGGCCGTCGGTGCCGCGCGCGGCGTACTCCCACTCGGCCTCGGTCGGGAGCCGCTTGCCGACGAACGCGCAGTACGCCGCCGCCTGCGCCTGATCGACGCACGAGACCGGGTGCCGCGCCTTCGCGGGATCTGCTGCGGTGCAGAGCGCGCCGCGCTGCGCGACGTCGGCGGCGGTCGCGCGGGGGCCGTGCAGGCCGCTCGGCGAGCACCGGCCCGCCTCGACGCAGCGCTCGTATGCGGCGACCGTCACCTCGGTGCGGTCGAGATCGAAGGCGCGCGTCAGCGTCACCTCGTGCGGCGGTCGCTCGGACTTGCCGCCCTTGGCGCTGCCCATCGTGAACCGGCCCGCCGGCATCCGCACCATGTCGGGCGAGGGCGCCGGCTCGTCCGGCGTCGCGGCCGGGCCGCCGTGCGCGCGCGCCGGCAGCGCGGCTTCCTGAGCCTGGGGGCGGACGAGCGCGACGGCCGCCCCGCCGGCGGCGGCCAGCGCGGCCGCCGAGCCGAGCGCGAGCAGCAGGCGCCGCCGCGGAGCGCCCGCGACGGCCGCGTGCGCGGACGGGGGCGGCGCCGGGGGCAACGCTGCGGGGGGCGGGGCGCTCGCGGTGAGGCCGCGCATGGTCGTGAGGGATGGCGCGGGCGCAGGCGGCGCCTGGCCGACCGGCGGATCGCCCACCGCGACGGCGTCGCCGGCGGACGCCGCCGCCATCGCGGCCTCGAGCGCCGCCCAGAGCTCGCCCGCCGTGCGGTAGCGCTCGCGCGGGTCGACCGCGAGCGCGCGGCGCACAACCGCCTCGACCGCCTCCGGCGCGCTCGCGCCCGCGGCGCGCAGGCTCGGGCGGAAGGCCGGGTCGGTCGCGGCGATGTAGAGCTGCGTGACGTCGCTCCCGAGCAGGGCGCGGTTGCCCGACGCGACCTCGATGAGCACCAGGGCGAGCGCGAAGACATCGGTCCACGGCCCGGTCGCCCCGAAGCGGTGGTGGAACTGCTCCGGCGCGCCGTAGTGCACCGTGAAGGCCCGGAGCGTGCTCCCCGTCTGGGCCATCGCCTGGGTCATGCTCGAGAGCTCGCCGAGCACCTTGGCGATGCCGAAGTCGAGGACCTTCATCGTGCGCCGGCCGCCGATCTCCGCGAGGAACAGGTTGGCCGGCTTGATGTCGCGGTGGGCGACGCCCTGCGCGTGCGCGGCCTCGAGCGCGTGCGCCGCGGGCGCGAGCAGCGCGACCGCCTCGGCGAGCGGCCGCGCCGCGTCGCAGCGGGCGCGCCGCTCGGCGATGTCGCGGTCGAGCGGCGCGCCGTCGAGCCACTCGAGCACGAGGTACGGCGTCCACTCGCCCGACGGCGACACGCCGGCGCCCGCGTCGAGCGCCTGCACGATCCCGGCGTTCGCCCGCGAGAGGCGGTGGAGGAGCCTGCCCTCGTCGAGGAGCATCCGCTGGAACGACGCGCGCTCGGCCGGCGCGAGGGAGCCGAGCTGCTTCAGGCACTTGACCGCGACCGGCTCGTCGAGGCCGAGGTGATGGCCGCGGTAGACGACGCCGAATCCCCCCTCCCCGACCACGGCGTCGATCCGGTACTTGCCGCCGATCGTCGCGCCCACCCAGCCGAAGGGATCCGAAGGTGCCATGCTCGCGGCGCGAGTCTACACCGCCGGCCGCCCGTCCATCATCGACCTTCGCCGCAGGCACGCTCGCAACCCGTCCAACATGTCTTTCGCGCGTTGCCGCGGAGAGCCCGGCAATCTCGACTCCCGAGCTCCGGACGCCTCTGGGCGCCCCGGAAAAGCGCGATGGATAGATGGACGGATGAGTCTCTCGGCCCCCTCACGGCGCCCGCGCCTCGAACCCCCCCGGGCTCAGCGCCTTCTCGAAGAACGCGCACAGCTCCTCGTGCCGCGCCCGCGCGTCCGCGCGTCCTATCTCGATGAGCGCTCCGGCGAACTCCCCGTCGAACAGCAGATACGACAGGAAGTCCGCCTCGCGCCGCTCGTCCCCCTCGGCGAGGCGCCGCATCACGCGGCCGAGCACGCTCGTCGTCCGCGCGCGGAAGGCCGGGGACCGCACGAACTCCGCCGCCAGGCTGCCGATGTCCTTGGAAGCGCGGATGAGCAGCGACCGGAGCGGCCGCAGCGTGCGCCCCGGCGGGAGTCCGAGCTCGTCGTTCAGCTCGTCGACGAAGCCCTCGCCGTACCGACGCCGCCCCGCCTCGAGGATGCCGTTGATGCTCTCGAGGCGCGCGAGGTCGTTGTCGATCCGGTCGAGCATCAGCGCGTTCAGCGTCTTTCCGAGCAGGAACAGCGGCCCGGGGAGGCCCGGCGCCTCGCGATCGGCCGTGGACGACGCGGGCTCGATGTACCGCGGGTTGACGACGATCACGCCGTCGGCCCCGAGGCGCCGCGCCGGCGACAGCGGGACGTTCTGGCGCAGCCCGCCGTCGCAGTAGAGCTCGCCGTCGATGCTCACCGGCCGGAACAGGATGGGGACCGCCGACGAGGCGAGCGCGTGCTGGGCGCGGAGCGCCGTGGCGCGCGGGGAGATCGTCGGATCGTGGCTCCAGGGCGGCAGCCCGGGCTCGCGGCGGTGGACGAAGACGACCGTGCGGCCGCTCTTCACGAGGGTCGTCGACACGGTCACCGCCGACAGGAGCCCCCGATCGAGGTGGCCGTCGATGCGCTCGAACGGCACGGCCTCCGCGATCTGCCGCTCGAGGCCGGACGTGTCGAGGAGCGCGGCGCGGACGCCGCTCGCGGGCGCGCTCGCCCCGCCGCCGCGGAGCAGATCGTGCCCGACCGCGAGCACGCCGCGCACGTCGAGCCGCACGAGGTCGTCGATCCGCAGGCGCGTCCACACCGCGGCGAGCCGGCGGGCGCGGCTGCGCGCCTCGTCCGCGAACGCCGCGAGGCCGCAGACGTTGATGGCGCCGACCGAGGTGCCGCACAGGATGTCGAGCGGCACCTCGCGGCCGATGTCGCGAGAGACCTCCTCGAGGATGTGCTGCACGACGCCGACCTCGTAGGCGCCGCGGGCAGCGCCGCCGGCGAGCACGAGCGCGATCTTGGGGGCGCGGCCGTTCCGGGTCGAAGCGGGCGGAAGGTGGGCCATGCTCGCAGAGTACCATGGTCGCTCTCTCGAGCGCGGCCTCGCGAGCACGCGGGCGCTCTGGCCGCCTCGCGCGGCGCCATGCTACATCCACCGTGCGCGCGGGCACGGAGGCGCCCGATGACGGCAATCTATCTCGTCCTTGCCTACCTCCTCGGAGCGATCCCGACAGGCTACCTCTTTGCGCGCTTCGTCAAAGGGCTCGATATCCGCACCGTGGGCTCCGGCAACATCGGCGCCACGAACGTCCTTCGCGCCTTCGGCTGGAAGCCCGGCCTGGCCGTCCTGGCCGCGGACGTGGCGAAGGGCGCGCTCGTCGCCGGGCCGCTCGCGTCGTGGCTGACCGCCGCGCCGGGCGGGTGGGTCGCGGCGGCCGGCGGCCTCGCCGCGGTGCTCGGCCACGACTACACGGTGTTCCTCGGCATGCGGGGCGGCAAGGGCGTCGCGACGTCCTGCGGCGTGCTGCTCGTGCTGGCGCCGCGGTCCACGCTCGCCGCGCTGGCGGTCTTCGCGGTCGTCGTGCGGGCGACCCGCTGGGTCTCCGCGGGCTCGCTCGCCGGCGCGCTCGCCCTGCCGGCCTTCCTCTGGCTGCTCGGCGAGCGGCAGGCTCCGGTCCTCTGCCTCTCGGTGCTCCTCGGCGCCTTCATCTGGCTCAAGCACATCCCGAACATCCGGCGGATGCTCGCCGGCGCCGAGCCCGCGATCTCGTTCGGCAGGCGGCCCGGCGACCCCGAGCGGCGCTGACCCCCGCCGGCCGGGCGCCCTGCGCGCGGCGGTCGGTCACACGCCGTCACGCTGGTTCACGCTCGGTTACTTGGTGATCCCCTTCGCGTAGAGCACCGCGCCGTGCTTGTCGATGAACTGGAGGAGCAGCCTGTCGCCCTCGAACTGCAGGTAGACAAAGCCCTCGGTCGCGTCCGTGTAGAAGAGCTGCCGCGGGTCGCGCGGGACGAAGGCGGACGCCGGCCGGGTCTTCGAGCCGGCGCCGCTGATGGCGAAATACGTGTCCGGGCAGCGCGCGTCGCGCCCCTTGTCGATGAGCTCGAGGTGGTGATCGTGGCCGGCCATGTACATGTCGGCCCCGCAGTAGATCGCCTCCTGCATGGCGAACATCCCTGCCCCCCCGATCACCTCGTTGTCGCTGAAGTGAGCTCCCGACGTGAAGCGGGGGTGATGGCCGAAGACGATCTTCCATGTGGCGTCCGAGGCGGCGACCCGCGCGCTCATGTCGTCTGCCTGTTCACTGGAGGTGAAGTCGACGGTGTCGATCCCGAACAGGTGAACATGGCGGATGCGAACATCGTAGTACGAGGCGGGCATGTGCCACTTGTCGCTCACCCGCATGCCCGGCCCGCCTCCGACGAGCAGCCGCGAGTAGTCGATCTGCGCCTGCCGTACGCCGCTGCTGCTCGGGCCGTGATCGTGGTTGCCGAGCACCGCATAGAAAGGCAGGCCGTTCAGGCCCGGTCTGTCGTACGGCTGCTCGAATTTCGGCCCCCACTGCGCATCGCTGGTGTCGACGACGCCGTGATCATAGAAGTTGTCGCCGTTCATCATCACGGCGTGGCAGCCCCCGACCTCGATGCATTTCTCGCTCATCCGGTCGGCGACCTGGTGCTGCGCGGCGTTGCCCTCGCCGGTGTCGCCGATGGCGATGATCCGGATCACGCGAAGATCCAGCGCGGGGGCGTCGACAACGCTGCCCACGTCGGCGGAGCCGACGACGCCGCCCAGGCCCGCGGCGCCGCCGCCCACGCCGCCGTCCGCCCCTGAGCCGCCGCCCCCCGTCCTGCCGCCGGCGGGGCTCCCGCCGCCCGTGCCGTCCTGCGCGACGCCGGGGCTCGGCGCGCTGTCCGCCACACCGCAGCTCACCGTCGCTAGCGCGAGGAGGAAGGCCGCGGCGGATCCCGGCGAGACGGCGAGCGGAGACAGCGCACGAGGAGGCTTCATGGGACGCGCATTCTACCCCCGGCCGCGCTCGCCCCGCCGGCGGCGCCCGACTTATCTACGTCCTCCAATGCCCAGGCCGCTCGCCTGCGCGCCGTTTTCCCTTGACTCCCCCAGGAGCCCCACGTATCGAAGTTGAACATCACTTTCAATATCAACAACGGAACCCAGTGAGCCGAACCATGCCCCCTGCCCCGAGCCCGTCGTGCGGCGCAGCGCTCGCCGCCCTCCCCTGGTCCGCCGTCCACAAGGAAGACGCCTCGTGAGCTCGCGCACAATTCTGCCCGTGGATGCCGCGCCGCGGCCCGATCGCGCGCGTCGTGCCGAGCCTGCACGCGAGGACGGCTGGCCGCCGCCGCCGCACGATCCCCGCGAGCGCGAGCTCGCGCTCGTCGTCGCGGGGTGGGAGGTGCGCCTCTTCGGCGGGCGGAAGTTCGAGTACTTCGTCGCGCGAGGCTTCTGGCACCTCCAGCTCTGGCACCCGGAGGCGCGCGTCTCGGTGCTGACGCCCTCGCGGCTCACGCGCGGGCTCTACGAGGCGTACCCGATCGCGAACTGGAAGGCGCAGGCGCCGGATTACGACAAGCTCGCGGCGCTCCTCGGCGGGCTGTTCGCGGCGAGGCTCCCGGACGCGTCCGCTGTGCTGCGCCTCGAGCGCGCGCTCATCGCCGACGTCGTTCGAGGCAGCGGCGGGGTGCCGTCGTGACGCGCCGGCTGCCGGGCCACGCGCTCGCCGGCGCGGCCTCGAGCCCCGCGCCGCAGGGAGGGAGCGCGAGCTCGAGGACCGTCCCCAGGGACGCGGTGCTCTCGCTCGTCGGGCGCGCCGAGGCGCGCGTGCGGTTCCCCGATCTCGGCTTCGCCGACCCGTGGGCCGAGGCGATGCTGGCCACGCTCGACGTCGACCCGGAGGGCTTCGACGACCGCGCGCTCCGGAGCTCGACGGTGCGCACCATGGTCGTCGACGGGCTCGTCAGGCACTACTTCGAGCGCAACCCGGACGGCCTCGCCATCGCGCTCAACGCCGGGCTGTGCACGCGCTTCTCGCGCGTCGACAACGGGAGGCTCCGCTGGGTGGACATCGATCCGCCGCACGTGGCCGAGTTCAAGTGCGCGCACCGCCTCTGGCAGATGTCCGACCGCCACGCGATCGCGCGGTGCTGCTCGATCGCCTGCACGGGCTGGATGGATTGCCTGCGCGGCGCCGGCGACGTGCCCACGCTCCTCATCGCCGAGGGCGCGCTCGAGCGGGAGCCCCCCGAGCTCGTCGACGCCTTCTTCACGCGCGCCTCCGCGCGCCTGGCGAAGGGAACCGAGCTCATCCTCGATCACGAGGTGCACCCGCCGCTGCGCACGCCGCCTCGGCTGCGCGCGTGCCTGGAGATCCCGGCGGCGGACGGGGCCGTGGCGCGCTACCCGCGGCTACGGCCGGTCGGCGACGGCGAGGTGACACCGGCGCTGGAGCGCGCGCTGCGCGGCATGAGCCGGGTGTCGCGCCTGCTCCGCGGCGCGCACGCGCCGTCGATCCTCCACCTCCGCTTCGAATGAGCGCCGCGGCGAGCGCGGGCGCATGAGCTCAGTACACGCGGAACTGCCCGCTGAGCGTCAGCAGCGACAGGAGCTGGAGCAGCCCCGAGTAGTAGCGCGGCATGCCGACCGACGGCGGCATCGACCACGCCGCCTCGATGAACTCGGCGCGCTCTTCGTTCTGCGCGACGAGCCCCGTGACGCCGTTCATGACGATGAGCGCCGCCTCTCGGGTCATGGGCTCGCTGGATGCCTCGCCGTCGAGCGTGTACGCCCCGCCGTAGGTGTCGATGCCCTGCTCCGAGAAGAACGCCAGCAGCCGGTCCGCCTCCTCCACCTGCCACGGATCGACCCCGAACCAGACGTGGTCGAGCGCCATGTTCAGCGGCGTCCGGTAGGCCTCCGCCCCGAAGTCGTCCGAGCCGGGCAGCGGCTTTCCGTCGAAGTCGGCGCGCACCGGCATGAGCCCGGTGCGCGGGTGGGCGACGAGCTTCCAGTACGCGCGCGCGCTCGCCGCGGCCTCGGACCAGAACGGGTCCCCCGTGGCCTGCGCCCAGAGCTCGTAGTACGCGGGCATCAGGATGGAAGGACGGGTGGTGTTCGCCGCGGAGGTGTGCGGAATGTCGAAGACGAGCTTCGTCTCCGGGTCGAAGGTGTTCGTCACGCCGGCGACGACGCCCCCGTTCTGCTCCTCCTTGTTCCGCATCACGTCGAGCAGGGCGAGCGCCTCCGCGCCGTAATCGATGTCCGCGCCATCGCTCCCCCACCGGCCATGAGCGAAGAGCAGCGCCATCGCGGCCTGCTGCTGGCCGAACGGGTCGACGCAGAACGCCTTGCCCTCCGGGTTGTCGCACCACGACGTGAGGTAGCCCTCGTTGGGCCCGGAGCGGGAACGGTGCACCGTTTTGGCGTACCGCCAGAGCCGGTCGAACTCCACGCGTTTGTTGAGCTGGACCGTGATGATCATCGCGAGGCCGAGGCCCTCGGTGCGCACATCCGTGTGCAGCACATCCCAGATGTAGGACTGATCGGCAGCGCCGTGCGACGGGTAGTAGATCGCCTCGGTGTACGGATCGCCGTAGAAGAGCTGATTGAACCTGTCCTCGATCTTCGCCGCGATCTCCTCGTCCGTCTTGAGGAGCACGTCGCGAAGCGGGTTGGGGTACGTCTCCGGTCCGGTCAGCGGGCGAAGATCGTCGCTGCTCGAGTCGCCCCCGCTGCCGCCGTTGCCCCCGCTGCCGGCGGCGGCCTCGGCTGCGTTGCCGCCGAGGCCGCCGCCGGCGACGTCGGCGGCGTTGCCGCCGAGCCAGTCCACCGACATTCCGCACGCCGGCAGCGCGCAGAGCGCCGCACACGCACAGCCGATGCGGGATGCTCCGAGGAGCCGACGGAGGGGAACGGGGCAGCGCATGACCCGAATCTTAATCGATTACATAGCGTCGAACCCGGGAGGCAAGCACGCTGTTTGGGTGCCTGCGTAGAAAAGCCTCGGCGCGCTGCGCTGCGGCATCGCTCCGGCCGCTCTTCGCGAGCGCGTCAATCCGCAGGACCTCGGCCTCGAGCCTCAGCCGGCCGCGCGGGTGCTCCCGCATGTAGGCGTCCAGCAGCGACAGCGCACTCTGTGCGTTCCCGCTGGAGAGCGTCGAGCGCGCCGCGTCGAGCGCGTCGAGCTCGGCCTGGAGGGCCGCGCTCTCCTCGGACGGCGGCGCGCCCGGCTTCCTGGCGGCGGCGCGGACGTTGCGCGGCGCCTCAGGGGCCTCGCTCGGCGCCGCGGCAGCCTCCACGGCCGCCGGCGGCGGCGGCTCGGGCACCGCCCTTTCGATCGGGCCCGTGAGCGCGGCGGCGAAGCGATCGACAGAGGCCGGCGGCGGCGCCTGGTACCCGCGCCAGGCGAGGTACCCGGCCGGGATCCCGGCGAGCGCGCCCACCGTCGAGAGCGCGACGAGGATCTTGCTCCAGCCGACCTTCGCGACGACCGAGGAGGACGACGCCGCGGCCGTCCCCGCCGCGGAGAGCGCCGCGGGCGCCGCGGCGCTCGACAGCGCAGCCGCGCCGGCGAGGCCCAGGGCGGCCAGCGTCTTGGCGCGCGTCTCCGGCGATGTGGGATAGGACGTGCCGGCGCTCAGCAACGCCCGCTCAAGCGGGCTGTCGCTCTCTTCCAGCAGGCGACGTGGTTCGGTCATCGTCTCACCTCGCTCGTCGTGACGAGCTCGAGCGCGCGTACGCGCTCGCGAAAATCTGCTCTGGCCCTCCGCAGCCGCGAGGCCACGGTGCCCTGCGGGATCCCGATCACGCCGGCGATCTCCACCATGCTCATCTCCTCGAACTCATACAGCACGAACACCGTCCGCAGGTCCGGCTCCATCTGGTCGAGGACCTGATCTAGCATCTGTCGTGCCCGCTTCTGGCTCGTGAGCTGCTCGGGTGTCGCAGCGTCCACGACCTCCGGCGGCTCCGCCGCCGGGACCTCCCGACGGCGCGCCGCGCTCCGCCGGGCATGGGCGGCCACGTTGAGCGCCGTCTGGAGCAGAAAACTCTTCTCCGCACCCGGCCGGACGTCATCCAGCCGCTGGGCGGCGGCGATGAAGGTGCGCTGCACCGCATCATCGATCTCGGCGGCGGGGGTCCCCGCGTTGCGGAGCACCCGGCCGATGAAATCGAGATGAGCGTCCACCATCCGCCGCAGACGCGCGTCTCGCTGGCTCGCGCGCGCGGCCGATGGGGCCTTGTCCGCCGGATCCGTGTCAGGCAAAGCAGCCGCCGTCATCACCCCGACGCCCATGCACCCGCTCACCATGAGGCGGGGCATGACATCGAGAAACAAGGGATCTTAGTGCAAAATGACCAGCAAAAGCCAGAGCCGCGCGGATGCCGTGGTTCGTGAGGGTCATCGCGCTTGCGGCCCTGCGTCGGGGTGCCGTCCATGATGCGTTAAGATTCCCGGCCCGCGTCAAAGTGATCACCGGGAGCCCGGCTCAGAAGGTGTGCACGATCCCGACGCTCGTGAGCGGCGAGATCACAGGAGTTTCGGCGGCCGTCACCTCCGGAAGCGCGATGGTGAAGCGCCGGTGAACGAGTGGAAAACTGGCGCCCGCCTCGATCTCGAGCGCCGTGCTCGCGCCGAGCGACACGGCGGCGCGCGCGAGGATTCCGGCGCTCCACCACGATCGCACGGCGGACATCGGGCTGGTGACGCCCTCTCCCGTCGCCGCGAGCCAGCCGCCGGTCGCGGTGACGCACGGCGCCGCGCTGAGGGCCTCGGCGATGTCCCAGCGCAGCGGGCAGCCGGTGAGCGTGACGGCCGTCCACTGGACGGATGCCTGGTCCGCGCCCGGAAGCACGCCGTCCCGCGCGTGGCTCAGCGACAGGCCGATGGAAGGGCTCAGCGCGCTGCCCGTGCGCTGGGTCAGCCGGGCGACGAGCGCGCCGCCGAGGTTCGCGCCGGGCGAGACGACCTGCGTCAGCAGGATCTGCGCGCCGAGCTCGAACCGGAACGGCGGCGGCGGCGTGACGACCGCGGGCGGCGGAGGCGGCCGCGGGGGCGCCGTTGGCGACGGTGGGGGGACGACTGGGGCCGTCGGCGGCGGAGCCGGCTCTGTCTCCTCGGCGACCTTGTCGAGCGCGAGCGCCGCCGTGAACGAGAGCGCCTGGACCACGGTGTCGCACGAGCTGCCCTCGACGGTCCGGACGTCCGTGGCGCCGCGCTCGTGGATGATGCGCAGCTCGCCGCGGACGCGGGTCCCGACGCGCCTCAACCGGACGCGGACCTCCCAGCCTTCCTGGCCCTCCGCCGCCATCTGCACGCGATCGGACCGGGCGCGGATGCCCTGGAAGAGCTGCTCCGCCGTCGAGCAATCCCGCGGAGCGTCGAAGTCGATGCGCACGGGGATCGGCGCCGGCGCCGCGGCGGCCGAGGACCAACCGAGGACGACGAGCTCGATGAACGAGATGCCGCCACCGGAAGCCACGCGCCGAAGTTGCCACGAACCGTGCTTGCGCCGCCAGACGCACCTGCATCGCCGCGCCCCGGGCGGTGTAAAAATCGCGCGGCGCGCGGCGATCGAGCGCTGCGCCGTGAGCCACCCCCTTCGCGTCCGGGTGACCGAGGTCACGTCCGGGTGTCGTCCAGCCGCGCGAGCACGTCGCGCAGCGACCCGAGCTGCGCGTCGGCGCCGGTGAAGTTCGACGGCGCGGTGAGCGGCGACGGGACCACCCAGCACGTCAGGCCTGCCGCCTTGGCCGAGCGGAGCCCGCGCTCGGAGTCCTCGATGACGAGGACGTCCTCCGCGGCGAGCCCGAGCCGCTCGCGAGCGACGGTGTACGGCTCGGGATCGGGCTTGGCGCGCGCGTACTGCTCGCGCGTGAGCGCGAACTCGAACCACCGGAGGAGGCCCGTGGTCGCGTGCGCGCGGTGGAAGGGCTCGGGCTTGCTGCTCGTGACGATGGCCATGCGGAAGCGCGCGCCGAGCGCGGCGACGACCTCGCGCGCGCCGGGCAGCAGGGGGTCGCTGCTCGCGATGAGCTCGAGGTAGCGGCGATCCCTCGCGTCGGCCAGGGCCCGCAGCCCGGCCTCGTCGACGCCGCGGGCGCTGGCGAGGTGCCAGGCGCCGCGCGACTCGACGAGGAACAGCCGGCGGTAGTCCTCGACGGTCAGCGCGACCCCGACCGACGCGATCGTCTCGCGCGTGGCCTGGAAGTAGAGACCTTCGGTGTCGACGAGGACGCCGTCGTTGTCCCAGAGGATGGCCTTGAACACGGCGGGAGCCTTCGTAGCGTCGCCCCTCCGCGCCGGCAAGCGCGCGGCGGATGAGCGAGGCGGGAGAGGCTAGGCGTCGAGCGAGCGCCGCTCCTCGAGGAGGCGATGGCGGGCGAGGACGAACGAGGGCACGACGAAGGCGCCCGTCACGGCGACGACGATCGGCGGGAGCATGAAGAGGGTCGCGCCCGGGATCAAGCTCGCGAGCGTCGCGTAGCCGAGCGCGCGCAGGGCGCCCGGCGGAGGATCGGCGACGAGGACGCGCGTCGGCGTCTCGTGGAGCCTCCGCGCGTAGCGGAAGGCCAGGTACGCGACGACGACGTGCACGTGGCCCACGATGCCCAGGCTCATGCGGATCCAGCGGTCGAAGAGCTCGATCCGCGCGCTCCACTCGAGGGACCCGCCGAGGGCCACGCAGTAAACGGCGAAGTGCAGCGTGAGCGGCGCGAGCACCGCGAAGCCGGCGAGCGGGAGCGCGACGCTGCGGCGCTCCTCCGCGTCGATCATGGCGCGCACGCGCGCCTCGGGCGCGGCGGCCTCGAGCCGCGCGCGGTCTGCGTGCACGTCGCCGCTGCGCTCGACCTCGCGCGAGAGCGCGCGCTGGAGGCGCGCGACGGCGAGCCGACGGCCCGCGACGTACGCGAGAGCGGCCATCGCCCACGCGCCGAGCAGCGCCGTCGTGGCGATGCCGAAATGGAGGGCGCCGACGATGGACGGCGCGGTCGCCGCTGCGCCCACGGCGACGAGGGCGGCGCCGCCCAGGGCGACCTGGCCGGCGAGCGACCGGGCCGCGCGGCGGACATAGATCCGCCCGAGTCGCCCCTGAATGGCCTCGATGCGCTCTCGGTGGCCCGCGAGGAGCGACTCGATATGGTAACGGGCGACGTCCTCATCGTTTCGGTACGTGGCTTTCATGGCGGGTTCCCTCTCGGCCCGGTGAATGACGTGAATGACGTGAATGACGTGAATGACGTGAATGACGTGAACGACGCGAATGGCGTGAACGACGGCAGACCTCGGCGGCCTCCCGGGCCCTTCGCTCCGTCCGTTCAGCAAGGCCGATGCCGGCTGGAAAGGCCGTGATTTCAGCGGCTTTGGCTGGCCTGGCCCCCGTCGCCGCCCAGCCGGTGGGCGATCCATGTCCACGCCGTGGACAGCCGCACGGGCGCGTGGACTCGCAACGCCCAGGACATCACGCGGACCGCGCCGAGGTCGCGATTCCCTGCCCGTCGCCGGCGAGCGAGAGGCGAGGTATCGTCGATCGCGCAGCACAAAGTTCGTGACTTCGCCGCCGGAGGTGGTGATAGCCTCCCTCAAGGTGGATTTTTACCAGACGCATCCACCGAGGCGGTGCTCCCATGGGTGACAAATCTCCGAAGGCCAAAGAGCGACAGAAGAAGCAGGACGCGGCGGAGAAGAACCAGAAGAAGGCAGCCGCGACCGCCAAGGCGTCGCCGGCTCCGGCCGCGCCCGCGAAGAAGGGCAAGTAGCCAGTCCCGACGCCGCCGCGCGCGGCGCCTCTCCCACCTTCCTGGCGCGGCGGCCTCGCGCTACAAGGCCCGAGCCGTGCGATCCACGCCCCTCCAGACCGTCGCGCCGCCGCTCGCCGCGCTCGTCCTTCTGCTCGCGCTCTGGGAGGCGCTCGCCCGCGCCCTGAGCATCCCGGCCTACCTCCTGCCGCCGCCCTCGGACGTGGCGCGCGCGGGCGCGGGCGACGCCGCCACCCTGCTCGCCGGCGCCCTCACGACGGCGAAGGCCGCGCTCGCCGGCTTCTGCCTCAGCGCCGCTGTCGGCGTGCTCGCGGCGATCGCGCTCGCCTCATCGCGCCCGCTCGAGCGGGCGCTCTATCCGTACACCGTCTTCCTCCAGACCGTCCCGATCGTCGCCATCGCCCCGCTGCTCGTGCTCTGGTGCGGGCCCGGCCTGCGCGCGGTCGCTGTCTCGGCGTTCATCGTCTCCGTGTTCCCGGTCATCGCGAACACGCTCACCGGCCTGCGCTCCGTCGAGCCCGCGCTGCGCGACCTCTTCCGGCTCTACGGCGCACGGCGCCTCGCCACGCTCCGCAAGCTCGAGCTGCCGTCGGCGCTCCCCCACATCGTGACGGGGCTCCGGATCGCGGCGGGCCTCGCCGTCATCGGCGCCATCGTCGGGGAGTTCGTCGCCGGCTTCTCGGAGGACGCCGCCGGCCTCGGCATCCTGGTGCTCTCGGCGTACCGCCAGCTTCGCACCGACCTGCTCTTCGCCGCCGTGCTGCTCGCCTCCGGGCTCGGCCTCGCGCTGTTCGGCGCCGTCGACCTCGCCGGCAAGCGGCTCTTGCGGCGCTGGCATCCTTCGGAGATCAATCGCTGATGCACTCCACCGACAGTCGCCGGCTGTTCCTCCAGCGCCTCGCCTCGCTCGTCGCCGTCCCCCTCCTCGCCCCGGCCTGCTCGCGCTCGCAGGCCCCGGAAGGCGACGGGCGCGCCCCGGCCGCCTCCGCCGCCTCCGCGCCGGCCACGCCTGCCCAGGGCGCGCCCGGCGCGCCGGCGGACGGCGCGCCGGCGGCGAAGGTGAAGCTCGCCCTCAACTGGGTCCCGGAGCCCGAGTTCGGCGGGTTCTACGCCGCGCGCGAGTCGGGCGCGTACGCGAAGGAGGGGCTCGACGTCGAGATCCTCGGCGGCGGCGCCGGCGTGCCGGTCGTCCAGATGGTGGCCGGCGGGCAGGTCGACTTCGGCCTCTCCGGCGCCGACGAGGTGCTCACCGCCCGCGCCCGCGGGGCGGACGTGCTCCCGCTGTTCGCCGTGTTCCAGACCTCGCCGCAGGCCATCATGACCCACGAGAGCCGCGGCGCGAAGGGCATCGCCGACGTCCTCAAGTCGGGCACGCTCGCCATCGAGCCGGGGCTGCCGTACGCCGCGTACCTCAAGAAGAAGTACGGCTTCGACAAGGTGAAGGTCGTGCCGTACGACGGCGGCGTCGCGCGCTTCGTCGCCGACAAGGACTTCTCGCAGCAGTGCTTCATCACCGCCGAGCCGATCGCGGCGAGGCGCAAGGGGAGCGATCCCGCCACGTTCCTCGTGGCCGACGAGGGGTTCAACCCGTACGTCGTGGTGGTGATCACGCGCGCGGCGCTCTGGAAGGAGAACCCGGAGCGCGTCCGCGCGTTCATCCGCGCGACGCGGGAGGGCTGGCGCGCGTACCTCCAGGACCCCGCCCGGGCCAACGCGGTCATGGCGAAGCTCAACACGTCGATGGACGCGGAGACCTTCGTCGCCGCGGCGGAGGCGCAGCGGCCGCTCATCGAGACCGCGGAGGTCAAGGAGAAGGGGCTCGGCGTGATGACCCGCGAGCGCTGGGAGACGCTGGCGAAGCAGCTCGTGGATCTCGGCGTGCTCGAGAAGTCGCCGCCGATCGACGAGCTGCTCGTCGCCGCGCAGTGATCGAGGCAGCGGGCGGGCGGCGCGGGGAGCGCGGGCGAGGGATCCCGCCGCGCGAATTCGTCTAGAATGCGGCCCGCGCCGTCGCGCGCCCACGGCGCTGCCGCGCCACAACCCAGGGAAGAACGCCTTCATGGCTTTCACGCATCGACGCCGGGCCAGCCGGCTCCCGTTCGCCTCGCTGCCGATCGCGGCGGCGTACGTGGCCGCCGCCGTCGCCGGCGCCGTCGCCTCCGGCGCGTGCGGCGACGAGTTCACGGTCCGCCCGCCGGGCGCGACGTCGACGAGCTCGAGCGCCGGCGGCGGCGGCGGCAGCGGCGGCAGCGGCGGCAGCGGCGGCAGCGGCGGCGGGTGCCCGGGCGGCGAGGTGGCGTGCGACGGGGCGTGCGTCGACGTGATGACGGACGCGGAGCACTGCGGCGCGTGCGACGTCGCCTGCTCGACGTTCGGCGGCGCGCCGAGCTGCCTCGCCGGCGTCTGCCAGTCGCCGGCGTGCGAGGCGAACCGCGGCGACTGCGACAAGGATCCGGAGAACGGCTGCGAGGTGGACGTCCTGACGAGCACCGCGCACTGCGGGAGCTGCGACAAGCCGTGCAGCGGCCAGTGCGTGCAGGGCGCGTGCGTCGTGCCGAAGCACATCGCGGCCGGCACGGACTACACGTGCGCGGTGCTCAGCGACGGCACGGTCTGGTGCTGGGGCAGGAACACCTGGGGCAACCTCGGCGACGGCACGCTCCAGCAAGATCGGCCGCTCCCGCGGCAGGTGATCGGCCTCAGCGGCGCCGAGAGGGTCGCGGCGAGCCTCTCGTCGGCGCGCACGCACACCTGCGCGGTGCTGACGGACGGCGGGGTGGCCTGCTGGGGCGCGGGCAACAGCGGGCAGCTCGGCGATGGCGAGGCAGAGAACGCCCTCACCCCGGTGCTCGCGCGGGACCTCACGGGCGCGACGCAGGTCGCCGTCGGCGGGACCCACACGTGCGCGGTGACGGCATCGCACGCGCTCTGGTGCTGGGGCGAGGGCAGCTCCGGCCAGCTCGGGTACGGCGACGAGGCCGATGTGTTCGTGCCCGCGGTGGTCCTCGGCGACGTGGCGTCGGTGAGCGCCGGGCTCTCGCACACCTGCGCGGGCAGGACCGAGCGGGAGGGCAAGCGCGTGAGCTGCTGGGGCTATAACCAGGACGGCCAGCTCGGGGTCGGCGGCTTCCAGTCCGTGGCCGTCCCGACGGCCGTGCAGGGCCTCACCAGCGTCGCGCTGACGGCGGCGGGCGCCTTGCACACCTGCGCTGCGCCGGCGCAGGGCGTGGCGTCCTGCTGGGGCAAGGGGGCGCAGTACCGCCTCGGCACGGGCGTCGTGAACACCGAGGCGGTGCCGCGGCAGATCCCCGAGCTCGTGGACGTGCGCTGGCTCGCGCTCGGCGCGAGGCACTCCGGCGCGGTGCTGGCCAGCGGCGAGGCGCTCCTGTGGGGCGACAACGCGAAGGGGCAGCTCGGCAACGGGACGCAGGATACCGGCTTCACCCCGCAGCCGATCGGGCTGGCCGACGTCGTCGAGCTGGCGCTCGGCGACGACCACGGCTGCGCGCTCAAGCGCACGGGCGAGATGCTCTGCTGGGGCGACAACCGGAACGGCGAGCTGGGCGACGGGACCGTCGAGGCGCGGCTGCTGCCGACGCCCGTCGCCTGGCCGGCGCGGCAGTAAGTATTGCCCGAGGACGATGTCACAACCGGGGCGGCCACCTCGTCCTGTCGCCGAGCCCCGGCTCCGGGGCGGGAGGCGTTCATGGACGAGAGGAAGCAGAGCGGGCACAAGGTCCCCGTCGCGCCCGGGTCGTGGTGATCGGCGGCGGGTACGCGGGCGTGGCGGCGGCGCTCCGGATCGCCGGCAAGGCGGCGCGGCGGCGCGTGCCGGTGTCGGTCGCGCTGGTGAACCCGTCGCCGCTCTTCGTCGAGCGGATCCGGTTGCACGAGCTCGCCGCCGGCAGGGCGCCGCGCCGGCTCGAGCTCGCGCGGCTCCTCGGGGCGCGCAGGGTCGAGCTCGTGGTCGGCCGGGCCCGAAGGATCGACGCGGCGGCGCGGGCGGTCGAGGTGGAGCTCGCCGGCGAGGAGGCGGCGCTGGCGGCGGACGCGCAGGGCGCCGCCGCGGCCGACGCGGCGGCGAGGACGCGGCGGCTCGACTACGACGCGCTCGTGTACGCGCCGGGCAGCGCCGCCGCCCCGGAGATCGTGCCCGGCGGCGGCGAGCACGCGCTCTCGGTGGCGGACGCCGCGAGCGCGCTGGCGCTGCGCGATCGGCTGCGCGCGGCGCGCCCCGGCGGCACCGTCGCCGTTGTCGGCGGCGGGCTCACCGCGATCGAGGCAGCGGCGGAGATCGCCGAGGCGTTCCCCGCGCTGCGCGTCGCGCTCGTGACGCGCGGGCGCGTCGGCGAGGGGCTGTCCGAGCGCGGGCGCGCGTACGTCGCCCGGGCGCTCCGCGAGCTCGGCGTGACGACCCTCGAGCGCACACGCGCGAGCCGGGTCGACGCGCATGGCCTCCTCGTCGCCCCCGAGGGCGGCGAGGCGGCCGCGCGCGGCGCCGGTGCGGTCGAGCGGGCGGCGTCGCCGGAGCGCTTCGCCGCCGACCTCGTCGTCCTCGCCGCGGGCTTCCGGCCGGCCGCGCTCGCCGGGAGCTCAGGGCTCGCCACCGTCGCCGGAGGACGGCTCGCCGTCGACCGGCGGCTCCGCGCGCCCGCGCACCCGGAGATCTGGGGCGCCGGCGACGCCGCGGCCGCGCTCGACGGCGACGGCGCGCCGCTCCGCATGGGGTGCGCCACCGCGTTGCCGCAGGCGGCGTACGCGGCGGACAGCGTCGTCGCCGCCCTGGCCGGCGACGCGCCGCCGCCGCCGTTCCGCTTCGCGTTCGCCGTCCAGTGCATCAGCCTCGGCCGGCGGCGCGGGCTCATCCAGCGCGTCGATCCGAGGGACCGCCCCATCGAGCGCGCGCTCACCGGCCGCGTCGGCGCGTGGGTGAAGGAGCTCGTCTGCCGCTACACGATCGCGGCGCTCCGCTTCGAGCAGCTCCGCCCGCACCGCGGCGGCTCGCCCGCGCAGGCGCCGCGGCCGCGCCGCGCCCTCGACGCCGGGGACGGCGAGCGGCTCCCGTCCGGCGCGGCAACATGAGCGCCGCGGCGGGGGTGAGCGCCGAGTGCTTCACGGCGCACCGGCGGTCGCTGTTCGGCCTGGCCTACCGGATGCTCGGCAGCGCGGCCGAGGCCGAGGACGTGGTCCAGGAGGCCTACCTGCGCGCGCGCGCCGCCGCGGAGCCGCCCGACGCGCCGGCGGCGTACCTCGCCACGATCGTGACGCGCCTGTGCCTCGACGTGCTCAAGTCAGCGCGCGCGCGGCGCGAGACGTACGTGGGGCCGTGGCTCCCCGAGCCCGTGGCGACCGCCGATCTGCTCGACGGGGCCGCGGCGGAGTACCCCGGCGCGCTCGGAGGCGTGGAGAGCCCGGCGGCGCGCATGGATCGGGTCGAGTCGATCTCGATGGCGTTCCTCGTCGTGCTCGAGAGCCTGTCGCCGCTCGAGCGGGCCGCGCTGATCCTGCGCGACGTGTTCGACTGGGAGTTCGGCGCCATCGCGGCGGCGCTCGGCCGCTCGCCCGCGGCGTGCCGTCAGCTCGTGCACCGGGCGCGCGATCACGTGGCCGCGCGCCAGCCGAGGTTCCGCGCGACGGAGGCCGAGCGCCAGCGTCTGTTCGGGGCGTTCCTCGAGGCCGCGGCGCGCGGCGACGCCGGCGCGCTCGCCGCGATGCTCGCCGAGGGCGCGAGCGCGACGCCCGACTCCGGCGGCAAGGCCAGCGCGGCGCGCCGGGTGCTGAGCGGCCGCGAGCGCGTCACGCGCTACTTCATCGGCCTCTTCCAGAAGGGCGCTGGCGCGACCACCCGGATCGCGTCGGTCAACGGCGGGCCTGCGCTCCTCGTCTACGAGGGGACACGGCTCGTGACCGCGATGGGCCTGGACGTCTCGCCCGCCGGCGTCGACGCGGTCTGGATCATGCGCAATCCCGACAAGCTGGCCAGGCTCGGGGCGGCGCTCCCGCTCTCCTGATCGGCCGACGCGCGCGCGAGATCGCGCCGGCGCCCGGCGCGGTCGCGCCGGTGCGCCGAGCCCGCGGCCGGCGACAAGCACCGTTCCGCGCGCGCTTCAATGACGATCCATGAAAGGGCGGCCCCCGCCTGTTACAAACGAATGTCAACAACCGAGCAACAAGCGCGCCGCCGCGCGCTCCAGCAGGGTGTCGATACGCGATCCGACAAGGACGCAGGCTGGAGGCCAGGCGACAGGACACCGCAATTCACGGGCACGAACCGCGCGCGCCGACATCCTCGTGGGGTTTTCGCGAGCCAGGGTGATTTGTCTCGACAGTTAACTAACTCATTGGCATATACTCCCACCCTCACGAACACAGCTTGAGCTTGATGAGGCGAGACACTCGCACCTTGGCCTCCAACAACGTTCATTTCGGCAACCCCGGTCCGCGCACCGCGGACACAGGAGGGATCGATGCTGCATTCCGTGATGTCAAAACTGTCGCACTCCAGCGGAAAGGGGCTTGTTCAAGGCGCCCTGGTGCTCCTCTCCGCCACCTCGATGCTGATCGCGCATCCGGCTCCGGCAGAGGGGAGCGGCCACGGCGGGATCCGGACATTCGCCAGGACCCCGGCCGATCCCGGGTTCCCTGAGGGGATCGCGGTCCACGGCAATCGCGTCTACGTGTCTGGCCCGGCGACCTTCGGCACCGCGGGCAAGGGCCCGTCGAAGATCTTCGTGTATGGCACGAACAGCGAGGACCTGAAGAGCACGATCACGGTCGCGGGCGAGGCGCTCGACGCCGAGCATGCGCTGAGCTGCATCGCGGTCGACGGCCCGGGTCGGGTCTACGCGCTCAGCACGCAGCTCGGGCTGCTGCGCTTCACGAGGGCTGGACACACCTATGTCCAGGAGAGCTATGGCGCTCCGCTGCCGGACCTGCCGACGTGCGCGGCGGCCGCGCCCGGAGAGGCGTGCTCGCCGACGCCCATCGATCTACCGCCGATCCCGAACGATATCGCCTTCGACGAAGACGGCTATGCCTACGTGACAGACTCGTTCCAGGCGACGATCTTCCGCTATGCGCCCGGAGGCGGGGCGCCGGAGATCTGGTTCCAGAGCGAGGCGCTCGCCGGGGGAGGACCCCAGCCGTTCGGCGCGAACGGGATCCGGCTCGACCCGATGCGCGAGCACGTCTACGTCGCGGTGACCTTCTCGCTGGCGGATCCGAGCGTGGGGGCCATCTACCGGATCCCGCTCGTCGAGGCGCCGGAGGAGGCCGATCTGGAGCTGGTCCACGAGTACGCCGGCGGCCAGGCGCCCGACGGGTTCGCGTTCGGCAAGTCGGGGAAGCTGTATGTGACGCTCGCCGGCGCCAACGCGATCTCGGTGCTCGATGAGGACGGGGGCGAGGCGTCGCGCATCGAGAGCTCCCCGTGCGACGAGATTCCCCTCGACGCCCCCGCCAACGTCGCCTTCAACGACGCGAAGGACACGCTGCTCATCGTCAATCACGCGCTCCTCAGCGGGAACCCGGACAACTTCGCGGTGCTCAAGGTCCGCGTCGGCGACGAGGCGGATCCGCTCGAGAAGCCGTGGCTCCCCTGAAGCTCCCCTGACGCGCCGCCCGCGAGCGCGTGAGCTCGCGAACGGCGGCGGCTTCGCCGGAGGGACGGCGGCCCGCCCTCAGGCGAGGCCGCCGCGCCGGCGCACGATCCAGTGCGCGCCGAGCGCCACGGCCGCCGCCAGCGTCCAGGCCCACGGGGGCAGGAGCGGCGCGACGTGACGCTCGGCCGCCACCTGCGTCGCGGCCGGCAGCGGCAGCGAGCCGGCGGCCGACGGCAGGACCGACGCGCCGCCCGTCGCACGGGCGATCTCCTCGAGGCGGGCGACGTCGGGGCGCGGATCGGCCCACTCGTCGCCGCCGCGCTCGCACGCGAAATCGCGCCGCGTCGTCGCCCCCTTCACGTCGCCGGCGGCGCCCTCCGCAGGGACGATCTCCACCGTGGCCGCATAGCCGCCGGGCTCGAAGCGGCCGGCCGCGAGCTCGACCGGCTCGCCGCCATCGCCGACGCGGGCCTTGAGCGTGCGCACGACCGTGCCGCTGCCGAGGCGCGCGATCGTCACCCGGGCCTCGCCCGCCTGGCCGGCGAGCGGGCGCAGCACGAGCGTCGTCTCCTCGCCCGCGAGGCAACCGCCGCGCGCCTCGATCGACGCGGGCTCGAAGCGCGGATCGCGCATGAGCCAGCCGAGCAGGGCGTCCCAGAACGCGCCGTGCGCGCGCCCCGCGGAGCTCGAGGCGAACGCGCTGAACAGCAGGCGGTGGCTGCCGTCGATGGTCAGCGCGATCGTCCGGCCGCTCTCGTGCTCGCCCAGCGCGAGCACCGGCATGGGCGCGCCCGAGGCCGTCGTGCGCGTCGGGTGCGTCATCAGCACCGTCGCCCCGGGCATCGGATCGCCGACGACGTTGGTGCCCGGCATCTCCGGCATCCCGTCGCCGATCAGCGCGAGCAGCGGCGCGAGCACCGGCGCCGCGCGGCCCGCGGCGGTGATGCGCGGCGCGAAGGCGCCGAGATCCACGGCGGGCGAGCGGCCGATGTCGAGGTCGACCGGCAGCACCCGGGCGAGCCGCGTGCGCGCGTAGTTGCCCTGCACGAAGGCGTTCGGGCCGCCCACCATGATGAGCCCCCCGCCCTTGTC
Source organism: Sorangium sp. So ce1335 (assembly GCF_051521615.1). Classification (NCBI taxonomy): domain Bacteria; kingdom Pseudomonadati; phylum Myxococcota; order Polyangiales; family Polyangiaceae; genus Sorangium; species Sorangium sp. So ce1335. The sequence continues at coordinate 8,098,326 of NZ_CP150363.1, forward strand.
GACGTACTGGGCCAGCGCCGGGAGGTGCTTCGTCAGGCCGTACGGCGCGGCGTCGAAGTCCTGGAGGACCACCGCGTCGAAGCTCGACAGGTGGACGCTGAAGAGCTCGTCCACCGGGAAAGGGATCAGCGCGAGCTCGTCGGAGGCCGCGTTCACCTCGTCGCCCGGCGTGCGCAGGATGAAGAACGCCACGACGTCGACCGAGGCGTCAGCCTTGAGCCACATCCGGAGCGCGCGCACGTCGTACGTCGGCCGGCCCGCGACGTGGAGCACGCGGATGCGCTCGCGCGCGACGTCGAGCGCGATGTACCGCACGTCGTTCTCGGGGAGCTCGTCGCCGTCGGGCGCGTCGATCGCGACCTCCAGGATGCGCGTGCCCGCGCGGTCGAGCGTCACGCCGAGCTCGACGGTGCCGACGCCGCCCTCGACGTGCGCCGTGCCCGTCGCGAGCGTCGTGGGCGCGCCCTGCTCGCGCAGCTCGCGGGCCACGACCGGGACCGCGTCGCACTCGAGGCCGCCGCTGCAGCCGATGTCGATACGGAGCGAGAGCGGCTGGTGGGCGACCGCGGCGCCGGAGGTGCGGACCGCGCGGACGCCGGCGTCGCGCACGGACTCGGTGGCCACCGCGACGGTGTGCACCGGGACGTCGAGCCCCTCGAGCGCGGCCCGCGTCGCCGCGGCGGTGTCGTCGGGGCCCGGGCGGTCGAGGCGGCCATCCGAGACGACGACGAACGCCGACGGGCGCTCGTCGGCGGCGCGGGCGAGCGCCTCGAGCGCGGCGCTGAGGTCGGAGCGGCGCTGCGCGCGGGCCCGCGCCGGCGGCGGCGCCGCGGCGGGCGCCGCGGCGCCTGCGTCCGCGCCCCCGGCCGGCGCCGCCGCTGCACCCGAGCCCGGCGCAGCGGTCGCGCCCGGCGCCGCGCTCGCGCCCGGCGCGGGCGCGGCGGACTCGTCCGGCGTCTGAGCGTCGGCCGGGACAGGCGCGCCCTCGCCGAACAGGTAACGCGAGAGCCGCACGTCGGCGCGCTTGCCGAGCTCGGCGAGCGCCTGCTCGGCGCTGTCGCGGCGGGTGCCCGCGACGCCGGGCAGGTCCATGGATCGGGAGCCGTCGACGAGCACCACGACCTTCGGGCCGACGAGGCTGCCGCGCGAGGTGACGGCGACCGGGCGGAGGATGGCGGCGAGCAGGCCGAGCACCGCGAGCGCGCCCGTGAGCGCCGTGCCGAGCGCCGCGCGCGCGGACACGGCGCCCGCCCCGGAGGCGGCGCGTCCGCGCGCGCGGACGAGCTCGAGCACGAGCAGCCCGAAGCTCAGCGCCGCGACGACGCACGCGACGGCGACGAGCGGCGAGGAGAGATCGCCCGAGGGCGCGAAGCTCCGGGTCACGGCCGCTCCGGGGGTACGGGAGCAGGAGGGAACGAGGGAGACGAGGGACGCCCGCCGGCCGCGCCGGAGCGGGAGAGCAACAGCGCGAGAAGCGAGTCGAGGGCGCGCGGCACGGGCCGGAGCCTAGTACATCGAGGCGGGGAGTCCCACCCCGGCGCTCACTCGGCACATCGGGGCCGCTTGTCCCAGCAAAGCGCCGTCTCTGCGACCGTCGGACGACCCTGGACAGGCCGGTCAGCAACCTTGAAACATCGAGAGCGCTCCGCGTACGCTCGGTTACCTGGCCCATGGTGCGCGAAGAGCTGGGTGAGACGGAGGCGGATCGGTTGAGGGCAGAGAACGCGGCGCTGCGCGCCCGCGTCGAGGCCCTGGAGAAGGCGCTGGCGAGCCGGTCCGACGGCCGCGCGCCGGATCCGGACCGCGCCGCGGCGCGCGACGTGGCCGACGGCGCGACGCCGGTGCGCCAGCTGGACGGCGCGACGCCGCTACGCGTCCTCGACGGCGCCGCGCCGACAGGCGCGCAGAACGGCGCCGCGCCGACAGGCGCGCAGAACGGCGCCGCGCCGACAGGCGCGCAGAACGGCGCCGCGCCGACAGGCGCGCAGAACGGCGCCGCGCCGGATGCGGGCGGGGACGCCGCGCCCGAGTGGCTGCCGACGGCGGTGCCGGCGGTCGTCTACTGGCGGCCGGACGGCACGGTGACGCGCTGGAACGACGCCGCGGAGCGCCTGTTCGGCTGGCGCGCGAGCGAGGCGGTCGGCCGCAAGCTGGCCGATCTCGTGGCCGCGGACCCCGTGCCCCCCGGGGCGGTGCGGGAGTTCAACTTCGCCCGCCTGGAGAGCCGGTTCGCCACGAGGACGAGCGAGAGCAGGACGAAGGAAGGGCACGCGCTCGTCTGCCGGTGGTCGTACGCCGTGCTCCGCGACGATCGCGGCGAGGCGAGCGAGATCGCGGCGATCGTCGACGACACGAGCGACCGCCGGCGACGAGAGCAGACGGTGCAGGGGCGGTACCAGATGCTCCTGCAGCTCGTGGACAACGCGCTCAGCAACATCTTCATCAAGGACATCGCCGGGCGCTACGTCTTCGCCAACCGCGCGCACGCGCAGGCGATGGAGATGCACGTCATCGAGATCATCGGCAGGGATGAGATCGAGCTGAGCACCCTGGAACGCGGGGTCGCCGAGATGCTCGTGGCGAAAGAGCGAGAGGTGATCGCGGGCGGGAAGGTGATGCAGTTCGAGGAGGTGGTGCCGGTCGACGGCGTTCACCATCATTTTTTCACGGTCAAATTCCCGATCCACGACGAGCGCGGCGAGCCGATCGGCCTGGGCGGCATCGTGACGGAGATCACGACGCTGCGGCGCACGGAGGCCGAGCGGGCCGCGCTGCAGGAGGAGATCATCGCCGCGCAGCAGGCCGCCCTCCGGGAGCTGTCCACGCCGCTCATCCCGCTCGCCGATCGGGTGGTGGCGATGCCGCTGGTGGGGGCGATCGACGGCGCGCGCGCGGAGCTCATCATGGAGACGCTGCTGGCCGGCATCAGCAGCCAGAGCGCTCACACCGCCATCCTCGACATCACCGGCGTGCGCTCGGTCGACACGCTCGTCGCCAACGCGCTGACGCGGACGGCGCGCGCGGCCCAGCTCCTCGGCACGCGCGTGGTGCTGACCGGCGTCCGCCCCGAGGTGGCGCAGACGCTCGTCACGCTCGGCGTGGACCTCTCCGGCATCACGACGCTGAGCACGCTCCAGAGCGGCATCGCCTACGCGCTCCGTCACGCCGGGCGGTAGCTCGCGTGTCGGGAGCCCGGTTGTCCCTGGATTCATGAGAGAGGGAACCACAGAGGCACAGAGGGCACAGAGGAGAGAGGGAACCACAGAGGCACAGAGGGCACAGAGGAGAGAGGGGAGACAGGAAGAGAGTAGAATCCTTCTCTCTTCTCCCCTCTGTGCCCTCTGTGCCTCTGTGGTTCCTCTTCTTCCTCATCATCAATCAGCGACAAGGATGCAGCCACGCGGTAGCTTTCCAGACGATATCACCTCGTCGACAAGGACCGTGTAATGGTCGTTCTGCCAGACCGGCCTCGGCGCGGGGGCGAGCTTCGGCGTGGGCGAGAGGCGACCCGGCATGTCGGCTCACCGCGGTCCGGGGAGCGCGGGCGCGGAACGGGGCCGCGCGTCGTCCATGGCGCGGCGGCGCATCAGGAACGGCGCGTGGACCTGGTCGTCCTTGTAGTTCGAGCAGAGCACGTACATCGCGATGTTGACCGCGAGGCGGAACGCGCGCTCGCGCTGCGCCTCGCCCCCGGGCGTGACCTCGACGCTCGGGCCGCCGCCATCGGAGCGGGCCAGCGCGCCGGCGAGATCGTGGTCGGAGAAGATCACCTGCGGCAGGCCGCCGCGCACGATCGCCGAGAGCTTCGTCGGCCCCTCGACGCGGCCGACGGCGCGCGGGAGGAGGTAAAACGAGCGGAAGACGACGTTCTCCGTGCCGATCGGGATCGGCGAGCCCTCCGGCAGGACGCGGGCGAGCTCGCGCCGCGCGGCGCGGCCGAACGCGCCGCTCCCCGGGGCGAAGTCGTCGACGAAAAGGACGCCGCCGAGCGCGAGGAAGCGGCGCAGGCCGAAGACTTCGCGCTCGGTGAGCGGCGGGATGTCGCCCTCGCCGCCCCAGAGCGCGAACGGCTCGGCGAGCAGCGCCGGGTCGTCGGCGCGCACCGTCGTCGGGCTGCGGCGCGCGGGCGCGCTCGTGCGGCGCTCCAGCTCGAACGACCAGCGCGCCGGCGCCGTGGCGCGCACGCCCTCCCAGCGCGCGTTGCCCGTGAGCAGCGGGCGCGGGTTCCACGCCCCCTCCTCGCCGAACGCGCGCACGGGGCGCGGGATCGCCGAGAGGAGCAGCGCCGCGACAACGACGAGCGCCGCGGCGCCGAGGCGGCGCGGCCGGAAGGCCAACGCGGCGCCGGGGCCGCGCGGCCGGAGCGCGCTCGCGCGGCCAACCCAGAGGTTCAATCGAAGTCCTCGACCCGCCATACGCCCGCCTCGCGCCGGAGCTTCACCTCGTGCCCGCCAGGGATCTGAACCGTCGCCGTGTCGCCGGCAATCTTGACCTCGAGGCCCTCGGGCTGCTCGAGCCCCTCGACGAGGGAGCGGAGGTCGCTCTCGATGGCGCTGCGCGTGGCCGGCGTGAGCACGCGCAGCAGGCCGGCGTAGCTGCGGCGCGCGAGGACGCGGCGGAGCTGCTCCAGAGCCTGCTCGGGGGTGCGGCCGCCCGCGGGCAGCGCGTCGGCGGCCGAGATCCGGAAGGCGCGCTCGCGGTCGTCAAGCTCGAGCGTCGCGATCTCGCCGTCGGGGTAGCGGACGCGGGCGCGCGTCTTGATGACGACCCCGGGCGCCGTGACGCTCCGGGCCTGCTCGGCCAGCTCGGCGCGCGCCTCGGCCACGCGCCGCCGCACCTCGTCGCGCGACATCGCGGTGCGGCTGCGCTCGCTGAGCATTCCGTAGATGGCGTCGGCGTCGCCGCGCGCCGCCGCGTCGGCGTAGGCCCGCACCGCCTCCTTCGGGTCGGGGAGCGAGGACGACGCGCACGCGAGGCCGGTGAGCGGCACGAGGAGCGCGAGCAGCGAGGTGAGGGCGCGCGGCACGGCCCCGAGCGTAGTACATCGGCGGCAGCGCGTCCCAGCGCCGTGGAGGCGCGCGGCGAGCAGCGAGGGGCCCGGCCGTGGTAAGGCGGCTCCGCCGCAGGGCGGCTCCTCCCGCGCGTCGGCGACCTCCACGACCCGAAGCGACCCGAAGAACCATCGCCGCATGACCGACGTCGCTGGGAAGCTCTGGGGGTTCTGCCACACGCTCCGCCACGACGGCATCGACCACGGGGACGACATCGAGCAGATCACGTACCTGCTCTTCCTGAAGATGGCCGCCGAGCGGGGCCTCGACCTCTCGCGCGTCGAGCGCAGGACGCCCGACGGCGCTGTCGAGGCGGCCGGCTGCTCCTGGCCTGCGCTGCGCGCGGCCAGCGGGCAGGCGCTGCTCGACCGCCACGCCGAGGTCCTCCGGGCTCTCGACGCGGCGCCCGCCGTGCTCGGGGAGATCTACGTCGGGGATCATCGACTCGGTCGACGGTTACCTGTTCGAGGGAGACTACCTGCTCATCGCCGAGGACGGCGCGAACCTGCTGTCGAGGACCAGCGCGGTGGCGTTCCCGGCGCGCGGGAGGCTCTGGGTGAACAACCACGCTCACGTCGTCCAGCCGAAGGCCGGGGTGGCGCTCGGACACCTCGAGATGCTCCTCAACGCCGGCGCGGCCCTAGGCGCTCGCCTTGCGCGCTCCGAGCGCCATCATGGCGTCCCAGAACATCTTTTCATAGGCCTGAAAGAGCCTCGTCGTGCGGCGGATCGCCCGGGGCTCCACGCCGCGGTCGAGCCCGTCCTGCACGATCGCGATCGCGGTGTCCTCGAACGAGGGCAGCGCCGCGAACGCGTCCAGAAAGGCGGTGTGCTCCGCGCCGAAGCCGTACCGCTCGCGGAGCGCTCTCGCCATCCTGCCGCAGTTGAACCCCCAGGCAGGGAAGTTGATGAGCAGGGCGCACGCGATCTCGGCCGCAGAGGCGTTGGCCGCCGCCCAGGCCATCTGCGTGGCGTAGGCGAACCCCTCCGGGGTGACCTCGTACCGGTCGAGATCGTCCCTTGTCATGCCGAGCTTCTGGCCCATGGCGGCGATCCCGCCCGGCGCCGCGAGCTCGCCTTGGAGGACGCCGCTCCAGAAATCGCGCCAGGGCGTGTCCGCAAAGCGCTGGAGCATCATCGCCATCGAGCGCAGATCGCTGAGCGCCACGTGGTGCTGGTGGCCCGGAAAGGCCCTCAGCCCCTCGACCGGGATCTCGCCCCGCTCGATGGCGTGCGGATAGGGGTGAGCCCTCAGCGCGTCGTCGATGCTCCGGAGCTCCTCGCGAATGTCCTTCACCAGCGCGGCCGCGGCCTTCATGGATGCCTCCTCCCGGGATGGGAGGCGCATCCTACCACCGCGCCGCCGCGGTCAGGCCCCCTCCGTCGCGTTCTCCTCCGCGCAGTAGCGCTCGACCCACGCGACGAGGCGGTCGTTGTAGAACACCCGGTGGCTCGGCTTGCCGCGCTCGGCGAGGTGGTGGTCGCCGCCGGGGAATCGGATGAACTCGACGGGCGCCTTGCCCGATCGCACGAGCGCGGCGAAGAGCTCTTCGGACTGGCCGATCGGACAGCGATGGTCGTCCTCGCCGCACAGGATCAACGTGGGTGTCGTTGCCTCGCCGGCCCAGGACACGGGCGAGAGCTTGCGGTAGAGCTCGCGCTTGTCGAACGGCTCTCCTCGCATGTCGTGCGGGTCGACGTAATAGCCGGTGTCGGACGTCCCGAAATGCGATTCGAGGTTCGCGACCGGCGCGCTCGCGACGGAGGCGCGGAAGCGCTTCGTCTTGCCGATGGCCCAGGCCGCCATGAACCCGCCGTACGACTTGCCGGCGATGGCGACGCGGTCGCCGTCGACGATGCCCTCGGCGACCAGCTCGTCGATGGCGGCGAGGTGCTCCGGGAGGTCGCGCTCGCCCCAGCGCCCCCGCAGGCGATCGGCGAAGTCCTTGCCGTACCCGCCCGAGCCGACCGGGTTGAGCGAGAGCACGGCCCAGCCGCGGGAGACCAGCACGTACCAGTACGGCCGGTACGTGAAGCCGAACTCGACGTACGCGTGCGGGCCCCCGTGCACGTTGATGAGCAGCGGCACGGGCCCGCCCCTGTGCCCCGGCGGCAGCATCAGCAGGCCGGCGTTCCTCATCCCCGAGGCCCCGCGGAACTCGCGCAGCGACACCTCGGGCCATGCGCGATCCTCGCCCCACGCCTCGTTGACGTCGATCAGGAGCTGCGCCCCCGACCCGTCCCAGCGGGCGCTCCCGAGGAGGCCGCAGAGGCGCATGGTGCTCCACAGGAACGCGAGGGTGCCGGCGGCGGGCGCCGCGCTGATCTGCGTGATCTGCCGGTCGTCGGAGAGGACCTTGCGGAGCGCGCCCCCCTCGACGGAGACGAGCGCCGCCTCCGAGGTGCTCTCGGTCGCGAGCACGACGGCGAGCTCGCGGCCGTCCGCGGACCATGCCGGGGGCATCGCCTTGCCGAGCGGGAAGTCGGCGACCTCCGTGTCCTCCGAGCTGATCATGCGCGGCTCCTGCGCGCCGGCCGCGCCGACGATCCAGACGTGCCTCCGCGAGCCGCCGTCCTCGCGCGGGCTGTAGAACGCGATCGTCCGGCCGTCGGGCGACCACGAGGGCATGGTGGCCAGCGGGCAGCTCCGCGTCACCTGCCGCAGCCCTCCGCCCGACGGCTCGATCACCCAGAGGTCGCTCCGGTGGGCGTCGCGCGGGCCCGTCCGCGTCCGGCTGAACGCGACGTGGCGCCCGTCGGGTGACCACGCCGGGTCGCTCTCGTTCGCGTCGCCGCGCGTGATCTGCCGCGCCTCGCCCCCCTCGGCGGGGACGAGGAAGAGGTGCGTCGGCCGGTCCAGCACGAACCCCTCCCCGTCGCTCTTGTACAGCGCCCTCGTGACCACCCGGGGAGCCCCCGGCGACGCGCCGGAGGCGACAGGCGCCGGGAAGACGAGGGCGCTGCCGTCGGGCGACCAGGCGGGCAGACCGGCGCCGGACTCGAGATCGGTCAGCCGCCGCGCCTCGCCGCCGTCGATCCGGATCACGTGGAGCTGCGCCGGCCCGCCGCCCCTGTCCGAAAGGAAGGCGATCCGGGAAGCGTCGGGAGAGAAGCGGGGGCTCTCGTTCCTGTCCGAGCCGAACGTGATCTGCCGGGGCGCGCCGCCGCCGGCCGGGATCAGCCACAGGTTGGACACGTAGGTGTCCGCCCCGGGGTCGACCTCCTCGAGGACATAGGCGATCCAGCGGCCGTCGGGCGAGAGGACCATCTCGGAGACGAGCTTGAAGGACAGGAGGTCGTCCGGCTCGAAGCGGCGCGCAGGGCGTTGGCGCATGCGCGCAGCAAGGTGAGCCGCGAGGGGAAAAGTCAAGCCTCCGGTCGCACGAGGCGCGCTGTCGCGAGGAGGTCGCCCGGCGCCTCAGCCTGGCTGCGCGAAGAAGCGGGCGTTGATCTCCCGGTAGTGACGCCACGCGTCCGGCAGCTCGTCCTCGTCGAAGATGGCGTCCACCGGGCACTCGTTCTCGCAGGCGCCGCAGCCGATGCACGACTCCGGATCGATGTAGAGCTGGAGGCGCGCGAGCCGCGTCTTCCGCTCGCCCTCGGGGATGCGCGCGATCTCGTCGACCGGGAGCGGCCCGTGGATGCACTCCACGGGGCAGACGGAGACGCAGGCGGTGTCGCACGTGGCGACGCAGGGCTCGGCGATGACATGGGCCATGAGGGTTCCTTTCCGCGGCGCGGTCGTCGCCGCGCTCCTTCCGCTTCTTCCTCTTCGGGTTCCGGCGCTCGACGTCCGGTCGTCACCGGGGCCTCAGCACGGCGCATGCCCGCGGCCGGAGCGGCGTTTTCCGGCGCTCGCGCGACCCTTGTGCGGCCCCGGCAACGCTCCTACGGTGCCGCGCAACGCCATCTCGGTGGCCTCGCTCCTCACGATGACCGCCCCCGCCGATCGCGCCCTGCTCCTGCTCGCCGACCTCGGCGAGGCCTCGGCGCGCGCGCACACGGAGGCGACGCTCGTCCCCGCGGTCAGCGCCGTGCTCGCGCGCCACCTCCCGCTCCGGCGGCTCGATCTGCGCCGCGGCGCGGGCGCGCCGGGCGCGCCGGAGGTCCGGCGCGGCGCGGGCGGCGAGGCGGTCGCCGTCTTCGCGCTCCGCGACGCGGAGGGCGCCGTCGGCTGCGCCACGATGGCGATCGGCGAGGGCGCGGCGCTCGACCTGTCGCCAGCCCTGATCGAGGCGATCGGCCGCCTGCTCGCCGTGGCGCTCCGGCAGGTGCAGGTCCTCGGGCGCGTCGCGGCGATCGCGCGCCGCGCGCAGGGCGAGAAGCGGGCGCTCCGGGAGGAGCTCGATCGCGTCGCGCTGCCGCGGGGGGTCGTCGCGGCGAGCCCCGCGATGCGGGCGATCTTCCACGAGATGGTGCCGCTCGTCGCCCGGCAGGACACGACGGTGCTGGTGCGCGGCGAGACGGGGACGGGCAAGGAGGTGATCGCGCGCCGCGTCCACGCGCTCTCGCGCCGCGCAGAGCGGCAGTTCCTGGCGGTGAACTGCGGCGCGCTGCCCGAGGGGCTCGTCGAGAGCGCGCTCTTCGGCCACGAGCGCGGCGCGTTCACGGGCGCGGCGGCGCGGCACCTCGGGATGTTCGAGCGCGCGAGCGGCGGGACGCTGCTGCTCGACGAGGTCGGCGAGCTGCCCAGGGCCGCGCAGGCGAAGCTCCTGCGCGTGCTCCAGGAGGGCGAGGTCGAGCGCGTCGGCGGCGAGGGAACGGTGCGGGTCTCGGTGCGGGTGATCGCCGCGACGCACCGGCCGCTCGAGGACATGGTGGCGCGCGGGGCGTTCCGCGAGGACCTGTACTACCGGTTGCAGGTGTTTCCGATCGTCGTCCCCCCGCTGCGGGAGCGGCCCGAGGACCTGGAGACGCTCACGCGCGTCATCGTGGACAAGGTCGCGGCGAGCTTCGGCCGGGCGCCGCCGCGGGTGAGCGCGGCGACGATGGCGCGCCTCCGGGCGCACGACTGGCCGGGCAACGTGCGGGAGCTGGAGAACGTGATCGAGCGGTCGATGGTGATGTCGACCGGGGACGAGCTCGTCCTGTCGGCGCCGCTCTCCGCGGCGCCCCGCGCGGCCGGGCGCGTGCTGACGTACCGGGAGGCGGCGCAGCGCTGCATCGAGGAGGCGCTGCGGGCCTCGGGCGGGAAGATCTACGGGGAGGACGGCGCGGCCGCGGCGCTCGGGCTGAAGCCGACGACGCTGCAGAGCAAGATGCGGAAGCTCGGGATCCGGAGGGAGGGTGGCGAGAAGAGCTGACTCGAGGCCAGCGCATCCGGGCATCCGGCGTCGCGTGGCCCGGCGTCCTCGGTGAGGCCGCGTCAGCGCTCCGCGAGGGCGAGCCGCTCGACGGCGCGGACGCCGCGCTGCGGGGGCCAGTAGCGCGCGGCCCAGTCCACCGCCGATTCATCGGAGAGCACGCGGAAGCCGGCGCGCGCGAGGAGCTCGTGCATGGCGTCCCGGGTGAGCGGCGCGCGGATGGGCTCGCCCAGCGAGCGAAAGGAGCGCCTCATCAGGCGCTCTTTCCAGGCGGGGACAGGGTCGTCGGGGAACATCCCGTAGGTGAGCGCGATGCGGCTGCCAGGCGCCGAGAGCGCCGCCACGAGGCGCAATGTTCCCTCGACGGCGTCGCGCGAGAGGTACGGGATCACGCCCTCCCAGATCCAGAACGCGGGCTCGGCGGGCCGGAAGCCGGCCGAGAGGAGCGCGTCGTCGAGCCGGTCTCGCTCGAAGTCCACCCCGACGTGCGCGAGCCCGCCGGCCTTCAGCGACGGCGCGACCGCGCCGGGCGCCGCGGTCGCAGCGCCGCCGCCGGGGCGCGCGAGCGATGCGAGCCGCTCGACCTTGTGACGCTGCGTGGCCGGGTGATCGACCTCGAAGACCTGGACGCCCGCGAGCTCCGGGAGGCGCATCGCGCGGCTGTCCAGGCCGGCGCCGAGCACGACGAGCTGGGACGTGCCCCGCGCGACGGCCTCCCGGAGGGCGTCGTCGATCGCGCGGGTGCGGAGCGCGACGTGGTAGCTCAGGCCGAACAGGGCGCGGCCGAGCCCGTGGTGGACGGCGCGGGCGGCGGCGGGTACGCCGGCCGCCCGCGCGAGCGCGCGCGCCGGGAGCGCGAGCGGCCACGGGACGAGGCGGGCCGCGAGCGGGTCCGGCGCCACGCGGTAGGGCTCGGGCATCTCGGTGTAGAGCGCCCGCAGGGCAGCGACGAGGGAGGCGGTGAGGCTCGGGCGTTGGGCTCGCACGGGGGTGCCTTGGTTCGCTGTGTGCCGCCCGGGATCGTCCGCGGCGGAGCCGCAGCGTACATGCCACGTCGCCGGCGCGCCGTCATGGCGTCGTTCCGTCGCCGCTCGGTCGTCGCGCAGCCGTCGCGCAGCCGTCGTCCGTTACAGATCGCGGTCGCCGCCAGTTCACACGCCGCGCGTCAGCGCGCTGTCGCTGCGGAGATCCTGGCCGCAGGACGCGAGCGCGGCGCCGCATCGGATGCACCGGTTCTTGCTTACGACGCGGCCGCCCGGTGGCAGAGCCGCCGTGGCGTGTCGAGAAGTTAACGGTTGCCCTTCACGTGACGTGCAGGGCTGCATGCATCCTTCAGAGGTGTTGCGCATGAGATCGAGTCTGGCTTGCGGAGCGATATTCATCTTGCTTGCCCAGGGCATGCTGGGGTGCGGTGATGATGCGGATCCCGGTGCAACGGCGTCGTCGAGCTCCTCGGCGGGCAGTGGCGGCGGCGACGGCGGCCATGGCGGCGACGGCGGCGATGACGGCGACGGCGGCGATGACGGCGACGGCGGCCATGGCGGCGACGGCGGCCATGGCGGCAGCGGTGACGCCATCGCGTGGACGCCCTGCCCGCTCCTCACCGACGGCACCGGCGAGGACGCCGAGTGCGCCGAGATCCCCGTCCCGCTCCACTGGGACCAGCCGGAAGGCAAGGCCATCACCTTCTTCGTCAAGCGGAAGCTCGCCGCGACGCAGCCGAGCCGCGCGCAGCTCTGGCTCCTGAACGGCGGGCCGGGGGGCTCGGGCGCCGATTTCGAGCCGCTCGTGCAGGCCCTCAGCGCCATCGATCCGACGCTCGACATGTACATGCCGGATCACCGCGGCACGGGCCGCTCGAGCCGCCTCGGCTGCCCGGACGGCGAGACGCCGGAGAGCGAGGGCGGCAGCTACCTCACCGACGCCGAGCTGGCCGCCTGCCTGCCGGCGATCAAGGCCGAGCTCGGGGACGACATGAAGGGGTTCACCGTGACGAACGCCGCGCGCGACGTCGGCGAGACCATCGCGCGGACGCGCGCCCCGGGCGGCGAGGTCATGGTCTTCGGCGGCTCCTACGGATCGATCTGGGGCCACCGCTACCTCCAGCTCTACCCCGACCAGCCGACGGCCGTGTCGCTCACCGGGCTGGCCGTCAACTCGCTCCTCTCGGACATCGATCGCTGGCTCAACGACCTCGGCGAGCGGTTCATGGGCCTCTGCGGCGCCGACCCGTCCTGCTCGGACAAGCTCGGCGCCGACCCGTGGGCGACGATGACGGCGGCCCTTGAAGCGTTCGAGGAAGGCGCCTGCCCGGAGGTGGCCGCGCTCGGCTATGAGCGGCAGGTCTTCCAGGCGCTGTTCGCGCAGTTCCTCTATCAATGGGCGCCGCGGCCGCTCATCCCGGCGCTGATCTACCGGCTGGACCGGTGCTCTCCCGCCGACGTCGCCGCCTTCACCCACCTCGCGGGGGTCCTGCTCGCGCCCCTCCCCGAGCCGCTCCCGCCGCCCCTGCGGTTCAACTCCACGGTGCTCCGCAACAACATCATGCTGTCGGAGCTCTGGGCCGACCCGTCTCCGCCCGTGTCCGAGGTGCAGGAGTTCCTCGCGCAGGCCAACGTGGCCCTCGGGCTGACGGACGACGCCGCCGCGCTCCACGAGAGCTGGCCGCGCTACACCCCCGACGCGTACGCGGGGCAGTGGGCCACGACGAGCGTCCCCCTGCTGCTCCTCCACGGGGAGCTCGACTTCATCCCGAGCGCGATACCGGAGGCCGTCGAGAGTCACTTCACCGGTCCGAACCAGACCTTCGTGATGCTGCCGCGGGCCCCCCACACCCTCGGGAGCCCGACCGACGCCGAGGGCGGCTCGTGCGACATGGAGCTCCTGCTCCAGTTCATCACCGATCCCGAGGCGCCCCTCGACACGTCGTGCACGGAGCGGATCCTGCCCCTGGATTTCAGCGTCGATCCGGGCCTGAGCGCCGCCTATCTCGGCACGGAGGACGCCTGGGAGGGCGAACCGGACGCGGAGCGGCTGGCGCGCCCCGCGCCGCTTTCGCGCTCGCCCGAGCACGAGCGCGCGATGACGCGCGTCCGCGAGGCCCTGCGCGACGCGAGCAGGCGCCGCGCGCTCCCCGGGCCGCTGCTCCCCTGACCGGCTGACCGCGCGCGGATCCGCAGCGCCGCCCCGGGCCTGCTATGCTGGCCGGCGTGAACGAGACATCGCCGGAGGCTTGCATCCTCCGCTTCGAGGGAGGCGCTGCCCACGGCCCCAACGGCATCTTCGGCGCGTGGACCGTCACCGTCGACGCGACGGGGGCGCTCTCGATAGCCGGTCAGGTGCTCGGACGCGACGTGGCGCCTGGCTCCGCGCCGCTCTCGCCCGGCGAGCGGCACGCGCTCGCCAGCGCCCTCGATGGCCTCTCCTCGCTGCCTTCCCGGCGCTCGACCCGCATGGGCATCCCCGGCGAGAGCTTTCTCCACATCACCGCGACAACACCTCGAGGCCCGACGACGCTCGATCTCTGGCACCGCGAGGCGCAGACGCTGCCGCCCGTCGCGGCGCTGCTCCGCTGGATCGACGCTGTCATCAAGACCCACGCAGGCCACGACGCCGCGTTCGCCGCGTGAGCGATCGGCGCGAGATCCCGCTGCGCTGACAGCCGGCCAGTCTGCAGGCAGCCTGGCCCCGGAAGAACGGCTCCCGGGGCCCGGCGAGTTCTGCTAGAAGGAGCCGGCTGCGCCGAGCGCCCTTCGCGCCCCGGCGCGAGCGGCATGTTCTTAGATTACAGGCCTACCCACGGCGCGGCGACAGCGCGCAGCGCCGGCGAACGGGCCGATTACCCTAGAGTGTCAACATGACGTTTCATCGCGAGACCGCACGCTTCGCTCTGGTCGGGATCTCCTGCCTGGCGCTCGCCGCCGCGACGGCGGGCTGCCCTGGCAGCGCGGAGGACCCTTCGGACCCGGGGGGCGCCGGCGGCAGCGGCGCGGGGACCGGCGGCGCCTCGAGCGTGAGCTCGGGCGCGGGCACCCCCGTCTCCGGCAGCAGCAGCGGCAATCCCAGCACCAGCAGCGGCGACTCCGGCACCACCAGCACCGGCACGCCCAGCACGAGCGCCACGTCGAGCACCGGCGCCGGGACGCCGACGGGCGCGTGCCCGCCCGACGCGACGTTCTGCTCGGACTTCGAGGGAGCGGGGCTCCCCGAGGGCGCGACGTACCGCCCGTCGTACCAGGCGGCAGACGCCTTGAACAACATGGAGATCGACACGTCGACCTTCCACTCCGGCTCGAGCTCGCTGCACGTGAAGCCCGGCGGCGGCGGCTACGACTGGCGGATGCTCTCCGTCCCGGCGCCCGGGCCGAAGTTCTGGGTCCGGCTCTACGTGCGCAGCAGCGTGGATATCGGCCAGTCCGAGCACAACGCTTACTTCCAGGCGATGACGGGCAGCGGCGAGCCGAACGAGGGCCACAACGTCGAGGTCGCCGAGCAGTACTGCCAGATCGTCCTGAACCTTCATGACGACGTCGTCCTGCCCGAGGGCGGCGACTTCCGGTGCGGCAGCGGCGGCGCGAACCTCCCGAAGGACCAGTGGCACTGCATGGAGGCCTATTTCGACGGCACCCAAGGCGACGTCCAAGTCTACGCCAACGGCACCAAGATCATCGACAAGACCGGCTGGGACAAGCTCGACTTCAAGACGTTCAGCTTCGGCTACCTCGGCTTCCACGGCCCCGCGCGGTCGATGTGGTACGACGACGTCGCGGTCGCGCCGGAGCGGATCGGCTGCGTCCCCTGACGCGCCCGGGCGCCGGCGCGCCGACGGCGTCCTGGCGGCTCTCGACCCTCCTCACCCGATCGCCGCGCCCTCCAGAACAACGATCGCGTTGAGCGAGCGAGAAATGAACCGCCAAGACGCCAAGGACGCCAAGAAGAAGACAATATCTTGGCGTCCTTGGTGTCTTGGCGGTTCCAAGCTCTGCTCGCTTCAGACGGGTTCAACCCGTTTGTTGCTCTAGAAGCTGACCTGGAGGCCCATGATCCCCGCGCCCAGCGCGGGGGTCAGCGCCGCGCGCGGGCCCGCCGCCGCGGCCCGCGAGGGCAACATCAGCAGACCGGCGACGCCGACGCCGGCGCCGACGGCGAGGACCGCGAAGCCGGCATTGGAGACGTTGGCCAGCGCCTTGGCGGTGCTCAGATCGCCGCGCCGGCTCGGAGGGCAGCGGTCGTTCTCGCACACCTCCGCGAGCGCGCCGGACCGCGAGAGCGTCAGGGCCCCCGCGACAGCGCCGACCATGAGGCCGACCGCGCCGACGCTGAACCCCATCGCCATCAGCACCTTCCCGGCGCCGTCCGCCGGCGGTTCCGGCCGCTGGGGCGCCCCCGTCGCGCGCGGCGCGAGCGCCCCCGCCGGCACCCCCGCGGGCGCGGCCTGCGGCTGCGGCGCCCCAGCGGCCCGCGGCGCGGCCAGCGGCGCCCCCGTGGCCGGCGCCCCCGTGGCCGGCGCCCCCGTGGCCGGCGCCCCCGTGGCCGGCGGCGCGTCCTCCAGCGCCGGAATGGTGACGACGATCGCGGCCCGCTCGGGCGGCACATCGACCGCCGTGGACCACGCCTTCTTCCCCGGCGCCGCCGCAGCGACGCGGTGTCGGCCCGGATCAATGGGGAACGGCGCGCTCAGGGCGGCGCCGTTCAGCGGCTCGCCGTCGATCGTGAGGCGCAGGCTCGCGGGGGGCGCATCCATCCTGATCTCGATCCGCGCGAGCCGCTGCTCCAGCGCCTCGCGCCGCGCGCGCGCGAAGGCCTCGCGCTCCGCCGGGCCCTCGCGCCGCGCGACCTCCTCCACCGAGCCGAGCTCGGCCCAGGCGGTCGCGAGCTTCCCCACCTGCTCGTGACAGACGGCGAGGTTGAGGAGGGTCCCGGGCTTCGGCTCGAGGCGCTGGCTCTCCTCGAACTTGTCGCAGGCCTCGGGGTACTGCCCCCGCTTGAAGAGGTCGCGCCCCTGCCAGAAGAGCGCCTCGGCCATGGGCTTCACCGCGTCCTGGGCGCGCTGCGCGGACGCCGCGCCGGAGAGCGTGACGGCCCCGAGCAGCGCGCCGGCGCCGAGGAACAGGAGCCCTCGCCTCATCTCCATGACTCATCCACGTCGGACTCACTCCCGCTGATCGAGGATCCTGTCCACGTGGTCCTGGGTCAGCGCCGCGTCGCCCGCGTCGCCCCCCGCCGCGCCGGCGGGGCCGCTCGCCGCCGCGCCGGCGGGGCCGCTCGCCGCCGCGCCGGCGGGGCCGCTCGCCGCCGCGCCGGCGGGGCCACTCGCCGCCGCGCCGGCGGGGCCGCTCGCCGCCGCGCCGGCGGGGCCGCTCGCCGCCGCGCCGGCGGGGCCGCTCGCCGCCGCGCCGGCGGGGCCGCTGGTCGCCGCGCCGGCAGGACCGCTCGCCACCGCGCCGCCGCGCCGCAGCGCCGCCGGCAACGCCGGCAGGCTCACCTCGATCTCGCGATCTCGGTCCGGGATGAGGTGGATGCTCGCATTCTCGAAGCCCGGCTTTCTCAGGACCAGCTCGACCGGAGCGCTCCCGCGCGGCAGCGCGATCGGCTCGCTGGAGCTCCCGACCCTCCTGTCGCCGATCCAGACGCTCGCGTCCGCGGGGCGGGTCGTGAGCCGCACGGCGACCGTCTCCGCCGGCGCAGGCGGCAGCGGCTCCTTCGACGCGGCGGGCGGCGGGGAGGCCGCGGGCCCCTGGGGCGCCTCGCGCGGCGGCGACGCGGCGGGGGCGGAGGCGAGCGCCACGGCGCCCGTGCCGCCGAGCAGCCGGAGCCCCGAGGGACGGCCGACCGCCCACATCGACGTCGCCGCGAGGAGCCCCGCGGCGGCCGCGATCAGCAGCTTCCGTCGCCTCGCCGCCACCCGCGCGCCGGGCGCCTCGATCGCGGCCAGCCCGCGCATGGACGCCCGGCCGTCCGCGTCCGATCCGCGCCCCGCGCCCACGTCGCTCGCGGGCGGCCCGGACCACGGCGCCGTCGACGCGTCTCCAGCGCCCGCGGGCGGCCCGGACCACGACGCCGTCGACGCGTCTCCAGCGCCCGCGGGCGGCCCGGACCACGACGCCGTCGGCGCGTCTCCAGCGCCCGCGGGCGGCCCGGACCACGGCGCCGTCGACGCGTCTCCAGCGCTCGCGGGCGCGGGCGCGCGCTCGGTGTCCGGTACGGTGGAGCTCGGAGGCGCGCCCGACGGCTCCGACGCGGGGCCCGCGCCGGGGTCCGAACGGCGGTCTGCAGCCCAGCTCTCCCCGGTCGCCCCGGGCCCGGCCGCGATGGCGGAGTCCATCGTCAGGGTGGCCGGGTCCTCTCTTGCAAAGCTCACCCGCCCGGGGGTCCACGTCGCGCTCACGGGCCCCTCGTCGCCCGTCGCCAGCGTCATCTGCCCCGACGCCCGCGCCGCGCTCGCGGGCCCCTCGTCGCCCGTCGCCAGCGTCATCTGCCCCGACGCCCGCGCCGCGCTCGCGGGCCCCTCGTCGCCCGTCGCCAGCGTCATCTGCCCCGACGCCCGCGCCGCGCTCGCGGGCCCCTCGTCGCCCGTCGCCAGCGTCATCTGCCCCGACGCCCGCGCCGCGCTCGCGGCCGCCGCTTCGGGCTCGTCCTGCGGGCCGGTCCGCGCGAGGCCGACACGCCGCGCGACCTCCAGCAGATCGGCCACCGCCTTGCTCGCGCTCGGCGGCCTGTCGCCCGCGCGCTTCTCGAGCATCGCCAGCACCGGCAGGTCGAGCTCGCGCGGCAGGTCGGGGCAGACGCTCGACATCCGCGGCGGCGGGTCGGCGGAGTGCTTGCACATCACATCCACCGCGGACGCCCCGGTGAACAGGGGCCTTCCGGTCAGCATCCGGTGGATCATCACGCCCAGCGCGTAGATGTCCGCGGGCGGCCCGGTCCTCTGGCCGCGCGCCTGCTCGGGCGCCATGTACTGCGGCGTGCCCAGCACGACACCCGTGCTCGTCACGTGCGAGCCCTCGCTGTCCGCGAGCTTCGCGATCCCGAAGTCGAGGAGCTTCGGGAACCACGTCCCGTCGCGCTCCGCCGCGAGGAAGACGTTGTCGGGCTTCAGATCCCGGTGCGTGATCCCCGCCTCGTGGACGGCGTCGAGCGCGTCGGCGATGCCGCGCACGATGGGGACGATGGTCGGAAACGGCAGCCGCCGCCTCCGCCGGCACAGCTCGCCCAGCGTCATGCCGTCGAGCAGCTCCATCACGAAGTAGTGCCGCTGCAGCCCCGGCAGCACGCCGAAGGCGAAGATATCGATGATGTTGCGCTGGCGGATCCTGTTCACCGCGCGCGCCTCCGCGACGAACCGCGCGATCGCCTCCGGCTGGGCGGCGAACCGCCGGTTCAGCACCTTGATCGCGACCTTCTTGCCGATCAGCGGGTGCTCCCCCGCATACACCTCTCCGAACGTGCCCGCCCCGAGCTTCCGCGCGATGCGGTACTCGCCCACCATCGTGTTCGCCGCGAGGAGCGGCTCGGCGGGGAGGCACATCTCCGCGGGCAACAGCGGAGTCCCGTCCGCCGCGCACGAAGCCACGTCCTCATCGTACACCGCACCACACCGGGGGCACGTCGCCATACAGAGCCAATGAAGCAAGGGGTCGCGTGGTCCTGCTGCCCCACGCGGGGCAAGTCGTCATGCAAAGCCCGAGAGTATCGGGCCCGCGTGGTCCTGGCTACCCCCTGCCGCTCCGAGGCCTCCCCGCCCCGCGTCGCCGCGGCGCGCTCGGGCGGCGCGCGCGCCGCGCGCGGAGATCACTTGCAGCCGATGTCCCTGCAGAGGCACGAGCTCCCGCACTCCTGGTGGATGGATTCGTTGGAGACGCCGCAAGCGACAGCGCAAAAATTCGTCCCACATTCAACCTTGACGTTGCCCGAGCACCCCGAGCCATTGCACATGAGCAGGCAGCTGCCATCCTGGCTGCACCGCAGCGTCAGGTCCCGGCAGCCGCCGCTGTTGCAGACGACCTCGCACGGATAGGGCCCCATGCAGGTCACGACGGCGCCGTTGCACTGATCGCCGCACTCGAGCAGCACGGGGGACTTCAGCGTGTCGAGGAGCACGGGCCCGGCGCACCCGCCCTCGGCGTCGCACGTCAGCTCGCATCTCTGCCCGTTGCAGTCGCAGCGGGACCTCTCGCCGCTGCTGCTGATGAGGAAGCTGTTGTTGCCGCTGCAGTCGCCGTCCTGCTCGGGGCCCGAGTCGCACTTCGCGCACGTCGCGGAGGGCGTGTGGCAAACAGCGCTGTCGATGCAGCCGGCGCCGGACGGCAAGCAGCTCGTGGCGCACGCCGTCCCGCTCGGGTCGCAGTCGTAGAGCCCGCAGTCCCTCGGCTGGGCGGAGCACGTGCCGTCCTCCGTGCAGACGCCCGGCGGGGTGTGCTTGCCGTCCTCGCACGTCCCGCCGCACGGGGTGCCGGCCGGACCGCACCAGGCGACGACGCCGTCCGCCGCGACGTCGACGCTCATCCCGTCGATGCCCGAGACGAGCTGACAGCTCGCCGCCGCGAGGCCCGCGGTCAGCGTCAGCACGGCGCACGCAGCAAGTCGTTTCAAGTCAAGAGGGTTCATCGTCGCGTCGAGTTTCAGCCCAGCACAGCGCGGCGGACAAGCCCAGAAATCGAGGCCCAGACCGCCGGAGGGCGCCTGGTGGAATTTTCTTCCCAGGGTCCACCGGCGTCCGCCGGGGCCGCGCGCCGCCGGCAGGGGGGCTGTCGACCTGAGATGCCACGCGCGGCGCTTTTATTCACCGTCCTCGACGCGCCGCCGCCGGCCCCTCAGACGCCGGGGCGCGACGAGCCCGCTCCGCCGCCGCCCGCCGGCGCGATCGCCGGGAAGCGGCGCCGAGGCCACGAGCGCGCTTGCCCCCCCGGGCCGCCGGCTCCATAGCCGAGGCGGCCGGCGCGCCGCGGCCCCGGGCGCGCCGGCGTGGGCGTGGCATGCCCATCGAGCCGCGCGTGGAAACCTACGAGATACGAGAGACGAGAGACCATGAAGCGAGCGCGAGGCGCGACACGTCCACAGCCGCGATCAGGGGCCGCGCCGGGGGCGCGGCCGTGATGGCGGCCTGCACCTTCACCCGAAGCGACACCTTCACCTGTCACCTGGAGCGACACTAGCTACGATGCCGTACCTTGTTTTCCGGGATTTCCCCGACAATACGCCGATCCCCGATGACTGCTATAGCTGCGACGGTGAGCCGGACTGGGCGGCATTGCTGGAGTGGATATGCCCCGATCTCCCGACGGACGAGGCGGAGCGGCTCGCCACGATCGGTGAAGCGAGCGGCACCCGGCCGGACGTGGCCAGCCTGAAGCGCCTCATCGAGGAGCACGCGCGCCAGCGGGCGTCTCGGGGAGCCTCCTGACGGAAGGACCGACAAGGCGACACGGATGCCACGACTTCCACGAACGCAAAGATCGGATCCGGAATTGTAGACGATGGCGAAGATCATCGACCCTCGACGCCACACGTGGTGCGACACCCCGGTGGACGACATCGGCCTGCTGATCGATGCCGACGAGTACTACCCCGAGTTCTACCGGGTCGCGTCCATGGCGCGGCGATACCTGCTCCTCGCCGGCTGGCAGTTCGACAGCGACGTCGCCCTGCTCCGGGGCGGCAGGGAAGCGCAGGTGTCGAGCCCGATCACGCTGCTCAAGTTCCTGGACCACCTCTGCGAGCTCAAGCCGGAGCTCCAGATCTACATCCTCGCCTGGGACTTCCACCTCGTGTTCGCGCTCGAGCGCGAGTGGCTCCAGCAGCTCGTCTTCGAGTGGACGAACCACCGGCTGCACTTCCTGTTCGACTCGACCCACGTCGAGCGCGCCTCGCACCACCAGAAGTTCGTCGTCGCGGACGGCGAGCTCTCGTTCCTCGGCGGCCTCGACCTCTGCGACCACCGCTGGGACGATCGCAGCCACACGAACAAGAACCCGTTCCGCGTGAGCCGCGGCGAGCCGCACAAGCCGTTTCACGACGTGCAGGCCTACCTGCGCGGCCGCGAGGTCGCCCGGGCGCTGACCGACATCTTCACCGACCGGTGGCGGCGCGCCGGCGGCGCGCCCATGGTGCTGCCGGACGTCGAGGGGCTCGAGCCGACGTTCGCCGACTACCGGCCCGAGGGGGGCACCCCGCTCGCGGCGAAGCACGTCGCGCTGAGCCGCACCGATCCGCACGGCGCGCCCACCGGCGCCCCGCACTGCACGGAGATCCGCGACCTCTACCTCGACGCCATCGACGCCGCCGAGCGCTTCATCTACATCGAGACACAGTATTTCAGCTCCAAGGTCATCGCCGACGGGATCGAGCGGCGGATGCGCGCCGAGGGCCGGCCGCTGATCGACGTCGTGCTCATCCTGAACATGGAGGCCGAGACGATGAAGGAGCAGATCGCCGTCGGCCTCTCCCAGGCCAAGGTGCTCGCCCAGGTGCGCGCGGCGGCGGCCGAGACAGGCCACCGCCTCGGCGTCTACTACACCCTGCCGGCGTGCGGCGAGGACGAGACGGCCGAGCGCGCCACGTACATCCACTCGAAGGTGATGATCGTCGACGACCGCTTCCTCACGATCGGCTCGGCCAACCTGACGAACCGCAGCCTCTCGATCGACACGGAGATCAACGCCTCGGTCGAGGCCGACGATCCGGACGACGCGCTCGGCCGCTCGATCCGGCGGGCGCGCGCGTCGCTCATCGGCGAGCACCTGGGCGATCTCGAGTTCGATCGGGCGGACGACCTCGTTGCGTACCTCGACGCGATGGCGAGCCCCCCCACCGGCCCGCGCGCGCCCGGGGCCTCGTGCCGGCTGCGGATCCACCCGTCGCCCACCGCGGACGAGCGCGTCCTGCTCGAGGTCATCGACCCGCACGCGCTCCCGTTCGACCCCGCCGCGGTCGAGGACATCGACAGGCGCCACGGCTCGCTCTTCGTGGGCGGCCTCGGCGTGCTCTGGCGCCACCTCTTCAGCAGCAGCAGCCGGGCCGCCGAGAAGTAGCGCCGCGGGAGCCGTCCCGCCGCGCGGGACGCGCGGGACGCGCGGGATGCGCGGGATGCGCGGGATGCGCGGGACGCCGACCGAGGGCGCGAGGCCCGCCGCCCCCGCCGTTGCGGGACGACGGTGGCACATGGTATGCTAGTGCACTCGGCACGACCGAGAACGACCCGGAATGATTGAGAATACCTGACGAGAGCGACCGAGACACGACCGAGGACGGGCGACATGGCTCCTCGAGGTTGTCTCTCACGCTGGAGCGTCGACGCGACGAGGAGTATGCAAGAGGCAGAGATCACGATCGGGGGCATTTCGGTCCGCGAGCTCGCGGAGCAGTACGGGACGCCGCTCTATGCCTACGATGCCGAGCGCATCCGGGAGAACTTCCGTCGCCTCACGCGGGCGCTCCGCAGCAGCTATCCGGAGGTGTCCGTCTTCTACGCCATCAAGGCGTGCAACAACCTGGAGATCGCCAAGCTCCTCGTCGAGCAGGGCTCGGGGGTGGACGCCGCGAGCCCGAACGAGATCCGCCTGGCGCAGGCGCTCGGGCTCTCGGGCGAGCAGATCATCTACACGGGCAACAGCCTCTCGGACGAGGACCTGGCCGCGGGGCTGCGCGCCGGGGTCATCTTCAACGTGGACGACCACGGGATCCTGAAGCGCCTGTTCGCGCTCGGGCGGCCGCGCTGTATGTCGTTCCGGATCAACCCGAGCGGCGAGGACATCGCCACGCCTGATCTGAAGCCGTTCGCGGGCCCGTCGGCGAAGTTCGGGATCCACCCGCGCTACGTGGAGGACGCCTACCGCACCGCGCTCGAGAACGGGGTGGAGCGGCTCGGGGTGCACATGATGCCTCACTCGCAGGCGAACAAGCCGGAGAGCTTCGCGCACGTCACCGGCAAGCTGCTCGATCTGATCGGGCCGGTGGCGCGGAAGCTCGGCTTCGACCTCGCGTTCCTGGACATCGGCGGCGGGCTCGGCATCCCTTACCGCCGGGAGCTGCCGCCGCTCGACGTGGAGGCCGTCGCGCGCGCGATCGCCGCGGTCGTCCAGAAGAAGTGCGCCGAGCACGGCCTGAAGGCGCCTCGCCTCGTGATGGAGCCGGGGCGGTACTTCGTCGGCGACGCGGGCTACGTGCTCGGGCGGGTGATCTCGATCAAGCAGGGATACAGGACGATCATCGGCACGGACATCTCGATGAACACGATGGCGCGCCCGGTGATGTACGGCGCTTACCACGAGGTGCGGATCAACGGCCGCCGCGGCCGGACCGCGCCGATGGCGATGACGGGCCAGGTCTGCGAGAACACCGATATGTGGATCAGCGAGCGCGAGTTCCCCGCGGACGTCGCCGAGGGGGATGTCGTCGTGCTGATGGACGCCGGCGCGTACGGCCATGTGATGAGCTACGACTACAACGGCAGGCTGCGGCCCGCCGAGGTGCTCGTCGACGGCGGCCGGAGCCGGCTCATCCGGCGGCGCGACACGTTCGAGGACCTCGTCTCGAGGATGTGCCTGTCCGACGACATCAAGGAGCGCCTGCGCACCGCCGCGGCCGATCCGAGGTAGCTCGCACGGTCGAGCAGCGCCGCCTCGGAGGCGGCGCTGCCGGCCGCATCATCGTCAGGCCGCCGACGCCCGCGGCCTCGCCCTGCGCGCGTGGCGGTTCTCCGGTCGCGCCAGCCCGAGGTTCTCCCGGAGCGTGCGGCCCTCGTACTCCGTACGGAACAGGCCGCGACGCCGCAGCTCCGGGATCACGAGCTCCACGAAGTCGTCGAGCCCGCCCGGGAGCCACGGCGGCATCACGTTGAACCCGTCGGCGCCGCCCTGCGTGAACCAGGCCTCGAGCTCGTCCGCGATCTGCTCCGCCGAGCCCACGATCGTCCAGTGGCCGCGCGCCCCGGCCACCCAGAGGTAGAGCTCCCGGATGGTGAGGTTGCGCTTGCGGGCGATGTCGAACATCAGCGCCTGACGGCTCTTGTTGTTGTTTGTCTCCGGCAGATCGGGCAGCGGCCCGTCCACCGGATACGCGGACAGGTCGACCCCACCCGCCAGCCCCGAGAGCAGCGACAGGCCGACCTCCGGCAAGATGAGGTCCTGGAGCTGCTGGTACTTCGCCCTGGCCTCGGATTCGGTCCTCGCCACGACCGGGAACACGCCCGGCATGATCTTGAGCTGGTCGGGGTGGCGACCGTACCTGGCCATCCGGCCCTTGACGTCCGCGTAGAACGCCTGCGCGTCCTCCAGCGTCTGCTGCGCGGTGAAGATCACCTCCGCGGTCTCCGCCGCGAGCTCCCTGCCCGCCTCCGACGATCCCGCCTGCACGATCACCGGGTGGCCCTGCGGCGGGCGCGGGATGTTGAGCGGCCCCCGGACGGAGAAGAACTTCCCCTTGTGATCGAGCGTGTGCAGCTTCTCCGGGTTGTAATAGACCCCCGACGCCTTGTCGCGGAGGAAGGCGTCGTCCTCCCAGCTATCCCAGAGGCCGGAGACAACGTCGACGAACTCGCGCGCCCGGGCGTACCGCTGCGCGTGGTCGGGGTGGGCGTCGAGGCCGAAGTTCCCCGCCGCCTCGCCCCCGCCCGTCGTGACGACGTTCCACCCGGCCCGCCCCTGGCTGAGGTGGTCGAGCGACGCGAACTTGCGGGCCAGCAGGTAGGGCTCCTCGTAGGTGGTGGACGCCGTGGCGATGAAGCCGATGCGCTCGGTGACGGCCGCGAGCGCGGAGAAGAGCGTGACCGGCTCGAAGCTGGCCCCGTACGCGGTGCGGCCCTTCGCCCCCGGCCGGCTCTGCAGCGCGAGCCCGTCCGCGAGGAACACGGCGTCGAACCCGGCCCGCTCCGCCGTCTGGGTGATGCGCCTGTAATGCCCGAAGTTGATGCCGCCGTCCGCCTGCGCCTCCGGGTGCCGCCAGGCCGCCACGTGGTGTCCCGCGCCGGGCAAGAAGGCGCCCAGGCGGATCTTCCGCTGCTTGTCGCTCATGGATGTCCTCAGATCTCGGTGCTCGCGTCAGCGCAGGGCGCGCCGCCGGTCGACATGGCGCGCCCCGCTCGCTCCGCGCGCCGCCGTGACCGCAAGCGCCGTGCCCGGCGGCGGAGCCGCGGGGCGCAGCGGCCGCGATCGAGGCACCTCGCCTGCCGGCGCAGCGGCGCGCGCCTTCCCGGCGGGCGGCGTGCCCCTCCCTCGCAGGCGGTGCGCCCCTTCACCCCGCGCGCGGCGTGCTGCGAGGGCAGCAGCGGGGCGCCGGCGCTGCGGGCGCGGTGCTGGCAGGGAAGCACCCGCCGCGCGCGCCCCCGCGACCTCGGTGCGCGCCCGCCGCCCCCCGGCGAGGCCGGGCTACTGCCAGCGGAAGAGCTTCAGCGCGAGCGCGAAGGAGACGACGCCCCAGGCGACCATCACCCCGAGCTCGGGCGCGAGCGCGGCGAGCGTCGCGCCCTCGAGCATCACGCCGCGGAGCGCGTCGTTCAGCGCGGTGAGGGGCAGCGCCTGGATGAACGGCTGGATCGCGTCCGGGAAGCGCTCGGTCGAGAAGAAGATGCCGGAGAAGATCCACATCGGGAACTGCGCCAGGTTCGTCAGCCCCGAGACGCCCTCGAGGGTGCGCGGCCGCGCCGCGATGAGCAGGCCCATGCCGACGAACGACAGCGCCCCGACGACGACGACGACCCCGAGCACGGCGATCGAGCCGGCGATCGGGACGCCGAGCACGAGGCACGCGAACAGGAGCAGGGCCACGACCTCGATCGCAAGGAACACGAGCCGCGCCCCGAGGTGCGTCACGAGCAGGTGCCAGCGCCGCACCGGCGCCGCGGCGAACAGCTTCATGAGCTTGCCGATGCGCTGCTGCACGATCGCGAAGCCGATCGCCCAGAGCCCGGTCATCATCAGGTTCATGCCGAGCAGCCCGGGCACCAGGAAGTCGATGTAGCGCGACCCCCTCTCGGTCATCTCGAGCGCCGCCGGCTGGAACGCGTCCGCGCGCCCCGCCGCGCGCTGGAGCGCCTGGTCCACCTCGAGCCGCGCCATGCGGCTCTCCGGCCGCGTCGGATCGTACCAGTACGTGGGCGGATCCGTGGCGAGCACGACGAGCGCCACCTTGCCGGCCCGGAGCTCCTTGTGCGCCTCATCCCGCGGGATCACGCGGGCGTCCACCTGCCCGCCGGCCTCGAGGGCCGCGCGCCGCGGCTCGGCGTGGGCCCCCGCCTCGACGCCCACCAGCACCGGCTCCGCCGGCTGGCTCCTGAACGCGACGGCCAGCGCCGACGACATCAGGATCGGGAACACGAGCATCCAGAAGAGCGCCTCGGGCTCGCGCAGGAACTCCACGACGCGCGCCCGGATGAGGAGCGCGAGCGGCGCCGCGCGCAGGGAACGGAGCCACTCCATCACGCCGCCTCCTCGCCCTCGAGCCGCCGCCCGGCGAGCGCCATGAACACGTCCTCCAGGCTCGCGTGCTGCGTCGTGAGCCGCTTCACCTCGACCCCGCGCGCCGCGCACAGCGCGAGCAGCGGCGGGAGCACGCGCGCCACGTCGCGCACCGTGAGCCGGAGCGTCCCCTGCGCGGCGCGCGCCGCCTCCACCCCGGGCAGCTCCGCGAGCTCCGCCTCGGCGATCTCCCGGTCCACCTCGACCTCCACGACGTGCTCGGCGCCCAGCGAGGAGACGAGCGACGCCGGCGTGCCGAGCGAGAGCAGCCGCCCGCGATCGACGATCGCGACCCGATCGCAGAGGCGCGCGGCTTCTTCCATGTAGTGCGTCGTCAGCAGGATGGTGCGGCCGCGCGCCTTCAGGTCCTCGACGATGCCCCAGATCTCGCGGCGCGACGCCGGGTCGAGGCCGGTGCTCGGCTCGTCGAGGAAGAGCACCTCCGGGTCGCCGGCGAGCGCGCACGCGAGCGACAGCCGCTGCTTCTGCCCGCCCGACAGCCCGCGCACGTACGCGCCCGCCTTCTCCTGCAAGGAAACGCAGCGCAGCGCCTCGGCCGGATCGAGCCCGCGCGGGTAGAAGCTGCGGAAGAGGGCGATCACCTCGCCCACCCGCAGCTTGTCCGGGAAGCGCGTCTCCTGGAGCTGGATGCCGAGCCGCCGGCGCAGCGCGATCCCGTCGCCGACCCAGCGCTCGCCGAGCACCTCGACCTCGCCCGCGTCGGGGCGCGTGAGCCCCTCGAGGATCTCCACCGTGGTCGTCTTGCCCGCGCCGTTCGGGCCGAGCAGGCCGAAGCACTCGCCGCGCCGCACCTCGAGGTCGAGGCCGTTCACGGCCACGACGTCGCCGTAGCGCTTGACCAGACCGCGGCAGACCAGGGCGGGAGAGGCGGACACGGCACGCCTCTATCGCAGCGCATGCCGAAAAGAAACCCGCACGCGCGCGGCGGGGGCGCCCTGCGGAGCGCCCTCGACGAACGGAGGGCACCTCCACGCGCCCACAGGAGCGCCGGAAAATTCGACAGGCGACGCGACGCCTTGCCTGTCCGGAGAATCGAATCTCGCCAGACACCTGCGGCAAGCGCGTCGAGCGTGGCCCTGCAAGGAACATCCGGTTCGAGATCGTGGCCTGGCCGATCTGCAATCTCTGAGCGACGGAGTTGGGGGGCGCGTGGTGAGCGATGAAGAGGGAGTGGTGCCGGTGCACTGCGGCGAGGTCATCGCGGACCGCTACCGGGTCGAGCGGCTGCTCGGGATCGGCGGGATGGGGGCCGTCGTCGCGGCGCGGCACCTGTCGCTGGGCGAGCTCGTGGCCATCAAGTTCATGCGGGCGGAGTACTGCAACAACGCGGCGCTCCTCCGTCGGTTCCAGCGCGAAGCGCGCGGGATGTTCCGGCTGAAGACCGAGCACGTGCCGCGGGTCTACGACCTGGGCGCGCTCCCGCCGCGGCACGGGGTCGGGCTGCCGGTGCCGTTCATCGTGATGGAGCACCTGTCCGGCAACGATCTGCGCTCGATCGTGGAGCGCCGCGGGCGGCTCCCGATCGACGAGGCGGCGGAGTACGTCCGTCAGGCGTGCGTGGCGCTCACCGAGGCGCACGCGCTCGGGATGGTGCACCGGGACCTGAAGCCCGCGAACCTGTTCCTGACGTACCGGACCGACGGCACGCCGCTCGTCAAGGTGCTCGACTTCGGCGTCGCGAAGTTCACGTCCGCGAGGCCCGAGGACGACGGGCTCGAGATGACGACGGCGCGGTCGGTCATGGGCTCGCGCCGCTACATGGCGCCCGAGCAGATGCTCACGCCCAAGGACGTCGACCTGCGCGCGGATCTCTGGGCGCTCGGGGTCGTGCTCTACCAGCTCGTCAGCGGCGCGCTGCCGTTCGGCGCGGAGACGCTGGAGCAGCTCGTGCTGGTCGTGACGGAGCAGGCGCCGCGGCCGCTCCGGAGCGCGCGCGCCGATCTGCCCGAGGGGTTCGAGGAGATCGTGATGGGCTGCCTCGAGAAGAACCGGGCCCGCCGCCCGGCCTCGGCCCGCGAGCTCGCCGCGGCGCTCGCGCCGTTCGCGCTGTGCGGGGCGCCCGACGCGACGCTGCCCACGGCGGTCCACCGGAGCCAGCCGACGTTCACGTGGCTGGAGGAGGCGCCGCCGACCGCCGTCCGGCCGGCCGAGCCGCCCGAGACGAAGCGGCCCGAGACCCGCCGCCCGCGGCGGGCGTGGGTCGCGGCCGCTGCGGGCGCCTTCTCCGCGAGCGCCGCGCTGGCCGCGGCGGTGCTGCCGTCCGGGTGGCCGGGCGGCGCCGGGTCCACCTGGGTCGACGGCGCCGGCGCGCATCGCCTCGCCGGGGTGCCGCAGGCGCTCGCCGAGGAGCCGCAGGCGCTCGCCGGGGAGCCGCAGGCGCTCGCCGCCGGGCCGCTCGCGTCCCGCGACGCGCAGCACAGCGGCGCCGGCAGCGCGGTCGGCGCGCCCCTCGGGGCCGCCGCCGGGGAGGCGCCCGCGGCGGCGTGCGACACGGCGGGCCTCGTGCGGCCGGCGATGGCCGCGCAGCCCGCGCGGGCGGCCTCCGAGCGGACGCCGCGCACGCCAGCGCGCGCGTCGCTCGCGTCGGGGGCATCGCAGGGAGCGGCGGAGGCGCCGCGGGGGCGACCGGCGCGGCCGGGTGGGCCGGGTGGGCCGGGTGGGCCGGGTGGGCCGGGTGGGCCGGGTGGGCCGGAGCGCCCCGCGCCCGCGGCGGGCGGCGCGCCCACGGCGGCCATCGCGGCCCGCCAGGAGCCCCCGAGGCGCCCTGCGCCGCAGGAGGCTCCCTCGCAGGCCCCGGTCGCCGCCGCGGCGGCGGCCGGAGCGGCGCCGGCGGTCGCGGCGTCGCCGGCGGCGCGCGCCGGCGGCACCGCGGCGCCCGTCGACGCGCCCGGCCGCAGCGCGGAGGCCGCCCCGACGGGCACGTCGGACAGCCCCTGGTGATCGCCATGCGCCGACGAGCTCGAACGAAGGTCCGCTGCTCGCTCCCGCGCGGGATCGCCTGCGCCCTCGCGGCGCTATCGCTGTCCGTCGCGCCGGCGAGCGGCGCCGCCGGCGAGCCCGGCGCGGCGCCGCCCGGCGCGGCGCACGGCGAGCCCGGCGCGACGCCGCCCGGCGCGGGGCACAAGGAGCAGGTGCTCGCGCTCTACCAGGTCGCGACGCAGCTGCTCGATTCGGGGCGCGTCGCCGAGGCGTGCGCCGTGCTCGAGCAGGGGCGGACGCTCGATCCCACGGCGATCAACCTCCTCCTGCGGCTCGGCGACTGCCTTGCGCGCGCGGGCAGGAGCGCCAGCGCCTGGAACGTCTTCAGCGAGGCCGCGGCCATCGCGAAGAGCGCGGGCGACCCCCGCGCCGCGCGCGCGGCAGCGCTCGCGGGGGCGCTCGAGCCGCGGCTCTCGCGGATGGAGATCGCGGTGCCCGCCGCGGGGGCGGCGCCGGGGCTGGAGATCCGGCGCGACGGCGTGCTCGTCCTGCCCGCGCAGTGGGGGCAGGCGCTCCCGGTCGACCCCGGGACGCACACGATAGAGGCCCGCGCCCCCGGCCGGAGGCGCTGGTCGCTCGCGCGCGCCGTGCCGCCGGACGGGGCGCGCGTCGTCGTCGACGTGCCCGCCCTCGAGCCGGAGCCGCCCCCGCGCGCGCTCGCCGCGGCGCCGCCGGTCCCCCGGAAGCAAGCGCCCGCGGTCGTCGCGATCGCCGGCCAGGCCGGCGGCGATCGCGGCGACGGCGTCGGCCGCGGGCAGCGGGTGCTCGCGCTGGCGACCGGCGGCGCGGGCCTCGTGGGGCTCGGCCTCGGCGCCGTGTTCGGCGTGCAGGCGATCTCCCGCCGGGACGCCTCGAACAGGTCCCACTGCGACGCGCAGAACCGCTGCGACGCGGCCGGCGTCGCGCTGCGCGCGGACGCGCAGGCGGCCGGCCACGCGTCGACGATCGCGTTCTCGGCCGGCGCCGCCGCGCTGCTCGCGGCCGGCGTGCTGTTCTGGACCGCGCCGTCGAGGCCCGCCGGCGCGCCCGCGCGCAGCGCCACGGCCTCGGCCTCGGTCGGCCCCGGCGCGTTCTCGCTCGTCGTGAAGGGGAGCTACTGACATGCGCGCCCGCGGCCCGCTCCGGATGGGAAGGCAGCTCTCGCTCGTGGCGCTCGGCTGCGCCGGGTGCAACGCGCTCCTCGGGCTCGAGGACGGCATCCTCGTGAAGGAGCCCTGCGAGCCGCTCTCCGCCGTCGTCTGCTACAGCGGGCCGCCGGCGACCGAGGGCGTCGGCGCCTGCCTGACCGGCCTCCGGCGCTGCAACGCCGCCGGCGACGGCTACGGCCCCTGCGAGGGAGAGGTAACGCCCGCGCCGGAGCGCTGCGGCAACGCGGCCGACGACGACTGCGACGGCGCGGTGGACGAGCCGGACGCCGGCAGCAGCGGCGCCGCGGCCGATGGCGGCGAGGTCTGCGCCTGCGCGCCCGGCGCGGTCGAGGCGTGCCCCTACGGCGGGCCGCCGGGGACCGTCGGCGTCGGCGTGTGCAGCGCCGGGCAGCGGACGTGCGGGGCCGACGGCCGGTGGGGCGCGTGCGCCGGCGAGGTCACGCCGCGCGCCGAGGACTGCGCGACGCCGGCCGACGAGGACTGCAGCGGCGGAGGGGACTGCGGCGCGGTGCTCCCCGGCGCGCCCGGCGGCGGGCTCCTCGGCGGCGCCGGCCAGGAGTGGGCGCGGGCGCTCATCGCCGGCAACGGGGCGTTCGCCATCCTCGGCGGCGAGTTCCAGGGCTCCCTCGACCTCGGCGCGGGGCCGATCGCGACCGGCGCCGACCGCGACGTCTTCATCGCGCGCGTCGAGGCGGACGGCGCCGTGACGTGGGCGCGGCGGCTCGTCGACGAGGGGCAAGGCTGGCTGCGGGGGATCGCGGTGGACCTCGAGGGCGAGATCGCCGTCGCGGGCGAGCTCGAGGGCGTGATGAGCGACGCCGGGCTCACCGCGTCCGCGCCGCGCGGGTTCGTGCTCAAGCTGGACGCCGCGTCGGGCGCGCTGCGCTGGAGCGCGGTGCTCCCCCCCGGCAGGCCGCAGGACATCGCGCTCTCGGCGGCGGGCGACGTCGTCGTGGCGCTCGCGGTGGCCGAGCCCGGCGGGAGCGACGTGGCGGTGACCCGGCTCAACGCGGCGGGCGAGCTGCTCTGGATCCGGGCGTTCGGGGGCCCGGGAACGCAGGAGCCGACAGGCGTCGTCGTGGACGCGCGCGGGGACGTGGTCCTGACGGGGAGCTTCGAGGGAGAGCTCCAGTTCGGCGAGGAGGCGCCCCGGCTCTCGTCGGCGGGCATGAGCGACGTGTTCCTCGTCAAGCTCGACGAGGGCGGCGATCACGTCGCGTCGGTGGCCTTCGGCGACGGCCGCCAGCAGCACGGGGGCGATATCGAGGCCGGGCCGGGCGGCGAGATCGCGCTGACCGGGACGTTCGAGGGGCTGCTCGATCTGGGCAGCAGCACGCTGTTCTCGGACGGCGTGTCGGCGTTCGTCGTCGAGCTCGGGGCCGCGCGGGAGCACCGCTTCAGCCGGTCCTACCCGGCGGAGCGGCCGCCGCGCGTCGCGTTCGCCGCCGACGGCGGGCTCGTCCTCGCCGGCGACGTGATGGGGCCGACCGACCTCGGCGGCGGCCCGCTCGGCGGCGCCGGCGGCGGCAGCGACATCGTCGTGGCGCGGCTCGACGCCGAGGGGCGCCACGTGTGGAGCAAGCGGCTCGGTCCGGGCGCCGGGGAGACCGGGGGGAGCCGGTCCGCGGCGGGCGTGGCGGCGTTCGTTGACCCTGGCGCCCCCGCCGACCGCGGCCATGTCGTGCTCGCGGGGACGGTGGAGGGGAGCGTCGATCTCGACGGCGTCGTCGCGCGGTCGGCGGCGGCCGACGTCCTGCTGGTCCGGCTGGCGCCGTGAGGCCCCGGAGCGTGGAGCACGCCGACAGGTCGCGCAGGAGGGCGGCGGAGCCCGGAGCCGCCTCCGGGTCGGGCCCACAAAGCGCGACAGGCGACCTGCGAGAGGCCGCCTGTCGTGCCCGGTCAGGCCGGAGAGCGGGAGATCACTCGCAGGTGTCGGAGCACGTGGTGAGCGCCTGGCAGTCCTCGGCGGCCGCGCAGGCGTCGTACGCGTCGTCGTAGCACGAGCCGCTCGACTCCTCGGCGACGCACAGCTCGCAGTCGGGGTTGTTCACCTCCAGGTTGACCTCCCCGTCCTCCCCGCAGACGTCGGTCGTCGGATCCGTGGTGTCGCAGATGTCGGCGCACCGGATTGCTGCGTCGCAGCCGCAGTGCAAGAAAGTCAGCTTCTTGAACGCCTCCGCCTCGCTGGGATTCGCCTCGGCACAGCAGTCCGCGCACGCCTGGAACTCCAGCTCGGAGCACTCATTGGTCACGTCCCCGCCGCCCTCGCCGCCCGTGCCACCGCCCTCACCGCCGCCCGAGGAGGAGGAGGTGGTGGTGGTCGTATCCGAGCCGCCCTCGCCGCCCTCGCCGCCGGCGCCGCCATCGCCGCTGCCGTCCGTGACCGTACAGGCCGCCATCGCGCACACGCTGACCAGGATCGACGCGAAACCAAGAATCTTCATGAGATCATCCTCCAACCAAGAAGGTTGCGCTGCTCGTGATGAAGGGCCTGGCGAGCGACGCCGCCCGGCAGCCCTTCCCCTGCACTTCAGCGCCGCCATGGGCGCCGGGTGCTGTTCCTACACCATAAATTTTCGTGATGGTATCTGCTGCGTGCTCACCGCCTCGCCCAGGTGCAGCCCGGGAGACACGAAGAGCGCACGTTCACGCAAGCTGTGCGTGAGGTAGGCGCGCGCACACAGTTCTCTCACCAGCGGCTTTTTGCAGCAGGAGCAGACATCACAACAGCGGTTTCGCGCGGGATCAAGCGCTGCTGCGCGGAGTACTTGCTCTCTCGAGGGGACTGGCGAGCTCAGGCGCGCTCGACGACCTGGGTCGAGAAGAGAGGCGTTGAGCGGCAGAGCTCGCCGGGGCGAACTCGACAGGAGATGTGACGAGCCTTCGTGGCGGCGGCTACGAGCCGCCGAGGGCGCGCCGCATGGCGCAGTCGAGATCGCCTTTGCACGGGTCGCCCGCCGCCCGCGCGCCGCCCTGGCCCGGCGGCGGCGCGGCGGCGGCCGCGGGCGCCGCCGCCGCGCGGACCGCCGCGGGGCGCTTCGCGGCCGCCCTGTCCCCGCCCGAGGGCGCGGCGGGCCTGGCCTTGGCGCCGCGCGCGGCGCCGTCGCGCGCCTTGTCGGCCTGCCTGGCCGGCGGCGGCTCCGGGGCCGCGGGCTTCGCCTCCGCCTTCGGCAGCTGCGCCAGCGCCGCGCCCGCAGCGTGCCCCACGCCAGCCTGCGCGGCGGCGCGGAGCGTCTCGCGCGGGGCGCCGAGCCACGCCGCGCTGGCGACGACGGCGGCGCCGACGAGGCCCATCACGCCATACCGCACGACCGCTGCCCGCCGCGCGCGCGGGGGGCGCAGGTCGATCGGGACCTCGGACGGCACGGGCGTGAGCTCGGGTGGCCTGAACGCGGGCAGCTCCGCGCCGGGGGCGCCGAACGGGAAGAGATCCAGGTAGCTGCTGCGCTCCTGTCCCTCGCCGGAGGCCAGCCCGTGGATATCCACCATTCCGGAGCCCGTCGCGCCGCGATCGGCCCGCGCGTCGGCCCCCTTCTCGGCGGCCGCCTCCACCGCGAGCAGCGCGCTCAGGGAGATCACCACCGAATTCTCGTCCCGGGGCCCGGCCGCCGCGCCGCTCGGCGCCGCGCCGCCGCCGTTCCCCGAAGATCGCCGATCCGTCTCACCGGGCAGATGACTCGTGCTTCCCATACGCTCCACCCCGCCTGCCCTCCGTGCCGACCCAGCACAGGACACAGACAGCATCCACCACTCTACTCGGCATCTCCCGCCCCAGATACAAGTTTTTCGCAGCACTGGAGAGCACACCTCGTCACGACAGCGCCGGAGGGCTCAGCGCTCGTGCGCGCGGCGGGGAGAGCTCCCCACACCGGCGCGCCGCGAGCGACGCGACCAACACGACGCTTCCGCTGCTCCTGTCCGGGCGCGCCCCGCGCGCGACCTGCGCGGCCTCGCGCCCGCGCCGCGCCGTGGACGGAGCTCGGGCTGGCGCCGCGCACAGCGACGTCGAGGCGACGACGACGGAGCGCGACACGCGCTTTGTGATCGGGAATCCAGACAGCCCCCGGAAAGCGCGCGGCGCCGCCCGGCCGGTCGACATT
This sequence comes from Sorangium sp. So ce1335, assembly GCF_051521615.1. Taxonomy (NCBI): domain Bacteria; kingdom Pseudomonadati; phylum Myxococcota; order Polyangiales; family Polyangiaceae; genus Sorangium; species Sorangium sp. So ce1335. The sequence goes on from NZ_CP150363.1 coordinate 8,133,379, forward strand.
TCACCTCGACGAAACCTCGAGGAAACATGGCGCTCGGCATAAGACATTTCACCACGACGTCGTGTCGTTGGCCCCGTGTCCGAGGGCCGATCTCTGCTGGGCAGAGCGCGCCTTCGGCGTCCAGCCGGGAGTCTTCCAGCGCTGTCGCTGACTCCCGAGCTTCATCACGGCTCTTGTGCAGTCGGTTCGCCGCGCCGCGTCGATGCAGGGCATTGAACGGGCTCCCGGCACCCAAGGAGGATGCGTTGAACAAGTTCACGTCTGGGATGGACGTTGTTGAGGAGCGGCCGGCGGCGGGCTCCTCGAGACGGCGGGCGCTCTGCATCGCGGCGGCCCTCGCCGGCGCGGCCCTGCTCTCCGCGTGCGACAAGGAGGGCGAGGAGGCGCCGGCGCCGGGGGCCTCGCCCGGGACGCCCGCGGCGGCCGCGGCGGACGGCGCCACCATCAAGGTCGGCGTGCTCCACTCGCTGAGCGGCACCATGTCGATCAGCGAGGTGGCCGTCAAGGACGCGACGCTCCTCGCGATCGAGGAGATCAACAAGGCGGGCGGCGTGCTCGGCAAGCAGATCACGCCCGTCGTCGAGGACGGCGCCAGCGACTGGCCGACGTTCAACGAGAAGGCCAGAAAGCTCATCCAGCAGGACGGCGTTGCGGTCGTCTTCGGCGGGTGGACGAGCGCGAGCCGCAAGGCGATGCTGCCCTCGTTCGAGGAGCTGAACGGCCTCCTGTTCTACCCCGTCCAGTACGAGGGCCTCGAGCAGTCGCCCAACATCTTCTACACCGGCGCCGAGCCGAGCCAGCAGATCGTCCCCGCGGTCGACTACCTGCTCGAGCAGGGAAAGAAGCGCATTTACCTGCTCGGCTCCGACTACGTATTTCCGCGCACGGCGAACAAGATCATCAAGGCCCAGCTCGCGTCGAAGGGCGGCGAGCTCGCCGGCGAGGAGTACCTGCCGCTCGGCGGGACCGAGGTCAGCACCATCATCAGCAAGATCGGCGCGGCCAAGCCGGACGCGATCTTCAACACGCTGAACGGCGACAGCAACGTGGCGTTCTTCAAGCAGTTCAAGGACGCCGGCTACACCGCCGACAAGCTGCCGGTCCTCTCGGTGAGCGTCGCCGAGGAGGAGGTGCGCGGCATCGGCGCCGACAACATCGCCGGACACCTCGTCTCGTGGAACTACTACCAGACGACGGACACCCCCGAGAACAAGAGGTTCGTCGAGGCGTACAAGGCCAAGTACGGCGCCGCGCGCGTCACGGACGATCCCATCGAGGCGGGCTATTTCGGGGTCTTCCTGTGGAAGATGGCCGTCGAGAAGGCGAAGTCGACCGACGTCGCCAAGGTGAAGGAGGCCGTGCAGGGCGGCGGCATCGAGCACGCCGCGCCCGAGGGCCTCGTCCGGCTCGACGGCAAGACCCAGCACACCTGGAAGACGGTGCGCATCGGCAAGGTGCGGCAGGACGGCCTCATCGACGAGGTGTGGAGCACGGGCAAGCCGGTCCAGCCGGACCCGTACCTCACCGCGTTCCCCTGGGCGAAGGAGCTGGCCGCGAAGTAGCGCGGCGGCGAGGCCTCTCGACGGTCGGTGCTCCCGATGAACGAAGTTCTCCTCCACGCCTTCAACGGTCTGAGCCTGGGCTCGATCCTCCTGCTCATCTCGATGGGCCTCGCGTTCTCGTTCGGGCTGATGAACGTGATCAACATGGCCCACGGCGAGTTCATCATGGCCGGGGCCTACACGACGTACGTCATCGGGCAGCACCTTGCGCCGCTCGTCGGGGGGACGGACGCCGGGGTCTGGTTCCTCCTTGCGCTGCCGGCCTCGTTCCTCGTGGCCGGCGTGCTCGGGCTGGCGCTCGAGCTCTCGATCGTGCGCTTCCTCTACGGCAGGCCGCTCGACACGCTGCTCGCCACGTGGGGCGTCGGGCTCGTGCTGCAGCAGGCGGCGCGCAGCCTGTTCGGCGCGTCCAACGTGCAGGTGTCGAGCCCGTCGTGGCTGCGCGGCGGCGTCGCGCTCTCGGACGGGGTGCAGTTCCCCTACAAGCGCGTCTTCCTCATCGCGCTCGTGATCGCGTGCATCGTCGCGGTCTACACGTACCTGCACCGCTCCGCCGGCGGCCGGCGGCTGCGGGCGGTGATGCAGAACCGGGAGATGGCCTCGTGCCTCGGCGTGCGCGCGCGCCGGGTCGACGCGGCGACGTTCGCGCTCGGCGCGGGGCTCGCCGGGGTGGCGGGGTGCGCGCTGACGCAGCTCGGCTCGATCGGCCCGTCGCTCGGGACGAACTACATCGTCGACGCCTTCATGGTGGTCATCCTCGGGGGCCTCGGGCGGCTGCCCGGCACGGTGGTGGCGGCGCTCGTGATCGGCGTGGCGAACACGCTGCTCGAGCTCTCGACGACGGCGTCGCTCGGCAAGGCGCTCGTGTTCGCGCTGGTGATCGCCTTCTTGCAATGGCGGCCGACAGGCCTGCTCGCCCTGCGCACCCGATAGAAGAGGAAACGGACATGGCCCCTCGAGACTCCACCCTTCGCCACCTCCTCTGGACCTGGGGAGCGCCCCTCGCGCTGGCGCTGCCGCTGCTCGCCGCGCCGCTCGTGCTCTCGGATTTCCGCCTGAACCTGCTCGGCAAGTTCCTCACGTTCGCCATCGTCGCGCTCGGGCTCGACCTCATCTGGGGCTACGGCGGCATGCTGAGCCTCGGCCAGGGGCTCTTCTTCGGGCTCGGCGGCTACGCGATGGCGATGTACCTCAAGCTGGAGACGTCGGGCGCGAAGCTGCCCGACTTCATGAGCTGGAGCGGCCTCACGGCGCTGCCGCTCTTCTGGGAGCCGTTCCGCTCGCCGGTCGTGGCGCTGTGCGCCGTCGTGATCGTACCGATGGCGATCGCGGCGGCGGTCGGATACCTCGTGTTCCGGAGCCGCGTCCAGGGGGTGTATTTCTCGCTGATCACGCAGGGGCTCACGCTGATCGCGTCGATCCTCTTCATCGGCCAGCAGGCGATCACCGGCGGCACGAACGGGATCACGAACCTGAAGACGATCTTCGGCTTCGCGCGGGGGAGCGCCTCGACGCAGACGGTGCTCTACTTCGTGACGCTGTTCTGCCTGGGGGCGCTCTACCTCCTGTGCCGGCGGCTCACGCAGTCGCGGTTCGGGCGCCTGCTCGTGGCGATGCGCGACGACGAGAACCGGGTGCGCTTCCTCGGCTACAACCCGGTCACCCTGAAGACGCTCGTGTTCGCGCTGTCGGCGGGCATGGCCGGCGTCGCGGGGGCGCTGTTCGTCTGCCAGGTCGGGCTCATCTCGCCCTCGTCGATGGGGGTGATCCCGTCGGTCGAGATGGTGACGTGGGTGGCCGTCGGCGGGCGCGGCACGCTGATCGGCGCGATCCTTGGGGCGATCCTCGTGAGCCTCGGCAAGAGCGCGCTGAGCGAGTCGTACCCCGAGGTGTGGCAGCTCGGCTTCGGCGCGCTGTTCGCGGCGTCGGTGATGCTGCTCCCGACGGGCGTGGCCGGCTTCCTGCGGCGCCACGCCGCGCGGCTGGCGCGCCGCGGCGCGGGCGGCGAGGCCGCGCGGGGCGACGCCGCGGCGGCCGGGCCGGCGGCCGCGGCCGAGGTCGACGCGGGGCGCTCCGAGGCGCCGGCGACGACGGGGCGCTGAGCGGAACGCGCGGGGCCTGCGGAACATGGGCACATGAGCGGAACATGAGCGGAACATGAGCGGAGACGAGCGCAGATGAGCGGGAATCATGCGAGGGGCGACGCGAGGAGCGAACCGATGAGCCGCGGCAACATCGTCGAGGTCCAGCAGGTGACGGTGAGCTTCGACGGCTTCAAGGTGCTGGACGGGCTCGACTTCTCGATCCAGCGCGGAGAGCTCAGGTTCCTGATCGGCCCGAACGGCGCCGGGAAGACGACGCTGCTCGACATCCTTACCGGCAGGACGCGGCCGTCGAGCGGACGGGTGATGTTCCACGGAGGTGGGGAGTCCGGGAGCGAGGCTGTCGAGGCGCATCGGCTGCCGGAGCACGCGCTGGTCCGGCTCGGGATCGGGCGGAAGTTCCAGACGCCGGCGGTGTTCGGCAGCCTCACGGTGCTGGAGAACCTCGAGGCGGCGCTGGGCTTCAGGGAGAGCGCGCCGGGGCTGCTCCGCGGGCTGTCGTCGGCGCAGGAGAAGGAGATCTCGGAGACGCTCGACCGCATCGGGCTCCGGCGGCGCGCGGACGTGCGGGCGGCGGTGCTGGCGCACGGGGAGCGGCAGTGGCTGGAGATCGGCATGCTGCTCGTGCAGCAGCCGAAGCTGCTCCTGCTCGACGAGCCGGTGGCGGGGATGACGCGGCGTGAGCGGGACCGGACGGGGGAGCTCGTGCAGGAGATCGCGCGGCACCGGTCGGTGCTCGTGGTGGAGCACGACATGGAGTTCGTGCGTCGCTACGCGAGCACGGTGACGGTGCTGCACGCGGGAAGGCGGCTGTGCGAGGGGCCTGTCGAGGAGGTCCAGAGCAACGCGAAGGTGATCGAGGTGTACCTCGGTCGGGCGCACGACGCGGGGCGCGGGCGCGGTGGTGCGGCGGCCACGGCTGCGGCGGAGGAGCGGTAGAGAGCATGCTTGTCGTCGAGGATCTCGCGGTCTATTACGAGGAGAGCTGCATCCTGTCGCAGGTCAGCCTGGACGTCGCGCCCGGCCGGGTGTCGTGCCTGCTGGGCCGCAACGGGGTCGGCAAGACGACGCTGCTCAAGGCGATCATGGGCGTGCTGAAGCCGCGGCGCGGGAAGGTGACGCTCGACGGGACGGACCTCACGACGAGGTCGCCGAGCGACAGGGCGCGCGCGGGGATCGGCTATGTGCCGCAGGGGCGAGGGATCTTCCCGTACCTGACCGTGCGAGAGAACCTGCTGATGGGCTTCGAGGCGAAGAGCGACCCCACGCCGAGCCCGGCGGCGCTGGAGGAGGTGATGGGGATGTTCCCCATCCTCAAGAAGTTCCAGGCGCGGGCGGCGGGGACGCTGAGCGGCGGGCAGCAACAGCAGCTCTCGCTCGCGCGCGTGCTGCTGAGGAAGCCGAAGCTCCTCTTGCTGGACGAGCCGACGGAGGGGATCCAGCCGTCGATCATGCAGGAGATCGGGGAGGTCATCAAAGGGCTCGGGAAGAAGGGGGACATGGCGATCCTGCTCGTGGAGCAGTTCCTGGATTTCGCGCTCTCGACGGCGAGCGAGTACTCCATCATGGATAACGGGGGGATCGTGCGGCGGGGGAAGGTGGAGGAGTTCGACGACGAGATCGCGAGGGAGTTCCTGGCGGTATAGGGCAGCTCCGAGGTTGCCCGGCCCCGTGAGGGCGTGAGGGGGCGATGCCGGACGGCGACGGCGCGGCGCGCCTCGCAGGTGGCCGTAAGGCGCGAACGGCCTGAGGATCATGCCAGCGCGTTTCAATGCCGGACGGCGACGGCACGGCACACCTCGCAGGTGGCCGCAAGGCGCGAACGGCCTGAGGATTATGCCAGCGCGTTTTCTGCGCTGGCCGCGGTCACCGCCTGGTCCAGCCATCGGTGCAGGGTGTCCAAGTCGGAGCAGGCGTCGATCCGGGTCTCGATCGCCGCGGTCGGCGCGAAGCCGCGGCGAGCCAGCACCCTGCGCAGCACCGCGCGCGCCTCGGTGAGCTGGCCTTTCTCGATGAGCTGGTCCTTGACCTCCGGGCTGTCGGCGAGAAGGGCCTGGAGGATCCACTGCCTGCGCGCCTCGATCTCCGGGTCGTCAGAGCGACCGAACTTGCGCATCAACTCTTCACGTGTCTCCGGTGATATCGGCATGTGCTGTACCATGTTGAGCACCCATTCCATTTCCCGCCGCGGTGCGACCCACCGGGCGAAGTCGTCCAGGGCCTGTCCCGAGCGCGCCACCAGGAAGGGCATCAGGTCGTCGCACAAGGGCAGCTCGTTGGCGGCGATCCACAGAAACGGAAACGGCGAGGGCCCGACTCGGTAGCAACCAGGCGCGAAGCGCTCCAGCACCCGCACACTGTGCAGCCACGATGGCACGTCGGGAGCGACGAACCACAGCGGCTCCTCGCCCATCCAGGGCGGCTCGCGCTCCTCGACGCGCTCGACCTCGCGCACCTGCCGCCGGAGCAGGGCCCTCTTGACCGCCACCACGTCGACGACATCGCCGGCGAGCTTCAGCTCGACAAGCACTTCCTCGTGATCCCGAGCCTCCGGCCAGGGCGCCGCCAGGGGCGCCAGGCCTTCGGGCCGCGACACCTGCAGATAGCCGGTGGCCTGCATGCGCTCACGCCACAGCGCGAGCGTATCCTGCCGAGCGACGTGCCTGGCGTCCACGTGCGCCGTCGCCGCGGCGAACGCCCGCTTCAGAAACCCGTCCAGCTTTCCCATGCCGCTCTGGTACCAGCTCGCCAGCAGCGATGCATGGCCAATAATCGCTCTGCCTGGCAGATATAGAGACACGATTCCAGCGGCGCGCTCGTAATGGCGCGACCGGCGCGGGCGGAGACGCCAGATAGAGAGAGGGTGCAACGACGGCCGTGCTCACCCTTCAGCCACGGGCCTGCGCCGCCGCGCCCGGCTCCGACGCCCGCGCGGCGACGGCCGTCACCGACGCCCGCGCGACCGCGCCAGCAGGCCATGATCCCGCGCCGCCATCGAAGCGGCCGACGCTCAGGTCGAGGACACGATCCGCGGCGGCGGCGCGGTCATGGGCGGGCGAGTCGCCGAAGGCGGCAGGCTCATGCGCCTCCGGGCGAGCCCATGGCGGAGGCGTCGTTGGCCCGCCGGACGGGGACGGAGCGACGGCAGGGAGGCCCGCAGGCCGCGCGTGGCGTCTACGCCAGCGCCTCTTCTGCGCTGTCCGCGGTCATGGCCTGGTCCAGCCACCGGTGCAGGGTGTCCAGCTCGGAGCAGGCGTCGATCTGGGCCTCCATCGCCGCGGTCGGCGCGAAGCCGCGGCGAGCCAGCAACCTGCGCAGCAGCGCGCGCGCCTCGGTGAGCTGGCCCTTCTCGATCCCCTTCTCGATCCCCTTCTCGACGCCTTGCTCGATGAGCTCCGCCTTGACCTCCGGACTGTGGTCGAGCAGGGCCTGGAGGATCCACTGCCTGCGCGCCTCGATCTCCGGGTCGTCGACGCGGGCGAACCGTCGCAGCAAGTCCTCACGGGTCTTCAGTGACATCGGCAGGTATTCTAGCATGGAGATCACCCATTCCACATCCCGCCGCGGTGCGACCCACCGGGCGAACTCATCGAGGGCCTGTCCTGCTCGAGCAGTCAGGAACGGCACGAGCTCGTCGCGCAGCGGCAGCTCGTTGGCCGCGATCCAGAGGAACTGAAACGGCGAGGGACCAACGCGGTAACAACCGGGGGCGAGCCGCTCCAGCGCCCGCACCGTGTGCAACCACGACGGCAGGTGGGGAGCGACGACCCAGAGCGGCTCCTCGCCCATCCACGGCGGAGAGCGCTCCTCGATGCGCTCGATCTCACGCGCCAGCCGGCGGAGCGTGGCGCGCTTGAGCTCCACGATGTCGACATGGTCGCCGGCCATCTTGATCTCGACGAGCACCTCGTCATGGTCGCACGCCTCCGGCCAGGGATGGGCGAGCGGAGCGAGGCCTTCGGGCCGCAACACGCGGAGGTGGCCGTCGGCCTGGACGCGCTCGAGCCGGACCTCGGGTGGCCGGTGCCATGCGGCGGAGCCGGCGGTGACGCCCTGGGTCACCTCGGCGAAGGTCAGCTTCGCGAACCCGTCCAGCTTGCCCACGGCGGTGTTGATATCAGCTCACCTGCGGCGATGCACTTCGAATAAGCGCTCTGCATGGCAGATAAAGAGAGATCGATTCGCGAGCCTGCGCGCAAGTGCTCGTAGACCTTCATCATCGCCTCCGCCCGGCGGGCGGTCTGCTTGGCGCACCCGTCGAGCTCGCCCACGGCGGCGGCGATATCAGCGCTCCGGGAGGAGCGGCATTCGAACAATCGACGCTGCACAACAGAAATAGAGACACGATCGTGGCAGCTCGCGCGTAACGGCGTGAGTCTGCGTGTCCTGCTGCCGGGCGGCGTTTCTCGGCGGGTACCGTCTCAGCGTTCCGAGCTGGACCTCGACGATGAGCACCCAGCTCGGCGCGTCGCCGTCGAGCAGGACGACGACGAGGTCGGCGCGGTACTCGAGGAGGAGCTCTCCGTCGCAAGCGCCGGGATCGAAGGGCACGCCCACCTCAGAAGAGGCGCGCTGCCGCCGCCAGAACCTTGCACCTACCTCGGCCCGGATCGGGAGGCGCACATCGCCGCGGCGAACGCGCTCGTCCCCGGCGGCTTCACGACGTTCCCGGAATGGGCCCGCCTCCCCATGAAGCCGAGCTGAGGGCGACAAGCATCCTGGACGCGCCCTCGGCCAGCCTCCCGCCATCAGGCGCCTGCGCCATCAGGCGCCTGCGCCATCAGGCGCCTGCGCCCGCGTTCGCCCGGCGGCAGGGGAGTTTCTCCGTCCTCCTGGGAAAGCGACGCTGTATCCATAACTCTCCGTGCATTGAAGCAGCCACGTCCTGCGCTGGGCGAGAAACGGGTAGCGCTGGAACCCTGTGCGTCAGTAGGATGACGAGATCTTGAAATTTGGATGAGGCCAACTGTGGAAAATATCATCTTGGTGAGACGCGCGCGGTTTGCCGGGCTTCACGGATCCATCGCGGTTGCGATCCTCGCGCTGGGCATTGCATGTGCCCCAGCACCGGAGGCAATACCGCAGGACGGCGCCGGAGGCGCGACGGTGGCAAGCTCATCGAGCGCCTCGGGCGCGGTGGGTGGCGGCTCCGCGTCGGCTGGCGGCCCGGGCGGCGGGGGTGTGACGGGGACCGGCGAGACGACCGGGACCGGCGGCTCGGGCGGTGAGGCGACCGGGACCGGCGGCTCGGGCGGTGAGGCGACCGGAACCGGCGGCTCGGGCGGCGAGACGACCGGGACCGGCGGCTCGGGCGGTGAGGCGACCGGGACCGGCGGCTCGGGCGGTGAGGCGACCGGGACCGGCGGCTCGGGCGGCGCGACGACCGGGACCGGCGGCTCGGGCGGCGCGACGACCGGGACCGGCGGCTCGGGCGGCGCGACGACCGGGACCGGCGGCTCGGGTGGCGAGGATACCCCGTCAGAGACTGATCCTTTGATCGGGGATGTCGCGTTTTCCACGCCGAGCCAGACATTCAGGGACCAGATCCAGGTCGGGATGACCACGACCATCGAGGGGGCCGAGATCCGCTACACGGTGGACGGGCAGCTGCCGACCGCGGAATCCACGCTGTACACGGGCGAACCGGTGATCCTCACGGCCACCACGCAGGTTCGCGCGCAGCCGTTCGTGGGGGGCGCCGCGGCCGGCTCGGTGAGCACGGGCCTCTACATCGCGCGCACCATCGACGCGACGTCCGACATTCCCATCATGGTCGTGGACGGTTACGGCAAGGGCAAGCCGACCGATAAAGAAGTCTACTTCGACGCGGCGGTGATGATCTGGGAGCCGGTCGACGGCGTCGCCTCGATGGCCTCGCTGCCCACGATGGCGATGCGCGCGGGCTACCACGTGCGTGGCCAGTCGTCGCGGTCCTTTCCGCAGACGCCGTACAAGCTCGAGCTGTGGGACAACCGCGGCAAGGACCTCGACTACGCGGTGCTGGGCATGCCCGCCGACTCGGACTGGGCGCTCATCCCGCCCTACTACGACCGCACGCTGATCCGCAATCCGTTCACCTACGCGCTCGGCCGGGAGATGGGCCTCCAGGCGCCGCGCAACGAGTTCGCCGAGGTCTACCTGAACTACGAGGCGCACGCGATCGGCGAGGCGGATTACCAGGGCATCTACTGGGTCTCGGAGACGATCAAGAACAACAAGGTCCGGACCGATCTCAAGCAGCTCGAGGAGGAGGACCGGGAGCTGCCCGACATCAGCGGCGGCTACATCTTCAAGTTCGACCAGGCGGCCGCCGAGGAGCCGAAGCTCACGTGCACGGGCTCGGATCCCCTCCCGGGGTTCGGCTTCGGCGGCGGCGGTCGTCCGGTCGGCACGTGCTGGGTCGATCTCGAGGTGGTGGATCCCGATCCGCTGAACGCCGAGCAGGCGACCTGGCTGACGCAGTACATCCAGCAGTTCCACGACGGCCTGCATCAGACGCCCATCGGTGATTACGCGGCGTACATCGACGTGCCGTCGTTCATCGATTACCTGATCATCAACGAGCTGACGCTCAACGTGGACGCTTACGTGCGGAGCGCCTATTACCACAAGGATCGCGATGAGAAGCTCAAGGCCGGCCCGCTGTGGGACTACAACTTCGCGCTCGGCGGCGTGGGCGCCCAGAGCGCGACGCCGCAATCGGCGAGCGACACCGGCTGGCGCTTCAGCGGCCAGAGGAACGTCAACAACTGGTATCAGAAGCTCACCGGAGACCCGGCGTTCATGGCGCGGGTGCGGACGCGCTACACGGCGCTCCGCGAGACGCTCCTGTCCGATGCCGCGATCGAGCATCGCATGGATACCCTGAGCGCGCCGCTCGGGCGGGCCGTGGTCCGCGATTTCGCCAGATGGCCGGTGTCGAGCATCATCAGGTCGAGCACCGGCTTCCTCGGCGGCCCCACCGCGCCCACGTGGGAGGGGCAGCTCCAGGTGATGCACGACTTCCTCCTGGCCCGACTCGCCTGGATGGACGCCAACTTGCCGTGACACGGCGCGGGCAGCTTTGCTCGACGCGGTGCGGCATACTGGTTTTCGAGCCTGGACCGAGCCCGAGGAGGAACTGCGAACGACCGTTGGGCGGGCGTCTGAAGTGTTCGACGATGGAACCGACGACGTAGGCCGTCGGCGCGTCATCCTGAAGGCCACGTCATCGGGTGGCAGGCCTCTCACACTCAAAGCACAGGTGGAATCCGACGCGACGGGGCCGAGGAGCTCGTGGTCTACCATGGCGAAGAGGACTGATGCTCCAACGCTCCGGTGATTGCTGAGCCATGTCGGCGACGTTGAACACCGGCCAGCGATGCAGGTGGACGAACTCGGTCACCTGCGACCCCCCGTGAGCGCGGCGTCAGGGCGTCGCGCCAGAGGTCCGGGCGGTCGCGCAGGCGCTCCGGGTAGCTGCCGAGTTGCCCTTCCGTGGTATCGAAGGGACGCGTGGTGTCACGGCGCCGTGCCGTTTCGAGCGCGGTGCGAGCGCGCTGCTGTATCCCGTCAATAGATGCCGAGGCGGAGGAATCAATGCGGCAGGTCGAGCAATGAATTTACCGGCGTCATGATCCGGTGGGGGGCGCCCCGCGTCGGGTACTTGAGCCGGTACGCGATGCGCCCGGCCGAACGTCGCGAGACGCGATCACTTCCCATCCGAGCGGGCCGATCCCCCGGTTCAACCTTCGCCAGATTCCAGCAAGATTGGAAGCCAAAAACCGACATCGGCCCGTGCCCAAACCGGCTCCCCCACGTTCTCCATCGGGTGAAGGGGCCAGCGGCAACGGCGGTCCGCTTCCGGGGCGCCGCGCTGCATGGGCCGGCCGGCTCCCCTCCATCCACACGTTGCGAGGTGCAGAGCTGGATTATGCGCAAGAGTTATCTCATGGCGTCGATTTTCATTGCGACCGCGCTCCTCACGGCCGGCTGCAAGACGGGGAAATGCGCGGATGCCGTCGAGCACGCCGCTGCCTGCGGGGTCGACGACCTCGAGCTCGAGGACGACCTCGCCGGCTGCTCCGAACACGAGGCGTGTCGCGCGTCGTGCGTGCTCGACGCGCCCTGCGACGAGATCAAGGCGTCTTTCGCCGGCGGCACGGACCGCAGCACGGAGGTCTGGCGCTGCTACGAGCAGTGCCCTCTCTCTGATTGATGGCCATTCTACCGATCGGGTTCTCTCGGCGCTCGTCGGGGCGGCGGCGCCCTCGGCCTCGTACGCGGCCTCCGTGCAGTGGAGCGTGGCGTGGCGGCGCGCCGGCCCCGGCCCCGAGCGCCCTACTCCGCCGCGCAACGCGGAGGACGCACGCAGGACCGCGAGACGCCCGGACCACGCTCTTTCGACCCAGGACCGAGCCATCTCGACGCTCGCGGTCCCACCCCTTTCGGTTTGCCGCGCTGCACTTCCTCGCGCTGCGATCCGGCTTCTTTTACCTACGCGCCGCGGCCCGGCGCGCGCCACGCGCACCGCGATGCCGACGATGAAGCTCGAGAGCAGCGACGGGTCGCGCAGGTCCTTCGCCATACGGAAGAAGCGAAGGAACGTGTCCTGCACGTGGTCGTCCACCTCGTCGCCCGGCCCCAGGGTGCGCTTCAGGATGCGGCGCACGAGCGGCGCGAACCGCTGCCAGACGACAGGCGCCGCGCCGGGGTACCCCTGCGCCGCGGCGCGCGCGAGCGTCTCGTCGTCGGTCGCGGACAGCGGCAGCGCCCTGCACGCTCGCCCTCTGCGCGGCGGACGCGAGCCCTGGCAAGCGAGGGACCGTCGACCGGCGCGCTCGGAGCACGCCAGGCAGTACGCGATCCGGAGGACCGGCGAGGCGCCGCGGCTGACGAGCGTGGCGTCCCGCGACAAGCCGCGCTGAGCGCGGCCCGGCTGGCGAGCTCGTGCGACACGTCGCGGCTCGCGAGCGCGGCGTCCGGCGGCCGCCGCCGAGAGCGGCTCAGTCGACGAGCTTGTTTTCCTCGCGCGGGCCGAAGATCGCCTCCCAGTTCGCGCGGTAGGCGTCGGTGGCGACCTGCGCGGGGCCCGAGCGCGGCGGCTCGGCCGCGCGGGGCGCCGGCAGGAGCACCTCCACGTCGAAGAGCTGACCAGCTCGCCAGCAGCGATGCATGGCCAATGACCGCTCTACCTGGCAGATATAGAGACACTATCCGGCGGCATGCTCGTGATGACGCGACTGGCGCGAGCCGAGGCGACAGGGAGAGAGGGTGCAACGACGGCCGTGCTCGCCCTTCAATCAATGGCCAGCGCCGCTGCGCCCGGTCCCGCCGCCCGCGCGGCGACGGCCGTCACCGACGCCGGCGCGACCGCGCCAGCAGGCGAGGATGCCCGCGCCGCCATCGAAGCGGCCGACGCTCGGATCGAGGACACGATCCGTGGCGGTGGCGCGGCCATGGGCGCCGGGCGGCCTCCTCAGCTCGGCTCGTCCAGCACGTCGGCGAGGGTCTCCGCGCTGAGCACCCGGTCGGCCCACCGCTCGAGAGCAGCGGTCTCGGCCCCCTCGACGCGGGCCAGGGCGGCATCCGGCAGCTCGCCGAAACGAGCACGCAAAAGCCGCAGCAGAATGGCACGCTCGCCTTCCCGGCGCCCCAGATCGCGTCCCTGCGCGACGTACTTCTTGGCGAAATCGCTCTGGTACTCGTAGCCCTTCATCATCGCCTCCAGCGCCCTGCGCGCCGCGTCGTTCAGGGAATTTAGCACGACATCGCCGTAGAACCTGGCCCTGTCCTCGTCGAGCTCCCGCATCGCGGGCAGCACCGCGGCGGCGATGCTCGCCCCCCGCTCGCTGCTGCCGTGCGCCATGGCGGAGAGCACGGCCAGCTCGGGCCGGCGGGCCGCCTCCGCGGGGTCCGTCACGACCGGAACCGCCTCGCGCCCGAGCACCGGCGGGCGCAGCACGAAGCCGGGGATGCCGGTCTCGATGGGCGCTGCGCACCAGGCGGCGACGCCGGGGTCGGGCGCGACGACGAGCAGGCCCACCTGGCAGCGGTGCGCGGCGCGCGCGCCCATGGTGTAGTCGGGCCAGCTATAGCGCTTTCGCGGATCGATGCCGAGCTGGACCTCGACGATGAGCACCCATATCGGCGCGTCGACGTCGAGCAGGACGACGACGAGGTCGGCGCGGTACTCGGCAGGCTGGATCTCGGTCAGGTCGATCGAGGTGAGGCGCGCTCCCGAGTAGGGCGGCAGCGGGACGCCCAGCGCCTCGACGAGGAGCTCGGCGGCGAGCGAGGGGCGGTTCTTGAAGAGATCCACGAGGATCTCGTGGGCCATGGAGGGCATCGCGACGTTGCTCGCAGGCGGTCGAGTCCAGGAGTGCGCGGGGGCTTCTCGGCGAAGGCGGCTTCGCGCCCCCGTCGAGGTTCCCCACGGCAGAGCGATATCAGCGCTCCGGGAGGAGAGCATTCGAATTATCGACCCTACGCAGCAGAAATGGAGACACGATTGTGGCAGCTCGCGTGTAATGGTGAGAGTCTGCGCGTCCTGCTGCCGGGCGGATCGTCCGGCCAGCGGTGCTTCCGGAATTGCCTCGCGGGTATTCTCGACGCTCGGTCCGCTCGACACGAGGGAGCGGCCGCGGAGCGCCCTCAAGCCGCGCGACGGACGCCCACGACGGAGCGGGCGCCGTCGGGCCGGCCGACCTGCTGGGCGCCGGAGAGGCGGCCATGCCGCGGGTCCCTGGAAGCCGCGCCGCGGGAGGGCGCGCCGCCGGCGCGCGCAGCCAGGGGGAGATCGCGGTCACGCGCGGCGGTGGACAGCGGCTGCGCGGCGGCCTAGGGGAAGACATGGAGAAGAGGAACGGGGAGCGCGCGAGATGGCTGTGGGCGGCGTGGGCGCTCACCGCGGGCGGATGCGCGGCGCTGGCGGGGCTGGAGGACGATTATTACGTGGTGCCAGGAGGCAGCGGCGGGACCGGAACCGGTGGGGAAGCCGGCGGCACCACGACAGGGACCGGAGGGGATGCTGGCACCGGAGGAGAGGCCGGTGGCGGAACCGGTGGCGGCGGCGGTGACGCAGAGTGCACGCCGGGGGGAACGGAGTGCGCCGGGCAGACGTGCGTGGAGGGAAAGTGCACCGGGGAGTGCGGCCCGGAGGACGTGCGCTGCTCGGACAACCGCCCGCAGTGGTGCGATGAGCGCGGGCAGTGGCAGGACGCGGCGCCGTGTCCGAAGGAGGCGCCGGTGTGCAGCGAGGGTATGTGCATGACACCGCCGAGCTGTGTCGGGCTGGTTGCGACGTGCGGCCCTGGAGAGGATGAGAGCTGCTGCGCGACAGCGGAGGCGGTGCGCGGAGGGAGTTTCACGCGTCGGGACGGCAACAAGGACTACCCAGCCACGGTGGATGATTTCGTGCTGGATCGGTTCGAGGTGACGGTGGGTCGGTTCCGGAAGTTCGTCGAGGCGTACCCCGGGAGCAAGCCCTCACCGGGCGCGGGGCGGCACCCGCTGATCAAGAGAAGCGACTGGAATGATAAGTGGGACAGCGAACTACCTGCGGGAACGGCGGAGCTGAAGGCGGCGGTGAAGTGCAGTGGAACCTGGCAAACATGGAGGGATACAGACGAAGGTACCGAGCACTTGCCGATGAACTGCCTGAGCTGGTATGTGGCATTTGCGTTCTGCGCGTGGGATGGGGGCCGGCTGCCGACGGAGGCGGAGTGGCACTACGCAGCGGCGGGAGGAAAAGAGCAGCGCGCCTATCCGTGGTCCAATCCGGCAGACGCGACCACAATCGATGGCACTTACACTGTGTATGACTGCGCTGGCGGTGAGCCTGCCGGCTCGTGTACATTCGATGATATCCAGCCGGTTGGATCGCGGTCGACGAAGGGAGATGGGAGGTGGGGGCACGCGGACCTGGCCGGGAATATGTGGGAATGGGTCCTGGACTGGTACGCAGCCTATCCAGACAATTGTCACAATTGTGCCGAATCAACCAGCGGCTCAGTCCGGTTGGCCCGGGGCGGGAGCTGGAACAACGGTGCGTCGTTCCTGCTCTCTTTCCGCCGCGGCAGCTACGATCCGTCGGCCCGCTACTACAGCATCGGGGTCCGGTGCGCGAGGGCGCTGCAGTAGCATAGAACATTTGTTGCGCACACGACGCACTTCGCTTGAAACTTGATCCTTGAACCCTTAAGCACACAAGAATCGTCGCCGACGTCGGGCGACAGCAACCGGAACGCAGGGAGCCGGTGTCCGGGGTCGGCCCCCGGACCGACTGCAGCGCCAGTGATCGCCGTCGGGATGGAAACGCGGCTCGCCTGGGTCGCCGAGCGCGCAGCCAAGTTCCCCGCGATCACCGCTTCACAGTCTGCGATCGCCTCCTCCACGCCTGCCTCAAGGTCACCGAGCGCCTCATCGAGGCTTCCTACCGCCGCGACAAGCGCGGCGAGCGTCTTCGCGCCGGGCACCCGCGCGGCCCACTGCTCGAGCACCGCGCTCTCGGCCCCCTCGACGCAGGCCACGGCGGCTTCTGGCAGCTCGCCAAAACGAGCGCGCAGTTGCCGCAGCAGCATGGCACGCTCTCCCTCTCGGCGACCTTCCCGGCGACCCTGCGCGACGTACTTCTTGGCGAAATCGCTCTGGTACTCGTAGCCCTTCATCATCGCCTCCAGCGCCCGCCGAGCCGAGTCGTCCAGGGCATTCAGCACGACATCGCCGTAGGACCTGGCCCGCTCCTCGTCGAGCTCCAGCGCGGGCCCGCTCCGGCAACACGCGGTCGCCGCCGTTCGCCGGCGGTCTCGCACGCCTCGCAGATGCTTGACGCCGCCGGCCCGCGGCCCGACCGTCCTCCCGTGTCGGCCGTCGTGCTCGCCGAGGGGACCGTCTTCGCGCGCCGCTATCGCGTGGTGCGCCTCATCGCCGCCGGCGCGATGGGCGCCGTCCACGAGGTTGTCCACCTCGAGACCGAGCGGCACCGGGCGCTCAAGGTCATGCACCCGCACCTCTTCCAGAGTGAGGAGATGCGCGAGCGCTTCAAGCGCGAGGCGCGCATCGCGGCGAAGGTCGAGAGCGAGCACATCGTCGATGTCTTCGACGCGGGCGTCGACGAGGCGACCGGTATGCCCTTCCTGGTCATGGAGCTGCTCCGCGGCGAGGAGCTCGGCGAGCGCCTCAAGCGCGTCGGCCGCCTCCCGCCGGCCGAGGCGATGACCTACCTCCACCAGGCAGCGCTGGCCCTCGACCGCACCCACGCGGCGAACATCGTGCACCGCGACCTCAAGCCCGCGAACATCTTCCTCTCCTGGCGCGACGACGGCTCGGTCCGCGTGAAGATCCTCGACTTCGGCGTCGCCAAGCTCGTCGCCGAGGGCGCCACCGCGGCGGGCGCCACGAGCAGCCTCGGCACGCCGATCTACATGCCGCCCGAGCAGTTCCTCGGCGGCACCAGGCTCACCGGCGCCGCGGACATCTTCGCGCTCGGCATGCTGGCCTACACGCTGCTCGTTGGCGGTTCATACTGGCACCCCGAGGCGAGCGGCGCGGAGAGCGTGCTCGCCTTCGCGATGGTGGCGGCCCGCGGCCCCGAGGAGCCGCCGGTGCAGCGGGCGCGATCCATGGGCGTGGCGCTGCCGCCCGGCTTCGACGCGTGGTTCGCCCGGGCCACGGCGGGCGATCCCGCGGCGCGGTTCCGCCGGGCCACCGAGGCGGTGCAGGCCCTCGGCGAGGTGCTCGGCGTCCCCGTCGCCGCCGGCCGGGGGACGTTTCTGAGCGCGTCGTCCTCGCCTGGCGTCGTCCCCGCCGCCACGGCGCTGCCCCCCGGCCCCGCGGCGCCGGAGCCCGCGCTGGCCGGGAGCCCGGTCCCGGCGCGGGACGGGCGCCCGTCCGGCCTGGGGCTCGCGGGCACCTCGACCGGCGCCGCGGTGTCCGCCGTACCGGCGGGCCCGGCGCGGCGCCGCCGGGCGCCGCTCGTCGCCGGGGTGGCCCTGCTGGGCCTCGGCGCGATGCTGGGCGCCTCGGTCCGGCTCGCGCAGCGCCCCCGGCACACGGCCGAGCAGGCGGTGGCCCTCGACGCCGCCGCCGTCCTGGCAGCGCCAGAGCCGCCCTTACCGGCGCCGCAGGCGACGCAGGCAGCACCACCACCAGCCCCGCCGGAGCCGCTCCCCTCGGTCGCGGCGCCGGACGCCGTGCCTCCGCCCGCGCCCTCTCCCTCCGGCTCCGGGGCAACGGCCGCTCCGGGGGCCGGGGCCGCCACGGCCTCCTCGCCCGCCGAGCGCTACCCGAGCGCAACCTCCCAGGGCGCCGCGCGCACACCCGGGCCGGCCGGGTCCAGGCCGTCTTCGACCGAGAGGAAACCGCCGCCGTCGCCGCGGCCGATACCCGCCGAGCTGTTCGGACGCAAATGAACCGGGGGTCCGTTGGAGTGTCCATCATCACCCCGCCTTGCTCCCCACCGATACCGCGTGTGGCCTGAGCTGCGGCCCGGCGAGGCGCACGAGAGCGGACGGGCAAGTCATCGCGCCGCCCTCGCGGTTCGCTCGCCTGCTCGCCCCCGAGCGCCCGTATCCCGAGCTCCTCTTACCTGCTGAGTGACAGAGCATGTTCCATTCATGTTTCCACCGCGCCACCCCGCTCCTCGCCGCCGTTGGCCTGCTCTCCCTCTCCGTCCCCGCGGCGGCGCAGGACATCG
The DNA here is from genome assembly GCF_051521615.1 of Sorangium sp. So ce1335. Classification (NCBI taxonomy): domain Bacteria; kingdom Pseudomonadati; phylum Myxococcota; order Polyangiales; family Polyangiaceae; genus Sorangium; species Sorangium sp. So ce1335. The sequence goes on from NZ_CP150363.1 coordinate 8,151,717, forward strand.
CGGCCGCCGAGGCGCTCTTCGAGCGAGGGCTCGCCGACATGCAGGCGGGCCGTTACGAGACAGGCTGCAAGGCCCTCGCCGAGAGCGAGCGCCTCGACCCTCAGCCCGGCACGCTCTTCACGCTGGCCTTCTGCGAGGCGCAATGGGGCCGGATCGCCACCGCGGTGGCGCACTTCAAGGACTACCTGGCGCAGCTCGATCAGATGCCCCCGGCGGAGAGGGCCCGTCAAGCCGAGCGGTCGAGGGTCGCGAGGCAGGAGCGCGACAGGCTCTCGCCCCAGGTCCCGAAGCTCGCGCTCTCCCTGCCTCCGGGAGCGCCGGCGGGGACGGTGGTGAGGCGCGACGGCCAGGTGCAGGGCGAGGCCGCGCTGGGGGTCGCGCTCCCGGTGGACCCGGGAGAGCACGTGGTCTCGATCGAGCCCCCGGGAGGCCCCCTCCAGGAACAGCGGATCACCATCGCCGCGGGCGAGACAAAGGAGCTCACGCTGGCGCTGAAGGAAGCGCCGACGCCCGCGCCGGCAGCGCCCGCGCCGCCGCCGGCCGCCCCGCTGGCGACGGCGCCCGAGCTCGTGCCGGCGCCCGCGTCGGCCGGACCGGACAGCCCGGCGAGCCCGGGAGGCCGCCGGACGGCCACGTACGTGGCGGGCGGGCTCGGCGCGGCGGGGCTCGTGCTGGGCGGCGTCACGGGCGCGCTCGTGCTCGGCAAGAAGGCCACCATCGACGAGCACTGCGGCAGCGGGATCCGGGCCGTGGACCCGAGGGGCTGTGACACGACGGGGCACGACGCCGGGACCAACGCGATCACGCTGGCTACGGTGAGCACCATCGGGTTCGCGGTGGGGCTGGCCGGGCTCGGGACGGCGGCGGCGCTCTACCTCACCGAGCCGAAGCCCACCACCCCGGCGGTCAGCGCGAGCCCGAGGTGGATCAGCGCGGGCGTGCTGGAAGCCGGGCCTGAAGGGGCGATGATCGGCGCGAGAGGGCGCTTCTGACGCTGGCCTCCGGGGGGCGCCGCCTCCGCCTCCCGCGAGCCCACGAGTCGGACGGCGGGCGATCCCGGGATGGCGGATCTCACCGTCGCTCGTCCCCGATCGGATCCGCGGATGTGGGCGGCCGGTGCCATGCGGCGGAGCCGGCAGTGACGCTCGGGGTCACCTCGGCGAAGGTCAGCTTCGCGAACCCGTCCAGCTTGCCCGCGGCGGCGTTGATATCAGCTCCCCCACGGTGACGCACGCCCAACAATCGCTCTGCACGATAGATAAAAAGAGAGATGGATTCGCGTACCTGCGCGCAAGTGCGCGAGAGCGGGCGCTCGGAGCCCAGGGGCCGTCCCGAGCGCGCGACAAGGAACGGCACCGGCTCGTCCCGCAACTGCATGGCCGCGATCCACAGAACTGAAACGCCGATGGCCCCACGCAGCCACAGCCGGGCGCGACCGGCTCCAGCGCCCGCCGCCGTGCAGCCACGACGGCATGTGAAGCGCCACGAACAACAGCGCTCCTCGCCCATCCAGGGCGGCTCGCGCTCCTTCACCTGCTCGACCTCCCGCGCCTGGCGTCGCACCCGTGCCCGTGGCGCCGCGCGGACGCGGCGCTGTGGACAGCGCCCGTCGGGCGGCTGTAGGAGTGATCGGCATGCTCAGCAAGCGCGCTGCAGGGTGGTGGGCGGCGCTGGCCTTCATGGCCAGCGGGTGTACAGCGCTCGTGGGGCTCGACAAGGACTATCATCCGCTGGAGAGCGCGGGCGGCTCCAGCGGCTCCAGCGGCTCCAGCGGCTCCAGCGGCTCCAGCGGCGGCGACGGCGGCGACGGCGGCGACGGCGGCGGCTCCGGCGGCGATAGCCCGGGTGCCGGCGCCGCCGGCCACGGCGGCGGCGCGTGTACGCCCGACGAGGCGCGGTGCGCGGACAACCAGGTGCAGCGGTGCAGCGACCCCGGGGAGTGGGAGCCGCCGGAGCCGTGCCCAGCAGAGGCGCCCGTGTGCCGCGGCGGGACGTGCGCGGCGCCGCCGAGCTGCGATGGACTGCCCTCCACGTGCGGGCCGGCGAGCGCCGAGAGCTGCTGTGCGACAGCGATGGTGCCCGGGGGGAGCTTCCACCGCAGCAACGATCCGGCGTCTCCTGCGACGGTGAGCGCCTTCTTGCTGGATCGCTTCGAGGCGACCGTGGGGAGGTTCAGGAAGTTCGTGGAGGCCTATCCCGGGAGCCAGCCTGCCGCGGGCGCGGGAGCGCACCCGGGCATCCCGGGGAGCGGGTGGAACCCCGCCTGGGGCGGCGAGCTGCCTGCGGACGCGGCGGCGCTGCGGGCCGCGGTCAAATGCCCGGACAACCCGGACATGCCCGCGTGGACCGATGAGCCGGGCGCGCACGAGCACCTGCCGATGAACTGCGTGAGCTGGTACGTCGCCGTCGCGTTCTGCGCGTGGGACGGCGGACGGCTGTCGACGGAGGCCGAGTGGAACCACGCGGCGGCAGGAGGGAGCGAGCAGCGGCAGTATCCGTGGTCGAGCCCGCCGGAATCGACGGAGATCGACGCGAGCTACGCGTCGTACGATTGCAGGGAGAGCGCGGGGCCGGGGTGCACGTTCCAGAGCGACTTCTCGGACATCGTGCCTGTCGGGTCCCGGTCGCCGAAGGGCGACGGGCGGTGGACGCAGGCGGATCTCGGCGGGAGCATGCGGGAGTGGCTGCTGGACGGGTTCGGCGCCTACCCGAGTCCGTGCGTCGATTGCGCGAACTTGACGGACACCGCGGAACGGGTGGTTCGCGGCGGAAGCACCTTTGCCGAGCCGAACTACCTGCTGTCGTCCGAGCGCGTCAGCGTCTCGCCCTCGACCGTCTACTACAGCATCGGCGTCCGGTGCGCGCGGACGCCGTAGCGGGCCGCGCTCTGGCGAAGCAGCCGAGCGCCGTCCCCGCGCGGGTGGGAGTTGACCCACGTCACCCCGGGTGAGCCGTCGACGTAGGCCGGCGTCGCACGGAGATCGACGTCGTGGTCCGGAGCCCCAGGTACACCTTCAGCGACATCGAGGCCTCACCGCAGCCGTGCGCCGCGAAGGCCACATCGGACCGGGAGAGGAGCGGTATTTTCTCGGGCTCCATCGAGCGCGACGGTGCGCCAGCTGCCTCGGCCGCGTCCGCTGGCGCGCTCGGCGCACCGGCTCTCCACGAGCTCCCGGCGCTGACGGCGGCGAGCGGCGCGGATGCGGGAGCGCGGATGCCATGGTGGATGACACGACAGAGGGATTGGCAAGCGCTGCTGTTGCGCCGAAGATGGCGTGGCGCTGCGCCGTGGGGTGGGGTCCACCTCGCGTCTCGACAATCTCTTTCTGGTGGAGCGGGTGGATGAACGTGCGACTCGTGGCAGGTCTCTTTGTGCTCGCGCTCTCGACGACCGCCGGGTGTGGTGACGATGGCGGCGAAGGTGGCAGTGACGGCTCCGGCGGTGCCGGCGGTATCGGCGTGACGGGCAGCGGCACCGGCGGCTCGGACGCGACCAGCACGTGCAGCAGCGGTGGCGCTGCGCCCACCGGCACTGGCGGCGCTGAGCCCACCGGCACCGGCGGCGCTGCGCCCACGGGCACTGGCGGCGCAGAGCCCACCGGCACTGGCGGCGCAGAGCCCACCGGCACTGGCGGCGCTGAGCCCACCGGCACCGGCGGCGCTGCGCCCACGGGCACTGGCGGCGCTGAGCCCACTGGTACTGGCGGCGCAGAGCCCACCGGCACTGGCGGCGCTGAGCCCACCGGCACCGGCGGCGCTGCGCCCACGGGCACTGGCGGCGCTGAGCCCACCGGCTCCGGCGGCGCTGCGCCCACGGGCACTGGCGGCGCTGAGCCCACCGGCACTGGCGGCGCTGCGCCCACCGGCTCCGGCGGCGCTGAGCCCACCGGCTCCGGCGGCGCTGAGCCCACCGGCACTGGCGGCGCTGAGCCCACCGGCTCCGGCGGCGCTGAGCCCACCGGCACTGGCGGCGCTGAGCCCACCGGCTCCGGCGGCGCGGGGCCCACCGGCACTGGTGGCGCTGAGCCCACCGGCTCCGGCGGCGCTGAGCCCACCGGCGGCTCCGGCGGCGCACCGCCCGCCGGCGGCTCCGGCGGCGCAGCGCCCGCCGGCGGCTCCGGCGGTGCCGACCCCACCGGCGGCTCCGGCGGCGCAGCCCCCACCGGCGCCGGCGGCGCCGACCCCACCGCCGGCTCCGGCGGCTCCGGCGGAGGCACCTCCAGCATTTACGGCGCGGCGTGCTCCGACCATGAGGCCTGCCCCGGCGAGTACTGCCTCACGGAGGCCGAGGGGGGAGGGCCGTCCGGCTCCTGCTCGGGCCTCTGTGATCCCGCCGTCGGCGGGTGCTCCGAGGGCGGCGTCTGCGTCGATTTCGGCGAGGGCCACGGCCTGTGCATCCTCCGGTGCAGCAGCTCGGACGAGTGCCGCGACGGCTACACGTGCAGCGACATCGGCGACGGGGTCACGGCGTGTACCCCGGCGTGCACCACCAATGCGCAGTGCACCCAGCTCGGCGTGTGCGACCCGTCCGACGGTTTCTGCAAGATGGGCGAGCTGGAGTGTACGGACGGCGTGGACAACGAGGGCGACGGCCGCACCGATTGCTCGGACAACGACTGCAACGCCACCTGCGCCCCGCTCGCCAGCGCGGCCTGCGCGGGCGCCGCGCCCATGACCACGACGACGGTCGCGGGCGACACGTCGCGCGGCACGAGCCTGTTCGAGGCGAGCTGCACGGGCCACGGGCCGGAGCAACTCCACGTGTTCACGCCGCCCGCCGGCCAGTCGGGCACGCTCCTCGTCGTGCTCCAGTCGGAGAGCGATCACGGCCTCTACTCCCGCTCGGCGTGCACCGACAGCCTCACCGAGATCGCCTGCATCGACGAATCCGCCGCCTCGAGCACCCTGCTCGAGGAGGAGGAGCTCGAGCTCGTCGTGCACAGGGGCGAGGTGGTGCCGATCTTCGTCGACGCCTACACCCCGTTCGACGCCGGGCCGTACACGCTCGACTTCGTGTTCGTGCCGGCCATCTGCGGCGACGGGGCCGTCAGCAAGCCCGAGGAGTGCGACGACGGCAACACCGCGGGCGGCGACGGCTGCTCCGCCGAGTGCACCCTCGAGCTCGACGACGCCTGCGCCGCCGCGCTGCCGGCCGTCCTCGGCGACAACCGGGGCAACACGTCATCCGGCACGACGTTGTTCGATGGCTCCTGCGTCAGCCGCGGAATGCCGGAGAGGATCCACGCGTTCACGCCGCCGAGCGACGGCAGGCTGATCGTGACGCTGTCCTCCGAGACCGACCTCGGGCTCTACGCACGGACGAGCTGCGCGGACAAGGACTCCCAGCTCGCGTGCGCGGACAGCTACAGCGGCGGCCGCAACGAGACGCTCTCGCTCGACGTCGACGGCGGCGCGCCCCTGTTCATCTTCGTCGACACGTACCGGACGACAGACGCTGGACCGTACACGCTCAACCTCGCCTTCACGCCCGCCCCCTGAGCCCCGGCGCCGCCTCCCGGCGCCCTGGTGCGCCCTCCCGCCAGCGCGGATGAGCTACGCTGCGCGCGTGCTCACCGCCCCTCCCCCACGTCGCTCGTCACCCCGCAAGCTCCTGCTCGCCGCCGCGGCGCTCGCCGCGTGCGCCTGCCAGCCGGCGTGCGCGCCGCCCGCGCGCACCCCGGACGCCGCGCCGCCGCCCTCCAGCGCGGCCGACGCCGCCCCCGCGGCCCGCGACGCCGCCGGGCCGGCGCCGCAGCCCGCGCCGCCGCCCCGCGGCGACAGCGCCGCCCAGCCGCCGCAGGCGGCCGCAGACGACGGCGCCGCCGGCCTCGCGCTCGACCGAAGGCCTCCCGTGAAGCTCGCGCCGCCGCCGTTCGGCCAGACGCTCGTCCGTCCCGCGCCGGCCGGAGGCTCGGCAGCGCCCCGCCTCGTGAAGGTCGCCGAGCAGAAGAACGAGATCACCGACACGGAGGCATGGTTCGCCAGGAACAGCCTGTCGCTGCCGATCCTCCAGGTGCCGGGCGCTCCCGAGAGCGACGCCGGCGCCCTCCCCTCCTTCGTTCCCACCCGCTACCGCGCTCATGCGCTCGTCAAGGCGATCGATCACGGCGATCACCTCGCGCTGTTCTACGGAAAAGACTTGGACGACGAGCGCTTCGTCGCGATCGTCGATGCCGCGCGCAAGGTCGTCGCGTTCTTCGATTTCACGAGCTTCCTCACGCCGCCCGACATCGCGCCCGGAGAGGCCGAGTTCGTGCGGGGGCACGTCGGCTGGGCCATCGCCAGGGACGGTGTGCTCTACGTCTCGTCGGGCCACAGGACGTACGCGGCCTCGTCGAAGGGCAAGAACGCCTTCCTCTCGGCCATCGATCTCGCCTCGGGGCAGCTCCTCTGGCAGAGCGCGCCGCTCGTCTGCAATGCAGAGAACTTCGTGCTGCGCGGAGATCACCTCCTCTGCGGATACGGCTTCACGGCGGAGCCCGATTTCCTCTATGTCCTCGAGCGCGCCACCGGCAAGGTCGTCTCGAAGCTCCCGCTCAAGAGCGGGCCTGAGTTTCTCGTCGAGAAGGAAGGCAAGCTCTTCGTCCGCACCTACGACACGGATTACGTCTTCGATATCCGCTGAAGCGGCGCCCGGTCCGGCAGGGGTGCGCGCGCCCGACGCGGGCGCCGTGCGCTCCGAGAGCGCCGCGCGCGTCGGTCCTGCTGCCGGCGCGCCCTGCGCCCTCGTGGCCGGCGCAGGTCCAGCGCGCCGGCAGCGACCCGGGAACGAGGCGCTATGTCACGGAGCGCGCAGCGCCGCAGCGCCGAAGCGCCGAGAGCTGCCGCGGACGAAACAGCACGATGCAGCGCGCGGCGGCGCGGCGGCGCGACGGCGCGGCGGCGCGACGGCGCGGCGGCGAGACGGCGCGGCGGCGCGGCGGCGCGGCGGCGAGACGGCGAGGCGAGCTCGAGAGGAATCCCCCCAGGGATGACCCGAGGGCGAGCTCATGAATGGACCGCGCCGACCGTGATGAGAGCCAGCCGTGGACGTGTGGGGTGACGCGCCGCCGCGATCGGCCCCCCGCGCTCGCGCCGCCCTCGCCGTCCTCCGCTGGGTGGCCCGCGCCCTGCGCACCTGCTCCCGATCGTCACGGCGGCGGCCGGCGCGCAGCCCCCGGCACAGCGGCGCGGAGGCCTGCCGCGGTCGCCGACCGTCTCCCCTGCCCCCTCGCGGCGGAGCTCGGCCCGTCGCCGGCTGCGCCGCTCCCGCGGGCCACCGGCCCGAAGACCCCCTCGGAATGGCGGGACGCCCCGCGTGTCGCAAAATGCCTCATCCGAGGCCACCCCGCCGCTCCCCGCACCGCCGTGGCCTGGAGGAAGACTCGCAAAGGACGAAAGTTCCTGCCCTTCCCTCGCGTCGCGCGTCGCCCCTCTCCTCCCGGCGCCGCTCGTCCGCAGCGGCGGGCGCCCGTGTCTGTCGTGCTGCAGAACGACCATGGCAGCGAAATTGCTACCGTTCTTGCGGGCACACACGAGGGTCTCATGGTCGCGAAGGACAACCACGCAGAACCTGCGCCGGAGGCGAACCAGAAGCACCCTGATGAGGCACAGCGAGACTCGAACCCGAACCACATGGCCGGGCAGAACCTCGGGGGCGGCCCCTCCACCCTGGAGCCGAGCGTCAAATTCGGGTCGGATATCAACGGTTTGACGTGCCGGCGTCAGGGTTCCACCCCGGGCGAACCGCGGGCGATCCCGGCTCTGCCGGAGGTGGCCCGGCTGCTGCAGGATGCCGTCCACGTCGACCTGGCGAGCCCGGGGCGGGGCCCGTTCCGGGCCGCCGCGCAGCGGGTCGCGAGGTCGGGACAGTACCCGATCCCAGGTCCCACGTACCGCAACTGGCCTGGAATCGGCTGGTACGGGTCAGCGACCCGCAGCGACTGCAGTGATGCGTCCCAGCGACGCGGGATGAAAGGAGCCAGAATGCAACTGGAGCTCACGTTCCGACACATCGACAAAAGCCCTTCGCTCGAGGAGCTGATCCGGGAGCAAGCGAACAAGATTCAGCGCTTCAATGACCACATCAACAGCTGCGCTGTCGTGGTCGAGCGCGACCACGCGAGCCAGGGCACGGGGGGAGAGTACCGCGTGCGCGTCGACCTTCACGTGGCCGGCAAGCAGGAGATCGTGAGCGAGGAGCGCGCCGCCAGGAACATGCTGGCGACGGCGGTGCGCGACGTGTTCCAGCGCGCGGGTCGCCAGCTCAAGAAGCTCGCGAGCGAGCAGCGGAGCGAGGTGAAGGCGCACCCGGCGCAGGACACGTCCGGCGTGATCACGAAGCTGTTCAGCGACTACGGCTTCATCACGACGATCGACGGTCGGGAGATCTATTTCCACGAGCGCAGCATGATCTCGGCCCCGTTCTCCGAGCTGAAGATCGGCATGGGCGTCGCCTACACCGAGGAGGACGGCGACAAGGGGCCTCAGGCGAGCACGGTGCGGATCGTGGACGCGCGCGGCGGCAACCGCGGCCGCGAGGAGATCCCGACCCTCAGCTAGTCGAGGCAGCCTCGCGCACGAGGCGGGGCGCCGCGCAGCGGTACGCGCGGCGCCCTGCTCATATCGTCGTGCCGCGAGGCGACATCGGGAAGGGCCACGGCCGCCGTCGCCTCCGGTCCGCCGGGGGCTCGTCCGGCGGCGTCGCGCTCTCCTCGTCGTCCCGGGCAGGGACCTCGCTCCCGTCCGCCGGGAGCTCGGGCTGCCGGGGCGCCCGGCGCCGCCTCGCCTCGCACGACGCGCGCTCTGCCTCGCACGCCGCGCGCCCTTCCTTCAGCTCGTCGATCCGCTCGGCGGCCGCCTCGAGCCTGCGCTCGAGCGAGCCCACGCGCGCGGATTCGCGCCGCAGCTCCGAGAGCGCGGCCCTGAGCTCGTCCTCTCTCGAGCGGAGGGCTGCCCTCGCCCGCTCGCCGTCCCACTCGGCCCGCTCGATCCGCGCGAGCAGGCGCTCGCGGTCGCTCTGGAGGCCGGCGATCTCGCGCTCCAGGGCGCTCTTCGACTGCTCGTAGCGCGCGTCCGCCTCCGCCTTCGCGGCGGACGCGGCCTGGGCGGCGCGCCGGGCGCGGAGCTCGGCGCCCTCGGCCAGGAGCTTCGCCTCGGTCATCGCGTCCCTCGCGGAGTTGGCGCTCCGCGCGTCGTCGCTCGCCCTCATCGCGAGGGCGAGCGCCTCCTCGGTGGCGCGCTGCGCCTCGGTCATCTTCGCGAGCGCCTCCTGCGCGGACGCGTTCGCGGACGCCTCGAGCCGGCTGTGCTCCCGCGCAGCGCGCTCCGCGGCCTCGGCCGTCTTCCGCGCGCGCGTCGCGTGCATCCAGAACACGGTGCTCGTCGCGACCATGCCCATCAGCACGACGACGCCGAGCGCGAGGAGCGCCCGCGTGAGGCGCTCGCGGCGCGCCTCCGCCGCGGTGGCCGCGTCGAGGAAGCTGCGCTCCACGCCGGAGAGGTCGTCGATGTCGCGCGCCCACGCGGACAGCTCGTGCAGCGCCTTGCCGCGCGGCAGGAGCCTCGGCGCCTTACCGCCGAGGGCCCACCTCGAGAGCGCCTCGTCGAACTCCCGCTTCGCCCGGCCGAGCCGGTGCAGCGCGGCCGCGACCTCCGCCATGCGCGGCCGCGCCTCGGGATCGAACGCCAGCACCGCGTGGACGAGGGCCACGAGATCCGGCGGCGTCGCGGCGCTCATCGGCGGCGGCCACGCCCCGCGCGACGCGTCGGGCGTCTCTCCCTCGAGCAGCTCGTACAGGATGACGCCGAGCGAGTAGACGTCCGCCTTGACGTCGACGCTGCCGGAGTGGCGCTCCTGCTCGGGCGCCATGTAGCTCCGCGTGCCGAGCCCCCACACGCCCTCCTGCGTGAACGGCATCGTGGGCTGTCCCGCGCCCTCGCTGCGCGGCGCGGGCGCGCAAGGCTCGACGGACGCGCGCGCCGCGAAGGACGCGGCCTCGGGCGGGAGCTCCACGGGCGCGGGGTGGATCGCGGGCCTGCCGAGGCTCACGAGCGGCAGGCTCCGGAGCGCGTCGTCCGCGCGCGGGTCGATGCCGGCCAGGGCGGTCCCGACGCCGCTCTCGGCCGCCATCGTCGGCGCCGGCTGCGCCGAGAGCTCGGTGCGGATCGCGGTCGCGGACACGGAGGCGACCGGGCCGCTCGCGTCCAGCTCCACGACCTCGGGGAGGCCGCCCCAGAGGACCTTCGCGATGCCGAAATCGAGGATCTTGACGCGGCTGCCTCCGGGCGCGAGCTCGTCGTCGACCACCATGATGTTCTCCGGCTTGAGATCGCGGTGGACGACCCTGGACGCGTGGGCCGCGGCCATGGCCGAGGCGATCTGGTAGCCGAGCCGCACGACCTGCCGCGGCCGCTCCGCGGCGGGCACCGCATGCACCCACTCGCGAAGGCCGCGCCCGTCGAGGTACTCCATCACGATGTACGGAGAGCCGTCCTCGAGCTCGCCGGAGTCGAAGACGCGGACGATGCCGGGGTGGTTGATGATGTTGACGGCGATCGCCTCTTGCCGGAAGCGGGCCACGACGTCCGGCCGGCGGGCGTAGTCGCCGAGCAGCACCTTGATCGCCGCCCGCGCGCGCGTCTTCGGGTGCCGCGCCCGGAACACGCGCCCCATGCCGCCGCGTCCGAGCTCGCCCTCGATCAGCCATCCGCGCAGGACCGACGGGAGCGGCGCGGGCTCGCCCTCGATGCCGTCGCTGGCCGGATGCATGACCATGCGCGGCCATCCTGCACCCGCCGGTCCGCCGGCGGAAGCCCCGACGCGCGCCGGCGCGCCGGCCCCCGACGCGCGCCGGCGCGCCGGCCCCCGACGCGCGCCGGCGCGCCGGCCCACCTCCACGCGGGTGGGTCCTCGGCGCGCCGGCGCGCGCGGTGCTCAGCTCATCCCGGGGCCGGGCAGTAGCCCACCCACGCCTCCGGGATGCGCCGCTCGCTCAGACCGAGGACGGGCGCCGGCGGCAGCCACTTCGGCTTCACCGGCGCGCGGAGCAGCTTCATGCCGGCCTGCTCCGGCGTCCGCCCCCGCTTCGTCGCGTTGCACGCGTAGCAGGAGGCGACGATGTTGTCCCAGACGGTCTTGCCGCCCTGCACGCGGGGGATGACGTGATCGTAGTTGAGCTCGCGGGCCTCCTTCTTCACGCCGCAGTACTGGCAACGAAAGCCATCGCGCAGGAGGACGTTGGTCCTCGTGAACCGCACCCCGCGCTTCATCTGCAGCGTCGGCCGCTTCAGCCGCACCACCGCGGGCGCCCTGATGGAGAGCGACGGCGACCGGATGACGTCGTCGTATTCCTCGATGACCTCCACCTTGCCAAGGAAGCTCATCGTGACAGCGGTCTGCCACGGGATGATCTTGTGGGGCACCATCCATGGCGTCAGGAGCAGCGTCTGCGCGGTCATGGCTCACCTCGAACGTCTCTTTCTCTTCATGATGTGACTCCAGGTTGCGTGCAATCATTCGCCCGGAACGCGCGCCCAGAACGCGCGACCGGTGCGCGCGGCGCGCACATTCGACTCGTACGTTCGACCGGTGCCCGGGGAGGGACTCGAACCCCCAGTGGGCTGGTTCTAAGCCAGCAGCGTTTGCCATTTCGCCACCCGGGCAGGGTGTCACCGGTGGGACTCGAACCCACATGCCCCGAAGGGCGCAGGATCGCAGCCTGCCGCGGTTGCCGTTCCGTCACGGTGACGATCGCGCGTCGCGGTCTGGATGGGAGGATTCGAACCTCCACCCCCCGGCTCCCCGAGCCGGTGCTCTACCAGGTTGAGCCACACCCAGAGGGTCTTCGTCGCGCGTCGCGGCGGAGGCGTCGCCTCGCCGCGGTCTGGGTGGGGGGATTCGAACCCCCAGTCCCCGGCTCCCGAAGCCGGTGCTCTACCAGGTTGAGCCACACCCAGGTTCTCTCGATGATCTGTCGGGTTTCTGCTGGTGGTACCTCCGTGCTGGGACGACGGTCGCTGGTCGAAGATGGCAGGCTCGCCCGCTCGGGCGCGGGCTCCCGAAGCAGCACGCAGGCGAGCGGAGCGGCCCGGTGTCCCCAGCGGGATTCGAACCCGCGTCTCCGGAGCGAAAATCCGGCCGCCTGGGCCGCTAGCGAGATGGGGACGTGAACCAGAAAAAAGGGGGCGGGCCGCCGGGCGCCGCGCGGCCGCACGACGTGCGGCTCGCCGGACGGCGGCCCGCCCCGGCAACGAGACAAACGAACGGACAAGGAGCGCCGTGGGGGGTCCAGTTCAAGGGTGGTAACCCACGGTCTTCGGCCCGTTCGGGGGGGCGACGAGGGGTCGAACCTCGATCCCTGCCCGGCGAGGGCAGTGTTCTCCCGGTTGAACCATCGCCCCGACCCACGATGCGCGCGTCAGATCTTCATCACGATCTCCTCGACCTTTGGACGGCCGTCCATCGATCACATTGGCTTCGATTGATCATTTTCTTCGCGGCCGCCATGACCCTGGCACCGCGCCGCGAAGGCTCGCCCCTGATTTCATGAGAGAAATGAACCACAGAGGCACAGAGGGCACAGAGGAGAGAGAGAGAGAGAATAAATCAACAAATCTTGTTCTTTCTTCTCTCCCCTCTGTGCCCTCTGTGCCCTCTGTGGTTCAAAATTCTTCTCATTCTCCTTCAAGAACGAGCCAGGGCGCCCCCGAGGAGGATCGAACTCCCCTCACCTGATCGACAATCAGGCTGCCTCACCAGATGCATACGAGGGCAACGACAGAGCCGCTGACGGGATTCGAACCCGCGTCATCCCAGGGTGGATAACCGTCCTCCTTCGGCCCGGAACGGGCAAAGGGGTGGAGAACGGTGTGTAGGTGCTCTACCAGGCTGAGCTACAGCGGCGGGTGGGGACATCTCGGCGACGTCCCGCAAACGGGGCCCCGCGCGAGACCCCGGGCGTGACGGACGGGCCGGCGGAGCCCGTCCGTCACGCTGTCTGTCACGCAACACCCCGGGTGAAGTCCGCCATCACCTGGGGGGCCGCCGCGTCGAACCCCACGACGTCGAGCATGCCGGGGTCCGTCGGGTCGGCGATCGAGAAGCCCGTCGACGTCATGCCGACGACGACGAGCCTGGCCGGCCGGCCCATCGCTTGCCGGTAATCCCTGAGCGCCTGAAACGGGTGAACGTCCCCCGCCCAGGTCTCGTTGTCCGTGTAGATGACGAACGTGTCGACCTCTACCCGGTTCCGCTTCGCCCAGATCATCGGCAGAGCGCAGTCCGTGCCGCCGAAGGGAAGGCCATCCACAGCGCGCAGCACGTCGTCGAGCCGCTGCTTCGGCGAGACCGACAGCGGCGTGAGGCCGGGAGCTCCCCCGCCCCACCTGCCGCCGCTCCCGCCGGAGGCGGCCGACGTGAAGGCGACGACCGCGTACTCGCGCTCGAGCCTCGCCGTCGCCATGGCCATGGCCGCGCTCGCCACGCGCGGCGTCAGGCCAGGGACGCCGGCGATCTGGCCCCCCGTCATCGACCCGGAGACGTCGAGCGCCAGGAGGTGCTTCTTCCCGGTCGGCTCGACAGCCCGGAACGCGAGGTGGAACGCCTCGTTCAGCGCGTCGACGATCTCGCGGACCGGAGTCCACGAGAGCGCGTTCTCGCGCCGACGAGCGCGCTCGCCGTGGCCCTGCTCGTAGACCTTGAGGGCCGAGAGCACGGCGACCGGGTGGACCCGGGCCGCGGCGAGGCGCGCCGCGTCGGTGAGCTGCCGCGCCGCCCTGCGGGACGCGTCGCTCATCGGCGCGAACAGGCCGACCGCGGTCATCTTGCCCAGGTTCCGGAGGAGCGCCGTCTGGGGCATGTGCTCGAGCAACGCCTCCCAGACCGCAGGGTCGTTCTTCCACTCGGTCTGGAGCATCTCGTGCGTGAAGCGGTGCTGCCGGATCAGCGCCGTGACCTGCTTGCGGTTCGTCGCCGCGCGCAGCGACTCGAAGCCGCGCACCGCCTCGGGCAGCGCCTCCGGAGACAGCGCCTTGCCGCGCGCCGACTCCTTGCCGAGCGCCTCGGTGCCGCCGACGATCCAGCGGTACAGGGCGTCGTGCTGCGGGCTCGGCGCGACAGGATGCGCGAGCCGGAGCAGGTCGCGGTGGCTGAAGCCGTCGCGCTGCCGGTACTTGATCGCCTGAACCGCGAGCCTGTCGGCGGGCTTCTCGTTGTACCAGGCAGCGATCGCGGACCGGAGCGCGCGGCCCCACCGGCGGAACCCCTGCACGTCTCGGGCGAAGTGGAAGAGATCCGTCCCCGTGCGGCAGACCGCGGGCAAGGCCCCGAGGGCGGCCCTCCGGGTCTCGAGCTTCGCGTCGGCCGCGGCGATGGCGAGCGCGAAGATCGCAGGCGCGTTCTTCGGCGCTCGCCCCGAGGCGCTGACGTCGGCGATGCGCTGCACGGCGCGGGGGCCGTCCGCGGCGAGGCAGGCCTCGACGGCGCGGGCGTTCTCCACCGTGAGCTTCCGCTCGGTGGCGTAGTACGTCCCGCCCTCGGCGCCGAGGATGAGCCAGCGGTCGAGCCTCGCCCACTCGTCGAGGGCGAAGGCGTGGCCACCGGCGCTGTTCTTCACCTGGTCGGCGCGGGCCCGCTGCCGCTGCGGGGTGAGCAGCGCGGCGAAGTGCTTCAGATAATTGGCCATGACACCACCTCCGGCCCGAGGAACCGGGCAAAAAGAGGACGGATAAAGAGACCGCGCTCGGGTTGATCTACCCAAGATAACCGAGCGCTTTCGACCCGTCCCGGGTGGGCGTACGGGGATCGAACCCGTCTCCGCAGGGTCACAACCTGCCCTCTTCACCAGAAGAGTAACACCCACGCAAGCCACCGCCGGAATGGCGGGGACCGGCTCCGGCGGGAGGGATCGAACCTCCAACCAACCGCTTAACAGGCGGGCGCTCTACCATTGAGCTACACCGGAACATGAAGGCGCAGCGCGCCTCCATCTACATTGCACAACCCGGGTTGTCACAGAGCGAGCGACCCCTCCGCCGGCGCTGCGGGCGCAGGCGGGGGGTCGGCGCAGGGGTCCCCTCCCCGCGCGCCCGCTCCGGGTGGAGAGGGCGGCGCTTCAGGAGACCGGTGCGCCGGGTGGATCCGGGAGGAGTCGAACCTCCAGCCGTCCGCTCAAGAAGCGGCTGCTCTGACCATTTGAGCTACGGGTCCGCGCGGAGGGCGTACCTCCGCATCGCCTGCCGCGTGGGCAGGCCGTCCTGATCTCGATCGCTCGAACCTCCCTGTCGAAAGAGCGCGCCACCACGGCCGCTCGGGCTCCCATGACGGAGCCCACACACACGAATCCCGAACGCGCCCCGACGAGCGCGCGCCATCCCCCTCGACCCAGCGGAGGCCGCCCGCCCCCCACGGGCGGCCTCCGCGCCTCACCGCCGCGGCGAGAGGGGGACTCCGGGGTTGCTCCTCCACCGCACGATCGCCTTGCCCCCGCGAATGCGGAGCGACATCAGCGCGCACGGGGAGAGGCGCCGCGGCGCCCGGCAGGCGCAATGCAGACCGACCGTCCCGCGCCGCGCGTCGCCGGCGCCGAGAATGCAGGCCGCGGCCATTCGCTTCCGACTCGAATGCTTCCAGTGCATGCCTACTGCGCCTCCTTTCTCCGGGCGCAACTCTCCCGCTTCACGCGACGACATCGTCGCGCGCGACAAGCAAGAAAATCCACCTCCCGACACCCCTGCTGTCCGCACCCCACCGCGAGGCGACAGCCAATGAGGGGCGTACAGCCCACCATCCACCTGCGACCCAGCAGCAACCCGCAGCCCGCGAGGTGCGCACGGCCCATCACCGATCTGCCGCCCACAACGGGCGTACAGCCCACCAGCGGCCTGCCGCCCACAACGGGCAACCGGCTCACGGATCCCCAGAACGCCGAAGGCCGCCTGGGTTTCCCGAGGCGGCCTTCGCAAACGTCGTCGATCGACGCGAGCTTGGCTGCCTCTAGGCGCTATCTTCCGGGTTTCCGAGCTTCCGCGACGGGCGGAGGCCGCAGGAATGGCCGGGATTGTACTCCAAGGATTCGCCACCCAGCAGATGCCCCCATCCCACGACCGCGCCGGGCGTACCCGCCTTGGGCTGGATGGCGATGAGCTGCATGGTGTCGGGGCGGCTGAACATAACGAATCCTTGAGTGCCGAATGAGTACTCCCCTTGGACGGGTCGTGCAACAGAAAAGTTCCTCGAGTCGATTCTTTTTTACCACCTCGCCTCTCGCCATCTCGCCACCTCGCCATCCCGCCACCTCGCCACGTACGATTCCGGAGCGCTTCAGGCCCCGGCGCTGGTCAGCGCAATCGAGGAATCCTGCGGCTTTCCGGTGATCTGCCCGGGAGTCGCCGCGGGCGGGGGCGGCCAGATGACCACGAGTCGTGGGGCACGGCGGCGGAAGGGGGGCTGCGCGAAGCACACCTCGTGCCCTATCGGGCGTGGGTGTCGAGCCGGAATCGCTCGTTGCACTCGGCGCCGGAGACCACCACGTGGCCCCCCTCCACCTTCACGTCGAAGGCGCTCCCCTCCGGCCAGCGCAGCGCCACGATCGCGCGGCCGGTGCGCGCGTCGTAGAACGTGCGCTCACGGTGGCTCACGCCGTCGCGGCAGCGCTGCTCCTCGTTGGGCTCGCCGTCGAAGACCGCGCCGGCGCCGCTGAAGTAGGCGTCGACAACGAGCAGCGCCCCCTCGGTCGAGCCGCTCACGCTGCGGATCCCCTGGCAGCGCGCGGGCCAGCCGCCCGAGTGACCGCCGTCGGCGACGACGAACCCCGCGGGCTTGCGGGGGAAGACCACGTGGTTGCGGAAGTAGGTGTACGACCCGTACTCGCGCGGGAAGACCCACGGCGGGTCACCGGTGCACGGGCGGTCGCTCACGCTCATCCCGTCGGGGCCGCACACGCGCGCCCTCGCGGCGGCCTCGCTCGTCACCTCGGGCGGCGGGCCGGGCTCCTCCCTGTCCGGGCCGACGAGCGCGAGGAGCTCGACCCAGCTCGGCACGGCGACGGCGCCCTCGATGTCGCTCTTGCGGATCTCGACGGCGCACATCGACCTGCCGGCGAGCTTGCCGCGCGTCGCGGAGGAGGGCCTGAGCGCGTGCGCGTTCGCGTAGGCGACCCGGGCGGCCTCCGGGTCCTTGGCCTTGTCTCGGAGGAGCCCGAGGTTGAACCAGATCTGCGAGCGGAGCTCGGGGTCGCCCGCGCCCGCCAGCGCCGCGGTGAAATCGCCCTCCGCGGCGTCGCTGTTGCCGTCGCCCAGGTGCGCGAAGCCCCGCTCCGCGAGCGCCCGCGCGTCGATCGGATCCACGGCGAGGGCGTCGGTGAACGCCTGGATGGCCGCGGGGTACCTCCGCTCCCGGGTCGCGAGCCGGCCCCTCGCCAAAGCGGCCCTGTACGCGGCGAGCGCCTGCTTCTCCTTCTCCGCGAGCGGCCGCGCCGCCGCCGTCGGGGACGGCGACGCCGGCCCCACCGACGGCGGCGGCGCGGCGCCGCTCGCGGAGGCGACGGCGCCAGCGGAGGCGACGGCGCCGGGCGAGCTCGCTGCGGCGGCCGGCGCGGCGTCCGCGGTCGGCCTCGGCGGCTCGTCGCGGCGGCACCCCGCGACGGCGCACGCCGCCGCGATGCCCGCGATGCCGAGGAGGATACGCGCCCCCGGGGCGCGCGATCTGCAGGCGTCGTCCATGGTCCGACAGGGCACTACAGGGCGCCGATCCGCTCTGCCGTCGCCTCGGCCGAGCGCACGGCGGCGTCGATCCCGGAGCCGTGGAACGCCGAGCCGGCGAGGAGCACGCCGCTGCCGGCGAGCGCCTGCTCGACCTCGCGCACGCGCGCCGCGTGGGCGGGGGTGGAGACCGGGAGCGCGCTCGGCCAGCGCGAGACCCACGCGCGCTCCGCGGGCCCGCGCACGGGCAGCACGCGCGCGAGCGACGCCTCGGCGCGCGCCGTCCAGGCGGCGTCGTCCAGCGCCGCGAGATCCGCCGGCGCGGGGCGGAAGAAGAGGCGGAGCGCGACGTGGCCGGCCGGGGCGCGGCCCGCGAACTTCGAGGTCGTGAAGGTACACGCGCGGAAGCCGTGCGCCTGGTGCGCGGCGGCGACGATGAAGCCGGTGCCGTCGAGCGGGTGCTCGATCGCGGCGCGCGGGTACGCCAGCGAGACGGTCACGCTGGAGAGCGTCTCGGCCTCGCGGAGCGGCCGCGCCGGCTCGCCGAGCAGCGCGGCCGCGCCGGCGGCGTGCGTGGCGATCACCACCGCGTCGGCGTCGATCTCGCCCCCGCCGGCGAGCGAGAGCCGCAGCCCGCCGCCCGCCCGCGCGAGCGACGCGGCCGCGGCGGAGAGGCGCACGTCGACGCGGCCGCCCGCCTCGAGCGCGCCCGCGAGCGCGTCGGTGAGCTGCGCCATCCCGAGGCGGAAGGTCCGGATCCCCTTGCCGAGCTCGTCGCGCGGCACCTGGAAGCCGAGGAACGACGCCGCCTCGCCCGGCGCGAGCTCCCGCAGCGCGCCGTCGAAGCCCAACGACCGCAGCGTCTCCTGGCCGACGAGATCGCCCGCGATGCCGAGCGCGCCCGCGAGCGCGGGGACCGCCTCGCTCCGCGCGATGAACCCCTCGGCGCCGTGCTCCACGACGAAGCCGTCGGCCCGCTCGGTCCAGAGCTGCCCGCCGAGCCGCGGCGACGCCTCGACGAGCGTCACCCGGTCGCCCGCCGCCGCCCGCCGGAACGCGACGACGCACCCGGCCAGGCCGGCCCCGACGATGGCAATACGTCCCATCGCGCCTCTATACCATGAGGCCACCCGCAGGGTTGGAATCGGGCGGGCGGCGCGCGGAGCGGCGGTGAGCGGACGCCTCAGCCGAGCTGTGAAAGGAACTTCCGGAGCTGCTGCGCCTCCACCATCGTCATCACCGGGACGAGCCAGGCCTCGAGCGAGGTGGTGTCGCGAAAGGCCTTTCGGCTCGAGTTGTGCGCGTCCCGGATCAACCGCTCGACCTGGAGTCCCAGGATCGCGTTCGTCACCGGCAGCAGGTAGGCCGTCCGGTGCACCGTCGCGTTCTGGACGCGCATCATCTCCAGGAACTTCTCCGCGCTCTCGGGCGCGAGCACGTCGACCTGGAGCAGCTCGATGCAGATCACAGCCCCGTGCCGGTTCTGGGTCACGATGCCCTGAATCCGGGCGATGCACGCGTCGACCTCGCCAGCCGGGAGCGGTGATGCGAGCCTCACCTCGATGAGTCGACCGGCTTTGTTGTCAACGGAGTACATGAGCGAAATTAAACCTACCGTAGACGTTTGAGCCAGAGCGCGTCAATCAACGACGAATCCTTGCGGTGTGGCCCCGTACGCGCGCACACGTCGACGACGTTTTGTCGGCGAGCGCATCAGGAGACACGAGGCCGCCCGAGACGGCTCATGTCTCGTCGGACGCGTCGTCGGACGCGCGCGGCGCTCACGCGTCCGACGAGAAGATGACCTTCCCGGCCCGCGTCTCTTCCTCGGAGGCCGCCTCCCGCTCGGCCTCCAGCGCCTTCGCCTCGGTCTCCAGATCGGGGAAGCGGTAGCGGATGCCCTCGCCGGCCTCCAGGTCGACGTCGCCGCCGAGCGCGACCACCTCGCGGGTGATCTCCTGCGAGCGCGGCGGCTCGCCCGCGGCGTCCTGCCAGGCCCGCTGGAGCGCCTCCTCCGTGATCGGCTCGCGGCCCTGCCGCGCCCCGACGCGGGTAAGGATCGCCCGCAGCACGGCCCGCCGGGCGTTCCGGCGGGCGAGCCGGCGCCGCTTCAGCGGGCGCAGGAGCGCGCGGCCAAGGGGAAGCGCGAAGAGCGCGAGCGAGAAGACGAGCGGCACCACCCCGAGCGCGATCGCCGTGCCCGTGGGGGGCAGCTCCGCCATCGGCACCCCGCGGGCCAGCAGGCCGAGGTTGTCCAGCGTGAGGTGCGCGCCGAGCGCGTAGAGGCTCATCATCAGGTTGAACCCGTTGAGCGCCACGATGAGCGCGTTCACCCCGGCGCCGTTGCCGGTGAGCGGCGGCAGCTCCTCGCGCTTCGCCCAGACCGGCGCCGGCGCGCGCGGCGGCGCCTCGCCCGCGGTCCGCCGGATCGCCTCGAACCGGTACACGAGGCCCCCCTCCTCCGACACGTCGACCGTGCCGTCGTAGTCGAGCATCAGCCGCGCCATCAGCGGATCGGCCTCGTCGCGCGGCAGCCCCGTCACGCGCATCACGTCGGCGAGCCCGATCCGGCCCCGCTGCGCGCGGATCTCGGCGAGGACGAGCTTCTCGTTCTCGAGCGGGTCGCGCGGCGCCGGCGTCGGGCCGAAGAAGAACCGGTTCACCTTCTCGTAGAACGGCGTCTCGTCGCGGCGCTGCCCGTACGCCTGCCCGTACGCCCCGCGGCGGTCGTGCGACGACGACCACGGCGGGTCGGGCGTCCACACGAACGGCGAGAAGGGGTGAAACGTCCAGAAGATGGCGTCGAGGACCACGCGGAACATGACGTAGCCAGCGAACGATCCGGAGAAGCCGCCGTGGTCGCGCGAGTCGCTGCTCGATCGGGCGAAGAGCTGGGCGATCAGGATCCCCACGAAGATCACGACGTACGCGATCAGCACGATCGCGATCCACGCGCGCACGACGAAGCGGGCCACGCCGGCGAGCCCGCGGAGGACGGCCCCGAGCGCGCGCTCGACGCGCGTGCGGGTCTCCCACGGCTTCGTGAAGCCGTGCGGGAAGCGGAAGAGCAGCTCGCCCTCGGACGTCGCCTTGAGGTGCCCGCGGTACTCGCTGACGAGCAGGTGCAGCCCGCTCTCGGCGTCGCGCAGCGGCAGGCCGCTCTTCGCCGACGCGTCGGCGAGCGTCAGATCGCCGGTGTGCCCACGCAGGGCGGACTCCAGGATTGCGGCGGCGCGGCGGGCCTCCATCAGCTTTGGCGATTTCAGCGTCAACGGTCGCTCGCCTCCTTTTCCGCAGCGCCGCGGCCGGCCTCGCTCGCGGCACGGCCGCGTTCGCTGGCACGGGCTCGCCGCGCTCCTCCACGGAGGCGCACCTGCCCCCGTGCTGAGGTTCATGGTGGCGCGCAGGGCTCGGCGCAAAGGCCGAGGCGACTTTTTCGGGCCTTCAGCCCCTTGCCGACGCGGCGTCCGCTGGCGTGTCAGCCGCGGCGCACGCCGCGTCAGCCGCGGCTCACGCCGTGTCAGCCGCGGCTCACGCCGCGTCTCCCGACATCCCAGCCGCGGCTCACGCCGCGTCTCCCGACATCCCAGCCGCGGCTCACGCCGCGTCTCCCGACACCCCAGCCGCGGCTCACGCCGCCGCTGGGGGCGG
The DNA here is from genome assembly GCF_051521615.1 of Sorangium sp. So ce1335. NCBI lineage: Bacteria > Pseudomonadati > Myxococcota > Polyangiales > Polyangiaceae > Sorangium > Sorangium sp. So ce1335. The sequence goes on from NZ_CP150363.1 coordinate 8,173,047, forward strand.
CAGCGATCGCGGCGTGGCGTCGACCATCCGCACGTCCAGGCCGAGGGCGTCGCGCAGCATCCCCGCCTTCGCGACGACCGTCCACTCCTCGAGCGAGCGGTCCTCCCGGCCCTGCACCTCGAGCACCAGCGTGTCGCCCTCGATGCGGCCGGTCACCTCCGCGACCTTGGCCCGGTGCTCGCGATCGAGCGCGTCGGCGACGCGGAGGATCGACGCCATCGCCTTCACCTTGGCGCGCGCGTCGCGCGAGAGCGCGCGGAAATTGTCGTGGTCCATGCTCGGCGGCGACTTCCGGTGGTAGCGCGCGATGTTCGCGACGATCGCGCGCTCCTCGGGGGTGAGGCCCATGAGGTCGCTGTGGATGATGATGTAGTAGCTGTGCTTGTGGTGCCCCTCGTACCGGACGAAATCGCCGATGTCGTGGAGGAGGGCCGCCGCGCGCAGCAGGATCCGGTCGCGCTGGCCGAGCCGGTGGCGCGGCGCGAGGTCGTCGAAGAGCCGCTCGGCGAAGCGCGCCACGAGCGCGCCGTGCTGCTCGTCGAAGTGGTAGCGGCGGCCGAGCCGCGTGCAGGCGTCGCTGACGGCGGCGGCCTCGCCGCGGAAGTCGGGCCCGAGGAAGTGGGTGTGGGCGAGATCGACGAGCACGCCCTCCTTGAGCCCGACCCCGGGCGCGACGATGAGCGGCTGCGCGAACGCCCGCGCGATGCGGCACAGGACCGTCGCGGCGGGGACGATCGTGTCGGCGCGATCCGGGCGCAGGCCGTAGATCTGCGCGCGCTCCTCGGGCGTCTTCGGCGCCATGTCGTCGAGCAGGCGGGACATCGCGCCGACGTCGATCGCCCGCCCCTCCGCGGACGCGCCCGGCACGGGGCAGAGCTCCGCGAGCGTCTCGATGTTGCCGCCCGTGCCGACGAGCAGGTCGACGCCCGAGCCCGCGCGCTCGCCGAGCAGCTCGACGATCTCGCGCGTGGCCTCGACCATGACGCGGTCGACGTACTCCTCGATGAGCCGCCGGTGCCCCGCGTCCATGGGGCGGCGCTCCTCGAGGAAGGTCTCGACCATCCGCACCGTCCCCACGGGGAGCGAGCGCGAGAAGACCGCCTCGCGCCCGCGGAGCAGCGTGAGCTCGGTGGAGCCGCCGCCGATGTCGACGAGCAGCGCCGTCCGATCGCCGAGCGGGACGCGCTCGCGCACGGCGATCTGGACGAGGCGCGCCTCCTCGACGCCCTCGATGACCTCGATGTGGACGCCGGCCTCGCGCGCGGCCCGCTCGATGAAGAGGTCGCCGTTCTGCGCCTCGCGCGCGGCGCTCGTCGCCACGGCGCGGTAGCGGTCGACCTTGGCCGCGTCCATCGCCGTGCGGAAGCGCCGGAGCGCCTCGCACGCGGCGCCGATGACCCCCGGCTCGAGCCGGCCCTTCGTGAACACGTCATGCCCGAGACGCACGGACGCGCGATCCGCGTGAACGTCGCGGAACGGGTGGAAGCGCGGCGCGTCGGGCGCGCCTGTCGAGCCCGCGGCGAGCGCCGGATCCCAGCCGGCGCCGAACGCCCCGAGGGCCGGAGGGTCGACGTCGACGATGCGAAGACGTATCGCGTTGGAGCCGATATCGATCGCTGCGAGCCGCGCCATGTCGGCAGAAGTAGCGAAGCTCCGGGCGGTTGGCTACTCTCATGCCCGCTCATGTGGAGGAAGCTTCTTCGCGGGTCGGGGCCCCGCCTTCGCGGTCCCCTTCAGCATCGGCCTTCAGAGGGCGCGCCCGGCGACGCCCGCAGCGCGCGCCGTCCGCTCGCCGGCGTGCGTGAGTCGGCGCGCGCCGCGCTCGGCGTCGCGGTCGCGGCGCTCGCGCTCGCCGGCTGCAGCGGCGGCGAGGCGCGCGCGCCGAACCCGACCCGCGCCCTCGACGAGCGCAGGGCGATCGAGGTGATCCGCCGGGCGATGGTGCTGGAGGGGGCGCAGCCGGTGCCCGGGCGCGAGGTCGATCTCGTCAGCGGGCGGAAGGTGCGCATCGACGTCGGCGTGCGGAACCGCACGTACGGCGTCGCCTACGTGACCGAGGAGGACGCCCAGGCGCTCGGCGCCGCGATCCCGCCCCCGAACGGCCAGGACGAGAAGCTCCGCATCGTCCGCGGCGGGGCGGACGGGTCGATCCGCATCGTGCTCCTCTACCAGAACAACTACCGCTACGACGACCTGGTCGGCGAGTCGCACGAGCGCACGACGATCAGCGCCGAGCGCCAGCTCACGCGCGACGTGCAGGACTTCATCACGTACGCGCGGACGCAGAAGTTCCAGTGAGCGCAGGCGATCCGGGCAAGCGCAAGGCGAGCAAGCGGGGCGAGGCCGAGGCCCGGGCGCGCCGCGCGCTCGGCGGCGGGGGGATGCTCCTCGTGGCCGGGCTCGCGCTCGTGGGCGTCGGGCCGTCGGACGCGGGCATGGGGCTCACGGTGCTCGCGCTCCTGATGCTCATCTACGGCATCCACAGCTTCGGCCGGCTGGGGCCTGAGCGCGACGAGCGGGCGCGGGCGCCCTCGCGTTGAGGCTTGCGGACCGCGGCGGCTTCGAGCAGCATCCGCCGCCATGCATCGCCCTACGCGCCAGCACCAGCACCTCACCATCAAAGTCACCCAGAAGCAGGAGCGGAGCGCCCAGAGCTCCCGCAAGCCCGGCCGCAAGACAAAGCGCTGGAACAAGTTCCTGACGCAGTACGCGCCGCTCGTCGCCGGCGCCGAGACCGCCGCCGCCGAGAGCTGAGCGCTGGCCGCCGGCGCGCCGTCGGATGGCGCGCCCCCACGGCGCCCGGCCTGTCCTCATCCTGGCCCAGCCCGCCTCGAATTCTTTTTCACCGTAATTTTACGATGATGTAGCAAGCCGGCGCGAGCCGTCTCCGCTCGAGACGATGCCGCGCCGCCTCCGCTCGAGACGACGCCGCGCCGTCCTCGCCCCCTGCGGCCGCGCCGCCTCCGCTCGAGACGATGCCGCGCCGTCTCCCCTCGAGGCGATACCGCGCCGCCTCCGCTCGAGGCGATCCCGCGCCGTCGTCGCCCCCGGCGGCCGCGCCGCACCTGTGCGACGCGACCGCCGCGCCGCGCACTCCGTCGGTCGTGCGTTTTCTGTGATGGCGCCGCGCCGATCCTGCCACGCAGCCAAGAGAACACCCCCTCTGGGCGTCTGATACGCGATAGCCAGGCGGCCTGTCATCCACTCCGCGCGAGACAGGCGCGCCGGCGCAGCGCGCGCGTCGCTCGCGACGCGCGAACGGGCCCACTCCATCTCTCGCGCAAGGAAGGATCCATGGCCGATCGCCCTCCGTCCCGCGCTGCTCGCGCAGCCGCGTCGATCATGTGCTCTCTCGTCGTGGTCGGGACATCGCTCGTCTCGGGGTGCCTGAGCCGTCCCATCGAACGCCAGGATACGCGCACGACGGGCACCGTCGTCGAGCGGCTCACGAAGCGCGTCGACAAGATCGATCTCCTGCTGACGATCGACAACTCGGCGTCGATGAAGGACAAGCAGGACATCCTCGCGCTGGCCGTGCCCGACCTCGTAGAGCGCCTCGTCAACCCCCGCTGCATCGACCCGCTGGATCCCCTGCGGTCGTCCACGCCGACGTCGCCGAGCGAGCCCTGCCAGAGCGGCATGGAGCGCGAATTCGAGCCTGTCCTCGACATCCACATCGGCATCATCAGCACGAGCATCGGCGCCCACGGCGCGAACGCATGCCCGACGACCACCCACTTCTCCAACAACGACCGGGGTCACCTCGTCGCCCGCAGCCATGAGGACGACAACAACGTCGAGGACAACGACCCGCCGACCTACAACCAGAAGGGGTTCCTCGCCTGGGACCCGGAGCAGAAGCTGAACCCCGCCGGCGAGTCGATCCTCGACGACCGACAGGGCGGCGGCCTCGTGCCGACGCTGACGAACATGGTGAAGGGCGTGGGCGACGCCGGGTGCGGCTTCGAGTCGCAGCTCGAGAGCTGGTACCGGTTCCTCGTGGATCCCGCGCCGTACGAGACCATCGAGCTGGTGGACGAACAGGCGGTCCGGAGGGGCATCGACACGAAGCTGCTGGAGCAGCGGAAGGCGTTCCTTCGGCCGGACTCGCTCCTCGCGATCATCATGCTGTCGGACGAGAACGACTGTTCCATCCGCGAGGGCGGGAGGACCTACCTGGCGGCGCAGCCGAGCCGGCTCTACCGGCCGCGCAAGGAGTGCGCGGAGAAGGGCCCGGACGATCCGTGCTGCAAGTCGTGCTCCGTCGATCGTGGCGAGTGCCCGGTCGACGAGACGTGCGGCACGGGCGCGATCGAGCTGCTCACCGTGGAGGAGGACCCGCCCAACCTGCGCTGCTGGGACCAGAAGCGGCGGTTCGGGGCCGACCTGCTGTACCCGATCCGCCGCTACACGCAGGCGCTCACGGAGCCGCGGATCGAGGATCACGAGGGCCATCTCGTCGACAACCCCATCTTCTCGGATCTCGACCCGACCGACGAGCTCAAGACCGTGCGGACGCCGGAGCTCGTGTTCTTCGCCGGGCTCGTCGGCGTCCCCTGGCAGGACATCGCGCGCCAGAACGACGCGGGCCAGCCCGACCTCCTGGGCGGCAAGGACAAGGACGGCAACCCCGTCGGCGGCTTCAAGAGCGCCGAGGAGCTGAGCGCCCAGATCGCCGGCTTCGCGAGCACCTGGGACATCATCCTCGGAGATCCAAAGACGCGCCGTCCTCCGGCGGATCCTCACATGATCGAATCGCCGGTCCCCCGGGAGGGCGAGAACCCGATCACCGGGACGCGCATCGCCGGGCCGGACTCGCCGGACGACGCCAACGTCATCAACGGCCACGAGTGGAACCCCAAGCCGGACTTCGGAGATCTCCAGTTCGCCTGCGTGTTTCCGCTGCGGGAGAGCGTGACGAACGGGGACTGCAACAAGGCGGAAGACCCGGCGGATCGGAACAGCCCGCTGTGCGAGGACAGGCCCGACGGCACCGACAGCAACATCCAGCTCAAGGCGAAGGCCTATCCGGGCCTGCGCCAGCTCCAGCTCATCCGCGACCTGGGGGAGCAGGGCATCGTCGGCTCGGTGTGCCCGGCGCAGACGAAGAACGCGGGGCCGGGCGACTCCGACTTCGGCTACCGGCCGGCGATCGGCGCGATCGTCGATCGCCTGAAGACGAGGCTCGGCGGGCAGTGCCTGCCCCGCGCCCTCCAGCCCACCGACAGCGGCCAGGTGAGCTGCCTGGTCCTGGAGGCGCGCAGCGTGCCCGAGGGCCAGTGCAAGTGCGATGAGGGCACGGCGCGGCGTGAGGTCCCCCCGCAGCACCTCGGCGCGAAGAACATGGTGCAGAAGGATCCGGTCGCGAAGGCGAACGGCTGGAACTGCGTCTGCGAGGTCGAGCAGCTCAGCGACCCCGAAGAGCTCAAGGCCTGCCAGGACACGGTGCCGCCGGCGCCGGTCGAGGTGGGCGGGGAGCGGGTCCACGGGTGGTGCTATGTCGATCCGGGGCTCGGCATCGGCCGGGACGAGGTCGTCGCCATGTGCCCGTCCACGGAGCGCCGGCAGATCCGGTTCACGGGCGAGGGGGAAGCGCTGGACGGCGCGACGCAGTTCGTCATCTGCTCCGGCGATACGGCCAACCAGTAGCGCGGCGAGGAGCCCGGTCGACGGCGATGCCGGTTCAGCCGCAGGCGGCGTCCGCGAGGATGACGTCGGCGGCCTTCTCGGCGATCATGAAGATCGCGCTGACGATGAAGAACCCCGGGATCCGCGGGAAGACCGACGCGTCCACGACGCGCAGCCCCTGCGTCCCGTGGACCCGGAAATCGCTCGTGAGGACGCCGCCCTGGTCCGGAGCCCCGATCGGACAGGTGCACGACGCGTGGTGGCCCCAGGCGTTGTCGCGGACGAAGGTCCTCAGCTCCTCGTCCGACTGGAGATCGTCGCCCGGGAGCTCCTCCCGGGCGATGAGCTTCTCCTGCTTGAGGCGCTCCGTCATGCGACGGACGAACCGGATGCCCGCGACCATGGAGTCGAGATCCTCTCCCGCCTTGTCGTCGCCCTCCTCGAAATAGCGGAAGTTGATCGCCGGGGTGTCGCGCGGATCGGCCGAGCGCAGCGTCACCTCGCCGGCCCGGTTCTGCGTGTGCGCCTTGAGGATCGCCCAGGTCAGGTAGTTGAGGTGCTCCGGGAACTCCGCCGAGTAGCCCGGGAAGTAGCCGTAGAACTTCCCCAGGAGGGCGAAGTAGAAGAGGTCGGGGAGCTGTCGCTCGGGGGCCGATCGGTTGATGATCGCGAGAACCGAGGCGTTCGTCGTGTACGTGCCGGTCCGCGTGGCCGCCCACTGCTCGTAATGGGGGTCGCCGGGGGAGAAGCGGGCCCCCTCGAGCACGTCCCAGTGGTCGAAGTTCATGCGGTGAACGACGCCCACCTCGTAGCGATCCTGCAGGTTCTTGCCCACGCCCGGCAGGTCGACGCGCACCGCGATGCCGTGGCGCGTGAGGGTGTCGCGCGGGCCGACGCCGGAGAGCATGAGCAGCTGCGGCGTGTTGAACGCGCCGCCCGCCAGGATCACCTCGCGCGACGCGCGCACCGCGCGCAGCTCGCCGTCCTGCGCCGCGGGGTTGCTGCCGGCGCGGTAGAGCCTGTCGCCCTTCTGGTACTCGACGCCGACCGCCCGGTTCTGCTCGTCGAACAGCACGCGCGTCGCGAGCGCGTTGAGCTCGATCCTGAGCCGGTCGGGGTAGCGCCGCGCGACGTCGAGGACGCGCTCGCGGGGGCCCATCCGCTGGTGGTTGCGGGTCGCGAGCGGGATGTAGCGCACCCCCACCGCGCTCTCCTCCACCGATCGCCAGTCGTTCGGATCGGCCTTGCTCTGGAGCACGCTGTGCACCCGCTCCACGGGCGTGTTCACCTCGTGGGACGCCCAGTGCGCCGAGTCGAGGATGAACCGCACGAGATCCCTGTCCCGCAGCCCCGCCCTCGGGATCGCCTTCTCCGTGTGCAGCCAGCCGCGGAACCCGTGCCGCGTCCTGTTGATCCCGAGGTAGCTGAGCAGCCGGTGCAGCGGCCGGTGATGGCAGTTCTCCAGGCGCTCGAAGTAGCCGCGCATGTTGTCCGCCCGCCACGAGGGATCGCCCGTGAGCTCGGCGATGTGGTCCCAGTCGGCGTTGTGCGGATAGACGAGGATCATCGCGTGGTGCGCGGTGCAGCCACCCAGCGTCCCCGCCCGGGGGTAGAGCACGCCGCGGGTCGGCCTGCCTCGCCAGGTCTCGCGGTACTTGATGTCGCGCCGCTGCTGCTTCTCGTCCTCGTAATGGCGCACGAAGAAATCCCACCGGAGCGCCTCGTTCTCCGACGCCAGGGCGTGGAACACGGGCACGTCGTAGTCGTCGGGCAGGCGGTTCTTGTCGGGCTCGTAGGGGTTGCCGCCCGTGAGCTCGCGCGGGTCGCCCCCGGCCTCGAGCAGGACCACCGTGTGCCCCGCCTCGGCCAGGCGCGCCGCGACCGTCCCGCCCCCCGCCCCGGAGCCAACGACCACATATTCGCAGTCGATCCGAGCAGCCTGTTGACCGTTCATCTCCCCCTCCTCTCTCGCCGCGCGCGGAGGCCCGGCCGCGATGAGCCGGGCCCCTGCGCGCCAGATGGCCGTCTCTCTGGTGGAACCGTCAGAGGGTCTTCAGGAACTCGATCAGCGCGCGCTTGTCCTCATCGCTCAGCCCGGGCTCCTGATCGAACCACGAGGTGCCGAAGTAGTGGCCGCGGTTGACCACGTAGTCGGGGCACTGGCTGAGCTCGATCAGGGGCTCCACGACGTTCATGAACACCCGGCGCGCCTCCTCGTCGCTCGCGTTCTCGGGCAAGGACTTCAGATCGCGATTGATCCTGAGCAGCACGGCGAGGAGCTTCTTGCTGTGGGCGAGGCGCTCCGCAGGGCTCTCGCTCTCCGAGTGCAGGGCCAGGTTGGCCAGCAGGCTCACCGGCGTATCCTCGGGGATGGGGCCGATCTCGATCCCGCCCTCGCCCACGAGCCAGGGCGCGATGCGCTCGAGCGGGCCGAGGAGCGGCTGCAGCGCATCGGGCAGGTAGCCCGCGGGCACCCGGAGGTAGCTCCTGTCGTTGGTGCGGTGGATGTAGCCCGGCACCTTGTTGCCGAGGATCTTGTCCATCTTGCGCCTCTCGGGCCAGAGCATCTGCTCGATCGAGTCCTGGAAGGAGTCCATCCGGGCCTCGACCGAGGGCTGCTCGTTGAACTTGCCCACGGTGTTGTTCAGGAGGAACGGCGCCGTCGACCACAGGCTGATCAGCGAGGGAACGCGCGCGTAGCCCCGGCCGCCGGCGGGCATCTTGAAGTCGCGCTCCTCGCCCGTGACCGGGTGGTGCACCTTGATCGTGCCGACGGAGGGCAGCTGCTTGTACGACTGCGACGAGAAGTCCTCCCAGACGTTGCCCTTGAGCGCGTTCGTCGCGAGCGGGCTGCACGCGTTCGTCTGGAGCAGCGTGACGGGGATGCGCAGATCGCTCGAGAGGTAGTTGCCCTCGAGGAAGTCGTCCTGGAGGACGATCGCGCGCATCTCCTTCTTGAAGGCGTCGGTCTTCGTCCACTCCCAGTACTCGTTGAAGCAGTCGAGGTAATTGGGGCCGGCGCAGCCGTGCGGGTCCAGCCCCGGCGCCCGCGCGGGGAGCTTGCTCGAGTGGCACCTGGCGCAGCGATCGGCAAACACCTCCTTGCCGCGCCAGAGCGTCGCCTCGTCGCCGGTCAGGTACCTCGCGCCGCCCGGCGCGTCCTTCAGCTTGTGCGGCGCGGTGCTCTTGAGGAAGTACAGCGCCATATCGAACGTCTGCTGCTCGGTCGCCCTCCAGTACGCCGAGTTCTTCCGCGCGACCGCGATGTGGAGCGGGGAGTTGGGCTTGCCGCCGACGAGCGGATTGAAGTGCAGCAGCCACTCCTCGCTGAACTCGCCGATGTTCAGGTACACGCGGTTGAGCGCGCCGAGCGGGCCGACGCCGTCGGAGCCGTCCTTGAGCACGCGCGGCGTCCAGACGGTGGCGGGCGGCACGTAGAACTGGGTCAGCGGCCCCTCCTTCACGAAGTCGTTCAGCTGCTTGTTGTCCTGCTCGCCGCCGACCAGGTGCTCCTTGCCCCAGCGCCTGGCCTGCGCGAGGCGCGGGCCGAGCTCGTAGATGGCGTTCATCGTGCGCGGGTTCGTGATGTAGTCCGTGGAGACGAGCGAGGTGTCCAGCGTCCCCGGCGGCGACGCGTGGAACACCTGGTAGACGAAGCTCGTCGGCTCCACGTTCCAGGTAAAGATCCGGTCCCACCAGAAATACTGCGAGCCGACGATGGCGCTGAGGTTCTCCCACGCCGGGCTCTCTGGATCGGCGGGCGGGTTGGTCGGGCTCGGGCCGATGTGGCAGAACGCGCACGACATGCCGACGCGGTAGGGCCTCACGAGGTCCTTGGAATAGTAATAGTCCGGATCCTCGTAATAGCGGACCGGATCCCAGTTCTTTGCGGCCTTCTCGTCGAAGTCGGGGTTGGGAAAGAGCCGCAGGCCGACGATGCCGGTGGCATAGCCGTAGAAGGAGCCGACGGGGTGGGCGCCCTTGCCGCGCGCGCCGATGGCCACGCCCGGGTACTTCGCCGCGTTCTCGAACGGATCGGGTGGGCAGTCCGCGCGCCGCCTGTCCAGCCATAATCCGTAGCGCTCCGGATCGGGGCCCGTCGCCCGCTCGAAGCAGGGCTCGTTGACAACACCGAGGTAGCGCCAGCGGTTGCCGTGGCTGAACTCGAGGCTCGGGTGGGACGAGACGATCTTCAGGAAATCGAGGTTGCCCTTGCTGAGCGTCGCGAGGGTGTCCCACATGCGGTCGTTGCCCGCCGACCAGACCATCCAGGTGTTGCGCCCCCTGGCCTCGGCCGTCGTCAGGTCGATCCCGCCATCCATGTCATGGAAATAGTCCTCGTCCGCGGCGACGAACGACTCGGCTGTCCGGCCAGCGCGCTGCGCTTCGTCGAGGACGTGCCCCGGCCGCGGCGCGGGCTTCTTGCAGCCCGCGAGGGCCAGGAGGCCTATCGGCAACAGGAGGCCGCGCGAGATGATGGGATTCGTCTTTGTAGCCATCGTCCTTCCCCTTCAACAACGGAACCACACCTGGACTGACCAGCGAGAGCGACAGATGAGCGCCGGAGCCGATGCCGAGCGCGATTCCCGAGACAACCGGGGATCTCGCGGCGCTCGCGCGGATCGAGGCCTCCGGCGCCTGATCTTCACGAGCGCTCGTGATCACCGGATCGCTGGATCCTCGGTATCGGGACTGCCAGCGACGCGCCACGGCGTCGCATCGCGGCGCTCGCAGCGCGTCACCCCTCACCGTATGTGGCACGCGGGCTCAACAAACGCCATGAGCCGCTCGAGGCGCTCGCGCCGGGCCGGAGGGGCGACGCGCGCGAAACGGCGAGCCAGCCCGACTTGACATGCGCGCTGCTCGCGCTCGAACGCGACGCTGCGCGCGATGTGCCGACGCCTTCCTGTTCAGGTGGGGATACGGAGTCGAGAGACGTGGGAGTCTTCCGCGTTGCCCGGATGAACAGCGTCGCTCCGAGGGCGAAGAGTCGAGCCGGCGGGGGCGATCCCGGCGATCCTGGCGAGCGCGGCGCCTCGCGCCGGCAGGAGGGGGACCCGCGAGGCCCGCGGGCGGGCGCGAGAGGCGATGGCTGCGCCCCTCCGGCGCCCATCCCGGCGAAGGCCGCGCTACGTGTCGAACCCGCGCGCCGGGCGGTCGGGGGCGCGTCGCAGCCAGTTGTCGTCGGGGTAGCGGCACGCGCCGTCCACCACGTGGATCGCGTAGGCGTGGCGGGAGCGCTCGGACCGGTTCGCGCCGCTCCAGTGAGGCAGGAGGCCGTGGAGGAGCACCAGGGTGCCTTTCGGCGCCTCGATCGGCGCGTAGGGAGCGCGCGGCGCGACCGCCGGGAGCGGGGTGTCGTCCATCGCGATCATCCTCGTGCCGTCGCCGTCGCGCGCGAAGCGCCGGCGCAGGGGGCCGCGGTGGCCGCCGGGCAGGGCCCACATGCAGCCGTTGTCCACGGTGGCGTCCTCCAGCGCGAACCATAGCCCGATCACGCTGACCGGCTCCGTGTAGAGGAACGTCGCGTCCTGGTGGCAGGCCACGTCGCCGCCGATGAACGGGTTCTTGAAGATGTACATCGACTGGAGGAGGAGCGGGCGCGAGAGCCCGAGATCGGAGACCACGGACGCGAGGGCCGGCGCCCGCGAGAAGCGGGCGAAGACCGGATCGAGATCGTGGAGCGCGTGCCCGATCTTGTTGATCGACGAGGCCTTCGCCTGCCGCAGCGAGCCGTCGGGCGAGAACGCCTCCTCCTCGAAGAAGAACCGGATCGCGTCGCCGGAGCCGAGGAAATAGGCGTCGGTGGAGCGCGCCTGATCCTTCGTCGAGAAGATGGAGACCTCCGCCGGCTCGAACCCCTCGACGAGCTCGGCCGCGCGCGCCCTGAGGGCGTCGCACTGCGCCGGGAGCACGAAGCCCTCGACGGCGAGGAAGCCGTCGCGCTCGAAGCGGGCGCGCTCGGCGGCGGTGAGACCAGGAGCCCTCGCGGAGAACATGCCCCAACCCTACCAGACGGCGCGCCGGCAGGCGGCGGCTGGGCTGGCTGACGGGGCGGCGCGATGGAGAGAGACGCGCGAGGAGCGCTCGTCGAGGCTAGTTGCCCGCCGTGTGGGCGATCGCGAAGATGAGGTTCCGCTCGAGCCGGATCCCCTGCGGCGTGCGCCACGCCTCGAGCTCCTTCGCCAGCCGATCGCGCACCTCGCGCTGCTCCTCGGGGCTCAGGTGCGAGAGGTGGTTGCCGAACGACCCGGACCGGGTCTGCCGCAAGATCTCGTCGACGTCCGCGGCGTGGTCGACGAAGGTGCGGATCTCCAGCGTGTTCACGATGAACCCGGCGCGCTCGAGCAGCCTCCGCGCCTCGTCGATGGTCACCTTGTGATTGTAGGGCGCGCCCCCCGGCGCCTCTTTCCCGAGCTCGGCGAGCACCTTGCGCTGGATCGGATCGAGCTGGTGCGGCCTCTCGCGCGATCCGGTGCTGAACCCCACCTGGCCGCCGGGCTTCAGCACCCGCGCCGCCTCGCCCAGGGCGCGCCGCTTCTGGCGATCATCCAGCCAGTGAAGGACGCTGTTCAGGTAAACGACGTCGAAGCTCCTCGCGGCGAAGGCGGAGAGGTCCTCGGCGTGGCCGACGGCGGTGGTGAGGTTGTCGCGGGCCTTTTTCCGGGCGATGTCCACGCGCAAGGGCAGAGGATCGATGGCCACGACGCTGCCCTCCGGGCCGACGATCTCCGCGACGTGCGCCGCGAGCCGGCCGGTGCCCGCGCCCACGTCGAGCACGCGCTGGCCGGGGCGCACGCCCAGCGCTTCGATGAGGAGCTTGCCATGGTTGAACTGCCGGTCGCTGCCGTGCTCGTAGGCCTGGGCGAGCTCCGGGGTGTCGAGCGCGAGGCTGATGGTCGTCATGGGGGCCGTTCGAGCAGAGGCCGTGCCGCGCCGGAACCCCGGCGATCGGCCGGGCCGCGGCGCGGGGCGGCCGCTCGGCGCCGGCGCGCCACGGCGCGCGGCCTGCTGCTGGACCAGCAGCGCTGCTGACCCGCTGCTGCGCCGCGCCCACGAGACCTAGGCGGCGCAGCGGGAGAGCGCGTGGCGGAGGGCGTTCTGGAGCAGCCCGAACGTCAGGAACGCACCCTCCGTGACGCCGATCTCGGTCATCGTCCGGGCGATCGCCGGCGAGATCCCGGAGACGAGGCACTGGCTGCCGAGGAGGCTCGCCGCGCGCACCACGGCGAGCAGGTGCGACACGGTCGAGGCGTCCACCGCGCTGACGCCGGTCAGGTCGAGGACGGCGAAGCGCGCCTGTGTCCGGACGATCTCGGGGAGCAGCCGCTCCATGATCTGCGCCGCCCTCGCCGTGTCCACGGTGCCGATGACCGGCAGCACGAGCACGCCCTCCCACGCCTGGATGATCGGCGTGGACATCGCGAGCATCGTCTCCTGCTGCTGCCGCAGCAGCGCCTCGGCGCGCTCGCGCTCGGCGTTCTCCTCGGCGAGCTGGCGGTTCTTCCGCTGGAGCTCCTCGGCGTCGCGCTCCCGGCGCTGGAGCGCCTCCCGGAGCTCCGCCTCCAGCCGCCTGGACGCCGTGACGTCCTTGACCGTCACCGCGACGCCGTCGTCGAGCGGGATGATCTGGTATTGCAGCCACAGGGTCCCGCCCCCGGGCACCACGGTCTCCGCCTCGTCGAGGAGCCGCTCGCGCGTCTGAAAGGCGCGCTCGTATTTCTCGAGGAGCCCGAGATCGCGAGCCGTGGGAAAGACATCGACGAGCCGACGGCCGATGATCGCCTCGCGCGGAATCGACGTCACCTGGCTCACCAGCAGGTTGGCCTCGGTGAACACGAAATCAACGGCCTCCCCCGGCTCGCCGACCGTGCGGCGCAGCACGCAGAAGCCGTCGAGGCTCCCGTCGATCGCCGCCCGGTACCGCGACTCGGCCGCGACGAGCGCCTCCTCGGCGCGCTTGCGATCGGTGATGTTGCGCGCGACGAAATAGACGAGCTCGGCGTCCGGATAGATTGCCGAGTTCCACTCGATCCACAGATACGATCCGTCACGGCACAGATATCGGTTCACGAACGTCGCGGTGTCGTCGCCGGACAGCAGCTTCGCCGATTCGGTCACCGTGCGCTCGCGATCTTCGGGATGGACGAAGTCGAGGAACGGCCTGGCCAGGATCTCTTCGCGCGAGAAGCCGAGCGTCTGCTCCCACGCCCGGCCGACGCGCTTGAAGTAGCCGTCGAATCCGGCGATCCCCACCAGGTCGACGGAGAGCTCGAAGAAGCGGTCGAGGTCGTCGATCCGAGAGGCTTCAGGCATGGTGAAGAGCATGGCTATCACCTCCGCCGCGGGCCGTCGACCCCCTCGACCGGGCGCCCCGCGGCGCGCGGCGCGAGGGCTGCAATGCCCACCACATCAGACCACCAGGTCATGGCGAGTGCGCGGAGCTGCCGGACGGGCGAGCCGCTCGGCGGCTCGCGCTCACCGCTGCTCCTGGACGAGCAGCGCTGCTGCCCTTGTGTTGCGCGGCGGCCAGCGCGGCCCTCCTTTCGCTGCGCCCCGGCCGGCGTCGCGCAGGCGCGCCGCCGGCCGGCGCCGGCACAGGCCGTGCACGCGTCGCTGGCCATCGCGCGGCGATCCCGCGCGCTGCAGTGCGCGCTGTCCCTCATCGTGCCGGCGCCCCTCGTCGCCTCACCGCGCCGCAGCGCCCGCGCCGGCTGCGGCGCCGGCGGCCCGCCGGAGCACTCATGATCTCTCGGATGGAAGGATGACCCCATGGAGAAGAGACGGATCGGTTCGCTCGAGGTGTCGGTCGTCGGCATCGGCTGCAACAACTTCGGCGGGCGCATCGACGAGCAGCGGACGGCGGCGGTCGTCGACGCGGCGCTCGACGCGGGCATCAACTTCTTCGATACGGCCGACGTCTACGGCGGCACGCGCAGCGAGGAGCTGCTCGGCCGGGCGCTCGGCGGCCGGCGCAGCCGGGTGATCATCGCGACGAAGTTCGGTATCCCGCTCGACGACGAGCGCAAGGGCGGCGCCAAGCCGGCGTACATCCAGCGCGCCGTGGAGGACAGCCTGCGGCGGCTCGGCACCGACCGGATCGACCTCTACCAGATCCACCGCCCCGATCCCGAGACGCCGATCGGCGAGACGCTGGAGGCGCTCGACGCGCTGGTCCGGGCCGGGAAGGTGCGCGAGATCGGCAGCTCCAATTTCTCGGCCTCCCAGCTCCGCGGCGCCGCGGAGGCCACGCGCCCGGGGGCGGCGCGCTTCGTCAGCGTCCAGAACGAGTACAGCCTGCTCCAGCGCGAGCCGGAGCGAGAGGTGCTCGCAACGAGCGAGCGCCTCGGGCTCGCCTTCCTGCCCTACTTCCCGCTCGCCAGCGGGCTGCTCTCCGGGAAGTACCTCCCCGACGGCCCCGCCCCCGCCGGCTCGCGGCTCTCGACGCCCGACGCGCCGCTGACCGCGCGCTTCCTCACCGACCAGAACCGCAGCGCCGCCGCCGCGCTCGCCGCCTTCGCGTCGTCCCGGGGCCACACCCTGCTGGAGCTCGCCTTCTCGTGGCTCGCCGGCCGGCCCGCGGTCGCCTCCGTGATCGCCGGCGCGACGTCGCCCGAGCAGGTGCGCGCGAACGCCGCGGCCGTGGGTTGGCGGCTGACCGCGGACGAGCTCCAGCAGATCGATCGCCTCGCCCCGCCGCCGGCCCGCTGACGCGGCGGCCGCCCTTTGCTGCGCCGGCAGCGATCCGCGATGCTCCGCCGCCAGCGATCGGGAGCCTGTCGATGACCTCGCCGCGTCTCCGGGACATCCAGGCCGTCCTGTTCGATCTCGACGGCACGCTGTTCGACCGGGAGACGGCGGTGCGGGAGGTCGTCGCGGGCCAGCACGCGGCCTTCTCGGGCGAGCTCGACGGGGTGACGCGGGAGCGGTTCGTCGGCCGCATGCTGGAGCTCGACGCGCACGGCTACGGCGACAAATCGGAGATCTACCCGCGCCTGGTCCGGGAGCTCGGGCTGCCCGAGCCGCTCGCCGCGCGCCTCCACGCGCACTTCTGGGACGCGTACGCGCAGGTGGCGCCGGCGATGCCCGGCGCGCGCGCGACCCTCGCCGCGCTGCGCGCCCGAGGCCGTCGGCTGGGGGTCGTCACGAACGGCAGGGTGCGCGTGCAGGAGGGGAAGCTGCGCGCCCTCGACCTCCTCGGCGCGCTCGACGTGGTGCTCATCTCCGAGCGCGAGCAGCTCCGGAAGCCGGACCCGGCGATCTTCCGCCGGGCGCTCGAGCGGCTCGGCGTGCGCGCAGAGCAGGCCTGCTACGTGGGCGATCACCCGATGAAGGACGCGCAGGGCGCCCGCGACGCCGGGCTCCACGCCGTCTGGCTCCGCACGCCGCACTTCCCACCCCCGGAGGCCGCCCACACGGCGATCGACGACCTCGGCGAGCTGCTCGCGCTCGTCTGACGCGCTCCTCTCGTCAAGACGCAGCTTCGCCGCCATCAGGCTGGTGGGCTACCTAGGCTATCTACTGCTGCCCAAAAGTCCCTGGTGCTTCCCTCGTCACCTGAAGAATCGCCTGCCACGCCCGCAAGCACCGCTCCTGCTCCGCCACGAAATCGTGCGGATCAAAGTGCGTCCATCTCCCTCGGCGGTATGCCTTCTGGTGGTGCTTCGCAGCCTGGTGGCTGGCGATACCCACCAGCGAGCGCTGGAGCGCGTACCTCGCATCGAGCCCCGGCGACGGCCGGTAGCGCCCCTCCCGGACGGCCACCACGGCGCCGAGGAGGCAGGGCGCCAGCACGCCCGGATCGCCAGCACGCGCTTGCGGATCGCGACGGAGGCGGCTCTACTCGTTCACCATGCCCACGATGCCTCACCGCGCCATCGACGACGATCGGATCCTCCAGCTGCTCCCGGAGAGGCTCGACGACGTAATCGCAGGCATCGACCGGCGTATCGCGGAGCAGGTGGACTTGATCCTCCATCACCCGCTCTTTCAGCGGCTCGAGCGGGCCTGGCGCGGGCTCTGGTTCGTCGTCGAGAGGACGCTCTTCGACGAGAACATCCGTATCGACCTGCTCAACTGTTCCAAGGAGGACCTGCGGGTGGATCTCGAGGCCGCGGGCCCAGCCGACAAGGGCGGGCTTCACGCGATCGTCTACACGAGCGCGATCGGGAGCGGGCACGAGCCCTATGGAGCGATCCTCGCGAATTTCGAGTTCGGCCCGGAGCCGGAGGAAATGGCCATGCTCCAGCGATGCGCGGCGGTGGCGCTGCTCGCGCAGGCGCCCTTCGTGGCGGCGGCCTCGCCGCGTCTCCTCGGGATAGAGAGCTATCGCGCGCTCGGCGCCGCGGACGGTGGCCAGGAGCCCGACGTGCTGCAGCGGCTGCGCGAAGAAGAGGGCGCACGCGCGCTCGGGCTGGTTCTGCCCCGCTTCCTGCTGCGCGCGCCGTTCGGGCGCGGCGAGCGCACCGAGGCGAGCTTCGCGTACGAGGAGAGCACCGAAGGCCACGAGAGCTACTGCTGGGGCAACGCGATCTTCGCCTTCGCCACGCGGCTCACCGACAGCTTCGCGCGTTACCGGTGGTGTCCTAACATCATCGGTCCCGGCGGTGGCGGGCTGATCGAGGGGCTGCCGCGGCCCGAGCGCGAGGGCGTGATGGAAGCCCCAACCGAGGTGGGGCTGTCCCTCTCCCAGGAGGCCGCGATCGCGGAGCGCGGGCTGATCCCGCTCGTTGCGGTCGCTCCCGGGCAAGCGTGCTTCTTCTCGGCGAGCTCCCTCCGTGCGCCCCGATCCTTCGGCGACACGGAGGAAGGCAGGGCCGCCGAGATGAATTACATGCTCGGGACCCGCCTCCCCTATTTCTTCATCGTCGCCCGCATTGTTCATTACCTCAAGGTCATCTATCGTTCCTACCAGCATGCCTTCGAGACGCCGGAGGAGGCCGAGAAGGAGCTGAACGACTGGCTGGCTCAGTACGTTGCGGATCGGGACGTGGTGACCGCGGCGTCGCGCGCCCGGAGACCCCTGCGCAAGGTGAAGGTGTGCATCCTGAACACCGAGCACGAGAGCGACTGGTACAGGCTCGACGTGCAGCTCCGACCCCACTTCAAGCACATGGGCGCCTTCTTCACCCTGGGCGCGCACAACCGGTTCGAGAAGAGATGATCGATCTCGCCACGGACGATCCGATCCTCGCCCGCTTCGCGCGCGATCTCGACGCACAGGCCTCGATCGGTGTCGAGGACGGGCCCGGCGCGAGACCCGATCTCGGTCGCTTCACCGCGGAGGACATCGAGCACGCCCAGCTCGCCTGGAGCCACCGTGTCATGGGCGAGTACCGCGGGGTGGTGATCTACACCGAGCTCCTCTCGGCCCTCGTCGAGGCGGAGGCGCCGTACCCGGCGCTCGCGGCCGTCCACCGGATCATCGGAGACGAGCTCCGCCACACCCGTCTGTGCGCAGAGGTCGTTGGCTGGCTTGGAGGATGGGAGTCGCTCCACCTCGATCTCGGGGGACAGCGGATGCCGCGCACCGACGAACCTCCCGCGGCCAGGGCGCTCGAGATCGCCGCTCGCGAGCTCGTGCTCGTCGAAGAAGCATCGGTGATGACGCTGCGCGCCTACGTGCGCGCCGCCGGGGAGCCCTCGATCCGGCGGACCTTCGAGTCGCTGCTGCGCGACGAGGTGCGCCACGCTGCCGCCGGGCGGTCGCTCGTTGCGCTGATCGAGCGCTCGTACCCGGAGAGCGAGCTCGCGACGGTCAAGGCGCGCCTCTGCGCCCGCCTGCCGGAAGAGCGGCGGCACTTGCACGAGCAGGCGCTCGCGCGGGCCGTGGGCGGCCCGGGGCGGCAGCTCGGCGCGAAGCTCGGTCCGGGCGATCTCGAGGAGTTGCCTGGCGTCGGGTAATATCGCGCCCAGAACCGGCGTAACGCGAGCCCATCATCGACTGTCGCGGCCCGGCCCCCCCCCCCGAGGCGCCGCGCCCCCGCCGGGCGCGGCGCTACGACGCCCTCGCGCCCTGCTGCTGGGCGTCCGGCCTGCCCGGCCCCTCGAGGTACTCGTCGTACGTCCCGTTGAAGAGCTGCGGCCCGCGGGACGACAGCTCGAGCACGCGGGTGCCGAGCTTGCCCACGAAGTGCCGGTCGTGGCTCGTGACGATGACCGTCCCCTTGTACTCGATGAGCGCCTGAAGCAGCGCGTCGATGCTCTCCACGTCGAGGTGGTTCGTCGGCTCGTCGAGCACAACCACGTTGTTCTTCACCAGGATGAGCTTCGCGAGGAACAGGCGCGCCGCCTCGCCGCCGGAGAGGTTCTCCGTCTTCTTGAGCCCGGCCTCGCCGCTGAAGAGCAGCTTGCCGAGCACCGAGCGGACGTGCTCCTTCGGCGCCGTCGGGTCGAAGCGGTACAGCCAGTCGTAGGCCGTGTACCCCGGCTCGATCGCCTCGTGGTGGTCCTGCGCGAAGTAGCCGACGCTCGTGTCGTGGCCCCACGTGACCTTGCCGGCGTCGGGCGTCAGCTCGCCGACGAGCAGCTTCAGCAGCGTCGATTTGCCGATGCCGCTCGGCCCGATCACGGCGAGCTTGTCGCCGCGGTTCAGGTTGAAGTCGAGCTTCTGGATGACGCGCAGATCGCCGAAGCTCTTGGCGAGGCCCTCGACGCGCAGCACGTCGCGGCCGGAGGGCTTCTCGATCTCGAACT
Organism: Sorangium sp. So ce1335; assembly: GCF_051521615.1. NCBI lineage: Bacteria > Pseudomonadati > Myxococcota > Polyangiales > Polyangiaceae > Sorangium > Sorangium sp. So ce1335. The sequence continues at coordinate 8,192,370 of NZ_CP150363.1, forward strand.
TGATGTAGGGCCGGACGACGCTGGAGCGCCGCACCTGGATGCCTGCCTCGAGCTTCTCGATCTCCTTCACGCGCGACTGCGCCTGGCTCGACCGGCTCGCGCTCGCGCCGAAGCGGGCGACGAAGTCCTTGAGCTCCGCGATCTTCTTCTTCTTCTGCGCGGCGTCGGCGTCCGACTGGCGCTTGCCCGTCGTCTTCTGCTCGATGAAGTCGTCGTAGTCGCCGGTGTAGAGCGTGACCGTCTGGTAGTCCACGTCGGCGACGTGGGTCGCGATCGCGTTCATGAAGTGCCGGTCGTGGCTCACGACGAGGAGCGTGCCGCGGAAGGTGTCGGTGAGGTACGCCTCGAGCCAGCGGATCGAGTCGAGGTCGAGGTGGTTCGTCGGCTCGTCGAGGAGCAGGACGTCGGCGCCCCCGAAGAGCGTCTGGGCGATGAGGACGCGGAGCTTGTACCCGCCCGCCAGCGTGCTCACCGCGCTCGTGTGCCGGGCGGTCGCGATCCCGAGCCCCTCGAGGATCTCGGCCGCGCGCGCCTCGGCGGTGTAGCCGTCCTCCTCGCCGATCGTGCCCTCGAGCTCGGCCAGCCGCATGCCGACCTCGTCGGTCATCTCGACCTCGTACAGCCGGTCGCGCTCTTGCATCGCGTCCCAGAGGGCGCGGTTGCCCATCAGGACCGTGTCGATGATGCGGCAGGACTCGTAGGCGAAGTGGTCCTGCTTGAGCACCCCGACCCGGAGCTGCCTCGGGATCTCGACCGTGCCCTGATCCGACTCCTCCTCGCCGGAGATGACCTTGAGGAGCGTCGACTTCCCCGCGCCGTTCGCGCCCACGAGCACGTAGCGCTTGCCGGGATCGAAGCGCATCGAGACGTTCTCGAAGAGAATTTTTGGACCATACCGCTTGGTGAGCTTTTCGAGCGTGATCATCTCAGGGGCGCGGTGCGTAGCACGTGTGCGCCTTCGGTTCCGGTGAATTCCTGCGGGCGCGCGCCCGCGCCGGCCGGCGACGCCGGACCTCGCGCGCGCTGGCTGGCGCTGCGCGGGCGGCCCCCGGCCCGTCGCCGCGCGGAGCCCCGCCCCCTGGCCGGCGGCGAGGCGCCGTCGCCGGTGGTCACGGCGCCGGGGGCCAGGCCCCTCCACCGCCCGATGGAATGCGCTGGCACTCGAATGGCCGAGCTCGTGCGCTGGCCGGGCGCGACGGCGCTCACGGCTTGACGCCGCCGCCGCCCCCGCGCGCCGTTGCCACGAGCGCGGCGCCGAGGCTCACCAGCCGGGATCGAGCGCCGGCTCGATCGGCACGAACGGGCCGACCTCACCGAAGCACCCGCCACCGCCGCGGAGACAGGCGCCCGAGCCGTCGGTCCGCACGCCGCGAAGAACGTCGTGCCCGCCCGGCGGCCGGGTCGCGAGCTTCGGCGGATGGCTTCAGCTCGCGAGCATCGAGCAGCTCGCGCGCCGAGGTGGAGCCACGAGCCTCCATCGCCCTGCCCATGGCGGAGGCTGCCGCCTCCATCGCCGGGGCGAACGGGCGTCGGCCCCGGGGCGGGCGTCGTGATTCTGCGCTGCGAGGACGTTGAAGGCACAGGAGAGCTCAGGGGATCGTCGTGGGCATGCTCCCTGCTCTTCATTGAATGCGAGTGCGGGCGCGAGCGCGGCCTGAGGGGCCGGCATACCAAGGGGAGTCGCATCATGAAGATCGCTGCATATCATCTCGGTCTCGGTCTCATCACGCTCTCGATGGTCACGGGCTGCCTGGCGGCGGATGACGGCAGCTCCGGCGAGGAAGACACGGCGGAGAGCGCCGAGGCGCTCGGGGGAAACCCCGACCCCTGCGCGATGGGGACCGCCCCGAACTTCACGAGCGCGCAGCTCACCGCGGTCGGAGCAAGCGAGAGCTACGTCCGTGCCTACCAGTGGATCGACGGCATCTGTCCGGACATCGGGCAGGATCGAGCGACGACGATCGTGGATTTCCCCGTGCCCGGCTATTACCAGCACCAGACCCCGGAGACCTACCGCTTCGACGTTCAGCCTTCCTTCTGGGGCTCCTCGTCCACCTCGTGGAGCGACGCGTCGCAGGCGATGAGCGACTGCGCGAACACCAAGATGGCCACGCGCGTGCAGCGCTGGGACGCAGCCACGAACGAGCTCGTGCAGCTCACGTACAAGGAGCAGGCGGGCGCGTGGGTCTGGGACAACCCGCTGACCGGCCGCGGGCACTGCTCGACGCCGAGGTTCACCTACTTCCACGAGAACTACGGGACCGCGCAGCAGGTCGCCACGAACAGGTACCGCGTCCGCACCTGGGCCACGCAGCCCGACGGCTCCCACGCGACCGTCTGGATCACGGGGACGCACACGGGCTTGTAGCCCTGCGGCGCGGCGCGACACGGCAGCGCATCTCAACTCTCCGCCACGAACCGCCACGCCACATCGCCGCCCTCGCGCCGTGCTTCGAGATCTCGCACGCCGAGGAGCGGCAGCGTCTTGGTCCAGAATCGGATCGCTCGAGCGTTGTCATGGATGGCGCGGAGGTGCCACCGCCCTGGATACCGATGGAGCAGCAGCTCGAGCGCATGACGGCCCGCGCCGGTGCCACGGCTCCCGTGGATCAAGAAGAGCTCCTCGATGCTGAAATCGACGTCGTCCGGCATGTACCTGAACGGTCGCATGCCGACGCACGCGAACCCGACCGGTCGGGTGTCGCTCGTGATGACGTGCGCTCGCTGGAACGGCTGCATCGGGTCCTGCTCCGACCGCGGAGACCGCAGGTTGCCGGGCGGCGTCACGCCGGAGATCCAGTCGTCGACGATGTCCGGCTGCCATCGACCGGCCTCGTCCAGAGCGTAGAAGCTCGTATCGAAGCCGGAGATCTCGTGGACGTACATCGGCCAGACGTTCCGGAAGAACTCACGCGCTTCCGGCGTGCGCCATGCGTCAATGATGGAGACGTTCATCGCTTCCTCGACATGCGCGACGACGCCAGCCTGCCGAAAGCGCCGTCGATCGGTCAACCGAAACGCGCGCGCTGCGAGCGGGCCACATCGCACGGCCGCCGGGCCACGCCGCGCGGCCGGCCGCGCCCGCCGGAGCCTCACCCCCGCGCCGCGATGGACGCGAGGAGGCTCTCCAGGGAGCTCGGCTCGATCGGCTTCGTGAAGTGCATGTCGAAGCCGGCTTCCTGGGCCCGGCGGCGATCTTCCTCCCGGCCGTAGCCGGTCAGCGCGACGAGGAGCCAGGGGGCGGCGCCCGCGCCGCCCTTCAGGGCCCGCGCCACGCCGTACCCATCCATCCCGCCGGGGAGGCCGATGTCGCAGAGGATCACCTCCGGCAGGAACGAGCGGGCCGCATCGACGCCGGCGGGCCCGGACAGGGCCACCTCGACCCGGTAGCCCTCCATCGTGAGCAGCGCCTGCAACATCGCCGCGGCGTCCTCGTTGTCCTCGATGACAAGGATGCGCAGCGATCGCGCGGCGACGTCCGACGCCGGCGCCGGGCGCGCGGCCGACGGCGCGACGCCGCGCTCCAGCGGGAGGCGGACGACCACCGCCGTCCCGCGGCCGATGCCCGCGCTCTCGGCCGAGACGGCGCCGCCGTGCATCTCGACGAGGCCCCTCACGAGCGCAAGGCCCAGCCCGAGCCCGCCCCGGCTGCGGTCGAGGCTGCGGTCGGCCTGGGTGAACGGGTCGAAGGCGCGGGCCAGCATCGCCGCATCCATGCCGATACCCGTGTCGCTGACGCGGATCTCGGCGGAGCCCTCCGGCGTCGCCGCCAGCGAGACCGTCACCCGGCCGCCGGCGTCGGTGAACTTGTTCGCGTTGTGCAGCACGTTGCTGATGGCCTGCGACAGGCGGGTCGGGTCGGCGTGGACCCACAGCGGCTCGGCCGGGATCTCCAGCGCGAGCGCGAGGCCGTTCGCCTCGAGCGTGCTGCGGTAGTCCTCGGCGGTGTGCCGGAGCACCTGCGTCAGATCGCAGCGCTCCCTGCGCAGCGTGATCCTGCCGCGGGCGACGCGCGAGACGTCGAGCAGGTCGTCCACGAGCCGGGCCATGTGCGCGACCTGCCGCTCGAGCACGCCGCACGCCTGCGCCGCCCACGGCTGCTCCAGCCCGGACCGCCGGAGGATCTCGGCGGCGTTGCGGAGCGGCCCGAGCGGGTTGCGCAGCTCGTGGGCGAGCATCGCCAGGAACTCGTCCTTTCGCCGATCCGCCTCCTTCAGCGCCGCCTCCGCGCACTTCTGATCGTGGATGTCCGTGGCGGTGCCACACCACTGCACGATCTCGCCCGACGGCCCGCGGACCGGCAGCGCGCGGCCGAGGAACCAGCGGTGCTCGCGCGCAGCAGGGCTGAAGAAGCGGTACTCGATCTCCCAGGGCTCGCCTGTCGCGACGGCGCGGCGCCACGCGTCCACGCACGGCCCGCGATCGTCCTCGTGCAGGAAGGATATCCAGGTCTCGGCGGTCGCCTCGCCCTCCCGCACCGTGGTGAACTCGTACCACTTGCGGTTGTAGTACTCGACGCTGCCGTCGGGGCGAGACGTCCAGCTCATCTGCGGCATGGCGTCGGCCAGCGTCCGGAACTTCGCCTCGCTCTCCCGGAGCGCGTCGTCGGCCCGCTTCCTCTCGGTGATGTCGTGGGCGATGGTGACGGCGAGCCGCCTGCCGGCCGCGTCCTTCCCGAGCGGCGCCCCGCGGAACAGCCACGTGCGCGGCTCGCCGGTCGCCGTGGTGATGGTGGCCTCGAGCTCGTCGTTGGTGGGCACCTCCAGCGCGTACAGGGCCTTGATCCTGGCGAGGACCTCGGCCTTCTTCGCCCCGTGCGCCATGCCGACCCACGCCTCGACGGTGGGGAGGTCCGCGGGAGCGTAGCCGGCGATGTCGGTCCACGCGCGGTTGACGCAGACGACCTGGCCGTCGTCGGCGTGGATCATGACGGGGAACGGGGTCGCCATCACGGCGCGGCGGAATCGCTCCTCGCTCTCCTGCACAAGGAGCTCCGCCTGCTTGCGCTCGGTGATGTCGATGACCGAGCCGACGTAGCCAAGGAACTCTCCGTCCGGGCCGAGCCGGGGGGTGCCCGAGGCGATGCACCAGCGGTACGCGCCGTCCTGCCGGCGCAGGCGGTACTCCAGCCGGAAGGGCTCGCGCCGCGCCTCGACCCGCTGGAACGTCTGCAGGGTCGCGAGACGATCCTCGGGGTGCAGCGCGTCGAGCCAGCCGAGGCCCACGGCGGTGGCCTCGACCTGGCCCGAGAACTCCAACCACAGCCGGTTCCCGTACGTGGCGCGCCCGTCGGGGCCCGTGACCCAGATCATCACGGGCGCTTGATCGGCCATCTTGCGGAAGCGCGCCTCGCTCTCCCGGAGGGCCAGCTCGGCGAGCTTGCGGGCGGTGATGTCCCCGACCACGCCCACCATCCGGAGCGGCCACCCGTCGCGATCCCGCAGCACCATCGCGCGCGCGTGGACCCAGCGCACCTGCCCGTCGGCGTGGAGGAGGCGGAACTCCATGGAATAGTCCGTCTCGCCGCGCTGCGCGCTCTCGACGCGCGCCCAGACCGCCTCCCTGTCGTCGGGGTGCACGAGGCCCACGAAATCGTCCAGGGAGCCGCTGAATTGCGCCGCGCTGAGGCCCGCGCACTCGAGCGCCTCGCTCGACAGGAAGAGGCGGCTGCTCGCCAGCTCCCACTCCCAGACGCCGAGCTGGCCGCCCGCGAGGGCCAGCCGCAGGCGCGCCTCGCTCTGGCGCAGGCGCTCCTCGGCGCGCCTGCGGACGGTGATGTCGCGCGCCGTCTCCAGGACCCGCCGCCTGCGCCCGCCCCTCGCGAGCGGCGCGCCCTCGACCGGCCGGCGCGGCGCGCCCTCGACCGGCCGGCGCGGCGCGCCCTCGACCTGCCGGCGCGGCGCGCCTTCCCGTCGCCTCCGCTCATCGATGTCGGTGGCCGTGCCTATCCAGCGCTCTCCGCGGCCGCCGGCGTCCTCGCTGGGCTCGGCGCGACCGAGGAACCAGCCGTAGACGCCATCATGCCGCCGCAGCCGGACCTCCAGCTCGAGCGCCGCGCCCCCCGCGACGGCCGCCCGCCACGCCGCGGCGTACCGCGCCGCGTCCTCCGGGTGGAGGACGCCGGCCAGCCCGAGCCGCCTCGCCTGCTCGGCGGAGAGGCCTGTGTACTCGCGGAACCGACGGTTGACGTACTCGAGCGAGCCGTCGCAGCAGGCGGCCCATACGAGCTGAGGGATGCTCTCGGCGAGCAGGCGGAACTGTGGATCCATCCCGCGCCGCGCTGCGTCGCGCTCGTACTTCGGAGAGGTCACGTCCATTCGATGGGATCGATTCCGCCCGGCGTGACCGGCGGAGCATCTCGGACGCTTTGTCCACGTTGATGGTTTCCGCAAGGCCAGCGCAGGGATCGCCGGATGGAGACCTCGGCAGGGCGGGCAACCTGAAACATCCTGGTGAAAGGCGCCAGCCGGGCGACCCCTTCCGGATGGCCCGGGTTGACGGCCGAGGAGCTCTCCCCGGGTGGTGGGGGAGTTCCCCCACCCTGCCGGAATGATGGAACCGCCAAGGCGCCAGAAGACGCCACGATGTTTGTGTTTTCTTGGCGTCTCCTGGCGTCTTGGCGGTTCGAGAGACCCGACCTTCGGCCGAAGTCCCCCACGACCTCTCCCCGAGGCGACGGGCGCCACGGCCCGCGGAGCGGCAGTGGGCGCCGGCAAGCGCGCGATCGCGCTGGCGTCGCACGTGCTGCCGCGCCCCCTGATCGCGGCGCGTAGGGCGGATGACCGCGATGGGCTATCCTGGGCGGGATGACGGTCCAGGAGCTCCACGTCGCGGGATATCGCTCGATCCGCGAGCTGACCCTCCCCCTCGCGCAGGTCAATGTCATCGTCGGACCGAACGGCGTCGGCAAGACGAACCTCTATCGCACCATGGTGCTGCTCGGCGCCGCGGCGAGCGGGAGCTTTGCGCGCACCCTGGCCGACGAGGGGGGGATGCCGTCTGTGCTCTGGGCCGGCCAGCGCAGCAAAGGCCCGGTGCGGATGACGCTGCGGGTGCGGCTGGATCAGCTCGTCTACGAGCTTCAGTGCGGGCTGACGCCGCCGCCGGCGGGGCCGTTCGCGCTGGACCCGGACATCAAGGAAGAGAATCTCTGGCTCCTCGACAAGCGCCGCCGCCTGCCGATGCTGGAGCGGGCCGCGGGCTCGGCCTTCGCGCGCGACGTGGACGGCCACCGCGTGACCTTCCCCTTCTCGCTCTGGGGCTCGGAGTCGGTGCTGTCGCAGGTGGTGGAGCCGCACCGCTTTCCGTTGCTGTCGGTGGTGCGGCAACAGCTGATGAACTTCCGGTTCTATCACCACTTCCGCACGGACGCGGGCGCGCCGCTCCGGGTCGAGCAGGTCGGGGTGAGGACGCCGGTGCTCAGCACCGATGGCCACGATCTCGCCGCCGCGCTGGCGACGATCCTCGATATCGGCGACAGGGGCGCCTTGAAGGACGCCGTCGCCAGCGCGTTCCCGGGCGCGTCGCTCGAGGTCTCCTCGGCGCAGGGGCGGTTCCGCGTCGAGCTCGCGTTGCCAGGCATGTCGCGGCCGCTCGACGCCCGCGAGTTCTCGGACGGCACGGCGCGCTATCTCTGCCTGCTGGCGGCGCTGCTGAGCCCGAGGCCTCCGCTGCTGATGGCGCTGAACGAGCCGGAGACGAGCCTGCACCCGGATCTGCTCGGGCCGCTCGGGGATCTCCTTGTGCACGCGGCATCCCGGAGTCAGCTGTGGATCACGACGCACTCCCGCCCGCTGGCAGAGCGGATCCGGAAGGCGACGCCCTGTCGGGTCATCGAGCTCGACAAGGACGGTGGAGAGACGGTGCTGGCGGGCGGCGCGGCGGACGAGGATTGACGTCCAGGTGACGCGGCCTACCGCGGCGAGGCCGCTCGCGGCTGGCATTGCTGTGATCGTGTCGGGGAGAGCACCGCCGCTGTCCGCGCGCGTTGACACCCTCGGACCACCTGCGCGTTGATGCGCGCCCTTCGCAGGGCCGCCCTGAGGCGATCTCGGGAGCAGCACGGCGGAGCGCAGCAGTGAACTTCGTTGGGGATCTTGGAGATCGAACAAATGAGCCGTGTCTTGCAGCGGACCGCTTCGTTCGCCTGCGCCGGGGCCTTTCTGCTCGCCGGGTGCGGCAGCGCCTCGCCCGCGTCGCTTCAGGCAGAGGCCAGCGCGGTGGGAGATGGCGGCGGGAGCGATGGAATCGAGAGCGGTGACGTGGCGACGGCCGGCGCCGGGGGCGCGGGCGGCGGGACGAGCGTCGATTGCGACGCAGTCTCGGCCGAGCTCCAGGCCGCGCTCGACGCGGCCGTGGAGGATCAGCGGCTCCCCGGCGCAGTCGCCGCCGTGAGCCTCGGCGCGTGCAGCTGGCGCGGCGCCTCCGGGATGGCGGACGCAGGGGCGAAGGTCCCCCTGCGACCGGATGACCTCTTTCGGGTAGGGAGCATCACGAAGACCTTCATGGCCACGCTGGCGCTGATGCTGCGCGCCGAGGGCCGCCTGTCGCTCGACGTCGGCGTCTCCAGGTACGTGGAGGGCGTCCCCGGCGGCGAGCAGATCTCCGTCCGGCAGATCCTGAATCACACGAGCGGTATCTACGATTTCACGCAGAGCGACGCGTTCTGGTCCGCGGCCCTCTCCGATCCAGAGCGCGCGTGGACGCCCCGGGAGCTCATCGAGGTCGCCGCGTCGCAGCCGCCCTATTTCGAGCCCGGGCAGGGCTTCGCTTACTCCAACACCAACTACATCATCGCCGGTCTGATCCTCGAAGCCGCGTCGGGGGAGCCCGTCGGCGAGCTGCTCCGCGCGCGGATCCTCGAGCCGGCAGGGCTCGCGCACACCTACCTCGACGGCGCCCAGGCGGCCGTGCCGGGCCTCGTGCGCGGCTACGGGATCGACAGGGGGGAGCTCGTCGACACGACCTCCGCTGCGGATCCGTCGGCGGCCGGCACCGCGGGCGCCCTTGTCTCGACGACCGATGACCTCACGCGCTTCTACCGCAAGGTGCTCGACGGCGAGCTGCTCGACCCGGCCGAGCTCGCGGAGATGACCACCTGGGTGGACGAGAGGCCGGGCGGGGGCACCGGATACGGTCTCGGGCTGTCCCGCCGTCGCTCCCGGCTCGGCACCGCGTACGGGCACGACGGCGGCATCTGGGGATTCACGTCCTCGTCCTATCACGCGGTCGACAGCGGCGCTTCCGTCACCGTGCTCGTCAACCTCGAGGTCGGCGACGCCCTCGGGATCGTCGATGACCTGTCGGATGTCCTGATCCTGCGCTGAGCCGGGCGGGCCGCGGTCGCCGCGAGCCCGTCAGCAGGGCGGGTCGCCGACGATCGTGGCGCGCTCCATCTTGCGCACCGCAGGCCAGTAATCCTGGACAGCGTAGTGCTGGGTGCAGCGGTTGTCCCAGATCGCGACGCTGTTCTTCTTCCAGCGAAAGCGCACCTGGTACTCGGGGATCGCCGCCTGGCTGATCAGGTAGCTCAGGAGGTGGCTCGCGCCGGGCGTGAAGTCCTGGCCCACGCGCACGTTGTCCGGCGTGTGGAAGTTGACGAAGTGCGTGGTGAAGGCGTTGACGAACAGGATCTTCTCGCCGGTCTCCGGATGGGTGCGCACGACCGGGTGCTCCGCGTCGGGATAGCTGGCCCTGAGCGCGCGGCGCTTCTCCATCGCCATCCCGCCGCCGAAGGTGGCCTCGAGGCTGTGCCTCGCGCGGAGCCCGGCGATCCGCTGCTGGATGTGCTCGGGCAGGCGGCTGTACGCCTCGACCATGTTGACCCAGATCGTGTCGCCGCCGACCTCCGGCGTCTCCACGCAGCGCAGGACGCAGGCCATCGGCGGCGCCTCGCGCCAGGTCGCGTCGCAGTGATACGAGTTCTCGTAGTGCTCCGGCGGGCTGTTCAGATCCCTGTAGATGCGCACCAGCCCCGGATGATCGGGATCGCTGCCGGCCATGGGGTGGTCCTCGAGCTCGCCCCAGCGCCTCGCGAAGGCGACGTGATCCGCGCGCGAGATGTCCTGGTCGCGCAGGAACACGACCCTGTGCTTCAACAAGAGCGCCTTGATCTCGGCGAAGAGCGCGTTGTCGCGCGCGGCGTCGGCCAGGCTCACGCCGCCGAGCTCGGCGCCGATGGTGCAGGTGAGCGGCTCGACCTGGATGGAGCCGCGCGTCGGCGCGCGGGCGGCCGTCGATCGGGCAGGTGCTGCGCTGGTCATTCTTCTGGTCCTCCTGGCTGCGCCGCCACAGGAGCGGCGCGCTGTGGCCGATCTCGCGCCCTAGACGACGAAGATCGACGAGCCGGTCGTCCTGCGCGACTCGAGATCACGGTGCGCCTGCGCCGCGTCCTCGAGCCTGTAGCGCTGGTGGATCTCGACGCGGATGCGCCCCGCGGCGACGTGGCCGAACAGCTCGCCTGCGAGCTCGGCCTTCTCCGCTGGATCGGCGATGTAGTCGGCGAGCGCCGGGCGCGTGACGAACACCGATCCCCTGGCCGCGAGCGCTGCCACGTCGAGCGGCGGGACCGGGCCTGAGGCCGTGCCCATGCACACGAGCAGCCCGCGCCGCCTCAGCGAGCCGAGCGAGCCGGCGAACGTGTCCCTGCCGATGCTGTCGTAGACGACCGCCACGCCAGCTCCGCCCGTCAGCTCGCGCACGCGCCTGGCCACGTCCTCGCGGCCGTGATGGATGATGTGGTCGCAGCCGTGGGCGCGGGCGATGTCCCCCTTGGCATCGGTCGACACCGTGCCGATCACCGTGAGGCCGAGGAGCTTCGCCCACTGCGACAGGATGAGGCCCACGCCGCCCGCCGCCGCGTGCACCAGGATGCCGTCGCCGGCCCTCAAAGGCCAGATGCGGCGCAGCAGGTAGGCCGACGTGAGGCCCCGCATGGTCATCGCCGCGGCGGTCTCGCAGCCGATGCCCTCCGGCAGCCGGATCAGCGGCGCCGCGGGCAGGATCCGCTCGGTGGAGTACGCCCCGAGCGTGTCCAGGAAGCCGGTGTACGTCACCCGGTCGCCCGGCGCGACGCTCGTCACGCCCTCACCGACCGCCTCCACCACGCCGGCCGCCTCGACCCCGATGCCGCTGGGGAGCGGCACGGGATAGAGCCCGGTGCGAAAATAGGTGTCGGCGAAGTTGAGCCCGACGGCGACGTGACGGACCCGCGCCTGGCCAGGACCCGGGCTGCCGACGTCGGCCTCTTCCCGGCGCAGCACCTCCGGCCCGCCGGTCCGGTGAAACCGGATCACCTGTGCCATCGAATTCCCCCTGATCCCATGCCGGCGCTAGGCCGCCTCGCGCCGCGGGGCGCCGCGCTCGCCCGCCTTGCGGTTGGGCGCGTAACCGAGCTTCGACAGCGTCTCGTCGGCGTCCCGGTACGTCTCGCCGATCTTGTAGATGCGGCGGGCCTCCCTGCCGTCCGCCACGTCGCGGCCGAGCTCGCGCGCGATGCGGACGAGCTGCTCGATCTGCTGCACCGAGGTCATGTGCTGCCCCTTGCGTCCCCACAGCGTGTCCTCGATGCCGCAGCGGGCGTGGAGCCCCATCGCGATCGCCATCGTGTTGATCGGCAGCACGTTGCGCATGAGGGACTCCACCGTCAGGCAGGCGCCGTCGGGCACGCGGCGGACGAACTCCATCATGCTGTAGGGGCTCGGCCCGTCGAACCCGCCGCCGATGGCGACCCACGTGAGGTTGAGCGGTCCGGTGTAGACGCCGCGGCGGATCAGGCGCTCCACGGTCTCGAGCTGGGGGACGTTCGCGAGCTGGAAGTGGGGCTGGATGCCCGCTGCCGACAGACGCCTCAGGTGCTCCTCGACCCAGGCGGGGCCGGCCGGCACGGTCATCTCGCGGTACGCCTCGTAGACTTCCGGCCGCGCGAACGAGCTGCCGGCATAGTCGTCCTCGGTCATCAGCTCGACGACGTTCATCTGGGTGGTGTTGATGGCGATCGTGACCTGGTCGGGCTTCGGCGAGAGCTCGGCCAGCATGTGGCGCGTGTCGTCGCTCAGCCACTTGGCCTGCGCCCCCTCGCCCTCCGGAGAAAAGGAGATCGAGCCGCCGACCTGCAGGATCATCTCGGGCACCGCGTCGCGCAGCCCCGCCAGGAGCTCGTTGAACCTGGACAGCCGCTTGGACCCCTTGCCGTCCGCCTCGCGCGCGTGCACGTGCAGCACGGTGGCGCCCGCGGAATAACAGTCCACCGCCTTCTGGATCTGTTCTTCCATCGTCACCGCGATGTCTTCCGGATAATCGGCCGGCTCCCATTCCGGCCCGTACGGCGCCACCGAGATGACGAGCTTGTCCTGGTTCTCCGGGAGAAGGGAGCGATCCGGAAAGTTCATCGCGATTCCTTGTTTCTGGGCCCATCGAATCCAGGGGCACCGCCGAGCCAGGTCCTGTGAAGCGCCCGCGTACCAGCGGGCTCACACGGCGGTTCTATCTTCTATCCTCCAGGCCCACGGCCTCTCCCTTGTTCCCGGCCGCTCCGAACGCAAGGGGGCAGCGTCCGTGTCCATCGATCCGACCCTTGAGCGCGCGAAACGCGCGAACGCGCGCCCGGGCTCTCGACGGGCCGTCAGCGGGCGTTCGCGCTCGAGCCGACGTCGGGCCCTGGTGACTGGACACCGGCGCTCAGCGGGGCCGTCGTTGTCACCTTTGCCGGGGCGCGGCGCGGCCGCGAAGGTCGAGGGATGCATCGGGCGCCGGTGGCCGGCCGCCATCGACCGGTTCGTTGGCGACCCCCCGCGCCGTGCAACCGCGTGCTCCCCTGCGCACGCCCGGGACGGGCGACCCGCATACATTCCGGTTTCATCGCGAAATTTGTCTTTGACGCCCACATCACGCTCAGAGAAATGGCTCGCGGTGCTCAGCGCTCATCGCGCAGCGGCCGAAGGTTTCCAACCGGGGGGAGACGGTGAGGGCGTCACAGCGGCGGATCTCATGGGCAGCAGGGGTTGTCCTCCCGCTCCTTGTTGTTCCGGGGCGCGTAGAAGCGTACGAGCTGAGCGCCGGTGTGAGCCTCGGGTGGCTCCAGGCCGGTACCGTTCCGCGCCTCGCGGTGGGGCCGCACGCGGGCATCGCGTGGCCCATCCAGCGAGACGTCCTGTTCACGGTGCACGACCTGTGCACGATCCTACCCCCGATCCAGGAGGACGGGCCCGGGCTCTACAACCAGACCTCGGTTGATCTCGGGTACGCGTGGGAGGACGGCAACGTCAGCGCGGGGCCCTCGGTCGCGTTCTACTTCATGCCGGCGTGCGGCACCACCTTGTGCGGCCGCGTCGGTGGCTTGACCGTAGGCGGCCACGCGCAGACCAACGCGTACGTTGCTGGACCGCTGGGGGTGTCGGTGAGCGCCAACGTGGATTGGGTCGGTCGGGGCAGTCTGGTGCTCCCGGGCTACGTGTCCGTCGTCGTTGTCGCTGGCCCTGTGCTTCGATGGAGTGCTAAATGAACGCGAAAAGATTTCTGTTGTTGATCGTGGCAATATCGGTCTGGGCGTTGGCGGCGTGCAACTGGACGATCGGAGACTGCTACCCCGTCGGGGAAAGAACTTCGGGTGCAGGTGCCGGTCCAGGCTCGGAGCCCCGCCCGGTCTACACCTCCGCGGGATCCGGTGACTTCGGGGCGGAGCCGCCGGACGGCCCGAACGACGGCAGCGAGCGCAAGATCGCCTGCAACGAGTGGGAGCTCGAAGACAAAGAGGAGAGACCGAGCGACAGCTCGGGGACCCCGACGACAACTAGCCCGGAGAGCCCGCGAGACCAGTGTCCCGGAGTCGGCGACATCGCCGGAGACGGAGCGACCTTCTTGAGCTGTAGCGGCGCATGTAGCTCGAAGTGCCCGAAGCCTGGAATGGCCCACTTTATCTACGTAGATTTTGTTCCGTCGGACTTCAACTTTGTCACGACTATCAAGGATGACGGCCAGGATGAGGGCGGCGGGTGGCAAGAGGCTAGAGCTAAGTTGAAGTTCAAGAGCCTCAATATCCCGCATAAGGTCGCGAGCTGGTCCTGTGCTTTTACCATCGGCATGCCGCTCCGGACCGTGTTGATGGGGCGAATCGATCCAAGCCTTGCAGCCAGCTTCAGCGAGGATGTTACGGAGGAGGTCGCAAACCGCATGGATTACGAGCTACCGCCGGGGATCTTCTGCGAAAGGTTCATCCTCGCGGCGCGGGCGGCGTTCAAGTCCAAGTACAAGGGGCTCGGGGCCACGGTGACGAAATGACGATGGTAACTCGCTCCGAGCTGCTCGACGTCGTCTACCGATTCTACCCGCGGGGCGTGCATAACTTCGCGCGCGTTCACGTACCTCCCAATGAGCCCTTCTACGACGACACGGAGGAGCACCGCCGCTTGGTGGAAGCCGCAAACCGCGGCCGGGCGGAGTACCCGACGTGGAAAATGATGATCCGCCGCCTGGGGGATCGATACCGCCTTCAGAACGAGTCGCTCCACCTGTTGTCGGGGGGGGGCGACCCCGCGTACTCTGCCCGCATCTGGCTTACCGACGAAACGGCGCTCAGCTTCCACGTGTCCCTGCTCGGGCCATACTATGGGATCCACCTCCCCGGCCTCTCCGAGGAGGAGCCGGTGGCGCGCGAGATCGCTCGGGAGATCGAGGCGACGTACCCCGGCTACCAGTCGATCCCGCCGGAACTCGGGAACGAGGTGGTGCCGGATGTGGCCATGGACTGGGCGTCGATGGGCGAGGCGACGATCTACGTGTGCCTCTTCTCGGGCGTCTGGACTTGGGTGGAACCGGTGTAAGCATCGTTTACGTTGATTTTGTGACAATTCATGGCGCTCCGATGTAAGGCTCGACGGTCTCGCCGGTTCATGGTCCCGTCCGCTTCCGGAGGTGCACGGATGGAACGATGGTCGCCGCCGGTGGAGCTGTCGCGGCAGGAACAGGCGCTCATGAGGCGGGGCGCGAGGATCATGAATCGATGAAGCACAGCGTCAAAGAGCTGCTGGACGTCGTCTACAGGTATTATCCGCGTGGGATCGATCTCATTGAACAGGCTGATATCGATCGCTACAATGAATCCGAAGAATACGCCCGGCTGGTAGCCGCGCGGCGGAGCGCGGCTAAGGACGAGCGCTGGCATGCCCTGCTGCAACGAATGTATGATCGATTCTCGTCGATGGTGATGAACGGCTCGCTTTATCTTCCTTCGGGATCCCTGGACGCCTGCTATTCGTTCTCGATCTCTCTGCCGGATGTGGCCGACAGTCGAACGCTGTGGTTTCACATTGGCTTCCTGGTCCCATACTACTGGGTATACAGCTGGCGCCTGGCTCAGGTCGTGAGGCGGCCAGAGCGATTCATGGTTGATTTCGGCGGCGTCCATTTTCATATTACCGGAAGTCCGCGCGATCCGAAGTTTCTGCTCAACCCGTGCGATGACAGGCTAAACAATGCCACGTTCACGGAGGCGTGTGTCAACTTCGATCTGTCGGCCGACGAGGCGCCATACGCAGAGTGGGTCGTGCGCGACATCGAAACGACCTTCGGTTGCGAACGCATGCCGACAGAGGTCGGGCTCGTGCTCGTGCCGGACGTGGCAGTGAACCTGCGTACTCTCGGGAACGCTAGATTGTGTGACTGCCTGTTCACAGACAGCTCTGAGTGGATGCGTCCTTCGCCGTGTGAGGTGGGTACGCCTGGCGTGAAGATCGATGCGAGTAGCCTGACAGAACCGTTCATTGCGGTGCTTGCTGTGCTTGCGGCGCTCTGCCACATCGCGTGCGCTCCTTCGATTCTGGATCGAGAGAGGCAGGGCGGTTTCTTCGTGGCGACAGTTGATGGCGTGCTGCGCAAGGAAGATTTGTTGGAGACGCTTGCGAGTGCTCGGCCGCAAATTGAATCGCTGAAGACTCCCCGCGGCATCGCTGCCGGGCGCGAGCTCGAAGCTGCCAGGCGCGAGCTCGAAGCGCTGGCCGCTTCGTGGGACGGTGAAGGCGAGCCGCCGGCATCCATGGTCGCTTGGAGCTTGAGCTTCCTGGCGAATCGGCTGAAAAGCGGCAGTCCCTAGGCTGGCCGAGCGCGGAGCGCTCGGCGCCTACGGCACGGGGCGCGCCATGGGGGCGCCCCTCGGCCAGGGGTCGTCTCCTCCAAGTACAAGCGCTCACATCGCTGGCGGGCAACCTGGGCGAGCTCGAAGCGCGCGAGCTCGGCGCGATCGCCGTGCTCGTCACGCGGGCGCGGCCGCCGTTTACACCTCGCCGAGCTCGGTCGCGGCCCCGACGACGAGGACCGCGAGCGCAGGTTCGGCCGCTTCCCCGTCACGTGAACGTCCGGGTCCAGAAGTAGGGGGCGGTCCTAACGGTTGCAGCAGAGCACGTGCGTGTCGCCGGGCTCCAGCTCGCCGCTCACCACCTTGGAGTCGGTCGAGGGGGTGCAGGTAGGCTCGTCCTTCACGAGGATAGACCGAATCGCACCGATCTGTCCGTCGATCGTATCCGTGCAGAGCGGGCCATCCAGCCCGGAAATGAAAACGGCTCCGAGCTCTTCGGAGCAGTCTGCCTGATAGTACACCGTGGTCTGTACGCGGCACTTGTCGCGGCTCGGCTCGCTACAGGAGCACGGGCTGCACGTGCGCGTGTCGTTGTAGAGGGGGATCTCCCGCCGCCTCCGGTAGGAGTCCCAGCATTCTCCGTTCGCCTGCGGGGGGTAACAGTAAAGGAACGCCGTGGGGACGAAGTCTAGATCCGGTTCACACGCCCGGATGAATTCCATGTTGGTCCGCCGCAGTGCAGGCACCGGAGAGACAGGCTCACAGTGACTTACCGGCGGCGGCTCGATCGTCACAAAAGCGTAGGAATCGCTGGGAATGGGGTGGGTAAGAGGGAAGCATGTCCCATCCCAGCTGCTGCCCGCATCGATCGTATCGACGAGGTCGCTACTGGAGCAACGGGACGAGGAGTGCAGGAGCACCCTCTGCGGGAGCACGCAGGAGGATGGGCTACACTCGCAAGGCTCGCATTCGACCGGCCCGGGCGTCCCCGCCCACCCTTCCCACAAGACCTTGCCCTCGCATCGTGGAGCGTACTCCGGTTGACCGCCGTAGAGCAGGATGAGCTGGCTTGGATCTGGATCTGGCAGGTCGTCGGGCACCGGCGAAGAGCAGCCAATGAGCACACATGCGGCCAGCACGGAGGGTGCAACCCAGCGCATCACGGCAGCTACCCCACGGCCCTGGTCAATCGTCAGCATTGCCATGAATCACCTCCACCACGTCCGCGCTGGAGCAGCAGAATTGCCACGTCGCAGGGTCATGGGGCCACCCCGTCGCAGGGTCATGGGGCCAGGGGGAGACGACGTGATCGGCCTCGACCATGCCCGAGACCGCGAAGCGTGTCGAGGTCCCCGGAGCCGGGCGCGCAGCGACCGGCGACGTCTCTCTTTTCGCAGGGTCATGGGGCCACCCGGGCCCCCTGAGAGCTCCGGCGCAGGGATCGCGACGCTCAGCAGCAGGAACGTCCACCCCGCCCCCGGCGCCCCTCACGGTCACGTTGACGAGGGTGGGCGAGGCGCGCCGAGTGGAGCGAGGGGGTCAGCGGCGCGGCCCCGGGATCGACGTCCTCGCCGGGGCGGCAGCGGTCATCGCCGTTTGCTGCGTGGATGGCTGGGCGGCTTGCTGCGCGCGGGAACCGGCGCGGCCGTGTTGCTCTCGTCGAGCTTCGGCTTGAGCCGTGGCCTGTACGACTCGCCCTCGACGATGAAGTCGAACGCCGCGTTCTTGAACCGATCGACGGCGCTCTGCGCGAGCAGCACGTCGTCGAACATCGCGAGCCACTCGGCCGTGTCGCGATTGCTCGTGACGATCATCGACGCGTGACCCGTGCGCTCGAGGAAGAGCTGGTAGACGTCGCGGCTCTCTTCCTTGCTCATCGCCTCGAGCGCGAAGTCGTCGAGGATGAGCAGGTCGACGGTCGTGAGCGCGACCATCTCGGCGTCGCGTGAGTTGTCGAGCCTGCTCTGGCGCAGCCTGCGCAGCATCGCGTCGGCGCGCAGGAAACGCACGCTGTAGCCGTGCTGGCACGCGAGGTGTCCGAGCGCGTTCGCGAGGAAGGTCTTGCCCACGCCGACCGAGCCGAGGATGACGATGTGCTTGTGCTCTTCGAGGAAGCGCAGGCTCGTGAACCCACCGAGCAGACGCTTGTCGAAGCTGACCTTCGCGGTCTTGTCCCAGAGCTCCAGGCGCATGTTGGGATCGAGCCCGGCGTCGCGTACGCGGCTCTCCGTCGCGCTCGCCTCGCGGCGCGCGATCTCGTCGGTGAGCAGCATGAGCAACATCTCCTCGTGCCCCATCGACTGCTTCTCGGCCAGCAGCAGCCGCTCACGCAACGTCGCTGCGATGCGGCCGAGGCGCAGGCGCTTGAGCGCCGTGACGAGCGCGGGGTCGACTTCGCTCGAGCTCATCACGCCTCCTCCTTCGTCGCGGCAGCCGCCAGCGTGCGTGTCGCGAAGTGCTCGGTGCTGCGCGCGAACCGCGGCGTGGGGAGCGCAACGACCTTGCGCTCATCCGTGGGCGGTGACGCGGGCGTCTTCGCCGTCTCGAGCATGCGCGTCACGCGCTGCACGTCGACGACATCGAACGCGAGCGCGCTCTGGCAGATCGCCTCGACGCGCCCGTTGCCGAACTTGTTGCACAGCCGCAGCAGCGCATAGACGAGCCGCATGCGCGTCCACGGTAGCGGCACATCGAGCAGCCGCTCGGCGTAGATGCCGACGTGCACGCCGCACTTCTTCGCGCTCGCGATGAGCGAAGCCACATCGCGCTCGGCCGCGATGTCCTTGCCCACGGGGTAGTCGCTCGGGTCGGTGGAGCGCTTGCCCGGCGCAACGCGCGCGTGCACCTTCACGAGCTGCGTGCCGGCGTAGATCCTCACGGACACGCTGTCGGCGCGAACGCGCACCGTGCTGCCGACGTAGCGCGTCGGCACGCTGTAGAGCGACCGGAGGACCTGCACGTGATGGTCGGGGTGCACCTTCGCGTCAGTCCAGTGCGGTACGTCGAACGGCGCTGTCGGCGCCGGCTTCATGGCGCTCCTCTCGCGCGTCTCGAACACCTCGCGCGGCACTTCGCGCGTCGTGCCGTGGACACGCGCACCGGCGACGTCGCGACACCACCGCTCAGCGGACGCGCGCGCCTCGTCGAGGCTGGTGAACGACTCGCCGTCGAACCAGCTCTCGCGCACGTACGCGACCTGATTCTCGACACGCGCCTTGTCTTTTGGCGACCTGACTCGCGCGGCATCCACGAACAGCCCGCGCGTCTGCGTGTAGTCGAGGAACGCCGGCACGAGCACGGGCGCGAGCTCGTCAGCGCGAAGCACGATGGCCTTCGTGTTGTCCGGGAGGATCACGCGCGCCATCGCGCCGAAGAACCTCCACGCCGCATCCAGGCCTGCGCACACCGCCGCGGTGGTCTGCTCGAACGACGGCCACACGAACTGGTAGCGGCTGTACGCGAGCGTCACCACGAGCACCCACAGGTTACGAACCCGCTGTGTCGCTGGGTCGAACAGCTTACCCATCAGGCCGAAGTCGATCTGCGCGACCTCGCCGGGCTCGGTGTCCGCGACGCGAACCGTCGGCATCTTCTTGCGCCACGCGAGCTCCTCCCTGGCGAAACGCCAGAGCGTGTCGTAGCTCGCGGTGACGCCGTAGTCGCGCGTGAGCAGCGTGTGGATCTTCCGCAGCTTCAGCGGGCGAGATTGGGCTAGCCAGGCCTCGATACGTGCTCGATGCGCGTCGACCTGCCTCCACTCATCGCTCGCATCAGGCACCGGGCGCGCCTGCACGCGCTGGGCGATCGCGTGAACCTCCTCGTCCGTCGGCTCGCGGTCGCGTGGCAGTGGCAGGGTCGCTGCGGCCTCGAAGTACCTGCCGACCGTCTTGCGATCGAACCCCGTCTCGCGCGCCACATGACGCGCGCTCTGCCCCGCCGCACGACGGCGGAGCATTTCCTTGATGTCAACCATGATCAGCTCTCGGTAGGGCATCGGCCTCCTTCCGACGGCGACCCGCGCCGTCGTCGGAAGGAGCCCGTCTCAGATCCCGACCGCGGCGTCCCGAGCTGGCCCCATGAGGCTGCGAAAAACCTCGGAAGCTGGCCCCATGACCCTGCGAAAACCGGGTCACGCCCCCGCGCGGGTGGCCCCATCCTCCTGCGATTGGGGTGGCCCCATGACCCTGCGAAAAACGCCGTCAGGTGGCCCCATGAGGCTGCGAACTGGCAAGAATGTTCGGGTCTCGCCGCTCTCAATCGTGCCGTTCACCAAAGAGACGGTAGTTGTTGGCGAGCACGTGCCCGGTTCGTCGTGTGCGAACACCACGCGCACGCCCGCCAGAGGCGAATCAGCAGGTGCGCCGTAGCAGATTTCCTCTTCTGTACCGATTCCATTGATCGAGATCAGCATGTCCGAGCAGCTCGTGTCGCTGAAGAGCAGCACATCCGCCACGCAGCTTCCACCGACGGGGGCGCCGCACTCGCATGGCGTGCAGGTACGAGCGTCTCTGATCTTCTCCTGAAATTCGAAGCGCGCGGAGAAGCCCGGCCGGCACGAGCCGTCGTGCTCGGGTGCGATACACACTAGCCCATCGAAGGAGGCAACGTACTCACCGGTCCACGGGCAAGCTCGTGCGAAGCGCCCGCTGAGGGGCGGTGGAGTGAGCTGCTTCGAGGGATCGCAACTGGGAGCCATTGTAGGTGGCTTGATGGTGACCGAGGCGAACGCGTCGCCAGGGACAAGGGGCGAGGTCTTGACGCAGTGCCCCGGCGGGTCGGCTGCACCGGCGAAGTGAGCCTTGACCCCTTCGTCAGCGCAGAGAGGCGCCTCGTGCGTGTTCACGCTGTCCGGCAGGACGCATGCCGCAGGGCTGCACGCGCACGTCCCGCATTCGTTCTGGTACTGAGGGTCGGTGCTCACAGCGGCCCATCCCTCCCAGTAGTCGAGCCGACCTCCCGGACAGATGGGCAAATCTGGCGTGTCGCCCACCCACAGCAACACCGGGTTGTCATCGGTCCGGGGCGTGGGGATCTCGAGGTCCTCCCCGCAACCGAGCAGCGCAGCCATGCTGAAGGCAAAACAAGATGTCGACCGCATGAGGCCCCCTCGCGCTGCTCAGTAAAAGACGTTTTGACAGGGGAGCAGACCATCACAGAGATCGGGCTCCTGCGCCGGCGTCTTCCTGGTCTGCGGTGTGGGAGCGGCGGGCCGGCTCGTGCGTGGCCGCGCCGCGACGGGCGGGGGGGAGGCCTCTGGCATCGGTTCAGGACATCGCTCGATCGGTCGAGCTGAGGGCGGCGGGATGGCTCGACGCGCCGCGGCCTGGACCGCTGGCCCCACGCGCGGGACTGCGTGGCGCGGGGGCTCCCACCTCAGCACCGCGGCCACGCTCCCCGCCACGAACGCCAGCGCGAGCACCGCGCCGAACCAGCGCGGGGGGGAGCGTCGCCCCGGGGTGCGGCTCGAACGCGGCGGGCTCGATGGCAGCGGCGGTACGGGCAGCACCGGAGAATGCGGAGGCGTCGAGGGCACCGGCGGAACCGGCAGCATCGGTTCGAGGTCCGGTACCTCGGGCGCTGGAGGCGACCGCAGCGCGACCGCAGGCGCGTGCGTGACGTCATCCCGCGCGTGCCGCGGCGGGATCGCGCTCCTGAGGGTGGCGGGCGTGTCGGGAGGGCACCGCATGGCGACCGGAGACACGTCGTTGGCGCTGTCCGCCGTGTCCCGCGGCGGCACGCTCCTGACCGAGTCGGGAACGTCGGAAGGGCGCGGCGTGGGGAGCTCTCCAGCTCGCCCTCCCTCTTCGCCCGAGGCGAACGCGCTCGCCTCGTGCTCCACGAGGACGGGCGCGACCTCGTCCGGCTTGTGCCGAGCGCCGGACGGCTCGGCGAAGATGTCCGCGTGGGCAGGGCCCGGCGGTGCGCCATGCTCTTCCCACGCGCGGGCAAAGGGAATCAGGACAGAGAGCATCGTGTCGATGCACGGCTGTCGTCGATCGGGGTCCTCCTCGAGGGCCCTTTGCATCATCGCCTGAAGCACCGGAGGGATCCCGCTGGGAAAGCTCGGCGGGCGGGCCCACGGCGAGAGGGCGCGTTTGCACAAGAGCTCGTACATGACCGTGCCGAAGCCGTACACGTCCGCGCGAGGTCCGAGCTGACCTCCCGAGAAGAGCTCGGGCGGTGCGTACCCGTACGGGTCGTGGCGAGCGTCGTCCGGGCCGAGCTGAAAGAGACGGGCAAACCCGAAGTGGGTGATCGCGTATCGGCCATCGCCCCTGACGAAGATCCGGTCGGGACTGAGGGCGCCGTGGATGAAGGACAGCTCATGAGCACGCACGAGGCAGCGGCCGACGGCGATCAGCACCTCGAGATCCGCCGGCCCGAGGTCGTTTCCGCGCGTGGCGTCGAGGAGCGGCATCGCGTCGTCGAGCACGGGCGACGCGGCCCACGCGACGTCGCCGTTCACCCCGCCGTAGAGCACGGGGACGACCTCCTGGACCTCGTCAGCGAGGCGCTGCAGGCGCGCGATCTCCTCGGCGAACAGGCCCGCATCGAGACGCGCGCCCTCGAGGAGGTGCAACCAGACCAGGGCCCCCGTGTCGCCGACCTGCCGCGCGAGGAAGTGACGGAGCAAGCCGCGCTCCTCGTTGAGCAGCTCGTGGCCTTCCCAGACGTCGCCGGCGGCTACCATACGAGCTTGACCTCCGCGCCGGCGCCTCTCGTGCGGATCTCGGCCTTCCGCGGCCAGACCGCATAGACGACCGTCGCGGCGCCGACCGCTGCCCCGACGACGAGCGCAGCCGAGCCGAAGCCATGGAACAGGCCCGCTCGTGTGTTCGCCGCGTGCGCCTCGTCGTAGGTCTCGCGGAACTGCGCGCTGCTCGGGAGCATCGAGCCGTCCGAGAGGCGCGACACCTTGGCGGCCGTCTCGGTCTCCGCGGCGTCGCCGGCCAGGTGAAGGCCGACGCCGGCGCCGAGCAGGGCCGCCGAGGCGGCCGCGCCGGAGCCGAGGATCCACGGATTGCGCGCCCGCGCTGGCGCGCTGGCGGCCTTCGGGGCCTCGAAGGCGAGGGCGACGCGCCGCGACGCTCCCGCCGTCACCTTGACGAGCGCATGGGCGACCTGCCCCTGCTTGCCCGTCGCCGTGACCTCGTGCTGCCCAGGGGCGACGAAGACGGGGCCGCCCCCGCTCACCTCGCGATCATCCACCAGGAGCCGCGCGGTGCCCGGCGGGGCGCTCACGTGGAGCTCGGCCACGCGCTGCCGGACGGCCGCAAGGTCGGCGCGTCGGACCTCGTGGCGGCGGCGCTCGACGTCGTTGGTCGGCGCGGGCATCTTCGCGACGCACGTGGAGAGCTCGGCCGCGGCCTCCTCGAGCCGGCCGAGGCGCAGGTCGAACACGCCGAGCTGACACACGGCCATCGTCGAGGGCTCGAGCTCGTTGATCCGCGCCCAGAGCTCGCGGGCGCGGGCGAGGTCGAGCCGCCTGGCGGCCTTCTCCGCCTCCTCGATGAGCTCCTGGACCTCGCGGGACCGGGGAGGAGGGTCCGCGGCCGCGGCCTGTACGGGCAGCGCGGAGGCAAGGACGACGGCCAGGGCCGCCGCTCGCCGCGGATGGACCCGTGGAATGGCAGCGCGCACAGCTCACCTCGGAGCAAGCGAGGGGGACCACAGCGCCGCGCTGGCCCATCCAGCGCGGCGCTGCTTTCATACCACCACGCCGACGCGGTCGAGCGTGCAGAAATGCCGTGTGTTTCGAGCCATCCATTGCGATCGAGCGACGAAAATTCTCGTTTTCTGCCCAGAAAAGCGCCGCAACCGGTGACGACGCTCGCAGCGGTCCATGACCGCGAGAGAGGCAAGGTGCGCTGTACCGGACACGCGCATCCACGCTGTCGACAGCCACCCCGAACTGCAGACTTCTAACCTTCACGTCGTGCCGCCTGAGGCGAGCGGCAGGCGCCTCCATCTCCGTCGTCGGCTCGTGTGCATCCGGGGAAGCCACGGACGCCGAGGAGGTGCGCCTCGCGCATCGAGAGCTGGTGCGGGCTTGACGCACCGGGCGCACGCCCCGCGTCAGCGTCCCCACTTGCCGCCCCCCGGGTCGATACTGTACACCTGTGCAAGCCATGAGCGACGGCAGCACCATCGAGTGGACGGACGCGACCTGGAACCCCCTCCGCGGCTGCACGAAGATCAGCCCTGGCTGCAAGCACTGCTACGCGGAGATCTTTGCGGAACGCTTCCGGGGCGTGCCTGGCCATCCGTACGAGCAAGGCTTCGACCTGCGGCTGGTGCCCGAGAAGCTCTTCGAGCCGTTCCGATGGAGCCGCTCGCGCAGGATCTTCGTCAACTCCATGAGCGACCTCTTCCAGGACGAAGTCCCGGAGGAGTATGTCCGCCAGGTCTTCGAGGTCATGGCCTCCGCAGATTGGCACATCTACCAGATGCTCACCAAGCGTGCGGCACGCCTCCGCACGCTCACGTCGCAGATGCCACCCGAGCTCGTTCGCCGCAAGCATATCTGGCTTGGGGTGAGCGTGGAGGACCGGGCTTACGGCGTTCCGAGGATCGACGAGCTCCGCAGGACTCCAGCGGAGGTGCGCTTCCTCTCCATCGAGCCGCTGCTCGAAGACCTGGGCCGGATCGATCTCGAGGGAATCGACTGGGTGATCGTGGGCGGTGAGAGCGGTCCAAGGGCTCGTCCCATGGAGGAGCGTTGGGTGATCTCGCTCCGCGACCAGTGCCGAGAGGCGGGCGTCCCGTTCTTCTTCAAGCAGTGGGGAGGGGTCCAAAAATCACGCGCCGGCAGGGAGCTTGGAAAGCGAACGTACGACGAGTACCCTGCGATCGAACCGGCCGCGCCGCCGCCTGCGGCGGTGCGCGCGCAGCGGCTTGCAATGATCCGGGACCAGTTCCAGCGTCGGGCAATGGCGGCGGAGTAGGAACGCGCCATGGCGAAATACGATTGGTCTGACGGCCCAGCGACGCTGGGGGCCCACAGCTTGGCGAAGCATACAATCCTGAGGGAATACATAGAGCGGTACATTCCTATCTTGACCAAGGGTGGCACTGTACCGCTTAAATTGATGCTCATCGACGGGTTCGCCGGAGGTGGGCAGTATGTCGTTGAAGGCCAGGGCAACACGCTCCACCCCGGCTCACCGCTCATCCTGATCAACGCTGTCCGGAGCATCTGCGAGCAGGCGCGACGAAACGGGCAGAAGAAGTGCCTTGAGTCCTGTTGAGCCAGGATGCTTGACATCGCCGACGAGCGCGCTAGCTGCTGGGGCATGCCGGACGTGATCGCGGAACGTACCCTGGAGCTGACAGTTCCGAGCGGGACGCAAGAGAGCATCCGAGTTCGAGTATGGGCCCCCGAGTACAGCGCCCACTTTCGGTGCTGGGTCGCTGACGTAGAAGTCGCTGGAGCCGGGGATACCCATAAGACCCACGGAGCCGGTATCGATGGGATCCAGGCGCTGTACAGCGCGCTCTATTTGATCCCGTCGATGCTCGTCAAGTATGAGAGTGCGGGCCGGCTCTCGTGGCTCACAGAGGAGTGGCTCGGGTTCCCAGAGTTCAAGCTAACCGCGCCGTGACTCCGGTGCGGGGGAGCGCGAGCGCGCGGCCCCGGTGGAGCTCGGCGTCAAGGGCATCGCCGCGAAGCGGGCGGCGAAGCTGCCCCTTGGCGCGCCCAAGCACGGCACGAACGCTCGGCGCATCGAGCAAGGGGCGCCGTCGGCGCTCGGCCCCTCGGCTTCCGGAGTTCGCGTCCAGTATCTGCGAGTCCTCGTGGCCCGCTACAGCCCGTCGGCCCTCGGCCAGCCCCGGGCGGCCTCCTACGCGGCCCCGTCGGCCCTCCTGCGCAGCCCCGCCGCCCCTCCTGCGCGGCCCCTTGACCCTCCTGCGCAGCCCGTCCGCCCTCCTACGCGGCCCCATCGACCCTCCTACGCAGCCCCGGCGCCCTCCTGCGCAGCCTCGGCGCCCTCCTGCGCACCCACGTTGGTGTCCTACGCAACACTCGCCGCCGTCCTACGCGGCCCCGTGCCCCTCCTGCGCACACCCGTTGGTGTCCTTTGTTACACTCGCCGGGCTCCTGCGCAGCCCCGGTGGTCTCCTGCGCGGCCTCGGTGCCGTCTCGCGCACCCTTTACGTGTGCTGCGCGACAGTTTCCCCCTCCTGCGCCCCGCGCCCCCCTTCGCCAGCCCTTCGCCGGCTCCGTGCCCGCTGCCCGCGGCGCCGGGCACGCCGCTCCTCTCGGTATCACAGCACATCGCCCCTCCCAACCCTCTCCACCCCTCGGCCCCCAGCGCCTCTCTCGCGACGCGCCCGACTCGTGCTCTCCTCTGGCCAATGCCTTGTTCGCCGATACCCTCGCCGATCTTCCGGCCCCTCATTCCGAGGGGCACTGGCCCCGACAAGGAGGCGTATCTTTACCATGGCAAAGGCATCCACCACCACGTCGCCCAGGACCAACAAGGCCGCGAAGAAGCCCGCTTCGCGCGACACGCGCGGCGCGCCGCGCTCCTCGACGAGAGCAGCAGCATACACGCTGAGCGCCGCCCGGGAGGCCGAGCTCCTCCGAGAGGCCGAGTCACTCGGCCATAACACCGTGGTCTTTCCAGGCAAGCTCGCCCGGCGCGTCGTCTGGGCGAGCCGCATCCAGCTCGCCGCCGAGCGCGACGCCGCCGATCTCGTCCGCACCCCCTTCCCCGAGGACGAGCCCCCGCTCACGCGCGAGGAGATCCACGCGCTCCGCGACAAGATCGAGCTCCTGCGCGCCGCGCAATCGCGCTGGCAGGCCGCGCAGCAGCGCCAGGAGCGGGCCGCCGCGACGTTCGCGAAGCCGGCCGCCGAGGCCGCCCTGCACCGGCAAACGCTCCTCCGCTTCTTCGATCTCCGCTTCAAGAAGAGCCCCGAGGGGCAAAAGCGGCTCATGACGATCCGCGCGGGCAGCGGCGACGCCGATCTGGTCCAGGACGTCTCCGACCTCCTCCTGCTCTGCTCCGAGCACGCCGAGGCCCTTCACAAGGCGCCTCGCGGCGAGGCCGACGCGGCGGCGCGCCTCCGCGAGCTCTCCCCGCAGCTCGCGCGCATGCTCGCCGACAAGACGCTCTCTCCCGAGGCGCAGCGCTCGCGCAAGCTCCGCGACGCCGCGTACACGCTCGTCGTGCACGCCGAGCGGCGGCTGCGCGCCGCCGCGGAGTACTGGTATGCCGGCACCGACAAGTTGAAGGACTATGCGCCCTTCCCCGTCTCCCGCGGCGCCGCGTCCACCGGAGAGGAGGAGGAGGAAGGCGAGGCCGCCGCGGAGGAAACCGCCGCGGAGGAAGGCGACGTGTCGGAGGAGGACGCAGCCGACGACGGCGCGTCGGAGGAAGACGCGACGGAAGACGGCGCGTCGGACGAGGTCGAGGACGAGCGGTGATCGCCCCGGGCCGCGGCGCGCCTCCACAGCGGTGCTCGGCGCGTCGCGAGGCATCGACGCGTCCGTCGTGATGGTGCTCAACGACGCGCCGCCGTCCGCCCGCAAGGGGCACGGCACATTCCGTCTCACCCCATCACAGCTTGAGCCACTCCGCGGGGCCGATCGGCGCCAGAACCAGGGTTCTTGTCCGTGTCCGCGCTGGCACACGGGTTGCGTACACGCCGCCGCATGAGGCGCACCTCCATTTCTGCTCTCGCATTCATGTCTCTCGCCCCGCTCTGCACGGCATTGGCGTGTGGTCCCGTCGAGACGTCGGAGCCCGGCATCACGGACGACAGCGACGACCCGACGAGCCCGGAGCCGACGTCCGCTTGCGAGCCCCGACAGGCCGGACTCTCGGCAGATTTCGAGCTCACGATCGAGGGCTGGCCGGGCGACACGCTCGGTGCCTTCCTGTACAACGTCGCCGCGCCCTGCCAGGTGGAGGCGGCCACCCCGACGTCGCGCGACCTTCGCTGTACCGACGGAGACGGCGCCGAGCACAGCGTGACGCTCACCATCGCCGATTCGCGCATCGCCGGTGCGATTCCCCCGAGCGGTCCCGTGTTCCTGCGGGCGGCGCGGTACGACGCGGAGTCTACCGAGCACTACCAATGGTTCGAGGTGCGCGCCGGCTCCGAGGTCACGGGCGCGCTGCTCGCGGGGGGCATTCGCGCTGGCCACGAGACGCCATTCGGGCCAGGCGATGGCTATTTCTCGCCGATCGGGATGGTGCTCGGCCCGGAGGAAGGATGCCCCGTGGAGGTCCAGGACGAATGCTTGAGCCTCCGCAGAGCACGGATGCGCTTCTGGGTCAACGACGTCCCGGCCGCGTCGATCCTCGACGGTCACGAGGGCGATATCGACGCGAACGGGGCGTATCGCGCGATCGTGGGCGCAAGCGTCGACCACATACCGGCAGGCTTGTTCGCCTGCACGGGCGACGATCCGCGCTACGCAGATGACCTGCGGGTCTTGATCGGAGCAAAAGCGCAGGGGGGACCTCCGGGGAGCGCTCGATGAGCTCTGCGACCAGGGCGCGGCGCTGCGCCGCAGGATCGAGGAGCGCGGCCCGCGCACAGCGCCCGCCGGCCATCGCGGGCGGTGTTGAGAGGCCTCGACGCTGGCGTTTCAAGGTGCGTGATGGTTTGGTTCGACATGCCGAGCCCGGACGAGCAGGACCGTAGGATGCAGATGCTGGCCGAGGCTGCCCTGCCGAGATGGGGCCTCGTCGCCGACTCCATCACGCTCATCCAGCACGAAGACAACGCCGTCTTTTGCGTCACGGCGGGCGGCCAGCGCTGGGCGCTGAGGGTGGGGGCCGCGAACGGCTGGTCGGTGCAAGAGCAGCGCGCCGAGATGGACTGGCTCACGGACCTGCGCCGGGCAGGGCTCTCCGTCCCCGACCCGACCGTCAGCCTCTCCGGTGACACGGTGGAAGCCGTCGATCTTCCGGATCTCGTGGAAGCGCGGCCGTGCGTCCTCCTGCGCTGGGTACCCGGCGACCCGCCGGAGCCCGGCGTCCCGGTCGAGGTCGCGAGGCGCATCGGCGCGCTCGCCGCGGAGCTGCACCAGCGGGGGGAGGTCTTCGCCAGCGCCCGCGACGTGGCACGCCCGGAGTGGGGCTTCGAGACGCTGTTCGGGCCTGGCTCCGTCTTCGCGAGGACGGAGCTGTGGGAGGTAGCCATCGGACATCATGGCCAGCAAAGGATAGGTGCGGCGATCGCCCGCCTCGAGCGTCGCTTCTCGAGCGACGGTGCGCGCCCCGGGGCCTGGGGGCTCATCCACGGCGACCTCCATCGCGACAACATCCTGGTCCAGGACGGCGCGGTGGGGCTCATCGACTTCGACGACTGCGGAACAGGTCCATCGCTGCTGGACCTCGCCGCGGTGGTCGAGTCGTTCTGCCGTCGCCTCGCTCGCTCGGAAGGGGACCGGACACTCCTCCGGGCCGCCCTGCTCGAAGGCTATCATCACCTGCGCCCGCTCCCGGATGACGTCGATGCTGCGCTCCGGGACTACATCGCGGTCCGGCTCCTCACGACGCTGGGCTTCATCGTCTCGAGCACGAATCCAGCCGTACGCAGCTGGGGACCAGCCCGGATCCCGCAGATCCTGGAGCAGATCGACCGCTTCGTGGCACAAGACCCGGCGGCGTCAGCGTGACGGGGGCGCGGGGGTCATCCCTGTAACCCCGCTGGCGGACAGCGCGCGCGCTCGCTCGCTCGATGGAGGTTGCAAGCCGTGGCTGCCGTTTTCCCCGGGAAGCACGCGGCGTCTCCCCGTTGTTGGCGCGCGACGTCAAGGCCGTCGGGCGGCGTGCAGTCGACGCCGCGCGCGCCGCTCCCCCGCGCGCATCGCGCCCCGCGCGACGCACGCCGCTCCCCCGCGCCTTCCGCCCCGCCCGCGCTGGCGCGCGGCTCCGACCGCGCGCGTGCTTCGGACGGTTTCGCGCCGCGCCGCGCCAGACCGGGTTAACATGCGCCCGTCATGCCTCGCGCTGCCGTCAGCCCTCCCCGTCCATCGAGCCCCGCCGGTCTCGCGGGCATTGCCGGCGGAGCGGGCCTCGCTGGCGAGGCGACGGCCCGCGCGGCCACGCCAGGGGGTGGTCTTCGCCGATGAGCCGAGTCAACCCTGAGGGCCTCCGGCCGGAGGCGCTCGTAGGCCAGGTCCTGCGCGGGAAGTGGCGGCTGGACCGCCTCCTTGGCTTCGGCGGCATGGCCATGGTCTACGCCGGCACGCACCGCAACGGGATGCGCGGCGCGGTCAAGATCCTCCGCCGCGAGCTGTCCGGCGACGAGGACGCGCGCGCGCGGTTCCTCCGCGAGGGCTACGTCGCGAACCGCGTGGACCACCCGGGCATCGTCCGGGTGCTCGACGACGACGCGACCGACGACGGCTCGGTGTTCCTCGTCATGGAGCTGCTCGAGGGCGAGACGGTCGAGGCCCGCCGCGCGCGCACGCCGGCCGGCGTGCTCGGCGTCGGCGAGGTGCTCGGCATCGTCGACGACCTGCTCGACGTGCTCGCCGTGGCCCACGAGCGCGGCATCGTCCACCGCGACCTCAAGCCCGACAACCTGTTCCTCACGCGCCAGGGGCAGCTCAAGGTGCTCGACTTCGGCATCGCGCGGCTCCGCGAGCTCTCCAGCCCGTCGAACGCGTCCACGCGCGCTGGCACCATGATGGGGACGCCGCAGTTCATGCCGCCCGAGCAGGCGAAGGGGCAATGGGACAAGGTCGACGCGCGCACCGATCTCTGGGCGGTCGGCAGCACCATGTTCCAGCTCCTCTCCGGGCGCTACGTCCACGAGGCCGAGACGCTCCCGCTGCTCCTGCTCGCGGCCATGACCCAGCCAGCGCCGCCCGTGGCGACCATCCTGCCCGCCCTGCCGCCGCCCGTCGCCGGCGTCATCGACGTGGCGCTCGCGTTCGAGCCCGACCGGCGCTGGCCGAACGCCCGCGCGATGCAGCGCGCGCTCCGCCAGGCGCGCGGCAGCGCGGGGCTCGACGCGATCCCGGGCGCCTTCGCGGACGCCGCGCGCGCGTCGGCGCACCTGGGCTCGTTCGCAGACGCCGCGCGCGCGTCGGCGCCGTCGGGCTCGTTCGCAGACGCCGCGCGCGCGTCGGCGCAGTCGGAGCCCGGGCGCGCGTCGGTCCAGGTCCGGGGCCCGGCGAACGGGCCGGGGAGCGGGCCGCGCGGCACGGAGTTCACGACGGCGAACACGGCCAGCGGCAGCGCGGCCGCCGTCACGCCCGGCGTCCCGGTCGTCGGGGGCGCGGCCAGCGCCGGCACGGTCTCGCCGGTCGTGGAGCGCTCGGCCGGCGCGGAGCGCGCCGCGCCGCGCTCGGCGGTCACGGGCGCGCTGCTCGCCGGGGCCGGCGCGCTCGCCGTGGGCGCCCTGATCGCGGTCGTGCTGTGGCAGCGCGGGGGCGGCACGGGCGACTCCGGGGACGCGTCGCACGCCTCGGGGGTGGAGGCCGAGACGCGCCCACCGCCGACGGGCGCCGCGGCGCCGCCGGAGCCGCCGGGCCCCGCGGTCTCGCCCGGGGCCGGAGCGCAGCCGCCGTCCGGCGAGGCGATCCCGGCGATCGCGCCGTCGTCTCCCGCGTCCGCGCCGCCCACGAGCGCGGACGCGATCGCGCCGGCCGCGAGCGCACCGCCCCCGCAGCCCGCGGGCACGGCGCTCGCCTCGAGGCCGACCGCGAGCGCGGCGCCCGCCTCGCGGCCCGCCGCGAACACGGCGCCCGCCTCGCGGCCGGCGGCGCCGAAGCCGCGGCCGACCGCGAGCGCACCGGCGGCGAAGACGCCCCCTGCGCCGACGCCGGCGGCCCCGCCGGCGCCCGCGGACGACCCGTTCAACAGGAGACGTTGAGGTCCCACGGATGCGTAGACGGATGCGTAGATCGAGCTCGCGTAGACGATTCCCGGCCGGGGTGCTCGCCCTGGGAGGAGCCGCGCTCCTCGCCTGCCCCGACGCTTCCGCGCAGGCGCGCGATCCCGCGGCCGCGGAGGCGCTCTTCGACGCCGGCCGGGCGGCGCTCCAGGCGAAGGACTACGACGCCGCGTGCCCGAAGTTCCGGGAGAGCTACGAGCTCGATCCGGCGCCCGGGGCGCTCCTCAACCTCGCCGACTGCGAGGAGAAGCGCGGCAGGGTCGCGACCGCGTGGTCGATCTTCCGGCAGCTCGCGCGCGATCTGCCGGCGAGCGACGACCGGCGGCCGATCGCGCAGGCGCGCGCGACGGCCCTGGAGACCCGCGTGCCGAGGCTCACGATCCGGCTCGCGCCCGGCGCGCCTGCGGACACGGCCGTGCAGCGCGGGGGCATCCCGGTCGGCGTGGGCTCGCTGGGCTCGCCGCTGCCCGTCGATCCGGGCGAGGTCCAGGTGACGGCGTCGGCGCCGGGCCGGAAGCAGAAGACCTTCACGATCCAGCTCGCCGAGGGCGCGCAGGCCGAGCTGCTCGTCGCACCGGAGGAGCCCGCGGCCGCCGAGGGCGCGGGGCCTGCGCTCCCCCCGGACGAGGCCCCGCAGGCGACGGCGAGCTCCACGTGGCGGACGGCCGGCTGGATCAGCGCCGGCGCAGGCGTGGTCGGGATCGGCCTCGGCGCGGTGTTCGGCCTGCGCGCGATCGGCAAGAAGGACGACGCGAAGCCGTACTGCAGCGCGGCGAACGTCTGCGCGGCGGAGGGGATCCGGCTGCAGGAGCAGGGCGCGACCGCGGGGACGATCTCGACGGTCGCGTTCCTCGTCGGCGCCGCGGCGCTCGGCGCGGGCGCGGTGCTCGTCTTCACGGCGCCTTCCTCGGGGCCGGCGTCCTCGGCCCCGACGGCGACGCTCGGCGTGGTGCCGGGCGGCGCGGTGGCCACGGTCGTCTTTTGACGGCGCGCGCGGCGCGTGACGGCGCGTGACGGCGCGCGCGCCGCGCGCTCGAGACGCGGGCGCGCGGGCGCCGGCCCAGAGCGCGCCGTGCACAGGGATCACGACACGCCACCACGGCGCCTCACAGGCTGCCCGCCGCGCCGCGCCGCGCGCTCCTGTGGGCCGTTGACGGCAGGGAGGGCGGCGGCTCTCATCGGGCGATGTGTCGAGACCTCTTCGACCTCCAGGGCGACGGCCTGCGCGCACACCGCAGGTCCGGCGGCGGCGGTCTTTCAGCGGCGACCGCGACGGCGCCGCGCGTCGGGGAACCGAAGTGATGAAGCGCGATCTCAGGAGCGTTCGAGCCCTCTGCGGCGCTGGGCTGCTCGCCTCCTCCGTGGGAGGCTGCACGACGATCATCGGGCTCGAGGTCGGTGAGCTGGATCCATCGACGAGCAGCGCGACAGCGTCGAGCGGGTCCACGGGCGGCGGCGATCACAGCGTCGGCGGCCAGGGCGGCGGCGGCGGCGAGGGCGGCAGCGATAGCAGCGGGGGCGGCGGCCAGGGCGGCGGCGGCCAGGGCGGCGGCGAGGAAGCGCTCTGTCGCGATACCCGCGAGGGGGCTGCCCGGCCCCCCTCGGGGCTGTGGGGAGACCTGGCCGGCGATCACATCATCGATATCGAAGCGCACGAGGGCGGTGTGACGGCCCTCGTCAACGGGGCGACAGGCTTCTCCGTCGCGAGGTGGAACGACAACGGGTCGCGCGCCGACGATTTCGGGATGGACACGCCCGAGCAGCGCGGAGACCTCACCGGCGAGCACCTGGCCATGGCGGGAGGGCTCACCTACGTCACCGGAACGGCGCGCCCGCTCGATGACGCGGCGCTGACCACACCGCTGCTGGCCGCCGGGTGCGAGATCACCGCGAAGGCAAGCGACCCCCCGAAGCCGAGCTTCGTGGCCGCGCTCGACGAGAGGGGCACGTGCCAGTGGGCGTGGAGCGTCGACGCCGAGTCCACGACCTACCCGCTCGGCCTCGCGGCGGCGCCCGATCAGGTCGTCTTCGCGGTCTCCCTGGCGGGGCTGTCGCTCACGAGCACCACGAGCTGCATCGTCAGCGATGTGATCGAGGCGAAGACCTCTGCGGACCTCGTCGCGATCGACACGTCCGGTGCATGCCGGTGGCGCCGCTCGCTCGGGCCGACGAGCGCCCTGCGCATCGCAGAGCTCGTCATCGACCCCGCGAACAACGAGGTGCTGGCGGTCGGCGACTACGATTCGCCGGATGGGCCCCTCCTCGTGCAGCGCCGGCCGCTCCCCGCCTCCCAGGGGAGCGACCTGTTCATCGCGCGTTTCCGCCTCCTGGACGGTGAGCTTCAGGATATCTTCGCCATCAACGCTCCCGGGGCCCAGTCGGTGGCGCGGCACGGGGCTGCGCTGCACCCGGACGGCGACCTCGTGATCGGGGGGACCTACACGGGGCCGTCCTTCGATTTCGAGGACGAATGCGCCCCGATGCCGCCTGCCTCCGAGGAGGAGGAGAACATCTTCATCGTGCGTGTCTCCAGGGAGGGCCTGGTCTGGAGCCGCGGCTTCGGCGACGTCGCCGAGGATCAGCTCGTCGCCAACGTGGCGGTGGACGCGGCTGGTTCGATTTACGTGACAGGGCACCTCGAAGGCGAGATGGACCTGGGAGACGAGGTGAGGCTCACCGCCCCGGAGGATCAGATCTCGGGCTTTCTGCTCGTCCTCAGCGACAAGGGCAACGTCCTCTCGGCCTCCGAGCTCGTCGGGGAGGGCACGGTCGGGATGTGGGCGGTCGCGCCGGGCCCGACCGTGCGCGATCCCCTCTACATTGCGGGTGAGATGACGGAGACATTCCACCTCGTCCCCGGCGCGCAGTCCAACGGAGGGTTCATCGCGCGCGTCGCAGGCGTCCCGTGACCGGGGCGCCCGGCTCCGGCCGGCTTGCAGCGTGCCTGGCCAGCGGCCCATCACATTTCCCCACGACGCCGTAGACGCTGCGACCAGACCGCCAGGGCGCGGCCCGAGCCGCCGGTTGACGCCGGTGGGAACGATGGCATTCCATCCGATGATGCGATCGCTTCCTCCGGTCCTCTGCATGGCTCTCTCCGTTGCGGCGGCTGCGCTGAGCGCCGGCGCTGGGTGTGGGTTCCCCGACGTGACGTTCACCGGAGGCGCGAGCGCCTCGAGCGCCGACGGGGGCGCCGAGGGCTCCACGACGTCGTCGGCGAGCACCGCCGCGTCCTCGGACGCGGCCGGCGGCGGCGGGGACGGCGGCGCGACGAGCTCCGGCGCGGGCGGCGACGGCGGCGGCGCGGCGGGCACGGGCGGCGACGGCGGCGCGGCGAGCTCCGGCTCGGGCGGCGGCGGCGGCGCGGCGGGCACGGGCGGCGACGGCGGCGCGGCGAGCTCCAGCGCGAGCGCCAGCTCGACGGCCTCGGGGTCGGGCGGCGGCGGCCCCGTCGACTGCGATGTCGATCGCGACGGCTATCGGTCGGTCGCGTGCGACGGCGGCAACGATTGCAACGACGAGCACCCCGACGTCCATCCGAACCAGCCCAGCACGTTTTACGGCACGCCGATCTCCCCGGGGGGAGGCTTCGATTACGACTGCAGCGGCACGGACGAGCGGGAGTTCCAGGCGGTCCAGTGCTCCAACGTCCTCCCGCTTTGCGCCGCGAAGACGAACGTGTTCCAGGTCGACGTCCCGTGCGGAGGCCGAGCCTCGTTCGGCAACTGCAACGCCACGTGCCAGTTCACCCCTGTCTTTCCTGACTACGTCAGGAAGTGCCATTGAGCCCGCGCGGCTCGGCGGCGACCTCGACGATGCCGCGCAGCGGAGCGTCCGCTCCGCTGCGACGCGGGCCCGGCAAGCTTCCCTCGGCCGTGTCCTGCGCCGGCCTGCTCGCGGCCGTGGCGGGGGGCTGCAACGCGCTCATCGGGCTCGAGGTCGGCGAGCTGGCTCCATCGCAGGCCGGCGCGGGCGCGGCCTCCTCCTCGGGAGACGCCGGCGCCGGAGGCACGGGCGGCGCGAACGCCGGCGGGGGCGGCAACGGCGGGAACACCGGCGGGGGCGGCAACGGCGGCGGGGACACCGGCGGGGGCGGCAACGGCGGCGGGGACACCGGCGGGGGCGGCAACGGCGGCGGCAGCGGCGGCAGCGGCGGCGGCGGCCCCCGGTGCAGCGACGCTGGCGGGGTCCTCCTCGATCCGTCGGGCGCCTGGGGCGAGACGGTCGGCTTCGACGTGGGCGACCTCGCGGCGCTGGACGACGCCGTGGCGGCGGTCAGCACCGAGCTGACTGACAACGGGCGCTATCGCTTCTCGGTCGCGAAGTGGACCGACGGCGGGACGCGCGACGGTCGATACGGCCTGTCGGCCCTCGACGTCTGGGGCTCGCATCTGGCGGTCGGCGACGAGCTCACCTACGTGGCCGGGGAGTCCGAGCGGGCCGTCGCCTTTCCTGACGAAGGCCTCTTCGGGTGTCGGGTCGGCCCCGCGTGGTCGGATCGCGCGGCCACGATCAGCTTCGTCGCCGCGCTGGATCCGGACGGCCTCTGCGCGTGGGCGTGGAGCATCGACGCGGAGCAAGGCACCACCGCGCGCGGCCTCGCGGCGACCTCCGAGGCGGTCGTCTTCGCCGTCGACGTCGTCGAGGGCGGCGAGAGCCTCGGCGCGTGCGCGCGCGACGACCTCCCCGCGGACGCGGCGCTCGTCGCGGCGGTCTACCCGGCGAACGGCGCGTGCAAATGGGCCCACAGCCTCGGCAAGCGAGGCGCCGTGGCCGTCAAGGCGCTGGCCGCCGACGCGCGGGCCGCGTCGAGGCTCGTGGCCGCGGTGGGCGACTACGACACGCGAAGCGGAGCCGTCACGTTCGGCGGGGACACGGAGTTCCCGGCGCAGGGCCGCGACGTCTTCGTCGCGCGCTTCGTCGCGAGCGACGGCGCGCGGCAGGAGGTGACGACGCTGAGCGCCGCGGGAGATCAGCACGTGCCGGCGCACGGGGCCGCGCTGCTCCCGGGCGGCGACGTCGTGATCGCCGGCACGTACAGGGGGCCGCTCGAACTCGGCGACGGCTGCTCGGACGTGCCGGACGCGGGCGAGACGGAGAACTTCTTCATAGCGCGCGTCTCGGAGGCCGGCGTCGTGTGGAGCCGCGGGTTCGGCGACGCGACGGCAGACCAGACCGCGGCCGGCGTGACGGTGGACGCGGCCGGCTCGATCTACGTCACGGGGACGTTCGCGGGGGAGATCGCGCTCGGGAGCGCCGGCAGCCTCACGACCGACCGCAAGGGGGCGGGGTTTCTGATGAGGCTGGACTCTCGAGGCAACCTCCTCTCGGCCACGAAGCTCGAGGGCGACGGCACCGTGGGCCTGCGGGTCGTCGCGACCGACGGGGCTCCCGGCGCGCCGCTCTACGTCGCTGGCGAGGTGACGGGGACGCTCGATCTCGGGCTCCCCACGCCGCTCGGCAGCACCGGCGATCGAGCGCAGCACGGCTTCATCGCGCGGCTCTCCGGCGTGCGCTGATCCGCGCCCGCCCCGGAGCCGACCGCGTCCCGCTGAGCTCGCCCGCGCCGAGGGGCGCGCCGCGGGGAACGGGTCGACCCACGATTCACCCAGCTGCCCTCCGCACTTGTCCGAGGCACGCTTCGAGCGCCAGGGGAGACCTCCATCTCGGCTGACGCGGCAAGGGGTCGTAAGGAGATCCCGTAATCGATCTCGAGATCAGCTTCGTTTGTTGGCGTGCGACAGACGTGTTTCCGGCAGACGTCGCCTGAAGCAAACGAATCGATTCAGGCAGCGCACTACGCTCTCGGGTCCCGCGCGCATGCACCTTGCGTATCCACGAGCGCCTGCCAATGAGCTCGCGGCGGGCTGATGGCAGGGGAGACCGCTCCATGCAATAGAGGAGCCGCCGTGATGAATCGCTCTCTCGTGAAGGCCCGATCCGTTTTCTGTGCTGGTCTGTTCGTCGCCGCGGGAGGTTGCAACGACCTCATCGGTCTCGACGTGGGAGAGGCAGATCCGACAGCGGCCGACGCCGCTGCGCCGTCGTCCTCGTCGGCGGTTGGCGCGTCCGCGGGTGGCGCGTCCGCGGGTGGCGCGTCCGCGGGTGGCGCGTCCGCGGGCGGCGCGTCCGCGGGCGGCCCGGGCGCCGGCGGGGGTGACGGCGGCAGCGGAGCGGGCGAGCCGACCTGCGGCGAGGCGAGCGGCGCGGCGACCGTCGAGGCGTCGGCGCTGTGGGGCGACACGGTCGGCGCGGACATGGGCGGCGTCGCGGCGCTCGACGACGAGGTGACGACCGTCGTCAACGCGCCAGCCTCGCCCGCCGCGTCCGCATCCCTCACGGTCGCGCGGTGGAGCTCGAGCGGCGTGCGCCAGGACGGGTTCGGGCTGTCGGCGTCCGGCTTCCGGGGCACGCACGTGGCCGTCGCCCCGGGGGTGACGGTCGTGGCGGGCGAGTCGCTCGGGGGCGCCTCGCTCTCCGGCGAGCGGTGCGCGATCGGCTCGAGCGGAGGCGGCGGATCGAACGGCGGCGAGCCCAGCTTCGTGGCGGCGCTGAACGCGGCGGGTCAGTGCGCCTGGGCGTGGAGCGTCGCGTCCGACGGCGGGACCGCCGTGCGCGGCGTCGCGGCGCTCTCCGATGCGGTCGTCCTCGCCGTCGAGTCGTCGGGCAAGGGCAAGAGCCACGGCCCGTGCGCGATGAGGCCCGGGGTCCCGGAGGACGCCTCGTTCCTCGCCGCGCTCGATCCGGCGACCGGCGCGTGCAGGTGGCATCGAAGCCTCGGGGCGCCCGCGGCGGTGAAGGTGCGCGCGCTCGCCGGCGCCCCGGCGGGGCCAGCGTCCGTCGTCGTCGTGGGCGAGTACGACGCCACGCGCGGCGCCGTCTCGTTCGGCGAGGACCCGTCCCGCAGCCCGGATGGGCGCGGGATCTTCCTCGTGCGCCACACATCGAGCACCGACGCCCCGCAGCGGGTCACGACGCTCGCCCTCGCGGGAGCGCAGCGCGTCGAGCCGCTCGGCGCCGCGCAGCTCCCGGACGGCGACGTCGTGATCGCCGGCAGGTACGCCGGTGCCCTCGACCTCGAGGACACCTGCCCCGGGATGCCCGACGCGGGCAACACGGACAACGTCTTCGTCGCGCGCGTCTCGGAGCACGGCGCGGTGTGGAGCCGCGGCTTCGGCGACGCCACGGCGGCCCAGAAGGCGACCGGCGTGGCCGTGGACGGGGCTGGCGCGATCCACGTCACGGGGCTGTTCTCGGGCGAGCTCGACCTGGGGAGCGCCGGGAAGCTCGCGGCCCCGGCGGGGAGGCGGGAGGGGTTCGTGCTCACGCTCGACGCGAACGGCAACCTCGTCTCGGCGTCCAGGCTCGCTGGGGACACCGTGGACCTCCGGGTCGTCGCGGCGGGCAGGGCGGCCGGGGCCCCTCTCTATGTCGCGGGGAGCCTGGACGGGCCGCTCGAGCTCGGCGGGCTCGGCGACCTGCTCGGCGCCGGACCGCGCGGCTTCATCGCGCGGCTCTCGGACGCTCGCTGACCGCGATCCGCGCCTGCCACGCCGGGCCTCACGCCGGACGCGCCCGCGGCCGCTCGCGTCAGCGCAGCGCCTCGGCGGCGGTCGCCGCCGTGAGGGCCTGGTCGAGCCATCGCTCCAGGGTGTCGAGGTCGGCGCAGCCCGCGAGCCGCGCGTCCGCCTCCGCGTCCAGCGTCATCCCGCGCTTCGAGAGCACGCGACGGATCGCCGTGCGCAGCCCTTCCTCCCGGCCCTCCCTGCGCGCCAGCGACAGCGCCCCGCGCTCGTCCTGGAGCGCGATGCCCGCCCGGACGTAGGCCTCCCACTCCTCGTCGGTGAAGCGCGCCACGCGCGCCACCTCGAGCGCGTCCGTGAACGGCTCCTCCGCGAGCGCCTCGGGCACCACGCGCAGGTTGCCCGCCTCGCGGAAGAAGAACGCCCACTTCTCGATCGTCGTCCGCGGCGCCTGGCCCGCGTCGTACTTCGGCAGCTCCAGGAACACGAACTGCATCTGCCCGAGGCCCCGCGCCCCGCCGTGCTGCTCCTGCATCCGCCAGCGGCTGAGCATCGGCACGCGCGGCTCCTCGCGCTGCGGCCACAGCTCGAAGTCGCAGATCGTCACACCGATGACGTCGTTCAGCTCGGGGTACTGCTGCCCGGCGTCGAGCTGCCCGGAGTAGGCCTTCGCCACGTTGTAGACCACGCGCTTCTCGAACCCCTCGACGTTGAGCACCTGCATCTCGACCACGTAGCGCGTGCCCTGCGCGTCGACGCACTTGACGTCGACGATCGAGTGCTTGAGCTCCGGCACCTTCGGCCGCTGCTCCGGCGAGAGCAGCTCCACCGACACGATGCGGTGCGCCGCGTCCAGCTCCAGCAGATCGTTCAGCAGCGCGATCAGCAGCGGCGTGTGCTCCTCGCTGCCGAAGATCTTCTTGAACACGAAATCCGTCTTCGGGTCCGCAAACAGGGGCCGCATGTGCCCGGATCTACCTCGGCCGCGCCTCCCTGTCGCGCCGGAGCCCTGGATCTCGCTGCCGCGCGGTCGCCTCCTTCACGAGCCCGGACGGCGCCGCTTGCGCCGGCGGAGCGCGCCGTCGCACCCTCGCGCGCCGTGCCCGTCCGACGCTCGCCTCGCCGGCCGCGCCGCGCCGCCCTCGGCGCGGCCGCGGCGCTCGTCGCGTCGCTCGCCTGCGCCTCGCTCGGCTGCGCCCCGGCGCCGGCGCGCGCCCCCGCGAGCGCGCCCGCGCCGCTGCGGAGCCTGCGCATCCCGGACGGCGACCTCGATCGCGCGCCGCGGACCGTGTCCGCCGCCGAGGCGCTCCGCGATCTCGACGACGCGCGCTACGCCTTCGAGCACGCCTACGCGGGGCTCGACGGGCGCTCGCCGTTGCCGACGCCGCGCGCGCTCGCCCGCGCCCGGGGCGCGCTCCGCGGCCGCGCGGCGTGGCGCCCCGACGAGCTCGCGCGGCTCCTGCGCGACCTGTTCGCGGCGCCCGATGGCCACCTCGCGTTCGGCCACGGCGGCCCCGCGCCGCTCCGGTGGACCGTCGCGCCCGCGCCGCCGCGCCGCCACGGCCCGCCCGTCGAGCTCACGCGCGGCGCCGACGGCGTCCCGGTCCTCGCCATCCGCACCTTCAGCAGCGCCGCCGCGCCGGCGCTCGCGGCGCTCCCCGCGCTCGCGGCCGAGCTCCGGCGCGCGCCCGCCTTCGTCGTGGACCTGCGCGGCAACGGCGGGGGCGACTACCGCTTCGCCGAGCGCTTCGCGCTCGCGCTGACCGATGCGCCGCTCCGCGCGCTCGACGAGCGCGAGGTCATCTCCGTCGCGGCGGCGGAGGGGCGCGCGAACAGCGTCCGGCGGCGCCTCGCCCGCGGCGACGTCCCGGAGGAGGCGCGCCCGCGCTTCCTCGATCACCTCGCCGCGATGGAGCGCCTCGCCGGGGCGCTGCGGGCGCGCCCGTCCGCCGCGCCGCGCACCGACCTCACGACCCGCGGCGCCCTGCTCCGCGGTCGGGCTCCGGGGCCGCGCGGCGCGACGTCGGCGCGCGGCGTCTTCCTCGTCGACCGCGGCTGTGCGTCCGCGTGCGAGATGCTGCTCGCCCTGGTCCGCCAGATCCCGGGCGTCCTCGTGGCGGGACAGAACACCCGCGGCGGCATGAGCGTCGGCGAGGTCGCGCTCTTCCGGCTCCCGCGCTCGGGCGTCACGATCTCGTTCGGCACCCGCGCGTTCCGCGACCCGCTCGGCGACTTCGTCGAGCTGCGCGGCTTCGAGCCCGACGTCCGGCTCGACGGCGCCGATCCGGCGGGCGACGCGGCCGCGCTCGCGCTGCGCGGGTGGCCGGTGGTCGCGCGTCGGCGCGGCGCGCGGTCATCGTGCGCGCGGCGTTGAGTTCGCGAGCGGCCCGCGTATCCTGGCCTCGCTGCACCGAAGCTACCTGTTGTTCCTTGGAGTCGCCCGCGAGCGCGACGGGAGCCAGCATGCCGCTCAGGCCAACGGAAGGGAGTATCGTGCCGCGTCGCCGCCTCGCCGCGCCGCGCGCCCGCGGCGCGCCGGCCGTCGCGGCGCTCGCCCTGCTGCTCGGGCTCGCCGCGCCTGCGGCTGCGCAGGTGCCGGCCTCGCCTCCGGCGCCTTCCCCATCGTCTCCGGCGTCGTCCCCATCGTCTCCGGCGTCGTCCCCATCGCCTCCGGCGCCTTCCCCATCGCCTCCGGCGCCTTCCCCATCGCCTCCGGCCCCGGCCCTATCGCCTCCGGGCGCGTCCCCCGCCCCGCCGGGCGGCGCGCCGATCCCCCCGCCGCCGGGCTATTACCTGGTGCCTGTCTCGCTCCCGCCGTGGGCCAACCCGCGGACCATCGCGTACGAGGAGGGGGATCCGATCCCGCGCGGCTACGCGCTCAAGACGCGGGCGGACCGCACGCTCGTCACGGCGGGTCTCGTCACGTTCAGCATCTCGTACGGGCTCTCGTTCTCGGTCGCAGGCGTCGCGGCCCTCGACGACGACAGCTTCGACGAGCTCGGTCCGCTCTTCATCCCGTTCGTCGGGCCGGTGATCGCGACGGCGACGATCGACGACGTCGAGGGCGCGGGCCTCTTCTGGCTCACGATGAGCGCCGTGACCCAGGTCGGCGGGCTCCTCCTGTACGCCGCCGGCCTCGCCCACGAGGATGTTTACCTGGAGCGCCAGTTCCCGGTGCGCTCGCACCGCCCCGAGGACGACGCCGCGTCGCGCTGGCCCACGCTCTCGATCGGCGCGTCGTCCGCGGAGCTCCGATGGCGATTCTGAGCCGGCGCGCCCGCGCCGGGCGCCCTCACCCCGAAGGGAGACGCACGTGACCGCGATCCGCACTGTCCTCTCGATGGCCGGGCTGCTCGGCGTGCTCGCGCTCGCGGCGCCGGCCGCCGCGCAGAGCGCCCCATCGCCCGCGCAGGACGCGCCGCCGCCGGACCACGCGCCCCTACCGGGCCACGCGCCCCTGCCGGGCCACGCGCCCGCGCCGGGCCACGCGCCGCTGCCGGGCCACGCGCCCCCGCCCGGCCACGCGCCGCTGCCGGGCCACGCGCCCCCGCCCGGCCACGCGCCGCCGCCGGGCCACGCGCTTCCGCCCGGCCATGCGTGGCCGCCCGGCTATGCGCCGCCGCCGGCCTACGCGCCGTATGCACCCGCCGTCATCCACGGCATGCCGCGGACGCTGCCCTTCCGGGACGACGGAGTTCCGCCCGATGGTTACCGCCTCGAGACACAGATGAACCGCCGGCTGGTGGTCGCAGGGGCCATCGTCCTCGGCAGCGGGTGGGCGCTCGCGGCGCTGACGGCCGGGACCCTCCTCAGCGAGGGAGATCGCGAGAGCGTCAGCTACGCGCCGTTGCTCCTGCCCGTGGGAGGCCCGTTCATCACGCTCGCCACGGGCGAGGACGTCGACTTCGACCGCGAAGACGGCCTGATCAACGGCTCCCTCATCCTCCTCGACGGCGTCACGCAGGTCACCGGCTTCACGCTGCTCGTCGCGGGCCTCCTCTCGAACCAGAAGGTCTGGGTCCGCAGCGACATCCCGCGCAAGGTGTCGCTCCACGCCCCCGAGCTCCTCGTCGGCCCGACGGGCGGGAGCCTCCGCCTCCGCTTCTGAGGCGACGCGGACGAAGGCCGCACCGCCCCTCGCCGCGCGGCCCTCACCTGCCTCGCCGCGCGGCCCTCACCTCGCTCGCCGCGCTGCCTTCACCGCGCCGACCGGTACGTCGCGTCGAACGGCGAGCCCCCCTGCGGCACCTCCCGCACGACGCCGCGCTCCGGGTTCGCCGCGAGGTGGCGCAGGATCCAGAAGACCGTCTCGACGTCGTCCGTGCCCGCCGCCTTCGCGATCTCCTCGAGCCGCAGCGCGCGCCCCGCGCCCGCGCCGAGCGCCGCGACCACCTTCGCCTGGAGGTCGAGCACCTCCTGCGCTGCCTTCTTGCCCGCCTCGACGCCGGGCTGGTGGTACGCGTTGATGTCCACGAGCGACGCGTACAGGCCGACCGCGCGCTCGTAGAGCGCGATCAGCATGCCGACGGCGCGCGCGTCCACGGTCTCGATCGTGATCGAGATCGACTCGCGCCCGCTCTCGGTGAGCGCCTTGCGCGTCCCCTGGAGGAAGCCCGACAGGTAATCGCCCGTCGTCACGCCGGGGTCGACCTCGATCGCGCCGCGCGACGGCGCGCGATCGCGCAGCACCTCGATGAACGTGACGAAGAAGTTGTCGAGCCCGTCGCGGAGCTGCTGCACGTACGCGTGCTGATCGGTCGAGCCCTTGTTGCCGTAGACCGCGATGCCCTGGAAGACCTCCTTGCCCTTCCGATCGAGCCGCTTGCCGAGCGACTCCATCACGAGCTGCTGGAGGTAGCGGGAGAAGAGCTCGAGCCGGTCCTTGTACGGGAGCAGCACCATGTCCTTGCGGCCGACGCCGCCCGTCGCCGAGTACCAGGCGAGCGCGAGCAGCGCCGCCGGGTTCCGGAGCGCCTCCTTCGAGCGCGTGACCTCGTCCATCTCGCGCGCGCCCTGCAGCATCTC
Source organism: Sorangium sp. So ce1335 (assembly GCF_051521615.1). Taxonomy (NCBI): domain Bacteria; kingdom Pseudomonadati; phylum Myxococcota; order Polyangiales; family Polyangiaceae; genus Sorangium; species Sorangium sp. So ce1335. The sequence continues at coordinate 8,236,851 of NZ_CP150363.1, forward strand.
CAGGATGGGCAGCCCCTGGAGCGCCGCCGGCAGCAGGCCGACCGCCGAGAGCTCGCTCGTGCGCCCGCCGACCCAGTCCCACATCGGGAAGCGCGCGAGGAAGCCGTGCTTCTGCGCGAACCTGTCGAGCTCGCTCCCCTCCCCGGTCACCGCGACCGCGTGCGCGCCGAGCGACAGGCCGAGCCGCCGGTACGCCGCCTCGAGCTCGAGCATCCCGTTGCGCGTCTCCTTCGTCCCGCCCGACTTCGAGATGATCACCGCGAGCGTCGCGCCGAGGTCGTCGCCAATGGCGTCCAGCGCGCGATCGATCCCGTCAGGATCTGTGTTGTCGAAGAAATACGGCTGCATCCGATCGGCGGGTGTGCCGAGCGCCGAGGCGACGAACTGAGGCCCGAGCGCCGAGCCGCCGATCCCGACGACGAGCACCTTGCGGAAGCGGGCCGCGCGCTCCGGCCGCACCCGCGCGGCGTGCACGTCCGCGGCGAAGCTCAGGATCCGCGCGTTCGTCGCCTCGATCGCGGCGCGGAGGGCGGCCTCGGGCGCGAGCTCCGGCGCGCGCAGCCAGTAATGGCCGACCCGGCGGTTCTCGTCGGGGTTGGCGATGCTCCCGCCCTCCAGCGCCGCCATCTCGGCGAGCGCGGCCTGAATGCGCGGCTCCATCGCGGCGAAGAAGCCGTTCTCGAAGCGGATCCGGCTCACATCCAGCCAGAAACCGAGGCTCGGGTCGTGGAAGAGGTGGTCCCGGAAACGGTCGAAGGGGAGGACGGCGGGCGCCGGTCCTCGACCCCCGGTTGCGCGGTCTTGATCCATGGCCCCCTTCTACCGCTTCTCCCTACCGTTTCTCCAGGCGCTCGGACCCCTTGTCCGGACGATGTTCCGCCCCATGAGCCAGAGCCATCGGAAGAGCTCACGGAAAACGACTCTAGCGTGCCGAGCCGACACGCGTTATTTGCACGCCGACCACGATGCAGCTTGATTTTGGAATCAATGCAGGGCTCGTCGAGGAGCTCTACGCGCAGTACCTGGAGAACCCGGAGTCGGTCGACCCCGGCTGGCGCTCGTTCTTCGACAGCAAGAACGGCATCGCCGCGCCCGGCCGGCTGCCCGCTCCTGCACCGCTGCCGACCGTGCAGCCTCATGTGCTGAGATCCCCGGCCGCATCGGGGAACGGGCACGGGAAGACGAACGGCGAGGCCGCGAAGACGCTGGAGGCCGCGTACGCGCAGACGCTGAGCGAGCACCCGACCTCGGCCGAGACGTCGCGCGATCTCAAGGTGCTCGCGGAGGCGGCGCTCAAGGCGCGCGTCTACGCGCTCGTGAACGCCTACCGCGTGCGCGGCCACCTCTTCGCGCACGTCGACCCGCTCGGCCTGCCGCCCGCGACGCCGCCCGAGCTCGACCTCACGAATTTCGGGCTGCGCGTCGAGGACCTCGACCTCGCGTTCCCGACGACCGACCTCGCCGGCGTGCCGCCGGTGCTCACGCTGCGCGAGATCATCCGCCGGCTCGAGGAGACGTACTGCCGCTCGATCGGCGTCGAGTTCACGTTCATCGAGGAGCCCGAGGCGCGCCAGTGGCTCCAGCAGCAGATGGAGTCGACGCGCAACCGCCTGACGCTCGACCGTCAGAAGCAGCTCCGCATCCTCACGAAGCTCTCCGACGCCGAGATCTTCGAGCAGTTCATCCACAAGTCCTACGGGGCGGGGACGAAGCGCTTCTCGCTCGAGGGCGCCGAGAGCCTCATCCCGCTGCTCGACCTCATCATCGAGCGCGCCGGGGCGCACCAGGTCGACGAGATCGTGGTCGGCATGGCGCACCGCGGCCGGCTCAACGTCCTCGCGAACATCATGGACAAGAGCCTGCGCGAGATCTTCGCGGCCTTCGAGGACAAGGACGCGGAGCGGCACCTCGGCAGCGGCGACGTCAAGTACCACCTCGGCTACTCGACCGACAGGACGCTGGAGAACGGGCGCAACGTCCACCTCACGCTCACGTTCAACCCGAGCCACCTCGAGTTCGTGAACCCCGTGGTGCAGGGGCGCGTCCGCGCGAAGCAGGACCGGCGCCTCGCCGACGGGACGACCGACGCGCGCCGCCGCGTGATGCCGCTGCTCATCCACGGCGACGCGGCGTTCATCGGGCAGGGCGTGGTCGCCGAGACGCTGAACATGATGAACCTGCCCGGCTACACGACCGGCGGCACGGTCCACGTCATCGTGAACAACCAGGTCGGGTTCACGACCGACCCGATGGAGGGGCGCTCGACCCGCTACGCCTCCGACATCACGCGGATGCTCAAGGTCCCCGTCTTCCACGTGAACGGCGAGGACCCGGAGGCGGTCGCGCACGTCGCGCAGCTCGCGATCGACTACCGCGCGCGCTTCGGCTCGGACGTGGTCATCGACATGTACTGCTACCGGAAGTACGGCCACAACGAGGGCGACGAGCCGCGCTACACGCAGCCGCGGATGTACGCCGCGATCGACAAGAAGCCGACGGTCCGGCAGGTGTACGTCCGGCGGCTCATGGAGCTCGGGCAGGTCACCGAGGAGAAGGCCGAGGAGATCGTCGTGCGGCGCCGCGAGGCGCTGGCCGCCGCGCTCGACGAGGTGAAGCAGAAGGGCTTCGCGCCGGTGACGTACTCGATGGGCGGCGTGTGGTCGCACTACCGCGGCGGCCCCGAGCACGCGACGCCGGAGGTGCCGACGAACGTCCCGGCCGAGAGGCTCATCGCGCTGTCCGAGAAGCTCCTCGAGCTGCCGGAGGGGTTCAAGGCGCACCCGAGGGTGCTGCCCACGCTGCAGGCGCGGCACGAGCGGCTCGTCTCGGGCGAGCCGTTCGACTGGGGCACGGGCGAGATGCTCGCGTACGCGTCGCTGCTCGCGGAGAAGACGCCGGTGCGCATCTCCGGGCAGGACGTGCAGCGCGGCACCTTCAGCCACCGGCACGCGGTGCTGCGCGACGTCGAGACGGGCGTGCGCTACGCGCCGCTGTCGCGCGTGGCCGAGGGGCCGGCGCGCTTCGAGGCGTACAACAGCCCGCTCAGCGAGGCGGGCGTGCTCGGCTTCGACTTCGGCTACAGCCTCGACTACCCGGACGGGCTCGTCATCTGGGAGGCGCAGTTCGGCGACTTCCTGAACGGCGCCCAGGTCATCGTCGATCAGTTCATCACGTCGAGCGAGGACAAGTGGCACCGGCTGAGCGGCATCGTGCTGTACCTGCCGCACGGCTACGAGGGCCAGGGGCCGGAGCACTCGAGCTGCCGCATCGAGCGCTGCCTGCAGAACAGCGCCGAGGACAACATCCAGGTGTGCAACCTGACGACGCCGGCGCAGCTCTTCCACCTGCTGCGGCGGCAGGTGCACCGGCCGTGGCGCAAGCCGCTCATCATCGCGACGCCGAAGAGCCTGCTGCGCGTCCCGACGACGTCGACGGGCCCGCACCGCCCCGTCTCGACGCTGACGGACCTCTCCGAGGGCAAGTTCCACCGCGTGCTCCCCGACACGAGCGGCGTCGATCCGGGCGACGTGAAGCGGATCCTGCTCTGCTCGGGCAAGGTGTACTACGACCTCGCGATGGCGCGGGAGGCGCGCGGCCTCAAGGACGTGGCCATCCTGCGGCTCGAGCAGCTCTTCCCGCTGAACGAGGAGATCGTGAACGCGCTCGCGCCCTACAAGGACGGCACGCCGCTCGTGTGGGTGCAGGAGGAGCCGCGCAACTACGGCGCCTGGTTCTTCATCCTCGCGGTGCTCCGGAACAAGCTCGGCGACCGGCTGCCGCTCACGTGCGTGAGCCGCGCGCCGAGCGCGAGCCCGGCGACCGGCTCGCGGGCGAGCCACCTCCTGGAGCAGAAGATGCTGATGGACGAGGCGTTCGTGGGGGGCAGCCGGTGAGCGAGGCTGCGGCGAGCCTGCAGGACAGGTACGCGCCGCAGGGCCGCTGCTTCGGGTGCGGGCCGGCGAACGACCGGGGGCTCCGGCTGAAGAGCCGCGTCGAGGGCGACGCGGTGGTCTGCGACTTCACGCCGGAGCCGCACCACGAGGCGTTCCCCGGGATGGTCAACGGCGGGATCATCGGGGCGCTGCTCGACTGCCACTCGAACTGGACCGCGGCGTACCACCTCATGCGGGCGCGCGGGGCCGACGCCCCGCCGTGCACGGTGACGGCGGACTACCACGTGAAGCTGAGGAGGCCGACGCCGCTCGGCCCGCTGCGCCTGCGGGCGCAGGTGGCCGAGGCGGAGGGCGATCGCGTCGTGGTCGAGGCGACCCTGGAGGCCGGGGGGCGGGTCACGGCGACGTGCCGCGGGACGTTCGTGGCCGTGAAGGAAGGCCACCCGGCCTTCCACCGCTGGTAGACGGCGGCGGGCGCGCGGCGCGGGCGGCTGCCAGCGGCGGGTGACGCTGGCGGACGTGCGGGTGCGGGCGGCTGCCAGCAGCGGGTGACGCCGGCGGGCGCGCGGCACGGGCGGCTGCCAGCAGCGGGTGACGCCCGCGGCGCGGGCGGCCCGTCCGCGACCGGGAAGGCGTTGCTCGCGGCCTCCGTGGCACACGCGATGCTCGCGCCCCGGCGCGCGGCGTTCCCGGCGTGGCGCGGATCGCATCCGCCGTCCTCGCGGCGCCGCGCAGCGAGGAGGATCCGCAATGAAGGCAAACACCGGGGTCGCGATCGCCGCGGGTGCGGTCGCCGTGCTCTGCGGGGGCGTCGCCTCGGCGCAGGACTTCGGGGGCGACGTCCCGCCGACCTTCCTGCCGGCACCGCTGAGGGCGCCGGCCAACGCGCTCGAGATCGGCCTCAACCTGGGGTACGCGCAGGGGTTCGGCGACATCGGAAGCGAGCGGAGCCTGCGCGACGTGGTGGGGCCCGGGGCGGGCGTGGGCTTGAAGCTCGTGTACCGCGCGGTGCCGGGGGTCGGCCTCGGGCTGACGTCGAGCTTCGAGGAGTACATGGCGCTGGGACGGACGCAGGGCGGGCCCGACGTGCGCGGGGTGACGCTGGGCGCGGAGGCGAGCTTCCACCTGGCGCCGTTCGAGCGGATCGATCCGGTGATCTCGCTGGGCAGCGGGTACCGGGCGCTCTGGACCGCGGCGCCGCCGGGGGTGAGGGGCGAGACGGTGACCCACGGCGTCGAGCTCGGGCGCGTGCAGGCGGTGATCGACGTGCGCATGTCCGAGAGCGTGGCGCTGGGGCCGACGATCGGCGGGGGGCTCAACGTGTTCCTCTGGGAGAACACCGCGGGATCGCTCCGCGCGCGGGAAGTGCCGGGGAGGCGCGTGAACAGCTTCGTGTTCGCGGGGCTCGAGGGGCGGTTCGACATGGGTGGACAGCGGGTGCGGAAGGTCATCCACGTCGCGCGGCGGCGCTGAGCGCGGCGGCGCTGAGCGCGGCGGCGCTGAGCGCGGCGACGGAGAGAGAGGGCGTGCCGAGCTGCCCGGCCCGAGGAGGGCCCAGACTCCGGGCGCCGCGCGACGAACACGGCCTCCTCGGGCCTACCCTCTTCGTGGAACGGCCCGATTCGGGTTCCGCAGCGCCCAGGCTCGGCTACCCTACGCAGCCGGCGCGGACCGCCGCGCGCTCGCTCACCGATGCAGCTCTTCATCGCGCTTGCCCTGTTCGAGGGCTGTCCCTTCGACTTCCTCAACAGCCCGGCCGCGCTCCGCGGGGCGCTGGAGGCAGCCGTCGCCGCCGGCTCGTTCACCCTGCTCGAGATGGTGGTCGTTCCGTTCTCGCCACAGGGCATCACCGCGTGCGCCGTCGTCGGCGAATCGCACGTCGCCCTGCACTCCTGGCCCGAGTCGGGGCGACTCTTCGTCGATATCGCCTCGTGCAGCACGCTGGAGAGCGTCCGCCGCGCCGTGACCGCCATCGGGAGCACGCTGCCCGAAGGGCGCCTCGCGACCCTCGACGAGCGGATCGTCGACCCCGGCGGAGCGAGGTCGCCCTGACGCGGCCGCGCGTCCTGGGAAGGGCGGATACGCGCCGCGGAGGGCAGCGCGGCGGGTAAGGGCGGAGCCGGCGCTGAGGAGCGGCGGGTAAGGGCGGAGCCGGCGCGGATGGGCGGCGGGTAAGGGCGGAGCGGGCGCTGAGGAGCGGCGGGTAAGGGCGGAGCCGGCGCTGAGGAGCGGGGCGGGCGCTGACGGGCTGCGCGGCGGGAAGGGGCGGCGCGCGCCCTCCGACGAGGGCGCGTCGAGGGCGGTGTCAGTGGTGGCCGATCACGCGGCGGAGCGGCTTGTTGAACGCGAACATCGCGGCGCCGGCGGCGACGCCGAGCACGGTGAGCAGCAGGAAGAACATCTCCTTCGGCCAGCGCGTGTAGAAGATGCCGATGTAGCCGCTCAGGGTGTTTCCGAAGAAGCTCGAGACGAACCACATCCCCATCATCATCGACACGATCCGCACGGGCGAGACCTTCGTCACGAGCGACAGGCCGATGGGCGACAGGTAAAGCTCGCCGATCGTCAGGAGCAGCGTGCAGAAGATCGGCCAGAACAGGCTGCCCTTGCCGTCGCCGACGGTCTGCGCGCCGAGGATCATCACGATGAACGACAGGCCGAGGATGGTGCAGCCGATCGCCATCTTCGAGACGCTCGTCGGCTCCGTGCCGCGCCTCGCCTGCCAGCGCCAGAAGATGTCGAGGAGCGGAGCGAACAGGATGATGAAGAGCGGGTTCGCCGACTGGAACCACGTCGAGGGGATCTGGAAGCCGAGCACGCTGGGCCACACCGTCTTCTCGTCGGCCCAGGTCTGCATCGTGTTGCCCTGCTGCTCGTAGACCGCCCAGAAGACGACGTTGAGGGCGCAGAGCGCAACGAGCGCGCCGACGCGCTTCCACTCGTCGCTGGTGAGCGGCTGCTTCTGCTCGCCCACCCCCTCCGACGCCTTGGTCAGGTTGTCCTTGGCGAGGTACTTCTGCCCCATCAGGTAGACGACGAGCCCAAGGCACATCCCGACCCCGGCGGCGGCGAAGCCGTAATGCCAGCCGTAGATGGCGGCCAGCGTGCCGCACACGAAGTTGCAGATGAAGGCGCCGAGGTTGATGCCCATGTAGAAGATGGTGAAGGCGCCGTCGCGGCGCGGATCACCCTTCGGGTACAGGCTGCCGACCTGGGTCGAGATGTTGGGCTTGAACGCGCCGTTGCCGAGGATGAGCAGGAGCAGCGCGAGGAAGAACGAGTTCTCGAAGGCCATGACGAAGTGTCCGATGGCCATCAGGGCGCCGCCGACCACCACCGTCTTGCGCTGGCCCCACACCCGGTCGGCGAGGATGCCGCCGAAGAACGGGGTGAGGTAAACGAGGCCCGTGTACAGCCCGTAGAGCACGGACGCCTGCTCGGCCGGCGCGCTCGGAAGAAAGCACCGGATGAACTCCCAGCCGAGCACCGAGTCCGGATTGCCAGGGATGAGGTCGCACGGCTGCGCGTGCTGGCGGCACCCCTGATAAGCCTCTCTCGCCGCGACGAACAGATAGTTCGCCATATACAGCTTGAGGAGGCCGCGCATCCCGTAATAGGAAAAGCGCTCCCACATCTCCGCGAAGAAGAGGATCACGAGCCCCGGCGGGTGCTTGAAGCGCCTCTCGAAAGCGGTGACGGGAAGGGCCGGCTCGGTTGCTTGCTCGCTCAATGCTACCTCTCCACGAGCTGGGACCACGCTGCGTGGTCGTCGGGCGATGCAGGGGTACGTGGGGCACGCTGCCCCTCCCTGGGGCACGCTGCCCCTCCCGCGGATGCTAGACGATCCGCCTCGCCCACGTCACGCCCTTGTTGCGCACAGCGTCGACCCGGGCAAACAGGGGGTCCACGTGGGCAACCCCGCGCGCCAGGACCGCAGGGGCGGCGTCCGGGCAAGGGGCTCGCCGCATCGCATCGCGCGGCGTCGCGTCACGTCACGCGCGCGTCGGAGCGACGCCCTCACCCGGCGCAGGTACGACGTCCGCTCACGCCTGGACAGCACCAGCGCGCGCCCGACACGACAGCCGCCGCGCGGCCGACAGCCGCCGCGCGGCCGACAGCGACCGCGCCCCCGAGGGCCGCCGAGCGCCCGACACGACAGCGCACGCCCGACACGACAGCGCACGCCCGATACGACAGCGCGCGTTCGCCCCTGGGTATGTCGAGCACGCAGCGATGGATTGCGGGCTCCGCCCTGACCGCGTGAGGCCTCGGGCGCAGCACGGGAGATCGACCGCAGAGGGTTCCGGTGAGACGCCGCCGGTCGCAGATGGTCTGTGATGCAACTCACCAAGATTCGCTCCGTCCCCGGGGACAGCGCACGTTCGATGTGTCTCCTCTCGACCCTGTTCCTCTCCGCCTGCGCCGGACTCGAATCCTCTCCGCCCGTCACGTGCCCTCCCGGCGAGGAGCCCTTTCGCGGGCGGTGCGTCGACCCCGCTGCCCGCTACGAGCCTGACGAGCGCGTCGACCAGGACAACGTCGTCGCCTTCGCGCCGCTCACGCGGCTCGCGCTGCCGGAGCCGCCGCGCAGCGGCTTCCGTATCATCGCGCCGCCGCGGACCCTGGCGCCCGGCGAGGAGACGACCTTCTGCGTCTCCTGGCCCTTCCCTGCCCTCGTGAACACGACCGTCCACGCGGCGCGCGTCTACACGACGGCCGGGCTGCACCACAGCAATGTGATCGCCAAGCCGGTCAATCCGGCGTTCGGGCCGAACCCCTACCCGGGCTGCCATCCGGGCGCCGACGATCCCTTCGGCGCGCTCCCCGCTGTCATCCCGGACGTCCTCTTCGCGAGCTCCACCCAGGTGGTCGGCACGGAAACGCTCTCCTTTCCGCCGGGGATGGGCTTCACCCTCGATACGTCCCGCGAGATCGCGACGAGCGTCCACCTTCTCAACACGTCGGCCGAGCCCGCGGTCGTCGAGCTCGCCTACGACTTCTTCACAATGCCCCTCTCCGAGCGCACGGAGGAGCTCGTGCCGTTCGCCATGAACGTGAACGACTTCCTCGTCCCGCCGCGCGCCACCCGGACCGTCGGCACGACGTGCTCGACGTTCGGCGGGAACATCGTGTCGCTCATGCCCCACACGCACCGTTACGCCGAGGCCTTCGACGTGGACATCGTCCGCGAGGACGGCGGCGAGACGCGCATTTACGCGGGCGGCGCGTTCGATCTGGAGGGCGATATCGAGGTCTACCGGCAGGCGATCGCGCTCGATGAGGGCGATTCCATCCGGTATGGGTGCCGGTTCCGGAACACGTCGGGGCACGATCTCACGTTCGGCCTCGGAGACAACGAGATGTGCACGCTGTTCGGGTACATGTACCCGCCGGAGAAGCAGCTCGGGGCCTTCGCGGCGCGCGACGGCGAGCCGTGCACGTCGTTCCGCCTCGGCGCGTTCCGCTGAAACGGTGCTGGCGCCGCTCGGGCTCGACGAGGGGCGCTGGCGATCGTCGATTGCAGGAGCGCCGCTGGGGCGATCGAGGAGCGGACGCGGATCGAGGAGGCGAGGAGAGCGGCGGGAAGGCGGGTGGCGGTGCTGCGGGGGTAGGCATCACGGTCCCGGGGGCGCGAGCGGGACGTCTCGCGCCGCGCAGGTCGCTCTCCTGGCGGACGCACTCGACGCGTCGATGGCCGACGTCGGCCTCGATCGCCGTACGCTGGGCGGTGGATCATGGCCAAGCTCGCCCTCGGTCAGAGGGCGGAACGCGTGCCCCTGTTGCTCATCGGGCTACGCAGGAACAAAGGTCGTCGCGGAGCTCGTCGCGCACAGCGTCTCCGACGACGATCTCGCCGAGGGATGGCGCCTGCTCCAGCGCGTCAACCGCACCCGGCTCGGATTGGTCGCCACCGCCGCCGCGACCGACGCCAGCTTGATAACGAGCTCGACGCCTGGGAGAACAGGCGACCTCCCATCGCGTCCGCGCTCCTCGAGCGCCACGCCCCGCAGGCGCACGCGTTCCTGATTTGCAACCTCACCCAGACCGAAGGCGCCCCGCCCTCGTCTCCGTCAGCACCTTTCGAGCGCTGGGAGAGCCTCGGCAAGTCCAAGGAAAAGGGCGGCCCCGACGCCGAGGGCGACGAAGCCCGCAAGATCCTCGCGAAGCGTGGACCTTCAGCGCGATACCAGCACGACATCGATGCAGCCCACGTAATACGCGGCTCCTGCTCCTTCGCTTACCTGGAAGCACTCGCGGTCATCTCAATCTAATCGCAAATACCACGCCACATTTGCCTTGCTGACCCCCTCGCGGCCTCTCATCCTCCCGCCACCCCGATGCGCAGCAGATTCGACGCCTTCGGCAAGAACGTCCTGCGCGATACCCTCACCCGCGTTGGCGCCGCCGACACCGAGGTCGAGGTCATCGCCGCTTCCCAGACCATCGATGTCTGGTACGTGCCCGATCCCGCCCGCGCCGCCTTGCGCGCCGAGCTCGGCCTGCTCGGCGAGCTCGCGGCCGAGCCGTGCCAGTTCGAGCCGTTCCACGACACCCCGGGTCCCGGCGAGCTCCGCGGCTGCGTCCGCAAGCAGCTCCACTGGCATCACGAGCTCGAGCGCCGCGCCGGCGGCGAGGTGCCCTTCCCGCGGCTGTGCCTCCTCAGCAGCGGCCGCCCCACCACCGTGCTCGACGCCTTCGGCTTCCAGCCGGACCCCGCGCGCCCCGGCCTGTACCGCACCGCCCCCGGCTGGCGCGTCGACCTCGTCGTCATCTCCGAGCTGCCGCGCACCCGCGAGACGCTGCTGCTGCGCCTGCTCGGCGCCCGCGCCGTGCTCCGCGACGCCATCCGCGACCTCGCCGCCTTGCCCGAGGACGCCTGGGAGAGGAGCATCGCCCTGCCCTGGCTGGTACGCTTGCGCTTCGAGACCCCGGCCGAGCCCTCGGCTCGCGCGGCCAACGACGCCGAAGAGGAGGAGATCGTGACGGAAGTTCAGCAGTGGTTCGAGCAGCTCAAGCAGTCGCTCCGCGACGAGGCGCGAAAGGAAGCGCTCCAGGAGGGCCTCAAGGAGGGCCTCAAGGAGGGCCTCAAGGAGGGCCGCCAGGAGGGCCTCAAGGAGGGGCAGATCCGGACACTGGCGAGGCAGTTCGAGAAGAAGCTCGGCCGGCCGCTCGCCGAGACCGAGCGCTCCGTGCTGACCGAACGGCTCGACCGGCTCGGGCCGGATCGCCTCGACGACGTCCGGATGGAGCTGTCCGCGGACGCCCTCGCTGCGTGGCTCGCAGATCCGGCGGCGGCCTGAACGGGGCGCTCCCTGGACCGCAGTGAGCTCCTGCAAATCCCTTCTTGCGAGAAGCCTGAGCGCAACCGTACCGCCAGGCCTCTCAGACCGGCCGCCGTCTGACCGGAGACTCACGCTCAGGAACGGAGCGCGGTTCGGCCGCGACCTCTCCTCCCGGTATCGCTTCATCCGGCGCTCCGCACATCGATCGTCCGGAATCGCCACTGCTCGCCTCGCGTGGGTCACGCTCCCCTTCCCCTGCTCCCCGCTCCCTGCTCCTCTCCTCCTCGATCCCGCACCTTCCTGACCACCTCGCGCCCCCTGCCGCCCGCGCGGTCCCGAGCTACCGCCCGCCGCCCCGCCGCGTTAGCATGGCCGCCGTGGACGCCCCTCGCCCCTCTGGCCTTGGCCGCGCGCTGCAGATCGTCCTGATCCTCGCCGCGCTCGCCGGGGCGGCCTTCCTCGCCATGGGCCGCGACGAGCCCCCCGTCCCGAAGGCGCGGCCGGCGAGCGCTGAGCCCACCGACGACGACACGCCGCAGCGGCGCGGTCCTCCCCCCGCCGAGCCCCCGGCCCCGACCCCCGCCGCGACCGCCGCGCCGCGCGCCTCGGAGGCGCCGCCGGACAGCGACCCGGAAGCGCGCTTCATCGAGCGCATGCGCGCCGCGCTGACCAGCGACCCCGAGGAGGTGCTCCGCCTCGACGACGCCGCGACGCGCGAGTTCGGGGACAGCCCGCGCGCCGCCGAGCGCGGGCAGCTCCGCGTGCGGGCGCTCGTGCGCCTCGACCGGATCGGCGAGGCCCGCAGCCTCGCGGAAGACCTCATCGAGCGCTATCCCGACGACCCCGCGGCGAAGAGTGCGGCGGCGTACATGGGCATTCACCCGAGGCCGCGCGGGCCCTCCCGGTAAGGTGCCTTCCCGGTAAGGCGCGATACCCGTCGTGCCCTGTGAGGAGAACCGATGATCCCTTCATGACCGCTGGGATCGGGATCTTGTACCAGCAGCAGAACGTTGCGCAGCGAATCACTGAACCGATTAAGAATTCCGGTTGGCTGACCCCGCGCTTCTGGCGATAATGGCCGCATGCGCAATTGGCTTTTTCTTGTTGGGGTGCTCCAGCTCTCCGCGGCTGGATCCGGCTGTGTCAGCAATCTGGACGACGTCGACCTGGACGGCCTGGACGGCGCGGGCGGTGACACGGGAGGCAGCGGCACCGCGAGCAGCGGCGGTCCCTCGGGCAGCGGGCCCACGGGCACCGGCACGGGCGGGCCCGCGGGCAGCGGCGGCGGCGGGACGACGGGCAGCGGCGGCCCCGCGGGCACGGGCGGCGGCGGGCCCACCGCGACGAGCTCCAGCGCAAGCGGCGGAGAGGTGGGCGCCTGCGCCGGCGTGGAGGACACCTGCCCGTTCGAGGGCGGGGTCGAGATCGACTGCCGCCGTCGCTTCATGTACGGCGTGAACTACGCCTGGCGCGACTTCGGCGCGGACTTCGGCGGCCAGACCCGGTGGAGCCAGGCGGGCATCTCGGGGAAGAAGAGCCAGGTGCTCGCCGACCTGCAGGACATGCGCGCCCACGGCGTGGACGTCGTCCGCTGGTGGATCTACCCGCGCTTCTACGGGGACCAGATCACCTTCGACGGGCAGGGAAATCCGACAGGCCTCGGGGGCACCTCGGTGCAGGACATCCTCGCCGCGCTCGAGCTCGCGGAGCAGGCGGAGGTGAACGTGATGTTCACGCTGTTCTCCTTCGACGGCTTCTACAAGACGACGCACAACCCGCCGAACGGACTTTCGGTCTGGAGCATGGGGCCCATCGTCGCGGACGCGAGCCGTCGCGCCCGGCTCATCGAGAACGTCGTCCGGCCGATCGCGCAGACGGTCGCGTCGAGCCCGCACCGGCACCGCATGCTGGCCTGGGACGTCATCAACGAGCCCGAGTGGGCGATGACGGGGCCGAGCCTCTATGGCGGCGACCCGGCCTTCGAGGGCGACGCCAGCAAGTTCGATCTCGTCACGCACCAGCAGATGGAGGCGCTCGCCAAGGAGTCGGCCGCCGTGCTGAGGGAAGCGACGGGCGCGCCCGTGAGCGTCGGCAGCGCCGCGATCAAGTGGGGTCAGGCGTGGACCCACGCGGACGTCGACTTCTACCAGGTCCACATGTACGGGTGGGTCAACGATTGGTACCCGTACAACAAGCCGCTCTCCGAGTACAACCTCACCGACAAGCCCGTCGTGATGGGCGAGTTCCCGAGCAACATGGACGGGATGAACGTCAGCTACGACAAGTTCGTGGCCGACCTCTACGATCTGAAGTATGCGGGCGCGCTCTCCTGGTCGATCACCGACATGAACTTCCCCTGGTCGTCCGCGAAGAACGCCACGAAGGCGTTCGCCGATCAACACCCCTGCGAGACGCGGTACTGAACAACCGGTCGAGCGCGGCTGCCCCCGGCGCCGCGCGTCCTCTCCTCCCCTTCGTCCCCTGCACCGAGACCGCCTGACGCATCCCATCCGGGCTCGGCTGTGACGCCGGCGTGGCAAGCTCGTCCTGAACGGGAGAGGCTGCGCCTGCGTGACAGCTTGCCCCAGCGTGTGGCGTGTTGGCCCGACACGGCGCTCGAGGGAGCGCTGCGGCGGTCGCGGCCCGGGGAGGTCGGCGCTGCGTTTCCGCTCCGTTTCGGCTCCGGTTCCGGGCACGTCGGTTGCTGGGCAAGTAGGCCCACCGCTCACGGAGGTGTGCCGCCTGTGTGAGCCGTCGAGGGTTGTTCACGAGCACCCGGAGGGAGAGCGCTATGGCAAGAGATCGCTACGAGAACCGAGGCCTCCGTGACGAGGGGGCGCGCGACGACTGGCGTCACCGGGAAGGGCAGGGGCGCTTTCAGGGAAACCACGATCAGCGCGACTTCCGCGGCCACGAGGGGGGCGACGCGTTCGAACGAGGCTCCTACAGCCGAGGCAACTACGCGAACCAGAGCGGCGGCAGCCGGCAAGGCGAGCACGGCCAGGAGCCCCAGTACGGGCAGCCGCAGTACGGGCAGCAGGGTGGCGGCGGAGGCAGGGGGCCGTGGCAGCCGGGCGGGCAGCACGGGCAAGACCACCGCGGCCATGGCGCGGGCGGGCAGGACTACCGGGGATACGGCGGGCGCGGCCCGCGCGAGCATGAGGAGCGCCGCGGGTACGGGCAGGACAGCCCCTCATGGGAGCAGAGCGGCGGGCGGGGCAATCGCTTTGCCGGGCGCGGCGCCGAAGACGAGCGCGGCGGGTTCGGCTCGGCGCAGCGAGGGCGCGATGAGCACCGCGGCTCTTACGGGCGCGACGTGAACCGCGGATTCGCGGGCCGGGACGAGGGCCGCGGCGCCTACGGGCGCGATGACAACGGCCGCGAGGACGAGGGACAGCACCGCGGCTTCCACGGCCGCGAGGACTACCGGGATCGCGAGAACCAGTACCGCGGTTACGGGCGCGAGGACGAGTACCAAGGCCGCGGCCACGAGGGACAGCACCGCGGCCACGGCCGCGGCGAGGGACAGCACCGCGGCTTCCAGGGGCGCGAGGACTACCGGGATCGCGAGAACCAGTATCGCGGTTACGGGCGCGAGGACGAGTACCAGGGCCGCGGCCACGAGGGACAGCACCGCGGCCACGGCCGCGGCGAGGGACAGCACCGCGGCTTCCAGGGTCGCGAGGACTACCAGGATCGCGAGAACCAGTACCGCGGTTACGGGCGCGAGGACGAGTATCAGGGCCGCGGCCACGAGGGACAGCACCGCAGCTACGGCCGGCAGGACGAGTATCAGGGTCGCGGCTACGGCCGGCAGGACGAGTATCAGGGTCGCGGCCACGGCCGACAGGACGAGTATCAGGGTCGCGGCCACGGCCGACAGGACGAGTATCAGGGTCGCGGCTACGGCCGGCAGGACGAATATCAGGGTCGCGGCCACGAGGACCAGGGTCGCGGCTACGGGCGCGGCGAGGGCCAGGGTCGCGGTTATCGCGGCGGCGACGAGCACCAGAACCCCGGCCACTTCGGCTGGGGCGACGAGCGGGGCCGGTTCAGCGGCCGCCACGATCGCGACGAGCGCGGATACCAGGGCCGCGACGAGGAGCGCGAAGGCCACGGCCAGGACCGCACCGGGCGCGGCGACCTGTACAACCGCCCCGAGCGCCGGCCCGGGTTCGGCCGCTTCATGGGCGACGAGGTGCCGCAGGGCTATTCGACGCGGATCCACGAGCGCGACGACGTGCGCGCCTCGCAGGGCGGCGACCGCTCCCAGGAAGACGACAACGGTCGATCCGAGCACCAGAACCAGAACCGCACCTGGAACTGAACCGCTCGGCGACGACCGCTCGACGACGACCGCTCGACGACGATCGAGCCCGCCGCGAGCTCGCAGCCCCCTTCCCGATCGCGCGGGCGGCGTCCGCCGCCCACCCCGCGCGCCCCTCCATCACACACCCATCGTCCAGCCACGCGCCGGCTCCCTCCGGGACGGAGAGCGACAATCGCGCGAAGACGCTTTGGCAGCGTGCCCGGCCGTTCACGCCCGCGCCGCGGCGTCTTCGCCGGTTCCTCGGATTCCGAGGAGAAGATTGCTGTTGTCTGCGCCAGGGACCTGCAGCATCCTCGCGCGCATGAAAACAGAGGCTTATTTCACCTTCCCGAGGCTCGCTTCCGCGCTCTGCATCGCCTGGTCGGCGCTCTTGCCCGGCTGCGGGGACGACGATCCGGGCGGGGCGACGAGCGCCGGCGGCGGCTCATCGACCTCGACCAGCGCCTCGAGCACCGGGAGCGCAGGCGAAGGCGGCGGGGGCGAAGGCGGCGCGGGCCAGGGCGGCGCAGGCGCGACGACCTCGAGCGCGACCGGCACCGGCGGGGGCAGCCCGTCCGGCGACAGCGTCCGCTTCATCGGGCGCTTCGACACGACGCAGCCCGAGGGCCCCCGCTTCTCGTGGGCTGGCAGCGCGATCGTCACCCGGTTCTCCGGGACGTCGATCAGCGTCCGCTTCAACGACGCGTCGACCTCGGATCGGTCCAATTACTTCCAGGTGGTTGTCGACGGCGAGTCCAAGGGCGTCCTCGAGGTCAACAACCAGGAGGAGCTCTACACCGTCGTGGAAGGGCTGCCCGACGGCGAGCACGACCTCCTGCTCCACCGCCGGACCGAGCCGCTCGTCGGCGTCACCCAGTTCCTCGAGTTCGTCCCGGAGCAGGGCGAGGCGCTCCTGCCCGTCCCGCCGGCGCCCGAGCGCCGGATCGAGGTGATCGGCGACTCGATCTCCGCCGGCTACGGCATCGACGGTCCGGATCAGAACTGCCCGTTCACGAGCGAGACGGAGAACAACTACCTCGCCTACAGCGCGCTGACGGGCCGCAAGCTCGGGGCCGACACAAACATCATCGCATGGTCCGGAAGGGGCGTGATCCGGAACTACGATGACGAGGTGGCCGACACCATGCCGGAGATCTACGGCCGGACGATCGCCGACGAGGCGCAGCCCGCGTGGGACTTCTCGTCCTGGGTGCCGCAGGTCGTGGTGATCAACCTGGGAACGAACGACTTCAGCATCAACGTGCCGGGCGACGCGCAGTTCCGCGAGCCGTTCACGAGCGGCTATGCGGACCTCGTCGAGACGGTCAGGGAGAAATACCCGGAGGCGTTCATCTTCTGCACCATCGGGCCCATGCTCAGCGACGGGTACCCGGAGGGCGCCCAGGCGCTCACCAGGGCGCGCGCCTACATCGGCCAGGTGGTGGAGGACCGGAACGCCGACGGCGACGATCGGGTGCGCTTGCTCGAGTTCCCCGCGCACAGCGAGGCGAACGGGTACGGCTGCGACTGGCACCCGAGCGCCAGGACGAACGAGCTGATGGCCGACCAGCTCGCCGAGGCGATCAGCGAAGAGCTCGGCTGGTAACGCGATGCGGCTTGGCGCAGGGACATCGCTCCTGCCCTGCGCCCCTCACGCCCGCGCCGCGGGTCGTCCCTCTTTTCCCTCAACGATCCCGCCGGAGCGTCCGTCGAGGCGCTCCGTCCGAGCGCCGCCCGGCGACATCGGCGCACGGCGCCGGAAGAACGGCTGGACGAAGGGCCGCCGCGGCGTCGCCCCACACATCGGTACCAGGCCGCCGTGTCACCGGCGCGTCTCGCCGCCTGTGGCATGCCGCTACATCCGACGCAGTCTGGTACAGCGCCGGCGCCACCGCCCGCGAACATCGATGGGATCCCCCCCGCCAAAGGGCTGTTCAGGGCGTCGATCCAGTCCTGGTACACGCGGTGCATCTCCCTGTCTCGGAACACCGGACGGGCGGCGCTGCTGAAAGCGCGTGGGAGCGCGCCGCCGAGCGAGGAGATCATTCATGCGGACGAAGCAAGACGGCTCTCAACGGGCCACGACCAGGAGCCACGGACAGGATTTCGTGGAGGCAGCGCGCAAGAGCGCGGCGCGCGCGGATGACCGCGACGCGTTCATCCCCGACCCCGGTAACGGCCCAACCGAGGTGGTGGACGAGTTCGCCGAGCAGATCGCCGAGCAGTATCTCGCCTCGGCGACATCGGGCAAGGGCGACACCACGGAGGACTACGAAGATGAGGTGGATCCCGAGGAGATCGGGGGTCCCTTCATCATCACGACGGCCGAGCAGGAGATGGGGTACAGCAGGGATTCGATGAACCCCGACGACGCCGAGATAGAGCCGTTCCCCCTGGTCAACCGCTCGCCCCTGGGCTGAGCCGCGAGCGAGCGAGCCGGACCCCTCACGCGCACGCGCGCCTCGTGAACCGCACGCGGAGCCCCTCCGGCTGCATCGCGAACGCCATCCGCTCCCGCACCGGCGCCGTGTGGTCCGCGAGGTGCACGGCGAAGCTCCGGAGCACCGTGCCCACCGTCACGGCGCACTCGAGGAGCGCCATCGAGCGGCCCGGGCAGATGCGCGGCCCGCTGCCGAAGGCGAGCGCCATCCGCGGCTCATGGGGCAGCGTCGCCGTCGCACCGGCGAGCCAGCGCTCCGGGCGAAACGACTCCGGATCGCCGAAATACTCGGGCTTCCGTCCGGTCGCGCGCGTGAGCGCCACGACGCCGGCGCCGGCGGGCACCGCCACGTCGCCGACCGCCGTGTCGTGGTTCGCCTCGAGGTAGAGCAGCGGCGCCGCGGAGCGCAGGCGCAGCGTCTCGTGGGTCACGGCGGCCGTGTACTCGAGGCGCTTGCACTGCTCGAGGGTCGGTATCAAGGCGCCGCCGAGCACGCGGTCCACCTCCTCGCGGGCGCGCGCCTGCACGTCGGGGCGCGAGCCGAGGTAGTAAAGGATCCACGCGAGGGTGTTCGCCGTCGTGTCCTCGCCGGCGAGCAGCATCGTGAGGACGTTCGCGTAGACCTCGGCGTCCGAGAGGTGCGCCTTCGGGTTCTCGCCGTCGCGCGCCACGATCATGAGCTCCAGCAGCGTCCGCGGGCGGGCGGGCCGGTCTGCGCCGCCCTCGAGCTCGCGCCGCGCCGCGGCCACGAGCTCGAGGATGAGCCGCTTCACTGCGACGAGGGCGCGATCGTAGGCGCGGTCGGCGGGCAGCCCCAGGTACCGCCAGTACGGCAGCGGCGAGAGCATCCGCCGGTTCAGGCCGAGGAAGACGCGCTGGAGGTGCTCCTGGAGCGCGTCCGGCCCGCCGCCGAGCGTGTTGAGGTCGCGCCCGAAGGCCACGGACGAGGTGACGTCGACCGAGTAGCGCATGAGATCGCCGAGGACGTCGCGCGCCGCGCCCTCGTCGGCCGCGCGCGACCACAGCTCGCGCAGCCTCCCCGTGATCTCGCGGATGCTCGGGAAGAAGCCCTCGACGTGCCGCGCGTGGAACGTCGGGTTGATGAGCTGCCGCTGCTTGCGCCACGCCTCGCCGTCCGCCGAGAACAGCCCGACCATGTCCGCCTCGCGCGACACGTCCTCGATGGTGCGCATCCGCCGGAACACGGCGGGGCGGCGCTGGAGCACGTCGCGCACGATCTCGCCCTCGGCCACGACGAGGATCGGCTGGCGGCCCATCCGCACGACGAACATGTCCCCGAAGGTTCGCCACCACCGCTCGAACTCGAGGTGCCAGCGGTCGGGATGGAGCTCGTGCAGGTTGCCGAGGAGCGGCAACCCCCTGGGCCCTGGGAGGTCCGCGAGGGTCCGCCGCGGACGCGCAGCGTCGGCGCCGCGGCGGGTGGGGTCGTCAGCGGCAGGGCGGATGGGTTTCATTCTCTCTTCATACAGAGCCGGCGTGGCCCGATGCAAACCCCACACGCGGCCGGCGCTGGCGTGGCGGGCCCGAGGCGGGTAGACACGGCGGGCATGTCGGGGCCGCTGGAGAGAGAGCTCGCGAACCTGTCCGGCGAGGAGATGGTCGCCGCGCTCGGCCTCGGCGGGGCGCCGGCCTGGGTGCGGCGCGCCGGCCGCGCGGCGTTCGCGATCCCCTCGATGCCGCTCGGGCGCGCGCTCGCGCGCTTCGATCGGCGCACGGGCGAGGCGGGGATCCACGTGGCGGCGCGCGAGACGCTCGCCGGGCTCGGCGTGCGCTGGACGGCCGACGCCGCGCCCCCGGCGCGCGGGGCGCTGCTCGTCGTGTCGAACCACCCCGGCGCCCACGACGCCCTCGCGCTGATGGCGGCCATCGGCCGGGGCGACCTCATGATCGTCGCGGCCGAGCGGCGGTTCCTGCGCGCGCTGCCCGAGGTGAGCCGGCGGCTGCTGTTCGTGCCGATCGACGGGGGCGGCGGCGGGCGCGAGCTCGCGGCGCGGACCGCCGGCGTGCGCCGCGCGCTGCGGCACCTGCGGGGCGGCGGCGCGCTCCTCCACTTCCCCGCGGGGCGCATCGAGGCGGATCCGGCGTTCGCGGGCGCGGGCGAGCCGCTGCTCGGGGCGTGGCACCCGAGCGCGGGGGCGCTCCTGCGCGCGGCGGCGGCGGCGGGGGGGCGCGCCGCGGTGGCGGCCGTCTCGGGGGTGCACTCGCCGCGGGCGAAGCGGCTCGCTGTCACGCGGTGGGCCGAGCGCCGGGGGATCACCACGCTGGCGCCGCTCCTTCAGGTCGCGCTGCCCGGCTTCGACGACGTCGAGGTGCGGGTGCGGCTCGGCGAGGCGCGGGACGCGGCGGCGCTGGCGGACGGGGGCGACGACGACGCGGCGCTCACCCGACGGCTCCAGGACGAGGCGGCCGGCATCCTCGCGGGGGACGCTCCTCGGTAGACAGCTGGGCGGGGGACCCGAGCTGCGCGGCTGATGGTGGAAAAGTCCACGCACGTGCGGGGTGCGTCACACCGGAATCGAGCATTCCCATGAGCACGAGCTGATTACCATTCTCCGACTGGATTCTCGTTCATCCAGACCGTCGGTGAGATCGCATCGCGATGATTCTCGACCAGCGCACGTCATTCCCATAAGCATCATGAAATTGCCACGATCCGGCGGCGAAACTGGTCGATTTGACGATTGACTTGTGGATCGGGCGCGCAGGATCCTCCTGATTGAGGACACCGATGATCAGGACACCGATCGCTGCCGCTTTGTTGCTCGCGCCGCTCGGGTGCGGCAGCGACTTCGAGCCGCCGCTGGTCGCCGGGAGAGCCGTGCTCACCCTGGGAGCGACGCAATTCTTCCTGGACACGGGCAACAACGGGGAGACGGCTGTCGCGTTCGACGAGGATCACCAGCGGAGCTGGTACACGGATTGTGGGATAAAAAACGATGAGTTCGAGGTGATGATCTTCAACGACCCGATCCGGGAGAAGAAGGGGTTCTGGGGGATCATCCTTCGCGGAGCGCTCAACGTGACCCAGGAGGCCTGGAACGTGTCCGTCAACCTCGGGGACGACGGGCTGAGCGGCGTCTGCCAGCTCGACCACAGGACGACGCGCGAGAAGGATCCGTATGAGGGGGAGCTCTCCGTGGAGGCGTGCCTCCTCAAGGACCGGACGGTCGACGCGGACGGCCTCCAGGAGGCGCGGTTCGACGCGTTCGTCCGCGCCAAGCGCTGCGTCCTGCGCGCCCCCGCCGTCGCGGAGCCGTGACGGCTCGGCGGCCCGGCTGACGGTTCAGCGCCCCGGCGCCGCCCGCGCGATCGCCGCGCGCACCGCGGCGGCGGCGCCGTCCCACGTGGGCAGCGCCGCGGACCGGACGACGGCCGCGCGGCTCATGCTCGACCGCAGCGCGCCGTCGGAGAGGAAGCGGGACAGCGCCCGCACGAGGCCCTCGCCGTCGTCCCAGAGCAGCGCCTCGGCGCCGTCCTGGACCACCTCCGCGATCGCGCCGGCGCGGGCGGCGAGCACCGGCACGCCGGCGCGGACGGCCTCGGTGAGCACCATGCCGTACCCCTCGAGCCGCGAGGGCAGGACCAGCGCGTCGGTCGCCGCGAGCTCGGCCGCGAGCGCGTCGTCGCCGAGCACGCCGCGGACGACGACGTGCGCCCGCAGGAACGCCGACGCGGCGATCGCGCGGCGCACCTGCTCGCCGTGCTCCGGGTCGCGGTCCGCGTCGCCGACGAGCGCGAGCGTTGCGCGCGGGCTGCCGACCCGCTCGAACGCCGCGAGCAGCCCGAGCAGCCCCTTGCGCGGGATGAAGCTCCCCACGAACGTCATCCGCAGCGGCCCGCCGCCCCGCGGGGCACGCGGCAGCAAGGGGAGCCGGTCCGCGCCCGGGGGCGCCACGTCGACCCTGTCGACCCCGTGCTCGCGCCGGAGCCGCGCCGCGGTCGTCGCGCTCGTCGCGAGGCGCGCGTCGCAGAGCCGGAGCACCGCCGCCTCCTGGAGCGCCAGCGCCGCGCGCCGCGCGCCGGGCGGCAGCTCCCACGCGCTCAGGTGGTGCACGAGCAGCACGCGCGCGATCCGCCGCGGCAGCGCCGCGAACGCCGGCCCGAGCTCCGGGAAGCAGAGCTCGTCGCCCACCGCGGCGGCGGGGTCGATCCGGGCGAGGCGCCGCGCGAGCGCGAGCCCGGCCAGCGCCCGCGACCGCGGCGCCGGATCGAGCGACACGACCTCGACGACGTCGCCCCGCGCGCGCAGCCGCTCCACGATGAGCCGGTCGTAAATGTACCCGCCCGTGATCTGGTCGAGGGCGCCGTAGACGATCCAGGCGATGCGCATGGGTCGGGAGGGCCGCGCGGCCGGATGCCCCCGGCAGGCCGCGCGGCGACGCGCCCTACAGCGCGCGCTCGAAGCCCGCGTACGCCGTGGGCGACTCGCGCACGAGCACCCGCAGCGTCGCGCCCGGCAGCGGCGCCTCGCCTTCGGGGAGCTTCGCGATGTCCGCGGCGAGCAGCCCGGCCACGTGCTCGGCCACGCGCTCGGTCGTCGAGGTGCGCCCGGGGAACGCCGGGTGCTCGTCGAGGTTCTGGTAGTCGATCGTGTCGAGCGCCCGGCGCAGCGACGCGTGGAGCGCGCCGATGTCCATGACCACGTGGTGCGGCCCGAGCGCCGTCGCGCGGATCTCGACCTCGATGGAGTACGTCGCGCCGTGCATCCGGGTCGCCGGGCCGAAGAACGGATCGGAGAAGCTGTGCGCGATCATCACGTGATCGCTGACGCCGAGGAGGAACATGGGTCGCCTACGGCGTAGCCGATCGCGATCCGTACTGGAAGACGGTCTGCAGCCGCGCCCCCGGCTCGGCGGCGAGCGCCGCGTACACGGCCGGCGCGGCGTCGAACGGGACGGGCGGGTCCAGCAGCGCGTCGAGCGCCGGGTCCTCCAGCAGGGCGCAGACGAGCGCGAAGCGCCGCGCGTGGTCCCAGCGGGGCGCGCGCTCCGGCGGGATCGTCGAGACCTGGCTCGCGCGGAGGCGCAGCCGGCGGCGGTGGAACTCCGACCCGAGAGCGACCGGGCTCGTGCGCGCCCCGTAGAAGGACGCGACCGTCACCGTCGCCTCGCGCCCCGCGTGCGCGATCGCGCGGTCGAGCTCGCCCGGGTCGCCCGTCGCGGCGATCACGACGTCCGCGTCGCCGGCCGGCCGGTCGTCCTCCGGCCGGATCGCCGCGGCGGCGCCGAGGGCGAGGCCGGCCTGCCGCCGCCGCTCGCTCGGCTCGACGAGCCGGACCGCTGCGCCGGCGCGCCGCGCGAGCGCGGTCACGAGCAGCCCGACGACGCCGCCGCCGAGCACCACGACGGTGTCCCCGAGCCCGATCCCCGCGTCCCACACGCACGTGATCGCCGTCTCGAGGTTGGCGGCCAGCACCGCGCGCTCGGCCGGGATCGCGCGGGGCAGGCGGCGCGCCGCGCCCGGGCCGAGGAGGTGCAGATCGCCGTGCGGCGCCAGCGCGAACACGCGGTCGCCGAGCGCGAGCGCCGCGCCCTCGCCGCGGGCGACGACCTCGCCCACCCACGCGTAGCCGTACCGGCGCGGGTAGGTCGGCGCGCCGGGCGCGTCGAGCGACGGATCGAACGGCGTCGGCCCCTCGCCGCGGTAGAGGAGGAGCTCCGTCCCCTGGCTCACGCCCGAGGCGACAGCGCGCGCCACGACCTCGCCGGCCGCGGGCGCGCCGCCGCGCGACGCCGGCGCGCCCTGCCGCACCTCGACGAGGCCGGGCCGGACGAACCAGAGCTCCCGGGCGACCGTCGCGCCGGCGTCGCGCGGCGGCGCGCCAGCGTCGCTCGGCGGCGTGTCGGTGTCAGTCGGGATAGCCAATCTCCCCTCGCAAGAGCACGTTGCCTCCCAGCAGCTCGACCGCCGGCTCGCGCAGGTCGATGGCCGACGCGAGCGGCGCCTCTCCCAGCGCGCCGACCGCGGGGATCGCCGTGTCGCCGAGCAGGCGCGGCGCGATCTCGACCTCCGCGCGGTCGGCGAGCCGCGCGCGCAGGAACGACGTGAGCACCATGCGGCCCCCCTCGACGAGCAACCGGCGCACGCCGCGCGCGTGGAGCGCGGCCAGCGCGTGCGGCAGCGAGACGCAGCCGCGGTCGTCCGCGGGCACGACGACGACCTCCGCGCCGCGCGCCTCGAGCCGCGCGCGCGCCGCGTCCTGCGCGCGCCCTGCGGCGCCGATGACGAGCACGCGCCCGCCCGGCGGCTGGCGCGACGACGTCGGGCCCGGCGGCATCAGCAGGCGCGCCCCTCCTGGAACGCCGAGGGCGCTCGCCAGCACGACGCGCAGCGGCTGGGGCCCAGCGCACGCGCGCACCGTGAGGAGCGGGTCGTCGATCAGCACGGTGCGGAGGCCGACGAGCACGGCGTCGTGCTCCGCGCGCGCCCGGTGGGCGTGCTCGATGCCTGCCGGCGTGCTGAGCCCCACGCGCTCGCCCGGCGCCGCGATGCGCCCGTCGAGCGTCTGGGCGAAGTGGAGCGTGACCAGCGGGCGCGGCGCGCTCATGGCGCGCTCGCAGGCGCGCGCGCCGCGCGGAAGAGCGCGCGCGCCGCGCGGGCGAAGGGGGCCTGCGTCGTCGTCCCGAGCCGGCAACGGAGCCTCCGAACCACGGCGCCACTCTAGATCAGAACGTCCGCTGCGGGGAGGAGCGCCCACGCGCGGCTCAGCGCGAGCGGATCCATCACCTCGATCCGCTCCGTCAGCGCGAGCGGCTCCGTCAGCCGGCTCCGTCAGATCGAGGAGAGCGGAGGCCGCCCCGCCGGCCCCCATCCGCTCCCTTGCCGCCCCGCTCCGGGCGCTCTACGCGCGCCGCGATGCTCATCGACTGGCCTGCGCTCTCGGCGCGCTGCGATCGCGCCGGCATCCCGCTG
Organism: Sorangium sp. So ce1335; assembly: GCF_051521615.1. Lineage (NCBI taxonomy): Bacteria > Pseudomonadati > Myxococcota > Polyangiales > Polyangiaceae > Sorangium > Sorangium sp. So ce1335. The sequence goes on from NZ_CP150363.1 coordinate 8,261,709, forward strand.
CGCGGCGGCTTTCACCCGTGCGACGACGACGGCGTCCCGCCCGCCGGGGACCTCCCGGCGGGAACGCTCGTCCTGCTCGGCAATGCCGGCCCATCCATGTGGCACGCGTTCTCGCGCGCCCGCGAGGACGCTCCCGATCTCGCGCTCGACGACTGGACCTCCTCGGTCGTCTCCGCCCTCGCCGCGGAGCTCGGCGCGACCGCCCTGTTCCCCTTCACCGGCCCTCCCTACTGGCCTTTCCAGCGCTGGGCGCAGCGCGCCGATTCGGTCCATCCGTCGCCCCTCGGCATCCTGATCCACCCGCGCTTCGGCCTCTGGCACGGTTATCGTGCCGCGCTCGTCTTCCCGGAGCGGCTGTCGCTCCCGCCGCGCGAGGATCTCCCGAGCCCCTGCGCGTCGTGCGCCGACAGGCCCTGTCTCCACGGCTGCCCCGTGTCCGCCTTCTCCCCCGGCAGCTACGATGTCGCGGCCTGTGTCGGTCACCTGGACGCGCAGGCCGGCGCAGCGTGCATGACAGGAGGGTGCCTGTCGCGCCGCGCGTGCCCTGTCGGGCAGGAGCACATCTACCCCGAGGCGCAGCGCCGCTTCCACATGCGCGCGTTCCGGCTCGCTGCGCCGCGCCCCGGGCGCTAGCGCGCCTCGCCGCCCAGGGCGACGGGCCCGACGGTATCCACGGCGCGTCGAGGTCTTCAGCCACGTCTTCGGCCAGCGAGGGGCGCACGCGCGCGGCGGCGAGCAGCCGCGACAGCCATGAAAAGGGCGAGCGCCGGCGTCGTGCACCATGGCGCCGGCGCGGGTTCGAACGCACGTTGGCGCGCAGGGGGAAGGAGCGTCCGCCGATGATCCGTGCTGCCCGTCTCATGCTCGGAGCGCTCGTGCTCGCCTCGTGCGCGACGGCCGAGAGCGCTCCGAGCGGCGCGCGCGCTGCCGGGGAGCCCCCGGGAGGAGGGAAACCGATGCTGAGCCTGACGTCGCCGGCGTTCGCGCAGAGCGGCGAGATCCCGATGGATCACACCTGCGAGGGGGCCGATCGATCCCCGCCGCTCACCTGGTCCTCGCTGCCGCCGGGCACGCGCAGCCTCGCGCTCATCGTGGACGATCCGGACGCGCCCGATCCGCGCGCCCCCAGGGCCACGTGGGTCCACTGGGTGGTTTACAACCTCCCGCCCACGGCGGAGGGCCTGGCCGCAGGCGCCGCGGACGGCGGTCTCCCCGAGGGCGCCCGGCAGGGCCTGAACGACTGGAAGCGCCCGGCCTACGGCGGCCCTTGCCCGCCGGTCGGCAGGCACCGCTATTTCCACAAGCTCTATGCCCTCGATGCGGTCTTGCCCGACCTCGGCACGCCGACGAAGGCGCAGCTCGAGAAGGCGATGGCCGGCCACGTGCTCGCCCATGGCGAGCTCGTGGGCACCTATCAGAAGACGAAGCGGTAGCGGCTCCCGCCGTGAGCCACGGCGGCGCGGATCACTGCCTGGTGACGCGATACCCCGCGCGGGGGAAGTGCAGCGCGATCTCCCCCACCGACGCATCGTGCCGCCGGACGGTGATCTCGTCGGCCGAGAGCCTCACGATCGCGCCCCGGCTCTCCTCAGGGCCGTAATCGTCGGCCTTGATGATCACCGCATCTCCCGGCCGGAGCTCCTCGCCTCTCGCGGTCTCCCCGCCGGCGACGTCCGCCGGCTCGGCCGCGCGGGCGATCGCGAGCGCCTCGGCGGGGGTCATCTGCCGGACGTCGCCCGGGCCGAAGCCCTCGATGCGCGCGAACCACGCCGCGAGCGCCGGCCGCGCCTTCACCTCGGCGAACAGCCGCTCGCTGTGCCTCATGAACCACACCGGGTGAAAGCACGCCGCGTCCGCGATCGAGAACGCGTCGCCCAGCAGGAACGGCCGGTCGCGGAGCTGGCCCTCCAGCCGATCGAGCGAGCGCCGCGCCTGGCTCAGGGCGTGCGGCGCCGCCCCGAAGATCGCCTCCTTGCTCAGCGCCGGCGACATCGCCGAGCGGTCCTCGAGCAAGCCGGGCGGCAGCGCAGGGAACAGCTCGACGACCATCGGCGGCACGACCTGCTGCATGAACCGATGATCCGCCCAGTCCTCGATGATCGCCGCCAGCCCGCCCTGGCGCGGCGGAAGGCAGGCGGGCTCCGGCTGGAGCTGCTCCAGGCGCCGCGCGATGCACGCCGTGTCACAGTACACGTCCGCGCCGATCTGCAGGACCGGGATGCGCCGATATCCCCCGGTGAGCGGCGTCAGATCCGGCTTCGGCGCCATCATCGGCTGCTCGACCGATCGCCACGCGATCTTCTTGTACGCGAGGATCCGGCGGATCTTCTCCGCGAAGAGCGACAATGGATAATGGTGAAGAATGATCTCGGCCATGAACGATCTCCTCCGGGTGCGACCCCCTCGATCGACGGCCATCCTGGGGTGTCGCCCGGCGCCGATCTTGGAGGATCTTGCGATCGCCCGTCACCTCCCCCACCCGCGGTACTAACCTACGCCCGGGGGGCAGCGCCGCGCGTCGCGGCGCCCTCGGACAGCCCTCCTCGTCCGATCGACAGCTTCGACCGATCCCCGCGCCCCGCGCGGGACAAGGAGGCACCGCCCATGCTCGCCGGCCGCATGATGGATCATCCGCTCACGCTCACGCACTTCCTCGAGCGGGCGAGGACGTACCACGCCCGCAGCGAGATCGTGACGCAGCACCCGGACAGGACGCTCTCCCGCGCGACCTACGCCGATCTCCACCGCCGCACGTCCAAGCTCGCGCACGCGCTCGCGCGGCTCGGCGTCCGCGAGGGCGATCGCGTCGCGACGCTCTCTTGGAACCACGCGCGGCACCTGGAGCTCTACCTCGGCGTCCCGGCCATGGGCGCGGTCGTCCACACCCTCAACCTGCGCCTCCACCCGAGCGACCTCGGGTACATCGCCTCGCACGCCGAGGACAAGGTCCTCGTCGTCGACCGCTCGCTGCTCCCGCTTTACCGCAAGTTCGCGGCCCAGGCCCGCTGCATCCAGCGCGTCATCGTCGTCGGCGACGACGGGCCCGTGGACGGCGACGGGCTCGACTACGAGGCGCTGCTCGCGCCCGAGCCCGATCACTTCGACTTCCCGCGGCTCGACGAGCGCGCCGCCGCCATGCTCTGTTACACCTCCGGCACGACGGGCAACCCGAAGGGCGTCCTCTACAGCCACCGTTCGATCGTCCTCCACACGCTCGTCTCGTGCATGCACGACGCGCTCGGCTTCCGCGACAGCGACGTGGTGCTGCCCGTGGTGCCGATGTTCCACGCGATGGGCTGGGGCCTGCCCTACTCGGCGGTCGCGACCGGCGCCAGGATCGTCCTGCCCGGCCCGCACCTCGACCCCGCGTCGCTGCTCGACCTCATGGCCCGGGAGCGCGTCACGTTCGCCGCCGGCGTCCCCACGATCTGGCTCGGCATCCTCGCGCTCCTCGACGAGCACCCGAGGCGCTGGGATCTCTCGTCGATCCGCGCCATGGTCATCGGCGGCGCGGCGGCGCCCCCCGCGCTCATCGACGGCTTCCTCGCGCGCCACGGGCTCGTGGTCACGCACGCCTGGGGCATGACCGAGACGAACCCGCTCGGCACCGTCGCGCACCTCCGCAGCGGCCTCGATCTGGACGCCGCCGCGGCGCTCGACACGCGCGCCTCCCAGGGCTACCCGGTCCCGTTCGTCGACCAGCGCCACGTCGGCCCGGACGACCAGCCGCTGCCCTGGGACGGCCGCAGCATGGGTGAGCTCGAGGTGCGGGGCCCCTGGGTCGCCGCGTCGTACTTCGGGGACGAGGGCGAGGACCGCTTCACGGAGGACGGCTGGTTCAAGACGGGCGACGTCGTGACGATCGACCACGACGGGTACATGCGCATCACGGATCGCGCGAAGGACGTCATCAAATCGGGCGGCGAGTGGATCAGCTCGGTCGCGCTCGAGAACGCGCTCATGAGCCACCCGGCCGTCCAGGAGGCCGCCGTGTTCGCGGCGCGTCACCCGGTCTGGGGCGAGCGCCCGCTCGCCGCCGTCGTGCTGCGGCCGGGCCAGGTCGCCTCGAAGGACGAGCTCCGCGCCCACCTCGAGCCCCGCTTCGCGAAGTTCTGGCTGCCGGACGAGGTCCTCTTCGTCGAGCGCATCCCGCGCACCTCGACCGGCAAGTTCCTGAAATCGAAGCTGCGCGACGAGTTCGGCGATCTCCTGACGAAGCAGCCCTGTGACTGACGCGGACCGACGCGGACCGACGCGGACTGACGCGGACTGACACCGACGGACGCCCCCGCGAGAAATGGCCGGACGATCCCGGCGGCGCGTGTACCATGCGGTCTCCATGGCCGAAGGGGATTCCGAGGACTTCGCCGCCGCGATCAACGCCGCGGGCATCGACGGCTGGATGAACGCCATGGGGCTGCGGCTCGTCCGCGCCACGCGCGACGAGGTGGAGGCCGAGCTCGACATCGGCCCGCAGCACCGGCAGGCCTACGGCATCGTGCACGGCGGCGTCCACGCGGGCATCGTCGAGACGCTGGCGTCGATCGGCGCGGCGCTCCACGCCTTGCCGGAGGGCCGCTCTGTCGTCGGGCTCGAGAACCACACGAGCTTCCTGCGCGCCGTCCGGTCGGGGCGGCTCCGCGCCACGGCGCGGCCGCTCGACCGCGGGCGGCGCACGCAGGTCTGGGAGGGCTCGGTCCACGACGAGCAGGGCCGGCTCTGCGCCTCCGGGCGCGTGCGCCTGCTCGTGCTGGAGCCGGACGCGATGCTCGCAGGGCAGCGCGCCGACAAGCAGGGCTGAGCTGACGGCCGCCCTCGCGAGGAGCCCTCGTTGCGCGACGTGGACGCACTCCGGATGATCGACCGCATCCCCCGGCTCGGCTGGGTCGGCGGGCCGTCGCCGGTCGCAACGGTGCCGCGGATCGCCTCCGCGCTCGGCCTCGACTTCCTCGGGATCAAGCGCGACGACCTCTGCGAGCCGCTCCACGGCGGGATGAAGATGCGGAAGCTCGACTACCTGCTCGCCGCGCCCCCCCTCTCGACGGCGGCGGCGTGGTCGGCGGCGGGCGGCATCGGCTCGGGCAACGTGGCGGCGCTCGTCGTCGCGGCGGGGCGCCTCGGCCGGCGCGTGCACGCGCACCTGTTCTGGACCGACCTGACCAGCGCGGTGATCGACAACCTCGCGTTCACGGCCTCCGGGCCGACCTCGATCCGCTTCTACCCGTCGCGCCTCGAGCTCGCGCTCGCGCGCCCGTCGCTCTTCCTGCCGCTGCGCGCGCGCGACGCGGACGGCGCCGCCATCGTGCCGCTCGGCGCCACGTCGGCGCGCGGCATGGTGGGGGCCGCGCGCGCGGCGCTCGAGCTGTGCGCGCAGGTCCGCGCGGGCGAGCTCCCCGAGCCCGCGCGCGTCTACGTCGCGCTCGGCTCGGGCGGCACCGCCGCCGGCCTCGCCGTCGGCCTCGCGCTCGGCGGCCTCGGCTCGCGCGTCGTCGCCGTCGCCGTGGTCGAGCGCCTCCTCGCCTCGCGCCTCCGCCTGCGCGCCCTCACGGCCGGGCTCCGCGCGTTCCTCGCGCGCGCGGGCGTGGCGCCCGTGCCCCCCGCCGCGCCGATCGACCTGATCCACGGCCACCTCGGCCGCGGCTACGGCGCGCCGACGGCCGCGTCGCTCGCCGCGTGCGAGGCGCTCGCCGCCGAGGGCGTCCCGCTGGAGCCTGTCTACACCGGCAAGGCCATGGCCGCGCTCCTGGCCGACGCGCGCGCGCGCCGGCTCGGCCCGGTGCTGTTCTGGCACACAGCGCGGCGCGAGCCGCTCCCCAGGCCGGAGGGGTTCTGCGAGCGCCTCCCACCCGCGCTGTCGCGGCGGCTGGGCGCCCACTGCGGCGGCGGCTCTCGATAAAGAACCCACATCGCAGCGCACCGCGACATCGCGCTGTCACCGCCGCATGGAGATGAATTTCTACGTCGCCTCGACGGGGCGACGGGATAGGATCGTTTTCTCTCTTGCGCCCTCGGCGGCTGTTTGCTTTGGCTGCCCTGGCGCCTGTCACGCACACGACGCGCAATCCGCGTAAAAGGAGACTTCGCATGCTTCGGCTGCAATCGAACTGCTACGTTCTGCTCGCAACGCTGCTGGGTTTGACGGGGGTCGCCTGCGGCGGCGGCGACAACGCGTCGAGCGGCTCCGGGAACGCGGGCGCCGGCGCCGGCGCCGGGAACGGATCGGGCGCGGGCGGCGACGATTTCGGGAGCGGCGTGGGGGTGGGGCCGGGCGCGGGCAGCGGCAACGGCACCGGGTGCGACGCGAAGCTCACGGGCATCGTGCGCGACTTCCGCGCCTACGAGGGCGGGGACGGCCACCCGGACTTCGAGACGTTCACGGGCAGCGGCCTGAAGGGCATCGTCGCGCGCGAGCTGGGCGCGGATCAGAAGCCCGTCTATGCGCACCAGCGGGGCACCGAGCACACGACCGGGCCCGAAGAGTTCAATCAGTGGTACCGCGACGTCCAGGGGGTGAACATGCCCATCGAGTTCACCATCACGCCCGAGGTCGGCGCAGATGGCATCGCCACCTACAGGAACCTGGCGTTCTTCCCGATCGACGGGGAGGGCTTCGGCAACGAGGGCCGGGAGCACAACTACCACTTCACGTTCGAGCTCCACATGAAGTTCGTCTACAACGGCGGCGAGGTGTTCTCGTTCACCGGAGACGACGATCTCTGGGTGTTCATCAACAACCGGCTGGCCATCGACCTCGGCGGCCTCCACGGCCCGCAGTCCGACGAGCTCGATCTCGACCGGATGGCCGACGAGCTCGGGATCACGCCAGGCCAGGAGTACCCGCTCGATTTCTTCCACGCCGAGCGGCACACGACCGAGTCGAACTTCGCGATCCAGTCGACGCTCGCGTTCACGAACTGCGAGCCGATCTTCGTCGACTGAGCGCGCGCGGAGCGCAGAAGAGAAGAATTTGAACCACAGAGGACACAGAGGACACAGAGGAGAGAGAGAGAGAGAATAGAGAAATAATTATTCATCCCTCTCTGTGCCTCTGTGGTTCCCTCTCTCTTCTCTTCCCTCTGTGCCCTCTGTGCCTCTGTGGTTCCCTCTCTCTTCTCTTCCCTCTGTGCCCTCTGCGGTTCCTCTCTCGTGCGACCAGGCGCGACGCGCCGCCGCGGTGCTGGAGCGACGAACGGGTAAAACCCGCCTGAAACGAGCAGAATTTCGAACCGCCAAGACGCCAAGGACGCCAAGATACCGTCGTCTTGGCGTCCTTGGCGCCTTGGCGCTTCATTTCTCGCTCGCTCAACGTGAGCGGTGGTTTAGAACGAGAACGACGCGCGGACGAACGTCGAGTCCGCGAGCCGGAACGGCCCTCCCATGATGTCCTTGGGCCGCGGCGCGCGCACGAGGTCGCGCGGGAGCTCGTAGGTCTGGTCCATCAGCCGGATCTCGACAGGACCGGAGTCCTCGACCTCCAGCGACCACTCGATGCCTCCCGGCGGCAGCCCCATGTAGGTGAACCCCCACCGGACATCGCCCTTCACCTGCGCCCCGCGGGACGACTCCTCCACGCGCTGGCCGTCCACCTCGGCGCGGAGCACCCGGGTCGGGGACGCCACCTCGGCGAGCAGCCACGGGGCCCCCCGGGGCGAGGCGATGCGGACGCGGAGCGACCTCACGCCGCCGCGCACAGCGTCGCCGAGCACCGTCAGCGACGGCGGCGGCAGCGCGGCGACCGGCGCCTCGGCCTGGCGGGTCACCCGCACGAACGGCACCTCGAACGAGGGCGCCTGCGCGCGATCGTCCGCGAAGTGGGCGGCCGTCCACGGGTCGAGGTCCCTGTCGGCCGAGAGCCAGTGGGCCGTCCCGGCGGCGGCGTCGAGCGCGTAGGCGAGGCTCGCCGGCCGGGGCCGCGCCTCGCTGAAGCCGCCCGTCGCGCAGGCGACGGCGAGCGCCAGGGCGCCCGGCAGCGCGAAGGCGAGCGCGAGCCGCCGCGAGCGGCCGCCGCCGAGGAGCTCGGCGTGCGCCAGGAAGAGCCCGAAGACGAGCGCGACAGCGAGCGCCGGCACCGCCGCCATCGGCAGCCCCAGCGCGACGAAGAGCAGGTACGGGCCGGGCACGGCCAGCGCGACCGCCGGCGCCGCGGCCACCACGAGGAGCGCGGCGTCGGCCCACGCAGGAGGCCACGCAGGAGGCCACGCAGGAGGCCACGCGGCAGGCTGCGCGGCAGGCGCCTCGCCGCGCCGGATCGACACGGCCGCGACGCCGAGCAGGGCGAAGGCGAGCGGCCACGCGAAGTAGAAGCTCGCGCCAGGCATGAACAGGCTCGCCGCGACGAGCAGCAGCAACCAGACGAGCAGCGCGCCAAGGGCGGCGTCGCAGGCCCCGAGGCGCCGCCGGACGAGCCGGTAGCCCGCCGCCGACGCCGCGAGCGCGAGCAGCGCGAGCGCGAGCCGGTACGCGGGCGCGTTGTACGGCTCGAACAGCATCACCCGCAGCACCGGGTGCACGCGCCTGAGCACCCACGCGAGCCCGCCCACCGCGGCGGCGACGCCGGCCAGGAGCGCCAGAAAGGCGAGCGATCCCGCAAAGATACGGCCGAGCGAAGCGGCCCCCCGCCGCCGCGCCAGGGCGACGACGCCCGCGAACAGGCCGCCGACGAGCGCGGCGATCCACGGCACCCAGCCGATCGGGTGCGAGAGCATGTGGGCGCCCCACGTGTTGAAGTACACGGCGTCCCCGCGGTCGCGCTGCCCGAGATCGAGCGCGCCGAAGCGCCGCGCGAGCGACAGCGCCTGATCCCCGGCGTGCTGCACGCTCCGGAGATCGAGGTTGCTCACCGTGTCCGACGGCGCGTGGTAGTGCGCGGCCGCGTCGCTGAAGGCGAAGTTCAGCCCGGGGATCCCGGCCCCCTTGAACACGATGAGGTCGGTGCCGTGACCCATGCGCCGCGCGACCTCGGGGAAGAGCGACGACGCCACCGGGTAGGGCGCGACGCGGGCGAGCTCGCGCACGGGCCACGCGTCCCCGGGCCCCGTGTCGAACATCGCCACGACGCCGCCGGCCCCGCGCGCGTCGAAGTTGAGCGCGATCCGCACCTGGCGGGCCAGCGGGTGCTCGGCCATGAACGCCCTGCCGCCGAGGATGCCGCCCTCCTCCGCGTCCGTGAACAGGAAGAGCACGTCGTTGCGCGGCGGGGCGCCGCTCCTCAGCGCCCGCAACGTCTCCAGCAGCACCGCCACCCCGCTGCCGTCGTCGCCCGCGCCGGGGCTGCCGGGCACCGAGTCGTAGTGCGCCACGAGCGCGACCACCCCGGTGCTGTCCCTGCCCGGAAGCAGCGCCACGACGTTCTCCACGTGCGCGGCGTCGTACGGCAGGCCCCACTGCCGGCTCAGCACCGACGCGCTCTGGACCTCCGCCCGCACGCCGAGCTCCGCGAGCCGCGCGAGCAGGTACGCGCGCGCCCGCCGGTGGGCCTCGGTGCCGGTCGGGCGCGGCTCCGCCGCGATGCGATCGATGTGCTCCCGCGCCCGCTCGGCCGAGAACGCCTCGGTCGGCGCGCTGGCCGGCGCGACGTCCGGTGGACGGCCGAGCTGCGCGACGCGGAGCGCGATCAGCGCGAGGAGCGCGAGCCCCACGGCGAGCCGCGGCGACCACCGCGCGCGCAGAAGCCCTTTGTCGTTCATGGATCTCCCTCCGTCTCGGCGGCGCGGTACCGGAAGTAATCGTCGAGCGTCCGGCCCTCCGCGTCCTCGAAGCGCGCCTCGAGCGTCTCGAGGTCGTGGATGCGATCGAGGCGGAAGCCGCGGAACGCGCCGCGCAGCTCGCACCACGCGGCGAGCGACCAGCCCGTGCCCATGAAGAAGAGCCCGATCGGGAGCGCCGTCCGGACCGAGCGGGCGCCGTCGGCGCGCGTGTAGCCGAAGCGGATCTTGCGCCGCTCGCTCACCGCGGCGCGCAGCGCGGCGAGGTGCGCTGTGGCGCCCTCGGGGATGTGGAAGCTCGGCGCGAACAGCGCGCTCGCGGCGACCCTGGGCCGGAGGCGCTCGGGCAGCGCCGCCTCGATCCGCGCGAGCGCGCGCACCGCGGCGCGCTCGAGCGCCGGATCGGACCAGCTCTCCACCATGCGCGCGCCGAGCACGAGCGCCTCGATCTCGTCCTCCTGGAACATGAGCGGCGGCAGATCGAAGCCGCGGGGTAGCGCGTAGCCGACGCCGGCCTCCCCCTCGATCGGCACGCCCGACGCGATGAGATCGCGGATGTCGCGGTAGATGGTCCGCTCCGAGACCTCGAGCGCCTCCGCGAGGCGCGCCGCCGTCGTGACGCGGCGGCGGCGCAGGAGCTGCACGATCTGGAACAGCCGGTCGGCCCTCCGCATGGCGGCGCGTCCTCGATCCTCCGGCGCCGGCGCGCCGCCTCAGCCCACCGGCGCGCCGTCCTCGGGCCGGCGCGCGAGGCGCTCGGACGCGCGGCGGTAGAGCTCCGTGAGCGGCGCGCGGTGCGCGGCGAGGAGGACCACCACCCCGGCCAGCCACAGGAGCGCGAGCGGCACGAGCGCCGAGGGCGTCGTGTAGAAGAGCACGGGGCGGAACGCGCGCTCCTGCGTGACGAGCTCCCGGTTCACCTGGAGCTTCCTCGCGTAGCTCGGCAGCCCCAGCGCGACGGGCGTCACGCCCTCCAGCACGGCGGCCCCGGGCGCGAGCGAGGCGTCCTTGGCCGGCTCGTACTCCTTCGCCGCCCTGCGCACGCCGGCGGGCGTCGAGACGGCCGTCTCCGCGACGTCCCACCGCTCCCCCTGGTAGCGCCCCGCCGAGACCGCGAAGAGCCCGATGAGCAGCGCGAGGCCGCCCGCGATGAGCAGCACGACCATCGCGGCCGCGCGCGCCGTGCCCCGGAAGAGCCGCCCCGCGAGCCACGCCACCGCCGCCGTCGCGATCCCGACGATCAGCGCGACGAACGTCGCCGGCGCCACGAACCACAGGCCCGCCATGACGAGCCCGCCCAGCACGCGCAGCGCGCGCAGGCGGCCGCGGCCCGCCGCCGCGCCGGGGCGGACGGCGATCCACGCCGCGGCGAAGCCGACCGCCACGGCGAGCGCGTCGCCCGCGTCCGCGAACCACACCGGCCGGTCGCCGCCGAGCAGCGCGATCGGCAGCACGCGCTCGGGCAGCCCCACGGTGAGCGCCACCCGGCTCGCGGTGAGCGGGTAGCTCGGCATCGGCAGCGCCAGGGATCCGCCGACGGTGCGGAGCGCCGCCTGCGCCAGCGACTGCACCTGGATCGTGTGGCTCCCCGTCTGCAGCGGGACGAGGACCTCCTCCGCGGCCGCGCCCTGGTGCATGATCCGCTGCGCCTTGGCGTCGGTGGCGAGGTAGATCGGCCGCCCCCCGGGCGCGTACGTCAGGTAGTCGATGCCGTTGTTCTCGTAGCTGAGCACGTCGTCGGCCACGAGGTCCCCGCGCTCGGTCAGCACGAGCGTGCGGCGGTGGTCGCGCACCACGGCGGCGAGCACCTCGACGCCCGCGAGCGGCTCGACCTGGACCTCGACGCGCTGCCCCCGCTTGACGAGCAAGAGCCGCGACGTCGCCTGCGTGCGCGGGATCGGCGACTCGGCCGCGTCGACCTGGCGCGCGTCGCCCTTCACGGTGAGCCGGTGCTCCGCGTCGGACTCGAACAGCCACCACTCGTAGGCCGAGCGCGGGTCGGGCGAGAACACGCCGACCTTCGGGAGCGTGCCCGAGATCGTCATCTCCGCGGCGCGGCCCGAGGTGGGCAGCACGAGCTCGCTGCCCTCGACCCGGAAGCCGGTCGCGCCGGACACGTCGAGCACCTTCTCCCCGAACGCGAGCGGCAGGCGCACCACGCCGAGATCGGTGCCCGACCGCAGCACGAGCCGGTACTCGAAGCCGATCTCGCGCCCGACCCGCACCGCGCGCGAGAGCTGGAAGACCGTCGGGCCCGCGATCTGCGCCGCCGCGCCCCCGTCGGGGCTGAAGTGGAGCGCCGCCCCCGAGAGACCGGAGAGCCGCGCGCCCTCGGCGACCGAGCCGCCGGTCACGTCGGCCTCGAACGTGTTGAGCGGGCCGGCCACGAGCAGCGTGAGATCGCCCTCGAGCGACAGCGTGCCCCGGAGCACGAACCGGCGCGCGGCCGTCCAGAGATAGTAATGGTTCCCCTCGAAGCTGATCGGCGCGGCCTCGCGGCGCGACGCGGGCCGCCCGTCGTCGAGGATCGCCTCGATGCGGACGTTCGACGGCGGCCCGAAGAGCGGCACGGCCACGGGGCCGTCCGAGAGCACGCCGCCCGTGAGCTCGAACTGGAGCGGCCCCTCCCCCACCGCGCCGGTGATGCGCAGCCGGTCGAGCGCATAACAGCGCTCGGTGCACCCGCCGCCGGGGCCGCGGCGCTGCTCGACCCAGCGCGAGAGCATCTCGATCTGCCCTGCCCACGAGTCCGCGGGCGGCGCGGCCGCCTGGGCCTGCGCCGCAGCGCCTGCCTTCGCGGCGGGCGCTGCAGGCGCCGCCGGCGCCGCGCCCGCGGCAGGCGTCCCCGTCGCCTCGCCCCCCGCCTGCCCCAGCGCCAGCGAGGGGATGGCGAGCAGCAACAACACCAGGAGCAGCCAGGAGAGCCTTGAACGCGCGGCCTCGTTCGAGCGCGCTAGCGACATAGGGAAACTCCCTTCCTTGATCTGCCGAGCGAACACGATCGCCGCCGCAGCGTCCTCATCAGACTACCGGGTGAAAAACGACTGCAACAAAATCGGCAACGGCGCTTGACAGTTAACGCGTCGCGTCGCAGTGTCGTGACGACGCGTTTGTGCCCTCCGACGAGGCCGCGAATCCGGCTCCGTTCACTGGCATGGTCGCGCACAGGGCCCCCGGGCTCCAGGTCCACAGCGCATCTGGCGGGCTCGCGGGAGCGAGCGACGCGCACGGCGTCGGGGGCCACCGCTCGATTCATCATCTCGGGTCGCCCGCGTGCATCGCGGGGGGACATAACGAAGTGGGAGGCAGATCATGAGTGAGATCCAGAGCATCACCGAGCCGAAGGCCGAGAACAGCGTGAACGGGACCGCCGCGCCCGCGGGGCAGACGGAGGCGAGCGCCGGGGCGCCGGCGACGAAGCCGCCCTTCGTCGAGACGCTGCGCGCGCTGGGCACCTCCTGGGCGGAGGTGGCCATCGGTTATGGTCGGGTCGCGCTCGAGAACGCCGCGCGCGCCCTCGATCGCACGGCCGGGAAGCTCGGCGAGCTTCAAGGCAAGCTCAAGAAGGGCGACGAGGCCGCGGCCGAAGGCGCCCGCTGAATCCTCGCTCCGGCGCGCCGCCGGGCGGCGCTCATCAGGGCGCTTCCGGCGGCGCGGGGACCGGCGCGCCGCCGATGTCCAGCGCGACGGCGTAGATCGAGCCGGCCACGCCGCCGACGTAGAGGGTCCTCGGGTTGAAGCCGGGGCCCGATCCGAACTGCGCATTGGCGACCGAGGTCGGGAAGGTCGCGAGGAACTCCGGCTCCCCGAGGGCGGCGCCGCCCGCGTCGAGCCGCACGCGATAGAGCTCCTTGTCCCTCGTGTCGATCGTGTACAGGTGACCGCACGAATCGAGGACGAGCCCGTCGAGCACGGCGGACGTCACCGTGGCCACGAGCGCCGGCCGCTCGCGCTCCTCATCGAGCGCGGCGAGGTCGATCCTGCGGATCTCGCCGGCGGAGGCGTTCGTATAGAAGACGACCCGCCGCGCCGGGTCGAACACGATGCCGTTCGGCTTGCTCACCTCGGGCTCGCCGGCCGCGATCTCGTCGACGCTCGCGTCCGGGTTGAGGCGAACCACCCGGTTGCCGCCCATCTCGGTCGCCCAGACGTTGCCGTCCGCGTCCACGGAGAGGCCGTTCGGCGCCGAGAGGCCTTCCACGTAGTCGTCGACGGCGCCGGTCGTCGAGATCTCGACGACGGCCCCGCTGTCCGGCTGCGCGGCCACGAGCGTCCCGTCGGGCCGGTACCTCAGCCCGAGCACGGTGCCCGGCAGCGACGCGAAGTTCGACGTCTGCCCGGTGGCGTCATAGCGAACGAGGTTCGGCCCCTGCTTGGCCACGATGTGGCCGCGGCCGTTGAACGCGAAATCCTCGCTACCGCTGAACACGTCCGTGATCCGCGTCGGCTCGAGGGGCCCTGCCACGAGCTCCGCGCACTCGCCCGTCGGGCCCGCGCCGGCCCCGCCGATGCCCGCGCTCACGTCCGTCGTCCCGCCCGCCCCGCCGGCTCCCCCGCCGCCCCCGCTCGAGGTCGTCGTGGCGCCGGCCTCGCCTCCGCCGCTCGACGCCGCGCCGCCCGCCGCGCTGCTGCCATCGCCGGCGCACGCCGGGAGCGCCCCCGAAAGGAGCAGCGCCCATCCGAGCAGCCGGTAACCTCTGTTCATCGACTCGCCTCCTCGCGGCGCACACTACACGGCGCCCCCCCGCATTGCCTACGGCGTACGGCGCGCCGTCGACACGATGAGGACGCCGGCGCCGATGACGGCCGCCGCCACCCAGGTCGCGGCGGAGGCGCGCTCGCCGCCGAGCACGATGCCGAGCGCGATGGCGATGATCGGGTTCACGTAGGCGTAGCTCGTCGCGATCGCCGGGCGCGTGTTCCTCAGCAGGTACGTGTACGCGCTGAGGCCCACGATCGAGCCGAACACGACCAGATAGGCGAGCGCGAGGAGCGACCGCGACGACGGCGCCTCGACCAGGCGCTCGCCCGCGAGCGCGCTGATCCCGAGCATCACCGCGCCGCCGGCGAGCATCTCCGCCGCGACCGCCATCGGGCCGTCGGGCAGCGGCGTCGTCCGGCTGTACAGCGAGCCGAGCGCCCACGCGACCGGGGCGAGCACGATGAGCAGCGCCCCGGCGTGCTCCGCGCGGAAGTCGCCGCCGAGGTGGAGCAGCGCCGCGCCAGCGAACCCGACGAGCAGCCCGGCCCACTCGCCCCGCGACACCTCCGGCGCGGCGTGCGGGCCGATCGCGCCGCCGCGCGCGGCCCGCAGCGTGGTGAACAGCGCCAGCCAGAGCGGCATCGTCGACACGACGACCGCGGCGACGCCGGAGCTCACCCACTGCTGCGCCACGACGACGAGCCCGTTGCCGGCGACGAGCAGCAGCACGCCGACGCGCGCCGCCGCGCCCCACTGCCGCAGCGTCGGGCGCGGGACGCCGCGCAGCCGGAGCGCCCCGTACAGCAGCGCGCCCGCGGTCACGAAGCGCACCCCGGCCAGCAGGAACGGCGGCAACGTCTCGAGCGCGACCGAGACGGCCAGGTACGTCGAGCCCCAGACGACGTACAGCGCCGCCAGCGAGAGGAGCACGAGCCAGCTTGCCCGGGCCCTCTCGAGCGCCGCCCGCGCCCTGTCGAGCGCCGCCCGCGCCGTCCGCCCCGCGCCGTCCGCCGCCACCTCGAGCTGCGCCGGCTCGAGCGCCTCCACGACGAGGAGCCCTCGCCCCTCGCCCCCGTAGCTGGCCCCCGCCTCCAGCACCACGTCGTCCGGCGCCCCCTCGCGGGTGATCCAGACCGTGCCGGCGGTACAGCTCAGGAGCAGCGGGCTGCCCCGCAGTCGGTGCGTCCACAGGCTCCCCTTCCCCAGGAGATCGATCCGCGCTGCGCCTCGGACGCGCGCCTGCGCCTCCGGAGCAAGTGAGGTCAATTTCATGTACCGGAGCTTGCGGTCTGGCGGGCGACCGGCACAGAGGCAGTCCTCCGGGCATTGAGACCGGTACAGTTGCGGGAATAGACGGCTGTGCTGGTCCTTACGCCCGCCTGCTGTACCGGTGCCGCAGGGGTCGCCCGGTTGTACACTCGCCCGTCGTGCAGGCGCTCATCGAGCCTCAGCCCATCGAGCCTCAGGACGACGCCCACCTCTACGATCGCGTCGCCGCGCACATCGCCGATCTGATCGCGCGCGGCACGCTGCGGCCCGGCGACAGGATCCCGTCGGTGCGGCGGCTGAGCCGGCAGCAGGGCGTCAGCGTCGCCACGGTGCTCCAGGCGTACCTGCAGCTCGAGAACCGGGGGCTCATCGAGGCGCGCCCGCAGTCGGGGCACTACGTCCGCGCCCGCCGCGCCGTCACGCTCCCGGAGCCGCGGGCCGCGCGCGCCAGCAGCACCGCCACGCGGGTCAGCGTGAAGGCCCTCGTCACGAAGGTCTACCGGGCCACGCGGGATCCGCACATCGTCCCCTTCGGCGCGGCGTGCCCGAGCCCCGAGCTCCTTCCCACCGAGAAGCTGAACCGCATCCTCGGCGCGATCGCGCGCGGCGCGGGCGGCGCGGGCGTCTCGTACGACCCGCCGCCCGGCCTGCCGGCGCTGCGGCGGCAGATCGCGCGGCGCTCGGTCGAGTGGGGCGTCGCGCTCGGCGCGGACGACATCGTGACGACGGTCGGCGCCATGGAGGCGCTCCA
Organism: Sorangium sp. So ce1335; assembly: GCF_051521615.1. Lineage (NCBI taxonomy): Bacteria > Pseudomonadati > Myxococcota > Polyangiales > Polyangiaceae > Sorangium > Sorangium sp. So ce1335. The sequence goes on from NZ_CP150363.1 coordinate 8,278,135, forward strand.
CCTCTGCCTGCGCGCCGTCGCGCGCCGCGGCGACACGGTCGCGCTGGAGTCGCCGATGTACTACGGGCTCCTCCAGCTCATCGAGAGCCTCGGTATCAAGGCGCTCGAGGTGCCGTCGCACCCCCGCACGGGCATGGACCTCGACGTCCTCGAGGAGATGCTGGGCCGCCACCGCATCAAGGCGTGCCTCGCGATCCCGAACTTCAACAACCCGCTCGGCAGCGCCATGCCCGACGAGGCGAAGGAGCGGCTCGTCGCGATGCTCGCGCGCCGCGAGGTGCCGCTCATCGAGGACGACATCTACGGCGACCTGCACTTCGGCGACGTCCGCCCCCGCCCGGCCAAGGCGTTCGATCGCAAGGGGCTCGTGATGCTCTGCTCGTCGTTCTCGAAGACGATGGCGCCGGGCTACCGGGTCGGCTGGACGGCCCCCGGCCGCTTCCTCGACGAGGTCGAGCAGCTGAAGTTCGGGCAGAGCGTGGCGTGCGCGACGTTGCCGCAGATGGCGGTCGCCGAGTTCCTCGAGATCGGCGGGTACGACCACCACCTGCGGGCGCTCCGGCGCCGCCTCGCCGCCCAGGTCGCGCGCATGAGCGAGGCGATCGCCGAGCATTTCCCCGCCGGCACCCGGGTCTCCCGCCCCGCGGGCGGCTTCGTGCTCTGGGTCGAGCTGCCGCCCGGCACGAGCGCGCTGGACGTCCACGAGCGCGCCCTCGAGCACGGCATCAGCGTCGCGCCGGGGCCCATCTTCTCGGCCAAGCACCGGTTCTCGAACTACATCCGGGTGAACTGCGGCTACCCGTTCACCGACCTCATCGAGCACGCGGTCCGGACGCTCGGGCGGCTCTGCGCCGAGGTGGCCGCGGCGTGACGCGCCGAGGTGGCCCCCCGCGCGCGCTGGATGCCGTACCCGCCCTGAAGTAGAACCTCGTCTCTCGACAGCGCGCCGCGACGACAGCGCGCCCCGACGAGCCCACGACCTTGCGTCCCCGACATCCAGCGCCCCGCCCGTCGCCCGCGCCTCCTCCGGCGCCTGCGCCCCGCCCGTCGCCCGCCCGCGCGGCGCTGGCGCTCGCGGCCCTGCTCGCCGTCGCTCCCGGCTGCCGGGGCGGGGCGGCCGCCTCGGCGGGCGCGCCGGCGCCGGAGGTGCTGCGCGCGCTGCCCGATCGCATCGACGGCAGCACCCTGCTCGGCCGGGACGCGCAGCGCGCCGTCCAGGCCGGCGCGGGCCCGCTCCGGGTGGTCGGCGCGGACATGGTGTCCGAGGGCGACCGCCTCGGCGCCTTCGTCGAGGTGCCCGCCGGCGAGTGCATGCTCGCGATGGCGCGCGTCTCGCCGACGATCGGCGACGTCGACCTGTTCGCCTTCGAGGACGACGGCAGCGCGTTCTCCACGGACGAGGCCGCCGACGCGCGCGCCTCGATCCTCGTCTGCCCGCCGCACCCGCGGCGGCTCTACGTCATGGCGCGCGTCATGTCGGGCGCCGGGGCGGTCAGCGTCGGCGTGCAGGGCGTCCCCGAGAAGGCGGCGGACGCCGTCGCCCGCGCCGTCGGCGCGCGGGGCAGGGCCGGCGACGAGAGCGGCCGGCTCGAGTCGTGGCCCGGGCTGGAGGCGAAGGTCCGGGCGCACCGCGGCGCGATCGGCGCGCGCTGGGAGGACATCCGGCGCGTCACGCTGCCCGTGGGCTCGCGGACCGCGAGCCGGATCGGCGCCACCCTCGACGGCGGCCGCTGCCTCGACGTGCTCGTCTCGCCGAGCGACGAGGTCGCCTCGCTCGAGGTGGTCGCCGAGGACGAGACCGGCAGGATCGTCGCGCGCGCCCGGGAGCGGGGCCCGGACCGCACGCTGCTCCTCTGCTCGACGGTCGCCGTGGAGCTCTCGATCGCCGTCCGCTCGCGGGGCACGCAGGGCCTCGTCGCCGTCGTCGTCGGCCGCTCGCAGCCGGGCGCCGAGGCGGAGGTCACGGGCGCCGCGCCGATCGCGCGCGTCACCGAGGGCCGCGACCTCGCCGAGGTGCGGGCGGAGCACGGCCGCGCGATGGCGAGCCGGGGTTACGGCGCGCCGCGCGTGTCGACCGGGGCCGCGCGGCTCGGCAGCCGGACGACGCTGCCCATCGAGCTGCCGGCCGGCTGCGCCCGCATCGACGTGCTCGCCGGCAGGCCGCTCGCCGACGTGCTCGCGGAGCTCTGGAGCGACGATCACACCCTGCTCGGCCGCGCCCGCGGCGGCGCCCAGGCGACGCTCTTCACGTGCGGCGCCGGCGGCCCCGCCCGCGTCGACGTCGAGTCGATGGCGCAGCCCGGTCCCTTCGCCGTGGAGGTCCGCAAGGAGCTCAAGGCCCCGCCGGCGCTCGTGGCCCGCCCGATCGCCGCCGCGCGGCTGCTCGGGCGCATGAGCGCGACAGGCGCCGGCGACGCCGGCGCGGCCGCCGCGGCGCAGGCGGTCGCGCTCGACGCGGCGCGCCTGAAGATCCTCCCGCTGCAGATCCCGCCCAACACGTGCGTCGAGGTCATCGCGGCGCTCGACGCCGAGGGCGCCGGCGTCGACCTGCGGCTCGTCGACACCTCGACGGGGGAGAGCTCGCTCGCCCGCGCGCGCCACGTCGTGTCCGACAGCCGCTGCGCCGGCGCGGCCCCCGTCCCGGCCTCGATCGAGCTCCGGCTCGCCGCGGGCAAGGGGGAGGCGCTCGTGCTGACCCGCACGACAGCGAGGACGCCCTGAGCGCGGCCGGGGCGCCCCGACCGGCGCCGCTGCATCGCTTGACACCGGGTGCCCCCGGGCACTGAGATTCATCCCGCCATCCTCCACGGGCTCACGCATCGCGCTCGGATCTCGCCGAGCAGGCGCCGCCGCGTGGATGCGTGGATTCCACCGAGAGGTCCTCACGATGTCCTCGGGTCGCTTCGCCATCGCCACGCACGCGCTCGCGCTGCTCGCGCAGGCCGAGGAGAGCTGCGCGAGCGACGCGCTGTCGGCGAGCATCAACACGAACCCGGCGTTCCTGCGGCGCATCCTCGCGAGGCTGGCGCAGGCCGGGCTCATCGAGGCGCGCGAGGGCCGGGCGGGCGGCTATCGGCTGGCCAGGCCGGCGGCGTCGATCCGGCTGAACGAGGTGTACGCCGCCGTGGAGCCGGAGGGCGCCATCGCGCCGAGCCCGTGCGAGCCCAGCGCGAAGTGCCCGATCGGCGCGGGGATCCAGCGCGCGTTCGACGAGGTCGCTGCGGCGGCCAACGAGGGGCTCCTGCGCGGCCTCGCGCACAAGACGGTCGCGGACATCGCGCGCCGGGCGCAGCACCTCGGCCGCCCCGCGCCCGCCAAGGCAAGGTCCTAGGCCGCGCCGAGGCGCCCCCCTCCCCTGGCGGAAACTGAAACCGTACTTATAACAGTTCATGCGAGCGGGGCTCGCCGAGGAGCGAGCCGGCGTCGAGCCGGCGCGCCGCGGCCAGGGCCGCTCGTTCCCGAGATGAACTGAAAGGACAGCGCCATGGGCAGCAGGAACGTCATTGAAGTCAACGATCTGAATTTCGCTCGCGAGGTCCTGGAGACCGACACACCGGTGCTCGTGGATTTCTCCGCGTCCTGGTGCGCCCCCTGCAAGCGGCTCGCGCCGATCGTCGACGAGATCGCGGAGGAGACGGCGGGCCAGGTCAAGGTGGTGAAGCTCGACGTGGACGAGTCGCCCGCGGCCGCGAAGCAGTTCGGTATCCGGGGCCTGCCGACCGTCGTCGCCTTCCAGAACGGCGAGCCGGTGAAACGGCACGTCGGCCTCACGAACAAGCAGACGTTGCTCGCGCTCGTCGGACGTTGAGCCGCTGAGCGCACCGCGGCGCCATGCGCCCGACATCGCCCTTCATTTCGCGTGGATTCATGTGGTCCACACCACTTCACCCAGATCATGCGGGCCGATCGCGAGGGCGCATGGCTCGTCCGCTGTCTTCCACGGACGCATCACCCCGTTGACATCACCACCCGATACGAGATCCTTCCGTCAAGGAAGCCCAGCGATCCGCAGCGCTTCTCGCGGCCGTCTGCCGGGAGGTCGGGGGGGTCGTCACGCGGAGCCCTGCCGGTGCGGGGTTTTGCTGGCACGGCGCGGCTGAGGCCTGGCTTCCCGAAGGCCATGGCTCTGTTCGACGACGATTTCGAGACGCTCGAGCAGCTCCCCGAGATGCGAAAATCTCGCGGAAAGGGCGGAGATTCGCACGGCCAGAGCCCCACGCCCGTGAACCCCGGCCGCGCGCGGGCGGAGCTCTCGGACATCGCCAGCGACGGCCCCCGCTACGAGGTGCGCTCGCTGCTCGGCGTCGGCGGGATGGGCGAGGTCCACTTCTGCCGGGACCGCCGCATCGGCCGCGACGTCGCGATGAAGGTCATCCGCACGGAGCACCAGGGCGACACGACGCTCCGCCACCGGTTCATCCGCGAGGCCCGGGTGCAGGGCCAGCTCGAGCACCCCTCGATCGTGCCCGTCTACGACCTCGGCGTGGACCCCAAGGGCTCGGCGTACTTCACGATGAAGCGCCTCCGGGGCATGACCCTGTCGAGGATCCTGAACGAGCTCCGCGAGGGGGACGCGGCGGTCACGCAGAGCTTCTCGCGCCGCAAGCTGCTCACCGCGTTCTCGTCGATCTGCATCGCCGTGGACTTCGCGCACTCGCGCGGCGTGCTCCACCGCGACCTGAAGCCCGCCAACATCATGCTCGGCGACTTCGGCGAGGTGTACCTGCTCGACTGGGGCGTCGCCAAGCTCATCGACACGCCGCTCCAGACGATCGACATGGGCGAGGATCCGATGAGCACGCGGACCATCCCGGGCGACGTGCTCGGGACGCTCGGCTACATGTCGCCGGAGCAGGCGCAGGGGTGCGTCGACACGCTCGACGCGCGCAGCGACGTCTACTCGCTCGGGGCCATCCTCTTCGAGCTGCTCACGCTGAAGCCGCTGCACCCGAAGAAGGACCGCAACGAGATGTTCGACTCGCTGCTGCACGGCGCCGACGCCCGGGCGTCGGTGCGCGCGCCCGAGCGCCAGGTGCCGCCGGAGCTCGACGCCATCTGCGTGAAGGCGACGCGGCGCGATCCGGCCGAGCGCTACCCGTCCGCGCGCGCGCTCTACGAGGCGGTCGAGCGGTTCCTCGACGGCGACAAGGACGTCGAGCTGCGCCGCGGCCTCGCGGCGCGGCACGCGGGCATCGCCGAGGAGAAGATCGCGATGGCGCTCGCCGGCGGCAAGGAGGCCGAGGGCGCCCGGAAGTCGTTGCTCAGCGAGGTCGGCCAGGCGCTCGCCCTCGACCCGTCGAACGATCGCGCCCTGGAGACGCTCCGGCGCGTGCTGACCGAGCCGCCGCGCGAGATGCCGCAAGAGGTGCTCGCCGAGCTCGACGCGGCCGCCGCGGCGCGCCACCGGCTGCAGCTCCACGCGGGCATCCGCGCCGAGCTGCTCGCGACCGCGATCGCGACGCTCGTGGCCGCGGTGTGGCTCGGCATCCGGGAGTGGCAGGTCTTCGGCTTCATCCTCGCCTTCACCGCCCTGGCGGCGCTGATGAAGGGCATCGCCGCGCGCCTCGTCCACCGGCCGTCGGCGGAGTGGTACGCCTACGCCGGGTTCGTCTTCAACGTGCTGAGCTTCCTGTGCATCGGGCGCGGCTTCGGGCCGCTGCTCTTCATGCCGATGCTCCTCGTGATCTTCACGTACGGCAACTCGTTCACGTACCGGAACGCGTACCGCATCGCCGTGGTCGTGACCGGCTGCGCCGCGGTGCTGGCCGCCGCCTGGATCGAGTACTCGGGCGTCCTGCCCCGCTCCTACGAGTTCACGGACGGCGCGATGGTCATCCTGCCGCAGGCCGTCGAGCACTCGAAGATCCCGACGATGACGGCGCTGACGCTGACGACCCTGTTCATGCTCGTCGTGCCGGCGTTCATGATGGGCCAGCACCAGCAGGCGCTGCGCGACGCCGAGCGCCGCGCCTTCCTGCAAGCCTGGCAGCTCCGCCAGCTCCTGCCCGAGCGCGCCCAGTCCGGCGCCGTCGCCGGCCCGAGCTCCGACCCCGTCCCCGATCGCCCGCGCGGCCGCCGTTCGCTCCCCGGGTGAGCCGGCGTTGGCAAATTCAAGCAGAGAAAGAAAATTTAACCACAGAGGGCACAGAGGGCACAGAGGGAGAGAGAGAAAATATCTATCTTTCTCTCTTCTCTTCCTCTGTGCCCTCTGTGCCCTCTGTGGTTCAAATCTCTCTTTTCTTCCTCCGGCGTCAGTCCATCGGCCAGACGGCGAGCACCCAGACGGGCGAGTTGCCGCGCGCGGCCACGCGGACGGCGGCGCTCTCCTCGAGCTCGGAGCAGAACGCGACGCCGGCGCCCTCGCCGCGCTCGCCGGCGTCGTCGCGCGCGGCGCGATCGCCCAGCGCGGCGGAGATCCGGAGCGCGCGCAGCTCGCCCCGGACGAGCGCAGCGGCCGCGAAGTAGCAGCGGCCCGGCTCGACCTGCACGGGGACGAGCGTGTCGCCCTGCATGCCGACGGCCTCGGCGATCGGCTGCGCGCGGGGCGAGGGCGCGTGGCGGCGGTGGAGCGCGGCGGCCAGGTTGCCGCGGGCGCGCGCGCCGAAGTGCCCCGGCACGTACGCAGGGAGCGGCCACTGCGCGTCGGACAGCACGACCTTCACCGGCCCCGCGGCCCCGAGGAACGGCACCTCCACGACCCCGGGCTCGCCGAGACAGAAGTCGAGCCGCGCGTTGGGCGCGTCGGACCTGTCGCGATCGAGCACCCGAGCCGTGCCCGCCTCCCGCGCCTCGGCGTCGATGTCGGTCGCGCGGCGCACCGCGGCGCTCGGCACCTCGGCCATCAGGTCGATGCGGTGGCAGCCCTCGGAGAGCTTGACCGAGAACTGCCCCGTCCCGACCACCGAGGCGCGCATGTCGGTCGGCACCACGCGCAGCGCCCCCTCCGCGCGCGCCCGGCGCGCCGCCCGCGCGACGCGGGCGTCGAGCGGACCGGGCTCGGCCGGCCGCCCCGGGTCGCCGCGCGGCGCGACGGGCCCGAACGCGCGCTCCGGCAAGATCGACTCGAGGCGGTCCGGCGCCCCGGCCGACGCCGCGACGACGACCTCGAGGGCGCCGCGCGGCGAGAGCATGTCGACCGTCACGCGCCGGAGCTCGTCGCGCGCCGGCCCGCACCGCGTGATCATCGCGGCGCCGGCGGCGCTGTGGACGCGGCGGTCGTCGTCGGGATCCCGGCCGCGCAGCCGGTGAACGAGCCCTTCGAGGGCGGAGGCGTCGCCCGGGACGGGCTCGGGCTCGACCGTGAACTCGACGATGCGGGGCGCGAGGAACGCGACGGTGAGGCACTCGTTCGCCTCCGCGCGGGACGCGCCGGCAGCGCCGGGCGAACGGGACGCGCCGGCAGCGCCCGGCGAACGGGACGCGCCGGCAGCGCCCGGCGAACGGGACACGCCGGCAGCGCCCGGCGAACGGGACGCGCCGGCAGCGCCGGATGCGGCGGCTGACGGCGGGGAGATCGCGACGAGCCTGGAGCGGCCGTGCTCGACGAAGAGAGGGGGCCGGCGCGCGACCCGCGCGCCGGAGAGCGACCACATCCGCGCCACGCGCGCGGCGTCGTCGCTGAGATCCGCGCGCGCCGGCATCCCCACGGAGAGCCCGGCGAGCGCGGTCAACAGCGAGAGGGCCGCGGCGCGCGCCGCGCGGCCGAAGCGCGCCGCGTGCGACACCGCCGGGCGGGCCCGATCGACGGGGCCCCGCGCCGCGGCCATCAGCGAGGGAGGGCTACGACGACTTGCGCATCGCCTCGATGAGGATGCGCGCGACCTCCGGGCGGGAGAACTCAGGCGGCGGCAGCTCGCCGCGCTGGAGCAGCTCGCGCACCTTCGTGCCCGACAGGTTGACCTGCGTCGACGCGTCGCCCGGCGCCGTCTTGGCCGTGGCCATCGCTCCGACCACCGTCGAGTAGAACGCGTTCTCGAAGTTGAGCGTGGTGATGCCGAGCTCGCCGGGGCTGAAGACATTGAAGAGCTCCTGCGCGTCGTAGGTGCCGTAGTAGCTTCCCACGCCGGCGTGATCGCGCCCCACGATGAAGTGCGAGCAGCCGTAGTTCTTGCGCGCGAGCGCGTGGAAGATCGCCTCGCGCGGGCCCGCGTAGCGCATCGCCGCCGGGTAGATCGAGAGGAGCACGCGCTCCTTCACATAGTACTTCGAGATGAGCTCCTCGTAGCACCGCATCCGCACGTCCGCCGGGATGTCGTCCGACTTCGTCGCGCCGACCAGCGGGTGGATCATCAGGCCGTCGCAGATCTCCAGCGCCGTCTTCGTGATGTACTCGTGCGCCCGGTGGATCGGGTTGCGCGTCTGGAAGCCGACGATGCGGCGCCAGCCCTTCTCGGCGAAGTACGCCCGCGTCACCGCCGGGTCCCGGTGGTACGCCGGGAACGGCGACTCGACCGGCCGCTCGAGCACGCGGATCTCGCCGCCGACGTACACGGGGCCCGTGCTCATCAGGTACGCGACGCCCGGGTGCTTCGTCTCGGTCGTCCGGAAGACCTCCTGCGCCTCGATCTCCTTGTTCGGCCGCCACTTGTCGCTCAGCTCGATGACCGCGACGATGCGGCCGTCGCGCGTGCGGAGCGCCGCCTCGGCGCCCACGCGGAGCCCCTCGGCCGCCTGCTCCGAGACGGCGAGCGTGATCGGCATCGACCACGGCAGGCCGTTCTCGAGCCGCATCTCGCGCACGACGCGCAGGTAGTCCTTCGAGTTCATGAAGCCGCGCAGCGGCGAGAACGCGCCGACCGCGATCATCTCGACGTCGCTCTCCGTGCGCTCGTCGAGCTCGATGACCGGCAGCCCCTTCGCCCGCTCCGCGAGCGCCGCCTTCTCCGCGCCCTCGACCCACCGGTTCACGAGCTCGCCGCCGTGCGGCGCGATGAGCCCTCGGGCCCCGCCCGCCGCCGCCCCCGCCGCCGCCGCGCCGGACACCGCGACCGCCGCGCCCCGGCTCGGCACGTACCCGAGCTCCTCGAGCTTCGCGAGGATCTTCGCGAGGCTCTCCTCCTTGGTCTCCTTGTCCGTGTAGACGACGACCTCGGGGTTCTCGGGCGCCTCGTACGGGTCGTCGATGCCCGTGAAGTTCTTGATCTCGCCCGCGAGCGCCTTCTTGTAGAGCCCCTTCGCGTCGCGCTCGGCGAGCACCGGGATCGCGCAGGAACAGTAGACCTCGACGAAGTGGGGGATCTGGGCCCGCTGCTCGTCACGGATCGCCTTGTACGGGCTGATGGCAGCGGTCATCGCGCACGCGCCCGACCGGGAGATGAGCTTCGCCACGTATCCGATCCGCCGGATGTTCGTATCGCGATCCTCCTTGGAGAACCCGAGGCCCTTCGAGAGGTTCGTGCGCACCTCGTCGCCGTCGAGCACCTCCACGTGGACGGAGCGGGCGCGGAGCTCGGCCGAGAGCATCGCCGCGAGCGTGCTCTTGCCTGCGCCGCTCAGACCGGTGAACCAGACAACAAAACCTGACATTTAGGCAACTCCTTCGATTCAAGTGACGACTACGGACTCGGCCTCTCAGGGCCTCGGTGCCGAGAGCCCCTGCGAGCGGATGCGGGCGGCGCGGGGGCGCGCGGAAGCGACCCCGGCGCGGTGTGATCAGTCGACGACGGAGAACGTCGACGCGACGAACGCGGCGCCGTCCCACACGAAGAGGCGGTGCTCGGCGATGCGCGGCGCCGCGTCGGGGCGCCCCTCGCCGGCGCCGCCGCGGACGCTCGTGACGAGGAACGCGAGCGGGAACGCCGGCCCGGGCCCCATCACGATCTGGCCGCCCTCCTCGGCCGGCGGCTCGCCGCCGCTCATCATGGCGGCGTCGGTCGGGCTGAAGTAGGCGCCGGCGTCGAGGTGCGAGTGGTAGAGCACCTTGACCGGGCGCCCCTCGGCGGCCCCCTTCTCGACGGCGTCGGAGAAGCGCTTGCCATTGAAGTCGAAGAACGTGCGCGCCGTCCGGAAGTACCGCTCCGGGTCGATGGCGTGGAGCTTGTTCGCGATGTTCTCCATCCGGACGTGCTCGTCGCAGAGCAGCGGCTCGCCCGCGGGCCCCTTCAGGTACCCGCAGGCCTCCTCGTCGCGCGCGTAGCCGGCGAGCGCCTCGTCCTCCACCGCCTTGAGCACGCTCGCCTTGAGGACGACCCCACCGGCGGTCCACGGGTGAGACATCACCATACGTAGCGCTTCTCCCATTTCATGGGCGCAAAATAGCGGTCGCCCCGGTCCGGGACAATCGCGACCACGCACCCTCCCTGCTGTTCGCGGTGCAGGCGCTTCGCGATCTCGAAGGCCGCGAAGACGGCCGCGCCGCCCGAGTGCCCGACGTGCAGCGCCTCCTCGCGCGCGAGGCGATCGGACATGTCCCAGCCCTCCTCCGTCGTGATCCGCATCGTCTCGTGGTACGCGCCCGCGTCGTGGATCGCCGGGACCAGGGAGCTCGGCAGGTGCTTGAGCCCCTCCAGCCCGTGCAGCGCGTCCGCGGGCTCCACCGCGACGCAGCGGATCGGCCGGTGGTGCTCGCGGAGCCGGCGGCTCGTCCCGACGATGGTGCCGCTCGTGCCGACGCCGGCGACGAAGTGCGTGATCCGGTCGCCGACGGCGTCGAGGATCTCCCGCGCCGTGCCGTGGTAGTGCGCGAGCGGGTTGTCCTCGTTCGAGTACTGGTCCGGGTAGAAGTACTTCTCCGGATTCTCCTCGACCAGCTTGCGCACGAGGCGGATCGCGCCGTCGGATCCCTCCATCGGATCGCTGAAGATGAGCTCCGTGCCGAACGCGCGCGCGATGTCCTTGCGCGCCTTGGACACGTTCGACGGCAGGACGAGCGCGATCTTGAAGCCCATCGCCGCCCCGAAGAGGGAGTAGGCGACGCCTGTGTTGCCGCTCGTCGAGTCGATCAGCGTCTTCTGGCTCGTCAGGCGGCCATCGGCGGCCGCGCGGCTCATCATCCGCAGCGCGGCGCGGTCCTTCACCGAGCCGCCGGGGTTCGCGAACTCGAGCTTGGCGTACACCTCGACCGACGGCGTCTCGCGGCCGATCCGCGAGAGGCGCACGAGCGGCGTGTCGCCCACGGCGTCGATGACCGACGCCATCCGGCGAGAACGGACGAGCGAGCGTCTCACCTGCCGGCCTCCTGCGCGCTCCCGGGCCGCGCGCTCCCGGGCCGCACGCTCCCCGGCCGCGCGCTGCCAAGGCCGAGCGCGGCGCGCATCTCGGCGAGCGCCGCCCGCGCCCCGGCGAGCACCGCGCGCGCGGGGGGCGAGGTCACGAGGTCGGCGGGCGCGAGCGCGTCGAGGTCGATCGCGCCCGCCGCGAGCGCCCCGAAGCCGGCGCCGCGCGCGTAGCGCTCGGCCACCTCGTGCGCGAGCGGCGGGGCGCCGCCGCTGCCGCCGAGCACGCGCGCCGTCGCCGCCCCGAGCCTCGCCTGCCCTTCTGGACCGATCTCCGCGAGCAGCACCTGGCGGAGATAGCGCGGGTCGTCCACCTCAGCCCCCGGCGATCGCGGGCACGATCGCGATCTGATCGCCGCCCTTCACCGGCGTCTTGAGCCCGTCGAGGAAGCGGATGTCCTCGTCGCCGACGAAGATGTTCACGAAGCGCCGCACGCCCTTCTCGTCGAGGAGCCGGTCGCGGATGCCCGGGTAGCTCTTCTCGAGGTTCTCGATGAGCTCGCCGACGGTGGCGCCGGCGGCGTTTACCTCGTCCTGTCCGCCGGTGAGGGTGCGGAGCGGGGTCGGGATGCGGACAGTCGCTGTGTCAGCCATGGTCATGGTCTCCAGTGTTGAGGTGGATCGGGGAGCCGCCTTCGCGGCTCCTTTCAACGGGGATCGGAGGGCCGCCCCCTTCGACGTGGGTCGGGGATCCGCTGTCGCGGTCCCCTTCAACATCGGTCGGGGATCCGCTGTCGCGGTCCCCTTCGCTTTCACTCGCGCACGCGAGCACGTAACGCGAGGCGTCGATCGTCGAGATCGCGGCGCGCTCGCCGCAGAGGGCGCAGGTGGAGCGCGCGGCGACGGGGACGCTCCGCAGCGAGTCGGTCAGGCCGTCGTAGGTCGCGATGCGGCCGAAGATCGAGCGCTGTCCCGCCAGGATCGCGAGCGCCCGGTCCGCCGCGAGCGCGCCGGCCACACCGCACACGGGGCCCGCCACCCCGGCCGTCGCGCAGTCCGGCGCGTCCCCGGTCGGCAGGTCCTCGAACAGGCAGCGGTAACAAGGCCCCCCGTCCGCCGAGACCGCCATCACCGTCGCGCGCCAGCGCACCGCCGCCGCGTGCACGACCGGCGTCCTCGTGAGGCGACACACGTCGGCGATCAGGAACCGCGACGCGAAGTTGTCGGTCGCGTCGACGACGACAGAGACGCCCGGCATCAGGGCCGCCGCCGCGCTCGGCGTGAAGCGGCCGCTCCGGCGGTCGACGCGGAGCCGCGGGAAGCGGCGGCGCAGCGCCTCGGCGAACACCTCGAGCTTCGGCCGGCCGACGTCGTCGTCGCCGTACAGGATCTGCCGGTGCAGGTTCGTGATCTCGACCTGGTCGTCGTCGACGACCCGGAGATCGCGCACGCCGGCCGCGGCGAGCGCGATCGCGGCGGGCCCGCCGATGCCCCCCGCGCCGACGAGGAGCACGCCCCCGCGGACCGTCTCGCCGTCGCCGCCGCTCATCGGAAATACTCGTCGAGGCTGAAGTAGCGCTCGCCCGTGTCGCAGAGGACGGTCACGACGTTCGCGTCCGGGCCGAGCTCGCGCGCGACGTCGAGCGCGACGCGCACCGCGGCGCCGGCGCTGATGCCGACGAGCAGCCCCTCCTGCCGGGCGAGCGCCGTCTTCGTCTCGTACGCGGCGCGATCGCTCACCGTCCGCACCTCGTCGACGACGCTCCGATCGTAGTTGTCGGGGATGAACCCGGCCGCGAGCCCCTGGATCTTCGTGGGCCCGCGCTCGCCGCGCGAGATCGTCGCGCACGACTCGGGCTCGACGGCGATGATCCGCGTCGCGGGGCGCACCCGCTTGAGCACGCGCCCGACCCCGCTCACCGACCCGCCCGTCCCCACGCCCGCGACGAACGCGTCGATCGTGAGCGACTGCCGGGGGCCGGGCCGCAGGGGCGCGTCGTCGAGGGCGGCCATCGCGTGCAGGATCTCCCGCGCCGTCGTCTCCGCGTGGACGCGCGGGTTGTCCGGGTTGTCGAACTGGCCGAGGATGACCGCGCCCGGGATCTCGGCCGCGAGCTCGCGCGCCTTCGCGATGGCGCCCTCCATCTGCTGCTCCGGCTCCGTCAGCACGACCTCCGCCCCGTAGGCCTCGAGGAGCTGCCGCCGCTCGAGGCTCATGCTCGCCGGCATCGTCAGGATGCACCGGTAGCCCTTCGCCGCGCACACGATGGCGAGCCCGATGCCGGTGTTGCCCGACGTCGGCTCGATGACCACGCCGCCCCGCCCGGCGCCGAGCAGCCCGCGCGCCTCGGCGCCCTCGATCATCGCGAGGCAGATGCGGTCCTTCAGCGAGCCGCCCGGGTTCTGCTGCTCGGCCTTACCGAAGACGCGCCCGCGGGGCGTCGCCGCGTCGACGCGGCGGATCTCGAAGAGCGGCGTGTCGCCCACGAGATCGAGCAGGCTGTCGACGACGCGGGGGTGCGACGGCAGCGGCGGGAGCTCAGCCGCGCCCTCCGCAGGTGCGCTGGGAGCGCCGGGGACGCGGGGGACGCCGGGGGATGGGTCGGCTCGGTCGGGGCTTGTCATGGTCGTCGGCTCAGATCACATAGGTCGACCGCTCGGGCCGCCCCTTGCGGCGCACGCCGAGCTCGACGCCGCGCTCGCAGACGTCGGCGATGGACACCGAGTCGAAGCAGCGCTCGATCGCGAGCGCAAGGTCCTGGAACACCGCCGTGGGCGGGTCGAGCGGCGAGCCCTCCGGGCCGCCGTCGTCGTCCGGCGCGAGCACCGCGACCGGCCCCTCCAGCGCGCGGACAACGTCGCCAAGGCTGATCTCGCTCGCGGGCCGCGCGAGGTGGTAGCCGCCGCGCGGCCCCCGCTTCGAGCTTATCAGCCCGGCCCGCTTCAGGTCCTGGAATATCTGCTCGAGGAAGCGCGCCGGGATGAGCTCCCGCTCCGAGATCTCGCGGATCTGCGTCGGCCGCCCGTCGTTGTGGAACGCGATATCGAACAATGCGCGCACACCGTAGCGACCCTTGTTCGAGAGCTTCACCGGCAGTCCTATGCATTGGTACATCGGGGAAGTCAAGAACCGCACAGGCAGCCACTTGCGCTTCGTTCCATGCGACAAGGCCCCCGGATACCGCACAGCTGACGCACAGCGGGCAGCGATCGCAGCGAAATTGACAGCAGAGGTTCACCGATCGCTCTGTCATCGCGACAGGGCTTCGGCTTCCTGTTGAACCGGACGGGACGGGTTCAGTAGCTTCGATTGTATCGAGGCTGCGAGTCGCCGCGCGTGCCCCCCATGGGCGCGCGGAACCCGGGCGACGCGATCACCCCGCGTCGCTCGGGCTGCGGCGCAACAACCCAGGAGTCGGCCGGTGGCTTTCTATCAAGACCCCCCCACGCTAGGGAACCAGTACGACGACGACCGCGTGCTGCGGTCCTACCTCGCGCGCGTGCTGCCGCGCGAGGTAGCCGCGTCGATAACGCCCTCGCTGCAAGAGATGGGCGAGCTCGCCGGAGGCCCCCTCTACCGCCTGCAGCTCGCCGACCGCGCCAACGAGCCGAAGCTCACGTCGTGGGACGCCTGGGGCCAGCGCGTCGACAGGATCGAGGTGACACAGCTCTGGAAGGAGGCGGCGCGGATCGCCTGCGAGCGCGGGGTCGTCGCGGCGGCGTACGAGCGGGCGCACGGCGCCTTCTCCCGGGTCCACCAGTTCGCCCTGGCGTACCTGTTCGATCCGTCCAGCGACGTGTACACGTGCCCGCTCGCGATGACCGACGGCGCCGCGCGCACGCTGCTCGCGAGCGGCAACCGCGCGCTCATCGACCGGGCCGTCCCCCGGCTGACGAGCCGCGACCCCGCGAAGGCCTGGACGTCGGGGCAGTGGATGACGGAGCGGACCGGCGGCTCGGACGTCGGGCGGAGCGAGACCGTGGCGCGGCCCGGGCCGGACGGGGCGTACCGGCTCTACGGGACGAAGTGGTTCGCGTCGTCGGCGACGTCCGAGATGGCGCTCGCGCTCGCGCGGCCCGAGGGCAACCCGGAGGGCAGCCGCGGGCTCGCGCTGTTCTACCTGGAGCTCGCGGGCGAGGACGGGCGCCGCGAGGGCATCGCGATCAACCGGCTGAAGGACAAGCTCGGCACCCGGAAGGTGCCGACCGCCGAGATCGCGCTCGACGGCGCCCTGGCGATCCCGGTGGCGGGGCTCGGGAACGGCGTCCGGGCGATCGCGCCGATGCTCAACGTGACGCGCACCTGGAACGCCGTCAGCGCCGTCGCGGCGATGCGGCGGGGGCTCGCGCTGGCGCGCTCGTACGCGCAGCGCCGCGTCCAGTTCGGCTCGCCGCTCGCCGACAAGCCGCTGCACATGGACACGCTCGCCGAGCTGCAGGCCGAGTTCGAGGGCGCCTTCCACCTGACCTTCCGCGCGATCGAGCTGCTCGGGCGCGAGGAGACGGGCTCGCTCACCGAGTCGGAGGCCAAGCTGCTGCGGCTCATCATCCCGATCGCGAAGCTGACGACGGCCAAGCAGGCCGTGGGGGTGCTGAGCGAGGTGCTCGAGGCGTTCGGCGGGGCGGGCTACGTGGAGGACACGGGGCTGCCGCGCCTGCTCCGGGACGCGCAGGTGCTCACGATCTGGGAGGGAACGACGAACGTGCTCTCGCTGGACGCGCTGCGGGTGATCCAGAAGGACAGCTCGCTCGACGTGCTCGCGGCCGAGGTGGCGCGGCTGCTCACCGGCGTGGTCGAGCCGAAGCTCGCGGAGGCCGAGACGGCGGCGTCGCGGGCCGTGTCGCACGCCCGCGCCTGGCTCAAGGAGATGGCCGCCACCGACCGCGCCGGCCTGGAGGCGGGCGCCCGCCGCGTCGCCATCACCCTGGGCCGCGCGCTGGAGCTCGCGCTGCTCGTGCGGCACGCGGCGTGGGCCATGGACCGCGAGCGCAGCCGGACCGCGCTCGCCGCCGCGGTCCAGTTCGCGCGCAACGGCGTGGACCTCATCCGCGACCACGACCCCGACACGATCGAGGCCCTCGCCGAGACCCGGCAGAGGCCCGCCACCTGAACAAACGACGCGCTCCAACCACTGAACAACGTGCCGCAGACGGCGTCATGAGGACCACCGCGCCGCCTCGCCCGCCCCCCGTCTCGAAGGGGGTCGACGATTTTCCCGCGGACTTCCAGCGTTCTGAGCACGCAGAATAAATGATTGTTTTCAGATAGTTGCGGACGGGGCTGCCGCTCCGACACCGGACGGGTTTTGTCCTACCGGTGCGCGAAGGCACTAGACGGAACTATCTGAACACGCATACAGTAATACGTAGCTGCGGTGCTGAACGCGTGCCCGCCGGGGTGGCGTGCGGGCGGCCCCGTGCCTCGAGTCGAGCTTCGCGTCGATGGAGGCCGGGCGCCGCCGGCCTGGCCTCCCTGGACGGGTGAGATCCGCCTGTGGGCGCCGGTGCGGCGCCATCAAGGGACTTCGTCCGCCTTGCGGACGGATCGGGCTCGCGTGGCCCCGGGCACGCGTGCGGCGCGCGGCGGTGAGAGCGCACACGACGAGCTGCGAAGGGGCGAGATGAAGACGCAATACACGCTGCTGTCCGGCGAGACGGTCGAGTTCGCGACGCCGACCGGCGAGCTCGGGACGTTCCTGTGCCGGGTGCTGGCGGCGGCCAAGGACCCGGCGGTGTCCGAGGCCGAGCTGAACGATCTCGTCTTCGGCCCGGAGAACCCGCTGCTCGACAGGACGGCGGTCGCGGGCCGGAGCGTCGCGACGGCGGACGTGTACCGCGATCCGACGTTCCACGTGATGCTCGACTGCGTGGCGCGCAAGCGGCTGCCGGGGGACGCGGCGGTGTCCACGCCGCGGACGCGCTACACGGTGACGGTGCCGGAGGCCGCGCAGCAGCTCGGCATCTCGGAGAGCGCGGTGCGCCAGGCGATCTACGCGGGGCGGCTGCGCGCGAGCAAGGAGGGGGGCACCTACTACCTCGATCCGCAGTCGGTCGCGGGCTACCGGGTGAGCAAGCGCGGGCCGCGGCGGCAGGACCAGGAGGCCAAGGGGCCGCCCGGCGGCCCGCTCGACGCGCGCATCGGCTCGGGGCCGGACGCGAGCTTCCGGGTGAAGCACAGCCGCGACGACTTCGAGCTGACGGAGAAGCGCGGGGCGGAGTGGACCGGCATGATCCCGTCGGGGTGGCGGCGGATCGCCGTGCTCGGCACGTCGAAGGACCTCGCGCGCTACTGGGAGATCGAGCCCGCCGAGGGGGAGAGCGTGCTGCACTTCGAGGGGTTCTACCTGCGCGGCGGCTTCCGCATCGTCGAGACCGTGAGCACGACGCCGCGCGCCGTCGCGGCGTTCAAGGCGTTCCAGCCGCGATGAGGTGCCGAGGGGAGGCCGCGCGCGGCCGCCGCGTCAGAAGCGGGCCTGGGCGCTCGCGCCGGCGCCGAGGAAGTCGGGGCTCACGAAGGTGCGCAGCGCCAGGGTGCCCTCGGAGGGGTCGCGCTCCATGAAGGTGCCGTTGTTGTCGCGCACGTACTGGACCCACGCGACAGCGGAGAGGATGCGGCTGATGTCCCACTTGAGGCTCGCCCGGGCCTGGAAGATGGGCACGGCGGACGTGTTGTAAGGCAGGATCGACAGGTTGCCCTGCTCGCGCACGACCACCGTGCGCGCGATCGGCGCGCTCATCACGTCGAACGAGGTCGTCCGGAAGGTGGCGGGGAGCTGGAGCCCCGCGCCGAGGCCCGGGGTGAGCCGCGCGGACGCGATGTAGTAGTCGGCCGCCAGGGCGAAGAACAGCTCATCGGACGTCGAGGCGCCGCGCGTGTCGGGGATGGTCTGGAACGGGATGAAGCTCGGCTGGTTGCGCAGCACGAACGGCAGATCCCGGTAGATGCCGGTGACGCTCGCGCGCGCGTACCCCGACTTGATGACGCCCTGGAGCGCCGCGGCGCGGGCCGGCTGGAGGGTGGTCACGCCCGCGGACTCGAAGTCCTTGAGGTTCTGGTAGAGGTTCGACGCCTCGAGGCTCACCGCCCACGTCGTCTTGCCCGGCGTGTACGTCTCGGGCTTGAAGAGGATCTGCGGCCGCTCCGGGTCGTTGCGGTAGAGCACGAAGTCCACCGACTGCGGGATCGGCTCGTTCTTCGTGTGCGCGACGACCCGGGCCGAGGCGCCGTACGTGTAGACAGGCTCTCCGGCGACGTCGGGCCAGTCGAACCGGCCCTGCTGGAAGTAGCCGACCCCGAGGTCGGCGTGCACGTACGGGTGGAGATCGACGCCGCCGCCGGCGAGGAAACCGTAGTTCGTCTGCGCGATGCGGATCTCCTCGACCTCGCTCGTGCCGGGGGTGAGCACGCGCTGGAGCTGGGTGATGCTGGCGACCTTGAACCCGGCGAACGCGCTGAACCGCTCGGCGTCGACCTGGATCTTCGCGCCGGGCGCGGTGCCGATGATGCGCGGGAAGATCGACTGATTGATCGAGGCGTTCGTGCCGCCCCACGAGATGTCGTAGAGGTAGCCGAGCCGGAAGCGGTCGGTGTCGAGCGGCCAGAGCGTGACGCCCACGCCGGTCTTGCCGTTGGCCCTGCCGTCCGTGTGGTAGAAGGCGCGGATGAACGAGCCGGCGTCGTAGAACGCCTGGTTGACGTTGTTGTTGTTCCTGGACAGCGCGGCGAGGTCGACGCGCAGGACGAGCGAAGCCTCGGTGGTAAGCCGCGGGATGAACCCCGGCATCCGCTTGTAGAGCGCGAGGTGCGTCAGGTTTTCGCGCCCGCTGAAGCGGGAGTTGAGGTTGTCGAAGAACAGCCGGTACTGCTTTCGATCGCCGACGCTCAGGTCCGGCGAGATCGGCTGCGCCTGGCCCGTCTCGTGGAGCAGGTCGTCGTCGCCGAGCGTCCAGGTGAGCCGCGTGTCCATGGCGTCGCCGACGCGGACGTGCGGCTCCTCCGGCTCGAGCGGCGGCTCCGGCAGCAGCTGCGGCGGCTGGGCCACGGCGGGGGCCGGGGGCAGCCCCGGAGGAGGAGGCGGCGGGGCGAGCGCCGGGGCCGCGGCCGGCGCAGGCGGGGCGAGCGCCGGGGCCACGGCGGGCGCGGCGGGCGCAGCGGGCGGCTGCGCGGGCGCGGCGGGCGGCTGCGCGGGCGCGGCGGGCTCCTGGACCGGCGGGACGGGCGCCTGCGCAGGCGCGGCGGGCTCCCGCGGGGGCGCAGGCGCGACCGGGTCGGGGGCGGGCTGGGGTTGGGCCTGCGCCGCCGGCGCGAGCGTGAGCAGCAAGGCCGCGGAAACGGCGGGGGCGAGGAGCGCGCTTCGGTGCATGGCGGGCGGTGGGCTTCCTTGGGGCCTGGGTATTGCGGCAGGGCAGCGCGGCCGCGGCGAACGAGAGGGGGCTAGTTGGTCTCCGCGTCGTTGTCGTTGAGGCTGCGCGGCCTCACGCAGGCCTCCTTCGAGGTCTTCGCGACGGGCGCGCAGCCGGGCGCGTCGCAGACGAGGTCGTCCGGACAGCGGGCCTCGACCGTCCAGTTCAGCGAGCCGCCCGAGAAGTTCCGGAGCGTGCCCGTCACCGAGCCGAGCTCCCGGCCCCGGTGCGACGTCGGATCGAAGTCGCTCACCGTGCCCGTCTGGATCTGGATCATGGTCGATCCGTCCGTGACCTTGTAGTTGCCGCGCGCGGAGTAGCTCGTCCACTCGCTGCACTCGGGGTCGCGCGAGCACGCGTTCGCGCAGCGCCCCTCGGCCGGGCTCTCGAAGTCGACCTGGCCGTCGCCGTTCAGGTCGCAGCTCGACTGATCCGGGCCGAAGACGTTGTCGCGCGCGGGCCGCGGGCCGAAGTTCTTGCTGATGTGCACCCCCTCGACGCGCACGAGCCCGCTCTCGAGGCGCTCCATGGCCCCGGCGTCGGCGATCGTCTGCGCGTCGAGCAGGGCCGGCTCCGGGACCTCGCACGCCTCCCCTTCCTCGGCGCGCGCGATCTCGTAGGAGGGGAACGAGAGCTCGGTGAAGCCGAAGAACTCGTTCACGGTGCCCGCGAGGTACTCGAGCCTGTCGCAGACACGCATGTTGGCGGGGGTGTTGAAGTTGAACGCGAACAGGTGGTTATAGCCGCCGTCCTGGCCGGCCAGATCGGTGACGTAGAAGCCGTCGCTCGCGACGCGCGTGACGACGACGCGCTGGGGGGCCGCGGTGTTGATCTGGATCCCCTCGAACGGGTACGGCGTCGTCGAGCCGCCGCCCTGGACATCGGCGATGCGCGGCAGCGCGTAGGCGACGGGCTCCGAGGCGCCGGCGCTGAAGGTGCCTCCCTCCTCGGTGTCGTCGTCGGCGAAGGCGCACCCGGGGTCGGCGGGGAAATCGATGAGCACGTCGCCCGGCCCGTCGTCGTTGACGCCGTTCGAGCACGCGGGGCGGTCGCGCGCGGGCAGGTAGCCGATGTCCTCGGCCCACAGCCGCGCGGGGCCGTAGACGGCCGTCACGTGGACCGCGCCCACGGCGACGCCGTCGCGCAGGCGGACGTTGCGCCCGACCGCGACGCCCTCCCCGTCGGCCTCGACGTCGATCACGGCCCCGGGCTCGACGCTGAGCCGGACCATGCCGTCGAAGTCCGCCCGGCGGCCGGCGGGGTCGCGCGCCTCGACCCGGAAGCGCCAGGTGTCCACCGTGTCGCCGCGGTTCGCGGGCAGGGGCTCGTCGGCGGGCGGCGGGGCCTCGCCGTTCACCCTCTCGACCTTGACCCAGAAGCTCGAGACGCCGCGGGGGGGCCCGCCATCGCCGCCGCAGCCGGCGAGGGACGCGGCCACCATCCCGGAGATCGCCGCGACCGCCGTGAGCGCCGCCCGGCGCCGCGCCCGCGCCGTCACTGGCCCACCATCCGCAGGCGGCCGTCGGAGAAGTTGCCGAGCCGCCGGTCGACGCACGCGAGGTACTTGCACTGCTCGCCCGCGGCGCTGCACGGGGCGAGCGCGCCCTCGCACTGCTGCCTGAGCCAGGCCGTGGGCGCCGCCGCGCAGACGTCGCGCTGGTAGGCGGCCACGTCGTCGCGGCAGCGCGCGAGCACGCACGCCCCCGCGGAGCACGGGGCGTCGCCCGTCCGGCACACGGGCCCCTCGACGACCGACTCGGGGCACGCGCAGACATAGCCCTCGCCGAGCGCCGCCTCGCAGTCGCCGTCCACGCTGCACGTCGGCAGCCTGCCGTCGTCGCCCGCGCCGCACGGGCTGCCGGCGCGGATGTAGTCGATGAGCGCGTCGCGCTGCTGCACCTGTGTGTCGAACTGCGTCGTGTTGCGCTGGAGCACCCGGAAACCGCTGCCGCCCTGCGCGAGGTAGTTCGACGTGGCGAGCTCGTACGTCCCGATCGGATCGATCGGCTGCCAGCACCGGTTGGCCTCGACGTCGCAGCTCCCGACCAGGCCGCCCGGGCAGTCGGCGTCGCCGTTCGGGCACGCGATCGGCGGCTCGTGGGCGCCGATGTAGACGCGGGTCGCGACGCCCGGGGCCGCGCCAGCGGAGGCGCGCGCCGCGCAGTCGATGACGACCCGCGCGCCCGCGATCTGCGCCTGCGACACGCACCCGCGGCCGGCCGAGCGGCGCGCGACGAAGTCGAAGAGGTCCTGCACCTCCAGGCCGGAGAGCTGCATCTTCGAGATCGAGTTGTCGAAGGGGAAGATGTTGAACATCTGCTCGACCGTGACGGGGCCCGGCACGAGGTCGGCGCGGATGCCCGTCGTGTTCGTGAGCGCGAAGTCGGTCTGGATGCCGAGCCGCAGCCACATCGCGGTGGCGATCAGGTTGCCGAGCGGCGAGTCGCCGCCGCTCGTCGAGACGCGCCTCGAGCCGTCGAGCGCGTAGCCGACGAGCAGATCGAGGTTCGCGAGCGCGTCGAGCCCCTGCCCGTACGGCTCGAGAACCGAGGCGACGATCGGATCGGCGGGCACGTCCTCGGTGACCGGGAAGAGCTCGTACCGGTTCGAGACCACCTCGTAGCCGTTCAGCGGGTCGTGGTCGGGGCCGAGCTCGGACGGGTCCTTGGACAGCACGAGGTCGAGGCGGCCGACGAACTTGGCGAAGGCGCCGGAGTGCGCGAGCACGACGTCGCGCGGCTTGCAGTAACGGCGGAGCTTCTCGCCCGCCTCGGGCGAGCGCTCGTCGTTCAGCAGGATGTAGTGGCTCTGCTTCTCCTCGTCGTAGTACCGCGAGCAGTCGCGCACGCGCTTCGGCGGCTGGAGCACGATGTGGTTGTGCCCGCCGAGCACGACGTCGATGCCCGTCGTCGTCTCGATCATCCGCTCGTCGACGTCGAGCCCGAGGTGGGTGACGAAGACGATGACGTCCACCGTGGGGCGGAGCAGGTCGACGTAGAACTGGGCGACCTCGGTGGTGTTCAGCGGGGTGACACCGAGCCGGTTCGGCGCCTCGAAGATCGACGTCAGGCTGGAGAGGTTGCCCATCCCGATGACGCCGACGCGGAGGCCCTCCAGGTCGAAGACGGTGAACGGCTGGAGGATCGCGCCGAGCGGGGAGGCGCCGGGCTGCGCCGGGTCCTCTAGCTGGTAGTTCGCCGCCAGGATGGGGAAGCTCGCGTTCTGCTGGAGCTGGATGCCGAGGTTCAGCGCGCCGCGGTCGAACTCGTGGTTGGCGACGATCATCGCGTCGACGCCCATCGCGCCGAGGGTGCGGATCTCGGCCTCGCCCGCGTAGAAGTTGAAGATCGGCGCGCCCTGGAAGCAGTCGCCGCCGTCGAGGTGCAGCACGCGCGACGACCGCGCGCGCTCGCGGCCGATGATGTGGCTCATCCGCGCGGCGCCGCCGACGTTCGCGATCGAGGTCGCCTCGCCGAGGCCGAGCCCCGCGTCGACCTGGCCGAGCTGCAGGTTGTACGGGAAGAGCCGCGAGTGGATGTCCGACGTGTGGAGCAGCGTCAGGTGCGCCTGCCCCACGAGCCGCGTCGGCGGCTTCTCCTCTTCGCAGCCCGCCGCGCACAGGCCGAGCGCCAGCGCGCCGCTGGCCAGCGCGCGCGTCACGCGGGACGCGGACGGCGCCGCGCCCATGGCTTTACGGGGCTTCATGAAGCGAGGGCCACGCTAGGAAGCCCACCACGCGAGCTCAAGCGAAAACGAGGTGAACGCGGCGAGGCGGCCGGCCTGCGGTGCAGGTCACTTCGTGTCGCGCTCTCCCGTGAGCAGGTCGTAGAGATCCGGGGCGAACGCCGCGGCGACGCAGCACTCGACCTCCTCGGCCGTGGCGTACGCGAGCGCCTCCGCCGCGACCGCCTCGGCCTCGGCGACCGACACGCGCCGGAGCGTCTCCTTGATCTCCGGGATCGCCGCCGCCTCCATCGAGAAGTCGCGGAGGCCGAGGCCGAGGAGGAGCACGGCGGCGAGCGGGTCGCTCGCCATGGCGCCGCAGAGCGAGACAGGGCGGCCGAACTCCTGGCCCGCCTGGATCACCTTCGTGATCAGCCGGAGGATCGACGGATCGAACGGCGAGGCGAGGTAGGCGAGCGACCGGCTGGTCCTGTCGACGGCGAGCGCGTACTGGATGAGGTCGTTCGTCCCGAGGCTCAGGAACGCGGCCTCGCGCGCGAAGTGGTCGACCATGATCGCCGCCGCGGGCACCTCGATCATCACGCCGAGCGGGATGTCGTCGGCGCACGGCAGGCCGCGGGCGCGCACCTGCTCCTGCGCGCGGCGGAGCATCGCGCGCACCTGCCGGAGCTCGCCGAGGCCCGCGACCATGGGGATCATGATCCGCACGTCGCCGTAGGCCGAGGCGCGCACCATGGCGCGCAGGTGCTCGAGGAAGACGTCGGGGCGCGAGAGCGCGAGCCGGACGGCGCGGAGGCCGAGCATCGGGTTCATCTCCGGCGGCACCTGGAAGGTGGAGACGAACTTGTCGCCGCCGATGTCGAACGTGCGCAGCGTGACCGGCTTCGGGCGGAGCGCCTCGACGACGGCGCGGAAGATCTCGAACTGCTGGTCCTCGCTGGGCGGGGACGTGCGATCGATGTAGAGGAACTCCGTCCGGTAGAGGCCGATGCCGTCGGCGCCCTGGTCGCGCGCGAGGATCGCCTCGGCCGGGAGCTCGACGTTGGCGCGGAGCGACACCTTGACGCCGTCCTTCGACTCGGCCGCGCGGTGCCGCGACTCGGAGAGCTCCTTGGCGAGCGCGACGTGGCGCTCGGCCCGGGCGCGCGCCTCGGCGAGCTCGGCGGGCCCGGGGCGCACGATGACCGTGCCGCGCAGGCCGTCGATCACGACGACGTCCCCCGTGATCACGCGCTGGAGCACGTCGTTCACGCCGACGACGGCCGGGATCTCCAGCGCGCGCGCCATGATCGAGGTGTGGCTCGTGCGGGTGCCGACCTCGGTGACGAAGCCGACGACCGGCTCGTCGACCATCGCCGCGGTGTCCGCCGGCGACAGGTCGTGCGCGATGACGATGGTCGGCCCCGAGAAGCGCGGGATCGCCGCGCCGAACGTGACCGGCATGGCGATCGAGTTCTGCAGCTCGATCAGGCTGCGGGTGGAGAGCGGCGACGTGTCCCGCGACGACGGCGGCTCCTGCGGCGGGAGGGTGAAGGCGCGCAGCAGGCGCTCGCCGACGAACATGACGTCGTGGCTGCGCTCGCGCAGGTACGGGTCGTCGAGCGCGGCGAAGCGGCCCGCGATCGCCTCGCACGCGGTCGCCACGGCCCACTCGGCGCAGCGCCGCTCCTCGATGACCTGGCGCTTCACGGCGTCGGCGAGCGTCTCGTCGCCGAGCATCAGGAGGTACGCCTCGAGGATCGACGCCTCGGCGCGGTGGTTGCTGAGGCGCTTCGCCATGTCGCGGAGCTCGTCCTGCGCGCGCTCGACGGCGGCCTCGAAGCGCGCGAGCTCCGCCGCGATCTCGCTGGAGCTGACGCGGCGGCGGGGGTGATCCGTCCTGTGGCCGCCGATCACGACGGCCGAGCCGATGGCGACGCCCGGCGACCCCGAGATGCCCCGCAGCGTCTCGGTCCGGGCGCCGGGCGGCATCGAGTCGCTCCGGGTCCCGGGCGGCGCCGGGTCGCTCCGGGCCGTGGGTGGCACCGAGTCGCTCCGGGCCGTGGGTGGCACCGAGTCGCTCCGGGCCGCGGGTGGCCTCGAGTCGCTCCGGACGCCGGACTCGACGAGCTCGCCGCAGGCGGCGTCCGCCGGGGCGGGAGGGTCGCCCCCCGCGGAGAGCGCGCTCGGGCCGCGCCTCACTCGGGCTCTCCGAAGCGCGAGGCGATGAGCTGGCCGATGGCGTCGACGGCGTCGGCGGCCTGATCGCCTGTCGCGTTGACCTCGATCTGCGTGCCCATCGAGCCGCAGAGCAGGAGCACGCCCATCACGCTCTTCGCGTTGGCCGACTGCCCGTCGGGCCCGGTGAGGGAGATCTCGCAGTCGTACCGCCCGGCGAGCTGCACGAGCTTCGTCGCGGCGCGCGCGTGCAGCCCTCGCACATTGATGATGGTGAAACGCCTCGTCACCGCCTCGGTCGTCACCGCTCGCCCCCCGTCGCGCTCTTGTCCGATGCCGGGCGGGACTCCGGCGCGGACACCCCCGACGGCGTGAGCCGGAGGTCCACGCTCGGGGTCCCGGCCAACCCCTCGCCCACCGAGGGTACTATACTCCCGCCCGCCCGGGCGACGTCCCGGTGCACGACCGTGATCGGGAGCCCGGTCTTCCGCCGCAGGCTGTCGCTGAGGACGTTGGTGAGCACCACGGACCGGTGCCGACCGCCGGTGCAGCCGATGCCGACGGTGAGGTAGCTCTTTCCCTCGCTCGCGTAGCGCGGCATGCAGAACGAAAGGAGCTGCTCCGTCTTGCTGATGAACTCGAGGGCATCCGGGTTCTTGAGGATGTACTCCCGCACCGGCTCGTCGTTGCCCGTCAGCTCGCGCAGGCCGTGGACGAAATAGGGGTTGTCGAGGAAGCGGACGTCGAGGAGCAGATCGGCGTCGAGCGGGATGCCGTACTTGTAGCCGAACGAGACGAAGCGGGTGGACATCAGGGGCAGATCCACCTTCGCCGGGCGCAGCCGCTCGAGGACGACGCGGCGCAGGTCGTGCGTCGACAGCCGCGTCGTGTCGAGCTCGATGGTCGCCCTGGCGCGCAGCGACGCGAGCCGCTCGCGCTCGAGAAGGACGCCGTCGAGCATCGCGATGGCGCCGCTGCCGCCGGTGGTCAGCGGGTGGGGGCGCCGCGTCTCGCTGAAGCGCCGGAGCAGCGTCTCGTCCGAGGCGTCGAGGAAGAGGATCACGACGTCGCGGCCGACCTGGATCTGGTCGAGCGCCGCCGTCGCGCCCGCGAGGAACGAGCCGACCCGGACGTCGATGCCGAGCCCGATGCGGGTGATCCCGCCCGCCTCGCACGCCTCGACCGCCGCGCGGACGAGCGACGTGGGGAGGTTGTCCACGCAGAAGAAGCCGAGGTCCTCCAGGGCGTGGAGCGCCGTGGATTTTCCCGCGCCGGACAGCCCCGTCACGACGACGACCCGCCGCGGCGGGGCGTCGGACGGCGCCTGGGGGGGGCCGCTCGCGCCGCTCATCCTCGCCTCCTCGGCCGCGGCAGGCTCACGGACGACTCCGTGGCGACGAACCCGGTGCCGGAGCGGTCGGAGGGCGGCCTCCCGCGATCCGGAGGCTGCCGGAAGGCGCTGCTCGGCGGGACCGGCGCGTCCGCGCCCTGGCCGGGCCGCGGCGGCCGGGGCGCGCCGGGCGGCGCCGCGCTCCGCTGGGTCCACTCCTCCGCGAGCCGCGCCGGCGGCGGCACCGACGATTCCTCCGGCGAGCGCTCGCCGAGCAGCTCGCCCTCGACGTTGCCGAAGAACTCGCGCGCCGCGTGGAACCCGGCGTTCTTCAGGAGCTCGTTGCGGGCGGCGACCTCGAGGATCGACGCCATGTCGCGGCCGGGCCGCACCGGGATGACGAGCTCCCGGATCTTCACGCCGAGGATCGTGTGGTACCGCTCGTCGAGCCCGAGCCGGTCGTACTCGGTGTCCTTCGACCACTCGACGAGCTTCACCACGACGTCGATGCGCTTGCGCTCGCGGATCGAGGTGACGCCGAAGAGGTCCTTCACGTTGAGGATGCCGAGGCCGCGCACCTCGAGGTGGTAGCGGAGCAGCTCCGCCGGCGCGCCGAAGACCATGCCGGGCGGGCGGTAGTCGCACTCCACGGCGTCGTCGGCCACGAGCCGGTGGCCGCGCATCACGAGGTCGAGCGCGCACTCGCTCTTGCCGATCGCGCTCGACCCCATGAGCAAGAGGCCCACGCCGAAGACGTCGACGAGCACGCCGTGCAGGCGGATGCGCGGCGCCAGGCGATCGTCGAGCAGCGCGTGCAGCGCGGTGATCGTGACGCTCGACCGCACGGCCGACATCAGGAGCGGCGTCCCGGACTCCTCGGCGCACTGCGCGAGCTCCGGCACGGGGAAGAAGCCGATCCCGGAGCTGTTCGTGTCGAACGGCTGATCGCCCTGCGTGAGGATGACGCAGCACAGCCCGAGCTCGAAGAAGCCGCGCAGCGAGAGGAGCCGGTCCTCGCGCGAGAGCTTGTGGAGGAACGAGAGCTCGGTCTGGCCGAGGATCTGCACCCGCGTCGGGACGATGCCGTGGAAGTGGCCGACGAGCGCGAGCCCCGATTTCTGGATGCGGGTGTTCATGATGGGCCGGTCGAGGCCCGCGGCGCCCGCGATGAGCGAGAGCTCGATGCCGAGCCCCTCGTCGGCCATCAGGCTCCGCACGGTGAGGGCCGGGCGGTCCATCCGCCCGCCGCCGGCCGGGGAGGCGCCCCCGCCGCCTTCCTGTCTGCTGCCGTGCGCGCCGCTCACGACACCGACCTCCCTTCCTCAGCGGCGATGAGCTCGTACGCCGCCCGCCCGGTCGAGGCGCCGAGCAACCGCTTCCTGAACGCCTCGTCCCGCAGGAGACGGGAGATGCGCGCCAGGGTCTTGAGGTGCTCGCCGGTGGCCCGCTTCGGCCCGATCACGGCGACGAGGATCGACACCGGCGCCCCGTCGATCGCGTCGAAGTCGATCGGCTTCGGGCAGAGCAGGACCGCGCCGATCAGCCGCTCGACCCCCTCCATGGCGCCGTGGGGGATGGCGACGCCGCTGCCGACGCCGGTGGACTGGAGCCGCTCGCGCTCGGCGAGCACCCGCTCGATGTCCTCGCTCTTGATCCCCTGCTGCCCTGTCGCGAGCAGGGCGGCGAGCCTGCGGAGCGCGTCCGCCTTCGAGCGGACGACCCCCTCCTGCTCGCTGGCGACGGATACCTGGTGCGCGGTCAAGATGTCGCAGACTTGCATGCTGGTTTCGGCGCTCTGACGAGGTGAGGGGCACGGGGATGGCGCACGTGGCACGGACGGCGCTGCGCTCGGCCGGGGCCAGGCGCGCCGACGTTGCCATCGTACCCTGGGTACCTCGGGTACGCGACTCAAGCACGCTATCGCGAGGCGCCGTCCGGAGGGAGGTGATCTTCCGCGTTCGCGTCGCGGTCGCCGCGGGCGGCCGTCGCGCTCGTTGCGGTCGCCGCAAGGCGGCAGCGTTCCCTTGGCAGGTTTGCGCGCGGGGGCGCACGCGCGGCAGCTTGCGCCTCGGCGCACGCGCGGCAGCTTGCGCCTCGGCGCACGCGCGGCAGCTTGCGCCGAGGCGCACGCGCGGCAGGCCGCGCGGGGGCGCACGCGATGACGAGCGGCCCGCGCCGCTGCCGCGCCCGCGACCGGCGCGGCAGATCACGCGGCCATGGCGGCGGGCCGCGGCGGCGGCGCGGCTCACCTCCGTGAGCGCGCCGCGGTCTCAGGGGCCGGCGAGGCGGCTCACGTCCTGGAGCGCGCCGCGGCCTCTCGCTCGACCTCGGCGGCGTACTCGCCGGCGCTCGTGCCGTTGCGCTTACGGGCGATGGTGTGTCCCTTGCCATCGCGGATCTGCCGCTCGAGCTTGTCCAGCACCATGTCGATCGAAGCGTACATGTCCTCACCCCGCTCCGTCGCCTGGCACGCCAGGCTGCCGGACGAGATGCGAACGTCGGCGATGTGATCGAGGCCCTCGACGGAGAGGGTCACCTGCGCCGTCATCGCCTGCCTAAGGAATTTCTGAAGCTTGGCCACCTTCTCGTGAACGTGCCGCTTGACGGCCTCCGTACCCACCATGTGCCGGAACGTGATCGTGATGTTCATCGGGCCAGCCTTCCTTCCGCTGATGCGTAGATGAAACAATCGACTACGGCTACAGAGCACCCCTCCATCTCTATAGTAACACCCCTGTAGAGCTACGGTCCTGCAAACGAGGGTGTCCTTTCGTTTTCTTGGTTTCGCTCTGGTGCGCTCCCGTGCGCCGTCGCTCCGCGCCCGCCCCGCCCCGCCCCGCCCCGCGCCGCGCCGTGTCGAGACGCGCCGCGACGCGCCCGGCGCGGACCGCAGCCGTCGTCTCGACAAGTTCAACAAGTCTTGGCGCGCCCCGCTTGTTCCAGCGCCCGGCGCACCGCGTGCGGGGCGTGGCCACAGGCCAGCGCGACCTCGCCGATGGTGGGCCTGCGCCCGAGCTCGGCGGCGAGCCGCCTGGCGCTCGCGAGCACGGCGCGGAGCACCTCGACGTCACCTGGGTCCAGCGGCTCG
This sequence comes from Sorangium sp. So ce1335, assembly GCF_051521615.1. NCBI lineage: Bacteria > Pseudomonadati > Myxococcota > Polyangiales > Polyangiaceae > Sorangium > Sorangium sp. So ce1335. The sequence continues at coordinate 8,307,950 of NZ_CP150363.1, forward strand.
GCGACCCGGAGGCCCTCCGACTCGAGCCGATCGATGATGTACTCCACCTCCTCGTACGAGACCGCCCGCCGGTCGATGACCTCGGCGATGTCGTTGAGGTCCACCCGGCCGCTAGAGCGGTGGCGTGTGAGGAGTTCCTGGATCATGTCGTCAATGACAGGCCGCACGGAGCTAGGGTGGCACCTGCGCCCAGGCCGCGCACGCCCCGATGCCCGCACGACTGAGTCTCTCGAGCGCCCCGGTCGTGTGTCCGCGAGCGCCCGGCCGCCGGCCCGGGGCCGCCCCGGCCTGCCGGCCCGGCGGCGCCTCGCCCGCGCCACGGCCGGAGCGCGCCGCGTGCGCCCTCCCCCCATCTCCTCGCTTCAATAAGCAGCGTTCGACGAGCGCGCGACGACGTCAATGACGTTTCCGGGACGGGACCACGGACGTATATCTACAGATACCGAGTCGACTTCGCGGGGATACGCGTCAGGACATCTTCATGCGCTGGATTCCTCCCGGATCGCGATCGCGCCACGCCATCCGCGACCACATCGAGGCGAACCTCGAACCGGTCGAAGATCATCAGGAGATCACCTTCCTCTCGACGTGCTACGATTTCCCGTGGGACACGCAGCGCGCCCTGGAGCTCGCGCTGATCCGCGTCTTCGGCATCGCGCGGAGCTCACGGCTCCTGGTGCAGACCGGGGAGTTCCTGGAGCGCACCCAGAAGCGCTACGACGACACCGTCCTCATCCTCTCCGAGATGCTGGAGAACGGATACGACAGCGAGCGCGGCCGGGCGGCGCTGCGGCGCATGAACCAGCAGCACAGGCGCCACACCATCCCGAACGACGAGTACCTGTACACGCTGTCGACGTTCGTGTTCGAGCCGGTGCGCTGGAACGAGCGCTTCGGCTGGCGCCCGCTGACGGAGAAGGAGAAGCTCGCGACGTACCATTACTGGGCGCGCGTCGGGGCGCTCATGAACATCAGGGACATCCCGCCGAGCTACGAGGCGTTCGAGCGCTTCAACGTCGATTTCGAGGCGGAGCACATGCGGTTCTCGGAGGACAACCGGAAGCTCGCCGTCGCCACGCGGGACCTCCTGCTGAGCTGGGTGCTGCCGAGGCCCCTTCGGCCCCTCGGGGCGCGGGTCGTCCACGCGATCCTCGACGATCGCCTGCTCGACGCGCTCGGGCTGCCGCGGCCTTCCCCTGCGCTGCGCCGGCTCGTCGAGGGGGCGATCCGCGCGCGCGTCCCGGTGCTGCGGGCGATGCCCCGCCGGCGCTCGCCGCGCCTGCTCACAGCGAAGAAGACGCGCACGTACCCGGACGGCTACCGCATCGAGGATCTCGGCGCGCGTTGACCCGAGCGCTCCGGCGCGAGGCGACCGGTCCGCTCAGGGGAGCTGGCGGCGCAGGAATTTCAGCGCCTCGCGCGCGGCCGGGTTCACCGGCTCATAGACGTCCGGGCTCTTCCGGAGCGGCGCGCCGATCGGCTCGCCTGGGCGCACGCCGAGGATGCGCTCGACGTCCTCCAGGAGCGATTGCATCGAGTCGAAGCGGTTCCCGGGCAGCTTGCGGAGCGCGGTGGCGACGAGCGCCTCGATGCGCCGGTCGATGCCGGGGCGGATCGCGCTCAGCCGGGGGGCCGGGGCGCACGCGTGCTGGGCGACGACCACCACGTCGTCCGGCGAGGAGAAGGGGAGCTGGCCCGCGAGCATGCGGAACATGGTGACGCCGAGGGCGTAGACGTCGGTGCGGCCGTCGACGGGGTCGGCGAGGGCCTGCTCCGGGGCCATGTAGGGGACGGTGCCCAGCACGAGGCCGGCCGCGGTCGTCGGGCCCGATCGGACCTTCGCGAAGCCGAAGTCCATCATCTTGATCACGCGCGGGCCGCCGGCGGTGCGGACGAGGAACATGTTGTCCGGCTTCACGTCGCGGTGGATGATCCCGGCCGCGTGCGCGGCGGCGAGCGCCGACGCCGCCTGCCGGATCAGCGGCAGCGCGACGGCCTCGCTCACGGCCACCTCGCGGCGGAGCAGGACCCCGAGCGACTCGCCGGTGAGCAGCTCGAGCACGATGAAGGGCGAGCCGTCCTTGCGCTCGCCCGCGTCGAGGACACGGATGATGTTCGGGTGCCCGAGCTCGGCCGCCACCTCGAGCTCGCGGAGGAAGCGCTCGCGCTGGGTCCGGTCGGCGGCGAAGTTGCGGTTCAGGATCTTGATCGCGACCTGCTCCTTCGTGTGGCTGTCCGAGGCCAGGTACACGCGCGACATCCCGCCCGCGCCGATGAAGCCCTGGATCACGTAGCGATCCTCGAGGACGGCGCCGAACTGCCGCGTCGGCTGCGCGGGCGGCGCGGCCGACAGCGACTGGACAAGGCGGGCGCCGTCGTCGGGGCAGAACGCGTACGAACGGTCGGCGTAACCGCGGTGGCAGCGCGGGCAGATCATGGGCGCGCGACATGATGGCGGCGGGGGCGGGGATCCTCAAGGGACATGCGCCCCGGTGGGCAACCGTACGTGGATCGACCTGAAACAACGCGGACCATCACGTGAAACACGACGGACCACCGCGGAGCGACGCGGCGAGCGCCGGGCGATGCTGCAGGCGCCGAGCGATGCGGGCCAATACGGACCAACGCGGATCGCGTGAAACAATTGAAACATGTGGAGCACGCAGGATGAACAGCGTTCCGTCGAGGGCGAGATCTACCGTCCCGGGAGGTAGATCGCGGCACGGACCTCGGCTATGCGTGCGACTTTCCTGGTGGACGCGATTGACCCCGAGCCCAAGAGACACAGCCCGTGACATCACAGAAGCACACAGCGACCCTCATCCCTGGTGACGGCATCGGCCCCGAGATCGTGGAGGCGACGTTGCGCGCCCTCGACGCGCTCGGCTCGCCTTTCGAGTGGGAGACGTGCGTGGCCGGCATGGCCGGCGTGAAGGACTTCGGCGACCCGCTGCCCCGGGCCACGCTCGACAGCATCCACCGCACGCAGCTCGCGCTCAAGGGGCCGCTGGAGACGCCGATCGGCGGCGGATACCGGTCCTCGAACGTGCGCCTGCGGCAGGAGTTCCAGCTCTTCGCGAACGTGCGGCCCGCGCGCACGCTGATCCCCGGGGGTCGCTACGAGAACATCGACATCGTGCTCGTGCGGGAGAACCTCGAGGGCCTGTACGTCGGCTTCGAGCATTACATCCCGATCGGGAGCGACGAGCACGCGGTGGCGATCGGCTCGGGCGTGAACACCCGGGTCGGCTCGCGCCGCATCGCCGAGTTCGCCTACAACTACGCCGAGAAGAACGGCCGCAAGAAGGTCACCATCGTCCACAAGGCGAACATCATGAAGGCGCTCACCGGCATCTTCCTCGAGACGTCGCGCGAGGTGGGCCGGTCGTTCGAGGGCCGCGTGGCGACCGACGAGCGCATCGTGGACGCGTGCGCGATGCAGCTCGTGCTGAACCCGTGGCAGTTCGACGTCATCGTGACGACGAACCTCTTCGGCGACATCCTGTCGGACGAGATCGCGGGCCTCGTCGGCGGCCTCGGCATGGCGCCGGGGGCCAACATCGGGCAGAACGCCGCGATCTTCGAGGCGGTGCACGGCTCGGCGCCGGACATCGCCGGCAAGGGCGTGGCGAACCCGATCGCGCTCATGCTGGCCGCCGCGATGATGCTCGACCACGTTGGCGAGCAGGAGCTCGCGAGGCGCCTGCGCGCCGGCATCGACGGGGCGCTGAACGGCGACGGGGTGCGCACGCGCGATCTCGGCGGCAAGGCGGACACGAAGACGCTCACCGACGCCATCGTGGCGCGCATCAAGAACGGCTGAGCGGCGCCGCGAGAGCGGCGGACCGACGCGGCGGGGGCCCTGCGGTCGGCGTGACGGCCGCGGGCACGGCCCTGCGGCCGGCGTGACGGGCGCGGGCACGGCCCTGGATCAGCCGCCCGCGAGCGGGAGCGTGAAGTGGAACGACGTCGTCTCGTCCGGCGTGCTCCGCGCCCAGATCCGGCCGCCGTGCGCCTCGACGATCCCCTTGCAGATGTAGAGCCCGAGGCCGCTGCCGGGCGGGGCCTTGCTGGACTCGCCTGACGAGAGCCGCTGAAACCGCTGGAACAGCCGGGGCAGCTCGTCCGGGGGGATGCCGCGGCCACGGTTCTCGATCACGATCTCCACCTCGGCGCCGCGGCGCGAGAGCGTCACGCGGATCGGCGCGATGGGATCGCCGTACTTTGCGGCGTTGAGGAGGAGGTTGCCGATCACCTGGTCGATGCGCGCCGGGTCCACGAGGACGGGCGGCACGCCCTCGTCCACGGCGAACACGACGGCGCGCTCGGGCCGCTCGGCGGCCGCGAGCTCGACGGCGGCGCGGAGGTGGGCGCCGAGATCGGTCGGCCGCCGCTCGATCGAGAAGCGCCGCGCCTCGATCTTCGAGGCGTCGAGCAGGTCCTCGATCATCCGCTCGAGGCGTCGGGTGCTGGCGAGGATCTTCTGGCTCCACCCCGCTATGTCGGCGGCCTCGGGCCTTCGCGACAGCATGCCCGCGTAGGCGGCGATCGCGGAGAGCGGCTGCTTCAGGTCGTGCGCGACGATGGAGGTCCACTCCTCGCGGAGCCGCGCGCGCTCCGTGTAGTGAGTGACGTCCTCGTAGCTGGCGATGGCGCCGAGGATCGCGCCGTGGTCGTCGCGGATGGGGCCGGCGCTCACGATGACGGGGACGAAGCTCCCGTCGGGCCTGTGGAACCACAGCTCCTCGCAGGTCGTCGCCTGGCCGCGCACCGCGCGGACGAGGGGCATCTCGTTGTGCAGAAGCGGGCGTCCTCCTGGCTCGCACAGGCGAGCGTACGGCGTGCCTTCGGGCAGCTCGGGTGCCCTGAGCGGGTGCGCGCCGCCGCAGAGCTGCTCGCAGCGGCGGCTGGCGAGGAGCGAGCGGCCGCCGCGCTCGTCGAAGATCGCGATGGCGACGGGGAAGCCCTCGATGACGCTGCGCAGCCACTGCCGCTCGGCGGCGAGGCGGCCCTCCGCCTCGGCGAGCGCGGACCGCGCCTCCTAGAGCCGGGCGGCCAGCTCGACGGCGGTGCGGTGGAGCTCCTGCGGGTCGAGCTTGTCGGAGAGGGCGGCGGACGCCTCCGCCATCGCTTCCGCGAGCGGAGCGGCCGATCCCGGCTCTCCGGTAGCGCCCGGGAGCCGGTCATGTCCCGAGGATCTCGTCACGCGTGCCTCACATCATGGCCTAGCACCTGGGCAGGGAGGCGCCGCTCGAGCGGATGACCGGTCGTTGCGGTCCGGACGGGACAATGCGTCGGGCGCGGCGGTCGCGCAGAAACGCGCGGGCCGTGCGGTCAGCGGGGGGGATCGAAGCGGCGCTTCGCCCAGCTCACGAGCGGGCTGTTGTCCCGGGAGCGCACGGCGCCGGGCGCGCCGCGGCGCTTCCGCCAGTCGCCCTCGCGGACGCGCCGGCACCCAGCGGCCTGCTCCATCGAGAGGAGGTAGGCCTGGGCTTCCCGCCCATCGGCGAGGCGGATGGCTGATCGCCGGTGCAAGATCGGGTGTCCCCGATGGACGTCGAGCGCGGCGAGGGCGGCGGGCGAGAGGGCGTAGAGCTCCCCGGTCACGGCGACGAGCCCGCCTTCTACGAGGGCGCCGCTCGTGCCGAGGTCGACGAGCGCGTACCGGGGTGTCGTTGTCGCCTCCCCCAGCGGGCGGGCCGACGCGAGCCATTCGTGCTGGTCCTCGCCCTTCATGAGGTTGTCGTAGACGAAGAGCGCGATCTCGCTGGTGGTCATGGCGTCATCCTCGGGACGGGCCCGTCGGCCCGGCAACGACCCTCGCAAAGGCAGGGACCGAGCGCAAGACCGGCCGGGAGGACGCCGGCGAGATCGCCGCGCGCTGGAGCGCCAGAGGAATGTTGCACCTGGCATGACGGGAGCTGCGAGCCGAGGGAGCGGCATCAACGATGTTGTCGGAGGAGATTGTTCGAGCCAGGGCAGCGGACAATGGATCTCACGACTGGGCTTGTCGATGTCCGAGCGGCCGAAAGCTGAGCGCGTGAGATGGGGCCGACGTGGCCTTCGCGCGATCGGCGGACACATGGGTTCACCACGCGCAGCAATGGGCGCGATGATCAAGGCGCCCTATCGCAAGGACGTGAAGGCGGCAGTCGAGCGGCTCGGGCTCTCGGGCGAGGTGGGTCGCCTGCGGCGCTGGACCGAGCTGTACGGGCAGGGGCTCGGCGTCACCGAGCGCTCAGCTTCTTCACCGAGCGCTCCGCCCCCGGCTCTCCCCTCCCTTCCAACCACCGTAGCGCCGGCGGGAGGGTCGGCGCGGCGGGGGCGGGTGGGCGCGATCCAGCACCGACCGAGGTGCCACAAGGATTCGAGGGGCTCCACGTCTCAGGCGCGCCTTGTGTGGCGCGCGACGAAACGTCCCAGGTGGCATGGCCCGAAGGGAGACATGCCGGGCGGTGTTCCCATGCGCGAGCGTTTCGGCCGCCCGTCTTGGCGGATGGCGAGCGCCCACCCGCCCCCGCCGCGCCGACCCTCTCGCCGGCGCGGGCGCCACGCGGGCGCTACCAGCTCACGACGAACTGCAGCGCATCGGGCCCTCGCAGCTCCACCGAGATGGTCGGCTTGGCCCCGTAGCCCATGACGAGCGCCTCGAAGTTCCCCAGCGGGTACTCCAGCACACCGCGGAAGCTGCCGAGGTCGATCTGCACCTCCGACGGTCCGAGCTGCCGCGCCCGCGCCAACGGCCCCTTCACGAGGGCGCCGAGGCTGCCCGTGTAGCGCATCAGCGCCGCCCCCGGATCGGTCGCGAGGTGCATCGTGATCCGGCCGAGCGCGCTCTCCCGGAAGGCCGTCACCTGCTGCCGCGCGAGCCGACGGTACGCCTCGCGCGAGCTCCGGTTCGGGTGGGAGAGCCGCGCCGCCGCGTCATAGAGTCGCAGGAAGTCGCGCATCGGATAGTCCGAGAACGGCAGGTAGAGCCCACCGCGGGGCGGGCTCGACAGCGTCGGCACCACCTGCACGAACCGCTCCCCGAGCGTCGCCGCCAGCGCGTTGAAGAACATCCCCTTCATCGCGTAGTAGTCGGGGACCCCCGCCACCACGGCGTCGATGTCGATGTTGCCGAGGAGCGGATCGGACGGACGTACCTCGAACGACGCGCCGTTCGGCCCGACGAGCGTACCCTCGCTGGCCGGCGCGCTCGACGGCATGATGCTGCGGGGCGCCGTGCGCACGACACCGCTCCTGGGGATCGGTGTCTCGTTCGCGTGCCGGCGCTGGTCGCTTCGGACCTCTTTCATGGGGAGCTCGCCGCGGAAATAGTCTCGACTCAGGGCCGCTTGCGGCAACCACCGCAGCGGAGGGAACGTCCCCCACGCTGCAATGGCCATGCCGTCTCACCCTGAGACGCGTACCGCGCAAACCACGGGGGTTCTCGGCAGAATTCCCTTGCATGGATGCAACGCCGCTTCAGCGCTGCAACCGGCGCCGATGTCGAGGGCGATCCGCACCTCCGTTCCGGCCGTGCGCGCGCGTGTGCGCGGGCACAGAACCGCACGCACGCCCGCCGGAGGCACGCCGCGTCATCGCACCGGAAGACTGAGCTCGCGGAGCTCTGCCTCGCGCAGCGGCAGCTCCGCCGCCATGAAGAACTCGTCGAGCTGCGGCGGCTTCACGCGCGTGCCGGCGAGCATCGCGTGCGCCTGCCCACGGTGGTGGATCTGGTGCACGAAAAGGTGAAGCAGCACGCTCCCCACCCGATCGACCTGCACGTAACTCGCGCGCTGAATTTGCACCTCGGCGTCGAGCGCTGCGTCGCTGGAGAGCTGCTCGCAGAACGCGACGAGGCGGCGGTCGGCCTCGCGCTGCGCCTGTCGCAGCGCGGCGAACTCGGTGAACGGCGCGGCGTCCTTGAAGATGCCGAGGCCGCGTCCGCCGCGCTCGAGCGCGTCGAGGTAGTACCAGTCGACGTGGAGGATATGCGTCAGCGTCCTGTGGATGGAGGGGAAGAAGCTGGTCCGCTCCGCCGTGAGCTCGTCGAAGGTGAGCTCGGCGCACGCGCGGTGGAGCCTGTGGTTCGACCAGGCGTTGTTCTCGGCCATGGAGCGGAACGTCGAGAGTGAGTTCATGGGCGGGAGTATCGCGCGCCGTCCTCGCCCCGGACCATGCGCTCATCTCCTGACAGCACGCTGTCAGGAGGGCGGTCCCATGATGCCCCGTACGTGCGGGCCAGCGGCCCGCAAGGAGGACCTCATGAGCGCAGAATTCGGCGGTGTGTTCGTCTATGTACCCGACCCGGTGGCGGCGGCGGCGTTCTACGAGCGCGCGTTCGGCTTCGAGCGAACATTCGTCTCCCCCGACAACCAGTACTGCCAGATGCAGGGCGAGGTGCCCCTCGGGTTCGTCCACGAGGACTTCGCCCGGAAGAGCCTCCCCGAGTTCGCGCAGAACCGGGCCGGCGCGCGCCCCGGCGGGTTCGAGCTCTGCGTCGCCAGCAAGGACGTCGACGCGGCGTTCAAGCGCGCTGTCGACGCCGGGGCGACGCCCGTCGCGCAGCCCCACGACGTGCCGTGGGGCCAGCGCATCTCCTACGTGCGCGATCTGAACGGCGTGCTCGTGGAGATCTGCTCGCCGTGGAGCATCCCCTCATGAGACCGGCCGCGGCGCGCCGCGCGACAAGGCCGCTCCGCGCGCGGAGATCCGGCGCCGGCAGCGCGTCCCGGCGCTGAGCTCGCCAGCGCGCTGCCGCGTCCGGCGACGCAGCGCGCCATCCACCGGCTGGGAACGCCCCGCCTCCTGACGGTGCCTTCCTGACGGACATGTACCGGCAAGTCCTTGCCGCCCTTCGCGCGGCCTGCTTAACCTCGGCGCGTGAACGCGAACGGCCGGACACGGGTGCACCTGCTCGTGGCAGCAGCGATCGCCCTGCTCGCGGCCGGCCCTGTGGGGCTCGGCGACGGGCCCGTGGCCGAGGCCAAGGAGGCCGCCCGGGCCAAGAACAAGAAGACGACGCAGGTCGCGTGCCGCCTGCAGTCTCCGCAGAAGTTCCTGAAGCGGCGCACCTTCGTGCAGAAGGGCATGCTCAACCCGAAGAAGCACGCCAAGGCGGTCCGCTACCTCGTCGAGCATTACGGCCACGTCGAGACCGACGAGACGCGGCGCTACAACGCGGAGAGCGCCCGCTCGCAGGCCACGACCGTGCAGTTCATGGGCCTGCCGCTCTCCATCCACGAGAAGATCGCCCCCGCGCTCCACTGCGTCGAGAAGCGGATCCGCAAGACGTGCTCCAGCAAGTCGCACCGCTACACGCCGCGCGCGGTCGGCGGGTTCCGGACGGCGAACAGCTACCGCGGCGCGGAGATCTCGAACCACCTCTTCGGCATCGCCGTGGACATCGACCCCGATCGCAACCCGTGCTGCGGCTGCGTCGATCCGTGGCCCACGAGCCCGCTGTGCCAGGAGAAGAACCGCTCGGCCTACGAGCGCTCCGCGCTCACCCGCTGCTGGATCAAGGCGTTCGAGCGCTACGGCTTCGACTGGCTCGGGCACGACGACCTCGAGGACACGATGCACTTCGAGTTCCTCGGCAATCCGGACCGCATCACCGTCAAGCAATAGCGCCGGCGGATACGCGCCGCCGCGCCGGGAGCGCCGGCGGATACGCGCCGCCGCGCCGGGAGCGCCGGCGGATACGCGCCGCCGCGCCGGGAGCGCCGGCGGATACGCGCCGCCGCGCCGGGAGCGCCGGAGGTCACGCGCCGCCGCGGCCGCCGCTGCGCCGGGAGAGCCGGCGGGCGCGCCGCTCGGCCGCCGCCTCGGCGAGGCGACGATCCTCGTCCGTCTCGAGCCGGAGCGGCGGCACCGCCGTCGGCTTCAGCGACGCGTCGACCGCCACGAAGGTCACGAAGGCCGTGACCGTGGGCCAGACGTCGCCCGTCGCGGCGTCCTCCCCCTCGACCGTCACGAGGATCTCGAGCGACGTGCGGAATGTCGCCGTCACCCGCGCGGACAGGCGGACGACCTGGCCTACCTTGATCCCGCGGTCGAACGAGAGGTCGTCGATGCCGGCGGTGATCACCGTGCTGCCGGTGTGCCGCTGCGCGCAGATGGCGGCGCACAGGTCGATCCAGGCGAGCACCTGGCCCCCGAAGATCGAGCCGAGCGCGTTCGCGTGCGTCGGGAGGACGTACTCGGTCATCGTCGTGACCGAATCGGCGGCGCGCTTGTCCTGCTGGGCTTTCACCCGGCATCCGTATCACGGGCGGCCGCCCGCGCCAGAGCACGCCGGCCCGCGCGCCGCGGCCCGATCGCCCCCCGGATCCCCCCCGCTCGGCCCCCCCGGCCGGGCGGCGCTAGCTCGACGTCGACGCCGCGCCTGGCCCCGGGAGCGACGGCTCCTCCGACGTGGAGGACGCGCGCCCGGCGCTCGACCCGACCGGCGGCTTCGCCGCGAGCCCCGGCGGGCCCGTCGGCAGCGTCGGCTCGTCCTCGAGGCGCGCCGCCGTGACCTTGAGCCGCGCGAAGATCGCCTCGGCCCGATCGTTCATCGTCACCGCCTCGCGCCGCGCCGCCATGTTCGCGACGAAGCTCCGGTCGGTCGTCAGGAACCGCGCGTAGGCCTGGAAGGTGCGCGCGAGCTCGAGCTCGTTCCCCGTCTCCTCGAAGATGCTCACCGAGCGCGCGAAATAGGCGCGCGCGCTCTTCGTGTTCGCGCTGCCCCAGCCGCCCGCCGCCGTGATCTCCCCGAGCGTCCGCAGCGCGATCCCGAGGTGCACCTTGCTCCGCACCGAGGCGAACAGATCCACCGCCCGGCTGATCGAGTCGCGCGCCTTCTCCAGGTCGCCCCGCAGCATGTACGCCTTGCCGAGCGCCCGCCGCGCCTCGGCGAGCCCCAGCCGGTCGCCGAGCTCGTCGCAGAGCTCCTCGGCCTGCTGCAGCACGCGCACCGCCTGGTCCGGATCGCCGCTCCGGTAGAGCGTCCCGCCGATGTTCGTCAGGATCAGCGCCGTCCGGTTGCGATCGCCGACCTGCCGCGCCACCTCGAGCGCCTCCTCGAACAGCTTGAGCGCGCGGCGGTGGTCGCGCTGGTCCTGCGCGATCATGCCGAGGCTGTTCAGGCTCATCACGACGCCGAGCAGGTCCGATATCTCGCGCCGGATCGCGAGCGCCCGCTCGAACGTCTCGAGCGCCTGCCTGAACTCGCCCGAGTCCTGCAGGGCCTGGCCGAGGTTGTTCAGCGAGAGCGCGATCGAGCGGCGATCGCCCATCCGCTCGCGGCGGGCGAGCGCGTCCCGCAGCCACTTCAGCGCCTCCTGGTACTCGCCGCGGAGCCAGTGCAGCTTGCCGATGTCGTCGATGGTCGACGCGATCCCCCGCTCGTCCCGCGCGCCCTCGAACAGGCGCAGCGCGGTCGTGAGGTGCTTGCCCGCCTCGTCGAGCGAGCCGCTGTCGCGGTAGAGCCGCCCGATGCGGTTGTGCGCGGCGCCGCCCTTGCGCCGGTTGTCGAGCCGGTAGGCGAGCGTCAACATCTCGCGGAAGGCGGCGAGCGCGTCGTCGATCCGCCCGGCGAGCTGCAGGACGTCGCCGTAGTCGTGGAGCGCGTCGATGCGCCGCGCGACGTGCGCGTCGCCGAGCAGCGACAGCCCGCGGGCGTAGTACTCCGCGGCCTTCGCGTTCGAGTAGCGCCCGCGCGCCACGTCCCCGGCGTCGAGCAGCGAGAGCCCCGCCCGCACCGCGTCGCCGATGCGCTCGCGGTGCATCGCGAGCTGCGCCAGATACTCCTCGCTGACGCGCACCGCCACCTGCTGCTCCAGCCACTCGGCGATCGCGTGGTGGTACCGCCGCTGGGCCGCGGCGCTCATGCGCCGCTGGAGCGCCTCGCGCTCCTTGTCGTGCACGAACACGTACTCGTCCGAGCCCGCGAAGCTCGACTCGCTCTGCTTGCGCAGGTAGCCGCGGTCGCACAGCGAGCGGAGCGCGGCGTGGATGCGGTCGAGATCCCTGTCGCTCTCCTCCTCGCCCCACAGCTCGGGGGCCTGGCTGCCCGCCCGGCCGAGCACGAACAGCGCGCCGCTCCAGAACACCGGGCCGATCGTCGCGGCCTGCTCGAGCAGCAGCCGGCTGTCCTGATCGAGCGCGGCGAGGCGGACGTTGACGGCGTCATCGACCGTCATCGGCAGGCGCGCGGTCGACAGCTTCCCGAGGTGCACGCGCCAGCGCGGCCCGCCCGCGGAGTCGGGCGTGAGCTCCTCGATGACGCCCTGGTCGTGGCAGATCTGGACCATCTGCTCGAGCAGCGCCGGGTTGCCGTTCGCGAAGGAGCACGCCGCCTCGACGAGCTCGGGCGGCGCGCCCGGCCGGGGCTGCGACTGCGCGCCGAGGGCGTCGATCACGACGACGTCCTCGCTCCCGCGCGGCATGCAGGGCGCGAGCAGCGCCCTCGCCATCTCGGCCGACTCGGCCTCGCCGAGCGGCGCGAGCTCGACGAGCGCGTGGCGCCGCTCGCCGACCTTGCCCCAGTCGTCCTGGCGGGTGAGCAGGTCCGGCCGGGAGACGCAGACGATCAGCACCGGGCCCGTGAGGTACTCGACGAGGTAGCGGAGGAGCGAGAGCGAGTCGTCGTGGGCCGCGTGGAGGTCCTCGAAGACGAGGCACAGCGGGCCGTGGGCGGCGTCCGCCTCGAGGAACGCCTTCAGGATGGCGCGGCGGAGGAGGTCGGCCTGCGCCGGGTCGTCCTGCACCGCGCGGGTGAGCGGGCTGTCGCCGAACGCGAGCCCGATGAACTGGCCGAGGAAGTAGATGAGGTCGCCGACCTTGCGGTCGCCCATCACGTGGGCGACCTGGGCGCGGATCTCGGCGCGGGCCGCGTCCTTGTCCATGCCGTCCGAGAGGCCGAAGCGCGCGCGCAAGAGCCGCGTGAAGATGCCGTACGCGGACGCGATGTCGCCGGCGCTGCCCGAGGTGACGCGCAGCGCGGAGCCGCCCGCGCGCTGCCGCTCGAGGAACTCGCGCACGAGCCTGCTCTTGCCGATGCCGGGGGGGCCGACGAGCGTCACGGTGCGGGTGGAGCGCCCCCTCTCGACGGCCTCGAGGGCGCGGGCCAGCGCCGTCAGCTCGGCCTCGCGCCCGATCAGCGGTGCGCGCGCGGGCGGCGCCGCGCCAGTTGCACTGTCCTCTCGGCTCATCTCCCCTTTGGCCTCCACGTTCCCCGGCTGCCGCAGCGCGGGGCGCGATGTTCTTCGGAGCCTATACCAGGTTCGGCTTCCGTGGCGCGTGCGGTAAACTGCAGGGCGTGGAGGACGACGTCACGGGGGCGCCGCGCAACGCGGCAAGCGCGGCGCGCGACGCCGCGGAGATCCGCGGGCGCATCGCGGCATGCTTCAGCCTGGCCGAGCTGCGGCGCTTCGCGCAGGAGCTCGGCGTGCCGGACATCCCCTGGGAGCAGGGGATCAAGGGCGCTGCGCACGAGCTCGTCCGCCGCTTCGAGCAGCGCCGCGAGCTCTGGTCGCTCGTCGAGCACCTCCGCGCCGTGAGGCCGCTCGTGGAGTGGCCTGACCTACGCACGGTGCCGCCCGCGTCGTCGGTCGGACAGGCGCACACCGACATCCCGCGGCCGGCGCCGCTGCCGGACCTCTCGCCGGCGGCGGCCCCCGCGCCGGCCGCGCAGTTCCCTCCGACGCTGGCGCCGCCGCCGATCCCGCCGACGACGCGCACGCCGGTCGTCCCCGGCGCCGAGCTCGCGAGGGCGCGCGCGCCGGGCGCCGCGCCGGCGCCCCGGCCGGCCGGGTCGCCGGGCGCCGCGCCGGCACGCGGGTCGCGCCGCGTCGACTCCCGGCTGCTGCTCGCGGCCCTGGGGCTCGTGGTGGCCAGCCTTGTCGTCGCCTTCCTGATCGGCAGGGCCTCGAGCGGGCCGGGCGAGGAGGCCGCGCGCGGGGTGGACGCCCGCGCGGCCGCCGCGCCTGCGAGCGCCGCGCCGCCGGCGATCCGGCCGGACGGGCTCACGGCGCGCGCGGTCGCCGCGCTCGAGCGCCGCATCGAGAGCGTGGCGCGGGCGTGCGAGATCCCGCCGGGCGCGGCGGAGGACGTGATGCGCCGCGCCTTCGCGCGCTGCGGCCCGGCGCCCGCGCTGCCGGCGCAGCGGGCGCCGGCGGCGCAGGGCGACCTGCCGACCGCGGAGCCCCCGAGCCCGCCGCCCGCGGCCGCGGGTGCGGAGCGCCGCGCGCCCGCGGCGGCCGGCAACCCCGTCGCCGCCGGCAACGCCGGGTGTGTTGGCGCGTGCGAGCGGCGCCACAAGGCGTGCAGGACGACGCGGTGCGGGCGCGAGCCCACGCAGAGCAGCCAGTACGAGCGCTACCAGGGCTGCCTGTCGACGTGCCTGGAGGAGGCGTCCAGGTGCCGCCTCGGCTGCCTCTGAGCGCGGGGCCGCGCCCGCGCCTCGGTGCGCGCCAGCGCCTCGGTGCGCGCCAGCGCCTCAGAGCGGCGGACGGCTGCGGCGCATCACGCTGACCGTGGCGGTCGGCTGGTGCTCGGGGCAGCCGGTGCGGCCGGACGTGCTCGGATCGAAGTCGATGCGGAGGCACGTCTTGCAGACGCAGAGGTATGCGTCGTGAAACTCGCGGTAGCTCAGGATGTCGGCGGCGAAGAGGCTGAGGACGATGTCGCTGAGCAGGTCCTCCGCGCGCGGGCACGGCTCCCAGAGCGCCGTGTCTCCGGCCGGGCGCACGCGCCCCGCGCGGATGGCCGCGGTGAGGAAGCGATCGTCCGCGGCGGGGGGCATGAAGGCGCGGAGCGAGGCGAGCACACGGAACCGCGCCGCGCCGACGAGCTCCCGCAGCTCGGGCTCCTCCGGATCCGCGGCGGCGGGCGGGGCGAGCGTCACCTGCTCGGAGAAGCCCTCGGTGACGTGGGCCGGGCGCGGCATCCACCCGGGCGCCACGAGGTGCTTCTCGAACCACGCCGCGAGCGCCGCCGCGCTCTGGGGCGGACGATCGACGAACGTGAGCGCCGCGAGCAACGCGCGGCGATCATGGCCCCTCGCGATGAGCGAGGGCGCGGATGGAAGCGTGGGAATCGTGGTGTGGGAGTCCGCTTGACGCATGAGCACCCCCGCTCGACCATCCCAGTCTGCACGTGCATTTCTCGCCGGGTCTAGATGGGAGAACGCCCGGTTCCAGAATGCGGAGCCACCTTCGACGCAACGCGTTATGGGGTATGTGCCCCCGCGTGGGTGCGGAGCGCGACGCGGGTCTCAGTCTGTGATCTTGAGCGCTCCGCTCTCGTCGACGACGCCGCCCGCGTCGGCGCCGTCGGAGTCTGCCTCGAGCTCCTCCTGGGACGCGGAGGGCGCCGGTGGGCGAAGGAACGAAAGATCGAGGCCGCCCATGGGCTGCTGCGCCGCCGCGCGCGCGGCGGCGACGGGGAGCGCATCTCGGTCGCCCGCGCGCGGCGAGGCGCGGCGCGCCTCCTTCCCGGGGTGCGGCTCCTCCCGGCGCGAGCCGTCGCGGCGCGAGCCGTCGCGGCGCGTCTCCTCGCGGCGCGTCTCCTCGCGGCGCGCTCGCCTCGCTGGCTCGCGCCGGCCGGCCTCGGTCTCGCGGGGCCGCGCCGAGGTCGCCACAGACGCAGCGGGCGCCTTGCCGCCGCGCGCGGCCGGGGTGCGCGCGGCCGGGGTCCGGAGCGCCTTTGTCGCCTTCGCCGTCCGCGTGCGCTGCGAGGGCGCGTTCTTCGCGAGCTCGATGCAGGTGCCGCGCATCGCGCCGGGGCACGAGATGCGCACGTGCATGTGGTCGTCGTGCGGCTCGGCGCCGGTCGGCTGCATCATGGCGAGCTGCGCGCGGACGATCAGCGCGCGGGAGACGCCGATGCGCTTGGCGTGGGAGATCAGCGCGTGCCGCAGCGGATCGGAGATGAAGATGTGGCTCACGCGGGCGCGCGGATCGGTGAGCAGGTGCTGCACGAGCAGCCAGTTGCGCGGCACGTCGAAGCGCGCCCCCGGGACGTTCGTCGACGCGAGCCGCGCGTTGAACCGCAGGAAGAACGGCGCGTGCACCTGCTTGCCGCGCGCGTCGAGCGCGTAGAAGCCGAGGTCGACGTCGCGGCCGCTCTCGTGGGAGCCGTGCCGGTGGACCTCGCCGCCGTGCCGGCGCGACAGGTCGCCGACCTCGAGGACGGCGCCCGGGTATCGCCTGGCCACGCCGCGCGCCGCGCGCTCGATCATCCCGACGAGCGACGGCAACCCCCACTGGACGTCGGCGTGGGCGTAGGCGGGCACGACGCGGATGTCCTTGCGCGACGTGTCGAGCCGCACGCCCCCCTCGAGCCGCCCCTCGTTGGGATGGCCGACCGACGCGGCGGGCTTGCGGGGCGCGGCCTTTGTCTTTGCGGGCTCGGCCGTTCGCGCGCCTGCGCCGCCAGCGCGCGGCCGGTGGCCCTTGACCGTTTCCTTCGCGACGTGCGCGCGCGGCGTGCGCGCTGTAACGCCGCGCGCGCCGGCGCCAACGCCGCGCGCACCGGCGCCCGCGGCGCGCGGCGACGCCCCGCGCGCCGGCGCTTCCGCGGCCGATCTCGCGGCGGATCGCGCCGGCGCTTCCGGCGCGGCGTCGGCTGACCGGAAGCCGGGCAACGAGAGCGCCAGCATCGTGAGCAGCAGGGGGAGCGGTCGAGGCACACCGGTCCGTTACGGGGTTTCGGCGGGCAGGGCCAAGAAGCCGGCGGCCCCTGTCGCGCCCCGCGCCGGAGGCGACCGTGGACGTACGAGCGCCTCGGTCCTCAGGCGCGCGGGCGGGCGATCCTCGCACGCCGCGTCGCGCCGCGCCGCGCTGCGCCGCGGCCGGCGCGGATCACCGCGGGGCGCCGCGGCGCAGCGCGCATGGCAGGCGCCGCCCGGCCCCTGTGCCGCGCTGCGGCGCCGGCGTGACGGCGTGCCGCGGCGGCAGCGGAGGCTTTTGCCTCGCGGCCAGTTGGGGTACCTCTCGTGCGGCCATGGACAAGGTCTACAAGAGCGCGCTGGATGCGGTGAGGGACATCCCGAGCGGCGCCACGGTCCTCGCCGGCGGCTTCGGCCTCTGCGGCATCCCGGAGAACTGCATCGCGGCGCTCCGGGAGCTCGGCACGAAGGATCTCGTGGTCGTGTCCAACAACTGCGGCGTCGACAGCTTCGGGCTCGGGCTCCTCCTGCAGAACCGCCAGATCCGGAAGATGATCTCGTCGTACGTCGGCGAGAACAAGGAGTTCGAGCGGCAGTACCTCAGCGGGGAGCTCGAGGTCGAGCTCACGCCGCAGGGCACGCTGGCCGAGCGCATCCGCGCCGGCGGCGCCGGGATCCCGGCGTTCTACACCCCGACGGGCGCGGGCACGGCCATCAGCGAGGGCGGCCTGCCGGTGCTCTACAACGCCGACGGCACGGTGAAGAAGTACTCCGAGAAGAAGGAGATCCGGCGGTTCGACGGCCGCGACTACGTGCTCGAGCCGGCCATCCGCGGCGACTACGCGATCGTGAAGGCCTGGCGGGGCGACCGGTTCGGCAACCTCGTCTACCGTCACACCGCGATGAACTTCAACCCGATGATGGCGATGGCCGCGAAGGTGACGATCGCCGAGGTCGAGGAGCTCGTGGAGGTCGGCTCGCTCGACCCGGACCACATCCACACGCCCGGGATCTTCGTGCACCGGATCTTCCAGGGCGAGCGCTACGAGAAGCGGATCGAGCGGCGCACGGTGCGGAAGGCCTCGGCGGCCTAGCCGCGCGGCGCAGGGACAGGGGACACGATGGGACTCACGCGGGAACAGATCGCGCAGCGCGCCGCGCTGGAGCTCAGGGACGGCTACTACGTCAACCTCGGCATCGGGATGCCGACGCTCGTCGCCAACTACATCCCCGCCGGGATCGAGGTGGTGCTCCAGAGCGAGAACGGGCTGCTCGGCATCGGCCCGTATCCTGCCGAGGGCTCGGAGGACCCGGACCTCATCAACGCCGGCAAGGAGACCGTGACGATGCTCCCCGGGTCGGCGATCTTCTCGAGCGCCGAGTCGTTCGCGCAGATCCGGGGCGGCCACATCGACCTCGCGATCCTCGGGGCGATGGAGGTCTCCGAGAAGGGCGATCTTGCCAACTGGATGATCCCCGGCAAGATGGTGAAGGGGATGGGCGGGGCGATGGACCTCGTGGTGAGCGCGAAGCGCGTCGTCGTGATCATGGATCACGCGGCGAAGAACGGCGCGCCGAAGATCCTGAACGAGTGCGCGCTGCCGCTCACCGGGCGGGGCGTCGTCCACCGGATCATCACCGACCTCGCCGTGCTCGACGTGACGCCCGAGGGGCTCCTGCTGCGCGAGCTCGCGCCCGGCGTGAGCGCCCGAGAGGTGCAGGAGAAGACACAACCAACGCTCCGGGTCCCCTCCGACGTGAGGGAGATGGACCTCCGGAGCGCCTGAAGGTGCGCCGATGACCTGGCCCGAAAAGACCCTGCCGACGACCGACGCGAGCGAGAAGCGCTCGCTGGGAGCGGGCGTGTTCCGTCGCTGCGACGGTTGCGCGCACACGCACGACGCCTCCGAGCTCGCCCGGACCTTCGAGGTGTGCTCGCAGTGCGGCCACCACCACAAGCTCGACGCCGAGGGGTGGCGGCGGCTCCTGCTCGACGACGGCGAGCTCGCCCAGTGGGACGATCACCTCGTCCCCAACGATCCGCTCGGGTTCAGCGACGGCAAGAGCTACCGCGACCGCGTCGCGGCGCTCCACAAGAAGGGCCGCACGAAGGAGGCGATCGAGATCGGCCGGGCCCGGCTCGGCGGTCGCGACATCGGCTACGGCGCGTTCGTCTTCGCCTTCATGGGCGGGAGCATGGGCTCCGTCGTCGGCGAGAAGATCGCCCGGCTGTTCGAGCGCTCGACGCGGGAGGAGCTCCCGGTGGTGCTGCTCCAGTCGTCGGGCGGCGCGCGCATGCAGGAGGGCATCCTGTCGCTGATGCAGATGGCGAAGACCGTGGCCGCGCTCGAGCGCTACCGCAAGACGCGGCTGCCGTTCATCTCGGTGCTGCTCCACCCGACGACGGGCGGCGTCGCGGCGAGCTTCGCCTTCCTCGGCGACGTGAACATCGCCGAGCCCAAGGCGCTGATCGGCTTCGCCGGCCCCCGGGTCATCGAGAACACGATCCGGCAGACGCTGCCGGAGGGCTTCCAGCGGGCCGAGTTCCTGCTCGATCACGGGATGGTCGACGCGATCGTGCCGCGCCTCGAGATGAAGGCGTACCTCGGGACGCTGCTCCAGCACCTCGCGGGCGGTCGCCGGGCGCGGCGATGAGCGCCGCGGCGCCGCGGCTGCCGGCGCTGCTCGAGGCGCTGGGGCAGCGGGCGCCGCGGGGCATGGAGCTCGGGCTCGACCGGGTGCGCGCGGCGCTCGCGGCGCTCGGCGACCCGCACGCCGTCCTCCCCGCGATCCATGTCGCCGGCACCAACGGCAAGGGGAGCGTGTGCGCGATGGTCGAGTCCATCGCGCGCGCGGCCGGGCTCCGCACCGGCCTCTACACGTCGCCGCACCTGTCGCGCTTCGCGGAGCGCATCCGCGTCGGCGGCGAGCCGATCGGCGACGCGGCGTTCGAGGCCGCGCTCGCCGCCGCGCTCGAGCGGGTCCCCTCGCCGCTCACGTTCTTCGAGGCGCTGACGGTGGCCGCGTTCGTGGCGTTCCGCGACGCGGGGGTCGATCTCGCGATCCTCGAGGTGGGGCTCGGCGGGCGGCTCGACGCGACCAACGTGATCGCTGCGCCGCTCTGCACGGCGATCACGTCGATCGCGTTCGATCACCAGGCGCTGCTCGGCCCGACGCTGGCCGACATCGCCCGGGAGAAGGCCGGCATCCTCAAGCCCGGCGCGCCCGCGGTGCTCGGCCCGCTCGACCCCGAGGCGGACGCCGCCATCGAGGCCGTCGCGCAGGCGGCCCACGCGGGGCCGCGCCTGCGCGTGGCGCGGGCGGGCGAGGGCGCGGGCGACATCGCGGTGGGGCGCGCGGGGCGTGGAGCGCGCGCGACGCGCGTCGCCGGGCCGGGGGGCCGCGCCGTCGAGGTGGAGCTCGGCCTGCCGGGGGCGCACCAGGCGGAGAACGCGGGCGTGGCGTGCGGCGTGGCATGGCAGCTCGCCGGCCGGTGGCCCGAGATCGATCGGGCGCTGCCGGCGGGGCTCGCCGCGGCGCGCTGGCCCGGCCGGCTGGAGCCGATCGACGCGGGCGGCGCTCAGGTCCTGCTCGACTGTGCGCACAACCCGCACGGCGCGCAGGCGCTCGCGGCATGGCTCGACGAGCAGGGCCCGGGGCCCGCGCGCACAGCGCTCGTGTTCGGGGCGATGGCCGACAAGGGGTGGGGCGAAATGCTACAGATGCTCGCCCCGCGCGCGCAGCGTCGGTTCTACGTGACGCCGCAGGGCCGCGCGGCCGCCCCGCTCGAGGCGCTGCGCCAGGTCGCGCCGGGCGAGCCGATCGGCGACCCTGGCGCGGCGGTGGCGCGGGCGATCGAGGGCGCCGCGCCGGGCGGGCTCGTCGTCGTGGCCGGCTCGATCTACCTGGTCGGCGAGGTACGGTCGGCGCTGCTCGGCATCGCGCCGGATCCGGTCGTGACGCTCTGAGCGGGCGCGAGCGCTGACCGGCGCGCGAGCGCTGACCGGCGTGCGGGCGCGGCGTCGGCGCGCACGCGAGCGCCGCGGGCGAGCGCCGCGGGAGCGCGCGTGTGCAGGCGCATCGCTCACCGCCGGCGCGCGCGGGCTGGCACGGGCGATGCCGGCTCCGGCGCCATGGCATTCACCAAGAAGCGGCGATCACCGGTGCTCTTCCCAGCGGCAGCCCTCGGGGCGGCCGCGCTCGCGCGGACGGCGTTCCGCGCCCTGCGGCGGCTCGACCTGCGCGGGCGGGTCGTCGTCGTCACGGGCGGGTCTCGCGGCCTCGGGCTGCTCCTGGCCGAGGAGTTCGGCCGGCACGGCGCGCGCGTGGCGATCACCGGGCGCGACGCCGGGGCGCTCGACCGGGCCGAGCAGCGGCTGCGGGCGCTCGGCATCGAGGTGTACGCGATGGCCTGCGACCTCGGCGACCGGGCCGCGGCCGAGGCGTTCATCGACGGCACGGCGCGCGCGTTCGGCCGGATCGACGTGCTCGTCAACAACGCCGGCGTGATCCAGGTCGCGCCGATGCAGGACACCGGCGTGGAGGAGATCGAGGAGGCGATGCGCTCGAACTACTGGAGCGCTGTGTACACGACGTTGAGCGCGCTGCCGCACCTCGAGAAGCAGGGGCGCGCGGCGCGCATCGTGAACGTCGTGTCGATCGGGGGGCGCGTCGCCGTGCCGCACCTGGTCGGGTACAACGCGTCGAAGTTCGCGATGATGGGCTTCTCGGAGAGCCTCCAGGCCGAGCTCTCCCACGGGAGCGCGGACGGCCCGCGCGTCACGACGGTGATCCCCGGGCCGATGCGCACCGGGTCGATCTACAACGCCGAGTTCGGAGGCAACCAGCAGCGCGAGTTCGGGTGGTTCGGCCTGGCCTCGTCGATCCCGGTCGCGACGATCGACGCGCGGCGCGCGGCGCGGCGGGTGGTGGCGGCGGCGCGCGAGGGGCGGCCCGAGGTGAAGCTCGGCCTGTCGGCGCACGTCCTGAGCTGGGCGCACGGGTTGGCGCCCCAGGCGACGGTGCGGCTCATGGGGCTCGTCAACGCGCTCCTGCCGGCGCCGCGCGGCGTCGAGGGCACGACGCGGGGGAGGGACCTGCGCACGCCGGCGCAGAGGTCGGTGCTGCTGCACCTGAGCAACGAGGCGGCGCGGCGCAACAACGAGGCGCCGCCGGAAGCAGCGCGGTGAGGCGCGATGACGCGCGGTGAGGCGCGGGACCGAGGCGCGACGAGCGCGCGCCGCGGTCCCGCGTCCCGCGCCGGCGATTGCCCGTAGGCTGTCTTGGCAAAGGTTGCTAAGGGTGGTCTCCTCAGCGCAAAACCACAGAGAGGGACCGTGCCGAAGCACACCAAGAAGGATCATAGGGAGAGCGCTCCGTCGGCGACGGGCGAACCGCAGAAGCAGTCCGCAGGCCGCAAGCTCTTCGGCACCGACGGGGTGCGCGGCGTGGCGAACCAGCCGCCGATGACGCCGGAGATGGCGCTGCGGCTCGGCCGCGCGATCGCGTTCGTCGCGAGCCACGGGAAGTCCCGGCAGGTGCGGGTGGTGATCGGGAAGGACACGCGGCTGTCCGGCTACATGCTCGAGACCGCGATCGCGTCCGGCGTGTGCGCCATGGGCGGGCGCGTGATGCTGAGCGGGCCGATCCCGACGCCCGCCGTCGCGCAGCTCACGCAGAGCATGCGGGCCGACGCCGGGGTCGTGATCAGCGCGAGCCACAACCCGTACCAGGACAACGGGATCAAGATCTTCGGGCCCGACGGCTACAAGCTGCCCGACGCGGAGGAGGAGGAGATCGAGCGGCTCATGGAGAGCCACGAGCTCGACGAGGCCCGCGTGGTGGGGGCGGCGATCGGCAGCGCGGTGAAGCTCGACGACGCGCGGGGGCGGTACGTCGTGTTCTGCAAGAGCACGTTCCCCACCGCGCTGTCGCTCGACGGCGTGAAGATCGTCGTCGACGCGGCGCACGGGGCGGCCTACCGCGTTGCGCCCGCGGTGTTCACCGAGCTCGGCGCGCACGTGACCGCGCTCGGCGTGAAGCCGAACGGCCGCAACATCAACCGCGAGACGGGCGCGCTGCACCCGGAGCACGTGAAGGCCGAGGTGCTGAAGCGCGGGGCGGCCATCGGCATCGCGCTCGACGGCGACGCGGACCGGGTGATCATGGTCGACGAGCGCGGCCAGGTCGTGGACGGCGACGCGATCATGGCGCTCTGCGCGCTGCGGATGCTGCGGACGGGCAAGCTGCCGCGGAACACCATCGTGACCACGGTGATGTCGAACCTCGGCCTCGAGCGCGCGCTCAAGGCGCACAACGGTCACGTCGTACGGACGGCGGTCGGGGACCGCTACGTCGTGGAGGCGATGCGGAACGGGGGGTACTCGTTCGGCGGGGAGCAGTCGGGGCACCTCATCTTCCTGGACCACGCGACCACCGGGGACGGCATCGTGGCGGCGCTGCAGGTGCTGGCGATCATGGCGGAGGAGGACAAGCCGCTGAGCGAGCTCGCCTCGAAGGCGATGCAACGGGTGCCTCAGGTGCTGGAGAACGCGACGTTCACGACGCGCATGCCGCTCGACAGCATGCAGCGGACGCGGCTCACCGTGGATCGCATCGAGAAGACGCTCGGGGACAAGGGGCGCATCCTCGTGCGCTGGAGCGGCACCGAGCCGAAGCTGCGCGTCATGGTCGAGGGGGAGGACGCGACGACCATCGAGGCGTACGCGCTCGAGATCATCGAGGCGGCCAAGCAGGACGTGGCGGGGGCCACGGCGTAGCGAGGACCGCGCGGCGGGCGTCGGCCAGGGGGTTGATCACAACGCCCGGCGCATGAAGAGGTCCTCGAGCGTCTCGCGGCGCGGCGTCACCTCGACCACCTGCGCGCCCGCCGCGAGGGCCCTCTGGAGCACCTCGCGCACGCGCGCCTCGCCCTCCACGTCGACCACCGCGACGTCGCCGCGGAGCGAGGTCGCGAAGCCCATCGCGCCGAGCTCCGCGAGCAGGTCCGGGCTCGCGGCGGCCAGCATGACGTCGGTGCGCAGCACGTCGCCCCGCAGGAGCTGTCGGATCGCGCCGCTCACCACCGCCTGGCCCTCGCGCAGGATCGTCACGCGATCGCACATCGCCTCGACGTCGCTCAGGATGTGCGTCGAGAAGAAGATCGTCCGCCCCTGGTCGCGCTCCGCAAAGATGAGATCGCGCACCTCCTTGCGACCCACCGGGTCGAGGCCGCTCATCGGCTCGTCCAGGATCAGCATCTCCGGATCGGCGACGAGCGCGGCGGCAAGCCCGGTGCGCTGCAGCATCCCCTTCGACAGCCGGCGCACCTGACGATCCGCCGCGTACGCGATCTTCACCTGATCGAGCACCTCCATCGTCCGCCTGCGCAACGCGGCGCCGCGCATCCCGGACAGGCGGCCGCAAAGCTCGACGAACTCGCGCGGGGTCAGGTAGGGGTAAACATACGGATTTTCTGGCAAAAATCCGATCTTGCGGCGCGCCTCGGGCGACGGGACGCGCGCGCCGAACAGGTACGCCTCGCCGCCGGTCGGGGAGATGAGGCCCGTCAGCATCTTGATCGTCGTCGTCTTGCCGGCCCCGTTCGGGCCGAGGAAGCCGAAGATCTCGCCGCGGCGCACGCCGAAGCTCACCCCCTTGACCGCCTCGACCGCCTTGCGGCGCAGGAAGCCCACCCGGAACGTCTTCCGAAGGCCACGCACGTCGATCAGCAGCTCGCCATCCGCCTCGCCGGAGCGGACTGGCGCCGCGCGCTCTTCGAGCGGCTCGACGAGAGGCTCCGCCCCGCTGCTCATGCGCCCTCCTCCCCTTCCGGCTGCTCGCCGGCCGCGCCGTCGCCAGCGCGCGCCCGGCCGCGCGCGTTCGCCGCGCTGTACTCGTGCAGCTTGTACTGGATCTTGCGCGGGCTGATCCCGAGGATCGTCGCCGCCTTCGAGGTCGAGCCCTTGCACGCCTCGAGCGTGCGCAGGATCGCGTAGCGCTCCAGGTCGTAGATGGTGCTCCCGGGGATGCGCGGCATCGCGTCGGACGCCTCCGCCGGCTCGGACGACATCTGCGCCGGCAGGTGCCGGAGCTCGATCCGCGGGCCGTCGCAGAGCACCGCCGCGCGCTCGATCGCGTTCTCCAGCTCGCGCACGTTGCCGGGGAACGAGTAGCTCGTCAGCGCCGACAGCGCCTCGTCCGTGAAGCCCTCGATGCGCTTGCCGTTCTCCTGCGCATAGCGGCCCAGGAAGAACGTCGCGAGCTCGGGGATGTCGCTCCGGCGCTCGCGGAGCGGCGGGATCTCCAGGGTGACGACGTTGAGCCGATAGTAGAGGTCCTCCCGGAACAGGCCCTCGGCGATGCGCTGGCGCAGGTCGCGGTTCGACGCGGCGAGGATCCGCACGTCGACCTTGAGGGTCTCGTTGCCGCCGACCCGCTCGAAGGTCCGCTCCTGCAGGAAGCGCAGCAGCTTCACCTGCGTGGCGAGCGGGATCTCGCTCACCTCGTCCAGGAACAGGGTGCCGCCGTTCGCCTGCTCGAAGCGGCCCTCGCGGCGGCCGACCGCGCCGGTGAAGGCGCCGCGCTCGTGGCCGAACAGCTCGCTCTCGAGGAGCGACTCGCTCAGGGCGGCGCAGTTCAGCCGCACGAGCGGCGCCTTCGCCCGCGGGCTCGCGCGGTGGATCATCTCGGCGATGAGCTCCTTGCCTGTGCCCGTCTCGCCCACGATCAACACGCTCGCGCGGCTCGGCGCCACCTGCTCGACGAGCCGGACGAGCTTCACCATGCTCGGGTGGCTCGCGATCACATGGCCGAACGCGTTGCGCTCGCGGAGCCGCTCCCGCAGCCGCGAGTTCTCCTGGAGCAGCTTCGCGCGCTCCACCGCGCGCTCGACGACGACCGCGAGCACCGAGAAATCGAGCGGCTTCGTCAGGTAGTTGTACGCGCCCTTCTTCACCGCCTCGACGGCGCTCGAGATGGTGCCGAACGCCGTCATCACGACGAACGTCGCGTCCGGCAGCGCGAGCTGCGCCTTCTCCATCATCCGGATGCCGTCGAGCCCCGGCATCTTCAGGTCGGTCAGGACCACATCGGGCGCGAACTCCTCGAGCTTGCCGAGCGCCTTGAAGCCGTCCGCCGCGGTCTCGGTGGTGTACCCCTCCTCGCGCAGGATCTCGGAGAGCGCCGCGCGCGCGTTGGCCTCGTCGTCGACGATCAGGATACGCCCGCGGGATGCCATGGTGGCTTTCCTAGCATGCGCGCCCGCTGAATTGGACGGTGGCTCTGCCTCGCCCGGGGAGCCCCCCATCCGCGTCCGGTGAGCACCGCCATCCGCAAGGCGCCGCGGCCGAGCACGTTTGCGACCAGGTCGCCCGTACGGCAGCGCGGCGCGCACACCGCTCGACGGACGGCGCGCGCGCCGCGCTCGAGAAGGCAGCGACGACCGGGCCTCGGCAGCGCGCCGACGACCGGGCCTCGGCGCGGTGAGGCCGCACTTATTGAGCCGTGCGGCGCGGCTTGTCGCGAATCTGCCGTCGACGAAAACCGCTGTTTCGTGTGCCGCCCGCAGTGGTACAACGGGCCGCGCGCGAGGTCTTTGCCGTCCCGATTGGCGGGCGTTTCCTTGATCGACCTCGCGGATGAGGCTCGATGCATACGCTTCGGAAGGTGTTCGCCGACAGGCCCCGGCGCGCTGCGCTCACGGCGCTGCCGCTCGTCGGCTGTCTCACGCTCGCGGGCGCCGCCGAGGCGCAGCAGCCGCAGCCTCCCTTCGGACCGCAACCTCCCTTCGGACCGCAGCCGCTCCCAGGACAGCCGGCGCCGCCTCGGCCGTTCGGGACCGAGCCTCCTCCCGCGCAACCCGGCCCCTTCGGGCCGCAGCCGGGCGCTCCAGGAGACGCGCCCCAGTTCGGGCCGCAGCCGGGGTTCCCGGGCGGTCCCCCGCCGCAGTTCGGGCCCCAGCCGGGCGCGCCGCAGCCGGGGTTCCCGGGCGGCCCCCCGCCGCAGTTCGGGCCCCAGCCGGGCGCGCCGCAGCCGGGATTCCCGGGCGGTCCCCCGCCGCAGTTCGGGCCCCAGCCGGGTGCGCCGCAGCCCGGGACGGCTCCGGGCCAGCCGGCGCCGGACGCGGGCTTCACGTTCGGCGCGGAGGCATCCGTGGGCGCTCAGGGCGCGCGGGCCAGCGCGACGGCGCCCTCGTCCACGGCGTGGGACGAGCAGGAGCGCGCGCTGTCGCTCACCGCGCAGCCGAACCTCTGGGGCTCGACCGGCCTCCTGCGGACGTCGACCGCGGGCTCCGGCGCGCCGGGCACCTTCCGGGTGTCCTTCATGCTCGACTGGTTCTCGACGAGCGGCTTCCTCTGCGACCCGACGGAATCGACGCCCGCGGGCCAGCCGATCACCTGCGGCCCCGACGCGCTGGAGGACTCGGCGAGCCACGTGGGCGCGTTCTTCGCGCTGAACGCGACCCCCCTGCCCTTCCTCGAGGGCTACGCGGCGATCCGGACGTTCGCGAACGCGAACGATCAAGGCCGCCCCCGGCTGCTGCAGGTGCTCGGCGACACGACGTTCGGCGTGAAGGCGTTCACGCCGACGAAGATCGGCAAGCCGTTCAGCTTCGGCGGCGAGGCGCAGCTCCTCCTGCTGAACGGGACGGGCGACGTCGGCCTGGCCGGCGGCGGCACGAGCGCCGTCTTCCGCGGGCTCGCGACGCTCGATCTCCGCAAGCCTCAGGGCAAGGGGTTCCCGCTGCGGGTCAACCTGAACCTCGGCTACAAGCTCGACAACTCCGGCGTGCTCGTCGAGGAGGTCGAGAAGCAGCGGGCGCTGGCGTTCACGGACGGCCGCGATCGGCAGCCGATCTCGCGCATCGAGCGGTTCGGGCTCGGCATCAACCGGGTCGACTTCTTCCAGACGCACATCGGCGTGGAGATGCCGCTGCCCAAGGTGCAGCCGTACCTCGAGTACACGCTCGACATCCCGGTGAACCGGCAGGGCTACGAGTGCCACACGAGCCGCGTGTCGCGCGGCGACGTCTGCCTCGGGCTCGACGACTTCGCGTCGCCCGATCCGCAGAACCAGGGCGGTCCGGGCTACTCGGCGGCGCCGTCGCGGCTGTCGCTCGGCGTGCGCGTGACGCCGTTCGAGAAGGCGTTCCGCGGGCTGTCCGGGCACGCGGCGTTCGACCTCGGGCTGTCGGCGACCTCCGTGTTCATCGAGGAGGTCGCGCCGCAGGCGCCGTGGACGCTCTACCTCGGGATCGGCTACGCGTACGACACGAAGCAGAAGGAGCCGCCGCCGGCCCCCGCGCCGCAGATCGTCCGGGAGCCGCCGCAGCTCGTGCCGGCGCCGCAGACCTTCGTGCGCGGGTTCGTTCACGAGCAGAACAGGCCCGACGCGGCGGTGGCGGACGCGATCGTCACGGTCGAGGGCGCCCCGCAGCCGCCGTACGCGACAGGGTCGGACGGCCGCTTCCTCACGCGGCACCTCGAGCCGGGGACGTACACGTTCAACATCCGCGCGAACGGCTACAAGCCGGGCACGTGCCAGGCGACGGTCGCCGCCGGCGGGGCAGCGCCTGGGCAGCTCGGGGCGTTCGGCCCGCAGCCCGGGCAGCCCGGCGCCTTCGGCGCTCAGCCGGGGCCCTTCGGCGCTCAGCCGGGGCCCTTCGGCGCTCAGCCGGGTCCCTTCGGTCCGCAACCGGGGCAGCCCGGCGCCTTCGGTCCGCAACCGGGGCAGCCCGGCGCCTTCGGCCCCCAGCCTGGGCCCTTCGGCCCGCAGCCCGGGCAGCCCGATCCGTTCGGTCCGCAGCCCGGCGCGTTCGGTCCGCAGCCCGGGCAGACCGGTCCGTTCGGTGCGCAACCGGGGCTGCCCGGCGCTGCGCCGAGCCCGGCGCAGCCGCAGGGGACGACGTTCGTCGACGTCGACTGCTCGCTCGAGGCGCTGCCCAAGACGGGCAACGTCGTCGGGACAGTGAAGGACGCGGAGAGCGGGGATGCGGTCGCAGGCGCGACGGTCCGGCTCGTCGACGCGGCGGGGCGAGAGCAGACGGCGACGACCGACGCGAGCGGCGCCTTCCGCGTCCCGGATCTGCCGGCTGGCGCGGTGACGCTCAAGGTCGAGGCGCAGGGCTACATGAACCACGTCAACCAGGCCGACGTCCGGACCAGCGAGGACACGCGCGCGCAGCTCACGGTGAACAAGCGGCCGAAGGTCTCGCTCGTGAAGGTGCAGGGCAACGAGATCAAGATCTCGAAGCAGATCCACTTCGAGACCGACTCGGCGAAGATCCTTGGCGACTCGAACGCGCTGATGGAGGAGATCGCGGACGTGCTCCAGCGGAACCCGAACATCCGCAAGGTCGAGATCCAGGGGCACACCGACAACACGGGCGGCCGGGAGCACAACCAGACGCTCAGCGAGGCGCGCGCGAACTCGGTGCGAGCCTGGCTGATCAGGGCCGGCGTGGACGGCTCGCGGCTGGCCGCGAAGGGCTACGGGCAGGATCGACCGGTCGCGCCGAACGTCACGCCGGCGAACAAGGCAAAGAACCGGCGCGTGCAGTTCATCATCCTGGAGAAGTGAGCGGCGTCCGCCCGTCGGGCGGACCGGTCGCGCCCGCGCCCCCGGCGTCGCTTGTCGACGCCAGGGCGCCGCGATAGGGGCACGCCCATGATGAAGCCAATCGTCGTGGGCGCTGTCGCCGTGGTGATGGGCTGCGCGGCACCAACGCCCGCGCCGGACGCCCGTCCGGCCGAGAGCGCCCAGCCGACCGCGGCCGGCGCCTCGCCGGGGGCGGCCACAGCGGCAGCGACGTCGGGCGCCGGCGCGGCCAAGGCCTCGTCGGCGCCGCCCTCGCAGGACGCAGGGCCGACGGAGCGCTCGCAGGACGGAGGCGCGCGCACGGGCGCCGAGGCAGCGGCCGCCGACGGGGCCCTCCACCCGGGACCGGCGCCCCTCGCGAGCGCCGACGCCGGCGCCGCGGCCTACGCGCCGGACAACAAGATCTTGCCGCCGCTCGAGAGCGAGGAGCTCACCGCGCGGGCCAGCGGGCTGTTCGACGCCATCGTGAAGAACGACCCGGCGCTGGCCGAGCCGTTCTGGTTCCCGAAGGAGCCGTTCATCCCGCTCAAGGACGTGAAGGACCCCGGAAAGTACTGGGACAACCTGCACGCCGCCTACCTCAACGACGTCAAGGCGATGCACCGGAAGCGGAGGAGCTGGGAGGCCGCGCGGTTCGTCGGCTTCGAGGTCGGCTCCAGGCCGAAGTGGGTACCGCCGGGCGACGAGGTCAACAAGATCGGCTATTACCGCTCGCTGCACGGCAAGCTGAAGTACGAGATCGACGGGAAGCCGGCGACGATCGACGTCCACACGGTCATCTCCTGGCAGGGCCGCTGGTACGTCACGCACCTCGGCGACTTCAAGAAGCGCTAGGCTCCGCGCGCCCGCTCGTTGCGTCGACGAGGGGACGAGGGCGCTCCTCGACGAGCGAGGCGCGGGCCGGCACCTCGCGTTCGCGTCCGGCGGGGCCGCGATCTATGACGCAGGCGGGAGCCCCTTCTCCTGGACGCTGCGCCGGCGCGCCGCCATGGTCCCGGCGTGGCGCCGCTCGTCTCCGTCTTGCTCCCGTACCGGCAGGCGGAGGAGACGATCGAGGAGGCGCTGGAGAGCGTGCTCGCCGAGCGCGAGGTCGACCTCGAGGTCGTCGCCGTGGACGACGGCTCGACCGACGCCGGCCCGTCCCGGGTCGCGCGCATCGCGCAGCGCGACAGCCGGGTCGTCCCGATCGCGACGGGCGGCGTGGGGATCGCGCGGGCGCTCTGCCGCGCGGTGGCGTCAGCGCGGGGCGAGCTCCTCGCGCGCATGGACGGCGACGACATCTCGGTCGGCGGGCGCCTCGCGCGGCAGACCGAGGCGCTCCGGCGCGATCCGCGGCTCGGCGTCGTCGGCGCGCGCGTCGAGGCGTTCGCTGCCGGGCCGGTCGGCGAGGGCATGCTGCGCTACGTGGACTGGCTGAACTCGATCATCACGCCCGAGGATCACGCGCGGGAGATGTTCGTGGAGTCCCCCCTCTGCCACCCGTCCGTGATGCTGCGGCGGAGCGCGCTGGAGCAGGTCGGCGGGTTCCGCGAAGCCCCGTGGGCCGAGGACTACGACCTGTGGCTGCGCCTCGACGCCGCGGGCGTGCCGATGGCGAAGATCCCGGAGCTCGGCCTGCGCTGGCGGCACCGCGAGGGCCGCGCCACGTTCGCGGATCCGCGGTACGCGATCGAGCGCTTCCTCGAGGCCAAGGCGCACTACCTCGCGCGGAAGCTGGGCTCTGCGCGACCCGTGGCGGTGTGGGGCGCGGGCAAGACAGGCCGGCGGCTGGCCAGGGCGCTCGCCCGGAACGGCGTTCCGACGGCGCAGTTCGTGGACATCGATCCGCGCAAGATCGGTCGGACCGCGCAGGGCGCGCCGATCGTCGACCCGTCTCGGCTGGAGCGCGGCCGGCAGACGATCGTGGTCGCCGTGGGGGCGCGGGGGGCGCGCGCGCTCATCCGCGGTCACCTCGGGGCGCGCGGCTTCGTCGAGGGCTCCGATTATGTGTGCGCCTCCTGAACGCGCGCGCCGCGCGGCTCTTTGCAAGCGCCCCCGCTGATGGGAGGATTCGATCCCAAGCGATGCGCGTCCCGGTGCTCACGAGCAAGCTCGACTTCCCCCCGCCCGAGCGCGCGACCCCGGCAGGGATCGTGGCCGTGGGCGGCGAGGCCTCGCCGGAGCGGCTCCTGGCCGGCTATCGCCGGGGCATCTTCCCGTGGCCGCACGAGGGATTGCCGCTGCTCTGGTTCTCTCCGGATCCGCGCTTCGTCCTGCCGCCGCGCGAGGCGCACATCCCGCACTCGCTGCGCAAGCGGATCCGGCGGGGCGGGATCGAGGTGCGGACCGACACGGCGTTCACGGACGTCATGCGGGCCTGCAGCGAGACGCCGCGGCCGGGCCAGAGCGGCACGTGGATCACCGACGAGCTCATCGCCGGGTACACCGCGCTGCACGCCGCCGGGGTCGCGCACAGCATCGAGAGCTGGTCGAACGGCGAGCTCGTCGGCGGCCTCTACGGCGTGTCGCTGGGGCGGATGTTCTTCGGCGAGTCGATGTTCGCGCGCGCGCCCGACGCCTCGAAGATCGCGTTCGCGACGCTCCTCGGGAACCTCGTGGCCTGGGACTTCGCGCTCGTGGACTGCCAGGTGTACACGGACCACCTCGAACGCTTCGGCGCCGTGGAGTGGCCGCGGCGCGACTTCCTCCGCGCCCTGAAGACGGCGCTCGACGCCCCGACGAAGATGGGGCCGTGGCGCTTCGACCTGGAGCCCGCGCAGGCGATCGACCGGCTCATCCCCCGGTGATCGCGCCCGATCGCGGGGCGTCGGGACCGCGCTCGGCCGCCGGCCCCCGGAAGGCGCGGTGCCCAGGAGCGCTCGCCGCCACGAGCGCTCGCCGCCACGAGCGCTCGCCGCCACGAGCGCTCGCCGCCACGAGCGCTCGCCGCCACGAGCGCTCGCCGCCACGAGCGCTCGCCGCCACGAGCGCTCGCCGCCACGAGCGCTCGTGGCGGCGAGCGCTCGGCGCCAGGAGCGCTTGCCGCCACGAGCGCTCGCCGCCACGAGCGCTCGCCGCCAGGAGCGCTCGGCGCTAGGAGCGCTCGCCGCCCGTTTCGTCCTTGATCTCTCGCAGGAGCTCCTCGATCCGCCGCTGGGCGTCGGGCGCCTCGTCGTAGAAGAAGCGCAGCGTCGGCACGACGCGCAGCCCCATGGTGCGGGCGACGTCCCTGCGCAGCCGGCCCGCCGCCGCCTCCAGCCCCTTGAGCAGCGCGCGGCGCGACGCCGCGTCCTCCGCGCCGAACTCGTGGCGCACGTGGACCTTCGCGCTCTGCAGATCGTCCGTGAGCTCCACGCGCGATACGATCACACCGGCGAGCCGCGGATCGCGCATCTCCCGGAGCAGGCTGGACAGATCCTCGCGGAGCCGTTCGGCGACCCGCGTCGCCCGCTTCACCGTGCCGCTCATTCGTCGTCCTCAGCGTCCTCGAACCTGTCCGAGGCCGCTCCCAGATCCTCATCACCGCGGTCGAGCGCCTGCTCGATGCCGCCCTCCACCCCTGCCCCTCCCTCACCGAACGGCACGATTTCGGTCGCCCGATCGGTGAGGACGGCGTGGGGCAGCGACCCTGCCATCGCGGCCACGTCCGCGAGGACCCTGTCGCACATCGCCGCCGAGTTCGAGACGACCGCGACGCCGAGCGTCGCCCGCCTCGGGTCGTCGAGCACGCCGACCTCGGCGATGGACACGCGCATGCGGCTCTGCGCCCGCTCCTTCAAGGAGCGCACCACGCTGCGCTTGTCCTTGAGGGAGCGGGCCCCGACGATATCGAGGCGGAGACGGAGGACGCCGACGAACATTCAGGAAACTCAGAGCTTCGTCTTGACCTCTTCGATCTCGAAGCTCTCGATGATGTCGCGCTCCTTGATGTCCGAGTAGCCGTCGAGCGAGATACCGCACTCGAACCCCTCGACCACCTCCTTCGCGTCGTCCTTGAAGCGGCGCAGCCCCGAGAGGCGCCCCGTCCAGACAACGACGTTTTCCCGGATGAGGCGCGCCTCGGCGGTGCGCTTGACCGAGCCGCTGATGACCATGGATCCGGCCACGATGCCCGCCTTCGTGATCTTGAAGACCTGGCGGACCTCGGCGCGGCCGAGGACCTTCTCCACCTTCGTCGCGGGGAGGAGCCCCTCCATCGCGCTTCGGATGTCGTCGACGGCGTTGTAGATGATGTTGTAGAGCCGGATCTCCACGCCCTCGTTCTCGGCCAGCGCGCCCGCCTTGCCTGCCGGCCGGACGTTGAAGCCGACGATGATCGCCTTCGACGCGACCGCCAGGTTGACGTCGCCCTCGGTGATGCCGCCGACGGCGCCGTTCACGATGGTGACCTTCACCTTCTCGGTCGAGAGCTTCGCCAGCGCGTGGGTGATCGCCTCGACCGAGCCCTGCACGTCACCCTTGATGATCAGCTTGAGCTCGAGCTGATCGGCCTCCTGCAGGTTCTTCGTGATCGACTCGAGCGAGACGCGCGAGTCCTGCGGGATGAGCGTCTTCGACGCCTTCTTGCGGCGGGTCTCGGCGATCTCCTCCGCGGTCTTGCCGTCCTTCACGGCGTGGACGGGATCGCCCGCGCTCGGCACCTCGTTGAGGCCGAGGACCTCGACGGGCGTCGCAGGGCCGGCCTCGGCGACGGAGCGACCGAGCTCGTCGGTCATCGCCCGGACCTTGCCCCACGCGGCGCC
The DNA here is from genome assembly GCF_051521615.1 of Sorangium sp. So ce1335. Classification (NCBI taxonomy): domain Bacteria; kingdom Pseudomonadati; phylum Myxococcota; order Polyangiales; family Polyangiaceae; genus Sorangium; species Sorangium sp. So ce1335. The sequence continues at coordinate 8,341,907 of NZ_CP150363.1, forward strand.
GGCCAGGAGGATGTCGCCCGTGCGGAGCGTGCCGTCCTGGATCATGACGCGCGCGACCGGGCCGCGGCCGCGATCGAGCAGGGCCTCGATGACGGTGCCGCTGGCGCGCTTCTTCGGGTTGGCGCGCAGATCCTGGACCTCGGCGAGGAGCAGGACCGACTCGAGGAGCTGGTCGATGCCCGTCCCCATCTTCGCCGACACGTGGGAGAACATCGTGTCGCCGCCCCATTCCTCGGGCTGAAGCCCGAGCGAGGCGAGGTCGCGCTTGATCTTGTCCGGATCGGCGCCCGGCTTGTCGATCTTGTTGACCGCGACGATGATCGGCACCTTCGCCGCCTGGGCGTGCGAGATCGCCTCCTTGGTCTGGGGCATCACGCCGTCGTCGGCCGCGACCACCAGGATCACGATGTCCGTGAGCGAGGCGCCGCGGGCGCGCATGGCCGTGAACGCCTCGTGGCCCGGCGTGTCGAGGAAGGCGATCGTGCCGCGGGGCGTCTCGACGCGGTAAGCGCCGATGTGCTGGGTGATCCCGCCCGCCTCGCCCTCGGCGACGGCGGCCTTCCGGATCCGGTCGAGCAGCGACGTCTTGCCGTGGTCGACGTGGCCCATGACGGTGACGATCGGCGGGCGGATCTCGACGTCCTCGTCGGCGTCGACACCGGCCTGCATGGCCGCGGTCAGCGTGTCCTGCTCGCTGACGGCCACGTCCTCGACGCTCCAGCCGAACTCGCTCGCGAGGATCTTCGCGGTGTCGGCGTCGAGCGTGCTGTTGATGTTCACGCCCGTCATGCCCATCGACAGGAGCCGCATGAGCACGTCGGTCGCCTTCAGGCTCATCTTCGCGGCGAGCTGCTGGAGGGTGACCTGCTCCTCGATCTTGATGACCTTCTTGTGCGAGGCCATCTCCTGCGTGGAGACCTGGACCGGCTTGCGCGGGAGCCCGCCGCCTCCGGGGCGCTGCCGCCCGAAGGTCCCCGGGCGAGTGTTCCGGCCGCCGGGCATGGACCGGCCGCCCGGCCCGAAGCTGGGGCCACCCGGGCGCGCCTGCTGGGCGTTGGCGCGCGGGTCGTACGTCGTGCGCCGCGCCGGCGGGCCGGTGCGGGCAGCGGGCATCGTGACGCCGGGGCGACCCTGCCACACCTCGATGCCGGTCTTCGGCGGCGAGGACGGGCGGCGCGGCGCCTGCTGCGCCGACGAGCCGGCCGCCGCCTCCTCCGGCTTGGCCGTGGGCGCCGCGGGCGGCGACGTCGGCCGGGACGCGGTCGCCGGCGCCGAGGGCGCACCGGGCCGCTGCGGCGCGGCGGACGCCGGCCGGGACGACGCCTGCGCCGGGGCCGGCGCGGGAGCCGTGGACTGCGGCCGGCCCTGCGCGGGAGCCGCGGACTGCGGCCGCCCCTGCGCGGGCGCCGCAGGCGCGGGCGTCGGCCGCGCGGGCGCAGCCGCCTGCGCCGGGGCCGGCGCGGGCGCAGCGACAGCTGCTGCAGGTGCAGCAGCTGCCGGCGCCGGGGTGGGCGCGGGCGCGACGGGCGCCGCAGGCGCGGCCGCCTGCGCCGGAGCGGGCGCAGCTGCCGGCGCCGGGGTGGGCGCGGGCTCCGCGGGCGCCGCAGCGGCGGTCACGGGCGGCGTCGCTGCAGCCGGGGCCGCAGGCTTCGCCTCGGGCGGGGCCACCTTCGCCTCGGCAGGCGCGGGCGTCGCGGCAGGCGCGGGCTCCGCGGGCGCGGCAGCCGCGGGGGGCGGCGCTGCCGGAGCAGCCGCCGCCGGCGGCGCTGCGGGAGCAGCCGCGGGGGGCGGCGCCGCCGGAGCAGCGGCGACCGGGGCGGCCGGCGCTGCGGGAGCGGGCGCGCTGGGGGCGGGGGCCGGCGCGGGCTCACGCGGGCTCGCAGCCACCGCCGGCTCGGGAGCGGGCGCCGGGGGCGTCGCAGCAGGAGCGGTGGGCGGCGGCGGAGCGGGGCGACGAGCCTGCGCTTCTTCCTGATCAGCGCGCTCGGGCGGAGGAGCCATGGGGGCAGGCGCAGCCGCGGGCCGGGAAGGTGCCGGCTCCGGCGCAGCGCGCACGGGCGCCTCGGCCGGCTCGGGCTCCGCCCCGGGCCGCGCGCGGCGCTTGACGACCGTCGGGCGGATCCGCTCCTCCACCACCTCAGGCGACTTCTGCCGCTCGAGGTGCCGCTTAACCCGCTCGACGACGTCGGACTCGACGGCGCTCATGTGATTGCGCACGTCGCCTATACCCATGGACTGGAAGAGCGCGACCAGCGTCTTCTGGTCCATGTTCAGCTGCTTGGCGACCTCGTAGACCCGGACTTTGCTCATGCACCTCGCTCCACGTTAACCAATCCGCCTCACCCATCCGCGCGGGCGACGATTTGCGGCCACTCTGTCCACCGTCGAGGCGCGTCCGGCAGAACCGGACACCACCCCCCTGCCCCCGACCGCGCCGCCTTCCCCGGTCCCCGGCGCAGTAGCAAGAAGCCGACCGTCCCCATTCTCTGGCGCGGACGGCGCCTCGCCGCCAGCAGGCCGCGCGCTCTTGTCCGATCGCGCGGACGCAGGACGCGCCGGCCGCCCCCTTCGACCGGCGCTTCCGCGCCCGCCCTCGGCAGCATCTTCGCCCCGCTCGATCCGGGCGCAGGTATCCACCACGTGCACGGCGCTCGCGACGGCGGCCGCGATCGACGCGGACGAGATGGCCATCACCGCCACGCCGCGCTCGCGCGGGCCGCCCGCGAGGGCGCCGAGCGCCTGCTTGCTGCCCCACGCGACGGCGCGCCCCTCGGCGATCGCCCTCTGGACCTCGGGCAGATCCGCGCCCGCCGCCGCGTCGCACGCGACAATCACGAGCGCGGCCTCACCCCGCGCGCACGACCCCACGACCGCATCGGCCCCGATCGCCGCGTGCTGCGAGCGAACCGCGGAGCGGACGAGCCCCTGGATCCGGCGCTCCGTCGCCTCCCGGATCGCCCGCGCCAGCGAGGCGGCCGTCAACGGTTCCGCGCCGGGCGCGGCCTGATCGCCGGCGCCCTCCGCGCCCGGGCCCACGCTGCCCACGATCGCGTGGACACGCCCCTTCGCGGCGCGCGCGAGGCCCCGGGTGACCGCAGCCGCCAGGCAGTCCCTCCGCGGGTGCACGTGCGCGCCGCGCCCGAAGCCACCGTCGCCTGGATCCACCGCGATCACGCCGCCGGGGCCGAGGATGAGCCGGACGAGCGGACGAACGCCGCGGGCGTCATCGACGCCGACGCGCTCCCCGCAGCCGACGCACGTGCGCACGCGCCCCTTCTCGGAGGGCTCGCGCTCACCCGCGTCGCTCTGTCTGCTCACCGCTGCTTCCATCCTCGTCCCCTGGGCACAGCCTACGCGTGCCTCGCCTCCGCTGCGCGGCGAACATCCGCCCGCGCTGCATCGAGCACCTTCTGCTCGCTTTCAACGAAATCCCGAGCGCCCTGCTTGATCGCGCGCGCCTTCTTGATGCCGAGCCCCGTCCGGATCGCCAGGCGGTCCTCGTCCTCCCGCAGCACGTCCTCCACGCTGCGGTACCCGGCCTCCTCCAGCAGCACCACGGTCCGGTCGCCCACGCCGCGGATGAACATCAGCCGCTCGCGGTCGGTGAGCGGCTCGGTGCGCGAGCTCGCGGAGCGGATGCGCTCCTGCCGGAGCCGCTCCATCGTCGTGTCCGCCTGCGCCTTGATCCGCTCGGCGGCCTCGGCGCCGCCGAGGCCCGGGATGGCGGCGAGCTCCTCGACGGACGCCTCGCTCACCTCCTCCAGCGCGCGGAAGCCGAGCCGGTACATCGACTTCGCGATCTGATCCGTCACGACGTCGATCTGCTGGAGGGCGGAGATCGCCTCCTCCTCCATCTGCTTGAACTTCGTCTCGCTGATGATGTCGAGCTTCCAGTTCGTGAGCTGCGCCGCGAGCCGCACGTTCTGGCCCTTGCGCCCGATCGCGAGCGACAGCTTCTCGTCGGGGACGACGAGCTCCATGCGCCCGTCCGCCTCGTCGACGATCACCTTGTGCACCTCGGCGGGCTGGATCGCGGCGATGACGTAGCGCGCCGGATCGCGGTCGAACGGCACGATGTCGATCTTCTCGCCGCGGAGCTCCTGGACGACGGCCTGCACGCGCGAGCCCTTCATGCCGACGCACGCGCCCACCGGGTCGACGTCCGCGTCGCGGCTGGTCACGGCGATCTTCGAGCGGGCGCCCGGCTCGCGGGCGACCGACACGATGCGAACGATGCCCTCGTAGATCTCGGGGACCTCGGCCTCGAAGAGCTTCTCGACGAGGCGCGGGTCGGAGCGGGACAGGATGACCTGCGGCCCGCGCGCCTCGCGATCGATGTCCTTCACGTACGCGACGATGCGGTCCCCGGGCCGGTACGTCTCGCGCGGCGTCTGCTCGCGGAACGTGAGCACGCCCTCGGTGCGGCCGATGTCGACGATGATGTTGTTGCCCTTCTCGAACCGCCGGACGATGCCGCGGATGAGCTCACCCTTGCGGTCCTTGTACTCGTTGAAGATGAGATCGCGCTCGGCGTCGCGCACGCGCTGCAGGAGGACCTGCTTCGCCGTCTGCGCGGCGATGCGCCCGAAGGTCGTGCGGCCGTGCTTGAGCTTCAGGATGTCGCCGTACTCCTTGTCCTGATCGCGCGCCTTCTCCGCGTCCTCGGGGCGCCAGAAGACCTGGAAGCCGAGCTCCTCGCCCAGGGTCGCGTCCAGCTTGAGCTTGTTCACGTCGGCGATGGAGATCTCGCGCTCCGGCTCCGTCACGGCCTCGACCACGGTCATGTACTGGAAGAGGTCGATCTGCCCGGTGTCCTCGTTGAAGCGCGCCTCGAGCTCGCGGGTCGGGCCGAAGACGCTCTGCGCGGCCTTCAAGATCGCGGCCTCGATCGTCTCGACAAGGATCTTCTTGTCGATCCCCTTCTCCTTCGCGACCTGATCGAGGATGCTGCCGAGGCTCGTCTCCGAGGTCGGCATCGCTGCCATCGTTGCCATGACGTCCCTGTCTCCTGATCTTTCTTCTCTCTACTTGCGCTTCTCGGAGCCGCGCTCGCTCCGCTGTGAGGCCGGCCGAGGAGCCGACCCCTTGGCGGCGTCCTTGCCCTGCCGCTGCCCCTTCTTGGGCTTGGGCTGCGACGCGAGCTCGAAGACGAGGCGCGCCTCCACGACATCCGAAAACGGGACCTCGATCCGCTTGCCGTCGACCAGGACCGCGACCCGCCCCTCCGGGGCCTCCAGGAGCTCGCCCCGGAGCAGCCGCTGGCCGTCCGGCGCGGGGCGCGACAGCTTCACCTTCGCCGTCCGACCGCGGAAGCGGGCGAACTCGGCCTCCGTGCGCAGCCGCCGATCGAGGCCTGGAGAGCTGACCTCGAGGTTGTAATGATTGGCGATGAGATCCTCGACGTCGAGGACCGATGAGACGTCGCGCGACACATCCGCGCAGTCCTCCAGCGTGACGCCGCCGCCCGCATCGGCCGTCCCCTCGCGCTCGATCGTGAGCCGCAACGTCCAGCCCGCCCGCTCGGTCGTCCACTCGAGATCGACGAGCGTCACCCCGTGCGAGGCGAGCACCGGCGCGACCGCGTCGCGGACGCGACCGAGATCGAACGTGGCTCTGGTCGAAGGCTCCATCGGTTCCGGCATGTGAGAGACGTCACCCTGGGGAATCCGGGACTTTTCAGCGCCACAGATGCCGAGCGACGGTGCCCGGCGCCCCTGCGCCAAAAAAAAAGAGCCGATTCCCGAACTGGGAACCCGGCTCAGCGGATCCGCCTAGTTGTCGGCGGACAACCTAGTCGAATGCGGGCCTTCATGCAAGGGGGGATACGGGCAAACCGCCCCTGCACGGCCGGGAAACTCCCCCGCCAGCTCGTCCGCGCGCCGCGCCGCGCCTCACCCAGCCGCGCCGCGCCGGACGACGGCGATGCGCCTCACAGCGGCTGCGTCAGGGTCACGAGGTCATGCGGTCATGCGAGGTTAGGCAGCGCGACGATATCCACGTGGAGCACCTCCTCGAACGCCGCGATCTCCTTGAGGCAGGCTTCGCTCGGCCGGCCGGAGACCCGCATCTTCGTGCAGGTGGCAGTGGCCCCCTCGAAGACGGTACTCGAGATCTCCTCGATGTTGATCCCGTGCCGTTTCACGACGCTCAGGGTGTTCGCGAGGACGCCGACCTTGTCCAGCATCCGGATGACGACCGCGTAGCGAGCGGGCGAGGTCGCGCAGATGTTGACCACGTTGGGGATCTCCTCCTCCGTCAGGAAGGCGCGGATGATCCGGGCCGTCTCGAGGGCGACGGCGCGCTGGGCCTGCTCGGTCTGCGCGCCGATGTGCGGCGTCCCGTAGACGAGCCCTCGCTCGAGGAGGTGCGACTCGAAGGGCGCCGTGGGCCTGTCGGGCTCGCTGGCGAAGACGTCGAGGCCGACCCGCAGCCCCTTGCGCGGGATGAGCTCCTCGAGCGCGGCGTAGTCCAGCACCTCGGGGCGCGCGGCGTTCACGACGATGGCGCCGTCGGGGAGCGCCTCGAGGACGCTCCGGCCGACGATGCCGCGCGTCTGCGGGGTCGCGGTCAGGTGGATGGTGAAGATGTCCGAGCGGGCCGCCAGATCCTCCAGCGTCCGGGCGTAGCTGACGTCCAGCTTGGCGGCGCGCCCCGGCGTCAGCGAGCGCGACCACGCGTGCGGCTCGAGGCCGAACGCGCGGGCGCGCAGCAGCACCTCGCGGCCGATCGCGCCGAGCCCCGCGATCCCGATCCGCCGGCCGTACAGGCCCCGCGCCACCGAGTACTTCGCCTTCTCCCAGCGACCGGCCCGGAGATCGGACGTGGCATCGACGAGGCGGCGGTCGAGCGCGAGGATGAACCCCATCGTCAGCTCCGCGACAGCGGTGGCGTTCTTGCCGGGGCAGTTGGCCACGTAGACGCCGCGCGCGCTCGCGGCCGCGACGTCGATCGTGCCCACGCCGACCCCGGCCCGCACGATCAGGTTGAGCTGCCGTCCAGCCTCGATCGCCTTCGCCGTGACCTCCGTCGAACGAACGACGAGGATGCCGATCCCGTCCAGGGCCGCCGGGAGCGTGTCCCTTGTCAGCTCCGGCCGGGACTCGATCTGGATCCCGAGTACCTTGAGCTCTTCCAGAGCCGAGAGATCCATTTTATCGGCGACTAGCAGGCGCATGAGGAAGCGAACGGTAACAGAAAAGCTCACGCTGACGATGGGCGTTCTGCTCCTCTCGAGCCCCTCCTGCACCAGCGATCATCAGGTCTCTCCCTGGGGCGCCGCGCGCACGCCGCCGCTCGGCGCGTACGTCGCGCCCCCGGACCTCGACGCGCATCTGCGCGCCATCGATGTGGAGGCCGCCGAGCTCGGGCTCGAGCTGGAGGTCGAGCTCCGCGGCGCGCTCCCGCGCGGCGGGGGGGAGGTGGTGCTGCGCGGCTACGCCGGCACCGACACGCTCGGGCGCCGCACCTCCGCCGTGCGGGCGGCGACGCCGCGCGGCGTGATCATGGCGGCCGGGCCCCTCGACAGCGGCCGCGTGGACCGGAGCCAGGCGACCCGGCTCGTGCCGTCGCTCGTGCCCGGCGCGACGCCGGAGGGCGCGGAGCAGCTCGGGGTGTTCCGGTCCGGGACCGATCTCAACCGCGACGGCGCGCCGGACGTCGTGCTCAGCAACGAGGCCGGCGAGCTGGAGATCTGGGCCGTGCAGCCGTTCGGCACGGCCCGGTACACCGTCGAGCTCGCGGTGCCGCCGCGGTTCGCGCTGGATATCGACCAGGACGGAATACTCGAGCTTGCCGGACGGGCGCCCGTGCGGGAGGGCGATCCCATCGCACCGGAGCTCGTCGACGTCGCGGGCTTCGAGGGCGACCGCTACACGAACCGCGGCAGCGCTGCCCAGGCGTTCCATACGGCGCGCGCGGGGGCGGACGATCGCGGTCGGGACGGCAAGCGGCAGGAGGCGCCGAAGGACGACGCGGCGCGCGTGCGGCGCGCGATCGAGCAGGCCTGGCACGCGCTACTCGCGGGCAGGCCGGAGAAGGAGACGCTCGCGGCGCTCGACCGGGAGCCGGTGCCGCCCGCCCTCCAGCCGGCGTTCGCGGCCCACCGCGCCCGGGTGGCGAGCGTGGCCGCGCCGCCCGACGCGGCGGGCGCGCCGACGAGGGAAGGCCCCCGCGGGCCGGGCGGGGCGCCTACTCGTCCGCAGGGAGCATCGGAAACGCCTGACCGAAGGTGAGGACGATGTCGCCCGGGAGCGCGTCGGGCTCCCTGGTGCCGCGCGTGAGCGGGAAGCCCCAGTCGGCGCGCATGACGATGCGGTTGAGCTGCGGGAAGAGCGCCCGTATCCCGAAGCCGGCCGACTGCTTGAGGCGCAGATCGTCGTAGCCGTCGAAGGCGTCGCCGGCGTCGAAGAAGGCCGCGCCCGCGATCTGGCACGACCAGATCTCGAGGGGGCGGGTGCGGAGCTCCAGGTTCGCGGAGAGCACGTCCTCGCCGATGAACGCCCCCGTCGGGTAGCCGCGGAGCCGCGTGTCGCCGCCGAGCTGCCACCGCCGGTTGAGGTAGTTCCGGTAGCGGTCGTAGAGCCGCACGTCGAACACGAGCCGCCCGATCCCGAAGCTCGGCGTGTGCACGCGCGCCCGCGCCTCGATGTAGGCGTCGAAGATCTGCGACCGGTCGAGCTCCGTGACCGCCTCGACCACCGCGCGCGCGAGGCCGTCGCCGAGCGGGACGGTGTACGCCGCCGCGGCGGACACGCCGAGGAAGGTCCGCGTCGAGTTGAGCGCGGTCGTGACCGGGTAGATCGCGACCGTGAGCTCGTGGCCCAGCCGGTAGTCCTCCTGGAGGGCGAGCGTGTTGAAGTCGAGCACGCGCGAGAAGCGGGTCGAGTACGTCGAGTACTTGAGCACGGGCGCGATGCGGGTGTCGCTCACCGGCATCTCGCGCCGCTCGAACTCGGCGAGCGCGGATGGAGCGAAGCCCGCGCGCTCGTCCACGCGGTAGACCTTGCGGCTCGCCTCGATGCCCACCGAGACGTCGTGCTTCACGCCCGAGGACCGCGCCGCGCCGCGGCCGCCGAAGCTGCGCGTGACGGTGTAGCTGCCGACCAGGAGATCGCTCCGGTAGCGGTGAGGGATGGCGTCGTCCCCCGGCGTCGCCGCGGCGTCGAACGTGGCGAGCCGCGTGCCGATGAAGCGGCGGGTCACCTCGTCGCGCCAGGTGACCTCGGCCTCCCAGGCCCACTCCGCCTCCGTCGCGTAGAGCGGCTGGCCGTACACGAACTCCCCGCTGGAGCCCTCGAGCGCGCCGGTCTCGCGGCCGACGATCGCGTTCAGCTGGGTCCGCAGCCGCACGCGGCTGCCCCCGACGCGCGGCATCGCGTAGGCGAGGCCGAGCGAGAGCGCGCCGGGATCGAGCGCGAGCTGCGCCGCGATGGTGTGGTGGACGCCGAACAGGTTCGTCTCGGCGGGCTGCAGGAACAGGTACTCGAGCTCGCCGCCGGCGAAGCGGTAGTTCGAGTTGAGGCGCAGGCTCCAGACGTCCTTCGTGGCCACGGCGACCCGCACCCGGTCCGGCGCGCTGCCCCGCACGGCGAAGACGAGGACGAGCGAGAGCTGGCTCAGGGCGCGGAGGAGGCGCGCCGACTCGTCGGCGAGCGCCTGCTCGTAGGGGCGGCCGACCGAGAGCAGCACCTCGCGCCGGATGACGTACGGCCTGGAGAGGGCGTGGAACCAGTTCAGGAAGCCGGGCGCCGGGTCGCGGTCCTCGATCACCTCGAACGGGACGACGTCGATCCCCTCGACGATCTTGCCCTCGGGGGCAGGGTCGAGGGTCGCGCCGAGGCGCGCGAGGGCGCGCTCGAGCGTGGCGCGCTCGTAGCTCGAGTAGCCCGCGGGCTCAGGGGCCGCGGCCGGCGCGCGCTGCTGGGCGCCCGCCGAGCCCGCGAGGAGCGCGCCGGAGAGCGCGAGCGCGCAGCGCACCAGCACGATCGATGCGCGACGCAAGGCCCGCGCGCCTCAGAAGGACTCGCTGGCAGGGTAGGTCGCCATGACGTTGATCTTGTACTTCACGTACTGGTGCGGGATCGTCCCCCAGTCGGGCGTCGGCATCGCCCGCTTCACGCAGCGGAGCAGCTCCTTCGTCTTCGCGCGGCTCACCGTCGTCGACTTGCCCACGTAGAGGTTGGTCCGCTTGCGCCGGAAGTCCATGTCGAGGACGAAGCTCACCGTGATGCTCGTCGGGCCGGTCGGCGCGCACTGGACGTTATCGCGGATCGCGCGCGAGAGGGCGTCCTCGAAGAAGGTGACGTGATCGCAGCGCTCGGGCGGCGTGCGGCCCGGGCCAGGGTTCTCGCAGCGGATCGTGGTGAACGGCGACAGCGTGACGCCCTCCGGCACGCCCGCGTCCGCGAGCGCCCCCGCGTCGAACACGTAGGCGCCGGCGTCCGCCGTCGCGGCGTCCGCCGACGGGATCGACTCGGGCCGCGGGCGGCGCCAGAGGTAGAGCGGCACCGCCACGACGATGAGCCCGGCGACGAGCGCGATGATGATCTGCAGCCGCACGGGGCGCTCGCTGCCGCCGCGACCGAGGTAACGGTACGGCGAGGGCTGAGACGGCGGGCTGGAAGGGAACGGAGGCCGGCTGTTCATCGGACGCGTTCGGGTTCAATCGATGAGCGTCCGCGCCGGGCGCCCGGGCTCGCCCTTCACCAGCGTCGCGCCGAGCTCGAGCGTCTCGGGGAGCATCCCCTGCACCTGCGCGACCACCTGCTCGACGACGTGGCGCGCCTCGTCGATGCTCGGACCGACGATCGACACGACGAACTTGAGCGGCCCCGTCCGGCCCGCGACGGCGGGCGTGAGGCTCAGGAGGAGCATCTCGGTCAGATCGATCACCCGCTGCGCCGCCTTCCGCAGGGCGAGCATCTCGAGGATGGTCGGGCGCTCGCTCACCTGGCGGTTCGGCCCGCGCAGCTCGTAGCGCGCGACCTGCATCGGCACCTCGGCCCAGTCGGCGAACAGGCCGTCCTCGTCGATCGCCTTCATGAGGTGCTCGCGCACGAGCAGGCCGGTGAGGCCGTCGCGCTTCGCGAGGTACTGCTTCGCGCGCCGGTGCTGCGGCGAGTCCGGGCCGAACGTCACGAGCTTCATCCGGCACTCGCCGACCTGCACCTCGCCGCCGTGCAGCAGCGAGACCTGCGACTTGCGCTCGTAGTTGAAGTCCGCGTACGTGCCGTTCGTGCTGCCCTGATCCTCGATGAGCCACGAGCCCGTCTGCCACTTGAGCAGCGCGTGCGCCCCCGAGACGGTCGCCTCGGGCACGCACAGGCTCTGATCGCTGCGCCGGCCGAGCGCGAGCTTCGTGTCGTGCAGCGGGAGCAGCGTGCCGACGATCTCCGGCGCGTTCGTCGCGTACGTCACGAGCAGCGACTGCGCCCCGGGGGTGAAGTTCAGCTTCAGCGCGCCGCCGGGCGGCGGGCCGGGATCGAGGCGCTCGCGCGGGAGCTGGATCGGGCTCGTCGTGAGCTGCGACGGGTTGAAGAAGCGCATGTGCCGCGCCTGCGGCCGCATCGACGGGTCCTCGTTGAGGCCGCGGAAGATCTGCCGCACCTCGTCGATCGACAGGCCCGCCGGCACGTCGAACATGATCTGCTGCTTCATCGTCTTGAGCCGCGGCTTGTAGCCGGGCTCAGGGACGCGGCAGGTCCACATCTCCCAGAGCGTGAGCGCCATGGCGTACACGTCGTCCTCGGGGCTCGCGCCGCCGTTGCGCAGCCGCTCGGGAGACATGTAGTTCGGCGTGCCGCCGTCGGGGGGCGCGCCGGGGCGGCGCGCCGAGGCGCGCGCGCGCTCCTGCGCGAAGCCGAAGTCGAGGATGACCGCGCGGCCCTCGGAGACCATCACGTTGCCGGGCTTGAGGTCGCCGTGCACGAGGCCCTGCGCGTGGATCGCCGCGAGGCCGTTGCAGACCTCGCTCGCGATCTTGCGGAACTCGTCCGCCGTGTAGCCGCCCTGGGCCTTGCGCTTGCGGATGTGCGTGTGGAGCGTCTGCCCGGGGATCTGCTCCATCACGAGGATGGGGCCCCACGGGCTCGGCGCGAGGTCGTGCACGCGGCAGACGTTGGGGTGGCCGACCGAGCGCGCGAGGAGGAGCTCCTGGCGGAGCGCCTCGTCGTCGCCCGGCATGCGCGACTCCTCGCGGACCACCTTGAGCGCCACGGTCTGCTGGGTCGAGCGATCGAAGGCCAGGAAGACCTCGCCCATGCCGCCTTTACCGAGGCTCTGACGGATGTCGTAACGATCGTTGATGACCGTTCCGGCAGTGATGGGAGGGGGGGGTGTCTTGGTCACGGCCCGCGGTGGATAAAAGGAGCGCGAACCGGAGCGTGCCCGACACCGGTTGCGGCGCAAAGCGTCGTCCATCTGAACGTGGAGCGCAACGGTCGTTCTGGGGGGACAGGCAGGACAAATGACGGTGCCGGCCGCCCCGCCGCGGGTTTGGGCCGAGATCGTCCTTCCGGACGTCCAGGTCGTCGGGATCTCTTGACGATGGCCGCCAATTTGTTTACGCGGCTCCGCCAGCCCGGCGCTGACGGCCGCGCGCGCCGGCGCTGGCGCCGCGAGGTGCGCCGGGCCAGCGACCCCGTGGAGCCGCGCGCCCGGCGCGGCCCACGATGGGTCCGGAGCCCACGACGGGCGCGATCAAAGACCGCAGCGCCGCGGATCCTCGGAGGCAGCGATGCGCTGGGACGGCTGGATCCAACAGGGAAGAACGAGCCTCGCCGCGGCGGCGCTCTGCGCGGCGGCGACGCTCGCGATGGGCTGCGGCGACGATACGGACGGGAGCGCCGGCGCGTCGGCGGGCGGCGACGTCGGCGCGGACGGCGCCGGGTGCCTGGACGCGCGATCCCACGACGCGCTCTTCTCGCTTGCCGACCCGGCGTGGTGCGCCGTCGCCGCCTACCAGACCGACGAGGACGTCGGCTTCGCTTCGGTGACGTGGGGGCGGCACGGCGGACCGATGTTCGTGCGGAGCCGCGCGGGCGGCGCGGCCGAGATCGTGCGGCTCACGCCGCCGGACGGGGCGAGCGGCGCGCTCACCGCGGCGCGGGCGGAGGTCGAGGCCGGCGTCCCTGATGGCGCGTTCCTCGGCGGGCAGGCGGTGGACCTGCCGTTCTTCGACTGGACGGCGATCTCGTGGACGAGCGCGTTCCCCGACACGCTCGGGGAGCTGATCCTGCTCGAGGATCGCGCGGTGGCGCAGCGCTACGAGGTGAACGGGTTCTTCGCGGCCGCCGCCGTGGAGGGGCGGCTGCTCCATACCGGGCGGTCGCCGCTCGGCGATCCCGCCGCGGGCGCGAGCGGCCTCTACGCGGCGGAGAGCTGCGGCGCGGCGGGGCAGGACGCCCGTCTCGTGCCGGAGGGCGACGCGGACTGCGAGGAGCCCGCCGCCGTCGCGGCGTGGGGCGACAGCTCCGGCCCCGTCGCTGCGGACCGGCGCGGCAACGCGTTCGCCGTGCTCCCGTCCGCGGACGGCTCGCAGCAGGCGCGCGGCTTCGCCGCCGGCGCGATCGCGCGCGGCGCCGGGCCGACGGAGGGCGACGTCCTCTTCACGCTGCCGGGCGGCGGCATGAGCCTGGCGGCCCTCGCGCCCGAGCAGGGCGCACCCGGCGTCCTCGTCTTCCAGCCGACCGACCCCGCGACCTACGAGGCCCTCGCGCCGGTCGCCGTCGCCTTCCGCGACGACGGCGGTCGCGTGCAACCCGACGGAGCCCCGGCGCCGCTCCTGGCGCTCGCGACGGCGAACACGTCGCTCTCGCTCGTCGCCGACGAGGCGAACCGCCTCTGGATCGGCGGCCCCCTGCCGGGCGGAGGCTTCCTGTTCGCGGTCGTCGTCCGCCGCTGAGCCGCCCGCGCGCGCCACGCCGGCGCTCCTCGACCGCCCCGGCGCCCGTCCACGGCGCCCGTGCGTCCGTCCACGATCCACTCCCGCCCACGGCGCGATGCAGCTCACCCGGACGGCGCGCGTCGTGCTGTGTTTCACGCGGGTCACGTGACAGCCACGTACGCGACGGAGCGCCGTCGCTCAGCGCCCCACGGTCATCACCGCGCTCATCGACCGTCCGGAGTGCAGCGCACACGACTCCACGCATTTCATGCGCGTATCGTGGCACTGCAGATTGACACATCAGAGTCGCCTCAGTCACACTGCTTCCGAGGCGGCTGCTGTGCGTCCAATCTTCACCTCCTCACGCTGCCCGAGGAGAGGCACGACATGCCTGATGGCCGACACGGAGAGGTAACCGGCAGCTCGAGGATCTCGAGGGCTGCCGCGCCGGACCCGCTGCTGGGGCGTGTCGTCAACGGCCGCTTCAAGATCGTCAGCGTCATCGCGCGCGGCGGCATGGGGAAGGTGTACAGGGCCGAGCAGGCGCCGCTCGGCCGCATCTGCGCGCTCAAGGTGCTGAGCCCGAAGTACGACGGCGATCACGATCCCGAGTTCCACCGTCGCTTCTTCCTCGAGGCGTCGACCGCGGCGAAGCTCACGCACCCGAACACGGTCACCGTGTTCGACTACGGCCACAGCGACGACGATATCTATTACATCGCGATGGAGTACATCGAGGGGAAGACCCTCCACCGCGTGCTCCGCGAGGAAGGGCCGTTCCCCGAGGCGCGCGCCGCGCACATCGCCCGCCAGATCTGCCGGTCGCTCCGCGAGGCGCACGGGCTCGGCGTCGTGCACCGCGACCTCAAGCCGGGCAACGTGCTGCTCGTCGATCACGAGGACGAGCACGACCACGTGAAGGTGCTCGACTTCGGGCTCGTCAAGGACACCGAGAGCGGCGAGAACCTCACCCAACAAGGCCTGTTCATGGGCTCGCCGAAGTACATGGCGCCCGAGCAGATCACGGGAAGCGAGGTGTCCGCGCGCACCGATATCTACGCGCTCGGCGTGATGATGTACGAGATGCTGTCGGGCCACGTGCCGTTCGACAAGGGCGCGAGCGTGGGGACGCTCATGTCGCACGTGAGCGACCCGGTCCCGCCCATGCAGGCGTACAACCCGCAGCTCTCCATCTCGCAGACGATGGAGGGGATCGTCTATCGCTGCCTCGAGAAGGACCCGGCGCAGCGCTTCTCCTCGATGAACGAGCTCGTCGCCGCGCTCAAGTTCACCGCGGGCGGCATCTCCACGCGCGACACGGGCGAGACGCTGCCCGCGCGGACCGCGATGGCGAGCCACCGCCCGTCCGCGCCGTCGTACCCGTCGGTGCCCTCCTCGTATCCGACGTTGACGAGCGATTTCCCGGGCCTCTCGACGCCGAACTCGTCGCCGCCCACGAGCGCGCCCCCGATGATCACGGGCCCGCTCGCCACGGACAGCGCGCTCAGGGCGCCGGCGGCGCCCGCCTTCGTCGCCCCCTCGATCACGGACTCGATGGGGCCGCGCCCGGCGCCGCCCCTCGACGGGCTCTCCGCGAACCAGCCCGGCGCGGGCCCGGGCCGGAAGCTCGTCCCGTGGGCGATCGCCGCGGTGCTCGCGGCCGGCGTCGGCGTCGCGGCCGTCGTGACGTCGCGCGCGCCGGCGCGCGAGCCGGTCGCGGGGAGCGCGCCGCCCGCGGAGACCGCGGCCGCGGGGGCGGCGCCCGCAGCGACGGCGCCCGCGACGCCGCCCACGCCGACCGCGCGCACGCTGCTCGTCGAGAGCGCGCCGTCCGGGGCGGCCGTCTGGGAAGGCAACAAGGAGCTCTGCGCCGAGACGCCGTGCGAGATCGTGTGGCGAGGATCCGCGGCCGCGCTCGCGGCGGAGCACGAGCTCGTCTTCGAGATGAAGGGCTACAAGCCCGCGACGGTGCGCGTCTCCAGCGCCGAGGAGCGGGTGCGCGCGAAGCTCGACCCGGCCGCGATCTCGACGACGGGGACCTCGAGCAAGCCCAGGGCGAACGTCGCGAACGGCGCGAAGAGCGCGCCGTACAAGAGCAATCCCTACTGACGAGCGCGCGGACGCGCGCCGGCCGCTCTGGTAGAGTCGGCGGCGCTCTCGCGTTGGCAAGCGCGGGTCGCCGCCATCCCCGGCCCCGCTGAGGACAGGGCGAACCCATGTCGTCTTCCGATTCCTTCTCGCACGGCCGCCGCGACGGCGGCCCGGCGCTCCCCCCGACGAACGGCGCCTCCTGCGCCGGCGCGGCGCTGCAGCGCGCCGGGGAGACGCGCGCGGCGCGGGCGGCGCTCGCGCGGAGGCTCTGCGCCGGCGCCGTCCTCCTCGGCGCGATGACCGCCGCGCGCGGCGCGCTCGCCGACGCCCGCACCGAGGCGCGCCTCCACTTCCGGGCAGGCATGGAGCTCATCGCCCAGAAGCAGTACGACGAGGGGATCCGGCAGCTCCAGAAGGCCAACGAGATCCTCCCGCACCCGAACGTCGTCTTCAACATCGCGCGCGCCCACGCGGAGGCCGGCAACATCGAGCAGGCGATCGCCGCCTACCGCGAGTACATCGCGAGCGACGCCCCGGACCGCGAGCAGGTGACCCGGATCGTGGCGCAGCTCGAGCAGCGCCTCGCCGCGCAGCGCGCCGCGGCGACGCCCGAATCCCAGCCGCCGGCGACCCCCGCGCCGCAGCAGCCCGGCCCGCAGCGGCCCGCGCCGGGCGACGCGCAGGCCGAGGCCTCCGCGGGGCAGCCCGCCGCAGGCGGCGCGCAGGGCCCGGGCAGCGCAGAGGCCCCGGGCGGCGCAGGGGGCCCGGGCGGCGCAGGGGGCCCGGGCGGCGCAGGGGGCCCGGCCGCGAGGCCGGCGCCGGGGCGCGGGGCGGCCCCGGCCGACACCGCGGGGCTCGTCGGCGCGGCCCGCACCGAGGACGTCTACCAGGAGACCGTGATCACCGCGTCGCGCGGCGCCCAGAGCCCGCTCGACTCGCCGAACTCGACGACCATCGTGACCCGCCAGGACATCCGGCTCTCCGGGATGACCCGCATCCCCGAGCTGCTCCGGCGCGTCGCGGGCATGGACGTCATGCAGATCACGGGCGGCGACGAGAACGTCTCGATGCGCGGCTTCAACAGCCGCCTCGCGAACAAGCTCCTCGTCCTCGTCGACGGGCGCACGGTGAAGAACGACGTGCTCGGCTCGACGTTCTGGGAGGCGCTCTCGATCGACGTCGACCAGATCGAGCGCATCGAGGTGGTGCGCGGCCCGGGCTCCGCGCTCTACGGCGCCGACGCCTTCGCCGGCATCGTCAACATCATCACGATCCGGCCCGGCGCCGGGAAGAGCGGCTTCCGCGCGGGCTACGGCGACCACCAGCAGGGCTACGGCTCGGTGTGGGCCACCGCGCGGGAGGGAGACTTCGCGTACCGCCTCTCCGCGGGCTACACCCGCTACCCGCGGTGGACGCGCGAGGTCGCGGACGACCGCATCGACCTCGAGACGAGCGGCCAGAGCCAGGATCTCGGCGCGCAGAACGTCCGGATCGACCTGCGCGCCTCGCAGCGGCTCGGGCCGCGCCGCGAGCTCGACGTGGGCGCCGGGTACGCGAGGAGCGAGCTCGACGTCTACGGCATCGGCCCGTTCAACGACTACAACCTGGAGGTCACGAACGCCGACGTCACGGTCGCGTACCGCAGCGAGAACGTCAACGCGCGGACGTACTACACGCACCTCGACGGGTACTCGCTGCTCAACGCCGCGTACCTCGGGCACACCCTGTACGCGGGGCGGCCGCAGCAGCACGTCGCGAACGCCGAGCTCGAGTTCGTGAAGACGCTCCGGGCGCCCGCGTCCGTCGTACACGACTTCCACATCGGCCTCGGCTACCGGCTCAAGGCGAGCTCGTGGAGCTACCTCGACGACGACATGCCGATCGAGCACCACGGCTCGGTGTTCCTCCAGGACTCGATGAAGCTCGGGGAGCGCGTCACGCTGGTCGCGTCGGGGCGGCTCGACTACGTGCCTTACCTGGAGCGGCTCATCCCGTCGCCGCGCGGCTCGTTCATCGTCAAGCCGACCGATCGCCAGGCGATCCGCCTCTCCGGCTCGACCGCGTTCCGCTCGCCCACGGCGCTCGAGGCGTACGTCGACCTGCCGATCCAGCTCGCGCTGCCGGGGCTCGAGATGCTCTCGACGACGAGGCCGCCGGTCAGGTCCGGCTTCATCATCGATCCGGAGCAGATCATCACCGCCGAGGCGAGCTACCTGAACCAGCAGAGCGATTACTTCGAGTTCGAGGTCACCGCGTACTACAACCGCGTGAGCGACCTCATCGTGCTGTCCGAGCCGCAGCGCACGACGCTCTCGCAGCGCGCGCAGGGGATCGGGGGGCTGAACCCGGAGACGGGGCGCTACACCTCCGGCCTCGGCGGCTTCGAGAACCAGTGCGACGTCTACCACGTCGTCGGCGGCGAGCTCGGCGGCCGCGTCTACCCGGTCGAGGGGCTCGACGTCTTCGCCAACTACGCGCTCAACCTGTCGGAGCAGCAGCGCCCGGACAGGTGCAACGCCCTCGAGGACAGGCGCACGAGCCAGCACAAGGTGAACGCGGGCGTCCAGGTCCGCACCCCGGTCGGCGTCGACGGCGAGGTCACGTTCCACTACCAGTCGGCGCAGGCGTGGGCCGAGCAGGTCCCGGCGGGGACGGTCATCGCGACGAGCATCTACCCGCTGCCCGCGTACACGCTGCTCAACGCGCGCCTCGGCTACCGCTTCCTCGACAACCGCGCCGAGATCTCCGCGACCGTCTTCAACGCGCTCGACGGGCTCGCCGATCAGCCGCTGCAGATGCACCCGTTCGGCAACCGCATCGGCCGGCGCTTCATGGGCTTCTTCCGGTACTCCCTCTAGGCACCCCCATGCTCGGACCCAGCCTCCGCACCGGCTCCCTCCTGCTCGGCGCGCTCCTCGCGGCCCTCCCCGGCTGCGAGGACGCGGACGTCTTCATCCCGCTGCCGGAACAGAGCGGCCCCGCCGGGGTGCTCGAGGGCACGGTGACGTACTCCGGCCCGAGGCCCTGCACGAAGGACGGCCGCGTCGTCGGGGCCGCGATCGTGCTCGGCTTCGACACGCGCCTCCTGCCGCCGCCCGAGGGGCTCGGCACCTCGGCCGCGAGCATCGACGTGATCCCCGGCGACGAGCTGTTCGGCGGCCTCGGCGCGGCGCTCGACCACGCGCCCGACGGCGCGCTCCGCTGCCCCGCGCCGGACGACCCGCCCGTGACCGTGAGCGCCACCTGGAGGATGTCGCCGCTGCCCGCCGGCACCTACCAGGTCCGCGGATTTTACGACCACGACGGAAATTTTGACCCCACCTTCACCATCAGCAACCTGCCGAGCCGGGGCGACGTGGCCGGCGGCGCGCTCGAGAACGCGGCCGAGGTGCTCGGGGGCGCGGCCCCGCGGTACCGCGAGGTCACGCTGGCCGCGCCGATCCCGGCGACGGGCGCGCGCGTCAGCGGCATCGCGGTCACCCTCGGCCTGCCGCTGCCGCTGGAGCGGCCGGTGTTCCACGTCGCCGAGGTGCTCGCGCCGCCGTCCGGCGTCGCGCAGGGCGCGGGCGAGGTGGTCATGGCCTCCGACTTCCAGCTCGACGTGTTCAGCCCCGGGGATGCCGCGGGCACCGAGGCGTCGCTCCTGCGGCTGCGGCTCGCGGCGGGGGTGCCCCAGAACGAGGTCGCGAGCGCGGCGGCGCCCCCGCTGTCGCTGCCGGTGGGCGGCGAGGCCGCGCCGACCCTCACGTACGCGCGGCAGGACGTGAACGGCGACGGCGAGATCGACGGGGACGACCACGTCCCCGACTCGGCGCTGATCCCGGCGCTCTTCCCGGTGGCGGTGTTCTCGAAGCTCGAGGGCGACGACAGGCTGGCCAGCCAGGCCGCGCCCGCGGTGCTCCTCCAGGGGCTCACGATCTACGAGGACCTCGCCACGACGGCGCTGCTCGGCGCGGAGCCGCTGGACGAGCCGAAGGAGAGCGCGATCGTCGGCGTCCGGCCCGCCGCGCTGTGCATGCACCCGACCGATCCGGCGCGGGGGGGCGTGCTGGTGATCAGCCGCGCGCAGGACAGCGAGGGCAACGACATCATCCCCGAGGGGAGCGTCGACGACGTCGAGGAGGCGCTCTCGCGGCAGTTCGGGCGCGCGATCACGATCGCGTACGGCTGCCTGCCGGAGGGGCGCTACGCGCTGAGCCTCGTCCACGGCACCGGCCAGGCCTGGACCGTGCCCAACGAGGCCGGCGTGTGCGCGCCGTCGGAGCCCGCGACGTCGCCCGACGTCTGCGGCGCGCGGCCGCGCCTCGAGTCGCAGGACGCGGTGCTGCGCATCGGCCCCCCGGGCGACCCGGCGTACTGCGCCGAGCACCCCACGCCGGCGCTCTGCGCGCCCTGAGCGGCGCCGGCGCGAGCGGCCGCCCGAACGGCGGCGCGAGCGGCCGCCCGAGCGGCGGCGCGCCCCATCGATCGCGGCGCAGAGACCTCCGCGGTGCGGGCGCGCGCGGCGCGCGGAAGCCGCCGATTTCCTGCTGAAAGCGCCGGTTGCCTCGCGCGCGCGGACCGATGGTAGGGTCGCGGCATGCGCTGCACTCGCTTTCCCTCGCTTGCTTTCCTGGGGGCGCTCGGCGGCGCCGCGGCGGGCGCGCTGGTCCCGTCCGACGCGTCCGGCGACTGGCCGCCGCCCGCCTCGGCCGACGCGTCGGACATGGCCGATCCGGCGAGCTGGCCGAACGACCCCGCCTACGGCCTGTCGGCCACGCAGAGCGGGCAGTGGAGCTTCTACTCGTTCCTCCCGACCCCGACCGGGCGCTTCCGCCCCCGTCCTGAGGAGTCCGCCGCCGGCATGTCGATCGATCTCGCGTGGCGGCTCACGCAGGGGGACCCGCGCGTGAGGATCGCCGTCGCCGACTCGGGGATCCTCTGGGGAGACGGGGATCTCCTCGAGAAAGTGTGGCTCAACCCGGGTGAGCTCGGGGCCCACAAAAAGCCGCAGCACGCGGACGGGTCGGCGTGCGGCGGCGACGGCGAGCTCGCGGGCTTCGACTGCAACGGCGACGGGATCCTCTCCGTGTCGGACTACAAGGACACGCCCTCGCTCAGGCCCGAGCCGTCCGAGGGGCGGCCGAGGGGCGACAGGAACGGCAACGGCCGGCTCGACGCCGGAGACCTCCTCCTGCACTTCTCGGACGGGAGCGACGACGATCGGAACGGCTACACGGACGACATCGCGGGCTGGGACTTCTTCAAGAACGACAACGACCCGTTCGACGACACCCGCAACGGCCACGGCACCGAGGGCGCGAAGACAGCGGCCGCGCAGACGAACAACCAGCTCGGCGGCGCGGGGGTCTGCCCTCGCTGCAGGATCATCCCGCTCCGCGTCGGCGACAGCCACGTGGCGGACGCGCAGGACCTCGCGAAGGCGCTCCTCTACGCGGCCGACCGCCGCGCCGAGGTCGTGCAGTGCCCGGTGACCGCGGTCGACAACACCCGCTTCCTCCAGGCGGCGCTCGACCACGCCCACGCGAAGGGGACGCTCGTCGTCGCGTCGATGGGCAACCAGGGCTCGCGCCACCACAGCGTCCCCGCGACGAGCAACCACGCGCTGCCCGTGAGCGCCGTCCGCTTCGACGGCCAGAGCGTCACGGCGTCGACGACGTTCCTCGACGCCTCGCCGTGCTCGAGCTTCGGCGGCAACAACCTGCTCGCCGTGTCGAGCCCGGGCTGCGCCAGCGACGCGACCGCGGGGCTCGCCGGCGTGGCGGGGCTGCTCCACGCCGCCGCCCTGCAGCGCGGGGTGACCCTCGCGCCTGCAGAGGTGCAGGGGCTGCTCATCGCGAACGCCGACGACGTCGACGTGCCGGAGTCGCGGGAGCAGGGCTCGCCGTACCGCTGGTCGCAGCCGAGGTTCGATCAGCGGTTCGGCCACGGCCGCGTCAACGCGAACCGCGCCGTCGAGGCGCTCTTCGAGGGGCGCGTGCCGCCCGCGATCGACCTCACGGGGCCGCGGTGGTTCGAGGTGCTCTACAAGGATCAGGTCCAGGGGCCGGTGCCCATCGAGGGCACCATCTCGGCGAGGCGGGCGAGCGCGTACGACTACACGGTCGAGTGGGCCCCGGGCGTGCAGCCGCTCGAGGCGGAGTTCAAGCTGCTGCACCGGGAGACGCACGTCGCGCCGACCGTCGTCGCCGGCAGCCAGGGCCCGCTCGCCTCGCTCGACGTGCGCACCATCGCGGCGCCCCCCGCGCTCGACCCCGACAGCCCCCGCGGAGAGAACGATCGCGCGATCACGGTGCGCGTCCGCGCCGTCGCCCGCTACGGCGGCTCCATCGACAAGGTCGAGGTCGAGGCGCGGCGCACGATCCATGTCGCCAGTGATCCGACGCTGGTCGAGGGGTTCCCCCGCCGCATCGGCGACAGCGGCGAGGGCAGCCCGAAGATGGCCGACATCGACGGCGACGGCGTCCGCGAGCTCGTCTACCCGACGGCCGGCGGGGAGCTGCACGTGCTGAAGGTGACGCCGAAGGGGCCGACGGATCTGCCCGGGTTCCCTTTCCTGACGCGCCTCGTCGACGGCCTGGCCGAGCCCGCGCCGTCCTCGACCGCGCCTTTCTACCGGCGAGCCCCGGCGTACGGCGAGGTGCAATGGCCGCTCGGCCGCGAGCCGATCCTGGGAGCGCCCGCGATCGCGGATCTCGACGGCGACGGCGCGCAGGAGATCGCGTTCTCGACCTGGCCGGGCACGATCTACGTGGTCGGCGCGAACGGCGAGGACAGGCGCGGGTGGCCGGTGCGGCTGCCCGAGATCCCCTCGTGCCCCGCCGACGCCGCGGCGCCGGCGGACGCGCCGTGCATGTCCGAGCGCGCGCGGATCGCGCGGGGGGCCGCCGCCTCACCGGTGCTCGCGGATCTCGACGGCGACGGCCGGCTCGACGTGATCCAGGCGGCGTTCGACGGCAAGGTCCACGCGTTCGACGACGGCGGCGCGCCGCTGGGCGGCTGGCCGGTGGAGGTGCACTACGCGGGCCCGCTCGCCGCGGAGCCGGCGCGGAGCCGCGTCCTCGCGACGCCGGCCGTCGCCGACTTCAACGGCGACGGGCTGCCGGACCTGCTCGTCGGATCGACCGAGCAGCTCGGCGAGGACGGCGAGGCCGGGGCGGTCTACGTGCTCGACGCGCGCGGGACGGCCGCGCCGTCCGGGCCCGTGCTGGCGGGGTGGCCCGTGACGATGCCGTCGGTCGCGCTGGCGCCGCTCGCGGCGGAGGGGATCGCGGCGTCGGGCGTCGTCGGGGAGATCGACGGCACGCTGACGGGCGTCGTTCAGGGCAACGGCGCGCCGCCGCTCCTGCTCCCGGCGTCGCCCGGCGCGCAGGAGGACCTGCTGGCGACGCCCGCGGGCGCGCTGCCGCAGGCGCAGGGGGGCGCGCCGGCCGGGCTCGATCCGAGGTTCGGCCCGCTCTCGCCGGCCTCCGGGGCCAGGACGATGATCCCGCTGCTCTCGCAGCCTGCGCTCGGCGACGTCGATCAGGATGGCACCCCCGACGTCATCGCCGCGGGCGCCGCGGAGGCGACGGCGGCGAACCCCGCGCGCGCCGAGGGGGCCGGGCGCCTCGGGCCGCACCTGCTCGGGATCTGGAGCGGCAGGTCGGGCGCGATGCTGCCGCGCGCCCCGTTCGTCCTCGAGGACCACACGATCGGGAACAGCCAGGCGGTCGTCGACCTGAACGGCGACGGCTACCCCGAGGTGCTGACCGGATCGAGCGGCTACTTCCTTCACGCGTTCGACGGGTGCGGCCGGGAACCGCGCGGGTTCCCGAAGTTCACGGGCCAGTCGATCGCGACGACGCCCGCCGTTGGCGACATCGACGGCGACGGGACGCTCGAGGTCGCGGTGGGCACGCGCGACGGGTGGCTCTTCGCCTGGCACACGGAGGCGACGACGGACGCGCTCGTCGTCTGGGAGAGCTTCCACCACGACAACCGGAACACGGGGAACCTCGGGACGCCGCTGGAGCAGGGGGGCGGGAGGACGGCGGCGCGGCCGCTCACCGTCGACCTGTGCGAGGCGCCGCAGCAGGAGACGGCGTTCCTGCGGCCGAGCGGCGGCTGCGCCTGCGCGACGCCGGGGGAGCCTCAGGGCGGGGGCGACCGCGGCGCGGGGGCGGCGCTGGGGGCGGCGCTTGTCGGGGCGGCGGCGCTGTGGCGGAGGCAGCGGCGGGCGTGACGGGTCAGGAGCGGACGGGGAGATGCCTGTTCCGAACGCGAAGCCGCCGCCCCTGCGAGGCGGCTCCGGATGACGTGGGCTCGTGCGTTCAAGGAGCTTGCCCCCCTGGAGGATCTCACGGGCAAACCCGGGACATCAAAGCCGCCGGAACCTCGCCGCGGAGCCGCTGTCTCTCCCTGCGCGAGGGATAGCCGGCCAGCGCGGTCGGAGCGCCTCGCCGCGAGGGCGCAGGTCGACGCGCCCTCCTCCGAATTTCTGGCGACGTGAGCGCGCCGCTCCGCGCGGCGCACAGGGGAGATCCATGCCCAGCGCGAACAGAGCGGACGCCGAAGGCGGCGCCGCGGCAACGGCCGACGCGAACACCGCCGCTCCGGGGGAACCCGGCGCGGCGACGACCGGCGGGGCCGCCGAGACGGCGGTGCGCTCCGTGGAGATCCTCATCTCCTGGGGCGCGACCGTCCTCTCCGTCCAGCACCTGACGCCGCCGCGCGCGTTCGACGTCGGCGAGCGGCGCGACGACGGCCGCCCGTGCGATGGCTTCCTCCCCGGGCGCGTGCTCGGCGCGCGCCGCGCGCCCCTCCTCGAGGTCGACGGCGCCGGGCGCGTCCGCTTCGTCCTGCCCGGCGCCGCGACCGGGACGCTCGCGCTCGGCGGCGCGCCCCTGTCCGCCGCCGAGGCGCGCGCGCGGCACGCCGGCGCGACGCGGCCGGACGCCCCCGGCGCGGTGCTCGTCCCCCTCCCCGCGCACGCCCGCGTGGACGTCGAGCTCGCGGGCGTCCGCATCCAGGTCGGCGCGGACGCCGCCGCGGGCGAGCGCGCGCGCCGCTCGCTCCCGAGCCGCAAGAGCCTCGCCCTGCACGCCGCGTCGGCGGCCCTGCACCTCGGGCTCCTCGGCGCGCTCGCACTCTGGGCGCCGCCCGCCGTCGACCCGTCCTCCGGCATGAGCGCCGACCAGCTCGCGCTCGTGCAGCGGTACCTCGCGTCCGCGGACGAGCGCGAGCTGCGCGCGTCGGCCGAGGAGGAAGGCGAGCCGAACGCGGACGCGAAGGAGGGCGGCGCGGGGGCGAGGGCCAGGGGCGAGGAGGGGGCCATGGGCGGCCCGCCCGCGCGCGCGATGGCCACCGGAAACAGGTGGGGGGTGGCCGGCCCGAGCGATCGCCCGGCGCCGCTCGCGCCCCCGCAGGAGGCGCTGCGCGACGCCGCGGAGTTCGGGATGATCGGCCTGCTCCACGCGGGGGCCGGCGGCGAGCCGAGCGCGCCGCCGTCAGCGCGGGGCCAGCTCTGGGGCCAGCCCATCGCGCCCGCGGCCGAGGGTGAAGCCGGCTTCCCCCTCGTGGGGTACGGAAGCGGCGAGGGGCTGGGGCTCAGCTCCATCGGGACGATCGGGCACGGCACCGGCGCCGGAACCGGCAAGGGGCTCGGCAGCGGCCACGGCCGCCTCGACGGCGCCCTCGGGGCCGCCCCCGCGCCGGGCGCGCCGGGCGTCGCCGCCCACCCGTACGCGCCCGAGGCCGAGGCGCCGCTCGATCCGAACGGCCGCTTCGCCACCACCTACCGGCCCGGGGGCGGCCACCTCGCCGCGTTCGAGGCCGCCGTCGCGCGCGGCGTCGTGCCCGCGGGAGAGCGCGCGCTCGTCGGCGACGTCGGCGCCCGCTACGCCCCGGAGATCGCGCTCGATCCGGGAAAGGCGCTCGGCCTGTGCGCCGACCTGGAGCGCGCCGCGCTCGCCCCGGGCGGCGGCGCGTTCCACCTGCGCCTCGCGCTCCGCTCCACCGGGGCGGCGGCGCCCGCGCGGCCGCGCCTCTCGGTGCACCTCGTCCTCGATACGAGCGGATCCATGGCCGGCGCGCCGATCGAGAGCGCCCGCCGCGCGGCGCAGGCGCTCGTCGACCGCCTCGCGCCCACGGACGACTTCTCGCTCACCGCGTTCTCCAGCGACGCCGAGGTGGTGATCGAGGACGGCCCCGTGGGCGCGCGCCGCGCCGCGATCCGCCACGCCATCGACGGGCTCCGCGAGGGCGGCGGCACGAACATCGGCGCGGGGCTGTCGCTCGGCTACGCCCAGGCGAGCCGGCCGGGCATCCCCGAGGACGCCGTGCGCGTCGTGCTGCTCGTCTCCGACGGGCGCGCGACGAGCGGCGTCAAGCACGGCGATCGGCTCGCGCGCCTCGCGCTCGACGCCTTCCAGCGCGGCATCCAGACGAGCGCGCTCGGGCTCGGCGACGACTACGACAGCCAGCTCATGAGCGCGATCGCGAGCGACGGGGCCGGCGGCTACTACTACCTGCGCGACCCCGAGCAGATCGCGCCGGCGCTCGCGACCGAGCTCGACAGGCGCCTCGATCCCGTCGCGACCGCCGTCGAGGTGCGCGTGCGCCTCAAGCGCGGCGTCGACCTGCTCCGCGTTTACGGCTCGCGCCGGCTGAGCGACGCCGAGGCGCCCCGCGTGCGCGCCCAGGAGATCGCGGCGGACGTCGCCGCGCTCGGGCGGGACCGGATCGCGGCCGACCGCCGCGAGGACGCCGCGGGCGGCATGCGCTTCTTCATGCCGGTGTTCGCGCGGGATGACCGGCACGCCCTGCTGATCAAGCTGAGCGCCGGTCCGGGCGCGGGGAGGCGCACCGTCGCCACCGTCGAGCTCAGGTACAAGGACCGCATCTCCAGGAAGAACGTGATCGAGGAGATCCCGATCGAGGTGCGCCACGCCGACAGCGACGCGGCGAGCGCGGCGTCCGTCGACGCCTCGGTGGCGCGGACTCTCCAGGGCTTCGCCGCGGGCGAGTCGCTCGCCGAGGCCGCTGCCCGCGTCGGACACGGCGACCGCAGCGGCGCCGCGGCGCTCCTCGCCGAGCGCGAGGGCATCCTTCACGAGGCCGCTGCCCGGCTGAACGAACCGCTGTTCCTGGAGGACGCTGCACGCCTGGCGCGCCTCCGCGCTCACATCGGCGCAGAGCTCGGCCTCGGCGATCCGCTCGTGCTCGCGATGCTCCTGGAAACGGCGGGGCGATCCCACCTTCGATGATCGCGATCGCGCCGCGCGCACGGGCGGAGGCCTCGGTCAGGTGGTACGCTGAGC
The DNA here is from genome assembly GCF_051521615.1 of Sorangium sp. So ce1335. Taxonomy (NCBI): domain Bacteria; kingdom Pseudomonadati; phylum Myxococcota; order Polyangiales; family Polyangiaceae; genus Sorangium; species Sorangium sp. So ce1335. Next base: position 8,369,180 of record NZ_CP150363.1, read on the forward strand.
ACGGCCATGACAGAGAGAGTCTCATCGACCGGTCGCGCGGCGCTGCGGGAGTCGCTTCTCCAGTTCTCCGCCTTCGCCGACGCGCTCGAATCCCGTGCCATGCGCGAGGCCATCGATGCCTGCATCACCGTCCTGGACGCCCCAGGCCCGCTCGACAGGCGCCTCCTGGCCCCCTGGCTCAAGGTCGTCCATGAGCGCGCGGCGGACGTGTTTCGGCGCGGGATCCGCGAGACCAGCGGGACGCTGCGCGCGCAGATGATGCATGGCTTGAAGCAGGCTGAAGAAGACGCGATCTGGATGCAGCAGGCCATCGACGCGCTGAGTCGAGACAACGCCAACTGACATGCTGCGCTGAGCAGCACCGCCGTTCGCCGGCGCTGGTACAAGAATTCTGCATTCGTCGAGGCGCGCTGGAAAGCGCGCGCATCTGCGCTGGAAGGCGCGCACATCGGAGATCGGCCGCGGGTGTCGCGATCATGGCTGAGCGCGCCTTCGCGTGCGCGCTGATAAGGAGTCTCCGGAGCGCTGCGGTGAGCTGGCCAGAGAGGCCTCCCGACCAAGCGAGCGGATGGCGGCTGGCCGTGCCCGGCCGACGCGAGCTCGGGCTGGGAGCGCCGGGATTACCGTACGCCGGCGTAGCACGGGGTGCGCGGTACGTGCTACGAGACCGGGCATGATGGCCTCGGCGTTTCCGCTGTTGCTCCTCGGGTTCTCCCTCGGCATGCGCCATGCGACCGACGCGGACCACGTGATCGCGGTGGCGACGGTCGTGAGCCGGGTGCGGAGCCTGGGCACGGCGCTGCTGATCGGCGCGATGTGGGGCCTCGGCCACACGATCACGCTGATGCTGATCGGCGGCGCCATCCTGCTCTTCGGGCTCGTGGTGCCGCCGCACGTCGGCCTGGCGATGGAGCTCGCTGTCGCGCTGATGCTCATCGGCCTCGGGGGCTATCACCTCACCCGGATCTACCGGGCCGTCCGGCGCAGCGAGCCGCCGGCGCACGCGGCGGAGCACCGCGACGGCCACCGGCACGACCTCGGCTGGGCGGACCGCAGGTTCGCGGGGTCGCGCGTCTACCTGAGCCTCCGGCCGCTGCTCATCGGCATGGTCCACGGGCTCGCGGGCTCGGCCGCCGTGGCGCTCCTCGTGCTCACCACGGTGGGCGACCCGCGGTGGGGCGTCGGCTACATCGCGCTGTTCGGCGCGGGCACGATCGCCGGCATGATGCTGATCACCGGGGCGCTCGCGGTGCCGTTCGCGCTCACGCCCGCGCGATTCAGCCGGATGCATTACGCGTTCGCCGCGGTCGCGGGACTCCTCAGCGTGGGCTTCGGCCTGTTCCTGGCGTACGACATCAGCATCGGGTCCGGCCTGTTCACGGCCAACCCGCAGTGGACGCCGGGCTGAGCGCCTGCCGACCCGCGCCCGGCGCGCCGCGCCGGCGCCCGAGCGCCTCGTCCCGTCTCCCCACCTCGTCCCGTCCCCCGCCCCCTCCATCGGATCGCCCGCCGCCGCCTACCGGCTCGCTGTCGACCACGCGCGCTCGGCCTCGCGCGACGGAGCCGGCGCGATGTGCGCGTCGATCTGGTCCATGAGCCAGTCCATGAACTCGTCCTTCAGGATCGTCTGCGCCACGTGCAGGTCGGTCCAGACGGGCGCGCGCGCCGCGACCCGGTCGCTCGTCTGCACGACGACCGGGATCGTGCAGAACCTCGCGTCGTCGCGCATCGCGCGGATGAGCTCCACCCCGTTCATGACGGGCATGTGGACGTCCACGATGGCCAGCGCAACGGCCTCGTGCGCGAGCAACGCGAGGGCCTCGCGCCCGTTCTCGGCCTCGAGCACGGTGAAGCGCGGCTCCAGGATCATCCGGTAGCACTCGCGGATGTTCGCGTCGTCGTCCACGACGAGGATGGCGACCCCCTCGACGGCGCCGAGCACCCGCTCGACGGCGACGCGTAGCTCCGCCGCGGTGACGGGCTTGCGCACGTAGCCGGCCACCCCCCGCAGGATCGCCTCCGCCGGCTTGTTGACGACGGAGACGAGCATCACGGGCACCCGCTCGCGCGACTGCACGAGGCGGTTGAAGGCGAAGCCGTCCATCTCGGGCATCAGGAAGTCGGTGAGGATGAGGTCCGGCGTCCAGGTCCTCAGCAGCTCCAGCGCCGCGCTCCCGCTGCGCACCGTCCGGACGTCGTACGACGCGCCCTCCAGCGCCTCGGCCATCCACGCGAGCGTCCCCGCATCATCGTCGACCAGCAAGAGCTTGGCCATGGCATCACTCCCTTCGCGTCTGTCCCTGGGCGCCTGCGCCCGTCGTCGCCGCGCCGGCGCGCCGCAGCCGCAGCCAGAACCGCGCCCCCCCTCCGGGCCGGGCCTCGTACCCGATCGCCCCGCCCCACCGCTCCACCGCGATGCGGGCGCCGTAGAGCCCGAGGCCGCTGCCCGCCCCCGGGTCGCTGCCACGCGCGAACTTCTGGAACAGGCGCGGCGCGACGGCGGGCGAGACGCCAGGGCCCTCGTCGTCCACCGTCACGCGGGCCCACCCGGGCTCGTCGTGCAAGGCGACGCGCACCGACGTGCGCGCCGCCGTGAAGCGGAGCGCGTTCTCGACGAGGTTCGAGATCACGCGCGCCAGCCTGCGCTCCTCGCCGACGACGCTCCACGGCCGCCCGTCCTCGGGTGTCGGCGGCCCCTCCAGGCGAACGCCCCGGCTGCACGCCATGGGCAGCAGCGCCTCGACGACCTGGGCGACGGTGACGCGCAGGTCCGCCACCTCGGCGAGGTCGTCGCCAGGGCCGCCCGGCGCGGTCGCTTCCGCGGCGAAGGTGTCGAGGATCTCCCGGATGAGCTCGCGCTGCCGCAGGGCGGCCTTCAGCGCGATCCCGGCGAGCCCCGCGCTCTTCTCCGGGAGCGGCTGCTCCTCTAGCAGGGACAGGGCGCCGAGGAGGCTGTTCAGCGGTCCGGAGAGGTCGTGGACGATGCAGTGGACGAGGAGGTCCTTCCGCTCGACCTCGCGCGACAGCGCCTCGTGCACGAGGCGCAGCTCGCGCGCCCGCTGGAGGACGCGGCGGCGCTCGTGAAACAGCGCGTCGTTCCGGGTGATGACGAGCAGCCGCGCGGGGCCAACGCAGAGCGCCGTCGCCTCGAGGTGCAGGGCCTCGTCGTCCTCGGTCATCTGCGTCCAGCAGTCGGATTGCACGCTCGAGCTCCCTCCCGCGTCCGCGTCCGATTCCGCGGACCAGGCCCGCTCCGCCTCCGGGAGGAACACCTCCAGGAACGGCAGCGCGCTGTCGATCCGGAGCGGCGTCTCGCGCCACGGCGGCGCGATCCCGAGCCGGAGGAACCAGGGCGGCGGCTCGCCGCGCAGGATGAAGGTGCCGTCGTGAAGGCGCTCGAGGACGAGCTTGTCGAGCGCTGCCAGGAGCGATGTGTCCACGGCCATCACCCCCGCCACAGCGGCACCTCGCTCGCGAGCATCGCGCGCGCGAGCGCGCCGAAGGCGCCCTCGACCCCGGCGCCGGTCTTGGCGCTCGTCCTGGTGACCAGGAGCCCCGCCCGCCTCAGCCGGGCCTCGGCGGCCTCGTCGATCTCCCACGCTGCCGTGAGATCGGCCTTGTTCAGGACGATGACGGACGGGAGCTCCCCCGCGACGGCCCGCGCGGCGGCGTGGAGGCGGATCCCCGTCTCCACCGTGGGGCGCCGCGTGCCGTCGATGACGATGAGGAAGCCCGCGGAGCCGCGAACGTACGCTATCTGGACGTCCTGGAACTCGTCCTCTCCGGACAGATCCCAGAGGATGAGATCGAGCTCGCGGTCATCGCATCGCACGCGCCGCGTCTCGATCGTCACGCCGATGGTCGTCCGGTACGACTCGGAGAAGATGCTGCGCGCGAACCGGGCGACGAGGCTTGTCTTGCCCACGCCGGTGGCGCCCAGCACGCAGACCTTGCGTTTCTCCCCCATGACTCACTCTTTGCGCGCCGCGTGCAGGTCCACAAGGAAGATCACGCTGCGCGCGCGCCGCTCATCCGCGCCGGGAGCGCACCCGACCCCGGCCGCCTCCCTCGCGCAGGACGGGGGCAAGACCTCGCGCCGCAGGCCCGCGCCGCTCGCTCGCAGCCGGTCCGGCGGGACGCCGCGCGCGATGAGCTCGGACGCGACGTGCTCTGCGCGGGCCAGGCTAAGCGCCTGGTTCGACGCGGCCGAGCCGACCGGGTCCGCATAGCCGATCGCGCGGATGTCGGCGGTCATGCCCGCCTCGCGCGCGAGCGCGATCAGCCGCGCTGCCGCGGCCGCTACCTCGTCGAGGCGCGCGCGCTGCCCGGCGGCGAGCCGGGCGGCGCCCCTGTCGAAGAGGAGCTCGATCCCCTCCAGGGCTCTCGCCGCGGCGCGCGCCCCGTCGATCGACTCCTGCGCGAGGAGGCGCCCGCCGTCGAACCGCGCCACGCCGGGGAGCACGGCCGCCGACCACCGCGCGCGCTCGATCCAGCGCTCGGGCGCGACCCCGCTGGCCTCGAGCACGCCGTCGCGGAGCGAGAGCGAGACCCCGGGCGGCGGCCGCAGCGCGTGCTCCAGCCGGCGCTCGACGATCTGCGGATGGAGAGAATAGAAGGGCTCGAAGCGCAGCGTGACCGCCCGTCCCACGGGGCCGCCGCGCTCGATCACCGCCCTCGGGTCCGCGGCGAGCGGGTCGCGCAGGCCCGTGAACGCATACTCGCCCGCGCGCCGCTCGGCCGCGGTCAAAAGCAGGCCGGGCTCGCGCCGCAGCGCCTCGACGCAGCCCGCGAAGCGGCGCTCATCCTGCCACGCGGCGCGCATCCGGAGGCCGAGGACGACCGCGGCGATCGCGATCAGCGACGCGGCCGCCACGAGCGCGGCCCGGCCCCGGCGCGGGGCCGATCTGCGCTGCTCGCGCAGGCAGCGGGCGAGCAGATCGCGGCAGCCGGAGAACGGCGCCCGATCGCCGCGGAAGCCGGCGAGCTCGCCGCCGCAGTCGAGGTGGACGCGCTCCAGCGTCTCGCGCAGGGTGATCTCGTAGTCGTGCGGCGCCACCCCGCGCACGATCGCGACGAGGAGGGCCGACGGGCCATGCTCGACCCACCCCGCGAGATCGCCCACGCGGAAGCGCTCCAGCCGCGCGTCGGTGCGGAACGCGTCGTGCGCGAACGCGTCGATGGCGGTGAGCATCGCCGAGACCTGATCGGGATCCCTGACGGGGATGTCGTCGACGCAGACGTGCTCGAGGACGATCCCCGTCCCGCGGTGGACAAGGAAGATCTGCTCGGTCCGGTAGACCATCGAGCGGAGCAGCACCACCTCTGCGAACGGGCGCCCCGTGCGCCGCGCCTCGATCCGCCAGCGCAGGCTCTCCCAGGACAGGCCCTGGGCGAGCGCCTCGTTGAGGCGCTGGAGCATCGCCCGGAGCGCGCAGGCGACGGCCTTGCGGATGGCCGGCCCCATGGCGGGGGAGATCGCGTCCGCGAACGCCCCCGGGTCCCTGCGTACGCTCTCGTGGATCGCGCCGGTGAGGATCGGATCCAGGGCCCACGAGAGCGCCTCGCCCTTCTTGCGGCTCTCGATCACGGCCTCGGGCAGCACCTCCGCGACCATGTCGGCCATGGACTGGTCCAGCCGCTCCTCGATCTGCCGGATCCGGCGCTGCTCGGGGCCCACGAGCAGGGGGCGGAGGTCTTCGATCGTCTTCGAGGGCGGGGGGGTGCCGCGGCGCGCTCTCGGCTGTCCCATCGATCGTCTCCGGACCTCCGCGCCCGCGCCGCTCTCCGGAGCGGCGCCGGCGCCTCAGGCGGCCTCGTCGGAGCGGTGCTCCGGCTTCGGGTACCGCTCCGACTCCGCGGCCCCCTCGCGCGCCGGCGAGTCCGGCGAGGCCGCGTCTGCGCTGTCGGTCCAGGCGGCGGCGAGCTCGCGCTCGATCGTGGCGCTCAGCTCGTCGCGCGTGCGCCGCGTCTCGTCGAGGAACGATTTCGATTGCTCCAGGAGCTGCTGCCTGAGCTCGCGGTGCGCGCGCGCCACGAGATCTTCCAGCCGCTGGATCCGCTGCTCGAACGCGTCGAGCGCGTCCCGCGACTCGCGCGCGAGGCTGCCGAGCGCGCCGGCGCCGGCCGCGCGGTGGGCCTCGACCGTCGCGCCGAGCGCCTCGATCTCCCTGCGCACGTGCGCCTCCAGCACGTCGAGCCGCCGTCGCGCCTCGCTCCGGAGCTCCTCCGCCTGGGCGGCGAGCTGGGCGTCCGTATGCGAGAGCCGGCGAGCGAGCTCCCGGAGCTGGGCGCCGCACAGGATGTCGCGGACCTGCTCCAGGCTGTTGGTTATCGCGGACTCCGCGTACGCAGCGCTCGCCTCGTGCTCCGTCCGCCCGCCCGTCCTCGTGGTCATGGTGACGATCCCCCTCTCCGTCGCGCGCTACATGGGTCGGCGCCACGGCCGCTGGTAGCCCTCCGCGGGGCGCCGGGGCTCGCCGCGGCGCGGGTCCCGGCGCCGCTCGGCTGCTCCGGGGCGGCGCTGCGCGCAGGGGGCGGCGGCGATCGCTAAGATGCCCCCATGCGAACCCCGCGAACGCTCGTGGCGGCCACGGCCCTCCTCGCGGCCTGCGGCAACGCCCCTGCCGGCGCCGGCGCGCCCGCCGCCGCGAGCTCCGCCGCCGTCGGGCCCACCGCGCCCTCCGCGGCGCCGCCGCCCGCCCCGCAGGCCGCTCCTTCCCCGGCTTCCCCGGCGTCCCCTGCTTCCCCGGCCCCCCCGGCGCAGGCGCCCTGCGGCGCGCTGGGCTGCCTCGCGTTCGACACCCCGGCCCAGGCCTTCGCCCATGTCCTGCAGAGCGGCCCGCGCGTCCTCGCGGTGGGCGAGTCGCACGCCCAGCAGGGCGCCGAGGGCGTCCCGTCCGCGACCCGGCGCTTCACGGAGCTCTTCCTTCCGGCGCTCGCCGGCCGCGCCTCCGACCTCGTCGTCGAGCTCTGGGCGGCGGACCCGCGCTGCAACAAGGAGCAGGTGGCGCGCGTAGAGAAGGAGCAGAAGGCGGTCACCCAGGCCCAGTCCGCGAGCAACCAGGGCGAGTTCCTCGCGCTCGGCCACGAGGCGAAGCGGCTCGGGATCACGCCGCACCTGCTGGTGCCCTCCTGCGAGGAATACGACGCCGTCGTGCGCGCGGGGCCGGACGCGGTGACCGCCATGCTCGAGATGATCGCGCGTCTGACCGCGGCCAAGGCGAAGGCGCTGCTCGGCCGCGAGGGCGCCGCGGGCAAGATGGTGATCGCCTACGGCGGGGCGCTGCACAACGACGTCGCCCCGCGCCCGGGGCGCGAGCGCTGGAGCTTCGGCCCGGAGCTCTCCGCGGCGACCGGCGGGAAGTACGTGGAGCTCGATCTCATCGTGCGCGAGTTCATCAAGGACTCGGAGTCCTGGCGGGCGCTGCCGTGGTATCCCCATCTCGACCGGGAGGAGCACCGGGACAAGGCGGTGCTCTTCACCCCTGCGCCCGGCTCGTACGCGCTCATCTTCCCCGGCGGGTCAGGAGGCGCGGCGAGCGCGCGATGATCGGGTTCCCCGACGGGTCAGGAGACGCGGCGAGCGCGCGATGATCGGGTTCGCCGCGCGCTCGCGCGGGATGGTCCTCAGGGCTCGACGGAGAACGTGACCGGCTCGCCCGCGAACGGCCCGCCGCCCTGCACGATGCGGTTGTTCTCGAACATCGCGTTGGTCACGTCGACGGTGATCGGCCCCCCGGCGGCGCGGAGCTTGTCCCAGGCCGCGGCGTCCGGCGTGTAGCTCAGCTTCGTCGTGAACACCCGGAGCAGCCCCGCGCGCTCCGGGGTCGAGAAGACGAGGAAGTACGCGCGCCCGTTGACCGGCGTCCCGTGGGCCCGCGCCGCGCGCGCCGGACCGAGGAGCGCGCCGAGCTCCGCCCAGACGGGCGACCCCGCCGCGGCGGGCTCCTGCGCTGCCGGCGCGTCGCCCGCCGCGCGCCGGAGCGCCGGCGCCGCGCCCTGCGCTCCGCCGGCGATGCGGAAGGCCAGCTCCGGCGCGGCGTCGCCGGGGAGCGTCGCGCCGTCCTCGGGCGCGTCGAACACCGTCCGCTGCGAGGGCTCGTCCTTCGGCTCCGCCCCGAGCAGCACGATCAGCGCCTCGTCGGTCGCGCCCCCCTCGTAGATGACGTCGTCGAGCTCCGGCCCCGCGGACGGCCCGCTCGACGTGTCGCCGTCGTCGTGGCTGTGGCCGCACGCCCCGGCGTACATCGCGGCCGACACGAGCGCCGCCAGCGCGGGGACGAGCAGCGCGCGTCGCATCGAGGGCCTCCTCACGGCGCCTCCGCCCACGGATCCGCGTGGCGCGGGTCCGTCAGAAATTCATCGTCCGTCAGGCTCTGCAAAAAGGCGATCACGTCCGCTTTCTCCTCTGCCGTGAGATCGAACCCCCTGATGAGCTCGCTCTTGAACCTGTTCTCGCTCCCGACACCCGCGTTGGGCCCGTCGTCGATCGTACGCCCTCCCGAGGCGTAGTGATCGAGCACCTCCTCGAGCGTCGCGACGCTGCCGTCGTGCATGTACGGCGCCGTGAGCGCGATGTTGCGCAGCGTGGGCGCCCGGAACCGGCCCATGTCCGACGCGACGCCCGAGACATCGTAGACACCGGCGTTGCCCTGGGGATACGCCCCGGTCCCGCCGATGTTGTAGAGGCCGGTGTTGTGGAACATCACCTCCGTGAAGGTGGTCCCGTCGTGCTGCACCGAGTCCGACAGGTTGAATCCGCCGTGGCAGTGGAAGCACTCGAGCTTCTCGGAGAAGAAGAGATCCATGCCGCGCAGCGCCGACTCCGACATCCCCGAGGGGTCGCCGTCGTAGCGATACCGGTCGTACGGCGAGCGATACGAGATCAGCGACCGCTCGAACGCCGCGATCGCCCTCGTGATGTTCGCGAGCCGGATGGGATCCTCGTCGCCAGGGAAGGCCTGGGGGAAGAGCTCCTGGTACAGCGGCTCGTCCCGGAGCCGCTGGAACAGCTCCTCTTCCATGCCCGCGAGCCCGAGCTCGACAGGGGTCTCGCCGAACATGGGGGAGAGCGCCTGCTCCTCGAGCGAGTCGATGAGCGGATTCCCCCACGTCAGCGTCGTCAGGTACGCGACGTTGGCCAGGCTCATCGAGCCGCGCGAGTGCATCTGGCCTGTCGACCCCATGGCGCTCGCGAGGCCGTCGGTGAACGCGAGCTCCTGCAGATGGCATGAGCCGCAGGAGTACGTGCCGTTGCCGGACAGGCGCCTGTCGTAGAACAGCCGCCGGCCGAGCTCGACCTTCACCGCCGACATCGGGTTGTCCTCCGGCACCTTCGGCACCGGGTAGCCCGGCGGAAGCCCCCAGACATAGGCGTCCTGGCTCCCGCCGCCGCCCCCACCGCCGTCGCCCCCGCCGCCGCCCTCGCCGCCGGCGCCCTCCCCTGCCGACCCGGCCCCCGGCGGCGCGTCCACGCCGTCGCCGCAACCGCAGGAGAGGGCCGCAAGCGCGGCGAGGGCCGTGGAAGAAGCAAAGCAGCGCAGAGCGCTCCCCAGAGCAGACATCGGCATGGCCACTACTCTACCCTGAAGAACGCCTGACGCTCGGGGTGCGCCGAGCCATCGGTGAGATCGATGCCGAGCCGGGTGAACACCGGCTCACAGGCGGCGTTGTCCGGCTCGGACATGCAGCCGCCGTGAGCGCCCTCGGCAGCCCCGACATCGCTGTCCATCACGAGCGACGCATAGTCGACGAGCACCGTCGTCGTGAGCGGGTCGACGCCATCGAGGACGACCTCGGCGATGTTGGGGCGGTCGCACGTCACCTCGCCGTCCGCGCCGTTGGCGCAGCCGGTGCTGCCGACATGCACGATGAAGGCGCCCTGGTCCGCCTCGGCGATGCTGTCGATGCGAAGGAACTTGTACCCGGCGGTCCAGCTCCAGAACAGGCCCGACAGGTTGAGCGGCGACGGCGCCGACGACGCATCGCCGTGGTTCAGCTCGGGCGGGAGGCCCACCTTGAACGACAGGCCGTCGTACTCCCCGGCCGGGACCGCCCCGCGCACCAGCGAGTTCGTCTCCTGCGTCCCGTTGGCGCAGCTCCCCGACCTGTCCTCGAAATCGAGGAGCACGACGTCCTGGTGCTGCCACCGCCCGTCCTGCTCGAGCGCCACCGGCACCAGCTCGCCGTCGGCCCGGCGCAGGCGGACATCGTGAATGTACACGCGGAAATCGTTGAGCCTCACCTCGGTCTGCGAGGTGCCGACAGCGTACGATTCCTCGCAGGAGAACACGGCGTCGGCGACGCGGCCTTCGAACTTCAACTCGACAGGAATTGTTCCGTCACCGCCGCCTTCGCCGCCGGCAGCGCCGGTGCCGCCGCTCCCGCCGCCGCCGGTGCCCGTCGAGGTCGTCGCGGCGTCGACAGGATCCGTCCCGCTCTCGCCGCCGCACGCGATGAGCGAGAGCGCCGCGCCGACCAGCGGAAGCAAGAGTCGTGATGCACGAAGACTGGATTTCATGAAAGCCCTCCTGGGGAACGACACGCGCCACGATAGGCCGCGTCGCAACCAAGCTGAATGCGACATGTTGTCGCGATCGCCATCGCTGTGCACTCCAGAGCGCGAGTCGGTCGACGTCGAAAAAGAGCGCTCGACTTGCCGGTGCCGCGCCCGGCCGCCTGGGCAGGGGCGCCGTGGGCGCCGCGCGCCCGTCGCCTGGAGGGCGCGCCACCTCGCCGCAGGCGAACGGACGTTTCCGGACCGTAGCACGAAATAAAAAGATCGTGCTACGGTCCGGCCCGTCTGGATGACCCGCCCCCTGCGCGCGGCGCTCGCGCCGCTGCTTATCACCACGGCCGCTGCGGCGGCGCGCGCCGACGACATGGCCGCGTCGCCCGCCGACGACACCCCAGGGACGCCGGCCGCCGACGCTCGAGGGAGACCCGCCGCCGAGGGGCCAGGGACGCCCGCCGCCGCGCCGGGGGGCGGCGATACCTCGGCGGGCGCGCCCGCCGAGGTCGTCGTCCAGGGCGCGCGGCCGCCGCGCAGCGCCTCGGAGACGGTGCGGGAACGGGCGGAGGTGAAGGCGGCGCCGCACCGCACCGCGAGCGACGTGCTGCAGCTCGTGCCGGGCGTCTTCGCGACCCAGCACAGCGGCGAGGGCAAGGCGCACCAGATCTTCTTCCGCGGCTTCGACGCGGTCCACGGGCAGGACCTCGAGATCTGGGTCGCCGGCGCGCCGGTCAACGAGGTCTCCAATGTCCACGGGCAGGGCTACGCCGACCTCCACTTCGTCATGCCCGAGGTGATCCGCGAGCTCCGCGCCCAGCCCGGATCATACGACCCCCGCCAGGGCGACTTCGCCGTCGCCGGCTCCGTGCGCTTCGAGCTCGGCTACGACGAGCCGGGGATCACCGTCGCCGCCGGCGCCGGCTCGGCCGACGCGCGCCGGCTCTTCCTCGCCTACCACCCCGGGCGCGCCGACGAGGCGACGTTCGCCGCCTTCGAGGCGTACGAGAGCGACGGCTTCGGACCCGCCCGCGCCGCGAGCCGCACGTCGTTCATCGCGCAGGGCGTCTACCAGCCGGCCTCCGGGCTCAGCGCGCGCGTGATGGCGTCGGCGTTCGCCGCGCGCTTCGGCTCCGCCGGCGTCCTGCGCCTCGACGACATCGAGGCGGGCAAGGTCGACCGCTTCGCCTCGTACGACCCGGACCAGGGCGGCGACTCGTCGCGCGCGCAGCTCGTCCTCGACCTGCGCGCCGCCGGCGACGCGCCCGGCGAGGGCCTGTCGCTCGCGCCGTTCGTCGTGCTGCGCGCGCTCCGGCTGCGCTCGAACTTCACCGGCTACCTCGAGGATCCGGCCTCCGGCGACGCCACCGAGCAGCGCAACGAGGCGATCACCGTGGGCGCCACCGCGTCGTACCGCCTCCGGTTCCCGCTGCTCTCGGACCGCGACGCGCTCGAGGCGGGGGTCGTCGCGCGCAGCGACTGGATCGAGCAGTCGCAGCGCCGCCTCGCCGCCGTCGACGACCGGCCGACCGCCACGCTCGTCGACGCGCGGGTGCGCGCCACCGACATCGCCGGCTACCTCGACGCGTCGATCCGGCCGGCGCGGCGGGTCGAGGTGCGCGGCGGGCTGCGCGCCGACGGGCTCGCGTACCAGGTCCTCGACGGCGCGCGCGAGGGCGCCGCGGCCCGCAGCGCGCAGGGCGTCCACGTGGGCGGCAAGGGCACCGTCGACGTCGTGCTGCTCCCGGGGCTCCACGCGCTCGCGAGCGTGGGCCAGGGGTTCCGCTCGCCCCAGGCGCGCAGCCTCGGCGACGGCGAGCGGGCGCCGTTCACGCGCGCGCTCTCCGCCGAGGCGGGGCTCCGCTACGCGGACGAGCGCGTGCGGGCGTCCGCGGCGCTGTTCCACGCGCGCCTCGGCGAGGACCTCGTCTTCGACGAGGCGACCGGCCGCAACGAGCCCGTGCCCGCCACGGCCCGCACCGGCGTCGCCCTCGACGCCGTCGCGCGCCCCGCGCCGTGGCTCGTGTCGAGCGTCGGCCTGACGTACACCCGCGCCGCCTTCACCGCCGCCGGCGGGCGAAACGCCGCGGGCGACCTGCTGCCGTTCGTGCCGCAGGTCGTCGCGCGCGCCGACCTCGCGGTGACGCCGCGCCTCGGCGCGCTCTTCGGCCGGCGCCTCGAGGCCCACGCCGGCGCCGGCGCCACGCTGCTCCACCGCCGGCCCCTGCCCTTCGGGGAGATCGGTCACGACGCGCTCCTCACCGACGCGACAGCGCGCCTCCGCTACCACCGCGTCGAGCTCGGCGTCGACGTCTACAACCTCCTCGACGCGGACTGGTTCGACGGCGAGTTCGTCTACCCGTCGCGCTTCGACCGGGGCGCGGCGCCCGACCTGCTGCCCGCGCGCCACGTGACGGTCGGCGCCCCGCGCAGCGTCTTCGCGTCGCTCTCTCTCTACATCGACTGATCGCATCAACCTATCCCACCGACTGAGCACATCGGCAGAGGTCCCTCGATGACATCGTTCACGGCACAGGACAGATCCCGGCGGCGCGCCGCGCGCGGCGCCCCGGGGCGCCTCGCCGCGGCGCTCGCCGCGGGCGCGCTCGCCGCCGGGTGCGGCACGGGCGACGGCGACGCGACGAGCGGCAAGCGCCTCACGCTCGCCACGCAGGTCGCCGCCGACGCGGCCTCGGTCGAGCCGTTCACCACCGCGCTCGGCTGGACCATCACGCTGTCGAGGGCGCACCTGTCGGTCGGGTCGCTCCACTACTTCGAGGGCGCCCCGCTCACCGCGCACGGCGGGGCGCCGGGCCGCGGCGGCGCCGCCTCGCCGCTCGATCGGCTCGTCCGGTGGGTGGTGCCCGAGGCGCACGCCCACCCGGGGCACTACACGGCCGGCGAGGCGAGGGGTCAGATGGCCGAGCGCACCTCGGTCGACCTGCTGCGCGGCGCGACCGCGCTCGCGGACGCGGACGCGGTGAGCGGGGCCGTGCGGTCCGCGCGCTTCACGTTCGGCGCGCCCCCCGCCGGCCCGCTCGCCGCGGCGCTCGACGGGCGCGTCGTCGCGGTCGAGGGCCGCGCCGAGAAGGGCGATCTCGCGCGGGTGTTCCGCGCCCGCGCCGGCGCCGCGGACGTCGCCGACGCCGCGACCGGCGAGCCGGCGGTGGAGGGGTGCGCCTTCGACGAGGCCTTCCTCGACGGGCCCGGCGTCGTCACGCTCGTCGTGAAGCCCTCGGTCTGGCTCGATCAGGTCGACTTCGAGGAGGTGGCCGCGAGCGAGGACGGCGAGCCGGTCGAGCTCGCGACGGGGAGCCAGGCGCAGCGCGGCTTCACGCGCGGGCTGAAGAAGGGGACCGCGTACGCCTTCTCGTTCGCCCCCGGCTCTCCGGACCAGGCGGACGACGCGGAGACATCGGAGGACGATCAGCGATGAGGATCAGCGGAGCAAGGCGCGCGGCGGCGCTGTCGCTCGCCGCGGCGGCGCTCGCCGGCTGCGGCGACGACGGCGCGGCGGGGGTCGGGCGCGTGGAGTTCACCACGTGGGGCGAGGAGTACATCGAGCAGGAGATCCCGGCCGCCGATCTCGAGGACGGCTGGAGCGTCCAGTACCAGAAGTTCCTGTTCGTCCTCCGGAACGTGACCGTCGCCGACCGCGACGGGAACGTCGGGGCGCGCATGCAGGGCTCGATCCTGTTCGACCACACGAAGCCGGGCCCGAAGCCGGTCGTGACGTTCGACGACCTCGAGGCGAGGCCGTGGGAGCGCGTCTCCTACGAGATCGGCCCCGCGGACGCGGACACCGCGCTCGAGGGGGCGACGGAGGCGGACAAGGCGCTCCTGATCGAGGCGGGCGCGTCGGTGCACATCGAGGCGACGGCGCGCAAGGGCGACGTCGAGAAGCGCCTCGACTGGACCTTCGCGCGCGCGACGAGGTACGCCGACTGCGCGGGCGAGCGGGCCGGCAAGGAGACCGACGGCGTCCTCGTCACGAACGGCGGCACCGACACCGTGGAGCTCACGATCCACGGCGACCACTTCTTCTACGACGACCTCCAGGCCGCGACGGCGGCGCGCCGCTTCGCGCCCATCGCCGCCGCGGACGCCGACGACGACGGGGCCGTCACCCTGGAGGAGCTCGCGGCGGTGCGCCTCGTCGCGATCGACGAGGGCCCCTACGGGACCGGCAGCGCCGGGGACATCGACGATCTCGGGGCCTTCGTCGCGGCCCTCTCGCGCACGCTCGGGCACTTCCGCGGCGAGGGCGAGTGCGTCTCCGTCGATCCGTGACGGGCGCCGTCCGCGGGTAGTGCGGCACTCTGGCCGCAAGTGCGGGACTTGGGGAACCGCCAAGGCGCCAAGACGCCAAAAATCTCAATGATTTTGCGTTCTTGGCGTTCTTGGCGGTTCGATCCTCTGCGGCGCTGTCTGCGGTGAGTACCGCACCACCCGTCCGCGCCCGATCCGCGCCGGCGCCCCCGATCCGCGACGGCTTCCGCCCGGCCGGCGCGATCACTCGATCGCGACCGTCGTCGAGACCTCCTGAAGCTCGGTGCCGTCGAACGCCGGCACCCGGGCGGAGCCGAGCAGCATCTGCACGCACGTCCCGGCCTGCGTCATCGCGACCATCGGATCGAGGCTGATGCGCTGCACGCCGCCCGTGGGGTTGAAGAACACCCGCGCGGACACCGCCTTCGGCCCCGCCTTGCCCTTGCAGTGGACGCGCGCGGTCGCCCCCTTGCGCTGCAGCGCCGCGTGGGCCGCGGCGTGATCGAACGGCCGCGCCGCGGCCGCCTGCGGCGCCGCGGCCGACTGCGCCGCGGCCGACTGCGCCGCGGCCGACGCCGCCGCCGGCGCGTTGCCCTCGCGCGACGGGCGCGGCGCCTTGGACAGGACCAGCGGCATCGGGTTGTGGGGAGGCGCCGGCGCCTTCTCCTCGGCGCTCGCCGCCGCCGCGGCGCGCGCGTCGTCGCCGCGCCCCGCGCTGACCACCGCGGGGAGCGCCGTCGCGGGCAGGCGCTGCGCGACGGCGACCTCGTCCGGCGCGCGGCCGGCCGCGTACGCGATCGCCGCCGCCGTGGCGCCGCCGAGCAGGCCGCACGCGAGGAGCACCGGCCCCCAGGAGGTCCGCCTGCGGGGCCCCTCCGCCGGCGCGCTGCTCGCCGAGGCCGGCGCGCTGCCCGGCGGGACGGACGCGGCAGGCCGCGCCCGCCCCGCGGAGATGGGCGGCGCCACCGAGATGGGGGCGCGCGCGAGGTGCGGGTCGGCGAAGAGCGCGGGCCCGAGCGCGTCGAACGCCTCCTGCGCGGTCGGGAAGCGCTGCGCCGGGTCGCGCGCGACGCAGCGCGCGAACCAGGCGTCGAACGGGTGTACGACGCAGCCCGCCCGCCCGAGCGCCATCGCGCGCACCGACGCCGGGTCGAGCGGCTCGATCAGGATCTCGCGGAGCAGCACGGGCATCGCCGTCCCCATCGGGTCGTTCGCGGCGCGCCAGTACATCCGCCCCGTGAGCATCGCGAACGCGATGAGCCCGAGCGCCCACACGTCGGTCGCCGGCCCGATCTGCCCGCGCGCCTCCGTCTGCTCGGGCGCCATCCAGAGGGGCGTGCCGAGCGACGCGGTCGCCATCGTGTTCGCCTCCGCCGCGACCCGCGCGATGCCGAAGTCGAGCACCTTGACCGACCACGGCGCCGTCGCGCTGTTCCTCTTCGCGAGGAAGATGTTCTGCGGCTTGATGTCCCGGTGCACGACGCCCGCCCGGTGGGCCGCGCCGAGCGCGTGGCAGAGCTGCCGGAAGATCTCGTGCGTGTCCTGCGGCGAGAACAGCCCGCAGCGCCGCATCCGCACCGAGAGGTCCTCCCCGTCGAGCAGCTCCATCGCGATCCACGGCACGCCGCTCGCCTGGTCAATGCCGGCGCCGATCACCTGCACGACGTGCTCGCTCTCCACCAAGGCGCCGACGCGCGCCTCCTGCTCGAAGCGCTCGCGCAGCCGGGCGTCGGCGCAGAGCTGGGGGTGCATCAGCTTGAGGGCCCGCAGCTTGCCGGTGCTCGCCTGCTCGGCGACGTACACGGCGCCCATGCCTCCGGCGCTGAGGGGCCGCACGATCCGGAACTCGCCGAAGAGCATCCCGACCGCCGGCTGGAACGGCGCGATCATGGCGGCCGATGCTATCACGCTCGCCCCCGGGGGCGATGCTCGCGCGCGCCGCGCGCCGGGAGCGACGCGAGCAGGCGATCGATCCCGATCCGTCCCACCACGAGCGCGCCCGTCGCCGCGGCGCGCAGCGCGTCCGGCGCGGGCTGGGGTCTGCCGGCGAAGTGGCGCATGCCGAAGCGCAGGAACGACGGCTCGTCGAGGAGGTAGCGCTCCACGCGCTCCCGCGGCGCGCCGTAGAAGGCGCGCATCACCCGGCGCCGGAAGCGGATGTCGAGGCCGAAGAGCGACCGCTCCACGCGCCGGCCCCAGTCGTCGAAGCGGAGATCACCGGCCTCGAGCTTCTCGGCGAGGTACGCGCCCGCGAGCGCGCCGTACGCGATCGCCTGGGCGATCCCTTCGCCGAGCATCGGATCGATGCCCGCCGCCTCGCCGACGAGCAGCGCCGCGGGCCGCGCGATCGCGGCCGCCCGGTCGAGCCCGCGCTCGGCGAAGCGCTTGCGCCTGTAGCGGCCCGGGTCGAGGCCGAGCGCCTCGAGCCTGCGGCGCAGGACGCGCTCGGCGTCGGGCGCCTCGCCCGCCGCGCGCCCGCCGTCGAGCGCGCCCTCGTGCAGCACGTACGCGCCCCGGCAGACGAGCTCGCGCCCGCCGACGACCGTGGGGAAATCCCAGAGATAGCCGGGGAACGAGCGATCCCGCATCTCGAAGTGCAGGAGATCCCGCGCCCGGTCGGCCGCGACGGGCTCGGTGTCGACCTCGACGGCCTGCGCGCGCAGCCGGCCGAACGGCAGCCCCATCGCGCGGCGCACGACGCTGCCGACGCCGTCGGCGCCCACGACGACCCGGCCGGCGAAGGCCCCGGCCGAGCTCTCGACCTGCGCGCCGCGCGGGCCCAGCGCGGCGGCCGTGACCCGCGCCCCCTCGACGATCCGGACGCCCCGCGCCCGCGCGGCGCCCGCGAGCGCACGGTCGAACTCGACGCGCCGGATCACGCGGCCGATGTGCCCCTCGCGCAGCGCGAGCTCGCCGGACTGGAACGCCGCGCTGACGCCGTTCACCGGGACCGAGGGCACGTCGATCGTCACCCCGGCGGCCGCGAGCGTCCTGTCCGCGCGCCCGCCGAGCCCGCCCGCGCAGCACTTGTCCCTCGGGTAGCGCTCCTTTTCGAGCACCACGATCCTGTCGGCGAGGGCCGGGCGATGGTGCACGAGGAAGATCGCCGTGCTCATGCCCGCCGGCCCGCCGCCGACGATCACGACCTCGTTCGCCGACATGCGGCGCCGCTCTAGCACGGCGCATCCGCCGCGGGCTCGCCGCCGCTCGGCCCGCCCGCGGGCGGCTCAGCGCCGCTCGGCCCGCCCGCGGGCGGCTCAGCGCCGCTCGGCCCGCCCGCGGGCGGCTCAGCGCCGCTCGTACGACGCAACGAGCGTGCGGTACGGGAAGAGGAACGCGCTCTTGCCCGCGAGGTCCGGGTGGGTCGCCGCCAGGTCGCGGACCTCGTTCAGGACCGCGTACCGCTCCTGGAGCGGGAGCGCGGCGATGTAGCTGATCGAGGCGACGCGCTCGAGGAGCCCGTCGAGGTCGAGTTCCTGCGCGTGGGTGAGCTCGTGCTCGCCGAGCGGCGCGAACAGGCGGCTCTCGAAGAACGTCCGGCGCCACGCGCCGATCCTGTGGGTCGGCGCGTCCCGGCCGTGGCGGTCGAGGATGCGGGAGATGCGGGCGACCCAGTCGACGCGCTCGTCGCGCAGGTTGAAGAGCAGCGCGAGGCGCCGCTTCGGCCGGAGCACGCGGTGGATCTCGGCCAGGGCGAGATCGCCGTGGAACCAGTGGAACGACTGCGCGGCGACCGCGGCGTCGACCGACGCGTCGGGCAGGGGGATGGCCTCGGCGACGCCGTCGAGCAGCGTGGCGGACGGGACCATCTGGCTGAGCTTGCGGCGCATCCCCTCCACCGGCTCGAGCGCGAGGAGCCGCGCGCCCGTCGGCGCCAGGAGCCGCGTGAGCTTGCCCGTCCCCGCGCCGAGATCGAGCACGGTGCTCGAGGCGTCGATGCGGAGCGTGTCGAGCAGCAGCTCGATCGCGCCGCGCGGGTAATCGGGGCGCCCTTTCTCGTAGGCGTCGGCTGCAGTCGCGTAGCCCTGCGCGGCGAGGCGATGGAGAGTCATGAGCTGCTTCCTCTCGGCGTGGAGAGACCTCGAGCAGCGCCGGAGGGACCACCCACCCCGACTGCCCCCTTGAGGCACAGGCTACGCAACCGCACGCCCTTGTGGAAGCGGGTTGTCGCGCAAAATGCGCATCACGTTTCCCCGAAGCACCTTGGCAATGACGCGCTCGCTCAACCCCGCTGCGAGCAGCGCATCCGTCAAGAGCGGAAGGTGCGCGGCGTCGCGGAGATCGCGTGTCGGGATGATGAAGCCGTCCCAATCGGATCCGAGCGCCGGGGTGTCCTCGCCGGCAACGTTGATGATGTGGCGCAGGTGCCTGACGACGGGCTCGAGCCCGTTACCTCCGAGGTAGAGCGGACAGAAGATGATCCCGGCGCACCCGCCGCGGTCGGCCACGGCGCGGAGCTGGTCGTCATCGATGTTGCGCCAGTGCTCGAACGCGCCGGCGACGCCGGTGTGGCTGACGACCGGCGGCCGGCGCGCGAGGGCGCAGGCCTCGAGGAAGCCCGCGCGGTTGATGTGCGCGAGGTCGACGATGACGCCGAGGTCCTCGGCGCGGCGCACGACGTCGCGGCCGAAGGGGGTGAGGCCCGCGCCGTCGTTGCGGCCGCTGCCGTAGGCGGGGAAGCACGCCTCGTTGGCCGTGAAGTGGCAGAGCCCGAGGTAGCGCACGCCGCGCCGGGCGAAGCGCTCGAGCGTGTCGAGCTCGCCCTCGAGCGCGTGGGCGCCCTCGACGCCGAGCAGGGCCGCGACCGCGCCGCGGGCCCTCGCCGCCTCGACGTCCTCCGCGGTCAGCGCCTTGACGAGGCGGCCTGGCTGCGCGCGCACGGCCTGCTCGAGGAGGTCGATCTGCTCGTCGATGACGGCGGCGAGGCCGCGCCGCTGCCCGATCGGCAGCGAGACGAGCCCGAAGAACTGCGCGCCGACGCCGCCCTCGACGAGCCGGGGGACGTCGACGTGCCCGCCGAGGGCCGCCAGCGGCAGCGGCGGCTCGTGGCGCTCGTGCAGATCGTAGCCGACCCAGCGCGACCACATGAGGCTGTCGGCGTGGAGATCGATGGCGGGGAACTGCGCGTGAAGGGCGCGGGCTTCAGGGGTTCCGTGCATGAGGACGAGGGTAGTCCAGCCGGGGGCGGTCGGCCGCGGGCTCGCCGCGGCTCTGCGGTGGACGCTCAGTGGACGCTCAGTGGACGCTCAGTGGCTCGAGAGCTTCAGGCCGAGGATGGCCACGACGAGCAGCGCGAGGAAGCCGAGCCGCGCGGGCGTGGCCGGCTCGCCGAACAGGAAGATACCCGCAACGGCCGCCCCGAACGCGCCGATGCCGACCCAGACGGCGTAGGCCGTGCCGATGGGCAGGGTGCGCGAGGCGTACTCGAGCAGGACCAGGCTCGCGATGATCGCGCCGATGGTGAGCGTGGTCGGCAGCGGGCGCGTGAAACCCTGTGTGTACTTGAGCCCGACGGCCCAGCAAACCTCGAGCAGGCCCGCCAGGAGCAACACCAGCCAGGACATGACGACATCTCCTTGTGATGTGGTCGCGTCGTCTTGTCCTGACCGGGTACGGCGCGTCTCGTCCGGGGCGCCCCTCGCCGAGGCGCCGCCGGCAACCTAGCAGGAGAGGTCGTCAGCGCAAAGATCCGCCCACCGCGGGGCGCGACCGGCCGGACGGCCGCCGCTGCCGTCATCGGCCCCATCGGCCGGCTCCCCTGGACAGCGCAGCTCCTGTCGACCGATTCCCGTGCCTTGTCTCCCGTCATTCCGCCGGCGCGCGCTGCTCGTCCTCGTCCATCGCGAGGTTGGCTTCTGCGTCGCGGATCAGCGCGCTGGCGAGCTCGTTGATGTAGTCCTCGATGGCGATCTACCGAGTCCAATCCATGCGACAGCGTCAGGACACGAGAGCATCGAAGCAACCGCTCGCCGCCGATGCGCGACGAGCGATTGTCCTCGAGCAGTGAAGTTGAACACCAGGACGCCAGGAGTCCCAAGACGAGAGAGGAGAGCGATTCATCCTCTCCGGATCGACGGCAAGGCCCCCTGGAACAACGAGCACGTTGAGCGAGCGAGAAATGAACCGCCAAGGCGCCAAGGGCGCCAAGAAGAAGACAATGTCTTGGCGTCTTTGGCGTCTTGGCGGTTCGAAGTTCTGCTCGTTTCAGGCGGGTTCAACCCGTTTGTTGCTCTAGCGCGCGGGCGGCTTGTACCGCCCCTCGACGGCCAGGAGGTAGTCGGCCACCGACCGCTGCATGCCGACCTCCAGCGCGTGCGCCACGAGGTGGTGGCCGATCGACGCCTCCTGGATCTGCGGCGCCTCGCGCACGAGCGGCCCGAGGTTGTCCACGGTGAGGTCGTGCCCCGCGTTGATCCCGACCCCCGCGTCCACCGCGGCCCTCACCGTCGCGACGATCTTGTCGAGCTCCGCGCGGTGATCTCCGCGGTCGAACGCCTGCGCATAAGGGCCCGTGTAGATCTCGATGCGATCGGCCCCGATCTCCGCGACCACCGGCACCACCGACGGGTCGGCCTCGACGAAGAGGCTCGTCCGGATCCCCTCGTCCTTGAGCCGCTTCACCACCGGCTGGAGGAGGAACCGCCACTTCACGACGTCCCAGCCGCGGTGCGAGGTGAGCTCCCCCGGCGAGACAGGGACCAGCGTGCACTGCGTCGGCCGGAGCTCGAGCGTGAGATCGAGGAACTCCTCGCGGATGTCGCCCTCGAAGTTCGTCTCCACCGTGGTGATGTGGCGAGTCACCGCCCGCGCGTCGTCCGGCGTGATGTGCCGCCGGTCGGCCCTCGGGTGGATCGTGATGCCGTGCGCCCCGTAACCCACGATCTTCTGCGCGAACGAGAGGACGTTGGGCGCGTCGTGGCCCCTCGAGTTCCGCAGGAGCGCGATCTTGTTCACGTTGACGCTGAGCTTCATCGGGACATCCTCTCGCGGGCTTGCGCGCGGCGCTCGCGACGCCGCTATACACGATCGCCGCCGCGAGGCGAACACGCGCCGCGGGCCGGCCAGAGCGGCGCGACCTGCCGGCAGCGCGACGCCGGCCCGGAGCCGGCGCCGCGCCCCGCGCGCCCCTACAGGCGCGGCGCGGCCCCCGGGCCCCGCACCCCGCGCTCCGCCGGCAGGGTGGGGAGGAGCGAAACGACGAGCATGACGATCGAGACGAGCACGTTGTTCCACACCGTCCCCATCGACACCGCCGGGATGGCCCAGGCGCTGACGAAGAGCCAGATCGCCAGGATCGTGTTGAGGTAGCGCGCCTTCGGCGCCCAGATCGCGAGCAGGGCAAAGAGCACGCAGAGCGCGCCCACCACCCAGGTGTTCGTGAACTGCCCCTGGCTGTGCCGCCAGAGGAAGGCGGAGATGAACAACCAGATCCCGAACGCGATGTTGATGCCGCTCGCCGCCGTCATCGGATGCCGCCGCATGGTCTCCCCTCCTCGACATGGCCGTGCCGGCGATCTCCGCCGGGCAACGCCCTCGCCCCCTCGCCAGGCCGCCCGCTCGCCGCGTACCGCGCGCGGGCGCCGCTGCTCCGTCATCCATGCGAATCCAGTGCCACGGCCGCGCCCCGCCGCGCGGCGCCGGCCGAGCTCACGCGCCGCCGGCCCGCGGAGGATCTGGCCCTCCATCGTCGCGTCGCGCGGCGGCGACGGCGGCGGCCGCGCGCGCTCGCGACGCGCGGCCGCCGGACGCGTTCGTGAGGGCCGCCGCGCGATCGATCGGCTACAAGCCCCGGCGCCATGGACTTCTTCGCGACCGCCGCCAAAGGCACCGAGCCCGCCCTCCGCGACGAGCTCCGCGAGCTCCGCTTCCGCGGCGTCCGCGCCGATCGCGGCGGGGTCCACTTCTCCGGCGCCCCGGACGAGGGCTTCCGCGCCTGCATCGAGCTCCGCACCGCCGTGCGCGTGCTCGCGGAGCTCGCCGCCTTCGACGCGCCGAGCGGGGACGCGCTCTACGAGGGCGTCTCCGGCGTCGACTGGGCCCCTTACCTGAGCCCGGTCCACACGCTCGCCGTCCGCGCCTCCTGCCGCTCGAGCGCGCTGACCCACACCCAGTTCATCGCCCAGCGGACGAAGGACGCGATCGTCGACCAGATCCGGCGCCGCGTCGGCGCCCGCCCGTCCGTCGACCTCGACGACCCCGACCTCGCCCTCTTCGTCCACCTCGTCCGCGACAGGGCGACGCTCTACGCGGACCTCGGCGGCGCCTCGCTCCACCGCCGCGGCTACCGCACGCACATCGGCGGGGCGCCGCTCAAGGAGACCCTCGCCGCCGCCCTGCTCCGCCTCTCCGGCTGGGACCGCGCCCGCCCGCTCGTCGACCCGATGTGCGGCGCCGGCACGATCGCCCTCGAGGCCGCGCTCTGGGCGCGCGACATCGCCCCCGGCCTGCGCGCGCAGCGCTTCGGCTTCGAGCGCTGGGCCTGCCACGATCAGGCCGCCGCGCAGCGCACGAGCGCGCTCCGCGACGCCGCCCGCGCGCGGATCCGGCCCGACGGCCCGCCGATCGTCGCCGCCGACATCGACCCCAGCGCCGCCGAGATCACCCGCGGCAACGCCCGGATGGCCGGCGTGCAGATCGACGTGCGCTGCCAGCCGATCACCGCGCTCGCCCCGACCACGCCGCCGGGCCACGTGCTGACCAACCCGCCCTACGGCGAGCGCCTCCCGGGGACGGCCGCCCTCTACCGCGACATGGCCGCCGCGCTCTCGCGGCTCGCGGGCCACCGCGTCGCCATCCTCGCCGGCACCGAGGAGATCGAGCGCGCGATGCGCCGCCGGCCGGAGCGCTCGCTCACCGTGTTCAACGGCCCGATCGAGTGCCGCCTGCTCACGTACGACATCCCCTGAGGCGCGCGGCGCGGCTCAGAGCAGGCGCATCAGCAGGAACATCGCCGTCGCCGTGATGAGCATGCCGGCGACGAAGCCGATGATCAGCCCGCGCTTTCCCGCGAGCCAGCTCGGCTCCCGCGCCGGCGGCGACGCGGGCGGCGCCTGGGGCACGACGAACGTGTCGGGCACGGTCGCGCGGCGCTCGAGCGCCGCGCGCTGCTCCGCGAGGGTCGCGTCGAGCTCGAGCGGCAGCGAGCCCGGCGTGGCCGGCGCCGACGCAGCGGCGGCGGCAGGGCGCGGCCGGATCGCCGCCACGGCGCCCCCCGCGCTGGCCGCGCCGAAGCCCGGCGGCGCGCCGAACTCGGGCGCCGCGCGGAGCTCGGGCGCCGCGCCGAACTCGGGCGCCGCGCCGAACCCGTGCGCCGCCTGGAGCTCTCCTGGCTGCACCGTGGGGAGCTGGCTCTCCGCCGGCCCGTGCGACGACACGAGCCGCAGCGTGTTGTTGGCGACGCGCCCGGGCCGCCTGTCCCACGCGGCCGCCGCGCCGGCGTCGAACTGCGGGCTCTGCGGCGTCACCGGCGGGACGGCCGGCGCGGAGTCGACGCGCACGAGGCCGACCTCGGCCCGCTTCTCCGGCGTGCCGAGCCCGAAGTCCTCCGCGGAGCGGAGCGTCGCCTTCACGTCGCGGCCCGGCGGCGTGATGTCGAGCTCGTCCCCGTCGTCGTACGCCGCCGTGTGGACGCGGACCTTCGGCGGAGCGCGCAGCTCGTCCTGGCGGACCATCGTCAGCGTGCTGTCGTCCTCGCCCGCGTCGTCGGACGCGCCTGGCGACGCCAGCCCGTTGCCCGCGAGCAGCGCCTCGCTGGGGCCGTGGGTCCAGGACGGGAGCTGCAGCGAGATCTCCGGCACCGACTCCCCCGCCCAGCGCTGCGGCTCGGCGCCCGCCGGCGCTTGCATCCGCGTCGGATCGAGCGTCGGCGGGAACTCCGAGGGGGGCGCGTTGAGCAGCACCGCCGGCGGGGGCCCTGCCTCGGGGCCCGGCGCTCCCGAGACGAGCGTGCGGGCCGACTCGATCGAGACCTCCGGCCTCGGCGCGGGCGCGGAGACAGGCACCGACGTCGAGCTCGGCAGCGACGTCAGCGGCGGAAACGAGGACTGCGGCGTCCATCCCGGCGGCGCGTCCCGCGAGAACAGCGAGCTCGGCTGCCGGCGCGAGATCGGCCCCAGCCCCACCGCGGTGTCGGGCAGATCGGCGAGGAGGACCCGCAGCCCGTAGCCGAGCTCGCGCGCCGTCTGGTGCCTGTCCTCCGGTTGCTTGGCGAGCGCCTTCACGATCAGCGCCTCGAGGCGCGGGTCGATCCCCGGCGCGAAGCTCCTCGGCGCCGGCACCGGCGCATGGATGTGGAGCGTCGCCGTGTGGAGCGGCGTCTCCCCCTCGAACGGCAGCCGCCCCGTGACGAGCTGGAACAGCAGCACCCCGCACGTGTACAGGTCCACCCGCTGATCGACGGGCAGCAGACCGCACTGCTCGGGGGCCATGTAGGCCGGTGTACCGATGAACGTCCCCGCGCGCGTGACGACGGAGCGCGGCTCGTTGTTGAGCTCGGGCTCGTCGCCGGACGCGGCGGTGTCGAGGATCTTGGCGATGCCGAAGTCGAGCACCTTCACGCGCTCGCCCTGGGGGTGGGTGGGGTCGGCCACCACCATGATGTTCTCGGGCTTGAGGTCGCGGTGAACGACGCCCATCTCGTGGGCGACGGCGAGCGCCTCGCACACCTCCGAGAGGATGCGGACCGCCCTCGCCTGGCCGAGCGCGCCGTGCCGCTCGAGGAGCGTGTAGAGGTCGTCCCCCGCGAGCAGCTCCATGACGATGTAGCTGAGGGAGCCCTCGACGCCGTACTCGAAGATCTTGACGGAGTTCGGGTGCTTGACCCGCGCCGCCGCCTTCGCCTCGCGCTGGAAGCGCCGGACGAACGCGCGGTCCGCCGTGAGCTCCGGGTTCATGATCTTGATCGCCACCCGGCGGGGCTCGGCGTCGCGCTCGGCGACGAAGACGCTCGCCATCCCGCCCTCGCCGAGGAAGCGGGTGATCGTGAACCGCCCGGCCACCTTGCGGCCGAGGAGAGCCTCGTGCCTCATGCGCCCGGCACCCGCCGCCGCTCGCCCCGCCCGCTCCGCCGCGGGGGCCCGTACCGCTCGCTCGCTCCCCGGCCGCCGCGCCGCCCGCGCAGCAACGCACCGCCAGGGGTGTCCGCGCGCCTGCGCGACCCGCGCGCTCGATGCGAGGGGGAGTGCACGCGGCGACCATATCAAAGAACGTGACAGCGGACGACTTGTCGGGCCGGGCAGCGGCGCGCTCCGGGCACAGCAGCGCCGCCGCCGCGGCGCAGGAACGGCGCTGCCGCCCGCGGGCGCGCGCCGGCCGTCCAGACCGCCGCCCGACCTCGCAGCGCCACCGCCCGAGCGCCGTTACCCCGCACACGCCGCCGTCGCAGGCTCGACAGGCAGCAGTTAACTCTTTAACGCCACCCCCGGTGCAAATGTGCGACAGGTGCTTAACTTATCGAAAGGGCACGGACTCGAACGCTGGAAGCACGTTGGCAGCGTTCTTGCCTGGGGGGAAATGCCTCGCGTCGCGCCGCGTGCGTCGCGAAGGGCCGGCTTGCGCATCGATCTCGACAGGCAGCTTCGGAGGATCGTTGATGAATCGAATTTTAAGGCGTGCGGTGCTCCTCGGCACCGTCGCAACGACCGTCGTGGGCGCGGGCTGCGCCCAGGAGCGGGACGATATCAACCGGGTGCAGAGGGACGTGCTCCCCAAGTCCTTCTTCGTCGGGGACAGCCTGGAGGACATCGCCGACGACCCCGAGTTCTACATGCGGGGTACGGTCATCGACGTCGGCTACGGCGCCGCCCAGGATGGGCTCTTCACGTCGACCTACGCCCAGCCCGTCTCCCGCATCAAGTGGGAGATCACCGAGAACCAGCTCAATGCCCGGCTCGCCTACGAGCGCATCGAGGGGACCGACGGCAAGGGCAACAACTATAGCGGCCTCACGAAGAAGACGACGAACGACGGCCAGATCGTCGCGAGCTACGCGATCAAGTCGCACTTCGAGATCAAGAACGACTACAACCCGGCCACGGGCGAGAAGGCGAACGTCGTCGTCGAGAACACGACCGACCTGCCCTGGTACAAGCGCCCGTACATCCGCGTCGACTGGTCGCGCAACCTCGCCACCGACGCCTACAACTTCGACACCCTCTCGCAGCTCGGCCTCTACGGCGGCATCGAGTACGAGCCGCTCGCCTACCACGTCAGCGAGACCGACGACGAGACCAACGAGGACGCGCCGCACCTCGATCCGGAGACCGGCTACTTCGACGTCACGACGAAGGCGTTCGCCACGCCGGCGATGATCGACCTCTCGAGCCTCGGCTGGGGCATCGACAAGTTCCCGGCCTGCATGCTCCCGGGCGACTTCGCCGGCGGCACCGACCCGTACGGCAACTGCAACCCGATCGAGCTCAAGATCCGGCAGTCGTTCAAGAAGGTGGTCGACACCGATTACGAGCCGGTCGACTTCGACGGCGTCCGGTTCCAGGCGTTCGGCATCTTCAACTTCGACTACCGCTACGGCTACGAGCGCAACTACGGCATCGTGGACAACCAGTGGCGGCGCTTCGCGGCCCGCTACAACCTCTGGAAGCGCAGCCACTACTACACGAGCCCGGAGACGATGGAGGGCGCGATCGCCTGCGCGACCCGCGAGACGACCTACGCCTCCGGCGACGTGACCGCCGACCCGAACCGCGACGAGGACAACGACGGCACCGCCGACGAGTGCGCCGCGGCCGGCCCGGGCTCGCAGTGCGACGTCTTCAAGCAGAAGTGCACGCTGCCCTACGCGCAGCGCGAGGCCGTCACCATCCCCTGGTACATCGGCGGCAACACGTCGGAGGACCTCTTCGAGGCGACCAACTGGGCCGCCGAGGAGTGGGATCTCGCGATGAAGACGTCGATCCAGACGGCGCGCCTCGCCGAGTGCAGGATGACCGGCGCCGCGGACTGCGACGCGCGGTTCCCGATGTGGAAGGGCCAGCAGGACGACATCGACGAGGCGATCGCGATCTCGCGCGAGCTGAACGCGTGCCGCCGCGAGAGCGGCTGGGACGCGCCGGCGTGCGACGACGCGGCCAAGGCGGCCGCGGCCGAGCTCTCCGAGCGGCGCGGCAACGACCAGGCGACGCTCGCCATCGGCGCCGTCGTGACGCAGCCGCCGGTGATCGTGCTCTGCCACAACCCCGTCGTCTCGAGCGACCACCCCGCCTGCGGCGAGGAGGGGCTCTCGCCGCGGCTCGGCGACCTCCGCTACCACAGCGTCCTCATCATCGACAAGCCGCAGACCCCCTCGGCGTGGGGCATCATGGTCGACGCCGACGACCCGGTGACGGGCGAGAAGGTGGCCGCCAGCATCAACATCTGGAGCCACGTCACCGACTCCGCGGCGCAGGGGCTCCTCGACCTCGTCCGCTACATCAACGGCGAGCTCCCGAGCTCGGAGATCACCGAGGGCAAGTACATCCGCGACTGGGCGCAGGCGAGCCGCATCTCGGGCGGCGGCCAGGGGCCCACGATGACGAAGCAGGAGGTCACGTCGCGGCTCGCGAGCGCCACGAAGCTCGACCCCGAGCAGTACAAGGAGCTCGTCGCGCACGGCGTCTCCCCGGAGATCAAGGCGCTCATCAAGCCGATGAAGGCCCAGGTGGCCGACGTCGCGGTGCGGGGCGACATCCCCTCGCCGCACCAGGCGGTCGTCGGCGCGCGCATGAAGGCCGCCCGCGGCACCCTCGCCGAGGCCGAGCTCATGAACCCGGCGATGCTCCAGCGCGCGGGCATCCCCGCCGGCCTGCCGGTCGAGGGCCCGATCGCCGCCGCCGCGTCGCCGTTCGCGATGAACAACCCGAAGGTGCAGTCGGAGCTCCGCCGCCTGCACGACAACGCGCTCGCCGAGCGCGGCGCCTGCATCCTGCACGAGGCCCCCGAGGCCTCGGCGATGACCGGCCTCGCCGAGGCGCTCCGCGAGAAGTTCCCCGTCGGCGACAACGAGACGTCCGCGGAGAAGCGGGAGCGCTACGAGCGGATGTTCAAGTACATCCAGCGCCGTTACCAGTACGCGGTCATCGCGCACGAGATGGGGCACTCGATCGGCCTCCGGCACAACTTCGTGAGCACCTACGCCTCGCTCTTCTTCCGGCCCCAGTACTGGCAGCTCAGGACGAGGAACGGGAAGATCAGGGCGCAGTGCGAGGGGAACGCGGGCGAGGACCCGGCGGAGTGCGTCGGCCCCCGCTACTTCGACGCGCTGACGGACGAAGAGCAGAAGAACATGATCTGGATGTTCCAGCACTCCACGGTCATGGACTACCCGGGCGACGTCTCGCAGGACCTCGTCGGCCTCGGCGTCTACGACTTCGCCGCCGCGCGCTTCTTCTACGGCGACACGGTGAGCGTCTACGACAACGGCGAGCGCAACTACCAGGCCGGCGGCAAGATCGGCGGCGCGCTCCTCGCGGCGACCGACACCTTCGGCGGGCTGGCGGGCATCAAGTACGGGACGTTCTCCAGGGGCGACGACAGCGTCACGGACTTCCACTACTCCCAGCTCCAGTCGCAGTACGAGGTCATCCGCGACTGCTACGACGTGCAGGCGGGCCCGCCCGCGCACTGGAACGAGGCGATCGACGGCAAGTGGCACCAGGTCATCGACGGCGGCATCGTCACCGTCGACGGCGAGACGAAGCGCTGCCGCCAGCAGCCGGTCGACTACGTGGCGTGGCGCAAGCTGCGCAAGCCGCAGGACGGCGAGACCTCGCTCGCGAGCTTCCGCGGCGGCCCGGCGGTCGACCAGCAGAGGCGCGTCCGCGTCCCGTACGCGTTCGCGAGCGACAACTGGGCCGACACCGGCAACGTCTCGGTCTTCCGGCACGACAACGGCGCCGACCCGTACGAGCAGCTGATGTTCCTGATCACCCAGCAGGAGAACAGGCACATCTTCGACAACTTCCGGCGCGGCCGCACGACGTTCAGCGTCCGCAGCGCGGCGGATCGCTCGTACGCCCGCTACAGCGAGAAGCTGCTCGGCATCGCCGGCGGCATCGGGTTCTTCGGGACGATCTACCAGGATCTCGCGACGAACCAGGGCCTGTCGTTCGACACGCTGTGGCCGCTCCTCATCGAGGGCGGCCTGGAGGAGAACGTCGTGGCCGCGACGGTGGCGTTCGACCACTTCACCAGGCAGCTCTCGCGCCCGGAGGAGGGGCCGCACTACCTGCGCGACCCGCTGTTCAACGACCCGGTCCTGCGCTCGAACAAGGACGGCGACGACTACGGCGCCGGCACCGACTTCGGCTCCTTCGGCGGCACGAAGAACAGCCCCGTGCTGGTGCAGATCCCGAACGGCTCGACCGGCTACCTGAAGGACGTCGGGTTCGGCGGTCACCCGCTCGAGAACGCGAACTCGGACTCGAACGGCGACTTCGACACCGACTACACCATCAACGCGGGCAGCTATTACGACAAGATCAACGCGGCGATCCTCCTCTCCGAGTCGGAGGACCGGTTCGTGAGCAGCTCCCGCCGCGACTTCTACGACGCGCGGTTCCGCGCGGTCGGCATGGCCGACGTGCTGCCCGAGGGGTACCGCCGCCTGCTCGCCAACGCGCTCACCGGCGACCGCTCGCTGCTCGCGCCGCGCCTGGAGGCCGACGAGAACGGCTTCCCGCTGCTCGACGCGGAGAGCACGGATCCCGACCCGCTGGCGAAGGAGTTCCCGGCACGCCCGATGGGCTGGGTGAGCTGGTGGCCGAACGAGGGGCCGCAGGTCTGCTTCCCGAGCGACGGCAAGAACCTCTGCACGAACTACATCGGCGGAGACTTCAACCCGGAGACCGTGAGCCGGACCGTCGCCGTCGACCCGCAGGTCGGCTGGGAGGTGCAGAAGTTCCTGATCGCCTGGACGCTCGCGTACATCCCCGCGAACGGCAAGACGAACTGGGTGGACATGATGCGCATCTACCGGCTCGGCAACGACGCGGAGCCCGGGATCGAGCAGCGCATCGAGTGGCAGGACCCGACGTCCGGGCAGATCTACTACGCCCGCACGTACGGCATGGAGTGCCTCTTCGGGAGCGGCGCGGACCGGGCGTCCTGCGAGGCCTCCGGCGGCAAGTGGGTGCAGAAGGGCATCGCGGCCCGCGTGCTCGAGTACGCCAACTTCCTCACGGCGAAGGGCTACCAGCTCGACACGGAGCGGTACGTCGGCAGGTTGGAGCCCGGCGAGCTGGCACCGGACGGCAGCATCCCCAGCATCCCCGCCGATCCCGCGTACGTCGCCGCGTACGGCAAGGGCTTCAACAAGTACGGCCGCGCGATGGTCACCTACCACCCGGATGGCGTCGCGATCATCGTCCCGGATCCCGCGATCAAGGACGTGCCCCCGGTCGGCGCGCTGAAGGACGTGCCGCCGTGCGATCAGAACATCAACCCGAACTGCACGCAGCTCACCCTCTACAAGAACCACTACGCGTACGAGCTGAAGGGCTACAAGTCGGTGCCCGACTACATGCTCCAGATGATGGCCCAGCTCGGCCTCGCCTCGCCTGACCAGCTCGGCGTGTACCCCGACTGATCCGCGCCTCGCTGCGCCGGGGGCCCCGCGCCGGGGCCCCCGCCCCTTCCTCTCCGCCCCCTCCTCTCCCCTCCCAGCGCCACCGACCTGAGCGCGCGGACGCCTGCCCGCGGGGCGCGCTCCACGCTGGGCCGTCGCGGCCGTCTGCCGCCGACCGCCGGCCCGGGCGCCAGCGCCGAGCGTCGCCCGCGCCGCCGCCCTTCCAGTCGCACGCGCGCAGCGGCGGCATTACGCTGCCCGCGGCCCGGCGCGCCACGGAATGGATCCCTCTCCTCCCCTCCCCGTCCCTGCCATCGTTCCGGCGCAGCGCTCGGACGCGCGCGCCTTCATGGCGTACCTCATCGAGCACGTGGCCGAGTCCGGCCGGAACGGCGCGCCTCATTTCGCCGTCGCGACGTCGCTCTCGCCCGACGACGTCGAGCAGAGCGCGCGCGAGCGCTGGAACAAGCCGCTCGACGAGCCGCTCTGGGGCCGGGCCTGGCTGCTCCTGTCCAGCGAGCCGCGGGCGCGCGTCGTCGGGCACATCGAGCTGCGCGGCGGCCGCGTGCGGTCGGAGAGCCACCGCGCCGTCGTCGCGATGGGCATCCTCGGCCCCTACACCGGGCAGGGCCACGGCCGGCGCCTCCTCGAGACGGCGATCGCCTGGGCCCGCGACAGGGCGGGCCTCGCCTACCTCGACCTCGGCGTCTTCTCCAACAACGAGCGCGCCGTGCGGCTCTACACGCGCATGGGCTTCGTCCCGGCCGGCACCCGCGACGACGCGTTCAGGGTCGACGGCGCCATCCTGGACGAGATCCAGATGACGCTCGCGCTCCACGCGCCAGGGCCGCGCGCGACGGGACCATCGCGGTAGGCGCGCAGGCCGCGCAGGCGCGGTAAGCGGGGCAGCCAGGGCAGGCGGCGCAGCCAGGGCAGGCGGCGCAGGCCCTGGCGCGCGTCAGCCAGGGCACGCGGGGCCGGGGTGAGCGCCGCGCCGCCGCGCGAGCGCCCCCGGGCCGGCCCCCGAAGGGCGGGCAGCGCCCCCCGGGCGCGCTGGAGGGTACACTCCGCCGCGCAGATGGGTCATGAGGACACCGCCGTCCGGGCGCCCGTCCGCCGCGCCGTCCATCGCCGCGCGGATCGCCCGCGACCCTCACCGCAGTCCATCGCCCCCGAGACCCCCCATGCGCCGCTCGCCGCTCCTGCCGATTTTCCTGACCGTCTTCGTCGACGTGCTCGGCCTCACGCTCGTCCTGCCGCTGCTCCCCTTCTACGCGGAGCACTTCGGCGCCAGCGAGCTCGTCGTCGGCGTGCTCGCGGCGAGCTACGCGGTCTGCCAGCTCATCTCGGGGCCGATCCTCGGGCGGATCTCCGACCGGGTGGGCCGCAAGCCGACGCTGCTCGCGAGCCAGACCGGCACGTTCTTCGGGTTCCTCGTGCTCGGCTCGGCGAGCTCGCTCGGGATGCTCTTCCTCGGGAGGATCATCGACGGCCTCACGGCCGGGAACCTGACGATCGCGCAGGCCTACATCAGCGACGTGACCCGCCCGGAGGAGCGCACGCGGGCGTTCGGCCTGATCGGCATCGCCTTCGGCGCGGGGTTCCTTCTCGGCCCGGCCGTCACGGGGGAGCTCGCGAGCCGGTTCGGCTACGGCGCCCCGGCCTTCGCCGCGGCGGCGCTGTCGCTGACGTCGATCGTCCTGACGGCCACGCTGCTTCCCAGCAAGCCGATCGCGGCGGCGGCCCCGGCCGAGGCGGCGGAGGCCGGGGCTGCCCGGCCGTCGCCTGACGGCCGCGTCGGACGCGGGGCCGCCTTCCGCCGCTTCTTCGACCGGCCGCTCCCGCGCCGCCGGCTCCTCGAGTTCTTCGCCTTCTCCCTCTCGTTCTCGACGCTCATCGGCGGCCTCGCGCTCTTCCTCGAGCGGCGCTTCGCGTTCGGCGTCAAGGAGACGGGCTACCTCTTCGCCTTCTCGGGCCTCATCGGCGGGAGCATCCAGGGCGGCGCGATCGGCCGGCTGGCGAAGCGGTACGGCGAGCAACGGCTCGCGGTGATCGGCTTCGGCACGATGGTGCTCGGCTACGGCCTTCTGGGCGCGGCGTACGCGCTGCCCACGCTGCTGCTGCTCGTGGCGCTCGGGGCGTTCGGCTCGGCGGTCGTGCGGCCGGCCATCACCACGCTGCTCACCCAGAGCGTCGGCCGCGACGAGCAGGGCGCGGCGCTCGGCGTGAGCCAGTCGCTGGCGAGCATCTCGCAGATCGTCGGCCCCATCGGCGCCGGCTGGCTGATCGAGCACCGGGCGCTCGCGGCGTACGGCCTGATGGCCGCGACCTTCGCCGCCGTCGGCGTCTTCCTCGGCACGCAGAAGATCCCCGTCGCCAAGCCGGCCGAGCTCTGAGCGGCCCGCGCGCCCTTCGTGGAGGGCGCGCTCAGGCCCGCGCGGCCTCCACGAAGGGCGCGCTCAGGCCCGCGCGCCCTTCACGAAGGGCAGGACGGACTCGACGAGCTGCGGCGCGGCGTCGTCGAGCTTGCGGGGGTTGTACCAGGCGAACGGCTCGACGAGGCGCGACGGGCGCAGGCCGAGCTTGCCGCGCGAGCACTCGACGAGGAGCGACAGCGCCCCGTGGCGGTCGTGGAGCCAGTCGATCTCGAGCCCCGCCTTGCGGATGCCCCAGGCGAAGCGGACGTACGACATGGCGCGGTACGGCCTGCGGTCCGCGGCGCGCGCGACGCGCAGGGCGAAGGCGCGGTGCTCGGCGGCGTCGGCGACGGGCCAGAGGCTGTGCGCCGGCGGGTACAGCACGGCGCCGCCGGCGCTGTGCAGCGACAGGGCGCGATCGATGCGGCGCGAGGACAGCGCGTGCGCGATCGCCTCGACCTCCGGCTCGCTCGCGGGGCGGCTGCCGGGCGACGAGACGAGCCCGATGAGGCGCTGCACGAGGCCGCGCTCGTACCACCCGGCGTCGAAGTTCCGGTTGAGGTCGACGCCGCGGGCGTTGCCGCGCACGTACCGGTGGCGCCCGGCGCGGAGGTTCATCTCGACGCGGAGGAGCCCGTCGGGGTTCACGATCGGGACGGCGAAGATGGACCGCCCGCCGAGGTCCTCGGCCGCGAGGCGCTCGAGCAGCGCGAGGGTGGTCTCGACGCCGATCCACTCGAGCGGGTGGATCCCGGAGAGGATCACG
The DNA here is from genome assembly GCF_051521615.1 of Sorangium sp. So ce1335. Taxonomy (NCBI): domain Bacteria; kingdom Pseudomonadati; phylum Myxococcota; order Polyangiales; family Polyangiaceae; genus Sorangium; species Sorangium sp. So ce1335. The sequence goes on from NZ_CP150363.1 coordinate 8,403,697, forward strand.
GTCGTCCGCGCGCGCTCGCGCCCCGCGCCGCCGGGGCCGCGCCGCGCGATCGGCCCGGCGGGCTCGTCCGGCTGCGCCGGGGCGGCGTCGTCCGGCGCCGGCTCGTCCGCGCCGACCTGCGCGCCGAGGCCGAGGTGCGCCCCGGCGACCGGCGCGCCGTTCAGCTGGGTCCCCCCGTGTGGACGGCTCGCCGCGCGCGGAGGGCTCCCTCCGCCCCGGGAGCTCCCCCCCTGCTGGCCGGGCAGCGCCGCGGGGGCCGGGCCCTCCCGGTAGCCGCCCGCGCCGGCCGCCCCGGTTGCGCCGAGCTGGACGGCGAGCAGCGGCTCGCCTCGGACCGACCGCCCGATCAGGGAGAGCTGCGCCCCGCGGTCGGCGAGCCGGTCGAGCGCCTCGAGCAGCTCGCCGTACCCGCGGTAAGGGCCGAGCCCGCGGCGGGCGAGCAGGCGCGAGAGGGGGGCGCGGCGATGTACGAACAGGGCCGCCTTCAGGGCGGCCCGGCCTTGCTCTTCCGGCCCCTGATCGGACTTCGGCATGCGGGACTAACCTTTACCCTAGATGACATGGATCACGGAGCGCCGGTCGCGCCTTCGCGCGATCGCGCCCGGGTCCGCTCCGGATTACCGTGGCAGCGGGCGCACGCATGGAATTCGACGGCAATGGGTGGGCGGAAGGACGGATCGATCTGCAGCCGCCGAGCGAGGGCTGGTCGCTGCTGTCGCCGGAGCCCGAGGCGCGGATCGACGAGCACCGGTGGGCGCACCAGGCGCGCGTCTTCTTCCGGGCGGAGCTCACGCTCGTGCAGAAGAAGGCGTATCCGTCGGGGGCCACGCCGATGGCCGACGCCGTCGAGGTCGACGTCGCGCGCGCGGGCGGCGCGCCCACCCGCGTGCTCGTGCTGACGGTGCCGCTCGATCGCGCGCCCCTGGTCCGGGCGGCGGCCGCGGCGGGGGTGCGGGCGATCGGCGGGCGCGGGTTCGACGCGCTGCTCGGGCGGGCGCGGCGCGCGTGGCAGGTGCGCGAGCCGCAGGTCGCCGGCGACGACGCGCGCGCGCCGCTGCTGGTGACCGCGATCCTCGCGGCGGTGCTGCTCGCGCCCGTGGTGCCGCCCGGCGAGGAGACGATCTTCGGGGTGAAGGGGGCGCGGGAGCGGCTGCAGCGGCTTGGATGGTGACGGGGCGGCGAGGGGCTCGCCCGCGAAGCGTCCCCCTCCCTCCTGCGGTACGATGTCGCTGCCCCCATGGAACTCGCACCTCGGCTCGTCCGTCCGGCCACGCTCGCCGACCTGGAGGCGCTGCCGCCGACCTGGCGCGGCGAGATCCTCGACGACACGCTCTACGCCTTCCCTCGCCCGCGCGCGCCGCACGCGAGCGTGGAGGGGCTGATCACGACCGACCTGACGAACCCGTTCCAGCGAGGGCGCGGCGGCCCGGGCGGCTGGTGGATCCTCCCCGAGCCGAGCATCCAGCTCCCCGGCGCGCCGGAGGTGTCGCCCGACGTCGCGGGCTTCCGCCGGGAACGGCTCCCGTCGCTCCCCGTCAAGGGCCCCATCACCCTCGTGCCGGACTGGGTCTGCGAGATCCTGTCGCCGACCACCGCGAGCTACGACCAGATCGTCAAGCGCCGCTTCTACATCCGGATCGGCGTCCCGCACATCTGGTACGTCGACCCCCGCGACCGGACGCTCCTCGTCGCAGAGCACGTCGAGGGCCGGTGGATGGAGCTCGGCATCCACGGCGCGGACGAGAAGGTGCGCGCGGCGCCGTTCGACGCGATCGAGATCGATCTCGCCGAGTGGTGGCACGGCGTCGCGCCGGAGAAGGGCGCGGATCCTTGACGATCCGCGCCGCGGGGCGAGGCGACCGACGAGGTCACGGCGCGGCGCGAGCGCCGGGCCGGCGGGCGCGCCGCGCCGCGAGCCCCAGGGCCGCGAGCGTCGCGACGTACGGCAGGAGCTGCACGAGGTCGCCCGCGCGCGACGCCCCGCGCGCCGCGGGCTGGAGCGCGATCTGGAGCGCCTCCAGCGCGCCGAACGCGAGGCACGCGAGCGCCGCGCGGCCGGCGCGCAGGCCGCTCACGACGACGGCCGCGAGCGCGATGAAGCCGCGGCCGCTCGACATGCCGGCGTCGAAGCGGTGCTGGTCGTAGGCGAGGTGCGCGCCGCCGAGCGCGCAGATCGCGCCGGACAGCGCGAGCGCGGCGCAGCGGACGCGGGTCACCGGGACGCCCGCCGCGGCGGCGGCGACGGCGTCCTCGCCCGCGGCGCGCACGCGGAGCCCGAAGCGGGTGCGCGCGAGCAGAAGCGGCGTGGCCGCGATCGCGAGCGCCGCCGCGAGGGCGACCGGATCCAGGAGCACGCGCGCGAGCAGCGCCGCGCCGCTCTTCCCGGTCGGGCCTGCGCGGAAGCCATCGATGGCGGGCGAGCTCGAGGCGCTGTCGTAGAGGCCGCGCAGGAGCAGGCGCGTGCCCGCGTAGGCGAGCAGGTTGAGCGCGATGCCGCTGACGACGGCGTGCACGCCGGCGCGCTCGACGAGCAGGGCGTGGCCGAGCGAGAGGGCGGCGCCCGCGGCGATGGCGGCGGCGAGGCCGGCCGCCGCGCTGCCCGTCGCGTGGGCGACCGCCACCGAGGCGAACGCGCTGGCGAGCAGCACCCCCTCCAGGCCGATCTGGACGACGCCCGCGCGCTCCGCCCAGACGCCGCCGATCGCCGCGCAGGCGTACGGCGCGGCGATCCGCAGCGTCTCCGCGAGCGTCACGAGCGCCGGCGGGCTCACGACGGCGCCGCCCCGGGGAGGCGCGCCCGCTCGCGGCTGCCCGCCGCGGCGGCGACGAGGACGATGGCCAGCGCCTCGAGCACGTCCATCGCCTCCTTCGGGACGCGCGCGTTCACGGCGAGGCCGGCCTGCTCGAGGGTGCCGAAGAGCACGGCCGCGAGCACGAGCCCGAGCGGCGTCCCGCGGCCGAGCAGCGCGACCGGGATCCCGGAGAAGCCGGCGCCCGCGCCGAGGCCGAGCTCGTAGTACCCCTTGTAGCCGAGCGTCGTCGCGGTCATGGCGGCGCCGGCCACGGCGCCCGAGGCGAGCATCGCCGCGAGGCGCCGGCGCGGCACGTCGACGCCCTCCGCGCGCGCGGCCTCGGCGCCGAGCCCCACGAAGCGCATCTCGCGGCCCGCGCGGCTCCGCGACAGCGCGCGGTGCGCCGCGAACGCGAGCGCCACCGCGAGGACGAAGGCGACGCTCGCGGCGCTGCCGCGCAGGGCCGGGACGAAGCGGTCGAGCCGCGGCAGCGTGGCCGCCGGGATGGCGTCCGCGGTGCGCATCGCGGCCGCGCCGAGGGCCGACGCGAGCAGCCACGGCGCGAGCACGTCGACGACGCGGTTCATCATGATCCCGCTGATGATCTCGTGGGCGCCGAGGCGCGCGCGCAGGAGCGCCGGGACGAGCGCGACGGCGGCGCCGGTGGCCATGGCGCACGCGATCGACGCCGGGACGGCGACGGGCCACGGCGTGCCCGGCGGGAGCTCGGCGGCGACGACGGCGCCCGCGAGGCTCGCCATCGCGACCTGCCCCTCGGCGCCGATGTTGAAGAGGCCGGCGCGGAGCGCGATGGAAAAGGCGAGCCCGGTGAAGAGGAGCGGGGTCGCCTTGAAGAGCACCTGCCCCACGCCGTACGGGGTGCCCCACGTGCCCTCGAAGGCGAGGCGCAGCACCGAGGCGGGCGCCTGGCCGAAGCCGAACGAGATGAGGTTCAGGGCGAGGAGGATGCCGCCGAGCACGAGCGCCGCCGGCAGGGCGGCTTCCTGCAGCCCGCGCAGCCCGCGCAGCCCGCGCAGCTGGCGCAGCCCGCGCAGCCAGCGCAGCCAGCGCGCGGGCCCGGTCGGCTCGCGCGCCGCGCTCACGCGGCCTCCAGGCCGAGCATCGCGCGCCCGATCCGCTCGTCGGAGCACCCGGGCGGCAGGCTCGCGACGATCCTGCCCTGGCGCATCACGAGCAGCCGGTGGCAGAGCCGCCGGAGCTCGCCGAGATCCGCGCTGATCACGAGGATCGCGAGCCCCGCCCTCGCCGCCTCGGCGATGGCGCCGTGGATCACCGCGGCGGCGCCGACGTCGACGCCCCGGGTCGGCTGCGCGAGGATCGCGGCCGCCCGGCGCGGCGCCCGCGTCGGCGCGCCCTGCGCGGGCGCCGCCGGCGCGATGCGGTCGAGCGCGCGCGCGACGACGATCTTCTGCTGGTTCCCGCCGGAGAGCTCGCCGGCGAGGCGGGCCGGATCGGGCGGCTCGACGCGGAAGCGATCGACGCGGCGCGCGACGAGAGCCGCCTCGGCGGCGCGGCCGCTGGCGCCGCGCGGCAGGTCGCCGAGGTCGCCGAGGACGAGGTTGTCGCCGACCGAGGCGCCCGGGAGCAGGCCCTCGGCGTGGCGGTCCTCGTGCACGACGCCGAGGCACGCCCGGCGCGCGCGCACGTCCCACGACGAGACATCGACCCCGCCGACGGCGACGCGACCTGCCGCGCCCGGCTCCATCCCGGCGAGGGCGCGCACGAGCTCGCGCTGCCCGTTTCCCTCGACGCCCGCGACGCCGGCGATCTCCCCCGCGCGCACCGCGAACGTCACGCCGTCGAGCAGGCGCCGCCCGCCGGCGCCGTCCACGGTCAGCCCGGCGACCTCGAGCACCGCGGGCGCGCCCTCGGCGAGCCGCGGCCGCTCGACGTCGGGCGGCGGCTCGCCGCCCATGATCGCGCGGGTCAGATCGCGCTCCGTCTCCGCGCGCCGGCCCGCCGCGGGTCGGGACAGCGCTATTTGCCCGCGGCGCATCACCGTGACGTGGTCCGCGAACCGGACCACCTCGTCGAGCCGGTGGGTCACGACCGCGACCGTGCGCCCCTCGCGCGCGAGGCGCCGGAGCGTCGCGTAGAGCTCGTCGGCCTCCAGCGGCGAGAGCACGGCCGTCGGCTCGTCGAGCAGGATCGCCCGGGCCCCCCGGTAGAGCACCCGCAGGATCTCGAGCCGCTGCCGCTCGCCCACGGTGAGCGCCGACGTCACGGCGTCGAGCGGGATGGAGAGCCCCGCGGCCTGCATCAGCGCGCCGGCGCGGGCCCGCGCGACCGCGAGGTCGAGGCGCCCGCCGCGGCGCACGGGCTCGCAGCCGAGCACGAGGTTCTCGAGGGCGCGGAAGCTCCCGATCAGCATGAAGTGCTGGTGGACCATGCCCACGCCGCGGCGGGCGGCCTCGGCGGGCGTGGCCGGCCGGAGCGGATCGCCGTCGACGCGGACGACCCCCGCGTCGGGCGCGATCACGCCGGCCGAGAGCTTGAGGAGCGTCGATTTGCCGGCGCCGTTCTCGCCGACGATCGCGTGGATCGCCCCGGGCGCGAGGCGGAGCGAGGCGCCGCGCACGGCGATGTGCGCGCCGTAGCGGCGGCTCACGCCGTCGAGCTCGATCACCGCGCCGGGGACGCCGGGCGCGCTGGCCCCCGAGGCCGGCGGCCCGGTCATGGATCGGGGCTCCAGGGCGAGCGCGGCGGCGCGACGGCGGGGCGACGCTTGGCGATCACGCCCTGGATAAGCGGCCCGCCCTGGCGTGGCGCCAGTCGCGCCGGCGCTCCTTGCGGCTCGGGGGTGGCCCGAGGGGCGCCGCCGGGGACGGCACCTCGGTCGCCGCTCGCGTCGCCGACGTGCCTCCTCCTGCCGCGCCTGTACTAGCGTGCGCGCCCGTGCGCTCCCGCTTCCCGCTCGTGGTCGCCCTGTTCTTCGTCTCCGGCGCCACCGGCCTCCTCTACGAGGTCGCCTTCTCCAAGCTGCTCGCCTACGTCTTCGGCGCCACCGCCTATGCCGTGAGCACGGTCCTCGCCGCCTTCATGGGCGGCCTCGCCCTCGGCGCGCACCTCGGCGGCCGCCACGCCGCTTCCGCCCGCCGCCCGCTCGTCGTCTACGGCGCGCTCGAGGTGATCGTCGGCGCCATCTGCGCCGTGTCGCCGTTCCTGTTCGAGGCGCTGACCTCGGCCTACGTGGCCGTCGCCCGCGCCGCGCCCGACTCGCTGGCGCTGCTCACCGCGGCGCGCGCCGCGCTGACGGCCCTCGTCGTCGTCGTCCCCACGGTCGCGATGGGCGCCACGCTCCCGGTGCTCTCGCGCATCCTCCGCGCCGGCCCCGCGCCGGACGGCGGCGCGCCCCCCAGGGACCAGGACGCCGCGCGCCGCCTCGCCGCGCTCTACGCCATCAACACGGCCGGCGGCGCCGCCGGCGCGCTCGCGGGCGCCTACGTCGTCCTCCCGCACCTCGGCATCCGCGGCGCGCTCTGGTCCGCGGCGATCGCCAACCTCGCCCTCGGCGCCGTCGCGATCGCCGCCGGCCTCCGCGGCCCGGCGGCCGCGCCCGGCGCCTCCGCCGTCGCCGCGCCCGACGTGTCCGCCGACGCCGCGCCGGCGCGCTCCCCCGAGGCGCGCTCTCCGGATGAAGCGCGCTCCCCGGCCGCCCTTGTCCCCGCCCTCGCCGGCCGCGCCGAGCCGTCGTTCCTGCTCCCGCTCGCGTTCGCCTCGGGGTTCCTCGTCTTCGCCGCCGAGGTGGTCGAGACGCACCTGCTCGCCCTGCTCATCGGCAACAGCGCCTACGCCTTCGGGCTGATGCTGGCCGTCTTCCTCGTCTGCCTCGCGGCCGGCGCCGCGCGCTCGACGGCCCTCGCGCGCCGCCACGGCGAGGGCGCGCTCTGGCGCGGGCTCGTCTCCACGGCCCTCTCGCTCGCGGCCACCATCCCGCTCTGGGACCAGCTCCCGCGCCTCTTCGCCTTCGCCGGCAAGCACGTCGACAGCTGGGCCGGCCGCGAGGCGTGCCGCGCGCTCGCCGCGCTCGCGATCCTCGCGCTGCCCACGCTGTGCATGGGCACCACCTTCCCCCTGCTCCTCGCGCGCGCCGCCGCGCACGCCGACGTGGCCGCGCGCGTCGGCCGGCTCACCTCCGCGAACACCCTCGGCACGATCGCCGGCTCCATCGTCACCGGCTACCTGATCCTGCCGGCGCTCGGGTCGGAGCGCGCCCTGCTCGCGATCGCGCTCGCCTTCGCCCTCACCGCCGTCGTGGCCGCCACGCGCGCGCGCGCCGAGCTCCCCCGCGCCCTCGCCATCGCCGGCGCCGCGGCCGCGCTCGCCGCGCTCTCGCCCCGCTGGGACATGGCGCGCCTCACGAGCGGCGCGAACGTCTACTTCGCCATGGGCCCGCGCCCCGATCGCATCGATTTCGTGCGCGAGGACGTGCACGGCGGCGTCACCACGGTCGCGCACCGCGACGGCGTCACGACCATGTACACGAACGGCAAGTTCCAGGGCGACGACGGCCCCGAGATGACGGCGCAGCGGCGGTTCGCGCACTTCCCGTCGCTCTTCGTCCGCGACCCGCGCGCCGCGCTCGTCATCGGCCTCGGCACCGGCACGACGACCGGCACCATCGCCGCCTACCCCTTCGAGCGCATCGACGTCGCCGAGATCTCGCCCGCCATCGTCGAGGCCTCTCGTCGCTTCTTCGCGGGCCCGAGCCTGAACGCGCTCGACGACCCCCGCGTGCGCCTGTCGCTGAACGACGGCCGGAACGAGCTGCTCGTCGCGCAGCGCCGCTACGACCTCATCGCGATCGAGCTCACCAGCGTCTGGTTCGCGGGCGCGGCGAGCCTCTACAGCCGCGAGTTCTACGAGCTCGCCCGGTCCCGGCTCGCCGAGGGCGGCGTCCTCCAGCAGTGGGTGCAGCTCCACCACATCCGGCGGCGCGAGCTCGCCGTCGTGGTGCGGACGATGCGCAGCGCCTTCCCGCACGTCGCGCTGTTCGTCGGCGGCGCGCAGGGCATCCTGGTCGCCAGCGGCGCGCCGCTCGTCGCCTCGGAGGCGCGCCTCGACGCGCTCGCCGCGCGCCCGGCGCTCCAGGCGACGCTCGCCGGCGCGCGGCTCGCGGACCTCTTCGACGACCTCGTCGCCTCCGGCGAGGACCTCGACAGGCTCATCGCCGACGCGGCCGAGGACGGCGGGCCGATCGTGTCCACGGACGACAACCTCTACCTCGAGTACGCCACGCCGAAGGGCAACGTGCTCCCCTACGGCGCCTCGCTCGAGGCGACGCTCGCGCTCCTGGATCGGTACCGCACGCGGTCGCCGCGCGCGCGGCACCTCGCGCCCTGAGGGCGCTCGGCCCCCGCCGGCGCCCGCGCCCTGAGGGCGCTCGGCCCCCGCCGGCGCCCGCGCCCTGAGGGCGCTCAGCCCCCGCCGGCGCCCGCGCCTTGAGGGCGCTCAGCCCCCGCCGGCGGGCGACGCGCCGCCCTTCGCGGGCGCGCCGTCGCTGGCCGGCGCGCTCGGCGCCGGGGGCTGGCCCTCGGGCCCCGGCTCGGCGCGCGGCTTGACCTGCACCGGCCTGATCTCGTCGCCCGTCGCCACGAAGCCCCTGCGGGGCGGCGGCGCCTTCGGCAGCGCGGCCTGCTCCGCGCGCAGCTTGCGCTCCTCCAGGCTCAGCACCTCCAGCGCGAGGCCGCCCGCGTACGGATCCTGCCCGAGGAAGGGGCGCCCGTTCACCTCGGCCACGTGGAACTCGACCCGGCGGTTCTCGCTGCGCCCTGCCGCGATCTCGTTGGGCCCGAGCGGGCGCGACTCGCCGAAGCCGACCGCGATCAGCCGGAGGTTGTCGATCCCGCGATCGACGAGCCAGTCGGCGACCGCGAGGGCGCGCTTCGCGCTGAGGTCCTGGTTGAGCTCCTCGCTCGCCTGCGCGTCGGTGTGCCCCTCGATCCGCAGCCGCGTCACCTCGGGGTGCTCCTTGAGGAACTGGAGCAGCGTCTCCAGCGTCTTCTCGCTGCCCGGCCGGATCACCGCCTTGTTCGTGTCGAAGACGATCTTGCCCTCGATGTAGACCTGGCTCTCCCCGCCCTGCTCCGACCAGGGCTTCTCGGGGTACCAGCGCGGGAGCGGGCGCTGCTCGTCGGCGCGCGGCAGGTCCCGCGGCGGCAGCCGGTTGTCTCCGCACCCCTGGCCAGCGTGCGCGGCGACCGCGAGCGCCGCCGCGACAGCGAACGGCAGGGCGGTGCGTCCTGCCTGCTTCCTCTTCGAGTCCATCTCGCCCTGCAGCGTGTCAGAACCCGCGCTCGAACCGCAAGTAACCTGGCGGAAGCCCCCGGAAGCAGGCGGAACCAGACGGCCCCCCACGGGAGCGGACCGCGGGGGCCCGCGGGCGAGGGGCCGACCGGCGCGCCAGGCGGCGTGTGGTAAAGGAACCGTCGCCATGCCCGCGTCGTCGCCCGCCCCCGAGGGCTCGCCCATCGACCTCAAGCTCGCCCGGCTCCGCGATCGCCTCCGCGAGCTCGGCTCCGTCCTCGTCTGCTACTCCGGCGGGGTCGACAGCGCCTTCGTCCTCGCGGTCGCCCACCAGGAGCTCGGCCCGAGCGCCGTCGGGATGACCGCTGTCTCGCCGAGCCTCGCGCCGGCGGAGAGGGAAGAGGCGACGGCGATCGCCCGCCTGATCGGCGCCGACCACCGGCTCGTCGAGTCGTCCGAGATCGACGACCCGCGCTACGTGGCGAACAACCCCGACCGCTGCTTCCATTGCAAGAGCGAGCTCTACCGGATCGCCGCGCACAAGCGGTCCGAGTGGGGCCTCGCGGCGATCCTGAACGGCACGAACACCGACGACCTCGGCGACTACCGCCCCGGCCTTGAGGCGGCGCGGGAGGCGGGCGTGCTGAGCCCCCTCGTCGAGCTCGGCTTCAGCAAGGCCGACGTGCGCGCCGGCGCGGCGCGCGTCGGCCTGCCCATCTGGGACAAGCCGGCCGCCGCGTGCCTCTCCAGCCGCATCCCCTACGGGACCAGCGTCACGCGCGAGCGGCTCGCGCAGATCGGCGGCTTCGAGGCCGCCCTGCGCGGCCTCGGGTTCCGCCAGGTCCGCGTCCGCTACCACGACGACCTCGCGCGCATCGAGCTCGACGCGGGCGAGCTCGCGCGCGCCGCCGATCCGCCGATCCGCGCCGAGATCGTGGCCGCCGGCAAGCGGCACGGCTTCCGTTACGTCACGCTCGACCTCGGCGGCTACAGGACCGGCAGCCACAACGAGGTCCTCGTCGGCCGCGCCCTCAAGATCGTGAGCTGACCGGCGGCGCGCCCGGCAGGTACGATCGCCGCTCATGGGACGCTTCGATCACCTCGCGACGCAGCCGCGCCGCGGCCCGGCCGACATCCTCCGCTGGAAGGTCGTCGACGCCATCGCCGGCAAGAACCGCAAGGATCCCGGGGGGTTCACGACACCAGCGCGCCCCCACGACCGCGCGCTCGTCGCGGGCGCCGCGCCGTCGCTCACCTGGATCGGCCACGCCTCCTTCCTGGTGACGCTGGGCGGCGCGCGGCTGCTCATCGACCCCGTCTACCGCGACGGGCCCGGGCCGCTGCGTCGCCTCGCGCCGCCGGGCATCCCGCTCGGCGAGCTGCCGCCCATCGACGCGGTCCTGATCACCCACAACCACCGCGACCACCTCGACACGTGGACGTTGTCCCGGCTCGGCGGCGCGCCGCTCTACATCGCGCCCGTCGGCCACGAGGCGGTCCTCCGCAAGGCGGGCGCGCAGCGGATCGTCGAGCTCGACTGGTGGGGCGTCACCACGGTCGGCGGGGTCGAGATCACGCTGGTCCCTGCGCGCCACTGGTCGATGCGCTTCCCCTGGGACCGGAACGACGCGCTCTGGGGCGGCTACCTGATGCGCGCCGACGAGGGCACCGCCTATCACTCGGGCGACACCGCGTTCTTCGACGGCTTCGCGGAGATCGGCCGGCGCGCCGGCGCGATCGACTGGGCGATGCTGCCGATCGGCGCCTACGACCCGCGCTGGTTCATGCAGCCCCAGCACATGTGCCCGGAGGAGGCGATCGAGGCGAGCCTCCTGCTCGGCGCGCGCCGCCTCGTGGCGATGCACTGGGGCACCTACCGGCTGACGGACGAGCCTCCCGGCGAGCCGCCGGAGCGCGCGCGCGCCGGCTGGCAGGGGCGCGGTCTCCCGGACGACGCGCTCTGGATCCTCGACGTGGGCGAGACGCGGGCGCTCACCCGCTGACCGGGCGCGGCGGCGACCGGCGCACGTCCATCTGGACACGCCCCCCGCCCATCTGGACACGCCCCCCGCCCATCTGGACACGCCCCCCGCCCATCTGGGCACGCCCCCCGCCCATCTGGACACGCCCCCGCCCATCTGGACACGCCCCCCGCCCATCTGGACACGCCCCCCGCCCATCTGGACACGCCGTCTCCGTGTCTGCGCGCCGTGCGGCGCGGCCGCGCGTCCCGCTCGGCGGCGCGGCCTCACATCAGCGTCGCGCGCGCCGCCTTCGCGCGCTCGTCGCGCTCCTTCATGTGCTCGAGGATGATCACCGCCGTCTCCTCGATCGCGCGCCCCGTGACGTCGACGACCGGCCAGTCCGGGTGCGCGTCGAAGAGCCGGCGCGCGTAGTCGAGCTCCTGCCGGACGTGCTCGCGCATCGCGTAGTTCGTCTCCGCGGGCATCCCGAGCTGGCGCAGGCGCGCCTGCCGGATCGCGCAGAGCTGGTCGATGCCGATGGTGAGGCCCACGATCCTGTCCTGGGGGGCCTCCATCAGCTCGGCCGGCGGGGGCACGCCGAGCACCAGGGGGTAGTTCGCGACCTTGAGGCCGCGCTGCGCGAGCAGCGTCGACAGCGGCGTCTTCGACGTGCGGGAGACGCCGACCAGGACGATGTCCGCCTTCTTGAAGTTCCGCGGCTCCTTGCCGTCGTCGCTCTTGACCGCGAACTCGACCGCCTCGATCCGCCGGAAGTACTCCTCGCTCAGCGGCAGCATCGCGCTCGGCAGGTTGATCGGCTCCCGGTCGAGGAAGGTGCCGAGCCGGACGATCAGCGACCCGATCAGATCGATCGCCTCGATGTTCAGCTCGGCCGTGGAGGCGTGAACGAACTCGCGCAGCTCGGGGCTCACCACGGTGAACACGACGAGCGCGCCCTCCCTGGCCGCGCGCTCGAGCACGGGCCGCGCGATCTCCGGCGTGCGCACCCGCGTGTGGAGGCGGATCTGCACCCCGGCGTCCGGGTACTGGAGCAGCGCGGCGCGGACGGCCTTCTCCGCCGTCTCTCCCGTCGAGTCGCTCAGGACGTCGATGAACTTCGGCTTGTCCATGTCCGATGCCTCCGTCGCCATCTCGGCTCAGGCGCCCGAGGCAGGGCTCGTGCCTCGGCGTTCAGCGGGATCTGGAGGATCGCCCGCGGCCGCGCGGCAGGTCAACCAAACAGCCCCTTCAGCTTGTCCATGAAGGTGGCCTGCTGCGGCGGCACGTTCTCGCCGAGCTCCTTCGCGAGCTGGGAGATGAGCTCCTTCTGCGACGCGGTGAGCTGCGTCGGCACCTCGACGCTCACCTCGACGAGCTGGTCGCCGCGCCCGCCGACGACGCGGCGCGGTATGCCCTTGCCCTTGATGCGCAGCACCGAGCCGGGCTGCGTGCCCGGGGGGATCCGCAGCCGGCCCTTGCCGTCGAGCGTCGGGATCTCCAGCTCGCCGCCGAGCGCCGCGCGCGCGAACGAGATCGGCACGGCGCACACGACGTCGTCGCCGACGCGGCGGAAGAAGTCGTGCGGCGAGACGCGGATCGTGAGCTCGAGGTCGCCCGGCCCGCGATCGGCGCGCACGGCGTTGCCGCCGCGCTCCACGAGCCGGGTCGCGCCGTTCTCCACGCCCGGGGGGATCGTCACCTCGATCGTCTTCTGCTTCGCCGCGAGGCCCGCGCCGCGGCACGTCTTGCACGGATCGGTCACGATCCGGCCCGTGCCGCGGCACCGCCCGCAGGGCCGCTCGATCGCGATCGGGAACATCCCCTGTTGCATCCGGACGCGGCCGCGGCCCGCGCACGCCGCGCACCGCTCGGTCGACGCGCCGGGCGCGGAGCCCGAGCCGGCGCAGTCGCCGCACGGCTCGACGCGGTCGTAGGTGATCTGCTTCGTGCAGCCGAACGCCGCCTCCTCGAAGGAGATCCGCACCTCTTTCTGCAGCGTCCCGCGGTCGCCCACCCGGATGCCGAGGGCGCCGAGCAGGTCGCCGAAGATGGCGTCGAGGTTCAGGTCCTGCATGTCGAAGGGCACGCCCTGGAAGCCCGAGCCGCCGGCGGCGCCGACGGCGGCGGGGCCGAACCTGTCGAACGCCGCGCGCTTCTGCGGATCGCTCAGGATCTGGTAGGCCGCGTTCAGCTCCTTGAAGCGGACGTGCGCCCCCTGATCACCCGGGTTCTTGTCGGGGTGGTGCTGCGCGGCGAGCCGCCGGAACGCGCTCTTGATTTCATCCTGCGTCGAGGAACGCTCGACGCCCAGAACTTCGTACGGATCCCGCACGACGAGCGAGATAGCATCGATCGCGCCCCCGGGACAGCGGCTACCGGGGCGCTCATCCCGCGGGTTTCGCCTCGGGTCCGGCGAGGTCGCGCTTCATCACCTTGCCCGTCGGGTTGCGCGGGAGCGCGTCGACGAAGACGACCTCGCGCGGGATCTTCGGGCCCGCGAGCTGCGCGCGGCAGTGCGCCTTGATGTCGTCCTCGCTCGCGGCCGCCCCGGGGCGCAGGGCGACGAACGCGCGCACGCGCTCCCCCCACGCGCGATCGGGGACGCCCACCACGGCGGCCTCGGCGACCGCCGGGTGATCGTGGAGGACCGCCTCCACCTCGGCGGGGTACACGTTCAGGCCCCCCGAGATGATCAGGTCCCGCTTGCGGCCCTCGATGTGGTAGCAGCCGCGCGCGTCGCGGCGCGCGAGGTCGCCGACCGAGAAGTAGCCGTGCAGCGACGACGCGCGCGCGGCGTCGGGATCGCGGTGGTAGCCGGTGATGAGCAGGGGGCTCCTCACGTAGAGCTCGCCCACCTCGCCGTCCCGGCACGGCTTCCCGTCGTCGCCGACGAGCATCAGCTCGCTGCCCGCGACGGGGCGCCCGATGGTGCCCGGCGACGCGCGCAGATCTTCGGGCCCCGCGATCGTCACGATGCCCGTCTCCGTCGCGCCGTAGAAGTTGTAGAGCTTGTCGCCGAGCACCCCCATCGCCTCCGCCGCGAGCGCCGGCGGCAGCGGCGCGCCGCCCGTGAAGATCGCGGTGAGCGACGACGTGTCGACCGCGCGGACGCGCGCCTCGCCGAGCTCGAGCACCCGATGGAGCATCGTCGGGACGACCGCCGTGGTGGTCACGCGGTAGCGCTGGATCGCCTCGAGGAAGAGCTCGGGCTCGAACTCCGGGAGGATCACGATCGTCGCGCCGAGGATGAGCGACAGGTTCACGAAGCCGAACGCCGTGAGGTGGTAGAGCGGGCACACGGCGAGGTGCACGTCGCCGACGCGCATCGGCGTCGCGCCGATCGCCCCGAGGGCCGACACGGCGATCCCGCCGCCGAAGTTGCGCACCGCGCCCTTCGGCTTGCCGGTCGTGCCGGACGTGTACATCACGACGGCCGCGCGCTCGCTCCGATCCGGCGCGGCCCCGCGCTCCGCGAGCAGCTCGTCGAGGCGCGCGAAGCCCGGCGCGCCCTCGCCGACCGCGATCATGCCCTCGGGCGGGATGCCTTCGAGCCGCGGCGCGGCCTCGCGGACAACGTCGGCGATGTCGGCGTCGAACACGAGCAGGCGCGCCCCGGAGTGGCCGGCGATGTACGAGAGCTCCGCGGGGGTCGACCGCCACGAGGCCGTCACGACGGACGCGCCGACGCGGGCGAGCGCGACCTGGAGCATCACGAACTCGGGGCGGTTCTTGACGGCGAGCAGCGCGGTCGTGCCCGGGCCGACGCCGCGCCGGTCGAGCGCGTAGCCCAGCCGATCGATGATCTCGTTCAGCGCGAAGAACGAGTAGACCCGATCCTCGGCCGGGGCCGCCGCGCCGCCCTCGGCCCCGCGGCGCGCGAGGCTCGACGGCTCGATCACGGCGATCCGGTGCGGGCTGTTCTCGGCGTGGTACCGGAACAGGAGCGACGGGTTCGCCCTGCCGCGCGCGAGCTCGCGCGCGAGGACCTTGAGCCCCGGCCAACGCAGCGCGGCGAGGGCCCCTGTCTGCGTCACCGCCCGCCCGGCGACGAGCGCCCCGTCCGTGAGCGCGCCGAGCCTCCTCCGCCCGCGCGCGAGCGCGTCCCTGGCACCACCGAGATCCATGGCCGGCGACTTTACTCTGGCTCGCGCGCGCCGTGATAGGGTGGCCTTGTGACGGAGACTGACCGCCGCTCAGCGCAGCGCGCCGCCATCGAGCTGAGCGTGGAGTACAAGCGACTCAACACGTTCTTCGCCGACTACACCCGCAACATCTCGAAGGGCGGGACGTTCATCCGCACCGATCGCCCGCTCGCGATCGGCACCGAGTTCGTGTTCGCCCTCTCGATCCGCAACCTGGCCGAGCCGCTCCGCCTCCGCGGCCGGGTGAAGTGGATCGTGACGCCCGCCGAGGCGACGGAGGACGCCCCGGCGGGGATGGGCATCGAGTTCCAGTACGCGAGCGAGGCGGAGCGCGCCGCGACCGAGTCGGTCGTCGAGCAGCTCATGCTGAGCGAGCTCGGCGAGACGCTCGCGTCCAAGCTGCTCGGCCGCAGGGTCGGCGAGGGCTCGCGGTAGCGCCGCAGGCGGAGCGCCGGGGGGTGCGCTCACGCGTCACCCGTGTACACTGCCCCGCAATGTCGCTGCCGACCTTGCTCCCCCGGCGCCGTCTCGCTCGAGGGCTCGCCGCGCTCGCCCTCGCGATCTCCCCAATCGCCTGCGCGGCGTCCGGATCGCCTGGGGCGAAAGGGCCGCCGGGGGCCGAGGGTCGCGCCGCGGCGGTCGAGGTCCGCGACGCCGATTTCTCCGGCAGCCTCTACACGATCGTGCGCGACGGCAAGCCGAGCCCGCAGCGCACCGGCCTGCTGATCGGCGTGGTCCGCCGGCAGCTCGCGCACGCCGCGGCGCGCTTCCACGCCGGACAGCAGGAGCGGGGCCTCGACAGCGTGCTCGGCGCGCTGTACCTCGTCCGCCCCGGCGAGGGCCACGCCGAGATGATCGACGCGGTGGGCGAGCGCGCGCTGGCCGGCGCGATCGAGCGGCTGAGCCCGCGCGGCGACGAGGGGCGGGTGCGCGCGCTGATGGAGCTCCGCGCCGCCGCGCTGCCGAGCGGCAGCCGGGCCCGCGCCGAGGTCGACGAGCACCTCGCAGCGCTCGAGCGCTGGATGAAGGACACGCGCACCGGCGGGCCGCTCGAGCAGCTCGGCACGGAGCAGCGCGCGGCGGTCGCGCGCGCCCTCATCGACAGCCGCCCGGAGTCGCTCCAGCGCGCCGCCGCCGCCACGGCGGCGTGGATCGACCGGGCGATCGAGTTCAACATCGAGTACCGGCAAGGCGGGAAGCGGCCGGAGCGCGAGGAGGCGGTCGAGGCCGCGCGCGCGCTGGAGTCGGGCGGCGCGAGCATGGCCGCGCTGTTCCTCCGCTACGGGGACGCCAAGGGCGCGATCGAGCAGATCGACCGCACGAGCGCGCGCCGGGTGATCCCGCCCGGCCTCCACGAGCGGCTCAAGGCGGCGGCGACCGACGACGACGCGGCCTCGTGGCAGGCGCTCGCCGCGGCCTTCGCGCACCACGAGACGCAGGAGCGCGACGCCGAGACGGGGATCTCGCAGGACCTGCTCGACGGCGCCGTCTGGGGCACGGCCCTCGAGGCCTACCGCCGCGATCCGCTGAGCTACGACAGCGCCACGCTCCTCTCGCAGGTGATGATCCGCCTCGGCATGTCCGAGGCGACGCCGCTCCTCCTCGCCGGCGCGCTCGGCGATCGGCCGACCCCCGGCGCGCTCGGGTCCGCGCTGGGGCTCGTGCTGAGCGCGCTCTCCGTGGAGGCGTCGAGCGACGACTTCGAGGCCGCCCGGCGCACGTACAGCGCCGCGGCCCCGCTGCTCGTGCTCGCCGATCGGGCGGCGCGCGGCGGCGCCGCGCTCGACCCCTCGGGCGCGCGCGTCCGGTCGCTCATGGCGTCGCTCGAGCTGCGCGCCGGCAACCTCCCCGCCGCGCTGCCGCTGCTCCGCGCGGCGACGGCGGCCGAGCCGACGGTCAACGGGCTCACGGTGCTCGCGATGGCCGAGCGGCAGGCGGGCGAGCACCAGGCCGCGCTGGAGGACGTGCGGCGGGCGCTGGGCGCGCCGGACGCGCGCACCTCGCCGCTCGAGGTCATCCAGGCGCACCTGCTCGCCTTCGAGCTCCACCGCGACGCGGGCACGCAGGAGCGGGCCAAGGAGTCGCTCGACGCGGCGCTCGCCGCCGCGCTCGACGCCCGGCAGCGCGCGCGGGATCCCGGCGCGAAGGCGCGCGTCGAGCGGCTGCTCGGGCGCATCCTCGACGGCTACGGCGACGAGAAGGGCGCGGTCCGGGCCTACGAGCGCGCGTTCGCCCTGGTGGCCGCCGAGCCGCCGGAGCTCGGCGCCGCGATGCTCGACGCCGTGGGGCGCGCGCTCGTCCAGCGCGACCTCCCCAGCGCGCGGCGGGCGCTGAAGCGCGGCCTCGAGGAGCACGTGGGCGAGGACGAGCTCGTCTACGGCGGGCTCTGGGTCCTCTTGCTGGAGCGGACCCTCGGCGTCGCGACCGACGGCACCGCGGGCCACGCGCTCGAAGGCTCGGTGGGCCGCGCCACCTGGACGGGGAGGCTCGCCTCGTGGGCGAACGGCCGGATCAGCGACGCGGATCTCGGCAAGCTCGCCCAGAGCGCGGCGCAACGCGTCGAGGCGCAATTTTACACGGCCATGGCCAGGAAGGCGGCCGGCGACGCGAGCGCTGACGAGCGGCTCCGGGCGGTGTCGAAGAGCCCCGTCATCGACCTGCTCGAGGTGCACCTCGCGCGCGAGATGCTGGCCCCCGAGCTGCACCTCGACGTCCCCCGCAACGCGAGCCTGCCCTAGCGCCGCGCGTCGCCGACCCGGCGGCGCGCCGGACGGGCGGAGCGAGAGGTGCGATGTCGTCCGCCGCGCTGGGTAGATGACGCGAGGGTCGGAGGATCACCGCCGGCGAGCGGCGTCGCGGGGCCTGTCCCGGGAAGAAAAGTCCCCACGCCCACGCGTTCTTGCCCGATCATCGCCTGATGCCCGATGACCGGAACGATCCGCTCGAGAAGCTCGCCGCCGCTCACCGGAGCCTCGAGGAGAACCTGAACGACATCGCGCGCGCCGCGCGCGCGCTCAGCGATCCTCGCGGGCGCGCCGCCGCGCTCGAGGGGCTCTCGAGCGTCGTGGCCTACTTCGAGCGATCGATCAGCCGGCACCAGGAGGACGAGGAGCGCTCGCTCTTCCCGCGGCTCGCGGTGCTCGAGGCGCTCGCGCCGACGCTCGAACGCCTCCGGCAGGAGCACAAGGCGCAGCAGCGCGCCATCAACGAGCTGCGCGCCGCGATCGAGCGGGACGGCGGCGCCGGGGCGGCCGAGGTGCTCCCCCAGCTCGTCGACGACCTGCGCGCGGCGTACCACCGCCACGTGACCTGCGAGGAGCAGGAGATCTTCCCGGCCGCGCGCCGGTTCCTGCAGCCCTCGGCGATGCAGGGGATCATGCACGAGATGGAGACGCGCCGCGGGCGCGGCGGGCACGGCAACCCGGCCAAGGGGATCAGCGGGCGCCCTTACCGCCCTGGCGGGATGCGCCGGGGCCCGTAGCGCCCTCTGCGCCGGACCCCAGCGTCGCATCCGGCGCTCGAACAAAGATCAATCACGTTGAGCGAGCGAGAAAATCCACCGCCAAGACGCCAAGGACGCCAAGAAGAAGACAATGGCTTGGCGTCTTGGCGGTTCGAAGTTCTGCTCGTTTCCGGCGGGTTCAACCCGTTTGTCGCTCTAGAGCTGCTCCTCGCGCGCGCGCTCGATCGCCGCGCGCAGGTAGTTCTGCGCGCGCAGCGTGTGCGCCCCGTCCGGGTGCTGGTCCAGGTGGCTGCGGAACGCGTCCGCCGACTGCGCGAACCTCCCCAGCCGATAGAGCGCGACGCCGCGGGCGAGGTGCCCGGGATAGGACGGGTCGAGCGCGGCGAGCTCGTCGATCTTCTTCAGGCGGTACTGCTCCTTCGCGCGCCGCGCCTCGGCCGCGCGGAGCGCCGCGGCGGGCGAGCGCGGCCCCGGCTCGGCCGCCGGCTCATGGCGCGCCGCCGCGTCCCCGGCGGCGGGCGCCGCGAGGTCCTGCGCGCCTCGCGGAGCGCCGACGGGATGCGAGAGCAGGAACTTGAACAGCGCGCGCTCCTCGTCGAGCGAGAGATCGAAGGGGCCTCGCTCGATGCCCGAGATCGCGCCCCAGCGCTTCTTGAAGAGCACCCCGAGCACGGTGCCATCCATGGCGACGCGGCGCGCCTCCGCGCCGCCGCGCGGCGTCGCCTCCCCTCGCCCGATCCAGGCGCTGCGACGGAGCAGCCCGAGGAAGTTGCCGCCGAGCTCGCGGAGCTCGTCGGACTCCTCGCCCGTCGCCTCGAAGCGACGCACCTCGCGGACGAACGAGCTCATCTGGTAGGCGCGCAGCCGGAGCACCGCCTCTTCGCCCTGGGCGAGCGCGGGGCCGACGGCGTCGAGCACGCGCTTGCGCGCGGCGAGGAGCTCGGCCTCGGTGTGATCCGCGTCGGCGTCCACGAGCCCGAACGCGCGGATCGCGGAGCCGAGCGCGCGCACCTCGGCGTCGAGCCCGAGCCGCTCGGCCTCGCGGGCGCGCGCGACGTCCGCGTCGCGCGAGCGAGCGAGCGCGCGCGCGTCGGCGAGCGGCAACGGCAGCTCGGCGGGCTCGACCGGGCGGGGCACCGCGAGGATCGCCGCGGTGCCCGCGATGAAGACGGCCACGAGCCCCGGCTCCCAGCCCTCGAGGTGCCGCTTCCATCCGCGGCGCGCGGCCCCATCGGTGCGCGCGGGTGCGCAATCACGCGGCGAGCGCGGCGCGCGCGGCGCGATCGACAGGGCCGCGCGCGGCTCCCGGCGCTTGACAGCGACGCTCTCGGCTCGCGACATTGATCGTCTCCTCTGCGCTTCAGAATACCCCACGCGCGCCACGTCAGCGCCGCGCAGCCGGCCAAGGAGGAATGTGCAAGATCACCGAAAGCACCCGCGCAAGCCCGTCGAGCTGTCGATCGCATTCCGGATCGGCGACGGCCCGCGCGTCGATGCGAGATGCCGCGACATCAGCCTCGGCGGGATGTTCATCGAGACCGCCTCGCCGGCCCCCTTCGGAGCGCGCATCGAGGTGCTCCTGTCCCTGTCGGGCCTGAAGCAGCCTGCGGTGATCTCTTCGATCGTGCGGTGGACCACCCCCGAAGGCATGGGGGTGCAGTTCGGGGTCATGGGCGCGCGGGAGACCCACGCGCTGACCGAGCTGCTCGGCTCGCGCTGATCTCGGCGCGTCGGCCGGCGCTGTGTAACGCGGCCCTCCGCGCTCAGTCGTCGATGGTCAGCGGGATCTCGATCTGCCGCGGGCCCTCCGCGAAACGCCCCCGGTAGAGGCCCTCCGCGCACGCCTGCAGCGCAGGACGGAGCGGCGGATCGAAGCGCACGCTGGCGACGCTGCCGTCGGGGCGCACGGCGATGCGCAGCGTCGAGACGATCGACCTGCGGATCGATGACGGGCCGCCCGCGGTCTCGCGCGCGAAACAGCTCGACAGGAGGGACTGCACCGAGGCGGGCGTGAGCGCGGGCGGCGGTGACGCCTGCCGCGCCTCGGCCGCCGGCTCCGCAGCGGCCGGCTCCGCAGCGGCCGGCTCCGCGGCGGCCGACTCCGCGGCGGCCGGCTCCGCGGCGGCCGGCGCCGGTTCGGCGGGCGGCGGCGCGATCGGCTCGGCGACCGACGACGCGGCGGGCGCTCGGGGCTCGGCTTCCTGCGCGGCGACCGCCGCCACCGCAGCAGATCCGCTCGGCGGATGCGCGCCGGCGGGCCCCGGTGGGGGCGGAGCCGGCGGCCCCGCGGGCGCCGGGGACGCGACGGCGGGGGCGCTGTCCTGCTCCGCAGGGCGCTGGAGCAGGCGGGCGTCGCGGCCGCCGTCGAGCGAGAAGGTGCCGCGCGACGGGCCGACGAGGAGGCGCGCGGTGGTCGCGCCGCGGTACGCCGCCGGGCCGACAGCGACGGTGCCGTGCTCCACGTCGACCTCCACGCGCCCGTCCAGGCGGGTCACCGTGAAGAGCGTGCCGTGCACCGCGACGCGGGTGCCGTCGACCTCGACGGCGAACGCCTCGACGAGCCCCTCCTCGGGCGCGCGCGTGACGACGTCGGCGCGCACCGAGCCTCGATCGAGCGCGATCACGTGGCCGATCCCGGCCGCGCCGACGGCGCGCACCACGGCGCGGCTGTTCGGCAGGAGCGTCCAGCGCACCGAGCCGACGTCGGCGAAGGAGACCGCGTGGGCCGCGGTCTCGATGGAGTCGCCGGGCCGGAGGGCGCGGAAGTCCAGGTCGTCCGCGGCCCCGGGCGCCCGCGGGATCTCCGCGAGGTCGCGGGCGCGCGGCGGCGCCGACGTCACCGCGACCGGCGGGGCGGAGCGCCCGGCCGCGAGGATCGCGAACGCGATGGCCGCCGCGGCCGCGGCGAACCCGAGCGCGCGCCCGAGCGGCGAGCGCTGGGGCGGCGCGGCGCGGCGGACCGGCGCGGGCTTGTCGATCCGCGCGAACAGCTCGCGCTCGATGGCGTCCCAGCGTGGCTCCGGAGGCTCCTCGGCGCGGAGCAGCTGCTCCATGTGCTCGCGTGCCCGCTCGTACTGCTTTGCGCCGCTCACATGTCCTCCGTGTCGACAGCCGCTCGATCCGCCGCGGGGTACCCCGCAGCTTCGCCCCCCACAGACACTGGCGCGCGGGCCGCCGCCGCGCCGGCGCCGTCCGCCTTCCCCGCGCCGCTCTCGGCCAGCTCGGCGGCGAGCTGGGCGAGCGCGGGCTCGCCGCGCATCATCTCCTCGATCTCGCGGCGGGCATAGAACAGCCGCGTCCGCACCGTCAGGACCGGCGCGCCGACGATCTCCGCGATCTCGGTCGGCGCGATGCCCTCGAGCTCGTGCAGGACGTAGACGATCCGCTTCTTCTCGGGCAGGCGCTCCAGCACCCTCCGGAAGGCGTCGATCCTGCGGGCGCGCGCGGCGTCCTCGTCCGGGAGCATGCCGTGGTCGACCTCGTGATCCGCGTTCGGCTCACCGGTGAACACCGGCCGGCTGCGCGCCGCGCGTCGGGCCATCAGCACGGCGTTGACCGTCACCCGGTGGAGCCACGTCGTGAACTTCGATTTCCCCCGGAAGTCGCCCAGGCTGCGGTGCACCTGGATGAACACCTCCTGGATCACGTCCTCGGCGTCGGCGGTCGGCCCCAGCATCCTGAAGACGAGCCGCGCGACGTCGCGGCGGTAACGGCGGAAGATCTCGGCGAAGGCCGTGGGGTCGCCGCTCTGGAAGCGGCGGATCCACTCGCCGACGTCGTCGGGCTCGGTCACGGGCGGAAGCCTACCCGCCCGCTCCGCGCTCATGGAGCTCGATGGCGGGACGGCCATCACGGGACGGCGCAGGAGATCGTCGCCCGCGAACACGGCGTCGAGCGCGACCCGGACGACCGCGGCGGCGCTGGCGGGCAGGTCGTCGCCAGGGCCACCCGGCGCGCCCCAGGCGAGGGGGAAGAACGACCGCGAGAGGTGCGCCCACAACGCCCCTGTCTCGATCGCCACGGAGTGCACGAAGACCTCTGGTGCGCCGGGCCGCCGGATCATTCATCCGGTTCCCCGGGCCGCCGGATCATTCATCCGGTTCCCCGGGCCGCCGGATCATTCATCCGGTTCCCCGGGCCGCCGGATCATCCAGGCGCCGCCGCACGAACGTGCGCCGCCCGGACCTCGCCAGGGCGGCGGTCGCGCCAGGAAACGCACAAAAGTTGTTCCTTGTGGCACATCGGCGCGACCTTCGGCGCATGATCTTCATCGCCGTGTCGCTGACCGTGGCCCTCGTCGCCGCCGATCTGCTCGAGCTGGGCTCCCGTCGCCGGGATCGCGCATAGCGCCGGGTTCAGCCCCGGAAAAAGGACCCGGCTCGAGCCCGCTCCGGCCTCAGGCCAGCGCGCGCTCGAGCCGGGGATTCACAGCGCTCGAACGTGCCGTCCGGGATCGTCCGGTCGGCTCAGCCCGCGGCCTCGGCGCCCTCGGCCGCAGCGCCGCCCTTCTTCGGCAGGTCGAAGATCGCCGTCAGGTCGACCTTCTCCTGCTTCTTCTGCTCGAGGACCCGGTTGATCGCGCGCAGCAGGCGCGTCTTCGCGGGGCCGCTGATCGGCTTGCCCTGCAGCGCGGCGCTCAGCGTGCGGTCCGTCACCGGACGGCCGCTGCGCGGCTTCTTGGCGCCGGCAGCGTCCTTCTTCTTCGCGGCGTCCTCACTGCCGCGCGCCAGCCGCTTGGTCAGGCGGATCGCCCGATCCTCGGGCTGAAGCCGCTCGATCTTCGCCGATGCCGCGAGAACGCGGCGCGGGTCGATCTTCTTTTCCTTCAAGAAATCTTCGATCTTGGTGCCCATCGTCGTCACTTGCCCCGAAAGGGCGGCGACCCTACCACGAGCGTTCCAGCCGTGCATCTGCGACGTTTACCCCCCGCGTCGCCCTGGGGTAGCTTGGCGAGGTGACCATCCTCCCCGAGCTCGACGAGGCTGCTCGCCTCATTCGCCAACAAATTCCGGTACTTCCACGCGTCGGTGTGGTGCTGGGGTCAGGGCTCGGCGGCTGGGCCGACGAGCTCTCGGACCTCGTGAAGGTGCCCTACGCGGCGATCCCCGGCATGCCGCGGCCGGCGGTCGCGGGGCACGCCGGCTTCCTGTGCGCCGGCCGCGTCGGCGAGGTGCCCGTCGCCTGCCTCCAGGGGCGCGCGCACCTCTACGAGGGGCACCCGCTCGCGAAGGTCGTCTTCGGCGTGCGCGTGCTCGCGCGGCTCGGCTGCCGCGCCGTGCTCCTGACCAACGCGGCCGGCGGCATCAATGACAGCTTCGCCGCCGGCGACCTCATGTTGATCGTCGACCACCTGAACCTGATGGGGACGAACCCGCTCGTCGGGCCGAACGACGACGCGCTCGGCAAGCGCTTCCCCGACATGACGTACGCCCACGATCCACGGTTGCTCGAGCTCGCGAGGGCGGCGGCGGGCGAGACCGGCGTCCGCCTGCGCGAGGGGGTCTACGCCGGGCTGCTCGGTCCGACCTACGAGACGCCCGCGGAGATCCGGATGCTGCGCGCGCTCGGGGCCGACGCGGTCGGGATGAGCACGGTGCCGGAGATCATCGCGCTGCGGCACATGAGCGTGCCCGCCGCGGCCGTCTCGTGCATCACGAACCTCGCGGCGGGGCTCACCCAGCGGGAGCTCGATCACAAGGAGGTCGAGGAGACCGCCAGGCAGGCGCGCGCCCGGTTCACGGCGCTGCTCTCGGCGTGGGTCCGCCGCGCGGGCGCCGAGGTCGCGGCCGGGAGCGGGGCGTCGTGAGCCGCCCCCCGCACGGCGCTGGTGAGGCGCCCGCCGCGGCCGACGCGGCGCCGGCGATCGACTGGGATGCGCTCGACCGGGCGGCCCTCGCGGTCCGCGAGCGGGCGCACGCGCCGTACTCGGGCTACTGGGTTGGCGCGGCGATCCTCGTGCGCTCCGGCCGCGTGTTCGCCGGCTGCAACGTCGAGAACGCCTCGTACGGGCTCGCCATCTGCGCGGAGCGCTCGGCCATCGTGCAGATGGTCGCCGCCGGCGAGCGCGATCCGATCGCGCTCACCGTCGCCACGAGCGGGCCCGTCCTCGGGAGCCCGTGCGGCATGTGCCGGCAGACGCTCGCCGAGTTCGCCGCGGATCTCCCGATCCGCCTCATCGCCGCCGGAGACGCCGGCGTGCCGCCGCGGATCACCTCGCTGGCGGCGCTCCTCCCGGAGGCGTTCGGGGCGGCAGCGCTCTCGCGCTGACCGCCAGCGCCTTCTTCGGGGCGGCAGCGCTCTCGCGCTGACCGCCAGCGCCTTCTTCGGGGCGGCAGCGCTCTCGCGCTGACCGCCAACGCCTTCTTCGGGGCGGCAGCGCTCTCGCGCTGACCGCCCCCGACGCCCTTCCGGGGAGCGCCGCCGGGCTCATGCGCTCACTCGGTCGACAGCGCCTCGGCCTGCTCGATCTGGGACAGCGCGGCGGCGAGCGCCTCGCGCGCGCGCTCCAGCGAGACGCGGTCGTCGCCCCACCTGGCGCGCGCCTTCTGGAGGCGGGCGCGCTCCGCGGCGAGCTGCTCGGTGAGCTGCTCGCCGTGCAGCCGCAGGGCGTCGCGCTCCTCGGTCCGGTGCGAGAGCTGCGCGCCGAGCTCGCTCTCGCGCTGCTCGGCCTCGGTGAGCCGGCCCCGCGCCTCGTCGAGCGCGCGGGACCGCTCGGCGAGCTCGCTCAGCAGGCGATCGCGCTCCTCGCCGCGGGCGGCGAGCTCGCCGGCGCGCTGCTCGAGCTGCTGCTCGAGCTCGTGCACGCGGGCCTCGAGGTGCGCCACCTGGTTGCGCGCCTGCCCGAGCTCGGTCGAGACCCCCCGGGCGATCTCGTCCAGCTCGTGCCGCTGCGCCGCCCAGGCGGCCTCCCGCTCGGCGAGCTCGGCCTGGTGCGCCGCGCGGGCGTCGGCGAGCGCCTGCGCGTGCGCCGCCTCGGCCTGGGCCTGCCGGTCGGCGGCGCGCGCCTCGAGCTCGGCCACCCGCGCCGCGTGGGCCTGCTCGGCGGCGCGCACGGCCTGCTCCCGCTCCTCGATGAGCTCGCGCTCGCGGGCCGCGAGCCGCGACGCGAAGTCCTCCCGCGCGGCCTCGATGGCCCGCGCGTGCTCCTCCGCCTGGCGCGCGGCCACCGCCGCGTGCTCCGCGGACTGACGCTCGATCGCCCGCGCGTGCTCCTCTGCCTGCGCCTCGACGGCGCGCGCGTGCTCGGCCCGGAGGCCGTCCAGCGCGCTCACGTGATCGCGATCGCGCCGCTCGATCTCGCCCGCGTGCTCGCTCCGCAGCGCCTCGGTCGCCGCCGCGTGCTCGCCCCGCAGCGCCTCGACGGCCGCCGCGTGCTCGCCCCGCAGCGCCTCGACGGCCGCCGCGTGCTCGCCCCGCAGCGCCTCGACGGCCGCCGCGTGCTCGCCCCGCAGCGCCTCGACGGCCGCCGCGTGCTCGGCCTGCTGCCGCTCGCTCGCGGCGACCTGCTCGGCGCGCACCGCCTGCAGCGCGGCCGCGTGCTCCGCCTGCTGCCGCTCGACCGCGGCGGCGTGCTCGGCCCGCGCCGCGTCCAGCGCCGCGGCGTGCTCGGCCCGCAGGCCCTCCAGCGCGGACGCGTGCTCCCGGTCGCGCCGCTCCACCTCGGCGGCGTTGTCGCGCCGGAGCGCCTCGACGGCGGCCTCCTGCTCACGCCGCGCCGCCTCGGACGCCGCGGCGTGCTCTGCCTTCAGCGCGTCCAGCGCCGCGGCGTGCTCGGCCCGCAGGCCGTCCGCGATCGCCGCCGACTCGGCCCTCAGCCGCTCGATCGCCGCGGCGTGCTCGCCGGCGAGCCGGTCGACGGCCGCGCGGTGCTCCGCGGCCTGCTGCTCCGCACGCGCGGCGTGCTCGGCGTTCAGCCGGTCGATCTCCGCGCGGTGCGCCGCGGTCGCCTGCTCGAACCGCTCCCGCTCGGCCTGCGTGCGCTCCTCGACGTCGCGCTGCGCCGACGCCTCGGCCGCGGCGATCGCCTGGGACCTCTCGTCCGCCGCGGCACGGAGCGCCTCCGTGTGCGCGGCCTCCGCGGCCATCAGCGCCTGCCGCGCCGCCGACAGCTCCGCGTCGCGCGCGGCGACCTGGCCCTGGAGCTTGTCGGCGCGGGCCTTGAAATCGTCGGCGCGCTTCGCCGCCAGGTCCTTGTCGGCGCGCAGCGACGCGACCTGCCCGTCGAGATCCTCGTTCGCGCGCTCGAGCTCGAGGATCTTGTCGACCTGATCGGCCTTCTCGCGCTCGAGCGACAGCGTCTGGTCGCGGAGCTCGAGGAGCTCCTTGTCCTTGCGCGACATCTGGTCGCGGAGGGCGAGGATCTCCTTGTCCTTCTTGTTCAGCGCCTCGCGCAGATCGAGGAAGTCGCGGCTCGACACGCCGCCGGGCCTGCTGGCGGTGCCGCCGGCCGCGAGCTTCGCCCTGAGCTCGTCGACCTCGCGCCGCAGGCGCGCCGCCTCCTGGCTGCCGTCGTTCGCCGTGGAGAGCTCGCCCTCGAGGCGGATCGAGGTCGCGCGCGCGGCGGCCACCTCCTTGGTGAGGCGGACGATCTCGCCCTTGGACCTGTCCAGCTCGGCGCGAAGGCGCTCGATCTCGCCCGCATCGGCGTCGGAGCGCGGCGCCGGCGGCGCAGGGGTCATCCGCCCCGGCTCGGAGGTGGGCGCGCGGTACGCCGCCCCGCGCTCCGAGACCGGCGCGCGGTACGCCGCCCCGCGCTCCGAGACCGGCGCGCGGTACGCCGCCCCGCGCTCCGAGACCGGCGCGCGGTACGCGGCGACCGGCGACGAGCTCACGGGCGGAGGCACCGAAGCAGGCAGGGACGTCCCGGTGGACACCGGCGTCCGCGTCGACGGGACGACCGAGGACCTGGCCTTCGTCCGATCGTCGTCGGTCCGCTGCTCCTCCTCGTCGCGGATCAGCCGGGTGAACGCGCCGCCGATGAACTCCTCGATGTCCTCGTCCGGCTTGGGGGGCTCCGACCTCGCCGGTGTCCCCTGAAGAGGCCTCGGCGGGCTCGACGCGCGGAGGCGCGGCTCCCTGGCGGCGGACGGCGGTGCGGCGGACGGCGGCCGCGCCGGCGGCGCGACGGACGGCGCCGGCGGCGCGGCGGACGGCGCCGGCGGCGCGACGGACGGCGCCGGCGGCGCGACGGACGGCGCCGGCGGCGCGGCGGACGGCGGCCGCGCAGGCGGTGGGGGCGGCGGCGCGCCGCTCCCTCGCGCGCCGTTCGCGCCGACGGTCGCCGTGATGATGGTCGGGTCCCCCGAGTCCTCGTCGATGTCGGCCTCGAGCACCTCGGCCTCGTCGATCATGATCGGATCGGCCTCGGCTTCGTCCCCGTCGAGCGGGACATAGTTGCGGATGTGCTCGAGGAGCTCGCCGAACGCGATCGGCTTGTGGATGTAGTCCTCCGCGCGCGTCCTGAGCTTCCGGTGCTGCTCGAACGTCTCCTCGCTCGACTCGCTCGACATGATGACGAGCGGGACGTCCTTGAGCTGCGCGTCCTTCTTGAGCTTGTTGCAGACCGAGAAGCCGTTCATGCGCGGCAGCTCGATCGACAGCAGGATGAGGTCGGGGCGATCGGCCGCCGCGACCTGCAAGCCGACGTTGCCGTCATCGACCACCTGGACGGTGCAGCCGAGGCGGCCCAGTTCCGTGCGGAGCTCCCCGGCGAACGCCGGATCGCTCTCAAATACGAGGACTTTCGTCATGTTCCGGGGTGTGCGCGGGTTCGGAGGGGAACCCAAGATATCGGCCCCCGTCGACGAGTGTCAAACACGAGGCTTGTCGCGCCGCCCAGGCCGTCCGGCCGATGACGCGAGGTGCGATGAGGTCCCCGTCCGAGGTGCGCTACCGGACGGGCCGAGGGGGTTTTGCGGGGACGACGGCGGCAGCGGCGCGACGCGCGCGCTCGCGGATCACCTCTCGGCGAAAT
The DNA here is from genome assembly GCF_051521615.1 of Sorangium sp. So ce1335. Taxonomy (NCBI): domain Bacteria; kingdom Pseudomonadati; phylum Myxococcota; order Polyangiales; family Polyangiaceae; genus Sorangium; species Sorangium sp. So ce1335. Next base: position 8,432,298 of record NZ_CP150363.1, read on the forward strand.
GGCCGGGCGGCTCGTCGCCGAAGCACAGGCCGATCTCACGGGCCGTGACGACCGTGTCCGAGTCGAGCGGCACGGTCTTCGTCTTGCCGGCGACCTCCGCGAGGGGGACGAGCTCGATCCGGTTCGCGCGCAGCGCGACCATCCCGCTCCCGCAGTCCTCGACGAGGCAGCGCGCCGCGGCCGCGCCGAAGCGGAGCGCGAGCAAGCGGTCCGCCGTCGTCGGCCCGCCGCCCCGCTGCAGGTGGCCGAGCACCATGGAGCGCGCCTCCTTGCCGGTGCGGGCCGCGAGCTCCTTCGCGACGCGCTCGGCCACGCCCCCGAGGACGGCGGTGCGGCGGAAGGCGTCGCCCGCGTCCTTGATGGTCAGCTCTCCGCCCTCCGAGTACGCCCCCTCCGCCGCCACGACGATGGAGAAGCGCCGGCCGCGCGACTCGCGGAGGCGGATCTTCTCGGCGATCGCGTCGTACCGGAACGGGATCTCCGGGATCAGGATCGCGTCGGCGCCGCCGGCGATCCCGGCGTTGAGCGCGATCCAGCCCGCGTGCCGCCCCATCACCTCGACGACCATGATCCGCTCGTGCGCCTCGGTCGTGGTGTGCAGCCGATCGAGCGCCTCGGTCGCGATGGAGACGGCCGTGTCGAAGCCGAACGTGATGTCGGTGCAGCAGACGTCGTTGTCGATCGTCTTCGGCACGCCGATGACGCGCGGCAGCCCGCGCAGGAGGAGCTCGTTCGCGATCCGCATCGAGCCGTCGCCGCCCACCGCGATCAGCGCCTCGAACCCGCGCTCGCGGAAGCGCCGCACGAGGTCGTCGGACCTGTCGCGCGGCACGAGCCCGTGCTCGCCCGGCATCGGGTAGTGGAACGGATCGCCGCGGTTCGCGGTGCCCAGGATGGTGCCCCCGAGGTGCGCGATGCCCCGGACGCGCTCGCGATCGAGCCGGATGAGCCCGTCCGGAGAGTCGTCGAGCAACCCGCGATACCCCTGCCGGATGCCCCAGACCTCCCAGCCGCGCTCGAGCGCGCCGAGCGTGGCCGCCCGGATGACAGCGTTGAGCCCGGGCGCGTCACCTCCGCCCGTGCTGATTGCGATCTTGCGTGCCGCCATGAGGCGCGCAGCATTGCGAGCCCTCCCCGGCGACGCAATAGCCATCTCCTCGCCGCGCGCCGCTGCCGCGAAAAAGCGCGGGGCCGCGACGATCGCGCTTCGCCACGATGAGCCGCGATACACGCGGCGCGCCGGAGCGCAGCAGACGCGAGCGACGCGAGCGACTCTGGCGACGCGAGCGCGCCGCCGCGAAGCGACCTTCGCACTCGCACGTCGCCCCCGCGAGGCGCACGTGGGCGTCCTGCCGCCGGGGCCGCCCCGGGGGTCGCGCACCGGAGGGCTGCCGGCGTGACGGTCGCGAGCGCCGCCGCGGGGTATAGGGGGGCATGCGCGCGCGGTCGCCCGCGATCGCCCCGACCGCGCGCCCCCGTATGAACCGCGCCACCCTGATCCGAGGCATCCAGCTCATCGTCACGCTGACGCTCGCGTCGTTCGCCTACGTGCTCTACAGCGAGATCCACGACGAGCAGGCGAGCCTCGCCGCCGGGCTCGCGCACGTGCGGCCGGGCTGGCTGCTCGTCGGCGCCGTGCTGGCGCTGCAGGAGGGCGTGTTCGGGGGGCTCAGGATCTGGTCCCTCGGGCGCGTGCTCTGGCCCGAGCTCCGCGTCCGCACCGCGGTGACGTCCGAGTTCGTGCTGATGTTCTGCGCCGGGGTCACCCCGGGCCAGGCCGGCGCAGCGCCCTCGCAGGCCGCGGTGCTCGTGCACGGCGGCATGCGGCTCGTCGACGTGGCCACGGCCTCGCTGCTCACCGCGTCGTGCACGGTCACGTTCTTCCTGCTCACCGCCGCGGCCATCTTCGCGCTGCGGTACAGCGGGATGCTCGTGGTGCAAGGGGGCCAGCAGATCGAGTGGCTGCTGCTGTTCACCGTCGTCATGTTCGGCGCGGCGCTCGTCGCGCTGATCGCCGCGGCGGCGTACCCGCCGCTCCTCAAGGCGATCGTCCGCGCGCTCTCGGTGCCGCTCGGGAGGCTCTTGCGCGCCGCCCTGCTGGGCGCCCGGCGCGTGCCGCGGCTGCGGGCCCGCGCCGACGCCGCGCTCGCCGCGCCCGGCAGCACGACCGCGCGCCTGCTGCGGAGCGTGGACGAGTTCCACCAGGGCTTCCGCATCTACATGCGCCGCGGCAAGCGCGCCTACGCCGCCGCGCTGCTGCTGACGTTCGGCTTCTTCTGCTCGCGGTTCGCGGTCGCCTACTTCATCCTGCTCGGGCTCGGTATTCCGACCACGCCGTCGACCTTCGTCTCGGTGGGGCCGCCGATCTTCCAGGTGATCCTGATCCAGGCGCTGCTCAACTTCGCGCTCTACATGAGCCCGACGCCCGGCGCGAGCGGCGTCGCCGAGCTCGGCTCGAACGCGCTCATGTCGCCCTGGGTGCAGGGCGCGTTCGTCGTGCCGTACGTCGTGCTCTGGCGCGTGCTCACGCTGTTCCTCTGCATGTTCGTCGGGGGCGTCTACGTCTTCCGCTACCTCGGCACCGACGTGCTCGAGGAGCGCGTGAAGCAGACCGAGGCGGAGAAGCGCGCGCTCGAAGAGGCGGCGCGCGCGGAAGCGGCGCGCGCGGAAGCGGAGGATGCGCGCGGCGCCGGGCGCCCGGAGGAGAACGCCGGCAGGCGGCGAGGCGTGGGATGACGCGGGAAGGCGGAGCGCGCCGGCCGCGGAGGCCGGCGGCGCGGGGCGGGATCAGCGCGCGTGGATGGGCACGGCGGCGAACTGGACGACCTTGCCGCGCCGCACCTTGAGGAGGGCGACCGACCCGTCCTTGAGCTTGCCGATCGCCGCGCGGAGCCCGGCGACGTCCTTCACGGGGGTGCCGTTCACCTCGAGGATCACGTCGCCCACCTGGATCTCCTGCTTGTCGCTGCCCGACGCGAACCCGTCGACGCGCACCCCGCCGCCGGCCGCGTCGGAGACCTGGATGCCGAGCTTCTCGGCGCTCTGCTGCCGATCGGGGCGGGCGCCCTGGGTCGGCCGCGGGCGGCTCGCCGCGTCGCCCTCCTCGTCCTGGAGCGCGTCGAGCCTGGCCACGATCTCGTGCCGCTTCTCGGCGCGCACGACGGTCACCTTGATCTCGGAGCCGGGCGCGTGGCGCGCGACGTTGCGCCGGAGCTCCTCGGCGTGGTGGATCGGGACGCCGTTGACGTCGACGATCACGTCGCCCGGCTTGATGCCCGCGCGCGCGGCGGCGCCGCCCGGCTCGAGCTCGGCCACGAGCGCGCCCCGCGGCGCGCCCAGCTTGAGCGCCGCGGCGAGATCGCGCGTGACGGGCTGGAACAGCAGGCCGAGCTTGCCGCGCTCGACGTACCCCTTCTCGCGGAGCTGCGGGAGCACGTCCTTCAGCGCGTCGATCGGGATCGCGAACCCGATGCCGTTGGCGCCGGCGCGGATCGCGGTGTTGATGCCGACGACCTCGCCCCGCCAGTTGAACAGCGGCCCGCCGCTGTTGCCCGGGTTGATCGAGGCGTCGGTCTGGATGAAGTCGTCGTAGGGCCCCGCGCCGATCGCGCGCGCCTTGGCGCTCACGATGCCGAGCGTGACCGTGTGGCCGAGCCCGAACGGGTTTCCGACCGCGAGCACGTGCTCGCCGACCCGGAGCTGCTCGCTCGATCCGAGCGGCGCCACGGGCAGGCCGCTCGCGCCCTTCAGCCGCAGGAGCGCGAGATCCAGCTTGGGGTCGCGGCCGACGACCTCGGCCTCGAACTCCCGCTCGTCGGCGAGCCGGACGCGGACGCCGGACGCGTCGTGGATGACGTGCTCGTTCGTCACGACATAGCCGCTCGGATCGATGATGAAGCCGGTGCCGAGGGCCGTCTGCGGGGGCCGCTGGCCGCGCGGCATGCCGCGGCCGCCCTGGGGGCCGAAGAAGAACTCGAAGGGGTCGAGCCCCTCGCGGCCCACGGACTCGTGGGTCGTCGTGATGTTGACGACCATGGGCCGGACCCGCTCGGACAGCGCGGCGACGTCGAAGGTGGCCGGCACCGGCGCGGGCGGGAGCGTCACGGTCGACACGGGCGGCGCAGCGTCGGGCGCCGCGACGGCGGCGGCCTGGGTGGAGGGCGGCGTGGCGTGAGCCTGTTGACCGCACCCGCCGAGCGAGAGCGCCGCCATCGAGAGCAGCGCGACGACCGAAGCGCGAGAGCGAGAGGAAACGGCTTGAATCATGGAATCTCCGTCGGGCAGTCGAAGGGGCCCCGTCCTTGCGTCGGCGAACAGGGGACGCGCGGCGTTCATTCCGCCGCAGAGATAACGTCCCGGGGCCTGCTGACAAGGGCGGGCGAGCAAGCGTCGCGCGCCGGCGCGTCCGGGCGACGGGCGTCGCGCGCGCCGGCGCGCAGGCCCGCGCCGGCGCGCAGGCCCGCCGTCCACGGCGGCGCGGCCCGCGGAGGGCAGCCTGTCGAGATTTGAGCCGCGAGCTCGGCAGGGCTGCTAGGGTGCGCGCTGCGGATGGCCGCTGGAGGCGAGCGATGCGGAGCGACGAGGGCCTGTTGCGAGAGCGCAAGATCGGGTTTCTTGGCGGTGGGAACATGGCAGAGGCGCTCATCCGAGGCCTGCTCCAGGGGGGCGCCGTGGGCGCGGGGCAGGTCCGGGCGAGCGATCTCAAGAGCGATCGGCTCGCGTACCTGCACGAGCGCTACGGCATCGAGACGACCCAGGACAACGACGCGCTCTGTCGGTGGGCCGACGTCCTGGTCATCGCCGTCAAGCCGCAGATCGTCGATCGCGTCCTCGCCCCGATCGCGGCGGGGCTCGGCGGCAACGACGTCGTCATCTCGGTCGCGGCCGGCGTGCCGATCGACGCGATCGAGGCGCGCCTGCCGGAGGGCGCGCGCGTCATCCGCAGCATGCCGAACACCGCCGCCATCGCGCTCGCCGGCGCCACGGCGATCTCCGCCGGGAGCCACGCGACGGGCGACGACGTCGAGATCGCGCGGACCCTGTTCCAGGCGGTCGGCCGCGTGGTCGTGCTCGACGAGTCGCTGCTCGACGCGGTGACCGGCCTCTCCGGCAGCGGCCCCGCGTACGTCATGCTGATGATCGAGGCGCTTGCCGACGGCGGCGTGAAGGTCGGCCTCGGCCGCGACGCGGCGCTGCTGCTCGCGGCGCAGACGGTCTACGGCGCCGCGAAGCTCCAGCTCGAGACCGGCGAGCACCCCGGCCGCCTGAAGGACATGGTGACGAGCCCCGGCGGCACGGCGATCGCCGGCCTCCACACGCTGGAGGCGGGCGGCCTCCGGCGCACGCTGATCGACGCGGTCGAGGCCGCGTCCAACCGCTCCGCCGAGCTGGGCGCCCAGATGGCGCAGAAGCTCCGCCGCGGCGGCGGCTGACAGAGCAACAAACGGGTTGAACCCGCCTCAAACGAGCAGAACTTGGAACCGCCAAGACGCCAAAGACGTCAAAGACGCCAAGCCATTGTCTTCTTCTTGGCGTCCTTCGCGTCTTGACGGTTCATCTCTCGCTCGCTCAACCGGATCCTTATTCTAGCTGGCATGAGCGCAATTCGCCGCCGCCAGGCGGCATGAACCGAACAGCGCGTGGCGCATGGCACGATACCGGTTCTCGGCCTGACGGAGAGATGCCTTGTCGCCGGTGAGGCGAAGCGCGGAGGAGCGCTGAGGCAGGGACGCGTGCGTCCGACACGGCGCCAGTGACGTCGGGGACGATACCGCAGGTCCGCCAGGAGCCCGAACGAGGGTCGTGCGCTGCGTGATTCACTCGGTGCGTGGCCGGGCGAATTGCCACAGGTGTCACAGAACGCCACGAGAGGGAGACCGCTCCAGCGCCATGAGGCCGGCAGGGCCGGCGGGATGCTCCACCCCGGAGGCCGCCTCTTCGGCCTCCGTCGCACACCGCCCGCTCGCGCCGCTCGCCGGCAGCGAGCGCCCGCGGGCCGGCGTAGCGCGCGCCAGCGCAGCGCCGCGCCCGCGCGGAGGTGTTGGCGATCGGCCAGCGCTTCGCTATGTTCGCGACGTCGCAGCGGGACAGGCGATCGCCGGCGGCCGGGGAAACCCGGGCGCGGGAGGAAAGTCCGAGCTCCGCAGGGCAGGGTGCCGGGTAACGCCCGGTGAGAGCGATCTCGAGGAAAGTGCCACAGAGAACAGACCGCCGCGCCGCGCGCCTCGCGAGGGCGAGGAGCCTCCTGCCCGCGAGGGCAGCGCTCCGAGCCGCCGCCGGCGCGCCGCGCGGCAAGGGTGAAACGGCGGGGTAAGAGCCCACCGCGCCCTTGGCAACAAGGGCGGCACGGCAAACCCCACCTGGAGCAAGGCCGCGTAGGGAGGCGTCCGCGGCGGCGACAGCCGTCGCGGCAAGGGCTGCCCGCCCCAGGCCTCCGGGTTGGCTGCTTGAGGCGCGTGGCGACGCGCGCCCTAGAGGAATGATCGCCAGCGCGAGGGGGGCGACCCCCCGCGCGACAGAACTCGGCTTACGTCCCCTGCGACCACGGAGCCCCGCCCCGGCGGGGCTCCGTGCTTTTGTGCTCGGCCGGCGCTCACGTGTGGCAAGGCGCTACGCCGCCAGCGGCTGGAGTCGGTCGCGCAGCTTCTTCTTGGCGCGCGCCTCGAGCTGCCGCGCCCGCTCGCGCGACACGCCAAGGCGGCGCCCGATCTCCGCGAGCGACAGCTCTTCCTCCGGATCCGCCATCATCCGGGTCTCGACGATGTACCGCTCGCGCGGGTCGAGGTTCTCCACCGCCTGGGTGAGCCGCTCGCGGAGCAGCGCCCCCTCCTCGGCGCGGGAGAAGCGCTCCTCCTGGTCCTGGTCGTCCGCCGGCAGCGTGTCGACGAGCGACCGGGCGCCGTCCTCGAACACCTTCGTGTCGAGCGAGACGTCCCGGGCCTCCAGCCGGTGGGCCATCTCCAGCACCTTCTCCGCGGGCGCGCCGAACTTCTCGGCCAGCAGGCGGTCGCCCTCCTCCCCCTCGCCCACGAGGCCGGCGATGCGCGCCCGCTCCCGCCGCAGCCGGAAGAACATCTTCGAGCGGAGCGGACCCGAGCCCACGCCCACGAGGCTCCAGGAGTGGATGACGTGGTTCAGGATGTACGCCCGGATCCAGTAGGCCGCGTAGGTCACGAAGCGATTTCCACGATCGGGGTCGTACTTGCGGATCGCGTGGACGATCCCGAAGTTCCCCTCGGCGATGAGGTCGGAGAGCGGAATTCCGTAACGCCGGTAGCTGATCGCGATCGAGACAACATGCCTCAGGTTCGCGAGCGCGAGCGCGGCCGCGGCCTGCTCGTCGCCGTGGTCCCGCCACCGTCGAGCGAGCTCGACCTCTTCCTCGCGCGACAGCTCCGGGATCTGCCGAACATGCGTGATGTAGCGCGAAACCGCGCTGGCCTGATCTCGGGACGTTTGCACAGGGTTTCCTTCGAGGTCCGAAGACCCCGGTTCAATTGATGAGGCCGGCCTGCGCCGGACCTCGACTCCTGCTCTCGAGGCCGCCTTGCGACGGACCTCGATCGCGTTGATCGCCCCGCCGGCACTTGCCGACGGCGCGGTTGGTTCGAGATTCAGAAGGGAGCAGCCCACCAAGACTGCGATGCAGTTGGCATGCCGCCCCGGGCGGGCAGCTTGTACACCGTGGCTGGGAACCCTTGGCGCACGGGGGCCCAGGCTCGCCCGCGCGAGCACCGAGGCAAAAAGGATGGGCTAGAGAGCCGGGAAGATCCGGATGCTCCGGGCGGAAGCGCTCAGGCTGCCCGTGTGCATCTCACGTCGGCCGCTCCGGCAAAGGCCGGAGCGAGCCAGGACGGAAGCGAGGTCCCAGGGGAACGAACGGAACCGGAGGAACCGGCGAGCGCCGGATCAGACGGAGAACGACGAGCCGCAACCGCAGGTGCTCTTCACCGACGGGTTGCTGAACTTGAAGCCCGAGCCGTGGAGGCCCTCCACGTAGTCGATCTCGGTGCCGTCCAGGTACTGGAAGCTCAACGGGTCGATGTAGAGCTTGATTCCTCGGTCCTCGAACTCCTCGTCGAACTCCGTGGGCTTGTCCTCGAAGTAGAGGTCGTACGAGAAGCCCGCGCACCCGCCGCCCACGACGCGCAGGCGCAGCCCCTGCCCCAGCAGTTCCTCCGCCGTCGCGATCTCCATCACCTTCTCGGCTGCCTTCTGCGTGATCGTGATCATCCTGAATCTCCTCTGCGTGCTTTGTCCGGCGGGGGTCAGCGGGTTCTTTCCCGAGGGGCGCTCACTCCGCGGGTCGAAGGTCGACCCTGCGTGAGCCCGGCCGGCCGTGCCCTGGGGTGGGGTGCTCAGGGCTAGCCAAAGATACGCACCGCCAGCGATGTCCGCCAGTGCCTCAGCCCGAGCGGAGTACGGCACCGCCCGGATCGGCCGTCCGGCGCGCTGAAAGCCCGGGGTCGGGCGCTGCCGAGAGGCTCGTCGGGGAGCGAGGGTCCGGCGATCGGACCGGCGAGGCCGTGTGGGACCGGGCGCCGCCCGACGAGGCGGCTCGCTCACGGCAGAGGCGGCCGATCACGCCGGCCCACAGGCAGCCCTTGACGCCCGGCGACGGGACCGCCAGGCTGCCATCCGCTCATCCGGATTGGGAGATATCCGTTGCCCGATCTCAGCGCCACCACCGAGCTCCTCCGACTCCTCGGCGACCCCACCCGCGTCCGCCTGCTGGCGCTGCTCGGCCGCGAGGAGCTGACGGTCGCCGAGATCACCGACGTCACGCAGCTCGCGCAGTCCCGGGTCTCCACGCACCTCGGCAAGCTGCGGGAGGCCGGCCTCGTCAAGGACCGGCGCGACGGGGCGTCGTCCTTCTACACGCTGAGCCGCGGCGCGATGCCCGAGGAGGCGCGGCGGGTCTGGGCGGTGCTCGAGGCGACGACGGAAGACCCGCTGATCGAGCAGGACCGCGAGCGCGTCCGCGAGGTCGTGCGGGCGCGCGCCGGCGGGGCGAGCTGGGCCGACTCGGTGGCCGGGCGCATGGAACGGCACTACTCGCCGGGGCGGACGTGGGAGGCGTCGCTGCGCGGGCTGCTCGGGCTGATGTCGCTCGGCGACGTGCTCGACGTGGCCTCCGGCGACGGCGCGCTAGCCGAGCTCGTCGCGCCGCGGTGCCGCACCATGACGTGCCTCGACGCGAGCGAGACCGTGATCGAGGCGGCCCGGCGGCGGCTCGAGCGGCTCGGCAACGTCCGCTTCGCGCGCGGCGACATGCACGAGCTGCCGTTCGAGGCGGCGTCGTTCGACCAGGTGATGCTGATGAACTGCCTGACCTTCGCCCGCTCGCCCGCCCGCGCGCTCGCGGAGGCCGCCCGCGTGCTCAGGCCGGGCGGCGCGCTCGCGGGCGTGACGCTGAAGACGCACCGGCACGAGCTCGCGGCGGTCACGTACAGCCACGTGCGTTTCGGCTTCGAGCCGCGCGAGCTCGAGGCCATGCTCGCGGACGCGGGCCTCGACGTGGACGCGTGCGACGTGACCTCGCGCGAGAAGCGCCCGCCTCACTTCGAGGTGATCTCGGTCCACGCAAGCAAGAAGGGTGTGGCCGCGGCCACGCGCTCCACGCAGGCCCGCGAGGCCGGCGACAAGGAATCCCGGGCCGCGCAGCCCGCCCCGCAGAACGGCGGCGCCGCGGCCGCAGCCCCCACGGTAAAGAAGCCCAGGAGAAGAGCAGAGCCATGAACGGAAGCGAACGCCCCGCGCGCATCGAAGAGATCCTCGACAGCCGGATCCTGTGCCTCGACGGGGCGATGGGCACGATGATCCAGCGCTACCGTCTGGGCGAGGCCGACTACCGCGGCGAGCGCTTCCGCGACCACGCGATCGACCTCAAGGGCAACAGCGATCTGCTCGTGCTGACGAGGCCGGACGTCATCTCGGAGATCCACGGCGCGTACCTCGAGGCCGGCGCCGACATCATCGAGACGAACACCTTCACGGGCACCTCGATCGCCCAGGCGGACTACCGGCTGGAGTCGCTCGCCTACGAGATCAACCTGACGGCCGCGCAGGTCGCGCGGAAGGCGGCCGACGCGTGGACGGCGCGCACGCCCGACAAGCCGCGCTTCGTCGCGGGGTCGATGGGGCCGACGCCGAAGACGCTGTCGATCTCGCCGAGCGTGAGCGACCCGTCGTTCCGCGCTGTCACGTTCGACGAGCTGCGGCGCGCGTTCGCCGAGCAGGTGCGCGGGCTCGTCGACGGCGGGGTCGACGTGCTCCTCGCGGAGACGTTCCTCGACACGCTGAACATGAAGGCGTGCCTCGTCGCGATGGAGGAGATCTTCGCGGAGAAGGGGCGGCGCCTGCCCGTCATGCTCAGCGTGACGATCACCGACCGGAGCGGCAGGACGCTCGCCGGCCAGACGATCGACGCGTTCTGGACGAGCGTGGAGCACGCGAAGCCGCTCAGCGTCGGCCTCAACTGCGCCCTCGGCGCGGCCGACATGCGGCCCTACCTCGTGGACCTCGCCAAGCTCGCGCGGGCGCGGGTGAGCTGCTACCCGAACGCGGGCCTGCCGAACGCGTTCGGCGAGTACGACGAGCTCCCGGAGACGACGTCGCGGCTGCTCGCGGAGTTCGCGGAGGGCGGGCTCGTGAACATCGTGGGCGGCTGCTGCGGGACGACGCCGGACCACATCCGCGCGATCGCCCGGGCGACGGCGCGGCTCAGGCCGCGGCCGGTGCCCACGGAGCGCGACGGCTTCGGGCGCTTCTCCGGCCTGGAGACGCTCGTCATCCGGCCCGACACGAACTTCCTGATGATCGGCGAGCGCACGAACGTGACGGGCTCGGCCCGGTTCATGGAGCTCATCAAGAAGGGCGACTTCACGACGGCGCTGGAGGTGGCGCTCGATCAGGTGCGCGGCGGGGCGAACATCCTCGACGTCAACATGGACGAGGGCATGCTCGACTCCGAGCAGGCGATGACGACGTTCCTGAACCTCATCGCCACCGAGCCCGAGATCGCCCGCATCCCGATCATGATCGACAGCTCGAAGTGGTCGGTCATCGAGGCGGGGCTCAAGTGCATCCAGGGCAAGGGGATCGTCAACTCGATCAGCCTCAAGGAGGGGACGGAGGACTTCCTCGGGAAGGCGAGCGTCATCCGGCGCTACGGGGCGGGCGTCGTCGTGATGGCCTTCGACGAGACCGGCCAGGCCGAGACGGTGGAGCGGAAGGTCGCGATCTGCCAGCGCGCGTACAGGCTCCTCACCGAGGAGGCCGGCTTCGATCCGCAGGACATCATCTTCGACCCGAACATCCTCGCGATCGCGACCGGCATCGAGGAGCACAACGACTTCGCCAGGAACTTCATCGAGGCGACGCGGATCATCAAGGCGACGTGCCCGGGGGCGCGCGTGAGCGGCGGCGTGTCGAACCTGTCGTTCTCGTTCCGCGGGAACAACGTGGTCCGCGAGGCGATGCACTCGGCCTTCCTCTACCACGCGATCCGCGCCGGGATGGACATGGGCATCGTGAACGCGGGGCAGCTCGCGGTCTACGAGGACATCCCGAAGGACCTCCTCGAGCGGGTGGAGGACGTGATCTTCAACCGGCGCCCGGACGCGACAGAGCGGCTCGTCGAGTTCGCCGAGCAGGTGAAGGGCAAGGGCAAGAAGAAGGAGCTCGACCTCGCCTGGCGCGAGGGCCCGGTCGAGGAGCGGCTGTCGCACGCGCTCGTGAAGGGGCTCGTCGACTTCATCGAGGCGGACGTCGAGGAGGCGCTGAAGAAGTACGACAAGCCGCTCTCCATCATCGAGGGGCCGCTGATGGACGGGATGAAGATCGTCGGCGAGCTGTTCGGCGCCGGGAAGATGTTCCTGCCGCAGGTGGTCAAGAGCGCCCGCGTCATGAAGCGGGCCGTGGCGTACCTGCTGCCGCTCATGGAGGCCGAGAAGGCCGCCTCGGGCGGCGGGTCGTCGCAGGGCAAGGTCGTGATGGCGACCGTGAAGGGCGACGTCCACGACATCGGCAAGAACATCGTGGGCGTGGTGCTCGGGTGCAACAACTACGAGGTGATCGACCTCGGCGTGATGGTGCCGCAGGACAGGATCCTGGAGACCGCGCTCAGCGAGAAGGCCGACATGATCGGGCTGAGCGGCCTCATCACGCCGTCGCTCGACGAGATGGTCAGCGTGGCGAGCGAGATGGAGCGGCGGGGCATCCGGCTGCCGCTCTTGATCGGCGGGGCGACGACGAGCCGGCAGCACACGGCCGTGAAGATCGCGCCGGAGTTCAGCGGGACGGTTGTCCACGTGCTCGACGCGTCGCGGGCCGTCGGCGTCGTGTCGAGCCTGCTCGACAAGGCGAACCGAGAGGCCTTCGACGCGCAGAACCGGCAGGAGCAGGCCAAGCTGCGCGAGCTCTTCGCGCGGAAGCGGGCGAAGCCGCTCGTGACGCTCGCCGCGGCGGACGAGGGGCGGCTCAAGGTCGCGTGGCGGCCCGAGGACATCGCGACGCCGTCGTTCACGGGGCGGCGCGTCGTGGACGACGTCCCGCTCTCGGAGATCGCGAGGTACATCGACTGGACGTTCTTCTTCACCGCCTGGGAGCTCCGGGGGCCGTTCCCGCAGATCCTCGAGCACCCGCAGTACGGCGAGGCGGCGCGCGAGCTGTTCGATCACGCGCAGAAGGTGCTTCAGCGGATCATCGACGGCTCGCTGCTGAAGGCGCGGGGCGTCTACGGGTTCTGGCCGGCGAGCGGGGAGCAGCGGGACATCGTCCTCTACGAGGACGAGGCGCGCGCGCGGGAGCTCGTCCGGTTCAACATGCTGCGCCAGCAGCAGGTGAAGGCCGCCGGCGGCGCGGGCGCCGCCGAGGAGGACGGCGAGAAGGCCGTGGGCGGCCAGAAGCCGTACCTGTCGCTCGCCGACTTCGTTGCGCCGCGGGAGAGCGGGCTCGCCGACCACGTGGGCGCGTTCGCGGTGACGGCGGGGCTCGGGCTCGATGAGGTCGTGCGCGCGTACGAGAAGGACAAGGACGACTACAGCGCGATCATCGCGAAGGCGCTCGCCGACCGGCTCGCCGAGGCGTTCGCGGAGCTCCTCCACGCGCGGGCGCGCAAGGACTGGGGCTACGGCGCGGGAGAGGCGCTGACGAACGAGGAGCTCATCGAGGAGAAGTACCGCGGGATCCGGCCGGCGTTCGGGTATCCGGCGTGCCCGGATCACACCGAGAAGCGCAAGCTGTTCTCGCTGCTCGACGCGACCTCGGTCGGCATCGAGCTGACCGAGACGTGCGCGATGCTGCCGGCGGCGAGCGTCAGCGGCATCTACCTGGCGCACCCGGAGGCGCGGTATTTCATGGTGGGGCGCCTCGGCAGGGATCAGGTCGAGGACTACGCGAAGCGCAAGGGGATGACGGTCGAGGAGGTGGAACGGTGGCTGTCGCCGAGCCTCGGCTACGACCCGAAGGCGGCCGCCCCGCAGTGAGCGCGGCCGCGATGGAGCGGCGACCTGCAACGTGAGGTGGTGAGCCCGGGGGCGCGCGGCCCCCGGCGCGCGGGCGGCGCGGGGCGCCCGTCCAGGGCCCCGCGAGCGCGACAGCGCCGCGGACGCCGTGATAGGGTCTCGCCATGGCCGAAGCCGACTGGTTCGCGCTGAACCGCGCCGCGTGGAACGAGCGCACGCGGGTCCATCTGGCCTCCAGGTTCTACGATCTGGCCTCGTTCCGGGCCGGCGCGAGCTCGCTCAAGCCCATCGAGCTCGAGCAGGTCGGCGACGTGCGCGACAAGACGCTTTTGCACCTGCAATGCCATTTCGGGCAGGACACGCTCTCGTGGGCGCGGCTCGGCGCGCGCGTCACCGGGCTGGACCTCTCCGACGAGGCGATCAAGGCCGCGCGCGCGCTCGCCGAGGAGCTCTCGCTCGACGCGCGCTTCGTCGAGGCGAACACCTATGACGCCCCGGCGGCGCTCGGGGGGGAGACGTTCGATATCGTCTTCACCTCGTACGGTGTCCTCGGGTGGCTGCCGGACATGGGGTGCTGGGCGCGCGCGGCCGCGGCGTGCCTGAAGCCGGGGGGCGTGCTTCACCTCATCGAGTTCCACCCGGTCGTGTGGATGTTCGACGACGCGTTCGAGCGCGTCGCGTACGCGTACGACGGGCACGGGGAGCCGATCCACACCGAGGAGACAGGCACGTACGCCGACCGCGACGCGTCCGTGACGCTCCAGGAGGTCGGCTTCAACCACGGGATCGGGACGGTGGTGACGGCGCTGCTCGACGCGGGGCTCACGCTGGAGCGGCTCCGCGAGCTCGACTGGTCGCCTTACGACATCTTCCCGGACATGGAGGAAGGGCCGCCGGGGCGGTTTCGCATGAAGAAGTTCGGGCGCCGCCTGCCGCTCGTCTACGCGCTCTCGGCGCGGCGGCCCTGAAGAGGCGGCCGCTCAGGCGGCGATCGCGTAGAACGGGCCTCTCCGGCCGAGGCCGCCATACAGGTCCTGGACGCGGCCGAGCCACTCGAGCAGCGGGTCGTCGCTCCTGAGGAACGGGGCGGTGCCGATCGAGGCGATCCAGAGCAGGAAGCCCGCGACCATGTAGTCCGCGAAGCCGGGGTGCGCCCCCGAGAGGAACGGCGCGCCGCCCTTCAGCGTGAGCCGCACCGACTCGAGGCCCGCGCGCGCGGCGTCGAGCTGCTCGGCGCGCGCGCTGGCCATCTCCTCCAGCGTACAGCCGAACAGCTTCTCGCGGCTCTGCCGGAAGTAGCCGCGATCGCGCTCGAACGCGTGGTCGTGGACGTCCTTGAGGTAAGCGCGGAGGAGCGGCCTGCCGGCGCTCACGAACAGGCTCGCCTCGACGAAGCGACAGAGCTCGCGCTCCGCCGGCGTGCCGAAGAGGCGCGGCCTGTCCGGATAGGCCTCGTCGAGGTGGTCCGCGATCGCCCACGAGTCGCAGACCGTCTTGCCGCCGTCCTCGATGATCGGCACGGTCTTGTGCGCGCCGCCCGCGATCGTGGGGATATCGGTCAGCGCGACAGGCACGGTCTCGAACGGAAGACCCTTGTGGGCCAGCGCGTATTTGATGCGCCAGCAGAAGGGGCTCGGCCGGCGATCGTCGCACATCTGGAGGTCGTAGAGTCGGATCGGTGTCATGGCGGCGCCATCTTCGGGGCGACGCGCCCTGCCCCGCAAGCCTCGCGCACGCTCAGGGCGGCGCGGTGTTCCCCGCCGCGCCGCCCGCCGCCTTCGCGTACGAGCTGCCAGCGGGCGCTGTGATGTGCGGATTCTTGGCGACCTCCTCCGCGGCCGCCGCGGACCAGCGCGCCATCGCGGGGAGCGACGTGATCGCGGCCGCATACGCCCGCGCCACCTCGTCGATCGCGACGTCGTACGAGAGCAGGCGCGTCACCACGGGCGCGAACATCGCATCCGCGATCGAGAAGGCGCCGAACAGGAACGGGCCGCCCTGACCGAACCGGGCGCGGCTGTCGCGGAAGATCTCGAGGACGCGCGCGACGTCGCGGGCGGCGCCGTCCGAGATCGCGCGCCGCGGGTGCCGCCGCGCGATGTCCATCGGCAGCTCGCGGCGCAGGTCGGCGAAGCCCGCGTGCATCTCGCCGCTGACCGCGCGCGCGACGGCGCGGGCCTCCCGGCCTTCGGGCCACAGCCGTGCTCCGGGGAAGACCTCGGCGACGTACTCGCAGATGGCGAGCGACTCCCACACGACGAGATCGCCGTGGCGCAGGACAGGCACCTTGCGCGTCGGCGAGCGCTCGGCCACCCGGTCGACCCAGTCGGGGAGCTCGTACGGGATCACGTGCTCCTCGAACGGGACGCCCGCTTGCGACATCGCGAGCCAGGGCCGGAGCGACCAGGACGAGAGGTTCTTGCTGCCGATGTACAGGTGAAGCGGGGCGGTGGTCATCGTTTCGTCTCCTTGTTTCGTCGGGGCTTGCGGGGCGCGGCAGGGGCGCTCCCGCCCCCGGCCGAGCCTGCGGGAGGCCCGGATGGGCGGGCGTCGCCGCAGAGGAGGGCGCGCTCCTCGGCCACCACGCGCGCGATCGCGTCCAGCACCGCGCGCACGCGCGGGGTGTGCTGGAGGTCGCGGTGCACGGTCAGCCAGACGGCGCGGCGGGGCTCGTCCGGCAGCGCGACGCGCGCGAGGTCCGGCTCGAGATCGCCGATGAAGCACGGCAGGAGCGCGACGCCGAGCCCGGCGCGCGCCGCGCCGAGCATGCACGCGGTGCTGTTGCTGCGGAACACGCAGGGGCCGCCGGCGGCCATGCGCTCGAACCAGACGTGCTCCGGCGGCATCGCGCCGGGCGCCTCGATGCCGATGCGCGCGTGCGCCGGCAGATCGGCCACCGTGGGCGCGCCGCGGCGCTCGATGTACGCGCGCGCGGCGTAGGCGGCCCAGCCGACGACGCCCGCCTTGCGGACCACGAGGCCGCCCTCGGTCGCGCGGAAGAACCGGACCGCGATGTCGGCCTCGCGCCGGGAGAGATCGAACGCGCGGATCGCGGTCACGAGCTCGACCGAGATCCCCGGGTGCGCCGCGTGGAGCGCGCCGAGCCGGGGCGCGAGGAAGCGGCTGCCGAACGCCTCGGCGGCCGTGACGCGCACGGTGCCCGCGAGGCGCTTGTCGCGCCCGAGGCTGCCGCGCTCGATGGCGAGGATCGCCTCCTCGACCCGGGCCACGTCGGGGATCAGGCCGAGCCCCTCGCTCGTGAGCGCGTAGCCCGAGGGCGACCGCACGAAGAGCCGCACGCCGAGCGACGCCTCGAGCGCCTCGACCCGGCGGCCCACCGTCGTGTGATCAACGCCGAGCGCGCGGCCGGCGCCGGCGAGGGAGCCCGCCCGGGAGAGGGCGAGCAGGTACCGCAGGTCGTCCCAGCTCATCACGGTGCGAATCTCCCGGCCACGCCGCGCGAGCATGCGCCGGCCGCAGCGTACCCGGGAGGCGGCAAATGCGCGCGCCGGCTGTGCAAAAATGCACAGCCCTGCTGCGCGCTGGCGCGCTGGCCGCCTCCCCTGCCCCGCCGCGGCGGGGCTCACCCGCAGAGGACGCGCTCGTCGAGGGGGAGGCGCGCGCTGCGGTCGGGGTGCGCGAAGGTGCCCGGCGATCGAAGCGCGTCGCAGAGGCGCGCGTCGGCCAGCGCGACGAGCGCCGACGGCGCCGTGGGCAGCGGGGCGTCGCACGGGAGCGGCTGCGCCAGCGCGTGGACCAGCGCGCCGGGCCGGAGGAGGCTCTCGTAGAGCGCGTGGCCGAAGACGAGCGCCGCGGCCTCGCCGCGCTGGACGGCGTCCCGCACCTCGTCGGCGGCGCGGCGCAGGTCGGCGGCGTCGGCGAGCGGCGCGCGGCGCGCGTCGTGGAGCAGCAGGAGGCCGCCCTCGTCGAGCAGCGCGAGCCCGTCGAGCTCGCGCGTGCGCGCCGGGGGGAGCGCCGCCGCGCCGGGCTCGAGGCGCGCGGCGATCGCGCGGTGCTGGCGGGCGTGGAGCGCCGCCTTGGCGCGCGGGAACGCGGCCCACACGAGCATGTTGAGGAAGTCGTGCCAGTTCCTCGGCCGCGTGGGCACGCACCCCTCGACGTGGATGCGCGCGTCGTAGAGCGCCGCCGGATCCACGGGGCCGCGCCGCCTGCGCCGCCGCGGCCGCGGCGCCTGCTCGGCGAAGCGCACGGGGAAGGCGTCGCCGAGCGCCGTGTTGTACGCCTCGACCGGCGGCCAGGCGGCGCTCCCCGCGAACGCCTCGGCCATGGGACGGATGGGCCAGTACAGCCGGCTCCTCTCGTGGAAGAGCGGGTCCCAGGGAACGGGGCTGCTCCCCTGTGCGCCGCCCTCGCGCGGCGCAGCTCGGTCAGCGGCGCTCACGCGCGCACAGTAAGAGCTGGGCGGCGGGAGCTCAAGCAGCGCACGAGCGCGGCGCCCGGACGCACGGGTCGCAAGGCGCGCTGGACGCGGCGGGAATCCGGCCAATCCGGCAAATCCGGTTGGAATCCGGCGCGTACGGCTAGAAGCCGGCGAATACGGCGGGAATCCGGCGCAAAACCGAGCGCGCCGGAGCGCCAGGCCACCGCGGACCGGCGGCGGCCGGACGCCCGCGTGTCATCCTGAACGAAGCATGGCTCGCCCCGAAGACCGCCTGCCCGAGAACGCCCCCGGCGATTACTTCGTCGACAGGAGCTGCATCGACTGCGACACCTGCCGCCAGATCGCCCCCTCGTTGTTCGCGCGCGCGCCCGCCGTCGAGCGGAGCGTCGTCGCGCGCCAGCCGGCCACGCCGGACGAGCACCTCCGCGCGGCCATGGCGCTCGTCTCGTGCCCCACGGCCTCCATCGGCACCGCCGACCGGCAGGGCATGGCCGCCGCCGCCACCGCCTTCCCCGAGCCGATCGACGAGGACGTCTATTACTGCGGCTACGCCTCGGAGTCCTCCTACGGCGCGGCGAGCTACCTCATCCGGCGCCCCGAGGGCAACGTGCTCGTCGACTCGCCCCGCGCCGCGAGGCCGCTCCTCAAGCGCATCCGCGAGCTCGGCGGCGTCCGGACCCTCGTGCTCACCCACCGCGACGACGTCGCCGATCACCGGCTCTTCCGCGACGCGTTCGGCTGCGACCGCGTGATCCACGAGGCCGACGTCGAGGACGATACCGCCCTCTCCGAGGTGAAGATCAAGGGGCTCGACCCCATCGCCCTCGCCCCGGATCTCACGCTGATCCCCGTCCCCGGCCACACCCGCGGCAGCGTGGCGCTCCTCGTCCGGGACCGGTACCTCTTCACCGGAGATCACCTCTCTGCCTCGAGCGAGACCGGTCGACTCGACGCGTCGCGCGAGGTGTGCTGGTACTCCTGGACGGAGCAGATCCGCTCGATGGAACGCCTCCTCGAGCACCGGTTCACGTGGGTCCTCCCCGGCCACGGCCGCCGCCACCGCGCGCCCTCGGAAGACGCCATGCGCGCGGCGCTCGCCGAGCTCATCGATCGCATGAGAGGCGCATGAGAGGCGCATGAGAGGCGCATGAGAGGCGCATGAGAGGCGCATGGAACGGGCATGAAACGGGCATGAAACGCGCCCACGGCCAGGCGACAGGCGCCCGCCATGCTCCGGCCGGTGACGTGGTACCCTCGAGTCCCTGATGACGCCGGACCTCATCGTTCGCGGGTTGCGGGTGGTCACCGGGGGCGCCGTGCGACCTGCCTCCGTGCACATCCAGGGCGGCACGATCGTCGACGTCGCGGGCCACGACGAGGCGCCGGAGGGCTGCCCCGTCGTGGACGCGCAGGGCGCCGTGGTGATGCCCGGCCTCGTCGACGCGCACGTGCACATCAACGAGCCCGGACGGACCGAGTGGGAGGGGTTCGAGACGGCGACGCGCGCGGCGGCCGCGGGCGGCGTCACGTCGCTCGTCGACATGCCGCTCAACAGCGTCCCGCCGACGACGACCGTCGCGCACCTCGAGGAGAAGGCGCGGGCGGCCGAAGGCCGGTGCCTCGTCGACGTGGGCTTCTGGGGCGGCGCCGTCCCGGGCAACGCGGGGGAGCTGCTCCCGCTCCTCGAGGCCGGCGCGCTCGGGTTCAAGTGCTTCATGGTCGACTCGGGCGTCGCGGAGTTCGGCCACGTGGCCGAGGCGGACCTGCGGGCCGCGCTCGAGGTGCTCGCGGGCACGGGGGCGCCGCTGCTCGTCCACGCCGAGCTCCCCGGCCCGATCGACGCGGCGCGCGCGGCGGTCGCCGGCCTCGATCCGCGGACGTACGCCGCCTACCTGCGCTCGCGGCCGCGCGAGGCGGAGGACCAGGCGATCGCCCTGCTCGCGTCGCTCTGCCAGGCGACGGGAGCGCGGGCGCACGTCGTCCACCTCTCGTCGGCGACGGCGCTCGGCATCCTGGAGCGGGCGCGCGACGGCGGCGCCGCGCTGTCCGCCGAGACGACGCCGCACTACCTGCACTTCGCCGCCGAGGAGATCCCGGACGGCGCGACGCCGTTCAAGTGCGCCCCGCCGATCCGGGAGCGCGAGAACCGCGAGGAGCTCTGGGCCGCGCTGCAGGGCGGGCTCATCGAGCTCGTCGTCTCCGATCACTCGCCGTGCACCCCCGAGCTCAAGCGGCTCGAGGCCGGCGACTTCGACGCGGCCTGGGGCGGGATCTCGAGCCTGCAGCTCGGCCTGTCGATCGTCTGGACCGACGCCCGGCGCCGGGGCATCCCGATCGAGCGGCTCGCGGCGTGGCTGTGCCAGGGGCCGGCGCGGCTCGCGGGGCTGCGGCGCAAGGGGGAGATCCGGAGAGGGTTCGACGCGGATCTCGTGATCTGGGATCCCGAGGCGACCTTCCGGGTCGAGCCGCCGCTCATCCAGCACCGGCACAAGGTGACGCCGTATGCCGGGGAGGAGCTCCACGGCGTCGTGCAGGCCACCTACCTCCGCGGCGAGAAGGTCTATGAGCGGGGTGGCTTCGCCAGGGAGGCGAGAGGGCGATGGTTGAAGCGAGAGGGGTGACGGGGCCGGCGTTCACGGAGGCGCTCGATCTGGCCTCGGAGCGCCTGGGCGGCGCGGTGCTCGCCGCAAACGACGAGTTCTTCGCGCCGAAGGAGAACCTGCTCAGGGCGTCGAAGCCGGTGTTTCTCGAGCACGAGTACACCGATCGCGGCAAATGGATGGACGGCTGGGAGACGCGCAGGCGACGGACTCCCGGGTTCGACTGGTGCCTCGTCCGGCTGGGGATCCCCGGGATCCTCCGCGGGGTCATCGTCGACACGGCGTTCTTCCGGGGCAATTACCCGGAGCACTGCTCCATCGAGGCGTGCGCGGCGCGGCCCGACGCGCGGGTCGACGAGCTGCTCGATCCGCAGACGCACTGGGTCGAGGTGCTGCCGCGCTCGCCGCTCGCGGGCGACGCGCAGAACGCGTTCGCCGTGAGCTGCCCCTTCCGGTTCACGCACCTGCGGTTGAACATCTATCCGGACGGCGGGGTGGCGCGGCTCCGGGTGCACGGCGACGCGGTCCCCGACTGGCGGCGGCTCGACCGGCCTTCTGCGGAGATCGACCTGGCGGCCGCGGAGAACGGGGCCAGCGTGCTCTCGTGCAGCGACATGTTCTTCGGGGTGCGCCACAACCTCATCATGCCCGGCCGCGCGGCGAACATGGGAGAGGGCTGGGAGACGCGGCGCCGGCGGGGACCCGGGTACGACTGGGCGCTCGTGGCGCTCGCGGCCCAGGGGGAGATAGGCCGGATCGAGGTCGACACGAACCACTTCAAGGGCAATTACCCCGACAGCTGCATGATCGAGGGGATCGACGCGGCGGGGCGCGCGGCGGAGGAGCTCGCGGGGGCGGGCGACTGGCGGGAGATCGTGCCGCGGACGAAGCTCCAGGCGCACACGCGTCATCTCTTCGAGGAGGAGCTCCGCGCGGCGGGGCCGTTCACGCATGTCCGGCTGAACATCTATCCTGACGGCGGCGTGAGCCGCCTCCGCGTCCTCGGGAGGGCGACCCGGGGCGGGGCGGCGGTGCAGCGGCTCCGCTGGCTGAACGCGCTCACGGAGCCGGAGGCGGCGGCGGAGCTCCGCGTGGCGTGCGGGTCGTCGGCGTGGGCCGCGCAGGTGGCGGCAGCGCGGCCGTTCCGCGACGAGGAGCACCTGCTCGCGGCGGCCGCGCAGGCGTTCGCGCGGCTCGGCGCGGAGGACTGGCTGGAGGCGTTCCGCGCGCACCCGCGCATCGGGGAGACGAGGCCGCAGGCGGAGGCGAGCGCGGCGGCGGCGCGCTTGTCGAGAGAGGAGCAGGCGGGGATGAGCGCGGCGGGGCAGGAGACGCGGGAGGAGCTCGCGCGGAACAACCGCGTTTATGATGAGAAGTTCGGGTTCATCTACATCGTGTGCGCGACGGGCAAGAGCGCGGAGGAGATGCTCGGGACGCTGCGGGAGCGGCTGGAGCACACGCCGGAGGAAGAGAGGGTGATCGCTGCGGAGGAGCAGCGGAAGATCACGGAGATCCGGCTGAAGAAGCTGCTCTGGGGCGGCTAGCTGGCTGGCAGGCGGAGCGGGGGAGCTCCGAGCTGCCCGGCGCCCGGAGAGGGGGCTCGCCGGGCGTCCACCGTCCAGCGCATCACGACAACAGGTGTCCGGCGACACGACATCAGGACATCCGTCGCCGTGAAGCGCTCACCAGGAGAGCTGGCCTCGCAACGCGCCCTCGGGGAAATCGGCGGTGCGGACGGCGACGTAATAGCGCGCCGGATCGACGAGCAACGCCCTCAGGTCGTCGCGAGCCGCGGGCACGCAGCCGGTGGAGCTGCCGCCCGTCGGAGGCATCAGCGTGATCACGCCCCGGCCAGCACGGCCGGCCGCGCCCTCGTGAACACGCGCCGCGATCGCAGGGGAGATCCCGGCCACCGCCAGGTCGAAGCAGACCTCGCCGCGGGCGAGATCGAGGGAGAGACGAGCCGTCCCGCTGCCGTCCAGATCGCCGGGTCCAGGGACCTCGTCGCGCCCGCTCAACGACGCCGTGAGCGGGCGGGCCGGACGCTCGGGCAACGCGGCGCGCGCGAGCGCGGTCGCGAGGAGGATCGCGCCCAGAGCGGACATCGTGAGAGGCTGCATGTCTCCCTCCTGCACATCGCGTGAATGCACAGCGCGAGGGCGCCACCGGAGCAAAGACGAAGCCGACAGCCGCGCCACGGGGACGCCCGCACAACAGGCGGTGACGCGCGGCGGCGAGGGGCGCCGCGGCGGATACGCCTCCTCGACCCGGCATCCGCATCGAGCCGGCGTGAAGAGCGGCAGAACGCCGCCCACCCAGGGATCGACGGCGGCTCCTGCCGCCCACGCACAACATGAAGCAGAGTCACCGCTTCTGCCGAGATTGAACCCGGTTCAATCGAAGCGTAAAGTACGCCCCACTCATGATCTCGACACGCAAGCCGGCCCGCGCCGCGACGTCACGGCGCGTCGAGGGCAAGCCGCCCCGGCAGCGGCTCGACCTCGACGCACGCCGCGCGCAACTGCTCGCGCTGGGCCTCGAGCTCTTCAGCCAGCGAGCCTACGACGATGTCGCCATCGACGAGGTGGCGCAGGCCGCTGGCATCTCGAAAGGTCTTCTCTACCATTATTTTCCGACCAAGCGCGACTTCTATATCGCCGTCCTGCGCGAAGCGGCGCGCGAGCTCGTCGAGCGGTCGCTGGACGTCGACCATGTGCCGATGCACGAGCGCCTGCGCACCGGGCTGGACGCGTACCTCGCCTACGTCGAGCGACAGGGGATCTCCTATGCGGCCGTCTTCCGGGGCGGCATCGGCTCCGACGCCGAGGTGCTCGCCATCATCGAGGAGACGCGTAGCCGCTTCCTCGACAAGCTGCTCACCGATGTGCCGGTGGCCGAGCGCCCCCCGGCGCTCCGCGTGGCGCTCCGGGGGTGGATCGGGTTCGTGGAGGCGACCAGCCTCGACTGGATCGAGCGCCACGAGCTCGACCGGACGTCGCTGCGCGACCTGCTCGCCGACCTGCTGCCGGAGGTGGTGAGGCTCGCCGTGATCCACGCGGGCGGACAGGGCACGGTCGCGGCCGCCATCGCGGCGGAGACCCCCGCCTGAGAGCGGCCCGGTCCGTCGCGGCCGGCTCAGGGTTGACGACGAGTCCGCCTTCTGCCAGGAGACGGGCGCGCGCGAGGCGCGCGGAGAGCACGGCGGAGGCACCCGATGAGCACAGACAACACGAGGACCGAAGACGACTGGACCATGCCCAAGCTCATCGCGCTCGCAGCCGCGACGCTCGTTGTGGCCCTCTCGGTCATCTACGTCATCTCCCCCTGAGCGGCCCCCCACGACGCCGGCCGCACGAGGCGGCCGGCGCTACAGCGACCTCGCGCACCGGAACCCGAGCGCGTCCGTGAGATCGGACGGGTCCCACTCCTTCCGGAGCGGCGTCGAGATGTCCTTCGCCTCGGGCTGCCACCAGCTCCCGCCGCGGATCACCCGCGCCGTGCCCCCCTCGACGTTCGCGCAATCGACGCAAGGGTCGACGTAAGGCCCCTCGAAATCCAGGGTCCACTCCCACAGGTTCCCCGCGAGATCGGCCTGCCCCCACAGGCCATCCCCTCTCGGCGACCGCGCGCCGACAACCGCGCTGCCGGACGTGTCGTAGACGGCGTACGTCGCGTTCGGAAACGCGTTGCCCCACGGATACACCCGCTGCTCGCTCCCTCCGGCCGACGCGTAGTTCCACTCCGCCTCCGTCGGGAGCCGCCCGCCGTCCCAGGCGCAGAACGCGAACGCGACGAACCAGCTCACGCAGCTCATCGGCCTGGCCTCGTTCTCCCCCGCGTCGTCAGTCCAGGAGTGCAACCCCGGGTTGCACTTCAGCGCATCCCGCAGCGTGGCCTGGCTCCTCGGCAAGCGAGCGTCCCACGCACTGTCCCAGCCGCTTCGCGGGATCCTCGGGTGAGCCCCCGCGTCGCGGGGAGGTCGGCTCTCGGGGTACGCCTCGACGAACCGGCGGAACCGTCCGACCGTGACCTCGTACCGATCCAGGCGAAGCTCGCTCACCTGCGCGGGATGCGCGGCGTCGTTGCTCCGGTTGTACCTGCCGCCCGGAATACGCGGGCTCGCACAGCAGGGCTGGTTCCGGTCCGGACCGCAGGTCTCGCCCGCTCCAGGCCCGCCCCCGCGGCAGCTCGGCGGCACGACGCACGCCGCCTCGGAGCGCGCGCCACACCACCCCGCGCAACCGGCAGGTCGCCAGCGCCCGTCGCCGCCGCACACCTCCACGAGCTCGCCGGCACACCGCGTCTCCTCGGGAGAACACTCCAGGGGGCTGCCCCCGCCGCTGCCGCCAACCCCATCGCCGCCAGCCCCGCCGCCACCCACCTCAGCGCCGCCAGCGCCGCCGCCGCCAGCGCCGCCGCCAGCGCCGCCGCCAACCCCATCGCCGCCGCCCACCTCGGCGCCGCCAGCGCCGCCGCCCGCCCCGTCGCCGCCACTCCCGCCGCCACCCCCTCCCAAAGCGGCCGGCCCCCCTGCGGCGCCGGCCCCCCCAGCTCCGGGCCTGTCGACGAAGCTGCGCTCCTTCGACGCGCACCCCGATCCGAACGCGGCCATCGCGATCGCCAGCAAGCCAGCAGCGCTCCGGCGCGCCCGAGCTTCACCCGACCGAGTTCGTAAAGAGACCACCATTTGCCCTCCCCGTCGCCCAGCTCCGGACATCCGCACATCGTATCATGTGCGCCGCCGCCCCGCGTCGCGACAGGGCCGCCGCCACCGCGAGCCCATCGTTCGAGCGCACCAGCGGCCATCGGCTCACGCGCCCGCCCGCGGGTGAACTCGCGCTGCCGAGCGCTCAGCTGCCGCGGTACGTGGTGTAGCCGTAGGGGCTGAGCAGCAGCGGGACGTGATGGTGCTGCGCCGGGTCCCGGAGCTCGAAGAGGATCGAGACGGTGGGATAGAAGCTCTCGCAACCGAGCGCCGCGAAGTAAGCACCCGTGTCGAACGTGAGCCGGTAAGTGCCCCGGACGGGCCGCTCGCCCGGGGGGAGCAGGCCTCGCTGCCGGCCGTCGTCGTCGGTCGTGCCGCGCCCGACCTCCCGGTAAGCGCCGCCGTCCTCGACCTCCAGCACCACCAGCACGCCGCTCGCCGGGCGGCCCCGCGACGTGTCCAGCACGTGCGTCGTGATCGCGCTCATCGATCCTCCCCGCGGCGCGGGCATCCCCGCGATGCCGTCCTCCGCGGCTCCCTCCTATCACGCGCTCCGGCGCGCCACGATGGCATGAAACGAGCGCTCCCCGAGCTCGTCCGGCGCAAGGCCCGTCCGCTCCGCCGCCTCGCCCTCCGTCATCGCGCCCGCGCTGACCGCGCGCAGGAAGAAGTTCAGCAGCCCCTGCCCCGTCGCGGCGTCGTCGAACACCGTCCCGGCGACGGTCGCCCGCGCGGCCCGCTCGATGAAGCTCCGCAGCCGCTCGGCCGTGGCGTCGACGCCCTCCAGGAAGAAGGCGTAGACCGCGGCATAGCGCGCCGGGAGCTCCGCGGGGTGGAGGTCCCACCCCTGGTAGTAGCCGCCCTCGAGCGCGCGCCGGACATGGCCGTACTTGAGCCGCCAGGCGCTCACCACCGCGCGCCGGTTGTCCTCCGCCTGCTGCGCCGTGAGCGGCGCGCCGCCCGGCCGCGCGCGGTGCGGCGCGACGGGCAGGATGTTGCTCGCGCCGTCGGAGAGCCAGAGACCCGAGCCGGCCAGCGCGACCTGCATCACGTGCCGCGCGAAGTCGCACGCCGGATGGGCGAGGTGCTGGTGCGCCGCGGTGATGTCGCAGCTCGCGGTGTAATCGTACGCCCCGAAGTGCGCCCCGACGCACCGGCCGCGGGCCGCCTCGACGAGGCCGGGCAAGGCGACCTCGCCGCGGGGGCCGAAGATCGACGCGGTGGTCTCGACCATCAGCTCGATCCGGGTCGCGCCTGCGGGCAGCCCGAGCGCGCGCTCGAGCGCGTCGAGGCCGTCGGCGAGCGCGGAGACCTGCTCGGGCGCGGCCACCTTCGGCAGCGTCACAGCGAAGGCGGGCGGGAGCGCGCCGCCCGACGCGGCGGCGAGCGTGGAGAGGAAGATGTCGAGCGTGCGGAGGCTCCGCTCGGCGCACCCCTCGCCGAGCGACTTGACGCGGATCCCGAGGAACGGCGGCAGGCTGCCCGCGGCCATGCCGAGGGCGACCTCGCGCGCGGCCGCGGCGGCGTGCGCGTCCTCCTCGTGGCCGGGGCGCACGCCGTAGCCGTCCTCGAAATCGATGCGCAGGTCCTCCACGGGCTCGCGCGCGAGCTTGTCGAGGACGCGCGCGTGCACCGCGCGCGCGAGCCGCGCCGGCCCGGAAGCGCCCGCCGGGGCCTCGCCCGCGTCGATCGCGGCCGCGAGGGCGAGGGCCTCGGCGCGCCCCTCGGGGAGCTCGTCCGCCCCCGGCAGGCCGAGCGCCCGCGCGAAGGCGGCGAAGTCGGGCGCGTGCTCCGCGAGCGCGGCGAGCGCCACCGCCCCGAGCTTCCGGGCCGTGTCGGCCTTGAACAGGTGCGCACCGCCGTAGACGGTGTGGACCGGCTGGCGCGCGGTCAACGCGCCGCAGGCGCCGGCGCGTCCCGGCGCAGAATGCCCGCTGCGGACGCGCGAGAGCGCGCCGCGAAGCGCTTCAGGGGAGAGGGTCGTCTGGAACATGGGGTGCTTTCGGCAGGTCCGACGACCACGAAATGCCGCCTGACTGGGCACGTCAAGTAGCGCTCGCGCCCTCCGCGCGAAGGCGCCATGCTGCGGCGCGCCACCCGGGCGAGCCCGGGAGCCGACGGGCGGGCGGCGCGGCAGGCGGCCCCGGCGCCGCCGTTGCGTGCGCCGCGCTCGGGGTGTATCCGTCGTTGAGAGGACTTCAGTCGATGATGAGACGCCGAGACTTTCTTCGCGCCACCCTGGTGACCGCTGGCTCGGTGGTGGTGCCGACGGCTTGCTCCGAGGAAGAGGGGTTGCCCGGCGCGTGCGACGTGTCCGAGAACGACTCGTTCTTCCCCCAGTCGGTGGCCTCCGGAGACCCGAAGCCGGACAGCGTCGTGCTGTGGACCCGGGTCGCAGGCGGCGGCCACAAGACGGATCTCGCCGTGGCGCTCGTCGTCGCGCTCGACGAGGCGTTCACCCAGCTCGTCGAGCTCAAGCTGGCCTCCAGCAACGTGGCCACCGCAGGGGCGGGCAGCACGCGGGTCCCCGTGACGGCCCGGGCGGAGTTCGATTACTGCGTCAAGGTCAAGGTGAGCGGCCTGAGCCCCGGGACCACGTATTACTACCGGTTCTATTACACGACAGCAGAGGGCTGCTTCAGCTCGCGCGTCGGGCGGACGCGGACGGCGCCTGCGCCCGACGCGGACGTGCCGGTGCGCTTCGCCTTCGTGTCGGGTCAGGACTACGTCGGTCGCTACTTCAACGCCCTCGCAGCCCTGGCGAATCAGCCGATCGACTTCATCGTCCACCTCGGGGACTACATCCACGAGACGACAGGGGATCCGAGCGCCCCGCTCCCCGCGCCGCAGCGCGAGGTCGCCCTCTCCGACGTGAGCGGCGCCATCACCTTGGAGCCGGCGGAGGGCGTCGAGGTCCACGCCGCGAGGTCGCTGAACAACTACCGGGAGCTCTACAGGACGTACCGGAGCGACCGGGCGCTCCAGCGGTTGCACGAGCGCTTTCCCATGATCGTCATCTGGAACGATCACGAGTTCTCCGACGACTGCCACGGCGCGACAGCCACCTATACCAACGGCCGAGATCAGGAGGAGGACAAGGACCGCCGCAAGGCGGCAAATCAGGCCTGGTTCGAGTACATGCCTGTCGACTACCGGGCGGGCGACGGCTTCCGCTACGACAGGTCGGCCGAGTACCCGGAGGACATCTCGATTTACCGGGACTTCACCTTCGGGAAGCACGTCCACCTCGTGATGACGGATCTCCGCTCGTACCGGGCGGATCACCTGATCCCGGAGGACGCCTTCCCCGGGAAGATCGTGATGGACCAGTCGTCGATCCAGGCTCTGCTCGGGGAGACCATACCCCCGTACGCGAGCCGCTACGCTGACATCGACGACGACGAGTACAAAGACTACAGAGACGCACTCGAGGCCATCGCGCCCACGCTCGGATTCGACCCGAACTTCGGGTACAAGCAAGGCGAGGGGCCCCGCATCATCAGCGCCACCTACATCAACGAGATGGTGCCGATACTGAACGAGCATCGGGAAGGAGAGCCGCTGCCCCTCATCGACAGGACCTCGATGGGCTTCATGGATAGCGGTATCTCCTACGCCGACCTCGGGAAGACCGACTATTTCAGCGCGCTCGGGTCGCGCTACCTCGTGTTCAAGGACGCCTTCGACGCGGTGTCGCAGCTCGCCGGAGACGCCCAGGTCATGGGAGAAGCGCAGAAGGCCTGGTTCGAGGACACGATCGACGAGTCGGAGAGCACATGGACGGTGTGGGGGAGCTCGTGCTGCATCTCCCAGCTCGCCATCGATCTCACGATGTCGACGGCCGAGCCGCTCAACCGGCCCTACTACCTGCGCTCCGACGGCTGGGACGGCTTCCGCGCGCAGCGGAACGAGATCATCACGGCGCTCGCCAACCGCGGCAACGCGGTGGCGATCTCGGGTGATCTCGGCGCCTTCCTCGCGGGGACGCCGGCGGTGGACACCGCCCCCACGACGAAGATAGTGGAGTTCGCCGGCGCTGCGGTGGCGGCGTCCACGCTCCGCGCGACGCTGGCGAAGCAGGTGGCAAGCCACCCGCTGAAGGACGCCCCCGAAGCGGGGAACATCGCCGAGACCATCGAGACGCACCTCGTCAACAAAGGCACGAAGATCAATCCCCACCTCGCCTTCTGCAAGCCCGACAGAAACGGGTTCTGCATCGCCGAGGCGAACGCCGACGAGTTCGTCGTCACCATGTACCAGCTCCCCGAGAGCGCGCTCGCCGAGCCCCTGTACGAGGAGGCCGACGCCGCCGCGCTCGAGGAGCAGATCACGATCGAGCGGTTCAAGACGGTCAAGACGCCCCGGGGCGAGCCGTCGGAGCTGTTCCATCAGAGCGGGGACACCTGGAAGAAGTGGAGCCCGGACGCAGTGGACTGGGAGCAGTAGCCCGGCGCCGCGTCGGCCAGGCGCGTCGCCGGTCGCGGGGGCGCCGGGGCCAGGCTCTCCGGGGCGAACGTCAGCGCCTAGAACAACTATCAATCACGTTGAGCGAGCGAGAAATGAACCGCCAAGACGCCGAGGACGCCAAGAAGAAGACAATGTCTTGGCGTCTTGGCGGTTCGAAGTTCTGCTCGTTTCAGGCGGGTTCAACCCGTTTGTTGCTCTAGCGGGCCAGCATCACCACGGTGCCGTCGCGGCAGGCGATCGCCATGCGCTCCTCGCCGGCCGGGACGACGGCGACGGGCGTGGAGCAGAGGCGCTCGGCGGCGATCGAGACGTTGCCGTCCGCCTCGACGACGCCGGCGCGGCCGCCCGCACGCGCGAAGCCGATGCGGCCGGCGCGATCGACGACGACCGGCGGGCTCGGCTTCGCGTCCAGCGGGCCGAGGAGGCCGGAGGCGCCGGCGTCCGCGGGCGACGCGGGCGGAGGTCGGTCGAGGACGCCGCGGAGCGCCTCGTTGCCCGAGGGGTCGACGCCGACGAGCAGGCCGGAGGCCGCGAGGACGACGGCGACGCCCCCGGCGCCGATGGCCGGCGGCCCGTCGAGCGCGCCGAGGGCGCTGCCGAGGCGGACCCCGGTGGTCCCGGTGGGCAGATCCAGGGCGACGAGGCGGCGGCCGTCGACCACCGCGAGCAGCGTGCGGGCGTCGGCCAGCGCGGCGCCGCGGCGGGGGAGGCCGCCGAGGGAGCCGAGCCGGCGAGGCGCGCTGGGAGGACGCCAGGTCAGCACCGCGCCCGACTCGGTGGTCACGAGCGTGCCCTCCGGCCCCGCCAGCAGGGCGCCTGTCGCGCGCTCGGGGATGTCGGCGCGCGCGCGCACGCTGCCGTCCGCGGCGAGCTCGACAAGCGAGCGCCCCGCGGCCGCCACGAGCCCGCCGTCGTCCAGCGCGAGCGGCGTCACGTCGGCGTCGCGGCCGCGGAGGCCGAGGGGGACCGCGAAGCGCACGCTGCCCGCGGGCGTGAGCCCGACGGCGAGGCCGGCCGAGGTGATCATCGCGACGGTGCCGTCGCTCGTGAGCACGGCGGGCGCGAGCGGCGCGCTGTCGCCGATGCGCACGCGCCAGCGCTCGCGGCCGTCCGCGCCCAGCTTGACGACCTCGGGGACCGTCAGCGTGAGGATGAGGTCGCCGCGTTCGTCCGCGAGCGGCGCCGCGTCGATGCCGCCGCGGAGCTGCCTCCTCCAGGATTCCCGCGCTGGAAACGGGAGCCTCGCCGCCGAGCGGCCGGTGCGGCGCGCGTCGACCCGCTCGCTCGGGGCGAAGCCGCGGGGCGCGCCGACGACGACGGTGTGCGGCCGGCTCGTGTCCACGGCGTCGGCGAGGGCGAGCGGCGCCGCGGCGGGGAGCAGGGCCGCGGCCGCAACGAGGCCCGCCCGCCACAGGCGGGGCGGCCGGCGCGGGCCGCGATCTGTCGCGCGGGCGGCGCTCACCGGGCGCCCTTCACGGTGAACTCGACAGACACCTCGGGGATCACGGCGCCGTCCGGCGCCGTGAACGGGGGCGCGACGGTGCCGTAGGCGGTGAGGACGTCGCCGCGCTGGGCCGGGTTCTCGGCGCCGTGGACGAGCCGGACCTTGCACGCGCCCGGGGCGCGCGGCGCGGCGGTCGCCGTGCCCTCCTTGCAGCCGGACGCGGGCGACACCGAGAGCAGGAGCAGCGTCGAGTACCCCTGCCGGCGCGTCTCGAGGACCTCGCCGGCGAGCGCGATGGGCTTGCCGAGGAGATCCGCGCCGCCAGCGGCGAGCGCGGCGTACCCGAGGGGGCTCCTGGCGGCGAACTCCTTCGCGGCGGTGTCGAGCCGGTCGACGCGGCGCACCGCGATCTTCGCGATGCGCGGCGCCATGCCCTGCATCTTGGCGCGGACCTCGAACTGGGTCGCGCCGACGGACGAGACGTTCATCACGTGCGCGAAGGTGCCGTCGGGGCGCACGGCGATCGGGTGCGCGCCGGCGAGGAGCTGCGCCCCGCGCGCCGTGCGCCCGGCCAGCACGAAGCTCTCCTTGTCGATGACGACGCTCGGCCCGGGCGCCTCGATGAAGAGCGGGACGATGCCGACCGCCACGCTCACCATGCCCTGCTCGCGCGGGCCGTCGGGCGGCGTGACGGTGTACGGCACCTGCCGGCTCAGCGTCTTCGCCTCGTCCGATTGCCCCGTGACCGCCTCGGTCACGTCGATCGCCTCGATCGCGCGGCCGCTCGCGAGCGCGACCTCCTTGCCGTCGAGGACGACCTGCGTGCCGGTGCTCGCCTCGACGACGACCTGGATCGACGGGCGCTCCCCTTGCAGCGTGCCGAGGTCGGGGCGGATGCGGTAGGCGACGTGGATCGAGACGCCGACCGTCTCGTCGCGCCCGTTGCCGGGGCGGTCGATCGCGACCTTCATCCGGTTGTCGCCCACGGAGAGCGGGCTCGCGAGCGGGATGTGGGCGACGCGGCCGGCGATCGTCGCGCGGCCCTCGCCGATGGAGACGGCGGTGCCGTCGGGGCAGGTCTCGCAGCGGAGCTCGATCACCTCGCGGCCGCCGGCATCGGCGCGGGCGCGCGCGGTGACCGGGGGCGCGCTCGGCCAGAGCAGCGCGAAGAGCACCGCGCCGAGCGCGAGCACGCCGCCCGCGGCGACGACGGCGACGGCCCGGCGCGAGGTGCGCGCGCGCTTCCTGGCGGGCAGCGGCGGCCCGAGGCGCTGCTTCAGGTTCAGGCGCTGCGGGTGCATGAGCGCCGGGTTCCGCAGCGCCGGAGCGCGGACGCGGACCGGGGCGATCGTGGCGCCGAGCTCGGCCGCCGGCTGGTAGCGCGCGTCGAGCTCGGGATCGGGGGCGAACGGCGCCGGGGCGCCGGGGGCTGGCTCGTACGCGGAAGGCGCGCCGGCCGCGAGCGGCGCGATGCCGGGCCGGGCGACGCCGACGAGGGTGCGGGACGCGGACGGCGGCGGCGCCGGGGCGCGCGGCGGTGCGAGGCCCGGCGCGAGCGGCACGGTGTGGTCGAGGGGCGGCGCGCCCGGCGGGGCGTGGTGCGCCGCGGGCGCGTCGAGGCGCGCGCCGGGCGGCGCGGCGCCGGCGTCGAGGCGCGCTGCCGCGGCGCCCATGGCCGGGGTTCCGACGACGAGCGTGCCCCCGGCGAGGCGCGGGTCCGCCGGCGCGGGCGGCGGGCCGAAGACCGCGGCGGGCATGCCGACGAGCGTGCGCGAGCCGGCGCCCGGCGCGCCGGCCATCGGCGGCAGCGCGGCCTTGCCGGGGGCCGGGGCGAACGGATCGGCCGGGGCGGGCGTGGATTGCCGGAGCAGCTCGGGGAGCGCGACGCCGACCATGGTGCGCGCCACGGGCCTCGAGCCGTGGGGGCCCGAGCCGCCCGGCGGCGTGAGCGCGGCGCCGCAATGCGGACACGCGGCCGAGCTCTCGGGGATGGGTTTCCCGCAGTGCGGGCAGTGCATGGGCGCCATCGTAGCGAGGAACCGCGGCGCGGTCAGGCTCCGGGCGCTCCGGTCCGCGCGGCGGGGCCGGCCCCGCCGATGGAAATCGCGTGGCGCGCGCGGGCGGGCATGCGCCTGAGCATCGCGCGGGCGCGCGGGCGGGCGCGCTCGGGGGCCCAGGCGGCGGGTCGCCGCCGCGCAACAGTTGGCCCGCGCGCGGCAGGTACGCTAACGCGGACGGTATGCTCGCGAAGCGCATCATCCCGTGCCTCGACGTCAAGGACGGCCGCGTCGTGAAGGGCGTCCGCTTTGTGGGGCTGCGGGACGCCGGCGATCCCGTGGAGGCCGCCCGTCGTTACGACGCCGAGGGAGCGGACGAGATCACGTTCCTCGACATCACCGCGTCGCACGAGAAGCGCGGCATCATCCTCGACGTCGTCGCGCGCACGGCGGACGTGCTGTTCACCCCGCTGACGGTCGGAGGCGGCGTCAAGTCCGAGCAGGACATCGAGGCGCTCCTCCACGCGGGGGCCGACAAGGTGGCGATCAACACGGCCGCGGTCAACGATCCCGACCTCGTGCGGCGCGCCGCGGACCGGTGGGGCACGCAGGCGATCGTGGTGGCGATCGACGCGCGCCGCGTCGCGGATCCCTCGCGCGTGGCCTGGACGGTGGTGACCCACGGCGGCCGGCGCGACACGGGGCGCGACGCCGTCGCGTGGGCGGAGGAGATCGCGCGCGCGGGCGCCGGCGAGCTGCTCGTCACGAGCATGGACCGCGACGGCACGCGCGACGGGTACGACCTCCTGCTGACCTCGGCCATCGCGCGGGCGGTGCCGGTCCCGGTGATCGCGTCGGGCGGCGTCGGGACGCTGGATCACCTTCGCGCAGGCCTCGTCGAGGGCGGCGCCGACGCGGCGCTGGCCGCGTCGATCTTCCACGACGGCGAGTACACGATCGGCGAGGCGAAGGCGTACCTCGAGGCGGCGGGCGTGCCGGTCAGGCCGGCGCGCGCGGGCGGGTCGGGCGCGGCGGCGGCGCGGGGGCGCTCGTGAGCGCCTGCGTCACGCTGGACGAGGTCCTCGCGGCGGCGCACGCGCGGTGCGCGTCGCTGGTGCCGGAGACGTCGGGCTACCTCGCGCTGGCGGTGAGCGACGCGACGTCGCGGCTGCCGCTGCGGCTCGACGATCGCGCGGTGCTGCTCACGACCGAGGGGACGGTCACGGTGCGCACGCGCGGCGAGCCGGTGGCGCCCGCCGAGGCGGCGCGGCTCTTGCGCGACCTGCTCGCGCGGCTGCTCGCGGTGTCCGCCGGCAGCATGCCGAACCTCGCGGCGACGGCGCGCCCGCGCGCCGGGTCGGAGCGGGACCCGGACGCGGTCGCGCGGGAGCTCGAGGCCGCGCTGATCCCGGTGAACCGCAACGCCGCTCGGCGCGCGCTGGCGCGGCTCGCCCGCGAGACGCTGCGCGCCAGGGAGGCCGGCCGGCTGAGGCGCGCGCGCGCGGAGGCGCAGGCGAGGCCGGCGGCGGCGGAGGCGCGCGAGGCGGCGGCGCCTGCGGCCCGCGACGAGGCGGCGGCGCCTGCGGCCCGCGGCGAGGCGGCGGCGGCCCGCGACGAGGCGGCAGCGGCGGCGCGCCGTCGCGGCGAGGTCGCCGCGACGGCGCGCGGCGAGGTCGCCGTCGCGCCGCGCGCGCCCGCCATCGTGGAGCTGACGCTCAGCCCTGGGCCGGTCGCTCCGGCGGTCGTGGAGCTGACCCTCAGCCCCGGGCTCGTCGCGTGCGAGACCGCCGGCGTGACGGTTGCGGCCCCTGCGATCGCGGGCGATGTCGCCGGGACCGCTGCCGCAGCCGAGGCGAGCGCGCCGTCTCCGGAGATGGCGCCATCGCCGGAGCACGCCACGCAGGTCGACGCGCTGGTCGAGGCAGTCCCCGAGCCGACGCCCACGGTCGTGCAGGCGGCGGTGGTGGACATCGAGGCAGCGGGGGCGCCGGCCGAGATCCCGGCCATCCCGGAGCTCATCGAGCCAGCGCGATCGATCGCGCCCGTGGCGCCGATCGCGCCCGTCGCGACGCCCGCTCCCGCGGTGGCGGCCGTCGCGGGTGCCGAGGAGCGCGTGGCGCTCGCGTCGGCGGCGGCTGCTGCGCTCGATGCGGCGTCGTACCGGGAAGCGCTCACGAGCCCCGAGGGCATCGAGGTGTTCCTCGTCGAGCTCTCCCCTGCCCCCGCCGGCGTCGTGCCGCCATCCCAGGAACCGACGCCGACGCAGTCGATCCTCGTCGAATTCTCGCCAGATCCCGGCGTCGTCGCGCCGCTCTCGCAGGAGCCTACGCCGACCGTGGCCGCCGCCGTGTGGGCGGAGATGGAATCTGCCGCCGGTGCCGCGGCCACGAGCGCCGCCGACGTCCTCGCTGCCCCCGCCGAGGCGCCTGCCGTTGTCGACGAGGCGCCCGCCGTCGTCGCCGATGCACCCGCCGTCGTCGCCGAGGCGCCCGCCGTCGTCGCCGAGGCGCCCGCCGTCGTCGCCGAGGCTCCTGCCGTCGTCGCCGAGGCACCCGCCGTCGTCGCCGAGGCACCCGCCGTCGCCGCCGAGGCGCCCGCCGTCGTCGCCGAGGCGCCCGCCGTCGTCGCCGAGGCGCCCGCCGTCGTCGCCGAGGCGCCCGCCGTCGTCGCCGAGGCGCCCGCCGTCGTCGCCGATGCACCCGCCGTCGTCGCCGAGGCTCCTGCCGTCGTCGCCGAGGCTCCTGCCGTCGTCGCCGATGCACCCGCTGAGGCGCCCAGCGCAGCCACCGTGGCTCCCATCGTCGTGGCCGGCGCTCCCGCCGCCGACGCTTCCGAGGTCGCGACCGATCCCCCGGCGGACGCCGTCGAGACCGCGCGCGCCCCCGCCATCCAGGTCCTGCTCGAGGCCGCATCAGCGCTCCAGGTCACCCCGGCCTACGGCGGGTGGCCCCTCTTCCAGCGGAGCGACGTCGCCGTCGCGTCCGCCCCTCGGCGAGCGAGCCTCGCGCCGGTCGAGGAGACGCCGGCCGCGCGGCACACGCTGCCCTGGCCGATCCCCGCGCAGCGCGGCGACGACGCTCCGTCCGCCGCGTCCCTTGCAGCGCCGCCCGCGGACGTGGCGCCGGTGGAGGAGCCGTGCCCCGCGGGCCTCGATCCCATCGACGCGATCGTGTGGAGCGCCTCGCGGCGATCCCCGAGCACGCGCCCCCCGGCCGACGGCGCGGGCCCGTCCCGGGTCGACGAGCTCGTCGCACGCTTCGCGGCGCAGTCGGAGCACAGCGCGCAGCGCCGCGCCGCGCGCAGCATGAAGGCGCTCGCGGGCCTCGATCCCACGCTCACACCCCCGCCGGTCGCCGCGCTCTCCGCGATCCCGGCGCTCGCGGCTTCCAGCGCGGTCTCGCCGCTCGCCGCGGCGAGGCCGCCCGTTCCGTCCGAGGACGCCTCGCCCGGCGCTGGGCCGGCCGCGCTCGACGAGGACCGCAGGCCGCCTGCGCCCCTCGTGACCCCGCGGCGGCGGGGCCTGTCCTTGTGGCTCGCGCTCGTCGCGATCGCGCTTCTCTGCGCCTTGATCGTCGGGACGCTGCGGCCGGGGCTCTTCGCCTCGCTGGCCGAGCCGCTCGCGCGCGGCGCGCTCCACGCGGTGCCGCGCGCGGAGGCGGGGACGCCGCCCCCTCACGATTGACGCTGCCCCGGAGGAGCGACGACACTCGTCGCCATGCAAGAGATGAACATGGCGATCGTGAAATCGCTCGTGAGCGTGGCGTGGGCGGACGGCGAGTTCCACGACGCCGAGCGCGAGATGGTGGAGGGGCTGATCGCGGCGTTCGAGGCGAACGAGGAGCAGGCGAAGGAGATCCGCGCCTACGCCGCCGAGAAGAAGACCCTGGACGACGTGCCCCTCGCCGAGCTCGGCGGCGACGAGCGCCGCGCGCTGCTCCAGCACGCGGTGCTGCTCACCTTCGTCGACGGCGAGCAGCACGACGCGGAGAAGCAGTACATCGCCGCGCTCTGCAAGAAGCTCGAGCTCCCTGAGACCGAGTCCGAGCACCTCATCAAGGCGGCCGAGGTCCGCGCCCGCCGGCTCCTCACCCTGCTCTGACCCGACGGGCGCGGGGTCCGCGCGCTGCCGGCGCTCCCGCGGCGCGCTGGATCAGCCGCCCTGAGGGCCTTGCGGCGGGCCGAGCTCGGCTCGCGCAGCCCCTTGTCGAGCGACTTGCCGATGCCCGAGGGCCACCGGCGTAGGTCTGGATGCCCCCCCGGATGCGCTCGCGATCGCACGCGCCGATGCACCGGAGCGCCGCGCCGAACTCGGGCGTGCGGTACGAGCCCCGGTAGAAGAAATTGACGCCGCGCTCGTGGGCTCGCTCGACGTCGCGCCCCCAGATGCCGTGAGCCGACGCGCCGCCCATCGCTTGGCCTCCGCGCTCGGCGTGGCTCGCGCTCCGCCGAGCGGCTCGGACGATCGCCGCGCGGCGGAGGCAGCGCGGAGATCCGTTCCTGAAGGATCCCGCGAATCCAGGCCTCGACGGGGCGGGTGTAGCGGAATGTCTTGACAGGAACGTCACCCTGGCAGAAAACAGCTATCCTCGGTAAACGACTTTCATTATCAACATCATGAGGGAGCCGTCGATCATGCTTGCGAAGAGAACCTCGCTGTCCGCGCCGCGGACGGCGCTCGCCACGTTCGGACTGTCCTGGTGCCTGCTGCTCGGCGGCGTGGCCGCGTGCGGTGACGATACCGACGACACGCTGGGCACGGGCGGCGCTGGCGGCGCTGGCGGCGCCACCTCGACGAGCAGCAGCGGTACCGGCGGCGACGGCGGCGCTGGCGACGGCGGCGCTGGCGGCGGCGACGGCGGCGCTGGCGGCGGCGACGGCGGCGCTGGCGGCGGCGACGGCGGCGCTGGTGGCGGCGACGGCGGCGCTGGCGGCGGCGACGGCGGCGCTGGCGGCGCTGGCGGCGGCGACGGTGGCGCTGGCGGCGGCGACGGCGGCGGCGGCACCGGCGAGGAGCCCTGGGCGAGCGGCTTCGCAGGCGTCGTGGCGCTCGATGAGGCCGCGGACGACCGCTTCTGGGCCGTCGCGTTCGACGCCGACTCGAGGGCCTACGCCGCGGGGCACGTGGCCGTCGGCGGCGACACCCACATGGCGGTGGCGCGCTTCAACACCGACGGCTCGTTCGACACGACCTTCGGCACGAACGGCATCGCGAGGGTCAACGTCGTCGAGGGCGGGACCACCGAGACCGCGCGGGGCATCGTCGTGCAGTCCGACGGCAAGGTCGTGCTCGCGGGCAACGTCGAGCACGACCCGAGCGCCACGCCGTCCGACGCGGATCTCGCGGTCGTCCGGCTCAACGCCGACGGCACGCTCGACACGACCTTCGGCAACGACGGCGTCGCCATCGTCGATCTCGGCGCCGGCGAGGGCAACACGGGCGACCTGCTCTGGGGCGTCGACCGCGACGCCGAGGACGCGCTCGTCCTGTTCGCCAGCAAGAAGGCGGCGGACCGCGCCGACCGGGACCGCGCGATCGTGAAGCTCACCGCGGACGGCGATCTCGACACCACCTTCGCGACCGAGGGCGTTCACACGCTCGACGTCGACGGGCTGAACCTCGGCGACAACCCGCGCAACGGCTTCGTGCAGGCCGACGGCAAGATCGTCTCCTCCGGCTACACGAACGTGGGGGGCCGCAACCAGATCGTGCTGCTGCGGCTGAACGCCGACGGCACCCCCGACACGACCTTCTCCTCCGACGGCGTCGCGAGGCTCTCGCCGTTCCCGGTCGGCATGGCCGAGGCCTACGGCGCGGCGCGCCAGTCCGACGGGAAGTACGTGACCACCGGCTACGGGCGCGCCGAGGAGAGCGGCGCCGTGGATCTCGTGTCCTTCCGCGTCACCCCCACGGGCGGGTTCGACGCCTCCTGGGGCGTGGGCGGCGGCATCGTGCTCGACGTGGCCGGCGACAACGACCGCGGGCGCAACCTCCTCGTCCTCCCCGACGATCGCGTCGTGATGGTCGGCAGCGCCACCCCCGCGACCGGGAACGTCGACGCGATGATCGCCGTGTACGACCCGAACGGCGCCCCGGACGCGACCTTCGACGCGAGCGGCCACCGGCTCTACAGCTTCGATCGCTCCGACGACTCGCTCTTCGGCGTGGCGGTGTCGCCGGACGGCGCCTGGCTCGCGGCCGCCGGATACCGGTCCGACGGCAACGGGCCCGAGGACGACGACGCGACGCTGATCCTGCTGCCCGTCCCCGGCCCGCGGGACTGACGCGCCCCACCCATGAACCGCGCGAGGCCGAGAATGAACAGCATTCGGAACGAGCGGGCCCGCCGCCTCCCGACGGCGCTCCTGCTGTCGCTCCTCGGCCTCACGACGGCCGTCGCGTGCCGCAAGCCGCCCCCGGACGAGGTCGTCTACACGGGCCAGGGCGCCGGGCCCGGCGGCGCGCAGCCGCCGGGCAGCGGCGGGCTGCCGCCGGGCAGCGGCGGCCCGCAGCCGCCGGACAGCGGCAGCGGCGGCGCGCCGCCCGCGCCCTCGACCGGGAGCGGCGCCACGGGCGACGCGACGGCCGCGTCGACCACCGCGGCGACCACCGGCGCGGGGGGCGGCGAGCCGGTCGGCGGCGACGTGTGCGCGCCGGTCCCCGTCGACGAGGGCCCCTTCAGCAAGGCGAAGCTGCTCGCGGCGGCCGCCGACTGCGCGCTGAACCGCGCCTGCGAGTTCGAGGCGCAGGCGCGCGCCCTGAGCGAGCGCGCCTCGGCCCTCTCCCGCGACCCGGGCGGGCCTGACACCGCCGCCGCCGCGCGCGGCGCCTGGCTATCGGCCATGCGGGTCTGGCAGGAGGCGGAGATCTTCCGCTTCGGGCCCGCGGCGAGCTCCACGCAGCCCGGGGGTCAGGACCTCCGGGATCAGATCTACGCCTGGCCGCTCGTGAGCCGGTGCAAGGTCGAGGAGCAGATCGTGAGCCGGGCCTACGCGCAGCCGAGCTTCTCCTCGTCGCTCATCAACGGCCGCGGCCTCGCGGCGTTCGAGTACCTCGTCTTCTACCCCGGCGTCGACAACGCCTGCTCGCAGTACTCGCCCATCAACGCGGGCCGCACCTGGGCGGCGCTCGGCGCCGGCGATCTCGCGCAGCGCAAGGCCGACTACGCCGCCGCGGCGGCCGCGGACGTGCTCGCCCGCGCGGGCGCGCTCGCGCGCGCCTGGGCGCCCGAGCCCGGCAGCTTCCGGGACAAGCTCACCCAGGCCGGCCGCGGGAGCCCCGTCTTCGCGACCGAGCAGGACGCGCTCAACGCGGTGACCGACGCGATGTTCTACATCGAGAAGGAGCTCAAGGACTGGAAGCTCGGCCGGCCCCTCGGCTTCACCGAGGACTGCGCAACGCCCAGCTGCCCGGAGGCGATCGAGTCCCGCTACGCCCAGGCCTCGGCGGCGCACCTCCGGGCCAACCTGAGCGGCTTCCGGCGCCTGTTCCAGGGCTGCGGCGAGGGCGGCCAGGGCGTCGGGTTCGACGACTGGCTGCGCGAGGTCGGCTCGGCCGATCTCGCCGATCGCATGCTGGCGGCGCTGACGGGCGCCCAGGCGGCCGTGGACACGCTCGACGCGCCGCTCGAGCAGGCGCTCTCGAGCGACCGCGCGCGGGTCGAGGCCGTCTACACCGCCGTGAAGGCCCTGACGGACCTGCTCAAGACGGAGTTCGTCAGCGCGCTGAACCTCGAGCTCCCCCAGTCGTCGGAAGGTGACAACGACTGAGCTCCCCCTGAGCGCGCGCCCCCGCCGTCTCGCGGCCGCGTTGTCGCGCGCGGCCGGCGCGCTGTCTCGCCCGGTCGACATCGCCTGGCTCGCCGCGCTCCGCGCCCTGTTCGGGCTCACGATGTGCGTGAGCATGGCGCGCTTCATCGCCTACGGCTGGATCGACGAGCTCTTCGTCAAGCCGACCTTCCATTTCAAGTACTGGGGCCTCGCCTGGGTCGAGCCGCTTCCGCCCGCCGGGATGCACGCGCTGTTCTGGGCGCTCGCGGGGCTCGCCCTGGCCATCTCCGTCGGCTTCGCGTTCCGCGTCGCGGCGCCCCTGTTCGTCGTCGGCTTCACCTACCTGCAGGCCATCGACGTCACGACGTACCTCAACCACTACTACCTCGCGAGCCTGCTCGGCCTCCTGCTCGCCGCGTCGCCCGCGCACCGCGCGTGGTCGATCGACGCGCTGCTCGCGCGGCGCCACGAGCGCTCCGTCCCGGCCGCGTGGCTCTACCTGCTCCGCTTCCAGGTCGGCGTTGTCTACACGTTCGCGGGGCTCGCCAAGGCCCACGCCGACTGGCTCCTGCACGCGCAGCCGCTCCGGATCTGGCTGGGATCGCGCACGGACATGCCCGTCATCGGCCCGCTCTTCACGCACCCGTGGGCCGCGCCGCTCATGAGCTGGGCGGGGTTCCTGTTCGACACGAGCATCGTCTGGCTGCTGCTCGTCCGGCGGATCCGACCGTTCGCGTACGCCGCCGTGATCGTGTTCCACGCCCTCACGCGCGCGCTGTTTCCCATCGGCATGTTCCCGGTGATCATGGTCCTTTCCGCGCTCGTGTTCTTCTCGCCGTCGTGGCCGCGCCGGCTCCTCGCCCGGGCGCGCGCGCTCCTCGGCCGCCGTGGCGCCGGCGCGTCGCCCGCGCCCGCCGGCGCGCCGGGGGCGACGACATCGCCCGACCTCGAGCCGGCGGTGACGCCCGCGCCCCCCCTCGCGCCGGAGGCGACGCCATGGCCGCGGCTACGCGCGGTCGGCCTCGCGCTCGGCGTCGCGTACTGCGCGTTCCAGCTCGCGCTGCCGCTCCGCTTCCTCGCGTACGGCGGCAACGTGCGCTGGCACGAGCAGGGGATGCGCTTCTCCTGGCGCGTGATGGTCCGCGAGAAGAACGGGAGCATCACCTTCATCGTCCGGAACCGGGAGACCGGCCGGACGTGGCACGTGAGCCCGCGCGCGTACCTGACGCGCCTCCAGGAGCGCGAGATGGCGGGCCAGCCCGATCTCATCTTGCAGCTCTCCCGCCACATCCGGGACGACTTCGAGCGGCGCGGCCGCGGGCCGGTGGAGGTGCGCGCCGACGCCCTCGTCTCGCTCAACGGCCGCCGCATCGCGCGCCTCATCGATCCCGGCGTCGACCTCGCCTCGGTGCGCGACGGCATCGCCCCGGCGTCCTACATCCTCCCGGGCCCGACGGAGCCTCCGCCCCACATCCGGCCGCTCTGATCGGCGCGATCCCGCGCGGTCCCGCTCGGGTCCGCGCCGGACATCGCGTCAGAACGACGCCTTCATCCCGACCTGGATCCAGCGCGGCGCGTTCGGCCGGGCGCCGAACGGGCGGCGCGACACGATGAACTGCGAGCCGAGGACGTTGCGCGCGTTCGCGTAGAGCACGAGCGGCCCGACGACGCGCACCCTGGCGCTCGCGTCGATCAGGAACTGCTCGTCGGTCGCGAGCGCCCTGGACATGGGCTCGCCGCCGGCCTTCTCGCGCATGGCCGACACGTAGCTGGCGCCCACGTTGAGGCCGGCGCGCTCGTGCTCGACCCCGACCGACAGGCTCGCCTGGTGCCGCGGGACATACGGCATCTCGTCCCCCTTCACCACCCGGCCGAAGATGGGGTCGTCCGAGGTGAAGCTCGAGAGGAACTCGGTCCGGGTGAGCGTGTACGCAGCGCTGATCGGCAGCTTGAGCTCCCCGACCGGGATCTCGTGCTCGGCGTACGCCTCGACGCCGTAGATCCGGGCCTCGCCCGCGTCGTACTGGCGGTCGAGGTCCGCATCGAGGCAGCCGCTCGACAGCGTGCACACATCCGTGATGTTCGAGTAATCGTTGTAGTAGCCGATGACCTCCGCGCGGAGCGGCCCGTCGGCGAAGCGGGCGCCGCCCTCGTAGTTGACGCTGAGCTCGGGCTCGACGTGCTCGTCGCTCCCCGGCGCCGGCGGGCTGAAGCCGCGGTAGACGCCGGCAAGCACCCCGAGCGCCTCGGTGATCGCGTAGTAGGCGCCGACGCCGGGCAGGAGCGCCTGCGCGACCCGCTTCCGCTCGCTCCCGGCCGCGCGGTCCACGAACGCGGAGCGCATGACCTCGACCCGGACGCCGGGGGTCACCGTGAGCGCTCGCCACGTCACGGCGTCGGTCGCGTGGAGCGCGATCGCCTCGGTCCATGCCTCGTTGAGCTGGGTCACGACGGTCGGCCCGCCGTCCGGCACGAGCGCGCCCCCGAGCACGAGGAACCCGTTCTCGCTGTGGCGGCGCTCGACCCTGTCGTAGTGCAGGCGCAGGCCGTACTCGACGCGGTGCGAGACGGGCCCCGTGGCGGTGTTCCAGCGGACGCGGGTCTCCACGCCGTGGGCGGCGAACTCGCGCTCGTTGGGGCCGATGAGCAGCGTCTCCCCCGGCGTCGAGCTGTCGAGCTGCCCGGTGAGCACGGCGTGGTACACCGCGTTCTGCGGCGTGTCGGGCGCGGCGAGCACGTCGAACAGGTTGGCGCCGCGGAAGCCGTTGACCTTTCGCCACACGCGCGAGAAGTCGTTCCGGTAGAGCGTCGTCGTCACGGTGAGGTCGCGCGACGGCTGGAGCACGTGGGTCACGGCGACCGCGGTGCGGTGGTTGCGCATGCGGTCGAGCGCGCTCACGCCGTAGCGGCGGAGCGGGTTCGCCTCGAAGTCCTCGTCGGTGATGCCGAGGTACGTCTCGTTGGAGAGCTCCTCCGAGTACGTGAGCTTGAGGCGGAGCTCGTTCTTGATCGGGGCGGTCGGGTCGACGAGGTAGCTGCCCTTGAGCATCACCTCGTTGCGGTAGAACCCGGTGTCGGCGCCGCTCGGCAGCTCCTTGAAGCCGTCGCTCCGGAGGTGAACGCCCTCGACGAGGACGTCCATCTGGCCGTCGCTCGTCCCAAGGTAGCCGTGCGCCTTGCCGTAGCCGTACTGGCCGAAGGCGAGGTCGAGCGCGCCCGAGGCGAGCGACGGGGCGGATCGGGTGACGAGATCCACGGTGCCGCCGACGGTCTGCGGGCCGTAGGCGATGGCGCCCGGCCCCTTGATCACCCGCACGCTCGCCATGCGCGTGATCAGCGGGAAGTAGTAGGCGGCCGGCGCGGAGTACGGCGCTGGCGAGATGGGGACGCCGTCCTCCATGAGCGTCACCTTCTTGCTGCGG
Source organism: Sorangium sp. So ce1335 (assembly GCF_051521615.1). Lineage (NCBI taxonomy): Bacteria > Pseudomonadati > Myxococcota > Polyangiales > Polyangiaceae > Sorangium > Sorangium sp. So ce1335. The sequence continues at coordinate 8,476,568 of NZ_CP150363.1, forward strand.
TCAGGGTTGACGCCGCGCACGCCGATGTTCGGCCGCAGACCGAGCCCGTCCTCGCCCCGCACGTACACGCCCGGGACGCTGCCCAGCACGGCGTGCGGGTCGTCGTGCTCGAAGCGCTCGAGCTGGCGCCCCTTGATCACATGGGCAGACCCCGCGGTCCTCGTCACGCGGGTGCCCGCGACCGTGACCTCCACCGGCGCGTCGGCGCGGGGAGCCGCCTGCTCCGGCGGGGCGGCGTCCTGGCCCCCGGCCGGGGCCTCGCCGCCGGGAGCCGCCTGCCCCGGCGGGGCGGCGTCCTGGCCCGGCGCCGGCGCATCGGCGCCGGGAGCCGCCTGCCCCGGCGGGGCCGCAGGTTCCTGGCCAGCGGGCGGCGCCTCGCCGCCGGGAGCCGGCGGCGCGTCGGCGCGGGGAGCCGCCGGCTCCGGCGCGGAAGGGTCCTGGCCTTCCGGCGCCGCTCCGGCGGCGGGAGGGGCCCCCGGAGCGGAGGGATCCGCGCCGGCCTCTGGGCTCGGTTCGGGGGTCTGCGCACGGGCCTGGGCGAGGGTGAGCAGCAGCGCAGGCGCCGCCAGGCCGATCCGGCGCAGGGAGGTACGGAGGAGCATTGAAATGTATTGGATATTACAGACGGTGAACGAGCACCGCGCCGCGCGCTCGGCGGGCTGCGGCATTTCAGGGCGCGACTATCACGCATCTCCATGAAATGAAAGTCAAAGTCAATAGCCCTGGGCCACGGGACGGTGGCCCGTGTGAAGCAGCGCGGATGGGGGAGGCCGCGCCGTGTCCGGTGCATCGCACGGCCTCTCGGCGGAGGTCGGCGCCGCGGCGAGGCTGCTCCCCCGCGCTCGCAGGGCGCGCCCGGAGCTCCGGCGTCCACGCGTCCACGCGATGTTGTTGCAGCGCCGTCGCCTTCGCGTCGCCCCTCCAGCGCATCCTCCGCGCCGCTCGGGCCGTCCCGGAGCGTTCGCCGTCGAGGAGTGCTCAATGAACCACGACATCGGCATGATCTGCCCAGCCTGCGGCTGCATCACCATCTTCCAGGCCGGGACCGACTCCCCGCGGCAGTGCTCTCGCTGCCACGACGAGGATCCCCAGCCCGCGCTGCCGCCGCGCGAGCGACCGACGCGCCCGGGCGGGCGCGGACGCCGACCTGAGGCCCCGCAGCTCGACTGGATGGAGTGATCAGACCGGCGCGCCGAGCTGCCGGAGGAGCTCCCGCACGACGCTGCGTGCGCAGTGCTCCCGGTAGGCCCGCGTCGAGCGCACGTCGTCGATGGGCGCGATGTCCTGCGCCACCGCGGCGTCCACCTCCTCCGGGGTGAGCTCGGCGATCGGGCGCGACAGGCACAGCGCGCGAACGCTCGGCAGGAGCGCCGTCGTGGGCGCCACCGACGCCATCCCCAGCCCGAGCCGCGCGAGCCGCCCGGCGCTCACCTCGGCGACGCCCGCGAGCGCGACCTTCGAGATCGCCTGCGCCCGGCGCGCGCCGACCTTCCGCCAGTACCAGGGCGACCCGGGCGCCGGCAGCGCGATTTCCACGGCGACGATCACCTCGTCGGGCGCGCGCGACGTGCGCTTGTAGCCCGTCTGCAGCGCGCCCATCGGGATGCGCCGCTCCCCGCGGACGCTCTGCACCACGATCGTCGCGTCGTACGCGGCGAGCGCGGCGACGCCGTCCGCGGCCGGCGACGCGGTCGCCAGGTTGCCGCCGAGCGTGCCGCGCGCCTGGATCTGCACCGCGCCCACGTCGCGGCTCATCCGGGCGAGCAGCGGCGCCCGCTCGAGGATCACGCCGCTCCGGCGCATCTCCAGGTAGGTCGTCGCGGCGCCCACGCGGAGCGTGTCGCCCGCGAGCGAGACCCCGCGCAGGTCCTCGAGCCGCGACACGTCGACGACGAGCGGCGGCGCCGCCTGCCCGGCGCCCGCCGGGTCGGCGGTGGAAATTTTCAGCGGAGGCGCGAGCTCCTGCTCGACGATCCAGTCGGTGCCGCCGGCGAGGAGCGCGACAGGCGCGCCGCGCGCCGCCTGCTCCGCCACGAGCTCGCACAGCGGGCCGAGCCCGGAGACGCGCCGCATCTCGAACAGGCGGAGATCGGTGATGCTCACGTCGCCGCCCCTCCCCCGCCCCGGCGCAGCGCCGCCGCGGCGCGGACGCTGTCGACGATGCGCTGGTAGCCGGTGCAGCGGCACAGGTTGCCCGCGAGCGCCTCGCGCACCTCGAGCTCCGACGGGTCCGGGCTGCGCGCGAGCAGCGCCTCGGCGGAGAGGAGCATGCCCGGCGTGCAGATGCCGCACTGCGCGCCGCCCTCCTCGACGAAGCAGCGCTGGAGCGGCGTCAGGTGCCCGGCGCCGGCGAGGCCCTCGACCGTCGTGACGTGCCGCCCCTCGCACTGCCCGATCGCGACGAGGCACGCGTTCACGGGGTCGCCGTCGATCAGCACGGTGCACGCGCCGCACTCGCCCTCCGCGCACCCCTCCTTCGTACCGGTGAGCCCGAGCGGCCCGCGGAGCGCGTCGAGCAGCCGCGAGAGCGGCGGCAGGTCGACCTCGCGCGGCGAGCCGTTGACGACGAGCGATACCTTCATGCGCGATCCCCTCCCCCCGCCGCCGGCCGCGGCGCCGCGGCGGCGCGCGCCGCATCGAACAGGCGCTCCGGCGTGAGCGGCAGCGCGCACGCGGCGATGCCCGTCGCGTGCTCCACCGCCGCGGCGATCGCGGGCGCGCCGCCGTCCATCGGCAGCTCGCCGATGCCCTTGGCCCCGCCGCCCGGACCGAACGGGAAGGGCTCCTCGACGAGGACGACGTGGAACGGCGGCGCGTCGAGCGACGTCGGGATGATGTAGTTGGTCATCCGCGGGTTCCTGATCTTGCCGCCCTGCCAGACGATCTCCTCGGAGAGCGCCCAGCCGATCGCCTGGAGGCTGCCGCCCTCGATCTGCCCCTTGCACATGACCGGGTGGATCGCCTTGCCCACGTCGGTGGCCGACCAGAAGTCGACGACCGTCACCTCGAAGGTGTCGAGGTCGACCTCGACCTCGGCGACGTCGCACGCCCAGCCGAAGCACGGGTACGCGTCGCCCTTGTACGCCTCGTCGTCCCAGCGCACGTAGCCCGGCGGCTCGTACTGCTTCAGCGACGTCACCTGCCCCTCGCGCGCGAGCAGCCGGTCGGCCGCCGCCTCGAAGGTGAGCGCCGGCGGCGCCTCCGCCGCACCGCCCGGCGGCTGCGCCGCCTCCTGCTCCGCGCGCACGCGGCCCGCCAGATCGCGCGCCGCGGCCTCGAGGATCGCGCCGACCACCATCACCGTGCGCGACGCCACGGTCGGCCCCGAGTCGGGCACGGTCGTCGTGCACGGCACCGCGAACTCGACCCGATCGATCGGCAGCCCCGCGGCGGCCGCGGCGATCTGACGGAACACCGTCTCCGTCCCCTGGCCGATGTCCGTCGACGCCGTGCGGATGCGGAGCCGGCCGCCGGGCGCGAGATCCAGCGCGACCTTGCCCTTGAGGTAGCGCTCGCCCGACCCGGTGAAGCCCGCGCCGTGCATGAACACGGACAGCCCGATCCCGCGCGCCACGCGCCCGCGCACGACCGGCCCCGCCGCGCGCTTCTGCCGGTAGCCGCTCGCCTCGATCGCCCGGGCGATGCACTCCTCGCCCGCGACGCTCGCGCGGAGCACCTGGCCGGTCGCCGTCGAGTCGCCGGGGCGCAGCACGTTCTTCGCCTTCAGATCGAGCGGATCGCGGCCGAGCTCCCGCGCGATGCGGTCGAGGTGCCGCTCGATCGCCCAGATCGTCTGCGGCGCGCCGAAGCCGCGGAAGGCGCCGTTCGGCGGCGTGTTCGTCGCCACCGCGGTCGCCTCGATCCAGACGTCGTCCCAGCGGTAGGCGCCCGCCGCGTGGAGCGCGCCGCGCGACAGGACCACCTGCGACAGCGTCGCGTACGCGCCGCCGTCCATGAGGATCCGGAGCTTCAGCGCGCGCAGCGTCCCGTCCTTGTCGCAGCCGCTCGCGATCTCGCAGAACGCCGGGTGGCGCTTCGTCGTCGCCTCGATGTCCTCGGTCCGGTCGTAGATCATCCGCACCGGGCGGCCGCTCTTCTTCGCGAGGAGCGCCGCGTGGAGCGCGATGATCGACGGGTACTCCTCCTTGCCCCCGAAGCCGCCCCCTGTGACCGACTGCGTGACGTGGATCCGCTCGGGCGGGAGCCCGAACGCCTTCAGGAACGCCTTCTGCACGTAGAACGGGCACTGGATCGAGCCTGTCGCGTGCGCGCCGGCCTCGTCCCACCACGCCACGACGCCCTGCGGCTCGATGTAGAGCTGCTCCTGGTGGTGCGTGGCGTACGTCCCGGAGACGACGACGTCGCAGCGGGCGAGCGCCGCGTCGATCTCGGCCTCGCTGCGCTCCCGCTCGACGTCGGCGCGCCCCTTCGTGATGAGGTACCGCTTGAGGACGTTGTCGGCGCCCCAGATGATCTCCTTGCCCTCGAGCGCGGCGCGCGCGTCGAGCACCGGCGGCAAGGGATCGATGTCGAGCGCGACCGCCTGGACCGCCCGCGCGAGCTTGAGCCGGTCCGCGCAGCCGAGCAGGGCGATCGGCTCGTACGCGTGGTTCAGCTTGCCCGTGCCGAGGATCGGCTGATCGTCCAGGATCAGCGCGACCACGTTGACCGGGACGTCCTCGGCGAGCACCACCGTGACGTCGCTCCAGTCGAACGCGGGGTCGAGCCGCACCCCCCGGAGGATCCCGCGCGGCACGGGGCTCCGCACGGTGCGGCCGAAGATCTCCCCCGGCATGGCCGGGAGGTCGTCGACGTAACGGGACGCCCCCGTGACCTTGGGGGGGCCGTCGGCCCGGGGCACGCTGATCCCCACGGCGCTCGATGAAGCGGGAGGGCTCGTCGCCATTCGTGTGCTCCTCCCTGTTGACGATAGCCCTGTCTCCCGGGCCGCGTCGACATCACGCGTGAGACGCGCGCCGCGCGCGTGGCCGACGGACGCGGCGGGCTCTATCGCCTCTCCAGGCTCAGGCCAGGAAGCGCGGCGGGCCCCCGAGCACGCGGAGGACGTCGACCGGGACATTCAGGTCGTGCAGCACCCCGGGATCGTCCACCTCCTCGTCCACGCACCGCTCGCCGAGCGCCCTGAGGTGCTCGCGGAGCGGCGGCGGGTCGGGCTCGAGGTAGCGCTGGAGCGCCTCGGCGCGCAGCACCACCGGGTGCCCGCCGCGGCCGAGGTGCCGCGGCCGCACCGCGAGCGGCGGCGGGGCCGACGGCGCGCCGGGCACGCCCGCGTCGAGCCGCGCGAGCAGCCGCGCCACCGTGACGGCGCTCGCGGGGGGCACGTCGACCGGCGTCACGATGACGGCCTCGGCGTCGCCGATGCGCGGCGCGGCGACGGCCAGCGATCCCGCCGGGCCGAGATCGTCCGGCGCGGTCCACGCGACAAGGTCGATGCCCGGCCGCACATGGGCGAGCAGCGCGTGGAAGACCGAGCTGCGCACCACGACGAGCACCCGCGCGCTCTCGGCCGCGAGGCGCGCCTCCGCGTGCGCGAGCGCCAGCGGCCGCTCGGCCCCTCCCTTCGTCGCCGCGGGCCAGGCCAGGAGGGCCTTCGGCCCCCCGAGCCGCTTGCCCGTGCCCGCGGCGAGCACGATCGTGATCACCTTGTTCATCCGGCCTGCTCCTCCCCCGCCTGCGCCGCGACGACCGTCGACCATCGCGCGCGCTGCCGCCCCGCGCGCCAGGCGACGAGCTCCGCCGCGAGGGCGACGCTGATCTCGGCCGGCGTGCGCGCCCCGATGTCGAGGCCGACAGGCATCCTGACCCGCGCGACGTCGCCCTCCGGCACCCCTTTCGCCTCGAGCCGCGCGCGGGTGCGCGCCGCCTTCGCGCGGCTCCCGACCCCGCCCACGTACCCGAAGCCGCGCGCGAGCGCCCACTCGATCGCCGCCTGATCGAGGCCGTGATCGTGCGTCATGACGAGCGCGGCCGCCTCGCTCAGGTCCTCGGGCATGCCCGCCGTCACCTCCGGGTCGTCGTGGTCGGCGAGCACGAGCCGCACCTGCTCCCCGAGCGCCGTCGCGGCCTCGCGCGGCGCGGCGCCTTGCGCGGGCAGCGCGCCGGCGAGCGGCGCGGACGGCGGCACGCGGGCCGGGTCGGCCGCGGCGGCGCGCGCGTCGCAGAGCGTGACCCGGAAGCCGAGCGAGGCGAGCAGCGGCGCGGCGAACGCGCCGACGTGCCCGGCGCCGATCACGAGGGCGTGGACGGCGGGCATCATCGGCTCGATGAGGATCTCGACCGAGCCGCCGCAGCACATGCCAAGGCTCGGGCCCAGGCGGAACGTCTCGAGCTTCGGCGCGCTGGCGAGCTCGTCGAGCGCGCGCGCCATCATGCCGAGCGCGGCCCGCTCGACGGCGCCGCCGCCGATCGTGCCGATCGCGGTGAGGTCGTCGAAGAGGCAGAGCTTCTGCCCCGGCGTCGACGGCGCCGAGCCGTGGCGCGCCACGACGGACGCGAGCACCACCCGCCGCCCCGCCTCGAGCGCGCCGAGCGCCGCGCGCAGCACGTCGTTCGGCAACGCCGTTCGCGGGATGACCTGGCTCAGATCCGGCATGCTGAAACTCTAGCGACCCCGGGACCGAAAACGAGAGGGCCGAGAGGCCCGGGATGAAAGAGCTTGCCGGAACGCCGCGCTTGTCGCGAAAGTCGAGCGCGCGCGGCGAGCGGCGCAGGAATCCTTTCTCCCGGCCGGGTGGCCCCGCCGGGATCCCCATGAGAAAGCCGAGATCCCAGACCTGATGAGCTCCACCGCCACGCTCGATCCCGACCTCCATCGCGCCCTCTCCGATCCGGGCTTCACGCCGGGCCGCCGCCACTTCGCCGCCCTGATGGATCTCCTCGAGACCGCCGGCGAGCCCGCCGAGCTCGCCGAGCGGGCGCTGCGCCGCGCCGGCGCGGCCGCGCTGCCCGCCGCGCTCGAGCGCGCGGCCGGCGCGGCGCCGTCGCTGCGCGCGCCGCTCACCCGGCTCGTCGGCAAGCTGATGGCCGCCGCGCCGCTCGATGCGGAGGTCGCCGAGCGCGCGCGCGGCCACCTGCTCGCCTGCCTCCGCGACGACGATCGCCGTACGCGCCGCATGGCCGCGGTGGCGCTCGGCAAGCTGCCCGCGGAGGACGCCGGGCGTCCGCTCGCCGCGGAGGCGCTCGCCGAGGCCGCGCGCGGCGAGCGCTCGCCCGACGTCCGCCGCGCGCTGATCGACGCGCTCGGCAAGGTCGGCGGCGGCGCCGCGCTCGAGGCGCTGGCCGAGCTCGGCGGCGAGATGTCGGAGCTCGCCGGCGTGCGCGCGCGCGCCGAGCTGCTGGCCCGGCGAACCCTGTCGCGCGGCGAGCTGTCGGAGATCGCCGGGGATCGCGCGCCGGAGCGCCCTGTCCGGGTGGCGGTGCGGTGCCGGCGCGGGCTCGAGGCGATCCTCGCCGAGGAGCTCGCGGCGCTGGGCAAGGGGTCTCCCGGCGGGGGGCTCGCCCCCGAGCTCCGGAGCGATCCGTGCGGCGGCACGCGCGTCGAGGTGACGCTGGGCGGCCGCCTCGACGCCCTGTTCGGGGCGCGCACGATGCTGTCGTTCGCGTTCCCGCTGCCGCTGCGGAAGCTCGACGAGGGCCAGGACCTCGCCGCGGCCGTCGCCGAGCGGCTGCTCTCGCGGGAGGCGCGCGAGATCCTGCGCCGCTTCACCGTCGGCGCGATCCGCTACCGCATCGAGTGGGCCGGCGGCGGCAAGCGCCGGGCCGCGGTGTTCCGCGTGGCCGCGGCGGTGGAGGCCGAGGCCCCGGAGCTCGTGAACGATCCGACGCAGAGCACGTGGGACGTCGTCGTCCACGAGGGCGCCGGCCGGGTCCGCGTCGAGCTCGCGCCGCGCCTGCCCGACCCGCGGTTCGCGTATCGCCGGGGCGACGTGCCCGCGGCGTCGCACCCGACCATCGCGGCGGCGCTCGCGCGCCTCGCGGGGGTGCGCGGCGACGACGTTGTCTGGGATCCGTTCGTCGGCTCGGGCCTGGAGCTCTGCGAGCGCGCCCTGCTCGGGCCGTACCGGCGGCTCGTGGGCTCGGACCGCGATCCGCGCGCCCTGCAGATCGCGCGGGAGAACCTCGACGCCGCGGGCGCGCGCGGCGCGGAGCTCTTCCAGCGCGACGCGTGCGGCGCGCCGCCCCCGGGCGACGCGCCCACGCTGATCTTGACGAACCCGCCCCTCGGGCGGCGGGTCGAGCGCACGGGAGATCTCGACGCGATGCTCGACCGCTTCGTCGAGGGCGCCGCGCGCGCCCTCGCGCCGGGCGGCCGGCTCGTGTGGATCTCGCCGTTCCCCGAGCGGACCGAGGCCGTCGCGCGCCGCTCAGGCCTGCGGCCCGAGGCGCTGCAGCGCGTGGACATGGGCGGCTTCGACGCCCAGATCCAGAGCTTCCACAAGGCGGCGCTCCGGCCGCAGGCGATCCACGACCGAGGCGACCGCCGGCGCGGGGACCCCGCCGGGCGCGGTGGGCGCGGCCCCGAGCAGGCCGAGCTGCGCGGCGAACAGCATCGCCCCGCCCGCCAGGAGGAGCGCCACGATCACCGCGATCACGATCCCGAGCCGCCCCGAGCGGTCGGGCGGCGCGTCGGAGGCAAGGTCGCTGTCGTCGGACCGCCCGACGGGCGACGGCGACGGCGCGGCGGATGAGCCCTGCAGGGCCCGCTGCGCCGGCGCCGCGCTCGGCGGCGCGGCAACGGCGCCCTGCGGGGGCGGCGAGGCCTGCTGCGGCGAGCTGAGCGCGCCGGCGGCCGCGGAGGTCGGCCCAGGGATCCGGCCGCTCCCGGCATCGGCGCTCCCGGAGGCGGCCGCAGGCGCCGCGCGATCGGAGGCCGCCGCGGCCGCCGCGCGATCGGAGGCCGCCGCGGCCGCCGCGCGATCGGAGGCCGCCGCGGCCGCCGCGCGATCGGAGGCCGCCGCGGCCGCCGCGCGATCGGAGGCCGCCGCGGCCGCCGCGCGATCGGAGGCCGCCGCGGCCGCCGCGCGATCGGAGGCCGCCGCGGCCGCCGCGCGATCGGGCGACGCTGCGGGGGAGCGGCCCCGCGACGTCCCCTCGGCGAGCGCCCGCGTCGCGCTGAACGGCGCGACCGCCGCGGACTGAGGCGGCACGGCGGGCTGGGCCGACGGCGCCTCGCGCGTCCTCGTGGGGACGTCGTCCTCGTCGTCCTCATCGTCGACGACCGTGGGCGCATCCAGCGTGGGCTCGTCGTGGATGCCGTCGTCGTCGGTGTCCCCGAGGAACGGCATCGCGTCTTGCTGCGGGAACGCCCTCGCCAGCGCGTCGCGCCCCGCGCCCGGGCGGTCGCGCCCGGCGATCGGCGGCGCTGGCACGCCGAGCGCGGACGGCTCGCGAGGGACGCCGGCCGGCGACGCCACGCCCGCTGCAGGCCGCGCAACGCCGCTCCCCCGGTGCGCGAAGGACGCCGTCCCCGCGGAGCGCGGCGGCCCGAGGCCCGCGGTCCCGGCGCCGCTGCGGAGGTCCAGGGATCCTTCCCGCATGACGGTCAGCTCGTCCTCCCCGTCGGGGTCGTCGCCGAACGACCGCGTGAGCGGCACCGCCCCCATCCCCGGCGCGCGCCCCAGCGGGACCGGCGCACGGCCGCTCGCGACGGGAGCTTCCGCCGCGGCCCGGGGGATCGGGGCGGCGGCCGGTCGCGGGGGGGACGCGCCGGCGAGCGCTGCAGGGGGCTGCGGGCGCTCGGGCGGGATGGGCGGCGGGGGCTGCCCTGCCGCCGCGGCCGCCGCGCGCTGCGCGATGATCTGGTCGAGCTGCGCGGAGCTGAGCGGCGCGACGCGCATCAGCGTGCGCACCTCGTCGTCGTCCTCGTCGCTCGTCGAGTCCTCGTCGTCGAGCGGGAGCAGCGTGCGCGCCGCGGGATCGGGGTGCCACTCCTCGAGGGCGCGCCGGAACGCGGCCGCGTTCGTCGTGCGGGCGGAGCGATCGCGCTGGAACGCGTCGTCGAGGATCCGCTGGAGGTCGTCGTCGCCCACGTCGAAGACGGCGAGCGGCGCCGGCGACGCGCTCGCGATGCGCTGCCGCGTCTCGACGTCGCTCGCGCCCCCGAAGGCGCTCGCCCCGGTGAGCACCTCGTAGAGCGTCGCCGCGATGGCCCAGACGTCGTCGCCGGGCGACAGCGTCCCGCCCGCGACGCGCTCGGGTGACTGGTAGGCGATGCGGCTCGGCGTCTGGCGCAGGTCGGCCAGGATCCCCTTCGAGGTGCGATCGACCGCGGCCGTCAGCACGCACTCGGGCGAGATGGCGCCGTGCGCGACGCCGAGCGCGTGCAGCGCCTCGATCCGCTTCGCGAGACGGATGGCCCAGCCGACGGCGTCGAGCTCGTTCAGCGGGCCATCGCGCAAGATCCGAGTTGCAAGCGTTTCCACTTACGAAGCGAGGGTAGTACCGGTCCGCCGAACTTTGTACCTGGAACCGTGTGCAGTTCGTCCCCGGGACGACGGGCTCCCGGGGACGCGCCCCGCCGCGGACCTCCCGGGGCGGCGCCCCCGACGTACGGCACGGTTCCGTCGATCCGCGGCGAGGGGGGCCGCGCTCGTCACGACCGCTCGCCCGCGGCGACCTCGGTCGGGACGATGCGGACGCGGCGCACCCTCCGGCCAGCGACGTCCATCGCGACGAGCGTGTAGCCCTCGCACTCGACGCGCTCGCCTGCCTCGGGCGGGTGCTCGAGCCGGCCGAGCATGTACCCGCCGACCGTCTCGACGGTCTTCACCTCGGGCAGCAGCACGATGTGCGCGTCGCGCTCGAGATCCGCGAGCAGCACGCGGCCGTCGACGTCGACGATGCCGCCCCCGCGCCGGTGGATCGGCGGCACCTCCTCGTCGTTCTCGTCGCGGATCTCGCCGACGATCTCCTCGATGAGGTCCTCCATCGTGACGAGCCCGATGAACTCGCCCGAGGCGGAGGTGATGATCGCCACCGGCACCTGGCGCGCCTGCATCTCGAGGCGCAGGCGCTCGACCGACGTGTTCTCGCGCGCGAAGATCGGCTTGCGGAGCAGCTCGGCCACGCGCGTCGCGCGGCGGCGGTGGCTCAGGACGTCGAACAGGTCGCGCAGGTGCAGGTAGCCGAGCACGATCTTGCCCTGCTCGTCGAGCACCGGGTACCGGGAGTACCCGGCGTCGGCCACGGTCCGCACCGCCTCCTCGATCGTCATGTTCGCGCGCAGGGTCGCCGCGTCGGAGCGGAGCGACATCACGTGCCGCGCCGTGCGCCGGCGCAGGTCGAAGATGCGCACGAGCATGCTGCGCAGCGCAGGGTCGAGCCCCGCGGGGCTCCTGGTGAGGAGCAGCCGGAGCTCCTCCGAGGTGTGCGCGATCTCCTCCTCGCCCGCCGGCCGCAGCCCGAACAGCCGGACGAACCCGTTCGCCATCGAGTTCAGCACCCAGATCACCGGCCACATCAGGACGAAGAACCCGTGCAGCGGCCGCGCCGCCCAGAGCGTGACCTTCTCCGTGCGCTGGATGGCGAGCGACTTCGGCGCGAGCTCCCCGATCACGGTGTGGAGCGCCGTGATCACGATGAACGCGATGCCCACGGCGATGGCGTGCGCGCTGACCCCCGACCACGCGCCGAGCGGCGCGAGCCACGGCTCGATGAGGTGGGCGATCGCCGGCTCGCCGATCCAGCCGAGCCCGAGGGACGCGAGCGTGATGCCGAGCTGGTTGGCGGAGAGGTACGCGTCGAGCCGCTGGGACACCTGGAGCGCGAGCCGCGCCCGCGCGTCCCCCTCGCGCACGAGCTGCTCCAGCCGCGTCGGCCGCATCTTGACGATGGCGAACTCGGAAGCGACGAAGAACGCGTTGAGGAGCACCAGCAGCGCGGTGCCTAGGAGATAAACAAACGTCATGCCGGTCGACGTCCTCTGCCCGGTGCGCCAGCCGCGCCGCGCGCCCTCGGCGGCGAGCGGCGCTCAGATCCTCGCACGGTCGAGGATCTTGCTCCGCAGATCCGGGTCGTCGTTGCTGAGCCCCTCCACGAGGGCATCGGCCGGGGATTGCCCCCTGGCGATGAGCGCGCTGATCCGCTCGAGGTGGATGCGCTCGTCCTTGCCGTCCTTGTTCAGGCGCGCGCGCCGCTCCAGGCCGCCCGAGGCGATCGCGACGAGCTGCTCGGCCATGGCCGCGAGCGGCTTGCCGCGGAACGTCGCGCGGAGCGCACGCTCGGCGATCGTCGGGCGCACGGCCTCGAGCTCGTCAAACCGGAAGCTCTCGGACAGGGCGTCGGCCTCGTCCAGCGCGCGCGCGTCGTAGAGGATCCCTGCCCACAGGGCCGGGAGCGCGCAGATCAGCCTGGCCGGGAGCGAGTCGGCGCCGCGAACCTCGATGGTCCGCTTCAGCCGGACCTCGGGGAACAGCGTGTTGAGGTGCATCTCCCAGTCGGCGCGGGTGGCCCGGTGCCCCTGGAAGCCGTTCTCCAGGAACTGGCGGAACGTCTGCCCCGTGTTCTCGATCACCTCGCCGTCCCGCTTGATGAGGAACATCGGCGCGTCGACCGCCCACGCGACGTAGTCCGAGAAGCGGCGGCCGCGCTCGAGCACGTTGCGGATGAGCCCCTGCCGCGAGGGGTCGACGTCGAGCCAGACCCTGGCGCGGTAGCTCCGCCCGCCGAACATCGATCCCTCGTAGAAGGGGGAGTTCGCGAAGATGGCCGTCACGAGCGGGGACAGCCGGAGCGCCACGCGGAGCGCGCGCATCGCGCCCTCCTCGCTGGCGTAGTCGAAGTTCGCCTGCACCGTGGCGGTGCGGCGCATCATGTCCAGGCCGTGCGCGCCGCGCGTCGGCAGGTAGCGCCGCATGATCGCGTAGCGGGCCTTCGGCACCCAGGAGAGCTCGGCCTGGGACGCGAACGGGTGGAACCCGATGCCGAGCCAGGCGAACTTGAGCTCGCTGGAGATGTCGCGCAGCTCCGCCAGGTGCCCGCACATCTCCGAGCAGATCTGGTGGATCGTCTCGAGGGGCGCCCCGGACAGCTCGAGCTGCGCGCCCGGCTCCAGCGTCACCGAGGCGCCGGCCCGGACGAGCGCGATCAGCGGACCGCCGGGCGTCTCGTGCTCGGGCGTCCAGCCGTGCCGCTCGACGAGCGCCTGGAGCACGGAGAGGACGCTCCGCTCGCCCTCGTAGGGGATGGCGGCGCCCGTCCTGGCGTCGACCCCGAACTTCTCTGCCTCGGCGCCGATCCGGTGGAGCGACTCGGGCTTCACGGCCTCGTGGAAGGGAAACAGCAGATCGTCGAACGTCTTCAACGGTTGAGACTTCGACTCACTCGCGTGGCTAGCGTCGGCCATCATCACGTTTCCGGTTGGTTTCGTTCTCGCCTAGAGCGCGCGCCTGAGCAGGGGCGCGCGCTGCGTCGTACGGAGCATCTTTGCGAGCGCACCGAGGTGCGCCAGCGTCGTCCCCGTCCCTCCCCCCAGCATCCGCGCGCCCGCGTCGATGAGCCGCATCGCGGATGCGGCCCAGGCGTCGCATACCTCCGCGGGCGCCACGCGGCCGGCCCCGTCCGCCGGCGCGGTCTCGGCGCCGAGCAGCACGCCGATCTGAGCTTCGTGGGCGACGCCCTCGAGGCGCCGGAGGATGTTCATCCCGAGGTCGGCCGACGCGATCTCGAAGAGCAACGCGTCGGCGCCGCTGTCGAGCGCCGCCCGGGCGGCGTCCTCGAAGCCCTCGCCGTCGACGGTGCGTCCGGCGCCGTCGAGCTCCACGAGCGCCCACGTCGCGAGCTGCGTCGTGCTGGCGCTGACCACCGCGGCGCGCCGCGCGAGCCGCGCGACAGCGGGGGCGACGCACGCGGCCTGGGCGGGCTCGAAGCCGCATGCGACGAGGATCTCGCAGCCGGCCGCCGCGAGCCTGGCCGCATGGACCGCGTAATCTTCCGCAATCCGGTCGGCCATGGGCGCGGCAGCAGTGTGGCCCAGGATACCGGCCACCGCCACGCGGCGCGAGGCTGCGCCCGCCGCCTCGCTCGCGAGCTCGACGGCGGTCCCGGTCAGCGCGGCGGCGCGGAACGCCATGCCGATGGGGGCCAGCGCGCGCGTCGTCGTCGCGGAGGTGAGCGCCCGGACGACGTCGATCCCGAGCGCGATCTCCTGCTCGTGGAGCTCCGCGATCGCCCTGGGCGACTCGCGGAGCAGCCGGCCGACGGCGGTGTTGGAGGAGACCGCGGCGCCCCGGGAGCGGAGCGACGCGAGCGGATCGCCGCTGATGATCAGCGGACGACCTACCGGAGGCCGAGAGGTGGAGGCCTCGAGCGCGTTCACGTCCTTCGCTGCTTTCCAGGGCTCCTCTACCACCGGTCTATAAGGGGAAACTAGCCCAAGACGGCCCTTCCGCGTCGCGAAATGGTGCAGGCTGGCGGTCTGGAGCACAGCGAACCATGCAGCGCGGTCGGGCGTTGCCTGACGGACGCCCACCGGCGCCGGGCGCAACACCGGGGCGGAACGGGCGATCGGCGGTCATGAGGGCTCGGCTGTGCCACGGGGCCGTCCGACGGCGGGGAGGCGCTGGCCCGCTGTCATACGGCGCGGAGCCTCTGCCCCCCTGACCCGCGGCCCCGGCGCGCAACGAACTTCCGGTCGAAGATCCGCACCCGCCGGACGAGCAGGTCGAGCAGGAAGACGGCCATGGCGGCGTAGATGAACCGCGGCCAGAGCTCCTCGTGGAAGGTCACCTTCTCCCCTGCCGGGTCGAAGATGGCCGCCACGCCGTTCGGATCGACCCCGCCGCCGGTGGACACCGCGGCCTTCTCGAGGGTCGCGAGCTCGGGCTCGAAGCTTGCATACTCCCGGGGGTACGGGTTCGACACGTGGCCGTAGCTGACGGCAACGGGCCGCAGCGAGCCGTCCTCGGCCTCGCGCAGGTGCTCCGCACGCAGCAGGAAGGAGCCATACCGATCCAGCGTGAGCGCCGTCTCGTACCGCCCCGGCGCGGTCTGACGCATGTCGACGACGCGCGTCGAGCCGCCCGGCTCGGGCCCGATGATGCTGAGCCGGGAGGTCAGGTTGTTCTCGAACCGGTCGTCGGCCCCGAACGCGTCGACCGACGCGCGCAGCTCCCCGTCGACGATCTCGGCCTTCATGTCGAGCTCGCGCCGGTGCTTCTGGCGCATGTGCTCGTGGACGAGCTGCCCCCAGAACTTCTCGAAGCCCGGCCACCTCAGCCACTCGACGGCCCAGCGCGCCTTGACGTCGCTCGTCCAGGCCAGCGTCCACCCGAGGCCGATCCGCCACCGCGCGAGGATCGGCTCCCCGGTGTCGCTCGTGAGCAGCTCCTGAGCCGGCGGCGGCTTCAGCTTGGTCGAAACGTAGCCGTGCAGGTTCGGCGCGGTGCGGACGTCGATGCCGCGGAGGAACGCCGCGTCGCCGACCTGGGTGACCGGGAACCACTCCTCGACGGCCGCGGCGCGCGCGACCATCTCGGTCTCCCTGGTGAAGATCCGCGGCAGGTTGTTCGGGTCCGGCACCGCGTGGAAGCGCCCTCCCCCCACGTCGGCGATCATCTTGAGGAGCTGCTCGTCGAGATCGTTCCCCAGCCCCACCGTGGTCACCGTGATCGACTCGGCGATCATGGCCGACACGAGATCCCGGATGCCGCCCGTCGACGCCTTGCCGTCGGTGAGGAGGATGACGTGCTTCTTGCGCGCCTGCGTCACCGTCATGTCCTGGTAGGCGGCGTCCAGGGCGGCGAAGATCTCGGTCCCGCCGCCCGGCTGGATGCGCGCGATCTCGCCGGCGATGCGCGATCGGTTGCGCGCGGGCTGCATCTTCACGTAGCGCGTCGGCGCCGAGTCGAACGCGATGACCTCGATCAGGTCGTCCGAGCCCAGCACCCCCGCGGTCGCCTTGGCCGCGGCCTTGGCCATCTCGAGGGGCAGCCCTGTCATCGACCCCGAGCGATCCATGACGAGCGCCATCGCGACGCTCGGCATGTCCTTCTTCCGCTCGTTGTCCATCCGCACCGGCAAGATCCGCTCGATGGTGGTGCGGTACCAGCCCCCGAGGCCGTACCCCGACTCGCCGCCGGCGAAGAGGAACCCACCGCCGAGGTCGCGCACGTAGCTCTCGATGATCTCCTGCCCCTGCAGGCTGAGCGCTTCCTTCGGCGTGTCGGACACGATCAGGAAGTCGTAGCGCTCCATCTCCTTGAGCGAGCCGGGGAAGCCGGCCGGCGGCCTGACGTCGACGTCGAACTGCTGGGCGGTGAGCGCGCTCGAGAGCGGGCCGGCGTGCTGCGGGGTCCCCTCGATGTAGAGGACGGACGGGCGCCCCGGCACGTCGATGGTCGTCGCGTACCGGTTGTTCTCCTTGAACTTGTCGTCGGCGATCTGGTCGAGCTCGAGCGCGTAGGTCACCTGCCCCGCGATGCGCACGACGCTCTTGAACATGACGTCGTTCGGCCCCGCCTTGAGCTCGAGATCCCGGATGCCCTCGAGGCCGTTGAGCGCCTCCCCCTGGAACAGCCGAGCGCGCGCCTTCGTGGCGCGGCTGGCGTAGATGTCGGCGTGGATCTCGAAGGTCTCGCCGACCTTGACCCGGTCCGGCATCCTGAGCTCGCGCACCGCGACCTCGGGCGGCGCGGGCCGCCGGTACGGGACGGCGAACAGCCGCACCCCGAAGTCGCGCGCCCGGTTGGCCTCGGCCAGCACGTCGCCGTCGGTCTGCACGCCGTCCGACATCAGCACGGCGCGCTTGAGGTAGCCGGGCGGATACAGCCCGTAGGCGAGCTGGAGCGCCGCCTGCAGGTTCGACCCCGCGCCGAGATCGGCGCGCTGCCCCTTCTCGTCGAGGTGGCGGCCGATCGCCGGCGCGCGCCGCTCCGCGTCGCGGCCCGCCGCCTCTCCCTCCGCGCCCCCGCGCTCGACCAGCCGCGGGCGCCGCGCGAAGGTGATCACCTTGAGGACGCCGTCCTCCGGCTTCTCGGCGAACGCCCTGTCGAGCGCCGCGCGCGCGTCGTCGATCGCCTCGTCCGTGACGGAGTCCGAGACGTCGATGAGGTAGATGGTGGCGACCTTCTCCGTCGTCGCCGTCCTCGCGAGCCGCGACAGCCCGAGCGCGATCAGCGCGACGAAGGCGATCCGCAGCAGCACGGAGAGCACGCGCTGCGGGAGGGGGAGGTCGGCGAGCGACCCCGCGAGCACCCCGACGAACCAGGGCGCGAGCAGGATCGCGCCGAGCATCTTCGGGTTGAGGAGCTCGTATTTCACCCCCTCGTGCACCCACGTCAGCGTGGGATCCGGGTGGAGGAGGACGTACCTCCGGTACGCCCAGAACAGGATCCCGCCGAGGGCGGCGCAGGTGATGGCCCACGCGACGACGCGGAACTTGCGGCCACGGAACGCGCTCACACCGTCACCCTCCTGTGGTACGTGAACCACTCGATCGCGGTCACGAGGAGCACGGCCGCGAGCAGGTACACCCAGAGCTCACGGCGGACGCCGAGCTTGAACTCGCCAACGGCGCCCGCACCGCGCCCGTCGACCTTGAGCTCGGCGACGGGGGCGATCGCGCTCTCCAGCGGCGCGGAGAGGTTCGCGGCGAACATGCTCTCCTCCTGCGCGCCGGGGGCGCCGACGCGCAGCGTGTAGAAGCCGGCGTGCTGCCCAAGGAACACCGCGCGCCCGTCCTGGATCGGGACCGTCCGGTTCGTCCCATCGGGCAGCTCCAGGCTCGCCGTCTCGGCGGATGAGGACGCCGGGATGTGCCAGACGGACCCGGTGCGGAACGAGGAGATGTAGCTCGTGTCCTCCTCGACGAAGTTGTTGATCGCGTTGAGCAGGAAGAGCGGCCAGGCGATCCGCAGGGGAAAATCGCTCTCGCGGATGTCGAAGCCGAGGGCGACGAACTTCACGCCCCCGCGCCGCCCCTCGATGAGCAGCGGGCCCTTGTAGCTCCGGCCGACGACCCTGTCTTCCTTGCTGCCCTTGAGCGGGTGAGCGCGCGCGATGTTCACGTCGCTGAGCGCCGTGTAGCGCAGGAGCGGGTGCTTCGCGTCGAGCTCGTCGAAGCCCAGGCGGTAGTTCGGATCGTCGTCGAGGATCTCCTTGCCCACCTCGAACGGGAGGCCCGTCCCGGTCGGGTTGAGGTAGAGCAGGCTCCCGCTCCCGGGCGCGACGCTCGGCGTCACGCCGTCGAAGATGGTCACGTCGAACGAGGGAGCCGCCGGGTAGCGCTGCGGCTCGACGAACGTCACGTCGAGGTACTCGTCGAGGAGCAGCGCCGCCTCGAGGAACATGTTCCCCGCCGTGACGACCTGGACGCGCGCGCGGCGCCGCTCGGGGAGGAGCGCGTACGCGCGGTTGTCCGCGGGCAGGTCGTCGGAGCTCCCGTCCGCCAGCGCGAGCTTCGCCTCGAGCGTCTTCGAGGCGCCGGAGAGGTTCGGGTAGAAGCGGGGCAGCTTCTCCTTGGGCTTCAGCCGGATGCGCGTGAGATCGGTGAGCTGGCCGTCGCCGAGCAGCGACAGCTCGAGGTCGAGCGGCTCATCGCTCGTGTTCGTGACCTCGAGCATCACCTCGTAGCGGCTCTTGTCGAGCGGGTAGCGCCGCACCGAGAACTCGGTGATCGCGGCGTTCCGCGAGCCCTTGCCGATGGGCAGGAACGAGAGCTTGGCGTCGCCGAGGCGCACGGGCCCCCCGGCGTCTGCCGGCTCGCCCAGCGCGCCGTCGCTCACGACGATGATCTCCGGCGACGGCAGCCCGCTCAGGGTGTCGCCCGCGAAGCGGAGCGCGCGCGCGAAGTCGGCCGTCGCGTCGGTCGGCTTCACCGCCGCGAGGGCCGCCTCGAGGTCCGCGATCTCCCCGGTGAGCGTGGACAGCGGCGTGACGGCCGCGTCCATCTGGGCCAGCAGCATGCGGTCGCTGCCGGAGAGGCCGCGGACCATCTTCCTGACCTCCTCCTTCGCGAGCTCGATGCGCGAAGGAGCGACGTCGACGGCCTGCATGCTCGCGCTGGCGTCGATGAGCACGACGATGTTGCGCCCCTCGACGAGGTTCGCCTGCGGGCGCGGATCGCCGAGCGCGAGCAGCAGCAGCGCGAGCAGCGCGAGCTGGAGGAGCAGCGAGAGCAGGCGCTTGAGCTGCGAGAAGAGGCTCGTCGCCTCCTTGTCCCGGAGGACGCGCTCCCAGATCTTCGAGAAGGGGACGGCGACGGGCCGCCGGCGCAGCTTGAGGATGTAGAAGACGACGACCACCGCCCCGGCGAGGGCGCCGATCCGGAGCAGCGTGTCGAGCGGGACGCCGGTGAAGTGCAGCATGGCTACCGGAGGAAGCCGCCTCTGCGGAACACGCGCAGGATCAGCTCGTCGAAGGGGACGGACACGTCGGCGCGGAAGTAGCTCACCTGCCGCGACGTGCAGAAGCGGCGGATCTCGTCGAGGTACTGCTCGTAGGCCGAGGCGTAGCGCTCGAGCACCTTCGCGGTCACCGTGACCTCGCGCTCCTCCCCGGTCTCGCAGTCGTAGACGCGCACGTCGCCGCGCAGCGCGGGCCGCGCCTCGCGCGCGTCGGCGATGTGGAGCACGAACGGCTCGAACCGGTTGTACCTGAGCACGTTGATGCCGCGCTCGAAGCCCACCGGATCGTAGAGATCGCTGAGGATGACGGCGAGCCCGCGCCGCTTGTGCTGCGCCACGAAGGTCTTCATCGCCTCCCCGAGGTCGGTCGCGCCGTCGGCGCGCGCCTGCCCGAGGAAGCGGAAGATCCTGAAGATGCGCGCCTTGCCCCGGGTCGACTGCATGCGCCCGCTGATCTCGTCGGTCGCGGTCACGATCGCGATGCGGTCGAGGTTGGCGAGCCCCACGTACGCGAGCGCCGCGCACAGGCGCTTCGCGTGCCGCAGCTTCGCCCCGTCGCCGAACGCCATCGACGCCGACGTGTCGAGGATGAAGTAGATCGAGAGATCCTCCTCCTCCTCGTAGAGCCGGATGAGGAGCCGGTCGAAGCGCTGGTACGCGGCCCAGTCGAGGTACCGGAAATCGTCGCCGGGGGCGTAGTCGCGGTGATCTGCGAACTCGACCCCGGAGCCGGTCTTCTTGGTCCGCCGCTCCGCGCGCATCGCGCCGGAGAAGACGCGGCGGCTCACCATCGCGAGGTAGTCGAGCTTGCGCTGGAACTCGTCGTCGAAGAGATCCTCGTCCGAGGCGCTCGCCGAGCTTGGCGAGAGGGTGGAGAGCCGTCGGAGCGGCGCAGCGGCCCTCTTGAACGCGTCGAAGAGCCCCATCCTACCGCCGACGTTCCGTCATTTGCTCTCCGGCAGGTGCTTGAGGATCGCCTGCAGCACCTCGTCGGTCTTCACGCCCTCGGCCTCGCCCTCGAAGTTGAGGAGCACGCGGTGCCGCAGCGCGGGGAGGGCGCTCGCGCGCACGTCGTCGACCGACGCCGCGAACCGCCCCTCGAAGAGCGCCCGGATCTTCGCGGCGAGCAGCAGCGCCTGCGCCCCGCGCGGCGACGCGCCGAACTTCACGAACCGCTTCACCTCGCCGAGGCTCTCGCCCTCGGTCGGGTGCGTCGCCTGGAGGAGCCGCACCGCGTAATCCTGGACGTGCTTCGCCACGGGCACCTCGCGCACGAGCCGCTGCATGGCGGTGATCCGCTCCCTGTTGAGGACCGGCCGCACCGCGATCGCCTCGGTCCCCGTGGTCCGCTCCAGGATCGCGTTCAGCTCGTCGCGGCTCGGGAACGGCACGTGGAGCTTGAAGAAGAACCGGTCGAGCTGCGCCTCGGGGAGCGGGTACGTCCCCTCGCTCTCCAGCGGGTTCTGCGTCGCGAGCACGAAGAACGGCTGCTCCAGCGTGTAGCTCTGGCGCGAGACCGTGACGCGGTGCTCCTGCATCGCCTCGAGGAGCGCGCTCTGCGTCTTCGGCGTCGCGCGGTTGATCTCGTCGGCGAGGACGATGTTCGCGAAGATCGGCCCCTTGCGGAACGAGAACGACCGCTGCCCGCCCGCGCTCTCGTCGATGACCGTGGTGCCGATGATGTCGGCGGGCATCATGTCGGGGGTGAACTGGATGCGCGAGAACTGGAGGTCGAGCGCCTCGGCCATCGTGCGGACGAGCATCGTCTTTCCGAGCCCCGGCACGCCCTCGAGGAGCGCGTGCGAGCCCGCGAGCATGCACGTGAGCACGCCGTCGACCACCTCGCGGTTGCCGACGATGACCTTCCCCACCTCCTCGCGCAGCTCACCGATGCTCGCGCGGAACTCGTCCACCTCGGCGCGCGCTGCTTCCTTCGTCTTGTCGGCCATAGCTTCCTGCTTCGGGCCCGCTGTCGCGGAGCCTCCGTGAGGCGCGGTCGCGTTCGAGCCGCCGGCTCGACTCACTCGCGCGGCCTGATGAGCTGGAAATACCGGTTCACGTAGAACCGGTATCCGTCGGGGATCTGGTCCTTGTTGATCTGCTGCTCTGCGACGGTGTGATAGTCGGTGAAGACCTTCTTGTAGCCGGTCCCCTTGAAGCCACGCTCGGCCGCGCTGAGGATGACCTCGCTGTTCGACGGCCCCTCCTGGGTATCGAGCCCCTGCGCCTGGACGTCCTGCGTCCCCATCTTCGGGTCCGTTCGCTTGCCCGCGACCTCGCCGCCGCGGCCTGAGCCGGCGCCGTCGCCGCCCGGCTGGTTGCCGCCGTTGCTGTTGCCCTGGCCGCTCCCCTGCCCGTCCTGCCCCTGGCCTTGCCCGCCCGGCATCAGGATCTTCTTGCCGCCGGGCCCGATCACCAGCTCCTGGCCCTGGCCCTGCCCGCCCTTGCCCTGACCCTGCTGGCCGTTCTGCCCTTCCTGCTCGCCCTGGCCCTCCTGGCCCTGACCCTGCTGCCCCTGTCCCTGCTGCTCGTCGCCGCCCTGGTTGCCGCGCGCGCGCTTGCCGAACCGGAGCATCCTCGCCATGCGCTGCTTGCCGCCCTGCCCCTGCTGGCGAACGAGCTCGCGGAGCTCTTCGAGCCGCTGGCGCAGCTCTTCTTTCTCCTGCTCGGACATCTCCTCCTGCTGCATCCGGTTGATGTCCTCGGCGGCCTGTTCGAGATCGTCCGCCGACATCCCGAGGTCCCGCATCAGGTCCTCGGCGGCCTTGGCGAGCTCCCGGTCGAGCCTGTCGAGCTGACGGCCGGTGCGCTCCTTCTGCTCGGCCTCGCGGTCGAGCCGCTCCAGCTCGCGCTCCTTCTTCTTCAGCAGCCGCTCTTCTTCGGGCTTCTGCTGCTCGCTGGCGGAGGCCTTCTGCTTCTGCTTGAGGAGCTGCTCGCGCACCTCGGCCCGCTTCTCGTTGATCGCGGCGAGCGCCTCCTTGCGGCGTGAGGCCGCCTCGGCGAGCGCCTTGCGGAGCCGATCGAGCTCGGCCTTGTCGAACTTCTGCTTCTTGTCGCGGAGCTTCTCGGCGAGCTCCTTGAGGTCCTTCTTCGCCTTCTCGAGGTCCTTCTTCTCGAGGGACTCCCCGACGCCCTTCGCCAGGTCGCTCTTCTTGAGATCGATCCCGGTCTCCTTCAGCGCCTCCTCGAGCGCCTTCAGGTCGGCCTCGGCCCCCTTGAGGAGCTCGCGCTCGAGCGCCTCCATGCGGCGGAAGGCCTCGGTCCGGTCGAGGCGCTTGTTGGCGATGTCCTCGATGAGCTGGTTGAACCGCTCGACCGCGGCCTTCATCTCCGGGCTCTGGTCCTGCCGGTCGAGCGCCCTCGCCGCGTCCTTGAAGAGCTCGATGTCGTCGGGCGACATGGCGAGCGCGTCGATGGTCTGCGCGACGGGCGCCGCCTTGCGCGGGGTGCGCACCTCGAGCAGCGCCACCGCGAGCACGCCGAGGCCCACCGCGGCCGACGCCAGGAGCTCGCGCGGGACGGCGAGCGGCGCGGCGCCTGCGGGGCGCAGCCCGGCGGCGTGCTCGCAGGCGTCGTCGATCGCCGCCTCCATCAGCGGGGTCCGCTGCGCCGCGGGCAGCGCATCGAACGCGATGGCGTTGGTCAGGCGGTCGTGGAGCCCGTGGTGCCGGTCGAGCGCCATCGTGCCAGCGCGGGGCGGCAAGCGGCGCAGCATCGCCACGACGACGGTGGCCAGCACGAGCAGCCCGGCCCCGAGGAGGAGCTGCCGCGCGCGCTGCTCGCCGAGGTGCGCGGGCAGCGCCTTGTGGACCGCGAGTGTGCCGGCGGCGATCGCGAGAGCGAGGGTCAGCGCGCTCGGCAGAGCGCGCAGCGCGCGCCCGAACCGGAGCCTCAGCTCGACAGCGAACGCGGCGCTGCGGATGCGGTCCAGGTGCTTCGTGCGAGAGTCGCTCACGGTGCTCAGCGCTCCGGACGCCCCCCGCGGGGGCCCTCGAAGTGGAAACGTCGCAGCATTGTACCCGCTGACGGGTCACGCGCCCGAAAGTTCCTGGGACACGCGGCCCGCGGCGCGCGAGGGAGGACGCGCGGCAAACCCCGACAATTCCCCGCAAAGGTCAGCGTCAACATCGGCGGACGGCGGCACCGGTGCGCGAGCTCTCGGTGCAAGAGAGCAATGCGAGAGGGCCCTCGCCCCGAGGTCTGACCGGGCAGCGTCGCTGAACCCCGGCCTAGCGGCCGAGCGGGTGCGTTGCGTGGAAACGGCGTGAACGGGCGCCACGCGCAGCGCGGGCCCCGGGTTGGATCACTTCGCCGTCTTCTTCTTGGCTGCCGCCCTGGAGGCGGCCGTCTTTTTCGCCGCGGCGGACTTCTTCGCGGCCGGCTTCTTCGCCGCCGGCTTCTTCGCCGCCGGCTTCTTCGCCGACACGGACTTCGCCCCCGCCTTCTTCGCCGCTGCCTTCCCAGGCGCCGCGCGCTTCGCGGCGGGCTTCTTCGCGGCGGGCTTCTTCGCGGCGGGCTTCTTCGCAGCGGGCTTCTTCGCGGCAGGCTTCTTCGCGGCCGACTTCCTCGCCGCCGCCTTCTTCGCGGCCTCCCGTGCCGGCGCCGCGCCGTTCGCCCCCGACGTTTGATGCACGTCGGACGACGGCGCCGGCGCTGCCTCCTCGCTCTCTTCGTCCTCGGCGCTCGCCTGGGGCGTGCTGCCGTTCGATCCGGGCAGCGGCTTCGCGTACCGCGCGAGCGTCTCGCGCACGCGCGCGTCGAGATCCGCGAAGTCGAACGGCTTGTTCAGCCAGGCATCCGCCGCGAAGAGCGGCGAGGTCATCTCGTTCAGGTTCTCGCCGATCCCGGTGAGCATGATGACGCCGGTCTCCGCGAAGGGCCGTCCGTCGGACGTGTCGCTCTTCAGCCGCTTGCAGATCTCCCAGCCGCTCATGCCGGGCATCATCACGTCCAGGATCACGAGATCCGGCCTGTGCTCGCGCGCGAGCTCCCAGGCGGCGTCGCCCTCGGAGGCCTCGATCACGGCGAAGCCGAGGTTCCTCAGGTGACGCGCAACGAGGCTCAACATCGCCGGTTCGTCTTCAGCCACCAGCACGCGGGGCGAATTCATGCTCGCGGAAGGCATCGTAGATGTGGATGAGAGTACGTGCGCGCGAACCGGTCAAGAGAGAACGCTCCTGCGCCGCGCGTCGAGCCCGCGCGGCCGTGACGGCCGCTCGCTCGCCTCCCCGAAAGCTTCCCCGAAAGCTTCCCCGAAAGCTTCCCCGAGGAGGACGACGCCGAGCGGCCGTCGCGGTCACGCGGCGCGCGCGAGGGCGATCTTCTCCGTCTGCCCCGCCGCGTAGAAGCGTCGCAGCGCCGCGAGCAGCTCGGCGTGCCGACCGTGGCGGGCAAACTCCGCCTCGAGCCGGCCAGCGAACCGCGCCGCCAGATCGTTCGCGATCCGATAGCGGTCGCCGGTCTCCGTGCCCGGGGGATCCATGAAGGTGACCCGCTCGAAGAGGTGAGCGCGGATCCGCGCGGCGCGCTCGGGCTCGAAGCGCCGCGGCCCCGAGGGAGCCGCCTCGCGGTGGCGCCCGAGCGGCGGCCCCGGGAGCTCGACCTCCTCGGCCAGGTCGCCGTGGACGAGCAGCACGTACTTGTCGACCTCGGCCTGGAGCTCGAGCTCGAGCTGGGTGGCCGGGAGCTCCCGGCGCGCCCGCTCGGCCACGTAGAGGAAGTGGCTCACCCCCTCGACGATCTGGCAGATCTCGTCGAACGACCCCGCGCCCCCCCGGGAGATCGCGCGGCGCGGCAGGTGGAGCGCCACCTCGATGTCCCCATCGGCGTGGCGGATCAGCAGCGCCTCGCGGGCGCCGCCGTCGGTCGGCCGGATGAAGTCGTCCACGGCGGGCGCGTCGTCGAGCGCGTAGGTCCGCGCGAGGTGCTGCTGGATGCGCGCGGTGAAGGTCGCGCCCTGCATCAGTTGAGCCCGCCGGTTCCGCGGCTCGGCACGAGCCCGCGCGCCCCGAGCTCCTCGGCGAGGCGGCTCGAGCCGGTGCGGATCCAGCGCTCGTACAGCCGGAGCACCGAGCGCTCGTCGCGGGCGCCGGACGCGAGCGTACCGTCGGCCACGTCGTTCAGGACGGCCGCGAAGCGCTCGAACTTCTCGGCCATCTCCGAAAGGACATCAGGGCCCTGGCCAACGCGCGCGTTGAGGCGCAGCATGGCGGCGGCATGGTGGTAGGCGGTCGAGCCGACCCCGACCACGTAGCCGCGGTCGATCCCCTTGAGCTCGATGTGGCCGCCGAAGAAGCCGACCACGTAGAGCACGCCGTCGCCGAGGTTGCGCAGCCGCCGGAAGCGCTCGGCACCGGAGGACTCCAGGGCATCGCGCAGCAGAAAGGTCAGGGGCTGGTTGAAGGCAGACTCGGCGTGCTCGTCCGGGTGAGCGAAGGCACAGAGCAGACTGACGAGGTAGCTCGACGCCGCCTCGGTCGCGGCGACGTTCCGAACTCGGAGCGCCTCGTCCACAACCTCCTGGAAATAGCGGGTCATGCTCGGGGACACAGAGATCGCTTGGCTCACGGGGGCACCTCACTTGCGCGGGCGCCCCGGATACCGATGTAACCCGGGCCACCGCGCGCTCAGGTCAACCAGACACGGCCTGTCGGCCTCCTCCATCGGGCAGGAGACCGTGAGGGCGGCGCGTCACTGTGCTGCCGCATTTCCGCCCTCATACGGTCAATTTAACCGACGGACCGCGCCGAGCCCAGCTTCGCGTCCCGCACTTCTCTTGCGATTCTGGGAACTTACAGCCACCCCAGCGCCTGGCTGCTAACGCGCAAAGCACCGGTCGGAGCCGCGCTTGACACCCTCGGGGGGGTGGCTATCTTCCGCGCCGCCCGCTAGCACTCGCCGGAAGCGAGTGCTAGCAAAGTGCCCAGGCTGCAAACGTAGGGGGCCTCGCGACCGCTCGTTCGGGTCGCGGGGGGCCCTGCCGTCTCGTGGGACGCGGCGCTCGTCCCCGGAGGATTCGCACACATGAAGATTCGACCGCTCCAGGACCGCGTGATCGTTCAGCGCGTGAAGGAAGAAGAGAAGACCAAGGGAGGTCTCTACATCCCCGACACGGCGAAGGAGAAGCCGATCGAAGGCACGGTCATCGCCGTCGGCAACGGCAAGGTCGGCGAGGACGGTACCGTGCGCAAGCTCGACGTCAAGGAGGGCGATCGCGTCCTCTTCGGCAAGTACTCGGGCACCGAGGTGAAGATCGACGGCGAGGAGCACCTCATCCTCCGCGAGGACGACATCCTCGGCGTGATCGAGAAGTGACGCGGGCGACAGCAGGAACTTAGGAGAGACACACATGGCAGCCAAAGAGATCATCTACAACGAGTCCGCCCGCAGCATGATCCTCGCGGGCGTCAACGCCCTCGCCGACGCGGTCAAGGTCACCCTCGGCCCCAAGGGCCGCAACGTCGTCATCGAGAAGAGCTTCGGCTCCCCGACGGTCACCAAGGACGGCGTGACGGTCGCCAAGGAGATCGAGCTCGAGAACCGCTTCGAGAACATGGGCGCCCAGATGGTCCGCGAGGTCGCCTCGAAGACGAGCGACATCGCCGGCGACGGGACGACCACCGCGACCGTGCTCGCGCAGGCGATCTACCGCGAGGGCTCCAAGCTCGTCGCGGCGGGCCACAACCCGATGGAGATCAAGCGCGGCATCGACAAGGCGGTCGAGGCGATCGTCGAGCACCTGCGCGGCTCCGCCAAGCAGACCAAGGACGCGAAGGAGATCGCGCAGGTCGGCACGATCAGCGCGAACGGCGACGAGACGATCGGCAAGCTCCTCGCCGACGCGATGGAGAAGGTCGGCAAGGAGGGCGTGATCACGGTCGAGGAGGCGAAGAGCGCCGACACGACGCTCGACGTGGTCGAGGGCATGCAGTTCGACCGCGGCTACCTCTCGCCGTACTTCGTGACCGATCCCGAGGCCATGAAGGCGAACCTCGAGGACTGCTACATCCTCATCTCGGAGAAGAAGATCTCCAACATGAAGGACCTGCTCCCCGTGCTCGAGGCGATCGCCAAGAGCCAGAAGCAGCTCCTCATCATCGCCGAGGACGTCGAGGGCGAGGCGCTCGCGA
Source organism: Sorangium sp. So ce1335 (assembly GCF_051521615.1). Classification (NCBI taxonomy): domain Bacteria; kingdom Pseudomonadati; phylum Myxococcota; order Polyangiales; family Polyangiaceae; genus Sorangium; species Sorangium sp. So ce1335. The sequence goes on from NZ_CP150363.1 coordinate 8,504,058, forward strand.
CGCTCGTCGTGAACAAGCTCCGCGGCACGCTGCACTGCGCGGCCGTGAAGGCGCCGGGCTTCGGTGACCGCCGCAAGGAGATGCTGAAGGACATCGCGGTCCTGACGGACGGCCAGGTGATCGCGGAGGAGCTCGGCCTCAAGCTCGAGAACGTCACGATCAGCGATCTCGGCCGCGCCAAGACGGTCATCATCGACAAGGACAACACCACGATCGTCGGCGGCCAGGGCAAGAAGGACAAGATCAAGGCCCGGCAGCAGGAGATCCGCGCGCAGATCGAGAACACGACGAGCGACTACGACCGCGAGAAGCTCCAGGAGCGGCTCGCGAAGCTCGTGGGCGGCGTCGCGGTCGTCAAGGTCGGCGCCGCGACCGAGACCGAGATGAAGGAGAAGAAGGCCCGCGTCGAGGACGCGCTCCACGCGACCCGCGCGGCCGTCGAGGAGGGCATCGTCCCGGGCGGCGGCGTGGCGCTCATCCGCGCCCAGAGCGCGCTCGAGAAGCTCCAGGTCAACGACGAGCAGCGGTTCGGCGTGAACATCATCCGCCGCGCCATCGAGGAGCCCCTCCGCCAGATCTCGGCCAACGCCGGCGAGGAGGGCTCGATCGTCGTGCAGAAGGTGCGCGAGGGCAAGGACTCGTTCGGCTACAACGCGGCGTCGGGCGACTACGGCAACCTGCTCGAGATGGGCGTCATCGATCCGGTCAAGGTCGTCCGGTCGGCGCTCCAGAACGCGGCCAGCGTCGCCAGCCTGATGCTCACCACCGAGGCGCTCATCGCGGAGCGGCCGAAGGAGGAGAAGGCGGCGGCCGGCGGCGCCCACGCGGGCCACGGCCACGACTTCTGATCGCGGCGCGGACCAGGTAGCTAGCTAGGCCTGGCGGGCGAGGGCCGGCTTCCCCACGGGGAAGTCGGCCCTTCGCCATTTCGACTTCCGGCAGGCCGCGACGCGTGATCTGATCCGCCGCAGGTTCGCCATGAGCACCCTGACTACCGAGCGCCTAGAGCTCACCCCGGTCTCGCTGCCCCTGCTCGAGGCGGTCATCCGCGGCGATCGCCTGGAGGCCGAGGCCCTGTCCGGCGCGCGCTTCCCCGACGCCTGGCCTGGACGCGCGCTCGTCGAGCGCGCCTTCAGCTCGCCGCTCGACCGGCTGCGCGACGATCCGGAGGCCTTCCTGTGGGGCACGCGGCTGATGGTGACGCGCGGGCAGAAAGAGCGCGTCGTCGTCGGCAGCGTGGTGCTGAACGGCCGGCCCGACGCGACAGGCACCGTGGAGATCGGCTACGGCGTCGAGGGCAAGTCCCAGGGGCAGGGCTACGCGACCGAGGGGTCGCGCGCCGTGCTGCACTGGACGCTCCAGCAGGCGACCGTCACGCGCGTCATCGCCACCACGCCGGCCTGGCACCGCGCGTCGCTCCGGGTGATCGAGAAGCTCGGGATGCGCCCTGCCGGGACGCTCGATCACGATCTCCTCGGCGAGCTCCTCGTCTTCGAGCGCTTCCGCGAGTAGCGCCGGCGCGGCCGCCCGCGACCCGCGCCGGCGCGGGTCACCCGCCGGCGCGGGTCACGCCGCCGCGCGGGTCGCGCCGCCGCGCCCACTCGCACATGATCATGCCCGCAGCGATCGCCACCGGATACGAGTGGTTGATCCCGTACATGGGGATCGCGATCACGTCCTCGCACGCGTCGAGCAGCGACCGCGGCAGCCCGTCGTCCTCGCTTCCGAAGAGGAAGACGAGCCCACGGGGCAGCGGCGCCTCCCAGAGGGTCCGCCGCGCGTGGTCGCGCTCGACGCCGATGAGCGGGCGGCCGCGCGCCGCCTCGAGGAAGGCCGCCTCGTCGGGGCACTCGACGATGGTCTCGTACTTCTGCATGCCCATCGAGGCGCGCTCGTAATAGGGCTCGGTCCCGATCAGGAAGATCTCCCGCACGAGGAACGAGTGGGCGACGCGGATGATCGCGCCGATGTTGAACGGGTTCTTCGCGCGGCAGACCGCGATCGAGAAGTCGTTCCGAAGGGGCGCGAGCTCCTCGCGGATCTGCTGCGTGGTGAGCCCGAACGGCGGGATCTTCACGGCGCGCCGGCTCCCTTACTCGACGGCGCCGAAGCGCTCGAACAGCGGGTAAATCGGCCCGGGGTGGACCCTGAGCCGCTCGGTCGCGCCCGTCTCGTGCTTGACGAGGAGCACGAGCCCGGTGCGCGGCGCGGAGTCGAGCGCGCCCTGGACCTCGTCGACCGTCATGCGCCGCACGGGCCGCCCCGCGATCTCGAGCACCTCGTCGCCCTTGCGGAGCCCGGCGCGCTCGGCGGGCCCCCCCTCCACGGTCCGCGAGACGAACGCGGAGCCCGAGTAGAGCTGATACCAGAGGCCGAGGCCGATCCTGGCGTGGGCCGGCTGGAACGCGAGCGTGAGCGAGCCGCCCCCCTCCAGATCGACCAGGATCTCGCCGACAGCGCGCTGCGCCTCGGAGGGGCGGCCGATGTCGCGCACCCCGATCGGTTTGTCGACGAGCGCATCCGACTCCCAGACCTCGACGCGGAGCCGGTCCTCGGGCGCGATGCGGAAATTTCCCTTGGGCCCCTCGGGCCAGGTCGGCTCCACGGTGTCCGATTGCACGGCCGTACGGAAGAGCTCCTGGCCGTTGACGAGGACGCGGGCGTACGGGTCCGGGAGGCTGCCGCCCTCGGGAGGGTCCCAGGCTCGACCGTCCCGCGTGCGCTCCGGGACGCGCGCCCGGACGACGCGGAGCCAGCGGACGTCCTCGGGCGGCGGCGGGTGGAGCTCCTGGTCCGGAGCCGGCGCGTGAAGCCGGGACTCGAGCTCCGGGTAGAGGACCGAGCAACCGCCTGCGCCGAGCAGCGCGCCCCCCGCGGCGAGCAGCTGGAGGGACGCAGGCAGGCAGAGCGCACGACGCTTTCGGCGGGCCAAGATGGCGCCATTTTTGGCCGGAGCCGGCGTCAACCGCAACTAAACCGTGCTATTTCCCGGGCCCATGCAGGACTCGCCCGTCATCGCTACCAGCGATCTCAGCGCGCACGTCGGTCGCACGGTCACGCTCCGCGGATGGCTCTACAACAAGCGATCGAGCGGCAAGCTCCACTTCCTGGAGCTGCGCGACGGCTTCGGCACCGTCCAGTGCGTGATGGCGAAGAGCGACGTCGGCGACGAGGTCTTCGCGGCCGCCGACAAGATCACGCAGGAGAGCGTGATCGAGGTCGCGGGCGAGGTGAAGGCGCACCCGAAGCGCGCCGGGGTCTTCGAGATCGTCGCGTCCGGCTTCCGCCTGATCGGCCCGACGACCGGCGAGTACCCCATCTCGCCGAAGGAGCACGGGACCGACTTCCTCATGGATCACCGCCACCTCTGGCTGCGCTCGAGGCGGCAGCACGCGATCTTGCGCGTGCGTCACACCATCATCCAGGCCATCCGCGACTTCTTCGACGGGCGCGGGTTCACGCTCGTCGACGCGCCGATCTTCACCCCGAACGCGTGCGAGGGGACGAGCACGCTGTTCCAGACCGACTACCACGGCGACAAGGCGTACCTCACCCAGTCGGGGCAGCTCTACATGGAGGCGGCGGCCGCCGCGTTCGGGAAGGCGTACTGCTTCGGGCCGACGTTCCGCGCGGAGAAGTCGAAGACGCGCCGCCACCTGGCCGAGTTCTGGATGGTCGAGCCCGAGGTGGCGTTCATGGACCTCGACGGCGACATGGACCTCGCCGAGGACTTCCTCTGCTTCATCGTCGAGCGCGTCCTCGAGCGGCGCCGCCCCGAGCTCGCCGTGCTCGAGCGCGACGTGTCGAAGCTGGAGGCCGTCAAGAAGCCGTTCCCCCGCATCCGGTACGACGACGCCGTCGCCATCCTGAACGAGGCGCGCGCGGAAAAACGCAAGACGGCGGGAGAAGCTGGAGTTCCGGACTTCCCCTGGGGCGAGGACCTCGGGGGAGAGGACGAGACGATCATCTCCAGCCGGTACGATCGCCCGGTCATGATCCACCGCTATCCGGCCGAGGTGAAAGCCTTCTACATGAAGCGCGATCCGACGGACGACCGGGTCGCCCTCTGCGTCGATGTCCTGGCGCCGGAGGGTTACGGCGAGGTGATCGGGGGCGGGCAGCGCGAGGACGATCTCGCCACACTCGAGCGGGCAATTGAGGCGCACAAGCTGCCCCCCGAGGCGTTCGGCTGGTACCTGGATCTGCGCCGGTATGGCACCTTCCCGCATGCGGGCTTCGGGCTCGGCGTCGAGCGGAGCGTCGCCTGGATCTGCGGCCTTCCCCACGTGCGCGAGACGATCCCGTTCCCGCGCATGCTGAACCGGCTCGCGCCGTAGTGCCGCGCGTCAGAGCTCCCGCCAGGATTTCTGGCCGCTCTTTCGAGCGGCTCGGGCCACGGCGCGATGCGCCACGGCGCCGACGCGACGGGCCGACGCGCGAAAGCAGCCGAGGTTAGCCAGGACCTCGCGCGTACCCGTGCGTACCCCGGCGTGGGAAACCTCGCCTTGCGGGGAGGCGTGAGGGAGCGTGAGTGAGATGTCACGCGACCGGCGCGACGCGCGGCGGGCAGTGTGGTCAGGCCGTGCTCGCGGCCAGCGCCGCCGCTAGGGATCCGTTTTTGCTCCGCTTGCAGGGCGACTCTGTCGTATCAAGAAAGCATAGGGCGCAACCCGCGACCCACGCTCACGCGGCCGACCGACGGAGCCACCCCTGCTTGCAGATGAGGGAGCGCTCTACCGGCGAGCCGGACACTGCCCCCGCCCCCCGACCCAACTCGCGAGGACAAAGCTATGGCTCGTCTCGTCGGCTTCATCGGTAACCGTCCGGATCTCGGCGCGCGTGCGATCGAGCTTGAAGATCGCGCCCTCGTCGTTCGCCGAAGGGAGGGCGTGATCCCTGGCTGGGGTGTCGGCTTCTACCAGGGAGGAGAGATTCTCCTCAAGCGCCGGCCGATCGACGACCGACCCGAGATCAGCCTGGTCGACATGACAAGGGACGTGCGCGCCGACATCCTCGTGGCGCATGTCCGGGCTGCGACCGTGGGCAGCCTGCGCACCGAGAACACGCACCCGTTCCGTTACCGGCAGTGGCTGTTCGCCCATACGGGGACGGTCGAAGGGTTCGCCCGGCTGCGGGGCCAGCTCAGCGACTCGCTGCCGCAGTTCCTCCAGCGGGACGTCCGCGGCGAGACGGACAGCGAGCTCCTCTTCCACCTGTTCCTGTCCTTCCTCCACGACAGCAACCAGCTCGATCGGCCCACTGTGGACGCGGCGAGCGCGCGGGCAGCCCTCCGGTCCTCCATCGCGCTCGTCGATCGGCTCTGCGCCGAGGAAGGCGCCGGGCCGAGCGCGATGAACATCGTGGTCACGAACCCGGAGTACCTGCTCGTGGCTCACGGCGGCACGCCGATGGCGTACCGCATCTACCAGGGCAGCGACGACATGGAGCGGCTGCTGAGCGACGGTGGCCTCGGTCGCATGCGCATGCCCGACTACGCGGCGAGCCGGCTGACGCTCGTCGCGTCGGACTTCGACGACGACCAGGTCCCCGCGGGATGGACCCACGTCGGTGAGCGTGCGATCGTGACGTTCACGCGCGCCGATGAGCCAGCGATCGAGCCGATCTGAACGCCGCCACATCCCAGAGGGGCGCCGGGGGCATCCACCGCCGGCCGGCGCCCCCGACGCATTGCGACCGCCGTCGACACTTCCCTCGCTGATCCTCGCCGCGCTCCTCGGCTCGCCCCTCCTCGGGTGCGGGATGGGCGCAGCGGCGTCGTTCCCCGCTGCCTCCGAGCTGCCCGAGGAGCGCCGCCGCCCCGATGGCGTGGCGATCGATCTGGCGAGCACGCCTCCGCGACCGGTGAATCAAGCCGACGCCCGCGACGGCGTCGTGACCCTCCGTACGCCGCTCGGCATCGGCCTTGCGCTGGACGTCGTCGCCGAGTTCTTCCAGCGGGTGATCGCCGAGGACAGCGAGGCCCTGAGCGACCTGCTGACGCGCGATGCCCTCGCGATCCAGACCGGGTCCGGCGGACAAGGGCAGCCGCCGAACGCCGGGCACTGGTGGGAGCAGCGCTTCCGGCGGCTCGATTACGGAAAGCTGGCCGGAGAGCCGATCTACCGCGAGTCGGAGCTCCAGATCTTCCGGGCCGAGGACGTGCTCGCGACGCCGCATCACCCCGCGATCCAGCCCGAGACGCTCGACGACCAAGACGTCGTGATCCGGGTGCCGATCATGACCGCCCGGATCGCGGCCGATCGGCTGCTCGGAGACGAGATCGTGGTCTGGCTGCGGCGGGACGGACCGCGGTTCAGGATCTATCGGCTGCTCGAGGACTTCCAGATACAGTAGGCTTTGCGCTCGTGCGGCATCTCCGGCAAGATCTGCGGTCGATGAGCCGCCTCAAGATCGCGTTCGTTGGCTCCGGGGGGGCGGCCCGAGGCCTGGCGCACCTCGGCGTGCTGAAGGCCTGCGAAGAGCTGGGGATCCATCCAGAGATCTACGTGGGCGCGGGGGCAGGCGCGCTGGTCAGCGCGACGTACGGGCAGGATATCCCGCTCGACGTGCTGCTCGACGCCTACCGCCTGCCGTGGCGACGGCGGCACCGCGGGCCTCGCCTCCACGTGTCGAGCTTCTTCGGCGCCCCCGCCCTGCGCGATCTGCTCGACCCGGGGTACCTCTGCTCGGGGGTCTTCTCGATCGACAGGCTCGAGAGCTACGTGCGCCGGACGCTGCCCATCAACGACTTCCGGCAGCTCCCGCACGCGGTCTACGTGACGGCGGTCGACGTCGACAGCGCGAAGCGCGTCGTGTTCGGCCCGGGCTACGACGAGGCGACGCCGATCAGCCAGGCCGTGGCCGCGAGCTGCTGCGTGCCAGGCCTGTTCCGGCCCTACCGCATCAACGGCCGCTATCACCTGAGCGGTGAGGTGATCCGGACGCTCTCGGCCGACGTGGCCGTGAACGCCGGCGCGAACATCGTGATCATCTCCAACATCTACCGGCCCGAGGAGCGCGACGGAGCGCAGCGCTCGATCGCGAGGAGCGGGGCGCCCAGCGTGGTCCGGCAGTCGCTCAGCATCCTCCTTGCCGAGAAGGAGCGGCGCGGCGTCGAGCTCCTCTCCAAGCTCTACCCGAACGTCACCTTCCTCGACGTGGCGCCCGCGGTCGGCCGGTACAGCTACATGAACCGGTTCGCCGCGAAGCCGCTCGTCCTGCGCGGCTACCGGACGGCGCTCCGCGTGCTCGCCGCCGCGAAGGAGAAGGGCGTCTTCGATGCCCCCTCCTCGAAGAGCGCGCTGAACTAGCGCGGCGAGCCAGCGCGGCGACGGGGCGCTACATCCCCGCGATGATGCGGTACTCGTCCTGGTGCTCGACCAGCTCGAGGCGGTTGTCCTCCACCTTGCGGCGCCACTCCTCGCCCTTGCGGCCCGGGATGCGGTAGCTGGCGCTGTAGGTGTAGTCGACGTAGATGACGTCATCCTCCCGGAGGACGCGCCGGTAACGGATCTCGTAACGGATGGCGCGCGCCTCCTGGAACTTGCCGTTCAGGTACTCGCGAAGGCCGGCGTAATCGAGGTCGTCCGCCGCATCGATGTTGCCGCCGTCCTCGTAGTACTTGGGCGATGCGAGCTGGAGCAGCGCGCCGACGTTCTTGCTCTCCACCGCGTTGCGGTACTTCTCGCAGAACTGGATGATCTTGCGGTTGTCTTCGCTGTCCTCGACGTCCGTGTTCGGGATGTAGTGGGTCGCGCAGCCGGCGAGGACGGTCGAAGCAACGACGAGGAATGAGGCGACAGCGTTTGTTTTGCGGCAGAGCATACGCGGGCAGGACAACGCTCAGGGGAAGCAGCGGATTCCAGCGGGGGGACCTTGCCAGATCGGGGCACAGATCGGCAAGCGAAGCGATCGAGAACGCCGCGGATGGCGCGGACGGGTGTACGGGCGCTAGCCGTGCTCCTCGAGCCAGCGGAGGAGGGCGAGGTGGCCGACCGGCCCCTCGTGGTCGACCGGGAGGTCGGGATCGACCGTGCGCAGGCGCGCGGCGTCGCCGGGGTCCGCCTGCAGGAGGAGCGCCACGGCGCCACAGCTGAATGCGCGCGACTGCGCGCCGAGGAGGCCGAGGAGATCGCGCGCGACCGGCCCCGCGTCGTCGGCCGCGAGGACGACCATGCGATCCGCGTCGGCCGCCGCCACGAGCTCGGTCGCGGCGCGGAGCGCCTCCAGCGCGCCGCCGAGCCCTGCGCCGACCGCGAAGCTCGGCCCGGTGAGCTGGTACGCGATGGCGCACTCGCCCGCGATCGCGTTCGGCGACGTGGCGGGGAAGAGGCGCGGCTCGACGAAGCGGGCGCCGCGCGCGCGGCGGCGGGCGTCGTAGATCTCGTTGGTGTCGATCGTCGCGAGCGCATGGCCGGCGACGATGCCGGCGCCGCGCAGGCGGCCCTCGCCGACGACCGCGGCGAGGGCCGCGACGGCGGACAGCCCGAGCCGGCAGAGCGCGTCGAGGCGCGCGAGGCGGTCGCGCGCGACGCCGGTCGCCTCGGCGAGGAGCCCGAGGTCGGCGCCTGTCACGCGCGCGTGCGCGCGGAGATACACGGGGCGGGGGCGTCGAGGGTGGCGCCCGCTCGGGGAGGACGTGAGGAGGAGCGCGGCGTTTGCGCCGCCGAACGCCGCGGAGAGCTTGAGGGCCGCGGAGAGCGGGCGAGGCTCGGCGCGCTCGAGCAGCAGCGCCGGTGCGTCGGGGTCGAGCTCGCCCTCGGACGCCGCCGGGGGGGCGACGCGCGCGGCGAGGGCGGCAGCAGCCGCGAGCGCCTCGAGCGCGCCCGCAGCGCCGAGCGTGTGCCCGATCTGCGCCTTGAACGGGTGGACCACCGGCGGAGAGCTCGCGGCGCCCGGCGGCGCGCCCGGGCCGTCACCAGGGCGGGGCGCCGCGAACAGCGTGGCGATCGCGCGCGACTCCATCGCGTCGTTGTAGGGCGTCGCCGTGGCATGGGCGCTGACGAGGCCGACGCGCGAGGCAGGCCACCCGGCGTCGGCGAGCGCCGCGGCGCCGGCGCGCGCGAGCCCCGAGCCCGTGCGATCCGGGGCGGTGATGTGCACCGCGTCCGTCGATGCGCCGAAGCCGGCGACGCGCGCCATCACCGGGGCACCCCGGCGACGATCCTCACGGACGAGGGCGACGATGGCGGCCCCCTCGCCGAGCGCCATGCCGTCACGGCCGAGGCGGAAGGGACGCGACCTCGACGCGGTGGTCGCGCGGAGCGCCTCGAAGCCGGCGGCGACGAACACGCTGAGCGCGTCGTAGCCGCCGGCGAGCACGAGGTCGCAGGCGTCGCGATCGAGCCAGCGGAGGCCGAGGCCGATCGCCAAGGTGCTCGCGGCGCAGGCCGCGAGCAGGTGCGTGCGCAAGGGGGTTCGCTGGAGGTCGAAGGCGGCGAGCGCGCCGTTGAACGGCGCGAAGTAGGTCGCCTTCGCGGCCAGCGCGGCGAGCGCGCTGGCCTCCGCGCCCTCGGCACGCGCGGCGAAGAAGCGCTCCGCGGTGAGCATGCCGCCGCTGGAGGTGCCGAGGGCGATGCCGATGCGCTCGCCGCGCCAGCCCGGGCGCACGGCGTCGAGGGTCCCGAGCGCCTGGGAGAGCGCGGTCTTCAGGAGGTCCGTCGCGCGGTCGGGCCCCGGGGCAATGCCGAGCTCCGCGGGGGCGCGCGCGGCGAAGGGGCGCTGGAGGCCGGCGCGGGCGAGCTCCGCGTCGTGCGCGATGGCGACGGGCGCGGGCTCGCCGACGTCAGGGACGCGGTAGGCGAGCGGGCCGAGGCCGAGCGCCGAGACGGCGCCCGAGGCGATCACGCACGCGTCGCTCATGAGCCGTCCCCCGGCCGGATCGCGTCGGGATCGACGAACGCGCGCGGATCGGGGGCGCGATCGCGCTCCTCGGCCTCGCAGATCACGGTGACGAGCAGGCCGGTCGAGGCCTGCGCGTAGCGTACGTTGCCGCAGCCCATGCCCTCGGCGATCACGACCTCCTCGTCGAGCCGGCGCCGGCGCGCGTCGCCGGCGGTCGACCACGTCGTGCGGCGCGCGCCGATCGCGCCGCGGTCGTCGATGCGCAGCTCGATCACGGCGTCGCCGTCCCGCAGGACGAACGAGTCCGCGCTCGCCGCGCGCTCGTACCAGAGCAGCGTGCCGGCCGCGGGGTGGAGCATCCACCAGCGGAGGAAGTCCACCGGCAGGCCGCGGAGCGACGCGCGCGGGGTCGACGCGTCGCCGCGCTTCAGCAGATCGAGCGCGGGGACGGCGAAGCGGAAGCGATCGCCGCGCGTCCACAGGTCGAGCGCGGTGGTGCCGCCCGGGCCGAGGAGGATCATCCGGAGCGCGCCCTCCGGCCCGACGTGCGCGCGGCCCGCCGCGCGCGCCCGCTCGGGGACGGCGACGGTCGGCGGGGCGATCGCGATCGCGCCGCGCGCCTCGAGCACGTGGCCCGTGCGCGGCTCCCGCAGCGCCAGGCGGACGCGGAGCGTGCGCGGGCCAGCCCCCTCGACCTCGCGGCGGAGGTCGGCGAGGCGCCGGCGCCCGTCGCGCCACGCGGACGCGTCGGGCCGCGCGGCGGGGGCAGATGGCGAAGGGCGTGGCAGGAGCTTCGCGAACTCGGCGTCGAGCGCGCCGCCTCGCCGCGCGCCGTTCGCGGCGCACGCGGGAGCGCACGCGAACGAGAGCAGGAGGCACGCGGCGCTCACGGGGCGGCGCATACGACGGTCGGACACGCGCGGCGGTGTCGTCACGCGTCGCCGGGAGCGACCAGCAGGATCGCGTATCCTCGGTCGGGTGCGCCGCCCAGGAGGAGCACGCTCGCGAGGGCGCCGCTCGCGAGCGCCGCGATCGCCGCGGCAGCGGCGAACCCGCCGGCGCCCTCGTGATCGCCCGCGCGCGACGCCAGCGTGGACCGCGGCACCTCGGCCCAGGGCGAGCCGCGCAAGCAGGCGACGATGCGATCTTCCTGCCGCCCGACGAACACCGCGGCCGGCGCCGGCGCGCCGGGCTGCGCTCGCTGGGCGCCATCGACGTGCGCGCCGAGGGGGACCGGCGCTGGTGCTCCCGCGAGCATCCCCACGCCGTCGCCGCGCCAGGAGCTCCACCAGGCCACCGTCGCCACGGGGCGCGCCCCGCGCTCTCGCACCCGCTCGGCGCTCTCGAAGAGCAGCACGGCGGCGCCCTCGCTCCGCGCGCCGCACTGGACGACCTCGGAGCAGATCGGGCCGAGGCATCGCTCGATCATGGGGCTCGCCTCCTCGACGCTGCCGGCGGCGAGCGCCTCCCCCTCGCCCGCCGTGATCAGCTCGATGGCGGTGACCATGGCCGACTCCGCCGTCGCGCCGAGATCGGCCATCGCGAACACCGGCCCGCGCAGGCCGAGGTAGATGGAGGCGTGCCCGACCGGCGACGAGGGGACCAGGTTCGGGAAATCGGCGGGGCTCGCGTACTTCGCCCCCTTGTCGTAGATGCGCCGCATGTACGCGGTCGAGGCGTCGACGCTGCCGAAGGAGGCGCCGACGATGGCGCCGGGCAGCGTGCGGCTCGGCGCGGCGTCGGCCGCCGGATCGCTCGCGCGGGCCTCGATCTGCGCCGCGCCTCCGAGCCCGGCGTCCGCGAGCGCGGTGAGGATCGCGGCCGTCGTCAGCCGGCCAGCGCGGTCGAGCCGCCTCGCGCGAGCGAGGTCGAGGTGCGCGCCCGTGTTGAACGCGATGGGCCCCTCGGCCGGCGGGGGACCGGGCTCGAGGTAGGCGGCGCCGCCGCGGGACGAGAGGACCCCGAGGGGGCCGATCGTCGCGGCCGCGGTCACGACCACCGAGCGCCGCCGCGGCGCGCCGCCGGCGTCGCGCGGCGGCGGGAACCGATCGAGCTGCGCGAAGACGAGCACGCTGTCCGTGCCGCCGAAGCCGAACGAATTCGACATCGCCGAACGGATCGGCGCCTCGCGCGCTTCCTTGAGGTGCAGGAGCTGGCACTCCGGATCGACCTCCTCGAGGCCGCAGGTCGGCGGCATCACGCCGCGCGCGATGGCGAGCGCGGTGATCGCCGCCTCGACGGCGCCCGCCGCGCCGAGCGTGTGCCCGATCTGCCCCTTGGACGACGAGACGGCGATGCGGCTCACCTCGGCGCCGAGGCAAGCGCGCAGGGCCGCGCTCTCCATGACGTCGTTCAGCGGCGTCGCCGTGCCGTGCGCGTTGACGTAGTCCAGATCCGAGGGCGCGAGCGCCGCGCACCGGAGCGCGTCGCGCATGACGCGGGCGGCGGTGCGCCCCTCGCGCTCGGGGTTCGTGATGTGGTGCGCCTCGGCGCCGGTCGCCCAGCCGCGGAGCTCGACGATCGGCTCCGCGCCGCGCGCGCGGGCGGCGTCCTCCGACTCCAGGAGCAGGAACGCCGCGGCTTCGCCGAGGTTCAGCCCTGCGCGCCGCCTGTCGAACGGGCGGCACGGCTCGGGATCGACGGCCGACAGCGCGCCGAAGCCGGTGTACGTCAGCCGGCACAGGCCGTCGGCGCCCCCGGCGAGGACGCGCGTGGAAAGGCCGGCCCGGAGCCAGGCGGCGCCCAGCAGGATGGCGTTCGCGCCGCTCGAGCAGGCGCTGCAGACGCTCCTCACCCGGCGGAAGGGGCCCACAGCGGCGCGGACGTGATCGGCCGTCGACGAGAGCGGGTGCGAGAGCATCCGCTTCAACGGGGCGATCGCGCTGGGATCATGCGACAGCCAGGCGAGCAGCTCCTCTGTCTCGAACATGCCGGCCGTCGTCCCGCCGACCACCAGGTCGACCGGCGTCGCCCGGGGGTCGATCCCAGCGTGCGCGAGCGCCTCGCGGGCCGAGAGCACGGCCATCGCGTCGGTGCGCGACCACCCTTCCGCCTCGCCCGGGGGAGCGACCTCCTCGGCCGAGAGACCGCGGACCTCGGCGGCCATACGCGCGCGTGTCCCCGGGATCTCGAAGAGGGAGAGCGGCGCGAAGGCCCGCTCTCCTGCGACGAGCCGGTCCATCGTCGCCCTCGCCCCGCGGGCCAGCGGCGAGACGATCCCGATGCCCGTCACCCAGATTCGCACGCTTGAACGGCTCTCTGCAGCGCGCTCACGCCGCCGCGGTCGACTTCAGGATGTGGGCCACGAGCGCGTCCACCGACGCGAAGATCGGCCTCGCCTCGTCGCCCTCCGGGATGCGGACGCCGAAACGCTCTTCCACGCTCATGGCGAGCTGCAGCGCGTCCAGGGAGTCGAGCCCCAGCCCCTCACCGAACAGCGGCGCCGCGTCGTCGATGTCGGCCGGCGTCTTTCCCTCGAGGTTCAGCTCCTCGACCATGAGTTCTTTTAACTTCTGCCGCACGTCCTGCGCGTTCATGAGCACTTCCCTGCGGGGTAGCACAATTCCGCGCCTTTCTACCAGGGGGCAGCGCTTTTTCTGTCGGTTTGGTAAAGAGCGCCCATGGCTCTCGTCGACTACGCCACCTCTGCCGGCGTCGCGCTGCTTACCCTCAATGATCCGCCCGTCAACGGCTACACGCACGAGATGATGAAGGACCTCGATGCGGCCATCCTCGAGGCCCGCTTCGACAACGATGTACATGTCATCGTCATCACCGGGCATGGCGAAAAGTTCTTCTGCGCCGGAGCGAACATCAACATGCTCCGCGAGTCGGACCCGACGTTCAAATATTACTTCTGTCTGCACGCGAACGAGACGTTGAGCCGCCTCGAGCACACGCCAAAGCTCTGCATCGCGGCGCTGAACGGCCACACTGTAGGCGGCGGTCTCGAGATTGCGATGGCCTGCGATCTGCGCATCGCCCGCAAGGGCGCCGGCAAGATCGGCCTCCCGGAGGTCGCGCTCGGCGTGCTGCCGGGCACGGGCGGCACCCAGCGCCTCGCCAGGCTCATCGGTAAGTCTCGTGCGATCCAGCTCATGTGCGAGGGGCAGACGTTCGACTTCGAGACGGCGCTCGCCCATGGCCTGGTCAACGACGTCTGGGAGACGGCCTCCCATGACGAGTTCATGGACCGGGTCCTCGCGTACAGTCATACGTTCACGCTGCCGGACCGCGCGGCTCTGGCGGTCGGACGCATCAAGCGCGCCGTACAGACAGGCTTCGAGGTGGGGCTTGAACAGGGGCTCGCCCTCGAGCGCGAGCTCCAGGCGGAGCTGTTCGCGTCGGAGGACGCTCGCGAGGGGCTCGCCGCGTACATGGAGAAACGCAAGCCGACGTTCCAGGGCAAGTAAGCGCGCCGTACACAGACCGGGACCTCATCCAGCCGCCGAGGGGTCGGCGTCCAGGCTGCCTGTGCATCTCTGGACAGCACGGAATATGTGATCCATTTCACATAAAAGACCAACCGTCGGATGCTGTGACGATTTTCAAATCAGCCGGGGCTGCTGTACGTAAGTTCAGGCATGCAACAGCCTCTTGAGCACGTGCCGCTTCCAGAGCGGCCCAGCTTCGAGACCGTGTACGCTGTGGGCCTGTCGTTCCTCCGGCAAGCGCTCCGCTGGCTCGGGGTGGCAGAGCGCGATGTCGACGACGTCCTGCAGGACGTCATGATCGCTGCGTACCACGCGCTCGACGGCTTCGATCCAGGGCGCAGCCCCCGCGACGCGTGTGCCAACCACCCCTCGTGCGGCGATGGGCCGGGCCCGGACCGCAGCGCTCCGCACGGCGCGACGCCGCTGCGCGAACCCCTCAGGCGCTGGCTGTTCGGCATCGCCTGGCGTCAGGTCGGCCACTACCGCGAGCGCGCCCATCGTCGTCGAGAGATAGCGGTCGGCGCTGGGACGAGCTGGCCGCTCGATCTCGCCGATCCAGGGCTGAGCTCGGAACAGATGCTCGCCCGCGTGCAAAGCGGCCAGCTCGTTGGCCGGCTGCTCGGAGCGATCGATCTTGACCGGCGGATCGTCTTGATCATGCACGACCTGCTCGAGCTCACGACCGCCGACATCGCGCGCGATCTGGGCATGAACGAGAACACGGTGCGCAACCGCCTCAGGCTCGCCCGCGAGGACTTCCGCGTGGCCGTGAAGCGAATGAACGCCGAGGACCGGCGCGCGCTCCGCGACCCCCTGAGGCTCCCGGTCGCAGAGCGCTCCCGAGCCGCAGACGACGAGTCGCTCATGAACGCGGCCCGGCTCATCCCCGAGGTGCCGGACGCCATCCGGCAGCGGGTCTGGCTCGCGGTCACGCGCGCGATCGCCAGCGTGCACGCGGGCGGCGCCGACGCGCAGGCTCCCGCGGCGCCACCTCCCTGAGGAGGCTCCACCGGAGGTGACGTCTGGAGCCGGCCCCAAGGCAGAGGGGCGCGCTCAGTGCTCCAGCATCCTGCCGTAGTGCTCGGCGATCGCCGTCCCCCCGAGGCGGGAGAAGAAGGAAGAGTAGCAGATCCAGATCGCCAGCCCGCTCATGTCGTCGAACATCGGCGGGAGATACGGCGGCGGGCGGACGATCCCGTCGGTCACATGCGCGTGGAGGATGGGGACGTCCTCGTGCGCGACCTTCCCGACGAACAGGAAGGGGATGAGCATCGCGCGATCGTGCTGAATTGCGGCGCGCATGAAGGCGTAGTTGAGGACGATCCCCTTGCAGTAGCAGGCGTCCTTCGTGAACGGCGCCCCTCCCGCGAGGACGCCGCCGCGGAAGACGCGCCGGGCGTTCTGGAAGCACTCTTCCTCCTCGTACCCTTCGGTGCGGTACCACTCGAAGACGTCGAGGAAGGACGCCCCGTCCTCCGCCTTGTCCACCGCGAGGATGCGATCGTTCAGCTTCTTCGCCCGGCGCGGCGTGCTCCGGAAGGTGAGGATCTCGACAAGGACCGCGAGCCCTTCCTGAACGGCCGTGGTGCGCGGGGGCCCCTTCGCCAGCCAGCGCGCCACCGGCTGAGCCTGCCCGTTCAAGCTCGTCGCGACGTGGACCCACCCCTCGTGCGCCTCGAGGATGTCGACGTCGCTCCTGGAGAACATCGCGCCGCTCCGGATCTTCACGTAGTCGCTCCCGGCAGCGGCGTCGGCGAGGAGCGAATCGTCCACCTGGACGCGGATCGACGCGCCGCCGAAGAAGCGATCGAAGCGGGCGTTCAGCTCGAGCGCCGCCATCTCTGCCGTGATCTCGCGCTGCTGCGGCGGGCCGAGCCGCTCGCCGCCGATCGCCGTCAGGAGGTCGTAGAGCACGAAACCCATGTCCCGCACGCTCGTCTTCCCGTCGGGCAGCTTGTCCTTCGGGGAGCCGTAGAGCTCGCGGGACAGGGTGTAGAACGCCTTCGTCCCCCGCCCCATGAGCATGCTCACGACCTTCCTGTACTCGTCCGCGGTCGCGCGGAGGATCTGCCCGAGCCGGTCGCGCTTGCCGAGCTCCCGCTCCGCGTCGCGGAGGATCTCCTCGATCTCGCGCAGCTTGGCCTCCGGATCGAAGCCCAGGTCGTCCGAGTAGGTCACCTTGGGCAGCTCTCGCTGCTTCGAGCGGAGAAATTGCTCCTCGACCTCCGCTTCCCACCGGAGCGCCTGGAGGATGCGGAGCGGCCGCTGCGCGTCCAGCACGCGCTGGCCCAGGCCCGCGAGGATCTCCTTGTAGGAGCGCCACGGCGCCGCGACCGGCGGGAGCGGCGCGTGCGGGATCGGCCCGTCACGCAGGCTCAGCGACTCGAGCGGGGCCGACGGCGCCTCCCCGCTCTCCCCGCCGCCCTCGTC
Source organism: Sorangium sp. So ce1335 (assembly GCF_051521615.1). NCBI lineage: Bacteria > Pseudomonadati > Myxococcota > Polyangiales > Polyangiaceae > Sorangium > Sorangium sp. So ce1335. The sequence continues at coordinate 8,520,764 of NZ_CP150363.1, forward strand.
GCGGCCGTCCTCCCCCGCCGTCCGGGAGGCGGCCGCGTCTCCCTCCGCCGCGCCGGCGCCGCCGCTGCGCGGCTCGCCCGCCGGCTCGCTCGCTTCCAGCTCGCGCTGCACCGCCCCGTCCGCTTCGCGCGGCCCGCTCCTCTCCTGGGCCTCAGAGCTCTGCGCCATCGCGATCGATTGCTAACACCGGCTCACCTGTCGGAGCAAACCTCCACGGCGCTGAACCCCCGCCGCCACGCGAACGGCGACCGGCCGGTCCTTGTCGGCATCGCAACCTCGGGGTACGAGCCCTGCCCCCATGAGCGATCCCGAGCACAGGAATGACGACGCGATGACCGCCGACGAGGAGTCGAGCTCCCTGTCGGACGCCGCGCTCCTCGAGCGCACCGCGGAGGGAGCCAGGCGGCTCCGCGCGGCGATCGCCGAAGCGGTGGTCGGGCAGGACGACGTCGTCGAGGCGATGCTGATCACGCTCGCCGCGCGCGGTCACGCGCTGCTCGTCGGCGTCCCAGGGCTCGCCAAGACGCTGCTCGTGGCGTCGCTCGCCCGGGCGCTCGACCTGAGCTTCGGGCGCGTCCAGTTCACGCCGGATCTGCTGCCCGCCGACATCACGGGGACCGACGTGCTGCACGAGCAGCACGGCTCCCGGAGCCTGCGCTTCCAGCCCGGGCCCATCTTCCACAACCTCGTCCTCGCGGACGAGGTGAACCGGACGCCGCCGAAGACGCAGGCCGCGCTGCTCGAGGCGATGCAGGAGCGCAAGGTGACCGTCGGGACCACCACGCACGCCCTCCCCGACCCCTTCCAGGTCTTCGCGACGCGAAACCCGATCGAGCAGGAGGGCACATACCCGCTGCCGGAGGCGCAGCTCGATCGGTTCCTCCTCGAGATTCACGTCACCTACCCGAGCGAGGCCGAGGAACGCGAGGTGGCGCGGCGGACGACGTCGGGGAAGCCACCGGCGATCGCGCCGGTGCTCAAGGCGGCAGAGGTGCGGGCCATCGGCCGCCTCGTCCCGAGGATCCCGGTGACCGACGAGGCCGTGGACCTCGCCGTGCGCCTCGCCAGGGCGACGCGGCCGGGGGCGGAGCGGGTCGCGCAGGAGGTCCGCGACTACGTGCGCTACGGCGCCGGGCCGCGCGGGAGCCAGGCGCTCGTGATCGCGGCCAAGGCGCGCGCGGCGCTCCGCGGAGAGGCCGCCGCGGACGTGGAGGACGTGAGGGCGCTGCTGATCCCGGCGCTGCGGCACCGGATCGTGCTCTCGTACCGCGCCGAGGCGGACGGCGTTCGCGACGTCGACGTGCTGAGCGCCGTGGAGCGATCGGTGCGCTGAGCGGCGCCCGGGCGCGGACGCCGCTCAGCGGGACCGAGGCGCCTGCTGCTGCGCGTCCTTCACCGGGTCGACCGCCTTCATGGCCTTCAGGTCCAGGACGAAGCGCACGACCCCCGGCCCGCGCCCGTCCCAGCTCACCGCGACGACGCCGCTCTTCTTCAGCCCCGTCCAGCCGATGTCGCCGACCAGCGACGTCACGAGCGACGACAGGGAGGGCTCGTGCCCCACGAGCGCCAGCGGCTGCCCGCCCTGATGCTGCGCGAGCAGGCGAAGGATGTCGGCGGTGTCGCGCGAAGGAGAGAGCTCGGCGACCACCGAGACCTCGTCGGTCAGCCCTGCAGCTTCGGCGATGATCTCCGCGGTCTGCACCGAACGCACGAGGGGGCTCGTCCAGATCTCCGCAGGACAGCGGCCCTTCTGCTTCGTGAGCCACTTCGCGACGCGCCGGGTGACCTTGCGGCCCTTGCCCGTGAGCCAGCGACCGGCGTCGCCGAGGCCGGGCGCGTCGTCCACGGCCTGTCCATGGCGAATGATGACGATCTCCATGGCGTGACCTTACCGCGAGCGACCGTTCGCAGGGGAGAGCTGCGCGCCCGAGAGCGGGAGCGCCGATCTCCGGCCCATCAGAACTCGCACTGGTTCGTCGCGCTGTTGCAGTGCGAGCCCGGCGCAACGAACGGGCAGATGCTCCCGAAGAAGGCGTTGCACGGAATGCCGCACGTGTAGGACGTGTGCGTGTAACAGATCTGCCCCTCGTCGCAATCCGCGTCGGAGGCGCAGCGGCAGTTGAAATCGTCGGGGATCCCGTTGCCGTTGTCGTCCAGGCCGTCGCAGCACTCCGTCACATAGAAGTCGCTCGCGCTGCAGTCCTCATCGGCGCAATCGAGCTTGCCGTCGCAGTCGTTGTCGACCCCGTCCGTGCACGCGGCGGTCCCGAACTCGGGGCCCGGCGCCGCGCCGCGCGCGCAGCTGCGGCACGGGCCGAAGGCGGCGCAGTCAGGGTCGGCGCAGTCCACGTAGTGGTCGCCGTCGTTGTCGACGTCGTCGTCGCAGGCCTCGCTCGGGTTCGGGTCGATCGCGACGTTGAGCCTGAAGAGCCCCTCGTTCGACCCGCTCGCGGGATCGATCGTGTAGCCGTCGAGGAACACGAAGTACGTGCCCGGGTACAGGATGCTGAACTCGATCAGGGAGGACCACGCCTCGCCGCCGCTGTCGTCGTCGCACCCGATCTCGCGGCCTGAGTTGCAGGCGCCGGTGCGCACGTAGAGCACGGAGTCGAAGCTCGACCCGCGCGAGTCGAGGTGCACGCGCGACGGCTCGGTGAGCACGAAGTAGAAGACCGCCTCGCCGGCGTCGCCGCCGCACGCGCCCCGGGTCTCGCTCACGTGGCCGGTGGTGTCGCCCGTGTAGACGCCGGTCCCGGGGATGAGCTTCGGCGACAGGCAGTTGGCCTGCTCGAGCACGCAGCGCGGATTGCTCGCGCAGTCAGGATCTGCGCAGTCCACGAGGGCGTCGCGGTCGTCGTCGAGGCGGTTGTTGCACTGCTCCGGCGTCGGCGCGCAGCCGGGCGCGAAGGCGCACGCGCCGTCGGCGCAGTCGACGCGCCCATCGCAGTTGTTGTCGACGCCGTCGTCGCAGACCTCGGGCACGCACACCTTGCAGGACGGCGCGGAGATGCACTCCGGATCCGCGCAGTCGACGCGCCCGTCGCAGTCGTTGTCGGAGCCGTCCTCGCACCGCTCCGGCGAGCCCGGCGGCTGGCACGCGCACGGGAAGAAGCCACGGCAGTCCGGATCGCTGCAGTCGACGAGGAGGTCGCAGTCGTCGTCCGCGCGGTTGTCGCACGCCTCGACCCGTCCGCTGCAGGCGCACTGCGGATCGGCGCGGCAGTCGGCGTCCTCGCAGTCGAAGTCGCCGTCGCAGTCGTCGTCGAGGCCGTCGCCGCACCTGCCGGCCTCGGAGGCGGAGCAGCCGCAGGCCGCGGTCCCCGCGCACTCCGCGTCGAAGCAGTCGACGACGGTGTCGCAGTCGTCGTCGACGCCGTTCTGGCAATCCTCGCCGCCGGGCCGCGGGGTACAGCCGCAGATCTCCGCCGCGGCGCACGCGGGGTCGAAGCAGTCGGCGACGCCGTTGCAGTCGTTGTCCGCCGCGTCCGTGCAGCGCTCGGGCATGCCGGGGAAGACGGCCGGATTGAGATCGTTGCAGTCGATCCCGCCGCACACGATGGGGCGGAGGCCGTCACCGTCGTCGTCGCGGGGGCGGTGCTCGCAGCCCCCGTCACGGCACGCGTCGGTCGTGCACTCGTCCCCGTCGTCGCAATCCGCGGGGCCGCGGCACGCCTCGAAGCCTCCCGCGCCGCCCACGCCGCCGATGCCGCCCACGCCGCTGCCGCCGTCGCCGCCGGTGCCGCCGCCGCCCGCTGCGCCGGCGTCGGGGAGCGCGAGGAGGCTCGTCCGGCCACAGGCGCCCGCCGATGCGCCGAGCACCGCGCACGCCGCCACCGCGAAGAAGAACCGTCGCATCCCTGGGGACCGCGGACGCGCCGCCCCGACCCATGCTGAAGAGCCCGGCCTCATCTCTCACCCTCGCGCCCCGGCCGCACGGCCCCACGCGTCGGCTCACTGTACACGCCTGGCTTTCCAGGGAAGCAAGTTTTGAGCCCTCGTCCCGGCGGCGTCTTGCTCGCGCTGGTTCGACTCGAGATCGAGCCGTGCCGCAGCGTGTGAAGACGCCCGGACGATCGGGCGGAGCGGCGGCGCTCCGTCGATCCGGCTGACGTGCGCGCGGATCGGTTGCGGGTCGACGCGTCCGCGTGTAACGAGGCGCGGTGGGCGCGCAGCTCCAGATCGAGGTCGAGCGGCCACCTCCGGGTCTTCAGCGCGGCCGTTACCCTGCGCCACCTTGGGTCATCCTGGCGGTCGGCGCCGCCGTGGTGCTCGCCGCGGTCGCCTTCCTGATCTGGCGGGCGCGGCGCGCCTTGCGTGCACGGACGAGAGGCGGGCCGCGATCCTCGGCACGGCGGTGATGCCGCAGAGGCCGGGCCATCGGCCCGGGCGGAACGATGATCGCATCTCGGTGCGATCGCGGGTTGACACCGAGCGGACCGGACCGGTAGGCACCATAGAGGGACGCGCTCCCGGTCGGCTGATGTAGAGTGCCGCCCGAGCGCGCGACAACGGGGGCCAGGATGCGGCCCCGGTGAGGCCTCCGGGCCCCGAAGAACGCCGCGCAACTGCGGCCCGTGGATACATGGCACCGATCGAACGTGGCGTTGAGCTTGTGCAGCGCGTGATCGCGCATCTGAAGAAGCGCCCTTCCAGCCATGCCGCCGTGGGAGCGAGCCCGGCGGCGCTCGATGCGCTCGAGTCGAAGCTGATGGTCGAGCTGCCGCCCACGCTGCGGGCGTTCCTCGAGTTCGATTTCACGCTCGATAGCCTGGGACCGCGGTTCAAGGGGCGGCACCGCTTCGGGCGCGACCCCTCGGCGCCTCGACCGAAGCTCACCTCGGTCCGCAAGCTGGCCGAGGCGAAGACCGACCTCGGCTGGACCGAGTCGCGGCTCCGCGGCAAGGTCGTGCGGCTGCCCAACCTCCCCGGCCATCCGTGGAACGCGCTGTACCTCGGCGAGGCCAGGCGGGACGGCGAGCTCGTCATCCTCGGCCTGGACAACGAGGACACGAACGTCCGGGTCTTCCCGCGCTACACGGCGTTCGATCTGTACCTCGTCGAGCAGTGCGGCCTCGCCAGGCTGTCCGAAGCCCAGCGCCTCGAGGATCTCGAGTCGCACGTCGCGCTCAACCCCGAGCTCGGGACCGCCGAAGAGGACGACGAGGGCGATACGGAGTATTGATCCGACGCAGCGACGCGCGCGCTGGCGCCGCTCGGCTGCGGACGAGGCCCGTGACGAACGCGATGGTTGCCGGTGCGGAAGCGCTCCACTTCCAGGTGGGCGACGGCGATCCGCGCGACCGGCTCGACAAGCTGGTCGTCCTCCTGCTCGAGCGCGCCGGCCGCGCGACCTCGCGCGCGGCGGTCCAGCGGTGGATCGCCGCCGGCCGGATCCTCGTCGACGGGGAGCCCGCGCGCGCGTCGGTGGCGGTGCGGCCTGGCGCCCTCGTCGAGGTCCGGCCCGAAGCGCCGCCTCCCTCCGCCGCGGTTGCCGATCCCGACGTCGCCATCCCGGTCGTGTACGAGGACGAGCACCTGCTCGTGATCGACAAGCCCGCGGGGCTCGTCGTCCACCCGGCGCGCGGGCACGCGTCGGGCACGCTGGTCAACGGGCTGCTCGCCCTGCCCGGCTTCGCCCTGGCCCCCGCCGATCCGCGCGATCCCATGGGCCACGTCCGCCCCGGGATCGTGCACCGGCTCGACCGAGGCACGAGCGGCCTGCTCGTCGTGGCCAAGGACGAGCCCACCCGCGAGGCGCTGAAGGAGCGGTTCGCCCGGCACGCGATCGAGCGCGAGTACGCCGCGATCGTGGCCGGCGAGGCGCGCGACGCCACGTACGACACGCTCCACGCCCGCCACCCGACCGACAGGCTCCGCTTCACGTCGTGGATCCGCGGCGGCGCCGGCGCGCCCGCGGCGCCGCGGCGCGCCGTGACGCACGTCCGCGTGCTCGAGCGGCTCGGCGACGCGGCGACGGTCGTCGCGTGCTCGCTCGAGACGGGGCGCACCCACCAGATCCGGGTGCACCTCGCCGAGCGCGGCAGGACGCCCGTCCTCGGAGATCCCCTCTACGGCAAGCCGCCGAAGAAGCCGGCGGTGCGGGCGATCGCCGAGGAGCTCGGGCGGCAGGCCCTGCACGCGCGCGTGCTCGGGTTCATCCACCCCGCGACGCAGAAGCCGGTACGCTGGGAGAGCGCGCTGCCGGCGGACATGCGCAGGGCGCTCGACCAGCTCCGGGCGCTCGCTACCAGATCTTCGATTTGATGTGGCCCTTGGACTTGATGAGGATGTCCACGAGGGCGCGGTCGTAGAAATTCTTCTGGTAGAGGTCCGGCGAGACGCGGCTCTTGTAGAGGGCGCGGCCCTCCTCGATCTCCTCGGACAGGACCGTGAAGAGGTCATCCTGCTGGATGCCCTGCACGATCTTCTCCTCGTTGTAGAGCGAGAGATCGCTTGCGATGGCGCGCGCGAGGCGGCGCGCCGCCTCTTCCGTTTCAATCAAGGGCATCCGTCTCTCCTCCAGGGTTCGTCACCAGCCGGGGGCACGCGCTCCCGAGCCGAGGGGCGCCTAGGATGCAGCAGCGCGGGCGGCGCTGTCAAAGTAGCTCGTCGCCCGGCCCCCGCGGAGGCCTGGAGACCGCGTCGCCCGCGTCGCCCGTCGCGCGCGGCGCGCCGGCGCCCGGCCGCTCCGCGCCCTGCCGCGCCGCGGCGAGGGCGGCGAGCCCCGTGAGCAGCGGGAACGCGACGAGCGCGTAGCGTCCGGCGCCGAAGAACGCGGCGTGCGTCGCCGCCGTCGCGGCGAGGGCGGCGAGCGCGGCGCCCACGAGCACCGGCGCCCGGAGGAGCGCGCGGCCCTGGAGCAGCGCGAGGCCGAGGAGCGCAAGGTAGCCCACCCAGGCATGGACGTGGAGCGCGGCGACGATCCCCAGCGCGAGCAGCGCGAGCCGGGCCAGCCCGAGCGCGCGCTGGGCGAGCGAGGGGGCGCGAGCGCGGTCATGCAGGGCGCCGGGCGCCCGCTTGAGGCTCCGCGCCGCCCACGCGAGGGCGAGGAGGAGGACGGCGCGCTCGAAGACGGTCTCGACCGCGCCGAGCGCGACCTTGTCGGCCTCGCTGAAGGCCGCGGGGTTGGCGTCGTGCAGGTACCACCCGGCGGCGCCGCAGTAGTTGAACGTCGCCGCGAGCTTCCGGGGCACGAGCGCGAGCCACGCGCCGGGGTGCTCGGCGATGTACCGCCGCGCCTCGCGCCCGAAGCAGGCGTCCTTGCCGGCCTCGTCGAAGACCTCGCGGCACGCCTCGGGCACCTGGATGGGCGCCCAGGCGCCGGTGGAGGCCGGGTCCGCGCCGATGAGGAGGTTCCAGCCTCCGTTCACGCTGACAAGCGCGCACTGGTTCATCCGCGCGCAGTTGCGCGCGGTCCATGGCGCGCACACGAGGAGCGCGACGGCCGTGGCGAGCAGGACGGGCGCCGCGCGCCGCGCCGCCCGCGCGGCGAAGGATCCATCGAGGCGGGGGCTGCCGCCGGGCGCGGGGCCTGACAGGGCGAGGCCGGCGAACACGGGCGCGAGCAGGAGCGACTGCGGGCGGACGAGGGTGGCGGCGCCGACGAGCAGCCCGACGACGACGAACGGGGCCAGCGCGGGGCCGCGATCGCGCGCCCGCGCGGACGCCCACGCCGCGCAGGCGACGAGCGCGCCGGTGACGCCCTCGGTCATGAGGGCCGGCGTGTACGCGACGAGCCCGGGGTGGAGGGCGACGAGCGCCCCCGCGAGCGCCGGTACGGCGCGCGAACGCGGCGCGGCGCGGGACGCAAGGCGGTGGACGGCGAGCGCGGCGAGCGCGCCGAGGACGGCGTTCAGCAGCATCGCCACCGCGGGGCGCGCGCCGAACAACGCGTACAGGGCGCCGACCGCGCCCGGGTAGCCGACCGGATAGTGCGCGGCGTAGGAGACCACGCCGTCCGGCCAGAGCCACGTGTAACCGAGCCCCGCCGCGATCCGCTCGGCGATGCGGTGGTAGTAGGCGCCGTCGGCCGTGGGCGGGAAGCGCCCGGCCGCCCAGGCGACGACGGCGATGCGCGCGGCGAGGGCGAGGGCGAAGATCGCGGCCGCGTCGCGCCGGCGCGCGGCAACCCGTGCGTCGGCCGGTGCGTCGGCCGGTGCGTCGGCGGGTGCGTCGGCGCTCATGACGAGCGCGCGGGCGGCAGCGGAAAGCGCGCGAGCAAGCCGGTGGCCCGCAGCGCCGCGACGACCTCGCACGCGGGCAGACCGACGACGTTGGAGTACGAGCCGTCCATGCGCGCGACGGCGAACGCGCCGATGCCCTGGATCGCATAGGCGCCGGCCTTGTCGAGCCCCTCGCCGGTCGCCGCGTACGACGCGATCTCGTCGTCGTCGAGCGCGCGGAAGCGCACGCGCGTCACGACCGTCTCCGCGTGGCGCGCCTCGGCGCGGATCGAGGCGGCGTCGGCGGCGAGCTCGGCCTGGCCGCCGTCGGCGATCGCGAACCGGGTCCATACCTGATGCTCGCGGCCCGAGAGGGCGCGGAGCATGGCGCGCGCGTCGGCCTCGTCCCGCGGCTTGCCGAGGATGCTGTCGCCGAGGATGACCGATGTGTCCGCGACGAGGATCGCGCCCGCCCCGGCCGCCTGGTGGAGGCGCCGCGCGGCCGCGAGCTTCGCCAGGGTGACCCGCTCCAGGTAGGCCGCGGGCCCTTCCTCGGCGCGCCCCGCCTCGTCGACCTCGGCTGCCGCGACGCGGAGAGGCAGGCCGAGCGTGGTCAGGATCTCTCGCCGACGCGGCGAGCCGGAGCCGAGCAGGAGCGGATGCGAGTCGTCGATCATCGTCGTGCTGACGCCGGTGCCGCCGGCCCCGGCCGGGCGTGGTCCTAGCACGGCGCGGAACCGACCGCGGAACGCGGCGTGCGCCCGGGCCCCGGGCGCCTCCCGGATCGTGCCGAGACGATTGCTGTTTTGACTCTCCCCCCGGCAGTAGTAGAGGGTCGGGCGCGATGCGCGCCAACTGGAGGGTGCCGGCACGATCAAGCCTCCCGCTGCTGGTGGCCGCTGGCGTCTCCATGGCGCTCTCCCTCCCTGCGCCGGCGCGCGCGGACGAGTGCGCCCCGGCAAGCGGGCTGTCGGGCTGCATCGACGCCGACAACCTCTGGCCTCACGCGGGCGCCGGCCCCTTCTTCGCCGTGGGGAGCACGGCGACGGCGCCGAGCGCGAGGGCGTCGTTCGGGCTCGTGGCGAGCTACCTGTCGCGGCCGGTGGGCCTGCGCGTCGAGTCGCCCGACCCCGAAGGGACGATCGTCCATGTGCTGGACGACGTGCTCGACGCGACGTTCCTGTGGTCGCTCGGGCTCACGGATCGCCTCGAGGTCACGATCGCCGCGCCGGTCACCCTGTACCAGGACGGCTCGGGCTTCTCCGACGTCCTCGGCACCGACCCGGCGCTGCCGCGCAGCGTCCTGCGCGACGCGCGCGTGGGCGCCGCGCTCGCGATCGTGCCGCCGCCGCAGCGCGGCCCGCTGGACGGCTTCTCGCTCGCCGCCCGCCTGGAGCTCGGCTTGCCCACCGGCGACGAGACCGCGTTCGCCAGCGCCGGGACGGTGACGTTCGCGCCGAGCGCCGCCGCGGCATACCAGCTCGGCAAGCTCAGGCTCGCGACCGAGGTGGGGGCCCGGCTCCGTGGCTCGAGCACGCTGGTGCGCACCGCGATCGGCTCGCAGCTCCTCGGCGCCCTCGGCGCCGCGGTCGACGTGCTCCCGGACCGCTGGCTCACGGCCTCCGCCGAGGCGTTCGCCCTCTACACGCTGGCCGACCAGCCCGCCGGCGGCGCGGCGCCCGTACCGGCGGAGTGGATCCTCTCGGCCACGACCGCCCCGCTGCTCGCCGGCGACGTCTCGCTGACCGCGGGCGGCGGGGGATCCATCCCGCTCGCCTCGAAGCCCGTGCTCACCGCGCCGCGCTTCCGCTTCAACCTGGGGCTCCGCTACGCGCCGACGGGGCGCGACCGGGACGCGGACGGCGTCGAGGACCGCGACGATCAGTGCCCGCTCGTCGCCGAGGATCGCGACGGCTTTCAGGACGGCGACGGCTGCCCCGATCCCGACAACGACGGCGACCGGATCCCCGACGCGCGGGACCGGTGCCGGGACGAGCGCGAGACGATCGACGGCTTCCAGGACGGCGACGGCTGCCCCGACGCCGACGACGACAGCGACGGCGTGCCGGACGACGGCGACGCCTGCCGGAACGCCGCGGAGGACCGCGACGGCTTCCAGGACAGCGACGGCTGCCCCGATCCCGACAACGACGGCGACGGGATCCCCGACGCGCGCGACACGTGCCCGAACGGCGCGGAGGACGCCGACGGCTTCAAGGACGACGACGGCTGCCCCGATCCCGACAACGACATCGATCAGGTGCCCGACGGCAGCGACCGGTGCCCGGGCGAGGCCGAGGATCACGACGGCTTCCAGGACGACGACGGCTGCCCCGATCCCGACAACGACGAGGACGGCGTGGCCGACGCGGCCGACGCGTGCCCGGTGACCGCCGAGACGATCGACGGGACGAGCGACGCCGACGGCTGCCCTGAGCCGAACGGCAGGTCCCTTCCGCGGTGGTCCGGCGATCGGGTCGTCCTCGACGGCCTGGCCCGCTTCCCTGCGGGGAGCGCGCGCGTGACGCCGGCGCTGGCGGCGCAGCTCGGCATGATCGCCCAGCTCCTGCGCGGGCGCATGCCGCTCGACGTGATCATCGTGGAGGCCTATCCCGACCGTCAGGGCGATGCGTCGGCGCGCGGGCTCGAGCTCGCCGACGCGCGCGCGAGCGCGGTGAAGGAGCTCCTCGCGAGCGCAGGGTTCCCGGCGGACCGGATCACGGCCGCCGCTGGCGACACATCGGCTCGGCGCGCGCCTGGCGCGCCCCAGATCGAGGTGACGGCGACCCGTGCTCGGCGCGCGGAAAAGGACCCCCGCGCGCCGGGCACAGCCTCCTCGACGACCGGAGAGAAGAAACTGCGATGAACGTTCTCGAGGCACGCCGTGCCCGTCATCTGATCATCCGCCTCGATCGAGGCGAGGAGCTCCCCGCCGCGCTGGTGCGCGCCCTCGACGAGGCCGAGGCCCGCGCCGGCTGGATCGAGGGGGTAGGCTCGCTCGAGCAAGCGGAGATCGCGCTGTTCGATCAAGCCTCCCGCGCCCACGCGAAGACGCGGGTCCTCGACGGCCCGTGCGACGTCGCGGCGCTCTCGGGGAGCATCGCCGTCCAGCAGGGCGAGACGTCGCTGCGCCTGTCGGCCACGCTCGCCCGCGAGTCCGGCGTCGGCCTCCAGCTCGCCGCCGGCGAGCTGGTGTGGGCGCGGGTCTACGGGCTCGAGCTCCGTGTCACGGTGTTCGACGACCTGCCGCTCGTGCGGACCTTCGACGAGCGGACGGGCCTCATGCAGCTCGCGGCCCAGTCGACGACCCTCCCCGCGATCGCGAGCGAGCCCGCCCGCACGGCGCCTCCGACGCCGGCCGCGGAGCCGCCCCGCGCTGCGCCTCCAGCCGCCGCGCCTCCAGCCCCGGAGCCGCCCCGCATGGCGCCTCCGACGCCGGCCGCGGAGCCGCCCCGCGCGCCGCCGCCGGTCGCGGAGCCGCCGCGCGCCGTGCCTGCGACCTCCACCATGGAGCCCGCCGCCGTGCCGCTGCCGCAGCGCCCGGTCCGTCGTCGCCAGGAGGAGGAGACCTACCCTGAAGTGGGCGACAGCGTGACCCACTTCCACTTCGGCGAGTGCATCGTGATCAGCTCCGACGGCGAGCGGATCCGACTCCGCCAGGAGCGCGACGGCCGCGTGCGCGAGGTCTCGCTGACGATGCTCCGCGTCGAGCCCCCCACCGTGGATCCGGCCACCGGCAAGAAGCAGTTCCGTCTTACCCGAAAAAATTAAGCGCCGCGCGCCGCCCCGGGGGAGGCGGCGGACCGGCGCGCGGTCGCTCAGCGCGTCCGCTCAGAAGACGCGCTGGGCGACGTTGATCGAGTCCCCTGCCTGGAGCGGGACGTCGGGGATCTTGTTGTCGATGATGTCCTCGACCGAGACCGTCGCGAACACGGTCTTGCCCTGGGACTTCCTGCGGATCGTGACGCGATCCTTGTCCGCGATGCTGTTGAAGCCTCCCGCCATCGAGATGGCGCGGAGCAGCGTCATGCCGGGCTGAAGCGGCAGGGATCCTGGCTTCTGCACCTCACCGAGCACCTCCACCCGCTTCGAGTTGTACTCGCGGATGCTCACGCTCACGCTCGGGTCCGTGAGGACCTGCCCCTCCATGAGCTTGGCGCGCACGAGCTCCGCCACCTCCTGCGGCTCGAGGCCCGCGACCTTGAGCCGCTTCACGTAGGGGAAGTCGACGGTGCCGTCCGGCGCGACGGTGAACGTCGAGGGCAGCTTGTCTTCCCCGACGATGCGGAGCTCGAAGACGTCCCCGACGCCGATGGTCGTCGCCTCCACGGGCGGGGGGAGGTTCACTGGTCCGGGCTGACGCGACGAGCAGGCGGCGATCGCCAGCGCGAGCAGGGTGGCAAGCCACGGACGAGAGCGCCTCATCACATGAACCAGCGCACGCCCAGGTAGGCCTCGAACTGCTGCCACCCGAGATAGTTCTCCACGGCGTCCGCGCCCGTCGCGTTGCGGAGCACCAGGCCGGTGCTGCTGACGTTGTTGCCGTACCGCAGGGTCGAGTTGATCCCCAGGGAGTCCCCTATCCGGTACTCGCCAAACAGGGAGGCATCGATACGGACGTCCGTCCACGGCTCCTCGGGGGCGAGGACGTTCCCCGAGTTCGCCGGGATCCCGGGATACACGTGGGCCGCCACGCCGCCGTCGGCGATCAGCAGGAAACGCCCGCCGAAGAAGTAAGTCAGCTTGAGGTAACCACGGTTGCGCTCGTAGTAGCTCCAGAGGAAGCTGTCGTGAAAATCGCGCGTGAAGCCCGCAGAGAGCGAGGAGAGCGCGAGCGTCGCCGCCGCAGGATCCGTCCCCGGGTTCGGCGTCAGGAACCACTTCAGCTCGAACTGGCCGATGACGCTATCGAAGTCGTGGACGACGGACGCGTCGTTCTCCGGCGTGTAGAAGCTCGCGCCCCAGCCCGCCATCGCGAGCAGGCCGAACGACGATGTCACGAGGCCGTTGATCCCGAGCTGCGCGCGCAGCGGATGAGAGGACTGCTGGGAGGTCGGGTTCGGGTAATCGACGAACCCCAGCGAGGCGTCGTAGATCAGCGCGGTGCGCGGCAGGAAGCGCCAGCGGCCCCGCGTCCGGATCATGTGCTGCAGGTTCGTCAGACCGTCGTATTCATCGACCTCGAAGAACGTGCCCAGGAAGCGATATCCCAGCCGCCAGTCGAACAGCCCTCCTCCCGGCGTCCATACCAGCTCTGCGCCCGCGTCAGCGTGGATGCGCCGGAAGCTCTGGTTGGAGATCCCGAGATCGGAGGAGGCGATCGTCCTGCCGACCGACGCATCGAGGATCGCGGACCATGGGCGCCGGGGCAGGATCGTCAGGTTGGCGTCGAGCAGGCCGCCCACGTTCCGTTGCTCGCTCAGCCGGTCTCGCCCCGTCTCCGTGCCGGAGACCGGGAAGAACTCCTCGTAGGTCGCGGAGATGCCGCCGCGGAACTCGACGTCCGGCGGCGGCGCGTCGGGCGTCACCTCCTGGCGCTGCTGGCTGAGCGTCGAGAGCGAGAACGACGGCGTGATCCGGAGCCGCAACGAGCCGACCGGCCCGATGTCGTCACCGCCGGCCCTGTCCTCCTCGGCCCTGCGAAAGAAGTTCGAGTCATAGCCGAACTCCGCCGCGACCCCCGGGTGGAGCTCGAGATCACCAGCCCGTATGCCGATGCCCTCGGTGTAGCGGCGATCCTTGAGCCATGGCTGGTCTTGCGCCATCGCCAACGCCGGGGACAGGGTGATTGTGATTACGGCAGCGGCTATGGTTTCACGAAGTTTCATCGCCTAATGGGCAGTGGCAATCCGAGAGAGGCGGTCGCCTACCGAAAACAGCTACTGCACGCAGGCGGCTCGATGATGATCTGGCTGACGGGGTACTCGGAGGGATCATCCTTGGGGAGGTTCGGATCGATCGTCGAGGTGACGGCGCTGTCGCCGATGAACCCCGCTTCCTGGCCGATGCACTGGTTGGCCTCCGCCGTCAGCTGCTCGGCCCGCTGGCGCAGCACCGTCAGGATCGTGAACTCATGGTTGGAGAGGTCGGCGTCACGCCGGTTCACGGCGAGCTCCAGCCCCTGCCGCCGCTCGCGGGCGGAGCGGATGGCGACGTCGATCTGATTCAACTTGTCGTTGAGGCAGAGCGTCTTCACGACGTCGCGCTGCGAACGGGCCGTCTCGAGCTGCCGACGAACCGACGTGCGGGCCCCGTCCATCCGGGCGAGGAAGGTCTCGCTCTGCGCGAGCTGCTCCGCCGGGGACAGGTTCACCTGCCGCGCGAGGCCAGCGGACGCGTCCGGCGGAGGCGCCGTCTGCGCCTGTGCAGCAGCGATGCCGTGGCCGACCACGACAGAGATCAGCGCTACTGCTGCAAAGCCGGGGATCTGTTCGCGCTTCATCGAAGCCTCCGAAAGTCAGGCCCGCGGAGTATAAATGCGGGCAGACGTAATTGTCAAAACGCAACGAGCGTGCCGAGAGGCCGTAACTCGCCGTCGGGCAGCCCCGTACGGCGTTCTTCTGGTTGGATGCGCGGCGCCGGCACGCCATTCACCCCTGGGCGAAGAGGCAGCATTGCGCTTTGGATCACGGATTCAGGTGCGATCGGAGCTACTGGCTCACGAACGTGACAGGAATCACCACGGTCGCGCCGCCCCCCTCGGGCGGCGCGAACTGCGCGCTCTGGACGCGCGCGACAACACAGGAGACCACCGTCCCGGAGAGGCCGGAGCCGCCGGAGGGGGTAGCGGACATCACCTCGCCGTTCGGGCCGATCTTCGCGGTGATCCGCACCGAGCCCTTCATGCCCGGGTCTTCCTGGAGCCCCTTATTGTAGCAACGACGGAATCCGGCGGTCATCCCGGCCACGACGGAGGGCGCGTTGGAGACGCTTCCGCCAGCCACCGCGGGGCCGCCGACCTGGGCGTTGCCCACCGGTCCCCTGACCTTCTCGGCCGA
This sequence comes from Sorangium sp. So ce1335, assembly GCF_051521615.1. Taxonomy (NCBI): domain Bacteria; kingdom Pseudomonadati; phylum Myxococcota; order Polyangiales; family Polyangiaceae; genus Sorangium; species Sorangium sp. So ce1335. Next base: position 8,535,924 of record NZ_CP150363.1, read on the forward strand.
GCCGGCGGTCGCAGGGCCGCTGGTCCCCGTGTTGCCGATGGTCGCGAGGCCGCCCCCGCCGGCCGCTCCGGGGCGCACCGTGCCCCCGCCGGAGCCGCCCATGTTCAGCCCAGCGACCCCGCCCTTTCCGACGCCGGAGCCGGAGGCGGCCGCGTTCTCGAGGAGGCCGGTCGGCACGTCGCCCGAGCTCAGGACGCTGGCGGTCGCGTTCCCGCTCGAATTGAGCGCGCCGAGCATCTGCATGTCGAGCTGCGCGAGCTCGTTGGTGAGCGCCGCCGCGCGGGCGTCGTTCATCCCGCCGGAGCCCCCCTTCGCCGGGCCCGCGGCCGCGCCCTTGTTCCCGCCGCCGCTCGGGGCCTTCGGCGCCTCGGCGACGGGCGCCGCGGTCGCGGCCGGCGCGTCGGGGTTCTCCTTCGGCTGCTCGATCACCGGCGGCGGCGGGAGCTGCTTCACGGACTCGAGGAGCTGCGCGACGTCGACCTCGTCGTCGACGACCGGGTCCATCCAGTCGGAGTAGATCGAGCCCACGGCGCCGAAGTGGAACAGGAACGAGAACGCCGCGATGATCGTCGTCGTCCAGTCGATGTCGCTCGCGATGCCCGTCCTCACCGAGACGGGTAGCTGCGGCTTGGGCTGGACCGGCGGCGGCGCGACGAACTGGAAGAGGAACGTCGTCTCGCCGACGACGATCTTGCCGCGCGCCTCCTCGCTGAGCTGGATCTGATAGGCCTGCGCGTTGCCCGCCGGCACGCGCTTGGCCGACCCCTTGAGCGCGGCGAGCTCCGAGACGCCGGCTTTGAAGGCGACCCGGCCCGTCATCCCGTCGAGGAAATTGAGGAAGTACTCGCCCCCCACGAGCTCGAACAGCCGAAAGCTCGGCGGAATGCTCTTGCTCGGGATGACGAACAGGCTCTTTTCGCTGGGGCCGATGGTGACGTGGGTGCGCTGCTTGATGACGCGCTCCTCGATCACCTTCCCCCCCTGAACCAGGCCGATCCTGAGGACCTTGGGGCCGGTCACCGGTGCGACCGCCCGCATGACCGCGGTCATCTGCCCGGGCTGCCCGGGGCGCGACGGGGTGGGGAGCGGGGGCTGCTGGGTCATTCCGAAGGACTCCGGGCGAGGGGGGACGAGGCAGGGATCGACGCCGCGCGCGCCCGGCGGCCGGAGCCGCGCTCCGGGGTCAGGCAGGTCCCGGGATTCGACCCGCGGACAACGCGCTGCGCAGCGGTGGGCACCACAGCCCGCGAGGGTACACGCACACGCACGGGCGGTCCAGGAGAGCGCGCCGGCGCGCCGGCGCTCAGCGCGACGCGGACGCGGACCCGCGGCGCGGACGTCGAGGCGATGCGGAGGGCGCCCTGGCGGCGGCGTCGAGCGGCCCCAGGACCGCGTCGACGAGCGCGTCGATCGCCTCGCGCTTGCGGGAGGCGGCGGCGCGGCCGGCGCGCCCCGCCGCCGCGGACGCGATCGCGCCGGCGGCGCCCGCGCCGAGGACGAGCGCGACGACGGAGGGCCCGGCCTTTGCGAGGAAGGCGAGCGTGGCGAGGAGCAGCGCGACGAGCGCCGACAGGCGCGCCGCGGCGCGCGGCCACCCCGCGCCGACGTCGAGCCGCTGCTCGATCTCGACGAGGAGATCGTTCGTCGCCGCGACCCGCGCGCGAGGGCCGGCAGCGGACAGGAGCTCGTTGGCGAGCCGGTGCTCCCAGCTCCCCGGCGGCGACCGCCTCGCCAGCTCGGCGAGCCGCGCCTCGACGGGGAGCGCGCGGAGCGAGCGCGCGAGCGCCGTCAGGTCCCCGCCGGTGGCCGCCGCGACCTGCGCCGGGTGCCGCCACGAGACAGCGGCGCAGGCGCCGCTCGCCGCGAGCGACAGCGCGATGAAGAGCACGGCGGACACGGGGACAGGGCGCGCGCGGCGAGGCTCCGGGGCGAGGGACGGCGGCCAGAGATCCGGCAGGATCTCCGGCGCGCGGCGCTAGAACGGCTCCTTGAAGATCGCCTGCTCGATGCGGTCGAGGAACGGCTGGCGCAGCTCGGCGAGCGTGAGCTTCGGCTGGATCCGGCTCACGTCGACGGCCGCGATGGGCTTCTGGATGCGGCCGGTGATCGTCACCTCCGCGAGCGTGATGACCCCGCGCTGCTTTCCCTTCTCCTGCGCGCCAGCGCGCTCGCCGTGGCAGAGGATCGCGAGCAGGACCGAACCGAGCGCAAGTGCCTTGTACATGCTCATGGTCTCCCTCACGTGTCGGTCGCGGCGTCGGCGACGCCCCCGTCGGCCTGGGCAGCAGGAGGAGGCGCCGCGGGCTGCGCTGCGGCGGCAGCCGCGTTGAGCTCGCCCTCCTTGAGCTTGGCGCGGTTCAGGAGCTCCTCCGAGTCGTCGCGCTGGCCCTTGTTGCGCAGCTCCTGGAACCTCGTCAGGGATTTGATCGCCTCGGCCACCTGCTGCTTCGGCGTCATGCCGGGGATGCTGGGGGCGAACAGGTAGAGCAGGCCGAGGTCGTAGTGGACCTGCGGCAGGTTCGGGTTGCGGGCGAGGACCCAGTCGAACTCGCGCTTCGCGTCGGCGTAGCGATCGAGCAGGCGGTAGGCGTCCCCGAGGTTGAGGTGCGCGGCGAGGTGCTCGGCGTCGAACCGGACCGCGCCCTCCAGGAGCGGCAGCGCCTCCTGGGCGTTGCCCGCCTCGAGCAGGTACGTCGCGAGCTGCACCCGCGCCTCGACGAGATCGGGGCGGCGCGCCACCGCCTTGCGGAACTCCTCGATCGCCGCCGCGCGCTGCCCCTGCTCCCGGTAGATGAGGCCACGGAGCAGCAGCGCCTCGGCGTTGTCCCTGTCGCGCGGCGGGTTCTCGCTGACAGGCTCGAACCCGTCCAGGATCGCCTGGAGCGCGTACAGGGCGAGGTCGAGGCGCCGGTTCCTGTAGTGATCGCGGGCGATGATGACCATCGCCGGCCGGTAGTCCGGGTTGATCTTGAGCGCCTCCTGCGCGAGCCGCTGGGCCGAGCCGGTGTCCCTCTGGAGCGACTTGATCTCCGCGAGCGTCGCCGTGACGGCCGCGGACTTCGGCATCTGGCCGCGCTTCTCGTTGAGGAGCCGCTCGGCCTCGCCGAGCTGGTCCTTCCTGGCGAGGAGCATCGCGTACGCGATGATCGCGGGCTCGTAGTCGGGCACGATCGTGAACGCCTGGCGGTAGCTCGCGCCCGCGCCCGGGTCGCGCAGCCGCTCCTGCACCACGCCGAGCGAGTAGAAGGCCTGGTGGGCGCGCGGATCGGCCTGCGTCGCCTGCCCGAACAGCGCCCTCGCGTTGGCGAGGTCGCCGTTCGCGAACGCCTGGAGGCCGCTCTGGTAGAGCGCCGCCGCCCGGGCGTTCATCGCGGGGTGCGCCGCCTGCGCGGGCTGATCGTACGGCCGCGCCGAGCTCGGGGCGTCGGTCATGCCGTACGGCGCCTGGAAGGGCTGGGCCGCACCGGGAGGGGCCGCCGGGCGGGTGGGCGCCTTGGGCGGCGGCGTCGCCTCCTCGCCGCAGGACGCGAGGGCGAACGGCGACAGGGCCGCGAGCAGGCAGGCGAGGAGCGTGACAGGGAGGCGGCGCTTCATGGAACGACCGGCAGGGGAAGGGGGAGGCCGTCGGGCGCGAGCGGCGGGGTCATGCCGGGCCGCGTCCGGAGGAAGATGCCGTCCTTGTACTCGAACGGGCGCTTCGTCTCGGGGTCGATGATCCCCTGGCTCCACTCGCGGAGCTTGGCGTCGCCGAGGATGTCCGTGAAGAACGCGAGCCGCTGGATCGCGTGGTCCACGGCCGGGCTCCGGACCTTCCACGCCTTCGCCCAGACGACGGACTCGACGTAGAACTTCACCATCGCCATGTCGGCGTCGTTGAGGAGCCGCTCGCGCGCGGCGCGCCACTGCTCGCGCCGGTTCTGGCGGAGCGCGTCGGCCGTCTCCTGGAGGTCCTCGCGGTCGCTCGTCTCGGCGAGCTTGAGCAGCTTCTCTTCCTTGTCCGTGTAGAGCCGGAGGCCCGGCGGGCGGGCGTTGTAGAGGCCCGTCCGGCAGGAGTCGTAGAGCGACCCCTGCCGCGCGCGCGCGGCCGCGGACCACGGCCGCGACTCGTACGCGGTGATGACCTCCTGGAGCTCCTTCCAGTACCGGTCGTTGGCCTTCTTGATGTCGGCCTCGAAGGCGCGCTTCACCTGATCGATGACGCCCTCGTAGCGGTGGTGCCCCGTGTCGTAGTCGAACTCGGCCTTGATGCGGTCGTCGATGGCCTTGTAGGCGCACTCCGCCGCCATGTCGGCCTGCACCGAGCCGAGCGCCTTCGCCTTGTCCGCGGCCGCCGAGTTCCGGAACGACGTGAACGCCGTCATGGTGTTCCTGCACCACTCGCGCGCCCTGGGGTCGGCGGCGGCCGCGCGCGCCTTGGAGGCGTGGTACGCCGCCTGGACGACGTACGCGCTCGCGGCCGGGTTGTTCTTGTTGGCCGCGTAGTAGGCCTCCATCGACTGCATCGCCTTGGTGCGCGCGGCGCGGTTCGGGCCCTCGTCGGGCCCTTGCTCGTCCCAGGCCTTCAGGTCCGCCGAGGCGACGAGGAAGTCGATGTCGGCCTTCTGCTCGGGGGGCGGGTTCAGGCCCATGAACGTGGCGCGCGCGGCGGTCATCTTGTCGCGCTCGCCGATGTTCGCGTAGAGCAGCACCGAGTTGCGGGCCGCGTCACGGCGGGCCGCCTGCTCGAACCGCGTGTTGCGCGCGATCGTGTCGTACGTCTCGGCCGCGCTGCGGTAGTTGAAGAAGAGGACGTACGCGGCGGAGAGCGCGTCGTACGCCTGCTTCAGGTACTTCACCCGCTCGGCGTAGCGCTTCGGATCGGGGTTCTTCGGCGGGTTCGCCTCCGGGTCGCCCTTCTCGAGCTTCGCCAGGTTCTCCTCGTTGCCATACTCCTTGATGAAGAGGGAGTACATCTCGATGGCCTGGTCGTAGTCGCCGACCTGCTTGTAGCAGTAGGCGCCGTTCATGGCGGCCTCCGGCGCCTCGTCCCGGGCCGGCGCCTTCTCGAGCGCGACCCGGTAAAGCGCCGCGGCCTCGCGCCATGCGGCGACGCGCGCCGGGCCGTCCGGCATCTTCTCGGCCTTCTCGAAGGCCCGGGCCGCGTCGATGTAGTAGCCGCGGGAGATCGTCGGGCGGGCGATGTCGCCCTCCTTCAGCTTCTGCTCCTCGCTGACCGCGCAGCTCCTCGTGAGCGCCGCCTCGGCGAGCTTGCGGCTCTGCTCGACGTTGTTCTCGAGGTTCGACATCGTCGTGAGCCGCTCCCACGCCTTGTAGCCGAACTCCGTCTTGCCGCACTGCGTGTTGTAGATGGGCTCGAGCCGCCTGCGCGCCTCGGCGAACTGGCCGTACAGGAAGTAGTAGTCGGCCGCCTGGAACGCGTAGAGGTCGATGTTCTTCGGGGCGTCGAGCGCGGGCGGGACGCGCTGGATGTACTCGTCCCGCGCGGCGACGGCCGCCTGGACCTCGGGGGGCAGCGGCTCGGAGACGACGCGCTGCTCGTCGCCCTCGCCGACGATCTTGAGCTTCTCGCGCGGCTCGATGCCCTCGGCGCCGTTCGTCCGCTGGAAGACCTTGTGCCGATCGAGGAGCGCCTGGTGGGCGGTGTCGACGACCATGTAGGCCGCCGGCTGGAGGTACTTGTCGTCCTCGTTCGAGTCGCGCACGGAGACCGCGGTGCTCCTCGAGAGCTCGATCTCCTGGCGCGTGGGCGAGCGATCCATCGCCACCGAGATCACGACGATCATGTGGTGCGCGTCGGCGAGCCAGTAGCGGCTCTCGTACGCGTCGGGGGCGTTCTCGTCCTGGGCCAGGTAGCCGGCCCAGCCCTGCGCGGCGAGGCGGTACTCGCTGAGCGCGCGCTCGAAGATCGGGTCGCGCGTCTCCTTCTCGTTCACGGTGAGCGCCTGCTGCACGAGGGCGCTGCCCGCGTTCGTGTGATCGGCGGCGGCCCGGCGGAGCCCGCCGCGCACCAGCCGCTCGGCGGTCTGGATCGCCTCGGGATCGTCCTTGTTGGCCTCCACCCACGGGGTCATGCCCACGTACTGGGCGAGCTTCGTGCGCGCCTCGAGCGCCTTCGCCGAGTTCTGCGCCCGCTCCGCCGTGCCCTCGCGCGACTGCGACGTGAGCGTGTCGTAGATGTCCGCGATCTGGTTCTGGATGACGGGCGCGTCGCGGTGCATCGGCCACTTCTGGAGGATGATCTCGCTCACCTCGACCGTGTTCCGGTACTGGTTGAGCTCCTTGAACTCCATCGCGAGCGCCTTGTAGATCTCGACCGTCCACTTCTGATCCTGCGGGATCAGCTTGGGATCCTGGACGCGCTCGATGGCCACCCGCATCTTCTGCTCGGCGATGCGCGGGTCGGTCTCGATGTCGAGGACGTCGTTGCGGGGGATGTAGGGCTCGTCCGGTCCGGGGCCGACGAAGTCGAGGTACGTCAGCGAGCCGGCGATGTACGTGTACGCTTCCGCCCGGAAATCCGCGCCAGGGTCGCCCGTCAGCTTCTCCTGCTCGTCGGTGTAGCGGAGCAGCTCGATGAACTGGCGTACCGACGTCTCGTAGCGCTGCTGCTTGAAGTACGTCCAGGCGAGCTTGTACATCGCGACGCCGTGGACGGGCGGCTTCTTGTACTTGATGGACTGCCGGTACGCGGACTCCGCCCTGTTGTAGTTGAACGGGCCGCCGGCGCGGTCGATCTCGTTGAAGTGGTAGTCGCCGATCTGCCACCAGACCTCGGCGATGTAGCGGGGCTCGGCGCCGAGCGCCGTCTTCTGCGGGATCGGCTGGCACTCGTCGGGGTACGGGTTGATGTACGTCGTCTCGTCCTCGACGACGGGCGCCTGCCCCCTGCCGGCCCTGCGGGCGGGCTGGAACGCCCGACCGCCCGGCGTGGAGCCGATCGGCGTCGGGTGGCGCGCCTCCCAGCCGGTCCAGTAATCGTCGTCGTGGTCCTGGGGGAGCCGGCCGACGGTGTCGCGCGTCGGATCCTTCGGATCGGGCGCGACGGGGTACGGGTACTTGTTGTGGCACACGAGCGAGCGCCACACCTGCTGCGCCTCGGGGAACCGCGCGGAGTCGTTCAGCGCGTGGCCGAGGTAGTAGTAGATGCCGGCGAGCTCGCGGTACTGCGGGAACTCGCTGATGACGCGCTTGTAGAGCGCGATGGCCGGGAGCAGCGCGACGCTGAGATCCTCGCTCACGTCGGTGTCCGTGCGGGCGCGCTCCTCGTAGAGCGCGGCCAGGCGGAACATGGCGTCGGGCGTGTTCTCGGGGTGAGCGTTCGGGCCGCTGTAGCGCTGGACGAACACCTCGAGCCGGCGGATCGCCTCCTCGCGGGCGTCGCGGAGCCCTTTCCGCTCCGTCTCGATCTCGCGGTCGAGCGCCGAGAGGATGCGGCGGCGCCGGTCCTCGTAGTGGTGCTGCACGATGCGCGTGATGGCGCTGCGGTAGTCGCGGGCCGCCTTCTCGTAGGCGGCGGCCTCCTTCTCGAGCGCGGCGAGCGCGGCGAGCTGGGCCGGCGTCGGAGGAGGAGGCGGCGGCGCCTGCTTGCGCCCGACGGCCATGGGGGGCGCGAAGGGCTGCACCGGCGGAAGCGCGGCAGGCGCAGGGGCGGCCGCAGGCTGCGCCGCGGGAGGCGCTGCGCCCTGCGCGGTGGCGCCGGACGCAGCGGGCGCGGCGGCGCCGGGCGCGGTGGCGCTGGGCGCCGTCGCAGGGGCGGCGGAGGCCGCCGGCGCGGGCGCCGGCTGGCCGCCCGGCTGGGAGAGCGCCAGCGGCGCGACCGCCAGCACCAGGGCAAGGCTGGCGAACCCGAGCGCGCGCGGGCGCCGGCGCCCTGCGCGCGGAACGCCGTCGAGCGCGGTGCGCGCGGCCCCAGGCCCGAGGATCTGCGCCCCCGCCCCCGCGCGCGGCGCGTCAGCGATCTGCGGCGCGCTCGCGCCGCCATGCTCCTTGCTCACTTCTCGTCCTCCGGATCGCCGCTGTCGTCGAGGACCTCGTTGAGCTCCTCCTTGAGGACCCGATCCTCCCGGGCGCGCTCGACCTGCAGGCTGCGGACACGCGTCATCTGCTCCTCGCGGACCTCCCACGCCTCCTCGGTGATGCCGACGTCGGCGCGGAGGATGATGTTCTTCAGCCGGTCGCGGACGAGCCCGAAGTTCCTCATCGCGACCTCGCCGACGACGAGGCGCGCCTCGCGGTCGAGCGCCTCGAGCTGCACCGAGTAGTGCACGACGCTCGCCGTCTCCCGGCCGACGATCTGCCGGAGGCCCGCGGACTTCTGGGCGACCTCGCCCTCGATCTCGCGGAGCGCCGCCTCGACCCTGGCGTCCGCCGCGTCGCCGGAGCGGAGCACCGGCAGGAGCCGCTGCGCGTACGCCGCGAGATCCGCGCCGCCGGCGCCCGATGCGGCCAGCTCGACCTCCCGCGTCAGCGCGTCGCGGTGGGCCTTGCGCACCTGCGCGTCCTCGACGAAGCGCTGATCGCCGAAGCCGACCTGGACCCGGCCCGCGCTGATCTGCCGGCGGAGCACGTCCGACTGCTGGCGGTAGAGCGCGAGGTCGTGCTCGTTCTGCGCGAGCTCCTGCTCGAACCGCGCGACGCTCGCGGGGTCGCGGACGACCCCGGCCTGGGGGCCCTCGCGGAGCACCCGCCGGAGCCCGTTGATCGTCGCCTGGAGCGTGTCCATCTGCAGCGTGAGCTGCTGGAGGCGCTGCGACTGGGTGTTCCACTGCCGGAGCGCCTGGGTCTCGCGCTCCTGGAAGTCGGCGTCGGTGACGGGCACGCGCGCGAGGCGCTGCTCGAGCGCGCGGCGCCTCGCGCGCGCGCTCCCGATCTCGCCCGAGAGCGGGTCGTCCTCCACGTCGTCCATGCCCTGGCCGAGCGCGAGGCGCGCCAGCGCGATCCGGTTGAGCAGCGAGAGCGCCTTCTCCTCGCCGGCCTTGAGCTCCGGGAACGCGCGCACCCGGTTGGGCGAGCTGAGCACGGCGTTCAGCTTCTCGATGAGCTCATTGGACTGCTTGATCAGCTCGCGGCACTGGTTGATGTCGTCGATCACCGCGAACGCCGCCGGGCCGTCCTCGGCCTCGCGCGCCCACTGCACCGCGAGCGGCGGGAGCGCGGAGTTCGTGTCGAGCGCCTCGAGCTGCTCCTCGCTCAGCTTGTCGTAGTAGACCGCGGGATCGCTCGTCGAGCCGAGGAAGGCGTCGACGCGCGCGCGCATCGGGTCGTAGGTGGCGCGCACCCCCTCGTACACCTTCAGCGCCTTCTCGAAGCGGCCGGCGCGGAGCATCAGATCGCCGCGGAGCAACGTGCCGTCCGCGATGTTCTGGCTGTCCGGCTCGGCGATCGCGAGGATCTCGAGCGACCGCTGGGCGCGATCCACGTCGCCCAGCCGGACGTACACCCAGGCGAGCTCGTAGAGCATCGTCCCGAACTCGGGCGAGGTGCGATCGATGTGGCCGTACGCCTGCACGGCCTGGGCCCACTGATCGGCCTCGTAGAAGAGCCGCCCGATCGCGAGCCACGCGAGATCGATGACCCGCCGGTGCTCCGGCGTGTCGGCGGGGAGCTGCGTCACCCGCTGGAACAGGTCGATCGCGGCGACGTAGCGCGTCTTGGGCACCGCCGCGGGCGCCTCGTCGTCCTTGAGCGGCTCCGGCGGGGGCGTCGCCTCCTTCACCGCGATCAGGCCGAGCAGGTACCTCGCCTGGTGGAGGTACTCGCTCTGCGGGTCGACCGCGCCGAGCGCGGCCTTCGCGCCGGCGAAGTCCTTCTTCACGTAGAGGCCCTTGCCGCGCGCGTACGAGAGGGCGCTCCCCGCCGCGGCGGACGGGACGTTGTTCATCGACGCGAAGACGGCGTCGAGGGCGTCGTAGTCCTTGATCCGCAGGCAGATGTCCACGAGCCGGCCGAGCGCCTTCGCCTGGTAGGCGGCGAAGCGCGGCTCGGCGCCGCTCGCGACGATCCGCTGGAAGACCCGGCGCGCCGAGAGGTACTGCTTCGAGCGGAAGTACGTCTCGCCGAGCAGCGTCAGCGCGTCCGGGAAGGCGGTCGGGTGATCAGGGTACTTCTCGACCACCTGGTTCAGCACGTTGGCCGCGCGCTCGTAGTCCCGGGAGCCCATCAGGAGGTGGGCGTCCGCGATGCGCTGCGCCGGCGAGCGCTCCTCGCCGCGGGACTTCTGGATCGCCGCCTGGATGGCGCCCAGCCCGGCGGAGACGCTGCCGATCTGCTGAGACGCGCTCGTGTAGGCGCGCTCGGAGTCCAGGGCCCACGCCGCGGAAGGGGCCGCGGTCGTCGCCGCGCCCAGCGTGAGCAGACCAAGCAAGGCAGGGATAACCCGCGATCCGGAGTCCCAGGTCATGGCGACTTGTCCTAACGAGCTCGATGCTACTTGCCACCCGAGGCGGCGGCCGGCTGCCCAGGAGCATCCGAGAGGCCGCTCACGATCTTCTCGACGAAACGAACGGCCGGCCGCTCCTCGAGCGGGGTCGTCACCCCGCCCTTCTCGAACGCGACCGCCTGGAGGTTGATCGTCTTGCCCTCGACCGCCGTGAACGAGTGGCTCGAGCGCACCTCGAAGCGGTAGCCGCGGAGGTAGGAGAACACCCCGTAGCCGTTGCCCTGCAGGTTCACGAGCACCTGCAGGGTGTGATCCCCCGGCGGGACCGAGCCGTTGAAGATCGGGATCTCGGACTGCTCCGCGAGGGCTCCGGACTGATCGGTCTTGTTGTACTGGACGGCGCCATCCAGGACGATCAGCACGCGCGTCACGCGGAACGCGCTCGAGAGCTCGTTGTTGAACTTGATCGAGGCGCGCGAGCCGGCGCCGCCGCCGGAGAGGATCGTGTCGCTGAGGAGCGAGAGCCGGGTGTGGCTGCGGCGGATCTGCTCCTTGAGCTCATCGATGCGCTGCTCGAGGTCGCGCAGCCGCACCGCGTACGTCGGGCCATCCATCGCTGGCGCGGCGGCGGGGCCGGCCGTGCCGGAGGCCGGCGCGCCCGTCGCGGCGGGCGACGCCGCCGCGCCCGCGGCGGCCGGCGACGCGGCGGTGCCGGCGGACGTCGCGCCTGTGCCGGCCGGCGACGCGGACGTCGCGCCCGTGCCGGCGGCCGGCGCGCCCGTCGTGGCGGCGGGCGCAGGGGCGGCCTGCGCGGCCTTCGCTGGCGCTGCCGAGGCGGCCGGCGCCGCGGAGGCGGCGGGAGCACCGGTCGTGCCCGTCGCGCCGCCCGGGCTCTGCGCAAGGGCGGGCATGGCCATCAAGAAGGAGGCCCCCACCCCCACTGCCAGCATCCTGATAAGTCGCATCGAAAGGTAACCTCGTGGTTTTACCCTCGTCAGCAGAGGGGGGCGACCTCACGCCCGGTGCCGGCGAGTCTAGTGGCGGCAGCCTTCGGAGCGCAACGACCTGGACAGCCCCCCTCTCACCCGCGCCGCATCCGTCGCCTGCGACGTGACGACCGCGCAGACGATGCAGCCGGAATCGTGCCGGCGCCCTCTCTCCGTGCCCGCCGTCCTCTCTCCGTGCCCGCTGACGGCGTCCCCGGCCGACGGGCGACGCTCCGCCGAGCACGCCGCGCGCCGGGGCTCCCCTCCGGCGCGCGCCTCGGCGCGACCCGCTCCGCCCACGGGCGATGGGGGCTCGCTCGCTCGGGGGCGGATCCGCTAAGGTGCGCTTGTGTCAGGGGAAGGAGAGCTCCTCAGATCTTCGAGCCGCGCTGCGCGTCCGATCCGGCGCCGCGGTCGTCGCCAGGAACACCCCGCCGCTCGGGCCGCCGAAGGAGCGCCGCAGAGGCTCGGCCGCTCCGGGAGCTAGGATGGTCCCGATTTCTCGAGAGGAGGTCACGGACGAAGCGCTGATGATGCGCTTTCAGGGCGGGGACCGCGCCGCGTTTGCCGGGCTCGTCCGGCGGCACAAGACGGCCATCTACAACTTCATCCTGCGGCAGGTCCGCGGGCCTGCCGTGGCCGAGGATCTGGTTCAGGATGTGTTCGTGAAGATCGTGCAGAGCGCCTCCGACTTCAAGCACGAGGCCAGGTTCACCACCTGGGCGTACGCGATCGCGCGCAACGTCTGCATCGATCACCTGCGCAAGATGGCGCTCCGGCGCCACCCGTCGCTCGACCAGGGCTCGGGCGACGGCGACGGGCCCACGCTCGGCGAGCGGACGGCGGACCCGGCGCCCCAGGCCTCGGTGGACCGGGTCGCGATCGGCACCGAGATGGGGCAGCTCATCGTGCGCGCCGTGGAGGGGCTCCCGCACGAACAGCGGGAGGTCTTCCTCCTCCGGGAGATCGGGCGCGTGCCCTTCAAGGACATCGCCCAGATCGTGGGGGTGCCCGAGAACACGGTGAAGAGCCGCATGCGCTACGCCCTGGAGCGGCTCCAGGAGGCCCTCTCGGAGTACGAGGATTACGCGAGGGCGCTGCGCTAGCGCCCCGGAAGAGCTGCCTATGGACTGCGAGAAGTTCGATCAGCACGTGATGGACGCGCTCTACGACGAGCTCGACGAGCTGACGTACGCGGCCATGAAGCGGCACATGGAGGGCTGCGCCCGGTGCGCCTCGGCGTTCTCGGGGCTGCGCGCGGCCCGCGACGTCGGCACGCTGCCGCTGGAGGAGCCGAGCGTGGAGCTCGAGGCGCGCATCCTCGAGGCGGTCGAGGTCGCGCAGAAGAAGACGCCGTTCCGGCGCAAGGCGCTCCGCGCGCTCGCCTGGGCTGGCAGCCACGCGATGCGGCCGCAGCTCGCGATGGCGGCGCTCTTCGTGCTCGTCATCGGATCGAGCCTGCTGCTGCTGCGGCCGAAGACGGGCGTGGCGCCCGTGCGGGTCACCGAGTGGGGCCAGCCTGCGTCGGAGCAGCGCGAGCCGCCCAGCGTCGCCGCGCCCGCCGCGGCGCCCGCCGCGGTGGAGGAGGGCGACGGCCGACGCCTGGCCGAGGCCAAGACGAGCGAGCCCGCCAGGGCGTCGGAGGCGACGAAGGAGAAGAGCGCGCGCGGGGCCGCCGAGGACAGCGCGAGCGTCGCGCTCCGGGACGCGCAGGCGCTGCAGCGCAGGTCGGGCTGCGCGGCCGCCCTCGGCAAGCTCGACGAGGTCGGCGCGCAGTACCCGGGCACGCCGGCCGCGCACGCGGCGATGTGGGACGCGGCCAGGTGCTACCAGGCGGCCGGGAACACCGAGAAGGCGCGCGAGTTGCTGCTCACGCTCCGCTCGACGAAGGGCTACGGCGATCGCGCCGGGCAGATGCTCGCGGGCCTCGAGGCGCCCGCCGGGCGCGCGAAGCTGCAGCAGAACGCGGCCCCGGCGGCCACCGCGGCGGCGCAGCCCGCCGCGCCGATGGCGGCGCCCGCCGCGCCTCCGGCCAAGGGCGCCGCGCGGCCGTCCGAGGCCGAGCCCCCGGCCACGATGTCCCGCTGACCGCGCGCGGGCGCCGCGCCGGCGTCAGTTCGAGGTCACCGGCGCGTCGCGGATGTAGGCGATCGTCCTGATCGTGTCGACGATGCGCTCGCGATCGTCCGGCGTGAGCTCGACGAAGCGGATCCCCATGCCCGGGTTCGGGTTGTCGTGGAGCGGGCGCACCTCGTTGACCCACTGCACCGTCCCCTCGAGCACGTACGAGCCGTCGGACCCCGGCGGCGAGAAGCGGAGCGTCAGCCGCGTGCCGATCGAGAGCGGCTGCGTCGTGCGGACGAAGATGCCCATCTCCGAGATGTTCGTGATCGACGCGTACAGGAACGTGTCGTCGGTCTCGCAGTCCACGTGCCACGTGACGTCGAGGCGCTCGGACGAGCGGCGGTCGAGCGAGTCCGGGGCAGGGCCCTCGCGCTCGACCTCCTCGCCGGGGTGACTTGCGTCACCGTAGGCGCTTGCCTGCGCGCGGGAGCCCGATGAACCGCCAGGCGCCTCGGGCGGATGGTTGGAATCACCACGGCCCCCGGTCATGTTTCTGCGACTAGCCGCTTTCGGCACGCGCGTCGAGGGCGCTCGACGCCGGGGCGCGCACGTCGGGCGTCCTCGACGCCAGCCTCGACGCCGGCGATTGCGCTCGCCGCGTCGGAGCGCAGCGGAAGCCGCGGGATGCGGCGGGCGTCGGGAACCCCACAACGCCGGCTCACCGCACGCGGATGACTCCGCCGCGGACGCGGTCCTCGTGCTCGGGCCCGCGCGTCACCTCGAAGCGCGTCTCGCCGGCAAAGAAGCCGAAGTAGAGCGTGTAGTCGCCCGGGGTGAAGTTGGGCTCGAGCTGGAGCTCGTGGTCGTCCACGACCACGTCGCCCGGCTGCCACAGGCTCATCGGGTAGCGCCCCTCGATCACGGGATGATCGCCGTTGTAGCGGCGCTGAAAGCCGTCGATGTGAACGAACATCTTCCAGTTGCCGGCGATCGGCCGGTGGACGCGGAAGTAGGTCCGCAGGCGGTAGGTCTTCTGGGGGACCACGCTCGGGACCCTCCGGCCCTCGTCGTCGGTCAGCTCCCAGCCGAGCACCTCGAGCTCGTCCTCGAACATCGCCTCGACCGGGTTGGCGGGCGCGGCGGGCTCGTCGAGCACGACGCGGCCGAGCCAGCTCTCGTTGGGCCTTCCGCCGAGCTCGTTCGACGCCAGGACGATCTGGCTCGATCGCCCGTCGAGCACCGGCAGGTTGCGCCTGTGGTGCTCGCGGAAGAGGCTGTTCAGCCTGGGTAGCTCGTCGGACTTCACGACGAGCCAGCGGCGCGCGGCGGGCGCGGGGGCGCCGTCCGTGGAGCTCCCCGGAGCGGGGGCGGTGAGCCAGGCGAACGCCTGCTGGGCATCGCTGAACGAGGCGATCTCGCCGCCCTGGTAATAGGCCGCGGCGCGGCTCCGGACGCCGAGGGTCGCGAGCGGCTCGCCGGGCCTGCGCAGCGCCTCGTAGGACTCGAAGACCTCCTTCGGCGAGAGCTGGGCCGCGAGCGCCGGGTAGTACCAGAAGCTCAGGAGGAAGCCGGCGATGAGGCCGGCGAGCGGCGTGCCGAGGGCGCGCGGGGCCGAGGCGCGCGCGACGGCGAAGCGGAAGGCGTCGCGGACCGCGATGAGCGCCACCGGGCCCACCGTGAGGAGCAGCGGCAGCGCCCACCAGGCGTTCATCCCGTACGCGGCGAGGTGGTTCGGCATCCTCGCGACGGTCCCCCACCCGATGCGCTTGCCGACGAAGAGCATCGCGCCGACGCCGACGAGCGCCGCCTCGAGCACGATCAGCAGGAAGAGCAGGTTGCCGTTCCAGATGCGGGAGAGCTCCGCGGCGGCGGCCTGGACCTGGTCGGCGAGGCGCCGCGCCCACGCCCGGGGGCCGCGATCGAGGGCGCGGGGTTGCTCCTCGAACCAGGTGAGGGCCACGAGGCCGGCGAACGCGAGCAGGACGAGGCGCATCGCCGAGGCCGCCTCGTCCTCGAAGCTCTTCGGGAAGACGGGCTTGTCGACGGAGAAGACGCTGAGGGCCCTGTCGGGCGAGAGGACGAGATCCCTGTAGAGGACGAAGGCGAGCACAGAGCAGCCGACGGCGAGCGCCCGGGAAGGGGGAGCGCCGCGCTCGAGATCGCGGACGGCGAGCGCGGCGATCGCGGCGAGGAGCGCGGGGGCGCTGAACGGGAGCGCCCCGGCGTGCGGCGCGAGCAGCGCGAAGGCGCCGTAGGCGAGCGCCGACGTGACGACGAGCGCGATCCGGACGCCGGCCTCGGCGCCGAGGCCGGGCGCGGCGGCCATGGCCGCCGCGGCAGGGGCGCGGAAGATCCGGCCGATGGCGAACGGGAGGAACGCGCTCCACGGGAAGAGGGCGTGTCCGAGCTGGCGCAGCGTGAGATCGAACGTGGACTCGACCGGCGGCTTCCTGAGGAGCGCCACGCCGAGGGCGCGCGGGAGCGGCTCGCCGGCGCTCGTGCTCGCGAGCACGACGACGCCCTTCGCGGCCGCGGCGACGCCGAGCAGCAGCGCGGCGCCTCCCACGACATCACCCAGCGTGGCCCGCGGGCCGTCCGGCGCGGACCACGCGCCGGACGTGCGGAGCACGAGCCACGTGAGGCCGGCGCCGAGCGCGGGGACGGCGACCCCGATCAGCAGGCCGCGGCTGAGGTACCCGGCGACGAGGCCGAGGATCCCGACAGCGAGCCACGCGGCGGGCGCAATCACGGCGGCCTGCTGCGGGGCCCGCGGCGCGGGCCGCGCGCCCTCGAGCAGCGCGCCGGTCAGCCCGCAGAACGCCATCGTGAGCGCGGCCATGGTGACGATGTCGCCGAGCATGGTGCGGGACTGCATCGCGTAGAGCGGCATCGTCACGAGGATCGCGACGCCGTACAGGCCGGCCTTTCGGTCGACGAGGCGCGCGAGGAACTCGTGGAGGACGAGCGCGCCGGCGAGCCCCCAGAGCGCGAGCGGGAGGCGCCCGGCCCAGTCGTGGAGGCCGAACAGCCGGAAGCCGAGCGCCATCGAGGTGAACCCGAGCTCGCCCATCCCGAGGTCGGTCAAGGTCGGCATCTGCCCGGCGGCCCCCGCGAGATCGAGGCCGCGCGCGCCGAAGGCGTGGATGGCGATGCGGCGGGCGAGGTCGGCGCGGTCGAGCTCGTACGGGTCCCAGATGCCGCTCTTGCCGAGCAGGGGCAGCAGCGCGAGGGCCGCGAGCGCGAGGGCCACGAGCCGCGCAGGGCCGCCGCCGGGGCTGCCGTTCGCCGCGCCGGCGGGGCGAGCGGCAGCCCCGGCGGTCTCGGCCGGGCGCCCGTCGCTGGATGGCGCCCCGGCGCGGGGCGGAGCTCCGCGCTCGTGCGGCTCGGGGACGGCGGGCGGGGCGCCGCTGTGTGGGTCCCCTCGGTGGACGCTCGACATGCGAGGCAACCCCTTACCGCCTTCGCGCGCGCTTGACCACGGATCGGAGGGAAGGGTTTGTAGCCCCCCTTGGCGTCTGCTATCGCGCGCGGCGTGGTGAAAGGCCGTCTCAAGAGCGCGCCCCCGGGCGCGAAAGCGCGCCCGCAGGCGCCGAAGCCCTCCGTGGCCGCCGCCGGCCCCCGTCCCGCCAGCAGCGGTGGCCCCGGCGGCCGCCGGGGCGCGCCCGCTGGCCAGGAGCCCCGGGGTGGCGCTGCGGCGAAGCCGCCGGCGCGCGGGCCCCGACGCGACAGCGAGGCGCGCGCGGACGATGGGCCGCGGCGCGCCGGCAGGCAGGGCGGCGCGCAACGGGACGGCGCGGAGCGCGCTGGCAAGCAGGGCGGCGTGGAGCGCGCTGGCAAGCAGGGCGGCGTGGAGCGCGCTGGCAAGCAGGGCGGCGTGGAGCGCGCCGGCAAGCGGGCCGGCGCGAAAGAGACGGCCGGGCGGGGCGGCGCGGGGCGGGCCAGCGCAGAGCAGGGCGGCGTGGAGCGGACCGCTCAGGAGCGGCGCTCCGGGGCGCGCTCACCGGACGCCCCCCGCGGCCCGTCCGGGCGCGGCTCGCGCCCGGGTGGCGGCGCGAAGGGGCGCCCCCCCACGGAGCGGACGGCGGGCGCGCGCAGCGGCGCGCAGCAGCAGCGGAGGAAGGGCGACGGCCCGAGGCCGACGGAGCAGGCCGACGCCTCCTCGCCGCGACGCTCCGGGCGCGTGGCCCTCGTCGGGCGGCCCAACGTGGGCAAGTCGACGCTGCTCAACGCGGCGCTCGGCCATCCGCTCGCGATCGTCTCGCCGACGCCGCAGACGACGCGCGACGCGATCCTCGGGGTCGTGCACCACGGCGCGGCGGAGATCGCGCTGCTCGACACGCCGGGGCTGCACCGGCCGCGCACGGAGCTCGGGCGCGTCATGAACCAGGCGGCGCGCGAGGCGGCGCGGAGCGCCGACGTGATCGTGTTCGTCACGGAAGCGCCGGATCCGGCGCGCCTCCCGCGGCGCGTGAAGGAAGACGAGGAGGGCCCGCCCATCGCGCCGCACCCGGGCGACCTGACGCTGCTCGCCGATCTCGGGAGCGAGGCGCCGGTGGTGTTCGTGCTCAACAAGGTCGACCGGGTGCGCGACAAGGCGCTGCTTTTGCCGCTGCTCGACGCGTTCGCCAAGCTCCGGGATTTCGCGGCGATCGTCCCCATCTCGGCGCTACGCGAGGACGGCGTCCAGCGCGTGCTCGACGAGGTGGCGAAGCTCTGCCCCGAGCAGGCCTGGAGCTTCGCGCCCGACGAGCTCACCGACAGGCCGACGCGCTTCTTCGCCGCCGAGTACGTCCGCGAGCAGATCCTCCGCGCGACGAAGGCCGAGGTGCCGCACGCGAGCGCCGTGCAGATCGAGCGCTACGTCGAGCCGACCGGCGACGGCGCGCTCCACATCGACGCGACGATCCACGTGGAGCGACCGGGGCAGAAGAAGATCCTCATCGGCGCCGGCGCGGAGCAGCTCAAGCGCATCGGCACGGAGGCCCGGCTGCGCATCGAGGAGCTTGTCGGACGGCAGGTGAACCTCAAGCTCTGGGTACGGGTGACGCCCGAGTGGCGCGAGTCGCTGCAGCGGCTGGAAGAGCTCGGCTACAACAAGGGAGAGGCCTCGTGAGCGCGGCGAAACCGGCTGTTTCCAGGGTGGCCAAGCGCGGCCAGAGCGCCGCCGGAGGCGGCAGGACGGCGAAGAAGGGCGACGCCCCCGAGAAGCGGGGCGGCGCCGGTGCCAGAAAGAGCGCCGGCGCCTCGAGGACGGGCGCAGCGGCCGCCGAGAAGAGCGGCGGCGCCCCCGGGAGGAGCGCCGGCGGACGCGGCAAGGCCCCTGCTGCGCCGGCCAGGGCCCCTGCGGCGGCCCGCAAGGCGCCTGCCGCGTCGGCGAAGGCGCCTGCCGCGTCGGCGAAGGCTCCTGCCGCGTCGGCGAAGGCTCCTGCCGCGTCGGCGAAGACGCCTGCCGCGTCGGCGAAGGCTCCTGCCGCGTCGGCGAAGACGCCTGCCGGTTCCACGAGACGCGGCGCATCGGGCCCCGGCAGGCCGCGCGCCTCCGCGGAGCAGCGCGACCTCGACCCGGCGGAGGACAGGGACGCGCTCGCGGCCGAGCTCGCCGAGGAGGCGCTCGCGGCGGCCGAGGAGGCCGCGGCCGACGCGCCTGCGCCGATCCCCTCGGCCGGGATCGTGGCGCTCGTCGGGCGGCCCAACACCGGCAAGAGCACGCTGTTCAACCGGCTGGTCGGCAAGCGCATCGCGATCGTGCACGACGAGCCCGGGGTGACGCGCGACCGCCACTACGGCGACGTCACCTCGCGCGGGCGGCGGTTCACGCTCGTCGACACCGGCGGGTTCGACCCCGAGAGCGACGACCCCATGCGACAGGGGATCAAGCGGCAGATCGATCTCGCGATCGCCGAGGCCGACGTCATCGTGTGCGTGCTCGACGCCGTGACGCCGGTGACGCCCTCCGAGCACGCCGAGCTCGGCCTCCTGCGCCGCGCCGGCAAGCCCGTGATCTACGTCGCGAACAAGGCGGACTCGCCGCGCGCGGAGGCCGAGGCGGCGGAGCTGTACCGCCTCGGGATGGATCGGCTCATCCCGATCAGCGCGCTGCACGGCCGCGGCATCTCCGACCTGGAGATGGCCATCGAGGCCGCGCTGCCCGCCGAGCCCGCGGCGCCCGAGGTGTCGGCCGAGGGCGCGCTCCGCATCGCCATCGTCGGGCGGCCGAACGCGGGGAAGTCCTCGATCGTCAACCGCATCTCGGGCGAGGAGCGCATGCTCGTCGACGCGCAGCCGGGCACGACGCGCGATCCCATCGACACGCTCGTCGAGCGCGACGGCAAGCGGTTCTTGCTCATCGACACGGCCGGCATCCGCCGCAAGGCGAAGGTGACGAAGGAGGACAGCGCCGTCGAGGCGGTCAGCGTGATCCACGCGATCCGCGCCATGGAGCGGGCCGAGGTCGTGCTCCTGCTCTGCGACGCGGACGAGGGCGTGGCCGAGCAGGACGCGAAGATCCTCGGGCTGGCGGTCGATAGGGGCTGCGGCATCGTGATCGGCCTCAACAAGATCGATCTCCTCGACCGCAAGGCGCTCGCCAAGGCGGAGGAGGACGCCCGCGACAAGCTCTCGTTCGTGCCGTGGGCGCCCATCGTGCAGGTGAGCGCGCGCAGCGGGCGCGGCGTGGCGAAGCTCCTCGAGACCGTGGGCCAGGTGGCCGACGCCTACCGGAAGCGCGTGCCCACCGGGGAGCTGAACCGCTTCTTCGAGCAGATCCTCCTCACGCACCCGCCGCCCACGCACGGCGGGCGCGCGCCCCGCCTGTTCTTCGTCACGCAGGCCGAGACCTCGCCGCCGCTGTTCGTCGTCGTGGCGAGCGATCCCGAGAAGCTCCACTTCAGCTACAGGCGCTACGTGGCGAACCAGCTCCGGCAGGCGTTCGGCCTCGACGGCGTGCCGGTCCGGGTGAAATACAAGGAGCGGAGGCGGCGGGGGTAGGCCCGGCCGCCGCCGCCAGCGCGCGCGCCGCCACGCCGACGCGCGCTCCGCCGCGTTCGATCGCGCGCTCCGCCATCCCGGCCTGCGCGCTCCGCCGTGCTCGTCCGCGCGCTCTGTCATCAAAGTGACGGCGAGGCGTGACGCGACGCCCACAGGCAACGCCGAGCATCGCGCGCATGAAGCGTCGTGATCTGCTGCGCACCTCGGCCGCCACCGCGGCCTTTGCCCTCGGCTCGCGGTTCTGGCGGCACGCCTTTGCCGCGCCCGCCCGTCCTGGGACGAGCCCCTACGGCCCCATCGCCGCCACGCCCGACGCGAACGGGCTTCGCCTGCCGGCGGGCTTCACCTCGCGTGTCATCGCGGTGACGGGGCTCCCGGTCGCCGGGACCTCGCACCTCTGGCATGTAGCCCCGGACGGCGGCGCCTGCTTTCCGCTCGACGACGGCGGCTGGGCCTACACCTCGAACAGCGAGGTGCCCCTGATCGGCGGCGCGGCCATGGTGCGGTTCGACGCCGCCGGGCGCGTGACCGGCGCGCGCACGATCCTGAGCGGCACGACCTCGAACTGCGCGGGCGGCCCGACGCCCTGGGGGACGTGGCTCTCGTGCGAGGAATGGGACGGGGGCAACGTGTTCGAGTGCTACCTCGACGGCCGAGAGGCGGCGCGGCGCTCCGACCTCGGGACGTTCGCGCACGAGGCCGTCGCCGTGGATCCCTCCGGGCGGCGCCTGTACCTGACCGAGGATCGCTCGAACGGCAGGTTCTACCGCTTCACCCCGGACCGCTATCCGTCGCTCGCCGGCGGGCGCCTCGAGGCGGCGCGCGTCTCCTGGAGCGCGGACGGCCTGCGCGGCACGGTGGGCTGGGTCCGCGTCGAGACGTGGATCCCGGCGGCCTTGAACCCCCTCACGTCAGGGCGGACCACGGCCTTCAACGGCGGCGAGGGCTGCTGGTACGACGATGGAGTCGTGTACTTCACCACGAAGGGGGACAACCGGGTCTGGGCCTACACGCCGGCGAGCTCCAGCCTGGAGTGCATCTACGCCGCGGAGCTCTACCCCTCGTCCCCGCTGCGCGGCGTCGACAACCTCGTCGTCTCGCGCTCCGGCGACCTCTTCGTGGCCGAGGACGGCGACGACATGCAGATGTGCGTCATCACGCCGGACCGCGTCGTCGCCCCGTTCCTGCAGGTCGAGGGGCACGCCGGCTCCGAGATCACCGGCCCGGCGTTCAGCCCTGCCGGCGACCGGCTCTACTTCAGCTCGCAGCGCGGGGTGGACGGGATCGGGATCGGGATGACCTTCGAGGTGCGCGGCCCGTTCCGGGGCTGATCCCGGCCGGGCGCCGCGCTGCCCTTCACGCCGCCCCGGGCAGCGGCGCGAGCACGTCGGCGATCCTCGCCAGGCCGGCGACGTCGTAGATGTCGTACGGGAAGGCCGGGACGTCGACGCGGACGCTGCCGCCGCTCTGCTCGTCCTCGAGCGCCGCCTCGAGGGCGATCAGGTTCAGGTGATCGAGCTTGCCCATGCGGCTCTCATCCGCCGCGGCCTGCAGCAGGCGCGCCGCGGCGTCGGGGGCGAGCGCCAGGCTGCCGCCGTCGAGCGCGGCCGCGACCTCGGCGGCGCTCGGCAGCGCGCCGTACACCGGGTGGACGCGGTTCACGACGAACGCGTCGCGCCGCATCTCCTGCTCGCGCAGGCGGTCGGCGAAGAAGAGCACCTCGCGCACGCACAGCGGATCGGGCGTCGTGACCAGCACGTAGGCCACGTCGGGGCCGCGCAGCGCCGAGGCCACCGCGTCCGCCCGCTGCTTCCAGCCGCCGAAGACGGCGTTCATCTCGCTGATGAACGCCGCGATCTGCTCGAGGAAGCCGCTGCCGGTCAGCTTGCCGATCCCCCGCAGCACCGCGGCGGTCGAGCGCGCCAGCAGGTTGAGCGACAGCCTGCCCGAGCTCTGGAACGCCTGCACGAACCAGCGCGTCGCCGCGCTGTCGATGGCGCCGACGAGCCGCTCCGGCGCGTCGAGGAAATCCAGCGCGTTCGCCGTGGGCGGCGTGTCGAGCAGGACGAGGTCGTAGCTCGGGTCGTTCCGCACGGCGTAGAGCTTCTCCATCGCCATGTACTCCTGCGTGCCCGCGAGCGACGTGGAGATGTACTTGTAGAGGACGTTGTTCAGGATCCGGTCGCGCTGCTCGGGCGAGGGGGCGAGCGACGCGACGAGGCTGTCGAACGTCGACTTCGTGTCGAGCATCATGACCGTCATCGAGCCGGGCACGTCGAGCCCGGCTTTCTCGAACCGGGCGGGCTCGATCGTCTGGGCCTCGGTCTTCATCTCCTCGATCCCGAGGCTCTGGGAGAGGCGGCGCGCCGGGTCGATCGTCAGGCAGAGGACGCGCTTGCCGCGGCGGGCCGCGGCGAGGCCGAGCGCCGCGGTCGTCGTCGTCTTGCCGACGCCGCCGCAGCCGACGCAGAGGATCACGCGGCGGGCGGCGAGCAGCGGGGCCAGGCCGGCGTCGTCTGACCGGAGGGACGTGGGGACGGCGAGCGAGGGGTTGCGAGGGGGTGCGGGCGGGCCGGGCATGGCGCGCGACCTGAGGTCGCGGCCCCTTGTAGCACGAACCGGGGGGGCGCGAGCGCTCACGCTGCGGCGCAGCCCGAGCGCTCGTCGCGGGCGCTCACGCCGCGGCGCGGAGGATGCGCAGGCAGCCCGCGGCCGCGCGGGCGATCGAGGCGCCGCGCGCCGCCGTGCCGCCGCGGCCGCAGAGCAGCACCTCGCCGCCGGCCACGGAGAGGCTCTGGACCTCGACCTCCGCGGTGAGCGCCGCGATGCGCGAGCCGACCGCCGCGTTCTGGACCGCGTCCGGGTTGGCGAGGAGCGGGGCGTAGGCCGCGAGCTCCTCGCACGCCGGCCAGGCGCCCGCCCCCGCGACGAGGCAGCCGCTGTCGTCCACGAGGACCACGACGTCGAGGTTCGCCTCGGAGCGGGTCGTCGAGAGCTGATAATGCAGCGCGGTGATCGGATCGTCGCTGCGGCGGCGGCGCCGCTCGGAGGTGGGGGGCCCCTCCTCCCTGGTCTCGTCGGGCGCCCCCCCCTCGGTCGCGACAGCGCCCTCGGCCGAGGGCGCGCCGCGCTGGCCGCCCGCGCAGTCATCCGACCCGCGCTGAGGCACAAGCTGCTGGTTCGATAACGACAACGACACGAACACCTCCTCGCCGCGAAGCATGGTCGTAGCGCACGGAGGCGGCCAACTTTGCTAAGTTCGGTCGCGATGCGCGGCTTCATCGATCTCCACTGCCACTGGGTCGCCGGCATCGACGACGGCGCCCGCACCGTCGAGGAGAGCTTCGCCCTGCTCACCGCGCTGCGCGAGGCCGGGTTCGACACCGTGGTGGCCACGCCGCACATGCGCCCCGGCATGTTCGACAACACCCGGCAGCGCCTCCGCGCCGCCTACGACGCCACCTGCGCCGCCCTGCGCTGCGCCGACAGCGCGCCCGACCTGCCCGCGCTCGACCTCTCGTCGGAGCATTTCTTCGACGACATCGTCTTCCAGCGCCTCCTCGACGGCAGCGCCCTCCCCTACCCCGGCGGCCGCGCCGCCCTCGTCGAGTTCCCGACCCGGAGCTTCCCCGTCCGGGTCGCGGACCGGATCTTCGACCTCACCCGCCGCAAGCTCCGCCCCGTCATCGCCCACCCCGAGCGCTACGAGCCCGTCTTCGGCGACAGCGCCCCGCTGGATCCGCTGCTCGACGCCGGCGCCGTGCTCCTCCTCGACGTCGCGGCGCTCACCGGCAAGTACGGGCGCACCCCCCGCCGGGTCGCCGAGCGGCTCCTCGAGGAAGGGTACTACTACGCCGCCTGCAGCGACGCCCACGCCCCCGGCGACGTCGCCGACGTGCGCGAGGGCATCGAGGCCCTCTTCGCCATGGTCGGCGACGAGGAAGCGACGTTCCTGCTGACCGACGGCCCGCGCGCGATCCTCGAAGGCCGCGTCGAGCCCTGACGCCACAAGAGGCGGCCGCCCCCGCGGAGGGGGCCGCTCGCTTGACGGGGCGGCGCGCCAGGCTATAAGTGAACGAACCGTTCACTATTCGCCATGGCGCAGGTTCTCAAGGACGACGTGCAGCAGAGCATCGCCGCCGCGGCGCTGACGGTGTTCGCGCAGAAGGGGTACGAGAGCGCGACGATGGCCGAGATCGCCCGGGCGGCCGGCGTCTCGACGGGCAACATCTACCGCTACTACGCGAACAAGGACGCGCTCTTCTACGCGGTCGTCGACGACGGGTTCGTCCGCGCCTTCGCGCTCCTGCTCCGCCGCCGGGTGAAGGCGCTCGACGGCGTCGACGACATCCGGACGCTCCCGCCGACGGCCGCGTACCACCTCGCGTCCGAGGAGCTCCTCCGCTTCTGCATCGAGAACCGGCTGCGCGTCGTGATCCTCCTGGGGCGCGCCGGGGGCTCCAGGTACGCGCGGTTCGCCGACGAGACAGCGGGGCGCCTCGTCGAGCTGGCGATCGAGCACTTCCGCGCCCTGGACCCGTGCCTCCAGGTGACCGAGGCGACGCGCTTCAACCTGGACCAGATCTACAGGAGCCTCGTCGGGACGATGGTCAGCACCCTCGCGCGCTTCGACGACGAGGCCGCCATCCGCGAGGCGGTCGACGGCTACGCGAGGTACCACCTCGCCGGGCTCAAGAGCTTCTTCGCATGAGCTTCGCTTCGTCCCAAAAGTGAACGCACCGTTCATCCAACGCGAGCTCGCCCCCCGCGCGGGGGCGCACGGAGGCCACCATGCTGGAGAGCAGGTCTGATCTGCCGGTCGAAGCGCGCGCCGTCCTCGAGGAAGAGGAGGTGCTCCTCGAGCGCGTGCGCGCCGCGCTGGACAGAGCGCGGCGGCGCGGTCATCGCGCGGCCGCGCCGCGCGAGCTCAGGTCGATCGCGGCGCTCCGGGAGCTCCGCGACGAGGCGGCGGCGGCGTCGGCGGACGATCTGCCGGCGGTGCTCCTCGAGATGAACGTGCGGCAGCGCCTCATCGAGCAGGAGCCCCGGGAGGCGCTGCCCGACCCGCGCTGCCCGTACCTCGCCCACCTCCGGGTCGACGAGGGCAAGGGGGCGAAGGACTACCTGCTCGGCCACGCGACGTTCCTGGATCCGTCGGCCGACGTGCGGATCCTCGACTGGCGCGTCGCGCCGGTGGCGCAGATCTTCTACCGGTACCGCGAGGGCGACGAGTACGAGGAGACCTTCCCGGGCCGCGTGGCCGAGGGCGTCGTGAAGGCGCGCCGCATCGTCGTCGTGGAGCGCGGCGTCCTCACCCGGATCGTGGGCGACGGCCTCGTCCTGACGCAGCGGGGCGACGGCCGGTGGGCGATGGAGGAGCGCGCGTCGCTCGCCATGCAGCCGGGCGGCGCGGGGACGGCCGCGCGCCCCGGGAGCCTCGGCGTCGGCGCCGGGGCGCAGGACCGGGCGACCGCCGCGGACGTC
Source organism: Sorangium sp. So ce1335 (assembly GCF_051521615.1). Classification (NCBI taxonomy): domain Bacteria; kingdom Pseudomonadati; phylum Myxococcota; order Polyangiales; family Polyangiaceae; genus Sorangium; species Sorangium sp. So ce1335. The sequence goes on from NZ_CP150363.1 coordinate 8,561,823, forward strand.
ACCGCCCTGCTCGACCCCGAGCAGTACGCCGCCGTGTGCGCGCCCGCGCAGCAGCCGCTGCTCGTGCTCGGCAGCGCCGGGAGCGGCAAGACGACCGTGGCGCTGCACCGCCTCGCCCGGATCGCCGCGCTCGACCCGGCGCGGTCCCCTCTCTCGGCCATGAGCGTCGTCGTCCCCGAGGAGGGGCTCGCGCGGCTGTCGCGCCGCCTCCTCGCGCCGCTCGGCGCGGGCGAGGCCCAGGTGAAGACGCTCGACGCCTGGTCGGCCGCGACCGCGCGCGAGGTCTTCGGCCGGCCCATCGCCCTGTGCGCCGACCCGCCGGCGCTCGTCTCGAGCCTCAAGCGCCACCCGGCGCTCTACCGCGCGCTCGGGCGCCGCTTCGCGAAGCTCGCGCCGGCGAGCACGACGCTCCCGCGGCTGCGCCGCCGGCTCGCCGACGTCTTCACGGATCGAGGGTTCCTCGAGGGCGTCGTCGCCGCCTCGGGCGGGGACGTGCCGCAGAGCGCCGTCGAGGAGACCGTCCGCCACACCGTGCTGCAGATCGCCGAGCCGCTCGAGAAGGAGCTCGCCTCGATCGTCGTGCCGGAGATGAAGCAGGCGATCGACGGCCGCGCCATCGCCGAGGGGACGCCGGACGAGCTCGCCGGGACGCTCGACGTCGACGACCTGCCGATCCTGCTGTTCCTTCGCGCCGCGCGCCGCGGCCTCGAGGGGGCGGGGTGGTCGCACCTCGTGCTCGACGAGGCCGAGGACTTCTCGCTGTTCGAGCTGTATGTGCTGGGCAAGCTCCTCGGCGAGGCGCGCGGCGTGACGCTCGCCGGCGACGAGGCGCAGCAGACCTCGTCGAGCTTCGCCGGGTGGGACGCGGCGCTGTCGACGCTCGGCGTGGGCGACGCGGCGACCTGCCGCCTCGCGGTGTCGTACCGGTGCCCGCGGCCGGTGACCGAGCTCGCCCGGCGGCTGCTCGGCAAGCTCGCGCCCGAGGCGCCCGCGCGCGCGGCGCGGGACGGCGCGCCCGTCGGGAGGTTCCGCTTCCCGAGCGAGGCGCAGGCGCACCTGTTCCTCGCCGGCGCGCTCCGCGACCTCGCCGGCCGCGAGCCCCGCGCCTCGGTGGCCGTCATCGCCCGGGACCAGGACGCCGCGCGGCAGCTCCACGCGCTCGTCGCGGACCTGCCCGAGGCGAGGCTCGTGCTCGAGGGGGAGTTCTCGTTCGAGCCGGGCATCGACGTCACCGACGTCGACAGCGCGAAGGGGCTCGAGTTCGACTACGTCGTCGTGCCCGACGCGACCGCGGCGGCCTACCCGATGACCGACGAGGCCCGCCGGCGGCTCCACGTCGCGGTGACGCGGACGTCGCACCAGCTCTGGCTCATCGCGGGCGCGGCGTGGTCTCCGCTGCTGGAGGACGCGGCGGAGCGCTGACGCGCTCCGCGGCGCCCTCCGCGCGTGGCCCGGCCGGGGCCGCGACAGCGGCCCGCCGGAGGGAGCTGTGCCCCACCGCCACGGTCCCGGCGAGCGCGCACCCGAGGACGACGGCCCCGATGGCCCACGCCGCGTGGCCCCAGCGGCGCGGCGAGGGCGGGAGCTCCGCGCCCTCGGCCGGGTCGCTCCCGGGATCGAGCGACTCGAGCGCCGCGCGGAGCTGCTGCGTGCGGAGGTGGGACGCGCCCCCGAGGACCTGCCCCATCCAGGCCGCGACGAGCGCGTCGTTGCCCGGGTGCGCGGCGCCCGGCACCGCCTCCTCGAGCGCGCGCATGAGCTGCGCCGCCGTCGCCGTGCGCGCGGTGGGCGATTTGGCGAGCGCCTCCGAGACGAGCCGATCGAGCGCCGGTGGGATCGGCTCGGGCGGCGGCGCCGCGCTCAGCCGGTTCGCGAGCCCGCGCCGGGACGGGGTCGCGCGCGACGACAGCGGCGCGGCGGGCCGCTCGCTCGCGATGTGGGTCATCGTGCTCTCGCTGTCGTCGGCCTGGAAGGGGTGAGCGCCCGACAGGAGCTCGTAGAGAAGCACCCCCACCCCGAACAGATCGGCGCGCCGGTCGCACGGCTGCCCGCGGATGTGCTCCGGCGCCATGTACGGCGCGCTGCTCCGGAACAGGAGCGCGCCCGCGTCGCCGCCCGCGGCCACGGCGCGCGGGATCCGGGGCCGGCGCTCGGACAGGCGCTCTTCCTCGAACCTGGCGATGCCGAACTCGACGAGCCGTACGAGCCCCTCCGACGTGATGAGGACGTTGTCCGGCGAGACGTCGTAGTGGATGAGCTCGTGCGGGTTGCCGAGCTCGTCCCGCAGCTCGTGCGCGGCGTCGAGCGCCGCGCAGATCTGGTAGGCGAGCCGCGCCGCGGCGAGCACCGGCGCCCGGCGCCCGCGCGCGGCGCGCAGCACCGACGAGAGGGGCTCTCCGCTCACCCACTCCATCACGTAGTAAAGCGTGCCGTCCTTCTCGCCCACGTCGACGACGGGCACCACGTTCGGGTGCCTGATGCGCGCCGCCAGCGCGGCCTCGTCGAGGAACGTCCGCACCGCGTCCGGGTCGGGCGAGAGCTCGGGCAGAAGCACCTTGATGGCAAAGAGCTTCTGAAACCCGTGCTCTCGCCTGAGCCGCGCAGCCCAGACCTCCCCCACCTCGCCTGCGGCCACCCGCAGGACGAGCTCGTACCGACCCAGGGAAAACCCTGGGAAAAGACGCCCCCCGCCCCCCACGTGAGAGATGTGGCCCAGAGGTGGCGCATTCGCCAGTGTTCCCGCCGAGGCACGATCACGATTGTTGTCGGGGTTGGGAGACTCGAGGGCAGCCGGGAAGCGCGCGGAAATCGCGGCTCCGCCCGAGACATCACCGCATCTTCCGATTCCGGCCTTGGCCCGCGCGCGCTCCGCGTGCATCCTTGGCCGCGCGATCCAGATCGCGCGGCCGTGACCGCGCGAACGCGAGACCCCCACGCCCCAGCCCGCGGCCCGGGACGCCGTCGCCTCGGCGAGCGCCGACCGCGCTCGGCAACGCCCCTCGCATCCTGCGCGCCCTGCGCACGCTGCGCGGACGTTGTCGGTCCTATCCGGGGTGGGGGGGTCTTGCTTCCTGAACAACCGGACAGTAAAGGTCTGGCGGAAACTGTCGCCCCGCCCGTCGGGGGTCCGCCGCCGCGATCCCCTTCGGTCTCCCCTCCCCTTCGGCCCCCCTCCCCGAGGTACGCATGAGTGACGAGAAGAACACGAAGCAGAAGTCCGCCGCCCTTGAGCTCGCGATCGCCAGCGTCGAGAAGGAGTACGGCAAGGGCGCGATCATGCGCCTCAAGGACGGGCAGTCGCTCCACGACGAGGTCGCGGCCGTGCCGAGCGGCTCGCTCGGCCTGGACATCGCCCTCGGCATCGGCGGCTACCCGCGCGGCCGCATCGTCGAGATCTACGGGCCGGAGTCGAGCGGCAAGACGACCCTCACCCTCCACGCCATCGCCGCCATCCAGCGGGCGGGCGGGACGGCCGCGTTCATCGACGCCGAGCACGCCCTCGACGTGAACTACGCCAAGAAGCTCGGCGTGAAGACCGAGGAGCTGCTCATCTCCCAGCCCGACTACGGTGAGCAGGCGCTCGAGATCGCCGACATGCTCGTCCGCTCGAACGCTGTCGACATCATCGTCGTCGACTCCGTGGCCGCGCTCGTCCCCAAGGCGGAGATCGAGGGCGACATGGGCGACAGCCACGTCGGCCTCCAGGCCCGGCTGATGAGCCAGGCGCTGCGCAAGCTGACCGGGACGACCGCGCGCTCGCAGTGCCTGCTGATGTTCATCAACCAGATCCGGATGAAGATCGGCGTCATGTTCGGCAGCCCCGAGACGACGAGCGGCGGCAACGCCCTCAAGTTCTACGCCTCCGTCCGGCTCGACATCCGCCGCATCGGCGCCATCAAGGAGGCCGCCGCGGGCGGCAAGGAGCCGGCGGTCGTCGGCAACCGGACCCGCGTGAAGGTCGTGAAGAACAAGATGGCTCCGCCCTTCCGCGAGGTGGAGTTCGACATCCTCTACGGCCAGGGCATCAGCCACAGCGGCGACGTCATCGACCTCGCGACCGAGGCCGGCATCATCGAGAAGAGCGGCTCCTGGTTCTCGTTCCAGGGCGAGCGCATCGGCCAGGGCCGCGAGAACGCCCGCACCTACCTGGAGCAGCACCCGGCGGTGCTCGAGAAGATCGAGCAGATGGTCCTCGCGAAGCACGGCGTCTCCCGCGCCGGGGGCGCCGCGGCGAACGGCGCCGCGAACGCGGGCCCGAAGGGCGGGGCCGCCGAGCCCTCGCCGCCGGCGAAGGGTCGCGGCGAGTCGGCCGCGTCCGGTCAGGACGCCCGGCGCGCCCCGGGCAAGACGAACTGACGCCGGCCGACGCCCATGCGCCTCTACGTCATGCGGCACGGCCCGGCGGAGGACCGGGCGCCGAGCGGACGCGACGCCGACCGGCGGCTCACCGCCGAGGGTCGCGCGCGCGTCGAGCGGGTCGCGGTCGAGCTGCGCCGCGTCCGGGGCGGCGCCCCGCTCGCGCGGGTGCTCGCGAGCCCCCTCGCGCGCGCCCGCGAGACCGCCGAGATCGCGGCGCCGATCTGCGGCGCGCCGGAGGTCGAGATCGAGGGCGAGCTCGCGCTCGACGCCGGGCTGCCGCTCGCGCTCGTCGCGGCGCTCGCCCGCGAGGGCGCGGACGCGCTCCTGGTCGGGCACCAGCCGAACGTCGAGCACCTCGTGCGCACGCTCGTCGAGCCGTCCGGCCGGGGCGCGCCCAGCCTGCGCCTCTCCAGCTTCACCACCGCGCTGATCGTCGCCCTCGAGCCCGAACCGACCCCGCCCCCCCAGGGCCGGTGGCGCGTGGAGCGGATCCTCGACCCCCGGGCGCTCGGCTAGCGAGGCGAGCGAGGCGGGCGCGGCGGACGAGGCGGGCGCGCCGCGTACGCTGTGTCATGAAGCGGCGGGCTCGCGTCCGAGGCGGAAGGTGGCGCGATCGAGGCGGGATGCGCGCGGCGGATCTCGGTGGTCCAGGCAAGTGCATGAATTCACGGCGGAAATACGGATCGCGGGCGGGCGACGGTCGAGACGTCCGCCGCACCTCTCCAGAGCGGCCGGTCCCTCGCTTACATAGCCACAAAGGCCAATGATTCCGATGATTTCGGTCGGTCGCTTGACAAGGATCCCACCCGAGAATACGCCCAAATAAGGAGGATTGAGATGGCGGGACAGATGGCCTTCCCCTTCGCTCAACCCCCTCCAGGCCGTCTGTCGCGCAGCGGTGGGAAGGGCGCAGCGTCCTCTTCCCTGTGGCCGCGCGTCTCTCGGGCCGTCGTCCGGGTGCCCGATCCGCGGCACCACCCGATCGACATCGACCTGCCCGCGGGCCAGCCGCAGATCTTCGTGCACGAGGGGGCGCGCCAGGCGCTCATCCGGCGCCTGGAGCTGGCCCAGAAGCGGCCGGTCCTGCTCGCGGTCACCGACAACTACCGGCAGATGATCTCCTCGTCGCTGCGGGAGGGCATCCTGCAGGCGCGCGTCCATCACATGTTCCTGGACGCGCCGGCGATCGTTCAGGATGCGCTCGTCCGGTACGTGGTGAGCCAGGACCGGGCCGCGTCGCTCGTCGTCGGCCAGTACATCCACGAGAACGGCCATCGCATCCGGGCGTGCCGGCCGGTGAGCACGCCGCTCTCCACGCAGGGAGAGACGCACGATCTGCTGAGCCTGTTCCAGAAGCTCAACCTCGCTTACTTCGGCGGCGCGGTCGACGCGCTGATCACCTGGGGCAAGCGGACGAAGGCGCGGAAGCCGCGGCGCACCATCAAGCTGGGGAGCTACTCCGCGATCGAGCGGCTGATCCGCATCCACCCGGTGCTCGACCGGCCGTGGGTCCCCCGCTACTTCATCTCGTACGTCATCTACCACGAGATGCTCCACCACGTGATGCCGGCGACCCACGGCACCGGGCGCCGGATGCTCCATCCGCCCCAGTTCCTCGCCCGCGAGCGGCTCTTCCGCGACTACGAGCGCGCCCTCGCCTGGGAGAGGGACCACGTGGGCAGGCTCCTCCGCACCTGACGCGCCGTCGCCGGCGGACCCGCGCAAGCCGGCGGGCGCCGAGCGACGAACGCCACGAACCATTGCGCGGAGAACCGGCTGGCTCTAAACCGGCGGACCCCCGTCGGGCCGGTGAGCCGGCGCCGTACGGGCGACCCCACCCCCGTAACCTCGAAAGTGTGGAAGGCCAGCGTGCAGGAGATTCTCACCCAGGAAGCGAGCCCGAAGCGGGCCATGGAGGCGCTCGAGTGGGCCGCGGAGCGAGCGGAGAGGGCTGACGCCGCGCAGCCCGAGGCGTCCGCCGAGCCACGCCCCTCGCCGCGGGTGATCTCCGGGCGCCCCGCCGACTTCAAGGCGGCGGCGGGGCTCTACCTGCCGGATGTCCGCAAGCTGCTCGACCGGATCATGATGAGCAGCGACGCCGAGGCCGGGCTCGACGCGCTCCTCGAGTCGGGCGCGCTCGCCGCGATGCTGCCCGAGGTCGAGGCGATGGTCGGGTTCGGCGATGGGGAGTGGCGCCACAAGGACGTCTGGAAGCACACGAAGCAGGTCGTGCGTCAGGCGGTCCCGAGGCTCGAGGTCCGGTGGGCGGCGCTCCTGCACGACATCGGCAAGACGAGGACGCGGTCGATCTCGCCGACGGGCGAGGTGCACTTCTTCGGTCACGCGGAGGTCGGCGCGCGCATGTTCGACAAGATCGACCGGCGGCTGCCGCTCTTCGCGAGGGAGGAGGCGCTGAAGGGCAGCATCCGCTTTCTGATCCTGCACCACCTGCGGGCGAGCCAGTACGACCCGTCGTGGACCGACAGCGCGGTGCGTCGCTTCGCGAAGGAGATGGGCGACTGCCTGAAGGACGTGCTCGACCTGTCGCGGGCGGACATCACGACGAAGCGGCCCGAGAAGAAGCGGAAGGGGCTCAAGCAGATCAACGACCTGGCCGAGCGGGTGCTGCAGGTGCAGGCGCAGGACGCCGTGGTGCCGCCGCTGCCGAGCGGGATCGGGGACGCCATCATGAAGGCGTTCGGGCTGCCGCCGTCGCGGCGGGTCGGGGAGATCAAGCGGGCGCTCGAGCAGGCGGTCGAGGCGGGGGAGGTGCCGTCGCACCAGGAGTCGGAGGTGTACATCGCCTTCCTCCGGGAGAACGCGGCACGCTTCGGGATCTGACCTCGGCGGCGGTGCGGGGAGACCAGGCACGCTGCTGAGCGGCGTGCCCGCACAGGAGACGGGCCCAGATCGGCGTTTTCGGCGCGGAGGCGTACTCCTGTACGCCGAGCACCGAAAACGTCGAGATGGGCCCGTATCCGAAGCGGGCACGTCGCTCAGCGGAGAGGGGCCTCGCAGGTCGCGCAGCGGGGGGGGACGCCGTCCTTGTGGTACAGCTCGCCGCAGCGGCCGCAGAGGCGGGCGTCGGCCTCGAAGGCGATGAGCTTGTCGGTCACCTTGCAACGAAGACCGGCGACCTGGGGCGGCTCGAGCGGACGCACCTCGCCGGCTGCGTCGTCGGGCGGCGGCAACGCGCCCTCCTTGATGTCCGCCACGTGCGCAGGGACACGCGACCTCGCCTCGGCCAGGGCACGGGCAGCCGCCGGCAGGTGCGTCCGTAGCGGGATGGCGATCGCGGTGCCGCTGCCCTGAACCGTGAGCGCGGTCTCGGTGAACAGCAGGCGCGTGACCTCGTTCCAGCCGATGCGCTCGATCTCGCCAGGGCCGTTCTCGATCGCCACGCCGGCATCGCCGACACGGATGGGCTTCATCGACCACTGGCCGAAGAGCGCCGCCGCCGCCCCGAGGAGCACCGCGAGGAGGAGCAGGTACGGAGCGTACGGGTGCCCCCCCGCCTCCTCGCCCCGGAACCACTGGCCGTAGACACCCGCCCCCGCGAGGAGCGCCGCGACGGACATGCCCAGCCACGTGAGCACGTGCACGACCGAAGCCTTCGGCTCGAAACGTCGCTCGCTCCGCGGATCGGTCCGACTCCGCAGGAAGCCATCGCCGCCCTGCCCCGCGGCCCCCGAACCCCTGCGCTTGCGCTTCACCGGTCTGTCGGCTGCCATCGGCGGCTTCCTATCGGAGGAGACGCCAGGACGCAAAGGGGGTCGGCGTCACCACAGCGAGGACACCGGCAGCGCCCGACGCGAACAGCCAGCCTGGACGCGCAGCGCGCAGCCTGGACGCGCACCCCTCGGCGCGCACCGCGCAGCCCTGGACGCCCACCGCGCACCCCTCGGCGCTCACCGCGCAGCCCTCGGCGCGCACCGCGCACCCCCCGGCGCTCACCGCGCAGCCCTCGGCGCGCACCGCGCCCGCACCCCGGGGCAGAGCGGTATGCTGCCGGCGATGGCACGGACGCTCGACGCGGCAACCTACGTGCTGCCCGCGCTCGGCATCGGGCTCGCCGCCGTCGTGCTCCTGGGACCGGGCGCCCAGCGCATGACCACCGGCGTGAGGGTGTGGGGAGCACCCGTCGTCGGAAGCGAGGCGCTGGCCCTCCGCATCGAAGGGGTGCGCCGGCTGTACGGCGCCGATGACCCGGCGGCGATACCGAGCATCGAGGTGAGCGCCGCGTCCGCCGGGGCGCCGCTCGAGGGATGGACCGGATCGATCGACACGGACGGCATCGGCGAGGCGCTGCTGCGCGCGCCGGACGGGCTGAAGGATCCGGTGGTCGTGCGGATCGCACGGGACGGCGAGGCGCTCCTGGAGGAGCAGGTGCCGCTCGCGTCGTCCTTCCCTGCGGAGGAGAGCGCGCTGCCGGGCGCGGGGCGCGCGGGCGCGCTGCCGGGCGCAGCGCAGGGGGAGCTCCGTGTCCGGGTGATGGCACCGCGGGGAGCCATGGCCGCGCCGTTTCCGGAGTGGGTGCGCGTCGTGGTCGAGGCCGAGGACGGGACGGCCGTCGCGGGGGCAAGCGTGGAGGCGAGCGCGGTCGGCGCGGACCTCGCCGGGCAGGGCAGCGGGCCGGTCGAGGTCACGACCAGCGCGCACGGCACCGCGGAGCTCGCGATCAGACCGCTGTCGCACGCCGTCGAGCTCACGGTGCGCGCGACGCCGCTGGGCGGGAGGATGGGGGTGCCGGGCGCGCAGGGCTCCTGGGAAGGGAGGCTGCCGGTGATCCCGGGCGCGATCTGGCTCGACCCCGGCGGGCTGAGGGGCGAGCGGCCGGCGCTGCGGCTCGTGTCGCCGGCGCCGCGGCCGCGGGCGTACGTGTCGATCGGGGGCGCGCGCGGGCGCCTCCTCGGGGCGGTCGTGCCGCTCGCGCCCGACGGCGCGGGCTTCTTCTCGGGGACGCTGGCGCTGCCGGACGGACCGGCGCGCGACGCGGCGGGCTGGGCGGTCGTCGCGAGCGACCCCTACGAGCAGGGCGCCGGCACCGTGGCCTGGCCCCTCGCGCCGGCAGCACGCCCCGACCCGCCGCGGCGCGTGGCGCTGCTCGCGGACGGGCTGCCGGCGGCCGAGGCGCGCGAGCGAGCCCGCGTGTCGCGGGCGCGGCGCGCGGGGCTCGCGGTGCTCGGCGCGGCCGCGGCGGCGCAGATGCTGCTGCTCGCGCTGCGGTCCCGGGCCGCGCGGCGCCGGCTGGAGGCGCACCTCGCCGCGGCGTCCGGCGGCCCAGGCGAGGACGGAGCCGCCGGAGCGCCGCTGTCCGGGGAAGATCGCGGCCGGCTGCTCGCCGCGGCGCGGGCGGAGCCGCTGCTGTCGGTGCTCGCGCTCGCGGCGCTCGTGGGGCTCTCGTTCGCGACGGTCGCGGCGCTCGCGACGTTCCGGTGACGCGGGGGGCGCCCGCGACGCTCCGGTGATGCGGGGGGGCGCCCGCGACGCTCCGGTGACGCGGGGAGCGCCCGCGACGTCCCGGTGACGCGGGGAGCGCCCGCGACGTCCCGGTGACGCGGGGGGCGCGCGACGTTCCGGTGACGCGGGCGCCGCCCGCGACGCCGCGTGGATTTCATCCGCGGCGCGCCCCGAGCCGCTAGACTGGGCAGACCCAACGGGACGGGGCGGGAGACGACGAGCAGGGCATGTCCGAGCAGCAGCGGTACCGGGTCATCAAGCGCCTCGCCTCCGGCGGCATGGCGGAGGTCTTCGTCGCGGAGAGCGCGGGGATCGAGGGGTTCAAGAAGCAGGTCGCGATCAAGCGCGTCTTGCCGCAGCTCAGCAAGAAGGAGCAGTTCATCGCGATGTTCCTCGACGAGGCGCGCCTCTCGGCGCACCTGTCGCACTCGAACGTCGTGTCGGTGTTCGACATCGGGGTCGGCGACGGCACCTACTTCATCGTCATGGAGTACGTGGACGGCGCCGACCTGCGCGCCCTCCTCGAGCACCAGAAGAAGGTCGGCCGCCCGATGAGCGTCGAGGTCGCCGCCTTCATGGCCGCGAAGATGTGCCAGGGCCTCGCCTACGCGCACGAGCTCGCGACCGCGGACGGCAAGCCGCTCCAGATCGTGCACCGCGACATCACCCCGGCGAACGTGCTCATCACCCGCTACGGCGAGGTGAAGATCGTGGACTTCGGGCTCGCGAAGGCGTCGAGCCAGCTCGCCGAGAGCGACGCCGGGATCATCAAGGGCAAGTTCGGCTACCTGGCGCCGGAGACGGTGCTCGAGCAGGGCGTCGACCAGCGCGTCGACATCTTCGCGCTCGGGATCATCCTGTGGGAGATGCTCGCCGGGCGCCGGCTCTTCCTCGGCGACTCGGACTACATCACGGTGCGGCTCGTGCGCGACGCGGTGATCCCGTCGCTCCAGCAGATCAACGGCGAGGTGCCGCGCGACCTGGAGCAGATCATCCGCCGCGCGCTCGCCCGCGACCCGGCCGCCCGCTACCGGACGGCGCGCGAGCTCGGGCGCGACCTCACCCGCTTCCTCTACCGCTACGGCCGCCCGGTGAGCGAGGACGACGTCGCCGCGCTCGTGGAGCGCGCCAAGGGCGGGCCCGCCCGGGCCGTCGACGGGACGCAGAAGATCGCCGAGCTCATCGACATGATGCTCCTCGAGTTCAAGTCGCTCACCAAGGAGCCGACGGCGGGCGGCAGCGGGCTCAGCCTGCTTCCCACCCTGGACGGCGCCAGCCTGCTGCACGGGGAGGAGCACGAGCCCTCGTCGCCGCCGCGCAGCGACGGGCCGCTCGGGGGGCTGGCCGATGAGCTGGAAGGACCGGAGTCGCTCCACCAGGACGAGTCGTCGTCGTCGGTCGCGGCCTGGTTCCGGGGGCTCATCCCGCGCTGATCCGGCGCGGGCGACGAGGTCGCCGCGCCGCTGGGCGGCTCGGCACCAGCGCCGGGCCGCAGCACCGTCCCATCACCGGTCACTGGCCGGGAGGAGCCACCCTCCGGCCCACAGAAGAGGCAAAGACAAGATGAGCGTTGAGATTGGAAAGCCGTTCCCGCGCTTCGCCCTGCCGAACCAGGACGGCAAGACCGTGAGGCTCGAGGACTTCGCGGGCAAATGGCTCGTCGTCTACTTCTATCCGAAGGACGACACGCCGGGTTGCACCATCCAGGGCAAGTCGTTCACGGCCTCGAAGGAGGACTTCGACAAGGCCAACATCGCCGTCGTCGGCGTCAGCGAGGACGACGTGGCGTCGCACAAGAGCTTCTGCAACAAGTTCTCGTTCACCATCGATCTGCTCGCCGACACGAAGCACGAGCTCCTCAAGGCCGCCGGCGTCGGACAGAGCGAGTGGAAAGGCAACCTGTACTGGGACCGGACGACGTTCGTCATCGATCCGCAGGGCGTGCTGCGGAAGACGTACCAGAAGGTGAAGCCCGACGGGCACGAGCAGACGCTCCTGAACGACATCGCCGAGCTCAAGGCCCAGGCCTGAGCTGAGGCGGAGCTGAAGCTGAGCTGAGGCGGAGCTGAAGCTGCGCTGAGGCGGAGCTGAAGCTGCGCTGAAGACCGCCGGGGAGGCATCTCAGGGATGCCTGGTGAGCCAGGTACGGCCAGCGGGGGGGAGCGGGGCAGCGGGGAAGGCAGCCCTGCACAAAGCCTGCTCTCACTGGATTTGCAGGAATCGCGCCCCTATCCTGCCGCCTTTGTGGTTGCACGCCCCCCTTTCGCGCCAGGTCGAATCGTACCGCTCACGGCGTTCGCGGCGCTCGCCCTGGCAGCGCTCGCGACCGCCGCCGCCGTGGGCGCCTGCGATGGCGCGGGGGGCGGCGGGGCCGGCGGCGCGGGCATCGGCGGCGCGGGTGGCTGCCCGACGGGGCCGCGAGAGGCGATGTTCACGATCACCGTGCGCGCGCCGGGCGGACCGGTCCCGGCGGACACGACGGTTCGCGTCGCCTGGAGCGCGGGAGAAGAGCCGACCTTCGTCCTGAACGACCCGACCACCTGGAAGACGCTCGACGAGGCCAACCTCGTGTGCGCCGTCGACCGCGCAAAGCCCCCTCCCGAGGCGCTGGAGGCGCTCATCTGCGAGCTGTGGACGGCGGGGGTGGCAAGGGTCGAGATATCGGGGACCGGCTATGAAGATCTCGAGCAGACGCTGACGCCGGTCATGCGCGAGAGGTGCGAGGACTTCATTCCGCAGAAGATCGATATCGAGCTCGTGCCGGCGGTGGACGGGGGCGTCGTGGAGTAGGCCGCCGGGGAGCCCGAGGGCGGGGTCGGCGCGCGTCACATCGCGCGGGGCATCGCGCCGCGCGCGCGCGCCGGCGGCACCTGCGCCGCTCGACCCCGCCGCGTCTGCCGCTCGCTGCTGTTCACCTCCATCGCAGCGTTCTCCGCGGGTGTCGTAGCCCTCTCGGCCGGCGTGTCGGTCCTGTCCGCCGGCGTGTCCGTCTTCCGGGTCCGCGCCCGAGGCGACTCCGACAACGGCGCAGGCGACTCCGACAACGGCGCAGGCGACTCCGACAACGGCGCATACCACTTCGACGACGGCGCATACCGCTTCGACGACGGCGCATACCGCTTCGACGACGGCGCATACCGCTTCGACGACGGCGCATACCACTTCGACGACGGCGCATACGACTCCGAAAAATCAAGGACTTGTCGCGGACTTACGTCGTATGCGTCAGGAGCTTGCTGACGCTTTGACCAGCTCGCCCGGTCGCCGTACGGTCGCCCCTTTCAGGAGGGAGGTATCCACATGCAGAACAAGGTAGGAAACGTTGTACCGTCGGAGAAGGTGATCCAGGGTCTGGTCGAGCAGCTCTCGGCGATCGAGGGCAAGGTGAAGGCGTTCACCGTCGAGCTCACAAGCGACGAGCGCAAGGCCACAACGAAGATGCGCACCGGAGGGGAGCCGATCGCCAAGCTCGTCGGGGACCTGGCCGAGGCGAACGGCGTCGCGCTGCCCAAGATCAGCGTCGACGGGATGAAGTCCGATCTGCTCCTGATCGAGCGCATGAAGCCGCTCCAGGCCGCGCTCGACGACCTCTCCCAGCGGATCGCCGACACCATCCTGCAAGCCCAGAGCGAGGCGTGGTGGGCCGCGACGGCCTACTACACGACGCTCTCGCGAATGGCCGCCGCGGACGCCAAGCTCGAGCGCTCGCTCAAGCCCGCTGTCGACTTCTTCGCGATCGGCCGGCGCAAGAAGCCGGCCGAGCAGCCGGCAGACAAGAAGCCCGCCGAGCAGCCGGCGGACAAGAAGCCCGTCGAGCAGCCGGCGGCGCCCCCCGGCAACGGCGGGGCGTAGCCGCCCCGCGCGCGCCTGAGCCGCGCGGCCGCGGGGCGCCCGCGCGAGCGCCCCGCTGGCGGCTGTGGGCACTTTCGAGGGCGAGCCGCCGTCCCCCCTGTCCACGCGAGGCGCCGGGGCCAGACGCCGCGCAGCCTGATCAACGGGCCACTCACGCCCTCACGACATCTTCCCGCCGGCGCGCCGAGTTGCGCTCAGAACGCTCGGCCCATCGAAAACCCGACGCCGTACGGCGCGGCGACCGGCGCTGCCCACACCGCGACCGAAGGCCTCGCGGAAGGACGAGGCCAGAACGTGTATGCAGCCGTCGCCGCCAGCAGAACGCCTCCTCCGATCAGCGCCGCCATCGCAGTGTTCGCCAGGCGGTCTTGTTCCTTCCGTAGCGACAACAGCTCGGCACATCGTCCCGCCTGCGGCTGCCTCGCGCAGGGCACACCCCCGGCCTCCAATTGGGCCAGCAGCTCATCGGCATCGCTCGCCGTCGCCGCCGACAGGAACGCCAGCGCCATGCCCGTTCCCACAGCGGCGCCGCCCGCAGCCGCGCCACCCGCGACGAGGTAGCCATTCGGCTGCCCCTCGCGCCCCGCCCCCGCACCCCGCGCCGGCGCTGCCACTACCGACGCGGCCGTCGCGTCCGCCTCCACCGCCGCGCCGTTCCCCTCCGGCACGCCGCCGCCGGGCTTCGCCGCGAGGCCGCTCCAGTCCTGCCACCCCTTGTCGACGATCGTCACCGATTCCTGCACGGGCTCGACCCCGAGGTTCAACGTGATGCTGACCGTCTGGCCTGCCTTCACGCCGAACACCGCCCCCCTGGTCCCGCGGGCGAGCCGCGCCTCGAGCGCGTGCTGCCCCGGCTCCACGAACAGCGGGTCCTCGAGAGGCCCGGTCCCCACGGACACGCCGTCCACCAGCACCTCCGCCGGTCCAGCGATCACCGAGACGTCCAATGCCCCGACCTTGCTGCGCGCCTCGAACTCGAAATAGAGCGCCAGCATCTCGTCCGTCACGACGGGGCGACGTCATCCGCGCGCGCTGGCGCTCGGCGCGGGCACCGCGGTAAGCTGCTCGCGCCCACGATGCCGCCGACCCGCCTCGATCTACGCGCACGCATCACGCGGCTTCTTCGCAGCGACGCCGATCTCGACAGCTTCGCCGGCGACCGATTCCCCGAGGCCAGCAGCCGCTTCACGGACGGGATGGACCGGGTGCGCAAGACGAACATCCTCCTCGACTACGCGGACCCGGGGGCGCTCGCCAAGCATCTGCGGCTCCTCGAACTGTCGCCGAAGGCGGCGGCGAAGCCCGCCGAGGACGGCCCCATCAAGCTGCTCTATCTCGCCGCCAACCCGACCTCGACGGACCAGCTCGGCCTCACCCGCGAGGCACGGCGGATCACAGACCGGCTCCGCGCGGGCAAGCCTCGGCGCGTCAACGAGATCGAGATCGTGCCACGCTGGGCGGTCCGGCGCAGCGATCTCCCGCGGCTGCTCCTCGAGGAAGAGCCGCACGTGCTCCACTTCTCCGGCCACGGCTCCGGCCGGACACGGCTCCTCTTCGAGGATGACGACGGAAACGTCGCGCCTCTGGAAGCGAAGGCGCTCGTGAGCCTGATCGGCGTCCTCAAGCGCCGCTTGCAGCTCGTCGTGCTCAACGCGTGCGACACCGAACCGCTCGCAGGGGCGCTGGTCAGGCATGTCGCCTGCGCAGTCGGCATGCGCCAGGCGATCGGCGACGAGGCAGCGGCGACGTTCGCCGAGACGTTCTACGAAGCCCTCTCCTTCGGACAGCCGATCGGGGCCGCGTTCCAGCTCGCGCGCATCGCGCTCGAGATGTCACACCTTCGTGAAGAACAAACGCCCGTCCTGCGGTTCAAGCGCGGCATCGACGTCGACGAGCGAAAGCTCAAGAGATAGTGTCCATCGGGGCGACGGGCGATGAGCCGCCCCCCCTCGATCATCACGCGGGAGCGTCGCGTGGTCATCGAGAGCGCCTCTCGAGACCTCCCGCCCCCGGGCGGCCGCCCTCGGGCGCACCGGGCCGTCCCCCTCGCCGCCCTCGTTCACTTCTTCGGGCGGCGCTTCCGCAAGGCCTCGATGATGAGCCTGCGCTCCCCGCAAGTGAGCAGGCACGTGACCTTCGCGATGCGATCCATCCCGTTCGTGAACCGTTGATAGACACCGGGGAAGTGGTCGGAGCAAAACGCCTCGAGATCGCTGTCGCTGCGCAGCACCTCCATGATATGGGCTCGCAGCTCGTCGTCCGGGAGCTCGCGCCCCGGCCGGGCAGCTCGCTTCCCGCTCTTGGCCAGCTTGTCACCGGCGCCGCCCTTGAGCGACGTATCTCGCAGGGGAGCTGGCCTGGGGGGTCGTCGCGGCGGCGTCGCAGGAGCGACGGCGGGGCGCGGCCGGCGCTCCTCCTCGTCGGCACGACCAAAGTCGGGCTGCACGTCGCCGCCGTCGAGCGGCTCCACCGCAGGATCGATCCAGTCGAGGATGTGCAACCCGCCCGCGCCGTCGCCGGCGAGGAACGTGCGGCCGTCCGGGGTGATCGCGCAGCCGAGGAGGGGCGTGTGCGCTTCGACGAGCGCGATGCAGCGCTCCTCGCAGAGATCCCAGACGCGGAGGGTGGTGTCCTCCGACGTCGAGATCGCCAATCGGCCATCGAGGGTCACGGCCACGCCGGTCACGATCGCCGTGTGGCCCCTCAAGGTGCTCACCTCCTGCCGCGTCGCGAGGTCCCACACCCTGAGCGTCATGTCCTCGGACGCCGAGATGACAAAGCGACCGTCCGGCGTCGACGCCACCGCGGTCACGCTCGCCGTGTGCCCGAGGAGCTCGAACAGCGCATCTCCGCTCGACAGGCTCCACACGATGAGCGACTTGTCCTCCGACGCGGAGATGACGAGGCGCCCGTCGGGCGTCACCGCCGCTGCGTTCACGCCGGCGGTGTGGCCCGTGAGCGTCTTCAGCTCACGGCCGGTCGAGAGCTCCCAGATCTTGAGCGACCGATCGCGCGACGCCGAGATCGCGAAGCGCCCGTCCGGCGTGACCGCCGCCCCGGTCACGCCCCAGGTGTGGCCGGGTAGCGCGCCATGCTGGCCGGTGGAGAGCTCCCAGACGCCGAGCGACTTGTCCTCCGACGCCGAGATCGCAAGGCGCCCATCGGGCGTCACGGCGACCCGCATCACGGGCGCAGCGTGGCCCTCCAGGGTGCGCACGTGGCTGCGGGTCGATAGCTCCCAGAGCTTCAGCGTGCAGTCCCACGACGCGGTGACCGCCCATCTTCCGTCGGGCGTCACGGCGATCCCGGACACTTCGGCCGCGTGCCCGTCGTGAGCACGGACCTCGCGGCCTCGCGACAGCTCCCACACCTTCAGGGTGTTGTCATGGGACGCGGACAGCGCAAGACGACCGTCCGGCGTCACCACCACCGCTGTCACGGGCTCGGCGTGCCCCTCGAGCGTGTGGACCGCGCTGCCGCTCGACAGCTCCCAGAGCTTCAGCGTGTTGTCCGACGACGTGGAGACGGCATAGCGACCGTCCGGCGTCACCGCCACGCCGTTCACCCAGCTCCTGTGCCCCTCGAGAGAGCGAATTTCTCGGCCGAGCCGTAGATCCCACACCTTGAGCGTGCCGTCCACCGACGCCGAGACCGCGAGCCGACCGTCCGGCGTCACCGCCACATCCATGACGCCGTCGACATGACCGGAGAGCGTGTGGACGAGGCGGCCGGTCACGAGATTCCACACCTTGAGCGTGCAGTCCTCGGACGCCGACACGGCGAGCCGTCCGTCGCGCGTCACCGCCAAGCCGTTGACGATCTGCGCATGACCGGAGAGCGTGTGGACGAGGCGGCCGGTCGCGAGCTCCCACACCTTGAGCGTGGCGTCCTCCGACGACGAGACGGCAAAGCGCCCGTCCGGCGTTACCACCACGTCCTTCACTGGCCCCGTGTGGCCGCGCAAGGTGCGGAGCTCATGCCCGGTGGCGAGGCTCCACACCTTGAGCGTGGCGTCCTCCGACGCCGAGACGGCAAGGCGCCCGTCAGGCGTCACGGCCACGCCGTTCACGTGCGCGGGGTGGCCAGCCAGCGTGCGGAGCTCGCACCCGCTCGAGATGTCCCACTGCTTGAGCGTCCCATCGTGCGACGCCGAGATGGCCGATAGACCGTCGGGCAGCAGGGCGACCGCCCACACGGACCTGGTGTGTCCGGCAAGCGTTCGCACCAGCGCGTCGGACTCGCGGCTGGTGCGGAGCCGCTCGCGCAGCCACATCGCTCCGCGCTCTTGCAGGACGGCCTCCGCCTGCTCCTGCACCTCTCCGATGCCCAGCTCGAAGCTGACGTTGCGGACCTGCTGGAGGAAGAACCCATCTCCGTGCTCGGGCGTCCACCGGCGCAGACAGTGCGCCACCCGATCCAGCGGGCGCAGCAGCCGCCGGAAACGCTCCCGCTCATCGGAGGCGGCGAGGGCCTCGCCCAGGCGCAGATCGGCGAGGACGGCGTCGAGCCCCCGCTCTCGGACCTCCGCCTCGATCCGGCCGATATCCCCGAGCGCCTTGCCGAGCCGTCGCGCGCAGCTCGCGGCGAACCTCTCCAGGTCGTCGATCTGCCTCAAGGCGAAGTCCCGCACGAGCGGGTGCAACCGGATCGCCCTGTCGCCCGGTGCCCCCCCGTGGGACACCTCTTCGGCCAGCGACCACGCGAACAGCTCGTTCAGCACCTCTTCGAGCGCGGCGATGTGGCCGACCTTCGCCTTGTTCGACAGCCCCGTGAGGTGCGCGAGCGTCGCCCACGAGACGTGCGCCGCGCGCTGGATCAGCGCCGCTGCCTTGAGCACGTCATAGGCCTCGGCGCGCCCGATCGCATTCCACTGGGCGCGCAGCGTGACCGTCACCATCGCTTCGTGCTGGAGGGGGGTGCGGAACGCGGCTGTCCTGGAGGCGTCCGCCGTGACCAGTGCTCCCTCGCTGGACAAGCGCGTGAGGTAGTCGGAGAGCGGGAGACCGGGCGACCTGCCGAGGTATGCCGCCGCCAGGGCGATCGCCAGCGGCAGGTGGCCCAGCGCGCGGCAGATGGCCCGCGCCACGCCGCGCTCCTCCGCGCGCTCGCCCTCGAGGAGGCTCCGCCGCGCATGGCTGGAGAGGAGCAGACGCACGGCGTCGTCCTCGCGAAGCTCTTTCAAGGGCACCGTCTCGAAGCCCGCGTCGGGGTCTTGCCGCTGCGTCGTGACGAGCAGCCGGCAAGGCAGCTCCCAGGGGACGATGCCAGCCGCGGCCTTGCGGAGCGCCAGCGGATCCACAATGTTGTCGAAGATCACCAGCGCGCCGGGGTTGTCGGCGAGGTGTTGCTCGAAGGCGCGCACCCGGCGTCCGGGCCGCTCCGCTTCGGACGCGGCGTCCTCGCTGAGATCGAGCCTCTCCGCGAGGTTCGCGAGCTCGGCCACGAGGGGCGCTGCCGCGTTCACCCAGTAGACGCCTCCCGGATACGCGCTCCGGTAACGGTGGGCGTATTCGAGGGCGAGCTGCGTCTTGCCGACGCCGCCCATTCCGACGAGCGCCGCGCGCTGGGTGCCAGCGGTCCCGGTCGTCAGGACGTGGTGAAGCCGCTCGAGATCGTCGTCGCGACCGAGGAGCGGTCCCTCCTGACGGGAGGGCACCAAGAAGGGGACCTTCTCCTCGACGAAGGCGCGGAGCTCCGGGTTATCGGGGTTCTTTCGGCGGGCCTGTTCGAGCAGCGCGTCCAGCCTCCCTTGCGCCCTCGCCCACTTGAGGAGCTCGAAGACGGCGGTCTGCAGGCTCCTCTCGGACGTGAGCGTGTCGAGCTGCTCGCCGAGACCGTACCACACCAGCTCTTCGAGCGCGGGACGGCTCGGGAACGCGTCGAGGAGCGCCTTCTGAAAGATCTCGATCCGCGCGTGGTCCCACTTCCTCTTCGTCCCCATGCCAGTACCTTCGCTCGATCGTTTCGCCGCGACTCGCCGCGTCCTCGAGGGCGTGGGTCGCCGCCCTCGACCTGCGCCCTCGCCTACTTCAGGCGCGCCCGCGACGCCTGGGCGCGCCGGAGGACGCCATCCTCGTCCGGAGGAGACGGGGGGTGGTGCGAGAGGCACATCGGCACCGCGACCTTGACCGGCGCCGCCATGCCGTTGCCCGCCAGGAAAAAGCGGCCCTTGGGCAAGGTCGCCACGTCGAACTTGGTGCCGCCGCGGACGCGGAGCTGCTCTTCGACGGTGGTAATCGCCGCCGGGGAGCTCGCCTTCCCATAGAACTGGGTGCTCGCGTTCGCGATCACGTTGTGATCGATGCTCTTCGGCGCCTGCGTGGCGAACACCACGCCCAGCCCGTACTTGCGCCCCTGCGCCACCAGCCGGATCAGGCTCTCCTTGCACGGGGTCGAGCCCTGCGACGGCACGAAGTCCTTCGCCTCGTCGATCACGAGGAGCCCGCGCAGCGGCCGATCGGGCGGGCAAGGATTCTTCTTCACCCACGTGAACAGCGTCATGGCGAGCTGGTTGACGAACTGGAGCGGCGCATCGAGCCCCGGCAGGCCGACGAGGCTGAGCACGGAGACGCGAGGGCGCTCGGAGCCGACGCCGAAGAGGACGCCGGGATCGAGCGGCTCGCCCTCCTCGTGGAGGAGCGGGTTCGTCTGCACGGCGGCGCGAAGCGAGTCCGTGAGGGCGGTCGCGACCTTGCGGGCGGTCGAGATCTTGAGGCTCGCCGCGTCGGGCAAGTCGCCCAGCACCTCGAGAAAGGCGGAGAGATCGCCGCCGCCCTCCTGCACGAAGAAGCGGAGCGCGGCGTGGAGGATCGCGCGCGCCTTCTCATCGGCCTTCTTTCCCGCCATCGCGGCCAGGGTGGAGGCGGTCATCGCGATCGCCTGGGTGAGGTCGTCGGGGTCTTGCGCGACGGCGGCGAAATCAGGGATCAGGCCGAGGTGCAGCGGATTGCCGCTCGATCGCCCGGGCGTCCACACGATCACGTCCGTCTGCGCGTGGTAGCGGGCCGCCTTCTCCGCGTCCTCGGCGGTGAACGCATCGGGGCGCTCGGGCCACGGCTCGCCGAGCCGGGTCAGGTCGTTGGCGCCGTCGACGACGATCGACGGTATCCCCAGCAGCGCTGTTTCCTCGATCAGGCGCCGGAGCAGCACCGTCTTGCCAGATCCCGCGCCGGCGAGCACGACCACGTGCTGTTTGAGGTCCTCGGCCGGGATCACCTGCAGCGCGCCCAGCCGCTCGCCGATGACGTGGTGGCCGACAGCGACGACCGGCCGCGCCGCCGGCGCCGCGGGAGCCACGTGACCCGCCGGTGAGGACACGGACAAGGTCACCGCAGCTGTCGCGACGACCGTCGTCGCGGCGGCCGTGGGCGACGCGGCGCGCGGCGGGGACCCGGGCGCGGCGGCCGCCGCACCGGCCGCGGCCGCCGGAGCGGCGGGCGCCGCGGCGGCCACCGCGTTCGCAGGCGCCGCGGCGTGCGGAGAGCGCGCGAGCCAGTCGACCACCGGCTTCATGAGCGCGAGCTGAGAGGCGGGGCGGCGTTCGCGCAGCCACGGCTCGAACGTGTCGCGCTTCACGCGCTTGTCCCCGCGCAACGCGACCAGCGCGGCCAGCACGCGCAGATCGCCCTCGTTGGCAGCGGTCAACTCGGCGCCTGCGGCGCGAGCCTTCGCCATCAGCGCTGTCGTCTTCGCGCCGCTCGGCACAGGGGCGTTGCGCACCAGGACGAGCTTGCGAAACTCGATCTGCCGGTCGATGCCGGCCGCGGTCACGGCCGCCGTGAGCCGGGCCTGGAAGGCGATCGCGTTGTCCCGCGTGAGCGCGCGCAGGCAAAGGTGTCGCTCGCGATCGTGGTGGGCCGTGAAGATCTGGCGCACGCGCGCGTGGAGCGCCGGATAGTTGCGCTGCTCGCCGCTCTGGGCGTCGATCACGATCTCCACGTCAGGATCGGGTGTTTGCTCGGCGACCACGAGCTCGCACCCAGCGCGCAGCAGGTCTCCCAGCTCATCTTCACCGTCCGGCTCGATGACCCCCTTCAGGCTCTTGACGGACGCGCGCAGGCGCTCGAGCTCCGCGTCGAGCCAAGCGTGCTCGCGCAAGGTGGCTTCGCTGGGCGCGGGCGCGATCTTCGTGCTCCGCGGCGGCGCCTCCTCGGCCACGAACGACGTGAGCTCACTGACCCGCTCGTCATCGAGGCACTTGCGGCGGTGCTGCTCGCAGCGGCGGAGCAGGTCGCGCGGCGACTTCCCCCCGTCGGCGATGGAGGCGAACGCAGAAGGCGCGAAAGGCCACCGAGGATAAGGAGGCGTGAAGCCGATCCGCTTGTAGCCGTCGTCCAGGCGCGCGCTCACGAGATCCTCCGCCATCGCCACGTCGGACAGGTTCACGAGGATTCGCGGGTCCTCGTAGCGATGCGTCGTCGACTTCAGCGCTGTGTCCTTCATCTTTTTCCATGTCTCGTAGAGGCACGCCACGACCGTCAGCGTCCGGCGGGTCACGTCTCGGAGCTCCATCAGCCCGCGCCCTACGCTCTCGATGATGTTGCGCGAGATGATCTGCCGGGCCGTGTGCTCATCCGGAACGCTGCTCGCATCGGCCAGCAGGTGGTGCTCGGTGACGATGGCGTCCAGTTGATCGATGGCGATGACCGTCGGGCATCGCAGGCTGGTGAGCCAGGACAGGCCCTCGACCACCGCGCTCGGCCTCTTCTCGCGGATGTTGAAGTCGAACTTCTTCATGTCGCTCTCGTCGACGCCGTGGCCTTGCAGCCAGGCGTATCCGAGGTTCGACAGCTCCATGTCGTCCGAGTTGAGGAGCACGAGGGCGCGGAGCGTGTCGGCGTGCTTGAGCGTCTGCGCCCGGTGCGCGCGCCCGAGCCCTTGCACCAGCGCGTCCATTTCATTCACGAGCTTCGGCGGGCGAAGCGTGGCCAGCTCTCGCGTCATGGCCGAACCGTCGCCGCCGCGCACCTGCGCGGCGATGTGCTGGACGATGAGCTGACCTTGCGTGCGGTCTGTCGCGCCCGCAGGTCTCTGGAGCGAATCGATGAAGCCGAGGAGGACCGTCTCCCAGAAATCGTGGACGTCCGTCATGTGGACCAGGACGAAGCTCGCCGGCACCTTGAAGATCTCCCGCCGGATCGCGGAGAGCATGTGCGTCTTGCCGATGCCCGCGGGACCGACGAAGACCCAGCCCAACGGCGAGCCCGTCTCCTGGCTCTCGGCCATCGAACGGACCTTGGCGAGCACCTCGCGCCGCCCCCTCTGGTGCAGCGAAGGGACGTCGTACCGCGGATCCTGCCAGACGCTGTCGAGGTTCTGCGTGGACTGGAAATCGACCGCTTCGAACGCTTTCAACGCATCCATCGGATCACCTCGTGATGCAAAACAGATCACGCCGCTCGCCGGAGACCTGGAGCGCCGCCGCGTCGTCTTCGGGGCGAATCCGCTGCGGGTCGTCGATGGGATAGAGGACCGCGCCGCCCTGCCGCTGCATCTGGCGAAGCGCCGCGTCGACGGCGTCGGCAGGCGCGTCGCCGAGCTGCGCGCGGAGCTGCGCGAGCCGGACGAACTCGTTCAGGACCCCGCCCGTCACCCGCAGGTACGCCGCGCGGATCGGCGCCTCGAGCGCCGCGGGCTCGACGGCGCGCAACGCCGGCGCGCCGAGCGGCTCGTGCGGTGTCGAGGCGCTCTCCGCCGGCTCCGGCGCGGCGGGCCGCGGCCGCAGCAGATGATCGAGCGCGAGGCCGTGGACCTCCATGTACCTGGCGAGCCTGGCGAGGAGCGCCTCCAGCACCGTCGCCGCGGACGGGGTCCGCGAGAGCACCGCCGCGAGCCCCTGACCGTTCGCCCACGCCCAGCCCTCGTCCGCCACGTGGAATTTCGCACCGTACGCTGGGTCGTTCTTCCGGGTGCCTGGCTCAATCGTGATCAACCGCGCGCCCTCGAGCGCCTTCAACGTGGCCCTGTCGAGCGTCACCTTCTGCTGCGACAGGGGCTTCCCGTCGCCGGTGAGCAGCAGCGCCCAGAGAGCAAACGCCTGCTTCCCCGTCAGGCCGCCGTTCGCTCGCTCAACGTCGCTTGCCGTTCGCTTCTGCCGTGCGGGTCGCGTTCGTTTCCTGGTCGCGCGTCTCTTGTGCGCGTTTGCTGTCGTCGTCATGGCCCCTCGGGGTTCACGGTCTGCAGCGCCGCGAGCGCTCCCACGGCTCACGGCCGGGAACTGCCATCGCTCAGCTGGCCGAAAAGCTCAACACCCATCACAACGCCTCGCCGCAAGAGCGCAACGCGCCTGAGCCATACGAGCCCGCGTCATCTCCGTCCGTGCGGTAACGTGGCCTGCGTCTCGCCGCCAGGGCAGCGCGTCTGTCGACGCAGAGCCCCTCGCGCGCTCGGATGCCTCAAGGAGCACGGCGCACCGCCGGCGCCTCGGCCGTCGGCTGGCGCGCCTCGCGCAGCCGGTCGAGATCGACGGCATACGACGCCTGAAATCGATCGAAGCGCGATCCGTGGCAGGTGAGCAGGATGATCTGCAGCTCGCTCGCGGCGTCCCGGAGGATCTGCACCATCGACAGGAAGCGCGCGTCGTCGGTCCACCCCATCGTGTCGTCCAGGATCAGCGGGAGAGATCGTTGATCCTTGGCCATCACGCGGGCGAGGCTCAACCGCACGATCACCGACAGCTGCTCTCGCGTGCCGCCCGAGAGCTCGTCGAACTCCTCCGCTTCGCCGCGGCGCTTGACCTTGCCGAGCTTGAGATCCAATGTCATCTCGATCTCGGTCCCGGGCCTCAGCCGAGCGAGGTACGGCTTCGCCTCCTCCACGACGGGGGCGAGGAAGATGCGTTGCGACTCTTTGTAGGCGTCCTCCACGACGGTGCGAAGGAGGCGGGCCGCGTTCGCCTCCCGCGTGATCCGCGCGAGCTCCTGCGCGGCGTCCCGCTGCTCGTCCTCTGCGTCGCGGAGCGCCTCGAACCGCCCGTCGCAGGACGCCCTCTCGAGCAGCGTCCGGCATCGCAGCTCCTCATCGTGCAGGCCGGCGAGGCGCCGCCTGTGCGCGTCGATGGCGCCCCTCGCGCGGGGCACCTCATCCCGCGCGAGCTGCGGGATCGCCTCCGCGAGCTCGGTCTCGGCGCGCTCCGCGCTCGCGCGCGCCTGGGCGTGCTCCCAGCGCGCGATCTCCGCCCGCTGGTAGAGGGCCGCATCGGCCACGGCCTCACGCAGGCCGGCGAGCCTCTCGGCCACGACGCGGCGCCGCGCGGCCCTCTCGTTCCGGGCCGCCACGAGCTCGCGGAGCCGTTGCTCTCGCGCGCGAACCGCCCTCTCCGCGCGTTCCAGCGCCTCCGCGGCGCGCTCTGCGCGGGCCTCCAGCGGGGGCAGCGCCTCGCGGGCCGCGTCCACGTCCTGCTCGAGCGCGCCGCGCTCTCTCGCCGCATCGCCTCCGGCGCGCGCCGTCGGAGCAGCGTCCACCCCTGCGAGGGCCGCGGCGCGCGCTCGCAGGGCGTCCAGCCCGTCGGGCGCCACGCTCGCGAGCCGCTCCCGCAGCTCGGCGATCCGCGCGCTCGTGAGGATCCGCGCCTGCAAGCGGGCGCGCGCGGCCCCGACGTCGGCCACCGCCGCCCGCTCCAGCGCCTCGCGAAGCCGCCGCTCGACCCCATCGACGTCGAGCTCTCGACCGACCTCGCCGGGGATGATCTCCCACACGACCTCCCCCACCGCCTCGGGGCGCATCGCGCGCTGTACGGCCCATGCGCGCTGGGGGCCCGAGGCGACCGGACCGGCGACCGCGCGCACGCGCGCCTGGCGCCGAGCGACGGCGGCGTCCGCCGCTGCGAGCGCACGCTCGAGCGTCACGAGCCGCGAGAGCGCCTCGCCGGTGATCGGGTTCTGCGCCAGCGCGACCTCGAGCCGCGCGTGACTCGCGAAGGCCTCCCTCGCCTCGGTGAGCGCCTTCTCCGACGAGACGCTTCGCCTGCGCGCCTTCTCCACGTCCGCGCGGAGCGCCTCGATGCCGTCCGGCGCCACCTTGGCGAGGCGTTCTTCGGCCTGCTCGCGGACCGCGTCGAGCTGCGCCCAGGCACGGGCTGCCTGCGCCGCGCCCTCGATGTCGGCGACCCCGAGCGCCTGGAGCATCGCGGAGAGCTCGCGCTCGCTCCGCTCTAGGGCCGCCCGGGATTTCGCGAGGTCCTTGCCGCGCGGCTCGAGCGTGATCTCGGCGATGTCATCGAGGACCACGGTGGTGCGGGCCGCCGACGTGAACGTCTCGCACGAGCCGGCCTTCACGCGCCTGGCTTGCTGCGCGCCCGCGAGCCGGACCCGCAGATCGGCGAGCGCGCGCACCTCCACGCGCGTCGCGATCGCATCGCACGACGCGCGCTGGACCGCGATGTCCCGCTCCCGCGCCCGCAGCGCATCCATCGCCGGGTCGTCGACGCGGTGCCCGGCGAGGGCGCGCACGCTCTCCTCGCGATCGCGCTCCGCTCGCATCGCCTCGTCGAGCGCGGACTCTATCCGCGCTCGCTGCGCGCGATCCGAGCTCACCCGGAGCTCGAGCGCGTCGAGCCCCTTCGGCGCGAGCTTCTTCTTGAGCGCGCCGAGCGCCTCGTATTCCTGCGCGGCCTCGGCGCGCGCCGCGCTGCTCGCCCGCGCCGCCGCCACGTCCGTGACGCCGAGCGCACGGAGCGCCTCCTCGAGCGCTGCCCGCTGTCTCTCGGCCTCCGCCAGCGCCTGCGCGAGCCCGGGGCGGGCCGGCTCGATCTCCATCTGCCCGAGCCCAGGCACGTCGATCGTCGACGCCGCGCCGACCGCGTGGACGCTCCGGCGCCCGTCCGCGGTCAGCGTGACGATGCGCGTCCCCTCGGCATCGAGCCGGGCGCGGACGGCCTTCGCCCTCTCCGTCAGGACCTCGATCTCCTCGAGCAAACGCTCGTCGAGCGTCTCCGACTCGAGGCGATGCGACGCTGCTGCGAGCTCGACGGCCACCTCCTCGGCCGCGCGCAGGTCGCTGACGACGCGGGCCGCCTCGTCGCGCCGGCGCGACCGGTCGAGGTCCGCCACGGCGGCATCCAGCGCGGCCCGCGCCTGGAGGACCGCCCCGCGCGCGCCGGCGGCGTCCTCGCGCGCGCCGGCCGCCTCGCGCTCCGCGCTCTCGATCGCCCGCGCGATCTCGGCCGCGTCCTCGTCGCAGGCGGCGATCGCCGCATCCAGCTCAGCCGCTTCGCCCGCCAGCGCAGCGCGGGCCTCCACCTCCCGCTGAGCCGCCTGGCACCTCGCCTCCGTCGTCTCGACGAGCGCGACGGCGTCGCGCGCGGTCTCCTCGAGCGCCCTCACGCGGCGCTCGGCCGCGACGGCGGCCTCTAGCTCTCGCTCGAGCTCCGGGAGCTTTCGCTCGGCGTCGCGCAGCTGCTCGCTGAGCTCCGCGTGCGTCCGCGCGAGCTCCTCGACCGCCGCCTTCGCCGCCGTGATCGCCTTCACGCGCTCGTCGGCCGCCCTGAGCCTGTCCTGCGCCGCTCGGTACTCGCCCGTCGGGCCCCTCGCGTTGATGAACAGCGCGGCGTGCTCGATCACGCGGGTGCGCAGCCGCTCGCCGTGCTTGCCGCCCAGCACCTGGCCGACCTGCTTGCCGATGACGTCCGAGAGCGCCCCGCGCACGTGCTCATCGAGGGAACCGCCCGGATCGGCCGCCGCGCTCTCGTCTTGCGCGACCCACAAGAGGCCCCAGAGCCCCATGTGGTTCCGCGAGCGGTCGCGCTTGCCGGGGCGCCGCCCTTCGAGCTGCGAGAGCAGCAGCTCCTCCGCGCTCGCGCCGTGAACCTCCGTGCCGTCGCGATGGAGGAGCACGTCGACGACCGGCTTCTCGAGGAATCGCTTGTGCACGCTGACGCGCTCGCCGCCGAGCTCCAGCTCGACCCAGATCTCCGGCGCGTTCCGCGTCCCGCGCGTCCTGAGCGACTGAACGTGTTGGTTCTCGGAGTCGTGCCGCTCGAAGAGCGCCGCGCGCAGCGCCCTGACGAGCGTGGATTTGCCCGCCTCGTTCCTGCCGCTGATCACGTTGATCCCGGCGGAGAACGGCCCGAGGTCGAACCGTCCGACCAGGTTGCCGACATCCTGCACGCTGAGGCGGACGAGCTTGATCCCCTTGTTCATGACACGGCCCTGTGCAGGCGAAGAAGGAGGCGCAATGCCTCGGCGCGCTCGACCTCCGAGGTCCCGTCGATCGGCCCGCGAAGCCGCGCGACCGCCTGACCGAGCCACCCCTCGGCGGGGAGGCTCGCCGCGTCGGCCTCGTCGGCGACGGTCTGCAGTCGTTCATCGCGCACCTGCAAGAAGCGGAAGCGGTGGCGCGCTGCCTCGACGAGCTCGTCGAGGCGGGCCCGCGTCGACGCATCGATCGCCCCCGTCAGCGTGAGCTCGAGCAGCGTGATCCCCTTGCGCGCGAACCCGTCGAGGTGGCGCTCGAGGCCGACCAGATCGGCGGCGCCGTCGAGGTGGCGCTCGGTGCTCTCCCAGACGAGGCCCGCCACGGGGCGCGGCGTCACGCGGGGCGCCGCGCCGGGGGCGTCGATCTCCACCACGAGGACGCTGCCCGGGTCCTTCTCGGTGAAGTGCGTGGCCTCCGGCGTACCCGAGTACCAGGTGCGCTCGTCGATGCGGAGGCGCCCGTGCCAGTCGCCGAGCGCGAGATAGTCGAGGCGCGCGCGGGACGCGCGATCCGCAGGGATCGCGTTGTGGACGCGCTCGCGATCGCCCGCCACCCGCTCGAGGAACTCCTTGATGCCGCCGTGGGCGACGCCGATGCGCACGTGATCGCGCGGGCCGAGCTCCGGCGTGAGGTGCTCGGTGACGTCGCCGAGGGTGTGCCGCGCGAAGAGCGGACAGCCGAGGAGCGCGACGCCCTCGCGGACGATCACCGGCTCTCGCGAGCCGAGGAGGTGGACATGGCGCGGACACTCCCGGCGCCACAGCTCGCTGCGGTAGAGGGCGTCCGAGCTGAGCGGGTCGTGGTTGCCTGGTAGGAGATAGATCGGCGCCGGGATCTCGGCCATCGCCTCGAAGGCGCCGTACAGCGTCGCCGGGCCCAGGCCGTGGTCCTCGAAGACGTCGCCGGCGACGACGATGAACTCGGCCTTGGTCTCACGGGCGACGTTGCCGATCTCGCGGAGCGTCTCGAAGCGCTGGTTGCGCACGAGCGCGCCGGCATCGCCGCGGATGAAGCGCGCGCGGAAGCCGAGCTGCCAGTCAGCGGTGTGGATGAAGCGGGTGGATGGACGCATGGCGCACCGACAAGGGCGAGACGGAGCGCGCCGGCCCTCCGGTGAGCCGGTGCCCCACGCCTCGAACGGACCCCCTGGTTTGACCGCGATCCCGCGGTCAACGCCATCGGCAGAGTTACGTACAGGGCCAGTGGCGCGGAGGCGCGGGCGCGCCCCGCGACGGCCCTGTCACGCGTCGAGCCACGCCTCGCACAGGAGCAGCATGAGCTCCCTGCGGTCCTGGACGTCGAGCTTGCTGTAGATGCTCCGGAGCTGCTTCTTCACCGTCCCCGGCGCGTTCTTCATGGCCTGGGCGATCGTCTTGTCGTCCCAGCCGCGGCCGGCCCTGGCGGCCACGGCACGCTCGCACTCCGTGAGCTTGCCTGCGAGCGCCTTGGGCACGGGTAGGATGTCCGGCACCTCGCGGAGCACCAGCGCCCAGGACGGCTCGCCCATCGGCTCGGACAAGGCGAGAAACCTCACCCTGAGGCTCGCTCCATTTCTTGCCTTCTTCCACGGCCGCGCCCCCTCCGCCCCCGCCCTCCGCGCGGCCTGCGCCTTGGCCAGCTCGGCGAGCAACGGCCCTGGCAAGCGCCCGTCCATGCGCTCGGCGGGCACGAACCACCTGTGGAGCAACCCAGCGGCCTGGGCCGTCTGGTCGAGCACCCGCCCGGAGGACCGCACGAGGACGATGGCGTGGGTCCCCTCCTCGAGGAGCGCGTCCAGGACCCTGGACCAGCGCGCCGCCTGGGCGGACAACCAGCAGTTGCGGACCGCGTGGGAGATCGAGCGTGTGAGGTCCTGCAGCACCGCCTGATCGCGCAGAGAGAACGGACGCGGTCGAGCCCGGTAAAGGGAGAGGCCGCTTTGAAAGCCGGCGCCGACGGGCAGCATGACGGCCATCACCCGCTCGATGGGCACGCCCAGCTCGCGCGACCACTGGTACAGTTCGTTCCGCCGGAGAGCCTTCCGGTCGATCATCTGATCGTCGCGCAGGACGACGCCCGGGCTCGACTGCACCGCGGTGAGCACGAAGTCCGAGCTCTCCATCCTCTCGTAGGCGCCGAAGAACGCCTTTGGCAGGCCCTTCTCGACCCAGTCGAGCTTGGCCCCGCGCTCCGGCGACGTCGTGGCCAGCGCAGCGCAGTCGGCCCCGACGAGCGGCAAGAGCAGGGAGAACGCGTCCCCCAGCAGGTCGTTCACATCGCGCACCGCCACGAGCGCGGTGCTGATCTCGAACATCGTCCCCAGATCGCGCCTCCCGATCGAGCTCCCCTTCGCCATGGGCCCCAGACTACCACGGGCCCGCGGCGCGGCGGCAGCTCAGCGGCGGTCGAGGGCGCGCTGAAACGCCTCGGTGCGCACGGCGTCGGCGAGGTCGACGACGAGCGGCAGCGAGCACACGGTGTAGCCCCGCTCCCGGATGGGCCGGCCCATGTAGCGCGCCGCGAGGCGACCGAACGCCGACAGCGTACGCGGCAGCCGCAGCCCCCGGAGGTCGCCGGCGCGCGCCCGGGCGCGCTCCGCCGGCGTGTAGAACGGCTGCACCGAAGCCCCAGATGCGCTGGCATCCGGCCTCGACACGACGCGCCACCGAGGGCTCACGAGGCCGTCGCGCTCCGCGATCCGGTATGCGATCTCCGCGTCCTCGAGCGCGTCGGTCTCCGCATTGCCCGCGCCGACCCAGTGAGTCAGCCCGACGCGCAGGCTCTCGCGCACCATGGCGAGGTAGAGCGCGCACAGCACCGCCGCGCCTCGGTGCTCCGGGACCACGCACATCCGCGACACCTCCGCGACCGACACCCCGGCCCGCACGAACGGGCCGAGGTCGTAGCGCGCGGCGAGATCGACCCCGAGCGGCTGGCCGATCCTCCGCGCCACGCCCGGGTTCGGGCGGATGAGGCGCGCCGCCGCCGCCGGGACGCCGTCGACGTAGGCGACGAAGTGGAGCGTCGTCTCCAGATCGTCATACCCGTCCATCTCCCGATCGAGCGTCGAGGCGTGACGGCTGACGAGGCCTTTCTCCTTCACGAACACACGACATCGGACGCCCTGTGCGTCCGCGATCATCGCCTGGGTGTCGGCGACACCGGCACGAATCTGCTTCTTCATGGCTCCTCCGCAACAGGTCTGTTTGGAGCGGGCAGGCGGGGGCGCTGGCGGCGCGCGCCGTCAGCGCCCCGCCCCGGCGACCGCTCGTTGTCCTCGAGCGCCGCGGGCTCAGCGAGGCGGCGAGAAGAATCCGGGGAAGTACTGCCGCGTGCGGCGCGCCGAGCGCACGATCGCCTCGGTGTCCGACGTCGCCGTGAAGCAGCGCAGGGCGCCGGCGAGCCGCTCGATGTGGCCGCCGTCCTCCTCGGCGTGCCCGCGCAGGAACGTCACGGCCCCCTCGATGCCGGGGATACGGCTCCTCCGGAGGAGGTTCTGGACGGCGACGGGCGCCAGCCGCGCCGACAGCGCCTCGAGCACGTAGGCGGTGCCGAGGAAGGCCGCGCCGCACCCCTCCCGCGCCTCGAACCGGTGCGTGTAGATGTACGCCTGGACGGCGATGTTCGGCCCCGCGTCGTTCGCCCCGAGTCCGAGCGCGACGCGATCGTTCCGCGCCCACGCCTCGTGTCCGGCTTCCTCTTCGGACTTGTCGATCAGCAGGCGCGCGAGCGACGGGTGCTGGTCCGTCGCCAGCAGGCGCTCGCCCGAGGCGCGGAGCAGCTCGTGCGCCACCCCGACGTAGTGCTGCGTTTGCTCGAGGTAAGCCGCATAGCGTCCGGCGGTGATGGTCCCGTCGAAGAGCGTCCGCGCGACGGGGTGCTCATCGAGGCTCTCGATCAGCTTGTCTGTCTCTCGATCAAGACGGAAAACGAGATCTTTCATGGCGTGGTGCCTCCCGGACGGCGAGGCGGGAGCCCTCCTGTGGGCCCGTCACGTCCGCCGTCGTCGGGGGGCGATGGAGCAGCCGGCGATCCATCGACAAAACAATGTAGAATCAATCAGTTACACGCTCGCACAGCCGGCGCTCATGGCCCTATTTGCTGCAGGTTGCAGCAGCCTGCGGCGCGCTCGCCGGGCCCGCGCCCTTACCCCGAGCGGGGGATGGTCTCCGTCGGCCTGGGGACCGACGATCGGGTGGTGAGAGCGGCGCCGGCGGCTCGACCGTGCGGCGCCCGGGAGCGAACAGCCATGCCGTCGATGAGACCGAATCGAACCTTTCCCGCCAGCCCTCGCTGCGACCTCCGAGCGCGCAGCGCGAAGCGGCGCGCGCCCCTGCGCGCGCTCACCGATCCACCGGGGAGCCCGACGCTCACGCCTCGCCAGCGCGAGGTGGTCGAGCTGCTCGTCGGGACGGGCCTTTCGTACAAACAGATCGCCGCCCGGCTCGCCCGGAGCGAGGGGACAATCCGGACGCACACGGAGAGGATCTACCGCGCGTTCGGCGTCCACTCGCGCCTCGAGCTCATCGTCGCCCATCGGTCGCTGCAGGACGCGCGCTCCGATGCCGCTTGACCGTTCCCTGACGCCGTTGCCCATCGGATCGCCGGGGCTGTTAAGCTCCTCCCCGGTACGCGCGGCGTCTCTCTCGATGCCAAGGAGAACCCTCATGGCGCTCAAGGCCGAGCTCGACCTCGACCCCGAGCTCACACAACGATTGCTGAAATTGGCAAGAATGGATGATGACGTGCTCATCACCGGTCCAAGCGGCTCGGGCAAGAGCGCGCTGGCGCAGTGGATACACGACCGGAGCGCCCGCCGGGGCAAGCAGCTCGTCGTCCAGAACTGCGGCGCGATCCCCAAGGGGCTGGAGGAGAGCACCCTCTTCGGCCACGAGCGCGGGGCGTTCACGCACGCATACCAGGCGACGGACGGCATCGTGAAGAGGGCGGACGGCGGGACGCTCTTCCTCGACGAGATCGGCGAGCTCCCGCTCGCCGTTCAGGTCAAGCTGCTCACGCTGCTTCAAGAGCGCAAGTATCGCCGGGTGGGCAGCGTCGACGATCTCAGCGCGAGCTTCCGGCTCATCGCCGCCACGAACAGGGATTTATTGGAGCTGTGCAATCAGGAGCGTTTCCGCGAAGATCTTTATCACCGCATCAACGTCCTCCCGATCACCCTCGGCCCATTGCGCGACGCTCCGGAGCGGGCCGTGCGGATCGCGACGGAGATCCTCAAGACCTCGACCGTGTCTCCGGAGCGCGCGGCCGACGTGCTGTCCGCGGTGCGGCGCCTGGCGCGCCACCCGGCGGCGTGGCCTGGCAACATCCGAGAGCT
Source organism: Sorangium sp. So ce1335 (assembly GCF_051521615.1). Taxonomy (NCBI): domain Bacteria; kingdom Pseudomonadati; phylum Myxococcota; order Polyangiales; family Polyangiaceae; genus Sorangium; species Sorangium sp. So ce1335. Next base: position 8,595,001 of record NZ_CP150363.1, read on the forward strand.
CGGCACGTTCGTGAAGCGCTGCCAGCTCGACGAGGTCGAGGATGTAGAGCGCTGGATCCTCGCCGAGTGGGCGCGCCGGCGGACGCCCGAGAGCGCGGATCGCCTCACCGCCTTCGCGCCGAGCGTGAGCCCGTCCCTGGACGACCGGAAGCGCTATGCGGGGATGATCCACGATCTCGCGGCGCGCGGGCCTCGTCCCAAGGCCGCGGCGTCCCGGAAAGGGTCGCAGGATCTCGCGTCCCGCCTCCTCGACGTCTTTCCCGAGCCGCTCTCCCTCGACGAGGTCCAGGCGGTGCTCGGGGCGCGCGACCGGCGCACGCTCGACGACAACGTAGACCTCCTGGAGCGACACGGTTTGATCCAGACCGTCGCGCGGGGCATCGTGGCGATATGGCCGCCGGCGACGTCGGCGGTCGTGGGCCGCCGTCGGGGCACGTGGATCCCGGCCGGAACCGGCGAGATCCTCTCCCTCGCCAGCGGCGATCGGGTTCGGATCGAGCTCACCTCAAGGTGCGCCGGCAGGCTCGGCATCGTGCTCGTCACCCACCGCCCAGGAGGCTCGCCGGCGCCGAACGTCCTCGTCGAAGGCAAGGAGCTGATCGCGTCGAAGCCCACGACGCTGGAGTTCGAGCTCGACGGTGCGGGCGGAATCGAGCAGTTCTTGCTCCACATAGGCCCCTCCGCGCGCCGCGGCGGCCACCTCGTCGAGACGACGCTGGACGAGGCGATCATGCCCGACTCTGCCGCGCTGGAGCAAGGTCGCCGCATGGTGCTGACTCGGTGGGGTCAAGGGTGGTTGGCCGAGCACCTCGTGTTCCACATGCAAGGCGAGTGAGCGGGGCCACGGGGGGCGGCGCGCTGACACCGCACGTCTGAAATCCCGCCGGGAGTCCGGCTATCTGCCCGGATTCCCGGCGGGCGGAGCTAACCGAGCCTTTCGCACTCGGAGCAGTGCTTCTTGCCCCCCCTCCCCCGCAACCGGTGCTCGGGCTTGATCGCCTTACCGAACTTGCACTCACTCTGATCATGATACACCTCCCGGTGCTCGGGCGGGTACTGGGGGGTGCTCGTGTTGAACTCTTCCACCTTGGCCATGAAAACCTCCTGAGCGGAGCGCGCACGAGCGACCGTATCGCGCATTGCGCGGTTCGACTCCAGGGATCGTAGTCGGCCACGCCCTCGAAGCTATACGCAGATCTGCGTCTGGGAGCGGCCCGAACGGAGGACATACTGTTCAGGGCACGCGGAGCGCGCTGGATCTCGGAGCGTGCCAGCACCAGGCGCCGGCCTGGGGTCGAGCGCTCGACCCGGCGTGCGCCGACGAAGGGAGGCAGACCTTGAGCTCAAATCACATCAAGTACCGCAACCTCGGAGGAAACTCCGGAGTAGACACGTACAAGATCGAAGAGGAATCGATCGAGATCACGTTCAAGGGAGGCAGCACCTATCTCTATACGTACCAAGCCCCAGGCAGATACCACGTCGAACAAATGAAGCTCCTCGCGCGCAGCGGACGAGGCCTGAACGCCTTCATCAACATCTACGTGAAGGACAACTACGCCAAGAAACTACGGTAATACGCGCAGCTCAACGCCACCCAACACGCAGACGAAGCACGCGGCTCCCGATGCCGAACGGCAAGGATCAGCTCTATGAAAGGGTCAGCGCCATGAAAGTGAAGGTCCGCCCGCTGAACATCAGACTTCTCAAGCCGAGCCTGGTCGCCGCTAGAGACGCATTCCGGGACCCGACGGCGCTGATCCAACATTCCCTCAAGAAGAACATTGGCTTCAAGGCTTCTCTATTCCTCCCCGCCGTTCCTTCACGCAAGCCGCCCGCCTGGGTCGACCTGCTCAACGAAGGGGTCAGGTCAACCCTCTCCCTCGTCAACGCCACCTCGTCGGCGGTGCTGCTCGTGGAGACCAGCCAACGGTTCTTCGCGATAAGCTTCGGGTATGGGAGCAACCTGCTGCGCCAGGAGCTCATCGAGCGAGATTTCGGTCTCAAGGTTGCCCTCAACACAGTCGACCCCGACGCGCTTCGCAGCGTCGACATGCACACCATGGAAGACCTGACGTTGCACACGAGACGTCAAGCGAGCATGGGCTCCCGTTTGCCGACGTTCGGGCTCGATGTCACGCGGGATCTCATGCGATCCGTCACCGGTCGGCCGAGAGACCCGAACATCGGCAGGCAGGTCACAGGCAGCGACGCCCTCGTCCTCAACGCAGAGATCGCGTTCACTGGCATCGGCGTCAAGTGCGACCGGCTGCTTCATGAGTATGGCAAGAAGGACTACCTCAAAGAGTTCGCATTCGTCGACTACGTTCGAAAGATTCGCGACACCAACTTAGGAGGCGAGCTCGACCAGCTGCTGATCCAGGAGCTACGCGCTGGCACCTCGACGAACGCTTACCTCGCCGCCCCGAAGCCCATCGAGTGGGATCGGTTCGCGGCATTCAATTACTCCACCGAGGGCCACGCGGACGATCACCCCGATTTGGATCTCGCGCACTACCTCGGCACGATAGACACAGGCGCGCTCTCCATCAGCAAAATAAGGCGCGATCGCGTAGGAGTAAAGTACGCCGATGCTGACGTCACACGAGAGAAATGGTCTATCTATGACGCACTTGTGTACGAGGTGACACACAAGGACACTCTCTACGCGTTGTCGGCCGGAGAGTGGTACGTCATCGAGCCAAGTTACGCGCGACGCATAGAGAGCGACATCAAGCAAATTCCCACTTCCGGGCTGAAGCTGCCCGCCGCGAATCCGGACGAGGTGGAGAAGGACTACAACGAGCGCGTCTCCGCCACGATGAAGGACATTGCGCTCCTCGATCGTGGGAACAGGAGCGTCACTGGTGCCAACACTCCGATTGAATGCTGCGACCTTCTCACGCTCGGTGGACAGCTCGTACACGTGAAGAGGAAGACTCGGTCCTCGACGCTCAGCCACCTTTTCTCGCAAGGCATCGCCTCGGCCGAAGCGCTCTTCTGGGACGATGGGTACCGCAAGAAGGTCGTCTCGCTGCTGAAAGGCCACCCCGCCCATGCCCGCCTGCTCGCAGCTCCCACGTTCAATGCCGCGTCGTTCGAGATCGTGTACGCCGTCATCACCAAGCGCACCCCCACCTGGCCCGCATCTCTCCCATTCCTGAGCCAGCTCAATCTCGCAAACGCAGCAAGGATTTTGCGACGAATGGGCTACAAGGTTTCCTTGCTGAGAATTGACGCACCGTGACCCTAGCCCTCCCGCGCGAAGCAAGAGCTCGGCCAATGGCACGTCTCGTGCGCGCGCTGCCTGGGTTCGACCCGGGCACGCTCGCGCGGGTCCTCTCGATCGCCGAGGAGCAAGCAAGCGCATCTGTCGCTCGAGGCGCGACGACAGCGCCAGGCACGGCGAGCCCGCGGTGCAAGGCGTCGTCGCGACCGCGTAGGCGACCTTCGTGCCGCGCCCCCCGCCTCCCTGCCGCCCTGCCGCCCTGCCGCCCTCGGGGGCATCCATCCCAGGTACCTTTCTGCTCCGGCACGACGTATTTTGCGCGCCCACTGCCCCCGCCGCTCTCGGCAGAACGGTGAGCCATGCCGATTGACCAGCCCAGCAGCTCCCTCGATCAGCTCCTCCGCGCGCTCGACGCGGATCCCCGCGCCGCCAGCGTCTTCTACCCCAGGCGCGCGAGCACGCGACCGCCCCCCGGCGCGTCCGACCACGACATCCCGGTGGCCCCCGGCGTGACGCTCGGGGCGCGCTGGCACCTGTCCGACCCGCGGAAGCCTACCGTGCTCGCCTTCCACGGCAACGGCGAGACCGTCCCCGATTACGACGACATCGCCGAGATGTGGCAGCAGCTCGGTCTCAACTTCTTCATCGTCGATTACCGCGGCTACGGCTGGAGCGGCGGGCGGCCGTCGCTGCGCTCGCTCCACGACGACCCGGCGCAGGTCGCCGCCTTCTTCGAGCGGGAGCTCGCCGAGAAGGCCCGCGAGGCGGGCCTCGACCGGCCGCCGACACCGCTGCTCTTCGGCCGCTCGCTCGGCAGCTCGCCCGCGTCGCGCATCGCCAAAGACCGCGGCGGCGCGTACCGCGCGCTGATCCTCGAGAGCGGATTCAGCGACGTGCGGCACCTGCTCGCCCTGTTCCAGATCGACCTCGGCGACTTGCGCGACGAGGCGCACCGGCGCCTCTCGAGCTCGGAGATCCTGAGGCAGGTCGAGATCCCGGTCCTCACCCTGCACGGCGCGCACGACAGCCTGCTCCCGCCGTTCCACGCCCGCGAGAACCACGCGGCCGTCCCGCACGAGAAGAAGGCGCTCTGCCTCATCGACGGCGCCGGCCACAACGACATCCTCTCGTTCGCGGACGACTATTTCGGGGCGATACGCGACTTCCTGCAGAAGCACTGAGACCGCGGCGCGCCTCTCAGAGGCACCCGGACCGCGGCGCGCCTCTCAGAGGCACTGAGACCGCGACACGCCTCTCAGAGGCACCCAGACCGCGGTGCGCGCCCCTACGGCGCTCGGTTCCCGATCTCCACGATCTCGGCCATCACCGCGGCGCCCCGCACGACCACCCGCGCCACCGACAGCGGCAGCTTGAAGCGGCGAGGACCCGCGCTGCCGGGGTTGAGGTAGAGCACGCCGCCCTGCTCACGGATCCCCGGCCGGTGCGAGTGCCCCGCCACCACCGCCGTCGGCGGCGGCGCGCCGGGGTCGAGCTCGAGCTCCTTGACGTCGTGCAGCATGAACAGCGTCGCGTCCGCCACGCGCACCGTCGCCCGCTCGGGCAAGCCGTCCGCCCAGCGCCCGTGATCGTTGTTGCCGCGCACCGCCGTCACGGGCGCGATCGCCGCGAGCGCGGCAAGCACCTCGGGGCCGCCGATGTCGCCCGCGTGAAGGATCAGCTCCGAGCCCGCGAGCGCGGCGAGCGCCTCCGGGCGCACAAGCCCGTGCGTGTCCGAGATGACCCCGACCCGGTGCTCCCGCGGCACGCGTCACACCTCGACAAGGAGGAACGGCCTCCCGGTCAGCTTCTTGAGCAGCGGCATCGCCACGTTGTAGACCGGGGTCCCCTTCGGCGTCCGCCCCTCGAGCGCTCCGTGGTGCGCGTGGCCGTGGAAGACAACGTCGGCGCCGTAGAGATCGATCGGCGCGACAAGGCGGCTCGTCCCAAGGAAAGGCCTGATCTCCACGTTCTCCCCGACCGTCGTGTCGAGCACCGGCGTGTAGTGCATGATCACGACCCGCTTGTCGGTGTCGAGCTGGGACAGCGCCGCCTCGAGCTTCAGCGCCTCGGTCACGGCCTCCTGGACGAACGCCTTGAGCGGCCCCTCGCCGAACGCCTGCAGGGTCGCGTTCCCGAAGCCGCCCATGAAGCCCTTCACGCCGGCCACCCCGACGTCGTCGCGCAGGATCAGGTGATCGCCGTCGAGCACCTCGACCCCAGCCTCGCCGAGCAGCCGCGCGATCTCCGCGCTCGCGCCGCGATCGAGGTCGTGGTTGCCGAGCACGGCCGCGCACGGCACCGAGAGCCCGGAGAGCGCGTCGGCCAGCACCTTCGCCTCCTCGGGATAGCCACGATCGGTGAGGTCGCCGCAGAGCACGAGCACCTCCGCCTCGGCGTTCACCGCCCGCACCAGCTCGCGCATCCTGCCGCCGTGCTCCGGCCGGCAATGCAGGTCGGAGGCCGCCGCGACGCGGCGCTTGCCGGGCCCGCCGCCCTCGCCGCCCGCGCCGCCCGCGCCGCCCGCGCCGCCCGCGCCGCCTGTGCCACCCGCGCCGCCGTTGCCCCCCGCGCCGCCGTTGCCCCCCGCGCCGCCGTTGCCGCCGCCGGCGCCGTTCCCCCCCGCGACGGCGCTCATGGCCCCGGCTTGCGAAGCCGCGCCGCCTCGGCCTCCGCCCCCGCGCGCTCCTGGCCGCCCGGCTCCCCCCGGCCGCGGCGCTGCCGCGCCCCGTGCCGCCGACGTTTCCGGCACAGCGGCGCCCGCGCCACCTGAAGCTCGGGCGCGAGCGCCGGGGGCGCCGTCACGAGGCCGAGCTGCTCGTAATCGTGGGTGTACTGCCGCCGGCTGATCAGGTTCCCCCGGCAGACCCGGACCGGCGCGTCGCCGGCCCGCGATTGCTCCAGCGTGCGACGGCAGAGCTCCTCGACGAGCCACCCGGGCACCCGGCTCCGCGCGCCGGGGTAGACGAAGCGGTACAGCGTGAGGTGCGCGAGCAACACCTCCCAGTGCGGGCCGAAGCGCGCGAGGAGCCGCTCCCAGTCCATCTCGTCGCCGCACGCGTAGATGAGGTGATTCACGTCCGCCCCGTCGTACCGCTCCCGCTCGTCCACGAACGCCTTCGTGTAGATGATCTCCTCGGCCGGCGCGATGAGGCACGAGTGCCCAAGGATCGTGGCCGGACGCGCGTGCTCGAACCAGCCGCCGTCCACCACCGCCAGGCCGTTGCTCGACGAGAAGATGAGATCGATGAATCGATCGCCCGCGTACGCCTTGCCGATCCACCGCGGATCGAGCAGCTCCGTCTCGAACCCGGCCCGCTCGAGCGCCCGGAACGCCGCCGGCAGGTCCCGCTCCTCCAGCATCACGTCGAGATCCTTCGTATCCCGGAAGATGCCGGTGTACGCAAAGAAGGCATACGCGCCCGCCACCATGAACGGCACACCGGCGCACACGAGCGACTCCAGCGCCCTTACCCGCACCTCCAGCTCGCCCGCACAGGAGAGCAGGCCGGCGGCGTCATCGACCGAGGGCGGCAGCGCCGAGCGCTCGCCGGCGCGGGCCGCCCAGGCTGAAGCGGCGCGCTCTGCGTCGTTCGCGGCAGGGGATCCGCTGCGGACCATCCCCCTCTGCCTAATGAACAGGACGTGCGATGGCGACCCCCCTCCGCCCTCACGCGCCGCCGGGCGCGCCGGGCGAAGGAAGGCGGACGATGCGCGGGCCGCCGTCGCTGGCCATTGCAAGGAGAGGCGGGTCTGGACCAAGCTCGCCTGCCGGGATCGCTCGGCGCGCTCTGCGCAGGCAGGCGACGGGGCGCGGCCCCCGGCGCTCGAAGAGGAGGCACATCCGTGAACACCGCGATCGCGACGATCAACCCGGCGACAGGAGAGACGCTCGAGACGTTCGAGCCGCTCTCGTCGGCGGCGCTGGAGCAGAAGGTGGCGCGCGCGCACGCCGCGTTCCGCAGCTTCCGACGGACCGAGGTCGCCGAGCGGGCCGAGAGGCTCCGCCGCGCGGCCGAGATCCTGGAGGCAGAGAAGGAGCAGCTCGGGCGGCTGATGACGCTCGAGATGGGCAAGACCATCGGCTCCGCCATCGCCGAGGCCCAGAAGTGCGCGACCGTGTGCCGCTACTACGCCGACAACGCCGAGCGCCTGCTCGCCCCCGAGGAGGTCGCGACCGACGCGGGCAAGAGCTACGTGGCGTTCCAGCCGCTCGGCCCGGTGCTCGCCATCATGCCGTGGAACTTCCCGTTCTGGCAGGTCTTCCGCTTCGCGGCGCCCGCGCTCGTCGCCGGCAACGTCGGCCTCCTCAAACACGCGTCGAACGTGCCCCGCTGCGCGCTCGCGATCGAGGACGTCCTGCGCCGCGCCGGCTTCCCGGAGGGGGTCTTCCAGGCGCTGCTCGTCGGGACCGACGCGGTGCCGCGCCTGCTCGCCGACCCGCGCGTCGCGGCCGCGACGCTCACCGGCAGTGAGAACGCGGGGCGCAGCGTCGGCGCCCACGCGGGCAAGCACCTGAAGAAGGTCGTGCTGGAGCTCGGCGGCAGCGACCCGTTCATCGTCCTGCCGAGCGCCGACCTCAACGCGGCCGTCGGGACCGCGATCAAGGCGCGCATCATCAACAACGGTCAGTCGTGCATCGCGGCGAAGCGCTTCATCGTGCACGAGTCGATCGTGCCGGAGTTCGAGCAGCGCTTCGTCGCCGCCATGCGGCGGCTCCGGGTCGGCGACCCGATGGACCCGTCCGTCGACGTCGGGCCGCTCGCCACGCCGCAGATCGCCGCGGAGCTCGAGGAGCAGGTGCGCGCGTCGGTGGCCGCGGGCGCGCTCCTGCTCACCGGGGGCAAGCGGCTGAAGGGACCGGGCAACTACTTCCCGCCGACCGTGCTCACCGACGTGCGGAGCCCCTCCCCCGCCGCCGACGACGAGCTCTTCGGCCCGGTCGCCGCGGTCTTCCGCGTCACGGACATCGACGAGGCCATCGAGATGGCGAACTCCACCCGCTTCGGGCTCGGGGCGAGCGTCTGGACCCGCGACCCCGCCGAGCGCGAGCGGCTCATCGACGAGATCGAGGCCGGCCAGGTGTTCGTCAACGGGATGGTCGTGTCCGATCCGCGGCTGCCGTTCGGCGGGGTCAAGATGTCCGGCCACGGCCGCGAGCTCTCGTCGTACGGCCTGCGCGAGTTCGTGAACATCAAGACCGTCTGGATCGCGAAGGACGAGCGGCCGAGAGGCCTGCCCGCAACCGAGTAACACCGTGTCGGACGACCCGGCCGTGGCCGCTCTGCTGAGCGAGTATCCCCCCGCGGCGCAGCAGCTCACCTTGCGCGTGCGCAAGCTGCTCCTCCGCATCATCCCCGACGTGCACGAGCACGTCTATCCGGGCTGGCGAATCATCAGCTTCCGGATGGGCGACGGGCACAAACACCAGATCTGCTGGCTCGCCCCGCAGCGCTTCGGCGTGAACCTCGGGTTCGAGCAGGGCGCCGAGCTGCCCGATCCGAACGGCCTGCTCACCGGCAACGCCAAGCAGGCAAGGAACGTCCACATCCGCTCCGCCAGCGACGTGGACGTGCCGAAGATCGCCGCGCTCGTCGCAGCCGCCATCGAGCTCCACCGGGACCGCCGCTGATCGCGGCCGGGGCCAGAGCGACAAACGGGTTGAGCCCGCCTGAGACGAGCAGAACGTCGAACCGCCAGGACGCCAAGGACGCCAAGGACGCCAAGGACGCCAAGAAGAAGACAATGTCTTGGCGCCCTTGGCGCCCTTGGCGCCTTGGCGTTTCATTTGTCGCTCGATCAACGTGATCGTTGCTCTAGCCGCGCCGGTAGACGACGCGGCCGCCCGTCTTGCCGAGCGCGTACGAGAACCCGAGCTCCAGCGTGGAGCGGGTGACGATGCCGTCGAGCTCGATCCCCTGCTCGACCATGAGCCGCGCCGCCTCCGGCGCGATGCCGACGAGCACCACCTCGGACCCGAGCATCGCGGCGGCGCGCGCCGCCTGCGCGAGGTGGCTCGCGGCGCTCGCGTCGACGACCGCCATGCCGGTGACGTCGATGAGCACGACGCGCGCCCGGTGGTCCGAGATCTCCTGCAGCATCACCTCGAGGAAGCGGCCGGACCGCTGCGCGTCCAGCGCGCCGACGATCGGCATCACGAGGACGCCCGGCGCGATCGGCACCACCGGGCTCGACATCCGGGCGATCGTGTCGAGCAGCGCCTCCTGACGGCGGCTCAGCGACTCGAGCTCCCGCGTCCGCTCCTTGATCCGCGAGAGCAGCCGCGCGTTCTCGAGCACGACGGCCGCCACGGCGGCCACGCGCTCGAGCAGCGCGAGGTCGGCCGGCGAGCACGCGTCGGGCTGCGGGCTGCCCAGCACGAGCACGCCGAGGACGGCGTCCCGCGAGAGCAGCGGCACGCCGACCATCGTTCGCGCGCCGCCCCAGCGGGCCTCGGCGACGTCGCTGAAGCCCTGGTACTCGCTCGACGCGGTGTCGATGACGAGCGAGCAGCACGCGCTCATCACCCGGCCCACGAGCGAGTCGTCCGCGACCGGCGCGCGCTCGTCGTTGACCAGGCACTCGCGCTCGGCCATCCCGATCACGAGGAACTCGAGCGCCTTGCCGCCGTTCGCGGCGCCCAGCTTGCGGTTCGCGATCCGGCGGGCGGCGCTCATGGCGAGGTGCTCCGACAGGGCGATCGAGGACGGCGTGCGCTCGACCGTCACGAGATCGACCCCCGTGTCGACGGTGCGCGACGCCGGCAGGTCCGCGAGCGCCGCCGCGACGCCGCGCGTGGCCATGTCGTGGAGCGCCTGCACGCCGCGGTAGCCCATGTCGTACTCGCGCTGCACGACGGCGGCGTGGATCACCCCCTCCTGGAGCATCGCCAGCGTGGCGGTGATGAGATCGAAGGCGATGAGCTTCATGTCCCCGGACCGCCCGAGCGCCATCGACGCCTGGCCGAGGCCCGGACCGTTCTCGCTGCACACCCCGAAGGCGCCGGCGAGCTGCGGCTTCGACCGCACCACCTCGAAGGCGAGCTCTGTCGCGCGATCCGGGTCGAACAGGTTCTCCGAGAGCGAGTCGACGCGGATCGCCGAGCCGGCGATCGCCTCACGGAAGCCCTCGATGCGGGCGCGGGCGTTGCCCACCGCGGCGGAGGCCACCTGGATGGCGACGTCGCCCCCCTGCGGCAGGAGCCGCAGCATCGCCTCGCCCGCGATGCGCCCGGCGGCCCGGTTGTCGGTCCCGATGTAGAGCGAGCAGGCGCTCCCCTCGACGGGCGGCGAGTCGATGGCGACGACGGGGATGCCCGCCTCCGCCGCGCGCCGGATCACCGGCTCCAGCGCCGCGGGGTCGATGGGCGCGATCGCGATCCCGCTGACCCGCCGGCGGATCCCCTCCTCGAGGAACGCCTCCTGGGCCGCGGGCCCGGACGCCATGCCGATCTTGAACTCCACAGCGACCCGGAGGTCGCGCCCCGCGGCCAGCGCGCCGTCGCGCACGTTGTTCCAGTACGCCGTCAGCGGCCGGCGCGGCGCCCTGTAAAGGCGGATCGTCCGCCGGTCGTGCGGGCCCTCTGCGCCGTCGTCCGCGCGGCCCGCGCTCCCCGCGCTCCCCGCATTGGCCGCGTCGTCGAGGATGGCGAGGTCGATCGTGCTCCAGCGCGGGCCCGTCTGCACGCTGCGGATGCCGTCCGCGACCGTCTCGATGAGCTCGAGGAGGTCGACCGACTCGGCGACCGCGCTCAGCACCTCCTCGAGGAGGCGCAGCTCCTGCGCGACCTGCGCCTTCTCCTCGAAGAGGCCGCGCCGCTCGAGCGCGGCGCCCGCGCTCTCCACGACGGACTCGACGAGCGCGCGGTAGGGGCCGGAGAGCGGCGTCGCGTCCGGCTGCTCCAGCGCGAGGTAGGCGCCCGGCGCGCCGAACAGCGGCACCGGCACGACGAGCACGTGCGCGCCCTCGAGCGGCCAGCCGGGCCGCTCCGCGACCTCGGGCAGGTGCGCCCGGTACCACGCGGCCGCGGGGACGATGCACGGCCCGCGCGCCGCCTCGGGCGCCGCGGCCGGCCCGAACGGCGCCGACGCGGCGAGCAGCCCGCCGTCGGACGGCGTGCGGAGGCGGCCCGGGAGGATGCCGTCGAGCCCCACGGCCGCCCTGTACACGAGGCGCCGCCCCGCGCGCACGAGCAGGCTGCCGCGCTGCGCGCCCGGGAGGCTGGACATGGCGCGCTGCACAAGGTGGTGGAGCGTCGAGAAAACATCGAGTCCGGTGTTCATGCGGATCCGTTCAGCCGGTCACACTCGTCGCGCAGGGCACAAGGCGGCACGCGCCCTAGCAGGCGTGACTGGCCTCGTGCTTGTCAAGCAGAGACGATGAGCGCACCGTAGCGCGACGAGGAGCTCGCACCCCGCATGAAGCTCGCCTCTCTCCGCGGCCCCGGCCGCGACGGTACGCTCGTCGTCGTCCGCCGGGACGGGCTCGCCTACGCGCCCGCAGGCGCGGATTTCCCCACGATGCAGGCCGCGCTCGACGACTGGGACCGCGCCGAGCCGGCGCTCCGCCGCCTCGCCGGCGCGATCGAGCGCGGCGAAGCGGCCGCCATGCCGCTGGCCGTCGAAGAGCTCGCCGCGCCCCTGCCGCGCGCGTACGAGTGGGTCGACGGCTCCGCGTACATCCATCACATCGTGCTCGTGCGCAAGGCGCGCGGCGCGGAGCCCCCCGAGACGCTGACGACCGATCCGCTCGTGTACCAGGGCGGCTCCGGCGTCCTGCTCGGGCCGACTGACGACATCGTCCTGGCCGACGAGGCGTGGGGCCTCGATTTCGAGGCCGAGGTCTGCGTCGTCCTCGGCGACACCCCCGAGGGCGCCCGCCGCGACGAGGCGCACCGGTACATCCGCCTCTTCCTCCTGGCGAACGACGTGACGCTGCGCAACCTCGTGCCCGCGGAGCTCGCGAAGGGGTTCGGGTTCTTCTGCTCGAAGCCCGCCACGGCGTTCTCGCCGTTCGCGATCACGCCGGACGAGCTCGGCGACGCCTTCCGCGACGGGCGCGTCCACCTGCGGCTGCGCTCGACCTACAACGGCGCGCTCGTCGGCGATCCCGAGGCCGGCCCGGAGATGCACTTCTCGTTCTTCGACCTCATCGCGCACATCGCGAGGACCCGGAGCTTCACGGCCGGGACGATCCTCGGCAGCGGCACCGTGTCCAACAAGGACCCGGCGCGCGGGGTGTCGTGCCTCGCCGAGAAGCGCATGCTCGAGATCCTCGCGGACGGCGCGGCCAGGACGCCCTTCATGAAGCCAGGAGACACGATCATGATCGAGATGCTGAATCGCGCGGGAGATAGCTTGTTCGGGCGCATCGCGCAGCGGGTGGTGGCCCGATGAGCGCCGCGATCCAGGGGATCACGCTGTATGGATACTGGCGCAGCTCGTGCAGCTGGCGCGTGCGCATCGCCCTCGCCCACAAGGGGATCGAGCACGCGTACCGGCCGGTGAACCTGGTGCAGGGCGGCGGCGAGCAGCTCCGCGACGACTACCGGGCCAAGAACCCGATGGCGCAGGTGCCGCTCCTCGAGTTCGAGCAGGGCGGCGCCGTCCGCCGCGTGGCGCAGTCGGTGGCGATCATCGAGCTGCTCGAGGAGCTGTATCCGTCGCCGCCGCTCCTGCCCGCGGACCCGTACCTGCGCGCCAGGGCGCGGCAGCTCGCGGAGATGATCAACGCCGGCACCCAGCCGATGCAGAACACCGCCACCCTGAAGTACGTGCAGGGCGAGCTGGGCGGCGACCACCGGGCCTTCGCCCGGCGCTTCATCGGGTCGGGCCTCGCCGCGTTCCAGGCGGCGGCGAGCGAGCACGCCGGGCGGTTCTGCGTTGGCGACGAGGTCACGGTGGCGGACGTGTTCCTCGTGCCCCAGCTTTACAATGCGCGGCGCTACGAGGTCGATCTCGCGCCGCTCTCGACGCTCACGCGCATCGAGGCGGCGTGCATGGCGCTGCCCGCCTTCCAGGCCGCCCACGCCGACCGCCAGGCCGACGCGGTGCCGGACGGCGCGTAGCGCGACCCAGCGTGGACCCCTCGCGACGGAGGACCGGGATGGCCAAGGTGGAGTCGATCGGCATCAAGCGGGTGGAGGCGCTGCACTATTACGTGCGCGACCTCGAGCGGAGCCGCAGGTTCTACACGGAGAAGCTCGACTTCCAGGAGACCGCCGCGAGCTCGCCCGAGCTCAACGCGGCGGCGGCGCAGGGGTCGGTCGTCTTCCAGGCCGGCGAGTGCGCCATCGTCTGCTCGCAGCCGATCGGCGAGGGCGGGCGCGCGTGGCGCTACCTGCGAAAGCACCCCGACGGCGTGGGCACGATCGTCTTCGAGGTGGAGGACATCGACCGCGCCTTCCGGCTGCTGGACGGCCGCGGGGGGACGCCGATCGACGAGATCCACCGGGCGACGCACGAGGGCGGCGGCACCTTCGCGTCGTTCTCGATCACGACGCCGTTCGGGGACACCACCTTCCGCTTCGTCGAGCGCCGCGGCTACCCCGCGCTCTTCCCCGGCTGCGTGGCTTACGACGCGCCGCGCGGCGGCCAGAACCGCTTCGGGATCGCCCGGTTCGATCACATCACCTCGAACTTCCAGACCATGGCGCCCGCCCTGCTCTGGATGGAGCACGTGCTCGGGCTCGAGCCGTTCTGGAAGATCGCGTTCCACACGAACGACGTCGCGAAGGACACCGGCCACGGCTCGGGCCTGCGCTCCGCGGTGATGTGGGACCCGCGCTCGGGCGTGAAGTTCGCGAACAACGAGCCTTACCGGCCGCACTTCAAGAGCTCGCAGATCAACGTCTTCAACGAGGAGCACCGCGGCGACGGGGTGCAGCACGTTGCGCTCGCCGTGGACGACATCCTCACCGCCGTGCGCGGCCTGCGCGCGCGCGGCGTGGAGTTCATGCCGACCCCGCCCGCCTACTACGACCTCCTGCCCGAGCGCGTGCGGCAGCTCGGCATCGGGCAGATCGACGAGGACGTGGCGGCGCTGCGGGAGCTCGAGGTGCTCGTCGACGGCGACGGCGCGCGGTCGTACCTGCTCCAGATCTTCCTCAAGGAGTCGGCCGGAACGCACCGCGACCCCGACGCCGGGCCGTTCTTCTTCGAGCTCATCCAGCGCAAGGGCGACCGCGGCTTCGGCGCCGGCAACTTCCGGGCGCTGTTCGAGAGCATCGAGCGGCAGCAGAAGGCCGAGGGGCACGGCTGATGCTCGACCGCGTCGTCGCCGGCACCGTCCCCCGCAAGCACCACATCGCCCTGCGGAGCGAGGCGGGGGAGCTCCGCTACGAGGAGTGCCTGACGCGCGACGGCTTCGACGGCCCCTACACGATCGCCTACCACGAGCGGCGGCCGCACGAGCACCGGGCCGCGGCGGCGGCGCACGGCTTCGCGCTGCCGGTCGCCGCGCCGCCGCGCCCGCTCGCGAAGCGGCACTACCGCGCGCAGGACCTGCCGCCGCGGGGCGGGCCCGCGGTCGACTGCCGCGTGCCGCTGCTCTTCAACGACGACGTGGTGCTCGGGATCGCCCAGCCGGACGCCGCCGACCCCGTGTACTTCGCGAACGCGGACGCCGACGAGCTGTTCTTCGTCTTTCAGGGCGGCGGCGTGCTGCGCACGATGCTCGGCGATCTGCGCTTCGAGCAGGACGACTACGTGGTCGTCCCGAAGGGGCTCTTCTACCGCTTCCTCCCCGACGCCGGGCCCCAGCGGTGGCTCTCGATCGAAGCGGCGGGCGTCCACCTGCCGCGCCAGTGGCGCAACGAGGTCGGCCAGCTGCGGATGGACGCGCCGTACTCGCACCGCGACTTCCGGCGGCCCACGTTCGTCGGGCCGCTCGACGAGGGCATCCGCGCGCTCGTCGTGAAGCGCGGCGGCGCCTTCCACGGCTTCTCGCTGGCGCGCTCGCCGCTCGACGTCGTCGGCTGGGACGGGACGGTGTACCCGTTCGCGTTCCCGATCCTGAGCTTCCAGCCGCGCGTCGGGCTCGTCCACCTGCCGCCCGACTGGCACGGCACGTTCGCGGCGCGCGGCGCCCTCGTCTGCAGCTTCGTGCCGCGCCCTGTCGACTTCCACCCCGAGGCGATCCCCTGCCCCTACCCGCACTCGTCCGTCGACTGCGACGAGTTCCTTTTCTACTGCCGCGGCAACTTCACCTCGCGCCGCGGCGTCGGCCCCGGCAGCATCTCGCACCACCCGGCCGGCGTCCCGCACGGGCCGCACCCCGGCGCGTACGAGGCGAGCCTCGGGGGCCGCGAGACGAGCGAGCTCGCGGTCATGCTCGACACGACCCGCCCGCTCGCGGCCACGCCGTTCGCGCTCGCGGTCGAGGACCCGGGCTACCAGGACAGCTTCATCGCGGGCCCGTGATCGCGCTCGACGCCCGCGAGGCGGGCGCGGGCCTGCCGCTCACTTGGGCATCTTGCCGAGCCGCTCGAGGAGCGCGCGAACGAGCAGCGGCCACGCGACCGTGGCGTCCGCGTACACCTCGGCGAAGCGGCCGCCCTCCTGGGGCGCGGTGAACTTCCCCCAGCTCACGCCCTCGGAGTAGGTGCAGCCGGAGAGGCCGCCCCAGTGCACGGGCTCGGGGCAGATGCGGACGCCGTACTGGAAGCGCGGGTGCTCGACCTCGATGTCGAGGCGGTCGCCGACGATGTCGTAGAACGGCGCGACCTGCTGGGCCCAGTTGCGCGGCACGCCGCCGCCGATGGTGAAGATGCCGAGGCGCTTCTTCGTGCGGACCAGGCGGGCGTAGCTCAGGAGGTCGAGGAACGGGTTGTACGGCGGCGGCACGGCCTCTTTCCACACGTCGAAGCCCGGCTTGTCGCCGTGCTGCGCCTTCACCTTGCGCATCATCCACGTCGCGACGTCGAGGCCCATCTCGCTGTCGGTGAAGGCCGGCACGTAGACGGGCACGTTGCGGAGGTACGCGCTCCGGAGCACGCCGGGCGAGTCGCCCATCTCGGCCAGCGCCTTGCCGAGCTGGCGGCAGATGATCTCGCTCGACCAGGGCGACCCGGGGTCGAGCTTGTCGAGCTCCTTCCGGACGAAGACCTCGATGGCGTTGAGGTTCTTCTCCATCTCGAGCGTGTCGTAGACGCGGTTGTACCCCTTCTCGAAGTACGTCTCGTCGGAGATGGACGGGTTCGCCTTGTAGTGGGTCAGGCCGACGGCCTCGCTCAGCCCGTGCGCCATGAGCGCCCCGGTGCTGATGATGCAGTCGATCATGCCCGCCTCGATCATCCGGACGATGACGACGCCCATCTTGGCGACGGTCATCGCGCCGGAGAACGTCGCCACGACGAGGCAGTCCTCGTCGCGCACCATCGCCTCGAGCACGTCGGACGCCTCGCCGAGCGCGCGGCCGCTGAACGCGGTCTTGCTCATCGCGCGGAGCAGGTCGTCGAACGACCCGATCTTCATCGGGTCGAGCGCCTCCAGCGGGACGAGCTTGTCTTCGACCCCATCGCTGAGGTGGCGGTGTGCGTGGCGCGGATGCTTCGGAGAGGACATGGCGCGCGAACATATAGCCGCGCGGGGGGTGTGGCGTCGAGGACGAAGCTCCGCGCTTCTCGGGCGCGTCAGGGGCGCGTTGCGGGCGCGTCGCGGGCGCGTTGGGGGCGCATTCAGGGCCGGACGGGCAGCGAGCACGCGAGGCGGCGCGCCGCCCGCCGCGCGGCTCCGGACGCGGCTCCTCGCGCCGCTTCTCGCGCGGTCCCTCCCGCCGCTTCTCCGGGTCTACCAGCGCCTTCGCCGTTGCCAAGCTCGCCGCCTTCGGCGCGCCGGGCCGCGAGATCGGCGCGCACGAACGCGGGCATGCCCGCGCCGGGCCGGGGCTCGCCGCGGCGGTCGCGGTCGATCAGCGCGGCGATCGTCGCGACGCAGGCGTCGCGGCCTGACACGCGAACGTCATAGACCGCCGCGCTCGCCGTCGCGCCGTGGCCGTCGACGGTCGCGAAGGCGCTGGCGCGGTCGAGCAGGAAGCGCGCGCCGCGCGGGCGCGCAGCGCACGCCGGCAGGCGGGTGAGCTCGGTGCGGACATTCGGGGCGATGTCCCAGCCGTCGAGCGGAAGCAGCGGCGGGGCCTTCGCGAGCGCGCCCGGCGCGGCCTCCTCCGCCGGCGGGATCGGCACCGTGCGGGTGAGCGCCAGATCGCGGAAGCTCAGCAGCAGCGGGACGCCGGCGCGCGTCGGCTGCCCGAGCGCGCGCGCGCCGCCTCCCGCGAGCGCCGCGATCGGCCGCGGGGCCTCGCCGGAGGACCACACGACGAGAAGCCCATCGCGGATCCACGCGACGGGCCCGTCCGGCGCCTCGCTGAAGGCGATCTCCGCCTCGGGCATCAGCTCCTGCGGCACCTCGGCGACCTCGGCGGCGCCGCGCCCCCGGCTCGCCCGGACCAGGAGGTCGCGGCCCGCGGCGCGCACCCCGAAGACGACCCGGTCGCCGGACGCCGCGAACCGCGCGAGGGCCGCGTCGCCGGCCCCCTCGGGCGCGGGGCCCGTCCACGAGCGCACCCTGCCCTGGAGCTCCGTCGGGTCGAGCCAGCGCAGCGTCCACGTCGCGCGCGGCGCGGCGCTGCGCGCGGCGTGGACACCGCTGCCGCCGCGCTGTCCCGCGCGGCCGGCGCTCCCGGCCGCGCCGCCGGGGGTGTGCACCTCGAGCGCGGCGACCATCGAGAGCCGGCCCCAGCGCCGGTCGCTCACCGACGAGACGCGCGGCTGTTCCCCCGGCCCAGGCCGCGCGCTCCCCCCGAGCAGCGCGAGCGCCTCCTGCGCGCCGCCCGGCGGCGGCACGCCCGGCGGGCCCGGCGGCGGCCCGGGCAGCGTCGTGCAGGCGAGCGCGCGCTCCGGGAGCGCCGGCGCCGGGCGGTGCGGCAGGAGCGGCGCGGCCTCGAGCGCCGGCGCGGCGGACGGCGCGCTCCTGTCGGCGGGCAGCGCCGGCCCCCAGCCGACGCGCAGGTGCGCGTCGATCTTCAGGCCGACGTCGTTGACGGCCAGCACCCCGGGCTCCGCGAGCATGCCGTCGAGCTCGGCGATCGTGCGCGCGGCGTCCGCCGGGACCTCGACGGGCGCCCACGAGCGGCCGGCGTCGGCCGACGCGAGCACCCGCCCCTCGCCGACGGCGACGCCGTGGCCCGCGTGGATCACGGCGTGCGCGGCGCCGGCCAGGCGGGTCCGCGTGGCCTGTCCGCGGGGCGCGGCGACGACGGCGGTCAGCGCGCCGGCCTCGTCGGCCACCACGAACGACAGGGCGCCGTCGGGCCCCTCCTCGATCGGGCTGACCACGTGGACGTCGCCGCCCCCGTCGCGCAGCCACCCGAGCGGGACCAGCGGCTGCTCCCTGCCGCGGGCGTCGATCACCGCGACGTGGGCGCGGGGCGCGGCGCCCTCGCGGCCGTCGCCTGCGCGCGGCGAGGGCGCGGCCTCGCGGGACGCCGGCGCCTCGCCGGGCGCGGGCGTCCCGCCGGGCGCGGGCGTCCCGCCGGGCGCGGGCGTCCCGCCGGGCGCGGGCGTCCCGCCGGGCCCGGGCGCCGCGCGGGGCGCGACGTCGCTGTCCCAGAGGCCGCGCACGATCGCGATCCGGCCGTCAGCGAGCGGGCCGGCGCCGCGCCAGTGGATGTCGGTGCCCGGGCGGACCGTGATCCACCGCCCGCCCGGCTGGCGCACGCACGCGCTGCCCTCCTCGTCCGCGGCGCACGGCGCGAGCAGCATGGCGCCGCCGCTCGGCGAGACGCGGAGCTCGGCCTCGCCGCTCCGCACGACGGCGGGCGGCTCGGCGCCCAGGCGGCCGCCGGCGAGCGGGACGTGGAGAACGCCGAACGGGTCGTGGAGGTCGCGCCGCGCCGGCGCCTCGTCGCCGAGCGCGCAGGCCGCCCACGCCGAGCGCCCGGCGCGGCCGGCGCCGCAGGCGTTCACCCAGGCGCCGCGGCCGAAGGGGGCGATCTCCAGCAGGGCGCCCGTGGCGAGGTCCACGCGGGCGAGGAGGCCGTGGCTCGCCGCGACAGCGAAGCCGGCCCCGCGGGCGCCGCTCGCGATCGCGGCCTCGAGCGGGTGGCGCCCGGTCGCCTGGATCCAGCGGAGCAGCGGCGCGCTAGCGCCGGGGTCGGCCGCACCGTCGTCAGGCGCAGGATGGGCGGATGCGGGGGGCGCGAGGGGCGCTCCAGCCGGCAGCGCGCCCCCCGGCAGCGCGCCAGCCGGCGGCGCGGGCGCTGACGGCGCCGGCGCGGGCGCGAGCCGCGCCTCGGCGACGAGGATCCGCGCCTCGCGCTGCTCGGCCGGCAGGGGCGCGCCCTGCGCGAACGCGAGCAGGTCGTCGCCGCGCAGGCGCAGGCCCGTGAAGCGGAGCAGGGCCGCCTGCCCGTCGCCGCCCGCCGCTGCGGCGACGGGCCGCCACGACGCGCCGCCGTCGGCGGTGACGGCGAGCCCTGCCGCCTCGAAGATCCCTGCGCCCTGCTGGAGGTCCCGGAACGCGACAGCGCGGAGCGGCAGCGCGGGCAGGCCCGGCAGCGCGCGCGGCTGCCCCGTCTCGACGTCGAGGAAGGTCGGGAGGTCGGAGGCGGCGTCCCAGACGGCGACCACGCCGGGCCCCCCGCCGATGCGCACGAGCTCGGCCTCGGACCGGGCGAGGAGCGCCGGCGCCCCGAGCGGGTCATCGAAGCGGTAGACGCCGTGGAGCCCGCGCCCCACGAGCCGCGCGCCGGCGGCGGACGGCACGAGCGCGAGCGCGAGCAGCGGCTCGGGGCAGGCCGCGGTCTCCGGCCGCGCGGCGCCGTCGCTCCCCACGAGGACGCGCTTGCCGCCGAGCAGCGCGACGGTGCCGCCGGCGACCCGGGGGCCGATCGCTGTCGCGCCGCTCGCGTCGACCCAGCGGGCGTGCGAGGGCTCCGCCGAGGGCTGTGGGGGCGTCGTCGCAGCGGGCGCGCGGTCCTCCACCGGCGCGGGCCGGGGCGGCGCGCCGCCGCAGTGGGCGAGCGCGAGCGCGGCGACGAGCACGGCGGCGTGGGGCGACCGGGGCGGCGCAGCCGGACACGGCGGCGCCGCGGCCCCCCACGGTGCCGCCGCAGCCCGACACGGCGACGCCGCGGCCCGGCACGGCGCGGGCCGGCACGGCGGCGTCGCGGGCCGGCGCGGGGGCGCTGCGAGGCGGGGAGCGCCCGCCGCTCTGGACTGCGTCATCGAGGCGGAGCCTACCCCGGATCCGGGCCTGCCGCGGCCCGCCCCGGCCGTGATCGCGCCGGCTCCTGGAGGCTCAGTGGACGGACATCGCGGCCGGGGCCGGCGGACTCTCGCCCTCCAGCGCGGCGGCCCGGCGGCGCGCGAGGAGCGCCATGAGCCCCTTGGCCCCGAGCACGGCGTGGTTCGACACGCAGTTGTTGAAGATCGCGTGGACCCGCTCCGCCTGTCCGGCGAGCCGCTCGACGGTCTCCGCCCAGGGCTCGAGCTCCCCCGGGTCGTACACGTACCTGAACTTCTCGCTCACGCTGACCGGCGCGTCCCACGTCTCCGCCCGCCGGCCGTGAAAGCGCACGACGGAGAGGCGCGGATCCGCGACGAGCGGGGTCGGAGGCATGCTGTTCGGCTTGCCCTGCGGCTCGTCGACGACGACGTAGAAGGCCTCGATATCCCGGAGGAAGTCCGCGACGCGCTCGATCCGGTCGGGCTCGCCCCACGACGCGTGCCGGAGCTCGACGGCGAGCGGAACCCCGTCGAGGCGCACGCGGCAGTCCTCGATGATCCTCACGTTGCCGCGGGTCGCCGTGAACCACGGGGGAAACTGGAAGAGGACATAGCCGAGCTTGCGCGCCTCCTGGAGCGGCGAGATCGCCTGTCGGAAGCGCTCCCAGAGGACGTCTCTCGCCTCGGCCGGCAGGTCGCCCGGGTAGAGGCGCGGCTTGTCGAGGAGGGCTCCCGGCAGGGCGCGCTGCAGGTCCGCGGGGAGGCGGGCGGGCTCCACCGGATGGTGGGTGAGCGGCGCGAACGCCTTCATGTTGAACACGAAGTCGGGCGCGGTCCGCCTGACCCACTGTTCGACCATCGGCGGGCCCGGGAGGGCGTAATAGCTCGAGTTGACCTCGACCACGAGGAACTGGGACGCATAGAACCGGAGCCGCTGCTCCGGGCTCGACGCGCCCTTCGGATAGAACCGCTGGCTCTTCACCAGGGTGGGGTCGGTCCACCCGGCGGTCCCGGCGAGGATACGACCCTGGCGGGCGGGCACGGGCGCGCACGCCGCGAGCGCGGTGGCGCGCGCGAGCCGGTCCTCTACCTGGTGTGGCGTCTCCTCTGAAGGCGACCGCGGCGGGTCGCACAGGGCTGCTTCGCGCATATCGAGAACACCATAAGGCCGTTCGACGCCGAAGGAAGCGCCCTCCGGAGATGCGATGAGCGATGATCAGCGCTTTTCGGAGCTCGCGCCCTGCGCTGTCCCCGCCTGTACTCACGCTCGCGCACCGCGAGCACGCCATTCCGCCCATTCCGATCAACATCGCCCGATTCTCGCGCGACGGGAGATCGCTCGGCGGCCGCGCAGATCGCGCGGGTTGCTGTCGCTCGCGCGAGCGCCGCGATGATGTGCCCGGCAGACAGACCTCTGTGGGCGGCTCCACGGCGGGGGGCTCCACGGCCCTGCCGGACCGGGCCGCTCCCGTCCCCCGGCCGCTGCCGGCCACGCGCCGCCGGGGCGCCGGCCCGCTCAGCCCGCCGCCCCCGCGCGGCCCCTCGCGGCGCTCCGCGGCGCACCCCCGACGCCTGCCCGTGCGCTTCGGCCCCCTTCGGCCGGGGACCTGGCCTATGCTGCCTTGCTGCCCGGACCGAAGGGCGTCCGCGCCCTGCCTCGCCGCGCACCGCGGCGAGGTGCTCCTCGCGGCGCGCAGCACGTCGAAAGGTCAAGTCGATGCAGAAGAAAACTCTCCTGGAGAAGGTCACGGCGGCGAAGCAGGAGATCGCCGATGCGGAGAGCAACCTCGAGAAGGCGCTCGGGGAGATACAGGCCGCGCCGCGCGCGGACAAGACGACGGTCAGCGAGGTCGTCCAGGAGGCGTTCACGAAGCTGAAGGCCGCGAGGACGAACCTCATCGAGCTGGAGGGGCTCGTGATGACCGACGAGGAATGAGAGGCGCGGTGGCCGCGCCGCGCGCCATCCTGTGAATCCCGTGAGCCGCGCGCCGGCCCGTGATGGGCTATCCCGCGCGTCCACGTCACGCCAGATTCGACGCAGGCGCTCTTCCGTTACGTCAGCTCGTCGCCGATCGACGCCCCCCTGGAGAGCCCAGATTGTGCATGCGCCGCCCCCTCCGCTGCGCTATATTGAATGAGGGCAGGGGCTTGGTGCATTCCTGCGAGCGAGAGGTGGTCGATGTACTCAGCGAATCGTCGCAGGAATATCGAGCGGGAAGAGCGCATGCTCCTCCGCGGCAAGCGAGAGCAGGCGGCTGGCAAGCTCCTTCAGAAGGTCCCGGAGCTGGCGAGCTTGAACCTGGAAATCCGCGAGACCCGGCCCAATGGGCTCGCCAACGACACGCAGTACATCCGTCGTGTCGTCGTCGAGCACGCGCATGCGCTGTTCGAGATGCCGTGCTCCTACTCGTCCTGTGACAACGGCGGCTACGACGTGACGCAGCAGATCCTGAGCGCCCTCCAGTCGCGCACGGCGCGCTTCGAGGGGGAATGCGCCTGTCGGGGGAGCTGTGGTGGTGAGTTCTGCTCCAGGGTCCTCCGCTACGTCGCCACCGCAACGTACCGGTCCGGCGCCGACGCCTAGGACGAGCGGTCGTCGCCCAGGGCGCGCCTCGGACGACGAGGCGCTCTCGGTCGACCGGTCGACGAGGCGCTCACGTTCCGCCTGGACGCTCTGTCCAGGTCTAGCTGTTCAGATCGCTGGAGGAGACGGCCGGATCACGGCGTCTCGGGCTCGAGGTGCCTGCGCCACTCGTTCCGGGCGCTCGCGTACGCGGTCCGGGCCGCGAGCTCGCGCTCGACGCCGGTGATGGCGGCCATCTTGCGGTGGAGCATCTCGGTGGGGAGGCTGATCTCGACCTGGGTTCGCGCTTCACGCAGCGTTCCCGGCCATCCGCCGGCGGCGGGGCGGCCTTCTCGATGAAGGTCCTGCCGCCACCGTCTGGCCCACGCCTGGCCCAGCGTGGTCGCGCTCTGCTCGATGAACCGTTGTCGCGCGGAGGTCTGCGCCGAGCCGTCCTGATCGCTCGGAGGCTCGGACGGGGCGCTCGTGGCGCCCTGGCTCGGCGCTGCGGTCTTCACTCGACGACCGGAGGCTGAGGCCCCGGGATGATCCCTGCGATGTCCGGATCCTCCCCCGGTGAAGCGTTGTCGCCGGGGCCCTTTTCCCTGCGGCGCGCGAGGCGGTTCGCGTCTTTCTCGCGCTGCTTTTCCTGCCGTGCGCGTTCCTTTTGCCGCTTCAATGCTCCCTGCTTCTGCATGCGGAACCAGGCCTTTCGGCGCCTTCGGGCGCGTTCATCGGCGCCCTGTGGCGCGTTCTGAAAGCGCAAACGCGGCGGCGCACGAGCGCCGCCGCGCCGCGCGCGTGATCAGTACCGGTCGCGACCACCGCGGCCGCCGCGGCCACCGCCGCCGCCGCCGCCGTAGCCACCACCGCCGTAGCCGCCGCCGCCACCGCCGCCGTAGCCACCACCGCCGCCGCCGCCGCCGAAGCCACCGCGCGCCGGGCGCTCCTGCGCCTCGTTGACCTTGAGCGCGCGGCCGTCGAGCATGGCGCCGTTCATCTGCGAGATCGCGCTGGTCGCGGCCTGGGCAGAGCCCATGGTCACGAACGCGAAGCCGCGCGGCTGCCCGGTCTCGCGATCGGTCGGCATCGCGATCTCACGAACCTCGCCGGCTGCGGCGAACGCGGACTCGAGGGTCTCGCGGGTGGTGCTGAACGAAAGATTTCCTACGTAGAGACGATTTCCCATGCCATCCTGCTCGTTCACGGCTTTCTTTTGCGCCATGAGGCGCTCTCGGCCTGCCATCCGACGAAGCCGTGTGGATCGAACGGAGACGTGCCGCGCGGAACCCCCGCGCGGGCACACGGTGCGTCGTCCAGTCGTCCGAGCGAGCTGCAGTCTCCCTCGAGAAGAGAGGGAAGAGGGAAAGCGTCGTATCGAGGGCCAGGGACGTTCGTGAGGAGGAGCATCCTAGCCCGCCGCGACGTTCACCGCAAGGGGCCGTTCTGTCTTCCGTCGATGGGCTTGCCGAGCGGGACATCGAGCGGGCGAGGGCGTCGGTCGAGCACGCGAGCACGCGAGCGCGCTGGCTTCGTCCAGGGCGCCCAGAGCTCGAACAGGGCGGCTTCTCTGTGTGCGGCCTGGGCGACGCGTGCCCGCGGCGCGGATCGTCCGCCATGCGGCTTGCGCCGTGTCGCGCCGGAGCTGCGTGGAAGACACCCGGCACCCCGGGCAAGATGGCGGGCATGGACACGGCGATTCGCGACGAGGTGTTGGAGCGCTGGCGCGCGCGCGGCTTTCACGGCGGGCTCTGGACCGATCCACCCGGCCGGGTCTGGAAGGACTATGTTCACGAAGAGGACGAGCTCTTGATGGTGCTCGAAGGCGAGCTCGAGCTGGAGCTCGGGGGTCGGACGATCGTGCCCCGCGTCGGCGAGGAGATCGAGATCCGGGCCGGCGTCGTGCACACCGTGCGCAACCGCGGCGCGACGACGGCCCGCTGGCTGTACGCCTACGGGCGGCTCGGCTGATCGCCGGCGCGGGCGCTGCCGTCGTCGTCGGCGGCGGCGATGTCCCTCGGCGCGTCGGTCCCGGCCGCCGCGGCGCCTGCCTCGACGGGGGCGGTGCGGCTCGCGAACCAGAGCCAGAGGACGACGGCGCCGAGCGCGATGCGGTACCAGCCGAACGGCGCGAGGCCGTAGCGCTTGAGGTAGCGCAGGAAGACGGCGATCACGAGCAGGGCGACGGCGAACGAGACGGCGAGGCCGACGCCGAGGGCGGCCGGGCCGCCGGGCGCCTCGAGGAGGGTGCGGCCGTTCTTGGCGAGGTCGAAGATCGTCGCGGAGCCGAGCGTCGGGATGGCGAGCAGGAACGAGAACTCGGCGGCCGCGGCGGTGCTGAGGCCGGAGAGCTGCCCGCCGACGATCGTGGTCATCGAGCGCGACGCCCCTGGCCAGAGCGCGAAGCACTGCGCGAAGCCGATCGCGGCGGCGCGCGGGAGGGTGACGTCCTCGAGGCGGGGGGAGCCCTGGTCGGGCTGGCGCCGGCGCATGGCCTCGACGGCGACCATCAGGATGCCGCCGGCGATGAGGGCGGCCGCGACGGGCCCCGGGCCGAAGAGGTAGGCCTTGATGGCCTTGTGGAAGAGCAGGCCGACGAGGGCCGCGGGGATGAAGGCGACGACGATGGCGAGCGCGAGGCGGAGGCTGTCCGGATCGCGCCGGAGGATGCCGCGCACGGTGACGGCGAGGCGCTCGCGGAAGTAGACGACGACGGCGAGGACCGCGCCGAGCTGGATGACGATATCGAGCGTCTTCGCCGCCTCGCTCTCGTGGCCGAGCCACGCGCCGAGCAGGATGAGATGACCGGTGGACGAGACGGGGAGGAACTCGGTCAGGCCCTCGAGGACCCCGAGCAGGACGGCATCGAACCAGAACATTGCGGCGAGTCTAGCCGCACCCGGGGCGCGGGGGATCGGGCGCGCGCATGCGGGGGGCGTTCGCTGCGGCGCACGGCGCGTGGGTTTACCAGAGCCGCCGCGCGATCCGGCGGGCGAGCGCCTCTCTGGCGAGGTGCAGCCTGCGGGCGGCCGTGGACGGGCTCAGGCCGTGCGCCCTCGGGTGGGCGGTGATCGTCCGGGGGCCTACCGCCGCGAGGAGGAGCTCGCGATGCGGCGCGGGGAGCTCGACGAGCGCGCGGAGCGCGGCCCGGGCCAGGAGCCTGCCCTCCGGCGCGACGCTGCCCTCGCCGACCAGCGCGCGCGGCGCGTCGACGGGGACCTCGCGGCGGACGTGGGCGCGCCCCAGGTGGTGGCCCGCCTGCCGCCACGCGATGCCCTGAAGCCACGCCTGGAGCGCGCGGCGCGGGTGGGCTCGCGGGTGGGGGCGGTACCTGCCGGCCTGGATGGCGCTCCAGGCCGCGACGAGCACGATCTGGAGCAGATCCTCGCAATCCCGCGCGGGGACGCCGCACGCGACGAGCGTGGCCTCGATCAGGCGCCGCTCCGCGAGGAGGGCGCCCGGGGGCGGTGAGACCGCGGGGCGGAGGGATGTGGAGGGCGGCGGAGCGAGCGGCGGCGCGCCGCGCGGGCGACGGGTCACCGGGAGCTCCGGCGCGGGAAGGCTCGGCCGGACGGCGGGAGGCTGGAGCGAAGGTCGCTGACGAGGGGGACTGCTCTGACGGCGCGCGGGAGCACGCCGGCGTCACGAATTGCGGCAAGCCAGCGCAGCTTCTCGGACGGCGCATCCATGCACGCGAGTTCCCCGATGACCTCGCGATTCGTTGCGAGATCGATCCGGCGCGCCCGGTTTCAGGCCCTGGATGATCCGGAGAGCGCGCGACGGTGACAATCGTCGGCGCTGGAGCGCTGGCTGGATCGATCACGGCAAGAGTGATGTGACAATCGCCGGAGCTGAGCGCAGGCTGGATCGATCACGGCAAGAGCGAATCGAACCGCCAAGACGCCAAGGATGCCAAGAAGAAGCAGAAGAAGACAATGTCCTGGCGTCCTTGGCGCCTTGGCGGTTCGAAGTTCTGCTCGTTTCAGGCGGGTTCAACCCGTGTGTTGCTCAAGCCCAGAGGAGAGGAGGAGAGAGAACTCGATTTCACGGGGAGCCGTTCAACGCGTTCTCGACGGCAGGCAGGTACGCGCTGCCGGGGAATGCCGCGCGGAACCGGGCGGCTCGCGCCGCGGCCTCGGCACGCCGGCCGATCTGCTCGAGGGCCTGGATCGCCAGGGTCTCGCGTTGCTGGGCTCTCGGGCTGCGGGGATAGCTCCGCGCGTGACGGTCGAGCGCGTCGAGCGCCTCGGCCGCCTGCTCCGCGCCGAGCGCGGCGATCGCGCGCTGGATCAGGGTCAGGTCCGCGTCGAGCGGCGGGGCGGCCGCCGTCGCGCCGGTCATGGCGGGCGGCGTCGGGGCGACCGGCGTCGACGCCAGGCGCGCCGGTGGAGGAGCGTCCGGTGCCGGTGACGCCGGCGCAGGGACCGCCGGTGCCGGAGATGCCGGCGCAGGGACCGCCGATGCCGGAGATGCCGGCGCAGGGGCCATCGACGAGGCCGGCATCGTGATGTCGACGCGCGCGGCCGTCGCGCCCGAGCCGGCCGGGCCGCGCGCGACGGCCGCGAGCACGCCGCCGTAAGCGAGGGCGACCTCCGGCGGGGCGGCGCGCGGCCCGAGGGCGTGAGTGGCGCCGGAGCCAGCCCCGGCGCCGGCCAGGAACAGCGCCACGCCGGCCACGACGAGCTTCGACCGCGCGATCTCGAAGCCCGCCCGCGCGGTGCGCGCGGCGGCGCGGCTCGCCTCCACCCCGACGGCTTCGTCCAGTGCGTCGTCGTCGGGCGGGAAGGCCTGGGCGGCATCGGGCGGGAAGGCCTGCGCTGCCTCCGTGGCAGGCGCGCTCCCCTCGCCCTCCCCGGAGGCGAGCAGCCCCTGGAGCCGCGCCCACAGCAGCGCGCCGAGGTCCTCCGGCAGGTCGAGCCGCGCGTCCCCGAGCGCGAGAAGCAGCGGCCCATCGGCCAGGGCCAGCGGCCCGAGCGCGAGGCGCGCGCCGTACACGCCGAGCGCGTCGCGGTCGCGCGCGCAGAGACGCCGCACCGCGGCCGCGAGATCCTTGCGGGCGCGCCGCAGCCGGTCCCACGCGGTGTTCTCCGAGATCCGGAGCGCCCCGGCGATGCTGCGCATGTCCAGGCCCTCGAGCTCGTACAGGATGAACACGGCGCGCCGGTCGTCCTCGAGGCCCTGGACGAGCGCCCGGACGATCCGCTGCGTCTCCGCCCGCGCGCACAGCGCCTCCGCGTCGCACCCCGGGTCCGCGACGTCGACGCGCTCGGCCTCGGAGCGCTCGAGCAGCTCCCGCCGGTTGCTGGCGAGCCGCTGGTGCCGCAGGGCGAGGTGCGACGCGATGCCCGCCACCCACGCCTTGATGGGATGGCGAGGGTCGTACTCCTCGAAACGGCGGTGGACGACAAGGAACACGTCCTGGGCCACATCGCGGAGGTTCCGCGCCGGGACCCCCATCCGCCAGAGCACCCGGAGGACATAGGGCAGCAGGCTTGTATAGACCTCCTCGAACGAGGGCCGCGACGGCGGCGCTGCCGCAGGCTCGGGGCCGGCGTCGTGGGCGGGGGCCGGCGACGGCCGGCGGGGCGGAGAGTCGGTCATCGTTGCTTATTCCGGCGCGATGGGCCGGATTGTGGTGAAATCGTCCGTGGCGAGAAAAAAAGAACCAGATGGCGCGGGGCGTGGGCGCTGTCGTGCAGACCGGCCAGAGAAAATGGATCGACTCACGCAACGCGCGAGGCCGGGAGCTGGCGAGGTGGAGCTCTTCTCATGAAGGGCGCCTTGTGGTCTCCTGCGCGCGCGAACGCGCAATGTGCTCGCGGCCGATGTTGGCGCGGGCTGGACAGGGCCACGCGCCGGCGGTGGCGCGAGTTCGCCAAGGAGACGGAGGATGAGAAGATGGACTCGCCGCTGGGCATGCTCGATCGTGGCAGCATCGGGCGCCGCGTCCCTCGGCTTGGGGGCATTGGCCGGCGGGTGCTCTGCACCGGTCGCTTACTGGGATGATAGTGGATCGGTCTGTGAGGATCCGACCGTACCGGGCGCCACGGACCCTGGCGGCCCCTGCCATGATGCCGGCGCCGACGCGTGCAGCGATGCCGGTCCCGACGCGGGCGACGCCTGCAACGATGCGAGCGCGGGCACGGGCACAGACTTCGACAGCGCCATGGCTCCCGGGTTCGACCCCGCCCTGCCACAGGCCTGCCCGGGGCAGTGCGTGCCCAGAGCGCCGCTCGGCTGGTCCGAGCCGGCGCTGCTCTGGATCGGCCCGCCGGACCAGGTGCCCGACTGTCCCGCCGCCGCGCCGAGCATCGGCTATGAGGGCCATGCGGGCTTCACGGCGGCGCCTCCGCGCACGTGCCCGGCCTGCCTGTGCGATCCGCCGGACGCCTCGTGCGAGCTGCCGGCCGCATGGCGCGCCCACGCGAGCTTTCCGTGCGGCGTGCCCGGCGCCGCCGAGACGTCGTTCGCGGCGCCTGCGGGCTGGGACGGCGCCTGCTCCGCGACGAACACGGTCGCGGCCGGACAGGTGTGCGACGGCGCCCTGTGCGCGCAGTCGCTCGAGATCCCCGCACCGCGCGTGCTCCCTGGAACCTGCACAGCGAGGAGCGCCGAGGCGCCGGAGGAACCAGGAGAGCCCGCCCCCGGCGGGAGCTTCGCGCTCCTCGCCCGGGCGTGTACCGGTACCGTGCTCGCCTCGTGCAGCGATCCCGGGACGACCTGCGTTGCGGCGCCGCCGGCCGGCGACGGCGCGCCGCCCGAGGGGTTCCTGACCTGCATCCACCACGAAGGAGAGCAGGGCTGCCCGGCGACCTACCCGGACCGGCACGTCTTCCACGCAGGGGTCGAGGACACGCGCGGCTGCGCTCCCTGCGGCTGCGGCGAGCCCAGCGGGAGCACGTGCAGCATCCTGGCGTCGGCGTTCAGCGACGGCGCGTGCTCGCAGCTCGTCGTGGGCGTGGTGGTGAGCTCCGAGGCCCCCTTCTGCGGCGCCATCGTCCCCGGGACGGCGCTCGGGAGCCGCTCCGCGAGCGTCATCCGCTTCGAGCCCGGCGCATGCGAGCCCACCGGCGGCGAGCCGACCGGGGGCGTCGCGCTGCTGGATGCGGCGACGTTCTGCTGCCGCCCTGCGCCAGCACCTGAATCAGCACCTACCTGAGATAGGCCCGCCTGGGTGCTCACGGCTGCGTCCGCGCGCCACCTCGATCCCTTGCCTCCAGCGAGCGCGAAGCTCCCGGCGAGCGCGCCACGTTCGTTGGAAGATCGCCTCCAGCTCAGCCCGTCGCATCAAAGGCGAAACCTGAGTCAGAACGAGGCGACGATGTGCAAGACGCCCGCCTTGGACGTGCCGGCCACGGAAAAACTCTGACCGCCATGGAGATGAAGCGTGGGACGCACGAGGTTGGCCACGAGCTCGCCGGTGAGCCGAGCGGCAAGGTGGTACGAGAACGGCACCTCCACGCCGCCGCGCAGCCCGAGCCCTGTGTGGGGCCACAACGCCTCCCTCACGACGTTGAGCATGCCGAAGTGCCTCACGCGGCCCGCCGTGACAAGGCCACAGCCGAAGAACCAGGCCACGTGTCCGCAGGGGACGACCGAGCCGCCGAGCCACGACACGCCGTAGACCCTGCCTCGATACGGCTCGGCGGCGACCGGCAGGTGCCAACCTCCCTCCAGCGAGAGCGAGAACGCCTCCCACCGAGCCCCCACGGACGCCGAGAACCCGACCGCCGGGGCCGGCGCGATACCGTCGGCAATCAGCGCCCCCAGGCCGACCTGAAACCGCGGCCAGGCCAGCGAGGGGCCCGGGCGCTCCGCGGGCCGCGCCGGAGCTGCCGGCTGGCAAGGCTGGCACGGAGGCGCCAGGGCCGGGATCGGCGCGCGCGGCGAGGACTCCGGCGCGGTGGAGGAGGTGGTCTCCGGCGGCGCCGGCTCCGACGGCGCTGGGGGCGGCGGTGCCGGGGGCGGGGGTGCGGGGGACGGCGGCGCCGGCTCCCTCGCCGCGCGCGCCGGGCGCAGCACGATGACGAGGGCGGTGCCGACGTCCTCCACGAGCGCCCCGCAGGACGCGCTGGTGAGCTCCTGGCCGCCGAGCCGCCGGCCGTCGGCGTCGTAGAGCGCGATCGCGCCCAGGAAGTCGCGCCCCTTGCGTCCGAGGACCACCTCGATGAGCCGGCCACCGCCGTCCACGAACGGGTCGGTCCCGCCGAGCTGCGCGGCGACGACGTCCCGGAGCGCCTGCTCGTCGGGGCACCCCTCCGCGCCGGGGCCGCGCGTGTAGGAAAGCCGCGTGCCGCCCGATGGAGCCTGGCCGAGGGCCGGAAACCCGACCAGCAGCAGGGACACGGCAAGACTCCACCCGATGGCGTTCAGACGTGGATGGCGCAAGGGACTCCGCGAGAGCGTCAGGCACCCGAGGCAGGGCGACGCCGGGGGTCACGACCGGCTGCGACCTGCTCCACGTGGAATTACGGAGCACGACCGGCGTCCGACAACGCATTTTTCCACACCGGGGCCACCTCCCCCGCCGCCCCGGCGGGCGCTGGAACCCGCGAGACCTCCGGAACGGGTCGCGCACCCCTTCCGGAAAGCCCACCGGCCTTTCCAGCAGGTCGACGACCTCCGGGAAGATCCCGATCGGCCTGCGCCAGCACGATGGCGACCCGTTCCAGGAAGCCCGGGGGCGTGTCCGGGCAGGTCGGCGACCTGCTGGGGAACCCTCCCGGCATCGCCAGCGGGTCGTCGACCTGTCCGGGGAACCCTCCGGGCATCGCCGACAGGTCGACGACCCCTCCGGCGACCCTCCGGGCATCGCCGACAGGTCGACGACCCCTCCGGCAACCCTCCCGGCATCGCGAACAGGTCGACAACCCGTCCGGCAACCCGGAAGGCTTCCGGGCAGGGCTTCCCATGGCACGTCCCTCCCCTGCCCGTGACCACGGGAGCCTCGGCTCGACAGGGCGGCAGGGGAACAGGAACGGAGAGCATCCTCCTCCCCTCACCCTCCTCGCGCGTGTCTCCAGCGCTCTCCGCTGCACCTCCAACGCTGACGGCCGAAAGCCCTTTCGACACAGCGCAATCCCTGTTGCCACGTGGATGCCAGCCGGGCACAGACGCCTTGATGGATGCCTCGAGCTCAGCATAAGGAAGGCATATCCGGCTCCAGATCACCCGTTGACTCGCGCCGCCGCGCCATGGCCTCCTCGGTGCGAGGGAGTCTGCAATGGCGCTCGTTCTGCGATGTGTACCCCGGGCGTTCATCCCGCTCCTGATGTTTCTCGCGTGCGTGCTCGCGCAGGGGGGATGCCAGTGCCTCTTCGGCGGCCCGCCCCTGGGGCCGCCTCAGGGCGTCGTCGCCTGCCGGACCGAGGGCACACACGGCCCCGCCACGGCCCGCCCCGCGCCGGAAGTCGAGACTGTCGCGGCCGGCACCATTCCGGGGACGTTCTCCATCTCGAGCACCGGGGAGGCCGTGTACACGATGGACTTGACCACCGTGCCCTCCCGCGCGGGCATAGGACCAAGGCTCCAGCTCGTCTATCGCAGCGATGGCGGCGACGGCGTGCTCGGTGCGGGCTTCTCCATCGCTGGGCTCTCCGCGATCACGCGATGTCCCAAGAACCTCGCGCAGGACGGGGAGATCCGCGGCGTACGGTACGACGGCGACGACGCGGTCTGCCTCGACGGCCAGCGCCTCGTGCCCGTCCAGGAGGGGCCGGGGAGCATCGAATACCGGACGTTCCCGGATACCTTCGTCAAGGTGGTCGGGCACTACGGTCCCGAAGGGGCTGCGCCTGCCGAGGCGCTCTTCTTCGAGGCGCACCTGCCCGACGGCCGCGTCGTCGAGTATGGGCGCACCGAGGGCAGCAAGCCGCTCGCGCGAGCCGGCGCCCCGCGCGCGTGGCTCGCGAACAAGGCCCGCGACGGCCGGGGCAACGCCATGACGTACGCGTACTGCGTCGCCGAGGCGGAGGACGGCCACGCCGCCGAGTATGCGGTGGACGAGATCCGCTACACGAGCTTCGAGGGCACGCCGTCGCTCGCTCCTTCGCGGGCGGTGCGCTTCCTGTATGGGACGAAGGATCCGGCCGCGATTCGCACCGGCTACTCGGGCGGCATGGCGCTCCAGCGCTCGCTTCGCCTGGACGAGATCCAGATGCTCGGCCCGAGCGATACCCTGGTCCGGCGCTACGGCTTCGGCTACGAGCTCAGCCCGGCGACGCGCCGCACGCTCCTGACCCACGTCGAGGAGTGTGCGAGCGACGGGGTGTGCAAGCCCGCCACACGGTTTCGCTACAACCGTGCCACCCCCGGGTTCAAGCGGGTCACGACGGGCATCGACGAGCCGGTCTCCGAGAGGGCGAGCCCGATGGTGTTCGACGTCGATGGCGATGGCCGCGACGACCTCGTGATTCCGGACATGGACGCGGCGCTCAGCACACCGACGAACCCGATCACCGCGTGGTGGGTGGCGCGCAACCTCGGGCCCCGGGCCCCGCCGGGCTTTCTCGCGCCGGCCGAGCTCGCATTCCGCGAGGAGTGGCCGATGGTCGCCGACCCGAGTGGGCCGTCCAATTCGGCCTTTCTTCAGCCGGAGCTCGGGACGGTCCTGGACTACGACGACGATGGGCGGGCGGACGTCCTGCTCCACGACGTCCACGGCGCCGAGGTCACGTGGCATGTGCTCCTGTCCCGGCCCGACTGGACCTTCGCGCTCCAGGACACGGGCATCCGCAGGCCCTTTCCGCTCGGGAGCACGCCCGCGCCGCCCGGGTTGAGCAGCCCCGGCGCGTCGATGCACCTTGCCGATCTGGACGGCGACGGCATGCCGGATCTGATCCAGTGCGAGGACCACGCCCGCGACGGACAGGCGCCGCTGCCGCTCGCCGCCGTGTGGACCGTCCATCTCTGGCGACCCGCGCGCGGCGCGACCCCCGCGGGATTCGACGCCACGGGCGAATCGGTCGAACTGCTGACCGGCTATCCCTGCAATACGGAGCTCCACACGATCGACCTCGACGCCGACAGCAAGATCGATCTGATCGTGCCGTCGTTGCGGCGCTCCGGCGACGGGACGGTCGTCGTCGGAGCGAGTTACGACGCGATCATGCGCCGAGGCGATGAGCGCTGGGAGGTGCTCGATACCGAGCTCCCTGTCGTGGGTCCAGGGGGCCGGGTCATCTTTCTCGACGCGAACGGCGACGGCTTGCCCGATGCCGTCGAATCCGGATCCGGCCACGACCAGCTCACAACCTACTTCAATACGGGGCCGACCTTTGTGGCCTCACCGTTCCGTACCGTCGACGCGTTCAGCTTCGGCGATCTGCTGGGTTTCCCGGATCAGGACGCGTTCTTCCGGCTCGCCGTTCCGCTCGACTTCAATGGTGACGGGCGGCAGGATCTCCTCACGCCCGTCCCGCCGGGTATGTTGCTGGGCGGCTCCGATGCGCTGCCGTCGTGGGCCGTCCTGCTGGCCACCGGCGATCGCGATGGGCCGCCGTTCACGCTCGTCGACCCGCAGGTGCCGTTCGAGGCCAGTCTCGGCGATGCGGTCACGCTCGCCGATCCGAGCGGCCCACGCACCGGCGACGTCAACGGGGACGGCGCTCAGGACGTGGTCATGACGCTCGGCGGCGCGTTCACCCTCTTCGAGAGCCTCGCGGCCGATCAGGATCTGCTGGTCGCGATCTCCGATGGCATGAACGCCCACGAGCCGACGGAGCCGGCCTTCGTACCCAACGTGAGCATCTCATACGGGCACCTGACCGACGCGTCCGTGGCGGCGGGGGAGGACGACAGCGCGGAGGACCCGGCGCGGGAGCGCCCGCTCTACCTGGCGCGTTCCGGCGCGGCGGACGACTGCGTCTATCCGCGCCGCTGCGTCGTGGGACCTCGTCGGGTGGTCAGCGCGTACGCGCTCAACAACGGCGCGGATCGACCGCGGCGCCTCGAGGTCGGCTACCGCGACGGGCGCTACCACAGGCTGGGCAGGGGATTTCTCGGGTTCGGGGAGCGGCTCGTCACCGATCTGGACACGGGCGCCGCGACGCTCGAGGTCTACGACAACGTCACGTACGACGACGAGCTCCAGGTCTTTCCCTTCGCAGGGCGCGTCGCGCGGACGTGGCGCTGGGCACCGGGCCTGCCAGGCCAGCCCAGGCCGGAGCAGATCGAGCTCGCGTTCGTCGATGTGACGCGGACGCTCGTCCCGACGAACGACGGCGCGACGTACTTCACGCTGCCGACCGAGCGCCGTCTGAGGCGAGCGCAAGGGATCTACCCTCCCCCGAGCGGCCAGCCGCCCGCGATCGAGACGTACGTGCGGCAGATCGAGGCCGGAGGCGGCGGCGCGACGCTGCTGCAGGACTCGGTGTCGAAGGTGACGGACTTCGACGCGTTCGGCAATGTGCGCGCCGAGGAGGTCTCGACGAGCGGCGTCGATCTCACCTTCAACGTCAGGCGGACGTTCAAGAACGACACCGAGCGCTGGGTCCTCGGCCAGCTCGAGACGCAGAAGGAGTGTAGCGCCGCGGCCGGGACCTCGGAGTGCCGGACCCTCACGCGGACCACGACGATCCACGGCGAGGTCGACACCGAGTCCACGGAGAGCGACGACGGCCTACCGGACACGAAGCTGAAGCTGACCTACACGCGCGACGACTTCGGCAACATCACAGCCATCACGGCGGAGGACGCCTTCGGCCACCGGCGAACATCCAGCACGGAGCTCGACGACGAGGGCATGTTCCCCGAGAAGCTCGTGAATGCGGCCGGGCACACGACGATCGTGGCGTACGACGACGCGCTGGGCGTGCTCCTCAAGCGGGTCGACCCGAATCAGCGCGTCACGGCGTGGCTGTATGACGGCTTCGGCCGCCTCGGCGTCGAGAGGCGTCCGGACGGCACGGCGACGACGGTCGCACTATCACGCACGAAGGACGGCGGCCCGAGGCAGGATGCCTGGCGCGTGATGGAGCGAAGCACCGCGACCGGCGGCGCCGACGATACGGTCGAATTCGACAGCCTCGGTCGCCCGATCCGGTGGTGGTGGTACGGGCCGGAGCCGGAGCCGGAGCCGGAGCCGGCGCAGGGCTCGGGCGAGACAAAGCGCATCCTGCAAGAGATCGGGTACGACCCGCTGGGCGAGCACATCGCGCAGCGCTCGGTGCCGGTGAGCGAAGAGACGCCCGAGCGCGAGCGGCTGTACGAGCGCTACGAGCACGACGCTGTGGGCCGCGAGGTGCGTACCACGACGCCGTGGAACGCGGTCACGACGACCGAGTACGACGGCCTGCTCGTGCGCGTCACCGACGCGCTCGACCACGTGACCGTGACCGAGCAGGATCCGCTGGGGCGGACCAAGGCCATCACCGATGCCGCCGACGGGATCACCCGTTACAGTCACGGCCCGTTCGGCCTGCTGCAGACGGTCACCGATCCCGGCGGCGCGGTGACGCGCATCACGCGCGACGCCTTCGGCCGTGTCCGGCAGCTCGACGACCCCGATCGGGGCACGACGCGCTCGATCCATGACGGCTTCGGCGAGCTGACGTCGTCGACCGATGCGCTCGGGCGCGAGACCACGTGGGAGTACGACGCGCTCGGCCGGCCCGACACGCGCGTGGACCGGCATGGCGCCGAGCGTCGTACGACGAAGTGGACCTGGGACACCGCGGCGCACGGGATTGGCGAGCTCCACACGCTCGCGAGCCACGACAGCGAGAAGACGTACGGGTACACCCGCCTCGGCCAGCTCGAGACGATCTCGCTCCGCATCGACGGCGAGGGCGCTCCCCTGCAAGCGAGGCTGGGCTACGACGATCTCGGCCGTATCGAGACGGTCACGTACCCGACGCCGGCCGGTGCGACGTCGTTCGTGGTGGTCCACGACCTCGACGCGCACGGCCATGTGCTCGCGGTGCGCGACGACCGGACGAAGGCCGCGTACTGGCGCTTGACGGGCGTGGACGACGCAGGACGACTTCGAGAGGAGGTGTTCGGCAACGGCGCGGTCACGACACGGAGCTACCACGCCGACAAGCAGCGCCTTCGGAACGTGGTGACGCAGAGCGGGGCGGCCGAGGTACAAGACCTGGACTACGGGTACGATGATCTCCTGAACCTCGCACGCCGCACCGATGCGCTCCAGCCCCGGAACACGACGGAGCGCTTCAGGTACGACGCGCTCCAGCGGCTGACGTGCGCGTACTTCAATGAGGTCGAGAGCGCCGCGGCGCCCTGCGCGCTCCGCTACGACCACGCGCCGAACGGCAATCTCACCTTCAAGTCGGACGTCGGAACGCTGTCCTACGATGACCCGCTGCACCCCCACGCGGTCACCGGCGCGGGCACGGGGAGCTTCGCTTACGACGCCGTGGGCAACCAGATCGCACGCCCCGGCGGCACGACCGTGCGCTACACGCCGTTCGACCTGCCGGAGCGCATCACGCAGGGCGCGAGCACGGTCACGTTCGCCTACGACGGCGACCAGAGGCGGATCCGGAAGACCACGCCCGAGAAGGAGACGCTCTACTTCGGCGACTTGGTCGAGCGGGTCACCGATGCGGCATCGGGCGGCGTGGAGCATCGGTATCACGTCCACTCGCCGGAGCGGGTCGTTGCGATCGTCACCCGGGGAGGCTCGGACGACGGCACGCGCTATGTGCACGTCGACCACCTCGGCTCGGTCGACGCGCTCACCGACGAGGACGGCGCCGTCATCGAACGGCGGAGCTACGATCCGTTCGGGCAGAGGCGAAACCCCGCGTGGGGGGAGCCCGCGCCGGCGTCGTTCACCAGCAAGACGACGCACGGGTTCACCGGGCACGAGAGCGACGACGAGCTCGGGCTCGTGAACATGAAGGGCAGGATCTACGATCCGAGGATCGGGCGGTTCTTGACCACGGACCCGATCGTTTCCCTCCCGTTCTTCGGCCAGAGCTGGAACAGGTACAGCTATGTCTTCAACAACCCGCTCAACTTCGTAGATCCGAGCGGGTTCCAGGCAGCTCCGGAGGAGCCTGGCCTGACGTCAACACCAGGGATCATCAGCGAGGATGGGACGGTCGACCCGTGCCTGGGCGGCGTATGTAAAGAAATCATCGTTCGAGGTCCTCCGCGCGTCGTGGAGGGCTCTCGCGAGGCCGCCGAGGTCGGCGCGGCGGCGCCGCCGGTCGACGTCAGCACGACCGGAAGCGCCTCGGGGCATGTACCGCAGCCGGTGACCACAGCGCCGATCGACTGGTCGCAAAACCCCTACGTGCAGGTGGAGGGAGGGTTCATCGCCGGGCTGTTGCTCGGGGCGGTTCCTTTCGCCGGCGTCGGTCATGGGCTGCTGGATGCCGCGGGCGTGCTGGCCCATGGGACGCCGGAGGCCAGGATGGGGCTGGCCATCGGGCAGATCGTGGGTGGGCTCGCCGTCGCGACCGGGGGCTTGACCGGTAATATCTTCGGGGGCATCACGAGCGCCACCGGCATCGGAGCGGCGATCGGCGTGCCTGCGATCGCCGTGTCGACCGGGCTCGTCGTCGGTGGGGTCGGGAACATCGCGGCGGGGATCCAGGGGCTCTCGCAGGCGCTGATGTCGCAAGGATCCGGGAGTCAAGGGCCGCAGGGGACAGCAGGCGTTGCAAAGGGAGGTACCTACAAGTTGCGCGATCCAGAAACCGGCCAGGTCCGTCGGACCGGTCGCACGAACGACCTTCGGAGGCGAGAAGGGGAGCATGGCCGAGACCCAGAGACGAAAGATCTCGAATTTGAAGTCGATCGACGAACTGACAGCTATCCTGCGCAACGCGGTCGCGAGCAGCGCATTTACGATCAGCATCCCGAAGCAGACATGAACCGCAGGAGACCGATCTCGCCGACCAATCCACGACGAGAGGAGTATCTACGACTGGGAGACAAGCTATGAAGCGTCGCAGACCTGCACCGGATGGCACCGTGTTCCTTGTACCCCTACGCGACGGGGGACATGCGATAGGTGTGCTCGCACGAGCGACGGGGGAAGGCCATGCTTTCGGCTACTTTTTCGGCCCAAGAATTTTGAAAGTGAGCGATGTGAACATGACGAAACTTAGTCCGAAGAACGCGATTTTAGCTGGAAAATTCGGAGACCTCGAGATTCTTCGCAAGAACTGGCCGGTGGTCGGCGTCCTCAAGGATTGGGCGCCTGAGGGTTGGCCCATGTTGCCGATGGCGCGCATCGACGAGGCGACAGGCCGTGCCTGGCTGGCGACCTATGACGACTCGTTTGAATGCACAGAAGAGAAAGAAATTGATACACAAACGGCGTCTCAATATCCCCATGATCGAATGATGGGAGCGGGCGCCGTCGAGATCCGATTAACGAGCTTGATCCGAGCCACGGAGAAGCCGTAGAAACAGACAGCAGGCATAGAGTCACGCAGACATTCAAGAACGACACCGAACGCTGAGGGCTTGGCCAGATCCAGACACAGAAGGAGTGCAGCGCGGCGGCGGAGACTCGTGGTGCCGGCGCCTCACGCGGACGATGGCGGTGCACGGCGAGGTAGATGCTGAGTCCGCCGAGATCGAAGGCGGCCTGCCCGACACGAAGCTGAAGCTCACCTACACGCACGATGACCTCCTGAACCTCACGCGCCGCACCCGCTCACCGCGCGCCGCCGCGAGAACGGCGCCCTGTCCGAGGAAGACGGGCGCGTCCTCGACCGGGAGGCCGACGGGAGCTTCGGGGCGCTGCGCATGCGCCTCGTCGCGTATTCGATGCTCCCCCCGGAGCGCTTCCCGAAGGCGCGGCGCGCGGGGGAGCTCGTCAACGAGCTCTTCGGCGACGACGGCCTGTCGTTCCTCTCCGCCGAGTACTCCGTGCAGAACACCGTGATGGCCTCCATCGTCGAGCACATCCAGGAAGCGGGGCTCCAGCCGGAGATCGACGCGCTCGCAGGGCCCGAGTTCCTCGAGCAGATCGGCAACGTCGTGCCGCGCTACGACATGATGGTGAAAGACAGGCTCCAGAAGGAGGCCGCCGCGACATCCAACCTCACCCCCGTGGTGCGCGCCATCCAGTCCGCCATCGTGAGCTATGCGACAAAGGTCGCCGGCATGGTCGACGAGGACGACCCCGCGACGATCGAGACCGTCCGGAGGGCCCTCCGCCCGCTCGACGCCCACCGCGAGTCCAGCGCTCGGCGCGCGCAGGGCGGCACCAAGGGCGAGGCGGCGAGCGGCGCGCCGGCCGCGCCGGCCTCCCCGGCAAAACCGGCAACCCCGGCAGCGCCGGCCTCCCCGGCCTCTCCGGCAGCGCCGGCGACCGGGGCGGGCGCGGTGGGCGGCGGATCGCTGGGCGCGCCGGCCTGAGATCCGGCCGAGCGAAGACCCCCAAGCTCATGACGTGGCGGCGCCGGATGCGGGCGGGATAGAACGCTGTCTCGACCGAACCGAAAGGGACACCGCATGCCGCTCCAACCACCCCCTCCTATCCATACCGAACGCCTCGACTACACCGAGGGCGAGACGATCTGCGAGGCGTACGTCGCGCACGACGCCTCCAGCGCCGCGAAGCGGCCCTGCGTGCTCATCGCCCACGCGTGGGCAGGGCAGAACGAGGCCATGCACGAGAAGGCCGCGGAGCTGGCCGGCCTCGGCTACGTCGGCTTCGCGCTCGACGTGTACGGCAAGGGCGTCCGCGGCGCCGAGATGGAGGACAACTCCCGGCTCATGGCGCCCTTCATGGAGGACCGCGGCCTGCTCCGCAGGCGCCTCCTGGCGGGCCTCGCCGCGGCCCGACGGCACCCGCTCGCCGATCCGGATCGCATCGCGGCCATCGGATACTGCTTCGGCGGGCTGTGCGCCCTCGACCTGGCGCGCAGCGCCCCGCAGGGCCTCCGGGGCGTCGTGAGCTTCCACGGCGTGCTCCACCCGCCGAACCTGGGACCGCAGGCGCCCATCACGGCCAAGGTGCTCGTGCTCCACGGCTGGGAAGACCCCATGGCGCCCCCCGCCGACGTGCTCGCCCTCGCGCGCGAGCTCACCGAGGCCAGGGCCGACTGGCAGCTCCACGCCTACGGCCACGCGATGCACGCCTTCACCTACCCGGGCGCGAACCTCCCGCAAGCGGGCATCCTGTACGACGCCGCGGCCGCCAGGCGATCGTGGGCCGCGATGCGGAGCTTCCTCGAGGAGGTCCTCGAGCAGCGGGCAGGCTGAAACGCCGCGCAGGCCTTCAGGCCTGCGCGACGAGCCTCCGGATCAGCTCGACACGATGTTCGCGTGATCGCCCTTCGCCCGGGCGAGCACCGACGCCTTGATCCAGCTCCGCACCATGGTGAGGTGGCGCGCCTCGGCGGCGCGCGCCGCGATGAACTGGTTCAGGATTTCCTGGTCGTTGAGGCCCTGGGACATCTCGATGAGCACGTCCCATGCGTCGTTGTCCGTGAGCTCGGCGACGAGCATCGCCTCCAGCGCGTCGGCGAGGTTCGTCCTCGGATCGGTGACGACCTTGATCAGGCCGCACGAGGCGACCCCGTGCACGTCGGCGAGCGGCGTCTCGGCCGTTGGATCGGCGCCGAGCGCCCGGATCACCGAGGCGATCAGGAGGAAGTGCTCCGACTCCTCCTTGTAGATCAGCTCGATCTCCTCGCGCGTCGGGCCGCCCTCGAACGGTCCGAGCGCGTCGAACTTCGCGAGGACGCCCTTCCATAGCCGGCTGCCCGCCCGCTCGAAGGCGAGGCGCTCGCCCAGCTTGTCGAGGAGGACCAGCGGCGCCTCGCCCTTGAGCGCCTGGAGGGCCGTCTTCACGGCGCCCTTCAGCGTGCCAGGAGGAGGCATCGTGCCGACCCGCTCCTCCCGCCGCGCGTAATGGGCAATGACGTTCGCGATCGCCGAATCGTCGCCCGCGCTGCTCGGCGGCATGAGCCTGGCGCCAACGACGAGCTCCTTCGAGTCCATCGGCGACATGTCCATTCCGGTGCGGTTCATCCCCGCGGTCGTCTCGGTCTTCATGCTGACCTCATCTTGTAAACCTTCGCGCCATTACCGTTCGCACCGTTCGCCTGCCTGCCCTGCGCCGCCTGGACCGCGAGCTCCGTCCCGGGGACGTACACGTAGCCCGCCGCCACCGTCTCCGACGGCGAGCCGGCCATGTTCAGCCGATCGCGGTAGGCGAGCGTCTGCGGCGACTCGGGCACCTGCCGCGGATCCACGATGCTCTTGCCGACCGCGCGCAGGTGCACCTCGCCCTGCAGCACGCGGCGGACGAACTCGCGGTGGCTCCGGAACTCGATGGGATCCGGGAGCTCCGCCGGCAGGATCTCCGCGGCGTCGCGCCCCTCGATCTTCTCGAAGAGGCGGCGCACGTGCTGGAGCTGGCCGAGCTCGTAATCGACGAACCGCTCCCAGATGGCCTTGATCCGGGGGTTCGACTCGGATTGAGCACAGCTATGGTAGTTGTAGACCTCGGCGGCCTCGTGCAGGAGCCACTTCTCGAGCCAGGTCTCGTTCGGGTCGATGATCGACTCGTACTGCGTGACGTGCTGCTCCTCGATGGAGGCGATCTCCGCGTAGAGCTGCCGCGCCATGGGGTCGGCGAAGGTCGGCCCGACGTTCATGTAGTAGTCGTGCGTCTGGTGCTCGGCCGCCATGATCGTGAGCGCGTGGAGCTTCGTGAGCGGCGCCGCCGTCCTGCGATCGTAAGGGGCCCGCAGGTCGTCGTCGGGGTGGCGGTGCTCCACGCTCGTGGGCCTGCCGGGGCACACGTCCGTGTAGCACTGCAGGATGTTGTTCGAGTCCTTGCCGTGCACCCGATCCATCAGCGCCGAGTAGCGGTAGAGATGATCGAAGTCCTCGAGCATCCCGAACCGGTAGATCTGCGCCATGTACTCGTCGGGCTCGCGCATGGCGACCGACGCGGTGACCTCGATCGCCACCTGCTCGAAGCCGATGGTGGTCTCGAGCACGGACAGATCGCCCGGAAGGAGCCAGTTCACCATCGTCTGCTGGTGCTGCTCGACGCGGCGGATGAGGGCCAGCTCCCGCTGGAGCGGGCCGTTCATGCGAGCACAGGCGTGCGAGAAGCGCACCGCCTCCGACTCGATGCCGTTCATCAAGATGATCCGGACGCGGGTGAACGCGTCATCGTTCAGCTTGCTGGACGGGATGCTGACGATCTCGCGCCAGTCGAACTGCTGCTTGTCCAGCGGTGTGCCCCGCTCGTTCAACAAATCAAGTGCCACCTTGACCTCCAGTCTCCGGTGTGTGTGCAAGAGGCGCTCCACGGGGGGAAACGCCCCGCCTGTTCGCGAGGGCCGAGCGCCGCGATGGGGCACCTGGCCACATCTGTCGCAAATCGCCTGAGCGCTACTTTCCTCCTGCGCTCGTGACGCGCGCGTAGCACGTGTTGATGAAGTCCGAGATCGCCGCGCTGCCGAGCAGGAACGAGGCTCCGCGCGTGACGCGCGGCGACACGAGGTAACCGATGGTCAGCCCCAGCGACGCCCACATCGCGGCGCACCGAGGACACGTGAGGAGCTCTCCGATGGCGCGCGTCATGCCTTCGCCGCGCGGCTCCTCGTGCGTCTGTCCCGCCGGGTCCTGCTCCACGTCGGTGAACGGCGCGCGCACCGCGCGGGTCACCTTGTCGCGCGTGATCAGCCGGCTCAGGCGGTTCGTTGCGAGCCCGAGGAGCGCGGCGTCGCGCAGGGGAATACGCGACGGGAGCGGACGCCCGGCACGTTCAAGGAGCGCGAAGGTGCCAGCCGACAGGAACAGGTAGGTGCCCATCAGCTTGACATAGTGGGCGAGGGGCTCCTCGTCGTGGCCTTGCCCCAGCAGCGCATCGAAACTCAGCATGACGCGGCGGTACGCAACCGGCGTGCCCTGCGGCCTCAGCGGGGTTGACGTGCGGCCTCAGCGGGGTTGACGTGCGGCCTCAGCGAAATTGGCGCGCGGGCTCAGCGGGGTTGACGTGCGCCCTTGGCGGGATCGGCCTCAGCGGGGCTGACGTGCGGCCTCAGCGAGATCGGACTCAGCGAGATCGGCCTCGGCGGGATCGGCCTCAGCGGAGCTGGAACGTGTCCATGTCCCCGGCGCTCGGCTCAGGTCTTGCGCGGGCCCTGCTCTCCTCACCACCTGGCCATGCGCACCTGCATCTCCTCGACGGAGACGTCCTCGATGACGGCGGAGAGGACCCAGTGATGGCCGAACGGGTCTTCGATCCTCCCCTCGCGACGGCCGTAGAGCTGATCGTCGATCGGATAGATGATCCTGGCGCCGGCCTCGACGGCGCGGGCGGCGACGGCGTCGGGATCCTCGACGTTGAGCGTGAGGGCGATGGGCGTGCCGCCGAGCGCCTTCGGGCCGCGCGCGTTCCACCGGGGAGCCTCGTCCGCGACGGTGAAGAGGGAGTCGCCGATCACGAGCTCGGCGGCGACGATGGCGCCGCCGCGCTTCGGATCGGCGAGGCGGAGCTTCTCGGTCGCGCCGAACGCCTTCTTGTAGAACGCGATGGCCTCCGACGCGCCGGCGACGACGAGGCGCGCCACGATGGTGTGGTACGGGGGCGGGGCGATGGGGTGCAGTCGCTTGGTCATGGGCGGAGCATGTCCACCCGGGCGGAGCGGGTATTGTAAAAACGTGCCGGCCGGCTCAGCCGCCGAGCGGGACGTGGTTCCGCTCGCGGCGCCTCGCGGCGTACTCGGTCGGG
This sequence comes from Sorangium sp. So ce1335, assembly GCF_051521615.1. NCBI lineage: Bacteria > Pseudomonadati > Myxococcota > Polyangiales > Polyangiaceae > Sorangium > Sorangium sp. So ce1335. The sequence continues at coordinate 8,639,696 of NZ_CP150363.1, forward strand.
GTCAGGCCCGCGAACGCGCGGAAGTCGTGGATGAAGTGCGCCTGATCGTAGTAGCCGCACGCGGCCGCCACGCCGGCCCACGAGACGCGCTCGCCGCGCTCGATCGCCGCGAGGGCCTGCTGGAAGCGCCGCACGCGGCAGTAGCGCTTCGGGGTGAGGCCGACCTGCTCGGTGAAGCTGCGGATGAACCGCCTCGAGCTCATCCCGAGCTGGCCGACGACGTCGGAGACGGTGCACGCGCGGGACGGGTCGGCGAAGGCCGCGAGCGCGAAGTCGACCGCCGGGTCGCGCGCGAGCGGGCGCGCCGGGCGGCGGAGGAGCCGCTCGCCGAGGGCGGTCTCCAGGGCGCGGAGGCTGGCCTCGGGGGTCCTCGCCTCGAGGACGCGCTCGCGGACGAGGGCGGCCTCGCGGCCCCAGAGCGCGTCCAGCGAGACGTGGGTGCCGCCGAGCGCCTCGGCGTCCGGGCCGAAGAACGGGAACGCGCCGCCCGGGGTGAACTCGGCGCCGACGATCGCCCGCTGCTCGGCCGCGTCGATCGCGAAGTGCTCGGCGTGGGCGCCGCAGATGGCGATGCCGGAGACGCGGTGGCAGCGCGCGGGCGAGGCGGCGGGGGCGAGGGCGCCGGCGACCGGAGAGGGGGCGGAGGGGCCCGTGGCGACGTCGTACCGGCGCAGCTCGTCCTCGGCGAGGTTGATGAGGAGGCTCATGGAGCCGGTGGGGAGGACGCGCTCGAGAAGATCGGGGAGCTCGGGGGCGGCGCAGTACCAGAGCTGGCCGACGAAGCGGGCGAGAGGGGGAGACGGGGTACGGGTGACGAAGTGCATGGCGCGGCCCGGTGGGGCAAGCATGCCACGGGTGAGGAGCGAGCGGAGCGGGAGCCGCGGCGAGGGTGAACCGTGCGCACGGAGCTGCGGGCGAGCGGCAAGCGGGACGGCCGGTGCGCGCCGGCTGGACGGTGGGAAAGGCGATCTCTAGGATGCCGGCTCGTGACGGCGGCCGTGCGACAGGCGAAGACGGGGGCGGGGCGAGCGAAGGCCTCCGTCGGGGCGAAGCGCCAGGTCAAGGTGAACGCTGCGGCAGTGGAGTCGCCGGAGGCGGTGCTCGACAGGATCCTCGCCGAGGTGCCGGGCAATGCTCAGGCGAGCGACGGCCTGCCCGAGGTGGTTCGCAAGAACCGGCGCGAGCGGGCGAAGCGGCGGCTGCTCGACGCGCTCGCGGCGCGCGGGCCTTATCCGGTCCCGGAAGGGCTGCGCGGCGAGCTGCGCTCGCTCGCGGAGCGGTGGGCGCAAAAGGGCTTCGAGGATGCGTTTCCGGAGGCGGATGCGTTCGAGATCCGGTGCGCAGAAGAACGCGCGGTGCTCGACGCAGCGGCCCGGGGTGACGAGGAGGCGCGCTTCGCGGCCGCGGAGCGGGCCTACCGACGGGAGGTCGAGGCGAGGTACGGGCAGATCGAGATCCGCGGGCTCCAGCTCAGCGCGCGCGTCCGGCAAGATCTCGATATCGCCTATGTGCCGCTGCACGTCGAGGAGCCGTCCGAGGCGGTGCGCTCGGCGAAGCCCAGGAAAACGACTGGCAAGAGACAGAAGGATGAAGCGAGCACAGTAGAGGCCGAGGCGGCCAGTTCCATGCTGCGCGTGCTGGAGCGGCCGCGGGTGCTCGCGACGGAGGCGCTGGTGGACCACCCGCGGCTCCTGATCGTCGGCGAGCCGGGCAGCGGCAAATCGACGCTCCTCGCGTACCTGGCCACGCGAGCCGCCCGAGGTGAGCTGGCCACCTCGAATCCAGGGGGCGAGCCTGAATCCATTCCCTTTCTCTTACCGGTGCGAGCCCTCCATGAAGCCGCAGCGAGCCCGGAGGGGATCGCTCGCGCGGCCGGCGCGGAGCCCTGGTTCGTGGAAGCGGCGCTTCGACGCGGTCGAGCGCTGCTCCTCGTCGATGGCCTCGACGAGGCACGGACCGAGGTGACAGGGAAGGTGCTGCCAACGCTCGCGGCGACGCTCGACGCACATCCCGGGAGCTCGGTGGTCGTCACGACGAGACCGGTCGCCGCCCCCGGCAGGGGTGAGACCGCACCCAGGGGCTTTGCGCGCGCACGCCTCTTGCCGATGACGCGCGACGAGGTCACCGCCTTCATCGACCGATGGTGTCTGGCTGCCGAACTGAGCCTCAACAAGTCTCGTGAACAGGCCGAGATCGACGCGCGCGCCGCCGCGGACGATCTGAAAGAACGGGTGCGGGCGAGCCGGGCGATCGAGAAGCTCGCGGAGACTCCCCTCCTCTGCTCCGTCATCTGCGTCGTCCACCGCTTCCTCGGGCAGCGGATCCCGGAGCGGCGGGTCGCCCTCTACGAGGCGATCACCAACGTCCTGCTCTACGAGTGGGATCGCGCCAAGTTCGCGGAGGGCGCCGCCATTGGCAAGCTCGACGCGCACGCGAAGCGCGCCCTGCTCGCCCGGCTCGCGCTCTCCATGCACAGGGCGCGCATGGCGGAGTTGCCCGTGGACGAGGTCGTCCGGCGGCTCGCGGCGCACCTGCCGGATCTCGGCCGTCCGGAAGAGGAAGCGGCCGCGATCGTCGCCGAGATCCGCGACCGTAACGGCGTGCTCGTGGAGCGGGCGCCGGGGTCGTTCGCCTTCTCGCACCTGACGTTCCAGGAGTACCTCGCCGCGATGGAGCTCGTGAACGCGCACGCTTACGGCGAGCTTCTGCGCAACTACAAAGACAGGTGGTGGCATGAGGTCATCGTCCTTGCAGCCGGGTTTCCAGGGGCGCATGCGGCCCGGATCATTCGCGGGCTCCTCGACAAGGACGGCGATGACGTGGCTGAAGGGACGATGCTCGCCGCGCAATGTGCCGATACCGCCATCGAGGTGAAACAACCGCTGCGGAAGGAGATCGAGAAGCGCGTGGCACGGCTGGTTCCGCCGGCGAGCCCGACGGAGTTCTTGAGACTCTTCCATCTCGGCGAGGTGGCTGGACCGGTGCTCCTTCGCCTGCTCGACAAGGCGAGCACGGAAGGGAAAGCTTCGATCGTCATGGCGCTCACCTATATACGCTATGAGCCAGCGACAAGGGCGATCATCAAACTGCTCAAGGATCCAAGCCAGACCCGTCGTCCGTTCGCAATCCTTTACACGATGACAGAGAAGACCTACACCCTCGCCGAGTGCGCCGCCCTCTTCGTGGTGATGTTGGTCAGGTTCTCGGAGGCAGCGTTCTCCGCCTTCCTCGACGCCATGCCCTCGGCCGATCCGAGCGCCATTCAGGTCCTGCGGAGCTTCATGGCCAGCGAGTCGAATCCCCATGAACGGGACAAACTCAAGGCGCTCATCGCGCGCGCCGAGGCCGCCCACGCGAGGGCTTCTTCCGCTCCCGGCGCCCGTCCTTCCAGACGCGCCGCACGTTCTGGTTGATCGCCTCGGAGAACGCCACGGGCCGCTTGATCAGCATGTCCTGAAGCAGGATCCCAGGACACCCCATCAACCTCCTCACGAAGTCGAGATGGCACTGGATCGCCGTCCCCCGGTGCTGCGTGAGCCAGTGACGCGTCAGGCCGAAGTCCTCGATCGTACACCTCGCCTGCTCATCGCCTTCACCGGGCGCGATCCCGCCGTCCTCGGCGAACACGAAGCGGCTGCCCGGGTCGCCCTCGTCGGGCCGGACATACCCCCCGACCGGCCACCTGTCGTGCTTGGCGCCGTTGCACGCCATGCACGCCAGGAAGTAGTTCTTCCACTCGTAAGCCTGCGCGGGGAAGCGCGCCTTGGGCCGGAAGTGCTCGACCTGCCCCGGCGGCCTGTCCTCCCCGCTCGTCCCGGGGTGACTCGAGCTCACCGGAGACTGGCAGTAGGCGCAAAAGCCGTGCGACATCCCGGCGATCGCCTGCCGGACCCGCGCATCGGTGCGCCAGACCGGCGGAAACTCCGGCTTTCCCTTCTCGCCGGACGGCAGCACCTCCGGCGCGTAGCTGGCGAACCCCTTCTTCCGCTTCGCCCCTTGCTCGGCGAGCTTCTCGAAGGCCCTCGCCTTCTTCCAGAACGCTTCCGCGTCCGGGAACGCCGCGTCGACCGTCGCTCGCCAGTCAGCGGGCGGCTTTACGCCTCTTCGCCGGAGCCGGATCACGCCGTCCCCCTCCCTTCGCGGAAAGCTGTGCGTCGAGCCGCCGGAGCAACGCGATCTGCGTCCGCGCGATCTCGGACAGGAGCGGCCCCTTGCCCTCCCGCTCCTCCTCCCGCGCGAGCACGCCTTGAAGCTGGTCCAGCGTCTCCAGCAAGACCTGCCGGTCGCGCGCCGTCGCCGTGCCGCCCTCGACCTTCCGCCGGAGCTCGGCGGCCTTCACCTCCAGCGCCTCGTACGTCGGCGAGAGGCGCGATGGCACGTCGAAAACGGCGTCGTCGACCATCACCGAGTCGACCTCCGCGCCGTCGAGCCGCTCCAGATCCCCCTTCGTCAAGGGCCGCGCCGTCGTGCCCTCGCCGGGCTTCTCGTCCAGCACGACAATCCGGATCTCGCGCTCCCTGTCGTCGATGGCCGCCTGCACCACCGCGGGCGAGTGCGTGGTCAGCACGAATCGCGTACCCGGAAACAGGCCTGTGAGCTGATCGATGATCCGCCGCTGCCAGCGAGGGTGCAGGTTCAGGTCGACCTCGTCGATGGCGACCATGGCCTCGCCCGCGAGCGGATCGTCGAGGGCGGAGAAGAGCTGCGCGTAGCGGATCGCGAGATCCAGCACGACGGAGAGCATCGCGCGGTATCCGTCGGAGAGCTCCGTGATCGAGAGCGTCACGCCCGAGCGACGGAACGCCGCCACGCGGCGCCCTTCCTGCTCGACGATCTCCACGCCCTCGATTCGCTTGTCGAGCCCCACCAGCCACGCGCGGAGCCGCTCCCAGACCGCCCGCGCGGCGGGGTCGTACTCGCCCCGGTCCTCCAGGAGCGCGACGTAGGCCGAGAGATCCCGGAAGAGGTACTCGTCGAAGTCGACAAGCGTGCGCGTGGCCGGGCGGCGCAGCGCATCCTCGAGGTGCGACGGGAGCGGCCGGGCCAGCGCCTGCTCCCACTCCGGACCGAGGAGCGTCGGGCCGGTCGCCTGGCGCGGCCTCGCGGGCGGACGCAGGGCGCGGTACTGGCCATACGCAAAGACGTGCTGCCCGCGCGGGAGGCGCGAGCGCTCGGCGCGCCCTTCGCCATCAGCCCAGCGCGCGAGCGGCTCGGCGCCGGTCCCGTGGAGCGCGATCGATCCGCCGGACGCTCCACGGCGCAGCGGGAAGCGGTCGAGCCCCTCGCCTTCGCCCGGCGCGAGCGAGGCGAGCGCCTCGATGATGCTCGTCTTGCCGGAACCGTTCTGCCCGATGACGACCGTGACCTGCGCCCCGAGCGGCACCTCGCCGCGCGCGAAACAGCGCACGTTCTCGAGGACCAGCCGGTAAACACCGGTTGGGCCCGGCCCGGGCAAGGGCACGGGCGGCGACTTGCTCTGCTTGCGGCGCGTCGTCACGCGCCGACTATAGCCAGAAACGTCGCCATGTGGCCCTGGCGATCAGGACGGCGGGGCGATGGCGGCGGAGCGCGTGATCACCACCTTCCCGCGCGCACGCAGGGTCTCCACGTAACGGACCGCGTCCGGTACCCCGCTCAGGGGATAACGCCGATCGATCACGGGCCTGACGCTCCCCCCCTCGATCAGCGCCGTCAGGGCGGCGAGATCCGCGGCATCCGGCCGCGCCGCGTGGAACTTCATCGCTCTCGACCCGGACCACGGCCCCAGGAGCGCGACCCGAAGAAATGCCCCCGTGGTCCCTCCGATGAACATGTACGTGCCGCCGTCGCGCAGCACGCGGCGGTAATCCGAGATGGCTCGGTACGCCGCCGCGTCGAGGATCACGTCGTGTTCGCGCCCGCTCCGGGTGACGTCCACGCGCGTGTAGTCGACGACGTGATCGGCGCCGAGCGATCGCACCAGCTCGACGTTTCCGGTGCTGCACACCCCGGTCACCTCCGCGCCGAGCGCCTTCGCGATCTGAACGGCAAACGTCCCCACGCCGCCGGAGGCGCCGTTGACGAGCACCCGCTGCCCGGCCCGGACCCGCGCGCAGTCGCGGAGCGCCTGGAGCGCCGTCACCGCCGCCATGGGGACGGCCGCCGCCTCCTCGAAGCTCACGTTCGACGGCTTCGGGGCCAGCGCCGCCTCCGAGGTGCAGGCGTATTCCGCGAAGCCGCCCCACCCGTGAGCGGACAGGTCCCCGAACACCTCGTCCCCCACCCGGAACCGGGTCACGTTCTTCCCCACCGCCTCCACCCGACCGGCGATGTCCGCGCCCGGCACCCGATACCTCGGCGCGAAGAGGCCGAAGCCGGCGAACCGGAGGAAGAACGGGGCCGCCCGCATCATGTGCCAGTCGGCCGCGTTCACCGACGCCGCCTCGATCCGCACGAGCACGCCGTCGTCCCCGGGCACCGGCGTGGGGATCTCCTCGAGGCGCAGTTTGTCGGCAGAACCGTATTCGTACTGAACAATCGCCTTCATCGCACTCTCCCGGGCGAGGCTCCTCGCCGCCCGCTGCGATGGTGATCCCGGACGCCGTGCGCCGCCGCTCCGCGCGGGAGCCTTTCCGCTCCGCGCGGGAAGCGCCATGACCCGCGCCGGATCCCGGCGGTGCCTCGCACGGCCCCCACCGCCCGGCGCCGCCCCCGGATGCGGGCGCCGGGGCGGGCGTGCGTCGCGTCCCGGGACCGCTCAGCCCACCGTCGACGGGCTCACGCCGAACCGCTTGCGGAACGCGGCCGCGAACTTGCTCGGATTCTCGTACCCGACCCGCTGCGCCACCTCGGTCACGTTGCACGCGCGCTGGCGCAACAGGCGATGGGCCTCGTCCAGCCGGTGACTCCGGAGGTACGCGAAGACGGGCGCGCCGAAGAGCGCGCGGAAGCCCTCCTTGAGCTTCACCTCGTTCAGCCCCGCGTGCCGCGCGAGCTCCGGGAGCGTCGGCGGGTCGACCATGCGCGCCAGCAGGATGCGCCGCGCCCGCTCGAGACACGCGATGTCGTGCTGCGAGAGGAGCGGCGACGCCGCGCGATCGCTCTCCTCCAGCAGATCGACCATGGCCGCCATCAGCTCGAGCCCCTTGGCCTCGAGGTACAGCTGCCGTGAGACCCCCCTGGCGTCGCAGCCGAGGATCTCGTCGAGCAGCCGGTACAGGGGCGGCGACATGGCGTGCGCCGCGCGCGGGTACCCCCCGGTGTGGGCCACGATCCCCGCGATGGGCGCAGGAAGGACCTTCGCGCCGAGGAGCTCGCAGAGCCGCCGGCCGTCGATGGTCAGGCAGATGTTCTCCTGATCCTGACCGAGGGCCGACTCGTCCCATTCACAGACGAGCTTCATCGGCCGCTTCACCTGGCCGACGTGGAACGTCCCGCCCCCGAGGAGATGCCCGCCTCCATCGCTGCGCCTCACCCGCATGACGGGCCCCCGCGACAGGACGAACTCGAGCACCATCGGCGCGTGGTCGACGACCATCGCCGACGCCTGCTCCCACCGGCACCGGACCGCGGCGAGGGAGATGCCGGAGCGCAGGGTGAGGGCGCTGATGAAGCCCCTGTTCCCCCGCACGTCCCAGCGCACCCGGCGCTCGAACGGCGTGGGGGCCTCGATGGGCGCGGCGCTCCGGAGCACGCCGGCCGCGAACTCCTCGAGGTCGCGCTCGCTCCCGTCGAACCGCAGGGTGTCCATCGGGCCCATCATAGCACCCGCCGACCCCGGGCCGAGAGGCCCCCTTCCCGCGCGCCTGGCGCCTACGCTGGCGAGATCGGCAGCCCCTTCGGCGAGCCCGCGGCGGCCGCCTCGCCGCGCGCCGGCGCGGGCAGGAGCCGCCCGTCGAGCAGCGCGCCGATGGCGGTGAGCGCCGCGAGGAGCACCGCCGCCCCGGCCCACAGCGGGCCCGCGCCGAGGCCCGGCGCCGCGCGGAGGAACGCGATGGCGCCGAGCAGCGCCCCGAGGAAGAGCGCCCCGGCGAGCGCGCGGACCGGCCAGGGGCGCGCGACGTCGTGAAGGACATAGCCGGGGTCGGTGCGCAGCGGGCCCTCCTCGGGCGGCGTCGCCCCGGAGCGCCATTCCGGCGGCCTCAGAGAGACGAGCAGCTTGTCCCGGAGGCGCGGCTCCGCCGCCGCCATGCGCGCGAGCTTGCGCCACGGATCGAGGTTCGCGCGCAGCGCGCTGAAGCTCGCGAGCGGCTGGACGACGCCGTAGCGCGGGGGCGACGCCTCCGCGCAGAACGTGCCGAACAGCCGATCCCAGACGATGAGCACGCCGCCGTGGTTCCTGTCGAGATACGGCGCGTCGACGCCGTGGTGCACCCGGTGGTGAGACGGCGTGTTCAGCACCCACTCCAGCGGACCGAGGCGGCCGACGAGCTGCGTGTGAATCCAGAATTGATACAGGATGTTCAGCGTGTAGGTCGTGACGAGCACCGCCGGCGGGAAGCCGAGCAGGGCGAGCGGCCAGAAGAAAGGCCAGAAGAACGCCCGCTGGATCCAGCTCTGACGCAGCGCAACGGAGAGGTTGTAGTCCTCGCTCTGGTGGTGGACAGCGTGCGCCGCCCACAAGAAATTCACCCGGTGACTCGCGCGGTGCGCCCAGTAATAGCAGAAGTCGACCGCCACGAAGCAGGCGAGCCAGGTGGACACCGCGCCAGGCGACAGCCGGACCAGCGCGGCGCGCTCGAAGAGGAACAGGTACACGAGCACGCCGCCGCTCACGACCGAGACGAGGACCTGCTGCCCGACCCCGCACGACAGGTTGGCGAGCGCGTCGGAGAAGCGGTAGTCGCGGCGCCCTCGGCGGCGACACAGCCAGAGCTCGACGCCGATGAGCGCGAAGAAGGCCGGTACTGCAAGCAGGATCAGGCTCTGCGACATGCCCCACGCCCTCCGCGGAGCCGCCGCGCTGCGCACCGGCCCACGCCCGCTCATCGTAACCCGGACGCCGCCGGCGCGCCGGAAAAGACATCGAGACAGGCCCCGCCGGCCGGCCTCGAGCGCCACGCGCCGAGCCCCCGCGCCGCGCCCTGGACGCCCCACCCCCGGTCCGACACGCCCGGGCCCGCAGCGCCCCGCCCGGGCCAGACACGCCCTCGCCCGGAGGCCGTCCGGCGAGCCAAGGAAAGCCGGATCACGCCGCACGCGGGGCGCGGCGCAGGCGCAAGGGAGCCGCCGCACAGGGCACTCCCATTCTCTGTTGACGCTGAACCGATTAAGTGGTCTGGCACGAGCCGCCACGGCGGTAGCGGCACCCCGAGCGGAGATTTGTGATCGCGCGAAACTCGGGGGAGCTCGCGGACACCGCCGGTGGCACAGGCGGCGCTCGGCCGCGAGCCGGCCGGAAGATTCGAGCCCACAGCGCTCAGCCGTACTTGAGGAACGACACTCGAACCAGGTAAGGAACGAACCGACCATGAACAGAACCTTCTTGCTCGCTCTGGGTCTGCTCACCCTCGCCGCGTGCTCGTCGGAAGATCCGGCCGACCCCGCGACGTCCGGGACCGGCGGCGGCAACACCGGCGGCAACGACGCCGGCGGCGGCGGGGCCGGCGGCGACGCCGGCGGCGGCGATGCGGGCGGTGGCGGCGGGGACGGAACCGGCGGGGGCGAGGCGATCGACTGCGCCGAGAATGCCGAAAAGTGCTACGTCCGCGTCGACGGGAGTAAGCTCACGCTCGACGGCAAACCGTACAAGTACATGGGCACGAACTTCTGGTCGGCTCCCTTCGTGAGCCTCGAGCGCCTGCGCACCGAGCTGGACATCCTCCAGGCGCACGGCGTGCTGAACCTCCGGATCATGGCGCTCGCCGAGGGCGACATCCCGGCGTCGCAGCAGAACGACGAGGAGTTCGGCCCGCAGCGGATCTATCCCGCGTCGAACGACGCGCCCTGCGCGGACAGGACGCTGGAGATCTACGCGGCCCACCTGAAGAACGTGCTCGACGAGATCCACGGCCGCGGGATGAAGGCCGTGATGACCCTGAACGACTTCTGGCACTGGTCCGGCGGTATGCCCCAGTACATGAAGTGGGCGCACGAGCAGCCCGAGACCACCTGCGGAGAGGACTTCCGCGACTACCAGGTCGGCCTGACCCACCCCGAGACGGGCGAGGCGCTGCTCGCGGAAAACCACGAGGTGCCGTTCGCCAACTCGATCCGGTTCCAGCCGGGCACCGGCGAGGACTGCCAGGCCGTGGCCATCGACGCGTGGGCGATCCCGCACGCGGGCATCCTCGATCAGGACACGAGGCCCTGGGACGACCAGCAGCACCTCTCGAGCCTCTTCTTTTGCAACAAGAAGGCCCAGGAGTTCTACTTCAGCCGCGCGAAGGTCATCATCGAGAAGCTCAAGGACCACCCGGGGATCATGGCGTGGCAGCTCGGGAACGAGCCGCGCTCGTTCCGGGGCTGGGGCGGGGTCTTCAAGCTCTGGGTCGAGCGGAACGCGAAGTTCATCAAGGACATCGACCCGAACCACCTCGTCTCCATCGGCTCGGAGGGCGACCTGTCGTACAACTGGCAGGACTACGCCAACAGCGATTTCAGGGATTTCCACGACGTGCCCGGCGTCGATTACCTCACCTTCCACATCTGGCCCGAGAACTGGAGCTGGTACGACCCGTCGCCGACGATCGAGGACGACGCCCCGAACTCGCTGAGCGCGGCGCTCACCAAGACGAACGAGTACATCGAGCTCCAGCTCGAGCACGCGCGGGCGCTGAACAAGCCGATCGTCGTCGAGGAGTTCGGGCTCGCGCGGGACGACAAGTCCGAGGCGGTCGAGTCGCCCGTCACGAAGCGGAACGAGTACTACGCCACCATCTTCGATGCCGTCGTCGAGAACGAGGAGCTCGCGGGCGTCAACTTCTGGGCCTGGGCCGGGATCGGCAGGCCCACGGACGACGGAAACGACTACTGGCACCTCGGGGAGGACTACATCGGCGATCCGCCCCACGAGCTCCAGGGGTGGTACTCGGTGTACGACGACGACACCGAGACGCTGAACGTCATCATGAGCTACGCCGACCAGATCAACACAATCCAATAACCACGGCGGCTCCATCACAGCCCCCACATCCCTTCATCTGACGCGGAGGTCACCTTGATTCGTCGTTCTGCCTTTCTCATGGCGCTGCTCTCGCTCGCGTTCTCGGCCGGCTGCTCGAAGCCGGAGCCGGGCAACGAGGTGGGCGCGGGCAAGACAGAGGAAAAAGCCGCGAAGGGCGCGGACACCAAGGGTACTGACAAGAAGAAGATCACGATCGGCTTCTCGATGGATACCCTCAAGGAGGAGCGGTGGCAGCGCGACCGCGACCTCTTCAAGGCGAAGGCCGAGTCGCTGGGGGCCCAGGTGCTCGTGCAGTCCGCGAACAGCGACGACGCCCTCCAGAACTCGCAGGCCGAGAACCTGCTCACGCAGGGCGTCGACGTCCTCGTCGTCGTGCCCCACAACGCCAAGACGACGGCCACCATCGTCGAGTCGGCGCACAAGCAGGGCGTGCCGGTCATGGCCTACGACCGGCTGATCCTCGACTCGGACCTCGACCTCTACGTGTCCTTCGACAACGTCCGCGTGGGCGAGCTCCAGGCCGAGAGCCTCGTCAAGACGCACCCGAAGGGGAACTTCGTGCTCATCGGCGGATCCCCGACCGACAACAACGCGAAGCTCTTCCGCGAAGGGCAGATGAACATCCTGAAGCCGCTCATCGACAAGGGCGACATCAAGATCGTGGCGGACCAGTGGGCCAAGGACTGGCAGCCGGTCGAGGGGCTCAAGATCACGGAGAACGCCCTCACGAAGAACAACAACAACGTCACCGCGGTCGTGGCCTCGAACGACGGGCTCGCGGGCGCGGCCGTCCAGGCGCTCGGCGAGCAGAAGCTCGCCGGCAAGGTCGTCGTCTCGGGGCAGGACGCCGAGCTCGCCGCCTGCCAGCGGATCGCGGCCGGCACGCAGACCATGACGGTCTACAAGCCGCTCAAGCTGCTCGCCGAGAAGGCCGCCGAGCTCGCCATCAAGATGGCGAAGAAGGAGGACCTCGGCGAGAAGACGCAGACGGTCAACAACGGGAAGAAGGACGTCCCGAGCGTGCTCATCGCGCCGATCGCCGTGGACAAGAGCAACCTCGCCTCCACGGTGATCGCCGACGGGTTCCACAAGGTCGAGGACGTCTACAAGGACGTCCCGAAGGACCAGTGGCCGGCGGCCAAGTAGGGCCCCGCCGGGCGGCGCTCCCCCGCCTGGATCGCCGCCCGATGGCGCATCGCTGACGTCTGCCAGGACAACGATCCCGTTGAGCTAGCGAGAAATGAACCGCCAAGACGCCAAGGACGCCAAGAAGAAGACAATGTGTTGGCGTCCTTGGCGTCCTGGCGGTTCGAAGCTCTGCTCGTTTCAGGCGGGTTCAACCCGTTTGTTGCTCTAGCGTCTGCTAGCGTCTGCTAGCGTCTGCTAGCGTCTGATTGGCGCGCGTCTCCGCATCTCATCTCATCCGTCAGCTCCCGAGGCGCTGAGCCTGCCTCGCGCGGCGCACGTATCGCGCGGGGACGCAGGTCCTGCGGCGCGCCCGCGCGCGCGCGTCGTACGCCAGCGCCGTCGAGGCCGGACTCCGGCGCGGCCCGCCCTGCAACACCAGGCTCGTCAGCGCGCGGCGTGCTTCTTGCCATTCACGCGGATCGATGGCCACGTCAGAACGTCACCGCGCTCCCCCCGAGGAGCCCCAGAGCGCTCAACCCGTCTCGTCCGTCTCTCCCGTGTCGCCCGAGCCGGACCCGTTCGGCTCGGTCCGCCAGCTCGTCGAGGCCGTGTTGCCCGACGCGCGCGTGGTGGACGTCACCACCCTGGGGCCGGACAGCGCGCGCGACGATCTCACCGAGAAGGCCGCCGGGTACGGCGTGCCGCGGCGTATCACGGTGGCGCGGCGCGACGGCGCGACGCAGCGGCTGGTCCTGCACACCTCGACGGCGGACACGTTCGGACACGAGAGGCGGTCGGATCGCGCGGCGGAGATGCTGCTCGCGTTCGACACGTTCGGGTCGATCCCGGCGCACGTCCAGATCGTGGACGTCGGCACGCTGACCAGCGACCGCCGGTTCCTGTCGCTCGTCGACGCGGGCGAGTTCTACCTGCTCACCACGTACGCGGAGGGGCAGGTCTACGCCGAGGATCTGCGCCGGATCGCGGCGGAGGGCCGCGCGACGCCGCGGGATCTCGCGCGCTGCGAGGCGCTCGCCAGGTACCTCGTCGCGCTCCACGCGGCGCCCGGCGCGCAGCCGGGCAGCTACCGCCGCGCGGTGCGCGATCTCGTCGGCCACGGAGAGGGCATCTTCGGGATCATCGACGGCTATCCGGACGACGTGCCCGGCGCGCCGCCGGCGCGGCTGGAGGCCATCGAGCGGCGCTGCGTCGCGTGGCGGTGGAAGCTCCGCGGCCGCGACCACCGGCTCGCGCGCACGCACGGCGACTTCCACCCGTTCAACATCGTGTTCAACGAGCGCTCGCAGCTCACGCTGCTCGACACGAGCCGCGGCTCGCAGGGCGATCCGGCGGACGACGTCACGTGCCTGGCGATCAACTACGTCTTCTTCGCGCTGGACGCGCCCGGCGCGTGGGAGGGCGCCTTCCGCGCGCTGTGGCGGCGGCTCTGGCGGGTCTACCTCGACGAGAGCGACGCCGCGGGCGTGCTCGACGCGGCGGCGCCGTTCCTCGCGTGGCGGGCGCTCGTGCTCGCCAACCCCCGCTGGTACCCCGCGGTGACGCCGCGCGCGCGGGACGCCCTGCTCGCCTTCGCGGAGCGCGCCCTCGACGCCGAGCGCTTCGATCCGGACGACGCCGAGCGGGTGTTCGCGTGAGCGGCGGGGTCGTCTGGATCACGGGGCTCCCCGCGTCGGGCAAGTCGACGCTCGCGGCGCGGGTGCACGGCGTGCTCCTCGACGAGGGCCGCGCGAGCTGCCTGCTCGACGGCGACGAGGTGCGCGAGGCGATCGTGCCGCGGCCGGGCTACGACCCGCGCGGGCGCGACGATTTCTACGAGACCCTCGCGCGCCTCGCGGCGCTCATGGCGCGAAAGGGGCTCGTCGCGATCGTGGCGGCGACGGCGCACCGGCGCGCCTACCGGGAGCGCGCCCGCGCGCTCGCGCCGCGGCTCCTCGAGGTGTACCTGGAGGTCTCTCCCGAGGTCTGCCGGGAGCGCGATCCGAAGGGGCTCTACCGTTCGGCGGGCGCCGGCGCGATCGACGCGCTCCCCGGCGCGGGCCTCGACTACGAGCCGCCGCGCTCGCCGGAGCTCGTCGCGCGCGGCGGCGAGGACGACGCGGCGCTCGCGGCGATCCTCGAGCGCGCGAGGTCCTGGTCCGCCGCCGCGGACGTGTGCTCGTGGTAGGCTCGGCGCCGTGCCCGCGGAGGAGACGCTCTTCGACGAGATCAAGCGATACGTTCGCTTCAGCGAGGACGACGCGGGCCAGCTCGCCGCGTTCCGCCCGCACGCGGAGCCCCATTTCCCCCGCATCGCGGGCGAGTTCTACGACCGCATCCGCGAGCACGAGGGCGCCCACGAGATCGTCACCGGGGAAGAGCAGGTGGAGCGGCTCAAGGGCTCGCTCGTCCGCTGGATGACGCGCATCTTCACCGGGCCCTACGACGACGCGTATTTCGAGGAGACCGCGAAGATCGGGCGGTTGCACGTCCGGGCCGGGCTGCCCCAGCACTACATGTTCACGGCGATGACGCTCATCCGGATCGCCTTCGACGAGATCGCCGCGAGCGAGCTCGGCGCGCAGGCGGTCCCGATCCGGGCGGCGACGAGCAAGGTGATCGATCTCGAGCTCGCCATCATGCTGGAGACGTACCGGGACGACTTCCTCGCGCGCGCGCAGCGCGCCGAGCGGCTGGACCGGGAGGAGGTCGGCCGCACGCTCGCGCGCACGGAGCACCGGTACAAGAACGCCGTCGAGCTCGCGCGCGTCCTCGTCGTGGGCCTCGACGCGCAGGCGGTCGTGCGGCTGTTCAACCGGGAGGCCGAGCGGATCACGGGGCTCGGGCGCGAGGAGATCCTCGGGATGCCGTTCGTCGAGACGCTCCTGCCCGAGGAGCTCCACGCGGATCACGGCGCGCTCGTGAAGGAGGTGGCCGCGGGCCGCCGCGCCGACCCCGATCTGCTGGAGAGCAGCCTGCGCACGCGCGCCGGCAAGATCCGCGACGTGCGGTGGCAGCTCGCCTACGCGCCCTCCGCGGCGGACGACGAGGTGGTCCTGTTCGCGATCGGGCAGGACACGACCGACGAGAACGCGCTCGCCGCGCGCGTGCGCCAGAGCGAGAAGCTCGCCGCGGTGGGGACGCTCGCGGCCGGCCTCGCGCACGAGATCCGCAATCCGCTCAACGGCGCGCAGCTCCACGTGACCTTCCTCGAGCGGGGGCTCGCGCGCGCGGGCATGAGGGACCCGGACACGGCGGAGGCGATCAAGGTCGTCCGCGACGAGATCCGCCGGCTGTCCGTGCTGGTGAGCGAGTTCCTGGACTTCGCCCGGCCGAAGCCGCTCGTCGTGAAGCCGACCTCGGTCGCCTCGCTGTGCGAGCGGGTCGTCCGCCTCGCCCTCGCGTCCGACGGCGCCGGCGCGCAGGGCGAGGTGAAGGTCGACCTGCCGTCGACCGACATCGTGCTCGACCTCGATCCCGCCAAGATCGAGCAGGTCCTGTTGAACCTCCTCCGCAACGCGATCGAGGCGGTGGCGCCGGTCGAGGGCGGCACGGTCGTGCTCCGCGCCCGGCGCCAGCCGCGCCAGGCCGTCATCGAGGTGGAGGACGACGGCCCCGGCATCGCGAACCCGGAGGCGCCGATCTTCGACCCGTTCTACTCGACGAAGCCGAACGGCACCGGGCTGGGGCTCGCGATCGCGCACCGCATCATCACCGATCACGAGGGGACCATCGAGTTCCAGAGCCGTCCGGGGAAGACGCTGTTCCGCGTGACGCTGCCGATCCGCCTCTCCGCCTGAGCTCCCGCGCCCACACGAGATCCTTCGCGCTGGCACGTAAATTGGAGGATCGCCCGGCGTGGAACCGCTCAGCAACCAACAGCCGCTGATCCTCCTCGTGGACGATGATGCCCGCACCGCCCGCCTCCTCGCGCGCCTTCTCGAGGACGACGGGTTCCGGGTGGAGCTGGCCACGGACGGCGCGCTCGCGCTCGCGCGGCTCGCCCGGGCGCCGGTCCCCGACATCCTCGTGACGGACTTCCGGATGCCCCACGCCGACGGCATCGCCGTCGCGCGCCTCGCGAGGTCGCTCAGGCCCGGTCTCCCGCTGTTCCTGCTCACCGGCTATCCCGAGCTCGTGGCGCGGCTCGGGCGGGGCTTCGAGCCCGCGGCGGTGGTCCACACGAAGCCGGTCGACTACACCGCCCTGAGCGCCGAGCTCCGCTCCACCGTGGCGGCGGCGCTCTCGGGCGCGGCGCGCGCGCAGCCTGCTCTGTCCTCCCCTCCCCGCTGCTGAGCCGGCGGCCGGCGCGCCGGTCCCGGCGAACCGATTGCGCCGGCGTGCAACCGCTGCGGCGTGCGCCTCTCCGGTCCCCTCCGGCTCTGGCCATTCCCCGCTCCCTTCCGTGATTTTCGCGTCGAACGCCGGCCCGCGAGGCCGGCGAGGGCGCCGCGCGCGCCGGGCCATGCGCGGAGGAGCCAGGCCGCCCGGCTGGCGCGGGTCGTGCAGAGTTCAGGGCATGTCCCTCAGCCGCTTTGAACATGGCGCCGTGAGCGCCGAGCTCACCGAGACCGCCTCCGCCGTCGCGCGCAGGATGCGCGACTTCCGCGTCGGGTGCGTGGTCGTCACGCAGGGCGCGCGCGCCATTGGCATCCTCACCGATCGCGATCTCGTGGTGCGGGTGATGGCCGACGCGCGCGAGGCCGAAAGGACGCTGGTGTCCGACATCGTGACCTACGACCCGACGACGCTCCAGCAGACCGACAGCATCGAGACGGCGCTCCGCCTGATGCGCGAGCGCGGCGTCCGGCGGCTGCCGATCGTTCGTTACGACGGCAAGGTGACCGGCATCGTCACAGCGGACGATCTCACCGTCCTGCTCGCCGAGGAGCTGGCCGACCTGGGCGCCGGCATCCACCAGAACGTCGACAACACAGACAGCCGCTGACGGCGCGCCGTCGTCCCTGGGACCGCGCGAGGCACGCGAGTCAGGCGCAAGCCGCGCAAGCCCACGCGCGAACCACGCGCGCGGCGCGCGCCCCGGGCGCGGGTCTTGCGTCGCCCTCGGGGCGGTGCTTGCCTGTCGCCCTGACGCGCTGCGGTCGGAGGAGGGTCGCGACGCCCCACAGGCGCGGTATCCTCCGGCGGTCTTCGGAAGGGACGACATGAACGCCGAGAAGAGACAGAGCTCCAGGGTGCTCGTCGTGGACGACGAGGCGAGCGCGCGCTCGGGGCTGGAGAAGCTCTTGCGACAGGAGGGCTATGCCGTCGACGCGGCCGGCGACGGCGCCGAGGCGCTCGAGCTCGCGGCCGAGCGGCCGCCGGACGTCGTCGTCACCGACCTGAAGATGCCGAAGATGGACGGGATGGCGCTGCTCGGGAAGCTCCGCGAGCAGGATCCGGCGCTGCCGGTGATCGTCGTGACGGCGTTCGGGGACGTGGCCTCGGCGGTGCAGGCGATGCGGGCGGGGGCCGAGGATTACCTGACGAAGCCCGTCGACTTCGACGCGCTCCTCCTCTCGATCGAGCGGGCGCTGGAGCGGAGCGCGCTCCGGGTCGAGGCGGAGAACCTGCGCCGGCAGCTCCGGGAGCGCGAGGGCGAGGGCGTGGAGGGGCTCATCGGGGCGAGCCCGGCGATGCAGAAGGTCTACCGGATGGCCCGGCAGGTGGCGGGCGCGCGGGCGACGGTGCTCATCACCGGCGAGAGCGGCACCGGCAAGGGCGAGCTCGCGCGCGCGATCCACGCGAAGGGGCCGCGCGCGAAGGCGCCGTTCGTGACGCTGCACTGCGCGGCGCTCGCGGAGTCGCTCCTGGAGAGCGAGCTGTTCGGGCACGAGCGCGGGGCGTTCACCGGCGCGGACAGGCGGCGTATCGGGCGGTTCGAGCAGGCGCACGGGGGGACGCTGTTCCTCGACGAGGTCGGCGAGATCGCGCCCGCGACGCAGGTGAAGCTGCTCCGGGTGCTCCAGGAGAGGACGTTCGAGCGCGTGGGCGGGAACGAGACCGTGTCGGTCGACGTGCGGCTCATCGCGGCGACGAACCGCGATCTCGTGACGGCGGTGCAGGAGGGGCGGTTCCGGGAGGACCTCTACTACCGGCTCAACGTCGTCCACATCGACATGCCGCCGCTGCGCGTGCGGGACACGGACGTGCTGCTGCTGGCGAACCATTTCCTGCGGCGGTTCGCCGCCGAGAACCATCGCAAGATCGAGGGGTTCACCGATCAGGCGCGGGCGAAGCTCGTGGCGCACCGGTGGCCGGGGAACGTGCGCGAGCTCGAGAACGCGATCGAGCGGGCCGTCGTGCTCTGCGACGACACGCGGATCGACGCGGAGCACCTGCCGATCGACGCGGCGCCGGTCGCCAAGGGGGCGCTGAGGGTACCGGGGGCGACCATGGCGGAGATCGAGCGGTACGCCATCCTGTCGACGCTCGAGGCGACGAACGGGTCGACGACGCGCGCGGCGGAGCTCTTGGACATCAGCATTCGAACCATCCAGTACCGGCTGCACGAGTACGGGATGTCGGCGAAGTCCAAGAAGGCACAGACGGCCGAGTAGGCCCTTCCGATCTTCCGTGAGGCCCGGCCCCCGCGGAGGGGGCCTGCGGTCCGCGAGGTGGACAGGGGCTCGTCAGGTGACGTCGTGCATCCAGCCGTGCGTGTCGGGGGCGAGGCCGTGCTGGATGTTGAGCAGGGCCTCGCGGAGGCGCGCCGCCACGGGGCCCGTCTCGTTGTTGTGAATGGCGAAGGTGCCCTCGCGGGACTTCACGGCGCCGATGGGCGTGATCACCGCGGCCGTGCCGCACGCGAACGCCTCGGTCATGCGGCCGTCCTGCACGGCAGCGCGCCACTCGTCGAAGGTGACCTTGCGCTCCTCGGCGCCATGACCGAAATCACGGGCGAGCTGGATGATGCTGTCGCGGGTGATGCCAGGAAGAAGCGTGCCTGTCAGCTCGGGCGTCACGAGCACGGTGCGGCCACCCTCCTGGTAGACGAAGAAGATGTTCATTCCGCCCATCTCCTCGACATACCGGCGCTGGACCGCGTCGAGCCAGACCACCTGCGCGCACCCCTCGGCCGCCGCGTTCATCTGCGCGAGCAGGCTCGCCGCGTAGTTGCCGGCGAACTTCGCCGCGCCCGTGCCGCCCGGCGCCGCCCTGACGAAATCCTCGGAGATCCAGACCGTCACGGGCTTCACGCCCTGGGGGAAATACGCGCCGGCAGGAGACGCGATGACCACGAAATCGTACTCGCGCGAGGAACGCACCCCGAGCGCCGTCTCGGTCGCGAACATCAGCGGACGAACATACAGGCTCTCGCCCACCGCCGCGGGCACCCACGCGCGATCCTGACGGATCAGGGCGTCGACGGAGCCCACGAACAGCTCGACCGGCATCTCCGGCATCGCCAGCCGCCGAGCAGAGCTGTTGAAGCGATGCGCGTTCGCCTCCGGCCGGAACGTCTTGATGCGCCCGTCCGGCTGGCGGTAGGCCTTGAACCCCTCGAAGATCGCCTGACCGTAGTGCAGCACCATGGCCGCCGGATCCAGCGTGATCGGCGCGTACGGCCTGAGCTGGCCCCTGAGCCAGCCGCCCCTGTCCGCCGAGTACGGGATCGCGACCATGTGCTCGGTGAACACGCGCCCGAAGCCGGGGCTCTGCATGCGCTGCGCGCGCTCCGCGTCGCCGAGAGGATGCTGCGTGGGGAGGATCTCCAGATCGACCTTCGTGACCGGCGCGCTTTCGGTGCTCATCGTGCTCGACTTCCGCGACGGACAGCGGTCGACCGGCTCAGGGACGCCGACGCTGCTCTCGCCGTACGGCATTTTTCAGAAGAATCCTGGCAGGATGCAAGCACTTTCTCGCGGAAAGACCGCGCCGGCGTGCGGGCTGCTCCAGCCGGGCACGCGCCAGCGCAACGGTTCGTTCCATGCGCGCGCCACCTGCGCGCCGTGGGGACGACTGCGCCCGTCTGCAACGCACGAGCTCGCCTCGCCGGCGGCTCAACCGCGCGAGCGCGGGCGGGGCGTCACGCCCTCACATAAGGATTTCTGTCGCGCTCCTCGCCGATCGTCGTGGAAGGGCCGTGTCCGGTCACGACCCGCGTCGACGGGTCGAGCGTGAGCAGCTTGCCCCGGATGGACGAGACGATCGCCCGCGCGTCGCCGCCCCACAGGTCCGTCCTGCCGATGCTGCGCCGGAAGAGGGTATCCCCGGTGAACGCCACCGCGCCCGCCGGCGACGCGACAAGGAACGACACGCTGCCGGGCGTGTGCCCCGGCGTGTGGAGCACGTGAAGATCGAGCCCGCCCGCCTTCACCACCGCGCCGTCGTTCAGGTCGCCGTCGATCTCGCACCGCTCCGGCGTCGCGATGCCGAGGAACGCCGCCTGCTCCGGGAGCATGTCGTAAAGGAAGCGATCGGCCTCGTGAATGCGCGCGGCCGCGCCCGACCAGCGCTGGAGCGGCGCCGTGGCGCCGACGTGATCGATATGGGTGTGCGTGTGCACGATGGCCGCGACCTTCGCCCCGGCCCGCTCGAGGCGGGCGCGGATCGCGTCGAAGTCGCCGCCGGGATCGATGACCACCGCGCCCTTGCTGGCAGGATCGACGAGGATCGAGCAGTTGCACCCCAGCGGACCGACGGGAAACGTCTCGAGCAGCACGGGGCGAGCTTGTAGCACGCCCCGGCCCTGGGCCGCATTGGGCGGGATCGCTATTTCAGAGCGCTCTCGATGGTGCCGTTCGAGCCGAGCCCGTTCGTCCAGTAGACGCGCTCCGCGTCGAGCGCGATTCCATAAGGCGACGCCTCCCGCGCGGCGAACGCCCCGACGACGCCGTTCGGCCATATCTTGATGATGTTCACCGACTCGGGGTCGGTCACATAAACGCCGGTCCTGTCGGCGGCGATGCCCCGCGGGTTCGGCAGCTCGGTCAGGAGCGCGGTGACCTCCCCCTGCCCGCCGACCTTGGGCGCGCGCATCACGTTGCCCGTGCTGCCGGTCGTCCAGTAGACGTGGTTCGCGTCGAGCGCGATCTCGCGCACGTTGCCCTGCATGTCCGCGATCTTGGTGGGCCGCGCGTCGCCCGTGGAGTCCTTGGGTGCGGCCATGACGCTGCCCGTGTCGCCGTTCAGGGGGAGGACGGTCCAGTAAACATGGGTGTCGTCGACGGCGACGCCGTGGGGCGACCCCGCGCCGCGCCAGATGTTGACGAACGGGCCGTTGCCGTCCGAGTCCTTCCGCGCGCGGACCACGGCGCCGCCGCCCTCGCGGTTCGTCCAGTAGACGAACTCGTCGTCGAGCGCGACGCCGAAGGGCGCGCTCTGCGCTGCGGCAAGGGCGACCGGCGCCTCGTCGCTCCCGCGCCGCCACCGCATCACCGCGCCGGTGTACGGGTCGCGCCGCCCCTGGCTGACCCAGAAGACGTGCGTCGCGTCGGCCTTGATGCCCGCCGGGTCGACCTGATCGGACGCGATGACGCTCACCTCGTCGCTCTCGTGCGACCACTGCATGACGGCGCCCTCGTCCCCGTTGGTCCAGAACACGTCGCCGCCCGCAACCGCGATGTACAGCGGGTCTTGCTGCCCGGTGGCGAGGACCCGGGTGGGGACGCAGGTCCCCTCCTGACACGTGCCCCGGCACGCGACGGGGCAGGTGCCGCAGTGGAGGGCGTCGCCCATCACGTTGACCTCGCAGCCATTCTCGGCGTCCGCGTCGCAGTCGACATAGGTCTCGCCGCACACCGGAGGATCCACGATGACAGGCCCCTCGCCGCCGGCGCCGCCCATGCCGCCTGCGCCTGCGCCGCCGCCGCCCTCACCCGGTGCGCCCCCGCCACCGCCCTCGCCCGGCGCGCCGCCCTCGCCTCCCCCCGACGACGCCGTGCTCCCCGGCCCCGTCCCGCCGCTGACAAAGAGGCTCGACGCGTCCGGCGAGGAGCAAGCTGCCACGGCCAGCCCGGAAAAGACCGCGAGGAGAACGGTGCGACGCATTGTGCTCTGCATGGAAACCTCCACCCATACAGGGTACACGAGCCCGTCGAGAAAACGCATCTGGGAACTTGACGTGTCGCGTGGGCCGCGTTCGTCCGCGCACGACAGGCGCGGATGTGGGGTGTTCGTGGCAGATCGGTGGACGCACCGCGCGCGCCGCGAGCGCCGTCCGCCGGCGCCGGATCGCGATGACATCGCGGGATCTGCCGAGAGGTGGTCCAGGGCAGCGGGCGGGCGGGCGGCGCGCGGCCGGATCGGGGCGACGGCGCGACTCCGTATCTCGCCCGGGAGCGCGACTCTGCACCTCGACGGACAGCGCCTCTCGTTCACTGTGCCGCCACGGTGCCGCGAGCTCTGCCGCCACAGGCCCCTTGGCGACGTGGCGCACGCGGGGCCCGAGAGCTCCAGCCTCGGCGCTCGCGGGCGCTCGCTCGCAGCGGCGCGCACGAGCTCGCGTCCGTCCCGAGGCCCGACCGGGACGATGGCGCTGGACCCGGAGGGGCGCTACCCTCGGGCGCCGGGTGTCTGAGCGCACGATGTCAGCCAGGGTGGAATCGCCGTGCCGCCGCGAGGCGCCTCGCGGGCACGGCGCTGTCCTGCGCGCCGTGCGCCGGCGCGGCGCGCGGGCGACTCGGCCCGGAGGCGCAGCCGCATGAGCGGGTCCGTGTTCATCGCCGGGGGCAAGGCGAGCGACGCGGCGCACGAGCGGGCGATGGCGCTCATCGGACGCACGCTCGTCCACCGCTACCGCATCGAGGAGCTCGTGGCGATGGGCGGCATCGCCGCCGTCTTCCGCGCGACGAAGCTCGCGACCGGCGAGGACGTGGCCGTCAAGGTGCTCCACCCGGACGCCGAGGAGCTGCCGGAGCTCATCGAGCGCTTCGAGCGCGAGGCGATCGCCGGCCGTCACATCTTCCACCCCAACGTCGCGGCGGTCTACGAGATCAACCAGCTCGACGACGGCGCGTGGTTCATGGTGATGGAGTTCATCCGCGGCGTCACGCTGCGCAAGCTCATCGACCAGGGGCCGGTCCCGCCGCTCCGCGCCACGAACATCGCGCGGCAGCTCGCGACCGGCCTGAACGCGGCGCACGACATGGGCATCGTGCACAGGGACGTGAAGCCGCTCAACGTGATGGTGCTCGACGGGCCGGAGGAGCGCGTCCAGCTCATCGATTTCGGCCTCGCGAAGGTGCCGGTCGAGCAGTTCGCGTTCACCACCGACGACGGCTCGCGCCGGTCGCTGACGAACGCCGGGGTGCTGCTCGGCACGGTGGCGTACATGGCGCCCGAGGCGGCGCTCGGCATGCGCTCGGTCGACCGGCGCGCCGACCTCTACGCGCTCGGCGTGATCCTGTACGAGATGCTCGCGGGCAAGCACCCCTTCACGGCCGTCGATCCCCCGGCGCTGTTCGCGCAGCACCGGGCGACCCCGCCGCCGCCGATCGCCGAGCGCTCCCCTGGTGTCGTCGTGCCGCCCGCGCTCGAGGCGGTGGTGATGCGCCTGCTCGCGAAGGACCCGGACGACCGCTTCCCCCACGCGCGCGCCGTGGTCGTGGCGCTGGACGCCGCGCTCCAGAGGATGAGCGCGCCGGACCGGCTCAGCATCTCCGCGCCGGCCAGCCTCAAGGCCGCCGCCAGCTTCCTCGAGCGGCGGACGTCGCGCGCCGTGCTCGCCGGCGCGGGCATCCTGTTCTTCACGCTGGGGAGCGTGATCGCCTGGCTGCTCGCGTCGCGCTGAGCGCGGCGCGACGCGGCGCGCGGCGGGCCGACGGGCGACCCGCCGCCGCGCGTCGCGCGGCGCGGCGACGAGGCCCCGCGCCGCGCCCGGATCGGCCTACTCGCAGACGCCCACGGGGAGCCCCGCGATCGCCGAGCGGTCGACGCACTTGCCGCCGCCCGGGCACGCCGCGGCGCGCTCGCCGCGCGGATCGCAGAGGTCCTTGCACGTGATCGACGCCTCGTCGCACACGCTGCCGGGCGCGCAGGCGTAGAGGCCGTCGCACGGCTGCCCGCCCGAGCCCGCGCCCGCGTACCAGCACGACGTCGCGCCGTTGCCAAGGAACACGCACGCGGCGCCGTTCGCGCAGTCCTGCGCGAAGAGGTCGCAGCCGTCGCCCTCCGCGCAGGAGCCGCCCGTGGGCGAGCCGCCGTCGAGGAGGCACGCGCTGCCCGGCGCGCAGGCCGAGGGGCCGTCGCATATCGCGGCGCAGCGCTGATCCGGGCTGCACGACAGCGCGTCGCCGCACTCGGGCGCGGCGAGGCACGTCGCGCCGGGGCCGGCGCCGGTCCGCGGCTGCGTCGCGAGGCTCGTCCCGCGGGGCAGCGCGAGCGCGTCGCGATCGAGGAGGACGCCCGCTCTGTAGACGCGCGCGACCCGCTCGAGCGCCCCGACGTCGGCGAGCGGATCGCCGTCGACGACGAGCACGTCCGCGATGGCCCCTTCCTCGATGCGCCCGAGATCGGGCCGCCCGAGCACGTCCGCGGCCGTGCGCGTCGCGGCGGCGAGCGCGTCGGCCGGCGTCATCCCGGCCTCGACGAGGAGCGCGATCTCGCGACGAAGGGCGAGCCCGTGGAAGACGGCGGGGTTGCCGGCGTCGGAGCCGGCGGCGATGGTGACCCCGGCGCGGTAGCAGGTGAGGAGGTTGGCCGCCGCGTGCGCGCGCCATTCCGTCACGAGCTGCTTGTAGCGGGCTGTCCTCATGTCCGCGAGCAGCGACGGGTCGCGCAGGGCGGCGATCACGTCGGCGGGCACGTCGTCGCCGAGGGCAGGATCGTCGAGCTCGGCGAGCGCGCCGTGGGCCGCGCGGTAGAGCCCGTCCATCACGGCGAGGGTCGGGATCACGACCGCCCCCGCGGCGGCCATCCGGCGCGCGAGCTCGGGCGAGATGAGGTCCTGATCGGGGATGTGCGCGAAGCGCGTCACGCCGCCGTCGAGCGCGACCTCGATGTCGGCGGCCTCGGTCGCGTGGGCGATGACGCCGACGCCCGCGGCCCCGGCGGCGTGCGCGATGGCCGCGACGGAATCGGAGGAGAGGCGCGGGAGCGGCTGCGATCCCCCCGACTCGAGGACGATCTTGATGACGTCGGGGGCGTCCGGGAGCAGCGCGTCGAAGGCCTCGTCGACGTCGGCGGGAGAGTCGATGAAGCGGCAGAAGTCGCCGGGCGGGCTGCCGAGAGCGCAGGGGTGGCCGCCCGTCGCCGTGAGCAGCGGCCCGGCGGCGAAGACCTGCGGCGCGAGGACCTCGCCGGCGCGGGCGCGCGCGCG
The DNA here is from genome assembly GCF_051521615.1 of Sorangium sp. So ce1335. NCBI lineage: Bacteria > Pseudomonadati > Myxococcota > Polyangiales > Polyangiaceae > Sorangium > Sorangium sp. So ce1335. Next base: position 8,665,186 of record NZ_CP150363.1, read on the forward strand.
CTGCTCGAAGATGACGTGCTGGGACGAGCCGAGGTCGAGGTACGAGGTGACGCCCGACCGGAGCATCGCCTTCGTGTGGTCCTCCAGGTGGAGGTCGCCGTCGTGATACGCATATGGCCCGGCGACGCTGAGCGAGTGCACGTGGAGGTCGATCAGCCCGGGGAGCACCGTCTTTCCGGTGACGTCGACGACCTCGCCGCCCGCGACCTCGACGCCGCGCTCGTCGAAGACGACCTGCTTCACGCGGTCGCCCTCGATCACCACCGTCGCCCTGGCCGCGCGCGCGCCGTCGAACACCGTACCTCCCTCGAGTACGACGCAGCCCGCACACCCCACCTCGATGAGGGCGTGAGGCGACGAGCGCTCGTCGGCGCCGCAGCCTGCGAGCCATGTTGACGAAGCAAAGATAAACGAAGAGAGGCCACCTATCGCCAGTCCGAGCGAAGTACGGTACATGACAATCCTTTGCTGAGGGGCGCGCGCGCCCAAGAGAGGCGGGCCCGGTACCGGAAGAAGGGGCCAAGAGGCAATTCAATGAGGCCGCGGCCATCGCCCGCTGGATGCGCGCGCGCACACGTGCCGCGTACTCCAGGGTTGTTCGGTCAGCGCGGGACCACGCGACCGAGGCCGTCCGTCCTCGACACGCCCCCGCGGCGCGCCGGCCTGAGCGGATGACCGCCCCAGGACACAGACGAGCTTGGCAAACGAGCCTATCCAGGAAGCAACAGCGGCGCGCCGGATCGCGCACAAGGCGCGAGTACAGGAGAGCGCGCGCGACGTTGCCTCGGCCTCCTTCGCAGTCGACGTGACGGCGATCAGGGCCAGCCAGGAGAGCCGCCATTCATGGGATGCGAGAGACACGCGAGCTCGCGAGCACCCCTGTGGAGCGGTCGAGCCGCTCGCGCCGCCCGCGGGATGAAGCGGCCTGGATGACAGGGAATCCAAGCGACGTCCGTCGATGGGCGACGAGCCATCGGATTGACGAACACCCTTTGCGCACCTCATCTACTCGTGGGAGGCTCTGCGATGAGTGACTCAAACAACGGAAATGTCGCACCGAAGGATCTGGATGTATTGGTGAAGGAGATCCGCAACGCCATCGACGAACTGTCGAGCAGGCTGGAAGCGATGGAGACGGCGATTCCGACCAGCTACCACTGCGGCGGCTGCGGCGGCTGCGGCGGCTGCGGCGGCTGTCGCCACTGCGGCGGCTGCGGCGGCTGTCGCCACTGCGGCGGCTGCGGCGGCTGTCGCGGCTGTCGCCGCTAGCTCCCCCGAGGCCAGCGACGCCGCTCGACGGCGCGCCGGAGCGAGACGAGGGGCTCGATGGTTCAAGAAAGGCATCTTCCCGTCTTCGTGGGCTCACCCTCCTCGAGCGAGCCCGCGCGCCGTCCGCCTGCGGTTTTCCTCTCCTGGCTTGTTGGGGCGCCGCTCCTCGAGCGCCGGGATTGAACCTCTTCGCTGAAGGCGCAGCGCGGGCCAGTCGAGCGCCGCCGCGCTGCCCTTTCCTGGAGATCTCGCGTGGCCATTCAACTGCCCAGCTCTTCAACCGCCGCTTCATCGCCTGAGGGGACCGCCCCGCCTGCGCCGGAAGCGCACGAGAGCCTCGAGCGTTCGCGTGTCCTCGTGGTCGGGCTCGAGCCGTGGGGCGCCGTCGCGGCCACCGAGCTCGCGTCCGCGGGCGTCGGCGCGCTCCACGTCCTCGACGACAGGGAGGTCACGGCGGACGATCTCGGCCCGTTCGCCGAGGCGGATCTCGGGGAGGACCGCGCGCGCGCGCTCGCGCTCGCGCTGTCGCGGATCGCGCCTGGCAGCGCGATCACGCCCGGGGCGCTGCGCGCGTCCGCAGAGGGCCTGCTCGTCCAGGAGGACACCGGCTGGGATCTCATCCTCGCGTGCGTCCCGGGCGATGATCTCCTCGTCCTTCAGGGCGTCGCCCGCCTCGCTCACGCGGCGAATATCCTCTCGCTCAGCGCGCACCTCGAGGGGCTCGAGGCGGTCATCGGTCCGGCCGTCGTGCCGGGCGAGACCGCGTGCTGGAACTGCTGTCGCCTCCGGAGGCTCGCGACCAGCGATACGCGAGAGGTCGATCTCGCGCTCCAGGCGTCGCTCCTCGCCGGGCGCCCGGGGCGCCGCGCGCGCACCTACCTCGCGCCGACGCCGGCTTTCCTGGGCCACGCCGTCGCGCTCGCGGCCATCGATCTGCTCGTGAACCGCGCCGCGTCGCGGCTCGCCGGCCATTTCGTCGTCCAGAACCTCGTCGACCTCGAGGCCTCGCTCCACGCCGTCCTGCAGATGCCCTGGTGCCCGGTCTGCGGCGGCGCCGCCGACGCCCTGCGCGCGGGGCGGGCCCCGAGGGGCCCGCGCGCGCGCCTGCGCGACGCGCGCGATCCGGCGGAGCTCCGCCGGCTCCTGGCCGGCGTCGTCGATGCGCGGGCGGGGATCGTCCAGCACCTCAGGCTGGGCGCGATGAGCCCGGCGCTCGCCCCGGAGACGCCGCTCATCGCCACCGCCATCCTCAGCAACACAGCCGACGTTTCGACGCACGCGCACGCCTCGGATGAGCCCCAGGTCGGCACCGGAAAGGGCACCACCGCCATCGACGCGCTGATCAGGGCGACGGGCGAGGCGGTCGAGCGCTACTCCGCCGGGCTCTTCAACAAGGAGGAGCTGCTCCGCTGCCCGGTCGCCGAGATGAAGGGCGACTTCATCGCTCCGGAGCGGCTCTGTCCTTACGACGAGGCGCAGTACGCCCGCCCCGGGTTCCCCTTCGCGCGGCTCGACCCGGCCACGCCGATCGAATGGGTCCTCGGGTGGTGGCTCGACACCCGTGAGCCCGTGTACGTGCCGGCGCTCCCGACCTACTTCGATTACTGCGCCGGGCCCGGCGCCCATTTCTGCCAGGTGACCTCGAACGGGCTCGCCGCCGGGCCGACGCTGGAGGCGGCGTCGCTGGGGGCCGCGCTCGAGCTCATCGAGCGCGACGCCTTCATGATCTCGTGGCTCGCTCGCCGGCCAGGGCAGCGGATCTTGCCCGACGACGCCGTCGACGCCGAGGTGCACGAGGTCGCGCGGCAGCTCGAGGAGCACGGCGCCCGGATCGAGCTGTATCTGCTCGACGCGGGCATCGCGGTCCCCGTGGTCATGTGCGTGGGATACGGGGACGGCAAGCGCTGGCCCGGCGCGATGGTCTCGATCTCCGCCCACCTGAGCCCCCTCACCGCGCTCAGGAAAGCCGTCCTGGAGCAGGGGCAGACCGTCCGTTACGTCTCCCGCCTGATGAAGGACGTGGCGCTCGCCATCCCCGAGCGGCCGGAGGACGTGCGCACGCTGGAGGATCATGCGCTCTACTACGTCCCCCCGGACCGGGCCGCGGCCTTCGCCTTCCTCCGCCAGGGCGGCACGGTGACCGCCGCCGAGCTCGAGGAGCCCGAGCACACCTCGCTGTCCGAGCTCGCCCGGCGCGTGCAAGCCGCGGGGCTGCGCATCGCGATCGTGGACGTGACCTCGCCCGATCTCGTCGCGACCCCCTTCCGCGTCGCCCGGGCCCTCGGGCCCGACTTCCAGCAGATCCATTTCGGCCACGAGCTCGCGCGGCTCGGCAATCCGCGCCTGCGCTCGCTGGCTTCCCGCGGGATCAACCCCGACCCTCACCCGATGGCCTGAGCGAGGACACCATGGCAAGGAGCAAAGAGGCGGACGTCGCGCGGCTCTACCACCTCCAGTCCTCCCACGTGAGGGCGCGCCCGATCGAGCCGCCGTTCGACGGCGATCTCCAGCCGCTCCGCTTCCGCACGTACCCCGGGTCGGCGCGCACGCCGCTGCCAGGGAGCGACTTCGCGATCGACGCGCCGCTCGGCGCGGTGCTGGAGCGGCGGCGGTCGATCCGCGACTTCGCCCTCCGGCCGATGCCCCTGGAGGCGCTCGGGCGGCTCCTCCACGCGAGCTACGGCGTCCGCGGGACGCGGAAGATCGACGGGGACTGGTGCTGCGATCGCCCGACCCCCTCGGCCGGCGGGCGCTATCCGCTCGAGATCTACGTGGCGACGCAGGCCGTCGAGGACCTCCCGGACGGCCTCTATCATTACGACGCGCGCGCGCACGAGCTCGAGCTGCGCCGGGAGGGCCTCGCGCACGCCGCGCTCAAGGATCTGACGCTGGATCAAGGCATGATCCTGAACACGAACGTCGTTGTCATCATCACGGCGGTCGCGTTCCGCACCCTGTGGAAGTACGGCCAGCGCGGCTATCGCTTCCTCTGGCTCGACGCGGGGCACCTCGGCCAGAACCTCTACCTCGTCGCGACGGCCATGGGCCTCGGCCCGGTGGCGATCGGCGGCTTCTATGACGACGAGCTCAAGGCCTTCCTCGCGCTCCCGGCCGAGGAGGACGCCATGTACGTCGTCTGCATCGGTCAGCCCGGGCCGGCCGAGGGCCTGGCAGGGGCCCAGCGCGGCTGAACGGGGAGCATCGGAGAGCACCATGCCCAGAATTCGACTCAGCCGCTCGGCCAGCATCACGCCCACGGACGCGGGGGTCATCCTGCGATCCGATCTCGGCGCCTTCCAGCTCACCGGCGCCGACGTGGGCGCGTTCCTCGATCGGATGGCGCCGCTGCTCGACGGGTCGCGCGACCGGGAGGCGATCGTCGAGGCGCTCGCCGACTACTCGCGGGAGAGCGTGACGGCGCTGCTCGATCTGCTCGAGGCGCGCGGGCTCGTCGAGCCGGCGCCCGACGCGGCGGAGCCGCCGGATCGCGAGCGCCTCCGCGGGCAGCTCGAGTTCCTCCGCGGGTGGTCGACCGCCCCGGAGCAGGCGGCAGAGCGGCTGGCGAGCGCGCGCGTGCTCGTCGTGGGCCTCGATCCCTGGGGCGCCGCGGCGGCCCTCGCGCTCGCCGAGGCGGGGATCTCCGCGCTCCGCCTGATCGACGGCGGCGCGGTCGGCCCGGGCGACGCCGCGGTGCTCAGGGCGCGCGGCCCGGCGGCGCTCGGCGCGCCCCGCCGGGGCGCCGTGGCGGCGCTGATCCGCGAGCGCGCGCCGCGGTGCCGGGTGGACGAGAGCCCCGCCGCGGCGCTCGACGCGGGGGACCTCCTCTCGCCGGAGGGGCGGCCTCACCTCGTCGTCGCGACGGCGCGCGGCGACGACGCGGAGCTGCTCGCGCGCGTCGCGCGGTTCGGGCACCGCGCACAGGTCGCCTCGCTGTTCGCGCACCTCGCGGGGACGACCGCGGTCCTCGGCCCGCTCGTGGTCCCGGGGAAGACGGCGTGCCGGGCGTGCGCGGCGGCCGAGGCGCTCAACCCGCCGCTCGCGGCGCGCGCGCCGGCCGTCGGGCGCGCGTCGCCGCCGCGCGCGGGCGCGATGGCGCAGGCGCTCGGCCACCTCGCGGCGATGGAGGCCCTCAAGGTGCTCTCGGCGTACACGCCATCGAGGCTCGCCGGCCGGGTGCTATTCCAGGACCTCTCGACCCTCGAGACATCGCACCACACGCTGGTTCGGCTGCCCTGGTGCGGTGTGTGCGGCGAGGGGTGACGCCGGGGCGGAGGTGCTCTAGCCTGCGGCCGTGAAGAGGGTTCGCCCCCACGCCGCCGCCCCGCGCACGGCCGACGCCTCCGTCGTCGGCGCCGCCCCGCTGCCGGGCCGCCGCGCGGCTCCGGGCCTCTCTGGCATGCGGCGCGCGCCGGCGGGCGAGGCGGCCTCCGCGCGGGTCCGGGCCTGACGCCATGATCGGCCGGACCCTCGACGACCGCTACGCGATCCTCCGGCTGCTCGGCCAGGGCGGCATGGGCGCGGTCTACGAGGCGCGGCACACGGGCACGGGCCGCCGCGTCGCGGTGAAGGTCATCCTGGGGCAGGCGGCGGACGACGACGTCCTCCGCCGCTTCCAGCGCGAGGCGCGCGCTGTCGGCGCGGTCGAGTCGGAGCACATCGCGCAGGTGTTCGACACCGGGCGAGATCGCGAGACCGGCGCGCCGTACATCGCGATGGAGTTCCTCGAGGGCGAGGACGTGCAGGCCCTCATCGGCCGGCTCGGCGCGCTGCCTGTCGACCTCGCGCTCCGCGTCGGGCTGCAGGCGTGCCTCGGCCTCGAGCGCGCGCACGAGGCCGGCGTCGTCCACCGCGACATCAAGCCGGCGAACCTGTTCCTGGCGCGGAAGCACGGCGGCCAGCGCGTGATCAAGCTGCTCGACTTCGGCATCGCCAAGATGTCCGACCAGGGCCTCGGCAACGGCGGGGTGACCAAGAGCGGCGTGCTCCTCGGCTCGCCCCTCTACATGTCGCCCGAGCAGGCGCGCGGCAGCAGCGCCGTCGACGCGCGCTCGGACGTCTGGTCGCTCGGGATCACCCTGTACCACGCCCTCTCGGGGCACCGGCCGAACGAGCACCTGACCGGCCTCGGGGAGCTCGTCCTGGCCATCTGCACGACGCCGGTGCGCTGGATCCAGGAGATCGCGCCGTGGGTGCCGCCGGAGGTCGCCCACGTGGTGCACCGGACGCTGGTCATCGATCCCGCCGGCCGCACCGCGAGCGCGGCGGAGCTGGCGGCCGCGCTGCGCGCGCTCTTGCCGAACGGCGAGGCGATCGTCGAGGCGATGCTCGTGCCGCTCGCCGCCGAGGCGCGCGCGTCGCGCGCGTCGGTGGGGTCGATGGGGTCGCTCGCGCCGCCCGGCGTCACCCCGGGGCCGTCGCGGCCGAGCGCGCCGTTCGATGCCGCGGGGCGCACGCCGAGCGGGGCGTATGCGCCGGCCGGGGCGTATGCGCCGGTCGGGGCGTATGCGCCGGTCGGGTCCCCCGCGCCGGCGGGGCCGCACGCGCCGGCGGGGTCCCCTGCGCCGGCGGGGCCGCACGCCGCGCTGTCGGGCACGGCGCCCGCCACGAGCGTGAGGCTGTCGAACCGCCCCGATCGCCCGGCGGCGCGCCCGCACGTCGCCGTGCTCGCGGGCGGCGTGCTGGCCGCCGCGGTGGCGACCGGCGCCGGCGTCTACATCGCGGTCCGCGGCGAGCCGCCGCCGGCCGTGCCCTCGGCCGACCCGGCGCCGCCCGCGCGCACCGAAGCCGAGCCGCCGCGCGCCGACACGAAGGCGCCCGCTGTGGCCCCGACGGCCCTCGCGGCGCCGCCCGCGGGCAGCGCGACCCCGCCCGCGGGCAGCGCGACCCCGCCCGCGGGCAGCGCGACCCCGCCCCCGGCAAGCGCGACCTCGCCCACGGCCGGTGCGACAGCGCCGGCGCCGTCCACCGCGCCTGCCGCTGCGTCGGCGTCGGCGAGGAGCGCCGCGCGACCGCCGGCGCCAAGGCCGTCCGCCAGGCCGCCGGCGCCCCCCAGGCCCCCGAGGTACGACGATGACGAGACATCGAGGAAATAGCCGCCTTGCGTGGTGTGTCGCCGCGCTCCTGTCGCTCGCCGCCGGCGTCGCCCGCGCGGAGCCCTCGGCGGACCAGGCGGCAGCGGCCGAGGCGCTCTTCCGCGAGGGGCGCGCGCTCGTGGCCCAGGGCAAGCTCGCCGAGGCGTGCCCCAAGTTCGCGGCGAGCCAGCGGCTCGATCCGGGGTACGGCACCCAGTGGAACCTGGCGGACTGCCTCGATCGGCTCGGCCGCACCGCGAGCGCCTGGGCGGCGTTCCGCGAGGCCGCGGACATGGCGAGCCGGGCCGGCCAGGCCGAGCGCGAGGCCAAGGCGACCCGCCGCGCGGCCGATCTGGAGAAGCGGCTCGAGCGCCTCGTCGTGACGGTGAGCGCGCCGGCCGACGGGCTCGTCGTGCGGCGCAACGGCGCGGTCCTCGACGCGGGCGCGTGGGGCGCGCCGCTCCCGGTCGATCCGGGCAAGCACCGCGTCGAGGCGACCGCGCCCGGCAAGCGGCCGTTCTCGGTGGAGGCGCAGACCGCCGGCCCCGGCAAGGTCGTCACCGTCGAGATCCCGCCGCTCGAGGACGACCCCGCGGCAGCGGCGTCGGCCGCGCCGCCGACCGCCGCGCCGGCCGCCCCGCCGACCGCCGCGCCGCTCCGGCCCGCCGCGGACGACGACGGAGACGACGGCGCGGGCACCCGCCGCGCGCTCTCCTTCGTGGCGGGCGGCGTCGGCGTTGCCGGCGTCGTGACGGGCTCGATCTTCGGGCTGATCGCGAGCGCCCGGTGGAACCGGGCCCAGGACGAGCACTGCAGGACCGCGACGCTCTGCGACGACAAGGGCGTGGCGCTCGTGGACGACGCCAGGAGCGCCGCGGCGCTCGCGAACGTCGGCTTCGTCGTCGGCGGTATCGGGCTCGCGGCCGGCGTCGCGCTGTTCGTCACGTCGCTCGACGACGCGGAGCCCGCGGCGGCGCGGGTCGTCGTGGTGCCCGCAGTCGGGACCACCGGGGGCGGGCTCGCTATCCAGGGCCGCTTCTGACGGGCGGCCGCCGCCGCGCCACATGGGCGCCCCGGCAAACGGAGAAGGGGAGACTGTCAGTGGCCTGACGAACAGGAAGGGAAACTTCTTGTCGAGCGCCCCGCTCGTCCGGCGCCGCGGCAGCGGCCGACCCGGCGTTGGCCCTGCGCTGCGCCCCGGCGGGCGCAGCGCGGGCCGCGCGAGCGCGTCACTCGTCGATCACGAACTCCACGCGGCGGTTCTTCGCCAGGCTCGCCGGATCGTCGCCGTCGGCGCGCGGCCTGTCCGGACCGAAGCCCTCCGCCGTGAGCCGCCCCGGGCTGACGCCCTTCTGGATGAGGTACCTCCGGACCGTGTCCGCGCGCTCCTGGCTCAGCTGCAGGTTCAGCTCGCGCGTGCCGGTCTCGTCGGTGTGCCCCTCGACCCGCAACCGCTCGATCTCGGGGTTCGCCTTCATCACGAGCGCCACCTGGTCGAGCGTCTTGTACGACTCCGGCTCGAGCTCGGCCGACCCGGACCGGAAGCGGATCGTATCGCGCATCACGAACTCGCCCTGCTCGTACGTGACCCGCGGATCCCCCTCGTCCGGGCAGCCGTCGTCGTCCTCGACGCCGTTGATCGTCTCCTTCTCATCCGGGCACTCGTCGTCCGCGTTCGCCACGCCGTCCTGATCGTCGTCGGCGTCCTCCTCGGGGCAGCCGTCGCTGTCGTAGTCGGCGTCGCGATCCTCGGGGACGTCGGGGCACTGGTCGCGCTCGTCATCGACGCCGTCGCTGTCGCGGTCGTGCGACGTCGGCGTGTACTTCACCCCCGCGAACACGCGGAAGATCGGCACCCCGTACCCGGCCAGCGCGCCGATGCCCGGCCCCGCGACGATCTCCCACTCCGGGCTCGGGTTGATCTTCACGTAGCCGAGCGCCTCGAGCGGCGTCTCCTCCTCCTTCAGGTCGTCCGCGGTGAAGCCGATGCCGCCGTTCGCCTCGGCGCCGATCTCGACCTTCCCGTCGATGCCGCCGAAGCGGTAGCCGAGCGCCGCGGCGTACGTCAGCTCGCTCCCCGCCTCGACGTTCTCGTACGTCGTCGCCTCGCGGATCGCGACGCCCGCGTTGACGCCGAACCGCAGCCCGGGCGCGAAGCGGTGATCGAGCACGATGCGCGGCCAGAACACGACGTTGCGCGCGCCGCCCGAGAAATCGCCGGTGTGCGTGGGCACGCGCAGCTCGGCAACGAGGCCGAGGCCGATCGAGTCCCGGTCGTCGAGCAGCCGCAGCTTCGGCACGAGCCGGATGTCGCCGATCCCCGCGAACGACGGCGAGCCCTCCCCCGACTGCGCGAGGAAGAACGGCACGTCGATGCCGAGCGCGAACGGCTCCGCGATCGTGACCGAGGCCATGAGGTCGGCGCCGAGGCGGCCGCTCACGATCTGGCGCCGCAGGTCGCCGGCGCCCGTCGCGACGATGAGCGGGTTGCGCGCGTAGTTCAGGAAGAACCCGAACGCCCAGGGGTCCGCCGGCTCGCGGACGCCGGAGCCCTCGGTCACGACGAACGCGTCGTGCGTGACGGCGGGCTTGAAGCGCTCGATGTCGAGATCCGTCTCCTGCGCCGACGCGCTCGTCGCGGCGCCGAGGACGGTGGTGGCAACGACGGCAGCGGCGGCGATGATCCGTGCGCGCATGGGTCTCCTCTTCATCGGTCCCCCCCGGCTCCGCGGCGCGTGCGCCTCCGCCGCGCGAGCGCCAGCCCGCCGGCGACGAGCAGCGACAGCGCGCCCCCGCCGATCGGCGCGGGCCCGGCCGTGCAGGCGCAGGCGCCGCCCTGGACCGCGTCGCCCTCGAGCAGGTCCGGATCGCCGGGCCCGCCCGCGCCGCTCGACGGCGCGCCCTCGACGCAGCGCCCGGTCGGCGCGCAGCGCGCGTCCGGGCCGCAGTGGGTGCCGCCCAGCGAGCACGGGCCGCACCGCCCGTCCACGCACACGAGGTCGCCGCACTCGTCGTTCGACGTGCAGGTGCCCGACGGCGCGGGGACGCACCGGTGATCCGGCGAGCAGATCTCGCTCGGGTCGCAGTCGGCCGCGTCGACGCACGAGATGGGCAGCACGCAGTCCCCGTCGACGCACACGCCCGCGCCCGCGCAGTCGGCGTCGCGGGTGCAGCCGGCGGGCGGGCGGATCACGTCGGGCACGCGGTCGTCGTCGCCATCGTCGGCCACGCACGAGGCGGCGATGCCGATATCGAGATCGCCCGGCCCGCCCTCCGCCGCGTCGTTCACCGACCGGAAGTAGAGGTTGGCCTCGCACAGCACGTCGACGCTCACGACGTCGAGATCGATCGAGCCCTGGACGTACCCGCGCGTCGCCTCGTTGATCAGCAGGGGGTCGACGTCGGTCCCTGCCTCGGTCGCGGCCTGCATCTCGGTGACCGTGACGCGCTCGTACATCCCGGAGGGGCCGAAGGTCCAGACGCCCGAGAGCGTCCCGTCGCCCTTCACGCCGAGCACGAACTCGTAGCCGCCCATCGACTCGTCGGCCGTGAACCGCGGGTCGATCTCCGTCGCCTCGGCCGTGCCGCCGGTCCCCCGGTTCCTGTCCGCGTCGATGAACACGAAGAGCGTGGACTGCGCGCCGACCGCGGTCGTCCCCGAGACGTACGCGCGCGTCCACAGCCGCCCGGCGTCGGCGACCGCGTAGGCGGTTCGGAAGTCGACGGACTGCTCCGGCGCCGCGAAGGTCGCCTCGCCGTCCCCCGCGACGTCCTCCTCGCCGTAGGGCCAGCGCGGCTCCCCGGTCTTGTCGATCGCGACGATCTCGTCGAGCACCGGCGTCGTCCGCCCGCCGGTCCACGTCTGAGCGGCCGAGCTCGTCGGCCCGAGCGCGACAGCGAGCGCCGCCCCCACAGCCAGCGGCGCGACGCGCGAGCGCCCCCTTACGCACCTGTCTCTGTGATGTGCCATGGCGGCGAGCATCCTCGCACAGGTCCGCGCAACCCTTGCAAATGAAAGGCGATTTGCGCCCGAGGTGCGCAGGGGTCGCAAGGGGTCGCAAGCACGCGCACCCGAGGACACGCGCGTCTCCGCGCGCGCGGCGACGCCCGACGCCTCGCGCCCCGCACGCGACGCCTCGCGCGCCGCACGAACGACGCCTCGCACACGGCGCAAGCGACGCCTCGCGCGCAAGCGACCGGGCGCCCTCTCCCGTCGGCGCCCGGCCTCCTGCCGCGGTCTCCGGCGCGCGCGCCCCGCTTGGCCGCAGGCGCGGTTTCTGTAACTGTCCCGCGGTCAGTTACGCGCCACGGCGCGGCCCGGGCTCGGCGCAGCGAGCGAAAGGGCCTGTCCGCGCGACCGATTCGACCGATTCGACCGAGGAGACCGGATGCACGTCACTGTCCAGAAACACCGCCCCGGAGCGCTCCGGTGGGCTTGCCTGCTGCTTGGAACGCTCGCCGCGGCGTGCTCGGGGGAAGACCCGGCGCCGCTCGATGGGTCGATCGCGAGCGCGTTCGACGTCGCGCGCTACGACCTGCGGGGCGAGTTCGACTGGGAGCGGAGCCGCCTCGTCGCGACGCTCGGGATCACGCTGTCGCTCACCGGCGACGGCCCGCGGAGCGTCGTGCTCGACAGCGCCGTGGCCGAGGTGAAGGACGTCCGGCTGAAGGGCGGCGGCGCGCTCCCGCACGCCGTCGACCCCGAGCGCGACGCGCTCGCGATCGACCTCTCGAGCGTACCCGAGGCGGCGGCCGGCGAGCCGATCGCGATCGAGATCGACTACGAGGCGCTCTCCGGCGACGCGCTCCGCGCCGTGCCGGCGCGCCTCGGCGACCCGGTCGCCGTGCGCGCCGTCTACACGGTGTCGGAGCCGCTCGGCGCGTCGCGGTGGATGCCGTGCCACAACGCGCCCTCGGATCGCGCCGTGTTCTCGGTCGCCATGCGCGTCGACGGCGGCGAGGCGCTGATCGCGAACGGCGATCTCGCGAGCGACGAGGATCTCGGCGCCGCGGGCCGCCTCCTCCGTTACGAGACCGCCTACCCGCTGCCCACGTATCTGATGGCGTTCGCGATCGGCGACTTCGAGGTCGAGCACGGCGCGGCGGGCGATCTCCCTCTCGCCGTCTGGCGCCGCCGCGGCCTGCCCGGCGATCACGGCAAGCTGCTGGACGAGATCGCGCGCGCCATCGGCCGCTTCGAGGAGCTGCTCGTGCCGTACCCCTTCGAGAAGTACGCGCTCGTGCTGCTGCCGGATTTCTCGGTGGGCGGCATCGAGCACGCTGGCATCAGCTTCCAGCGCGAGGAGCGCAGCACGCAGCCCGCGCTCGCCTCCGATCTCCTGCTCACGACGCACGAGCTCGCGCACCAGTGGTTCGGCGACCTCGTCACGGTGGAGACCTGGGACGACCTCTGGATCAAGGAGGGCATGGCGACGCTGCTCGAGCAGGAGGCCGTCCGCGCCTACACGGACGAGAGCGGCGCGGGGACGCTGAACGGCGACGAGCTCGGCGTCCATCCCGGCGATGCCGTCCGCGACGTGTCGCTCGCGCCGGGCGAGAAGTACACGAGCGGCCCCTATGGCCGCGCGGCCTGGCTGCTCACGCAGATCCGCAGCCTCACCGGCGAGGAGGCCTTCTGGTCGGCGCTCCGCGGCGTCCTCGAGGCGCGCCGCTTCGGCACCATCGGCACGGACGACTTCCTCGACGCCTTCGCGCCCGCGCTCGGCCCCGAGGCCACGGCCCGCGCGCGCCGCGCGGTCGCGGCCAGGGCGCTCCCGTCGCTCGCTGTCGAGCCCGCGCCCGCGGGCGGCGCGTTCGTGACGCTTCGCGACCCCGACGGCGCGCTCGTCGCGCCCCTGGAGCTCGCCTGGGTGGCCGCCGACGGCGCCACCCGCGCGCAGACGCTCGCGCCCGGCGAGCGCGTCGAGGTGGCGCCCCGGCACCCCTCCGAGCTCCTCGTCGTCGACCCGCAGGATCGCCACCCCGAGTGGGCCTTCCTCGGCGCCGAGCGCGATCTCGAGGCCTACGCCGCGGCCGTCGCCCCGCTCCGCGTGCCCTCGGACCCCGGCGGCGTCGAGCGCTTCCTCGACGTCGGCGGCGCGCACCAGCTCGCCGCGCTGCAGGCCGGCCTGCCCGAGGGGCTCGCCCCCGAGCAGTTCGCGCCGTTCGTCGAGGCGCTCGACGCCGACGCGGCCAGGGCCGTCGCGATCGCCGCCGCGTGCGACGCCGCGTGCGCGCCGGGCCTCGGCGCCGAGGTCCGCGACGCGTGGGCGGGCGTGCTCGCCGGCGTCCTCGCCGAGGCGCCGTACAGCTATGGCCTCGACTACGTCGACAGCTACGCCGCCTGCGGCGCCGTCGTCTCGCCCGAGGCGCTGTTCGCCGACGACTGGGCCGCGCTCGAGACAGGGCTCGCGTCCGGCGGCGTCTCCGACGCGCGGCTTCAGTTCCTGTCCAAGTTCCGGCTCTCGCCCGACAGGGCGCTCAGCGCGTGGGGTCAGGTCGCGCTCGCGTCGCGCTCGGTGCGCGCGCGCGTGCTCGCGATCCGGCACCTCACCGCGTACCTGGACGGCCTCGACCCGGCGGACCGCCCCGCCTGGCGCGCCCTCTTCGCCCGCGTGCTCCGCGAGACCGACGTCGCCGACGTCCTCGGCGCCGCCCTCCGCGCCGCGCTGGCCTCCGCGGCGCCCACGGCGGCTGGCAACGAGGAGGCGCTCGCGGCGCTGACGCGCGTCCTCCGCTCGCCCGCCGCCCGCTCGGCCCATCCAGCCGCCGTCTGCGCCGCGTTCGCGCTGACCGCCGGCGACGACCGGGCCTTTGCCCGGTTCGCCGCGGGCGTCGAGGGCGCCGACCTGACCGACGTCACCCTGTCCCTGCTGCGCTCTCCCGCCGCCTGCGGCTGACCCTCTCGCGACAGGTCACCTCGCCCGATCTCCCACGGCGAGGCTGGCCACCTGCGCTCGAGCGCGGCGCTGCTATGCTCGCCTGCCCATGTCGGAGCTCATTCCCCTCCTTCGCCAGGGCGCCCCCATCGCTCGCATCGCCGAGTACCTCGACGGGTTGACGCACGAGGAGCGCGTCCGCGTCCTGTCGACAACGGGCCGCGCCGACCAGCGCGCGCTCTACGTCGCCGCGAGCCACGCCCCCGCGCTCACGCTCGACTTCTTCGTCCCGGACGGCACTCCACCCCGTGTGGCCGTGCATCACAAGGGGCGGAACAGCCTCCCTCTTCCTGGACCTCTTCGTTTCTTCGAGAAGCGCTTTGCTCTCCCCGAGGACGGCAGCGCCCGGCTCTTCGGTTACAACGAGGGTCTCACGCGTTCCTGGGTTGGCCCTGGTTTCTTCGTCGCGCTCCCGACCGCCGGCAACCTCGCATGGCAGGAGCGCGGCGCGATCGTGATCGACTACTTCCAAGTCCCGGACGGCCCCGTGCCTGACGGCTGGCCTTCTGTCGTCCCGAACAGCAAGGGCCTCCAGACCTTCGTTTACGACGGAACGCGCGATTTCATGCGCCGCGTCTCGCAGCACGTCTCGATCGGCGCCGCGTACAAGGGCGAGAAATCGCTCGATCACTACTTCACCCTCTGTCGAGAGCCCTCCGGCGCATAGCCTCTCCCGCCCACCCCCATCAAGACGACGGTAAGCCCCGGAGAGCCCCCTAGTTCACCCCCGTCCCCCCGGACAGCCGCGCGATCATCCCTTTGCGCAGGAGCCCCACCTTGTTCCGCATCGCGGTCACCTGCTGCCGCATCCCGTCCGCCTGCTCTGCCAGATCCACGATCCCCGCCGCCGTCGCCGCCTGAGCCAGCTCGCGTGCCTCGTCCGCGAGCCGTCCCATGCGCCCCTCGACCTCGTCCATGGCCGCCACGACGTCGCCGATCTGCTCCGGCGTCGTCGCCTCGCGCTGCCGCGCCGCCGTCTCCTGCACCAGCAGGTTGATCCCCCGCCCCTCCTCGCCGAGCGCCGCGAACCGCTGGAACAGCTCCCCCAGCTGCTCTGCTCGCCGCTTGATCTCCTCGCCGCGCCCCGCCAGCGCCGTCGCCGTCGCCTCGTGCCGGTCCCGCGCCGCCGCGATCGCCGCGATCAGCGACCCGAGCGCCACGCTCACGCGCTGCTGCGCCTCCGCCGCCTCGGTCGTCGATTTCGCCGCGCGCTCGATCCCCTTGCGCGTGTCCAGCGACATCCTCCGCGCCGACTCCGCGAGCTCCTCGAAACGGACGAGCTCGCGCTCGAGCGCGCGCGCCGCCTCCGCGAGCTCGCCCCCGCCCTTGCCTTGATCGTCCCTCCCGCCCACACCGCGGCCGTTCTTTTCGCGCTTGCTCACCGTGCACACTCTCGAGCGCCTCGCGCGTCCCTCCGCGTGAGGCGCCCTGCATCCTGCACGATCCCCGGCCCGCGCGGCAGCCCCCGCCGTTCGTGGGCTCTATCCCCGCGCGACGCGCCGCGGCCGAACCCGGCGTCGCCCCGAGTCACCCGCGTCGCCCCGCGTCGCCCCGTGTCGATGGGTCGATCGAGCCCCTGCGCCGGCCCGCGCAGCGTGGTATCGGATGGCCCCCTACGCGCGCGTCCGTTATTCTCACGGCCGGCCTTCCCGCGCCCTGTTGTCCATGAGAACGAAGAACAGCAGCCGCGCCAGGCGGCCCTCCAGCAGGAAGAAAAAAACGGCGAGTCCACAGGTCGCGCCGAAGCCGGATGGCCGCTCGCCCCTCGCGGCCGCCGACGGCGCCGGGGCGCCCGCCCCCGGCGCGCCCGCCGCCCCCGTGGCGCCCTCCTACGTGGTCGGGATCGGCTCCTCCGCGGGCGGCCTCGAGGCGCTCCGGATCCTGATCGGCGGCCTCAAGAGCGCCGACCGGATGAGCCTCGTCATCGTCCAGCACCTCGCCCCGCAGCACCGGAGTCGGCTCGTCGAGATCATCAGCCACTCCACGTCCCTGAGCGTCAAGGAGGTCACCGAGGGCGAGGACCTCTGCGCGAACACCGTTTACGTGACCCCGCCCAACGCGGATGTGGTCACCGACGGCCGCGCCCTCCTCCTGCGGCACCCCGAGACGAAGGTCGGCCCGAAGCCCTCGGTCGACCTGTTCTTCAAGTCGATCGCCGAGCACTACGGCGAGAACGCCATCGGCGTGATCCTCTCCGGCACGGGGTCGGACGGCGCGCAGGGCGTCCGCGCCATCAAGGCCGCGGGCGGCGTCACCATCTGCCAGACCCCCGAGTCGGCGAAGTACGACGGCATGCCGCGCGCCGCGAAGCAGACAGGCGCCGTCGACCTCGAGCTCGGCCTCGACGAGATCGCCAATCAGCTCAGCAAGTTCAACGCGCTCGCGAGCCGCCCGGACCAGCCGGACGCCTCGCTCCGGCAGCTCAGCCTGAGCCAGCAGGACCCGTACCACAGCATCCTCTCCTTCCTGGAGAAGGCGAGCCGGGTCAACTTCGCCCAGTACAAGCAGTCCACCGTCCGCCGGCGGATCGAGCGGCGCGTCATCGCCACGCGCTGCGAGTCGATCGAGGCCTACGCCGACTACGTCCGCGTGCGCCCCGAGGAGGGCAGGCTCCTCTTCCAGGACATCCTGATCTCCGTCACGTCCTTCTTTCGCGACGAGCTCTCGTTCAGGGCCCTCTCGGCCGCAGTCGCGGAGCGGATCGAGCACAAGCGCACGGGCGACAGCTTCCGCGCCTGGGTCGTCGGCTGCGCCACGGGCGAGGAGGCCTACTCGATAGCCATCCTCGTCTTCGAGGCGCTCGAGAAGGCGAACAAGCAGCTCAACGTCCAGATCTTCGCGACGGACATCGACGAGCAGGCGATGTCCGTCGCGCGCAAAGGGCTCTACGAGAAGGCCGCCGTCGCCGACATCCCCCCGCGGCTCCGGTCCAGGTACTTCGACGAGAAGGACCAGTGGTTCAAGGTGAAGGACTACGTCCGCGACGCGATCGTCTTCGCGCGCCACGACGTCGCCCAGGATCCGCCGTTCCTCAAGCTGGATCTCGTCTCGTGCCGCAACGTCCTCATCTACTTCAACGCCCACCTGCAGGAGCACACCCTCCGGACGTTCCACTTCGCCATGGACAACCAGGGCACCCTGTTCCTGGGAAAGTCCGAGTCGGCGACGAGCGCGGGCGACCTGTTCGAGCTCGCGGACAAGAACGCGAAGATCTTCGTCCGGTCCGCGAAGAAGGGCGATCTCCCGCGCTCGTACTCGAGGCAGGAGTTCAACCGCGAGAGCGCGCTCATCACGAAAGATCGCCAGTCCACCACGGCCCTGGATCTCTTCACCTCCATGGTGAACGGCTTCGCCCCGGACTCTGTCCTCGTCGGCGACGACCACCGGGTGCGGCACGTCTTCGGGAGCGCGAACCGGTACCTGCACTTCCCGAAGGGCGAGCCCACCGTCACGATCCAGAAGCTGCTCCCGCCCGACGTCGCGGTCGAGCTCAGCGCGCTGCTGCACCGGGCCCAGCGCCTGGGTCATGCGGCGCGCGGGGACCAGCGGCACGCGTTCGTCGTCGATCGCGAGGAGCGGAAGATCCAGCTCACGGTCGTCCCGCTCTCCTCCGACGGCCGGACCGAGTTCATCGTCTGCTTCAGCCCCGCGCCGCACGACGTGCCCCGCCCCGTCAAGGCGCCCGCGGGCAGCTCCCGCCTCGCGCCGGAGGATCAGATCCGGCGGCTCGAGCAGGAGCTCGCGGCGGCGCGCGAGCACCTCCAGACCGTCGTCGAGGAGCACGACACGGCGAGCGAGGAGCTCCAGGCCCTCAACGAGGAGCTCCAGTCCTCCAACGAGGAGCTCCAGTCGACGAACGAGGAGCTGGAGACGACGAACGAGGAGCTCCAGTCGGCGAACGAGGAGCTCACGACGCTGAACCAGGAGGTCAACGTCAAGTCCGCCGAGCTGATGACGCTCAACCAGCGGCTCGTCGCGATCCAGAACGCGATCGCCTATCCCCTGCTCGTCGTCGACAGGAACCTCCGCCTCACCGACTACAACCCCGCGTCCCGCCACCTGTTCCGCATCTCGGAGGTCGACCGCGGCCAGCACATCCGCGCCGCCCTCTCGCACCTCAGCGTCGAGCCCGTCCTCGAGATGGTCGCCGCGAGCTTCCAGGAGCGGCGGCCGATGCGGCACCAGCTCGAGGTCCTCGACCGGCACTTCGAGGCGTGCATCCAGCTCATCGACGGGTCGAAGGGCGAGGTGGACGGCGCCGTGCTCAGCTTCGTCGACAACACCGAGCTCGTGCACGCGCTCACCCAGAGCCGGGTCAGCAGGGAGCGGCTCGCCGCCATCCTCGACAACACGCCGGCGCTCGTGACCATGAAGGACTCGATCGGCGCCTACGTCTACGTCAACCAGCGCTTCTGCGACGTCCTCGGGCGCTCCGAGAAGGACGTGCTCGGCAAGACGGACGAGGAGCTGTTCGGCCAGAAGGCCGGCAGCGCGATGCGAGAGCGCGACTTCGAGGTGCTGAAGAGCCGGTCGCCCCTGTGGCTGGAGGAGACCCTCCACGCGGGCGGGAAGCTCCGATACTGGCTCTCCTCCAGGTTCCCGCTGCTCGACGACCGGCGCAACGCCCAGTCCGTCTGCAACATCGCGCTCGACATCACCGAGCGGGTGCTCCAGGAGCAGCACCTCAAGGTCTTCAAGAAGGTCGTCTCCGCCTCGAACGCGGGCCTCGCGATCCTCGAGTCGGAGCGCGGGCGCTACCGGGTGACCTTCGCCTCGAACGAGTTCGCCGACAAAGTCGGCAAGGGCGCGCCCGAGCTCCACGGGATCGTGCTCGACGAGCTGCTCGACATCGTCCTGAGCGGCGCGGAGTCGCCGCGCCTCCCCGAGCTCTCGGAGGCGGCCCGCAAGAGCCCGCTCGCGTCGTTCACCATCAACCTGGCCGAGAAGGCCGGCGGCGAGCTCTGGATCGAGCTCAGGACCGCCACCATCAGCTTCGGCGGCGAGGAGCCGAGCTACCTCATCCTCCTCATCTTCGACGTCACCCAGCGGGTCCAGGCGCAGCGGCTCATCCTCTCGCAGCAGGAGGAGCTCTCGCGCTTCAGCAAGCTCGCCTCGCTCGGCGAGATCGCGGCCGGCATCTCCCACGAGATCAACACCCCGCTCAACGTGATCACGACGAAGACCGATCTCCTGAAGCGGCTCGCGGAGCGCGGGCAGCTCGAGAAGGAGCGCCTGTCCCGGATCGCCGTCGAGATCGACGGCATGGTCGAGAACATCACCAACGTGATCTCGGGCCTCAAGTCGATCACCCGGATGGAGTCCGAGAAGCTCCGCCCTCACGACGTCCAGGAGCTGATCCGCGAGGCCGTCCGCGTCAGCGGCTTCCGGCTCCAGCAGGCCAGCGTCCACCTGAGCTTCGATCTCCCGCCGGAGGACCTCGTCATCGACTGCTATCCCGTGCAGATCGTCCAGATCCTCATCAACCTGCTCAACAACGCGGTGGACGCCACCTCGGCCCTCCGGGAGCGGTGGATCCGGATCGAGGCGCGCTCGTCGGACGACAAGGCCCTCGTGCGCGTCATCGACAGCGGCAAGGGGATCGACCCCGCGCTCGCGGAGAAGATCATGACGCCGTTCTTCACGACGAAGAAGGAAGAGCACGGCACCGGGCTCGGCCTGAGCCTCTCGCGCAACATCGCGCAGCACCACGGCGGCGACCTGCGGCTCGTCATGGACCACAAGAACACCTGCTTCGAGCTGGAGCTGCCCCGGAAGCCCTGCTGAGGCCGCGAGGTGGCGCGGCCGCAGGCCGCCTGGCCCGCAGGCGCGGGCAGCCGGGCCGATGGGCGGCGCCCGGCGCGCCCCGTCGCCAAGGTCAAGTGCTCTAGATTACATTTTCATTCGCGTAGCAAAATTTTACACACCATCGGACGTGCGCGGCGCTCCCCGCGCGGCGTCCCGCAGCGCCCGCCTGCGCCGGAGCAGCGCTGCGCCCGGGGGGACTGGAGCCCTCGACGCCCGTCACGTGAGCTGCTAGTTCGTGACGGATGCCCGGCGTGCGCATCGACACGCAGGTTCACGTGGTGGTGGGAGCATGCTGCTGAACATCATCATCGTCGAGGACAGCGAGGAGCTGTGCGAGGGCTGGCAGGACATCCTGTCGCTCGACGGGCATCGGGTGCAGTGCTTCTTCAACGGCCGATCGGCCCTGGAGGACCGGGCGCTGCTCATGCAGGCCGACGTCCTCGTCACGGACTATTACTTGCCGGACATCAATGGATTGACGCTCGTCTCCATGGTCCGGAAGATCCGCGCCGACATCCCGATCATCCTGCTCACCGGGACGCGCGATCCGGCCATCCGGGAGAGCCTGCGTCAGATGGAGAACGCGATGTTCCTGAGCAAGCCGATCCGGATCGAGCAGCTCGAGCGGAGCATCCGGGAGCTGCTCGCCGCCTCGTCGAAGTCCCCGGCGGTCGATCCCGACAAGGCGGACCAGGTGGACCGGCCGCCCTCCTCGCCGTACTGAGCCGCGCATGCCGGGGCGGCCTCGCAGGGTCGCCGGCCCCTGCGCCGCGTGTCCCACCTTCCCGAACGATTCCGCCGGTTTCGCCTGCAGCCGCTGTCCGGGCCGGTGTACTGTATGAAATCTGCGGATCGTACGTCGGACCCACCGCGGAGGAACCGATGCGAAGCGCGTTGCTCGTCCTCGTCGGAGCTCATGCCTTGCTGGGGCTGGCCCTGCCCTCGCCCGAGGCGTTCGCGCTGCCCGCGCCCGAGGAGCTCGCGCTGCCCTCGCTGGCGGAGAAGGAGCGCGCCGCGCTGCGCTCGCCCGGAAGCCGGCTCGCCCGCGAGGGCGCGCCGGAGGCCGCGAAGGAGCGAGCCCCGATCGCCGCGCCCTCCAAGGAGCGCGCCCCGATCGCCGCGCCCTCCAAGGAGCGCGCCCCGATCTCCTCGCCCTCGAAGGAGCGCGCCGCGCGCTCGACCGAGGCCGATTGCAAGGCGCTCGGGCCCGAGGTGCAGAAGGCCTCGCGGATGATCGAGGTGCTCCGGGAGTCGGACCTGAGCACGCCGCCCGACGTGCTCGCGCGGATCGCGGACCGGCTCGATCTCTGGGCCCGCGGGGCCGCGGTCCGCGTCGCCGATCCCGAGCTCGCCCGGGAGGCGAAGCGCATCCGGGAGGGCTTCTCCCGGACCAGCACCGCGGTCCGCAAGCTGCGGGCGTCGCTCATCCTCAACAAGCCCAACCTCAAGAAGGCGGGCTCCGCGCGCGCCGGGGTGGAGCGGGAGCTCGACAAGGACGCGAAGGTCGTGCGGAGCATCGTCGGCCGCTGCAAGAGCAACCCCTATGAGCCGATGAAGGGCAAAGCCCACATCCCGCCGCACGTCGTGCGGCGCGTCGTCCACGAGAACTTCGGCGCCATGCGCGCCTGCTACGAAAAGGGCCTTCGCAAGAATCCCAAGCTCCAAGGGCGCATACCCGTCCACCTCGTCGTCGACGGCCATGGCAAGGTGACGTACGCGGGCGACGCCGACCGTCCTCCCGCGGACGCGCCCCTGCTGATCGCGCTCCCCTCGCCCGGCGCGGCCGGGCCTTCGTCTTCCGCCCCGCCGCTCCGCGACGACAAGGTCGTCGCCTGCGTTCTCGATGTCTTTCGCGGTCTCCGATTCCCCTCCCCCGCGGACAACAAGAGCGTCGCCACGGTGGTCTATCCCATCGTCTTCGGTGTGGACGACAACCGCTCTTCGGCCACGTCCTCCAGGTGACGCAGAGCGCAATCGCCAGCGGCCAGGCGCCGGGGCGCTGCCGTCCGAGCGGGGCCTGCATCAACCACGCTCACGGCGCGACGTGCAAAGTTATTTCCTTCTCTGAAGCCAGAGGGTAAGCATTCCCCCGATGAAGCTCTCGCTCTCCGAGCTCCAGGACATTCGCCGCACCCTCGCGGCGCGCATCGTCTTCGGCCTCTCGACGCCGGGCACCGAGATCGCCGCGCTCCCTGCCTACCTCGCGCCGCCGCCGGACGGGATGAGCGGGCGCGCCGTCGTCGTCGACGCCGGCGGCACGAACCTCCGCGCCGCGATCGTGGAGCTCTCGCCGGGGGGCGCGTCGCGCATCGTGGCCGGGCCCGTGCCGGCGAAGTTCCCTGGCGGGCCGGAGGTCACGGGCGACGCCTTCTTCGATGTGCAGGCGGAGCTCGTCGAGCGCCTCGGCGCCGTGCACGGCCTGCCGGTGGGCTATTGCTTCTCGTACCCGTCGGAGACGCTGCCGTCGCTCGACGCGCGGCTGCTCCGCTGGACCAAGGGCGTCCAGGTCGCCGGGGTCGAGGGCACCAGCGTCGGCGAGCGGCTCGGCCGGGCGCTGGCCGCGCGCAAGCTCCGGCCCGGCCCGGTCCGGGTGCTGAACGACACGGTGGCGAGCCTGCTCGGGGGCGCCTTCGCGCACGGCGGATCGCAGCCCGCCGCGTTCATCGGGCTCATCGTTGGGACGGGGACGAACATGGCGACGTTCCTCCCTGCCGGCCGCATCCCGAAGCTCAAGACGGGGCACTTCGTCGCCCCGATGGCGGTCAACCTCGAGAACGGCAACTTCAACCCGCCGCACCTCCAGCCGTTCGACGCGGAGGTCGACGCGAGCTCGGAGAACCCCGGGGCTCAGCGCTTCGAGAAGGCGGTGTCCGGGGCCTACCTGCCGCGGCTCTTCGCGCGTCTGTGCCCGGGCAGCGCCCCCCTCGCGAGCTCCGCGGATCTCGTGCGGCTCCGCGACGAGGGCACGGGCGACGCGCAGCGGGTCGCCGGCGAGCTGCTCCAGCGCTCCGCGGACCTCGTGGCGGCGGCGCTCGCGGCGGTCGTCGACGTGCTCGAGAGCCCTCCTGGGGTCGGCGTCCTCGCGGAGGGGAGCCTCTTCTGGGGCGACCCGCGCTATGCGCCGCGGGTGAACGAGACGCTGCGCGCTCTCGTCGGTTCGAGCGTCGAGCCCCGCATCGCGCGGCTCGAGCACGTCAACCTGATCGGCTCGGCCTGCGCCGCGCTGTTCGCCTGAGCGGCGGCGCGCCCCGCCCCCCGCGCCGCGCGGAGGCCGCCGGGGGCGCGAGGCGGGACAAAGTCAACGTTCTTCCGGGGATCCCGCGTTCCCGGAGCCCCGTCCGGGCGCGCTGCACGGGGCCCTGCTCGCCTGCTCGGTACGGTCCTGAGAGCGAACCCGGGCGCGCCGGGATCGGAGGGTTCACACATTTCTGGCCGTATCCGCCGTTTGCGACCACGATGGCGCAGCGTGGGCGACATGGGAGGGGCTGGCCGGTGATGTGCGAAACAACAGCGGGTTGCGGCGCGGCCGTTCCGGTCGTGCGCCGCCGGTTGTCGCGGGCGGGACCTGGTAGCCAGAATGGCTATTGTCTGTAGAGAGATGCTCCCGTCGAACCACAAGCTCGCGTTCCGAAGGCAGCCGCACCTGCTCGATGACAGCGGGAGCGTCGGCGTGTGGATCACGCAGCCGGCCGGGATGCTCGTGCAGCTCTTGCGGGACACGGTGGCGACGGGCGAGATCGCCCGGTTCATCTCGGTCGACGCGTACCAGAAGCTCGTGGGGGTGATGCGCCCGGGGGAGCGGGCGTACTTCCTCTACGACATGGCGCACATGGTGCGGTACGAGACCGAGGCGCGCGTGGTCCTGACGCAGTGGGGGCTCAGCGTGCGTGATCGGATCGAGCACATCGTCGTGCGGCCGCCTCCGGAGATGAACAAGCTGGGTCGGATGGGCATCCAGACGATCGCGGCGGCGATGAGCCTGGCGGGCGTGCAGCTCGACGTCATGGACGACCTCGAGCCGTTCCTGCGGGAGCGCAACCTGCGGCCGCGGTTCAGCCTGACCTGACCGGGGGTCCGGGGGGCGGCCTGGACCGGGGGAGATCCGAGGGGCCCGGCCCGCGGAGGGGGCCGGGCGGCTCTGGATGAGCTCAGGCTTGCGCTAGCGGGGAGGGAGTGCGGAGGACGTCAGTGCCCGCCGCCGGTGCCCTTGATCTCGAGCTGGGGACGGGAGGGGTGCGGCCAGTCGAGGTGGAAGAACTTGCCGCGCGGCTGATCCGTGCGCTCGTACGTGTGCGCGCCGAAGTAGTCGCGCTGCGCCTGCAGGAGGTTCGCCGGCAGGTGGGCGGCACGGTAGCCGTCGTAGTACGAGAGGGCGGACATGAACGCCGGCGCCCAGACGCCGTTCTGCGCGGCGATCGAGACCACCTTGCGCCAGTTGGACTGACCGTTCTTGATCTGCTCGTTGAAGTACGGATCGAGCAGCAGGTTCGTCAGGCCGGGATTGCGCGTGTACGCCTCCGTGATCTTCTGGAGGAAACGGGCGCGGATGATGCAGCCGCCGCGCCAGATGCTCGCGATCGTCCCGAAATCGAGCTTCCAGTTGTACTCGGCCTGGGCCGCGGCCATGAGCTGGAAGCCCTGCGCGTAGGCGCAGATCTTCGAGCAATACAGCGCGTCGCGGATCGCGGTGATCGTGCCCTGACGGTCCTCGACCGGGGACGGGGTCGGGCCGGCGAGGTGCTTCGAGGCCTCGACGCGCTCGTCCTTCAGCGCCGAAAGGCAACGCGCGAACACCGCCTCGGCGATGGCGTTCGCAGGAATGCCCATGTCGAGGGCGTTGCTGCTCGTCCATTTGCCCGTGCCCTTCTGACCGGCGGTGTCGAGGACGAAATCGACGAACGGCTTGCCCTTCTGGACAGGATCCTTCTGCTGGAGGATGTCGGCCGTGATCTGGATGAGGTACGAGTCGAGATCGCCGCTGTTCCACTCGGAGAACACGCGCGACATCTCGTCCTTCGACATCCCGAGCAGCCCGTCGAGGAGCGTGTACGCCTCGCAGATGAGCTGCATGTCGATGTACTCGATGCCGTTGTGGACCATCTTCACGTAATGGCCCGCGCCGTTCGGGCCGATGTACGCCGTGCAGGGGACGCCGCCCTCCACCGGCTTGCCAGGGGCCGCGCCCTCGAGCGGCCTGCCGGTGTCGGGATCCACCTTGGCGGCGATCGCGCGCCAGATCGGCTCGAGGTGCTGCCAGGACTCGGGGTCGCCGCCGGGCATCAGCGAGGGGCCGAAGCGCGCCCCGACCTCGCCGCCGGAGACGCCGGAGCCGAAGAACTTGCACTGCGACGCGTACTCCTTCTCCCGGCGGATGGTGTCGGTCCAGAGCGAGTTGCCCAGATCGACGACGATGTCGTCCGGCTCGATCCCCGCCTCGAGGAGCTGCTTGACCACCATGTCCACCGGCGGACCGGCCTTGACCAGGATCACCGCCTTGCGCGGCTTCTTCAGGGCGCGGACGAAGTCCTTCAGCGTCTCGCAGTAGACGAGGCCGCCGGGGGTGCTCGGGTTCCGGGCGACGAAGTCCTTCGCGACCTGCACCGTGCGGTTGAACACGGCGACCTTGAACCCGTGGTCGGCCATGTTGAGCGCGACGTTCTCGCCCATGACGGCCAGCCCGATCATGCCGATGTCGCAGCTGGATGTGGCATCATTCATCCCAGTTCTTCTCCTTCACACATGGCTCATGCGCCGTGACCGACCGCTGCTTTGTGCAGATCGGTGCGCTCAGCAAGGCGTCGTCCCGCGCGCCGCGCGCTGTCGATCGTTGGGTCGGCTGGCAGCCACGGCCGCGCATTCTGAGCAGGCCGGCGGCGCGGCGTCTAGCGCCGCGAGACCGGCCGGCGCCATGGTACGCTCCAGCCCGTGCGAACGGGCCCGGCGCTCGCAGGTCTCGTGCTCCTCGCCGCGGCCCCGGCCTGCGTCCCCGCCACGTACAACGTACGCGCGGCGCGCGCCTTCGCGAACGAGGACGCCCGCCGCGCGATCATCGACGACCGCGCGGCCGAGCTGGATCGCGCGATCGCCCTGGCCGACGAGGTCCTCGCGCGCACGCCCTACGCCCCGGGAGACGCGTGGATCGCCGCGCTCCGCCTCGACGACGAGGAGGGCGAGCGCCTCCGCGAGCGCTTCGAGGAGGCGCCCCCGTACGACGGCGCGTACGAGGTCCCGCTCGCCAAGCTCTACCGCGCGAAGATCGACGAGGCCCTCGCCCGCGCGAGGGCGCCCCGCCCGGCGCCGCCCGCGTTCGCGCGGCTCTTCGACGCGCTCGCCGCGCTCGCCGCGCCCGGCGGGGACGTGGCGGGCGCGGGCGGCGCGGCGAGCGGCGCCATGAGCGGCCTGCCCGCCGCGTGGGAAGCGCTCGCCGAGCACGCCAGGGCGCTCGCCGCCGAGGAGCGGACCGTCGCGCGGCTCTCGGCCGGCAGGCCGCTCGGCGCCCCCGACACGCCCGAGATCGCCGCCGCCCGGGCGAGGGCTGCCGCGCGGCGGCGGGCGCTCGCCGGAGCGCAGCGCGACGTCGCGGCGGCCGCGGCCGCGCTGCGCGCGGCGAGCGCGGGGCGCGAGCCCGCCGCGACGATCGCGCGCGACGCGCTCCGCGCCGTATCGTTCCTCCTGCGCATGCACGTCGAGGCGCTCGCCGTGGCGCCGTACGTCGTGAAGCAGGCCCGGCGCGTCGCGCGCGGCGAGCCCGGCTACGCGGCCGCCGTGGCGCGCGCCGAGGCGCTCTCCCGCGTGCTCGAGGCGCAGCGCGAGGCGCTCTCCGCCTGCGCCGAGGCGCTCGCCGTGCCGGCGCGGACGCCGCTCGAGGACACCGCGGGCTTCGAGATGCAGGAGAGCCTGCTCGAGCAGGGCAAGGCGATCAGCCTCGACGCCGTCCACCTCCGGCTGAAGAGCGACGTCGAGCTCCTCTTCTTCCACCAGATCGCGAGCCCGAACTCCTCCGGCGGCATCAACGATTACCGCGGCAGGACGCGGCGGCTCACCTACGACGTCGACCCCGTGTTCATGGTCGGCGGCCGGGCGATGATCACGTACGACTTCGAGCACGTGCGCGACGCCGCGCGCCTCAACGCCGGGTTCAAGACGGACCGGCTCTTCTCGGCGGGGGGCGACATCCGCCACGACGGCTCGCTCGGCCAGCTGATCGGCCTGAACGGCGTCGCGAGCGACGTCTTCGACATCGGCGCCGACCTCGTCGGACTCCGCACGAGCCTCAAGGTCGCGCGGTTCACCTCGGGCAACGTCGCCGAGATCGCGGTCGATCCGGCGACCGATCGCGACGCGGGCGTCGTGGCCAGCGCGCCGTTCCAGCTCCTCGTCCGCCAGGTCGACGTCGGCTTCGACGTCACGAAGCTCTTCCCGGAGGCGGCGGACGATCTCTATCTCGAGGAGCTGCTCGCCGGCTTCCGGTACATGGATTACAAGCTCCCGCGCATCTTCTACGAGCTCCGCGAGCGGGATCCGGGCAAGGGCGACATCTACGTCTTCGAGCGGCAGAGCCCTGCCCAGAGCGTGACGTCGCGGTTCTACCAGGGCGGCTTCAGCCTTCGGCTGGGGAGCGGCGAGTGGCCGCGCCTCGCGCCGTTCGGCGATCTCGGCCTGTACGGCGGCGCCGGCCCCGTGCGCTACGCGTTCTCGGGGGAGCTCCCCGGCGGCGAGCGCGAGGGCGGCGAGGCGACGATGATCGCCTTCTCCGGCAACCTGTCCGTGGGGCTCCGGCTCCGGCTCACCTCGTACCTCAGCCGGCTCCGCCTCCTCACCGAGCTGTCCTACAACGTCGAGGCGGTCGGCCAGGGGATCGTCTCCGGCATCAACGCCACGCGGCGCGGAGACGAGACGACCTACACGATCGGCCGCAAGATCGACATCGGCGGCTTCGACCTGTTCCACGGCCCCCGCCTGCTCGCGGTGCTCGTCCTCTGACGAAGGCCCGCCGCCCTGCATCCGGCGCGCGTCGTCGATATACCTGCGACAACCAGTTCCCGAGTGCCGCGGTGCGGGCTCATGGTGTATGCTCGTTCGACGCGGTGGACTTATGTCGCTGAGCTTCGTCGAAGGGAGGCTGTTCGCGCGCAGGTACCGCGTCGTGCGCAGCATCGCCACCGGAGCGATGGGCGCGATCTACGAGGTCGTCCACGTGGAGACGGAGCGCCGGCGGGCGCTCAAGGTGATGCACCCCCACCTCGCCGGGAGCCCCGAGTTCCAGGCCCGGTTCAAGCTCG
This sequence comes from Sorangium sp. So ce1335, assembly GCF_051521615.1. Classification (NCBI taxonomy): domain Bacteria; kingdom Pseudomonadati; phylum Myxococcota; order Polyangiales; family Polyangiaceae; genus Sorangium; species Sorangium sp. So ce1335. The sequence continues at coordinate 8,693,551 of NZ_CP150363.1, forward strand.
AGGCGCGCGTCGCCGCCCGCATCGCGACCGAGCACATCGTCGAGGTGTTCGACGCCGGGATCGACGAGGAGACCGGCATGCCGTTCCTCGTCATGGAGCTGCTGCGCGGCGAGGAGCTCAGCAAGCGGGTCCGCCGCGTCGGGCGCCTGTCGCCGCAGGAGACGGTCACCTACCTGCGCCAGACTGCGCTCGCCCTCGACAAGACGCACGCCGCCGGGGTCGTCCACCGCGATCTGAAGCCGGCGAACCTCTTCCTGGCGGCGAGCGACGACGACGACGATCTCCGCATCAAGGTGCTCGATTTCGGCATTGCCAAGCTCGTCGCCGAGACCGCCGTCGACTCGGCGACGACCGCGGCCCTCGGGACGCCGCTCTACATGGCGCCCGAGCAGTTCGGCGGCGGGTCGATCACGAAGGCCGTCGACCTCTTCGCGCTCGGCATGATCGCGTACACGCTCCTCGTCGGCAAGGCCTACTGGCTGAACGACATGCGGGAGTTCAGCAACACGCTCGCGTTCGCGGTCATCGCGATGCACGGCCCGCAGGAGCCCGCGTGCGCGCGCGCGGAGGCCGACGGGGTGAAGCTGCCCCCGGCCTTCGATGCGTGGTTCGCGAAGGCGACGGCGCGCGACCCCGAGGCGCGCTTCTCGACCGCGTCGGCCGCTGTCGAGGCGCTCGCCGAGGTGTTCGACATCGCGCCCGTGACGATGAGGTCGTCGCGCCTGTACGCCGTGGGCGCGCCCGTGTCGCGCGGGGGCCAGGGGGCCCCGTCGTCGATGCCGGTGCCCGCCCAGTCCTCCAGCACGGGCGTGGAGACGAGGGTCGTCGATGCGGCGCCGTGGAGCCGGCCGACGCTCGTCGTCGCGGCCCTCGCCCTGCTCGGCGGGGGCGCCATCGCCGTGGCGATGCTGGGCAGGGGCGCGCCCCCGGCGCCCGGCGAGGCGGAGCGCGCGCACGCGGCCCGGGCAGCGACCTCCACGCCGCCCGCCATGACGGCCAGGATGGGGCCGGTCCCCGCGCTGGCCGAGCCCTCCGGGACGGCCGGCGCGCCCGACCTCGCGGCGCCTGCGACGACCTCGCCCGCGGGCGGCGACGCCGGCCGGACGGCCGCCCCCGCCGAGGCTCCCGCGGGCGCGAGGGCTCCGGTGCCGCCGCCTCGCGCGGCGCCGCCGCCCGCCGCGTCGCTGCCGGCCGGCGCCGCGCCCTCGCCCAGCGCGGCGCCGTCGACGAGCGCCGCGCCCTCGCCCGGCGCGCCGCCGCCGCCCGACGCCGGCCCCACGCCCGCCGCGCAGCCGTCCGCCTCCGCCTCGGCCAGGCCCCGGGAGTCGCTCTACTCGGCGGACTGACGCCACCGGCTCCGCGGGCCGAGGCAGCCGCCGGCCAAGCGAGGCAGCCGCCGGCCAAGCGAGGCAGCCGCCGGCGCCGCAATGCAGCCGCCGACCAAGCAATGCAGCCGCCGGCTCGGCGGGCCGGCGCGGCGGCGGCGTAGCGCTGATTTCTTCGCTGGCGCGATACCGGTGGTGGTATCTCCTGCATCCACCGATGCGCCTCGTCTGGCCTGGCTCCGTGTTGAGCGGCATGCTGAGCATCGCTCTCGCCGCCCCGGCCAGCGCGCAGCCCGACGCCGTCGCCCTCGCCGAGTCGCTCTTCAATCGCGGCCTCGCGGACATGCTGGCGGGCCGGCACGAGACGGGCTGCCCTGCCCTCGCCGAGAGCCACCGGCTCGATCCGCGCCCAGGGCGGCTGTTCACGCTCGCCGAGTGCGAGGCCCAGTGGGGGCACATCGCCACCGCCGTTGCGCGCTACAACGACTTTCTGGCGCTCTACTCCCGCATGTCGGAGGCCGAGAAGCTCCAGCAGCGCGAGCGCCACCGCGTCGCGCTCGAACAGCGCGACGCCCTCGCGCCGCTCGTCCCTCAGCTCACGCTGTCGCTGCCGAGCGACGCGCCCCCGGGCACGGTCGTGCAGCGCGACGGCATCACCCTGCAGCAGCCTTCCCTCGGCATCGCGCTCCCCGTCAACCCGGGAGAGCACGTCGTGACGACGAAGGCCCCGGGGGGGCCCGTGCACGAGGTGCGGTTCACGATCGACAGGTCGGAGTCGAGGACGATCGCGCTCGAGGTGAAGCTCCCGGCCGGCGAGCCGCCCTCCGTGAAGCCGCAGCCTCCGGGCGAGCGGGTCGTCGCGCCGCCCTGGGTCGGCGGGGCTCGCCCCGCGGCGGCGCCGCCGGACACGGGGCCCAGCGGCCGGCGCATCGCGACCTACGTGGCGGGCGGGCTCGCCGCGAGCGCGCTGATCTTCGGCTCGGTGACGGGGTGGATGGCGCTCAACGAGAGCGACCTGGCGGACGAGGCGTGCAAGGACGATCCCGAGCGGCCCGGCGTGGCGACGTGCAGCGCCGTCGGGAAGGCCGCCGGCGACCGCGCGAAGGACCTCGGGCTGGCGAGCACGATCGGCTTCGGCGCCGGCGGCGTGCTCGCCGGCGCGGCGGTGTTGCTCCTGCTGACGGAGCCGCCCCCGCCCCGGCCGCAGGTCGGCGCGCTGCGCCTGTCGCTGCGCGCGGCGCCGACCGGCGGCGGCGTCGTCGTGCGCGGCCACTGGTGAGCTCGCCTTCGAGGCTGCGCGTCGCCCGGCCCGTCGGAATCGTGCGCTTTCGCGGAGGAGCGCGGCCGATTGTAGTATCAGCGTAAAGTTACAGGTCGGTGCGCTGGGTGGGGGATGGCTGAGACGGCGGAGACGGAGGAGAGGCTGCTCATGATCACGAAGACCACGATGGCGATGTTCGGGCTCGCGGCGTCCGGCCTTCTCGCGGGCTGTACGGAGACGCTCGACTCGCAGCAGATCCGCACCGGGGGGATCTCGGCGGACCTGGAGGCGACCGCCGAGAGCGCGACGTCGACGACGTTGAAGGCCACGCTCCAGGTCGGCGGCAACGAGAGCAACACGTATGTCATCCTGAGCGGGGGAGACCGGATCTCGGCGACGGCGGACGGCGATGAGGTCCAGATGTCGGCCCAGGGCAGCGGCGTCTATGTGGCCCAGTTCGACGTCGGCGCGGGAGACACAGAGTTCCGGGTGCTGCTCGACCGCGAGGACGACGAGGACGCGCCGGACAACGTCGGGACGCTCCCCGACCCGTTCGACCTCGAGGATCTGCCCCGCGAGCCGGTCGCGCGCGACGAGGCGATCACGATCGCGTGGTCGCCGAGCGGGTCCGGGGACGCGATGGAGATCCGCGTGGACGGCGACTGCATCTTCACGGAGCGGTTCGATGTGCCGGGCGACCCCGGGACGTTCACCATCGACGCGGGCGAGCTGCGGTCGACAAGCTCGCAGGAGCCCGAGAGCTGCGACGTGGACGTCGTGATCAGCCGCTCGCGCGAGGGCACGACCGACAACACCCTGGATGACGAGAGCGCGTTCTGGCTGAGGCAGGTCCGGACGGGCCGCTTCACCTCGGCGCCCTGAGGCGCCCTCCCCGCGCCTACCGGTAGAAGGCGACGTCGTCGATCCAGAGGTCGAACGCCTGACCCTTGTCGAAGCTGAAATAGACGCCCCAGAGCTGGTCCAGGAGGAGCGCGTCGAACTGCTTCCCGAACCCCGCCTGTTCGAGGCACTCCGCCGGGACCTTGAAGTGCTTCCAGTCGTCCGTCAGCGTGACGGATCGATAGAAGTGGTCGTAGCACTCCCCCGCCGCCTCGTCGCAGATGCCCCCCGTGGGACGGGTCTGCTTGTCGATGAGCGTCACCTTCAGCCTCCTGGAGGAGCCCTCCTCGGCGCGGGCCCAGAAGGTGATGCCGCGGTACTCGGAGGCGTCGCCGAAATCATCGTTGTACAGAAAGAGCGCGACGCTGGCCCCATAATCGACGAAGCCGTTGTTGGCGCTCGTGTGAAGGGCCACGCGGCTATCGCCGCGCGGAAGGTCGAGGGGGGTCATCAGGTCAACCTCGTTTTCGGGCTCGTGGACTCCTCCCTCTGACCCGTCGTTGTCCTTGAACCAGTACCCTTCCCGTGGGGTCACGCCGTCCCCGGGGAGGATCGCCAGGTCTTCGTCTTCCATGTCGTCGATCATGGATAGGCCCAGGCTCTCCCCCGGCATCACCTCGAGGACCGCACACGGATCGGCGCCGCCGCCCCCGGCGCTGCCCGAGCTCGTCGTGCCGCTGCCCGCGCTCGCTGTGCCGCTGCCCGCGCTCGCCGTACCGCTGCCCTGGGCGGCGTCTCCGCCGCCGCTGCCCGCGGGTGTGCCCCCTCCGCCGCCCTCGGAGGACCCGCCCGCGGACTCATAGGTCTTGTCGAAGCCGAAGATCTGCGCGCATCCGAGCCCGAGCACCGCGATGGCGCATTGGCCGGTGAGCCCAACGAAAGCCAGCATCGTCTTCGTTTTCATGGATGTCGTCCCGAGGTGTCCATCCGCGAAGGTAGAAGGTTGTCCGCTCGAAGGGAATGGGTGACATGGCGCGAGGCGCGCGACCGGCGCCGCCCAGCCCGCGGCCTCGCTCGCGCCGCGCCCCCGCCGTGATTGCGCCGATCGCCGCCGGCTCCGCCGCGCGGCGACGCGGATCGAGAGAGCGCTCCCCACATCGGGTGAGCGACGTGGGCGACCCCTGTCGCCTCAGCCGAACAGCGCGGCGTAGTCGTCCTCGCGAAAGCCGACGAGCACCGTGTTTCCCTTCACGAGCACGGGCCGCTTGACGAGCTTCCCGTCCTCGGTGAGCCACCGCGCGATCTCCTCGTCGCTCGCTGCGTCCACCTTCGCCTTGCCGAGCGCGCGGTAGCTCTGCCCGCTCGTGTTGAGCCACCGGCGCACCGGGAGCCCGCTCGCCGGCACCCACCGGGCGAGCTCCTCGGCCGTCGGCGGCTCGTCGACGATGGGCCGCACGGCGACGTCGACGCCGCGCTCGCCGAGCCACTTCAGCGCCTTCTTGCAGGTGCTGCAGCCGGCATACGACAGGATCTGAACCTTGGTCATGGCAGGCCTTCTGCCCTCGCCGCCGGGAGAGGGCAAGCCCCGGCCGGCGCCTCGTCCGGCGAAAAGAGGGAGAGAATCGAACCACAGAGGCACAGAGGGCACAGAGGACGAGAGAAAATAAAATTCTCTTCTCCTCCTCTCCTTCTCTCCCTCTGTGCCCTCTGTGCCTCTGTGGTTCAAAATTCTTCTCCCATTCACTCCGCATAGCGACCGCTCACGCGCCCGGCATTCAGCAGGTCCGCGACGCGCTCGCGCGCGGGACCGGCCGAGCCGCCGGCGTCCAGCCGGCATCCGCCGCGCCCGCCGCGGCTCACCCGTCGCGCCGCCCCGCGCCGGTTGTGCCGCTCACAACGGCGGTGCCCTCGCTGTCCGCAGCGCCGATCGGGCCGCCGGTCTCCGATGGAAATGCGGGAGAGGCTCCGACGTCATGACGGCCGAACGCCGCAGGGACGATTCGCCATCGCAGGGGAGAAAAGGGAGCTCTCCAGAGCAAAGACGCCGTTCCGCGCGTCCACGCGCGAGAAAAGCGCGTCCACGCGCGAGAAAACTCCCGATTGACGCGGCTCACCGGCGCGCCGAGAGCGCCGCGCCCGCCGGACGAAATGCCGGGGCGCCTCGCGGGCCGTCTGGTATACGGTGCGCGGAAAGGAGCCGCCTCGGGCGGCAGCGCGCCTCGTGATTCGCCTCGACTCCATCAGCAAGCAGCACGGTAAGCAGATCCTCTTCCTCGAGGCCTCCGCGGCGGTGAACCGCGGCGAGAAGGTCGGCCTCGTGGGGCCGAACGGCTCGGGCAAGACCACGATCTTCCGCATGATCACGAAGGAGGAGGCGCCCGACGGCGGCCAGGTCGCGATCGACCGCGGCGTCACCATCGGCTACTTCAGCCAGGATGTCGGCGAGATGAAGGGCAGGAGCGCCGTCGCCGAGACGATGGACGGCGCCGGCCCCGTCTCCGTCGTCGCCGCCGAGCTCCGCGAGCTCGAGGCCGCCCTCGCCGACCCCGAGCGCATGGATGAGATGGAAAGCCTGATCGAGCGCTTCGGGCAGGCGCAGGCCCGCTACGAGGAGCTCGGCGGCTACGCGCTCGACGCCAGGGCGCGCGAGATCCTCGCCGGCCTCGGCTTCAGCCAGGCCGTGATGGACGGCGACGTGGGCAACCTCTCGGGCGGGTGGAAGATGCGCGTCGCCCTCGCGCGCATCCTCCTCATGAGGCCCGACGCGCTCCTGCTCGACGAGCCGACGAACCACCTCGATATCGAGTCGATCATCTGGCTCGAAGGCTACCTGAAGCAGTATCCGGGGGCGCTCGTCATGACCTCGCACGATCGCGAGTTCATGAACCGCATCGTCACGAAGATCATCGAGATCGACGGCGGCGAGCTCACCAGCTACTCCGGCAACTACGAGTTCTACGAGCAGCAGCGCGCGATCAACGAGCAGCAGGCCGAGGCGCAGTACGAGCGCCAGCAGGCGATGCTCGCCAAGGAGATGCGCTTCATCGAGCGCTTCAAGGCCCAGGCCGCCAAGGCCGCGCAGGTCCAGTCGCGCGTGAAGAAGCTCGAGAAGATCGACAAGGTCGAGCCGCCGAAGCGCCGGAGGACCATCCGCTTCGAGTTCAAGCCCGCCCCGCGCTCCGGCGACGACGTGGCGCGCCTCGAGGGGGTCAAGAAGTCGTACGGCGGCCGGCCCATCTACGACGGGCTCGATCTGCTGATCCGCCGCCGCGAGCGCTGGTGCGTCATGGGCGTCAACGGCGCCGGCAAATCCACCCTGCTCAAGCTCATCGCCGGGGCGGCCGCGCCGGACGCCGGCGCGGTGAGCGTGGGCGCGAGCGTCAAGCTCGGGTATTTCGCGCAGCACGCGATGGAGCTGCTCGACCCGACCCGCTCGGTCTGGGAGTCGATCGTCGCGAGCTTCCCCCAGGCCTCGATCGGCTCGCTCCGCACGCTCGCCGGCGCGTTCGGCTTCTCCGGCGACGACATCGACAAGCCCTGTCGCGTCCTGTCCGGCGGCGAGAAGGCCCGGCTCGTGCTCGCGATCATGCTCTACGACCCGCCGAACTTCCTCGTGCTCGACGAGCCGACGAACCACCTCGACATGGCCACCAAGGAGATGCTCGTCGAGGCGCTCTCCTCGTTCGAGGGCACCATGCTGTTCGTCTCGCACGACCGCCGCTTCCTCGCCGCGCTGTCCAACCGCGTCCTGGAGCTCCAGCCGGACGGGCCGCGCGTCTACGGCGGCGGATACCTGGAGTACGTCGCCCAGAGCGGACACGAGGCGCCGGGCCTCCGGAGCTGATGAGGCGCGCCGGCGCTCGCGTGGGTCGGAGGTCGGCGCTCGCCGCCTCCGAACGACGGCCGCGCGAGCTCCGCCTGGCCCCGCGCGCGCGTCGCCCCGGATCCGCGCGCGGCGCGAGGTGAACACATGCTCAAGCTTTCGCGCTATCGTAAGGGACGGCATGGGTCAGCTCGGTAGACCGAACGAAGAGCGGCTCTCCGACTTCATCCGGCGCCACCGCGGCGCGATCCTGGAGGCCTGGGCGCAGCGCGCGCGCGCGCTGAGCCCGGCGCGGCCGACGTCGGATCCGGTGCTCACCGACCATGTACCGAGCGTCCTCGCCTACATCACCGAGGTCGCGGCCGGCGCCGAGGTCGACGGGAAGATCCGGGACATGCCCGGCCATCACGCGCTGAGCCGGCTGGCGCAAGGGTACGATCTCGCCGACGTCGTGCAGGAGTACGCGGCGCTGCGCGCCGTGATCCTGGAGCTCTGGGAGCGGGACGGCGGCGGCGACGCGGGGAGCGAGCTCATCCGGCTGAACGGCGCGATCGACGGCGCGATCGCCGACGCGGTGACGCGCTATCAAGCGGCGCGCGTGCGCCTGCTCCAGGCGCTCGACGTCATCTCGACGGCCGCGCTCGGCAGCAGCGACCTGGACACGTTCCTGAGGGCGCTCATCCGCGCCACGCGCGAGGCGTCCGCGGCCGTGGACGTGGCGATGGTCCTGCTCTGCGACGGGGACGCGCTCGAGGTGCACGCGACCGCCGGCCTCGATGACGGGCCGCTGCTCGGCCCGCCGCTCGAGGCGACGCGGGAGTTCGCCCGCGCCGTCCTCGCGCTGCGCGGGCCCGCCTCGCTCGACGCCGCGCTCCGGTCGCTGCCCGTGACGGCGCGCGAGCTCCGGTCGCGGGGGCTGCGCGCCGTCCACGGCGTGCCGCTGATCCACGACGGGCGCGCCATCGGGGTCGCGATCCTCGGCTCGCGCACCGCCGAGGAGTTCTCCGAGGAGGACATGCTGATGCTCCGCACGATGACCAGCCGGGCGACCGCGATCATCGTGCAGGCGCAGCTCGTCGCGAAGGAGCGGGCGTCGCGGCACCAGGCGGACGACGCCCGCGCGCTGCTCGCGACGGTGATCGAGCAGATGCCGGCCGGGGTCATCATCGGCGAGCGGCAGACGGGGCGCGTCCTGCTCACGAACCGGCAGGCCACGGAGATCTTCCGGCAGTCGTTCGAGGGGGTCCAGGGCATCGAGGGCTACATCGCCCGCGGCTTCCACCCGCGCTCCGGCAAGGCGTACGAGACGTGGGAGTGGCCGCTCGCGCGCACCGTGACGACGGGCGAGGTCGTGAGCGACGAGGAGATCGACATCCTCCGCAGCGACGGCACGTGGGGGCGGATCCTCGTGCGCTCGACGCCGGTCCGCGACCCGGACGGGCGCGTCTCGGCGGGCGTCGTGACGTTCTTCGACATCACCGAGCGGACGCGCGCCGAGCAGGCGCAGCGCTTCCTCGCGGCCGCCAGCGCCTCGCTGAGCGACAGCCTCGACTTCCAGGGCACGCTCGACCGGCTCGGCCGCCTCACCGTCCCCGAGCTCGCGGACTGGTGCGTCATCCACACGCTGCCGGAGGTCGAGGCGGCGCGGCGGGTCACCGTGACGCACGTGAACCCGGAGGAGGTCCGGCGGGCGCGCGCGCTCCTTCGCGAGATGGATCCGCCGCCCGGGCTGCCTTCGGTGATGGAGCAGGTCCTCGGCGGCGAGCGCCCGGAGCTCGTCCGGGACTTCTCCCACCCGCTCGTCGCGCCGCTCGCCGAGCACGCCGCCTTCCGCCGGCTCGTGCGCGAGCTCGGCGTCACGTCGGTCATGCTGGTCCCGATGGTCGCGCGGGGCCGCGCCTTCGGCTGCATCGCGCTGGCGACCGCGGCGAGCGGCCGGGTCTACGACGAGGCGGACCTCGGGGTCGCGCACGACCTGGCGCAGCGGGCCGCGCTCGCCGCGGACAACGCGCGGCTCTACGAGGCCGCGCAGCGCGCGATCGAGCTGCGGGACAACGTGCTCGCCACGGTGTCGCACGACCTCCGGAACCCGCTGAGCGCGATCATCACCGCGGCCGCCATCATGACGAAGCGCGCGGCGGCGCGCCCCGGCGACCGGAGCGACACGAAGGCGATCCAGGCGATCCAGCGCTCGGCGCACCGGATGGACCGGCTCATCCACGATCTCCTCGACTTCGCGAGCCTCCGCGCGGGCCGGCTGGAGCTGCGCCGGCAGCCGCAGGATCCGCGGGAGATCGGCCGGGAGGCGGTCGAGACGTTCGAGCCGCAGGCGCAGGAGAAGGGGGTCCGGCTGGTCGCGGCGTCGGACGACGACGTGCCTGTCGTCGTGTGCGATCGCGATCGCGTGCTCCAGGTGCTCTCCAACCTGCTGAGCAACGCGATCAAGGTGACCGGCGCCCAGGGGTCGATCACGGTGCGGTGCGAGCGCCGGGAGGAGCACGTCGCCTTCTCGGTGGCGGACACGGGGCCCGGGATCCCGGAGGACGAGCTGCCGTACCTCTTCGAGCGGTTCTGGCGCGGCCAGCGGAACGGCTACAAGGGCACCGGGCTCGGCCTGGCGATCGCGAGGGAGCTCGTGGTGGCGCACGGCGGGATCATCGGCGTGGAGAGCCGCGTGGGGGTGGGGACGACCTTCCGGTTCACGATCCCCCTCCGCGGCGGCGAGGGCTGAGCCGCGGGCGGGGCGCGCGGACGCACGCGCGGGCGGACCTCCGCAGCGGGAGGGATGAGCCGCGGGGCGCGCGCGGACGCACGCGCGGGCGGACCTCCGCAGCGGGAGGGATGAGCCGCGGGGCGCGCGCAGACGCACGCGCGGGCGGACGCCGGCGCAGGAGTGGACGATCGAGCGTGCCGGCCCCAGGGGACCTCGGAAGGAGGAACCATGGGAGACGAGAAGACGCAGGACCAGCTCGGCACGCCGCGCCCGGAGCACGAGGTCAGCGAGGCGAAGCAGCCTCACCCGCAGGCGGACGTCCCCGGCGTCCGCGGGCCCATCACGTCGACCGGCGAACGCGAGGACGCTCCCCCCGGCGAGGTCGAGACCTGGGGCAGCGAGGGCGGCGCCGGGTCGTACGGGGGCGGGCCGATCACCTCCGACACGAAGCTCCCCGCGGGCAAATCGGGGCGTAAGCCTTCGTGATCCCAAGTGATTCAGCGACGACGCGGCGCGCCGGGGTCTCCCGGGAGGGGCCGGCGGGTCACGGCTGCTGCTGCTGCGTGGGCCTTGGCGCGCACCGCTTCATGTAGGCCGGCTCGGGGCACCCGTCGTGCGTCAGGATCTCGTGATCCTGGCACTTCACGAGCGCCGCCCGGATGTCGAGGCACCTCCCCGGCCCCGCCTCCACGCACCGGTGCTCCTTCGTGGTCCCGAGGGCGCAGCCGTCGACCTGCCCCTCGGGGCACTCGAGGAGCGGACCGGTCGAGCAGTCGTTCCCCTGCCGGGCGCCGCCCGTCGCGGTCGTCGACGTGCCCTGCGTCGCCTGCTGCGGGGTCGTGCAGGCGGCGCTCGAGGCGAGCGCGAGGGCCGTGAAGCAGAGGAAGGACAGGCCCCGCCGGGGCGAGCTGCTGCGCGTGTTCATGCGGTCGTTCTCCGAGGGTTCCGTGGGTCCGGCCGGGAGCCCGAAAGGCAGGTCGCCGCCCGGCGCGCCCGGCAGACTACTCCACGAACGCCGCGCCCCGGCGTGTTCACCGCCGCCCCCGGACGCACGCGACCCCGCGCGCGGTGGTGCGGTAGTTACCGCGGACAGCGCCGCAGAGGATCGAACCGCCAAGACGCCAAGAGCGCCAAGAGCGCCAAGAGCGCAAAATTATTGATATCTTCTTGGCGTCCTTGGCGCCTTGGCGGTTCCCGGAGCGCCGCGCTGCCTCACGCGCCGCGGCCCTGTTGCACGGCAACCCCGGTCGGAGCGCGCCTCAACCCCGGTCAGAACGCGCCGCCGCCGTGCGCGAGGAGCGCCCAGCTGTCCCCGCCCGTCCGGCTCGCGGCGCCGCGCACGGTGAGGTCGTCGAAGAACGCGGGGCGGAAGCTGAGCCGGGCGCCCAGCTTGACGTTGCGCGTGACGAGCCGCTCCACCCCGGCGGTGAGCGGCACCGCCAGCGCGAACGCGTCGCCGCCCTCGCCGGCCCAGCCCGTGTAGCCCACGCCGGCGACGACGAACGGCTGCACGATCGCCTCGTCGGCGCGCAGGACGTTGTAGCGAAGCCCGGCGTCGAGCGAGGTCATCACGAGCGATTCCCCCATCGTCGCGCGCTCGTTCACCGAGCCGGTGTAGTTGCCCTCGACCGCCACGCGCGGCGACATGGCCCCGGTCACGCGCACGTTCCAGGTCGGCCCGACGCCCGCGGTGCCGCCCACGTAGCCGAGCACGCCGAAGCCGCCCTCGACCGCGATGGTGGGCTCGGGAATGCGCCGGATGAGCGGCTGATCCGCCGGCGGGACGTTGCGCGCCGGCCGGTCGCGCTGCTCCCCTCGCCCCGCGTCCTGCGCCCCGGCCGCACCGGAGAGCGCCATCGTGGCAGCGACGGCCATCACCGCCGCCGCGCGTCGTCGCGTGCTCATGCAGTCCTCCCCTGTTCGACCCGTTGACCGGTGGTCGATCGTCGACGACCGCCGCGTGCACACCTCAGGCCACGCGTGGCTGTGCAGCGCAGGTCCGGCGACGTTGTCCCACCCCGCCCGCCGCGCCCGCGCGACCGCGGCGCTGCCGGGGCCGCTGCGCCGGGGCGCACGGCCGGGCGCCGTCGGCCAGTGAGCCGTTGCGGCGCCGCGGCGGGTCTGAGATGAGACGGCGCTCCGGGCACCGCCGAGGAGCCGAGCCACGCCTCGCCCGTGCCGGGCGCAGGGACCGTCGAGTCGAGACCCAGAGGAGCACACGATGCTGTCGAAGAAGAGCATTTTCGAGACCCTCGCCGCGCTGAGCACCGGCGCCATGGTGATGAGCGGCTGCGGCGCCGCGCAGGCGCCGGTCAACGCGACCGAGGTCCCCGCCGAGCAGGAGGCCGTCCCGGCCGAGCCCGCTGCCCCCGCCGCCCCCGCCGAGACCACCTCGGGCGACGCCGCCGCGGGCGCGAACGCCCCCGCGGCGCCGGCCTCGCCGGAGGCCGCGGCGCCGGCCCCCGCGCCGCCGAGCGACGTCCAGTCCGCCGCGACCTCGCCGATGGTCGCGCCGACGGCCACCCCGGCCCCCACCGCGCCCACCCCGCCCGCGCCCACCGCCCCGGCGGCCAAGCCCGCCGGGAAGAAGCCGGCCGCCGCCAAGAAGGCCGGCCACATGTCGTGCGGCCAGGGCACCTGCGGCTGACCTCGTCGTCGGCCTCGCCCGCCCCGTGTCCCTCATGACCGGCAGCGCGCTCACCGGCGTCGGCCTCGGGCTCCGCTGGGAGTTCCTCGACGAGGTGCTCGACCTGCTCGCCGGCGGCGCGGCGCTGCCCGTCCCCTTCTTCGAGCTCTCCCCCGAGAACTACATGCGCCGCGGCGGCCACTTCCCCGCGGCGATCGAGCGCGTCCGGGAGCGCTGCGCGATCCTGACGCACGGGCTCACGATGTCGGTCGGCGGGGTCGACCCGCTCGACGCCGGCTACCTGCGCGAGCTCGGGCGGTTCCTTGGGCGGCTCGCCCCGCCGTTCCACAGCGACCACCTCTGCTTCTCCGGCGTCGACGGCAGGTTCCTCCACGACCTCTTGCCGTTGCCGCTCACCTCGGCGGCCGCCGCGCACGCCGCCGCGCGCATCCGCGAGGCGGAGGACCGGCTCGAGCGGCCCATGGCGATCGAGAACATCACGTACTACCTGGCCCCGGGCCGCGCCGCGCTCGACGAGGCCGACTTCCTCGTCGAGGTGCTCGAGCGCGCCGGCTGCGGGCTCCTGCTCGACGTGAACAACCTCTACGTGAACGGCCGGAACCACGGCGTCGATCCGGCCGCGCTTCTCGAGAAGATCCCGCCCGGCCGCGTCGTGGCGATGCACGTCGCGGGGCACGCGTGGCGCGACGACGCGGGGGTCCTCGTCGACACGCACGGCGCGCCGGTGATCGCGCCGGTGCTCGACCTGCTCGCCCGCGCCGTCGCGCGGACCGGGCCGGTGCCTGTCGTTCTCGAGCGCGACAACGACGTGCCGCCGCTCGAGGCGCTGCTCGCCGAGCGCGCCGAGGTCGAGGCGGCGTACCGGCGCGGGCTCGCCGCGCGGGAGGCCGGGGCGTGAGCGCGGGGCGCGGAGCGTGCGAGGAGAGCGAGGCGACCGAGGCGATTGAGGCGACCGGGGCGAGCGAGGCGACCGGGGCGACCGGGGCGACCGGGGCGAGCGAGGCGCCCGGGGCGACCGGGGCGACCGGGGCGAGCGAGGCGCGCGAGGCGTCGACCGAGCCGCCGGCGGAGCTCGTTGCCCTGCAGCGGGCGCTGCAGCGCAGCGTGAGCGAGCCGGACGGCGCGGCGATCGCGGCCGATCCGCGCGCGTGGCTCGCCGGCGCCGGGCTCGAGGGCGCGGACCTCGAGGCCATGGCCTCGCTCCCGCCGGGGCGGCTGCTTCTCTACCGGAGCCTCATCCGCCGCGGGCTGACGCGCGCGATCCGCGCCGGGATCCCGCGGACCGCGGCGCGGCTCGGCGCGCGGTTCGAGGCGGACGTGGCGCGCTTCCTCGAGGCGGAGCTGCCCCGGTCGCGCTACATCCGCGAGGTCGCGTTCGAGTTCGTTGGCTTCGCGGCGCCGCGATGGGCCGAGGACCCGGAGGTGCCCGCGTACCTCGCGGATCTCGCGCGCCACGAGCTCGCCGCCTTCGCGGCGTCGTTCGCCGAGCCGGACGGCGACGAGTCCGGCGGGCCGGCGGGCACCGACGCGCCCGGCGGACCGGCGGGCACCGACGCGCCCGGCGGACCGGCGGGCACCGACGCGCCCGGCGGACCGGCGGGCACCGACGCGCCCGGCGGACCGGCGGGCACCGACGCGCCCGGCGGACCGGCGGGCACCGACGCGCCGGTGGACGCACCGAGCCCGCCGGACGCGGCGGGCGGGCCCGCGTCCGGCGAGGAGCTCTCGCTCGAGCGGGGCGCGCGCTTCCAGCGGGCGGCGGCGCTCGTGCGCCACGAGCACGCGGTCCACCGGCTCTCGGGCGACGAGGCGGCGCGCGACGTGCCGGCGCGCGAGCCGACGAGCCTGCTCGTGTACCGCGACGCCGCGCACGAGGTCCGCTTCCTGGAGCTCACGCCGCTCGCGGCGGAGATCCTCGGCCGGCTCCTCGCGGGTGCCACGCTCCGGGACGCGGTGGTCGAGGGCTGCGCTGCGCTGGGCCACCCGGTCGACGGCCCGGTGCTGGAGAGCACCGCGGCCCTCCTCGGCGACCTCGCCGAGCGCGGGGCGCTGCTCGGCGCCGCCGCGCCATCGCGCTTGCCCGGCGGCGCTGGCCGGGGATAACGCATGCGCGGAGGACATCGATCGACCGATGCAGCGCACACGCTCCAGCGCGCCCGTCCGTGCGCGCTTCCACGCCCCCTTCCACGCGCCCTTCCATGCACACCTCGGCGCATGCTTCTGGCTGGCGGCCGGGCTGTGGCTCGGGTGCAGCAACTCCGGCGGTGGACCCCCGAAGGGCGGACCCCCGCCGGGGACCACGAGCGGCGGCGGTGAGGGAATGAGCCAGGGCAACGGCACGGGCAGCGGCGGCACGAACGGCGGCGGCGCGAGCGGCGGCGCCACGGGCGGCAGCGGCGCGAGCACCGGCGGCGCGGGCGGCGGCCCGCAGCCGGCGAGCGCGCCGCTCGTCTACGTGGGGGGCCGCAAGGGCATCTTCGTCTTCCGCCTGAACGAGTCCGACGGCGCGCTCTCCCCGGTGCAGGGCCCGATCGACGCCGAGATGAACCCGACCTTCCTCGCCGTCGACCCCGCGCGCCGGCGCCTCTTCGCGGTGAACGAGCTCGGCGAGGTGGACGGCGAGCCGTCGGGGGCGGTCAGCGCGTTCCGGATCAGCCCGGACGACGGGACGCTCGCCTTCGTCAACCGGGCCTCGTCGAGGGGCGAGGGCCCTGCCCACCTCGCCCTCGACCGCGCCGGGCGCTTCGTCCTCGTGGCCAACTACGGCGGCGGCACCGCGGCGGTGCTCCCCGTCGGCCAGGACGGCGCGCTCGGCCAGGCGGTCGACGAGGAGGCGTTCGGGCGAAGGTCGCGGTCGCACCACGCCGTGACCGATCCGGCGAACCGCTTCGCCTTCGTCACGAACCTCGGGTCCGACGCGATAGCCCAGCTCACGTTCGACGCGGAGACGGGCAAGCTCGCCCCGAACGATCCGCCGGCCCTCGCGCTCCCCGCGGGCACGACCCCCCGGCACCTCGACTTCCACCCGGGCGGCCGGTTCGCCTACGTGATCAACGAGAACGCCGGCTCGATCACGACGCTGCGCTTCGATCCGGCGCGCGGGACGCTGTCGTCGGTGGCCACCGTCTCGATGCTGCCGGACGGCGCGAGCGCCGAGGACAACGCCTGCGCCGGGGTCGCGGTGGCGCCTTCGGGCAAGTTCGTCTACGGGTCGAACCGCGGCCACGACAGCATCGCCATCTTCGCCGTCGACCCCGACAAGGGGACGCTGTCCCCGGCCGGCCATGCGCCGACGCAGGGCAAGACGCCGCGCCATTTCCAGATCGCGCCGACGGGCAAGCTGCTGCTCGTCGCGAACCAGGGCTCGAGCAACATCGTCGCGTTCCACGTGGACGAGGCGACCGGCGCTCTCCGGCCGACCGGCCGCGTCACCGAGGTCCCCGAGCCCACCTATGTCGGGATCGCGGCCTCGCCGGGCCCGTGACCGGGCGCCGCGCAGCCTCCGCGCTCGGGCGCCGCGCAGCCTCCGCGCTCGGGCGCCGCGCAGCCTCCGCGCTCGGGCGCCGCGCAGCCTCCGCGCTCGGGCGCCGCGCAGCCTCCGCGCTCGGGCGCCGCGCAGCCTCCGCGCTCGGGCGCCGCGCAGCGCGCCTCGCGCTCGTCGCCGGGGCGCTCCTTGCAGCGGCGCGCCCCGCGCGCGCGTCGCCCGGCGAGCAGACGGCGTCGCTGAGCTGGGTGCGGCTCGCGGGCGCCGAGGCGTGCGTCGGGGCGCGCGCGCTCGCGCAGGCGGTGGAGGCGCGCCTCGGGCGCGCGGCGCTCGTCTCGGCCGCCCGGGCCGAGCTCACGATCGAGGGTCGCGTCGAGCCGGGCGGCTCCGGCGGGTGGCGCGCGGTGCTCGCGGTCGCCGATGCGGACGGCGCGGTGCTCGGGACGCGCGAGATCACGACGGCGTCGCCGCGCTGCAGGGCGCTCGACGAAGAGCTCGCTCTGGCCATCGCGCTCATGATCGACCCCAGCGCGAAGCTGTCCCCCGGCGCGCCGCCCGCTGCGGCCGCCCCCGCGCCGCCTGCTGCCGCCGCCCCCGCGCCGCCTGCTGCCGCCGCCCCCGCGCTGCCCGCTGCGGCCGCCCCCGCGCCGCCCGCTGCGGCCGCCCCCGCGCCGCCCGCTGCGGCCGCCCCCGCGCCCGCGCCGCAGGTCATCGTGCAGCGCATCCTGATCCCGGTCCCGCCGCCGGCACCTCCTCCGCCGGCGCCGTGGCGCGTCGAGGTCGGCGCCGGTCCGCTCTTCGGGCTCGGCCTCCTTCCCTCGCCCGGCGTCGCCGCCGCGCTCCGCGCGCGCCTCACGCCGCCCCGGTTCTTTTCGTTCGAGGTCGGGGGGGCGGTCTGGTTCCCGAACGAGGCGACGACCGGCGCCTCGTCGACGCGCTTCACCTGGGGCGAGGGGTTCGTGTCCGCGTGCCCCGTCTCGCTCGGGAGCGAGACGCGGCTCTCCGCGTGCGCGGGCGTCCGCCTCGGCGCCCTCCGCGTCGGCGGCCTCGGGTTCCGCGTCGACCGCTCCGACGAGCGCCTAACCGCGGGCGGCGCGCTCGACGTCCGTCTCACCCGGCGGCTCGCCGGCCCGCTCACCGTGGGCGGCGGCCTCGGGCTGATCGTGCCGTTCGTTCGCGACACCTTCTACTACATCGACGCGCAGGATCAGGACCGCGAGGTCTTCCAGATGGCGCCGCTCGCCGGGGCGGCGGACGTCCTGCTCGGCGTCGAGTTCCCGTGATTCCCTTGAGCTTCCCGTGACTTCCGCCGATTCCTCCGGTCCGCCGCGCGGGGCCGCTTTTCTTTCATAAAAACCCGTCGTTGCGACCATCAAGGGGAGGCGCGGGCTTTCCATGCGCCCCGGCCTCTCGCGATGACCCTCGAGGAGATTTTCGAAGAGAACGCGGCGTACGTGTGGCGCGTGCTGCGAAGGCTCGGCGTCCGCGAGGCCGACGTCGAGGACGTCTGCCAGGAAGTCTTCCTCATGGTCCACCGGAAGCTCGACACCTTCGACGGCAGCTCGGCGCTGCGCACGTGGCTCTACAGCATCTGCCTGCGGCGCGCGTCGGAGTACCGGCGGCGGCCGCACCGCAGGCGCGAGGAGGTGGCCGAGGCCGTTCCCGAGCAGGTCATGGCGGCGCCGCAGGACGAGACCCTCGATAGCCGCCGCGCGCTCGACCGGCTCGACGCGGCGCTCGATCAGCTCGACGACGACAAGCGCGCGGTGTTCGTCCTGCACGAGATCGAGCAGATGCCGATGGCGGAGATCGCGAAGGCGGCGGGGTGCCCGCTCCAGACGGCGTACTCGCGGCTTCGCGCGGCGCGGGCGCAGATCGAGGCGGCGATGCGTCGGCACGAGCTCTGCGCGCCGCGGGCCGGGGCCGCGCGGATCACCGAGGGGAGCAACGTATGAGCGGCGATCCTCGCAAGGTGGTCGGCCCGGGTGACGGCGCGGACGTGCTCCGTGTGGCCCTCGAGGCGGCCCGGCGCGACGCGCCGGACCGGGCGCAGCTCGCGCGGCTCGCGGCGCGGCTGCCGCTCCGCCTGCCGGACGGACCGGGAGGCGGCGAGGGCCCCGGCGGCCCGGCGACCGGCGGAGGCGCGGGCGCCCAGACGACCGGCGGAGGCGCGGGCGCCCAGACGACCGGCGGAGGCGCGGGCGTCCAGGCCACCGGAGGAGGCGCGGGCGCCCAGGCCACCGGAGGAGGCGCGGGCGCCCAGGCCACCGGCGGAGGCGCGGGCGCCTCGGCGACGCACGCCCCGGCAGCGATCGTCTCTACCGGGGCTGTCGCAGCGCCGTCGGTGCTCTCCGGCCTTGGAATCGGCGCGGCGCTCGGCGTCGTCCTCGTCGGGGCGGTGTGGCTCGCACCGTCGGGCTCACCGCCGCCGCCCGCCGCGCCGCTCGCGCCGCCCGGCGCGGCGGTTGTCGCGACCGCAGCGACAGCGGGTGCCGCGGCAGCGCCCGCGGCGGCACCGCCGGAGGTGCTCGCGGAGGTCCCCCCCGTGGCGGAACCGCCGCGCGCGCCAGCGCCGGAGCCTCCGGACGCGCGCGCGGGCGCGCCGCTGCCCGCGCGCGCGTCCGCCTCGACGGCCGGCGCGCCGGCGGCGGGCGGCTCGGTGCAGGCGGCGCTGCCCGGCGCGGAGACGGAGCTCGGGCTGCTGCAGCGCGCGCAGGAGGCGCTCGCGGCGCGCCCTGCGGAGGCGCTCGCGCTCGCCGACGCCCACCTCGCGCGCTTCCCGGGCGGCGCGCTCGCCCAGGAGCGTGAGGTGATCGCTGTCGGCGCCCTGAAGGCGCTCGGCCGCGGCGGCGAGGCGCTCGCGCGCGCGCGCCGCTTCGTCGCGGCGCACCCGAGCTCGGCCTACCGCCGCAGGCTCGAGATCCTCGTCCCGGAGCTGAGAAGCGCGCAGCGGTGACAGCCCTCGCGGGCTGCCGTTGCCCTGGTGAGGCCAGGGCGTCGATCGGTGGATCTCACGAGGCCCTCTGCTCACGGAAAAGTTCGATCAGGAGATCATAAAAACAGACGAGCGACGCCATTCATGGAGTGACAACGGGCCGCGCTGACAGGCCCGGGGAGATACGAATGCGACGCCTCGTGAACACATCCATTTCATTGTTCCTTGGGCTGATGATGCTCCAGACCTTCGGCGCCGGGTGCACTGCCCTGGTGGAGGTCGGCGACGACAGCGACGACAGCGGCAACGTCAGCACCGGGAGCGGCTCGCCGGTCGGCTCCGGCGGCGGCTGGCCGACCGCGGAATCCGGCTCCGTCAGCGGTAGCTCGTCGGTCGGCTCCGGCAACGGCGTCGGCACCGGGGGCGGCTCGCCGGTCGGCTCCGGCGCGGGCTGGCCGACCGCAGAATCCGGCTCCGTCAGCGGCAGCTCGTCGGTCGGCTCCGGCGGCTCCGGCTCCACCGGCAGCGGCTCCGGGCCGACGACGGCCAGCGCGGTCGCGTTCCTCGGGAGTGAGCTGCCCGATCCGTCGGACGAACCCGGGAGCAGCTCCGCCACGGGCGGCGGGCCTTCCCCCGGTCCGGACGATCTCTATGTCCTCATCGGCGCCCCGGCGCTGTCCTGCGCGGAGCCCTACGTCGGCTGCGACGCCTGGCACGTGAGCTTCATCATCCCCCCTGCGGCGCAGGTGCCCGGCATCTACCCCCTCAACGGGCGGGATCTGACAGCGTCCTTCGGTGTGAACGGCCCCGACAGGGGCAGCGGTTCTTGCGGGGCGTTCGGCGGGACCTTCGGCCCCGGCGTGCTGGAGATCGTGAGCATCGACGCCACGAAGGTCGTGGTCCGGCTGAGCGACACCCCTACCTCCGAGTTCGACGCCAACGGGGAATACACCGCGGTTCGATGCCCCTGACGCTCCTTGCTCCGTGATGGAGAAGAATTTGAACCACAGAGGACACAGAGGGCACAGAGGAAGAGAGAGAAAAAAATACTCATTCTCTCCTCTGTGCCCTCTGTGCCCTCTGTGGTTCATTCTCTCTGGTTCTTCGGACCTCCCCGACACGGAGCTACGTCGCCGAGAGGCGCTTCTGCATCTCCTCCGGAGAGATGTCCTCGATCCGGCTCGCGACCCCCCAGCGGTGGCCGTACGGGTCGCGGAGCCAGGCCATGCGGTCGCCGTGCGGCTGGTCCTGCGGCGGGCGCTCGATCGTCGCGCCTGCCGCGGCGGCCTGCGCCACGAGCGCGTCCACGTCCTCCACGTAGACCATCACGCTCACGCTCGTGCCCCCCAGCGTCTGGGGGCCGACGGCGCCGAGATCAGGGAACTCGTCCGCCAGGAAGAAGCGGGCCCTGCCGATCGACAGCTCGGCGTGGCCCATGCGCCCGTCGGGCATCGGGATACGCACGTCCTCGCGCGCGCCGAACGCACGCTTGTAGAACTCGATGGCTTCCGCGGCGTTGCGCGCGCTCAGGTAGGGAAAGCACGTCTGACCTTCGGGGACGGGGTGGACCTGGCTCTTCGTCATCGTCGCGCTCCTTCATGCCCGCATCGCGCACCGGCGATCCGGCTCCACGGCAGCATGGAGGATCGCTCCGCCCAGGTATTGGAAAAATTTCACCTGCGCCACGGCCGGCGCCGGCTCCCGCCCGCGAGCCCCGCCTAGTCCGGAAAACGGAGCGTCTCGACGGCGACGCCGTCCTCTCCCGAGACCATGTTGCCCTCCTCGTCCCAGCTCGTGCCGCCCTTGCCCGGCGGCCCCAGCATGAAGGTGACGCCCTCCACCGTGAGCTGGTCCTCGTCGAGGTAGGCGATCCCGATCGTGTCGCCGCCGCGCCCGGGGCCGCCGTGGCCGCCGCGGCCGCCGTCGCCCCCATTGCCCCCGTTGCAGCCGTACGTGCCGTCCCCCACCGCGCCCCCCGATGCGCCCCGGCCGCCCGTTCCGCCTTCCTCGGGCGGCCCGCCATCGCCGCCCGGGCCGGCCTGGAACGTCTCGATCACGCTGTCGCGCAGGGTCAACCTGGCATGGAGCGCGACGATGCCGATGCTCGGATGGGCGTTGCCCCCTCCCCGGCCCCCTCGCCCGCCGCAGCCGCCGGCCGCGCCCGATCCACCGCCGGCGCCGCCCCTGGACGCCACGCCGCACGCGCTGAGGCCGCCCCGGCGGCCGCCGCCCCCGCCGCCGCCCTGGCCCGGCGTGCCCCGGCCGCCGTCGCCGGCCTTGTCGCCCTCCCACCCCGTGTCGCTGATGCGCCCGATGCCCTCTCCCGCCGCGCCAGCGGCGCCCTGCGCGCCCGACATGCCGAACCTCCCGTCGTTGCAGGCGTTGCCCGGCGGGTCCCCTTCCCCTCCGGCCCCTTCGTACGGAGGAGCCGACATCGGACGTGGCGCGCCGTCGCCACCGTCCTCGGCGCCGCCCGGCAGCCCGTCCCCGCCCTTGCCGCCGACGCTCGGGATCCCGTCGTCGCACGGGTTCACCACGGCGGGCCCGCCGGCCACGGTCTCCCCCGAGCACGCGGCCCCGCCCATCATCCCATGCGCGCCGCCGGCGGCCTGGTTCGGATAGGGCCACTCCTCGCCGTTGTAGCCCCCAATTCCGAAGTCGGAGCGAATGTAGCTTCGGGTGATCTCCACCGCGGTGCTGGACCGCACCAGGATCACGATGGGGCTTTGCGAAAAGAAGTCGACGTCGACGATGGTGGAGACCCCGTCCGCTGCGCCCGTGTCCCCCGCGCTCGCCGGCTCGACGGTGAGGAGAAAATCATCGTGCCTGTGCACCCCGTTGTGCTGAACGATGGCGGGCGTACCGCGCATGCGCTCCCAGCGTATGCAGTGGTAGCCCCCGATGAGATCCACGCCGGAGGGCAAGACGACGGGACCGTAGAAGCCGTCGGTGCACGCGAACACGCGCCCCCGCCCGGTGCGCGCGAGCTCGATGCCACGCTGCAGCGTGCGCAGCGGCATCTCCCTCGTGCCGGGGTTCGCGTCGTCGCCGCTGCCGAACACGCCGCCCACGAACACGCCGCACCCGTCCTCGAGCACGTCGGCGGCGAGACGCTCGAGGCAGAACGACTCCGACGGCGGCTCACCGTGGCACGACGCGCCGCCGTCGCACGGGGTCTCGCCAGGGGCGACCGCCACGGGGTCGGTGCCGCACCCGGCCACGAGGAGCGAGAAGGAAAGGAGCAGAGCGATCGCTCGGGGCATCTCGATGGTCCTCATCGGTCCAGCACGGCGCGCGCGAGGCACTTCACTGCGGTGGCCCCGGATCGGGCACATCGAGCTGCCGGTAGGGCATGGCCTCGCCGGACATCCCCTTGCCGTCCGTCTCGTCAAGAGTTGCATTGCCTGCGGGCCCACCCGCACCCGCTTTTCCGAGGTGCACGTCGGCCCCCGGACCGAAGCGCACGTCCGCGCCGGCGGACGCGACGCCGTACGAGGAACCGCCGAGGCCGCCGCCGGCGTCGCCCCCGCGGCCGCCGTTGCCTCCCCGTCCACCGGGACACGCGGGCCACATGGGACTGCTGCCAGTGGGCGGCGTTCCCCCGTGGCCGCCCCATGCACCACCGCCACCCGGTTGGCCCGTCCCTCCGACGCCGCCGTTGCCGGCGGTGCCCGTGGTGATCGCCGTCGCCTCGAGCGCCACCGCGCTGCCGTACAGCGCGACGATGCCGATGCTCGATCCGCCATAGCCGCCCCCCTTGCCGCCCCGGCCACCGCAGCCGCCGCTCCCTCCAGAGCCGCCGGTCGCGCCCGCCTGCGGTCCACCCGCCCGGCACGCGACCATGCCGCCTCGCGCCTTGCTGCCGCCGCCGCCGCCCCCTCCCTGGCCGACGCCGCCCCTTCGCCCGTCGTCGCCCCGGACGCCGGTCCAGCCCTCGACGCCGAGGTAGCCTGCGCCGACCGCACCGGCAGAGCGCCCGCCGTCGACGCCGTTGGCTCCGCCCTTCCCCTCCGTGCACGTCGTGCTGCCCGCACCGGTCCCTGCACGGCCGTGGCCATCCGGATTCTCCGCCGGCCAGGGTTGCCCTGGAGCGCCGTCGCCCCCCTCCTCGAGGCCGCCGTCGCCGCCGTATCCGCCCGTGGACTCGATGCCGTCGTCGCACGCGGTCACGACCGGCAGGGCGCCCGTCGCGCGGTCTGCCGTGCAGGCGTCTGCGCCGTCGTTCCCCCTCACGCCGTCCTTCGCCCGCTCGCTGGGTGCGTCCTCCCCCGCCTCTCCGTCCTTCCCGTTGCCCGCGATGATCTCGCTCGCTCGCACGATCGCCCTCGCCCCCTGGCCCAGGATCATCGCGATCGACGACTTGCCGTCGCTCGCCGATGCGTCCGCCGCCACGACGCGCACCCCGAAGATCGTCGAGGTAGCGCCGCCTCCCTCGACGACCCGCACCGGGATCCCCGCCGGCCCCGGCGCGATGGTGGTCAGGTGCCCGGGCGCGTCGAACGACGCCCCGTACGACCAGCCGCCGTCATCACAGCGACGGCCGCCCCAGAGGTGGACACCCGAGATCAGGGTCACCTCTTCCTCGAACGTCTCGCCGCAGGCGTAGACATGGCGCAGGCCTCGCGCTCGCGCCTCCACGATCGCGTGCTGCAGCGAGGCGAACGGCTCGAACCGCGTGCCCGCGCGCGGGGCATCCCGGGGAGCGCTGGCGCTGACAAACACGCCGCATTCGTCCATCACGGGACCCGCGCTGGGCTCGAGCACGTCACAGGGCGACGCCGCGGGTGCAAGGCACACCTGCTCGTCGGCGCAGTCCTCCGGGTAGATGCAGCCGGAGAGCCCTCCCGCGCCGCTCGTCGACAAGACAAGAAGCGAGAGAGCGCGCGCGATGGATCGCATCGATGGACGATGCGCACCGCCGCCGCACAGCGTCAAGCGGCATCCATCTGCAAGAGCCGGCGCTTTGCGCGACGAAACATCACTTGATGCCGTAATGCTCTCTGCTGTCCCCGGACATCGGGGGACCTTGATTGGCGCGCCGGCCGGGGCGCTTCAACCGGTCGCGACCAGCCCAGCGCTGAATTCATCACCAGCGCGCTCGCCCTCGACCACGACGCGCCCTGGTCCCCCCGCGAGCGCGCTGGTAGTGGTCGCGTTTGCCTGAAACGCGACCACCCCGAAGCAATTGCGACCATCTCGAGGGAGCGCGATCGGCGCACGTGTCCGTCCTTGGCGCACACGTCGTATCTCTTGACACCCGGCGCGCTCGAGGTCGACGCTCCGTCAGCATGGTGGGCGCGCGGGTGGGCATGATGTCGGTCGGCTTCGCGGTTTCAATGTTCTGCGGATGCGCATGGGTCATCGGCGCGCCGTGGGATGAATACACTGAGATCGGAGGAGGCGCAGGCGGCGTCGGCGGGACAGGCGGCAGCACCAGCTCCGCGGGCGCCCACGGAGGTGGTGGCTCGGGGACCGGCGGCTCCGGGGCTGGCGGAGCTGGCTCCGGAGGAGGAACTGGTGGCGGCTCCGTGCCAGTTCTGGTGATGTGGCCGGACTCGGCGACGAAACGCTGCACGGAGGGGGAGACCACAGTCGATGAGTGCCCGGGGCCGTCGGAGCCGTTGTTCGGACAAGACGGGAATTATCGGATCGCCGTTCCCTCCTACACGGAACGCGACGGCACCGTGACAGACGCGGTGACCGGGCTCGTGTGGGAGAAGGTGACGGAGAGCGCGGCGTTCACCATGGCCGACGCGCGGGAGCACTGCGCAACCCTCGCCACCCAGCAGCTCGGCGGCCTCGCGACGTGGCGGCTGCCGACGCTCCGCGAGCTCGAGTCCATCTTGGATCTAGGTCGCTATCCGGCGTTTCCGGAACCAATTGCCCCCCATCAGAGTGGGTACTACTTGTCAGCCACACCCGTCGCTGCAAGCTCAGCGTTTCCATTCTGGGTCATGCGAGCGGCCAATGCTATCACCGTGGGCTTCGACGAGTCCGCGCATTCCATGCGGGCGGTATGCGTCGGCGGCGAGACACGCATCAACGAGGTCGAGTTGCGCATACTCAGCGACTGGGTACTCGATCGCTCGACGGGGCTCTGGTGGCAGCGTGAATCCGGCAGCGATGACTTCAGCTGGGATGGGGCACTTTCCTACTGTGAGTCGCTGGAGCTCTCTGGGTATACTGACTGGCGGCTACCGAGCGCAAAAGAGCTGCTTTCGATCGTTGATACTGAGGAGCTCCAACCGGCGCTCGACCGCGTAGCGTTCCCGGGTGAACCGCCGGGGAAGTTCTGGTCATCAACGCCTGTCGCCACCTCTGGAACCGAAACGTTCATCGTTGATTTTGCGATTGGCGACCTTGCGTACAGCATCAGCTCAGCCAAGCGACGTGCACGATGCGTTCGCTCCGATCCACCGCCAGATCCCTAAGCGCCAGCCACGGATCCATGGCAACCGTGGTACGCACTCACTCGGAAGCCAACTTCGGACCGATCCGTTAGCCCGATCCATGCCGGTTGGTCGCGTGCGTCCTCCCGCAGGTAGACGTCCGCCTGCCCGCGCTCCGCGTCGACCTCCACGCTGACGATGGGCCGCTCGCGGTCCGCAAGGACGACCGCGCCGACCGCGGGCGCTTCGTCCATCTCGACGACCTTCGACAGGGTGTGCCCGCCGCTCTCCCGGATGAGCCGCACGCTCGTCCGGTGCGCGAGCGCGCGGAACAGCCCGGTCAGCCACGCTGGAGATCGTGAGCATCGATGCCACGAAGGTCGTGGTCCGGCTGAGCGGCACCGAGACCGACCACTTCGACGGCAACGGTGAATCTACCGCGGCTCGATGCCCCTGACGTCCCTGGATTCATGATGTAGAAGAATATGAACCACAGAGGGCACAGAGGAAGAGAGAGAGAGAGAGAGAGAGAGAGAGAGAGAATAACATATTCATTCTCTCTCTTCCTCTGTGCCCCCTGCGGTTCATTCTCTCTGGTTCTTCGGACCTCCTCGACGCGGAGCTACGTCGCCGAGAGGCGCTTCTGCATCTCCTCCGGAGAGATGTCCTCGATCCGGCTCGCGACCCCCAGCGGTGGCCGCACGGGTCGCGGAGCCAGGCCATGCGGTCGCCGTGCGGCTGGTCCTGCGGCGGGCGCTCGATCGTCGCCTGCCGCGGCAGCCCGCGCCACGAGCGCGTCGACATCCTCTGCGTAGACCATCACGCTCACGCTCGTGCCCCCCAGCATCTGGGGGCCGACGGCGCCGAGATCAGGGTACTCGTCCGACAGGAACAAGCGGGCACGGCCGGTCGACAGCTCGGCGTGGCCGATCCCGAGTGCTCAACTTGGCGCTCCGGGGCCCATTGTTCAAAATTGAGCACTACCGAGCGCGCTCGCCATCGGCCACAACGCGTCCTGGTCCCCCCCGCGAGCGCGCTCGCCATCGGCCACAACGCGTCCTGGTCCCCCCGCGAGCGCGCTCGCCCCCGACCACAACGCGTCCTGGTCCCCCCGCGAGCGCGCTCGCCCCCGACCACGACGCGTCCTGGTCCCCCCGCGAGCGCGCTCGCCATCGACCACAACGCGTCCTGGTCTCCCGCGAGCGCGCTCGCCATCGACCACAACGCGTCCTGGTCTCCCGCGAGCGCGCTCGCCATCGACCACAACGCGTCCTGGTCCTCCCGCGAGCGCGCTCGCCATCGACCACAACGCGTCCTGGTCCGCTGAGATGTATCTTGTGAAGAATGCTTGGCTTTTGACGGCAACGTGAGCCGTCTCACAGCATCAGGCGCGGCTCACGCCGGATCGGCCAGGGGCTCCTCTTCCGGTTCCGGCGGCGCCTCCACGGACGGCGCCCCCGGCGCGGCGGGCGCCTCGGGGACGTCGCTGGCGCCGCCGTTCGCGCCGGAAGGCCGCGACTCCCACGCCGCGAGCGGCGCGAGGAGCGCCGCGCTGACCGCCTCGCTGCCGGGCACGTCCGGGTCCGCGTGCGCGGCGACCCGGGTCGCGTAGTCGCGAAGGGCGGCGAGCGTCGCCAGGAACGCGGCGCGCACGTCGCCCGTCGGAGCGCTCTCGGGCCTCGGCGCGGTGATGTGAAGGGCCCGGCCATAGGCCTCGTGCGCCTCCTCCAGGTGCGCGAGGAAGGCCTCGCCGCCGAGCTTCTTGAACGTCCTTTCATGCCGCGCGCTCCGGATCGCGTCGAGGCGCGCCTTCGACTCCTTCCATTCGAGCTTGTACGGGAGCTTCGTGAAAGAGAGGCCGTCCGGGAAAAGGAGCTTGAAGAGATCCTTCGCCTCTTCGAGGCACGGGTTCCGCTCCGGAGGGAGCTTGCACCAGCCGGCGAGCCAGTCGTGCGCCGCGCTGTACGCATTGTCGACGATGCGATCGGCCTTCGGCTTGGTCCTCGTCTCCACCGGATCGCCCCCCTGCGGCCGGGTGAGCGCCTCGAGCGTGGCGACCGCGGCGGCCAGGCGCCCCTTCGATCGCCCGATCGCCTCCGGGAGCCGCTTCGGCTTGAGCTGCTTCTCCCTGGCGTCAGCCACCGTGATGAGCTCCGTGGCGAGCACGACCGCCTCGGCGGCGTTGAGGCGCGGGAGCGCGACGAGATCCTGGGAGGTGAATGAACGTGCCATGGTGAACTCCTTCCCTGAACCGGCTCCGTCGATCGAGCCGGGGCGGAGCGCCATGGCAAGAACGGCGCCGCGCGGCGCACCTCGGGATCTCGCGCTCTCCACCGCGCCGTGCAGGCTTCTGGCCGCGCGCAGTCTGGCCCGGCGTGGCCCGGCCAGACCTGGCCGGCCTGGCCGCGCGCAGGCCAGCGCCCTGGCCGGCACCAGCGCGAGGGCCCTTCAGAAGCTCGCGTCGAGCTGGAGGCGGGCGACGTGGCGGCTGTCGGAGGCTTCCTTGCCGAAGACGTAGAAATAGTCGCCCTGGATCTTCAGGGCATAGCCGTTCAGATACACATTGAGCCCGCCGCCGACCTGCTTGCCCTGCGCGTCGACGAGATCGACGAGCCTCGGATCGGTGCCGCGCTCCGCGAAGATCTGGTCCCAGCGCGCGGCGACCTCGACGTGGTCGGTCACCAGGTAACCCGCCTGGGCGAAGTAGCCGTAACCCGAGCGGGTCCACTCTTGCACGGCCGCGCCGTCGACCTCGCCCTCGAAGGAGTCCCGCTCGGCGTGGCGCACGATGGCCTCGGCCGCGAGCGAGAAGCCGGCGTACTTGAAGACGAGATCGGCCGCGCCGTGCAGGTAGTCGGCCGCGCCGAGCGAGAGGGTCGTGCCGAAGGTGCTGTGCTGGCGGTTCGTCTGATGGTTGTAAGCGCCCGTGACGCCCACCGCGAGTCGGGGCTTCGCCTCGCGAGAGAGGTCGCCGTCCTGGTCGTCGTCGAACGCGCCGAACGGGCGGACCGCGAGCCGCGCCACCGCGAGCGGGCCGTGCTCCTGGCCGCCGAAGCGATTGCGCCCCTCGCCGCCGCCGAGGAAGAGGTTGTACGTCAGCTTGCCATCCAGGCCGAAGAGATCGGGCGACGAGAGCATCAGGCCGACGTCGCGATCGATGTTGAACTCGCGGACGGCGATCGGGCGCTCGGTCTGCTGGATAGAGACCTCGCGCAGGGTCCGCGCCCGGTTGAACGGGGCGAGGAACTGGCCGACGCGCACGTTGAGATCGCGGATGCCCGTGTACTCGACGAAGGCGTCGAAGATGGGAGAGGGGCTGTCCCGCTCGAAGTCGTTGCCGCCGAAGGCGAGCTGCACGTTGTACTTGAGATCGGGCGAGATGAAATGACCGCTCGTCGTGAGGCGCACCGTCCTCACGTTGATCTCGTGCGTGTCGTCCTCCGCCGTGTGCGTGAACGTCTCGCGGACCTGCACGCGGGCCCGGATCGTGGACGAGAAGCCGCCGTCCGCCGTCTTGACGGTGAAGCCCTTGCCCGGCGCGGCCGTCACGCTGGCGTCTCCCCCCTTGTCCTTCCCCGGCTTCGCCGCGGCGCTCGCCGCCGCCTCGGCGGCCGCCCTGCGCTCGGCGTCGAGGCGCTCCTGCAGCGCGCGCTGCTGCTGCTCGAGCTCCGCTACCCGGCGACTCAGCTCCTCGACGCCGGGCGCCGGGGCCGTCAGACCGGGCGCGGGGGCCGCCTGCGGCGCCGCGGCCGCCTGCGGCGCCGCGGCCGCCGGCGCCGCGGGCGCTGGCGGCGTCGCGGCAGGCGGCTGCGCCGCGGGCTGCTGCGCGGACGCCTGCGAGGGGAGCGCAGCGGCAGCGAGCGAGAGCGCCGCCGCGTAGATCGTGTGCGACTTCTTTCCGTTGATCGATTTCAAAGCGGCTTGTCCTCGGATCCAACCGTCTGCCGACGACGCGTCCGGCAGGCACGGGCCGCCGGCGCCAGGGCGCACCACGCCCCGCCAGCAGCCGACCATCGCTCCCAGGCCTGCGCTTCGCGCCACGCGCGCAGACGCCGGACCGCTGTCACCAGCACACAGCCGGACAGCAGCGGCACCGGCGGAGAGCCACCGTGAACCATCCAATATAACGGACACCGATCGCTGTCAAGCACCCCGGGATTCGCCGTATGGGCTGGAATCCGGTGCGCACGCTGTCACATGCGCGCTCGATCCATCCGCCATATCGGACGCACAGGGGGCGCGCGGCGCCTCCGCGGCGTCGCGGCGAGCGCCGGGGCCGCGAGGGCGGCGGATCGCGCGAGAGGGTTCCAACGGACCGCGGGCCCACTAAGATGGCCCCGACGCACGCGCGAGGCGCGCCGACACCGGCGCCCCCCGCGCTGCGCAGGGACTTCATGAGCCAGAACCCGGACCGCAGCGATCCGCTCGACCTCGCCGGCACCCTGATCGCCGACAAGTACAGGATCGACCACGCCGTCGGCGAAGGCGGCTTCAGCGTCGTCTACAAGGCCGAGCACGTCATCTGGAAGCAGCCCGTCGCCCTGAAGTGCTTCACGCTCCTGGCGAACGCGCCGGCGGAGCAGCGCGACCAGCTCCTCCAGGCGTTCATCCAGGAGGGCAAGCTCATGGCCGAGCTCTCCAGCCGCTCGGCCGCGATCGTCCAGGCGCGCGACATCGGCACGTTCAACGCGCCGGACGGGCAATGGCTGCCCTACATGGTCCTCGAGTGGCTCGACGGCAAGCCGCTCGATCGGGTCCTCCACGAGGAGGCGAGCCGGCGGCTGCCGGCGCGCGACGTCCACGCGACGCTCGCGCTCCTCGAGTCGGCGGCGGTCGCGCTCGAGCTCGTCCACTCCCGGGGCATCGCGCACCGCGACATCAAGCCGGCGAACCTGTTCGTCATCGGGCCCCCGCGCGACGCCTCGACGTTCGTGAAGGTGCTCGACTTCGGCATCGCCAAGGTGATGGCCGAGCACGCGGCCGCGGCGACGGCGCTCGCCCAGACGGGCAAGGACCTCACCGCCTTCACGCCGAGCTACGGCGCCCCCGAGCAGTTCAGCCGCACCCACGGCGCGACCGGGCCGTGGACCGACGTCTTCGCGATGGCGCTCATCATGATCGAGGTGATGCTCGGCGGAGCGCCGGCGCTGCAGGGCGACGACTACCTCCAGCTCGCCGTCGCGAGCCGCGACCCGTCGCGCCGGCCGACGCCGCGGACCCTGGGGCTCACCGTCAGCGACGAGGTCGAGGCGGTCTTCGAGAAGGCGCTCGCCGTGGCGCCGGCCGATCGCTTCCCGACCATGGGCCGCTTCTGGGCGGCGCTGCACCGGGCGGTCTTCCCGGACAACCCGGGCTGGGCGATCACCGGCGGCGGGCCCTCGTCCGGCACGCCGGCGGCCCGCATCTCCGCCCCGCGGATGTCGTGGCCGAGCGTCGCGCCGACGATGGCCGCGCCCCCCACGGCGCCCGGGGGCGGCGCCACGTCGTCGCCCGGAGCCGTCGGCGCACTGCCGGCCGCAGGCACCTCGCAGCCGGCCGCCGGCATCTCGTCGCCGGCGGCCGGCACCTCGCAGCCGGCCGCCGGCACCCCGCTCCCGGCGCTCGGGGCCGGCCCGGTCACGACGAGCGGCACCGCGAACGACGCGGCGTCGCTGCGGCCCGCGACGAGGGCGGCCGCGCGGCCCGGCGGCGCGCTGGCGATCGGGGGCGCCGCGGCCGTGCTCGCGGCCGGCGGCGCCGTGGCGTGGAGCCTGCTCCGCGGCGAGCCCGCGGCCGAGGAGCCGTCGCGGAGCGGCCCTGTCGCCACGGCGTCCGCGACGGCGAGCGCCGCGGTCGCGCCGGTCGCGAGCGCGGCCGCTGTCGCGGCGGTCGCGTCGGCCGCGCGCCGGACCGAGTGTCCTTCGGGCATGGTGCTCGTCCCGGGCGGCAAGTTCTTCATGGGCTCCGACGAGCCGGAGTTCAAGCTGTGGCAGCCCGCGCACAAGGTGACGATCGACACCTTCTGCATCGACGTCCACGAGGTGACCGCGGGCGACTACAAGGCGTGCTCGGACAAGGGCGAGTGCAAGCGGCCGCCGGCCAGGCCCGATTTCCCGAAGACGGACGGGGTGTCCGACGCCGAGCACGAGAAGACGCTGACCGCCCTCGCCGAGCTCTGCACCTTCGGCAAGCCCGGGCTCGAGGAGCACCCGATCAACTGCGTGCCGTGGAGCCTCGCGGACGCCTACTGCGAGGTGCACGGCAAGCGCCTGCCGACCGAGGCCGAGTGGGAGTACGCGGCGCGCGGCTCCGACGGGCGCAAATTCCCCTGGGGCGACGAGCCAGGGGACCAGACCTTCATGAACGCGTGCGGCGTGGAGTGCACGGCGTGGGAGAAGGCGCGCGGGCTCCGGCCGAGCGCGCGCATGTACGAGGGCGACGACGGCTTCTTCGGCACGGCGCCGGTCGGCTCGTTCCCGAAGGGGAAGACGAGGTTCGGCGCCCACGACGTCGTCGGCAACGTGTGGGAGTGGACGGCGGACTGGTTCGAGACCTACAAGGACGAGGAGCAGGTGAACCCGAAGGGGGCGCCGGCCGGCGATCGCAAGGCGATCCGGGGCGGCGGCTACAACGGCGGGGTCGCGCTCTGGCTGAACCCGGCGTTCCGCTACCACCAGCTCGCGACGGCGAGCGCGCCGGGCATCGGCTTCCGCTGCGTGACGAACCTGTAGCCGTGCCCGTCCCCGCCTCGCAGCTCGCGAACCCCTCGATCGCCGGCCCGCTCGGGACGCTCGCGTTCTCGCAGGTGCGCCCGCTGAGCTCGTCGCTCGCGCTGCGCGCGATCCGCTGGCACCAGAGCCTGGAGCGGCTCGGGGTCGTCCTGCCGTTCGCGATGGTTCACGACGCGGGGCTGCTCTTCTCGACGCCGCGCGAGCAGCTCGAGCTCGGCCCGCGCTGCGACGCGAGGGAGCTCGCGACCCGGCTGCGCGACGCGGAGCGCATCCTGGAGGGGTACCGGGCGGTGCTCCGGGAGCTCGCCGAGAGCGAGGCCGCGCGCGGCGCGTCGCAGCTCCGGATGAACGACGATCTCGTCACGGTGGTGCTGTCGCGCCTGTTCGGCGCGGTCGCGGCGCGCACGCACACCCAGCCGGCCTACCGGGCGATGCTGCCCGTGGACGCGGCGATGTTCGAGGGGATCGAGCCGCAGCTCCGCGGCCTGTTCCTGTCGACGCGGCGCGATTTCGAGCAGCGGGCGCTGGAGGCGCTCGACGTCTCGCGGCTCTACGTGCTCACGATGTCGGACGCGCTCGACATCGAGACGCTGCGGCTGTTCGGCATGCTGGGCTCGGAGGCGTCGGCCGGGGCGCTCGCCCAGGTGGATCTCCTGGCGGCGCTGTCGTCGCCCGAGGCGAACGACATCGTGAATTTCTCGCTGGAGATCCTGCCGAGCGTGCTCGAGACGAAGACGCGCCCGGCGGCGGGGACGACGGCGGCGCACGGCTACTCGGGGCTCGGCACGCGCGGCTCGATCGACAGCATGGTGCTGACGGAGCTCGCCTGGGACGACATGGAGCTCGCGCGGAGGATCGCGGACAACGAGGTGCTGTATTTCGCCCGCGAGCAGAGCCGGGACGAGCAGAAGCGGATTCACTATCTGCTCATCGACGCGTCGGCCTCGATGCGCGGCGACCGGCAGACGTTCGCGCGGGGGATGGCGATCGCGACGGGCAAGCGGCTGTTGCTCGAGGGCGAGGACGTGGCGTTCCGCTTCTTCGACGCGCGGCTCTACGAGCTCTACCGGGCGAAGAACGGGCAGCTCCCGACGGCGCACCTCTTGTCATTCAAGGGGGAGCGGGGGAGGAACCCGGCGCGGGTGTTCGCGGAGCTCGCGACGGATCTCGACCTGACGCGGCACCACGACCCGCGGACGCCGGTGGTGCACCTGTTCACGCACGCGGCGCTCTACATTCCCCGGGAGATGGTGCAGGCGGTGCGCAACCACGCGCACATCTCGGCGGTGTTCATGCTGCCTTCCGGGGGGCAGCTCGACCTCGATTACCTGG
Organism: Sorangium sp. So ce1335; assembly: GCF_051521615.1. NCBI lineage: Bacteria > Pseudomonadati > Myxococcota > Polyangiales > Polyangiaceae > Sorangium > Sorangium sp. So ce1335. The sequence goes on from NZ_CP150363.1 coordinate 8,727,010, forward strand.
ATCTCCTGGACGCGCACTGGGTCGTCGACCATGCGACGGTGGCGAGCGGGGCGGCGCGGGCGAGCGCGGCGAAGGCGATCCTCGGGGAGAAGGAGCGGCAGGACCGGCCCGAGGAGGGGGGGTCCGCGGCGCGGCGCCCGCCGGCCTCGCACGTCCCCTGAGCCTCACCCTCCGTGGTGCGCGATCAGCCCCTGCATGTCGAACGGGTTCGAATCGTGCTCCTCCTGGGTCAGGAAGTTCTCGAGGTCGAGCCACTCCCTCAGCGGCCGGCAACCCTGCACCTTCCATGGGCTGATCAGCGCCGCCATCTCCTCGGGCATGCGCGGGTAGACCGTCGCCCCGGCGAGGGACGCGGCGCCGTTCAGCCGCTGCGACGCGGAGGCGTCGCGCGGCACCACGTAGCTGAGGGCCAGCACGCTGCCGCGCGCGCAGAACGCGTGCAGCTTGTGCAGGAGGTCGCGCAAGCGATCATCATCCATCATGTACGCGATACCGATGCACCCCACCGCGATGCGGCGCTCGGCGCCGAAGAACTTCGCCGCCGCCGCGACCAGCGGCGGCGGCTCTCGAAGGTCGGCCTGGACGTAGCGCATGTTCGGCCGTTCAGCGAGGAGCTTCTGGCCGTAGATCACGCTCACCGGATCGATGTCCGAGAACAGGATGCGCGCGTCGGGCAGGTAGTCGTTGAGGTGGCCCTGCGTCGGTAGCCCCGAGGCGAGATCGAGCACGTTCGTGATCCCCGCGTCCGACCATTGCTGCCCCACGAGCTGGATGAACCAGCGGTTGAGCTTCGCCCACTTCGGATAGGTCGGCAGGATCTTCAATATCTCCGTGGCAGCGCGGCGATCCACGTCGTAGTTGTGGTGTCCCCCGAGAACGTAGTCGTAAACCCGTCCGATATGCGGTTTGGTGGTGTCGATCTCCATCGTCTCCTCCCAGAGCGAGCCGCGGCGCGCTCGTCAGCGGCCGCGGTACGAGCGAGCAGCCCCGCGCTGCGGAAGCGGGGTGTCACACACGTCGAGCCCCTCCCGCCGCAGCGCGTAGAGGATACCGCTTTGAAGATTGGCCAGGACGACGATGCCCTCGAGGTGAGCGCCCTGCTCGCTCAGCGCGCGGGCGGCCTCGGGGCGGATGCCGACCAGCACCGGGTGGGTGCCGAGGAGGTCGAGCGCGCGCGCGGTGCGCACGAGCGCGTCGACGGCCTCCGCGCCCATCGCCGGCACGCCGGTCACGTCGATGATCGCGGTGCGCGCTTGCCGCTCCACCACGTCTCGCAACAGGAACTCGGTGATCCTGGCCGCTCGCTCGGAGTCGAGCTTCCCGATGAGCGGCAGCACCAGGATGTGGTCATGCACGGGCATGATCGGCGTCGAGAGCTCCATGATCACGCGGCGCAGCTCGCGCTCGCGGCTCTGTATCGCGCGCTCGAGCGCGAGCTGCATCTCGTCGCGCTGGTCGCCTATCTCGCACCTCTCCCGCTCCGCCGCCGCGTCCACGAGCAGCGTCAGGTAATCGTTCACGCGCGCCACATCCCCCAGCGCCTCGGGCGCCCTGTCGGGCAGGCGCGCCAGCACCTCGCGCAGGAGAGCGCGGCTCAGCCCGAGGAGCGCGCGCAGCCCGAGCCCCTGCTGCGCGAGCCTGTTCCCGAGCGACAGGACGGGCGCCGGGTCGCCGGAGGAGATGTATCGAAACAGCTCGTCGAGGATCTGCTGCGCCACCTGCGGCAACCGGAACGGCGGGAGGCCGCTGCGGTTGTGTACGGCGTTGTCCTTGAGCACCTTCGCGGCGCTCTTCGCCAGCGCCTGGCGCTCAGGGTCGGTCCAGCTCTGCATAGAAGATCGGATTCCTTGGCCTCGGCCGCGTCATGTCGTGATGATGCTCATGGAGTAGGAGAACGGATCACCCCGTCGCGCACGTGCATCTGCGCGCCACACTGGAGCGGACCTCGGCGCGATGTCGCAATCTGCTTGCCATGCAGACGGATGTCGTGGTTTCGCAAGGCGATCCCCCCCGAAGGTGCGGCATCACGCCCCCGTGCCGCGCCTGTACATTACCAGCGTCTTGACCGTCTGTGCTGCCTGGCGGACACAGCAGCAGCACGACCACCGCAAAAGGCGCGGACCACACCTCGGCCCGCAGGGATGGTCTGGTATGCTTCAGGACGTCGATGTGGCCTGACCACGCACCCGCAGCTGGCCGAGCCATCTCTGCCCGGAGCTCGGGCCGACGGGGATCGGCCCGGGGTTCAAACGGTCGTGGTCTCGATGGGATTCAGCCGTAGTACTCCGGCTCATGGCCGGGCTTCCACTTGATGTTGCACCCGATGCTCGGCCGCTGATCCGCGGGGACGGGCGACGACGCGAGCACGGCGTCGATGGCGGCGCGGAGGTCGCGGCCTGTCACCGGGACGCCGTTGCCAGGGCGGCTGTCGTCGAGCTGGCCGCGGTAGACAAGCCGGCGATCCGGGCCGAAGAGGTAGAAGTCCGGCGTGCAGGCCGCCCGGTACGCCTTGGCGACCTCTTGCGACTCGTCGAGGAGGTACGGGAACGTGTAGCCGACCTCGCGCGCCTCCCGCGCCATCGCCTCGGCGTTGTCCGCAGGGTACGCGACGGTGTCGTTCGAGTTGATGGCCACGATGGCCACGTCCTCGGGGCGGTAATCGCGCCGCAGCCTGGCCAGCTCGTGGCGGACGTGTTTGACGAACGGACAATGATTGCAGATGAACATCACGAGGAGCGCCCGCTCCTTGGTGAAATCCGACAGCGCAACCTGCTTGCCGCTGTGATCGGGCAGCCGGAAGTCGGGCGCCGGGGTGCCCAGCTCGAGCATCGTGGACGGGGTGCGTGCCATGACAGGATTCTCCTCTCGCTGTAACGGCGCGCACCATACCACGCGGGACGCCAGGAACACCCCCGCCGCGCGCGCCGGCGCCGCAGCCCGCCCGCGCGCCGCCCGAGGCCGCGCGCACCCGGAACCGCGCGCGCTCCGGCCCCGCGCCGGGCTGACCGGCGCCGGCGCCCCGCCGGGCCGGGATCACGCCCGCCGGCGGCCGAAGCCGACGGCCCGCGCGCGGCCGGGCCGAGGCGGGCTCGCCGCCGTCATGAAGCCCCCGGACAACCGGGCACGCCTGACAGGCGTGGATCAAACGATGTCGCGGCAAGTCCGCTGACGGACATCGCCGGAGATAGCCACGCTCTCATGGCTCATCGCTTCCATCACACTACAGTCCTCGCATGCGGCTCCAATCGCTGGACATCTTCCGTGGAATGACGATCGTCGCGATGCTCCTCGTCAATTTCCAGGACAGCTTCCCGGCCATCTATCCGCCGCTGGCCCACTCCTATTGGGACGGCTGCACACTCGCCGACACGATATTTCCCTGCTTCCTCTTCATCATCGGCGTGACCCTGCACATCTCCCTGTCGGGGCGCCGCGCCCGGGGCGCGACCGACCGCGAGCTCGCCCTGCAGATCGTCCGGCGGGGGGCGATCTTCATCCTGCTCGGGCTGTTCCTGTCGGCGTTCCCGTTCTTTCCCGTCGAGCGCCTCACCGAGCTGCGCATCCCGGGTGTCCTCCAGCGCATCGGCGCCGCGTACATGCTCGCCGCGCTCCTCAGCCTCAGGACCACGGCCCGGCAGCAGGCCGTGATCATCGCCGCGGCCCTTGTCGGCTACTGGCTCGTCCTGCGGCGCTATCCGCTCGACGACCCGCAACGCACGCTGCCGGCCCTCGTGGATCGGGCGCTGCTCGGAGGGCACATCGCGCGCAAGGGGTGGGACGCGATGGGCATCCTCGCCACCCTCCCCGCGGCGATGACCGTCCTCCTGGGCGGCCTCGCCGGCCGCTGGCTGACCGGGACCGCCGGGCTCCGCGCGCGCGTCACAGGGCTGCTCGCCGCGGGCGCCGCGGGGATCGCGCTGGGCGCGCTCTGGGGCCGCGTGTTCCCGTGGAACCGCAGCCTCTACTCGAGCTCGTTCGCGCTGTTCACCGCGGGCGTGGCCGCGGTCGTCCTCGCCGCCTGCGTGTGGATCGTCGACGTGCAGCGGTGGCGCCGGTGGGGCGCGCCGTTCCTCGTCTTCGGCGCCAACCCGATCGCGGCCTACGTGGGCTCGACCATGATGGGGCACCTCCTCTACTTCGTCACCGGGACCGGCGACGACGGCGCGAGGACGAGCGCGCTGGAGCTCGTCTACACGCGCCTGTTCGCGTCGTGGCTCGCGCCGCTGAACGCCTCCCTCGCCTTCGCGCTCGCGGCGGTCGCCCTCTGGCTCGTGCTCCTCTACCCCCTCCACCGCCGCGGCATCTTCCTCAAGGTCTGAGCCGCCGCGGCGCCCCCCCGGCCTCAGCGCGGGATCATCCTCGAGATCTGAGCCGCCGCGGCGCGGCGTCCCCCCGGCCTCGGCCCGGGATCACCGCGGGAAGTGGCGCTCGATCATCGAGAAGAACGCGGCGCCGCCCGGCTCGCCGCCGATGCTCCAGTACGTGACGCCGCCGAGCCCGCCCCGCCGCGCGGCGACGACCTTCTCCTCGAGCGACTCGAGGTCCTCGAAGAAGAGGTGATCGCCGCTCGCGAGCACCCGGTTCGGCGCCCGACCGGCCGCGAACCGCTCTCCCCCGTCCTCCGGGCACCGGCTCATGTGGTCGGTGCTCGTCTCGTAGCTGTCGCCCGCGAGCTCCTGGCACTTGCGCAGCGGCTCGCACCCCACGACGGCGCCCCCGCCCTCCGGCGCCTCCGGCCCGAGCAAGCCGTAGTTCGGGAGCCCGAGGAGGAACTTCTCCCGGCGCGCGCCGCCGTCGATGCCCCCGATGTACGCGACGGTCCGCTCCAGCCACCCGAGCGGCGCGACAGGGCCCGCGTGCGACCCGCCGCCCCAGTGGTGGTCGTAGCCCATCACGTGCACGTGATCCGCCGAGGCGCTCAGCGCCTCGTAGTCGAACACGCCCTTCGCGGACGCGACCGTCGGGACCGCGAGCGAGAGCGTCTTGCCGCGCGCGTGGAGCGCGCGCGCGAGCTCGTCGATGAACGCCGAGAACGCCGCCCGCTCGGCCGCGACCGTCTCGCCCGGCCCGAGCACGGACGCGAGGTGCTCGTAGTCGATGTCGAGCCCGTCGTAGCCGTTGTCCGTCGCGATCGCCACGAGGCCCGCCACGTGCTGCGCCCGGAGCGCGGGGTCGTGGATCATGGCGTGCACGGCGACGACGTCGGGCCTGTCGACCGCGGCGACGAGCGGGACGAGCCGCGTGCGCCCCCCGCCGGCCGTCGTGGCGTCGAGGACGCGCCGGTCGTGGAAGCCCGCGAACGGCGCCGCCCGGCCGCGCGGGTGGTTCTCGAACGTCGTCGGCGAGGCGACGCGCCACCACTTCGGGTGGACCGCGTCGAACGCGCCGGCGTGGGCCGCGAAGGTGTCGTACCCGAGCTCCGTCGACGCGGGATCCCCGAGGAACTCGTGCAGCCAGCCGCAGAAGCGGTGATCGCCCGGCGCCCCCTCGAGGGGCTCCGCGGCGCGCGGCGCGTCGGGCGCGTCGGGCGCCCCCGGCGCGACAGGCTCGGCCCTCGGCGGATCGACGAGCAGCGGGGTGCGCTCCACCCCACCACCGCACGAGACGGTGGCGGCAGCGGCGCAGGCGAGCGGCAAGGCGTGACGGAACAGCTTCATGGCGGCCGCCCTGTAACAGACCGCTCGCCGCCGCGACAGCCGGGTTCGCGCGGCGCGGCGGGGCGCCTCACGCCGCGCCCGCGATGCGCCGTTTGACGGTTCCTCCATCGCCGCGCGAAGCACCGCCGCGCAAGGGCGCCGTGCTGTACTACGCTCGCTCCGCGCATGACCCAAGGCGTCCGCCCCCTGCACGAGCTCCGCGACGAGGCCCGCTCCGCGCTGGCCCGGAGCGACCTCTCCCGCGCGCGCGACGCGCTCTTCAGCGCCCTCCAGCACACCATCGCGCGCGAGGAGGACTACGTCGCCATGACCGACGAGCTCCGCGACGTGCTCGTCCGGCTGGGCGACCACCGGAGCGCGCTCACCGTCGCCTGGTACGCGGGCAGCGAGCACGGCCAGCGCCAGCTCATCGCGCACGTCCCGCCCATCGACCGCGCCCGCACCATGCTCGCCTGGGCCGAGCGCGAGCAGGACGCCGAGCGGCAGAAGCGGCTCTACGCCCGCGCCGCCGACGAGTACGAGGCCGCCGGCCTCGTCGCGCAGGCCGCCATCGCCCGCGAGCGCGGCCAGGACTTCGCCCGCGCCCGCGCCCTGTGGTCGCGCCTCGCCCAGCTCCTCTCCTCGTCGGGCAGCGACCTCTACGCCGCCGGCCTCGCCCGCTTCAACCTCGCCCGCACCTCGCTCCGCACCGGCGACGCCGCGGCCGCGCGCGAGGCCGTCTTCGCCTCCGTCCACCTGCTCGAGGAGGCCGCCGACAGGTACGAGACCATCGGCCAGCGCGAGCGCGCCTTCGACTGCTACCAGGTCCTCATCGCCGTCGGCCGCGAGAGCCGCGCCTTCGAGCACGTGCTCGAGGGCTACGTGAACGTCATCCGCATCCTCCGCGAGGACCACCTTCGCTACTACGCGCTCCAGTCCTACGAGGAGGCGGTCGCCGCGGCCGAGAAGCAGGGCGAGATCTCCGCCGCCGCCACGCTCGCCCGCGAGATGGCCGCGTACGCCCGCAAGGAGGGGCTCGCCGCCGTCGCGAACTTCGCCGTGCTCACGCAGGCCCGCCTCTGGCAGGAGGTGTCCGCCGTCTCGCAGAAGCGCGCCGCCCCGCCCGAGATCGCCGAGAACGCGCTGCTCGCCGCCGTCATCGCGCTCGGCGAGGCGGGGCAGTACAGCAAGGTGGGAAACGTCTACCGCGCCCTCACGCAGCTGCCGCTCGACGAGACCCGCAAGAAGCACTACGCGCGCGCCGGCGGCCGCTACGTCGACGCGCAGGACCTGCCGATCGACGCCTCGCCGCTGCCGGCGCACCTGCGCCACGAGCTCGGCTTCCCCGAGGTCTGGCACATCGATCTGGTCGAGTGGGAGCAGGCCGGCAGCGCCAGCCAGGCGTGCGGCGACATCGTGCTCGACCCGACGCAGTGGTCCGAGGTCACCCGCCGCCGCGCCATGCTCGCCCGGCTGACGGCGCTCGCCGTCGAGGGCGGGGCGCCCGAGGCGGCGCCCGCGCCGCGGTCGCCCGCGCAGCAGCTCATCAGCCTCGCGGAGCAGCTCGCGACGGTCGAGCTCTACACGATCCTCTCGCCGCTGGAGCACCTGTTCCGCCGCCCCGAGCCGAAGATCCGGGTGGCCGTCGTGCGCGCGCTCTCCCGCTTCCTCTACAAGCGCACGTTCATCACGCTGCGCGACGCGCTGGTCGACGCCGACCCCACCGTGGTCCACGAGGCCGCGCGCGCGCTCGAGGAGCTCCGCTTCGCCCACGCCTTCGACCCGCTCGCCCGCATCTACCGCGAGTCGCAGGCGCCCGCCGTCCGCGCCAGCGCCGTCCGCGCGATCGCGAAGATAGACACCCTCGAGGCCGGCGAGCTGCTGCTCGGCATCCTCCAGCACGAGGGCGCCGAGGAGCGCGCCGCGGCCGTCGAGGCGCTCAAGCGCGCGCGCGGCATGAAGTTCGTGGAGCTCGCCCGCAGCTCGCTCGCCGATCTGCCGTCCTCCGCGCAGGCCGCCGTGCGCGAGATCCTCCAGAGTCGCGGCATCAGCGCCTGAGCGCCCGAGCGCGCCCAGCGCGCCGCGCCCGGCCGCCTCGCGCACGGGGTCGCGCCGGGGTGTGGTCGCCTGTCTGGATAGAGGCCGAACATGGCACCTGGTGCCCACCTCCGCTCCCGCATGGAAAACCGCCTGAGACGAGCAACCCTGCGATTGCGCACCGCGCCAAGGGGGATTCCCTAACGACTTTGGCTCTCGCGGGGCGCTCTGGGGGGTGCACGGCGGCCTTCAGTCGGGATACCCTGCACGCGCCAATCCAACTCATCCCGAAGGATTCTCGGTCCGTGATGTCGTAAGCATGGAAGCGGACGGAGCGCTTGGGGGAGCGCTGGGAAACCGCCGTCCGGGCTCCCGATGGTGCGCTGCTCGACAACGGTCGACTTCTCAGCGCGCCACCGGCGGCTCTTCTTTCTGCGTGGGGTCCAGCCGGGCGCCGCGGCGCGGCGCCCGGCTGCGAGCCCCCTCCGCGGGCAAGCCGGGAGAACGCGCTCGCGCGCTCGGCGGCTGACCGGCGCGCTCGGCGGCCGACCCGCGCGCTCGGCGGCTGACCGGCGCGCTCGGCGGCTGACCCGCGCGCTCGGCGGCCGACCCGCGCGCTCGGCGGCTGACCGGCGCGCTCGGCGGCTGACCCGCGCGCCCGCGCGCTCAGCGGCCGAAGATCGACTCGAGCGCCGGCACGAGGCGGGCGTGGCGGAACGCGTAGCCGAGCGCCTCCGCCCGCCGCGGATGGACGCGCTGCCCGGTCGTGACGATCTCGGCCGCGTCGCCCATCCCGAGCTTCACCATCGCCTCGGGCACGCGGAGCCACGACGGCCGGCGGAGCACCGCGCCGATCGCCTTCGCGACCTCCTCGCCGGTCGCCGCGTGCGGCGCCGTCACGTTGAGCGGGCCGCGCACCGACTCGTTGTCCAGGGCGAGCAGCGTCAGCCCCACGACGTCGTCGCGGTGGATCCACGAGATCACCTGCTTGCCGTCGCCGATCGGCCCGCCAAGGAAGAACCGGAAGGGGGCGATCATCTTGTCGAGCGCGCCGCCGCCCTCGCCGATCACGACGCCGATCCGGAGCTGCACCGACCGGACGCCGTGCTGCTCCTCGACGGCGCGGGCCGCCTCTTCCCAGTGGACGACGACGTCGGCGAGGAAGCCCTCCCCGGGGGCCGCGTCCTCGTCGAGCACCCGGTCGCCCGGCTGCGGCCCGTAGTAGCCGACCGCGGAGGCGCAGAGGAACGCGCCCGGCTTGCGCTTCGCCTTGCCGATCGCCTCGCCCATGAGGCGGGTCGTGTCGATGCGGCTCCTCACGATCTCGCGCCGCGCCTCCTCGGTCCACCGCTTGACGATCGACTCGCCCGCGAGGTGGATGACCCCGTCCACCCCGTCGAGCTCCTCGAACCACGACCCCGGCCGGTCGGGGGTCCACGACACGACGCGCGCGCCCGGCAGCGCCGCCTGGGTGCGCCCCACGTCGCGCGTCAGCACCGTCACGCGATCCCCCCGCGCGAGCAGATCCTTCACCAGACCGCGCCCGATAAACCCGCTGCCGCCCGTGACGAGAACCGTCTTCACGGGATCGTTCTATCACGGCTCGGACGGAGGCGGGGCTCCCGCTTCGGGGCGCCGTGGCCGCGAGGGGCGCGCGCCCGGACGGAGGCGAGCTGTCCAGTCGTGACGCGGAGCGCGGGAGACGGTAAGACGCCGGACGTGATGGATGACCTAGAGACCTTCAAGAAGCTTCCTCTCGGCGGCCTCGATCGCCGCGCGCTCGTCGGGGCGCTGGCCGAGCACGGCGCGCGCGTCGCGGCCGAGCAGCTCGCGGAGCACCGCGCCCGCATCAGCCCGGCGGGCGCGCGCATCGCCCCGGACGCCGCGGTGCTGATCCTCGGCGGCTCGAACGGCATGACCCGCGCCCTCGCGCTGCAGCTCCTCTTCGGGGAGCGCGCCGCCGTCTTCGCCGTGCACTTCGACAGCGAGAAGATGCAGATCGGCCCGCACCACGTGAAGGCGATCAGCGACGCGGCCGAGGCCGAGGGGCTCACGGCGCGCTTCTGGAACAACGACGCCACGAAGCCGCAGGTGATCGACGAGGTCGTCGCCGCGCTGAAGGAGCGGTATCGGGCGGTGCACCTCGTGAACGGCATCGCGAACGGCGCGCTGAAGCGCTACGCGGAGCACGGGCCGACGAAGGTGAAGGACCTCGACGTCGCGTTCGACCCGGTGCTCCAGGTCCCCGACTTCTCGCGCGCCGAGAACATCCGCAAGCTCGGGCTCGTCGAGGTGGACGTCGCGAACGAGGCGGACATCGAGCGCACGAACAAGTTCATGGGCACCTCGTCGCTCCTGTGGGCCGAGCCGCTCGCCGCGGCGGGGCTGCTCGCCAGGGGCGAGAGCGTCGTGTCCTTCTGCGACTACGACTACCCGAGCGACGACCCGGTCTACGCCATGGGGCCGCTCGCGGGCGCGAAGCTGCTCCAGCGCAAGACCATGGCGGAGATCCGGGAGCGGTTCGGCGTCGTGACGTCGCGCATCTGCTATCCGGCGCTGGCGACGACGGCGCTCGGCGCCATCCCGGGCGGGCTGCTGATGTACGGGCTCAGCACGCAGATCCTGAAGGAGCGCGGGCAGTTCAAGGACATCATCGACCTCGCGCGCGAGACGATGGAGATCTGGCGCCCGGGCTACGACGGCAGCGATCTGCGGGTCGACGCGGCCTATCAGGCCTGCCTGCCGGAGTTCAACAAGCGCAAGGAGCACATCGGGCCGAAGGACGTCCCGGGCGCGTTCCGGCAGCTGTACGAGAAGGCGTGAAGAGAAGGGCGCGCGGGCACCGGCCGCGCGCGCCTGAAAAGAGAGTGGCGCGCGGGGCACCGGCCGCGCGCGCCTGAAAAGAGAGTGGCGCGCGGGGCGTCGGCCGCGCGCGCCTCAAAAGAAAGGCGCGCGGAGCCTCGGCCCCGCGCGCCTCGCTTCACGGCCTGTGCGGGCCGCGCAGGACGCGCGGCCCGCGGCCGATCCCTCCGCTATCCCTCCGCGCGCGCGACCTCGGGCTCGAGGCGGGCGACCTGGCGCTTGTCGGGCATCTGGAGGATGCCCAGCCAGGCGAACACGCGGATGACCTGATAGGCCGGGTCGATCTCGAACCACCGCACAGCGAAGTTGGGGCTCATCGCGTACTTGTGGTGGTTGTTCTGGAAGAGCTCGCCGAGCGTCACGAGGTCGAGCGCCAGCGTGTTGCGCGAGTCGTCGTCGCTGTTGAAGTTGCGGTAGCCGTAGCGGTGGCCGCACCAGTTCACGATCGCGCCGTGCAGCGGGCCCATGGTCCAGTGCAGCGGCAGGAACAGGAACTGCCACCAGTGCGAGGCGAAGACCGCGTAGAAGGCCACGTACCCCGCGCCCCAGGCGAAGCGGCCGATCCACGAGTTGCCGATGCGGTCGAGCGTGGGCCACTCGGGGTAGCCGCCGAGGAAGCGCGGCTCCACCTGGGCCTTGCCGTCGTAGATGTCGTCGTAGCGCTTCGCCGTGTCCAGCATCATCGGGACGACGCTCTTGTAGTACCGCGGCGAGTGCGGGTCCTTCGGCGTGTCGCTGTAGGCGTGGTGCATGCGGTGCAAGATCGCGTAGACCCACGGAACCAGGTACGAGGAGCCCTGCGTCAGGTACGTCAGGAAGTGAAAGATCCGCTCCCACCGCTTCGACATCGTGAACATCCGGTGCGAGGCGTACCGGTGCAGGAAGAAGGTCTGGAAAAAGACCGAAAGCGTAGAGTGGGCGATGAGGACGATCGCGATCTCCATGTTCGGCTTCTAGCCCGGGGGTCCGCGGCAGGGGGTCAGCTCACGGTCACGATTCCGTAAGGAGGCCTGGATCCGTGGGCTTCCGGTGCGCGCCTGTCCCGGTTTCCCCGTGATCGCGCGAGTCCGTCCATGGTAACGGCGGTGTCGTGAAGGCCGTGATCATCGGGGCGGGCCGGGGCAGCCGGCTGCGTCACCTGACCGAAGAGCTGCCGAAGACGCTGGTCCCCATCCTCGGTCGCCCGATGCTCGACGGCATCCTCGAGGCGCTGGCGGCGGGTGGCTTCAAGCGGTCGGACGTCGTGTTCGTCTGCGGGTACAAGGCCGACGTGATCCGCGCCGCGTACCCGGATCTGACGTACGTCGAGAACCGCGACTGGGAGCAGAACAACATCCTTCTCTCGCTCCTCTGCGCGCGCGAGCACCTCGCGGGCGGCTTCGTCTCGACGTACGCGGACATCGTGTACCGCCCCGAGATCGTGGCCGATCTCGTGCGCTCGCCGCACGACATCGCGCTCGCCTGCGACACGGACTGGCGGCGCCGGTACGTGAACCGCTCGCAGCACCCCGAGACCGACGCCGAGAAGCTCCGCGCCGACGCCGCGGGCCGCGTGGTGGAGATCTCGCGCCGCATCCCGTCGGAGGCGGCGACCGGCGAGTTCATCGGGGTGATGAAGCTCTCGGCGCGGGGCGCCTCGCAGTTCCTGTCCGCCTTCGACGCCGCGCGCGCCTCCTTCGCGGAGCTCCCCGAGTTCCGCGAGGGCCGCGCGTTCCGGCGCGCTTATCTCATCGACCTGCTGGAGGAGATGATCGAGTCCGGCGCGGCGCTCCACAAGGTCGACACCCACGGCGGCTACATGGAGATCGACACCCTGGAGGACGCGTCGCTCGCCGACGCCTGGTGGCGCGGCGGGACCTGAGACGGCCGGCGCGAGGCCGCCGCGCGAGAGCAGCAAACGGGTCGAACCCGCCTGAAACGAGCAGAGCTTCGAACCGCCAAGACGCGAAGGACGCCAAGAGATTGTCTCCCTCTTGGCGTCCTTGACGTCTTGGCGGTTTATTTCTCGCTCGATCGACGTGCTCGTTGTTCTAGAGCACGTCGGCGAAGGCCGCCCCCTGCGCGAGGAGGCCGGGGAGGCCGCCGGTGTGGAGGAAGAGCACCCGCTTGCCCGAGAGCTCGCCCCGCTCGGCCATGTCCCAGAGGCCGGAGAACGCCTTGCCCGTGTACACGGGGTCGAGGATGAGCCCCGAGAGCCGCGCGACCTTCAGGATGCGCGCGCGCTGCTCGGGCGTGGACACCGCGTAGGCGGGCCCCTTGGCCGCGTCGTCGATGGCGAGGTGGGCGGGCGCGCCGAGGCCCGGGTCGAGCGCGCGCGCCTCGTCCATGATCCGGAGCGCGATGCGCGCGAACGTCGCCCTGTCCTCGCACACCGCCATCGCGCGCACCTCGCCGGCCACCTCGTAGCGGGACGCGCCGAGCGCCGTGCCCGCCGCCGTCCCGCCCGAGCCGCACGCGTGCACGATGACGTCGAACGGCTTGCCGCCCGCGATGCCGAGGTCGAGCTGCTTGCGGACCTCCTCCATCGCGCGCACGTAACCGAGCGCGCCGAGGCCGTTCGAGCCGCCCTCCGGGATCACGTAGGGCCGGCCGCCCGCCGCGCGGATCTCGGCGGCCGCCTCGGCCATCACCGCGTCGCGGTCCCTGTACGCCTCGGGCGAGATCAGCCGGATCTCCGCGCCGGCGAGCCGGTCGAGCAGCACGTTGCCCTCGATCGGCGCCGCGGCCGACGGGTCGGCGGTGCGCAGGAACAGCACCGCGCGCAGGCCGAGCGAGGCGCAGAGCAGCGCCGTCGCGCGCGCGTGGTTCGACTGGAGGCCGCCGCAGGTGAGCACGCAGTCGGCGCCCTCCTCCCGCGCGGCGGCGAGCAGGTACTCGAGCTTGCGGATCTTGTTGCCGGCCTCCGCGCCCGCCGTCATGTCGTCGCGCTTCACGTGAAGGTCGACGCCGAGCGCCTCGGCGAGCCGCCGCGGGCGCTGGATCGGGGTCGGAAGGTGGCTCAGCGCGAGTCGCTTGCGCATCGTGTCTCTCCCATCTCTCTCTGCCGGGGAAGCTCTGCCGAGGGGCGCTCTGCCGTATCGCTTCGCGTCCCGTTGACCTCTACACGAGCCTCAGGCGGCCGGGGAGCCCTGGCCGGCTCAGTGGATGACGCCGAGCTTCAGGGTGAGCAGGTACTGGTCCGGGAGCTCGGCGCCGGCGGCGTCGTCGAACGCGCCGCCGGGGAAGAAGGCGCCGGCCTCGGTGCCGAGCTGGATGGTGACGAGCCTGCCCATCGCGATGCGCGCGTCGACGCCGACGTCGAGCTCGACGCCGAGATCGTGGCGGCGCCGGTCGCCGCCGTCGTAGCCGGCGAGGCCGCCGCCTGCCCGCGAGGGGCCGTAAGGATCGACGAGGTCGGCGGTCGTCTCGGCGATGACCGCGCCGGCCTTCAGGTCGAGCCAGCGCGCCGGCCGCACGATCATCCGCGGGTTCACGTAGGCGGCGCCGAACACGCCGCCCTTCGAGGGCAGCCACCGGATGCCCGGCTCGGGGGACGCGGCGAACAGCTCCCGCTCGGCGATCGTCGCCGCGCGCGCCGTCTTCCAGGCGAGCACCTGGTCGAACAGGATGAGCCCGACGTTGTGGCTCGGGTCGAACGTGAACCGCCGCGCCACGCCGTCGCGCGGGTCGTCGTCGCCGGAGGCGTAGCCGGCCTCGATCTCGGTGACGACGCGCCCCCACCGGTCGTCCGGCCGCGGCCCGCGGCGCGCGACGTGGACCGCCCCGAGGGTCGCCGCGCCGCCGATCGAGCGCACGGCCACGGGCGCGCGCTGGGCCGACGGGCCGGAGGGCGGCGCGGGCCCGCGCGGGACGAACGACGTCGAGCCGAGGACCGCCGCGACCTCGAACCCGCCGTAGACGTGGGCGCCGCCCCCCGGCACCGGCGCGTTGAACTTGCCTGCCACGTCGAGCACCGCCGCCGAGAGCGTCTCGATGAACCGGGCGGGGCTCGTCTTCGCGCGGCGCTCGCGCGTCTGGCGCCGCAGGGCGCCGCGGACGCCGATCTCGCCGCGCGGCGCGCGCCAGAGCGCCGACACGACGGCCTGGAGGGCGCGATCCCCCTCCCCTTCGTCCTGCCCCTCGACGTCGTTTCCGAGCAGGTCGGCCGCGCTGTCCTCGAACACGAGATCGCCCGCGACCGTGACGACGAGCGGGCCGTTCCGGCCCATCGGGGTCGCCGCGAAGAGGACGCGCTCCACCAGCGATCCGCGCTCGGGGTCGCCGAAGAGGGTCGCCCGATCGCCGTCGTTGGCGACGAGCCCCATCCCCCAGTGCGCGCCCTGCTGGCCCACCCGGAAGACGCCGATCGACGACGGCACCTCCAGGTAGAGGTAGCGCGGGTGGACCTCGAACCACGAGAGCCCGGCGCGCGCGTCGCGCACCTGCTCGACGTGCCGCGTCGTGTCGCCCGCGATGAGCCCCCGGACGACGTCGATCTGCGCGATGATCGAGGCCCTGTCCGCGAGGTGGAGCCGCGGCGAGAGGCGCAGCCAGTGCGCGATGTACTGGTTCTGCCCGAGCGTCGTCGCGCCCGGATCCGACAGGGGCGGCGCCCGCAGGCGGAGATCGGTCATGGCGCGGTAGCGGAGCTGGTACTCGCCCTGCAGCGAGAACGTCGTCCGGTCCGGGTCGGGCGGGGGCGGCGGCGCGCGGCCCGTGTCCAGGATGAGCCGCTCGTCGAAGGCGCCGGCGGCCGTGGGTGCAACGGCGGCCGCGGGCGCGCCGCGCGCTGCGGCCGCGTCCTCGCCGGGCCCGGCGTCCGCGTCCGCGCCGGGCGCTGCGTCCGCGTCCGCGTCCGCGCCGCGCGCAGCGTCCGCCTGCGCGGGCTCGGCGGGCTGAGCAGCGGCCGGCGAGGCGAGCCCGACAGCGAGCGCGAGCGTGGCGGAGGGAGCGAAGGCGAAGCGCATCGGAAGCAAGCGGTCGCACCCCGGCGCCGGGGGCCGGGAATGCGCCGGCGGAGGATAGGCGGATCCGATCCCCGCCGGGCACCGGATTCTTCCGTTGCGGCCGGGAGCTTCCCGCCGGAGCACGTTTCCGCGCTCCCCAGGGCAGCGCTGCCGGGGGGCTGGTACCGCCGTGCCGGGCGACCGTGCCGGGCGGCCGTGCCGGGCGACCGTGCCGGGCGGCCGTGCCGGGCGGCCGTGCCGGGCGGCCGGACGGCGCCGATCGAGGCTGCGCGGGCGGCTTTTCCCGGGGCATCCGCCGCTCTAGCGTGGGCCCTCGTGACCCTTTCGACGCCGCACGCCGCCGCTGTGTCTCCGCTGCTCCTGGGCCGCCCGCTCTCGCTCGCCGATCTCGAGGACGTCGCGCGCCGCGGCCGCCCGGTGGCGATCTGCGCCGAGGCGCGCGAGCGCGCCGCGGCCTCGCGCCGCGCGATCGACGCGATCGCGGCGGCGGGCGACGCGGCGCCCGCGGTGTACGGCATCAACACCGGCTTCGGCGCGCTCGCGGAGACGCGCATCGCCGATCACGAGATCCGGGCGCTCCAGCGGAACCTCGTGCGGAGCCACGCGTGCGGCGTCGGGCCCGACCTCGGCGACGCCGAGGTGCGCGCGATGATCGTCCTGCGCGCGCAGGTGATCGCGCTCGGGCACTCGGGGGTGCGCACCGAGGTGCTCGACCTGCTCGCCGAGCTGCTCAACCGCGGCGTGTGCCCGCGCATCCCCGCGCAGGGCTCCGTCGGCGCGTCGGGCGATCTGGCGCCGCTCGCGCACCTCGCGCTGACGCTCATCGGCGAGGGCGAGGCGCGCTTCGAGGGGCAGCTCATGCCGAGCGCGGTGGCGCTCGGCAAGGCCGGCCTCGCGCCGATCGAGCTCGCCGCGAAGGAGGGGCTCGCGCTCATCAACGGGACCCAGTACATGACCGCGCTCGGCGCGCTGGCGCTGCGGGACGCGGCCGCGCTCTGCACGGCCGCGGACGTCGCCGGCGCGGTGAGCCTGGAGGCGCTCATGGGCTCGAAGCGCCCGTTCGACGAGCGGCTGATGCGCGTGCGCCCGCACCCGGGCCAGGCCACCACGGCCGGCAACCTGCGCGCGCTGCTCGCCGGCAGCGAGATCATGCAGAGCCACGCGGACTGCCCGCGGGTGCAAGACGCCTACTCGCTCCGCTGCATGCCCCAGGTGCACGGCGCGACGCGCGACGCGATCGCCTGGGCCGCCGAGGTGCTGACGCGCGAGGTGAACAGCGTCACGGATAACCCGACGGTGTTCCTCGGGACGGGCGGAGAGGGCGGCGGGGGCGGAGAGGGCGGCGCCGAGCTGATCTCGGGCGGCAACTTCCACGGGCAGCCGGTGGCGCTCGCCCTGGATCTCGCCGCGATGGCGGCGGCCGAGCTCGCGAACATCAGCGAGCGGCGGGTGGAGCAGCTCGTGAACCCGGCGCTCTCGACGGGCCTGACCCCGTTCCTCGCGCCGCGCAGCGGGCTGCACTCGGGGTTCATGATCGCCCAGGTCGCGAGCGCCTCGCTCGTCAGCGAGAACAAGGTGCTCTGCCACCCGGCGAGCGTGGACTCGATCCCCTCGAGCGCCGGCCGCGAGGACCACGTGAGCATGGGCAGCATCAGCGCCCGCAAGCTCGCCCAGGTGATCGAGAACGTCCGCAGCTCGCTGGCGATCGAGCTGATCACCGCGGCCCAGGGGGTGGACCAGCGGCGCCCGCTCCGCCCGAGCGCCGGCGTCGCCGCCGCCCACGCCGCCGTCCGCCGCGTGGTGCCGGAGCTCGCCGAGGACCGACCCCTCTACCGCGACATCGCGGCGGCAGCCGAGCTCATCCGGGCCGGGGCGCTGATCGCGGCCGTGGAGGAGGCGGTGGGGCCGCTCAACTGATTTTTTCTGTTTGCGTAAGTACAACGGAGACGATCCTGTGGAAATCTGATGCGAGTTATCGGAATGCGAATGCTCCATTGCGCGGCGAGTTGCTGTACATTGGCGCAGTGCCCATTCCGGTCAGCACCCCGCCGTTTCCATTCGATGCCGTGCGAGATCTGCTTGGGGTGGTTCGGGCGATCTACGCGGCGGCGAAGGACGGGGGGGCGTCGCGGGAGGATCTCGCCCGGATCGCGCGGGTGGGCCGGGAGCTGAGCCGGGCGCTGGACCTGGCGGGGTCGCCGCAGCAGGGGGCGTCGGGCCAGGCGGCGGCGTGGAAGGTGACGGACAAGGCGATGCTCCAGGTGAACGACCTCGTCGACCCGCTCACGCCGGCGGCGCCGCTGCTGCTGGCGGCGCGGAGCCGCGTGACGGGGAGCCGGCTGGCCGTGCGGAGCAAGCCGCAGGCGCGGTAGCCCCCGGGAGGGCGGCAGCCCCCGGAGGGGCGCGCGGGGCGGGGGGCGCGGGAGGAGCGCTGAGCGGAGGGGAGCGGCGTCGGCAGGGGGCCGGCAGGAGGGACGGGCGGGAAGCCCGAGCTGATCTCTGCGCCTCAAACATCGGCCCATCCCCCACACCGCGCAGCGAACAGCCCCGCCGGGGGCCTACCGTGGTGCCGAGAGACATGGACGCATGGAGCGCCACGGAGAACAGGCCGCGTCCACGAGAGGGCCCGGTTGAGCCGACGAGCGAGGCAGCTTCGGCCCGCTCCCTTCGATGGGGTTGTTACAGGAGCTGAAATTTCAGCTACGGCCGAAGAACCGGCGGCCGCGCGAGCGCTCGGCATCGCGCCGGATGCCCTGCATCACGACGCGGATCAACTCGCGGGAGTAAGCGCGCTTGTCGTGGCGCTTGTGCTCGGGGAGCCTGACGCCCAGAGCGTGCGCAAGCCGTTCTACGTTCTCTACCTTGGCCTCACGCAAACAGTCGATGTCCAGATCCATGAATCGTGGCGCTCCCATTAATCGAGTCCACCTGGTTTGTCGAGCCCGGCGGACATGAAACGAGCAGCACACGGCCTCCCCCTTCAGACCGCGACAGGAGGCCATCGGCCATGACGGCGGCGCGACGTCTCGGGCAAGGCAGGGCGGCGTCGCGAGGGGGAGAGAACGAGGGGCAGAGAACGACACCGCCCCCGCTCGAAGTGGGCAAGCTGCTCAGGGCGCTGCCGCCGTGAGAGGGAGGAGGGCCCGGTAACCGCAGATGCGGGGACGCGCTCCACCACCGCGGGCGGTGTGAGACGCCGGGGGCACAGGCAGAGCGCGTAGCTGATGCGGGGCCGGGCGATCGCCCCCGGCAAGGAGAGAGGTGTGCGAGGCGCGCAGCGCGAAGCGCGGACCTTGTAGACGCCCGTGAGCCGGCCGGGCGGAGCGGTGGCCGGTGCCTCGGCACCTGCTGGCCGAAGCTCAGCCCACCCGGTAGCTCGCGGCAGCCTCCGGGGTGAAGCTCAGATCCCCCCGGGGGGAGGAGGGAGATCGACACGCCGCATCACGAGGTAGCCCCGGCCGGACTCGAACCGGCACGCCCGTACGGGCCGCGGATTTTAAAGCCGGGCGGACAGATCCGCCAAGACGCGAAGCGGCGCTAACGGCCGGAAAACCGGGGGGCGATGGCGACCAGGGGCGACCCGGAGGGACCGCTGCCGCCCGTTCCGGCGACCCGTCCGCCCTTTCGGTCGAGCCGGGCGACGAGGCGCCGAGCACCTTGACATCGCCGCGGGGAGCGGATGACGGGTCGAGCGTCGCCGCGCCCGACCTGGCCGTCAACGTCGTGGCGGCGCCGGCGCTCCCGTCGGCGGGAGCGGCCGTGCTGACGACCGAGGCCGCCCTGCTGGCGCAGCTCGGGGAGAGCATCCGCCTCGCCGCCGCCCTCGGAGACCTCGACACCGTGCGCGCGCTCCACGCGACGCTCGCGAGGGTGCTCGGGCAGTCGCCGAGCTCGCACGAGGCGAGCGGCGTTCGAGCTGTCGGACCGACGCGCCAGCCGGCGCGGAGGGGCGAGCGGTCGAACTCCTAAGCACACGAAGGGGCGCCCGAACGAATGCTAAATGCATTAGCGGGGGATGCGTCATGTTGCGGGACATGCAGCAGTTGACGCAGACACAGAGGGTTTTGGTACTCGCTGGCTTGTCGGGCGCAGACCCGCGCACGGTACGAACGTTCCTGAAAAAGGGGAATGTCCGCCCGGCGCTCAGGGAGCGAATCGAGCTCGCACAGCGACAACTGGCGCAGTTGCAGAGCTCTCCGGTTCCGGTGGTGAAGGCCTGAGAAGGAAGCGGCGCCGCCGGTTGATGTCGAGTCACCCGGGGCGCCGCAAGGTGGACGAACGATGGGAAGGATGCCTGACAGTGCCCCCCTGAGCAAGGGAGAGGCCGTCATCAACACCGCGATCGCCGCGATCTTCGACGGCGTGCGGCAGCTCGTGAAGGCCGAGCTCCAGGCCGCCAAGGGGGATGGCGACCCGTGGGTTAGCCAGGAGGACAGCCCTCTTGGCCGGCGCGAGCACTGCAAGCTGGCCCGTATTGGGGCGTTCCCGGCCTGGAAGGTGGGGAAGCGCTGGCTCGTCCGGCGGAGCGAGCTGGACACCTACATCGAAGCGCACGGCGCCAAGCCGAAGCCGCCAGAGGCTGTCCCGGCCGACGACCCGAACGAGCCGACCGCCGATGCGGTGCTGCACGAGCTCGGCCTCGAGCGCGTGGGGGGGCGACGATGAGCCGGGCGCGAGCAGCTGATCCCGACGTGCCCCGGTATATGGCTGGGGCCGCGGAGCTGCCGGCGCAGCTCCGGAGCGCCTATCGGAAGCTCGCAGAGCTCGTTCCGAGCGGCGGCGTCGGGGTGGTCATCGCTCACGACGCAGATCTCGTGGTTCTGGAGCTGCACGCGGTGTCCCGCGCTCGGGCCGTCGAGATCTGCGGCGAGCTCGAAGCGTCGCGCATCGCCGCGCGCCTCCGCAGGGAGCCGCCGCCCGCCGGCTTCCTCTACGTGCTTCTGATGGTCCCGAGCTACGGCGTGACCATCGCGGCGATCGAGCAGCCGAGCTTCACGAACGCGCCCGGGGGTGAAGCATGACCAGCGCCGCGACCTACCAGCCGCCGCGGCAGTACCTCGCTCCGAGGCAGGCACCGGCACGCCCGGCGCCGCGTTGCGAGCGGTGCGTCTATCTGAAAGGCCTCCTGACCGAGCAGCGGCGCGCCCTGCATGAGCTCACAGCAGGGCTCGCCGTCTTTCTCGCCGCGCGGAACGCGGCGCGCATCCGCCGGCGGCGGGCCGCAGAGCCGCTCTACGACTACGAGGCCGAGGCCGACGTGCTCGGCGCCATGCTGCGCGGCGCGTGCCCACTGCCGCCGGCGCTCTTCGCCGCGCCGTGGCACCATGAGCTCGCCTTGGCCGTCGCCACGGGGGAGCTCGCTCCGGAGCTCATGCTCCCCGAGATGCGCGGCTATCGCCGCGGTTTGATGCTGAGGACGTGCACGCCTGAGCGCCTGGACGTGGCGATGGACGAACTCGTCGCGCTTGCCCGATGCCGGCGCGCCCTCCGCGCCGCAGAAGCGGCGGTGAGGGCTCTCCGCCGGCCCGGCGGACGAGACGCCGCGCGAGAGGAGCTCCGTCGCGCCCTGGCGCTGCTGGAGCAGCCCGAACCGATCGAGGTGACCCCGTGATCGCCCCCCTCGCCGATCTCGTGGTCGTGGTCGACACGCGCGAGCAGCGTCCGTGGCGCTTCCCCGATGACGTGGCGACCGTGCGCGCCGCCCTCCCCGCTGAGGACTACTCGGTCCAGGGCCTCGAGACGCGCGTCGCGATCGAGCGCAAGGAGCTCGGGGACTTCGTGAACGCGTGCACGCACGAGCGGGCCCGCTTCATCCAGGAGCTCGAGCGACTCAAGGCGTACGACCTCAAGGCCATCGTGGTCGAGGCTTCGGTGCTCGATGTCGCCGCGCACGCGTACCGCTCACGCGCGCTGCCACAGTCGAGCCTCGGCTCCGCAGTCGCGTTCCACATCGCCTACGGCGTTCCGGTCATCTGGGCGGGCGACCGCCATGAAGAAGCCGCGCGCATCGCCCTCGCGATGCTGTTCCGGTTTGCCCGGAAGGCTCGGGAGACCGAGCCGATGGAGGCAGCGTGACCCCTCCGCAGGCCGCAGAAGCCGACATCGAGCGCGAGGCGATCGCGTTTGAGCTGTCGCCCATCGCCGCGGTGCTGGTCGAGATCGAGGCACGGCCCCGGGAGAAGCGAAGCGCGGCCGCGCTCGCGTCTCACGTGCTCACCCTCGCCGCCGGGCTCTCCGAGCGCTCGCCCGAATGGGCCGAGCTGTACGAGGGTCTCAAGGCACGCGGCGTGGGCGTCAACAGCTGGAAGAAGGCCGTCCGGGTCTTCCGCAAGTCCTCGAGGAGAGCGCCGGCGAACGACGGCGGAGCAGCGGCACTTGATGACCGCCTCGAGATCGTCGTGTCGACCGAGGAGCACGAGGTCAACGACGCGGCGGTACAGGCGCTTACGAGCGTCGCCGGTGTCTACCAGCGCGGCTGGATGCTGGTCGACACCGTGCGGGAGCAGGCGACGATCCCGTGGCTCGCCCGCGCAGAGGGCGCGCTCCGCATCCGACCAATCCCGCAACCGCGCCTCCGAGAGCTGCTGACGGTCGCGGCGCGGTGGGTCCGGCCGAGCACCGATCGCGAGACGGGCGAGACGACCATGACCCCCGCGCATCCGCCCGACTGGAGCGTCCGCGCTGTGTCCGAGCGCGGCGAGTGGGAAGGGATGCCCCGGCTCACCGCCATCACCGAGTGCCCCGTGTTGCGCCACGATGGCAGCTTGATCGAGGTGCCCGGGTATGACGCGCGCAGCGGCATTCTCCACGCGCCGTCGCTCGACTTCCCCGCCATCCCGCACAGGCCCACGAGAGAGCACGCGCGCGCAGCGGCCGATCGGCTGCTCGACGTGGTGAGCGACTTCCCCTTCGAGACCGAGGTGCACCGCGCCGCCTGGCTCGCGTCGCTCCTGACGCCGCTCGCACGGTTCGCGTTCGCGGGGCCCGCGCCGATGTTCGTCATCTCGGGCAACGTGCGCGGCGTCGGGAAGACGCTGCTCGCGAGGCTCGTCGGGGAGATCGTCACGGGCCGGCCCATGGCCACCATGGCCCAGGTCGACAACGAAGAGGAGGAGCGGAAGCGGATCACGTGCATCGCTCTCGAGGGCGATCCGCTCGTCCTGGTCGACAACATCACCCGCCCCCTCGGCAGCGGGACCCTGGACAAGGCGCTGACCGATGTGGTCTGGGGAGAGCGGCTCCTCGGCAGCAACACCCGACCGCAGCTCCCCATGCTCGCGACGTGGTACGGCACGGGCAACAACGTGGCTTTCAGGGGCGACACCGCGCGCCGCTGCTGCGTCATCCGCATCGACAGCCCCCTCGAGAAACCAGAGACGCGCGACGACGTGCGCCGGCCAAACCTGATCGCCTACGTCCGAGAGCACCGCGCCGAGCTCGTCTCCGCCGCCCTGACCATCCTCCGCGCGTGGGCCGCGACAGGCGCGCACGTGCATACCTTGCAGCCGCGGATGCAGTCGTGGGGCTCGTTCGATGAGTGGTCGCGTGTCGTGCGCGGCGCGATCGTGTGGCTCGGGCTGCCGGACCCCGGCGAGGCGCGCGGCTCCGCCGACGATGAGGACGACCCGGAGGCGGCGGCGATCGAGCAGCTCGTCGCCGGCTGGGCGAAGGCCTGCGCGGACATCTCCCCGGAGCGCCAAGCGTGCACCGTCGCTCAGGTGCTCGACGCTCTTCAGCAGGACGATGCGGACCGAGCCGCCATGCGCATGCAGCACGCGCCGAAGCCGGCGAAGTGGCCGGTGCTCCGCGCTGCCCTGGCCGAGCTCGTCTCTGGCGTCCCGGCGGGCAAGCTGCCGAACGTGAAGCAGGTGGGCTACCTGCTGCGCCGGTACAGGAACCGCAACGTCGGCGGGCGCAAGCTGCACGCTTGGAAGAGCGGCGGCGCTTTCGTGTGGGCCGTCGTCCCGACGAGGCGATCGTAAGGGGCGTAGAGTGCCACCGGTTCCCGGTGCAGGCGTCAAGATGACGCCTGGTGACGCGGTTCCTGGTATCCTGGTTGCATGGGGGACGAGAACCCGACACGTTGCGAGCGGTGTGACATGCGGGCGCCGGCGGGGAAGAAGCACTGCGCGGCGTGCGCTCAGGCGCTCGGCGTGGAGGCCGACGGGGGCCGGTCAGGGCCGGCAAGGCAGCCGCTCGGCTGCCGGCAGTATCTGGCGCTCGCGCTGCTCGGCGGGCTCGTCGCTTGGACGATCGCCGTCCTCGTCATCAAGAACGAGCAGCGCCCCGTCGCCCGGCCGTCTACTGTCGCCGCGCAGCCCAAGCCCGCTCACCCGGCCGACCTCGAGGCCGATGACGTCGTGCGCGTGCTGCGTGCGCTGTACCCGATCGGGCAGGCCGTGGGCGGCGCCGACTGGGACTGGTCGACCTGCCACGACAAGACGGTGGGGTTCGACGCTCTGCTCTCCTGCGCCAAGGAGGCGCACACGAAGATCCGCGCGCAACAGGCGAAGATGCCCACCGGCACCATCGCATCGAGCGCCTGCGGGAAGGACATCGAGCAGGCCCACCGGGCGTACATCGACGGCCAGGAGCGCTACCACGCCGACGTCGTTGCGTGGCTTGAGCAGCACCGGGCGGCGCTCACGCCAGCGCTGCGCCGGCGGTCACTTCCGGATGGCGCCTGCGACGCGGCCCGGAAGGCGTGCGACGCCATGCCCATTGACGTGGCGAGCAAGTACGGCGCCGAGCACGGCGCGAGCTACGCGCGGGTGAACACGATCGAGTGCACCAAGCAACTCTTCGTCTGCGGCTCCACCGACAACGTCTGCTACATCGGCAAGGTCGCTGATCGGCTCGGACTAGGCTCGGACGGAACCCCGCGCGACGGGCTCCTCGTCCGCAGCACCGGACGGCGTCTCCGGTAGTGGGACTGAGCCGGTACGGAACCAAGGCCCCCACCTGCCGCTGCCACGGTACGCGCCGCGGGTGCTGCTCTCACCGCCGCGGTCTCGGTGGCTGTGAGCCGCTGCCGATGGGAATCTCTTGCCCGTAGCCGACGTGCGGGAGCGCGGCGCCGATCCGGTCCGGGGCACATGGGGCATATGGGGGTGATGCTCCCGGAGTCTCTTCAGGCGCGATCTGTTTTTTTCTCGATGGCACGTGAGCCAGCACACGCGAGAAAAATCCTGATCTCGCCCGCGAGGTCTAAGGAACCATGTGCCCCATGTACCCCATGTGCCCCGCGACGAGGAGCAGGGCGAGCCCCCGGGGCGCACCTACCTCTCCCACATCCCCCTTGAACAGTATCCGGGGGGTCTGAGGCCCCGGGGGCTCGTCTCGCCTGCGCGGGGGGTTCGGGCCGGGGATGCGGAAACACTTTCGGCGATAACGCGATGGGGGGCCGGGTGAGGTCGCGCGGCTCGGTGGAGCTCGAGCGATGGGTGGCGGCGCGGGGTGGCGTGCGCGCGGCGGCGCGGGAGCTCGGCCTGGCGCCTGCGACGGTGCATCGCTGGATCGCGGGCAAGCAGCCTCCGCCGGGGGTGGCGATCTCGGGCCGGCCTGGAAACAGGCACGCATGGGCGTCTCCGCGGAGGCGTGGGACGTCGCGTGTCTCCGGGAACGCCTCCGGCGGTGCCTGCCGCGGCGCCGGCGCCGACGCCGGCGTCCGCTGCGGCCGGGCCGCTCGCGCTCGCGAGCGGGGGGCCTCGGGCGTCGCCCTTAACGCCGGGGGCGCGGCGTCCGGCGGCGGGTGGCCGGCGCCGGGTGTCGAGGGGCTGCGGCTGGCGATCGCCAACCTGATCACACGCGGGGAGTGAACAGGGCGGGCGTCGGTGCTGAGCCTCGCGAAAGCGTCGGACCTGACGGCGGACGATGTTGTCGGCCTGGTCGTCGACGCCGCGGCGCTATGCGCGGAGCAGAGCGGCTCGGCGGACGCCGCGCTCGAGGCGTCGCTCGCGTTCTACGGTAGGATCCGCGACAAGGCGGCAGACTCGAACAACTGGAAAACGGCGCTCTCTGCGCAGGCGGCGATCGATCGGCTGGCGATCGCCTCGGGGCGGGGGCGTCGAGGGCGGCCGGCGCGGCGCGCGGTGCGGCCGTCGCGGCGTCGGAGCTCGCCGCCTCGCCCCAGGAGGGGCCGCCCGCCACAACCCTGGCCGAGCTCCGCGCGCGGCTGTTCAAGCTACCCCGGTGAGCTCCTTGCGCTCGGGCTGGCCGTCGCCCGTGGGAGCTCGCCCCCGACCTGCGGACGAGCAAGGTCGCCTGCTGGACACAGAGGTGCAGGCCATCGCCGCGGCGCTCAAGGCCTCCCCCCGGCCACCGCGTCTGGCTGACGATCTGCCGCGTGCGCTCGGGGCGCAGCGCGCCGGCTGAGAGCTTCGCTGCCACCACGAGATGGCTGACTCCACCGCTGTGCAACATCATGTTGCACGATGCGCAATCGACACGCAGGCTGCGATTCTCCCTAGACCAGAGGCACTCAATTGCTCAAGTTACGAGCCTATGAGCAAGCGTCCAGTTTCGGTGTTCATGGGCGACGCGCTCGAGCGGCGTGTGCACCGGCATCGAGCCCACGGAGACAAGATCCGCTCGTTCTCCGATGTGGCGCGCGAGGCGATGGAGAAAGGCCTCGACGTGATGGATCGCGAGCGCGCGGCGTCCTCCGGGCACCGCGCCGAGGAGATCACGAATCACGCCGCGGCGTGAGGAAGCGAGACATGGTGTCGACCAAGAGCTGCAAGGCGGTCTCGACCGCCAAGAACAAGTCGAGGAAGCGCGACGCGGGCCGCGCAGGGGCGAAGGCGCCGCGGCGCAAGAGGCGTGTCCCGGGGGAGCTCACGACGGGCCCGAGGAAGCCCCGGGGCAGCGGGCGGCCGGCGCGGCCGACCGAACGCGGAGCGGGGCGGTCGTGAGCGCCGCGCAGCGCCGCAGATTTTCACCGCTGGTCGAGGCGCTCCGCCGCGAGCCTCCCAGCGTGCTCGAGGCGCTCCGCAGGGAGCCGCCGCGCGTGGCCGAGATGCTCCGCCGGGAGCCCGCCGGCCGACCCTCCTTCTCGCGTGCTGAGCGCCGCGAAAGGCCGGCTCTCCCTACCTCGCCTCGATCCGTCCTCGCGGATGAGGATCTCGACGCCCGCATTGACGCCCGCGCCAAGCGCCCCTCGCCGCCGGTCACCGATGCGGAGCTCGACGAGCGCATGGGCATCCCGTCGCGTGCGACTCGGGCGCTTTCCCGGACCCCGGTGCGGGTCCAAGCCATGACGCCCACCTTTGCCCGGCTGCTCGCCGGGGGATCGGAAGACTGAAGAGATGAAGAAGCTGATCAACGTGGTTCGGCAGGCGCTCGGGCGCTCCGAGGCGCAGGGGAGCGCCGCGGCGCCGGCGACGACCGGCGCGCCGGTGGACATCGAGCACGCGCGCGTAGGGCTGACCGCGGCGGAGCGCGACACGGCAGAGACGGGCGCGCGCCTGGCCGAGCGCGAGACGGTGCTCGCGACCGCGGAGGCGTCGTTCGACGTAGACCCGAGCGACGCGAACGGCGCCGCCGTGATCACCGCGCGGAACGCTCGTGACCTGGCCAAGCTCCAGGCGGACCGGGCCGGCCGGCGCGAGCAGCAGGCCCGCGCTGCCCTCGCCCAGGCCGAGCACGAGGCGCAGCGCGCGCGACTCGAGGCGGAGCTCGGCCGAGCCGAGCGACGCCACCATGCGGTCCTCGAGGCCGAGCGGCGGGCCCGCGCTGCTCGCCTCGCCGCGCATCCGGCCCAGGCTATCCTCGAGGCGATCCGGTCCGCCGAGGAGCGCCAGCGCCAGGCAACCGCGGAGCACGACGAGACCCGCGCCGCCCTCGACGCCAGCGCCGTGGAACTCGCCGCCCTCGAGGCACAGGTGCAGGCCATCGCGCCCGAGCGCGCCGAAGAGCTCCGGGCACGCGCCGAGGATCGCACGAGCGAGGTGCGGGACGCCCTGGCGGGGCGCGCTTCCCTCGCCGCCGCGAAGGCGAGGATCCTCCCGAGCGTCGATCTGATCCTCGCTGCCGAGGCCCTGATCCGCCGCTATCTCGCCGAGATCTCAGGCGTCGTGGATGAGGCCCGCGAAGACGCGAGAGGGGCGCGGGCGCTCGGCGCGAGCGACATCAAGCCGTTGGACGACTTCCACAAGACGATCCACGTATTCCACGGCCAGTTCATGGCGTTGCCAGAGCAGGCGAAACAGTGGAACGATCACCTGCGTGACCTCGAGTATCGCTGCGGCATGGGCGCGCCGCGTGGCGCCACGTCGTCCGAAAGGGGCTACCGGTTCAACATGCACATGCCGTCGCAGGCTCGTCTCGAGGGCGTCGTGCCGAGCACGAGAGAGACCATTCAGGCCATCCTGGACAGCGCGACCGAGACGGATGCGCAGGCAGCCCTCGACGCCATCATCACGCGTATCAGGGCGGAGAATGCGGAGCGGGAGAGACGCACGCTGCCCACGCAGAGCACCGCAGGCCAGACGCCCGACGATCGGCCACCGGGGCATCGCGGCACGCGGGAGATCATGGGCGACTACCTGCCTTGCATCGGTGGTATCATCGCCCCGGGCTTCGGACGCCGCGCGAGCTGAAAGCACAGGGCAGCTATCTCCTGGGCCCTACCCTCGCCGCCATCGACGGACGAGCGGCTCGGCTGCGCGAACGGCTGGATTGCGCTGGTCCAGTTTCTCTGAGCGTCGACGCTCACCGTCGCTGCGGCCGAAGCGCCCTTGTCAGCGCGTCGATTCCGCGAGCGCGCCACTTGTAGGCCGTGCTCCGCGGGACGTCTTGCTGCTCGGCGATGTCGTCCATCGGGATCTCGAAGACGTCGTGAGCCATGATCACGGCGCTCTCGTGCTCGGGCAGCCGTCGCATGGCTTCGAGGAAGGCGGCGCGCATCTCCTGGCGCTCGATCGCCTGTTCCGGCGTCGGCGCCTCATGCTCTGGGCCCGGCGGCTCCGCAACGACCTCCTCGCGCCGCACCCGAGCGGACTCGAGGTGATGGGCGATCCGGTGATAGACCAGCCGCCGGAGCCAGAACGCCAGCGCGCGCGACGGCTCCACATCCGGGTCGGGGCGATAGCGATCCTGCTCCGAGGCCTCCCAAGCCGCGAGAAGCACGTCTTGTGCGAGGTCCTTGACGTCCTCTCTCGTCGCCTTCCCGTGGAGGGCGCGGGCGATGAGGCCGCGGACGAGCCGCACCTGGCCGACGAGCTCCGCCGGGGTCAACCGCTTGGCGGCATAGCTCCGCTCGCGAACGACGATCGCGACGAGGAAGAAGACGAGCTGAGCAAGCGTGAAGGCTAGGGCGTCCGGCGCCATATGGCCACCCCCTGGACAGGAATGATCGTCACGTATAGCGCAATCAGCATCGACTGCGCGAGCTCCCAAGTCGTGAAGACGCCGAAGCGGTAGGGGCCGGCGAGCATCGACAGCTCTGTGATGATGATCAGGCCCGTCGCGACGTGGTGCACCGTCGCGCGCTCCCGGCTCGCGAACCACCGGAGCAGGAACCCGATCGACACGCACAGCGCCGAGAGCTGCAAGGCGAGGTAGGCCTTGCCGAGGAGCTCACCGCGGAACGTGGGGTAGCCGGCGACGAGGACCGCGACCGCCACGACGTAGACGGCGAGCACGCCCCACGGGCGCCGCCGGCCGAAGATCCACACCGCGAGCGCCGCCACCCCGGCGATCCAGCCGACGAAGAGCGCGCTCTCGACGTGGCCGGCGACGCGAACCCAACCCGTGAACGGGGCGCCGCCGAGCTCGGCGCGCGCTGGCTGCAAGACGTTAAGCCGGATGACCCGGCGCACGACGTCGGACGCGAGCCCGTACCCGAGGAGCCACGCGATCGGGCGGTGCTCGGGGCGATGCCGCGCGACCAGCCAGGCGAGGACCGCCGACAGGACGGCGAGGCCGTACAGCGTGGGGATCACCCCGCCGACGGTACGCCGCGCGTCGTGATGGGCCAAAAACCCCGTCCCTCGGGTCGAGGAGCACGGGCGCCGTCCAGGCGCGGAGGCGCGCTCCTACGGCTGCCGGCGCTGCCGGCGCGGCCGCTGGAGGACCCGCGGGAGCACTGCGGTCCCGAGGCCGACGAAGACGAGGATGTGCTGGAGGATGCGGGCGAGGTTCAGCGGGTCCGGCGGTTCGATCGGCATGGCCGGAGGGTACCAGCGTCGGCACGCTGACGTCGTCCGCTTTCTTGGCCCGGCGGGTTCACCTGTGGCACGCGCGCGTGCGCGCGATGATAGCGCCCGGTGTCAAGAGGAAATTTACGCCAGAGCGAGGGGCCCCTGCTGCGAGATCGCCTCGACGGCACCGCCGGTGGTCGGCCGGCCGAGCTACGCGCGGGAGGCTACCAGGATTTCCGCCCGGTTGATGACGATTTCGTGAGACAAGCGCATGCCCGTCCGTAAGCGATGCTCGGGAGCGAGGGACCGGCGGGCGGTCACGTTGGCGAGCACGAGGCGCACCCCGTCGACCTCGCCGCGCGGGGGTCCAGGAGAGCCAGCCCCGCGTGCAGCGCGTCCGGAAGCGTCGCTCGTTCCGACCGGCGCGACGAGCTGTAGGGCACCGGAGGGCCCGCGAGCACCACGGGACGATCGGGCCCCTTAACCCGGGCGGCGCGTCGTCGGCCTCCCTCCGGTTTCGCTGATAGGATCGGCCCTCATGCCGGTCACATCTACGTCCGTCGCTCTCACTGCTATCTCGAAGTTTGCCCAGCTCGCCAAGTTGATCAACCAGGCACGCGAGAAACGCACGTCCGAGTATCTAGTTGCCTGGGACTCCCAGAAGGAGGATTGGCTGCTGGAAGTCGCGGTAGCCGCCAAGGAGCAAAAGGAACACTTAGAAGCAATCCAGTGCAAACTCGACGCGATCGATGCCCTATTATCTGACCCACAATTTCACCGCATCTTTGACAACTACAGCTTCGAGGCAAGCAGAGAGGCAATCAACGAGAGACGAAGGATGCTCGCGTGCGCAGCAGCCGGCTCAATCGACCCGACAATGAGCGTTGCCGAGATTGCGCGCACGGAGAGGACCATCCGGGAGCTTGACCCTCAGGATGTCCTCGAGTTACACAGGCTCTCCAAGCTACCCAGCCCAACCGCTCCGGGAGTCTCCAACTGGTCTGACGAGCAGAGTCAAGCTCGACTAAATCGATACAATACGCTGATCAAGTCTCCTAGTTTCGACGCACTGCTCGCGTCCGGGTGCGTATATATCGACCATCAAACAGGTTACGCCGGCGCCACCCCGGACGCAGAAGTCACTAGCATGGGGCACCGAGTGCTCCGCATATTGCGAGCATACATCAAACTCAGAGACGAGCCCATCGACACCCAGAGCGACGGAGTTACCGGACAATGAGCTGCGTGAAAAGCGGACAGATATAACGCGCAGCGTCGAACCGCTGCATCTGCCGGGCCTCTCCAAGGCGTGCTCTCGTCGCGAGCGCATGGCCAGGAAATTCATCGCCGAGCGCCGCACACGTTCGCGCCGGGATACAGCTGAATCGACACGCCCCAGGCGCATCAGGGTTGACGGGATGCACGCCGTTGCACAACGTTGTGCAGTGGCGACACTCAACGTCCCGATGAGCGACGAATTGCGCGAAGCGGTGCGCAAGCTGCGGCCCAAGGTCGGCGCGCGCTCCGATGCCGCAGCGGTCCGCATCGCCGTGGCGCGGCTCTGCCGTGAGCACGGAATAGCGGTGCTCGGCTCCGACGAGCATCCCGACCCCGACGACCAGCCCGACAAGCCCGCGGCGCCTGAGCCGGCGCCGTCGAGAGGAAGCAAGCGGCCGGTCCGCAAGCCGGCGAAGTAGGCGAAGAAGAAGAGTGGGCTCGGAAGGTGTTGCAGCACCCGCCGAGCCCTTGATCGAGCCCCTGTCAACCCAGAAGTCGACCCATGAAGCGTGTATCAAAGCGCCCCGTGCGCGCCAAGCATTCGCTCACGTTCATCAACCGCCGCCGCAGCTCGTCCCGACGCCTCGCCGCTCGCCCGGCCTCGTCTGCACCCGCAGCGCCGCCGCGACGGAAGCGCAAGGCGACCACGACCGCCACGCCGCTGCCCGCGGCGCTGTCCGATGCCCTTCGCGACCTCGCCCGCCGGGTCGGCGCGCACCGGGTCGGCAAAGGCAAGCCCGGCACGCCGGAGGCAGAGCGGGACCAGGCCCTTGCGACGGAGGCGGGCCGACTCGGCCAGATACAGCCGCCCCAAGCCGCCACCGAGGACACCGTGAAGCCCGGCGCGGGATGCCAGCGTGCGCCCAGCATCCCGGCCTCGCGCCCGCCGGCAGCGACCCCGCCTGCGGAGGAGCTCCCGGCCAAGGCGCCGCCGCTCAGGGCGCGCGGGCTGCCGCTCGACCATCACGTCCGCGCCCTCGGCATCACGAAGTGGCCGGACGTGCGCGGCCTCGGTAAGGCGACGATCCCCGAGTTCCTCCCGATGCTCTTCCCAGTCGAGCTCGATCCCGCGCACGGCGTGATCCAGGCGATCGAGCGGGACGCGAACACGCTCGAGATCGCCTTGGCCCACGGCGAGCCGAACCCCGACGACTTCGGCATGCAGCTCCACACCATCGCTTCCCGCGCGCAGGTCTGCGTCGAGCTCTACTCCCGCATGCTCGGGCGATTCTCGCCGCGTGAGCGGAGCTTCACCGGAGAGCACGGGGCCGCCCGCATCCACGGGATGCTCGAAGTAATCGCCGATGACGTGGCCATCCCTCAAAGCGCGTTCGGGAGGGCGCTGGGGATCGACGTTGCGACGCTCCGCACGCAGCTCCAGGGTCTGAAGTCCCGCGTCGAGGCGGCGCACCGGCTCTGTCGGCGCTCGGCGCTCGGCGAACGCCGTCCGCCCGGCAGCACACGCGCGCGGCATCCCGAAGGCGGACGAGATGGGGGGCTGGTCATGAACCGCGAGCACGCCACCATCCGCGCCCGGCGGCGCCGCCCTCTCTCGCGGCGCGCCGCGAGCATGCTGCTCTCGCCTCCCCGGCCGGTGCGGCAGCCGAGCTCCGCGCCGGTCGCCTACTACGGGGTGCGGAGCGCGGAGCATGGGCTTCTGGTCATCAAGCGCAGCGGGCATCGCACGGAGCTCCTGCCGGCTCGCGCCGACGACAGCGTGCCGCGGGGCTTCGGGGCGGGCGACTTCGGCGCGTGGCCCTTTGAGCTCGCCTTCGCCCTCGTAGCCGACGCGATCGGGCCGGATGCCGCCCGGCGCTGCGGGTGGTGGTTCTGCATGCTCGTCGCGTCCGCGGTGCCGTCCGATGGCGGGTGGACGTTGAAGCGGACTCAGGTGCGGGCGCATGCGCGCGCCGCGGGGTGGAAGGGCTGACCATGGCGACGAGCACGAGGACGCCCCTCGAGCGCGCCGAGCGCGCCACGCTCCGCGCCTCGCACGAGGCCTTCACCAGCCATGGGAGGCCCGCCGCCCCGCCCGCCGTGGCGCGCTGCCCGCGCTGCCGCGCAACGGGCCGCCCTGGCGCCTCGACGGCGGACGCCGGGACGTGCGCGAGCGGCGCGGTGTGGCGGCGCAAGGCCCTCCGTCGCGAGCCGCCGCGCGCTGCCGAGCTCGATCACGTCGCGGCCGCGCTGTGCTTCCTGCTCGGGCCCGCGGCCGACGTGCCGCTCGACCGCATGCCGCCGGCGGAGCTCGCCACGATGGTGCGTCTGCGGGACCGGATCGACGAAGCGCTCGACGCCGCGCGAGCGGCGGGGAGGAGCTGACCCATGCCGCGGAAGGCGACAGGGAACGTCTACCAGAGCCGCGGGCGGTGGTACGCGCGGGTCAAGCTCGGCCCGAACCTGCGGCCCAACTTCGCGCTGCCCACGTGCACAAGCGAGGAGCAGGCCATCGCGCGGCTCGAGATCTTGGCCGAACTCGCCGCGAAGCTGCGGGGGGCCGAGCACGTCACGGTCGACGTCGCACGCGGGCTCATCGAGCGCGCGGCGCAGCGCGACGGCAAGGCGCTCCAGGCCGTGTGTAGTGCCGTCGACACCCTGTGCAAGGGCGAGGCGCGCCCGCGGGAGCCTGCCGCCGGTGCCGGCCCGGTCGGGGGCACCGTCGAGGCCTTCGGGAAGCAGTGGACGTCGGGCGAGCTCGCGCGCCTCTACCCCGACCACGTGAAGGCGAAGCGCAGCGCAGCCGAGGACGCGTCACGCCTCGAGCGCTACGTGTACCCGATCGTCGGCGCGATCCCCCTCCCGGCCTTCACGCTGGACGACGCGGAGCGGGTCATGCGCTCGCTCCCCCCGCGCTCCGCGGCGACGCGGCGCCACGTCGCCCAGCTGATGCACCGGATGATGGCGATGGCCGTATTCCCCGCCCGGCTCATCGCCGCAAATCCCCTGCCCAAGGGGTTCCTGCCCAAGGTGGGCACCGGCAAGGCGAAGGGTTGGCTCTATCCCGACGAGGACGCGCGCCTTCTCGCCTCCCCTGCCGTTCCGCTCTGCTGGCGCGTGCTGTACGGCTTCCTGGATCGCGAGGGATGCAGGGCCAGCGAGGCCGCGGGGTTGACCTTCGCGGATGTCGACCTCGAGCGCGGGGTGCTGACCCTCGACGTGAACAAGACGGACGAGCCGCGCGCGTGGGCACTCGGCGCCGATGTCGTGCGCGCCCTCCGCGCGTGGCGCGCCCTCCGCGGCGACCCGCCGGCCAACGCGGCGGTGTTCGTGGGCGAGGACGGCGCCGCACTCAACAGCCGCGACGACCACATGGCGGCGCGCTTTCGGGCTCACCTCCAAGCTGCGGGCGTCGCCCGCGCCGAGCTCTTCGAGGCGAGCAAGACGCGGCAGCCGATCCGGGTGCACGACCTCCGCGCGACGTTCATCACCGTCAACTTGGCCAACGGCCGCTCGGAGACCTGGATCGCCGATCGTACGGGCCACAAGTCAAGCCAGATGATCAACCGCTACCGGCGCGCGGCGAGGACGGCGGCCGAGCTTGGGCTTGGGGAACTCGCCCCTCTCGACGCCGCGATCCCCGAGCTCCGCGCCGAAAAGGCGGCGGGAAAGGGCGGCAACGGGGTCGGTGGTGGCGGGAAGCGGCGACCGCGCCGGTCAGTTTCCCCAATGATTCCGCGTAGTAGCCCCGGCCGGACTCGAACCGGCACGCCCGCGAGGGCCGCGGATTTTAAATCCACCGCGTCTGCCATTTCGCCACGGGGCCAAGTGGTTGATTTTATTTGTATTTTTCGTCTTACTGTCCCGCCCCCGCCCTCCTCCGTGCCGTCTCTCGTGGTGCTCCCCCTGCCCCCCAGCTCGGGGAGCGCCTCGGCGAGGGAAGCTAGCTCGCCAAGGCCCAGCTCTGCAAACGTCCTGGCCGCCCGGCGATGCCGTCTGGCTCATGACGGTGCTCCGGTGCCCGGTCCGGTCGGCGACCCAGGTCTCGCTGCGGCCGTTCGCGAGGGCGGCGGTGACGAAGGTCGAGCGGGTGGCGTGCGCGCGCCGGCTAGCGCTCGTCGGAGTCCTCGAAGAGCTCGGGGTGCCCCATGCCGGCGAGCTGGAGGTGGGCGCGGAACCGGCCGGCCGACGCGCTCCGCGTCGTCGAGCGTGAAGGCCGAGACGGGGACACGGCCGGCGCTCGGTACACGTGGCGGTCGAGCCCGTAGACGTTTCGCTCGACGCTGCCAGGTCGGCGACGAGCTCCTTGCGCTGGTCGGCCTGCTGCTCGGTCAGCTTGGGTCGAACGGGAAGCTCTCGCGGTCGTTGTCCCCGACGAGGACGCGGACGTAGAGCCCGTCAGCGGCGTTGCGGAAGAGCGATCCCGTGGGCCTGCGGGGCATGGCGGCTCTCTTCTACCCCGATTCGCGGCCGCGCTCACGCTTGCGGCGGCCCTCGAGCGTGGAGGGACAGCAGGAGGCCTGCCCCACGGAACACCGCGGCCGCGCCGATGTGTATCGAGTTGCGACGAAGCCGCGGGGAGCTCTCAAGGCAGAAGACCGGTTGTCCCGTTGAGGATTCCACTGTTGCACCCCCGGGCAGCCGAGGACGGTTCTCATGCACGGCAGCCGGGCACTGACGAGCGGCACCTTGGTACACTTCTCGTTCACGATCTCAGACCGCAACGCTGGTATGCTCGTAATATGACCTCCTACCGCCGCGCTCGCTCCGCCGCCGAGATCCTCCACTCCGTCCCGCCGCGCGACCGCGCCCGGATGCTCCGGTTTGGTGTTGCCGAGCCGGCTGGCTGATGGCACTGCGCCCCGCCTGAATGATGGCCATCTTGCCGCAGCTCGGTAGGTCTCCCCAGCCGCCGATGCCCATCGCGGGCGTGTCGCGCCGGCGCTGTACGGCGATGGGCATCGTGCCGGCCACGGTCCCTCGCGGCGAGGCGATGGCCATCCTGGATCAGACGCGCCTCGGCCCGCGAGGCCGACGAGCCTCGCGGGCTGTGCGCCGCCGTTCAGCCGAGAGACGAGGCGAGCGTGAGCGTCTCGGCGACGCGGGCCACCGCTTCGCGGTCGACCAGCTTGCGCTTGCGGCGCGCCGATTCCCGCATCGCCGCCGAGGCGAGGCGGTCGATCTCGCGCAGCGAGCCCGACGCGAGCTCATGCAGCGCGGCGAGCGACTCGCGCGAGAAGAGCTCGTGTTCCACACCGGCGCCCTTCAGTCGGAAGGCCACGTACTCCGCCGTGTCCTCCACCGTGGCCGGCTCGATCATGAAGCGGTGGTGGATGCGCGTGAGGAGCGAGCGATGGGAGCGCAGCGCCATGCGGCCCTCGAGCTCCGGGAGGCCAACAAGGACGATCGACAGAAGAGCACGGCTGTCCCACTCGTGATTCAAGAGGATATGCAAGTGCGCCATCATGTCCGGGTGCAGCAGATGGGCCTCGTCGAGCAGAAACACCGGGTGGATCTGATCTCTGCGCAACTCGTGGACATGCCGCTCGACGGCGAGGAACAGGTTCGCGGCGCTCGAGGTCGGCTGCAGGCCGAGCGCGTGGCAGAGATAGCGGTAGAAGTCGCGCCGGCCGAGCGTCGCATTGTGGCAGTAGGTCAGGCGGAATCCGGCCTGGGGTAGCCGATGCCGCAAGGCCCGTAGCACACACGTCTTGCCGACGCCCGGCTCACCGACGAGGAGCACACTGGCACGCTCGAGGAGCGCCGCTTCGAGATCGTCGACGAGCACCTGCTTGGACGTGGGCAACCACAGCTCGGCATCGTCGAGCTCCTTGGAGAAGGGGGCCGTGCGAAGGCCGAAGAAGCCGAGCTCAGAAGATCGCATCGAGGTCCTCCTCCCCATCGGCCTCGTCCGCGCCGGTCGCCAGGGCCGCGTCGCGCGCGCTCTTGACGAGCAGGGCGCCGCCCGGGTCGAAGGCAACAGGCTGCCCCGCGGCCGACGCGCCGCCGCTCGTGGCTCGGCGCGCTGGCCGCTTGACGTGCGCGTTGTGTACCGGGTCGACAGGGCGAAGCGGGATCCGCTGCCCCTCCAGCTCGACGACCGGGGCGAGAGGCTCGTCGAGCACGCAATAGGCGACCGTCACGACACGGCCGGCGAGGTAGCCGTGATCAAGCTCGAAGAGCTGTCCTCGGAGGGCGACGGTCGTGTCGCGGCGCACGCGCCGACGCTGCCGGAGCGTGAGCGCCTCGCGCAGGCGAGCCTCGGAGAGGGCGTCGATCTGGCGCTGCCCGGGCGCGTACACAAGCCCCGGCGCGCGCCCCATCAGCCCGGCGTGCGGCGACGGGTGGTAGTGGACGTCGAGGAAGGCCTGGATGCGAGAGGAGATGTCCTGCAGCGACGTGACCGAGCCCAGGTGGTCGAGCACGTTCTCTCGAAGCGTCCGCCAGAATCGCTCCATCTTACCACGCGCCTGCGGGTCGTAGGGGCGCGCGTGAAGCAGGGTGATCCCGAGGCGCGAGCAGAAGAGGCGCAAGGCGTCGCCACGGTAGGTTGCACCGTTGTCGAGGTAGAGCGCATCGGGGACTCCGTAGAGCCGGAGGGCACGGACGAGCAGCCGCAGCAGGGTGTCTTCCTTCTCGTCGCTCTCGACCGAGAGGATGACGATGAAGCGCGAGGCATCGTCGAGCAGGGCGTGGATCCGCACCGTGACCCTTCGGC
Source organism: Sorangium sp. So ce1335 (assembly GCF_051521615.1). Classification (NCBI taxonomy): domain Bacteria; kingdom Pseudomonadati; phylum Myxococcota; order Polyangiales; family Polyangiaceae; genus Sorangium; species Sorangium sp. So ce1335. Next base: position 8,764,565 of record NZ_CP150363.1, read on the forward strand.
CGTCGAGATGAAGTGTCGGGCCGTGACACACGTCACCATGCCAGAGCGCATCAGGGCGCTCGGCTTGCCACTTGAGCCGAGTCGTCGGCCCTTTCCCGTCGCGCTGCGGGATCTTGTCGAGCCCCTCTTGACGGAAGAGGCGACGCACGGTCGACGCGCTGACCGTGGCGCTCAGGCGTCCGTCTGCGCGGAGCGTGCGCAGGATGAGTGGCACCGAAGCGTCCGGGTGCTCCCGGCGGATGTCGCACAGCAGCCTTCTCAGCACCGGGTCGAGCTCGCGGCCGCGCCCGCGGTCGCGACGGGCGCGAGGGCAGAGCCCTTCGAGCCCGCGCTGGCGGTAGGCATAGAGCCAGCGCTCGAGTGTCGGCACCGCGAAGGTGCGTGTACACGAGCTCCCGGGCGGTCGCACGCGCTCCTTCGAGAGGGCGCGTAGCGCTTCGACGAGGTCGCCATGCTCGAGATCGCGAGCGCAGAGCTGCCCGATCATGCCGTGGCGGAAGATGGCGATCTCCTCCGCGTGGTCTCTGGGTTTGAGGATGTCCACGAGCGGTCCTTTCCACGGGTCCGTCTTCGACGACCCATGTGGACCCAGTGCCTCATTCCTGCACCGCCGTGCCCGATCCTGCGTGGTGGAGTCGCCGGAGCTTGCGTTGGCCTGCGGATGGGCATCACGCTGCGAGCACGGCGCCGCGGAACGCCAGGTGCGGCGCCGGCTCCCGCGTGCTGCCCTGAGGTGACAGCCCCACGAGCTGCATCGCGGTGCGCTCGGCGATCTGCGCGCGGGGGCTTTCCGCGCCATGGCGCCCGAGCCGAGGGAACAGCTGTCCACGGCGGCTGGCCTCGATCCAGCGAGACGGCGCGAGCCACCGCTCGGCCGCTGCGACGCCCAGGGTCGCGCAGGGGCACACCTCGGCGCGGGCGACAGGCGTGCTCACGCCGTCGAGCCCGATGCGAGCAAGCACCCAGCCGATCGCCGCCGCGGAGTAGCGCCGGCGGTGCAGCAACCCGCGAGGCACTACGACCACGATCGCGCCGCAGGCGCTGCAGCGGTAGCGTCGAGCTTGGATCGTGACCTGCTGGGGAGCGCCGCCGGGCTCGAGCGGGCCGCACACCAGCCGCTCGCGCAGGCCGTGGCCGCGCATCACCAGCGGGCCGTTGACGGGGCGGCCGGCCGCGTCGCAGCAGGGGCAGCGCGCGGGCCGCACGAGGTCAACCGTTGGCAGCACCGTCATCCAGCGCTTGATGTCGACGTCGGCTTGAACGATCCTGCATGAGCTCCGCTCCTGCACGGTGCTCGGAGCACGACGAGGGGAAGACGGGTCGCCACAACACGCATCCCCTCGTCGCCTATTTTGTGGCCGGCCTCGCGCCGATGCTCCGCTCCCTCGGCCCCGGCCTTACGTCAGCGAGGGGCTGACGTGTCGCAAAGTGTAGTGGTAATTGGGGTCGTGGAACGGGAATGCAAGGGCGCTCAGCGCGGCGAAGTCGCGCGACTTGACGTTTGTGTGAGATTTTTTGGTTGGTTTTAGGAATGCACAGCGAACGCCGGCCGACGGCGGGGCATCAGCCTCCACCCTGGCTTCCTCTCTCGGGCCCACACCGGCTCGCTGATGGGCGGGCAGCGGCCGATCAGGGGATTCCCATCACGAATAGGGATCGAGATCGGGGCGAACTCCACTTTTGAGAGGGCGCGGTAACAGTTTGGCCTCGACCTGGACGACCCTGAGCACGCGGCGCTCTTCGTCTCGGGTGTCCGTGCCGCAGACGACGCGATCGCTGCGCAGGAGCGCTGGGAGCGGGAGAACGCGTTCCGTTGAGGTGGAATCCCGCACGAAGAGATCGTCGCCAAGGTAAGAGCGCGCCGGCCTCGATGACCTGGACTTTCCGCCGCGGCTCTCGAAGCTCGGCATCGAGCCCTGCTACGATGCCGGCGTGCGCAGGCGCAGGACCGCTGAGATCACTTCTGTAAACATCGCTGCGCTTACCAGCGCCGCCCGACGCGGCGAGGTCGATACCGACATCGAGCTAGCCATCGTCGGCGCGCGCCTCGTGCTGGCCGGGACGATCGCCGTACAGCTCGAGACGACCCGCGTGGCCTCCGGCGGCCTCCGGCTCTGGGCGCGTTGTCCCGGATGCTCCGCGCGGGCGGCCGTGCTCCACCTCGCCGCGCCGGGCCTGCGCTGCCGCCGCTGCGCTGGGCTCGTCTACCCTGAGACACGGCAGCGTCCCGAGGAGCGTGTCCTCGAGCAGGCGCTCGCACGGCGCACGAAGGCGCGGGCCGCGCTCGCCGCTGGGCCGGACCCGCGGGAGCCGATCCCGCGACGACCGCCGGGCGTGCGCTTCTCGATAGGGGTAAGTCGCCTTGACGAGCTCCGCCGTCGGCCGTAAAAACTGGCTCTTCGTGGGCAGTGACGACGGGGCGGAGTGGAACGCCACCATCGTGTCGCTGATCGCCTCCTGCGCCTTGCACCAGCTCGACCCCTGGGCCTACCTGCGCGACGTGCTGATCCTGCTGCCGAGCTGGCCGCGTGATCGGGTCATAGAGCTCGCTCCCAAGTCCTGGAAGCAGACCCTCGAGAACACCGACGCTCGGCAGCGGCTCGCTGCCAGCCCCTGGACTTGGGCGCCGGCCACGCTGGCCGCGTGAGCGCTTCGGCGCCTGCTCCGCGCCGCCGGTAGTCTCCGGCGACGTCGCGCTGGCCGCGGGCACCGCGCGCCGGCGTGGTCGCGGCGGCGAGGCATCTGCGCCATCCATCGCGGTACGCCGCGTGCGGCCGCTCTTCTGCGCCTCAGGTGCAGCGGCAGCTGCGCTCGACTTGCCAGTGCGCCGCCTCCGCACGCCGGCGCCACTGGCAGCGCGCTCCTCGGTCGTGGCCTCGGGGTCCCTCCGTCCGGTCTCGCCGCCCTTGCTGGCGCCCTGCCGTCGCTCTCGCATCGCACGGCAAGCCTATGTCTCTGGCCTGCTCGGCGTAATGATGGGCTCTACCGAACGGATACTGATGGACGTCCTCGGCGATCGGTCCGGCCCCCTCTTCTTCGGGCCGGCTCGCTGGTGTGACCGCGCGGGCGACAATGACGGGATCGTCAAGGTCGCGTGCGATGTGCTCCTTGTAGCCATCGAACCGCTTCCAGCGGCTCGACGTAGCCGTGGAGCAGCGTGACCATGCACATCAGCGCCGGTGGATGCGGCGGCTCGCCTGCCCCCGTCATCCGGTACATGCCCTCCAGCTGCTCCTGGAACGTCTCATCGAACAGCTCGTGCCGGTGCAGCCTCAGAAAGCCGAGCCGTGCTCTCCCGCGTGTCAGCCGTTTCATCAGCGACTGCGCCTGCCGCGACAGCTCGAGCGGCGGCGACCATCGTTCCATCCATGCACCTCCGGTCGCGGACGAGATCACGGCCCGGCGAGACGGCCGAGCCTTCCATCGAAGCGCCCAGAACCACCACAAAATCAACCCGATCGGTGCTCCAGACTAGTACAGACAGCGGCAATAATTTCGCCCCTCAAGATTCATATTCTGACTGCAATATGCACACGTGCAAGCTGCCTGCCCTTCGCACACTGCGGTACACTCCGGCTCGGTACCATTGCTGCAGCTTATCACAGGGCAGCGGCACGACGTGTCGAGAGGGTCGACATCAACAAGCTCCAGATCGCTGGCGCTGCCAAAATTACCTCCCGAACCAGTATCGGACGACAGTCCATCCCGAGCGAAGCTCAACTCCTCTTGATGCTCTATTCCTTCACAGGCAGACATTGCAAACAAGGCGAGACAGACAGCGACGGCATTCTTTTTCATGGATTGCACCCCCCTGACCGGCTGTATTTGTCATCTCCAAAGGCTCGTCGCAAGTGACCACATGCACATCGGCGTGGTTTGAAGCAAGCAATCCCGTACTTCGATGAGTTCGCATGTCATGTGGGAATCCCTTGACGCTTCCGTGGACCGGCCCCTGGGCGTGAACGAGGACCGCGCCCACCTGGTTGTGGGGTGCGACGGGGGCTTGCTCGCGATGATCACAGCTGGTCGGTGGAGTTGCAGTCTACCGGAGGCGACGCCGCGGCTTGAGCACTGCGGCGAGACACCTGTGACCCCGACGGAGCCGTGAGAGCTCGTGGATCACATCGCTCCGATGGCGCGTGGACGCGCCGCACCTGGTCAGCGTGCGGCGCAGCCGCCTGGTTTCGCCGAGGACCGCCCCGGTCTAGATCGGGGGGAGCCGGGGCTTGTGTCGGCGCGGCAGGCGGGCGCTTGGCCCCCTCGGCCGCTCCTTCACCCACTCGACCGATCGCTTCGCGAGGAAGGCGGTTGCCATATCGTCCCCGAGTGGGACGACGGCACGGCTCACCGTGCTGGAAAGCTCAGCAACCACCGCAGTCCGAGGCGGCGTTTCGACGGGCGCGAGCTCCCGAGGCTCGAGGACCCGGCGGTTGGGCCCGGTCGGAGCCATGGTCGTCGAGGCGGTGAGATCCGGGTTCACGCCTCCAAAGAACCGCGGCCATGGCGACGGATGGCGACCGTTCGGCACCGCGACCTGATCCCCCAGATGGATTCGGCATTTTGTGAGCGGGATCGCGAGCGTGGCAGTCGCCGTCGCCGTTCGAGATGGATCGCTCTGCCCTGCGTCCGTCGGACTGCGTCACGAAGGCATTCGGTGCGGCGGCGCCGCCACAGACCGCCGGCAATCCGTCGTAGCGCAGCCAGTTGCTCAAAGCGCTGCGGTTCATACCAGGTGATAGTCGCGAGGAACTGGTCACACTCTTACCGCTTCCAAGCTGCTGACGGCTCACGGATGTTCGACTTGTTGCATGTACCGGTTGCATGCTGCCGGTCGGCTACGCTCCAGGAGACACGCGGCAGAGCGCCCCCCCCAATCTCGCGAGGAAGTCAGCTCGATACACCTGCTGCGGCGGGTTCACAGCCACGATCGGGCCCACCAGGGGACTCAATTTGTTCTCGCGTCGAGCGGCAGCACGGCAGGCTATCACATACCCAGGCCGCTCCTCCGCCGGGCCTGTCGCACGGAGCAACAACATCGCTGCGTGGTGACGCTGCCTCGGCAGACCACGCTGATGCTTCTGCGCTGGACGTCTCCGCCTGGCTGAATGTATTTTTACGATATGTCGCCGCGACCAGGTGCGACGCCGCACGAGCAAAATGAAACGCCTGCGGGTAGAGAGGCTCCAAAGAGCGTCGATTCGATCGAGAGTGATCTGTCATGAGGTTCGACCTCCGCCGTGATATGTGTAGATAAATGCTCGCGCGCCGAGCGAGTTCGGTCGGGGCAGAGATCGCACCAGCGGCACTCCTGGATACACGCCGACGTGGCGGCCTCGTCGCCAGCTTCGGAAGCACGGGGGGTTCCATCGAGCGCCAGCGGCGACGGATGTCGCACCTCGTCAGACGAGGGGCGACATGTCGACACGGCGGAGCGGCGCTCGACGCAGCCGCATACGCCGGACACGCGACGGGAGATGAGCACCGTGAACATCCACGGAAGGTGCGATGGCGTTGCACGCCTGCCCGTGGCACGCGTCATGTCTGCTGGCGTGTGACCGTACCGCGATCGCTCCTGGGAGTCTTGGAAGCGGAACAGCACCGCGGAGACTCGGGCTGCGTTCAGCGCAGCCAACTGGACGCGGCTCGCCGATGATGCGCTGCGTCGGCGCGAGAGAGGCTCATGTCAACACTGTCGAGCAGAGCGTCCGCCCCACCCACACCGGTGCCGCCGCCGACAACTACGTCTCTTCGCAGTGGAGCACCCCACGATGGGGCACCCGTCGATCAGCACGACAGGAGGCGTCCAGGTCAAACTGCTACAGCTCTTGCGCGAACAGGTCCCGCTCGATCTCCTCCATCATCCCACACAGGTCGCGCTCGAAGGACACGAAGTTATCTACTGTCTGATTGCCATAGCGCTCCTCGACCAACTCCTCGAGACGCTCGAACGTTTATCTCTTCGTTCGCGCAGGCGACTCAGGTACTGCTGTCGTAACCGGTCGTCTCGCCATTCAAGATCGACGACGCTTGCCGGAGTGGAGATGTAAGGCTAAAACCTGATTGCGCAGCGATCTGAAGCCAGGGGGTGACCGAGCTGCGTTGTCTCGTCACGTGGTCGCCCACGCCCTCTGGCGTCATCTCTCTGCCTGCATTGGACAGCTTCCTGTTCGATGTCTGGGCGGAGCGGGCCTGGTGCGTGTGCTGCTTTTGGGAGCGCTCCGAACAGGTGAAATATGTCGACCAACATGAAAGAAGGCGAGACTGTAGGCGGTAAATACAAGCTCGTCCAGCGGCTGGGCAAGGGCGGAATGGGCGAGGTGTGGGAAGCGGTCGACGTGCTCGACGGGCGCAAGGTCGCGCTCAAGTTCATCGCTTGTAAGACCGACGAACTCCGGAAGCGATTGCTCAACGAGGCGCGCCTGTGCGGCGGCTTGAGGCACCCGAACATCGTCGAGATCCACGAGGTCGGCGAGACCGACGACAAGGATCCGTTCCTGGTGATGCAGCTTCTGACCGGCGAGACGCTCGCGGACATGCTGGATCGCAAGAAGCGCATCGATCCGCCCGCTCTCGTCGCGAGGATCGGTCGTGACATCGCGAGCGCCCTCGACGCCGCGCACAGCGCCAAGATCATGCATCGAGACCTCAAGCCCGCGAACATTTTCCTGCATCGTGAGGCCGACGCCGATGCGCGCTCGTTCACCGTCAAGGTGCTCGATTTCGGGGTGAGCAAGAGCCTGAACGCCACCGGCGTCCAAGCGACGATGACCGGCATGGCGGTCGGGTCACCTGCGTACATGAGCCCTGAGCAGCTGACCATGAGCAAGCAGCTTGATCACCGCACCGACATCTGGTCGCTCGGGATCATCCTGTACGAGATGCTCACAGGCATGCGGCCGTTCCGGGGCGCGACGGTCAACGATGTGGTGCATCAAGTTCTGTTCGAGCCGATCCGGCCGGTTTCCCACCGGCTGCGGAGCGTGCCGTCCGCGCTCGACGAGCTCGTGGCGCGGTGTCTGGAGCGGGATCGCAACCAACGTTTCCCGGATGCAACCAGCCTCGCGCGGTCGCTTGCGTCCATCGCCGAGGTGAGCGCTGTCTCGCGCGTGATCGTGGACATGCCGTTGCCACCCACGTCGAGCCCTGAGCAAGCGTCGATGGGCTCGATGCCCGACGCAGGTCCAGCGAGCCCGGCGAGCCCGAGGCGTGCTCCGATGGACTTCGGTCAGGGCGGGAGTCCTCCTGCGTTTCCCTGGCGACCCACGATGACCACCTCCCCCGCAACCTCGGTCACGGAGTGTCAGGAGAGCACGCTGCCGCTACCGCAGGGCACACCGGCCTCTCCAGGTGCGGCCCAGGCCGCCACGGTGGCGGCGGGCAGGACGCGGCTGACGCCGACAGGAACGCAACTCATGTCCCCGTCGGCGCCGATCGCATCGCCGTTGCCGGCCTGGCGGCGCGAGCCGCAGCCGGCAACCGAGACGAGGCACCCGGCCGTCGACACCCGGAGCGCCTCGTTGCTGGAGCTTTCGCCTCAGGACGGCGCGATGGCGCACCCGCCGGACGTGGCGCTGGGCCATGGTGCGGCCACGGGACACGTCCCCGGGGTCACCACGACGACGGCTCCGATCGCGCGGCCAGCGGCCGAGGGAGCTGCAGCCAGCGCGCCGGTGTCACCAAGGCGCGCTCGCGACGTGGGAGCGTGGCTCTATGTAGCTGTCGGGGTCGGAATCGTCTCGACGATCGCAGCTCTCGGGATCGTCGTCATGCTCGGTGCGGCGTCGGACGAGACGGCGCCCGCCGAAACGGCCACGCCGCCGGCATCTCCGGGGCAAGCGCCTCCGGGTGCCGAGACATCCGTGGTGGCGCCGCATGCTCCGTCGATCCCGGACGCCCCCTCAACGACCCCCGTGCCTACGGACCCCGCGCCCTCGACGGAACCGACCACGTCGACAACGTCCCAGCCGGCAGCGCCAAGCAACGCCCCCGTGCGTCCGCCTCCGGGCGCGGTGAAGCCACCCATCCAAGAGCCGTTGCGCCAGGCCGTAGAACGTTCATCAAGACTCCCGGCTGCCATGACCCGGAAGTAAAAGATAGCATTACCATGTCGTAGGCTGTTTTTCCACGGGTGCTGCCTCGCGCGCGGCTTCGGACAGGGGACGAATGTCTGGCATTGAGAATGCAACCTGACCAGGGCCGGACACGCGATCTGGACGGGGGCCGATCGGCGCAGCACGGGATGGCAGCGGGACGGGGGCAGGAGCATCGCTCGCCCCGGAAAGCGCAGGTACAATGATGGGGACACGGAGGGTTAGCGGGCGATGGTGGGCCGCAGGGGTGGCGCTGGCGACCATGGCGGGCAGCGTGCCATCCCTGGCGCAGAGCGAGGTCGCGCCTACCACGGCACCTGAGGCCTCTCCCGGGGCGGAGGCCCAGCGGGCGCAGGACGCGGCAGTCCGACAGAGGGAGGCCTCGCTGCTGTACGACCGGGGGGTCCGCGCTGCCAGGGCCGGGCAGTGGGAGAAGGCACGGCAGCTCATCCTGGAGTCGTTTCAGCTTGATCCGACCGCCGAGAAGGCGGCGAATCTGGGGAGGGTCGAGCTACGTGCAGGTAAGCCGCGGGACGCGGCGGAGCACCTGACGTTCTTCCTGCGCGAGGCGAAGGAGATCCGGCCGGCGGACCGGGCGGCCGCCGAGGGAATGCTGGCGGAGGTCCAGGCGAAGATCGGGACGGTGACGGTCCAGGTGGAGGCAGGAGCCGAAGTGCTGGTGGACGGGCAGGCGGTGGGTACGGCGCCGCTCGAGAGGCCGGTGTTCGTGGAGCCGGGGAGCCGGCGCTTCGAGGCCAGGAAGCCGGGAACGGGGTCCGCAAGCCAGGAGCTACAGGTACAGGCCGGGTCCGCGCCGGAGGTGCAGCTCACGCTGGCGACGAGCACGGGGCCGGCAATTCAGGTGGTGGAGGCGCCGGCGGCGACCGCATCCGTGGCGGTACAGAAGCCGGCAAGCGTGGTGGTGGCGAGGCCGACGGTCGGATCGGGGAACCTGGCGGACACGAGCCCCAGTACGGCAAGCCCGAGCTGGCGGACCTGGGCCATCGTGAGCGGGGTAGGCCTCACCGTCGCCGGGGTCGGTGTCGGCGTGGGATTCTCGGCGGCCGCGGCAGCAAACAATGCCGATTTCGTCAAGGAGCGCGACCGACTGGTGAGGGAGACGCCGTTCGGGGAAACGATCTGCCCGGAGCGGGAGAATATCGTTGGCTGCCGTCAGCTGAACGATTTCGCCAAGGTCAGGGACCGGAATCAAGCCATCGGCATCGCCGGGTTCGCGGTGGGGGGGCTCGCAGCCGCGGGGACACTGGCGCTTGTCCTGTGGAAGGCCGAGCGACCGGCGCAAGCTGCAAGGGCCGAGCCGGACCTTATCGTTGTGCCCTCCATGCACGGGGTACTTGCGGCAGGGACTTTCTGAACAACTGCAGACGGAGGTCAACGCCATGCCACAGCGCAAGATCCGGACATTCGCATGGGTCGGCTCTGCCTCGACAGGCATTGCCAGTTTGCTCATGCTGCAATCAATGGGCTGTTACGAGAGCGCCCAGACAGCTGCCAACGAAAAAGGAACATGTACCGATGACAGGGGACGATGCACGTCGGCGAGCGCCGCTACCGGGGCAGGCGGAGCACCGAGCGGGACTGGCACAGGGGGAACGGAAAGCAGCACGTGCAGTTGCGACGACAATCTGTGCACAATATGCAACCAAGAGAAGAACTGTGAAACGACTCATTTGCCAGCGGGCGAGGTCTGCGGCGTCACCATAGACAACCTAGAAAAGGTCTGTGACGGTCAGGGGAATTGCGAGGATTGTCTAGACAGCGGCGCAGCATGTTCGACAGGAACGTGCCCACTATGCATCGGCGCACCATGTAACACCAACGACAACGGCGCAACATTCTGCAAGGGCGGCGCCTGCGTCGACGGAATCTGCAAGGAGTGTGACGAATGTCGCCGCTGGAACCCCGTCAATGCATTGTGTTCGCCGATCGACGTCAACATGACGGACGACCGGCCAGGGACCGCTTCATGTATCGGCAACAGGGTGTGCAACGGCCAAGGCATGTGTCGGACAGCGTTAAAAAAGGATTGCACCAATAACGAAGAATGCGTCACTGGCATCTGCGCGCGCAGAACCGATAGGGGCCCCTACGTATGCCTAATCAAGGAAGGTGACCCATGCAACAATGACGACGAATGCGTGCGCGGATATAAATGCACGAACAATGAATGTCAGCCAGAACCGCGAAGGTAGAACGAAATACCGAGAAATTGTTATGGAACCTTGAACACGGAAGCTCCGCTCTTGTTCCCCGTTCCTGACGGTTTGCGCGTCCCTCCGCTCCTGTTGTTCTTGCTCTGTCCCCTCGATGTACCCTGCACGCGACCCCCAGCGAGCACCGAGGACGCAGGCGGCGCTGATATAGCTGTCTTGCCCGCTACGGTCGGTGCCGAACGAGGCGACTCCGTGATCGCAGCCGCCGGCTCTCTCTCCTCTCCTCCATAGCGCACCGGACTGGCCGACGCCGACGGGCTGCCCATCTGGGGCTCCGCCCTCGACCCGCTCATCCCGAGCGCTACCGCTGCAGCCGCTCCCCCGATCGCCAGCGCGACCCCCACCCCGATCAGCAGCCCAAGCTGCCTTCGCGACCTGTTGATCGCCGCCGTTGCGGCCTCGATCTGGGCCTCTCGGGCGGCGGGTGTCTTCGCGCGCTCGCTCGTCCCTCCCGCCACCGCTCCAACGGCGACCCGGCCGCCGCCGTGCGAGGCCGCCGACGCCCGCTCGCTCCGCTCCCCTCCGAGAACGCCCGCGGCATCCCCCGCCCCCGCCAGCGGCTTGCCCTCGCGCGCCGATGTGTGCCCAGCCCGCGCCGGCGCGCCCTCGACCGCGCGCGGGGCACCTCCCTCCGGTGCCGGCTGCCGGTCCAGTGGCTGCCACCCGGTCATCACCGGCTGCCGCACGCCCCGGACCTCTTGCGCCCCGAAGAGCTGCTCCGCGACCTCCTTGGGCTGGTGCGGCACATCTCCGAGACGAAGCACCCGGCCGTCCTCTGCTTCGGCCCTGGCCTCGTGCTCCGGCACGAACCGGACCGACACTCCGCCCAGCATGTCCGCCTCTCGACCGTTCGAGACCGCTGTCCAGCGGATATCCGACTCGACCAAGACGCCAGCGATCCGTGCCGCGCACGCAGCGATCGCGTCGAACGGCTCGTCTGGCCCGTGCACAATCACCACCCGCCTCGGATGAGCCGAACCCGCCGCCGTCCACCGGAGGCGGAGACGGCTTGGCTCGGGCGCTGGCAGATCCGCGAAATCCAGGATGTATCCGCGGAGGATCGGCAACAGCGCGTCCTCGTTCTGCCCGTACCGCAGGTACGTGTGGTACCAGCCGCTCCCCGACACCTCCGAGTCGACGTCCGGCCGCAGCTTACGGTAGAAGGAGAGCGCCACCTCGAGGAAACCCGCCGCGTCGACGTGCCGATCGATCGCCGCTATCGCATGGCAAAATGGCGGATCCTGCCGGCCAGCGTGGTCCTTGGCGCCGTGGATCCGCAGCCCAAAGAGCAGCGCCACGCCCCCGTGGCCGGGCTCGTGCTGTGTGTCGTCCCGCGACAGATTGCCGATCGCGAACGCATACTCGTGCCGGGAGCGAGGCTCGATGTAATTGATCAGCTGCGTGAGGTGGCTGAAGTGCTGCTGCGTGAGCGGCCCCTGCGGCACATCGGGCCGGTAGATGAAGTCGATCTGATGCCCGGGCACGTTTCCATGCAGAAAATGATACCAGACCTCCCCCGGCGCGGGCTCGTAGGTTGGCACGACATAGCCCGTTGCCGGCGCGCCGTGCACCATCATCGCTCACCTCGTTCCTCACTCCCGCGCGGCAAGGGCGGCCTCGGCGGCGGGCCCGGAATCCTTGTCGTGCTCTTCAGCCCGGCCACGCGCTCGGAAGTTGGGGCTGCTCCGGGCAAGGGGGGCGGCGTCACGAGCTCAGCTACCGAGATCACCGGATCTTCCGTCAACGCTGCAGGCTCTGGTGCAGGCGCCGCGGCGGGCAGCTCAGGCGATGGCCGCTCGCTCGGCGCAGGCCCCCTCGGCTCCGAGATCTCGGATTTCATGCGCTGGAGCAGCTGGACGTCGTAGGCGCTCTTCGGGAGGATCCGCTCCACAAAGTGCGAGAACAGGAGGTGGGTCGAGTGGCCGTAGCTCGCGGACCCCACGAGCACCCGCACGTTGACGTGGGTCGAGAACCTGTTCAGGTTATCGAGCAGCGGCGCGTAGAGCTTCTTGGCCTGCTCCTCGACATGCGCCGGAGTCCCCGCGAGCAGATCGCTCTTGTTGATGAACAGAACGACCGTCTTGCAAGAGGTCAGCGTCTTCGGCGCGAAGAGGAACTTGAGCACCTGGACCTGGAACTCCTGGAGCTGCTCCTGGATGCGGCTCTGCTCGGACTGCTTGGCCTCCTTGCCGCCGAGGTCCACCACGATCAGCACCCCGTGGATCTCGTCGACGATGAGCTGCTGTACCGCCTCGACGATGTGCTCGCCGCCCCAGTCATGGACCTCGAAGACGTGCTCGATCACCACGTCCTTCTGTGGCACGTGGCTCACCGTCCGCTCGTACCGCTCGAACTTCGTGCCCTCGAGCGTGCCCAGATCAATCAGCGGATTCGCCCACTTGAGCGTGAGCGATGTCTTCCCGGTCGCCTTCACCCCGAGCGTCAGTATCCTGTACGTCTTCCGGGTGATCTTCGGGCGCCGCTCGAGCTCGGCGCTCAGGCTCTTGATGTATCCGTCCATATACTCGAGGCAGCTCTCCGCCTTCGCGTGCTCTTCATTCAGAGCGGCCAGCACGCCGCCGAGATTGCCGTTCTCAACGTGCAGCGACTCGATCTTACGCTCGGCCTGCTCGAGCTCGCGCGCCAGCTTGGATGCGCGGACGCCGATGAGCATGAGAACGCCGGCGACGCATGTGGCTACAAGGGCGATGAGGATGATGACAACAGGGGACATACACGCCTCACGTGAGTGAACGACCAGAGCAGACCGGAGCCATTCCGCCGGAGAGGCTGCTCGTCCGGCGCAGAAAGATGTGCAGATGCATCAGGCCGAACGAGCAGGCTATCTGGCAAGCTGGCATGGCGAGAAACAATGTCACAGACAGCGCCGCGGGCCCGTCGAGCGCAGCCATACTCCGCACTGCACACCCGAACGGAGGAGCGTCACGAGGACACGCCGGACGTATCGTCGCTCTGCATGCCGATAGCGCTGCGCTCAGGACGCAAAACTAACATTCTCGACGGTGACGATCGTGCGACGCGATAGTGTAGCAGATGATGACGATGATCGTGTCCGGCGCCATGAGGAACGATGCGTCATCGCCGTATCCGGGCAAGGCGAGCGGTTCATCGCCGGAAGTCGCTCGCGATGCATGGTCCAGCGGCTGCGCCGTTCGGCGAATGTGGGGCGGACGCGGGAGTGGACGAAGAGGCAGATAAGCGAGGAGATGCGCTCTCTCGCGGTCGTCGTCGCCGACGAGGACGCGGACGTAGAGCCGGTCAGCGGCGTTGCGGAAGAGCTATCCCGACGGCCTGTGAGGCATGGCGGCTCTCTTCGACCGCGATTTGCGGCCGCGCTCACGCCTGCGGCGGCCCGCCGGCACGGTGACGGAGGCGATGACTGTAGATGACCGTGTTACGATCCGCAGATTCTGGCCATGATCTCGCCGCCGGCGGAAGGGCTCGCGTCTGATCCCGGCTCGTCACCCTTTCGATCGCGGCGCGCGGCCTTTCTTCTCCAGTCGATCGTCGTCGCCCCATGAGTCAGCGCCGCTGTAAAGCACGTAGGGCGTCCTCCTCGCCGAGCCTCCGCCTGACGCGCCAAGGCCCACGCTCAGGCCCAGAGCTCTGCGAAGGTGTCCTCGTTCATCCGCGTGCCCTGGATTCGGCCATAGTCGACCGGCTGTCTCCGATCGATGAACCACGGCAGCTCCAGATCCGGCCTGTCCTGCGGCGTGTAGGGGCCCCGGGTGTGGAGCTGCGCGCGCTGCGCGTAATATTCGTGATCAAAATCGGCCGTCTGCGGGACATCGCCTTGGTGCATGTGGCGCGCCGGAAAGAAGAGGCGGTTATAACGGCTCCTGAAACGGAACGCGAAGGGGTGAATCCTGTGTTCGCCGGGGGCAAACTGGTAGACCACGAAGGTGTGATCGGGGTAGTATGCGCCCATCACCTCGACGACGGGCGGCCTCCGCCACGGCATGAACCGCGAGGCGCCCAGCGCGAAGCGCCCGCTCAGCTTCGTGAAGTGGTGAATGTCCGGCACGATCGAGGCCTCGAACGAGCCGACCCGTACCACGGCGAGCTCGCGCGGGGGCGACAGGGTAACGCCGCCCCCTACCAGGCCATTGGACACTTCGTAGCGGCCAGCGACTCCAGCTGCGCCTCGGGCGAGGGGGTCCAGCCGTCGAGCTCGACCGGGGTGCCCGCGCGGATGCGCGCGAGGAGCTCGTCGGCGCGCGCGGCGATCTCGTGGCGTGGGAGCGCCCCGTCGGCCCACTCCGCCACGACCACCTCGGGGCGCCACGGCTCGCCGCGACGGTAACGCACGTCGAGGTCGAGGCGCGCCGCGGCGATCGCGGCCCGCCACGCCCGCGGCAGCTTGCGCTCGGCCGCCGGGACGCGCTCGCCGAAGAGCGCCTCGAGCGCGGACGCCGCCGCATCCGAGAGGACCTCCTCGGCGAGGTGATGCACGAGGAAAGCCCAGGCCCCGGCATGGCCGAAGCGGCCGATGGCCGACAGCACCGCCGGCGTGACCGGGGTGCGCGCGAGCCACGCCTGTATCCGCGGGAGATCGTCGGCCTCGCCGCCGAGGACGAAGACCTCGATCGCCCCGACGCCCAGCCCCGCGGCCTGGGGGCGCCGCCGATGCCCGACGACATCAAGGCGCCTCCGCCGCGGGTAGAGCCGTCGATACGGCCTGCCGCCGCGGCGACGCCGGCGTCCTCCTGGGAGTCGTCGGTTGTCCCGGCGGCCATGCGGCATTTCACGAACCTGCGGGAAACCGCGCGCGCATCCAGCGCAGCGCCGACGGGGCCGGCGCTGCCGTTCCAGCGCGGGGCCGGGACGAGCGCGGACGCCATGGAGCGGGCGGTCGCGCACGCGATTGCGGTCCAGGGACCGGCGCGCCCTCCGGCGGCCGCGCCGGTCGGCGGCGTGACAGCGGACATCTCCGAGGCGGTTCGCTCCGCCACGCCGGCGACGCCGTTCGAGGGCAGCGCAGCCCTGCCGGCGCCGGCCGCGGCGAACGCGCCCGTGCCCGCAGGCATGCGGCACTTCGCGAGCGTCCGCGAGACCCAGGCTGTCTCCGCGGGCGCGGCTCGCCCCGCCACGCCCTTCGAGGCGGCCGCGAAGCCGAAGCCCCCTGCGGCTCCGCCGCTCTCGCTGGAGCAATACGCGTCGTTCTGCGTCGAGGCCGTGCTCGCCCCGGCGAACCTGTCCCAGGTCCTCCAGCGGTACGGCATCACGGTCGAGCAGCGCGCAGCGCTCGACGCCCACTGGCAAGGAAAGATGGCCAGCTCGCCGGAGATCCGCGCGGCGTGGGAGCGTGCCTGTGCGACGTACCGGCAGTGGCTCGTCGAGGGGCGTGGACGACAGTTCTGATCTTCCTGAGCGCTTTTCATATCATCCAGACAGCGGCGCTGGGATTGTTCCACGACGCAGCGGGTTCCCTGGACACGCGCGCGGCCGCGTGCTCGTGCCGCTCCCGGAGCTCCCGGATCTCGCGCAGAGCGCGCAACGCTCGATCGCAGGGTGCGCTACGATGCGCGCTATGGCCCTCCGGCCGCGTCCGCGGCTGCGGGCGTGTCGGATACTGCCTCATCGGCCGCCGCGCTCCCAGTGCACTTTCAAGGGATGAACCGTGACCCGCGCATGTAGGATGCGGGGCCCCTCTGCGGACCTTTTCATGAGCGTCGCGAACGAGTCGCCCTTCGCCGTCCAGCCCGTCCCCATGATCGATCGGGATGGGAACGACGTCCTCGTCGCCATCGTCAAGGGCACCTTCGTCGTCGACCGGAGCGGCAGACCGAAGCTCGCCGACGATCCGGCCCCCGTCCGCGTCGCCGACGAGCCCTGGGATCCCGGGAGCCCGCGGAGCAGCCTCCGCTTCCCGTCCGACCTCGGCGTCGCCAAGCTCGGCACGGACGTGGTGGTGACCGGCGACGCGGTCGCCCCGGCGATGGTGACGGTGCTCGACGTCGCCGTGAAGGTCAGACGGCGCCTGACGCCGCTGCGCGTCCACGGCCCGCGCGTCTTCTCCAGGGGCGTCTTCGGCGTCAGGATCGGGCCCGCCCAGCCCTTCCTCCGGACGCCGATCGTCTACGAGCGGGCCTACGGCGGCATGTCCGACGACCTCTCGATCATCGAGCTCCGCAACCCCGCGGGCGTCGGTGCAGCCAGGAGCGCCGCCGATCTCGTGGACCAGCCTGCCCCGCAGATCGAGCACCCGGACCGGCCCCACGGCTCGCCCTCGGATCGCCACCCGCCGATGGGCTTCGGCGCGATCATGACGCACTGGTCCCCGCGCCTCGAGTACGCCGGCACCTTCGACGCGCGGTGGAAGGCGACCCGGATGCCGCTCCCGCCCCCCGATCAGGACATCCGCTTCGGCAACGTCGCCCACCCCTCGCTGCAGTTCGAGGAGCACCTCGCGCCCGGCGATCCGGTGGGCGTCCACGGCATGTCGCTCGATCCGCTCGCGTTCGCGCTCCCGGCGCTCCCGGTGGCGGCGAGCGCGCGGTACGACACCGGGGAGCGCGTGATCGCGCGGCCGCTGATCGACACCGTGCTGCTCCAGCCTGAGGCGCGGCGGGTGGAGCTCGTGGCGCGCGCGGTCTTCCCCATCGGCCGGGGTCGGCGGGTGCTGCGCGAGGTGGTGGTGCGCGGCGATGGCTGAGATGAGCGCTGACCGGACGCCGCCTGCAGATCCCGAGATCGCGGGCGTGGCGCTCTCCGCGTACGCGTCGGTCCTTGCGTACGTCGCCGAGGGCGTCCCGCTGGAGCAGTGCCTGGATCACGCCGCGATTCCCGCCGCGGCGTGGCCGGAGGTGGAGGCGGCGTGGTCTGCGCGGCTGGCCGAGAGCGCGATGGAGGACGGGGCGCTGATCGCGGCGTGCGACGAGCACCGCCTGGCCGCCCAGGCGCACGTCGACCGCAAGGTGCCGCCGCTCGACACGGAGCTCCGCGCCTGGCTCGACTTCTTCCGCACCTTCACGGCCGCGGAGGACCCGCTCGGCTTCCTCGAGGCGCGCGGCCTCGGCGAGGGCGACGTCTTCCGCCTGCTCGGCGTGTGGCACGAGCGCATCGCGTCCGACGAGGGGGTGCGCAACGAGGCGACCGCGATCCTCGCCGCCGCGCCCGGTCCGCCGCCCGAGGTCCGGCCGGAGCCGCCGACGCTGAAGACGTCGACGCGGAGGCCGCGCCGCGCCGCCGAGGTGAAAGCAAAGCAGAGGACGGCGAGCGTCGTGCTGACCGATACGACGCAAGCGCTGTCCAACCGCTCGGAGCCCGTCCTGCCCTTCCTGCAGCCGTCGAGCGCGCCGGCGGTGGCGCCACCGCCGCCGCCGCCGCGTGCGCCGGTGGTCCGGAAGGGGCTCGACCAGCAGACGGCGCTGGCGCTCTCGGGTCCGAGGGCCCCGGCGCTCCCCTTCGCCGGCGGAGCGCCGCGCGAGAGCGAGCGTGGCGCTCCGCCGTCGCAGGATCCGGCCTTACCGCCGCCTGGCGGCGCCGCGCCGGGCTTCGTCGGGCAGGCAACGAGCGAGGTCTTCGAGATCGCGAAGCCCGCGCTTCCGTTCGCTCCGTCCGCGCCCTCGCCGGCCGCGGGCGCCGTGCCTGGCCTCGCCGGGCAGGCAACGAGCGAGGTCTTCGAGATCGCGAAGCCCACGCTTCCGTTCGCTTCGTCCGCGCCCTCGCCGGCCGCTCCCGGGCCCCGGCTCTCGCTCAAGGACTACGTCGCCATGCTCGCGGAGATCACGGCGAGCCCGGCGGCCGAGCGGGCGACGATCGCGCGGTACGGGCTCACCCCCGAAGGGAAGCGCGACGAGGACTCGGCGTGGATGGCGAGGTTCGCGACGGACCCGCGATTGCGGATGGAGTGGCTGGATGAGCTGCGCACGGCAGGCGAGCGCATCCGAGGGAAGCGGTAAGAGGTAAGAAGAGAGGGGTCGTTCTCGGCATGTTCACGGCAATCGCATCGTCACATCAGCCCATCCAGCTCCACCGCCTTGAAGGAGCGGTCCTCGCTTCCACCGGGCCTCACGTGGCGCGGGCCCAGGGCGGGCGGCTCCACGATCCGCGGAGGACCGAGGTTGTGGTGGCGCCGGGCGCCGATGGGGTGTCTCAGCCGCCGGTCGTCCCGGGAGAGATCCACGGCATGGACGGTCGATGGCCTGACCGCGTCTGGGCCATCGCCACGAACGTAGGGTGGTATGCGCAGGCGGCCGCCGGTCCGTCTCCGGCGATGCCGGGGATCATCACGGCGGCCACCCCACGGAGCGCGCTCGTCCGCTGGGACGAGGAGCGCGGGCGATGGGTGGAGCAGCCGGATCTCGCGTGGGTCCGCACATGGGCCGATGGGGTGCTCGCCATGGGCGTCGACGGCGTCCTGCGGTGGCTCGACGGCTCGGAAAGGCCCATCCCTCCCGTTCTCGCCGAGAACCTCCAGAGGGGTGACCGGAACCCGCCCGTGGGGCTCGGCACGACGAGATCTGGCGACGTGATTGTTTACGGGACACGGGCCACGCCCCCCGAGCCTGAGTGGTGGGTATTCCCGCGAGGTGAGCTCAGGCCGGAGAGGCTCGTGTTGCCACCCGGCGTGGATGAGAAGAGCGTCTCACTGCATATCGGAGGTGGAGGCGACGAGCTCTTCGCGTGGGGCTCGCTCCGATCCGGGGAGCGCTTCATCGCGCGCCGCGCGCAGGGCAGCTGGCAGATGCTGCCGCCCTTCTGGGGGGGCGATGGGGTACACGGCCTCCTGGCCACGCCGTCGGGCGGGCTCTTCGTGACCTCTAGCGACCAGGTATCGCCGCTCTGCATCTACCGGCTGGGTCGAGGAGGGGACTGGGAGAATATTCCCATCCCGTTCCACACGAAGCTGGGCGATTTCCCCTCATTTCGTCTGGTGGCCGGCGAGGGAGGCGACCTGTGGCTCACCGTGGATTTCAGCGATCACTGCCGTCGGCCCTCCTTTGATCTCGGCAATCACGACCGTGCTCAGACCGTCCTTTACCACGCGCGAGGCTAGCACCCCGCCCAGGTTCGTCCCTGGTTCCGCGCCGGCGCGGCGCGAGGCGGACCGCCCCGCCGCGAGCCGGGCAGCTGGGCGAGACCTCTCACGCAACCAGGGGCGATCGGGGCGACGCGGGACTGGCTAGCCGCCTGGCGGAGGCGTGGGCAGCGTCGTGTACTGGTCGTGCCGGTTATTGACATGGGGCATGCCGTTATAAAATGAGTTCCACTGTCCGGGGCGCGCCGGGTCGGGCTCGGGGTCGGGCTCGCCGGGCCGTGGCACATAGTTCGAGCTGTTGGCCACCCCTTTCTGAGGCGCGATCCGCTCGCCGAGACCCCAGACGATGTCGCTCGGGGCGAAGACCTGACGGTTGGGGTAAGCGGCAGAGACGTGCGCGCCCACGCCGTTCGGCATGCGGCCCGTGTTGCACGAGTTGAGCGTGATCAGCGCCTCGCCGTTGTAGTTTCCGGCAGCGTTGACGATGGCCAGGAGCTGGCCCGGCGTATGGAAGGAGTGAATCCCGTTCGCGTCCGGCACCGCCACGTGATGAGCTGTCCCGTGCACCACGATCGCATAGTTGTTCGGCTTCGGATCGATGCGGGCAATGCAGTAGGCGACGAACCGGTCTCTCGCCGGGTTGCCGATGATGACGCAGGCGAGGCCCAGCGGGTCAGCGTGCGTGGTCGGGCTGCCATCGAAGGCGAAGAGGTTGCGGCCGCCGAGCAGCTCGAGCGGATCCGGGCTCAGGAAGCGCGCCACCCTGGGATCGAAGTAGCGGTAGCGGACGTAGCAGAGGTCCGTCTCCTCGTCGTGGTACTGGCCGAGCAGCCGGAAGGGAGACGCGACCGGCGCGCCGCCCTCGGGGCGCGCTGTCTCGACGACCATGCCGAACGCCGCGTGGCGCGCTGACCACGCGACCTCCCCCTGGGGGCCGATGAGCTCGGTCGGGGTGCCGAGGTGGTCGGTGATCACCGCGTAGACAACGCCGCCCTCCTGCTGGAGGAGCGGGCGCATCGTCCCCGGCTCGTGCACGAAGACGCGCAGACCGCGCTCGGAGTCGAGCTCGGCGGCGAGGCAGATGCCGTCCCACAGGTACTCGACGACGCGGGGCCTCGGCGCCTCCGACCCGGGAGCGGCCGGCGAGAACGGCGGGACGATCTCCTTCCTGACGCGGCGGCCGAACGGGTCGTAGGCGAACAGCACGCGCGAGCCGTCAGGGCGCCGGACCTCGCGGAGCTGGCCGCGGCAATCCCAGAGGTACTCGCTCTCGCCGTCGGAGCGCGTCTCGCGGGTGCGCCGGTTCGCGTCGTCGTAGGCGTACGCGGCCTCCTCGGTGCGGAGCAGGAGCCCGCCGGGCCCCGTCTCCCAGGCCGCGCCCGCCGGCTTCAGCGCGCCCCCGGCGTCGTACTCGAACGACTCGCGCCCCTTCGCCGAGCTCGCGTCGAGCAGCATGCCGTGCGGATCGTAGCGGTATCGCGTGACGCCCCAGCGCATGTCGTTTCGCTCGATGAGCGCGCCTCCCGCGTCGTACAGGTAGAGGCGATCCACGAGCGTGCGCCCGGCGACGCCGACCCAGTCGCGGGTCGGGCGCGCCATCGGATCGATCTCGCGCCGCGCGTCCACACCCGCGCCCACGAAGACCTTCCGCAGCAGCGTTCCGGCGAGATCGCGCTGGAGGTCCACACGGTAGCCGTCGTGATCGATCGACGAGACGTTGCCCTCCTCGTCGTAGGCGTAGCGGGTCACGTGCCCCGTCGGCAGGTGACGCGCCGTGCAGCGGTTCTGGGCGTCGTACTCGTAGCGGATCGTCCGGCCGTTCTGCGTCTCGGCGGCCACGCGGCCGAGCGCGTCGTGCTCGATGCGCACGCGGACCACGCCCGCCGGATCGTCGAAGACATACTCGACGGTGCGATCCTCGGGCGCCTCGACCTTGATCGCGCCGTGCGGCGTCTCCTCGGCCAGGATCCTGCCCATGCCGTCGTGGCGGAGCGCGCGGAAGGTGCCGTCGGGGTTCTCCACACGCGCGAGGCGGCCGTTCTTGCCGTGCCAGGCCCGCGCGACGCGGCCGTCGAAGGCGCGGTATTCGCGGAGCCTGCCGGAGCGGTCATAGCGGAGATCGAAGGTCTCGCCCTTCGGGTTCTTCACCTGCTGGAGCCGCTCGTTCAGATCGTAGGAGAGCGACCAGATCGAGCCGTCGGGCGAGACCACCTCGACAGGAGAGCTCAGGCCGGCATAACGGAACGTCTCGGTGCGCCCGAGCGCGTCGGTGCGGCGCGTGAGGCGGCCGAGCGCGTCGTACGCGAAGCGCAGCGTGGTCCTGTCGGGCAGGTGGAGCGCGAGCGTCCGGCCGAGGGCGTCGAGCTCGCGGCGCGTCACCCGGCCGAGGGGATCGATGTAGACAACCGGCCGCCCGAGCGCGTCGTGGCGGAAGCGGCGCACCCCGCCGCGGGGCGTGCGCTCCTCCACGACGTTGTGGTGCTCGTCGTAGACGAACCCGCCGCGGAGCCCGTCAGGCCCATGGACCGCGGCGAGGCGGCCCTGCTCGTCGTACTGCATCGACAGGGACGCGCCGGACGCGTATTTCACCGCGGCGAGCCGGCCCCGGTGATCGTACGCGTGCTCGGTCGTCACGCCGCCGATGCGGCGCCGCACCAGGAGGTCGTCCGCGTACTCGAGCTCGACGACCGGGCCGAGCGGATCGGCGTAGCGCGTGACGTTGCCTCGCCCGTCGCGCGTGAAGGTCAGCGTGTTGCCTGCCGCGTCCCTGGCCTGGACGAGCAGGCCGTCGTCGTCGAACTCGAGATCCTGCGCGCGGAGGCCGTCGGACGAGGCCTCGCGCACCACCGAGCCGTCCGTGAGCCGCCAGGTGAACACGCGGGGCTCGACGTTGCCGGTGAGGCGGGTGATCCCCTGCTCGAGGTCGTAGGTGAGGTCGCCGGCGTGGAGGTCGCCGTCGCCCCAGGATCGGACGCAGCGGCCCGTGTCGGGGTCGTAGCGGTAGTGGAACGAGAGGCCGTTCGGGAGCGTCTTCAGGGTGAGGCGGCGCTGCTCGTCGTAGCCGTACGACTCGCTGTGGCCGAGCGGATCGGTCGCCCGCACGAGCTCGCCGTCGTCGCCGTACGCGAACGAGACGGCGTGGACCGGGGCGCCCCCCTCGCCGCCCGGAGGGAAGACCTCGAGGCGCACGATGTGGCCGTCGCCGTCGTGGGTGAGGGCGATCGTGCGGCGCGCGGTGTCGAGGATCCGCACGAGCCGCTCCGCCTCGTACTCCAGGACGACCTTGTGCCCTGATTCATTGGAGATTTCGCGGAGATAGGCGCGTCCGCCGCCGGCGGGCGAGAACGTCCGCGTGAGGCGCGTGTCGAGGGAGAAGACGGTGGCGCCGCCGCGGAGGTCGCGGGTGACCACGAGGCGCTTGCCCCGGTGAAAGGCCGGCTCGCGCGGCTTCGCGCCACGCACGGTGATCGTCGCGCCGTCCGCGTCGCGGAGGCGCAGCACGTCGTCCTCGACGTCGATCCACTGGTGGTACGCGTGCGTCCAGCCGCCGCGCCCGAGCGGCGTGTGCTCGCGGTTGCGCGCGGAGCTGTAGAGGCGCTTCCAGTCGATCGGGATGAGGCCCGGGACCGAGAGATCCAGGTTCTCGTCGACCACGGCGCCGGACGCGACCGAGATCGGATCGAGCGCCACCATCACATTCACGGCGCTGCCATCGTACGCGGCGGCCCGGACCATGGTCGCCATCAGGAGCACCCCGTCGACCTGGGCGATTTTGGCCTCGGGGTAGGTGACGTTGAGGCGCACCCGGTCGCCGGTGCACGCGACGCCGCGGCCGCCGGCCATCACCTTGGTCGACGCGGTGTAGACGTTGCTCTTGTCGCTCACGGCGTGCGTCACGGCATCGCCGCCGGTCGGCCGGGAAGGGGCGTTGCCCAGCGGCACGACCGTCATCCAGCTGCCCTTCACGAGCACCGGCGCGCCCGCGACCTGGAGTCGGCCGTCGGTGTCCGCCGCGCTCCGCGAGTACGACGCGTACAGGTACGGGGCCGGCACCGGACCGGCCGGAGGCGTCGGCGGCGAGTTGCTGATGGCCGGCACGAGGCAGAAGGAGAAGTGGTTGGTCTGCGTCGTCGCGATGGCCTTGAGGTTGATCGTCGCCACGGTGTCTCTCTCGTCTCTGGGGCGCGCGCGGCGCTCAGCCCCGGCTCCGCGCGAGGGCAAGGAAGGTCGTGAGGTTCGCCTCGGCCCGCGCATGGGGGCCGCTCACGTCGACGAAGTCGGGCAGGTGGAGGCGGGCGCGCAGCTCGTCGAGGCGCTGCTCCAGGGCGAGGCGCGAGAGCTCGCCCGAGGCGCACTCGTCCGCCACCACCGCGGGCGAGAAGAGGCGGCCCCGCCGGTAACGCGCCCTCGGGTCGAGCGGCTGCGCCGCGAGCGCCTCCCGCCAGGCGCCCGCTTCCAGCGCCCGCGCAGCCGGGACGAGCGGGCCGAAGAGCGTGCGCAGCGCCTCCGCGGCATCGTCGGCGAGCTCCTCGGCGAGGTGCCGGATAAGCCAGTCGGAAGACGCGGGGCAGCCGAACCGCCCCACGGCGGAGAGGGACGCGCGTGTGGGCCGGTGCCGGCCCAGCAGGGCCTCGAGGCGCGGCCAGTCGGCGGGGCCGCCGGCGAGCACGAACAGCTCCGCCGCGCGCGGGCCGAGGCGCGCGCAGAGGGCGTCGTCGCGGTGGAGATCGGGCTCGCCCCCCACCGCGAGCACGCGCGCAGCCGACCAGGCCACCGCCGGGGCGGCGGTGCGGCAGCGATCCCAGAGCTGCTCCGTGAAGCGGGCGCGCTGCGCGACAGGCAGGCGCTCGCAGGCCCAGATCGCGGCGCGCACCACCGCGTCGTGGTCGTCGTCGAGCGCGACGCCGAGCGCGGCGAGCGGGATCTCGCCGCGGGAGGAGAGCAGCGTCACGCCGATGGCCCGGGCGATCGGGTGTGCCGACGCGGAGAGCGCGCGCGTGAGGTCCTCGATGCCGGGGCGATCCGCGTACGCGAGGGCCTCGGCGACCGTGATCGCGTGGTCCCCGGCGTCCTGCGGCAGGAGGTGCACGGCGCGGTGGATCGCGGCGAGGGCGTCGTCGCCCGCGAACGCCGCGAGCGCGAGCGCGGCCGCGGACGACCTCCAGGGGTCGTCGATCGAGCGCTCCCAGAAGGCGGCGAGCTCGATGACCGCGCGCGGGCCCGCAGCGACGATCGCGTCGATCTGGCGGAGCAGCCGCGCTTCGGTCGACGGGAGCCACGCGCGCGGGGCCTCGAGGCGATCGCGGGCGAGCGCGGCGGCGAGCTCCCCGCAGTGGGCCACGACGGACGCGTAGAAGTCGGGCAGCGCGAGCTCGATCACGCGCTCGGGGTCGAGCCGCACCGGCTCCGCGGGGGCGATCTCGCGTGGCAGCGCCGGGAGCAGCGGATCCACGTCGTTCGCCGCCGCCACGGGCGCCGCGGCCTCCGCCCCGGCGACGTCCTCGTCGCGCCACGCTTCGTCGTCTGTCTCTTCCTCGGGCTGATCCGGCGGCGGGACGAAGGGGTCGCGCTCCACGCGCCGCGCGGTCACCTCGACGGCGAGCGGCAGCAGCACCGGGGCTCCGGCCGCGGTCGTGCCTGCTGGCGGAGGAGGCGCGCAGCCGAGCGCGATGCCGCGGGTGCCGTCACGGGAGATGGCCCAGGCCACGAAGCACGAGGCGGCGTCGGGGGGCGCGGCGCCGTGGCGGAACGACGCGAAGGCATAGGCGAGGTTCATCGCGCCCGCCGCCGCGCCGAGCGCGCCGACCTCCGCCTCCAGGCAGGGGCCGAAGTAGCTCGAGGCGATGCGCTCGGCCGAGCGCGCCGCTGTCCATTCCCACTCGCGGCAGCGGAGCGCGTCGACGCGGCCCTGCCCGAAGACGGCCTGGATCGGCCTCGATGCGGGCAGGCCCTGAACGAGCGCGGTCATCGCCGCGGCGTCGACGGGCTCGTCGTCCTCGTCGGTCCCGCGCCCGGGCGCGCACCGGCTCGCGACGATCTCGCCGAGGACCGCGAGGCCGAAGCGCGAGGCTTGCTCCGGGGAGGCGAGGAGGACCGCGCCCGCGCCCTCGGACGGCGGCGGCGGCGCGAGCAGCCAGGGGCTCGGGGGCCGCGCCTGCCGTTCGGCGAGCGCGTCGAGGCCGGCGAAGGAGTCGACGCCGACGAGGAGCGCGGCCCCGATCGTGCGGCTCGCGAAGCGCTCTGCGATCTGCGCCAGCGCGGCGAAGGCGCCGGCCGCCCCCGTGAAGCGCTGCGCCGAGGGGGCGAGGCTCCGGGCCAGCCCGGCGAGCGCCTCCTCGGGCAGGCCAGGGCGTGGCGCGGGGGTCACGAGAAAGCGCGGGACCGCCGCGGCGGCGCCTCCGGGCAGCGCGGCGAGGGCCTCGGCGGCGGCGCTCCGGGCGAGGGCGAGGAGACGGTCCGCGTCGGCGTTCCGGGGCTTCATCCACGGGCAGTGGCGGGCGTCGATCCGGCGTCCGTCGGGGCCGATGAAGGGCGATGGCGAGGGCGGCGGCGCCCCGGCGCGCAGAAAGAAGACGTGATCACGCGCCGAGGCGCCAGCGGGCGAGATCAGACCAAGGCCGAGGACCGAGAGCGTCATCGGTGCGTGAGCGAGCCCGACTGGCTCGAGCTTCCGGTGATCGTGATGGAGGGGGATTTGATCTTCACGCCGCCCGGCGTGGCCGTGAGCTCGGAGGCGCCGCACCTGAAGGTGATCGGGCTGCCCGCGATCTGGAGGTTGCCCTGCACCTTGAGCGTGAGCGCGGTCTTCGCGGTGAGCGTGTACGTGCCCCCCGCGCTGACGCGGAGCGCGCCCGTCACGTCCGACCTCATGATCCCGGTGACGTTCCGGCCGACGACACCCGAGCTGTTGATGTTCAGCGAGCCGAGCCACTCGCCGAGGCCGCCGCCAACCCGCAGCCCCGCCCTCGCGGCCTTGCTCGTGTGGCTCCCGTTGATGAGGGTCGTCGCCGGGCCGGCGGTGACCCACGAGACAGGGCCCGGGGTCATCACCGCGTACGCCGCGCCGACCGCCTCGGTATACGAGGAGAGCGCGACGACGCTGCGGTGGCCAGGACCGGGCCCCGCAGGGCCGCCCTCGGCGCCGCCCGCGCCCGCGCCGCCCCCGCCGGGCGCCGCCGTGCCCTGATCGGGGCGGCCGTGATCCCAGGGCATCGGTCGCGACGAGCCCTTCACCGCCGCCATGATCGCCTCGCCTCCGGGCAGGAGCGCCATGGCGCTGCCCATCGCGCTGTCCTTGGCCGCGGTGAGCGCGCCATCCACGCCCCTGGCCTGGTATCCCTCATAGGCGGCGCGGGCGGCGCCGAGCGTGGCCGCCGCGATCTGCCCGGCGACGCCCTTCGTCCCGATCTTCGAGAGCACGGCGGAGACCGCGAGGTTCGCGGCGCCTTTCACGGGGTTGCCCACCTGCTCCGCCAGCATCCCGAGCACCACGTCCGTCTCGCTGCCGACCTGGCTCACGAAGTTGCCGCCCACGCTCTGGTACTGCGCCGCGCCCACCGTGACGCTGCGAGAGCCGTAGCTGCCCATGTAGCCGAGGTGCACCGAGATCGATTCGTTGCCGCCGATGTCGGCCTTCAGCGTCGCACCGATCTGGAGGTTCTCGTTCTTGAGCGTCTGCACCGTGTGATTGCGCGTGACCGCTGTGTCTTTGGCGAACGGCGCGTGGACGAGCAGGTGCTCGCGGCCCGCGGCATCGTCCATCTGGATCACCGTCCGCGAGCCCGCGCCGGGTGAGCTGTCGGTCGCGATCGAGGTCACCGTCTTGTTCGCGGGCAGGGCGAGCGGCGGCGGCTGCACCTGGTTATACGAGCGGCCGAGCACGACGGGGCGATCGGGATTGCCGTCCTCGAACATCACGAAGACCTCCCAGCCCACGCGCGGCACCACCATCCCTCCCGGCGCCTGCGGCTGCACCACCCGCACCGGGAGGCTGCTCCGATGGTCGGTCTCGCCGTGCAGATCCCAGTGGAAGCGGAGGTGGACGCGGCCAAGCGCGTCGGGGTGAATCTCCCGCCCGCGCTCGCCGGTGACCCAGGCCGACTGCACCCCGGGGATGCGCGGTGTCGGCGTGATCTTCGGGAGACGGAAGGGCACCCGCCGCGGGATCGCGTCCACGCTGGCCCGGAAGATACCCTCCCCGGCCTCCCAGCGGAGCTGGATCGCCGTCACGACGTGCTCGCCCGCGATCCGGACGACGCCATGGCCCTCCGATGGCTCGATGAGGCGGCAGCCGGCGCCGGGCGAGAGGACGAGCGCGTTCGTGTCGAACGAGACGCGCGCGGCGTCGGCGCGCAGCGACTCGAGCCGTATCCGCGCCCGCGCCTCGCCCTCCCCCGGGGAGGAGAAACCGCCGGGCGCCTCGTACACCTCGACCTCCTGCTCGGCCGCGATCCCGCCTGAAGCTCTGCCCTCGAGCGATAGCTGCGGCCGGTCGGGGTTGTAGTCGCGGAGGGTGACCTTGCCGACCGCGCGCCGGAGGCGCCGCGCCGCGTCCACCGCGACCGGCCGGGGCTCGTCCAGGGTGCTGCGGGGGACGAGCGAGATGCCGTCCGGGGTTGCGTCCTCCGCCGCGGTGGAGTCGTCCTCAAGGACGAAGATCTCGTCGTTGCCGTCGCCGTTCGGCTCGAAGCGGAAGTAGAGCCCGTGCTCTTCGCAGATGCGCCGGACGAAGGCGGCGTCGCTCTCCTGATACTGCACCACGAAGCGATGCTTGGGACACGAGGCGCGGAGGTTCTTGCGCACGGTCGTGTAGCCACCCCCGCGCACGACCTGCTCGACGATCTCCGGCGCCGTGAGCTCCTGGAAGGTACGCGCCCTCCGGGTGAGCGCGAGCAGGGCGAAGCGTGATGCGAGCGTCATGCGGTAGGCGCGGCGGTGCTCGTGATCGCTCGCGATCACGACGAAGCGGGTCACGACGCCGACGATCACCCGGGCCCCGCCCGGGGCGTCGAGGACGACCCGGCCCGCCTTGCGGAGCACGGCGCCGGGGGCGACAGGCGCGTCCTTCGGGCCGTGCAGATCGAGCTCCAGGACGGAGGCCTCGCCGAGCCGCTCCACGCCGCGGAGGCGCGCTGCGACGAGGTCGAAGGCGCCCTCCATCGTCAACGCGACGCCGCTCACGGCAGCTCCACCCGCGCCGAGAAGATCCGCACGAGCGCCGCCATGTCGATCACCAGCCGGTCGCCCTCGAGCCGCACCGCGCCGCCGGGCTCGATCCGGAGGCTCGACCCGGGCACCTCGAGCTCCAGCGTCTCTCGGGCGCGCACCCGGACGTGACGACCCTCGAGCGCGAGCGTGCCGTGCGCGTCCGGCGCCGGAGCCGAGGCGGTCTGCAGCGCGCCCAGGATGGCGACGCTGGCGCCCCCGACACCGCCGTGCGCGTCCGCGAACACCACGGTGCGGCCCTCGCGCATGCACTCGTCGATGAACGCGGGCGAGACGCCGGGATCGAGCGCCGCGAGGAGCCGACGGCCGCCGCTCGTGCGCACCTGGTACGTGGGGCGCGGCTCGCCGTTGCCGCGCGCGACGGCCATCTCCACCACGCCGGGGTGGAGCCCCGGGCCGAGGGGCGCTGCCCTGCCCCGGGCGGGGCGGGCGGCCGACTGCTGGACCGTGCGCGATCTAGCCATAGTAGTGAATCCCTTCCTCCACGCTCGACGTCGAGCTGTCGTAGTCGCCGGATACGGTGATCGACGCGGGCGTCATGGTGACCGTCACCCCCTGCGCCTTGATCGTGAGCTTCGCGATCGCCTGGATCGCGACCTCGGAGCCGGTGATGCTGGCGGCGCCCTTCGACGCGTAGGTGACTTTGCCGAAGCTCTCCGCGACGTTGCCCGCCGCCGTGGCGCTGCGCGAGGCGTAGCTCTCAGCGTAGAGCCCCCGCACGGTGAGGCCATACGAGCCCGTGGCGATGGTCTGCGCGCCCGAGACCTTGATCACGGCCGCGCCGGCGACGCCCACCGACTCCGACAGACCCCCGGTCGTGTTCACCGGGCCGCCGACGAGCAGCGTCGATATCCCGTTGGTGAAGACGCTCTGGTGCTCGATGCCTATCTCTTGCTTGGCTCCGCCCACCACCCGGACGAACGTCGGCGTCCTCGTGATGTAGTCGCCCCCCGCGCGGATGACCCGGGCGGCGCCCACCGCGACCGTCTCGGAGGCCGCGTGGAGCCCGAAGTTCGAGTCGACGGTTACCTTGCGAAGGCCGCCGACCTTCATCGACTGCTCGCCGTCGACCTTCTCGACGACCCGCTCCTTGACGACGACCTTCCGCTCGCCGGCGATGGTGTGCGTGTAGTTCGCGGCGATCTCGACGACCTTGTCGTTCTCGGTCTGCTCCTTGTAGTCGCCCGAGGCCTGGATCGCGAAGCCCTCCTGCCCGGCGGCGTCGCTGATCCGGAGGCCATTGCCGCCCGAGCCGCCCGGCGTGGTCGCCGTGCCGAAGTGGGTCTCGACCTGCTTCGCGGGCAGCGAGGCGGGCGGCGCCTGGACGGCGTTGTACATCCGGCCGAGGATCACCGGGATCTCTCCGCCCTGATCGCCGAACCCGACGAGCTGCTCCCAGCCGACTCGGGGGTTGAAAATCGCCCCCGAGAGCTGGGGCTGAGCGACGCGGGCGAACCCGGAGCTCCGGGCGTCGGGGCTGCCGTGACGATCCCAGCGGAGCAGGAGCCGGGTGCGGCCGTGCTCGTCGAGGGCGATCTCCTCGCCCGGCGAGCCGGTGACCACCGCGGTGCCGGCGCCGCCGCGGGGGGCGGCCGCGGCGCGCGCCGGCCGGAAGCCGCTGCGCGCGGGGACGGCCCGGAAGCGCGCGAGGTAGAGGAGCTCCGCCGGACCGCCCTGCGCCTTCGCCTCATGCACGACCGAGAGCAGGAGCCAGCGCGCCTCCCCGAGCTCCTCGGGCGCGCTCGTCACCTCGAAGACGCCGCCGGCACGGAGCTCCGGCTCGGTGGCCTCGCCCTCGAGGGCGGTCGCCTCGGCGTCCCGCTCGGCGCGGCGGATCGCGGCGAGCTCGCCTCCGGCGTCCGGATCGCGGAAGCCACCCGGGTACTCGTGCCACTCGAGCGCGCCGTCACCCGAGGCGCCGCTCAGATCGAGCATCGGCCGCGTGAAATCGTAGTCCTTGAGCGCGATCTTCTCGACCGTCACCCGCCTCCGGAGCCGCGCGGCATGCACGGCCCGCCCGAGCAGGAGGCCCGCCTCGTCGCGCCACGGGATCGCGACGCCCGTGTCGACGAAGGTCTCGGGCGCGTCGGCGACGTGGAGGAGCGTGGGATCCTCGTCGTCGGGGAACCAGCTCATCCCCTCGTCGGCGAGGAGGCGGGCGCAGAAGGCGAGATCGCTCTCGAACACCTGGGCGCAGTGGGGTCGCTTCGCCGCCGCGCGGCGGGCGCGAAGATCGAGGCGGACCCCGTGCTCGCCGAGGACCCGCGCCGCGATCTCGGTGGCGCTCTCGTCCACGAAGACCCGGTAGTCGCGCGTGTCGTCGAGTCGCGCCACGGGCGAGGCGAGGGTCAGGCGCGCGTGGCCGGCGCGCTCCTCGACGGCCTCGACCGCGAGCTCGAAGCGCCGCGCGACGCCGTGGAAGTGAAGGGAGAGGGTCGCGGCGCGGCCGATCACATCGAGCGACGTGAGCTCGGAGGGCTCGCCGCCGACGAAGGCGATGCAGTGCGCATGGGCCACCGTCGGGGCGCCCACGCGCTCCTCGATCTCGCACGAATGAACGCGCACCTCGGCGCTCACGCCGGGGATCTCAAGGACAATGCTCCGGTCGCTCAACCGCCCACCTTCCCTCCGCTGGATCGCGTGGTCGTGCCGCCGCTCACCTCGGTCATGCTCCCGGCCGTCTTGAGCTTGCCGCCGCCCAGCTTCAGCGTGCCCGCCTCGATGCTCCCGGTGACGTCGATCGTCACCATGGGCGCGCTGATCGAGACCTTCCCGCCGGCATGGATCGCCACGGTCCCGGCCGTGATCGAGCCGCTCGACGCGTTGACGCCGGCGTTGCCCGCGGCCCGCTCGTTCACCGCGCCCACCTTGCTCCGCTTACCGCCGAGGACCGACTCGGCATATCCGCCGCAGGTGATCGTCCGCGAGCCACGGCAAACATACGTGCGCGCCGCCGCCACCGACTCGGTGACGCCGAGGCCGCCCGTGAGCGACGTGGTCCCGAGCACCACGCGGGTGCAGGCGCCGGTCGTGTGGATGTTCGATTGGTTGCAGAGCAGCGTATGCTGGGCGCCGATCACCTCGACGCACGCGCTGTCGGCCAGCACGGCGCGGTTGCCGGTAACATTGACCAGCTCCGCCCCGCCGATGAGCTCCCGGTTCGACCCCTCGACGGAGAGGAGCATCTCCTGCCCCACGTCGACCGTCTGCATCGCCGCGATTCCGGCGAAGTGGCTGCCGAGCACCTCGCTCGTGAGCGACAAGCCGACGAGGTGCTCTTCGTCTCCGTCGACCTGGGTCGTCGCCGAGTCGCCGACCTTGACCGAGAAGTCCCTCGAGGCGTGGATGAAGAACTCCTGTCGTCCTGCATCGTCGACCATCTTGATCTCCTGGGTCATCCCGCTCTTCGGCGTGCTCCAGGACTGGAACGAGGTCGTCGCCGACGCCGCCGGGAGCGGGTATGGCGCGACGGCGGTCGCGTTGTAGACGCGGCCGAGGACGAACGGTCGATCGGGCGAGCCGTCGAGGTATCCGACCGTGACCTCCCAGCCAACGCGGGGAAGGAACATCGAAGCGCCGAGCGGAATCTGGAGGCAGCGGGTCCAGTGCGAGGAGCGATCGTCCTGGATGCCGGCGCGATCCCAGAGAAAGCGCAGCTTGACCCGGCCGAGATCATCGACATGGATCTCCTCGCCGGGAGGGCCGGTGATCACCGCGCTGTCGAGGTGCTCCACCGCGGGCGCCGGGCGGAGCGCGGGTCGATAGGGTGGGTGCTCGCCGCTGTCCGACGACCTCGTAGGCCTGAGCGTGATCCGGTTGCCGTAAGGCACTGCCCGGCCGCCGTCCGGGAGCGGCCGTGCGAAGCGATGTGAGACCTCGGTGATGAGCATTCGCTGGTCGAAGAGCTCCACCTCCGCGCCCACGATCTCGACGATGCGCCCCGGCTTGAGGCGCGCGCAGTCGCTCTCCCCGGTCACGGTGACCCTGTCCCGCTGGAGCTGCTCGAGGCGCCGCTCCGCCCGCGCCTTCGCGGCCTCGAGCGTGGTGACGCCGGCCGGATACTCGAGCCAGCCGAGCTCCCCCCCGCCGGCGTGGCCGTCGACGTAGACGCCCGGGTGCTGAACGTCGAAGTCCCGCACGGTGACCCGATCGGTCACAACCCGCTCCTCCCACTCGAGCGAGAAGAGCGCGCGCGAGCTGAGCTCTGTACCGGTGGGCCCGGCGTAGGGGAGGGTCGCGCCGCCCTCGATTCCGTCGTGTGATGCCGTGCCATCGCCGAAGAGGATGCGGTGCTCGCCCTCGGCCGTGGTCTCGAACCAGTACGAGATTCCCTCGTCGGCGAGGAGGCGCTCGATGTACGCCCACTCCGCCTCGGCGTACTGGACGCACTGGGGTCGCAGCGGGTAGGCGCCCGCGAGCCGGGGCTCGATGGCCGCCGCGGGGATGCCAGCGCCCGTCAGCACCTCGGTGACGATCTGCTCGGCGGTCTTCTCGAGGAAGACGCGGTACCCGCCGCGCTGGGTGAGGAGCCACGGAGGATCCGAGAGGCGGAGCGCGCAGACGCGGTCCCGGCCGTGGCGGAGATCGAAGCTCGCCTCGATGACGAGCAAGCGGGCGAGCCGCGCCGTACCCTCGGCCGGATCGACGATCGCCAGCGTGGCCGGGGCGCGGAGCAACGCTGCGAGATCCACCTCTCCGGGGATGGCGACGACCACCTCCCAGGACGAGAGCGCATCCATCGCCTCCCGCCCGAGGAGCTCCAGCACGATGCAGTCTCCGAGCGGCTCGCAGGCGAGCCGGACGTCGATGTCGTTCACGACGCGCGGCTCCGGCGCGCCCGGGCTGCGTGAGAATTGCGGCCGTGGTCTTCCTGGGAGCGGCGCCTGTGCGCGAGCATCGTGAACCCCTTCCCGGTCTGCCTGGCCCGGGCGGCCAGTGTATGCGGTAACGCGAACCTGCGCAGCATCTGCAGCTGGGCCCGCTCCCCCTCCGCTCGCCAGCCTGCCGGACGCTTCCGCGCGCCGGCATCCTCCGGCCCGCGGCAGGCACGCGGGCGACAGCCGACCCCCCTGCTCGTCGAAGGCGGCCCGTGCCCGTCCACAAGACCGCCTTCCTGCACTTCGACGCAAACCGTTAGTCGGCGCCGTCGCTCCACCACGGCAAGACAGTGATGCTCGTCGCCAACGACACGACCGTGCGGCTGTTGGACGGCGGCATGGAGGTCGCGCGGCGCGTGCGCTGCTTCCTCGACATCGATGTCGACGCGTGGCGGCAGGGGGAGTTGCTGGCCATGAGCGAGGCGCGCCCGAAGCCGGGGGCAGAGGCCGGCGAGCCGCCTGCGCCGGCGGCAGCGACGATGCGCTGACGCGGGCGACGCAGGCTCGGACGTCCGCGGCGCCCGGGGTCGGACTTCCGCGGGCGCCGCGGTCGCTCTTCTGCGGACGCGAGGGTCACATCTGGGCGAAGCTTCGTGGTCAGATGCCTGCGGCTATCCGATACCATCTACTGCACCCCCGGTCACCTGGGGACGCTCTCGTCAGCTTGAGCCAGGCGCGAACCCGCCGCTTGGCCTCACGGCCAGACCGCGACGTCTGGTATGCTCGTAATATGAGCTCCCACCGCCGCGCCCGCTCCGCCGCCGAGATCCTCCGCTCCGTCCCGCCGCGCGACCGTGTCGTGATGCTCCGGTTTGGCATCGATCTGGACGACCCTGCGCACGCGGCGCTCTTCGTCTCGGGTGTCCGCGCCGCGGACGACGCCATCGCGGCGCAGGAGCGCTGGGAGCGGGAGAATGGGTTACGTTGAGGTGGAATCCCGCACGAAGACATCGTCGCCAAGGTAAGAGCGCGCCGGCCTCGATGAGGAGGCCGGCTCCCCTTCCCCGCTCCACGGGCCGCGCCCACGCCTCAGAGAGAGAGGGGCCACGCCCGCCACCCGACCCTTCCCAGGTAACGAGCGCCGCTCACGCCGCGCCGGCGAGCGCGCGCGCGAGCCTGCCCAGGAGGGCGGCGCCGTCCCCCTCGTACGCCCGGCCGTGCATGCAGGCGAGCAGCCGGGGAGACGTGGCCGCAAGCTTCTCGAGGAGCCCGGGCGCGTCCCGGCCGTGCGCGTAGTAATCCATCGCCCGGCGCATGGCCTCGCTCGGCTCGAGGATGTCGTCGCGCGTGAGCGCCGGGTGGACGGCCCCGGGCTGCGTGAGGAGGTCGCCGCAGAGCAGCGTGGCGGTCGACTCCTCGAACAGATAGCCACACTCCCAGCCGTGCGGCAGGTGGGGCGCGTCGAGCCAGCGCACCCGGCGCCGGCCCAGCTCGAGGACCTCGCCGTCCCTGAGCGCCCGCGGCGCGCGGTCGAACAGGTCCCCGTCGACCATCGCGGCGATCCGCCCGCACACCGGCGCCGCCTGCGGGGCGGCGGCGAGCAGCTCGTTCATGGAGCCGCACTCGTCCGACTCGCAATGGGAGAACGCCACGTAGCGGAGCCGCTCGACCGGCATCACCCGCGCGATCGCCGCGCGCACCGTCGGGAAGAGGCGGCGCGGGCCGGTGTGGAAGAGCAGCGGCGCGTCGTCGACCAGGAGATACTGGTTGAACGAGAACCCAGCTTTGCCCTCCCCCACCGGGGTGTGGAGCTGGTAGACGCCATCGGCCACCTCGGTGACTCGAGCCTCCTCTGATGAATCGGTCATCTGCTCCTCCTCTCCAGCCGTACTCGACGTCGCTCTGCGCCCCGCCGCCAGGCCTCGCGGCGCGGGCGGCTCCTCGCGCATCGTCGCACGGATTCAGCGCCCACCGCCACGGTCGCTCGACGAGCCCGCGACGCGCGGGGGTCACGTTCAGCGCCTGTCCCCGACGCCGAGCAGCACGTCTTGATTCGCCGTATCGAGGGTCGCCGCGTTGACGCCGCCGCAGCGCGTCGTGCAGACGAGTCGAGGCCAGCGTGACATGGCTGCACATTTCCGGGTGCACTGATTTCGCGAGAGAAGTCCGTTCGCGCCAGATGCGCCGGCCCTTTGAGGCCCAACGAGCCCGTCGGTCGCTCCTCCTGCAGTGGCCGGCTGCTCGATACCGGCGCTCCGTCCTGTTGACGCTGTCCGGCATCCCCGTGTCTCTCGGGCCCGACGTTTTCGTTTGATATGACTCGCGGATGGAGTTCTAGATCGAAGGTGGCTCGCCGGCGTGCGGCCGACGCGCGCCTGACCCACGGCGCACGGCGCGCTGCGCGTGTTCCACGAGACGCCCTGATTCAGAGCGCGGGCCACGCCTCCATGCAGTGGACGGCCGCTGGGCTCACCGGCTGCCCGCTGCGCCGGCAGATCGCCGGATCTCTCGGAGCGCAGCCGCGCGAGCTGGCGAGCGGCCGCTCGCTCGCGACGACAGGACGAGCCATCGCAAACCCGAAGTCCGCGGCGCCATCGTGAGCCAGCGCCCCGTGCGCGCCGCCGCCTCGCTCGGTGGGGGCACGGCCTCCGAAGCTCGAAGCGGGTATCGGCGCGCCGCTCGTACGACGGCGCTTCACTATGACGTCTCCGAAGGAAGCGCTCGGCGTCACGCCGGTGATTAGGAAGTGGTCGGCGTCACGCCGGTGATCCGCCGACGGCAAGCATCGGGCTCCTCCACGGCTTTCGATCCGCACCGGTGATCACTTCGAAACGGACCGGGAATAGGAGGCGCATGCGGATGCGAACGTTAAGACACCTCTCGTACATCGGTACGACAATTTTTCTCACCTCAACACCCTTCTTCGCGGGCTGCACCGGCAGCATCGCGGACGGTGTCGACGACGACGGGGAGACCCCCGGCGGCGGCGCCGGCGGCGACGACTCGGGGGGGCCGACACTACCGCCGCCGGACACCTGCGTCCCCGGCATTCCGGCGACGACCCAGATCCCCCGCATGCTGAACCGGCAGTACGACAACACGGTGCGGGACCTCCTCGGCGTCACCGGCGTTGGTGCCGACAGGAAGCTGCCGTCTGAGTTGCTCGTCGACGACTTCGATGGCCCCATGACCCCTCCCGCGTGGGGCATCTATCAAGATGTCGCCGCGCAGAT
The DNA here is from genome assembly GCF_051521615.1 of Sorangium sp. So ce1335. NCBI lineage: Bacteria > Pseudomonadati > Myxococcota > Polyangiales > Polyangiaceae > Sorangium > Sorangium sp. So ce1335. The sequence continues at coordinate 8,801,168 of NZ_CP150363.1, forward strand.
CGCCAAAGACGTGATGGCTGGGCCGAACAAGTCCAAGTTCATCAGCTGTGACCCTGCGGCGAGCGGTTGCCTGGAGCAGACCATCAAGACCTTCGGCCGCAAGGCGTTCCGTCGCCCGCTGACCGATGAGGAGGTGGCGCGCTTCCTGAAGCTGGGCCAGACGACGCCGGCAGGGACGCCCGAGGAGGTCGCCGAGACGACGCTGCTCGCCTTCCTCGTGTCGCCCTCGTTCCTCATGCTCCCCGAGCTGACGACCACCCCGGATCCGTCGGGCAGGGGCATCAAGCTCTCCAGCCACGAGGCGGCGACGAGGCTCTCGTATTTGCTCTGGGGCTCCGCTCCGGACGACATCCTGAACGCGGCGGCCGACGGCGACCAGCTCCAGACCAAGGAGCAGATCCTGGAGCAGGCGCAGCGGATGATCGCCGTGCGCGAGAAGACCGGTCCGCTCGTGACGGCGTTCCACCGCAACTGGGCGCAGATGGACAACGGGAGCGCGCACTGGTGGAAGGGCGATCACGACACCGAGACGTATCCGCTCTACTCCGCGGCCGCGAAGCCGAGCTGGCAGGCCGAGCTCAACGCCTTTTTCGAAGAGGTGGCGTTCGGGGGCGGCTCGTTCGAGGACCTCCTCCTCAGCAACGTCGCCTTCGTCAACAAGGACAACGCGGCGATCTACGGGCTCGATCCCGCGATGTACGGCACCGAGCTGACCAAGGTGGAGCTCGACTCGAACGAGCGGCCTGGCTTCTTGACCCGCGTCGGGTTCTTGAGCTCCTACTCGGGCTACAACGCGACGAGCCCGATCCTCCGAGGCGCGTTCATCACGACGTACATGCTCGGCGTCAACCCGGGTCCGCCCCTCCCCGGCGCCACCATGCTGACCGTCGACGGCGAGTTCGAGACGCAGCGCGCGTACGTCGAGGAGCTGACCAAGCCGGAGAGCTGCAAGGGCTGCCACTCGGTCATCAACCCGCCGGGCTTCGTGATGGAGGGCTTCGACGGCATCGGGAAGGTGCAAACGACCGATCCTCGCGGCGGCGCGATCGACGCGAGCGTCACGACCAACACGATCGACTTCGGCGACGGCAAGGTGAAGGAGATCACCTCTCCGTTGCAGCTCATGCAGGAGATCGCTCAGACGCAGAAGGCCAAGCAGCTTTACGCTCAGGCGTGGATCTCGTATGCTTATGGCCGGGACCCGAACGGGAACGACAAGTGCCTCGTCGACCAGCTCGACATGAAGCTGTCGCAGGGCGGCTACACCGTTCTCGATCTGATGGCCGATCTCACTCAATCGGACTCGTTCAACGTGCGAGTCCGCGAAACGCAGTAGAAGCTGAGGAATGTCGAACATGAACACGAAACTGAACCGAAGAATCTTCCTTCGTGGCATGGGCGGAGCAGTCTTGGCTGCGCCGTTTCTCAGCTCCGTGTGGGAACGCAGCGCGAGGGGCGACACCCCCGCGTCGGGCAAGTCGCTCATCGTGATGTTCACGCACTACGGGTGCATCACGAACAAGTGGTTCCCCACGAAGACCCAGGGCGAGCTCACGGCCGCGGACCTCGAGCCGACGAGCCTCGCGCCCCTCGCCCCCTACGCGAAGAAGCTCCTCATGCCGCGCGGCATCCGCTCCATGAACGAGTGGACCGCCAACATGTCGCGTGGACAGGGGAACGACTCCCACACGCAGATCGTGGGGTCGTTCTTCACCTGCCAGCCGGTCACGCCGAACAGCAACGACCCGTTCAGCTTCAACCAGGCGACGAAGTTCAACGCAAAGGCCGTCGGCCCGTCGCTGGATCACGTCATGGCCCAGCAGCTCAGCCCGCAAGGCACTCCGCTGCTCTTGAACACGGCTGGTCAGCGGGACAGCGCTCAGTCGGCGATCTCCTACTCCGCCGCCGAGACGATGTTCAGCGGCCTCAACGCGTCGCAGGCCTTCAGCGGCCTCACGGGCCTCTTCCAGGCGGGGGAGCCGATGTCTCCGGACACCTACGCGGCGATCCGCGGCAAGAGCGTCCTCGACCTCGTGAAGGATGATCTGCAGACGCTCGAGCGGTTCGACATGAGCAGCGCCGACAGGCGGAAGCTCGCGGCCTGGAAGGAGCTCCTCAACTCGACGGGGAACGTGATGGTCTCCGCGCAGTGCAACGAGGAGCTCGGCGCGATGCTCGGCGCGACGGCAGACAACGTCTCCAAGGCGGGTGGAGGCGGCTTTGGCAGGGACGTCCTCACGACCAAGGTCGCCGGCGATCTGGACGGAGCGGACATCTATTCGGCCATCGCAGCCCTCGCGGCCGCCTGCAACGCCAACCCCGTGATCTTCCTGAAGTACCCGGGGAATTACAACTTCAGCGGGCTCGACATCACCATGGAGTCGCACTCCCTGTCGCACCGCCTCGACAACGCAGGCATGAGCGGCAACTGCCTACCCAACGCGATCGAGATGCTCCTGAAGGTCGACGCGTATTACGCGCAGAAGTTCGCGAAGCTCGTCGGCATGCTCGACAGCATCCCCCAGGGGAATGGGTCGACGGTCCTCGACAGCAGCGCGGTCATCTGGTTCAACGAGATGTCGGACGGCAACGCGCACAACCTCAACAACGCGCCGATCATCCAGGCGGGCAGCGCCGGCGGTTACTTCAAGACCGGTCAGATCATCAACGTCGACCCCGGGTCGACCCCGACCAACGGCAACAGCATGTCGCAGTGCGCCAATGGCACCGGCATGGTCAACGGTGTCAATCAGGCCACCGGGACCGATCCGAAGGTTGGCAACGCGCCGATCAACAAGTACTTCGTCAACATCATGAACGCCATGGGCGTGAAGGCGGGTCCGGATGGCTTCCCTGCGAAGGGCGGCAGCGCGGAAGTGACCCACTTCGGCTATTCCGACAAGACGGAAGAATTCATCGGTGGCAAGGGCGCGGTCGCCGGCGCCAAGATCCACAACCCGGGCGGGTTCACGGAGCTCAAGGCCTGAGCAACCTCGGGGCGAGCGCCTGAACACGCGGACGAGCTGGGATCCAGAGACCTCTTCTCACCGAAGAGGTCTTTGCGTTTGTGCGGCGGCGATGACCGCGGGCGCCGCGGCGTCGCCGCGCTCCACGATGAGCTTCACTCCGGGGCCCCGCGCTGCCCGGCGATGGCGGACAGCGATGGGCTGGGCACCCCACCTCATGTTCATGCTGGCGAAGCGTCTCCTCATCCCTGCTGCTCTTCTCCTCCCGCTGGCCTGCTCGAGCGAGGCGAGCGACGCTGTCGACGTGGGCGGGGACGTCGGTGACGACGCGCTCATCGTTCCGGAAGACCTCACCGTCATGGCGCGCCCCGGCGGGAACGGCGTGCTCAACGTGATCGCGCTGACCCTTCGCAAAGGACCGACAAGCACCGAGATCTATGCCGCCTTGAGGAACGACGGCGACACCCCGGCGTGCCACGCTGCCGTTGCCGTCGAGCTCTACGACAGGAGCCAGCAGGCCCTGGCAGCTGGCATCAACGGGTTGCTCACGCAGCATTTCTATCGACTCACGGATGGCTCGGACACCATCGCTGCGTGCGTGGGTCCAGGTGACGTGAGCATGGCCGCGGTGACGGACTTGCCGGCGGACATCGCGATCGAGGACGTGGGATACGTCATCTATCGGTGCCCTTACTTCGCCCTCGACGTCGTTCCCATCGATGGCCTCACCATCAGCGAAGTGAAGGCCGTCGCTGGTGACGCCGGCACGGCGTACACGGGCACGCTCCACAACGGGCTCGACGTGGCGGTGAGCGATCCCTCCGCCACGGTCTTCTCGGTCAACCGCGTCGGGCGTCCGCTCGGCGTGGCGTTCGCCAGCGGCTCAGTCGAAGTTCCGCCGGGCGGCAGCTGGGCCTTCGAGACGAACACGGTGGACACGCCCGGACCTGGTCACGCCGCATACCCGGCAGGCGCGATCGGAGAGCCGTAGACGATCGCCCAGGTCGGCGCGATCGTCCCGGAGCGTACGGAGAGGCCGGACTGTAGCTTCATGTCCAGGCGCCTGGAAGCGCCGGCGTGTCGCCGTTCCCGGATCGGGATCGGCTATCCAGGGGGGGCGGCGGGCCTCTGCCTGTGGAGCGCCGCCCCCCCGTCGGCGGCTACTCGCCAGGCCCTGCTACTCCAGCGCGCCGTCGGCGATCCACTGCGCCATCGCCTGGATGTAGTCGTCGGGTACGCACTTGGCATCCCCTTCGTTGACGCACTCGATGGGCATCCGCGGCGTATCGCCGCACGGCCCCTTCAGGATCTTGATGAGGGCGCTCTCTTCCGGCTTGCCAGGATTCACGATCGGGATTCCGCCGCACGCCTCGGAGATGTGCGAGACCATCCTCGCGCGCAGCTCTTCGTCGATCTGCAAGTCCAGGGGGTTCATCTCGTCGTTATGACAACCCGCCCCGAAACAAGAAGCCATCTGGATGACGGACTTCACCGTAGCGAACGTCGGTGCGATCTCGTTGCCAGTGCCGGTCGAGCCGCCGCCGGTGCCGCTGGTCGCGCTGGTGCTCGCGCTGGTCGAGCCAGTGGTGCCCACCGAGGTCACGCCGCCACCCGAGCCCCCGCTACCATCCGAGCCGCCGGCGCCTCCGACGCCTGTATCATCAGGGTTGTCGCTGCAGCCTGCGAGCGGTGACAGGATAGCGACGATGGCTGCCGCGATGAAGCTTGAGAGTCGAAGTTTCATGGTTCACGATGAAGGTGGTGAGAGAGAAGGTTTAGCTCTGGTTCCCGTTGGATCGAAGCAATAGGCTTCGAGCTTCCGATTGCAGAGGCGACGTCCGATAGGTCAATGGGATTGCTGCTATCGAACTTTTCTGACCACGTCGCCCGCAGGCAAGCGCTGCGCGAGGCGAGGAACGTCCTCTTGGGTGGATAGAATGAGCAAAAGCGCTCCGAAAATCAAGCGGTTCGTGGCGTCCACCCTCGTGTACAGCCGTGCTGTACAGGTCAATTTCAAATCGGGTCTCGTGTGCTCAAGTCGGTCTCACGTGCCCAGACGCGCAATGACCGCAACGCTGTGCCAGGCGCAGGACATCTCGATGTATGCGGTGCCATTCCATCGTAACGGTCGTGCCCGCCTGAGCGCGTTCAAGGGGTGTCGACGTGTCCTCGCGGCGCGTCATGGTCAGCCGGAATACTCCCACAAGCGGCCTCCTGACCGACCCAGGCTCGGGCCATGTGGCCCGACGGTGACATCCCGGAGACCTCCGGGAGCGCGCTCGGAACACGACATCTGCACACCGCCCAGAGCACCTCTTGAATCCTCCGAGGCGCACCCCGTGGCGACCTGACAGCCCCCGGACCCGACGACAGCAAGGCTCGAATCAGCTATTTGCACCGTTCACGGAGGCGCGCGGCCGTGACCCAGAACATCTACGACGATCCCGTCTTCTTCGAGGCCTATTCCCAGCTCCGCCGTTCCGTCGAGGGCCTCGAGGGGGCGCCGGAGTGGCCGGCCCTGCGTGCCCTCGTGCCCGACCTGGCGAGGTTGCGCGTGGCGGACCTCGGGTGCGGCTTCGGCTGGTTCTGCCGGTGGGCGCGGGAGAACGGAGCAGCCCAGGTGCTCGGCCTTGACATCCCCTCGCGTCAGTCTCCGCCGACGCCCGCGTCGCGCCAGCGGATCTCCACGCGCTTCGCGCCGAGCTGCGTCGCGAGCGCCGTGAGCTGCCGCTCGGCCTGCGCCTTCGCGCGCGCCATCACGTTGCCCTCGAGCGCGGCCTTCTCGATCGCCTCCGTCGCCTCTTTCCGGGCGCGCGACTCGAGCTGCTCGTTGCGCCGCGCGAGCAGGCTCGTCGTCCGCGTGTAGACGTACGTCCCGTCCTCGTCGAGCCGCGTCGAGAAGACCTCGGGCACCGGCAGCGTGATCCGGGCGACGCCGGTCTCCGGGTCCATCGCGATGTCGTCCTCGCCGAGCCGCGCGAGGTCGACGCCGATGGTGACGTGCCCGACGGCGACGAGCAGGAGGGCGTCGGTCGCCCGCACCAGGCCGAAGAGACGGCTCTGGCGGTCGGCCAGATCCACGACCTTCTCGACGTGAACCTCCGTGGTCTCGAGCCGCGCGAGGTCGCGGATCGCGACGAGGAGCGCGGGAGACGGCCGCACGACGACCCCGCTCTCCGGCGCGGGCGCGCGGAGGCGCGGCGCCACCACGAGCGCGCCGAACCCGGCCGACGCGAGGAGCGCGACGACGAGCAGCGCGATCCGCGCAGCGCGGCCTGCGCGCGCCGCGGGGCGCGGCGCGTGAACGGCGACCGAAGCGTAAGGATCCTGGATCGGGCCTTCCATCAGAGGCTACCTCGGAGACCAGGGGCGCAGCAGGCGCCCGCCAGAGCTCGGCTGGACACGGGCCACAGGCGCCGCGCGTCCTCGTGAGAGAGTTCTGAGAACAGGAAGGCCGGAAGGCGAGAAGAAATCAACCACCTCGCCCGCCCGCGAGGCCAGCGCCGGCGACGCCCCCGGCGCGGGTCCGCCGCACGCGGCGCGCGGCGCGGCGGCCCGCTACGCCGCCGACGCCGTGGAGCGCAGCGCCGGGAGCGGACCCGCGCTCGAGGACGAGAGCGCCCGCTCGAGCGTCCAGTCGTCGACCTCACCCTCGGCCGCCTGCTCGATCGCGAGCCGCACGTCGCGGCTCGCGCAGCCCTCGGCCGCGATCCGCAGCCGCGCCGCGGTCTCGTCGTCGCGCGACGAGGAGAGCGCGAGCGCGGCGCCGATGCGGAGCTCGGCCGGCGCGCCGCCGTCCTCGAGCACCGCGTACGCCTGCTCCCGCGTGAGCTTCGCCGTGCGGTAGTCGGCGCCGGCCTCGCTCACGAGGCAGCGCAGCGCCGCGCGCCACGCCGGCGCCGGCAGGCCGCGGCGCTCGAGGAGCGCGCCCACGCGCGCCGGATCGGGGTCGCCGCGCCCGCTCCGCTCGCGCAGCAGCGCGAGCAGGTGCTCGCGGCGCCGCTCGGCGAGCACCATGCTGAGCCCCGTCTCGCTGGGATCGCGCAGGAGCTGCGGCGGCACGATGGTGAGCGGGACCTGCGCGCCCCCCGCGAGCACGAGCTCGACCCCGAGCGCGGTCTCGTCGATCCGCTCGATGCAGGCGTAGGGGATGAAGCGCTCGCCCGCGTCGTCCCGCAGCGAGAGCCCGTCGCTGCCAGCCACCAGCACGCGGTGCGCGGAGCCCTCCCGGAGGAGCGCGGCGAGCCCCCACGCCGAGGCGCCCGTGACGACGCCGAGCGAGAGCGCGACGTCCGGATCGAGCACCGACCAGCAGAGGAGCGACATGAGCGCCGCGAGCCCGACGAACAGGCTGCGCCGGAGCGGCGGCGGGACGTCGTCGTACAGCCGGACACTCCACGTGCCCTGCGCCCGGCCGGCCGCGATCGCGCCGATCAGCTGCTCCGCGTCGGCCGGGTCGTCGACGCGCACGCGGATCACATCGCCGTCGTCCGTCCGCAGGGCGACCTCGCCGCCGGAGCTCGCCAGGCGCGCGCTCGTGAGCGAGAGGAGCGGGAACGAGCTGCGATCGCCGGGGCGCTCGATGCACAGCGCGTTGCTCACCCGGACGACGGCGGCGCCGGACGAGCCCACCGCCGCCCAGAGCCAGGCGAGCGGCGCGTAGAGCAGGCACGCCACGCAGAGCAGCACGAGCAGCGACCCGAGCAGCAGGACCGGCATCAGGAGCGCCATCGCGAGCCGGCCGGCGAGGGGCTCCACGAGCGAGGCGATCGAGAAGAGCACGAGCAGCCACGCCAGCGCGGAGCTGAGCAGCCGGCTGACGAAGCGGGCGTCCGCGTAGGGCTGGATGAGAACCCCGCAGCGCTTGAACACGCCGTCACTTCCAGCGGTTCGTGCCACCCCATCACGGTGAGGGCACGCGCCCGGGAGTTCAAGTGAACAGCGCAGTTTCAGCGCAGCAGGAACCGGGGCGCTGTACGGCGACGGCCGCCCTCAGTACGCGTCTCTCGGGCTGCGTCCCCGGGTCGAATCCATCGACCCACGTCCCCGACACGCGTCCATCACCCCACCTCCTCGGCGCGCATCCATCAACAGACGTCCCCGACACGCGTCCATCGGTCCACATCCTCGAGATGAGCCGATCGACCGACGTCCTCGGGGCGCGTGCCTCAGTACGCGTCGGCCGGGGCGCGCGCGTCTGCGGGGAGCGTGAGCGGGAGCATCTCCACGGCCGCGTCGCCGCCGTCCAGCCACTGGTAGCGCGCCAGGTTCGAGAGGACGCGACCCACATAGGTGCGCGTCTCGTCGTAGGGAATCCGCGCCACCCACACGTCGGTGTCCCGGTCGATGTTGCCCTCGAGCCAGTGCGACACGGCCCTGGGGCCCGCGTTGTACGCCGCCGTCGCGAGCGGCAGGCTGCGCTCGAACGTCCGGAGCAGCTTGCCGATGTAGAAGCCGCCGAGGCGCAGGTTGATCGGCGCGCTCTTGAGCTGGTCGAGCTCGAAGCCGAGCGAGAGCTCGCCCGCCGCCTTCTTCGCCGTCGCCGGCATGAGCTGCATCAGGCCCACCGCGCTCGCGGGGCTCACGACGACGGGATCGAACGCGCTCTCCTGGCGCATCAGCGCGTGGACGAGGCCCCGCGGCAGCCCGTGCTCCGCCTCGAGCGCGCGCACCTCGCCGGCGTACGGCTCGGGGTACACGCACTCCCACGTCCAGCGATCGGCCGGCGAGGGCGCGCGCTGGAGCGCCGCGGCGGAGACCGCCTGCGTGCCCACCCGGTAGCGGCGCTTCGCTGGCGAGAGCATGCCGTACATCCGGCAGAGCGCCTCGCTCTCCTGGCCGGCGTAGGGCGCCGTCGCCTCGCGCTCGTTCTCGGCGAGGTAGGCCTCCGCGTCGCGGTCGAGCCCCATCGAGGCGAGCAGCGCCGCGGCCGGCGGCAGCTTCACGTCGATGGGCTGGACGTCGCGGAGCGACGCCGGGACGAGCAGCGGCGGCATGGGCGCGCCCGCCGCCGCGAGGCGCGACCGCGCGAGCAGCGCGCCCCACGAGAGCGGCTGCTCCCGCATCACCTGCGTCCAGAGCCGCACAGCGCCGTCGAGGTCGCCCCCGCGCAGCGCCGCGAGCCCCGCGAGCTCGCGCAGCTTCGCCGCGTCGGCCGCGCGCGCGTCGCGCGCGAGCTGCTCGAGCGGCTGCCGCGCCCGCGCGGCGTTCGCCGTCGACAGCATCGCGAGCGCGCGCTCGTAGGTCGCGTCGCGGCGCCGCTCGCTCCGCGGGTACGCGTCGAGGAACCGGCCGTACTGCGCGACGGCCTCGGCGTAGCGCCCGACCTGCATGAGCAGCCGCGCCGAGAGCAGGCTCGAGAGCTCGCCCCACCGGGTCTTCCGGAACCTGCGCGCGACCGAGAGGTGCCGCTCGATCGCCTCGCTCTCGCGCCGGAGCCGCGAGAGCGAGCGCGCGGCGAGGTGGAGCTGCTCGGCCTGGCGCGCCGACGGCTTCGCCGCGACCTTGAGGAACGCCTCGACCGCGCGCTCGTAGTCGCGCGCCTGGTACAGCGCCGTCGCCCGGCGGTGGCGGCGCTCCGCCTCGGACACGCCCGACAGCTTGTCGAGCTCGGCGACCGCCTCGGCCGCGCTGCCCGCGGCGACCATGGCGTCGACCTTCTGGAGCCGGTCGTCCGGCGAGAGCGGCCCCGGCATCGCCGCGAGGAGCGCCGCGGCCTCGCGCCCGTCGGCCGAGGACGGCGCGCTCTTCACGATCCACCGGAGATCCGCGAGCGCGAGCCCCGCCGCGGCGGCCTTCGCGTCGCCCTTGTCCCCGGACCGCTCGGCCGCGTCGCGCGCGGCGAGCAGGACGCGCGCCCGCGCGAGCCGCGCGGCCGCCTCGTCGCGGGACCTGCGCGCGCGCTGCGCCGCGGCGACGGCCCGGTCCGCTAGGGCGCGCGCCTGCGCGAGGTCGCCGCCCTTCATGGCGGCGACCGCCGCGCGCGACAGGCCGGGCGCGCCGCCCGCGCGCTCGAAGTACGCCGCCGCCTCGAGGAACGGGCCCACCTCGAACGCCGCCTCGGCGCGGTGGCGCGCCACCTCGGGGGCGAGCAGCGGGAGCTCCTTCTCGAGGCCGTGGAGCAGCTCCACCGCCTTGCCGTGGTCGCCGAGCTCGAGCGCGACGCGCGCCCGCGCGTACTTCATCGCGGGCAGCGCGCGCTGATCCATGGGCAGCGCGTCGAGCCGCTCCGCCGCCTCGGCCCAGCGCTCGAGCCGCACCGCCTCGACCCACGCGCCGTCCACCGCGGGCGACGCGACGGCGGCGATGGCCGCGGCGGCGCCGCTCACGGCGGACGGCACGGCCGGCGGCGCGACGCGCGCGGTGCTCTGCGACGGCGGCGGGCCGGCGGCGCGGTGCTCGGCGCACGCGGCGAGCGAGACGACGAGGACGCACGCGGCGGCCAGCCGGCGACGCGCTCCCCGTGAAGACGGCTTCGGTGGCGACGGAGCCCGTGTCATAGCCGACCCGGCGCGGTGGACGTCCCGCCGGCAGCGCGCCGCGAGGAGATGGCCCCGCGGGGCGGCGGCCTCCGCGCGCAGGCCGCTCGCGCCGCAGCGCCCGCGCTGCCGACCCCTCTAGCTAGCAAGCTTCGGCGCCACGTCGCAAACAAAGTGTCGGGGCGGACGCGATCCACCGCTTGCCGATCTCGACGTCCTCCTCGAACAGGAAGGCCTCCACCTCGTCGAGCGAGCCGGCGCGGTTCGGCGGCGCACCGAGGCGGAGCGCGGCGGCCTTGCCGAAGGCGGCGGCCACGGGGTGCGGCGAGCTCGCGAGCCGCAAGAGCTCGGGCACGAGCTCCGCCGCCCCGAGCTCGGCCGCGAGGATGGCCGCCAGCGGCCGCGGATCGGCGGGGCAGTCGTGGCTCCACGAGAGCGCCGAGCGCAGCACCGCGACCGTCTCGGGAGCCGCCGCGCGCGCCGCCGCGGTGCGGTAGCCGCCCCCGGGCAGCGCGAGCTGCGCAGCGCCGCGGCTCGTGGCGCACACGCCGTCCGCCGCCTGCAGCAGGGCCGCGGCGATCGGCTCGGTCACGCCGTCGCCGAGCGCCGTCTGCCCCTCGATGTCGCCGGCGACGGGCCGCGCCGCCTCCTGCGCGTAGCCCTCGAGGTTGGCGAGCAGCCGCTCGAGGTCCACCGCGCCCGCGGCGCGGCCGGCGAGCACGTCGCGCGCTGTGTGCACGGTCACGAGGCTCGACACGATCGCGGGCGTGCCGCCGCGCATCGTGTGGGAGACGTCGACGCGCACCCGCTTGACGGCGGGCCACCGGAGCACGCGCGGCTCCGTGTCCGGGTCGACGAGGATGCCCCAGGGCACGACGGCCATCGTCACCTCGCGCGCGCCGCGCTGGGCCGGGAGGCGGTGCTCGGCGCGGGCCAGCGCGAGCACGCCGAGCGCGCTCCCCATCGCCATGAGCCCCAGCGAGAGCGTCTGGCTCCCCGCGCTCCAGACGGCCGCGGCGATGCCCGCGAGCCCCGCCGTCCCCGCCGCGAGCGCGCCGGTCGAGCCGGGCTCCGGGTGGAGGCACACGTAGCGGAAATCCGGCGGAGGCAGCTTGCGCAGCACGGTGACGACCCCGGACGACGACTCTAGGCCGCCGCGCCCCCGCGCGCTACCGCAGGCGCCGTGGCGCCCGCGCACCGGCGAGGCATGCCACGGCGCGTCGACGGCGCGCGGGTGCAGCCGCAGCGGCAGGCGCTGCCGTCGGTGGCCGACGCAGGCGGGGATCCGCGCGCGCGCTGCGCGGTGATAGCTTCGCGGGCGGTGCTCCTCTCCCGCGTCCACCTCGCCCACATCGGTCCCTTCGATGATCTCTCGCTGTCCTTCGAGGACGCCGCCGGCGCGCCGCGTCGGCTCGTCGTCCTCTTCGGCGGCGACGGGGTCGGCAAGACCTCGATCCTCTCGGCGATCGCGTCGACGCGGCCCGGGTACGCGGTCGCACAGCAGAGGTCGCGCGCCGACGACGGTGCGCCCCCGCTGGTCGTCACCGACTGGATGCTCGGGACGGACGACCCCGCGCGCGTCCACCCGCTTCGCGTGGCGAGCCCCAACGCGCGCCTCGACGAGCCCGAGGAGACGGCGCTGCTGCGGCGGAGGGAGCAGTCGCTGTTCGAGCGGCGCGCGGCGGAGGGGGGCTTCGTCCTCGTCGCGCTCTCTGGCGCGCGCTGGTTCTCCCGCACGTCGCTGATGCTGACGACGCCCGAGCGCAGCGTCCTCCGCTACGACGTGCGCGCGGCGGCGAGCTTCGACGACGCGACGCGCACCGACCTCGCGCGCGAGACGAAGCAGGTCCTCTCGTTCATCCCCATCGCGGCCGCGCTCGCGCGCGACCGCGCGTCGGGCAGGCCGGACGCGCAGCCGGACCGGCCGCTGGACGCGCGGCCGGATGGGGAGCTGGACGGGCGGGCCGATGCGCTGGCAGGCGGGCGAGCCGAGGTGACGCCGGACGCGCGGGTGCACGCGCCCGCGGACGCGCGGCCGCACGCGCAGCCAGCGCGGCTCGAAGCGCTCGATCGCGCGCTGCGGGAGGTCCTCGCCGAGCTGCTCGAGGGCCACGGCGCGCGCTACGTGGGGGTCGACCCGCTCCGGCTCGAGCCGATCTTCGAGCGCGCCGACGGCCAGCGCGTCGACTTCGACGACCTCGGGCGCAGCGCGCGTCACGCCGTCGCGTTCGGCGCGCTGGCGCTCCGCGCCCTCGCGTCCGCGCACCCGAGCGGCGATCCGCGCCTGGCCGAGGGGGTGGTGCTGATCGACGACATCGAGGCGCAGCAGCCGGTGCACCGGCAGCGCTCGCTCCCCGCCCGCCTGCGCGCGGCGCTGCCCAACGTGCAGTGGATCGTCACGACGTCGTCGCCGGCGATCGCGCTCGGCTGCGAGCTCTCCGACGTGATCGCGCTCCGCCGCGAGCCCTCGTCCGGGCGCATCGAGCCGCACGAGGGCCCGGACGCCGTGCTGCACTAGCGCCCGCGATCCGACGTCGCGCCGACGTCGCGCCCGCAGCGCCGGCCTCGCGCCGTCCGGGGTCGCGGGTCGTGCGGGACCAGGGGAACCGCCAAGGCGCCAAGGACGCCAAGAAATTCAATAACTTGGCGTTCTTGGCGTCTTGGCGGCTCGATCCTCTGCGGCCTGCCTGCGGTGAGCACCGCACCACCGGCCCGCGCGCCGCGCGCGTCAGGCGAGCGGCACGGCGAGGAGCACGATCTCCTTGCCGCGCACCTCGACCTTGTAGCGCATCGGCTTGCCGTGCTTCCGCCCGAGCTCCTGCTCGCTCGCCTTGAGGCGCGCGACGAACGCGTCGCGCGTGATGTGGTCCACCGGATCGCCGAGCGACCTCTTCGCGGCGATGTACTCGGCGAAGATGCGCGCGTAGTAGGCGTCCTCCGGCTCCTCGAGGAGCGCCTTGGCGTCCGCCGGGATCTCGCCGGGGGACAGCGCGGCCATCCGCTCGTCGACCTCGAGGGCGTCCCGGAACGACGCCGACGTCGGGGCGCGCGACGGCCGCCCCTCGGCGTCGGTCTCGTCCTCCTGAACGCCGAGGAGCTGGTTCAGGAGCGAGTTCAGCCGGAACACGAGGCCGCCGAGCTCGGCGTGCTCGATCCCGAACCGGAGATCCGTCCGGCCGTTCATGATCGCGAGCAGGCCGTCCTCGATCTCGGAGACCGGCTGCGAGATGTACGCGTCCAGGAAGTAGGCCGCGATCACGACGAGCACGAGCCCGAGCGCGGTGACGCCGAGCATCGGCCACAAGAGCGAGCTCGCGAGCCCCGGCGTCCTGAGCGGCGCGATGCTGAGCAGCACCGCCCGCCGGCCGTCGCCGTAGCCGTCGAGCGCGTGGCTCACCGCGCTGTACTCGCCGGACAGCCCGCCGATGTCGACCATCCGCCCCGAGCTCAGCGCGCGCAGGGCGCTGTCCTTCGCCGGCGACGCCGTGAGCGCCGAGACGAGCTGCGGGGGGACGTCGCGCGACTTCGCCACCACGTCGAGCCCGTCGCCCGACTGCATCGCGACGACGAGCAGGCGCCCGCTCGTGCGCTCGCTCGCGTTGGTCAGCCGCTCGTCGTTCAGCGCGGTGCCCACCGCGACCGCGCCGACGATCTGCCCGGCGTCGCTGCGGATGGGCGCGTAGGACGCGAGGAGCTGCTCGTTGCGCGCCCGGCTCACCCACACGTCCGAGCCGGTCACCCCCTGCTCGATGGCGCGCATCAGCGACGGGTAGACGGCGCCGAGGTTGTCCCCGCGCATCAGCGCGGAGGCGTTGCGTCCGAGCACCACGCCCTTCGTGTCGACGAGGACGACGAGGGACGGCGGGGTCCTGGCCAGCTCGGGCGAGGCGGCGACCGCCTCCCGGATGGCGTTGGCGGCGCTCGTGGCCGCCTCGGCGCGGGCGGGGGCGGTGCCGGCGTTGAACGGCTCGCGCAGCTTGGGGTCGCTCGCGTGGGAGGCGAGCCACCGCTCCAGGACGAGGCCGTCCACCTGGAGCTGCGCCATGGCGGCCGCGAGCGCGCGGGGCGCCTCGCCCGGGCTCGCGATCTCCCGGAGGGAGGCGCGCGCGAGGGCGTACGCGAGCCCTCCGACCATGAGGACAATCACGGCGAAGACTGCGATGATCTTTCCGCGCATCCTGCGTCTCCACTCCTTCTTTCCGGGGCTCAGGGCAAGCTACCATCCGCTGCGGCGCTGCTACAACTCTCCACCCAGCTCATGGTGCACTTGAATCAGCCGCACTCCGAAGCCCCGCGCCTCTACGTCGTCGACGATGCGCTCTTCGAACAACACCGCGCGCGCGGCGCGCACCCCGAGCGCCCGGAGCGCCTCGAGGCAGCCCGCCGCGCGATCGAGCGCTGCGCCGCGTCCGGCCTCTCGCTGGAGCGCGTCACGTCGCGCGACGCCACGCTGGACGAGCTCGCTCGGGTCCACGCCCCGCGGTACCTGGAGTCGCTCGATCGGGTCAGCGGCCACTACGCGGCGCTTGACCCCGACACCTACGTCGTTCCGCGCTCGGTCGACGCGGCGAGGCGGGGCGCCGGCGCCGCGGCGGCGCTCGTCGAGGCGGTGCTCGCGGGCCCCGGTCAGCTCGGGGTCGCGCTGCTGCGCCCGCCCGGCCACCACGCCACGCGCGACGCCGGCATGGGCTTCTGCCTCCTGAACAACGTCGCCGTGGCCGCGAGGGCCGCCTTGAACAGCGGGCTCTCGCGGGTGGCGGTGATCGACTTCGACGTGCACCACGGCAACGGCACGCAGGACATCTTCTGGGACGACCCGCGGGTGCTCTTCTGCTCGCTGCACCAGTGGCCATTCTATCCGGGCACCGGCGCCGCCGAGGAGATCGGCGGCGGCGAGGGCGTGGGCTACACGGTGAACGTGCCGCTGTCCGACGGGGCGACGGACGCCGTCTACGAGGCGGCGTTCGACGAGATCGTCCTCCCCGTGCTCGACGAGTACGCGCCCGAGCTGATCCTCGTCTCGGCGGGGTTCGACGCGCACGAGCGCGATCCGATGGCGGCGATGAAGCTGTCGCGCGCGGCCTACGCGGCGATGGGCCGGCGGCTCGCGGCGATGGCGACCGCGAAGGCGCGGGGGCGGCTCGCGATCCTCCTGGAGGGCGGCTACGACCTGGCCGCGCTCGAGAGCTCGCTCGCGGCGGCGCTGCTCGCGGCGTCCGGTCGCGAGCCGGCCGAGGAGCCGGTGGGCGCGCCCTGGCAGCCGGGGCAATCGGCGCCGCCGGCGCAACCGGCGCAGCGCGCGCCGATCTCGACGCGCCACCGGGCGGACCTGGACCGGGCTCGCCGGGTCGCGATGCGCCGGTGGGCGACGCTCTGAGCGGACGGCCGGCGCGGGCCACGCCGCCGGCCGGGGGTGGTGCGGTACTTACCGCAGACAGGCCGCAGAGGATCGAACCGCCAGGACGCCAAGAACGCAAAATCATTGAGATTTCTTGGCGTCCTTGGCGCCTTGGCGGTTCCCAAAGTCCCGCACGTTCGGCCAACGTCCCGCACGACCTGGCCGGGGCGGGGGCACCCGGGGAGTGGCCGGAGCGGCCGGGTCACGGGCGCGGGGGCCGAGCTCCCGGGCGGGTTGAAAAAACAGCGACGGGCCGGTGCGTTACCCGATTGCACTCTGCGCGAAGCTGAGTATTCTCCCAGGCCTTCGCAGCCCACGGGCCGCGAAGAACGGTGGGTATAGCTCAGTTGGTAGAGCACTGGATTGTGGCTCCAGTTGTCGCGGGTTCGAATCCCGTTACTCACCCCAGGTAGAACAAGCCCGAGGCCGCCCAGCAGCGGGTGCCCCGGCGTCTGCACGACGACGTGGCTGAAGGTCGCCGAGGGCGGCCACCTCGGACACCTTCCCAGGGCGCTGCTCATGGGCGCGACGGCTCCGTGAGACGGAGTGCGCGTCGCGACCGCCGCGCGCAGGCGACCGCCTGACGTGCGGCGGTCGCGACGTGCGCCGCATGCGAGAGCCCGGCTCACCGGAGGACCGCGCCGCCAGCTCGCGCGCCCTGCCCGCCGGGTGTGACGCCGCCCCCGCGTCCCCTCCTCCTCATCCACATCCACGAGATCAACGAGCCGAGGACGTCCCGTCCTGCTCCTCCTGGAGCGCGACGCCGATCGCGGCCAGGGCGCCCGAGCGAGCGCAGGTCGCCTGTCCATGAGCGCGCCCGCACGGCACGTCATGAGCGCGCCCGCACATCACGAACGCCCGCTCGGCGCCCCATGAGCGCGCCCGCACGTCATTCCGCGAACGCGGTTCGACAAGCGCTCTTCACGCGTCCCCGAGACATCGATTCTCTGGATATCCATCCATCGCGGTGAGCTCTTCTCCAGTCCATCGGAGACAGCTGGTCTCTCTTCTGTAACCAGTTCGCCACAGGACCCGCGTAGCGTCCGCGCGCATGAAAACCTCTCTCGCTGGGAGCCGCGCGGTGGCCGCGCGCCTCATGTCTGCTGCCCTCCTCGCGCTCGGCGCGCCGGGGCTCGCGTCGTGCGCCGTCGAGCCGAGCGACGCCGCGGATGATGCCGAGTTGCCGGCGCCCGGCGACGTCGATGTCGTCCGGCCGCTCGAGCTGTCGGAGCGCGCCCGCGTGCCGGAGAAGGAGCCGGGGTTCGTCGCCGCGGCGCTCGGGGACAGCGAGCTTGTCATCACCCATGACGGCAGCCTTTCGCCGTTCGCCCCGGGCGACGTGCTCGGCGGCACGGCGGGAGGCGGCTACCTCGCCCGCGTCGTGCGCGTCCGCGCGCTCGACGCGACCCGGGTCGCCCTCGAGACGGCGCCCGCCCACCTCACCGAGTTCATCACGGAAGGGCACTTCCACGTCCACTACGACGCCCGCGAGTACGCCCGCGCGCTCGACGAGCACCTCGCGCGCGCCCGCGAGCTCGGCGACGAGGACGGCGAGCAGATCGCCAGCCAGGCAGAAGCGCTGAAGATCTCGTCCGGCGCGTCGCTGAAGCTCCTCGATCTCACCTCGGCCTCCCTCCCGGCCTCGTGCGGGATCACCGCGAACGGGTCGGCGGTCCTCGACGTCACCGCCGAGCTGTCTCCGGTGCTCGACCTCGAGGTCCACGTCGGTCCGAGGGGCAAGATGAACCCGGTGCCGGAGCTGAAGCAGCTCCGCTTCGTCGCGTCCGGCAGGCTCGACGTGAACGCGAAGCTCCACGGCGCCGGCACGGTCACGGGGAGCTGCGCGGTCGATCTCCTCGAGCTCGCCGGGGGCGTCCCGAGCCTGCCGCTGCCCACGCTGACGTTCTGGGTGGGGCCGGTGCCCGTCGTCGTCACGACGAACGTCGTGCCGAGGGCGAGCGCCGATCTGGCGCTGTCGTTCACGGCCGCCGACGTGGCCGCAGAGGCGCAGACGACCGCCGAGCTCGCGGCCGGCGTCGATTACAGGGACGGGACGTGGAGCACGATCTGGGAGCCCTCCTGCTCGGCCTCGGGCACGGCCTCGGTCGGGGCGCCCGGCGCGATCACGGCGTCCGGCAAGGTGAGCGCCGGCGCGGAGCTCCGGGCGCGCCTCTACGGCATCCTCGGACCGAACGTCGGAGTCCAGGCGTACGCGCGGGTCACGGCCGAGACCGCGCCGCCTTACTGCTCGTACGACGCGCGGGTCGACGGCGGCGTGCGCGCCTACGCCGAGGCGGAGGCCGGCGTGTCGGTCGGCCCGCTCGACCTCACGCTCAAGAGCCTCGATCTCGTCGATCTCGAGCTCTTGCGCTTCGACGGACCGCGCACATCGGGTCCCCTCCGCGACGCGCCCGAGTGCGGCGCGGAGCCCTGATCGCCGCGCCGATCCGGCAGGGAGGCGAGGCGCGCCCCGCCTCCCGCGCGCAGCCTCGCCCGCTCAGCGGCTCAGCGATCTGCGCACGCGACGTACTCGCAAGACGCGAAGGCCACGCACTCCTCGGTTCGCTCCACGAGGCTGTCTCCCTCGAGGCCCAGGCACGCGGTCTCACAGCTCGTCTGGCTGGGCGGCGGGGTCCCGTTCTCCTCCGCGCAGAGGATGCGGTGCTTGCAGAGCTCGCTGCACGCGTGCAAGTCCTCTTCGTCCTTGCACCCCGCGACCGCTGCGGCCAGGAGGCCGAGGGCGGCGATGGCGAGGGACATCGATCGGAGTTCTGCGTTCTTCATGGGCAGCTCACCTCGGTTGTGGAACGGCGACTCCCCGTGAGCCGCCCGACGCCGGCCGGCCCCCGGATCAGCGCACGAGAAGGCGAGCGCCGGCCCGGATACGGTGCCAGCGCCCTGCATCAGGCCTGCAAGCCTCACCATGAGGCCACGCCCTCGCGCCGAGCATAGACGAATCCAGGAGCGCCGCCCACGGCGCGGCGGCACGGCGCGCCCGGCCGCCCCGCGATCCGGAGCCACCTCGCCGCCGCGCCGCCACGCTGGCCCGATCCGTCGGGCGTGGTACATTGCGTCATGGGCGTCCTGACGCGCCCGCCGAGCCTGTTGAGATCGACGACGAATGCGCGCCAAGGAATCCGATACCCTGCTCGAGGCCGATCCAGCCCAGCGGCCGGATCGCGAGAGGCCCGAGTCCACGCGGCTTCCGCTCGTGCTCGTGTTCGATGACGACACGGGCGCGTGGCAGCCGCTCGGCGCCCTCCTCTCGGAGCGATACCGCCTCGTCGTGTGCGCCTCGGCCCTGGACGCGGTCGCCGCCTTCACCGACGACACCTGCGCCGTGATCATCGATGTCCGGATGTCGGGTCAGGACGGCTTCTGGGTCTGCGACCAGATCCGGAAGGTGCAGCCGGAAGTGCCCGTGATCTTCTACGCGGCGACCCGGGACGAGAAGGACTCGTTCGAGGTCATCCACGCGCACCGGCCGTTCGCCTACGTCGACAAGCAGGGCCCGGCGCAAAGGCTCCTCGACGCGCTCGAGAAGGCGACGCGGATCTTCCAGAGCACCCTCCGCAGCAGGCGCATCATCGAGCGGCTGCAGCGCCGCCGGCAGGAGGCGGTCTGACGCCGCAGCCGGAGCAGCAGCCGCCGGAACCGCCGCAGCCAGGGAGGGCTCGCTCGAGCGGAGACCGGCGCGACCTCTTTCGCACGCTGGTCCAGCTGGTGCTCAGCCTGGGCGCGCTCTTCGGCCTGATCGCGCTCGCGGCGCACCTCGCGCGCGACCAGCTCGACGCGCTCGGCCGCGGGTTCGTGGAGCGCTTCGGCCTCGCAGGGATGTTCGTCGGCACGTACCTCGCCGACGCGTTCTCGTTCCCCATCCCGCCGCAGTTCTACATGCTGACGGCGATCTCGTCGGGAGGGTCGCAGGTCCCGCCCATGATCGTGATCTCCGTGGCCTCGCTCCTCGCCGGCTGCACGGGTTACTACCTCGCCAACCACCTCGCGCGTTTCCGCATCTTCGCGGCCCGCCTCGAGCGGACCCGGCCCAGGATAGACCGGCTGTTCGAGCGATACGGATACTGGGCCATCGCGATCGGGAGCCTCTCGCCGATCCCCTTCTCGATGCTCTGCTATCTGTCGGGCCTCTACCGCATCCCGTCGCGCTACTTCTTCACCATGGTGCTGTTCCGGATACCCCGACTGCTCATCTTCTACGCGCTCATCCGGATGGGATGGGCCGAGTGACGCCGGCGCCCCGAGCCCCGGCGCTCCGTCACCCGAGCTCGCCCTGATTCCGCACGGACGGCAGGACCGGCTCCTCGGACGACGGGTTCACCCGGACGCGCTCCAGGATCTGGTCGACCATGCCGAGGTCGATCCCGGAGCGCTCCACCACGTTCCTGGAGAACAGCCGAGTCGCCTCCTTCGCGAGCTCCTCGTCCGGGAGGAACGGCCGCGCCGGCGACCGCGGCGCCGGCAGGCCGATCTCCTTCTCCAGCTCGGAGATCGCCCGGATCATCTCCTGGTAGCAGGCAGAGGCGATCTGCACGGAGAACGGGAACACCTGGGCATTGCCCCGGCCGGCGCGCACCGCGTGGAGCGTCGCGGCCGCCTGCTCGGCGAACTGGCGACTCCCGAACGCGTTGGCCATCTGCGCGTACATCGCGAGCGACTCCTGGTCCGCCGCGAGGTCGTCCTCCCTCGTGCGCGACGCCCCCGAGGGCGGCTCCGAGGACCACCGGACGACCATCCGCCCGTAATCGTCGAGCGCCCGCCGCTGGAGCGTCAGGCGCTCGAGGAGCGCCTCCCGCCGCTGTCTCTGGACCTCCGCCCGCTCCTCGTGCTCCGCCCGGCGCTCCCCGCTGAGATCTGCCGATCTGCGCGCGAGGTAAGCGCCGATGAAGAGGGCGACGCCGTTGCTAACAGCGATGAAGAGCATCTCCAGAATCTTGGGATCCATGCGGTTCTCAAGACTTCTATCACGTTCGCGCCGAACGCAGTGATATGCCGCACGACGCGAGGAAAAGTTGGCCCCCGCCGCCCTCCCGTGCAGGTGCGCCGACATCCCACAGACGGCCGCAGCGCGGGCGCGCGCCAGGCGAGCGCGCCGCGCGCCGGCGGCTCGTTCGAGCGGCGCGGCGCTCACGCGGCGCGGCGGCGCCCGGGGCGCGCGGGCGGCCGTGATAGGATGTCCGCATGACCGGTTCACCCGACGCCGGGGCCGGCCCGCACCTGGCCGGGCTCGATGGGACGCTCCGCGAGGCGCTCGAGCGGAGCCTCGCCGACCGGCTCGCGGGGAGCCCCGGGGCGGAGCTCAACCTGGACAACGCGTTCTGGGGCGCCCCCGCGCCTCGCGACCTCGGTGAGGCGCTCACCCGGCTCGGGCCGACGTGCGTCAACGTGGTTGTGCGCATCTTCGAGCGCCTCCGCGACATCGATCCTTCGCTCGGGCTGTCGAAGGAGATCAGGTATCTCCGCAACGTGTGGTTCGGTGGGAGCGCGGGATTCAAGGTGGTCTACGCGGAGCCCGCGGCGATGCGCGCGCGCCTCGACCAGACGTTCGCGGGGACGGGCGGTCGACGCGTCGCGCGCGACACGATCCTCGGGGGGATCGAGCACCAGCGGGGCGCCTTGTGGGGCGCGCTCCCGGGCACCATCGCGACGATCGTCCGGAGCGGCTTCCGGGGCGGCGAGCCGCTCGACGCGGACTCCTGGCGCGAGGTGCACCGGCCCGACGAGGAGGCGGTGCACCTCTGCGTCGGCAAGCGCGAGCCGCGGCTGCCGGAGCTCGACGACATCCACCTCGACTGGCGATCCCCGGTGGTGGGCGTGAACGAGGCGACGCGCCGCTGCCGGTATGGCTTCTTCATCGGCGTCGTCCACTGGACGCAGGCGCGCTTCGGGCTCGGCAAGCCGGTGTTCCCGCTCCAGCGCATCGATGACACGGTCGCCACCCTCTCCGCCGCCTCGCCGCGCAGCGACGCGCCGGCGCCCTGGACCGAGTTCGTGGCGCGCTGGCGCGACGCGCGGTGGACGCTCGCGATGCGGGGCCGCGACGGCGCGGAGGAGGCGCACCGCTGGCTACACGAGTGCGAGGCGCTGGCCCCGGCGCCGCCCGGGAACGGCTGAGGCAGCCGCCGTGCCCTACCCCGCCCCGGAAGGCACCGAGCTGATCGAGCACCTCGGCGCGGGCACCACCTTCGACGTCGCGCTGGTCCGCCTCGGGGATCCGCCGCGGGGCGCCGCGCGCGCGTCGGCGCTCGGGCCAGCGGGCGGGCCAGCGCGCGGGCCAGCGTTTGTTTGCAAGCGCCTCACCCCCGGCGCCCTCCACGCGCACGCCGGGCGGGCCGCCATCGTGCGCGAGGCGAAGGCGATCGCGCTGGCCCGGCACCCCGCCCTGCCCGCGCTCGTGCGCGTCGGCGCCGACCGCCACGGCCCGTTCCTCATCGAGACCCGGCGCGAGGGCACCTCGCTCCGCGGCGTGCTCGACGGGTGGCTCGGCCGCGGCCGGCCGCCGCCCGCCTCGCTCGTCGTCCACGTCGTCAGGACCGCGATCGAGGCGCTCGCCGAGCTCCAGGAGCTCGCCGACGGCGCGGGCGCCATCGGCCTCGTGCACGGCGACATCGGCCCCGATCACGTGCTGCTCGGCCCGCTCGGCGACGTCGGCCTGGTCGATCTGGGCGCCGCGCGGTTCCGCGGCATGGAGCCGGAGCTCGAGACCGCCGACCGGGGAACCGCCCCGTTCGTCGCCCCCGAGATCGCGCGCGGCGAGTCGCCGCCGACCCAGCGCGGCGACGTCTACGCGATGGCGGCGACCCTCGTCGCGTTCGCCACCGGCGGCGCGCCGCTCACGCGCGCGCGCGACAGGGCCGCGGTGCTCGTCGAGATCAGCGAGTCGGGCCTCTGCCTCGACGCGCTCGCGTCCGCGGACGCGCTCTCGCCGGGCCAGCGCCGCGCGCTCGCCCGCGAGCTCGACCGCGATCCGGCGCGCCGCGCCGGCAGCGCGCGGGCGCTCCTCGACGCGTTCGACGCCGCCCGCGGCGGGTGATGCCGGCCCGGACGTGCGGCGCGCGCGAACGGCCCCCCGCCCGCCCGCCAAACCCGTGGACGCACGCGTCGCATGCGATAAGTCTCGACCGCATGAAGCCCCACCTAGGCCACGAAAGGCTCGCCCTCGACACGCTCGCCATCCACGCCGGACAGCCGCCGGATCCGACGAGCGGCGCGGTGATGACCCCGATCGTCCTCGCGAGCACCTTCGCCCAGGAGCGGCCGGGCGACCACAAGGGGTTCGAGTACTCGCGGAGCGGCAACCCCACGCGCAAGGCGCTCGAGGCGTGCCTCGCCGCGCTCGAGGGAGGGCGCCACGGCTTCGCCTTCGGCAGCGGCTCCGCGGCGACCGCCACGCTCCTCCACACGCTCCGGCCCGGCGACCACGTGCTCTCGGGCGACGACGTCTACGGCGGCACCTTCCGGCTCTTCGACAAGGTCATGCGGCCGATGGGCATCGCCTCGACGGCGGTCGACATGAGCGACCTCGACGTCGTCCGCAAGGCCCTCACCCCGGCCACGCGGATGATCTGGATCGAGACCCCGACGAACCCGATGCTCAAGATCTTCGACATCGCCGGGCTCGCCGGGATCGCGCGCGCGCACGGGGCGCTCCTCGTCGTCGACAACACCTTCGCCACGCCGGTGCTCCAGCGGCCGCTCGACCTCGGCGCCCACGTCGTTGCGCACTCGACGACGAAGTACCTGAACGGGCACTCGGACGTCGTGGGCGGGGCGCTCATCACGTCGGAGGACGCGCTCGCCGAGCGGGTCGGCTTCCTGCAGAACGCGCTCGGCGCCGTCCCGAGCCCGTTCGACTGCTACATGGTGCTCCGCGGTATCAAGACGCTCGGCGTGCGCGTCCGCCAGCAGTGCGCGTCGGCCGCGCTCATCGCCGCCAAGCTCGCCGAGCACCCCGCCGTCCAGGCGGTCCACTACCCCGGCCTCCCCACGCACCCCGGCCACGCGCTCGCCGCGCGTCAGATGCGCGCGCCCGGCGCGATGATCTCGTTCGTCGTGCGCGGCGGCCTCCCCGTCGCGTCGCGGTTCCTCGAGCGGCTCGCGATCTTCTCCTGCGCGGAGAGCCTCGGCGGCGTGGAGTCGCTCGCCGAGCACCCCGCCATCATGACCCACGCCTCGGTGCCCGCGGCGGCGCGCGAGGCGCTCGGCATCGCCGACGGCCTGATCCGGCTCTCGGTCGGCCTCGAGGCGACCGAGGACCTCTGGGGCGACATCGCCCAGGCGTTCGCCTGACCGACGCGCGCGGCGTCGTCGCGCGCGGCCGCCGCTTGCGCCGCGCGGCCGCCGTTTGATCGCGGGCCCCGGAGTACGATAGAAGCGAAGTGCGGCCCAGGGCCGCCATCTACCACCGGAGCTCTCCATGCGACTCGCCCGCCTTGGCTTCGTGTCCGTGCTCGGCCTCCTCCCCCTGCTCGGCTTCGGCTGCAGCGATCCGGCGCCGCCCACCCCGCGCGGCGCGTACTTCATGAACTTCGCCGACCCGGGCGCCTCCTGCAACACGAGGGGGCACTCGGAGGCTCTCGGCGAGGTGTCCGCGTCCGACAGGGTCCGGGTGCTCGCCGACGGCGAGCAGGGCGCCGAGATCGACTGCTCCGTGAGCGGCTCGGGCACCTTCAAGGTCTCTGCCCGGGCGAGGAACAACACGGAGGTCACCGAGATCCGCGTCAACATCCCGAGCATCGGCCCCGAGGCGACCCAGGAGATGCCTGCCACCGGCAACATCAGCTTCTCCTCGGCGGAGACGGTCGGAAAGCCGTTCGTCTCGGACCCGGCGAACCCGTGCAAGTTCTGGTTCGTGCCCGAGAGCGAGCAGGGCGTCAGCCCCGGCGAGATCTGGGTGGTCTTCGAGTGCCCGGCCATGAAGGAGAGCCAGTACACCTGCGAGCTCAGGCGGGGCGCCCTGGCCTTCGACGGCTGCGGGAGCTGAGCCGACCGGGGCGCGAGACGCGAGGGGCGCAGCCGCGCGGCAGATCGCGCGCCCCCGCGCGGCGGCGCTCCTCGGAGCGCGACGCCGACGCCGCGGTCAGCGCTTCTCGGAGCGCGACGCCGACACCGCCGGGACGGTCGCTCGTTCGCCCGAGCTCACCTGCTGCGAGTCGGCCGACAGGCCGAGCGTCGCGCTGTCCGGGAGCCCGGCCTCGTCCTGCTCGTCGATCCGGATCACGAGCGCGGTGATGTTGTCCTCGCCGCCGTTCTCGTTCGCCTTGGCGATCAGGCGGCGGCACATCTCCGGCACCTCGTCGGTCGAGCTCACGATCTGGAGGATCTGGTCGTCCGAGAGCATCCCGCTCAGGCCGTCGGAGCAGAGCAGGTACACGTCGCCGGGCTGCGGCTCGTCGCTGATCAGGTCGACGGTGACGCTGTCGTTCATCCCGAGCGCGCGGGTGATGACGTTGCGCGGCAGCTCGGCCCGCTGCTCCTCGGTGAGCTCGGGCATCGCCATGATGTAGTCGTTGAACAGCGAGTGATCGCGCGTGAGCTGGTTGATCGAGCCCTTGCGGACGCGGTAGGCGCGGCTGTCGCCGACGTGGCCGACGTAGATGCGGTTCTTCTTCTTGGAGAAGAGCGCCCCGACGACCGTCGTGCCCATCCCGGCGCAGTCGCGGGACCGGATGCTGCGCTCGAAGATCTGGCGGTTCGCGACGCGGATGCCCGCCTGGAGCCGGTTCTCCTCCTCCGACAGGCTCGTGTCGAAGTGGAATGGCCAGGTGGCGTCCTCCCGCGACGTGGACCGGAAGAAGTCCGCGATCGACTCGGTCGCCAGCTTGCTGGCTACGTCCCCCGCGCGGTGGCCTCCCATGCCGTCCGCGACGATGAACAGGTCATACTCCGACAGGACGGCGTAGCTGTCCTCGTTGTGGTCGCGTTGGAGACCAACGTCCGTCATTCCTGAAGCGATCGCTCGCATAACCTCGGGAATCCTTGCGACGGCTCCGGGTCGGAGGCTTCGAACACCAACCGTTTCATGCTACCGAAAACCTGTCAAGCAGGGCCTCTCGCACCGTATTGGGCGTCTCGAGACGCCCGCTCGCCGACCTTCCTGATCCTACCGACTCGGACCGGGGGGACTGCAAGCGTCTTTTTCATTGGACGCTTCATTGTCGTCGCGGGCGCCGGCCGTCCCGACTCGGGACCACGCGCGATGCGGCACGCTCCGGCGCCGTCGCGGCGTCGCAGCATCCCGGCGCCACCGGCAGCCGCGGTCGCCTCGTGCTCCCCCCGCGCCCCTCGGCGCCCGTGCGCCCCCGCGCCCCCCCGGCGCCGGAGCCCGTCGCCGCGGCCCCGGCTCACACGTCCAGGATGTCCTTTTCCTTGTGCGCGATCACCGCGTCGACCTGCCGGGTGCCCTCGGCCACCACGTCCTCGACCTTCTTCTTGGCGCGATCGGCGTCGTCGCCGCTGACCTCGCCGTCCTTCTCGAGGGTCTCGATCATCTCGTTGGCGTCCCGGCGGTGTTTCCGGATGGCCACTTTACAGTCCTCTCCGTTCTTCTTGGTGAGCTTCACCATGTCCCGGCGCCGCTCCTCCGTCAGCGGCGGGATCGGCAGCCGGATGAGGTCCGCGTCCGTCTGGGGGTTCAAGCCGAGGTCGCTCTCCCGGATCGCCTTCTCGACCGCCTTCACCTGGTTCTTCTCCCAGGGCTTGATCGTGATGAGCCGCGGCTCCGGCACGGACACCGTGGCCATCTGCACGAGCGGCGTCGGCACGCCGTAGTAATCGACGCGGATGCCGTCGAGCATGGCCGCGTTCGCGCGCCCGGTGCGCACCTTCGCCAGGTCTCGCCGGAGAGCTTCGATGGCCTTGTCGATTCCTTCGCGCAGCTCCTTGATGACGTCCTCGAGCATGATCCGGCTTCCTCCGTGTGGGGCTCGCCCAGTCCGCCCTCATCGCGGGCGGGGGCGGAGCTTACCGCGTATTTCTGGGCCGGCGGAGAAATCGATCCACCCGGCGCGCCGGCCGGCGTCGCGCGTCGCGGTCGGAAGCACGCTCGCCCCCGGCCGGGCGCGGCGCAGCGCGCCGCCGCCGCGAGCGCCGCGCCGCCGCGCCGCCGCGCCGCCCACCCGTTCTGGGCCGGGACGGCGGCGCGGCGGCGCGATCGCGGGAGGCCGCGCGCCCGGCGCGGCGCTCGCGGCGCTCGCGGCGGCAGCGCGCTGCGCCGGACGCGCCACCTCCGCTGTCACGATCGCGCCGAGCTGTAGTAACTCTGGGAGGCAGGGCGACCCGATGCGCGATCTGGACTGGAGCAGCTTCGACGTCCTCGTCGTCGACGACGAGCAGGACAACCTCGATGCGTTCCGGTTCGCGTTCAGGAAGTCGTTCAGGCTCCATTACGCGCTCGGCGGCGCCGAGGCCCTCTCGCTGCTCGATCGGCTCGACCCCGCCGTGATCGTGGCCGACCAGCGGATGCCCGAGATGAGCGGTATCGAGTTCCTCAAGCAGGCGAAGGAGCGGCGGCCCGACGCGGCCGGCGTGCTGCTCACCGCCTACGCGGACATGACGGTGCTCATCGACGCGGTGAACTCGGGCGCGGTCGACCGGTACATCCAGAAGCCCTGGAACTCGAAGGAGCTCGCCGTCGTCCTCCGGCAGGCGATCTCCGGCTTCGCGACCCTCCGGGAGAACCGGCGGCTGCGCGAGCAGCTCGCGCACTACGCCGGCTACCTCGAGCGCGAGCAGCGCGACCCCATCGATTTCGGCGAGATCGCCGGCGAGAGCGAGGCCATGCGCGAGGTCTCCGCCCGGATCGGGGAGGTGGCGAAGGCGGCGACGCACGTGCTGATCGAGGGCGAGGAGGGGGCGGAGAAGGAGGTCGTCGCCCGGGCGATCCACGTGGGCTCCCCGCGGGAGGAGCAGCCGTTCGTGAAGGTGACGTGCGCCGCGTTCCGGGGCGACGCGCTCGAGCGCGAGCTGTTCGGCTGGCGGCGGGGCGCCTTCGACGGCGCCTACACCGAGCGCGCGGGCCGGCTCGAGCTCGCCCACCGGGGGACGATCTACCTCGACGAGCCGGCGCCGCTCGCGCCGTCGCTGCAGGCGCGGCTGCTCCGCGTGCTCACCGACGGCGAGGTCGAGCGGCTCGGGTCGACCGAGACCGTCCGCGTCGACGTGCGCGTCGTGCTGTCGCTGACGCCCGGCATCGAGGAGACCTGGGTGCGCGACGGCGTGCTGCCCGAGCTCGTCTCCCGGCTCTCGGTGTTCCCGCTGAGGCTGCCGCCGCTCCGCGAGCGGCGCGAGGACATCCGGGCGCTCGCCGAGCACTTCCTGCGCAAGTATGCGCGCCGCAACGCGCGCGCGGCCACCTCGCTCTCCGAGGAGGCGATCGCGAAGCTCACGGCGTACGCGTGGCCGGGGAACACGCGCGAGCTGGAGAACGTCGTCGAGCGCGCCGCCATCCTCTCGCGCGGCGACGTGATCCAGCCCGAGCACCTCGCGTTCACGGCGCGGCCGCAGCCGTCCGAGCCGCCCGCCCGCGCGCCGAGGCCCGCGCCGGCTGCGGGCGAGGCGGACGCGGCCGCGCGGGCGCCCGCCGGGCCGGCGTCGGCGCGGCCGAAGGTCGACCTGAGCTCCCAGCTCGACGACATCGAGCGGCGGGAGCTCCTCGCCGCCCTCGAGCGCTGCGGAGGGAACAAGGCCGAGGTCGCGCGGCAGTTCGGGATGCAGCGCACGACCCTCTATTACCGGCTGAAGCGGCTCGGCATCGACACGTGACGCGCTCGCGGCGCGCCGCGCGCGCGCCGCACGCCACCGGGCGCGCCGCGCGCCGCACGCCACCGGGCGCGCCGCGCGCCGCACCGCACGCCACCGGGCGCGCCGCGCGCCGCCTCGCCTGTCGACGCGGGGGGCGAGTTGCGGCAGATTGCGGCCGCATGCTGAAGGTCGGGGAGCGCGCGCCGGAGATCGACAAGGTGGCCATCGACGGCCAGCGCTTCGTGCTGTCCAAGCAGGGCGGGCTCTGCACGGTCGTGTACTTCTTCCCGAAGGCCTTCACGCCCGCGTGCACCGTCGAGGCCCAGCTCTTCCGCGACAACCACGCCGAGATCGCGCTCGCCGGGGCGAGCCTCGTCGGCATCAGCACCGACGACCAGAAGACGCAGTGCCGGTTCGCCGAGGCGCACAAGGTCCCTTATCCGATGATCGCCGACCGCGATCGCAGCGTCTGCCGCGCCTACGGCGTCCTCTGGCCGCTCATCGGCGTCGCCCGGCGGATCACGTACGTCGTCTCGCCCGCGATGGAGATCGCGGCGGTGTTCCACCACGAGTTCCAGGCCAGGAAGCACCGCGACGACGTTCTCTCGTTCATCGACGCCCGCTTCCGGGCCGCCCGCCCCCCCGCGGTCTGACCCGGAGCCCGCCGTGCCCTCCGCCTCCGCGCCCCCCGCCCCCGCGCGCCCCTCGACGGCGACGCCCCTCGACGGCGACGCCCTGCTCGAAGGAGCCGCGCCGCTGCCGCGCGCGTTCTACGCGCGCCCCCCGCTCGTCGTGGCGCGGGCGTGCATCGGCAAGGTGCTCGTCCACAGGTCGCCCGAGGGCATCGCCGCCGGCCGCATCGTCGAGACCGAGGCCTACCGCGGCCCGGAAGATCTCGCGGCCCACAGCGCCGGAGGCCGGCGGACAGTACGGACGGAGGTCATGTTTGGCCCGCCGGGCCATGCCTACATGTTTCTTCTCTACGGCATGCACTGGGCGTTCAACATCGTCGTGGCCTCGGAGGGCAAGCCGCACGCGGTGCTCGTCCGCGCCCTCGAGCCGGTGCTCGGGCTCCCGCTCATGAGCCGCCGGCGGGGGATCGCGCCCGGGCGGGTCGAGCTCACCAACGGGCCTGGGAAGCTGTGCCAGGCGCTGGGCCTCGACCGCGCCGCGTACGGGATGGATGTCTGCGGAGGCCCGATCTCGCTGCTCCCCGGCGCCGCGGGCCCCGTCGGCAGGTCGCCTCGCATCAACGTGGACTACGCAGGTGCGTGGGCGGAGAAGCCGTGGCGCTTCTACGAGCGCGGGAATCGCTACGTGTCCGTTCCGCCTCGCCATTGAGCGGGCGAGAGGCGACGGACACTCGAAGCGCTCGCGCCCGGGCCCGAGATCGCGCGACAATGGGCGTATGGGATTCTGGCCTTTCGGGGGGCGCGAACCTGCCAACGTCGAGAGCGTATCGCAGGTGGTGACGGCAGCCGCGCGCGGCGAGACCGTGACGGGAAAGTTAACGCTGTATTTCAAGGAGCCGCAGACGCAGAGCAGCGCGGATCGGGCCGCGGAGCGCTGCGCGCAGGTCGCCGGAAGCCTGCTGCGGGAGATCGGAGAGCGGGAGCCGCTCCCCGGCAGGGAGGCCGAGCTCGCCGCGGCGATCGCGGCCCGCGCGCCGCGCGGCGTCCCCGCGCTGCGCACGATCGAGCTCGCGCCGCTCCACGTGGTGAGCGACCGCACCACGCAGCCGCGGCGCGTGATGCCGAGCCCGTTGCCGGTGATCGTCCAGGAGCCGCCGCGGAGCGCGGGCGGGCGCGCTCCATCGAGCCGGCCGCCGCCGAGCGGCACCGGCTGGGGCGCGGCGCCCGCGAGCAGCCGCGGGCTGATGGCCGGCGCCGCGCCTGTCGGCCACGGCGCGCCGTCGAGCGTGCCCCCTCCCAAGAGCGTGCGGTCGCCGCCGAGCTCCGGTTCGCTCCGCCTGCGCGGCGCGGGTCCTGGCAACGGGCGCGGGTCGAGCCCCGGGCTCATCGGCTCGCCGCCCACGGTGATCGCGGCCGCGCTCGCGCCGTTGCTGCGCGACACGTCCGCGCGGCTGCTCATCGGTTGTCTGCGGGCCCACGAGCTGATCATCGTGCGCCGCGTCGCGATCGACCTCGGCGCGAGCGAGGTGATGGCGGCGCTCCTGCCGGTCTCGGAGGCGCCGCCGGGCGAGTTCGAGGCGAGCCGGGCCGCCGAGCTCTCCCGGTGGCACACGGCGCTCGGCTCGCCCGTGATCAGCCAGCTCCGCACGGAGTCGTGCGCGATCAGCGCGCAGAAGGCGTCGATGGCGCTGAGCACCGCGAACATCGCGCCCGGCGTCGTGGGGGAGCTCGTCGACGCGCTCTGCCGCACCGCCTTCCCGGGCCTCGCGCTGTCGAGCGCCCACGTCGCGCGCTATGCCGAGCAGGACCTCGGCGACACCGCGGCCGAGAGCGTGGCGCGCATCCTCCGCCACCCGAACTCGAAGCAGCTCCGGCTCGCGCTCAGCCCGCTGCTCGACGCCGTCCACAGCGACACGGACGCGATCTCCCGCCTCGCGAAGGCCTCGCTCGGCAGCGCGCCGTGACGCGCCACGCGCTCGCGGCGCGCCCGGCCGCGTTCCCTTCTCCGCTCGCCAGCGCTACAAGGCGCAGGTGCAACAGGGTGCCTCCGATGAGCGATCCTTCATCCATCTTTTCCAACATTTACGCAAATTCCTCACTTTCTCCAGATCGCTCTCCGGCTGTCTCCCCCTGCTCGTCGCGCAGCTCTGCGCGTGCGGGTCGGCCGAGCCCGCGGTCCAGCCGCCGGCGCGGCCCGGCGCGAAGGAGGCCGTCGTGAGCGCGGGCGGCGGGCGGGCCGGGGCGGCGGACGCGGAGCAGGCGCTCGCGGCGGTGTCGGCGCGCGTGCTCGAGGAGTACCTGCGGGACGAGCCGGTCCGGGCCACCGAGGCGGGGGACCACCGGTACGACGCCCTGTGGCCCGACGTCAGCGAGCAGGGCGAGGCGGCGCGGCGGCGCGCGCTCGAGGCCGCGCTGGCCGAGCTCATCGCGGTGCCGTCGGAGGCGCTCGGGCTCCAGAGCCGCGTCGACGCGGCGATGATCGAGAACCAGCTCCGCTCCGCGCTGTTCGCGATCGACGAGCTCCGCGAGGCGACGTGGAACCCGATGGTCTACACCGGCCTCGTCGGCGACGGGCTCGACCCGCTGATCACGCGCAGCTTCGCGCCGCTCGAGGAGCGCGCGCGGAGCCTCGCGGGCCGCCTCGCGGGCGTCCCGGCGCTGCTCCGGACCGCGAAGCAGCGCCTCACGGCGGCGCCGCCGCGGATCCACACCGAGACGGCGATCGCGCAGAACCAGGGGCTCATCGCGCTGTGCAAGGGCGACCTGCCGGCGCTGTCCGCGAAGGTCCCGGCGCAGAGGGCCGAGCTCGAGGCGGCCGCGAAGGCGGCGGCCGCGGCGCTCGAGGACTTCCAGGCGTTCCTCGAGAAGGACCTGCTCCCGAGGAGCAACGGCGATTTCCGGCTGGGCCGCGCGCGCTTCGAGAAGAAGCTGCGCTTCGCGCTGGACGACGCGACGATCGACATCGACGGGGTGGTCAAGGACGCCCGCGCCCTGCTCGCGCAGACGCACGCGGAGATGCTCGAGACCTCGAGGGAGCTCTGGCCGGCGCTCTTCGGCAAGCAGCCCTTCCCGAGGGCCGAGACGCAGGACGAGAAGATGGCGGCGATCCGGAGGGTCCTCGACGCGCTCGCGGCCGAGCGCCCGACGAACGCCTCCATCGTGAAGGAGTCGGAGCGGCTCCTCGCGGCGGCGACCGATTTCGTTCGCGAGCGCGATCTCGTGCGCCTCCCGGACGAGCCCTGCCGGGTGATCGAGATGCCGGAGTACCGCCGCGGCGTCGCGGTCGCCTACTGCGACGCGTCGGGCCCGCTCGAGGCGAAGCAGGAGACGTTCTTCGCGATCGCGCCGACGCCGGAGGACTGGCCCGATGCGCGCGTCGACTCGTTCTACCGCGAGTACAACAAGAGCATGCTCGCCGACCTCACCGTACACGAGGCGATGCCGGGCCACTTCCTGCAGCTCATGCACAATAACCGGTTCCCCTCGAAGGTCCGCGCGGTCTTCTCGAGCGGCCCGTTCGTCGAGGGGTGGGCGGTCTACACCGAGTGGCTGATGGCGCACCACGGCTTCGGCGGCCCGAGGGTGCGGATGCAGCGCCAGAAGATGGTGTTGCGCCTGTCGGCGAACGCGATCCTCGACCACGGGGTGCACGCGGGCGCGATGGACGAGAAGGAGGCGCTCGCGCTCATGACGAAGGAGGCGTTCCAGGAGGAGGGCGAGGCCATCGGCAAGTGGCGGCGCGCCCGGCTCACGAGCGCGCAGCTCACCACGTACTACCACGGCTTCACCGAGATGATGCGCCTGCGCGCCGAGCACCAGGGCAAGCCGGGCTTCACCGAGCGCGCCTACCACGACCGGCTGCTCAGCTACGGATCGCCGTCGGTGCGTCACCTCAAGGCGCTGCTGGCGGAGTAGCCTGCTCGGGGCACGCGACCAGAGCCGCGCGCCCCCGCACAGGAGACGGGTCCAGGATCGGCGTTCTCGGCGCGCAGGCGCACTCCTGTGCGCTGAGCACCGAGGACGTCGAGGTGGGCCCGTCTCCGAAGCGGGGGCGGTCGCCGGTCAGACGGGCGAGATCGAGCCGCCGAGCTCCACGAAGCGCGTCTTGGGGAACGCCTTCGCGCAGCTCTCGAGCTGCCAGTCGCCCTTGAAGAGCACGACCGCGTTGCCGTGCACGTCGAGGGCGCCGTAGCCGTAGAGGTTCGACTCGAGCTCGGCGAGGGGCACCGGCTCGCCCTCGACCCACCGGGCGATGCTGAACGAGAGCCGCTCGATGCGCGCCTCGACGCCGTACTCGGCCGAGAGGCGGTGCTTCACGACGTCGAACTGGAGCTCGCCGACGACGCCGAGGATCGCCTCGCCCTCGCGCCCCTCCGGCGGCCGGAAGAGCTGGACCGAGCCCTCCTGCGCGAGCTGCTCGAGGCCCTTCTTGAGCTGCTTGCGCTTCATGGGGTCGATCATGACGACGCGGCCGAACTGCTCCGGCGGGAACTGCGGCAGCGGGGCGTACTTCACGGGCGAGCCGCTGCACAGGGTGTCGCCGATGAGGAACAGCCCCGGGTCGAAGACGCCGATGATGTCGCCCGCGAAGCCGTCCTCCACGAGGGTGCGCTCCTGGGCCATGAACTGCACCGGGTTGGTGAGGCGGATGTCGCGGTCGAGGCGCACGTGGTGCACCTTCATGCCGCGCTCGTACTTGCCGGAGCAGACGCGGAGGAACGCGATCCGGTCGCGGTGGGCCCGGTCCATGTTCGCCTGGATCTTGAAGACGAACGCGGTGAAGCGCTCGTCGTCCGGGGCGATGGGGCCCTTGTCGCTGCCGCGCGGCGCGGGCGGGGGCATGAGCTCGATGAAGGCGTCGAGGAACTGCGGGAGGCCGAAGTTGGTGATGGCGCTGCCGAAGAACATCGGCGTGACCTCGCCGCGGGCGAGCTTGTCACGGTCGAGCGCGTCGCCGGCGGCGTCGATGAGCTCGATGTCCTCGCGGAGCTGGCGGGCGCCCTCCTCGTCGACGGCCTCGGCGAGCTCGGGGGCGTCGAGCGACACGACCTCCATCGGGGCGATCTCGGCGCCGTGGGCGACGAGCTCGAACAGGAACACCTGCTTGCGCTCGCGGTGGTACACGCCGCGGAATTTGCCGCCCGCGAAGATGGGCCAGGTGACCGGGTAAACGCCGATGCCGAGGACCTCCTCGACCTCGCCGATGAGCTCGAACGGGTCGCGGCCTGGGCGGTCGAGCTTGTTGACGAACGTGAAGATCGGCATCTGCCGGAGCTTGCACACCCGGAAGAGCTTCTTCGTCTGGGCCTCGACGCCCTTCGCGCAGTCGAGGATCATGATGGCGGCGTCGGTCGCCATCAGGGCGCGGTAGGTGTCCTCGCTGAAGTCGGCGTGGCCGGGGGTGTCGACGAGGCTCAGAAGGCGGCCCTTGTACGGAAACTGAAGGACGCTCGTGGAGATCGAGATGCCGCGCTCGCGCTCCATCTCCATCCAGTCGCTGACGGCGTGGGCCCGGGCCTTCTTCGCCTTGACGGCGCCGGCGAGCTGGATCGCGCCACCGTAGAGCAGGAGCTTCTCGGTGAGGGTGGTCTTGCCAGCGTCGGGATGGGAGATGATCGCGAACGTCTTGCGACGGGCAATCTCGCGGGTGAGCGTCGGGTCGGGCACAGCGGGCGGGCAGGATAGGAGCGGCGGGGGCTGCGTCAACCCATCCTCTTCCGGGGGGCTACGGCCGGCGCGGGAGGGGGTGGCTCGCGAGCGGGCGGGCGGGAGTCCCTCCACGAACTCGGGGTTTTTGGGCTACGGCCGGTACGGGAGGGGGTGGCTCGCGAGCGGGCGGGCGGGGGTCCCCCCACGAACTCGGGCCTTTTGGTGGGCTATTGCCGGATGAACGGGAGGACTCGGTCCGGGAGGAGGTGACTGCGATGCGGGCCGGCCCTCGGATTCGTGGGGCCCACCCCCGCCCGCCCGCTCGCGAGCCACCCCCTCCCGCACCGGCCCCTGCAGGAATCGATGACCGGCCCCCCGGGCAGGGATCGATGAGCGTCTCTCCGGGGAGGGAGGACCATCTCTCCGGGGATGGAGGAGCTTCGTTATTTCGCGGCGCGAAGGGAGAGGGTGACGGTGACGCCGACGGGGTCGGTGCTGGGGGTGCCGACGTGGCGGTTCTTCAGGAACTGACGGATGCAGCGCTGGGCGTCGGGCGTCACACCGCGGGCCTCGAGGATCTCAACCCCCTCGGCACGGCCACGGACACGGACCAGGAACTGGATCTTGATGCTGCCCGATGCGCCGGTGAGCCCGCCGTGATCGGCGACGCACTGCGCGAGCTCGGGGGAAACCTTCTCGATCCGCTTGGCCACGTTCGGGACGTCGCCGTTCATGAACTCGGGCTCCTTGACCTCCACGACGGGGGGTGGGGCCGAGACGACGGCGGCATCCGGGGAGCCGCCGTCGATGGGGCCGGCGTCGCCGCCGTCCGGGGGTGGAGCGCCGGCGTCGTCCGGAGGGGGCTCGGGCTGCGGGGGTGGCGGGAGCCAGCCAGCATCGGCCTCGCCCGGCTCGAGGCAGCGCACGAAGCCACGGTGCGGATCCTCCAGCGCGCCGTGCGGACACCGCGGAGCACCCGCGTCCTGCGCCGCCGTCACCCAGCCCTGGCCCGACGAATCCTGCGACGCGGGCGGCGCGCCGCCCTCGGCCACGGCGCTGACACACGCGCCGACGGCGCCCATCGACAGCGCCAGCGAAACCGCCCACGGACCCAGACGCCCACCTGCTGCTCTCCACCGCATCGCGCGCCTGTGATACTGCGGAACGGCCGCGCGTACAGGAGAAACCGCAGCGCCGATGCCCCCCTGGAACCTAGAGGGCGACATGGGCGAGCGACCCCGCCGATGCGTCCCAGAGGGCGCGCGCCCGCGAGAGCACCTCGGCATGGGCCGCGCTCCCCTCCGCCGGTCCCGTCACGGAGACCTCGCCGCCCGCCCCGAGCTCCACCCGCTCGACCCCCGCGCCCGGGAACTCCCCCCGGAGCTCACGCGTCATCCGCTCCGCGATGCGCTCGAGGACCCGCGAGAGACGCTCGGGCGTGATGTCACGGAACACGAGCACCTGCGGCAGCTTGAGCTCCGAGACGAGCCGCGCCCTGTCGGACAACCCCCGCTCGCCCAGCCGCCGCTCCACGAGCGCCGCGAAGACGCTCCCGTACGCCCGATCGACCTGCTCCCGCCGGAACCCCTCGTCGATCGCCGACCCGAGCCGCGTCTCCAGCTGCGCCACGCCGTTCAGCCCGTTGGCGAAGCGCCCCTCGTTCTGCGCGAAGTACTCGCCGCGCGCGCGCAGATCGCTCGCCAGCGACGCGAAGTGCTCGCCCATCGTGGAGAGGGCGCGCAGCACCAGATCGGTGAACCGGAGCTCCTCGCGGATCCAGCCGACGTCCGTCACACGATCGGCCATGAACGGCCAGAGGACGAGGTTGTAGTAGTTGTTGAAGTCGAGCAGGTACTTCAGCCGGTAGAGCTCGAAGCTGCCGAACACCGGGTACATGCGCTCGTAGAGCCGGAGCGTGCTGTCGTACTTGAATCGATAGTACGCGTCGTACGCCGCGACCTTCTCCTCGAACCCCGACCGGTCGCCGGACACGTCGGAGAGGATCATCTGCGTGATGAACTCGTTCGACGTCGCGATGAAGTCCGAACCCGGGCTGTAGAACGGGTCGGTGAACGCGCCCGCCTCGCCGGTGACGGCGTAACGGTCGGTCGAGAAATACTGCTCCGCGTGGTACGGCAGGTGCGCGTAGCTCTGGAAGTCCTCGAGCTCCGCCCCCTCGAGCAGCTCGCGCGCGAAGCGGTGGGCGCCCAGGAACCGCTCGAAGTCCGCGCGCGTGCGCGGCCCGGGGAGCGCCGCGCCAGAGCCCTCGCCGATCCGGTCCTTGTCGAACACGACCCCCACGCTCATCAGCGCGGGTCGGGGATCCGCGTTCGCGGTCCCCTCCAGATCCCCGGCGAGCGGGATGAACCAGATCCAGTACCCGTCGTACATGAAGTGGTTCGTCGACAGGTGGCGCGCCGTGTACCGCGCGCGCGACCGCCACGCGACGTCGGTGACCGCATCGAGCCCCGCGACGCCGCGGTAGCGACCCCACGCGGCCGCCGTGTTGAGCCGCGTCTCCTTGTGCACCTTCACGCCGAGCTTGCGGAAGAGCACGTGCCGCCGGCCCGAGGCGTCGCACACCCAGCGGCACGCGACCTCGCGCCGCTCGCCGCCCTGCTCGTACACGACCCGGTGCCGCCCGCGCCCGTCGATCGCGACGTCGACGACCTTGGCGCCGAGCTCGACCTCGGCGCCCGCGGCGCGGTTCATGGTCACGAGATCGCGCTCGAGCCGCGCGCGCTCGAGCTGGAAGCTCGGGTGGAACGGCATGTGGTCGGAGCCGATCTCGCTCATCCGGGGGAGCGGGAGATCCTTGCCCGGAGCGTCGAAGAAGAAGCGGAGCCCGTTCTTGGGGAGCTGGTGCTGGTAGAGGTACGTGCCGAGGTTCAGCCGGCGGACCATGTAGTTGGCCGCGACCTCGACCGTGCTCTCGCCGACCTTGTAGTCCTCCATCGCCGCGGCGGCCTCGAGCACGAGGACCCCGAGATCGGGGCACGCGAGGCGGAGCTGCCGCGCGAGGAGGCCGCCGGCGATGCCGCTGCCGATGATGACGACGTCGAAGGTGCGCATGACGCCGGCCCTTATACCCCGCCCGCGGCCGCCGGCGCGGGCTCCCCGAGCAGCTCGGCGCGGAGCGCGCCCGGCATCGCGGCGGCCTCGTCCGGGCGGAGCAGCCCGTCGCCGTGGACGATCGACGCGGAGAGCCGCCCGCCGAAGCGGCTGAAGATGACCTGGAAGCCCGGCGGCGTGACGACCGCGGGCAGCGGGTACGCCGCGCGCACAGGCAGGCCCGCGAACCGCTCCACCGTCAGCGCGCCGGGGTTCGAGACGATCAGCGACGCGAGCTCGCCCTGGAACGGCTGGTCGCCGAGCCAGCGGTAGACCGGCCCGGGGAGCCAGCGCGCCAGGTCGAGCGCGGCGACCATCGCGAGGTCGAGCCTGTCGCGCACCATGGCGCGCTGCTGCTCGGCAAGGCGGGCCACCGCGCGGGCGTCGTCGTGGAGCTCGTCGCGGCCGAGCGAGAGGAGGACCATCGTGAGGTGGTTACCGAAGAACCGCCGCGAGCCGGCCTTCGGGTCGAGCGAGAGCGGCAGCGGGACGACGTGGTGCGGCGGGGCGAAGCCGCGGGCCACGAGCACCCTGTCGGCGAGCCGCGCCGCCGCGATCAGCATGAGGCTCGTCTCGGCGAGCTTCGCGCGCTTCCGCACCCGGACGTCGAAGGCGCGGGTCTCCTCCGCCGAGAGCGTGAGCCGGTGGACGCGCGAGACAGCGGCGCGCGCGCCGGTCCTGTCGCTCGCGCACGCCCGCGCGAGCGACAGGATCGGCGCGCGGCCGAGCGCCAGCACGTGCGCCTTGTAGGCGCTCGCCAGGGCGAGGCGCTCGTCGCGGCTCAGCGGGGCCAGCAGGCGCTCCGGGGTGTCGTGCCGCTCCTGCCGAAGGGGCGGGTCGTCCGGCGCATCGCCGCTGCCGGAGCCGAGCCAGGCGACGAGCCGGTCGGCGCCCTTGCCGTCCGTCAGCGCGTGGAAGTGGCGGAACACGACCGTGTCGCCCTCCCCCGCCGCGCGCACGACGTCGAGCGCCCACGGCCGCTCCCCGGACGTCCGGTCGGCGAGCAGCGCCTCGATGCGCGCGGCGCGCTCGCGCTCGCCGGCGACCTCGTGCAGGCGCGGCGCGGGGGCGCGCCCGTGGTGATCGACGACCCAGCGGGGCCGCCCCGCCCGGCCGAGCACGCTGCTGTCGAGCCGGAAGCGGAGCTCGGGCATCACCCGGGTCGCGCGCTCGAGCCGCGCCGCGAGCCGGGCCATGTCGAGGCGGCCGTCGAGCTCGAGCACGACGAGGCAGTGGTTGCCAGCCTGGCCGCGCGATCGCATGGCGCGATCGTTCATGAGGTGGAAGAAGTCGATCCCCCCGAGCAGAACAGGCGATGTCATGGTCTCCGCGGGCGCCGCCGTCGGGTGGAGCCGCGCGCGACCGTAGCAGCCAGACCGGCCGCGCGACCAGCGCCCGCGAGCGCAGGACCGGCCCTCTCGCCCCGCGGCCACGCTTTCCCGCGCGCGGCGGCGTGCCGCCCGATTCATGTGTAATTTCAGTTACATACGTCGCGCCGCCGCGCGCCCGCCCGCCGCGCAAGAAAACGTAAGTATCCGGGTTGTGGATACAGCGTCCGGTATATATTCCGCGCGTGAATCTCTCGGCGATCGACGTCAACCTGGTCGTCGCGCTCGACGCCTTGCTCCAGGAGCGCAGCGTGACCCTCGCGGCGCGCCGGGTCGGCCTCAGCCAGCCGGCCATGAGCCACGCGCTGACGCGGCTGCGCGAGCTCTTCTCCGACCCGCTGCTCGTCCGGGTCGGCCGGCAGATGGCGCTCACCTCGCGCGCCGAGGCGATGACCCCGCAGGTCGCGGCGATCATGCACGATCTCGCGGGCCTCTTCGGCGGGACGGCGCCGGCCTTCGATCCCGCGACGAGCGACCGCGCCTTCCGGATCGCCACGACCGAGTACGTGGAGATCCTCCTCTTGCCGCAGCTCAACGCGGCGCTCGCGCAGGGCGGGCCGAGGCTCGCGCTGCACCTGCTCCCCCTCGACGGCCGCGCCGTGGAGGCGCTCCGGAGCGGCGAGATCGACCTCGCGATCGGCGTCTTCCCGCCGGACAGCCTCCCCTCCGATCTGCGCCGCGCGCCGCTCTTCGACGATCGCTTCGCCGGGCTCGCGCGCGCGAGCCACCCGACGGCGCGGGGGCTCGTCGACGCGGCGACCTACGCCGCCCTCGGGCACGTCGTCGCTTCACGGAACGCCGCGCACGGCCCGCACGAG
Organism: Sorangium sp. So ce1335; assembly: GCF_051521615.1. Lineage (NCBI taxonomy): Bacteria > Pseudomonadati > Myxococcota > Polyangiales > Polyangiaceae > Sorangium > Sorangium sp. So ce1335. The sequence continues at coordinate 8,841,364 of NZ_CP150363.1, forward strand.
GGCGTCGCGGACGACCTCATCGCGGCGCGCGGCGTCTCGCGCCGCGAGGTCATGGTCGTGCCGAACGTGTTCCTCCTGCCGCACGTCGTCACGGCGTCGGACCTCGTGGCCACCGTGGCCGCGCGCCTCGGCCGGGCGTTCTCGAGCGTGCTGCCGCTCCGCACCTTCGATCTGCCGTTCGAGCTGCCGCCCATCGAGATCGCCATGGCGTGGAACGGACGCACAGAGCACGACCCGGCGCGCGCGTGGCTGCGCGGCGTCGTGACGGAGGCCGTCCCGCGCACGCGCGAGGCGGTCCGGCGCAAGCGCGTCTAGGGCGCGCGGCGCGCCGCCGACCGCGGCGCGCCGCCGACCGCGGCGCGCTACCGGCCGAGCGCCTCGGCGCGGTTCACGATCCGCGGCGTCAGGAAGATGACGAGCTCGCTCCGCGTGTCGCTCGCGCGGCGCCGCTGGAAGAGCAGGCCGAGGATGGGGATGTCCCCGAAGAACGGCACCTGATCGAGGTTCCGGCCGGTGTTGCGGGTGAAGATCCCGCCGATGACGGCCGTGTGCCCGTCCATGATGAGGAGGTCGGTCTCGGCCTCGCGCTTCAGGATGGTCGGGTCGCCGCGGGCCGAGGTCTGGTTGTAGTCGGGCTCGTCGCGGTTGATCTTCACGTGCATCGCGACGCTGCCGTCCGACGTGACGTGCGGCTTCACGAGGAGCTGGAGCTTGGCCTCCTGGAAGGTCGTCTGCACACCCTGGGCGCTGAGCTGCGAGAACGGGATCAGCGTGCCCTGGGTGATCCGCGCCTCGCGGTTGTCCAGCGTGAGGATGCGCGGGCTCGAGATGATCCGCAGCATGCCGCTCGTCTCGGCCGCCGACAGCCGGACGCCGAGGTTGACGGTGTTGTTGATCGAGCCGAGCGTGAAGCCGAGCGCGCCGCCCTGCCCGGCGCCGACGAAGGCCGGCAGGTTCACCGCGAAGTTCGGGTTCGCGACCTGGTTCGTGAACGGCGAGAGGCCGCCGGTCGGCGTGTTCGAGTCGGTCGCGCCGCCGGCGATGCCGATCGCCGAGGGGAACACGAGCCCCGTCGGGTTGCCGGTCGCCGCGCTGAACGTCCCGTCGCCGCCCCACTGGATGCCGATGTCGCGCGTGTAGCGGCTCGTCGCCTCCACCACGCGCGCCTCGATCAGGACCTGCGGCGTCTGCGTGTCGAGCGACCGGACCAGCTCCTCGATCTGGTTCAGGTTGCCCGCGACGTCGCGCGCGATGAGCACGTTGGTGCGCTCGTCGACCGCGAGCGAGCCGCGCGGCGACAGCATGTCCTTCGAGCGCTCCTGGAGATCCCGCGCGTCCGCGTAGTTGATCGGGATGAGCCGCGTCTCGATCGGCGCGAGCTGGAGCTCGCTCTTGCGCCGCGCGATCGCGAGCTCCCGCTCCTTGTTGAGGTCGGCGATCGGCGCGACGCGGATCATGTTGCCCTGCCGGACCATGCCGAGGCCCTTCGCCTGGAGCACCGTCTCGAGCGCCTGGTCCCACGGGACGTTGCGCATCCGGATGGTGACCGTCCCGCTCACGTTGTCGGCGGTCACGATGTTGACCCGCCCGACGTCGGAGATCAGCCGGAGGACGTTGTGGATGTCCGCGTCCTTCAGGTCGAGGTCGATGCGCCGCCCCGTGAACCGCCGCTGCTGCCCGGCGATCGCGGGCGTGAAGGCGCCCGCCTGGTCCGGCTCGACGAGCGACTCCTGGCTGCTCGCCGCCAGGTCGAACGACGTCTCGACCCTCGGCGCGCCGTCGTCGAGCGCCTCCTCGCGCGCGATCGTGCGCGTCCGCCGCGTCGCGCGCCCGTCGGCGCCGATCCCCGAGACGCTCGAGGGGAGCGCCCCCCGCGCGACGCTGAGCACGAGCGCGTTGCCCTCGCGCGCGACGGCGCCCGCCGCGCCCTCGACCTGCTCGACCTCGACGACGACCTTCGAGCCGTCGCTGTTGCGACGGAACGTCGAGATCGCCCGCACCGGGCCGCCGAAGGCGCCGACGTCGAGCGTGCGCTGGAGCGCGTCCGGGAGCCGCACCCCGTGCAGCTCGATGACGCGGCGGCCGCCCTTGCCGGTCGACTCGCGGTAGCTCGGGATGGCCGAGAGCTCGATGATGACCCGATCGACCGTCGCCTGGTGCTCGAAGCGCACGTCGGTGACCGCCGCCGGCTCGCGCGCCGGCGCCGCCGCCGCCGCGGCGGCCGGGGCCCGCGCCGCCATGGGCGCCGTCGCGTCGGCGGCGGCGAGCTCGACGACGAGCGCGCCCTGCTCGGCGCGGATCCGGTAGGCCGCCGGGCGCGCGAGCTGCACGAGCACGCGCGTCGTGCGCTGGGCGCCCTTGCCGAACCCCTGCGTCATCACCCCCGCCACGATCGCGTTGCCGTCCGTGATCGCGCCGGGCGCCCCGCCCATCTCGGCGCCCTCGAGATCGATGAGGAGCCGCTTGCCGCCGTCCGCGACCCGCGCCGAGAAGCGCGGCGCGCCGCTCGTCGCGACGACGACCTCGGCCCTGTCGTCCGCCGGCGCCGCGAGCCTGACGTCGCTGACCCTGATCGGGGCGGCGGCGCCTGCGTCCCCCGCAGGAGCGCCGAGGCTCAACAGCACCCCGAGCACCGCAGCACGGCGAAGCGCGCCCCGCTTCGGGCGATAGTCTCGATTGCTCTTCATTGCACTCCCGCTTCGCGGTGACGCGAGGTCGCGTCACGCTGCCGGGAGGCTACTTCGGGTGCCCGGGGCGGGCCCAATTCGTGGCGGTCACGGGCTCCCGAGGAGCGGCTCGCCCTCGTCGCCGAGCGGCCTCAGCGCGATCACGCGCGTCGTCGGCGGGATCTCCGGGTGCGACGGGTCCTCGCGGATGAAGACGACGTCGGAGTCGCGGATCCTGTCGACGCGCCAGTTCACGGCCACGTCGACGCCGGTGGGGCCGCCCGCGTGCACGATCTCGGCCTTGCCGACGAAGTCGCCCACCTTGACCACCCACCCGAGCCCCGTCGGATCGGTGAGCAGCGCGCGGGCCGGCGCGCGCGACACGACGCCGACGAGCTTGAGCTCGTCGAGCGCGAAGCGATCCACGAGCACCTGCCGCTGGATCGTCACCCGCCCCCGGGCCTGCGTCGCGAAGAGCGACTCGAAGCTCCGGAACGGGTCGCGGCTCCTGTCGCTCTCGGAGAAGTCGGCCTCCTGGAACTCGCGGAGCGGCAGCGGCGGCATCTCGGGCGCGCCGGCGTCCGCGGCCGCCGACGCGCCGGCCGCGGGGGTGCGCCGCGGCGAGGCGGTGGCCGCCGGGGCGGCCGTGCCGCGGAGCTGGGCGGAGGTGACGACCTGCTCGTCCTCGCACCCCGCGAGCGCGAGCGCGAAGGCCGTGGTCGCCCCGAGGGCGAGCGCGCATGCGCGGACGCCGCTCACCGGACACCTCCGCCCCGCCGCTTCACGCCGCTCGTCGCGGTCTCCCCCTGGCGCACGGCGCGGAACGCGGTGGCGAGGCACTCGACCTGGACCTCCACGTCGGTCCCCACGACCTTCGGCTCCTTGATCTGGACCTCCTCGAGGTTGATGATGCGGTCGAGTTGCCCCACGCCGTGGAAGAACTTCGCCACCTGGTGGAACTTGCCGGTGAGCGTCAGCTTCATCGGCACCTTGGCGAAGAACTCCTGCGGGACCTCCTCGGTGGGGCTCCACGACGTCAGGTTGACGCCGGAGACGGTCGCGACGCCCTGGATCGCGGAGAGGAAGGCCGGCGTCTCGGACTCGTCCGGGAGGATCTTCTTCTGCTCGCGGCTCAGCTGCTCGCGCCGGGTCTTCTCGTCGAGGTCCTTCTGGTAGGCGGCCTTCGACGCCTGCGCCTTGGTGAGCTCGGCCTGGAGCACCTGCTGCTTCTGGACGGCGCCCTCGATCTGGGAGTCCACGTCGGCGTAGAAGCCGACGAAGTACAGGATGCCGACGAGCGCCGCGAAGAGCGCGCCGACGCCGACCTTGGCGAGCGGCGGCAGCCGGTCGAGCGCCGATCCGGCCTGCGCGGGGTTGGGCTTCGTGGCCATCAGTACCTCACCTTGAGCTGGAGCGCGAACGAGACGAGCTCGAGCCGCGACGCCTTCTCGTTCTCCTTCTTCCCCGGCAAGAGCTGCACGTCGTAGAAGTACGACGACAGCTTCAGCCGCTGGGCGAGCTCGTAGACGTCGGTGCCGTCGCGCGCGAGCCCCTCGATGCGCACCGTGCGCTCGGACTCGACGTAGCTCGAGAGCCAGAGCCGCCGGCTGTCCCACGACGGGTTGTAGACGGCGAGCGGGTTCTCCTTGCGGAGCTGCGCGAGCTTGTCCGGGTCGGCGGTCGGCCCCTTGCCGTTCGTGAGGAGCTGCGCGAGCTCGAGCAGCACCGCGGTCGGCCCGCTGCGCGCCGCCTGGAGCTTCGCGATCGCGTCCTCGCGCGCGCGGAGCACCTCGAGCGACTTCTTGATCTCCTCGTGGTTCGCGACGAGCGTGCGGATGTCCTGGATCTGGCTCTGGAACACCGTGTTCTTCCGCGACTGCTCCTCGAGCTCCTCGACCTTCGTCTGGTGGAAGAGGAAGAGCGCGACGATCTCGAGGATCACGACGCCGAGCGTGATGAGGAGCCAGCGCTGGCTCGCCTGGGGCGCGGCCCCGTGGGCGCGGCCCCGCTGCGGCAGCAGGTTGACGCGGATCACGAGCGCTTCTCCCGGTCCTTGCGCATCGCGAGCCCGAGCGAGACGCAGAACTGCGCCGCCCGGAGCCGGAGCAGCTCCTGGTTCACTTCCTTGGCTTCCACGGTGATGCGCTCCATCGGCTGGATCAGCTCGACGGCCACCCGGGCGCGCCGCCCGATCGCGGCCGGCAGCGCCGGCAGGTTCGACGAGCCGCCGGTCAGGTAGATGCGGTGCATGTCGCCCTCACCGCTCGTGGCCAGGAAGAAGTCGAGCGAGCGCTGGATCTCGCCGGCGATGGAGTCGCACACCTGCTCGATCGTCTCGATGACCTGGGCGGGCACGCCGCCCGGGCCCGAGGTGACGCTGGCGCACTTGAACTCCTCGGCCTGCTCGAAGCTGATGCCGAGCTTGCGCTGGATCTGCTCGGTGATGTAGTTGCCGCCGTTGCCGATGTCGCGCGTGAACGCGCTCGCGCCGCGCGAGACGATGTTGATCGACGCGAGGCTCGCGCCGACGTTGATGATCGCGAACGTCTGGTCCGGCGGGATGCCGCGGTTCACCTCGAACAGGTTCTGCACGGTGAACGCGTCGATGTCGACGACGATGGGCTTGAGCTTCGCGGTCCTGGCGATCTGGGTGTAGTCGTTGATCTCGTCGCGCTTCGCGGCGACGAGCAAGAGGTCCATCTGCCCGGCCTCGGGGCGGCGGCGCAGCACCTCGTAGTCGACGTGCACGTCCTTGATGTCGAACGGGATGTGCTGCTCGGCCTCCCACTGGATCTGCTCGTCGAGCTCCGCGGCCGTCATGAGCGGCACCGTGATCTTGCGGATGATGACCGCCTGGCCGCTGATGCTGAGCGCGATCTCGCGCTGGCGGATCTTGGCCTCGGAGAACGCCCGGCCGAGCGCCTCGACGATGGCCTGCGCGTTCATCACGTGGCCGTCGACGATCGCCTGCGGGGCGAGCGGCGCGTAGCCGAGCCGCACGAGGCCGTAGCCTTTGCGGCCTTCCTTGATCTGAGCGACCTTGATCGCGCTCGATCCGATGTCGACCCCGATCAAGTTCTTGCCTTCCGACATCCCGTCCGTCCTGGTCCGCTCCCGCCACGATGAAGAAAGGAGAGCCCGGGCCGCGTTGCCCGGCGCTCGCGCGCCCATCCCCTCTGGTAGCTGATGGCTTCTGGTCGCTTCCGGCGAAGCTTCGCACCACCGCCGATCGCGGGGCAAAAAACCGCTTTACGCTTGCCCCTCGCCCGCCTATCGAACCTCGATACGCGGTGCGGGCGCCCCCGGGATCGCCGGCCGGCGCGCGCCAGCCCAGGGTAGCACCGTCCGGGGCTCGGTCGTCGGGCACGGATGACGTCAGGTCAGAGTCCCCTCATGCATCCGGAGTTCTCCCGTTTCTGCGGTCCCCGCGGCCTCCACGCTGGCGCCGCGATGGAGCCCCGTCGCCGGCCTTCGCGGCTTCGGTCCACGCTCGCCGCCCTCGCCGCGGCCTTCGCCCTGATCGCCGCGCCCGCCGCGGCGGTCGCCGAGGACGGCGAGCACACCGTCTACGCCGGCCAGACGCTCGGCAAGATCGCGAAGCGGTACCGGATCACGGTGGACGCGCTCCGCGAGGCGAACGGGCTCAAGCCTGGCCAGAAGATCCACCCGGGCCTCGTCCTCGTCATCCCCGAGCGGGGAAAGCCCGGCGCGCGGTCCGCGCCGGCCCGGGCAGCCGCGCGGCGCGACGGACCGGAGCGGAGCCGCGGCGCGAGCGCCAAGGAGCGGCCCGCCGAGGCCCGCTCGTCCGGCAAGGGCCCGGCGAAGCGGGACGTGAAGGCCGACAAGGCGACGCCGCCGGGCAAGCGCTACGCGCAGCGGCCCAAGCGCCCCGGATGGGTCCGCCTGGTGCGCGGGACCGAGCGGCTGGAGCTCCGGCTCCTCTCGCCCAAGGGGCGCCTCGTCCCCAAGGCCCTCCCCAAGCTCAGCCGCCTGATGCGCGCCTCGCCGACCGCGCAGATCCCCATCGACCCTCGCCTCGCCACGCTCCTCGGCATGGTGAGCGACCACTTCGGCGGCAGGACGATCCGCATCGTGAGCGGTTATCGCCCCTACTCTCCCACCCAGTACACCCCGCACTCCAACCACAACTTCGGTCGCGCCGTCGACTTCATGGTCGAGGGCGTGCCCAACACCGTGGTCCGCGATTTCTGCCGAGGGTTTCGCAACGCCGGCGTGGGATATTATCCCAACTCGACGTTCGTTCACCTGGACGTCAGATCAGATAAGGTCTACTGGGTGGATTACTCGAGGCCTGGAGAGCCGCCGCGTTACGCGGGTGCGAGGGGCTCTGTCGGCGCCGACGAGGCGGCGCGGGATGTCCCCCTCTCGGCGGAAGAAGAGGTGTATGGGTCAGGCGAGCCCCGCGCCACTCCACCGCAACCCATGAATACTACAGGGACAAACCTGGATGCGGGGCGCAGCGTCGGGGACACACAGAAGAGCCTGGGTTCAGGAGCACCCACCCCGGCCACCGCGGCTTCACCGGCGGGACGGTGAACAGCTCAGCTCGCTGGCTACTCTCCACACACTGAACATCCGCACCAGACACAATTGCACGGCTCCAGCTTGCACGCTGCGAGAGTTGTGGCACCAATCCACCTCACGTGCAGCAATCGACCCGACTGCAGCGGGAGGGGTATCCTCCTCTCAGGTCACTCCACCCGTGCTGTGACGGGGAAGAGTTTGTCCAGCCGGTCATCATGGGCACGGCGTGCCCGGTCGACACGTGTGACGACGCGCTGGACGATGCGCTGAACCCTGCGTTGCCTGCGTTGCCTGCGTTGCCTGCGTTGATCGATGCGCCCCGGTCTCTCGACCGCGGCGCGCTCGATGCGGCGCCGGGCCTCGCGGTCGAGGCGCCCGGCGCGGCGCACGATGCATGGGAACCGGCGGAGATCGCGTCAAGCTGCGACTTGTGGGAAAGCGCGGAGGCGGCGTCCTCCTGCGCGGTCGAGGAGGCGTGGGCGTCGGCGGCGCCGGAGGTGGGCGCGGGCGGCCCGCCGTGCTGTACCGGGGCGGCCTGCGCGGGCGGGCCGCGCGACAGCGAGGCGCCGTGCGCGCCGCTCCGGCCCGAGGTGCTGAAGGGGTACTTCCCGCTCGTCCGCAAGCTGGTGCGCCAGGTGTCCCGGCACCTGCCGCCCAACGTCCAGCGCGACGACCTGCTCAGCGCGGGGATGCTCGGGCTCGTCGACTCGCTCCGCAAGAACGGCGGGAGCGACGGCGAGACGTTCGCCGGCTACGCGAAGCTGCGGATCCGCGGCGCGATCGTCGATGAGCTCCGCGCGCAGGACTGGCTGTCGCGGCGGGCGCGCGAGGCGGTCGAGGCGGCCGGCGCCGCCGGCGCGTCCTGCGGGGCGACGGTCTTCGTCAGCCTGAGCGAGGTGACGCCCACCGAGGAGTCGGCGCACATGGCCGGCGGCGACGACCCGATCGAGGCGATCTCGGCGCAGGCGACCCGGCGGGCGCTGGCCTTCGCCATCGCGCAGCTCCCCGAGCGGGAGCGGCGCGTGATCGGCATGTACTACTTCGAGGGGGCGAAGCTGAAGGACATCGGCGCGGAGCTCGGGGTCGGCGAGCCGCGCGTGTCGCAGCTCCACACGCGCGCGCTCGGGCGGCTGCGCGGCATGCTGTCGCACGCCTGAACGACGCGTCGGCCCGCCCCACCACGGAGCGACGCGGGGGCCCGCCACGGAACGCCGTGGCGTCGCCCCTCGGCTGAACGGCGCGGCGGCCCGCCCCCGGACCGCCGCCGCTCAGGGGGGCGCGTCGCGCGTGAGCCGGCGCGCGCGGCCGGGCATCGCGAGGCCGACAGCGAGGAGCGCCGTCTCGTCGTAAGCCTGCTGCAGGGCGGGGTCGCCCGAGGCCCGGTGCACGAACGCGTTGCGGTGCGCGCCGCGATCGAGCGCGACGACGCGGGCGCAGCCGAGGTCGAGCAGCGCCTCGGTCGTCGCCTCGTCGCTGTCGAACGTCGTCGTCGCCACGAGGAGCGTGCCGTCCTCGAGCACGCAGGCGGCGCCGCGCCGCCGCATGGTGCCGATCTCGCGCGCCTCCGGCCGCAGCCGGCCGTCGTCGGCGGTGAGCGGCAGCTCGGTCGCGTCCATGTCCGGCGCGAGCTCGACGCCGCCGGCCGGGCGGATCTCGACGCGGCCGCCGCGAACGAGCAGCAGGCCGCCCTCGCCCCGGAAGCGGAGGCCGACCGTGCCGCCCACGGCGAGACCGCGCGGGCCGCGCCGTCGGCCGGTGCCGACGCCGATCGCCGCCAGCACGCGCTGCCGCTCGTCCTCCGGCACCCCGGCGGCGAGCTTCGGCGCGGTCTTCGGCGAGATCTCGCGCGAGCCGGCGCGGAGGCGGAACAGGAACCGATCCGGCGCGAAGGCGTGCACGCGGACCTGCGCGCCGAGGTGCGCGGAGGTGACGGCGTAGACGGCCGGGCTCCACGCAGGGGGCGGCTGCGCGCCGCCGTCCGGGGCCCAGGCCACGCGCTCGCCCGGGAGCGACAGATCGGGCGGTGGCGGGCCGTCCGCCGACCGCGACGCGAAGTAGAGGAAGGGGCCCGGGGAGGCGGCGGCGACGTGCGCCGGCGGCGCGATCGACATCGCGGGGTCGAGGCGCTCGGCGGTCAGGCGGCCGTCCTGCTGGGCGCTCAGGAAGGAGACGCCGAGCGCGTCCGGCGCCCTGCCCAGCGAGACGCCGGCGACGCACCCGGCGCGCGCGAGCGCCGCCTTCAGGGCGGCCGCGTCGAGGGCGCTGCCCCACGCGTGGACGACGAAGCCGCGGTCGGTCACGCACAGCGCCGCGCGCTCGACGACGAGCGCGTCGCCGTCGCCGGGCGAGAGCGCCGGCTCGCGCGGGGCGCTCGCCGCGGGGGCGAGGGCCAGCGCGGGGAGCGGGGCCGCGGCGCTCCCCGCCTCGAAGAGCGACGGGCCCTGCCAGAGCGCCCACGGAAAGCGCCTCGGCCCCTCGCTGCGGAGCGCACCAGGGCCCACGGACGCGGGGCGCTGCCACAGCGCCCAGGGCACGCGCTGGAGGTCGGCGTCGGACGGCCACGCGCCGATGTACGGCCGGCCCGAGGCGTCGACCCCGAGCGTCGCCGCGCCGTCGCGCGGGGGGACGAGCGCGCGGCCGTCGACGACCATGCCGAGCGCCTCCGCCTCCGCCGCTCCCGCAGGGCGCGCGCCCGGATGGCGCGGGCCGGCGCCGGCGCCGAGGCCGATGGCCCCGCGGAGCGTCGCCGCGTCGGGGAGCTTCCCGGTGCCGCGCGGGCCGACGGTCGGCCGGGGCGCCTCGAAGCCGGCCTGCAGGGTGAACTTGATGTGCCGCGTGTCGATGGCGAGCAGGTGGACGCGCATCTCCCGCCGCTCCGGGTCGGGACGGACGGTCGTGGCGGCGAACGGGCTCGCGGGGCGCTGCGGATCGCCCTCGATCCCGGGGAGCACGCGCGGGAGCGACGGCGCCACGAGCGTCCAGGCCCCCTCCCCCGGGAGCGGGGGATCGACCGCCGGCAGCACCGGCGGCGGCGGCCAGAGCGAGGGCCACCCCTCCGGGGCGGGCTCCGGGGACGCCGCGCCGTGGGTCAGGTACGCGGCGGCGGGCTCGGCGCGGAGCCCCGACATCGCGCGGTCCGCGGCGAGCGCGAGCCGCTCGACCGCGGCGGCGGCCCCCGGACCGAGCAGGCGCCCGGCCGAAGGCCCGGCGAGCTCGACGAACGAGGGCACCGGGCGCGGGACGCGGTGCGCGTGGGCGCCGAACGGATCGCGGCCGCCCGTCTCGATCTCGCCGGTGCTGGCGCTCAGCGCCGCGGGCACCGCCTCGGGCCCGAGCGCCATCACGAGGGCCTCGTCGGCGAGGTCGAGCCGCGCCGACGGAGGCGGGTCGTCGAACCAGATCTCGGTGCGCGACGCGCCGTCCGCGCTGCCGGTCTCGATCCAGCCGTCGATCGCGGCGCGGAGCCGCTCGCCGAGGGGCCGCGTCGCCGCGTCGCCACCGAGATCGAGCAGCGTGATCCCCTGGACGGCGCCGAAGGCCGAGGTCGTCACCGCGACGCGGCGGCCGCGGGCCACGAGGTCGCGGTCGTCGCCGAGGGGCGTCTCGGTCAGGTTGCGGACGCCGCCGAGGCTCACCGGCCGGCCGGAGCGCGTGAGCCGCACGCGCGCGCGGTACAGGTCGGCGGCGCCGCGCCCCTCCGGCGGGGGCGCCGCCTGCGCCGCGCCGTCCGCCGCGCGCGGGACGCCCAGGAACAGCACCCGGCGGCCCAGCAGCGCGTCGGAGAGGAACCCGCCGCGCTCCTCCCAGACGAAGTCGTCCGGGCTGACCGTCCCGCCGATCGCCTCCCCGAGCATCCCGGCGATCGCGTCCGTGGTCCGGGCGGGCGGCGGCGGCGTGGCGAGCCGCGCGGCGGCGCCGAGCACGGCGACGCCGAGCGCGATCGGGAGCCGGCCGCGGAGGTGATCGGCCCATCTGGAGAGCGATCGGTCGGTCATCCCTGCGCGAGCGCGCTCCCTCCTCCGATCGAACCGGGCTGGGCCGCCGCGCCGCGCGGGCGGATCCCGAGGAGCTGGCGCGCGCGATCCGGGTCGACGACCTCGCGGCCGATGCCCCGCGCGAAGGCGGCGGCGCGCGCGACGAGCGGCGCGCTCCCCTCCGCGAGCACGCCCTTGTCCAGGTAGATGTTGTCCTCCAGCCCGACCCGGGCGTGCCCGCCGAGCCGCATGGCGAGCTCGGTCATGGGGCGCTGGTGGCGGCCGACGGCGGCCACCCCCCAGGTGGCGCCTTGCGGGATCTGGCTGATCATGAAACGGAGCACGTCCTCTCGCGCCGCGATGCCGCCGGGCACCCCCAGCACGAACTGGAAGTGCAGCGGCTCCTCCAGGAGCCCCTCGGCGAACAGGCCGAGCGCCTCGTGGATATGGCCGACCTCATAGCACTCGAGCTCAGGAACGCTCCCCGCCTCGCGGATGCGCGCCGCCATGTCCCGGATGAGCGGCCGGGTGTTGTCGAAGATCCCGTCGCCGAAGTTGAGCGTGCCGCAGTTCAGGGTGGCCATCTCGGGCCTGCAGAGCAGCGGCTGGGCGCGCTCGTCGACGCCCATCCCGACGGCGCCCCCTGTCGACGTCTGGATGACGACGTCCGTCTTCTCCTGGATGGCCGCGATCGCCTCGTCGAACAGCGCCCGCGACTGGCTCGGCGACCCGTCCGGGTTGCGGACGTGCAGGTGGATCACCGCCGCGCCCGCGTCGCGGCAGCGCGCCGCCTCGTCGGCGAGCTCGCGCGCCGTGACGGGCAGGTGCGGCGTCTGCGCGCGGGTCGTCTCGGCGCCGACGATCGCCGCCGTCAGGATGAGGGCGCTGTTCGGCGGCGTGACGATGACCCGGGGCGGCGGCGTGATGATCGGCCGCGGCTCCGGGAGCTGCGCGTGCTCCGGGGGCGGCGCGGACAGCGCCGGCAGGACGAGGCGCGGCCGGCGCTGAAGCTCCTTCGGGACGACGCAGGTCCCGATCGCCCGGCAGACGATGACCGGCTCGGCGAGCGCGTCCGCCGCCGAGGGCGCCACCCCGGGCTCGCGGACGCTGGCGACCACCTTGCGCGCCTCGAACGCCATCGCGCGCGAGGTGGTCCCGACCTTGGTGACCACCCCGGTCGCCTCGATGAAGTCGCCTGCTCGGACCGGGGCGAGGAACTCGACCGCCTCGTACGCACGGAAGAGACCCTCGTCGCCGTCCAGGCGGATGAGGAGCTCGGTGGCGACGTCGCCGAAGAGCGCGAGAATACGCGCGCCGTCACACAGCTCCCCCGCGTAATGTGCGTCGTGCGCGCCCATCCTGACGCGCAGCGTGACCGTGAGACCAACCCCAGTGCTCATGGGCGTGAAGACTCAACAGTCGACAGTCGGTAGTCAACAAGGGAAACTCCCCCCGCCGATGAACCTCGTAGAAGCCAGAAATCTCCCGCGCCACGTCGGAATCATCATGGATGGCAACGGCCGCTGGGCCGAGCTGCGCGGCGAGCCGCGCGAGGCCGGCCACAAGGCCGGCAGCGCCGCCGTGCGGCGGATCGTGCGCGTCTGCCGGAGGCTCGGCGTCGAGGCGCTGACCCTGTACGCCTTCAGCGAGCAGAACTGGGCGCGCCCCCGCAACGAGGTCGACGCGCTCATGGGGCTCCTGCGGGAGTTCCTGATGAGCGAGCGCGGCGAGATCCTGGAGAACGACATCCGCCTGGTCGCCATCGGCGACATCAGCCGGCTGCCCGAGGTCGTGCGCGACGTGCTCGACCCGCTGCGGAAGGCGTCCGCCACGAACATGAAGATGACGCTGGCGCTTGCGCTCTCCTACGGCGCGCGCGAGGAGATCGCCGCCGCGGCGCGCGAGCTCGCGATGGAGGCGGTCGCCGGCCGGCTCGATCCGGAGGCGATCGACGGCGCGCTGCTCGCGGCGCGGCTGCCGAGCCTGAGCGTGGGCGAGCCGGATCTCATCATCCGCACCGGCGGCGAGCAGCGGCTCTCGAACTTCCTTCTCTACGGCGCCGCGTACGCCGAGCTGTCGTTCACCGACCGGCTGTGGCCGGACTTCACCGAGGACGACCTCTTCGCGGCGATCGCGACCTACCAGCAGCGCATCGGCGCCGTCGAGCCGCAGCGCGACGACGCCGCCGGGCCAGGGCGCGGCGCGGAGGGGGGCGGCGGCGGCGGGGGCGAGCCCGGGCGCGCGCACGGCGCGCGCGACGCCGGCCGGCCGTGGCGCGCGCGCGAGCTCGCGCCCCACAGCGGCTCACGGACGGGGGTCTGACCCTTGGCAGCTTCCAACCTCGCGATGCGGTTCATGACCGCGATCGTCGCCGCGCCCCTGCTCCTCTCGCTTCTCTACCTCGGCCCCGCCTGGGGGTGGGCGGCGCTCGTCGCTGTCGCCGCCGCCATCGGCGCGCTCGAGCTCTTCGCGATGACGCACGCGGACGACCGCGTCGCGCGGTTCGTCGGGGTCGCGCTCACCCTCGGCGTCACCTTCGTGCTCTGGCGCTACACGAGCTCGCCGGGCGCGCTCCTCGCGCTGATCTTCCTGCTCCCGTTCGTCGCGATGCTCGTCACGCTGATGCGGCTCGGGGAGATGCGCACCGCGGCCCTGCGCGTGCTGGCGATGACGTTCGGCCCGCTCTACGTGGGCGGCGGGCTCGGCGCGCTGGCGCTGCTCCGGCGCGACGCCGGCGCCGACGGCCCCTCCTTCGTGGTGCTCGCGCTCCTGCTGTCGTGGTTCTCCGACACGGGCGCCTACTTCGCCGGCCGCTTCCTCGGCCGGCACAAGCTCTACGAGGCGGTGAGCCCCAAGAAGACCGTGGAGGGCGCCCTCGGCGGCCTGGCCTTCGCGGTGCTCGGCGCGCTGCTGGCGCACTTCTGGTTCCTGCGCTCGCTGCCGCTCGTCGACGCGCTCGCGCTCGCGATCGTCGCGGGCGGCCTCGGTCAGGCCGGGGACCTCGGGGAGTCGCTGTTCAAGCGCTCCTTCGGGATCAAGGACTCTGGCGGGATCGTGCCGGGCCACGGCGGCATCCTCGACCGGGTCGACGCGCTGCTCGTCACCGGGACGATCACGTACCTGTACGTGCTGTGGGCGAGGACGTGAACACCCCCCGCGCGGCGCTGCTGCCGCCTCGGCGGCGCGCGCCCGCGCCGCGGGGCCTCGCCCTCCCCGATGCGGTCTCGCCGCCGTAACGCGGCGCCGCATCGCGCAGTCCCGGCCTGACGCGGCGCCCCGAGCCTCCGCACACCCCATAACGCGCCGCATGAAAGCCCCCTGACATTGAACCGGGCGCCGGCGCGCACTAGAAAGTTACAGAGCCATGGAAGATCAACTCAGTGCCAAGCCCACGACGTCGGTGAGCACCGCGCCTGCACCGATCCAGAAACCCAAGTACGAGTTCTTCAAAGTCGTCCAGGGTTATCTCGACGAGGCTGCCCGTCTGATCGAGCTGCCGGGTTACATCACGACGATCCTCAGCCAGCCCAAGAACGAGATCATCGTCAATTTCCCGGTGCGGATGGATGACGGCAGCATCCGGCTCTTCAAGGGCTACCGGATCCAGCACAACAACCTCCTCGGGCCGTTCAAGGGGGGCGTCCGTTACCACGAGTCGGTGTCGCTCGACGATATCAAGGCCCTGGCCGCGATGATGACGTGGAAGTGCGCGCTCATGAACCTGCCGCTCGGCGGCGGCAAGGGAGGCATCAAGTTCAACCCGAACGAGGTGTCGCGCGCCGAGCTCCAGCGGATCACGCGCCGCTTCTTCCATGCGCTCGGCTCGAACATCGGCCCGGAGACGGACATCCCGGCGCCCGACGTCGGCACGGACGCGAAGACGATGGCGTGGGCCATGGACACGTACATGAACACCGTCGGCCAGCTCTTCAAGCAGGCGGTGAAGGGCGTCGTGACGGGCAAGCCGGTGGCGTCCGGCGGCACGTACGGCCGCGAGAAGGCCACGGGGCAAGGGGTCGTCCACTGCATCACCGAGTGGGCGGAGGACAACGACGTGAACCTCGGCGGCGCGACGCTGCTCGTGCAGGGGTTCGGCAACGTCGGCTCGAACACGGCCGTGCTCCTGTCGAAGCTCGGCGCCTCGACGGTCGCGGTCGGCGACCACACCGGGTATCTCTACAACCCGGAGGGGTTCAATCCGCACAAGCTGCAGGATTACGTGAGGAAGCACCGCTCGATCGCGGGGTATCCGGCGGGCAAGTCGATAAGCCGCGAGGAGTTCTTCCGGCTCAAGGCGGACATCTTCATCCCGGCGGCCCTGGAGAACCAGGTCGGCGTGGAGGAGGCGAGCTCGCTCCAGGTGCGGCTCGTGGCCGAGGGCGCGAACGGGCCGTGCACGCCGGAGGGGGAGAAGGTGCTCCTGGAGCGCGGGATCGACATCCTGCCCGACGTCCTCGCCAACTCGGGCGGCGTGACGGTGAGCTACTACGAGTGGGTGCAGAACAAGCGCTCCGAGACGTGGACGCTCGAGGAGGTCGACGCCCGGCTCGAGAAGGCGATGAAGCGGGCCTACCGCGAGGTGGCCGAGATGGCGCGGCAGAAGAAGTGCACGCTGCGGCTCGCGGCGTACGCGGTGGCGCTTCAGCGGCTCGCGGCGGTGTACGGGGAGCGGGAGATCTTCCCCTGATCTCCGTCGCTGCGCCTGGAGCTCGGTGACGAGCGGGAGGTGGTCTGCCCATTACCTCCAGGAACAGACCATTTCCCATTCACGATCAAAATTCTCACGCGTCCGTTTCTTCGATCTATTTGTCTGACGCGCAAACGAGGATTGGATCGATGAAAAATCAAGGGATGCCCGGCGCACAGAGAGGCTCTGTCACGACGCCCAGCGCCCGCTCGGCCGCTCGAGAAGTCTGCGCGCCGCACGACCCCCGAAGGGCCGCGTGAGACGTGATTCAGCTTACGTATTTGCGTGTCGCCCGCGCGCTCACCGCCGCGGCGCCGCGCCGCTCGATGAGGGCGCCTGGCTGGGGGCGCGCGTGATCTCGGCCGACCGGCCGGCGACCTGGAGCGCCGTGCCCGGGACGGCGTGCTTGTACTTGACGTAGCCCAGCGCGATCACCCGCTGCCCGCGCGGATCCCTGACCTGGCTGGTCACCGCGCCGACGGCGGCGCCGTCGGGCAGCGCGATCTCCGCGCCCGCGGGCACGTCGCCCTCCCCCTCGACGGCGAGCTGCACGAGCCGCTTCTTGGCGTGGCCGCGCATCTGGAGCATGAACACCGTCTCCTGCCCCAGGTAGCAGCCCTTGTTGAACGAGACGGCGCGCTCCTCGAGCGAGGCCTCCTGCGGGAAGTTCTGGTCGTCGAAGTCGGCGCCGAACCGCGGGACGTTGTTCTCGACCCGGAGCACCTCCCACGCGGCCGCGGTCGTGGGCAGGACGGGGCCCGCCTCGCCCGAGGCGACGAGCGCCGCCACGAGCGCGCCCTCGGCCGGCCGCGGCGCCACGAACAGCGCGCCCCCGAGGCCGGTCCAGTCCACGATCGCGGCCTCCGCGCCGGCCGCGCGCCCGGCCGCCACGAGATCGGCGGACCGCGGGCCGTGGGCGAAGACCCAGGCGTGCCCGTCGGAGGCGTCCTCCAGCTCGGCGTCCTCCATGATGAGGTAGCGCTCGAAGGTCTCGCGCAGCTGCTCGATCCGGTCGCGCAGCGCGCCCACGTAGATGCGATCGGCCGCGACGACGATCCACACCTCGGCGAAGATCTTCCCCGTCTTCACCACGTTGAGCCCGTACGCGCCGCCCGCGGGCGGCGCGGCCCTTACCCCGGCGGGGAGCGGCTTCTGCGGCGCGAGATCGCAGGTGACGAGGCCGTTCAACCAGCTCTGTCGGTCCGAGCCGGTGACGATCAGCGTCCCGAGCTCGGGCATGGCCTGCACCAGGGCGCCCTCGCGGAGCGCGCGCCGCTGCTCGTCCAGTTCGTGGGTCGGGTCCATCGGGGCCGGATCGTGGAGGAGGAAGCCCGGGCCGTCGAGGGGTGGCGCGACGTTTCGCCGGCCGCCGCCGCCGCCGTCCGCCGCGCCCTCTAGGGATCGACCTCGGCGACGAGCGCCGGGAACTGGGCCGACGTGTGGACCGACGGCGGGACGATCGCCGCGTCGACGTGGCCCACGAGCCGGCGGAGCGCGTCGGCGTCGGCCGAGAGCACCTCGGCGACGACCGTGAGCGTCCTCGGGAGCGACGCGACGCTCGCGATGACCGCCTCGGCCGTGGCGCCCCGGACCAGGACCGCGCGCGCGCCGACCTTCGCGGCGGCCTCGGCCCCCTCCGGGCTCTCCGCCAGCGCGAGCGGCAGCATGCGCATCGTCCTCGCCCCCTTGGCGAGCCGGTCCCAGTCGTCGAGCGGCAGGAGCGCGTCGATGCAGACCCCGTCCGCCCCGTGGAAGCGCGCCGCGAGCGCGCCGTCGCGATCGCTCACCTTCGACAGGCAGAGCGACGGCACGGTCTTCGTCGCGCGCGCGGCCCCCTGCATCGCCGGCCCCGCCTCGGCGAACGCGAGCGCCGAGATGTTGAGCTCATGCAGCCGCGCCGCATCTTCCGCCGGCGCTTCCGAGCCAACGAGCCCGACAAGAGCCATGCTCTTTCTGCGGGTGGAGATCACCTGGAGAAGATCGCGTGTGGACGGGACGATCGATCCCGCATCGAAATCAGGCATGGGAGGGCCGGTAGACGAGCCTGACGCGCGGGTCAAGCGAGGGATCGCTCGTTCCCCTCGATCTCGGTCGGAGAATCCATGGCTGGAACGTCCTGCATGCGCATCCACACGGCCGTCTGATCACCCTCGTAGCAGACGCTGCCCTCGTGACGGAACTCGAACTCATAACGGATCATGTGCCGCCTCACACCGAGCCGGGAGCGCGTCGCCACGCACGTGGCCTCGATGGGCGCGCCCGGCCGGACGAGCTTGCGAAAGACCACCCGATGAATGTTGGTGCCATAACCGATCCACCCCTCGCGGTGCCGCAGGCCGAGCAGGTGGTAGGCGTGCACGAAGCCGAGCATCCCGGTCGCGTGCACCATGATACCGCCGGCGACGTGGCGCGGGTGCAGCACCGGGTGCGCCCGCTGCGCGT
Organism: Sorangium sp. So ce1335; assembly: GCF_051521615.1. Taxonomy (NCBI): domain Bacteria; kingdom Pseudomonadati; phylum Myxococcota; order Polyangiales; family Polyangiaceae; genus Sorangium; species Sorangium sp. So ce1335. The sequence goes on from NZ_CP150363.1 coordinate 8,859,678, forward strand.
CGACGAGCGGCATCGGCCTGTCCGTCGGCATGCGGCAGCGCACCAGGCTCCTCGCGGCGTCCACCTCGAGGAGCTCGTCGAAGAAGAGAACCGAGGGGTCGTACGGCAGATCCGCGAGGAACTCGGCGTCGAACGGGCCGAGCCTCACGGGGCGGGGCGCGCCGCTCGCCGCGCCGGGTGCAGGGGTCGTCATGGGGGTAGCTCTGGTCCCGGATCCCCCGCGGCAGCTCCTAGCAGCGGCGGATCGCGCGGGCAACGGGTCGCCGCCCCCGCGAGAGGGCGCCGCGCGCGTCGGCACGCGCCGCGTCGACCGCGGGCGGCAGGCGGTGCGCGTGGGCGCTGTCGATCGCGAGGTCGACTTCGAGGAGGGCGAGTCCTCTGGACAGAGAGCTCGTACAAATACGAGCCGACCGGGGTCGTGCGCATCGGGGGATGCCTGATCACGCGGGCGTCCTATTTGACGCGTTGCCTGCCCTCGCGTAACGACAAGCGCCATGTCACGCAGTCGTAGCCCTCGCTGGCCTGCGGCGCTCGCGCTCAGCGGGTCGCTGCTCGGCCTGGCGTTCAGCGCCTCGTCGACGTTCGACTACATCCGGCACCTCGACCGGCAGGTGCACGACCTTCACTGCAGCTTCATCCCCGGCCTGAGCGCGACGGAGGGCGCCGACACGGCCTGCCGTGTGGCGATGTACAGCCCCTACTCCGCCCTGTTCCGCGAGGACTTCTGGGGCGGTATCCCCATCTCGCTGTTCGCGCTCGGCGCGTTCGCGTTCTTCGCGGCGTTCGCGCTGTACGTGCTGCTCTCCGGCCAGCACGCGCCGCGGCGCGCGGCGCACTTCCTGTTCGCCGCCGGCCTGACGCCGCTCGCCGTGTCGATCATGATGGCGGTCATCTCGGCGGTGCGCCTCGGGGTGTTCTGCAAGACGTGCGTGGGCATGTACATCTCGTCGGCGCTGCTCGCGGCCGGCGGCATCTGGGCGCTGCTCGACGACCGCAGGCAGGCGCGGGCGGCTGCCTGGTCGAGCGCGGCGCCGCGCGCCGGGGCGGCCGGCGTGGGGCCCACGGTGCCCATGGCGCCCCTCGGCGCGTCGCTCGGCGACCCGCCGGGCGCCGCGCCCGCCGCGCCGGCGCGCCCCATGGGCTCGAAGCTCCTCCTGCCGGGGTGGCTCGTCGCGCTCGGCGCGTGCACCGTGACGCCGGCGCTGCTCTACGCGAGCGCGCTGCCGAGCTACGCGAGCTACCTGACCGGCTGCGGCAAGCTGGAGAAGCCGACCGAGCCGAACAACGCGCTGCTCCACGTGAAGCACCCGGGCGCGGTGCAGCCGGCGACGATCTTCGTCGATCCGCTCTGCCCGACGTGCAAGGCGTTCCACCAGCGGCTCGTGTCCGAGGGCGTGTTCGACAAGCTCGACGTGACGCTGGTGCTCTTCCCGCTGGACAGCGACTGCAACTGGATGCTCGACCGGCCGGTGCACCCGGGGGCGTGCCTGCTCTCCAAGGCGATCCTTTGCAGCGATCACCGGGCCCTGGATGTGCTCGAGTGGGCCTACGACAACCAGGAGGAGCTGCTCGAGGGCGCGAAGGCCGGGGCGGGGGTCGCCAACGTGCAGGCGGCGATCCGGCAGCGCTGGCCGGGGCTCGACGTGTGCATGGACTCGAAGGAGACGACGCTGCGGCTGAACCGGATGCTCCGCTACATCGTGGACAACAAGCTCCCGGTCTCGACGCCGCAGATGTTCCTGGGGACGACGCGGCTCTGCGACGAGGACACGGACATCGGGCTGTCGTACGCGATAAGGCAGCTCGCGCCGGCCCTCCGGACGAGGTGAGGTGGTCATGAGAGGCGCAGGGATCATCGGGATCGTGGCCGGGTGCGCGATGCTCGTCGCGTCCGGCGTGACGGTGCACGGGCAGGTGCAGGCCGCGTCGCAGCGCCTGAAGACGGGCGTCGCCGCGGCGGTGAGGCCGGCGGTGGCGATCGCGAACGACGCCGAGGCGCCGTACTGCACCCCGGCGTTCAAGACGGTGCTGCAGCGGGTGCTCAACGCCTGCGGCCTCGTCGGGGCCGAGGCGCGGCGCGGGTGCCAGCCCGCCGACGTGAAGACGCTCGCGTCGATCAGCGACGACGACTTCAACGCGCTCTTCACGCCGCTGAAGGGGCGCGGCGGGGTCGTGATGTTCGACGACGCGTCGGAGAAGCTCGACGACGAGGGGAGGAAGATGATCGAGGAGATGTGGCTCGATCGGCGCGGGGCGCGCTACTTCTTCATCGTCGCGCGGGCGTCGAAGACGGGGACGCCGGAGTTCAACCGGACCTTGTCGCACAAGCGCGCGAACAGCGTGCTCTTCGATATCTCCGACAAGTTCAAGGAGCAGGACCTGGACAAGAAGGTCGGGATGCTGTGGCTCGGGAACGAGTTCGCCCAGCTCGGGGCGGAATACTGCCAATGGAACGTCTCGCGGAAGAACAAGGCATGTACGGCAGAGGCCATCAACCGGAGCGCGTTCGTCTCCTGGGTGGACTGCCAGCTGTGAGGCGGACGATGGAGCGGAGCGGGGCTGTCCGCGGCGCCCTCGTGGCGCTGGCCGTGGCCGCGGGGCTCGCGGGCGGGTGCGATCAGGACAAGGCGGATCTGCCGCCGCCCCCGACGCCAGGCCAGGGGCGGAGCAACGCGGTGACGGCGCCGGGCGGCGCGGCGACGGCGACGGCGACGGCCACCGGGGCGGCGCCGGCCGCGCCGGCCGCGCCGGCGGCGCCGCGGCTCCTGTGCGCGGGGCAGTCGCCGCGGCCGGCGCCCTCGTCGGGGGGGCTCACGGCGGTGGCGGCCAACGGGGCGGAGCCGCTGCCGGCGAACATCCAGTTCGGCGTGGGCAAGTGGGTGTGGGTGAACTTCTGGGCGGCGTGGTGCAAGCCGTGCCTGGAGGAGATGCCGCGGCTGCTCGGGTGGCAGCAGAAGCTCCGGGCGGCCGGCGTGCTCATCGATCTGGCGTTCATCTCGATCGACGACGACGAGCGGCAGCTCTCGCGGTTCCTCGAGGCGCAGCCGGGCACGGGGGTGCGCGCGTCGTACTGGCTCCCCGAAGGGTCCCAGCGGGCGGGGTGGCTGAAGGCGCTCGGCGTGAAGGAGACGACCGAGCTGCCGATCCACGCGATCGCGGCGCCGGGCGGGCAGGTGACGTGCGTGATCCAGGGGGCCGTCGAGGACAGCGACTATCCGACGATCGCGGCGCTGTTCGGGGCGAAGAAGTAGGCGGCCGGGGCGCCGGGGGAGCGGGCGGGCGGAGGCTCGGCGGCGCTCGGCGTCGCCGATGGCTGCGCGGTCACGGCGCCTGCTCCGCCTCGCCGGCCAGCGCGACCGCGCCGCGCACGCCGTGGTTCGAGGCGCCGAAGAGATTGTCCGGATCGAGCGCGCGCTTGACCTCGCGGATGACCGTCCGCGCGCCTTCGGAGTACACCTCGTCGAGGAAATCCTGCCGGATCTTCCCCACGCCGTGGTGGTGCGAGAGCGTGCCGCCGGAGGCGAGGATCTCCTCGCGCGCCGCATGCTCGAGGGCGGCGTACTCCGCGACGGGATCGGCGACGCCCTTGGCGTAGAAGCCGAGATAGAAGTACATCGCGACGCCGGTCGGATAGACCTGCGTGAGCCGACCGGTGAAGAAGGGCCGTCCGGGCAGCTTGCGGCGCTCGTGCTCGAGCTCCACGCGGCGCTTGACCCGCTCGTAGAGCTCGAGCGCGCGCGACCATGGCACGCTTGTCTCGAAGCTCTCCGCGATGGCCCAGTGCTCGAACGCCAGATCGCGGATGTACGCGATGCCGAACGTGAGCTGGTAGCCACGCTCCCCGTTGGCGGCGCCTCCCTGGAGGCCACCATGGCGCGCGGCGATGGCCCGGAGCGTTCGCTCCTGAAAGGCGACCTCCGCGGCCGTGCCCTCGAAGACGACGGTCGCCACGCACATCTTGTGCGGATCGAAGCCCTTGATCCGCGTCACCACGAGCGCCTCGGCTCGGCTCTTGAGCCGCGCGGCGAGCCCCTTCGAGGCCGGCTTCAGCGCCTGTCCGAAATGGAACTGGGTGTTGTCCATCACGCGCACGCTCGCGGGGACGGCGCCGCTCTGTTGCAGGTCGTAGAGGAACTTGAAGCCGTGCTCGAGGTCCGGGAAGATCACGCTCGCGTAGCGCTTTACCTCGGGCAGGGGCCACACCTTGACCACCGCGCTGGTGATGACGCCGAGGTTCCCCTCGCTCCCGAACAGGAAGGTCTTCGGGTTGACACCGACGCTCTCACGCGGGCCCACGGCGGGGCGTTCAATCACGCCTCGAGTCGTCACCGCCGTGACATCGAGCACGATGTCCTCGATATTGCCGTAGCGGTTCTTCTTCATCCCGCTGGCGTTCGTGGCGATCCACCCGCCGAGCGTCGAGAACTCCGCGCTGTCGGGCTCGTGTCCGAGCGTCAGCCCGTGCCTGGCCAGCTCGGCGGCGATGTGCCGGCCGGTGGCGCCCGCCTCGATGCACGCCGTGCGGTTCACCGGATCCACCCAGCGCAGCTTGTTCATGCGGCGCATGTCCAGCGCGATGACCACGCGCGCTTCGTCGACGGGCAAGCGCAGGGCGTCGGTGACGTTGGTACCGCCGCCGAAGGGGACGAGGCAGGCCCCGCGCGCGTGCGCCACCTCGACGAGGCGCTCCACCTCGGCGTGTGCCTCGGGGAAGACGACGAGATCGGGCACGCGGGGGAGGTGACCGTAGCGGATCGCCCAGATCTCGGCCCCTGTGTGGCCGTGGCCATGCCGCAGCCGGACCAGCGGCTCATCACTCACCTGATCGTCGCGGAGGAAGCCGCGGAGCGCCTCGAGCAGCGCCTCGTCGCGCCGCGCGGCGGGGATCGCGGGCGGATAGTGGGGCACGTTGCGGTTGTCGTGGGCGAGCGGGGCCTGAAGGATGCCCGACAGCCACGGCAGCAATTTCGGTAGATCGAGCCCGCTGATGTTGTAGCGGCGTCCCGTGAGCGTCACGTGCCCGTCCGGCTTCACGACGAAGCGCGTGTCCTTGAAGCCCCAGCCGTCGAGCGCCTCTTCCTCGTCGCCCTCGACGCCGCGCGGCCCGGCGGGCGCCGGGGTCCTGCCGCCATCGCCCCGCGGAACCCAGCCCAGCCGGCTCGCCACGTTCGCTCCTGCGCGCTCGATGCGCGACCGCAACCCTCGCTCCCGATCCATGTCATCACCTCGACGACCACGTGTCCCGCCGCGCTGGCCTGGTCGAACATGGCCAGCGCGGTGACGGCCCCGGCCCCAGCTGGCTCAGAAGAACGCCTTCAACAGGCCTATCGCGCCCTGCTTCCAGGGCACGCGATGGGTCACGCCCGAGCGGCTCTCGAACTCGCTCCGGTGCGCCCGGTACCACTCGAGGTTGCGCACCAGCGCGTCCTTGTTCGAGTACTTCGGCGCGAAGCCGAGCAGCCGCTCGGCCTTCTCGATCGACACGAAGGAGTCCTTCGATGCCGTCTCGTAGACCCACTTGTAGAGCGGCGAGACGCCCATCGCCTCGAGCGCGCGCAGGCCGAGCACCGCCGGCGCCGCGGGGAAGGGCACGATCTTCTTGCCCTTGCCCGCCGCGTCGAGCACCGCCTGGTAGTCCTCGCCCATGGTGGTGAATTCCTTCGCGCCGATATTGAAGGTGTCGTTGGCGACCGCCGCGTCCTTCGTCATGCACAGGGTGATGGCCTCGCAGAGATCGGCCACGTCGAGGAGCTGGTAGCGGTTCTTGCCGTCGCCGATCATGGGGAAGCCCTTGCCGTCGAGCGCCCAGTCGTAGAGCAGGGCGAAGACCCCGAGCCGCTCCGGTCCGATGAAGGACTTGGGCCGGATGATGGGCACCACGAGCCCCCGGCCGCGCTCCTCGAGGCACACGACCTCGGCCTGGATCTTGGCCTGCCCGTACGGGCCCACGCCGTCGAGCCGGTCGTCCTCGCAGAGCGGGTGGTGGTCGGGGATGCCGTACACGGCCGTGGAAGAGATGTGCACGGCGCGCTCGACGCCGTGGCGGCGCGCGGCGCTCATGACCACGCGCGTGCCGATCACGTCGGTCGTGTAGATCTCCTCCGGCGTGTACAGGGGCAGCGCCGCCGCCGTGTGCACGACGAAGTCCTGCCCCTTCATCGCCGCGTCGACGACCGCCGCGTCGCGGATGTCCCCGCGCACCTCCCGGATACGCGACCGCTCGGGGTAGTCGAAGTCCAGGACGTCGAGCGACGTGACCTCATAGCCGCGCTCGAGCAGGTGCCGCACCAGATTGATCCCCAGGAAGCCCGCGCCGCCCGTGATCAGGACCTTCTTCTTGCTCATCGTCTTACAACCTCGCTTCAGGGATAAGGAGAGCCGCCGGCGCTCACGCGCCGTGCGCCTCGATGACGGCCCGAGCCTCGGCCGGGTCGCGCTTGCACTCGAGCAGCGCTCCGAGCAGGAGCGGCGCCACGATGGTGGCGTCCGACTCGATCACGAACATGGGCGTGTCCGCGGTCAGCTTGTCCCAGGTGATCTTCTCGTTCGGCGTGGCGCCCGAGTACGAGCCATAGGATGTCGTCGAGTCGGAGATCTGGCAGAAATAGGCCCAGGGCCGGGCCGGCTCGCCGAGATCGTATTTGAGCGACGGCACCACGCAGATGGGGAAGTCGCCCGCGATGCCCCCGCCGATCTGGAAGAACCCGACGCCCGCGCCTGCGCTGAGCGCGCGGTACTGATCGTACAGCGCGGCCATGTACTCGATGCCCGACTTCACGATGCTCGCGCTGCACTCGCCCCGCCGCACGTAGGACGCGAAGATGTTGCCGAAGGTCGAGTCCTCGTGGCCCGGGACCACCAGCGGCAGCCCGGCCTCCGCGGCGGCGAGCAGCCAGCACTCCTCGGGCGGGCCGCGGTGGAGCGCGGGCTCGACCGCCTGGACCAGCTCGTAGAAGTACTCGTGCCAGAAGCGGCGGTCGCCGCGCGCCGTCGCCCGCTCCCACATGGGGACGATGTGCTTCTCCACCGCACGGAAAGCCTCGTCTTCGGGGATGCTGGTGTCGGTCACGCGCCGCATCCGGTTTTCGAGGATCCGCGTGTCGTCCTGCTTGGTGAAGTAGCGGTAGTCGGGGAAGTCGCGGTACTCGTCGTGCGCGACGAGGCGGAACAGCGACTCCTCCAGGTTGGCGCCGGTCACCGACAGGCCGTGGATGAGGCCGGCGCGGATGGCGGGCGCCAGCGTGATGCCGAGCTGAGCCGAAGACATCGCCCCGGCCACGGCCCAGAACATCTTCCCCCCGCGCTCGATGTGCTCCCAGTAGGCGAGGAGCGCGTCGCGCGTCGCGCGGGCGTTGAAATTCTTGTAGTTGCGCAGAACGAACGTGAGCAGGGGCAGCGTCGTGGGCCCCTTCTTCGTCCCAGCCATGTCGTACCGAACCTCGGCGACCACGGAGGCCGTCCCGGTGGTCTCGGGTCGCGCAGGCCACCAGGGACGCTCTACGGACCGGCGCGGGCCGGGCCGCCATCGCAGCGTCGGGTGGCTTCGTGGATCCGTAGCACAAATCGGGAGCATCGTGTCAAGACCGTGTCGACGGGCGGGGACCCGCGCGCGCGACCGTGTACCGCCTGGGCAGGCGAGCCCGTGAGGTCACGCCAATGCACGGTAGCTCGCGGTGGTGACTGTGCTCACGACCGGCGCTCGTGGTCAAACCCCTCGGCCGCGATCATGTCGATCGCACCCTGCCGCATCGAGACCCGGGGCTGAGCGGCGTCGCTGTCCAACGCGCCTGGCGACGAGGAGCGCCGCTGCCGCGCCCGGAACGAGGGCAGCCCCGGCCGTGGGCTCGGATGCAAGCGTACACCCGCTCGACGCGGATCCGGTCGAGGCCTCCTGCCGGTCACAAACGCGCTTGGCGAGATCCCCCGGGATATCTGCGTCATCGTGCCGATGTCTTCGAGGCCGTAGACACACACTTCGCCCGACGAGGTGGCGCAGAAACGCGTCGGCGGGCAAGCCTTCAAGATCTTCGGCTCCTGCCCGGGGCCACAGCGCGCCCCGCCTCCCTCGAGCACCGCAATCACGATGTCAGGATGCTTGGTGAGGACCTCCGGTATGTAGCTCCCTCCTCGGCGAAAGGCTCGGCGTGCATCGCTCGGTCACGCAGCCGCGAGCCGTTCCAGCTTCCGATCCAGCTTCGATCCAGCTTCCGTGCCGACTGGATGGGAGCCGATCTCGTGTGTCACGAGGGTCATGCAACGCCTCGTCGGACGCGTTCACTCGCCCGCTCCGCCGGAAACTCCGGCATACGGATCCATTCGATGTACGACGTGTCGTAAAGCTTCACCCGATAACCGAGCCGCGCGTGGCCCTGTTCGCCCGGCGCGAGCGGGAACAGCGGCGGCCTATCTCGTCGTTCGGCGCGCTCACCTTCGTGCACGTCGCGCTCGCCGCGGCGCTCCTCCCGGTGTGGATGACGTTCGCGCTCGGCGGACGCCGTGGCCGTGGCTCCCGGCGGCCTCGGCGAGGTGCTGCAGGCGGAGCCGTCGACGTTCTGCTGCCGGGCACGGGCCCATGGATGGTCCCGCCCCGCCGCCGCGAGGGGCGGCTCGGTCGCGGGGTTCGATACGACAGGCGTGACGGAGGCCCAAACGCTCCTCGGCCGGTGGGAGCTCGACGAGCGCGATACGGGAAACGCGGCGTGACACGTGTCACCCGTGTGTGTCAGCCCTGGCGTGTCGGCCCGAGGAAGATCTCTGGCATGAGGCCAGGCGACCCGGCCTCGCAGCGCCGGGCACATGGGTTGCTGAGGCGACACGACAGGGAGGACTCATAGGCCCAGAACGGCGTAGCCGCCTTACGGGCGCCAAACATCGTACATACGCCACAACGCATGGCTTCGGCGATCGTCAACCATATAAAACGAGGTGAGGACGTCATGGACTTTCTGATTTTCACGGCTCATTCGATCTGGGGGAAGGCAGGCACCATCGAGGTCGACGGCGTCGTGTTCGACCCGAGCGATGGATATGGGAACACGGACGTGATACCCAAGGGGACCCACGCCATCCGCTGGAAGGATCCGATCGCTTGGTTCTGGGCCAAGGACGGCAAGGCGGTCGCCACCTTGCCCAGCAAGGAGTCGCCCAGCCTGGATGACTACTGGCAGAGCTTCGGTGGATCTCTCTATCCCTTCCCGTACTACACCTTCAAGGGCGCTCCCCTGGGTGACGGCTCGGCGAGTCCTTTCTTCGAGTTCCCGCTCGCGGGAGATTATTCGCCGCTGGCCCCGCCCGCCGAGCTCGCGGACACCCTGGTCATGCAGGTGGTGGAGCCGGGCGATGTCGAGTATCTGGGCAAGGAGGGCCAGCCGCCGGCCCCGGTGCCGCTGCCGCCGCCGCCGTTCGACGACTTCCTCAGCGGGTGGGATCCTTGCGCGGTCCCCGAGTTCTGCGAGCCCGAGCCGGTGCCTGGTGGGAAAGGGCTCGTGTGCAAGCGGCTCGGTTTCTTCGAGCTCTGCGATAGGAAGGAGGAGACGGCGGTGGGCCTCGTGCGCGTCAAGGACCTGTCGGCGGCCGTTGGCCGGCACCTCCGCGCCGCACGCGCGCTCGCCGGCGCGGGGGACCGCGGGGTAGAGCACGCCGACGCGCGCGCGGCGCTGCACGCGGCGAGGGAGCGAGCAGCCTGTGCGCAGCTCTTCGGCCGCTCGCTCGATCACGCCAGGAGCGCGCTTGTCGATATCCTCCGCCGCGACGCGAGGACGCCGCACTGCGTGCGCTTCGCGGTCAGGGCGTCGCTGGACGTGGAGCTCGGCCTGCGCGCCCTCGGCCGCTGCGCCGCGCAGATCGACGCGGCGCTCCGGGGCGGCGCCGAGATCCCGCTCCGGGACGCCGCGCTCGCGCACCGGCATTTCGGCGCGGCCTTGATCCACGTCCAGCGCCTGGACGCCTGGGCGCTCGCAGCCGAGGCGAGGAACCGGAGCGTCGCGCAAGTCCCCGCATAACGGAGGCGACGTACAGCCTCATCAAGAGCGACATCGCAAATTGCGTTCAGCCTTCAGGAGGGCCGGAACGCATGCATCAGCGCTCCCGTCGGGGCCGTCGACTCCGCGTGAGCGACATGTACAGAAACGACAAGGCCAACCTCACAACGCAACCAACCGGGGCCGCGGGGCCCTTGAAATGAGGAAACCATGAAGAATAGACCGGTCAAGATCATTGCCTTTATGTTTGCCAGCGCCTTCATCTCGCTCGTTGCTCTCGCTGGCCACAAACCTGCCGAGGCAGCGTTCCCGCAGGGTCCAACCGACGTTTCGGACGCCCCCGAAGAGGAGGTCAGAGCCTGCTACTGTGCGAGCTGCATCGAAGGGCCCGGTTGCACGACGTACAAGGCGCCTTCGTGCGACAAGGGCGAGCTCGCGAGCTGGTGCGTCGCCGGCTGGATTGCCATCAGCTGTCCGAATGGCACCTACCCGTGCAACAACGGGAACGGGCTGAGATGCTGCTCCTGAGAGGAGACGCAGACGCGGCCTCTCTGCCGCCGAGCTCTCGCGCCGCCACCCCCACCACGATCCCTCCGAGCGCATAAAGCGCGTTCTCGCGATCCGTCGTTCATTATCGCAGCTACTCTCCACCCCTCCTCGTACAGCGGTGTCTCAGGACGAGCGGCAGGCTCGAGGGACATGGAAGTTTCACGCGGGAGCTGCGCCGAGCCACGAGCGCATGGCGCCGGCGCAGAAGGACGTCAAGGGCGCCGCGGGCGGAGGGCGATTGCCGCAGGCCTTCATACCAGCGGCGCAAGTGCACGGGCAATCCCGCCCCGTACGACGCCTCGGTGCGCTCGGCGCTTCCGGCCCCGCGAGGCCCGACCCCGTGGTGTACACTTGGACCACCGTGGCCCCCCCTCCGCTCAAGACCACCCAGGAAGAGCCCCTGAGCGTCCAGGCGAGCGGCTCGCGCTCCGCGAGGCCCACGCCGGGCCTCGTGTGCATCTTCTCCGTCGATGCGCCGCGCTGCGACGTCCTGCCCCTCCGGGACGGACATCTCGGCATCGGGCGCGGCGAGGGCGGGGTCGTCGGCGATCCTCAGACCTCCCGCATGCACGCGAACGTGCGCTTCGACGGACGGCTGTGGGAGGTCGAGGACCTCGGGAGCCGCAACGGCACCTGGGTCGACGGGGAGCGCCTGGAGGGCGCGCGCGCCGGCGCCGATCTGAAGGTCGTGCGCACCGGCTCCTCGGTGTTCCTGCTCCAGGCGGACGTGGAGCCGTTCCGGGCGGGCGTCTCCAGGGTGCACGGCACGCTCGTCGGCCCGGCCCTCGCGCGCGTGTGGGCGTCCATCGCGCGGGCCGCGGGCTCCCACGCCGCGCTGCACATCACCGGCGAGAGCGGGACCGGCAAGGAGCACGCGGCGAGGGCGTTCCACGGGTACGGCCCGCGGCGCGACGGCCCGTTCGTCGCCGTCAACTGCGCCACCCTCTCGGGGGACATGGCCGGGGCGCAGCTCTTCGGCTGGGTGAAGAGCGCGTTCACGGACGCCAAGGCGGGCGGGGACGGGTACGTGAAGGCCGCGCACGGGGGCGTTCTCTTCCTCGACGAGGTGGCCGAGCTGGACCTCGGGGTGCAGGCCAAGCTGCTGCGCGCGCTCGAGGCCAAGGAGGTGATCCCGATCGGCGCGGCGCGCCCCGTGAAGGTGGATTTCGCGCTCGTCTCGGCGACGCTCAAGGACCTTCGCGCGCAGGTCGCCGCAGGCAAGCTGCGCGAGGATCTGCTCTACCGCATCGCGCGAAGGGGCGTCGTCCTCCCGGCGCTGCGAGAGCGGCTCGAGGAGATGCCGTGGTACGTGGACGAGGTGCTGCGCAGGGAGGCGGAGGCGGCCGGCGCGCGCAGCCAGGCGCTCGCGCCCCTCAAGGCACATGCCTCGCTGATCGAGGCCTGCCTGCTGCGGGCGTGGCCCGGCAACGTGCGGGAGCTCCTCTCGGAGCTCGAGGCGGCCGCGCAGGAGGCGCGGAGCGCGGAGAGCCGGTGGGTGACGGCGGCGCACCTCCTGCCCTCGGCAGGGCAGGCGGTCGCCCCGCCGCTGGCCCCATCGCCGTCGGCCGCGCTGCCGCCTTCCTCGTTCCCGCAGCACCTGCCGTACCCCCCCGCGCTGCCACCCTCGTTCGCGCCCGCGCCGCCCCCGCCGCAGCCCGCGCCGGAGGCGGCGCGGACGGGGGCGACGGCGCGGCGCGGGGTGTCGCTGCCCGCCGACGCCGTGATCGAGGAGGCGCTCCGCCGCGAGGGCGGGAACATCGCGCGCACGGCGCGGGCGCTCGGCGTGCACCGGACCCAGCTCTGCCGGTGGATCAAGCGCCGCCGCGCCGCGCCTCCGGGCCGCGCCGACACCGAGCCTTGAGCCGCCTCAGCCCGCCGGGCCTTCCGGCGCGGCGCCGCCTCCGAGCGCGCGCAGCCGCTCGTGCGCGCTATCGAGCTCGGCGCGCAGCCGCCGGATCTCCTCCTCGTGGCGCGCGTTCTCCGCGGCGAGCGCGTCGATGTGCCGCTGCTTGCGCCGGAGCTTGTCCTCGAGGCGGCGGCGCTGGAAGAACTCCGGGACGTTGATGTCGCGCCGCTGCGCCTCGGCGGGCGCGCCGCGCAGATACCGGGTCAGGTGCTCGCTCATGCGCCACGGCGGCGCCATGACGAACCGGCACGTCTCGCCTCCGGCCGCGCGGCACGCGATCTCCGCGGCGATGAGCGGGATGCCGAAGCTCTCCTCGCACCAGCCGGAGGAGTAGCCCGCGTTCATCGCGCAGACGGGGCCCTCCGAGCGGCGCCCCCGCCGCACCCACGCGTCCGACTCGAACGAGAACGGGTGATCGTAAATGAGCAGGAAGTTCTCGTTGGGCACGGGCCGGCTCGCCGCGTCGATATTCACGAACGCCCACCCCGTGTACGCGAAGTGCGTTGGGCCGAGCGAGAGCTTCTCCACCGGATCCGAGATGCCGAATTTCTGATGAAAATGGCGCGCATCGGCCTTGGCGCTCGTGTGCGCGAGGTCGAACAGGAAGTCGAAGGCGACCTTGCGGGCCTCGCCCTCGCTCCCCTCGTGATAGAGCGACAGGATGAGGTCGACGAACTCGACCGACATCGAGGCGGCCCGGACCAGCACGTAGCGCTCGCCGGACACCTCGATGGTCCCCTCCTCGGGGCGCTCGCGCTTCTGCGCGAAATACGCGCGGGTGTACTGCTCCGCGCGCTCGAAGAGCGGGTGGAGATCAGGGGGCACCGAGACCGATTTCGTGCTCATGGCGAAGGGTTCCTCGGATCGATGGCGCGGGTGGGGTCGCGCGCCGGCCGCCTCGGCCCTCGAGACAGCTCCTCGAGGAGCGCGCGCGCCTCCTCCACGTCCCTCGTGCCGGGGCCCTCGGCGACCCGGGCGAGGACGCCCGCGAGCGCCTCCTGGGCCTCCTCCGCGTTGCCCTGGACCCGCCAGAGCCGGGCGAGGTTCGCGGTCGCGCGGAGCTCGAGCGTCAGCGCGCCCTGGCAGCGCGCGATGTCGAGCGCGCGGAGGAGGCAATCCTCCGCGGCCGTGTCGCTGGGCGCCGCGCTGCCGTGCAGGATCGCCGCCTTGAGGCGGTAGACCTCCGGCGCCCAGAAGCGCTCGGCGTGCCCGTCCATCGTCGCCTCGGCCTCGGCCAGGGTCGCGAGCGCGCGGGCCTCCTGCCCGACAGCGGCCCGGGCCTCGGCCTCCAGGGCGAGCAGGTGGGTCATCGACATCTGGGTCCCTTCGGCGCGCTGGTCCGCGATCGCCAGACGCATCTCCTCCACGACGTCCTCGCGCTGCCCGCGCTCCGCGAGCGCCCACCCGCGCAGGATGGTCGCCACCTGGACGTAATGGCGACACTCGTGCCTCGTCGCCAGCGAGAGCGCCCTCTCCGCGTACTCGAGGGTTGTCCGCCGGTCCCGGCGGACCTGGTGGTGGACGGCGGCCAGCGACAGCGCGAGCACCACGGTGAACGGGTGACCCAGCCCCTCCGCGATCGCGCACGCGCGCCGGGTCGTCGAGAGCGCCTGATCCATCGCGCCGAGCGCCCAGAGCGTGATGGCCAGATAGGACAGCCCCTGGACCTCGAAGTCCCCGCCGTAGAAATAGCTGATGTCGTGGTGACGGGCGCGATCGTAGAGACCAACGCTCGTCTGGAGGTGCTGCCGCGCGTTGCCGTGCTCGCCCAGGAACAAGCACGATTTGCCGAGCGCGTGGTGCGCGGCCAGCGCGGCTTCGGGCCCGCCCCGCGTCCGGGCCAGCGCGAGCAGGTCCTCCCCGAAGGCGCGCGCCGTCCAGTGCTCTCCGCGGCCGATGTGGAGCCGCCAGAGCCCGAAGAGCGTCACGATGCGCGCGTGGGCGTCCTCCTCCCCCTGGCAGAGCTCGAGGGCGCGGGAGAACGCGCGCTCCACCTCCGGCGCCGCGTGGCCGCGCGTGATGGCCAGCGCCGTGGCGAGGAAGATCTGCAGCGCGAGCTCCTGGTCCAGGCGGCCCTCGGTCCGCGGGGTCTCGGCCAGCAGGGCCAGCCCGCGCGCGGCGCAGGTCCCCGCGTCGCCCGGGTCGCCCGCGCGGAGCGCGTGCTCCGCCGCCCGCGCGTACCACGCCGCCGCGCGATCCGGCGCCCTGCCCAGCTCGAAGTGCCGCGCGATCCGCGCCGCGCTCGCCTCGTTCGCCGCGTCGGGCCGCGCGGCGGCGCGCGGCGGCTCGGCCCCGGTCCCCGGCGACGACGGCGCGGCGCCGCGCGGGGCCGCCTGCCGTTCCAGCCACCCGCCCGCGAGCCGGTGGCCGAGCGCGCGGCCGTCCGCGGTCAGCATCGCATACGCGCCCTCGCGCAGCAGCGCGTGACGGAACGCGAACTCCGGCTCTCCGGGCAGCTGGCTCGAGAGCCGCCGGACGAGCACCTCCTTTGCGACGAGCGACGCGAGGTGAGCGCCCGCGCGGCCGTGCGCGGAGGGCTCCTGGTCCGGCGCGCCCCCGTCCACGAGCGCCTCGACGGCGCCTCGCCAGAAGACATCGCCGAAGACGCTGGCCGCCCGGAGCACCCGCCGCTCGTCGGCGGGGAGGATCTCGAGGCGGGCCTGCACCATGGCGGCGACGGTCTCGGGCAGCGTGTCGCCGCGGCCCTCGGCCACCGCGCGGATGAGCTCCTCGAGGTAGAGCGGGTTGCCGTCCGCGCGGTCGACGAGGCGCGCGACGAGCGCGTCGTCGGCGGCGGGCAGGGCGCCGGCGACGAGCTGCGCCGCGGCGCGGCGGGTCAGCCTGCCGAGCCGCATCTCCTGGACGTCGTGCTCGGCCCAGAGGGTCGAGAAGCGGTCGTGGATCTCGGGGCGGGCGAGGCCCACGGCCATGAAGGGCCGGTCGCGCAGCGCGGCGAGCGCGGCGCCGGCGAGCTCGACGCTGGAGACGTCGGCCCAGTGGAGGTCCTCGAGCACGAGCATCAGCGGGTGGGCAGCCGTCTCGGCGGCGAGCAGGTCCAGGAAGGCGCGGCGGATCTGCTCGGCCATCATCGCCGGCGTGCGGCGCGCCGCCGCGAGCGTCGGGTGCGCGGAGGCGGGGAACGGCGCGGCGATGATCTCGCCGAGGAAGACGGCGACGCGCGCGCGCTCGGGCTCCGGGACGTGGCGGGCGACGCGCTCCTCGAGCCTGCGCCGCCGCTCCTGGACGGGATCGCCGGGGTGGGCGTCGGCGGCGCGCTGGAGCGCCGCGCCCAGCAGGGCATAGGGCGTGTCGGAGCCGAGCTCGTCGGCGTCCGCCGCCCAGACCTCGACGTCGCCGCGCCGCCGCACCAGGCCGAGCATCTCGTGGCGGAGGCGGGATTTGCCGATGCCGGGCGGCGCGACGACGAGCACGGCGCGCGCCACGGCCTCGTCGACGCACTGGTCGAGCAGGTCGGCGAGCGCGCGCAGCTCGCGCTCCCGGCCGACGCAGGGGCTCGGCTGGCCGAGCAGCAGCCGCGCCTCGCCGTCGTTCAAGGTGCGCCGCCCGACGAGGTGCAGGCCGGCAGGGGAGGCGCGGAGCTCGAAGCGGGCGTCCAGCAGGCCGGCGGTGACCTCGTCGACGAGGACCGCGCCGGGCGGCGCCCCGGGCGCCTCCACGAGGGCGGCGGCGCGATCGAGGACGGGGCCCAGGGGCAGGAGCCCGCGCACGTCGGTCAGGCCGCTGGCGAGGGCGATGGCGGCGTCGGGCAGGCGCTGGGCGGCCTCGAGGGCGGCGCGCGCGGCGCGCCCTGCCTGGTCGCGCGCCGCGCCGACGCCGCACCAGCGCGCCACGAGGGCGCCGTCGAGCAGGCGATCGGCCTGGCCGCCGAACGGCGCGATGGCCTCGCGCAGCGCCGCGAGCGCGTCGCCCCCGGCCCCGTGCTCGACGGGGGGCGTCGCGCTCAGCGTGTCGGGATCGACCGTGACCGTGGGCGACGCGTCCCCGGCGGGGACCCCCGGCGGCGCCTGCGCGGGCCGGACGAGCAGGACGCACGCGAGGCGCTGCTCGCCCGAGGGCATCGCGGCGGCGGCGGGGACCTTCCGGGGAGCGCCGTCGCCGTGCGCGTGCAGCAGGGAGGCGAGGGCGGCGGCGCACTCGCCGGCGGTGGGCCGCTGGGCGGGCGCCTTGGCGAGCAAGCGCGCGATGTGGTCGCCGAGGCTGGCCGGGAGGCCCGCGCGGAAGGCCTCGATGCGCGGGGGCTCGTCGAGGAGGATCTTCGAGAACACGGCGAGCGGGGTGTCGCCGAGGAAGGCGGGGCAGCCGGTGAGGCACTCGAACAGGACGGCGCCGAGCGCGAACAGATCGGCGGGCGGGCCGACGTCGCCGACGCATTGCACCTGCTCCGGGGCCATGTAGCCGGGCGTGCCGAGGAGCGCCCCCGTGGCGGTCAGGCGGCGGCCGAGGTGGCCGATGCGGGCGATACCGAAGTCGACGAGCTTTGCCTGCGCAGCGTCGCCGCCGGGGAGGACGATGTTGGACGGCTTGAGATCGCGGTGCACGACGCCGCGCGCGTGGGTCGCGGCGAGCCCCTCCGCGACGCGGACGCCGATCGAGATGGCCTCGCGGACGGTGACGGGGGATCGCGCGAGGCGCGCGGCGAGGTCCTCGCCGTCGAGCCACTCCATCGCCAGGAAGGGGCGCCCGTCGCCCATCCGGCCGCTCGCGACGAGGCGGACGAGGGCGGGGTGGTCGAGCGCGGCGAGGACCTCTGCCTCCACGCGGGCGCGCGCGTGGAACCTGTGATCGTCGGACGTCACCAGCTTGAGGGCCACGGGGGCGCCGCTCGTGCGATCGATCGCGCGGTAGACGGCGCCCATGCCGCCGGCGCCGACCTCACGCTCGATGACAAAGCGCTCTGCGATGAGCACGCCCCCTTGCATCCAGGGCGACCACTATAGGGCGATCACGCCCGCGGGACCACGGCGCCGCCTCGAGCCCGGTACAGTGGGTTCCGCTCGCGACGATCGCCTTCGCCGAAGGGCGCTCGGCCTCCCCGCGGCCGCCCACGGCGCCGCCTCCCCTCCCCGGCCGGCCGCGCGCCGGCGGCCACGCGGAGCGGCTCCTGGAGGTGCCGCTCCGTCGAGCCCGCGGGTCCCCGCGCCTGCCGGTCGTGGCCGCGCAACCGGATACGTCGGAGGCCGCCGCGGGGCGGGCGCTCGACACCCCCGCTCGCGCAGCTGACACGTGACACCGCCGTGTCAGCCCGCACAGGGCGTGTCGCACGCCCGTCCCGGAATCAGGCCCCTCGTTTCCCTGCGTCCCGCGCGCCTTCCAGGGCTGCGCCGAGCCCGCCGCGGCCAGCGGCACGGCCGTTGCGACTGGCCGCTTCACGCGGATGCGGCGCCCTGCGCTCCCCCGGGCAAACGGGCCTCGGGGCTGCGGACGCATCGGAAAGAGAAGGGTCATGAGCACCATGAAACAACCCCCCTGGGCTCCGGGGGTGGTCACCACCTTGTTTGCATCCCTCGCCGCGGTCGCGGGGTGCGATGGATCCGGCGATGTCCCCGCCGGCCGCAGCGTGGAGGCGATCACGTCGGCGGACGGGGGATGTGTCGATGACACGGCGAACCGGCCCCTCCTCCGGCTCGCGTGGGCGGCGGTCCCCGACGAGGGAGCGTCGACGAGGCTCGGCACAGAGGAGGTGAGCCTCGTCGTCAACAACCCCGGCAGGGCGCCCGTGCAGGCGACGATCACGGTCCGCGCGGACGCCGGCACGCCGCAGCAGGGAGCTCAGCGCTTCACCGTCGCGCGGCTCGACCCCGGTCAGAGCACGACCCTCGCCATCCCGGTGCGCGCCTTTGGCCTCCGCACCGCGGCGATGAGCCACGCGGGTCAGATCACCGCCAGCGCCTCCGCCGTCCCGCTCGCCCTCGACGCGGCCGGCGGAGCGGCGCCCGCCGGGCCGGCGGAGCCGATCGTCGCGCCGATCCTCTACTTCCACCGCGATCCGGCGACCTCTGTCCTGATCGCCTACGGCGAGCGGGTGCTTCACGACCGGTATCACAGCGGAGATCTGAGGGCGTCTGGGCCGGACGAGCCGGACACGTACACGGTGCGGATCAAGCAGGGCGCGGCGCTCCCGTACAGCGCCGATCTGCTCGCGGAGGCCGGCGCGCCGGACGACGACGGCGGAGCGGCGGCCCCGGGCGCGGGGTTCGGCGGGCCGGGGGACGTCGCCGCCAACGTGTACTCGCTCTGCATCAAGTGGGAGATCCGGTTGACCGACAGCGGCAGGACGGTCGTCACCCAGGCCGGCCAGACGATCACCGAGGACCACTGGAACGATCCGAGCGGCTCGCACGTCGTCACGGCGCGCGGCGTCCGCGTCAGGCTCACCAAGGGGAGCTACTCGCAGGTCTTCGACACGAACCCGACGACAGGCTGCTTCACGTTCACCCACCCCCAGGGCGGCCCCTTCGATCTGCGCGTCTACGCCTATGCCACCGACTCCAGCGGCAACGTGACGCGGGTGCGGGACGCCGAGGGCAAGACGTTCTCCTTCGTGGAGAAGGGGATCGTGCCGACCCTCGGCTCTCCCCTCGTCGTCAACGTCGGCAACGAGACGCCGCGGGCCACGCTCGCCGCGATCGCCGCGTTCTCGGCGTATCGATCGCGCTTCGGCCTGGCCAACAAGCAGATCGACATCGAGGAGGTGAACACCTGCGGGTCTTCGGGAGGGAACAACTCGTCCGCGCACCACGACTTCAGCGATCTCGCGAACGGGCTCGCGCACGTCCGCATCCACGACGGCACGAGCCCGACCTGCTCGCCCTCCGATCACCGGCGGCAGAAGTTCGTCGTGAGCCACGAGCTCGGCCACGCCTGGATGCTCCTCCACACGAAGACCGCGGAGCCGGCGGCGGACTCGAGCCTCGTCGATCCCGAGGAGACCGTCTGCGGGACGGGGAACGGATACACCCCCAACTCCCTGGAGTGGAGCGCCATCGGCGCGCGCGAGGGGATGGCGCACTTCTACGCGACGCTGGTCTGGAACAACCGGAGCACCGATGAGGCCGTCTTCAGCTTCTTCGGCTCACCGGCCAACATGGAGCACGCGCCTCCTTGCGGCGGTCGCCTGTTGAACGTCTGCGACACGCCCGACAAGGCCGGCAAGTCCGTCAACATGGACTGGGCGCGCTTCTACTGGCACTGGCACGCCCCGTACGAATCGGATTCGCCGTCGACGGCCACGATGCGCCAGGTCTACGGCAGGGCGATCGCGAACGGCGGGCTCGCGCGAGACAACTACTACGACAAGCTCCGCGAGGCGCTGGACGACGTCGACATGCCCTCGAAGGTCCGCGTCCGGTGGGACCATTATGCCCTGCAGGACGGCGCCAGCGGCTTCGCGTGCCAGGAGCCGTACGCCTACCCGGACTGCCCGTTCGAGGACCCCGAGGACGGGGCCGGCTACCCGGGCTGCCCCTGCGCCGATGTCACAAAGACGCCGCACGTGCATGATCTCGACGACGACGGTCGCTACCCCGACGGCGAGGGGAGCTACCTCGCGCACGGGATGGGCGGCGTCGGGCAGTTCTGCGTCGACGAGAGCGCCGGCCTGCCCAAGGGGTCGGTCGTCTGCGGCATGGCGCCGAGCCTCGGGAGCAACGTGCCCGTCTGCCGGACCTGCGGCGTGGACACGATGGTGGGCTGCCCGTGCAGCAACGACGACGCCTGCAGCGCGCTCGGCGATGATCTGATCTGCTGGGGCGCGACGAACAACCTCGCCTCGGAGAGCAACTGGAAATCGGACCTGCCGGGCCGGTGCATGCCGAGCTCCGCCACGCCTGCGGGCCGCGAGCGGCTCACCGAGGTGCCGTGGATCTGCCTCGACAACTGCGGCGCCAAGGCGGGAGGCGGCAAGCCGGACACGTACGTTTGCGCCTACGATCAGCTCGACCATTACTTGCCGCACGCCCAGTGCGTCTACACGAACACAAGCTCGCCCGGCTACTGCGAGTCCAAGGGCCTTCACACCGACGTGGACGCCTCGTGCCCGCTCGACTGGGACGACTGCTGCGTCTCCGAGTGCCACTCCGAGGCAGCGTGCGATTCGCTCGGCTTCCCCGCGTCCTACGTGTGCGACATGAGCGGCGGACCGGGGCACTGCGTGCCCGACGGCTGCGCCAATCCCAAGACGCTCCCGAACGACCTCTGCTCGATGTTCTGATCCTTCACGGCCGCGGCTCGCCCTCGCGGCGAGCCGCGAGGGCGGAGCGGCGCGCAGGGGCGCCGGCCTCGTGCGCGAGCAGCCATCGCTTCCGCTCGATGCCGGCGGAATAGCCCGTGAGCTCGCCGCCGGCCCCGACGACGCGATGGCACGGGATCACCAGACAGACCGGATTCCGGCCATTGGCGAGGCCGACGGCCCGGGACGCGGACGGCTGCCCGAGCGACGCGGCGATATCGCCGTAAGTACTTGTCATTCCAGGAGAAATCCGCCGAACCTCCGCCCAGACGCGGCGCTGGAACGCCGTGCCGCCCGGCTCGACGGGGATGGCCGCGAGCGCGCCGTTGTCGCCGTCGAGGTACGCCCTCAGCCGGCCGGAAAAGCCGCAGGGATCCACGGCGGCGCGGAGCGCCACGACGCCATACCGCGCCTCGAGCGAGCGGCGGAAGCGCGGGGCGCAATCCGCGAAATCGAGGCCGTGAAGCGCGCCGCCCCCGACGGCCAGCAGCAAGACCCCGATCGGCGACTCCACCTCATCCAGCGAGAGCTCCACCCGACACCTCCCTCTCCGCGGGCCGCGCTCCCTGCGCGTCCGCCGTCCACAAGAGAATCGCCGCGTAGGCGCGCCACGGGCGCCACGCCTCCGCCATCGCCAGGAGATCCGCGCCGGAGACGCCGCCGAGCGCGCGCCGCAGCGCGAGATCCGTGGCCGGGAAGGCGTCCGGCTCGCGCAGCGCCCGCATCGCGATGTAATGCGCTGTCCACGCGCCGATGCCGGGCACGCCGGCGAGCGCGCGCACGGTCTCGTCCAGGCCGCGCGAGGCGTCGAGCGCGACCTCGCCGGCCGCCACGCGCGCGGCGAGCGCGGTGATCGTGGCCGCCCGCGCCCGCGGGAGGCCGAGGTCCGTCAGGTCGGCCGCGGCGAGCGCCTCGGGCGCCGGGAACACGAAGCGGAGGTCCTCGCCGCCGTCCTCGGGCGAGAGACCGCCGCGGAGCGAGAGCGGCTCGCCGTGGCGCGCGACGAGGCGGCCCGCGAGCTGCGTCGCGGCGCGCACGCTCACCTGCTGGCCGAGGATCGCCCGCACCGCGAGCTCGAAGCCGTCCCACGCCCCGGGCACGCGCACGCCCGGGGCCGCCGCGAGGATCGGGGCGAGCCGCGGATCGGCCCCGAGGTGCGCGGCGATCGCGTCGGGGTCCGCGCCGAGGTCGAAGAGCCGCCGCAGGCGCTCGGCGCAGTGGATCAGCCCCTCGGTGCCGGGCAGCCGCAGCCGCGCGAGGAGGCAAGGCTCGCCGGGCACCGGGCGCACCTCGACGACGCCGTGCCCGCCGGCGACGCGCACCGTGCGGCGGTAGACGCCGGGGCCCGCGGACTCGACGCCGGGGATCGCGCGCGCCCCGAGGAAGCCCGCGAGCGCGCCCCAGTCGAGCGGCGGGCGGAACGGCAGGCGCAGCGCGATGTCCGGCGCGCCGCCGTCGGCGCGCGCCGCGCCCCTGCCCCGCCGCGACGCGGCCTGCCGCAGCTCGCGCGGCGTCCGCGCGTAGGTGGCGCGGATCGCGTCGTTGAAGCGGCGGACGCTCGAGAACCCCGACGAGAGCGCGACCTCGGTGATGGAGAGCGCCGTCTCGTCGAGGAGCTTCTTCGCGAACAAGAGGCGCCGCGTCTGCGCGACGGCGAGCGGGGAGGCGCCGACGTGCCGCAGGAAGAGCCGCCTCAGGTGGCGCTCGCCCACGCCGAGCCGCGCGGCGAGCGCCGGGGCGTCGGCGTCGTCCAGCGCGCCCTCGGCGATGAGCCGGAGCGCCCTCGAGACGACGGCCGACGTGCCCAGCCAGGCGGGCGTCCCTGGCGAGGCCTCGGGGCGGCAGCGCAGGCACGGGCGGTAGCCGGCCTCCTGCGCGGCGGCCGCCGACGGGAAGAAGACGCAGCGCTCCCGCTTCGGCGTCCGCGCCGGGCACACGGGGCGGCAATAAATGCCGGTCGACTGCACACCGGTGAAGAAGCGACCGTCGAAGCGCGCGTCGCGGGTCTCGAGCGCGCGGTAGCAGGCATCCTCGTCGAGCCTCACGAGGGTGGGCGTACCCCGGCGACGGGCGCGCCGCCGGCCATTTTCGGACGTCGACAGCCCCCGGGCCGCCGAGCAGCGTCCGCGCGAGCGCGCTCCGAGGCCGCCCCGCGGCGCCCGCGCGAGCGCGCTCGGAGGTCGCCCCGCGGCCCCCGCGCGCGGGCGAGGCCGGCGCCGCCCGTGCGGCTCGGCCCCGGCGGCGCTCGAGGTGCCGCTTCAGTCGGGGAACTCGATGTGGTCCCTGCCTCCGGCGCCAACCTGGACGCACTCTCCCCAGCTCGCCGCCACATACGTCCTCCCGTCGCATGCCACGACGCCATGGCCGGGATACAGCCGATTGACGCAGAAATCTCCGTCACGCGCGAAGTGCCGGCAGACGTCCGCGCCGAGCTGATCGGTGCAGTCGGGATCGAACCCGTCACTGGCGCCGTCCCGATCGTTGTCGACGCCGTCCTTGCAGTTCGACTCCGGGAACGTGACCTTGAACAGCCGGTCGTCCCAGGGGTCCGTGTGTACCCAGAGCACGTCATTGCCGCTGGCCGAGATATCATGGATCTTTCCACGAATGTCATCGGGCACCGGGAGCTCCGTGAAGCTGCCGAACCGGGTGTCTGCGCTATGGAAGATCCTGCCGTTCTCGGTGAGCACCCAGTACCGAGAGCTCGTCACGCTGATCTCCGTGGCGCCCGTGAAGGCGCCGATGCGTGACCAGGAACGCCCGGCGTCGTTCCATCTCCAGACCGAGTCGTCGACGTTGACGGCGAGAAGCGATGTACCGCCACCGATGTACGCGGCGTCCGTGGGCGTGTCGACGTGAGTCCAGCAGCCAGCGCCCCCGCCGCATGAGTTCTTGAGGAGCTGCTGCTCAAACCTGAGCACATACACGCTGCCGCTGCCATACGGGCCGGTCGCGGCGATGTCGCGCGCATACTTGGGATCGCTCAAGTAGTCCCAGAGCCAGTTCGCGCCACCGGATCGATTGAGCCAGACCTCGTGATCCCATTTCAGGGCGTAGAGCTCTCCGGTGGTCGTCGCCGTCATTGTGTACACGTTCCCGGGGTCGGCGACCAGGGTCCAGACCGGGGTAGTACCCGTGAGCGCGAGCTCGGCGGTCCCGATCTCTTCCTCCCCGCCTTCCCCCTCCGCGCCGAGCGCTCCGTCGACGTCTTCGCTCTCCGACGCGGCACAGCCGTTCAAGCCGGCTGCCAGCAAGGACAAGAGCATCGAGCATGCAACGATGGGCTTCCTCATCATGATGGCTTTCCTCCGCTCGAGCAGCATGGCAGCGCTCGAGCTCTCCAAGTCCCCTGGGGCGAGATCTGGACATCAGCGTCCGCCCGCTCCGAGGCGTCGTGGTTCATCGCCTTCGAACCACCCCTGCCCACGCACTCAGCAACGAACGCGCCACGCGATCACCCGTCGCACAGGCGCCGAGCGCCGCTGCGCTGAAACATCGCCAATCCAGCCAGAAAAGCGCCTCCGGCGCGCGGGAGCGGACGGCAGCCGGCCAGCACGCCGGGCGGGCGCATGAGGCACACCGCGTTGGCACCGTGCCATGGCACGGCGCCTCGTCGCACCGGCGCCGCGACACGGCACCTCGATCGCCCGGCCGACAGCTCGCACCACTCGCCCCGCCGTGGCGCGCTCGCTGTCCTGCTCTGGTAGGATCAGCGCAACCCCATGAAGCTCTTCGACACCCTCGCCGCCACGGGACACGAGCAGGTGCTGTTCTGCGCGGACGAGGCCGCGGGCTACCGCGGGATCATCGCCATCCACAGCACCGCGCTGGGCCCGGCGCTCGGCGGGACGCGGCTCCTCGGGTACGCGAGCGACGAGGACGCGCTCGTGGACGCGCTGCGCCTGTCGCGAGGGATGACGTACAAGAACGCGCTCGCCGGGATGGACGTCGGCGGCGGCAAGGCGGTCATCCTCCGCAGCGGCGCGGGGCCGCTCGACCGGGAGCGGCTCTTCCGCGCGCACGGGCGCTTCATCGAGCGCCTCGGCGGCAGGTTCATCACCGGCGAGGACGTGGGCACCACCCCCGCCGACATGGAGCTCATCCGGCGCGAGACGCGCCACGTCAAGGGCCTCGCCGGCGAGGGGGGCGACCCGTCGCCGTGGACCGCGCGGGGCGTGCTCCGCGCGATCCAGGCCGCGGCCCGCCACCGCTGGGGCAGCGACGACCTCGCGGGCCGCACCGTCGCGATCCAGGGGTGCGGCAGCGTCGGCGGCCGGCTCGCCGCGGAGCTCCACCGGCTCGGCGCGAGGCTCATCGTCGCAGACGTCGATCCGGAGCGCGCGCGCCACGTCGCGGCCGAGCTCGGGGCCTCCGTCGCGCCGCCGGACACGATCGCCTCGGCGGAGGCCGACATCTTCGCCCCGTGCGCGCTCGGCGGCGTCCTCGACGACCGCACGGTCGAGGCGCTCCGCGCGGAGATCGTCGCCGGCGCCGCCAACAACCAGCTCCTCGAGCCGCGCCACGGCGACGCGCTCGCGGCGCGCGGCGTCCTCTACGTGCCCGACGTCGTCGCCAACGCGGGCGGCGTGCTGAGCGGCGGCGCGGATCTGTTCGGCTGGTCCCGCGCGGAGGTCGAGCGGCGCGTCCACGCCATCCACGACACGGTCCTGCGGGTCCTCGAGATGGCGAAGGCCGACGGCACGCCGCCGCACGTCGCCGCCGAGCGGCTCGCCGAGCAGCGCCTTCGCGAGCGCGCCGCCGCGGGGTGACGACGCCCGGCGCGCTCGGCGTGCTCAGCGCGCCGGCCCGGCCGCCGGCTCCGCGGCCGGGCCGCTCCGCATCGCCTTCACCGCCTCGACCATCAGCGACACCGCGAGCCCGATCAGCGCGAGCCCCACGAGGCCGTTCAGCGTCGTCGCGTTCAGCGAGAGCCCCTCGGCGCTCACGGCGGCGAACGCGCCCCGCACCTGGAGGACGAGGGCCCACACCGTGATCGCCATGACGAACACCATCGGGACGGCCGTGTACCAGATGCGCCGCTTCTCGCGGTGCAGCCAGACCGTGACCGCGAGCAGCGTCAGCGCCGCGAGCAGCTGGTTGCTCGTGCCGAACAGCGTCCAGAAATCGAGGTACGCGGGCCGCACGCCGGGCGCGGGCGGGCGCGCCGTCATGATGAACAGCGTCGGCGGCGCCAGCGAGAGCGCGGTCGCCGCGGCGGACGCCACCTTCCCCCTCCAGTGGAACAGCTCCTCGAGGATGTAGCGGCTGAGGCGCGTCGAGACGTCCAGCGTGTCGAACACGAAGGTGGAGAACGCCATCGCGCCGAACGTCGCGGCGAAGATGAAGTGCTCCTTGCCGATGATCACGGTGAGGAACCTGCCGATCCCGTCGCCGTAGATCTTGCCCGGGCCGGGCAGCTTCGTCCCCTGCGCCACGATGACCAGCGTCGCGAGCGCGATCAGCGCGACGAACGCCTCGGCCAGCATCGCGCCGTAGCCCACCGCGTGGGTGTGCGACTCCTTCGAGATCTGCTTCGACGTCGTCCCCGAGCAGACGAGGCCGTGGAAGCCGGAGCAGGCGCCGCAGGCGATGGTGACGAACAGGAACGGGAAGAGCATGCCGGTCGCGCCGCCGGCGTCCCACGTGGTGAACGCGGGCTGCCGCAGCTCGAACTCCCCCGGGTACCGGAGGTTGCCGAAGAAGATCCCGATCACGCCGACGGCGAGCGCGATGTAGAGGACGAACCCGCCCAGGTAGCCGCGCGGCTGGAGGAGCAGCCAGACCGGCAGGAGCGAGGCCACGAAGCAGTAGACGAGGATGATGAGGCCGAACGCGCGCTGCGGGTTGTCGACGGGCAGCACGAACGCGGTCGAGATCTGCGTGCCCATCCAGACGACGAAGAGCGTCGCGGGGACGAAGATCACGGTGGTGAGCCAGAGCGGCGGCTTGAGGAACCGATCGACGACGCCCATGACGAGGGAGAGGCCGAGGTAGGCGGCGCTCGCCGCCGCGACGGCGCCGCCGGGGTTGAACTGGAACGTGCCGCCCTCGAACTCCTCGGTCTTGCCGACGAAGGTGCTCGCCGTGATGTCCGTGAAGGCGACGATCACGTAGGAGAGCGCGAGCCAGATGAAGACCATCATCGACAGCCAGGCGCGCCGGCCGATGTGCCGCTTCGCGATCTCGGCGACGCTCTCGGCCCCGTGGCGGACGCTCGCGATGAGCGCGGAGAAGTCGTGCACCGCGCCGATGAACACGACGCCGATTGCGATCCAGAGGATGCAGGGGAGCCACCCGAACGCCTGGCCGGCGAGGATCGGCCCGGCGATGGGCCCCGCGGCGGCGATGGCGCTGAAGTGCTGCCCGAAGAGGTAGAACGGCTTCGTCGGCACGTAGTCATCGCCGTCGTTCACCTTGACCGCGGGCGTCACCGCGCTGTCGTCGAGCGCGTAGTTGCGCGCGACGAGGCGGCCATAGAAGCGGTAGCCAAGGCACAGCACGACGACGACGGAGAGGGCGAGCAGCGGCAGCACGCGGCGGAGTATAAGACCAACCGCGCGCGCCTGTGATCCTGCAAACGTACGACGACGAGCGGCGTCGTCTCGCGGCACATGGGCTCTCCAGCCCGCCGCACGGGCGCGGGCGCCCGGCCGGCCGCCGACGGCCCGCTCCGCTGGGCTATGCTGCCCTCATGGTTGAAGCCGCGAGGGATCTGCCGAAGACGTGGGAGGATCTCGACGCCGTGCCCGAGGGCTACACCGGCGAGATCGTCGGCGGTGAGCTCGTTGTGCGCCCGCGGCCGAACAACCCTCTCTCCGCCGCGCAGTCGAACCTGACCAGCCTGCTCGGGGGGCCCTTCCGGTTCGGGAAAGATGGCGGTCCCGGGGGCTGGGTCTTCCGGGTCGAGCCGCGCATCGATTTCAGCGGCGACATCCGCGTGCCCGATCTCGCGGGATGGCGCCGCCCGCGCTTCGCGGCGCCCAGGAAGGGCCCGCTCACGCCATTCACGACCAGGTGTTCGGGAAACAGCGCGCACTCGGCGTGCGTGAGCTTCTCTGGGTAATACGCCCAGCGGCGCTCCCCCGTGCGCGCGGCGCGGGCGACGACCGCGTGGTCGTCACGACCTTCACACGATGTCGCGGCGGCGTCAGCCGCCTGGCAGAGGCGGCGAATTCGCTCGAGAGTCCCGGGCGCCGTGCTCGGCCGCCCTGCCGCTCAGGAGGGCAGCATCAGGGGCGCGCGCACCTTCGCCGCGACCTCCTCGCCGCGGAGCCGCGCGACGAGCGCGAGCGCGAACGGCAGCGCGGTGCCGGGCCCCTGGCTAGTCACGAGCTGCCCGTCCTCGACGACGGGGCTCGCGACGAGCTCGCCGTGCGCCGACACGACGTCGTTCACGGACGGGTGGCACGCCATCCGCTTGCCCTTGAAGAGCCCGTGCGCCGCCAGCGCGATCGGCGCCGCGCAGATCGCCGCGACGGCGCGGCCCGCCTGCGCCTGCGCGCGGAGGCGCTCCCCGACGGCCGGCGACGCGGCCAGCCGGTCGGCGCCGCCCTTGCCGCCCGGGAGGACGACGACGTCGAAGTCGCCCGCCGCCGCCGAGAGCTCCGCGTCCGGCACGAGGCGCACGCCGCGGCTGCAGCGCACCGGCGCTGGGCCGTCGAGCCCGGCGAGGACGACCTCGACCTCGGCGCGCCGGAGGACATCGACGAGGATCGTCGTCTCCATCTCCTCAGCTCCCTCGGCAAGGATCACGAGCGCTCGCGGTGTCTTCATGCCCGCCGGCATGGCGCCGCGGGCCGCCGGATGCAAGCAGGCGTGAACGAACGCCACAGGCCGACGCAAGCGGACGGAGGCCGACGGAAGCCGACGCAAGCGGACGGAGGCCGACGCAAGCGGACGGAGGCCGACGCAAGCGACGCGAGCCGACGCCCGCCGCGCGGAAGCCCCTTTGCCTGCGAACGGCGACGCGCTAGGAGGCGGGGCATGGTGGAGCCGTCCGACGACCCGTTCGGCCTCGCGGGCCAGACCATCGAGGGGAAGTACCGCGTCGCCGCCGTCGTCGGCGACGGCGGCTTCGGCGTGGTGTACCGCGGGATTCACGAGGGCTTCGGCGAGCTCATCGCCATCAAGTGCCTCAAGCTGCCGACCTCGCTCGACGCCGCACAGCGCGACGCGCTGCTCGAGACGCTGCGCGGCGAGGGGCGGATCCTGCACCGGCTCTCGCGGGCCACGTCGGGCATCGTCCAGGCGCTCGACGTTGGGGCGTTCACCACCCAGGCCGGCGTGTGGGTGCCCTACCTCGTGCTCGAGTGGCTGGAGGGCGAGACGCTCGGCCAGTACCTCCGCGATCGGCGCGAGCGCGGCCAGGCCGGCATGTCGATCCCCGACGCGCTCCAGCTCCTCGAGCCGGCCGCGCGCGCGCTCGCCGTCGCGCACGCGCACAAGGTGGCGCACCGGGACGTGAAGCCCGCCAACCTGTTCCTCTCCGTCGTCGGCGGGGCGCGGACGCTCAAGGTGCTCGACTTCGGCATCGCGAAGGTGCTCGCCGATCACCCCACCTTCACCGAGGCGCTCGCGGCGACCCGCCAGGGGCCTAGCGCGTTCACGCCGCGCTACGGGGCGCCGGAGCAGTTCAACAAGGCCCGCGGCGCGACCGGCCCCTGGACCGACGTGTTCGCGCTCGCGCTCATCTTCGTCGAGCTCGTGAGCGGCCAGCGCGCGCTCGAGGGGGACGACCCGACGCAGCTCTACATCGCCTCGGCCGATCCGGCGGTGCGCCCGACGCTGCGGGCGCGCGGGCTCCCGGACGCGCCGGAGGCGATCGAGCGCGTGCTCGACAGGGCGCTCTCGATCGAGCCCAAGCACCGGTTCACGAGCGCTGGCGAGTTCTGGGACGCGCTGACGGCCGCGGCCCGCGGCGAGCGCGCCGGGTCGGGCGCGGGCTACGGCGCGGGGTACGCCGCCCCCGGCGCGGAGCACGCGAGGGGGCCGTCCTCGGCGGAGCACGCGACGGCGCGCGGCCTCGGCGGGGCTGCCGGAGACGCCGGCACGCCGGTCGGGCCGACGATGCTCGTCGACTCGCTCGCGCCCGCGCCGGCGCGGCCTGCCATCGTCAAGGTGAGCCACGGCGGCCCGCCTTCGGCCGGCGCCGCGGGGGCCACCGGCGGTTCCGCGAGCGCGGCCGGCGCGCTCGCCACGGGCGGCTCCCGGACCGCGCAGGTCGACGACTCCATGATCGAGACGGTCGCGCCCGCCGGCTACCCCGCGGCCCGCCCGCCGCCCACGCCGTCCGATGCCGGCCAGCCCCACGGGGCCGCCCCGCCCCCCGCGCCGCCTGCGGCCGTCCCGCCGCACGCCGCCCCGCCCCCGGCGGCCGGCCCGCCGCACGCCGCCCCGCCCCAGCGCGGCCGCAGCCCCGCGCGCGCGGCGCTGCCCTGGCTCTTCGCGGCGCTCCTGCTCGGCGGCGCCGGCGCCGCGGCGTACTTCCTGACGCAGCCGCCCGCAAAGAAGCCGGCGCGCGCGCCCGCCGCGCGCTCCTCGGCGCCGGCAGCGCCGACCGCCCGCGCCGCGCCGGGCGCCGCCGCGGCGACGGCGGTCGCCACCGCCGCCCCCGCCGAGAGCGCCTCGGCCGCTGTGTCGGCCGCCGCGCCCGCGGCGCTCCCGGCGCCGCCGGCCGACATGGTCTACATCGCGCCGCTCACGACGACGATCGGCGCCGCGGGCGAGGCGCGCCAGGTGACGCTCACCCGCGGTTTCTACATCGATCGCAACGAGGTCACCGTCCGCGCTTACCGCGCCTGCATGCAGCAGCGCATGTGCTCGACGGCGGATCACGTCTCGCTGACCCCCGAGCTCCAGCCCGGCGCGAAGGCGCCGGCGCCGTCCGAGGACCAGCGGGAGGCCGAGATATGGTCGCGGCGCTGCAACGAGCCGCGCAACCTGACCGGCCACCCGATGAACTGCGTCGACTACTCCCAGGCCGAGAGCTACTGCCGCTTCCGGGGCCGCCGGCTGCCCACGGAGGCGGAGTGGGAGGTCGCGGCGCGCGGCGCGGCGGGGCGGGCCTACGTCTGGGGCGACGACGCGCCGACGTGCGAGCGCGCCTGTTACGACCGCAACGAGGGCTGCCTCGCGCGCGGCACCGAGGTCGCGACCTGCGCGTCCGGCGCGCACCCGAGCGATCGCACGCCCGAGGGCATCTACGACCTCGCGGGCAACGTGTCCGAGTGGGTCTCGGACGGCCTCGTCTTCCCGCCGCCCGGCGGCGAGGACCCGCAGGGTGACCCGTCGTTCCCGCTCAAGGTGGTCCGGGGCGGCAGCTTCCTCGACGGCCCCGAGAAGCTCTCCGCCACGTACCGCACCGCCGCGGCGCCCGTGACGGCGCACGCCTGGATCGGCTTCCGCTGCGCGATGGATGTGCCGGCGCCGGAGGGCGCGCCCGCGCCGGAGGGCGCGCCCGCGCCCGACGCCCCGCCGGCTCAGGACGGCGCGCCCACCCCCTGATCGCCGCGCGCGGGCGCCTGCTCCTCCGCCCGCCCGCCCGCCGAGCCCGCGAGCAGCGCGATGGCGAGCGCCCCGACAACGATGAGCGACAGCGCGATCGGCAGGCTCGTCGCCGCGGCGATGTGGCCGACGACGGGCGGGCCGCCGAGGAACGCCAGGTAGCCGAACGTCGCGACGGCCGCGATCGACGCGCCGGTGGGGCCGGTGCGCGCGGCCGC
This sequence comes from Sorangium sp. So ce1335, assembly GCF_051521615.1. Classification (NCBI taxonomy): domain Bacteria; kingdom Pseudomonadati; phylum Myxococcota; order Polyangiales; family Polyangiaceae; genus Sorangium; species Sorangium sp. So ce1335. Next base: position 8,891,082 of record NZ_CP150363.1, read on the forward strand.
GCTGAACACGGTCGGGATGACGCACGACAGCCCGAGCCCCACGCACGCGAACCCGATCAGGCCGGCCACCGGGTGGCCGATCACGAGCGCCGCGGCGAGCCCCACGGTCACGAGGGCGCCTCCGCCCCGCACCACCGCGACAGGGCCCAGCCGGCTGCTCACCCCGTCGCCGAGGAAGCGGCCCGCCGCCATCGCCACCGAGAACGCCGCGAACCCCGTCGCCGCGAAGGCCGCCGTCGTGCCGAGCGTCTCGCGCAGGTACACGGCGCTCCAGTCGGCCATCGCGCCCTCGCCGAACATGCACAGGAAGGCGATCGCGCAGAGCGGCCACATCGCGCGCGGCGGCAGCGCGAACGGGTTCTTCGGGAGATCCCGCGCCGGCACGCCGGGCCGCACCCAGCCCGAGAGCAGCGCGACGAGGACGAGCGCCGCCACGGCCGCGAGCGACAGGTGCGCGGCCGGCGTCACCCCCGCGTGCGCGAGCCCCCCGCCGGCCGCCGCGCCGGCGAGGCCCCCGACGCTGTAGAGGGCGTGGAACGACGACATGATCGGCCGCCCCCACGCCTGCTCCACCTCGGCCGCGTTGGCGTTCATCGACACGTCCATCACCCCGTTCGACACCCCGAAGAACGTCAGCGCGAGGAACAGCTCGAGCGGAGACCGCGAGAACGCCAGCCCGAACAGGCTCACCGCGAACGCCGCGCCCGCCGACACCGCCACGATCCGGCTCCCCAGGCGCGCGACGAGCCACCCGGCCGCCGGCATCCCCAGGAACGCGCCGAGCGCCGGCGCGAGCAGCACGTTGCCGAGCGTCGCCTCGCTCAGCGCGAGCGCCCGCTTGAAGTCGGGGATGCGCGTCACCCACGTGCCCATGCAGAAGCCGTTGGCGAGGAAGATCAGGAGCCCCGCGATGCGCTGCGCGCGGAGCCGCGCCGCTGACGTCCGATCCCCTGTGTCCATGAAGGTCTCCACGCACGCTCCCTTGTCACGAGATCGCGGGGCCGCGCGAGGCGCTCGCCGGCGCCCATCGCTCCGCCGACTCCCCGCGCCCATCGCTCCGCCGACGCCCCGCGCCTGTCGCTCCGCCGACGCCCGGCGCGCCCCGCTCCTGCCGCTCCAACGACGCCCCGCGCCTACGGCTCCGCCGGCGCCCCGTCCCGTATCCCGAGCGTCTCCTCGCGCGCCGACAGGCACGCCTCGCTCCCGACGACGAACGCGCGGCAGTTGTCCGGCCGCAGCTCGTAGATCGCGCAGCGCATGTCCTCGCAGAGGTGCTGGCAGCGCCCGGTCGCCGCGAAGCGCAGCGTGATCTTCCCGTCCCGCGCCCGCCGCACGTACGCGCGCCCCGCGAGATCGCCCCGCCCCGCCTCCCGCCAGCGCGACAGGTCGTCGCCGTCGAGCACCACGTTCGCGTCGTGGCAGCAGGCGCCGCACTCGAGGCAGTCGAGCGCCACCTCGCGCAGCGCCCCCGGGTGCACGCTGTCGCGCTCGCACCAGTCGAGCACCGAGCCCTCGTACTGCCGCTTCACCCGCGCCGTCGCGAGCCCCAGCGCCGGCCCCTCGCTCACGCGGCGGAAGCGCTGCTGCTCGATCGACAGGAGCGACCACAGCCCGAGCTCCGTGAGCTTGCCCTGCGCGTCGACGGAGAGGAGGAGATCGACCCGGTCGTCCGGCAGGACGATGGCCGCGTGGCCGCCCGCCCTGACGTGCGCCGCGGCGCGGGCCAGGAAACGCGGGCGAAACCGGCGCCATACCGGGCGCGACACGACATAGGCAGACATGCCGGAGCATCTTCGCGCCCCCGCCCCGCGCTGCCAAGTCCCGCCCTGGCCGGGCGGGCCGCTCTGCTATGTTGAAAGGGTGGAGCAGGACAAGAAGATCGTCATCGTGAAGACCGGCGAGCCCGTCCCTCCGGTCCTCGAGCGGCGCGGCCACTTCGCGGACCTGATCGAGCGGACGATCGGGGCCGCCTGGCGCGGCGGCTACGCCACCTTCGACGCCCGCACGGACGACTTCCCCGCGCCCGAGGGCCCCGGCATCGCCGCGTTCGTCATCACCGGCTCGTCCGCCAACGTCCCCCACCGCGAGGGCTGGATGCTCCGCGCCGAGGCGTGGCTGCGCGACGTCGTGCGCGCCGGCACCCCGACGTTCGGCATCTGCTTCGGCCACCAGATCCTCGCGCAGGCGCTCGGCGGCGAGGTCATCCGCAACCCGCGCGGCCGCGAGATCGGCCGCATCCGCGTCCAGCGCCGCGCCGACGACCCGCTCTTCGACGGGCTCCCGTCGAGCTTCGAGACGCACGCGACCCACATCGACACGGTCGGCACGCTGCCCGAGGGCGCCCGGAGCCTCGCGTTCAACGAGCTCGACGACCACCAGGTGATCCGCTTCTCGAACACCTGCTACGGCGTGCAGTTCCACCCCGAGATGGACCACGACGTCATCGCCGGCTACATCGCCTGGCGGCGCGAGATCCTCGAGGCCGAGGGCCTCGACGTCCCGGCCCTGCTCGCCCGCCTCGCCCCGGACCAGCTCGGCACCCGGACCCTCCTCAACTTCATCGAGCACATCGTCGAGCGCCGCGCCCGCCGTACGCCGTCGGCCTGACCGCCCTCGTCACCCACCTGACTGACGCGCCGGTCAGTCCGCCTTCGCCTTCGCCTTCGCCTTCGCCCGGGCGCCGCGTCCGCGCGCCGGCCTCGGCCGCTCCGGCGCCTCGGCCGCGGCGTCCTCGGGCGCGGCCGCGCGGCCGGCCCGAGCCCCCCGCGCGTCCCGCTCGCCTCGTCCCCCCTCGTCACCAGCTTCGACGCCTTCACCGCCTGATTCCCCGCCCTGCGCCGCGCGCCCGGCGTCCATCCGGAGGTAGCCGCGCTGCAGGAGGTCGTAGAGCGCCGTGACGATCCGCTCGCGCGGGCGGGCCTGCTCCTCGAGGGCGTTCTCGAACAGCACCTCCTTCAGCGCGCCGATCGTGAACGTCGCGTAGAGCTCGGTGTCCCCGGGCTCGATGATGCCGAGCCGCTGCCCTTCCGCGAGGCTCTGCTGGAGGAGCAGCTTCACCTCCTGGCGGAACGCGCGCAGCTCCTTGACGAACGCGGGATCGAGCCCGGCGGCGTGCGACAGGAGGATGCTCGTCAGCGCCGGATCGTCGAGCAGCACGGCCACGATCGCGCGGATGTTGTGCTTGACCTGCGCCTCCACGTCCGCCGACGGATCCACGCGGAGGATCGCGCCGCCGAGGCGCGAGAAGAGCCCGCTCACGAGCTCGCCGAACACCGAGCGCTTGTCGGGGAAGTACAGGTAGAACGTCCCCTTTGCGACCTTGGCGAGCGCGACGATGTCATCGACCTTCGCCTCGTGATAGCCCTTCTCGGAGAACACGGTGCGCGCCGCGCGCAGGAGCGCTTGGCGGCGCTCGGACTTGTTCATGGGCCGGTCGCTTTACCATCACCGGCCCGTCACCTGGAATCGAACGGTGATCGAACGGTGCTCGAACGGTGCTCGAACGACGATCGAACGACAATCGAACGACGATCGAGCGGGGATCCAGCAGCGACCGGCGCGCTGACCAGCGCGTCAGCCGGCAGCGCGCCGCGAAACACCGGAAAAATCGCGGCGTGCCGCACGAGGTGCGGCCGCAGACCCGACGGCGAAACCTTGCGCCCCGGACAAAGATTCCCGGGAAAATCGCCCCGTATGCGGGCTCGACGACGACGTAGACCCACCGAATCATTTGATTTTCCAGGCCTCCCGTTGTAGCCATCACGACTGACCAGCCAGTCAGTCGGACCGCTGGTGGCCGGCGACGGCGGTGGGAGGAGCCCCGATGGGAAGGCAGATCCAGGATCCGGTCGTGGTCGGCATCGACGTCGGATCGACGACGGTGAAGGCGGTCGTGCTCGATCCGCAGACGCTCGAGATTCTCTGGAGCGACTACCAGCGGCACCAGACGAAGCAGCCGGAGAAGGTGCTGGAGCTCCTCGAGACCATCGAGGCGGCGTTCCCCGCGTCCCCCCGGGAGAGCTGGCGGGTGTTCATGACGGGCTCCGGCGCGGCGCCCCTCTGCCCGGGCCTCGGCGCCAAGTTCGTCCAGGAGGTCAACGCGGTCACGCTCGCCGTCGAGAACCTCCACCCCGACGTGGGCAGCGTCATCGAGCTCGGCGGGCAGGACGCGAAGATCATCATCTTCCAGAAGGACGAGAAGTCGGGCGACAAGACGGCCGCCCCGTCGATGAACGACAAGTGCGCCTCCGGCACGGGCGCTACCATCGACAAGTGCATGATCAAGGTGGGCCTCCCGTCGACCGAGGTGGTGAAGATCCACTTCGACGACTCGAAGCTCCACCACGTCGCCGCGAAGTGTGGAGTCTTCGCCGAGACGGACATCGTGAACCTCGTGAAGAGCGGTATCCCCTCGACGGAGATCCTCTGCTCCCTCGCCGACGCGATCGTCCTCCAGAACCTGTCGGTGCTCACGCGCGGCTCGACGCTGAAGCACAAGGTCATCCTGCTCGGCGGCCCCAACACCTACCTCCCCTTCCTCCAGGAGTGCTGGCGCAAGCGCATCCCCGAGACGTGGGACGAGCGCGGCTACGCCTGGCCGAGGGAGCGCCCGATCGAGGAGACGATCTTCGTCCCCGAGAACTCGCAGTATTACGCGGCGTTCGGCGCGTGCGTGTACGGGCTCAAGGAGGCCCCGGAGGTCGGCCGCTACGCCGGCAAGGCGGGGCTCGTCGAGTACATGACGAACGGCCGCAAGGCGCGGCTCGGCGAGAGCGCGGGCCCGCCGCTCGTGAAGACCCGCGACGAGGTCGAGGATTTCCGCAAGCTCTACAGCATCCCGAAGTTCACGCCGATGAAGCTCTCGCCCGGCCAGGTGGTCCGCGGGGTCATCGGCCTCGACGGCGGCTCCACCTCGTCGAAGGCCGTCCTGATCGACGAGGAAGGCAACATCGTCTGCAAGGCCTACCAGCTCTCGAAGGGCAACCCGATCCAGGACGCGAAGGAGCTGCTCGCCCAGCTCCGGCAGTACGTGATCGACCAGGGCGCGACGCTCGAGGTGCTCGGCTTCGGCGGCACCGGCTACGCCGCCGACGTGCTCCAGGAGTGCATGCGGGCCGACGTCAACATCGTCGAGACCGTCGCGCACATGATGAGCGCGGTGAAGTTCTTCGGCGACGTCGACGTCATCTGCGACATCGGCGGACAGGACATCAAGGTCCTGTTCATGAAGAACGGCGACATCGCGAACTTCCGCCTCTCCAACTCGTGCTCTGCGGGCAACGGCATGCTGCTCCAGGCGATGGCCGACCAGTTCGGCCTGAAGGTGACGGAGTACGCCGACACCGCGTTCGGCGCCGAGCTCGCGCCGAAGTTCAGCTACGGCTGCGCCGTCTTCCTCGACACCGACCGGGTGAACTTCCAGAAGGAGGGCTTCTCGAAGGAGGAGCTGCTCGCCGGCCTTGCCCAGGTGCTGCCGAAGAACGTGTGGCAGTACGTCGTGCAGATCCCGCGCCTCGCGGCGCTCGGCACGCGCTACGTGCTCCAGGGCGGCACGCAGTACAACCTCGCCGCGGTCAAGGCGCAGGTCGATTACATCAAGGAGCGCGTCCCCGGCGCCGAGGTCTTCGTCCACCCGCACACGGGCGAGGCCGGCGCGCTCGGCGCCGCGTTCGAGACGCTCCGGGTCGTGAAGCGAAGGGGCCAGTCGACCTTCATCGGGATCGACGCGGCGATCGCCCTCGAGTACACGACGAAGAACGACGAGGAGACCGTCTGCCACTTCTGCCCGAACGAGTGCAAGCGCACGTTCATCGACGCGAAGCGGCCCGACGGGACGACGAGCCGCTACATCTCGGGCTTCTCGTGCGAGAAGGGCACCGTCGAGAGCGAGCAGGCGATGCTCGCGCTCGTCGCCGAGCGCAAGAAGATCGCGAAGCAGTTCCCGAACCTCGTCGACTACGAGTCGAAGCTCGCCTTCCGGCACTTCTACGACACGGCGCCGCTGCCCGAGGACGGCGCGCCGATGAAGGACACGGTCCTCAAGAAGGGCTTCCTCGGCATCCGCCGGGTGGAGACGACGCGCCCGTTCCGGCGCAGCGGCCCCGAGGTGCGCGAGCGCCTGCGCCGCGTGCGCATCGGCATCCCGCGCGTGCTCAACATCTACTCGACGGGCCCCTATTACCGGGCCTACTTCGAGGCGCTCGGCGTCCCCAAGCAGAACGTCGTCTTCAGCGACGCGACGAGCGAGGAGATGTGGGTCGAGGGCGGCAAATACGGCTCCATCGACCCGTGCTTCCCCTCGAAGGTGGCGCAGGCCCACATCCACAACCTCCTGTTCCACCACCACGCGGAGGAGAAGAAGCTCAATTACATCTTCTTCCCCATCCTCACCCACGTGCCGAGCTTCGGCGAGGGGGTGATGGACAAGACGAGCTGCCCGATCGTCGCGGGCGTGCCGGACGTCATGAAGGCCGCGTTCACGAAGGAGATCGACTTCTTCAAGACGCGCGGCATCGAGTACCTCGATCCGCCGCTCACGTTCTCCGAGATGACGCTGACGGCGCGCCGGATGTTCGAGACGTGGGGCCCGCGGCTCGGCATCACCGAGGACGAGAGCGACCACGCGCACCGCGAGGGGATGCGGGCGCTGTCGCAGTTCGAGCGCGATCTCCAGGACAAGGGGCGGGCGATCCTCGAGACGGTCGAGGCCGAGAACCGGGTCGCCATCCTGATGGTCGGGCGGCCGTACCACTCCGACCCTGGGCTCAACCACGGCATCCCCGAGGAGTTCCAGGTGCTCGGCTACCCGATCCTCTCGGTGCGGTCGATCCCGCGCGACATGGAGTACCTCGCGCGGTACTTCAAGGAGGAGATCGCGAACGGCCAGCACCCGCTCGACATCAACGACGTCTGGCCGGAGAACTACTCGGCGAACAGCGCGCAGAAGGTCTGGGCGGTCAAGTTCGCCGCCCGCCACCCGAACGTCGTGCTGCTCGACCTCTCGAGCTTCAAGTGCGGCCACGACGCGCCGACGTACGGCATCATCGACAGCATCGTGAGCGCGAGCGCCACGCCGTACGCGGCGCTGCACGACATCGACGCGAACAAGCCGGGCGGCTCGATCAAGATCCGCGTGAAGACGTACGCGCACAGCCTCAAGCTGCACGAGGAGGCGCTCGAGGACGCGGCGAAGAAGAAGGCCGAGCTCGCGCACCGCATCGACGGCAAGCGCCTCGAGCTGCTCCGGCTCAAGCAGGAGCAGCAGGCGGCGCGCAAGATCACGGATCCCGCGCTCGAGCGGGAGATCGCCGCGCTCGCCGAGCGGGTGCGGAGCTACGTCGCGCCCGCGTCGCCGCCCGAGGCGCCGAAGACGGGGCTCGTGCAGCTCAAGAAGAAGCAGTCCGACGGGACCGTCGTCCCCCTGGAAGCGTGAAAGAAAGCCGAGTTCGAGGGGGGGACGGCGCGTCCGCCCTTCCCCGCATCCAAGCGAAGGGAAGCCACGCCATGGAACAGACGAGCACGCAGAAGACGCGCCTTCCTCTGGTGGGCGAGACGAGATCCAACAAGGCCGACATCGACATCGAGGCGGAGCTCCGCGCGTTCGAGGAGGCCGAGCGCGAGCGGCTCGGGCTCAAGGCCGAGCGCCGCCAGTGGGTCGACAACATGCTCAAGCCGAAGATGACGAAGAAGGAGCGCGAGAACGTGACGCTCCTCATCAGCGGCCTCACCGCCGCGCAGGACTTCCTGTGCGAGGGCGCGCTGAAGGGCCTCGGCTACAACGTCCACTACTTCGGGATGAGCGACAACGCCGGGCTCCAGACGGGCAAGGAGTTCGGCAACCGCGGGCAGTGCAACCCGACGTACTTCACCGTGGGCGGCCTGGTGAAGTACCTCATCGATCTGCGCGACAAGCAGGGGATGTCGACCGAGGACATCATCAAGAACTACGTGTTCCTGACCGCGGGCGCGTGCGGCCCGTGTCGCTTCGGCATGTACGTGACCGAGTACCGGAAGGCGCTCCGCGACGCCGGCTTCGACGGCTTCCGGGTGATGCTGTTCCAGCAGACGGGCGGCCTCTCCCAGGCGACGGGCGACGACGTCGGCCTCGAGATGAACCCTGCGTTCTTCATCGCGATCATCAAGGCGATCGTCTGCGGCGACACGCTGAACGCGCTCGGCTACCGCATCCGGCCTTACGAGATCGAGCCCGGCGCGACGAACCGCGCGATGGAGAGCGCGAAGCGCATCCTCTACAAGGCGCTCTTCGAGCAGACGAACGTCTTCCGCGCGCTCTACGAGGCGCGCAAGGAGTTCGAGGCCGTCAAGGTGGACAAGCTCCGCCCCAAGGCGAAGACGTCGATCATCGGCGAGTTCTGGGCGATGACGACCGAGGGCGACGGCAACTACGCCCTCCAGAGGTTCCTGGAGAGCGAGGGCGGCGAGAACGACATCCAGCTCACGACCGCGTGGCTGCTCTACAACATCTGGGAGTGCGCCCGCGACACCCGCGAGCGGCGCGATCTGCGCGGCGCCGACGAGGGCAATTACGGCCTCGCCGGCCTCGACGAGTTCGGCGTGGCCAAGCGCCTCGCGACGATGCGCCTCGCCGAGGGGGCGCTGCGCGTCGGCTTCCAGGCGTTCGCGCTGCCGCTCGGCCTCTTCGACTACCACCTCCCCGACATGGAGCTCGTGGCGGACGTGGCGAAGGACTACTACTCGAACGACCTCCGCGGCGGCGAGGGGCACATGGAGGTCGGCAAGCTCATCGTGAACGCCGTGAAGTCGAAGGCGCACGTCACGGTGAGCGTGAAGCCGTTCGGGTGCATGCCCTCGTCGGGCGTCTCCGACGGCGTCCAGTCGCTGATCACCTCGCGCTACCCCGGGACGATCTTCTGCGCGGTGGAGACGAGCGGCGACGGCGCGACGAACTTCTACTCGCGCATCCAGATGTACATGTTCAAGGCGCGCATCCTGGCCGAGCAGGAGCTCGCGCGCGCCTACGAGGAGGCGGGCGTCACGGAGGCCGAGGTGCGCGCGTTCCTCGAGAAGAACCCGAAGTACGCGAGCCCGCTCCACCACGCGCCGCACCGGGTCGCCGGGTCGGCCGCCAACCTCGTCTACGAGGTGGCGCCGCTCATCAAGCAGTCGGCCGCCGAGCGCGCCGTGGTGAAGGCCAGGGCCGCGGCGGGGGCGCTCCGCGACGCGGTGAAGGCCGCCCCGGCCAGGGCCATGGCGGCGAAGGAGTTCCTCACCGACCCCGAGACGCTCACCCGGGCGCGCGAGGACGTCGCGCTGGCCCGCGACCTCCTCGCCGGCAAGGCCGCCGAGCGCTTCAGCCCGCTGGTGAAGCGCCTGGCCGGCAAGGCGTACTTCGAGAACAACCCCGAGGTGCGCCACACGGCGTACAGCGACGAGCCCATCGCCGCCGAGTGAGGCGGTCGCCGGGGGGTCGCGCGGCGGCCCCCTGGCCTCGCCGACGTCCCTCCGGCCGGGCGACGGTCCTCACCGACGAAAGCTCATCCCGTCCCTGGCGCGAACCACTCGAGCGCGTCGCGCGCCATCTCCGGGGGCACCGTGTGCGGCCCCGCGAACTCCTTGTAGCGCAGATCGTAGCCCGCGCGCCGGATGAGCGGCGCGAGGCGGCGGCTGCACGGGTCGATGCGCAGCACCTGGTCCTGCGTGCCGTGCGAGACGAAGATGCGCGGGCTGCCGCGCTGCTCGGCGGGGGCCATGAAGCCCGGCGAGAACGCGATCACGTGGGTGAACAGATCGCCGTTGGTGAGCCCGAGCGACAGCGCGTAGGACGCCCCGTCGGAGAAGCCGCCGATCGCGACCCTCGCCGCGTCGACCGCCGCGTCGCGGAAGAGCTGGTGGAGCGCGCGGTCCAGGAAGGCGACGTCGGGGCCGTACCTGTCGTCGGCGATGATGTCCCATGTCGCGTGGCGGGAGTCCGGCGCGAGCAGCAGCAGGCCTGCCGCGTCCGCCAGGTCCTTCAGCAGCGCGATGCCGTGGTGCGCGTTGCCCCCGGCCCCGTGCAGCAGGACCGCCAGCGGGGCCGGGCGGTCGGCCCGGTAGCCCGCCGGGACGTAGAGCAGCCCGTCGCGCCGCGGGGCCAGCCCGAGCGGCGCAAGCCCGGGCGAGAGCCCGTCCCCCGGCGTCTTCCGGGGCCGCGCGCTCAGGCGCGAAGGGTCGTTCTTCTCGTCGCCGGCGTTCATTCCCTGGTCCTCCCGCGGGGGCCCGGGCGCGCCCGCGGTCGCCTGACCGCGCCCGCATCCGAAGAGCCCCGCCGCGACGCCAGCACTCCCCATGCCCAGCAGGCGGCGCCGCCCGAGCGGCGGCTTCGGGCCTTGCGCGCCGCGGCCGTCAGCTCGCCGCCTTCTGCTCATAGTACTCGTTGATGTGCTGATAGACCTCCTCCGGGAACTCGAGGTCCTTGTAGACATTGCCCTCGTCGGGGTCGTCGGGGTTCGGGATGATCGGGAACTCCTGCTGCCGCTGCCACTCCAGGATGCGGTCGCGCCGCGGCGGGCTGTAGCCGCGCCGCTCGACCTGCATCGCGAGCGACCGGGCCTCCTCGGCGCCCCCCTCGGGATCGCGGCTGAGCCAGTCGATGAGCTCGTCGCGATCGAGGAAGTGGTGGGCGATCATCGCGAACACGAGGCGGCCGTAGCGCCCGATCGATTCGCCGCGCTCGAGCGCGCCGAGCAGGTGAGCCATCATGTGATTCTTGCGCAGGGCCTCGACAGCCATGGATCCTCCTCTGAACGTCAGATCACGGGGTGTCACTGCCTCCATGCAGCGCGCATACCAGCGCCGGCCACCACGGCTGCACGCGTGAGCAGAGGCGATGTGACCGGGCGCTCGTGGCAAAACGCATCATGTCGAGGGCGCCTGTCACAGCGGGCCCAGGCAGGGCGAGGCGCCGGGCCCGACGGCGCGCGGGCGGGCCGGCCGGCGGGCGGCCCGGCTGCGGCATTTCCGCGGCGAACAGCGGGGATCCACGCGGGTCGCGACGCGCGCGCGAAGTTCTGCTAGACATCGGCCGCCATGACCGAACTGCGCTCGTTGTCCCCGGATGCTCTCGCCTCGCTCAAGAAAGAGCTCGAGGCCCGTTATGATGCCTTCGTAGCCCGCGGGCTCAAGCTCGACATGACGCGCGGCAAGCCGTCGTCCGAGCAGCTCGATCTCGCGAACGGCATGCTCGCCCTGCCCGGCGCGAAGGACCTCGTCGCCTCGGACGGCTCGGATACGCGCAACTACGGCGGCCTCGACGGCCTGCCGGAGATGAAGGCCATCTTCGCCGAGATGCTCGAGGTGCCCGCGGCGCAGGTCATCGTCGGCGGGAACAGCAGCCTGACGATGATGCACGACGCGGTGGTCCGCGCGCTCATCCACGGCGTGCCCGACGGGAGCGGCGCCTGGGCGAAGCAGCCGAAGGTCAAGTTCCTCTGCCCGAGCCCCGGCTACGATCGCCACTTCGCGATCTGCGAGCACCACGGCATCGAGATGATCACGGTCGATCTGAGCGACGCCGGCCCGGACATGGCGCAGGTCGAGCGGCTCGTCGCCGAGGACGCGTCCATCAAGGGCATGTGGTGCGTCCCCAAGTACAGCAACCCGACCGGCACCACGTACGCTCCCGAGGTCGTCCGCCGGCTCGCGAGCATGAAGACCGCGGCCGCGGATTTCCGTCTCTTCTGGGACAACGCCTACGCGGTCCACGACCTCTACGCCGAGGGCGACCGGCTCGCGGACATCGTGTCGGCGTGCCAGGCCGCGGGCAACCCCAACCGGCCGATCGTCTTCGCGTCGACGTCGAAGATCTCGTTCGCCGGCAGCGGCATCGCGGCGATGGCGTCGAGCCCCGCGAACGTGGCCGACGCGAAGAAGCACCTCGGCATCCAGACCATCGGCCCGGACAAGGTGAACCAGCTCCGGCACGTCCGATTCTTCAAGGATTACAAGGGCTTGCTCAGCCACATGCAGCGGCACGCCGAGCTCTTGCGGCCCAAGTTCGAGGCGGTGACGAGCATCTTCGAGCGCGAGCTCGGCGGCAAGGGCATCGCCACCTGGACCTCGCCGCGCGGCGGCTACTTCGTCAGCCTCGACACCCCGGACGGCTGCGCCAAGGAGGTTGTGCGCCTGGCCGACAAGGCGGGCGTGAAGCTCACCGGCGCCGGCGCGACGTACCCGTACGGCCGCGATCCGCGCGACCGCAACATCCGGATCGCGCCGTCGATGCCGCCGCTCGATCAGATCCGGATCGCGATGGAGGTCGTCGCGATCTGTGTCCAGCTCGCGAGCGCGCGCAAGCTCGCTGGCTGAATCACGCCACGAGCCAGGCGCCATGAGCCTGGCTCCTGGGGGCGGTCGGCTCGCATTGCGAGCGAACCACGCATTGCGATCGCACCACGCATTGCGAGCGATAGACCGCCGTGCCACGCTCGGCGCTTCCTCATCTGGAGCGCCTTCCCATGCAGTCACTCACCCCCGAAGGTCAGCGGAGAGTTTCCGATCTGTCACAGCGCTATTTCGTCAGCACCGACGCGGTGATGACGCTGCTGCAGGCGCTCGTGAACGGTCATGGAACGATGGCGCAGTTCTACCACCCCGAGCTCGGCGGCTCGGGGCAGTGGATGCAGGGCGGCATGACCATGATCGGCGACATGTTCAACAGCGGGCTCAAGGCCAAGGTGGAGGGCCTGTGCTCCGAGCTGTCCAGTCTGCTGGCGAGCCAGCCCTTCGCCTCGGCGCCCGCGAGCCAACAGTCCCAGACGCAGGGTGGGCAGCAGCAGCAGCAAGGTGGCAGTGGCGGCTTCGGCAGCTCTCCGGTCAGCCTGTTCGTCCCGGCGTCGGGAGGGGGCTCGGGGAGCTGGTGGCCCGGTGATCTCGGCGTGCCGAGCTCGACCGGGTCGCAGAACGACATCCGGTATGCTTATTTCCCCGGCGCGCGGCGTCTGGCGGTCGACGTCAACGGCCGCGTCAGCGTCTATGACACGCTCGACCACCAGATCAGCGGCGTGTCGCAGCAGCAGGGGTCGGGGGCGTCGGTCACGTTCACAAGCCAGTACGGTGTGGTGAGCGTGCAGAGCTTGCCGATCATCTCCGGCGACGCGGCCGGTCAGCAGGCGCCTGCGGCCGCGCCGGCGCAGGCCGGGGCCGCCCCGGCCCGCGCGTCGTCGGCCCAGGAGGCGGATATCTTCGCTGCCATCGAGCGGCTCGCGGATCTACGGCAGAAGGGGATCATCACCGAGCAGGAGTTTGCTGCGAAGAAGACGGATCTCCTGAGCAGGCTCTGATCGCGAGGTCGCGCGGAACGCCGGCGTCAACCGGGTCGACAGGGGATCAGGAGATTCAACGCAAAGGCGCAAAGGCGCAAAGGCGCAAGGAGAGAGGATCAGGCCTCCTTCATCTCTCTTGTTTTTTTGCGCCTTTGCGTTAAATCTCGCTTCCTATCAATTCACGATGCCCGTGGCTCAACAGGCCCCCCCGGAGCCATCACCGCTCACGGCCCATGGCACACCGCCTCGATGTTGTGCCCATCCGGATCGAGCACGAAGGCGCCATAATAGTTCGGGTGGTACTCCGGCCGGACCCCCGGAGGACCGTTGTCGACGCCCCCCGCCGCCAGCGCGGCCTCGTAAAAGGCGTCGACGTCGGCCCGCGTCTTCGCGACGAAGGCGACATGCAGCCTGCCCTGCAGGCCAGCGCCCGTGCCGATCCAGAAATCCGGCTTGCCAGGGGGCCCCAGGCCAGCATGGCTGCCCGCGCCGCCGGTCATCTCGGGCGTGATCTCCATCACGAGCCCGTAACCAAGAGGAGCCAGGGCCGCCAGGTAGAAGGCCTTGCTTCGCGCAAAGTCCGAAACGGGAAAGCCGATGTGGTCGAGCATGCGCGCCATCATCGCGCAGCCGGTCACGCGCTGGCCTGGAAAATGACGCAGCCGCCAGCCCGCGGCGCTGCCGCCACCTACCTCGCGGGTCGCACGCCCTCGCGCTCGAGACGGCGGAGGACCTCCTCGAGCGCCTCCTGGGTGATGAGCCCCACGTGCCGGAACGCCTCCCTCCCCTCCGGGTCGAGGATCACGACGCTCGGCACGTGGTGCAGCCCGGCGAAGGGCCCCTCGCCCGCGATCGTCGGGGCGTCCGCGAGCGCCACCGGGTACGGGAGCTTGAGCGTGGCGACGAACGCCTCGATCAACGGCCGGTTCTCGCTCGCCTCGAGGACGAGCAGCGCCGCGTTGATCCGCGGCGTGTGATCGCGGAACAGCCCGGCGAGGAACCGCGCCTCCGCCTGCGACGCCACGTCGTACGTCGCGACGAACCCTATCACGCTGAACCTGCCCGCGAGCGACGCCGTGGAGAGCTCGCGCCCGTCGAGCGTCTCGTACGAGAAGGCCCGCACCGGGCCGCGCGCCGGGACCTCGGCGGCCGCCGGCGGGCCCGCCGCGGGCTCCCGGACCGCGTCGCCGCCGCCCCCGCAACCGACCGCGAGCAGGACCAGCGGCACGACGAGCGGCGCGAGCGGCCTCATGGCAGCGGATCCCCCTCCAGGTGCGCGTCGAACAGATCCGCGCAGAGCTGCAGCGACGGCGGCAGCTCTGCGCCCTTTCGCTGCTGCGCGAGGATCGCGTGGCACAGCTCCTCGATCACCATCTTGATCGGCGTCGCCTCGAGGTGCGCGCCGTCGAGCACCATGCCGGGACCGGGCGCCTCCTCGGCGCGGACGATCGGGTCGTGCCGCGCCCACGCGATGCCGTCCTCGGGGAGATAGCGGCACCAGAGCACCCGCACGAAGCGCAGGTAGAGCGGCGTCACGAGCGCCACCACCCGGTCGCCCCCCGCGGCGATCCCGCGCAGCGCGAAGCCGCCGACGGGACCCGACGCGCGCTCCCCCTCCCCGATCGCGACCTCGATCCGCTCGCGGCGCGCCGCGTCGCTCTCGACCGACAGCAGCGGCGCGTAGATCGCGACGGGCGGCACCGGCAGCTTGGGCGCGTCCTCCGCGAGCACGTCGAGCCACGCGTCGCGCGCCTCGGGGCCGAGCTCCCCGTACACGTGGGCCGCGGCGATGGCGGCCTCCGCGTCGGTCGCGAGCGCGGCGAGCCACTCCCGCCACGCCGCGAGGATGCGCGGATCGAGCAGCGCGCCCGACGCCGCGGGCAGGCCCTGCGCCGCGCCCTCGTGGACGACGGGGTCCAGCGCGGACTCCTGGGTGAGATCGACCGAGCTCGGGTCGCGGCGCTCCGTCATGCCTCCCTCAGCGTGTCGCGCCGCGGCGCCGCACCCCGACGTCCCGCTCCAGATCGAGCAGCAGCTCGGCGAACTCGTCGCCCCGCCCCTGCGGCGCCGCGAGCGTGAGCTCCCCGCCGCGGTCGGCGAGCAGCAGCGCGACCCCATCGCTCGCCTCGACGATGCCCTTCACGAACACGACGTCCGCCGGGTGGACCACGATGTCTTGCACGAGCATCCCGGCGCTCGCCTCCTCTATCGAGAGGGGGCCGCGGGCAGGCCCGAGCGCCGCCGAGGACCGCTCGCCGGCCGGTGACGCGGAGGCGATGCGCGTTGAATTGCTGTCGCGCCGGCGCATGAGACGGCGGAGCTAAGCACCGCTCGCCGGAGGGATCCAGCGGGCACACCGGTCGGCGGCGGCCGGGGATGTCCGGCGCCCGCCCCGCGTCAAGAGGCCGCGATCCCCCCGCGATCCGCGGCCCCCGAGCTGCTCTCGAGGAGACCGAAGCGCTTCGCGAGATCGTCGGGCCGCTCACCTTCGAGGGCGCGGAGCTCGTGGGCGCGCTCGATGGGCACCACGACGAAGCGCCACGGCGTCGCCGCGAGCTCGGCCCCCTCGATGCACCGGGCGACGTGCGCCGCGTTGAGGGCCGCGCTGATCGTCGTCTCGAGGACGCCCTCGTAGAAGGCGGACAGCTCGACCGATCCGGACTCGACCGGCGGCCGCACGAAGCAGGCGACGCGCGGGGGATTCACGCAAAAATCCGCGGCCAGCCGACCCATCCCGAGCTCGGCGAGCGCCTGGTCGAGCGCGCCGACGGCGAGCAGCACCGGCGCCTTGTCGAGCGCGGCCGCCCCCGCCTCGACCACCGTGTGCTCCGCAACGCCCGCGATCTTGCGGCCGACGCCGCGGCCGAGCTCGCGCGCGGCGCCCTGACCCACGCGCGCGAGCAGCGCGGCGACCTGGTCCCACGCGAGCGGGAACATGGCGCCGAGCGGGCCGCTCAGCCGGCCGCGCTCGCGCTCGTGGCGGATCGTCGCCGGGCGCTCGTGCTCGTCGTGCTCGAGCGGGACGCGGTGCACCGTCATGAACACGCGGCGCACGGGCGCGCGCGCGAACTGGACGTAGACGTCCTGCGCCCCGTGGAGGAAGTGGAAGCGGAACGCGAACCGGTCCGTCGCGCCCGGCGGCTGCTGCGCGAGCGCGCGGAACCGGCCGAGGAACGCCTCGACCCGCGTGCAGGGGGCGATGTCCTGGAAGAAGTTCCGCCCGACCACGCGCTCCGACGGCAGGCGGCTCATGCGCTGCTCGTAGCGGTTGTACAGCAGCACGACGCCCTCCTCGTCGAGCACGATGAAGCCGTACGGGAGGTCGTCGACCTCCTGCGCCGTCATCTCGGCGAGGCGCTCCACGCTGGCGGGGAGCGGCTCCTTCAGGCCCTCCGGCACCTCATCGATCGTCGAACCCTGCGTCATACCCTGGGTCATCGCTCGACTCCTTCGAACAGGACGCTCGCCCAGCCGACCTGCTCGACGAGGCGCGTGAGGCCGCCGAGGACCTCGCGGATGCGGCGGCGCTGGAAGCGCGCGGGGACCTTCTCCGCGGCCGCGTCGAAGAAGGCGACGATCCATGCGGCGACCGCCTGGGGGATCGCCGAGCGGGCGCGATCGATCTGGGCGACGGAGACGATCGCGTCGCCGCTGATCGCGAACGCGTCGAGCGCGCTGTGGTGCTCGCGCGCCGTGATCCAGGACGCCGCGAGCAGGCGCGCCGTCATCGGCGGGCCGAGCCAGGCGCGCGCGTAGGCGGTGCAGGCGTTCACCACCGCGGCGGCGAGGGCCACGTCGGTCGCGTCGTCCGAGGGGAACGGCGGGGGGCTCTGGCTCTCGCGCTCGCCGCGCTGCGCGCCGCTCGCCTCGCTCGCGACGACCTCGAAGGTGGCGCCCCGCCAGTCGCCGAGCGCGACGAGCGCGTCGGTCCACTGCTCCGAGGGCCAGACGCCGTCGGCGCGCGCGTGGACGGGCCGCCCCGCGTCCACCGTCACCTCGGCGCGCAGCGCGCCGGCGCGCACGCGGATGAAGCAGCTCCGGCTGCGCGACGCGAGCGAGGCGAGGAGCCCGTCGAGCCCCACGTCGTCGAGCTCGCCGCGCAGGATGACGCGGCTCCGCTGCCGCTCGGCCTGCGCCGCGAGCCGCTGCACCTGCGCGGCGAGCACCGCGCCCGGGACGTCGTCCGCGAGCGCGCCCGAGAGCTCCGCCATGGAGAAGATCGCGCGCGAGGAGCTGACGCCGATCACGGGCGGCGGGCCGTCGAGCACCGCGCGCAGCGAGCGGGCGATGTCCAGGAGCGCCGCGGGGCTCTGCGCGCACGCGACGGCCGCGTCGACCCGCAGCGCGTCCGGCGGCGGGCGGCTCGGCGAGAGCTCGCAGGTGACCACCCGCATGCGGGCCTCGCGGAGCGCCGACGCGACGCGATGAGCGAAGGGCGTTGCCGGCGCGGAGGAGACGACGATGTCGAACATGGCAAGACGGACTCTAGGAGCACGGCCATTCTTCGTCAAATATCATAAACAAAGATTATACAAACAGCCAGCTCCGGGGCGGCATGAAATCATCCGGAAATTGAGGTACGTGTGCCGCACATTGTGTATGAAATATCACTGAATCTGCTCCGACGGCTCAGGTGCAACAAAGATTGTACAGAGTTGATGCGCGCCGGGAGGCCGCCTGCGGGGCCGGCAGAGCGCGGGCCGGCTGCTGTCCGGGCCGGGAGGGAGCGGCCGCCGCGGTCGTCGGCGGGCGGGCTCTGGAGAGCGCAGCGCGCCCGCACGGAGGCCCGCGCGGTGCGCCGCGCGGGGCGAAAACGCCGCGAGGGGCGCTACACTCCCGCCGATGTCAGCCCCCCGATCCTGCAGCGAGCGAATGGCCGGGCGCCTCGAGGCGTGCCCGGCGCCGCAGCCGAAGAGCGCCGTCGACGAGGACGAGCGCGAGCACGACGAGCGCGATGAGCACGACGACAGCAAGCTGCTCGACCTGCCGCCGCTCGGGCACGACGAGGAGGAGGAGGGCGACGAGAGCTTCGAGGAGCTCCTGCAGACGCTCGACGACGCGGAGGGCGGGCTCGACGACGTGAACGCGAGCGACCTCGAGGTCGACGTCGAGATCGCCGAGGACGAGGGCGGGGCCGGCGGCGACGACGCCGCGGAAGAGGGCGTCGACGTGGGCGCGCTCCACGAGGGGATCGAGGACGCCGACGCGGGCTCGTGGCTGTCCGACGAGGCGACCGGGCACGAGGGCGACGATCACGACGACGTCGACGAGCACGGCGGGGCGCACGGCGACGACGGCGGCGCCGAGGGGACCGGGGAAGACCCGTCGGACGACGTGAACGAGGGCGAGCTGCCGGCGCTCGACGCGGATCAGGACGGCGCGTACGAGGGCGAGGACCTGCTCGAGGAGCTGCCCGATCTCGCGGACGATCAGGCCCCGGTCTGGGACGCGCTGCCGTGGGTCGTCGTCGAGGGCGCCGGCGCGGCCGTGCCGTGCAGCACGCTCGCGGTGGCCGGCGGCCACGTCGTCGCCGGGGGCGCGGGCGCCGAGCCGGGGCTGACGGGCGAGCCGGCCGCGCGATCGGGCGGTCGCGCGCGGCGCGCGGACCGGACGGGGGGTGATCGCGGGACGGTGCTCGTCGTCGACGCGGGGGCGCTCGCGGCGCGACGCGCGGGGGTCGACGCGTCGGCGTCGTCGATCGCGCTGTCGGACGCCGCGCTGCTCATCGCCACGCGCCGGGGCAACCTGCTGCTGAGCGACGACCGGGGGAAGACGGCGAGCCCGCTGGGCGCGTGGGGGTCGGGCGGCGCGCCGGTGACGCTGGCGATGACGCCGGGGCGGCTCTGGGTGCTGTCCGGCAAGACGCTGTGGTCGCCCGCGGCGGGCGCGGTGGTGGTGCCGCCGGAGGCCGGCTCCGCGGTGACGCCGGGGCCTTCGCGGCGCGAGGCGTCACCGTCGCGGGGGGCGCTGTCGCTGTCGCTCGGGCCCGCGCTGCGCGACGGCGTGCTCCGGATGAGCGCGAGCGAGGGGGTGATCGTGGCGCTCACGAGCACGCCGGCGGGGCCGCAGCTCGAGCGGCTCCGCGGCGACGACGAGGGCTCGCCGGCGGTGCCGCTGTCGGGCGCGGCCCGGCGCGCGGCGGAGGCCGTCGACGGGCGGCTCGCGGCGGCGGCGGGGGGGCGGTCGGTCGCGCTGGCGGGGGCGGGGCTCCTGTGCGTGTCGCGCGACGGGGGCGAGAACTTCCGCGTGATCGAGGGGCTGCCGCTGGTGCTCGCGCTGGCGTTCGCGGGGGACCACCGGGGGTCGCCGCTGCTCGCGCTCGTGGCGCGCGAGGGCGAGCCGAAGGCGCAGCTCGTCCATGTGCCGGCGAGCGCGGCGCCCACGCTCGTGGCCGAGATCGAGGCGACGGGGCACGCCGAGGAGGACGCGGCGGGGGGAGCGCGGGCGGCGATCGCCTGGGATGCGTCGCGCGAGGTCGTGTGGGTGGCGTGCTCGGCGGGGCTCGTCGCGCTCACCAGGCAGCGCAAGCACTAGAACGACGATCACGTTGATCGAGCGAGAAATGAACCGCCAAGACGCCGAGGACGCCAAGAAGAAGACAATGGCTTGGCGTCCTCGGCGTCTTGGCGGTTCCAAGTTCTGCTCGTTTCAGGCGGATTCAACCCGTTCATCGCTGTAGGACGGCGCGCCACGCCACAGGGGGTTCCGAGGGGCCCGGCCGCCGGCGGTGAGAGCTGGGCGGCGGGAGCTCAGCCTTCGACGAACGCCGCGTGGAGCTGGCGCTGCGCGGCGGCGACGTCGGCGGCGTCGGCGGCGTCGACGAGCGCGCCGAGGCGCAGCGGGCCGGCGACCGTGAAGCGAGGCACGACGCCGGAGCGCTCGAGGACGTCCAGGAAACGGGCGAGCGGCTCGGCGGTGGCGGTGAGGCCGTCGCCGACGACGCTCACGGACGCGAGGCCCTCGACGAGCTCCAGGGACGGCGCGAGCGCGGTGAGCTGACGCTTCGCGCCCTGCCAGTCGGGCACGTTGAGCAGCGGGAGGACGAAGGCGCCGCCGCCGGGGCCGAAGGAGAGATCGCGGAAGCTCACCCCGAGCTCGCCCGCGGCGCGAAGGAGCGCGTCGAGCCGGTGACCGCCAGGGACACGCGCGAGGACGACGTTGCCCTCGGCGACGATCGCGCGCGCCGCGATCGTCGGAGGCGCCGTGCCGGAGGCGAAGCGGCGCACGACGGTCTCGCGCGCGCCGGGGCCGGCGTCGAAGGTCGAGCGGGCGTAAAGGGCCACGCCGGAGCGGCGCGCCCACTCGACCGCCTGGGCGCAGACCACCTTGGCGCCGCACTCGGCCATCTCCTGGAGGACGGCGCAGTCGAGCTCGGGAAGGTGACGGGCGTCCGGGACGACACGGGGGTCGGCCGAGTACACGCCGTCGACGTCGCTGTAGATCTCGCAGCGCTCGGCGCGCAGGGCGGCCGCGAGCGCCACCGCGGTCGTGTCGGAGCCGCCGCGGCCGAGCGTCGTGATCTCGCGGCGGTAGCTCATGCCCTGGTAGCCGGCGACGATCACGATGCGGCCGCGGGCGAGCTCGTCCTCGATGCGGAACGGGCGGACCTCGATGATGCGCGCGTCGAAGTGGCGATCGTTCGTGAGGATGCCGGACTGGGAGCCGGTGAACGAGATCGCCTCGAAGCCGCGGGCCTGGATCGCGATCGAGAGCAGCGCCATCGAGACGCGCTCGCCCGTCGAGAGCAGCATGTCGAGCTCGCGCCGGGGAGGATCCGAGGCCGCGCCGCCCGCGCCGCCTGCGCCGGCGACCTGCCGGGCAAGCGCGAGCAGGCCGTCGGTCGTCTTGCCCATCGCGCTGACCACGACGACGACGTCGTTGCCAGCGCGCTTCGCGGCCACGACGCGATCGGCGACCTTGCCGATCCTGTCGACGTCGGCGACGGACGACCCGCCATACTTCTGCACGATGATCGGGCGGCCCGCCCTCGCGGGCGAGGCGCCCGGCTCGCACGGCGAGCCCCCAGGCTTACCGCGGTTCGACAGCTCGTCGGCCATGCTGCACCTCCAAGGCTGCGCGCGCTGCGCAGGGGATCCGGCTATCACGAGCGCAGCGCGCGGGCCAAGCGTGCGGCAGCGCGCGGGCCAAGCGTGCGGCAGCGCGCGGCAGCGCGCGGCAGCGCGCGGCGACGCGGCGGCCACCGGCGCGCGGCGACGCGGCGGCCACCGGCGCGCGGCGAGCCGGGCCGCGGAGGGGAGGCTCAGCTGACGTCGGCGTGCAGCAGCATCTCGTAGAGCTCCGCCTCGGCGTCGCGCCCCTCGTCGCGCGCCCTCGCGGCGAGCCGCGCGAGCACGTCGCGCCGGCGCGGCGCGATCTCCTGCCGGACCGCGTCGTCCCCCTCCTCCATGCGCGCCGAGAGCAGGGCGAGGAGGTCCAGATCGCGGCCGAGCCGGGCGAGCACGTCGGCGAGCGCCATCGCCACGCCGTGGTCGGTCGGATCGGCGCGGACGCGATCGGCGAGCCGATCGGCGAGGAGCTCGTCGTCGAAGCCCCCGCGCGCGAGCGGCGACTGCCCCTCCGCGAGCGTGACGCTGGGCGGGACGGGCGCGGTCAGCTCGGTGGACGTGTCCGCGTTGTCGAGCGTGGGCATCTCCTCGATCAACAGCCCGGCGTCGACCGGCGTGGGGGCCACCGGCGGCCGGGGGACGACGGGCGCGACGGCCGGCGCCGAGGCGATCTCCACGGGCTCGGGCGGGAGCGTGCGCCGGCGCGGCGCGGGGACGTGGACCTCGATCCGCTGCTCCGTCGCGCGGGGGCGCGGGGGCGCAGGGCCGGGCGCGGCGCCGACCGACGGCGCGGCAGCGCGCGGCGCGAGCTCGCCCGAGACGCGGCGGAACGAGGCGAGGATGCCCGGATCGCGCGGCCGGAGGCGCAGCGCGAGGCCGAGGTGGCGCTGCGCCGCGAGGAGATCGCCGCGCGACTGCTCCTCGATCTCGGCGGCCTCGGCGAGCATGGCCGCGACGGCGGCCGGGCCGCCGCCGAGCGGCGCGCCGCGGCCCCGGGCCGAGCCGACGTCGTCGGCGCCGCGGCCCTGGAGCGCGAGCTCCACCGCGTCGCGCAGCCGCCCGAGCGCGACCGACGCGCCGCCGAGATCGCCGAGCTCCGCGCACCAGCGGCCCTCGAGGAGGCGCGCCTCGAGCGCCTCCGGCGCGCCGGGCGCGATCGCCCGCGCGCGGGCGACCGCCGCCGGGAGGTCGCCGGCGATCTCCGCGAGGCCGCGGGCGAGCTCCAGATCGAGCGCGCTGGCGGGCGCGCCGCTGCGCGCGGCGAGCGCGCGCGCGCGGGCGAGGAGGTCGAGCGCGCGCCTCCCCTCCCCGGCCGCGCGCAGCGAGCGCGCGAGGCCCGCGACGGCGTCGGGGCTCTCGGGCGCGTAACGGAGCGCCCGCTCGAAGAGCGCCCGCGCGTCGGCGGCGTGGCCGCGCGCGAGGACCATCTCGGCGGCCCTGCGGTAGACGGCGTGGCGCGCGTCGGGGCCGCGCGCGGAGGCCTCGAGGTGCTCGGCGTCGGCGAGCGCGCCCCGCACGTCGGCGACGTCGAGCCGCGCCTCGAGCCGCGCCCAGCGCAGCGACTCGAGCCCGGGCGCGCGCGCGACGCCGAGGTTCAGCGCGTCGAGGCGCACGTCGAACGTGTCCGCGAGCCGCGCGGCGCGGAGCCACGCGAGCGCCGCGAGCGGGCCGTAGGGCTCGGCGTGCGCGGCGCGCGCGAGCGCCGAGAAGGCGCCGTCGCGGTCGCCGACCGCCTCGAGGAGCGCGCCGCCGAGCAGGCCGGCGTCCACGGCGGGCATGGCCTCGACGACCGTGGAGAGCGCGCCCTCGGCGCGCTCGCCGATGACGAGGTCGAGCCAGGCGAGGCGCGAGGAGATCTCGGGGTGCCGCGGGGCGCGCTCCAGCGCGGAGAGGTAGGCGTGGCGCGCCTCGTCGAGCCCGCCCGCGAGCGCGAGCTCGTCGGCGGCGCCCGCGAGCTCGGCCACCTCGAGCGCCCGGAGCGCCCGATCGCTCAGCGCGGGCGGCATCTCGCCGAGCGCGCCCTCGGCGCGGAAGCGGCCCGCCTCGGCGGCCGTCGCTGTCCACTGCACCCCGGCCACCGCGGGGGCCCTCGCGCCCGCCGCGGGGAGGAGCACGCGGACGATCCGCTCGACCGCGGCGTCCAGCACGACGGCGCCCTCGACGAGGCGCCCGTGCGCGCCCGCGATCAGCGAGAGCGCGCGGAGCGCGAGCGCGTGCGGCGGCGCCTCGAGCCCGACGCCGCGGGCGCGCTCCGGCAGGAGCCTCAGCGCGCGCTCCGCCGGCGCGACGGCGACGTCGAACGCGAGCGCCGCCTCGCCCGACCGCAGCGCGACGAGCGCGCCGTCCTCGATCGGCGCGATGAGCAGCTGCGGGGTGCCCTCGCCGAAGAAGCCGCGGAGCCGCGGCGCGGCCCAGGCGGTGAGGTCGGTCCCCTGCGCCTCGACGGCGATCTGGGCGAGCTGGCCGCGGCGGTGCCGGAAACGCGCGACGCCGCCGGAGAGATCGACGGGGAACCGGACGCCGGCGAGCCGCACGACGAGCTCGGTCACGCGGAGCGGGCCGAGCGCGAACGGCTCGCCGAGCTCGATCGCGAGCGCGCCCTTGCTGACGGCGAGCCGGAGGACAGGGCGGTCGTCGGGCGGACGCGGGGCCGCACCGCCGCCGGGCGCGAGCGCGCGGAGCGACGGCGGCAGGCCCAGCGCGCGCGCCGACCTGCCGCGCCTCTGTCCAGCAGCCATACCCGCCAAGGCTATCAACCCTGCGGCAATTCAGGCGAGTTCACGGCAACCGCTGCGCGGGCGGTCAGGGCGGCCGGGCTGCGCCGCGCGCCCGGCGGCGCGCTCCTGCGGAACGCCGCCCGGCGGGCTCACGCGGCGAGCGCCGGCGGCGGCGCGGCGAGCGGCGCCTGCGGGCGGGTCAGACGTCGCCCTTGGCGAGCTTGTCCTTCATCTTCTGGAGGAGGACCGGGAACCCGTCCTTCTTGATGATCTTCGTGAACTGCGCGCGGTAGCTCCCCACCAGGCTGACGCCCTCGGTCACGATGTCCCGCACGAGCCAGGTGCCCCCCTTCTGGGAGAGCTTGAAGGCGATCTCGACCGGCTCCTCGCGCGCGTCCTTCTTCGAGACGGCCCGGGTCTTGACCGTGATGACGCCGCCGCTCTCGCTCTCGCCCGTGTACTCGACGTTGAAGTCGAGCGTCTTCTTCAGGTTGCGCTCGTAGGCCTTGCGCACGAGCTGCTTGAGCAGGTCGGTGAACTGCTTCTTCTCGGCGTCGGTCCTCGCGGCCCACTCGCTGCCGAGCGAGCTCTCCGCCAGCGCCGAGTAGTCGAGCATCTCGTCGAAGACCGCGCCGACCTTCTTCTGGCTCTCGCCCCCGCCCTGCTTCAGGAGGTCGAACAGGGCCGTCTGCTTGGCCTTGACGACGTCGGTCGCCGGGCCGGCGTTCGCGAGGCCCACCGGGCCGAGCGTGAGCGCGAGCAGCGAGAACGTCGCCGCGAAGAGGTGGTTCATCCTGCGTGTCACGTGTGATCTCCTTCTCTCCCTGCGAGCCGCGGGCGGGCCTCGGTCGCTTGTACTGCTCGCCCCGTCTCTAGACGCCAGGCAAACGGCCTGCCAGGTCGGACGGGAGCCGGCGGCTCGATGACGTCCTGGCCCGGCTCTCCATGAACACCGCGGAAAGAGACGGCAATCCGCCGGCGCTGGTCCGCGCTCGAGGGGCAGACGACGGTCATCGCGGGCTATTCATGCGCGGGAGCGGGCTCCGCCGCAATCTGCCGCGGTGCGCCGGGGTCGACACGCCAGCGAGCGCCGGGCGCGCGGACGGCGCGTGGGCAGCGCGCCGACAGGCGCGCGACGGCGCGTGAACGGCGCGCCACACGGCCGGTGTGGCGCGCGGCGAACGCGGCGGCGGGCGCTTCCGCGTCAGACGGCGGAGCGGGATCGCGGGAGCGGCTCGGAGAGCGGCGCGGCGGGCGCGGCGACCTCGAGGGGCTCCGCCGCGCCCGCCTCGAGCGGCCGGTCCGGGATCTTCACCCGGAACGCGGTGCCCTCGCCCTCGCGGCTGTCCACCTCGATCGCGAAGCCGTGATCGTCGAGGATCCGCTTCACCACGGCCAGGCCGATGCCCATGCCGTGCGTGCGGGTCGTGAAGAACGCGTCGAAGAGGCGGTCGCGGGCGCCCGCGGGGATGCCGCGGCCCCTGTCGCGGATCTCGAGGGCCCAGGCGCCCGCGTCGCGGGAGAGCCGCACGGTCACGGCCGCCCCCGGCGAGCTCGCCTGGATCGCGTTGCGCACGAGGTTCCAGACGACCTGGCGCATCTGCGCGGCGTCGGCGGTCACGGGCGCGGACGGCGGGCCCTCGAAGCGGACCTCGACGTCGCCGCCCCGGCCCGACCGGCCCGCGAGCACGACGACGTCGCGGGCGGTCGCCGAGAGGTCCACGGCCTCGAGCGCCGGCGCCCGCGGGCGCGACAGGTCGAGCATGTCGCCCACGAGGTCGTTCAGGCGCGCCGTCTCGCGCTCGATGATCTCGCAGAGCTTCTGGTCCTCGTCCGAGAGCGTCCCGCCCGTGCGCAGGAGCTCGATCGAGCCCGCGATCGAGCCGAGCGGGTTGCGGATCTCGTGCGCCAGCCCCGCGGCGAGGCGGCCCAGCGCCGCGAGCCGCTCGGCCTGCTCGGCCCGCGCCGTGGCCTGCACGAGCCGGCCGCCCGTCGCGCGCAGCCGCTCGGCCAGGTAGCTCGCGAGCAGCGTGACCACCATGATCGCGAGCAGGTTGACGAACATGGGGTACCGGAGCTCGCCCCAGTGCGTCACGTACGCCCCGGAGGGCTGATCCGGCGGCACGCCGACGAGGTGCAGCCCGAGCGCGGCGCACAGCAGGAGGTACGCGGACGCGCCCGACGCTGCCGCGACGATCGCGCCGGGCAGCCCGAGGAGGATCGCCCCCGTGAGGCAGGTGAGGCCGTAGAGCGACGTGGCGCCGCTCGTGGCCCCGCCGGTGATGTACACGAGCGCGGTCCAGGTGATCTGATCGGTGACGAGCTGCGCGCGGGCGATCGCGCGCAGGGCGCGGTTCATGCGCAGGAACACGGCGTAGATCCCCGAGACGCCGTACGCCGCCGCGACCGTCACGAGCGCGACGATGCTGGAGAAGCTGCCGGGGGTGAAGCCGCCGAGGTAGACCGCGGCGGTCACGACGAGGAAGACCGTGAGCACCGCGAGGCGCAGCGCGATGAGCCAGGTGAGCCGGCTCGCGAGCGGCGCCTCGTCGCCGCCGGGAGCGCCGGGCGCGGCGGCCGGCGGCGACATCACTCCGCCTTGATCTTGCCGGCGAGATCGAAGATCGGCAGGTACATCGAGATGAGCACGACGCCGACCATGCCGCCGACGACGACCATGAGCAGCGGCTCGAGGAGCGACGTCAGCGCGGAGACGGCGACGTCGACCTCCTCCTCGTAGAAGTCGGCGATCTTGTTCAGCATCGTGTCGAGCGCGCCGGTCTGCTCGCCGACCGCGACCATCTGCACGACCATGCCGGGGAAGACCTGCATCTCGCCGAGCGGCTCGGCCATGTTCTTCCCCTCGGAGATCTTCTGGCGCGAGTACATGAGGCCCTCCTCGACGACGACGTTGCCGGCCGTCTTCGCGACGATGTCGAGCGCGTCGAGGATCGGGACGCCGGAGCCGAGCAGGGTGCCGAGCGTGCGCGAGAAGCGCGCCACGGCGATCTTCTGCATGACGGGGCCGAGGATCGGCAGCTTGAGCAGGACGCGGTGGACCATGCGCTTGCCGGCGGGGGAGCGGTAGAAGTAGACCGAGCCGACGGTCCCCGCGATCCCCAGCACGATGAGGAGCGGGAGGTAGGTGACGAACGCCTTCGACGCCGCGATGACGATCTTCGTGAGCTGCGGGAGCGCGTCCTTCGCCCCGAACTCCGCGAACATCGTCTCGAACGACGGGATGACGAACGACATCAGCACGACCATCACGACGATCATGATGACGATGACGGCGATCGGGTACGCGAGCGCGCCGCGCACCTGGCGCGCGAGCTTGACGCGCTTCTCGATGTAGATCGCGAGCCGGTTCAGGATGCTGTCGAGGATGCCGCCCACCTCGCCGGCCTGGACGAGGTTGACGAACAGGTCGTCGAAGATCTTCGGGTGGCGCCGGAGCGCGTCGCTGAAGGTGGCGCCCTGCTCGACCGTGTTCTTGATGTCGCGCAGCGCGGCCTGGAAGATCTTGTTCGGCTCCTGGTTCGAGAGGATCTCGAGGCACTGGACCAGGGGGAGGCCCGCGTCGATCATCGTCGCGAACTGGCGGATGAACTTGACGAGGTCCTTGGGTTCGACGCCGGAGCCGAAGCTCAGGTTGATGTTGAGCGCGGCGCTCTTCTTCTTGACCCGGGTCGGGTTGAGCTGCTGGGCGCGGAGCCGGTTCTGCACCGCCGCCTCGTTCTCGGCTTCCATCGTGCCCTTCCGGATCTCTCCGGTGCGGCCGCGCGCCTCCCACACGAACTCCGCCATAGTGCTTCCGGTCTTCTCCCTGGTCCGCGACGGGCCGAGCCGACGCGCCGGGGCGGCCCCGCCTCTCGGGGAACGCCAGGATAAAGTTCCGCGAGGCCGGGGGTCAAAGACGGTGGGGCGTTCTCTGATCCAGAGGGCGCGGTGGTGGTGCGACGTGGGACGCGCACGGCGGGCGCGCACGCGGACGCGGACGGCTGGCGAGCGGGATCCGAACTGCACGCGCCGGCGGGGGTCTCCGCGCGGCGGGGGCGGGTGGGCGCTCGGCCATCCGCCAAGACGGGGGACGAAGCGCTTGCGCTGAGAACACCGCCCGGCATGTCTCCCTTCGGGCCATGCCTCCTGAGACGTTTCGTCGCGCGCCACACAAGGCGCGCCTGTGACGTGGAGCCCCCTGAGACCTTATGGCACCTCGGTCGGCGCTCGACGCGCCCACCCGCCCCCGCCGCGCGGAGACCCCCGCCGGCGCTCACCGCAACGCCGGAAGGCAGCTCCGAGGTGCCGACGAGCGCCGGGGCCGTGCACCGATCTGCACGGCGCTCGATGCGCCGTCACCTGAACGGCTGGCACGGACTGTCACAGCTCGCTCCTGGACACGGAGGTGTGCCACCCGGACGCGAAATAGCGTCATCTGGACAGGGAGGTGTGTCATCTGGACACGGGAGCGTGCCATCTGGACATGGGGGTGCGCCATCTGGACATGGGGGTGCGCCATCTGGACATGGGGGTGCGCCATCTGGACATGGGGGTGCGCCATCTGGACGTGAGGGGTGTGCCACCCGGACATGCTGCGGGTCGACCCGGACGACGTGGCGCCTCGGTGCGACGTCGCGCGACGGCTCCCGTGCTCGAGGCGACGGAGCATCGGGTCCGGAAGCGCAACGACCGACCCGCGGCCGAGGCGGCACCTCAGCCGCGTTCCACGATCGGCACGAGACGCTCCCGCACCTCGTGCACGAAGCGAGCGAGACCGCACGCCCCACCATGAGCTTCGAGACGTTCGAGAGGAACGTCCTGCCAGCGCGCGAGGGCATCCCGGCCGGTGGTGGTCAGCACCGCGAGGACCCGCTTCGCATCCTTGCGGTCCGCTTCGTTCTTCGAGGTGAGCTGCTCCGGCTTCGTACAGGGGTCGAAGTGGAGCTCGCCGCGGAGAGCCGCAAGCCGCTTGCGCTCAGCGTCGTCCTCGGGGATCCACGCCGCGATCATCCAGGCTTCGATCTCGGGCTCTGGAAGGGCACCGAGGACGACCTTGAACGGCCAGCTCCCGGCCGCCACCGCCTGGGCGAACCCCTCGGCGCGCTCCGACCGGCGGTCCAGATCGCGTGCGAGCACCACGGCTACGGGCGGCTCGGCCTCCTCCGCGAAGAGCAGGAGCGCGGCTCGGTGCATCCGCGCATCGGCCTCCCCCGGAGCCCCCGCGAAGCTGCCGTAGATGCGGAGCCCACGCTCGCGGGCGAGCTCCGAGGCGCGGTGGAGGTCGAGCCAGCCGGAGCCCTCCACACCTCGCCAGCTCCGGCACGGGGATAGGCCGTCCTCCATCGACGCCCGACACCCCTCGAAGGTCTCCGCCACCCAGCCGATCTCGCCGATGAGCACCCGGTCCACGAGGATCTGGACGATCCGCACATCGCCGGCGCTCTCGGCGGCGATTCCCAGCGCGGGAGGGCTCACCCTCCGCCCTCGCTCACCCACCCCTCACCGACGAGGCTCCACAGCTCACCCGGACGAAGATAGGCCCCCCGCTTCTGCGCTGTCGGGTGCTCGTCGAGCCGGCGCAGCGCCGAGCCACGCGCTCCGCGGCTCATGACGATGACCTCCTCCACGCGCAGCTCATCCAGGAGGAACGGCGAGTGGCTCGTCGCCACGATCTGCAGGTGAGGCGTCGCGTCGAGGACGCCACGGAGGTGCGCGATGAGCTTGCGCTGCGCGACCGGGTGCAGCGCCTTGTCCAGATCGTCGAGCAGGACGAGGCGCGGCGCGTCGAAGCGCACGACCGTGATGAGGCCGAGGGCGAGCAGCGTCCCCTCGGAGAGCTGACCGGCCGGCACCCACCCCAGCCCTTCCCACTCGACCTCGAAGCGGGCGCCGGTGACGTCGCGCGACCGATCGGCCCAGAAGTCCTGGCCATCGACGGATATCCGCTGCTTCTCCCGGCGCCGGACGCGAGCAGGAAGCGCGCGGATACGCCGCGCGCCGGGAACGATGGTCGCCAGGTCGTGCTCGATCGACTCCAGGGTCCCGTCTCGCAGCCCCTGCAGGTATTGCACCACGGAAGCCAGGCCCTCACCGTCGTGCCCGACGCCCGGGATCTCCTCTTCAGAGTAGTGCTCCGCGGCGAGCGTCTCGGCGTGCAGCTTGAGCCGGGCGACCGATCCGAGCTCCGCCTCGCGGGGGCCCTCAAAGAAGCGCTGTTCTTCCTTCTGGTCGTCGCAAGGCAGACAGAGCTCCGTCTCCTGCCCCTCCTTGCCGAACCACAGGCGGCCCCACTCGACTTGCGGCTCTTTTTTTTCCGCGGCCCGCGCGAGAAGACAGAATCGTCTTCCGTCCTCCAGGACGGCTCCCAGCTCGAGCTCGGTGGCGTCCGGCTTCGCGACCAGGTCTTCCACCGCGCCCTTGCCCTTGAAGAGCACCCCCGAATGGATGCTCGCGGACCATCCGGGCTTCGCGGCGGCAAGCTGGAGCAGGGTGTGCATCCCCTCCAGCACGGTGCTCTTGCCCACGGCGTTCGGGCCGACCAGCACGTTGAGCCGACCGAGTGGCAGCCTCACGTCTCGAAGCAGCTTGAAATTCTTGAAGGTTGCTTCCGTCAGCATCGCCGCTCTCTCGTTAACCCGGGATCGGAGCCGGGTACAGGAGCCTCCCCGCGCCGCTGCGGCGCCTCGCCGTGAACCAGGAGGCCACGCGGCGCGCAGGACCAGCCTTCGACAGCCGTCGGGCGCACACCTGCGCGCAATCCACCGGGCAGCCGCGGGTTGGCCCGCGGCCGGCGGCCGCGCTCCCCGGCATCGCCCAACGAGCAGCTACCCTCGCCCGCGCTCCGCGACGTAGCGCACCGCCCCGTGGACCTCGCGGAGGAGCGCGCCCTGCCGGCGCTCGACGCGCATGAGCTCCTGGTGGCCCTCCCACGCGCCGACCGGCGCGACGAGGACACCGCCGTCGGCGAGCTGCTCCTCGAGCGCAGTGGGCGGATCGGTCAGCGCGTACGTCACCGCGACCTTCCACGGCCGCTCCGAGGGGAGCGCACGGCCGACCGACAGCACACGCTCGGCGAGCGAACGGCCGTCGCCGCACATCAGCGTGACGCTCGCGCCGTCAAACGCCGGCCCGGCGCTGCTGCACGCGAGCGCCGCGTCGTCGCCCCGAGGATCCGGCCGCGTGCCGAGCAGCCGCGCGGCGCGCGCGTGAAGGGCGGGGTCGATCTCGATCGACGTGACATGCCCGGCAGGGCCGAGGATGCGCCGCGCGAGCGCAGCGCCGTAGCCCGTCCCCGTGCCGAGCTCGAGCAGACGGTCGCCCGGCGCAAGGCCGAGCAGGCTGTACGTGAGCAGGTACGCGTGCGGCGCGCTCACGGTCGCGTGCCCGGCACGATCGAGCGGCAACGGGGTGTCGTCCGCAGACGCCGCGAGATCCTCCGGCAAGACGAAGCGCTCGCGCGGGACGAGAAGGATCGCGTCGAGGTAGTGCGCGGGGAACTCGAAGCGGCGCGCGAGCTCGGCCACGAGCGGCGCGCGCGCGACGCGCCCCGCCTCGGCGAGCTCGATGTCGTGCGCGACCGCCGCGTCGAGCTGCTCGGGGACCGGCGACCAGCGATCGGGACGACGACCGTCATACCTCGACGCAAGCGCGGCGAGCGACGCGACGGCGGCCCGCAGTTCGGTGCTCGTGGGGGAAGTCACGGCGAGATCCTGAAGCAGGACCGCCCGCACCGCTCGACATTTTCAGGGGCTCGTTCCGCCTTTCTCGGGCCCCTGTCCGGCCGCCACCCGAGCCCGTTTGACAGGGGCACACCGGCGGCCTTCTCATCGCCACGCATGCCCCTCGTCGATCTCACGCAGGTCGCAGCCCTCGTTGTCGAGGAACACAACGCCGCCCCCTGCGCATGCGTCGCCGCCGCCGTGCGCACCCGCGACAACGTCCAGTACGGATTCGGTGCCGCCGGGCGCCTCTGGTTCCAGGAGAGCCCGCCGGCGGGCGCGCGCAGCACGACGCCGCCCGCGGCGACGGGCGAGGCGATCTTCGATCTCGCGTCGGTGACGAAGCCGCTCACGGCGCTCGCGCTCGCCCGGCTCGCGCGCGCCGGCGAGGTCAGGCTCGACGAGCCGCTCGGGCGGGTGCTGCCCGAGCTCGCGGGAACGCGCTCGGGCCGCGTGCCGCTCGAGCTCTTCGCCGCGCACCGCGCAGGGCTCGAGGCGCACCGCGTGCTCCACCCGGCCGGCGACGCGGCGCCGATCGATCCACGCCGCGCGCTGCTCGAGTGCGCGGACGGGCGGCGCGAGGCGTGCGCGGGCGATCCGCCCGGCGACGGGTTTGCGCCGGTCTACAGCGACCTCGGGTACCTGCTGCTCGGCGCCGCGGTCACGCGGCGCGGCGCGGACGAGCTCGACGAGATCGTCGCGCGCGAGGTGACAGGGCCGCTCGGGCTCGAGATCGCGTCGGCCCGCGCGCTCAGGCGGCGCGATCCGCGGTTCGACGAGCGCGTCGTCCCCACGGAGGACGTCGCGTTCCGCGGGGGCGTGATCCGCGGCGCCGTGCACGACGACAACGCGTGGACGATCGCGCGCGATGGGATGGCCGGGCACGCGGGCCTGTTCGGCGACGCGATGTCCGTGGCGCGGCTCGGGGTCGCGCTGCTCGAGGCGCTCGCGGGCGAGCGGCCGGCGTGGCTCTCGCGCGACGAGGTCGGGCGGCTCGTCGCGCCCCGGCCGGGCGGGTCGCTGCGCGCAGGGTTCGACGGCAGGAGCGGCGAGAGGCCGAGCTCCGGCGCCAGGTTCGGGCCGCGGACCTTCGGGCACCTCGGGTTCACCGGGACGAGCCTGTGGATCGATCCGGACGCGGAGCTCGTCGGCGTGCTGCTCACGAACCGGGTCCACCCGACGCGCGCCTCCGACGCGATCCGCCGCGCGCGGCCCGCCGCCTACGACGCCCTCGCGGAGGCCATGGCGCAGGCGCGGTGACGCGCCGACGGCGCGGGCGCGTCGCCGGCGCCGGCGCCGGCGCGTCGGCGGATGACGCGCCGACCGCGCGGTCATGGGCGCAGACGGCGCGGGCGCGCGGGCACGTCGACGGATGGCGCACCGCAGCGCACCCGCGTTTTCGCGGGCCAGCGCCGACCGGTGCTAGGCTGCCGCGGTGTCACACGGCGCCGCCCCCGAAGAGCTGAGCTCGTCCTCCGGGCTGCTTCGCGCCCCCGCCACGCCGCCCGTACCGTCCGCCGCGCCGTCCACGCCGCCCGTGCCGTCCGCCGCGCCGTCCACGCCGCCCGTGCCATCCGCCGCGCCGTCCGCGCCGCCCGCGGCGGTTCGCGGGACGCCGCTCCCGCCGCGCCCCGCCGCGCCGCCCCGGTCGTTCCGGCAGAACGCCGCCCAGAGCGGGCGCTTCGTCCGCGCCTACCTCACGACGTTCACCGTCATCGCGAGCTACCTCTGGTTCTCCTTCCTGCGCCGCCTCCTCGGCGACGCCTGGGCGCAGGGCCGCGTCGACGAGGTCCACGCGAAGAACGCGCGCCGCATCGAGCGCACCATCGTCGAGCTCCAGGGCCTCTTCATCAAGGTCGGCCAGATGCTCAGCATCATGGCGAACTTCCTCCCCGCGACCCTGCGCGCGGGGCTCGAGGGGCTCCAGGACCAGGTGCCGCCCCGCCCCTACGAGGAGATCGCGGCGCGCATCGCCGACGAGCTCGGGCGACCCATCGAGCAGCTCTTCGCCCGCTTCCACAAAGAGCCGCTCGCGAGCGCGTCGCTCGGCCAGGTGCACGAGGCGTGGCTCATGGACGGCACCCGCGTGGCCGTGAAGGTGCAGCACCGCGACATCGACGAGATCGTCCGCCTCGACCTGCTCACCATCCGCCGCATCATGGCGATCGTCGCGAAGTTCGTCCCGGTGCAGGGGCTCGACGCCTACTACCACCAGATCCGCTCGATGATCCTGGAGGAGCTCGACTTCGTGCGCGAGGCCAGGAACATCACGCGCATCGCCGACAACTTCGCGAGCCAGCCGCAGGTGCGCTTCCCGACGCCCATCGCGGCCTACTGCACGCGCCGGGTGATGACGACGACGTTCGTCGAGGGGATCAAGGTGGGCGACGTCGCGGCGCTCGAGGCGAACGGCGTCGACCGCAAGGCGCTCGCCCGGCAGATCGTCCAGGTCTTCTGCCAGCAGATCTTCGTCGACGGCGTCTACCACGCGGATCCGCACCCGGGGAACATGCTCGTCGGGCCGGGCGGGGAGCTCATCCTCCTCGACTTCGGCGCGGTCGCCGAGCTCTCCAAGGAGATGCGCGAGGGCATCCCCGAGTTCCTCGAGGCCGTGATCCGCCGCGACACGGACGGGATCATCAAGGCGCTGCGCAAGATGGGCTTCCTGTCGCGGCGCGACACCGTCGACGTGAGCGAGCGCGTCGTCGAGTTCTTCCACCAGCGCTTCCAGGACGAGGTGAAGCTCGAGTCCTTCAACCTGAAGGACATCAAGCTCGACCCGCAGAAGGGCATCGACAGCCTCATCGACCTCCGGCGCATGAACATCGGCCTGAAGGAGCTCTCCGGCGCCTTCCACGTGCCGCGCGACTTCGTGCTGCTCGAGCGCACGCTCCTCCTGCTCACCGGGGTGTGCACGCAGCTCGATCCGGAGCTCAACCCGATGGATGTCGTGCGCCCCTACGTCCAGGACTTCGTCCTCGGCAACCGCGACTGGGCCCAGATCGCGCTCGAGGCCGCGAAGGACATGGGGATCAAGGCGCTGACGATCCCGGACGACCTGCGCAAGTACCTGACGCGCGCCAACCGCGGCGAGGCCGAGGTGAGGATCCGCGGGCTGTCGCAGGCCGCGTCGCTCGTCTACACGGGGGTGCGCCAGCTCATCTACGCGGCGCTCGCGATCGCCGCGGGCTTCGCGGGGCTCCAGCTCTACCTCGCTGGCCACGCGGCGCTCGCGCGCTATTGCCTCTACGGCGCCGCGGCCGCAGGGGTGCTGCTCGCCGGGAGCCTCCTGTTCACGAACCGAGGGTGACGAAACAACGCCATGAGCTCGATCGATCTGTCGCAGTACGAGGCCGACGTCGCGGCCGCCGAGGCCGAGGTCGCGCGGATCCGCGAAGAGAACGCGCGGCTCGCCGAGGACTACCGCCTCGATCCGTCGGCCGACGCGCACGAGATCCTCCGCCGCGGCGCCGCGTCGCTCGCCGCCGCGCGCGACCGCGTCGAGGCCGCGCGCGTGGCGCTGAAGCTCGCGCAGAAGACAGGCTCGCCGCACGGGCTGCTCGCGAAGGACGGGCGCGTCACCGGATCGGTGGCCGTCGCCATCCCCCCGGGCACCTCGAGCGGCGCGCGCGCCCGGATCGTCGAGGAGACGCTCGCGGCCGAGCTCACGACCGCGGCGCGCGAGCTCGGCGTCGTGCTCGCCGCCCCCGCCGAGCGCTACACGCGCGAGCGCCCGGGGCGCGACGCGGAGGGGCGCACGATCCTCGACGTCTCCGGCCACGTGGAGGGCGACGTGCTGATGCCCGCCCTCACGCGGAGCGCGAAGAACGCGCGCAGGGGCTGAGCCGCCGCCCGCGCGGCGCGGCCGGCGGCCCTCAGGCGTCGAGCGCGGCGAGGCCGGCGGCCCTCTTGGCCTCGAGCGCGGCGAGGCCGGCGGCCCTCAGGCGCTCAGCGCGGCGAGGATCGCGGCGGCGCGCTCCTCGACCCGCGCGCGCAGCGGAGCGAAGCGCGCGTCGGACCGGGCGCGCTCCAGGACCGCGCAGCGCTGCATCCAGAGGGCGTCGAAGAGCCCCGCCTCCACAGCGCCGGCGAGCGCGGGGAAGAGCGCCTCGTCCTCGCCGAGGTAGGCGAGGATCTCGACGTACATCTGCAGGAACAGCGGGCGCAGGCGGCTGCCCGGCTCGGAGCTGTCCGCCTTCGCGCGCAAGAACGCCCGCTGCTCGTCCGATAGCCGCGACGTCGCCAGCACGTCGCGGTAGATGCGCGCGTACTGGATCGGGATGGTCTCGGTCGCCATCGGCAGGTCGTCGATCGGGAACGGCCGGTTGCGCCACAGGCCGAACCGGGCGCGCATCACCGCCTTGTGGAAGCGGCTCGACGGGTCGTCGGCCGGCAGGTCGAGCAGGGCTGCGGCCCCCGACCAGTCGCCGTGCAGCGCGCGGCCGCGCGCGAGCTCCCAGCGCGGGAACAGCTCGACGGGGTCGAGCGACAGCGCCGTCTCCAGCCGGAA
Organism: Sorangium sp. So ce1335; assembly: GCF_051521615.1. NCBI lineage: Bacteria > Pseudomonadati > Myxococcota > Polyangiales > Polyangiaceae > Sorangium > Sorangium sp. So ce1335. The sequence continues at coordinate 8,927,373 of NZ_CP150363.1, forward strand.
GACCGCCTCCTCGACGAGCCCGGCCTCGAGGAGGATGCGGCCGAGCAGCTCGTGCGCCTTGGCCAGGCTCGGCGCGCGCTGGAGCGCCTTGCGCAGCGCCGGGACGGCGCCGACAGGGTCGCACGCGCTGAAGCGCACCGTCGCGAGCGCGACCCACGGCTCGCCGAGCGAGGGCGCGAGCGCGATCGCCCGCTCGGCGGCCTGCTGCGCCTTCGCGAGCTGCGCCCTGCCGTCGCCCCGCGCCGCCATCAGCCGCGCCGACGCGATGGCGTAGCCGGACAGGATGTTCGGGTCGTTCGGAGAGAACGACAGCGCCTCCTCGAAGAGCGCGACGGCCGGCGCGGCGTCCCCGTACCAGAGGTGGCGGAGCTGGTGGCGCGCGCGCAGGTAGAGGTCGATCGCGCGCGGGTCGCTCGGCGCCTCGCGGTCGCGGCTGGCGACGTCGACCGTGAGCGCGTCGGCGATGGCGCCCGCGGCGTCGTCGCTCACCGCGAGCAGCGCCTCGGGCGAGCTGTCAAACCGCTTCGCCCAGAGCTGGAACCCGTCCTCGACGCTGATCACCCGCACGGTCACGCGCACGCCGCCGGGCAGCAGGCGCGACACCGGCCGAGAGCGCGGCGTCAGCGGCTGCGAGCGCGGCGCGTCCTGGGCGTAGCCGCCGCCGGTGCGGCGGATCGATCCCTCGACGACGACCTGCACGCCGAGCTCGCGGCCGACGTCCCTGGGGTCGCGGCCGTCGAGCCGCACCCGCGCCACCGCGGCGCGCGGGCGCACCTTGAGGCCGGCGGTCATCGAGAGGGTGTCGGTCAGCTCCTCGGTGAAGCCGTCGGCGAGGTACTCGTCGTCCGGCGCGCCGACGTTGCGGAACGGCAGCACGGCGACCGTCTTCAGCGCGGGCGACGAATCCGACGAGGGCGACGAGAGCGACGAGAGCGACGGCGTCGGCGCCGGCACCGGCGCCGCCAGCGTCGGCGACTGGAGCCGCTGCTGCGCGGTGACCGCCTCGGGCTGCGCCGCGGCGACCCGGGTCGGGCTCTGCTCGATCGGCTGCGGCGCCGTCGGCACGGACGAGGACGACGCGGACGAGGACGCGATGACGGAGACGAGCGACTGGGCCGGCTGCGGGGCGATCGACACGCGCGAGCGCGCGAGCAAGAGCGCGCGGTGCGCCTCGGCGGCGCTCGCGTAGCGGTCCTCGCGCCGCATCGCCATGCACCTCAGCACGACGTCCGCCACCGCGAGGGGCACGTCCGGACGGACGGCGCGCGGGTCCGGCGGCGGGGACCGCAGCCGGGCCATGGCGGCCGCGATCGCGCCGGAGCCCGGCCAGGCGCGCCGGTGGGTGAGGCACTCGAAGAGGATCATGCCGAGCGCGTAGATGTCGGTGCGCGCGTCGATGTCGGGCTCGCCCGTGAGCTGCTCCGGCGACATGTAGGCGGGCGAGCCGAGCACGAAGCCCGACGACTCGCCGGCGCTCGGCCCGGACGAGGTGCGGGCGATGCCGAAATCGGTGATGACGACCCGCCCGCCCCGGTCGAGGAGCACGTTCTCGGGCTTGAGGTCGCGGTGCACGATGCCCGCCGCGTGCGCCGCGCCGAGCCCGTCGCAGAGCGCGCAGCCGATGCCGATGACCTGCTGCGCCGGCATCGGGCCCGTCCGCGCGAGGACGCTGTGCAGCGACTCGCCGTCGACGCACTCCATCGTGAGGAACTTCTCGCCGTCGTGGTCGCCGAAATCGAACGTCCGCGCGACGTTCCTGTGCGTCACGCGGCGCGCGAGCTTCACCTCCTGCCGGAAGCGCTCGAGCATGCCGGCGGAGTCAGCGAGATCACGCCGCAGCATCTTGAGGGCGACCACCTCGTCGAGCTCCACGTCGCGGACGCGGTACACGCTGCCCATGCCGCCGGTGCCGAGCAGGCCGAGGATCTCGTAGCGCCCGGCGATGCGCTGCGGCGCGGAGACGAAGCCGGAGCCGTGGCCCTGCTGGCTGCTGCGCGGCTCCGTGCGCGGCGCCGGCTCGGAGGCCGTCAATCGCCTGTCGCTCACGCGCTCAGTCTAGCCACGCCAGAGGGTGGAAGTCAGCGCGACCGAGACGCTGGACAGAAATAGCTGGAACTTACGTGACGGCGTGGACAGCGTGACCCCGTGACCGGATGACGGCGTGACGGTGTGACGCGCTCACCTCGACATACCTTCTTCCTGCTTTCGCTTCCGGCGTCGCTCCGTTATATGTACGTGCCCCGCGGGTGGACGAATGCAGCATCGCACCAAGCACGAGCCGTCGTCCGCGCTGCTGGAGGTCACCCTCGGCCCCGGCGAGGCGTTGATGGCCGAGGCGGGCGCGATGGTCGCGCGCTCGCCGAGCCTGCGGACCGAGGTGCGGCTCAACGCCGGGCGGGGGGCCGGGCTCTTCGGGCGGCTCAAGGCGCTCTTCATCGCGCTGCTCCGGAAGGTCGCGGGCGGCGAGACGTTCTTCGTGAACCACATCTCCGCGCCGGAGGGCGGGTGGGTGTGGCTCGCCCCGCCGCTCAGCGGCCGGGTCAAGCACGTCGCGCTCCGGGGGGAGACGATGCTCTTCAGCGCGGGCTCCTACCTCGCGAGCGCGGGCGACATCGATGTCAAGGTGCGCTGGGGTGGGCTGCGCGGCGTGCTCGCGCGCGAGGGCATCTTCTTCATCGAGGCCTCCGGCGTCGGCGATCTGTGGATCACGAGCTATGGCGCGATCGAGGAGCTCCCCTGCGACGGGTCGCTCGTCGTGGACGGCGGGCACCTCGTCGGGTTCGACGCGTCGCTGGCGCTCAAGATCAGGAGCCCTGGCGGCGGGCTCATGGGCCTCGTGCTCTCCGGCGAAGGCGTCGTGTGCGAGCTCACCGGCCGCGGCCGCGTGCTGATCCAGTCGCGCAGCGCCGGCGCGCTCGTCGGCTGGCTGGCGCCGCTGCTGCCTCCCTGAGCGAGCGGGGAGACGTCCGATGCAGGTGAACCTCCTTTACCGACCCTCGCAGGCCCTCGCGCAGTGCCGGCTCGCGCCGGGCGAGCGCGTGATCGCCGAGAGCGGCGCGCTCGTGGGCATGTCGACGAACGTGCGCGTGGAGACGCAGTCGGGCGGCATCATGTCGGGCCTGAAGCGGATGCTCGCCGGAGAGTCGTTCTTCCGGAACGCGTTCACGGCGGAGGGCGCGCCCGGAGAGGTGCTGTTCGCGACACCGCTCTCCGGGGACATGGCGGTGCTCGACGTCGGCGACAGGCAATGGTGCGTCCAGAGCAGCGCCTATGTCGCGTCGAGCCCCGACGTCGAGGTCAAGACGCGCTCGGGCGGGCTGCGGGGGTTCTTCTCGGGGGCGGGGCTCTTCGCGCTGGAGACGGCGGGACAGGGCCAGATGATCATCGGCGCCTTCGGCGCGCTCGAGGAGGTCCCCGTGAGAGGCCACGTCGTCGTCGACACGGGCCACCTCGCAGCGTGGGAGTCGACGCTCTCGTGCCGGATCGGCAAGAACACGTCGACGTGGCTCGGCACGTGGCTCTCGGGCGAGGGCCTCGTCTGCCACGTGGAGGGCCACGGCAGCCTGTGGGTCCAGTCGCGCAACGCCGGCCGCTACGGCGCGGCGATCGGCGCGCGGCTCGCCCCGCGGCAACCGTGAATGGACGGGAAAGACGGACGCCGGGACGAACGAAGGACAGACGGAAGACGAACGGTAGACAGCGTGCGCGACGAGATCCGAGACAACCCCGAGTTCGGCGTGCTCCACGTGACGTTCGAGCACGCCGGCGAGCAGATCATCGCCGAGAGCGGCGCGATGGTGGCGCGCGACACGGCGATCGACATGAAGACGAGCCTCCAGGGCGGGCTCGCCAGCGCGCTGAAACGCAGGGTGACGGCGGGAGAGAGCCTCTTCCAGAACACCTTCACGGCGACGGCGCCCATGCAGTCGATGCGGCTCGCCCCCGCCCCCGAGGGGTCGATCGAGCGCATCATCCTGCGCTCGGGGATGGAGGTCTTCCTCCAGTCGGGCGCCTATCTCGCCTCGACGCCGGGCATCACGCTCGACACGAAGTGGCAGGGGGCGAAGGGCTTCTTCGCCGGCGGCCTGTCGCTGCTCCGCGCCTACGGAGAGGGGCTCATCTGGTTCTCGAGCTACGGCGGTATCCACACGATCGACGTCGGCCGCGAGCACGAGGGATATATCTGCGACAACACACACCTGCTCGCGTTCACCGAGGGCCTGCGGTACCAGGTGCGCAAGCTGGCCGGCCTGAAGGGCCTGTTCCTCTCGGGCGAGGGGCTCGTCTGCGAGTTCCAGGGGCACGGAAGGCTCTGGCTGCAGACCCGCAACCCGGGGGCGCTCTCGGCGTTCCTCCACCCGTTCCGGCCCGTGGGCGGTGGCGCTTGACCCGCGGCGCGCCGAGAATCCCGAGGTCCAGGGCGGAATGCAGCGCGGGCGCTGGCGTTCCGCCGAGGTTGCGCGCGGCCGCGGCGGAACGCCAGCGCCCGCGCGGGCGCCGGTCGACGAGCGGCTGCGCGCGTCGCCCCGCCGGTCGGCTGCAGCGCGCGCGGATCGCGCGGCGCACCGGGCGCGTCGCCGATCGCGCCGCCGCCAGCGCCGGCGCGGGCGGCGCGGGCAGCCGACGGCCGGTCCTCGCGGGGCGCGCCCGCGCCTCGTCCGGCGACGGCGGCGGATGGCGGCGGCGCGGTCCCGGCCGCCCGGCAGAGGCTGGCGCGCCGTCGTTGCCTTCCCGGAGGCGGACTCGCTAAAGTAGTCGGGCCTCGCTGAGGAGGCTCGCGCGGCGAGCGGTGGGTGCCACGGATCCACGGAGGCTCGCGGAGCGAGCCTGGCTTCGCCTGAATGCCCCGAACCCGCTATGTGGAAGCTGACGATCGAGGATGACGAGGGGAAACAGACGGGGCTCCCCCTCGCCCATGAGGAGTATGCGCTCGGGCGCGGAGAGTCGAACTCGATCCGGCTGACCGATCGCAACGTCTCGCGCCGCCACGCGACCCTGGCCAAGAACGGCCAGGGCTGGGTCATCCGGGATCTCAACAGCTACAACGGCACGTACGTCAACGGCGCGCGCGTCACCGGCGAGCAGCACCTGCGCCACGGCGACCTCGTGCAGCTCGGCGACTACCGCATCGAGATCGTCGACGAGGCGCTCTCGTCCGCCGTGACGAGCCCGACGCCGCCGCCTGGCAGCCGCAGCACGGCGCACCTGCCGCTCCACACGCGCCCGAACCGGCTCGTCATGGTCGTCGGCCCGACGCCGGGCGCGGAGTTCCCGCTCGACGGCGAGCGCTTCACGGTCGGGCGCTCCGAGGACGCGACGATCTCGATCAACCACAGCTCCGTGAGCCGCCTGCACGCGGAGCTCATCAGCCTCGGCAACGGCCGCTACGAGGTCGTCGACAAGCAGAGCGCGAACGGCGTGCGCATCAACGGCGTCGAGCTCAAGCGGGGCCTCCTCGAGGCGGGCGACGCGCTGGAGCTCGGCGACGTGCGCCTCCGCTTCGTCGCGGCGGGCAAGATCTTTCGCGCGGGGCCGGACGGCCCGCCGGGCGCTTCCGCGGCGCCCGGGTCGTACGGGAGCGTCGTCCCTGCGGCGGCGTCGTCGCGATCGGGCGGGGCGAGCAAGGTGATGGGGATCCTGCTCGCGGTCGCCGTGATCCTCGCGATCGCCGTGGTCGCCGTCACGCGGGCGCGCTCGGACGGGCCGGTGCCGCAGCCCGAGACGCGGCCCACCGCGCCGGAGGTGGGCGGCAGCGACGCGCAGATCCTCGACGCCGTGCTGGAGCGTTTCCAGGCGGGGGACGTCGACGCCGCGCACCGGAAGCTGCAGGAGATCGCCGAGACGGCGCCGATCCGGGAGACGCAGCGCTTCAAGGACGTCGAGAAGCAGATCGAGGAGCGCTGGGCGGAGCGGATGTTCGAGCAGGTCGAGCGGGCCGGGACGAAGGCCGAGAAGCTCGGGCTGCTCAACGAGATCGCCAAGACGACGAGCGTCCCGGCGGCGCTCCGCGAGAAGGTGGCCGAGCTGCGGCGGCAGGTGGACCCCGACGCGCCGCCCGAGCCGGAGCCGGTGCCGCACGGCGGCCCGCCGTCGTTCTGGCCCCCGGCGCCGACGCCGGCGCCTTCGGCCTCGGCCTCGGCGCCCAAGGCGGCGGAGTCGGGCACGGCGCAGGGGGGCTCGCCGCTCGACTCGAGCTCGTACCCGGCGCAGCGCAAGGCGCTCGAGCCGAAGGTCTGGGGCGGGCGCGCGTCGGCGAGCGAGATCAAGCTGCTGCGCGCGATCTGCATCCACCAGGGCGACGCGAGCTGCCGCGACAAGGCGAGCGCGGCCCTGGACAAGCTGGAGAAGCGCACGCCCTGAGCAGGGCGTCGCGCCGCCGGAGCGTATCCCCCGTCCGTCCTTTCCGCGCGCGTCGATGACATCCCCCCGCAGCACAAGCGCCCCCGAGCCGCCCGCTCACGAGGCGAACGTCCACGGGACGCCCAGCAACGAGCCGCCCAGCCGCGAGGCGCCCGCAGGCGAGCCCTCGGGCGACGACCGGTCCGCTCGCGAGGCGTCCGCCAGCGGGCACTCGGGCAACGACCGGTCCGCTCGCGAGGCGCCCGCCATCGAGCCCTCGGGCGACGACGCGGCCAGCCCCGCGGACGACGCGCGCGCGTCGGCGGCCTCGCCGCCGCGCAACGGGCTCGCCTCGTCCGCGGCCGCGGCGCTGGCGACGCTCGCGCTCCTCGTGCTCGTGCCCTACGCGCACCCGAGCCTGTGGCGGCTGCGGCTGCTCACGCCGCTGCCCGAGGGCAAGGGGCTCGTCGTGGTCCCCGCCGCGGCGCCCTCGGCGTCGGTCGGCGAGACGACGCTCGTCGTCGAGACCACCGAGCAGGCCGAGCTGCGCCAGCCGGAGGAGGTCGCGCTGCCGGCCGCCGCCGCCGAGATCGTCCCCGCCGCCGTCGCCCTCGAGGGAAAGCCGCCGCGCCCGATCGAGGACCCGAGCGGCCAGGCGATGAAGCCGTTCTTCCGCGCCCTCGCCGCGGTGGAGAGCAAGGCGCCGGGGTCGATCGCGCGCATCACCTACTTCGGCGACTCGATCGTGGCGAGCGACTTCGTGACGTCGACGCTGCGGCGCAAGCTGCAGAAGCGGTTCGGCGACGCGGGCCACGGGTTCATGCTGATGGCCAACGCCTGGCCCGGGTATTTCCACAACGACGTTGTCCGCCTCGCCGGCCCCGGCTGGCAGGTGAGCCGCGTCGTGGGCCCCTACGCCAAGGACGGGCTCTACGGGCTCGGCGGCGTGTCGTTCCGCTCGCAGGGCGCGGGGGTGTTCTCGCGCTTCGCCACGGCGGAGACAGGGACGTTCGGGCGCGCCGTGTCGCGGTTCGCCGTCGACTACCTGAAGCACCCCGAGGGGGGGCCGATGGAGATCAAGATCGACGGCGAGACCCGCGAGGTGATCGACACGCGGGCCGACGAGGCCGCCTCGGCGATCGCGACGTACGAGGTGCCCGACGGCCCGCACATGCTCGAGGTGTGGGCGCGCGGCCCGGGGGTGCGCGCGTTCGGCGTGTGGATGGAGCGGGACACGCCGGGGGTGGTGCTCGACGCGATCGGCATCCAGGGCGCGCGCATCCGCTTCCTCGACAAGAGCGACGACGCGCACTTCGCCGAGCAGCTCCGCGCGCGGAGCCCGTCGCTCACGGTGTTCCAGTACGGCATGAACGAGAGCGAGGACGGCGAGCTGTTCCCGCTCGATCAGGTCGAGTCGACGATGAAGGCGGTGCTCGACCAGGTGCGCGCGGCGCTGCCCGGGTCGTCGTGCCTGCTCGTCGGCCCGATGGACAGGGCCGACAAGAAGGGCGAGGTGTACCGCAGCCGCCCGGTGATCCCGAAGCTCGCGGCGATCCAGCGCCGGGTGGCCGAGCAGGTGGGCTGCGGCTACTTCGACACGTTCGGCGCGATGGGCGGCTCCGGCTCGATGGGGATCTGGGCGCGGCGCGGGCTCGGCGGCGCGGACCTCGCGCACCCGTCGGGCGCGGGGGCCGAGGTGATCGGCCGCTGGCTGTACCTCGCCCTGATGGAGGCGTACGAGGGCTGGAAGGCGAGCGCGGGCGCGGCCCCGCGCTGAGGTTACGCGGCCCTCGCGTCGTCGGGCCGCGGCGCCTCGGCCTCGTCGGCGGTGCGCCGCCGGTGCTCCCTGGCGATGCCGGCGACGACGGCGAGCCACGCGGCCGCGAGCGCGATGTTGATCATCGCGAAGTGGCGGGTGGAGAGCGCGAGCACGTGGCCGGCGATCACCCCGCCGGCGGCGAGCACGTCGCCCGCGCGGACGACGAAGGTGTCGATGGCCGCCTTGGCGCTGTACTTGGCGTCGCGGCCGACGGGCAGGAAGAGCGCCTGCCGCGCGGTGTTCTGGATGGAGTAATCGGTGCTGTTCTCCGCGATCTTCGCGACGCGCACGACGGCGAGCGCCGGCAAGACGGCGAGGGACGCGTAGCCGAGCAGGGCGATGGTCGGCAGGATGAAGAGCGCGAACCGGACGCCGAGGTACTTGAAGATGCGGGAGACGAGGAAGAGCTGGAGGAGGACGCCGAGGGTGTTCACCCAGTAGAAGAAGTCTCCCTTGAACATCCCGATGACGGCGCCGAGCGCCTCTTTTTTCCCCTCTTCGGTGCGCGGGTGGACGAGCCCCTTCGCGGCGCCCTCGACGACCTTGCCGCCCGCCTCGACGTCGAAGGCGCCGCCCTTGACGGCGGTGACCTTCCCCTCGAGCAGGCGCGACGCCTGCGGGTCGACAAGGTAGACCGGCGCGCCCACCGCGAGCGGGGCGGACGGATCCGCGCCGGGGGGGGCCGGGGCCGCGCCGGAGGGGGCCGGGGCCGCGCCGGGGGCGGCAGGTTGTGGCGCGCCGTCGCGCGCCTCGCCGCCCGGCGCGAGCGCGCTCGTGGCGGACTCGATCAGGGTGCGATCGAGGATGTACTCGCCGGTCGAGTTCACCCAGTTGAGGACGAGCGTCAGGCCGGCGATGAGCAGGAGATAGCGGTCGCGCGCGATGATCTTGAAGCCGCCGGAGGCGCCGCCGGGCGGGGCGTCGGCGCTGGCCTTCGCGCCGCCGGGCCGCGCGAGGTCGTCGCGGTGGACGAGGTAGGTGAGCCACAGGCAGGCGAGCAGCACGCCCGCGGCCACGAGCATCATGTTGTAGGGGCCGAGTGGCACGTAGACGCGCTTCGCGATCTGCGCGCCGAACATGGCGCCGAGGGAGCTCCCGATACCGACGATGGCGAAGAGCCGCTTGCCCTGCTCGGGGGTGTAGACGTCGTTGGCGAACGACCAGAACTGCGCGATGACGGTGAGGTTGAAGCAGCCGACCCACAGATAGAACGGCACCCCGAGCGGGACGCCGAGGCGCGCGAGGAAGAAGAAGAGGACGAGGTTCGCGGCGAAGAAGAGCGTGAGCGCGGTGGTGAGCTGCATGCGCCCGAAGCGCCTGGCCATGGCGCCATAGGCGCGGACGACGCCGACGAGGAGGAGCGCCTGGCCGGCGGCCGCGTAGGCCTTCACCTCGGGGCCGTCGAGGTCGAGCTTCTGGCCGCCGATCTCGAGCCCGCCGCCCGCGAGGATCAGCGGCTCGCGCACGACCTTGAGGAGGTAATAGCCGGTGAGCAGGAGGAAGACGTTCAGCGTGAGGATGAGCACGCTGAAGACCTCGCGCGGCCTCACCTCGGCGAAGATGGACAGGAGCCGGTGAAGCGCGCCCGGGGGTTGTTTCTCGCTCTCGCCTGTGCTCGCCACGCGCCGCTCCATCCCGGGAAGACCGCCGATCCGGCGGCACCGGAACTGGACCGATGCCCGCGCGCGGCAGGCTATCGAGCCTGCTCCCGGCCGGCAACCTCCCTCGCGGCGCAGGCTCTGTGAAGGCCCGTACAGGCTCTCGACGCGCGCGCCGCGCGTGGATACAGACAAAGGTCGTCCGGGTCGGGAACTCCGCTATGCTCCCGCGCCGTCACGGGGTCCCGTGCGAGAGGCGAGGCGGATTGGGCATCAGACAGAAGGGATGGACGCGCGCGCTCGGCACGGTGTGGCGGCGGCGCGCGGCCGCGCTCGCCGGCAGTGCGCTGCTGTCCGTGTGCACCGAGGCGCTGGCGCTGCCCCAGGCGGGGGCGGACGCCGCGCAGCCCGGGGGCGGTAGCGCGCAGCCCGGGGGCGGCAGCGCGCAGCCCGGGGGCGGCGGCGCGCAGCCCGGGGCCGGCAACGCGCAGCCCGGGGCCGGCAACGCGCAGCCCGGGGCCGGCAACGCGCAGCCCGGGACCCGCCGCGTGCGCGCGGCGCAGCAGGCGCAGCAGGCGCAGCAGGCGCAGCAGGCGCCGAGCGCGAAGCGCCCCTTGCCGGATTACGATGGTCGGCCCGACGAGGGGACGAGCGTCGGCGACGCGCTGCTCTGGGTGCCGCGCGTCGTGTTCTTCCCCGCCTACCTCGTCAGCGAGTACCTGGTCCGGCGGCCGCTCGGCTTCCTCACCGTCGCGGCGGAGAAGGGCGAGTGGATCGAGGAGCTCAAGGACATCTTCACCTTCGGGCCGAACAACACCATCGGCATCGTCCCGACGGCGTTCTTCGAGTTCGACCTTCGCGCGAGCATCGGCGTCTATTTCTTCTACGACGACCTGTTCTTCCCCGGCAACGAGCTCCGCGTCCACGCGGCGACCGGCGGCATCGACTGGCTGAGGCTCACGGTCGCCGACCGCATCCCGCTCGGCTCGCGCGCGTACGTGAAGCTCCGCGGGGAGACGGACACCCGGCCTGACTGGCTGTTCGCGGGGATCGGGCCGAGGTCGCTCGAGCGCGATTCGGCCCGCTACCGCGCCCAGAGCTTCCAGGGGAGCTTGACGCTCCACGCGGATTTCGACGCGTTCAGCTTCGTCGAGGCGTACACAGGCGCGAAGACGGTCGAGTTCGACGACGTCTGGGGCGAGGATCCGACGGTGGGCTGGCGGGTCGCGAACGGCCGTTATCCGCTGCCCCCCGCGTTCGACACGGGCTACACGGCCTACCGGATCGGCGCCAGCGCCGCCCTCGACTCGCGGCGGCCGCGGCCGGCCCGGGGCCACGGCGTCCGGCTGGAGCTGTTCGGGGAGCACGCCGCCGACCTGGAGCGGCCGCTGGAGAGCCGGTGGGTCCGCTACGGCGGCTCGCTGGGCGGGTTCGTCGACCTCACCGGGCACGACCGCATCGTGAGCCTGTCCGTCTCAACGGCCTTCGCCGACCCGCTCGGCGTCGCGGAGGTCCCCTTCACCGAGCTCGCCGTGCTCGGCGGCGGCGCGCCGATGCGAGGCTTCCGCGAGGGGCGACTCCACGGGCGGAGCGCGGCCGCGGCGACGCTCGAGTACCGCTACCCGATCTGGGCGTTCGTCGACGGCGCGGTGCAGGTCGCCGCGGGCAACGTGTTCGGCGAGCACCTCCGGGACTTCGATCTCGACCTTCTCCGCATGTCGTTCACGCTCGGCCTGCGCACGAGCAGCGCGCGCGACCACTCGTTCGACCTGCTGATCGGCTCGGCGACCGAGACCTTCGCGCAGGGGGCCCGGCTGCAGGAGCTGCGCCTCATGGCCGGCGCCAGCCGCGGGTTCTGAGCGCTCCGCGGCAAGGGGTCCCCGGGGGCGCGGTCGCGGAGAGGGCGCCTGGGGGCGCTGTGGAGCGGGTTCTTCTGGGTTCATGAAGAGAAAATGAACCACAGAGGCACAGAGGGCACAGAGGGGAGAGAGAGAAAGAGAATTGGATTTCTCGGCCCGTGCGCGCTGAATGCGCCCACGCGGCGAGAGAAGTAACGAGGGTTCTTTTTCTCTGATCCCTTGCGCCTTCACGGAGGCACGAGGGGAGCAGGAGAGATAACAAAATCTCTTTCTCTTCCCTCTGTGCCCTCTGTGCCTCTGTGGTTCATTTTCTCTCCCCTCCCCTGGCAGAGAGACCGTTGCAGACGTCGAGGGCGGAGGCGCGCGGCCAGAGAGCTCACCCGGGCGGGTCGGCGTCGTCGGGGCGCTCGATGCCGACGAGCTTGTAGCCGCGGCGCGGGCCGAGGTCGTAGAGGTGGGCGCGCAGGGGGCCGCGCGCCTGGCCGTTGAGGACATCGACGATGGCGTAGCGCGAGGGCGCGTCGTCGGGCGCGCCGCCGTCGGCCGCGATGCGCGGGAGCGAGAGGCACACCCGGCCGTCCGGAGAAGGGCGCACGGCGGGCCGCGCGCGCAGGGAGAGCGCGTCGCCGGCGTACAGCGCGGCCTCGTAGCGGAGATCGTGCGGGCGGGCGACGCCGGTGCGCCGCGCGAGGTCGACGCCGCACAGCTCCGCCGGGGAGGACAGGGCGACGTCGGCGACAGGCGACAGCCGCGTGAGGTACCGCGCCATGATCGCATGGTGCCGGCGAACGAGCTTGTCGACGAGGAACGCTGTGTGCCGCGGCGCCGTGAAGTCGCCGGTCCGCACCGCCGCCTCGATGAGCTCCGGCGTGAAGCGCGCGAGCGTCCGCGCGGCCCAGGCGCCGTCGAGCTCTGTCATCCGCGCGAACGCCGGGTTCGGGTAGCCGCCCCGCCAGTCCTCGGGCCGGAAGTCGCGGTCGCTGAAGAAGCCGAAGATGTCGCCCTGCGGGTCGTACCTCGCGCGGTCCCACGGCCGCTCGGGGATGCCGAGCGTGAGGAAGTCGAGGAGGACGTACTCGGCGTCGAAGTAATACGCGTGCCCGAGGCGCTTCGAGATCCCCTCCCACTCCCACTCGCTGCCGAAGCAGTCGCCGAGATCGATGTAGTAGTGGCGCACGTGGCCCGGCGACGCGTCCTTGTCGTCCCCGTCCTCGGCGAGCCAGACATCCATCGAGTTCTGCTCGCGCGAGTCGAAGTGGTTGAGCCACGCGGCGAGCACCCGGCCGCCGCGCAGGTCGCGCCGGTCCTCGTGCGGGACGACGTCGTTCGGGTCGTCCTCGCGGGTGCCCTCGTACCGGAACGGGCCGAGGGCGCGGCCCGGCAGCCAGCGCGAGGCGACCATGCGGATCCTGTCGCCCCGCTTCGCGGCCTTGGCCAGCACGCCGTCGAGGGCCGCCTGGTCGAACGGCCTGGAGATCCCGCTGTTGTCGGTCACGGTGAGCCCGGGCGAGAGCTTCAGGACCGAGGGCTTCAGGTAAACGACGGAGTCGCAGGGCGCCCAGAAGCCGGCCGCGTGGTAGAGGCGCGCGGCGATGGCGGTCGCGCCGGTGGCGCGCTCGGGCTGGTCCGCGGGGTCGGCCTTGAGCATGAACTTGCCGACGCCCTCGACCTTGACCCGGAAACCGGGGTTCGCGCCGTTCGGCTTGCCCATGTCGATGACCCAGGAGCCGTCAGGGGCGTCGGGGTCCAGCGTCCTGTCGCCGCACGGCCCGCGCACGAGCTCCTCGGCGGTCATCGGCCGCTTGCCGATGCGGTTCGTGAACCAGCTCGAGTCGGGCACCTCGTCGAGGCTGTTGACGTTGATCGACTCGCCGCCAGGCTCGACCGCGAAGAACCGCGCCACCGGCCGGAACACGAGGTTGTCGGCGGCGTCCCACGCGAACGACGACTCGTACTCCTCGGGCGTGCAGAGCCGGTGCTGCGGGTCGTCCTTCGACGCCTCGGGGTCGGGCCGGCAGGGCAGCGAGACGGGGTTCAGATCGGCGTCGCGCCAGATCGGGTCGCGCAGGGGGAACCGGCGCACGTCGGCGCTGCAGGCCGCGCTGAGCAGGGCGAGCAGCGGGAGCGAGCCGGTGAACAGCGCCTTGAGCATCGGCGGGTGATGGTACTGGACGGGGCGACGTTCGGGGCGGTTTTCGACGGCGCCGCGGCGGGGATGGACCGCGCCGCGGCGGGGTTGGACCGCGCTGCGGCGGGGTTGGACCGCGCCGCGGCGGGGGCTCAGAAGCCTTCTTGCCGGAGCCGCTCGATCACCGAGCGGTAGAAGTCGATGTAGAGCCAGGTGTTCCCCTCCCCCGGGCTCTGGCCGAAGAGCTGGCCGATCTCGTCGAAATGGTCGGCCGGCAGGCAGCCCCAGAAGGTCCCCCACCGCGCGTCGCGCGCGCGCACGAGGCCGTCGTTCGGGATCGACGCGCCGAAGCCACCGTCGAGGATCGTCTCCGTGAGCGAGAGCAGCGGGTGCACCGGGTCGAGGCCGTCGTCGAACTGCGCGACGAACGGCGCCGGGTCGAGCGAAAGACAATCGCTGCCGCCGACCGCGCGATCCGTCCGGCCGCCGAAGGAGGCGTAGAACACCCCGGGCGCGTCGGTATACTTCGCGTTGAACTCCGCGATGCCGGGCGTCGAGAACTGCTCGAGCGAGGCGAAGACGCTCGTCTCGTTGCCAATCTGATCATAGAGCGGCGCCCCGATGGCGTTGAGGAGATCGTCGAGCACGTCCTGCAGGCGCTCGTGCGCGACGAGCTGGAGCGCGATGTCGGCGATCTTCGAGCCGAGGTGGGGCGTCGCGACCGTGACGACGGAGGCGACGAGATCGGGCCGCTCGTGCGCGACGACGCGGGCGTCGAGGCCGCCCTGCGAATGGGCGATGATGTTGACCTTCTCGTGCCCCGTCTCGGCGAGGATCTTCTCGATCCGCGCGATGAGCTGGGCGCCGCGGTAGGCCGAGCCGTTGAACGGATCGACGGAGGGGGTGTAAACGGCCTCACCGCCCTCGGCGAGCGTGTGCTTGAGGTTGTAGAAGTAGCTGACGTATCCCGCTCCGGCGAAGTCCTCGAATCCGAAGAAGCCGTGAGCGAGGACGATGGGATACGGCGGGCCGAGCTTCCCTGAAGGCCAGCCGCCACCGATGCCGGCGCCGTCCGAGTCGTCCGGGTCGCCCATCCAGCCGCCCGAGGCGGAGCCGCCGCCGGCGCCCGTGATCACCTCGCCGGTGCCCCACGGATCGAACTGCTCCTCGGCGGCGCCGCAGCCGGCGAGGAGAGCCAAGGAGGCGAGTATCGCACACCCTCCGAGACCAGCGGACACCCGTCCTCGCCTCGAGCGAGCGTCCGTGTGAGACTTGCACTTACGCGAACCGCCATTGCACGCGGACGAGACTGCTGACGAAGCAAGATCCAGCACGACCACCTCCTGCCGGAATCAGCGCAGACTCCGCCGAAGGAAGCTTCGTGTCAAGCGCTGTCGGAAAACTGAACCTGTCTGGCCTGCTGTCTGGCCTGCTGGCGCATTGCGTCGCGAACGTGCGGCAAAATTTTTGCAATGCGCCATGCAGCTTCGACGCTGCGCTGGCGCATTGCGTCGCGGGCTCGGGTTGTTTTTCCATGCGGAGGGGCGGGCCGGCTCCGGTAGGTTCGTGGGCCATGCGGTCTGTCCAGAGCTCTTTTGCGCTTTTTGTGATGGGTTTTGTTGTCGCGTGCGGCGGGGCGACGCCTCCACCGGCGGAGCCGGATCCTGCGGAGGCCGAGGCGGCGGCCCCGGCCGAGAAGGCGGGCGGCGAGGCGGCGGCGGAGGCGGGCGAGAAGGACGGGAAGAAGGAGGACGCCGCGGCGGAGGCGTCGAGGCAGATCCCGACGACGTGCGAGCAGCAGGACAACATGTGTTTGCCGCCGGCGGGGTTCGTGAAGCGGCTATGCAGCGGGTTCCATCCGGACGTGGCGCTCAGCCTGTTCGCCAAGGGGACGCCGTTCACGCGCGGGTACCTCACGCGCGACACCGAGGCGTGGAACGCGTCGGGCGGGTCGTCCTCGAACGACAAGCTGCTCTTCGACGAGGAGGTGCTGATCCTCTCTCGCCGGAAGGCCGACACCGGGGGCATGGTCGTGAGCGGCGCCGGGGGCGGCTATGACGTGCTGCGGTGGGACGGGACGTGCGCGTCGCTGATGACGGAGGAGGTGCGGCAGCACGTGCCGCCGAAGCCGAAGTTCGCGCCGATCCCGTGGAAGAGCCTCGACCAGAAGACGCGCGACGCGTTCCAGGCCGACGAGAAGCTGGGGCCGCTCATCGCGGAGCGGCGGCGAGAGTGCAAGGGAGCGACGATGGGGGCCGTCAGCGCGAAGTGCGAGAAGGTCGACAAGCAGATGGGCGCGGCGCTGATCGAGTACGTGCGGAGCGGCGGGGCGCTGCCGACGCCAGGGCCGCTGCCGTGAGGGTGACCGAGACGGGCGCGCCGTGACGGGCGCGCCGTGACGGCTACTCCTGCTTGTCCTTCGGCGCCACGTAGTCGGGGGGAGGCGCCGCGGCCTCGCCCCCGCCGCTGAAGAAGTACTTGTCGAGCTCGGTCATCCAGATCCGCTGGCCAGCCTCGGAGATGAGGTCGAGGCGGTACTCGTTGATCAGCATCTTCGAGTGCTCCAGCCACATCCTCCACGCCTCCTTCGAGACGTTGTCGTAAATCCGCTTGCCCACCTCGCCCTTGAGCGGCGGCTTCTCCAGCCCCTCCGCCTCCCGGCCGAGCTTCACGCACTGGACCATCCTCGCCATGACGTGCACGTCTCCTTTTCCGTACCGCCGGGTCTTAGCCGAGCCGGAGGGAGCCGTCGAGCGCGGCGGGCAGACGAACGAGGGCGGCGGGTGGCGGGCGAGGGAGCTGGAAGGCCAGGACAGGGCGCGGTGGGGGGTCGGGCGGGAGGGCGAGGCCCGCCGGAGCGAGGGGGAGGCGCGACCCCTCGGAACCGGAGGAGCTCGGAGCCCGCAGGAACGAGCGGAACGGGAAAGACGACGACCCGAGCGGCAGGACGGCGAGCGGAGCCGACAGAGACGACAAGCGGAGCCGACAGGAGCCGCCCCGCCCCACGTCGAACGAGACGGAGCCCCGGGAAAGACCGCCAGCGACGGAGCGATCTGGCGCGAAGGGGTTGACGGCAGCCCAGTTCCTAGCAATGTTTGGTCCGTCTGAACGAACCACGAGGGGGCGATCGGCTTCGACGTGGGGACTGAAGGTCTGTCTGCGTGCTGGCGGCTCCTGCTCCGCCTATCAAGCGGGACGTTACAAGTGCGAACGACAACGCATACGCTGTTGCGGCCTAAGAACCGCTAAGCCATCCGAGGAGAAGGTCGTCCTAGTACTCCAAGGGTGTCAACCACAGGGCTGGGTCGCGTGAGGACGCCCTCGATAACGCGGCCGAGATTCAGTGAGGGATAGGTCGTAGCCGAATCTACGAACGCCGTCGCCGGCGCATGGCGACTACGCACGTGAACGAAGGTAGACTGGATGCCTTGCGGACCCGGGTTCGATTCCCGGCGCCTCCACCAAGAAGACACGGCGAGAGCCGTGTCTTTTTTCTTTTGTGTGCCCTGCGTGTGACCTGATGAATTTCGGCGACGCTGGATCCGGGGCAGGCCCGGCGTAGGCGGGACCACGGGGCGCGGGCGCCGAGGGTGACGCCAGGGTACGGGGCTCCACGAGGCTTTACGACGAGCGAGCGGCTGGAACCGAGCTGCCGCGGCCGATCTGGGTGCCGAGTCTGCATGCTGGCGTGCTGGCGCAACCAGGAGCCACGCGAGCAGGCTCAGACGCAACGTGATGTAGGCGCAGGTGCGGTCCCCGCCCTGCCGCCGGCCCCTACCCCTTGGCGGTAGTCCCCCCTGCCGAACGGGCTGCTCTCGACACAGGGCGGTGTCTCCGCTGCCCTCGCAGGTCGGGGTAGCCATGGGTGTAGCTGGGGAGATACCGAGGACCAGAAAGACCGTTCTAGACGCGACCCGCTGCCGCGCGGTTACAACGCTCGGCGGCTGCCGCTCGACGTCAACGGAAGGGTCGTCTCGTTGTCAATCTTCGCGAACGCTGTGGACTCCAAGCATGACGACGCCGCCCGTACCCTCCACAGAACGCTCCAACGGGAAACCATCGCGCTTGGCGCCCCTGGAGTATCTCGACCGCGACGCCGCCCTCGCCCCCCAGGTAGCAGGATCCGCGGGGTTGCCGATGCCCCGCCCTCGCCGGGTCTCCGCAGCGGCGGCCTATCTTCGGCGATGCGCAGATAGGTCGCGGAAGTCGCTGCCTATTCACGGGAATACGCAGATATGCCGCGGAGCGTCGCGACCTATTCGCGGGAATACGCAGATATGCCGCGGCGCTTCGCCGCCTACATGCCATAACCCGCCGCTAGGCCCTGCGACACAACTGATTGCGACGTTCGGCGGCGCGGCCGCGGCGGCGCTATCTCTACCGACTGGACCGGCGCATCGGCCACAGGAATTGTGGACCATCAAGGGAGATACTCATTCATGGCGTCAATTGACGAGCTTCTGAAGCCGTTCGCCTGCGCGCTCTACGCCAAGGCCAGCACGCTGAACTCCGTCGAGCTGTCGTCTAGCCAACGCGCCCGCTTGCTCGAATCGATGTCCGACGACATCAAGAAGTGCACCAACTTCATCGAGCCGGAGGTGAGCGAAGCGGCGCTGGCCGAGGCCGAGCACCTCCAGGTAGACCTTCGCACGCGGAACTGGCACGATCAGCCGTCGTTCGATGCGGGGCGCGAGATCTTTCACTTTGAACACGTCGTTCCGGTCTCCGCCATCCGCGCCGCTTGCTGCGAGCAGCAGAGCGAAAGCGCGGTCCTTGCGGTCCTCAAGGGTCGCTTGCGGGTAGCCTGGATTCTAAAGTCCGAAGACGCCGAGTTGACCCTGCTGGGCCACCGAAGTAACCGGCCGGATCCAGACGCGGCGTACCGCAAGGCAGGGATCCAGCTCGTACCTCGGAGGAGCGCGTGACCGGCAGCAGCTTCTCACCTTGTCCGGAGTGTCGATGCGCTGATGGATCGCGGATGCGAGCCCGGGCCCGACGGGCTGCTCACCGCGGCGGTGCTTGCGGCGATGGTCGACCCATGGTAAGAGTGATAACCGAGGAAATGCGTCATGTCCCTCGTGGAAATGCTCCAGTATATCCAGTCTTTACCGCGCGCGGATAAGCTCAAACTGATCCAGTTCCTCGCGCAGGAACTCGCGGAGGCGGAGGGGCCGCCATCGCTCCAGGCAGGCCAGTCCTACCCGGTGTGGTCGCCCGATCAGGCGTTCGCGGCGGCCGAGACGCTCCTCCAGACCTTGCATACCGAGTAGGAGCGGCGACGTGCCCGCTACGGGTCAGCAGTTCCCCTTCGTTGCACGGGCCTCCGAGCATGGTGCCGGAAGCCTTGCGCCGATGCTCCCGCTGACGCTGGTGGGAGGGCGCAGCGTGCCAGCGCTGGGCCTGCTCGATACGGGGGCTGCTGTTAACGTCTTGCCCTATATGGTCGGTGTCAACCTTGGGCTCGACTGGGACCAGCAGACCACCGCGGTGCAGCTCAGCGGGAACCTGGCGATAGCCGAGGCCCGCGCCGTCCTCGTGTCGGCGGCCGTGGCGAGCTTCGCCCCGGTGCGCTTGGCGTTCGCCTGGGCAAGAGTAGACACCGTGCCCATCATTCTGGGCCAGATCAACTTCTTCCTGGAGTTCGACGTATGCTTCTTCCGAGCACGTCAACTCTTCGAGATTCGACCTGCTCAGCGACCGTAGCTGTACCGGAGCCGCCGAACAAGCCGCTGCTGCCGACGCCGCTTCGCGTCGCGGCAGACCGGCAAATCGTTAGCCGGAGGAACAAGTGCCACTTCGACCCTTAGTCTCTAGTTTCCAGCTCCCCGTCAGTGCGGGCGAGCCGCAACTCGCCAGAGAGGTTGCACGTCTCACGTCATCGATGCTGTCTGCACGTACGTATTGGGGCGATGGTAAAGATGGCCTGGTACTTCCATGCCAGTCGGCACAGGGGAAATTCAAATATCGCGGAAAAGAGTTTGATGTCGCTTGGGCGGGAACTTCGTCGGCCAACTATCCAGACCATGTGATGGAACTCAAGCTGGTAGGGATCAATTCTAACTCGCAGAGTCTCTATCGCTATCTCAACGACATTCTCAGGACTGGTCTTGCGGCTCAGTACCAACCAGGCCCATCGTACGCTGCGTTTGCTGCCGTGCAAACGAATGTTGTGCAATCCGATTGGTCCGCGGTTTCTCGGTATACAAATCATGAAGTCACTCTGCGCCTTGAGCCCAATCCGACGGCTCCCGACAGGGATGCGGGGGCGAATTGGCTCGGGACGCCTCAAAGCCCATCAATCGTCCCAGCAGGGCGTTCTTCCTTGACATGGATTCTCATGGGGCAGAGTGGCGCGCCATTCGGGTGGTGGTTCCGGGGGGGCTACCTCGACATCGTCTTCCGGCAAACGACGCATGCAAGCAGCGGTTGGACGTTCCTTCACGCCGAACCAATTCGAGTGGAGCTTTCCGGAAAATCTGCGTCAGAAGCCGATGTACTGACATTCTTGCCATGAACGCCGGAGCCCGGCTAACAAGCGCCTGCTGCCGACGTCGCTTCGCTCCGCGGCAGAAGCTGGCGTTGGGCGGAGGCGCGCCGAGCTGCGGTGACGCAGATCGGACCCATCGATCCACACGCCTGGCCGACGGGACTTGCAATTTTGCGGGCGCTCTGGTGCACTACCGGGGCGCCGGCGGACAACACGCGGACCTTTGTCGATGGCCACCCGAGAGCACGCAGAGTCTCCCAGGAGCGCTACGGCGCCCAGAAATGGGCCGCCCGGTCCGGACTCAAGGCGGGCGCCGAAGAAGAGCGGCCGGGCACCGGCGCCGAAGAAGAGCGGCCGGGCACCGGCGCCGAAGAAGAGCGGCCGGGCACCGGCGCCGAAGAAGAGCGGCCGGGCACCGGCGCCGAAGAAGAGCGGCCGGGCACCGGCGCCGAAGGGCCAACCAGTCCCGGCCGAACGTGCCCCGCGTAGTGACACCACCAAGAAGGCGCCGCCTCGTGAACGGTATGCGCAAGCAAGCCTGGCACTGCCATCTCTGACCTTCGCCAAGCTCTTCACGCAGCCTCTTCTCCTGAAAACCTGGTCACGTCTCTGCAAGGAATTCCACAAGCACTATGTGAGAGATTGCATTGACCACCTCGACATGCAGGCAAGTGCGAGCCGATGGATCCGTGCCCTTTGGCACTCGCTCCGAGATGGCTCCTATTACCCGACCAACCCTGATCGCGCCGAAGAGTCCAAGTCGCGAGGCGCCTTCCGTACCCTCACTGTGCCCATCCTTACTGATGTGTTGGTGTACCGACACATTGCGGACGCTATCTATGCCAGCGCCAGGCCGTATGAGCCCGAGAACGCCTTCTTTTCCCAGCGTCACGGCAAGCATGCCATCGGACCGAAGGTCGACAAGATCTCCAACGAAGACTATCAATACTTCTTCCACATCTGGCTCCGCTACAATCAGTATCGAAGCAGCTTCTGCTGAACAAGATTGATCACGTCGTAATTACAACCGACATTGCAAACTACTTCGATAGCATCCAACACACTCTCCTCTTTGACTGCCTTGCGCAGTACGGCCTCCCCCGCGAGGTTACGGGCATCCTGGGTAAGCTCCTCGATGTGTTGCGGCCTCGCGCCGGGCACTCTCCGACGCCCCACGTTGGCCTTCCTGTTGACTTCTACGACTGTTCCAGGCCGCTCGCTCACGTCTTTCTCTTTGAGCATGATCGCCACATGATCAAGCAGGCCGGAAATCACAACTATGTTCGGTGGATGGATGACCAGACGATCATTGTGCCCAACCGAACCAGAGCGCGCCACACGGTGCGCCATCTGGTGCAGTCGCTCAATAGGCACCGGCTCACTCTGAACTCAGGAAAAACCAAATTCTTGAGCCCCGTGGACGTGGAGCAGACGTTTCACCTTACGGCGAACGACGAACTGGATGTACTCGAGCAGCTGAAGTCGGCGGATGATTTTGGTGGAATTCTGTAGACGGCCACCCCGATCCGCAGATTTGTGACCCTCGCGTCGTTACGCCTGGGGCGAGCGCCGGCGGCCGGGAAGTTCGCCAGCGCGAGGGGCGGCGGTAGAGATCGCGCCCAAGCAGCGCGCCGAAAAGACGAAGGCCCTGGGTAGCGACCAGGGCCTTCCGGGGATCGGCGACAGACCGATGTTCGGCCTGTCTCGCACGACCCAGCCGCCGAGGGCAACTTCTCGGCGCGCTCGTCCGGGGACTCGTGCAAGGCAGCTTCCGGCTCGCCCGTTGTGGGCTCTGCGCCGCCATCTTCTTCGTCTGCGGGCGGTGTGATCGAGGGCAGATGTACTGCGGCAGCGGTTGCCGCGACGCGGCTCGCCAGCGGGCCCAGCGCGCGGCGCGGCTGCGGCACCAGCGCTCCCCCGAGGGGCGCCTCGATCACCGCGATCACCAGCGTGCCTACCGCGCCCGACAAGGCCGGCGCGTGATGGATACGGGTTCCGATAACTTGCCCCCGTCCGCCAGCGTGTGCCCGCGGGCCGGCGCGCCGACGTCGAGGGACGACGTGGCCGTCGCCGGCCCGCAGGAGTCGAGGGATGGACGAGCTGGTGATGACGATCTCCGCGACGCCGCGGGAGACGCGGGTGTTGCTGACGCAGGGGCCCGACGAGGTGATGAAGGCCCGGCTGCGGTCGGTGGCCACGCCGGCGCATCGGTTCGCCGGACCCATGCTGTGCGAGTCGATGGCGCTCTGGCACGATCAGAGGGTCCGCGCTGTCGTTTCTGCGGAGTCCGAGGACGTCTTGTTCGCCCTGGGTTTGTGCGACGGCCTCGGCGTCGCGCGCGCGACGCTTCACTACGTTGTCGAGCCTCTGTTCATGGACGCCCCGCCCCGCCGTGGTCAACGGCTGCCGGGGATCGGTAACTTCCGTGGCGAGCATCGCCTTCGCAGGAGCCTCGGTCGATGACGATCGACCAGGCCAAGGAGGCGGAGATCCGCCGCCTGCACTTCGCCGAGCACTGGAAGGTCGGCACCATCGCGACGCAGCTCGGTCTGCACCACGACACCGTCGAGCGCGTGCTCGGCCTCGGCAAGGGGGCGCGCTCGCTGCCCATCGTTCGCGACGCGGAGGCCGCGATGAGCGAGGTGCCTTTGCCGCTGCGCGGCTACGAGGCCTTCGTCATCGAGACGCTGACGCAGTATCCCCGGCTCCGCGCCACGCGCCTGTACGACATGCTGGTGGAGCGCGGCTACGAGGGCAGCATCCGCACGGTGCGACGGCATGTCCGGCTCGTGCGCCCGGCGCCTCAGAGCGAGGCCTTCCTCCGCGTCGAGCCGCTCATCGCCGAGCAGGCCCAGATCGACTGGGCCTATATCGGCAAGCTGTGCGTCGCGGGAGGCACGCGTCAGCTCTGGGCCTTCGTCATGGTCCTGTCGTACTCGCGCGCGATCTGGGGCGAGCTCGTGCTCGATCTGTCCGCGAGCTCGCTCCGCCGCTCGCTCGTGCGCGCGTGCTGCTACTTCGGCGGCGCGACCAGACAGTGGCTCTTCGACAACCCCAAGACCGTTGTCATCGAGCGCCACGGCGACGCGGTGCGCTTCCACCCGGACCTGCTCTCGCTCGCCGGGCAGCTCTGCGTCGCGCCGCGGCTCTGCGCCGTGCGCAAGCCGCAGCACAAGGGCAAGGTTGAGCGAGCGATCCGCTTCCTGCGCGACCGCTTCTTCGCCGCGCGGACGATTCGTGACCTCGATCAGGGCAACGCCGAGCTGCTCGCCTTCCTCGACGAGATCGCCAACGTGCGCCCGCACCCGCGGTGGCCTGAGCGGCGCGTCGACCAGGTGCTCGCGGAGGAAAGGACGCGGCTGCTCGCGCTGCCCGACCCGCTGCCGGAGACCGACCTCGTCGAGCCCGTGTCCGTCGACAAGACCGCCTTCGTGCACTTCGACGGAAACCGCTATTCGGCGCCGTCGATCCACCACGGCAAGACGCTGACGCTCGTCGCCAGTGACAGGACCGTGCGGCTCTCGGACGGCAGCACCGAGGTAGCGCGGCACGCGCGCTGCTGGGGACGACGCCAGATCATCGAGGCGCCCGAGCATCGTGCCGAGCTGCTCGACCACAAGCGCGCCGCGCGCGAGGCCAAGGGGCGAGATCGGCTCGGCGCCGCGATCCCCGGCTTCGAGATCCTGCAAGCGCGCTGGGTCGAGGCCGGTCGCAACGTCGGCTTCATGACCGCCAAGGCCCTGCGCCTTCTCGACCTGTACGGCGTCGAGATCCTGGGCGCTGCGGCGCGCGAGGCCATCGCCCGCGGCACCCACGATCCCGGCGCCCTCGCCGTGCTCTGCGAGGAGCGCCGCCGCGCCGCCGACGGCCCCGTCCCCATCGACATCGATCTCGGAGCCCACGTCCCCGATCGCGACGTGATCCCCCACGACCTGGAGTCCTACGATGCCCAACGATGACGTCGCCGAGCTGATTCGCTCTCTCGGCGTACGCGTGTCGCGCGAGGCGCTGCTCGCGCTCATCGCGCACGCCACCACGGCGCGCCTGTCGCCGGTGCAGACCTTCGAGGAGCTCGCCGCCATCGCCCGCCGCGAGCGCGCGGAGCGCAACCTCGCCGCGCGCGCCAAGGCGGCGACCCTCGGCGCCTTCAAGCCCCTTGAACGCTTCGACTGGAACCACCCGCGCACGATCCAGCGTGAGCTCGTCGAGGAGCTGATGACCCTCGACTTCATCGCCAAGGGGCACAACGTCCTGCTCCGAGGTCCGAGCGGCGTCGGCAAGACCATGCTCGCCCAGAACCTCGGCATGCTCGCGCTCCAGCGCGGCTACACCGTGCGCTTCACGACGCTGTCGGCCGCGCTCGCCGATCTGCTCAAGCAGGAGTCGCTGCCGGCCCTGGAGCGGCGGCTGCGGAAATACACGGCCCCGTCGCTGCTGATCCTGGACGAGATCGGCTACCTGCCGTGCAGCCGTCAGTCCGCCGACCTGCTCTACAACATCATCAGCCGCAGGCACGAGAGCCGCTCGCTCGTGCTGACGACGAACTTGCCATTCAAGCAGTGGAGCACGGTGTTTCCAGGCGCGGCGTGCGTCTCGGCGCTGATCGACCGCTTCGTCCAGCACTGCCACATCCTCGACATCGATGCCGACTCGTGGCGGCAGAAGGAGTCGCTGGCCATGAGCGAGGCGCGCTCCAGGCCGAGGGCGGAGGCCGCAGAGCCGCCTGCGCCCGCGGCAACGAAGCGGCGCTGACCCGGGCGAGATCGGGTCAGATTTCCGCGGCGCCCAGGGTGAGATTCCCGCGGGCGCCGCGGTCATTTCTCTGCGGACGCGAGGGTCACGTTTCCGCGGATTGTCGCGGTCAGATTCCTGCGGATTTTCGAGGCCATCTACAGAATTCACGTGGTTGAAGCGGAACTCCGATCTGTCTACTCGCGATTGGCGTCGAGGAAGGGACACTGGGACAAGGTTGCCAAGAGAGTGTACGCCCAGTCGATGCGGTTTGGCCTGGATGTCGTCACGTTCAACCAGTGCTACCTCGATCTTCTGGACGCGCCCTTGCTTTCGGAGCGAATTTTTGAGTACCTCGCCTCACGCAACAGGTGGCAGGATTTGATCGACATCTTCTCGAAGTTTGTCGGCGAACGGGAATCGATCTACGAGAATGTTGAAATCGCCTGGTTCGAATCGATTCTTGCCAATTCTCCTCCTGTTGCATTCCACAAGCGGATCAAGGTCTGTGCGAAGAAGTTTCTCGTCAACGAATCATTCGGTAGCGGACGCGAGCGCCCGCGCGCCCTGGCGGCGTTGGTGCTCTATTGGATTAGCGACAGGCGTTCGCTTAGGACTCTGCTGTCATGTTTGGACAATCAGGATTTTGACTCGTTGCCGGAAATTCGTCGCACTGTGACGGCAGTTCTTTTCGCCCGAGAAGAGCAGGAGGTTGAGGTTATTCTTAAGGCTTCCAGGCAGCCTTCTCCTCGACTGGGCAGTCTTGTTGACTTTCTGGACCGCATCCGTGCCGGAGACGATATTCGCCTTCCCTCATATCTTTCTCCATACAAGCAGCCCCCTCACGTAGGGCGCCGCGTGTACGATGCTCATGTCTGGTTGCGACTGGAGCTTCTGTCCCATTCGAAGAACCAAAAGATCCGTGAGCGACTTCAGAAGGAGATGGCCGAGTTGCGAAAGCACTCCATTGGAAAATTGGGAGAGCGTGTCGCAAAACGGATCGCGGCCAGGCTGGGGCCGCCGTCTTGACCTTCCGATCTTTCCCGCCCAACAAGGCAATGCAGCCGCGGGGCACGCTGGCTCGCTCCGCTCGCCAGCGTGCCCCGCGGCTGATTGCCAGGGCGTTGGGCGGGCGTCGACCCGAGATGACCGAACCCCGGGAGCCGCCATGAATGTGCAGCGATGCGGTGCCGCTCGTTGGCGGCCGGCACGGGGTGGAGCCTGTCGATCTCCGTAGCGACGCGACCTGACCGCAGGCATGGTGGGCGCTGTGACGACCACGCCCCACGACGCGCTGTTCAAGGCCGCGTTCTCCAAGCCGCGCCACTCACGCGGCCTGCTCCGCGCGCTGTGCCGGGCGCTCTCGGACAGCGCATCGGGTGGTGTAGGCGGCCATCCCGATCTGGAGAAATCCGACGCGTTCTGGTCCCCGTCGGAGGCCGCGGTACAGGGTAGGTTCGGTGCCGTCGGCATGACAAAAGGAAGAGGCCCGGCGGAAGATGGAGGAGGCGGGGGGCCATCCTGATCAACTTCCTGGAGGGACGCATAAGGAAGCCCCTCAGACAGAGAAGTTGGCGAAGTTCGTCCGAGGGGGCTCCTCTCCCGGGTGTCGGCATTACGTCAATGGCCGCAGGAACCCCTTTGGATCCTCTACGTTCCACGTGCTACGGTGGGCGGATGCGCCAGATCAGAAAAGCGGATTCGAGATGACGCTGATCCTCTCGATGGGCAGCCGGGACTACATCATCCAGGCATGCGACCGGCGACTCACGGCCGGCAAGATGCTCGTTAACGACGACGCTACGAAGATATGCAACCTGGTGTTCGGGAACGGATCGGCCCTGGTGAGCTTCACCGGCCTCGCCGAAGCGGGAAGCTTCAACATGCGCAGCTGGCTGCGGCAGACCTTGTCGGCGTGCGGGCAACCCGACTACAGCCTAGGCGGCATCTTGCAGCGTTTTTCTGAGCGTGCGACCGCGCACTTCCGGACGTGCCCCGACATACAGAGGGTAGCCGCGGCTTCGCGGCGCACGACGTTCATCTTCTCGGCTTACATGCACTACGTGGACGGGACGCCGCCACTCGGCGCGGTGGCGCTCGTGAGCAACTTCGAGAATGGTGCGCTGGAGAAACCTAATGACGAATTCACCATCACGTGCATGAACGAGCCGCCGGAACTACCCGAGGATCACCAGTGGGTGATTCCGGCTGGAACCTTCCCTTGGGGAGTGGAGGTGCTGCGACCCGTTCGCGAGTTGCTCGCGCGCCGTCTGCCGCCGGAGCACGTCATCGGGCGCGCCGTAGCCCTGATGCGTGAGCTCGCCAACCGCCCTCGCGCACAGGGCGCCATCGGGGAGCAACTGCTCTCTTGTATTCTTTGGCGAGACAAGCCCGGGCTGGTCCCATCGTACTATCACGCTCGAAAGGTATGCCTGACGGAGCCGGGACCCGACATCGTCTTTGCGCACCCAGACGGGTCTTGGAGCAGCGCGGGCTTGCGCATCAGGGGGTTCGGCCCGGATGGTAGGGAAGTGCCCATGTACGTACCACCCGCAAAGCCGAATGCGCCATGTCCGTGCAACAGCGGTCGGAAGTACCGCGACTGCCACGACGTAAGCCGCCGAAAGTACGGCTCACGTCACTAATCGGCGGCATCACCCCAAGGCGCTCTTCGACGCCATGTTCGACTGTCTTGAGACTGGGTCGGGAGGCCACGGAGGAGATCATGACGACGGCGGAGATGCTCAGGCGAGAGGGACGAGACCAGGGACGTCGGTGAGGAACGTCAAGAGGGTGAGAGCCTCGGCAAGCGGGGAACGCTCCTCCTTCAGCTCCGCCAACGCTTCAGGCACCTCCTCGTGGCAACCGTTACACGGATCGACAAGGCGGGAGCCGCCGAGCTGGACGTCTGGGCCGGCTTGGTGGTCACGGCCTCGTCCGTCGACGAGGTGCTGGGGGCGAAGGTGCCGCCCAACAAGGCAATGCAGCCGACGCTTGCGCAGCCTCGCTCCGCTCGGCGGCGCAAGCGCGGGCTGATTGCCAGGGCGTTGGGCAGACGATGGTACCGATCATGGCGCAGCAGAGGAGATCGGCCGGCCGCGCGTCGGCGGCGCCGTGCGCCGCCGAGCTTGCCTGCCTCGGCGGCCTATCGTAAACTAGGACATGGCCGTTCAAGCCGTTACCGTGAACCTGCCCGAGCCGCTGTACGAGCGCCTGGCTCGCCGTGCGCAGAAGACGCAACGAACCGTCGAGGCCGAGCTCGTCGATGCGGTGGCAACCTCCCTCCCGGACGAGCCCGACGAGCTGCCGGTCGACATGGCGGAGGCCATCGCGGCGCTGCACTTGCTAGATGACGAGGATCTATGGCGGGCCGCCAGGCAGAGCCTCGCCCCGGAGAAGGCCGCGGACCTCGAGGAACTGCACATCAAGCGCCAGAGCGAAGGGCTCTCTGCGTCGGACATCGAGGCGCTCGCGACGCTCATGAAGGAGTACACGCGGATCATGTTGGTTCGTTCCCGATCTGCCGCCCTGCTCAAACAGCGAGGTCATGACGTCTCGTGGCTTCACCAAGGACATGAGCCGTAGCTACATCGGGAGGGCGCTGCGTGAGCAGGTCTCCAGTGAGGCGCGCCATCGCTGCGGCTATTGCCTGACCTCGGCGCGTATCATCGGCGCGCCGATGGAGATCGATCACATTATCCCTGAGTCGCTGGGCGGACCTACCGCCAGGGAGAACCTCTGGCTCGCGTGCTCGATGTGCAACGATCACAAGGGCAATCGAATCGCCGCTCCCGACCCGCACACCGGGGAAGTCGTGCGTCTCTTCAACCCACGACAGCAGGTCTGGTTGGATCATTTCGGCTGGAGCGCGGAGGGATCTCTTATCATCGGCAAGACGCCAACTGGCCGAGCTACGATCGCTGCGGTTCGCCTGAATCGTGCCGAGCTCGTGGAAGCCCGGCGGGGTTGGGTTATCGCGGGTTGGCATCCACCTGAGGATTGAACCATGAAGCCGCCCAACCAGCCGCTGCTGCCGACGGGCGCTCCGCGCCCGCGGCAGATGCCGCAGGCGTTCGGCCCGCACCCGCCACGGGCGACTGCGCGCCTCGTGATCCGAGCGCGGCGGCCGCACAAGGAGGCCGCCGCGGCGCGGCGCGCGTGGCTCGCCGGCCGCCCGCCGTCGCGCGGAGTCGCGAGCTCTCGCGCAGCCGCGCGCCGCTTCCACCGAGCGCGCTCGCGGCGCGCGCCCTCGGCGCAGGCGTGGTCTCCCCGGCGCTCCCGCCCGCGCCGCACCCAGGCCGAAGGCCCGCGCCGCAGCCCCTCGCAGGCGCTCCCGAAGCGGCCAACGCGCGCGCCGATGAGAACCTGGCGCGGCTCGCCGACTTCGTGCGGTGCCTCGCGCGGGGCGCAGAGCAGGTCAACCTGGTCTTCCCGGAGGAGAGCCCTGCCGTGGCGGAGCGCGATCGGCTGAGCGAGGCGCTCCTGCCGGAATGACGGAGGGGTTGCGGCGGGTCCGAAGCGCTAGCGCGCCGCGTTCTCGATCCGGCGCGGCGTCAGACCGGCGCACCTGTCGGCTCGACCGGCGCAGGCTCGGGCGGCGCAGGCTCGTCGGGCGCGGCGGCGCTGCCGCGGCGCTTCGGGCGGAGCCGCCGCAGGGCGCTGCGGAACGAGGTGGCGCTGAAGCGCTGAAGCGGCGCTTGCATTACGAGGGGTATCTCGTGCCGTATATCCTCTATGGCATCAGAGCCATCGGCCTCGACGCGACCAAGGCGATCCTCGCTCCGCAGATGATCGACGAGTTCCGGGTCAACACCGGCCTCGACGTGGTCCCCGCGGACAAGATCGACGCCTATTACGACTTCCTCAGCTCGATCGGCGCGCAGTAACACCGCGTTGGCCAGGACGAGTTTGCCGTGGCAAACCGTCCCCCACCTCCCGTCTCCCTTCGGCGAGCGCGCCCCGACGGGATCGATGCCGCCGAGCGCACGCGAGCCGGGCGCAGACCGTCACCGCCGGTCCCGCGCGGCGCGGCCTGGTGATCCGGTCGGGGATGCCTGGTAAAGGTGGAGCAGGAGGCTCTCCCTGAAGATCTCTCGACGGCTTTCGCCCTTCACCTTGGCGCTGCTCGCGATCTCGTGTGGTCCTGCCGCCGGTCCGGCTCCAGCGGCGCCCGCGTCGGTCGCCATTCCTCCCGCCCCGCCGGAGGCGTCGGTGCGCGCCGAGGGCGGGCCCGCCGGCGGTCCCGTCGATCCGTCGGCCCCGCTGGTGTTGCCGGCCGCCGCGATCCCGCCTGCGCCCTGGATCGAGCCGCCCCTCGACGAGCAGGAACGCGAGCTGGCCGAGCGGGACCTGTTCAGCGAGCACCGCGAGATCGCCCTCGGCGCGCGCGTCGCGGTCTTCGCCGCACCTGGAGACGGCGCCGGCGCCGCAGGGCGAGCCGACAGTGCGAGCGGCGCCGGCGCCCCGGGCGCAGCCGCTGTCGGCGCCTTCGCGGTCCACCAGGACCTCGGCGTCGTCGGCCCCTTGAAGCTGCCCGCGGGCTTCATCTGGGTTGGCGTCGCGGGCCAGCGGGACGACGCCCTCTACGCGGCGACGCCCGAGGGCGCGCTCCACCGCGCCGCCGACGTCCGCGCCGCGCTCCGGCCCGACGGCTTCGAGCTGCGCGGCAGCGTCCCCGGCGCGACGGCCTGGGACGCGGCCGGCGGCCTCATCGCGGCCGCGGCGGGGGAGCGCGTCAGCGTCTCCGCGGACGAGGGCCGCACCTTCACCTCGGCCGTCGTCGCGCCGGGCAAGCCGGTGCGCGCGGTGCTCGTGCGGCCCGACGGCGTGCTCGTCGCGCGCGTGCCCGCCGAGGCGCCCTCGCACGGGCGCCCGGCGCCGCCGGGGCGTGCGGCGCCCCCGGGCACGTTCGTCTCGTCGGATCGCGGGCAGACCTGGGCGCGGTCCACGTTCCAGCCGCGCACGCTCGAGCGCGCGGGCTCCTGGATCTGGAACGGCGATCGGGTCTGCCCCGCCGTGCTGAGCCGCGACGGCCGGGCGTGGACCCGGGCCGCTCCCGCCGACCTGCTGTACCACCCGCCGCCCCTCGGCCTGGCGCTCAGCCTCTACACCACGATCATCGCCCGGGAGGCCGGCGCTCGCCGTTCGGCCCTCGTCCCGCCGGCGCCCGAGCCGCCTGCGCGCGGCGCCGCGGCGGTCGGACGGGAGCCGCAGTGCAAGGACGTCGCCGGGATGCTAAGCGGGCTCACCGGCATCGGGGAGGGCGGCGGCGGTTATGGTGGCTGCGAAGGGGCGCTGTGCCTGCGCTTGGACTTCCGGCAGCCGCCGCCGACGCGCACGTGGCTCGCGGCGTTCGGCGACGGCCTCTGCGATCCGGCGCGCGTCCCGCCGGGCGGCAAATGCGCCGCGCACCTCGTGCGGCCGCCGACGTTCGCGGTCGTCGACCAGCGCGCGGGCGCCGTGACGCCCGTCGCGGCGCCGGAGGGGTGCGCGCAGCCGGTCCACCTGCGCAACGCGGCCGGCGTCGGCGTGCTCGTCTGCCGTGCCGCAGGCGGGGGCGCGGCGCTCTTCGTGCGGGGCGCGCAGGGCCCGTGGCGCGCCGAGGGGACCCACGCGATCCCGGCCGACGCGATCGGGCGGATCATCGCGGCGCCGGACGGCACGCTGCTCCTGCTCGAGCGGATGCGGCACGCGAGCGCCCCGCAGCGCGAGCCGCTGCAGGCGCTCGTGCGCAGCCCGCTGCCGCTGGGCGCGCCGCAGGCGTGGCGGCGCGTCGTGGTGCCGGACGGCGTCGCGGCGATGCCGGCTCCGGGCGGCGCGGCGCTCCTCGCGAGCTCGCCCGCGGCCTCGGCGGGCGGGCGCCTCGATGTGTCGCTGGATCGCCCGGGTCACCCGGTGCTCGCCCTGGTGCGCGGGGTCGAGGTGTCCCAGAATCTGATGCGGATCGAGGTGCACGACGGTCGCGTGCGGGTCGGCGTGCTTCCGAAGCCTGCGCCAGAGCTCCGGGGCGAGCCCTGGTACACGCGGGACGAGCGCTGGCATGTGCTGACCCACGGCGGCGAGCTCGTCCCGGAGGCGCCGCCGCCGGGGACGCCGGCCGACGCGCGCCGGTTCGGCCCCGCGGGGCGGTAGGGAGGGCGCGCGTCCCCGCGGTCTCGCTCGGGGCGCCGCGGGCCTACGGCGCGTTGACGAACGGGTCGATGAAGTCGACGTAGCGGTCGACCGGTGTGTGCCAGCCGCTCGTGCACGGGTATCCCTCGCTCCCGCCGTACGACGTCACACCGACGATCGCTGCTTGGCGATATCGATGATCGCGGCGCGCACGAAGGCGCACGCGTCGTCTCCGTCGAGCGCGGCGGGCCAGAGCAGGTCCATGCCGCCGGCGGGGTGCGCGAAGGGAAAGGGCGCGCTGCGAAGGTGCGGCCGCTGCCGCACGAGCTGCGCCGCGAAGACGTCGGGCAAGGTCGCCACGAGCTGGCTGCCGTCGACGATGGCGCCGATCGCACTGAAGCTCGCGACCGAGCAGCGGACACGTCGCTCGACGCCGAGCCTGTCGTCGACCGTGCCGCGGAGGTCGCCGTTGTACGCGCGAGGGCGCGCTCCCGCGGTGCCGCGGGCCGCCATCGCAGTAGTCGCCGCGCGGCATCGTGTAGTCGAAGGTCTATGTTTCCGGAGGAAGAATAGACGGATCGAGCGTTCCTCCGCCTGCAAGTTCCACCTTGTCTGCCACCATCCTCTTGATAAATCGCCCTGCGTCCTCAATCGCAGCCGCCCAGTCCACCTGTTTCAGGCGCACACTGTCATCGTACTTGAACCCAAGCACATCAACGGCAATGGACCACGTGAAGCCATCCGGGTCCGGACGCACGTCGCTGATCCGGAGCGTGATGGTTCGAGGCGAGCTCCCGTCCGCGGGTGTAAATGTCGTGGTGAGCTCCAGCATTGATCCTCCTAGCAGTTTCGGTCACAGTCCCTGAGGCACGAGGCATACTCGTCGTTGCACTTCTTGCGACAGCTTTGAGTGCGGTCATATTTGGTGCAGTCTTCGTGGCATCGATCATGGATTTTGTCACACTTTTCCTTGCACGCCTCTTTGCAGTCGGGAGTGCACCCTGCCATCGCCTCTGATGCTCCGCTTCCCACCGGTGCGTTTTGCGGCCTTCTCGGCACATACCCGAAGGCCCCATCCCCTCCTGTCGGGGTGATGATGCTACCGCCGGCACCTTCGTTTCCCTCACCGCGGACCCAGCACTCTCCCACATCGTAATTGCACGCCACGAGCCCAAAGCACAGAACAACAAATAGCCTATTCATTTCGACCTTGTCCTGAATCTCCAAACTGGCCCAGTGGTCACCATCACAACCAGACTCCCAGGAAGAACGCGACTACTGCCGCCCGTCCAGTCAACATGGACGCCGGTGGACACGCCCAAGGGCCCGGCGAAGTACCAATCGGACTGAGCGCGGCCGCCTGGTGCAACCCCCACCACGCGGTTACAGATTACCATATTGCATACCGGCATTGAGTAGATCGCAAGGGACGGCCCGAGGCTGACGGTCGTTGTCTTCGTGGCGTACCCAAGAGTGACGGCCGTTCGGTCGTAGAACCCGACACCATCGCCTGGAACGATGCTGAGCATGTTATGGGCTTCGAGCCTGACGTCCGCCTCGCTGCGCCAGAGCCACCCGGCGAAGGGGCTCACGGCGAGCCTGGGCTCGATCCCGACCTGGATCCCGCCCACGCTGACGCCGCCGCTGAACTCGAGTGCGTGTGCTGGCGACGGTACACTACTGACGAGCGCACAGGCACAGCCGCACAGCACGAGCACGCGCGCCTTTGCCTTCAGCCCGTGCCCCATGCCCTCCCCCGATCCCGGATGCTTCTCCTAACGGAAGGCGGCGTCAACAGGTGTCCTGGACCACACTACATCAATGCGGTCCTTGCACATGAGAACGGAGCGCGACTGGCCGAGTAAGCGGCCGAGGCGTGCGGCAGCAAGCTCGGCGGCGTTTCGTCCACCCGCTGCGCGCTACGTCCGCAGCGGATCGTCGGGCGGCTCCGGCCCCGGTTCCAGGCAGCCCGCCGGGTTCGTCGCGCCGTGTGACCTCCGTGTGCCCCGACGCCAGGGCACAGAGCTCCACGAGAGGGCACTCGGGTATACGAGAGGAACTGAGCCCTCGGTGGCCTCTGACACCGCTTTGACGCGTCCGACGCGGCGTCCGCCGTATCTCTCGCGCATCCGCCTCTCAGATTCAGCTCCGGGTTCGATTCCCGGCGCCTCCACCAAGAAGACACGGCGAGAGCCGTGTCTTCGCTCAGCCGAACACCGGGCGCACGTCGGACACGCCGTACTGCATGACGTGGTCCTTCCGGATGGCGATCCCGGTCCTCGGTGCCGCGGCGATCTTGCGCCACGCCTCCAGGTGTTCGCTGGATTCCCAGCGCTCGTAATTGTTCACCCGTGCGGGGTCCAGCGGGTCAGCGGTGATGGCCAGATCCAGGCAACCGGGGGCCTGGCGGGCCCTGCGAATGAGGTCCTGGTGGGCGGCGACGAAGGCGTCGCGCTGGTCGGGGTCGACCTCCAGGTGGCCGGCGATGATCAGCATGAGGTGGTCCTTTCTGTCCGAGGAGTGATGGTTCGCCAGAGTGTCCGGACGTACGGACCGCCCGTCGCCGGCAAGATCATCGGTCCGGCGTCATTTTCCTTGGGACCGCCCGTCGCCCCGGAGCCCGGCATCGTCGTGCCCGGCACCTGCGCCGCCGGCCCCCCCGAATCCTCGCGCTCGCGCCCTGGAGCGGCCCCCAGGTGACCAGGCCGGCGCGCCCTCCGCCGCCACCCTCGCCGCCTCCGCGGTCGAGGGACGCATCCACGTCGCCCGCCGCGAGCGCGATCCATGAGGGCCGAGCTATGATAGCTGGTTCAATCGGGGAGGGCGGCGGTCAGGTCCAGCTCGACCAGCTGACCGGTGAAGCCGAGCGAAGCGACCCCGAGCAGGGTGCTGGCCGAACCGAAGGCCGGGCCGAGCGCCGAGTCGTTCAGTCGCCGCCACACCGCGCCCAGCACCTGGTCGTCGTCGCTGACCACGTAAATCACCGAGCGCACCACGTCGGCGGGCTGCGCCCCGACCGCGGCCAGGACGGTCAGGGCGTTCGCTGCAACCTGGTCGGCCTGCGCGAGGTGGTCGCCCGCGCCGACCAGGTTGCCGTCGAGATCGAGTGGGCACTGGCCGGCGAGGAAGGCCAGCCGGCCGGCCTCGACGATCGTGACGTGGTGATAGCCGGGAGTCTGGTGGACGCCGGGCGGGTTGATCTTAGCAACGCGCATTGAGGGCGAAGGAAGAGCAAAAGGATGAAAGGATGTCAAGGGCCGTGCGGTCCGCGGCTGCGCTCATGGCCCCTATTGAACGCGGTGCGCGCGTTCCCGCCGCCGCCGATCGCGACCATGGCAGTCGCTTCGGCGTGCTTCGCTGCGGCGCTCGTGGCGGGGTAGCGCGCAACGCTACGCGATCCTGGAGCGGAATGTAACCAGCCGCTGACACGTTCTACAGTTCAACCTGGTAGACGCCGCCCATGTCAGTCGACTCGGCGGGCGCCGCGCTCCACCGGTTCGACGTTGCGGAGGCAGGGCTCCACGGCTCGGCCTTGCAGGCACTGAGAAACAGAACGATGTCGATCTCGCGCGTGTCGGTGCAGGCCGAGGCGAGGCGTGCGGCGCTGCCGAGCGAGCTCAACGACGGTATCATCGCCCTTACAGGCGTGCCCCGGTCGACGTGCCTTCGGCAGAGGAGGGCGGCATGACCCACACCGCTCGGCGCGCGCGTCGCGCCGCTGCTCTGTGTCGGCAGCACCGCGATGTCTGGTAAATATCGCCGGTGACCAGCGATCTCTTCGAGCTCCACACCGCGCCGTTCGCGCCCGCGGACCTGCGCGTCGTCTCGTTCCGAGGACGTGAGGCGCTCTCCGAGCTGTTCTCGTTCCAGCTCGTCGTGCAGGCCGCTCCCGAGCTCGAGGGCCGCGACGCCGAGCTGCTCGGTGGCCTCGCCATCTTCATCCTGCGCTACGGGCGCGGCGCCGAGCGCCGCATCGAGGTCCTCATCGACCAGGTGCGCGCCGAGGCGGCCTTCACCCCCAGGACCGGGCCGACCTGGCACCTCCGCCTCGTCCCCCCGCTCGCGCTGCTCCGGCGCCGCACCACGAGCCGCATCTTCCAGGACGAGACCGTGCCGCAGATCCTCCAGCACGTCCTCACCGCGGCCTCCCTCCCGGTCGAGCTCCGCCTCTCGCGGAGGTACGCGGTCCGGAGCTACTGCGTGCAGTACCGCGAGAGCGACCTGGCCTTCGTGCGGCGGCTTGCTGCCGAGGAGGGGATCGCCCTGTGCTTCGCGGACGCGCCGGACCTCAGCGCCAGCGCGACGGCCCGCGCGCCCGTCATCTTCCTCGACGACCCCGCACAATATGCCGCGGCCTTCGGTGGCGAGGTGCCCGAGGCCCTTGTTCTGCGTCCGGAGGCAGGCCTCTCCCAGACCGGCCTCGAGGTCGTCTCCTTCAGCCTGCAGCGCGCCCTCAAGCCCAGTGCCGTGCATCTCAGGGACTACGACTTTCGCCGGCCCAACCTGGTCCTCAGCGAGAAGGCCGGCAAAGAGGCCGGTAGGCCCCCGCCGCTCGATGTCTACCAGCACCACGCTGACTACGACATGCCCGAGGTCACGCCCGATCGCGCCCGGGTCTTCCTGGACCAGGTCCAGCGCGGCTCCGTCGTCGGCCGCGGCGAGAGCTGGGTGCGCGCGCTCGCGCCGGGGCGCCGCTTCGATCTGCACGCCGAGGGCTCTCCCGGCCTCGAAGGCGCATACGCCGTCACCCGCGTCGTCCACGAGGGTCACACGCCCGAGCTGTCCGGACAGCCCGCCGAGCGCACCTACCGCAACCGCTTCGAGTGCGTCCCGGCAACCGCGCTGCTCCGGCCACGTGGACCGGCGCGCAAGCCGAGGCAGGTCCTGGAGACGGCGATCGTCACCGGGCCGGCTGAACACGAGGTGCATACCGACGAGCACGCGCGCGTGAAGGTGCAGTTCCACTGGGATCTGGAAGGGAAGCGCGACGAGAAGAGCTCGGCGTGGCTCCGCGTCGCGCAGAGCTGGGCGGGGGCATCGTTCGGCTCGCAGTTCATCCCGCGCGTGGGCATGGAGGTGCTCGTCGGCTTCCTCGGCGGGGACACCGACTGCCCGGTGGTGCTCGGGTGCCTCTACAACGCCACGCACCCTCCGCCGTTCCCGCTCCCGGCGGAGAAACTGAAGAGCGGACTGCGAACCCAGAGCTCGCCGGGCGCGGGCGGGGCAAACGAGCTGTCCTTCGACGATCGCGCGGGCGAGGAGCGCATCTTCCTCTTCGCGGAGCGCGACCTCGACGAGGTGGTTCAGCACGACCACGCCACGACGGTCGGTCACGATCAGCGAATCACCGTGCAGGGCGACCGCACCGTCGTCGCAGGTGGGGACCAGACGACCTCCACGCAGGGAAACCGGACCGAGAGCGCCGCCGGGTCGGCTATCGAACGGATCGGCCAGAACCGGCTCCTCGCGGTACAGGGATCACAGCACGTCGTGGTCGACGGCGACTCCAGCTGCGTGGTGGGGAGGGATCTGGACGTCGCGATCAAGGGCCGCCTGGGGGCGACGGTCGGCACCGAAGAAGACGAGGCCGTCGCGACGCTCGACGTACACGGCGACGGCGCGGTGGCGACCACGGGGAGCGTGAGGGTCAAGGCCGCCCGGTCGCTGCGGCTCTCGTGCGGGGCGAGCAGCATCGAGCTGACCCCGGACGAGATCAAGCTGGACGCCAAGGCCATCACGATCCTGGGCGGCGGCTCGGTCTCGCTCCTCGGTAAGGGCCCGGCGCTCTACCTGACGGACAAGGCGCTCGTCGACGCCAAGGCCATCACCATCAAGACGCCGCAGTCGTTCCTGAAGCTGGACGAGGACGCGAGCCTGCAGGGCAAGCTGGTGAAGCTGAACTGCGATGCGGTGGACGACGGCGAGCAGCCGGAACAGGAGAAGGAGCCGCTGAAGTCCTTCCGCGTCCGGGTCGCGGACGTCTACGAGAAGCCGTACGCCCGCAAGAAGTACCGGCTGGTGGTCGACGGCGTGAAGTACGAGGGCGTGACGACCGACGACGGGATGGTCGAGCAGGACCTGCCGCCGACGGCGGAGACGGGCGAGCTCGTGGTGTGGATCAAGGAGCCGGAGAAGGAACCGACGCTGACGTGGCGGCTGAAGCTCGGCGACCTGCCGCCGATGGATACGCCGCACGGGGTCCGGCTGCGGCTGAAAAATCTCGGCTACTACCGGCTCACCGAGGGGCACACCGAGGGGGCGGAGATCGAGGCGCTCAAGGCCTTTCAGCGCGATCAGGGCCTCGAGCCCACCGGCGTTCTCGACGAGGAGACGCGCGGCCGGATCGAGGCAGCGCACGGGCATTGACGGGAGGAGAGCGGACCGATGGCAGCGCGAAGCGTACTTTGCAACCTGGTGAACCAAACCGGCGAGCCGCTCACGTTCGTCGACCCTCCTCAGCTCGAGCACGGCATCCTCACCCCGGGTCAGGAGCCGCCGCGCTCCTGCGCCGGGACCGCGGTCTGGTCGGCCGAGTCCGACGGCTTCATGACCGGGACCGAGGGCCGCGTGACCTACCGCGGCTCGAGCGGCTCGGTCACACTGTACTGGAACAATCCCTTCATCGGCGGCAACGACTACGGCGCCACGCCGGGCGGCGACTACTTCCTGGTGAGGCTGCAGGGCCCGAAGGTGGGGAGCAACGTGAGCGCCACCTACGTGGTGGACCGCAAGAGCAAGCCGGCCCCCTCGCCGTCGCCGGAGGCGCCCCCAGCCGCTCAGGCGGCGCCCGCGCAGTCACGCCCGCTCGCTGCTGCACCCGAGCAACCCGGCAAGGATAGCCATGTGCCGAAGCTCGGCGGCCAGCTCACGATCGTCAGTCCGAAGGACTGGCTGGTCGACATCGCATGGCAGGCCGTCAACAGCATCGAGTGGAGCCCACTCATCCTCGAGATCACCGAAAACCGGCACGGTAGCCAGAGCGGCGCTGAATGCCCGAAGACGCTGCCCACTTTCCCGGGTGTGAAGGAGGGCGGGACGTGCCGGCGGCAGCATGACAGCCTGGAGAAGAAACGGATCGAGCGAGAGGCTGCCTACAGCGCAGAAGCGACGCGACTGAAGGGCTCGGGGATGGATGCTTCCGCCGCAGAGCAGGAGGCCCGAAAGAAGTACCCCCTGCTGTACAACGATTTTCATAGCTGGTGCGGCGATTTCGTGACATGGGTGTTCTGGAAGGCCTGGGTCTTGCGCGGGACGCCCGAGGACAAGATCACGAAAGAGGAGCTCGGGAAGTTTCTCAACCGAGAGTCGCTCAACGGGAAGTGGCAGGCGGGGGAGAACCTGAACATGGTGGAGGCCTACGCCAAGCGGTCGTCCACCGGCCTCCTCATCTGGCACCCCCCTGGCGATGGGTACGTACCCAAGCCAGGAGACATCTTCATGGCCAACCGCGAGGCCGGAGGACACATATCCATCGTCGCCTCTTACGAGCGAGAGGCTCCGGACGCACAGCCGAAGCGAGGCCACGATCAGTTCACAACAATTGATGGAAAATCATTCGACCGGGACAAGGAAACCGGCTGGATACTGTCACTGGAGAAGCTCAGAAAAGAGGGGCACGACGTCAAGCAACCCCAAGGGAAGTGGCAAGGCGTTGCTCAAACGAAGCGCAAGAGCAACGACAAGAAGGATCCGCTGCGAGGCTTCATCGACACCTCAAAGCTCCGTGAGGCTCTCGGCTACCGTTGAACGCGAGAAACTTCGCCATGCGCTCACCCCAATCCACAGTACCCGTCCTACTCGGTCTCCTGACGTGTGCAACTGCGCCGCTGTCATGCGGATGCAGCGGTGCGCCTGCGCCATCGGCCCCGGCCTCCAGCAGCCCCGCACCCCGCCCACCGGACGCGATAGACATCACCGAGCCTCCCTCCCCGGAGGGATCCCTGCACAAGGTCATCGACCTTCGGGTCACGGCGGCCGATCTCTGGCATCTGCAAGGCGGAGCGATCCTCCTCGAGAGCGATCGCGATCTCTTCGCCCTGATCCAGGGCGATTCGGTCCAGGCGCTTCCGGAGATGGGCCGAGGTCTACCGCCAGAGGACGGCACCGACGATCGGGGATCCGTCCAGATGATCACGGGACGCTGGCCCGATAGCGTATGGCTGGTGTGGCGAGATTACGACACCTCGAGCGCCGCAGATAACCTGTGGTACGAACGCCTGTTTCGGCACCGAGGTGATCGCTGGGAGCGGATACACGAGACCAAGCATGACCAGAGCTCCAACACCCTGTACCGCGGTCTCTGGGAGCAACAAGGCTGCCTCGTTGGTCTTCTCGCGGACGATCGAAACGAAAACAACGCCTGGCAAGCGCAGGCGGAAGCCCTCGACTGTGCCCGACGGCCATCTCCGACCTTATCATTCAAGGCGGCAAAACAGACAGAATATGGGATCGCCGCCGCGCTCGGGTTCGCTTCGGGACACGTCGCCGTGCTGGAACAACACACGAAGATGAAAGAAGGCGAGCCGAAGCCTCCCCGCCTGGTGCTGTCCCGGCCTGGCCCGCCCAACCGGACGGAGGTCGTGCTTCCGCTCCCGCCGGAGATCGCGCACGGCACGCGGAGCTTCAAGCTCCTCGACTGCAAGCTGCTGGGTGAAGGCCCGTCCGAGCTCTACCTTGTCGGGAACTACGACCTCGGGGCGCTTACGATACCCCTTCTCCTGCGCTTCGACGGGACGTCGTTCGCGCCGCTTCCGTCATCGCCGGTTTCATACATCGGAGACGCCGACCTGGCAGAGGATGGATCGCTGGCGCTGCTGGGCAGCCCACCGAAAGACACCCCTGAAGCGCGCTCCGTCTGGGTCCTACCGCGAGGCGGCGCCTGGAGGGAGAGGGCCATGCCGACCGATCGCCAGGTGGGTGAGCCTTACCGCCCCTGGAGCATCGCCGCTCGCTCGAACGATGACGTCTGGGTCGTGGGCTACCATGAGAACAAGGAGAGGAAGAATCGCCGGCTCGCCCTCTTCCACAGTCGCCGCCCGGCTCCCGCTGGCCATGGCGTAGGCGCGGCAGTCCCGTAGGGGCGCAGGATAGCTCGGAGGAACCATGCGGTCGCGATACCCCAGGCCAGGCAAACCCGCCGCCAAGCATGGCGATAAGGTCATCGGCATCGACACGCACATGGTGATGGTACCGTCGCCCGGCGGGCCTGTGCCCACGCCGACGCCGATGCCGTTCAGCGGAGAACTGTCCGGCGACCTGAGCGCGAACGTCCTCGTCGAAGGCAAGCTCGCGGCGCTCCAGGGGAGCACCGCGACGAACGCCCCCGCGCACGTGCCCGCGGGAGGCACGTTCCAGCGACCGCCGTCGAACCAGGCGCGGGTTCAGGCAGGCAGCAAGACGGTGCTCATCAACAACAAGCCGGCCGCACACTTCGGGGACCCGGCGCTGACCTGCAACGACCCGGCCGACGCGCCGAACGGGAGCGTGATCGCAACTGGGACCGTGCTGGTCGGCGACTAGAGGCCTGGAAGGTGGCGGATGCGAACGAGGCGGTGACGGTGGCGGTGACAGCGAGCGAAGCGATGTCGCTGGCGCAGTATGCCGCCGTCAAGGCCGCGGTGGCGGAGGGCTTCCCGCTCGCAGACGTGCTCGCGCTTGAGGGGCTGGAGCCACGTGCGTTTGCGCGTTCCGATGTCGCCTGGAAGCAGCGACTCGCCACCGAGCCGGAGCTGCTCGCGACGTACGAGCAGGAGCTGGCGCACGCGGAGGACTGGCTTGATCGGCAGGTCGAGCCGCTCGCGGACGACGCCGCCGCCTGGGCGGGCTTCCTCGGTGCGTTCGGGGCCCATCCGGCACCGTTCGAGTTGCTGCAGGAGAACGGCCTGGGCATGAACGACGTCGCGCGGCTCCGCCGCCGCTGGGCGCGGCGCGCGGAGGAGGACGCGAAGGTCGGCGAGCAGATCGCGGAGCTTCGCGCGAAGCCTGGGGCGCTGGGGCCGCTCCGGGTGGGCCCGCCGGTGCTGAGGCCGTCGAGGGTAGCCAATGCGCGGGAATCAGCGAAGGTGTCCGCAGGCGGGCCCACCGCCGCAACACCGCACGGTGAGCCCGGTCTGGGCCTGGCCGAGTACGCCGCGCTGTGTGCCGAGATCGAGGCGCTACCGACGCAGCGCGCGCGCGTGCTGCGGCGCCACGGCCTGGCTGATGACGAGGCGCGCGCCAGCTTCGATCGGCGATGGCAGGCCGCACTGGCGCGCGATGCGGCGCTGGCGAAGGATTTCCAACGACTCGAGGCGCACCACGCGCGTCGACTGGAGATGCTCCTCGCCCGGGCGCGTGACGTCGCTGACGTCGAGCGCTCGCCGGAACCTCTCGCCGCCTCGTCCGCGTCTTCCGCGCCGCCCTCGGGCGAGACGATGGCCGGGCCCATGACGCCCACCGTGCCCCCGGAGGCGCTGCGGGGCACGGGGCCCCTCCTGGATGTGCCCCGAGCCGCGGCGGTCCCCTTCGTGCCTGCGCGAGGCGCGCTCGCGCCCGCGACGACCGAGCCGAAGCCTCAGCGCGCCGCGGAATCGCTCACCGGCACGGCACCCCTGCCCGACATTCCACAACGGGCGGCGCTGCCATTCGCGCAGTCCAGTGGTTCGGCAAGGGTGAAGTCCCCGCCTCCTGTGGTCGCGGAGACCGGGCCGCTGCTGGACGTCCCCCGCGGCCCAGCTCTGCCGTTCGCGGCCGGAGCCTCGGGGCATCCTCCGCCGTCCACGCCGACAGCCCAGCCGCAGCGGCCACGGGCGCCCTGGGACGTCGTGGAGACGTCACCGGTGCAGGCTCCCCCGCAACACCCGGTGATCCCACTTGCCGCAACAACTCCCGCGACGCCTGCCGGCGCTCCGGCCTCATCGAAACCCGTTCCGCAGGCTCCGGCTGAGCTCGGAGAAACGTCGCTGAGCCTCGCGATCCCCCGTGAGCTGTTGAAACGAGCCGCGCACGGGCAGGCTGCTATGACCGGAACGGCTCCCCGAGGTTCCGCGGCGTCATCTTCGAGCGAGACCGGTCGCCATCGTCCGTCGCCTCTCGCCGAGCCGATCGAGATCGTCCTGCCGCTCGTTCAGTACGCTGCGCTCTGCGCCGAGCTGGTCGTGTTCCCTGACGCCGCCGAGGCGGTCTTTCAACGATATGGACTGGGTTCGATCGAGATGCGGTCAGCAATCGATGCCGCTTGGAAGGCGCGGCTCAGCAAGGAGCCCGCTGAGTACGCGAAGTGGCAGGAGATGTACCGGCGCTACCATGCGCACTTCGCAAAGCAAGGCGCGCCCGCGAGGTGATGGGAGACCCAAACGAGCGGGCACGGCAGCACCGATGGGCGGGCTCGAGGAGGCGTCCCGCCGTGTGACCTCCGTGTGCACCGACGCCAGGACACGGGGCTCCCTCTGCGAGGCCGGCGTGGGCGAGGCGTAGGTCAGCCGGCCGGTTAGCGCACGATGCGGTTGCTGCGCGGAGGGCGTGGGGCACCGAGCGCGCGCGTCGTATCTGTGGTAGCTGCCGCGCATGAACGTCGCGCTCGAACGGGTCAGCGCCAACGACGTCCGGCTGCAACGGTTGCTGCAGCTCTACCTTCACGAGTGGAGCGCGCGGGTGCGCGTGCCGATCGGTCCCGACGCGCTCTACACGTACCCGAAGCTCGCGCCGCTCGACGCGTGTCTTTTCCTCGACATCGACGCCGGGGTGCCGGTCGGCTTCGCGCTCACCTACCGCGACGACCGCGGCACGCAGCACGTCGAGGAGATGTTCGTGATCGCCGGCGCGCGCCGCAGCGGCGTCGGACGGGACGCCATGCACCAGCTCTTCGCCGCGCACCCGGGCCCCTGGACGCTCACGGTGCGCCCGGAGAACCCGGAGGGCCTCGCGTTCTGGCGGCGCACGACGGCCGAGCTCGAGAGCATCTCCGTCGACGAGCGCGAAGAGCGCGGCGCCGACGGCATCGTGCGCACCCGCTTCTCGTTCACGGTGCCCGCGCGGCTCTCGCGCTGACATCGTTCGGCTACGCCCGCGCGCTTCGAGGAGGCCG
Source organism: Sorangium sp. So ce1335 (assembly GCF_051521615.1). Taxonomy (NCBI): domain Bacteria; kingdom Pseudomonadati; phylum Myxococcota; order Polyangiales; family Polyangiaceae; genus Sorangium; species Sorangium sp. So ce1335. The sequence continues at coordinate 8,971,508 of NZ_CP150363.1, forward strand.
GGCGGCGCCGTGTGACCTCCGCGTGTCCCGACGCCAGGGCACGCGGCTCCAGATCAGGGTACTCTTCCGGTCACCGCCATCCCATGGGCTCGACGTTCGTGCGACAGGCCATCGAGGCCGATCTGCCTCGCCTCCCCGAGATCGAACGCTCGGCCAGCGAGGCCTTCCGGGGAACGGACCTGAATTTCGAGGCCCTGACGAGCGTGACCCCGGCGGAGGGTTGGCGAGATGCGCTTCGGGCAGGGACGCTGTGGGTGGTCGACGACGGCGCCGGTCGGCCGATCGCATTCCTGGGCGCCGAGACGGTGGGCGACGAGCTCCACATCCGCGAGTTCGACGTCGACCTCGATCACCAAGGCCAGGGGCTCGGTCGACGCTTGCTCAGCCACGTGATCGCGTGGGCACGGACCGCAAAGCTCCAGGCACTCACCCTCACCACCTTCCGGACCGTCCCCAGGAACGGGCCGTTCTACGCTGCGATGGGCTTTCGAGAGCTGTTACCGGCAGAGATGCCCTCCCGGCTCGTGGAGATCTTGAAGAACGAGGCGCGCCACGGCCTCGATCCGGCGCAGCGCTGCGCGATGCGGCTCGACCTCAGCGCGTCGTGACGATGGGCGAACATGCCGGCGTCGTGCGACTGGCCCCCTGCGCATCCACCAGCTCGGCCGCGGCGCCCTGGCTGTCACGGCCGAAGCGCGTCGCCACGAGGTAGTCGCACCAGCGCTCGACGCTCGTCTGGATCGGCGGCATCGCCAGCCCGATCGCGCGGGCGTGGGCGTCGGCCGCGCGGGTGTCATAGGCGTCCTCGGCGAGGAACGACAGGCTCTCTCGCGGCACGCCGGTGAGCGCCTCCGGCAGCAGACGTACAAGGCCGACGGGCAGCACCCACCTCGGGGCGCGGCGCTTCAGGTGGGCGGCGATGCCGCGGATCAGCGCGGGCAGCCGCGGCGTCGCCTGGTCGAGGACGCAGAGGTCCTGTTCCGCGGTCTCGGGGCGCTCGGGCACGCTCGCCAGGAAGCGCGCCAGGTAGTCGACGGTCACCAGCGGCAGGAAGGTGCGCTCGCTGCCGACGAGGGCCGGCAGGCGGCCCTGCCAGAGCCGCTCGACCGTCTCGCCGAGGCCGGTGAGCTGCGTCGTCTCGCCGGTGCGCGAGTCGCCGATGACGCTGCTCGGATGCACCGCCGTCCAGCGAAGCCCGCGCTCGGCCGCGAAGCGGCGCACGGCGAGGTACGACTCGTGCTTCGACGCCTCGTAGGCGCCGAGCCGGCGGTAGAGCCGGCCCCGCGCGCGCTCGGTCAGCGCGCCCTCCGCGCCCGGCCGGGTGCTCGCGTGCAGCATGCGGTAGCCGCCGAGATAGACGAAGCGCCGCAGGCGGGGCCGCGCGAGCGCCCACCCGGCCGCGTGCAGCGATCCCTCGACGTTGCAGCGCCGCGCCTCCTGCGCGCCGAGCCCGAAGGCGAAGCGCGCCGCCAGGTGATACACATCGCGCACCTGCTCGAAGCGGTCCGCCAGGCCGAGCGACGCCTCTTCGACATCGCCCTCGACCACAAGGAGCCGCCGCGAATCGCCGCCGTGCGCGTCGACGAACGCGGAGAGCGCCGCGGCCCGCTGCCGCGCGCGGCGCACCGGCGCCGCCACGACCTTCGTCCGGGTCAGCTCGGCCAGAAGCCAGCGCCCGATGAACCCCGTACCCCCCGTCACCAGCACCTCGACGTCGCTCACGTTCATAGGCCACCCAGCATGCGTCGCTGGACCCATGACGAACATGGGATGTATCTCATACCAGGCATGAGCGAGATCGATGTCCGCAGCATCAACCTGAACCTCCTCCCCGCTCTCGAGGCGCTGCTCGTCGAGGGCAGCGTGAGCGCTGCGGCGCGCCGCGCCCACGTCAGCCAGTCGGCGATGAGCCACTCCCTCGCGCGCCTGCGCGAGCTCTTCGGCGATCCCCTCCTCACCCCCCTCGGGCGCGGCCTCGCCCCCACGCCGCGCGCCCTCCAGCTCCGGGCGGCCCTGCCCGCCGCCTTCGAGCACCTCCGCCGCGCCCTCGCCTCCCCCGAGCCCTTCGATCCGCGCACCTCGACGCGCACCTTCCGTATCGCGACCGTCGACCACTTCGAGCTCACGACCCTCCCCGACGTGCTCGACCACCTGGGCCAACACGCCCCCTTCGTGCGCCTGGAGATCGAGCGCTTCTCCACAGATACCGTCCCTGCGCTGGTCCTCGGCGACGTCGATCTGGCCCTGCTCGGCGCCTCCCAGCCCGTGCCCGCCGCTGGGCTCCGCCGCGCGCCGCTCTACGAGGAGCCCTTCGCCGTCGTGGCCCGCAAGGGTCACCCGGCGATCAAGCGCCGCCTGGACCTCGAGACGTACATCTCCCTCGGCCACGTCCTCGTGAGCGTCGAGGGCCGCCGCGAGGGCGCCGTCGACCGCGCCCTGGCCCGCCTCGGCAAGCGCAGGCGCGTCGCCGTGCGCGTGCCCCACTTCGTGGCCGCGCCCCTCGCCGTGCGCAGCTCCGACCTCATCTGCACGATCGCGAGCAGCGTCGCCCAGCGCGCCCGCGAGCTCTTCGGAGTGCGGGTCTTCGCGCCGCCCTTCGAGCTGCCCGCCGCGCAGGTCGTGGCCCTGTGGTCGCAACGCCACGACGACGACCCGGCGCAGCGCTGGTTCCGGGACCTCTTCTTCTCGGGCCGTGCCCTCTCGCCGCACCTGCGGGCCCTGGTCCGCCGGTGCGCGGGATAGTCCGGCTGACGTGGGAGGCCGCCCGAGCGATGACCGACGCCGAGATCGGGAGGCGGCGGCCTCGGACGACGGCGCCACTCTCGCGCTGGAGCCCTGATGTTGCTGTCTGTACTGGATGGCCAGACACCGATCGCGCCACGATCCATCGCTCCCCTCCCCCGAGGCCAGGGTGCGGGTCTGGGACTCCGGATTCGGAGCGCTGCGCCTGATCGAGCGCACGGTGACAACGCCCGAGGGACGCAGCTTCACGCTCTGGGGCCTGCACCCCGACGACGCGCGCAAGCTCCCTCCCGGCGCCGTGCGCGCCGACGCCTCGCGCCAGGTGTTCGGCCTGGGTGGCCCTGATGTCGACGACGCCGCGTCCAGCCCCAAGAGCCTGGACAGCAAGGGTCCGGAGCCGGCATGAGCCAGCAGGTCCCGGCACCTGGGGCCGGCTCAGGTTCCCGGCACGGCTCGAGATGTGGCACCCACAGGCATGGGCACACTGCGGCACCTTCGCGGCGAATCGGCTCGAGATCGCCCGCTGTACAGCGTGATCGAGCGCCACGACGTCGCGAATGAGTTCGCCTCGGGGGACGTCGCGCATCCTGAGCTGAGTACGTCCTGGAAGTAGGCGCGTGACCGCCTCTGACACGGCACTTGCCATCGTCCCAGGCGGATGCGCTGGTCACCTGGTGCCGATGCCACGCGTTCTGGGGTGCGAAGCACCGGTTGTGGGCTTGTCTCCTCTACGAGCTGCTGGATAGGCTGGTACGGCATGACCGTGGCGCCTCCCCCCGCTGGAGTTCCCAGGCCTGGCGAAGTCATCGTCGGCAAGTACCGCGTGGAGCGCGTGCTCGGCGCTGGTGGGATGGGTGTGGTCCTCTCGGCCACGGACGGCGTCCTCGGTCGCCGGGTCGCCATCAAATTCCTTCTGCCTGCCACGGCCGCGCTCCCCGATGCCAGCGCCCGGTTTCTCCGCGAAGCGCGCGCGGCGGCGGCGCTGGAGAGCGAGCACGTGGTTCGCGTGCTCGACGTCGGCACGCTCGACACCGGCGCGCCCTACATGGTGCTGGAGCACCTCGTCGGCGAAGATCTCGGCGATGTGCTGCGCAGGCGCGGCGCGATGCCGGTCGGCGAGGCGGCCGACTACGGGCTCCAGATCTGTGCGGCGCTCGCCGAGGCGCACGCGCGCGGCATCATCCACCGCGATCTGAAGCCCAAGAACCTGTTCCTGGCGCAGCGCGCGGACGGCACGTCGCTCGTCAAGGTCCTGGATTTCGGCCTGTCGAAGATGCTGCTCTCGGGCGCGGAGTCTGTGCAGGAAGCGAGCCTGACGGCAACCGGGGTCATCATGGGCTCCGTCCACTACATGTCCCCCGAGCAGCTCCGCAGCTTCAAGCACACGGACGTGCGCACCGACGTCTGGGCGCTGGGGGTCACCCTCTACCGGATGCTGACGGCTCGCACGCCTTTCGAGGGCGGCGAGCTCATGGAGGTCATGGCGAGCATCCTGTCCGACGCGCCGCTGCCGATGTCGGCTCATCGGTGGGATGTTCCGCTGAGGATCGAGCGCGCCGTCGCCCGCTGCCTCGAGAAGGATTCGGCGCAGCGAGCGCAGAGCGTCACGGAGCTCGCGCGCAGCCTCCTGCCGTTCGCCGGCGCGCGAGGCCAGCTCCTCTTCGAGAGCATTGCACGACTTCAGCCGGATGCCGCAGCGCCCGCGCCGCACGATGCGGCGCCCGCGCGATCGAAGGCCGGATCCGGGGCGAAGATCGAGGCGGCCGCCGGAGAACGGCCGGTGAGCGTGGCGACGCAGCCGGCGAGCATGCAGCCCGCGTTTGCGGCGGCAGCGGATCGCATGGAGGATACAGCGCCTCTCCACCCTGATTCGTTAGATCCTGAACAGCCGCGCCGCGCGACGCGAGCCATAGATCCTGAACAGCGGCGCGGCGCGACGCGAGCCATTGCGCCGCTCATGGCGGCGGGAGCGGGCATTCTGGTGGGCGGCGCGGCAGCCCTGGCGTGGGTGCTCGCGCAGCGCTCTCCAGCAGCCGCCACGCCGCCGGTCGCCACGTCCGTCGTGCCCGGCGAGCCAGCCACCAGCAGCCCCCCTCCTGCCCGTACCTTCATCATCGAACTCCCGCAGAAGCCCATCAGGTCGCGAGTGACGGACTGAGTCCACCCCTTCCGTCCTATAGCGAGTGCCGGCGCTCGAAGCGGTGGGTGTCGCCAGGCTCGGTGAGATCGCGGCCACGGTACCGCCGTGGTGCTGGCCGAGCCGGCGGAGTCCTGCCCGGTGTCGAAGGTGCGCACCATCGTCTGGACCACGGCGAGCCGCTCGACCCGATTGTCAGGGACCGGCCTATTGGATCGCGACCGGGATGGCGAAACGGATCGGCCTCGGGTCGGCCAAGTGGATCGCAGCCGGGTCGGCCAAGTGGATCACGACAGGTAGGCGCCTGACGGCAGGGAGGGCGTTCGGAGAGAGAGAAATTGGGTCGAGCTTCCGGAATGCGTCGTACGCGCCGTCGGAGACGGCGACCGTAGGAGCGGGATCGGCGAAGCGGATCGCAGCCGGGTCGGCGAAGCGGATCGCGGCCGGGTCGGCCAAGTGGATCGCGGCCGGGTCGGCCAAGTGGATCACGGCCGAGACGGCGGAAGCGCCGGATCTCGGGCGTCAGACAGCGGTGAGGCATGTACACCCGAGCCTGATAGGGCCGGGCATGGCTCCCGGCTTCGAGGAGGCCGGGATGAGCGCGAGGAGGACGGAGATGCACAGGCTGCAGGAGCTCGTGCGCCTGCACCGCAGGGGCGAGGACTGCCGGGAAGTCGCGCGGCTGCTGGGGATGGGACCCAACACCGAGAGGCGGTATCGCACGGCGCTGTCGCAGGCTGGCCTGCTCGATGGCAGCGCGGAGCAGATCCCCGCGCTCGAGGTGCTGAAGGAAGCGGTAAGACAGCACGTGCCACCGAAGGTGGCGCCGCAGCAGCAGTCGAGCGTGGAGCGATGGCGAGCGTACATCGCGGCGCGCGTCGAGGAAGGGCTCAAGCCGGCAGCGATCTACGACCGGCTGCGGCTCGAAGAGCGCGACTTCAGCGGCAGCCGCTCCGCGGTCAAGCGCATGGTCGCGACGCTCCAGAGGGAGCAAGGGATCAGGCCGCAGGACGTCGCCATCGTCGTGGAGACCGATCCCGGGCACGTCGCGCAGGTCGACTTCGGGTACGCGGGGCGGCTGTGGGATCCTGAGACCAAGAGCCTGCGCAGGGCGTGGGTGTTCGTGATGGTGCTTGGCTACAGCCGGCATCTGTTCGCACAGATCGTGTTCGACCAGAAGACCGAGACGTGGCTGCGGCTGCACGAGGAAGCGTTCCGCGCCTTCGGTGGGGTGCCGTCGACGATGGTACCGGACAACCTCAAGGCGGCCGTGGTGCGGGCCGCCTTCGGCGTGGACGAGGACTCGGCGCTGAGCCGCAGCTACCGCGAGCTCGCGAGGCACTACGGCTTCACCGTGGACCCGACGCCGCCGCGAGCGCCGCAGAAGAAGGGCAAGGTCGAGGCGAGCGTGAAGTACGTCAAGCGCAACGCTCTGGCGGGTCGCGAGGGGCAGGACGTGGACGAGGTGCGCGCGGCGCTCGGTCGATGGATCGTCGAGATCGCGGGCACTCGGCAGCACGGCACCACGAAGCGGAAGCCGCTTGAGGTGTTCGAGGCCGAGGAGAAGAGCCGGCTTCAGCCGCTGCCGCTGCGCCCGTACGAGCTCGTGACCTGGAAGCGGGCGCGGGTGCATCGCGACTGCCACGTCGAGCTCGGAGGAAGGCTGTACTCGGTGCCCTGGCGGCTGGTGGAGCGCGAGGTGTGGCTGCGCGCGACGCCGTCGAGCGTGGTGGTGTATGCCGACGACGAGGCCGTGGCACGGCACGATCGGCGCGGCGCCGGCCTGCGCAGCACGCTCGAGCGGCACCTGCCCGAGGAGCGCGCGGCGCTGCGGCACCGGAGCCGCGCCTACTGGGAGCAGCGCGCCGACCAGATGGGCAAGGACGTGGGCAGGTTCGTCCGCGAGGTGTTCGACGCCGACGACGTGCTCTCGCAGCTGCGCAAGGTGCAGGCGATCGTCACGCACCTGGAGAAGTTCCCCCAGGAGCGCGCGCAGGCCGCGTGTCGCCGCGCGAGCCATTACGGCAACCTCAGCTACCAGGGCGTTCGCGACATCCTCCGGCGCGGGCTCGACTTCGAGCCGAGCCCACAGAGCGCTGCGCCGGCGGCGTGGTCGGATGCGCCTCCGCGGTTCGCGCGCGACCTCCGGCTGCTGGCGGCGTCGCGGCTGTCGTCGACAGGAGGGGACCATGGGCCTCACTGACGAGCTGGTGCCGGTGCTCAAGAAGCTGCGCCTGTCAGGCGTGCTGCAGTCGCTGGAGGTGCGCGTGCGGCAGGCCGTCGACGAGCAGCTCTCGCACGAGGAGTTCCTCGTGCGGCTGCTGTCCGACGAGGTGGATCGCCGTGACGGGCGGCAGTTCGATCAGCGCGTCCGCCGAGCGGGCTTCGACAGCCTCAAGACGCTGGAGGACTTCGACTTCCAGTTCAACCCGAGGGTGCCGAAGGCGAAGGTGATCGACCTGGCGACCTGCTCCTTCGTCGAGCGCCGGCAGAACGTGCTGCTGGTCGGCCAGGCGGGGGTCGGCAAGTCGCACATCGCTCAGGCGCTCGGTCACCGCGCCTGTCGCGCTGGCTACCAGGTGCTGTACGTGGGCGCCGGCGACATGCTCAAGCAGCTGCGCGCCGGCCGCGCCGACGGCAGCTACGATCGTCGGCTGGCGAGGCTCGTCGGCGTCGACCTGCTCGTCGTCGACGACCTCGGCCTCCGCTCGCTGACCGTGGAAGAGGCGGCCGATGTCTACGAGGTCATCCGGCTGCGTTACCAGCGCGGGGCGATGATCCTGACGTCCAATCGCGCCGTGGAGGAGTTCGGCGGCCTGTTCGGCGATCCGCTGCTCGCCAGCGCCGCCATGGACCGGCTGCTCCACGACGCCCACGTCCTCGTCCTCGAGGGCGACTCGTACCGCAACCCTCCCCCGGGCCGGCGACGCCGGGCGGCGGAGGCATCGAAGGAGAGCAAGACATGAGCATGTCGAGCGGGTGGCAGGATCCGCTTGGCCGACCCCGAGCGTCGATCGCCCGGGTCGTGATCGCGGCGCTGGCGGCGCTCGCGATCACAGGATCCGCTTGGCCGACCCAAGCGCGATCCATGAGGCCGAGCTATGACAACCCGATCGCCGCGTTGCAGTCCGCTGTCTGGGGCGGAGACTGGGCCTGGCTCATCACCGAGCTGCGGCAGGAGCAACAAGCCGATCCAGGGGCGCTATCCATCCACGTCGCGGAGGCGGAGGACCAGCTCGTCGGCGCCGGGTGGGCGCGCTTTCATCGGAATACCCAGTTCGCGAGCCTGTGGGGCGGCAGCACGCTGCGGGCGTGGCGCGGACGCGGGATCTACCGCAGCCTCGTCGCGCGGCGCGCCGCGCAGGCCCGGGAGCGCGGGCTGCGCTACCTGCAGGTGGATGCCTCGCCGGACAGCCGCCCGATCCTGGAACGGCTCGGAATGCACATGGTTTCCACCACCACGCCGTACGTGTGGAGCCCGCCGCGGTCGTGAAGCGCCGCGCGTGGAACCCGCGCTTGCGTCGGCTGGTGGCTCGTACGCCGCCGCTCCGCGCGGGTGCGCACCTCTCCGAAAGCGCCTATCCGCCCCTCCGGCGCCGTGGCCCGGCCCCTTCTACCTTCGCGAGCCGCTTCTCGCACCGCTCGATCGCCTCGACGATCTTCGCCCTGCGCTCGCGCTCCGTGCGCCAGCGCCGCGGCTCCGGCAAGCCGAGCCACCGCGCGAGCCGCTCCAGCGCGGCGATGTCGGCGCGGAAAAGACGCTCGCGGCTCAGGCGGATCACGATGGCATCAGCGTAGCTCAGGGACCCGGGCACCGGAGGACGTATCCAGACGCGTTCCCCCCGGCCGCGGCCGGAGCGCCGGGCGGTGAGAGCTCGCCCCGGGCCGGAGCCTCGGGCGCCTCGAAAAAAATCGACCGACCCCCTGTCGGGTTTTCCTCCTGGCTTCCGGATGACGGGGTGAGGCGAGCGAGCAGCGGGGTGAAGCGACCCCGGGACCGCTCGCCTGCGCTCAACACCTGACCTGAAAGAAGATCCTGGGAGCCACCATGAACCCTATCGCCCTCTTCCGCAGCCTCTCGCCCCTCGCCCTCGCCCTGCTCGTCGCCGCCCCCGGCTGCGTGGCCACCGCCGCCGAGCCGCAGGCCGAATCCCTCGCGGAGGACGCACCGGCCTCGGACGGCGCGGAGATCGAGAGCGCCGCCGGCGAGCTGACAGCCACCCTCTCCGCCGCGGCGTTCGATGACGGCGCGGAGCTCTCGACGGCGGACGCCGGCGGGGACGCCCTTCTGTCGCCCATCACGCTCGTCGGCCTCTCCACGCCGTTCTATGTCCCTCCGCGCGTCGGTGGAGATGCCGAGTACGACGGCCACGGGCCGAGCGTGTCGCTCCAGGTCGAGCTGAGCGTCTTCAACGGCAACGAGCTCTGGGCCGCCGTCTACATGGACGCCCTGGAGACAAAGAGCAACTGGACGCACGCAGAGGGGACCGCCTGGTATCGCCTGCACGTCGCGAGCCGCCCGATCGTCGACGTGGATGGCCCGATCTCCTTCAGCCACACGTACACGGACACGGACCACGCCCACGACATCTTCACGTTCGCGCCAGAGAACCTCGTTAACAAGCTGGATTACGTCGGTGACACGAGGGGGAACGAGGCGGGGACGAAGACCGGTGTCAGGGTCTTCTTCAATCCCATCACCATCGTGACCGAATAGCACGGAGGCTCGCGCCCCGGCGCGTACCGGGGCCGCCGAGAACGAGGGCCGCGCGCGCCTCGCGCGCAGCAAGCCTCGGCGATCCCGGCCACCGGCGCATCTCCCGCCCGGACCTGCGGCGATCGAGGACGCGGCGTCAGTCGCGGTGCCACGCGACGATCGCGTTCGCAAGGGAGCCCAGCACGCCCGCGGCGTAGAGCGCGCGGGCGTGCTCGGGGAACACCGCGGCGGCGGCCGCGCAGGCAGCGCAGAGGGCGGCCGAAAGCCAGCTCGCCTTCCGCAGGCCCGGCGCGGCGGTCGCGTGGATCGCCGCGAACAGGAGCAGATTCGTCGCGAGCGCGCGCTCCACGGGCTCGTCCGTGATCACGGCGAGCGCGCGGTGCAGGAGCATCGCGCCGAACATCATCTTCACCACATGAACAATCCGCCGGTTCACCGCGTTCCTCGAGAGCGGACGGCGAAACGCCCAGAGGAGCGAGAGGCCCACGAGCGCCGTGACGCAGCCCATCCCGAGGAGGTGCGCGGGGCGGACCACCGGGACGAAGCGGCCCAGGCCGACCGTCGCCATCACGACACCGACGGCGCCGATCGCGAGGCCGAAGCGGATACGCTCGCGCCTCGATACGGTGAGATCGATGTCCGAGCTCTTCGCGAGCCGGTCGGCGAGGAAGTCCAGCAGATCATCGAGCGTCGGCCAGCGCTCCTCGGGGCGAGCGCGAAGCCCCCGCGCGAGCGCGTCCCGGACCCACCCGGGCACCTTCGCGCCGGGCGGCGCCGGCCTCAGGAGATCTCGCCGCGCCGCCTCGATCCGCGCGAGGAAGTCCCCGCCCTCGAAGGGCAGCTCGCCATAGAGCGCCTCGTGGAGCGTCGCGCAGAAGCTCCACTGATCGCTCCTCGACGTCGCCGGCAACCGCTCGGCCTGCTCGGGCGCCATGTAGGCCGGCGTTCCCATGAACGCGCTCCCGGCCGTGAGGGGCGCACGGAGCGAGCCGCTCACGGGGACACCGGCGCTATGAACCCCGGCAGGGAGCCAGTCCGTGTCGTGTTGAGGGCGCGCGAGGCCGAAGTCGGCGATCCGCGCCCGGCCGTCCTTGCCCATCAGGATGTTGTCGGGCTTGACGTCGCGGTGGACGAGCCCCTCCCGATGCGCCGCCGCGAGGCCGCGGCCCGCCTCGATCCCCGCGGCGAGCACGGCCTCCCACGCGCGGGGCCGCTCGCGGGACAGGTCGCGCAGCGTCCGGCCGTCGACGAACTCCATCGCGACGAACACGCCCCGACCGTGCTCGCCGATCTCGTAGATGGGAACGACGTTCGGGTGCGAGAGCCTCGCCATCGCCTGCGCCTCGCGCACGAGGCGGGAACGCCCCTCCGGATCGAACGTTCCCGGCGCGATGAGCTTCAGGGCGACACGACGGTCGAGCTCCGGGTCGTACGCAGCATAGACGATGCCCATGCCGCCTTGGCCGGCCCTGTCGAGCACCGTGAACCGCCCGACGCGCGCGCCGGGGCTCAGCGCCTCATCGCGCGAGGTGAGGACGACGGCGGCGCCCTCCAGGAAGCCGTCCGGCTGCGCGCCATCGCACCGGAGCAGGCTCCACACCTCGCGGAAGAGCTCCGGGCGGCCCGCGCACCGGGCCTCGAGGAACGCCCGGCGATCGTCGTGGCGCTGCTGCTCGATCGCCGCCTCGAAGAGCGCCTCGACCTCGGCCGGATCAAGGGGTTGGCTCATCTCCGCCGTGCAGCGCCCGGTAGAGCCACGCTCTCGCGAACCGCCACTCGCGCTCGACCGTGCGCGTCGTCACGCCGGACAGCTCGGCGATCTCCTCCTCGGTCAGGCCCGCGAAATAGCGCAGCATCACGATCTCGGCCTTGCGCGGGTGCTCCTGGCCCAGCTTGCGCAGGGCCTCGTCGAGGGCGATGAGGTCCTCGAACGGGAGGTCGATCGCGAGGGGCAGCGCGTCGAGAGCCCCCTCGGGCGCGCGCTCCTGGTCGCCGCCGCGCTTCCGGGCGGCCTTGCTGCGCGCGTGATCGACGAGGAGGTCGCGCATGGCCTGGGAGGCGGCGCCGAAGAAGTGGGCGCGGCTCTCGAAGCGGGCCTCGCCGTCCCGGAAGAGCTTCTCGTAGGCCTCGTGGACGAGGGCGGTCGGGCCGAGCGTCTGCCCGGCGCGAAGGTGGCGGACGCGGGCCAGGGCGATGACCTTGAGCTCGGCGTAGACGGCGTGGAGGAGCGCGTCCGCGGCGTCCTTCTGGCCCTCCTGCGCCGCGTGGAGGAGGACGGTGATGCCCTCGCCGGCGCTCGGCCGGGGTGCGCGTCGATCGCTCGCGTTCATGGGGTGCGCCTCTCGCGGGGCGGATCGTACACGAAGCGGGCGGGCTGGCGAGCCCGACGGTGTGCCACCCACGTCGCGACAGCCTGGAGTTGGCACGCAGGCGTGCAGCGCGCCGTCTCGCTGCGCGACATAGAAGAGCGACTCTCGCTCGTGATACAAGGGCGCTTCCATGTCGAATGGGGCACCTCATCCATCCACCTTCGAGCTTCGCGCCGGCTCTCTCGCCGCGCGGGACCTCACCGTGCTCGCCTTCCGTGGTCGCGAGGCCATCTCGCGCGGTTACCGGGTCGACATCGACGTTGCCGTGCCCACGCCCTCGATGTTCCTGGACGGCGCCGCCTCAGCCGAGGGAGATGACGATGCTCAAGCGATTTCGTGACGGTTCGACCCTGATCATGGCAGCCATGTCGGTCCTCCTCGCCGGCTGCGGCGCAGCGAGCGCGCCCTCCAAGAAGGGTGAGGGGCAGCAGCTCGGCGTACGTACGCCGGCGACGGCGAGCGCCGCGCCGACCGGACCAGACGAGGATCCTGGTGCGGGTCTGTTCTCGTTGCCACCGACGGAAGACCCCGCCCCGGCCTTGGACCGCTGCGAGCGGGGAGACATCGAGTCTTGCCGCGTCGCCGGCTGGCTGTTCCTCCACGGATTCGGTGTGGCAGAGGACGCGGCGCGCGCGGAGGCTCTCTTCAAAAAGGCGTGTCTCGGCAACGACACGAAGGCGTGCATGGATCTGGCCGCGGAGTACCACCACCGGCATGAATGGCCCAGTAAACGGAGCGTGGCTGTCGCGGAGGCTAGCCAGCACGAGCTGGTCTGCGCACGCGGTGAGCAGCGAGGCTGCCTGGCGCTCGCCCTGGATGTGCTCCGCCATCCCGACGAGCTGAGCGTTTTTCAGGGCACCGTGGGCAAGACAGCGCTGAAGACTGCCGAGGACGCGTGCACGGCGTCCAACGTCGAGGCCTGCTTGACGCTGTTGGGGATCGCCTGGCAGGATAACGACAAGCCCCGTGCGGAGGTCATGAGCGCGAGGCTCCTCGAGATGTGCCTCGCGGGCGAGGCGCGCGCGTGCGAGCCGATCGTCAACCACCACTGGCCGAATAAAACAGCAGACGAGCAGCGTAGCCTCAGTAAAGAGATCTACCTCAAAGCGTGCGAGTTCTCCCAGGCTGAGTGCCGCGCTGGCCGAGCGGAGGAATGCTCGTTCGCCATCGCGTGTACCGGCCAGTACGGCGACGAGCCACGCGGGCGGGATGCTACCCGCGCGGAGCTCACTTACCACGCGTGTGTCAGTGGTCGAGACTTCAAGGAGTGCGTTGCCCTCGCATACCTGTTCCAGTCCGCCAAGGGCGTACCCAGGGACCTCGAGAAGGCGCGCTTCTTCAACGTGGCGGCTTGTCAGCACGGCGTCTATGACGGGTGCTCGCGCGTCATCTCCCGACTCCAGAAGGAGGGCCAAGGACCCGAGATAGACAAGAAGATCTTCGAGCTCGTAAAGATGAGCTGCCGTATGGTCAAGCGCGACTCCGATGGGTTGACGGGCTGCATGGTGCTCGCGGACCTGTACGAGAATGGCCGAGGAACGCAGAAGGACGTCGAGAAGGCCGTGGAGATATGGACGGCGGGGTGTCGGCTCATGGTGGCAGCATGCAACGAGCTCCGTCTCCGGAACAGGCCTGTCCCGCCGGACTCGGCCGACGCAGACGAGCCATGACAAGTAGGCCGACCGTGAGCGGAAGGAACGAGAGCATCATGCGTCTTGAGCGGTATGCCGAGATCCTGGCCCACGTGGTCTATTTCCGGGGCGCGGACCTCTACGAGGTGCTCGCGCGCCTCGGCGTCGCGCCGGCAGAGTGGGAGCGGGCCGACGCCGAGCACATGTCGGAGCTGGCGCTCGCGGGGAAGCGCAACCAGGGCATCCAGGCGCTCCGCTTCAGCTCGGTGTTCGCGAGGACGCGCCGCAGCCTCGAGGCGAAGCGGCCCTCGCTCGCGTCGCTCGGGCCGCCGCAGCGCCCAGGGGCGGAAGATGCCTCGCCAGCGCATCCCCCTCCGCCCGCACCACCGGCGATCGTGCCCCACCAGGGGCAGGCGTTCGTCCCGCCGGGCTCGTCGCCGGAGCGCGACGAGGTCTCTCCCTGGGCCGCAGGCGCGCACGCGCGGCGCGCCTGCGGCCCAGGGAGCTGGGCGCCGGCACCACCCCGTGCCCAGACGGTATCGGCGTCGGCGAGCCCGCCGGTGCCGCCTCGACCTCCGGAGGCTGCTCCCGTACGGCCGGGAGCGCCCTTGGGCGTCGGCATTCCCCGAGGCACGGCGGACATCGCGGAGTTCGTTCCGCGTCCCGACATGCCGTTCCAGTCCGGCCAGGCGCAGGCAGCAGCGCAGAGCGCGCCGGAGGGGAAGCGACTCCAGCGGTTCGACCCGCAAACGGGCAAGCCCCTCGATGCGCCCCTCTGGGTCGACGCGCCGCCGGTCCGAGGCGACGAGGGAAACGGCTGACGCTGGCGGTCGCGCCCCGCTCACCAGCACAGGAGAGCACAGAGGAAGATGCGTTCGCGATCCTCCACGCCAGGCAAGCCTGCCGCAAAGCGCGGCGACAAGATCGTCGGCATCGACACGCACGTGGTGATGGTCCCCTCGCCCGGCGGGCCCGTGCCCACGCCGACGCCGATGCCGTTCAACGGGGACCTGTCCGGCGACCTGAGCGCGGACGTCCTCGTCGAGGACAGGCCGGCCGCGGTCCAGGGGAGCACCGCGACGAACGCGCCGGCCCACGTCCCCGCGGGAGGCACGTTCCAGCGTCCCCCGTCCAACAAGGCTCGCATCCAGGTGGGCAGCAAGACGGTGCTCATCAACGATAGGCCCGCTGCGCACCTCGGCGATCCGGCGCTGACTTGCAACGACCCGGCCGACGCGCCGAACGGGAGCGTGATCGCCTCCGGGACCGTGCTGGTGGGCGACTAGGGCCCTGGAATGGCGGCAGCAGGCACGGAGCGAGCAGCGGAGGCGCAGGAGACGAGCCAAGGGCTGTCGCTGGCGCAGTACGCTGCCGTCAGGGCGGCGCTGGCGGAGGGGTTCCCGCTCGCGGACGTGCTCGCGGTCGAGGGGCTGAAGCCGCGCGCGTTCGCGCGCGCGGATCTCGCCTGGAAGCAGCGGATTGCCGCGGAGCCGAAGCTGCTCGCGGCCTACGAGCGGGAGCTGGCGCTCGCGGAGGACTGGCTCGATCGCCCGATCGAGCCGCTCGCGGAGGATGCGGCCGCCTGGGCGAGCTTCCTTGCTGCCTTCGAGGCGCACTCGGCGCCGTTCGAGCTGCTCGAGGGCGAGGGTCTCGGCATGAACGACATGGCCCGGCTCCACCGCCGCTGGGCTCGGCGCGCCCGGGTGGATGCGAAGCTCGGTGAGCTCCTCCTGGAGCTGCGCGCGGAGCCGGGCAAGCTGGGACCGCTCCGGGTAGGCCCTCGGGTGCTGAGGCCGTCGCGGGTCGCTGCTGCGCAGGGGCCGGCGAAGGCGCCCACCGGCGAGCCGGCCGCGGCGAGCCCGCGCGGCGAGCCCGGTCCTGGCCTGGCCGAGTACGCCGCGCTGTGCGCCGAGCTCGCGGCGATGCCCGAGCAGCGCGAGCGGCTGCTGCGACGCCACGGCCTCGCCGATGAAGAGGCGCTCGCCGCGCTGAATCGTCGGTGGCGCGAGGCGCTCGAACGCGATGCGGCGCTGGCGAAGGACTTCGAACGGCTCGAGGCGCACCACGCGCGCCGACTGGAGATGCTCCTCGCCCGTGCGCGAGCGATCACGGACGTCGAGCGCTCGACGACCCATCTCGCCGCCTCGCCCACGCCTGCCGCCCCTCCTTCCGGCGGGGTGGTCGCCCCAGAGGCGCTCCAGGGCACAGGACCCCTGCTTCATGTCCCCCGGGGCGCGGTGGTTCCCTTTGTGCCCGCGCCCGCGAGACCCGCGGTGCGACCTCCGAGCGAGCTCGGAGAAACGTCGCTGAGCCTCGAGATCCCCCGTGACCTGCTGAGGCAAGCCGCGCGCGGACAGGCCGCCGTTGCCGGAGCCATGTCGCAGAGCGCCAAGGCGTCACCGCCTCCTTCCCCGCCGGGCAACACGGCCAACGGCATCCCGGCGCGACTCCCCGAACCGCTGGAGATGATCCTCCCGCTCTCCCGGTATGCCGCCCTCTGCGCCGAGCTGGCCTTGTCCCCTGACGCAGCCGAGGCGGTGTTCCAGCGGTACGGCCTGGGCTCCAGCGAGGTCCGGTCAGCCGTCGATGCAGCCTGGAAGCAGCGGCTGCGCGAGCGCCCGACGGAGTACGCGGCGTGGGAGGACATGTACCGCCGCTACCATGCGCACTTCGCGAAACGGGGCGCGCCCGCGGGGTGATGGAGCTCGATCCCGCCCGAGGCCCGTGGCGCTCCTTCCGATGAGGCGGATCGACGCCCCGGCCAGTGTCCCTCACCCCGTCCTCGACAGCAAGAACCCGTCGTATCCCTGCGCCGCGACGGCCTCGCACGTCTTCCTGTAGGCCCCGACGCCGCCCGCATAGGGCATGAGGACGCGCGGTTTGCCAGGGATGTTGGCCCCGATGTACCAGGAGCTGGCCAGGGGGTAGAGCGTGCCGTCGGCCACCTCCTTGACGTGGGCAACCCACCTGTCCTCCGCTTCGACCGTCGCCTCAATGAGGTCGAAGCCGCGCGCTCGGAGGGCTCCGATGCAGTCCGAGATCCACTCCACGTGCTGCTCTATCGAGACGATCGCGTTGCTGAACACGGACGGGCTGCCGGGTCCGGTGACGGTGAACAGGTTCGGAAAGCCGGCGACGGCGATGCCGAGGTACGTGCGAGGGCCGCCGGACCACTTCTGCTTCAACGACGCGCCGCCTCTCCCCACGAGCTCGATGCCCGTCAGCGCGCCCGTCATCGCGTCGAACCCCGTCGCGAAGACCAGGCTGTCGAGCGCGTACTCCGCGCTCCGCGTCCGGAGCCCCCTGGGCGTGATCTCCTCGATCGGCGACGCCTTGACGTCGACAAGGGTGACGTTGTCCCGGTTATAGGTCTCGTAGTAGCGCGTGTCGACGCAGAGCCGCCGGGTGCCCAGCGGATATCCCCGGGGCGACAGCGCCTCGGCGACGGCCGGATCGCGGACCGTCGCGCGGATCCGGCCCCGGACGAACTCGGCGGCGGTCTCGTTGGCCTCCCGGGAGCGCATGACGTCCGAGAACGTGGCGAGGAAGGCAGTCCCGCCCTGCTCCCATCGGGCCCTGTACGCGCGCTCCCGCTCGTCGGGCGACACCTCCAGCGCGGACCTCGGGTCGACGTCCATGACGACGCCGGCGCGCGTCTCGCGGGCCTTGCGCCGGTGCTCGGCGTAATTCGCCTTCATCGACGACACGTGCGCAGGGTCGAGGGGCGCGTTGCGCGCGGGCACGCTGAAGCACGGGGTCCGCTGGAAGACGAAGAGGTGGCTCGCCTGCTCGGCGACGGCGGGGATGACCTGGACACCGGACGACCCCGTGCCGATGACGCCGACGCGCTTGCCGGTGAAGTCGACGCCCTCGTGCGGCCAGCGGCTCGTGTGGTACAGCTCGCCCTCGAAGGCGTCGATTCCCCGGATGTCGGGCCGCTTCGCGACGGAGAGGCAGCCCGTCGCCATGATCAGGAACCTCGCGGACGCGCTGGCGCCGTCGTCCGTATGGATCGACCACCGACCCGTCGCCTCGTCGAAGGCGGCCGCCGTCACCCGCGTCCCGAGCTGGATGTCCTGGCGGAGCGCGAACCTGTCCGCCACGTGCTCGAGATACCGCAGGATCTCCGGCTGGGTGCCGTATCGCTCGGTCCACGTCCACTCCTGCTGGAGCTCGGGCGAGAACGAATAGGAGTAGTCCATGCTCGCGATGTCGCAGCGCGCGCCCGGGTAGCGGTTCCAGAACCAGGTGCCGCCCACCCCGCTGCCCGCCTCGTAGACCCGCGTCGAGAGGCCGAGCTCGCGCAATCGATAGAGCATGTACAGGCCCGCAAACCCGGCACCGACGACGACGGCATCGAAGCGGCGGGCAGGCTCCGCGCCAGTGTTCGAACAGCTCGATTGCGATCCTGACATGATGTTCGCCTCCCTCTGGACATGGGCGTGCGCCCGGGCGCTCCGCGCCCCGTGCGATCGCCGAGAAGATGCGTGCCGCGCCGCGCCGACCCGGCGCCGCCGCCGCGGCTCAGGCGCGGTGGACGCCCCAGGCGAGCGCCATCAAGCCCAGGACCAGCGCGAGGCCGAGGACCAGGAGGCCGCTCCAGCCCAGCGCCGACAGGAGGGCCCCGGACGTCAGCGACGCGACGCCGCTGGCGGCGAACACGCACAGATCATTGACGCCCTGCGCGCGAAAGCGCTCGGCCCCCGAGCGGCTGCGCGCGACGAGGGTCGTCGCGGTCACGAACACATAACACCATCCGACCCCGACGAGCGCCAGTCCGACCAGGTGCCCCCCGAAGCCCGGGAGCCAGCTCACAAGGAACCCCACGAGCAAGAACAGCAGCCCCAGGCCCTGGAGCTGCGCGATCGACAGCCGCCGCAGCAGGGCGCCGACCGAGAGCGAGGGCAGGTACATGCACAGCAGGTGCACCTGGATCACCCAGCTCGCCTCCTCGACCGAGCTCCGCTCGATGCCGCACATCTGCAACGGCGTCGGCACCATGATCAGGCTCATCACCAGGAAGGCGCCGGCGCCCATGGCCACCATCGGCCAGTAGAGCGCGCGGGCGCGCGCGTCGGGCGCGGCGGAGGCCTCGACGGCACACGCTCCCTGCGGCCGGTACGCCACGAAGGAGAGAGCGGCCAGCGCCTGGAGCGCCGCCAGGATCATCAGGGCAGAGGGCATGGCGCTGGCCGTCCGCCCCTCCAGCAGGCCGAAGAGCGAGAGGCCAGGCACGATTCCGGCAGCGCTGGCGAGCTGCACGAGGGTCAGCAGGCGCGGCCCCATGCCGCTCGGCCGCCCTTCCAGGATCGCGAACCGGTACTGCTGCACGAACGCGCCTTGCAGGCCGACCCCCAAGACCGCCGCGCAGAAGAGCCAGAGATCCGACAGCGCCACAGCCCGCGCCGCGAGCGACAGGCAGCCGGCGGACAGCAGCGCCGCGGCGATGAAGCACGGCCTGCGCCCGAAGCGGCGCATCATCTGGCTGGCGGGCCAGGTGCCCAGGGCCGAGGACAGCACCAGCACGGCCACCGGCAGGGTCGCGAGCCGCATGTCCATCGCGAGCCGCTCGCCCACCACGCTGCCGACGAACTGGATCGCGACGACGCCCGCGATCCCGACGACCTGACACAGCAGCAGGACAAGCGTGTTGACGGACGTGGCCGGCACCGCCCGAAGCGCCCGGCCCATCACCGGAGCCGCTCCGCGTCGGGCCGCGCGGGCTCGTCGTCGGCGCCGAGCGCCGCGATGGCGTCCAGGGAGAGGCCGAGGTGCTCGTGGAGGAATCGCACCATCGTCCAGTGCGGCAATGCGCCCTCGTCGAAGGGGCCGAACTCCTCGCGGTACAGCGGCAGCCAGCGCAGCGCCTCGTCGAGCGCCTGCTCCCGGCTGGGCTGCGTCTCCTGGTATTCCTCGTACGGCAGGCTGCGGTGATGGATGAAGAAGCGCCCCGGCAGGCGCTCCTCGCAGAGCGCCCGGTACTCTCGGGTCTGCAGGATGAGGTAATGCCAGATCTCGTCGATCTCCTGCTCCACCGGCAGGAACAGCCCGATCAGCGGCTCCGGATGGCGCGAGATCAGGTACAGGTACCTGAGGCACTCGATGACCTGGCGCTCGACATGGGCGGGCTCCTCGCCGGTGGTCCGAACGAAGTGCCGCACCACGCCGGAGAAGAGCGCTTCGTCGAGCAGCGCCTTCAGCGCGGCTTCCGTCACCTTCGGTCGATCGCGCTTCACAGGCCACCTCGCTCCGTCGCGTCGCCGCCCCGCGCCAACCACGCATATTTGCCGGATTTGCCGATCGCGATGTGCGCGCGATGCTCGAGGGCGCACTCGAGCCCGGCGCCCTCCTGGATCGACCGTCGCAGCGCGCGCGCCGCGGCCGGGTCGATCGGCCTGTCGTCGAACGTCGTGTAGAGGAGCCGCGCCCGGCGCGTCCCCTCCGGGTGGAGCTGGTAAATAAAGATGGAGGTCGCGGCGGCGGCGATCCAGTCGTCGAGGTGAGCGTGGGAGATCGCGCCCCCGCGATCGAGCCACAAGAGCTCCCGCTCTCGCCCGCAGAACCGGCGGATCCGGAGCGGATCGGGGGAGCCGTCGACCGTCTCGGCGCAGTCCCCCGAGCGGTAGCGGATGAGCGGCATGTACGGGTTGCGCACGCTCGAGACGATGATGCTGTAGATCGTGCTGCCCTCCTCGACCGGGATCAGCTCGAGGTGCATCCTGTCGAGGGATGGCCAGTACTGCCCGTGGCGATCGCTGTAGTACAGGTATCCCAGCTCGGTGCTGCCGAAGAGATCGATGATCGGGCACTCGAAGCGCTGCTGCAGGAACCGCCGCACGTTCCTCGGCGTGAGCTCGTAGGCGTGAATGATGCTTGCCGGCCTCGGGAAGCGCGCCCACGCGCCACAGGCATCCGCCTTCCGCACGAGATGCGCGAGGTGGAGGCTGTCGCAGTCGAGGTGGTACCAGCCCCGCGGATGCGCCTGCTGCACGGCGGTCATCTCGTCGAGCATGCGCTCGACGTCGCCGCGATCCCAGTGCGCCGGGTCGAGCCGCAGGTTGAGGTAGAGCGTGCGCGCGTCGAGCCGGCGATCCGCGAGCCCCGGGAGCGCCGGCGCCTCGGCGCCCCGCCTCCTCGCGTTGAGGCGCGCCACGTGCTCGGTCGCCAGCACCGTGGTGATCGAGACGCGCTGGCAGCCCTGCTGCCAGGTGACGGCGATGTCGGGGTGCTCGCTCCACAGCCGGTAATACGACCCGAGCAGGAAGAGGGGCGGGCGTATGATCTGCATCCGCGCGTGGTTGGTCCCGGTCGACAGGACGAGCTCCGCCTCGCCGGTCCTCAGCGCCTCGGCGAGCCTCGGGGTCATCCAGCTGTCCGGGAAGCCTCTGGCGATCTCCGGCTTCTCGAGGATCGGGAAGGAGCCCGCCTCGATCGACCGGCGGTAGATGGGGATGTCCCTGACCTGTTCGATCATCTCGGAGAGCGTCTGTCGATGGGCGTCCATGGTCGATTCCAGGGTGGCAGCCGAACAGGCCGTCAAGAAGCGTTGAATCCATGGGTCCGGGGGACGCGAGCGAGGCAGGAGGCCGACAGAAGCGGCGGCTCTCCGCCTCGCTCGCGAGCCCGGACGGTCCGGCTAGCTGATGCAGCCGGCCTTCTTCGAGATGCAGCCGGCCTTCCGCGAGATACAGCCGGCCTTCTTCGAGATGCAGCCGGCCTTCCGCGAGATGCAGCCGGCCTTCCTGGCGTCGAGCGCGGGCCCGCCGGCCGAGTTGGCCGCGAGCCACCGGCTCCAGAGATGATCCTGGGCGAGCTGCTGGATCAATTGCTTCATTCGAACCTCCGAGAATGCATGATGGATGTTGCGTGAACGACGCACATCTCCACAGCCCGCGCGCCGCTGCGGTCGTGTGCCCCCACGGCCCGGCGGACACCATTGTGATCCGCCCGACCGTCTCGCTGACTATATTGGGGCACCAACGATCGTCAAGCGATCTGCCGCGGCGATTGAAACGAAATCATGGACGCCAATGAGGCAGTTCCTGGATGCATCGCGCCACCGCGAGTTCCGGTGACAGGACGGCTTCAGGCGCAGCACAACGTTCTCGCCACGCGCGCCGGCGATCCCACGATTCATTCGAATTCATCGCACGGCGTCGCGAACACCTGCGTTGACGCCTTCGTGATGGCATGACGTTTTTTTTCCCGCGGCGACCGTCTCTCTGTCCGCGCTCGACTGGCCATGCCGGCGCGGCGGCGTCCATCCGGCGCAGCCCGCGTGTCGCTCGGCCGGCGAGCGCCGGCGCCCTCGGCGCCCGCCGGGCGGCGCGATCACCTTCCCGCCGCCGAGGGTCCCCGCCGGGTCGTGACGATCCGGCTCACGCGCTCGAGGGCGAGCTCGCCCGGTGCGCACATGGCCGCACCGGCGCCACCGGCGACGGCCTGCACCGCCGACCTGCGCGGGAGAGCCGCCCGGCCCGTGGAAGAGACGCCGCGAGGTGCCCTTGCATCTCCGGCTCCGAAGCTTAACTCATCGCGTGATCCCGGCCCCCGGCCCGCGCGTGGGCCAAGGCGATACGCCGGAAAGGAATCGGAAAGGAAGTCACGCCATGCGCGCTGTCGATCGCATCGAACTCGAGAACGACGCCCTCACCACGCCGGAAGGTGACGGAGGCGCTCCGGCCGGGACCGAGAAGGCCGTCGAGAGCTCCTGGTCGGAGGCCATGCGCCTCCTGGAGCAGGCCGCCGCCATCGCCGCCGCGCGCGGGTGCGATCCGCAGTCGTTCACGAACGCCGCCTTCGCGGCCTATGTGGCCAAGAACCCGGCGTTCCGGCGGTGGATCGAGACCGCGCAGCTCGCCCACCGGCTCGAGCACCTGCGGCGCGAGGGGCGCGTCGGCGTGGCCTGAGGCGCACGGCGAGGCGGCGCGGGGTCCCTCGGCCCCGCGCGCCGGCGACGAGGAGCCGGCCGCCCGCTCGACACGCCCGGCGACGCCAGAACGGGGCCCCGCCGCGCGATGGGCCCCCCGCCTCGTCCCGCACGGACGCCCGCTCACCGCGCCAGGCCACGCCGGCGCGGCGCCCGCCGCGCGGACGGGCCCCCCGCCTCGTGCCGCATGGACGCCGGCGCGAGGGCTGCCGCGGCGCGCGCCGGCGCCGAGCACCTCGTCCTGGGCGGCGCGCACCCGCGCCGGGCACCTCGTCCTGGAACAAGCGCCACGGTCGCGAACATCAGCGCTTGACTACGGCGACGGCGGTTGGTACTCCTCCGCCGCGCACCGACGGAGACGACCTCGCGTCATCGACGTCCGCGGGAGTAACTCAGTGGTAGAGTGCAACCTTGCCAAGGTTGACGTCGCGGGTTCAAATCCCGTCTCCCGCTCCACAGTCCAGGCATCGCAGCAGCCGGCGTCGACGAAACGACCGCGACGCCGAGCGCGGCCCCTCCGCCCGCGTCAACACCGGAGGCCCTGAGCGCCGCCGCTCGCGTCAGTCGGCGCCCGCGCCGAGCGCGAGGAGGGCGAAGCTCGCGAGCCAGTGCTCGCCCATGTAGTCGCCGGCCACGTGCGGCAGGCTGGCGTCGAGGTGCCGCTCCGCCGCGTCGAGCGCGCGGGCGCGGACCGGATCGCCTGCGGGCAGCGCCGCGGCGAGCGAGCGCCAGCACCAGGCGCGGCTCAGGTTGAGCCCGTCGAGGTGCGCGATCTTGCCGTCGCTCCGGTCGCTGACCGTCGCGGGCAGGAACAGCGTGGCGGGCTCGCCCTGCGCCGCGCCCGGCAGGAACCGCGCGAACCAGCCGCGGAACTCCGGTCCGGGGAGCACCCGCCGCATGCACTCGGCCTCCATCAGCGCGGGCGAGAGGAAGTCGTCCTGCGAGGGCTCCCACGCCTGGCAGCCCGCGTCGCGGCCATACCACGCCCGCGCGGCCTCGGCGCACCGCCGCGACAGCGGCTCATCGCCCCTCACGGCCGCGTACTCCAGCGCGAGCGCCAGCGCGAACGCGGTGTTGGTGTGCGCCCCGGCGCGGACGGGGTACGTGGCCCTTGGCAGGAACTCGAGGAAGCGCTCGGCGAACGCGTCCCCGAGCGGGGCCAGCGCCGCCGACCACCGGCGCCCCTCCTCGGTGCCGTGCCGCGCGAGCTCGGCCGCGAGCATGAGCAGCCACGCCCACCCGTAAGGCCGCTCGAAGCCGCGGCTCGACGGCCGCCGGAGATAGGCCAGCTCGGCGGCGACCTTCTCGCCCGTGAGCTGCGCTTCCAGCAGCGCGCGGGCGTGCGCGGCGGCCGGCGCTCCGGGGAAAAGGCGGAGGATCCGCGCGAGCAGCCAGTACCCGTGCACGCACGAGTGCCAGTCGAAGCTGCCGTAGAAGATCGGGTGCAGGTCGCGCGGGCCCCGCACGTCCTCGGGGCCGGTCATCACGTGATCGAGCTTGTTCGGGTACTCCCGCGTCACGTGCCCGAGCGCGAGGGCGGCGAGCTGCGAGGCGATCTCGGGGGTCAGGACGTGCGTCATGGGGACCTCGGCGCGGAATGAGCGGAGAACGATCGCGGAATGAGCGGAGAATGAGCGGGGATCAGCGGGGAAAGACGAGCAGGTACAGGAGGAGCGTGTTCCCGACGAGCAGGAGCAGCGCGGTGGGGAGCTGGGCCTTGATCACGCCGTCGCGATCGGGCAGCCCGAGCAGCGCCGCAGGCACGACGTTGAAGTTCGCGGCCATGGGGGTCATCAGCGTCCCACAGAAGCCGGACAGCATCCCGATGGCGCACAGGATCGCCGGGTCGCCGCCGAAGCGGCGCACGATCAAGGGCAGCCCCACCGCGGCGGTCATGACGGGGAACGCCGCGAACGCGTTGCCCATGATCACGGTGAACACCGCCATGCCCACCGTGTAAGCCGCCACCGCGGCGAACCGGCTGCCGAGCGGGAGGACGCCCCCGGCGAGCTGCCCGACCACGTCGCCGACGCCGGCCGCCGAGAACACGAGCCCGAGCGCGGCCAGCATCTGGGGCAGGATCGCCGCCCAGCCCACCGTGTCCAGCAGGCGCCGGCCCTCCTGCAAGGGCGCGAGCAGCGGCGGGCGCAGCCACGCCACGGACGCCGCGAGGGCCAGCACCACGCCGAGGGCGAGCGAGATCAGCGTGGCCTGCCCCCGGTCGAGCAACGGGGTCCCCAGGACCTCGATGCGCCGGAGGACCAGCGTGCCCAGGAGGGCCGTCGCCGGGACGATCAGCGCCGGGATGAAGAGGAGGTCGCCGCGCCGCTCGGCGCCGGCGAGCCGCTCCTCGCGCGTCGTCGTGGCGGGGCGCCCCTGCCCCAGGCCCCCGAGGCCGGCGAGGAGCACGAGGGCGATCACGAGCACCCCGTTCCCGAGATCCCCGAGGCGCGCGCCGAAGAGGAAGCTCGTCGCCAGGAGCCCCCAGAAGAGGGCGTTCTTCCAGCGCTTCTCGTTCTCGCGGTCGGCCGCGCTCAGGAGCGCCGACGCCGCGAAGAACAGCCCTGCTGCGGCATAGCCGACATCGAGCGTGATCATCCGCGCCCCTCCCCGGTATCCACGTCGGAGACGCGGGAGTCGTGGGCGACGCGGGCGAGCTCGCGCCGGAGCCGCCGGTCGAGCAGCAGGAGCCGTGTCCCGTGGATCAGGAGCGCCAGGATCGCCGTGGGGATGGCCCAGATCGACACCTGGAGCGGCTCGACGAAGATCCCGTTCTGCTCGAGAAACCCCTTGATGAGCAGGATCGACGCGATGGCGAGGAAGATGTCCTCGCCGAAGAACAGCGCCACGTTGTCGGCCGCCGCCGCCGAGGCGCGGATCAGCCAGCGCGTCCTGTCCGGCAGCGGCCCGTACCGGTTCTCCGCCGCGCCCTCGGCCATGGGCGCGATCAGCGGGCGGACCATCTGCGCGTGGCCGCCCAGCGAGGTCAGGCCGAGGGCCGCGCTGACCTGCCGCACCACGAAATACACGAGCAGGAGACGCCCGGTCGTGGCGCCCCTCACCCGCGACACCAGCGCGCGCGCCCGCTCCTGGAGGCCAGCGCGCTCCAGGAGGCCGATGACCGGCAGGATCAACCAGACCAGGCTGACATAGCGGTTGTCGTTGAAGGCCTTGCCCAGGGCCGAGATCCCCTCGATCGGGCTCATCCCCGCCGAGAGGCTCGTGGCGATGGCCGCCGCCGCGACGACCAGGAGCGGATGGATCCGGACGACGAAGCCGACGACCAGGACCGCGACCCCGAGGAGCGTGAGCATGCTTCTTCCCCCGTGCTCGCGGGCAACGTCGCACGCCGGCGAGGGCATCGTCCACGGGCGCGCGCGAGGTTCGTGCGCTCGGCGGCCCGCGCTTGACGCCGGCCGGCGCGTCGGGTGGCCTCCGGGACGCGACAGGTACAGAGGTCGCTGGAGGAGCCGTCAGGGGCCAGGCTCTCCCAGCACGTCCGCGCTACGGAGGACCGCCGCAGTGGAGCACCAGGCAAGCGAAGACATCGTCATCTCGTCCGACAAGTCGCTCCTCGATCTCGATCGCATCCACGCCTTCCTCGCATCGGCCTACTGGTGCAAGGGCATCCCGCGAGAGGTCGTCGAGCGGGCCATCGAGAACTCGCTCTGCTTCGGCGTCTACAAGGCCGGAGCGCAGATCGGGCTCGCCCGGGTGATCACCGACCACGCGACGTTCGCGTACCTTGCCGACGTGTTCATCGTCCAGGAAGAGCAGGGGAAAGGGTACAGCAAGGCGCTGATCGCCCACGTCACCGAGGCCCTCGGCCGCCTCCGGCTGCGGCGGACGCTGCTCGCCACCGCGGACGCGCACGGGCTTTACCGGCAATACGGCTTCACGCCTCTCGAGAAGCCGGACAGGTTCATGGAGATCAACGTGAAGGACATCTATCAGCGAGAAGAGACGAGCGCCGGAACGACGACGGCGACGCGGGCAGAGCCGGAGACCGGGACGCCGTAGCAGCGGCGCCCCCCCTACCCGCCCCCCGTCACAGCCCCAGGCGCCGCAGCGGCAGCTCCCGCGCGCGCGTCTTCGTCAAGGCGAACACAGCGTTCGCGATCGCGGGCGCCACCGGCGGCACCCCCGGCTCGCCGATGCCGCCGGGCGGCGCGTCGCTCTTCACGATCTCCACGTGGATCCGCTGCGGCACCTCGGTGCTCCGCACCACCGGGTAGTCGCGGAAGTTCGTCTGCTCGACAGCGCCGCCCTTCACCGTGATGGCGCCGTGGAACGCGATGCTCATCCCGAACACGACGGCGCCCTCCATCTGAGAGCGCGCGCGATCCAGGTTGATCACCGTGCCGGCGTCCGCGACGAGCCACACCTCGTCGACCTTCACCTTGCCGAGCGCGTCCTTCGACACCGCGGCGACGACGGCCACGTACGTGAGGAAGCTCCGGTGCGCGGCCAGGCCGACGGCGCGCCCCGCCTTGCGCGCGGCGTCCCACCCCGAGATCTCCGTCACCCGCTCGATCACGCGCCGCAGCCGGCCCACGTCGACCGGGTGCTTCTCGATCGGCGCCCCGTAGTTGGGGACCTTCGCGACGCCGAGCTCGTCCGGCGTCGCCTGGCGCGCCGGGCCGAGCACCTCGAGGAGCACCTCGCGCGGATCGGCCTGCCGCGCGTGCGCGATCTCGTCGATGAAGCTCTGCACCGCGAAGGCGTGGAAGATGTTGCAGACCGACCGGAGCCAGCCGATGCGCACGTGCGCCGGCGCGTCGCACGCCTCGACGCGGACGTTCGGGGCCGAGAGCGCGAGGTCGAGCACGCCGAGGCCGAGCTCGTTCTCGCTCGGGGTCCTCGCCTTCGCGTCGAACGTCGACGGGATCGGCGGGAACGCCGTCCGGTGCTGCCAGGCCGTCACCTTGCCCGCCGCGTCGAGCCCCGCCCTCAGCTGCTGCGCGCTCACGCTGTGGAAGTAGCCGCTCTGCACGTCGTCCTCGCGCGTCCACTGCACGCGCACCGGCGCGCCCATGGCGCGCGCGAGCAGCGCCGCCTCGGCGCAGTAGTCCGGCTTGGACTTCCGTCCGAAGCCGCCGCCGAGGAAGGTCACGTGCACCGTGACGTTCGCCTCGTCGAGCCCGAGCGCCCGCGCCACCTCGGTGCGCGCCGCCTGCGGGTTCTGCGTCGGCGCCCACACCTCGCAGCCCTTCGCGTCGACCCGCGCCACCGCCGACGGCGGCTCCATCGCCGCGTGCGCCAGGTGCGGCGCGTAGTACTCGGCCTCGATCGTGCGCGCCGCCGCCTTGAGCGCCGCGTCCACGTCGCCGACCTTCCGCACGACCTTGCCCGGCGCGCGCACCGCGCCGAGCAGCGCCTCCCTGTAGCTCGCCGAGTCGTACGCCGCGTTGGCGCCGTGATCCCACGCGACGTGCAGCGCCGCCCGGCCCCGCATCGCCGCCCACGTCGAGTCCGCGACGACCGCCACGCCGCCGAGCGGCTGGAACCCGACAGCGCCGCCCTTCGGCCCCGGCAACTCCACGAGCTTCTTCACGCCCGGGACGGCCAGGGTGCGCGCGCCGTCGTACCGCACGACCTTGCCGCCCACGACCGGCGGGCGCGCGATCACCGCGGTGAGCATGCCCGGCAACCGCACGTCCGCGCCGAACTGGGCCTTGCCCGTCACGATCGCCGGGGCGTCGAGCAGCGGCAGCAGGCCGCCGACGCGCTTGAGCTCCGCGACGGGGCGGAGCGCCACCGTCTTCTCGTCGGGCACCGGGAGCTTCGCCGCGTCCGCCACGAGCTCGCGGAAGTCCAGCGAGCGCTTCGACTTCGCGTGGTGGACGGCGTGCTGCTCGGCGACGCACTCGGCGGCGGGCACCCGCCATTTCTTCGCCGCGGCCGCGACGAGCATCGCGCGCGCCGTCGCGCCGACGCGCCGCATCGGCTCGTAGCCGTTGCGCACGCTGCGCGAACCGTCGGTGTTCTGGTCGCCGTAGACCTTGTCGCCGTCGGCCTGCACGATCTTCACCCGCGCCATGTCGGCGCCGAGCTCGTCGGCGACCAGCACCGGCAGCGAGCTGCGGATCCCCTGCCCCATCTCCGACCGGTGGCAGACGATCGACACGACGCCATCGGGCGCGATGTGGAGGAACACCCCGGTCCGGAGCCCGGGCTCCGCCGGCGCGGCGGGCGCGGCCTCGGCGGCGCCCTCGGCGAGCCCGAGCGCGAGCCCGGAGACAGCGAGCCCGAGCCCCGCGAGGAAGGAGCGGCGGAGGAGGACGACGCGTTGCTGTTCCATCTTCACTCCGTGGGCAGGCCGGCGGCCTTGCGGACCGCCGCGCGGATGCGCGTGTACGTGCCGCACCGGCAGATGTTGCCGGCAAGCGACTTATCGATGTCCTCGTTCGAGGGGCGCGGGTTCTTCCGCAAGAGCGCGGCCGCGCTCATGATCTGTCCCGACTGGCAGAAGCCGCACTGCGGGACGCAGAGCTCGACCCACGCGCGCTGGAGCGGGTGATCGCCTTCCGGGCTGAGCCCCTCGATGGTCGTCACCGAGCCGCCGGCGGCGCGCTTCACCGGGGTCACGCACGCGCGCACCGTCTCGCCGTCGAGGTGGACCACGCACGCCCCGCAGAGCGCCTGGCCGCAACCGTACTTCGTCCCCGTGAGGCCGAGCACGTCGCGCAGCACCCAGAGGAGCGGCATCTCCGGATCCACGTCGAGCTTCTGCTCGGCGCCGTTCACCTTCAGGATGATCATGGACGTGCCTCCTCGGGCGGGCACGCGGCGCCCGCCTTCACCCACGCATCGATGAGCGCGCCGAACTGCGCCTGCGATCCGGGCGCCTTCGTGCGGCCGTGGCCGGGCGCCCACCCCCACGCCACGAGCTCGTCGTGCGCGGAGTGCTCGACGATCTGCGCGAGCGTCTTCTTGCCGTTGCGCGCCGGATCCTTGATCTGCGCGCAGATGGCCGCCGGCGTCCGGCCGAGCCACGCCATCTCCGCCGGCGCGAGGTGCCAGCCGGGCGCGCCGGGCACGCGCGCGAAATCGAGGTTCTGCACCTGGTGGCACGACGTGCACTCCATCGCCGCCACCCCGCGATCGCGCGGTCCGCGCTCGACCATCGGGCTGTGGCGCTCGCCGTGATCGCCCTGGCGCGGGACGCCGTCGTGCGGGTGGCAGTTCACGCAGCGCGGGTGCAAGAGCACCTTGCTCGCCTCGAGGAAGATCGAGGCCGCGCGCGCGTCGCTGTCCCGGATCGACGCGAACGCCTCCGGGCTGCGGAGCTCGCCCGGGGCGACGGGCGGAAGGACGACGGGCTTCGGCGCCTCCGCGGGAGGGGCATCGCACGCCGCGGCGAGGAGGCCGACGCCCGCCAGGAACCAGAGGTGGAGAGGCTGCATCGCGCGGCCTAGACTGCTTGCTTCAGGCGTGCAGCACAAGGCTTTCGTCGCGCCGGAGGCTCGCTCGCTCGGCAGTCTGAGCCGTGGAAGCGCCCGGCGCACTCGCCTCGACGTGGGCCCTTATCGAAGCAGGCGAGCGGCGCGCTGGCCCTGTGTCGCCGAGTCCGCGCTCGCCATTTCCCGGCGCTTCCCGGCGCGCGGATCGCCCCACCCTGGTTGACGTCGGCAATGGCGCAACGGCATTGGCGCGCTGTCGTCCCAGGCGACGCAGCGCTCGATCCCATGTCCGCTCACCTCGCTCTCCACATCGCGAGCGCGTCGCCTCCAGCGCACCCGCCGCGGCGCCTCGAGCTCCGGAGCGCGCCGCGGTGCCCGGCGGAAACGTGCTCGCCGCGCGGGTGCTACATCACGGCCATCGAAAGGCGCCGCGGCTCACCGATCCGGCCCTGTCCGCAAGGGGCGATGAGAGCGGCCGTGAGCGCGTGTGGAGCGCGCGCTGCGCGCCGCTGTGGAGCGCGCAGCTGTGGAGCGCGCAGCTGTGGAGCGCGCGCTGCGCGCCGCGAGACGGCCCTCGGCGGCAACCGGGCCTGTAGCGAACTGTCACGAGGGCTCTGCGCGGCGCGGCCGCACGCCACGATGCGCCACGCCCACACCAGGTCATGCCCGCGTAACCATCCAATCCGAGGCGCTGGCTCGCCGCATGCAAGTCGGCCCCGGCATGAGCAAGACGGTAGGAATGGGCGAGGCCACCCGGCCATCGCCGTGCCTGATCGCCCCGGCTGAGGCAAGCTGCCACACCGCGCCCTCGAGCTCGGAGCGCGGGCCCCTGCCGGGAATGCAGGTGGGCTCCCACCTCCGGCTGCTCCGCGCGCTCGGCCAGGGCGGGATGGGCAGCGTCTGGCTCGCCGAGCACACAGCGTTGAGGACCCAGGTCGCGGTGAAGTTCCTCCGCGACATGTACGTCGATCACCCCCTCGCCGCCATGCGCCTCCACCGCGAGGCGGAGGCCGCCGCCCGGATCCAGAGCCCGCACGTCGTGCGCGTGTTCGACGTCGGGCTCACCGAGCAGGACGTCCCCTACATCGTGATGGAGTACCTCGAAGGGCAGACGCTGCACGACCTCGTGGAGCGCCGCGGGCGGCTCACGCTGAGCGAGGCGGTCCCCATCCTGCGCCAGCTCGGCGCGGCGCTGGCCAGGGCGCACGAGGCGGGCATCGTCCACCGCGACATCAAGCCCGAGAACGTCTTCCTCGTCGCGGGCGAGCCGGAGCCCTTCGTGAAGGTGCTCGACTTCGGCATCGCGAAGAACACCGTCGAGGAGGCCGAGCGGCTCACCGTCACCGGCGCCATCATGGGCACGCCGCACTTCATGTCGCCCGAGCAGATGGCGGGCGGGGCGCGGGTCGGGCCGCACAGCGATCTCTGGGCCCTCGGCGTCGTCGCCTACTTCTGCCTGACCGGGCAGACCCCGTTCAACGGCGCCACCATCGCGGCGGTCGCCGTCGCGATCGACCGCGGGCCGCCCCCGCCGCCGTCCCGGCTCGTCCCGGAGCTGCCGCCCGCGATCGACGCCTGGATCCTCTCGCTCCTCGAGCCCGATCCGGCGCGCCGCCCCCAGAGCGCCCGCGCCGTGCTCGAGGCGCTCGACGCCGCCCTCGCCGCCCCGCGCGGCCCGCGGCCCGGCGCCGGCGAGACCGAGATCATGCCCGCGCGCGAGACGCTCGCCTCGGGCGAGGGCTTCCCGTCGCTCGTGACGACGCTGATGCCGCTCGCCACGCTCGGCGCCGGCTCGCCGCGGCAGCGGGCGCGCACCTGGGCCGCGGCGGCGGCCGCGGTCATGGGGCTCAGCACCCTGGCGTGGGCGGGCGCCTCCGGCGTGGCCCGGACGGCGACGGCGGCGCAGAGCGCGTCGCTCGCCATGGTCGCGGGCAGCCCGGCAGAGCCCGCCGCCCCGGCGGCCGCCGAGCCCGCGGCCGCGTGCGCGACGCCCGCGCCGCGGCCCGAGGCCCCGGCGCGCGCCGAGGCGCGAGCCAGCGCGCCGCAGCCCGACGGGCCCGCCCCCTCCGAGGCGCCGGCCGCGCCCGGCGTCGCCGGGCCCGACGCCCCCGCCGTCGTCCCGGCCGCGCCCGTCGCCAGGGCGGCGTCGGTCGCCCCGGCCGCGTCGTCGGTCAAGAAGGTCGCGAGCCGCCCGCGCGCGCGCCGCGATCTCGGCTTCTGACAGGTGAGACCATGAAACCCGGGCCCAGGACGCTGCTGATGCTCGCCGGCCTGATCGTCGCGGCCTCGCCGGCGCTCGCCGCCCAGGCGCCCGGCGGCGCGGACGAGAAGGCGCGGAACGAGGCCCGCGAGCTCGTATACACCGGCGACGAGCTGTTCGCCCAGAAGCGGTACGCCGAGGCGCTCCGCGCCTACCAGCGCGCCGAGCGGCTCGTCTGCGTGCCCACGACCTCCATCGAGGTGGCGAAGACGCTCGCCGCGATCGGGCGGCTCAGCGAGGCGCGCGATCTGGCGGCGACGATCGCCGCGTCGCGCCCCACCCCGG
Source organism: Sorangium sp. So ce1335 (assembly GCF_051521615.1). Classification (NCBI taxonomy): domain Bacteria; kingdom Pseudomonadati; phylum Myxococcota; order Polyangiales; family Polyangiaceae; genus Sorangium; species Sorangium sp. So ce1335. Next base: position 9,003,981 of record NZ_CP150363.1, read on the forward strand.
GAGAGCCCTGGCCGTTCATGCAGGCGCGGCGCCGCGCCGAGGCCCTTCGCGACGATCTCGGCGAGCGCATCCCGCGGCTCCGGGTGAGGATCACGCCGAGCCCCGCCGGCGCCCGGCTCCGGGTCGACGGCCAGATCATGGCGGCCTCGGTCGAGGGATCGCCGATCGATCCGGGCAACCACTGGGTCGAGGTCGAGGCGGACGGCTACGTCGGCAGCCGGCAGCGGGTCTACGTCCCGGAGCGGGAGGTCACGACGCTCGACGTCCCCCTCACGCCGGTGCCGGAGCCGGACGGCGGCAGCGGCCCCAGCCCGTGGGTCCTCGGCGGGTTCATCGCCTCGGGCGCTGGCCTCGCGGTGGGGCTCGGCGCGGGCGTGGCGTACCTGAACGCGAGGAGCGACCTCGAAGAGGCGTGCCGGCTCGGCACCGCGAGCTGCTCCGGCGACGCGCGGGGCGGCGCGAACGCCCTCGGCTGGGTGTCGAACGTCGGGTTCGGCGTCGCCATCGCGGGCGCGGCCGTCGGAGGCGTCGCCCTGGGCCTGGAGAGCTCGAGGGCGTCGGCCTCGAAGGTCACGTGGGCGGTCGGGCCCGGCTACATCGGCGTGCGGGGGACGTTATGACGACGCGGCTCGCTGCTCTGTGCACCCTGGCCGCGTGGATCGCGGGGTGCCAGATCATCGCCCCGCTGCCCGGCGCCGGCGGCGAAGGCGGCCCCCCAGCGGAGCTCGACGGCGGGGAGCTCGACGGCGGAGAGCTCGACGGCGGAGAGGGCGAGGCGAGCCAGGGGAGCGCGGTCACGCCGCCCGAGGGGCAGCCGCCCGAGGGGCCGCCACCCGAGGGGCCGCCGCCCGAGGGGCCGCCGCCCCAGGAGCAGACCGGCCCCTGCGAGGTCGCCGCGTGCTCGACGCACTGCGTGAAGTCGATGGATGCCTGCGAGCTCGCGCCGCAGTATCCGTCGGTCGAGACATGCTGCGCCGCCTGCGAGGCGATGCCGTCGCCCGAGGAGTACGCCTCGTGCCGCGCGGTGGGCTCCGGCGATCCCGCCGGCTGCACCGCGAGCGGCCTGCTCGGCCCGATGGGCCGCGACGGGTGCACCGGCCGCTGCGAGGCGATCTGCACGCTCTACACGGCGCTGTGCCCGGACACCCTGGCGCTGAGCCTCGAGGGCTGCATGCTCCTGTGCCTCACCGCGGAGAAGCCGGCCGTGTTCGACGCGTGCGCCCCGCTCAAGAACGAGGGCTCGTTCGAGTGCCGCCTCCAGCTGATCTACAGCGCCCTCGACGAGGAGAACGACGAGAAGCGCAACCAGATGTGCCGCGACATCGTGCAGGGTCGCTGCATGAAGCCGAAGTGCGAGGCGGGCCACCACGATTGACGGCGCGCCGCGGCGGGAGGTGCTACCCCCTCGCGCCGTGAGCACCCGCGTCCCGCAAGAGCAACCCGCCGCGCCGCCCGTCCCCGGCGGCCGGATCTCGTCCCAGCCCCCGTCGGGGAGCCCGGTCCGCTTCCCCGAGGAGCTGCCCATCTCGGCGCGGGTGCTCGACATCGCCCGGGCCATCGAGGCGCACCAGGTGGTGATCGTCGCGGGCGAGACCGGCTCGGGCAAGACAACGCAGCTCCCCAAGATCTGCCTGGCCATGGGCCGCGGGCTCACCGCCCGGATCGGCGTCACGCAGCCGCGCCGCATCGCCGCGACGAGCGTCGCGGCCCGCGTCGCCAAGGAGCTCGGCGTCGAGCTGGGCAAGGAGGTGGGCTACAAGATCCGCTTCTCGGACCGGACAGGCCCGGCGACGTACGTCAAGTACATGACCGACGGCATCGTCCTCGCCGAGATCCAGGGCGATCCGCGGCTCTCCGACTACGACACGCTCATCATCGACGAGGCCCACGAGCGCAGCCTCAACATCGATTTCCTCCTCGGCTACCTCAAGCGCCTGCTGCCGAGGCGCCCGGATCTCCGCGTCATCGTCAGCTCCGCGACGCTCGAGACCGAGCGATTCTCGGCCTTCTTCGGCGGCGCGCCCGTCATCGAGGTCTCCGGCCGCACCTACCCCGTGGAGGTCATCCACCGCCCCCCGGAGACGGGAGAGGCGGAGATCGCCGACGCCGTCGCCAACACGGTCGAGGAGATCACATCGATCGATCCGCGCGGGGATATCCTCGTCTTCCTGCCGGGAGAGCGCGAGATCCATGATACGATCGCTGAGCTCGAGCGCCATGGCCTGCCGCACACGACGCTCTTGCCGCTCTACGGGCGGCTCCCGCAGAGCGACCAGCAGCGGGTGTTTCAATCGTTGCCCGGGCGGCGGATCGTGCTCGCGACCAACGTGGCCGAGACGTCGCTCACCATTCCAGGCATCGTGTACGTGGTCGACGCCGGGCTCGCGCGCGTCAATCGGTACAGCCCCCGGACGGGCGTCACCCAGCTCCAGATCGAGCCGATCTCGCGCGCGAGCGCCGATCAGCGCAAGGGGCGCGCGGGCCGCGTGCAGAGCGGCGTGTGCTTCCGGCTCTACGCCGAGCAGGACGACCAGGCGAGGCCCGCTTACACGGATCCGGAGATCCTGCGGGTCGGCCTCTCGGGCGTCATCCTCCAGATGAAGGCGCTCGGGCTCGGCGACATCGAGGATTTCCCCTTCCTCGACGCCCCGTCGAAGCGCGCCGTGGACGAGGGCTACCGGGTCCTCGAGGAGATCGGCGCCCTCGACGAGGCGGGCGCGCTCACGGACATCGGCAGGAAGCTCGCGAGGCTGCCGCTCGATCCGCGGATCGGCCGGATGGTCCTCGGCGGCGAGAGCGAGGGGGCGCTCGCCGAGGTGCTGATCATCGCCGCCGCGCTCGGGGTGCAGGACCCGCGGGAGCGGCCGCTCTCCGCGCAGCGGCAGGCGGACGACGCGCACCGGAAGTTCAAGGACGAGGGCTCGGACTTCGCCGGGCTGCTGAAGCTGTGGGCCTTTTACCAGGACGCCCAGGGCCGGCTCACCCAGAACCAGATCCGGAAGGCGTGCCGCGATCACTTCATCTCGTACCTGCGCATGCGCGAGTGGGTCGATGTCCACCGGCAGCTCAGCCGCATCACGCGGGACATGGGGTTCTCGCCGAACACGGCGCCCGCGAAGGGCGACGCCATCCACCGCGCGCTCTTGCCCGGCCTGCTCAGCCGTATCGGCATGTGGAGCCAGGAGCACAAGGTGTATTTCGGCGCCCGGCAGACGCGATTTCAGCTCCACCCCTCGTCGGGGCTCGCGAAGAAGCCGCCCGCGTGGATCATGGCCGCCGAGCTGGTCGAGACGTCGCAGCTCTTCGCCCGGATGGCGGCGGCGCTCGATCCCGCGTGGATCGAGGCCGCGGCCGGGCCGCTCTGCAAGCGCAGCTACAGCGACCCGCACTGGGCCGCGCGGCCGGCGGCCGTGATGGCGAAGGAGCAGGTGACGCTCTACGGGCTGCCGATCGCGCGCGACCGCCGGGTGGACTACGGGCCGATCGATCCGGGGGCCGCGCGCCGGATCTTCCTCCTGCACGCCCTCGTCCGGCAGGAGTACGCGACGCGCGCGCCGTTCATGGAGGCGAACCGCAAGCTCTTCGAGGAGGTCAGCCGGCTGCGCGACAAGGCGAGGAAGAGCGAGATGCTGGCCGACGAGCACGCGCTCGAGCTCTTCTTCGACCGGCGCGTGCCCGAGGGGGTGTACAGCGGCAAGACGTTCGAGGCGTGGCGCAAGGAGGCCGAGGAGAAGGACCCGCGGGTGCTCCACCTGGCGATCGCCGACGTCCTCCTCGACGAGGCCGCGGAGCTCTCGCCCGCGCGCTACCCCGACGCCCTCGATCTCTACGGCGCGACGGTGCCGCTCTCCTACCGCTTCGATCCGGGCGAGGACGACGACGGCGTCTCCCTCGCGCTGCCGCTCGTGCTCCTGCCGCAGGCCGATCCCGAGGCGCTCGAGTGGACGATCCCCGGCTGGCACGCCGAGAAGATCGCCCTGCTGCTCGAGACGCTGCCGAAGTCGCTCCGCAAGGCGCTCGTCCCGATGCGGGAGGTCGCCCGGGAGATCGCCGCGGATCTGCGGCCGTTCCAGGGCCCGATGCGGCCCGCGCTCGCGGCCGCCGTCGAGGACCGCACCGGCGAGCGCGTGCCGGCCGACGCGCTCCGGATCGAGGAGCTCCCGCCCTACCTGCGCTTCTATTTCCGCGTCATCGGCGAGGACGGCCGGGTGATCGCCGAGGGGCGCGACCTCAGGGATCTCAAGGAGCGCCTCTCCGGCCGGGCGCGCGAGGCGTGGGCGAGGGTCGGCAAGGCGGGTATCGAGCGGGACGGGCTCACATCGTTCGCTATCGAGTCGCTGCCCGAGCGCGTCGAGGTCGACGCCGGGGGGCACAAGGTGTTCGGCTATCCGGCGCTCGTCGACGGCGAGACGTCCGTGTCCGTGCGCGTCCTCGCCTCGAGGGCCGCGGCCGACGAGGCGACGCGGGCCGGGCTGCGGCGGCTCTTCCTGCTGCAGCTCGGGGGCAAGATGAGCCAGCTCGAGCAGCCGCTGCGCAGCGCCGTCGCCGTGAGCGGCCTCGGCGCCAAGGTGGCCCCGGGCGAGCCCGGCCTCGCGCGGCAGATCGCGCTGCGCGCGCTCGACGAGGCGTTCCGGCTCGGCGATCCCGCCGCGTTCCCGAGGACCCGGGCCGCGTTCCAGGCGCGCGTGGACGAGGGCCGGCGGTCGCTGCAGGGGGTGCTGGGCAAGCTCGCCGGGCTCGCGCGGGACATCGGCGTCGAGCTCGACCGCGTGCAATCGATGCTCCGGTCGATGACGGGCAAGCCGGGCGCGCCGCGGCCGGCGCTCGACGACGCGCGCACGCAGGTCGAGCTGCTGCTGCCGGTCGGGCTGTTCGCGCGCGCCCCGCTCGACAGGCTCGCGCACCTGCCCCGCTACCTGCGCGCCGTCCAGATCCGGCTCGAGCGGCTGCCCAACGGCCCGCAGAAGGACCAGGCCAAGGCCGCGCAGGTGCTGCCGTTCTGGCAGGATTACCTCAAGCACCAGCAGGCGCTCCGCCAGAAGGGCGTGTCCGCGGAAGAGCTCGAGTCGTTCCGCTGGCTGATTGAGGAGCTCCGGGTGTCGCTCTTCGCGCCCGAGGTGAAGGCCGCTGTCCCCGTCTCGACGCAGCGGCTGTCGGAGCAGTGGAAACGAATGATGGGCTGATTCGGCGCACGAGGAGTCCGCTCAGGGATCCGAGGAGAGCGTCCAACACGCCGCCCATCGCATTCCCACGGAGCGGATCAGATTCTCGCGACCATATCTATTTTCTCGTTTCTCTGTCTCTCCTGAGAAACGCCGGCTGGTTCCCCTTCGCCTGACCCGACCTGATATGTAGCTCGTCATGAGCGTGACGGCCTCGCGCGCCCTCCCTCGGGCGTTGATCCTCGCCGCGTCGGTGTTCCTGCCCTCCGTCGGTCGCGCGGACGCCGGGGCGAGCGAGGCCCAGCGTCGACTCGAGCGCTCGGCCGACCGGGCGGTGGCGGAAGGGCAGCTCGCGAGGGCGCGGGACATCTGGCTTCAGGTCTGGCAACTGGCCCCGTCCGAGAAGGCAGCGTGCAATGTGGGGCAGCTCGCGTTCCGGGTCGGGGACAAGGCCAGAGCGGCGGAGTTTCTGGCCCTGTGTCTCGAGAGGACGCCGGCGCCCCGGAGCGCCGAGGAGCGGGAGCGGCACGCGAGCCGGGCGCTGGATCTCGCGCGCGTGAAGCAGGAGGTCGGGGCGTTGACCTTCGCCGTGCCGCCGGGGGCGCAGCTCTCGATCGACGGCCGGCCCATCGGCCAGGCGCCGCTCGGCCGCGAGGTGGTCGTGGAGCCCGGCGCGCACCGCGTCCGCGCGGCGCTCGGCGCGGCGGCGAAGGAGGCGACCGTCGAGGTGCGCGCCGGGGAATCGCGCCAGGTCGTCCTCGATCTGGCCCCGCCGGCGCCGGCCGGCGGCCTTGCCCCGCCGGCGCCGGCCGGCGGCCCTGCCCCGCCGGCGCCGGCCGGCGCTGGGCAGACGGCGCCGCGCGCGCCGACGCCGGCGGGATGGCCCCAGGCGGCGGGGCCGGCTGCGCCGGGGAGCGAGGGACCGGCGACGGCGCTCGTCCTCCTGGGCAGCGCGGCGACCGCCGGGGGCGTCACGCTGGGCGCGATCTTCCTCGCGGAGGCGCACGGCCACGAGCGCAGGTTCGACGATCTGCTCGCGCGCAACCACGGAGGCTACCGGATCGCCGGCGCCGAGCTCCAGCGAGCGCAGAGCGCCTACAGGGCCATGGGGCGCGCCGAGGAGCGCGCCGCCATCGCGCTGACCGCCGGCGCGCTCCTCGGCGCGGGGACGCTGCTCTACGCCCTCTACCCGAGGGGCCGGGGCCCCCGGGTGACAGCCGCCGGCACGCAGCTCGGCCTGGAGATGACATGGTAGACGGCGCTGGGCTCGGTTACCGGATCGTCGCGCAGCTCCCCGGCCGCGGTCGGGCGGACGTCCATGCCGCCGTGGATCGCGCGGGCAGGAGCGCGCTCCTGTACGTGAGCGCGTCGGTGCCCGAGGGGTTCCTCGACACGCTGGAGCGCCTCCGCGCGGTGAGCGCGCTCGTCGACGAGCTCCCGCGGGTGCTCGACGGCGGCGTCGGCGCCTCGTTCTGCTGGGCGGCCATCGAGCGGCGCGACGGCCCGTCGCTGCGCGAGCGCCTCGAGGGCCGGTCGAGGGATCTCGGGCCGTCGTGGGCGCTCTCGCAGGTCGCCGAGCTCGCCGAGGTGCTGAGGACCGCCCACGCCTCGGGGCTCTTCCACGGGGATCTCCGCCCGGAGGCCTTCGTGCTGTTCGACGACGGCTCCTTCCGGCTCGACGGGCTGGGCCTCGTCCAGCTCTTCGGCCTCGACGCGGCGGCAACGGCGTACCGCGCGCCGGAGCAGCTCTCGACGCCCGCGGTCCTCGACGAGCGGACCGACGTGTACGCGCTGGGCCTGGTCCTGTACGAGCTCCTCGGCCAGCGCCGGCCGTTCGAGGGGCGCGCGCCCGAGGAGCTCGCCCGCTGCGTCCTTCACGAGGTGCCCCCGGCGATCGAGACGGTCGTGCCGCTGCCGCCGTCGGTCGCCGGCGTCGTGAGGAGGGCGATCGAGAAGGACCCCGCCGCCCGGTATCGCGGCATGGAGGAGCTCATCGCGGCGCTCCACGCGGCCATCGAGGGCTGGTGTCGCTGGCAAGCCGAGCTCGAGCGGGGCGCAGAGCCGGGCCCAGGATCCGGTGTGCGCGGCCCGAGGCCGGCCGCGGACAGCGCGCGGTCGTTTCATGCGGCGCCGCCGTCGCCGCCGATCGGGCCGCCCACGCTGCCCTCCGGCGTGACGAGCGGGTCACCTGGGGTCCTGGATGACGATGAGGCGCAGCACGCGCCCTCGCTCGGCGCCTCGACTGGCCGCGAGCAGCAGCATGCGCCCTCGCTCGGCGCCTCGACTGGCCGCGAGCAGCAGCATGCGCCCTCTCCTGGGGCCTCGTCCGCGCTGCCCGAGGTGCCTCCGCGCCTGATGCCCGAGCCGCCGCGCGCGCCGCCGCAGCCGATGGTGCCCGAGCCGCCGCTCGCGCCGCCGCAACCGACACCACCACCCGCGCCGCCGGGCTCGGCCTCTCCTGTCGCATGGCGAGAGCCGGCAGCGCCATCTCTCGCGCGGCATGCGACCGGGCCGACCTTGCCTGGACCTCGCCGCGGCCGCTGGCGGCTCGCGCTCGCGGCAGGCGCGCTGGCCCTCGCGGCGGCAGCGGCGCTCCTCGCCTGGTTCCAGCTCGTCTTGCCCCGGACCGCGCGCGTCCCGGCCGTTGCCCGCCTCCCGCGCCCCTGCGCGCTGGCCTCGCGCCCCGCGGATCCTCCGCCCGAGCCCCGTCCGGCCACGCCCGTCCCCCCCGATCTCCCGCCGCGCACCGCGCCCGTCCCGCTGCGCACCGCGCCCGTCCCGCCGCGCGTCCGCCTGGAGACGCCGGCGCGCCCCCCGGCGCCGGCTCGGCCCATCGAGCCGGACGAGCCGCAGCCGCCCTGCGGCGCCGACTGGTACACCTGCGGAGCGCAGTGGCCAGGACCGCGCTCCACCACATTCCGCTGAGTCGCTCCAATTTGCCAGCCGATCGCGGCCCTTTGAAACGAACGCGGCTTCCAGGCGCGCGCGTTTCACCACTTTCCACTGACCAGCTCTGAATTTCCAGTCAATCGCGGCCAATTCTGTCGATTTCTTACGCGCGCCCTCGAGTCCAGTGCTGTATACGAGGGGCTGCACATGGGCAGTCCGCGCGTCTCTGCTGGTGCTTTCGCCGGCGAGCGATGGTGGATGTCCGGAGGTGCTGTTCCCATGAGATCACTTCTTCGCGGCGTGGCGCTCGCCACGCCGGTCATCGCGATCGCTGCAGGGCTCATCGCCTCCTGCGCGGACGATGCGCCGTGGCTCGGCGGTTACTGCGACACCGACGCCGATTGCCACAACGCGTATCAGGACATCCCTGGCGCCGTCTGTACGGACAGCCGGTGCGTGTGTGTCGATCCTGACAGCCACATCTGTTGCCTTCCCAGCGAGTCGCGCGATCCGGATTGCGCCGTCGCGTGCAGGCCCTGCTCGGAGTGCGCTCCGGGCACCGAGGGGTGCGCGCCCGACGGCGGCGTCGACGCGGGTTGCCAGAGCGACGCCGAGTGCCCGGGACCGCCGAGCCCGGCGTGCGGCGCCGGCCGCTGCGTCGGCGGGGCGTGCGAGGTGGAGATCCATCCCGGGCCGATCGCCTCGCAGCGAGAGGGAGATTGCCGTCGGGTGGAGTGTACGACCACGGGCGAGCTCCTGGAGCTCGAGGACCCGTCGGACATCTACGACGACGGCGAGCCGTGCACGTACGACAGCTGCGGCGAGGGCGGGCCGGTCAACATGCCGCTCACCCAGGGCGCCGTGTGTCCTGGCGATCCACAGAGGATGTGCCATGTGGGCGCCTGCGTCGCTTGTTATGATGGCGACGTCACGATGAACGACTGCTCCAACGGCCTGGCGTGCGACGGCGTGCTGTGCGTGCCGCCCCATTGCACGAACAACGCTGTCGATCCCGCGCTCGGGGAGACCGCGCGGGATTGCGGCGGTCTGTGCCGCCCCTGCGCCGACGGCGAGGCCTGCGTCCGGGGTGCCGACTGCGAGAACAACGTCTGCGAGGGAGGTCGCTGCGCGCCGCCCTCGTGTGACGACGGCGCGCAGAACGGCGACGAGACAGGGGTCGACTGCGGCGCGCTGCCGTGCCCGCGGTGTCCGGCCGGGCAAGGGTGCAGGACGGGCGCGGAGTGCGACAGCGGCATCTGCTGGGCGGGCATGTGCCGGGAGCCCTCGTGCACCGACGGCGTGATGAACCAGGATGAGAACGGCGTCGATTGCGGCGGCAGCTGCGCGCCCTGCCGGTGAGCCCCGGCGGCCCGGTCAGGAAAACAGCAGCGTGAGCTGCCCGCCGTCTCGGCTTCATTGACCTCCTTGCCCGACCGGCGGCGTATCGCTTCCTTTCAACGCTCGCACACAGCGCTCAGCCAGAGCGTGTATCTCTGGAGCAGCTTGACGCGCTTCGTCGCTGTCCAGGCCAGGCCCGAGCAGCCGATGGATCCGCTGGACCAGCTCGAGATTGCCGGCCGAGAAGTCGGCCGCTCCGACGCCAAGCTTACCCTCCGCGTGAAGCTCGATGAGCTGTTCGTACGCCTTTTCGAACGACGCGAGACCTTCGAGGACGGCCTGCCAATTCGCAACGGCGTAAGCCCACGCGGCGACAACATCAAGCATGTGGGCACCGTTATAAAAATCGACCAGCAGATCTTCAATATCCGCATTCATCACAATTCTCCTCAGTGAGACCCCACTCGGAATCACGACGAGCGCACCGACGTAGAGCAAGCCAATCTTGCCGAGTAAGCGCATGGACATGGTGGGAGCCCTGGCCGAGCCGCGATAGACAATAGGAGAGCGCACACGATCTTTCTGGGCATGGCGTGGGCGTCAAAGAGAAATTCGGCGAGCAGATCCCCATGCTCTGGGGTCGACGCGTCCCGGACGGCCGCACCGCCGCGGCGAAGGGCTATGTAGCGCTCGCGCCCGCGCTCCTCGTCGCCAGCCGCCGTCGTCGTCCGCTTCGACCGCCGCGCCCTGCCGTGGGGGGCTGCACCGACGTGCGCCTCGACCTCCGATGGTCCGCGCCGAGCTCGGCCGCGACGATGTGCAACCCGCTGCGCTCAGCTCGGGCTCGGCTTCGGACCGGGGCGAGATTGACAAGCCGTAGCCGCAGGGACGCACTCCATGCCCTGAATCACAGTTGACGCCGCCCCTCCGCACACGCATCTGGAATAACTCGGAGCAGGAACATGCGCCACAGGATGAAATTGAAGGCGATCCCTGTTCTTATTCCTCTCGGTCTCACGGTGTGGGCGTGCAACTACGACGTGGGCGAGTGCTATCTCAGGGGGACGGAAGGCACAGGGGCCGGAGAACCATACCCACCGGGGTCAGCAGCTACGGGGGACTGGTTCGAAAACGGTGGCGACGTGGGGAGCGGCGCCACTGAGGAGATGGCAGGGTGCACGCCCGACAAGACATGCACGGACATGTTCGTAGATTGCCAAGACATCGGCGGCAAGTGCATCACGGGATATCCTGGCTGCGACAAATGGCGCCACACATCGTGCAGGAGCTGCTTTGAAGCCGTCAATCGGGCACACCATACCCGCCAGCGTGCCAGTGCAGATCATGCGGATTCAGATGATAAACAATCCGATACAGGGCGCAGTCTACGTTGCCATGGGCAGGGTTGCCGGAGCGGATCTAGCCAAGGTGGCATCCCCCGTCCTGGTCGACGATGACGAGCTCCTGCTGGGGCCATCGAGACTCGATCCGAAACGTCATCGTGCTGCGCGCGTTAGATACCTGGGTGGAGATCCGTCTACCGATCTCAACGAAGAGCTTGCGCGTTCTGGTGGGCCGCCGGTCTGTGTGGCGCTTCCACCGACACCGGGCGGCCTGATGAGCCTCTGTCGGATCTGCGCTTCCGTGGTCGAGCGAGGGCGCGCGCTGTACGTCGTCGATCTCAGCCCAGACGCCGCCGGAGCATCTCCGCAAGGGCCCGGCCCAGACAGGGCCATATCCCTCGATGTCGCGGGTGCTCTGCTACGCAAGCCGCCCGTGGTCGAATGGTCGAAGCTCGAGACAGCTCTCGCGGCTACGCTCTGGAAATTGTGGTGCCGCCGCTCACCCGTCGCCTTCTCCAGGTTCTGTGCGTCTGGGAGCATGTTCCACCCGCAGTTGGCCAACCTTGGGCGTTATCATGCCGGACTCTTTCCCCGACGGGCAGGCCATGGGCTCTTCCTATCGCGCTTTGACGAGCTCCTGCTGCGACAGCTATCGCAAGAGTGGCTCTCGCCGGTCAAAGTTTTTGTCAACGCGATCAACGCCGGGTCTGAGCTCGATGCATGGTTCTCACACACGGGGGATCTGTATGTAGCCAAACGGCTCAATGAGTGGTATCGCCATACGCGAGGGCGCATCATCGAACGTCGGAACGCGCATCACCCGAGACCTTCGGAGATGACGAGATGGTCCTTTCGATGGCGTCCGGGGAGCGAGGAGATCCTCGACGCGCTGCCGAGCGCACGAGCGGCCCCGCCTGTATCTATTGGAGGTGCTACGGCGTATGATCCTGACCACACATGGGTATGCCAATTGAATGCACGAGGCACACCTTACCTGAGCCGATCTGGCACCGCATCATCGGGCGACAGGCTGGAATAGGGCGTCTCGGATAGCGCCTGTGACGAAGCGAAGTCCTTCGCCAGGGCGTCCGTTGCTGCTGGAACGCTTCTCCCCCTGGCTATTCGTCAACCAGCAGGATGGTGAACGACCGCAGCCCCGGACGCGTGCCCCAGGCGCAGCGATCCGAAGCCGCGCCCTTGACGACCCGCGACCGCCAGGACCGTACCGACGCGCCCCGATGGCCCGCGCGCAGCCTCGACGGCGTCCGCCCGCCGGCCGCCGTCCCCCCACCGCCCGCTGCACGCCGGCTGGCGTCCCCCCACCGCCCGCTGCACGCCGGCTGGCGTCCCCCCACCGCCCGCTGCACGCCGGCTGGCGTCCCCCCACCGCCCGCTGCACGCCGGCTGGCGTCCCCCCACCGCCCGCTGCACGCCGGCTGGCGTCCCCCCACCGCCGGCCACCGCCGCGGCGGCGCAATCCGGCGGCGGTGACCTGGCTCACCCGGCGAGCGGCGCGGTCAACGCCTGCTTCGCGGAGAGGAGCGCGTCGATGAACGCCTCCCGCTCGGCGGGCGACGGCGCTGCGATCCGCTCCCACGCCTCCTTGCGCTGGCTCGCCTTGGCCAGCCGGAACGCCGCGGCGGGGCGGCCGCACGCCTTGGTGAGCCAGCGGCGCGCGTCGTCGATCGGATCGGCAGAGAACGCGTCGCCGACGTCCATCTCGAAGACCTCCGCGGGAGAATGGAGGTCCGCTCCGAAGACGAGCCTCCGGAACGCGGGGTTGGGACAGGCGGCGCGCACGATCTCGAACGCGACGGGCGGAAAGGGGATGCCCACGGCGAGCTCGGGGAGACCCATCTTGTAGTCGCCATCGCCGAGCGCGATGTAGTCGGCGCACATCGCCAGGACCGCGCCGCCCGCGATCGCGTGGCCGTGCACGGCGGCGGCGAACGGCTTCGGGAAGCGGAACGCTGCCCCGAAGGCGGCGTCAAACGCGTCGAGGAACCCCGGGAGCCCCTGCCGATCGAGCGACGCGACCTCGCGCAGATCGAGCCCCGCCGACAGGCAATTGCCCGCGCCGCGGACGAGGACGCCGCTCACGGCGTCGTCCCCCGCGAGCCGCCCGAAGACGTCGGCCATCTCGCAGAGCACCGCCTGGCTCATGGCATTGACCTTGGGCCGGTTCAACACGACCTCGGCGATACCGCCGCTCCCCTGCACCTCGAAGAATCGCATGGCGGGAGCATCGCGCAGGGCCGATCACGGCGCAAGATCGCGGCCCCGCGCCGCTCGCCCGCCCGTGGGCCCTCGGCGCCTGGCCCGGCGCTCGACGTCCCGTGCCCGGAAGAGACAGCCTATCTGCGTCCCAAGAGCCCGCCGGCCTGGATCGGCAAGGCGGATGAGGGCGCGCTCGCAGAGCACGACTGGGGCGCGCTCGCAGAGCACGACTGGGGCGAGCTCTCGCGACACCGAGCTGCGCTCACCGCGCCTTGACGAGCGGCGTGTCGACCAGGTGCTCGGACAGGAACCACACCTGCATCTCGTTCACGCGCACGACCTGGCTGACGAGCAGGTCGTCGGTCCCGTCGTCCCCGGCCTCGGCCGCCTTGCCGGCCGCCTCGCGCGCCTCGATGAGGATCTGCTCGTGCGCCTCCAGGAGCCGCGAGATCTGCACCGGCACCTCCTCGCGCCCCCGCGGCGGCCGCTCGATCTTCGTCATCTCCGCGACGTCGTGGGGCATCGCGATGGCGACCCCGCCGAGCGTCTGTATCCGCTCGGCCACCTCGTCGACGAGCTTCGCCTGCTCTTCATAGTGCTTGTCGAGGAGCAGGTGCAGCGAATAGAAGGTCGCCCCCGATACCTGCCAGTGGTGCTTCTTGTACATGTCCCGCAGCACCATCGTGTCGCTGAGGACCTGATTGAGCGCCTTGACGCTCGCCGCCCGCACGTCGTCGCTCAGCCCGAGCGGATAGCGCGCCAGCGCCCCGTACGGCTGAATCTCCTGCCCGCGCTGGCGCAAGATCGGCTGCGCCTCGGGCCCCGGCCGGCCGTCCCCGGTCGGCTGCTGATGAAACTGAGTCATGGTCGCCATGATCGCTCCTCCCGTGACCAGGCCTTCTTCACGTTCGAATCGCCCGTTGGCAACCCCACCCGGGCGCGCCGACCTTCCCGCCGCGCTCCCCCGCTGCCCCTCTGTTTCTCGAACATTTCCCGCCTCCACCGCGCGCCGCGAGCGCCCCCAGCCCGGCCCGGGCCGCTGCGGGGCGCGCGCGCCGCGCGCCATCGAATGAGCACTGGACGCACGGCGCGCCCCGCTGGCAGGCTGGCCGCCGGTGAGGACCCTCCGCAGGGTCCCCGGCGAGCGATGCAGGCAGGAGACATCATAGACGGCCGGTTCTGCATCGAGCACCTGGCGTCGTCGGGCGGCATGGGCGCCGTCTACAGGGCCCGCGATCTGGAGACCGGCCAGGCCGTGGCCGTCAAGCTCCTCACCGCCGAGGGCGCGCAGCACCTCGGCCGCTTCGCGCGCGAGGCGCAGTCGCTCGCCGCCGCCCGCGTACCCGGCGTCGTGCGCTACGTCGCCCACGGCGCGACGGCGTGGGGGCAGCCGTACATCGCCATGGCGTGGCTCGACGGCGAGACGCTCTCCGACCGGCTCACGCGCACCGGGCTCACCCTCGAGGAGACCGTCGCGCTCGGCCTCCACGTCGCGACGACGCTCGGCGCCGTCCACAGGCTCGGCCTCGTCCACCGCGACCTGAAGCCGACGAACCTGCTGCTCGAGGACGGCGCGCTCGACCGCGTCACCCTCATCGACTTCGGGCTCGCCCGCGCCACGGGCGACGAGCCGCTCACCGCCGCGGGCCTCGTCCTCGGCACCCCCGGGTACATGGCCCCCGAGCAGGCGCGCGGCGAGCTGAGCGTCGACGCCCGCGTCGACGTGTTCGCGCTCGGGTGCATCCTCTACCGCTGCCTCACCGGCCGCGCCGCCTTCCAGGGCAACGCCGGGCTCGCCGTCCTGATGAAGGTCCTCCTCGAGGACCCGCCCCGCGCGCGCGACATGAGGCCCGGCATCCCCGCCGCGCTCGACGATCTCGTCGCCCGCATGCTCGCGAAGTCCGCCCAGGATCGCCCGGCCGACGGCGACGCCGTCGCCGCCGAGCTCGCCGCGATCGCCGCGAGCGGCGCGCCCGAGAGCCCGCTGGGCGGCCCGCGCTCCTTCCCGCCGCGGGCGGTGGAGCTCACGACCGGCGAGCGCCGCGTGATGTGCCTCGTCGTCACCCGCGAGCGCCCCGCCGACGGCGACGCGCCGGACGAGCCGCGCCGCGCGCAGCTCTGGCAGCTCCACGACGTCGCCGAGCAGTACCGCGGCGAGCTCGAGCTCCTCGAGGGCCGCTCGCCGATCATCGTCCTGTCGGGCGCCGGCACGCCGACCGACCTCGCGGCGCGCGCCGCGCGGTGCGCCCTCGCCCTCAAGGAGCTGCTC
The DNA here is from genome assembly GCF_051521615.1 of Sorangium sp. So ce1335. Taxonomy (NCBI): domain Bacteria; kingdom Pseudomonadati; phylum Myxococcota; order Polyangiales; family Polyangiaceae; genus Sorangium; species Sorangium sp. So ce1335. The sequence continues at coordinate 9,019,199 of NZ_CP150363.1, forward strand.
GGCGGCGCGCCCGTCGCGCTCGCCACCGGCCGCGCCGAGATGGCGGCGCGCGTGCCCGTCGGCGAGCTGATCGACCGCGCCTTCCAGATGCTCGCCGCCGACGACGACCGCTTCCCCCTCGCCGGCGTCCGCATCGACGAGGTGACGGCGGGCCTCATCGGCGGCCGGTTCGACGTCACGGAGGACGCCGCCGGGCGCGTCCTCCACGGCGCGCGCGACGAGCGCACGGCGCAGCTGCTCGGCAAGCCGACGACGTACGTCGGCCGCGAGCGCGAGCTCGCCATGCTCGAGGCGGAGGTCGACCGCTGCATCGACGAGGGCGCCGCCGGCGCCGTGCTCGTGACCGCCGAGGCGGGGATGGGCAAGTCGCGCCTGCGCCAGGAGCTCATCCGCAAGCTCCGCGCGCGCGGCGACCGCATCGAGATCTGGATCGGCCAGGGCGACCCCATGGGCGCCGGCGCCGCCTTCGGCCTGCTCGCGAGCGCGCTCCGCCACGCGCTCGGCATCGCCGAGGGCGAGCCGCTCGAGGCGCGGCAGCGAAAGGTCCGCGGCCGCGTCGCGCAGCACGACGGGCTCGACGCGCCCCGCGTCACGGCCTTCCTCGGCGAGCTCGTCGGCGCGCCGTTCCCCGACGAGAACGACGTGCAGCTAAGGCTCGCGCGGCGCGACGCCGCGCTCATGGGCGACCAGCTCCGCCTCGCCTGGGAGGACTTCCTCGGCGGGGCGTGCCGCGCGGGGCCCGTGCTGCTCGTGCTCGAGGACCTCCAGTGGGGCGACCTCCCCACGGTCACGATGGTCGAGGGCGCGCTGCGCCTCTTCCGGGACATGCCGCTGCTCGTGCTCGCGCTCGGGCGGCCCGACGTGCACCGCGTCTTCCCGAGGCTCTGGGAGGGCCGGCTCGGCCACGAGCTCCACCTCACGCCGCTGCCGCGCCGCGCGAGCGAGCGGCTCGTGCGCGAGGCGCTCGGCGCGCACGCGCGGCACGACCTCGTGGCGCGGCTCGTCGAGCGCGCGGACGGCAACGCGTTCTTCCTCGAGGAGCAGATCCGCGCGGTCGCCGAGGGCAACAGCGAGGGCGAGCCGGAGACGGTGGTGGCCATGGTCCAGGCGCGGCTGGAGACGCTCGACGCCGAGGCGCGGCGGCTCTTGCGCGCGGCGAGCATCTTCGGCGAGACGTTCCGGGCGAGCGCGGTCGCGGCGCTGCTCGGCAGCGTCGACATCGCGCCGCTGCTCTCCGAGCTGCTCCGGCGCGAGGTGATCGTGCGCCGGGGCGAGGGGCGGCGGCGCGACCACGCGGAGTACTCCTTCCGCCACGCGCTCGTGCGCGAGGCCGCCTACGGCATGCTGACGGCGCGCGACCTCCGCATCGGCCACGCGCTCGCGGGCAGCTTCCTCGAGGCGGCGGGCGAGGGCGACCCGATGGTGCTCGCCGAGCACTTCGAGCGCGGCGAGGAGGCCGAGAAGGCCGCCGAGTGGTACCTGCGCGCGGCCGACAAGGCGCTGCACGGGCACGACCTCGCCGCGGCGATCGCCTGCGCCGAGCGCGGCGTCGCGTGCGCGCCCGATCCGGCCACGGTGGGCGCGCTCCGCCTCGTGGAGGCCGAGGCGCTGCTCTGGCGCGGGGAGCCCGCGCTCGCCGAGCAGCGCGGGATCGAGGCGACGCGGCACCTCGCGCCGGGGTCGGTGGCGTGGTTCAGGGCGTTCACGCAGCTCGCCGGGGCGGGGCACAAGCAGGGCCACTACGAGCGCGTCGAGCGCTGGATGATGGTCGTGCTCGGCACCGAGCCGCTCGCGGGCGCGCTCATCGCGAGGAACGCGTGCCTCCTCGAGGGGGCGATCGTGCTCCTGCTCGGCGGCCGCTACGCGTGCGTCGACGCGCTGATCGACGCGGTCGAGCAGGCGACGGAGGACGCGTCGGCGGCCGATCTCATGACCGAGGCGAAGCTGCTCTACCTGCACGGGCTGCTCCGCCAGCACAACGGCGATCCGAGCGCGTGCATCGCGAGCATGAGCGCGGCGCTCGCCGCGTTCGAGGACGTCGGCGACCGCCGCGAGGCGTGCCGCGCGCGGCTCAACATGGGGCTCTGCTACGTCCAGTTCGGGCACTTCGAGGCGGCGGCGGAGGTGCTCCGCGCCGGGCTGGAGGAGGCCGAGCGGATGGCGCTCGACGACCGGGTGCCCAACGCGCTGCAGAACCTCGGCCTCGCGCTGGCGCACGCGGGCGAGGTCGACGCCGCGAAGGCGGCGCTGCGGAGCTCGATCGAGGCGCTGGAGCGCCGGGGCGATCGGCGCCGGGAGTGCGAGAGCCGGCTCCAGCTCGCGCGGGTCCTGCTGCTCGCGGGCGAGCCCGCGCTCGCCGAGGCGGAGTCGCGGGCGGCCGAGGCGCTCGCGAGGGCGGTGCCGGAGCGGCTGCCCGCGGCGATGGCGGTCCGGGCGCGCGCGCTCCTCGAGCTCGGGCGCGCCGGCGAGGCGCTCGCGGCGACGACGGGGGCGCTGTCGCTCCTCGAGTCCGACCGGCACGAGGAGGAGGGTTTTCTCGTGCGCCTCGTCCACGCCGAGGCGCTGGCGGCGGCGGGGCAGGCGGCCGAGGCCAGGGGCGCCATCGCGCTGGCCCGCAACGGGCTGCTCGTGCGGGCGGGGAGGATCAGCGATCCGGCCTGGCGCGAGCGCTTCCTGTGCGACGTGCCGGACAACGCGCGCATCCTCGCGCTCGCGCACGGGTGGCTCGACGGGGGCGAGGGCTGAGGCGCCCGCGCAGGCGCCCGCCGCCCCGCGGCGAGAGCCCGGCACGGCGCGAGGAGCCCACATCCGGCGGTCGTCCCGGTGGGTCGGCGGAGGCAAGAATTTGTCGCGCTGGACAGGCGACGTCGCAAGTAAGCTGAGCCTGATTTCTGTCCTCGTGTTCGAACGCAGGGAGGCAGCTCCATGATCCGGTCGTCCGTCGTCTTGATTCCTCTCGTGGCCCTCGCCGTCGCTGTCTCGTGCAGCAGCGAAGAGCCGCACCGACCTCCGAAGCCCGGAGATCAGCCCGCGGGCAGCGCCACGACGGGCACCGGCGGCGACGGCGGCACCGGCGGACAGGGCGGCACCGGCGGACAGGGCGGCGCCGGCGGCGCCGGCGGGCAGGGCGGCGGCGGCGGACAGGGCGGCACCGGCGGCGCCGGCGGCGGACAGGGCGGCGGCGGTGGTGACGTCGTGTCGGACTGCGATAACGGCGTGAAGGACGGCCGCGAGACCGACGTGGACTGCGGCGGCCCCTGCGCCCCCTGCCGCGCGGGCCGGGCGTGCGCTGCGCCCGAGGACTGCTTCTCGCGGCGGTGCGAGGAGAACGCCGGCAGCGCGAGCAGCGCCGGGCTCACGTGCGCGGTAGCGCTGTGCGACAACGGCGTGCGGGACGGCGACGAGACCGACGTCGACTGCGGCGGCAGCGGCACCGGCAGCGGCACCGGCGGCACCGGCGGCGGCGGCGGCGGCGGCGACGCGACGCACAGCGACAACCCCGCGTGCCCGCCGTGCGAGGACCTCCAGGATTGCGCGGTGGGCACGGATTGCGAGTCGCTGAGCTGCGTGGCCGGCAGGTGCCTGGCGCCGAGCTGCAGCGACGGCGTGAGGAACGGCCAGGAGACCGACGTGGACTGCGGTGGGCTCTGCGCCGCCTGCATGCCCGGCGCGGCGTGCTCCCGGTCGACCGACTGCCGCGAGCTCGTCTGCGTCGACGAGGTGTGCCTGCCGGCGAGCTGCAGCGACGGCGTGAAGAACGGCGGCGAGACCGACATCGATTGCGGCGGCACGGCGTGCAGCACGCGGTGCCCTGCGGGACAGCGCTGCTCCGGCGGCGCCGACTGCGCGACGTCGATCTGCAATTCCACGACCCGAATCTGCACCTGCCCCGCGTCGATGGTGATCGCGCCCGTGGCGGGCGGCGGGAGCTACTGCATCGATCAGTACGAGGTGACGAAGCAGGAATACGACATCTTCGTCCAGGCAAACCCGGTGCTCTCCGGCCTGCCCGCCGCGTGCTCCGGGAACATCTACCGGCCGTCGAGCGGGTGGCCCTACACGGAGGGGAGAGAGCCCGTCACCCACGTCGACTGGTGCGACGCCTACGCGTACTGCGCATATGTCGGCAAGCACCTCTGCGGCAGGATCGGCGGAGGCGAGAACGCGGTCGCCGAGTTCGACACCCCCACGCGGAGCGAGTGGTACAACGCGTGCTCCGGGCAGGGGGCGAACGATTACCCGTACGGCGACGACTATTTGCCGGAGAGGTGCGTGGGCGCCGATTCGATCAGTGGAATCTCGAAGAAGCCCGGCCCGCCCAACCCCTCCCCGCCCATCCCGACGTGCGACGGCGGCGTGACGGGCCTGTACAACATGAGCGGCAACGTGGCCGAGTGGGAGAACTCCTGCGACGCGACGGGCAACTGCCTCGTCCGTGGCGGCTCGCAGATCTCGGGCGAGGATCACCTCCTCTGCGGCGTGAAGCCGTCCGTGGGCGGGGAACCGAAGGAGCCGCCGGCCTCCAGGGGGCGCCTGGAGAGCGATCCGAACATCGGCTTCCGCTGCTGTCTGTAGCTCCGCCCGCCAGGAGTCCGGCCGGGGAGGCCGGACTCCTGCGCCGCTCCGCGGCGGCCCCGCGGGGGCGCGTCAGGGCCCGTCAAAGGTGATGCCGAGCCGCAGCAGCGACACGGGCACGAGCGTGGTTCCGATGGAGAGGATCCGAGTCTCGCCCATGTACTCGGGGTCATGAATGGATGAGTAGGGGACTCGCTCCTTCGTCACGTCGTGCTCGACGGCGACGGCGAGGCCGAGCTCGAAGTGTACGGGGCCTGGACCGAAGACCCAGCTCGCCCCGGCGCGAGCCCCGACGAAAAGCGTGTCACCGTCGACGCCGGGGCCGTCGTCCCAGCCGGGCGATCCCACCCCCGTGTAGGCATGTTGCCCGAAGGAACCCGCGAGCGAGAGTCGAAGCCCAACCGGCGATCGCCACGCGACGCCCGCGGTCACGCCGACGCCGCTGAAACTCTCCCCGAGGGGCTCACCCCCTGTCTCGACGAAGCCCCCCACCTCGATGACGCTGATGCGGTACGCGACCGCGAGGTTGAGGTGCAGCCCATCGCTGTCCGAGCTCGAGTAGGTGCCGGCGCCCACCTGCATGTTGAAATCCATGCCAGGCGCAGGCCTGCGCGCAGGAGCGACGCCAGGGGCGCTGCCCTCCTGCGCGCTGGCCGTCTCGGCGCAAAGAAAGAGGGCTGTCGCGAGCAATCCAGGCGAGATCAATCGAAGTGAGCGCATGTCGAGCCCTGGAGCATCCGCTGTGCCAGGTGCGTCGTGTTCCTGCGGCGCGCCGCCGGGCGCCGCAGCGCTGGCCTGTCCGATGCGAGATCACGAGTCCGCCATCGCTCCCCTGGGCCCCCGGCCGCGCTGGTCCGCCTGCGGGCGTGCGCGGGCGCTCGCGTGGCCCGTGGCAGCCTTGTCGCGGTGTCGCTCGAGCAGCACGGAGTGTATCGCGTCCGCAACAGCCGCGCGGCCCGGCGAGGCGCGCTGTCCAGGGCAAGACAGGTCGAAGCAGGCCCGCCGCGTCGCGACCCGATACGAGGAGCGAGGCGCACAGGACCTGTCCATGAGCACGTTGGCGCTGTCCGCCTGTGGTTGCGCGCGTCTGCCGACACGCCCTGGCAGGATGGAGATGTCTTGCGGCTTGATCCCGTCCTTCGACGGCTCGAGCTCAAGGCGTCCTTTCACCAGCGTTGCGCCGATGCCAACGAGAGAGCCCGTCCGTCGACCGCGCCCCCTCGATGCGCCCCCGACCCCCCGGAAAAGAGGCGACTGCCGCCGGAGCTCGACGGATCTACCCTGTGGCGCTGGACAGCAATTGCGCCTTGCGGCGCAGAGCCGATCCGTGAAAATTTCCGTGAGGGAGGCCACGAGAGGCGACGCGCTGGACAGACCTGGGCCGGCGGCTTCGGTTGACAGATCTACGGATGGTCAGGCCGTTCGGAACATATCGAGGTTATCATGGACAGATGCATTCGATGTGATGGAGAGCTGGAGAAGGGCTTCATACTCGACCATGGTGACAGTGGCATCGGCAGCCAAGCCAGCTGGGCGAGCGGTGTTCCCAACACCTCACCCTGGCGGTTCTCTGCCGTCCAATCCGGCAACAGGACGCTGCCTATCGTCACTTACCGCTGCAAGGACTGCGGTCGTCTCGAATCGTTCGCACATGTTGCGGCCTGACAATCCATTCAAGCGGAAGCCGCTTCGCGGCTCGGCTTGGGCCCGGCAACGGGGCGGCGCCTCGTCGTGCGCTCCCTCCTGCGCCGAGTTCTAGAACAGCGATCACGTTGAGCGAGCGAGAAATGAACCGCCAAGACGTCGAGGACCCAAGAAGAAGACAATGTCTTGGCGTCCTTGGCGCCTTGGCGGTTCGAAATTCTGCTCGTTTCAGGCGGGTTCAACCCGTTTGTCGCTCTAGCCCTCAGCCGAGCGCCCCTCCGCCATCGACCCCGCTCGCGTGCAGGCCCAGCGGGGGGGCGCGCAGCGCGGGGTCGTCGCCCGAGAGCTGGGGCAGCATCGCGACGAACGCCCAGTCGCCCGAGTCGTCGAACGTCAGGTGAACGCGGTCGCCGTCGCGCTCGAACGTGATGGCGAACAGCGCACCGTCGAGCGCGGCGTCGTCCGTCGTCGTCGTGAACTGCTCCTCGAAGTCCTCCTCGACGAGGAACTCGCCCGACGCCGCCGCGCGAGCCCGCGGATCGTCCACGCGCACCGCCAGCCGCGGCAGGTCGGTGCAGTGCACCGCGCCGAGCCCGCGCAGCAGCACCGCACGTAGCCACGCGCCGCCGAGATCGAAGCCGCCGCCCCAGAAGAACACCAGGCGATCGACGCTGAGCACGTTCGCCTCGTCGTCGAACAGGCCCTTGAGCATGAACCGCGACGTTGCGTCGCCCGGCCACGGCACGCCGTGCCGCCGGCCGAACTCGACCAGCGGCGCGGGCACGGCGCCCTCGCTCCACGGCGCGTCAGCGGTCTTCTCGTAGGCGACGTAGTCCGCGACGAGCCGCCGCAGCTCCGCCTCGGCCTGCTCCGCCGCGGCGACCGTCGCGAACTCCGCTGCCTGCATCACGACGTGGCTCATGTGTGCAGTCTATACGACTCCGCGGGGCGACGGCGAGGAAACCGCCTGTTCACGGGACGCCGAGCTCCAGGCGACCCCGGAGCACGACGGGACAGCCTGCTGTCGTTCGTTGAAGGGCGCGCCGAGGGCGCACGCCAGTCCGCTCCGGCATGGCCGTGAAATGCTGGCTCTTCGTTACTTGAAGATCGAGAGGGGCACGGCGTTCGCCATCGCCTCGTAGCCTGCGTCATTGGGGTGCAGGTGATCGCCGCTGTCGAACGAGGCGAGGAGCCTTGTGGGATGCTCCGGGTCACGCACGGCGGCCTCGAAATCGATCACCCCGTCGTAGGAGGTGTTGCCCCGGATCCACGTGTTGACCTCCTGGCGCATGACCTCTCCCTCGGGCGTGTAGTAGGGCGGGAACGCCTCCTCGAACGGCAGAAGCGTGCCGACGAACGCCTTGACCCCCTTCGCCCTCGCCTTGTCGGCGAGCGCCTCGAGCCCGTCGATCATCTGGTCCGCCGTCACCGCCTCGGCGGGCCCCGAGAACCCCGGCATCCCGATGTCGTTGATGCCGATCAAGACAATGACATGCGTCACCCCCGGCGTGCCCAGCACGTCGCGCTCGAAGCGCGACACGGCGCTCGGCCCTATGCTGTCCCGGAGCAGCCTGTTGCCGCCGAGCCCCTGGTTGACGACCGCGACCCTCCGCGTCTCCGGATCCGCCTTTAGCCGCGCGAAGAGCCGATCCGAGTATCGCTTCTCGGCGTCCATCGTCGAGCTCGAGCCGTCCGTGATCGAGTCGCCGAACGTGACGACGACCTTCCGGGGCTCCGTGGACTCGACGTCGACGCCCGCGAGCCAGTACGCGGACGTGATGTTCGTCGGCGACGTCAACGTCTCGCTCGCCGCCTGGTTTCCCCCGGCCACCGCGTGCGTCGTGAGGGAGAACGGGTGCCACGTCGCGGGCTCCGACGCCGCCGCGCTGTAGATGCTCACAATGAGGCGGTCGCCCGGGCTCACCGCGAGATCCACGCCGTCGCTCACCGCCTCGCTGGCCGGCGGGATCGACGCGCTCGGCTCGCCGGAGAACTGGACCCGCCGGTCGGTGCCCGGCGCCGCGACGAACGGCGAGGCCTCCTTCGCCACGCGGACCTCGGCGAGCTCCAGCGGCTGGGTCCCGAAGAGGTTCGAGAGCCGCAGCCGGAGCCGATCGCCGGAGGCGGTGACGACGATCCTCTGGCGCACGGTCTCGTCGTCGAAGCTCCGCGGCCCCAGCTCGGGGAACGGCGAGTCCGCCCCCTGCATCGTCGTCCCCCACGCGGCCGTCCAGCTCGCGACGGGCGCCTCGTCGTCACCGCCGCAGCCGGCGGCGGCGACGGCCAACATCCATGCTCCGACGGTCGACACACGGCTGAATTTCGATCCGATCATCACACACTCCTCGACGGAAAGCTGCTCATTGACCTCGATCGACGGCTCCTGCACGTGTCATGCGCCACGCGGCAGGGTGACCCCGGCGGGCCCATGCGATGAGCCCGAGCACGACGCCGAGCGCGGCCGGGATCGAGGCGACCCTGGCTTCACTCGGGCGACGAACGACCGCCGTCGGGATCGACAGCGCGAGAGATTTTTTTCTACTCGACGCAGCAGAGCGTCGACTGCCCGGTCGGATCCAGCGAGCCGCTGAGGCTCGTGCGCGCGGTGCAGGTCGAGTCGGTCGGCGTGCCGACGAGGTGCGCCGGGGGCGAGTAGGCGTACTCGCAGAACCGGTCGCCCTGCGATATCCGCGCGTGATTGAAGCAGGCGTAGTCGTTGCCGAGCTCGACGTGCACGTAGTTGCAGTCGCCGCCGCTCGCCGTGCAGGAGCAGGACGAGCACGTCCGGGTGTCGGTGTAGCCCCGGAACCAGTCGCTCTCGCGCCGCCCGTAGCCGCTGCAGGCGGCGCTGCCCGACACGAGCGCGCACTGCTCCGCCGGGGGGCGCTTCGGGACGCAGACCTCGCCGGCGCCGCAGCCGGCGCCCGCGCTCGCGTGGCAGAGCTTCTTCGACTCGGCCCACCGCGCCGGCGCCGGGATCGCCGTGCCTGTCGGCGTGCAGCTCTGGATCACCTCGAAGGGGGCCACGCGAACACCGCCCCAGACGACAAACCCGTTGTTGATCGGCACCTCGTCGCACGTGAACCCGACCCGCTTCGCCAGGGTGCCGCCCGTGAGGCCGCCGTCCGCCTCGCACTGCGTCGTGTTCGCGTAGAGGTAGAGATCCGCCGCGCAATCCGTCGGGTTCGGCGTGCAGCCGCAGCCCTCGCACCCGCTGCCGGAGAGGCCGCGGAAGAGGAGCGTCTCCTCGGCGGTGAAGCCGTCGGGGCACGGCTCTGTCGCGTCCACGAGGACGCCGGGCTGGAAGTTCGTGGGCGCCGCCAGGCAGACCGCGCCCTCGGCGCAGTCCGGGTCCGCGCAGTCGACGGCGTCGTCGCAGTCATCGTCTGCGCCGTTGAAGCAGTCCTCTGATCGCGTACACCCCGTCGTGGTGCTCATGCCCGTGCTCGCGCTGGAATGCGTCGCCGCCCCGGCACCACCTTCACCGCCCGTCCCGTCCGTCCCGCCCGTTCCGCCCGCGCCGCTGAAGTTGCGCTCCTGGGCCTTGCAGGCCGAGAGGCCGACGAGCGCTGCGACCGCAAGCCCGCGAAATTTCATCATGCTGCCAGGATATCCGACCTCCGAGGGCACGTGGCAGCCTCAGATGACGCGGGCGGACGCGCGCGCCCCCCGTCGGTGCGCACACGTGTCCGCGCGACACCCTGGCACGCCGGCGCGCACACATGTCAGCGCGGCGCCCGCTCGGGCGGCGGCCGGGCTCACCGGCGCCGCCGCCCGGCCGCAGAGATCACTTCGCGGCTTCGGGGTCGCAGCCGTAGAGGACATCGACGGCCGCGGAGGGGTCGGCCTGGACCGCCTGGCACGCGTCGGGGCAGAGCCTGATCATGTCGCCCTCGATGTAGAACGAGCCGGCGGCGCACGCCTCGGCGTCCTCCACCTGGTCGAACGACTGCGCCTCGCCCCCGTCGCCGGGCGTGTACTGCACGACGACGGTCGAGAGATCGATGACCTCCCCCGGCGGAGAGTCCGGCACCGCGAACTCGCACTGCACGACCGCGCCGGTGATCACGCCCTCGGCGATCGCCTGGAACACCACGTCGTAGGAGCTCGTCTGGCAGAGCGGGAACCGGAGGCCGCCCGTCCGCTTGCTGAGCGTCTGGTACCCCGTGCCCGGCGCGACGGCGGTGCCGCACGTCGACTCGACGACGTCGGCGTCGGGCGCATAGGCGTCCGTGGCCGGCGTGTTCTCCTGGAGACCGACGATGCTGTGGAACACGTAATTGGGCGCCTCCGCGTCGCCGAACACCGCCGGCTCCAGGCCGAACAGCAGATCCTCGAAGTCGTCGGCGACGTCCTCCCAGGGCTGCCGGGTGTCGTCGATATAGATGTTGCGCGGCAGGTGGGTCGACTGGCAGCCCACATGATCGTCGGTGATCACGGTGATCACCTTGAGCGAGTCCTCGCGCACCCACTCCGACCACCCGTTCGGCGCGAGGCCGAACTCGTCGGGCTGGACGGCGTTGTAGCTGCCGAGCAGGACGCAGAGCGCGTCGTTGCTCCGGATCTCGTGGCTGTAATGGTAGAAGATGGGCGGGTTGCTCCCCGGCTGCTCCGGGACGGGCTCGCAGCTCGCCGTGCTGAGCGGGGCGCCGACGCAGATCGAGTCGTCGGCCTGCGCGGTGCCGTGCGCGGAGATCATGATGACACGGTAGTCGATGCCGCTCGCGCCGATGATCGAGGCGAAGCTCTCGTTGATGTTGTTCTGAACGCTGATGATCTCGTTCGCCATGCTGGCCGAGTTGTCGATCACGAAGATGATGTCGACCGGCCGCTTCGTGAGCGTCGCCTCGGCGACCGTGGCGACACACGCGGTGTCCGGCGTCACCGGCGGAGCACCTCCGGTGTTGTTGCCGCTGCCCGAGCCGATCGTGTCGTCGCCGCCGTCGCCCCCGCCGCCCTCGCCGTCCCCGCCGCCGGCCGCGCCCGCGCCGCCCTCGCCGCCGCCGGCCCCGCCGGCCCCACCGACGCTCTCTCCCGCCGTCGCACCTGCGTCGCCTTCTCCGGAGCTGCAGGAACACCCCGCAGCGCCGCTCATCGCCAGAACACCCAACCCAAGGAGCCGAACCACCATGGTAGACCGGGAGAGCTTCACATGAACCTCGAGCGCTAGGGCGCACGAACGCGCGATAACTAGTTTGCACAAGTGCAACGAGATGTGGTGACGAATTTGAACCGCGCGCGATTTTTTCCCGGTGGCTGTCTCATGACATGTGTCCTGTGAGGGACGCTGTGCGCGGCGCCGGCGCGGCGGAGACGCGGGCGGGAGCGCACCATCGACGCGCGGCCCCAGCGGGGCGGGAGCGCTGCATCGACGCGCGCGGCGCGCTCGGCCGCGGTCGCGAGCGAGCTCCGCCGCGGGGCGGCGGGCCGGCGGGCTCCTCCGAGCTTCCGCGGGGGCTCGATGGTCTCTGCACAATGCGCCCCTAGGATGCAGGCATGAGCCTACGTCCTGACTTTCCCCCCATCGGCATCGATGCGATCGCCCTCGGCGTCCCCCGCCGCTTCGTCGAGCTCACCGAGCTCGCCGAGGCCCGGGGCGTCGCGCCGTCCAAGTACCTGACCGGCCTGGGCACCCGCCGGATGGCGATCGCGTCGCCCGAGGAGGATCCGATCACCCTCGCCGCCGACGCGGCCCGCCGCCTGTTCCAGCGCTCGGGCGCGAGCCCGGCGGACATCGGGCTCTGCGTCGTGGGCACCGAGACGGCCGTGGATCACTCGAAGCCGGCGGCCTCCTTCGTCCACGGCCTGCTCGGGCTGCCCAGCGCGTGCCGGGTGTTCGAGGCCAAGCACGCCTGCTTCGGGGGCACGGCGGGCCTGCTCAACGCGGTGGACTGGATCGCCTCGGGCTCGGCCCGCGGCCGCGCCGCCCTCGTCGTCTGCTCGGACGTGGCGCGCTACGCGCTCGGCTCGGCGGGCGAGCCGACCCAGGGCGCCGGCGCCGTGGCCCTGCTCGTGCGCGAGCGGCCGCGCCTCCTCGAGATCGAGGTCGGCCGCACCGGCACGTACGCGCGCGACGTCTACGATTTCTGGCGGCCGCTCCACCACAAGGAGGCGCTCGTCGACGGCCACTTCTCGGTGCAGTGCTACCTCGACGCGCTCGCCGGGGCCTACGACGAGTGGCGCCGCGTCGGCGGCGACGGCGAGCCGCTCGCGCGCACCTGCTACCACGTCCCCTACGGCAAGATGGCCCGCAAGGCCCACAGGCACCGGCGGATGATGGACGGCCTGACGGAGCAGGCCGCCGACGAGAGCTTCGCCGTCGAGGTGGAGCCCTCGCTCGATCTGCCGGCGCGCATAGGCAACATCTACACGGGCTCGCTCTACCTCGCGCTCGCGTCGCTGCTCAACGCCGAGGCTCGCGCCCTCGAGGGCAAGCGCATCGGGCTGTTCAGCTACGGCTCGGGCTGCTGCGCCGAGTTCTTCGCGGGCAGGGTCCGGCCCGAGGCCGGGGCGCTCGTGGCGAAGCTCGAGATCGACGCCCCGCTCGACGGGTGCCGCCACGCCTCCGTCGCCGAGTACGAGGCGCTGCGCAGGAACGACGAGGCCGCGGACCGGCGGCCCGCGCCGGAGGACGCGGAGCGCGGGGGCGCGAGCCTGGACCGCCGCGTCGTGTACCTGGGGCTCGACTCGAGCGAGCGGCGCGTTTACGCGAACGCGTGAGCGCGTGAGCGCGTGAGCGCGCACAGACCGGACGCGTTTCATCGGAGCGCCCTCACAAGGGGCGCCCCGAGACGCGCGCCGGGGGCTGCCCCGGCGCGCCACGGGGGGCCGCTCGCTCAGCCGGGCGGCAGGTCCGAGAGCTTCACGGTGAAGACCTCCGCCCCGCCGGCCACCGCGACGAGGACGCGCACCGACCCGGCGGGAACCGCCTTCCTGAGCTCCGCGGCGACCGATCGCGTCACCGGCGCCAGCGGGGCGATGATGTCGGCCAGCGCCGAGCGCGCCATCACGCCGACGAGGATCGGCGCGCGCTCGCCGGAGGCCAGGGCCACGCGGAGCGTGTGCTCGGGCTGGAGGCCCGGGTCTCGCTGCTGGAGGCCGATCGCGACCAGGTAGCCCGTCGGCTCCCGCAAGGAGAGGAGATACCCGGAGAGCGACGAGGGAGAGCCGCTCCGCCTGGGATGGCCGCGCAGCAGCCGCGCGAGCTCCGCGCGGTGGTCCTCGAGCACCTCGACCCGCTCGTCGTGATCAGAGGGATCCGACATGCTCGGCCTGCCCTTTCTCCGTGGCGTTCGTCGTGAGACCGCGATCCGGCGGATCGTTCGTCGCTGCATGTTCCAGAACCATGGGACCTCCAGCGAGGGCACCTCGCCCTCGCTGTTGGTTGTTCCGGTCACCCGGCCGCGCCTGTCACGAAATCGGCCGCGGCGCGTTCGCGCGCCGCCCGTGGCCGCGTCAGCGCGCCGGCGACGCGCCGCGCGCCGCGGGCGCGGCCGCGGGCGCCGCCCGGCCGGCCAGCGAGAGCAGCACGTAGAGCCCTCCCGAGACGAGGAACCCCACGAACCACGCATACGTGTAGATCGAGCGCATCACCTCGGGGACGGCGTCCTTCATCGACGGGATCGCCTCGGCGAGGAAGCCGGGCAGGTTGATGAGCACGCCGATCGCGAGGGCGGCCATCGCCCGCCAGTTCACCCCGCCCTGGTACTCGTAGGCTCCGCCGCGCCGGTACAGGTCGTCGACCTCGAGCCGCGTCCTCCGGAGGACGAAGTAATCGGCGATCATGATCCCGCCGATCGGCCCGAGCAGCGCGGAGTAGCCGACCAGCCACGTGAAGATGTACCCCTTCGACGACTCGATGAGCTTCCACGGCAGGATCACCGCCCCGAGGATCGCCGTGACCACGCCGCCCGCCTTCGCCGAGATGCGGTGGGGCGAGAGGTTCGAGAAGTCGTTGGCCGGCGAGACGACGTTGGCGGCCAGGTTCGTCGACAGCGTGGCGACCGACAGGCCCACCATCGCGAGGACCATGATGAAGGCGCCGCCGATGCGCGCGAGCAGCTTCACCGGGTCCCAGATGAGCTCCCCGAAGAGGAGCGGCGTCGCCGACGTGACCGCGACGCCGATGAACGAGAACAGCACCATGGTCGCCGGCAGCCCGAGCGCCTGCCCCACGGCCTGATCGCGCTGGCTGCGCGCGTACCGCGTGAAGTCCGGGATGTTCAGCGAGAGCGTGGCCCAGAACCCGACCATCGCCGTGAGGCCCGGCGCAAAGACGCCGAGGAGCTGCCCCTCGGGGATCCTCGACGGCTGCGACAGCATCGGGCCGAACCCGCCCGCGCGCGCGTACGCCCAGCCGAGCAGCACGAGGCCCATCACGATGAGGAAAGGCGCCGCCCACGTCTCGAGGAACTTGATCGACTCCGTGCCCTTCAGGATGAAATGCAGGTTGATCGCCCAGAAGACGGCGAACCCGAGCAGCTCGCCGGGGTGGATGCCGATCGCCCCCTTGAACGCCGCCGACGTGAGCGGCGCCTCCGCGGAGGGCAGGAGCGCGACGAGCAGCTGCCAGAGCGCCTGTCCGCCGAGCCACGTCTGGATGCCGAACCACCCGCAGGCGACGAGCGCGCGCAGCACCGCGGGCACGTTCGCGCCCGTCACCCCGAACGACGCGCGCGCGAACACCGGAAACGGGATGCCGTACCGGGTGCCCGCGTGGGCGTTCAGGATCATCGGGAGGAGCACGATGACGTTGCCGAGCGCCACGCACGCGAGCGCTTGCTGCCAGCTCATCCCCTGATCGATGAGCCCCGAGGCCATCGTGTACGTGGGGATGCACACGGCCATGCCGATCCAGAGCGCCGCGTAATGCCCCAGCTTCCAGGTGCGCGCCGCCTCGGGCGTGGGCGCGAGATCTTCGTTGATCAAGGACATCGATGCTCCTCCTGCCAGCTCCGCCGGCGCGAGCGCGCCGGCGATCGTCGGTGGGCTCCGGGCCGGCGGGTCAGGAGCCCTGGATCACGAGCTCCGCGCGCGGGCCGTCGCTTCCAGCCCGCCAGGCACGAAGTCCGTCCCCTTCTGGACACGGTCGTTCCACGTCTCAGGCGGCTTGCCTGAGGGCACCTCCTTCATCGTGATGCACCCGGCCACCGGGCACACGAGCGCGCACAGGTTGCAGCCGATGCACTCCTCCTCGTCGACGAACGGCACGCGCGACGGCGCCGCGACCCCGCTCGGGTCCGCCGTCACCGCGCGATCCGGGATGGCCTTCGGGATGTGCGTGTGGCCCGCCGCGCGCGCCTCCGCCTCCGTCCTGCCGGGCAGGTGGATGCACTGGTGCGCCCCGTCCATGCAGGCCACATAACAGAGCTGGCACCCGATGCACCTCTCGGGGCTGATGTCCGCCACGACGCGGTACGAGAGGTCGAGATCCCCCCACTCCTGCACCTGCGGGACGGCCCTGCCGCGCAGCTCGCCCACCGAGCGCATCCCGTGCTCGTCGAGCCAGTCGCTGAGCCCCTCGATCATCTCCTCGACGATGCGGTAGCCGCGGTGCATCACCGCGGTGCACACCTGCACGCTCGTCGCGCCGAGCGCGATGAACTCCGCGGCGTCGCGCGCGCTCGAGATGCCGCCGATGCCCGAGATGGGCAGCCGGCCTACCTCGGGGTGGCGCGCGAGCTGGCTCAGCATGTGGAGCGCGATCGGCTTGACCGCCGGCCCGCAGTACCCGCCGTTCGTCGACGCGCCGCCGACCCGCGGGAGCGGGACCATCCGCTCCAGATCGACCCCCATCAGCGATTTGATCGTGTTGATCAGCGAGACGCCGTGCGCCCCGGAGCGGAGCACCGCCTCGCCCGGCTCGAGGATGTCGCCGACGTTGGGCGTGAGCTTCACGATGACCGGCGTCGTCGCGAACTCGACGGCCCAGCGCGCGATCTCCTCGAGGACGGCCGGCTCGTTGCCGACGGCCGAGCCCATGCCGCGCTCGCACATCCCGTGCGGGCAGCCGAAGTTCAGCTCGAGCCCGTCGGCGCCCGTGTCCTCCGCCTTGCGGATGATCTCGCGCCACTCGTCCTTCGTCTCGACCATGAGCGACGCGATGAGCGCGTGGCCCGGATAGCGCCGCTTCACCTCGCGCATCTCCCGGAGGTTCACGTCCAGCGGTCGGTCGGTGATGAGCTCGACGTTGTTGAGCCCCATGAGCCGCATCGTGCCGTGATCGATGCCACCGAATCGGCTCGACACGTTGACGATGGGGTTTCCGAGCGTTTTCCAGACGGCGCCGCCCCACCCGGCGTCGAAGGCGCGCCGCACCTGATCGCCTGTGTTCGTCGGCGGCGCCGAGGCGAGCCAGAACGGGTTCGGGCTCTTGATCCCGGCGAAGTCGATAGAGAGGTCGGCCATCGCTCAGCTCCCTCGCGGTGCGGGCGCCGCGCCGCCCGCCCGCTGCATCATCGCCTCGTGCATCGCGCGCGCGGCGATCTTCGCCTCGGCGACCGCGTTGACGACCTCCTTGCCGCCGTTCACGCAGTCGCCGCCGCTGTAGACCCTTGGGTTGCCCGTGCGGTGCGTCGCCGGGTCGACGACGACGCGCCCCTTCGCGTCGAGCGCCACGCCCTCGAACGCGAGCGCCACCCGCGTCGCCCGGCTCTGCCCGATCGCGACCGCGACGAGGTCCGCCGGCACGAGCTCCCCCGCGGCCTTCGCGGCGCCCTGCGGCGCGCCCCCCTGCCGCGCGTCCGCCGGCGCGACGCGCAGCGCGACGGGCCGCCCGCCCTCGCGCACCACCTCGACCGGCACCCGGTCCTCGATGAGCCGCGCCCCCGCGCTCCGCGCGCCCTCGAGCTCGTGCGCGTAGCCCGACATCTCGGCCTCGGAGCGCCGGTACACGATCGCGACGTCGATCCCGAGCAGCCCGAGCTCGTGCGCGACGTCGAGCGCCGTGTTGCCGCCGCCGACGACGGCCGCGCGCCGCACGCCCGTGAGCTCGAGGCGCGGATCGGACTTGAGCCGCTCGATGAACGCCGTGGCCCCCACGACGCCCTCGCCGTCCTCCCCGGGGATGCCGAGGCGCGCGTCGTCGCCGAGGCCGAGCCCCAGGAAGACGGCGTCGAACCCGGCGAGCAGGTCGCGCGCGGAGACCTCGCCCGGCCCGGCCGCCTGCTCGACGACCGAGACGCCGGCGCGGAGCTCGATGTCCCCGAGCGACAGCACCCACGCGACCTCGCGGAGCGCCTCGTCCCCCTTCATCTTGTACGGCGCGATCCCGAGCGTGTTCAGCCCGCCGGGGATCGCCTTGCGCTCGAAGATGACCGCGCGGTGCCCCTCGAGGGCGAGGTAGCCCGCCGCCGCGATCGACGCCGGCCCCGCGCCGACGAGCGCGACGCTCCGGCCCGTGGGCGGCTTCGCCCGGAAGAGCGCCGGGTCCTTGGCGAGGGCCGACTCGACCGCGTAGCGCTGGAGCCGGCCTATCGCGATCGGCTCGCGCCCCCACGCGTTGTAGACGCAGTCGCCGGCGCAGAGCACCTCCACGGGGCAGGCCTGCCCGCACGACTGGCCGAGCAAGTTCGCCGAGAGGATGGTGCGCGCGGCGCCCTTCACCTGGCCCGTCGCGATCTTCCGGATGAAGGTCGGGATGTCGATGGCCGTCGGGCACGCCTTGATGCAGGGCGCGTCGACGCAGTAGAGGCACCGGGTCGCCTCGGCGAACGCCTCGGCGTCGGTGTACCTCGGGTTCTTGTCCTCGAATCGCTCTTCGATCCGGCCGGACGGGAGGGAGAACAGGCGTACTGGGGCTCGGGTCATGCTCTTTGCTCGCGCGGTCATGCGGTCATCGACAGACGCTGGCGGCTACACGGCCGGGGAGCCCTGGGTCGGGCCGAGCCGGCGCGGCAGGTAGCGGCCCGCGCCGCGCTCCACGTCGAGCTTGCCGTCGGCGAGCTGGACGCGGCCGTTCACGATGACGCTCGTCGGCTTCCCCTTCACCTCGAAGCCCTCGAAGATGCTCCTGTCGCACCGGTGGTGGTGGGTCTTCGCGGAGATGGTGCTCGTCCCCTTCGGGTCGAAGACGACGAGATCCGCGTCGCCGCCCGGCACGATCGAGCCCTTTCGCGGGTACAGCCCGAAGATCTTGGCCGGCTGCGTGGCGAACAGGTCGACGAAGCGGTGGACGTCGATGCGCCCCTCGAGCACCCCGTAGGTCCAGAGCAGGGCGAGGCGGTTCTCGATGCCGGCGGCGCCGTTCGGGATGCGCGAGAAATCGTCCTTGCCCATGTCCTTCTGGCCGACCTGGTTGAAGGGGCAATGGTCGGTCGCCACCGTCTGGATGAGCCCCGACGCGAGCGCGGCCCACAGCGCGTCCTGGTGGCCCTTCGGCCGGATCGGCGGGCTCATCACGTAGGCCGCCCCCTCGAAGCCGGGCTTCTCGTAGACCGAGTCGTCGAGCAACAGATACTGCGGGCACGTCTCGGCCATGACCACCTGCCCGCGACCCCGGGCCTCGGCGACGGCGGCGAGCGCCTCCTTGCAGGTGAGGTGGACGATGTAGATCGGCTCGCCGAGCATCCGCGCCAGCATGATGGCGCGCCCCGTCGCCTCGCCCTCGATCGGCGAGGGCCGGCTCTGGGCGTGGTAGCGCGGGTGCGTCTTGCCCTCCTTGAGGAGCTTCTTCTGGAGCGCCACGACGGCGTCGCCGTGCTCGGCGTGGACGGTCACGAGCGCGCCGAGCCCTCTGGCCGCCTCCATCACCTGGATGAGCTCCGGATCGTCGACGCCGATGGCCCCGCGGTAGGCCATGAAGGTCTTGAACGACGGGATGCCGTGCTCGCGCGTACAGACACCCATCTCCGAGAGGGTCCTGTCGCCGAACCAGGTGACGGCCATGTGGAAGGCGTAGTCGGCGACCGCCTTCTTCGCCTTCTCGTGCCACATCGCGAGCCCGTCGAGCAGCGACTGCCCGCGGCTCGGGATCACGAAATCGATGATCGAGGTCGTGCCCCCGGCGACCCCCGCCGCCGTGCCCGTCTCGAAGTCGTCCGAGCTCTCCGTCCCCATGAACGGCAGCTCCATGTGCACGTGCGCGTCGACGCCGCCCGGGAAGACGAGCTGGCCGGAGGCGTCGATCACCGTGTCTCCCGCCCGCTCCTTCGCGAGCCCCGGGCCGACCGCGGCGATCTTCCCGTCCTCGCAGTAGACGTCGCCGACGAACCGGTCGCTCGCTGTGATGATCTCGCCGTTCTTGATCAGGATGCCCATGTTGCCTCTCCGCGGGTGCGCGCCGGGCGGCGGCTCCCCTGCGGGGGGCGGCGCCGCCATGGCGAGGGAAACGCCGGGGGAGATCCGCCCGCGACCAGCGCCCCGGCGCTGCTGGTGGCTTCGCGGCGGGCCTGGCGGGGCCCGCCGGCTCGCGGCCGCGCCATCGCGCGATGGCGCCAT
This sequence comes from Sorangium sp. So ce1335, assembly GCF_051521615.1. NCBI lineage: Bacteria > Pseudomonadati > Myxococcota > Polyangiales > Polyangiaceae > Sorangium > Sorangium sp. So ce1335. The sequence goes on from NZ_CP150363.1 coordinate 9,038,855, forward strand.
TGCGCGGCCGCCGTCCTCCCGCGGCGGCCGTGGGCCGTCAGGGGAGCTGCTTCGTGAGCTCTCCGTAGCTCTCGGGCCGGCGGTCCCTGTAGAACTGCCACGTCCTCCGGACCTCCTCGATCATGTCGAGGTTCATCTCGGCGACGACGAGCTCGTCCTTGTCCTCGCTCCCCGTCGCGAGGAAGCTGCCCCTCGGGTCGCAGAAGTAGCTCGTGCCGTAGAACTTGCCGATGTTCCACGGCGCCTCGGTGCCGACGCGGTTCGACGCGGCGATGAAGTAGCCGTTGGCCACGGCGTGCGCCGGCTGCTCGAGCTTCCAGAGGTACTGGGACAGCCCGGCCACCGTCGCCGACGGGTTCCACACGATCTCGGCGCCGTTCAGGCCGAGCAGCCGCGCCCCCTCCGGGAAGTGGCGATCATAGCAGATGTACACGCCGATCCGCGCGTACCGCGTCTGGAAGGTGGGATACCCGAGGTTCCCCGGCTTGAAGAAGAACTTCTCCCAGAAGCCGTTCGTGTGCGGGATATGCGTCTTCCGGTACTTGCCGAGGTACGTCCCGTCGGCGTCGACGACGGCCGCCGTGTTGTAATAGACGCCCGCCATCTCCCGCTCGTAGATGGGGATGATCATCGCCATCTTGTACTTCTTCGCGTAGGCGGTCAGCCGCTCGACCGTCGGGCCGGGGACGGGCTCGGCCACGTCGCACCACGTCGCGTCCTGCGAGGGACAGAAATAGGGCGTGTTGAACACCTCCTGCAGACACAGGATCTGCACGCCCTTCTTCCCCGCCTCGTCGATGAGCGGCAGGTGCTTCTCGAACATCGCGTCCCGGATGGCCGTGACGGAGGCGCCCTCGTCGAGGACCGGGGTCGAGCACTGGATCAGCCCGCCAAGTACATTTCGTGCCATCAGAACCACCTCGTGATGACGATCTTGCGCTCTGTGTAGAAGTCGATGGCCGTCGGGCCATGCGCCTTGAGGTCGCCGAAGAAGCTGCCCTTTTGGCCGCCGAAGGGGAAGAAGGCCATCGGCGCCGCGACGCCGACGTTCACGCCGACCATGCCGGCGGCGACGCGGTGCTGGAACTCGCGCGCGGCGCGGCCGCTCGACGTGTAGATCGACGCCGCGTTGCCGTACTCGCTCCGGTTCGCGATCGCGATCGCCTCGTCGAGGTCGTCCGCGCGCATCAGGCAGGCGACGGGGCCGAAGATCTCCTCGGTCGCGATCACCATCCCCGGCCGCACGTCGTCGAAGACCGTGGGCCCGACCCAGTTGCCGTCCGGATACCCCTCGACCTTCGCGTCGCGGCCGTCGAGCAAGAGCGTCGCCCCCTCGCTCACGCCCTTGTCGATGTACGAGACGACCCGGTCCCGGTGCGCCGCCGAGATCACAGGGCCCATGGTCACGCCCGGCTTCGACCCGTCGCCCAGCACGATCGCCCTCGCGTAGCGCACGAGCGCCTCGCGCACGGCCTCGTGGGTGTCGCCGACGCACACGACGACGCTGCCGGCGAGGCAGCGCTGGCCGGAGCAGCCGAAGATCGATTCGGCCACGTTGGTCACCGTCTTCAGCCGGTCGGCGTCCGGCATGACGACGAGGAAGTTCTTCGCCCCGCCGAGCGCCTGGACCCGCTTGCCGGCCTCCGCGGCGCTCCTGTAGACGTGGCGCGCGACAGCCGACGAGCCGACGAACGACACGCCCGCGATGTCCCTGTGCTCGCAGAAGGCGTTCACCACGTCGCGCCCGCCGTGCACGAGGTTCACGACCCCGGGCGGCAGCCCGATCTGCTCGATCAGCTCGAAGATGCGCTGCTGCGAGAGCGGCACCTGCTCCGAGGGCTTGAGGACGAACGTGTTCCCCGTCGCGATCGCGTACGGCAGGAACCAGAGCGGCACCATCGGAGGGAAGTTGAACGGCGTGATCGCCGCGAAGACGCCGAGCGGCTGGCGGATCGTGTGGCAGTCGATCCCGGACGCCACGTCCTCGAGCCCCTGCCCCATCATGAGCGCCGGGATGCCGGCCGCGTGCTCGACGTTCTCGATGCCGCGGCCGAAATCGTTCCTCGCCTCGGTCAGCGTCTTGCCGTGCTCCGAGGTGCAGATGGCCGCGATCTCGTCGCGGTGGGCGTCGAAGATCTCGCGCAGCTTGAAGAGGTAGCGCGCCCGCTGCACCGGCGGCGTCGCGCTCCAGCCGGGGAACGCCGCCTGCGCCGCCTTCACCGCCGCGTCGACGTCCGCCGCGGCCGAGAGCGGGACCCTCGCGAGAGATTCCCCGGTCGCCGGGTTCTTCACCTCGAGGTGCGTCTTCCCCGAAGAGCGAGACCAGGCGCCGCCGATGAAGTTTTCCAGCACGCGCATCGCGAAATCACCCTCCCCCGGCGAGGTGGTCACATTGACGACCGCAGCAGCCAGGGCGCCGGCCCCGTCTGCTGGACAATACAACCCACCGATCGAGCGCTACATGTGGTCGGGGTCCTCCGTCAAGCCTCGGTGCAACAGCGCATACGCTGCGGTCGAGTGAGGAAGACCCCTCATGCACATTCCGTAGTATAGACCACAGCGTGGCAGTCAGCCCCCGGTGCAACTGCCCAGCAGCACGTCATGAAATCCTTTGGAAACAACTCGGGGTCGCCCTGGGCGCAACCAGGGCCCGAGAGCGAGCCCCGCCCGGGCGGCGTCAGCCGCCGCGGCCCGCGCGCGCGGGGCTGGCCCGGCGCGGTGAGCGCGCGGCGCGCCGGGTCGACCCACGCCGCGGAGCGCGCAGGAGCGCGGCGTCGGTCGACCGCGCGCAGGCCCTCGGGACCCGCGCCGCGCACGGCGCCGGCGCCGCGTCGAAAGTCGCTCCAGGTCGTTGCTGCGTCAATCGAACCGTCCTAGGTGCAGGGCATGGACCTCGCGATCCCCTGCCCGGTCGCCGGGCGCACGGCCATCCAAGGCGAAGCCGTCGCGATCTGGCCGCCTGGCGGCGCGAGGACGTAAGCTCTGCGAGCGCTCGGTGAGACGATGACCCATCCCACCATGCTGTTCGACACGACGGAGCACGTGCTCATCGCCGTCCACGGCAGGGAGCCGCCGAGCGACGAGGACTGGGAGAGCTACATGCAGACGGTGCTCGCGCTCCCGCCCTCGTGCTCCAGGACGCTGGTGGTGACCGCCGGCGGCGGCCCGAACGCGAAGCAGCGCGCGTCCATCAACGACTTTGTGAGCAAGCACACGCTCACGGTGGCCATCTGCACCGATGCGCTGCTCGTGCGGCAGATCTCCACGGCGCTCAGCTGGTTCAACCCGCGGGTCAGGTCGTTCCGCGGCAACGACGTCGCGGCGGCGCTCCGCTACCTCGAGGTGAGCGGGCCCGAGGCCGCCCTCGTGCACCACAAGGTCGCGAAGATGAGGCTCGAGATCGAGGGCCGGGCGCCCCGCGCGACGCGCTGATCCGGGGGCGCATCGAGGGTCGGGCAGCGCGGGCGGCCGCGTCCGGGCGGGCGCAGGGGAGACACCGGAACCACCATGACAAAGACCGGCTGGCAAGAGCTCATCTCGCAGTCTTCGCAACGAGGCGCCGAGTCGACCGGGTGGCGGCCGAGCTTCTTCCGGCCGACGCGCGAGGAGGACGCCGAGCGGCTCGGGCGCCTGCTCCGCGACGAGCCGGGCCTCCAGGTGTTCGACGCGATCGACCGGCAGCTCGCCGATCTCGTCAAGACGCGGCACCCGAGCCGGACGCTCGGAGAGCAGGAGATCGCGCGGCGCGTGGAAGCGCACCTCGGCGGCGTGCCGCGGCAGGCGTACGGCGTCTGGGTCCACTACCCGTGGTCGCGCCGCCTCGTGCACCTGCTCGATGAGGCCGAGTTCGTCGAGCTCAGGACCAACCGCAACAAGTACAAGATCAGCGCCGAGGAGCAGGCGGCGCTCGCGCGCCGGAAGATCGGCGTCGTCGGGCTCTCCGTCGGCCAGTCGGTGGCGCTGACCATCGCGCTCGAGCGCAGCGCCGGCGAGCTGCGCATCGCGGACTTCGACGACCTCGAGCTCTCGAACATGAACCGGATCCGGACCGGCGTGCACAACCTCGACGTGCCCAAGGTGGTCGCCACGGCGCGCGACATCGCGGAGCTCGACCCGTTCTTCAAAGTAAAATGCTTTTCCGAAGGGGTCACTCCGGACAACATCGATCGCTTCCTGCTCGGAACGGACGAGGATGAGGGCGAGGGCAAGCTCGATATCGTGGTGGACGAGTGCGACAGCCTCGATATCAAGCTGGAGCTCCGCCTCCGCGCGCGCGCGCTCCGCATCCCCGTCCTGATGGACACGAGCGACCGGGGGCTCATCGACGTCGAGCGCTTCGATCTGGAGCCGGATCGGCCGATCCTCCACGGGCTCGTCGGCGATCTGACGCCCGACCGCATCCGCGGCCTGTCGACCGAGGACAAGGTGCCTTATGTGATGCAGATCATCGGGCAGGACACGCTCTCCACGCGGTTCGCCGCCTCGCTGCTCGAGATCCAGCAGACGGTGAGCACGTGGCCCCAGCTCGGGTCGGCGGTCGTCCACGGCGGGGCGGCGGCCGCGGACACGGCGCGCCGGCTCGCCCTGGGGGAGCCGGTGCGGTCGGGCCGGTACTACGTCGACCTGGAGCAGATCATCAGCGGGCCCGAGGAGGCGCGCGGCCCCGCGGCGGAAGCGCGGCGCGCGCGCGAGGTGCGCGGGCCGGCGCTCGAGGCGCGCGGGCCCGCCCTCGACCCGGCGTCGCTCGCACGCCCGCTCGGGGGCGCGGACGGGGCCGTGGCGCTCGATCCGGAGCGGCTCCGGCGGATCGTCGCGGCGGGCGTCGCGGCGCCCTCGGGCGGCAATTGCCAGCCGTGGCGCTGGGTCTTCGAGGGGCGCCGCCTCGGGCTGTTCCACGACCGGGCGCGCTCCGAGTCGCTCGCCGACTTCCAGGGGACGGGCGGCGTCGTCGCGCTCGGCGCGGCCGCAGAGAACGTCGTCCTCGCCGCGCACCGCGAGGGGCTCGGCGTGCGCGTCGCGCCCTTCCCGCGCGAGGGCGACGCCGACCTCGTCGCGACGTTCGATTTCTTCGGCGCGCCGGTGAGCGGCGCCGAGGGCCACGCGATGGACGGCCTCGTGGACGCCATCGGGCTCCGGCACACGAACCGGCGCCAGGGCGATCGGGCCGCACTGTCACACGAGCACCGGGCCGCGCTCGCCGCCGCCGTCCGGTCCGTCCCCGGGGCCGACCTCCAGCTCCTCGAGTCGCCTGCGGAACTCGAGGAGATCGCCGCGCTCCTCGGCGCCGGCGACCGGGCCAGGCTGCTCGTGGAGCGCACGCACGCCGACCTGATGAAGGAGATCCGCTGGACCGAGGCCGAGGCCGAGGCGCGCCGCGACGGCATCTTCGTCGGCGCGTTCGAGCTCTCGCCCGCCGACCTCGCCGGCTTCCGGGTCTGCCGGGACTGGCGCGCGATGGAGCTCGTGCGGCGCTGGGGCGGCGGCAGGGCGCTGGAGAAGACGGCGCGCAAGGCGATCGACGGCGCCATGGCCGTCGCGCTGATCACGATGCCGCGCGCCGGGCTCGCGGACTACTTCCAGGGCGGCAGGGCGCTCGAGCGGGCGTGGCTGACAGCGACGCAGCGGGGCATCGCCGTCTACCCGATGGCGACGCTGCCGTACCTGTTCGCGCGCCTCGTCCGGGGCGGCGGCGAGGGGATGGATCCGGAGACCATCGAGGCCGCGCGGGAGCTCCGGGCGCGGTACCTCCGGCTGTTCGACGTCACCGACGCGACGGCGGAGATCCTGCTCTTCCGCCTGTCGATCGCGGGCCCGCCGTCGACGCGCTCGCTCCGCCGCCCGCTCGAGGACGTGCTGCTCGTGCGCTGAGCCGCGCCGCCGCCGCGCCCTCACGGCCGCGGCTCAGGGCGCGGCGCGGCCCTCGAGGAGCCAGGCGCGCGCGGCGCCCTCGTCCTTGAAGATGCGCACGAGATCCGACATCCCCGCCTCGCGCGCGATCCGGCTCGCCTGGAGCGCGGCGAGATCGCTGTGGACGAGCTCGGCGGTGCGGATCACCCCCTCGGCGGCCGACGTCGCCCCGATGTCGCGGAGCAGCTCCGTCGCCTCCTCGGACGCGATGGAGAACCCGCGGAAGTCCACGAGGACGCGGATCTTCCGGCCGCAGAGCGAGCCGAGCGCCTTCCTGTACTCGAGGGCGTACGCCTGCGCCTCCTCCGCGCGCACCACGCCCTTGAACGTGACCTCGATGAGGGCGTTGATCCTGTCGATCTTGAGCTGGTACATGCCTCCTCGCCTGGGGAGCGGAGTTCGAGATCCGGAGTCGAGACCGGGAGTCGTCGTCGAGGGATCACCGGCGCGGCGGCTTCGGCTCGGTGAGCCCGTAGACGTGCTCCACGAACTCGGGGACGAGCTCTCTGGCGATGATCCACAGCCGCCCTTCCCCGAGGTCGCTCAGGCTGGCGGGGCCGGCGTAGGACAGCTTGCCGCGCTCGCCGAAGTAGATGAACGACGTCCGGTCGTGCCGCTGGAACCAGCCGCAGGCCGCGTCGAGGAGCGGGCCGAGCGCGGCGTCCCCGCCAGGGCGCAGGGGGATGAGGCGGACCGAGTCGAGGAGCCGGAAGAGGTTCGTGCCGAGCTCGCCGAGCTCGAGGACGGCGGCCGCCAGCGGCTCGCCGCCCTGGCGCGCGACGAGCACCGCGCGCTCCCGCTCGAGGCCCGCGCTGCGCCAGCGCTCGACGCACGGCCCCATCGCGAGCCTGCCCGGCACGAGATCGAGCGCCTCCGCGTACAGGCGCGGCGACGTGGCGCAGAGCTGCCCGAGCAGCGCCGCCTGCTCCGCCGGGGTCGCCTCGCCGATCTCGAACGGCGCGCCGCCGGCCCGGTCGCCCGCCCAGGAGGCCCCCGGGGGCGGCGGGACGTCGACCCCCATCAGGCGGAACGGCAGCGCGAGGACGAGCCCTGTCGCCTCGTGCCGGCGGGCGAACTCGAAGAACGACCGCTCGTTCCACGCGACGTGCGCCTCGGCGTAGACGATGACCCACCGGCACTCCCTGTCGGCCAGGGCGTACTCGCAGCAGCGCGTGAAGATGTCGCGCAGCACCTGCCGCGAGCTCAGGTTCGAGGCGCTCCTCGGCCGCTTCGCGAGCTGATGGAACATCCACGTCGCGTGGTAGGGCTTCATCACCGAGAAGTTGCCCTCGATGCCGTGCTCGGACAGGCAGGTGACGTTGTGCAAGAGGTGCGGCACCGCCGCCGCCCGCTGCGCCATCCTCATGAAGCTCGGCTTGATGGACTCGAAGTGCTCGGGGCGCCTTCCGGACAGGTTGAAGTAGCCCGACGAGGCGAAGAGGTCCCAGAACTCCGCCTGCCAGGCCGTCCCCCCGTAGGTGGTCGCGTGCAGGATGCGCGACACGAGCCGCAGCCAGCGCCGCTCGTCCTCGCGCTTCGCCGCCACCACGTGCACGGCGCAGAGCTGCGCCGAGGCGCCCTCGCCCGCGACCACCGACCGCACCTCGCCCTTCAGGTGGACGACGCCGTCGTCGCCGTCCGGCAGCTCCAGCGCGAGCTTGAGGCGCGGCTCGAGCGGGGGCTGCCCCTGGCCGAGCGCGAGCCGCAGGCTCGAGAAGGACACGTCGACCACCTCGGCCTCGACCGGCGGCAGGTGGAGCCAGTGGGGGTGCAGGAAGCGCGCGGTGAGCTCGACCTCGACGCCCCGCTGCTGGAGGCTCTGGCGGACGCGCTCCACCCGGGTCGGCAGCGCGGACACGACCTCACCCGGGCGCACCTGCTCCGCCCGGATGTTGAACCGGAAGACGGAGCTGTGCCCGGCGATCTCGACCGCGGCGGCCTCGCTCCAGCCCTCGATGCCGGACCACCGGACCGACCCGGCCCCCACCTCGCTGAGCATCACGCACATCGACGGCGCGCCCTCGCCGGCGCGGCGGACGACGCCCTTCTTGCGCAGAAGGACGCTCAGGATGTCGCGCACCCGCCCCGGGTCGTCGATGATCTCGCGCACCTGCCCGGCCTCCGAGGCCGCGGGCCGGAAGAGGCTCGCGGCGGCGGCCTTCGCCGCGCCGGCGTCGACGAGGGCGCGCAGCGCGCCGCGGATCCGGCCGGCCGCGCGCGCCGGCACCTCCTGGAAGGACAGCCCGACGAGCGGCCCTCGCAGGCCCATCGATTGCAAGACAAGGAGGGCAGGGAGCGGGCCGATCTCGGCCCCGCGGAAGTACAGGCGCACGCCGACGACGCTCCCGAAGGGGAACGAGGTCCGGTAATCGGGCTCGATCCACGCGCCCATCGCGCCGAGCAGGACGACCGGATGGCCGCTGTCGAGCCCCTCGATCTGCAGCCAGACCGCGTCCCCATCCAGCCAGCACGCCAGCGGCACCTCGGTCGGCGGGTCGTCGTGCCCATCGTCGTGGAAGCGCGCCCGCTCCATGGACGGCGCCTCGCCGTCGTCGCGGTCAGCCCAGCGCTCCCCCCGCCCAAAGCCGAGCTTCGGTACCACGGTCACGAGGTCGCCCCCTCCGCCCCGAGACTACCTGTTCCGCGCGAGGAGCAGGCGTCCCCGCCGCCTCGCCCGCGTGACAGGGCGACGGCAAGGCGTCGACCGGCGAGCTCGCCAACACCCCTGAGGAGCTCGCCTGAAAGCCAAGAAGAAGGCAGATCCACTTGATCGTACTTCCCTATCATGTGTACAGGATCGAAACATCCCACGTCAAGCGGCCCCCGGGACACGCGCCTCCTCGCACGTCTCCGTTCTGCCCTCGTGCCCTCGCGCCCTCGTAAGATTCATGGTGGCGAGTTTTCCTGAACACGGGATCAAGATTCGCCCGGGATCCAGCGGGCGCTCCAGCGGGGAGCGGAGCGGTCGTGACGACGACGTTGCGGGCGGCCGCGGCGCCTCATGCTACAAAGGGCCACCCAAATGCCCGACATGAGCGCCTTTCTGCACGTTGATGGCTGGATCACGCTGGCGACCCTCAGCGCGCTGGAAATCGTCCTCGGAATCGACAACATCGTCTTCCTTTCCATCATGACGGCGAAGCTGCCGCCGGAGCAGCAGCCGGTGGCGCGCCGCATCGGCCTGCTGCTCGCCCTCGGCATGCGGCTGCTGCTCCTGCTCGCGATCTCGTGGGTGATGGGGCTCAAGGCCACCCTGTTCAGCCTGCTGGGCCACGACTTCAGCGGGCGTGACCTGATCCTGCTCGGCGGCGGTGTGTTCCTGATCGGCAAGTCGACCCACGAGATGTTCGACAAGCTCGAGGTCGACGACGCCGCGGAAGGCCAGCCGAAGGTGAAGGCGTCATTCCCCTCCGTCATCGCGCAGATCGTGGTGCTCGACATCGTCTTCTCGCTCGATTCGGTCATCACCGCGGTCGGCATGGCGAAGCACGTCTCCATCATGATGGTGGCGATGTTCATCGCCGTGGGCGTGATGCTCGTCTTCGCCGGTCGCATCGGCGCCTTCATCCACCGCCACCCGAGCATGAAGATCCTCGCGCTGAGCTTCCTGCTCCTCATCGGCGTGGTGCTCGTGGCCGACGGCATGGGCCAGCACATCAGCAAGGGCTACATCTACTTCGCCATGGCGTTCTCGCTCGGCGTCGAGCTCGTCAACATGCGCCTCCGGCTGCGCCAGAGGCCCGTCCAGCTCCACACGAAGATGGGGAGCTCTCCGGACCTCCTCTCCGCGGGTGAGCAGCCTCAACCGAGGAGCTGAGGTCGCTCGCCCTCGGCCACGGTGGGCGGGCGCACGGGCCGGGGAGCGCCGGAGAGCCGGCGGAGACCGGGGTTGCTGGAGCGAGCACCGGGAGAGCCTGTAAACAATTCGCACAGACGGGACGTCCGAGGGTCGACGACGACAGCGGCCGGTCCCAGAAGTGACACCGGAGTTCTCCACCGAGGTGAGTGTGAGCGACGAGCAAGGAGACGCTGAACGAGGGCGGAGGCGGCGCATCGTGATCGTCGACGACGACGACGCGATCGTCGAGACACTGGAAGAGGTGCTGCTGGCGGAGGGGTACGACGTCGAGGGCTATACCGATCCGCTCGAGGCCCTGGAGCGGCTGCGCTCCCAGGCGCCCCCGGACGCGATCGTCCTCGACTGCGTGATGCCGTTCATGGATGGGCCCCGGCTCATGGAGACGCTCGCGGCCGAGGGGATGGCGGTGCCGATCGTGCTCGTGACCGCGCTCAGCGATCCCGGCTTCTGCATCGACCCGAACCACCCGGACGCGACGAGGATCATCAACAAGCCGTTCGACCTGGAGCAGCTCCTCGAGACGCTCGACGACCTCTCGAGCGCGCCCGCGGCGAGCGAGCCCGGGTCCCGCCGGCGCGCGCGGAACGCGTCGACGCAGCAGACGTAGCGCGGGCCAGGGCGCGGCGGCCCCGCCCCGGGGCCGCCGCGGGCCCAGGGCGGAGGCGCGGCGGGCGTCGGATCAGCGCGCGGAGAGCACCGCGGAGAGGTCGTGGACGACGTCTGCGCCGACGGGGACGGTGACGCTCGACCCCTTGAAGTCGTCGCCGACCGGCTGGTAGGAGCCGCCGAGGCACTGCGCGAGGAACGTCTCCGCGATCGCGTTGAACGACAGCGCGTTCTCCGGCCGGGCGAAGCCGTGGCCCTCGTCGGGGTACAGCACGTACGTCACCGGGATGCCCTTGCCCGTCATGGCCTTGACGATCTGGTCGCTCTCGGCCTGCTTCACGCGCGGATCGTTGGCGCCCTGGCCGATGAGGAGGGGCCGCTTGATCTTGTCGGCCAGGTAGAGCGGCGAGCGCGAGCGCAGGAGCTCGCGGCCGTCCTCGGTGCGGGGGTCGCCGACCCGCTTGGCGAACAGCTCGAGCATCGGCGCCCAGTAGGGCGGGATCGACTCGAGCAGGGTCACGAGGTTCGACGGGCCGACGATGTCGACGCCGCAGGCGAAGGTCTCGGGCGTGAACGTCAGGCCGACGAGCGTCGCGTAGCCGCCGTAGCTGCCGCCCACGATCGCCACGCGGGCCTTGTCGGCGATGCCCTGGGCGACGGTCCATTCCACCGCGTCGAGCAGGTCGCTGTGCATCTTGCCGGCCCACTCGAGGTTGCCCGCGTTGATGAACTTCTTCCCGAAGCCCGTCGACCCGCGGTAGTTGACGCTCAGCACGGCGTAGCCGCGGTTCGCGAGCCACTGGTGCATCCCGTTGAGGCCCCAGGTGTCGCGCGCCCAGGGGCCGCCGTGGACGAGGAGCACCGTCGAGAGCGGCTTGTCCGGCTTGCCGTCCCCATCCGGGTCGGCGGCGCGCGGCAGCGACAGGTAGCTCACGAGATCGAGGCCGTCGCGCGCCTTGATGACCACGGGCCGCATCTTCGTGAGCGGCTGCGACTCGAGCGCTGGCCGGTTCGAGAAGAGGAACGTCGCCTTCTTCGCGCCGCGGTCGTAGAGGTAGTACCGCACCGGCCCGTCGGAGACGGTGAAGCCGACCGTCCACCGCTTGTCGTCGAGCGAGCGGCTCAGCACGTCGAGCTCGCCGTCGGCGACCGCGCGGAGGGCGTCGAGGTCCGGCTGGATGCTCTTGTCGACCACATGCCAGCGCTTGCGGTCGTACTCGGAGGCGGCCGCCTGGACCTTCTCCGTCTTCGGGTGGACGATCACGCCGGAGACATCGGCCTTCGCGTCCTCGGCGACGACGGTGGGCTTCGCGGTCCGCAGGTCGAGCGTGACGAGCGCGGCGGTGTCGCGCCCGCGGCTGTCCCGGGAATAGAGCGTCTTGCCGGTCGCGTCGAAGCCGACCAGGCCGCTCGTCAAGGCGTCCTCCGGCCCGAACGCGACGAACGGCTTCGGCTCCTTGCCGGTGATGTCGAGGTACTCCTGGCCTCCGTCGGGCGTCAGCCGCATCGCGAGCCGCGCCTTGAAGTCGTCGTCGGTGACGAACCCGGCGAACCCGTCGTTCTGCCGCACGAGCTTGCGCTCGCCGGTGCGGAGGTCGACGCGGTAGAGGTCGTGGTGCTTCTTGTCCCGATCGTTCATGCCGATCAGGACCTCGTTCGGGATCTTCTGGCTCACCCCCTCGATCTGCGCGGCGATGCCCTCGAACGGCGTGAGGTCCTTTGTCTGGCCGGTCTTGAGGTCGACGGCGTAGATATGCCAGTTCTCGTCGCCGCCCTGGTCCTGGCGGTAGAGGACGACGTCGCTCGCGTAGGGGAACAGGAAGGTGCGGATGCCGCGGCTCTTCTCCTTCGTGACCGGCTTCGCGGCCGACGGGTCCTGGGCCGGGCCGACCCACACGTTGAGCACGCCCTCGGAGGGCGCGAGGAACCCGAGCCGCTTCCCATCCGGGCTGATCTTCGGAGACGCGCGCTCCGGGTTGCCGAAGAGCAGGCGCCGGGGCATGAGCGACGCGTCGGCGCGCGGCGCGTCCTTCGCCGGCGCCGGGGGCGCGGTGGCGGCCGGGGCTGCCGGGGGCGGCGCGGCGGCCTGCTGGGGCGGCGCCGGCGCCGGCGCCGGGGCGCCGCCGCAGGCGAGCGGCGCGACGAGGGGCAGCAGGAACAGCGATCGGAGCTTCTGGGGCAGGTTCATGGGTTCACCCGAGGCGCGGATCCGCCGGCGGCACCCCACATGCGCCGCGTCCGCGCGCCGAGCGTCATACCCAGATCCCCGGGGCCGGTCCATCGCCGCGTCGCGCCGTGTCGCGCCGCGGCGCGCCGCGGCGCGTTCGCGCGCCGCCCGTGGCCGCGTCAGGCGGCCTTCTGCGGCGTCGTGGAGGTGGGCGCCCCGCGCGCGTCCAGCGCGAGCTTGCTCGACAGCCACGCTCGCACAAGCTCGAGGTGGCGCGCCTCGTGCTGCTCGGCCACGCGGAACTCGGCCGCCATCTCGTCCTGACCGTACGCCGTCGCCAGGTCGATGAGCATGCGCCAGCTGTCGTTGTCCGTGAGCTCCGCGACGAGCAGCGCCTGGAGGCTCTGGCCGAAGCTGATCCTGGGCTCCACGGCGACGGCGAGCACGCCGGACGAGGCGAGGCCGATCATGTTGGCCCCGGGCGTCATCGCGGTCGGATCGGCGCCGAGCCGCTCCATCGCGCGCCGGAGCAGGTCGAAGTGCCTGAGCTCGTCGTCCCGGATCGCCTCGAGATCGGCGCGGCTCGGGCCTCCCTCGAAGCCGCCCTCCGCGTCGTACTTGGCGATCAGCGCCTCGTAGAGGCGCGTACCCGACCGCTCGAACTGGAGGCGCTCGCCCAGCTTGTCGATGAGGAGCGCCGGCGGCCTGCCCTGGATGAGCTCCCCGGCCGCCTTGACCATCCCCTTCAGGCTCGTCGGCGGCGGCACGCTCCCGACCGTGCCCGATTCCCGCGCGTACTCCGTCCTGACCGCCGCGGCGTCGGCCTCGCTCCCTGGCGAGCTCGGCGGGATCGCCTGCGCGGCCTCGATGAGCTCCTTGCTGTCGAGGGGCGAGGTCGCGATGCCCGTCATGTTGGTCCCGATCGTGATCTGCTTCATGGAGTCGCCTCCTTCTGTCCGTCGATCTTCTCGGCGCGCCGCGAGAGCTCGGTGCCCGGCGTGTACCGGTAGCCCGCGGCCACGATCTCGGAGGGAGAGCCGGCGGAGTTCATCTGCTGCCGGTAAGCGAGCGTCGCGGCGCTCTCCGGGATCACGTTCGGATCGACGATGTGCTCGCCGACGGCGCGGAGGTGCACCTCCCGCGAGAGCACGTCGCGCACGAACTGGCGGTGGCTCTTCTGCGACACCGGATCCGGCAGCGAGGCGGGCAGGATCTCGGCCGCGTCGCGCCGCTCGATGCGGCCCAGGTGCTCGATGGCGACGTGGAGCTGCCCGAGCTCGTAATCGAGGAACCGCTCCCAGATCCGCTTGAGGTGGGCGTTCTGCTCCTGCTGGAGGCAGCTCCAGTAGTTGTAGACCTCGTTGGCCTCGTGGAGGACCCACTTCTCGAGCCAGGTCTCGTCGGGGTCGATCATCGCCTCGTACTGGGTGACGTGCTGCTCCTCGATCGAGGCGATCTCGGCGTAGAGCAGCCGCGCCACCGGGTCGGTGAAGAACGGCCCGACGTTGACGTAGTAGTTGTGCGTCTGCTGCTCGGCGGCCATGATCGTGAGCGCGTTGAGCTTCGTGATCGGGCTCGCGGTCCTGCGGTCGTACGGCGCGCGCACGTCGTCCTCGGGGGCGCGGTGCTCCACCGCGGTCGGGCGCCCCGCCGTCACGTCGGTGTACGATTGCAGGAGGTTGTTCGAGTCCTTGCCTTCCAGGCGGTCGAGGAGCGCCGAGTAGCGATAGAGGTGGTCGTAGTCCTCGAGCATGCCGAAGCGATACACCTGCGCGAGGTACGGATCGGGCTCGGACAGGGCGGCGTGCGCGGTGATCTCGATGGCGACCTGCTCGTATCCGATGGTCGTCTCGAGCGGCGACTGGTCCGGCGGGTTGAGCCAGTTCACCAGCGTGACCTGGTGGTGGTCGACGCGCCGCACCTGGGCGAGCACGCGGCGGAGATCCCGGTTCACGCGCGCGAAGCTGTGCAGGAACCGCACGCTCTCGAGCTCGATGCCGTTCATCAGGATGACGCGGATCCGGCTGAAGGCGTCATCGTCGAGCTTGCTGTACGGTACCTGGACGAGATCGCGCCAGTTGAACGCCTGACGGTCGAGCGGAGTCCCCCGCTCCTTCAGGATATCAAGAGCCATGCTGCCCCTCCTCGCGCGTCGCGCCCGCACCTCGGCGAGCGACCGCTGAGCCGGTACCTGAGGCCGCCGTCACCGCACCGCAAGCGCGCGGATCGCGCAGAGGACGCGCGCGAGTCGGCAGATCGACCCGCCCTCGCGCCGCGCCCTGCGCGATGGCGTCATTCCGGGTCGTCCTGCGCGCTCCGGGCCGGGCCGTGCTAGGAGCCCTGGGTGATCTCGAGCAGCGTCCCGGATCTCCGGATCCGCACCCGCAACGCCATGCCCGTGCGCGAGGGCGGCGATCACGTCCTTTACTGGATGATCGCGAGTCGCCGGACACGCCACAATTTCGGCCTGGAGCGGGCGATCGCCTGGGCGGCGGAGCTCGATCGGCCGCTCGTCGTGCTCGAGGCGCTCCGGTGCGGCTACCGCTGGGCGAGCGACAGGCTCCATCGCTTCGTGATCGACGGCATGGCCGACAACGCGCGCCGCTTCGCGGCGGCGGGCGCGCTGTATCACCCTTACGTCGAGCCCGCCGACGGCGCCGGCAAGGGCCTGCTCGGCGCGCTCGCGGCGCGGGCGTGCGTGGTGGTGACGGACGATTATCCGTGCTTCTTTCTCCCCCGGATGGTCGCCTCGGCGGCGCGGCAGGTGCCGGTCCGCCTGGAGCAGGTGGACTCGAACGGTCTCCTTCCGGTCCGCGCGGCCGATCGGGTGTTCACGACGGCGCGCTCGTTCCGCATCTTCTGGCAGCGGGTGATCGGCGATCACCTCGGCGCGCTGCCCGCGGCCGATCCGCTGGACAAGGCGCGCCTCCGGCCGGCGGCCCCCCTCCCCCGCGCCATCGCGCGGCGGTGGCCCGCGGCCTCGCCGGCGCTGCTCGGGGGCGACCCGGCCGCGCTCGCCGCGCTCCCCATCGATCACGCCGTCCCGCCGGTCCCCCGCCGGGGCGGCCCGGTGGCGGCCGGCGAGGAGCTCGCGCGCTTCGTCGCGGAGCGGCTCCCGCGCTACCTGGAGGAGCGCGATCACCCGGACGCCGGCGCGGCGAGCGGCCTGTCGCCGTACCTGCACTTCGGCCACCTCGCGGCGCACGAGGTGTTCGCCGCGGTCGCCCGACGCGAGCGCTTCCGGCTCGATCGGCTCGGTGACGCGGAGGACCGCGAGAAGCGCCCGAGCGGCAGCCGCGAGGGGTTCTGGGGGATGAGCCCCTCGGCCGAGGCGTTCCTCGAGCAGCTCGTCACGTGGCGGGAGATCGGGTTCAACGCCTTCGCGCTCGGGGCGACCGAGGGCGACGGGCCGCGCCTCTCGTGGAAGCGCGACCCGACCGACTACGAGTCTCTCCCGGACTGGGCGCTCGCGACGCTGAAGAAGCACGAGCGCGACAGGCGCCCGCGCGTCTATTCGCTCGAGGCGCTCGCGGCCGCGGCGACCTACGACCGGATCTGGAACGCGTCGCAGGTCGAGCTCCTCCGCGAGGGGCGGATTCACAACTACCTGCGGATGCTCTGGGGCAAGAAGATCCTCGAGTGGTCGCCGACGCCGCGCGAGGCGCTTGCGGTGATGGTCGAGCTGAACGACCGGTATGCGCTCGACGGCCGCGATCCGAACTCGACCTCGGGGATCTTCTGGGTGCTCGGGCGCTACGATCGGGCCTGGGGTCCCGAGCGGGAGATCTTCGGCACGGTACGGTACATGTCCTCCGAGAACACCGCCCGGAAGCTGCACCTCAAGGAGTACCTGGCGCGGTATGCGCCGTAGCGTGCGCGCCCACCGCAGGCGCGGGGCGTGCGGCGCGGGGGCTGGCCCGCGGGGGCCGGCGCCGCCGTCGCGACGGGGTGCGTCGCCGGGCGGCGGCGCTGCCAGAGGGGCCGGCGGCGGCGCAGAGGGGCCGCGGGGAGCGGCGGCGGCGGCGCGGGGGTGCGCGCGGGGAGCGCCGCGGCGCGGGGGTGCGCGCGGGAGCGCCGCGGCGCCGGGGGTGCACGCGGGGTTCGACGCGGCCGCCGAGGTGAGCTATCGAGCGGGCGTGGAACTCCTCCGTGAATTTTTCAGCAGGCTGAGGGAGCTCGAGTCGCTCCTCGAGTGGGGCGGCTACCCCGTCCTGATGATCATCGTCTTTGCCGAGACGGGGCTGCTCATCGGGTTCTTCCTTCCCGGCGACTCGCTGCTCGTCACCGCCGGGGTGCTCGTCAACGCGGGGCTCATCAACCCGCTCAACCTGACGAACTTCCAGAACCTGCTCCTGATGAACGTCACGCTGATGGCCATGGCGATCATCGGCGACGCGGTGGGGTTCTCGATCGGCCGGCGCGCCGGGCCGAAGATCTTCACGCGCGAGCAGTCGCTCCTGTTCCGCAAGGATCACCTGATCGCGACGCAGAAGTTCTACGAGAAGCACGGCGGCAAGACGATCATCCTCGCGCGCTTCATGCCGTTCGCCCGGACGTTCGCGCCGGTCGTGGCGGGCGTGGGCCAGATGGCCTACCGCCGCTTCGCGATCTTCAACGTTGTTGGCGGCGTGCTCTGGGTCTCCTCGATGACCTTCCTCGGGTACTTCCTTGGCAAGGTCTTCGACGCGAAGCAGATCGAGCGGGTCGTTTACCTGATCATCTTCATCTCGGTGGCGCCTGTCATCTTCGGGGCCGTCAAGCACCGGCTCCAGCAGAAGAAGGGCGCCGAGCGGCTCGGCGCCGAGCCGTAGGCGAGGGCTCGGAGGGCCGGCCGGGACGTCTTGCAGAGCTGCCCGGCCCATGGAGAGGGAGTCCGTCGCGCGGCGCGGGGGCCCCGCCGGACTCGACTGAGATCTTCATGCTCCGGCCTTGCCGGAGCATGAAGATCGACTGGGCTCAACCATGGGCCCATCACCCGCGCCGCACGACGGACTCCCTCTCCATGGGCCTACCGTCGCATTCCTGGTGCCCCACTCACCACCGGTCCCCCACGCGCCATGCAGGAGCGGCGCAGGGGAGTGGCTTGACAGCAGAAGCGCAGGGGAGTGAGGCTGTAGGAGATGCTGAGCAGGACCTGGACGAACGCCGGATGGGCCGGCGTGCTAGCTGCGGCTGTCGTAGGCGGAGGGTGCGCGCAGATCCTCGGGGCGGACTGGGACGGCTATACGCTGGGCGACGGCAGCGCAGGCGTGGGACCGAGCAGCGGAACGACAAACACCGGGGGGAGGGACGACACCGGATCGAGCAGCGGAGAGAGCTCTGGAAGCGGAGGTGGCGCCGGGCCCGGTAGCGGCGGGGCGGGCGACGGCGGCGCCGGGCCGGGCAGCGGCGCAACGAGCTCCGCCGCCGCAAGCTCCGCGGCGGCCGGAGGAGGCTCCGGCCCGGGAGCGCTGCCGCCGAGCTGCGGCGGCGCGAGCGAGTCCGGTACGGGGCCGCTGTGCGGACGCGAAGACTCCACGAGCTGCTGCGATAGCCGGAAAGTGGATGGCGGCACATTCGCTCGCACCTACGATGACGGGAGGGGCGGGCCGGACCATGCGACGGTCGGCGACTATTACCTGGACAGGTTCGAAGTCACCGTGGAGCGGTTTCGAGCATTCGTGGATGCGGGGCGAGGAACACGGGCGACCGCACCATCGGAAGGCGACGGAACACACCCGAGAATTCCACGGAGTGGATGGAAGTCAGCATGGAACATGCACCTTCCGGCGAGCACGGGGGATTTGAAAGATAGCCTCATGTGCAACGCCCCGGATGCGGGCCTGTGGACATGGACGGATACCCCCGGACCAAACGAGAAACGGCCAATCAGCTGCCTGACGTGGTACGAGGCCTTCGCGTTCTGCGTCTGGGATGGGGGACGCCTGCCGACGGAGGCGGAGTGGGCCTACGCGGCGGCCGGAGGGGACGCGCAGCGGCAGTACCCGTGGGGCTCGGGGATCGGCGATTCGCGCGCGCTGTACGGCTGCCGCGGAGATGGGGATCTCGGCGCTGCGTGCACGAGAGGCGACCTGCTGGAGGTTGGATCGAAATCCACGGATGGAGATGGGCTATGGGGTCAATCGGATCTGGCGGGGAGCTTGCGGGAATGGGTGCTGGACTCGTACGACCCTGGTATCCCGGCGCTGTCTTCCTACACGAACCCGTGCACCGATTGCGCCCAGCTCGCTGATGCCCCTTACCGGGTCAACCGTGGCGGGAGCTACAAGGCATCCGCACTGAGCGCACGGGCGGTCAGGCGCAATCATGCGCTTGCGCGCTCCGCGGACACCTACCACGGCGTCCGCTGCGCGAGGGATCTCTGAAGCCGGCGCACCGCCCGGCGCCGCGCCCGCGGCAGGCGCCCTTCCCTCCCTGATCGCTCCTCCCGTCGCGATCGCTCCGCCGGCATCACGGCTCCTCCCAGCGCTCCGCGGCCGCCGTCCGGCCCCGCCCACCACCGCAGCGCCGCAACCCCGGCCATCTCTCCGAGGACCGTCCGCCCCGCGCACTTCGAAGGTCGCCCGCGTCCCGTACTCCGAAGGTCCCCCGCCTCTTGTACTCCGCGCCACCGCCCGGCTACCCTCTCCTCCCACCATGCCGCAGCAGCCCGTCGTCCCCGCCGGCGTCCCCGCTCCCGGCGACGTCCTCGCGGGCAAGTACCGCATCGAGCGCGTCCTCGGCGCCGGCGGTATGGGCGTGGTCCTCGCGGCGTGGCACCTCGTCCTGGAGCGCCGCGTCGCCGTCAAGTTCCTCCTCCCGGAGGCAGCCGCGCTGCCCGACGCCAGCGCCCGCTTCCTCCGCGAGGCCCGCGCCGCCGCCGCCCTCGACGGACAGCACATCGCGCGTGTCATCGACGTCGGCACGCTCGACTCGGGCGCAGCCTACATGGTCCTGGAGTACCTGACCGGCGACGATCTCGGCCAGGTGCTCCAGAACCGCGGCCCCCTCCCGCTCGCCGAGGCCGCCGACTACCTCCTCCAGGCCTGCGAGGCGATCGCCGAGGCCCACGCGCGCGGCATCATCCACCGCGACCTCAAACCGAAGAACCTCTTCCTCACCCGCCGCCCCGACGGGACTCCGCTCCTCAAGGTCCTCGACTTCGGTCTGTCGAAGTTCATCGCCACCGGCGACTCCGTCAAGGAAGCGAGCCTGACCGCGACGGGCCTCATCATGGGCTCCATTCATTACATGTCGCCCGAGCAGATCCGCAGCCTGAAGTATGCGGATATTCGCACCGACATCTGGGCCCTCGGCGTGATCCTGTATCGAATGCTCACCGGGCGGCACCCATTCGAGGGCGACAGCATCACCGCGGTCACGGCGGCCATCATGATGGACACGCCCACCCCCGTCCTGACGCTGCGGCCGGATCTGCCGCAGGCCGTGGGGGCGCTCGTGAGCCGGTGCCTCGCGAAGGACCCGGCGGCCCGCGTCCAGAGCGTGACCGAGATCGCCCGAGTGCTCGCGCCCTTCGGCACGCATCGCGCGAGGCTCTCGCTCGAGAGCATCGACCGGATCCTGCCGGAGCCCGCTACCCGCGCCGGATACCCGCCGGCCCCCGGGTCCCCCGGCGCGCTCGGCGCGTCGTCGCCCTCGTGGGGCGAAGCGCCCGTCGTGCCCGAGGCCACGACCGCTCCCATGCCGGCTCCCCCGGGCGCGCCATCGTCGCCCAGCAGCGAGGCGGCGGGGACTGCGCACGCGACGCTGCCGCACGCTTCCTGGGGCAACACAACGCGGAGCCGTGCGCCCCGCAGCCGCGTGGCGCTGCTCGCCGGCGCCGCCGGCGCGCTCGTCGTGGCCGGGTTCTTCCTGGCGTGGCGCCTCACGACGAGCGTGTCCGTGGGCGGCGGCGCGCCCGTCGTGTCGAGCGCAGCGCCCGAGGCCGCGTCGGCGTCCCCCGCCGCGGCGGCTCCGGTGACGGTGACCCCCACCGAGACCGCGCCCCCTGCGCCTCCGGCGAACCCCGAGCCCACCCAGAGCGCCTCTGCCGCACCCGCGCCGACGCCGGCGGCTCCGTCCACGAAGCCAGCACCGGTGAAGGCGAAGCCGACGGCGATCGTCAAGGCGCCGACTCCGCCGAGACAGCCTCCTCCGGCGAACAGCCCACCCAAGACGCCCAGCAACCCTCGGGGTATCTACGAGTGAGACGAACAAGAGACCTTGCCGCAGCACGCTGCGCGCTGTCGCTCGCTGTCCTCGGCGCCATGAGCGGCGCGGCGTCCGCGCAGCAGCCCAAAGCCCCGAAGGACGAGGCGTACGAGCTCTTCCAGCAGGGCGTCGCGCTGGCGGAGGCGCGCGACTGCCCGCGTGCGATTCCGCTCTTCCTCAAGAGCCAGGAGATCCATCCGGCCCGCGGCACCCTGTACAACCTGGCGCTGTGCGAGAGGGAGATCGGGCGGGTGGCGAGCGCATGGCGGCACTTCAACGAGCTGCTGCCGCAGCTGCAGCCCGGCGATCCCCGCCTGCCCAGCACGAAGCAGGAGCTCACGGCGCTCGCGCCGCGGCTGCCCAGGCTCGTCATCGAGCTCGCGCAGGGCGCGCCCGCGCCGGCGGAGCTGCGCATCGACCGAGCGCCGCTGCCGCAAGGCAGCGTCGGCGCCGAGCTCCCGGTCGATCCCGGGGACCACGTGGTCGTCGTCAGGTGGGCAGACGGCCGGCAGACCGAGGCGCGCGTGTCGCTCGAGGAAGGGGCGCGCGAGAACGTCCACCTCGATCCGCCGCCGGCCGCCGCCGCGCCGCCGCCGACGACGCCTGACATGTCCGCCGCGCCGCAGGCCCCCTCGCCTCCCCCGCATACCGCGCCCGCGCCCCCTTCCAGCGGGAGGCGCACGCTCGCCTTCGTGATCGGCGGCGTCGGCGTCGCGGCCCTGGGCGGGAGCCTCATCACGGGCGGGCTGGCGCTCGGCACGAAGGGCGAGCTCGAGGACGAATGCCCGACGCCGTCGCAGTGCAGCGACCACGGCATGTCCCTCAGGTCACGGGGTCAGACGCTCACCACCACGGGCACCGTGCTCGGCGTCCTCGGGCTCGCCGGCATCGGCGCTGGCGTGGTGCTCCTCCTCACGGCGCCGGAGCAGGGCACCTCGGTCGCCCTCGCGCCGGCGATCCTGCCGGGCGGCGGCGGCGCGCTGCTGCGCAGCCGCTTCTGAGCGCCGGGGCCTGCGCGGCGGGCGGGCAGGCAGCCTCGATCTTCAATCATTTCCGCCACTTATTGGCAAACGCAAAAAAGATCGCCCCGCGTGTCGATCCCGCGTACCCCCGTTCGTCGTGACGGTGAAGCCAGGGTTCACCCCGGGCCAGAGACCCTCCGGAGCCCAGCTCCAGACACCCACCCAAGGAGACACGACCATGCGATTCATGATCATCGTCAAGGCCACGAAGGACAGCGAAGCGGGCGTCATGCCGAACGAGCAGCTCCTCACCGAGATGGGGAAGTACAACGAGGAGCTGGTCAAGGCCGGCATCATGGTCGCGGGCGACGGCCTCCACCCGAGCGCGAAGGGCGCGCGCGTCCGGTTCTCGGGCGACAAGCGGACCGTCATCGACGGGCCCTTCGCCGAGACGAAGGAGCTGATCGCCGGCTACTGGATCTGGGAGGTGAAGTCGAAGGAAGAGGCCATCGCGTGGGTGAAGCGCTGCCCGAACCCGATGCTCGAGGACTCCGAGATCGAGATTCGCCAGGTGTTCACGGCCGACGACTTCGGCCCTGCGCTCACGCCCGAGCTCCGCGAGCAGGAGGATCGCCTGCGCGCGCAGACCGAGGAGCGCCTGCGCGCGGAGTCGTCCGGCAAGCAGTAGCCTCGGCGCGCGGCGTCGCGCCGGCGCAGGGTGGCTCCCGCCCGCGGAGAGGCCTCCCGGCGGACAGAGGGCTTGCGCCCGCGGCGGATGGTGCTCTGATCGGTCGCCGTGACGGCCCCCGAGGTGCATCGCGCGATCCACGCGGTCTTCCGGATCGAATCGCCCCGGCTCATCGCCGGCCTCGCGCGCATGGTGCGCGACGTGGGCCTCGCCGAGGAGCTCGCGCAGGACGCGCTCGTCGCCGCGCTGGAGCGGTGGCCCGAGTCGGGCGTCCCGGACAACCCGGGCGCCTGGCTCATGGCCACCGCGAAGCGCCGCGCCATCGACGAGCTCCGCCGGAACAAGCGGCTCGAGCGCAAGCACGAGGAGCTCGGCCACGCGATCGAGGCCCAGCAGGCGCAGGCCGCGCCGGATCTCGACGCCGCGCTCGACGACGACGTCGGCGACGACCTCCTGCGCCTCGTGTTCACGGCGTGCCACCCGGTCCTCTCGACCGAGGCGCAGGTGGCGCTCACCCTCCGCCTGCTCGGCGGCCTGACGACCGACGAGATCGCGCGCGCGTTCCTCGTCCCGGAGCCGACCGTCGCGCAGCGCATCGTCCGGGCCAAGCGGGCCCTCGCCGAGGCGCGCGTCCCCTTCGAGGTCCCGCGCGGGGACGAGCTCGCCCCCCGCCTGTCGTCGGTGCTCCAGGTCATCTACCTCGTCTTCAACGAGGGCTACTCGGCGACGGCGGGCGACGACTGGATGCGCCCCGCGCTCTGCGAGGACGCGCTCCGGCTCGGCCGCATCCTCGCCGAGCTCGTCCCGAAGGAGCCCGAGGTCCACGGCCTCGTCGCGCTCATGGAGATCCAGGCGTCGCGGTCCAGGGCGCGGGTCGGTCCGTCGGGGGAGCCCATCCTGCTCCTGGAGCAGAACCGCGCGCTCTGGGATCACCTGCTCATCCGCCGCGGCCTCGCGGCCCTCGAGCGCGCCGAGGCGCTCGGCGGCGCGCTCGGCCCGTACGCGCTCCAGGCCGCGATCGCC
This sequence comes from Sorangium sp. So ce1335, assembly GCF_051521615.1. Taxonomy (NCBI): domain Bacteria; kingdom Pseudomonadati; phylum Myxococcota; order Polyangiales; family Polyangiaceae; genus Sorangium; species Sorangium sp. So ce1335. The sequence continues at coordinate 9,062,257 of NZ_CP150363.1, forward strand.
GCGTGCCACGCGCGCGCGCGCGCCGCGGAGGAGACGGACTGGGCGCGCATCGCGGCGCTCTATGCGGCGCTCGCCCGCGTCACGCCGTCCCCGGTCGTCGAGCTGAACCGCGCCGTCGCGCTCTCGATGGCGTCCGGCCCGGCGGCGGGGCTCGCGGTCGTCGACGCGCTGATGTCGGAGCGCTCCCTCGCGAGCTACCACCTCCTGCCGAGCGTGCGCGGCGACCTGCTCGCGAAGCTCGGCCGCCTCGACGAGGCCCGCGCGGAGTTCGAGCGGGCGGCGTCGCTCACGCGCAACGCGCGCGAGCGCGCGCTGCTCCTCGAGCGCGCCGCCGGGTGCGCGCGCGGCCCGGCAGCGCCGCCGCGGTGACCGAGGCGCGCGGCCCGAGGGGGCGCCCCCGGGAGGCGGGCTCTGCGCCGCCGCCGCCCCGCCGGGCAGCGGCGCCGCGGATCAGCCGCGATCGACCGCCGCCGCGAACGCCTCCGCGCTCGCCGCCGTCGCCGCGCTGGTCAGCCAGCGCTCCAGCGCCGCCGGCTGCTCGCACGCGAGCACCCGGGCCCGCACCGCCTCCGGCACCGCGAGCCCCCTGGCCGAGAGCACCGCGAGGATCGCGCGCGCCTGCGTGCGCGCCTGCGTGCGCGCCTCCACCCACTCGTCCGTGAACCGCGACGCGTCGCGCTCCTCGAACAGCGCCGCGACCGGCACGGCGCCGAGGCCGTGCTTGCCCAGCTCCGGCAGGAGCGGCACCTCCGCGCCCGGCCGGTAGGTGATCGACGCCGTCCCCGGCCGCACGACCTCGAGCTCCCGCCGCTCCGCGTGCGCGATCCACACCCAGGGCCACTCGTGCTCCAGGTAGAGCTTCACCTTCTCCTCGAGGTAGCGCCGCGACTGCGTGCCCCGGATCTCCACGGCCAGCACCGGCGTGCCGCGGTAGGCGTCGTTCCGCGGCGACGAGAGGTCGCCGACGACCACCACGTCCGGCGCCCGGAGCGACGGCCCCCCCGGGTCGCTGAGGTCGCAATAGACATCCGTCATGACCGTGAGCCCCTCGCGCGCGTGCGTCCGGAAGAGCGCGGCGATGAGGGCCATCACGATGCCGTGGATATCCTTGCTCCCCATCTGCTCTATCAGCTCTCCGCGGTGCAGCTCCCACGGGCTGCCGTCGTAGCAGTCGGCCTCGGTGCCCAGCCGCCGGCCGGTCGGGCCGAAGTCTCGCAGCTCGATCGGCCCCGTGTCGCGGGGCGGACGGGGCAGCAAGCCGTTCGTACGTGCCGTCATGGCCGCCAGCATAGCACGCGCCCCGCCCCGGCCCGCGCGCGGCGGCCCGGGGCACGCCGGTCCGGGCGGCCCGCGGGAGGCCGCCCCGCCCCCGGCGCGCCTCAGGCCGCGAGCTTCTGGTCCGCGACGTCGAGCGCCGCGTCGAGCGCCGCGATCCCCTCGTCGATCTCCGCCTCGCTGATGATGAGCGGCGGCGCCACGAGCAGGTGGCTCACCCACCCCATGACGGACACGCCGCGCTTCGCCGCCTCGGCGACCACCGCGTCGACGACCAGCGGCCGCCGGGCCGCCTTGTCCTGCGGGACGTTGAACGGCTCCTTCGTCGCGCGATCCTTCACGAGCTCCACCGCCCAGAACAGGCCGATCCCGCGCACGTCGCCGATCGAGGGGTGCTTCTCCTTCAGGGCGCGGAGCTTCTCGCCCACGATCGCCCCCATCTTCGTCGCGCGGTTCAGGAGATCCAGCCGGCGATACTCGTCGATCGCCGCGATCACGGGGGCCAGCGTGAGCGGGTGGGCCTCGTAGGTGTGGCCGTGCGCGAACATGTTGTCGTCGAAGTAGTCCGCGATCGCGCGCGAGGTCGCGACGACCCCGAGCGGCGCGGCCGCGTTCGTCACGCCCTTCGCGGTCGTCAGGATGTCCGGGGTGACGCCCCAGTGCTCGACGGCGAACCACTTTCCGGTCCTGCCCCAGCCGCTCATCACCTCGTCCGCGATGAGGAGCACGCCGCGCTTGCGCGCGACCTCCGCGATCCGCGGCAGGTAGTCGGCCGGCGGGATGAGCACGCCGTTCGTGCCGACGATCGGCTCGACGAGCACCGCCGCCACGTTCTCCTCGTGGTCGATCATGTAGGCCAGGTAGTCGGCGCAGGCGACGCCGCACTCGGGGTGGGTCCGGCCGAGCGGGCAGCGGTAGCAGTTCACCTCGGGGCCGAACACGACGCCCGGGATCTTGCCCGCCGGCTCGATGAACCAGCGGCGGAAGTCGCCCGTCGCCGCGACAGAGCCCGCCGTCGAGCCGTGGTACGACGTGTAGCGCGCGATGATCTTGTGCTTGCCCGTGTAGAGCCGCGCCATCTTGAACGCCGCCTCGTTCGCCTCGGTGCCCGACGTCGCGAAGAAGAACTTGTCGAGCCCCTTCGGCATCACCTCGAGCAGCTTCTGCGCCGCCCTGGCCCGCACCTCGCAGGTGTGCGCGGGGCTGATGTAGGCGAGCTGCCTCGCCTGCGCGCAGATGGCCTCGATCACGGCCTCGTTCTGGTGGCCGAGGTTCGAGCAGATGAGCTGGGAGGACAGGTCCAGGTAGCGCTTGCCGGCCGCGTCCCAGAAGGCGCAGCCCTCCGCGCGGGTGACGTGGATCGGCTTCCAGCCGCGCTGGGCGCGCCAGGTGCCGTACGTGTGCTTCGTTGTCAGCTCGACGATGTCATCGCTCATGGCAACCTTCGCGGTTCGAGGAGGCGTCCAGCGTAGAGGGTGAGCCGACCTCCTCGCACGCGATTTTCCCCGCGCCGCTCGCCCGCTACCGCTCCGGGCGGCGCGCCCTCGCGCAGCGTCGCGCCGTGGGCGCCGTCGCGGTCGTCACGGAGCCCGGACCACCCGAGCGCCCTCGGCGTGCTGCACGAGATCGTTTAGAACGCACGCCGTGGTCCGTCCTTGTCGCCTCGCTTTCGCGCCGCTCGCCCTCTCGTTCGCGCTCCTCGCCTCCCCGGCGGGCGCCCAGATCGTCAACGTCCACCCGCTGGTCGCTGCCAACGGGGGCAAGGACGGGCTCGCCGTCACCGTCGAGGGCTCGGCCGACATCCGGACCGGCAACACGCGCCTCACGGCGCTGAGCGGCAGCACCATCGCGGGGTACCGCGCTGGCCGGCACCAGGTCTTCCTCATGGCCCGCGCCGAGTTCTCCGAGGAGAACGGCGACCCGATCGTCGACAAGGACCTCGAGCACCTCCGGTACCGGATCTCGATCACCGGCCCGCTCGAGGCCGAGGCGTTCGTCCAGCACGACCGGGACGACTTCCGGCGGCTCGCGCTGCGGGCGCTCGTCGGCGCCGGGCCGCGGCTCCGCGTCGCGCCCTTCCAGGGGTTCGAGGCCGCCGCCAGCGTGGCCCTCATGATCGAGCACGAGCAGCTCGCGTCGGGCCCGGAGCCGGACGCGGGCGCGCGGGTGACCGACGCGCGGCTGTCGGCCTACCTCGTCCTCTCGTCGTCGGTCACGCCCCACCTCAAGCTCGGCAACACCTTCTACGTTCAGCCGCGGCTCGACCGTCCCGGGGACGTGCGCGTGCTCAGCGAGACATCGATCCTCGCGACAGCGACGAAGCACCTCTCCCTCAAGATGTCGTTCGGCTCGGCCTACGACGCCGCGCCGCCCGCGGGCGTCGCCCCGCTCGACGCCGCGCTGAAGAGCACGCTCCAGGTGAGCTTCTGATCCGCCGCGCGGCCGCGCGCGGACCGGCCGGCGGCCTCAGCGCGCCGTTGCGCCCTCCGCCTGCGCCACGTCCCGGAGGCGGGCGACGCGGTACTCCAGCCGGGAGATGACCTCCTCCTTCGTCGCGCCCTCGCCCACGTCCATCAGCACCTTCTGACACATCGCGCACATCTCCAGGAGGTGGGCCCGGAGAGCCTCGGGGGTGCACTTGCCGCCCCTCAGCTCGTCGAGCCGCCTCGCGAGCCCCTCCGTCTCGTTGCCCGCCTGCGCCGGATCCCCGGCGGCCGCCGGGTCGTTCCATCGCGCCGAGCTGGCCCCGCACAGGAAACACGCACCCCCTTCGATAGGCTTTTGCAGCATGGCTCTCCTCGCGCCTCCTCGCGCCGTGGGTATGGAAGGACATCCTGGAGCCGCTCGCCCGGATCACAAGCCGGCCAGCTCGCAGCTCTCCAGGTCTCCGGCTCTCCGGGGCGGCGCGCCGGCCCGCTGGCCGCCGAGCCCGCCACCGCGCCGCCCCGCGACGTCGAAGCGCCGGTCGAGGCGGGCGCGGCCGTAGAGCTGCCGCGCGGGGACACGTCCTCGAATAATGATCACGTTGATCGAGCGAGAGATGAACCGCCAAGGCGCCGAGGACGCCAAGAAGGAGACGATATCTTGGCGCCCTTGGCGCCTTGGCGGTTCGAAGCTCTGCTCGTTTCAGGCGGGCTCAACCCGTTTGTTGCTCCAGGACTACTCCATCCCGGTCAGCTTCCCTGCGCCGGCCTGGCTCATGACCATGGCCGGGATGTCGGCTGCAGGATCAGCGCGAATCGCGTAGTACGCCGTCGGGTCGAACCCCTTGCCGTTCTCCACCCCACCGTGCAGCGTCTCGCCCACGAGGTTGGTGTCTGTCCACGTCAGATCGGTCCCGCCGTAATCCTTTGAGGTGCGCTTCACCTTGTCGACGTAGTTGCCTTCCGCGTGCACGGAGGCGCCCGCGCCGACGCCGATGAAGTAGTCGCTGAGCTCGTTGGCGAAGTTGTTGAAGACGTGCGCCTGGCCGAACCGCACGCGCGGGTTCCGCTGGACGGTGTGGTCGAGCCAGTTGTGATGGTAAGTGACGTGCAGGCGCCCCGTGTCCTGCGGGCCGTTGCTGTCGTCGTGGCCCAGCAGCATGGTCTTGTCCGTCTCCACGAAATGGTTCCACGAGACCGTCACCCAGTCCGACCCGCGCTTGACGTCGACGGAGCCGTCGGCGCTCTCGTGGAACGTGTTGTGATCCACCCACACGTGGTGCGAGTAGCACTGGACGTTGATCGAGTCGTCCGTCGAGTTGATGAAGGTCAGGTTGCGGATGATGACGTTCGAGACATGCGTGAAGAGCGACGCCTTGTCGGGGTCGCACGTGACGCCGTGCGCGGCGACGAGGTCCGGCGTCCAGCCGTTGATGTCGAAGCCGAAGCCGTCGATCGTCGCGCTCGTGCCCAGGCCGATGAGGGTCTTGTTCGAGCCGACGTCCAGCATCTCGACCTCGCCGGGGCCGGCGATGGTGCCCGAGATCCGGATCACCCTCGGCGTGTGATCGCCGACGGCGGCGGCCAGCTCCGCGTACGACGTCACGGTCACGACCTCGCCTCCCGCGCCGCCGGTCGTGGTGTCGAGTCCATCGGCGCCGTGGGCGGCGAAGCCCACCAGGGTGGGATCTCCCGTCGATCCGCCGCCCGCGCCGCTGCCGGACGTCGTGGTGCCCGGGCCGCCGCCCGCGCCGCTGCCGGACGTCGTGGTGCCCGGGCCGCCGCCCGCGCCGCTTCCGGCCCCGCCGCCCGAACCGCTGCCGGGCGTGGCGCCCGAGCCGCCGCCGGAGGTCGCGCCGGCGCCAGGGCTGCCGCTCGACGAGGAGCCGCCGGGCGTGACGCCGCTCTCCGGCTCGGGATCCGCGCCGTCGTCCGTCGCGCTCTCGCCGCACGCGGCGAGGAGCGCCACGCATCCGAACGCCACGGAGGCTGCGTACGTCGTTGACCTCATGGCGACACCGACACGGCACTTGATTTGTTTGATGCTCACGAGTTCCTCTCATCAGCAGCTCATGACGTCGAGCGCTGGACGCATCCATGCACACGACGATCCATCGCCATGCGAGGTGGCCGGCCGGTGAGACGCCGGTCGGCTCGGAGGGGGACGAGCCCGGGAGCTCGCCGCAGGGACATCCAGGAGAACCGTCAACCGGCGATTGACACGAGTTGACGGCTGCGGTTGACAAAGCACCGAGGTGCTCAAGGCGGCGTGCTCGTGCAACCCGCTGTCGGCTCGGGTCGAAGCGAGCTGACGGGCTCCGCGCGGGTCGGGGGCTGCTCGAAGGACACGGGCGCGAAGACCGCCGCCCGCTCGCGGATTCGCGCGAAGCGAGCCTGACTGAACCTGTGTCGGCGGGTCGCTGCTGGCGAGCGTCCCCACGTCGCCCCGACGCGCGGCGAGCAGGGGGCCTGGTCCTCCTCGCCGTGTCGCAGCGATGCTGGCGCTTCACGGGAAGCTCACCCAAAGTTCATGCGGCCGTGGCGCGAGCTCGGAGGGCGCACGGTAACAGCGGTGCGCCGGCGGGCACGCCAACGCCCGTGGCTGCCCGAAAGGAGCCCCCTCGATGAGAGCCGTTCGATCCGCCATCCTGTCCGCCTGGGCGCTGCCCTTTGCCCTCGGTTGCTCGCAGCACCTGAACGAACACGTGAGCGCGCAGAGCCGCGCGACCTCCGCGCCGGTGATCGAGGCGCGCTTCGAGACGGCGGCGCTGCACGGCTATGACGACGCGCCCCGCACGCCGGACGCGGACGACCCGGCGATCTGGGTGAACCCGAGCGCCTCCGGCGAAGGCCTGGTCATCGGCGTGCTGAAGAACGCCGGGCTCCACGTCCACGACCTGGAAGGAAACGTCGTGCAGACGATCCTCCCCCCGTACCGGCCGGCGGTCACGGCAGCGGACCCGCCCGTGCCCGGCGCGCAGCCCGAGAGCGGCACGGGCGCGTGCCCCGAGAGCGAATCGGGTGAGACCTACAGCCGCTTCAACAACGTCGATGTGCAGTACGGCTTCGAGCTGATCAAGGCGAACGGCTCGAAAGAGAAGGTCGACATCGCCGTGGTGACCGATCGGGGCTGCGATCGGCTCCGGATCTATGCCATCAAGCCGCAGAGCTCGAGCGGCCCCCTCATCGACATCACGGCGCCGAGCGCGCCGCGCGTCTTCCCGACCCGGTTCGTGCAGCCGTCCTCGCTCCAGCCGACCGGCGCGTCGCCCGGGGTCCACGACAACGATCTGGACGACCAGAACACCGCCTATGGGCTCGCGCTCCACCGGCTGGAGGGCGACGACGGATACCGCGCCTTCGTGACGCAGCAGAGCCGCAGCGTCGTCGCCGAGCTCGAGCTGTACGCCGCCGGCGGCGGCCACGTCTCCTACACGAGGGTGCGCGAGCTCCGGTTCAACCCGGTCTTCACCGTCCCCGGGACGAGCGGCGGGAGCCCGTCGATCCAGTGGACGCCTTGCCGCGAGGTGCCCGAACGCGATCCGCAGCTCGAGGGGCTGGTCGTCGACCAGCAGGAGGGCGTGCTCTTCGCCGCGCAGGAGGTGGTCGGCATCTGGCGCGTGCCGCTGAGCGACGCGCTGCCGGCGACCGTCAACGTGCCGGCGAGCCGGCTGATCGAGAAGGTCCGCTCGTTCGGGGAGCCGTGGTGGGCTGTCCCCGACGACGGCGAGTACGCGTGCGAGGATTCGGCGCCGGGGGCCCCGGTCGCCGGGACGATCGCGGCGCCCGGCAACCTCTCGGCGGGAGGGCTGCACCTCGAGAGGGACGTCGAGGGGCTGGCGATCTATCACGGCGAGGACGAGGAGGGATATCTGCTCGTGTCGAGCCAGGGCGACGACACGTTTCACGTGTACGATCGCGAAGACCCGACGGACCATATCGCCGCTTTCCAGATCGAGGGCACGGGCGAGACCGACGGTCACGACGTCGTGAACGTGCGCGCGGGCAGCGATTTCCCGTACGGGCTCTTCGTGGTTCAGAACGGGCAGGCCAGCGGGCCGTCCTCGGAGGATCCGGTCAACGGGTTCGAGTACGACGGCTCGACGCAGTTCAAGCTCCTCGGCTGGGAGGACATCGCGGACGAGCTCGACCTCGACGTCGAGGAGGACGAGTTCGATCCCCGCGACCCGCACGACGACTGACGCGCCCCGCTCGGCCTCCGGCGCGGCGGGCATCCGCGGCGCCGGATCAGCGTCCTGCGGCTCGGCTCACGCCCCTTGTGGGTCGAGCTGGCGCACCACCCGGCACGGGTTGCCGGCGGCGAACACGCCGCCCGGGATGTCCCTTGTGACGACGCTGCCGGCGCCGATCACCGTGCCGGCGCCGATCCGCACGCCCGGGCAGAGGATCGCGCCGCCGCCGACCCACACGTCATCGCCGATGTCCACCGGGCGGGAGAACTCCACCCCTGTGCGCCGCTCCGCCGCGGACATCGGGTGGTTCACGGTGTAGATCTGCACCGTGGGGCCAAACAGGACGTTGTTGCCGATGCGCACCGGCCCGACGTCGAGGACGACGCAGTTGAAGTTGAAGAACACCCGCTCGCCCAGCGAGATGTTGGTGCCGTAATCGCAGTGGAACGGCGGCTCGATCCAGGCGACGACGGGGGCGCCGAACAGCTCCTGGATCAGGCGGGCGCGCTCGTCCTGCTGCTCGTCGCGGGTCGCGTTGAGCGCCTGACATAGATCGCGCGCGCGGCGCCGCTCGGCGCAGAGCTGCGGATCGCGGAAGTCGTAGGGCTCGCCCGCCAGCATCTTTTCTTTCTCGGTCTTCATCCTCTTCCCTCGTCGGTGAGCACGCGCCGGCAGTACCGCGGCCGGCCCAGCCGGTCCAGCAGGAGCGGATGCGCCGGTTGCTCAGATTGCGCAGGATCTCGCTCAGCTCGCGCGATCTCGCGCCTGGCACGTGCCCCGAGCGCGGCGATCGCCGGCGATCTCGCGCGCTCGCGGCGTTGGCGCGGGATCTGCTCTGACGGCGCGCGAGTGCGATGAGTCACCGGGAGGCGGCGGGCAGCGCGCGGCATGTCGCCGGCGGCGGCCCGTACGCCCCCGGTGGCCCCATGAAGGAGGTCTCATCCCCATGAACGGACAACTCGCGACGACCGGTGTCTCTCGTATGGCCGAGGGAACGAGCGCAGGAGATGTGAAGAGGAGCGACGCGCGTGCGTTCCTGGCGCGGGCCGAGGCGGACGAGCAGCTCGCGGAGAAGATGGCGGAGGCCGACGGGGACATGACCCGCATCCTCGCGATCGCCGCCGAGGCGGGCTATTCGTGCACCGCGCAGGAGCTCGTGAGGGCGTACGAGGAGCACGTGCGCGCGGAGCCCGGCGGCTCGGCCTACGACTTCGGGCATCCGATCGTCTACCTGAGCCTCCGCGCGCCCTCGGACCTGAGCCACGCGGCGGTGTACCTGAGCCTCCGCGCGCCCTCGGACGCGAGCTATCTGCTGTCTTCCTGAACCACGTCGAGCGCTCTGCGCGCTCAGGAGGACAGTCATGATCCGATCGCCCGGTCCGAAAGGGCACCCCTTGCACGGCTCCTGGCCGGAGTTCCGTGCGGATCCCCTCGCGTTCCTGCTCGACGGCACGCTCGCGTACGGGGATTTCTTCCGGTTCCGGCTGGGGCTCCAGCAGTGCTTCGCCGTCTCGGATCCGGCTGCGATCCTCGAGGTGTTCTCGGACCGGGAAGGCTTCACGGACAGGACGCCGCCGCACCGGATGCAGGACGCCTATCCGCGGAGCGTCGCCCGCCTCGAGGGGGCCGAGCACCTCGAGCGCCGGAGGGCGCTCGCGCCGGCGTTCCAGCGGGAGGCGGTCTTCGCGCGTGTCGAAGCCGCCGAGCGCGTGGTGCGCGAGGGGCTCGGGCGGCTGCGCACCGGCGAGGCGCGCGCGGTGCTGCCGGTGCTCGAGGACGTGGCCCTGCGGAGCGCGTCGATGCTGCTCCTCGGCGACGCGGGGGAGCGGGTCGTGGAGCGCATCGCGACCGAGCTGCCCCGCGTGGAGGCGTGGCTGGGACACGCCGCCGACGACGAGGCGGCCTATGACAAGGCGAGGGAGGCGCTCGCGGCGTCCATCGTGGCGGCGGCGGAGCACCGCAGGGCCGCCGGGAGCCGCGGCGCGACCGATCTGCTGGATCCGCTCGTGCGCGCTGTCGATGCCGGGCTGATGGACGAGCAGGCCATGATCGACGAGGTCGTCATGATGCTCGTCACGCACGTGCCGACGGCCGCGGCGTCGGCCTGGGCGCTCCACGAGCTCGCGCAGCGCCCGGAGGTGCGGACGCGCCTCGAGGAGGAGCTCGACGCGCTCGGCGCGCAGGGAGCGGCGGTGGAGCGCGCCGCGGTGCTATCCGCCGTCGTGATGGAGACATTGCGTCTCCACCCGCCGGTGTGGGTGCTGGCACGCGAGGCGCGGCGGGAGTTTTGCCACGGGCCGCACACGGTGAGCGCTGGGAACGAGGTGCTCGTGAGCCCCTATGTCATGCAGCGGCTTCCGCGGTACTGGAAGCGACCGGAGGAGTTCCTCCCCGAGCGCTTCCTGCCGGGCTCCCCCTGGCACGAGGAGCGCCCGTCGGCGGCGTTCATCCCGTTCGGGCTCGGGATGCGCAAGTGCATCGGCGAGCGGACGGCCGTGCTGCAGATGAAGCTGATGCTGGCCGCGCTGGTGCGCGATTTCCGGTTCGAGCTGCCCGCGGGCTACGAGGCGGGGGTGGGCGGCCGGCGGCCGCTCGTGCCGCGCGATGGATTGCCGATCCTCGTCGAGCGGCGCAGCAAGACGGATCGACGCCCCCGGGATCACGCGGCAGCCGGGTGAGGATCGAGGCGCGCTCCCGGCTGGCGGCGCGGCGGCGAACGGCGCTCAGGAGAAGCCCATGGGGCACCGCGCCGCAGGCCCAGGAGCGACGTGCTCTATCGCCGGTTCCGCCTGGCTGCCCTGGGCCGCTGCAGCCCGCTCGCCCACGGCGCGCCTCTCCCGCTCTCCCTCCAGGATCATCGCGACTCCCCCGCGCGGCCCCATGGTGAGCCCCCGGCGCACGTGCCGGAGGGGCGCATTCCGCTCGAGCCGGAGCCGGTATCTGCCGAGGATCGTGCCGAGGACGACCTTCATCTCGACCATCGCGAACGCCGCGCCCAGGCACCGGCGGGCGCCGCCGCCGAAGGCGATGAACTCGAAGGGCGAGAACCTCCGCTCGAGGAAGCGGGAAGGCTGGAATCGCTCGGGCGACGGGTAGAGATCCTCGCGGCCGAGCACGAGCAGCGGAGAGGCCGCGACCGCTTCGCCGGCCGGGATCGTGTAGCCCTTGAGCTCGAACGGCCTCTTCACGACGCGCGCGACGTCCACGACCGGCGGGTGGATGCGGAGCGCCTCGAGACACACCGCCTCCAGGTAGGGGAGCGACGCGAGCGCCTCCGGCGCGGGCGCCGGGCCGAGAGCGTCGATCTCGTCGACGACCCGCGCGCGGACGGCCGGCTCGCGGTGCAGCCAGTACATCGCCCACGCGAGCGACATCGCCGTCGTCTCGTGGCCGGCGAACAGGATCGCGCGGAGCTGCTCCGCGATCTCCGCGTCGCTCATGCCCCCACCGTCGTCATGGCGAGCGCTCATCATGAGCCCGAGGATGTCCTGCGCGTCGTCCCCCGACGCGCGCCTCGCCCGGATCTCCTCGACGAGCAGCGCGTCGAGCGCCCTGGCCGCGCGCTGGTTGCGCGCGTAGGGGCCGAACCCGCCGAGCTCGCGCCGGAGCGCGGGGATCACGATGAAGCTCGGGCTCAGCGACTCGACGAGCCGGAGCACCGCCGCGCGAGTCCTGCCGACGCGCTCGTCGCCCCGCACGCCGAAGACGACGCGGACGATGACGTCGAGCGCGATCGCCTGGGTCGCCGCGAGCATCGAGAACGAGCGACCCGGCCGCCACCGCGACGCGACGTCCAGGGCGATGTCCGCGATCGTCGCGCCATGCGCCCGCATCGCGCCCGCGCTGAACGGCGGCCCGAGCAGCTTGCGGTCGCGCCGGTGCCTCGCGCCCGTGGTCACCACCACCGACGACCTCCCGAAGACCGGCTCCGTGAGCTCGACGGCCCAGACGTCGAACACGTCCGGATCCGCCGTGTAGATCGCGCGGATCGCCTCCGGATCGCCCGTGATCGTCAGCATCCCGTTCGGCGACTTCAGGCGAAACGTGGGCCCGTACTGGGCGGCATATCGCTTGAGCACCGGCTCGGAGGAGATGAATCCAGCGCGGATGAAGTCCACGAGGCTGAACGCGCTCGGCCCGGGCGGCAGGTTTCCCATCGAGTGGCTCCGTGGGGAGAGAGGGTTGTCGTCCTGTCCCCGGCCGGGTGCAGGATGGCGCCGGGGACAGGGTCGACACGCGCGCCGGCGGTTGGTTCCGGCAGATCGCCGGCGCGCGTTCGATCAGGCGTGCGGCGCGCTCCGCCGCACCACCTCGAGGACGGCCTCGTCGAGCGGGAGCTCGCGCTGGTGCCCGCCCTCCCGCTCCCGGAGCGCGACGGCGCGGCGCTCGGCCTCGCGCTTGCCGACCACCGCGACGAGGGGGATCGCGGAGGCGTGCGCGACGGCGATCTTCCGCGAGAGGGAGTCTTCGCCCGCGTCGAGGATCGCGCGCACCCCCTTCTGCTGGAACTGCAGGAGGACCTCCCCGGCATAGGCGCGCTGCGCGTCTGTCACCGGCACGACGACGACCTGCTCGGGAGATAGCCAGAGCGGCAGCGCGCCCCGGTAATGTTCGAGCAGGATGCCGAGGAAGCGCTCCACGCTGCCGAACAGCGCCCGGTGGAGGATCGCTGGTCGCCGTCGCGCGCCCGACGCGTCGACATAGGTGATGTCGAAGCGCTCCGGCAGCACGAGATCGAGCTGGATCGTCCCGCATTGCCAGCTCCGCCCCAGCCGGTCGCGCAGCACGAACTCGAGCTTCGGCCCGTAGAAGGCCCCTTCCCCGGGCTGCAGCCGGTAATCGAGGCCGGCGCTCCTCGCCGCGGCGGACAGCGCCGCTTCGGCCCGGTCCCACACGGCGTCGCTCCCGTGGCGCTCGGCGGGGCGCGTCGAGAAGCCGACCGCCATGTCCTCGAAGCCGAAGCCGGCATAGAAGTCGCGGAGCGCGCTCGCGAAGCGCACGACCTCCGCCTCGACCTGCTCCTCCAAACAGAAGATGTGGCCGTCGTCCTGAGTGAACTGGCGCAGGCGGAAGAGGCCGTGCAGCGTGCCGCTCGGCTCGTCCCTGTGCACCATGCCGAGCTCGCCGATCCGCAGCGGCAGGTCCCTGTACGACGGCGCCATGCGCGCCACGATCTGCATGTGGCCCGGGCAGTTCACGGGCTTGATGGCCGCGGCGTGATCCTCCTCGGACAGCCGGAACATGTTCGAGGAGAAGTTGTCCCAGTGGCCGCTGGCCTTCCAGATCGCCTGCCGCAGGATCAGCGGCGTGCGGACCTCACGATAGCTGTCGCGCATCATCTGGCGCCGGACCGCCTCCTCCAGGAGGCGATAGAGCGCGAAGCCGCGCGCGTGCCAGAACACCATGCCGGGCGCCTCCTCCTGGAAATGGAACAGGTCGAGGCGCTGGCCCAGATAACGATGATCGTCCTCGTCGAGCATGTCAGTCTCCGTCGGCGATGGCCGGCCGGACGGGGCGCTGAAATGCGACGAGCCCCGTCCGGATTTCCGGCGGGGCTTGGTTTCTCGTGTTCTCGTCAGCTCACTGCACGCACACGAGACCAGTCCCGCCGCTGCGGGTCGTGGTCGTCGTGGTCGCGGTGAGGCGGGAGCTCACGAAGAGAGTTGTAGAGCGGCGTGCAGAGTCCGTCAAGCGGGACGTCTCGCGTGATCGTTTCACGGCGCGGCGGGTCGGTCAGCGGGCCGCGGCGGGCCGCGCGAGCGCAGCCGCAGGGCGCCGCCTGCGCGGCCTCAGCGCGCCGCTCGCGCGGCCTCGGCGCGGGACGGATGGCCCAAGAGGGCGCGCGACAGGAGCACCGCCCCGGTGAAGACGTAACCGGAGCAGGACCGGAAGACGTCGTGAGCGCGGCCGATCAACGGGGCGCTCCGGAGGATGTCCCCGAGACGCCACATCTCCTCGTGGCGCGCGATCTGGAAGCTCTCGCCTCCCTCGATCATGTCGAAGTCGTAGGTCAGGACCATCCGCAAGGGTATCGCGCAGCGCGGCAACGGCCTCAGGTACAAGGTGCCGTCGACGAGGGCGCGGCCAGCGTGCCGCGGCTCGCAGAGCCGGACGCTCATCTGGGAGATGTCGAGGTCGAAACGGGCACAGCCGCGCGCCCCCGAGAGATCGACCCGGTACGTCTCGACCCCGCGCACGCGCCGCCATGGATTGACGAACTCGATGCCAGGAGCGAGGTGCGGATAGACCTCCTTCTCGAGCGTCGCGAGCGGAACGCTCGTGTCGTACATCAGCCGCGCCAGCCGTCCGAAGCGCTTCTCGAGGTCGGCGAGCCCGAGGCGCGGCAGCGTCGGGATCGTGAACGGCAGGCAGTTCACCTTTGTCGCCATGTCGTGACTCTCCGTCGGTCCGCTCCTCGCCCGGTGTGAAGCGCCGGCCCGGACGGGGTGGATGCGACGCCGAGACGCAATGGGCGGGCCGCGGCGAGCCGGCCCCCGGCGGCGCCCCGCGCGCCACGTGTGCGAGCCCGCGCCGGCGCTGGAAACGCCCTGTTCTCCGCGTGGTTCAGGGCGAGAATCGGCGCGGCAGGCGGTGGATTGCGCTGGTCCCCGGGGCGCTCGCCGCTATGTTCGCGCGCCGTTCGGCTCGGCGAGGCGCGGCGTTTCGCGCCCTCCGCGGCGAGCCGCGAGGAGAGGACGTGTCACGGGTGCTGGGGCGCACAGCGAGGGAAGAGCGGAGTCTCACGGAGCGGCGCCGGGCGTCGGCGCGGCGGATCGCCGCCCTCGCGGCGCTCGCCCTCGCCTCGGCGGGGTGCGGCGCCCGCGGCGGAGCAGCGGCCGCGGGCGCTCCGGCGCGCGCCGCGCACGGCGCCGCCTCGGCCCCGGGCGCGACCGCGGCGACGGCGCCCGGCGCCGCCTCGGCCCCGGGCGCGACCGCGGCGACGGCGCCCGGCGCCGCCTCGGTCCCGGGCGCGAGCGCGGCGACGGCGGAGCGGCTCTTCCGGGAGGCGGACTCGCTGGCGAGCCGGCGCCGCGCGATCGGCGTCCAGCTCTTCGTCCTCGACGAGGCCGCGCAGGCGGGCGCGGCCGGCGCGACGGGCGAGCGCGGCGCGGCCCGGCGCGACGCGCTCGAGGCCGAGGCGGCGCGGGTGCTGGCGAGGACCGTCGCGGCCTACGCCGCGCTCGTCGACGCGCCGGCGCTGCGCGCGGCGCCGCCTCGGCCCCGGGCGCTCCTCGCGCTCGCGCGGGCGCTCCTGGACAGCGGGGACCTGCGCGGCGCCGAGGCGCGGCTGCGCCAGCTCGCCCTCGAGCACCCCGCGTCCAGCGAGGCGCCCGAGGCCCACCTCGCCCTGGCCGACCTGGCGTTCGCGGCGGGGCGCCTCGACGAGGCCGTGCTCGCGTGCGACGCCGCGCTCCGCGGCGCGCCGCCGCACGCGCTGCGCAAGCGCGCGCTCTACGTGAAATCGTGGAGCCTGCGGGGCCTCGGCGGCACCGCCGCCACGGGCGAGGCCCTGCGGGCGCTCCGCGCGATCGTGCAGCTCGGCCCCGCGCGCGCCGGCTCGCCGGAGGCGGCGATCGACGAGGCCGCCGAGCGGGAGCTCGTCGAGCTCTACGCCGCCCACGGCGACCTCGATCAGGCCCGCGCGTTCTTCGCCGGCGCGGGCGACCGCGCGGGCCCGCGCCTGCTCGGCGAGGTGGAGGCGCGCGCCGCGCGGCGCAGGCGCGCCGAGCCCGCCGATCGGCCGGCGCTGTGAGCGCGCCCTGTCGGCTCTCGCCCCGGCAGGCGCGTCATCCGTCGCCGGCGTCGATCCGGAACCGCGGCGCCTCGATGCGCTCCCCCCGGCACTCCGGGCAGCGGCTCGGCTTCGCGAGCGAGCGCCGCTCGTCGAACGAGTAACCGCAGCGCAGGCAGCGCGCCGGCGCCACCGACAGCCGCTCGCCGCGCGCGCGCAGCGATCGCGCGAGGTGCTCGAGGTGCGGCGTCACGTCGCGCTCGCGCATCCCGAGGCGCGTGGAGAGCTCCCACGCGGTCGCCGCGCCGCGGCGGAGCTCCTCCAGGAGCGCGTGCCGCACCGTCTCCGAGCGAGGCGCGGGGCTCGGCGGTGGTCTCGGGTTGCTCATGGCGGTAAGAGCGTGACATCCCGGCTCGGCGAGGCCAGCGCCGACGCCGCGCGTCGGCCCGTTCGTCCACCGGCCCGCCCGACGACGCGGCGGCTCCCGCGCGGCCATTGCGCTGTCCACAGCGCGCGCGGACAATGCCGCCCGGAGAGCCGCAGCGCATGACCACGTGCCCGCCCGAAGACGCCCTCGCCGCCTGGATCGAGGGCCATCTCCCAGAGGACGCCGCGACGAGCGTCCGCGGGCACGTGGACGGCTGCGCCGAGTGCCGCGCCCTGATCTCGGCGAGCCCGAGCGAAAGCGACATCGGCGCGCCGCTCCTCGTCGCCTCCACGCGGCGGCCCGCGAGCGACACCGAGCCGCCGCCGTCGTCGTCCGTCCCCTGGGCGCCGCCCTCGACCTTCGACGACTACCGCGTGATCCGGCCGCTCGGCCGCGGCGGCATGGGGCAGGTGTACCTCGCCCACGACGAGGTCCTCGACCGGCCCGTCGCGCTCAAGTTCGTCGCCGCCGACACCCCCGATCCGAGGACGATCGAGCGGCTGCGCGTCGAGGCCCGCGCGATCGCGCGCCTCCAGCACCCCAACGTCGTCGCCGTCTTCCGGATCGGCGAGGTGCGCGGCCGGCCGTACATCGCCTACGAGTTCGTCGAGGGCGAGCCGCTCGAGCTGCTCCCGAAGCCGGCCCCCTGGCAGACCGCGCTGCGCGTCGCGCTCGGCCTCGCGCGCGGGCTCGCCGCGGCGCACCGCCGGGGCGTCCTTCACCGCGACATCAAGCCCGCGAACGTGATGCTCGACGCCGCCGGCGAGGTGAAGCTGCTCGACTTCGGGCTCGCGAAGCTCGTCGATCGTCCGGGCGCCGCCCGCCTCGACGCGGGCGCCGCGCCGCGCGTCCTCACCGCGCCCGCGCCCGCGCCGCGCGCGGACATGTCGGCGGTGACGACCGCCATCCCCGGGGCGCTCGACGCGTTCGGCGCCGTCGCGACCGTCCACCTGACCGACGGCGGCATGATGATGGGCACGCCGCTCTACCTCGCGCCCGAGCTCTGGGTCGGGACGGCGGCCACGCCGCGGTCCGACGTCTACGCGCTCGGGCTCGTGCTCTACGAGCTCTGCGCCGGCCGGCTGCCCCACGCGGGGCTCGACGTGCACGCCATCGCGAGCTGGGTGACGGCGCGCGCCCTCCCGCCGCTGCGCTCGATCTGCCCCGAGATCCCCGAGATGCTCGCGGACGTCATCGACCGCTGCGTCCAGCGCGCCCCGGAGGCGCGCTTCGCGTCGGCCGAGGAGGTGCAGGCCGCGCTCGAGGAGACCGAGGCGCTCTGCCGGGCGTTCCACATCGTGCGCCCCGGGCCGCCCTCGAGCGCGGCGGGCGCGGCAGGGTTCCAGGAAACGGACGCGGACGTCGTGCGCGCCTCGTTCGCGCGCGTCGCGCCCCGCGCCGAGGCGCTCGTCGCGCGCTTCTACGAGCGGCTCTTCGCCCTGGAGCCGTCGCTCCGGGCGCTGTTCCCGCCGGACATGCGCGAGCAGCGGCTCAAGCTCGCCGCGACGCTGCAGCTCGTCATCGACAACCTGCGCGCGCCCGACAAGCTGCTCGAGCTGCTCGAGGCGCTCGGGCGGCGGCACGCCGCCTACGCCGCGCTGCCGGAGCACTTCGACGCCGTGGGGCGCGCGCTCCTCGATGCGCTCGAGGCGCTCGACGCCGACGCGTGGACGCCCGCCGCCGCGCGGGCCTGGTCGGGCGCCTACGCGCAGATCGCCGAGGCGATGCGGCGCGGGCTCGACGCCGCGCGGGCGGCGGCCCCCTCCACGCGGAGGCCCGCGCACCCGCGCGCCGCGGAGACCCGCTTCGCGACGCGCGCCGACGCGAGCCTCGCCTACAAGGTCGTGGGCGACGGGCCCGTCGACCTGGTGCTCGTCCAGGGGTGGGTGACGCACGTCGAGGCCGCGTGGGAGCACGCGCTGACGTCCCGGCTCTTCGGCGAGCTCAGCGCGTGGGCGCGGCTCGTCGTGCTCGATCAGCGCGGCACCGGCATGAGCGAGCGCGAGGGCGCCGGCGCGCCGGCCGAGCAGCAGGCGGAGGACCTGCTCGCCGTGCTGGACGCGGCCGGCGTCGAGCGCGCGGCGCTCCTCGGCGTCGGCGCCGGCTTCGCGCCGTGCGCGCTGCTCGCGGCGGCGCGCCCCGCGCGGGCGCGCGCGCTGATCGCGCTCGGGAGCGCGGCGCAGATGGCGGCCTGGCCGGGGTGCCTCTTCGGCCTCACGGGTGAGGACGCCGAGGCGGCCGAGCGCGCGGTGCGCACCGGCTGGGGCGAGCCGCTCTTCCTCGACCGCCTCGCCCCGTCCGCGGCCGAGGACGGCGAGCTCCGGCGCTTCTGGGCCTCGTACCTGCGGCTCGGCGCGAGCCCGAGCGGCGCGGCGCGCATGCTCCGGGCGCACGCGGCGACCGACATCCGCCCCGCGCTCGGCCGGGTGAGCGCCCCGTCGCTCGTGCTGCACCGCGCCGGCGACCGCGCCGTGCCCGCGGCGGCCGGGCGCGACCTCGCCGGCCTCATCCCTGGCGCCCGCTACGTCGAGCTGCCCGGCGACGACCACCTGCCCTTCGTCGGCGAGCCGCGCCCGCTCGTCTCCGAGCTGCGGGCCTTCCTCGGCGCGGACGCCGCCGGGCCGACCCCCGTGTCGCGCTTCGCGCCCTCCCCGGCGCGCGGCCCCGCCGGCGCGCCGTCCGGCGGCTGACGCGCGGCCCCGCCGGCGCGCCGTCCGGCGGCTGACGCGCGCTGCTCCGCGGCAACTCGTGAGTTGCCGCGGGCTCCCTCTCGGGCGCTCACGCCGGAATTACGCTGCTCGATCGCCGAGCGGTGAGCGCGAGTCCGTCGAGAGGGCGTCGAATCTCCGGCTTCGCCCGATGCATTTGCGAGTTCTCCCTATCACGCTCTCCTGTTCTCCTTATCTCACTCTCTTGTTGTCGAAAGAGGGTCTCTACCTTGCGATAGCGTGTTTCGGCCGCTAACTTGAATTGATGATCACGAGGACACGCGCGCTGACCTGCTGCGGCTGGGTCTTGCTCGGCGCGCTCGCGAGCGCTTGCTCCGGGGCCGAGCAGGCCCCTTCCCCCGCGGCGTCGAGCGACGCGGGCGGAGGCGGCGCGGGAGACGAAGGCGGTCCAGAGAGCGCGGGCGGCGCCGGAGGGGGCACCGGCGCCGCGGGCGAGGGCGCGGGCGGCGCGGGCGACGCTGGCGGCGCAGGCTGCCCTCCCGGTGAGCAGGGCTGCCCGTGCGGCGCAGAGGGCCAGTGCGAGGGCGAGCTCCGCTGCGTGGACGGCGCGTGTCTCCTGGGCTGCGCTTGCACCGACGGCTACGCGGTGGTCGACGGAGAGTGCGTGTGGCAGGGCGGCCCGGCGGATCCCTCGTTTCAGAGCGCCGACGCCTGGAGCACCACGGGCGCCGCCATCGTCTCTCCCGAGGCCGACGGCAACGGCAACCCGGGCGCGGGGGTCATCGGCAGAGACGCGCTGTGCGAGATGGCCGGCTTCTCTCAGAGGCTCACGATGCCGGACATCGCGTGCGCCGAGCCGCTGCTGCTCACGTTCGCCGCGCACATCGGCTGCGACGCGATGATGGATTGCCTCGGCCCCCCCGGGGTCGGTGTCCGGATCAACGGAGGTCTCAGCAACATCGATCTCATGCCCTCTTCGTCCTTCGCCCCCCAGCGCGTGTGCCTCGGCGCGCGCGCGTACGGCGGGCCGATCGAGCTGCTCCTCGGTCCTTCGCGGCGCTCTCCGCACTGCGACGAGGCGGCCGGGCAGGGCTACACGCTCGCGTTCGATGACGTCGCGATCCAGCGCGACGCCATGAACGAGTGCCCGGCGCCGGGGCAGGTGATGAACGGCGACTTCGAGGGAGGGGGCGCCGGCTGGAAGGCGACGCCGGAGAACGGCGTCTCCGAGGTGAAGCGCGGCGCGGGCCAGCGCGGCGGCAAGGGCGGGCACATCGCGACCACCTTGTTCTGCCAGTATCCCACCCTGGAGGGCACGGTCTCGGCGCCTTTGCCCTCTGCCGAGCTCCCGAAGCCGGCGCTCCGCATCTGGAGCCAGGGCAGCCCGGGCGCCGTCGTCAACGTGATGCTGAGCACCCACCAGCTCACGGCCCTCGCGGGCAAGGGCGAGGGGCAGGTCTCTCACCTCTGCTTGCCGCGGTGGGCGCTGGGCATGGCGCACCGGCTCGCGTTCGCCTACCGCAACCGGGGCAGCCAGCCGTGCACGGACGAGAACAAACGGGACTTCGCGGTGGACGACATCGCGTTCGTCTCCGAGGATCGCTGCCCGGAGGGCGCTTCGCTCTTCGACCCCGGCTTCGAGAACGCCAGCGTCGGCGAGGGCCTCGCGCCGGCGTGGGTCCTCGACGACGGTGACGACGACGCCGCCGGCAGCGCCGAGCTCCCCATCGACCCTGCGGTCGCGCGCTCCGGCGATGTCTCGCTCTCGCTGTCCGTGCGGAAGCCGTGCCGGGAGCCCTCGGCCTCCACCGTGTTCACGGTCCCCGAGCCCGAGGGGACGGCCGGCCCGGCGCTGAAGTTCTGGTACCGCACGAGCCACCTGAGCGTGGCGACCGCCTCCTCCACGCCGGGCGCCGCGCTGCCCGCCAGCGAGGGCTGGACGCAACGGACGATCTGCCTGGACGCGCGCACGGCGGGCAGGCCCCAGCACCTCTCGTTCAAGATAGGCGCCAGCGGCGTCTGCGACGAGCCGCTCGAGCGCGAGACCCTGCACATCGACGACGTCGAGGCGACGACCGACCCCGCCTGCCCGGCCGGGCCGGCCCCCTGAGCCGCCAGAGCGCCCTCAGCCCCGCTTGCGTCCCACCACGATCGCGATCGGATACGCGAAGTGGACCTCGTCCCCCCGGAGCTCCGCGCCCAGGCCGAGCGCGTCGACGCCCACGTCGGCGCGGTAGAGCGCCCGGAGCCGGTCCGCCCCGCCCGGCTCCGGGAACGACGCCCGGAGCTGGGTCTCGAGCTCCACCTCGAGCCTGTAGCGCGCGGTCTTCTCGACCTCGAGCCCGGCCGCGTCGAACAGCGCGCAGAGCTCGCGCTCGGTGAGCGCGCGCGCGTGGGACGGGTCGCGGATCTTCTCGGCGCGGTCGTACGCGTCCCGCTTGTCCTCGGCGGGGACCGCGTCGATCACGGCGACCCGCCCGCTCTTCTGGCACACGCGGGCCATCTCGCGCAGCGTCACGAGCGGCTCCAGCAGGTGGTGAAAGCTGTAGCGCGTCGTGACGAGGCGGTAGCTCTCGTCCGGATACGGCAGGCGGCTCGCGTCCCCGAGCTCCCACGCGACGTTGGACAGGCCGAGCCTCGCCTGCCTCTGGCGCGCCTCGTCCAGCATCGCCGGGACGATGTCGAGCCCCCGCACGCTCGCCACCCGCGGCGCCAGCGCGCAGGCGACGATCCCCGGCCCGCAGGCGACGTCGAGCACCGTATCGCTCGGCGACGGGGCGAGCGCGTCGAGCAGCAGCGCCATGGCGTCCTCCGACGAGTGGGCGCGGACCTCGGCGAACGGCCTCGCCTGGCGGGTGAACTGTTCCAGTATGAGCGCATTGTGCGGGGTCGGATCGGCTTGTGTCATGCGGCTCGAGGATGGACGAGCTCTGTCTGGACGGCTGCCGACGAACGGACAAAGATCGCCGCCGGGAGGCCACGCCTTGCAATCCCGCGTCATGACCCCGGCGGAGACCACGCGGCACCTCGAGCAGCTCGGGCTCGACCATGCGCCCGCGCGCGCGTTCGCCTACGAGGATGAGCTGCCGGGGGCCACCTACGCGTGGCACACGCACGCGCGGCACCAGCTCCTCTACGCGATCGCCGGCATGGCGCGCCTCGACGTCGAGGACGCGTCCTTCCTGCTCCCCCCGCAGCGCGCCGCGCTCATCCCCGCGGGCGAGCGGCACGCGACCGCCCGTCGCGACGCGTCGGTCGTCTCGATCTACTTCGACCCCGCGGCGTTCCCCTGCGCCGTCGCGTCGGTGAGGGTCTTCGAGGCGCCCGCGCTGCTCCGCGAGATGGTGCTCTACGCGCGGCGGTGGCCGGTGGCGCGCCGCCCGGAAGACGCCGCGGCGAACACGTTCTTCGCGGCGATGGCGGACGTCCTCGGCCCGCTCCTCGATCGGGGCGCCACGTACCGCCTGCCCCGCGGCAGGACGCGGCCCGTGCAGCGGGCGATCGCGTGCGCGCTCCGCGACGTCTCGAGCGCCGATCTCTCGCGGGCCGCGGCGTTCGCGGGGGCCACGGAGCGGACCCTGCGGCGGCGGTTCCGCGAGGAGACCGGCGTCACGTGGCGCGCCTTCGTCACGCGCGCGCGCGTCCTCCGGGCGCTCGACCTGCTCGCGAGCCCGGGCGCCAGCGTCACGCAGGTCGCGGTCGACGTCGGCTTCCAGAGCCTCGGCGCGTTCGCCGCCGCGTTCCGCGCCGTGACCGGCCAGTCGCCGAGCGAGTTTCGAAGGACCGCCCGGCGCTCGCCGGACGGCGAGGAGCGGAGCTCCTCGCCTGAGGTCGACTGACAGCGCGGGCGCCGCCTGTCGTGCTCACAGCGCAGGCGCGCGTGTCGTGCTCACAGCGCGGGCGCCGCCTGTCGTGCTCACAGCGCAGGCGCCGCGTCTCGTGCTGACAGCGCAGGCGCCGCCCGCCGCGGCGCGAGCGCCGGGCCGCGGGAGCGCGCGCCGCGGGCGCGGGCGCGCGCGCTCCCCCGGTCGACAGCTCCGGGGCTACTGCGTGATCGCCCTGAGGTCGAGCATCTCCTCGACGCTCGGGACCACGATGAGGTCGCACCGGCGGTTCTTGGCCCGCCCCTCGTCGGTGTCGTTCGTCGCGACCGGGTCGGTCTCGGCGAAGCCCGCGGCGCTCCACTTCGCGGCCGGGAGCCCGCCGCCGCCGCCCCGCACGTCGGGGGGGCTGACGAGGAACAGCAGCACCTCGCGGGCGCGCATCAGCGACAGGCCCCAGTTGTCGCGGAACTGTCCGCCCGCGAGCGGCTTGTTGTCGGTGTGGCCGGCGACCTGGTAGTAGCGCTGGAGCAGCGACGGGTCGTTCCGGACGACCGTCGCCACCTTGACGAGGATATCCTTCCCCTCCTTCTTCAGCGTCTCGCGCCCGGAGTCGAAGAGGACGTCTCCCGGCAGCGAGATGACCATCCGGTTGTTCCGGATGTTCACCGCCAGGCCGAGCTTCGTGAGCTCGTCGAGCTTCTTCTTCAGCGTCTCGAAGCGCGCCTTGATCTGCTCGAGCTGGCGGGCGCGGGCCTTGAACTCGGCGAGCGCCTTCTCGCGCTCCTCCAGCGTCGAGCTGAGCTGCGACACCTTGGTGCTCGTCGCCTGGAGGTTCTCGTTCAGCTTGCCGATGTCGACGCCGGCCGCCTCGAGCTGCTTCGTCAGCTCAGCGACCTTCGCCTGCTCCGCCTCGAGCTCCCTCTGGGTCTGGGCGAGGCGGCTCTCCGTGGCCTGCTGCTGGCTCTGAAGGCGGTTGTACTTGTCGAGCTGGGCCTTCCACTCCTCCTCGGAGTAACCGCACCCCAGCGAGAGCGACGCGATCACGACAGGCAGGAAGGCCGCGAACGCGGTTCTGCGACCTTTCAAGACACGAGGGTGCATGAGCACGCTCCTTCATCCTGGTTGCGGAACCTGGGCGAAGGTCGATGGGCTCGATCTGCGCCCGGTTCCATGGAACAGCGGCCCGAGAGGCCGTGCGGGGGCGTACCCTAGCGAGGTAGCGCGCGGTTGTAAAAGGCCGCATCGATCGCCTCCCCCCACCGGCCCCCTGCCCGCCTCCTGCGCCGCGCCCCGCGCCGGACTCCGCCTCCTGCGCCGCGCCCCGCGCCGCACTCCGCCGCCTGCGCCGCGCCCCGCGCCGCACTCCGCCGCCTGCGCCGCGCCCCGCGCCGGACTCCGCCTCCTGCGCCGCGCCTCGCGTCCGCCGGACCGCCGCGCCCGCGCTGTCGCCTCGCGCACGCGCTTGCCCATTGTTCCCGCCTGCGCACCTGCTAAGGGGACGGCCCATGGCCCATCGCATCACGCTGATCCCCGGCGACGGCATCGGTCCGGAGGTCGTGACGGCGACGCAGGACGTGATCTCCGCCGCCGGCGTCGCCATCGACTGGGAGGTCCACCACGCGGGCATCGAGGTCGCGAAGCTGACCGGCTCGCCGCTCCCGCTCAACGTCATCGACGCCGTGCGGCAGAACCGGGTCGCCCTGAAGGGCCCTGTGACAACCCCGATCGGCGGCGGGTTCCGCTCTGTCAACGTCACGCTCCGCCAGACGCTCGACCTCTACGCGAACGTGCGGCCGATCCGCAGCTTGCCCGGCGTGGACCCGCGGTTCGACGTCGACATGGTCATCGTGCGCGAGAACACCGAGGGGCTCTACGCCGGGCTCGAGCTCATGATCCTGCCCGGCGTCGCGCAGAGCATCAAGCTCACGACCGAGCGAAGCTCGACGCGCATCGCCGAGTTCGCGTTCCGGTACGCGAAGCAGCACGGCCGGAGCAAGGTGACCATCGTCCACAAGGCGAACATCATGAAGCTCTCCGACGGGCTCGCGCTCGACTGCGCGCGGCGCGTCGCCGTGCGCCACCCCGAGGTCCAGCTCGGCGAGATGATCGTCGACGCGGCGGCCATGACGATGGTGCGCGACCCGAACAGGCTCGGCGTGCTCGTGACGGAGAACCTGTACGGCGACATCCTCTCGGATCTCGGCGCGGGCCTCGTCGGCGGGCTCGGCATCGTCCCCGGCGCGAACATCGGCGACGACGCGGCGGTCTTCGAGGCGGTGCACGGGTCGGCGCCGGACATCGCGGGCAAGGGCTACGCGAACCCGACGGCGCTCGTGCAGAGCGCCGTGATGATGCTGCGGCACCTCGGCGAGCACGAGGCGGGCGACAGGATCGAGCGTGCGCTGACGGAGGTCTACCGCGCCGGCCAGGTGCGCACGCGCGACCTCGGCGGCGCGGCGAGCACAGAGGACTTCACCCGGGCGCTCTGCGCGGCGATCGAAAGGCCTCGCGCCGAGGCGTAGCCGGGGGCATCCTGATCCCCGGGACGTGGGATCTGCCTGGACGTGGCTGCTCGAGCGGTGCGCCGAGCTCGTCGGCGCGACGGGCGGGGCTACAGGCTCCGCGGGCGGCGCGCGGCGCCGGCTGCAGCTCGTCCTCGCGCTCGCGCTGATCATCGCGGCGAGCTTCGTCCTCCGCGGGCTCTGGGGCGGGCGGGGCCTGCTCCCCCTGGCCGCGCTCCTCGCGCTCGCGGTGCTGGCGGCGCACGCCGTCCACGACGCGCGCGCGTCCCTGTGGCGCGCCGCCACGCTGGACCTCGACGACCCGGAGCAGCCGCCTGTCGCCTCCGCGGATCCGTGGTTCTCGCCGCCGACGGCGCGGGTCCTGCGCGCGCTGGCCGACGTGATCGACGCCGTGCGCCGCGAGCGCTACGCGGTCGCGCTGGAGCGGCTGCCGCACGTCGAACGGGTCGCGCTCCGGCCCGACGAGGTGCGGCTGCTCGACGCCGCGCGGGCGCTCCTCTCGCTCGGCCTCGGCGACACCGCGCGCGCGGCGCAGCAGGCGATCGTGGCGCTGCCGACGGGGATCGACGCCCTCGACGCGCGGCTCGGCCGCGTGGTGCTCGCCGACGCCTGGGGGAGCCCCGCGCGGCTCGGCGCGATCGAGCGCGCGTGGCGGCGGGAGCTCCGGAGCGGCACGACGTCCGACACGCTGGAGCGCCTCCTGTCCCTCGTGCGCCTGCGCCTCGTGCCGCACGCGCTGGAGGCGCTCCGGCCCGCCGAGGCGCGCGAGCTGTCGGCCGAGGCGTGGTCGATCGGCGAGGAGGAGCTCGCCGCCGCGCTCGAGTCCCGCGCCCGCGGCGGCGTCTACCGCTGAGCGGGCGCAGCAGGGCGGCGGCGCGCTCGGGGCAGCGGCGCCCGCTCAGGGCAGCGGCGCCCGCTCAGGGCAGCGGCGCCCGCTCAGGGCAGCGGCGCCCGCTCAGGGCAGCGGCGCCCGCTCAGGGCAGCGGCTCGCGCGGCATCGCGGGCGCCACTTCGCGCTCCAGGCGGAGGCCGGCGAGCGAGATCTCGACCATCGCGGCGAGCCGCTCGGCGACGAGCCGCTCGGCCGAGGGCCCGGCGGCGCGCGTCTCGGCGATGAAGGCGAAGCAGCGCCGTCCGTAGCCGCCGAAGGCGACAGCGAAGCCCTGGATCGGCGCGCCCGGCGGGGCGTCCGCGACGCCGATCTCCACGACGGTGTCGAAGCCCTCGGGCACGTCGATCCGGCGCTCCACCGCGGTGAGGCTTCGGTCCGGGCGCGGCAGATCGCGCCAGAGCCGCGCGCGCGCCTCGCACGCCGCGCGGCTCGCGCGGCCGTCCTCTCGCCAGGTGCGCACGAGCAGCGACGTCGACGACGCCGCGTGCGTCGCCACGAGCCACGGCCCCTCGCCGTCCTCGACGCGGAAGCCGCGCGCGTCGGGCAGCGGGAGCCGCAGATCGAAGCGCTCCGAGCGGTACTCGCCGAGCTCGCCGTCGCCGAGCGTCGACGGCGGCGGCGCGAGCGCCGCGGGCCTCGGCGGCGGCGCTGGCGGCGCTGCCGGCGCCGGCGCGCACGCGCCGAGCAGCGCCGCGGCGGCGAGCAGCGCGGCAGCGCCGAGCAGCGCCGCGGCGGGCAGCGCCGCTGGCAGCGCCGCGGCGGGCAGCGCCGCGGCGGGCAGGAGGGCGCGGCGCGGCGCGGCCATGGCCGTTCGCCGCGCGGTGCCCGCCGCCCCGGCGACGTGGGCGCGCACCTTCGGCCTCATCGCGCGAGCAGCACGAGCAGGGCGCCGGCCCCGCCCTCGGTATCCGGCGCCGTCGTGAACGCGGCGACGTGGCGGGCGACGCGGCCGTGGCTGAGCCACGCGGCGATCTCGCCGCGGAGCACGGCGTGGCCGCCGGGCGAGTGGTTGCCCTTGCCGTGGACGATGGCGACGACGCGGTCCCCGTCGCGCTGGCGCTTGCAGACGAACGCCTCGACGGCGTCGCGCGCCGCCTCGAGCCGCAGGCCGTGCAGGTCGAGGGTGCCGTCGATGGCGTAGCGGGCGCGGCGGAGCCGCCTCAGCTCGCGCGGGTCCACGTCGAGCCGCCTGCCCTCGATGCGCTCGCTGTCGTCGGTGATCTCGAACTTGATCCCGTCGATGACGAGCGAGCGCATGCGCGAGCGCGCGTCCTCGTCCGGGTCGTGCGCGAGCGTCGGCAGCGCGGCCCGCTCGACGCGGCTCGCTGTGACAGGGATCCGGTTCACGCGGTCCTCGAGCACGCGGACGCCCGCCATGTAGATGGCGAAGGTCTCCGGATCGACGGGCCGCGGCCCCGGATCGACGGGCCGCGGCGCCGGCTCGGCGGCCGCCCGCCCCGCGCCGGCGCCCTGGGCCGCCTTCGCCCCTGGCTTCGCCTCGGTCGCGGGCGCCTTCGCCCCGGCCGCGGGCGCTTTCGCCCCGGGCTTCGCCTCGGGCGCCGCGGCCGGCTGCGCGCCGGCTGCGGTGGGCTTCTGCTTGGGCTTGGTGAGCTGCCGGAGCGCGGAGAACGGTTGATAGAACGCCTCACTCGCCTTGCGCGCCGCCGCCTTCGCGGGGCTGGCCGCCGATCTCGGGTCTCGCTCGCGCTTCGCGCTCTTCGCCATCCCCCAGAACATCGCGCGCGAGACCGCGGAGCGCAAACCGGACGGCCTCGATCCCTGCGAGCTGCCCGTCCTCGAAGTGCCAGTCGGGGTCGTCGAGGTCCGGGAAGTCGTGCGGGTTGCGGATGTCCTCGGCCGTGAGGTGCGGGACGAGCCGCCGCGCGAGGTCGACGACCTTGGCCCGCTGCGCTTCCTCCATGGCCGCGAGGAGCTCGAAGACGCGGTGGAAGAGCTCGGCGGGCGAGAGGGGGGCCTGCGGCGCGGGAGCCTGCGGCGCGGGAGCCTGCGGCGCGGGAGCCTGCGGGGCGCCGGGGCCGGCGGCATCGGAGCCGGCTGCGTCGGGGGAGCGCATGGGGCGCAGGATACTCGACCGGCGCGGAGCCGCCGCGTCCGCCGGCGCCGGGCGCTCACCGCCGGGCGCCTCGCGAGCCGCATCGCTCGCCGTGATCAGCGCCAGCGCGGCGACGAAGCGCTTGGTGACGCTTTCGACAGGATCGTCACCCGCTCCGGTGGGACGCGCCTGGGAGCGAGCACGATTGGGCTGGGTCCGGCCGGTTGTCCCCGGGCGGTAGGCGCCAATACCATCGCCGCCACCGGAGGATCGACTCATGTCCAAACCCAAGTCCCCGAAG
Organism: Sorangium sp. So ce1335; assembly: GCF_051521615.1. Lineage (NCBI taxonomy): Bacteria > Pseudomonadati > Myxococcota > Polyangiales > Polyangiaceae > Sorangium > Sorangium sp. So ce1335. Next base: position 9,090,568 of record NZ_CP150363.1, read on the forward strand.
AAGTCACCTGCCAAGTCCGCCAAGTCCACAGCGGCCGTCTCGGCCGAGGACGCGCCGCCGCCGCTCGTCCTTACCGCCTCGGATCAAGATCTCCTGGAGCGTTCCCTCAAGCTGCTTGTCAACATCCAGACAAGGCGGCCCTTCGCTTCCTCGGAGTCCGGTTCACCCGACTTTCTGCGCAAGGCTTCACCGAGCGCCCTCAAACTCTCTTCGAGACCCATGCCTTCCTCAGGGTGGATTCGTACACCCAATTGGCAGCGGGGCTCTTTCGAGGAAAGACACCCCGCTCGCGCCCACCGCCACGACTTTCCCGTCGGTCACCGGTTCGGTGCACACGTAGGAGCACCAGGCGTTCAGGACCAGCTTCTTGAAGATTTCCGGGAACCAGTCTGGACAGGGCTTACAGCGGGCATCTCCGCAGTCGTCAACCCAGCAGTTGTGATCGAGACGTCCCAGGCGCCGGAGCTCGATCTCGAGGTCGATGCGCCAGCTCATGAGCCGCACCTCTCGCCGCCGTAGTCTCACGATCGCGCGCGTCGCGCTGCGGTTCCGCGGCGCTGCCGGCGCGCACGCCCGGCTCGCTCCGGCGTTCGGAAAGTTCAGTCCGATGATCGACGGCGCCGGTCGATCAGACGAAAGATCCGCCCCAGCGGACCTCCGGCGGGCGTCACGAGGATGCAAAGTGGGGGTCTCGAGGTCCGTCGAGGGGGTCTCGAGAATGGAAAGCGGGGTCTCGAGAACGGGATCTCGACCCGCGAGAACCGCGCGCGGGGTCTCGAGATGCGCCTCGACCCCGGCCCCCGACCTCGAGACCCTCGCGCCCGAGGACCGGAGCCACCATGCTGGCGCCGCGACCGGAAATCTCGTCCTGCGGGGCGCCGATCCCGTTCTGCTGCCCTGAGAATTCGTTCCCTCGACCTCCGGAGCGGCTCCCATCACCGCCCCGCCGCGTCGGCTGACCATCCTCTAGGCGCCGCGATCAGCGCGGTGGCGCCGTCGTGACGGCGAGCGCCCGCAGCAGGGTGACCACCGCGATCACATGGCTGATCCGGCCGTCCTGCATCGCTGCGTTCACCTCGTCAGCGCTCATCACGACCGCCTCGGTGCTCTCGTATTCGTCGCCCTTGGGCTCGCCGACCCACCGCGCGCCGCGCGCCAGGTAGAGGAAGCAGCGATTCCCCTGGAGCGCCGGATTCGGGTGCACCCACCCGAGCGGCTCGATCGACGCCGCGGCATATCCGGTCTCCTCCAGGAGCTCGCGCGGCGCCGCGGCGTCCGGCTCCTCCCCGGGGTCGACGATGCCGCCTGCGGTCTCGATGGTCACGGCATCGACGCCGTGCCGGTGCTGCCGCACGAGAACGAACTCCCCAGCATCGGTGATCGCAGCCACGGAGATCCAGTCAGGGAGCTCCAGCGTGAAAGCGGTATACGAGGCGCCCGGGGACGCTACCTCGTGGCGGTGCACCGCCAGCGGACCGAAGCTGCCGGCGACCGCCGAGGCTTGTCGGCGAGGGATGGTGATGCCCATCGCGCCTCGATACTACAGGTCCCCCCGCGCGGGCGCGCCGCTCGCCGCCTTGTCCGGCTCCGCGGCCCTCGCCTTCTCCGGCGCCGCGCTCGCCGCCTTGTCCGGCTCCGCGGCCCTTGCCTTCTCCGGCGCCGCGGCTGCCTTCTCCGGCGCCGCGGCCCTCGCCTTCTCCGGCGCCGCGGCTGCCTTCTCCGGCGCCGCGCTCGCCGCCTTCTCCGGCGCCGCGGCCGCCTTCTCCGGCGCCGCGCTCGCCGCCTTCTCCGGCGCCGCGGCCGCCTTCTCCGGCGCCGCGCTCGCCGCCTTCTCCGGCGCCGCGGCCGACTTCTCCGGCGCCGCCCCCGCTGCCTTCTCCGGCTCTGCCACCGCGCTCGCCGCCTTCTCCGGCACCGCGCTCGCCACCTTCTCCAGCCCCGCGCTCGCCGTCACCGCCGCCGGCTTCTCGCGGCGCTCGCGCCGGAGCACCTCCTCCGTGTCCTCGCCGGACACGCCTTCCGTCGCCGCCCGCTGCTCCTCCTGCGGCGGCGGCCAGGCGGTGACGTACCGGGGCACCTCGCCGGGGCCGGACGCGTCGATCCACGAGACGCTCCCCGTCCCCGGCGCGCGCACGTCGATGTGCACGAACGAGCTGTTCGGATAGTACCCGCAGCCCGTGTCGGCGAGCTTGCGGCACGCGGCCGCGAGCTCGTCGTTGCGCACCCCCGCGATGCGCAGATCCAGCGCGCGCCCCGTCTGGTGCAGGCTGCCCTGGCTCTGCGGCCGGTACCCGCTCACGAGCGACACGAGCCGCCCCGGGTACTGCCGCGCGAGCGCGTCGATGCGCGTGAGCAGCCCGGGATCGAGCAGCCGCACGCCCGGCGCGATCTCCCCGGCCTGCTCCCTCCCCCGCTTGCCCCCGGCCGCTCCCGGCCTGTCGCCCTTCGACCGCCGCTTGCCGGAAGCTTCCGGCTTGCGCGCCCTGTCGTTGCTCGCGCGCTCGTCGGGCAGCACCGGCCGCGGCGTGCCCCACGGGCGCGCGAGCAGCGACAGGGCGCGCCGGGCCTCCTCACGCGGCCGTCCCGCGCAGTCGACGAGCTCGAGGCGCTCCGGCTCCATCCCGCTGCGATCGAGCGACAGCGTCGGACCGTGACACGGCTTCGGAGCCTTCGGAGGCGCGCCCCGGCTCCCCTCCTCCCGGCTCCCCCCCTTCTTCGCCGCGCGCCGCTTGCTCTCCACGGTGCGCGCCGCCCTCTTCTTCTCCTTCCTCTTCTCCCCGGCCGCCTTCCCGGCGCCGGCCGCCTTCCCGGCGCCGGCCGTCTTCCCGGCGCCGGCCTCCCTGCCGGCCGCGCGCTGCGCCTTCCCGCGGCTGCGCCCCTTCGGCTTCTCCGCGCCGCGCGTCTTCTCCTCTCCGCCCGCCCCCGCCGCGGAGGCCGCCCTGGCGTCGCCCTGGGGCGACCTCGACCGTGCCTGTGTCCCGCGCGCGCGCTCCGCGCGCTCGCCCCCGACGCTCGCCGGCGGACGATCGCGACGGGCCTGCTTGCCGGCCGCTTCCCTCGCCTTCTCTCCTGTCTTCTCCGCGGTGTGCGCCCTGGGCAGCGGCTCCGCGTGGAGCGGCCCCGCCGGGACGGCCGGCACCACCATGCTCACGAGCACCGACAGCACGGCAGCGCGAGCACGCGTGAGGCGCGCACGCGGCCCCGCGCTGCGCACGGGCTCCCCCGCGGCCCGCGGCGCCGCGCCTGCACTGCTCACGGATCGAAGGCTCATCATGGAAAGCTCCAGTCGGGTCGGGTGCGAATGCCATCCACCCTGGGATCGGATCTCCCAGACTCGGCGTCGCCGCCCGTCCGCGGGATGGGAGATTGGGAACGGCAGTCGGCGGTCCGCTTCTTGAATCACGCGGGAACAGCCGGGAACAGCCGGGGACAACCGGGGACAGCCAGGGACATCCAGAGAACAGGGGACAGGGAACAGGGAGCTGCGACGAGGTCAGCGACCTCGACACAGCGTCTCCAGGACGCCCCTCGCGGAAGCTCAACGGCTCCGAGGAGCGATCGAGGATCTCCGAGGACCGAATGTCATGAAGTGCGGAGGGCAGCCCAATTTTCTGCGGCGCTGACCAGAGGCTGTGGTAGGAACCAGCTACCTCGCGACTGCGGTCGGGTCGTGAGCGCGGGTCCGGGGTGCGTGGGGGCAGAGCCCCTCATCCCACGGTCCGCCGCCGGGTACCTCTCGGCGCACTGCGGCGCGGCCCTTTCTCCGGGATCGAAGCGATCGGCGGAGAGATAGGCGCCGCGTCCCTTGAAACATCGTCCGGGCCATCGCGGATCGCGGGGGGAAGCCCGGTCCAACACGCACCAGCCTCAATCACCACACCACCGATGCAAGCGGGGCGCCACACGCGGGACGCGGAAGCCGATCCCGGTGGCGCGTCCATGATCGCTCCCAGGTCAGCAGGGGCACGACATGCGGCGAATTCGTAGAGACGCAACCAAGGTCTGGCACAATCCCGAGCTCCACACCGCCTATGGCCGTGGTCAGCCGAACAGCGCGGGGTTGCCACGCCCGACGCAGACCGGCGAGGACAGGCGGGCGGCGAAGCAACATCGCGCCGCGCTCGAGGCGCTGTTCTCCCCGCGCAAGGAGCCGGAGGCAGAAGACGGCAAGGGCACGCGCGTCAAGTCCGGGCGCGACGCCGCGTCCAAGACGCCGGGGCGCATCGTCCTCGCCCCGCCTCCGCAGAGCGACCCGAAGGCCGTCGAGCGCCAGCGGCTCCTGTCGAAGCTGCTCTGCGCGTCGGGCCGGCCCAACATCTCCAAGGCCGCGAACGACTTCCTCCGCGCCGGCCACACCTTCCCCGCCGAGCAGGACGTGTACCTCCAGCTCCTCGAGCACAGCGACGAGCAGCGCATCCAGGAGGCCATCGACGAGCTCTCGGGCATCCTCGTCGCCGAGCTGCCGAAGCGGCGCGCCGTGCTCGAGTCGCGGCTGCGGCGCATCGAGGAGTTCGCGGAGGAGCCCGCGACGCGCGAGGCCGCCGAGCGGCTGCGCCGCCAGGTGAGCGGCAGGCCCGAGGCCCCGAGCGCGGGCGGCGCCCCCGCCGACGGCGCCTTCCCGGCGCGGCCGTCGAGCCCGCAGGCCGTCGCGCCCCACGCGGCGGACGGCATCTCCGCGGCGGGCGGCGAGGCGGAATGACGCGCGCGGAATTCGAGGCCGAGCTCCGCAAGCTGATCCAGGCGTTCGAGACGGGCACCGGCAACGAGCGGTGCGTCGCGTGCGTGTCGTGCGAGCGCTGCGTCGACTGCACGTTCTGCCGCAGCTCGAAGGCGCTCCAGCGGTGCCACTACTGCGTCGACTCGCAGCGCTGCTCGGACAGCACGCACTGCCGCGGCTGCCGCGACCTCATCGCGTGCAGCCACTGCGTCGCGTCCGAGCGGTGCACGCAGTCGTCGTACCTCGTGCGCTCGGTCGACTGCACCGGCTGCACCTACTGCTTCGGCTGCGTGGGCCTCGTGCGCAAGGACTTCCACATCCTCAACCAGCCGTACGATCGCAGCACTTACTTCAAGCTCACGGCCAAGCTGATGCGCGAGCTCGGGCTGAGCGCGGGCAGCGGGGCAGAGCCAGCGCCCTCGCCCGCACCGCGCGCGGCCGCCCAGCGCTAGCCGTGCGCGCGGTCGTGCAGCGCGCGCTCGCGGCGCGCGTCGAGGTCGACGGTCAGGTGGTCGGCGCGATCGAGCGCGGCCTCGTGGTCTTCGTCGGCGCCGCCAGGGACGACGACGACGCGGACGCCGACAGCGTCGCGAACAAGGTCGCGGGCCTCCGGGTGTTCAGCGACGACGCCGGCAAGATGTCGCGCGCGCTCGCGGACGCCGGCGGCGGGGTGCTCGCGATCAGCCAGTTCACGCTCTTCGGGGACGTCCGCCGCGGCCTCCGGCCGAGCTTCGACGGCGCGATGGAGCCCGTGCGCGCCGAGGCGCTGTATGAGCGCTTCGTCGCCGCCCTGCGCGCGCGCGGCCTCGAGGTGGCCACCGGCCGCTTCCGCGCCGACATGCGCGTGTTCGTCGAGAACGACGGGCCTGTCACCATCCTGATCGATTCAAAGCGGACGTTCTGAGGCCGCTCTTCCGGCCGCCTCGCCGCCGGCGGCCTCTTCCCGCCCGGCGCCGCGCAGGCTAGCGAGGGGCCATGCGGATCAGCATCGTGGGCGCGGGCGCGCTCGGGCGCGTCTACGGCGTGCGCCTCGCCGCCCAGGGAGACGACGTCACGTTCGTGGTCCGCCCCGAGCGCGTCGACGACGTCCGGCCGTTCGTCGTCGAGCAGGTGAACAGCGCCGATCGCCGCGACACGCTGGAGCGCCCGCGCCTCGCGGCCGACATCCCGGCCGACACGGAGATCGTCGTCGTCACCGTGCGCTTCGATCAGCTCGCCCCCCGGCGCGACCTCGGCGGGGTCGCGCCGCGCGCCGGAGGGCGCCGGACGGTGGCGGATCTCCTCCGCGACGGGCCAGCCGTCCCCGCGGTGGTGCTCACGCCGCTCATGCCGACGGAGCGCGCGGCGCTCGAGGAGGCCGCCCAGCGCCGCATCACCCCCGCGATGCCGAGCGTCTCGGGCTACCTCGACGAGCGCGGCGTGGTCCGGTACTGGATCGTCGGCTTCACGTCGACGCTCATCGACGCGGACGGCGGCGCCCCCGCCGATCGGCCGCTGCGCGACGAGCTCGCGCGCCGCCTCACGAGCGCCGATCTCCCGGCGCGCGTCGAGCGCGGCGTGGGCGCGCAGAACCTCGCCACGACCGTCGCGTTCTTCCCGCTGATCGCCGCCATCGACGCGGGCGGCGGCACGAGCGCGCTCCTCGCGGACGAGGGCGTGCTCGGCGCGGCGCTCGAGGCGACGCGGGAGAGCGCGGCGCTCGCGGACCGGCTCGGCGACGTGGCCCCGTGGACGAAGCTGCTGACCAGGGCGATCGGTCCCCGTACGCTGAAGCCCGGCGTCGCGCTCGTGCGCCTGCTGGCCCCCGAGGCGCTGCGCTTCCTCGACGCCCACTTCGGCCCCAAGCTCCGCGCGCAGCACCTCGCGATGGGCGCCAGCATCGTCGCGCTCGGCCGCGAGCACGGCGTGAGCCTGCCGGCGCTCGAGCGGCTGATGACCACGATCGAACGCCGGCCCGACGCGCGCTGACCGGCGCGTCGGCGCGCGACCGCGTCGGCGCGCGATCGCGTCGGCGCGCGACCGCGTCAGCGCGCGGCCGCGAGCTGCGCCGCGAGCGCGATCGCCTCGCGCATGCCGCGCGGGTCGGCGCGCCCCGTGCCCGCGAGGTCGTACGCGGTGCCATGGTCGACGCTCGTGCGCACGATCGGCAGGCCCAGCGTGACGTTCACCGCCTCGCCGAAGCCGAGGAGCTTGCTCGGGATCGTCGCCTGGTCGTGGTACATCGCGACGACCCCGTCGAGCGCGCCCCGCGCCGCGAGCCGGAAGGCCGTCTCCGCGCCGACGGGCCCCGTGAGCTCCGCCGCCGGCCCCGACCGCGCGAGCCGCCGCGCCGCGAGCCGGATGCCCGGCGCGATCCGCACCTGCTCCTCGTCGCCGAGGAGCCCGCCCTCGCCGGCGTGCGGGTTCAGCGCGGCGATCGCGACCCGCGGCTTCTCGTGGCCGAGATCCGACAGGAGCCGCGCGAGCCACACCGCGGCGCGCGACACCTCGCGCGGGCTCACCGCCTCGGGCACCTCGCGCAGCGGCAGGTGCGTCGTCACGAGCGCGGTCACGAGCTTGCCCGAGGCGAACGCCATCGTGACCTCGCGCGCGCGGAGCCGCCGCCCCAGGTGCTCGGTGTGCCCGAGGAAGTCCGCCGACCCCGGCGCGCCGCTCGTCGCGATCGCGTGCTTCGACGCCGGCCCCGTGACGAGCGCCGCGGCGACGCCGTCGCGCACGAGGTCCGTCGCCGCGTCGATCCACGCGAGCTGCGCGGCGCCGTCCTCGGCCTCGGGCCGGCCGAACGCGCTCGGCCGCGACAGCCGCAGGCTGCCCGCCCAGACGCCCACCTCGCCGGGCGCGAGCTGCTCGATGGCGGCGCGCCCGTCGACGACCACGAGCCGGCGCGCGGCCACCCGGACGAGCCGCGCGGCGCGCCGGAGGACCGCCTCGTCGCCGACGAGCACGCAGCGCGCGCCCTCGACCGACGCCGCGCCGGCCACGGCCACCTCGGGCCCTACCCCGCTGGGGCACCCGACGCTGATCGCGACGATCGGCGGCGCGGCCCGGCGCGAGCGTTCTCCGCCGCGCCCCGCGCCGGCGCCGGCCCGCGGAGCGCGGCGGCGGTCCGGATCCGTCATCGGGTGATGCGCCGCTCGCGCCCGGTTGTCGACGTGCCGGACGCCGACGTCCCCGACCGCCGCTCGGCTCGCGCGGCCGCCTCGTCGTCGTCCTCGTCGCCCTCGTCGTCGCTGTCCTCGTCGCCCTCGTCGTCGCTGTCCTCGTCCTCGTCCTCGTCCTCGTCGCGCTCGTCCCGCGGCTCGCCGCGCTCCTCGAGCGCCTCGGCGCCGCCCCGCTGCGCCGTCCTGGCTGCATCGGCGCCCTCGGGTCCGCCGGAGCCCGGCACGGGCGACTCGAGCCGGTACCCGGCCCCGCGCAGCGTCACGAGCGGCAGCGCTGCGCCGAGCTTCGCCCGGAGGCGCCGCACGTGGATGTCGACAGTCCGCGCGCCGCCCTCGTACTGGCTGCCCCAGACGCGCCGGAGCAGCTCGGTGCGCGACACCACCTTCCCGCGCCGCTCGCACACGTACGAGAGCAGCGCGAATTCCTTCGCCGTGAGCGGCACGTGCATGCCGCCGACCGACACGTCGTGGGCCGCGCGGTCGATGACGATCGCGCCCACCTTCACCCGCTCCTCGGTGGCGAACTCGCTGCGGCGCCACTCGACGAGGCGCACGCGGGCGTAGAGCTCGGCCGGGACGTACGGCACCAGCAGGAAGTCGTCGAAGCCGCTCGACGGCTCGATCCGCGCGATCTGCGCCACGCTCACGGCGACGAGCGCGCCGACCTCCTCGAGGCGCGGCTCGCGGCGCAGCGCGCGCAGCGCCGCCGCGGCCAGGTCCGGTCGATCGAGCGCCTCGACGACGATCGCCCGCGCCTTGCTCTCGTCGTCGACGAAGAGCCGCGGAGGGTCGTCCCAGAGGTCGAGGGTCCGCACATCAGCGCCCAGCGAGCGCAGGACCGACGCCGCGCCCTCATCGCGCTCCAGGTCAGGTCCGTGTCCGACGATGGCAATGAACGAACGACGCGCCATGTCCGCCCCGTATACGGGTGTGGCGTCGGGCCCGCAAGACGCAGCGCGCAAAACGCGCCCAACCCGCCACGGGGCTCACGTTTCCACCGTGTTTCGGGGAGAAATCAGCCGGGTTTCGGTCGAGAGATTCAGCCGAATTTCGGCCGAAAAATGGGTCGGAGTTCGGCCGAAGGATCAGCCGATCCGCGTCCCGCCGACCGTGATGAGATCGATCTTGATTGTTGGGCAGCCAACACCGACTGGAACGCTCTGTCCGTCCTTGCCGCACGTCCAGATGCCGTCGGAGGTGGCGACGTCGTGGCCGAGCATCGTCACGCGCCGGAGCACCTCGGGGCCGTTGCCGATGAGGTTCACGCCCTTGAGCGGCGCGGTCAGCTTGCCGTCCTCGATGAGGTAGCTCTCGGTCAGCGAGAAGACGAAGTCGCCGTTCGAGATGTCGACCTGTCCGCCGCCGAACTTCTTCGCGAACACCCCGCGCTTCACCGACCTCACGATCTCCTCGGGATCGTGGGGGCCGGCGAGCAGGATGGTGTTCGTCATGCGGGGCATCGGCGCGGCGGCGAAGCTCTCGCGCCGCCCGTTGCCGGTCGGCGTGAGCCCGTAGTGCCTGGCCGAGAGCCGGTCGTGCATGTACCCGACGAGCTTGCCGTTCTCGATGAGCGTGCTGCGCTCGGGCTCGTGCCCCTCGTCGTCCACGTTGATGGTGCCGCGCGACTGGAGGAGGGTCGCGTCGTCGACGACGGTGCAGAGCGGGCTCGCGACCTCCTTGCCGATCTGTCCCGAGTAGTTGCTCGTCCCCTTGCGGTTGAAGTCGGCCTCGAGCCCGTGCCCGACGGCCTCGTGGAGAAGGATGCCGCTGTCGCCCGGGGCGAGCACGACGCTCATCTCGCCGGCGGGCGCGTCGCGCGCGTCGAGCATCGCGACCGCCTGGCGCGCCGCCTCCTCCGCGTGCCACTCCGGCGACTTGCCCTCGAAGTAGGCGGTGGTCATGCGTCCGCCGCCGCCGCTCGAGCCCTCCTGGCGCTTGCCGCCGCGCTCGGCGAGCGCCCGCACGCCGAAGCGGAGGAGCGGCTGGACGTCGTGCGCCATCCGCCCGTCGCTCGTGGCCACGAGCACCTCGCGCACCTCCTCGGCGAAGCTGGCCTCCACCTTGACGATGCTGGGATCGAAGGAGAGCGCCGCGGCGCTCGCGCGCTCGAGCAGCGCGCGCTTCTCGAGGCCGGGGACGTCGAGCGAGACGAAGGGCAGCTCGTAGCGGCCCGGCAGCGCGCGGCGGCGGAGCTCGATCTTCTGCGTGCCGCCCGAGCCGGTCGCGATCTGCGCCGCCGTCTCGGCCGCGCGCTTCATCGCGTCCCAGGTGAGGTCCTCGGTGTACGCGTAGCCGGTCGCGTCCCCCCGCTGGACGCGGACGCCGACGCCCATGGACACCCCGCGCGACGCGGCCTTGAGGATGCCCTCGTCGAACGTGAACCCGCCCCCCGCCCGGTACTCGAAGAAGAGGTCGGCGTAATCACCACCCTTGGACAGGGCGACCGAGAGGAGCCGCTCACAGAGCGCTGCGTCGACGGCATTTTCCTCTCCTGGAGCGAACGGGGCGCGGTAGGCCTGGCTGCGCGACATGGTGGCCAACTCTAGGTCCATTCGCCGGGGCGGTCGAGAAGCGGTCGGCCTTTCGGGCCCCTCCCACCCTCCCGCGTCCTCGCCCGGCGCGTCGCGGGCCCTCGGCGCGCAACCGTTGCGCACGGCGCGCGCGGCGCACGGCGTGTACGGCCGACGAGCACAGCAGAGCGCGGGAGGCGAGTCCGCGCCGTCGCACGCGCGCCGTGCGGCCACCGCCGGCGCGGACGTGTCAGACGCTCAGGCGTCGCGAGGGCGTGTCAGGCGCGCAGGGGTCGCAGGGCGGGCGCGCGGACGCGGATCGGCGGCCCCGCGAGGTGCCGAGATGTGTGCAGAAATGTGCAAGAAGGTCGCTTGACTGCTATGCTTTGAGCCGTCTTCGCGTGGAGGGCGGCGCAGGCCGTTTTCTCCGCAATCTTCGCGTTTCCCCTGCTGATCGGCGCGCCTTCACCCCGCATTTCCACGGTGGGGCGCGCTCTTCCACACGCCTCGACCGGACCTGCCTGGCGTCCGACCGGGGCGGGGGCTCGACGCCACCGCGCCATGCGGTCGCCGCGATCCCCACAAGGGGCCGCGGAGGGCGCGTGCTGCAAACAAGCACCTTGGCGGTAGCTTCCGGAACTTCCGATGCCGCGCGCTTGTACGTGGTAGCGGGATTGGCTAGGTGTTTTTAGGTGAGGTGAGGGATGCCGACGGGGCGCCCGAGCAACGCCTCGCTCCCCTCAGTAGGAGATTCCCATCGCCGTGGCGGTCGATCGCGACAAGGTACTCCAGACCGCGCAGAAGTTTGTCGAGCGCAAGCGCTTCGACAAGGCCATCGCCGAGTACCAGAAGCTGGTCGCGGAGGATCCGAAGGACGTCCGGACGCTGCTCAAGATCGGCGATCTCTACCTGCGGACGGAGGAGTACGTCGAGGCGATCACCACCTACGAGCGCGTCGGCCAGTTCTACTCCCTTCAGGGCTTCGCGCTCAAGGCGATCGCCGTTTACAAGCAGATCCGCGAGATCATCCACAAGCACGTCCCGCAGTACGAGGACCGCTTCGGCCACATCGTCCCGCGCCTCGCGGAGATCTACACGCAGCTCGGGCTCACGAGCGACGCGCTCGCGGCCTACGACGAGGTCGCGACGCGCCTGCTCCGCGCGGGGCGCGATCGCGACGCGATCGACATCTTCAAGCGGGTCGTCGACCTCGACCCGAACAACCCGCTTGCGTATCTGCGCCTCGCCGAGGCGCTGATCCGCGTCCGCGACTACGACGCCGCCATCCAGCGCTTCGGGACGGCGGCCGAGCTCCTGCTGAAGCTCGGGCGGCGCGACGACGCGCTGAAGGTCGTCGAGCGCCTGCTGCAGCACCGCCCGGACGCCCGCTTCGCCCGCATGGCCGCCGAGATCTACCTCGACCGCGGCGACCCGAGCGACGGGATGTCGGCCCTCACCAAGCTGCAGATCGCGTTCAAGGAGAACCCGCGGGACCTGGAGACGCTCGCGCTCCTCGCCCGCGCCTTCGACCTGCTCGGGCAGCCGGCGAAGGCGATCGAGGTGCAGAAGGAGTCGGCGCGCATCGCCAAGGAGGCGGGGCGGCTCGACCAGTTCAACGTCCTCGTGTCCGCCCTGGTCGCACGCGCCCCGAACGATGAGGGCGTGCGCCAGCTCGCCGCGCAGCTCGGGCCGGCGCGGAGCACGCGCGCGTCGATCGACGTCGAGCTCGACGAGGACGACGAGCCGGAGGAGCTCGAGGTCGAGGACGTCGAGCCCTCGTCGGAGGCGCCGATCCCGCTTCGCGCGTCGCAGCCCTCGACGTCCCCGGTCGCGAGCCCCCGGCAGCTCGTCGCGCACGCCGAGAGCTTCCGGCGCGACCGCCAGTACGACAAGGCGATCGCCCTCCTCAAGGGCGGCATCAGCCGGCTGCCGTCCGCGCGAGAGCTGCGCGAGAAGCTCTGCGACATCCTCATCGAGGCGGGTGACCAGGACGGAGCGGTCGAGCAGATGCTCGCGTTCGCGGACCAGCTCGCCGGCGATGGCGCCGTCGACGACGCCGCGAGGCTCCTCGACGAGGTGCTGCTGCTCGATCCGGGCAACGCCCGGGCCACGGAGATGCTCAACCTGCTCGGCTACGCCGTGCCGCAGGAGGACGAGCTCGCCGACGAGGAGCACACGGGCCCGGAGGTCTCGCCGACGGCCGGGGAGAACGACGCGTACGCGTCCGAGGTGCCGAGCCAGGACCTCTACGACCCCGACGCGCCGCTGCCCGCGTACACCCTCGACGAGGACGGCGTCGTCGAGGCGCTCCCGCGGCGGCCTGAGCTGGTCACGCACCTCGACGACCCGTTCGCGAACGAGCCGCCGCTGCCGAGCTTCCCGATCGAGGACGTCGAGGAGGTCGAAGAGGTCGAGGACGTCGAGGAGATCGAGGAGCTCGAGGAGGACGACGACGAGGAGACGGCGTCGGTCAACCCGAGCCGCGCGCCCGAGCACCCCCTCGCCGTCGCGGCCTCCCAGGCGCCGCCGGCGCCGTCCCCGTCCTCGATGCCCCCGCCGCCGGTGCTCGCCCCGCCGCCGGCCCTGTACAGCCCGTCCTCGGTCCGGCCGGCGTCGGTCCGGCCGGCGTCGGTCCGGCCGGCGTCGGTCCGGCCGGCGTCGGCGCGCTCCGTGCCGCCGGGGTCGCTCCGGCGCGCGGATGCGCTCGACGAGGACGCGCTCGAGGAGGTCGAGTTCTTCGCGCAGCACGGGATGTTCGAGGAGGCGCGGAACATCCTCGAGGAGCAGCTCGCGCGGCTGCCGAACCACCCGCTCCTGATGGAGCGGCTGCGCGAGGTCACCGAGCTGGCGTCGCAGAACCGCGTCGCGACGGACACCGAGAGCGGCACGCGCGTCGTCCCGCGCGGCAGCGAGCGGCCGGACGAGGATCGCGCGTTCGACATCGCCGAGTCGCTCAAGATGATCGACGAGCTCGAGGTCGCGCCGGGCTCCGTCACGGGCGTCCAGGACGATCCTCGGCAGATCAGCGTCGAGAGCGTGTTCGAGCAGTTCAAGGCGGGGGTCGCGGCGCAGGTCTCCGAGTCGGACGCGTCGACGCACTACGATCTCGGCGTGGCCTACAAGGAGATGGGCCTGTACGCGGACGCCATCGCCGAGTTCGAGCTCGCCTCCCGCGACCCCGGGCGGGAATGCGTCTGCCAGTCGATGATCGGCATGACCCACCTCCAGATGGGCAACATCGAGGCGGGCATCGACGCGCTCATCCGCGGGCTGCACGCCTCGCACAAGACGGTCGAGCAGGAGCTCGCGCTGACGTACGAGATCGCGAACGCCTACGAGATGCTCGGCGTCCCCGAGCAGGCGCTCTACTATTTCCAGCGCGTCGCCCGGATGAGCCCGAGCTACAACGACCCGCGCGGCAGCGTCGCGGAGCGCCTGCGCCGCATCGACGTCCCGAAGCCGGCCGCGCGCGCCGTCGGCGCCGAGATGATCGCGGACGAGTTCGACGCCGCGTTCGACGATCTCCTCCCGAGCGGCAAGCTGCCCTGAGCGCAGCCCGCGCCGCCCGGGGAGCGCCGGCGGTCGGTCTCGGCGGGCGGCTCAACCTCGGTCGGCGGCTCCGGTCGGCGGCTCAACCTCGGTCGGCGGCTCAACCTCGGTCGGCGGCTCCGGTCGGCGGCTCAACCTCGGTCGGCGGCTCCGGTCGGCGGCTCAACCTCGGTCGGCGGCTCCGGTCGGCGGCTCAACCTCGGTCGGCTGCCGCTCAACCTCGGTGCGTCCGTGGAAATGCCAGAAACTGGGCCAGGAGGGGCGCTCTCAGGTACCGGGGGTGCATGAACCGACCGCTCCTCTTCGCCGCCCTCACGTCGATCCTGGCCGTTGGCTGCGGGGCCGGGCTCGAAACGAACGCTCGAGCCGGCCACCCCCGGGGCGCCGCCGCCAAGGTGGCGGCCGAGACGCGGCGCGAGGTCGCGCAGCACGCGCAGGACGGCGCCGACAAGAGCAGCCGCAGCGCCGAAAAGACGGCCGCCGCGCGGCAGCCCGGCGACTACGTCGCCTACCGGTTCTCGGGCAGCTTCAGGAAGGCGCCGCTGCTCCTCACGCAGCGGGTGATCGCGCGCGAGGGGGACGTCCTCGTCGTCGACGTGACCCTCGAGGGCGACAAGGAGACCGAGGCGCTGCGGGTCCGCATGAGCGACGCGCCCAGCCGGCGCGGCGAGATCCTCGGCGCCGCCTGGATCGACGCCGACGGCGCCGAGCGCCCGGCGACCCTCGCGGCCTACGACGCAATGATGGCCAAGACCGCGCTCGCCGCCGACGAGAACGAGGAGGTGCTCGGCACCGAGGCGGTGAACGTGGACGTCGGCGGCGCCGCCATCGCCTGCCAGAAGACGAGCTTCCGCGTCCGCATCGGCAAGACCAAGGCGACGATGCGCACGCTCCAGAGCGACGACTTCGTCTGGGGCGACGTGGGCGGCGAGATCACGACCGAGGACGGCCGCGTTCTCTACCGGGCCGAGCTGGTCGACCGGGGACACACGGACGCGCCGCTGCGCGCGACCGCGGCGGCCGCCGGCGCGGCGCCCCCTCCCGAGCCGCGGCCGGCGACGGTGGCGCAATCCGACTACGAAGACTGAGCCGACGCCGGCGCGTCGCCCGGGTTCCCCTTGCGCGCGAGGATCTCACCCGAGCGCGCGGCCGCCTCCTTGACGAGATGGCCCATCTTCGGGTGCTCGGGCTCGAAATCCGGCTCGATCCCCTCCGCGCGGAGCGCCTCGGAGCAGACCGGCCCGATCGACGCCACCACGCCCCGCGCCAGCCCGGCGCGCAGCCGCTCGACGAGCCCCTCCTCGGCCGCCACGTGGAGCGCGTGCTCGACCTGCGCGCGGCTCGTGAACAGCGTGATCGCCGCATCGCCGTCCGCCAGCAGGCGCAGCCCCTGCCGCAGCGCCGTCGTGTCCTCCGGGAGCGCCCACCGGTACACCGGCACCGGCGTGACCCGGGCGCCGGCCGCCTCCAGCCCGGCGTAGAGCTCGTGGCTCGGCGCCCCGTGCTCCTGCACAGCGACGCGCTTTCCGCTCAGATCGCCGAGCCCGCGGACGACCTCGAGGATCTCCCGCCAGGTGTTCGGCTCGGGCACGGTGACGAACCGGGTCACGCCCAGCTCGCGCAGCGCCGCAGCTGGCTTCGGGCCGCGAACGACGAGCTGCACGGACGACAGCGCCGCGGCCATGAGGGACGCCCCCTGCGCACCACGACCGTCCTGGTCGGACGTCACGCCCTCCGCCTGCGGAGGTTGGAGCGCGGGCGCCGCCTCGGCCACGAGCGCCCTGGTCCCGACGCCGGTCAACAGGATCACGAGGTCGAACTCGGCGCCCGTGAGGCGCCGCGCGAAGTCGAGCGCGCGCTCGTTGCGCTCGATCGTCACCTCGCGCAGGGCCGGCGCCGTGACGGGCACACCGCCGTACCGCTGGATCAGCGAGGCCATCTCGGTAGCGCGGCGGCTCTCGAACGTGATGACGCGGCGCCCGGCGAAGTCGGGCGACGCTGGACGGGAAGGACGGTCGTTCGGGGGGTGCGTGGGCGTGCTCACCCGCGCAGCATAGCCCGGGTCCGGCGCTGGCGGGTTTCGGGCGGTTGACCAGTTTGCTAAGCTCACCCGCGTGAGCCATCCGATGAGCAACGAGGCGGGCGGGGTCCAGGGGGGCGGGCTCTCGCATGCGACCTCGGAGAACGACGCCGGCCCCGATCCGGCCATCGGCGCGGGCATCGCGCTGCTCGGCATCTTCCTGATGGGGGTGGGCGGCGCGGCGGGCGCGCACTACCTCTTCAACTTCGCCACGCTCGTGGCGGTGCTCGGGGCCGTCCTCTTCGTCCTCTTCGTCGCGCTCACCGCGCTGAAGCAGCGCCGCGCGCTCGGCGCCGCGGGCCGCGCCCCCAGCCCCGACAGCAGCGCCGACCCGCGGGACGCGCGCGACTGATCCGCGGCGCGGCTCCGCCCGGGCCACGCGGCTCGGGCGCGCCGGCTGCCACGACCGCTTGGCTCACCCCCGGGTGTCGCCGCCGGGATCGCGCTGCTCGTCCGGCGCCGTCGGGGCGCTGGTCGGGCCGCCGCCGACCTGGCCGGAGAGGTCCGGCTCGATCTCGGCGAGCGGGACGCCGAGCTCCTCCGCGATGCTCGTGATCTCCGCGCGCTCGGCCGGCGTGGGCGCGCCGTCCGCCGCGGCGAGCCGGATCAGGAGGCGCACCACCTCCACCCGCTCCCTGGCGTTGCAGAGCGCCTTGAGCTCGCGGTAGCAGCGATCGACCTCGCCCTCCTGGAGCGCGGGCAGCTTGCCCTGGAGGGCGTTGAACACCGCGTCGACGCCGCTCGGCGCGAGCCCGTCGACGTGCGTGAGCAGCTCGCGGAGCAGCTCGTCTTCCTTCGACGAAAAGCGGCCGTCGACGCAGGCCACCTTGCCGAGCAGGACGATGACGGTCGCGATGTAGCGGAGGACCACCGCCTCGTCGTCCGGGAGCGCCGCGCGGAGCTCCTTCAAGAGGGCGTCGAGGTTCGGGAACGAGCCCCCCTGCTTCAGGCCCAGCCAGGCGAGGAGTCCCACGCGTCGAAGCTACCAGATCATCGCCGGGCAGGGCAGCCCGGCGGAACGTCGCCTCGCCGGAGCACCCTGCCCGGCGAGGCGCCGCTCGTTGCGCCCGTCATCGTCATCCATCGCCATGGCCGGCGCCTTAGTCCTCACCCCCGCGGTCCGCAATCCAGTCGTCCACGGGGTTGTCGGACTTCGGGGTCTTCAAGATCGAGCCGTCGGGCCCGTCCTTGCGCACGACGAGCGTGCGCCGCGTCGTCGTGTCGGGCGTCTCGCGCGCGACGACGGTGATCACGTTGACCCCCGGCCGGAGCGGCGCCTCGAAGGAGAAATCCGCCTTCTTCGGGTCCGCGCCGTCGCGGTTCGACTTGTAGTAGAGCTTGCGCGAACCGACGAAGATGAAGGTGTCGAGCAGCCGCTCGCTGTCCGACGCCGTCCCCGTGATCTTCACGGTGTCGGCGGTCGTCGCCAGCGCCGCCGCGGCGATGTCGAGCGTCGGCGGCGCGTGCGAGTAGACGTCCTCGAACGCGACGGTCGCGGGCGCCGGCCCGCCGCCCTGGGTCACCTCCCGCGCCGCGACGAACGCGAAGCGGCCTCCGCCGAGATCGGTCTTGAGGAACCCGCCGGGCGCCTCGCCGAGCACCTTGACCACGGCGCCCGCAGGGAGCCGGCCGAAGCCGCGCGCGCTCGCCTGGGGCGACGGCAGCAGCGTCGCCCCCTGCGCCCCGGCCTTCACGGTGGAGCCGCCGCCCGTGAGCTGGAGGCGCGGCAGGATCGGGATCTTCACCTTCTCGCTGGCGAACTCGCGGAGATCGCGATCGCCCACCGACAGGGTGAGGGTCGCCTCGGGCTCGGAGAGCTGCGGCTCCACGTCGAAGGTGAAGACCACCTTGCGCACGTCGCCCGGCTTGATGTTCGAGACGTCGAAGCGCCCGGCGTGGAGCATCAGCCCCTCGCCCGAGAGGTTCGCGATGTTCGCCTGCGTCTCGTACGACGGGCCCTTGCCGACGTTCTTGACGGTCAGGTACATGCTGACCCGCTCGCCCTTCTGGATGAGCCCGTCGCCGTTGCCCTCGCGGTCGTCGACGATCTGGTAGGCGTACTGGAAGAGCGGCCGCTCCAGCGCGCGGATCGTGGGCCGGATCTCGACCGGGGGCGGCTCCGGCGCGCCGGCGACCTCGAACTTCACCTTGAGGCCGTCGCTCCGCGAGAGGGCGTCCATCGGGATCTTGCAGACGCGCTTCTCGTTGGCCTTCCTCGGCTTCGTCGAGCCGATCTTCCGCCCCTCGACCTCGCACCAGCCGAGCGGCGCCTTCGCCGTCTTCGTCTGGCCGGGGCCGATCTTGCCGAAGATGAGCTCCTTGCTGTCGAAGTAGAGGTTGTCGCTCTCCGTCGTCCCGCGCAGGCGGTAGACCGGCTGCTTGCCGTTGTTCTTGACCGTGACCCGGAGCTCCATCGGCTGGCCGGCGGTCACCTCGGCGTTCGGGCGATCGGTCTCGACCTTCACGTCGAGCTCGGACTTCGCCGCCGGCGCCGTCCCCTCGGGCGCGTCGGACCAGTCGACGCCGAGCTTCGCCAGCTCGGCCGCGACCTTGGCCAGCTCCTCCTTGCCGACCTGCTCGATGTGGTCGTGCACCGACCGGAGCTGCTGGATCCTCGGCGTGTTGGCGGGCATCCGCGCGGCGAGCTCGCGCGCGAAGCGGATCGGGAAGTCGAGGGAGAAATCCTCGTCGATGTCGCCGCCGCGGTCGCGCATCTGCTCGCGCTCGGCGCTCGTGAGCTGGTAGCGGACCACCTCGGACGGCTTGCCCGCCGCCGCCCGCGCGTTCGAGAGGTGCGCCGAGAGATCGCGCTCCCGGAGCCCGTCCTTCTGCACGGTGAGATCCATCTCGAGCTCGTCGACCGTCATCGGGTCGAGCTCGATGTCCGGCGTGACGCCGACGCCCTGGATCGAGACGTCGCCCGGCGTCAGGTACTGCGCGATCGTCAGCTTGAGCGCCGCCTTCTCGGCCGTGACGTCGGGGAAGACGAGCTGCACGCTGCCCTTGCCGAACGTCTGCGAGCCCACGATGACGGCGCGGTCGTTGTTCTTCAGCGCGCCCGCCACGATCTCGCTCGCGCTCGCGCTGTTGCCGCTCACGAGCACGACGATCGGGTACAGCGGCTCGGTGCCGGGCCCCTTGGCGCGCTTCTCCTCGCGCCCCTCGGAGGCGCCGACCGTCGAGACGATGACGCCGTCGGCGAGGAACTTGTCGGCGATGCGCGCGGCCTGATCGAGCAGGCCGCCCGGGTTGCCCCGCAGGTCGAGCACGAGCCCCTTCAGCGGCCCCTTGCTGCGCAGGTTGTCGAGCGCCGCGTCGAGCTCCGCGGTCGACGTCGCCTGGAACGTCTTCAGCCGCACGTAGCCGACGTTGCCCTCCAGGGCGCGCGACTCGACGGACCGGACCTTGATCACCTCGCGGGTCAGCTCGAACGGCTTCGGGCCTTGCCAGCCGCCCTCGCCCTCGCGGGTCACCCACACGGTGACCGCGGTGCCGGGGTCGCCGCGGAGCCTCCGCACGGCGTCGTCGAGCGGCATGTTGAGCGTCGACTCGTTGTTGATCTTCACGATCCGATCGAGCCGCTTGAGGCCCGCCCTGCCCGCGGGCGTGTCGGGCATCGGGTTGAGCACCGTGAGCATCTGGTCGCGGATCGAGATCACGACGCCGAGCCCTCCGAACGCGCCCGACGTGGAGAGGTTCATCTCCTTGTACGCCTCGGGGCTCAGGAACGACGAGTGCGGATCGAGCGTGTGCAGGATGCCGTTGCACGCGGCGTACTCGACCTCGCGGAGGTCGACCTCGGTGCCCTTGAGGTTCTTCTGCAGGAAGCCGAAGACCTCGCGCAGGCGCGCCGAGACGTCCCAGGGGCCCTGGATGTTGTCGATCCGGAACTTCTTCTCGCTGGTCTCGACGCGGACGGTGACCTCGTTGGGATCCTCGTTGAGGACGATCACCTGCGCGACGTCGCGCTGCACGGCGTTCAGCGCCGACAGCAGCATCTCCTTCGGCTTGACGCGATCCGGCTCGACGTACTTGTCGCGGATCATCTTGAGCGTCTCGTTCACGGCCTCGAGGCGGGTGAGGTCGTACGGCGCCTTGGCCACCTGACCGGTGACCGCGAGCGCCGGCTCGAACCCTCGCCAGAGCCCCCCGGGGCCGAACTGAAGAACGAAGTACGCTGCCAGCGGGAACGCGGCGAAGACCACGAGCGCCTTGACGATGCGCTCCAGGAGTCGATGGGGCATACGGCGCTCGAGTATAGACGCGCGCCGGCGAGCGTCGACCGACGTCGATCGGCGCGGGGCGCGCGCTACGCGGCGCCCGGCGCGCCGAGGCGGACACTACACGGGCTTGTGTGTGTCCTCTTCCTTGGTGTCGGTCTTCGCCGGGAGCTGCTTGGAGGGGTCGTCCTCGTCGTCGTCGCGGAGCCCCTTCTTGAAATTCCGGATGCCCTCGCCGATGCCCTTGCCGACGTCTGCGATCCTCCCCGCGCCGAAGAGGAGCAGGGCAAGCCCGATGAGAAGGGCGATTTCCAGCGGTCCAATGCGGCCCATAGCGGTGATCCCTCGAAGGCTGCCGTGCTCCCCGCGAGAGGCGGCGGGCGACGGCCCGGTTCGCGTCGACCCATACCACCCATCCTCCGCACGGGCAATGCAGCGGTTCGGAGCCTTGAAAGCCGTGCTAGGCTCGCGCGACCGGCTTTGCTGGAGGAGAGACGAGGCGCGTGCGCCCCCGCTCGCTCCGCCAGCAGTTCACAATTGAAGAACGGCTCGACGGCCCAGGCGGACCGCCGACCGGACGGGCCGGACGCCGGGCCGCGCGCGAGGCGCGGCCGGCGGCGGTCCGGAGCTCCGGCCCTCGCCGGCTTCGCGATCATCGACACGGGGAAAACACGATGCCGATCAACCGCATGAATCGAAAGGCAGCGCAGTGTCTGGCAGGGGCGTCGGTGGCGGCGGCGGTGCTCGCCGGCGCTCCGGAGCGCGCGAGCGCCCAGGAAGCGGGCGAGAGCGACAGGGTGAGCGTCACCGGCAAGGGGATCGTCGGCGGCGCGCTGCTCGGCGGTGAGGTCGTGATGCTGACGATGGGCGCGATCGGGGTCGAGCGCGCCTGGCCCTACCTCGTCTTCGGCGGGCTCGGCGCGGTGGGCGGCGGCGTCGCCGGCTACTTCATCGAGGCCTCGGAGCCGCCCGCAGAGGCGCCGCTCTACATGCTCGCCGGCGGCATGGCGCTGGTCATCCCGACCCTCGTCGTCACGCTGAACGCCACCGCGTACAGGCCCCCGGAGACCGACCAGAGCGAACCCATTCGCAACGAACCGTCCGTGGAGCCTCCCCAGCCGGGCGTCAGCGTTCAGCTCACGACGGACGCAGCCCGGTTCGTCCGGGGAGCCCGCTGGGAGCAGCCCCGGCTCGGCCTCATCGACATCACGCCGGGCCAGGTCGCGCTCGGCATGCCGGCGCTCTCGCTCAAGCCGCTCTACTCGCAGGACGAGATGGTCAAGTTCGGCGTGGCGCAGGGGCACGAGGTCCGCTTCCCCGTCCTGCGGGCGACGTTCTGATCGGCCGGCGGAGGCCCGCGCGGCGGGGCCGGGCGCGCCCCCTGCCCCGCTCGCCGGTCTCTGTGCCGATCGCAACGCTCGGCGTTAGGCTCTCGCCGTGGCCGATCTCGACGATCCCCCGCTCCCCTGGTCCACGCGGCTCTGGTTCGCGTTCGCGTGCTTCTTCCGCGTGCTGTTCGATGCGCAGTTCGCCGCGCGGGCCTGGCGAGCGCGGACGGCGGCCGCCCTGCCGCCCGCCGGGCGGGGCGAGCAGGAGACGATCGAGCGGGCACGAGAGGGCGGCGCGCCCCGCCTCCCCGGCGCCCCGGAGGCCGTGACCGTGAAGGAAGACGCGAAGAAGGCGCCCGCGCCCGCGCAGCCGGCCGCGCCCGCGCAGCCGGTCGCGCCCGCGCAGCCGGCCGCGCCCGTCGCGACCTCGGCGCTCCAGCTGCTCGCGCTGCTCCAGCGCGAGGGGCGGCTCGTCGACTTCCTCGAGCAGGACATCGCCTCGTTCGGCGACGCGGACGTCGGCGTGGCGGCGAGGATGGTCCATGAGGGCTGCCGCAAGGCGCTGCGCAGCCACGCGAAGCTCGCGCCCGTGCGGCGCGAGGACGAGGGGGCCAGCGTGACGCTGGAGGCAGGCTACAGCCCGGCCGAGATCAAGCTCATCGGCAACGTGTCCGGGAGCGCGCCGTACCGGGGCGTGCTCCGCCACCGCGGCTGGCGCGCCGAGGAGATCTCGCTGCCGACGCCGGTCGCCGGCCACGACGCCAGCGTCATCGCCCCCGCGGAGGTCGAGCTATGAGCGCGCGTTACATCATCGGGATCGATCTGGGCACCACGCACTGCGCGCTGTCCTACGCGCGCATCCCGGACGAGGGCGCCGATCCGCGGCTCACGCCGCCGCCCGAGGTGCTGGCGGTGCCGCAGCTCGTGGCGCAGGGCGCGCTCGAGGCGCGGCCGCTCCTGCCCTCGTTCATGTACATCCCCCACGAGAGCGAGGGCTTCCAGGTCCTGCCGTGGGACCCGGAGCGGCGGTTCGTCGTCGGCGAGCACGCCCGCGCGCGCGGGGTCGACGCGCCGGCGCGCCTCATCTCGAGCGCGAAGAGCTGGCTCTCCCACCCGGGCATCGACCGGCGCGGGTCGACGCTGCCGGTCGGCGCGCCCGAGGACGTCGAGAAGATCTCGCCGGTCGAGGCGTCGTGGCGCTACCTCGAGCACCTCACCGAGGCGTGGGACCACCTGTTCGCGAAGGACGATCCGGAGCTCGCCCTCGCCAAGCAGGAGATCGTGATCACCGTGCCCGCGTCGTTCGACGCCGCCGCGCGCGAGCTCACGGTGGAGGCGGCGAGCGCCGCGGGCTTCGAGGATCTCACGCTGCTCGAGGAGCCGCAGGCGGCCGTGTACGCCTGGATCGACGCGGCCGGCGAGGCGTGGCGCAAGCACCTCCAGCCGGGCGACGTGCTGCTCGTCGTCGACGTCGGCGGCGGGACCACCGACTTCTCGGCCATCGCCGCCGTGCCGCGCGACGATGGCTCGCTCGAGCTCGTCCGCGTGGCGGTCGGCGACCACATCCTGCTCGGCGGCGACAACATGGACCTCGCGCTCGCGCACGTCGTGAAGGCGAAGCTCTCGGCCGAGGGAAAGGAGCTCGACCGCTGGCAGATGACGTCGCTCACGCACGCGGCGCGCGTCGCGAAGGAGCGGCTGCTCGGCGATCCGTCGATGACCGAGGCGCCGATCGTGATCGCTGGCCGCGGCTCGAAGCTGCTCGGCGCGTCGATCCGGACGGAGCTCACGCGCGACGAGATCACGCGGACGCTCGTGGACGGGTTCTTCCCCGAGGTCCCGTCCTCCGCGCGCCCGGCGACGCGCGCGCGCGCCGGGCTGACGCAGCTCGGCCTGCCGTACGCGCAGGACCCGGCGATCACCCGCCACCTCGCGGCCTTCCTCGGCCGGCAGGCGGGCGCGACGGCGAAGCTGGAGGGGTTCGTCCCCAAGGGCGCGGCGGGGGATGAGCACGGCCGCGCGCCGCAGCTCCTGCACCCGACGGCGGTGCTGTTCAACGGCGGCGTCATGAAGAGCGCGGCGCTGCGCGAGCGGCTCGTCGCGACGCTCGGCGCCTGGCTCGAGGAGGACGGCGCGCCGCGGCCGCGGGTGCTCCCGAGCGACGACCTGGACCTCGCTGTCGCGCGCGGCGCCGCCGCCTACGGCCTGGCGCGGCGCGGCCGGGGGCTCAGGATCCGCGGCGGGACGGCGCGGGCGTACTACGTGGGCATCGAGGGGGCGGTGCCCGCGGTGCCCGGCCTGGAGCCGCCGATCACGGCGCTGTGCCTGGCGCCGTTCGGCATGGAGGAGGGCACCGAGGCGACGCTGCCGCCGCAGGAGTTCGGGGTCGTCGTCGGCGAGCCGGTGCGCTTCCGCTTCTTCAGCTCGTCGGTGCGGCGGGACGACCAGGCCGGAACCGAGCTCGAGGACTGGAGGCCCGGCGAGCTCGAGGAGCTCTCGCCCATTGAGGTCACCTTGCCCGCCGAGGGGCGCCGCGAGGGGGACATGGTGCCGGTGCGGCTGCGCGCCTCGGTCACCGAGGTGGGGACGCTGCTCCTGGAGGCGATCCCGCGCGAGGCGCAGAAGCCGAACGAGCGCTGGCGGATCGAGCTGTCCGTGCGCGCGGAGACGTGAGGCGCGGCGCGCCGCGTCGGAAACGACCCGAGGCGCACCAACGCACAGCGTCACACCGGCGCGTCGGCGCGCTCCCCCCTCCCGGCCCACGCCCGGGAGCGGGCAAGTCACCGCGCCGGAAGAGCTCTCGAGCTCACCGAGGAAACGACATCGCGACATGCCGCTGACGACTCGCACGCTCCGCGTCGTCCACACGACGAGATACACCTACGATCGCCCGGTGGAGCGCAGCGCGCACGATCTGCATCTCCGCCCGGTGGACGACGGCGATCAGCGCGTGCTCTCGCACACGCTCACGCTCGATCCGGCGGTCCCCACGGTGGAGCTCGAGGACGCCTTCGGAAACCGGGTCACGCGCTTCGAGATCACCTCCCCGTATACCGCGCTCACCATCTCGGCGGAATCGGTCGTGGAGCTGCTCGACGCGGATCCGTTCGCGTTCGCGAAGGCGAAGATCCGGCCCGCATTTCCCCTCGTCTGGACCCCCTGGGAGCAGGCGATGATCGCGCCGTACGTGCGCCCGGTCGAGCTTCCGGAACACCAGCTCCAGGAGCTCTTCCGTCATGCCATGTCGTTCGTCGCGCGAAACGACGCGGACCTGATGGAGACGCTCTTCGACATCAACCTGACGCTCTTCCGCGAATACCAGTACGCGCCGGGCTCGACCGACCTGTCGACAACCCCTCACGACGTCTTCGTGAACCGGCGCGGCGTCTGTCAGGATTTCGCGAACCTGTTCATCTGCCTCGCGCGGCTCCTCGGCGTTCCGGCGCGCTACGTGTGCGGGTACATCTATACCGGCAATGTCGGAACGACCCGCGCGGGCTCCGACGCGACGCACGCGTGGGTGCAGCTCTACCTCCCGAACATCGGCTGGAAGGGGTTCGACCCAACGAACGGCGTGCTGACCAGCGTCGATCACGTGCGCGTCGGCCACGGCGGCAACACCATGGACGTCACTCCCACGGCGGGGACGCTCTACACGCCGGCCACGGAGACGATGACCGTCGATGTGACGGTGTCCGAGGTGCGGTGAGCTCCGCTGCGGTATCGCCCGCGCGTCGACTGGAGCCATCGCGACGCTCGAGAACGCATCGGAGCCCGCGCGAAGACGGCCGCAGGGGCGACGGGCGTCGTGCCCGCCCCTGCGGCCGCGGGGCTGATCGCCGAGGATCGATCGGAAGCGTCCGCGATCCCTCAGCGGGTCGAGATCACTCGGGCATGTCCTGAAGACAGGTGGTGCCCTCCGCCGCGCACTCGCCCTCCGCGGTGGTGGCCGCCATCTCGCCGCACGTCGTACACTCCGCGCTCCGCTCCCCGCCTTCCTCGGAGCACACGTTGTAGCAGGGGTCGCCCTCGGCCGCGCCGCAGGCCTCGCAGATACAGTCCGTGAGCGCAACGTACTTCGGCACCGACGACTCACACAGATCGGCCGAATCGGCCCCCAGGAGCAGGGGCGCCGAGCAGCTCACACAGTCCGCGTCTTCACCACCACCACCGCCGCCTTCTCCTCCGGTATCCTCGCCGCCGCCGCCGCCGGTGCCGGCGCCGGTCGTGCTGCTCGAGGAGGTCGTGCTGCTCGCGGTCGTCCCGCCGCTCGTGTCCTCGCCGGAGTCGTCTCCGCACCCCGCGACGAATGCGGTCGCGCCGAGCATGAGAGCCATCGAGACAGTGCCAACAAAGTGGATGCTACGCATGATGTCCTCCAGCGCTTGAACGAGCGCCAGCTTTCGAAAGTCGCATCGTCACCGGTCCCACCGGGACATGCCGGTCGCGGCGTTCCCCGCGCGCCGGCGGTGGCACCCTACTCCACCCAGGCTGTGGCGCTCAACAGTCTTCGATACGCGCGCAGCGACGGCTTTCCGAGCTTCGCCCCGCGCGCGACCGAAATACAGTGACATGGGCCCGACGAGGACGCGCTCGCCGGGATCCTCGGATCGGGAATCGCCTGACCCCGGCCCCGGACAGCGGGAGACCCGCAGTTGCCCGCCGCGGACCGAGCGCGGCGTCGCAGCGGGCGGCGATGGCGCCTGGGCGTCGTGCCGAATCCAGCGAGTCACGATTTCCGAGCCGCCTTGTGCTCCACGAAACACCGCGCGACGAAGCCCGGAAAGGGCCCGCGCGCGCCGGCTCCGCGCAGGGACTCGCGCTGTCGATCGACCGGGTGAGCCCGGAGATCGAGGTGGACGTCGCCGGGAGCGATCACGCGGCATGAGCGTGGAGGCTGGAAAGCGCCCGTGTTCGCGGCCGAGCGGCCCGGAGCTGCTATGATGAAAGGCGCGACGCTCGCAGCCGCCCGCGGCCGCAGATCCGGACATCGCTCTGCGATCGTGGGTGCCGGGCGCCGGCGACACGGCCCCACGCGCGCCGCTCAGGCGCCGGCGGCGCGCGCTCGTCGCGCTTGTCATACGGTTCAGGGCACGGGGAGGGTACGATGAGCTTTCGGTTGCGCGTGTGGCTGTTGGCGATGCTCGCGGGCCTGTGCGCCTGCGCGAGCGCGCCCGTGCAGTGGCCCTCGCCCGAGGGGCAGCGGAGGCTCCCGCCCGCACGGGAGATCAACGCGATCGCGCAGCCGGATACGTCGCGCCCGGTGGCGATCGTCGGGGCCACGCTCATCGACGGCCGCGGAGGCCCGCCCGTGCGGGACGCCGTCGTCGTCGTCCGCGGCGATCGCATCGTCGCCGCGGGCGCGCGCGGCACAGCGGACGTCCCGGCCGGCGCGGAGATCGTCCGCGGCGCGGGGCTCTCGGTCCTGCCCGGCCTCATCGACGCGCACTTCCACCTCTACGGCGACGACGGGCTGCCCGGGCTCTTCCTGCAGCGCGGCGTGACCTCGCTGCGCGACCCCGGGCAATGGATCGAGGCGTACGACGCCGCGCGCAAGCTCGGCCCGGCGCCGCGGCTCTTCCTGGCGGGGCCGCTGCTCGACGGGCCGGATCCCGCCTACCCGGAAAGCGCGCTGATCGTGCGCGACGCAGCCGAGGCGCGCTGGGCGGTCGACCAGCTCGTCGAGCGCGGGGCGTCGGCGATCAAGGTCTATTTCCGCCTGCCGCTCGGGCTCGTCGAGGCGGTCGCGCAGGCCGCGCACGCGCGCGGCGTGATCGCCACCGCGCACCTCGAGACGGTGGACGCCGCGGCGGCGATCCGGGCCGGGCTCGACGGCATCGAGCACATCACGTCGCTCGGCACGGCGCTCGTGCCGCCGCGCGAGGCCGAGCGCTACCGGCAGGCGGTGATCGCCTGCAACGAGGCGCGCGTCGAGGGCCGCTACGAGCTCTTTCGCGGCATCTCCCTCGGCGCGCCGCGGACCTCCGCGCTCCTCGGGCTGCTCGCGGCGCGCGGCACCTTCGTCACCCCCACCCTCGCCGTCTTCGAGCGCCGCGCCGGCGACGAGGGCGCGACCGAGACCCACGTGCGCGGCTTCGAGAACATGATGCGGCTCACCGGCGCCGCGCGGCGCGCCGGCGTCCGGGTGGTCGTCGGCTCTCACGGCGTGGCGCCGCGCGCCGAGCGAGGGTGGGCCTACCAGCGCGAGATGGAGCTGCTCGTCGAGAGCGGCCTGTCGCCCATGCAGGTCCTCGTCGCCGGCACCCTGGAGAACGCCCGGTTCTTCCGCATCGACGATCGCCTCGGCAGCGTCGAGCCGGGCAAGCTCGCCGATCTCGTCCTTGTGGAGGGCGACCCGCTCGCCGACATCGGGGCGATGCGCCGGGTGAAGCGGGTCATGTTGAACGGGCAATGGGTCGCCTCACCTCAGGGCGACTGAGCCGCGCGCAGCGGGGCGTCCGCGGGCGCCGCGGGCTGGCCGTGCGCGCCGCGGGCTGGCCGTGCGCGCCGCGGGGCTGGCCGCGGCGCGCTCCGGCGAGGGCCTCTCAGCCCATCTCGACCTCGACACGCACCGTCTTGCCGGCGGGGGCCAGGGGGATCACGTTGCCCTCGACCGCCTTGCCGTCCACGGTGAGCTTCTTGACGCCCTTGCACACCCCCGAGTTCTTGACGCTGATCTCGTAGGTGGCGCCGCGGAAGCGGCGGGAGATGGAGAAGCTCTTCCACGCCTTGGGCACGCACGGGTCGAGCTTCAGCCCGTCGTACTGCGGCTGCACGCCGAGGATCCCCTGGCTGACGGACACGAACGTCCACGCCGCGGTGCCGGTGAGCCAGGCGTTCTTTGCCTCACCGAAGACCGGGGCGTCCTTGCCCGCGATCATCTGCGCATAGACATAGGGCTCGGCCCGGTAGGTCTCGATCTGGCTCTCCTTGGCGGAGGGGCAGATGGAGAGATAGTACTCGAGCGCGCGCTCTCCCTCGCCCAGGAGACACCACCCCAGGTGAATCCAGGTGTTGTTGTGGCAGAAGATGCCGGCGTTCTCCTTCACGCCCGGCGGGTACGAGGTCACCTCGCCGAGCTCCAGGTGATAGGTCGAGTACGCGGGCTGCTGCAGCACGATGCCGTTCTTCGTGTAGAGGTGCTTGTGCACGCTCTCCATCGCCTGCTTCGCGCGGCCGTTGTCCGCGCCGGCGCCGCCGAGCACGCACCAGCCCTGGCTCTCGATGAAGATCTTGCCCTCCTCGTTCTCCTTGCTGCCGACCGCGCGGCCCTCGGCGTCGTAGGCGCGGCGGTACCACTCGCCGTCCCAGGCCTCCTTCTCGACGACGGCGAGCATGTCCGCGTGGTGCCCGCGCATGCGGTCGGCGTCGGACCGCTGGCCCATCCAGTCGTAGAGCGCGGCCATCTCGCGGCTGGCGTAGAGGAAGAGGCCGGCGATCATCACGGACTCGGCCTTCGAGTCCTTCACGTCGCCCGCGGTCTGGAAGCTCTCGTTCGGCTCGGTGCTGAAGCAGTTCAGGTTCAGGCAGTCGTTCCAGTCCGCGTGGCCGATGAGCGGCAGGCCGTGCGGGCCCCGCTTCTTCATCGTGTACGCGATCGACGTCTCCAGGTGGTGCAGGAGGTCCTCCTTGGAGCCCGGCTTGTCGGCGTAGCCGACGGCCTCCTTGAGGATGCTCCTGTCGCCCGTCTCCTTGATGTACGCGCACGTGGAGAGGATGAGCCACAGGTGATCGTCGTAGAAGTCGCCGCCGATATCGGCGTTCCCCTTCTTCGTCAGCGGCTGGTACTGGTGGTAGCAGGTGCCGTCGCTGAGCTGGGTGGCGGCGATGTCGAGGATGCGCTGGCGAGCGCGCTCCGGGATGAGGTGCACGAAGCCCAGGAGATCCTGGTTCGAGTCGCGGAAGCCCATGCCGCGGCCGATGCCGGTCTCGTACATGCTGGCCGACCGCGAGAGGTTGAAGGTGGCCATGCACTGGTACTGGTTCCAGGTGTTGAGCATGCGCCGCGCGTGCTCGTCCGGACAGTCGGCCTGGAAGTTCGCGAGGAGACCGGCCCAGTCGGCCTTGAGCTGAGCGAACGCGCCGTCCACGACGCCGGGCGCCGAGTACTTGGCCAGGATCTCCTTGCCCTTCTGCTTGTTCATGACGAAGGGCGCCTTGAACTTCGGCAGATCCCCCTGGTCGACGTAGGAGAGCACGAAGCTCAGGGTCTCGGTCGCGCCGGGCTCGAGCGAGAGGCTCACCTGGTGGCTGCCGATGGGGTTCCAGCCGAACGCCTTGGAGTTCGTGGCCTTGCCCCGGGCCGGCACCTGGGCCTCGTGGAGGCCGTGGTGGACGCTGCCGCAGAAGGCGTCGCGGCTCGTGTCGAACCCGTCGACGGCCCGCGTGCAGGCGAAGAGCGTGTAATGGGAGCGGCGCTCGCGGTACTCGGTCTTGTGGTAGATGGCGCTCCCCTCGATCTCCACCTCGCCGATGGAGTAGGTGCGCTGGTAGTTCGTCATGTCATTGAGCGCCTCGAAGAAGCAGAACTCCTGCAAGGAGAAGAGCTGGATGTCCTTCTTCGCGCCGCTCTTGTTGGTGACCCGGGTGCGCCAGATCTCGACGTTCTCGCCGGGGACGATGAAGAAGAGCACCTCGACCTCGACGCCGTTCTTCTCGCCGGTGATCTTCGTGTAGCCGAGGCCGTGGCGGCACTCGTAGCGATCCAGGGCCGTCTTGACCGGCTTCCACATGGGGTTCCACACGACCCCGCCGTCGTTCACGTACAGGTAGCGCCCGCCGACGTCCATGGGCACGTTGTTGTAGCGATAGCGCGTGAGCCGCCGCAGCTTGGCGTCCTTCCAGAACGTGTAGCCGCCGGCCGTGTTGGTGCAGAGGCCGAACATCTCATCCGAGCCCAGGTAGTTGAGCCAGGGCAGCGGCGTGTCGGGCCGGGTGATGACGTACTCGCGGCTCTCGTCGTCGAAGTGGCCGTACTGATTGCTCATGGACGCGCGGTCTCCGTGGATTCGGTGGAGTCGTAAGCTGGGTCGGAAGCGGGGGGCTTCTCTCCCGTGAACGACAGAAAAAAACCCAGCGGCAGGGCTGCCCCGGGTTCGATAGTTCGATAAGCCGATGATGGTTGGGTCAGGGGCCTCCGAGCGAGCTCAGAGGGCCGCCACTCTAGACCCCTGCCGCGCTGGTTGTCAACGGGGCCAGCGGGGGTGTAGGTCGGCGTTTTTCCGGGCGAAATGCGGCACTTCGATCGGTCGCAGCGGTGTCGCGCTCCCGTCGCACTCCATGGCGCGGGCGGTGTGTGGCAGACAACGCAGAATTACGTCGTGGTGCGAATTTTACATTGGGATCTGGGCGCGGATGGCGCGGCGCGGCGAGGCGCGGGGGCCAGGGCGCGCGGGGGCCACGGGTGCTGGATATTCCGGCGGCCCGGTCTTCGCAGGCTCAGCGACCGGTACGCGATCTTCAGGAGCGATGCGCTCCGGGGACCGTACCAGTCGCCGGCACGTCGCTACCGATCCTCGTCGGAGTCGTCGCCGCCGGGCCCCCGGTCCTCGTCGGAGAGCACCAGCCTGCCGATGGCGATCTGGCGTTGCGTGGTCGGATAGTACGTCGTGTTGGTGGCCGTGCTCCAGGTGTGCCCGACGATGGTGCCCCACACGTTCGTGTAGATGCGCATCACGCCGTACCCCGCGCCGGTGGCCCACCGGCCGCCCGAGGACTGCCTGGAGTCGGACGGGCCGTGGTGCGTGTTCGTCGAGTCGACGATGCTCACCTCGTACTGGAACGTGCCCACCACGAAGGGGCTGACGGGAAGCTTTACCCGCGGGGCACGGCGGAGGATCGCGACGTGCCCTGTCGACGACTCGTCCGATGAATAACGCAGGGCGATGACGTCGCCGGCGCGCGCATCGCCGAGGTCGTGGATCCTCTCGAATCCATTCTCCTCGACGATGGCGTCGTGGTACGCGGCGGCGGTCGGGCTCCGGCTACCGAGCCAGCTGCTGAACGACGATTCGGTCCACCCGTAGCTCCGCTTGAGGAGCTCCGTCAAGAAGGTGGCGCACTGCGTCCGGTTCATGTAACGACGCGCGCCGCCCACGCCTGCCCAGGACACGAAGCTGGCAGTCGAATATTCGTTGTTCTCAGGAGCCACGTTATCAACGAGGCGCTCGGCCCACTTGAGATGGCCGACGTCACGCGCGGCCGCAGGGCGCGGCGAAAGCCACGAGAGCCCCGAAAGGACGAGACAAGCGATCCCCAACGGACAACGACGAACGCTCGCCATGATCCACCATGCACTGCAATGTGTTGCTCGGACCGGCGCGTCGCTCTCAGCGCGCGTATTCCCGTGATGTATTAACCACCATCGGGAGACGTCGTTCAACAGAAATTTGCAGCACGAACAATCTTCGGGAGCCGCTTCTCCCACAGGCACACAGAGAGACAGGCACCCTCACCCGCCGGCCGCCGCGCGGGGCGACGCAGGACGCGAGGGCCGCAACGCGGCAAACGCGCTCGCGTAAGCCGCGGCGAAAACGAGGCGATTTCGAGGGAGAACCCGTGTTAACCTGGCCTGTTGTCCAGGAGCACGAGCGGCGCGGGAGAGCGGGCGCGGGTGGCGTGATGAGGAAGAAGGGCGCGCGGCCGGCGGCGGCGGCGGGCCGCGGGCGCGTCACTTCGTCTTGATGCGGAACTCCACGCGCCGGTTCATGGCGCGGCAGCCCTCGTCGTTCGTGAAGCAGAGCGGGGCGGCGGCGCCGTAGCCGGGAGCCGTCATCGGCGTCGTGACGCCGCGCTGGACGAGGTAACGGACCACGGCGTTCGCGCGGCGCTCGGACAGCTTGATGTTGTGCTCCACCGTGCCCTGGTTGTCCGTGTGCCCCTCGACCGTGAGCGAGGTGATCTCCGGGTGCGTCCTCAGGATGTTCGCCACCGCGTCGAGGACCGAGAACGACTCGGGCCGGATCTCGTCCTTGTCGAGATCGTAGAAGATCGGCCGGGCGATCTTGATGCGATCCCCCTCGATCACCGCCTCGGCAGGGGCCGCCGGCTGGACGGGCGCAGGCGGAGGAGGGGGCGGCGGCGCCGCGCTCGCCGCCAGCGACATCTCGGCGTTCGCCGACCCGCACCCCGCCGCCAGGACGCCCATGACCACAAGCCAGATCGCTCGGTTCGCTCGCATTTCGCGGCTCTAGCACGGGGAATCGCCCGAAAAAAGTACGCTCACGGCGCGCTCACGGCCGGCCCGACGCGCCGCGGCCGGCGCCCCGGCGCGACGCCCCGCCCGATCGGCGGGCGGAAGGCGCCGCCGCGATCCAGTATCGTTGCTGCGCGCACGCATGTCCGCCCCCGCGAAGAACCCGAGCCTGATCGTCGGAATCGACCTCGGCACCACGCACACCGTCGTGGCGTGGGCCGAGCGCGACGCCGACCCCGGCGCGATCCGCGTCTTTCCGATCCCGCAGCTCGTGACGGCCACGGAGGTCGAGGCGCGACCGCTGCTGCCGTCGCTGCTCTACGCGCCCGTGCCCGGCGAGGCGCCGGCCGACCCCTTCGGCGACGCGCCGTTCGTCCTCGGCGAGCAGGCGCGCCGGCGCGGCGGCGAGGTCCCCGGCCGGCTCGTCGCCTCGGCCAAGAGCTGGCTCTGCCACCCCGCCGTCGACCGCACGGCGCCCATCCTGCCGTGGGGCGCCGGCGACGAAGCGCCCGACCTGCCGCGCGTCTCGCCGCTCGACGCGAGCGCCCGCGTCCTCGCCCACGTGAAGCGCACCTGGGACGACGCCTTTCCGGATCGACCGCTCGCGGAGCAGGAGGTCGTGCTCACCGTGCCGGCCTCGTTCGACCAGGTCGCGCGCGAGCTCACCGTCGAGGCGGCCCACCGCGCCGGCCTGTCGGCGCGGCTCCTCGAGGAGCCGCAGGCCGCGTTCTACGACTTCATGCGGCTCGCGGGCGCGGGAGGCCTCGACGCCCTGCTCGACCGGTCGGGCGGCGAGGCGATGGTCCTCGTCTGCGACGTCGGCGGCGGCACCACCGATCTGTCGCTCATCCGCGTCGCCCGGCGCGCGGGCGCCGCCGATGGATCCCCGGAGGGCGCTCCCGGCGGCCCGCCCGTCGACGTCTCGCGCGTCGCGGTCGGCCACCACCTGCTGCTCGGCGGCGACAACATGGACCTCGCGCTCGCCCACCTGTGCGAGCCGCGCCTCGTCGGCGCCGGCGAGAAGCTCGACCCGGCGCGCTTCGGGCAGCTCGTGCTCGCCTGCCGCGCCGCCAAGGAGCGCCTGCTCGGCGGCGCGCCGGACGACGGCGAGGCCGCGCCCGCGCCGCCGGACGACGCGCCGGTCACCGTGCTCTCCCACGGCGCGCGGCTCGTCGGCGGCGCGCTGACGACGCGCCTCGGCCGCGAGGAGGTCGAGCGCGTCGTGCTGGACGGCTTCTTCCCGGACACGCCGCGGGACGCCCGCCCGCAGCGCGGGCGCAGCGGGCTCGTCGCGTTCGGGCTGCCGTACGAGCGGGACGTCGCGATCACCCGGCACGTGGCCTGGTTCTTCGCGCGCCACGCGCCGGCGTCGCGCGGGCCGAGCGCGCTGCTCCTGAACGGCGGCGTCTTCCGCGCGCGCCGCGTCGCCGAGCGGCTCGCGCGCGCGATCGAGCGCTGGGGCGGCCCGCCGCTCGACATGCTCCCGCACGCCGACCCCGATCTCGCCGTGGCGCGGGGCGCGGTCGCCTACGGGCTCGCGCTCGCGGGCCGCGGCGTGCGCATCGAGGGGGGCGCGGCGCGCGGCTACTACGTCGGCCTCGAGCCGCCCGCCGGCGGGGGGCCGCGGCCCGCGGTCTGCGTCGTGCCGCGCGGCGCGAAGGAGGGCAGCGTGCACGCGGCGGCCGGGCGGACGTTCGCGCTCGTCGTGGGCCGCCCGGTCCGGTTCGACCTGTTCGCGTCGGACGACGCGCGCGAGGACCGCGCGGGCGACCTCGTCCCGCTCGAGGAGGACCGGTTCGAGGCGCTGCCGCCGGTCGCGGTGGCGTTCGACGCAGGCGCCGCGCGCGCGCGCGGCGAAGAAGGAGGCGGCAAGCGGGCCGAGGTGCGCGTGCAGATCGAGGGAGAGCTCACCGCGATCGGCACCCTGGATCTGGCCTGCGTCGAGGTGGGCGTCCCGGCGCCGCGCCGCTTCCGGCTCGCGTTCGAGCTGCGCGACGACGGCCGCGGCGCGCGCGCCGCCGAGGGGGCGCCAGCCGAGGGGGGCGCGCGCGCCGCCGAGGCCGGGGGAGGCCCGCCGGCGAGGCCGCAGGCGGCGGCGACGCCGGGGGGCAAACGGCTCGACGAGGCGCGGGAGGCGATCGAGCGGGTGTTCGGCAAGGGACGGCCCGACGTCGCGCCGCGGGAGGTGAAGAACCTCGTGCGCGAGCTCGAGCGCGTGCTCGGGGAGCGCGCCACCTGGACGACGGAGACCGCGCGGGCGCTGTTCGACACGCTCGCGCCGAGCGCGCGCTCGCGGCGGCGCTCGGCCGATCACGAGCGCGTGTTCTGGTCGCTCGCGGGCTACTGCCTCCGCCCCGGCTTCGGCGACGCGGGCGACCCGGCGCGCATCGCCGCGCTCGCGCCGCTCTTCGCCGAGCGGCTCGCGTTCCCGCAGGAGGCGCGCTCGTGGCAGCAGTTCTGGATCGCGTGGCGCCGTGTCGCGGGCGGGCTCGACGAGCCTCTCCAGGTGGCCATCCGCGACCTCGCGGATCCGTTCCTCGCCCCGGCCGAGCAGCGGCTGAAGAAGCCGAAGGGGGTGAAGCCGGAGGCGCTCGACGACCTGCTCGAGCTGTGCGCGTCGCTCGAGCGCGTGCCCGCCGGCCGGCGGAGCGAGCTCGGCGCCTGGATCCTGGAGCGCACGTGGACCGACCGCGACGCGCGGCTCTGGGCGGCGATCGGCCGCATCGGGGCGCGCGTACCGGCCTACGCGAGCGTGCACCACGTGGTCTCGCCGGCCGCGGCCGAGCGGTGGCTCGACCACCTGCTGCGCGAGAAGTGGGAGGGGCTGCCGTCCGCCGCGCCGGCCGCGGTGCAGCTCGCGCGGCGGACCGGCGACCGGGCGCGCGACGTGTCCGACCGGACCCGCGGCGAGGTGGAGCGCCGGCTCGTCAAGGTGGGCGCGCCGGAGGCGTGGGTGAGGGCCGTGCGCGAGGTGGTGGCCGTGGAGGAGGCCGAGCGCGCGGCGTTCTTCGGCGAGGGGCTGCCGGTGGGGCTGCGGCTCGTGAGCGAGTGAGGGCCCGACCGCGGCGGCTGGCCCCGTGCGGCGTCGCGCTGGCCCGCGCGTCGCGCGGTGGCGGGGGACTTCCCCCACCCTGCCGGAATGATGGAACCGCCAAGACGCCATAAGACGCCAAGATTTTTATGTTTTCTTGGCGTCTTATGGCGCCTTGGCGGTTCAAAAGCCCCCACCATCCCCCCACCCTGCCGGAATGATGGAACCGCCAAGATGCCAAGATTCTTGTGTTTTCTTGGCGTCTTATGGCGCCTTGGCGGTTCAAAAGCCCCCACCATCGGCCAAAGTACCCCACGATCCGTCGCGCGCGCAGGAGCCGCCGAGCTTGCGTGTCGCTACCGCGATCGTGTCGCGCCGCGCGCCTTGCGCGGCCGGTCGCCCTCGGGGCGAAGGCTCGGCGGCGCTCGCTCCGTCCGCCCCTCTCGCTCCTCCCGCCGCGGCAGGCACATCACCCGCACGGCGACGGACACGCCCTCGACGAAGGCCTCGCGCGTCGCGGCGCCGTACTTCAGGCCGCGCGCCGCAGCGTACAGGGTGTCCGCGAGCTGGCGCCCCGTGACGCCCGCGGGCGCGTAGGCGGCCACGAGCCCGGAGGCGCGCAGGGCCTCCTCCACGGCCTCGACGAACTGCCCCTCGCGATCGGCGACCATGGGTCCGACGAGCTCCTTCGTTGCGGCCGCGATGTCCGCCGCGTCGGACCCGAGCGCGCCGACGAACCGGCCGATCCACGTGTCGAACGCGGCCACGAGCCGCTCCTCCAGGCAGCGCTCTGTGTCGGCCAGGGCGGCCGCGGCGGCGGCGAGCGCGGTGTCGAGGAAGTACGTCACCGACGCGCGAAAGAGCTCCTCCTTCGTGGCGAAGTGGAGGTAGAGGCCCTGTCGCGAGACGTTCGCGGCCCGCGCGACCTCGTCCATCGACGTCTTCCGGAAGCCGAAGCGCAGGAACACCGTGATCGCCGCGTCCATCAGCCTGCGGCGGCGCGGGTCATCGACGGGCGTGTCGGTGGCGCTCCCTTCGCTCACGGTGACTCAAGTTGACAGCATGGGCTCTTCTTGTCAACGTCATACTTGACAACCTGGTCTCAAGACGTAAACCTCGTTCGGTGCGCTCGTCCGATGCCCCGCCCGAGCTCGCGCTCCCGCCAGGCGGCGCGGCCGCTTCCCCCGGCGAGCCGCCCGGGACCTCGCCGCCTGCGCCCCCCGGTCCGTCCGCGGCCGGCGGCCGACTTCGGAGCGCGAAGATCGGCGCCGTCGCCGCTGTTGTCGCGCTCCTCGTTGTCGCGCAGCGCGCGGGCCTCCTCGAGCTCTTCGGCGAGCCCGCGCGGATCAAGCGGGCGCTCGTGGAGCTCGGGCCTTGGGGGTATGTCGCGTTCGTGGCGGCGTACGCGGCGCTCCAGCCGTTCGGCGTGCCGGGCACCGTGTTCATCCTCGCAGCGCCGCTCATCTGGCCCTGGCCGGTGGCGTTCGCGCTCTCCATGGCAGGCACCATGGCGGCGAGCGTCGTGGGCTTCTCCTTCGCTCGCTTCGTCGCCCGCGACTGGGTATCGAAGCGGGTGCCGGCGCGCTTCCACGCCTACGACGAGGCCCTCAATCGGCGGGCGTTCTTGACGGTGTTCGTGCTCCGCCTCGTCCTCTGGATGCCGCCCATGCTCCACGCGTTCTTCGGCGTCTCCGGGGTGCGCTTCTCCACTCACTTCTGGGGCTCGCTGGCCGGTTATCTCCTTCCCTTGCTGGCGACTGCGTATTTCGGAGAGCGGGTCTTCGACGCCCTGCGCGACGCGCCCCCCTCGACGTGGGTCGGCGTGGGCGCCGCTCTGGTCATCGTCACGGTCGGATTCTGGCTCGCCAGGCGCCGCGCCCGGCAGGAGGTCGTCACGTCATGAATGATTCTCAGCGTCGCAAGGGGCTCCGGATCGAGCGGGCGCGCGCTTCCGCTCAGTTCAGCGGCGGCAGGTTCCGGAACCCGTCGGGCGCCGGCCCCGCGATGAACGGCTCGGCGTTGCCCGTGATCGGCGAGTACTTCTTCCGGCGTGGCCGGCGGGCGCCCCCAGGTCCGCTGCCCCTCGCGCGACCTCACGAGACCTGGGCACGACGGAGCGCGACCGGCTTGCGGGTCACGTGGCTCGGCCACAGCACCGTGCTGCTCGAGATCGACGGCCGCCGCGTGCTCACCGATCCGGTGTTCGGCGAGCGCGCCTCCCCCGTCTCGTTCGCAGGCCCGATGCGCTTCCACCCCGTCCCGGCGGCGCTCGGGGAGCTGCCGCCGCTCGACGCCGTCCTGCTGTCGCACGACCACTTCGATCACCTCTGCGCTCCCACCATCGACGCGCTCGCCCGCACGCGGGTCCCCATCGTCACGGCGCTCGGCGTGGGTGCGCACCTCGAGGCGCTCGGCGTCGACCCCGCGCGGATCACCGAGCTCGACTGGCACGAGCACGCGGAGGTGGGCGGCGTCCGCTTCACCGCGACGCCGTCGCAGCACTTCTCGGGTCGCGGGCCGACGAGCGGCAACAAGACGCTCTGGGCTTCCTGGGTCATCGAGGCAGACCGGCGAAAGGTCTTCTTCTCCGGCGACACCGGGCTGTTCCCCGAGCTCGCGGACATCGGACGGAGACACGGCCCCTTCGATCTGGTGATGCTCGAGGTCGGCGCGTACCACCCCGCGTGGGCGGCGATCCACCTCGGCCCCGAGAACGCGCTGACCGCGCTCGAGATGCTCGGCGGCGGCACGCTGCTGCCGGTCCACTGGGGCACCTTCAACCTCGCGCTCCACGACTGGGACGAGCCGGCCGAGACGTTGCTCTCCCTTTCGGCCGAGCGGCGCGCGCGCGTCGTGACGCCGCACATCGGCGCGGCCGTCGAGCCCGAGCACATCGACGCGCCGACGCCGTGGTGGCGCGCCGTCGCCGGCGCGCGCTGAGATACACCGCCGTTCAGGGCAGGGCCGCCGCAGAGCTCCCCGCCGCAGCGCCCGCTCAGGGCGTCCCGCTGCCGCCCGAGGCCTCCTCGATGCAGGCCTCGAGCTCCGGCGTCTGCCGCCAGCCGCACGCGCCCGACGCGTCGCGCTCACACACGCTGTGCGCCGCGTAGCACGCGTATTCGTCCCGGTACTCGCAGGTGGTCGCCATGGGCTCGTCGGCGCAGACCTGCCCGCTGCAGCCGGTCACCACGCACGGCGGGGGCTTGGCGGGCTCTCCGCCGTTGTCCTCGCCCTCGAGGCACTCCTCCAGCGCCGGCGTCTGCCGCCAGCCGCACGCGCCCGACGCGTCGCGCTCGCAGACGCCGTGCTCTGCATAACACGCGTACTCCTCGCGGTACTCGCACGTGGTGATCACGTCCTCGTCGGCGCATACCTGCCCGCTGCAGCCGGTCACCACGCACGGCGCGGGCTCGACGGGCGGTCCGCCGTTGTCCTTGCCCTCGAGGCACTCCTCCAGCTCCGGCGTCTGCCGCCAGCCGCACGCGCCCGACGCGTCGCGCTCGCAGACGCCGAGCTCCGCGTAACACGCGTACTCCTCGCGGTACTCGCAGTCGGTGACCACGTCCTCGTCGGCGCAGACCTGCCCGCTGCAGCCGGTCACCACGCACGGCGCGGGCTCGCCGCGCTTTTCCTCGATGCACGCCGCGAGCTCCGGCGTCTGCCGCCAGCCGCACTCGCCCGACGCGCCGCGCTCGCAGACGCCGAGCTCCGCATAACACGCGTACTCCTCGCGGTACTGACAGGTGGTGGTCACGTGCTCGTCGGCGCATATCTGCCCGCTGCAGCCGGTCTCGAAGCAGGCCCCGGGCCCGCCACCCCCGGGCCCACCCCCCGCCGTCCCGCCGCCTCCGGGCCCGCCGTCGCCCGGGGCCTGACAGCCCTTGCCCTCGGCGCCGGTGAGCAGGGGAACGAAGAGCACGAGCATGGCAAAGACGAGCCGATGACGTTTGCCGAACACATCCATGGTCAAGCCTCCTATCGAGAGATCGACCCTGCCACCCGAAAGCCGCAGGCGCCAGCGCCCTCCTGTCGCTTCACACCCCTGTGCCCGGGCGTCCTCGGCGCGTGAACGCGGCGCTCCCGCCGCAACGAGCGGCGCGCACGAGGAAACGAGCCGCCCCCGGGCCACGTGAGCTCATCTCCGGACAAGGGCGCACACGCGGCCAGGAGGCGCACGCTTTGCGGATGCCAGCCGTGGCAGGCGCCGCTGCACACTCTGGCACACGGTCAGCGTACACCGCGATGATCCGCGGGATTCCTGCTGCATTTTGCCTGGCCTGCCGCTTGCTAAGTGCGCCCGTCGCGGGACTCCACAAGCGCACCGGACACCGGCGAAGCCATGACGCTCCGTGTCTTGTCGCGAACGAGGTGACCATGACCTTCCTGTCCAGAACTTCTACCCGCTGGCTCGTCCTCGCGACGGCAGCGGCATCGGCCGGGCTCACCGGCTGCCAGCTAGGCTCCACGACGGGGCCTTCACCCGATGACGCACCGACCGACTTCATCTCGGGCAGCCCGAGGAGCCCCGGCGGGAGAGACGTGGGGGAAGACGCCGGCGGCAGCACGGGCGCCGGCGGCGGCGCCGCGGCGCCGGACGCCGACGGCGGAGCGGACGACGGCGGCGCCGAGCGCGCGATCACCGAGGCCGACATCATCCAGGTCCACGACGGCAAGCTCTACGCGCTGTCGCAGTACTCGGGCCTCAGCATCATCGATATCTCGCGGCGCGACCGCCTCAAGCTGCTCGGGCGCTACGAGGCGAGCGGAATCCCGTTCGAGATGTACCTGCGCGACGGGGTCGTCTACGCGATGTTCTCGTCGTGGGGACATTATATCTACAACGACGCGGACGGCTCTTACAGCTACGAGCAGACGAGCCGTATCGAGGCGCTCGACGTCTCCGACCCGGCGGACATCGCGTCGCTCGGGTCGTTCGACCTGCCAGGCAGCATCTCCGACTCCCGCATCGTCGGCGACGTGCTGTACGCCGTCACCTTCGAGAACGGGTATTGCTGGGGGTGCTCGGACACGCGGAACACCACCGTCACCTCGCTTGCCGTCGGCGACCCTGCCGAGATCGCCGTCGTCGATCAGCTCACCTACGACGACCCGGATCCCTACAACTACGGGTGGCAGCGCAGCGTGAGCGTCACCGCAGATCGCATGTACGTCGCCGGCGTCGAGTGGAACGGCACCGACGAGGGACACTCCACCATCCAGGTCATCGACATCTCCGACCCCTCCGGCGACCTCGAGGAGGGCGCGACCGTCGAGGCCGTCGGCCAGATCCAGAGCCGCTGGCAGATGGATGAGCACGAGGGCGTCCTCCGCGTCATCAGCCAGCCCGGCCTCTGGTGGAACAACGCGGCCAAACCAGGCGTCCAGACCTTCGCCGTCGCGTCCTCGAACGAGATCACGCCCCTCGGCTACACCGAGCTCACCCTGCCCCGGCCCGAGTCGCTGCGCTCCGTCCGCTTCGACGGCGACCGCGCCTACGCGATCACCGCGGAGCAGACCGACCCGCTGTTCACCATCGACCTCAGCGACCCGGAGAACCCCGCCCAGCTCGGCGAGCTCGAGATGCCCGGCTGGGTCTACCACATGGAGCCGCGCGGCGATCGCGTGCTCGCCCTCGGCTTCGACAACGCCGCCGAGGAGGGCGCGCTCCACGTCTCGCTCTTCGACGTCTCGGATCTCACGAACCCCACGATGCTGGAGCGCATCCACTTCGGCGGCGAGTGGGGCAGCTTCGCCGAGGATCAGGACCGGATCCACAAGGCCTTCACCATCCTCGACGACCTCGGCACGATCCTCGTGCCCTACAGCGGCTGGGAGTTCGACCAGGATGGGGACGGCTGCGGCAAGTACTCGAGCGGCATCCAGCTCATCGACTTCACGGCCGACACGCTCGCGAAGCGCGGCGTCGCCCCCGCGCGCGGCCAGGCGCGCCGCGCCTTCGTCCACGACGACCGGCTCTTCGCCGTCTCCGACCAGGAGGTCGGGACGTTCCGCATCGATGACCGCGACGCCCCCGCCGCCGTCACCGACCTCGCCCTCGCGACGATCGTCAGCAACGCGGTCGTCGCCGGCGACCTCGTCGTGCGCATGAGCGCGGACTGGTGGACGAACAGCGCGCAGCTCGACGTCGTTCCCGCCGCGGATCCGGGCCGCGCCGAGCCGCTCGGGAAGCTCGACCTGACGGCGCTCACCGTCGGGTCGGGCGACGGCTGCTACGGCTCCGGCCTCGCCGAGGCGCGCGTCTTCACGCACGGCCGGTACGCCTACCTGCTCTGGCCCTCGTACTCGGACTGGACGAAGATGCACCTCGCCGTCGTCGATTTCACGACCCCCGAGGCTCCCCGGATCGCCAGCCAGCGCACGGTTCCGGTCAACAGCAGCGCGCTCTACGTCGGCGGATACTACGGCGGCGTCGTCCAGGCGGGCGACGCGGTGGTCCAGGCGGGGAGCACCCTCGTGATCCGCAACGCGAACGAGGTCTATTATTACGATGAATACGAGGGCACCAGCACCGGCACCGGGGGGGCGCAGCCCTCCGAGGCGTCGCTCGAGATCCTCGATCTGTCCGATCCGTCGAGCCCGGCGCACCGCACGGTGAAGCTGCCCGAGGGCGCTGGTTACACCGGCCTTCAGATCGATGGCACCACCGTGCTGACGTCGCACTGGGTGCCGCTGCCCGACGATCCCTCCAGGGCGCGCTTCTACCTCGACCGCATCGACGTGGCCGACCCGTCCTCGCCGGTCGTGCGGACGCCGGTCAACGTGCCCGGCTCGCTGCTCGCCTTCGACCGCGCGTCAGGCCGCGCGCTCACCGTGGATTACGAGGCGGTCGAGTTCCAGGCGGCGAACTCCACGGCGTGCTACGGGGTCTTCGCGGATGCCCAGTTCAGGCCGACGGACACGGAGGACTGGAACGGCCCCGGCCTCTGCACGGCGACGCGCCGCGCGTTCAAGCTCCTCGACGTGGGCGACACGACCGCTCGCCTGCGCGACGAGAGCCCGCTGCCCGACAACCGATCGATCTCGCAGCCGCTCCTCGGCGATGACCGCGTGTTCATGTCCACCTCCGCGACCCGTGTGGGGACCGAGGCCGACGACGCGGACGGGCCCGGGATCCTCGTGGTCAGCGGGCTCGAGAAGGGCAGCATCGAGGTCGTGACGAAGGAGCTCGACGAGCTCAACTACGGCTGGCCGATCTCCGCGGACGGGAAGCGCGCCGTCGTGGCCAGCTACTACCCGCCGACGATCGGCGTCATCGACGCGACCGACCTCGGCGAGGTGACGTACGAGACGAAGGGCGAGCTCTCGTCGTACTCCCACAAGGTGACGGTCTCGGGCGACCTCGCGCTCTGCTCGCTCGGGCACCACGGGCTCGATATCGTCGACCTCGGCGACTGATCCTCGCGCCGCGCCTCCGCCGCTCGTCACGGGCAGCGAAGGCGCGGCCCGCCCCTGCCCGCCCCCCGCGCGTCGGCCCGCTCGTCGAGAGGCGCGGCCCTGCCTCCACCTTCCCCTGCTGATCTGCCCGTTCTTCGGCGCAGCGCGGCGCGCCCCGGGACGTCCCGCTTGGCGCGGGCGCCCGGGTGCGGCACACCATGATCATGGGCAGGGCCGAGCTCGGGCAGCTTGTCGATCGCGAAGACCTCGACGCCTCGGACGGGCCGCGGGGCCGCCTCTCGATCGCCGTCCCGGCCGCGTGGACGCGCGGCGGCGCTGACATCGAGATCGCGGTGCCCGCGCGCGTCTCCTGCGCCCGCTGCGACGGCGGCGGCTGCGACGGGTGCGCCCGGAGCGGCGCCCACCGCGCCCCGGCGGAGCTCGCCGCGAGGACGCTGCGGCTCCGGTTGCCCGCCGACCTCGCCGGCGGCGCGACGTTCCGCCTCGTGCGCCCGTTCGGCGAGCACGCCCCCCTCGATCAGCTCCTCGTCGACGTCCGCGCGGACAGCGAGGCGTCGCCGGGCGTGCGCCGCATCGCGCCGCCGCCGTCGTCGGAGGCGCTCGCGCGCCCCGCGAGCGACGGCGGCGGGCGGCTGCGCGCGCTCGGCGCGCAGCTCAGCGCGCCCGCCGTCCTCGCGACCCTCGCCGCGATCGCGGCCGTCGTGGGGCTCCTGGTCGGCCGCTGATCGCGCCGTCTGCCCGGCGCGCCGCGCGCCGCGGAGCCGGCGCGAACGCCCGCGGCAGACACGGCCGCGGCCGCGCGCGGGCCTCGCTGCCGTGCGTGGCCCATGCTAGCGAGAGGCCGCGGTAGCGCGCGGACGAGGGCCGCGCCGCACAGCCGCGGACGGAGACAGGAACATGAGCCTCAGCGAGCCCCTGCGGGCCAGGATCGCCACCATCATCCGCGAGAACGACGTCGTCCTGTTCATGAAGG
This sequence comes from Sorangium sp. So ce1335, assembly GCF_051521615.1. Lineage (NCBI taxonomy): Bacteria > Pseudomonadati > Myxococcota > Polyangiales > Polyangiaceae > Sorangium > Sorangium sp. So ce1335. Next base: position 9,134,747 of record NZ_CP150363.1, read on the forward strand.
GAACGCGGTCGATGCCGCAATGCGGCTTCTCCGCCACGGTGGTGAGCATCCTCAACGAGCACCTGCCCGAGTACCAGACGGTGGACGTCCTCTCGGACCCCGCGCTGCGCGACGGCATCAAGGAGTTCTCGAGCTGGCCGACGATCCCGCAGCTCTACATCCGCGGCGAGTTCGTCGGCGGCTGCGACATCGTGAAGGAGCTGCACGCGACCGGGGAGCTCGTGAAGGCGCTCGGGCTCGCGCAGGGCGCGCCGCAGGATCCGCCCGCCATCCGCGTGACCCCGGCGGCCGCCGCCGCGTTCACGTCGGCGCGCGAGTCGGACGCCGACTTCGTGCACATCGAGATCGACCCCTCGCACAAGTACGGCCTCTACTTCGGCCCGCGGCAGGCCGGCGACGTCGAGGTCCACGCCGGCGGGGTGGTGTTCCTCCTCGACCGCGCGAGCGCGCGGCGCGCCGAGGGGCTGTCGATCGACTTCGTCGAGGGCCCCACCGGCGGCTTCAAGCTGGAGAGCCCGAACGAGCCGCCCAGGGTCAAGCAGCTCTCTCCCGCCGCGCTCAAGGCGATGCTCGACGGCGGCGAGCCGCTCGAGCTCTTCGACGTCCGCACCGCGCAGGAGCGCGCGATCGCGACGATCGCGGGGGCCCGCCACCTCGACCAGGAAGGGCAGCGCTACCTGGAGACGCTCCCGAGGGACGCGCGGATCGTCTTCCACTGCCACCACGGCGGGCGCAGCCAGGCCGCCGCGGAGCACTACCTCGCGAAGGGCTTCAGGAACCTCTACAACCTCGAGGGCGGGATCGACGCCTGGTCGCACAAGGTCGATCCCTCCGTGCCCCGCTACTGAGGACCGCCCCGCGCGCCGGCTCCCCGGCGGCGAGCGCGCGCAGGCTCCCGGCGACGAGCGCGCGGATCGCGCCACGATCGATTTTTTCACTCTCACTTCAGCAACACCCCGGCTCCCTTCTGGGCTGCTGTGGGATCGGGTATGTCTGCAGTGTGGGAGCTGACGATCAGTCGACGATCAGGGCGCACGACGCGGTGCGGTCGCCGGCGGAGACGGCGACGCCCGGGCTCGTTGTCATCTTCACCCGCGGGCAGCCTGCCTGCGCGCCGATCCCGCTCCACGCCGGCGCGGTCGTCCTCGGACGCGCGCCGGCGGACGACATCGTCGTCGTCGAGGACGACCAGGTGTCGCGCCGGCACGCCCGCGTCGCCCTGGCGGCGCAGGGCATCGAGATCACCGATCTCGGCAGCAGGAACGGCACGTTCGTCGACGGCAAGAAGATCGAGAGCCGGGTCTTCCCGTCGCTCCCGCGCGTGCTCCGGATCGGGAGCACGTTGATGCGCTTCACCGCGGATAGCGCGCCGTTTCAGCGGGGCGGCGTCCTGGAGCACGAGGACGGGCTCGTCGGCCCCACGCTCCGGGCGGCCCGCGAGAAGATCGAGCGCGCGGGGGCGCGCGGCGACACGCTGCTGCTCACCGGGCCGAGCGGCTCGGGCAAGGAGCTCGCGGCGCGCGCCTTCCATGCGGCGACCGGGCGCGGCGGGCCCTTCGTGGCCGTGAACTGCGCCGCCATCCCCCAGGGTCTCGCGGAGCGGCTGCTCTTCGGGGCGCGGCGCGGGGCGTACTCGGACGCGAACGCCGACGCCGAGGGCTACGTGCAGGCGGCCCACGGCGGCACGCTGTTCCTCGACGAGGTCGCGGAGCTCGATCCGTCGGTCCAGCCCAAGCTGCTCCGCGTCCTCGAGACGCGGGAGGTCGTCGCGCTCGGCGACACGCGCCCGCGCAAGGTGGAGTTCCGGCTCTGCGCGGCCACGCTCAGGGATCTCCAGGCCGAGGTCGCGGCGCGCCGCTTCCGGGAGGATCTCTACTACCGGATCGGCCGGCCCGAGGTGCGCATCCCGGCGCTGTCGGAGCGGATCGAGGAGCTGCCCTGGCTCGTCGCGGCGGAGCTCCGGCGCGACGGGGCGCGGCTCGCGCCCGGCGCCGGGCTCCTGGAGACCTGCGCCCTGCGCGCGTGGCCCGGCAACGTGCGGGAGCTGCTCCGCGAGGTGCGGCAGGCGGGCCTCGCGGCGCGCGAGGCGGGGCGCGCCGTCGTGGAGGCGCTGGATCTCGCGCCGTCCGCGGGCCTCGACATCACGGAGGTCGCGCGGCGCACGCCGGCGCCGGTGGAGATGCGGCGGGTCGCCATCGAGATGGCGCTGCGGCGCGAGCGCGGGAACGTCTCGCGCGCGGCCCGCTCGCTCGGCATGCACCGGAACCAGCTCCGCCGCTGGCTCGCGCGCCACGGCCTCGACGCGGCGGCGTTCGCCGGCGGGCGCGCGGGCACCACCGACAGCGACGAGGAGCGCCCCCCCGCCGGCGAGGACGGCGGACGCCGCGAGCCGTCCTGAGCGATGCGTTGCGCGCCGCGAGCGAGCGAACAAGCGAGCGAGCGGACGAGCGGTTGAATTCGGCGCTGGATGCCCCAGAGTGTTCTGGAGCGAAGGCAGGAATCGGAGAGAGCCCGTATCGTCTCTGACGCCTCGCCCGTCTCTGGCCCTCGTCTCTGACGGATCACCCGTTACCAGGACACCGGGTCAGCGGGCCTCCCGCTCCTCTGGACGACGGCCGGGCGCGGGCGGGGAGAGGATCGTGGGCCGTTCCGGTGAACCACGCGAAGGAGCCTCCATGAGCTCAGCCATCGGGTATCGAACCACGGATCTCTGCGATGAGCACCCGGACGCCGTCGTCGTCTCCGAGCCGGTCTTCCGGGACTACGGCGGCGCGCGCCTGTTCCACGGGCGCATCGCCACGGTCAAGGTCCACGAGGACAACGTGCTCGTCCGCAAGACGCTGGAGGAGCCGGGCGAAGGACGGGTGCTGGTCGTCGACGGGGGCGGGTCGCTCCGCTGCGCGCTCCTCGGGGACAACCTCGCCGACATGGCCCGCCAGAACGGCTGGGCCGGGCTGGTCGTGTACGGCTGCATCCGCGACGCGGAGGCGATCGCCCGACTCGCGATCGGCGTGAAGGCCCTCGCGACGCACCCGCGAAAGAGCGGCAAGAAGGGCGCGGGCGACCGCGATGTGCCCGTGACGTTCGCCGGCGTCACCTATGTTCCCGGCGGATTCGTCTATGCCGATCACGACGGGGTCATCTACGCGCAGAAGCAGCTTGCCTGAGGCGCTCGCGGCGGCGGGCTCAGCCGGCGGGCGAGGCAAAAACGCACGTCGCGAGCAATTCCGCCACACCGCCGACGGGCGAACGACGGTGATCGCCACGAGGATGGCTGTGTTCGGCTCCAGCCCGGACGCGCGGACGTCGCGCGCTGCGTCGAAACGCGCTACCTGGCGCGGCAGATGCATTGAGCTGCGATCGCGGAAGACGCGGAGCTACCAACACCTCGTACCTACGGGAGGAAAGAAGAATGAGCAACATCACGTCCGACCTGAAGAGTGATCTGACCAGGAGCCTGGAGTCGCTTCAGACCCTGCGCGACGAGATCCGGGTCAGACTCCACCTCGCGGGCATGGAGGCGAAGGACGCCTGGGGCAAGCTGGAGCCCACGCTCCTCGACGCCGAGAAGCTCGCCGAGGACGTCTCGGAGACTTCGCGGAACGCGCTGCGCGACATCCTGGAGAAGGTGAAGGAGTTCCGTTCGTCGCTCCCCTCCTGATCCCCCGCACCGAAGCGCGCTGCTCCGCGTGAGCGGCGCCGCTGGCGGCGTTCGCCAGGGTTCCTGCCGGAGCGCTGGAGATCGCCGCCAGCCTCATTTTGTTGCCGCGCCGCGGGCGCTCCCGGCCGCTCCGGCCACCGGCGGGCGCGGCGGGGCGCTGCCGTCGCCGATCACCCCCGCAGCGCGGCCGCCACGGCGCGCGCGACATTGCCCCACCGCGGGTCCGCGGCGCAGGCCGCGAGCCGCTCGCCCGCCACGTTGGCGCGCCGGTGATCGCAGAAGGCGGGCGGCCGCGGGAAGGCGGTGAGCGGGGCGCGCAGGATCGTCTTCTCAACCTGCGCGAGCATCGCCGTGTTGTGGACGAAGCCGAGCCCGCTCTGGATGTCGGCGAGCGTGGCGCTCGGGTGGGCGCCCCACGGCGGGACGACGGCCGCGAGCGCGGCGGCGGGCGCCTGGTTCACCGCGATCACCCCGTAGCGCAGATCGAGAAGGGCGCGGTCGAGCGCGGCGCCGACGGCGGGGTCCTCCTCGCTGATCGGGTGCGCGACGATCGAGGCGCTCAGGGTGCCCTGGAGCTGGTCGTTGCAGAAGCGCGTGGCCGCGTCGAGGAACTCCACCGGATCGCTCGAGCCGACCTCGACGATCGAGAGCAGGCCGCAGCGCGGCTCGGTCGAGAACAGCGGCTCGGCGGCGTCCGAGGCGGCGAGCCCGGCGATCAGCGTCCACGGGAGCTCGCCCGGCCCGGGCTCGCCGATGCGTACGACCCCGGGCGGCAGCGGCACGTCGGCGGAGCCCTCGAGGCGCTCGCGCTCGAGCGGCGCGCGCCCGGCCGTGAGCGCGGCGTGGCGCGACGCGGCCTCCGGGTGGGCGGCGCGCCGCGGGGGGACGGCGGCGAGCGCGCGGTGGAGCATCCGGAGGAGCAGCGGCCGCTGGACGAAGCCCCTGGGCAGCACGAGGACCTGCGCCTCGTGGGCGCCGAGCGAGGCGTTGCTCGCGAGCTGGCTCGCGAGGAGCCTCGCCTGGAACCAGAGCTCGTCCTCGCCGTAGAGCCACGGCATCACGAGGGCGGGGGTGACGCCGCCGAGCGTGGAGGAGATCGGCTTGTCGAGGAGCCGCTCCCCCGACGCGCGCCGGAGCGCCTGCGCGGGGCCCGGCGGCCCCCAGACGAGCGCGTCGTGCGCGGCCGCCGAGCCGGTGACGTGGACCTCGGCGACGGCGGGGTGGGCCGCGAGGTAGGCGCTCATGTCCGCGCCGCCGAACACGAAGCGGAGGAGCCCGCGCGCGACGAGCGGCGCGACGGCGCGCTCGAAGATCGCGCCGAGGGGCGCGCTGCGCTGGCTCACCGCGAGCACGACGACGCGCCCTTCGACGAACAGCTTGTGGAGGGCGTCCCGGAGGGGGACGCTCGCGACGTCATCCGCGCCGAGCACCAGCGCGATGCCCCCCTCGGGGTCGCGCTGCGTGTAGAAGCGCGCCTGCCCTTCGAGTACGCCCGCGGGCGTCGCGCCGGGCAGCATCAGCGCGCGCGCGCGGATGGGCCCGTGGAGCGCGGTGTCCCCGAGGCGCGCCGGGAACACATCGACCTCGACGCGGCCGTCCGCGCGGGCGCGCAGCGCGCCGCGGCCGAGCCGCGGGCGGCCGCGCGCGGCGACGTCCTCGAGCGCCTCGGCGAGGAGGCGCACGTAGGAGAGCGTCGGCCAGGGCCCGGCGAGCCACGCCGCGCCGCTCGCCGCCGAGCCGGGATCGAGCCCCGCGACGGCGCACGACGCCTCGACCTGCGCGCGCGCGGCGGCGAGGAGGCCCGGGAGGAGCGAGCGGAGCAGCGAGGCCTTCTCGCGCGGCGGCATGCGCGCGAACGCGAGCGCCGCGTCGCCCAGCTCGGACAGCGCGCGATCGAGCTCTGCCGGCGATGTCTCCGGCCCGCGCGCGGCGCCGAGATCCGCCGCCGGCGCGGCCGCGGCGTCGCTGACGGTGAGGCTTGCGGGCGCGGGATCGGCGGCGAAGGCGGCGACATCGGGGACAGGCGGCATCGGGGGGCGGGAAGACTACAGGCAGGCGATCGCGCGCGCGAGCGCGGCGACGGTCCGCAGCGCACGGTCCGCAGCGCGCGTATGGCCGGCCTGCTCGGGATTCGGTACAGTCCCCCGCCATGGATTGCGCTTTCAGCACGGGTCGGGGCTCCGCGCGCGCGCCCGCCTCCAGGGCGGCTCCGCGCTCGGCAGCTTGCGGTGTCCTTCTCGGCCTCGGCGCGCTCCTGCTCGCGCCCGCGGCGGCAGCGCAAGAGCCCGCTCCGCCGCTGCCCCAGGGCCAGGGGCAGCCCGGCGGGGCCGCCCAGCCGCCGGCCGGGTATCCGCAGCAGCAGGGATATCCTCAGCAGGGTTACCCTCAGCAGCAAGGATATCCCCAGCAAGGGTATCCCCAGCAGGGTTACCCTCAGCAGCAGGGATACCCACAGCAGCAAGGATATCCTCAGCAGGGCTATCCCCAGCAGCAGGGCTATCCCCAGCAGCAGGGCTATCCCCAGCAGCAGGGCTATCCCCAGCAGCAGGGCTATCCCCAGCAGCAGGGCTATCCCCAGCAGGGGTACCCGCAACAGGGCTATCCCCAGCAGCAAGGGTATCCTCCGCAGGGCTATCCCCAGCAGCCGCCCGGCTATGGTCCGGGCTACGCCTTGCCGGAAGGGCCGCCGCCGCCCCCGAAGCCGCCCGAGGCGACCTGCTGCCGCTGGTCGGTCCGCTACAATGCCCTGGATCTGCTGTTCGGAAGGGCGACCTTCGAGGGCGAGGTCGCCGTCCTCGGGCCGCTCACCATCGGCATCACCCCGTCGTGGATCTGGGGCTCGCTCGAGGACGCGAGGATCGACACGACAGGATACGCGCTGGCGGCCGACGTCGGTGTCTACGTCGAGGGCAAGGCGCTCCAGGGGTTCTGGGTGAAAGGGCGCTTCGGCTACGAGTCGTTCGAGGCGGTCTACACCCCCTCTCCCCGCATCCCGTCGGTCGCCGGGAAGCGCGACGTGAGCAGCGCCGTCCTCGGCCTCATCATCGGGAGCACGAACATCTTCGGCCGCGACGGCGGGTTCGCCATGTCCGGCGGGTTCGGGATCGGCGTCGCGCTCGCGCCTCCGGCGGAGGTGATCGCGGGCAACTCCGCGTACGTGTTCTACGAGAAGATAGGGAAGGTCAAGCTGATGGGGTCGCTCTCGCTCGGCGTCGCGTACTGACCGCATCCGCTGCGCCCTGATCGGCAGGGCGGGGGGAAGCGCGGCCACCTGCCGCGGTGGGAGGCGGCGCGCGGCGTCGACCGACCGGCGCGCAGCGCGCAGCGCGGCGTCGGCCGACCGGCGCCGGCCACAGAACTTGGCCCCGCGCGCGGCGCCGTGGGACGTCTGCACCATGCCCTCACGCATCGCCCGCCGCCCCGGGCCGGCGCTGCTGCTCCCGTTCCTGGCGGCGCTCTTCGCCATCGCGTTCGCCCTTCCGGCCCGCGCGTGGGTCGAGGTGCACGTCGCGGGGGACGACGTGCGGCTCGCGATCGACCGGGCCGGCACCGCCCGGGTCGAGCACAAGGTCACGCTGAAGATCTCGGGCGGGCCGCTCCGCGCCCTCGACATCCAGGGCGTCGACCCCGACGCCGAGCTCGACCAGGGCAGCTACGCCGTGCCGTTCAAGGCCGCGCAGGCGAGCTCGCTCACGGACGCCACGCCGGTCGCCATCGAGCTCCTGCCGCCCGACCTCCGCCCGCGCGAGGACGGCGCGCGCCGCACGGCGACGCTGCGGGCCCGCTTCGACGGCAAGGGCCTGAGCCGCGGGGTGTTCGTCCTCTTCTTCCGCTACCGCACCGACCTCATGAAGCGGGGGCTCATCCAGCAGGACGGCCCGAGCGCCCGCGTGACGTGGACCGGCCCCCTCTGGGACGACGGCTACGACGCGGCGCGGCTCACCGTCGAGGTCCCGGCCGCGCCCGACGAGCCGCGCGTCGACGAGGCCGGCGACGCGGCCGCCGAGGGGCTCGAGGCGCCGCTGACGCTCTCCACGCTGCGCCGGTCGCTCGACAAGGACGAGCTCGAGCTGCTGCGCCCGTACGCCCCGAAGAGCGAGCCGCTCCGCTGGGCGGTCCGCGCCGACGCGCGCGCCTTCCAGCCCGCGCCCGCCGCGGCGGCGCCCGGCGCCGACGCCCTCGGGCGGCTGGCGGGCGCCGCGGCCTCGAGCCACGACCGCGGGCGCACGCTCTACATCGCCGCCGGCGTGGCCCTCTTCGCGCTCTACAGCGCGCTCGTCGCGCTCAAGGCGCGCGAGCACGAGCGCCTCGCGCGCGCCGCGGGCGTCGAGCCGCGGCCCCTCGTCCCGATCCCGCTCGCGCCGCGCGCCGCGCTCGCGGGGCTCGCGCTCGTGGCGGGCGTCGCGCTGGAGCTCCTGCTCCGGGACGGCACGGCGGGCGCCGCGCTGGTCGCCGTGGCGACCGCGCTCGCCGCGCACCGCACCCCCCGCCCGGAGCGCGCCGGCGGGGCCCTGCGCCGCCCTGGCAAGTGGCTCCCGGTCGCGGAGGCCGAGGCCTTCCGCGAGCCGCCGCGGGTGCGCGGCGTGTACCTCGACGTCTCGACGCGCGCCGGCAAGGCGCTGCTCGTCGCGCTCCTCGCCGCGCTCGGCGCGGGGGTCCACGCCGTGGCCGGCGCCTCGCCGTACCACGCGCACCTCCTCGCGCTCGACGCGACGGCGCTGCTCGCGATCTTCTGCACCGGCCGCCTCGCCGAGCTCCCCCCCGATCCGGCGGCGCGACCGGTCGCGTTCCTGCGCGACGTCGCGCGGCGCGTGCGGCGCACGCTGAAGGTGCCCGCGAGCGCGGCGCCCACCGCTGCGTCGAAGGGCGCCGCGGGCGCCGCGTCGAAGGGCGCCGCGGCCAGGGCGTCTGCGGGCGCCGCGGCCCGCGCCGCGGCGGCCACGGAGCTGCGCGTCGTCGGCCGCCTCCGCATCCCGGACGGCAGCCCGGACGCCGACGAGCTCCGGCTCGGTCTCGCCCCGCGCGCCGCCCTCCCCGGCTTCGTCGCGATCGAGGTCGGCGTCGTCTACGCGCCCGGCGCCGGCGGCGCCATCGGGCTGCCCGAGGTCCTGCTGCGCGTCACCCCGGGCTCGCCCTGCGAGCGCGCCGTCGAGCGGCTCGCGCGCAGCGGCCGCTCGTCGCGCGGCCGGCGCCCCGGCGAGCGCGTGCTCGCGTTCGCGCCGCGGCTGCCGACGGCCCGCATGACGGCGTCCATCGCCGCCGCGCTCGTCCGCGCCGTCTCCACCCCGCCCGTGGACGCCACGCCGACGAAGCCGCAGGGCGCCGGCTCGCCCGGAGCGACCCGGGCGCCGCGCCCCGGCAAGAAGGCGATCTCCGCCGCCGCGTAGCGCCCACGCCTCCTGAGCCCGGGCGCGCCCTTCCTCGCCGTACCGGGCGCGTCTCTCCTCCCGCTCCCCGCGAGCCGCTCCCCGCCGCACCCGACGCGCCTCGCCTCCTGACACGAGGCGAGCCTCCCCCTCGCGCGACCGGGCACGCCCCGAGGGGCGCGGCGAGGGACGGCGCCGACTACAACGGATCCGCAGCGCGCTCCTCGCGCTCACGGCCCCGACGGCGAGACACCGCGCGCATCGTCAGGAGAGCCGTTTACGTTCCGCGCGACGGGCGCCGACGTTCAAACGAGCGATGATACCGAGTTTCCGCTCTCTGACAACGGAGAAAATAGCGGCAAATCACGGTTTGTTCGCCGCGCCCGCGCCAGCGAGCCGTGGAGAGCCCGTTCCGGCGCGAAGCTCCGGATTTCTCGCGACTGGCACTCTTCCAGGTCAGCCAAGTCAGTGTGTCCAGGTGCGACGCCGGCGCGCATCGCCGCAGCGCGCCGTGCCTGCCCGCGCCCCCACACGAAAGAGACGACAGCGACGTTATCTGACGATGCGACGAGGGCGACACGACGACAAGGCCGCCCATCCGACACGGGCCGCGACGACAGACGACAGCCGCCAGCCGACAGCCAAAGAAAACACGGACGCACCACTCGATGCGTATAGCGAGAGCCGACCCGATCATGATAGTCTCGAGCTGATCATCTTTGTCGCACAGCACAGCGCAGGAACGGATCGAATCGTGCATGGGTCGGCGCTCCCGCTGTCTCCACAGCGAGGGCTGAGTTCGATGCTCGTAGACCCTGCATCGGCCTGATGAGGAACGACGGAGTACGGTCACACGGCATTTTTACACATGCCTGGCCGGCCCCGGCGGAGCTCTGCTCGGGCCCCGTCGTCATCTCTTGATGTTGGCCGTCCTCGGACAGGCCCCAACAGACCGGGAGCGATCATGGCAAGAAGACGCGTCATCCCTACATTCACGTCCTCATCGCTGTGCGCGGGCGCGGCGATCTGCGCCTCGCTCGCCGCGGGCGACGCCCTGGCGGCGTATGGCTTCGACACCGCCGAGGCGGCGTTCGACGCGACGTACGCGGCGACGCCCATCGACGTGACCGGCGTCGTGGTCGACGAGGCGGGATCGCCGATCGCGGGCGCGGAGGTGACGGCGATCGGCTGGGGGAGCGGCGCGGTCAACCACGGCGAGATCGCCTTCACCGACGACGCGGGCGCGTTCACGCTGGAGGCGCTCGCGCGGCGCTCGGTCCTCCTGCGCGTCGAGGCCGACGGGTACTACAGCGAGATCATCCCCGCCGATCTGCACCGCCCGCTCTCCGCGGCGGCCGCCGGGGTCGGCCAGGTCGTCCTGACCGTGCAGCGCCCCGGCCGCGCGCGGATCCTCGTCGGGGGCGACACGATGTTCGGGCGGCGCTTCGTCGACAGCGACGCCGACGGCGTCGAGGGGGAGGAAGGCGACCTGATCCGCCCCGACACCCGCGAGGCGGACGCGCGCGCCATCCTCTCCTTCCTGCGCGACGTCCTCTCGTCGGCGGACTACACCCAGGTCAACCTGGAGTGCCCTGTCACGGCCAACCCCGAGACGCCGCACCCGTACAAATCGTATACGTTCTTCTCCTACCCCGAGACGGTCAGGGCCCTCGCGCTCTCCGGGGTGGACGGGGTGAGCCTCGGCAACAATCACATGTTCGATTACCTGGAGGGAGGCGTCACCGACACGCTCAGCGCCGTGCCGAACGCCGGACTCGACTGGTTCGGCGCCGGCGTCGACGAGGCGACGGCGAAGGGCAGCGTGCTCTACCGGACGATCCGCGGCGTCGACGTCGCCTTCCAGGGGTTCAACCAGCTCGTGAGCGGCGGGACGGCGCTGACGGAGTACAACCTCAACGCCGCCGACGGCCCCCCGCCCAAGGCCGGCTCGCTCCAGCTCGGCCTCACCCAGATCAGCGACTTCATGCAGACGGACGCGGTGGGGCGCTTCGCCATCCCGGTGCTGCACGGAGGCTCCGAGTACAGCGACTACCCGACGTCCATCATGCGGCGGCGGTTCACCCAGCTCGTGGACATGGGCGCCGGCATGGTCGTGGCGCACCACCCGCACACGATCCACGGCGTCGGGCTGTACGACGCCGGCGCCGGCCCGCGCTTCGTCTTCATGTCGCTCGGCAACATGGTCTTCGATCAGGACATCTTCGAGACCTACCAGTCCTACCTCGCCGTCGTCGACGTCGACCAGGCGGCGGACGGCACCCGCGCGGTGCACCGGGTGCAGCTCATCCCGTTCCAGAACGAGGAGTACGTGCCGAAGCTCGTGGGCGGCGCCTGGCTCGAGCGCGCGATCCGCCACATCGGCCACCTCTCCACGACGCTGCCCGCGGCGCCGTCGCCCGGCGACGCGGCGGACGGCCTGACCGGCGCGGTCGTGTTCGCGAGCGGCCCGCGCGCCGCCGCGGTGAGCGACCCGGCGCAGTACGCGACGAGCGATCGGCTCGAGACGCGGAGCGTGCCGCTCGCGAGCCGCAGCACCGGGCCCGTCGCGCACGTGCGCTCGGACGCGTCGGACTCGCTCGCCGCCCTCCGGACGAGCGCCGCCGCGAGCTGCGATTACGGCCGGGAGATCATGCTCTACGGCGACTTCGAGGACGGCGACGTCGACGACACCTTCCACGAAGGGTCGATGTGGTCGATGAGCGAATACCGCTACATCCAGAACAGCGTCGTCCACGGCGGGACAGGCGCGATGGTGTTCCTGCGCAAGTCGAGCAGCACCTCCGAGGTGTCGACCTACATGAACAACCGCGTCAAGTTCGAGCCCGGCCGCAAGCTCACCGTGACGGGGTACCTGAAGGGGGAGAACGCCGGGCAGCTCCGCGCGCAGGTCTACTGGTACACGAGCGGCGGGGCGAGCCTGTCGAACAGCGTCGTGTACACGCGCGCGGCCGGCACGTACGACTGGCAGCGGTTCACCGTGGACCTCACCCCGCCGACCAACGCAGGCTCGGTGCGGGTCTACTTCAGGGCGGCCCCGCCGGCGAGCGGCGAGGCCAACACGTTCCTCGACGACGTGTCGCTCATCGAGTGGGAGGGCACGATCGCCGACGGCTCGCTCGGGTTCGCGTTCCCGACGCCGAACAACTGGAGCTTCGTCCGCTGCACCGCCACGAATCCGGCGCTCACGAGCCTCGGCGTGACGACGACGCACAGGTCGTACACGCTGGCCCCGGCGACGCCCTGAGGACACGGGCCCACGGCCCCGCCGCCTCGACGCGTGTGCGCGGCTCCGGTATCATCCGCGAGCGGCGCTGCGCCGTGGACTCGACACCTGCACCGCGCCCGCGCGCCACGGACCCGCCACCATGAAGCCCTCGCGGAAGCCATCGTATCTCGCGACCCTCCTGGCCCTCGCCGCGATCGCGGCCGGCTGCGGCTCGGACCCCGAGGGCCCCGATCTCGTGTGGCCTATCGGGGGAACGGACGAGATGCAGCCGATGTCGTCGAGCTTCGGCCCGCGCCTGCAGACGTCGCGCGACGGCGTCTACGACTTTCACCGGGGCATCGATATCCCCACCCCCATGGGAACGCCCGTGTACGCCGTCGGCGACGGCCGGGTGACGCGCGCCGGGCGCTACGACGATTTCGATGACGTCGTGATACAGATCGAGCACTGCGACGGGGCGGCCGCGTGCTTCTTCAGCACGTACGTCCACCTGACGATGCCGCTCGTCGAGCCCGGCGAGCAGGTCCATCGCGGGCAGCACATCGGCTACACCGGCCTCGCGGCCAGCAGCCTGTTCCCCCACCTGCACTTCGAGATCCGGGAGGGAGGGACCGAGAAGGTGTACTGCGTGCACCCGCTCCGCTTCCTCCCGGCGCCGCGCGGGCTGCCCCCCGCGATCGCCGTGCGCCGCACCGACGAGGACTCCACGTCGAGCGTCTCGGTCGAGGTCGAGGCCACCCTGCCCGGGATCGCACCAGGGCTCCTCGAGGTCGCTGTCGCGACGTCGAACCGCTCGACCGGGGAGATCATCGAGGAGCGGGCGATCAACTACGACGAGTGGAACCGGAAATACACGGCGGAGGGGGACGCCGCGATCATCGACGACGAGAGCCTCGAGGGCATCCGGATCGAGCCGGCGAAGTTCAACACGTCCTCGGCCGCGTACGTGATCGCGTTCCGGTTCAGCAACCTCGACGGGACGGCGTCGGCCGACGATCTCCGGATCACGGCGCGGGCGCGCGACGTGAACGGCCACGAGGTCGAGGTGAGCCTGCCCTGAGCGGGGCGAGCGCGCGGCGCGCCCGGAAGCGGCGCGGCGCGCCCGGCGGTGGCGCGAGCGCGGCGCCGATCAGCCCTCGCCGACGAGCGCCGCCATGTCCGGGGGCAGCGGCGAGGTCACGACGAACGCGGGCACCGCGTCGGTGCCGCCCCACCCGATGTAGTGCGCGTGCAGCGCGTGGCGGCCCAGCCCCTCCACCGCGGGCCCGCCGTAGAGCACGTCCCCGGCCAGCGGGTGCCCCACGGACGCGAAGTGCGCGCGGATCTGGTGCCGCAGCGCCCGCGGGGCCCGCGCCTCGACGAGCTCCCACAACCCCACCTGCCGCACGCGCTTGTACATCGTCGCCGCGGGGCGCGGCGCGTACCGCGCCACGTCGCGCGGGTGGATGCACGGGTAGACCCGCTTCTTGTCCTTCGGGTGCGGCGCGAGCGGCACCTCGATCGAGCCCATCTCGGGGAGATCGCCGATCTGGCAGATCAGCAGGTAGCGCTTGTCGAGCCGCCCCTCCTTGAGCCCGGCGCCGAGCGCCGCGAACGCCGCGGGCGTCCGCGCCGCCAGCACGAGGCCGCTCGTGTCCGTGTCCAGCCGGTGGCACAGCCCGGGCTCGCGCGGGGAGAACCCGATCGACGCCATCTCGGGGTAGCGCGCGACGAGGCCGTTCGCGAGCGTGCCGCGCTCGCCCGGATCGAGCGGCGCCGTCGGCATGCCGGCGGGCTTGTTCACCACCACGAGGTCGTCGCGCTCGAGCACCACGTCGAGCGGCACGTCCGGGTCCGGCGTCGCCGCGCCGGAGGCCTCGTTCGGCTCGACGTCGACCTCCAGCACCTCGCCCGCCACCGCGACGTCGCCCTTCGACGCGCGCCGGCCGGCGCCGCCCTTCCCCGCCCCGTGCACGCGCACGCGCCCCTCGGAGAACAGCCGCTTGGCGCCCGCGCGCCCCAGCCCCGGCAGCACCTGCACGAGCAGCTTGTCGAGGCGCGTCCCTGCATCCAGCTCGGTGATCGTGATCTTCATAGCTCCTACGGAATCGCCCCCTGCCACCCGAGGCCGAGCGCGGGCGCCCGCCGGCTCCCGACCACGCTCTCTCCTATCACTCCCATCATGGGCAGGCCGAAGCGGTTCCACGAGGGGCGCGCGCCGCGGGCGCCGGCGAACGCGGGGCGCGTCACGTACCACGTGATGCCCGCCCCCAGCAGAAATCCTCCGGCGGCGGCGCCGACCCAGGCCCGCTGCTGGCCCTGCGTCGGGGACTCGAAGACGAGCGGGCTGGCGAGCGCGGCGGCGCCGAGGCCGCCGAGCAGCGCGCCCACGTCGATCGTGAGGACCTGCGACGCTGTCATGTCGAGCTGCGTGGCGGCCGCGGCCGCGGCGAGCCAGCCGAGCGCGGCGCCGTAGCCCATCCCCGCGATCGGCGTCCGGTTCACGTCGCCGCGCGCCGCCCACTCGACGAGCGCGCCCAGCGTGAGCCCCAGCCCGCCGCCCGACTGCGCCAGCAGCGCGCCGCCGTCGGACATGCGCCCGAGCGAGAGGCCGAGCGCCGCGAGCGTGATGCCGGCGGTCCCGCCGATGAGGCCCGAGGCCCAGCGCTCCTGGTCCGGATCCGCGGCGTGCTCCGCGAAGCGGCCCTCGTAGATGAGGTGGCCCGCGATCGTCGGCCACCACGTGCCGGACCCGAGGTACCACGCGTCGGCCACGCCGACGTCCCACTCCTCCGCGATGATGATCGCCCCGCCGAGCCCGATGCCGGCGCCGACCGCGAGGAGCGGGTAGAGGAGGCGCGGGTCGTCCGAGCCGCTCGATCGCTGGATCGAGAAGCCGACGAGGCCGCCGTAGAGCGTCGCGTTGGCCGCGAGCGTCGCCTTCCCGAGGCTGCGCGCGGGCGTGGCGAGGCGCCCGCGGCACCGCTCGGAGCAAGGCGCCTCCTCGTCGCGCGGCGGGGCCGCGCTCGCGCCGCCGTCGAGCTCGGCCACGAGGTCGCGGAGCATCACGGCGGCGCGCACCGCGAGCTCGTCCCGGGCGACGCGCTCGACGCGCACCCGCAGCGATCGCGCGCCGCCGGACGCGAGCGCCAGCCGGAGCTCGACGTCGTCGCCGCGCAGGTCGAGGCTCGGCGCGATGAAGAGCCTGTCGCTCGCGCGCGCGCGCTCCATGAGCTCGGCCTCGTCGGGCCGCGATCTCGACGCGGAGCGATCGGCCAGATCCACCGAGAGACCGAGGTCCTGCGCCGTGTCCGAGAGGAGCGCGTCGAGCGCGCTCGCGAGCGGCGCCGCGCGCTCGGCGTCCTCGGGCGCGAGCGCGGTCGGGAGCACGACGGTCGGCCTCGCCGCCGGCGTCGCTCGCGAGGATCCCGCGGAATGCCCGGCGCCCGCGGCGGGCTGTCCGGGGCGCGCGGGCGACGTCGCGTCCGCGGGCTGGGCCGACGCCGGCAGCGCCGCGCCGAGCGCTGGCAGCGCCGCGGCGAGCGCCAGGGCGAGCGCGCGACCGCGGAGATGCCAGGGCTCGATCATGGTGTCGCTGCTTCGGCCCCCGGCGACGCTCGCCGCAACGGCCGCCGCCGCTCGGCGCGGCGCTCAGAACATGAACGTGCCGCTCGCGAAGATGTCGAACGTGTTGCTGTCGTTGACATAGAAGCGACGGCCGATCGCGTTGATGGTCGGGCGGTAGTTGGGGTTCGGGCTGCCGGTCGGGAAGTATGCGGGATCCGGGCTGCCGGGCGCGTAGTCGGCGTTCGGGACGCGGCAAGGCCCGGCCCCCCCGAGGCCGTTGTTCTTGAAGGCCGAGTTGCACGGCTGATCGCCGCCGATGCCGTGCCCCTGATCGTGGCGGAAGCCGACGCCGAGCTGGAACTTCACGAGCTCGGCCGCCTTCCACGTCACGCTCGCCGAGCCGCGGTACGAGCCGTACGGCTGGACGTCGCTGAGCCCCGTGAAGTACGTCCGCTGCGAGCCCTGATCGACGACCGACGGCGTGCAGGCGCGCGGGTCCCTCGTCATCCTGCACGTGCCCTCGTTGTACGCCTCGTTCGCGCGGAACGCCGCCCACTGCGGCTGCCGCAGCGTGCCCGCGTCGCTCGATCCGAGCGCGTCGAACAGCTCCGAGTAGTCCCGCCCCTCGGAGTGGTACTCGCCGGTGAAGCGCAGATCGAACGTGAGCCCGGTGAACTTCTCGCGGTTCTCCCACGGGATGATCATCAGGCCGAGCATCACGGTGCCGACGAGCGGCGGGTGGTTCACGAGCGACGTCTGCAGGTCGGTGAGGCCGTAGTCGCTCGACTCCTGGTGGAACTCGAACAGCGCCTTGAACCCGCCGTAGGGCTCGACGTACTTGATCCGCTTGGACAGGTACGTGTGCACCTCGAGGCCGATGGTGCCGCGCGAGACGCCGGGCTCGCGCTGCGCGAGCCGCTCCCCCTCGAACTCACCGTCGCTCAGGCCGTTCCGGTTCATGTCCGTGGGATCGGCGCACTTCACCTGCCCGCTCTTCGGCGACTCGGTGCAGGCGTGCATCGGCTCGCTCACCGGGAAGCGCCCCTCGATCCCGAACAGCCACGTCGGCTTCGTCCGGTCGCGCGCCTGGTTCATGATGTTCACGTCGGCGCCGATGGCGAGGTACTCGATGCCGCTCCGGGTCGGCGACGTGAACGGCAGCGAGAAGAGCTGCTCGCCCGGGGCGCCCGCGAGGGCGACGCCCTGGTTCGCGGCGCTGCCGTCGAGGTCGGCGAGCTCGCGCGAGTGGCTCAGGATGAGCGGCATCCTGAGGTAGAGCGCGAGGTCGCGGTAGACGCCGACGTCGAGGCGCATGTTGAACTTCGACGTCGCCTCGCTGTAGCTCGCGACGTTGAGCAGGTTCGACGTGTAGCCGCCCGTCGACAGCCCCGGCGAGGCGATGCTCGTCTCGCGGCGGATCTTCGCGCTCTTGCTCGCGTACTCGAAGCCGAAGCTGAAGTTCAGATCGAAGTTGTCGCCGTCGTCGAAGGCGTCGATGACGCTCGTGATCTCGCCCGTCTCCACCATGAGCCGCGGCTCGGTGGCGCTCCGCGGCTCGTCCGCGGCCGCGGGGGACGCCGCGAGGAGAACCGCCGCGGCGGCCAGCGGCGCGAGCGCCGGGCCGCAGTCCACGCGATCAGCCGCGCGATGGGCCACGCGAATGGCGACGCGAGCAAGATGGCCTTCGCCGTACCTTCTGCCGTGCATGCTCATGGTGATCCGTCGGACGGACGCTACCGGCCGGGGCCGGAGGGTGTCAATCTGCGAATCGCTCGGCCGGCGCGGGCGCGGCGCGGGCGCGGCGCGGCGCGGCGGATCAGCGCGCGGAGGCGCGCTCCTCGGGGGCGAACGGGCTCTTCCCCTCCTCGCTGTCCGGGAAGATCTCGCTCGTGATGTCCTCCGCCGCGAGCTCCTCGCGGGCGGTCGTCAGGTCGCGCGACGTCTGATCGAGCCGGTCGGCGAGCACGCCGAGGAACTGCCAGAGCAGCTTCACGGCCAGCTCGTGCTCCTTGCGGAGGATCTCGAAGAAGTCGGCGCGCCGGACGGCGATGAGCTCGCTCTGCTCGACGGCCGAGACGGTGGCCGAGCGCGGCATGCTGCGGATGAGCGCCATCTCGCCGAAGTGCTCGCCCGGGCCGACCTCGCTCAGCACGGCGTCGCCGCGGACGATCCGGACGAGGCCCGAGAGCACGATGAACAGCTCGTCGCCGCGGTCGCCCTCGCGCACGACGACCTGGCCGGGCTCGAACGAGAGCACCTCGGCGACCTGCATGACCCGGAGCATCTCGCGCTCGTGGAGGCGCGCGAAGAGCGGCATCTTCGCGAGCACGTCGCGCTTGAGGGCGAGCAGCCGGGCGCGGACGCTGTCGCGGTGGTCGCCCGCGCCGAGCCGCACGAGGACCGCGGTGATGTTGTCCTTGCCGCCCTTCCTGTTCGCGAGATCGATGAGGCCGTTCGCCGCGGCCTCGCCGTTCTCCTCCTCGAAGAACGGCTCGAGCTCGGCGGTGTGCGCGATGTAGCCGTGGAGCCCGTCGGACGCGAGGAGGAACTGGTCGCCCGGGAGCACCTCGATCGTGAGCGTGTCGACCTCGACGCGCTCGTACACGCCGACGGCGCGGGTGATCGCGTTCTTCTGCGCGACCTTCTCGATCTGATCGCGCGTGAGCTTGCCGCGCTTGATCAGCTCGTTGTAGACGGTGTGGTCCTCCGTGACCTGCTGGATGCGGCCCTCGCGGAGGAGGTAGATGCGGCTGTCGCCGACGTGGGCGATGTAGCCGTGCGATCCGGCGATGAGGAGCGCGGAGAGCGTCGTGCCCATGCCGCGCTTCGTCGCGTCGGCCTTCGCCTCCTCGTGGATGCGGGCGCAGGCGCGCTGGACGGCGTGCTCGAGCAGGCTGAGGACCTCCTTCATCGCGGCGCGCCGCACGTTGCTGCGCGCCTGGTTCTCGATGAGGTCCCGCTCCTTCTTGAGCTCCTCGTGGATGATGCGGACCGCGAGGGCGCTCGCGACCTCGCCCGCGGCATGTCCGCCCATGCCGTCGGCAACCACGAAGAGCGCGAGCTTCTTGTCGACGAGGTAGTTGTCCTCGTTGTGGTCCCGCATGCGGCCGACATCGGTGGCCGCATAAAACCTGATGTTTTCGGACAGGCCCATCGGTTCGGGCAGGCTACCCGAGGGCGCGGGAGGAAATCACTAGCGATTGCGCCCACCGCGAACTGGCCGACGTCCGCCCGTCCGCCTCGCGCCCCGCCGCGCCCTGCCGCGCCTCGCCGCGCCCGGGACGTGCCTGCGCGATCGGGAGATGCTCGGGGTGCGGGTGGGGAATCGACCGCGTGGCGGCGGCTGCGAGCGGCGGTACATTCGGAATGCGCAGAATGGGAGGCTCCATGCGGCTCGTCCTCTTCGATAACACCGACGTCGGGTGGGGCGCTCGGCGGGGAAACGGCGCGCCCCGGCGGCGCGAGGTCGCGGCTCGCGCGGAGCGCGCGACGACCGCGGAGCCCGCGACGACCGCGGAGCCCGCGACGACCGCGGAGCCCGCGACGACCGACGCCGAGGATCTCTCGGCGCTGGGCGAGGCGGTGGGCGCGACGATCGGCCTCACGCCGATCTGGCGCGCCGGAGCGCTCCTGCACCGCATGACGGGCGCGGCCGACGCGTGGGAGGCGGCCTCGAGCTGGGCCGAGGCGCTCGGGTGGGCGGCGCGCACGGCGCGCGAGCGCGGCCGGAAGATCAGGTCGCTGCAGGCCTGGGGGCACGGCGGCTGGGGGTACATGCGCATCGGGAAGACGCGGCTCGACGAGGCGGCGCTCCGGCCGGGCTCGCCGCTCGGCGAGGCGATCGACGCCCTGAAGGGCGAGCTCGCGGGCCCCGACGCCCTCGTGTGGCTCCGCTGCTGCAGCGCCTTCGGCCACACCGGCCAGGGGTTCGCGCGGGCGCTCGCGGACCGGCTCGGCTGCCGTGTCGCGGGGCACACGTACATCATCGCGTTCTACCAGAGCGGGACGCACTCCCTCCGGCCGGGCGAGGCGCCGGGGTGGGATCCGCGCGAGGGCGTGCGCTTCGCCGGCGGGGCGCCGGCCGGCGCCCTGTGGTCGTCGCGCGCCGCGCCGAACACCGTCTCGTGCCTGACGGCCGATCTGCCGCGCGGCTACTGAGGACCGCCGCGGCGACGCGGGCGAGGTCAGCGGGCGAGGGCGCCCCCGCGGCGGCGCGGCCCGGCGGCGCTCGACCCGCGTCCTCGCGCCGGCGTACCCTGCCGCCATGACGCCGCCCGAAGCGCTGCGCGCGCGCGCGCTCGACCTGCTCAGCCGAGGGGACATGGCCGGCGGGATCGCCGGGCTCGAGGCGCACCTCGCGGCCGCGCCGGACGACGCGGGGGCCTGGCTCGCGCTCGGGGCGGCGCACGCGGCCGAGGGCCGGTGGGCGGCGGCGGCTCCGGCGCTCGCGCGCGCGGTCGAGCGGGGCGGCGGCGAGGTCGAGGCGCGGCTCGCCTACGCCCGCGCGCTGGTGCGCCTGGGCCGGCTCGACGACGCGGCGGCGGAGCTCCGGCAGGCCGCCGCGATGGAGCCGCCCGATGCGCGGGTGCTGCGCGAGCTCGGGATCGTGCTCTACGACCAGCGCCGCCACGACGAGGCCGCGCGCTGGCTCGCGCGGGCGTGCGACGCGGCGCCGGAGGACGGGCGGGCGGCGTTCGCGCTGGGGCTCGCGCACGAGGCGCGGCGGGACATCGCCGCGGCGATCGCGGCCTACCGCGAGGCGGTGCGGCGCGCGCCCGGGTTCACCGACGCGCGGCTCACGCTGGCCGACGCGCTCGCGTCGATCGGGGAGCACGAGCAGGCGCTCGGCGAGCTCGAGGCGCTGCTCGCGCGCGAGCGGAGCCACGAGAAGGCGGCGCACAACCGCGAGGTGCTGCGGCGCGCGCTCGCCGAGATGCGCGCGCGCCGGCTGCTCGGTAAGACGGAGCGGGAGCTCGCGCGGTCGGCGCTCGTCGTGGAGGCGCAGCTCCGGCGCCGCGATGCGGCGGAGGCGCCGGCGGCGGGAGGAGGGGCGGCGCGGCAGGTCGTCCGCTACACGGCGCCGCTGCTCGAGCTCCACGTGACGCTCGATCCGGCCCGAGGCCCCGGCGGCGGCGGCGGTGTGATCGAGGCGCTGCACCTCGCGCTGACCGATCCGGAGCGCGCCGCGCGATCCGAGGACGACGTCTTCAAGGTCGCGGTGATCGGCGAGGACGGCCGGCAGGCGCCGGTGAACTACGCGACGGGCGCGTCGCTCACGTTCCTGCGCGAGGCGCTCGGCTGCCCCATGACGCAGGCGAGCGCGCTCTATGCGTCGCTGCTCCAGGGGGCGCCCTCCGTCGACTGGGGCGGCGCGACAGCGCGCCTCGCGAGCGTGCCGGGCGCCGCGGGGAGGCCCGGCGGCGAGCGGCACGGCATCCTGGTGAGCCGGCGGGGCTAGCGCCGGGGTTCACGCGAGGATCAGGGGCTCGGCCGCTCGGCGCCGCCGGGCGGGGCGTCGCCGCGATCGATCATCCCGAGATCGTGCATCGAGGAGTAGTGGCCGTCCGGCGAGAGGATGACGTGATCGAGGAGCGGCACCCCGATCACCGCGCCGGCGGCGGCGACCGAGTTGGTCATGAGCACGTCCTCGGGGGACGGCGCCGAGTCGCCGCTCGGGTGGTTGTGCACGAGCACGAGCGCCGAGGCCGCGTCCGCGAGCGCGGCGCGCAGGATGTCCTTCGCGGTGACCGAGCAGCCGTGGAGCCCGCCCTGCGAGACCCTGCGGGCGCCGCGCATCCCATTGCGGCCGTCGAGCGAGATCACCCACATCTGCTCGTGCTCGAGCGGGCCGAGGTGCGCCGCGCACCACGCCGCGATCGACGCCGACGTGCGCACCGGAGGACGCGGGCGCACCGCGCGCTCGAAGGCGCGGCGCCCGAGCTCGAGCGACGCGGCGATGCGGAGGGCCTTCGCGAGGCCGAGGCCTGGGTGCTGGGCGAGCGCGTGCGGGCCGAGGCGCGAGAGCCCCTCCAGCCCGGAAAACCGGGCGAGGAGCGCGGCGGAGACGAGCGTCACGGGGGTGCCGACGAGGCCGGTGCCGAGCACGATCGCGAGCAGATCGGCGTCGCCGAGCGACCAGATCCCCTCCTCCAGCGCCCGCTCCCGCGGGCCGGCGAAGCCGGTGAGCGCCGAGGGCTCATCGGCGTACGGGTCGAGGAGGTGACTGGACGGCAGCGCGGCGCTCTTCCACAGGCTCATGCGCGGGCCTGAAGCACGCCGCGGGCCGGCCGGCGGCCCCGCCGCGCCGGCGGGATCCAGCGGGCCCCGGGGGTGGCGGTCCGGCGGCGGAGGGTGGCGGCCGCCAGTGCGCGCGCGCCGCGACCGGCGCGCCCGCGCTTCGCCGACGCCCGCGCGTCACTCGACGCGCGCGCGCGTCGAGTGACGCGGCCGGCGCGCCCGCGCTTCGCCGACGCCCGCGCGTCACTCGACGCGGACGATGGTCTCCGCGGGCAGGCTCTCCGCGAAGGCGTCGCGCGCCGCGCGCACCTTCGCCTCGACGAGGCCGTCGAACGTGAGCTTCGTGCGGTAGTCGGCGCCCGACCACCGGGGGTAGGAGCCGATGTCGACGTCGCCGTGGGACTCGACCACCCGATCGAGCATGGGCTTGAGCTGCCCCTCGTCGAGGGTCGTGAACACCGCGAACGAGACGAACGGCGTGCCGCCGGACAGCTCCGCCTGGATGAGCGCCTGCTTCGCCCGGAAGATCTGCGGCACGCCGGGCAGCATCCACACGTTGCGCATCACCACCGCCGGCCACGCGGCGCTGCCGCCCGTCACGAGCCGCGCGCCCTCCGGGATGCGCGCCATGAGCAGGTGCCCCTCGGTGAGCCGGTCGCCGTAGTACTCGCGCAGCATGCTCTCCATGTTGGGCGCGCTGACCACCGGCACGCCGAACGCGCGCGCGACGCCCGCGATCGTGAGGTCGTCGTGCGTCGGGCCCACGCCGCCGCTCGTGAAGAGCCAGTCGTGCGACGCGGCCAGCGCCCGCACCTCGGCGGCGATCACCTCGAGGTCGTCGAGCACCATCACGGCGCGCTCGAGCTTGACCCCGAGCGAACGCAGGGTGCCCGCGAGGACGAACAGGTTCTCGTCCGCGATCTTCCCGGTGAGCAGCTCGTTGCCGATGATCAGCGCCGCCGCGGTCCTCATCTCTCCCTGTGCTCCGCTCACCCCTCGAACTCGCGCGTCACCGGGCGCCCGTCGGCGTCCATCCCGAGCAGCTCCTCCACGCGCTTCTCCGCGCGGTCGAGGCGCTCCTGCGCGGATCGCGACAGGCGGATGCCCTCCTCGAACAGCGACAGCGCGCGCTCGAGCGGCAGGTCGCCGCCCTCGAGCTCCGCCACGATCTTCGCGAGGCGGCGCGTCGACTCCTCGAAGGACATCGCGCCGGCGCCCGCGACCTTGTCGCCGTTCCCCGACGCGCGATCGCCTTCGCCCGCGGAGCCGGTCGCCGTGGCGCGGGGCTCCGCGCTCGCTCCGACGCCAGGTTCCGCGCCAGGTCCCGCGTCCGTGCCGCGGCCCGCGCCGCTCTCGTCCGTCGCGTTGCTCATCGTCGTCATGGGCCAGAGTCCCCCGGGGGTGCGGCCGGCGCAAGCAGGACGGAGCTCACCCCGGGCGGCACCCCTGGCACGAGGAGCACGCCGTCGGGATCGGCCACGACCGGGACGGCGACGCCATCCGGGCGGACGAGCCGCGCCGGACGCGCGGACGCGCTCGCGGCCGCGCTCCGGTCGTTCGGGACGATCGCCACCCACACGACCCCCGTCGCGAGCGCGGGGCGCGGCACGTCGCGCCCCCGCGCGCGGGGGCGCGGGACGTCGGAGAGCGCGGTCCGCGCGAGCGCGCGCACCCCCTCGTCCGGATCGAGGTCCCGCGCCTCGGCGAGGACGCGCCCGCGCTGCACCTCGGTGCGCCGCGACAGCCCGCGGACGATCGCGCGGCGCACCGCGGGGTCGTCCTCGAAGCGGTAGGCGCGCGCGAGGAGCGAGACGCTGTCGGGCATGGGGTCGCTCCCGAGACCGAGCGCGACGTGCGCGCGCACCACGGGATCGCTCCCCTCGAGCAGCCGCTTGAGCCGGTTGCGGATCACCTCGTCGTCGCGGGCCGCGAGCGCGCGCGCGGCGAGCGGCGCGAGGGGGCCGCCCGCCTCCGCGAGGGCGGCGAGCCGCGAGGTGGCGACCGCCCCGCCCCCGGGCGCCGCGAGCAGCGCGACGCCGGCGGAGATCGCCGCCGCGTCGGGGGCGACGTCGTCGCCGCCCGGCGCGGCCCCTCCGCCGCCGGGCGCGGCGAGCTCCGCGAAGAGCGGCGCGAGCCCGGCGAGGGCGCGCTCGCCCCGCGCGAGCGCGCCGCGCGCCGCCGCGTGGACCGCCGCGCGATCGCAGGACGCCGGCGAGCACGCGCCGACGACGTCGGCCGCGTCGCGCAGGCCGAGCGCCACGGCGCCGAACACCCCGGCGGCGCGATCGCTCGACCCCCTCGGCGCGGCGAGCGCGGCGAGCAGCCGCCCCTCGAGCGCGTCGGGCGCGTCGCCCAGCACGAGGCCGCGGACCACGCCCGCGCGCAGGCCGAGCCGGCGGTGATCCGCGTCGCTCGCCGCGCGCGCGCCCTCGATCAGCTCCGCGACGGCGGCCCGCGCCTCGGCCCCGGGCGTCGTCGCCAGCGCGAACGCCGCCGCCGTCGCGAGCTCGGGTCGCTCGACCAGCCGGCGGAGCTCCCGCGCCGCCTGCGCGCCGCCCGCGCGGCCGATCGCCGCGATCGCGCGCGGCCGCGCGTCCTCCGGCAGCAGCGGGAGCGCGCGCGCGAGCGCGGGCACGAGCCGCGCCGACGGCGCGAGCTCGGCCAGCCTGAGCCCCTCCAGCAGTCGCGCGCGATCGGACCCGAGCAGCGCGGCCACGGCGTCCGGCGCCTCCGGCGCCCCGAGGTGGACGAGGATCTCGGCGGTCGCCTCGAGGAGCCCCGGCTCCGGGCTGCGCAGCCACGCGCGCGCCTTCGCCAGCGCGGCCTCGTCGCCGAGCCGCGCGAGCGCGCGCGCCGCCGCCACCTGCGACGCCCTGTCGCCGCCCTCGAGCATCGGCCGCAGCGCGCCTATCGCGCGGAGATCGCCGAGCTCGCCCAGGAAGGCGACGAGCGCGGGCTCGAGCCGCTTCCTGCTCCCGAGCAGGAGCTGGAGCGACGCGGGCGGGTACGCCTTGAGCGCGCGCGCCGCGGCCTCGCCCGCGGCCCCGCCCTGCACGATCGCGTTCACGAGCGCGCCGAGCGCGCGCCGGTCGCCGGAGCGCGCGAGCGCGAGGGCGGCCGTGCCGCGCAGCAGATCGCCGAGCGGCGAGGCGGCGCTGCGCGCGGCGGCGCCGCCCTCGGACAGCTCGCGCGCGAGCAGCTGGCGCACGCTGTCGCGCGCCGCGTGCGGGGCGAGCGCCCGCACCGCCGCGAGGCGCGCCTTCGGATCGCGCGCCCCCGGCGCCCCCTGCTCGAGCGCCGCGAGCAGCGCGTTCACCGCCTCCTCGGTGCCGATCGCGCCGAGCCGCTCGATGCCGCGGAGCCGCGCCTCCGGGTCGCTCGACGCGAGCAGCCGCTCCGCGACCGGCACGCCGAGGCTGCCGCGCAGCGGCGTGGCGCCCGGCTCGGCCGCCGAGGCCGCGCCGCCGCCGTCCTCCGGGCCCTGCGGCGCCCGCGCGGTCCGCGCGACCGGTTGCGCCGCGGCCGCGCCCGCCATCGTGATCGCGGCGGCCACGAGCGCCGCCGCGAGGGCCGGCGCGCGGGGGATTCCAGGGAGGGATCGCATTCGCTCCGCCGCACTATCCCGCGATCGGCGGCCCGCTGTCACGCTCCCCCGCGGCGCGCCGGCGCGGCGTGGCAAGCCTGGAATTTGATGGAAGCACGCGCTAGGTCGACCTACGGTGCAGCCGCGGAAACGGCTGCGGGAGAGGTGACGCTTGATCGACCTGGTACGGACACTGGAAAAGGCCATCACGGTATCCGCTGACAAGGTGTGGCCGGTCTTGCAGCAGCTCAGCCAGCTCGGTGGCGAGCCCGAGCCGTTCCACCCGAAGTGGAGCGACAAACCGATCCCGAGGGGCAGCCAGCGCTCGAGGCCGCCGCTCGGCTGGCCCCGCGAGACGGACAGCCTGTGCCCGCGCTGCGTCAAGGAGGCGCGCGCCGAGATCCTGAGCGGAAGGGCGGACTGGACCAAGCTCATCACCGACAAGCCCGGGGAGATCCGCGCCCGCATCGTCGAGCGCGACGGGCGCGTCGTCATGGAGAAGACCTGCCCGAAGCACGGCTCCTTCTCGGACACGATCTCGATAGACCCGAAGTTCCTCTCGCGGATCGAGCGCCTCTTCGGCGGCCGCGACGTCGAGATGACGCCGGACAAGATCCACAACCACGGATCGAGCACCATCCGGTACGGGCGCGGCGCGGTGCTCACGGTCGACCTGACGAACCGCTGCAACATGATGTGCGACCCGTGCTTCATGGATGCCAATCAGGTCGGCTACGTCCACGAGCTCTCCTGGGAGGAGATCACGAAGATCCTCGACGACGCGGCGGACGTGCGCCCGCGCCGGCAGATGTCGATCCAGTTCTCCGGCGGCGAGCCGACGCTGAGCCCGCACTTCCTCGACGCCATCCGGTACGCGCGCAAGAAGGGGTACTTCGCGGTGCAGTGCGCGACGAACGGGCTGCGCTTCGCGGAGGAGCCTGGCTTCGCCAGGAAGGCGAAGGAGGCGGGGCTCCGGATGGCGTACCTGCAGTTCGACGGGGTCACGAACGCCGCGAACAGCCACCGTAAGATCGGCAACCTCTATGACGTGAAGCTGCGGGCCATCGAGGAGCTCTCGGCCGCCGGCATCGACGTCATCCTCGTCGTGACGATCGTCAACGGCGTGAACAACGACCAGGTGGGGCCCATCATCGACTTCGCGGTCCAGAACGCCGACAAGGTCACGGTCGTCAGCTTCCAGCCGGTCAGCTTCACCGGCCGCGACGAGGACATCTCCGACGAGCTGCGCGAGGAGCAGCGCTACACGCTCAGCCACCTCGCGCACGACGTCGCGAAGCAGACCGGCGTGACCGATCCGCTCCGCGACTGGTTCCCCCTGTCGGCGCTCAGCCCCTTCGGCAACGTGACCGATCTGCTCGACGGCCCCGACAAGGACTGGGGGCAGATCAACTGCGGCTGCCACCCGAACTGCGGGATCGGGACCGTGCTGTTCGTCCACAAGAAGACGAAGCAGATGGTCCCGCTCCTCGACTTCATCGATGTCGAGGGGCTGCTCTCGGACCTGCGCGCGATCTTCGACGCCGGGCGCGGCCGCGCGCTCGCGAAGGCCCAGGTCGTCGCCGCGCTGCTGCGCCACTACCGGCCCGAGAAGGCGCCGCCGAACTTCCACCTGGGGACGCTGGTGAAGCAGTTCATGAGCCAGACCGGCGCCGCGCACGCGGGCGAGGGCGACGCCCGCGAGTACGAGTGGCGCGTCCTGTTCGTCGCGGGCATGTGGTTTCAGGATCTGTTCAATTACGACTTCCGTCGCACCGAGATGTGCATCATTCCGTACGGAACGCAGCTCGGCGAGATCAGCTTCTGCGCGTACAACACCGGTGCTGGGTGGCGGAACATCCTCGAGAAGATGAAGGCCAACGCCACCGTCGCCGAGTGGTACAAGAAGCACGGTAGGCACCCGGTGTATGCGAAGAATAAGGATCTTCCGCTACCTGCCTACGACAATCCCCTTACGATCGTCGAGCACGACCTTGCGTTGCGCGAGCGCGAGCAGGGCGCCACGCGCGCGCGGCCGCCGACCAGGCGGCTGCCGATCGTGACCTGATCCCGCAGCCTTCACGCGCGCCTGCGCCACCAGCCCCGATCGCCGACAGACGAGCCACGCCGGCGCCGGGTGTCGGCGAATCGGCCATCGGTCGTAGGGTGGCTCACATCGACACGAAAACACCCTGGATTCGTGATGCTGTGCTGGACGTGCGCATTCGCGGAAGCGGCGCGGGACTCGTGGAGAACGCGCGAGGCATGGTGTAGCCTCCGCGTGTGACCTTGCACGCTGGCCGCTATGAGAGCTTGCGCGCCATCGCGTCGGGCGGCATGGCCACCGTGTATCTCGGGCGGGCCCTCGGCGCCGGCGGGTTCGAGCGCCTCGTCGCCCTGAAGATGATGCACCCGCACATCGCGGCGGAGCCCGAGTTCGTCGCGATGTTCCTCGACGAGGCGCGCCTCGCGGCGCGGGTGCGCCACCCCAACGTCGTCGCGACATTCGACCTCGTCGAGGACCCGCTGTTCCTCGTCATGGAGTACATCGAGGGCCCGTCGCTTCACCTCCTGCTCCGCACGTGCGCGCGGGCGAAGCGGCCCCTCCCCCTCGGGATCGCGCTCCGCATCTTCCTCGACGTCCTCGCGGGGCTCCACGCGGCGCACGAGCTCACCGGGTCGGACGGCGAGCCGCTCCACCTGGTGCACCGCGACGTCTCGCCGCAGAACGTGCTCGTCGGCGTCGACGGCGTCGCGCGCATCACCGACTTCGGCGTGGCGCGCGCCGAGACGAGGCTCATGTCGACGCGGGGCAACGCCCTCAAGGGCAAGCTCGCGTACATGGCGCCCGAGCAGATCCGGGCGCAGCAGATCGACCGCCGCAGCGACGTGTACTCGGCCGGGGTGGTGCTCTGGGAGATGCTCACGGAGGAGCGCCTCTTCAAGGCCGACAACGACGGCGCGCTGATCGCGCAGATCCTCCAGGGCCCGCCCACGGGCCCGCGCGGCGTGGTGCCGTCGGTGCCGGCCGCGATCGACCTGATCTGCCTGCGCGCCCTGAACACCGACCCGAACGACCGGTTCCCG
This sequence comes from Sorangium sp. So ce1335, assembly GCF_051521615.1. Taxonomy (NCBI): domain Bacteria; kingdom Pseudomonadati; phylum Myxococcota; order Polyangiales; family Polyangiaceae; genus Sorangium; species Sorangium sp. So ce1335. The sequence continues at coordinate 9,163,471 of NZ_CP150363.1, forward strand.
ACCGCCGCCGCGTTCGCGGAGGCGCTGGAAGAGGCGGCGGCGCAGACGCCGGGCCTCGCCGTGTCGTCGCCCCGCGCGGTGGAGGCGCTCATCAAGGAGGTCGGCCTGCGAGGGGCGCCGGACGGCCTCGGCGGTCCGATCAGCGCGCGGAGCGGTCCGGCGTCGGGCTCCGGGCCCAGGTCGGCGCGGTCGCCGCTGAGCCAGCGCTCTCCACGAAGCGAGCCGCTGCCCGGGAGCCAGCGTGCCCCTCGGAGCGAGCCGCTGCCCGGGAGCCAGCGCGCGCCCCGGAGCCAGCCGGTTGTCGGCCCGGCGCAGGACCTCTCGGGCGCCGACGCCAGCGCGTCGGCGCTGGGCGCCGTCGTCTCCGAGGCGGTGGCTCGCCGCCGGCAGCACATCGTGCGCCGCAGCGTGATCGCGAGCCTCTGTGGGGCCGCGCTCGCGGTCGGGGTGGGCGTCTTCTTCGTGGCCAGCGAGCGCGGGCCCGCCGCGCTGCAGGCCGAGGAGAGCGTCGCGGCTCCCCCGCTTTACGCGGCCCCGTCGCCCGCGGCCGTGGCGGGCAGCGCGCCCGCCACGGCGGCTGCGCCGGTCCAGCCCGGCGGCGCTGCCCAGGGCTCCGCCCTCGGCGACGCTGCCCAGGCCCCCGCCCTCGGCGACGCTGCCCAGGCCCCCGCCCTCGGCGGCGCTGCCCAGGCCCCCGTCCCCACCGGCGCCGCGCACGCTCCGCTCCCCAGCCGGACCGTTCGGGGCGCCGCTCCCGTCAGGGCCGCCCAGGGCCCCGCGCCCACCGTGAACCGCGCGGCCACCGCGGCCCCGCGGCCGGTCCAGCGAGCGACCCCGCCCGCGGCAAAACCCAGGACGGGCCGGTCCGACGTGCGCACCGCGAGCGGGCCCACGGTCCAGGCGCCGAAGCCGACCGTCCGCTCCTCGGCCGCGCCTCGCGCGACGACGAAGGCGCCGGAGCCGAAGCGGACCGCCCCGCGCACCACATCCCGGACGCCCTACAAGCCCTCCGGGTTGTGACGCGCGCGACGCGCGACGTCGTCGCGGCGGCGGGCAGCTCCCGCCGAGGCGCCTGAGCCCCGTGCTCCTCAGGCCGACACGAGACCACCGGACGACCCATCGCCCCGGCCGTCAACTACGGACAGAAGACATCGCGTCGCCGGGCCCGAGCACCGCCATGCGGCGCGTCCTCGTCGCGTCTCGCGGCTGGCGCGGCGAAGATCCTTTTCTGCGCCACGTCCAACGCGCCGGCGAGGGAAGCCCGTCCAATGCTCCGGCGACCGCGAGCTCCCTCTGCGCCTGTTGCGAATCGGCTCCGATCGCGCGGCGCGCGGGCAGCGCTGTCGCCGATGGAACACGCCGCGCCACGTCACCTACATCCTCGCAAAGGACAGCAGACGGTCAGTCGTCGTCTCACGAGCACGACATGGGAGGCAGGCTATTCTTGTCGTGGGGCGGAATGAGATCGCCCAAGTGAAAGGCGCGCCGCGCGTCAGACGTTACCCCGGGGGGAATCAGCTCATGCGCTCGCTTTTCGAGCAGGTGGTCGAGTGCTGTGGCCTGGCGCCAGCCTTCGCCAGGAGGCTCATCCAGGAGGCCTGCGAGCGCAGCGGCGTGTCTCCGCCCGACGCGATGACGCCTGCCGATCTCATCCGTTCGCTCCCGCACATCCGCCAGGCCCTCGCCGTATTCCTCGATCCCGGCGAGGTCGCGCTGAAGACGGCCGCGATGCGCGCCCTGGTGAAGGGCTCCTGGCCCTCGATGCCCGCGGTCGCTCCCCCCGACGCGAATCAGGAGATCCGGACACCTCAGGAGGAGCCGAACGCCAAGTCGAGCTCGTAGAGCTCGTAATGCGACCGCTGCATCCCGAGCGCGGCATAGGTCGACTGAGCCCGCACGTTCGCGGTCTCCACGTAGAGCCGGATGCCGCATACGTCCCCCGCGTCCGCCGCCATCTCCTGGACGCGCCGGTACAGCGCCCGGAAGACGCCGCTGCGACGCGCCGCGGGGGACACGTAAACGGACTGGATCCACCAGAAAGTAGCGTTTCTCCAGTCACTCCATTCGTAGGTCACCATGAGTTGCCCGACGACCTCGGAGGCGCGCTCGGCGACCAGATAGAACCCTCTCGTCCCGTCCTCGATCAGCGCGGCGGCGCCGCGGAGGGTGGTGGCCGTGTCCAGCACCTTGCCCTCCGTCTCGAGCGCCATCGCCCTGTTGTTGGCCGCGAGGATCGGCGCGTCCGTGGGCGCGGCCCGGCGGATCACGAGATCGGTCACGAGGCGACCTCCCGGCGGGCGTCGCAGGGGCGTCCTTCCGGCGCGCGGTAGGCGTGCGCCGGACGGGGGTGTTCGGGAGCGAGGCGTCGGGTCGACATGGCCGACCCATACCGCGGGCCGCTGGGCTGCTCAATGGCCGCGCCCCGGCGGAGAGCCCATCCGCGGCGCCCGCCGCCGAGCCCCGCCGCGGCGCGTTATGTTTCAAGACATGATCCTCGACGAGAGCGGCGAGAGCTCCTCCAGGATCCGCCGTGAGCTCCCGTGGAGCGTGGGGAGCGCCCTGACGCTCGGAGAGCGCCGTGAAGCGCGCGCCGTACGCGCTCGATGAGCGCCGCGCGCCGTACGCGCTCGATGAGCGCCGCGCGCCGGCGCAGCGCGGTCCGGCCGGCTCCCCGGCGGCGCCCGGCGGCCGCCTTGGCGGAGGTTGTGCTCCCCGCCCGATCGTGCGTACCCTCCGGGCCGCCGAAGCCGGAGGGTCCCCTTTGACAGTGCTCGTCAGCGACTCCATTGTCCAGCGCGTCCAGCGGCTGGAGATCCCTTTCAACAGCTTCGGGGTCGATCCTTACGGCATCTCCCGGAAGCACCTCGGGCTCTTCTTCTCGGTGCTGGATTTCTTCTATCATCATTACTTCTCGGTGGGCGTGGTTGGCACGGAGAACGTGCCTGCGCGCGGGCGCGCGATGCTCGTCGGCAACCACTCGGGCGGCGTCGCCATCGACGGCGCGATGGTCGTCGCGTCGATGTTCTTCGAGATGGAGCCGCCGCGGCTGGCCGAGGGGATGGCGGAGAAATTCATCAATCGCCTCCCGTTCACCTCGCTCTGGTCGAGCCGAACAGGCCATTTCACCGGCCTGCCCGAGCACGCGAGCCGCCTGCTCGAGGACGAGCGGCTGCTCATGGTGTTCCCCGAGGGGGCGCGCGGGACCGCCAAGCTCTACAGCGAGCGCAACTCGCTCGTGCATTTCGGATCGGGGTTCGTCCGGCTCGCGATGAAGACGAGGACGCCCATCATCCCGTTCGGCTTCGCCGGCGGCGGCGAGGCGGTGCCGACCATCGCCAACTCGTACGCGATCGGCCGGCTGTTCGGGGTGCCGTATATCCCGATCACCCCGTACCTCGTCCCGGCCCCGCTGCCGGTCCAGCTCGAGATCACCTATGGCGAGCCGATGACGTTCCCCGGGACCGGCGCGGAGGAAGACGAGGTGATCCTGGGCCACGTGGACCAGGTGAAGGCGAAGATCGCCGAGCTCATCGAGGCCGGCCGGCAGCGGCGCCGCGGAAAGCTCGCGCTCGACCAGCGCGGCGCCACGGCCCAGGCGCCGGGTTCGTCGCGCGGTCCATCGCAGGGGCCGTCGCGCGATTCATCGCAGGGGCCATCGCGCGATTCATCGCAGGGGCCATCGCACGATTCATCGCAGGGGCCATCGCACGATTCATCGCACGATTCATCGCCAGATCCATCGCATGGCTCATCGAAGGAGCGCGCATGAGGGTCCTCATCCCCGGAATCACCGGCCAGCTCGGCCGCATGGTCGCGACGCGCCTCCTCGAGGAGGGCCACGAGGTGATCGGGATCGATCGGAGGCCGTGGCCGACCGCCCCCGCCGGCATCGAGATGCACAACGTGGATCTCCAGAAGCGCGCCGCCGAGGACGTGTTCCGCAAGAGCCGCCCTCAGGCCGTCATCCACATGGCGACCGTGACGCACCTCGTGGAGCAGACGGAGGAGCGGTATCGCATCAACCTCGGCGGCACGCGCGTCGTCTTCGACAACAGCCGCTCCTGCGGGGTCGAGCACGTGATCTTCGTCGGAAGGCACACCTATTACGGCGCTGGCCCCGAGTCGCCGCTCTACCACAAGGAAGAGGACCCGCCGATGGCGGTGTCCACCTTCCCCGAGCTCGCCGACCTCGTCGCGGCCGATCTCTACGCCTGCACGGCGCTCTGGCGCGCCCCCGAGCTCTGCACGACCGTGCTCCGCATGTGCTACACACTCGGCCCGACGGGCCACGGCACGCTGGCGAGCTTCCTCCGCGGCCCCCACGTCCCGTACGTCCTCGGGTTCGACCCGCTGTTCCAGTTCATGCACGAGCAGGACGTCGTGACCGCCATCTGCCTCGCCCTCGAGAAGCGCATCCGCGGCGTCTACAACGTCTCGGGCCCGCAGCCCGTGCCCCTTTCGCTCATCATCCGGGCGGCCGGGCGCGTGCCGGTGCCCCTCCCCGAGTTCGTGCTCCGCAACGCACTCGGCCGCTTCGGCCTGCCGAAGCTCCCGCGCGCGGCGCTCAGCCACATCAAGTACCCCGTCGTCGTCGACAGCGCCGCCTTCCGCGCCGCCACCGGCTTCCAGCACGCCGTCGACGAGGCCCAGGCGATCCGCGAGTACCGCGACGCGCACCCCGTCCCGACGAGCTGACCCAGAACCGTCCGGCGCCCGCCGGACATCGCATCACGTGAACCACGCGAGAGGAGGTCCCGTTGCTCTCCGACAAGGTCAAGCAGTTCACGCCGGCCAGGCTCACCGCGGACGTCAGCAAGCTGCCCGCGCCGGAGCGGGCGGCGCTCGGCAAGCTCATCGAGGCCTCGCGGCTGCTCGATCCCGTCTTCGACCGGCAGGCCTACGCCGCGAACCCCGAGCTGCGCGAGCGGCTGCTCGCGGACGGCACCCCCGAGGGGCGCGACCGGCTCGCCTATTTCGACATCATGCGCGGCCCCTGGGACAGGCAGGATCACCACCGCCCCTTCGCCATCGACAGGCCCCGTCCGCCCGGCGCCGGCTTCTACCCGGAAGATCTCTCGGCCGACGAGCTCCATGCGTGGACAGCGCAGCACCCCGGCGACAAGGCCTCCTTCGAGAGCCTGTTCACGCTCATCCGCCGCGACGCGGACGGGCTCGTCGCCGTGCCGTACAGCCAGGCCTACGCGGCGTGGCTCGGCCCCGCCGGCGCGCTCCTCGAGGAGGCGGCGTCGCTCACCCAGAACGAGAGCCTGCGGCGCTTCCTGCGGTCCCGGGCCGAGGCGTTCCGCACGGATGATTATTATGCATCCGACAAGGACTGGATGGACCTGGACAGCCAGGTCGAGGTGACCATCGGCCCGTACGAGACCTACGAGGACGAGCTGCTCGGCCTGAAGGCCTCGTTCGAGTCGTTCGTCACCGTGAGCGACCCGGAGGCTTCCCGGAAGCTCTCCCGGTACAAGGAGCTCCTCCCGGAGATGGAGCGCAACCTGCCCATCCCCGACGAGGTGAAGACGGAGCGCGGCGGCGAGAGCCCCATCCAGGTCGTCGACCTCGTCTTCAGCGCCGGCGACGCCCGCAAGTCGGTCCAGACGATCGCGTTCAACCTGCCGAACGACGAGCGCGTCCGCGCCGAGAAGGGGGCCAAGAAGGTCCTGCTCCGCAACGTCATCGAGACGAAGTTCGAGCTGATCATGCGCCCCATCGCCGAGCGCATCCTCGACCCGGCGCAGCTCGAGCACCTGTCCGCGGACGCGTTCTTCAACGAGACGCTCTTCCACGAGCTCTCGCACAGCCTCGGCCCCGCGTTCACGACCGTCGGCGGGGAGCGGGTCGAGGTGCGCCTCGCGCTCGGCTCGACCTACTCGGCCCTCGAGGAGGCGAAGGCCGACGCGATGGGCGCCTACAACGTCCTCTTCATGATCCAGCGAGGCTACTTCCCCGCCGCGTTCCGGGAGAAGCTCCTCGTCTCCTACTTCGCGGGGCTCTTCCGGAGCACCCGCTTCGGCGTGGCCGAGGCGCACGGCAAGGGCGCCGCGCTCCAGATCAACCGCTTCCTGGAGGAGCGCGCCGCCCGCTTCGACCCGGCGACCCGCCGCTTCACGGTCGACGCCGCGGAGCTCGAGGCCGCCATCTCTCGCCTCGTCCGCGACCTCTGCATGGTCCAGCACCGCGGCGACCAGCAGGCCGCCCGCGAGCTCCTCGCGCGGTACGGCGCGGTCTCGGAGCCGATGCAGCAGGCGCTCGGCGGCCTCGAGGGGATCCCGATCGACCTGCGGCCGATCTACCCGCTCGCCGGCGAGTGAGCGCGGGCGGCGCGCGCCGCGCCCTGTGAGCGTGGACAACGAGCGTGGGCAACGAGCGCGGACAGCGAGCGCGGACAGCGAGCGCGGGCGGCGCTCAAGGGCCGATCTGGACGAGGAACGCGTCGCCGGCGCCGCGGCTCGAGAGAGCGCCCGTCCCGAGGTCGACGGCGCCGCTGAAGTGGCCGGTCACCCAGCTGTTGCCGAGGAGATCGGCCGCGACCGAGGCGCCCCCCTGCTCGCCCGAGTCGCCGAACGAACGCGACCAGATCGGGCTGCCGTTGGGGTCGATCTTGGCCACGAACGCGTCGGCGGCGCCCGTGGCCGTGTGGACGTCGTCGCCGATCTCGAGGTTCCCGCGGAACCACCCGGTCAGGAGGATGTTGCCGGCGAGGTCGACCGCGATCGAGGCGCCCTCCTGGTCGGCGTCGTCGCCGTAGTCCTCGCTCCAGAGCGGGACGCCGTTCTCGTCGAGCCGGATGAGGAGGATGTCCTTGTCGCCGTCGGTCGTGCGCGGCGACTCGCCGAGGGTGACGTACGAGCGGAACGAGCCGGTCACGAGGACGTTGCCCGCGCCGTCCACGGCCACGCCGAGCGCCTCGGCGGCGTTCGTCGCGTTGGCCGACTTGCTCCAGAGGTGGTCGCCCGAGGGGTCGAGCTTCGCGATGAACAGGTCGGTCTTGGCCTCGGTGATGAGCGCCTTCTCGTCCCCGAAGCCGATGCTCCCGCTGAACCAGCCGACGAGCACGATGTTGCCCGCGCCGTCGACGGCGACGCCGGTGCCGGACTGGTCCTCCGCGTCGCCGAACTGCCTGGCCCAGTGGACGTTGCCCGCGGCGTCGAGCTTGACGAGGAACACGTCGCGCTTGCCCCGGCTCTTCAGGGTGAGGCGCTCGCCCTGGCGGGCCTCGCCGAAGTCGAGCGTGCCCCAGAACTCGCCGGTGACGAACGCGTTCCCCGCGCGGTCCACGGCGACCGCCGTCGCCTGCTGGGTGACGGCGTCGCCGAAGCGCCGGCTGAACTGGTGGGCGCCCGCGGCGTCGAACCGCGCGACGACGACGTCGGCGCGGTGGCCGCGGCCCTTGCGCACGCCGCCGCCGAAATCGACGTCGCCCGACGCGCTGCCCACGAGCACGACGTCGCCCTCCGGCGAGAGCGCGACCCCGCGGGCGACGCTGTCCGCGAAGCGGCGGCTGAACCGGAAGCGACCGCCGCGCGAGAGCGCGTCGCGCGACAGCCCGTCGCGGGGGAACGCGTCGCGGGGGAACGAGACGAGGAAGGCGTCCGCGTCGCCGAGCGTGCCCAGCTCGTCCGTCGCGCCCGCGCCGAGGTCGGTGCTGCCGGACGCGGACCCGACCACAACGACGGCGTGCTCGCTGACGGCGATCGCCCGGCCGTGCTGATCGCCGGTGCCGCCCAGCGCGGCGCTCTGCACGGGATCGCCCGTGCACCCCCGCCCGTCGCAGTTCTCGTCCTCTGGCGTCGAACAGCTCTCGAACGCCGGCAGGACCTGCTTGGCGCACGCGCCGAACGTCATCCCGTCGTCGTTGCACGTCGCGAGGCCGGGCGCGCAGATGCCGATGCCCGCGGTGCCCTGCGGCCCTGTATAGCAGGCAGTCGTGGCGCGGGGGACGCAGCGCTCCTCGACCCCGCCGCCCCCGCCCTCGCCCTCGCCCTCGCCCGCGTCCGTGCCCGCGACGCCGCCGCCGCCGCTCCCCCCCTCGCCCAGCGGGTCCGGCGCGACCTCGGGGAAGGGCGCGAGGAAGGCGCACGCGCCCGTGCAGGCCAGGGCGAGCGCCGCGACGGCGCCGACGAGGCGGCGCGCGCAGCTCACAGCGCCCCTCGCACGGCGACGCCCGCGCCGTCGAGGCCGACCCACGGCGAGAGCGCCGTCGGGCCGGGGGCGCGCGGCGCGGGCCGCGCCTGCCGACCGGCGGCGTCCGGGGGCGCCGCGCGCGACGAGGAGGAGGGCCAGAAGAGGTACGCGGCAAAGCCGCCCGCGACGAGGGCGGCCCCTGTGAGCGCCGTGCTCGTGATGGCGAGCGCCTGCCCGCGGTCGCGCAGGGCCCGCCGCTCGTCGAGCGAGCCCGGGGCCGGGTTCGCGTTCTTCCTCAGGAAGCTCTGCCGCACGTCGTACGCCATGACCCCCGTGACGAGGGCCCCGGCCGCGAGCGCGGCCGCCGTCCCCACGACGGCCACCGGCGGGATGCCCGGGCCCGGCGCGGCCGCGCGGGCCGGCGCCGGGCGGACGGGGACGAGCGGCCGCAGGGCCGCGGGCGGCCGCCTGCGCCCGAGCTCGGCCCACAGCTCGACCACCGAGCCCGTCTCGGCCTGCACCGCGGCCTCGAACGGCTCGGTGTAATTCTCTGCCCGCACGACAACCCGCCGCTCCCCGGGGGTCACGAGGATGGCCGCGCCGACGAGCGCCGGATGGATCGGCTCGCCGTCGATCTCGACGCGCACGCCGGCCGCGTCCTCGGGCAGGCGCAGGACGATCTGCGACGTCCTCGCGCGGAGCTTCTCGATGCGCGACCGCGATTCCCTGGCGAGCGCGAACTCGCGCCGCGCCGTCGCGCCGGACTGGGCGAGCTCGAACGCGTTGAGCGCCTCGACGACGTGGCCGAGCGCCTCGTGGCAGACGCCGAGGTGATACAGGAGCGGCGGCGAGACGACGACCTTGCGGATGCGCTCGTAGATCGCCAGCGCCTCGGCCCACCGGCCGTTGTCCTCGGCGGCGAGGCCGAGCGCGAAGAGCTGCCGCGCGGACGCGAGCTCCGCGGCGCTCGGTTGCCGCGGCGCGGCAGGAGCTGCCGTGTCGCCCGCGACGGTCGCCGGCCGCGCGGCGGGAGCCGCCATATCGCCCGCGACGGTCGCGGGCGGCGCGGCGGGAGCCGCCGTGTCGCCCGCGATGGCGGCCGGCGGCGGGCGCCGCTCGATCGACAACGAGGGCGACGCCGACGGCGATGGCGTCGGCGAGGGCCTCGGGGAAGGATCGGCGAACGCAGCCGGACCTACGCCGACCACGGCGAAGAATACCACTCCGCCGATGGTGATCCGATGCTCCACCCGCGCCTCCTTCCTCAACGAAGCGATAGAGGCAATCTAACCGTACTCACGCTCCCCGATTCTCGACAACTGGAAAATTGTTTGAGATCGGTACCCGATCCTGGAACGCTCTTGCATCTCCGCTGAGAGCTTCAGCATGGTCGGATTCACGACGACACAGGAGTCGCAGGTACGAGCTGTGATAGCGCCCGTCGATCTTGTGCCAGGCCAGCTTCTCGGCCGCTATGAGCTGCTGATCGCCATCGCGCAGGGCGGAATGGGCACGGTGTGGGCTGCCCGGGAGCGCGGCGGGGCGGCGGGCGACACGATCGTGGCAGTGAAGACGATGCTGCCGGCGCTCTCCAGCGATCCGCGCTGCAAGCGCATGTTCCTCACCGAGTCTCGCATCGCGGCGCGCATCAAGCACCCGAATGTGTGCGCGATCCTGGATCAAGGTGAGCAGAACGGGGTGCTCTACTTCGTGATGGAGTGGATCGACGGCGACGCGCTCGTGGCGCTGCTCGGCGGCAGCGCCCGCAAGCAGGGCCGGCCGCTGCCCCTGCCCGTGGCGGTGCGGATCGCGATCGAGTCGGCGCGGGGGCTGCACGCGGCGCACGAGCTCCGGGACGACGACGGGACGCTCGTCGGGCTCGTGCACCGCGACGTCTCGCCGCACAACATCCTGATCACGCGCGACGGCTCGGTGAAAATCGCCGATTTCGGCGTGGCCAAGGCCATGGCGCAGGCGGACAACCCGACGACGAACACCGGGCACATGAAGGGCAAGATCCTCTTCATGGCGCCCGAGCAGGTCTACAGCGAGCAGCTCGACCGGCGGTCGGACATCTTCGCGCTCGGGATCGTGCTCTATCAGCTCACGACCGGCACGCACCCGTTCGCCGCCAGCCACGACCTCGCGACGATGGCGCGCATCGCGCGGCCCGAGCCGGTCGATCCGCCGAGCTCGCTCGTCCCGGACTACCCGCCCGCGCTCGAGGCCGCGGTGATGCGCGCGCTCGCCAAGGATCCGGCCGAGCGGTTCGCGACGATGGCCGAGCTCGCCGACGCGCTCGAGGCGGTGGACGCCACGCTCGGCGGACGCCGCGAGGAGGTCACGGGGTACATCCGCGACGCGCTCGCCTCGCGCACCGCGCGGAAGACGGCGGTGATCAAGGACGCGCTGCGCGCCGCGGACGGCAGGTCGCGGGGGCGGCCGAGCGCCCGCCTCGACCCGCAGCGCCGCGCCAGGACGATCGCCACCGCGGCGGCGCTCGTCGCCTCGGGCGCGCTGCTCGGGGCGGCGACGCTCCTCTGGGTCGGCCTCGGCGAGGGCCCCGCCGCCCCCGGCCTGGCCGAGCCCGCGGCGCCGGCGCTCCCGGACGAGCCGCGGCCGCGCGTCGCCACGGCCGAGCCGCGCGCGCCGGAGCCGCCGCGCGCCGTCGCGTCGGCGCCGTCCTCCGCGCCCGCGCCCGCGCCGTCCTCCGCCCCCGCCGCGAGCGCGCCCGCGGCCCCGCTGCCCGCGCGATCTCCCGCCGAGACCGGGCGCGCCAAGTTCCGCGATCCGGGCTTCTAGCGCGGCCGCTGACCACGTCGCGCGCCTCGCGCGCGTCGTCAGAGGCCGCGGCGGGCGCGGAGGACGGCCCCGGCGCCCGAGGAATAATCGGGCGACGCCGGTTGTCCTCGGGCGGCCGGGCTTGCTATGAGCTCCCACCCGTTATGCACGACGTACGCGCCCTGAACGAGCTGGTCGCCAAAGAGAGCGCCTTCATCGACACCCTGCTCAACGAGGTTGGCAAGGTCATCGTCGGCCAGACGTACATGATCGAGCGCATCCTCATCGGGCTGCTCACCGGGGGCCACGTGCTCCTCGAGGGCGTCCCGGGGCTGGCCAAGACGCTCACGGTGCGGACGCTCTGCGACGCGATCGACGCGAAGTTCTCCCGGATCCAGTTCACGCCGGATCTCCTGCCCGCCGACCTCATCGGCACGGTCATCTACAACCACCAGAAGGGCGATTTTACCTCCAAGCTGGGCCCGATCTTCGCGAACCTCGTGCTCGCCGACGAGATCAACCGCGCCCCGGCGAAGGTGCAGAGCGCGCTGCTCGAGGCGATGCAGGAGCGGCAGGTCACGATCGGCGACACGACCTACCCGCTGCCGAGCCCGTTCGTCGTCATGGCGACCCAGAACCCGATCGAGCAGGAGGGGACGTACCGGCTGCCCGAGGCGCAGGTCGACCGGTTCATGCTGATGGTCAAGGTCGGGTACCCGGCGCGGGCCGAGGAGCGGCAGATCATCGACCGGACGACCGCGGTGATCGAGGGCAAGGCCGCGAAGGTGACGACGCCCGACGAGCTCGTCTCCGCGCGCAAGGTCGTGCGCGACGTGTACATGGACGACCGCGTGAAGGACTACATCGTGGATGTGGTCTTCGCGACCCGCGAGCCCGGGCAGAAGGGGATGCGGGAGCTGAGCAGCCTCATCGAGTACGGGGCGAGCCCGCGCGCCTCGATCGCGCTGGCGCTCGCGGCGCGCGCGCACGCCTTCCTGCGCCACCGCGGCTACGTCACGCCGGAGGACGTGAAGGCGATCGGCCCCGACGTGCTCCGGCACCGGGTGGTCCTCACCTACGAGGCCGAGGCCGAGGAGGTGACGTCCGAGCAGATCGTCCGGCGCGTGTTCGAGGTGGTCGAGGTGCCGTGATCAAGGCCTCCGGCTCGAAGAACCCGCTGCCGCCGGAGCTCCTGAAGCAGCTCCGGCGCATCGAGATCCGGACGCAACGGCTCGCGAACGAGCAGCTCTCCGGGACGTACTCGTCCGTCTTCAAGGGGCAGGGCCTCTCGTTCCGCGAGGTCCGCGCCTACAACCCCGGCGACGACGTGCGCTGGATCGACTGGAACGTCTCGGCCCGCATGAGCGAGCCGTTCGTGAAGGTGTTCGTCGAGGAGCGGGAGATGACCGTCATGCTGGTCGTCGACGCCTCGCAGAGCGAGCAGTTCGGCACGCGGCGCGCGTCGAAGGCGCGCGTGGCCGCCGAGATCGCGGCGCTCTGCTCCTTCAGCGCCATCAAGAACAACGACCGCGTGGGCCTCGTGCTCGCGACCGAGGCCGTCGAGAAGCTCGTGCCGCCGAAGAAGGGCGACAAGCACGTGATGCGCGTCATCCGGGAGATCCTCGGGCACGAGCCGAAGTACACGGGGACGAACCTGAAGCTCGCGCTCGAGACCCTCGTCAAGGTGGCGAAGCGGAGGAGCGTGGCGTTCGTGATCAGCGATTTCTTCGCGTCCGGCTTCGAGCGCTCGCTCTCGCTCGCGGCCGCCAAGCACGACGTGATCCCGGTGATGCTCGTCGATCCCCGCGACGAGGAGCTGCCCGACGTGGGGCTGGCGACGTTCGAGGACCTGGAGACCGGGGAGGAGGTCGTCGTGGACACCGGCGACCGGGCGGTGCGCGACCACTACCGCACCGCGATGCGCAAGCTCCGGAGCGACAGGGACAAGCTCTTCAAGAAGCTCGCGCTCGACGCCGTCGTTGTGAAGACGGGCGAGAGCTTCGTCACCCCGCTGCGCGACCTGTTCGCCAAGCGGGCGCGGAGGCTCAGGCGATGACGCAGCGCTGCTCCCCGGCCTGCGCCGCGCGCCCGCTCGCGTGGGCCGCGCTCGCGGCGGCGCTCGCGTGCGCCCTGCCGGCTGGCGCGCAGCCGGACGCGGGCGCCGCCGGCGGGCCCGCCGCGCGGGACGACGACGCCCCGCCGCCTCCTCCTCCCCCGGCGCCGGCGCCGGCGCCTGCCGCGGCGCAGCGGGGCGGGGGGAGCGTGTGGGCCTCGTGCGCGGAGCACGTGCCGCCCGGCGCGACGCGGCCGCAGATCCAGGAGACGTTCCCGAAGCAGGGGTTCAGCGGCTACGCGGCGCCCCTCGAGGTCACCGTCGCGCACGGCAAGGGCGAGACGGTGCTGCCGGAGGGCTTCAAGGTCCAGGGCGACAGCGACGCCGCGCGCGCGCTGGAGAAGGCGGGGTTCCTCCTGCCCGAGGCCGACGCGGGCGCCGGGCCGACGAGCACGACGACGGCGACCGACACCGGCGCGACGACGAAGCTCGTCATCCCGTTCGTCCCGCTGCCGAAGGAGCCGGGGAGGAGCGTGCTGCAATTGCCACCGGTGCCGATCGCCGTGTCGCGCGCGAGCGGCGAGCTCGTCACGGTGTGCACCCGGCCGCACGAGATCATCGTCGAGGATCCGATCGCCAACGAGCGGGACCCCAAGGTGAAGCCGAACCCGCCGCCGCGGCCGCAGCGCGAGGAGTGGGTGCTCGCGAAGCAGCTCACGTTCGGCATCCTCATCGGCGCGGCGCTCGGGGTGCTCGTGGCCTGGCTTGTCCGGCGCTGGCTGCGCCGGCCGCGCGTCGTGGCCGCGCCGCCGCCGAAGCTGCCGTGGGTGGCCGCGCTCGAGGAGCTCGAGGAGCTCCGGCGCTCCGACCTGCTCAGCCAGGGGCGGACCGACGAGTACTTCGACCGCGTGAGCGACTGCGTGCGCAAGTACCTCGGCGCGCGGTACGGCTTCGACGGCCTCGAGACGACGAGCGACGAGATGCGCGCGCTGCTCGCGCGGGTGCGCCCGCCCGTGCCGGTGCTGCCGCAGATCACGAAGTTCCTCGCCGACTGCGACCTCGTGAAGTTCGCGCGGCTCCAGCCGACCGAGGCCGACTGCCTCGACGCGATCGAGCGCGGCGAGGTCATCGTGCACCGCACGACGCCGCCTGCCGTGCGCCCCGGCGACGCCGCCGGGCCCGCCGGCAAGCAGCCGGCATCCGACCGCCCGTCCCGGGCGCCCGAGGAGGCGCCGTGAGCCGGGCCAAGCGCGCGGCGCTCGCGATCGCGGCGACGCTCGTCGTCGCGGCGATCGCCTGCCTCTACCCCTACCTCGCGCGCCGCGACGCCTGGGTCGGCGCGAGCTGGCAGACGCCGTGGTTCCTCGTCGCGCTCATCGCGGTGCCGGTCGTCTGGTACTGGGGCATCTTCGCGGAGGACGCGCGCAGGCCCCGGCTCCGGCTCGGCACGGTCGCGCCGCTCGCGCGCGGGCCGCGCGGCGTGCGCAGCCACCTGCGCGACCTGCCCGGCGTGCTGCGCACGGTGGCGCTCGCGCTGCTCATCCTGGCGATGGGACGGCCGGTCAGCGTGCTCCGCGAGCAGCGCTCGGACGACAGGGGCATCGACATCGTCGTGGCGCTCGACCTGTCGGGCTCGATGCGCGCGATCCTCGACGCGAGGCCGACCGACCTCCCCGGCCAGCCGAAGCTGCCGCGCGGCAAGCGGCTGACCCGGCTCGACACGGCGAAGCTCGTCCTCCAGGACTTCATCAGCCGGCGGAGGACCGATCGCCTCGGCGTCGTCGTCTTCGGCAAGGCCGCCTACGTGCTGTCGCCGCCGACGCTCGACTACCACCTGCTCACGCAGATGGTCTCGCAGATGACGCTCAACGTGATCGACGGCAGCGCGACGGCGATCGGCGACGCGCTGGGCACCGCGGTCGCCCGGCTGCGCAGGAGCGACGCGCAGTCCAAGGTCGTGATCCTCCTGACCGACGGCGACTCGAACGCCGGCGCCATCTCCCCCGAGTACGCGACGCACCTCGCGACGACGCTCGGCGTGAAGGTCTACACGATCCAGATCGGCACCGACGACGAGGTCGAGGTCGAGGACGGCATCGATCTCTTCGGGCAGCCGCGCTACGTGCGCCACCGCTTCCCGGTGAACCCCGCGCTGCTCCAGGAGATCGCGCAGAAGACGGGCGGCGCGTCGTACGTGGCGACCGACGCGAAGGCGCTCGCGGACAGCATGCACGACGTGCTCGACCGGCTGGAGAAGACGCGCTTCGAGGCGTCGATCTCGGCGTACGAGGATCTCTTCCCGTTCCTGCTCCTGCCCGGGGTGTTCCTGATCGGGCTCGACGCGCTCCTGCGCGCCTGGCTGCTCCGGAGGTTCCCGTGAATTTTGCGGCCCCCTGGTTCCTGCTCGGGACGGCGTTCGCCGCGCTGATCGGCCTCTTGCTCATCCTCGGCGGCTTCGGCGTGGCGCGCGCCATCAAGCGCTTCGGCGACGAGGATCGCGTGAGGGCGCTGACCACCGCCGACCCGTCGAAGCGCCGCGCCTGGAAGGGCGTGCTCCTCGTGCTCGCGACGGCGCTCGCGTTCGTCGCCGCGGCGCGGCCGCAGTACGGCAAGGGCACGCGGCTCGTGCCGGCGACGAACGTCGACGTGGTCGTCGTGCTCGACTACTCGAAGAGCATGTACGCGCGCGACGTGGAGCCCTCGCGCATCTTCCGCGCCAAGGTCGAGGTCGCCCGGCTCATCAAGGACCTCGAGGGCGCGCGCTTCGGCGCGGTCGCGTTCGCCGGCGAGCCGATGGGCTTCCCGCTCACCGCGGACGGCGCCGCGATCGCGCAGTTCTTCCGCCAGCTCGACCCCAACGACATGCCGATCGGCGGCACCGCGATCGCGCGCGCGCTCGACCAGGCGAACGAGCTCCTGCGGCGCGATCCGAAGTCCGCCGAGCACAAGCGGATCATCCTGCTCGTCACCGACGGCGAGGATCTGGAGGGCTACCCGCTGAGCGTCGCCCAGGCGATCGGCGCCCAGGGCACGACGATCCACGTCGTGCAGATCGGCGGGCGCACGCCGGAGCCGATCCCGGAGATCGGCCCGGACGGCCGCATCGTCGGGTGGCGGCAGGACCGCCAGGGCAAGCCGCTGACGACCGAGCTGTCGCTGTCGGGCGAGCAGCAGCTCGCGTCGATCGCGCAGGCGACGCCGGGCGGGCAGATCATCCGCGCGGAGAAGGGGACCACGGGCATCGAGACGATCGCCGCGGAGCTCCGGCGGCAGATGAAGAGCGAGTTCTCGGAGCGGGTCGAGACGGTGTACGCGGACGTGTATTTCTACCCGCTCGGCCTCGCGATCTTGCTCCTCATCGCCGAGGTGTTCCTGAAGGACGCCCCGCGCCGGCGCTTCGTTGCGACGCACCCCAAGGCCGCGCCGCGGCGCGCCTCGCTGCTGAAGGGGCGCGCGGGGGGCGCGGGCGGCGCGGAGCTCGGCGGGGAGACGGGGCCGGCCGCGGCGGGCGGCGCGGGAGGGCAGCATGCCGCGTCGTGATCGCAAGCGGGCGGATCTCCCCGGGTTCTTCGCGCGCCACGGGCGCGTCCTCGCGATCGGGCTCGCCGCGGCGTGCCTCACCGGGGCCGCGTTCTCGGCGGCGTCCGGGTGCAGCGGGTGGGATCCGACGTCCCCGTTCGAGCGGAACGCGCCGGCGGTCGATCAGGCGATCCGCGAGCTCGACGCGGGCAACCTCGAGTCGGCCGCGCAGGCGCTCGAGAGCTACCTCGGGACGGGCCCGTGCAGCGACGCGGGCATCGGCCTGCCCGACTCCGTGCGCCAGAAGCCGAACGGCTCGTTCGATCTCGGGCTGACGCTGTTCCACATGGCCGAGCGCTACGGCCACCGCTTCGGCGACGAGGAGCTCGCGGACGGCGGGCCGGAGCAGGAGCAGAACGACGCGCTGCGCGGGATCGAGATCGACTGCGCGCTGACCCTCGTGAAGGCGATCGCCGCCGATCCGAGCGTGCCGGCCGACCTGCGCGCGCGCGCCCGCTACCTCGCGGGAAACCTCGAGTTCTTGCGGCGCAAGTACGAGGACGCCGTGAAGTACTACGATCAGGCGCTGGCCATCATCCCCGGCGTCCTCGAGGAGGCGGGCGGCGACGGCGTCGGCCGCGACGCGGCCTGGAACCGGGCGATCGCGCTGCGCCGCATCGAGGAGCAGAAGGACGCCGGCCCGCCGGACGCCGAGCCCGATGCGCCGCCGGACGCCGAGCCCGACGCGCCGCCGGACGCCGAGCCCGACGCCGGTGACGACGGCGGCGAGCCCGACGCGGGCGACGACGGCGGCGAGCCCGACGCGGGCGACGACGGCGGCGAGCCCGACGCGGGCGACGACGGCGGCGGCGACCAGGACGAGAGCCCTGACGCGGGCCCGCAGGATCAGCAGCCCGACGCCGGGCAGCCCGACCAGCCCGAGCCGCCGCCCGAGCAGCCCCAGGAGCCGCCGCCGTCCGGCCGGCAGGACGATCGCGTCCTCGACCAGCTCGAGGAGGCGCCGACCTACCAGGAGCAGGAAGCGAAGAGCCGGGCCGGCATGCGGCGCGGCCGCGGGATGGAGGACAAGTGACGCGCCCGGCGTGCTCCCCCGCCCCGCTCGCGCTCGCCGCGCGCATCCTCGCCCCGCTCGCGCTGGCCGCGCGCTGCCCTGCCCCGCTCGCGCTGACCGCCCCGCGCCCAGCGCCGCTCGCGACGGCGCTGCTCCTCGCGCTGCTCGCGCTGCTCGCCCCGCTCACGGCGCGCGCCCAGCAGCCGGAGCTCTCGGCCCGCGCGAGCTCCACCGAGGTCGAGGTCGGCGAGCCGTTCTCGGTCGAGGTGAAGGCGCTGGTCGAGCGCGGCGCCGGCATGCCGTCGGACCCCGAGCTGCGCGTCCCGCCCGATCTCGACATCGTCTCCGGCCCGAGCATCGGGACGCAGATGAAGACGCAGATGAGCGGCGGCATGGTGACGACGCAGCTCGGGATCAGCGCGACCTGGCAGATCGTCGCGAACAAGCCCGGCCGCTACACGATCCCCGGGCCGACCGTCACGTGGAACGGCAAGCGCCTGATCGCGGCCCCGATCGTGATCAAGGTCGTGCCGGCGAGCGGTCGGCCGCGCCGTCCGAGCAGCCCGTTCCTCTTCCCCGGCGGCCCGCTGCACGGCCTGCCGTGGCCGTTCAGCGGCCCGGGAGGCCTGCTCGACGACGAGGAGGTCGACGAGCCCGAGGACCAGGCGCCGGAGCTGGCGATGCCGAGCGAGCCCGATCCGGTGGTGTTCCTTCGCGCCATCCCCGACAAGACGACCGCGGTGGTCGGCGAGCAGGTCACGGTCTCGTTCTACCTGTACTTCCGCGAGAACGCGGAGATGAGCGAGCCCCGCGCCGCGCCCGCCGCCGACTTCCTCCGCCACGCGCTCCTCGAGGATCCGCGCCACGAGCGGCCCGTGTACACGCGGGTCGGCGGGCACCGCTACGCCGCGCGCCTCGTCGACAAGCTGGCGCTGTTCCCGCTGAGGGCGGGCGAGCTGCGCACGGGCAAGATGCAGGCGCGCATCACCGGGCGGCGCATCGGCGCGCGCGTGCTGCGCGAGTCGAACGACGTCGTCGTCCAGGTCACCGAGCCGCCGGTCGCCGGCCGCCCGTCCGGCTACACCCTCGGCGACGTCGGTCAGTTCACGCTGAAGGCGACCGTGCAGCCGCGCCAGATCGAGCAGGGCGGCTCGGTGGCCGTGAGCGTGCAGGTCGCCGGCACCGGCAACTTCCCGCAGTCGCTCCGGGTGCCGGAGCGGACCGGCCTCGAGTGGCTCGACCCCGAGAAGCGCGAGTCGATCGAGCCGCGCGGCGGCGCGATCGGCGGCTTCCGCTCGTTCGGCTACGTCGTCCGGATCCAGGAGAGCGGCGCGGTGAGCCTCGGGAAGATCGAGTTCCCGTACTGGGATCCGGCGCAGAAGCGCTACGTCGTCGAGACCGCGGACCTCGGCGTCGTCCAGGTGACCGCTGTCGCTCCGCCGGCGCCCTCCGGGCCGACGCCGGGCGCGAAGGACGCGGATCGCGACGCGGCCGGCCGCGCCGAGCCGTTCGCCGGGATGCCGGGGCTCCGCTCGTCGCTCGGCCCGCACGCCCCGCCCGCGACGCTGCCCCTCGACGGGGCGCCGTTCTGGCTCCTGCTGGCCGCGCCGCCGCTGCTCGTCACGCTGTTCGGCGCGGGCGATCGGCTCGTGCGCCGGGCGCGCGAGCGCCGCGCGGCGGGCGCGACCTCGCCCGCCCGGCTCGCGGCCGTGGCGCTTCAGGAGGCGGAGGACGCCGCCGCGCAGGGGGACCTCAAGGCCACGGCCGCGGCGGTCGAGCGCGCCGTGCACCGGGCGATCGAGTCCGCGACGGGCCTCCGCTCCCGCGGCGTGCTCCTCGCGGCGCTCCCCGGCGAGCTGGGCGAGCGCGGCGTCGCCGAGGCGCTGGCGGCGCGCGCCTGCGAGACGCTGGCCGCGTGCGAGGCGATCCGGTTCGAGCCGGCCGCGCAGGAGGGCGGCGCCGCCGCGGCCGCAGGGCTCGTCGAGCAGAGCCGCGCCGTCATGAACGAGCTCGCGCGATGGAAGCCGACGTGAACGGCCGCCGCCGCAGCCGGCTCCTCGCCGCCGCGCTCCTCGCCCTCGCCGCGTGCCTCGCGCCGGCGTTGCCCTCGCTCGAGGCGCGCGCGCAGCCGGCCGGGACCGAGGCGCGCGCGCAGCCGGCCGGGACCCCGGAGGCGCTGTTCCAGCAGGCCACGGCGTCGCTCGGCCGCGGCGAGTACGGCGCGGCGATCGACACGTTCGAGCTGCTCGCCGACCGCGGCTTCGTGCACCCGGACGCGAGCTATAACCGCGGGCTCGCCTACGTCCTGCGCGTCCGCGAGGGGGCGGACCGCCCCGGCGACCTGGGCCGGGCGGCGGCCGCCTTCGAGGAGGCGCTGCGGCTCCGTCCGGGCGACGCGGAGGCGGATCGCGCGCTCGACCTCGTGCGCGCGGAGCTCACGCGCCGGCGCTCGCGCCGCGCCGCGGACGCCGTCGACGCGCGGCCCACGCTCGACCGGGTCATCGTCGGCCTCGCGTCGGAGCGCACCTGGGCGGCGGCCGCGCTCCTCGCGTCGCTGCTCCTCGCGGTCGGCATGGTGCTGCGGCGCCGCCCGGCGGGCCCAGCGCACGTCGCGGGCAGCGTCCTCGCGCCCACGGCGCTCGTCGCGCTCATCGCGCTGGTGCCGCTCACCTATGCGGCGCGGCACCTCCGCCTGACGACGCGCGCCGGCGTCGTCGTGGTCCCGGAGGTCCGGCTCCTCGACGAGGGCGGGCGCGCGCTGCCCCGCGCGGAGCAGACCCCTATCCCCGAGGGCGCGTCGGTCGAGGTCGGCCGGAGATCGGGCGGTCTCGCGGAGGTCCGCTGGGGCGCGACGGAGGGGTGGGTCCCGGCGTCGAGCATCCGGCTGCTCGCTCCATGAACCGCGCCATCGTGTGCTAGGTTGTCGGCGTGTGGGTACGCCGCGCAGCCATCCGCCCCGTCCCCTCGTACGCTCAGGTGCCTGCGCGCGTCCTGTCCGAGATCGAGGATCAGCTCGCCGAAGATGACGACGACTCGCGCAAGCAGCTCGACGATGCGTTCACGCGCTTCGAGCAGACGCAGCCTGCGCTGGCGGACCGGATCTCCGGGGTGCTCTCGGGCCCGCTCGACGAGACGGCGCTCGCCCTCGGCTATTTCCTGACGCTCGCGATCTGGCTCGCCTTCGACGAGCTGTTCGGTCAGGACCTCGAGGAGGTCACGGAGACGGCGCTGACCGGCGTCGAGGAGTCGCTGAACCTGGACGAGCAGATCCGGCTGCACGATCCCGCAGAGGCGGTCGACTCGGACGACGTCATCGCGATGGAGCAGCCCGACGTGCTCGCCTTCGTGCAGGAGCACCTCGACGCGGCGCTGGAGGCGAACGCGCACGAGGTGGACGTCGACGACGTCCACGCGATCTACCGGGTGGTGCTGATCGAGGTGCTGGCGCTGAGCTACGCGGTGCGGCCGCCCTCGAACTGGGTGGCGCTCACGACGGAGTTCACGGCGTAGCCCGGCCCCCAGAGGGGGTGTTCGCTGCGCGCGGTGGGGGGTGGGGGCCCCGCCGAACTCGCCTTGGATGTTCGTCATCCGGCAAGCCGGATGACGAACATCCAAGGCTCAGACATCGGCCCATCCCCCACCCCCCACCGCGCGCAGCGAACACCCCCTCTGGGGGCCTACGGTGGGAGTGAGGGGGGTTGGGGGGTCAGCGCGCGGAGAAGGTGGCGAGGAAGGCGGGCATCTCGACGCTGCGGCCATCGTCGAGGAGGACGGCGCGGCGAGGAGAGTTGATGGCGTCGAGCACGGCGACGAGCTCGCGGAACGGCGTCCTGTCGTCGCTGTGAAGGACAGCCTGGTCGGCGCGGCGGTCGCCGGGGACGCGGTGCTCGCCGCTGCGCTCCCACTCGCGCTGGATGGCGTCGCCGAGCTCCCTGTAACGGAGGGCCGTGGCCCCCGAGGCGCCCACCTCGACAGGACGCTTCGGGACGGTCACCTCGCTCAGGACGGTCGCGCCCTGCTTCCACACCAGGCGGAAGCTGTCCTCTCCGACATGGACGTGCATCGCCTTGAGAGGCTCCTTCTGGCACTCCTCGCCGCAACCGGCGGCAGCAGGCGCCTCGGCGCTGGTCCTGAGACGCGAGCTCGTGACCCACACCGCGGTGATCAGGAGAAATGCGATGGTCACCATCAGCAGATCGATGAACGGGATCATGTTGATCTCGCTGTTGCGCGTACGCTTCTCGCCTCCACCCACGTCGACGCCCGCCATGGCTGCCTCCTCGTGTGTTCGTGATGCCGCGATGTGTGTTCGCGACGTCGGCGCTCTCCGGCTCACGCAGCGCCGCGACGTGAGGCACAGAGGACGGCGCGCGCAGGATGTTCCTGAAAAGCCCTCAGGCCGACATCGACACCGCAGAAGAAGCGCTCACGCCGGCGTGCAGCGGCCACGCCGACATCGACCCCGCGGAACGGGGCGCCGAAACGCACAGGACACCGCACCCCATGGCTCGACGGACAGGGCGCGGGCGGCCCCGCTCCGCCCCGTCCAGTATTTCAGAGGCAGGCCGCCTGGCTCCCTGTCTCGGCTAACGCCAAGCGTCATCACGATCGATCCTGGCCCCACGCCCCGTCCGGGCGAGGGGCGCTGGAGCCGCGCAGCTTCCCGTGAGGGGAGCCGACACGCTGCGCCGCGGACGAGCCTGCCCCGAGCTACCCGACTCCATGACGCACCGTGTCGTACCCGGTGCGTCATCGCCGAGCCGTCCCTTGACAAACAATCCGTTATAACGGATGATAGGCCTACGGGTTGGAGGTAAAGCGGATGCGCCCCCAGAGTGCTCAAGTGATCGACCTGGAACAGTACCGGCAGCGGCGGGTAGTTCGGAACGAACGCGCCCCCGAGGACGACAAGATGTCCTCGGACAAGTCGGTCAGCATGCCGGTCGCCCTTTGGTGGTTCCCCGTGTGGACCTGGATGCCGGTCTGGCAGATCCGATGAAATCCGTCCGCCAGAACCCGCGCCGGACCTCCCCTGCGGCGATCTCCGGCGCGGGCTTCCACCGCTCGCTCACCGCGTCGGGCCTGGCGAACGGCGCGGCCGGGTCGAACGGCGCGGCCGGACCGAACGGGAGCGCCCTGTCGCTGGCTGGACCTTCCCCGCACCGCGGGGCGGAGAGCGCCGCTGGGCCCGCAAGCTCGACCTCGATCCGGGACACGGGGGAGACGCCGCAGCGGGAAGCGGACGAGGCGTCGGAAGAAGCCTGGGCCTACGAGGTGGCGCCGCAGGACGCGTCCTCGGCGCTCACGGGCATCGTCGGCGCCAACCTGCGCCGCCTCCGGACCAAGCGCGGGCTCTCCCTGGAGCGGCTGGCGAAGGCGTCGAGCGTGAGCCGGGCGATGCTCAGCCAGATCGAGCTCGGCCAGAGCACACCGACGATCAACGTGCTCTGGAAGATCGCGCGGGCGCTGGGCGTGCCGTTCTCGGCGCTGATCAGCGACCAGTCGATCGGAGGCACCACGATCATCCCGGCCGCGCGCGCCAAGGTGCTCACGTCGCACGACGGCTCGTTCTCGTCGCGCGCGCTGTTCCCGTTCGACGTGCCGAGGACCGTCGAGTTCTACGAGCTCAGGCTCGCGCCACTCGCCACGGAGCAGGCCGATCCACACCCGCCGGGCACGGTCGAGAACCTCGTGGTGACGTCGGGAACGCTGGAGATGATCGTCGGCGCCGAGCGGCACCTGCTCGCGACCGGCGACGCGATCCTGTTCGAGGCCGACGTGCCTCATCAGTACAGGAACCCCACCAAGCAGGAGGTCATCATGTACCTGGTGATGACCTACGTCGAGAAGACCGGATAACACGGCGCCGGCCGGGTCCGTTCATCACGTCGAAGCGCGAAGAGGAAGAGAGCGCAGGAGAATCGCTTCTCCCGGGCGCACTCTTCGTCTTCGCGCTCGTCTTCTGAAGGGTGAGGCACTGCGCCAGGAGCGCGCGGTCACCTGTTCATGCTGGCGACCTGCGCGCCGGCGCCCATGTTGCTCGTGCTTGCGGCGCCCATGGCCATCCCGGTGCCCATGCACATCATCATCGGCATGCCGCCGCACATGAGCGTCATCGGCATGCCCACGCCCATCATCTTCACCATCGCTTCACAGCGTGCGCGCAGCATGTCCATGCCCATGCCTTCCATGGGCATCATCTTGCAGACCATCCCCTCCTTGTCCATCTCACAGGTCATCCGCGCCATCATGGGCATCTGACCCATCATCTGGGGCATCATCCCCATCATCTGGGGCATCATCCCCATCATCTGGGGCATCATCCCCATCATGTGGGGCATCATCCCCATCATCTGGGGCATCATCCCCATCATCTGGGGCATCATCCCCATCGAGCCCATCATCGGCATGCTCATCATCGGCATCATGGCGTCTTCCTCCGCAATTCCGCGGTTACGTCCGCGGACCAGGCTAGGCGCTCACACAGGCCCTCGCAAGCAACGCCGCCCGGCGCTGCCACTTTTCCTCCGGTGGAACAGACGTGTCGCCGCCCTCGACAGACACGACGCCACTCCAGCAGAGAACCCTCTGTCATGACAAACGCCCAGATCGGCACGTGGCATGGAAGCCATGGCGCGCCGACGGGCGAGCTCGTCGGATCTCGCGCGCATCGGGCGCTGGACATGCGCTCACCGCGCGGATTGCAATCCTCCGCCCGGCGCGGCTCGACACCGGCTGTAGCGGACGCGACTCCGCCTCTTCCCGATGGTCGACCAGGGATGTCCTTATCGACCGTGATCGCCGACGCTCGTCCTGGTTTCACGCGGCCTCGTCATCGAGGCGGGCCCCCGTCGCACGCGACGAGGTAACGCGCGAGCGCGTCGTCCAGCGCAGGGAGCAGGAGCCCTCTGCGGCTGCCCAGGGCGCTGTAGCGGGGGCGCGGCGCGACGAGGCAGAGCGCGTGGCTCGGGCACCGGACGAGGGGCCTCGCGTCCACATGCGCCAGCGCGGCGGCGCGCGTGACGAGCTCAGCCCAGGTCACAGCGTCCCGGTTCGCCAGGTGCCAGAGCCCCCCCTCGCCGTCGATCAGGAGGTCGAGGGCGGCGTTGACGAGGTCGGGCGTGTAGGTCGGCGTCACGATCAGGTCATCGGCCGCGGTGAACGGGCGACCGTCGCGGAGCGCGCGCAGGGCGGCCGTGACGAACGTCGACGCGTCCCACGGGTCGATGAAGGCCGCGGTGCGCACCACCAGCGCCGTCGGCAAGATCGAGAGCACCTGCTGCTCGGCCACCGCCTTGCTCCGCCCGTACGCGCTGAGAGGCCTCGCTGGATCGGTCTCCACGTACGGAGTCGTCCCGGCGCCGTCGAAGACCTGATCGGAGGAGAACGTGACGAGCCGGACGCCGCGCTCGCGGCACGCCGCCGCGAGCACCGCAGGCCCCGCGGCGTTCTCCCGCTCGCAGCGGTGTGGCTCGAGCTCCGCGTCGTCGACCCGCACGTAGCCCGCCGTGTTGACGACGGCCCACGGCGCATGGCGCCCGAGGGCGCGCTCGACCGACGCGGGATCGGCGATGTCCATCTCGCGGCGGCACAGCAAGCGGTGCGGCAGCCCGCGGTGCGCGCACAGGCGCGCGAACGCCCTGCCCAGGGTGCCCGTGGCGCCGGCGATCAGGATCGGCGGCCCCTCGGCCTGCCCGGCCGGGTCGCCGCCCGATGGCTCGACGGTCGGCCCGCCGCCGGACGGGTCGAGCCGCGCTGCGCCGTCGCGTTCCACGACGCTGACCGGCGGATAGAGGAGCCGCTCCGGGCGGCGCCACCACCCCGGCGACGAGAGCACCGGGTGGTCGAACGGCTCCCCGCGCGTCAGCGCACGGACGAGCGCGGCGAGCGCCGTCGGACGCGGAGCATGGCCGCGGACGTCGAAGACGCCAGGCTCGTAACGCCCGCGATCGCTCACGACCAGGCAGTCCCAGTCGAACGAGCCGAGGAGCGCCCACACCGCCAGCGCGCACACGTCCGCGCCCGCGGCGCGCGCGGCCACCGCCGCGCGGTGCGCCTCGACGAGCCACCGGAGCTGCTCCTCGCGCGAGCCGCCCAGGTGCGCCTCCGTGATCGCGACGGGACGCCGGTAGCGCTCCCAGACCTCCACGAGGCGCGCGAGGTGCCCGCCCACGCCCTCGGCGACGACGCGCACGGCCTCGACGTCGGCGTAAGCATGCCTGTCGTTGCCGCCGTGAAACCATGACGGATACCGCTCGAGGCGCTCGTCGATGAACCGCTCGCTCGTGATGTAGTGGTTGATGCCGACGATGTCCGGCGGGCACGGCGACGCGACGAGCGCCTCGAGCTCACCGGGGGACGCGCCCCACTCGAGGAGCTGGGGATAGAACGGGTGATCCCGGTCCACCCGCCCCATGAGCAGATCGAGGCTGAGCCACCTGCGGTGATTCTCGTGCTCCGCCTGGTAGGCGAGCAGCGGCGTGCTGAACGTCTTGCCGAGATCCTCCGTCTGCACCAGGCGCGCGCGCGGGTTCACCTCGCGGACGGCGCGCATCGCCGCCGCGATCGCGCGGCACTGCGTGAGCAGCGCGCGCAGGAAGGCGCGGCCGTCCCGGCCGTGCGGGTACCAGTGGCCATACAGACCGGAGAAGCGGGCCGTGGTGAGCGGCTCGTTGACGGGCGTGTAGTCCTCGACCCACGGATAGCGCTCGGCGACCGCGCGGGCGAAGCGCGCGAGCCCCTCGACGAAGCCCGGGTCGAGGAGGCTCGTCCGGGGGGGCCCGCTGCCGTGATGGACGAGGCCCACGATCGGACGGACGCCGAGCTCGCGCAGCCGCCCGAGGCGCGCGTCGGCCCACGCGAAGCGCGCGCGGCCGTCGGGCGCCGTGCGCTCCCAGAGCACGGGATACCGGAGCGCCCGGATCCCGAGCTCGGCGAAGCGGTCGAGATCGTCGAGCCGGTGCGCGTGGCCGCTGCGCTCGAGCTGGTCGTGGTACGCGTCGCCGACGCGGTTCACCGTGCACTCGACGCCGCCCCAGATCTCGAGCGCCGGCGCGCCGCCCTCCCCGGCTCCCCCGCTCACGCCGCCTCCGCGAGGGACCGCCAGCCCGGAGCGCCCGTGAGCTTCGTGTAGAGGGTCAGGGCCTGGGCGACGACCTGATCCATGTTGTAGTAACGGTACGTGCCGAGCCGGCCGGCGAAGTGGACGCCGCTCGTCGCGCGGGCGAGCTCCTCGTACTTCCGGTAGAGCGCCGCGTTCTCCGGCCGCGGCACGGGGTAGTACGGGTCGCCGTCGCCGTTCGGAAACTCGTAGACGATCGTCGTCCTCGGGTGCGACTGGCCCGTGAGGTACTTGAACTCGGTGACCCGCGTGTAGCTGTACTCGTTGGGATAGTTGATGACGGGCGCCGCCTGGTAAACCTCTTGCTCCTTCGTCTCGAACCTGAACTCGAGCGAGCGGTAGGGCAGCTTCCCGAAGCGGTGATCGAAATAGGCGTCGATAGGGCCGGTGTAGATCACCTCGCGGTGCGGGATGGCGTTGCAGATCTCGCGGTAGCCCGTGTTGAGCAGGATCTTGATGCCCGGGTGATCGACCATCCGCTCGAACATCCGGGTGAACCCGTGGAGCGGCATCGCCTGGTAGGTGTCGGAGAAGTAGCGGTCGTCCCGGTTCGTGCGGACGGGCACGCGCGCCGTCACCGAAGCGTCGAGCTCCGAGGGGTCGAGCCCCCATTGCTTGCGGGTATAGCCGCGGAAGAACTTCTCGTAGAGCTCCCTCCCCACCTTGTTGACGATCACGTCCTCCGACGTGCGGATGCTCTCGCGCCGCTCTGCCCTCGACGCGAGGAAGGCCTCGACCTCCAGCGCGTTCAGGCGGAGGCCGTAGAGGCCGTTGATCGTGTCGAGGTTGATCGGGATAGGCAAGAGCTGCCCGTCGACCCAGGCGCGCACGCGGTGCTGGTACGGGCGCCACTCGGTGAACTGCGACAGGTAATCGAAGACCTCCCGCGAGTTCGTGTGGAAGATGTGCGGCCCGTACCGGTGCACGAGGATGCCCGCGCCGTCGTGATGGTCATACGCGTTGCCGCCGATGTGCATGCGCACGTCGCAGAGCAAGACCTTCTTGCCGGCCCCACGGGCGAGCCGCTCGGCGAGCACGCAGCCGGCGAAGCCGGCGCCGACGATGAGGTAATCGAACATGGCTCACCTCGCCGCCGCGGCCCGGGCGCGGCGCTCCAGCGCGCCCTCCAGCAGGCGCTCCATCCTGGCCCAGGTCGCGTCCCACGAGCGCTGCCCGAGCAGGTCGTCCGCGCGCGCGAGCAGCGGGCCGGGATCCTCGGCCAGCGCGGCCTCCACGGCGGCCACGAAATCGCCGGGCGCGTCCGCGATGCGCACCAGGCCGAGCTCGCCATAGGGCCGCACCACGTCGCGGATCGACGTCGAGACGACGGGCTTGCCGCCGGCCAGGTACTCCGGCGTCTTCGTGGGGCTGATGAAGCGCGTGGCCTCGTTCCGGGCGAAGGGCAGGAGCGCCACGTCCCAGCCGCCGAGATACGCGGGGAGCTCCTCATACCGCTTCTGCCCGAGGAGGTGGATGTTCGGGGCGCGGGGCAATATCGACGGGTCGATCTTGACCACCGGTCCCACGAGCACGAGCTGCCAGGCTGGCCGCAGCGCGGCGACGGCGGCGATGAGATCGAGATCCATGCGCTCGTCGAGGACGCCGAAGAAGCCGAGGCGCGGCCTCGGGATGCGCGCCTGGTCGGCGGGCTCGACCCGGGAGGCGGCCCGCGCCCTGGCGAAGTGCGCGACGTCGACGCTGCTCGGGAGCGCGTGCACGCTCGGGTGCAGCGCCCGCTTCGCCTCGTAGAGGCTCGCGCCGCCGGCGAACACGAGGTCGGCGCGGCGCAGGAGCTCGGCCTCGCGCTCCCTGATGGCCGGGGGCGCCCCGGCGAACGCCGAGAGCTCATCCATGCAATCGTACACGGTCGCGGCGGGCGCGAGGTGCCGAGAGAACGAGAGCGCCATCGGCGTGTAATACCAGAGCACGACATCGGTGATCCCGTGGCGCTTCATCATGTCGTCGAGGAGCTCGCGCTGCAGAGCGGAGGCCCGTGGCGCCTCGGCGCCGGCGGGCAGGTGCGGAGTCGCGACGCGGACGCCCTGGTGCTCGGTCGAGGCCTCCTCGAGGCGCGGCAGCCGGCCGTCGAACAGCGGCTCCTCGAAGAAGAAGACGCGGCGGCGCCGCGCGCAGCGCGTGAGCAGGTGCTGTGGTCGCTGAAACACGAAGCTGAAACGCAGGTGCGAAAAGCAGATCACGTCTGGCTGCGATCTCGCGCTCATCGATCCCTCCCGCTCGAGTCTCGGTGTGCACCTCGGTCCCGGCCCGGGCTCGGGACGAGCGCTATTCAAGGAGCATGCCGTGAAGCGCGCCGCGACGCGGCGTCACCGCGCTCTCGCGACGTCGCGATGATGGAGGAGCGCGGGACGAAGGCGCGTTGGTCGAGAGGAACCGGCCCGCGCGAGCCCCTGCGGTGGACGAGATCGGGCGCCGGCTGCCCGCGCGGGAGCGCTGGAGGCCGGTCGCCGCGGGTCGGCTATCCGCCGTCCTCTACCAGGGGATCGACGACGCCTTCCTGCCGGGGCCCCTCGCGTCCGCGGAGCTCCAGGCCGTCGGGCTGCGGGTGGCCGGCGACGCGGCCGCGCGTCGCGGCGGCGATCTCGTGGAGCGGGAACTTCGGCGTTCGATCCGCACAGAGAAGGCCGTTCGCCTCCTGGTACGTGTCGGCGAACTGCGTGTAACAGAAGCCGCTGAGCAGCTCGACCGAGCGCACGGCGGCGAGCAGGCTCTCATAAGCACGGGCGAACGACCTCGCGTCGTCGCAGAGCGAATAGCCCCAGATCCCCGGGGTGCCCCGCCGGAGCGCGATCCCGCCGAACTCCGACAGGATGATCGGGAGATCGCTCGTCTGGGTCTTTCCGTCGAGCACCAGCAGGCGCCCGCCGGGGCGCTCCCGCTGGAACAGCCGGGGACGGACATCCTCGGCGTGGTAGCGCCGCGCGATGCGCTCCGCGTCGGCGTCGTAGTCGTGGATCCCGATGATGTCTGTCGCGACGCTCTCCCAGCCGTCGTTGCCGACGACGGGGCGCGTCGAGTCGAGCGTCCTGGTGAGGTGGTAGAGCGCCTCGACCCAGTGGCGCTCCCGCGCGTTGTCCGGCAGGTTCGGCACGCCCCAGGACTCGTTGAACGGCACCCACGCCATGACGCACGGGTGGCTGTAGTCGCGCTCGATCACGTCGATCCACTCCCGCGTGAGGCGGTCGACCGACTGCGCGGTGAAGCGGTAGGCGCTCGGCATCTCCTCCCAGACCAGGAGGCCGAGCGTATCCGCCCAGTAGAGGTAGCGCGGGTCCTCGATCTTCTGGTGCTTGCGCACGCCGTTGAAGCCCATCGCGCGCGCGAGCTCGACGTCGCGGCGGAGCGCGTGATCGTCCGGCGGCGTCATCCCGGTCGCGGGCCAGTAGCCCTGATCCAGCACCATCCTGAGCGGGAGCGGCCTCCCGTTGAGCACGATGCGATCGCCCTGGATCGCGATCGAGCGCAGCGCCGTGTAGCTCCGGACCCGATCGAGCACCTCCCCGCCAGGGCCGAGGAGCTCGATCTCCGCCTGGATCAGGGTGGGCGACTCGGGGCTCCACAGGAGGTGGTTCCGGAAGTCGTCGATGCCCGGGTCGGAGAGCGCGACGCGCCGGTGCACCTCGCCCGCGACGAAGGCGTACGTGTCGTCGGCGAGCAGCGCGTCGTCGCAGTGCAGCCGCACCCGGAGGCGCAGGTCGTCGCGCCGCGCGCCCGCGACCCTCACGAGGCAGTCGAGCTCCCAGCGGGTGAGGCTCGACGCCCAGCGCACCGCGCCGATCCACGTCCTCGGGACGCGCTCCATCCAGACGGTCTGCCAGATGCCTGTCGTGCGCGGGTACCAGATCGAGTGTGGCTCCCGGTGCCAGTCCTGCTTGCCGCGCGGCTTGGCCAGATCGGCGGGGTCGTCCTCGGCGCGGACGACGATCTCGTGCGGCCCGGACGCGCCGAGAAAATCGGTGATGTCGACGCTGAAGGGGGTGTACCCGCCGACGTGGCGCGCGACGAGGCTCCCGTCCACCCAGACGGTGGCCTCGTAGTCGACGGCGCCGAAGTGCAGGATCAGCCGCTCGCCCTCCCGGAGCTCGGGCGCCTCGAACGTGCGTCGGTAGAAGCAGGCGCAAAAGAAGCCCATCTCCCCGATCCCGCTCTGCTCCGTCTCCGGCGAGAACGGGACCTCGATGGCGCGATCCCACGCGACCTCGCCGGGCCTCTTCCACCTCGCCTGCGCATCGAGCGCGAACGCCCAGGTCCCGTTCAGGGAAGTCCACCCGGCGCGCCGGAGCTGCGGCCTCGGATATCCGTGCTCGCGTCCGCCCGCGCTCGACAGCTCGTCCTCGACGGCGTGTTCCCCCTTCGCTCGCCTGGGTGCCATCGCGTGCCCTCTCTCCGCGCAAGCCGCCGTTCAGAGCCCCGGAGTCGCAGCGCTCCTCTCAGGACGCTGGATGATGCCCGTGCGCCCAGGTCGAGTCCAACCCGCCCGTCGCAAATAAGGCCGCTCCCCGCCATCATCCCTCATCGACCGGATATCCGATCATCCTCCGAAATTACCTGCTTGCCCCGACCTCCTCCCACGGCACTCGCCCGCCCCGCCTCGGGCCGTCCCCCCGGGATCGCCGATCGGCCGATGCCGTCCCCCCAACCGCGCT
Organism: Sorangium sp. So ce1335; assembly: GCF_051521615.1. NCBI lineage: Bacteria > Pseudomonadati > Myxococcota > Polyangiales > Polyangiaceae > Sorangium > Sorangium sp. So ce1335. Next base: position 9,194,817 of record NZ_CP150363.1, read on the forward strand.
ATCATCGCGCCGCCTCATCCCGAGGAGCCCGGCCCGTCGCTGTATGTCCCAGCCCCCCCGCGCGCCCGCCGAGCCCCCGTTCGCCGAGATGACCGTCGGCGCCCATCGCCTGGCGCTCCTCAAGGACGGCGCCCAGGCCTACCCGGCCATGCTCGAGGTTATCGCCCGCGCCCGGCGCACCGTCTGCCTCGAGACGTACATCCTCCGGGGCGACCGCGCCGGCCAGCGCTTCGCCGAGGCCCTCGCCGAGCGGGCGGCCGCGGGCGTCGAGGTGAGCCTGCTCTTCGACGCCTGGGGCTCCTCCGTCTCGCCGGCGTTCCTCGACGGCCTCCGCCGCGCCGGCGTCCGGCCCCTCGCCTTCCGCCCCCTCGAGCTCTCCGCCCCGTTCGAGAAGGTCGCGCGCCGCGACCACCGCAAGGCGCTCATCGTCGACGGCGCCGTCGCGTTCACCGGCGGCCTCAACATCTCCGACGACTACGCCGCTCCGGAGGACGGCGGCGCCGGCTGGCGCGACACCCACCTTCGCATCGAGGGCCCCGCCGCGGCCGAGCTCCAGTACTTCTTCCTGCGCACGTGGCGGCGCGCCGGCGGCGCCCCCGTCGACGAGCAACGCTACAGCTACCCCGGGCGCAGGCCCGACCCCGCCGTCCAGATCGTCAGCAACGACCTCCCCCGCCGGAGGCACCGCCACGGCATCCGCGACGCCTACCGGCACGCCATCGAGCGCGCGCGGCGGCGGATCTTCATCACCAACGCCTACTTCCTGCCGCCGCTCCGGATCATCCACGCGCTCGGCGCCGCGGCCCGCCGCGGCGTCGACGTCCGCATCATGGTCGCCGGCACCACCGACGTGCCCGCGGTCCTGCTCGCGTCGCGCACCATCTACGGCCACCTCCTCGACGCCGGCGCCCGCATGTTCGAGTGGCGCGGCCGCGTCCTGCACGCCAAGACCGCGGTCATCGACGGCGCGTGGTCCACCGTCGGCTCGACGAACCTCGACAGCCAGTCGCTGCGCATGAACCTCGAGGTGAACGCCGTCGTCGCGCACCGCGGGTTCGCGAGCGCCATGGAGCGGATGTTCGCCGACGACCTCGCCCATTGCCGCGAGATCACCGTCGCGCACTGGGCCCAGCGCCCCCTCTGGGAGCGGGCGGCCTCGTGGACAGCCTACCTCGCGCGCAACTGGCTCTGACGCGCGCGCTGCCGGGCGGCGCGGGCGCGCCGGCGAGTGCTACCGTTCCCGCATGTCCGATTTCCGCCGCTTCCGCGGCACCGAACGCTACCTCACGAACGAGGCGCTCGAGGCCGCCGTCAACTGCGCGCTGGTCCTGGAGCGGCCGCTCCTCGTCAAGGGAGAGCCCGGCACCGGCAAGACGCTGCTCGCCGAGGCCATCGCGCAGGGCCTCTCGGCCGAGCTCATCCCCTGGCACGTCAAGAGCACCACGCGGGCCCAGGACGGGCTCTACGTCTACGACACGGTGCAGCGGCTCTACGACGCGCGCTTCGGCGACGGCGACGTGCGCGACATCCGCCGCTACATCAAGCTCGGCCCCCTCGGGAAGGCGTTCAGCGCCGAGCGGCGCGTCGTGCTCCTCATCGACGAGGTCGACAAGGCCGACCTCGAGTTCCCGAACGACCTCCTGCACGAGCTCGATCGGATGCGCTTCCGCATCACCGAGACGGGCGACGAGATCACGGCCCGGGAGCGGCCGGTCGTGATCATCACGAGCAACAACGAGAAGGAGCTGCCGGACGCCTTCCTGCGCCGCTGCGTCTTCCACTTCATCGATTTCCCGGAGCCGGAGTTCATGCGGGAGATCGTCCGCGTCCACCACCCCGACCTCGATCGGGCGCTCGCCGAGCAGGCGATGCAGGCCTTCTACGAGATCCGGAAGAACGCCCGGATCCGGAAGCGGCCCTCGACGAGCGAGCTCATCGACTGGATCGCCGTGCTGCGCAGGGCGGGCGTGCAGGAGGTGAAGCTCGACAAGACGCTGCCGTTCCTCGGCGCGCTGCTCAAGAAGGAGCAGGACCTCGTCGCGCTCGCCGACCAGCTCGCCGGCGGCAGGCGCTACCGGTCGTAGCGATGTTCGTCGAGTTCCTCTACGAGCTCCGGGCCCGCAAGGTCCCGGTCGGCGCCCAGGAGGCGATCGGCCTCGCGCAGGCGCTCGCCGCGGGGCTCCACGACAGCTCGCTCGACGGCTTCTACCAGGTCGCGCGGGCGATGCTCGTCCACTCCGAGGCGCACCTCGACGACTTCGATCTCGCGTTCGCCAAGCACTTCCGCGGCGTCCACGTGGAGGCCAAGGCGATCGCCGAGGAGCTGCTCTCGTGGCTCAGGGATCCCATCAAGATGCGCGCCCTCTCCGAGGAGGAGAGGGCGATGATCGAGGAGCTCGACGTCGAGGAGGTGCTCCGGCGGTTCGAGGAGCGCCTCCGCGAGCAGCGGGAGCGCCACGACGGGGGCAGCCGCTGGATCGGCACCGGCGGCACGTCGCCGTTCGGCCGCGGCGGCTACAACCCGAGCGGGATCCAGGTCGGCGGCTCGGCGGGCGGCCGGAGCGGCGCCGTGCAGAACGCCGACGCGCGCCGCTACCGGCCTTACCGCAGCGATCTCACCCTCGACGTGCGCCAGATCGAGGTGGCGCTGCGCAAGCTGCGCGCCTTCGCGCGCGAGGGCGGCGATCGCGAGCTCGACGTCGAGGCGACCATCGACGCGACGGCCAGGAACGCGGGCGAGATCGAGATCGTCACGCGCCCCCCGCGCCGGCCGAACACGCGCGTGATCCTGATGATGGACGTGGGCGGCTCGATGGATCCCAACGCCGCGCTCGTGTCGCAGCTCTTCAGCGCGGCGAAGCGCGCGACGCACTGGAAGGAGCTGAGGAGCTACTACTTCCACAACTGCGTCTACGAAAAGGTGTACAGGACCGAGGGGCTCCAGGAGCCCGTGCCGGTGCGCGAGCTCCTCCACGAGTGCGGCAAGCACTACAAGCTCGTGATGGTCGGGGACGCGTCGATGGCGCCGTACGAGCTCCTGGGCTCGTCAGGCTTCGGCGGCGGGGGGGCCGGCGACTGGCGATCGTCGTTCGAGTCCGACGCGAGGCTCCCCGGCGTCGCCTGGCTCATGATGCTCCGCGATCATTTCGACCGCGCGGTGTGGCTGAACCCCGACGGGATCGGCCCCTACCCTCACCCGACCGTCGATGCGATCAAGGGCATCTTCCCGATGTTCGCGCTCACGCTCGAGGGCCTGGGGGAGGCCGTCACGGAGCTCGTCCGCGGCCGCGGCCGCGCCTGACCGCGCGGCGCGGGCCGGGTCAGCGGCCGGCGCGCCTGAAGACCTCGGCGGTCGTCGACGCGACGAGGGCGCGATCGAGCCAGCCGTCGAGCTCGCGCTCGCTCTTGCACGACGCGATCTTCGCCGCCGCGGTCTTCGTGAGCCGCAGCCCTCGCCGGTCGAGGACGCGCTTCAGCGCGTCGCGCTTGCCCTCGAGGACGCCTTCCTCGCGCCCCTGCTCGCGCCCCTGCGCGCGCCCCTGCTCGCGCCCCTGCGCGCGCCCCGCCGCGAGGACGGCATCGAGGTCCTCGTAGCCCTGCCGCTGGAGCAGGTTGGTCAGCGTCGTCTTCTCCGCCTCGCTGCGATCGTAGAGCGCCTCCACGCGGACCGCGTTCTTCAGGATGCCCGGGGCGCTCAGGAGCCCCCCGGGCAGCACGACGCGCATCTCCCGGCGGGGCTCGTGCACCTCGACCCGCCGCGGGCCGCTCAGGCGCACGACCCAGAGGAGCTTCGTGCCGGCCGCGAGCAGATCGGCGATCTTCTCCTGGAGCTTCTGCTCGTCCTGCCCCACGTCGGCGTACTCGATCGCGAGCTCCGGGACCCCCTTCACCCAACCGGGCTTGTCGGGCACGTTGCCCACCGCGACGTCGGGCGCGCGGAGCGTCCCCCCATCCAGGGCGTAGCCCGTGTCCACGCCGGCCTCCCGGACCGCCGGGTCCCAGCCGACGACCGAGCTGCCCAGGTGCTGCGGCCCGGAGCCGCGCCCCCCCGTGGGGGCGCAGTAGATGGGGTGGCCGTTCGACAGCTCGTACGGGTCACCCGAGCGGACGTGCTCCACGCGAAACGGGCCGCGCTCCGCCGCCCGGCCCTTGGCCTGCATCGAGGGCATGGGAAGAGGATAGCACGTGGACGGCGCGCCCTGGCGGGTCGCCGCGCCGCGCTCAGCCGCGGCGGCCCTCGGCGCGTGTTACGCGCTGGGCAGCCAGCGCGTGTCACGCGCTGGGCAGCCACATGCGGAACGCCGTGCCCCGGGAGCGGCCCGCTGTCGCGGTGATCTCGCCGCCGTGGGCCTCGATGATCACACGGCTCAGCGCGAGGCCGAGGCCGGTCCCCTTCACCTTGGCCGTGACGAGCGGCTCGAAGAGGCGGTCGATCACGCACGGATGGACGCCGGGGCCGTTGTCCTCGACCTCGAGGTACGTCCGCTCGTCGCCGCGCCACGCGCGCGTGACGATCGAGCCGCCGGGCGCGTTGTCGAGCGCCTCGATCGCGTTGAGGTACAGGTTCGAGAAGACGCGCTCGAGCAGGATCGGGTCGCACAGGAGCGTGAGATCGGCCGGCGCGACGGCGACCTCGAAGCGGACCGCCGTGGGCAGGACCAGCGCGTGCCGGGCGCTCTCGATCAGCTTGCCCACCGGCGCCGGCTCGCGCCGCAGCGGCTCGCCGCGCGCCAGCCCGAGGACGCTGCCGATGACCTCGTGCGCCTTGCGGATCTCGCACGTCACCCGGTCGAGGTGGCGCAGCAGGCGAGGCCTGTCGTCGAGGTCCCGCTGCGCCAGGTAGAGCGACGACTCGGCGACCGCGAGGGCGTTGCGCAGCTCGTGAGCGACGCTCGCGCCGACCGCTCCCGCCGCGGCGAGGCGCGCGGCGCAGCATTCGGTCTCGTGACCCTCGTTTGCCATGACGCCGAGCGCAGCGTAGCCGATCTGCGCGCGATCGCCCGCGCGCTCGCGCGCTCGATCGCCGCGGACCCACGATGGAGTTTCCCGCTGCGACCGTACGCGGCCTGGCTCACCCGGCGTCGGCCGCGAGCGGCGCGGGCGCCGCCCGCTCCGGCGCGGCTTTGACGCGGCGCGCCCGATCGAGGTCGAGCAGCGAGAAGCGCTCGCCCGCGGCGGAGCCCGCCGGCGCGGCGCGGCCGAAGAGCTCGAGCCGCACGGCGCGGTGCGGCGGCGGCGTGATCACGCCCGGCGCTCCCCCGGGCTCCCCCGCGATCACGGCGGCGACCTCGGACGACTTCACCGCCCCCGAGCCGCGGATGTCGACCTCGACGTCGAGGGCGACGAGATCGCCGGCGAGCCCCGCGCGCGCGAGCGCCGAGAGCACCTCGGGCCCGCCGACCTCGGCCCGGACGAGGTACTGGCGCACGTCGACCATCTTCGCGAGCCGGTCGATCTCGCGGCGGATCGGCAGCGAGGCGGCCGACAGGGCGGCGCTGCACCGGGCCGCGAGGGTCGCCTCCGCGTCGCCGCCGATGGCGGAGCGCGCGAACGCGATCGCGTAGCGGGCCCCGGCGATCAGCTTGCTCACGGACGGGTCCTCCGGGCCGAGCCTCGCGGCGCCGCGGAACACGAGCCCGCGCGGGCTCGCGGCGGTCATCGACGCGACGAGCGCGTCGAGGGCGGCGGGGTCGAGCTCGCGCTCGAGGCGGAGGTCGACGTACTCGTCGAGGCTGATCACGCCGAGCGAGAGGGCCGGCGAGAACGTCATGTCCGGCTTCGGGTGGAAGCCCGCGGTGTACGTCATCGGCGCGCCGACGCGGCGGAGCACGCGGGGCAGCTCGCGCACGACGTCGAGGTGGCCGAGCAGCGCCACCGGTCCGGTCTTCTCGAAGCGGAAGCGGTAGCGGAAGCCGCCACGCCCCTGCGGCACGCGCCGCGCCGCGGCCTTCGGCGGCGCTGCGGCCTCCGGCGCCGCCGCGGCCTCCGGCGCCGCGGCCTCCGGCGCCGCGGCCTCCGGCGCCGCGGCCTCCGGCGGCGCCGCGGCGGCGGCGTCCGTGACGATCGGCAGCGAGCGCTTGTGGGCGCCCAGCCGGTCGAGGAAGGTCAGCCGCTCCTCGCGCATCTGCGTCATGTCGCAGGCGACGCCGCAGTCGTAACAGACGAGCCGGCGCGTGTCGGCGCGGGCGTCGTCGAGGTTCGTGTGGTGAACGAACATGCCGGCGACCTTGCCGCACGGCGGGCTGAGGCGGTTCTGGAGCGCCTTCCTGTACTCCCGCGCGAGGAAGCCCTCCTCGAGGCCCACGTCGATGTGGTCCCACGGCAGCCGCGCCGTCACCGGGAGGGTGCCCAGGTACTTCGCCCTGTCGACGGCCGCGTGCGCGAACGCCTCCTCCCACACCGAGAGCTTGAGCTGGTCGTCCCACGAGTCGAAGCGGGCGCCGTTTCGCCAGGCCCGCTCGAGGATGTCCGCGAGGGGGCGGTCGCCGCGGGCGAAGATGCCCTCGAGGACGCTGGCGTGGGCCTCGTGGGTCTTCAGCGTGACGGCGCGGTAGGGCCGCACCGTGTCCCGGAGGATCTGCTGCTTGCGCGCGACCTCCGCGAGCGTGTCCATGGCCGCCCACTGGAACGGCGTGTGGGGCTTCGGCACGTGCGTCGAGACGCTGACCGTCACGTCGGCCGGCTTGCCCTTGCCGGCCGCCTTCCGCCCGGCGCCCGCCGCGCGGGCGCCCGTCTCGACGATGCCGCGCACGTCCTCGTCGGTCTCGGTGGGGAGGCCGATCATGAAGTAGAGCTTCATCTTCCCCCAGCCGCGGCTGAACACCCGCTCGGCCGTCTCGAGGAGCTGCTCCTCCGTGACGTTCTTGTTCACGACGTCGCGCATGCGCTGGGTCCCCGCCTCGGGCGCGAACGTCAGGCCGGTCGCGCGCACGCGCTTCAGCTCGTCGAGCAGATCGGGCTCGAGCCCGTAGGCGCGCAGCGACGAGACGCCGAGCGAGATCCGCTCGGCGGTGAGGCGATCGGTGACCTTCTTGATGAGCGGCGAGATGCACGAGACGTCGGCGGTCGACAGCGCCGTGAGCGAGACCTCGTCCTGGCCGGACTTCTTCACCGCGCGCATCACCGTGTCGACGATCTGCTCGGGATCGCGCTCGCGGACGGGGCGGTAGATCATGCCGGCCTGGCAGAAGCGGCACCCCTCGGTGCAGCCGCGCGCGACCTCGATCGACATGCGGTCGAAGATCGCCTCGGGGCCGCCGGTCGGGCTCTCGTCGGGGAACGGGTAGCGGTCGAGATCGACGAGGGCGCGCTCGACCGGGAACGGGATCCCGGGGACGAGCGGGCGGTCCACGACCTCGAGGCCGGTGTCCGGGTCGCGCCGGGTCGCGTAGAGCGAGGGCACGTAGACGGCGCCGAGGCGCGCGATCGCGACGAGCCGCTCGCGCCGCGGCACGCCCTCGCGCTTCAGGCGGGTCCACGTGAGGGCCACCTCCGTGGCCTTCTCCTCGCCGTCGCCGATGACGAGGGCGTCGAGGAACGGGGCGACCGGCTCCGGGTGGGTCGCGGTCGGGCCGCCCGCGATCACGATCGGGTCGTCCTCGCCGCGGTCGGCCGAGCGCAGCGGGACGCCGCCGAGGTGCAGCATCGTGAGGATGTTCGAGTAGGTGAGCTCGAACTGCAGCGAGAAGCCCACGACGTCGAAGTCCCGGAGCGGGCGGGCCGACTCGAGGGAGACGAGCGGCAGCCCGCGCTTCACGAGCTGGGCCTCCATGTCGACCCAGGGCGCGTAGCAGCGCTCGGCGAGGGTGCGCGGGTCGTCGTTCAGGAGCTTGTAGAGGATCTTGAAGCCGAGGTGGCTCATCCCGATGTCGTAGATGTCCGGGAAGGCCAGGCAGACGCGCGCCTCGACCGACGCCCAGTCCTTGACGACCGAGCCGACCTCGCCGCCCGCGTAGCGCGCGGGCTTCTCGACCTGATCGAGGAACGAGGCATACGGGTGATCGGCGAGGAGAGGGAGGCTATCCATGGCGCTCCGGCGCGTAGCATGGCCGGCCTGCGCCGGCACCCACGGCCCTTGGTTTGTCCGGCGCTCGGGCGCGCGCCCGCCCTGGGAGCCCCCCTGGCGGGCAAGCTGTTCGGGGGCGTGGCGCGCCGCGACCGGGCCGCGTCGTCCCGCTGTGACCCGCTGTGACCGGCGCCGGAGGCGCCCTGCAATTCATCCTCGCGGGGCGGGCCTCGCGGGGCGGGCCTCGCGGGCGGGCCTCGCGGGCGGGCGGACACCCGGATCCGCGCGCCCGGGGCGGCAGGGCGGCCCGCGTGGGCTATGCTCCTGCGGTGCGCGAGCGAGACCCCCACCACGTGGAGATCGACCGGCAGCGGCTCGTCGAGTACCGCGATCCCACCGAGTTCGACCGGATCGCCTTCGCCATGCGCGCGCTGGACCGCCTGCGGCCCAAGCGCATGACCGTGGCCGTCTACCCGGCGCTCGCCGCGCTCCGGGTCGAGCGCGGGCAGAACCTCCAGCGCGGCGAGGGGGGCTCCTGGGCGATCGTCGGCATCCCGCCGCACGCGAGCCGCGAGCACATCGCCTACGCGCTCGCCGAGCTCGCCGGGGTCGAGTCCGTGCCCTACGCGGTGCAAAGTCTCCTCGCCGCTGACACAAAGGCCGACGCCTAGCCGCGAACGCGGGGCCGAGGCCCGGGTCCCGGGGTCGGCGGAGCCGGGAGCGCACGGCGGATGGTATTGCGCCCCGCACAAGGGAGAGCGAGGCTGCTCGCGTGCCTGCTCCGATCCGGCGACACATCGAGCGCCACCGCGCCGCCAAGGCGGTGTGGAGCGTCATCATCAGCCTGGATCGCCACAACGCGCCGCGGGCGGCGAGCGCGATGGCCTTCGACGCGTTCCTCAGCCTGATCCCCCTGGCAGCGTTCGCCGGCTACGTGCTCAGCCGGATCCAGCAGTGGTCGGACGTCGTGGTTCGGCCGATCCTCCGGGCGGCGCCCCCGGAGGTCGCCGTGATCGTCTCCGACGAGCTCCTCCGGCTCTCGCAGTCGTCGGCCGTCGCCCCGATCAGCATCACCGGCTTCCTCTGGATCACGTCGTCCGGGCTCTCGACCGCCATGGGCGTGTTCGACACCATCTACAACGTCCGCGAGCGCCCCTGGTACATCCGCAGGGCGATCGCGGCGGCCTGCGTGATGGCCAGCCTGGCCGTGGTGCCCGTCGTCGCGGGCCTCGGCGTGCTGATCGGCTCGCTCTCGGGATCCATCGGCGCGCGCATCGTCGCGTTCGCGCTCCCCGCGGGGCTCGTCACCTGCATGGTGGCCGCGTTCTTCAGGATCTCGATCCAGCGCCCGAACATCGAGCGGCGCCGGATCTTCCCGGGCGCGGTGCTCACGGTGGCGCTCTGGTCGATCGTGTCGACCCTCTTCTCGCTCTACGTCGCCACCCTCGGCCGCTACGCCACCTTCTACGGGAGCCTCGCGACCGTCGCGATCTTCCTCTTCTGGCTCTGGCTCCTGGCCCTGGCGCTGCTCATCGGGGGCGAGCTGAACGCGCGCCTCGAGCGCGAGCGCGCCGGGGTGGTCTCGATCCCGCCGCCGGGCAAGTGGAGCGCGCTGGAGCTCTCGGATCTCCTGCCCCACATCGCCGACTCGCCCCATACCTCCACGCCGCTCCCCCAGAGCACCACACAGCCCCAGAGCGCCGCGCGCCCCCGCGGCGCGCCGACGCGCCGCGGCGGCCGCGACGACGCCGCGGAGAGCGAGGAGGGCGACGCCGCGGACGACGAGACCCGCGGCGCCCCGAGCTCGCCCCCGGCGCGGCGGGCCGCGGGGTAGGCGCGCAACAGGCGGATAGCCGGCGTCTGCGGCGCGCAGGAGCGGCAGGAGCGCCGGTGCGCCCCTCGGCTGCGCTCGCGCCGGAGGCCGATGCCCCCGGCGGCTGCGCTGAAGGACGGACGGCCGCCGCCCGACGGCTCGGCTCGGCACGGGCAGTGAAAGCTCCGGCGATCGTTCGCCGCTCGGCGCTCCCTCGGCGCGGTTTCGCACGGTCGGTGCGCGCTCTTCGCGCAGGGGGGATGTCGAGGGCGGGCGTGAGGGGGAGCGGTCGAGCGTGCACGCGCACTACGGAGCGGGGGGAGACGGGGGTGGCGGCCGGCGCGCTGCGCCCCTGCAAGGAGACGCCGGGCTGTACTTCCTCGGGTCGCTGCACGAGCTGGTCGCCATCGGCCTGCACCGTCCAGCGCTCGAGGCGCTGTGCGCAGGGCAGCGCGACATCGCCGAGCCGCCGATCGACCGCGTCTATCTGCTGAAGGTCCTCGACGAGGAGATCTCCCGCCAGTTCGGGCACCCGCTCCGGCCGCTCATCGAGCTCGTGCTCAACGCCGCCGACGCGGCCCGCGGGCCGCAGCCGCTCGTCGACGTCGCCGTCGCCGACGGGCGGGTCGACGTCTGCGACACCGGCGTCGGCATGGGGCTGCGGGCAATCCTCTCACGGCTGCTCATCCCGTTCGCGACAGACAAGCGCCCCGGGATCGACCTCGGCCGGTTCGGTGTCGGGTTCTTCTCGGTGCTCGGGTTCGGGCTCTCGGACCCGGAGAGCTTCAGCCTCCATCTGACGACCGGCGACGGCGTCGAGGGGTGGGCGATCCGCGTCGTGCCCTGGCCGGGCGCGGGCGAGGCGCCCGAGGCGCCCGTGTCCGCCCCGGAGGAGGTGGGGCGCGGCCGCGGCCGCGCGGCGCCGGAGCTCGCCGCCGCGCTCATGTGCTCGGTGCGCCGGATCGCGCCGCTGCTCGGCACGCGCGTGCGCGTCACCTCGGCGCTGCTCGAGGCGAGCGCGGTCCGCGCGTACGTGCGCGACGCGCTCCACTTCTTCCCGGCGAGCCGCGCCCTCGTGCTGCTCGACGGCGCGGCCGTGAACGACGGCCGGCTCATCTCGGGCGGGCAGCTCGTCCACGAGCCGATCGCGCCCGCGGGCCGCGACCGCGGCGACGCGCTGCTCGCGCGCTTCCACATCGGCGGGCGCGGGCTGCTCCCGAGCATCTCGGCGGCCACCTTCCACGCCGGCGTCAAGGTCGACGCCTGCCTCGCCCTCGCCGAGCTCGCGCTCATCGATTTCCCTGCCGCCGTGGAGCTGACCGAGGGGCGCGACGCGCTCAAGGTCGGGCCGGAGTTCACCGCGGCCGCGACGGCCTTCTACCGGCGGCTCATCCAGCTCGCCGCCGCGAGCGGCGAGGGCCGGCGCGCGCGCGACCGGCTCGCCGAGGTGGCCGCGCAGATCAGCGCCCTCTTGCTGCAGTCCGCGGGCTGGGACGAGGTGGCCCGCGACCTCGCGCGCGCGCTGCTCGGCCCCGGGCGCTGCATGGTGACGCCCGAGCGGCGCGAGGCGCTGCTCGGGTTCCTCGGGCCGAGCGTGGCCGAGCGCCTCTTCGTGCCCGAGAGCTTCTGGGCGGAGCGCGAGTGGCAGCCCCACCTGCCCGGCGAGCGCGAGCTCCTCGAGGACGAGCTCGAGGTCGACCCGCCGGAGACGCTCGCGGCGCTCGCGCGGCGCCGCGGCGACCTCGCGGGGCTGCCCCTGCTGCTCGCCCGCGCGGCGAACCCGCACACGACGCTCGTCGCCCTCTGCCGGAGCCGGCTCCCGCCCGACCGCGGCGGGGGCGCGGGCGACGCGGCCGCGCCGCGCCGGGCGCCGGGCGCGCCCACGTTCGCGCCCACCTTCGCCTCCACGTTCCCTGAGGCGGCGGTGCGGCGCCCCCCCGGCCCGCTGCCGTGCCTCGGGACGCGCCGGATGCTGCTCGTCCGCGACGACAGCCCGGCGGTGCGGCGGCCCTCCGGCTGGAGCGACTGGTACGCGCTGCGGGCCGCCTTCGACCGGGCCTCCGGCGTGCGCGAGGCCGATCTCGAGCGCGATCTCATCGTCGGCGAACCCGTGGAGGGGGCGGCCTGCGCCGCGCCCCGGCCCGGCGAAAGGACGTCCGGAGGCCAGCCATGACCCATATCTCGTACGGGCTTTTCTCTGAGCTGCTCCTCGTGCGGATTCACGGGCGCGCCGAGGCCTACCTCGAGGCGAGCCCCGCGGAGCGCCTCGCCCTCGTCGCCGCCTGCCGCAGCGAGGCCACGGTGCCCGACCTCGCGCAGCGCATCCTCTCGCGCACCATCTACGCGCAGGCATCGTCGCGGATCGGCCCGCTGCGCGAGCTGCTCCAGAACGCGCTCGACGCCTCGCCCCCCGGCGCCCGCATCGACGTCCGCTCGACCGAGGACGGGCGCGAGATCTCGATCTCCGACCAGGGCCGCGGCATGACCCGGACCGAGCTGCTCACCGACCTGCTCGTCCCGTTCCGGAGCGGCAAGACCGGCGAGCCCGACGCGATCGGCGAGCACGGGATCGGCTTCTTCTCGGCGCTCGAGATCGCGCCGTGGATCGAGGTGGTCACCGCGACCGCGTCGGGCGGCCACCGGCTGCTCGTCGCGCCGCTCGGCGTCGGGCCGCGCCACGAGGACTTCTCGTGGACGCTCCTGCCCCTGCCCCGCCAGGCGCCCGCGCCGCCGGCCGCGGGCGACGCCGCCGCGCGCGCGCCGCTGCCGCCGCGCGCCTTCGATCCGCCGCGCCGCCCGGCGACGGGCACCACGGTGCGGCTGTCGCTCGCGCAGCCGATCGCGCGGCCGGCGCTCGCCGCGGAGATCGCCGCCGCCGCGGGGCTCGTCGACCCCACCGCGGCGCGCATCTACGTCGACGGCGCGCTCGTCAACACGGCGCGGGCGCGCCTCCGCCGCGCCGCGGAGGTGCCGCTCCGGCTCCCGCCCTCGGGAGAGCTCTGCGGCGCGCTCGAGCTCCTCGTCGGCCGCGGCGACGGCGTCGAGCCGCAGCTCACGATCACCCAGAAGGGGCTCACGGTGACCGCGCGGATCGACCCCTTCCCCGGCCCCGAGCTCGGGCTGCACCGCGAGATCGCGCGGGCGATCACCGCGGCTGGCTTCGGCCTCGTCGCGGAGCTGCCGCTCGGCGTGCCGCTGAACAAGGGCCGCTCCGCGGTCGCGGCGAGCGCGTCGGCGGCGGTCGAGGCGGCGCTGGTCGCCGCGTTCGAGCGCTTCATCCTGCGCGACGCGCTGTACGACCGCGAGCTCTTGCGCGCGGTGGATCACCGGCTCTCGTCGGTGCTCGACCGGCTCGTGCACGGGGCGCTGCTCGGCGAGAGCATCACGATCGCCTCCGCCCAGGCGGTGGAGGAGCTCGATCCGATGGCGCGCACGCCGACGGTGGCGGCCCCCGAGCAGGTCATCCGCTTCGCGGGCGGGCTGCTCGACGCGCCCCTCTTCCGGTCGATCGTCGTCGACGCCGCCCCGCGGTCGCACGGCGCGGCGGCCTCCCCGCCGCTCGGCCAGCTCCACTGGCGGAGCGCGGCGCTCACGCTGCGCGAGCTGCTCCACGCGCACCGGGCCGGCGTGCTCCGCCCGCTCGAGGGCGCCCCGCCGCTGCCGTCGGCCGGGGCCCGGAGCACCGCGCGCTGGCCGCAGGGCACCTCGGCCGCGGCGCCCGAGGCGTCTCTCGGCGCCGGTCCCGGTTCCGGGCGGGAGGCGCCGGGCGCGCGGCCCGGGGAGCTCGTGTACCTCGCGCTCGACGAGCCGCTCGCGCTCGCGTTCTGGCGGCGCCTCGCGACCGAGGGCGCGGCCGCGCCGCCGCCGCCGCCCGCGTCGTCGGCGGTGCCGCGCGCGCCGGCCGCCGCGTCGAGCCCGATGCCCCGCACCTCGCGCGACGCGCTCCTGAAGACGGCGGCCGACGTGCCCGGCGTCCGCGCCGCGGCGGCGGCCATGACGGTCATCGAGCGGCTCGACGCGGCGATCTCCGAGGCCGCGGACCTGCCGACGTCGCCGATCTGGGTGCACCAGGACCTCTACGGCCCCGACGAGATGGCGCACACCGACGGGAGCGGCATCAGCGTGAACCTCGCCTCCGCGCGGGTGCGGGCGCTGCTCACCGCGGTGCTCCAGCGCGATGACGCCGTCGCCTTCACCGCGCTGGCCGATCTCCTGCTGCACGAGAAGACGCACGTCTCGCTGGCGAGCTACGTCCCGCGCCCGATGGCCGAGCACGGCACGAGCTTTTACCGCCGCAAGGACTGGATGCGCCGCCGCCTGCTCGCGGCGATCGCGAGCGGCGCCGTCGCCGACCCGATCCGCTGGCTCGCGGTGGCGCGGCGGGGGCTCGCGAGCTCGGCGCTGCCGGCCCCGGAGGAGCTCTCGCGCGCCTTCCAGTCGGCCGCCGCGGCGGCGTGAGGCGCGCCCCGGTCCGCCGGGGACGAAGGGCGAGCACAGGGAGGCGGCAGGATTCCGCTTGATGTGGAGCCGGAGGCTCCGGGGTGAATTCAAATTCAAACCGGAGGCTCTCCGGAGGCCCGGGGTGAATTGAAATTCAAACCGGAGGCTCTCCGGAGGCCCGGGGTGAATTGAAATTCAAACCGGAGGCTCCCCGGAGCCGCCGGACTGAATTGAAATTCAAACCGGAGGCTCTCCGGAGGCCCGGGGTGAATTGAAATTCAAACCGGAGGCTCTCCGGAGGCCCGGGGTGAATTGAAATTCAAACCGGAGGCTCTCCGGGGCGGCGGGGGAATTCCCCACCCTGACGGGATGATGGAACCGCCAAGACGCCATGAGACGCCAAGATCTTTGTGTTTTCTTGGCGTCCTTGGCGCCTTGGCGGTTCACAGCGTCCCGATCCGATCGGCAGGCAAGCCCGTGATCGCGATGACGCGCCGGCACAGCCCGGCACAGTTCCAGCGGGACGGGACCGCGGCGGCGCGTCGTCGCGGGGCGGATCAGCGGGAGACGAGGTCCTTCATCCAGGCGACGTCGTCGGGCCTCGTCTCCTTGATGGAGCCGGCCCACTCCTCGTCGGTCATGCGCTCGAAGTCCTCGGTGATCTTCTCGAAGTACGACGAGGCGAGCCCCACGAACGCGCGCGGCGTGCCGCACGGGTCGGCGGTGACGACCATGAGCCGCGGCAGGCCGGTGCCCACGTGGAGCACGCGCCCGACCGGCGTCCCGACCTCGTCGGTCGGCTGCGTGTGCACGTCGGCGATGGTCGGGTCCTGCTTGACGCCCTCCAGCACGTTGAAGAAGAGCTGGGCGTACCAGCCCTCGGCGCCCTCGGGGGAGCCGCAGCCCATCTGGATCCTCACGGCCTGGTTGATGAAGTCGAGGTGCTCCTGCGTGAGGGGCACGCCGGCGCGCTCGTTCGCGGCCATCTCGCCGAGGAGGGTCGCGACCTCGTGCAGGCGCGAGAAATAGGCCGGCACGCGCTCCTCGAGCCACGGCTCGCTCGACAGGTCGAGCGCCTCGACGACGTTGCCGCCGTGCTCGGCCATCTCGGCGATGCGCGCGTAGAACCCCGGGTACGGGTCCACGTAGGCGTCCGGGAACTCGCACGTGGCGCCGCCGGTGTACGACTGCTTGGCGTAGAGCAGCGTGTCGTGCCGGAGCTCGGCCCACGAGGCGAGCTGGGTGTTGAGCAGGCGCCGGCCCCACGCCTCGGTCTTCGCCACGCTGGGCAGCCCCTCGGCGTCGCCGAGCGCCTTCGCCGGCGACAGCTCCCGCAGCGCGACCAGCCAGCGGTTGTAGAGGTTCTTGCCCCAGAAGTCGTCGGGGTGCGCGTCGACGAGCACGCGCATCATGTGGAGATCGGGCGCGTAGGGGAACTGGCCGAGCTCGGGCCCGAGCAGGAGGCCCGCCTGGTCATTGCCGAGCGCGGCGAAGCCGACGTCGAGCGGGTTCGGCATCATGCGCTTGAGGGCGCCGCCCTTCACCCGGTCATAGACGACGTTCGAGAAGACGTGCGAGTCGACGACGTAGCGCTGGCCGAGCAGCGCGAAGCTCGACGAGAGGGGCAGCGTGCCCTTGCCGAGCCCGTTGATCATGATGTGGCTCGAGATCCGCTGCGTCCCGTGGCCCTTCTCCATCACGACCTCGACGATCTGCTCGTCGGTGAGCCCGGCGAGCCCGGCGGCGTCGCTCAGGCCGAGGTCCTTGAGCAGGTCGTCGAGCTGGGGCAGCGTCATGTAGTCGCTCTCGCCGACGAAGGCCTGGATCGTGTCGTCGATGCGCGTGTAGCGGTCGAGGGTCTTCGCGTCGGAGAGCGCGCGCAGCACGTACGCGCCCTCGAGCTGCCGCCGCTGGAGGACCTGCGTGCCGTCGGTCTGGGTCTCCAGGAAGCGGAAGTCGACGCGGCCGAGCC
Source organism: Sorangium sp. So ce1335 (assembly GCF_051521615.1). Lineage (NCBI taxonomy): Bacteria > Pseudomonadati > Myxococcota > Polyangiales > Polyangiaceae > Sorangium > Sorangium sp. So ce1335. Next base: position 9,211,047 of record NZ_CP150363.1, read on the forward strand.
ACATCATGCTGCGGAAGTAGCGCTCGAGCTCGACCTCGTCGGTGTAGTGGCCGCGCGGCTCGAACTGCGAGAAGTCCATGAGCCGCGTGGAGCCGAAGAGGCGCACCTCGCTCATGCCCTGGTGGGCCTTCGCGCCCGCGACGAGCTCGTCGATCTTCCCGGCGTCCGCGCCCGCGACGGGCGCGACGGACGCGCCCGTGAGGAGCGCGAGCGCGACGGCCGTGTAGAGGTCCGCGTCGGCGCGCGCCTCGTCGCCGAGCTCGCCGCCGGCGCCCGCAGCGAGCCGCGCGCGCATCTCCTCGAGCATCTTGCCGAGCTCGGGGGCGAGCGCGGCGAGCTCCACGGCCTTCAGGATCGCGTCGTACGATCGGTGGACAGCGTACAGGATCGAGTCGGCGGACACGTAGAGCGGCAGGTCGAGGGCGTAGATGCTCTCGTAGCCGTAGACGAAGGTCGGGAAGCTCTTCTTCTCGGAGATGACGAAGCCGTTCTTCGAGAGCTTCGCGAGCTCGTCGTCGTCGAGCGCGAGCGAGGAGCCCTGGATGAGCGGCAGGTGCTCGGCGTCCGCCGGCGCGTAGGGCAGGCTCGAGGAGAAGCTGACGGCGTACTTCGCGGCGAACTCCTCGGCGGTCATGTCCGCCGAGGCGTCGCGCTCGTCGAGCAGCGACTTGAGCTCCGCCTGCTGCTCGGGTCCGAGCGGCGCGGGCTCGACCGGCGTGGGCGGCTCCGTGCCGGGGGGCTGCGGCTCACCGCTGGAGCAGCCGGCGGCGAGGGCAAGGAGGATCGGGACGAAATGAAAGTGAAGAAGTGTGTTGCGCATCGTGTTCCCCTTCCAGAGCGCGCCTCCCGAGCTCGGGGGCGCCACGGCCCGTGCATGAGCAAGGATGATGCCGCGGGCCGGGGAAGCGCTCGCGCCCCTGTCCGGAACGGCGATGGCGGGCTCCGGCGCCGGTGGTGGGAGGGTGACCGGCGCGATGCGCCGTACCGGCCACGGACAGCGTTGTTCAGGACCAGCGCCTTGCCCGGGAGCGTGCTTTGAACGGTCAAGAGCGCAGGAGCGGAGAAGGAATGCTCATGGCGTCGGCGCTCGTCATCTTCTCTCCCATCCGTGCTTGAGACACCGCCTCGCCGCTCGCCAATCAAGGCACGTCGGTTTCTTGCTGCACATGGCAAACCCGTGACGTCCTCTCGCTCGACGAAGCCACGGATGCACCGCGCGGTCCTTCGCAAACGGCGCGTGACGCGAGCCCGCCGGGTCGACTACAAGGGGCGCCGGAGGAACGCCATGTCCATCACGTTCTACTACGCCCCGCAGTCCAGCGCTTTCCGCATCCGCGTGTCGCTCGCCGAGCTCGACGTCCCCCACGAGGTCGTCCGGGTCGACCTGCGCGCCGGCGACCAGAAGAAGCCGGACTTCCTCGCCCTCAACCCGAACGGCAAGGTGCCCACCGTCGTGATCGACGGCACCCCGATGTTCGAGTCGGTGGCGATCCAGATCGCCCTCGGCGAGCGGTACGGCGTCCAGAAAGGCCTCTGGCCGGCCCCCGGCTCGCCCGAGCAGCTCACGGCCCTGAGCTGGCTTGTCTGGGGCCAGGTCAGCCTCTTCGGCGCGCTGTTCCGCTACATGGCGAACACGAGCGACTATTTCCCCAAGGAGCTGCACAACGAGAAGCAAGCCGAGCAGACCCTGACCGAGGTGCGCGCGCTGCTCCGCATCCTCGACGAGCGCCTCGACGGTCGCCCGTACGTCCTCGGAGAGCGCTGTACCCTCGTGGATCTCGACTTCGTGGCCATGCTCGGCTGGGGCCTCATGGCGGCCAAGATCGACATCGCCGACCTGAAGAACCTGAAGGGGTGGCTCGACCGCATCGCGGAGCGCCCGGCCGTGAAGGCGGCGACGGACGAGACCTGAGCCCGACGGCGCGCCTCGCTCGCCCAGGCGGCGAGGCGCGCCTCGCTCGCCCAGGCGGCGAGGCGCGCCCGATCGCGCCGGCGAGGCGCGCGGACCGCGCCGGCGAGGCGCTCCCTCGCCCGCCGCCTCCAGGTCGGGACCGGCCGTCGGTCCACGGGGTGCCCCCACGGACCGGGCCCGCCCCGGGCGCCCTTGCGCGCGCCCCACCCATGCTAGAACTCGGCCGCGATGACGGTACTCCAGGTCGCCGACCTCAGCTTCGGTTACGGCGCCGACAAGCTCTTCCAGGGCATCACCTTCTCCCTGGAGCACGGCCAGCGCGCCGCGCTCGTCGCGCCGAACGGCGCGGGCAAATCCACGCTGCTCCGCCTCGTGGCCCGGGAGCTCACCCCGGACACGGGCTCGGTCGTGATCCGCAAGGGCGTCCGGGTCGCCTACTTCCGGCAGTCGCACGAGCTCCACGCCGAGGGCACGGTGCTCGACGCCTTCCTCTCCGGGTTCTCCGAGGTGCTCGAGCTGCGCCACGCCCTCACCGCGGCGCAGCACGCCGCCGCCAGCGGCAGCGAGGCCGACCTCGCCCGGCTCAGCGACCTCACCGACCGCTACCACATCGCCGGCGGCGACGACCTCGAGCGCCGCGTCGAGATCATCGCCGCCCACCTCGGCTTCAGGCCCGCCGACATGGATCGCCCCGTCGCGAGCCTGTCCGGCGGCGAGCGCGGCCGCCTGCAGCTCGGCGTCGTGCTCGCCATCGAGCCCGACCTCCTCCTGCTCGACGAGCCGACGAACCACCTCGACATCGAGACGATCACCTGGCTCGAGCAGCACCTCGCCGGCCTCTCCGGCGCGCTGCTCTGCGTCTCGCACGACCGCGCCTTCCTCGACGCCGTCTGCCCGAACACGATGGAGCTCGGGCACCGCAGCTTCCGCGTCTACCCGCTCAAGTACAGCGACTACGCGGTCGCCCGCGAGGAGGACCTCGCCCGCGAGCGGGAGCTCGCCGAGCGGCAGGAGGCGTTCGTCGCGAAGACCGAGGACTTCATCCGGCGCAACATCGCCGGCCAGAAGACGAAGCAGGCGCAGAGCCGGCGCAAGATGCTCGAGAAGCTCGAGACCATCGATCGGCCCGAGGACGTCTGGGCCACCGCCGAGAAGGTCCGCTTCCGGTTCGCGCCCGCCCCGCGCAGCGGGGACATCGTGCTCGACGCGCGCGGGCTCGGCGCCTCCCGCGGCGGGCGCGCGCTCTTCTCCGGCGTCGACCTGCTCCTCCGGCGCGGCGACCGCGTCGGCATCGTCGGCCCGAACGGCACCGGCAAGTCGACGCTGCTCAAGCTGCTCGCCGGCGCGGGCGCGCCCGAGGACGTCGGCGACGTCCGGCGCGGGACGAACCTCTGCCAGGGCTACTTCGACCAGCACCTCGGCTCGCTCGACCCGCAGCGGACCGCGGTCGAGGAGATCCGCAGCGTCCGCGCCGACATGAACGTCGACGCCACGCGCCAGTACCTGTCGCGCTTCCGCTTCTACGGCGACGACGCGCTCCGGAAGGTCCAGGGCTTCTCGGGCGGCGAGCGGAGCCGGCTCGCGCTCGCGAAGCTCTTGCTCGAGCCGCGCAACCTGCTCTTCCTCGACGAGCCGACGAACCACCTCGACATCCCGGCGGCCGAGATCCTCGAGGAGGCGCTCACGGGGTTCGAGGGCACGGTGCTGCTCGTCTCGCACGACCGGCGGTTCCTGGAGCAGGTGACGACGCGCATCGTGGCCGTGCGCGAGGGGCGCGTGGACGTCTACCCCGGCGGCTTCCGCGACTACCGCGACAACCTCGAGAAGCTCGCGGCCGAGGCGGCGGCGCGCGAGGCCGAGCAGCGCGAGGCGGAGCGCGGCCCGGCCCGGGGCGGGCGGGGCGGCGCGCCGGCGGCGCGCGACGAGCAGCGGGGCGGCGCGGCCGCGGCCGACAGGGGCGCGAAGGCGGGCGGCGGCCGCGCGGTGCGCCGGAGCGGCGCGACGATGCCGCCGCAGGACGACGCTGCGGACGCGGCGGCGCGGCGGCGCTCGTTCGAGAGCGACAAGGCGGCGGCGCGGGCCGTGGAGCGGAAGCGCAAGCGGGTCAAGGAGCTGGAGGCGGAGATCGCGGCCGGCGAGTCGCAGCTCGCCGAGATGCGCGAGGAGCTGAAGAAGGACCCCGGCGGCGACTGGGCGAAGCTCGCGGAGGCCGCGCGCAAGGAGCAGGCGCTCGCGAAGCGCGTCGACGCGGCGATGGCCGAGTGGATGGCGCTCAGCGAGGAGCTCGGCGCCTCGGCGACGGCGGGAGGCGGGGCGTGACGGGCGCGGCGCGCGGCGCGGGGGCCGGCGCGCGCGGCGTCGCGGCGCGCGCCCGCCGCGCGGCGGCGCTCCTGGCGCTCGCGGCGGCGGCGCTCGGGTCGGCGGCGCTCGGGCCGGCGGCGTGCACGGAGAAGCGCGACGACGGCACCACCCCGGCAGCGGCGCCGGCCGAGCTGCCGCCGCTCGAGCTGCGCGACGACACGGCGAACCTGATGCTCACGTGGATCGACGAGAAGGGCGACACCCACGTCGAGCTCCGGCCGGCCGACGTGCCCGCCGAGGGCCGCTCGATGGTGCGCGCGATGCTCTCGGACCGGACGGAGGGCACGCGCGACGTCTTCTACGTCGCGGATCTGACGCAGAAGCGCCCGGACGGCACGTATGCGGTCCGGACGATGCCGCGGCGGGAGTGGGAGTCGCAGCTGGAGAAGCGCCGCGCCGAGCACCTCGCGAAGACGGCGCCCCCGCCCGCGGCGCCGGTCCCTGGCGGCCCGGCGGGCCCTGGCGGCCCGGCGGGCCCCGGTGCGCCGGGGGCGCCGAGCCAGCTCGCCGGCGTCACCGTGATCATCTACGGCGCCTCGTGGTGCAAGCCGTGCCACCAGGCCGCGGACTACCTGCGCGCGAAGGGCGTCGCCTCGATCGTCAAGGACATCGAGGAGGACCCGACCGCGGCCGCCGAGATGCAGGACAAGCTCGCGAAGAGCCACCAGCGCGGCGGCAGCATCCCGATCATCGACGTCCGCGGGCAGATCCTCGTCGGGTTCAGCCCGCACGCGATCGACCAGGCGCTCGCGCGGGCGGCGCGCGGCACGACGCTCTGACGCGCGGGCGGTGGATCGCGCGGAGATCTGCGGCTCGCAAGGAACGCCGGCAGGCGGCCGCGCTGCGCAGCGGGACATGGCGTCATGACGCGCAGTGAGGTCGCGCTGCGCCGGCAAGCGCGCTGTGCTGCTGGACTGCCTCCCAGGAACTCAAGCCGGCGGCCCGTGGACGGCCCACGCTCCGGATCCCTCTCAGCGCCTCCTCGACGTCGATCGCGAGCTCGTCCGCCACGCACACGAACCTGGGAAACAGTCGAATCTGCTCGAAGGCCGGAGCGGCGAGCGCCTGGATGCTCCACTTCAGGCGCGTCATCCTTTCGCCGATACCCCCCCACGAACGACCATTGTCTGGCGTGATCGCTTGTTGCCCTCCGTGCGAACTATCGTCTCCGTGTCCACAGCCGGCTCCCGCCTACGCACGCGGCCAGCGCTGGCAACCGCAATCCAGACGGCGCAGCGTGGTCTCGCCCACGCGACCACCACACAAAGCGTAAAGTCGTCCCGGTCACATCCCGACGACATCTTGCGCGCGCCACGTCATCTCTTGGCGAGGCGCGCGCTTTTTCGACTAGAATAGAGGGCCCCCTCCCCGGGAGAGCCCATGCGCGGCGTGCCCCTTGCTGTACCCCTCCTCATCGCCGCTGCGGTCGCCGCGTGCGAGCAGACCGCGCCCCCCTCCGAGGCGCCGCACGAACAGGCGGCCGCCGCCCTGTCGACCGCCATGGTGGTGACCCCGGTGATCGCGAGCGTCGTCTGGCCGCCCTCCACCTCGCTCGACCGGGACGCGCTCGCGGCGCTGCCCAGGGCGGCGGCCCACGCCGCGCAGGCCTCGCAGGTGCCGGTCCTCGTGCCGCCCCGCCGCGACCTGCTCGCGGCGCCGGTCATCGTGGCCAGGGATCACTGGACCTCGTTCTGGGCAAGGACGGAATCGCTCACGGTCTCGGTCACGATGACCCGGCTTTCCCGCAAATACCCCAGCATTCCATCGATCCGCGGGGCCCACGCCGTGCGCGGCGCGCCGGCGTTCATCACGGCGAACGAGGGCATCTGGAGCGCCTCCTGGATCGAGAACGGCGTCTCGTACGCGCTCGACATCGAGTGCGCCTCGCCGGAGGCGCCGGCCTGCGCCTCGGACGCGCTCGTCCGCGAGCTCGCCTCGGAGCTCGTGTACGTGGGCGGCGTCGGCGTGAAGCTGACGGGGAACAACCCATGATCGCGCCGCGCCGCCCTCGCCGCCCCCGCCCCGCCGCCGCCCTGCTCGCGACGGCCGCGCTCGCGCTGCTGCCGCGCGCGGCCGCGGCCGATCCCTTCTCGTACCATCCGGCCGGGGAGCTCGCCCCGGGCTCGGGCGAGGGGCGCGCCGACGACGTCGTGTACGCGCCCTCGATGCGCTTTCCCTTCGAGGAGGGCCCCGCGTTCGCCAACTCGCAGGTGTACAGCAAAGGCGGGAGCGCGGGCCCGCGCGGCAGCCAGTGCGACGCGGAGAACTACGCCTATCCGTGGCGCGACAACTACTGCGAGTCGCGGTCGTGGGACATGCCGCTCTGCCCCTCGGGGGCGGGTCATCAAGGACAAGACCTCCGGCCGCCGACGTGCGAGGCGGGCAAGTACTGGGTCGTCGCGGTCGCGGACGGCACGATCACGAACGTCGGCGGCTACTCGGTGTACCTGACCGGCGACGACGGGACCCGCTACGACTACCTTCACATGTCCGATGTCCAGGTCTCGCCGGGACAGGCCGTGTCGCGGGGAGAGCGCATCGGGCGGGTGTCCAACGTCTTCGGGGGCACGCCGACCACGATTCACCTGCACTTCAACGTGCGGCAGTCCGTGAGCGGCGTCGGCATGGTCTACGTGCCGCCCTACGCGTCGCTCGTGGCCTCGTACAGGGCGCTCCTCAACGAGCCGCCCGAGGGAGCGCTTGAGTCCGCGGGCTGCGACGGCATCCGCGGCTGGGCCCGCGACCCGGACGCGGAGGGCGCGCAGCACAGCGCGCGGCTCTACTTCGACGGCGCGGCGACGGACGCGGGCGCGGAGGGCCACACGCTCCCCGCGGACCGGCACCGGGACGATCTCTGCGCGCCGCTCGGCTCGTGCGCGCACGGCTTCGAGGCGCCGATGCCGCTCAGCCTGCTCGGGGGCGAGCACGCGGTCCGCGCCTACGGGGTCGACGCGCTGAGCGGCGACGAGGTCGAGCTCGAGGGGAGCCCGCAGGCTCTCTCGTGCCCGCTCGATCTGCCGGACGGCGTGAGGCGGCCGATCGGCGACGCCGAGGCGCTGGACGCGTGGGGGTTCTCGCGGTTCTGGGACGTCGCCGCCGCGCCGGACGCCGAGCTCGAGGCGCTGCCCGAGGGCGACGCGTTCCCGGCGTCGCCGCTGATCGTGCGCGGCGACGACGACGCGGCCTCCGTGTGGCTCGTCGACGGCGGCGCGCGGCGGGCCGTGCCGGACGACGAGGTCGCCGCCGCGTGGCGGCTCGACCCGGACGCGGCGGTCGTGTGGCCGGCCGCGCGCATCGCCGCGCTGCCGCTCGGGCCGGCGCTCCCGCGGCGCCCGTTCCTGGCCCACGGCGCGGAGCCGGCGCTCTACGTCATCGACACGCCCCCTGCGCCGGGCGCAGTCGGCGGCGCCGGCGGCTCCGGTGGGGCCGGCGGGGCCGGCGGGGCCGGCGGCTCCGGCGGAGCGGGCGGCGCAGGCGGCGCGGCGGAGGACGTTCCCCACATGAACGGCGCCGTCCACGGGCAGATGCGCTGCGAGTGCAGCGCCGCCGGCGCGGGCAGCGCGGTCGGCGCACCGTCGGGCTGGCAGCTCGGGCTGCTCGCGGCGGCGGCGGCGCTCGGCGGGGCGCGGCGGCGCTCGGCCAGGCGCGGCGGCAGCGCCCGGCCCGCGCGCGTCACCCCTCGTGGATCTTGATCCCGGGGATGGTCCGGAGCGGGCTCGTGTCCTCGACCCGCGAGCCCTCGATATAGACGTTCTTCAGGCTCTTGAGCCCCTGGAGCGGCGACACGTCGCTCACCCGCGTCCGCTTCATCTGGAGCATCTCGAGCTTCTTCAGGCTGGCGAGCGGGCCGAGATCCGTCACCTCGGTCTCGTCGATCTGGAGCTCGGTCAGGTTGGTGAGGCCGGCGAGCGGCGAGAGATCGCTGACGGGCGTGCGGCCGATGTCGAGCCGGTCGAGCTTGACGAGGCCGGCGATGGGCGAGAGGTCCTTGACCAGGGTGGCCGAGACGCGCAGCGACTCGAGCCGGAGCAGGCCCTTGATCGGGCGGAGATCGTCGATCTTGCCCGGCGGCAGGTAGAGGCCCTTGACGCCCGTGAGCTCGGAGAAGATGCACGGATCCAGCTCGTCGAGCCCCTGGGCGTCGGACAGGTTCATCGTCTTGATGTTCTTGAGCTCGGCGCGCTTGATCGGCCCCTCGGGCTTCTGGAGCTGCTGCCGCACCCGGGCCTCGAGCGCAGGGTGAGAGAACGTCACCGGGTCGCTCTTGCTCGTGCACACGGCCTCTTGCCGCTTCGGCGGCGCGCTGGCCACGGCCGCGGGGCTCGCCGCGGGGGGCGCTGACGCAGGCGCCAGCGCGGCGGGAGCGGCCGACGCCGCCGGGGCGGCCGGCTTCGAGGGCTCGTCACAGCCCACGAGCGAGAGGGCAAGGCCAACGGAGGCAAGCAGAAGAGGGCGATTCATTGCGTCGATGATACACGAGACCGCGGAAGGCTACAGCGGCAAGAGCAAGAGCCCCTGACGGGAGTCGAGCTGCTCGGAGAACCACTCCCGATGACGCCGCTCCACGGCGAGCGCCTGGCGCAGGACGTCGCGCGCCCGGTCGGACAGGCCCTCTCGGGACGCGAGCATCCGCTCGTAGACAGCGCAGCTATCTTCCTCGTAATGCCTCATCGCCTCCAGGATCGCGCGATCTCCGACGATCCCGTGCGTCAACCCCCTGCTCTTCAGCCTGGGTCGGACGGCGCTGTCCACGGGGGGCTCGCCGAGCTCGTGGGCCATGGCGGCGAGCTCCTCGAGGTGGCGTTCGTGGTCTTTCAGGAAGCTCGCGAGCCGGCTCTTGTCGCCTGGGCGGCTCATCCGCGCGAGCGCCGCTGCGAGCGCGTCCACCGCGGACCAATTGAGCTCGATCAGTTCAGTCAAAGACCCGATGAAGGCGGCCTCGCCGCCGATCACGGACGCCATGGAATATCGCTCCTCTCGCCGCGGAAGCTCGGCCGCCCGCGAAGAGGGAGGTGGGCGGATGCTTCTCCAGGTCTTCGACGCTCGCAAGCCCGGTGCCGGAGCCCGCCTGTGCAGCGGCGATGCATCGCGGCGCGCGCGTCGTCCAGGAACCCCGCGGCTTCCCGCGCTCGTCCTACCTCCACGCCGCGCTCGGGACGCGCGCGCGGCGTGGAGATGCGAAGGCGCGACCCAGATCGACGACGCGGCCGCGCGGCGGGGCCGCGCGGGGACCGTACGTGAAGCGCCTCGGGCACAGGAGGGCTGCTCGAGCCGCACGAGACAGCGATGGACCGGGCGCGTCCTGGACATGAGCACAACGCCGCGCCCCTCCGCGCCGTGAGCGGAGTCGCGTCGCCGAGCTCAGGAGAGGAGGGGCGATTTCAGGAGAGGAGAGGTGATCGACGGAAGAGGGCGCTCGGGCAGCGAGAGGCGGGAGAGGCCGCTACTTCTTGCCGAAGAGGCCGCCGAGCGAGCCCGCGAGGCTGCCCACGTCCAGGTTGGCGATGGCGGGGGCCGCCGCGCCGAGCGCGGTGTCGACGTGGGCGGCGAGCGGAGCGGGGAGCTTCGCCTTGAGGAAATTGACCACCGTCTCCACGGCCAGGCGCGCCTTGTCTTCCGGGATGCCAACCTTCTCTGCGACCGTTCGTACCAGCTCGTCCATGGCCTCGACGCTCATCCTTTCTGCGCGATCCGCGCATCCGTGGAGAGCATCCACGCGCCGATCCCCGCCGGCAAGGGAATTCAGCGCGCGCTCGACATGGATCTCCTCCTGCTTCCGCCTGCTTCCTCCTGCTCGCGCAGAGCGCGATCGACAGGCTCACGAACAACACCTGTGTTCCGGTGAGTGAGGGAGAGTCGCGCTGACCGCGCCAGAAGCCGGGCGTGGACAGGAATCGTCCTCCACCCGCGGCTCCGGCGATCAAGAAGCAACCCGCGTCCGGTCGCAGGAGCCGACGGGCGCGGTAGGCCAACCTACGTCGGACTCCTACCCCCGGAGCCTCCGGAGGGCTCGACGGCCACACCGTGCCCGTGGCATGTCCATGCCCGGTCGTTCGAGCCCACCACCTGGCCGCATCACCCTGGCGACGAGGTGGACCCATGGGATGGCGACCGGCACGGGCGAGCTCCGTCGAGAACCCCATGAACGCCATTCATCTGTACAACGTCGCGCACTGGTGCCATGTCAGGCGAATCCCCGTGGTCCCCAGGCTGCTCTACTGGCTGATATTCCTCCTGTACAATAGCTCGATCCCGCCCAGCGCCGAGATCGGCGCCGGCACCCGGTTCGGGTACGGCGGGATGGGGGTGGTGGTCCATGCGCGGGCGCGGATCGGCAGGAACGTGACCATCGCCCAGCAGGTGACGATCGGCGGGCGCTCGGGCCACCACGAGGTGCCGGTGGTGGAGGACGACGTCTACCTGGGAGCCGGCGCGAAGATCCTCGGCCCGATCCGCATCGGGCGCGGGGCGGTGGTGGGCGCGAACGCGGTGGTGATCAAGGATGTCCCGGCGGGCGCGACGGTGGGCGGAGTCCCCGCCCGGATCCTGAAGCAGGCGAGCGGGGATGCCAATGTCTGAGCGTACGGGTGTGCTGGTGATCGGTCCGCGGGCCCCGGCGGTGGGGGGGATCGCGACCTACGTGGAGACCATGCTGGAGCGGATCCCCACGCGCCACTGCGACACCGCCCCCGAGCCCGGGTTGCGGGGCAAGCTGGCGCGCTTCGCCCGCGGGTGCGCGGCGATCGTCGCGAGCCGCCCCGCGTGCCGCGTCCTTCACATTCACTCGTCCTACGGGTGGTCCTTCCACGAGAAGGCGGTCCTCTCGCAGCTCGGCCAGTGGCTCGGCTACCGGACGATCCTGCACATCCACGGCAGCCGGTTCGATGAATTCGTGGCCGAAAGCCGGCTCAAGGGGTGGATCGCCCGGAGCCTGCGCGGGGCGGACGCGGTGATCGCGCTGAGCGAGTACTGGGCCGACTTCCTGGGCAGCGTCGCGCCCGGCTGCCGCATCGTCACCCTGGAGAACGGGGTCGCCGTGCCGGCCGCTCCGCCCCCGCTCCCCGCCGCCCCGCGCGTGCTGCACCTCGGTGCCATCAACGACAGCAAGGGTGTCCCCGAGGCGATCCGGGCGTTCGCGCAGGTGGTCCGGCAGCACCCCGCCGCGGTGCTCGACCTCGCCGGGCCGGCGGAGCCCGACGACCTCGCCGGCTACAAGCGCCTCGTCGCGGAGCTCGGGCTGGGCGACAGCGTGCGGTTTCTGGGCAGCGTGCGCGGAGAGGCGAAGTCCCGGGTGCTCGAGGAGAGCAGCGTGTTCATCCTCCCATCGCACGCGGAGGGGCTGCCGATCGCGCTCCTCGAGGCGATGGCGGCGGCCCGGCCGGTCGTCGCGACCCGGGTCGGGGCGATCCCCGAGGTGATCGTCGACGGCGAGAGCGGCTTCGTCATCGCGGCGGGCGACGTGGACGCGCTCGCCGAGCGGATCACCCGGCTGCTCGGCTCCGTCGACCTCCGCGAGCGGATGGGCCGCGGCGCCTGGGAGCGGGCGCGGTCCCGGTACGACATCGCGAGCGTCGTCGAGCGGCTCACCGGCCTGTACGAGGAGCTCGGCGGCCGGCCCGCGCCGGCGTCGGGCCCCCGGTGAGGCCTACGGCGTGCGCTCGAGCGCGCGCACGAGGAGAGGCGCGACGGAGAACAGGGCGCCGGGCGTGCCGGCGAGCTGCTGGCTGCCGGGGTGCGAGTCGGTGCCCATCAGCGTCGTGAACACGCCCGCCTTCCTGATCTTCTCGAGCGAGTCGCCCGGCAGGACGAGGTGGCTGGTGACCGCGTGGACCTTCGAGGCCCCGGCGGCGAGGTAGGCGCGCCCCGCCTGGACGAGCGATGAGCCGGTGCGGACCATGTCGTCGTAGATGACGACCTCCCGGCCGGAGACATCGGCGTTGATGCCCGTCACGCTGACGCCGTCGCCGCGCCGCTCCTTGTAGACGAACGCCGGCTCGACGCCGAGGGTGCGGGCGAGGCTCTGCACCCACTTGGCCCGGCCGGCGTCCGTGGCGGCGAGCACGTACGGGCGGTCGCCCATCAGCGCGCGCACCGCCTGCGTGATGAGCGGCGCGCCGTAGAGGTGGCGCGTCACGTGCGAGTCGCTGAAATAGAACTCGATGCCGTCGGTGTGCAGATCGAAGAGGAAGATGCGCGTGCCCGCGTCGCACGTGGGGATGGCCGAGATGAGCCGCGCCCGCGTCTTCGCGGTCACCACCTCGCCCGGCTTCACGGCCCGCTCCATGGTCGCGTAGCCGAAATAGGGCATCACGATCGAGAGCGACCGGGCGCCGGCGCGCGAGATGGCGCAGCCGAGGTCGTAGATCTCCAGCCAGTCGAGGTCCTGAGGGGCCCCGCCGAGCAGGACGACGTCGCGCCCCCAGCAGTCGACCGCGACGCGCAGGTAGCGCTCGCCGTCGGGGAAGCTCTTGCGCTCGACGAGGCCCGGCTCGAAGTCGCCCGCGGCGAGGAAGGCCGGCTCCAGGTACGCGTACGAGCGGATCGTGATCAGCAGGCGGCGCTGGCTCATCGCGCACCTCGGCGGGACGCCCGCGCCGGCGCGGCCGGCCCCTTGCGAGCGCCTCCGGGCCTCGCGGCCCTCGGGAGCGGCGCGCCCTTCGGGGCCCTCGCGGCCGGCGCGCCCTTCACGGCCGGCGCGCCCTTCGCGGCCGGCCCGCCCTTCATGACCGGCGCGCCCTTCGCGGCCGGCCCGCCCTTCATGACCGGCGCGCCCTTCGCGGCCGGCCCGCCCTTCATGACCGGCGCGCCCTTCGCGGCCTTCGCGGCCGGCGCGCCCACGGTGGCGAGGACGCTCTTCAGATGGGACTCCGTGCCTGGCTCGCTCGGGAAATCCACGGGATCGGGGAGGTCTTTCATCTGCACGACGTCGCATCCTGCTTCACGCGCGGCCTCGTGCAAATGGCGCCGGAACCTGGCGCGCGCGATGCCGCGGTGGTTCGTGCAGGCGAGCAGCCTCCCGCCCGGGGCGAGCAGGCGGAACGCGAGCGCGGCGAGCGCGCCGAAATCGCTCGCCGCGCTGAAGCGGCTCTTCTTCGTCGTCGCGAAGCTCGGCGGATCGAGCACGATCAGGTCGAAGCGCTGGCCGGCCTGGGCCGCGGCCCTGAGCCACGGGAACACGTCGGCCTCGACGACGACGTGCGCCGCCGGGTCCGCGCCGATCGCGTCGAGGTTGTCGCGCGCCCAGGCGATCGCGCCCCGGGACACGTCGACCGTGACGCTCTCGCGCGCGCCGCCCGCCACGGCCGCGACGGAGAAGCCGCCGGTGTAGGCGAACAGGTTGAGCACCCGCGCGCCCCGGGCGAGCTCGCGCACCCGTCGCCGGTTCTCGCGCTGATCGAGGAAGATGCCCGTCGAGAGCCCGTCGCCGAGCCGCACCTTGAACGGCAGGCCGTGCTCGAGCACGGTGAACTCCTCCGGGGCGCTCTCGCCCCGGACGGCGTGCCGCGGCGCGAACTCCTCGCGCCGCGCGTCGACGATGACGCTCGCGTGCTTCGGGCGCACCTTGACGTAGACGCCCTTCGCCCCGAGCCGGTGCGCCGCGTCGAGCACGACGTCCCGCGGCGGCGCGCCCGGCTCGCCCTCGCCGCCGCCGAACAGCGACACGACGAGGTGCTCGCCGTAGAGGTCGACCGAGACGGCGGGCAGGCCGTCGCCCGCGCCGTGGACGAGCCGGAGCGCCGTCGTGTCGCCCGCGCGCGCGACGCCGTAGCGCCGCTCGGCGGCCTCGCGCATGGCGCGCTCGACGGCCTCGACGCCCCCCGCGTACGGGTCCGCCGGCGCGGCCGAGAGCCACGCCTCGAAGGCCGCCGGCAGCGGCGACCGGAAGGCCGCGGGCGCGCCCGTGGCCGGGTGGTCGAGGCGGAGCTCGGCCGCGTGCAGCAGCAGGCGCGGGGCCTCGGCGCCGCCGTAGAGCGGATCGCCGGCGATGGGCAGGCCGATCGCGGCGAGCTGCACCCGGAGCTGGTGGGTGCGGCCTGTCTCGGGCCGGAGCTCGAGCAGGGCGCGGTCGCCGCGGCGCTCGAGGAGCCGGTAGCGGGTGATCGCCAGCGCGCCGGCCGCGGCCCGATCCGCGCCGGCGGCGGCCTTCTTCCTGCCGCCCGCGGCCCGATCCTCTCGCCCCGCGCCCGCCTCCGCGATCGCGCGCATCGCGCCGCCCGGCGCCGGGACGAGCCGGTGCCGCAGGGTGCCGCGCGGCGCGCGGTCGCCGAAGCCGGCGACGGCGGCGACGTACGTCTTCTGCACCGTGCGCCCCTCGAACTGCCGCGCGACGGCGGCGTTCGCCTCGCGCCGCCGCGTGAACAGGAGCACCCCCGAGGTGTCGCGATCGAGCCGCTGGTGGATGCCGAGGTAGTCGTCGGCGTCGCCGCGGCCGCGCAGGAAGGCGCGCAGGCGCGTCACCACGTCGTCGATGCGGTCCGCCTCCGGCGCGTGCGTCGACATGAAAGCCGGCTTGTCGACGACGATGAGGTCCTCGTCCTCGGCGAGGACCCACGCCGCATGGAAGTCGGGGAAGAGCTCGGAGAGGGCCAGTCGCGGGATCATCAGTTCTGCTTGACGTCGGTGCCGGGCGGCGCGGTGAACCGGAACTCCGCGGGATCGATCGACGCCGGCTGCGACGCGTTCTCGAAATCGAACCGGTTCCGGTTGCCCTGCGCGTCGACGATGAGGACGCGCCGGATGACGCCCGGGTCCTTCTTCGCGAGCAGCGCCCTGTCGATATAGAACATCACGTATTCGTAATGGGGAGTCGGCGCCCGCGGCTTGCCGACGAGCACGGGGCCGCCCTCGAAATTCGCCTTCTCGTTGAAGGTGAACGTGAACGACGGGCGCAGCCCGTGGCCCATCAGGAACGAGAGCGCGCCGGGATACTCCGAGTTCTGCACCGGCGTGACGAACATCTGCCGGTCCTCGGCGACGTAGACCTTGAGCGACACGCCGTCGGAGACGATGCGATTCTGGATCGGCGGATCGTAGCGGAACGAGAGCTTGTTCGGCTTCTCGACCGACAGCGTGCCGCTCTGCTTCTTGACGGCGCCGGAGATCTTCTGCGTGTGCTCCTGCTTGAAGCGGGCGAGGTACGTCTTCTTGCCGACGAAGATCGTGTCGACCTCCGCCGCCACCGCCTCCGCGGAGCCGGCCTCGGCGGCGGGCACCGGGGGCGGCGCGCCAGCGCCGGGCGCGGACGACGCCGCCTGCGCCTCGGCGCGCTCGCCGCCCCCGTCCGCCGTCACGGACGCGACGGCGCCCGCGTCGTCCGGCGCCGCCGCGCCGCCCGCGTCCCTCGGCGGCCGCTGGCCCGCGTCTCCGGCCGCCGCCCCCGCGTCCTCGGGCGCCGCCGCGTCCGCGACGGCGAGGGCGCCCGCGTCCTCGGGCGCCGCCGGGGCGCTCGCCGGCGGCGCGGCGGACGCCGCGGCGGAGGCGAGCGGCGGGTCCGAAGGCGACGCGGCGGGGGCTGGCGACGCGTCGGGCGCCGCGCCCACGGGCGCGGGCGGCGCGTCGCACGCCGCCGCGATCAGGGCGGCGGGCAGGGCGAGGGCGGCGAGGCGGAGGCGGATCATGAAGAGCTCGCTTTCAAGGGAGTGTGCGTCGCGTGTTCTAGGACAGGTAGGGCCGAGGTGGTAGCGCCGACTCCACGGCCGCGCGCGCTGCGACGCGACGCGACGTCGATCGCGCGCTCGCGCGCTCTCGCCGCGCCGCCGCGGCGCTCTCGACGCCGGCGTTCGGCCGGCTCTCGCAGCTCTCGCGCTCCTCGCCCCGAGCACGGCGGCGACGGAGATCGCCGGCCCGAGCCCGACGCTGAAAGCGACGTCACGCGCGCGCGTGAACGGCACAGAACGCTCCGGGACAGCCCGGAGCGCTCCGGAACGCTTCGCCGTGGACATCCCGGGGCGAGACCATGTCTTGACCCCTATTTCCACGTAGCCCAAACTCTCCGGTCGCATGCGCGTGGGCACTCCCTCCCTGATCGATGCGTCGTCGCTCATCCTGATCCTGGACGTCTCGCGCAAGCTCGCGGCGCCGTGCGATCTCACGGAGCTCCTGGAGCTCATCATCAAGACGGGGCGGGAGGTGATAGGCGCCGACCGCGGGAGCGTCTTCCTCTACGACGCCGAGGCCAAAGAGCTTTACTCGCGTGTGGCCACGGGCGAGACGCAGATCCGCGTCAGCATCGACAAGGGCATCGCCGGCGAGTGCGCGCGCAGGCGCCAGACCATCGTCGTCGACGACTGTTATGCCGATCCGCGCTTCAACCCCGAGATCGACCGCCGCACGGGATATCACACGAAATCCCTGATCACGGTGCCGCTCATCGGGCTCGACGACAAGCTCGTCGGCGTGCTCCAGATGCTGAATTCGGCGGTGGGCCACTTCGGCCCGGACGAGCGCGACGTGGCCGAGCTGCTCGCCGCGCAGGCCGCCGTCGCCGTCCAGCGCACGCTCCTGCTCGAGGAGCGCATGATCAAGATCAAGCTCGAGCACGACCTCACCATCGCGCGCGACATCCAGCAGAACATCCTGCTGCGGCGGCTCCCGCGCTGCCCCGGATACTCGCTGTCGGCGTTCAGCAAGCCGGCGGACGACACCGGCGGCGACATCTACGACGTCATCCGGCTCGACGAGCGCTCCGACGCGCCGCCGATGCTCCTCCTGCTCGCCGACGCGGCCGGCCACGGCATCGGCCCCGCGCTCAGCGTGACCCAGTTCCGCGCCATGCTCCGCATCGGCCTCCGCCTCTCGGCCGACATGGACGCGCTCATGCACCACATCAACCAGCAGCTCATCGAGGACCTGCCGAACGACCGCTTCATCACGGCGTTCCTCGGCATCCTCGACCCGACGACGCACCAGCTCCGCTACCACGCGGCCGGGCAGGGCCCGCTCCTCCACTACCGGGCGGCCGAGGGTCAGGTCGTCTGGCGCGATCCGTCGACGGTCCCGCTCGGCATGTTCAAGGACCTCGACCTGCCCTCGACGCCGCCCCTCGTGATGGCGCCGGGCGACCTCCTCGTGCTGCTCACCGACGGCTTCTACGAGTACCAGGACGCCGCCGGTCAGGTGTTCGGCAAGGAGCGCGTGGGCGACCTCATCCACCGCCTTCACGCCCGGCCCACCTCCGACATCCTCGGCGCCCTCCTCGCCGAGGTGCGCCGGTTCGCCGGCTCGGCGAAGCAGATAGACGACCTCACGGCGCTGCTCGTGAAGCGAGACGCCTAGCCGGAGCGGGGCTCACCCGCTCCGTTCGGGTCCGGCGGGGGCGCGGCGCGCTGCCTGCTTCGCCCGCCCGCTCCCCTCCTTCCCCTCCCCGCGTCCTTGCGCTAGCTAGGGCCGCGATGGCTGCCGACCCTCTGACCTCTCCCTCCCCCTCCTCCTTCCCCGGCGATCCGCCGGTCGACCTCGCGCTCGCGCAGGCGCACAAGCTCTCGGCGAGCGAGTGGGAGCGCGCGCGAGAGCGGCTCGGACGGCAGCCGACGTTCACCGAGCTCGGGGTGCTCAGCGTGATGTGGAGCGAGCACTGCTCGTACAAGAGCTCGCGCGTGCACCTCTCCCGGCTGCCCACGACCGGCCCGCGCGTCATCCAGGGGCCCGGGGAGAACGCCGGCGTCGTCGACATCGGCGACGGGTTCGCGGCCGTCTTCAAGATGGAGTCGCACAACCACCCGTCGTACATCGAGCCCTACCAGGGCGCGGCCACCGGCGTCGGCGGCATCCTCCGCGACGTCTTCACCATGGGCGCGCGCCCCATCGCCAACCTCGACTCGCTCCGCTTCGGCCGGCCGGACCACCCGCGCACGCCGCAGCTCCTGCGCGGCGTCGTCGCGGGCGTCGGCGGCTACGGCAACTGCATCGGCGTGCCCACCGTGGGAGGCGAGCTCTTCTTCGACCGCGCCTACGACGGCAACATCCTCGTCAACGCCTTCACCTGCGGCGTCGTCCGCTCCGACCGCATCTTCTACGGGCGCGCGAGCGGCGTCGGCAACAACGTCCTCTACGTCGGCGCCAAGACGGGGCGCGACGGCATCCACGGCGCCACCATGGCCTCCGACGAGTTCTCCGAGGGCGGCCCGAGCCAGCGGCCCACGGTGCAGGTCGGCGACCCCTTCATGGAGAAGCTCCTGCTCGAGGCGTGCCTCGAGATCTTCGCCGAGGACCTGCTCGTCGGCATCCAGGACATGGGCGCCGCCGGGCTCACCTCGTCGTCGGTCGAGATGGCGGGCAGGAGCGGCAGCGGCCTCGATCTGAACCTCGACCTCGTGCCGCGGCGCGCCGCCCGGCTGACGCCCTACGAGATGCTCCTCAGCGAGTCGCAGGAGCGCATGCTCCTCGTCGCGAAGCCCGGCTGCGAGGCGCGCGTCATCGAGATCTGCACGAAGTGGGAGCTCGACGCGGCGATCATCGGCCAGGTGACCGACACGGGCCGCTGGGTCGTGCGCGCGACGCCCGGCTACGACCCGCTCGGCGGCGCGGCCGCCGGCGTCGCGCAGAGCCCGGTCGTCGTCTGCGATCTCCCCGTCGACTTCCTGACCGACGCGGCGCCGAAGTACGACCGCCCGCAGCGCGACGACGCCGCGCTGCCCGCGCGCCGCGCCTTCGACCCGCGCACCATCCCGGCGCCGCCCTCCTGGTCCGAGCTGTTCCTCTCCATGGCGGGCTCGCCGAACCTCGGCTCGCGCGCGTGGGTGTGGCGGCAGTACGACCAGATCGTGCGGGGCGGCACCGAGGTCCGGGCGGGCAGCGACGCCGCGGTGGTGCGCGTCCCGTGCGAGAAGGACGGCCGGCGGTTCGAGAAGCTCCTCGCGTTCTCGAGCGACTGCAACGGCCGCCTCTGCGAGCTCGACCCGTTCCAGGGCGCCGCGATGGCGGTGGCCGAGGCGTGCCGCAACGTCGTGTGCGCGGGCGCGGAGCCGATCGGCCTGACCGACTGCCTCAACTTCGGCAACCCCGAGCGGCCGGAGATCATGCGGCAGTTCGCGCTCGCGATCGACGGCATGGCCGCGGCGTGCCGCGCGCTCTCGGTGCCCGTCGTGAGCGGCAACGTGTCGCTCTACAACGAGACCGACGGCCGCGCGATCCTGCCGACCCCCACGGTCGCCGTCGTCGGCCTCGTCGCGGACGCGGGCGACGTGCTGCGGGCCTCGTTCCCGGCCGCTGGCCTCACGGTGCTGCTGCTCGGCGACCCGCGCGGCGGCCCGCTCGGCGGCTCGGAGTACGTCGCGCGCCACACGGGCGAGGTGAAGGGCCCGAGCCCCTCGCTCGACCTCGACCGCGAGGCGCGGCTCCAGGCGCTCTGCCTCGAGCTCGCGCGCGCGCGGCCGCGCCTCCTCCAGAGCGCGCACGACGTCGCCGACGGCGGGCTCGCGATCGCGCTCGGCGAGTGCTGCGCCGCCGCCGACGACCCGGCGGCGATGGTCGGCGCCCGCGTGCGGCTGCCGGAGGGGCCGAACGATGAAGCGCGCGAGGAGCTCGCCGAGGCGCTGTTCGGCGAGGCGCCGAGCCGGATCGTCGTGAGCGTCCGGCCCGAGGACGCCCCCGAGGTCGCGCGGAGGGCGAAGTCCGCGGGCGTGCCGTGCTTCGAGCTCGGCACGACGGGCGGCGGCCGGCTCGCGATCGAGGCCGGCGGCGGCAAGGTCATCGACGTGGAGCTCGGCGCCCTTCGCGACGCGCGCGACAGGTGCCTCGAGCCGATCGTCGGGCGCTAGCCAGCGGCCCTCCGCGTCAGGGGCTGCCCGCGCGACGATCCGGGCAGCTCCTCATCCGCGATCGGCGCCGTCCATGTTGCGCCGGGCGCCTGGAGAAGGGAACCTGGACCCCATGGCGCTCCGCAAGGCAGTGATCCTCCTCGTCGAGGACAGCGACACCGATCGCACCATCTACGGGCGCTATCTCAGGGACTGGGCGGACGTCGAGGTCAAGCTGATCGAGGCGCCCACGGGCAAGGCCGCCCTCGAGGAGTGCGCGAAGACCCGGCCCGACTGCATCATCCTCGATTACCGCCTCCCCGACATGGACGGCCTCGAGCTGCTCGAGAAGCTCAAGCGCGTCACCGACGCCCCGGTGATCTTCATCACGGGCCAGCCGGCCCCGATGATGCTGACGCGGGCGCAGTCGCTCGGCATCGCGGGCTATCTCTGGAAAGAGGTGCTCGGCTCCGCGCGGCTCCGCGAGGCGATCCTGAGCGCGCTCAAGGTGTGCGCCCTCGCCGCGATCAGCGTGCGCGCCTGACGGGCGCCGCGCCCCGTTCCCGCGCGCCCGCGCGCCCGTTCCGCGCGCCTGCGCGGCGCCGTCGCCTATACTCCCTGCATGAAGCGCTGGCTCCCGCTCGGGCTCATCGCGGTCGGTGTCGTCCTCGCCGTCGTGGCGCTGCTGTTCTCGCCCTCCGAGGAGGACCGGATCCGCGCCCGCCTCGCGCAGCTCGAGGACGCGGTGCGCATCGACGACGGCGAGCGGAACCCGCTCGTGCGCCACGGCCGTGTTCGCAAGGAGTTCGCGGAGATCTTCGCGAAGGAGGTGAGCGCCCGCATCGTCGAGTTCGACGAGCGGCTCAGCGGCCGCGACGATCTCACGGCGGCCGCGACCCAGGCCGCCGTCATCTACCAGACCGCGGACGTGAGCTTCGGCGGCACGGACATCCAGGTCGACCCCGCCGGCATGACCGCCGAGGTGACCGCCACCGCGACGGTCACCGGCGCACGGCACGGACAGCCGGTCCGGCGCGACGAGCTGCCCGTGGCGCTCCGGATGGAGAAGGTCGAGGGCGACTGGAAGATCGTCTCCGCCACCGTCCACCCGCGGCGCGCGCCCGACGGCCCCTGACGCGCGCCCGACGGCCCCTGGCGCGCGTCCTACGCGCCGGCGCGCCCCGGCTCACGCGTCCGTGAAGGGCGCCTCGGCGAGCGTGAAGTAGAACGTCGTGCCCCCGCCAGGCGGCGACTCCGCCCAGATCTTCCCCTTGTGCCGCTCGATGATCCGCTGGGTGATGGCGAGCCCCGAGCCCGTCCCCTCGCCGTACTGCGCCGCGGTCGAGAGTCGCTCGAACATCGTGAAGAGCCGGTGCCGCTCGTCCGCGGGGATGCCCACCCCGTTGTCCCTGACGTGGAAGAGGGTGGGGTTGGCGGTCTCGTCGAAGCCCACCTCGACCCAGGGCTCCGGGCTCACGTTGTACTTGATGCCGTTCGAGATGAGGTTGGCCAGCACCTCCGCGATCCGGATGCGATCGCAGACCACCCTGGGGAGCCTCCGCGGCGCGCGGATCGCGGCGCCGCGCAGCCGGAGCGTGCCCGAGAGCCGCCGCTCGACGTCGGCGAGCACCTCGTTCAGGTCGACCTCGCCGAAGGCGAAGTCCACGTGGGTGACGCGGGAGTATTCGTAAAGAGAGCTTATCAACTCCATCGTGCGCCCGGCGAGATCGCCGATGCGCTTCAGGTGGTCCTGCGACTCGGACGAGAGCGCCGCCCCGTCGTCCTCCATCACGAAGGTGGAGAACGACCTGATCCCGCGCAGCGGCTCCTTGAGGTCGTGCGCCACGATGTACCCGAACTGCTCCAGCTCGGCGTTGCTCCGCTCGACCGCGGCGCGCGCGCTCCGCTCCCGGACGACCTGCCGCGTGAGATCGAGCTCGATGAGCGCGCGCCGGAGCAGCTCGGCCGCCTCGATCTCGGCGGGCTTCCAGGCGACGGCGGTCTGCTCGACGATCTGCTTCCACAGGGCGAACGAGCGCCGGGGGCCGAGCACCGTGCCCTCGGCCGAGCTCTCGACCGGCCTCTCGGGGTTGCCGCCCCAGCTCACGGTCTGGATCACCTCGGGCCGGAACCAGACAACGTACCAGGGCTCCGGCTCCGGGATCGAGATGCAGAGCACGCCGCTCGCAACGTCCTTGATGTCGGCGAGGGCGGGCTCGACCCTCGCGAGGCTGTCTGTGTGGAACACCGGCCGATCCGCGACGTTGCGCCGGATCCACGCCTTCAGGCGCCTGAGCTCCTCGGGCGCGGGCGAGAGACCGAGCGGGCTCACCGCGTCTCCGTGGAAGAGGGCGACGCCCGACGCGTCCACGAGCTTCAGGAGCGCTCCGTCGCTCTCCGCGAGCCCGGCCATGAGGTCCTCCCGCCGCGAGACCGTCGCGACGACCTCGTCGGCCAGCGCCCTGAGCTCCTGCTTTCGCTCCCTGTCCTCGAGCTTCTCCTTGGCCGCGAGCTGGATCGACAGGAACCTCCCGCAGAGCTCGCAGCCCTGCCGGATCTCGAACGACAGCGGCCTCGCCGCGCGGTGGTGGCAGGCGATGAGCCCCCAGAGGGCGCCCTCGCGGATGAGCGAGACGCTCATCGAGGCGCCGACACCCATGTTCTTGAGGTACTGGATGTGCATCGGCGAGACGCTCCTCAGCACGGAGAAGCTCAGATCGATGGGCGCGTCCGGCGGAGGGACGATGTCCGAAGGCTGATAGTCGACATCAGGGATGATGCGGATCCAGTTCCGGAGGTAGAGCTCCCGCGCCTGCGGCGGGATGTCGGAGGCGGGGTAGCGCAGCCCGAGGTAAGGCTCGATGTCCGCCTCCCTGGCCTCGGCGATGACCTCCCCGTTCCAGTCGCGGTCGAACCTGTAGATCATCACCCGGTCGTAGCCGGTCAGGCGCCTTATCTCCTCGGCCGTCGCCTCGCACGCGTCGAAGAGCCCCTCCGCCGACTGGATCCGCTCGATCGCCGCGTGGATCGCGCGGTACACGCTCGAGAACGACACGTCGCCGGGCGCGGCCACGGGCTCGAGCTCCACGATCAGCCGCTCGCCCGCCCGGTGGACGATCGCGTCGAGCCACGCGGTCGCGCCGCCGTCGCCGCCGTCCCTGCGGCGCACCTTGAGGGGGTTCATCGCGGAGGGGTCCGGTGATCGGAGGACGGACTCGAGATCTGCGCCCTCTGCCGCCGCGAGGTAATCGAGCAGCGGACGCCCGAGGAGCGCCTCCGGCGCGCTCCCCAGCAGGGCCCCGACGTTGAGGCTGACGTGGCGGACGGCGAGGTCGCCGGGGGAGAGGGCGAGCAGCGCGCCGTGCGGCTGGATCCTGCCGGGGATATGGATGGGCTCGGCCGCGCAATTCGTGAGGTCGACGCGCTGCCTGCGCCCACCGCGATGCTCCTGCGTCATCTCTGGCCCTCCGCTGGACCGCCCCCCCCCGACGACGACCCTGGCGGCGAGGAGGGCGCGGCGTACCGCTCGACCCGCTCGTCGTTACTGGAACTCGTCGGCGAGGTCGAGCGGTACGCCGCGGCCCCGCCAGCCCTCGCGGCGCGATCGCTCCCGTGACCGGCCGCGCTCCGCAGCGCGCCGCGGGGCCGCTCCCTCCCGCGCGCGATCCTCGGGGAGAGGAGGACAAAAAAGAAAGGCCGGTCGGGAGAGCCCGCCGGCCTGAGGTCCGCTGCCGGACCCACCGGGGCCACACAGGAGCGCCGGTGGAGGGGGGATCCGCCGGCGGTACCTGAGAAGGCCCGCGGTCACGAGAGAAAAGCCAGAGAAGACAGAAAAGCGATGCGAAGCGTGATCAAGGAAGAAAGCGTCGGGAATCAAGCAAAGAGAGAAGAACGAAGAGAGAAGAATCAAGAACGAAGAGAGGGGAACCAGGGACCAGGAGAAGAACGAAGAAAAGAACGACGAAGCGAGCGAAGAACAGGAACGAAGCGGAAGCGAAGACGAAGCGGAAGACTAAGGCAATCCAAGAAGCCAGTCAAAGCGAAAGAGCAAGCAGAAGCGAAGCTTGAAGCGCAGACCGGAGTCGCAGGAACAAGCTCAAGCAGAAGCCAGGGTCAAGCGGAAGCGAAGCGCAAAATCAGAAGCAGAATCAGAGTCGAGTTCGAGAGCCGAAGAAGCGTCAAGAGAAGCTTGAATCAAGATCGACAAGCTGATCACGATAAGCCAACTCGCTCGGCGCGCATCGCGCCTCAACCATCCTCCTTCATCGCCCCAAGGCGGCTGTCATCAGGTGAACCGAAGTCCTCGCCGGTGCTCGGCGACAAGTCAATCGAGGAGCCCGATAGCAGGCCCCGTGGCATCCGGGTGGCGGCGGGGTAACGATCGCCCGACAGTCGCTGCCGTCGATCACCTCGCTCGACGCCCCCCAGGAACGGGGCCCTGCATTGCGAACCATGTGCCAGGGGGGCCACTCCCGTCGGGTCCCCTTGAAACAGAACGGCGAGCGGGAGCGACATCTGGTGGATACATTGAGCAACCGGCGGGCCAACCGGCAATGCGCCGCGGAGCTGGGCCCCGGCAGCCGGAAATGCGGCGAATTTGGCCGTCAGCGTCCGGTCCACGTACGCTCGAAGTACGCAGCCCGTAAGACATTTCCGCAGGGACTGCTTCGATCCAGGGATGGGTGCAGATCCAGAACGCAAACCTCACCTGGACATGAATGAGTCCACCTTCCGCGGGTCCGGACGCCCGTTGTCGCGCAGTGAGCGTGAAGGATTGCGAAGAGGCGGCACGGTCCGGCTCGGCGCAGCGCGGCGAGCGGAGGCGCAGCGCGCGGCATTTGACGCGCGGCGCGCAGCGCGGCACGCAGCGCGGCGCGCAGCACGGCACGCGGCGCGCAGCGCGGATCGCAGCAGGGCGCGCGGCGGCAGGTAGGCGCGCGGCGCTCGACGTGCCGCGCGCGGCGCAGCGCGGCGCGTGTGTGCGCGGCGCGCCGCGCTACCGGCAGCCGGCCTTGATCAGCGGCTCGACCACCTGGCCGATGTTCTCCTGGGGTGCGGAGAACCGCTGGCCCTCGAGCTTCCTCAGCGCGCCGAGGAACCGCGGCCAGCTCCCGCCGCACGCCGCGAGCAGCGCACCGAGCTCCGGGGTGCCCGAGTTGTAGACGCGGAACTGGACGAGCGAGGCGTTGTTCAGCCGGCGGCGCGTCCCGATGTCGGCCGCGAGCCGGGCGAGCACCGCCTCCTTCTCCGCCCGCTTCTCGGCGTCCGACGCCGGCGACGCGTACAGCCGGCTCAGGTGGAGGTAGGCGTCGTGAAGCGCGCGCGCCCGCGCCTCGCTCCGCTCCTGCCCCCGCATGTACGCCGTCTTCTCCGCGGAGAAGGGGCCCACGCGCTCGTCCAGGTACAGCTTGGCGAGCTCGTCCCCGACGAAGCTCGCGAGGCTCTCGTTCAGCCGCGTCTGGCCCTTCACGTACAGCGTCGCGTGCAGCGACTCGTGAAGCACCACGTTGGCGAGCTCGCCGAGCGCCTCGTCCCCGTCCGAGATCATCGTGGACAGGACCGGATCCTCCAGCCAGCCGAGCGTCGAGTAGGCGCCCGCCGGGCGCACGTCGACGTCCCAGCCTGCCGCCTTGAGCGGCGCCGCGAACTCCCGGGCGTCCTCGAGATCGAACCACCCCAGGTACGGCACCGTCCCGACGATGGGGAATGTCCACGTCTTCGAGCGGAACTGGAGCGGCTCGCACGCGCTCACCACCCAGACGGCCGCCGGGCGATCGAGCTCGACGTACGTCGTGTAGTTGCCGGTCGGGGTGAGCCCGTGGCGCTCCCCGAAGCGCTTGATGTGCGGGACCTCGCGCAGCAGCGCGCGCGTCCGCCACGACCGGCGGGCGTCGAGGGAGGCCTCCTTCAGCGATTCGGTCCGCCACGCCATCGAGACCTGCCCGAGGCTCGCCTGCGCGACGTAGCGCACCTCGGTGCACCCGGAGAGCAGGGCGCTCAGCGCGAGGAGGACGGAGGCGGCCCCGCCCGCGCGCGCCCGGAGGCGCCGGCGCGGCGCGGACCACGAGCGCGCCGCGGCGCGGCGCGCGGTGGCCGGTAGCCTTTCGCTCATGATCTAGCTGATAGCTGGCGGCGCGGGCTTCACAAGATCTTCCGCGCGCGAGCGGCGCGGGCTCCCCGCTCCCCGCGATCTTCCGCGCGAACGGCGCGCGTTTTCCCCATCTGCCGCGCCCGACGGCGCGCGGGACGGCGCCCGGCCGATCAGGACGGCGCGGCCGCCCCCCACAGGCTGAACTGCGCGGCGGGGACGATCGGCGCGCGCTCCCGCGGAGAGGCCTCGTCCGCGGCGTGCAGGGCCTCGCGCGCGAGCGGGTAGTCGCGCGGCGCGCCGTTCGACAGCACCATCTGGATGAAGCTCAGGTGCCCCGTGCGGAACGCCGCGGCGGCGCAGGCGAGGTAGAACTCCCACTTCCTCATGAACGCGCGGTCGAAGCCCGTGACGCGCGCGATCTTGTCGCGGTTCTCCAGGAAGTTCTTGCGCCAGCAGCGCGCCGTGAGCGCGGAGTGGCGCCGCAGGTTCTCCGCGTCGAGCACGTCGAGGTCGCGCGCCGCGGCGCGCGCCGCCATCCCCCGGAGCGACGGCGGCCAGTAGCCGGGGAAGATGTGCTTTTGCAGGAACGGGTCGGCCCACGCCGACTCCTGCTCGCGGATGACGCTCTCGAGGAGGCAGACGCCCCCCTCGGCGAGCAGCGCCTTCACGCGGTCGTAGAACACCTCGATCCGGCGCTCGCCGGCGTGGCACATCGCGCCGAGGGAGACGAGCCGGTCCCACCGGGGCTCGGCCTCGAGTTCCTCGTGGCTCATGACGCGGACCTCGACCGGGAGCCGCCGCGCGGCCGCCTGCTCGCGGATGTACCTCGCCTGGTTCTCGCAGAGGGTGATGCCGAGGCACTGCACGCCGTACACCTCGGCGGCGTGGAACATGAAGTGCCCCCACCCGCACCCGAGGTCGAGCAGCCGCTGCCCGCGCCGCAGCGCGAGCTTCCGCGCGACGAGGGCGATCTTGTGGGCCTGCGCGTCGTCGAGCGCCTCGCCCGGCGACCGGAAGTAGCCGCACGACGTCTGGAGCCGTCGGTCGAGGTAGAGCGCGTAGAAGTCGTTGCCGAGCCCGTAATGGCGCTCGACCGCGCGCTGCTCGCGCCGCGCCGCGCCGGAGAGCCGCCCGAGCCCGAGCGCGTCGAGCAGGCCCGCCGCGCCGCGCTCGAGGGACGCCGACGGCGCGAGGCGCGGCAGCAGCGCCCCGACAGCGCGCGCCGTCCGCACGGGCCCGGCCGACCGCGCGAGATCGAACAGGGCGGCGAGCGCGTCCTCGAGATCTCCCTCGATCGTCACCTCGCGGCGGATGTACGCCTCGCCGAGGCCCAGCGTGCCCCGGAGCAGCGTCTCGCAGAGCGCCCGCCGCGTCCTGAACGTCACGGAGAGCGCGGGCGTGCCCGCGCCGAAGCGCAGGCGCTCGCCGCCCCACAGGCGCAGCTCGAGCGGAGTCCCCTCATGGCGATCGAGCAGGCGCGAAGCCGCTTCCTTGAAACGACCGGAGAACAGCGGAATCTCGCCCCTTCTGACGATGAACATCGGACCCCCTCCGCGACCCCCCGGTCGCCCGACGAGCTGAACCGAGCTGCGCTTTCCCGTCAAGCCACATGTCAGCCATTCAACGTCGCGACACCGATCCTTGAAACGCCCACAACGGCCGGCGAACCACCAGCGCAAACCGTGTCGTCCATGACAGGATGAACGTAATCGACGATTCGCTGCCCGCCTCCGAGGCACCTTCGGGAAGATCCTGAGTTTTCAAGGCAACTTCGGGAGAGTCCCGATAACGCTTTCGTGTCAGCGAGGTTTCATGTTCCAGACGAGGTGGGGAGTCCGGAGGAGGGAAGTCGGGAAAGTCATTCGAGTTTGTTTCCTCCTTCCTGTCTGCCTCCCGTCTCCATCGCCTGTCCGCGCCGGGACGAGCGCGGCGAGACGCGCGCGGCGCCCGCGGCGAGACGCGCGCGGCGCCCGCGGCGAGACGCGCGCGGCGCCCGCGGCGAGACGCGCGCGGCGCCCGCGGCGAGACGCGCGCAGCGCCCGTGGCGAGACGCGCAGCGCCCGCGGCCGAGATCGGCGCCCACGCGCGCACCCCCGCTGTGCGCCTCGCCTGCGAGGCGCGCGCACGGTCCGCTCGCGGCCCGCCAGCATCGGTACACGGGAGCACATTCGCGCCGAGCGCGCGACGCCGCGCCCTGTCGAGGAGGGCGCCGGCGACGCCGCTTCGGCTTCCGTTTCGCTGGAATACCGGCTCTATTGGACCGTAGGCGGACTCTCGACGGCCGGTAGAGAACGGAGAGACCCCCGCCGGATGGAGAGCGGCAGCGGCCACGCCGAGGCGTGGCCATCGAGCGATCTCGGCGGCGCCGGACGGCGAGGCGGCGCGGCCACCCCTTGTGGACACCAGAGGAGGAGGCATCAGTGAGCCAGGCCCGACCCCATGTGCTCGTGGTAGACGCCGAGGAGAGGGTCCTCGACCGCATCGCGGTCGAGCTCCGCGAGGGCGGCTTCGACGTCACCTGCGCGGCGAGCGGTCTCGCCGCGATCGAGCTCGTCAAGGCGCGCCGGTTCGACCTCGCGGTCGCCGACGTGAGGGCGCCCGGCATGGAGGGCGCCGAGACGATCGCCGCGCTCAAGGCGATCAGCCCGGACCTCGAGATCATCGTCGGCGCCCCGCGCACCAGCGCGCAGGCCGCCGTCGAGTGCATCGAGCGCGGCGCCTACGACATCCTCGAGAAGCCATACGACATCGAGATCATGAAGAAGCTGCTCGGGGCGGCGATGCTGCGCACCCACCTCGACGCGGTGGCCGCCGTCCACCAGGCGAGCGCCGCCCTCGCCGCGTCCATCGCGCGCGACGATTTCCCGGAGCGCGCCGTGGACCTCGCGGCCAAGGTGGTCTACACGACGGGTGCGGCGCTCTCGCTCGCGCTCGACCAGGGGGCCGCGCTCTACCAGGCGGCCTCCGGGCCGGAGGTGCCGGCGGCGTTCATCGCGCGGCTCGCCGGCCAGCTCGAGGGCGCGCTCGCCCCCGTCCGCCTGTCCGCGGACGACACCCCCGAGCTGCTCTGCACCGCGGAGGGCGATCGGTTCGGCGCCGCCATCGTGGCGCCGCTCCGGCTGGGCGAGCGCTCGTTTGGCGGCCTCGTTGTGCTCCGCGACGAGCGCCTGCCGGCGTTCACCAGCCAGGAAGAGCAGGCCATCGGCATCTTCGCGATCGAGCTCGCGCTCGCGTTTTACGGTCACAAGGTACGGCGCGCGCGCGGCGAGCGCGCCGCCTGACGCGCCCCCGTCGCCGGGGCCCCCGGGCGGCGCGCTCCCCCGGCGGCGCGCGGGCCGAGATCAGCGGCCGACGCCCGCAAAATCTTCGGTGATCGAGCGCGAGATTCCCTCTGGCGAACGCGTTCGCACCCCACTAAAGGAGGGGAGCGATGAGCCCCACTGCTGCCCCATCGACTCTCCCCTCCAGGGCCCAGCGCGTCGCGCTCTTCTACCGGGATCTCGTCGGCAAGAAGTTCGCGATGGCGCTGAGCGGCGTCGTCTTCTTCGGCTTCGTGATCGGCCACATGGCCGGCAACCTCCAGGTGTACCTGGGCCGGGAAAAGTTCAATGACTATGCCGCCTTCCTCCACGGGACGCCCTCGCTTCTGTGGGGGACGCGGATCGTCCTCCTCGCCTCTCTCATCGTCCACGTGTACACCGGCGTATCGCTCGCGCTGCACAGCCGCGCGGCGAGGCCGGTGCGCTACCAGGTGAAGGGGCAGCGGCACCCGAACCTCGCCGCGCGCACGATGCTGCTGAGCGGCGGCGTCCTCGCCGCCTTCATCCTCTATCACCTGCTCCACCTGACGACGGGCACCGTCCACCCCGACTTCGTGCCGCTCGACGCCTACGACAACGTCGTGAAGGGCTTCAGCTCCGCGCCGGTGGCGATTGCCTACGTCGTGGCGATGGGCCTGCTCGGGCTGCACCTCTACCACGGCGCGTGGAGCATGTTCCAGTCGATGGGCCTCACCCACCCGCGCTACACGCCGGCGCTCCGGAAGTTCGCGGCCGCGTCGTCGATCCTGCTCGTCGTCGGCTTCTCGTCCATCCCGCTGGCCGTCCTGTTCGGCCTGGTCCGCTGAGCCCGGAGCGTCCCCCACCATGCAGCTCAACGCGAAGATCCCCGAAGGTCCCATCGAGAAGAAGTGGGACCAGCACCGCTTCAACCTGAAGCTCGTCAACCCGGCGAACAAGCGGAAGTACACGATCCTCGTCGTCGGCACCGGCCTCGCCGGGGGCGCGGCGAGCGCGACCCTGGCCGAGCTCGGCTACAACGTGAAGAGCTTCTGCTTCCAGGACTCTCCGCGCCGCGCCCACAGCATCGCCGCGCAGGGCGGCATCAACGCCGCGAAGAACTACCAGAACGACGGCGACAGCATCTACCGCCTCTTCTACGACACGGTGAAGGGCGGCGACTACCGCGCGCGCGAGGCCAACGTGTACCGGCTCGCGCAGATCAGCGTGAACATCATCGACCAGTGCGCCGCGCAGGGCGTGCCGTTCGCGCGCGAGTACGGCGGCGTGCTCGCGAACCGCTCCTTCGGCGGAGCGCAGGTGTCGCGGACCTTCTACGCGCGCGGGCAGACGGGGCAGCAGCTCCTCCTCGGCGCCTACCAGGCGCTCGAGCGGCAGATCGGCCTCGGCAAGGTGAAGATGTACCCGCGCACCGAGATGCTCGACCTCATCGTCGTCGACGGCAAGGCGCGCGGCCTCATCACCCGCAACCTGATCACGGGGGCGCTCGAGACGCACCTCGGCGACGCGGTCGTCCTCGCCTCCGGCGGCTACGGCAACGTCTTCTTCCTCTCGACGAACGCGAAGGGGTCGAACGCCACGGCCATCTGGCGGGCGCACAAGCGGGGCGCGCTCTTCGGCAACCCCTGCTTCACGCAGATCCACCCGACGTGCATCCCGGTCTCGGGCGACTACCAGTCGAAGCTGACGCTCATGAGCGAGTCGCTCCGGAACGACGGCCGCATCTGGGTGCCCGTCAACGCCGGCGACGCCCGCGCGCCGGAGAACATCCCCGAGGGCGAGCGGGACTATTACCTCGAGCGCCGCTACCCGAGCTTCGGCAACCTCGTGCCGCGCGACGTCGCGTCGCGCGCGGCGAAGGCGGTGTGCGACGAGGGCCGCGGCGTCGGGCCGACGCGGCTCGGCGTGTACCTCGACTTCTCGGACGCCATCCGGCGCCTCGGCAAGCCGGCCATCGCCGAGCGCTACGGCAACCTCTTCGACATGTACGAGCGCATCACCGGCGACGACCCGTACAGCGTCCCGATGCGCATCTACCCGGCCATCCACTACACGATGGGCGGGCTCTGGGTCGACTACAACCTGATGAGCACGATCCCCGGCATGTTCGTGCTCGGCGAGGCGAACTTCTCCGATCACGGCGCGAACCGCCTCGGCGCGAGCGCGCTGATGCAGGGCCTGGCCGACGGCTACTTCATCATCCCGTACACGATCGGCGACTACCTCGCGTCGACGAAGCTCGAGCGGGTCGACGACCTCCACCCGGCGGTGCGCGACGCCGAGCGCGACGCCGGCGCGCGGCTGAACAAGCTGCTCGCCACCAGCGGCTCGCGCACGGTCGACTCGTTCCACCGCGAGCTCGGCAAGATCATGTGGGAAGAGTGCGGGATGGCGCGCAACGCGACCGGGCTGAAGGGCGCGCTCGCGCGGATCCCGGAGCTGCGGGAGCAGTTCCACCGCGACGTGCGCGTCTCGGGCACGGGCACCGGCCTGAACCAGGAGCTCGAGAAGGCCGCGCGCGTCGCCGACTTCTTCGAGCTGGCGGAGCTCATGTGCCGCGACGCGCTCCACCGCGAGGAGTCGTGCGGCGGCCACTTCCGCGAGGAGCACCAGACGCCCGAGGGCGAGGCGAAGCGCGACGACCAGAGCTTCACCTATGTCGCCGCCTGGGGGTGGCGGGGCGAAGGCCAGGCCCAGGAGCTCTTCAAGGAGCCGCTCCAGTTCAACGAGGTTCACCCCACGCAGCGGAGTTACAAATAATGCGCCTCACCCTCCATGTCTGGCGGCAGAAGGGCAAGTACGAAGCGGGCCGGTTCGTCACGTACGAGGTGCCCGACGTCAGCGAGCACATGTCCTTCCTCGAGATGCTCGATGTGCTCAATCAGCGGCTCATCCTCAAGGGCGAGGAGCCGATCGCGTTCGATCACGACTGCCGCGAGGGCATCTGCGGCATGTGCGGCTTCATGATCAACGGCCAGGCGCACGGCCCCCTACGCGGGACGACCGTGTGTCAACTGCACATGCGTCACTACAAGGACGGCGATGTGCTGTGGCTCGAGCCGTGGCGGGCCCAGGCCTTTCCCATCGTGAGCGACCTCGCCGTCGACCGCAGCGCGTTCGATCGGATCGTGGCGGCGGGCGGCTACATCTCGGTGCCGACGGGCAGCGCGCCGGACGCCAACGCGGTCCCGGTGCCGAAGCCGGTCGCCGAGCGCTCCATGGACGCGGCGGCGTGCATCGGGTGCGGCGCCTGCGTCGCCTCCTGTCCCAACGCGTCGGCGTCGCTCTTCACCGCGGCGAAGCTCACGCACCTCAACCTCCTGCCGCAGGGGCAGCCCGAGCGCGATCAGCGGAGCCTCAACATGGTGGGGCAGATGCGCGTCGAGAGCTTCGGCCACTGCACGAACATCGGCGAGTGCGAGGCGGTCTGCCCGAAGGAGATCCCGCTCGACGTGATCGCGCAGATGAACCGCGACTACCTGCGCGCGACGCTGCGCCACCGCGAGGTGCAGGCCAAGGGCGGCACCGGCTGACGCCCGCGGCGCCGCGCCGCTGGCCTCCCCCCGGGGCCGGCGCAGCGCGCGCTCTCCCCCTCCCCCTCGTCAATCCCTCCCCTCGACCAGTTCTTCCCCCACACGTCGGCCCGTCCGCGCACGTCGCGAACGGCGCCGCGCCGTCGCGGGCGGCCCGTTACGCCGGCGCCCCACGCCCGGGCCGCGCCGCCGAGCCCGCTGGCGATGGACGAGCTCTTGCTCTCCCCTACCCAGGCGAGCCCGTCGGTGCTGCTTCCGGCGTCAGGCGGGCCCTCCCCTGCCGAAGGCCGAGGATGCGCCGCCTAGGCGGCGGGGCGCCCTCGAGGTGGCGCCGCGCCATGACAGGCGAACCCCGGCGCCGCCGCCGCATCGGCGGCCAACACGGCCGACCACGACGGTCGCAGCAACGCCGACCTCATCCGCCAGCACCCCACGAATTTTACACTCGCACGGGAGTTTCGAGGTGTCCTGTGGAAAACAGATCGGGTGTTTCCTGAGCAGCGCCTCAGGGACTTCCCAAACGCGTGTCGCGCGTGTCGACCGGACCGTACAGCCAACATCGGATAATCACTCGGCATGTTTCAAGAACATCTCGCCGCGATTCGAGCTCACAGGGTGTCGCCTCTCGAGATGTGACGAACCCTCGACGCTCCAGTAGCAGCGCAACCCGGAAGATGACGTGGGGCTCTCCCGCGCGACAAAGAAACGTGTCAGGGTCAACAGCAGCTTGTTCGAGCTCGCTAGTTCGAATAGCCTCGGAAGCTGTCCCGAACGGGAACATGCGTCATAAGACAATTGTGGTCACCCCACACCATGTCGTAGAGTAGATACAGCTCAGAGCGCCGCGGCGAGGGGGGGCTCCCGCCGCGAGCGCGCCTGGATCGCATCGGATCATCGCTCTTCTGCGCGGAGCCGGATCAAGAGGGGGCCGGCAGTAGGAGAAGCACAGGCACCACACGCGGCGATCTTTCTCTCGGCGGGTCGGCAGATCCGCTTCGACATGGCGACGACGCACACCGGGACCGCGGACCAGGCCGGGCCGGTCAAGCCGCCGGACGGCGCCCCCGCTGTACAGCGCGCGCCGCGCGCGCGGCGGTCCGAGCGCCGCGCCGGCGCGACGAGGCGGTTGGATGCGGGAGTTCGAACAACAGATCAGGTTTATTCGACGAGCGAAGACGTAGGAGGGGGGACTTCATGAGCAGCAGCATCGACGGCCTTAACCTGTCTCCGAAGAGCGTCCACGATGCCGCCGTTGTGCTCGACACCGTGACGGACCGGCTCATCGCCGCAGGCGACCGGCGCGCCGCGTTCACGGACGTATACGGGATCGTCACGCGCGCTGTCGCGGCGCAGGTCGAGCGGCGCGACGGCATGTTCCTCGAGCCGGCGTGGATCTCGCGCCTCGCGGGCCGCTTCTGCGAGCGGTACCTCGAGACGCTCCGCTGGAACGAGCGGGGCGCGGCGCAGGACTGCGGGGCGTGGCACATCGCGTACGCGAGCACGTCATCCCGGCTCGCGCCGCCGGTGCAGAGCGCGCTGCTCGGCTTCAGCGCCCACATCAACTACGATCTCGTCTTCGGGATCCACGCGACGATCGTCGAGTTCGGGCATGCGCACAATCCGAGGATGCTTGCGCGGCTCAAGCACGATCACGACGAGGTGAATACGCTGCTCCGCAGCTCGGTGGCCGAGGCGCTCGCGCGCCTCGCCGCCCGGCACGGCTGCGTCCTCAGCGCGTTCTTCCGTGACACCGCCCCGGACCTCGCGGCCTGGGTGGCCATGGAGATGCTCTCGCGCTGGCGCGAGCGCGTCTGGGCCGACGTCCTGTCCCTGCTCGCCGCGCGCAGCGCGGCCGAGCGGGCGGCGATCGCCCGCGGCGTCGAGCAGCGCTCGGCGCGCATCGCGCAGATGCTCGCGCTGCCCGCGGTGCTCCACCACACGCCCGGCACGGCCCTGCGCCTCCTGTCGACGGCCGTGTGACGCCGGAGGCGGCCGGAGACCGCCCCGATCGTAGAATGGGGGCATGAGCAAGCTGCCCAAGGAGCCGCCCTCCTCCGAGATCACCCCTCCAGCGCTCTACACCCTGCGCCGGCGCGAGCTGCTGAAGAGCGCGGCGCTCTTCGCCGGCACCGCGTCGGCCGTGGGCGGCGGGCTCGTCTGGCTCACGGGCGGCGCGGCGGGCGTGGCCGACACCGCCGGTCGCGCAGCCCGCGCGCCCGGCGGGGCCGCCGCGCCGCCCGCCGGCGCGCCCCCGCTGCCGGAGGCCGCGCCGCCGCCGGCGCCCTCGGCGACGAACGGCAGGGACCCGTTCGTCACCGACGAAGCGCGCACCGCTTACGAGGACATCGTGTCGTACAACAATTTCTACGAGCTCGGCCTCAGCAAGTCCGAGCCGGCCGAGAACGCCGACCGGCTCAGGCTCCGCCCGTGGGCCGTCGCGTGCGAGGGGGAGATCAAGAAGCCCGAGGTCATCGATCTCGACACCCTCCTCCGGTGGTTTTCCCTGGAGGAGCGCGTCTATCGCATGCGCTGCGTCGAGGCGTGGTCGATGGTGATCCCGTGGCTCGGGTTCCCGCTCGCCGCGCTGCTCAGGCGCCTCGAGCCGACCTCCCGCGCGCGGTACGTCCAGTTCACCACGCTCCACGACCCGGCGCAGCTCCCCGGCCAGCGCCGCGACGTCCTCGACTGGCCCTATGTCGAGGGGCTGCGGATCGACGAGGCGATGCACCCGCTCACGATGCTGGCCGTCGGGATCTACGGCAAGCCGCTGCTCGGACAGAACGGCGCGCCCATTCGCCTGGTGGTGCCCTGGAAATACGGCTTCAAGGGGTGCAAATCGATCGTGAGCATCAAGCTCACCGAGCGGCAGCCGAAGACGGCCTGGAGCCAGGCCGCGCCGGACGAGTACGGGTTCTATGCGAACGTGAACCCCGCGGTGGCTCACCCGCGCTGGAGCCAGGCGACCGAGCGGAGGATCGGTGAGCTGAGGCGCCGCCCCACGCTGCCGTTCAACGGCTATGCGGAGGAGGTCGCCGGCCTTTACAGCGGCATGGACCTGCGGGAGAACTTCTGAAGATGAGCTCGCCAGAGCGGCCGGAGACCCCGTGAGCCCGGTGAGCCCGATGAACGAGGCGAGTCCGACGAAGCCGTCCGGAGGGCCGGAACATCCAGCGGCGGCGGGGGCGACGCGGGTGCCGTCGCCGCCGCGCGCCGGCGCGCCGGTGGTCCGGAAGCAAGCGTGGCTCCCGCCCGCGATCGTCACGGGCGGGCTGATCCCGCTCGCCGTGCTCGTCCTGCGCGCCGCCACGGGCGCGCTCGGCCCCAACGCGATCGCCGAGGCGCTGAACCAGCTCGGCCTCCTCGCGCTCGTGCTGCTCGTCGCCTCGCTGGCGGCGACGCCGCTCAAGCTCGTCTCGGGATGGACGTTCCCGCTCCGCATCCGCAAGGCGCTCGGGCTGCTCGCCTTCTTCTACGCGTGCGCCCACTTCCTCACGTACGCGGTCCTCGACCAGGGGCTCGACGTCCCCGCGATCGTCGAGGACATCACGGAGCGGCCCTTCATCCTCGCCGGCTTCGTCGCGCTCCTCCTGCTGGTCCCGCTCGCGGCGACGTCGACCGCGCGCATGCTGAAGCGCCTCGGCGCCGCGCGCTGGAAGCGCCTGCACCGCCTCGCGTACGTCGCCGCCGTCCTCGGGGTCGTTCACTTCTTCCTCCGCGTGAAGAAGGACGCGACGGAGCCGATGATCTACGCGGCGCTGCTCGCGCTGCTCTTCGCCGTGCGCGTCGCCAGCGCCGTCCTGCACAGACGCACGCCGTCGCGCTGAGCCCTGCGCCCCGCCGTCGCCGCGGCGACGAACCCGCCGCCCGGCGCCGCGCGTTCGGATACGATCGCGCGCTGACCTTGGACGCGTGAGGACCGCAGCATGAAGCTCTTCACCATCGGGGACAGCATCTCTCAAGGCGTCATGTCGCTCGGCGCGGCGCGCACCCACCTCGCCTACGCGACGTGGATCGCGCGCGCGCTCGGCGTCGACGTCGGCGACGCGCTCTCGAGCCCGGCGTACCGCGTGCCCGACTACCCGGCCCACGGGCTCCTCCTCGATCTCGAGGTCGTGCTCCGCCGCCTCTACCTCGCCTTCGGGTCGAGGATCGACGGGCTGGAGTGGACCGCGCTCCTCACCGAGGTGAACCGGGTGCTCGACGCGTCCGAGGAGTACTACGAGCGGGGCGAGGGGGCCGGCCCGTACCGCGGGGGGAGCGTCCCCTGGTTCCACAACGTCTCGGTGTACGGCTTCGACGTGGCCGACGCGTGGCTCGTGACGCCGGCGCTCTGCAAGCAGCGGATCGCCGCGGCGCCCGGCGCCGGCGACGGCTTCCTCCATGTCCCGAACGCGTCGTTCTACAGGACCGCGCTCCGCGTCCTCAACCCGTCGCTGGACGAGCGCCTCGACCGGTTCAGCCAGCTCGACTGGCTCGCGCACCACGCGCGCGGCGAGGGTGTCGAGAGCCTCCTCCTCTGGCTCGGCCCGAACAACGCGGTCGGCGCGGCGATCCTCCTCAGCGTCGCGGCGACCGAGGACAGGCCCGACCGGCGTCCCGTCTCGCTCGGCTTCGACGAGCGCACCCGCGCGCAGTGGAACCTCTGGATGCCCGACGACTTCGTCGCCGAGTACGGCGAGCTGCTCGACCGCGTCGACACGACCATGCGGCGCAACGAGCACCCGGGCTGGCGCGTGTTCGTGGCCAACGTGCCCCACGTGACGATCGCGCCCCTCGCCGCCGGCGTCGGCGATCCGCTCCCTGGCTCGCCGCGCTACTTCCCCTACTACACGTACCCGCCGCTCGCGCAGGGCACCCGCCTCGTCGAGGCCGGCGCGCCGCACCTCACCGAGAGGGACGCGCGGCTCATCGACGCGACGGTGGACGCCTGCAACGCGCAGATCGCGGCGCTGCTCGAGGAGAAGAACGCCCGCCACCGCGCCCGGCGGTATCACCTCGTCGACATCTCCGGCAGCCTGGACAGGCTCGCGTACCGGCGCAGCGGCGGCGAGCCGACGTACGCGTTCCCGGCCTATTTCAAGGACGGCGTCGCGCCGCCGATGGACACCCGCTACTACCACGTCGACCGCGCCGGGCGCCGCGTGGCCGGCGGCATCGTCAGCCTCGACGGCGTCCACCCGAGCGTCATCGGCCAGGGCCTCATCGCCCACGAGTTCCTCGCGGTCATGAAGGCGGCCGGCGTGGAGGGCGCCGACCCCGATCGCCTGCCGTGGCCCCGGATCGTGGCGAGCGACACGCTCTACCAGCACCCGATCCCGCTGATGGAGGAGGTCTACGAGCACGAGGAGCTCGCGGCCGCGGCGCTGGCCGCCCACCGCTATCTCCTCGGCGGGCTCCAGGGGCGGCGCGGGAGCATCAAGGACTTCTGAGGGAGGGGACAGCGAGAGCGACGACGGCGGGCGGCGGCGCGGGGCGCGCGCTCACGGCACCGCTGGCGGGCTGCCGCGCAGCATGAAGTAGATGAGCACGCCGGTCACGGACACGTAGAGCCAGAGGGGCAGCGTCACCCGGGCGACCCGTGCGTGCTTCGCGAAGTTCGCCTTGTAGGCGAAGTAGAACGACGTCAGCGCGAGCGGCACGATCCCCGCCGAGAGCACGATGTGCGAGATGAGGACGGCGAAGTAGACGGCGCGGAGCGGCCCGGTGCCCTGGTACTTCGTGTCGCCGTGCACGAAGTGGTAGGCGAGGTAGCCGACGAGGAACAGCGACGACGCGACGAACGCCGACACCATCAGGTACTTGTGAACGACCATCGCGCGGCGCTTGATCGCGATCCAGCCCGCGACGAGCAGCGTGGCGGCCGTCGCGTTCAGGGCGGCGTTCAGCGGGGGCATGAAGCGGAGGTCGGCGCCGCCCGCGCCCCGCCGGATGATCAGGATGTAGGCGAGGAACGCCAGCGCGGCCGCGGAGAGCACGGCGTTGAAGACGTAGAACGACCGGTCGCTCGTGCGGGTGAGCAGGCCGACGGGCTTCAAGGGGCTCGAGGCGTGGGTCGACATCGCGCGGTCCATACCAGAGGAGCGCGCTCGGCGCGAACGCTGGCGGGCGAGCGGGCGCTGCCGCCGCGCGGGGGCTACGCGGAGCTCGGCGCGATGCCCATGGGCGGGCTTCGGTCCGCGTTCCGCAGCGGCTCGCGCATCGTGACGAACTCCTCGGCCGCGGTCGGGTGGATGCCGATCGTGGCGTCGAACTGCGCCTTGGTCGCGCCGCACTTCAGCGCGACGGCGAACCCCTGGATGATCTCGCCCGCGTCCGGCCCGACCATGTGGACGCCGAGCACGCGGTCGGTCGCCCGGTCGACGACGAGCTTCATCATCGTCTTCTCCTCGCGCCCGGAGAGGGTGTGCTTCAGCGCGCGGAAGATCGAGAGGTAGACGGCGACGTCGTGCTGCTCGCGCGCCTGCGACTCCGAGAGGCCGACCGTGCCCACGTTCGGCTGGCTGAAGACGGCGGTCGGGATGCCGGCGTAGTCCACGCGCGCCGTCTCGCCGCGGAAGAGCCGCTTCGCGAGCGCCATCGCCTCGGCGATGGCGACGGGCGTGAGCTGCACGCGCGCGATCACGTCGCCGATCGCGTAGATCGACGGGATCGAGCTCTGGAACGCGTCGTCCACGACGACGGCGCCGTCCTCGTCGAGCACCACCCCGACCTCCTCGAGGCCGAGCCCCCTCGTCTTCGGCAGGCGCCCCGTCGCGTACAGCACGCAGTCGGCCTCGAGGTCGGTGCCGTCGGCGAGCGTCGCGCACAGCCCGTCGCCGCGCCGCGCGATGCTCTCCACGCTGGCGCCGAGGCGGAGGTCGAGGCCCTTCTTCTGGATCTCGGCGGCGAGGAACGCGCGGATGTCGTCGTCGAAGCCGCGCAGGAGGTGCACGCCGCGGTGGACGAGCGACACCTTGGCCCCGAGCCCGTGGAAGATGCCGGCGAGCTCGACCGCGATGTAGCCGCCGCCCACGATGACCGCGCGCCGCGGCATGGTCTTGAAGTGGAACGCGTCGTCCGAGGTGATGGCGAGCTCGCGCCCCGGGACGTCGGGGATCCACGGGGTGCTGCCGGTCGCGACGAGGATCCGCTCGGCGGTGACGGCGGCGCCGTCGATCTCGACGGTGTGCGGGTCGACGACCCTGGCCTGCCCCCAGCGGATGTCGGCGCCCGAGTTCTTCAGCAGCCGCTCGTAGACGCCGTTCAGGCGCTCGATCTCCTTGTTCTTGTTGCGGAGGAACGTGGACCAGTCGAACGACGGGCCGCCCTGTCCGTCCCCCCCTGCGCCGTGGCCGGGCACGGTCCAGCCGTAGCCGGCGGCGTCCTCGAAGTCCTCGGCGTAGTGCGAGGCGTAGACGAGGAGCTTCTTCGGGATGCACCCCAGGTTGACGCAGGTGCCGCCGAGGTGGCGCGACTCCGCGACGGCGACCTTCGCGCCGTAGGAAGCGGACATGCGGGCTGCGCGCACGCCGCCGGAGCCGGCGCCGATGACGAACAGATCGTAGTCGTACTTGGACATGGTCGCGACTATGCCCCATGCGGGGCGCGGTCGCCGGGCGGCGCGCGACGAACCGGCCCTACCGGCGCGATTCTGCTACGGTCGCGCCGTTGCGCTCCTCGACCCACACCGGCCCCTTCGCCGCCGCGGCGCCGCCGCAGGGCGGCGATCTGCCCGAGCGCCCCGCGCCGCGCCTCCGGGAGCGCGCGCGCCGCGCCCTGCCGTTCGCGCTGGCGATCGGGCTCGTCGCCTTCGTCCTCGACCGCCTCGACCTCGGCGCCTTCCGCGCCGCCCTCGCGCGCGTCGACGCCCCGCTCTTCGGCGCGCTCGCCGCCCTCTTCATCGTCGCGCTCCTCGCCGCCGACACGCTCGCGACCGTCCTCGTCTACCGCCGCCTGATCGCCCCCGTCGCCTTCCGCGATTTCTTCGTCCTCCGCGGCGCCTCCTACCTCCCGTCGCTGCTCAACCACCACGTCGGCCAGGCGTTCATCACCGTCTTCCTCGCGCGCGCGCACGGCGTGCCGCTCGCGCGCGTCGCCGGCGCGACGCTCGTCGTCTACGCCTCGTGGCTCGGCTGCCTGCTGCTCCTCGGCGCGATCGCCGTGCCGGCGAACGGCGGGCCGCTCGCCGGCTCCGCCCTGCTCCTCGGGGCCGGCGTCCTCTACCTCGCGGTCCTCGCGCTGCGCCCTGCCCGCCTCGCCCGCACGAAGCTCCTCGCCCCGCTCTTCGAGGCCGGGGTGCGCGGCCACCTCGTCGCCCTCGCCGCGCGCCTGCCGCACCTCGTCGTCCTTTTCCTCGGCACCTGGCTGCCCTTCTGGTTCTTCGGCGTGCGCATCCCCCTCGGGGCTGCCCTGACGTACATCCCGATCCTCATGGTGGCGGTGACGCTGCCCCTCACCCCGCAGGGCTTCGGCACGCGCGACGTGCTCGCCGCCGCGATGTTCGAGGGCTTCGCGGCCGGCGTCACGCGCGAGGAGCGCCTTGCCGCCATCGCCGCCACGACGACCACCTGGGCGGTGGCGCTCACCCTCGTGGAGGCCGCGCTCGGCCTGGCCCTGCTCCGGGGCGTTTTGCCCCATATGGAGGCGAAGAACCCCACCGCCGCTGCCCCCGCGGGCGCCGCCCCCACCACGGGCGAGCGACGAGAGCCGGCCTGAAGCAGCGCCGCGTGGCCCGCGCCACGTCCTGTCACGGTATTTGCTTTCACCTGGAGCGTGGGAGCCTGGAGCGTGGGAGCGTGGGAGCGTGGGAGTGTGGGAGCGTGGAAGCGTGAGAGCGCACATGAATGCCGCGCCGCCTGTAACTGGATTGTAATAAAGCGCGGGGCAGCGCCGACACGACAGCTGGAGAACGATCGACGCGGCCTGGCTCCGAGGTATAGTCTCAGGCTCCCTGACGTTCCTTCCGTCATTCTTGCCGGGCCCCGCTGAACACCGCTGCTCCGGCCAGGCTGCGCAGAGCGACCCTCCATGAAGAACCTGGTTCGATTCCTCGCCACGTCAGACCACACCGTCGCACGCGCCGTGCGCCATGTGCGACGCCAGGTCCACAGCTTCACCCTCCCTGCGCCGCGGCCGATCGTGGTCCCGATGCGGATCGCGTTCGAGGCGGCGCGCGAGGCGTACTGGTTCGGCGCTCGCGTCCTCGTCTGCGAGCCGCACCTCAAGTCGCACTGCGCCAGCTACGGCAAGGGTGTCCGGGCGGGGAACTTCATTCACTACATCCAGGGCAAGGGCGACCTGATCCTCGGCGACAATGTGGTGCTCGACGGCAAGATCAACATCGTGTTCGCCGCCCGGTTCTCCGACCGCCCGACCTTGCGGATCGGCGATGGCACCGGGATCGGGCACGATTGCAGGATCATCGTCGGCAAGTCGGTCACCATCGGCAATCACTGCCGGATCGCGGGGAGCGTCTACATCCTCGACTCGAGCGGCCACCCGAGCGATCCGGAGGACCGCAAGCGCGGCCTGCCTCCGGCGGACAGCGAGGTGCGGCCCGTCGTCATCGAGGACAACGTCTGGCTCGGCGCCCGGTCGATGATCTTCCCGGGGGTGACGGTCGGCGAGGGCAGCGTCGTCTCGGCGGGCTCGATCGTGATGGCCGATGTCCCGCCGTACACGGTCGTGGCTGGAAATCCGGCGCGCCGGGTGGCATCACTGCGGACCGAGCCGCCGCCGCCGCTCGTCGTCCAGCCCGCCGTGGACCGCGCCGACGGGAAGAGCAACGACGCCGGCGGGGCGCGCGCGCTGGCCGACAGCGCATCTTGACCCAGGAGCTCTTGATGGCGATCGAGGTGGAGAAGGTTATCGAGGTCATCGTCACGGTCGGCAGCCTGCCCGCGGTCATCAAGCCCGATGACGACATCTACGACGCGGGGTTCTCCTCGATTCGCGCGCTCCAGCTCCTCACCGAGCTGGAGGACAAGTTCAACGTGACCCTGCCCGACGACAGGTTCAGCGTCGCGCGCACGCCGCGCGCGCTGAGCGCGCTGATCCAG
Organism: Sorangium sp. So ce1335; assembly: GCF_051521615.1. Classification (NCBI taxonomy): domain Bacteria; kingdom Pseudomonadati; phylum Myxococcota; order Polyangiales; family Polyangiaceae; genus Sorangium; species Sorangium sp. So ce1335. Next base: position 9,254,017 of record NZ_CP150363.1, read on the forward strand.
GAGCTCGCCCCGTGAGGAAGACCGTCACCGTCGAGCTCGCGACCCCTGCGACCGAGATGGCGCAGGAGGAGATCCCGAAGCAGATCGCCTTTCTGTCGAAGGAGATCTCGAACATCCGCTTCGTCCGCGAGGGCGCCGCGCTCGAGTTCGAGGCCCCCGAGCAGGGCGCGGCCGACCTCGCGCGCGCGGCCGAGGGCCTCGCGCGCACGATGCAGCGCAGCCTGCGGCAGCTCACGCGCAAGCTCGTCTACCGCAGCCCGGCGTGCGACCGGGTGGAGTTCCGCGGCGGCGCGCTCCCCGGCGGGATCACGCAGATGGGGCAGGGCCAGGTCGCCCTCGAGGGCGTCCCGCTGCGGCTCTACCGCTACTTCGATCGCTCGCTCGAGGCGCTCGGCGCGCCGTTCTCGCCGAGCCCGATCCTCGTGCCGACGCTGATCCCGGCGGCGACGCTGGCGAAGTGCGACTACTTCCGATCCTTCCCCCACATCGTCACCTTCACGTGCCACCTGCCGGAGGACATGCCGCGCATCGAGGATTTCCGCGCGCGGCACCAGGACCGGGAGACGCTCGACGAGCGGGCGCTCGGCGACATGGCGCACCCCGAGGTCTGCCTCTCGCCGGCGGTCTGTTACCACGTGTACGCCGCGAACCGCGACCGCGTGCTGCCGGCGGCGGGCGCGCGCTACGCGCTCGCGGGCCGCTGCTTCCGCTACGAGTCGAGCAAGATGGTCGACCTCCGGCGGCTGTGGGAGTTCACGATGCGGGAGATCGTCTTCCTCGGCTCGCGGGAGGACGTCCTCGGGCTGCGCGAGCAGGGGAACGAGCTCGTGGCGCGCTACCTCGACGAGCACCGGCTCGCGGGCGAGATCCGGACGGCGAGCGATCCGTTCTTCATCGCGCCGGACGCGGCCGCGAAGACGTACTTCCAGATCAGCAGCGAGACGAAATACGAGATCTCGCTGATGCTGCCGGAGGGCGAGCGGGTGGCGGCCGGCTCGCTGAACTACCACACCGACTTCTTCGGCCGCGCGTTCAGCTGCACCATCGAGGGCGCGGGCCCGATGCACAGCGTGTGCATCGCGTTCGGCCTGGAGCGGTGGGTCTACGCGTTCCTCGCCCAGCACGGCAGCGACCCGTCCCGCTGGCCCGACGTGGTGCGGCGCGCCCCCGAGATGGCGGGCCTGTAGCTCCGCGCGCTTTCGCGGATCCCCGCGCGTTCCTCGCGATCCCGTCGGTTCCGTTTCCCGGGCGGTTCTGCGACGCTCGCGGCCATGCAGATCGAGCACGTCGACCCGGTCGCCGCGGCGGAGGAGGCGAGCCTCGTCCTTCGCGACGCGTGGCCGCCGCCGGCCCTCCATTACACGGCCGACTACCTGCGGTGGCAGTTCACCTTCCCCGGCCCGTCGCCGCGGGCCGTGCTCGCGCGCGACGGCGGCGAGCCGGCCGGCTTCATCGGCGTCGCGCCGCGCCGCTTCCGGTTCCGCGGCGTCGCGTCGGATGGATACGTCCTGTCGTTCGTGAGCGTGCGCCCGCGGTTCCGGGGCCAGGGGCTGGCGAGCCGGCTGTACGCGGAGCTCCTCGGCGGGCTCCGCGCCGCCGGCCTGCCGATCGCGGTGTTCGTGGAGGCGCAGTCCGCGGCCGCGCGGCGCGTGCTCCTCGCGGCGGTCGACAGGGTCGGGTTCCAGCGGAAGGCGCTCGCCGCGTGCCGCAACCACGGCTTCGTCCCCCGCGCGAGCGCCGTGCCGCCGCAGGCGGTCGCCGTGCCGGCGGCGGTGGAGGACGTGCTCGCGGCGATCGCGGCGTGCGGCGACGAGCGCGTGCTGTGGTCGGCGCCCGACGCGGCGCAGCTCGAGCACAGCCTCCGCGATCCCCGGCCCCGGCGGCTGCTGCGCGTCGAGGAGGCGGGCCGGGCCGTCGGCGCCGCGGCGGTGTTCCTGTCGGAGATCGCGACGGCCCAGGGGATCGATCGGGCGGCGACGGTGGACGCGCTCTACCTGCCGGAGCCGACCTCCGGGCGGGTCGCGGCGGTGCTTCGCGCGGCGTCGGAGGCGTTCGCCGGGGAGGCGACCCTGCCCGTCGTGAGCGCGCCCAACCTGGCGATCGTCCCCGCGGACGAGCTCAGGCCGGCCGGCGCGCGGCCCACGGCCGCGACGTTCGACGCGTTCGTCGTCCACCCCGAGGGCGGGCCCTGGATGGACGCCGAGGTGACCAACCTCGAGGTCGTCTGAACCGGCGGCGCAGCGACGAGAACCATCTACCGCGCAGATGGAACCCATGAGGCGAATGCCGATTCACAAGATGGTTCGGCGGGCCCATGCTGGTCCCATGAGCAACACCCCTTCGATGCAGATCCGCCGATCCAGCGAGCGCGGCTACGCCGACCGTGGCTGGCTCCAGTCGTACCACACGTTCTCGTTCGCCGATTACCACGACCCGGACCACATGGGCTTCCGGGCGCTGCGGGTGATCAACGACGACTACGTCGCTCCGGCCCGCGGGTTCGGGACGCACCCGCACCAGGACATGGAGATCGTCACGTATGTCCTGGAGGGGGAGCTCGAGCACAAGGACAGCATGGGGAACGGGTCGATCATCCGCCCCGGCGAGGTCCAGCGCATGTCCGCGGGCACGGGCGTGTTCCACAGCGAGTTCAACGCCTCGAAGACGGCGACGACCCACCTGCTGCAGATCTGGATCCTGCCGGACCGGCGCGGGCATGAGCCGAGCTACGAGCAGAAGGCGTTCTCCGAGGAGGAGCGCCGGGGCAAGCTGCGGCTCGTCGCCTCGCAGGACGGGCGCGAGGGCTCGGTGACGGTGCACCAGGACGTGAGCGTGTTCGCGGGGCTGCTCGGGCAGGGAGAGGAGGCGCGTTATGCGCTGCCGTCCGGCCGGAGCGCCTGGGTCCACGTCGCGCGCGGCAGCGTCGAGCTGAACGGGACGCTGCTCGAGGCGGGGGACGCGGCGGCCATCAGGGCGGGAGGGGCGCTGCACCTCGTCGGGAAGGATCGGGGCGAGGTGCTGTTGTTCGATCTGGCGTGAGCTTGCGTGAGCGTGCGTGGAGCCCTGCCTGAGGGGCGGGCCAGCCGCCCTGTCGGCTCATCGCCCCTGGCCGCTCGGCGGCTTCATCCATCGCAGCATCTCGAGGTCGTCGGGCCGCCCGCGCTCGGCGAGCGCGCGCGCGACGCGCGCCTGGTCGGCGGGCGAGCGGTTCTGGCTCAGCTTGAACTTGCCCTCGAGGCGCTCTATCGCTATCGCGAACCCCACGATCCCCTGGAGCAGGCTCTCGTGGAGCTCGCGATCGAGCGCGCGCGTGCTCCAGGGCTCGGCCGCGCCGCGCTCGTGGATGGCGGCGAGATCGTCGAGCAGCGCGCTCAGGTCGTCGCGATCCATCGGGCCAGAGGCGCGTCCGTGCGCGTGAACAACGGCGTAGTTCCACGTCGGCACCTGCCGTGTCGGCTCCTCGTACCATCGCGCCGAGACGTACCCGTGCGGCCCGGAGAACACGGCGACGACCGGCCTTCCGTCGGTCGCTAGCCGCCAGATGGGGTTCGCGCGCGCGACGTGGGCGCGGAGGCGCCCGTGGGGCCCCACGCCGCGATCGAGCACGAAAGGCAGGTGTGCGATCTCGATGCCACCTTGCCCGTCCTGGACCATGAGGCAGCCGAAGCCATGGGCCTCGATGAGATCGAGCTGCCGATCGAGGTCAGTCTCCACGAACGCCCTGGGCGAGTACATGCAGGGAGCTTACACTGGCCCCGCCGCACGGGTCATCCGGCCGCGCGCGAGCCGCCGCGCGCCGCGGGGCCCGCGAGCGTCAGCGCCGCCCTCCAGCGGGCTGGACAGGGCGCGGCCGCGGGGGAGCAGGCGGCGCGCGGCGCGCGGCGCGCGGATGGACGAGCGCCGGATGGCGGAGATTCCTTCGGGCGCCCAGCTTGCTCATGGGCGAGGGTCGCCGCATAGAGAAATCATGGACGCCATCGAACTTCTCGAACGCCATCACCGCGAGCTGGAGCAGCAGTTCAACGGCCTGAAGAAGGCCTCTTCCGTCACCCCTGAGCAGTTCTCGACGGCCGCGGACCTCCTCGTCACCCACATGACGATCGAGGAGCAGCAGTTTTACCCGGCGGTCCGGGCCCGTCGCACCGAGGACATCCTCCTCGAGTCGCTGGAGGAGCACCTGTCGCTCAAGCGCGTGCTGGCCGACCTCCTGGCCCTGGAGACAGCGGACGACAAGTTCGGGCCCAAGCTCCACGTGCTGGCCGAGCAGCTCGAGCACCACCACAAGGAGGAGGAAGAGAACCTCTTCCCCAAGGTAAAGAAGCTCCTCGACGACGCCGAGCGCGAGGAGCTCGGACAGGAGATGCAGGCGAGGATGACCGAGCTGCGGCGCAGCGAGCCCCGCAAGCTCGTCCTGGGCCAGACCGACGCCGCGGCGCCCCTCCCCTGACCCGCGCGCGGCGGCCGCACCGCGGCGCGGTCGCCGCTCCCGCGCCCTCGTGAGCTCGAGAGCACGGGCACCTCCAGCGATTGTTCGAAATGACACCACGACGCAATGCGCGCGTGCCAGAGCTCACGCCACACCCACGCCGGAACACATGAACACGACGAGGACAACGAGGACGCCGTGAGCTCCTTGCAAGCGAGAACACCGTCAGGTCCTCTACGATTTTTGTTGGGGGAATTCCCTTACAGTTGTTATCGTACCCTGTCGCGGTTCATGCGGCTGGAGTCCGAGGCGGCATAGGGCGCCGAGGACGGGGTGAAGATGCTGGTGGAGTTGATCTGATGTCAGGCGCTGGCTGGTCGGCGCAACCGGCGCAACCGGCGTGACTGGCGCGACCGCGCGGCGGCGCTCGCCGGTGGGGGCGAGCGCTGGACGGCGCCCAGGGGGCTCTTCGAAGGAGATAGAATGACGGCTCGACCTGTACTCTCGATTGACACATCCTTCGACCCGGACAGCGCCTGGTTCGCCGCTGGCCGCACGCAGCTCTACGGCCGCATGGGAGAGTACTTCTCCATCGTGCCGTTCGGGCGCGCCAGCGCGGAGCGGAGGCGGATCCTCCGCCAGATCGCGCGCGCGGAGAGCGGAGGCAACCCGTTCCGCGCGATCGTCGTGTCGTCCCACGGCAAGACGAGCTGCGTTGTCGACGACGAGTCGCCCGACGGGATCCTGATCTCGCACGACAGCCCGGCGCAGGAGATCGAGCTCTGGGCGCGCGGTCGCGTGCTCTATTTCTGCTGCGGCGAGACCGCGAGCGGCCCGCTGTTCGACAGGCTCGTCGACGCGGGCGCGCGCACCGCGGTCGGCTTCACGGGCAGGATCTGCGCCGCGACCGTCGAGGGCAAGTTCTTCTGGCGGCAGCTCGATCAGGAGCTCGTCACCTGCGCGCTGCACGACCAGCAGGCCGCGGGGTTCGAGCGGGCGAGGCAGCAGTTCCTCGAGCGCGTCGCGACGCGCCTCGCCGGGCTCCCCGAAGGATCGGCCCGGGAGGACCTCTCCAGGTTGATGGACATGCTCCAGTCGATGGTGATCCGCGGCGCCCAGAAGGCCTGACCCGCGCCCGTCTCGCCCCGCCCGCCGGGCCAGGGGCCCTCCCTCCACGACAAGCGCGCTCCCCCGCATCTCTTCATCTCTTCAGAAAAGGCGAAGGAAGAGCGAGAATTCAACGCAAGGCGCAAAGGCGCAAAGAAAAAGATTTTTGCGTCTTTGCGTCTTTGCGTCTTTGCGTTGTTCCCCGGACTTCCAAGCGGCTCGATGCGCTAAAGCAACAAACGGGTTGAACCCGCCTGAAACGAGCAGAACTTCGAACCGCCAAGAACGCCAAGAACGCCAAGACATTGTCTTCTCCTTGGCGTCCTTGGCGCCTTGGCGGTTCACTTCTCGCTCGCTCAACGTGGTCGGTGTTCCAGAGGGAGTGAGGGGGAGAAAGAGCAACTTCATACTCTTCTGCTCCCTTTCTCCTCCTTGCGCTCCTTGCGCCCTTGCGGTTTGTATCCTTCTCGCCCGAACACAACGCCGGTGCGGCGCTGGTGGGACGCAGCGCGGTCCTGTAGATCCAGGAGGGCGATGCGACGCAATCCCTTCGCCCCGCTCTCCTCGGCGACGCTCCTCCTCCTCGCGGCCACCGCGACCGGCGACGCCCTCGCCAGCCCGCCCGCGGCCCGGATGCCGTCGTTCCTCGACGGCGGGCGGCGCGTCGCTGTCGAGCGGCTCGGGCCGGCCGCGCTGGATCGATCCGGCGCCGCGCTCGCGCCGGTGCGGCTCCACTACCCCGGCGGGCGGACCGTCCACGCGAGCGTCGGCGCGACGGCGATCGTGGAGGTCGAGCTGGGCGCCGAGGGCGCGCTCGCCGCGGCGGGCGTGGAGCTCGTGAGGCCGCTGATGCCCTCCATCGGGCTCTGGCTCGCCCGGGATGCGGGCGGCGGCGACGGCCTCGCTCTCGCCGAGCGCCTCCAGGGCGCCGGGCGGCCGGCGTTCCTGCGCGAGGCGATCCCGGACCTCCACGTGCGCCTCGCGGCGCGAGGGGCGCCGTTCACGCCGGACGACCCGCGCCTGCCCGGACAGTGGTACTTCGACGACCTCCGGATGGAAGAGGCCTGGGGGCGAACGCGGGGAGACGCGTCCACCTCCATCGTCGTCGTCGACACAGGCTGCGATCTCGATCACCCGGACCTCGCGGCGAAGATGGATCCGGGCCGCGACGTCATCGACGACGACGACGACCCCACCTACACGCCGGGCGAGGACGGCGCGAACCACGGGACGGCGTGCGCGGGCCTCGTCGCCGCCGACACCGACAACGGCGTCGGCATCGCGGGCGGCTGCCCCGACTGCAGGGTGCGGTGCGTGCGGCTGCTCGACGAGGAGCCGCGGCCCATCTCCGCGTCGGTCGACGCCTTCGAGTTCGCCCTCGAGGTGAACGCCTCCATCGTGTCGAACAGCTGGGGATACGCCGAGCCGATGCCCGTCCCCAGGGTCGTCGAGGACGCGATCAACCGCCTCTTCGAGGCCGGCCGCGACGGCAAAGGGGCGCTCGTCCTCTTCGCCGCGGGCAACGACGACCGGGAGATCGGCGACGACGAGCTCCAGGCCGTGCGCGGCGTGCTCACCGTGGGCGCCGTCAACCACCTGGAGGAAGAGACGTCGTTCACGAACCGCGGGCGCGCCGTGGACCTCGTCGCGCCCGCGGGGACGCTCACGACCGACATCGCCGGGCGCGAGGGCGACGACCCGACCGATTACACGACGCTGTTCGGGGGCACCTCGTCGGCGTGCCCGGTGGCGGCCGGCGTCGCGGGCCTGCTCGTGAGCGCGGCGCCCGAGCTGACCGCGGGCGAGCTCTACGACCTGATGATCCGCACGGCGCGGCCGGCGCCGTACGCCGTGCCCGGCGAGGACGGGCACGACCCCATCTTCGGGTACGGGATCATCGACCCTGTCGCGGCGCTCCGGGAGGTGCTCGGCGACGAGCCGCCCCCGCCGCCGCCGCTCGGGGGGGAGGGCGAGCCCGCCGACGACGCGGCCGAGCAGGGCGGCTGCGCGTGCGCGGCGGCCGGCGCGCCGTCAGGCGAGCGCCGCGGCGCCGTGGCCGCGGCGCTGCTCGGCCTTGCCGCTGCTGCGCGCCGCCGCGGGGCGGGCAGCCGCCGGGCGGGCAGCCGCGGGGCGGGCCGGGCGCGCCGCGGCGGGTGACGTCACGCGACAGGCCTCGGCCCGGCGCGCATCGCGTCGCGCTGCGCGAGGAGCCACGCGCGCGCCTCGGCCTTCGTCTCGAAGAACTCCAGCGGGTAGGCCTTCCGGTTGAGGATCTGGACGCTCTTCATGGCGAGCGTCGAGATGACGCGCACCGGGAAGCTCGCGCCGAAGATCGCGATGGCGCGGAAGCGAACGGTGCGCAGCCCGTCCACCAGCGCCTTTCGCGAGGACGCCGCGACGGTGCCGGTGTGACGTCCGTCGCAGAGCATGAGGACCTCGCGGCCGCTGTCGTTGACGCGCCGGCACGCAGCGGCGACCGCGCGCGCTGCCTCCTCCGTGAGGTCGCCCTCCAGCTCGGTGTACAGGAATCCGTCAGGATCTTCACGGAGCCAGGGGCTCGCGTCCGCACGGCCGGGGTCGCTCATGCGGCGCATCGTAGCGCCTCGCGCGGCGCGCTGGACGGGCGTTTCACGACGGCAGCGCCGCGGGCGGTCCCGGCCGCCTCATCGAGCTCTGCCGCGATGACGGCGCGACGATCCGTCCGGGCGCGCCCGTTCGCCGCGCCGGCGCGCCGCGAGCCCGAGCAGCGCGGCCCCGAGCGCGAAGCTCCCGGGCGCGGCGGCGGCTCCGGCCGCGTCGACGGGCGATCCGATGCGGCAGCCGCACCCGTCGTCGGCGCCGCCCTCTGCGCCGCCGGGCGGCGCCTCGCCGCCACCTTCACCGGCGGCGCCGCCCATGCCACCACCGCCACCTCCATCGCCGCCGGCCCCGCCCTCCACGGCGGCGCGGCACGCGGCGACCTCATCGGCCGTGCCGATGCACAGCGTCGGCTTGCGCGACTCGCCGTCCTGCAGGGGGTTCACCACGATGACGGCGAGGCCGTCGGCGCCCTCGGTGTCGATCGGCGCAGCGCCCGCGGCGGGGTCGTCGGCGCGCACGACGTCGCCGTACGCGCCGCCGCGCCGCGCGGCGAGCAGCAGGGCGAGGCCGTCGCGCTGGACCGGGTCGCCGGCGGGCGCCGCGAGCGCGGCCGTCATGCGCGCGCGCCCGCCGGGCGGGACGCTGAAGTACTGCGCCGACGCGTGGAACACGCGGAGCCTGTCGCTGTACGGCGCGCTGACCCGCTGCGGCACGAGCCCGCGGTAGCCGGCCCCGCCGGCGTAGGAGCGCGCGGGATCGGCGGCGGCGCCCGTGAGCAGGTTCCAGGTGGCGAACTCCACGAACGCCTCGGCGAACGTCGTCTCTGCCCGCGACGAGAGCAGCGGATCGAGCTGCTCGAACCACACAGGATCCGCCTCGTCGAACGCGCCGTCCTCGACGCGCTCCCAGAGCGAGCGGACCGTGCCCTCGCCGTGGCGCTCCTCGAGGAACTGGAAGAAGAGCGCGCCGCCGTAGCTGAACGGGTCGACGGGGCCTCCGAGCGGCACGTCGAGCGATCGATCGGTGTTCGAGAGGTAGCCGTCGACGAAGCCCTCGAAGTCGCGGAGCGCGGGGTCGAACGACTCGGTCGCCCAGACCGCGGTCCCTTCCCTGAGCACCGTGTCCTGATCGTTGTCGTAGGCCGCCTGCACGGCGTGGAAGAGCTCGTGGCTGCCGAGGATCCGGTTCGCGGTCCGCGTCGACGGGTAGTCGTAGCCCGCGTAGTCGTTCTCCTGGGTCATGAAGCCGGCGCAGCGGTCCTCGCCGCCGCCTTCGCCGCACGTGTCGGCGCTGAACACCCCGTCGCCGACGCCGGCGAAGTCGACGAGGTAGACGTCGAAGCGGCCGTCGCCGCCGTTGTCGGGCAGGCCCTCGTCGCTGGCCGGCGGCCGGAAGCCGAGGACGTCGCGGTAGTGGACGATCACCTCGTCGTAGACGGCGGCGACCTCCTCGACGAAGTCGGGGACCCCCGTCGCGTCGGCGTCCGCTTCGGGGACCGCGTTGCGCCCCTCGCGCGCGAAGTGGACAAGGAAGCTCCCCGAGGTCGACGCGAAGGTCTCGACGACGTCGTCCGGATCGAACCGGAACTGGAGCTGGGTGCCGCGCGTGTCGGGCCTGTCGAGCGGCGCCGCGGCGGGCCCGTCGAGCGGCCCCGCGGCCGGCTCACCGGCGCCGCAGGCCGCGAGCGCGAGCAGGACGGCGAGCGCGAGCAGGGCGGCGAGCGCGGGCGCGCGCGGGGCCGCGGCCAGCGCGGGCGCGCGCGGGGCCGCGGCGAGCGCGGGCGCGCGCGGGGCCGCGGCGCCGGGGCTCCGCGTCACGGGAGGAAGGCCCACCGGATCTGGAGGTTGGCGGAGCCGTTGTCCCCCATCGGGACGGTCCCGGTCTCCTGGCACTGCGCCTGGACCTCCTCGTTGTAGAAGTGCGTGACGGTCAGCTTGAGCCTCCGGCCGTCGGCGAGCGCGACGACGTAGACGAGGCCGGTCATCTGCACGCAGCCGGGGTACGTCCAGTAGCTGGAGAGCGCCGTCGCGGGGGCACCCATGCCGGAGCCGTCGGGGATGAGGTCGCAGCTGTCGGTGAAGTACTCGTCGCGGCGGAGCCTCGGGTCGGCGGGGACCTCGGTGAGCGCGTCGTAGTCCGGCGTGCCGGGGAGCCGCGCCGCCGTCACGCACGAAGGCCCGGAGTGGCCGCTGTTGATGCGCACGACGTAGCGCCGGAACGCGATGTCCCAGCCCATGGATCCGAGCGCGTCCTCGTCGGAGATCTCGACCTTCTCGAGGCCCCCGTCCGTGAACCGGGCATAGACGTAGGCGTCCGGATCGGCGGAGAAGGCGCCGCCGGCCGTGGCGTCGACGAAGGAGCGGAACCCGTCGCCGTCCGGCTCGCTGCGGATCTCCCCGGACGCGACCGTCGACTGGAGGCTCATCTGCTGGAAGACCTCGTCCTCGCACGGCACCGGCGTCGGCTCCGAGCACGCTGTCCCCTGGTCCGGGGCGGCGCCGCCGCCGCCCTCCGCGCTCGGAGAGCCGCCCGCGCCACCTGCGCCGGACGAATCGGGCGGGTCGTCGGAGCCGCACGCGCACAGCGCGAGGAGGGCGAAGCCGGCGGCGAGGAGCGCGGGCGCGGAGGTGGGAGAGGAGCGGCGCATGGGCGGCATGGTAACAGAAGCCCGGTCAGCGGCGCGCGCTACGGCGCGCTGCTCCGCCGGTAGAGCCACCAGTCGCCGACGCGATCGACGGGGACGATGCTCGGGTCCTTCGCGAAGAGGCGATCGGCCCCCGCGCGCCGGCGGACGAGGAACCAGTCGAAGAAGGCGCCGTGGCGGCGCACGTCGAACTTCTCCGGCGTCCACTCCCACCGGAGGGGCGTTGGCGGCGGGACGACGGCGCCCGGCTCCGAGCGCGGGCGGTAGGCGACGGGCGAGGCGTCCCAGACGGCGAAGTGGAAGCTGAGCCAGCCGCCGCGCGTGGCCTGCACCCACGCGGGCAGGTGGATGAACGGGGTCGTCGACCGGGTCGAGCCGCCGTGATCGAAGACGAGGTAGAGCAGCTTCGGCGCGGGCGGGATGCGGGCGATGATGGCGTCGAAGTCGCCGGTGCTCTCGTCGAAGCGGCGGTAGTTGTCCTGGACCACGGCGCCGAGGGAGAGCGCCGCGGCCGAGAGCGCGAGCACGGCGGGCGCCTTGAGCCAGGGCGATCGCGGCAGGTCCGGGAAGGCGCCGAGGGCGAGGAACAGGGCCGCGACGATCTCGCGCGGGTAGACGTACCACCAGAGGCCGATCTGGAGCGGCAGGGTCAGGAACAGGCCCAGGAACACGGCCGCGCAGGCGACCGGGACGAGGGCCGCGAGGCGCGCGAAGGCGCGGTCGCGCGCGGCGGCGGCGGGCGCGGGAGAGGCCCCGGCGGGCTGCGCGGGGCCTGGCGAGGCGCCGGCGGGCTGCGCGGCGTCCGGCGAGGCCCCGGCGGGCTGCGCGGCGTCCGGCGAGGCGCCGGCGAGCTGCGCGGCGGCGCCGGCGGCGCACACGAGCAGCGCGGCGAGCACGAGGCGCGCCGCCCGCCGGGCGGCCGCCGCCTCGGCGGGATCGGTGAAGCTCGTGAACAGGAGCGCGGGGATCTCGCCGAGCCGCTCCCAGTGCAGCGCGGGCGCGAACGGGGCGGCGTGCAGGGTGTCGGTGCGGACCGCGAGCCACACGGCGAAGAGCGCGAGCGCGGGCGCGAGCGGGAGCGCGATGGGGCGGAGCCGCCGCGTGGCGGGGAACACGACGATCGCGGCGCCGACGACGGCGGCGAGCGCGAACGGGAAGCGGAAGACGTGGGTGAAGAACAGCGCGACGAGCGCGAGCGCGAGCGCGATCTGACGGCCGCGCGAGGGGCGATCGACGAGCAGGAGGGTCAGGCCGACGACCATCGCGAAGAGGCCGAGCGCGCCCATGTGGTTGAGGAAGCCCCAGTGCGTGAGGTTGCACCAGACGAGGACGAGGCCGAGGACGCCGAGCAGGGGGCTGCGCTTGAGGCCGTGGAAGAGGACGGCGAGGCCGGCAGGCAGGAGCGCGAGCATCGCCCCCGCCGCGACCTTCACGGCGGCCACGGGGGGCAGGACGAGCATGAGCAGGGCGCCGAGCGCGTACATGGACATGTACGGCACCGCGAGCGGCTGGAGCGTGAACTGCTCGCGGAAGTGCCACGCCGGGTCGAGGTAGTGCCTGAGCGCCGCCGTCTGGGCCGCGTGGAACGGGAGGTCGGTCATCGGCGGATAGCGGACGACCGCGAGCGGGACGGCGATCACGTGGACCGAGACGGCGATGACGACGAGCGCGAGCGCGGCGCTGAGCGGCGCGCGGCGCGCGGCGGCCGCGGCGCGGCGGAGCGGGCTCAGGGCGGCCGCGGCGCGGCGGAGCGGGCTCAGGACCGCCGCGCGGCGCGAGACGGCCGCGGCGCGGCGGAGCGGGCCGGGGCGCGGCGCGAGGGGCGTGGGGCCGGGCGCCGACGGAGGCTCCGCCGGGGGGGACGGGGTACCCAAGGTGGCGGGAAGCTACCATCTCGCGGCGGGGATGGACCTGCGGGCTCTGCCCTGAGAAGCGGGTTCGGCCGAGCGGGAACCGACCCGGCAGCCTCCGGAGCCCGCGCCAAGAGGTCCCGACCTGCCGGCGCCGCCTCCGGAGGGGGGCTCGGTCGGTCTGCGATCGACCCGGCGGCCTCCGGAGCCCGCGCCGAGAGGTCCCGACCTGCCGGCGCCGCCTCCGGAGGGGGGCTCGGTCGGTCTGCGATCGACCCGGCGGCCTCCGGAGCCCGCGCCGAGAGGTCCCGACCTGCCGGCGCCGCCTTCCAAGGGGGGCTCGGTCGGTCTGCGATCGACCGGGCGGCCTCCGGCGCCCGCGCCGAGAGGTCCCGACCTGCCGGCGCCGCCTTCCAAGGGGGGCTCGGTCGGTCTGCGATCGACCGGGCGGCCTCCGGAGCCCGCGCCGAGAGGTCCCGACCTGCCGGCGCCTCCCCGGCCGGGGGGCGCGTCGATCCTGAACCGAGTCGGAGGCGCCTCCCGGCGGCGGCGCCTGCGGGTCCACTGCCAGGCAATCCCGCTTCAGGCGAGGATCACGGTGGTCCGTATCCCTTGCCGCCGCCCCCCGCGGCGCTCGCGATCTGCGCCTCGAGCGCCGCGATGCGCTCCAGCGCCGCCTCCTTCGCCGCGCGCTCCGCCTCCTTCGCCGCCCGCTCCGCCTCCTTCGCCGCCCGTTCAGCCTCCTTCGCCGCGCGCTCCGCCTCCGCGGCGGTCGGAAACAGCGCCTCGCCCTCGGGACCCGTCGCAAGCCGCAGCCGCGCCTCCTCGCCGGTGCCGATCACCCGCAACCAGCAGCCCAGCACCCGCGCCTGGATACGGTCCACGTTCGTCGTCTCGACCCGCACGAACCCGCGCGTCTTCAGCTTCCGGTAGCGCTGCCACCGCACCCGGTCGCGGCCCCTCTCCCAGTCCGGGTCGAAGATCACGAGCTCCTTCACCCCGAGCTCCCGGTAGCGCTCGGGCGCGTCCACGTAATCCTTGTACGGGTCTTCCGACGAGACCACCTCGAGCGCGAAGCTCGGCGCGATCCCCGTCTCCCACACCTTCCAGCTGCGCACGCGACGCCCGGGCGCCACGCCGGGCAGCACGTACACGTCCGGGGCCACCACCTTCGACGGGTCGAACTGCTGGTAGTAGATGAACTGGTCCGCTCCGACGAACCTCGGTCGACCCAGCTCGCCGTACCAGCGCTCTATCAGCGGACGGAGGAGCTCCACGATCCACGTCTGAAGCGAGTCCTCCCCCATCTTCTTCTCCACAGGATAGTGCGTCGGGTCGTGCTCCCTGCCGTCGCGCTGCGCCCGACGATGCTCCTGCCTGTGCGCCTCGATCGACATGCCCTATCCTACCCGAGCCGCCCTCGACCAGCGACCCGCACCCGCGCCGAGCGGCGGGCCGCGGGCGGCGCGCGGCGCGCGACGTGGGCCGAAGCGCTGCTGCCGGCCGCCGGAGGTCGCTCCGCGCCGGGCGGGCCCCGAAGCGCGACGCGCGCCGGCGGGCCCCGAAGCGCGACGCGCGCCGGCGGGCCCCGAAGCGCGACGCGCGCCGGCGGGCCCTGAGGCGCGACGCGCGCCCTCCGGGAACTTCTCGCCTCGCCGGGAGGCGCCGTCGACATAAGCTGCCCGCGCCTTGCTGCCGCCCCGCCCAGCCCCCCGCCCGACCGACCTGCGCGGCCTCCCCTGCGCGTCCCGGCTCGAGAGCCGCGCGGCGCTCGCCGTCACCGCGATCGCGACAGCGTGGTTCGCGCTCGCGGCGGCGTGGGAGATGTTCGGGCCCATCCTCGCCGGCCACTACGCGTCGTCGGCCGGCGTCGGGATCATCGCGGAGAACATGCTCCGCTGGAAGATCGCCGGGCCCGTCTGGGAGTACACAGCGAGCCGGCCGCCGCCGGAGATGTACTACTGCCACCACCCGTGGGGGATCTTCTGGACGACCGCCGGGCTCATGAACGTCCTCGGGCGGCACGACGTCGTCTGCCGCCTGCCCGCCGTCCTGCTCAGCGCCGCGACGCCGCCCCTGCTCCACGCCATCGGCCGGAGCGTCTACCGCCCCGCCGCAGGCGCGGCAGCGGCGGCGGCGTTCGTCGTCCTGCCGATCACGCTGTCGTTCGCGAACCTCAACGCGCTCGAGGTCCCGGTCATGGCCTGGACGCTGCTCGGGCTCTGGGGGTACGTCCGGATGACGCAGACGTCCCGGCGCCGCTACCTCGCGGTGAGCGCCCTCGGCCTCACGCTCGGGATGCACGCCGACTGGCCGGCGTTCGTGCTCACGGGCGGGCTGCTCGTGTTCGGGGCGACGCGGGCGTACCTGCTCCCGAAGCGCGTCTTCGGCCCGGTCCACGAGCGGCGCTACGCGCAATGGTGGGTGCTCACCGCCTTCCTCGCCGCGATGACCGCCGCGCTCTACCTCGCCCTGTTCCACCACGCCGGCAAGCTCGGCGACCTCCTGGCGAGCTACGGGTTCCGCTCCTCGGGCAACGCCGAGCCGCTCGGCGAGGTGCTCGCGAGCCGGCGGTACTGGATCGAGCTCTCGTTCACGCCGGTCGCCATCGCCGCCGGAAAGCTCGGCGCGATCGTGTGCGCCGCGCGGCTCGCCCTGCTCCGGCGCGAGCACGACGCGCTGCCGCTCCTCTACCTCGCGACGGCGACGGTGCAGTACGTCGTCTTCCGCCAGGGCGCCGATATCCACATCTTCTGGCCCCACTACTTCGGCGCGTACTTCGCCCTCGCCGCCGCCGCCCTCGTCGCCACCGGCGCGTCGCTGCTCGAGCGCGCCGCCGCCGCGCAGCCCGTCGCCCCGAGCGCGCTGCCGCCCGCGCCGGAGGCGCCCGCGTGGCCGGCGCTCGCGGCGCTCGCGCTGTGGCTCGCGCCGCTCGCCGTCGTCCTGCGCGACGGGATCCCGGCGCTGCGCTACGCGCGCGAGACGGGCGGGCGCTTCAACGAACGGGGGCACCTCATCCACTCCGACGGGGCGAAGACCGCGTTCCTGCGCTGGCTCGCGCCGAGGCTGCCCGCGGACGCGATCGTCGAGATGCACGAGGGCATGAAGGCCACCTGGGCCCAGGTCTGGGCGCTCGGCGGGCGCGTCGTCCGGCCGAACCGGCCCGCGCCGCGGCAGGAGCCGCCGCGCGGCGCCTACCTCGTGGACACGCGGTTCATGCTCGACCGCGACCAGGCGAGCCTGGCGCGGCGGTTCGACATCACGGCGGTGGGCCCGTTCTGGACGCTCGGCGCGGCCGGCGCGCGCGCCCCCGGCGACGCGCGCCCCCCGGCTGACGCGCGCGCCCCCGGCGACGCGCGCCCCCCGGCTGACGCGCGCGCCCCCGGCGACGCGCGCCCCCCGGCTGACGCGCGCGCCCCCGGCGACGCGCGCGCCCCCGGCGACGCGGGCCCCCCCGCGGACGCGCGCGCCCGCGGGATCGAGGCGTTCTCGTTTCGCGAGCGGGAGCCGGGGCTGCTCGCGTGGTACCTCGTCTCGGGCACCGAGCCCGAGCGCGACATCGTGCCCGATCCGTTCCTCACCTGGGAGCTGCGCGCGCACTTCGGACAGCCGGCGGAGCCGCCGACCGAGGCGCCCGAGACGCTGGAGCAGAAGCGGATCGCGCACAACATCGCCCTGGCCGCGGGCGACGGCGCGCGCGCGGCGGCGCTCCTCGCGGAGATCAGCGCCGCGCTCGGGCCGCTCGGGGCGCGGTTCGACGACGGGACGGAGCTGCTCGGGACGACGTTCCACGAGGGCGCCCGGCCGCTGCTCACGATCTTCGTGCGCGCGGGCGGGCCCACGGCGGACGACGTGACGCTCGCGGTGCGCTCCCGGGTCGTCGAGCGCGCCCCGCTGTCCACGACCATGGCCGACCCGGTCACCCGCGAGGTCGGCCTCCCGACGGCGATCTCGCCGCAGCGCTGGAGGGCGGGCTTCCTCTACGCCGATCCGGTGCCGATCCGGAAGCGGCCGGGGACCGAGGTGTTCTGGGCGTCGATGAGGGCCCGTGAGCGGGGCCGCGCGCCAAGGCTCGTGGACAGCAACGGCGCGTCCGAGGTCGAGGTGCTGCGGCTTCGCTGAGCGGGCGGCGCGCCGCCATCCTCGTGGACAAGGGGCCGCATTCCGGCTTTACCTTCGGGCATGAGCTCTCGCCGAACTTGTCTGGTTCTGGTCCTCGCGCTCGCGGCGGGCTGCGCCCCGACGCCGTCCGCCCAGGCGCCGGCGCAGCCCGCGCCGTCGGAGCCCGCGGGCACGGCCGCCCCGGCCGCAGCGGACACGGCAGCCCCGGCCGCGGCAGCCCCGCCGGCGACGGGGGCCACGCCGGCCGCCGGCGAGGCGCCCCCGCCGGGATCGCAGGTCCCCGCGCCGGCCCCGCCCGCCGCGGCGAGGCCGGGCGCGGCGGCCGGGGGCGGGACGGTGACACCCGGCACCGCCGTCGCGACCGGCACGCTCGGGGGCAGCATCTCGGACGCGCAGGTCCGCGACGCCGTGGAGAAGCACGGAGAGCTGTTCGACGAGTGCTACAAGATCGGCATCAAGAGCTCGCCGAAGTTCGTGGGAAAGGTGACCGTCAAGGCGACCATCGGGCCGAGCGGGAAGGTCAACAAGGCCGATGTCCTGAAGTCGACGACGAAGAACCAGCAGGTCGACCGCTGCGTCGCCGATGCGTTCGAGCAGATGCAGTTCCCCAGGCCGCAGGGCGGCGTGACGACCGTCATCACCTTTCCCATCGAGTTCAGCGGCGTCGAGCTGGTGCCCTGAAGGGCCCCCTGCACGGACCCCGCTCCTCCGGGCCCTCAGCTCCCCGCCGACAGCCGACCTGCCGCTCCGCGAGCGCGTGGCGATCTGCGACAACTGAGGCGGATCGTCCGGCGTGGCGCGCTGACCTCGCGCGGCCGATAGGCGCCATTCACTGGCTCGGCCGGAGAAGGCGCTGCGCCGGCGAGGGCACGGAAGCTGCTATCACGACCCCTGCGTGAGACGCTGCTGAGACCATCGCCGACAACGGCACGGGTGAAGAAGCATGGAGAGGACGGAAGTTCAGCGGGATGTTCGGAGCGCCATCGCGATCGCCTATGAGCTCTCGCGGCACGAGCACGTGCAGAACCGAGAGCATGTGTCCCAGGCGCTCGGCGAGCTGAAAGACGAGCTCGCGCGCATCGAGGCGAAGCTCGGAGGGGAGCGCATCCACGAGGCCACCGCGGAGGGGCTGCCGCCCGTGCTCAGGCAGATCGAGGGGCTCGTCGAGGACGCGGGGCCCGTCGTCGGCGACCAGATCAAGACGCTGATGCAGAGCGTGCAGCGCATCGCCAGGGAGCTCGAGCCGGGCCAGCTGGGCCAGTAGCTCCCACCTCACCCGCTCGCGGGTGGCGAGCGCCGCGCGGCCAGGGTGAAGCCGAGCGCCTCGGTGGGGTCGGGCAGCGCGCGATCGAGCGCGCGCGCGCCGGCGGCCACCGCGATCATCGCCGGCGCGACGAGCGGCAGCGTCCAGACGCGCGCCTTGCCCTCGGCGGAGGCCTCGTGGCCCAGCTTGCCCATCGACTGCGCGACGCCGCCGATCTGCGCGACCCGCAGGGCGAGGTAGCTGTTCACCTTGTGGCCGAGCAGGCTCCAGAGGCTGCCGTGCGGGTGGATCTCCTCGACCGAGAGGCCGGCGCGGCCGCAGAGCGCGCGGAGGCCGTGAGGGCTGAAACGGAAGTAATCGTGCGGCTCCTCGTGCAGCCGGAACGAGAACGGCGCGCTCAGGATGAGCAGGCCGCCCGGGCGGAGCACGCGCGCCATCTCGACGACGAGCGCCTCCGGGCGGGGGGTGTGCTCGAGGACCTGCACGCTCAGCACGGTGTCGAAGCTGGCGTCGGGGAACGGAAGGCGCTCGCCGTCATAGAGCATGTCCGCCTTGCCGCGCGAGCGCGCGGCGGTGGCGCCGAACGTGGCCTCGTGCTCCACGCCGAGGTACTCGAGCACGTGCGGGCGGAAGAGGTGCTCGTACGGCTTGTCCCCGCAGCCGACGTCGAGCAGCCGCCCGCGCGCCCGCGGGGCGAGGCGCGCGAGCGAGCCGACGACGTGGGCGAGCTGGAGATCCACCCAGTCCGACGCGGCCCGCGCCGCGCGCCCGAGCGGCGGGTGCCGGAGCAGGGCCAGGAGCAGCTCGTTCATGGCCGCTCTTTACCACGACGGCTCACGCCGCCGGCCACCGCGGCGGCCGGCGCGAGGACGGCGACATGCGCGCCCCGCGCCGCGCCCGGCGCCGCGCGACCGGGCGCGATCGGCCGTGCTCCCCTTTCCTGGACCGCTAGAGAGGCGCTCACCTACCCTGCCCGGAGCTCATGGATCTGGAAGCGCTGTTCTCCATCTGCAACGCGGCGGTCGTCCCCGGATGGCTGCTGCTCGCCTTCGCGCCACGCTGGAGGTGGACGCAGCGCGCGACGCTGGGCACCGCGGCGGCGCTGGCGCTCGTGTACCTGGTCGCGATCATCCCGACCTTCGGCAAGGGAGAGGGCGGGTTCGGCTCGCTGCACGGGGTCGCGCAGCTCTTCGCGCGCCGGGACGTGCTGCTCGTCGGCTGGATCCACTACCTCGTGTTCGACCTGTTCACGGGCTCCTGGGAGGCGCGCGACGCGGCGCGGCTCGGGATACCGCACTGGGCGGTCGTGCCCTGCCTGGCCCTGACGCTGTTCTTCGGGCCCGTCGGGTTCCTCGCGTACCTCGCGCTCCGGGCGGCGCTGCGGCGCCGGTTCGACGTCGACGAGGCGGCCCCGGCGGCGACGCCCGCGCGTCCAGGCGAAGGGCCGCTGCCCCGGTCTCCGTGAAGCCCGCCCGGCCGCGGGCTCACGCCGCCCGGGGGCGCTGGGCGCAGCCCGGGTCGAGCACGGCGCGGTAGAGCGCCTCGTACCTCGAGACCATCCTCGTGCTGCTGAAGCGCTCGCGCGCGCGGCGCGCGCAGGCGGCGCGGTCGAAGCGCTCGAGCGTCGTCGCGAGCGCGGCGAGGCGCGCGGCGTCGCCCGGCTCGGCGAGGAACCCCGTGACGCCCTCGTCGATGATCTCGGGGAAGGAGCCGCGGCGAAAGCCGAGCACGGGGGTGCCGCAGAGCATGGCCTCGATGGCGATGAGGCCGAACGGCTCCTCCCACCGGAGCGGGCAAAGGAGGGCGCGCGCCCTGCGCAGGAGCGCGACCTTGCGGTCGTGGTCCACCTCCCCGACGTCCGAGGCCCCGGGCCTGCGGAGCCGCGGGAGCACCTCCCGGAGATGGTAGGCGTGATCCATGGGGTGCGCGCGGCCGGCGAGCAGGATCTGCATGCCCGCGTCGCGCGCGATGTCGAGGGCGAGGTGCGTCCCCTTCTCCTCGGCGTAACGGCCGATGTGCGCGAGGTAGCCGTCGTCGACGAGGCTCGGCGGATAGCGCGCCGGCGTGACGCCATGGTGGATGACGATCGAGCGCGGGAGCGGGATCTCCAGCGAACGCTGCCGCTCGCTGATGGCGACATAGGCGATCTCCGGGTGTCGCGCGTAGATGCGCGAGCTCTCCTCGCAGCGCTTGTGGTGCAGCGTATGCACGGCGGGCACGCGGACGAAGGGGGTGAACGCGACGGCGACCGGGCTGTTCAGGTGGACGACGTCGAACCCGCCCTCCCGCGCGATCTCCGACAGCGCCCAGGCGACGTGGTTGACCTCGTCCTCCGGCAGCGGGGGCCACAGCGCGTCTGCGTAGAGCGCCCGGCGGCGGCAGCTGACCGCGGAGTCGCCCGTCGCGAAGAGCGTCACCTCGTGTCCGAGCGCCGAAAGCCCCTCGGCGAGCTCATAACAGAACAGCTCGGTCCCCCCGTAGCCGGAGGGCGGCACCCGGATGAACGGGGTGGAGATTATCCCGATCCGCATGGTTGTCGCTCCTGGGTCGCAGCGCCGCGAGCGGGCCTGTCCTCGACCCCGCCGCGGCGGAGCGCACGCCCGCGATCGACGCATCAACGAGCATGCCAGCAGGGCGCGCCCCGCCCGCGCGCCCGCCCCGCCGAGGAGGCGCGCGCGGGCGGCGGCGCGCCGCGACCGCGGCAGAGCAGGCGCCGACGGGGCGCGGATCCGGCGCGGCGGTGCGGCGCTTTCGTGATGCGCCCAGCGCGTCTAGGATGCCCGGCCGCTCCTCCCTGCGCGCGGGACGGCGCAGGAAGCGTCGAGGGCCCGAGCGCCAGGCCAATCTGCACACAGGTGGTTCATGACTTCGAGATCGAATCGATACAGCTCCGCGCTCGCGCTGAGCATTGCGCTTCTGGCCGCCTCGGGGTGCCAGGTGATCACGATGCCCGATCGCAGCCTGATCGGTGAGAACACGGGCGGCGGCGGACAGGGGGGCGCTGGAGGACAGGGCGGGGACGGCGGCGACGGCGGCGCGGGCGGCGGCGACGGCGGCGCGGGCGGCGGCGACGGCGGCGCGGGCGGCGGTGACGGCGGCGCGGGCGGCGACGGCGGCGCGGGCGGCGGCGACGGCGGCGACGGCGGCGCGGGCGGCGGCGACGGCGGCGCGGGCGGCGGTGACGGCGGCGCGGGCGGCGGCGACGGCGGCGCGGGCGGCGGCGACGGCGGCGCGGGCGGCGGTGACGGCGGCGCGGGCGGCGGCGACGGCGGCGCGGGCGGCGACGGCGGCGCGGGCGGCGGCGACGGCGGCGCGGGCGGCGACGGCGGCGAACGCTGTACCGAGGACGCGGATTGCGCCGCACCCGCGAGCGAGTGCGCGATCGCGGTGTGCGCCGACGGAGGATGCGCCACCCGGCCCGTTGCCGCGGGGACGCCCGCGGAGATGCAGATGGCCGGCGACTGCGTCGAGCGCGTCTGCGACGGCTCCGGCGCCGTCGTGAGGATCAACGACGACGACGACGTGCCCAACGATCGAAGCGAGTGCACGATCGATTCGTGCCGCGACGGCGCCCCCGTCCACGAGCCGGTCGCGGCCGGCTCCTGGTGCTCCCTGGCCGACGGCGGGCTGTGCAACCCCGCCGGGGTCTGCGTGCAGTGCCTTGTCAACTCGGACTGCCCGACCGAGGTCTGCGTCGATCACACCTGTCAGGCGCCCTCGTGCGAGGACGGCGTCCAGAACGGCAACGAGGGCGGCATCGACTGCGGCGGCACCTGCCCGGCCTGCGGGCCCGCGGCCAGGGTGACCTCGGTCGACTACCCGGTCATCGCCGTCGGAGGCGCGCTCGTGCTCACCGGCACGGGGTTCACCGGAGCGACGGCCGTGACCGTGGGCTTCGTGCGGCAACCGTTCACGGTCGACTCCGACACGCAGATCACGATCCCCGCGCTGTCGAACGCGACGCCGGTCGGGCGGGAGGACATCGCGGTGATCCGGCCGGGCGCGCTGAGGACGACGTTCCAGGTGGCGGTGATCCGGCTGCAGGTCAACGAGCTCGACGCCGACACGCCGGCGACGCCGGAGGACGACGACCGCGAGTTCATCGAGATCAGCGCGGGCGTGGGCCGCGTGAGCCTCGCCGGCTACACGCTCGTGCTCTATCGCGGCGGCGCGTCGTACAGGGCGGTGGAGCTCGACGGGAGGACGAGCCTCCAGGGCCTCCTGCTCGTCGGCAACCCCGCCGTGACCCCTGCGCCGACCGTGCTCCTCGACGCGACCTCCGCCACGAACAACCTGGACGACGGCCCCGCTGCGGTCGCCCTGTACCAGGCGCGGCCCGCGGCCTTCCCCTCGGGGACGCCGATCACCGCCACGCGCCTCCTCGACGCGCTGGTCCACGGCACGAACGACGCGCCCGACGCAGAGCTCCTGGACGCGCTGATCTCCAGCGATCCCGAGGCGCCCGCGCGCGTCCAGGCCGACGAGGGCGCGACGAGCGCCCTGTCGACGACGCAATCGATCCAGCGCTGCGCCGATGGCAGCCGCGACGGCCGCCACTTCCACGCGGCGGCGCCCACCCCGGGCGCGTACAACGACGCCTCCTGCCCGTGAGCGCGGCGCCGGGCGCCAGCGCGGCCGGCGGGCCGCGCTGGCGCCCGGGCCCGCCGGTCAGCGCTCGAGGTAGATCCCGAAATCCTCGATGACCACGGCGAGCTCGTAGCGCTCGTCGATGAGCCCCGCGAGCGCGGGGAACCCGTCCAGCGTGTCGCGCGAGTCGAGCCCGTCGCCGGTCACCGAGGGGAAGACGTCGCGGCGCTCGACGACGATGGCGGCCGGAGGGCTCGCGGCGAGATCGCGCATCAGCGCGTCGCGCGCCTCCTGCCGGGCCCACGCCGCGCGCTGCGGGACGTTGTAGAGGTAGCGCGTCGCCGGCGGGCGATCGGCGAGATCGTAGATCACCGGCTCGAAGCCCCACACGAACACGGGCCGCCCCGGGGCGACGCGGTCGCGCAGCCACGCGGCGACCGCGCGGTTCGCCGCGGCGTTGACGTCGGCGACCGACGCGAGGCGGTCGAGGCGATCGAGATCCGTCGCGCCAGCGGCGAGCAACGCGACGCGCTCGGCGCAGCGATCGAGGTAGTCGTCGGCCACGTCCTTCGTCGCCGAGCGGGCGAAGCCGCTCGCGACGAGCGCCGCCACGAGCGCGGCGGCCGCCATCGCGCCGCGCCGGACGCAGCGCTGCCACGCCTTCCAGAGGCCGAGCGCGGCGAGCATCGCCGTGAGCGGCCACGTCGCGCCGTAGTGGTAAGGGAAGAACTTCGCCTGCATCACCACGCCGACGAGGTGCATCGCGATCACGCCCGCGAGCAGCGCCACGTCCGCCCGCTCGCGGCGCTCGGGGTGGAGCGCGAGCAGGCAGGCCAGGCCGAGCGCGAGCGGGCCGGAGTACCCGACGAGCCACGCGCTGACGCCATGCCACGCCATGTCGAGCACGCCCGCGTCGCGCCACCCGAGCGCCGTGTAGTGCGGCGTGAAGACGAAGAGGACCTCCCACAGGTCGCCGAGCGCCCCCTCCGCGGCGAACCACGCGACGCAGGCGAGCACGGGCAGCACGCCCCCCAGCGCGACGAGCAGGGCGGGCCGGAGCGCCGCCCACGCGAGCGCGGACGCCGTGGCCGACGCGCGCGCCGGCCCGCCCTCGGGCGCCGTCGCCACGCCATCCACCGCGCCGGCCGCCGCGCCGCGCCGCGCTCGCCACGCTCGCTCGACGAGCGCCGCGCCGCGCCGCGCGAGCTCCGCGAGGGCGGGCGCGGCCAGCGCGGCGGCGAGGACGACGCCGCCGCCGGCGAGCGGCGGCTTGAGGAGGCCGGCGGCGCCGAAGAGCGCGCCCGACACGACGAGCGCGGCGCCGCGCGGGCGCGCGGATGCGCCGCGCGGCACATCCGCGCGCCCGCGCGGCGTGGCCACGAGCAGGGCGAAGACGGTGAGCATGCCGCCGAACGACTCGGGCTGCGCCGTGTGCCAGAAGTCGAGCTGCGCGTGCACGAGCACGGCGAGCGCCGCGGCGACGACCCCGATGCGCCGCTCGCCGAACATGCGCCCGGCGAGCGGCGCCATCGCGAGGCACATGCCGGCGAGGCCGAGGACCTCGAGGACGCGGATGCCCCACTGCGCCGGGCCGAAGAGCGCGCGCGCGAGCGCGTAGAGGAGGAAGATGCCCGGCGGCTTGAAGTCGAACGCGTCGCGGTAGGGCATGCCGCCCTCGAGCACCGCGCGCGCGACCATCGCGTAGATGCCCTGATCGCGGCCGTGGCCGTAGGTCAGGATCTGCAGCAGCAGGAACGCGATGGCGCCGATCGCGATCGCCGCGCCGGCCCGCGCGCCCGCGGCGCGGGCCGGCGCGGCGGCGAGGCGCTCGCTCGCGGCCTCGCTCGAGGGGGCCCGGGGGCAAGGGACCGCGGTCGTATCCGGCGCGGCGTCACGCACCGGGGTCTTTTACCGGCTCGGGCGCGCCAGCGTCTACGTACGATTCCGGTCCTCCTGCGCGCGGCGTCCCGGCGGCGTCGGCGCGCCGCCGCCGGGGCGGCTCCCTCGGCGGACCGGCAGAGGGCGGCGGGGAGGGTGCCGCGGGTACGAGCCGCGGGCGGGCGCCCGGTCGAGCCGCGGCTCGGCGCGCCAGGTCGAGCGGCGGCGCGCCGGGACGCCGCGGCGCCGACGTGATGGCGCGACCGCGCCGCGACGCCGCGACGCCGCAACACCAGGACGATTGGTGCGATGGAATGCGCACCGGACGAACATGTATCGTTGCCCTCGAAGGGCGGGCGGCGTATACGACCGTGCCGCCTCGCCCCGAGAAACGGGCGTTCCCGGCGGCGCGCGTTGGAGGAGCGAGAAGCGATGGTCGATGTTCGCATGCCACAGCTCGGCGAGAGCGTGCTCGAGGGGACCGTCTCGAGGTGGCTCGTGCGCGAGGGCGATTTCGTCAAGCGCGAGCAGCCGCTGCTCGAGGTTGCGACCGACAAGGCAGACACGGAGATCCCGGCGCCGACCGCCGGTCGTATCTCGCGGATCGCGGTGGCCGAGGGGACCGTGGTCGCCAAGGAGGGTCTGCTCTGTCAGATCGACGAGACGGCGCAGGGCGAGTCCCAGCCGACGGCCCAGGGCGCCGCGCCGGCCGAAGCGCGCGCCGCGGCGCCGGCGCCGGGCAGCAACGGGCACGAGGAAAACGCCCGGCCGCTGTCGAGCCCGTCGACGAAGAAGCTGGCGCTCGAGGCGGGCGTCGACCTGCGCAACGTGCAGGGGACCGGCGATCGCGGCCGGATCACCCACGACGACGTGCTGCGCGCGGCGCACGGCCCGCAGGCCGAGCCGGCGGCGCAGCCGGCCGCGGCGCCCCAGCCCGCGGGCGCGTCGAGCCAGGCGGCGGAGCTGTCGCAGCTCATCCAGGCGAGCGGCGGGTTCGTGCCGCCGGTGCCCGGCGTCGGGTTCGGCGCGTACAAGGTGCCGCCCTACACCCCGAAGCCCGGCGACAAGGTGGTGCCCTTCAGCCGGCGCCGCCGCATCACCGCGGACCACATGGTCTATTCCAAGGTGACCTCGCCGCACGTGGTGACGGTCGCCGAGGTCGACCTGCACGAGACGTCGAAGCTGCGCGACGCGCACAAGGACGCGTTCAAGAAGGCGGGTGTGTCGCTGACGTTCCTGTCCTTCGTCTGCGCCGCGGCCGTCCGCGCGCTGCGCGAGCACCCGGAGCTCAACGCGCGGGTCCTCGAGAACTCGTACGTGGTGCTGCGCGACGTGAACCTCGGCGTGGCGGTCGACACGCCCGGCGGGCTCATCGTCCCGAGCATCAAGCAGGCGGACGAGCTCTCGCTGCGCGGCGTCGCGCGGAGCATCGACGAGCTGGCGGGGCGCGCGAAGTCGGGCAAGATCACGGCCGACGACCTCGCGAACACGACCTTCACGGTCTCGAACCCCGGCCTCAAGGGCAACCTGTTCGGCGGCGCGATCATCTCACAGCCGAACGTCGGCATCCTCAGGATGGGTGAGATCAAGAAGCGCGTCGTGGTCGTCACGAAGGACAAGGAGGACTCGATCGCGATCCACCCGGTCATGTTCCTCGCGCTGTCCTACGACCACCGCATCATCGACGGGGTGTTGGCGAACTCGTTCCTCTGGCGCGTCACCGACATCCTCTCACGCGGGGAGTTCGAAGTATGAACGCGAAGAGCGACGTGCAGGGCCTGAGAGCGCTGAGCGAGGTCGATCCGGAGATCGCCGAGCTGATCCGGCTGGAGGAGCGGCGGGAGGCCGACACGCTCCGGCTCATCGCCAGCGAGAACTACGTGTCTCGGGCGGTGCTCGAGGCGACCGGCTCGGTGCTGACGAACAAGTACTCCGAGGGGTACCCGCACAAGCGGTATTACGAGGGCCAGCAGCAGGTCGACGTCGTCGAGGAGCTCGCGCGCACGCGCGTGGCGAAGCTGTTCGGGGCCGAGCACGTGAACGTGCAGCCCTACTCGGGCAGCCCGGCCAACCTGGCCGTCTACCTCGCCTTCGCGCAGGCGGGCGAAACGATCATGGGCCTCGGGCTGCCCGCGGGCGGGCACCTGACCCACGGCTGGTCGGTGAGCATCACCGGCAAGTACTTCAAGAGCGTCCCCTACGGCGTGCGCGAGAGCGATCACCGCATCGACATGGACCAGGTCCGCGACCTGGCGCGCGCCCACCGGCCGAAGCTCATCTGGTGCGGGACGACGGCGTACCCGCGCATCATCGACTTCGCGGCGTTCCGCGCGATCGCCGACGAGGTGGGGGCGATCCTGGCGGCGGACATCGCGCACATCGCGGGGCTCGTGGCCGGCGGGGTGCACCCGTCGCCGGTGGGCATCGCCGACGTGGTGACGTCGACGACGCACAAGACGTTCCGGGGCCCGCGCGGCGCGATGATCCTCTGCAAGAAGGAGCACGCGAGCGCGATCGACAAGGCGGTGTTCCCCGGCCTCCAGGGCGGGCCGCACAACCACACGACGGCGGCCATCGCCGTCGCGGCGAAGGAGGCGTCGGAGGACGGCTTCCGGGCCTACGCGAAGCAGATCGTCGAGAACGCGCAGGCGCTCGGGCGCGCGCTGGAGTCGCGCGGCTTCCGGCTCATCACCGGCGGGACCGACAACCACCTGCTGAACATCGACATGACCCCGAAGGGGATCGCCGGCAAGCCGTACGCGCAGGCGCTCGATCGCGCGGGCATCGTGGCGAACTACAACTCGATCCCGTTCGATCCGCGCAAGCCGTTCGATCCGTCGGGACTCCGCATCGGCACGCCGGCCGTGACGTCGCGCGGCATGGGCGTCGCCGAGATGGAGCGCCTCGCGGCGTGGATGGACGAGGTGGCGCAGAACATCAACGACGAGGCGCGCATCGCGCGCATCGCCGCCGAGGTCGCCGATCTCTGCCGCGGCTTCCCGGCGCCTGGCATCCGGCTGTAGGTCTCACAGGCCACGTGGGCGCGCGCGCCCACGTGGAACACGTGGAAGAGGACGAGGACGCCGCGGAGAGGGATCTCCCGGCGTCCTCGCCGCTTTCACGGCGTCACTTCACGTAGAGCTGCGCGGCGGCGACACCCGAGCCGGCGGTGGCCTTGACGATGTACTTGGCGTTGATGCCCACGGGCAGCGACCAGCGGAAGCAGTTGCCCCGGCCGCCGAGCGCGGCGTTCGCGCCGGTCAGGTTGTCCCGCGCCAGCTCCGACGAGCCCATCGGGATCGGCGTCAGCGCGACGAGGCTGATGTCGAGCTCGGTGATCCCGGCGCCGACGCCGAGGATCGTGTAGCACTTGCCGGGCATGAGCTGGATCTGCTGCTCCAGCGTCTGCCCGGCGCTGAACTGACCCGCGATCGGGCCCCCCTCCTTCGTCATGCCCGGCGCCTCGGTCGCGGCGAGGTTGTTGAGCGGGATGGTCGCGGCCGACGCGAAGTTCGGGTCGATCGGCGACGCGCTGCCGGAGCTCGTGCCGGTGCCGGTGCCGCTCGGGGCGGGCTGCTGGCCGCCGGTCGTCGTCTGGCCGGGGATCGGGAACGGCCACGGGAAGCCGCCGGGCTGCGCCGAGGGCGTGGCGCCGGGCTGCTGCGGCGCGGGCTGCTGCGGCGTCGGCGCAGGCTGCTGCGGCGCGGGCTGGTACCCCGGCTGCTGCGGCTGCTGGGACCCGGGCGGCGGGTACTGCTGCGGCTGCTGGTACCCGGGCGGCGGATAGCCCTGCTGGTACCCGGGCTGCTGGTAGTAGCCGCCGGGAGGCGGAGCGTAGCCGGGCGGGGGCTGGTTCGCGTAGTTCGGCGGCGGGGAAGCCTCTCGCTGTTGACAACCAGCAGCGAGGGCTGCGGTGAGGACCATGGCTGACAGGACGCCAATCGTACGGACCAAAAGAACCTCCTCCAATTTCCGGCGGAACGCCGCGTTCAATCTCACTGACGGGCTCGCGACGCAACGGGGCACGCGCGCGGAAGCTCCCAGGAGCGACGCCCCCGAAGCCCGATGAACCGAGCCAGAGGGGCCAGCGCCAAGGGCCGTCCGCCGGATGTCGCTTTGGACGGGTCACGCCCCCGCTTTCATCGCATCCGCCCGGCGGATAGATGCTGCTCCCGCCACGATTTCCCGGATTTCGCCGGGCAGGCTCGGCTGGCCGGGGGGAAAAAGTGAGGTAGCCTACGGCATGACCGACCACGGCTCCCGTGCGAAGTTCGATCGTCCCGGAGAGTTTGCGCGGTGGTTCCTGGAACGGGAGATGCTGGCGAGCGCAGGCATGGGGCTCGCGGCCGACAGGGCGCGGCTGCACCTCGGGCGCGCGGTCGCCTTCCTCGACCAGGGGATGCTGCGCGAGTCGCTGACGGAGGCGAACTCGGCCGCATACCTCGACCGGGCGATCCGGCCCGAGGCGCTGCTCGTCGCGCGCATGTGCGTCCTGCGCGAGCTCGTGGGCGAGATCGGCGGCTAGGCGCGGCGCGAGGGCGTAAGGCGCGGCGGCGACAGCGCCTGACGGCCGGCGCCGGACGCCTGGCCGGGCGCGGTGGGCCGCCGGCGCGGGCGTCTCGCACATAGCCCTCGGCCTCCGTCGGGTGTATGAGCGCCCGCGGGCACAGCTTTCCGAGCGAGGAGCCGCGGCGTGCGGCAGGGCTGTGCGCGAGGAGGCCGCAGATGAGGGTGACGGGTAGGTCGTTGGGTTCAGCAGTGCTCTTGGCTCTCTCGGCGGCAGCCCTGTCGGCAGCGGCGCTGAGCTGCGGCGGCGGCAGCAAGGAGTCGGAGTTCGCAGACGACCCCCCGGACGCGGGAGCGCTGCCGCCTCCGCAGCCGACAGCGTCCGTCCCGCCCCCGGACGCCGGCATGCCCACGCCGGCGGTGCCGACGGCGACGCCCTGCGATGGAGTCCAGTCGCTCGCGATGACGACCATGTTCCAGGGCCGCGCGTCGGGTGAGGCGCCGAGGATGCAGCCGGAAGGGGCGCCTGTGTGCAACGTGGTGCCCGAGGGGCAGTCGGCCTCGGGGCAGACCTTCATGCTCCAGCCCGGTCAGTGCTACACGTTCCTGGCGCAGGCGCTGCCGACGGTCACCGAGGTCGATCTGCAGCTCGAGCTCGACCTCAACGCGGGTGGGCAGCCGGGGCTCGCGGCGTTCAACCTGAAACCGGTGCTCGCGGTCGACTCGGATACGGGGCCGACGGCGACGATCGGGGCCAAGCAGAACTGCTACCAATGGCCCTTTCCGCTGCCGGCGACGGCCAAGCTCGTCGTGAAGGCGCGCACCGGGTCGGGGCCGGTGGCGGCGCAGGCCTACAGCCGCAAGAAGTGAGGCGGCTCCGGGGGCGGCGGCAGGGGAAGGTGGTTCCGAGCTGACCGGCCCCGTTGCAGGGGGACACCTGCCCATCGCAGACGGGCCCTCTCCGGGGGGCCTACCGCCCCGTTGCAAGGGGACACCTGCCCATCGCAGACGGGCCCTCTCCGGGGGGCCTACCGCCCCGTTGCAAGGGGACACCTGCCCATCGCAGACGGGGGCCCTCTCCGGGGGGCCTACCGCCCCGTTGTAAGGGGACACCTGCCCATCGCAGACGGGCCGTCTCCGGGGGGCCTACGGCCCCGTCGCAGGGGGCCGGCGTCGAGGCTTGCGAGGGTGTCAGTCGAGGCGGCCGGGGGCGCCAAAGGGGCGTACCGCGGCGCCGACGCGGGGGCATGGAGCGAGAACGGCCACGTCGCCGTGGCCGCCCTGCGCTCCGCGGGGAGATCCGTGGACCTACAGGAGCGCGTCCTTGATGGCCTTGATCGGCCGGGCGCGGACGGACTTGCTCGCCGGCTTCGCAGCGAAGGTCATCGGCTGCTTGGTAAACGGGTTGATCCCCTGGCGCGCCTTCGTCGCAGGGCGCTTGACCACCCGGAACTTCGCAAAGCCGGGGAGCGTGAACACGCCCGACTTCTTCAGCTCACGATGACCGATCGAGATCAGGGACTCGAGAACGTTCTTCACCTGCTTGCGGCTCAGCTCATCACCGGCAGCTTCGGTGATGGCCTGGATCAGGCCGCTCTTGCTCAACGTCTTCTTCGCGCCGCCACCGGCCGTCTTCTTGTTGCTGGTCGCCATGGCACTCTCCTGGGACATGAGCTCGCGCGCGACACCTCGCCGCGCGCAGCCTTAGCGAACCTTACACACGACTCAGGACAAAAAAAGACAAAAATGCGGGGAGAAATCGCGATTTCTGAGAGCGGGCATCGCGCGGACGCCTGAAAGGCCGCGCCGGAGCGGTGCGCCAGAGGGGGAACGAGCCGCCTGGAAGGGCGACGGAGCGGCGCGTTGGTGGGGCAGAGAGGCGTCGAGGACACATGAAAAAGGCGGCTGGAATCGCGCGGTTCCACGGCTGCGGCGCCGCCTGGGGCGGGCGCGAGGGGCGCCGCCGCGACCGGGGCATACCTGAGGAGATGCGCCGGAGGGGGGTTTAGCCGGCGCGCAGCTCGTCGAGGAGCGCCCGGGCCGCCTCGAGCGAAGCGTCCTCGGAGACGGACTTGTCGAGCATCAAGCGCGCTCTCCGGCGGTCGCCGGCGGCGAGCGCCATCGCCCCGAGGTGGTAATAGGCGAGCGCGCGCGCGGCCAGCGTGGTGCCGGCCTCGCCGGGCTCAGGGGCAATCTTCATCAGGGTGACCGCACGGTAAGCGCGCGCGGCAATGTCCTGCTCGCCGAGCCCGAGCGCGCTCTCGCCGAGCGCCATGGCGAGCTCGCCGTTCTGAGGGTCGTTCTCGAGCGCCCTGGTGAGCGCCGCGAGCGACTCGCGCGGATTCCCCTCGGCGTCCTCGATCCGCGCCAGGCGGTGGTAGACGGCGCCGAGGAGCCGCGAGCGACGCCCCTTGTTGGCGGCAATGAGCTCCGCAGTGAGCGCGCGCGCCTCCCTGGGGTTGCCCGCGGCCGTCAAGGCGTCGATGAGCAGGACGCCGACCTCGTGATCCTGCGGGCGCAGCGAGCGCGCCTCGCGGAGCGCCGAGACCGCCTGTGCGGCGTCGCCGACCTCGAGGAGCAGGCGGCCGGCAGCCACGAGGAGCGCGAAGCGACCCGCCACGTCGGGCGCGGCCGCGGCGTCCTCGAGCGTGATCGCGGCGAGCTCGCGGCTCGCGCCGATCTCGGCGTAGAGCGCGCGCAGGCGCTCGCGGATCGCGGCGTTGCCCGGCGCGGCGCGGAGCGCGCGCTCGAGGCCGCCGCGGGCGTCGGCCAGGTGGCCGGCGCGCGAGCAGGCGCCGGCCAGGCGGAGCGCCGTGGCGACGAGGGCGTCGCCCTCCTCGAGCGCGATGAGCCTGCGGTAGACGGCGCTCGCGGCGTCCCACCGCTCGGCAGACTCCTCGAGGCCGGCGAGCGCCTTGAGCGCCGCGCGATCCTTGGAGTCGACGTGGAGCAGATCGCCGAGGTGCGCGCGCGCGCGCTCGAGATCGCCCGAGCGCGCGAGGATCTCGGCGAGGCGCAGCCGGCGCGCGCGGGGCGACGCGGCGCCCTCCGGCGCGGGCTCCGAGGGCGCGGGCTCGGCCTCGGCGGGGCGCGCGGCTGCTCGCTCGAGCGCCCGCTCGAGGCCGGCGACGAGCTCGCGCGCGTACTCGGCGCCGCCGAGGGCGTAGGCGCGCTCGAGGTCGGCGAGCGCGCGGTCGCCCTGGCCGAGCGCGCCGTACACCTCGGCGCGCGCGCGGTAGAGCCACGGGTCGTCCGGGCTCGCCTCGAGGGTCGCCGTGAGCGCGCGGGCCGCGCGGGCGTGCTCGCCCACCGCGCCGCACGCGTCGATCAGCGCGAGCAGGACGTCGCGGTCGCCGGGGGCGATGCGGAGCGCGCGCTCGAGGAGCTCGGCCGCGGCCGCGGCGTCGCCCGCGCGATCGCGCAGGAGCTCGGCGGCGCGGCAGAGCGACTCGACGCGGGCCTCGTCGGTGCCGGCGACCTGCGCGGTGAGCACGTGCAGGTCGGCGAGCGCGTGCCACGCCTCGCGGGCCGCGTAGCGCGAGGCGAGCTCCTCGCGGAGCCTGTCGCTCGCGGGGCAGACGGCGTAGCCGGCCTTGAGGGCGGCCTCGGCGGCGGCGTCGTCGCCGCGCGCGGCGTGGAGCCCGGAGAGCTCCAGGGCGATCTGCGCCGCCTCGCCGCCCTGCTCGGTGCGCAGGAGCTTCTCGAGGGCGTCGACGAGGTCGTCGGTGCCGTCGCGCTTGCGGCCGAGGCGCACGAGCGCGCGCAGGACGTCGCGGTTTCCGCTGTCCCAGTCCGCGGCCCCGAGGTAGACGTCGCGCGCGCCGCGGTCGTCGCCGCGCTGCTCGAGGAGGGCGCCGAGGCGCATCGAGATCGAGGCGATGGAGGCGAGGTCGGCGCGGTCCTTCGCGGCGTCGAGCTGGAGCGCGAAGAGCTCGCCGAGCTCCTCGGTGCGGCCCGCCTCCTCGAGCATCGTGGCGAGCAAGATGGCCGCCTCGACCTGGCTCGGATCCTCGTCGAGGATGTCGCGGAGCAGGAGCGCCGCCTGGTCCGGCGACTCGCGCGCGAGCAGGCGCGCGCGCTCGAGGCGCAGCGCGCAGCGCTCGGAGAGGTCGTCGACGAGGGGGACCGTCTCCTCGAGCAGCGCGGAGAGCCGCGCGGCGTCGCCGCTCCGGCGGTAGACGCCGGCGAGCGGCATCCAGATCTCGCGCTCGGCGGGCTCGCGGCCGCGGAGCTCCTCGTACAGGCGCGCGGCGCGGGGGAGGTCGTCGAGCGGGCCGGCGGCGAGCGCCGCGGCGTGCAGGAGCAGCGCGCGCTCCTCCTCGGGCGCAGAGACGCGCGCGGCGCGCTCGGACAGCCACGCGGCGGCCGCGAGATCGCCGGCCTCCTCGCGGAGCTCGGCGAGCGCGACGAGCGCCCACGCGGCGCCGGGCGGGTCGGACGTGGGCGGCCCGCCCGCGCCGACGATGCGCTGCAGGATCGTCTCGGCCTGGCCGCGATCGCCGAGCGCGCGGGCGGTGCGCACCGCCTCCTCGAGGACCCCGGGGCCCTCGACCTCCGCGAGGAGCAGGAGCGCGTCGACGAGCGCGCGCGGGCGCCCGCTCTGCCGGGCGAGCCGCTCGAAGAGGCGGATGGCGCGCGGGTTCCTCGGATCGGTGCGGAGCGCGTGCCGCAGGATCGCCTCGGCGCGGTCGGCGTCGGCGTGGAGATCGAGCGCCTCCTCGAGGAGCGTGATCGCCTGATCGACCTCCGCGGCGTCGGCGGCGAGCAGCGACGCGAGGCGGTAGCGCGGATCGGCGCGATCCGGGCGGGCCTCCGGCGAGGCGTCGGGGCGCGCGGCGTCGGCGTGGGCGATGCGCTTGCGGAGGACGTCGGCCTGCGCCAGGCGGTCGCCGAGGCGCTCGTGGATGGCCTCCAGCGAGCGCCAGAGCTGCTCGACGTCGATCTCCGCCTCGCGCGCGCGGCCAGCAGCGGGCACGCCGGCCGCGATCCGCGCCTCGGCGCGGCGGTAGACGGCCGCGGCGCGCTCCAGGTCGCCCGGCGGGAGCTCGAGGGCGCGGCCGAAGCGGAGCAGCAGCGCGACCTCGTACGGCTCGCCGGCCGCGCGGGCGACGAGCCGCTCGACGAGCTCCAGATACCGGGGCACCTGGTCGAGCCGGCGCGCGAGCTCGAGGGCGGCGTCGTGGGCGGCCGCCGCGGCGGGGGTGAGGTCGAGAGCGCGCAGGCGGGCCGTCAGCGCGGGCTCGGGGCGGTCGAGCGGGCCCTCGTAGAGCGACGCGAGCTCGCCGAGCGCGGCGGCGGCGTCCTCGGCGGGCTCCAGGGCGGGGCCGCCGAGCCGCGCCTCGAGGGCGCGGGCGAGCAGGTCGTGGCGCCCGCGGGCGCGCAGCGCGGCGAGCAGCTTGTCGTGCTCGGCCTCGCTCTCGCGCGCCGCCTCGAACGCGGACTCGACGTACTCGGCCTCGCGATCGGGCGCGCCCTGGCGCCGCGCGATCTCGCCGAGCGCGAGCAGGACCTCGGCCCGGCTGAACGACGTCGCCACAGGGCGGCTCGCCAGGCTCGAGCGCGCCGGCGGCAGGGAGCTGCGCCGCGTGCCGGTGAGCCCCTCGCCCTCGTCCCGCGGCCGGCGCGCGACGAGCAGCAGCGCGCGGTAAGCGCGGTGCGCGCGCTCGAGCTGGCCGTCCTCGAGGGCGAGGCCGGCGAGGCCGTCGAGCGCGCCCGTGTGCGCGGGATCGATGCGCAGCGCGTTGTCGAACTCCGCCATCGCGCGGGCGCGGTCGCCCGCGGCGAGCGCGACGCGGGCGAGCTCGTCGTGGACGAGCGCGCGCTCCTTGGGGCGGCGGCCGCCGAAGTCGGCGATGATCCCGCGCAGGGCCGCGGTCGCGTCCTCGGTCCTCCCCGCGGCGGTGAGGGCGCGGCTGCGCGAGAGGCGCAGCGAGAGGTCGTCCGGGGCGAGGAGGATCGCCTCGTCGAAGAGCGGGATCGCGGCGGCGGGCGCGCCGCCGCGGGTGAGGTAGAGGTCCGCGGCCTCGCGGAGGAGCGCGAGCCGGGCCTGCGCGTCGCCTCCTTCGCCGCGGGCGCGCGCGGCGTCGCCCGCGATGAGCTCGGCCAGCGCGCCCCACGCGCCCGAGGCGCGGTAGAGGTACGCGAGCCGCTCGCGGAGCGGCGCGGGCTGCGCGGCGCGGGGCAGCGCCCGCTCGAGCGCGGCGCGGGCGCGGTCGGCCTCGCCGGCGGCGAGGTACGCGTCGGCGAGGCGGAGCGCGGCCTGGTGCAGCTCGTCCGCCGGCGCGCCGGCGCAGAGCCGCTCGAGCGCCTCGGCGGCCGCCGCGTGCTCGCCGCGGCGCGAGAGGAGCCGGGCGAGGGCGTCGAGCGCCTCGGCCGAGCCGACCGCCGCGGCGCGGCGGTAGCTCGCGATCGCGCGCTCGGGCTCGTTGAGCTCGTGCTCGGCGAGGGACGCCGCCTCGAGCCAGAGCTCGGCGGACGCCGGGCCGCCGCCGGCCGCCTCGCGCGCCGTCGCCTGCTCCTCGCGCAGCAGCATGAGCTCGCGGTGCAGGCCGCCCGCCTCGAGCAGCGCGGCGAGCCGGTCGACGGACGCTGCGTGGCCCGGGCTCTCGGCGAGGTTCTGGCGGAGCAGCGCGAGCGCCTCGGCGGAGCGCGGCGTCTCGGCGAGGAGCTCGGCGGCGTCGTACCGGAGCGCGACGCGGCGCTCGACGTCGGCGGAGACCTCGATCTGCCGCGCGCGCAGCCGCACGAGCTCGTCGCGCCGCGAGGCCGCCCGGAGGAGCGCCGCGAGGCGCTCGCCGACAGGCTCGTCCGCAGGGTCCTCGTCGAAGAGCCCGCCGTAGAGGGCGATCGCCTCCTCGGGCTCGGCCGCCTCGGCCGCGACGCGCAGGAGCCGGCGTCGCTCGGTCGACGCGAGCGGGAGCGCGGCGCCGCGGCGGCAGAGCGCGACGATCTGCGGCCTGTCGCCCGCGTCCGCGAGCATGGTGACGAGC
This sequence comes from Sorangium sp. So ce1335, assembly GCF_051521615.1. Classification (NCBI taxonomy): domain Bacteria; kingdom Pseudomonadati; phylum Myxococcota; order Polyangiales; family Polyangiaceae; genus Sorangium; species Sorangium sp. So ce1335. Next base: position 9,289,970 of record NZ_CP150363.1, read on the forward strand.
GCGTCGATGGCCCACAGCGCGGCGCGCGCCGGGGGCCACGCGCCGGGGCCCTGGGCCTGCGCGTCCTCGTCGCCGAGGCGGCGCACGGCGATCTCGAGGAGCTCCGCGGCGATCTCGCGGGCCCGCGCCGCGTCGCCGGCGACGTCGCGCGCCGTCTCGACGGCCTCGCGGTAGAGGGCGAGGTCGTGCCCGGTCGCCGCCGCGAGCCGGAGCAGGGTCGGGACGAGCGCGGGGCCGCGCCGGTGCCGCAAGAGCTCCGCGAGATCGAGCAGGATCGCGCCGTTCGTCGGGTCGTGGCGGAGCGCCTGCTCGAAGGCGCGCTCGGCCGCGTCCTGGTCGGCGCGCGCGTCGCGGTGCCAGCGGCCGACGCGGAAGGTGAGGTCGCGGAGCGTGGCGGCGGGGACGTCGCCGCGGCGCTCGAGCTCGAGGAGCGCGTCGGCGATCGTGTGCCAGCGGGCCGCGAGGTCGGTGAGCCGCAGGAGGCCCTCGGGCGGCTCGGCGCCCGGCGAGAGCAGGAACGCGCGGAAGGCGAGCTCGAAGGCGCCCTCCCGGTCGCCGCCGCGCTCCTCGACGAGCGCGGCGGAGGCCTTCAGGATGGCGACCCGCTCGGCGTCCGTCTCGGCCGCGGCGAGCCGGGGCTCGAGCAGCGCGACCTGGCCGCGCCAGTCGTCCGCGGCGGCGCAGATCTCGAGCAGCGCGCCGACGGCGGCGACGAGCGCGCCGCGGTGCTCGGGCGACGACGGATCGACGCGGCGGAGCAGCTCCTCGAGGCCGGCGCGCGCCGTGGACGACCCGCGCGCGGTCCCCTCCCCGCGCTCGCCGCCGCCGTCGGCGCGCGCGGCGTCCTCGCCGCCGTCGGCGCGCGCGGCCCGCTCGGCCTCGTGCGCGCGGCGGTAGCCCTGGACGGCGCGCTCCCACGCGCGCGTGCGATCGCGGTGCGCGTCGCCGAGCCGCCGGAAGAGCTCCGCGCTGCGCGCCGCCCCGGCCGCGCCAGGGAGCGCGCCGGCCGCGGTCGCCTCGGCCTCGAGCAGCGCGACGAGGTCGTCCCAGCGCTCGGTGCGCGTGTAGAGCGCGGCCAGCGCGTCGCCGCTCTCGGGGTCGGGCGAGAGCTCCTCGCGGACGCGGCGCCAGGTGGCGATCGCCTGCTCGACGTCGCCGAGCTCGCGCTCGAAGATCCGCGCGACGCGCGCGAGGTCGCGCCGGGCGCCCTCGCCGCCGCGCACGGCCGCGCGGCGCTCCAGCACGGCCGTGAGCTCCCGGTAGCGGCCGCCCTCCTCGAGGAGCGCCGCGAGCCCGTCGAGCGCCTGGAGGTCCTGCCGGTCGTCGGCGAGGCGCGCCGAGTACGCGGCGATCGCCCGCGCCTCGTCGCGGAGCCGCGCCGACGCGAGCCGCGCGAGCTCGCCCAGGGCCTCGCGCCGCGCCGCCGGGTCGTCCTCGATCGCGGCGAGCGTGTCGAGCACGTCGCACCGCTCGGCGACGCGGTCGTTCTCGGCGAAGAGCCGATCCAGCGCGCGCGCGGCGTCCCGCGCGGCCGCGGCGTCGCCGTGTCGCTCGGCGAGCGAGGAGAGCCGTCGGAAGAGCGCGATCGCCCCGTCGGCGTCCCGCAGCCGGTCGCGGCGTATCAGCGCGGCGTCGCGGAGGAGCGCGAGCGCCTGCTGCGGGTCGCCGGCGCGCGGCTCGGCCGCGGCGAGGACCTCGGCCAGGCGGTCGTGCCGGCCGAGGCGCTCGGCGAGCTCGGCGAGCTCGGCGCGCGCTCCGGCCTCGGTCGGCCGGACCTCGACGAGCTCGGCGAGCCGCGCGAACGCGCCCGGCTCGTCGCCGAGGGCGTCGCGCCGGAGCCGCACGATCTCGCGCAGCAGCGCCGGGCGGTCGTCGACGTCGGCGCCCTCGAGCTGGATCTCGAGCACGCGCACGAGGTCCTCCGGCCGCCCCTCCTCGCGGTAGCGCCGCGCGAGCAGGACGGCCGAGCGCTGCCGCGCCGCGCGCGCGGGCAGCGCGCCGGCCTCGCCGGCGGGCGCCTGCTCGGGCGGGATCGCCGCGAGGATCCGCTCGAGCAGCGGGAAGGCGGCGCCGGACCCGGGGTGCGCGTCGAGGATCTGCTCGACGACGGGGAGCGCCGAGGCGGCGTCGCCGGCGCCCTCGATCCAGAGCAGCGCGATCCGCTCGCGCAGCCGCTCCGCGACGTCGCCGGAGAGCCTCGGCAGCTCGGCCGAGAGGAGATCGATGAGCGGGCGGTGCCTGCCGTGCCGCTCGTAGAGCCGCTCGAGCGCGGCGCGGGTGCGCGCGTCGTCCTGGAGCGGCAGGAGCTGCTCGAGGTAGCGCATCGTGCGCTCGCCGTCGCCGGCGAGATCGCGCGCGACCGCCGCGGCGTCCTCGAGGAGGAAGATGCGCTCGTCGGCCGCCGGCGTGCGCTCGAGCATCGCGTCGTAGAGCGCGAAGAGGTCCTCCCAGCGCTCGGCCGCGTTGTAGGCGAGCTTGAGCCGCTCGAAGCCCCAGAGCGAGCCCGGCACGAGCTCCACGAGCCGCCGGAGCAGCGCGAGGGCGGCCTCGGGCGCGTCGAACCACTCCTCGTGGTGCTCGACGCCGCGCCGGCCGATCTCCTCGATGACGTCGGGCGGCAGCGCCGCGCCCGCCCCCGCGCCATCAAGCGCCGCGGCGTACGCGGCCGCGACGCGCTCGGGCTGGTTCGCCCGGCGCCCGAGGTCCTCGAGCCGGTCCCAGAGGGCGAGCTCGCCCGGCAGCTCGGAGACCGCGCGCAGCGCGACCTCGAGGCCGCGCTCGACGTCCTGGTCGTGGAGCTCGAGGAGGCGCTCGAACCAGCCGCGGCGGACGGCGGCGGCCTGCTCGGCCGCGAGCCGCTCGGCGTCCAGGGCGCCGCCCGGCGCGGCGCCCGCCGGCGGGCGCGGCGCGGGCGAGCTCGCGAGCAGCGTCTCGAGCAGCGCGGCGCGCGCCGCGGGGTCGTCGAGCGCGTCGCACGCCCGCTCGAGGAGCAGCGCGGCGCGCGCCTGCGTCTCGGGGCGCCGGAGCGCGCGCTCGGCCACCTCGAGGACCGCGGGCTCGATCGTGCCGGCCTCGATCGCCGGCGCGATCGCGTCGAGCGCGTCGGCCGGGCGGTCCAGCCGGTCGAGCAAAAGCCTCGCGAGCTCGACGTCGAGCGCGACGCGCGCGCTGCCCTCGCTGCGGTCGCGGCGCATCGCGAGCGCCTCGGCGGCGCCCTCGTGGTCGCCGAGGCCTTCGAGCAGGCGCCCCCGCGCCGCGAGCGCGTCGTCGTTCTCCGGGTCCGCCTCGACGAGCCGCGCGTAGAGCGCCGCGGCCGCGGCGCGCTCGCCGATCTCCTCCTCCCACGCGGCCCACGCGGCGAGCGCCCGGAGGCGCTCGCCCTCGTGGGCGCGCTCCGCGAGGAGCGTGAAGAGCCAGCGCCGGTCCACGCGGCGCGCCAGCGTGTCCGGGCTCTGCGCGAGGAAGGCGCGGAACGCCTCCAGCGCGGCCGGATCGAGCGCGGCCGGCGCGGCGTCGCCGGCCGCGGGCGGCGCGAGCAGGCGCCGGTAGACGGCCGCGGCGTCGTCCTGCCGGTCGGGATCGGCGGCGAGCACGCGCGCGAGCGCGGCGTCGATCGCGCGGGCGCGCGCCGCCGCCTTGCCGGCGCTCCCCTCCCCCTCAGCCCCGACGCGGTCGCGCAGCTCGAGCGCGGCGTCGACGAAGCGCGACGTCGCGCGCGCCCGGATCGCCGCGTCCTCGAGGGCCGCGAGCGCGGCGAGCGCCTCGTCGTCGTTCGGCGCTGTGTCGAGCAGGACCTCGCAGACGGCGGCGAGCCGCTCCCACGCCCCCTGCCCGCGGTAGAGCGACGCGAGGCGGCCGGCGGCGTCGCGGTGCTCCGGCGACACGGAGAGCACGCGCTCGTAGAGCTTCTGCGCCCGCTCCGGATCCGCGAGCGGCCCCTCGGCGAGCGCGGCGGCCCGCTGCCAGGCCGCCACGGCGGCGTCGAGGTCGCCCTGCGCCGGGGCGGGGCGCGCCGCCGGGGCGCCCGCGTCTGCCGCGCCGCCGATCCCGAACGCCGCGAGATCGCCGCGCCGCTCCAGCCAGAGCGCCTCGTCCTGCGGGTCGCCCGCGGCGGCGACGCGCCGCTCGAGCACGTCGCGCAGCAGCGCCGCCTCGCCCGCGGAGGTCGCGAGCGCCTCCATCGCGGAGAGCGCCGCGTCGGAGAGCGCCGCGCCGCCCGAGAGGATCGCGCGGTAGTGCCCGATCGCGCCCGCGACGTCCCCGCCCTTCGCCGCCGCCTCGCCCATGCGCAGCTCGTGCGCCGCGCGCTCGTCCGCCGGGACGCTCGGGAGCCGCTCGGCGAGCGCGCCGTAGAGCGCGTCCCACGCGCCGCCCGCCGCGTACGCCTCGAGCAGCGCCTCGTACGCCGCGCCGTCGCCCGGATCGTCCTCGATCGCCGCGCGGTACGTCGCCGCCGCCCCGGCGAGATCGCCGAGGTCGCGCCGCTGGATCGTGCCGATCGCGTGCAGCAGCTCGCGCCGCCGCGCCGGCGGGCACGGCTGCGCGAGCGCCTCGCGGTAGAGCGCGAGCCGCTCCTCGGGGCTGCCCTGCTCGCGCAGCAGCGCGTCCACGCGCGCGATGAGCTCGGGCGACGACGGCTCGAAGGCGAGCGCCCGCCTATAGAGGGCGAGCGCCTGCGTCACGTCGCCGCTCGCGAGCAGCGCCTCGCCCGCCCGCCGCGCGAGGTGCGACAGCGGCGCGCTGTCCACAGCGCGGTCGCCGAGCGCCCCGGCGAGCGCCGGCGCGCGCCGCGCCGACTCGCTGCCGTGCTCGGTCAGCCGCTCGACCTCGGCGACCCACCGGGAGATCCGCTCGGGCGCGGACGCCGTCGCGAGCGACAGCCCGCGCGCCGCCAGATCGAGCGCCCGCCGCGGGTCCCTGAGCTCGCGCTCGGCGATGCCCACCGCCTCCTCGAGCGCCGCGAGCCTGCCCCGGACGTCGGCTGAGAGCGCCGCGGGCGCGCCCTCGGCCCACGCGGCGGGCGCGATCTCCGCCCGCGTCTCGAGCACGCGCACGAGCAGCGGCGCCGCGCCCTCCGCGCGCGCGATCGGCTCCAGCACCGCGCAGGCCGCGATCCGCAGGTCGTCGGTCAGGTGGAGGTGCGCGCTCTGCCGCGACGACTCCACGCCGCTCGCGCCGGCGCCGCTGCCCGGGGGCTGCCCCAGCATCTTCTCGACGGCGAGCCGGCTCGCCCTGTCGGTGGGATCGAGCGCGAGCGCCTCGCGGTACGCCGCGATCGCGCCCGCCGGATCGTCGAGCCGCGCCATGCGGATCGCGCCGATCCGGGCGAGCACCGAGGCGCGCTCCTGGCCGGCCGCGAGCTCGGCCTCGGCCTCGAGCAGCGCCTCGAGCTCGGCCCAGCGCCGCTCCTGCTCGAGCAGCGGGACGAGCCGCGCGTGCGCCTCGCGCGACGGCCCGAACGCCGCGAGGAAGCGCCGCCACGCGGCGACGGCGCCCGGCAGGTCGGGGAGCCGGGTGCGCAGCTCGGCCGCGCGGAAGGCGAGCACCCGCGCCGCGCGGCGGTCCGGCTCCGCCTCGGCGCGCCGCTCGAGGACCCACGCGAGGCCCTCGTGCCCGCCGGTGGCGTCGTACAGCCGCTCGAGCGCGGCGAGCGCGCGCGGCTCGCGCGAGGAGCCCGCCTCGGCGAGCTTGCGGTAGGCCGCGATCGCGCCCTGGATGTCGCCGAGCTCCTCCTCGTAGAGGCGCGCGAGCCGCTCCGCCGCGGCCTCGCGCGCCTCGGCCTCGGGCTCGGCCTCGACGAGCCGCTCGAGAGCGCCCGCGAGCCCGCGCGCGTCGCGCTCGCGCTCGCAGAGCTTCGCGAGCCCGCGCGCCGCGCGCCGCACGGCCACGGCGTCGGGCTCGCCGTCGAGCGCCTGCTGGAACGCCCCGCGCGCCTTGCGCCCGTCGCCGAGGCCCTCGTACAGCTCGCCGAGCTCGGCGGCGATGCGCGCCCGGAGCGGCTTGTCCTTGGCGCCGGAGGACGCGCGCACGAGCACGCGCGCCGCGTCGGCGCGGCGGTCGAGCGCCGACGCGAGCGCGACGAAGCGCTCGCGCACGGCCTCGTCGGACGGGTCGACCGCGAGGATCTGCTCGGACAGCGAGAACGCCGCCGCGAGGTCGCCGATCCTCTGGAAGAGCAGCTCGGCGAGCCGCTTCTGCACCTCGACGCGGCGCGGCCCGCGCAGGTTGTCGATCTGGAGGGACATCATGCGCGCCGCCTCCTGGATCCTCCCGCGCCGCGCGTGGGCCGCCTCGAGCGCCGCCGCGGCGCGCACGAGCGCGGTCTTGCGCGCGAGCAGGGCCTCGGCGGCGCGGGCGGCGCCCTCGTGGGCCGGGTTCTGCGCGAGCACCTCCTCGACGTGGGGCAGCGCGCGCTCGATCTCCTTGAGCGGGCCGCTGTACAGGCCGACGAGCCGCGCGCGGATCTCGAGCGCGTCGGCCGGCGGCGGATCGGTGGTCAGCGCCTGCTCGAGCAGGCGCGCGACGTCCTGGAGCCGCCCGGCGCGGGTGAAGCGGGACTCGAGCGCCCAGCGCGCCGAGGCGTCGCCGGGGTCGATCCTGAGGATCTGCTGGAGCAGCTTGATCGCGCGCTCCTCTTCCTTGCCGCTCGCCTCGACGAGCTCGAAGGCGCGGCGGAGCAGGGCGAGCTGCTCGGCGCGGTCGGGGCGGTGGTTCGCGGCGAGGGCGTAGAGGTCGGCGAGCCTGGGCGGCTCGTTCGCTTCCTTGAGGATGCGCTCGAGCCGGACGAAGGCCTCCTGGTGCGACGGCAGGACGGAGAGGGCGCGCTCGAGGTAGGGGCGCGCGCCGCCGGGGTCGCCGAAGGAGTCGGCGAGGAACTCGGCGGCGTGCACGAGGACCTCGGCCTGGGCGGCCTGCGGGAGCATCCCGAACCGCCGCTCGCTGGCGAAGCGCTCGTACGCGAACGCGAGCTCGGAAAAGCGGTCGTGGCGCGCGGCGGCCTCATGGAGCTTCGCCCACAGCTCGGGGTGCGGGTTTCCCTTCGCCGCGGCGGCCACGAGCACGTCGAGCGCGGCCGCCTCGTTGTCGATCCCCTGCTCGAGCGCGGCTTCGAGGCTCTCGATACGATAGGAGACGCGCGCGCTCTTCGTGTCCTGCTGCATGTTGGATCCGGACCTCGGCTGGCGATGGGGCGAGAGGCCGGCGTGCCGGCGCTGCCCTCGAACCTGCGCCGCAGTGCCTGCGGGGCGTCGCCCAAGGTAACAGGAGCGTTTCCCAAATGGGCTCGGGGATCGGGGCTGGCGCGGGCCTGGCGGCCGTGGATCACCCGCGAGCGGCGGTGGTGCGGCGCGGGCCCGGCGCGGCGTGGCGGCGTGGAGGAGGAGATGCGACAAAGGCGGCCTGCGCGGCTGTCCGGGTCGCGCGCAGCGTGGCCGCGCCGCGCGCAGCGAGCGCGCGAGGGACGGCTCGCTGACGGCTGGGTTCGCTCGCAGCAGGCGCGTTTACAGCGTCGCGGCAGCCGTGTGCGCCGGGTGGATTGAACAGGGTTGGTTCCACGCAGCGGAGGTGCCTTCGAGGCACCGGGAGCTGTACGAGCTCCCGTCCGGGCTCGTGCTCGGCCTGGAGCCCGGCGGCGTGAACCTCGGCCAGCGCGTGACCGGGGTCGATGGCGCCGGGCGGGATCACCGCGGACGCCGGCCCAGCCGACGACCGGCGTCGCGCGGAGCGGGCAGCAGATTCGACGACAGCCCCTCACCTGCTGACCTGCTAACTCCGGTGTTGTCGCCCGGACAGCGGCGGGTCTTCCGGGGGCGAGCTGTGATAGTGCTCGTCCTTCCCGGGGGGGAGAAAGACACCGCCATGTCCGAGTCGAAGCTCGCCGCGCCGCAGATGGTCGTCGATAGCCGGATGCTCTACTCGAGCTGGGTACCCGCCGACCCAGAGGCCGCCGCCGCGCTCCTGCCGAAGAAGCTGAGGCCCGCCGCGAACAGGGCCATTTACATGAACCAGTACGTGGTCGACAGGCCGGAGCAGACTTCCGGCTTCGGCGCGTATTCGCTCACCTACCTGGGGCTGGATCTCGCGGATCACACGACGCCGGACGGCGGGAGCCCCGCGCGCTTCTTCACGCATTACTTCAACTCTTCCGACACGGTGCGGCGGTACGTGGCCGAGCGCGGCGTGCCGGCGTCGCCCGGGGAGACGACGCTCGAGCTGCACGGCAGGGAGCTCGTGGCGACGACGTCGGTGGGCGGCGTGCCCATCATCCGGACGACGGCGCGCGTCGGCAACAAGATCGGCGCGGTCGCGCGCGGACACCTCACCTACGTGACGAAGGTCGGCGACCGGATCACCGCGGGTAACTACCCTTATATCGCCGACATGGCCGACCCGTACGAGCTCCTGTCCGTCGAGTTCCTCGCGAAGGACCACCCGGTGTACGCGCTGCGGCCCGGGAGCCCGATGCAGGTGGTGACGACCGCCTCGTGGCACGCGCCCCGCAGCTCCTTCGTCTATCCTGGCGGGGAGCGGGACCTCTTCTGACGGCCACCTCCCCCGGCCGGCCGACGCTCGCGCGCGCCCCCGTCCCCCTGCGCCCCGCGCATCGTTGCCCACCCCGACGCCGACCTGCTCGTCCCGGCGGTACCGACCGCATCGCGCCGTGATGTCCATGGATGTTCGGCCGCGCCTGGCAAAGCGGCCCGGAGAAAGAAAACCGCCGAGACGCCGAGGACGCCAGGAAACCAGGACGAAAGATTCCCTTCCTGGCCTTCCTGGCGTCCCGGCGCCCTTGTGGTTCCTCTTCTGTTCATCGGATCACCAGAGCGCCGTCCGCGGTGAGCCCGAGGCGCTCCCGCCGCGAACAGCCCTGTGCCCATCCTGCCCGCGCTGGCCAGCGCGCGCGCACACGTGCCGGAGGGGCAGGCGGGCAGGGTGGATCTCATGGGATCTCGCCCGCGCGTTCGCGCAGGAAGGCAGGAAGGTTGGAAGACCGATGCCCTCTCGCTCCCTCGCGCGCCGCGTGGTCACCGCGCGCGCGGTCCCATCGTGCACAACGAGGCCACCGGTACGTGGGTTGCTCCGAGCCCCCCGGCGGCCGGCGACGGCCGCCTGCACAAGGGAGAGAACGAATGAACCGACTGACTCGATTCGGGGCGCTCTCGGTGTTCCTGTCGCTCGTCCTCTGGGGCGGCAAGGACCTGGCGGCCGCCCCGATATCTGCCGCTCTGAGCAGCAAGCAGCTCAAGGACCTGACGGACGCGGACGTCGCGTCCGCGTGTCAGGTGCTCGCGCCGAGCCTCTCGCTCTCCAAGGAAGATTCCTGTGAGTTCGCCGGCATCCTGTGGTCCACCGTCGGGCAGGTGTGCGACGCGGTGAAGGAGAAGTGCATGACCGAGGCCGATCAGCCGCAGGCGCAGCCGGACGACGCCGCGCCGGCGCCGCCGCCGAGCTGTCTGCCGCCCGCCGACGCGCGCGCCGGCTGCACCGCGACCGTGGCCGAGTACGAGAGCTGCCTGCTGGCGCACGTCGCGCGGCTCCGCGCGCTCACGTGCGCCTCGCCGGTGAGCACGCTCGAGACGCCTGTCCCCGAGTGCGAGCTCATCACGCAGAAGTGCCCCGATCTCGCCGCCACCGACGACGACGGCGACGACGGCGGTGGAGGTCAGGGCACCGCTCAGCCCTGAAGTCCTTGCATCACGCGCCTCGCTGGCAGTCCGGACCGGACGACGGCCGGCGAGGCGCCGCGCGCGCCGACGCGCCGCGCATGCGGTCGACGATGGCCTGAGCGCGCGGAGAAAAGCCCTCACCGCGGCGCGCGCAACGCGCGAAAACTCCGCGCAACACGCGCCCGGGCACTCTCCGCGTTGCTCGCGCGGCGACCCCGCGCACCGCGGCTTGACGAGCTGCACGGAGGTCCCGTACTGGTTGACGTATGAGCCTCACCTCGACCGCTTCACCGCATGAACACATCATCCACCTGAGCTGGGCATACCTCTACTCCGCCGCGCTGAACGCGGTCGCCGAGCTGGGCCCGGCAACGAGCCGCACCCGGGAAAGCTCCTCGACGTGTTGATGATGGCCTCGATGCCGGGACGCGAGCGAACGGAGGAGGCGTTCCGCCGCATGTTCGCTGCGGCCGACCTGCGCCTGGAGCGCGTGATCAAGACGCCCGCCATGCTGAGCGTGATCGAGGCCTCTGCCGCCTGAACGCCCGGGTATGCTTCATGAAGCGCCAGCCCTCCGGCTGGCGTCCTCGTTTCTGAGCCCCTCGCGGCGAGCTCACCGCACGAGGAGAGACCGCTGACAGAGAGAACGATGACGGAGAGGACGATGACCGAAGAGAGGATGTCTTCGACACGCGCAACGCTTGCCGAGCAACACGCCGCGCCGCGCGGCACGGCGCACATTCACCTCATCGTGGGCCCGGTGGGCTCCGGCAAATCGACGTTCGCGCTGCGGCTCGCTCGAGAGCAGCGCGCCGTGCGGTTGAACCTGGACGAGTGGATGGCGACGCTCTTCAGACCGGACCGCCCGGATACGGGCGTCCTGGACTGGTACATCGAGCGCACCGGACGGTGCATCGATCAGATCTGGACGTTGACCGAGAGGCTGCTCGAGGTGGGGACCAACGTCGTGCTGGAAATCGGCCTGATTCGCCGGGACGAACGGGAGAGGTTCTACGAGCGAGTCGACGCCGGCGGGCATGGTCTGACCATTCACGTGCTGGACGCGCCGCGCGATGTGCGCCGCGAGCGCGTGCAGCGGCGCAACGATCAGAAGGGGGACACCTTCTCGATGGTGGTGCCACCGCACATCTTCGAGCTGGCGAGCGACATGTGGCAGCCGCTCGATGAGGTGGAGCGCGAAGGGCGTGACGTGAAGATCATGCCCACCGGGGGCTAGGCTCCCGACGCGGCCGGCCCCGAGCGTGGCCTGCATCCCGGGCAGGCGGCGCCGGTCCGTCAGTGCGGCACGAAGACGTTTTGCTGGTGGGTCAGCTCCTTGAAGATGACCTCGATGAAGGCATCGGCCGAGATGAACCCCTTGCCGAGCTCATCGTACTTCGCGAGCACCTTGGCCTCCTGGATCTGCTTCAAGGTTCGCTTCTTCTTCACCTCGGCCTCGACGAGCTTCACGCAGTCCTTGAGCGTATCGGAGAGCTTCTTCATGTCCTCGATCCCCGAGACCTTGCCGTGCCCGGGGATCACCTTCACGTCGGCCGGCAGCTCCTTCACCATCCTGTCGAGCGCCGCGATGAGCCCCTTCACGCTGCCGCCGCTCACGAGATCGACGAACGGGAAGCCATACGTGACGAAGTCGTCGCCCATGTGGACGACGTTCGACTTCGTGAAGTGAACGACGGTGTCTCCGTCGGTGTGCCCGCTCGGGATGTGCAGGGCGCGGATCTCTTCTCCGTTCAGGTGGATGGTGACCTTGTCCTGGAACGTGAGGACCGGGAGCGCCTCCTTCGGCGCCGGCGGGACCGCCTCGATCGTCCTGTCGCCGACCGTCTGCTTCGGGCCGCCGCTGGCGAGGCGCTTCCGCACGTTCTCGTGCGCGACCACCGGGGCGCTGGCGCCGAAGATCGCGTTACCGCCGGTGTGGTCGAAGTGCCAGTGCGTGTTCAGGACGAACCGCACCGGGCGATCGGTGATGCCCTTGAGCGCCGCCCTGATCTTGGGCGCGAGAGGGGCGAACTGATCGTCGACGATGACGATGCCGTCGTCGCCGATGGAGACGGCGATGTTCCCGCCGGAGCCCTCGAGCATGTAGACCGCGCCCGCGACCTTTTCCACCCTGATCTCGACCTTGGCGAACTCGTCGTCAGCGGCGGGCGGCGGGGAGGCGGACGCGCTCGCCGCAGGGGGAGCGCTCGCGGCGGGCGCCGCGCTCGCCGCGGGCGCCGCGCTCGGCGAGGCCGTGGGAGGCGCCGGCGGCGGCTGGGGCGGAGGAGGGGCGCCGCAGGCCGTCAGAAACCCGAGGAGCGCCAGGGATGCGATGTTCGTCTTGCGCATGCTGTTTGTGACTGAACGAATTCTTACAGTCCGCGCCACACGTCAAGGGGTTGGTGCGGTCATGGCGAGCGCCGCGCTACGGCGGAAATTCATCGAACCGGGGTAACGCGTCCGTGATCGGATGCCAGGCCGCCTTCGATCCGGCGAAGATGTGATGGTCGGGTCGCCTCGTCGGTGCGCCGTCGAGCGCGCCGAGCTGCACGTGGGCGAACTTGTGCCCGCGGACCACATCGTACAGGGGCGAGAAGCACTGCTTGCAGAGGCAGCGGTACCCGTCCTCGCACTCGCCGACCCTCAAGAGCTGCTCGCTGTCCGCGACGCGGACCCTCTCGATCTCGATCCCGCCGATGGCCGCGCAGGCAGCGCCGGTGCGCCGCCGGCACCTCGAGCAATGGCAATAGAAAGCGTAGCCGAACGCGTCGTCGACCTCGAAGCGCACGGCGCCGCAATAACAACTCCCCGTCAGCATCGGTCTTCCACCTCACTCATGCGCCGCTCCAGGAAGCGCCGCTCCGGCTCCTGCGAGCGCTGCTCCTCGCGGCTCGGCGAGCTTAGCGCTTCGGGCGCGAAATGTCGCCGCGCGCTCAGCCCTTCCAGGGCAGGCGCCGCCCCGACGCGGAGGCCTCGGCGATCGTGTCGACGAGGCGGTGCAGCTTCAACGCGTCGCGGAACGTCGGCGCGACCGAGGTGCCCTCCGCGACGTCCTTCGCGTGGGCCGCATAGACGTGCGCTATCTGGTGCGCGTCGTCGGACAGACCCGCCCTCCGGGTCCAGGCCAGGTGTTCGGGCGTCGGGATCGGCTCCAGCGGCTGTCCATCGCCGCGGGCGCCCGAGAGGCTGAGATCGTGGGACAGGACGAGATCGCCCTCGGTGCCCGTGAAGGTGCAGCTCATGATGGGTCCATTGCGCTTTCCGGTCTCGAAGTGGGCCGACAGGACCGCGCCGTTCGCGAGCGTCCCGCTGATGAGCGTCTGATCCGGCGCGGTCACCGGCAGGACCTCGCCGGTCTCGATCAGCGTCGTCTCGTCGAGCTGGCGGGCGACGACGCTGGACAGGCTCTCGATCTCGCCGACCGCGGAGAGCACCGTGTCGAGGAAGTGCGCGGCGAAGATCGTGAGCACGTTGGCGCCGCTCCTCACGTCGGCCGCGTACGCGTCCGAGCGCGAGCGCCGCGCGCCGGCCATCGGCAGCGCGACGTGCATCGTCGTCGAGCGCAGCTTGCCCAGGTATCCGCCGGCGACGAGCTCGCGCAGGTGGCGCACGCTCGGCGCGAGGCGCCGCTGGAGCCCGATGACGGTGCGAACGCCGGCCGACTCGGCGGCTCCGGCGAGCTCGGTGGCCTCGGCGAGCGAGACGCCGAGCGGCCACTCGCAGAACACGTCCTTCCTGGCGGCGACGGCGGCGCGGACGTGCCGCGCGTGCTCGGGCGCGCGGACGGAGACGACGACGAGATCCACGTCGGGGTGCTCGATCAGCGGCTCGGCGCGGTCGAACGCGTGGCGCGCCCCGAAGCGGCGCGCGGACTCGTCCGCGCTCGCCTGCCTCGTGGTGCTCACCGCCGTCAGCTCGAACGCGTCGAGCGACGCGAGCGCGGGCAGGTGCGTCGCCGCCGCCCAGCCCCTGTCCGGGCTGGCCCCGATGACGCCGACACGGATCTTCTTCGGTTCTGTCATTCCGCTCATGACCTCTCCTGGATGAGCCCTCCGGGTTAACCGGAGGGTTGCTCCGGTTAAGATACGGAGGGATCCTCCGGTTTGCAATGTCCTCCGCGCGATCGACCCCGAAGGCCCCGCCCGTGCCCCCGAACGAGGCGCCGCGCCCGCTGCGCGCGGACGCGCGGCGCAACCGCGAGCGGCTCCTGGCCGCCGCGGACGAGGTGTTCTCGGAGCGCGGCGCCGATGCGTCGATGGAGGACGTCGCCCGGCGCGCCAAGGTCGGGATCGGGACGCTCTACCGACATTTTCCTACCCGCGAGGCGCTGCTCGTCGCGACCGTCGAGGAGCAGCTTTACGCGCTGGCGCGGACGACGCGATCGCTCGCGGCGTCGGCGTCGCCGGGCGACGCCATGGCGGAGTTCCTCGAGGCGTTCGTCGAGCACGCGAGCACCTACCGCGGTCTGGCGACCTCGCTCGGCGTCGTGTTCCAGAGCGGAACGCCGGGGTGCACCGCGGCGTCGGAGGCGGCCACCCGCCTGCTGTCGATGGCGCAGGCAGCAGGCGAGGTACGGCGTGACGTCGACCTGGACGACATCGTGTGTCTGGTGACGGGCATCACGCTCGCCGCGCAGCAGACGCCCTCGGAGCCCGGGCGCGCGCGGCGCCTCGTCACGGTGTTCATCGAGGGGCTCCGGACGCGCGCGCCGTCGAGCGGGGCGCCTGGCCCGTCGAGGGGAGCGCGGGCGGCGCGGAAGGCCGCGGGGCCGGGGAGCTCAGGGGCGACGCGGACGTCGAGATCGTCGTAGCGAGCCGAGAGCGCCGTCGATCGACCGGGCGATGCTCAGGTCGAGCTCCTCCGCGCGCACCTCTCGCGGTGAGCGCGCGCCCGCAGAGGAGCGGGCGTGTGCGGCGGGGTCACGGCGCGTCGTAGCGATAGGCGGTCGCCAGCGCCGAGGCGCGCTGGCCGAAGTCGTCACAGAAGGCGGTCAGGGCGCGGTAGCCGCTCGTGGCGAGCACGTTGCGGAACTCGAGGTGCGTGACGAGGCAGAACGTACAGACCTCCAGGTAGCTGAGGTCGCGGTCCTGGGGCAGGGCCGCGAGGGCTGCGTGGAGGTTGTCGTCGAGCCAGGAAACCATGTTGAGCAAGCTCTTCTCCAGCTTGATGAGCTGCGCGTCATCCCTGGGCGTCCCGGCGAGCTGGCTCATGATCAGCGTGACCTCGGTGGCCATGGCTTGCAGGGCGAGCTCCTGCGCGTTCGCGGTCAGCGCGTCGGTGAGCAGCTCGGGCCAGACCACGCGCCGCGGCTCGGGCGCCCGTCGTGCGAGCTCGCGGCAGATGTTGAGCGCGCCGAACCACGTGGTCGTCCCCGTCCGCAGGATGGGCAGGCGCAGCGCGGGGTTGCCGGCATAGTCGGCGGCGCTCACGGAGCGCAGGTCGGGCACGACCTGGAAGGCGTACGCGACGCCGAGCTCCGCGGCGAAGATGCGGACGACGCGGGTGAAATGGGAGCTGGAGCGACCGACGAGCGTTGTGTGCGTGGGCTGGGTCACAGGAGATGACTACCACACGCGTCGGCCGGGGAGCCAGGAACGGGCTGGCATCCGGGCCCTGTGGTGATCGGTCGCTGGACGCCCTGGGCTCGCGCGCAGGCGCTCAGGACGAGCCGCTCGCGTCGCCGGTCTTCTTCGTCTTCTTCATGCCCCAGGCCAGATCCTCGCGTACCCAGCCCTTGTCGCCTCCCTCGTTGACGACCCGGAGCCAGCGCCCCTTCCGGTCGAGGACCTTGAACACCTCCCCGCGCTCCGTCTGGAAGGCCACCTCGGCGGAGGTCGTCGGCGCCGCGCGGACGTTGCCCCGTGGAACCTTGATCACGATCGTGCTGACCCTGGTCAGGAGGCGGTCGGCCACCCACGCCAGATCGCCCTCGAAATCCTTGATCTTGCACCACCCGCCCTCGCGCTCCAGGACCTTGACCGGGTAGTACCGGGTCGCGGTGAACTCGACGGGCTCGCTCGTGGACGGGCCCGCCCGGAAGTTCGCCACCGGGACCTTGACGCTGAGTATCTCGGCCCGAGCCACGCTCGAGAACGCTACCACGGCGGAGATGACTGGCACTATCGGCCGCATGTTCACGGCTGCCTCCTCACGTTGTTGTCGCTCGCCCGCGCCCCTGCTGGCCCGTTCGACGCTGGAGGGCTCCAGAGGAGCCCGCTATCGAACCTCGGCCAGGGCGCACGCGCGAGACCATTCCCGTTGCTCGTCAAGGGGATCAGGCGTGCGCGCCGGTCTCCCCGAACCGCGCGCCGCTCGATCCATCGGAGGCTCCGTTCGCCGCGCGGGCGCCGGCCCTGGACGGCGCGCTGTCGTGGGCCCAGTGGCTCGTCCGGTGAGGGAGCGGCATCTCGATGCCGTGCGCGTCGAACGCCTTCTTCAGGCGCCGGCGGTACTCCCGGCCTATCTGCCATTGTTCGGCGGGCTGGGTCTTGATGCGCGCGCGGACGACCACCGCGCGGTCGTCGAACGACTCCACACCGAGGATCTCCAGCGGCTCGAGGATGCTCGCCTTGTAGCGCCTGTCCTCGTGGAGCTCACGCGCGGCCTCGCGCATCACCCTCATCGCGAGGTCGATATCCTCGTGGGTCGCGACCCCCACGTCGAACACCATGGCAGACCACTCCTTCGTCGCGTTCGCGAGCGCGTTGATCTTCCCGTTCTGGAAGACGTGGACCACGCCGGATTCATCGCGCAGCGTGACCGTCCGGAGGCCGACGTGCTCCACGAGACCGCCGGTGCCGTTGACGATCACCACGTCGCCGACCCGGATGTGGTTCTCGAGCAGCAGAAAGAAGCCGGAGATCACGTCGCGCACGAGCTCCTGCGCCCCGAAGCCGACGGCCAGACCGGCGATGCCGGCGACCGCGATGAGCGGCGCGATGTCGACCCCGAGCTGAACGAGGGCGAGCATGGCCACCATGATCCAGATGACCACCTTCCCGGTCGTCCGGAAGACGCCCAGCAACGTCTCGGAGCGTTTCTCGATCTCGCGCACCGTCCTCACGTCGCCGGTGCGGCCCCGCCTCATCAACGACAGCTCCACGCGCCTGCAGAGGAAGTGGAGCGCCTTGAGCATCACGAGCGCGAGGAGCAGGACCAGCAGCATGGCCGGCAAGGCGTGGATCGCCCACGCGACGGTGTGCCGGAGAACCTCCCGCCAGAACGTGACGTCGAGCCATGAGTCGATCTGCGGCATGGGCGCGGGCACCTCCTGCGCGCGGCGTCGGCAACCCATGTGCCAGCGGGCTCGGGGGCAGAGAGACCCGCCGCGGGCTCGCGCGGCCGCGCCGCCTGCGGGGCAACCGCGGCGGCGCGGCCGCGCGAGCCCGCGCGCGCTGGTGCGACACGATGTCGCAGAGGAGCCGGATTGTCCCGCGCGCGTGGTACGCTCCGCGGGTGCGCCACGACGATCTCGGACCCACGCCGATCCGGGTCATGCGGCCTGCGTGCTCCGGCGACGTCGTCAGGCCGATGCGGACCCCGGCGGTCCACACGTACGTCGCCCTGGCGCTGTACATCGGGGGTCGCGTGCGGGTCGAGCACCGCGGCGAGTTCGAGCTGCGGGCCGGGCACCTCCACCTCATCCCTGCCGGCGACGCGCACCGCGTGCTGTCCGCGAGCCGGCGCGAGGTGGTGGGGCTCGGCTTCTGCCGGACGTGCCTCGACCCGGCGCGCTACGGCGAGCTGCTCGCGCCGTTCGATCGCGTCCGCGGCGGGGCCTCTCCGGTGATCGAGCTGCCGGCGGCGCGGCAGGCGTACGTGCTCGAGCTGCTCCGGGAGCTCGAGCGCGAGCAGCAGGCCGCGGGCGCGTTGCCGGTGGTCGCCGAGAGCCTGCTCGCGCTGGTGCTCGCGGAGGTCGTGCGCGCGAGCGGCGGTGTCCAGGCGACGGCGCCGCAGCCGCCGTCGCTCGTGGCCGAGGCGCTGGCGGTGATCGAGGCCCGGTGCCTCGGGCCTCTCTCGCTGAAGGAGGTCGCGGCGGCGGTGCGGCGGTCGCCTGCCCACGTGACCACCGCGGTCAAGCAGGCCACCGGGCGCACGGTCGGCGCGTGGATCGTGGAGGGGCGTCTGGCCGAGGCGCGACGCCGGCTGCTCGCGACCGACGAATACGTCGAGGTGATCGCCGAGCGCGTCGGCTACGCCGATCCGAGTCACTTCGTGCGGCTGTTCCGGCGCCACCACGGCGTCCCCCCCGCCGCCTGGCGCGCCCGGCACCGGCGCACCGCCTGACAGGCGGGCGGCGGCGCTCGCGGCCGCACGACCGGTCGGGTCGCACCAACCTGGTCGGGGCGCGGGGTCGGGGTCGCGCCGGCTAGACCGACCTGTCCAGCGAGACGACGCCGCCCTCGAAGCGGATCGGCGCGGAGAGCAGCGCGCGGAAGGCCTTGTATCCCGCCACCCCCGGGCGGAAAGCGTGCAGGAAGACGTGGTGGCGTCCGTCGGCGCCGACGGCGACGGACGGGTGCCCTGGCCCCCACCATTCCTCGCTGGAGGCCAGGAAGACCTCCGACGACTTGCGGTACGGGCCCGTGGGGGCGTCTGCCACGGCCGCGCCAATGCCGTACTGCGCGGTCGAGAAATCGTTGCCGGCGTAGAGCAGGTGATAGCGCCCGCCCTCCTGGGTGATCCAGACGCCCTCGATGAGGTGCGCCTCCCAGGGCTGGTCGTTCTCGAGGAGGATGGCGGGCTCCCCCTCCAGCCTGCGTCCGTCCGCCGACAGCCGCTGGGCGAGGATGCGGGTCCTGAGCGCCCGCGATATCGTGGCGATCTCCTCCGCCTCCGCGCCGCGCGCCCGCGCCCGCAATCTCTCCAGTCGCTCCGCGAAGTGCGTGAACTCCGCCGTCGCCGCCTCGATCAGCGGCTGCAGGACGAAGAACTGCTCCATGGGCTCGAGGGTCTCCACCCACGGCCACAGCGTCAGCGCCAGGACCGCGGTGCGCTGGTCTTCGCGAGCAGCGAACAGCTCGCGCACCCAGGCCGGCTCCCGGTGGAGCAAGGCGGCCAGCCGGCCGGGCCACACGCCGTTGTCATCCTTCTTCCAGACAAGCCAGGGCGCGCCGTGGGCGTCCACGAGGAGGTGGGGGTCGATCACGTCCCCCGTCACGATCGGCGCTTCATCGGCCTCGAAGGGACCATCCGGGCTCGCGCCCCTGGCGAGGCCGATGGCCAGCGAGCGGTCCTGCATGCGGGCCGTGAAGCAGAGCCAGTATGCTTCGCCGACCCGGTGCATCTCGGGGGCCCAGAAATCCGCCCGGTTGGAGCCGGTCAGCGCCCAGGCCGGGGCACGCCCCTCCGGGAATACGAAACCGGTCAGCCGCCAGGTCGCCAGGTCGTTCGAGGCCAGGATGGGGAAGGCGTTCGGCGCGTCGTTCGAGGTCACCAGCAAGCGCCACGCGCGCTCGCCCACCCGCACCACGCACGGGTCGCCGTAGCCGTAGAGGATCTCGGGCGCGACGGCCTCGGTCAGCAGGGGTCGCAGCGGGAGCCCACGGCGTCGCGGCGGCGGTGGGGTGCGGGCCAGCGGCGTGCGGGTCCCGAAGGTGCGCGCCAGTGCCTCGAAGAGGTCGAGGTAGTCCGTCTGCTCCGCCCGGGCGAGCTCATGACGCAGCGCGTCCTGCCCCGGCTCGCTCAGATGGAAGCTGCGCGGTGTTCGGCGGTCGACGGACACCTCGAACGTGAACGGCGCGCCGGGCGGCGTCCGCAGGCGCAGGGCGGTGGCTTCGGCATTCATGGGACGGATCTCCCGCGACGTTCACGCTCGGGGTCAGGAGGTGGGTCGGACAGCAACGATGTAAATATACGCCATAACTACAAGCATGTCCCAACGAATAGGCGTTTGCGGGACTGCGCCTGAGCAGCGGCGGCGGCGAGGTCCCGGCGCAGTCCCGCAAACGTCGGGTTGGACCGGGCCGGTTCGCGGCCGGGCGGAGCGGTCGCGAGGCCTATGGGGATCCTGCCCGAGAAGGCAGCAGAGGGCGGGCTCGGCGGGGCTCGCACGCGGGGGGCATCCCGCTGCCACGACGTCGGGCGCAGACGTGCCGAGGCAGAGCGCGGCGCCGACGGAGGCCCAGGAGCACGCACGCCGCCGCCATGGACGGCGCAGAAGGCGGATCGATGCCTGACCGCCGCGCAACGGAGGTGGTGTCGTTGCTCCTGCCCAGGCCATCGATGCTCATGACGTGTCCGGAGGAGCAGCGGAAGAGGCGACGACGCACGACGGCAGCGGACGGCGAGCCATCGCAGCCTGACCGCAGCGAGGACAGAGGGACAGGTCGATCCCCGTGAGCGCGGCGAGCAGCGTGCACCAGTCGACCTTGACGACGTGGCGCGGAGAGGGCTCGTGCTCGTGAGAGCTGCCTTCCCGGCGCTCCTCTCCCCCGACAGCGCGCTGCGCTGCGTCTCGCGCCGCCAGGATCGTCGTGCGTGCCACCTCGAGCGTGGTGGTGGCGTGACACGCTGCCATCAAGCCGAAGTGTCGGATCTTCACGAAGCGATGAGGCAGCACGTGCAGCAGGAAGCGACGCAGAAACTCCTCGGCGGAGAGCGTCACGGTCTTGTCTCCGCGGGTCCGGAAGCACACGCCGCGCTCATCCATCGACCGCAGTCGGTGATTGGACAGCCCGACACGGTGGGTATAGCGACCGAGGTAGGCAAAGACCTGCTCGGGCCCAGCAAAGGGCGGCTTGGCGTAGACCACCCAGGGCTTGCGGTAGAGCGCGTCGAGCAGCGCAGCGAAGGCCGCGGGGTTGGCCAGCGCGGCGGCCCCGCCGGTCAGGTCGAGCTCTCCTTGGTCATAGGCCTGCCGAAGCGCGGCGAGCAACTTGCCGCGGAAGAGCTTGCCGAGGACCTGCACAGGGAAGAGGTAGCCGCGCCGCCCCTCGATCCAGCGCGAGCCGTCGAGCGAAAGCCCGCCGCCGGTGACGATGCAGTGCAGGTGCGGATGGAAGCTGAGATCGCGGCTCCAGGTGTGCAGCACGGCGGTGACACCGAGGTCGGCGCCGAGCCGCTTGGGATCGCGGCCGAGCGCGAGCAGGGTCTGCGAGCCGCACTGGAAGAGCAGATCGAAGACCGTCTGCTGGTTGACGAGCGCCAGCGGGCGCAGCTCGGCCGGGAGCGTGAAGACGACGTGGAAGTAATGCGTCGGCAGGATGCGTTGCTGCCGCTCGGCGATCCACCGGGCCTGGCTGAGGCTCTGGCACTTGGGACAGTGGCGGTTGCGGCAGGAGTTGTACGAGGGCTGCTCGTGGCCGCAGCTCGTGCACACGTCGACATGGCCGCCGAGCACCGCGGTCCTGCACGCAGCGATGTCGCGCAGGACCTTGCGCTGGGCGGCGGAGACGGCGTGCGCGCGCAGGTAGGCCTCGCCGTGGGCGCGGACGATATCCGCGACCTCGAGCCGAGGCCTACCCGCGGCCGCGGGCCGCGGCGCCGGGCGATGCGGGTGCACGCGAGCTCAGCCGAGCTTCTTCTTGGCCTCCTGAGTGCCGAGCACTTCGGCCGGGCTGCGGGTGCGACCGATGTGAGCCTGGCTGACGCGGACGTAGCGGACGGTGGTGCGGATGGAGCGGTGGCCGAGCAGCGCCTGGATGACGCGGATATCGGTGCCGAGCTCGAGCAGGTGGGTAGCGAAGCTGTGCCGCAGCACGTGCGGGGTGACGCGCTTGTGCAGCTTGCAGCGCCTCGCCGCCTCGCGCAGCGCGCTGCGCACCGCCTCGTGCGAGATGACCGAGCCCTGCTGGCGACCCGGGAACAGCTCCGGTCCAGCGGGTCTTTCCGCCCGCCAGTAGATGCGCAGCGCGGTCAGCACGGGGGCGCTGAGCATCACGTACCGATCACGCCCGTGCTTGCCATTGCGGACGTGGATGAGGTGGCGCTTGCTGTCGATGTCCTCGACCCGCAGCGAGCAGACCTCATCGATGCGCAGACCGGCGCCGTACGCCGTCAGCACGATCGTGCGCTGCTTGACCGAGCCGATCGCGTTGAGCAGCGCCTCGACCTCGGTGCCGCTGAGGACCGGCGGCAGCTTCTGGGGTACCTTCGGCCACGGGATCGCGACAGCGACCTCCGGACGCCCGAGCGTGGTGGCGTAGAGAAACTTGATCGCCGCCACGTACTGGTGCTGCGTCGCCTCCGCGATCTTCCGCTGCTCGGCGAGGTAGAGCAAAAACGCGCGCACCTCGTCGAGACCCAGCTGCTGCGGCGGCTTGCGGTGGTAGGCTACGAAGGCCCGTGCGCAGCGGAGGTAATTGTCGCATGTCGACGACTTGTATCGCCGCAGCTTCAGGTCTTCGGCCATTCGATCGCGGAGCTGTCCCATCGCTGCCCTCCTGGTGAACGCGGCGCCCGGGCAGGGGCGTCGCGACCGGCAGGGTGGGCAGGGAATGAGGCGGCAGGCGGGCAGTCCTGCGCTGCGCCGGGCGTTTATTTTCGCAGGGAATACCGGCAAAAGCCGCGCTGCGGCAGCAATCACTGCCGCGACAACTGCAACGACGACAAGGACCCGAGCCGCGGAAGGAAATCGCGGCTCGGTATCCGGAATGCTCAACGAAGCAGAGCCCGCAGCATCTTCTTGAGCCTCACGCCGAACTCCTGCACCTCGTCCGCATCGCGCTCGCTCGGGGGCCCGAGCGCCGCCGCCAGGTCCATGGCTCCCAAGGTCTCATGGTGGCTGGAGCTGCCGCGAAGCGGCTTGGTCCAACCTGGGTCGGTCGCCCCAACCTGGGTCGGTCGCCCCCCCAACCCAACCTGGGTCGGTCGCCCCAACCTGGGTCGGTCGCCCCGTCGCCCCAACCTGGGTCGGGTCGCCCCGCCCTGCCGGATTCTTGCGGTATTGTACCGCGGTCACTTTCCTGCCATGCTGTACGTACTCGCGACGCTGCTGCTCGCCGGGGAGCACCAGCTTCCGGACGGCGCTCGACATGGAGTGAGTCGCATGCCCAGCAGAACGAAGGAGCAACCACAATCCTCCTTTCCGAAGGGCATCGGCAAGCCGGCGCAGCGGGCGCTCGCTTCGGTGGGTGTCTCTCGCCTGGACCAGGTCACTCGATTCACAGAAGCCCAGCTCATGGCGCTCCACGGCATGGGCCCCAAGGCGATCGGGCTCATCAAAGCCGTCCTCCAAGCAGACGGAAAAACTCTCGCCAGAGGCGAGTAGCCCTCGTCGGCCAAGCGCGGCATCACACATGTGCCCTGTCCGGAGAGCACGCGAACGAGCCGATGGTGCTCGCTGACATCCCGCCCATGCCGGTGCGCCATCACGCCGCGCTCGCGGCCGCAGGAAGCATGGCGCGGCATGGGCAGGTCGGAAGCGTCGAGGGCTCTCAGTCCTCGCCCCGGGCGCGATGGAGGACGTACATCGCCGTCAGCCTCCCGAGCTGGCTCGCCGCGTCCCGCGCGCGCCCTCCGCTCGATGGATTGTACAGCGAAGCAGGCGACATGGTCTCGAACAAGACCTCGTCGAGCACCCTCCCGGCCGGGTCGGTGATCTGCACCGTCGCCTTGAGCACCGTGTCCATGTTGAAGACCCCCGTGAAGATGCCGGGCTCGTAGAACGTCACGTTGCAACGGATGAAGAACGGCGCGTCGGCCGCGCTCGCCGCCTTGACGACGATGACATCGTCCGACGCTGCCTGCGCGACGAGCGCCTCCGTGAACTGCTCGTTGATCGCCGCCTTGTCCTCCTGCCAGCTCAGGCGCTGCTCGTTGTCCTTCTCTGCCATCCAGTCGGCCTCGGTGACGTCGCCGACCTCGAGCGCATGGAACGTCACCGGCACGACCCCGAAGCGCCCCGCGCCGTAGAACGGGTTCGGCACCGCTTGACGAGAGGTCTTCCAGGGATGCCCGCACGCGGCGAGCAGAGGGGTCAGGCAGAGCATCAGGATCCACAGCGCATGTCGACGGTGCACGGAGAGCCTCCTTTTCGAGCCGTGGCGGCTCGCGGGCGCATGACGCCGCGATCTTACCGGCAAACGCCGCCAGCGCGACGGCGGCCCTGGGCAGACGTCGCCCGTGCGGTAGAACCTAGGTCCCCCCTTGCCGAGGAGATGCCGCATGACGAGCCGTCTTCAGGAGCGCCTGCTCGCGATCATGGACCGCAAGAACCACTGGGCCTGGACGCACCTCACCGGCCCCGGGCTCACGCGCGACCAGCTCGCCGTCCACCTCCGGCACGAGTACCGCGTCTACGTGCGCGACTTCCCGGTGCTGCTCGCGCGCGTGCTCGGCCAGTCGCCGCCGGCCGCCGTGCGCA
Organism: Sorangium sp. So ce1335; assembly: GCF_051521615.1. Taxonomy (NCBI): domain Bacteria; kingdom Pseudomonadati; phylum Myxococcota; order Polyangiales; family Polyangiaceae; genus Sorangium; species Sorangium sp. So ce1335. Next base: position 9,313,940 of record NZ_CP150363.1, read on the forward strand.
GCGCCCTCGCGGAGAACCTCTTCGAGGAGCAGACGGGCAAGCTCTCGCTCGGCGTGTCCCATCCCGAGCTCTTCCTCGAGATGATCGACGGCCTCGGCATCCCGCGCGCGGCCATCGAGGACGAGTCGCTCCCGCTCGAGCCCGAGGCCCGCGCCTACCGGGCGCTGCTCGACCGCGTGAGCGCGGCGCCGCCGTGGGTCGTGGGCGCGGCGGTGCTCACGATCTTCGTGGAGGGCAGCGTGCACGAGCGCGCGGAGCTCGAGGGGCGGCGAGAGATGCCCCCCATCGAGGAGGCGCTGCGCGCGCACCCGATGGTGCGTCACTACGGATGTCCGCCGGAGCAGATGCGCCTCGTGAGGGCGCACCGAGCCGTCGAGGGCGGGCACCGGCGGGACGCGTGGGAGATGGTGCTGGGCCACGTCCCCGACGAGGGCCCGATGGCCGACGCCGTCGCGTCGGCCGTGACCGCGGCCCACGCGGCGTGGATGGAGTACCGGGACGGCGTGGCGCGCGCGATGGGGCTCCAGAAGGGGTGAGCGCGCCGCCGCGAGGCGGGCTCACGGGCGCGGGGGCTCACGGGCGCGCCGGCGCGCGACGGCATCACGGGCGCGCCGGCGCGAGACGGCATCACGGGCGCAGGGACGCGCGCAGCGTCCCCGCCGTGACCACGCGTGACACTGCAATCGTACGGTCGTGAGCGAACCCATCGTCGCTCATCGAGAACCGTGATTGGATCTGCCCCCACATCGACACCCTCCTGACGACCGCCGCCCATCGGCCGCTCCGCGCTGCCCGCCGCGGGACTCTGGCATCGGGCCCCGGCGCGCGCGTGCGGGCGTCGATCAGGCGACGGCCAATCCCTCTCACCGTTCGGAGCTGAAGATGAAGACTCGAATGCGCGCGCTCTCTGCGATGTCTGCCACGCTCGTCGGGCTGCTCATGGGGGCAGGCTGCGGCCCGGAGACCACCGACGACCCGGCGGGCACCGGCGGCAGCTCGGCCGCGGGGGGCGCGCCCTCGGGCAGCGGCTCCGGCGTGGGCAGCGGAGACCTGGCCGTGAGCGGCTCCGGCGTGGGCGGCGGGGGCGCGGGCGGCGGGGCGTCCGGGGGCGGCGCCGCGTCGGGTGGCTCCGGCGGGCAGGGAGGCGGCTCCAGTGAGGCGGGGAGCGGCTCCGGCGGCGCGGGCGGCGCGGGCAGCGGAGGCGCTGGATCAGGCGCGACCGGCACCGGCGGCTCCGCGACCGCGGCGACGGGCACCGGCGGGTCGGGCGCGGGCGCGGGCGGCGGCGATGCGGCGTACCCCTGCGACGGGGACACGAGCGGCTACGACGCCGTGGTGACCCGATCCGGCTCGACCTGGGTCGCGCAGAACGGCGACCGCAGCGTTTACAGCGGCGGCGACATGCGCGCCGCTGTGCAGGCGGCGCTCGACAGCCTGCGTTCCGGCCGCACCACCAAGGAGAGCGTCCTTGTCCAGGGCTCGGGGACCATGTCCGCGGGCTCGCGGCTGAGCGTGCCCAGCTACACCGTGCTCAACGTCTGCGGCTCGATCGACGTCACCGGCAGCGGCGCCGGCGACATGGCGCCCATCTACGCGCGCGGCCGGACCGACATCGAGATACCGAACGTCACGATCAGCGGCACCCCGCTCTACGCCATGTTCTTCCGCGACGTCGAGAACCTCCGCCTCGGCCGCGTCGAGCTGCGCGTGTCGAGCGGCCTCGGCGTCCGCATCGACAACCACGGGCGCTCGGACCGCGCCAACAAGGTGAAGAACATCGAGATCGACCACGTCGACGCCGAGGGGACGAGCTCCCACGCCGTCGAGACCTACGGCGTCGACGGCCTCCGCATCGGCGCCGTCGTCGCACGCGACACGGGCGAGTGCGGCCTGCTCCTGAACGACACGATCAACGCCGAGGTCGGCACGGTCGACGCCGTGAACGCGGGCGCGGGCACCGGCTACGCCGCCTTCCGCCTCGCCAACCGCGCGGGGCGCATCGGCAGCAGCTACCCCACCAACATCCGCGTCGGCCAGGTCATCGCCCGCGGCGGCGGGCGCGGGATCTTCTGCGTGTCCGAGAGCGGCGGCGTCACCATCGACCGCATCGACATCGCCGACACGGGCAGCAACTCCATCTTGCTCGAGAACTGCCACAACGTGAACATCGCCGCCGAGTCCGGGACCGTCACCGGCGGCGGCGACATCCGGCTCGCCGCGCGCGCCGAGTTCGAGAACTCCTCGGACATCACCCTCCAGAACCTCACGATCACGAACACCGCGGTCAACGAGAGCCCCTGCGCCACGAACAGCACCTTCCGCAACCTGACGCTCGTGAGCTCGCGCGACAACACCTGCGACTAGCCGACGCGGACGGCGGCTCTGCCGTGCGCAGCTCCCCCGGCAGCGCGCCGCGCTGGCCCGCCCGGCGTCATCCAACGGCCCCCCGCCGCCAGCCGCTCGCCGGCGGCCTCGGTGGGCTGGTGAATCGACCCCCCCGGGCGATCGCGTAGACTGCCCCCCTCGCGCCCCGACAGGCACGCTCGCGCCTCCGCGAGGATGGCGAGCGCGATCTCTTCCGGCGTCTCGCGCTTCGTTCACAGGCTCCCTCCTCGCATCACAGCACGTCCTCGACGCGGACCGGCAAATGGCGGACGCGGCGACCTGTCGCGTGGTGGATGGCATTGACGATCGCGGGCGCCACACCGACCATGACCACCTCGCCAAGGCCCTTGACGCCCAGGCTGTTGAGGACCGGATCCGGCTCGTCGATGAGCTCCGCTTCGATCGATCCGACGTCCGCGTTCACGGCGATCACGTACTCCGCGAGGTCGGCGTTCAGGAAGCCGCCGTATCGGGGGTCCACCTCGCTCACCTCCCGCAGGGCCGCGCTGATTCCCCAGACCACGCCGCCGATGACCTGGCTGCGCGCCGTGCGGGGGCTGACGACCCGGCCACAGTCCACGACGCTCACGACGCGCGGCACGCGGATCCGCCGGGTGCGCGGCTCGACGTGCACCTCGACGAACTGGGCGCAATAGCTCATCGAGGTGAACTCGGGGTAGGCCGGGCCGACGGCCGAGGGGAGCCCCTGGGCGACACGGTCGAAGATCGCCTCGGGCTGGCCGGGCGCGCGGTGACGCGCCTCGACGTCGACGTGCGCTCTGCCAGCGTCGCGCAGGATCTGCTGGAGCGTGCGGCCAGCCGGCCCGCCGCCCGCGAGCCGCTCGAGCTCCTGCACCATGTTCAGGGCCGCCTGGCGCACCGCGGGCAGGGCGGTGGCCGCCCCCCAGGAGCCCGCGGTGAGGTGCTGGGGCACGACGCCGGTATTCCCGACAAGGATGTTCACCGCGTCGGCCGGGACGCCGAGCTCCGCCGCGACCGTGGCCGCGATGGCGGTGCGGATGCCCTGGCCCATCTCGTGTCCGCCGACGCTCACGAAGATCTCGCCCGCGTCGGTCACGCGCAGCATCGCGACGGCGGGCGCTGTCGACGCCTTGTACGCCCCGATCGCGACGCCCCAGCCGACCAGCGTGCCGTCGGGGAGGCGCATCGAGCCCGGCTCGTGCGTCCTCCTCGCCCAGCCGAACCGCTCGGCGCCCCGCTCCAGGCACGCCACGAGGTGCCGGGACGAGAAAGGCAGGCCGGTCAGCGGGTCCGCCGGCGCATCGTTGGCGATGCGAAACGCGACAGGGTCGCGCCCGAGCGCATACGCCAGCTCGTCGACGGCGGTCTCGAAGGCGCACGCGGCGATGTGCTCGAAGGGCGCGCGCGCGAAGCCCGGGGTCTGGATGTCATTGCGGACCAGGCGCTCGCGGCCGCGGAAGTTCGGGACGCCGTAGAGGCGCGCGGTCAGATCCGTGTAGACCAGCGGGAAGAGGTCGTGGCGCGAGGTCTGGTGATCGACCTCGTGCACGGCGGCCGTCAGGATCCCCGACGCGTCGGCCCCGAGACGCACCGTATGGCGGCTGGCGGGGCGGAAGCTGGCATTGTTGAAGACCTGCGCTCTCGGGATCAGCAGCTTGACCGGCCGGCCGAGCTCGCGCGCCGCCAGCGCGACGAGCGCGGTGTGTGCCTGCAAAGCGTTCTTCTGACCGAAGCCGCCGCCCGCCGTGGGCGAGAGCACCCGGATCCTGTCCGGAGGCACCCCGAGCACCTTGGAGAGCCCGTGCCTGACCGCCTCGGCGTTCTGCGTCGACTCGCGGACGGTGAGCATCCCCCCGGACCACTCGGCCACCGTGGCGAGCAGCTCCATCGGGTTCTGGTGCTGGGGAGGGCCCAGGAACGTCACGTCGACGCGCGCCGCGGCCGTCGACAGGGCGCCGTCCGCGTCGCCGACGACCCGATCCGCGAAGGCCGGCTTCGGCAACGGAGAGTCCGCCTGCGCGAGGATCTCCGCGCCGGGCGCGTCCAGCGTCACGCTGAAGGCCTCCTCTTCGTACGTGGCGCGGACGAGCGCCGCGCCCTCCCTCGCCGCTTCGAGCGAGTCGGCCACCAAGAGCGCGATCGGCTGGCCGCGGTAGGCGATCGCGGTGCCCAGCAAGGGCTGCAGGCTCTGGACGCCGTAGCCGCCGCCCATCAGGTACCCGGGGGACTGCAGGCCCGCCGTGTCTGCGTGGGTCAGGATCAGCCGCACGCCGCGGACGGCGCGGGCCGCGCCCGTATCGATGCTCACGACGCGGCCGCGGCCTACCGTCGCCACCGCGAGCATGGCGTGCGCGAGCCCGGGAAGGACATTGTCGGCGGCATACCGGGCCTCGCCGCGGACCTTCTCGCGCGCGTCGACCCTGGGGAGATCCGGATTGCTCATGGCTGCTCTGCCCTCTCTCGCGCGATCATCAGGGCGTCCGTGACCGTCCGCGCCCCCAGATCGACCTTGAACGCGTTGTGGAGGCCCGGCCTCGCGGCCGCGAGCGCGGCCTGGCCAGCGCGCTGCGCGACCTCCTCGGTGAGCGGCTGACCGATCAGCACCTCTTCGGCCTCCGTCGACCGCCAGGGCCGGGTCGCGACGCCGCCCAGGGCGACCCGCGCCTCGGCGACGACGCCGGCGTCGAGCCGGACGGCGACGGCCGCCGACGCGAGCGCGAACGCGTACGATTCGCGGTCGCGTATCTTGTGGTACGTCGACGCCCGGCCCACCTCGGACCTCGGCACGCGAATGCGCACGATCAGCTCGTCGGCGGCCAGCGTCGTCTCGACGTCCGGCGTGGCGCCCGGCTCCCTGTGCAGATCCAGGACTGGAATCGAGCGCTCGCCTCGCGGGCTCAGCGTGTCCACCACCGCGTCGAACGCCGCCAGGGCCACGCCCCAGTCCCCCGGATACACAGCGGCGCACGCGTCGCTCGCGCCGAGGAGCGCGTTGCCGCGATCGATTCCGTCGAGCGCCGCGCACCCGCTGCCGGGCCGCCGTTTGTTGCACGGAAACGCCTCTCCGCCGCGGAAATAGGCGCAGCGGGTCCGCTGCAGCAGGTTTGCGCCCACCCGCGCCATGTTGCGGAGCTGCTGCGAGGCGGCCTTCCACAGCGCCTCGGACAGCGCTGGGTAGTCCTCTCGCAGCCGGCGATCGGCGGCCACGTCGCTCATCCGGGCCAGCGCCCCGAAGACAAGCTCGTCCGGACCGGAGGTGTCGAAGCGCTCGAGCGCCTCGAGGCGGGTGATGTCGATGATCGTGCGCGGGGCCTCCACGCCCAGCTTCATGAGATCGTGGAGCGTGGTCCCCCCCGCCAGGAACCGGGCCTCGGGCCCGCCCTCGGCGATGGCCGCGACGGCTTCAGCGGGCGTCGAGGGGCGCAGGTACGTGAAGCTTCGCATGGCTCAGGTCCCCTCGATCTCCGGCGCGGCCTGGAGGATCGCGGCGACGATGCCGGGATAGGCGCCGCACCGGCACAGGTTGCCGCTCATGTACTCGCGTACCTGGTCCGCGGACCCGGCGTTGCCCTCGCGGACACAGGCCACCGCGGCCATGATCTGGCCGGGGGTGCAGTATCCGCACTGCAGGGCGTCCTGATCGATGAAGGCCTGCTGCATCGGGTGCAGCGGCCCGTCCTTCGGCGACAGCCCCTCGATCGTCGTGATCTCCCGGCCGTCGGCTTGCACGGCGAAGGTGAGGCAGGAGGCGACGCGACGTCCGTCGAGGTGTACGGTGCACGCTCCGCACTGGCCGTGATCGCACCCCTTCTTGGCGCCGGTCAATTGCAGCTGCTCGCGGAGCACGTCCAGGAGCGACGAGCGCAGGTCGATGCCGAGCTCGACGCGCGCGCCGTTGACGATGAGCCGGAGGGTCGTATCCGCGTCCGGCGCGTTCGTCGAGGGAGCGCCGGGGGGACCGCAGGCGACCCCGTGGAGCGACAGCCCGCTGGCCGCGGCCGTCGCCACGGCGATGGAGCCCGCGGTGAAACGACGTCGCGTGAGGAGGACGGAGGCCGATGTCGGCCCGGCGCCGAGGCCCGGCTCGCGGGCGGCCTCCTGCCTCGCTCGCGCTCCGACGACAGGCAATGATCGACGTCTCTTGTCGTGCATGGCGTGTCGTCACCATGCCCCCGTGCACCTGGACGAACCAGCGAATAGGATGGATACGGCATATGAACACCGGTTATGGGAGGGACCTCGACCTCAACCTGCTGCGCGTGTTCGCGGTGGTCGCGGACACGGGCAGCGTCACCGCGGCGGCGAGCCGGCTTTACCTGACGCAGCCGGCGGTCAGCGCGGCGCTCCGCAGGTTGACCGCCACCCTCGGCGCCCCGCTGTTCGTGCGGCGCGGGCGCGGGCTCGAGCTCACCGGCCGGGGCAAGCGGCTGCACGCGTCGCTCGTGCCTCACCTCCAGGCGATCGTCGAGGCCGCGCTCAGCGAGCCGCAGTGGAGCCCGGCGACGAGCGACCGCACGCTGCGCCTCGGCGTCTCCGACGTCGCCGAGCTCTGGCTGCTGCCCGCGCTGCTCCGCGTCCTCGCGCGCGAGGCGCCGCGGATGAGCGTCGTCGCCGTGCCGGTGCAGTTCCGTACGATCGCGTCGGCGCTCGCGAGCGGCCTCGACGCCGCCGTCACCGTCGCCGACGAGCTCCCCGCGACGGTGCGCCGCCAGCCGCTGTTCTGTGGCGGCTTCGTGTGCCTGTTCGACCCGCGCCACACGCGCCTGCGGCGCACGCCGACAGCGGACGAGTACTTCGCGCTCGATCACGTGATCGTCAGCTACAACGGCGACCTGCGCGGCATCGTCGAGGACGTCGTGCAGCGCTCGCGCAAGGTCCGCTGCTCTGTCTCGTCGTTCGCGAGCCTCGGCGCGTTGCTCGACGGCAGCGGCCTTGTCGCCACCGTCCCCGCCATCGTCGCCGCGCACCTCCGCGAGACCCGGAAGCACCTCGTCACGCGCCCGCTGCCGTTCGAGATCGAGGGAGCGCCGACGGAGCTCCTGTGGCCGTCGAGCGCCGACGACGACGCGGCGTGCCGGTTCGCGCGCGGCAAGATCATCGACATCGCGCGGACCGCGATGCCGAAGCCGCGTCGCGCCTAGCCCGAGGCGACGCCGCGCGTGCGGCGGACGCGCGGGCCGAGCTCCTCGAGCCGCGCGACGGCGCGCGCGGGGTCGAGCAGGCTCTCCGGGTTGTAGAGGCCGGGGCCGACAGGGGGACCGCCCGCGAGCCCCAGCAGGCGCTCGGTCGCGATCGCGGCGCCGTACGCGCTGAGCCCCGAATAGCTGTCCTCATCGACGATGTCGTAACGCAGCCGCGCGCCCGCTCCGTCATGGCCCCTCCCCGACACCTCGACGACGAGCTCCGTCACGTGCCCTGCGCGGCGCGGCGCCGCGTCGCGCGCGGCGAGGTCGACGCGGATCGAGCGCGCGTCGGTCGCCGCCGCGAGGCTGACCACATCGAGCAGCGGCAAGGCGTGGCCCAGGCGCTCGACGCCCTCGGCGTCGGCGAAGCGCCGCGCCGCCGCGTCGCCGCGCGCCCAGGTCCACCTCCCGTCCTGGAGGAAGAGCGCAGCCTGCCCGATCTGCTCGTTTCGCTCGAAATCGGCCTGAGACGCTGGGCCGCCGCGGTCGTCGGCGTCGATCACGCAGCCGATCGCGATCGCGTCGACGCTCCGGAGATCCTGCGCGAGGTGCAGCGCCGCCAGCGTCGCCGTGCCGCCGAGGACGTGGCCCAGCAGGAGGATGGGCGCGCGCGTCGGACGAGCGACGTGGTGGGCGACGACGGGGCCGATCTCCGAGACGAAATCGGAGAAGGCGAGGTGCGGCACGCCGTCCGCCAGCGCGCGCTTCACCGCGTTCGACGCCTCGTCCTTGACGAGCGCGACGATGGCGCTGAACGACGCGCCTCGATCGAGGCCCAGGTCGTCCCGGCCCACGTCGGCGGTCGTCGACGTCGTCGGACCGCCGACCTCCGCGGCGACAGCGGCCGCCTTGCGCGCGTCGCGCCCGGCGATCGCGAGCGGGAGATCGGGGTGCAGGCGCCGGAGCGCCCTCGCCGCGCGCGCGCCGACCTGGCCGGAACCGCCGATCAAGAGAACGGGTGACATCGCTCGTGTTGCCATGATGAATGGACTCCTCCCGCCGGGTCGCGCAGGCGCCCGGGACGTGGTTGGCGCAAGCTCACCGCTGGCGAGCCCACCTTCGTAAGCTACCATCAGTAAGTTACCTTTGGTAATATGTACCCGCGCGCCCCGGCGTCAAGGCGGAGGGCGCGCCGGGACGCGGCGCGCCCCACGGATCGGCCGAGGAGCGAGGTCTCCGGCGCACGGCCGCCGGAGGCGGCGCGCCGCGCGCAGCGCATCGAGACGGCGGAGGCGATCGCGCGCGGGGGGGCCGCGCGCCGCGCTCCCCCGTCGTCCGGTCGCGCGGCGCCGGGCCTCGGGCGCTACGCGACGTTGCTCGGCCGGTACCAGTCGAAGTTGTTGTGGAACGGGAAGCTGTTGATCCCCAGGCTGATGCTCACGTCGAGCGCGCGGACATGGTGCCACCAGCCGACCGGGATGAAGAGCGCGTCGCCCGGCTCGAGCACGACGTCCTTCACGAGCACCGGATCCATCGAGCCCTGCTCCGGGTCGCGATCCGCGTACATGGCGCGCGCCCCCTCGAACAGCGACGTCTCGAACGGCGCGATCATGCGGTATCGCTTCCTGCCGTGGACCTGACCGAAGAGGATGTTGGATGTGTCGTAGTGCAGCGGCGTGACGGTCCCCGCCGGGCCGAGCCACAGCGCCGAGCTGCCCAGGAGCCGCTGCGCGGCGCAGTAGCCGTCCGGGAGCACGACGTCGTTCAGCAGGGCGCCGAGCCTCGTCCGCTCGAGGACACGGTTGTTGGCGACCATGTAGAAGTCGTTCGTCTCGGCCCGCGCGGCCTCGATGCGCGCGACGAAGTCGCGCAGCAGCGTGCTCTCCGTGTGTCGCGCGGCGTGCATGTCGTAGTCGGGGTCGCTCAGGCGTCCTGTCGTGACGTCGACGACGACGTCGCCGAAGGTCTCGGACAGGTACGCCGGCGTCCACCGGCCGAACGCGGGCCAGCGGGTCACCACGTCGGTCAGGATGACGGGCATGTTCCCGGCGACATAGACGTCGCGAAACTCCGCGGCGGACACGCCGGAGCGCCGCGGGATCCCTGTCGGGTCGAGTGCCGTCGACGCCATCCGCTGCTTCAGGCGCACCAGCATCTCGTGCTGCCGCGCCGCGCGGGCGAAGGGCCGAGCGGCGAGGAAGATGGGCGAACCGGCGATCGCCGACAGGAGCTCCTTCGCCTGTGCGCCGCTCACGCCCGCTGCCTGGAGCTGCTCCGAGACCAGGCGCTCGGGCACGCCGCGCAGCAGGTTCTCCGTGGCCCAGCGCCACCATTCTGGCGCAACGTCCAGCTCGCGATCCTGTTCGCCCATCGTCGACCTCCAGCTCAGGTTACCGGACGCACCGGCGCGGCGCGCGAGGACCTCACTCGCACGGCGGGGGCATCGGCGGCGGCATCGGCGGGATGGGATCGCCCTCCTCGCCGTCCGGAGGCGGCGGCGGCATCGGCGGGATGATCTCGCCCTCCTCGCCGTCCGGTGGCGGCGGCATCGGCGGGATGATCCCGCCCTCCTCGCCGCACGGCGGAGGCATCGGCGGCGGCATCGGCGGGATGATCTCGCCCTCCTCGCCGTCCGGGGGCGGCGGCGGCATCGGCGGGATGGGATCGCCCTCCTCGCCGTCCGGAGGCGGCGGCGGCATCGGCGGGATGATCTCGCCCTCCTCGCCGTCCGGTGGCGGCGGCATCGGCGGGATGATCTCGCCCTCTTCGCCGCACGGCGGAGGCATCGGCGGCGGCATCGGCGGGATGGGATCGAGCTCCGCGCCGTCCGGGGGCGGCGGCATCGGCGGGATGATCTCGCCCTCGTCGTCGACCGGCGGATGCATCGGCGGGATCACCGTCCCGCCACCACAGCCCTCTGCCGTCTGCGTCCCGGTGCTCAGCGAATCACCCTGGTTCCCGTCCTGCTCGGTGCCCGGGGCGTTGCACGCAACCACGAAGACCGCGGCGGCCGCGGCGGCAGCCCGGGACACCCCCCGCACCAGGGCCGCCGTGCGAGGCGGGGGCGTGGGAAGCGGCGATAACAACGCTGCATCGTCCGGAAGAAAGAGACGCGACATGAACACCTCCACCGCGGGCGTGCTGCACGGCATATGCCACTTCTCTACCCCGTCGAGAACCCCTGGAGATCTCGCTGCCTGTCGCCGTGACCGGGAACGATCGTCAGGACTGGCCCAGAGTGGCTCACCCTCACCGCAGGGCGCGCGCGAGCGAGGCGTCGTCGAGCTCTTCCTCCGCGGCCTGCTCGAGCGCCGCGCGGAGCGTGTCGTCGGCCGTGGCCCCGGCGGCGACGCGGATGCGCTCCTGCGCCTCGGGGTAGCCGGCGAAGCGCAGGAACAGGGCCGCGCCAAGCCGGCGGTCCCGCGGGGCGCCAGCATCGTCCAGGGTGTGGAGCACGTCCTCCGGGGTGAGGGCGGCGGCGCGGTAGTCGCCGGCGGCGTGCAGCTTGCGGAGCTCCTCGCGCCAGGCCGCGAGGTCGCGGCCGCGCCGCTCCAGCGCCTCGACGCCGCGCGACACGTCGCCGCCGGCGACCTGCCGGTGCGCCTCGCGGATGCGCCGTGCGATCGCCTCGATCAGGTCCGGCCCGGCCTGGACCACGAGCGGGTGATAGCCGCCGGGGCGAGAGAGCACGAGCCGGTCGCCGTAGGTGTCGATCGCGGCGAGCTCCTTGTAGGGGAGCCAGGCGCTCGAGAAGGGCCGCTCGACGCGCACGCCGTCGCTGCCCACGATCACCTGCGTCGGGCGAGCGGCGCGGCGGATGAACCAGGTGGACAGCAGAGGAAGCACGAGCAGCGCCGCGACCCGCGCGGTGTTGCTGAAGAGCGAGTCGAGGAACGCCGCCACGATGCTGAACCAGAAGCAGATCGAGAGCGGCAGGGCCGCGCAGCCGGCCACGAGCTCGCGGTTGGCGCCGCCGAGCGGGATCGCGACGCGCCGCTCCGCCGGGCCGATCCCGAGGGCCGCGAGCAGGCGCGCGCCCTCCACCTCGCGCGCGACCTGGACCTCGAGCACCTGCCCGTGGCGCAGGAGAAGCTCGACCCGGGTGCGCGGCTCGGGCAGGACGAGGCCGGAGCGGATCGAGGCGCGCGGGATGAAGCGCTCCGCGGCGCCGAGGGTGAGGCGCAGACCGGCCCCGCCGGCGGCCACGCGCGCCGGGCCTCTCCGGGAGACGGGCGTCGAGGTGAGGACGGCGCTCGCCAGGGCGAGGACAGCGGCGACGAGCACGCCGCGATAGAGCGCGATCATGGCGGAGCTCGCGATCTCGCGAAAGGCCGGCACGCGCAGCGCCTCGGCGAGGACGAGGGCGAGGAGGCCGACGAGGAGAGGCCCCACGACCGCGAGCAGCGCAAGGCTCCCGAGCACGCGGCCCAGTCCCTCGTGGCGCCGCGCGACGCGCGGGCTCGTCAGCTCGAAGGAGGGCGGAGACGCGGGGGGCATGCGCAGCGTGGCCTCATCCGCCCGGCGGCGACCGATCGCCGGGGCGCGCGGGCGAGCGCGCTGCGACGCAGCGCCCGCCCGAGAGGGCGTGTGGCGGCTGCGCAGCGTTCAGCATCGACGCCTCTCGGTCGCCCCCGCAACGACGCTGGCGCGGCGCACTCCGCCGGTTGGGCCTGACATGCGAGGGGTTCACTGATAGAGTCGCGCGCATCGCTTGGGCCATTCTGCGCCCTTCCTTGAGGAGAACTCCAGCATGTCGTTCACGGCTCGTTCCTTTGGCCTGCTCGCTTGGCTCGCGCTCGCATCCCTGGTCGCGTGCGTCGACGTCTCTGACTCCGGGGGCGGCGCCGGCGGCTCCGGCGGCTCCGGCGGCGACGCCGCGGGCCCCGGGAGCACCTCCGTCGGCACCGGACTCACCACCAGCAGCAGCGTCGCCGGCAGCGGCGCGACAACGGGGAGCGCCACCACCGGCGTGACGACCTCGGCCACCACCGGCGCCAGCAGCAGCGTCACGGGCACGGGGGGCGGCGACAGCACCACCAGCACGTCGACCGGCAGCACGGGTTCCGGTACGTGCGATATTTTCTGCTCGGACTTCGAGGACGGCGCGCTGCCGTCGGAGGTCCAGTTCTTCCCCGAGTACCTGCGCCCCAGCATGGCCGACTACGTCACGCTGGACAGCACGGGCCACAGCGGCTCGCGCTCGGTCAAGGTGTCGGGCACGGGCTTCAGCCAGATGCTCGGCGTCCCCGTGCCGAGCACGTTCTGGGGCAGGATCTACCTCAAGGGCAGCTCCGCCAGCCAGATGGGCCACAACACCTATATCGCGGCGACGACGGCCGACGGGGATCCGAACAATGGTGAGCACATCCGCATCGGCGAGCATCAGTGTCAGCTCGAGCTGAACCGCAAGAGCGACGACGCCGAGAAGCTCTCGAACGGCGGCATGTACATGTGCTCCGGCGGCGTGAAGCTCGCCGCGGACACCTGGTACTGCCTCGAGTTCTACTACAACGGTCCTGGCCGCGAGGTGCGCGTGTTCGTGGACGGCACCGAGGTCGATTCGCTGCACGTCACGGACTGGGGTCCGTACGAGTACAAGCTCTTCAAGTTCGGGTTCGAGAAGTACCACGGCGCAGAGAAGACGATGTGGTACGACGACATCGCGCTCGGAACCGAGCGCATGGGCTGCGGCACGTGACGGCCGCGCCAGGCCGTCCGGTCCGCGCAGGTCAGTCGTCCATGATCGCGTTGGCGATCCCGTCGAAGAACTCCGCGCTGCCGACCGCGTCGAGCATCCGGTTCCAGCCGAGCTCGTCGAACGGGGTCGGCAGACCGTGGTTGGTCAAGAGCACCCCGAACAGCTCGCGGCGGGGGTCGATCCACAGGAACGTCCCCGCGCCGCCGGCCTTGCCGTAAGCCGTCCTGCCGAGGCGCATCCCGCCGTTCGAGAAGCGGCGGGTCGCGAGCTCCCAGCCATAGCCCTTCGGGGTCAGCAGGAGGTTCGCCAGCGGGGACACGTCGGTGTCCGCCGCGCGGACCTCGGGCGTCTGGTTGGCCACCATCGCGGCGGCGGCCTGGCGGCTCAGGATGCGGACGCCGCCGTACCGGCCGCCGTTCAGCATCATCTGGCAGAAGACCGCGAGGTCCCGCGCCGTCGAGAAGACGCCGTCACAGCCGACGATGCCGCCGAGGGCGTGGTCCTGGTCGTCCTGGACCTCGCCGCGCACGACGCGGCCGCGGAGCTCGGAGAAGCCCGTGGCGGCGGTGCGCGGGATCAGCGCGGGCGACGGGTTGAAGGTCGTGTCGCGCATGCCGAGCGGGCCCCAGATGCGCTCCTTGGCGAACGTGTCGAGGTCCGTGCCCGAGGCCGCTTCGACCACCCGGCCGAGCAGGCGGTAGGTGAGGTCGCTGTAGAGCACCTGCGTGCCGGGCACGTACTCGAGCGGCGCCTCGGCCATCCGCTGCCAGACGCGCTCGGCGTCCGGATCGTCGAGGAACTGGCTGTCGAGCGGCAGGCCGGACGTGTAGCGGAGCATGTCGCGGACCTTGACCGCGCGCTTGCCGTTCCGGGCGAACCCCGGCACGAAGTCGGCGACGCGGTCGTTCAGCCGGAGGACGCCGTCCTGCACGAGGATCATCGCCGACGTTGCGGTCGCGAGGACCTTGGTGATCGAGAGCAGGTCGAACAGCGTGTCGAGCGTGACCGGCTCGTCCTGACCGCGAACCCGGGTGCCGAACGCCCGGTGGCCGACGATCCTGCCCCGCCGCGCGATCAGGGCGACCGCGCCCGGGATGAGGCCGTCGGTCACGCGGCGCGAGAGGCGCGCGAAGACGTCCTCGACGCGGTCCGAGCACAGGCCGACGCTCTCGGGCGAGCCGGGGACGAGCTCGTTGTAAGCCAGCTCCCCGTGCGCCTCGGCAACCCGGGTTGAGAGTGCGGTCGGCGCGAACGCAGCCACGGCCGCCGCACGGCCGAACCCCTGGAGAAGACGCCTGCGGTTCAAAGTTCCATGCTCAGTGCACATGACCACTCCTGCTACGTACGGGGGGTGAGAGGGGCGAGCTGCGCCACCGGGGCCGCGAGGCCGACGGCGCGCGTCGCGCGCTGCCGATCGCGGGCGGCGCTGCTCGCGCGCGGTCATCGCGGTGGATGAGCAGGACGTGTGCCGAGGTTGTGTGCCGGGCGGCAGGCCCGGTCCGACGCGGCGCCTGCGTCCCGCGCTGCCGGCGGACGATGCGCCGGTCGTGCAACCGCCTGCACGAGTTGCACGGCTCTGCATGAATCGTGCAGGCCGGCGCACGGCGCCGCGTATCATGGTCCCGTGGACGAAGGCTTTCCGGGCGGCGGTGCGCGGGGCTCCTGCACGACGCTGCGGCTCGCGATCGTGGCGGGCAGCACCATCGCCTTCGCGCCCTTGCCGGCCCGCGGCTCCGTGGTCCTCGGCCGCGATGAGGGGTGCGACGTACGCATCGACGATCGGTCGGTGTCACGCCGGCACGCCGCGCTCCACGTGGGGCCGCCGCTCCGGATCGAGGACCTGGGGAGCGCCAACGGCACCTTCGTCGGCGAGCAGCAGCTCCCCGCCATGACGGCGCGGACCCACCGGCTGCGGCGGCTCTCGCGGGAGAGCGCCGAGGTTGTCGTGGGCGAGCGGTTCAACCTGGGTGCGACCACCGTCGTCGTCGGACGCGCGCCGGCGGGGTCGGCCGAGGAGGCCGACCGCGGGCATGCGCCCGAGGACGTCGTGGTCCGGGCCCCGGCCATGGTGGCGCTCTACGAGCAGGCCGCCCGCGCCGCGCGGAGCGCCATCAGCGTGCTGATCCTCGGCGAGACAGGGGTCGGCAAGGAGGTGCTCGCACGGACCCTCCACGCGCGCTCCCCCCGCGCCGGTGGGCCCTACGTCGAGCTGCACTGCGCCTCGCTGCCGCCGTCGCTCCTCGAGGGGGAGCTCTTCGGGCACGAGAGGAGCGCCTTCACCGGGGCCAACCAGGCGCGCCCGGGCCTCATCGAGTCCGCCGACGGTGGAACACTCTTCCTGGACGAGATCGGCGAGCTGCCGCTCGCCTTCCAGGTGAAGCTGCTCCGGGTGCTCGAGGACCGAAAGGTGCTGCGCCTCGGAGGCCGCACGTCCCGCCGCATCGATCTCCGCTTCGTGGCGGCGACGAACCGCGATCTGCACGCTGAGATCGCGCGCGGCAACTTCCGCCAGGACCTCTATTTCCGCCTGAACGGCATCTCGCTCGTGGTCCCGCCGCTCCGTGAGCGGGTTTCCGAGATCGCCCCGCTCGCCGCAAGGTTCCTCGAGGAGGCGTGCCGGCAGCTCGACCAACGCAGCGTGCCCCGCATCTCCCTGGAGGCGCTCGCGGCCTTGGAGGTGTACAGCTGGCCGGGAAATGTGCGCGAGCTGCGCAACGTGATCGAGCGCGCGGCGATCCTGTGCGCGGGGGATGCGATCCTGCCTGGCGATCTGCCGCCGCACCTGATGAGCGGCGCCGCACCGACGTTGAGCGGCGCCGCACCGACGTTGAGCGGCGCCGCACCGACGTTGGGCGGCGCCGCACCGACGTTGGGCAGCGCCGCACCGACGTTGGGCGGCTCCGCACCGACGTTGGGCGGCTCCGCACCGACGTTGGGCGGCTCCGCAACGTTGGGCGGCTCCGCACCGACGTTGGGCGGCTCCGTAACGTTGGGCAGCGCGGGCAGCGCCGCACCGACGTTGGGCGGCTCCGCGACGCTGGGTGGCTCCGCGCCGCCGCCGGCCAACGTGGACGCCGCGCTCGCCGCCGAGGCCCCCACGCCGCAGCCGGGCGCCGACGCGATGACGAGGCTCCGGCTGGAGATGAAAGCGCTCGAGCGGCAGCGCGTCGTCGAGGCCCTCGAGCAGTCCGCGGGCAACCAGACGCGCGCGGCCAAGCTCCTCGGCATCTCGCTCCGCACGCTGATCAACCGCATCGATGAGTACGGCATCCCGCGGCCGCGGAAGCGCACGTCGTGATCGCTCAGGGGCCGGGCGACCAGGGAGCGCCCGCGGCGCGCAGCGTGTCGGACACCCCGTCCACGATGCCGTGGAGCGCCGCCTCGACGTCCCGCCCCCCGCCGAGGGCGAGCCCGCGCTGCGCCAGCGCGGTCGCGGCGGCGGCGTCGCTCCCGGCGAGCGCCTGCTCGGCCGCGCGCAGGTAGAACTCGACGGCGAGCTGCGGCTCGCCGCCCCGCTCGAAGTGCTCGGCGAGCACCTTGGCGTCGTGCTCCCCCGCCTGCAGGAGCCACTCGGCCGCGAGCCGGTGGCCGAGCGCGCGATCGTGATCGGTGAGCATCGCGTAGGAGCCGTCGCGGATGAGCGCGTGCCGGAAGGCGTACTCCTCCTGGTCCGAGAAGCGGCTCTGCTCGCGCCGCTCGAGGAGCTCGCGCTGGAGCATCCAGGGCAGCCAGTCGACCGCGAGCGTCGAGCCCTCCGCGTCGCCGAGCAGGGCGAGCGCCCCCTTCTTCCAGAACGTCTCGCCGAAGACGCTCGCCGCCCGGAGCAGCCGCCGCGCCTCGGCGGGGATCGCCTCGAGCCGCGCCTCGACCATGCCGAGGACCGTCTCCGGCAGCCTGTCCGCGCGCCCCTCCGCGACCGCCCGGATGAGCTCTTCGAGGTAGAAGGCGTTGCCGCTCGCGCGCTCGACGAGGCGCGAGACCTCCGAGGGCGGGAGGCAGTCGCCGAGCATCTGACGCACGAGCTCCTCGGCGGCGCGGCGGGGGAGCGCGCCGAGCGTCATCTCGTGGATCTCGCTGCCCTCCCAGAGGACGGGGAAGACCTTCCGCACCTCGACGCGCGCCAGGTAGAGCACCGCGAACGGCCGGTCGCGCAGCTCCCGGAGGGCCCGCGCGATGAGCTTGAGCGACGCGGCGTCGCCCCACTGGATGTCCTCGAGCACGAGCAGGTAGGGGCCGGCCGAGCACGCCGCCTCCATGAAGTCCAGGTAGGCGAGCGGGATCTGGTCGGCCATGAGGGCCGGGGCCTGCCGCGCGGCGTGGAACCTCGGGTCGGCCTCGCTCGGGAAGGGCGTGCCGACGATCTCGCCGAGGAAGGCGGCGATCCGGGTGCGGTCGGCCGCGTCGAGCGCCGGGGCGCGCGCGACGAGCGAGAGGAGCCGCTCCCGCTGCGCGGCGGCGGGCTCGCCCCCGGTGATGCCGGCGGCGCCGCGGAGGGCGGAGCCGAGGAGCGAGAACGGCGAGCCCGCGCTGAGCGAGTCGCCGCGGCCGACGGCGAGGGTGAGGTCGGGGTGCCGCTCGCGCAGGACCTCGATGAGCTCGTAGCGGAGGCGGGACTTGCCGATCCCGGGCGGGCCGGTGATCAGGACGGCGCGGGGCTCGGGCCCGCCGAAGCTGTCCTCGAGGAGCTCGCGCAGGTTGCGGAGCTCCCGGTCGCGGCCGACGTAGGGGCTCGGCTTGCCGAGGAGCGTCCGCGCCGTGCGGCCGACCTCGCGCTCCTGGAGCAGGAGGAAGGTGCCGGACCGCGCGGGCTCGATCTCGAAGCGGGCGTCGAGCAGCGCGCGGGTCACGTCGTCGATGCGAACCGGCGCCGGCTCCCGCTCCGGGCACGGCTCGCGCTCCGCGAGGGCGAGCAGCGCGGCGGCGCGGTCCATGACGGGGCCGACCGGGAGGCTGCCGGTCTGCTCGGCGCGGCCGGTGGCGAGCACGACAGAGGCGCCGGGCAGGAGCTCGCCGAGCTCCAGGGCGCAGCGCGCCGCGCGCGCGGCCTGCTCGACGGCGTCGCCGACGCCGGCGATCGAGAGCAGGAGGGTGCCGTCGGCGAGCGTGTCCACGCGCGCGCCGAACGACTGCGTCCGGGTGTGGAGCTTCGTCGTGAGCTCGCGGGGGAGCGCGGAGACGAGGGTGCTCTCGGCGCTGCTCGCGGGGCCCTGGCGCGGCTCGCGCGCGGCGACCATCGAGAGCAGCCGGAGCTCGCCCGTGGTGATCGCCTCGTAGAGGACGGGGGTGACGGCGAGGCCGCTGCTCGGGTCGCGCTCGAGGGCGTCGAGCGCCTCGACGACGGCCGAGCCGTCGCGCGGGCGCTTCGCGGGGTCCTTGGCGAGCATGCGGGCGACGAAGTCGTCGAGCTCCTTGGGCAGGTCGGGCCGGAGGTGGCGGACGCGGGGCGGGTCCTCCATGAGGAGCTTCGCGAGGAGGGCCATGACGTGCTGGCCCTGGAATGCGGGCCTGCCGGTGAGGCATTCGAAGAGCACGGCGCCGAGCGAGAAGATGTCGGCGCGCGCGTCGAGGCCGTCCCGGTCGCCCGTGGCCTGCTCCGGGGCCATGTAGCCCGGGGTGCCCATGACGGAGCCCGTCCGGGTCAGGGCGCCGATGGTGCGCTTCATGCGGGCGATGCCGAAGTCGAGCACCTTGAGGCCGGCGACGTCGCCGCCGACGAGCAGGAGGTTGCCCGGCTTGACGTCGCGGTGGACGATGCCGCGGGCGTGCGCTGCCCCGAGCGCCTCGGCGGTGGCGCGGAGAAGGGCGAGGCTCTCGTCCAGGTCGAGCCGCTGCCGGGCGAGGCGCTGGGCGAGGCTCTCCCCGTCGAGCCACTCCATGGCGAGGTAGGGCACCCCGTCGGGGGTGACGCCGTGCGCCACGTGGCGGACGATCCGGGGGTGATCGAGCTCGGCGAGGATGCGGGCCTCGTGCTCGAAGCGGTGTGCGGCGGCCCGGTCGGTCTGGCCGAGGAGCTTCAGCGCCACGGGTGTGCCGGTGGTGCGGTCGACGGCGCGGTAGACCGTGCCCATGCCGCCGGAGGCCGCGACGCGCTCGATCTCGAAGCGGCGGTCGATGACCTCACCCGGGCGCATGGGGCGGAGAATGCACCGGCGTCGAGCCGTCTTCAACGGTCGGACGGCGTGGAGGACGGGGGATGGCCCGACCCAGGTTGGGGATGACCGGATGGCCCGACCCAGGTTGGGGATGACCCGACCCAGGTTGCCCCCCCCCCCGGGCGGACCCGACTCAGGTTGACCAACGGCGATCAGGGCGTGACCAGGACGCGACCAGAGTGCTCCAGTGTTCTGACCCAGGTTGCAATCGAGGCGGGTGACCTGACTCACCTTGTTCAACACCGGTGGGCGCTCCGGCCCAGGTTGACCAATGACACAAACCAGACGAGCCCGACCCGGGTTGCGCTTCCATGTGAGCTCCCGGACGGGTGGTCCGACTCACATCGTTCCACACTCGCTCGACCCACCAAGGATTATCTCGACCTGGGCTGCTGCTCCCGGATGGAGTCGTCTACTGACACGGTATAGTCCCCTTCGATCGAGTAGAGCCTACAGCAACCTTCCGCACGACCTCAGCACGGCATGACTCAGCGCATGTGTTCGCGTAGGGCCCCCTTCGAACAAGCCGCCCCCCGGCTCCGCATCAAGACGGACCTTTCCCACGATGATATGTCGCACGCGTCGCACAATCCTCCACGCCACTCTGCGTCGCGCGTTGCCGCGGCGTCTACACCAGGAGCACGACGTCTGTCACGCTGACACCGTGGAACGCGCGCATCCACCAAGTCCCCGCCGGGAATACGACGCTGCGGACGCCGGCGCGCCAGCGTTCCAGTGCCGCGCGATACGATGCGCGAAAAGCCCGCACCGCCGCACCGGCGGTTCGCCACGCGTCGCCCTGCTGGCGGCCAACCGCGAACGTCGGATTGCGACTGCCCAGCTTCTCGGAGCTCGTGGCCCGGCCATAAGGAGAGATCCGGCCGACCTGCGCGGCGCCCAGAAAACGGAGCCCTCGCCGCCGCACCTCCGCGTCGGCCTGCGCTTCCTGTCGCTCGATCTCGGCCGCGACCTCACCGCGGAAGGCATCTGCGCTGTCCGGCTCGATGACTGGCGGCAGCGCGAGCAGGAGCGTCACTTCCTCGGGCCACTGTGGATTTTTGGGGTTGAGGTACGCCGTAGGACGCGCCGCGCGTAGCACGCCACGGCCAATCTCGCTCACCTCCGCCTTGGCCCCCGGCCACTCACCTGCATGCCGGACCAGCCCAGCGGCCACAGGGTTCGCGAGGACGTAAGCAATTTTCTCCACCACCGCCGCGCGCGTCAGCAGGCGCACCACGCTTGTGGCCTCGTGGTCCCATACCGGTCCTTCCCACTGACGGAGCACCTTGGTGCCGAGCGCGACGATACGATGAAAGAATTGCAGGAATCGCGGCAAGACGCCGCTCGCGTCGGTCACGACGAGGTGCAGATGCGTGGACATCGCGCAAAGCGCGTGGACCTCGATGCCGTAACGGCGGCTCGAGACGGCGAGGGCGTAGACCACGAGCTGCGTGATCGCTGCATCCGGGCGAAAGAGGAGATGCCGGCGCAGGACACGACGGGTGATGAGGTAGGTGGCGCCGGGGACGATCTCGCGGGGCTGGCTCATGGCCGGCGGACATCTACAAAGGTCGTGCCGGAGATCGGAGCGAATCATTTCAAGGACTTGTCCAGCTGCATGGATGGCGGCCGCCAGCCTTGTCCGCCACCCCAGCTGGGCAACTCCCCTCCCATCACCTTTCCACCACACCCACCACAACAACCTCAACCTGGGTCGGGTCCCCCCGGGTCGCGTCCCCGCCCGCAACCTCAACCCGGGTCGGTCGCCCCCAACCCGGGTCGGTCGCCCCCCGCCCCGCAACTTCAACCCGGGTCGGTCGCCGCAACCTCACCCCCGCCGCCCCCGCCGCAACCTCAACCCGGGTCGGTCGCGCCCGGTCGTCGCACAGCCCGCGGGGGTCACGGCACTGTATCTTTGCGTGTGACGGACGAGGCGCGGAGGGCGGCGATCTTCGCGTCAACCTCGGCGGGCGACAGAATCGTGTCCTTGGCGAAGTAGACCCAGTCGGCCTCCTCATGGTACGTCCGCGAGCCGACCTGGCTTCCTTCGAGCTCTGTGAACCAGACCTGGAAGCTCAGGAACTGGCCCTCTTCCGGGACGAACCTGGCCGCGTGCGTCGCCCTCAGCACCCCGTCGATGTAGTAGCTGATCGTCCTGCTGGTGATCTGAAGGACGAGCGTGTGCCAGCCGTCGTGGCTCCCCGACACGAGCGTCGACGTGTTGTCGGTCGTCGTCTCCCACGACGTCAGCCACATCGTGCTCTTGTCTTCCTGCCCCCAGCCGCCGTTGGGCATGTACTCGAAGTCTTGCTCCGAGTAATCCGGATCGTTGTCCCGGTAATCGGTGATCGTGAAGAAGGTCTCGATCGGCTTGTCTGCGAAGAGGCGCGTGCCTGCCTGCGGCGTGTCGTAGAACTTCATCCGGGCGGCGTAGGTGCCCAGACGGAACTTGCTGGAGGTCGACATGACCTCGGCATGCGAGGTGCCGGCAGGATCGCCGTTCGTGGTCGCCTTGAGCCGCATCAGCTTGTTCGAGGGGTCCATGGGATCGTTGACCAGTGAGACGTTGGCCGGCAGCCATTGCGCGCCGTCCACGCCGGGTCCGCCCGACCAGCTCCGCAGCGACCACCGGGCGAGGAAGCTGCTGTCGCCGGTCCCCGTGTAGCTGAAGTCGTCGAAGAGCTCCGCGGTCATGGCGCCCCCGGCGAGCGTCGTCGCGCTCGCCTGGCTCGACGCAGCCGACTCGCCGGCCGCGTTCAAGGCCGTCACCTTGTAGTAGTACGTCGTGGACGCCGAGAGGCCGGTGCTGTTGTAGCTCGTCCCGGGCACGCTGGAGGCGATCCGATTTCCTGCCCCGGGGGTGAAGCCCGGCGTGGTCGATCGGTAAACGTTGTAGCTCGTCGCACCCGCGCTCGCCGACCAGCTCAGGGAGATCGCGCTCGGGCCCGCCGCCGTCGCTGCGAGGGACGTCGGCGCTGCTGGCCGCGACACCGACACGCTTCCGCTCGGCGGCGTCCCGCCGCGCACGCCGCTCAGGGGCGCGGAGCCGGCGTCGTGCACGGTGATACGGCTCCAGTCGACGAAGGACGTCTGGTTGCCGTACGAGTAGTCGTCGGCCTCGTTGACGTTGGCGCCGAGCTGGATCCCCAGATCGATCGCCTGGGTCATGGCCCCGGGGGCCAGGCTCCCGGCCGCGCTGGTGAAGCCGATCTCCACGTACTGGTCGGCGCCGTGCACGGCGACGGTCCCGGTCCTCAGCACGATGGGGTTGCAGGACGGGTTCCACCACCAGCACGCCGGGGTCACCGAGGTTGCGCCGTTCTTCGTGAACCAGTACCGCACGACGATGCTGCTCAGCGGGACCGATGCGCTCGTGTTGTTACGCACGCGAATGCCGGCCTCGATGATGGTGTCGTTCGGCTCGGCTGCATTGTAGTTGATATAATGGATGCTGAAATCGGCCGTGCCGGCGAAGCTCTCGCCCGGATGGCACGCCGTGGAGAGCACGATGGCGAGGCTCAGCCACGCGGAGCAGCAGCAGCCAGCTCGCCAGAGGCTGGCCGCCCCGTCGCGAGGCGCAACTCGCCTGCGCGCTCTCGATCGCTGCTGGTGCTGGTCGACGCGCGGAGATCTCGATCGCGGTTCCATCAAGTGCGCCTCCTCATGACGAGGTCCTCTGTTCCTGGAAAGAAGCGGTGCCACGGCCCTCCGCCATCCTCGCGCGCGACCAGGTCGAGAGGAACCGCAAAGCATCATCCAGGTGGAGTTTTCCATTGCAGCTTCGCACGCGCGCGGGCTGGCCGAGGTCGACGCGTTCAAGCACAGGGGGCGTCGGTGGGCGATTCGTCGGCGTCGCGCCCCGGCCGCTCCCCTGGATGTCGACACAGGCGCCGATCCTTCAGAGGTTCGTCGCCCGTCGGAGCGGTCGATCATGCGCAGGGGTCCTCAACCTGGGTCGGTCAGGGGTCCTACCTACAGGGTCCCCAACCCGGGTCTGGACAGCCCGGGCCTTCAACCTGGGTCGGGTCAACCTGGGTCGGTCTGCCCCGGGGCCTTCAACCTGGGTCGGGTCAACCTGGGTCGGTCTGCCCCGGGGCCTTCAACCTGGGTCGGGTCAACCTGGGTCGGTCTGCCCCGGGGCCTTCAACCTGGGTCGGGGCAACCTGGGTCGGTCTGCCCCGGGGCCTTCAACCTGGGTCGGGTCATCCGGGTCAGGGTCGGGTCAACCTGGGTCGGGTCATCCGGGTCGGACCGCCCACGCGGCCGCGAACGCGCCCTCCTCGTAGTGGCTGCGGGGGTTCCACGCGGCGTATCCGGCGCACCCCGCGTCCTCGATCGCGCGGATCTGCTCCCGGACATGCCACGGCGTGTACTTGTACCGCCTCATCGGACGCGAGCTGTCCAGATCGAACGCCTGGATCCAGCTCCGCAGCAGCGCCCTCCGTCCCGGCAGCTCAGCCACCCTGCCCCAGCCCGCCGACAGCGACGCATGGAGGGTCTCGTACGGGTGATGCGCCGGGTTCGCGAGCCCGAAGCTGCCGGGCTCCCAGTGCGACGGGTACGGCATCGGCATCACGTAGTCGAACAGCTCCGCCGCGTCCTCGATCCGCTGCCCCACGACAGCCTGAGGCCCGAGGAGCGCGATCCCGAAAATGTCTGCCGAGATCGGACGCGACGCCGCGTCGCCGACCTCCGCGCGAAGGAACTCGAAGAACGCGCGGATCGTCGGCGCCCGCTCCCGGACGGGCGTCCGCGACCGCGGCTCCCGCGCCGCCCCGTAGCGCACGTAATCGTAGTTCACCTCGTCGAACCCGGCGTCGAGCGCCCGCAGCGAGATCTCCGCGATCTCCCGCCAACGCGCCTCCGACCCGGGATCGTACCACCCCCCTGGCCCGCCCTTGAACGCCACGACCCTGGCGATGAGGTAAATGCCCGCTTCGCGGAGGACCCCGAGCTGGGCCCTTGTCGCCTCGTCGCGCTCGTGGAGGAGCGCTCCTCCGTTCGATCGCACATCGATGACCAGGGAATTCAGCTCCGTCCGCTGGACCAGCGCCGCGAGTCGATTCATCCGGTCCGCGTCCCTCGCCGCCGTGAAGTTCACGTAAACCGCCTTGGTGACCGTGGTCATGCAGTTCCCCCTCCGACGACGGAAGAGCACATCACCGGCCACCCGGAACCGCGCGCACCGGAGCACCACGCTGGTCCCCGCCGACGCACACCGCCCTCGCGCTCTCCTCCCCTCTCCCCGCTTACCGCTTCGCCGGAGCCACGTCCCTCCCGCGCATCACGGCTCCTCCGGCGCCGCCTCGAACGGGTGCTCCTGCATGTACGCCAGGATCGTCGCGCGGCCTGGAATCCCGCCCATACCCGCCAGCTCGACCCCGAACGAGGCCGCCACGTTGGCGAAGCGCGCCGACTGGACCGGATCGCCGGTCTCCTGGAGCCGGATCATGAACGCCGTCGCGAACACGTCGCCCGCGCCCGTCGGATCCACCTCCTCGGCCGGACGAGGAGGGATCCTTGTCTTCGCGATCGCCCCGCGCCCTCGACACCGGTACAGCGTGCTCCCATCGCAGGACTCGGTGACGATCACCAGCGGCACGTGCTCGAAGAACGGATCGAGGCGGCTCGGGTCGTGCTCGATGTCCTCCTGCGACAGCACGACGGCGTCCAGGCAAGGGAGGATCCCGCCCGTGTCGTCCCACCGCTTGCTGTACACGCGCCCCGCGCCGTCCCACCGCCGCATCCACCCCTGCGGCGCGGCGACGACGAGCGTCGCGTCGTCGAACAGGCCCGCCACGTCAGGGCCGATCTCGCCGACGACGGGACCGAGCAGCACCGCCCGCGGCCGGCGCAGGCGGCCCTCGATATCGCTCGACGCGATCGGCGGCGCCTGCGCATGGCAGTACTGGACCCGCCCCTGCTCGGTGTAGACGTTCGCGAACGCCGTTGTGACCGGCGACGGCAGCACAAGCACCTCCGCCTCCGCCGGCAGCGCCGACAGATCGGTCGACGGCGCGGCGCGCGTGACCACCGTCGGCGCGCGGCCGAGCCGCGCCGCCGTGACGGCCCCGAAGCTGACCGCGCCGCCCAGGCGGTAGTCGCTCCGCGGATCGGCGCTCAGCAGATCCCGGGTGACATGCCCGATGAGCAGGATATCCGGGTCACCCATCGCCTCGAATCCCCCAGGCGAGCGATCGTAGCACCCCCGCGATCCTCGATCGAAACACCGCCCCGAGGCAGCCCGCTCGGCCGCGACAGCCGCTCCGCGGGGCCGCGCCTTCCGGCTGGATCCCCCTCCAGCGCCCCGGGCCGGCGGCAGGTGCGCTGCGCACGGCGCCCGGGTAGGATGCACGCATGGCGACCGCCGGCAGGAGCGAGCGCGAGCGCGAGGCGGCCCCCCGGTGGCGCGCGCTGGCCGGACACGACGTCGGCGAGGCGCGGCGCTGCCGCGTCCGTCGCCCGGGCCGCCGGCAGGAGGCCGCGCGTGGCCGCTGACGCGATCCACGAGGCCCTGATGAACGAGCCGAAGGAGCACCTCGCGCAGATGCTCCTGCTCGCCGCCCACGTGCTCACCGAGGCGATGGAGACGCCGCGCGCGTGCGACGCGCTCTACGTCATGGCCCACGTCCCCGAGACCGAGGACAGCCTGCTCCGCGGCGCGGTCGCGCTCTGGGAGGAGCTCGCGCGCGCGCCGAAGATCGTGATCTGCGCCGACGGGCCCGCCTCGGGCTTCGCCGGCGGAGCGTCCTGGCACCGGAAGCTCCGCGACGATCTCGGGGTCCCGGGCGGCTCCATCGTCCTCGTCGGGGGAGCGCAGTACCAGGGCGACGACAGCAAGCCAGCGCTCAACTCGGCGACCGAGGCCCCCCCGGTGATCCGGTGGTGTCGCGAGCACGGCGTGGCTCACCTGACGGTCGTCGCCCATCACTTCCACGTCCTCCGCGCGTACCTCGGCTTCGTCACCGCCGGCGGCGATGCGGCGGGCCTCCAGATCGCGCCGTATGCCGTGGCCGCCCTCGCCCGCGACGGGCGGCACACGCACTCGCAGGGGACGCTCACAAGCACGCTGCCCGAGCTCGTCGAGAGCGAGATCGCCAAGTGCTTCGCCTACCGGAACCTCGCGCGGCCGGGCGAGGCGCGGGCGATCACGATGAACCGTTACCGCCGCGCGCCCCTTCGTAAAGACATATGACGAATCGGCCGCCTCCGCCGGAACACCGGTCGGAGGCGGGCGCTTCTGCCGCAAGGCCGGCCGTGGTAGCGGCAAGGGCTCATGCTGACGGAGAAGCGCCGCTGCCGCCTCTGCGAGGGCCCGCGCCTGGAGACGTTCCTCGATCTCGGGGAGCAGCCGCCGGCGAACGCGTTCCTCCGCGAGGAGGACTTCGCGTCCGAGCGCCGCTTCCCGCTCTCGGTCGCGCGCTGCGCCGACTGCGGGTTCGTCCAGCTCCGGCACGCCGTGGATCCCGATCTCCTGTTTCGCGAGTACGTCTATGTCTCCTCGACCTCTCCCTCGTTCGTGCGCCACTTCGAGCGGTACGCCCGGGCGATGGATGAGCGGCTCGGGCTCGCCGGCGCTGTCGCGCTCGACATCGGCAGCAACGACGGCGTCCTGGTGAGGCCGCTGCGGGCGCTCGGCGCCGAGGCCTACGGCGTGGACCCGGCCGTCGCGATCGCCGGGCGGGCGACGGCGCAGGGGGCGCCGACCGTCGTCGGGTATTTCACCGAGGCGTTCGCGCGGCGCTTCGCGGAGGAGCACGGGAAGGCGAAGCTCATCACGGCCAACAACGTCTTCGCGCACATCGACGATCTCGACGACGTCGCGCGCGGCGTGAAGGCGCTCCTCCGGGAAGACGGCCTCTTCGTCGTCGAGGCGCCGTATCTCGTCGACTTCCTCGAGCAGCGGCTCTTCGATACCGTCTACCACGAGCACCTGTCCTATCTCTCCGTCGCGCCCCTCGCCCCGTTCTTCGAGCGGTTCGGGCTCGCGCTCGTCGACGTCGGGCACGAGCCGGTCCACGGCGGGTCGCTGCGCCTGTTCGTCGCCCACGCAGGCGCCCGCGCCGCGGCGCCGAGCGTCGCGGAGCGCGTCGCGCGCGAGCGGGCGGCGGGGCTCGACGACATGGCGACGTTCCGGCGGTTCGCCGGCGCGGTCGAGGAGAACAGGCGCGCGCTCGTCGAGCTCCTCTCCTCGCTGCGCGCGGCGGGCAAGCGCGTCGCCGGGTACGGCGCCCCCGCCAAGGGCAACACGCTCCTCAACCACTTCGGTATCGGCCCCGCAACGCTCGACTATATCGTCGACGACAACCCGCTCAAGCAGGGCCTCTACACGCCGGGCATGCACATCCCGGTCGTGTCCGCCCGGGAGATCGAGCGGCGGCGGCCGGACCATCTGCTCATCCTGGCCTGGAACTTCGCGCAGCCCGTGATGGAGGGCCAGCGCGCGTTCGCGGAGAGCGGCGGTAAGTTCATCGTCCCGGTTCCGGCGCCGACCATCATCGGCTAGGAGGGCGAGCGGCATGGAGCGCCTCATCGAGGACGAGCTGCGGAGTCTTGCGGGCCTGCTGGGCGACGCCGCGGGCCGGCTCGAGGGGAAGACGGTGCTCGTCACCGGCGCGGCCGGCTTCCTCGGCGGCTACATCGTCGGCGTCCTCCAGGAGCTCAACCGGAGCAGGTTCGCGCGGCCGGCGACCATCGTGGCGCTCGACAACCTCATCACCGGAACCAAGGACAGCGGCTTCTTCGATCTCGACGACCCGAACCTCGTCTTCGATACGCACGACGTGACGACGCCCTACCCGCGCGGCGTCGAGCCCGACTTCATCCTTCACGGCGCCGGGATCGCGTCTCCGGTCTACTACGCGAGGTACCCGCTCGAGACGATCACCGTGGCGGTCGACGGCATCCGGAACGTCCTCGACCTCGCGCGCCGCACGCGGCCCGAGGCGGTGCTCTATTTCAGCTCGAGCGAGATCTACGGAGATCCACACCCCGAGTTCATCCCGACGCCGGAGGACTACCCGGGTCGCGTCTCGCCCACGGGGCTCCGCGCCTGCTACGACGAGTCGAAGCGCCTCGGCGAGACGCTCGCGATGGTCTATCACCGCCAGTACGGCGTCCCGGTGAAGGTCGTCCGCCCGTTCAACGTCTACGGTCCGGGGATGCGGCGCGACGACTCCCGCGTCCTCCCGAGCTTCCTGAACGCCGCGCTCGACAGGAGGCCCATCGAGATCCACCGCGGTGGGACGCAGACGCGCACGTTCTGCTACGCGACGGACGGGGTGAACGGCTTCCTGCGCGTGCTGCTGCTCGGCCACCCGGGCGAGGTCTACAACATCGGCTCCGACGCCGAGGAGATCTCGATGCGCGACCTGGCGACGAAGGTCGAGCAGGCCGTCGGCGAGCCGCTCGACATCGCGCTCGCGGGCTACCCCGAGGGGTACCCGGTCGGCGACCCGAACCGCCGTTGCCCGGACATCACCAAGGCGCGCAGGGAGCTCGGGTACGCGCCCACGGTGCCCCTCGCGGAGGGGCTCCCGCGCATGCTCGCCTGGTACCGGCTCCTGCGGAAGGCCGAGCCGGCCAGCGGCGCGCGCTGAGGCCGCCCCGGCGGGCGGACCTGCTCGCGGCGGCGGACCTGCCCGCGGCGGCGGCGCGCGCGGTCGACCGCGACGCCCGGGCGCGCGCGGTCGACCGCGACGCCCAGGCGCGCGCGGTCGAGCACGACGCCCAGGCGCGCGCGGTCGAGCACGACGCCCAGGCGCGCGCGGTCGACCGCGACGCCCGGGCGCCGCGGCCCGGAGCGATCAGAGGCGCTCGCTCACAGGCCGAGCTGCTTGATGATCTTGTCGCGCGGCACGAGGCCGATGACCTGACCTACCTTCTCGCCGCCCTTGAAGAGGATCAACGTGGGGACGCTCCTGATGGTGAATCGCTGCGCGGACTTCGGCGCGGCGTCGATGTCCACCGTGAACACCTTGAGCTTGCCCGCATAATCCTTCGCGATGCCCTCGACGATGGGGGCGAGCTGCCTGCACGGCCCGCACCAGGTGGCGCCGAAGTCCACGAGCACCGGCTCGCCGGAGCTCTTGATCGCCTCATCGAACGTCGAATCATCGAGTGAAGGGAGGTTTGCCATGGGGTCCTTCTAGCACGCGCCCCGGCGCGGCCGCCACGGGCCGCGGCAGGGGGGGCGCGCCGCCGGCAGAGGCCGCTCCACGAGCGGGTCCTCGAGGGGCGCGCCACCGCGCGCGGCGCGCGTCGCCCAGGGCGGCCCCGCACGAGGCGCCTCGCCGGCCCTTGCCGCCAGCCTGCGCCTTCACCTACCCTGCTCGCCCATGGCCAACCCGACCGCGCTCCTCGAGACCTCCCTGGGCAACATCAAGATCGAGCTCTACCTCGACAAGATGCCCGTCACCGCCGGAAACTTCCTGAAGCTCGCGAAGAGCGGGTTTTACGACGGGCTGCACTTCCACCGCGTCATCGACGGCTTCATGCTCCAGTTCGGCTGTCCGCACAGCCGCGATCCGAAGAGCCGGCTGGCGGGCACGGGCGACGGGCCCGACGGCTGCATCAAGGACGAGCACCCGGCGAACGCCAGGCTCTCGAACGAGCCCGGCACGCTCTCCATGGCCAACACGGGCGCCCCGAACAGCGGCTCGTGCCAGTTCTTCATCAACACGGTCCACAACGCCTACCTCGACTTTTTCACGCCCGGCCCGTCGAAGCACCCCGTGTTCGGCCGCGTGATCGAGGGCATGGACGTCGTTCACAAGATCGAGAAGGCGCCCACCGACGGAAGCGATCGGCCCGTCACCCCGATCCGCATGAACCGCGTCGTCGTGCAGGACGCCTGAGCCGCGCGGCCGCGCGGCCCCAGCTCGAAGCTGACGCCCGGAGCGCCCCGGAGCGCTCCGGCGGCGCGCCGGAGACGCCGCCGCAACCGACCGCTCGCCGCGCCCGGGCTCCCCGACCGCGGCCGCAGTCCTGGCGGCGCGCGACCCTTCTACTGCAACACGAGATCGAAGCGCAGGCGCGCTTCATCACAACCGTCGTGAAAGATCAGGCTGGTTCCTTCGGCCGGGGTGGCCGATCCGCCTTGCGGGTGAACGCAGCGGCCGGTCTCGCTGTTTTGCAGGCTCCCACCGGACGTCACGTCGAAAGCGAGGCGTGCTTCGGGACCGCAGTAGTTGTTGAGGATCAGGCCAACGTTGTTGTAGGCGGTCCCTTGATTCGGGTGAACACAAAGCCCGCTCGGAACATGCTTGAGCAAGCCGCTGGGCAGAACCCTGAAAGAAGAGGCGAGCGTGCTGCAGCTGCTTGACAGCACCAGCGGCGTGTCGTTGGCCGGCATCGTGGCACCACCTTGCGGGAGGAAACATTTATCGCTGGTGTTCTGCACGATCTTGTACTCGTCCACCGCGGAGTTCAACGCGTAATCTCTCGGCGTCATCTCGGCGAACGCGCGCGGACCGAAGCCGCGGTAGGTGTCATCGGAGGCGATGACGGTCCCCAGCCAGTAGTCGCGGTACCAGTGCAGCCACGAACGGCCGGGGATGCCGGGGTTGGTGTAACGATTCGGCGCAGATCCCCCATCCAGCAGCCCTTCGGGGAGCGGGATCCCCAGCTCTTCGTAGAACCCATCGAGGCCGTGCATGGGCTCATGGATGAACACCTCCACAGGCTCGCTGTCGACGGCGGACAGCCATTGCGAGGCGACCGTGTTCTTCCCGTTCACCGTCGTCCAAAGGGTGTAGTTCGATGCGTAGCTGCTCCCCGGGCCCCACCCCCAGCCCCCCGGCTTGCTGTCACCGGGCGAGAAGAACACCTGCACCGTGTCGTACTGGCCTCGGGGCACGAAGTCCTGCACGTCTTGCTGAAGGTGGATGGCCTCCGGCAAATAATTATCATTACCCGAGCCCGACAACGACGTGATGGGATCGCTCGAGAGCCCGATTTCAAGCTCATCATCGCCGGCGCTCGTCGGTTCGACGCGCACGCCGTGCACGTCGAACTCCGCAGTGCCCTGTGTATCCCGCAGCTCCACCGTGTTGTTGCCGGCCTGCAGCGTCACCGGGAACGGGCCGAGCTCCTTCCCGCTCGGTCGCGGGCTCTCCGTGGCGGTGGAGCTGATGACGGAGATCTGGCTGCCGTTCAACCAGAGGCTCATCGCCCTGGTCTGCGACAGCACCGCGATCTTCACATAGAGGTCCGCAGCGCCGCCGGCGCCGCCGGCCACGCTCCAGGAAAATCCGGTATTGTCATTGAGGTCGACGCCCCAGCTCACGTTCGTGCAGTTCGCGCTGACGCTCGAGCCGCCACTCGCGTCACCTGGCTGAGGCCGAGGGCGACCTACCGAGGTCATCGGCCGCCCTCGCCCCTCGCGTGAACGACCCAGGTCGATCATCGAGGTGACGCGCCGGCTCATCTGCTCCGGCATGGCACGAGCGTGTCCGCGCCCACCCGATCTGGATGACGAGTGAGGCGACGCACATGGGATCTTCGATGCGAATCTCCTGATTGTGGGGTTGCTGCCGAGGACATGTCCGCAAGGCGGTGACGTGGTGCGCGGGAGGCGCACCGAGGGCAGCGCGGCTCAGGGTGCCGGCGAGCGAGGCGACCACGGCCGCCCGAGGCGACGGCTCGGTCGCGGCGAGCTGCCCAGGCCCGGAGCTCGACCGCTGGGCCGGGTTAGGCTCCCGACCGGACCTCTGGCTGACGGAGAGCGGCGTCACGGGCACCCTCGCAGCGCTGAGCCTGCCGATCCGCCGAGCGAGGCCGGAGCGTGGCCGCCGTGGCGTGGTGGAATGCGATGAGAGGCGCGGTGGGTCTATCGCGTACCCGTCGCCATGCCGGTCCATTCCGGCGCACCGACGTTCACTTGATACCTTCTCCCGCCGAGCGGGATCCATCGTGGGCTGCGAGCGCGCATGGCGATTGTGTCCTGCGTCGCGTCGGTATCACGGAAGTCGCCGTTTCTTTTCATACAGGGTGAATCGCTGTCACGTCTCTTGACAGCTCGCTCGTCGGCGGCGTATCCCTGACGATCAGGCGTACACCGTCGGCCGCAACCGACCGCGCTACGGGCGAGGAGGGGTCTCATGGAGATGATGGGGCGATGTCGGATGGCGGTCATCGGGCTCACACTGATGACAGCGGCGTGCGGAGCGAGCGACCGCGCCGACGAAGGCGAGAAGGTTGCGTTCCTCATACGAGCGCCGACTCCGGCGAACGAGTTCACTCCGATGCAGCTCGAGGCGACGATCGACAACCTGGTCGCCGAGATGAACAAGAACCCGATCGAGCCGATGCACATCGCGATCCTGCTGAAGAACATCTCCGGCTTCTTTGCGCCGATCGCCACGGGGGCGAATCGGGCGATGAGTGAGCTCGGGGTCACGGGGAACGTGTTCGGGCCCGCCGGGAACAACGACAATGAAGGGCAGGTCATCCAGGCCGAGCAGATCAGGGAGATGGTGGCGATCGGCGCCGAAGGGATCGGCGTCGCGCCCTTCGGCGAAGCCCAGCAGGAGGCCATCGCGGAGGCCGTCGCGGAGGGGGTCCACGTGGTCACGCTCGACACCGACGTGGCGACCGACAAGCGCGCGCTGTACGTCGGGACCCTCAACCGGGCTGCCGGTGCCACGGCGGCGGAGACCCTGCTCGCGCATCTGCCCCCGCCGCCAGGCACGGTGATGATCCACGGCCACGGCATCGGGGGGTGGGTTGACGGGATCGAGCGGACGCAGGGGGCCCAGGAGGTGCTCGAGGGCGCCGGTTACAACGTCGTGGTGGCTCAAGCTTTCTTCGACAGCGAGGACCAGGTCGATATCGACTGGATGAAGTTCCTGTTCGAGCGGGCGGATCCGCCCGTCGTGGGCATGGCCGGCCTGTTCGACATCTCGTACAGGTGCGCGATGCTCGCGGAGCTCGTGGGCAAGCCGGAGCTCCCCATCGTCGCGTTCGACTTCGACCCGGCGACCGTCGAGTACATGCGGCAGGGGCGCATCAAGGCCACCCACACCCAGCGGCAGTATTACGAGGGCTACCTCGCTCCCTATATCATCTACGGCATCAAGATCATCGGCCTCGACGCGACCAAGCAGATCCTCTCCCCCCTGATGATGGACGACTCGAGCCGGGTGAACACCGGCGTCGACGTGGTCCCGGGAGACAAGGTCGACGAATATTACGCGTTCCTCCACAAGATCGGCGCGAGCCAGTAGCGGCGGGGCCGTCCAGCGACGCGAGCCTCGGGTCATGAGGCGACAACTTCTCTGACACGGGGGGATCCAGGGGGGGCGATCCGTCGTCACGCTCTCCCCAGCTCCCGGAGGGTTGCGCCTCGGCGCACCCGAGACGTGGCCGAGAGACGCTACCAGGCGGCGAGACGAGCGGGCCGCGGACGCCCTGACGAAATTACCTGAAGGATCGCGCCCGGTGCCGGCATCAAGTCCCGTGAGCTGCCCGGATCCGGGCGGCGAGCGGCTCCTCGTCGGCCTCCTCCGTGGCTGCGCGGGGTGGTGTCGCGCCCGCGCATCCGGGCGATGCGGGGCTGCGCGCATCTGCCATCGGCACGCGAGCTGCTCGGAGCGCCGGGGCGACGCCTCCAGGGCGCCCGGTGTGACGCGGGAGCCCCCGGCAGATGGACCGGCTCGCATCGCAGGCCGCCACAGGCACCCGCAGCGGCACGACGCGGGCCGCCAATCAGCGCGATGGTGCGACGTCGACGAAATCGCGAGACCCATTGAACGGAACCAGGTCGAGAGGGAACACACGGACATGACACTCAACAGGTTCTCGATTCCGCTCTTCTGCATGACGTCGCTCATCCTGGGTTGCCCGAGCAGCACGCCCGAGGAGAGCGACACGACCCTCGAGGAGCGCGACACGACCTACGACGAGCTGCTCCAGGAAGGGGTGGACAAGCTTCGAGCCAGCGGGATCGTCGCCGTGCACGCGGAGATGCTCGACGGCGACCGACGGATCCTCGCCCGCAGCGGCGTGGCGCAGCTCGGCGACGACCAGCCCGTCGACTTTGACAGCTACTTCCGCATGGGCAGCAACACCAAGACGTTCGTCGCCGTCGTGGTGCTGCAGCTCGCCGGGGAAGGAGCGCTGTCGCTGGACGACACGGTCGAGACGTGGCTCCCCGGCGTCGTGTCGGGCAACGGCAATGACGGCTCGCGGATCACGATCCGCCAGCTGCTCCAGCACACGAGCGGCCTCTACAACTACACCGGTGCGGTGGCCGCGCTGAACTCCGCCGACGAGTACATGCAGCATCGGCTCGACGTCATGGCACCGGAGGCTCTCGTGGCCCTCGCCATGGAACAAAAGCCGTATTTCGATCCGGGGATGGAGTGGGCCTACTGCAACACGAACTACCTGCTCGCCGGGATGATCATCGAGCGTGCCACCGGAAATCACTGGCGCGAGGAGGTCGAGGCGCGCATCCTCGATCCGCTCGGCCTCGACCGCACGTTCGAGCCGGGCGACGAGACGGATCTGCCTGCCCCGCACGCCGTGGCATACCAGCAGTTCGAGGTCGGCCGGCCGCTCACCGACGTCACGATTGCGCACCAGAGCATGGCCGGCGCCGCCGGCTCCCTCGTCACGACCACCGCGGACCTCGCGAAGTTCTGGCGGGCGCTGAGCGAAGGCTCGCTGCTCGAGCCGGAGCAGATGGCGGAGCTCCACGACACGATCCCGGCGCCGGCCCTCGACCCGATCGCGCCTGGCATCGGTTATGGCCTCGGGATCGCGTGGATCCCGACCAGCTGCGGCGGAGGATACTGGAGCCACCCCGGCGACACGCTCGGCTACGCGACCCGGAACGCCGTGAGCGACGACGGCTCGCGCGTCGTCGTGATGTCGCTGTCGACGTCGACCAACGACGTCGACGCCAGTTACGCCACGATCGTCGACACCTTCAAGATCATCGATCAGCTCATGTGCGCCGATTGAGCGGCGGGTGTCAAGATAGGTGTCCGTTGATTCCTCAAGCCCCCTTTGCGGCGGAGAACGGATCCACGTACGTCGTGCCGCCGATCCGCTCCCACGTGTTGTGGAGCCCGTCGACGTACACCACCGGGACACCGGTGAGGTCCGCGTCGTCGAGGCAGTTCAGGTTCACGGAGCAGTAATCGCCGCCGAGCATCGGGAGGTGGCCGTGCCCGAACACGCGGACGCCGCAGGTCTTGCAGAACCGGGCATGGCCGGCCTCCGATCGCGAGTGGTCGCCGAGGACCTCCTCGCCGGCGAGCAGACGGAAGGCGCTCGGCTTCACGATGATGCCCCACCACCTCGTCTTCGCGCAGATCGTGCAGTTGCACTGCGCCGTCCCGGCGCTCGGGTCGAAGTCGGCCTCGAAGCGGACGGCGCGGCAAGCGCAGCTGCCCTTGTAGGTCCGGGGGCCGGGGGTCGTCGTGGCGTGCTCGGAAGCCGCATTGCTCATGGGCGGTAGCTCCAGGGATGGGGGCGGGACGCCTTGGGACGCCCCGCCCGAGGGATGAGAGGAAGCTACACCGGATTGCGGACAGATTCGGTCCGCAAGGAGAGAGGTGGTACGTTGTCCAGACCTCCGCGCGGCTGCTGAAGCTGCCGTCGCTGCTGCAATCCCGGCGCCTCTGGACGGGCGCGGAGCTGGCCCGCGAGCTCGAGATCACCGAGCGCAGCGTCCGGCGCGACGTGGACCGGCTCCGGAGCCTCGGGTACCCCGTCCACGCGGCCACCGGCATCCGCGATGGATACCAGCTCGGCGCCGGGAATGCGGGCGAGACGCCTCCTGAAGAGATGGCATCTGCCGGCGGCGAAGCGCGCGCCGTGAGCAAGCCGCCACGTCAGGTCCAGTTGCAGCCATCGAGCGAATCCGCGTCCGTGGTGGTCTGGACTTCGACCTGAGAGCAGTCGACCGGCTCGTAGAAGTCGAACCCCTCGCCTGGCGGCGAGTCAACGCACTTGCCGCACGCGAACCCGTCCGGGAAGCTGTCGGACCAGCCGAGGCCCTCGCCGGAGGCGTCGCGCCAGATGACCGCGTGTCGCGGGCTCACCCCGAGCAGCGTTATATCGACCGTTTCGGGGTCGAGCTTGCCCTCGGGCAGCTGGCTGCCCGGCGGAAGGAGCGCGACGATGCCGACGCCGACGCCGCTCCGGTTGATCGCCACGCGCGGCGGCGCCGACCCGAGGCCGACGGTGAACGTCGCGCCGGAGACGCTCCCCTTGCCGAAGCTGACGGCGTAGTCGGGGCTGCTTGAGCTCACCGGCCAGATGACGACCACCTTGGCGTCCTCCGGGACCGTCTCTCCGGTGATCAGCCCGGTGAACGTGAATCCCCCCGTCCCGCCGCCTCCCTCCCCGCTGCTGCCGCCTCCCTCCCCGCTGCTGCCGCCTCCCTCCCCGCTGCTGCTGCCGCCTCCCTCCCCGCTGCTGCCGCCCGAACCTTCCTGCGTGTCATCGGAGCATGCGGGCAAAGCCAACATCATCCCAAGCAACCCTGCGAACAACCATCGTGTGCCGTTCATCTCCGCCATGGCGCGTAGGCAAATCAAGCCGGAGCGCGCAGGCAAGTCAAGCCGGAGCGCAGCGCGAGGAAATGCAGCGCAGCAAACCGACAGGATGGGGCCGCGAGCGTCGTGATGGCTCGGTCCTGGGTCGAAAGAGCGTGGCCCGGGCGGCGCCGCGCGCGCCAGGGGGCGCATCGGCGTGCCGTGGGCACACGTGTCCGTCCGCAACGCAGCAGCGCCTCCCTCGCCGCGGCATGGTGCGCACCGGCGCGCGTCGCTGCGTGCAAGGTGAAGCCATCGAGCGCAGCGCACAGCGGCTTGTCGTACGCGAGCGCGCTCGGAGAAGACGGCGAGAGCCCGCGGAGCCATTGCGGACCGGCGGGCGGCTCTCGTCCCGAGACGGCGGAGGCACAGAGCGCGGCCTCGGGCTCGTCGTCCTCCTCGACGTCGTGCTCGCTCTCGAGATGCAAGCGTCTACGTGTGGCGAAAACGCCGGCTTTCCGGTCATGTGGCCGCACAGGCCGCGCGCCGCGCTACCCCGGCTTCTTCGCCACGACGAACGCAACCATCCCTCCAGCACCAACCTCCCTCTCCTCGATCTCGACGAACCCTACCTCGCGCATCTCGCGGAGGATCGTCTCGCGATCGTAGACATGGACGACCGGCGCCTTCCCGAACCAGCGCAGCACCGTGATGATCGCGCCGTAAGGTACCCAGGTGCTGCCGAGGCAGACGTTGGACGAGATGAACGAGCCGCCGGGCTTGAGGAGATCGAAGATTGTCTCGAGGGTGCGCCTCCGATCGGGGACGAGGTGGAGAATGGAGTAAGCCCAGGCGCTGTCGAAGTGCTCGGGCTCATACGGAGCACGTCCGTCGAGCGTGCCCTGGCGAAAGGTGACGTTGGTCACGCCTTGGACCTGCTTCTTCTGGTTGGCGATGCGGATCATCTCGGACGAGATGTCCATCGCGTGGATGTGGCCAGCGAACGGCGACATCTCCAGGGCGAGCGAGCCGGTGCCGCAGCCGATCTCGAGGACTGTCGAGCCCGGGCGCAGGTGCTCGCGGGTGATGGCCTTCTTCCGCTCGAAGGCCGTGACGTTCCCCACCGGCTTGGCGGCGTACTTCTCGGCGATGCCGTCCCAGAACTTGGCGTCGGTGCTCATCGTGGTCGACGATTCTATGCACGCGGCGCGTCTGCGCCCGGTGCAAGTTCGTGACGCACGGGCGCAGTTTCGCGCCACCCCTCGGCCTCGCCGCGGAACAGCGCTGCGCGCTCTGCCATCGCCGCGGTGATGCGCTCGCGCGCGGCCCGCAGGCGCGCGTTGTCCCGGAGGTCGCGGTGGCTGAGGAGCCAGAAGTCGGCGACGTAGCGCAGGTCCGGCTTCGCGAGGCGCTGGAGCCCTGGCTCCGGATCGCCGGCGTACGTCGGTAGCATCACGAGGCCGAGGCCCGCGTGTGCGGCCTCCATCATGATCGCCATCGACTCGAACGTGCCCCAGATCGGAACCTCGGGATAGCTCGACGACGCGACGAGCTCCTCGACGGTCTTGCGCAGGTTGAATCCGATCCAGCGCGCGGGGCGCGCGCCGCGCTCGGGGTCGAGCTGGGCAGCGTGCGCGGTCGCGACGTAGTTGCAGAGGGTGATGGGGACGAGCCGCCGCCCGATCAGGTGCTCCGGCGGGGACGCGCTCGGGAGGAGCGCGCGCACCGCGATGTCGGCCTCGCGCTTCGACAGATCCAGGTTCTTGGCATCGGCATCCAGCTCGAGCTCGATGCCGGGATGCTGCTCGCAGAGGCCGGCCAGGGCGCGGAGGAGGATCCTCGCGATGAAGGGGTCGGTGCAGGTCACCCGCACGGGCCCCTCGAGCCGCGCGTCTTGCCCGGCGAGGCCGCGCTCCAGCGCGGCCATCTCCCGCTCGACGCGCTCCGCCCCCGAGACCATCTCGTCGCCCGCGTCCGTCAGCAGGTACCCATCGCGGTGCCGGTCGAACAGCTTCACGCCGAGCCGCGTCTCGAGGGCCTCGACCCGCCGCGCCACGGTCGAGTGGCTCACGCCGAGCATCGAGCCCGCCGCGCGAACGGAGCCCGTCCGGGCGAGGGCGAGAAAATGGCGCACGTCATCCCAGTCCACGATGCCCGCCAGCATACCCCTCGCGGGTGCGCGCGACAGGTGCAGACACGAGCCGCCGTGACCGAAGAGCCCCGCCAGAGAGACCGGCCGATGGCGAACGATCGCCGGAAACAGCAGCGATTCTCACGCCTTGCGCCTGCGTCGCCGCCGAGGGCGGCTCCGGTGTGGCCGAGCGGGGCGCCCGCCAGGCCAGCTACCGCGACATGCAGCGGGACATGCCGGCGCGCTGGCCGTGGCGGCCCAAGATCACTGCGTCAGACGGACGAGCTTCACGCTATCCACGGTGACGGCCGCGGTCCCCGCGTTGCCGACGTTGAAGTCGAGGAGCGCCGCGGAATCCTGCGGGACGTTCGGGAGCTCGAACGAGTAGGTGACCCATTCGGGGCCCGCCGCCGCGGTCACGCGACCGTAGCTCGTCCAGTTGTTGTCGCTGTTGCCGTTGCGCCCCAGGTTCACCACGAACGTGCGCACGTCGTCCGCCTTGGCGCGGAACGTCAGCAGGTAGCGCCCCGCCTGCGGCAAGTTGACCGTGGTGCGAGCCTGGATGTGCCACATGTCGGAGCCGGGCTGCTGCACGTTGATGCGCATCTGGCGGCCGGTGAAATCCGCCCACGTCGAGCCACCGTTCCAGTTGAGGAGCTGCCAGCCGCTGCTGCTCTGGCTCCCCGTGAGCGCGGTGTTGGTCACATTGTCGAAGGAGCAGTTCGTCACGAGGTTCAGAGGATCTCGGCAATTGTCGATCAGGCTGACCTTCTCGTGGATCACGCCGCCCAGCAGGTTCGAGAAGGCGCGCCAGCCGAGCACCAGGTCATCACCTACGAGGCCGATGGGATCGATGCCGCCGTACCCATCGTAGGGGCTGTTGACGCTCTTGTAGAAGTCGCGAATCAGACCGGTTTCGTATGCCCACTGCCCCGACGCGGCGTCGCGCTTGTAGATCGAAAGGCCCTCGGCTCCACTGCTGACCGTGCTGGCCAGCGTGTCGCCGTCGAGCGCCAGATGAACGTGAGGGTAGGCGGTTTGCAACGATTGATGCGCAGAGAGCGTTCCGTCGGCCGCCACCCGGTAAAACGAGATGTGCTGCTGCGGCATGACGTTGTTGACGAGGAATGTCGCGCCGGACGTGACGGCCAGGTTCCCGGAGGCCATGGCGAGGCTTCGGCCGAAGGCGCCGGTCGAGAAGTGGCCGTACGCGCCGGCCACGGAGCTCCAGGTGGTGGTGCTGGCATTCCTGCGGAAGATGCGGACCGAGCCGAGCTCGACCCCGGCCTGGCCACCATCGGACCACGGCGATCCGACCGCGACCAGGTCGCCGTCGATCGCGACCGCAGCGCCGGTGAAGCGCTCGTCCGGCTCGTCGAGCGAATGCTCGGGGATCCACTCGTCGTTCGAGGTGTCGTAGCGGTAGATCTCGACCACGCTGTGTCGCCTGTAGCCGATCACGAGGTAGTCGTCGGACAGGGCGAGCGCGATGTCTTTGAAGCTGATGTTCGCGGGGTAGGTGAGCGGGATGCGGGTGAGCGCGCGGCTGATGTTCTGGCCATTCTCGCGCACCGCGTCGTGGCAGTTCCGCTGACCGTTGACCAGGGGGCACTGCGCCCATGAGCCGTTGATCTTCCGGGCGATGAACACCGAGTTCGCCAGCGGAGAGGAGGAGTTCGGGCCTCGCGTCGCGAACGCAAGGACGTTGTTCGAGATGGCGAGCTGGCTCCCGGCCTGGAGGTCGTGCTGGTCGACCCCCGGGAACTGGTAAACGCGCTCGGGCGTGGTGCTCGTCCCGTTCATCAAGTAGACGGCGCCCTGCATCGTGCTGGGGAACGTGGGCTCTGCCTCCCCGCTGATCTTCACGTGCTCCTGAAGCGCGCCCACCAGCGTGAAGGTCCCTTTCCGTGCCATCGTCGTCCCGGCTTCGGGGTACGCCGTGTTGCCGTGCGGGGTCGGCTTGCCGACGACCACGCCCGCCGACGCCTGCGCGGCGACGAGACCGACACAACCAGCGAGCGCGCCAGCCAGACTTCTGAGCTTCATCTTCCTGGAAACCAACGTCATGAACCAACCTTCTTCTTTGAAATGAGGAGAGCGCCGGCTCAGGGCGCACGAGCAGCGTGCACCGCGACTCCAGGCTGAGTCGATCCTCTCCGTCACGACATCGTCAATCGCCGCGTCGCACCGACGGGGATGCAAGTAAACAAGCGTGATCCTGCAAGCGGCCGGCGGCGTGCCATCCGGGCAGCGCCAGCTTCGATGCAGGCGGAACAGTGTTCGATGCGAGCGCGACCGTCAAGCTCCGGTGAATGAAAACTGATCGACTGGATCTGGCGTCCACCTGTGAAGAGAGGCCCGTTCGTGCCGAGCGCGCGACACGCTCTTCGGGGGGCGCTGCGAGCGCCTCGATTGGACATCTGTCAACTCGCGTTCACGGCCGGCGCGGCGCGATGCACGGAGGCGTGCGCCGATCGAGGCGAGCTCGCATGCCGTGGGAGCGGCGACGCGTCGGCCGATCGCCGCTTGCGCTGCTCGGCGGGTGAACGACGGACGCGGGCGCCGCAGGCCGGGCTCGGATGGCGCCGGCTTCGCCGATCGCGGCAGGACAGGTCACAACGTATCGAAATCGCACGGGATTTCCGCTGGGAGCTCCGCGGCCGGCGCTCGCGGCGGCCGCGGAGCGTCCGGCTCGGGTATCCCCGCCGGACCTCTGGCGGCGGAGGAGGCGGCGGAGCCAGGCGCGCAGCGCCGCGAGCCCGGCCTCGTCGACCACCTCGGTGCCGCGGGGCGGCATTTATCTATGCATCGAAGGGGCCACCTGAGCGAAGCAGCCTGCGGGAGCGCTGCCGGCCCCGGAGGAGCGCTCGCGCGCCTCCCAGTCGGCCGCCGCGGCGGCGTGCGGCGCGCTCGGGTCCGCCAGGGCGCGCCGGTCCTCAGGGCGCGGTCGGGTCGTTGACGCGTCCCGCGAAGAGGAGCGCCCCCGTCGGCACGTCGCGGACGAAGAAGAAGAACGGGCGGTCCAGGACGATCGCCGCAGGATCGGGGAAGGTACCCGAGCCCGTGGAATTGACGATGACCCCGGTCGACCCCGCGGCCTCGGTCCCGTCCTCGTCCACGTCGATGACCGCCTTGTGGACGACGTCGTGAATCCAGATCTCTCCGCCCGCGAGGAGCCCGGAGAAATCGGCGCCTGGGCCGAACGCGACCTCCATGCCGAGCCCCCTGAGCGCTTCCTTGAGAGAGAAGGACGAGCCGAACGAGAACTTCGGCATCGTGATGTCGACCGGCCGCTCCTCCGTCGAAGCGATGATCGCCTCGAGCGCCGCGCCGTCGAGCGACTCCTCGAACGCGTCCGCGGTCCCCTCGTCGGGCAGCACGAGGAACATCGACACGGGGGCACCCCCATACATCATCTGCACCGCTTCCCAGCCGTCGCCGGCGCCGTAGCTCGCCTGCTGCCTGCCGCTCATCATCTGGGCGGTGACGCTCGTGCCGTCGCCGCGCCGGAACGTCCCCGGCTTCGTCGCGTCCTTCGAGAACCGCGTGCTCCACGCGGCGTCGAAGTAGATGGCGTTGACGAGCACGGCCACCGTCTCCGCCGTCACGTTGCCATCGAGGAGCGTCGGGATCTTGCCCTCCGTCCTGTCGCTCACCCACGCGTTGATGAGTCCCTCAGCCTCCTTCGGGGCGGCGGCGAAATCGGCGAGCCGCACGTGCGCTCCATAGTTCTCGCTGAGCACATTCAAGAACGACCTCTCGATCGGGAGGCCGATCTGCGACCAGATCGAGTTGGCCGTGTGGAGCCGGAAGCCGCCTCCCTCGGACGGGCTCTGGCCCTCGGTGAACCTGTTGAGATGGCGGTCCACGTGGTTGAACGCCGGATGCAACCGCTCCTGGGGGAGCTCGAAGCGCATCGTCGCTGCCATCGCCTGCTCCGTCGCTGTCCGCGCGCCCGCGTAGGTCATCGCGAGCGCCGTCGAGATGCTGAATGGCGAGTAGATGACGTTCTCCGTCGAGCTATGGAGCGCGCGGCCGAGGTCGAGCGCGAAGCTCGCGTTGTTGCGCGAGAGCGACGCCTGATCGTCCGCCGAGACGTCCGGATCCTCGATTCGCGTCGCGTCCGAGGGCAGAACGCAGCCGGGCTTCACCTCGAAGCACTCGACCGGCGCCTCGGTCGAGCCGCCCCCGCCCTGGCCCGAGCCGCCCCCGCCCTGGCCCGAGCCGCCCCCGCCCTGGTCCGAGCCGCCCCCGCCTGTGCCCCCGCCCTGGCCCGATCCGCCTCCGCCTGTGCCCCCGCCCGGGCCCGAGCTGCACCCCACCAGAGCTGACATGAGCATGACCATCAAGCAAGTTGTCGTTCGCATGAGGCCAGGGCTGAGCAACCTGCGTGCCACAGCGCCTCCGCGCGAAAATCACGTCATCGCACCCCGGATGTGCCATGTGAAGCTGATGAATCAGACCAAGCTGTGCCACACTGAGTCGCAGCGGCGAGGATGCCGACTCCCTCCGAGGAGCTGAAGAGGCCGGCGCGCGCGATCGCCTGCCGGCGCTCGCTTCTCTTCGTTGTCGAGGCACGTCGTATCCACAGGAGCCTCGGGATCCGCGATGAACTTGGCCATCAGCTGCGTGCCGCAGGGCGCCGCGTCGGCCGTCTTCACGGGGGACTCGAACGTGACCACGTGCGGGCTCCAGGGCACCGCCACGAACGTCGGGTGGGCCGCGGTCAGCCTGTCGGCCGCGAGCTCCGCCAGGCCGATGGGCGTCTGCGGGTCGAGCAGGCCGTTCATCGCCCGGATGGGCACGGAGGCGCGCGGCCATTCGTTCCAGAACGGGTCGTGCGGATCTCGCGTCCCGGCTCCGGGCCGGCAAACTCGCCGTAGGAGGCTGCGCCGGTCCGTGCCGGGACGAGTGATCGTCGAGCATTCCGCTGCGCGGAGCGGAGATGCTTCACGGCGCTCAGGGCGTGGTGACGGTTGGCGTGTAGTTTGTGCCGGTCTTGTTCGCGCAGAAGCCGAACGAGGTCGTGGCTCCGGGCGCGAGGTTCGCATTCCAACTCAGCGGAGTGATCTGATACTGACCGGCGGAAGCCGCCTGAAAGTTCGCGCTGTGGCTGCTCGTCAGCGCGGATTGATTCATCGCGAGCGACACGGACCAAGTGGAGATCGCAGTCGCGCCGCCGTTGTGAACCGCGACGTCCGCGCAATAGCCCGTGTTCCAATTGCTGGTCACGGTGAGCGTCGCGGTCCACGGCGTCGTGCTCGCGCCGCACGGGATCTGGCTCGTCGACCAGGACGTGTTCGGCTCGATGAAACACAGGTTCCAGGTCGAAGGCGGGCCGTTGAAGTCCGTCTCGCTCGGCGGCAAAAGGCTCGTCACGCCGTCATGAACGAGGCTCGTGTCGATGAAGCCGAGCTGCGGGAACGGCTGATCCTCGAGCGGAGAAAAGTTTTCGACGATCGGGCCCCACCAGCCGCAGCCGGTCACACTGCAGTCTTGTTGCGGACCCGTGAACGCGTGCACGTACTCGAGATCCCACTGACTCGTGCAATAATTCCAGAACAAAACGCGGTTCTCCCAGCCGCTCGCGGTGGAGACGGTGGAGTTGGCGTAGTACAGCGTCTCGTGGTCCACGCCGGCGCCGTCCGCCATTTGCGTGAGCTGGCAGGTGTTGTCGCTGAATGGTCGCGTCCAGATCCAGGAGGGCACGGTCTGACCGCCCGCGCACGGATCGGTCGCCGAGCACGACCAGTCGAAAATGCCGATGTGATGCACGCTGGCCTCGCGGTACCAGCCGAC
Source organism: Sorangium sp. So ce1335 (assembly GCF_051521615.1). Classification (NCBI taxonomy): domain Bacteria; kingdom Pseudomonadati; phylum Myxococcota; order Polyangiales; family Polyangiaceae; genus Sorangium; species Sorangium sp. So ce1335. The sequence goes on from NZ_CP150363.1 coordinate 9,358,696, forward strand.
GACCTCGACGGTTTTTTCCGTGCGATTCGTGGCCGTCGTGAACAAGTCCGCCGGTACGTCGAAGCCGAGACCCTCCGGATACACGATCATGTGTGTGTAGAGCGTCGATGATTCGGTCACGGGCAGCGCGCCGCTCTTGTAACTCACGCCCGCGCCGAGCCCGCCCGGCACGTGGTCGGGGACGCTCGCCTGCGAGCGCGCCGCGCTCGGCGCGCCGCCCGCCGTGCCGCGCAGCGCCTTGAGATTCGGCGGCAGCCGCTCCGGCCTGCGCGCGGCGGCACGCTGCGCTTCGGCGCGGCGATCGGCGATCGGCGCGCACTGCTGCGTCTCCGGATTCTGCAGCAAACCGGCTGCGCAATGCCCGCCGCCTGCGAGCGCATGCGCCTCCGAGACGACGCCCGCCTCGCCGGATGCGTCCGCGCCGCACGCGAGGAGAACCAGTGGTGCCGCGAGGTACAATGAAGAAGAAAAGGCCGACATCATCGAATCCGTGACTCGTTGCATCGTCGCTCCTACTTCGGTCGACACACACGTTTGGGTGAGCTCACGCGCAGTGAGCAGGTCAACCGAACCCGGGTTGTTCGTTTCAGACTCTCAGCACCATCAGCGCCTCGGCGCGCAGGCAAACCAAGCCGGATCGCAACGCGTAGGCAAATCAAGCCGGATCGCAGCGCGAGGAAGTGCAGCGCAGCAAGCCGAAAGGGTGGGACCGCGAGCGGCTCGCAGGCTGCGCATTCATGGCTCACCGGAGGGCGTGATTCCAATGAATCGGCATCATAAACTCCATGCAATCGATTCATCTCGCCATGAGCGACCCGGAACGTGCCGCGGCGGCGCGCCCGAGGGGCCGCGTGCCTCCCGGCGCCTCCGGTCAGGCCGGGACGCCGACTCGGCCCCTCTCGTCCCGCCGCGCCGCCGGGTCGTCGCCCGCGAAGACGATCGTGAAGACGACGAACGCGGCCCACACCGCCAGGTGGGCGCGCCGGGGGCGAGCACGCTGGCCGAGATCGAGGCGCGGCAGGCGAAGCAGCGCTGACATCATGGCCATCATAGGGTCACCCGACGGGGTGTTCCGACACACCTGGCCGAGATCGGCAACGCTGATGGTGAGGTCAAGCTCAAGAGCGGTCAACAGGAGCTGTACGAAAACATCGTCAATCGGTGGATTCGGTAAGTCCAGCGATCGAGCGAGCGGCATCCCCGGCGCCTTTCGGCTCGACCCCCTCGCCGCCGCTCTGAAGGACCACGCCTCCTCTGGGTGGGCGCAGCGGTGCGTTGGCTCACGGACGAATGGCGGCGCTCCCCGGCGCGTGATGCGCGCTCCGAGAACGGGGCTCGTCCTCCTCGCCCGCGGCGGCAGCGAGCACGGCCGGCTCCTCGGCACCGTGACCGTCACCGCCAAGATGGACACCCACCGCACGCTGGCCTTGCTGCGGGTCGCTCGCCTCTGGTACGGTCCAAACATCGCAGTGCGGGGACGGAACGGAGACAAGCACGGCGCCGAGGGGGCGCTCGGTCGCCCGTACCTTCTGCGGGCGCGCGCGTCGCGCGCCGTCGGAGCGCGCCGGGGCGGTGCGCTCTCCGCCGCGCTCCACGACAGGCCGACTCGCCCCCACGCGGCCCGCGCCCCGGTCGTGAGCGGCTGATGCACGCCGGGCTACGCAGACGGCTGTTCCTCGCCACGGCGGGCGCGCTGGGCCTCGGGCTCGCCGCTCACGGCGCGGCGTGCACGCGCGAGCCCGCGCCCGCGCCCCCCTCGGCGGCGACCGGCGACGACAGCCGCACATTGCGGGTCTGGTGGGCGCAAGGCTTCCTCCCCGAGGAGAACGAGGCCATCCTCACCATCCTCGATCGCTGGAAGCGCGCGGAGAACCGCGAGGCCGACGTGCGGTTCATGCCCGTGAACGAGATGGACGCCGAGCTGCTGAGGGCGCTCGACGAGGGGAAGCCGCCGGATCTCTTCCACAGCACCGTCGGCGATATGCGGATCATCCCGATCCTGGCCTGGCGAAACCAGCTCGCGGACGTGTCCGACCTCATCGAGCCGAGGAAGCACGAGTTCATCCCCACGGCGATCGAGGCGTCGTACCTGAAGAACAAGGTGACGAAGCAGCGCGGCTGTTACGCCGTGCCGTTCGGCCAGCAGCTGAGCTACATCCACTACTGGCGCGATCAGCTGGCGATCGCCGGGCTCGGCGACCAGCCCATCCCGACCGGCTGGAGCGAGTACTGGCAGTTCTGGAAGGCGGCCCAGGACCGCCTCCGGGCGCAGGGGAGAGAGGGCGTCTACGGGCTCGGGCTGTCGGTCTCGCCCATGGACGTCGACTCGTTCAACACCTTCGAGCAGTTCCTCGAGGCGTACGGCGCCCGCATCGTGAGCCCGGACGGCGCGCTGCTCCTCGACGCGCCCGGCACGAGGGACAAGATCGTCGCCGTCCTCCGGGAGTACGCCGGGTTCTTCAACGACGGCTACGTCCCGAAGGACGCGGTGGAGTGGACGAGCGCGGGCAACAACATCGGCTTCCTCGAGGGACGGCTGCTGATGACCACCAACGGCAGCCTGTCGATCCCCCTCACGCAGAAGCTCGATCCGAACGAGTACAACCTGGGCGCGAGGGAGCTCTATTACGACAAGATGGTCACCGCCGGCTGGCCGGACAGGCCGGGCGGCGGCCCGCTCCGGATGATCGTCGGCATCAAGCAGATCGTCACGTTCGAGCGCTCCAGGAACAAGGAGGCCGCGAAGAGCTTCCTCCGCTTCTTGCTGAGCCCGGAGAACATGAACCTGCTCCTCCGCGACGGCGGCAAGGGGCGTTATCTGCCGGTCACGACCAGGCTCCTGGAAGATCCGTACTGGAGCGATCCGGGGGATCCGCACCTCTCCGCGGCGCTCCGGATGGCGCTCGGGCCGACCCGCCCGGGCTACGAGGCGTACAGCGCCGCGTACACGGAGGTCCAGTTCCAGAACGTCTGGGCGAAGGCGCTCCTCAGCGTGCTGCAGAACAAGGCGTCTCCCGAGAACGCGGCCGACTGGGCGATCGCGCACATCAAGGACACGTTCGAGAAGTGGGACTGACGTCGGCCGCGCTGCGCCCGCGAGCCCCGCGCAGGCGCCGCTGGGGTGAGCCGGCGCGCACGGGATCCCGCGCCGCGCGAGCGACGCGCGCGGCGGCTCCGCCCCATCACGAGCCCGACGGGGTCTCGCGCTGGTGCGCGTCGATGAACGCGACTATCTCCATGACCCGATAACCCTGCGCGAGGCGGATCAGCTCGTCGGCGAACGCGGCGAGCCGCGCGTCGGAGCTCGCGAGCTGGCTGGCCCGCGCCCGGATGGCGTCGACGCGCCCTCGCTCCGCGAGATCCTTGAGGGCGGCGAGCTCCTCCGGCGGCGGCGCCGCGGGCCGCGGCGGCGCGCCCTCGGCGGCCGGAGCGGGCCGATCCGCGGCCAGGGGCGCGTCCGCGGGCCCGTCGCCCTGGACCGGCGGGGTCGCCGGCTCCACGATCCAGGCGAGCTCGAGGTGCTCCCCGAGCGCCTGGAGCAGCACGGAGAGCTGCACGGGCTTGGACACGAAGCCGACCGCCCCGGCCGCGAGGCTCTTTTGCAGATCGCGCTCGAACGCGCTCGCGGAAGAGACGATGACCGGGATGCCGCGCAGGTCGGGGGATTCACGCAGCCTCCGGAGGAGCTCGATCCCATCGACGTTGCGCATGCGCATGTCCGTGATGATGAGATCGGGCCTCACGTCCGCCGCCACCGAGAGGGCCTCCTCGCCGTCGGCCGCCTGCGCGACGGTGAACCCGAGCGGCTCGAGGAGGCTCGCCAGCATCAGCCGGTTGTCGGGGTGATCGTCGACGACGAGGATCGTCCTCCGCGGCCCGCTGTAGCCGACCGGCGTGCGCAGCTCTGCAGCGCCGGCCGACGAGGCCCCGGTGAGCGCCCGCGGCAGCACGAGATCCACCCAGAAGGTGCTCCCCCGGCCAGGCTCGCTCCTCACGTGGATCGTGCTGCCCATGACCTCGACGATCCGCTGGCTGATGGGCAGCCCGAGCCCCGTCCCGTCCGCGTGGCGCGTGCCGTGCTCCGCTTGCTCGAACGGGAGGAAGATCCGCTGAAGGTGCGCCGGGCTGATCCCGACCCCAGTGTCCTCGACCTCGAACCGGAGGCACACGTGATCTCCGCTGCCCGGCGCGCCAGGGTCGGGCTCCTGCCCCGGCTGCCGCCCGCCCGCCCCGCCCCCCGGCGCGCCGAGTCCCCGGACACGGAGGGTGACCACGCCGGCCTCGGTGAACTTGATCGCGTTGCTCAGCAGGTTCATCAGGACCTGCCGCAGGCGCTTCTCGTCCACCTGCACACCGGCCGGGAGGTCGGCGTCCGCCTCGTAAACGAGGCGGACGTTCTTCTGCTCCGCGCGGACACGGCAGACGTCGATGATCTCGCGGAGGAACGAGGAGAGATGGAGCGGCGCCGGGCAGAGCTCCAGCCGCCGCGCCTCGATCTTGGCGAAATCGAGGACGTCGTTGATCAGGTGGAGCAGGAGGAAGCCGGACTGGCGGACGATGTCGACGAAGCGGCGCTCCTCCTCGCCGAGCGTCCGCGAGCGCTGGAGGAGCTCGGAGTAGCCGATGACCCCGTTCAGGGGCGTGCGCAGCTCGTGGCTCATGTTGGCCAGGAACTCGCTCTTGGCCCTGCTGGCGAGATCGGCCGCGTCCTTCGCCTCGCGGAGCTCCACCGTCCGCTGCTCGACCCGCAGCTCGAGCTCCTCGAACGACTGCTTGAGCTGCGCGGCCATCCGGTTGAACGCCGTCGCCAGCTTGCCAATCTCGTCCTCGGTCACGACCGGCGCCGTGCGGCTCAGTTTCCCCCCCGCGAGCTCGATGGCCGCGTCCGTGATGGCCAGGATGGGCCGCGTGATCCGGCGCGAGAGCAGGTAAACCGCGAGCAGCAGGAGCGCTGACGAGGCGAGCCCGATGAGCAGAATGGACCGGGACAGCCGGTTCGCCGGCGCGAACGCCTCGGCCTGGCTGACCTCGGCGAGCAGGGCGAGGTTCTGCTCCGGGAGCCATCGGTAGCTGCCGATGACCGGCGTCCCCCGGTAGTTCACGTACGTGCCCTGGCCGCTGATCCTGGAGACCGCCGCGTCGATGCCGTAGCTGTGGACCCCCTTGCCGCCGGCATCGCCCGGCGAGTCGCTCGCCATGAGGATGTTCTTGTTGGCGACGCGGCCCACGAGGTACGTCTCCGCCGTGGCGCCGAGCCCGGTCGTGTGGCGGATGAGGGCGTCGATGCCGCCGAGGTGCAGGTCGACCACGACCGCGGCCATGCGCACGCCGTGGTCGTCCAGGATGGGCGTCGCGAACGTGAGCGCCTTGCTGCCGTTCGTGGACTGGTAGTAGTTCGGAACCACCGAGTCCGCGCTCTCGCGCAGGAAGAACGTGCTCGGGTACCCGATCGGCCGGAACCGCCCCTCGAGCGCCCTGTCCGCCGACGCGAAGACGACGAAGCCGCCGTTCGTCGTGATGAGCACGCTCCTGATCTCCGGCATCAAGGCGACGGTGGAGGCGATGTGCGCGCGTAGCTTCTCGTACGCCTCCTCGCGCGCCGCGCCCTCGCCGCCCACGAGCAGCGTGGCGAGCTGCTCCCGGACTCCCGGCATCTGGCTGAGCAGCAGCACGTCCTTGCGCGCCGCCGCCAGCCACTCCGCGAGCTCGTACTCCTTGAGCGACGTCGCGACCGTGAGCCGGCTCTCGATGGCCTTCTGGAGAGCGCCCTTCGCGAGGTGGTCCGCCGCGAACGCGACGATGCACACCGTGATCAGCGACAGCCCGGAAAAATAGCTGACCAGCTGGACCAGGAGACTGCGCTTCCAGATCTTCTTGATCACACCGAGTCGCTCCTGGCCGGCGCGCGCGCCCGCGCCGTGAGGGCGCGTGGGCTACTGGACGCCAAAGCGGTAGCTCCGCTTGCCCTGCGCCTTCATCGCGTACGCGATCCCCTCCTGGAGCGCGCCGGCCGTCACCATGGTGCCGAGGGAGACATCGAGCTTGACGAACGCGCTCGCCATCTCGGGGCGAATCCCGGTGATCACGGCCTGGGCCCCGAGCAGCCTGAGCCCGTTGCCGACCCGGACGAGCATCTGCGCCGCGCTCGCGTCGAGCCCGCGCGCTCCGGTGACGTCCAGGATGACGAACGTGGCGCGGCGCTCGCTGACCCCCTTGAGCGCGGTCTCCGTCGCGCGCGCGATCCTCATGACGTCCATGGTCCCGATGAGCGGCATGATCACGATGCGATCCGTGATCGGGATGAGCGGCGTCGACAGCTCCAGGAGCCTCTCTTGCTGGGCCGCGATGATCTGCTCCTGCAGATCGGCCCTGACGGACTCTGCGCGCTCCCGCTCGGCGAGCTCGAGCTTCAGGCGATCGTTGGCCTGGCGCAGCTCCTCCGTGCGGCGCACGAGCTCCTGGGTGAGCTGCTCGCGCTCCATCTCGGCCGTCGCGCGCTCGCGGAGCGTCTCCTCCAGGCGCGCGTTCCTGTCGAGGAGAGCCCGCGTGACGCGCCGGAGCGAGAGCTGCGTCCGCACGCGCGCGATGAGCTCCCCGCCGTTGAACGGCTTGGTCACGTAGTCGACGGCGCCCGCCTCGAACCCCTCGACCATGGCGGTCGCCTCGTTGCGCGCGGTCATGAAGATGATCGGGATTGCCGCGGTCGCGGGGTTCGCCTTCAGACGCCTGCACGTCTCGAACCCGTCGAGGCGAGGCATCATCACGTCCAGGAGAACGAGATCCGGTTCGTCGCGCGAGACGACACGCAGCGCCATTTCACCGTCGGTCGCCACCGCAACGTCGATGTTGGCGTCGGTGAGCGCTTTGGATATCACACCGAGGTTGACGGGGTTGTCGTCCACAACGAGCACCAGGTCAGCTCTGTCCGCACGATCCATCGGTTTGCCCGGTCGTCCAGTCCGGTTGTCGGTCTTCACACATAGACGGATCGTTCCCTCGGATCAACGAAAAAGCTGGCCGCTCGGACGGCGCGTTCTGCGCTTCCAGCGCGCAAGGCGCGGCGCGCACCGAGCTCGACGGGCCGACGATCTGCGGGAGTTCATGACCGTGTGCGCCCGATCACCGCGTCGCGCGGGACGGGGCCGGGCCAGGGCAGAACGGCAGAGCCGGTCGCCTCACCCGGGCTCAAGTTTATCCCGATCGCGCGACCGACACAGCGGCGCGAGCGGCAGCGCTGACAGGCCGGCTGGATCGCGGCTGGCCTCAAGGCGTGTAGACGATGTCGCCGTCATCGAAGAAGCCGCCGGGGATCGAGACGCCGACCGCGCCGTAGAAGTTCACGTCGACGGCGTCGACGCCCGCGCCTGGGCTGCCCAGGTCAGAGAAGGCGAAGCGGTTCGCCGCAGCGAACGTGCCGCCCGAGCTCCAGCACGTGCCATGGCCATCGAAGCTCCAGCTCCCGCCGCTCACGGTATGGGGACGGAAGCGCAGGTAGCGGCAGGTGACGGGGGCTTCGCCGGGATTGTGGATGATGATCGTGAAATGCCCCCTGAGCGAGCCGTCGGCCTGCTGGCTCACCGAGCCCATGAAGCTGGCATGGCCGCGCACGCCCCATCCGGAGAGCGTCGGCAGCGGCCCGGCCGCCGCAGGGGACGTGAACGCTGTCACGGCCAGGCCGGCGGCCATCGTGAGCGACAGGATGAGGGAGCGGGTCTTGTGGGTCGTGTTCGTGGGCATCATCGTCTCTCCTTGATCGTTGCAGCAAGTCTCGCGGGCGGCTTCCTTCGTGCGGAGACCAGGCGGACACTGGCATGAGGCGTACCAGGGCCCACGAGGGGAGCGGGTCGAGCGGGGAGGCTGGTTCAGCCGAGATCCTGGAAGGGGCGCGGCGCGAGGGACGCGGGCTGGAGGGACGCGCCTCCATGTCTGGTGGTGGCTCGCGGCGCCACCGAGGGCGCGCGAGCCGTCGTGCCTTGGTGAGAGGGCGTCACAAGCAGCCTTCGCTCTGACAAGCAGCCTTCGCTCTGACAAGCAGCCTTCGCTATGTCCTCGCTGCGCGACACGTGCGGTGCCCCCCGTCAGTGAAATTTGCCGTCGCTTGACAAGCGCTTTCGCTACCGGCTCACCCTTCGCCGCGCCGCTTTGCTTGGCACCTTCGCGCGGCGTTTGGACGAGCTCAGCGTGATATCGTATACGTCACGCTGGCGCGGCGCAGAGCGCGCGAACAGGCGCATGGGCCGGGAGCCTGGGGCTGATCGAACGTCGACCAGGCCCATTCGATCGTCGCATCCATGAGGCGGTGATCACCGACCGGCGCCTTCCACGCCTGAAACGCCTGCGAATACCGCGCGCTAGCTTGAGGCGCTCGTGCCCTTTATGGGGCGTGAGGGTTCAAGTCCCCCTCCGGACACAGAAGAAGAGCCCCTGACCCGTGAGGCCAGGGGCTCTTCTCGTCGTGAGGTGCGCGCCGTGTGCGCACCGGACGTACACCCCGCTGGGACGCGCAGCAGGAGCTCAAGCCCCATCGCGACGACGATCTGGTTCTTGCGGCGCCATGGCCATCGACCTCATCACGCTCGGCGTGCTGACGGCGTTCGCGGCCATCCCGATGCGCACCGAGCGCGTCCTCCGCCGCGCCGAGGGCGCCGCGCTGCTGGCGCGGTACGTGGTCTTCGCCGTCCCGAGGCCGATCCGCTTCGCCATCCCGGTCGCGATCCAATAGGCCGGTCCCTGACAGTTTTCCTCGACGCGCTGGTCCTCGCCGGTTGAAAATGTGCTCTGGCGCGAGCGCTCGCCCCGCGCGCGCCCATCCGCTGAACGGAGGCGCGCCGTACCGCATCGGAGGGACAGGAGAGGAATCCATGATGATGCGAGGCATGTGGCGGAGCGTTGCGCGGCTGTCGGTCGTGACAGCGCTGTCGTCCGTGGCAGCCGCGTGCGACGACGGGATGGGCGGCGGCGGAGCAGGGCAAGGGGGCACCGGGGGCGACGGCGCTGGGGGAGCTGGGAGCGTGACAAGCTCCAGCGGCTCCGGCGGCTCTGGCGATGGCGGCTCCGGCGGCTCTGGCGGCGGCGGCTCTGGCGGCGGCGGCTCCGGCGACGGCGGCTCCGGCGACGGCGGCTCCGGCGACGGCGGCTCTGGCGGCGGCGGCTCCGGCGGCTCTGGCGAAGGTGGCAGCGGCGGCTCCGGCGGCTCCGGCGGCTCCGGCGACGGCGGCTCCGGCGGCTCCGGCGGCTCCGGCGGCGGCGGCTCCGGCGGCTCCGGCGACGGCGGCTCCGGCGGCTCCGGCGGCTCCGGCGGCTCCGGCTCCGGCGGCTATGGCGACGGCGGCTCCGGCGGCAGCACGCAGGCGTGTGTGCCTTTCAGCACGACCCCTTGCTACACGGGGCGGAGCGGGAGCGAGGGGATCGGGCAATGCGTGGCCGGGGTCGCCACCTGCGCGGCCGACGGCGCGGGGTTCGGCCCGTGCATCGGCGAGGTCACCCCGGCGACGGAGGTCTGCACCACGCCGGCCGACGAGGATTGCGACGGCGTGGCCGCCCCGCCCTGCGCGGGAGGAGAACACCTCTGGAGCAGGCACTTCGGCTTCCACCCGTCGAGCGAGGCCGCGGACATCGTCATGCACCCATCCGGATACACCCTGATCGTCGGCTCGATGCGCCGCGGCGCCGGACCCCACTTGCCCTGGGAACCGGCCGTGCGCACCTACGATAACGACATCCTGTTCGCCAAGCTCCCCTCCGTCTATTCGAGCTCCGAGCGGAGCTGGGTCAGAAGCATCGGCGGCTCAGGTGAGGAGCGCGCGACCGGCATCGCGCTGGATGCCCAGGGAGACGCGCTCGTCGTCGGCGTCTTCGACGGCCTCCTCGAGCTGAGCGGCGGCGCGGCGGATCTGACGAGCCGCGGCGGAACGGACATCTTCGTCGCGAAGTTCGATCGGAACGGACTTGCCGTGTGGGCCACGCAGCTCGGCGGCGCGGGCGACGATCACGTGTCGGCCATCGCGAGCGACGCCGACGGGAGCCTGGTGATCGCCGGCCACTTCGAGGGGACGGCCCAGCTCGGCGGCGAGCCGCTCGTCAGCGCCGGCGGCGCGGACGCCTTCGTCGCGAAGCTCGACGGCGCGGGGGCTCCGGTCTGGAGCAGGCATCTCGGCGGCGAGGGGGATCAACACGCGACGGGCGTCGCGCTCGGCGCGGCCGGCGACGTGTTCCTGGCAGGGCGCTTCGAGGGAGAGATGGAGCTCGACGGCCTCCCGCTGGTGAGCGCCGGCGGCGTGGACGCCTTCGTGGCGCAGCTCGACGCGGCGGGTGAACCGGGCTGGATCCAGCGATTCGGCGGCGCCGGCCACGACGAGGCCAGCGACGTCGCCGTCGACGACGCCCAGCGGGTGGTCGTGACCGGCTCCTTCGAAGGCACGGCGGACTTCGGCAGCGGTCCGCTGATGAGCGCCGGCGGCGCGGACGCCTTCGTGGCGCAGCTCGACGCGGCGGGGCTCCCCCTCTACAGCTTCCGGCTCGGCGGCGAGGGCGAGCAGGCCGGCCGCAGCCTCTCGGCCGGCCCGTCCGGCACCATGGCCCTCGGTGGTCTGTTTCAGGGCGCGATCACGCTCGGTGATCAGGTGCTGACGAGCTCGGGCGTCACGGACGCCTTCTGGGCGAAGCTCGACGGCGACGGCCATCCGCTGCTCGGCGGGCGCGTGGGCGACGGGGGCGACCAGCGCCACGTGCAGGTCGCGAGCGCCACGTCCGGGGTCATCGGCCTGGCCGGCGCCTACCAGGGCGAGATCGCGCTCGGCCGCGCGACCCTCATGAGCTCCGAGCAGACCGCATATGCCGCCGAGATCCTGGCCTCCGGGGCGTTCGATTATACCTGGCACTTCGACGCGCGGGGCGAGCAACACGGGCGCGACGTCGCCGTCGACCCGAGCGGCAACGTGTTCGTGCTCGGTTCCTTCGAGAGCAGGGCGCGGGTCGGCGACGTGCCGATAACGAAAGCGACCCTGTCGACGTACCCTCTCCTGGTCAAGCTCGATCCCTCCGGCGAGCCCCTGTGGCACAAGGTGACCGCGGACCATGGCATCTACATGAGCCCGAACGCCATCGCCACGGACGCGCTCGGGAACGTGATCCTGGCCGGGACCATCCCGAGCTCGGGGCGGGATGAGCAGATGGAGGTGGTGAAGCTCGACGCCGCGGGCGCGCTGCGCTGGCGCAGGTCCTACTGGCACCGTCACGGCGTGGAGGGGCTCGACGTGGTCGTGGATCCCGCCGGGGACATCGTCCTCCTGGGCAGGACGGCGGCGGCGGAGCTCGACTTCGGAGGTGGTCCTTTCCCGATCGGCGGCGCGCAGGGCTCCCGGAGGGACTTCCTGCTCAAGCTGAGCGGCGACGCCGAGGTGCTCTGGGCCAAGGTGGTCGACGACGACCACCCTTCCGGCCACACAAGGATCGGGGTCGACGCGGCCGGCAACGTGGCCGTGACGTGGATAACGGTCAACCGGGAGCCCTTCTGGACCGAGACGATCATGGATCCGGGCGACAGCGATCTCGTGGTGAGGAAGCTCGACCCGGCGGGCAACGAGCTCTGGCGCCGGAGCTTCGGCGCCGGCAGCGAGGACAATGGATACATCGGCCTCGACCTCGCCGCCGTCGACGGCGCGGGCAACCTGATCGTCCACACGACCCTCTTCGGGCAGTTCGATTTCGGCGGAGGTCTGTTCTCGGGGTACACCGGGCTGGTCAAGTTCGACCCCGAGGGCCAGTTCCTCTGGAACATCTCGCCCTCGGCCGAGGTGGTGACCGCGATGACGCCGGTCGGACACGACGGGCTGGTCCTCGCCGGCCGTGGCCCGAGCGCGCTCCGGCTGATCGAGCTCGACGGCGCGGGCACGGAACGCGGGCGCGAGGACCTGGACGACGCCGCGACCGACCTCAGCCGGGCGTCGATCAACGCCGTGGCCTGGGACGGCGCGGGGGGTGTCCTGCTGGCGGGCGAATTCCAGCGCAAGATCGATTTCGGCGGCAGCGCTCTCTATCGCGCCGGGGTCAGCACGATGTTCGCCGCAAAGCTCGCGCGGTAGCGGCACGCAAAGCCACCGCCTGCTTCGCCGCCGAGGGCGGCTCCGGTGTGGCCCGACGGGGCGCCCTCCGCCGCTGCGCCGCCCGCGGTGTGAAGCCTGTGGAGCAACTCCGTGTCCTGGTCGCCGAGCAGGTAGGTGGCGATGAAGGTCGCGGGGCCCGAGCTGGAATCGTTGTCGAAGCGCTCGATGGGCGTGCTCGCGGGCTCGAAGATCGTCTGCCCTGCCGTGTAGTACCTGGCCGGTTGGCCCTTCACCTGGAACAGAATACGCCCTTCGGTCACATAGCAGACGACCGGACCGGGGTGCGTATGCGGCCCGGCCTTGAACCCAGGAGGCAACATCAGCCGCTGCACCTCGACGCGGGTCACGGCTTTCCCGCCCGCGACCGCGTGAGTCCCGAGCGAGGCTCGCTCCAGGACCGAGCCCCGCGTGCATCCCGCGCCGGCACAGAGCAAGGCTGTCGCTATCGCGAGCGTGGCCCGGGAGCGGCGGCGCCCGCTCCCGGGGAGCGCTCTCCCCGGACGCCGCGTGCGACGATGGCTGTCGGCGAGATCGCGAGGGAGGTCCCCTTCGCGCAGCGGCGGCTCGCCATTCCGCCGTGAGACGTGAGCAAAACGCATGGAGTGTGGGTCCTTGTGCTCTGTCAGGCGGCTCCGGCTCGCCTTGACGCCACCAGCATGACGGAGCACCATCGCGCCGAAAATCAGGAAGTTTGGTACGGATACTTCAAGAAAACGGGACGGTTGACATGCAACGCGTCACCTTCGATCTCGACGTGCTGCGCAGCTTCGTCACGGGGGTGGAGCTGGGCAGCTTCGCCAGGGCGGCGAGCCGGGTGGGCCGGTCGACCTCGGCGGTGAGCGCTCAGATCAAGAAGCTGGAGGAGCAGGCGGGCACGCCGCTCTTTCGCAAGGCCGGGCGCGGTCTCGCGCTGACGGAGGCGGGCGAGACGATGCTGGCCTACGCCCGCCGCCTGCTCGAGCTGAACGACGAGGCGGCGGCCGCGGTCCGCGGCGTCGATCTCGAGGGCTGGGTCCGGCTCGGCCTGCAACAGGACTTCGGTGACGTGCTGCTCTCCGGGGTGCTCGGGCGGTTTTCGCGCGCCCACCCGAGGGTGCGGATCGAGGTGCGGGTCGCGCGCAATGCGGAGCTGCTCGAGCGGGTCACGTCGGGCCGGCTCGATCTCGCCCTCGCGTGGGGCGACGGGACCGGCGCGCCGCACGGCGAGCGTCTGGCCGAGCTGCCGATGCGCTGGATCGGGTCGGCCGCGGGGTGCCCTGCGTGGACCGGGGCGGAGGGCGAGCCGCTGCCGCTCCTGGCCATCGAGGCGCCGTGCCGGTTCCGGGATGCCGCCGCGGCGGCGCTCGATCGCGCTGGCATCCCGTGGCGGCTCGCGTTCACCAGCCCGGACCTGGGCGGGCTCTGGGCCGCGGCGGCGGCAGGGCTCGGGTTCACGGTGCGCGCGCCGATCGGCCTGCCCGCCGGCGTGCGGGCGCTCGGCCCCGGGGAGCGCGGGCTGCCGGCGCTGCCCGCGCTCCCCCTGGCCCTGCACCAGGCGGAGGCGGAGCCGGGGCTCCCGACCGCCCGCCTCGCGGCCCTCGTGGTGCAGGCGCTGCAACGTCCCATCGAAATCGCTCGTGGAGTCCAGCGCGAAGCCCTCGTGGATGGCGATGAGCGCGTCGAAGAATAACGCCATGAATCTCTGTATTCGCGCGACGACACCGCCGCGGTGGCTCGCTTCCGTCCTACCAAGGAGCGTTCATGCGACTGTCATTCTCCTCGGCACATTGCGTCCTCGCCTTGGTCACCGGGCTCACGGGCATGCTCGGGTGCTCGGACGACCCTGGTCCCGGCAGCAGCGCGCCCGACGCGGGCGCGCCCAGCGATCCCGACGCGGGCGCGCCCGACGGCAGCCCGCCCTCCTCCGCGACGTTCGGTCCACTCGGCGATCGGCCGGATCTGCCCGTGGACGGGCGGCTCACCATCGACGGCCTGCTCTCTGCCGTCGATGTCGTCCAGGACAGGGACGGTAGGCCCCATATCTATGCCGAAAACCTCGTGGACGCGATGCGCGTCGAAGGGTATCTGACGGCGCGCGACCGCGCGCTTCAGCTCGAGATCTTGCGGCGCACCGCCGAGGGGAGGCTCGCAGAGCTCTTCGGCGAGCTCGATCCCACCACCATCGATCAGGACATCGCGCTCCGCCATGTCGGGCTCGGTCGGATCGCCCGGGCCCAGTACGACGCGCTCCCCGAGGGGGAGCTCCGCCAGATGCTCGACGCGTACGCGGACGGGGTGACCCAGGTGTTCAGGAAGATCCGCTCCGGGGACATCCTCCTCCCCGAAGGCGCGACGGGGATACCCGCCAAGGCGTTCACCGACTGGAGCGGCGTCGACTCGCTCGTGATCAGCCGCTTCCAGAGCTACCTCCTGTCGTTCGACGCCGAGCTGGACATCACCATGCAGCAGTTCTTCGACGCCGCCCGGACGACGTTCGCGTCGACCAGCGCCGATCCGCTCGCGCAGAAGCGCGCCGGCCTCGAGCGGGACTTCCTGAGGTTCGCCCCCTCCGAGCCCGCGGTGACCAGCAGCGGCTACCCCGCCTCCCCGGCGCGGGAGGAGGCGCAGAAGGCGGAGGACAAGGCGGCGAAGAGAGCGCCTCGCGCGCGACGACCGGGCCGCGCCGCGCAGGGCCGCGCGGAGCTCATCTCGTCGCTGGCCGGCTACCTGAGCGCGGTCCAGCGCGCCAGGAGCAAGGTCGCCCCGGAGGGCTTCGGCTCGAACAACTGGGCCATCCACGCGAGCCGGAGCGCGACGGGGCACGCGCTCGTGGCCAGCGATCCCCACCTGTCGCTGAGCGCGCCGGCCGTCTGGTATGCCGTCTCGATCCATGTCACCGCGCCCGAGGGCAAGGACGCGAGCCGCGATGTTCACGTCGGGGGCGTCACCTTCCCCGGGATCCCGGGGATCATCCTGGGCCACAACGAGCGCGTCGGGTGGGGAGCGACGGTCGCGATGTACGATGTCACCGATGTCTATGCCGAGAAGCTCACGCCCGACGGCAAGGCCGTGCTCTTCAAGGGCAATCCAGTGCCCCTCCAGACGGTCGAGGAGGTCATCGCGATCGCTGGCAGGGAGCCCTATACCTACCGTGTCCCGATCGTGCCCCATCACGGCCCGATCCTGCCGACCATCGTCGACCACGCGGTGGTGGATCCGGACCCGGCCGTGGGGGCGCTCAGCGTCCGCTGGACGGGGCTGGAGCCGACGAAGGAGCTGGAGGCCATCTTCGGCCTGCTGCGCGCTCGCTCGGTCGATGAGGCGCAGGAGTCTCTCTCGAAATTCAGCGTCGGCGCGCAGAACTGGGTGATGGGCGACGCCGCGGGCGACATCCTCTGGACGACGCACGCGGCGATCCCGACGCGGTCTCGTGAGGCGTTCGCCTGGGACGCGGCCACCTATACGGGCGTCCTCCCCTGCCTGGTGCTCCCCGGCGACGGGACCGCGGAGTGGACCGGGACGCTCCCCGAGCACCTCATCCCCCGGGCGAAGAACCCGCCGGCGGGATACATCGCCACGGCGAACAACGACCCCATCGGGGACTCCCTGGACAACGATCCATCGAATGGCGCGCTCCCCGACGGCACCCCCATGTACCTGGGTTGCAGCTTCGACATCGGGTTTCGCGAGGGCCGCATCCAGGAGCGGATCGACGCCCACGAGGGACCTCTGTCGCCGGAGGATTGCGCGGCGATCCAGGGCGACATCAAGTCGGCGCTCGGCGCGAGGCTCGTGCCTCACCTCCTCCGCGCCATCGACCGCGCCGGCGAGGAGCGCGCGTCGCCCGGTACGCACGCCGATCTGAGCGCGCTCGTCGCGGACGCCACCGCCGGCGACCTGGACCGCCTCGCCGCCCAGCGGGCGCTCCTCGACGGCTGGGGCAAGGAGGCGGACTACAAGGCGGCCGCCGGCGTCGATCTCGACACCGGCATGCCGCTCGCGGACGAGGGCGATGGCCCCGGCGCGATCGACGCCCGCGCCTCGGAGGCGACCTTGGTCTTCAACGTCTGGCTCGTCCGGGTGGTGCGCCGGGTGCTGGGCGACGAGCTCGGCCAGATGGGCTTCTCGTCGTTCTCCCGGGAGCTGTCGGCGAAGGCGCTCCTCCACCTGTTCTCCGCCGATCGGGAGCAGCTCGCGACCTTCGATCCGGCCGTGCAGGACAGCGCGCTGTGGGACGACATGGGCACGCCAGCGGTCGAGTCCAGGGACGAGCGCGTGCTGCGCGCGCTGCTCGACGCCCTCGCCTGGCTCGATCAGCAGGGCGGCGCCGGGGCTGCGGCGCCCCGCTGGGGCGCCTTTCACACGGTCACCTTCGACGCGCTCGTCCCCGTCTTCAGCAGCCTCAGCATCCCTCCGCCGAGCGATCCCCTCTGGCGCGGCGGCTTTCCGCGCGGCGGCGACGAGTTCGCGGTGGACTCCTCGGATTACCGCCTCTCGTGGGCGCTCGACGAGTCACCGGATTTCCGGTACGTCCACGGCCCGTCGCAGCGGCTCGTCGTGGAGCTCGACCCGGCGGGGCCGAAGGCGTGGAACGCCATTCCCGGAGGCAATGTCTGGGACGCCGAGAGCCCTCATTTCCGCGATCAGGCGGAGCTCTGGCGAAAGAACCAGACGCACCTGGTGCCGTTCCTGCTCCCCGATGTGATCCAGGCGAAGGAGTCGCGCACGGTGGTCGAGGCGCCGTAGCTGTCCTCCGAGGCCCACCCCGGGCCGGCATCTGTCACGTGACGATCCGAGTCGGCGGATCTCGTCCACGTTGGCGACGACGCCGGTCGTGGAGACCACCGAGCAGGTCGCGTGGGCAGCGGTGCTAGAGGAAGTGACCGCTCAGTAGCAAACCCAGTAATCGGGGAATGCGCTCGAGTGCCGCGTACACGCCGGAAGCGCGCGGTTGGCGCGGTACTCATTGACATGGCCGATTCGGGTTTCGGTGAACCGCATGCCCCGCGTCTTCCCGCCTTCCTCGGCGCACTTCTCCCCGGATGCCTTATCCGAATTGGAGTGAAGGCCGAACATCCACCGCGTGGGGCCGGACGAATCCCGGAGGAAATACGGGCCGCCCGAGTCGCCATGGCAGACCCGGGTCCACTCCGTGTCCTCGACGAAGTGCCGCTCACCAACCCAGTTCAACGACTTGTCCATGTACCGCATGATTCCATTGCCTGAGCCGCTCGGGTCATCGAAGCCCGCGCCGTACATTCTATAGGTTTGCGTCTGGCTCAGGGGCCCTGAATAGATTCCGTCGGCGGTGTCGAAGGCCGTCACGTGGTGGAACCCGGCGCCCGGCGTCGCGGGGGTGACGACGGCCAGGTCGTATTTCGCGTCCGCTCCCACTTGCAGGCGTTGCACGTAGACGTCCCGGTCGACGTTGCATTTGTCGGTCGCAGGGGTGCCAGTCAGGCACCTGAAGGTGGTGCCCGTCTGCGCGTAGGACACCCTGGTGCTCACGGTTCCCTGCAGCGCCGAGCCGAGCGCGCCATCCCAGCAGTGAGCCGCGGTCAGGATCATGTGCGTGCCAACCAGCGTTCCCGTGCACCCTCCATCTCCAAACATCACGGCACCGACTCCGCCGCCGTGCGTGCCGAAGCGGATTTCTTGCGCGTCGGTCGCGAGCGGTTCATCGGAGAAGTCATCGCTCGGATCTGCGGCGCCGCACGCCGCGGTCGCCAGAGCGAGCAGCGCGCCGAGGGCGCCCGTGCGATTCCATGCAAAGCCAGCCCCTCGCGGTTCACGGCCGTTATTCGACATCTCGCTGTTCGTCATTGGAAAAACTCGCTTTCGGTCTATGTTTCATGTTCCGCTCTGGTGTTCGTGGCACGCAGAGCGACGCGCGGGACTCGTTGCCGAAACCCGTGAGCCTGATACTGAACGATCTATCGCGAACACAGCGCTGCCCCCGACGTGCTCGAGCGGAGAGAGCCTCCGGCTGCGGCATCGGGAGCGTCATGAGACACGCTCGATATCGGGTGGTTCGTGCTCCACTGGAGCACGAACCCGTCGAGGAGCGGATCAGATGAAGAGCATCGCTGTAGGGAAGCGCGACGGACGTGACGAATCAGACGTCGCGCCAGCCAAGGCGTCTGTCAAGACGCACCCTGCATCGGGGCGGCGTGCCGACTCGGTGTCCTACGGCTTCACCGAGAAACGTGTCTGGACGGACGAGGCCTCTAGCAGATGACGTGCCAGCGCCGCAGCCGGAGGCGGCGCGCCGCGCGAGGCGGCGAGACAGGGGGGATTCATCGATCTTCCGAGCAGAGGCGTTCGCTCTCGTGCCGTGCGAGGCGCTGGCACGCTGGCACACTGGCACGCTGGCACGCCTCCCGCGGTGCTCGGGGCTGCCGTGCGGTAGACCGGCCTCACGAGCAGCGGAGCCGGTGAAGAGCGCCGCTCGCCGGGCGGCAAGGCTGCGCCCGAGGGGAGCGACGGCGGCGCCGATGGCGCTGGCGTTCCACCCACGTGCCAGCGTGCCAGCGTGCCAGCGTGCCAGCGCGCACGTGGATCCCGGCGCGGCGCTTCGAGGGCCCGGTGATCTTCCTGTGGCCGTCGTTCCTCTGCGCCGGCGCCCACGCGGCGCACGCGCTTGCCGCACTCGCATCGCCGGCCCGCAGACCTCGAACGGTTCGGCGCTTCGGTCGCCGTGGGCCGCATCGCCCAGCCGCTCGACGGTGGGCGCGGACAGGTCGACGTCTTCCGTGGCGACGACCCGGCGGTGTTCAATGCCTCGACGCCGATCGTCAGCCACAGCGAGAGCGTGATGGCCCCCGACGCCAGTACACGCGAGTTCGACACGTCGCTCGCCCTCGGTAATCTCGCCATGAGATACCCCTTGCGCATATCACCACGATACCGGGAATATGGCTCGAATTCGAGGAGTGGAGTGATGCTCCGTCAGAGCAAGCGCGCGAGGCGTGATGCCTCCCGCCTCGCCCGCGGCCTCTCCTCGCGTCGGGGCGGCGGCGCGGGACGCCCGTTGCCCTGTCGGGCGGTGGAATGCCCGTTGCCCTGTCGGGCGGTGGAATGCCCGTTGCCTGGAAGGCGCCTGGTGCGACACAACGGCGGCACCACCCGCGCCGGAGCCCCGGCCGCGGGCAGCCTATCACCTGCTCCTCCCCGGAGAGATCTCATGCGCCGAAGCCTGATCCTGATGCTCCTCTCGTCCCTCACCCTCGCAGCCGCCGGCTGCTCGAGCGCACCGCCACAGCCCGTCGAGACCCCGACGGGGTCACCGTCCGCCGAGACGCCCCGGAATGCGGGGCCCGAGGCCGTGCAGAGCACCCGCGAGGCCTCCGAGGAGGAGGAGGATCTCTGCTTGGACCAGCAGCCGACAGGCGACCCGCCGGTCTGCCCGCCGGGTTGCATCTGGAGCGGCCCCAGGCAGAAGTGCATCCAGGATCGCGGCGTGATCGTCGACCAGCGCCCGGTGGAGCCGGGGCGCGACCCGGGCCTCGCGCCGACGTCGGTCCCGAAGCCAGCGGCGACGGCGATCCCGAAGCCAGCGTTGACGCCGTCGAAGTGACCCGCGCGCGCCCCGGGCAGCCCGAGATCGGCGCCGTCCGGCGCGCCGGCGAAAGACAGCTCCTGGGACCGTGAGCCCAGGGGCTGGAGAGGTCGGGCGCCGAGGGCGGCGCGGCCGCGGCCTCACCCCGACGCCGGCGCCGGCCCTGGCGGGGGCGTCGGTTCCAACGCCCTGCGCGTCGCAGCGACCCACGCGCGCGCCTCGTCCATCAGCCCCAGCGTGAGCGGGCGCAACGTCACGCCCGATCCAGCCGCCTCCGCGATCGCCGCCTCCATCGCCTCGGCCCCGACCTCGCCCCGCCGCGCCACAAACAGGAGCTCCCAGAGCCGCGCCCCGATGGCGAGGTCGCGGTCGCCTCGCGCCTCGGCGACCTCGCGGGCCGCCCGGGCGTCGGCGAGCGCCTCGGCGGAGCGGCCGGCCAGGGCCAGGATCTCCGCGCGCCGCAGCAGCGTGAGCGCCTGGCGACGGTCGCGGTGGGCGCGCTGCAGCGCCTCGGCCTCGTCGGCGGCGGAGAGCGCGCCAGCGAGATCGCCGGTGCGGCGGAGCGCGTCCGCGCGCAGCGACAGCGCGCTCCCGCGCAGCGCCGGATCCCCCGCCTCGGCCGCGAGCTCGGCCGTGCGGCCGGCCGTCTCCGCCGCCTCGGCCGCGCGGCCCTCCCGCAGCAGGAAGGCGGCGAGGTTCGTGAGCACGAGGCGGAGCTGGCCGCGCATGCCCTCCGCCTCGGCCCGCGCGGCGAGGCGGCCAAGCCGGTCGATCGCGGCGCCGAGCCGGCCGCGCTCCGCCTCGAGCACCGCGAGATCGGCCTCGATGTGCAGCCGGTGCCAGCTCGACCCGAGCGCGGCCGCGATGGTGAGCGCGCGCGTGAGGTCCTCCTCGGCCAGCGCGAGGTCGCGGTGGTTCGAGGCGTAGTTCAGCTCGAAGCGCAGCACGCGCGCCCCGAACTCCAGCGCGGCGCCGGCGCGCGACGCGAGCGCCACCGCCTCGCCCGCGAGCGCAAGGGCCCGCTCCGGCGCGGCGACGCCGGCGAGCGCCATGCGCGCCTCGCAGCGGAGCGCCAGGTCGGGCTGGGCGTCGGCGTCGGCGAGCAGCACCGGATCGTCGTAGCCCTCCTCACGCAGCCCCCGCGCCACCTCCAGCCGGCAGAGCCGGCGGCGCAGCGACACC
This sequence comes from Sorangium sp. So ce1335, assembly GCF_051521615.1. Lineage (NCBI taxonomy): Bacteria > Pseudomonadati > Myxococcota > Polyangiales > Polyangiaceae > Sorangium > Sorangium sp. So ce1335. The sequence continues at coordinate 9,379,519 of NZ_CP150363.1, forward strand.
GCCGCGCAGCGCGCGGGGAACACGGCCGCGCGCGCGTCGAGCGCGTCGAGCCGCCGCCGGGCCTCCTCGAGCTTCCTGCCGCGCAGGAGGGCGCGCACCGCCTCGATCTCGAAGGCAGCGCGCTCGTCCGGGTCCTCGGCGAGCGCGGCGAGGCGGTCGCCGAGCTCCACCGCCTCGACGAACAGGCCCGAGCCCAGCGCGGCCTCCATGGCCCGGCCGAGCCAGCGCCGCGCCTCCGGGGCCGCGCCCAGGCGCTCGTAGCCCGTGGCGAGGAACGCGGCGTCCGCGGCGGCGGTGGGGCCGCGCGCGATGGCGTCGAGCAGCGCGCGGTGCAGGCGGCGCAGCCAGGGCCGCGGCCGCGCGAGGTTGAGCACGGCCTGGCGCACCATCTCCTGGGCGAAGCCGTGCCCCTGCCCGTCGCTCGCGGCGACGAGGATGCCCGCATCGACAAGGGCGAGCAACGCGACCTCCAGCGCGTCATCGTCGCTGTCGATCACCTCGGCGAGCACATCGGCGCCGAGCCCGCCGCCATGGAGCGCGACCGCAGCCAGCGCGCGCAGGGCGAGCCGCCCGGCGTCGCTCGCCGGATCGAGGTAGCCGGCGAGGCGCGCGGACACGAGGTCGGCGACGCCGGGGACGCCGCGGTCGAGGACGTCTGGCGCCGCGACGTCCCAGACGCCCGAGCGGTGGACGAGCGCGCCTGTCTCGCGCCAGGCGACGAGCGCGTGAACGATGAAGAAGGGCACGCCGCCCGCGCCGCGCACCACCGCGCGCTCGAGCGCGGGCGTGACGGGGAGCGTGGCCTGGACGAGGCGGGCGGCGTCCGCGTCGCCGAGCGGGCCCAGGGCGACGTGCCGGGCGCCGGGGCGGGTGCGCCCGCGCAGCTCGGCGAGCAGGGCGCGCAGCGGCGGCGGCGGGTTCGGCTCGTCGCGCGCGGTCGCGAGGACGAGGAGGCGCGGCGCCGCGCCGGGGCGGGCGCTCGCCGCACCTGCGCGCGCGCCGACGCGCTCGAGCACGAGCCGCAGCAGGATGAGGGTGGGCGCGTCGGCCCACTGGAGGTCGTCGATGGCGAGCAGCAGCGGCGCCTCGACGCTCGCCCAGAGCAAGGCGTCCTCGACGGCTTCCATCGCGGCGGCCGCGTCCGGCGCGCCCGGGAGCACGCTCGGCGACAGCGCCCGCTCGATGGTGTCCTGCAGCAGGCCGAACGCGGAGGCGGCCTCGGGCGGGAGCGCCTCCAGGGCGCGGAGCAGCGGCCGGAGGGGGCTCCTCCGCTCCGGTGAGCAGGCGGCGCGGAGCACGCGGGCGTCGCCGACGCCGGCGCGCTCGACAGCGGCAGCGAGCAGCCGGGTACGGCCGATGCCGAGCGGGCCTGTGATCACCGCGGCGCGGACAGCGCCCTCCTGCACCTCCGCGGCGAGGCGGGCGAGCACCTCGAGCGCGTCGCCGCGGCCGACCAGCGCGGCGTGCGGGCAGGGCTCGGGCGGTCCTCCGGCCTCGCTCGTCCCGACAGCGCCCGGCGCGGCGGGAAGGGTGACGTCGTGCGGAAGGCCGGCGGTCGGCAGGTCGCGCGGGGCGAGCTCCACGCCCGGGGAGCCGCGCCCGACGCGGATCGTCGGCGGCGGGCGCTCGCTCGTGGAGAGGGCGAGCGCCCGCTCGAGCTCGCGCGCGACCCATTCGGCGTGGCGCGGGCGCGCGCCGGGATCCGGCTCGAGCAGGAGCGCGGTGAGGCGCGCGAGCGGCTCGAGCACGGGCGCGCCGGGCGGCAAGAGCGCGTCGAGCCGGGGCGGGCGCCGCTGGTCGAGGAGGGCCTCCAGCCCGCCCACGGCGTCGACCGGGAGCACGCCGGTGCACAGGCGGAAGAGCGTGGCGCCGAGGGCGTAGAGGTCGGTGCCGGGCGAGGCGGCGCCCCCGAGGAGCCGCTCCGGCGCCATGTAACCTGGGGAGCCGAAGAGCGGCCGCTCGGCCGCGCCCGCGGGCAGGAGGGAGGGGTCGTCGACGACGATGCCGAAGTCGATGAGCTTGTAGACGGGGCGCGCTGCGGAGCCCTGGCCTGCGGGCGGCGGCTCCGGCGCCGCCGCGCGCTCGACGATGTTGCTCGGCTTGACGTCGTGGTGCACGAGGCCAGCGTCGTGGACGGCGGAGAGCGCCCAGGCGACGGCCAACGCGGCCTCGGCGGCGTCCCGCGGGCTCAGGCGCCCGACCTGCTCCAGGCGGCGATCGAGGCTGGGCCCGGCGACGTGCTCCATGGCGAGCCCGACCACGCCCCAGGCGTCGTCGCGGTGCAGGGCGTAGAAGCGGACGACGTTGGGGTGCTCGACCCGGCAGAGGGCGCGCGCCTCGTCGAGGATGGCGTCGCGCCAGGACGTGGCCGCGGGCGAGGCCGGGGCGATGCTGTCCGGCAGGAAGAAGAGCTTGACCGCGGCGTCGCGGAGCTTGCGGCCGTCGTAGATCTCCTCGGCCAGCCACACGGGGGCGAAGCCGCCGCGCCCCAGCTGGCGGATCAGCCGGAAGGGTCCGAGCCAGCGCTCCGCGTCGGGGCGCTGGAGGTAAACGGACGCGGCGGAGGAGGCGGAGGACGGCATCCGGGCCGGGTGCCATGCTAGCGCGAGTCGAGCCGTCCGCGGGCGACCCTACCCGGCCGCGTCCCCGCCCTCGCCGCTTCCCTCGGCGTCCCCGCGCAGGCCGTGGCGCTTCATGGCGCGCTGGATGAATTTGCGGTTCACCCGCGCGAGCTCCGCCGCGCGCGACACGTTGCCGCCCGTCTGCCGGAGCGCGGCGTCCAGGTACGCCTTCTCGTACGCCTCGGCCACGCGCTCGCGGCCCGCGAGCAGCGGCTCGTTCAGGTCCACCGCGGGCTCGCCCAGCGCGCCGGAATCCGGCGTCGAACCGGGCGTCGAACCGGGCGTCGAACCGAGCGTCGAACCGGGCGTCGAACCGGGCGCCGCCGCGTGCGCCGGACGACCGCCCGCGCCGCCGACGGCGCCCAGCGAGAGCGCCCGGGCGACCGCATTGCGCAGCTCGCGGACATTGCCAGGCCACGAGCGCGACGCGAGCCCCGCCACCACCTCCTCGGAGAGCGGCGGGGGCGACCCGGAACGGGGGCGCAGCTCCTGCTCGAAGTGGCGCACGAGGTGCGGGATGTCGCCCTGCCGCTCGCGGAGCGGCGGCAACGCGACCTGGATGACCGCGAGGCGGTAGTAGAGATCCTCGCGGAACTTCCCGCGCTCCACCTCGCGGGCGAGGTTCCGGTTCGTGGCGGCGACGATGCGCACGTCCACCCGCCGCGGCACGTTCGACCCCACCCGCCGCACCTCGCGGCGCTCGAGGGCGCGCAGGAGCTTGGGCTGGAGATCGAGCGGCAGCTCGCCGATCTCGTCGAGGAACAGGGTGCCGCCGTCCGCCGCCTCGAAGGCGCCGGGGCGCTCGGCGACGGCGCCGGTGAAGGCGCCCCGCACGTGGCCGAACAGCTCGCTCTCTATCAGGGTGGCGCTCACCGCCGAGCAGTCGAAGACCACGAACGCCCCGCCCTGGCGCGGGCTCTCCTCGTGTACCGCCTCGGCGACGAGCTCTTTGCCCGTGCCGGTCTCGCCCTCGACGAGCACGGTGGCGTCCGTGGCCGCGACCCGCTCCAGCACCGCGAACAGCCGGCGCATGGCCACGCTGCGCCCGAGCATGCCGCCGAAGCGCTCGCGCTGGGAGAGCGGCAGCTCGACGACGTCGCTCAGCATGCGCAGCCGCATCGTGGTGCCGCCGATCGAGATCGCCGCGTCGGGGCGGGCGTAGGCGTCCCGCACCTCCACGCCGTCGACCGCCGTGCCGTTGCGGCTGCCGGCGTCGATCACGCGGATGCGCTCGTCCTCGACGCGCACGACGAGGTGCAGGCGGCTGACCGTGGGGTCCTTGAGGACGAGATCGCACTCCTGGCCGAGGCCGACGCGCGCCTCCGGCCCCGGGAGCTCCGCGACGAGCCCCCGATCCGGACCGTGCACGACCTCGACGCGGATCTTGCGCGAGGCGAGCCTGAACGCACTTCCCTCGCGCTCCAGCGGCTGGGTGAGCTCCTGTGCCACGGCGTGAGTATAGGCGGGAAGCGCACCCCCAGTCCGGGGATCGCCCGCGGCCCCCGCGGCCGCGACGCCATCACAGGCACCGGGTTATCCTCCGCGGCCTCATGGCCAGGACGCGATGGACACCGTGGCTCTACGGCGCGCTCGCCGCGCTCTGCACGGCGGTGACGGCCCCGGTCCCGGTCGAGGCGCAGTCCCAGCCCCTGTGGGTTCCGCCGAGGACGGCGCTGCCGGCGCCCGAGGACGAGCGGCTGGACGGCGCCCTGGACAACGAGCTCTGGGAAAAGACGGCTCAGGGGAGGTACTTCGAGGCGCTCTCGGCCGCCGAGCGGCTCCTCGAGCTGCGCCAGCGGGTGCTCGGGCCGGAGCACCCGCAGACCTCGCTCGCCGCGATCTGGGCGGCGAACCATTACCGCAGGGTCGCGGAGTACCACAAGGCAGCGTCCCTGCTGGAGCGCGCCCTCGCCGTCCTGGAGCGGGAGGGCGTCCCGGGCGATTTGCTGATCCCCGAGCAGGAGACCCTCGCGCTCGTGTACCGCGAGATGGGCGACTTCCGGCGCGCGGAAGCGCTCTACCGGCGCCTCCTGGCCGAGCACGTGCTGGTCGGGCACAGCGGCGACGACGCGCTCCGCGGGCTGGCAGCCCTGGCCATGGCCCAGGGAGATCTTGGCAGGGCCGCGTTGCTCTACGAGCGCCTCCTCGCGGCGCGAGAGAAGGAGAACGCCAGGAACAGGAGCGAAGGGGCGAAGCTCGACAACCACGAGCTCGGCGCAGCGCTGGACGACCTCGCGGAGGTCTACCGGCTCCAGGGATACCATCCCAGAGCCGAGGCGCTCTTTCGGCGCGCCGTGAGCATCCTGGAGACATGGAGCGGCGGGCCGGAGCGCTCCCTGGCCACGTGCCTCGACCACCAGGCGCTCCTCTACCAGGACATGGGGGACGAGGCGCGCGCCGAGCGGCTCTTCCTGCGGGCGCTCGCGATCCGTGAGAAGGAGCTCGGGCCGACGCACCCCGACGTCGCCGAGCCCCTGGTTCACCTCGCCTCGCTGTACCGGGACAGGAGGCAGTACGGCCGCGCCGAGCCGCTGTTCCGGCGCGCGCTCTCTCTCCTGCAGCAGGCGCTGGGCCCCGAGCACCCGCGCGTCGCCGAGTGCGCGAGCTCCCTCGAGGGGCTCGCCATCGCCCAGGGCAAGCTGCGGGAGGCCTTGCCCATGCGGCTCGCCGCCGTCTCCGCCGAGGATCGGCACCTCACGCGCCTGCTCACCAGCGGCGCCGAGCGAGAGAAGCTCGCCTTTCTCGGCAGGCTCGAGCGCTCGACGAGCGAGACGATCTCGCTCCACGCGATCTCCGCCCCGAAGAACGGCGAAGCGGCGGCGCTCGCGCTCACGACCATCCTCCGCCGCAAGGCGCGCGCGCTCGACGCGATGGCGGGCAGCCTGGCCAGCCTGCGCAAGAGCATGACCAGGCAGGATCAGGCCCTGCTCGACCGGCTCGGCGCGATCGACGCGGAGCTGAGCGCCCGCGCGTACCGCGATCCCCCCGGGCAGCGCGCGCGTGTGCAGGCGCTCGAGGAGGAGCGGGAGGGCGTCGAGGCCGAGGTGAGCCGGAGGAGCGCCGCCTTCCGGGCGGAGCAGCGCCCCGTGCTCCTCGCGGAGGTGCAGGCGGCGATCCCGGAGGACACGGCGTTGATCGAGCTCTTCGCCTACCGGCCCTACCAGCCCCGGGCCAGGCGACGCGACCGGCTGGGCGAGCCCCGCTACGTGGCCTACGTCCTTCGACGGAAGGGAGCGCCCGCCTTCGCCGATCTCGGCGAGGTGAAGGCGATCGACGCGGCCGTGGAGGAGCTGCGCCGCGCCCTGTCCGACCCGTCGCGCGACCCGACGCGCCTCGCGCGCGGCATGGACGCCCAGCTCATGGCCAGGGTGCGCCCGCTCCTTGGCCCAGCCCGGAAGCTCGTGATCAGCCCCGACGGCGCGCTCAGCCTGCTGCCCTTCGGCGCGCTCGTCGACGAGGATCAGAGAGCGCTGCTGGAGCGCTACGAGATCACGTACATCACCACCGGACGCGATCTCCTCCGGCTCACGGCGCCTGCCGAGCCGGGGCAGGAGCTCGTCGTGATCGCCGATCCGGCCTTCGACGGCGGCGCGTCGGCGCCGCCTTCCGGCAAGGAGCCTTGCGGCTGGGATTGCCAGGCGTCGCGCGGCGTCGATCTGTCGAGGCTCAGGTTCCTGCCGCTCCCGGGTACCGCGAAGGAGGCGGCCGCGGTCGGCGCGAAGCTCACGGGCGCGCGGGTGCTCACGGGCGCGAGCGCGACCGAGGGCGCCGTGAAGGGCCTCGCCAGGCCGCGCATCCTCCACATCGCGACCCACGGCTTCTTCCTGCCCGCGGCCTCTGCCCCGGGGCAGGCGCCGGCCCGCGATGGGCTCGATGCGGTCGCTCGCGCGGCCGTGGCCGCGCCGGTGTCCGAGGTGGGCAGCGCCCTCCTGCGCTCGGGGCTGGCGTTCGCGGGCGCGAACCTCCGCGAGAGCGGCGGCGACGACGGCGTGCTGACGGCGGCCGAGGTCTCCGGGCTCGACCTCTCCGGTACGCAGCTCGTCGTGCTCTCCGCGTGCGACACGGGCGTCGGTGAGCCGAGCCATGGCGAAGGGGTGCAAGGGCTACGCCGCGCGCTGGTCATCGCGGGGGCGGAGACCCAGGTGATGAGCCTCTGGCGTATAGGCGACCAGGCCACGCGCCACCTGATGACGGCCTATTACGACCGGCTGGCTTCCGGGCGAGAGCGCGGCGACGCCCTGCGGGAGGCCCAGCTCTCGCTGAAGGGACAACCGGACACCGCGCACCCGTTCTACTGGGCGGCGTTCATCGTGTCCGGGGACGGTGGCCCACTCCGCGGAGGTCCGCTCCTGAGCGCGGCCCCGACGCCGCAAACCGCCCCGGTGGCGCCGGTGCAGCCAGGACCAAGGGGGTGCGCCTGCGAGGTCCAGGGCGGAGCGGCCGGCGGCGCGCCGCGGCTCGACCTCGCCGCTGGCCTCGCCGCCGGCCTCGCCGCGGCCGCCCGTCGGCGACGCGCCGGATCGAGGGCGGCGAGGCGCTCAGCGAAAGCCGGGTGAGCCGGGGGCAGAACGGTCCGTACTGGACCGTGATGTCGGCCGTGGTCCCCTGCGCGGCGAAGCTGGTCACGGTGAGGCTCGGGCCTCCCGGCTGTGCGCAGCCGCCGCGCGTCCGGGGATCTCGACGAGCCCGCGGCCAGCCCTGGTGCCCCCGCGCTGTCGCGCCGACCGGGGACGGCGGGGCGCGGGGTGCCCCCGCGCTGTCGCACCGCCCTGCGAATACCGCGGAGATCGGCGGACTGCGCCCTTGGCGCGGCGCGTGCTGAAGAGTCCGCAGAGTCCGCAGAGTCCGCAGAGTCTGCAGAGTCTGGTGAGTCCCGCGTCGCGACACTGCGACGGACTCGATGACCATCAAAGGAGATTTGCCATGAACCGTCTCGTGAAAAGCACCCTCGTCGTCGCCTCCGCCCTCGCCCTCGGCGCCGTCACGCTGCCCGCCGCGGCCCGCAGCTCCATCGGTTTCCTCGGGCGCGCCCAGAACCCCGCCGACACCGGGTGCTTCGGCGAGAGCTACGGCAGCGTGGTCAACAACTGCAGCACACAGAAGCTCCTGATCCTCCCGCTGACCATGGATCCGGGGCCCTTCAACAACCACTTGAACGCGACCGTCACCGCGTATGCAGCCAACGCGACCGGACTGGTGCGGTGCGCGTCGCTCGGGATCGACAGGGCGTCGGGGGCCTACTGGGGAGACGCATACCAGAACCTGCCCGCGTTCGGCTCGAGGCAGGACATCGTGCTGCCCGGCGCGTTCTTCCCGCCCGATGGCACGGCCTACGTCGCCTGCTGGGTCGGCCCCGGCGGGCAGGTGAACCAGGTCCGCTACTGAGATCGACGGCGTGCGCCGCGGGAGCGGGGGGTCCCGCGGCTTTGCTCGGGCCGGCTGGCCGCGCAATGGAGGGAGTCATGGGCATGAAGCGGATAGGGCAGGTTCTCACCGCGCTCGCGGTGATCGGCGCCGTGACGATGTTCGTCCTCGAGTGGCGGCGCCAGAAGGCCCAGGAGGCCGAGCTCGCGCGCATGCGCGCCGAGATGGGCGAGCTCTCGCGCGACCTGGAGGAGGCGCGCGGCGGCACCGCGAGCGCCGAGTCGGTGCAGCGGCTGGAGCGCCGTCTGGAGGCCGCCGCCCGGCCGAACGCCGCGCCGCGGCCTGCGTCCGGGGAGGAGGCCGAAGCGTCGGGGCAGCCCGACGACGAGGAGCGCGAGAGCCCCGCGCCGGCCGAGCCGCGCCCGGTCGATATGGCCGAGGTGAGCGAGCGGATCCAGGACGTATTCGCGCAGCAGGGGACCGACGCGCAGTGGACCGCGCGCGCGAGCCAGACGGCGCGCGAGAAGCTGAGCTCGGCCCTCCCCGAGAGATCGTCGCTGCGCACGGTGGAGTGCCGCAGCTCGATGTGCCGCATCGAGACGGAGCACGACGACATGGCGCAGATGCAGCGGTTCATGCAGGAGGCGTTCATGGATCCGCAGAAGAGGCCCTGGAACGGCGGGTTCTTCGCGATGCCCGTGAGCGATCCGGACACCGGCAAGGTGGTGGTCGTGTCCTACCTCGCGCGCGAGGACGAGGCGCTGCCGATGCCGCTGTGATCCGACCGGCGCCTCCCGCCACGTTCGCCGGCGGCGGCGCCGGCACAAGGTCTCTCACGGGTACGGCGTCGGTTCGGAGACCCAGGTCAACGTACAGTGCCATGACTACCTCGGCAACCCGGTCAACATCCAGTTCACGAACACCTATCTCGGCGCCGAGATGTACACGCCCTGCTGAGCGAGCGGCTATCGAACGGGGCTCCACGAGGCGCCGCCGTGGGCGATGAACGCTGGCACGGCCTTCTCGGCTCGGGTGTCGATGACGACGACGCTTCGACGACGACGCTTCGGCGAGGAGGCAAAGATAGTTGTCCGGCAACTCGGTCAGATCGTCATGAGTGCTTTGGCCTCGTGGGTGTGAGGGTTGAGGGTGACGGGGCCGATCGGCGTCCAGCTGCCAGTGACCCGCGCCCGTCTGTTCGCCTTCTCGCCCGCGTCCAGGATGCGCTCGCGGGCGGCGTCCGGCACGCCGGGTCACCGCGGCGCCACGACGAGCAGCCGGCCGGCCTTCGCGTCGTGGTGGTCCGACGTCTCGTCCGCGGGCTCGGTGACGAGCAGACGCGAGCCGTAGCGTGCGACGGTCTTATGGCGTCTTGGCGGAGGCGGTCGACGAGCGCCGTCTTGCCGGAGCCGACCGGCCCTCCGATGCCGACGCGGAGCGGACCCTGAGTGCTTGCTGTCATGAGCGGACGGGCGCGATCGGTCGGTGACCCCGATCCGCAGAAACCGCGTCGTCGTGAAGGATTCCTGATCGGCACCGGCGCGACGCCACGCGGCCGCACATCAACGGGTCGCGTGTCGGTGGCCGTGCAGGCCTATGCCAGGCAGCAGAAGGTCGACGGCTCGGCCGGCAGCAGCTCGCCGACCGGATCGCCGCCGCTCGGGGCGCAGCCGCCGGGGTCGACGGCGACGACCTCGGTCGACTTGCTGCCGAGGGCGACGCCAGGCGGCGTGACCCCGCAGAACGGCGTCGTCGAACTCACGACGCTCGACGCGAGCAGGTCCGCGCACGCCCCATCGCTGTAGACCGAGGCCATGATCGTACACGACGCGCCCTCGAGCTCGCCGCAGCCGCTCCGAGCAGCCGCGGGTGTCGTCGGTACCGCCGTAGAAGACGTGCCGATCCAGGTACGGCTCCGCGCACGTGACGTCGCCCTCGTGAACGACGCACGTCAGGAAGCCGCCAGGCGGCGGAACGCCGGGCTGCTCCGGCGACGGCATGCAGGTGCTCCGGTCCCCCTCAGCGCGCCGCCAGCGGCAACCGGACCACGGCGCCGCGACCGGCCGAGATCGCGGGCGTCGCTGGCGCATGGGCGCCGTCGTCCAGCTCTGCGTGCGCGCCCGCCAGCGCATCGTGACTGCTCGCCGGTGCCGTCGTGCAGCCCCAAGCTGCGCGTCGGCCAGTGCGCCCTCACAGCGACATGGACGGACAGCCAGACGCCAGGAGGTTGGCGAGCACTCGCGCCTCGCAGCCAGGTGCGCAATGATGAACGCCCCGGACGGGTGCGACTCACGTCGATGGTGGTGTTCTCGCCAAATTCCGATTGACGTCCATTTCTACGATCAGAAGGATGGCTCGTGGTCACGTTGCTCGTTCGTCGCCGAGATGGGGGAGGGATCGATGGGCACGAGAGGCGGCCGGATACCATGCGGGGCAATGGTCGTCTTCCCGCTCGTTGCCGTTCCAGCGCACGGAGCAGCATCCGAGCTGAGCACCGGTGTGAGCTTCGGGTGGGTCCAGGCCGGCACAGCTGAACGCTTCGCAGTGGGGCCGCATGCAGGGATGTCATGGCGCATCGAGAGAGACCTCTTGTTCAAGGTTCACGACCAGTGCAGCATCGTGCCTCCGATTCAGGCAGGTGGGGCCGGCGTCTACAATCACATCTCCGTCGCCGTTGGATATGCCTGGGAAAGCGGCGATGTCAGCGCGGGGCCATCGGCTGCGGTCTACCTCATGCCGGCGTGCGGCAGCACCTTGTGTGGGCGCATCGCCGGGATGGCGGTGGGCGGACACGCGCGAATCAACGCGTACCTTGCCGGACCGCTCGGCGTGTCGGTGAGCGCTAACGTGGACTGGATCGGCGGGAGCAGTCTTGTGCTTCCTGGTCACGCGTCGGTGATTGCTGTCGCTGGTCCCGTGCTTCGATGGAGTGTCAAATGAACGTGAAGAGACATCTGCTGCTGATCGTGGCCATCGCCATCTGGTCGCTGGCGGCATGCAACTGGACCGTGGGAGACTGCTATCCCCGCGAGGAGTGGGAGAAGGGTGGAGGGGCAAGTGCGCCGGTCCATGGGCCAGTCCCCGTCTTCAGCTCCAGCGCGTCGGGGGACTTCGGGGCGGAGCCGCCGGAAGGCGGCGAGCGCAAGATCCAGTGCAACAAGACGGAGGACGAAGACGAAGAGGAGGAGAAGGAGGAAGAAGAAGCGCGCCCTACGCCCAGCCCAGAGAAGCCGGCAGACCCCTGCCAGCAGGGCGGCGCTCCGAGCATGGGGTGCGTGTCTATAAGGTTCAAGCCGTCGGATTTCAAGTTTGCCACGATTGTCCCTGACGATGGAACTGATAAGGGAGGTGGTTGGCAAGAGGCAAAGACAGGGCTAGCCATCTACCTGGAGTCTGGCGTAGCAACATGCTTTCTTCGCATCGGGATGCCTATACGAAATAGCCTTTGGGGGTTCATATCGGCCGACAATGCAGCGATGTACAGCGCTGAAGTAACGAACGCGGTAGCAAGCGAGATGGAGAGAACGGGTCGTTTCGAGCTGCCGCCTGGAATATTCTGCTTAGAGTTCTTTACAAACGCAAAAGAGGTATTCGGAAAACAGTACAAGAACCTTGGCGCGGTGGTCAACAAGTCATGAAGCACACCATCGGCCAGCTGCTGGAGATCGTCTACCGATATCACCCCCGTGGGATCGGGGGCCCTGACCCCCACCAATTCTGGCAGGACGATTCACACGGAGAACAGACTGAAGAACACGCCCGGCTCGTCGCCGCGCGGATCCAAGCATCCAAGGACGAACGCTGGCATGCCATGCGGCGTCGCATTTCAGAGCGATTCCCTGACCTGCCACTCATGAACCGATCACTCCACCTACCTGCCGGAATCTACGATGCGTGCTATTCGTTCACAGTCGATCTACCGAACGCGCCCGACCGTCGAACGCTCTGGTTTCACGTGAGCTTTCTGGCGCCGTACTACGTCGTTTACAGCTATCGCATGATCGATCTTGTCAGGCCACCTGTCGGCTTCGTGGTTCCGTATGGCATCAACTTCTCCATTCCACGAAGTGCTTTGGGGCCCGATCTCGTACTGAACCCGGATGATGAGAGGCTACATAGCGCGAACGTCACACGACATGAGCTCACCTTCGATCTGGCGCCCGACGAACGGCCTTGCGCGACGTGGATTGCCCATGAGATCGAGTCAACCTTCGGAAGTGAGCCCATGCCGCCGGAGGTCGGTACCACTCTCGTGCCGGACGTGGTGGTAGGCATGCGCGGTGCGACGCTTTACGATTGCCTTTTTACCATAGATCGTCGGTGGGTGGAGCCATCGCCGCCCGAGAGAGGGGCGGTCGTGACGCTCGACCCGAGTAGCTTGACAGAACGGTTCATTACGGTGCTTACCGTGCTCCGCGCGCACCACCAGATTAGATTGACTCTCACGTTGCCCAATTTGCTTCAGAAGATGCCAGAGCCATACCGAAAGTCGCCAGCGGTTTATTGGTCAGCATCTACAGACGGCTTCCTGCACAGGGATAAGATGCTGGCGGAACTTGCGAACATGCGTGCGCACGACGAGTCGCCGGAGACCCTCCGCGCGATGGCTGCCAAGCGCGAGCTCGAAGCACTGGTCGCTTCATGGGACGGTCACGGCGAGCCGCCGGCCGCCATGGTCGCCTGGGCCTCCAGGTTCCTGGCGAGTTGGCCCCTGGACTCGGTTCTCGAAGCTTCCTCGTAGCCTTCGTGGAGCTCCGCGCCGTCCGCCTGTGACGTGCCGCGGACTATTCGGGGAAACGAAGCGTCTCGTGGCTCTCCCCGCTCGGCCCCATCGTCGTCGAGCCATCGTGATCCCAGCTCATGCCGCCACTGCCCGGCGGTCCGATCTCGAAGCTGACGCGCTCGAGCCTGAGCTGGTCCTCGTCGAGGTAGGCGATGCCGATCGAGTCGCCGCCGCGCCCCGGGCCGCCGTAGCCGCCCGGTCCTCCCTGGCCGCCCCTGCTGTTGACGCTCAGGCTCGCTGATGGCTCGCCGAGCAGACCCCTTGATGGGCATCGCGGGCGTGCTCGGTTGGGGTCAAGGAGGCCGATGGCCATCCCCGAGGCGCGCGTCACTGGGGGCCTCGTGACGGCCATCATCGCTCGATCGTCGGCGCCGGCGAGGAGTTCCTGTGCCGGCGCCGAGGACGCACCCGTCATCGCGGTCAGTGTCAGCTGCCGTCCGTCCCCAGGTCTCCGACGACGTGGGCCATCACCTTGCGCTCGACGAGCTTCTTCTTGCGCCACGCTGCCTCGCGCAGCCCGGCGGTGGCCAGGCGGTCGATCTCGCGCAGGCTCGAGCTGGCCGTCTCGTGCAGCAAGATGAGCGCGTCGGCGGTGAAGACCTCACGGTCGGCGCCGGCGCGGCTCATCCGCAGCCGCACGCACTGTAGGGCGGTCGCGGTCGCCTGACAGTGGCGAGGAGACCCAAGCAACCGCACGCGGCAGCATCGGTGGCGGTAGCAGGGAACCACCTGCTCCATGGGGGACACTGCCCGGCCTGCCGGCAGCCTCCTCTTGACAAGGGACGGCATCTCCGCTGGCCTCGCAGAGGGGCACGGCCAACGGGGTAGCAGGAGCAGCGGTGAGAGCCATGAGGATACCTCCGAGTACCACGCGGCACGGCGTGAGCATACAGCATCGGCCGACATCTTCCAGTCAGCCTAGAATTGTGAACTGGAAGAGGCAAATTCAACTAGCCTGTCGTCGGCGCCACGGCATCGTTGAACTTATCTAATGAGGAGATAACGCCCGATGGGACGCCGAAAGAGCATTATCGGAACGTTCGTGCGCGAAATGGAGAAGTCGGCCAATCGAGCCGCCGCCGATCGCCGCCGACGAGAGCGGCGTCTCGAAGCGGTCCAGAGCCGCGCGATTGAGCGAGAAATGATCCGCCACGAGCGTGAACAGGAGAGAGCCCGGATACGAGCTGAGCGCGATGCCGAACGCCGCCGTATCTCCGAGGAGAGGGAACATGCTCTGCTACAAAAACAGGAAGCGAAGGATGCGCAGATTAGGGCCTGGCGTTTGGAGTATGAGGATCATAAAGAGCGCGAGCAGGAGATCGAGCGCATCGCCAACGAGTCACCAGAGGTAGAAGATCGCGACCGGCTCTATGCCGAACTCTTGGAGCGTCGAGCATTCGAACCGGCCCTCTTCGTCGCCCCGACTCCGCCAAACAGCAAGGCCAAAGCGAAAAAGCTGAACGAGCAGGCTGATCAGGAGATCGAATCGCAGATAGCCTCCTTCCGGCCGAACGTTGCTAGCGTGCGACGAGCGCAGGCTGTTGCGTGGACAGTTCTGGCCACCGGACTGGTGCTATTTTTCGTGGAATCCATGAGTAACTCATCGGCTCCACTGGCCGCCATCCTCATCGGGGTTGTCGGTATTGTCGTGACACAGGTTGTAGCAACGAGGCAAGCCAATCACCAGCGCAACACGTTTCAGGCGAGTGTGGAGCAGGACGTGCATCTCCGGTTACAGGAGGCTCTCGAGGTGCTCGCGCGCGAAGACGAGGCGCAAGCTCAGGCAGGTCTCCAGAAGGCACGAGCCACCTACGAGGCTGAGACCGAAGCTGCACGCGCAGAGTTCGACCGCGAGGAGGATGAACGCCTGCGCTCATTGCACGAACTCCAGAATGGCGACACTGGCAGTATGCGAGAGGCCCTCGAAGCCGTGCTGCCGCTCGATCTACCGGTGCCGTGCAATCTGCGATTTGATATACAGTCGTCAAGCAAAGTTTCTCTAGAAATCGATGTTCCAGAGCCGAGTGTCATACCGACGACCGAAGCCAAGCTGCTCGCCAGCGGCAAGGTCTCTTACAAGGAAAAGAGCGAGAAGCTGCTTCGGGAGCAATACGTGAAGCTGGTCGCCAGCTTGGCGATCCGGCACGCCTCTGAAGCGCTGCTGAACCTGCCGACGTGTCAGGTCGTAGAGCTTCGTGCATTCCGTACTGCGCTAGACTCGTCGATCGGGAGATCGACGCGGCGCATGGTGCTCGAACTGACGGTGGATTATCCGACGCTCGCACCAATGACGATGGACGGCATAGATCCTGTACTGGCACTGAAGCATTTTAGCCATAGAATCAACATCGACCGGAACCGCAATCTACAGCCGCTTGACACAAGCATCAGCAGCGGCAACACAGCCTGATCATGTATTCGCCCCGTCGTAAGATCGGGGAGGCGTGAGCACCGAGGCCCGTCGCGAGGTCGAGCGAAAGCGACGCGGTCGCTCGTGAGCGGAAACGAGGCGGCCAGTTTCCGGGAGAGCGAGACAGGCCGTCCCGATGCGGCGGGCTAATGTCGGCGCGAGCTTGCTCGCCCCTCCGGTACCGCCGGCAGCCCGAGCAGCTGACCGATCGCCTCGTGCACGACCCGCGCTGCCTCCGCGTCCCCGAGGGCGACGGCTCGGCTCAGAGTGCCGGCGAGCGACGCAACCACGGCGGCTCGAGGCGCCGGATCGACCGTCGCTATCTCCCCGGACCCAGGGCTTGACCGTTGGACCAAGCCGCTTCGCGGCAGCTCCAGCCACCATGAGACCTTGGGAGCCATGGACCTGGCGGCGGCGCTCGGGCCCCCGAGCGAGCGCGATGCGGACGAGGTGCAGGAGTTCGGCGTGAGGCTCAAGAAGATGCTGCGGGCTCTGCTTCGTTGAGCATTCCGGATACCGAGCCGCGATTTCCTTCCGCGGCTCGGGTCCTTGTCGTCGTTGCAGTTGTCGCGGCAGTGATTGCTGCCGCAGCGCGGCTTTTGCCGGTATTCCCTGCGAAAATAAACGCCCGGCGCAGCGCAGGACTGCCCGCCTGCCGCCTCATTCCCTGCCCACCCTGCCGGTCGCGACGCCCCTGCCCGGGCGCCGCGTTCACCAGGAGGGCAGCGATGGGACAGCTCCGCGATCGAATGGCCGAAGACCTGAAGCTGCGGCGATACAAGCCGTCGACATGCGACAATTACCTCCGCTGCGCACGGGCCTTCGTAGCCTACCACCGCAAGCCGCCGCAGCAGCTGGGTCTCGACGAGGTGCGCGCGTTTTTGCTCTACCTCGCCGAGCAGCGGAAGATCGCGGAGGCGACGCAGCACCAGTACGTGGCGGCGATCAAGTTTCTCTACGCCACCACGCTCGGGCGTCCGGAGGTCGCTGTCGCGATCCCGTGGCCGAAGGTACCCCAGAAGCTGCCGCCGGTCCTCAGCGGCACCGAGGTCGAGGCGCTGCTCAACGCGATCGGCTCGGTCAAGCAGCGCACGATCGTGCTGACGGCGTACGGCGCCGGTCTGCGCATCGATGAGGTCTGCTCGCTGCGGGTCGAGGACATCGACAGCAAGCGCCACCTCATCCACGTCCGCAATGGCAAGCACGGGCGTGATCGGTACGTGATGCTCAGCGCCCCCGTGCTGACCGCGCTGCGCATCTACTGGCGGGCGGAAAGACCCGCTGGACCGGAGCTGTTCCCGGGTCGCCAGCAGGGCTCGGTCATCTCGCACGAGGCGGTGCGCAGCGCGCTGCGCGAGGCGGCGAGGCGCTGCAAGCTGCACAAGCGCGTCACCCCGCACGTGCTGCGGCACAGCTTCGCTACCCACCTGCTCGAGCTCGGCACCGATATCCGCGTCATCCAGGCGCTGCTCGGCCACCGCTCCATCCGCACCACCGTCCGCTACGTCCGCGTCAGCCAGGCTCACATCGGTCGCACCCGCAGCCCGGCCGAAGTGCTCGGCACTCAGGAGGCCAAGAAGAAGCTCGGCTGAGCTCGCGTGCACCCGCATCGCCCGGCGCCGCGGCCCGCGGCCGCGGGTAGGCCTCGGCTCGAGGTCGCGGATATCGTCCGCGCCCACGGCGAGGCCTACCTGCGCGCGCACGCCGTCTCCGCCGCCCAGCGCAAGGTCCTGCGCGACATCGCTGCGTGCAGGACCGCGGTGCTCGGCGGCCATGTCGACGTGTGCACGAGCTGCGGCCACGAGCAGCCCTCGTACAACTCCTGCCGCAACCGCCACTGTCCCAAGTGCCAGAGCCTCAGCCAGGCCCGGTGGATCGCCGAGCGGCAGCAACGCATCCTGCCGACGCATTACTTCCACGTCGTCTTCACGCTCCCGGCCGAGCTGCGCCCGCTGGCGCTCGTCAACCAGCAGACGGTCTTCGATCTGCTCTTCCAGTGCGGCTCGCAGACCCTGCTCGCGCTCGGCCGCGATCCCAAGCGGCTCGGCGCCGACCTCGGTGTCACCGCCGTGCTGCACACCTGGAGCCGCGATCTCAGCTTCCATCCGCACCTGCACTGCATCGTCACCGGCGGCGGGCTTTCGCTCGACGGCTCGCGCTGGATCGAGGGGCGGCGCGGCTACCTCTTCCCTGTGCAGGTCCTCGGCAAGCTCTTCCGCGGCAAGTTGCTCGCCGCGCTTCGGCAGGCCTATGACCAAGGAGAGCTCGACCTGACCGGCGGGGCCGCCGCGCTGGCCAACCCCGCGGCCTTCGCTGCGCTGCTCGACGCGCTCTACCGCAAGCCCTGGGTGGTCTACGCCAAGCCGCCCTTTGCTGGGCCCGAGCAGGTCTTTGCCTACCTCGGTCGCTATACCCACCGTGTCGGGCTGTCCAATCACCGACTGCGGTCGATGGATGAGCGCGGCGTGTGCTTCCGGACCCGCGGAGACAAGACCGTGACGCTCTCCGCCGAGGAGTTTCTGCGTCGCTTCCTGCTGCACGTGCTGCCTCATCGCTTCGTGAAGATCCGACACTTCGGCTTGATGGCAGCGTGTCACGCCACCACCACGCTCGAGGTGGCACGCACGACGATCCTGGCGGCGCGAGACGCAGCGCAGCGCGCTGTCGGGGGAGAGGAGCGCCGGGAAGGCAGCTCTCACGAGCACGAGCCCTCTCCGCGCCACGTCGTCAAGGTCGACTGGTGCACGCTGCTCGCCGCGCTCACGGGGATCGACCTGTCCCTCTGTCCTCGCTGCGGTCAGGCTGCGATGGCTCGCCGTCCGCTGCCGTCGTGCGTCGTCGCCTCTTCCGCTGCTCCTCCGGACACGTCATGAGCATCGATGGCCTGGGCAGGAGCAACGACACCACCTCCGTTGCGCGGCGGTCAGGCATCGATCCGCCTTCTGCGCCGTCCATGGCGGCGGCGTGCGTGCTCCTGGGCCTCCGTCGGCGCCGCGCTCTGCCTCGGCACGTCTGCGCCCGACGTCGTGGCAGCGGGATGCCCCCCGCGTGCGAGCCCCGCCGAGCCCGCCCTCTGCTGCCTTCTCGGGCAGGATCCCCATAGGCCTCGCGACCGCTCCGCCCGGCCGCGAACCGGCCCGGTCCAACCCGACGTTTGCGGGACTGCGCCGGGACCTCGCCGCCGCCGCTGCTCAGGCGCAGTCCCGCAAACGCCTATTCGTTGGGCCCGGGTTGGGCCCATGCCCCCTGAGGGGGTGCGATCCGTCGTCAGGCCCTCCCCCAACCCCCGGGGATGCGACGGATCGCGACGGTTCGTCACCATGGTAGAGTCCCGCCAGGATTTCTCCGGCAGTGAGAAGGGATCACGACAACGCCGTGATCGGCGCGCACCCCCTCGACGCGGCAGACGCGGCAGAGGACCGGCGCATCCGCATCCTCAAGCTGCGCGGCTGCAACGCCGTCCGCCTCGCTGCCTGCTCCGACGGCGGCGCTTCGGCCGGAGACGGCGGGACCGGGCGGAACAGCCGAACCCGGCGGCGCCGCGGGGACGGGCGCCGCCGGCACGACGGGGATGGGCGGCTCGGCGGGCGCGGGCCCGGGCGAGCCGATCCATCTTTGCGCGGGTCTCGTGCCGGACAAGGAAGCGCCCCCGATGACCGAGCTCGCCAAGCCGGCGCTCGGCGAGGCCGTCACCGACGCCGAGCTCTGCACCCCCATCCGCCGGATCACGGCGGTCGCGCCGGACGGCGGGAACGCTGCGGTCATCAAGCCGATGTACTCGACCATCTCGGCGTGGAACGCGGACGAGTCGAGGCGCATCCTCTTCTCGGTCGCAGCCGGCGAGCACCAGCTCTACGACGGCAAGACGTACCGGCTCATCAAGGCGCTCGACATCTCGCCGGCGGACATCGAGCAGGTGTACTCGCACACATCTGATCCCGACGTCCTGTTCCACGTTGACGGCAAGGACCTCATCCGCTACCACGTCGGCGCCGGGACGAAGGACGTCGTGACGACGTTTGACTTCTGCTCGGGCGGCGCCTGGAGCCGTACGGCCACGCGTCGCTGAGCATGGTGAACGGTCACGACACCTGGAGCGGGGCTGTCTACGATCCCGGTCCCGCCGGCGATGCCGCCATCGGGCTCCTCGTGACATGGGATATTGCGGAGGGCACCTCGAAGGGGCCGAGCCGCACACCGTGCCCAGCCCTGGTGGCACGCGCGCCGTGTTCGGGAGCGACTGGGGCAACGGTGATACCGTCGACACCTAGGGATGGAAGCATGCACAATCCAGGCGATGTGATCGGCACCTACGGCAAGAGCCGTTCGCTTCTTTTTACCGGATGGTTTCTGGCAGCGCTGCTCGCCGGTGCGGGCGCCCTGGTGCTGTCTCTGGTACCAGGGCCGGGCAGCACGGTGCGGTTCGATGGGGATGTGTCGGTGCTGTATCGAGTTGGCTACGGGGCGATCGCGCTGGGCGTCGTGATCGCGCTGGGCACGTGGTGGGTCGTGGGCTCGCAGCCCGTGTTCGTGCTGCACCAGAACGCGATCCAGGCTCGGGAGCGCAATGGCACCCGGACCGACTTCTACGCCGACATCGAGGATCTCTACACGTTTTACTTCGGCGGTATCGGCTACCGAGCGACACCACAGGCGCCGTGGGTCTTCATTGGAGCACGCACCTCGCGCTACGCCGAGCTGAGCCAGACGTTGCGGATGCGCCATGTAGAGCAGCGCGGGGAGCGGCTCTACCGCGAGCTTCAGGCCGGTGGCTCGGTCGGCTTCCGGGCTCTGCCCGACAGCGTGGCGTTGTCCAAAACCCTGTTCGCCTCCCGCAACATGGACCATCCGATGCAGAGGATCGAACTCACCCGCGGCCACCTCACGATCGAGGGGAAGACCATCGCGATCGAACGCATTGCTGACGTCGCATCCAACTTCTGGGCAGAGCGGTCGCAGATTCTGGATGTGGATGGCGGGGTGTTCCACAGCATGCACTCGAATGCCGTGATGTCGTTCGATGTGCTGGTGACGCTGATCGCCCGCTTGCAGCAGGACGCCGCCTCTACAGCCCGCGTCTGAGAGCGGGCATGGGCAACGCACGCGCCGGAGGGGCCGGCGCGTGCGCGGTCGACCGATGAAGTCGGGGCCCTGCGGGGCTGGGCCGCTCAAGCCTGCGCAGTACGCCTCTGATCAGCAGTCCGACGGGTAACTGCTTATCGGCATGCAGCCACTACGCGCGGGCGATCTCAGCACAGCCCGCGGGCGCTGGTGAGCGGCAAGGCTCCGGCAGCGGAGTCTACGCGAGCGGCGGGCTCGACGTTCGGCCCGGGCCTGCTCACCCCTCCGGTGCCACGGACAGCCCGAGCAGCCGACCGATTGCCGCGTGAACGACCCGGGCCGCCACCTCATCCCCGAGGGGGACGGCGCGGCTCAGGGTGCTGGCGAGCGAGGCGACCACGGCAGCCCGAGGCGACGGATCGGTCACGGCGAGCTCCCCAGGCCAGGGGCTTGACCGCTGGGCCCGGGTTGGGCCCATGCCGTCCGAGGGGGTGCGATCCGTCGTCATGCTCTCCCCCAATCCCCGGGGAAACGACGGATCGCGACGGTTCGCCCCCGCGGGACAGTCCCGCCAGAAAAAACGGCCGATGGCGAGCGGTCGCTGGAAACAGCAGCAATTTTGCTAGCTTTCGCCTGTTTCGCCGCAGAGGGGGGCTCCGGTGTGGCCCAGCGGGGCGCCCTGCGCCGCCGCATTGCCCGCGGTGAAGGGCTCGTGGCAGCGTGTGGGACGGTGGGAGGCGAGCGGCCTGAGCGCCGCAGCGTTCGCGACGCGCGAGCGCATCGAAGCGAAACGGCTCGTCTGGTGGCGCTGGAAGCTACGATCGACACCGCCGGCAGGTTCGGCGGCAGTGATCGACTTCCTGCCCGTCCGGGTCCTGGACGCGCCAGCCCGCTCGACCGAGCCCGGCCGGCCCCATCGCAGCGCACGATGAGATCGTCGCAGCATACGACAGGTTCGTCGTCGCGCACGACGAGTACGTCGTGGGGCACGATGAATACGTCGCCGTGCACGAGTACCCGTTCCGCGCCGCCCGTCCGAGATGGCCATCGACATGCGCCCGGATTTGATGTTGGGCGCGTCGCCGGCGCAGCGCTGCTGGCCGCGCCGGCGGTCCAACGTCACGAGGGGCGTACAGCGCGTGGTACTCACTCGCGGGCAGGCCGCCGCCACGGGCCCGCTCCGCCGCGGAGGACATGAGCATCGCAACAAGGGCTGTCTTGTGCGCCCAGCTGCGATCGATGCGAGTTCGCGCGGAGCCCTATTGGACCTCTTGTTCTCCCAGCAGGCAGCCGTGTTGCCGTTACCGGCGGACTGGAGGCCGCGTCCATCCATGAGGAGCTCCAACAGGCAGTGGCAAGAGCTTCTCGCTGGGGCTTGGGGGCCACCGTGAAGATGCCGATGAGACTCGAGGCGATGTCTTCGGCGGTGACGTCTCGGCGGAGGTCATCCGCCGCGCGGCCGGCGTCGAGGATTGTGGTGATGGCCGCGAGCAGCTCGATTCGGGTCTGGTCGTGGGTGATCTCGCCTGTCTCGATCATCGCCAGCAGTGTGTTGAGCATGCCGTTCTTGGTCGCGATCCAGTCGCCGAACAGGTCCATCCAGCGCCGCATCGCCACGGCCGGCGGCAGTTGGTCACGAGCAGGAGCCGGGCGGTCCGGCTCGATTCCTTTGGCGGCCCCGAAGTCCTGGAGATCCGTGAGGTTCCAGCTCCGCAGGCCGGACCGGGACAGGTCCGTGTTCGGGTCACCGCGGCCGGGCTGAACCCGATGGACTGGTTCATGACACCGTTGTCGATCTCGAACTGACCGTCGGTGAAGCAGCGGCGGGAGACCTCTTCTTGGTTGAGCGCGTACTGGGTGGCGACGTAGAGCGGGGTGTTGGGCACCAGCTTCGGGTGCAGCTCGCGGATCCAGTCGGACAGCTCGTCGACCCGGGGCACCCCGGGTGCGGGTGGCGAAATCTCGGCGCGCGGCGCGCTCTTCGTAGAACCGCTCCACGCTCTCGACGAAGAGGCGGGTCAGCACGCCGAACAACGCCCCGTCCTGGGCGAGCCTGCGCCGCCACGGAAACGGAAACGTCAACACCCACGGACGGTGCGCCACCTCGGGCAGGACGTCCTCGATCAGGTTCGCCGCCGTGGCACACATGCGTCGGCCCAGACACGACGGGCAGAGAGAGCACCTCGCCCCGGGCGAGGACATCCGGTCCGCGCGCTTCTACGGCGACGTGGGCTTCGTCGTGACCTTCAAGAAGACCGACCCGCTCTACACGCCCGACTTCTCGAGCCCCGAGTCCCCGAAGGTCCGCGGCGAGCTCAAGATCCCCGGGTTCTCGACGTACATGCACATGATCGACGAGGGCCAGGTCATGCGCATCGGCCACGACGCCGACGACCAGGCGGCCAGTTCGGCGACGAGATGACGTTCAGCGGGCTGCTCGTCTACAAGGTCGATTACAAGGTCGATGCCGCCGAGGGCTTCAGCTCGGTGGGCGGCGTTCCCCACCCGCTGCCCGACGCGAGCTCCGGCGCCGCCAGCTGCGGGAACTGGTGGAGCCAGGCCAGCTCGTTCGTGAAGCGGAGCGTCTTCATGGATGATTACGTCTACTCGATCTCGGAGGACGAGATCCGCGTCGCCAACATCAGCGATCTCGCGACCCCTGCAGCCGTCGTGTCGCTCACCCCGTGAGCCGGGCCCCGCGGCGCGGGCGCCCGGCGCGCCGGCCGGGCGGCCCGCGCCGCCGGCTCCGCGGGGCTCCCCCTGCGCGGACTACGGCCGCAGCGCCGCGAGCGCGAGGGCCGTGACGGTATCGGCATACGCGGCGCAGAGCGGAGCGGTGCGCAGCAGCCAGCGATGGAAGATGGGCCCGTAGAGGAGCTCGACGGCCACGCGGAGGTCCACGTCGGCCCGAATCTGCCCTGCGCGCTGCGCGACGCGGAGGCGGTCGACCGTGGCATCCATCTGCGGTCCTAGCAGGCGCTCCACGAGGCGCGTCGCGAGATCACGGTCGTGCTGGGTCTCGATCGTGAGCGCCCGGAGCGTGGCGTCGATGCGCGGATCGAGGAGCTCCTCCACCGTGGCGCGCAGCACGGTCTGGAGATCTCTCCCGATGTCACCGGTGTCGGGCAGGACGACGCCGCTCGGCCCCTCGTTCTTGGCGAGGAGGGCGTCGAACACCACCGCGCCCTTGGAGGGCCACCAGCGATAGATCGTCTGCTTGCCCACACCGGCGCGCGCGGCGATCGCCTCGATGGTCAGCTTCGCGTAGCCGACATCCATCAGCAGCTCCCCAGCGGCGGCGAGGATCGCGCGGTGAGACCGTTCGTTGCGGCGGGACGAGTCCGGGGAGCGGGCGGGCATGCGCGCGCCGATCGTAATCGATGGCGAGACGAGACGCACCGTCTTGACAGAGGATAGCGGAGCGGCCACAGTACGCGAGACGCGCCGTCTCGCCAGCGAGGGGACGGTATGACCTAGGAGATTCCATGACTTACGCAGAGCGTGTTTGGATGATCACAGGGGCGGGTCGCGGGCTCGGCCATGCCTTTGCTCGCGCGGCGCTCGAGGCGGGCGACCGGGTCGTCGCGACAGCGCGCCGGCCGGACGCGCTCGGGGAGCTGGCCGCGGCCCATCCGGAGCGGGCCGTGGTTCTGCCGCTCGACGTCACCGATCGGAGCGCGGTGTTCAGCACGATCGAGCGGGCGAACGCCGCGTTCGGGCGGCTCGACGTCGTGGTGAACAACGCCGGGTACGGGCTGCTCGGGGCGATCGAGGAGCTGACGGAGGCCGAGGCGCGCGCGCAGCTCGAGACCAACGTCTTCGGCGCGCTCTGGGTCACGCAGGCCGTGCTGCCGCACATGCGAGCGCGGCGCTCCGGCCACATCGTGCAGGTATCGAGCGTCGGCGGGGTGGGCAGCATGCCGACCTTCGGCATCTACAACGCGAGCAAGTGGGCGCTCGAGGGCTTCAGCGAGGCGCTCGCGGCGGAGGTCGCGCCGTTCGGCGTCCGCGTGACGATCGCGGAGCTCGGCGGGTTCGCGACCGACTGGGCGTGGCGCAGCATGCGGTTCGCCACGCCGCTGCCGGCGTACGACGGTCTGCGCGAGTCGCTCTTCGGGAGCGCGCGTGTCCCCTGGGACATGAGCCACCAGGCGAGCGACACGAGCGCCGACCCGGCCGACGCCGCGAGCGCCCTCGTCGCGCACGTGCGCCGCGGCGACGGGCCGCTGCGCCTGCTGATCGGCGACGACGCGCCCGAGCATGTTCGCATGGCGCTGGAGCGACGCCGCGACGACTACCGGCGCGACGGGCGGTTCAGGTGGCCGGTGTGAGCGAGCGCGGCGTCGCCTGGGCTCTATTTCACAGGAAGCTCGCCGTCGCGGCGCCGCTCGAGGCCGTGGGCGGCTGCTCCGCCGGCGCGGAGAGGAAGCGGGCGATGTTCCTTCGCGCTTGCCTCCCGGCACAGGCCTGCTGCTTGCCGGCATCACTTTCCGGATGCCTCCGGGGCGCTTCGGCACGCAACCGCCGCGCGCGGGCGATCCCCGTAGAGCCTGCGGGCACTGGCGAGCGGCAAGGCTCCGGCAGGGAGTCGACGCGAGCGGCGGGCTCGACGCTCGGCCCAAGCTTGCTCACCGCTCCGGTGCCACCGGCAGCCCGAGCAGCTGACCGATCGCCTCGTGCACGACCCAGGCTGCCTCCGCGTCCCCGAGGGCGACGGCGCGGCTCAGGGTGCCGGCGAGCGAGGCGACCACGGCGGCTCGAGGCGATGGATCGACCGTCGCGAGCTCTCCGGGTCCAGGGCTCGGCGGTTGGGCCGGTGCTGGGTCCACGTCTCCTGAGGGGGTGCGATCCGTCGTCACGCCCTCCCAAGTTCCCTGGCGATGCGACGGATCGCGACGGTTCGGCGCCGCGGAAGAGTCCCGCCAGGATTGCTGACGCGCGGAATCAGGGCGGCCTCGAAGCGTGCGCCGGGGTGCGGAGCGGGACGGAGCCCCGAGGAAACAAAGCCAGGGCCGCCCGCGCGAAGCTGCCGTGAAGCGGCGCAGAGGTCCGGCCATCCGTGGCCGGACTTCGGGCGGGCGCAACTAGCCGACAGGGGACGCGCCGCTGGGCGCGGCGACGGGAGCCGGCGCGGCCGCCGTGCCAGACGGCGCGGCCCCGGGAGCCGGCGCGGCCCCGGGAGCCGGCGCGGCCCCGGGAGCCGGCGGCGCCCCGGGAACCGACGCGGCCCCGGGAGCCGGCGGCGCGGCCGTACCCGCCGGCGTGACCGGCGCCGCGGTGCCGGGCGACGCCGTCGGTCCGGCCGGCGTCTCGTCGGCCGGCGCCGCCGTGGTCTCGGTGGACGACGTCGCCCGGCCCGTGCGCCCCTTGTAGAGCGACGGGGCGATCTCGTCGGCGTCCCCCTCGTCCCAGCGCAGGAACGCGACGGCGCGGCGGATCTGGTCGTAGGCGTGGACGAGCAGCGCGAAGGCGCGCACCCGCTTGTCCGCGGCCTCGGTCGGACCGGGCCCTTTGCCGTGCTCCCGCACGCCGAGGGCGGCGAGCAGCTGCGGCCCGACCTCCCCGGCGCGCTTCACCTCCTCCTCCGTCGCCGCCGTCTTGCCGGCGATCTCGGGCCAGCTCGCGCTGAACAGCGCCGAGAGCGCCACGAGATCGTTGGCCGTGTCGATGTGCCCCTGCCCCGCGCGGATGTCCGCGACCGCCGTCGCGTCGAGCAGGCCGCGGCGGGCGAGCGCCTCGGCGTCGCCGAGCAGGTTCTCGCGCAGCGGTGCCGCCTCGGCCAGGAGCGGCTTCAGCGCGTTCTCGGCGCCTCCGCTGGACAGCCACAGGAGGTGCGCGTACCAGGCGGCGAGCGCGTAGGTCTCGAGCCGGTCCAGCCGCGCGAGTTCGAACGTCGGCAGGTGCGCCGCGATGTCGGCGCGCAGCGCGCGGAGGCCAGGCAGCACGCCGAGCACCTGGGAGACCACGCGGGGGATATCGAGGTTCAGGGGGATGAGCCGGTCCGGGCTGAGCGCCTCGATCTCGGGAAGCGCCTTGTCGAACGCCGCCGCCGCCTGGGGCGGGGCCGAGGGCTTTCTGGGAGCGGGCTTTTTCTTGACCGAAGAAGATTTCGTCATGAGGGGATCACCTCTCGCTTGTCCCCATCGTCGAGCCGTGGAGGACACGAAAGGACACGCCCTCTACCCCCCGCGATGGTTGTTCTTGTGAGCGCCCGGCGCGCGCCGGACGTTCCGGCCAGGCATAACGTTCGGTTCGGATGCGTCAACGCACCTGGCAAGATCCTGGCGACAGGCAGCCAGAGGGTGCGAGCCTGCGCCGGTGGTGGCCTGACTTGCCCTGAAGAGATTCACGTCAAGGCGGGAAGACCATGCGGGATAGTCTTCCCGCCGTCCCGCCTCGTGTTCAGAGCCGGCGATCATCCTTGCGCCTGGGCAGCCCGGCAGCCCTGCCCGGACCGTTTCCGGTGCCGCGAGGGCTGCGCGGCGGTCGTGGGGTGCTTCGGCCGATGGTGGGGTCTTTTGAACCGCCAAGACGCCATGAGACGCCAAGAAAACACAAAGATCTTGGCGTCTCATGGCGTCTTGGCGGTTCCATCATTCCGGCAGGGTGAGCGAGCTCCCCCACCACCTGCGCGGCAGCCTCACCCGCACCGTCTCCGGTGCCACGAGGGCTGCGCGGCAGCCTCACCCGCACCGTCTCCGGTGCCGAGAGGGCTGCGCGGCAGCCCTGCCCGCACCGTCTCCGGTACCTCGAGGGCTGCGCGGCAGCCCTGCCCGCACCGTCTCCGGTACCTCGAGGGCTGCGCGGCAGCCCTGCCCGCACCGTTTCCGGTGCCTCGAAGGCTGCGCGGCAGCCCTGCCCGCACCGTTTCCGGTGCCTCGAAGGCTGCGCGGCAGCCCTGCCCGGACCGTCTCCGGTGCCACGAGGGCTGCGCGGCAGCCCTGCCCAGACCGTTTCCGGTGCCGCGAGGGCTGCGCGGCAGCCCTGCCCGGCCCGTTTCCGGTACCTCGAGGCGGCGAAGAAGGTCCTCGCTCTGCGGCCCTGGCGCCGCCCCGGCGAGACCGCCGCGCGTCTCTTCAACCGCCCGCGGGGGCGCTCTTCCTGACGTCGAGGCCGCCCTTGTTGACGATGAAGGCGGCGATCTCCTCGACCCCCTTGTTCTCCTTGAGGTTGGTGAACAGGAACGGCCGCTCGCCCCGCATCTTGCGGGCGTCGCGGTCCATCACCTCGAGGCTCGCGCCGACCATGGGCGCGAGGTCGATCTTGTTGATGATGAGCAGGTCCGACCGCGTGATGCCCGGGCCGCCCTTGCGCGGGATCTTGTCGCCGGCCGACACGTCGATGACGTAGAGGGTCAGGTCGGCGAGCTCCGGCGAGAAGGTCGCGGCCAGGTTGTCTCCGCCCGACTCGACGAACACGAGATCGAGCGGGGCGAGGCGCTGCGCGATCTCGCGCACGGCCGCCAGGTTGATCGAGGCGTCCTCGCGGATCGCCGTGTGGGGGCACCCGCCGGTCTCGACCCCGACGATGCGCTCGGGGCTGAGCGCGCCCGAGCGCGTCAGGAACTCGGCGTCTTCCTTCGTGTAGATGTCGTTGGTGACGACGGCGACGCGCCACTCGTCGCGCATGCGCTTGCAGAGGCGGTCGACGAGCGCCGTCTTGCCGGAGCCGACCGGCCCTCCGATGCCGACGCGGAGCGGACCGTGAGTGCTTGCTGTCATGAGCGGAATAACCTCGTGTGCTGGGTTTCGTGTTGCATCGACGAGAGATCCACGCCAGGCGTCGCGGCGCCGATGCGGTCGAGCGGCGTCTCCCGCGCGCGGCGGGCGGCGTCGACGATGACCGGCTCGAGCGCCGCCACGACCCGCTGGCCGTCCGTCTGGCCGAGCGGGATCAGCCGGATGCCCGCCGAGACGAGGCCGGAGCCGAAGGCGTGGAGGTAAGCCGTCAGCGCCGGATCGAGCGGCACGCCGTGCGCGGCGGCGGCGAGCCCGACCGCCACCGGGAGCGGCGCCTCGCCCCCGTGGCGCTCGGCGAAGGCGTCGAGGCGCGGGTGCGGCCAGGCGGCGCGGGTGATGGTGAGGAACGCGGCGCCCTGCTGCGCGCTCTCCAGCGCGAGCTCGCGGGTGCCCCGGAGCGCCGCCGCGAGCTCGGCCACCTCGTCGAGCGCGCGGTCGTGCTCCGCGCGGTAAGCCGCCGCGAGCAGCGCCGCGTCGACCCGGCCGGAGCCCTCGCCGAGGATCGTCGCGACCCACGCCCGGAGCTGCTCCGCCGTGCCGACGAGGCCCGCCTCGACCGCCCACTCCAGACCGTGGCTGTAGCTGAAGCCGCCGACCGGGTAGGCCGGCGACATCCAGCTCATCAGGCGGTAGAGCGCGCCCTCTCCCACGGCGATCACCCGTGCCGGTCCTCGTGACCGTGCTCATCGTCGTGGGAATGCCCGTGACCGTGAGCATGCTCATGGGAGTGCCCGTGCTCATGGGAGTGCCCGTGCTCATGGGAGTGCCCGTGCCCATGGGAATGCCCGTGCCCATGGGAATGCCCGTGCCCGTGGGAGTGCCCGTGCCCGTGGGAATGCCCGTGCGCCGGCTGCCGATCGTACGCGCCGCGCTCCGGCGTGAAGGGCGCGCGCAGCGGCGTCGCCTCGGCGCCGAGCCCCCGGACCATGTCGACGATCACGTGATCGTGGCGGATGAGGATCCGCGCGCCGTCGATGGCCGCCGGGATATGGCGGTTGCCGATGTGCCAGGCGACGCGCGCCAGATCCGCCGCCTCGCGGCACGTGACGGCGACGAGATCCTCGTCCGCCGCGCGGACCCGGAGCCAGCCGCCGTCGTCGAGGCGAAGGCCGTCTCCGTCGCCGAGCACGGTCGCCTCCGCGAGGTCGAGCAAGAACTCCCACCCTTCGTCGGTCGTGAGCCGGATCCGCCGCCGGTGCCGATCGTCGTAAGCGAGCGTGACGCACGCCTCGGCGGCGGTCTCGGGATAACCCCCTCGGGGAACAACCTCGATGGCGCGTCGCATGTCAGAACAGGAAGTAGCGCTGGGCCATGGGGAGCACCTCCGCCGGCTCGCACGTGAGCGCCTCGCCGTCGGCCTTCACGATGTAGTGCTCCGGGTCGACCTCGATGCGCGGCGTGGCGCCGTTGTGGATCATGCTCGCCTTCGAGAGCCCGGACCGGGTGTTCTCGACAGCGACGAGCGGGCGCGACAGCCCCGCGGCGGCCGCGATCCCGCGCGCGAGCGACGCCTGGCTGACGAACAGGACCGAGCTCTCGATAGCGCTCCGGCCATAGGCCGCGAACATCGGCCGGTAATGCACCGGCTGCGGCGTCGGGATGGCGGCGTTGGGATCGCCCATCGGGGCCATGACGATCGAGCCGCCCTTGAGCACCAGGTCCGGCTTGACCCCGAAGAACGCCGGCGACCAGACCACGAGATCGGCGAGCTTGCCGACCTCGACCGAGCCGATATGCCGGCTGACCCCCTGGGCGATGGCCGGGTTGATCGTGTACTTCGCGACATAGCGCTTGGCGCGGAAGTTGTCGTTCCCCTGCCGATCCTCCGGCAGCGTGCCGCGCTGGCGCTTCATCTTGTGGGCGGTCTGCCAGGTCCGCAGGATGACCTCGCCGACGCGCCCCATCGCCTGGCTGTCGCTCGACATCATGGAGATGGCGCCGAGGTCGTGCAGGATGTCCTCGGCGGCGATCGTCTCCTTGCGGATACGGCTCTCGGCGAACTTCACGTCCTCCGGGATGTCCTTGTTGAGGTGATGGCAGACCATGAGCATGTCGAGGTGCTCGGCGACCGTGTTCTTCGTGAACGGCCGGGTCGGGTTCGTGGACGACGGGAGCACGTTGGGCTCGCCGACGAGCGCGATGACGTCGGGCGCGTGGCCGCCCCCGGCCCCCTCGGTGTGGAACGCGTGGATCGTCCGCCCGTTGATGGCGCGGATCGTATTCTGGACGAAGCCGGCCTCGTTCAGCGTGTCGGAGTGGAGCGCCACCTGGACGTCGTACGCGTCGGCCACGGACAGGCAGTTGTCGATGGCCGCGGGCGTGCTGCCCCAGTCTTCATGGAGCTTCAGGCCGCAGGCGCCAGCCTCGATCTGCTCGATGAGGCCGGCGGGCCGGCTCGTGTTCCCCTTGCCGAACAGGCCGATGTTGATCGGCAGCGCCTCGGCGGCCTGGAGCATGCGCCGGAGGTGGAAGGGGCCCGGCGTGCACGTCGTGGCGGCCGTGCCCGCCGCCGGTCCGGTGCCCCCGCCCATCAGCGTCGTCAGGCCCGAGCAGAGCGCCTCCTCGACGAGCTGCGGGCAAATGAAGTGGATGTGCGCGTCGATGCCGCCGGCCGTGACGATCTTCCCGGCGCCCGCGATGACCTCCGTGCCGGGGCCGATGACGATGGTCACGCCGTCCTGCACGCCGGGGTTGCCGGCCTTGCCGATCGCGGCGATCCGGCCGTCGCGGAGGCCGATGTCCGCCTTGACGATGCCCCAGTGGTCGAGGATGAGCGCGCCCACGATCACCGTGTCGACGGCGCCCTCGGCCTGGCTCCGCTGGGACTGGCCCATGCCGTCGCGGATGACCTTGCCGCCGCCGAACGTGACCTCCTCGCCATATCCCTTGAGGGCGGTGAGATCCCGCTCGACCTCGATGAGGAGATCGGTGTCGGCGAGCCGCACCTTGTCGCCCACGGTCGGGCCGTACAGGCTCGCGTAGCTGGAACGAGAGATCGGATGAGGCATCGCCGGGGTCTCCTAGAGTGAGCCGTTGATCTTCCCCTGAAAGCCCACGACGACGCGGTCGCCGCCGTAGGCGACGAGGGGCACGTCCTCGCACGTCTCGCCCGGCTCGAAGCGCCGCGCTGTCCCGGCCGGGATGTCGAGCCGCATGCCGCGCGCCGCCTTGCGGTCGAACTCGAGCGCCGCGTTGACCTCGTAAAAATGGTAGTGGCTGCCGACCTGGATCGGCCGATCGCCGGTGTTCTTGACGGTGATCGTGGCGACGGGCCGGCCCACGTTGAGCTGGATGTCCTCCTGCCCCGCGGGGGTGATGATCTCTCCGGGAATCATGGTTCGTCCTCCTCGCCGCTACGGCTTGTCCTGGGGCGCCGACTGGACCCCGAGCCGCGGGCCGATCGGGTTGTGGACCGTGACGAGCTTCGTGCCGTCGGGGAACGTCGCCTCGACCTGGACGTCGTGGATCATCTCGGCGACGCCCTCCATCACCTGATCGAGGAAGACGACGCGGGCGCCCCGGCTCATGAGGTCCTCCACCGAGTGGCCGTCGCGCGCGCCCTCCATCACGAAGTCGGAGATGAGCGCGACCGCCTCGGGGTAATTGAGCTTGACGCCGCGCTCCAGCCGCCGGCGCGCGACCATCGCGGCCACGGAGATGAGCAGCTTGTCCTTCTCTCGGGGGGTGAGATTCATCGACTCCTCCTCAGATAGACCAGAACCGCGGCATGCGCGCCGGATGCCCCGAGCGCGCCGCCCTGAGCCACGAGACGAGCTCGGTGAGGTCGCGCCGCACGTGCGCCGGCTCGGCGCCGAGCGCCCGCGCCACGAGCACCCCGCCGACGAGCGTGGCGCCCGCGCGGGACGCCCCGCGCGCGAGCCGCGCGCGCGCCTCGTCGACCCACGCCGCCGCGTCGTCGGCGACGAGCAGCGCGAGCCCCGCCGCCGTCGCGCCGCCGAAGCCCGCGGGGTTGGTTACCTGCGCGGCGATGTCGCCCGAGAGGGAGAGCGCGTCCGCCCACACGAGGTGCCCGCCGCGCCGGACGCGCCAGACGTCGTGGAGCGCGCCGGCCGTGAAGCGCTCGCCGCGCGCCAGCCGGCCGAAGACGACGAGGTCGAGCGCGAGGAGGCTCCCGCCGGGCGCGACGTCGATCTCGGCGCGCCGCTCGAAGCGGGCGCTGTTGAACAGGATCGTCTCCCGGGGCAGCCACTCGAGCGCGGCGCCCTGCTCGACGCGGAGCTCGAGCGAGAGGCGGCTCGGGGCGCCGAGCGAGGGGTAGATCTTCTCGGCGGCCTGGCTCGTCACGGTGGCGTCGGCGCCGCGGCACGCCTCGACGGACACCCGGAGGACATCGCCTCCGGCCGTGCCGCCCGAGGTCGTGACGAACACCCCGAGCAGCGGCTCGTCCGGCTCTCGCCGCGGGAAGAGCATGCGGCACGGGGCGCGGTGCGCGAGGTGGACCGGCCGCGTGCGATCGTGATGCTCGAAGCGGACCTCGAGGAACCCGTCGTCCCGCTGCAGCTTCAGCCGGTGCTCGGGGTAGTCGGTCGGGTCAGCCAAGGAGAGCCTCTGTCGATCGTGCAAAGTCCCCGTCTCGCCGCCGCTCACCGATCCGGCCTCAGGCTTGTACTTCAGCCGATGCAGCGCTGTCCATAAGAGTCTCCGGCTCCGCAATGGACGCAATGGAGTAGAATTCGAGCCGCAGAGGCGCGGACGGCACGGCGCTCGCGCTCGAGCCAGGGCGCGCGATCCTCGCGGGGACGACGGGCGGCCTGGTTTACCCGGCGAGGATCTCGTCGAGAGAGCCGGCGCTCATCGCCCGCAGCAGCCAGCGCTGCAGCGTCGCGGGCTCCTGACAGGCCAGCAGGCGGGCGCGCGGCTCGTCCGGGCACGCGATCCCGCGCAGCGAGAGCGTGGCCAGGATGGCCTCGCGCAGCCCCGCCATGGCCTGCTCGGCCTGCGCCTGCGCCTGCGCGGCTTGGGCCTGCGCCTGCTCGGCCTGGGCCTGCGCCTGCTCGGCCCTCGCTTCGAGGCTCTCCATCATCCCCTTCAGCCGGCCGATCAGGTCCGCGGTGCCGAACAGCTCGGCCATGCCCTGGAAGAACTGGAGCCGCTCGCCGGTGACCGCCAGGTCGAGGCCCAGCACCGCCGAGGCGTGACGCCCCATCTGCGGCACGATGCGCTGGTAGCGCGTGGCGTCCGGCGCCGGCAGCCGGTAGCCGTGGACCTGCTGCCGGAGCCGGTCGTAGACGAAGTACTCGGGGATGCCCAGGCGCGCGTAGCGCTCGACGTTGGCGACGAGATCCTTGTTCCGGTCGCCCTGGTGGAGCACCTCCAGGACCAGGCTCAGCCCCCTGCCCTCGTCGGCCACGACCCACGCCATCCGCGGGTCGTCCTCCGGCTGCGGCACGTCGAGCACCGCGAGGATATCCGGGGAGAACACCTCTTCCCCCGGGTACAGGACCGCCATCTCCTCGGCCAGGTAGATGACGCGGCCGGTGGAGCCGAAGTGCAGGGTGAGCATGTCGATCGCCCGCGCCTTGGCCTTGTAATGGGGCCGCCCCTCGGCCATGGCGCTCCGCGGATCCGACAGGGCGTCGAGGATCGTCACCAGCAGCCGCTCGCGCTCCGCCGGGGTCATCGCGCGCCACGCTTCCTCTGTCGGAGCGATCGGCAGGGAGGAGGGCGGCAGCGGCGTCCCGGAGGCGGGGAGGACCATGCCGAGAAGCTAGCACCGGCGAGGAGGCCGCGGCGGGGCGGTGTTCGCCTGCGTCTGGTACAAGGGCCGGACGCGCTGACCGCCTGGGCGCCAGGCACGCCGAGAGACCCAGAAATTGCCGTCGTCACCCCCCGGCCCCGCCTCGCCCCGCCCCCCGGGAAGCTCTTCCGCCCCCGGCGCGCCGGCGCGCGCGCGGCGCTCCTGGGCGGGGTGGGCCGGCTTCTCCGGCCTGCTGCTCCTCGGCATCCTCGTGCCCTTCTTCCTCTTCGCGGACCGCCTCGAGGCGGCCGCGCGCGCGCTGCTCGCGTCGCCCCCGCCGGCCGGCGCGACGGCGCTCGTGCTCGGGGGGTTGCTCGCGAGCGACGTGTTCCTGCCGGTCCCGTCGAGCTTCGTGAGCACGGCCGCGGGCGGCCTGCTCGGCTTCTGGCGCGGGACGGCGGTCTCCTGGGCGGGCATGATGGCGGGCTCGGCGCTCGGCTACGCGGTCGGCGCGCGCGCCGGGGCGCCGGCGCTCCGGCGGATGGTGGGCGAGGCGGAGCTCGCGCGCCTCGCGCGGGCCGCCGAGCGGCACGGCCCCTGGTTCCTGCTCGTCTTCCGCGGCGTGCCGGTGCTCTCCGAGGCGTCCGTCGTCTTCGCGGGCGCGGGCCGCATGCCGCGCCGCGCGTTCCTGACGGTCACCGCCCTGGCCAACCTGGGCATCTCGGCGACATACGCGGCGGTCGGCGCCTCCGCCGCGCGGCTCACGTCCGTCCTGCTGCTGTTCGCGGGGATGGTGCTGCTCCCCGGGCTCGCGCTGCTCGTGTTCGTGCGCCTGCCGGAGCGCTGGCGCCGGGCGGCGCGGGCGGGCGGAGCGCCCCGCGAGCGCGACCGCCGGTCGGACTGACGCGTGGGGTGGAGAGGCGGCCAACACGCCAGAGGCCATCCGCCGCGGCCGCCAACACGCCAGAGGCCATCCGCCGAGTCCGCCGACACGCCGGAGGCCATCCGCCGCGGCAAACTGCCCATCTCGACGGGCCGGAGCCGCACGTCTAGGCTCACCGGATGGGGTTCGTCGCCAGCTTTCTCATCGTGTACGGGGTGGCCGGGGTGGTGCTGGGCGCCGCGTTCGCGATCGCGATCGGGCGCTGCCTCCACCACCGGCGGCGCTCGCAGGTCGCCGCGTACGCGCGGAGCCCATCGACGTCGCCCGGCGCGATGCGGGAGGGGTTCGCCCTCCTCCGCGGCGAGGTCGGCGCGGAGGACTCCGCGCCCGACGACGCGGTGATCGCGGTCGAGATCCCGTGCGGCGGCCGGCCGGTCCCCGGCGCCACGCCGGGCGCGTGGCACACCCGGGCGCGCGCGTTCTCGCTCCGGCTCCCCTCGGGCGCCGCGGTGCGCGTCGAGCCGGCGAGCGGCCGGCTGACCCTCGATACGACCTTCGTCCCGGCGAGCCGCGGCGGCGCGCTCGTCTACCGGTCCGAGGTCCGCCCGGGCGACGCCATCTACATCGCCGGCTCCGTGCGCCGCGAGATCGACCCGAGCGCCGCCGGCAAGGGGTACCGCGACGCGGCGCAGGCCTGGGTGCTCCGCGCCCCCGCGCACGGCAACCTCTGCGTCTCCTCCGACACGGTGATCGCCCACCACGCCCGGCGCGCGCGCTTCCACCGCGCCTGGGCCCTCGCGCTCGGCGCGGCGCTCACGGGGCTCCACCTCGGCCTGTTCCGCGCGTTCCACGCGGGCGTCTTCGGCGCCCTCGGCCCGGCCGGCGGCATCGGCATCGGGCCGGCCGCGCTTGCGCTCTTCTTCGTCGGCGCCGCGGCCCTCGCGTATCGTACGCTCGCCGAGCAGACGTCTCCGTGGACCGAGCTCCGCGTGGAGCGGCCGCGGACGGCGTGACATCGACGAGCGAGGGACCATGAGCACACAGGGGGTCAGTGACGCGACGGCGGCGGAGAACGCGCGCCTGCGGGCCCGCGTCGAGGAGCTGGAGCGGCGGCTCGGCGAGGCCACGTCGCCGCCCGCAGCGCAGGCCTCCGCGACCGAGCCGCGCGTCCCGTTCGAGGCGGTCTTCGAGCTGCTGCCGATGCCCGCCTTCGTCTACCGCACCGACGGGGTGGTGGCCGCGGTCAACGAGGTCACCTGTACCTGGTACAAGACCCCGCGGGAGTACCTCGTCGGCAAGTACAGCGTGCTGCAGGACCCCGAGGCGATATCGAAGGGGTTCGCGGAGGCCTTCCTGCGCGCGGTCGCCGGCGAGCCGGTCACGCTCCCGGCGATCCCCTACGTGATCAAGCACGAGGTCAACGAGGACCTGGGCCGCTGGTGCTGGCTCGAGGTGACGTTCCTGCCGCTCCGGGACGAGGCCGGGGTGAGGTTCGTCGTGGCGCTGATCCGCGACGTCTCGGCGCACCGGGAGGCCGAGGCGCGGCAGCGCCGGAGCGCCGCGCTGCTGCAGAGCATCATCGAGAACGCGCCCCTGCTGATCTACGCGATGGACGCCGAGGGCCGCTACACCGTCGCGAACCGCCTCGTCGAGGAGGCGCTCGGCGCATCCCGGGGCGAGCTCGTGGGGCGGAGGCCGGGCGACTTCGTGCCCGTGGACGTGGCCGCTCGGTTCGCCGAGCAGGGCCGCCATGCCATGGCCTCCAGCGCGCCGATCGTCGCCGAGGACCGGCTCGAGATGCACGACGGCACGCACGTGTTCATGACCACGAAGTTCGCCCTCCGCGACGACGACGGCAAGGTGACGGGCGTCTGCGGCATCTCGGCGGACATCACCCAGCGCGTGCGGGCCGAGGAGCAGAACCTCCGGCTGCAGGAGCAGATGCTCCGCGTCCGCGAGGACACGCTGCGGTCGATCTCCACGCCGCTCCTGCCCATCGCCGCCGGCGTCCTCGTGGTGCCGCTCGTCGGCAAGGTGACCCGCGAGCGGGCCGATCTGGTCATCGAGGCGCTCCTTCGCGGCATCTCGAGCCAGCAGGCGAGGATCGCGATCCTCGACGTCACGGGCATGCCGGAGGCGGGCGCCGAGGTGACCGACGCGCTGATCCGGGCCGCCCGCAGCGTGCGGATGCTCGGGGCCGAGATCGTGATCACCGGGGTGCGGCCGAGCGTGGCCCAGTCGCTCGTCCAGCTCGACGCCGACCTCGGCGGCATCGTCACGCTGGGGACGCTGGAGCGGGGGGTCGCCTACGCGCTCTCCCGCCGGGGCCACCGCGGCGCGGCGCCGTAGGCCCAGGCGCGCCCCGACAGCGCGCGCCCGTCAGCGCCTCTCGACGCCGGCGCGCGCCGGTCAGCGCCTCCCGCGGCGGCCACGCCCGCCGGCGCGCAGCCAGGCGGCCGCGCCGATCGCGGCGGCCGCGAGCGGCGCGCCCCACCCCGCGCCGCCTGCGATGGGCGGCGCCACGCCGCAGGTGACCAGCTGGTCCGCCGCGCACTCCGGGGAGAACCCGTGCGGCGGGATGGGGTTGCAGGTCGATGTCGAGAGATCCCGTGGAGGGTACACCTGGCAGATCGCCGCGATGTCGTCCTCGTGCAGCGTCCGGAAGTTCATCGGGTCCGACCTGTCGTACCGGTAATGCATGGTCGCCTCCGGGCCGATCATCGAGTGATCGAGGCCCAGGAAATGCCCCGCCTCGTGCGTGACGACGGCGAGGAGGTCTTCCCGCGGCGCAGCCGAGTCGTCCCCGACGGCGAAGTCGTAGAGGTTGGAGTTGATCTCCATGTCGGCGCCCCAGAGATCACCGGTCTTCTTGTCGAACTGCACCGTGGTGAGCGCGAGCATCTCGCTGCTGTGCCCCGCGGCCGCGAGCCAGTCCATGTCGCGGAAGACGACCACGTTGGCGTTGCCCGGCACGAGCCCGTCGACGAGCCGGGTCTTGCCGTCCCTCGCGTTCAGCTCCACCTCGCCGCAGGCCACGGGGCCGAGGTTCTGCACGCGGATGCCCGGGGTCCCTCCCCCGGGGCAGGGCGCCTCCTGCCACGCCCTGAAGGCGGCATCGAGCACGTCGGAGATCTGCTGGTAGGAGACCTCGCTCGACGCGTCCTCGTGGACGGAGAACCCGATGCAATCGCCCGTCCAGCGGAGCGGCTTGCAGTCGCCCCTCGGCAGGTCGTCCTGGAGGCACAGCTCCGGTATCTTGCAGGTGTTCGAGCGGCAGTAGGCCGGAGCCTCCCGTGCGCTCGCCAGCACGGCGAGCGCGACGGCCGCAGAGGACCACCACGCACCCTTCATCGACATCCACTCCTCCAGGCGATCGCTTCACCACGACGGTACCAGCGCTCGAGCGGGCCGTGGGGATTTCGCGGCGGGCGCCTTGCCGCCCGCGGGCCGGGCGCCATCCTGAGCGCATGGGGCGAGCACGTGGATGAGGCGGGCGGCGGGGCGGCCGCGGCGCCGGACGACGCGGCGGGGCCTCGCTTCCTGTGCGACGCGATGCTCGGCGGTCTGTCGCGCTGGCTGCGCGGCGCCGGGTACGACGCGACGTTCGAGCACGGCATCGACGACGGCGAGCTCGTGCGCCTCGCGCAGCGGACCGGCCGGGTGCTGCTGAGCTCCGACGCCGGCGTGTTCGAGCGGCGCCCCCTGCGCACCGCGGCCGTGCGCGGGCTCTACGTGCCCCGCGGGCTCCGGCCGATGGAGCAGGCGGGCTTCGTGCTGCGGGAGCTCGGGCTGCCCGTGCGCGACCCGCGCTGCATGGCGTGCGGCGGCGCGCTCGCCGCCGCGCCGAAGGACGCGGTGCGGGGGGCTGTGCCCGCGGTGGTGGTGGAGCGCTACGACGAGTTCTGGCGGTGCGAGCGCTGCGGCAAGGTGCTGTGGAAGGGCAGCCACTGGGAGGGCATCGTCGCCGGGGTGGCCGCCGGGGTGGCCGCCGCTGCGGCCGGCGCTGGGGCCGCGGCGGCCGCTCCGTCGCCGGGCTTGGCAAAGACCGCTCGTCTGCGGTAAAAATTCACCCACGGGCGGGGAGCGCTCCCAGGGGCGGGGTGACGAGCCACCGCCACCAGCGCTCTTCCCGCGAGCGCCCCGGCACGCGACAGGCAGCAAGGAGGCGTCGATGCTCCCTGGCGCTCTCCGCGCCCTGGCGTCTACCAGAGGCACGTGTTGTCGACGACCACGCCGGTCTCCTCGACACGATACGTGCCGGGCTCCCCCTCGAGCTCGACGGTGACGTCCATGTCGACGACGCACGGGATGCCGGTGTTCGGCTCGGACTCCCACGACATGGCGCCGGAGGCGCCGGTCACGACGTGGAGCCCATCGCCGCCGGGCGTGCGCGGCACGGTGCAAGCGCGCATGTCGCCGGTGAGCGCCACGTCCAGCAGGGCCCAGTACAGCGGGAGCTCGACGCCGGTGAAGCGCGGGTCGCTCTCGCCCGGCCAGGCGAGGGAGAGCGTCAGACACCGGTTGGTCTCCAGATCGGCGCTGTGCACGTAGACGCGGTCCTGGGCGCCGATCACGTAATCCCCGCTCGAGCACGCCGTGTCCTTCGACGCCTTCACCCCGGCCGCGCGCGCCAGGCACTCGTTGCAATACACGCGCTGATCGCACCCGCAGACGCCGGGGCAGTCCTCGGGGCAGTCCTGGGGCCTCGGCCGCGCGGCGCACACGCCGGCCGCGTCGTCGTTGCACGCCTCGGCGGCCGCCTCGCCGGCGTCGCAGTACTCCGTCTCGCTGCAGGTGTCGCCCTCGCTCCCGCCGCAGGGGACCGGCGCTCCGCCCCCGTCTCCACCGCCGCCGGTCCAGACGGCGCCGTCCTCGCCGCCGGC
Source organism: Sorangium sp. So ce1335 (assembly GCF_051521615.1). Lineage (NCBI taxonomy): Bacteria > Pseudomonadati > Myxococcota > Polyangiales > Polyangiaceae > Sorangium > Sorangium sp. So ce1335. The sequence goes on from NZ_CP150363.1 coordinate 9,418,961, forward strand.
CCCGGCGCTCCCGGGCTCCACGGGGAGGGGGGCGCTACAGGACGCCAGGAGGAGCCCGAGGAGCGCAGAGCCGGGGAGCACACCGTTCATGGGCAGGACTATGCCATGAGCGGTCGCCGGGAAGGAACGGGCCCGCCGGCGCCGCTCGGCGAGGGCGGGGCCGGTCCCGGGCGGCTCAGCCGCGCTGCCGCGCGCAGCGGCGGCCCTTCGCAGGGGCGTCGCCGCGCCGCCGCCTCCGGACCGCGCCGGCCAGCGCCAGCGCGATCGCCGCGAGCGGCGCCCCGCGCGAGCCCTGCGCGCCGGCCACGACGCAGCCGCAGCCGCCGCCCGCGCCGGCTCCCCCCGCGCCGGCGCCGTCTCCGCCGGCGCCACCGGAGACGGCGTCGCTGCCGCCCGCGCCGCCGCTGCCGGCCGGCCCCGCGGCGCCGCCGCCCGCGCCGGGGTCCAGGCCCGCGCCCGTGGAGCCGCTCTCCCCGCCGGCCGCCGTCGTGCTCGCGTCGTCCACGCAGGCGCCGCCGGCGCAGATCTGCCCGCTCGGGCACACCGCTCCAGCGCACGCGTCCACGCACGCCCCGGCGTCGCAGCGCTGGCCGGGCGGACACGCGACGCCGACGCACGCCGACTCTCGACAAAGCCCGCTCGACTCCTCGCACGCGCGTCCGCTCGGGCACGGCGTGCAGGGACAGCTCGGCTTGCACACGCCGCCGTCGCAGACCGTGCCGCTCTCGCAGGTCACGTTGCTGCACGGGTCGACGCAGGCGCCGACCCGGCACACGGTCGGGAAAGGGCACTGCACTCCGTCGCAAGCCGCGCGGCACTGCCCGCCGATGCACACCTGGCCTTCGTCGCATTCGACCTCGGCGCAGGCCGGATCGACGCAGAACCCCGCGGCGTTGCAGCTCTTGTCGGCCGGGCACACGAACTCGCCCCTGCCGCACGCCTGCACGCACACGCCACGATCGCAGACGTGATCCGCCGGGCAGAGCTCGCCTTCGTCGGTGGCGCCGTTGCAGTCGTTGTCGAGCCCATCGCAGGTCTCCTGCGAGGAGGGCACGAGCCCCTGGCACGTGAGCCCATCCGCCGCGCACTGGGTCATCCCTGGCGCGCACACGCCGGGCAGCCCGGTGTCGCACGGCTCGCCGCCGCCGGTACAGGTGAGGCCGCTGAAGAAGTAGACGTAGTCGTTGTAGTCGCCGTCGTTGTTGAAGTCGCCGGGGTCCGGGCCGACGCTGCCGTCCTCGAAGGCGACGTAGAACGCGTTCGGCGTGGCCACCGAGGCGTAGATGACGGCGGTGACCCACGGGCCGGGCGGGGTGCAGCCCGTGCACACCTGATTCCAGCGCTGCTCGGAGTAGTGCGTCTGCTGGCCGATCAGCGCGAAGCCGATCTGCCCGCCCGCATAGGCGGGATCGCTCCGGATGTCCGCCGCGGTGATGACGGTGCCGACGGGGGAGCCGGCGGGGACGATCTCGTGGATGTCGTCGAGCGCCGGCGGCGCCGTGGCCCCGGGATCGACGTTGTACCAGCCGACCCCGAGGCGAGCCCCGGTCTGGCTGAGCACGAGCTCCGCCGTGAAGCCGCAGAGCGGCGAGAAGGTCGACGGCTCGGTGTTCCCATCAGCCTGGTAGTCGATCGCCTCTCCGCGGCTGGTGAACAGCGTGTAGAGCTGGGTCTCGCCGTTCATCGAGTCCTGCGGCATGACGGTGCCGTTCGGCTGGGTGATCAGCGCGCTCGCGGAGCGCGGTGACAGGCCGATGGCGAGCGCCGCCAGGAGAATCGAAGCAGGCTTCATGGTGCGGTGATACAGAGGCGCGCGCGCCAGCGTCAACGCAAACATGCCGCGACAGCATACGAGCGAGATGTCGGGCGCCCCCCCACCGGGGCCTGACCCAGGTTGCGGCGACCCGACCCGGGTTCCGACCCGAGCCAGGTTGCGGCGACCCGACCCAGGTTGCGCTCCGACCCGGGTTGCGACCCGACCCAGGTTGCGGCGACCCGACCCAGGCTGCGATCCGACCCAGGTTGCGGCGACCCGACCCAGGTTGGGCCCCCGACCCAGGTTGCGACCCGACCCGGGTTGCGACCCGACCCGGGTTGCGACCCGACCCAGGTTGCGACCCGACCCAGGTTGCGATCCGACCCAGGTTGCGATCCGACCCAGGTTGGGCCCCCCGACCCAGGTTGGGCCCCCGACCCAGGTTGGCCCCCGACCCAGGTTGCGACCCGACCCGGGTTGCGACCCGACCCAGGTTGGGCCCCCCGACCCAGGTTGGGCCCCCCGACCCAGGTTGGGCCCCCCGACCCAGGTTGGGCCCCCCGACCCAGGTTGGGCCCCCCGACCCAGGTTGGGCCCCCCGACCCAGGCTCCTCAGCCAGCGCGCGTCCGCGCGGATGACCTCCGAAAATTCGTCCTCAGGGTACGGGGCCCCCCGCCGCCGACGAGCTCGGTGGCGACGGCGGTCGGCTGCCCGCGCCGCGTTGACCTGCGGGGGTCGAGCTGGTAGCCCCCTCGTCAGGGCCGCCGCGCGCCCGCACCGCGCGCGGCCCCGGGGCCGACACGCCCCTGGAGGTCCACGCATGTTCCGCAAGACGCTCGCCGCTGCCCTCCCGCTCTCGCTCGCGCTCTTTGCCCTGGCCCGCGATGCCGCCGCGTCGAACTACCCGCCGAGCTATGATTACTGCGGGCCCACCACCACGGTGCACACAGGACCGTTCGAGATCATCCAGGATCCGGTCCGGACCGACGCCGCAAAGCTGACCATCGCCTACCGCGGTTACCTGCGCGCCCTCTATCCGGATCACGAGATCAACCTCTATGTCCGGCTGAACGGCAGCGACGCGTTCCTCCCCGCGAGCGCGGGCGCGCACGGCGACGCCTACGTCCTCGTGAGCAACGCGCCGCGCGACTGCGCGTGGTGCTCGCCGCCGCCCGACGCCTCGGGCCAGCGCGTCTGCGGCGGCGCGCCGCTGCCGCCCGCCTCGAGCGGCACCTGGGTCTGCAACGAGCCGACCTCGACCGAGGAGGCCCTGTTCCTCTGGGCCTACGATCAGTATGGCCGCCTGAACGCCTGGGACATCGAGGTCGCCGCCGAGTCCCACGGCGCGTGGGACAGCAACCTCGGCGCGAACTACGCGGCGCGGTTCGAGGCCCGCGCGAGCTGCTACTGAGCGCTCCGCGCGGCGACGGGAGACACGCGATGGGAGAATCGTTGAACAAGGAGAAGGCGCGGCGCGCCGCTGCGCGCCGCGACAGGCCCGGAGAGCAGTGCCGGGCCGAGCCCGGCGCCCTCCGGCCCGTGGTGGACCGGAACCGGTGCGAGGCGAAGGGCGATTGCGTGGAGGTCTGTCCTTATCAGGTCTTCGAGGTCGCCCGCATCGCGCCCGCCGACTTCGACGCCCTCTCGCTGCGCGGCAAGCTCAAGTCGCTCGTCCACGGCCGGAAGACGGCGATGACGCCGAACGCTGCCCGCTGCCAGGCGTGCGGCCTCTGCGTCGTCGCCTGCCCCGAGGAGGCGATCCACCTCGTGGCGGCGCCGCAGGCGGGGTGAAGCGCGGCCTCCCCGCGGGGCGCAGGCGCGCCCCTTCCTGGCTCAGGGCGCCGGCGGGTACGCCGGGCCGAAGCTGAGATCGGCCTCGCGTTGGGTGGTGAAGAACGGCGCCCGCGCGACCTCATCGGCGTAGATCGGCTGGACGACGCAGGTACGCTCGCCGCACTCGTCGGCCTCCGGGAAGATCACGTCGGCGACGAGCCAGAACCGCTGCTCGGCGTCGGCGGGAGCGAAGGTGACGGGCTGCTCGGGGAGATGAAACCCCGTGGGCCCGAGCTCCGCCCCGAGCGCGCCGTCGCAGAAGACCTTGATCCGCGGATGGACGTCGAAGGTCGCGCCGCCCGCGCCGAAGTAATGCACGCCGATCCGCGTCCACTGGCCCTTCGGCGGAAAATCGATGTTGATGTTCTCCGGCGCGCAGAAAGCGGCGTCATCGGGGTCGGTGACGAGGGGGTCGCAGCTGATGTTGTCGATATCGAGCCGCGGGCTGCGGCAACCGCGGCCGAAATCCCGCCACCGCTCGCCCATGCCCCGCGGGACGAAATAGCAGGTGTTGTTGCTGTCCTCCGGGTCGAGGTACCAGTTCACCGGATCGGGCGGCGTCGCCGAGTCGCTGAACCAGTCGATATCCGAGTAGGACGCGAACTCCTCGAGTGTGCAGTTGGTGTAGTTGCAGACCTCCGACGAGCCGCGGGACGCCCAGGGCAACGTGCTGTTCGGCCTGTGGAGGTGCAGGTCGAGATCGACGCTGAAAGGCTCATGCTCCCACTCGAGCTCGACGCGGAGGCCGCGCGCGCCGACGAAGAGCGGGTACGTGCAGCTCCTCGTGCCGCCGTCCATGAGCCCGCGCTTCGTGTACGTGACGGTGTATTCGCCGGATTGCAGCGGCCTGAAGTCGTCCGCCGGCGCCGTCCCGCCGACCTCGGGGCAAGGGTCCACGCCCTCGGGGCATTCCACCGTCCACGACTCGACGCCCGCATCCTCGCTGAACGTGCCCGTGCCCTCCTTGAGGTCGACGTGGGCGAACGGCGCCGCGTGCATCGGGCGGCAGCCGCCTTCGTCGTCCAGGAAGCAACTATCGGCCGCGTGCAGGCCGCCGACGCACGGGCCCCACGTGCCCGCGTCCTCGCAGATCTGCGTACCCGGATGGCAGCCCGCGTAGCCCCGGTACGACGGGTCCCCGCGAAAGCAGGCGTGCGCCTGGCCCGCGGTGCACGCGCACGTCTCGTCGACCTCGCCGTCGCAGTCGTCGTCGAGCCCGAGGTGGCTCTCGTCGCACAGCTCGTCGGCGCCGCACGCGCTCCCGCACGGGTTCATCGGCACACCGGCCCCTTCGCCGCCCGCGCCGCCAGCGCCGCCCGTCCCGCCAGCGCCGCCCGCGCCGCCCGCGCCGCCCGTCCCGCCAGCGCCGCCCGTCCCGCCCGCGCCGCCGCTGCCGCCCGCGCCGCCCTCACCGCCGCCGGCGCTCGACATGCTCGCCGACGTGGCGCCGCCGCCAGCGCCCGACGTGCTCGCCGACGCCGCACCGCCGTCACCGCCGGTCTCCACCGTGGAGCTGCAGCCACCCGCGACGATGCCGCCCGCCAGGGCGGCAGCACGCCAGAGAAGATACGACCGTTCACGAAACCGCAACATCGGACCTCCCACGCGACGACCCCGGCGCGGCGGCCCGGCAAGGACGCACTTTCCAGCGTCATGATGACGACGCACCTTCCAGCGCCAGCGCCAGCCTGAGGTCGATCTCGGCGACCGTATCAAGGCCTCACGCCGCCCCGCAACGGACGCGCACGCAAGCGACACGAAGGCGCCGCCCTCTCCCCCCGCGCAGGAGCCGCGCGGCGCTCCGCGCAGGAGCCGCGCGGCTTCCCCGCGCAGGAGCCGCGCGGCGCTCCGAGCCGGCAGGCGCGCCCCGCGGCGCCGCAGCCCCCCGCGCGGCAAGCCGCGCTCCCTCAGGCGACGCTGCGCGCTGTGCCGGACGCTGGCGCGGCCCCGTAGCTGGCGCGGTACCGCGCGTAGCGCTCGATGAGCTCGCTCGTGGTCTTGGGCATCGGCACACGCGCGCGGGTGATGTACGAGATCACGTTCTTGCCGCGAACGATCAGCTCGGCGCCCCGGGCCGCCTGCTCCCGCTCGGCGGGCGAGGCGTCCGGGCCGAGCAGCGGCTGGAAGGCGGCGAGCTTCTCCGCCGCGACGACGAAGGACGTCCAGACCTCGAAGATCTCCGCGTCGGTCCGCAGCGTCTCGCACTTCACCTTCGCCGCGTGCGCGAGCTCGTGGGCCAGGCGGTCCACCCCGGCGAACATCGGCAGTCCCGCGAAGGTGGCGATCATCTCGTCGCGGATGCCGTCAATCGCCCGCATGCTCTGCGCGATCTTGACATACCGGCTGTTGTAAAACGCCTCGACCGGGAAGGAGAACGCCTTGAACGGCTCCCCCCAGAGCTCGTCGAGCCCCTCCTCTCCGCTGCGGTGGAGCACCATCTTCCCGAGCGTCAGCGCCTCGAGGAGGTGCTCGCCGCACTCGCGCATGAGGGCGTTGTCGGGCTCGATGGCGACGCCGAGCTCCTGGATCTCGACGAGCTTCGTGAAGATGTCCGCCGCGCGGTTGAAGATCGCGCCGGCGAGCATGGCGCCCTTGACGCGCTTGCGCTGCGGGTCGGTCTCCGACTCGAAGGCGCGCCGCGCCTCGTCGAGCCGCTTGCCGGGCACGTTGATGCCGTGCTCGACATGGTTGAACAGGCGCCGCGTCAGCGCCTCGATGAGGCGCTTCTTCGCGAGCAGCGTGTCGGCCGGAGCCTCGTACGCCTTGATCCAGTATCCGTAGTAATAGACGCGTAGCTGGCCGTCGATGATCTGCTTCTTCCCGAGCGGTATCGCGCTGTCCATCACGCTGTCCATCACGCTGTCCATGGCCGGCCTCCGATCGGCTGCCAGGCGTCGTCCGGCGCGGTGGACACCGCGGGATGCGCGCCTCAAGGACATGCGCGTAGCATGGTCCCGAGGCGACCTGCAAGGCGCGGGCGCCGCGATCGGCGGTGTCGATCGCGCGAAACCGGGACTTAACCGACAGGAAAGAGTGCAGTGCGCGAGGTCATCGCCGCGGCCGTGCGCCGGCCCTCATCGCGCGCCGCGGCCGCGCCGGCGCCGCGCGGCCGCTCCGCGAGCATCGCGCATCGAGCGCGCGTTCGACGCGGGGTCACTGCCCGCTGCACCCCTCGAGCTCGGCCATCATCCGCCAGAAGGCGCTCGCCTTGACCACGCAGCTGTCCTGCGTCGTGTGGGTGTGCTCGTACTCGGCGTTGCCCGACGTATCGACGTCGAAATGCGGGTGTTGCATCGGGATCTCCTCCCCGTCCACGACAGCGGTGTGCCGCTCGCCGTTCCAGTGAACGTCGAGGTCCTCGAAGTCGTAAAGGATCTTCCCGTGGTCGCGGCAGAAATCGCGGATCTGCTGGTTGCGCTTCGCGCGGTTCACGCCGGCATACTCCTCGTCCCCGGGGCCCGTCATGTAGATGAACGTGACCTCGGGGAACTCCTGCCCGAGCGCGTCGAGCGTGTCGAGGTAGCGCTGCACGTCCTCCTCGGTCTGCTCGGAGATCTCCGACGACCACGACCACATCGAGTACCGGATCTCCGGGTGGGCGCGCAGGATGGCGCGCAGATCGTCGATCCCGTCCTGGCTCGCCCAGTACTGCTCGCCGTGGACGAGGTTACCGTCCGTCATCCCGTCCCACATCGGGAAGACGTCGGTCTCGGAGGGGACGTCGCAGTACTCTGCCTTGAAGCCGTACGCAGGGTTACCGGCCTCGATGCTCTCGGCGCCGACGATGATCTGCGAGCCGTGCGAGCGGTGGGCATAATGGAATATGAAATTGCCCGAACGGAGCGCGTCGAGGCAGCTCGCCGGGATGACGTCGAGCGCCGTGTGCCGGTGATCGAAGGTCCGTGCGTTCCCCGGATCGGGATCGGGGTCGCCGCCCGTCGTCGTTCCGGCGCCCGCGCCGCCCGGATCGCCGTCCGCGCGGTTGCTCTCCGCGGGATCATCGCCCCCGCAAGCCGCCGCACCGCCGAGGGCGAGGGCGAGTCCAAGGACGATCGCGCTTGAATGGTGCAATAATTTTATCATGGCATTGTGGATTCTAGACGGCGGCGCGGCGAGCGCAACAGGTCTCCTTGGCGTTCTCTTGCTGGCGTGCGGGGCCTTGCCGCGGCGTGGTGCTGGCGCGCCGGATCCCCTGGCCGCGGGCTGTCGTAGCCACGCTCGAGGAGCGCCCCAGCGGCCGTGCTGCATTGCGCAAGCGCCCCGCGCGCCTGCCCTTCGTGGTGGGGGGGCGGGTCGGCGGTCTCAGCAGGCCGGCCGCGCGCGCAGGGAACGGAAGAAGGCGCGCACGTCCTCGAGGAGAAGATCGGGCGCCTCGAGCGCCGCGAAGTGCCCGCCGCGCGGCATCTCCGTCCACCGTACCCGAACCCCGGCAGCGCCTGGACCACGACGTCGAACGCTCAGGCGGTGGGATGCGAGGGACGAATCCGCCGCCCTCGAGCGCGCCACGCCGGCGGCCGCCCGCCTGGGACGGCGTGGACGATGGCAGTCCAGCGCAGGCGACGGGTCATGGCCGGAGCCTTTCCTATCCTGTACGCTCATCCCATCTCCCTTGGCATTCGTGAGGAAGCCATCGCCATGCATTACGCCCCGGACTCTGTCGTAGGTGGGAAGTACCGTCTCGAGCGTCCGCTCTCGAGCGGCGGAATGGGCTCCGTGTGGCTGGCGCGGCACATCAACCTCGGCTCTCCCGTCGCGGTCAAATTCATGGCGCCGACGTATGCTGCGTCATCCACGTTCCTGGCCCGCTTCGAGCGCGAGGCCAGGATCGCCGCGAACCTCCAGAGTCCACACGTCGTCTACGTCCAGGACTATGGCATTGACGACGACACCCCCTATCTCGTGATGGAGCTGCTCCAGGGCGAGGATCTCGGCACGCGGCTCGAGCGCGTCGGCCGGCTCTCGCTCGCGGACGCCGCGCGGATCCTCGTGCAGGCGGGCAAGGCGATCCGTCGCGCGCACGACGCCGGCCTCGTCCACCGCGACCTCAAGCCGGCCAACCTGTTCCTCGTGCGCGCGGAGGAGGAGCAGGAGGAGCTCGTCAAGGTCCTCGACTTCGGCATCGTCAAGGAGACCGGCGCTCGCCTCACGGACGAGGTGACGCGCACCGGCGAGCTGCTCGGCTCACCCCACTACATGAGCCCCGAGCAGGTCCGGGGTGAAAAGGACGTGGACCCGCGCAGCGATCTCTGGTCGCTCGGGGTCATCCTGTTTTACGCCGTCACCGGCGAGCTCCCCTTCCAGGGCGACCAGCTCGGCGCGGTGATCGCCAACATCCTTGTCGCGCCCTTGCCGAGCGCGTCCCGGCGCGCGCCCGATCTGCCGCCGACCATCGACGCGTTCTTCGCGCGGGCGCTGGCGCGCGACCGGGCGCAGCGGTTCCAGTCGATCGGGGAGATGATCGGCGATCTCCGCCGGCTCGCGGGCATGGCGTCCCCGTCGATCCCGGACCTGCACCAATCCGGCTCGGGCGCGCCGACTTCCTCTCAGCCGAGCGCGGGTGTGGCGATACCGATTCACGATCTGGAGCTCGACGCGCCCGCGGTCTCGCAGCGCTCGATGAGGCCAGACACGTTGACCGGCGCCGGCTCGACGGCGCAGGAGGCCGGGCTCCAGAAGCCGTCGCGCGCGAGGCTGGTGGTCGGCGTCGCGGCGACGGTGCTCCTCGTCGCCGGCGTCACAGCCGCCGTGAGCCGGGGCAGCGCGAGCGGCCGGCGCGAGACAGGCGAGGGGGTCACCCCTGCGGCGGCGTCCGCCCCGGAGCAGAGCGCGGCCCGACCGCCGGCAGAGCCCGAGGCGCCGCCGGAGCCTCGGCCGATCGTGACGCCCGGCGATGCGTCTCCGCCCGAGCATCCGCCGAGCGCGACGTCCGGCGGGCCGGTTGCAGCCGCTTCCAGCGCGGCGACGGCCGCCCCCAGAGATGCGCGGGTGCGGCCATCGCCGTCGGCGACGGCGTCGCGGCCGTCGCCGGCGGCCAGGCCCAGGACGCCGCACACGAGCGTCTCCGACAGCGCCAGGAAGACGCCGGTTTCGCCGGTCCAGCACACGACAGCGCCCGAGCCCGACCGCGTCCCGATCCCGGAAGTCCCCTTCTGAGCCGACGAGCTCCCTCCTCGCGGGCCGTGCGTCTCGGAGCTCCCTCCCGGCTACGACCCCGTGGACTGATACCGCCGCTCCCCGAAGCGCCAGACGCGCAGCGACACGAGCAGGAACGCCACCCCCACGAGCGGCGACGCCCAGCGCGCGGCCTCCGGCAGGGCCGGCACGGTGGGCCGCTCGAGCAGCGCGCCCGCGGGGATGTAGCTGACGAACGCCAGCGGCACGACGAACGTGAAGAACCGCCGGAACCAGTCGCGGTACAGCGTGAGCGGGTACTGCGCCGCCTCCGTGCCGCCGTAGGTCACGGTATTCATGATCTCGAGCGACTCGACCGTCCAGAAGCACAGCGTCGCCTGGAGCACGAGGAGCCCGTAAAACACGCACGCGCCGCCCGCGATCGCGCCGGCGAGCAGCGCCGCCTTCGCGGCCGTCCACCCCACCTCCAGCGCGCCGCCGGCCCACGCGAGCATCACGAGGCCGACGGCGAGCCGCCCGGCGCGAAGGAACTGGAACTCGCGGGTCGCCACCTGGAACGCCGTGGAGCGCGGGCGCAGGAGGATCCTGTCGAAATCGCCGGACTTCACCGTCGTGGAGAAGGTGTCGAATCCGCGGCCGAACGACTCGGCGAGCGCGAACGAGACGTTGACGAGGCCGAACAGGAGCGCGACCTCGGCGAAGCGCCACCCCCGGACCGCGCCGAACCGATCGAACAGCGCCCACACGCCGAGCAGCTCGATCCCGACGGTGATGAACTGGCCGACGGACCACATCGCGAACGACGCGCGGTACTGCATCTGCGACCGCAGCGACGCGGCGGCGAGCCGGAGATAAAGCTTTGTCCCGTCGCGCGACATCTCGCCTCTTCCTCTCTTCCTCTTCGGTTCCTCTTCGGTTCCTCGTCTGTTCCTCGTCTGTTCCTCGTCTGTTCCTCGCCTCGTCCTCGCCTCTTCCCCGTCGGTTCCTGGCCTCTTGCTCCCCTTCCCCGTCGGCTCCCGCCCTCACCCGCCCTGCACCACGAGCCGCCGCAGGCCGCGCGCCACCATCGCGCGGCCGATCGCAACGAACGCCGCTGTCCACAGCGCCTGGTGCAGCAGCACGCCCGGGAGCGCCCCCGCGGGGAGGTGCCCGAGGTAGAGCCGGAACGGCGCGTCCATCATGCCGCGGAACGGCAGCGCGTCGAGCGCGGGCTGCATCCACGACGGGAACAGCGGCAGCGGCACCACCATGCCGGAGGCGACGAGGACGACCGACGGCACGATCCGCGCGATGCCTTCGCCCGACGTGGTCCACAGCATCGTCGACGTCACCGCCGTCGCGAACGCGCCCACGAGCGCCGCCGCGCCGACCATCGCCGCCGCCCACGCGCCGGCGGCGGCGAGCGACGGCGGCAGCGACATGCCGAGCAGCGGCACGGCCACCGCGAACATCGGCGCCGCGCGCAGCACCGTCGGCGCGAGGCGTGAGGCGAGCGCGCGGGCGAGCCACATCGCGTGCAGATCGAGCGGGCGCGCGAGCTCGTACCCCACCGCGCCGGTGCGGATCTGCTCGCGCACCTCGGGGTCGGGGTTCGTCGAGAACGGCATGAGCTGGAAGAACGCCTGCCCGAGCCACGTGTACGTGATCGCCTGCGCGAGGGCCATCGGCGGCGCCGCGGCGGGCGTGTGGCGCGCGGCGTCCGCGGCGCTCGCGTAGCTCGCGTAGCTCGCGTAGAACGCCTCGAGCACCATCACCTTGATGAGCCCCCAGAAGAGCTGCGTGCCGAACCCTGCGACGGCCGCCGCGCGGTACTGGAGAAGCGCGCGGAACCGCGCGCGGAACAGGGCGAGGTACGCGCGGAGCGCGCTCACGGCCGCGCGCTCCCCTCGCCCCCGTGGACGCCCTCGCCGTAGAGCCGCGCCACGATCTCGTCGATCGGCGGGTTCTGCACGAGCAGGTCGCGCACCGGGTAGCGGGCCGTGACGCGCCCGACGAGCTCCGCCGTCGAGATCGCCGCGGGATCGAAGCGCAGCGTCACGCGGTCGCCCTCGCGGCGGATCACCTCGGCGTGCGGCTCGTCGATCGACGCCGCGGGGTCGGTCAGGTCCACGATGAGCCAGCGCTCTGCGGTGACCTGGGCGCGGAGCGCCTCGAGCGAGCCGTCCGAGAGCACCCGGCCGCCGGCGATGAGGAGGACGCGCGAGCACAGCGCCTCGATGTCGTCCATGTCGTGCGTCGTCAGGATCACCGTGACCCCGCGCTCTCGGTTGAGCCGCTGGATGAAGCGCCGCACCGCGAGCTTCGAGACGGCGTCGAGGCCGATCGTGGGCTCGTCGAGGAAGAGCAGGTCGGGCGCGTGGAGCAGCGCGGCCGCGAGATCGCAGCGCATCCGCTGGCCGAGGCTGAGCTGCCTCACGGGCGTGTCGAGCAGCGGCGCGAGGTCGAGCATCGCGACGAGCTCGTCGCGCGCGCGGGCGTAGTCGGCCGCGCCGACGCGGTAGATGTCGCGGAGCAGCTCGAACGAGTCGATCACCGGCAGGTCCCACAGGAGCTGGGTGCGCTGGCCGAACACGACCCCGAGCCGCCGCACGTGCGCGACGCGCTCGCGCCACGGCACGCGGCCGTCCACCTCGCAGCGCCCCGAGTCCGGCACGAGGATGCCCGCGAGGATCTTCACCGTCGTCGACTTGCCGGCGCCGTTCGGGCCGATGTACCCGACGAGTTCGCCCCGCTCGAGGGAGAACGAGACGCCCGCGAGCGCGTCGACGGCGCGGTAGCGCGGGCGCAGTAGCCCCGCGACGGCGCCCCACGCGCCCGGCCGGCGCTCGGCCACCCGGTACGCCTTGCGGAGGTCCTCGACGATGATCAGCGGCACGCTCAGTCCCGGATATAGACGCTGAGCCCCTCGAAGCTCGCCGCGTTGTTCCTGTTTGCGAGCCTCGCCACGACGCGGATCGCGTCGCTCCCGCCGGCGGGGACCGTCATCGCGCAGCCGCTGCTCAGGTGGGTCGCGCTCGTTCCGCACCCGGCGCCGCCTTCCAGCTCGAACCCGTGGCACGCCATCACGCCGATCGGCGCGCCGCCGCGGAGCAGGGTCACCTCGATCCGCACGTGGTTCCCGCCGCTGTGCTCGTAGCGGTCGGCGTGCACGGGGAACTCCAGCTTCTTCCCCGCCGGGAAGGCGATCGCCTTCTCGACGGGGACATCGAGCCCCGGCAGATCGACCTGGCCCGCGGTCGGGCCGAGGCAGCTCAGGAGCACGCCCACCCCGAGCGCCGCCACGACGGCGCGCGTGCGGCCGCGGTTCGCTGTGGTCCTCACGGGCCGCGCCTCACTCGCCGGACTCTTCGAGCACGTCGCGCACCCAGGAGTAGACGGCGACCGTGCCGGGCAGGCCGAGCGTCGCCGCGGAGATCGCGACGACCTGCTCGATCTCCTCGGCCGAGATCCCCATGGCGAGGGCCTTGCGCACGCTCGAGTGCACAGCGCCCTCGCGCATCGCGCCGCACGCGAGGGCGAGCTTCAAGAGGCGCACCGTCTTCTCGGGGAGCGGTCCGTCCGCGCCGGCCTCGCCGAGCAGCGCCCAGGCCTCGCCGAGCTTCGGGAAGCGGCGGATGAACTCCTTGTGGGTTTCCGGGGGGTCCGGCATCTGCATGGTGCAACGCTCCTCTCGGCGAACAGGGTGGTGTGGAGAGACGACGTGTCCCGCACGGGATTATCCGCTGTCTCGCGCCCGGCCACCAGATCTCCCCTCCCCTCCCCGACGCCGCGATGGCGGCGCCTGCGCGCGCGCGTTACCGTGTTCGCCGTCCCATGCCCTCCGATCCCAGCGCGCCCCCCGCCGCCCGGTCCCTGTTCCCAGCGTTCGACGGCCCCGGCGAGTTCGACCGGATCCGCGCCGACCTCCCGGCGTTTCGCCCGGCGATCCTCGCCGTGTGCCAGCGCCACGGCCTGTCGACGGGCGGGCTCGCCGCGTTCGCGCACGGGACGAACGTGGTTGTCTCGAACGACGCGGGCCAGATCATCAAGCTGTTTCCGCCCTTCCTTCGGCACCAGTTCGAGGCCGAGCGCCTCTCGCTCGCGCGGTTCCACGGCAAGGTCCCCGTGGCCACGCCGGAGGTCCTCCACGAGGCGGAGCTCGACGGGTGGCCTTATCTCGTGATGCCGCGCCTCCCGGGGCGCACCCTGGAAGAGGCCTGGCCGACGCTGAGCGGCCCGGAGCGGATCGAGGCGCTCGCGCGCATCGGCGAGATCATGAGGGCAGCCCACGCGCTGCCCACCGAGGGGCTCGGGCCCATCGATCTCGGCTGGGAGACGTTCGTGGAGCGCCAGATCGCCGGGTGCGAGGCCCGGCACCGGCGGCTGGGCTTGCCCGAGCACCTCGTCTCGGAGATCCCGTCGTACCTGGAGTCTGCGCGCCCGTTGCTGCCGCGGTCGGTGGTCCCGGTGCTCCTGACCGGGGAGTACACGCCGGAGAACCTCCTCGTGACCCGGACGGGGGAGCGGTGGAGCGTCACCGGCATGATCGACTTCGCGGACGCGTGCCTCGGCCCGCGCGAGATGGACCTGCTGGGCCCGTGGCTGTTCCTCGCCGCGGGAAGCGCGGACCTCCAGCGGGCCTTCCTGTGCTCCTACGGATACCGGATCACCGATCTGACCCCGGCGCTGCGCCGCATGCTGACGGCGCTCGCGCTCCTGCACCGGTACAGCAACCTCCGGTTCCAGCTCAGGGTGGATGGCTGGGAGTCGCAGGTCTCGTCGCTCGCCGAGCTGGAACAGACGATCTGGCCGCTGTCGAGCCGCTGATCTCCGTGCCTCCCTAGGGCCGGCCGGCGTCCGATCTCGGACAGCGTGCGCCGCGAACGACGCTGGGCTTGAGCCAGTAAGCGCTCGGCCGCTGGGCGATCCGTCGATCGAAGCGGACGGTCAGACGTCTGACCACGCACAGCCAGACGTCTGACCACGCACAGCCAGACGTCTGACCACGCCGGCGCGCACGCGGCCTGATGGACGCCGGGCCCTGCCCGGAATAGATCCACATGAGACACTCCATGACTGCACCGCCTCGCCATCCGGTCACCGCCGACAAGCTTCGCCCGGGAGATCCGTACGAGCTTTCCGAGGGCCGTCTGGTCGAGTGCTTGCCCAGCGGTCGCCGCGGCGGCCGGCGCAACGGCACCGGCTTCGGCGTGCTCGACACCGATCCGCTCGCCGAGGCCGCGGCGGTCGATCTCGGCGTCTCGCCGCGGCCGGAGATGCTCCGCGCGCCCGACATCGCCGTCGGCCCCATCCCGGACGAGCCCGGCTGGGCCACCGAGGCGCCGCCGCTCGCCGTCGAGTACGCCGACACCGGTCAGGACGAGGCGGAGCTGCAGAGCAAGATCGACGAGCTGCTGGCGGCCGGCACGCGCTGGATCTGGGTGGTCCGCCTCCAGGGCGCGCGGCGCGTCGAGGTCTACGAGGCCTCGGGCGCGGCCAGGCAGAAGGCGCCGGGCCGCAGGGCACAGGCGAGCGCCGGCGCGCAGAAGACCCGGCGCCAGCCGGCGCATGTGGCCTATCCGGGCGAGGCGCTGGTCGCCCCGGGGGTGCTCAAGAACCCGGTGCTGGTCGAGGCCCTCTATGACCGAGAGGCTGCCCACGAGGCGACCCTGCGCAACCTGCTCCAGCGCAGGGGCTATGAGGACATCGAGGCGGTCCGGGAGGAGGGGCACACGCGAGGACTGCGCACCGCGGTACGGGACCTGTGCGAGGTGCTCGGCATCGCCCTGTCACCGGAGCGCAATGCGGCCCTCGAGGCCATGGCTGGACCGGAGCTCTCCGCCCTGCGCGAGCAGCTCAAGCGCGAACGACGCTGGCCTTGACCACGTAAGCGCGTCGCCGCGGTGTGATGTCTGTCCGTGAGAGCGGACAGCCAGACGTCTGGCCACGCACAGCCAGACGTCTGGCCACGCCAGCGCTCACACGTCTCCTGATGGACGCCGGGCCCTGCCCGGAATAGATCCACATGAGATACTCGATGACCGCTCCTCCCCGAGACCCCGTGACCGCCGACCAGCTTCGCCCGGGAGATCCGTACGAGCTGTCCGAGGGCCGCCTGGTCGAGTGCCTGCCCAGCGGTCGCCGCGGCGGCCGGCGCAACGGCACCGGCTTCGGCGTGCTCGACAGCGATCCCCTCGCCGAGGCCGCCGCGGTCGATCTCGGCGTCTCGCCGCGGCCGGAGATGCTCCGCGCGCCCGACATCGCCGTCGGCCCCATCCCGGACGAGCCCGGCTGGGCCACCGAGGCGCCGCCGCTCGCCGTCGAGTACGCCGACACCGGCCAGGACGAGGCGGAGCTGTACAGCAAGATCGACGAGCTGCTCGCGGCCGGCACGCGCTGGATCTGGGTGGTGCGCCTGCAGGGCGCGCGCCGCGTCGAGGTCTACGAGGCGTCGACCTCGGCCAGGCAGAACAGGCAGAAGACGCCGGGCCGCAGGGCACAGGCGAGCGCCGGCGCGCAGAAGACCCGGCGTCTTCCGGCGCGCGTGGCCTATCCGGGCGAGGCGCTGGTCGCCCCGGGGGTGCTGAAGAACCCGGTGCTGGTCGAGGCCCTCTACGACCGCGAGGCCGCGCACGAGGCGACCCTGCGCAACCTGCTCCAGCGCAGAGGCTATGAGGACATCGAGGCCGTCCGGGAAGAGGGCAGAAAAGAGGGCAGGAACGAGGGCAGAAAAGAAGGCAGGAACGAGGGCAGAAAAGAAGGCAGGAACGAGGGGCACACCCAGGGATTGCGAATCGCGGTGAGGGACCTCTGCGAGGTGCTCGGCATCGTCCTGTCACCGGACCGCGAGGCGGCCCTCGACGCCATGACCGGACCGGAGCTCTCCGCCCTGCGCGAGCAACTCAAGCGCGAACGACGCTGGCCATGACCCTGTAAGAGCTCGGCCGCTGTGCGGTGCCCGTCCACGAAAGCGGGCAGCCAGACGTCTGACCACGCACGGCCAGACGTCTGACCACGCACGGCCAGACGTCTGACCACGCCGGCGCGCACACGGCCTGATGGACGCCGGGCCCCGCCCGGAACAGATCCGCCGCCATCCCCGCGCGGAGCCACCGAGACGCGGCTCCGCACTGGGCCCGCTCGCACGGATCGTCACACCAGCGGTGACGACCCGCTCGGGCTGCGCAGCATCGATGCCGCGCAGCCTCGGAGAAGCGGCGATTCAGGGCCACCAGCGTCTCCTGTCGTCGCCCCGGCCCCGGGCGGCCGGGAAATCGTGCTCCGCTGCGGCGCCCGGCGGCCACCCGGTGAGACGATGGGCGCCGCGCCCGGCGCAGCGGAGCATTCCGCGCGCCCCGTGCACGGAGACCCATGCGGAATCCCCTCGTTGTTCGACGCGCGCTGTCGTCGCCGGCGCTCGCGGCGCCACGGCGCACGCGGGCTGGCATGACCGGACGCGCGCGCGGCACAGCGCCTCGCGGCGGAGCGCAGGACGCCGCGAGGCGCTGCGCGGCGCGCGCGCTCCTCCTCCTCGGTCTGCTCCTGGCCCCGGGCTCGGCCGCAGCGACCGAGGTCTCCGACGCGATCGAGCTCGCCCGGCCGGTGCCCATCGCGGCGTCCGACGTCCAGACCGCGCCGGCGGCGGCGTGCGGCACAGGAGGGTGCCTCGCGCTCTGGGAAGAGGAGGGCGGCTTTCCCGGCAACGTGCTCGGGCGCCGCGTGGTCCGCGGTGAGCTGGTCGATCCGTGGCCGATCGAGGTGACGCCGCGGTCCGGGCCCCAGACAACACCTTCCCTCGCGGCCGGCGGCCCTGGGTACCTCGCCGTCTGGATCGACGACACGACCTTCGTCAGGCCGCGCGTGATGGCCTCGCGGATCGACCGCGACGGCGCCGCGCTCGACGCAGAGCCCATCCTCATCGCCGAGGAAGAACGGCTCGCCAGCGCCACCGTGGCCTCCGACGGCGCCACGTTCCTCGTCGTGTGGAACACGGCGAACCACCTGTTGGCCCGGCGCGTCGGCGGCGACGGCGCGCTCCTCGACGGGGCCCCGATCGACGTCGCGAAGTCCACGTCGCGCGAGGGCCGACCGGCCGCCGCGTACGACGGGACCAGCTACCTCGTCGTCTGGAGCGGACCCCTCACAGAGGAAGGCGCCCACGTCCACGGCGCGCGCGTGACGCCGGCTGGCGTGGCCCTCGACCCCACGACCATCGCGATCTCGCCCTCGTCCCTCGACCGCCCGACGGTCGCGTGCCGCCCCGGCGAGTGCCTCGTCGCGTGGGCCGATTCGAGCGCAGGGGCCCCGGGCGTGGCCGCGGCGCGCGTGACGCCGGCGGGTACGGCGCCCGGCGCCGCGGGGAATCTCCTCCTGCAGGGCGACGCCTGGCGTGGGCCGCTCGCGATCGCGGCGAGCGGCTCCGGCTACCTCGTCGTCGCGGGGCAGTCCATCGACAGCCCCGCGGAGGAGCACCAGGCGGTGGCGCTGCACGTGGACGGCGACACCGGGCTGCCCGACGCCACGCCGACGCTCCTGTCGACGACCCTGGAGCCCGGCGCCGGGGTCGCGGCGGTGTTCGACGGCGCGGACTACCTCGTCGCGTGGGTCGACGCGCGGAACGCCTCGCTGCGCAAGAGCCCGGACATCTACGCCGCGCGCCTGTCGACCGGCGGCGCGCTCGTCGAAGGCGACATCCTGCTCTCGACGGCGCCGAACGAGCAGCGCAGCGCCGCGGCGGCCCCTTCCAGCGACGGCTTCCTCGCGACCTGGACCGAAGAGCGCACCGACGGCGAGCGGGGCATGGAGATCCGCGCCGCCTGGACCGACCCCGACGGCGTCGTCCTCGGCGCGCCCGCGGTGCTCGCGACCGACGCGCACGCGCCCGAGGTGGCGTTCAGCGGCGCGCGGCACGCCGTCGTCTACTTCGCCCACGACCGCGACGTGTCGCCGCCCATCGAGGGGAAGCTCCTCGAGCGCACGGGCGAGGCCCGCTCGCTCGACTTCTCCGCATGGGGCGAGACGCCGCCGGAGGATCCGCGCCTCGCCGTCGATGGCAACGAGTTCGTCGTGGCGAGTCGCTTCCGCTGGCCCTCGGACGCCGGCGGCGTGCAGTTCGGTCGGATACGCGCCGATGGCAGGGTGACCGGGCCGCTCGATCTCGACGCAGAGCACGAGCCATCGTCTCCGGACATCGCCTGCGACAGCGGGATCTGTCTTGTCGTCTGGACTTCGTACAACAGCGGGGGGCTCGAGGCGCGCCTCGTGGCTGGACACACGGTCACCCGGCTCCCTTCGCTTTCATCCTTCAACGCAGGGCCGTACACGAGGCCGCGCGTGGCGTACGGCGGCGGCCGGTTCGCGGTCGTGTGGGGCGGGCCGCGCACGAGGTCGTGGGTCGAGGCCGCGCTCTTCGCGCGGAATGGGGAGCTCGTGGCGCAGATCGAGATACTGACGAACGACGGCGAGGCGGTGGTGCGCGAGCCGTCGGTCGCGTTCGACGGGGAGCGGTTCGTCGTGGCCTGGGTGGAGCAACGGACCAGGGAGGAGGCGTACCTGGAAGCGTCCGATGTCGTCGCCGCGCGGCTCTCGACGACAGGCGAGGTCGCGGCGCCGTTCGCGGTGACGGATACGCCCTCGGTGGGGGAAGAGCGGCTGCAGATCGCGTCGAACGGGGCCGGGCGAACGCTCGTTGCCCATGAGGTCTACGAGATATCCGAGGGAGACGTGGCAGGCCGTCGCGTGTCGGCGCGCGTCCTCAGCGAGGTGGTGGCGGGGCCCGACGGCGGCGCGGGCGGACCGGGAGGCGCTGGGCCGGGCGGACAGGGAGGCGAAGGTACCGGCGGGGACGCTGCTGATGAGAACGAGGGGTGCGGGTGCCGGGTGGCCGGCGCGGCGGCGGGCGGCGGGTCGGCGGGCGCGATCGCAGGGCTCGCGCTCTGCCTGGCGGCGGCCGTCGCGCGGTCGCGGTCGCGTCACCGGGTGAGGGAGATGCGGTGAAGCACGACGATGGACGGCGCGGGCGGCGGAGCCCCCCCACGCGCGCTGGTTGTTCAATCAGCGGTGAGGGTCCGAGCCCGAGCGCGACTGCACGCCGCTTGTCGGCAGCGGAGACGGTCAGCCGCGGCAGATGCAGACGGCCTTTCGTTGCGATCACGATCGGACAGGCGGTGTCATCGCCGCCGCGCGCCGTCACGACTTGTTTTGCGGCTCTTTCTCGGCGGCGAATACCGCGGGCGCGCGAATTTGACTACGGGACGCAGGAGAGCGACGCTGCACCGCGATGGCTGGATCCGAGGCGGTGAAGGTGTCAGTGGCGACAGCGCTGATCGGGCTTACGGCTTGCGTATCGGGTGGCTGCGCGGAAATCGTCGGAGCGGATTGGGGTGAGTATGAGCGGTGCGAGGACACTGGCGGTGTAGCAGCCACGGGTGTCAGTGGCGGCGAATGCTGCCCGGAGGAGATTCGCTGCTTGAACGACCGCCCACAGCGATGCAATGAGCGCGGGCAATGGGAGAACAAGGACAAATGCCCGGAGCACCGGCCTATCTGCAATGGCGGAACATGCACGGGATTGAGCTGCCGCGACTTACCTGCTACGTGCGGGCCCACCGGCAAGGAGAGTTGCTGCGCAAGCGCATTGGTACTCGGCGGAACGTTCGACCGAATAAACGACACGAACTTTCCGGCCACCGTGAGCGACTTCCAGCTGGATCGATTCGAGGTAACAGTGGGTCGGTTCCGCAGGTTTGTGGAGGCGTATCCAGCGAGCAGGCCCACGGCGGGAGCGGGGGCGCATCCGCGTATCGCGGGGAGCGGCTGGGATCCTGGTTTCGATAGCGCCCTGAAGGCGAATGCAGCGGACCTCGCCGCGGTGAGCTGCGGCCGAGAATACCGCACATGGACTGACGACGTCAGAAGCGATGAGAATTTGCCGATAAACTGCGTCACGTGGTACGAGGCGTTCGCGTTCTGCGCATGGGATGGGGGCCGACTGCCGACCGAGCTGGAGTTGAACTATGCGGCGGCTGGCGGACGCGAGCAGCGGAGGTATCCGTGGTCGGAGCCGGCAGACTCAGAGGCCATTGACGACAGCCTCGCGTTGTACCTGTGCACTGGGGACGGGTCCAACGCCAACGAGTGCGCGTTCAGCGACATACTGCCCGCTGGGTCGAGGTCACCAAAGGGGGATGGGGTGTGGGGCCAGGCGGACCTGGCCGGTAGCATGTGGGAATGGGTCCTGGATTCGGACGCCGAATATCCTGAGGAATGCAACGACTGTGGCAGCTTGACCGGCTCCTCGGAGCGCGTGCTCCGGGGCGGGGCCTGGAAAGACAATTATCATAAACTGGCAGTTTCCCACCGAGAATCTTACAATCCGTCAGACCCCTGGCACGACTTCGGGATCCGATGCGCGAGGGAATAGGTCGCCGACGTCAACCACCGACATGCGGATCTGTCTTTTGGATGAGAAGCAAAGGATGCCGAGCCATCGTGAGAGTTGCCGCCGGCCGATCGTGGCTGGGCATATTCGATAGATTCAGGTGCCCGAAATGCGCCGCGTGAGTGTCCGAAATGCGGGTGATTCCGATGTGGTTCCGGACGTCGCCAGACGTCTGACCACGCACAGCCAGACGTCTGACCACGCCATCTCTCACCGCGCTCCCCGCCCCTCCCGCCCGCCAAGGCACACGCTCACGTAGTCGCCCACCATCCTCTCCAGCGAGAACCGCTCCCTCGCTCGCTCCCACCCCGCCGCCCCCATGCGCGCCCGCCTCTCCGGATCTCCCGCCAGCTCCACGAGCGCCGCCGCGAACGCCTCCGCATCGCCCGGCGGCAGCAGCCGGCCCGTCACGCCGTCGACGACCTGCTCCGACATGCCGCCGACGGCCGTGGCCACCACCGGCAGGCCCTCGGCCATCGCCTCCAGCGACGCGTTCGGGCACCCCGCGGGCTCGGCGATCAGCGCGAACACGTCGAGCTCGCGCAGGAAGCCGCGCGCGTCGGCGAGCTCGCCGACCCACTCGACCGACAGCCCCGCCGCCATCCGCCGCAGCTCCTCGGCGTGCGCCTCCGCGCCGCGCTCGACGCCGCCCGCGATGCGCAGCACGTGCGGCGGCAGCCGCGGCGACGCCAGGCGCAGCGCCGCGAGGAGATCGCCGAGCTTCTTGTGCGGGTGGATCCGCGCCGCCGTCCCGATCACGAGCCGCGCGCCGTCGCCGCCGGACGCGCGCGCGCGCGACGCCGCAAGCGGGCCCGGCGCCGCAAGCGAGCGCGACGAGCGCAACGGCCACGACGGCCGCGGACCCAGCGCCACGCCGTTCGGCACCACGTGCGCCGGCGCCCCGAGCACCTCCGCGGCGAGCGCCGCCTCGGCCTCGTACTTCACGATCACCCCGGCCAGGCGCGCGCCGTAGTCGCGCGGCGTCCGGCAGGGCAACGCGCGGCGCGGCGACGCGAAATACCGGCGCAACGAGGCGAAGTACATCTCGCCAGGGCTGATGTCGAACAGCGGCACGTCGAGCAGCCCGTCGGCCAGGAGCACCTTGTGCTCGGCGATCACGTTCCACAGCAGCACCGCCTCGGGCGGGTCCTCCTCGATCGCGCGCAGCAGGCGCTCCACCGCCTCGGCCGGCTCGATGTCGGCCGGCGGCGGCACCGCCAGCACCGGGATGCCCGCGGCCACGAGCGCCCGCCGCCCCGGCGTCGGGTACTCCGGCTGCTCCTCGATCACGGCCGCCCGGCCGCGCACGCCCGCCGCCCCGAGGCCCACGAGCAGCCGGCGCGCGCTCGACTGGGCACCGCCGGTCGAGAAGTTGTTCGTCACGAGCAGCAGCCCGTCGCCCCGGCGCAGGCCTCGGTTGCGCGCCATCGCCCGCGGGTAGAGCCGCGCGTACCCCTCCGCCATCCGCGCCACGCTGAAGTGCCGCACCACCGCCTCCCGGCCGACCGCCGGCGCCGGGCGATCGCGCGCGGCCGCCGCGATCGCCTCGGCGAACCGCTCCGGCGCGGCGTCGAGCGGCAGGTGGACGAGCGCCGGGGTCTCGGCCGCGATCTCCGCCGTGCCGCCGGCGCCGGTCGCGACGACCGGGAGGCCGGCCGCGAGCGCCTCCAGGTGCGCGAGGCTCAGCCCCTCGTGGGCGCTCGGCGACACGAGCACGTCGGCCGCCGCGAGCAGGCCCGCCACGTCGGCGACCGCGCCCGCGAAGCGCACCTCGGCGCGCAGGCCGAGCCGGTCGACCTCGCGCCGGATCTCCGCCTCCGCGGCGAGCGCCGGCGCGCTGCGCGGCGAGGCGCTCCCGGCGATCACGAGCCGCGCCGCCCGCGGATCGCCCGCCGCCGCGAGCGCCGCCCGCGTGGCCGCGAGGATCGCGGGCAAGAGGAGCAGCCGCTTCTGCGGCCGCGGGTTCGCCACGGCGAGCAGGACGAGGTCGTCCGGCGCGATCTCGAGGCGCCGCCGCCACGCCGCGGCCTCCGCCGACCCGGCACGGAGACCCGCCCCCGCGCCTGCCCGGCGCGCCTCCGCCGGCGCCGCCCCGCGCGCCTCCGCCCCGCGCGCCTCCGCCGCCTCGGACCGGCCCGCCGGCGCCTTCACGGCCGCAACGTCGATCCCGTTCCAGACCGTGCGCGCCGGAACCGGCAGCGCGCACGCGGCGAGCTCCGCCTCGACCGCGCGCGCGCACGCCACGAGCAGCGCCGCGTCGTCCGCGCGCAGGCGGTCGAGCCCCGCCGGCCAGCCCGCGGCCACGTTGTGCACCGTCACGAGCGGCCGGAACCCGCGCGCGGAGAGGCGCGCGAGATCGTCGGCGTCGAGCAGGTGCGCGTGCGCGAGATCCGCGCCCCACGCCGCGAGCCCGCGCGCGAGCGCGTCGAAGCGCGCCTCGCGATCGCCCGGCACCTCCGACAGGTCGAGCGTCCCCGGCGGCGCGGCGAACGTCGGGCGCGTCGGCCGGTACACCGCGCACACGCGCGAGCGCACGCCGCGGCGCGGCAGCGCGGTCGCGAGGTCGATGGCGATCCGCTCGGCGCCGCCCTGCTGCAGGCTCGTCACGACCTGCGCGACCCGCAGCGCCGCGTCGTCGCACACGTCGAGCGGCGCGTGCCGCACGACGCGCGCGCGCCGCCCCCCGAGCTCGCCCTGGAGGGCCGCGTCGAGCGCCTCGCCCGCGCGGAGACGCGCCGCGACGCCCGCGGCGAGCGGCGCGTCGAGGTACACGCTCGCCGCCCGGGGCAACCCCGGAGCGCGGCGCGCGGCGCGGCTCAGCTCGCCGCCGGTCGCCCGCAGCAGCTCGGCCCACGCCGCGGCGTCGGCGTCCGCGGCGGAGGGCGCGGCCACCCCGCCGGCCTCGGCCGGCGTGAGCACCGCGCCGAACGCGCAGAGCGGCAGCCCGGTGTCGCTCGGCGGCGGGAACGGGTCCGCCTCGAGCGCCGCCAGGGCCGGCCACGCGCCCGCGCGCACGAGCCACACCGGCCCTGCCGCGAGCGCCTCCGCCGCGGCCGCGAGCGGCGCCGCCGTGAGGTCGGCCGGCGCGAGCCCGGCGAGCCGGATCGCGCGCAGCGTGCGGCCGGCGCGCGCGCGGTGCGCGGGCGTCTCCGCGAAGACAGCGCAGATCGGACGGCGCATGCGGGACCGACCGGCGCGGCTCAGTAGGCCGAGGGATAGCCGCGGAACGGCGTGACGACGGCCACGTCCGGCGCGCTCGAGATGCGATCCCGCCCGCGGTGGCCGCCGCCCCGGCCAGCGCCGTGCCTGTGCGGCGCCGGCGCTGCGCCCCAGGGCGCCGCGGCCGCCGCGCCGCCCGCGCCGGGCGCGGCGGACCACGCGGCCGCGCCGAGCTGCTCCATCTCCACGGACGAGGGCGCGCCGCCCGTGTAGACGAACTGCCCGCGCTGGCTCCGCTCGATCGGCACCGACCCGCGCCGCATCGCGCCGTTCACGAAGCAGCGGTAGTGAAGCGTCGACCCGTACAGGTACGACGGGGCGTTCAGCCAGAAGCCGTCGCCCTGCGGCCGGAACGTCACGCCCGGCGGCGCCCCGCCGACGAGCCTGCGCCGGGACCCGCGGGAGACGAGCGCGCCGACCAGGCCGACGACGACGCTGACAAGGAAGAGCCCCCCGCCGACCAGCGCCGCGATCGTCCCGGCCGACCAGGAGCTCGACCGCGGCGCGCGCGTCGCCCCCGTCTGCAGCGGCGCAGCCGGCGCCGGCGTCGCCGCGGCGGGCGCGCTCGCCTCCACCGCGGCGACGACGCGGAAGCCGTTGTCCGCGTTGCGGCTGCCGGGGTCGTTGCGGTACCGCGCCGCGGCGCGCAGGTGCTTCGCGTCCTTGAGCCACGACCCGCCGCGCAGCACGCGCCGCGGCTTGTCGCCGGCCGGAGCCGTCGTCTGCTCGGGGTCGACCGCCGGGCCGGGCGCATAGGGCCCGTACAGGTCGCGACACCACTCGTAGACGTTGCCGCCCATGTCGTGCAAGCCGAAGGCGTTCGGCTGCTTCTGCCCGACAGGCTTCGTGCCGTCCCCCGCGTTGCCCTTGAACCACCCGAGGAGGCCAGCCGCGCTGTCGCCGGCCCCCGCGTAGAACGGCGTCTGCGTCCCCGCGCGGTAGGCGTGCTCCCACTGCGCCTCGGTCGGCAGGTCGAAGGCGCGGCCGGTCCTCTTCGTCAGCCAGCGGGTGAACTCGCCCGCATCCTTGAAGGTCACGAGCGTCACCGGGTGCTGATCGGTCTGCGGGAAGCCCGGAGTCCTCCACGTGAACTCCTTGCGCTGCGACAGGCCCTTGCCGTCGAAGCCGAACCCGCCGGAGGCGCCCACCTCGGCCTCGGTGCGGTAGCCGGTCTCCTGGGCGAAGCGCGCGAACTGCCCGACCGTCACCGGATACTTCCCCAGGTAGACATCGCGGCTCAGCGTCACGTCGCGGAGCGCCTCGTCGTCGCCGCGGCCAGCCTCCTGGGGCGGCGAGCCCTGGCGGAAGCGCCCCGCCTTCACCAGCACGAGCTCGAGCTGTGCGCCGCCGAGGTCGACCGAGATGGCGGGCGGCGGGTCGGCAGCCGCCGCAGCGGCGGGCACCAGAAGGACAGCGGCCGGCGCAAGAAGGAGGGTGGGCGCGCGGCGATGGGCGTGGGCGCGTGGCTGCACCGGCCCAGGCTACCAGAGCGCGCGTTCGGCGCGCGTCGGAAGCGCTCGTGGCGGGCTGCCGCGAGCGTGCTCCGCGCCGCCGCCGATGCACGCCCCGCGCAGGTCGCCCGCGCGCGCCGCGCCGCCGGCGCGGACCCCGCGCAGGTCGCCGGCGCCCCCGCGCCCTCGCCACCTCGCAGACGCGCGCGCCGGGCCTGCGTCGGCGCTGGCCACCGCCGCCAGCCACCTCCGAAACGAACTCGCCGGCTCAGGGCCGCTCGCCGCTCGATGGCGAGGACGCCTCGCCGAGGCGTTCCGTCCTCACCGACTACATGCTTGCTCCGCGCAGAGCGAAGTTACGTTACTGCAATCATCTTTGCAGTTCTTAACCCAGCACACGATTCGTCCAGATCCGTCTTGCAAGACAGCCCCGGAGTGTCCACTCAGAGGGATGTTCAGGACAGCGCTGGGGCTCGACAGCCGCGGCTCCTCGTGGCATCAACTCGATCGCTCGCCGAGCGCTGCGCGAAGCGATGACGACGCTCGGCGGTGCTCCCGGCGGCCGTGAAGCTGCTCGCGATGAGGAGCGCGACGCCCGGCGGGGCCGCAGTCGAGCGGTTCCTGGCGACACCTACAGCGAACGGACCTACGCATTGTCCGACGAGGCGCTCGACGTGCTGTGGCGCGCGACCATCCCGATCCGCGGGATCGCATCGATGTTCGAGATCCCGCGACAACACGACGCGTCATCCAGGCGTTTCACGGACGCGGTCCACCCGCTTTCGATGACCGGTCAGCTCTCGCCCGAAGACATGAGGAAGCTCGATGCAGCGCTGAGCGTAGGGATCGACGTCGTGAGCGACACCATCGAGGAGCGCCGCAGAAGGCCGCTCGACGGCGACGTGCTGACGCGGCTGATCCAGGCCGAGGAGCAGGGCGACCGGTTGAGCAAGGACGCCCCGGTCGCGCTTGTCGCCGCGGTGCTGGTGGGAGGCACGGAGACCACGGTCCACCTCATCTGCCTTGCGATGAACAACGGCGTTCGATCTGCGGCGGGGTGCCGATGCGGGCATTGCCTTCGGCGGCGGCGCCCACTATTGCATCGGGGTGGCGCTGGCTCGTCTGGAGGCGAGGATCGCCATCGAGACACGCCTCCGCCGCTTTCCGGAGATGGAGCTCGCGGGACCTGCGGTCTTCATTTCGCACCCCTCGATCCGGAAGATGACGTCACTCCCCGTCCGCCTGCGTCCCCTCTCGGGAGGAGGCGGCCGCGGGCATACCGGCGCGGGCGAGCCGGCATCCACCGATTTTCCTGGGCGGGTGCGACACAGCCGCAACGCCCCGGGAGCCGCGCGCGCGCTCGATCACGGGCGCACGCGCACCATGCGAGACCAACACACAGCAGGATCCATTCATGCGCACAACCACCTCTTCACTCATCGCCCTCCTCGGCGCCGTCGCGCTCTTCGGCTGTTCGTCCTCGGAGGCCGGCCCTGGGGAGCCGGGGGGCGTGGTGCTGGAGCCCCCGGCCCAGGGCACCGGCGTCCAGTACCGGATGACCTCGACGATCGCGCCGGCGCAGGAGATCGAGCGCTGCCAGCTCTTCGTGGCGCCGCCGGAGGGGCTCAACGTCAACAAGGAAGAGGTGCGGTTCTCGGGCGGGAGCCACCATGTCCTCCTGTACGCGACGCCGTACACCGAGATGCCGACCGAGACGCGACGCGGCCAGAAGCTCGACCCGACGCAGGTCCACGACTGCAACGACGGTCCCCAGGCCGACTGGGATGTCACCGGCGTGGTCGCCGGCTCCCAGTCCGCCGACGGCGCGTCGTTCCTCGGCGCGCTGCCGGACGGGGTGGCGCTCAAGGTCCCGCCGGGCACGGTGCTCCTGATGAACACCCACTACCTGAACTCGTCGGCCGAGCCGCTCGAGACAGACGCCCGGATCAACCTCTACACGATCGCGGACGACGAGGTGGAGACCGAGGCGGGCATGCTCTTCCACTACAACCCGTTCATCAGCGTGCCCGCGCACGGGGAGTCGTCGGCGCGGATGCGTTGCACCACCGAGAACGACATCTCGATCGTGCGGATCCAGTCGCACATGCACCGCCGCGGCGTCGGCTACGTCGCCCACAAGGTCGGCGCCGACGGCAAGATGACGGAGCTCTATGCCCACGACCGGTGGGAGGATGTCCCGTCGCAGGAGTTCGCGCCGCACCTCGAGCTCAAGGCGGGCGAGGCCCTGGACTACCGCTGTGATTTCAAGAACGCCGAGGCGCGCGACGTCGCCCAGGGCCTGACCACCCGGGACGAGATGTGCATGCTGATCGGGCCGTACTTCCCGCGGTCCGAGGCCTACGAGAACTGCGCGAACGAGCAGGACGACCTCGCCGGGACGTGGTTCGGCTCGGGGAAGTCCACGTGCGCCGAGGCGCTCTCGTGCATGAACGAAACGCCTGCCGACGCCGGGGACGCCGCGTTCTACGGCTGCATCGTGAACAGCTGCGAGAGCGTCGGGCCGCAGCTCTCGGAGGTGATCACCTGCCAGATCAGCGGCGCCTACGGCGCGTGCGACGAGGCCTGCGGCCCGGACGCCGAGGCGTGCAACGACTGCATCCTCAGGGAGTGCGCCGCGGAGATCGAGGCCTGCGAGGTCGCGACGTGCGACTGACCTCCTCCCGATGAGCGCCGCCGCGGGGCGGCTCTCCGCCGCCCCGCGGCGCTCCTGCGCCCCGCGGCGCTCCTGAGCGCCGCTGCACCGCTGCGCTCCGCCGCCCCGCCCGGGCCGCGTCAGCGGGCCGCCGGGGGCCGCTTCAGAACTCTCCCCTGAGCTCGATCCGCCCGAGGCCCACCCCGGCGCTCCAGACCGCGCCGCGCCGCGGCTGCGGCGCCGCCGCCGCGGCGTCGGGCGCGGCGTCGCCGCCAGGCCGCACCACGAGCAGCACGACGCCCGCCGCGGCCGAGGCGGCGCCCACGACGAAGCCCACGGTGGACACGTGGCCCAGCGTCGTCGCCGTGTCGGCGTCGCCCTTCAGATCGGCCGGGCAGCGCTGGCCTTCGCAGCGCGCCTTGATGTCCGACACCCGGGAGAGCGACGCGATGCCCGTCGCGGCGCCGACGCCGAGCCCCACCGCCCCGAGCCCGAACGCGATGCCCGCGGGCAGCAGCGAGCCGCCGCCGCCCTCGCGGCGCGGCGCGGGCGCCGCCGGAGGCGCGGGCGGCTTCAGCGCGTCACGCACGCCGGCGAGCTCGATCTCGGCGTCCTTCCGCGCCTCGAGGAACGCCGGCGGCGGGTCCTCCGGGAGGGCCTCGTCGAGCACCTGCTCGTACAGGGCGCGCGCGGCCTCCAGGTTCCCGAGCTTGCGCTGGCACCGCGCCATGTAGAGCACGAGCGTCGGCGCGTGGTAGAGCCGGTCCGCCTCCTGGAAGGCCTCGAACGCCTCCTGCCAGCGGTCCGCGCCGTAGAGCTTGAGCCCCTCGTGCGCCTTGGTCCTGGCGAGCTGCTGCGCGTCGGCCGGGGCGCTCTCCGGCGGCTCCGCCGCGAGCGCCGGCGCCGCGGCCAGCAACGTCACCGCGAGCGCGCACCGGCGAAGACAGGTCGAGAGCATCACCACGCTTCTCATCGCACGGTTCATCGCACGGTTCATCGCACGTTTCATCGCACGTTTCATCGGACCTTTCATCGGAGGCCGGAGATTCGTCAAGCGCCGCACGATCGCGCTGTCCTTGCTGCCCGCTGCGCGGCCTGGCGGGCCCGCAAACGCGGGCTCGCCGCGGCGGCGGCCGACGCGCGGAGGCAGGTACACTAAGGCGAACCGCGCGCCACCGTCCAGCGGCGACACGGGCGCGCGCGGCCCCGGCCGTGCCGGCTCCCCGGCGAGCGGGGAGCGCTCCGCCGGCGAGGTCCCCTGCGCGACAGCGGCGCGACGGCCGCGTGACAGCGACGGCGCGCGCTCGGCTCGCCCGCCGCGCGCGTCGCTCGCCGCGCGCAATGACTCGCCGCGCGCGGACCGCCGCGATGATCGCCGCACGGAAACCGATTGGATACATTGCTCGTGCTACGCGCTCCATCATGACCTGTCTCCTCAAACGCTCGGAGGAAGTAGCGACGAGAGCTCGATGGAGGCTCGACAGCGGTTTGACGGATGAGCGGTCGCTCGTGGAGCTGCTCGGGGTCGTCACCGTCGACGTCCACGAGGCGGCCAGCATCGATGAGGCGCTGCATCGCACCATCGCACACATCTGCGACCACCTGAGCTGGCCCGTCGGACACGCGTACGTGCCGGCCGCGGACGACCCGTCTCTGCTCCTGCCCACGGCGCTCTGGTACATCAGCGACGAGGTGAAGTTCGCGACCTTCAAGGCGGTCACGGAGGCGACGCAGTTCACCTCCGGGGTCGGGCTGCCCGGGAGGGTGCTCGCCAGCAAGCAGCCGGCGTGGGTACGGAACGTGACGGAGGACGCCAATTTCCCGCGCGCCAGGCTCGCGAGGAACCTCGGGGTGAAGGCGGGGTTCGCGTTCCCGGTGATGGTGGGCTCCGACGTGGTGGCGGTGCTCGAGTTCTTCTCGGACGCCGAGCACGGGGACGACGGGACGTTCACCGCGACGATCGGCCGCATCGCGCGGCAGCTCGGGCGGCTGTTCGAGCGCAAGCACGCGCAGGAGATGCTGGGCCGGGAGCGGGACTTCATCACCGGCGTCATGGATCTCGTGGACGGCCTCATCGTGGTGCTCGACGCGCGCGGGCGCATCGTCCGGACGAACCGCGCCGCGGAGCGGGCGCTGGGCGGCGGGCGCGGGCTCCTGGAGCCGCGGTTCCTCTGGGACCTCACGCCCGATCCGGCGGCGTCGGCGCAGCTCAGGCTCCTCTTCGAGGCGCTCGGCGCGGGCGGGCCGATCCGGCAGGTGGAGGTCCCGTCGACGGCGCGGGACGGCGCCCGCCGGGTGACGGCCTGGTCCGGCGCCGTGCTGGGCGGCAAGGACGAGGGGGCTCGGTTCTTCATCATGACCGGCATCGACATGACGGACCGCAAGCGCGCCGAGGAGGAGCGCGCGCGGCTCCAGGAGGAGGTGATCCAGGCCCAGGACGCGGCGCTGGCGAGGCTCTCCATGCCGATCATCCCGCTCCGCGACGACGTCGTCGTCCTGCCGCTCATCGGCCCGCTCGAGGCGCAGCGCGCGCGCCGCATGATCGAGGTGCTGTCGCGCGGCATCGCGGAGCGCCGCACGCGGACC
Source organism: Sorangium sp. So ce1335 (assembly GCF_051521615.1). Lineage (NCBI taxonomy): Bacteria > Pseudomonadati > Myxococcota > Polyangiales > Polyangiaceae > Sorangium > Sorangium sp. So ce1335. The sequence goes on from NZ_CP150363.1 coordinate 9,450,011, forward strand.
GCCATCGTCGACCTGACGGGCGTGGACGGCCTCGATCCGGAGGCGGTGGAGGCGCTGCTCGATCTGGTGCGGGTCGCGGGCCTGCTCGGCGCGCGGGTGGTCCTGACGGGGATCCGCCCCGAGGTCGCCGGCCGCCTCGCCGCGAGCGGCGCGGACACCCGCCGGCTCGCGGTGAAGAGCTCCCTGCAGAGCGGGATCGCGTTCGCCCTGGGGAGCCGCTGAGCCCCCGAGTCGGACCAGGGGGGACGCGACCGCGTCGAGCGGCGCGCGCGCCCGGGGCGGCTGACGCTCGTTGACGCTCGTTTGCCATCGGAACCGCATCATCCCAGCATCGAACAGGGGTGATCATGCTCCCGCTGTGTCCCTGCTCCGTGGTGTAATGAGGAGATCCCGAGAAAGGCCCGGTGCAACGATATGCGATCGACGCTCATCCTGAAGCGATGTTCATGGGTTCGGCTTCCGTTGCTCGTACCGGCGCTCGCCCTGGCCGCGTGCGCTGCCGAGCCGCTGGAGGTCGAGGGGGTGGGCCCGGAGCCCGCCCTCCTCGGCGAGCGCAGCGACGCGCTCTCGACGCGCGTCCGGCTGATGGCCGCGAACCTCACGAGCGGCACGCAGCAGAGCTACGATCTGGGCCACGGCAGCCGCATCATGCAGGGGGTCGAGCCCGATATCGTGCTGCTGCAAGAGTTCAACTACGACAGCAACTCGAGCGCTGACATTGACGACTTCGTGGAGTCCACGTTCGGCGCGGGGTTCAGCTATTACCGCGAGGGTGGGGCGCAGATCCCGAACGGGATCGTGAGCCGGTGGCCGATCGTCGAGTCCGGCGAGTGGGACGACGGTTCGGTGGGCAACCGGGACTTCGCGTGGGCGCGGATCGACATTCCCGGTCCGGTCGACCTCTGGGCGGTCAGCGTCCATTTCCTGACCTCTGGCTCGGGCGCGCGCGACACGGAGGCGGGGCAGCTCGTCTCGTACATCGAGTCGGTCGTCCCCGACGGCGATTACCTGGTCATCGGCGGCGACTTCAATACGGGGGGCAGGGACGAGGCGTGCATCAGGACCTTGAGGGATGTCGTCGTCGCGCAGCCGCCCTACCCCGCGGACGCGAACGGGAACTCGAACACGAACGCCGGCAGGACCAAGCCGTACGACTGGGTGCTCGTCGACGGCGATCTGGAGCAGCACGAGGTCGCCGTCGCGATGGGCGGCAGCAGCTTCGCGAACGGGCTCGTGGTGGACACGCGCGTCTATTCTCCACTCACGGAGATCAGCCCCGCGCGCTCTTCGGACAGCGGCGCCCCGTACATGCAGCACATGGGCATTGTACGCGACTTCCTGATCCCCGACAGCGGAGGCAGCGGAGGCGCCGGCGGCAGCGGGGGTGCCGGCGGCAGCGGCGGCAGCGGCGGCAGCGGCGGCAGCGGCGGCAGCGGCGGCAGCGGCGGCAGCGGCGGCAGCGGCGGCAGCGGCGGCACGGGCGCTGCCATCGTGATCATCAACGAGATCCTCGCGAACGAGGCGGGCAGCGACGTGAGCGGCGAGTTCGTCGAGATCATCAATGTCGGCGGGGAGACGGCCTCGCTCGGGGGGTGGACGCTCGCCGACAAGACGGCGACGCGGCACACCTTCCCCGCGGGAGCGTCGCTCGCGCCATCCACGGCCATCGTGGTGTACGGGAATGCCTCGGCGGTGCCGATCGGCAGCGGGGCCGTCGGCGCGTCGACGGGGACACTGCACCTCGGCAACGGGGGTGACACAGTCACGCTGCGGAACGCGTCGGGGGCGACGGTGAGCAGCGTTGTGTACTCTTCCGTGCTCGCCGGGCAAGACGGCGTGTCGATGAACCGCAGCCCGGATGCTTCGGCGGACGCGACGTTCGTGCTCCACAACATCCTCGGCGGGAGCTCGTCGCCCGGCAAGCGCGCGAGCGGTCTCTCGTTCTAAATAGCCGATCCCGAATCGGCAACGGGCGAGCTGACCACAGGCCGCAGGCTCGCGGACGACCCCGGGTACGGGGAGAGGGCCTCCAGGCAATCATCCACCTCCTCGACGAGTTGGTCGATGCTCGCGCACCGATGGTTGCGGGTGACGTTGTCGTGGACCTGCTTCCAGACACGTTCGATGCGGTTGTACTGGGGCGCATACGGCGGCAGGAAGTGCAGCACGAGCTTGCCTCCCGCGGCCTCGACGAATGCTCGGGTCTTCTTGCTCGTGTGGATGCCGAAGTTGTCGACGATGACGTGCAGCCGCCGGTAGCGCCGGTAGCGGCGCAGCAGCGTGGCCAGCGCCGCGATGAACAAGTCGCTGCTCTTGCGAGCGCCGAACGCCCACGTCAGCTTGCCCGAGCCGATCGTCAGCGCGCCAGCGACGTAGCGCTTCTGGTTGTTGCCGGGCGTGAGCACACGCTTCTGCCGACCGCGCCGCATCCAGTCGAGCCCGAGCCGCGGGTTGAGATCGACATCCATCTCGTCGACGTAGAACGCGATCTCGTCGCGGGGCAGGCTGCAGATCAGCTTGCGGATGGCTCCGATCCTGCGGCGCTCGCGCGCCTTCGGCCACGGGCAGCGGACGATGGGACGAGGGCGCTTGCGGCGCGCCCCCATCGCTCGCAGCAGCCGACCGATGTGGCCGACGCTCAGGCGCAGCCCGGTGTCGCGTTCGAGCTGGAGCGCCAGCAGCTCGCGCGTCCACGTCGGCCGTGCCCAGCCGAAGTCCTGCGGGCTCGCGTCGAGCAATTGCTCAAGCCGCCGCCGGTGCGCTGCAGAAACCTTGCGCTGACCGTTGTGCGCGCGATGGTCGCGTAGGCCCGCAAGCCCTTCGGCGAGGAAGCGCGAGCGGATCCGACTGATCGTCGAGCGAGCGACCTGGAGCTCCTCTGCGATGCGTGCCGGCGTCGCTCCGGCGTCCAATCTCAGCAGAACCAGGCAGCGGATTCGGTAAGCCCCATCCCGCGCTTTTCGGGCGCGCTGCTGAAGCACCCGCTTGTGACGGCAACGAAGCCGAAGAACATTCTCCCCATCGGCCTCTCCTCCTCGTGGTGGGTTCGTTCACAGCGGCCACGAGGGCACGGAGAGGCCGACCTGCAAGCTTTCCGTTCAAGCGCTTGGAATTGCTGGCGTTCCCGAATCAGGATCGGGAATTTAGAACGACGGTCACGTTGAGCGAGCGAGAAATGAACCGCCAAGGCGCCAAGGACGCCAAGGACGCCAAGAAGAAGAAGAAGAAGAAGAAGACAATGTCTTGGCGTCCTTGGCGGTTCGAAGTCCTGCTCGTTTCAGGCGGGTTCAACCCGTTTGTTGCTCTGGCTGGCGGGGTGAGCCCGCGGGGGGAGAGAGAGAAGAAACCACAGAGGCACAGTGGGCACAGAGGAGAGAGAAAAGAGAGGGAGAAAGAGAGCACCTACATCCTCTCTTCTCTGCTCTCTCTTCCTCGGTGCCCTCTGTGCCTCTGTGGTTCGATTTCTTCTTCATCACGGGCTCTGAAGCGCGGCATCGTCCTCGGAAGGCGCCAGAGCGACTCGACAACGCCGAGCAGGACATAGGCGCCGGTCAGCCATGCGACCACGAACCCCGGCGCCCATCGGGCCGAGACGAGCGCGCTCGATCCCAGGGCGAACGCGATCAACAGCGCAGCGCGGGTGTCGAAGCGAAGGTCCTTGAACGACCGGAACCGGATGGTCGACACCATGAGGAGCGAGGCGACGAGCATCGCCGCGAGCACCGCCGGCGCGGCGCCCGCGCCGCCGAGCGGCCCGCCCGCGGCGCCCCCGGTCATCACGATCGCGACGAGGATCCCGGCCGCGCCGGTGACCGGGAGACCCACGATGAACCTCGGGGGCGGCCCGGCGCGGCCCGCGTCGCGCATCGCGAGGACGTTGAAGCGGGCGAGCCGGATCGCCCCGCACGCGGTGAACACGAACGCGCCCAGCACGCCGGCGAGGCCGAGGCGATGCAGCGACCCCTGGTACACGAGCACGGCCGGGGCCACGCCGAACGAGACGAGATCGGCCAGCGAGTCGAGCTCCCGCCCGAACGCGCTCTGCGTCCGGGTCATCCGCGCGACGCGGCCGTCGAGCGTGTCGAGGACCATCGCGACGAGGACGAGGAGCGCCGCGCGCTGAAGGTCCTCGTCGGACCGCGCCGAGGCCGAGCGCCGTACCGCGTCGAAGCCACAGAAAGCAGAGGACAGCGTGATCAGGCTCGGGAGGAGAGACAGCATCCTCCTCGACACGGCCCCCGGCCGCTCCCGCGCCGCCTCGCCGCGCGGGCCCTCGGGACGTGACCTCGGGCCCTGCCGCGACCTCGCAGGGCACCATGCCTCGACGCCGGTGTCCCACGCTGCTGGATGATGTTCGGACATGATGGCGATCCCGCGGGCCGTCGGCGCCACACGGCGCGCGTGGCGCGACGGCAATCCTTGCCATGCCCCTGCCATTCACGGATGGCAATCTTTGCCAGGACGGCAAGGCTTGCCGTGCGCAGGCTCGACCCGCGCGCGCGCTCGATCGGCGGCAGGCGCTCCTGCGCCGCGCTCGCTGCGTCGCGCCGCACGATCCCGCCGGAAGGGCTCCCACGCGGCGGCGCGGCATGCCGGTTGCGATGGCGCCGGGCGAAGCGGGCTGCCACGGCCGGACCTCCCTCCGACGAGGCGCACGAGCGGCTACGGCGCGAGGTGGATCCGCCTCGGAGCGCGCGCCGCTCCGGAGCGATCCCGGTCCGCCCCCTCCACAGGAGCGATCATGCATCTTCGTTATGTCGTCAAGTTCCCCTCCATCGCAGCGGTGATGTGCGCCGCGGCGTCGGTCTCCCTGGGCGCCTGCAGCGGCTCGGATCCGGTCGACGACGGCGTCGTTGCCGCCGCCGGCGAGGCCCAGGAGCTCACGGCCGAGAGCGCGGAGGCGCTCACGTGCCCCGCGGACGTGCCGCACATGGACCTCCGGAAGTCCTTCATCGTCACGAAGGAGATGGACCCGGCCATCCTGGCGCAGGACGCGTTCAAGCTCGAAACCGTCCTCCGGAAGCTCATCACAAGCGTCGGCTCCGACCAGACGCCCCTGGATGTCTACAGGCGCTGGTGGGACACGCAGAACGTCAGCACCAGCGCCGCCTTCTCGGACGCCATCCACTGCAACGACAACGGCCTTGTCGATGGCAATGGCTTCATCAACGGGTTCCCGTTTGCGTGCCCCAGGGCCGAGGGCGCGCTCGCCACGACAGACCCGTTCGTGGACGGACCGAACTTCATGGAGCCGGTCGCGCTCGTGAACCGGTTCGACCTCGCGCCGAAGGACGACGCGCCGGAGGGCGGCGCGCACTGCGGTGAGTACCGGATCATCTACGCGAAGAAGTCCGGCCAGACCAACAACCTCGACCGCAATCTCATCATCTTCGAGGGCCAGCTTCCGAACCCGCACCCGGAGTGCGGCGTCGCCGCCTGCCTCCCGGTCGCCGAGTTCTGGGCGAGCCTCTCGACGATGACCGACGAGCAGCGCGCCGAGAAGCTCAGAGAGTTCTATCACGACGGCCTGGACGGCTTCGATCCGGTCCTCCAGGCGTCCAATTTCATGCACTCGACCGGCCAGATCCGCACGAATCAGTTCATGCAGTTCCCCTGGACCCTCCGCGAGTTCAAGCTCGACGTGGGCACCGACTCCGCCGACAACTCGGTCAGGCTCTTCTTCAAGCCGGTCACGGTGAAGGAGAACCCGTTCGAGGGCCTGTTCAGCAGCTCCTTCGACCCGAACGACAGCCGCGGCGTCCTGTTCCAGAGCAGCTTCCTCGGCGCCCTCGACGGGCTCGTGCCGTCCGACGACGACGAGAACGACATCTCGCTCCGCACGCTGCCCATCCCGGACGTCTACAACGCGGCCGAGAGCCCGGTGGACCCCAGCAAGGCATACAGCGCCCAGCTGCAGACAAACCCCGCGTTCATGACCAGCATCGAGACGGCGCTCGATCCGATCCTCCAGAGCCGCGGCCTCTGGCCCAACGCGGTCACGGCGGAGGACGCCGCCGATCGCGCCGGCACCCAGTCGTGCGCCGGGTGCCACCAGCTGAGCGACAGCGGCAGCCTCGGCGGCTTGCACGTGTGGCTGGGGCATGACCCGGCTCGCCAGCCCAACGCGTTCGTCCACGTCGACGAGCTGGGCCGGATCTCCGCGCCCCTCGAGTGGAAGTTCCTCCCCCACCGCGCGCAGGTCCTCAAGTCGTTCATCGAGGAGAAGTCGTGCACGACGGCCTGCACCCCGACGGCCGAAAGCGCCAGCTTCGCGGCGGCCAGCGCGGAGGCCCCCCTGGACGGCGCGGAGCAGGTCCGCACGCTCGGCGGCTCGACGACCCACTGAGGGCGCGCCCCTCGGCCTGATCCCCCCCGCAGGTTCGCGCGGAGCGCCGAGGCGCGGCTCCGCGCGGTCTCCGCTGCCCCTCGGCGGCGTCCACAGCCAGAACATCTGCTGCTCCTGCGGCCCGCACCCAGCGCGCGAGCGGCGCCCACAGGCGACGGCCGGGCAGGCGGCGCCGCCCTCGGCAGCGGCGCGGCCGAGCCGCCGCGCTCATGGTCTCGCCGACCCGTTCGCGACCGCGCGGCGCGCCCCCCGCTCACTCCTGCAGATCGGTGCTGAGGAAGACCTCGTGGATATCGAGCTTGCTCGGGCCGGCGAACATCTCCTTCGGCGCGCGGTTCCGGTGCGCCTCGGCGAACGCGGGGCTCTGGGTCCAGGCGATGAAGTCGTCCATCGACCGCCACCAGGTCTTCACCTCGTAGAACCCCTGCGCGTCCGGGTCGGGGCTCCACGTGCCCGTCGCGTGGTCCAGCTTCATCGGCTTCGGCCGGTGCACCTCGTTCCGGATGAAGCCGGGCGCGCGGTCGACCAGATGAACCCGGTTCTTGAAGCGGTCCTCGAACTCGGCCTCGTGGCCCTCGGCGACAGGAATGCGGTTGGTGACGACGATCATGGCTCCTCTCCTTGCTGGCTCCTCGCGGGCGCCGGTAACCCGCGCTGGCGGGCGGTGGCGAGCTTAGCAGTACCCCCACCCTCCGGGGGCAACGCCGCGCGCTCCTCCCGGAGCCGCGGCAAATAATTGTGGAAATTCTTGCCGCTCACCGCAATGCGTTCCAGGACGCTCGGCCGGCCAGGGTCGATGGGCGGCCCGGCCGAATCGGATTGACAGCCCCGCCTTTCGGCTCCTTTATCTCCGGAGGTCCCTCCATGAACGGCCCCATGAAGGTTGGTGACAGACCCGCGCCGGTGGAGCCCGGACAGGAAGGGCCCGATCGCTCGGAGGTGGAGGGGGTCGTCCGCCGGAATATCCAGGCGCTCCTGGAGGTCCGGCGGGAGCAGGAGCGAACGAAGAGCTTCCAGGAAGCGCTGGCCGACAAGATCACCGGCTTCACGGGGAGCATGACGTTCGTCTTCCTCCACGCCGCCTTCTTCGGGGGGTGGCTCGTCGTGAACACGGGCGTCGTCCCCTTCATCAAGCCGTTCGATCCATTTCCGTTCGTGATGCTGGCGATGATCGCCTCGGTCGAGGCCATCTTCCTCTCCACCTTCGTGCTCATCAGCCAGAACCGCATGCAGGCGCTCGCCGACAAACGCGCCGATCTCGACCTCCATGTGAATCTCCTGGCGGAGCACGAGGTCACCCGGCTCGTCGAGCTCGTCGACGGCATCTCCCGTCACCTCCAGGTGCCCCGGCGGACCGACCCGCACCTCGAGGAGCTCAAGAAGGATGTGCATCCCGAGATGGTGCTGGAGGAGATCGAGCGCGTGCAGCACGACGCCGTGAAGGAGTGACTACGGGCTTTCCCTAGAACGAGCAGTGGTATTCCCGGACGCTGCTCCGTCCCTCGACTCGTTGCCTGACGTTCCCGCGCGCTTGATTTCGAGCGGTACTACCTGACCCGAAGTCTGTCAGGCAAATCCCGGATAGCTTTGGCGGTATCTGAGTACTCCCCATGTGAACTGGGGAGGTCGCACAGGACGGTGCGTATCAAAACTCTCACGGGCCACTCTTGCCGGCTCGTGGATTACATGTTACTCGGATGGCGTCCGGGGCATCGATTGTACGATGTCCGTGATGAACAGACCCGGACGCGCCGTGCGGTGGGCCGTTCGGACTGCAGGGTGGCAACACGGGCGCCCTGGAGCCAATGGTTTTCGTGACCAGGCTCAGCCTGGTTTGCTCCGGGTCGTGGCGTTTTGCCACGCATTGACCATCGACCAAGAGGCATATGGCCAGTCACGTCCTCATCACCGGTGGAGCGGGGTTCATCGGCTCGCACGTCGCCGACGAGCTCCTGCGCCAGGGACATCGCGTCCGGGCGCTCGACAGCCTCATTCCCCAGGTACACGGCGCCGAGCGCCGGCGCCCGGCGTACCTCGATCCGGAGGTCGAGCTCATCGTGGGCGACGTCCGCGACAGGGAGGCGGTGAGGTCGGCGCTGCGCGGCGTGGACGTCGTGTACCACTTCGCGGCCATGGTCGGGGTCGGACAGAGCATGTACCAGATCGAGGAGTACACCTCGGTCAACAATCTGGGCACCGCCGTGCTCCTCGAGGCGCTCGTCGAGAAGCCCGTGTCGCGGCTGATCGTCGCCTCCAGCATGAGCGTGTACGGCGAGGGCCTGTACCGGACCGCCTCCGGGACGGTGGTCGCCGGGGCGAGCCGCCCGCTCGATCAGCTGAAGCGCGGCGACTGGGAGGTCCGGAGCGAGACGGGCGAGGTGCTCGTGCCCGTGCCGACCCCCGAGTCCAAGACGCCGGCGCTCGAGTCGGTCTATGCGCTCTCCAAGTACGACCAGGAGCGGCTCTGCCTGACGATCGGGCGCGCCTACAACATCCCGACCGTCGCCCTCCGCTTCTTCAACGTCTACGGCCGCCGTCAGGCGCTCTCCAACCCCTATACGGGCGTCCTCGCCATCTTCGCCTCGCGGCTCCTCAACGACCGTCCGCCGCTCATCTTCGAGGACGGGCTCCAGCGGCGCGATTTCGTCAGCGTCGCCGACATCGCCCGCGCCTGCGTCCGGGTCATGACGGCCGACTCGGCCGTGGGCCAGGTGCTCAACGTCGGCAGCGGGCGGTCGTACACCGTGCGCGAGGTCGCCGAGCACGTCCGGAAGGTGATGGGCAAGGACAACATCGACCCCGAGATCACCGGGAAATCGCGGCTCGGCGACATCCGTCATTGCTTCGCTGACATCGGCGCGGCGCAGCGCAAGATCGGGTATGAGCCCCAGGTCACGCTCGAGGAGGGGCTGCGCGATCTCGCCGGCTGGCTCGAGGGGCAGGTGGCGAAGGACTCTGTCGCCCAGGCCCGCGCCGAGCTGGAGTCCCGGGGGCTGACGGTATGAGCGCCGCGCAGCTCGATGGCATCAGCGCGGGCCGCGCGCCCGCGCGCCCGGCGCTGATCACCGGCGGCGCCGGGTTCGTCGGGTCCAACGTGGCCCACCGCCTGGCCCAGGCGGGTGAGTCGGTCATCCTCTTCGACAACCTCTCGCGGCCCTCGGTGGCGCGCAACGTGGACTGGCTGAAGCGCGTCCACGGCGACCGCATCACGCTGATCACCGGCGACGTGCGGGACGCCGGCGCGGTGGCCGAAGCGGTCCGTCGCGCCTCGAGCGTCTTCCATTTCGCCGCCCAGGTCGCGGTGACGACGAGCCTCGTGCGGCCGGTGGATGACTTCGAGATCAACGCCCGCGGGACGCTCAACGTCCTCGAGGCCGTCCGCGCCCAGAGCTCCCCGCCGCCGCTCCTCTTCACGTCCACGAACAAGGTGTACGGCGGCCTCCCCGACGTGCCGCTCCAGTGCACGGGCCGGCACTACGAGCCCGAGGACGCGGAGCTCCGCGTCTCCGGCATCTCCGAGGCCCGCCCGCTCGACTTCCACAGCCCTTATGGCTGCTCCAAGGGCACGGCGGACCAGTACGTCATCGATTACGCCCGCACCTTCGGGCTGCCGGCGGCCGTGTTCCGGATGAGCTGTATCTACGGCCCGCGCCAGTTCGGGACCGAGGACCAGGGCTGGGTGGCCCACTTCCTCCTCCAGGCGCTCCGGCGGGAGCCGATCACGCTCTACGGCGACGGGATGCAGGTCCGGGACGTGCTGTTCATCGACGACCTCGTCGACGCCTTCCTCCTCGCCCGCAAGCACATCCGGCAGGTCTCCGCGACGGCGTTCAACATCGGCGGGGGCCCGGAGAACACGATGAGCCTGCTCGAGCTGCTCGACCTCATCGAGGAGCTCGACGGCAAGCGCCCGGCGACCGGCTTCGAGGCGTGGCGGCCCGGCGATCAGCGCTACTACGTCTCGGATTGCCGCCGGTTCTGCGCGGCGACGGGGTGGTGGCCGCGCGTCCGGGTCCGCGAGGGCGTCCGCAAGCTGTACGGCTGGCTGCGCGAGATGATGGAGATGACCGGCGCCGGCAAGGCCGCCGCCGGTCAGGCGACCGAGGAGCTGCGCATGGAGGGCGTCGGGTGAGGTTCGCGCTGGTCAACCCGCCCTGGAGCTTCGAGGGGAGCATCTACTTCGGGTGCCGCGAGCCCCACCTGCCGCTCGAGTACGGCTACGCAAGGGCGCTCCTCGAGGCCGCGGGGCACGAGGCGGCGATCGTCGACGCCCAGGCCCGCGGCCTCTCCCAGCAAGCCGTCCGCGACGAGGTGGCCGCGCTCCGCCCCGACGCCGTCGTGGTGACCACCGCGCCGAGCTACCTCTTCTGGCGCTGCGCCCCGCCCGAGCTCCGGGTCCCCCAGCAGACGCTCCACGCGCTCCGCGACCTTCCGGGCCTCCGGTTCGCGGTGGGGCCGCACGCCTCGACCACCCCGCGCGCCACCCTGCGCAAGCTCGGCGTCGACGCTGTCGTGATGGGCGAGTGCGAGGAGGTGCTGGTGAAGCTCGCCGATCTCCCGCGCTCGCGCTGGGGCGAAGTCGACTCCATCGCGGTTGTGGACGACGGCGGGGAGCCGCGCGTGCAGGGCGGGCCGCACGCGTCCGACATGGGCCGGCTCCCGGCCCTCCGCTGGGACGACGCCACGGTGGCGCGCCACGCCCACCACCACCACCGCTTCGACACGACGCCCGTCGGCCCTGGCGCCGAGATCGAGGCGTCCCGCGGGTGCCCCTACCACTGCACCTTCTGCGCGAAGGACAACTTCCGCGATCGCTACCGCAAGCGCCCGCTCCCGGTGCTCCTCGACGAGCTCGACGGGCTCATCGCGCAGGGCGTCCGCTACGTCTATTTCATCGACGAGATATTCCTCCCCGACCGCCCGCTGCTCGAGGCGCTCGTCGATCGCCCGGTGTCGTTCGGCGTCCAGATGCGCGTCGACAACTGGAACCGCGAGATGCTCGACCTGCTCGGCAAGGCGGGGTGCGTCTCGATCGAGGCGGGGGTGGAGAGCATCACGAAGGAGGGCAGGAGCCTCCTGGCCAAGCACTGCAAGCTCTCGACCGAGCAGCTGAGCGACCTCCTGATCCACGCGAAGAAGAGCGTCCCCTTCGTCCAGGCGAACCTGATCCAGTCGCAGACCGACGACCCGGCGGACGTCACCGCCTTCCGGGAGCGGCTGCGGCAGCACGGCGTGTGGGCGAACGAGCCGGTGCCGATGTTCCCGTACCCGGGCTCGCCCGACTACACGATGCGCTGGGGCCGCCCGGACGATCAGGCGTGGGAGCGCTCGGTCGAGCACTACCTCGGTCAGTTCGATCACTTCAGCGACATCCAGGAGAGCCGCCCGCTGCCGCTCTCCGCGCTCGAGGTCGCGGCGCCGGGCCATGGGTGACGCCTTGCACGCGCTCGGCTCCGTCCTGATGACCGCCGACACGGTGGGAGGCGTCTTCTCCTACGCGATCGAGCTCGCGCGCGCGCTCGCGGGGCACGGGGTGCGGACGTCGCTCGCCACGATGGGCGGGCCTCTCTCGGCCGCCCAGTGCGAGGCCACGGCCAGCGTGCCCGGGCTCGCCCTCTTCGAGAGCCCCTACCGGCTCGAGTGGATGGACGACCCCTGGGACGACGTCGCGCGCGCCGGGGACTGGCTCCTCGAGCTCGAGGAGCGCGTCCGCCCGGACGTCGTCCACCTGAACGGCTACGCGCACGCCGCCCTCGGCTTCCGCGCGCCGAAGCTCGTCGTTGCGCACTCCTGCGTCCTCTCCTGGTGGTCCGCCGTCCTCGGCGGGGACGCGCCGCCGCAGTACGATCGCTACCGGCGCGAGGTGGCCCGGGGGCTCGCCGCCGCCTCGGCGGTCGTGGCGCCGACCCGGGCGATGCTCGACGCCCTGCTGCGCCACCACGGCGCTCTCTCGCGGCGCACCCGCGCGGTGGTGATCCCCAACGCGGCCGACCTCGATCGGTTCGCCCCGCGGCCCAAGGAGGCGTTCATCCTCGCCGTCGGGCGGCTCTGGGATCAGGCAAAGAACGTCGCCTCGCTCGGCGAGGTGGCCCCTCACCTCCCCTGGCCGATCCGGGTGGCCGGCAGCGACGTCCACCCCGGCGGGGGCGCGCGGCCGATCCCGTCGCTCGAGCACCTCGGCGTGCTCTCCCCGTCCGGCGTCGCCGACGCGCTCGCCCGCGCGTCGATCTACGCGCACCCGGCCCGGTACGAGCCGTTCGGCCTGTCGGTCCTCGAGGCCGCCCTGTCCGGCTGCGCGCTCGTCCTTGGCGACATCCCCAGCCTGCGCGAGGTCTGGCGCGACGCGGCCGTCTACGTGGATCCCGGCCACACCGAGGCGCTCCGGCGCGCGCTCCAGACGCTCATCGACGCGCCCGGCCTCCGGCAGGAGATGGCGTCGCGCGCCCGCGCCCGCGCCTTCGACTTCTCGCCGCGCCGGATGGCCCGGAGCTACCTGCACCTTTACGGCGACCTCCGCCGGCGCGCCTTCGCCGCGCGGCGCTCCGCGGCGCGCGAGGCCGCGGGCGCCGCCGCCGCTGCCGCCGTGGGAGGCGAGTGAGCCATGCGCATCGTCCTCTTCTGCCACTCCCTGCTGTCCGACTGGAACCACGGCAACGCGCACTTCCTCCGCGGCGTCGTCACCGAGCTCGCCGAGCGCGGGCACGAGGTCCGCGTCTTCGAGCCGAGGGACGCCTGGAGCCTCCAGAACCTCGTCGCCGATCACGGCGAGGCCCCGCTGCTCGAGGTGAGGCACGTCTATCCCCACGTCGCCCCGGTCCGCTACGACCTCGCCTCGCTCGACCTGGACGAGGCGCTCGAGGGCGCGTCGCTCGTCATCGTCCACGAGTGGAGCGACCCCGAGCTCGTCGCCCGCGTCGGCGCGCACAGGGCGGGCGCGTCGTACCGGCTGCTCTTCCACGACACGCACCACCGGTCGGTCACCGACCCCGGCGCCATGGCCCGCTACGACCTCACCCACTACGACGGCGTGCTCGCCTTCGGCCGGGTGATCCGCGACATCTACCTCGAGCGCCGCTGGGCCCGCCGCGCCTTCATCTGGCACGAGGCCGCGGACACCCGGGTGTTCCGGCCGCGCCGCGACGTCCAGCTCGAGCGCGACCTCGTGTGGGTCGGCAACTGGGGAGACGAGGAGCGCACGCGCGAGCTCGACGAGTTCCTCATCGGCCCGGCGCGCGACCTCTGCCTGTCCGCCCGCGTGCACGGGGTGCGCTACCCCGAGCACGCCCGCGCCGCGCTCGAGGCGGCCGGCATCGAGTACCGCGGCTGGCTCCCGAACCACCGCGCGCCCGACGCGTTCGCGCGGGCGCGGGTGACCGTCCACGTGCCGCGGAGGCCCTACGTCGAATCGCTCCCGGGCATCCCGACCATCCGGCCGTTCGAGGCCATGGCGTGCGCGATCCCGCTCGTCTGCTCGCCGTGGAGCGACGCGGAGGAGCTGTTCTCGCCCGGGCTCGACTACCTGGTCGCCCGGGACGGCGAGGAGATGAAGCGACACCTGCGGGCCCTCCTCGCCGAGCCCGCGATGGCCGCCGAGCTGGCGGAGCGGGGGCGCAAGACGGTCCTCGCGCGCCACACGTGCGCCCACCGCGTCAACGAGCTGCTCAGCATCTCGGCCGACCTCGGCATCGAGGTCGATCGCCCGGCGCCCGCCGCCACCACCCAGCGAGCCACCGCATGAACCGACGCCCTGCCTCGACCCGATCGCTCGACATCGCCTTTTTCGGATCGAGCCTCGTCTCCGCCTACTGGAACGGAGCCGCCACCTACTACCGCGGCATCATCCGCGCGCTCGCCGCGCGCGGCCACCGGGTCACGTTCTACGAGCCGGACGCGTACGACCGGCAGAAGCACCGCGACATCGACGACCCGCCGTGGGCCCGCGTCGTCGTCTACTCCGGCACCGACCCGGCGGAGCCCCGGCGGCTCGTCGCGCAGGCCCGGAGCGCGGACGTCGTCGTCAAGGCGAGCGGCGTCGGCGTCTTCGACGAGCTGCTCGAGGCCGAGGTCGCCGCGCTCGATCGGCCGGGGCTCACGACGATCTTCTGGGACGTCGACGCGCCGGCCACGCTCGAGCGCGTCCGGACGAGCCCGGCCGACCCGTTCCGCGCCCAGATCCCGCGCTACGGCTTCGTCTTCACCTACGGCGGCGGCGACCCGGTCGTGCGCGGCTACGAGGCGCTCGGCGCGCGGCGCTGCGTGCCGATCTACAACGCGCTCGACCCCGAGACGCACCTCGAGGTCGCGCCGGATGCGCGGTTCGACTGCGATTTCGCGCTGCTCGCGAACCGCCTGCCGGACCGGGAGAAGCGCGTCGAGGAGTTCTTCCTGCGGCCCGCGGCCGCGCTCCCCGAGCTCCGGTTCCTGCTCGGCGGCAACGGCTGGCAGGACAAGGCGATGCCGCCGAACGTCCGGTACGTCGGCCACGTCTACACCGCGGATCACAACGCCTTCAACGCGAGCGCGCGCGCCGTGCTGAACGTGGCGCGCGACAGCATGGCGTCGGTCGGCTTCTCGCCGGCGACCCGGGTCTTCGAGGCCGCGGGCGCCGCCGCGTGCCTGATCACCGACGCGTGGGAGGGGATCGAGCTCTTCCTGGAGCCCGAGCGCGAGGTGCTCGTCGCGAGGAATGGCGACGAGGTGGCCGAGATCCTCCGGGCGCTCACGCCCGAGCGGGCGCGCGCCATCGGCAAGGCGGCGAAGCAGCGCGTGCTCGCCGAGCACACCTACGCGGAGCGGGCGAAGCAGGTCGAAGCGCTGCTCGCCCGCCCCGCCGACGCAACCCTCACCGCGACCGCGCCGTGAAGACAAACACCTTCGTTTTCCTGGGCCTCTCGATCACCTCCTCGTGGGGCAACGGCCACGCGACGACGTACCGCGGGCTCTTGAAGCGGCTGGCCCAGCGCGGGCACCGCGTTCTGTTCCTCGAGCGCGATCTCTGGTTCTACGCGGAGAACCGCGATCTCCCGGACCCGCCCTATGGCCGGACCGAGCTCTACAAGAGCCTCGACGACCTCCGCGCGCGCTTCACCGACGCGGTGCGCGACGCGGACATGGTGGTCGTCGGGTCGTACGTGCCCGACGGGGTCGCTGTCGGCGCGTGGGTGACGAAGACGGCGCGCGGGAAGACGGCGTTTTACGACATCGACACGCCGGTGACGCTGAAGAAGCTCGAGCGCGGCGACACGGAGTACCTGTCGCCGGGGCTGATCCCGCGGTACGACCTCTACCTCTCGTTCACCGGCGGCCCGACGCTCGACCTGCTCGAGCGCCGCTACGGGGCCCGGCGGGCGCGCCCGCTCTACTGCGCTGTGGATCCGGACGAGTACTTCCCGGAGCGCGCCGCGGCGCGGTGGGATCTCGGCTACCTCGGCACGTACAGCGCCGATCGCCAGCCCACGCTGGACCGGCTCCTCGTCGAGCCGGCGCGCCGCTGGACGCAGGGCCGCTTCGCCGTCGCCGGGCCGCAGTACCCGGCGGACATCGCCTGGCCGGCCAACGTCGACCGGACGGATCACGTCCCGCCGGGCGAGCACCGCGGGTTCTACAACGCGCAGCGCTTCACGCTCAACGTCACGCGCCAGGACATGATCGAGGCCGGGTACTCGCCGAGCGTGCGCCTGTTCGAGGCGGCGGCGTGCGGCGTGCCGGTGATCAGCGACGAGTGGCCGGGGCTCGACGACTTCTTCGAGCCCGGCAAGGAGATCCTCGTCGCCCGCTCCTCGGACGAGGCGCTGCGCCTCTTGCGCGAGTTCCCGGAGCGGGAGCGGATCGCGATCGGGCAGCGGGCGCGCGAGCGCGTGCTCGCCCGGCACACCGCGGCGCACCGCGCGGAGGCGCTGGAGAGATATGCCCGGGAGCTGCTCGAAGAGCAGGAGCTCCCAGGGGACCGGGGGCAGTGACATCGACGTGTGGTGTCGGGCTTGGAACAGCGTGCTGCAAATGAAGGATGACGAAGCGGCCGTGACGAGGAGGGCGCCCATGGCGCTCGCCCCTCCGGGGGCTCTCGGCCGGTCGTCGACTCGTGGAGAGGAGGTCAGAGAGACATGAGCGCTCCGCTGCGCATCCTGGTGACCGGAGGCGCCGGCTTCGTCGGCTCCCACCTTTGTGATCGGCTGATCCGCGAGGGCCACGAGGTCGTCGCGCTCGACGATTTCTCGACCGGCTCCAAGGCCAACGTCGTCCACCTCCTCCACCACCGCCGCTTCCGGCTGCTGGAGCACGACGTCACCCAGCCGTACGACGTCAAGGTCGACCGCATCTACAACCTCGCCTCGCCCGCGAGCCCGCCCCATTACCAGCGCGATCCGGTCCGGACCACGATGGTCAACGTGGTGGGCGTGTACAACGCGCTGAAGCTCGCCGAGGGCTGCGGGGCGCGGGTGTTCCAGGCGTCGACGAGCGAGGTGTACGGCGATCCCGAGGTCCACCCGCAGCCGGAGAGCTACCGCGGCTCGGTGAACCCGATCGGGATCCGCTCGTGTTACGACGAGGGCAAGCGCTGCGCCGAGTCGCTTGTGATGGACTTCCACCGTCGGCGCGGCGTCGAGGTCCGGATGGCGCGGATCTTCAACACCTACGGTCCGCGGATGGCGCTCGACGACGGGCGCGTCGTGTCGAATTTCATCGTGCAGGCGCTGCGGGGCGAGGATCTGACGGTGTACGGGGCCGGCTCGCAGACGCGGAGCTTCTGTTACGTGGACGATCTCGTCGAGGGGATCGTCCGGCTGATGGAGCACCCCACCGAGACGGGCCCGGTGAACCTGGGCAACCCCGAGGAGTTCACGGTGCTGGAGCTCGCCGAGGAGGTGATCCGCCTGACCGGCAGCCGGAGCCGGATCGCGTTCCGCCCGCTGCCGCAGGACGATCCGCGGCAGCGGCAGCCGGTGATCGATCACGCGAAGCGGGCGCTCGGGTTCGAGCCGAAGGTGCCGCTCCGGGTGGGATTACGCCGGACGATCGAGGGATTCCGGAGCGTGCTCGGCCTCGGCCGTCACGCGCCTGCGCTCTCGGCGGAGAGCGACGCGCCGCTGCCGCAGGCCGCGAACGGTTGAGCAGACAATCAACGAGCAGCCTCGGAGCGGCTGAACGGAATCGATCGGAGGAGAGGGTCTGATGAAGCAGCCGCAGAAGGTGACGAAGCCGCAGGGGAAGCTCGCCGTGCTCCTCCCGGGGCTCGGGGCCGTGTCGACGACGACGATCGCTGGCGTGATGCTCGCGCGGCGCGGCGTGGCCCCGCCGGTGGGGGCGCTATCCCAGCTCGGGACGATCCGGCTGGGCAAGCGCACCGAGAACCGCTCGCCGCAGATCAAGGATTTCGTCCCGCTGGCGTCGCTCGATGATCTCGAGTTCGGCGGCTGGGACATCTTCCCGGACAACGCCCACGAGGCGGCGGTCGAGGCGAAGGTGCTCGAGGCCGCGCACCTCGACACGGTCCGCGAGGAGCTCTCCGGCGTCACGCCGATGAGGGCGGTGTTTTACCCGGACTACGTGCGCCGGCTCCACGGCCCGCACGTGAAGACGGGCCGCAGCAAGGCCGACATGGTCGAGCAGGTGCGGGACGACATCCGCGGCTTCGTGCGGTCGCGCGGGGCGGACCGGGCGGTGGCTGTGTGGTGCGGATCGACGGAGATCTTCATCGCGCCGTCGGAGGTGCACCAGTCGGTGGCCGCGTTCGAGGCGGGGCTCCTGTCGAACCACCCGGGGATCTCGAACTCTCAGATCTACGCCTGGGCGTGCATCAAGGAGGGGGTCCCGTTCGCGAACGGCGCGCCGAACCTGACCGTGGATTTCCCGGCGGCGTGGGAGCTCGCGCGGACCCACGGGGTGCCGATCGCGGGCAAGGATTTCAAGACCGGGCAGACGTTGATGAAGACGGTGATCGCGCCGGCGCTCAAGGCGCGGATGCTCGGGATCTCGGGGTGGTTCTCGACGAACATCCTCGGCAACCGCGACGGCGTGGTGCTCGACGATCCGGACTCGTTCAAGACGAAGGAGGCCTCGAAGCTGAGCGTGCTCGAGCAGATCCTGCAGCCGGGGCTCTACAAGGAGCTGTACTCGAAGCTCTACCACAAGGTCCGGATCGAGCATTACCCGCCGCGGGGTGACGCGAAGGAGGGGTGGGACAACATCGATCTGTTCGGGTGGCTCGGCTATCCGATGCAGATGAAGGTGAACTTCCTCTGCCGGGACTCGATCCTCGCCGCGCCGATCGTGCTCGATCTGGCGCTGTTCCTCGACCTGGCGGCGCGCGCGGGGTTCAGCGGGACGCAGGAGTGGCTGAGCTTCTACTTCAAGAGCCCGATGACGGCGCCGGAGCTCTACCCGGAGCACGATCTGTTCATCCAGTCGATGAAGTTGAAGAACACGTTGCGCTGGATGATGGGGGAAGAGCTCATCACGCACCTCGGGAACGAGTACTACGATTGAGGAGCGCATCACGTCTGACCACGCACGGCCAGACGTCTGACCACGCACGGCCAGACGTCTGACCACGCACGGCCAGACGTCTGACCACGCACGGCCAGACGTCTGACCACGCACGGCCAGACGTCTGACCACGCACGGCCAGCAGCCCGTCCACCTCCGGCGCACTGGTCGCAGCGCGCGATCGCGCTGCGCGAGCGCGTCGTCACCGCGAGCGCCAGGCCGGAGTGGGCTGAGAACGCGGAGGAGCCGGGACGGACGCGCCGATCCGCAAGCACTTCGGTGCGCGCTACGCAGAAGGCGCCGTGTCACCTCCTCGTCAGCCGCATGTAGCTCTTTATCGGCTCTCCCTCGTTCTCCTCCGTCCACGTCTCCGTCTCCTCCGTCAACTCCTCCGTACCCAGCGTGAACGAGGACCCGTCCACGCAGAATGGCCTGTCTTCGACCCCCCACTCCTCGCCGTCCTGGTAGGTCTCCAAGGTCGTGCCCACGACCTGCCAGACGCCCGTCTCGGTGATGGGGTCCTCGCGCAAGAACAGCTCGCACACGCAGTCCTCGCCTGTCATCGCGCAGCTCCCCGACTGGAAAGGCGATTCGTCCGCGAGCGGGAGGTCTTGCATGTCCTCGTCGAACTCGGCGCATGTCTTCTGGACGCCGTCGTCGACGAGGCACGACATCCGGCGCGCGATCCTCACCGGCCCCCTCGGCGTGTAGGTGATGACATAGGTAAAGTCGGCGTTGAACTCGGCGTGCCCGATGTACTCGACGTCGGCGAACGAGAGCACACCATCGCAGCTCGAGCTGTTCCCGGAGAACGCAGGTTCATCGGTGCAGCGCCCCTCGATGGTCCACGATCCGGTCGGATCACCGCCACACGCCGGGACCTCTCCGCACGCAGCGGCTCCGGGGTCGCCAGGGGGGCCGGCCTCCACGCACGCGAGGAGCGTCAGCAGGGGTACCAGGAGCATGATCGGGTGCTTCCAAGAGATCGGTTTCATGAGCTCTCCTTCGTCGTTATCAAGAGAGAGGACGCTCGCAGCGCCAGGCGGCGAACTCACCGCCGTGCGTTGCTCGAGCTTTCGAGCAACCGGGTGATCGCCTGGCAATTCCAGGGAGAACCGCAGATCCAGCGAGGAGCGCCGTTGCTGCAGCAACACGTAGTCGTCAAGCGAGCGTCTCTCGCTGTTCCTGCTCAGTGCAAGACATGGGCCAGTTGAGCCTCGTCCTGCTGCTGGCCGTCGTCGTTCATCGTGAGCCGCCAGAAGGCGCAGGACGTGGCCGCTCCACGGCCGCGACTCACACCAGGCCCTCCGCGCAGCGCGCCTCGGCGCGGCTGTCGCATCGCCTACGGCGCGCGCTCCCGACGTGAATCTTTCACCACACAGCGGCAGGGAGGTTGTTGCGATCGGACAACACCACGGCCGTCCGGCGACCGATTTCAGCACCTTTTCGGCGAGCGCCGCGCCGCCTTACCCGACGATCTGCCAGGTCTCAAGGGAGGCATCCGTGCTGTCGCCGACGTTGCGGCAACCACGGTGATGGGCACGGCGGCAGACGCGGCGCACCTCGCCGCCGGCCGTGGGCGCGCGCGTCGGGTCACGTGCGCATCACTCCGGTGCTCGTCGAGGCCAGGGCGGGCGCGGCGGCCAGGGCGGCAACGCCAGGGAGAAGACGATGCTTCGGGTCCCGCTGTATCCTTATGGCTTGCCGAGCGCGGTGTCGGCCGCCTCGCGCGCACGGGCGTCGCCCTGGCCGGTCGAGGCCATCTGAGCGATCATGCCCTCGTGGAAGCCCTGCTCCTCTCCGCGTTGGGTGTCGCGCTGACGTTCGGCCTCGGCGGGGCCGGGCTTCGATGGGCGCTGCGGCGCGCCGAGCGACAGCGCCTGCGCCGGGCGTGCGTCGAATCGATCGCGCAGCTGCGGCCAGCCCGCTTTACCGCCGCGCGGGGCCGAGCGGTGCCCGTCGGCGAGCCGCTCGTCTCACCCTTCAGCGGGCGCCCGTGCGTCGCCTTCCGGGTCGTGCGCTGGCGGCAGGAGCGCAAGGGCGGCTTCGGCCGCAACAACCTGGGCTTCGTTTGGGTGGTCGACGACGACGCCGAGTGGGCCCCCGACTTCGCCCTCGACGACGGCACGGGCCAGGCGCTCGTCCGCCCGAGCGGCCACGTGCGCTTCGACCTCGCGGACGCCGAACCGCCCCCGGACGCCGCCGACCACGTCGACGCCTTTCGCGAGCGCTACGGCCACGAGCGCGCGTCGTTCTTCGCCGGCTTTCACGGCACGGTTCGCTATCGGGAGACGGTCATCGAGGTGGGGCAGCCCGTGCTCGTCGCGGGCACCGCCGCCGTCGCGAGCCGGCTCGACGCGAACGACGAGCGGGACGGCCACCGCGCGTCGCCGCGGCCGATCGAGCTTCGGCCCGACGACGACCCGCTCTACCTCGGCGACGGCCGACGATCGAGCGCGTGATCCCCGACCGCAGTGGACGACCGCGCGCAGGCGAGCGCCCGCGTCGCGCGCGCAGGTCGACTCCACCTCAGGAACGGCGGTCACGCGGCTTGCCCCAGCGGTGCGCGCAATAACCGACGAGCCCGACCGTGATCCCGGCGCCCACCAGGCAGAACTTGGCCAGCGCGCACCAGCGCGCGAGCGGAGGCCAGAGCGCTTCGTCGCAGCCGCGCAGGATGCCGAACAAGGCGGCGTTCTCCGTCGCATCCAGCAGGCCGGCCAGCCACTGCCCCCAGCCGAGCGCCGCGCCCAGGGCCGCACCGGGCAGGCCGCGCTTCCTCAGCGCGTCTGCTGCCATCACACAGGCCAGCGCGAGGCCGCTGGCGTAGACCGCCAGGAAGAGGTAGTCGATTCCCAGGCTGAAGGCAGCATTGAGGCGCGCGGCATCATCCCAGGACTCGACGATGCGGCGTGCACGCGCCGTGGTCCCCGCCAGCTCGAACGAGACGATCCCCCACGGAGCCGCCTCCGTCCGCAAGCGCTCGTCCGCGACGGCGATCGCCGCGCCGCTCGGGACGGCGAGGCCCAGCAGCGACCATAGCAGCGGAGCACGTCGCCCTTCCGGAATGAGCTCGAACGGGTGTCGCATCGCCGAAGCCTCCTCCAGAGAGCTAGCAGGACGAGGCTCCAGGAGCGAACACGGGTGGATCGCCGCGTGGTGAGCCGCTCAGCGGTTCAGGTCGCCGTGGAAGGCGAAGCCCGTGCCCAGCGGGACCATGATGCGCTCGATGATCGCCAGGTTGACGCGCGCGCGCAGCGCGCCGTTGTCGAGGCCCCGCCCCGTGCAGCCGGAGAACGCGACATGGATCGCGCCTCGGCCGGCGGCGTCCTCTGCGAGCAACACCACGTCTGCCGGGGGCGGCGCTGGCGGGAGCGCGCACTCCTTCGGATCGGCGTCGGGGTTCGGGCCGGGAGCCGCCGAGTTCAAGGCGGCGGCCAGCGCGGCGGCCTCTCGCCCGGACAGGCGCGCGGAGGTCAGCAGCGTGTCGGCGCTTGCGCCGTAATAGCAGATGGAGATCGAGCTCGGGTTGCCCGGCGCCATGGCCGACTGCGCGGTCGGGTGCGCCGCCGCTGGGCGCTTCTCCGGGGGGCGCGTGGCGGGACACCCGTTGTGGTCGACGCTGACCAGCCGCGCGCTGTCGAGGATCCGGCGTGCGACCTCGGGGTCATGGGTCCGGACCGACACCATGAGCCGGCGCGACGGGATCCTGAGCCAGCCGTGATGGCGGCCGTCGGCCCCCCGCCCCTCGGTGCGCTCGGCGCTCACGCCGCCGAGCGACACGTCGCGACGCGTGAACTCCGGTCCCTTGCCGACGTCCTCCGGCGCATCGCGGCCGATGATCGCGACCTGCTTCGTCGGCGGCTCCGGCGTCAGGCATTGTCGCTGCGGCCCTTGCGCCCGGACGACGGTTGGCCTGGCGCTCATGTTGCAGCCGTGGTCGTTGACGGCCCAATCGTCAGGGACTTCGATCTCCACGCCGAGGGAGCTCTCTGTCCGCCACTCCGCCGCGGCAGCCGGCCGCGGCGTCGCGTCCGGCGCGGCGCTGGCGTCCGGCGCGGCGCTGGCGCCCGGCGCGGCGCTGGCGCCCGGCGCGGCGCTGGCGTCCGGCGCGGCGCTGGCGTCCCCCCTGGTCCCGGCAGCGGCGACGCCTGAGCTGTCCGGCGCGGCGCGCGCGCAGGCGGCCGCCCCCACCCCGAGCGGACCGGCCGCGAGCGCCCACGCCAGCGCGCCTGAAGCCAGGCGCCAGCGCCGTGCCGGACGCCGTGGGTCCTGCCGCCGTCGCGCGTCGAGGTCGCCCCCGCCGGCGCCAGGCCACCCGGCCGCTCCCGTCTCGCTGTCTCGATCCGCCTTCGCCATCGCTGTCTCTCACCGTTCACGCGGCGGAGCGAAACCGCCGCGGCCCTTACGGACGCACGAGTCGATGGAACGGTCTACAGGGAAGCATCGCCCGTGTCCGCGGTGGGGGCATCGGGGCGCGCCCGCGGTGCGAATGTGCGCGACCGGCGATCGGCGCGGCCGTCGTGGTAACGTCGCTGCCAGCGAAATGAGCGCCGGACGAACAGAGGCTCTCCCCGAGCGGCGGCGCGACGGCGTCTGGCCGCGCGTCTATCGGCCGAGCCGCGGGCAACGGCTCCTCAACCAGGTGACCGGGGCGGTGCTCGTCGCGATGGGGCTCGGGCTCGTCGGCGTGGCGCTGTTCTGGAGACCGGAGCGGGCGGCCCCTGTCCTGAGCGTCACCCTCGCGCTCGTGGGTCTCGGCTTCGCGCTCGGCGGCGCTTATTGCATCGCCTGGATCCGGGGCAAGCGCGTCGTCCTGTTCGAGGACGCGATAGAGCTCGTCGACGTGGGGTATGGCCGCCGCCGGCTGCGCCGGGACGAGATCCTGGGGCTCCGGATCATCCCCAGGCAAGGAGTCGAGCTGTTCGTCTTCGAGCTCCGTGAGCCCGGGCGGAAGCCGGTGAAGACCGATCTCCGCTGCGAGCGCGACGCTGTCCTCGACGACTGGCTCGCGGCCATCCCCAACCTCGACGAGCTCGACCGGGAGCGCGCCGAGGCCGAGCTGCTCCGGCGGCCGGAGCTCGGGCAGACCGAGGAGGAGCGCCGCCGGGCGCTCGCGAGGGCGCGCCGGGTCGCGCGCGCCGCCACCGTCGTCACCGCGGGGGCCTTGTTCTGGGCCTGGCTCTACCCCCGGCCCTACGAGGCCGCGATCGTGACGCTCGCCGCGATTCCGCCCGCCATGGTGGCGCTGCTGCTCGCGGGGCGCGGGCTGTACGCGATCTCGGACGATCGGAACGAGATCCGGCCCTCGCTCCTGGTGCCGCTGTTCGGTCCCGGGATGATCCTTGCGGTCCGCGCGTACTTGGATCTCGACGTGATCGACTGGGAGCCGCCGCTCGTCTGGACCGCGCTCATCGCCCTCGCCCTCGCGGTGCTCGTCATGATCGGAGAGCCGGCGCTGCGCCGGCGCTGGTATGCCCCGCTCGGCGTCCTGCTGTTCCTCGCCGCGCACCCCTGGGGTGCGCTCCAGATGGCCAACGCGCTGCTCGACCGCAGCGAGCCCGAGGTGTTTCGGGTCGCGGTGCTCGACAAGCGCCTCAGCTCGGGCAAGGGCCCGAGATACAATCTACGGCTCGCGCCCTGGGGACCGGAGCAAGGCGGTGAGGTCACCGTCGACGGCGCTCTGTACGAAGCGGCGGAGGTGGGCGGCGCGGTCTGCGTCGCGCACCGGTCTGGGGCGCTCGGCGTGCGCTGGTTCAGCGTCGGGCGCTGCGATGAATCAGGCGAGGACTGAGCGTTTCGAGCGCAGGGCGACAGGCCGGTGCAGCGCGGAGGCCGCGCTATCGCTGGGCGGCGCAGCACGGCCAGACGTCTGACCACGCACGGCCAGACGTCTGACCACGCACGGCCAGACGTCTGACCACGCACGGCCAGACAGCTCAGCGGGTGAAGCGGCGAATGGCGTGCCGGATCTGCTCGGCGTTCATCGGCTCCGTGGAGAGCGCGCTGTGCAGCACGAGGCCCTCGATCAGCGCGTCGAGCTCCCGCGCTGACACCGGGTCGAAGTGGAGCTCCAGCGCCCGCCGGCTCCGCAGCATCCACGCCTGCGTGACGGCCCGCAGCGCGGGCCTCCGGGCGGCGGCGACGTAGAGCTCGACGCTGAGCACGAGGTCGCGCGACGAGCCGAGCAGGTCCGAGGTGAGGTGCTCGACGAGACAGTCGACAGCGGCCTCGCGATCGCACGCGGCGCGCATCCGCTCCTCGAAGCGGGCGGCCACGGTCTCCGCATGCCTCGTGAACGCCGCGGCGAGGAGCTCGTCGATGGAGGCGAAGTGGTAGGTTGTCGAGCCGAGCGGCACGTCGGCCGCCCGCGCGATGGAGCGGTGCGAGGCGCCGGCCACCCCCAGCTCGGCGATCACCTCCAGCGCCGTCTCGACGAGCCGGTCCCTGCGCCCCGGGTCGTGACGGCGAGCCCGCCGCGCCGGCGCGGCGGCCTTCGCCCTCCTGGCGCTCATCGCGTCTCCGTCACCCTCGCGCGTTCCCCGGCGCCCGCGCGGCCCCGGCGTCGCCGATCGTCCGGATCACGCGGGCCGGGTTGCCCACGGCGACCACGTTGGCCGGCAGATCGCGCGTGACCACCGAGCCGGCCCCCACGACGGTGTTGTCCCCGATCGTCACGCCCGGCAGCACGATGGCGCCGCCGCCGAGCCACACGTTGTTGCCGATCTTGATGGGCTTCGCGGCCTCCCACTTCTGCCGCCGGGGCTCGGGCTCCACCGGGTGGGTCGGCGTGAGGAGCTGCACGTTCGGCCCGATCTGCACGTCGTCGCCGAGGGTGATCGGCGCGACGTCGAGCGCGACAAGCCCGAAGTTCGCGAAGCAGCGCGCCCCGATGGTGATCTGCGAGCCGTAATCCACGTAGAACGGCGGGCGGATCTCCGTCCCCTCGCCGATCGATCCGAGCAGCTGCTCCAGCAGGCGACGGCGCAGCGGTCGCTGCCGTACCGAGGTCGCGTTGTAGGCCGCCATCAGGTCGAGCGCAGCGGCGCTCCGCTCGGCGATCTCCGGGTCGTCCGCGATGTACGGGTCGCCGGCGAGCATCCGCTCGCGCATGGACCGGGGGTCGTCGGGGTTCATCATATGGACGAGTGTACACACGATAGGAACGGGTGTCCACATCGCCGCCCGACGAAGCTGCGCCGGCTCGACGAGGGCCGCGCCCCGGGACAGCGAGGCCCCCCCGCGCCCCCCGGCCCTCCCGCTCACCCCTCGCGCAGGACCCGGCGGTACGTCTCGACGTACGCCGCCGCCGTCCGCGCCGCCGAGAACCGCTCCTCGGCCGCGCGCCGGCACGCCGCCGGATCGAGCTCGCCCACCCGCGCGATCGCCTCGGCCATCTCCGCCGCGCCGTCCACGAGGAACCCCGTCCGGCCGTGCTCCACGATCTCCGGCAGCGCGCCGGCGCCGCGCAGCGCGATCACCGGCGTGCCCGAGGCCAGCGCCTCCATCGCGACCAGCGAGCTCGTCTCCTGGACAAGGCTCGGCACCAGCAGGCACCGGGCCGCCGCGAGCAGGCGGCGCTTCCGGACGAGGCCGATCGGGCCGATGAAGCGCCGCACCGGCCCGGCCCCGCCCAGCATCGGCAAGAGCACCTCCCGCAGGTACCGCGTGTGCTCCTCGTAGCCGAACGCCTGCCCGGCGATGAGCAGCGGTGTCCCGGCGCGGACCGACGCCTCCACGGCCACGTGATACCCCTTCTCCGGGCAGATGCGGCCCAGCGCGAGCGCGAAGCCGCGCTTGTGCCGCCGCGGCCGGTAATGCTCGAGCCGCACGCCGTTCGGGACCTCGGGCAACAGCCGCGCCCCCGGCGGACAGGCGCGCCGCTGCGTCGCGGAGACGCAATGAAGGAACGTCCTCGAGCGCTCGAGCCGGAAGACCGAGGGCGAATAGAAGCTCGGCGGCAGGTGCAACGTGGCGAGCACCGGCACGCCGGGCTCGGGCAGATAACGATCGAAATCGACCCCGTGCAGGTGGACGAGATCGATCGGATACCGATCCTGCGCCCGCGCGATGGCGCTCCGGTGATGGCGCCACGCCTGCTCCCTGGCCGCCCCGTCGAGGACCGCGCCAGGCGGCGGCGCGGGCGTCGGGACCAGCGTCCCCGCGCACGTGGAGCCCTCCGGCGCGACGACGATCGACCGGTGCCCGGCGCGCGAGAGCGCCTCGTCGAGCATCGAGAGCACCTGCTCGGCGCCGCCGACGGCATCCGGCCCCACGGGCGCGAGCGGATAACCGACGTGCAGGACCGTCAGAGACATCGCTCTCGCCCGAGGCCGAGCAGCGTGAGCGTCTCGACGGCGAGCTTCCGCCAGCGCGCGCCGTCGACCGGAAAGCCGAGGCGCTCGTAATGGAGCGTCCCCTCGTGCGGCGGGCGCCGGAAATCGTACGCGGGCGCAGGCCGGAACCGCTCGACCTCCGCGCCGAACGGGGCGAGCGTCTCCTTCTGGCTGGCGAAGCAGTCCAGCATGGCGCGCTTCTGCGCGGACTCCTCGTCCGAGAGCCGGAGGGCGATCTCGGGGACATTGGGATACGGGAGGAACTCGCCGGTGACGAGGTGACCGCGCGCCGCGTTGTACGAGGCCGCCTCGAAGATCAGCGGCGCCTTGACGCCGTTCGCGTGGGCGAGCACCGCGGCCGAGTGCACGGCGAGCGCCGCCGCGTCGTGATCGGGGTGACCACCCTCGTACGGGTGGGTGATCACCACCTCGGGCCGCGTCCGGGCAAACAGCTCGACGAGCTTGCGCGCGAGGCTCGGGGCCTCCTCGATGGCCTCCTGGTCGACCGCGCCGAGGCACCTCAGCCTCGACGCGGGAACGTGGGCCACGGCGAGCGCGCGGGTCACCTCGACGCGCCGGATCTCCGTGTAGCGCTCGCGCCCGAGGTCCGCGAGCTCCGCCGGCATGAAGCGGCTGTCGCGGGGCGCGCCGTCGGTCACGTGGATCACCTCGATCGGATCGAGCCGGCCGATCCGCGCGCCGAGCCCGATGGTCTCGTCGTCCGGATGCGCAAGGACGACGAGGCAGCGCGGCGCCCGGCCCGACGAGAGCCACGTGAACGGCGGCCACGCGAGCTCCGTGGTGTCGCGGCCCTGGCGACGCAGCAACGCGAGGTTCACGGCGATGCCCCTGCGGCTGCCGCCGGCGCGCCGTGCGCCTCGAGTCGCCGATCCGGCGCCGCCGCGGTGCCGCGGTGTTCCTCGGCCCTCTCTCGCTTCAAGGTGCTCGCGACGTGGGACATGGGCCACCTCAGGTGCGCAACGTCAGGTGATCCGGGAGCAACGCTCGACGATCTCCACCCTACCAAAGCGCGCCGCAGCGCGCCAGACGCGCGCAGGAAGCGCGGACAGACGACCTGGACGGGTCCGGACGTCGCCTCGAGGACCGCCCGCAGGCCACGGCGACGCGCGCCGAGGAGCCGGCCGCGCGCGCTTCGCGCACCCCGGGACGACAGGCCATTGTGTGTCTTGAATCGCGAGGATCGCCCGGTTCGACAGCAAAGCTGCCGTTTATCCCACGTACCGCCGCGTCATCCGGGCGCAGAACTCCGCGAACTCCTCGATGCGCTGCGGGGGGCTCGTGTGGTGCGGCCGGACGCCGGCGTGCTCCGGCGTGAAACAGTAGGTGAGCGTCACGTCGAACGGCTCGATCGCCTTCATCTGCCGGTCGAACCAGGCCTCCGCGCCGGGGCGGAAGCTGTCGGCCCAGCTCAGGCCGGTGCGGAGGTGGCGCACCCCGAGCTTCTTCAGCCACTCCACCGCGTCGTCGAGCCGGTGATCCTCGAAATGGAACCACTGGCACAGGCCGAAATCGGGCGTGTACTCGGGGAAGAGCCGCAGCGCGCGCTTCGGCGTCCCGTCCTCGCGGAGGAGCCCCATGTAGAAATGCCGGTAGTACGACGACCCCTCGGCCTCCCGATGACGCGTCGTCGCCGGCCACGCGCGCGGCAGATCGTAGAGGCTGTACCAGTGGACCCGGTCGACCTTGCCCCGCAAGAGCTCGGCGCTCCGCTTGAGGCCGAACTCCTGCACCTCCTCGGCGCCGAACGTGGAGACGCCAATCTCCGTGATCCAGAGCGGCCTGTCCGTCACCGCGCGGATCTCCTCGAGCTTGCTCGGCCACTCGTGGATCTGCCAGTGGTTCCAGTCGAGGGGGAAGCCGTGCACCGCGACGACGTCGACGTGATCGAGCACGCCCTGGCGGCCCATGTTCGCGATGAACGCAGGATCGATCGGCGAGATGCCGCCAAGCACCCGCGGCAGCCCCGGGCGCTCGGCCCGGATGGCGTCCGCGGCGAGCTTCACCATCGACCCATACGTCGTCCACTCGGGATCGATCTCGAAATCCCAGTGCGACTTGTTGTTGGGCTCGTTCCAGAGCATCACGGCTTCGATCATCCCTGCTCTCCCTTCGTCGTGGCGCCCCGGCTGGCCGGAACCACGGCGCCGGGCGCGCCGTCCGCCCTCTCGCGGCGCCGGCAGATGTAGACCTCGGGCTCGGGGTGGTTCACGATCTCGAACCCCGCGCTCCGCAGCATCGCCTCCGCGCAGGCCCGGTTGGGCACCCACCAGTTCGTCGGGTCGTGCGAGTAGCTGTGCTCCACGAAGTGCATCCGGGGATAGCCCGCCTCGTCGAAGATCCGCTTCTCGGAGAACGGATAGTCCTGCTCCAGCGGCGTCACCTCGGCGCTCCCGCGCTGCATGCTCTGGAACACGAGCGTGTGCCCCACGACGTGCTCGTGCAGCAGATCGAGCGCGAGGAGCGGATGGCGCAGGTGGTACAGGACGCCCATGAAGAGCACGATGTCGAACCGCTCTCCCAGGCTGCCCACGTCGTACACGGAGAGGTTCCGGAACTCGATGTCCGCCCCGGAGACCTCCGCCGCGAAGCGGGCCTGCGCCAGGTAGTCGTCATCGCTGTCGATCCCGAGCACGCGCGCCGCGCCCCGGCGCTTCATCTCGAGCGAGTAGAAGCCCGCGTTGCACCCGATGTCGAGCACCGTCTTGCCCGTGAGATCGGCCGGGATGGCGTGGGCGAAGCTCTTCCACTTGAACGCGGGGTAATCGCCGAGGAAATGGTCCGGCGCCGTCTTCACGCCGCCGAGATCGATGTTGTGGAACCACCGCCCGAGCCCGCGCACGCGCTCCTGGATCTGCTCGCGGGTCAACTTCGCCGTGCCATCAACGCTCCGCACGCTCCGCTCCATCGCTCCTCCTTCACGCTTCACACGACAGCGCCGCTGAGGAGCTGCATGGCCTCTCGGTAGCCGTGCAGCGTCCCCACGTCGACATACGCCTCGCCGGCCCGCACCGCCCGCGCGCTGCCGCCGCGCGCGAGGTACTCGTTCACGAGCGTCCCGATGTACGGCTCCTGCTGCCCGCGCTCGCACCAGAGGTCGTGGAGCTCCCGCATCACCGCCCCCGTCAGCTTGAAGGCGCCCCAGACCCACTGCGACCGCGCGTCCCGCTGCTTGACCTGGATCTCGAGCACCTTGCCCCGCTCGTCGGTCACGACGGCGTCGAAGAACTCGGGGTGCTCCACGGGAAAGAGCAGGAACGAGAGGCCCCCGCCGTCGAGCGCGCGCAGCCCGTGCTCCGGGAACCAGACGGTGTCCGGGAGCCCGACGAGGACCTCCTCCTCCGGCTGGATCCAGGGCAATGACCGGAAGATGGCGTCGCACAGCCCGGCGGCGACCGGCTGCACGACATAGCAGATGTGCGCCGGCCCGACGTTCGCGCCGTAGTACTCGACGATATCCGACTTGCCGGGCGAGATCACCATGCAGATCTTGTCCGCGCCGGCGAGGATCATCCTGTCGATGAGGTACTCGCTGACAGCGCGCGGCCGCTCCACGTCGCCGTCCTTGCGCGTGCCCACCGGGAGCAGCTCCTTCGAGAACGCGAGCGGCTGGATCCTGCTCCCCAGGCCCGCCGCCGGAATCACTCCCCACATCGTCCTCTCCTTTCCTTCACGCGTCCTTCATCGAGCCGGGACCGACTCGAGGATCGCCACGAGCTCCGCCGCGCGCCGCGCCGCGCTGTGCTCCGCGAGCACCCGCTCCCGCGCCGCGCGCGCGATGGCCGCGACCTCGCCCGGAGGCAGCGAGAGCGCCTCGACCGCCTCGTCCGTCGTCCGCGCCACGAGGATCTCCTTCCCCGGCGTGAAGAACGCGTCGAGCCCCTCCCAGCTGTCGCTCAGGATCGGCGTGCCGCACGCGGCCGCCTCGAAGAGGCGGCCGGAAGGACAGTAGCCCATCGCCGCCATCGCGCCGCGCGTCACGTTGAGCGTCAGCGGCGAGGAGCAATAGAACGCCGGGTGATCCGGCGGCGCCACGTGCCGCATGTAATAGATGTTCGGCGCCCAGGGGAAATCCTCGGGATACAGCGAGCCGCCGATCACGAAGCGCCTGTCCGGGAGCCGCCTCGCCGCCTCGAGGAACAGCGTGGAGAGCGCCTGCTGGCGGTCGGCGGCGTACGTGCCCAGGTACGAGAGATCCCCGCGGAGCTCCTCGCGCGGCGCGACCGGGCGGTGTACCTCCGGATCCGCGCTGCCGTACAGCGGGAACACCCTCCGGGCGCCGAGCTTCGCCTGGAGCTGCGCGAGCGCCTCGCCGCCGGTGTAGCTGAGCACGCAGTCGAAATCGACGAGGCCGCGCGGGCCGATGTAACCCACCGACTGCCCGGCGTTGATCCGATCCAGCGTCACCGGCGTGTCGAGATCGTAGAAGACCTTGAGACCGCGCGACTCGAGGACCACCTCCGTCGCGAGGGCGCCGTCGGGACAGTACGAGGTCACCATCGCCGCGTCGGCCTCGGCGACAGCGCGCCGCGCGTCGGGAAGGACGTCCTCGAACGAGGCATAGAGACGGAGCTCGTTGCCGTGGGGGAGCGAGGACAGATCCCGGTGCGCGGCGTAATACGGGACGTCGCGCTCGAAGAAGGTGACGCGGTGCCCGGCCCGCCCGAGGGCCGAGATGACGCCGCGCCACAGCGTGGCGTGGCCATTGCCCCAGGACGAGCTGATCGTCAGACCGAAAATGACGAGCTTCATGACGCGCGGGACCTCCTCTATGCCTGCGTCTCTGCCGCAGCCGGCGCCGCCGTCCTCCTCGGCTCGCCGAGGATCATCGCCTCCACCTCGGGGCGGCAGCGGATCCGCGGCAACAGCGCCCTCGCCTCCGGGCGGAGGCGGCGGAGCGTGTACGCCACCTTGGCGCGCGTGTGCTCGGGCCCGTAGTAATCGAGGAACCCGCCGCTGTTCAGCGAGAAGAACGAGAGCGCGTCGGCGTCGTTGAGCAAGGCGAGCTCGGGGTCGTCCCCCGGCCGCTCGTGCGCGCCGACGAGCACGCCCACGCGTTCGAGGACCTCGGGCGCGAGCCCGACGTCGGCGAGCGCGGCGCACGCGAGGGCCGCCCCGCGCCGCGCGTGCTCGTCCTTGAAGGCCTGGTAATCGGGGGCGCGGTGCTCGATCCGGACGTTCGCCTCGGAGACGAGCCGCTCCACGTCGTGGAAGAGCGCCGCCGCCTGGGCCGCGACGCTGGCGCGCGGGTCGAGGCGGAGCATCCATTGCCACACGTCGATCGCATGATCGTGGTCCGCCCGGACGAGCGGCCTGTCGAGGTCGTAAAGTTCCCTGTGCCGCGCGAGGGCCCGGGCGAAGACCGCGGTCGCGGAGGCGAGGTTCCTCCGGCGGATGAAGCGCTGGCAGCGGGTGAGCACCTCGTAGGCCGTCCGGGCGGCCATCTCCGGCGCGATCCCCTCGATCCGGAGAGCGAAGAGGCCGCGGGCGTCGATCGCGTGAAGGTGGGTGTCGAGCGCCCAGAGATCGAGCGCCGCGGCGCGCCACGCGCGGGCGTCGATCGCGGCCTGGGGCTCGCCCCCGGGCGGAGACGGCGCGTCGATCTCCACGCCGGGAAACTCCCGGGAGAGCTCCGCCCTGTCGGCGGGAGACAGCAGCGGTGTCCGGCGGACCGAGGGGTCATCGCTGCTCGAACTTGGGCCGGCAACGAGGATCAGGCGCTTGAGCATGAGCGTGCGTTCTTCGGTCAGCTACGGGCGTGGAGCGCGAACGGCTTCCGCGAGGTTGGCTGCCGCGGACGAACAGACGTACGGCGCCGTGAACCTATCTCCGCCGGGGTCGATGCACCATCGCGGAAATCCCGTACAGGAGCGTCGGGAAACAAGTGATCTCCAGACGTGGTGGCCGTAGCGCGCCCGCGGCGCTACCCGAGGACGGGAGTGCGCGTTTCGCGGACAAGGTCCTCGAGCGCGGCGCGATACCGCTGTCGCGCGGCCTGGAGGCGCCGCGCCTCACCGTCGTCCGGCAGCGACACGGCGGCCATCGCGGCGTGGCCGAGGCGCAGCAGCGCGTAGGCCAGGAGATAGGCCGAGAGCCGCGGCTCGGGGTCGTCGCCGGAGCGCCGCCGGTAGCGGTCGATGAACGCGCGCCGCGCGTCGGGCGCCATCCCCCACTCGACGATCGCCCCGGCGAGATCCCAGGCGATGTCCGCGGGGCCGGGGAGGAAATGATCGTCCCCGTGCCCGGACGCGTCCACCTTGAAGAGCTCGCCAGACGAGGACCCGAGCCACTCGTGCGGATCCATCTTGCCATCGACGAGCACGGGACAGGCCATCTCCAGGTGGAGCGTCCCCGGAAGATCTTTTCCCATCTCCGTCGAGAAATTGTGATGAGCCATCGTAATGAGCTCCTCGACGGCGCAGCTCGGGCTGCCCGGGAGGGGAAAGGCCGAGGCGCGGAAGGCGCAGTAGTCGGCGAGGCGCTCCAGGACGGACGCGGACAGGTCGTCTGCCTGGAGCGGCCGGCCGGGGAGCCACGGATACGAGACGAAGCCCTGGCCCTCGTCGCGCGGCTCCGGCCCGAAGCCGGCCTGGAAGACGCCGCGGGCCCGCTCGAGGCACTCGGCCCCGTAACGCCCCATGCCCTCGAACTTGAGAATCCGGCTGCCGTCACGGGAAAGGCACTTGAAGCGCTCCATGGCCGTCCAGGAGGGCGGCCACCGCGACTCGTCCTCATAGAGGCGGCGGCGCCACTGCCCGCCGCCGATGAACTCGCCCATGTCGGCCGGGACGTGCTTTCCGTACTCGACGCGCTCCGCGCGGAACGACCGCCAGCGGCGGGCGCCGTCCGGCGCGACGAGCGCGTCGGGGTCGGGCTCACGGGAGCCGAGGAAAACGATGTTCCCGCGGGGGACGCCGGCGCCGGTCAGCGCGTCGCCCGTGGAGAGGAACGAGGAGCCGCTGAGGCCCGGCCCCTCGTCCGTCACCCAGAACTGCGCGCCCTCGGCGATGCCGTCCTCGACCCAGCGGCGCTGTCCGGCGGCAAGCTCGACGCGGCGATCGTAAGGGTGGCCGGCGGGGCGCACGGTGGTGCGGTCGGCCCGGATCCCCCGGCGGCGGAGCGCCGCGGCGGTCACCGCGCTCAGGGTGGTGCCGATGCTGCGGACGCCGACGACCCGGACCGGCGCCGGCGAGGCGGCGAGCCGCTCGGCGAGGCGGGCGAAATCCAGCGGGTGCAGCGCGTAGAACGAGAACCCCTCGGGCGGCGAGGTCGGCACGGTCGCCGGGACGTCGCGGGACGTGAGCGCCGCGAGGGCCGCGAGGGTCTCCGGCGTGGTCAGACGTCTGGCCGTCCGTGGCCAGACGTCTGACCACGGACGGCCAGACGTCTGACCGTCGGGGATCGCGTCCGCGCCGCCGACGAGCAGCGCGGCGAGATCGTCGGTGAGCTGTGCCAGCAGCGGGGCGCCCGCCGCGCCGGCGTCGGCGAGGATCGACTCGAGCTCGCCGGCGCGGATCAGGGCGCGGAGCACGACGGCGCGGCGGAGATCGCCGCCGGGGGCGTCGAGCGCCCGCAGGTCGGCGGCGAGCTCATCGACGAGCCGCCGACCCGGGACGTCGCGGCGGCCGCTGCGGAAGACGTACATGCGGTATCCGGAGCTGTCTGTCATGGGTCGTGTGCGCGAAGGTCGGCTCGCATGCGCCGGGCTGCCTCCCATGAGCTCGCCCGAGCCGCAAGGAGCGGTGTCCGCAGCCCGGCCCGCGCACCGGCGTGGTGCTCGGTCTCCCGGGCTGCCTTCGCTGCGTGGGGCGGGCGCGGGGCGATGCCAAGCGGGGATGCGCTGCAGCGCCGGCCGCCGTGGGGCGGCCCCGGGCGGGAGCGCGGGCTGGCCGCTCAGCGCTGGGCGCGGATCGCGAAGTCGATGTGCACGTGCTCGTCGTGGCGCCACCAGACCTGGCCGCGGACGATCGCCCCCGAGAGCGCGCCCAGCTTGCGGCCCGCGGGGCTCGCGAGGAGCAACGGCACGTACTCGGGCGCGACGAGGATGCGCTGGACGCGGAGCCCCCTCGATCTGGCCTTCTCGTCGAGCGCCGAGAGGAGCCGCGCGAGGTCGTCGAAATCGATGGTCAGGTCGCCGAGGCGGCCCTGGGCGTCGAGCTCGAGGCCATAACCGAGCTTGTTCCAGGGATACGTCGCCACGTCCTCGGGGCGCCCCGCGCCGTCGCGCAGCGGGACGAAGATGTCTGCGCTCAGCCCGTTCTGGTGCGTGCGGTGCGGCCAGAACGGGCCTCCCCGCCGGTGGCCCGTCTCCCCCACGACGAAGCGGCGCCCGGGCCTCGCGGCCGCGACCGCGGCGAAGGCGTCGAGCAGCGCGTCGCGCACCGCGCCGTGCACGTACTGGCGGCCGAGGCTCGCGCCCAGGTAGGAATACGTCACGTGGCCCGGCCCCGAGGGCGGGAGCGGGTGGCCGTGCACGAGGCGGCCCTGCGCCGGGCTGCCGGCGCTCTGCGAGGGCGCCGCGTCGTCGAGCCAGACGCGGCCGTGCGCCACGACGACCGGCGCGAGGAGGAGGAGGCCGGCGGCGAGCGCGAGGCGCCTCGGGAACCGGCGGAGCACCCGGGACATCCGCCCTTGTCTATCAAGCTCCCCGCCGGCGGTCGAGGCGCTGCGCGGCGCGCAGCCCGGAGGATTCGTCAGCTCGTGAAGGTCCGACTCCCACGCATCGTCGACGTATCTGGGCACGTATCGGGCACGTACCTGGCGAGGATCTGGGCACGTGCCTGGCAAGGATGCGGGCGGGCGGAGGGGCCGCGCCGCAACACCGCGGCGACGCGCCGCCCGGCGTGTGCAAGACTGCGCGCCGATGCCCTACGACGATCTCCTCGGACGCACGGCCACCTTGCCGATACGGCGGTTCGGCCCGCCGGGCGCCTTCCTGTCGCCCGATCCGGACGACCTGCGCCCGGACGCGCCGGTGCTCCTCCTGCCGCGCGGCGAGGTGCCCGAGGGCGCGAGGGAGGGAGACGCGCTCGATGTGTTCGTTCACCTCGACTCGGAGGATCGCCCCATCGCGACGGCGCGCCGGCCGCGGCTCACGCTCGGCGAGGTCGCCTTTCTCGAGGTGACCGACGTGGCGCCGTTCGGCGCGTTCGTCGACTGGGGCCTGCCGAAGGAGCTGCTCGTGCCGCGCGCGGAGCAGACCCGCGACCTGCAGATCGGCCAGCGGCACCCGGTGGGGCTCATCGTGGACAGGACCGGGCGCCTCGCCGGCACGATGCGCGTGAGCGAGATGCTGAGCGACGGGGGCGAGTTCGATCTGGACGAGTGGGTCGAGGGCGAGGCGTGGCGCAACGAGCCGGACCTCGGCCTCTTCGTCATCGTCGAGCGCCGGTTCGTCGGCCTCGTCCCCGCGGACGAGCCGCACCCGCTCTCGCGCGGCGAGGCAGCGCGGTTCCGCGTGACGAGCGTGCTGCCCGACGGGAAGATCGAGCTGTCGCTGCGCGGCCACGCCCACGAGGAGGTCGAGGGCGACGCGCAGAAGATCCTGGCGCGCCTGTCGCGCCCGGGCGCGCCGCGGGTCGGCGACCGCTCGAGCCCCGAGGAGATCCGGGCGCTCTTCGGCCTGAGCAAGAAGGCCTTCAAGCGCGCCGTCGGCCGCCTCCTGAAGGAGCGCGCGGTCGCGATCGATCGCGACGGCTTCGTCGTGTGCTCCCGGCGCTGATCCGGGCGCCTGCCCTCCGCCCTCGCGCGACGTCGGCTGTGTTCGTCCGGTCATTCACGCTCGCGCGCGCGGCGGCGACGCGGCACGCAGCGCCGGTGAGCGCATTGACGCTGCCCACCTTCGCCCACTAGGATCGGCGCCGGATGAGCACAGGTCCCTCGCGGCGCCGCGTCTGGGTCGTCGACGACAGCCCTGTCGACGCCGAGCGGGCGCGTCGCGTGCTCGCCTCCGAGCACGACGTGGAGGTGCTCCTCGACGGGTCCACGGCGCTCGAGCGGTTCTCGTCCTGCGCGGCGCCGGACGTGATGGTCCTCGACTGGATCATGCCGGACGTCAGCGGCCTCGAGGTGTGTCGATTCCTGCGCTCCGAGCCCGTGGGGGCCCAGAAGCTCGGTATCTTGCTGCTCACCGCGCGCCGCCACACGAACCAGATCGTCGAGGGGCTCTCCGCGGGCGCCAACGACTATCTGGCGAAGCCGTACGAGGACGAGGAGCTGCGCGCGCGCGTCGCGTCCCTCGTCCGCTGGCGGGCGCTGCTCGAGCGCGCGGAGCAGGCCGAGGCGGAGAATCGCAGGCTGCTCGAGACAGCCCCCGATCCGCTGCTCGTCATCGACGCCGAGGGGCGCCTCGGCTTCGTGAACGACGCGGCCGTCGTCGCGCTCGGCGTCCCGCCCAGCGCCGTGATCGGGCGGCCCATCTCGGAGCTCATCCCCGGCCTCCCCGTGAACGAGCCGGAGCTGTTCACCGGCGAGTCCACGTTTCCCACCCCGGACGTGGAGATCCGCGGCAGGGTCTTCTCTCCGACGCTCCGCGTGCTCTCGGGGCAGGGCGCCGCGAGGACGATGGTGTCGCTGCGCGACGTCACGGAGCGGCGCCTCCTCGACGAGCGGCGGCTCGACTTCTACTCCATCATCGCGCACGACCTGCGCACGCCCCTCAACGCGATGACGCTGCGGATCACCAGCATGCTCGACAGCGAGGAGCTCGCGAAGAGCCCTTCGCTGCTCGAGGACGTCCAGAAGCTCGACGCCCGCCTGCGATCGCTCGTGTTCATGATCAACGATTTCCTCGAGCTCGCGAGCCTCGAGGACGCGAAGCACCGCATGGCCCGCGAGGAGGTCGATCTCGTGCGCCTCATCGCGGACACGGTCGAGGATTTCCGCCCGCTGCTCGAGAAGAAGGGCCACGCCTTCTCCGGTCCGGCCCGCTGCGAGGGCGCCTCGGTGCTCGGCGATCGGCGGCGCCTCGCCCAGGTGCTCTCCAACCTGATCGGCAACGCCATCAAGTTCACGCCCCCGGGCGGCGCGATCGCGGCGCGGGTCGAGGTGGCGCCGCGCCACGTGGAGGTGTCGCTCGAGGACACGGGCGTCGGCGTCGCGCCGGAGATCGCGGCCACGCTGTTCCAGCGCTACAAGCGCGCCGATCACAGCGTCGGCGGGACGGGGCTGGGGCTCATGATCGTGCGGGAGATCGTCGAGGCCCACGGCGGCGAGGTCGGCGTCGAGAGCCACCCGGGACGGGGCAGCCGCTTCTGGGTCCGCCTGCCGCGCAGCCGCAGGGCGGCGCCCGCCCCGCCGGGCTGAGCGCGCCGCGGCTACCGCGTGATGGGGCCGCGCGGCGGGGCCGGGAGGCAGGGAGTCACTCGAGCAGGCTGCGCAGCATCCACGCGGTCTTCTCGTGGAGCTGGAGGCGCTGGGTGAGCAGGTCGCAGGTCGGCTGATCGTTGGCCGCCTCGGCCAGGGGGAAGACCTCGCGCGCGGTGCGGGCGACCGTCTCGTGCCCTTCGACGAGGCGCCTGATCATGTCGGTGGCCTTCGGAATGCCGTCCTCTTCCTTGATGGAGGAGAGCGCAACGAACTGCTTGTACGTCCCCGGCGCGGGCAGGCCGAGGGCGCGGATGCGCTCGGCGATGAGGTCCACGGCGAGCGCCAGCTCGTTGTACTGCTGCTCGAACATGAGGTGAAGCGTCTGGAACATGGGCCCGGTGACGTTCCAGTGGAAATTGTGCGTCTTGAGATACAATGTGTAGGTGTCCGCGAGCACACGGCCCAGCCCCGTTCCGATCTGCTCGCGGTTCTTGGCATCGATTCCGATGTTGATCTCCATGATGGCTCCTCTCGTCTCGTGCGCTCCAGGCCAGATGGGCCGTATGCGGCGGAGGTGAAGGCCCGCGCGGCGCCCTGCGCGTTCTTGACGCGTCCCGCAAGGTTCGTCCTTGCCGTCCCCGCGTCAATCCGCGTCACGCCTCGCCGATCGTACGCATCGACATGACCTCCATCGGGCTGAGCCCGAGCAGCGCATACGCCTGTTCCCAGCGCCGGTCCGCGGCCACGTCGAACAGGATCCGCTCGTCGAGGGGCACGGGCAGCCACGCGCCGGCGGCGATCTCCCGCTCGAGCTGGCCGGGCCCCCACCCGCTGTAGCCGAGGAGCACCGTCCTGCGCCGCGGATCGGCGGCGGCCGTGCCGCGCACCGCGTCGGCCGCGAGCGCGTCGAACGCGCTCCTCGACGACGTGACCCGCACCCGGGAGCCCACCGGGATGACGCCCGACTCCTCGGCCCCGAGCGCGGGATCGAGGCACAGGATCCACCCCGAGCTCGGCTGTACCGGCCCGCCGAGGTAGACGGGCGCAGGGTCCTTGAGGTCGCTGCCATACCCCGCGAACGCCAGGAGCTCGCCGAGCGACATCGGCGCTGGCCGGTTCACGACGAAGCCCAGCGCCCCGCCCTCGCTGTGCACCGCCAGCAGCACCACCGTCTTGTCGAAGTTCGGATCGCCGAGGGGCGGCGACGCGATGAGGAACCCTGGGGCCAGCACGCTCGCTTCGCTGTTCATCCGCGATCCTCCCTCTCAGCGGTCAACCGGTCACTGCGTCCCGCACGGACCCGCCCGCCCAGGCGGTGGGCTTGCGGGGACCGTCCGCACCTTACTCCCGCGCGCCGCGACAGGCGATTGGGATCTCCCGCGGGCGCCGTGACGACGAGTATAGTGCGGGCATGTACACGGTCGGCGTCCGCGATCACATCATGGTGGCCCACAGCCTGAAGGGGGAGCAGTTCGGCCCTGCGCAGCGCCTGCACGGCGCGACCTACACGGTCACCGTCGAGGTGGACCGCGAGGAGCTCTCGCCCCTGGGCCAGGTCATCGAGACGAGCGTGCTCCGAGACAGCCTGCGCAGCGTGCTCGCCGAGATCGATTACCGAAACCTCGACGAGCACCCCGCGTTCGAGGGCAAGCGCTCGACGCCGGAGCTCATCGCGCGCCACATCCACCGCGAGCTCGGCCGCAAGCTCCCGGTGACCGCCGGCACCGCCCTCACGATCACGCTGCACGAGTCCCCCCTCGTGTGGGTACGGTACCGCGCGCCGATCCGCGGCGCCTCGATCATGCCGGCCGAGCTGGCCTGACCGCCGCTGTCTCCGCTTGGCACGCCGCCGAGTACGCGGCAAAAGAGCGGCCGATGACCGAGCCGGTCCGCACAGCGCCGATCGTCTTGACCTTCCAGGGCGGCACCCTCCGCATCGAGGGCATCGCCCCGCGGCCGGGGCTGGCGCCGGCGGCCGAGGACGCCGGCGCGCGCTCCGCGGAGGAACCTGAAGGTGACGAGGGTGACGACGGCGGCGACGGCGGCGACGGCCCGCGCGCGTCCGCGGTGGGCGAGCCGCTCGACCCCGCGTGCCTGCCGGCCTCCTGCCGGTGGGACGCGCGCGAGCGCGTCTACCGCGTGCCGGCGATCGACTATGCCGAGCTCGTCCTGAGGCTGCGCGCCCGCGGCGTCCCGTTCACGGACAGCGCGCGCAGGTACGAGGCGCTCCCGCTCACGCCGCTCGCCAAGCACGACCCGTTTCCTTATCAGCGCGAGGCGCTCGAGGCGTGGGCCGCCCGTCGCAGCCGCGGGGTCGTCGTGCTCCCCACGGGCGCGGGCAAGACGTTCGTCGCGACGCTCGCGATCGCCGCGCGGCAGCGCAGCACGCTCGTCGTCGTCCCCACCCTCGACCTCCTGAACCAGTGGTACGACGGCCTCTCCGCCGCGTTCGGCGTCCCGATCGGCCTGCTCGGCGGCGGGTACAACGACGTCCTCGACCTGACGGTGACCACCTACGACTCCGCGCACCTGCACATGGACCGGCTCGGCGCGCGCTTCGGCCTCGTGATCTTCGACGAGTGCCACCACCTGCCGAGCCCCTCGTACGCGCTCGCCGCGAAGATGTGCCTCGCGCCCTTCCGCCTCGGCCTGACGGCGACCCCGGAGCGCGCCGACGGGCGCGGCTACGACGAGCTCATCGGTCCGATCGTCTTCCGGCGGGAGATCACCGAGCTCTCCGGGCAGTACCTGGCGGCCTACGACGTCGTCCGGCTCGAGGTGCCGCTGTCGGACGGCGAGCGCGCCGCGTACGAGGCCGCGCGCGCCGTGTACATCGGGTTCTTGCGCGCGAACGGCATCCGCATGCCCGAGGGGTGGGGGCAGTTCATCCTGCTGAGCTCGCAGTCCGACGCGGGCCGCCGGGCCTTCGAGGCGTACCGGAGGCAGCGGAGCCTCGCCCTGTGCGCGCCCGGCAAGATCGACGTCCTCGCGCGGCTGCTGCACGCGCACCGCGCCGATCGGACGCTCGTGTTCACCGAGGACAACGCCACGGTCTACCAGATCTCGCGGCAGTTCCTGCTGCCGGCGATCACGCACCAGACCAAGGTGAAGGAGCGCAGCGCGATCCTGGAGGCGTTCAACCGCGGCGCGCTGTCGGCGGTCGTCACGTCGAAGGTGCTGAACGAGGGGGTGAACGTGCCCGAGGCCAACGTCGCCATCGTCCTGTCGGGCAGCGGCTCGGTGCGGGAGCACGTGCAGCGGCTCGGCCGCATCCTGCGCCGGAGCGAGAACAAGACGGCGATCCTCTACGAGCTCGTGGCGCTCGGCACGAGCGAGCAGCGGGTGAGCGACAAGCGCCGGGAGCACGTTGCTTACCAGTGATCTCGTCCGGGTCCGCCGGCGGGGCGGGCTTGTCGTGCCGCAGTACCTCCGCGGCGCGGCGGCCGAGCGCCTGCTCCCTGTCGCGCGCGCGTACCTCGAGATCCTGGCGCAGCGCGTGGGCGAGCGCCGCGACGACGTCGAGGCCGCGCTCGACGCCGTGGAGGTGCCCGCGCGGGATCGCGTCGCCGCGCTGGGGCTCAGGAAGGTGCTCGAGGACGGCTGCGAGTACGAGGTGCAGGAGGGCGTCGACCCCGAGGCGCTGCGGCGCGAGGTGTTCCACGCGGCGGCGGCGGCGCACCGCGCGCTCGACGTGCGCGCCCGGTTCGACCGCGCCGCCGTGCTCGACGAGGTGGCCGCGCGGCTCGGCACGACGCCGGCGGCGATCGAGGCGGGGCTCTACGCCGACCTGCGCGGGGCGGAGATCCTCCGGCGCGCGGCGACGGACGCGCCGGAGATCCTGCTGGATCGGTACAACCTGGCGCTGGCGCAGTCGATCCTGCTGCGGGCGACGCAGGTGACGATCCGCGTCGACGGGGAGAGCGCCGCGCGGTACCGGAAGATCTTCCGGGCGGCGCGGTTTCACGGGCTGATTCACGTGGTCCAGGGCGATCCGGCGTCGGGCTACACGATCGCGCTCGACGGCCCGTTCAGCCTGTTCGATGCGGTCCAGCGCTACGGGCTGCGGCTCGCGATGTTCCTG
This sequence comes from Sorangium sp. So ce1335, assembly GCF_051521615.1. NCBI lineage: Bacteria > Pseudomonadati > Myxococcota > Polyangiales > Polyangiaceae > Sorangium > Sorangium sp. So ce1335. Next base: position 9,492,585 of record NZ_CP150363.1, read on the forward strand.
CCGTCGGTGCTCTCGTGCGCCTCGTTCCGGCTGCGCGCCGACCTGCGCTGGGGCCGCGACAAGGAGCCGATGGCGGTCGAGATCGGTCCGGCGGACGGGCTCGTGTACCACGGGCGGGAGCTCGCGGAGACGACGCCCGAGCTGACGGCGTTCTGCGAGGGGTTCAGGAAGCTCGGGTCCCCGTGGAGCGTGGCGCAGAACGAGCGGCTGTTCGCGTTGCCCGGGGAGGTCGTGTGCGCCCCGGACCTGGTGTTCCAGAACGCGGAGACCGGCGAGGAGGTGTATCTCGAGGCGTTCGGCTTCTGGAGCCGAGCTGCCGTGTGGCGGCGCGTCGAGCTGATCCGGAAGGGGTTTCCGGCGAGGATCCTGCTGGCGGTCGGCAAGCAGCTCCGCGTGAGCGAGGAGGTCCTCGGGGAGGACGACGCGGGGGAGATCTACGTGTACCGGGCGACGATGTCGCCGCGCGCGGTGCTGGCGCGGCTGGACGGCAAGCGGGAGGAGTGAGGGCTGAGGGGCCGGGCGCGGAGCGCGCCACGGGGAGCGGCGCGGGCTCGTGCGCGATCACATCGTCAAAGTACAGCACCCCATCGCCCGATCGCGCGACCACATCACCCATCGTGAGGACGCGGAGCACGGGACGAAGCACTCGTGTTCAGGCTCGACCTTCACCACGTGCCCTGAAGGAAGACCCCCGCCCGCTCTGCCGTCATCACCGGCACGACGCGGACGCCCTGGCGGGCCGGCTCGCTCGCCAGGTACGACAGATCCGTGAGGAACGCGGCCGCCGTCACGGCCGCGAAGACGCCGCCCGCCACCAGCGTCCCCACCCCGAGCTCGCGGAACAGGTCCCGCGAATCGGCTGTGTCGCGGAGCTCGGCGCAGGCCGGCGGCGCGTCCGCCCCCCCGCACGCGGACGGGTCCCACCCCCCGCGGCGGAGCGCGGCCTCCCGCTCGGCGACATCGTCGCGGAGGACGCCGGACCGCAGGAGGAACACCGTGCCGGCCGCCACCGTCGCCGTCGTGAGCGCCACCCCGCCGATGCGCAGCTCCGCCAGCGGGAAGGTCGACGCCGGAGGCGCAGCTGGAGCCGCCGAGAGCGGCGCGGCAGGGGCCGGCTCCGGCGCGCGCGCGGCGCGCTCCGGAAGGCGCCGCAGCTTGAGGACGATCGGGTGCGTCAGGCCAGCCTCGGCGGTGAACGAGCTCACCGCCTCCTCGTGCCCCTCGAGCCGCGCCCGCGCGGTGTGCTCCCCCGGCTCCACGAACACCTCGTGGACCGGCTCCGGCGGGGAGAGCGCCTGCCCGTCGATCAGGACCTCGGCGCCAGGCGGATTGGTCGTCACGTAGACCGTCGCCACGCGCTTCGCGGCGCGCTGGAGGCCATCATCGACCCGGCCGCGGAGCCATCCGCTGATCACGCCCCGGTGCTGGAGGCACTGCGCCAGGTGGCTCGCCGCGTCCCGATGCCGCCCCAGCGCGAGCTCGACCAGCCCGAGCTCCCCGGCGATGGTCGCCCGCTCCGCGTCGGTCGTCCACGCCCCCTCCGCCGCCTCCAGCGCCCGCTCATAGGTCGCCGCGGCCGCCACCAGCCGCCCGGCCGCCTGCGCCTGCCTGGCGCGGCGCAGCAGCCCCGCCGTCATCGACGCCGCGCGCGCGTCCGGATCGGCGTAGGGCTCGTCCGCGCTCGCCGCATTCCCGACACCGGCGACGGACATCGCGATGGCACATGGCAGCAGCCAGGAGGTGAAGCGACGCACGCACTCTGAGATACTTGCTGCGGCGATCCCAAGTCAATTGGCAGCTGCGTCACGCCACGGTCCCGTGGGCCTGCGTCCACGCCCGCTTTCCATCCGGCTGTGTGATACGCGCCCGCACATACTGCCCGCCGCCGCGGACGCGGGCGGTCGCGCGGCCGGTCAGGAGCCGCTGGCCGCTCCAGCACGCGCCCGCCGCCGCCGGGCACACCGGGCGCGCCCGCCGCCGCTGCGGCTCCAGCACGCGCCCGCCGCCGCCGGCCACACCGGGAGCGCCCGTCGCCGCCGGCCACATCGGGCGCGCGAGGCGGCGGCGACCGGCGGAGCGCATTGCGGGGAGCGGCTCATTCTCGTGTGCAATAGCGTCTCTCAACACCGGATCATGCAACCGAGCCCATTACGCGACGCAACTCGATCTCGCGCACAAGGACGCTTGTCAAGACACGCTTGCGGCACCGCAACAGCACGTCATAGTGCTGGCCGACCGATGCATACCAACGCGCATGATGCGCTGTTCAAGACGGCCTTCTCGCAGGTCGAGCACGCCGCGGGGGAGCTGCGGCACGTGTTGTCGCCCGAGCTGTCGGCGCGGATCGACTTCACCGCGCTGGAGCTGCGCCCTGGGAGCTTCGTGGATGAAGCGCTGAAGGAGCGGCAGAGCGATCTGCTCTTTTCCGCCCCGCTGGGCAAGACCAGCGTGCTCGTGTACCTCTTGTTCGAGCACCAGAGCACGGTGGAGCCGCTGATGGCCTTCCGTTTGCTGCGGTACATGGTGCGGATCTGGGACCACTACCTGGCAGAGCACGCCGGGGCCATGCGCCTGCCGGCGATCGTGCCCGTGGTGTTGCACCACAGCGAATCGGGGTGGACGGCGGGGACGTCGTTCGAGGATCTGCTCGACCTCGATGACGACGCACGCGCTGCGATGGGCGAGCACGTGCCTCGCTTCCGGTTCGTGCTGGATGACATCAGCCACGAGGCGGACGAAGCGCTGAAGGCCCGGACCATGAGCGCCCTGGCGCGCCTGGTGCTCTGGTGCTTGCGGCACGCTCGCGAGCCCGACGAGCTGCTCGATCGGCTGGGCAAGTGGCTGGACCTGGTGCGCGATGTGCGCCGGGTCCCCGACGGCACGCGGGCGCTTCGCGCGATGTGGCGGTATATTCTCGCCACGAGCGAGCGCAACGAACCGGACAAGGTCCTGCGGCGTCTCCTGGCCGTGGTGGGCGATGACGGGAAGGAGGACATCGTGTCGGTAGCCGATATGTTGGTGGAACGCGGACGACAGGAAGGGCAGCGGCGCATGCTGCTGAAGCAGCTCGGCGCGAGGTTCGGCGCGCTGCCGGACGATGCCGTCGCGCGGGTGAACGCCGCCGACATGACCGAGCTCGATCGGCTGTCTGAACGCGTGCTCACCGCTGCCACGCTGGCCGACGTGCTGAGCGACTCCTGAGGCGGACGCGCGCCGCACGCCCTGACGGTGCCCAGCGGCCGGGGCGTATCACGCCGCGCTTCAAGTAAGGCTGCGCATCAGCTGCCACACGGCATGCGCCCCTCGCGCTGCGCCGTCCTCGCCGCCCCTACTCCACCGCGGCGTACGCCTGCGTCCACGCTCGCTTCCCGTCCGGCCGCGTGATCCGCGCCCGCACGTACCGCTCGCCCCCGCGCAGCCGGTACGTCGCCCGCCCCGCCACCGGCCGCTGCTTCGCCAGCACGCGCCCGCCGGCCCCGATGAACTCGACCGTCGCGTCCGGCGCCTTCGGCCACACCGTGAACGCGTCGTCGGCGACCGCGAGCCTCCGCAGCCTCGCCCCCGTCGACGCGTAGAGCCGGCCCCAGGCGAGCGCGCTGCAGATCGCGGCGCGCGACACCTCGCGGGAGAACACCTCGATGAACCCGCGGCCAGGCCCCGCGGGCGGGGCGCTCGACGCGGGCACCAGCTGGTGCATGTCGTCCACCGCGACCCCCGCGATCGCCCCGCCGGCCGCCCCCCTGGCCGTCAGCAACATGTCCCACAGCGCCTCGTGCGACGGCCGCGTCGCGTCGCCCTCCGTGTGCACGTACGGGTGCCCGCTGTGGATCTCCAGCAGCTCCGCCCCAGGCGCCCCCAGGAGGTCGGACGCCGACAGCGCCCAGTCGAAATTCGGGTGGTTGATGAGCGCCACGCCCCCCTCGGCCCGCACGCGCTCGATCGCCCACCGGAGCGCCTCGCCCTTGGTGGGGAAGTTCCCGCCGCCGATCGTCCCCTGCGTGCAGAGCGCGTTCACGTGGACGGGCCGCCCCTCCGCCGTCATCGTGACCTCCTCGCCCGGGATGACGGCGAACGTCGACGACGCCTGGAGCTCCTCGAACACCGCGGGATCGACCCGATGGTTGTGGTCCGTGAGGGCCACGAACGCATACCCGTTCTTGCGGTACCAGCGGACGACCTCGCGCGGCTCGCTGTCGCCGTCGCTCAGCGACGTGTGGGTGTGAAGGTTCCCGCGCTGGAACACCGACACATCGATCGACTTCTCGAACCGCAGGCGGCCCGGCGTCCCCTCCCGGCCGGCGGCGGCGTCCGACGCGGCGGAGAGGCTCCCCTTCCAGCAGGCGAAGCCGAGGAGCGCCGCTCCACCGACGATCATGCAAGCGATCCAGCGTCCGCGATTCCTCATCTCGATAACCGGGAGAGTATACAGCCGCCAGCGGGCTCGACCAATTCAATGCAGCGCATTCTCGCGGGCGCGGCGCGGTCCCCCCCACGCCCGCGGCGCCAGGCTGACGCGCTCCCCTCGCCGCTGCCGCCGGTCAGCGGCCGTCGTCGTCCTTCCCGTTCCCGAGCCAGCCCTTGCGGCGGTAGTACGTGAGCAGGCCGATGACGCTCGCCAGCATCAGGCCCCAGACGAGCGGATAGCCGTAATACCAGTCGAGCTCCGGCATATTGTACGGCGAGCTCTCGTGGTGGAAGTTCATCCCGTAGATGCCCGCGATCGCGGTGACCGGGAGGAAGATCGTCGAGATGATCGTGAGCACCTTCATGATCTCGTTCATCCGGTTCGACATCCCGGAGAGGTGGAGATCCATGAGGCCCGAGCTCAGCTCGCGGTAGGTCTCGACCATGTCCATGAGCTGCACCGAGTGATCGTACGTGTCGCGCAGGTAGATCCGCGTCTCCTTCGAGATCATCGGGTTGTCCTCGCGGAGCAGCGCGTTGACAAGGTCGCGCTGCGGCCAGATGGCGCGCCGCAGCGTGAGCAGGTCCCGCTTCAGGTCGTGGATCGGCTTCGACATCGAGCGCTTCGCGTCCAGGACCTCGATCTCCAGGTCCTCGATGCGCTCGCCGAGCCGCTCGAGCACCGGAAAGAAGCCGTCGACCACCGCGTCGAGCAACGCGTAGGCCAGGTAGTCGGCGCCCCGCTGCCGCACCGCGCTCCGGCCGACGCGGAGGCGCTCCCGCACGGCCTCCATCACGTCCCAGTCGGCCTCTTCCTGGATCGTCAGGACGAAGCTCTTGCCGACGAGGATCGCGAGCTGCTCCGTGCGCAGCTCGCAGCGCTCGTTGACCTGCGCCATCCGCGAGATGATGAGGACGTGCTCGCCGCCGTAGACGTCCGCCTTCGGCCGCTGGGGCACGTTGACCATGTCCTCCAGCGCGAGCGGGTGGACCCGGAAGATCTCGCCAAGCCGCTCGAAGGTCGCCTTGTGTCCGAGCCCTCGGACATCGACCCACGTGATGGAGGGCCGGTCGTCCGTGAGGTACGGGATGCACTCGTCCACCGACTGGACCTCCTTCTCGGACACGACGTCGGCGTCGTAATCGATGACGACGATCTTCGGCCGCCGCGTGTCCTCGATGACGAGCGTTCCGGGCGGCGACGCCGGGGGCGGCTCGTGCATGAGCCGGTCGCGCCGGGGTCGCTGCGCCCGGTCGAGCTCGGCCCTCTCCTGGGCCCAGGAGGTGCGGAGCGGCGGCTCGGTGGTGCGCTGCGACTCGGGGGGTGGCGTGGTGCTCGTCACGGGGGCGGGATGGTAGACCAAGATCCCGGCGTATCGAGCCGGCTCGCTCCGGAACGCGCCGTGGCGTATGCTGATCTGCCGCGGAGGGGGGCGGGCGCTCGCAAGGCCACGTCTTCCTCCCTGTCCCGCTGGCCGGGGGAGCGCCGCGAGGCGCGCCGGCCTGCGCCGCGCGCCGACGCGCGCCCTGCCCTGCAGGCTGCCCATGGGAACGACCCTCGACATCGCGATCGGCCTCGTCAGCGTCTTCTTCCTGCTCAGCGTCCTCTGCTCGGCCATCTACGAGGCGCTCGCGGGCGTCTTCCGGCTGCGCGCGCTGAACCTGGCGCAGAGCATCGAGATCATGCTGGCCGACCGCGCGCTCGACCCGCACGTCCTCCGGTCCCTCGCCGCCCGCGAGGCCGCCGCCCGCGAGGCCGCCGCCCGCGGGGCCGCCCCGCGCGAGCCGCTCACGACGCGCCTCGTCCGCCGCGCCGCCGACGTCGTGCGCGACCGGCTGATGCCGGGGCCGCCCGCGAGCCCGCTCGCGGCGGCGTTCCGGCAGCACCCGCTGATCAAGGACCTCAAGTACGGCTGGGTGGGGCCGTCCTACATCCCGTCGCACGCGTTCGTGGCCGCGCTCATGGACACCCTGCGGCACATCGACTGGTCCGGGAGCGCCGCGCCGCCGCTCCCGCAGGCCGGCACCGCCGTCGCCGCGGCGTCCGCGACCGCCGCCGCGTCCGCGGCGCCGCCGGCGAGCGCCGCCCCCGAGGCGCCCGCGAGCGCCGCGGAGCCCTCGCCCCCGCAGGCCGGCGCCGCCGCCCCCCCGCCCGCCGGCGCCGCTGCCCCCTCGCCTCCGCCGGCCGGCGCCGCCGCTCCGTCGCCCTCGCCGGCCGGCGCGGCCGCGCCGCCGGGCTGCGACGACGAGGCGCTCGGCGAGCTGAGGCGCACCATCGCGCGCATGCCCGGGGAGAGCGACCTCCGGCGCGCCCTCGCCACGATCGTCGACTGGACGGTCAGGGACATGCGCGAGGCCAACATCCGGCTGGAGCGGTGGTTCAACGACGCGATGGACCGGGCCGCCGGGCGCTACAAGCGCCGCGCGCAGCTCCTCATCAGCGCGACGGCGCTCGTCCTCTGCGTCGGGTTCAACGCCGACAGCATCCAGCTCGCGGGCGCCCTCTCGCGCGACGCCGTCGTGCGCGCCGCCATGATCACCGCGGCGCAGGAGATGGCGAAGGAGCAGCCCCGCGACGCGCCGCTCGACGGCGGCATGGACAAGGACGAGGACGTCATGGCCGCGCTCGCCAAGGGCGGCGGCGCGCACAAGCGGCTCACCGGGCTCGACCTCAAGATCACCTGGGGCGTGAAGCCCCCCGAGGAGAGGAGCTTCCCGCGCCTCTGGGGGGCGCTCGAGGCGATCCTCGGCCAGGGCGTCGTCGCGTGGATCCGCGGGGTGCTCGACCGGCTCGTGAGCCCCGGCATCCTCATCACCGCGGCCGCCGCGTCCCTCGGCGCGCCCTTCTGGTTCGACCTGCTCAACAAGCTCGTCAACCTCAGGACCGCCGGCAAGAGCCCCGAGCCCTACGAGCCCCCGAAGGGCGCCGGACCGGACACCAGCGTGACCCGCTGACCGGCGCGCGCGACGCCGCACGACGGCCAGGGCGCGAAGCATCCATGGGCGCGGCGCGCGGACGAGGAGAGAGGCCGCCACGGCGCCAGGCGCTCGCTCGGGCGATCGATCGTCACCCGAGGGCGGAGCGCTTCGGGCGATGCCGGCCTCCTCGTGGCGCGCAAAGCAAGCGAGTCTTCCTGAGCCGGCGCAGATGCGATTCGAGCTCGGCCCCGAGCGGTTAATGGCGCGCGAGGGGATGCACCAGCGAGCTCCGGTCGCGCTGTCAGCGCCTGACACGAGCCCGACTGACATCCGCCGATGTGACGAGTGCGCTCCGCCGCGGCTCCGGCGCTCCTCCCGCGTTGCGCTCGCGCAGGCGGTGCAACAGGATCCCGGCATGCAGATCCGACGGCCGCAGGCCCCGGCGAAGCCGAAATCTTCTCTTATGATCGAGCGGCTGCCGTCCATCCTGCTGTCGCTGTTTGCGGCGTTCTTCGCGGCTATCGCGAGCTTCGTGATCTCGGCCGCCTACGCAGAGCACCGAGCCGCCGAGATCGACGCGGCGGCGACGAGCTTGGCGGAGAACGCCGCGCCGAGCGTCATGTACCTGGCGGCCGCGCGCGCCGAGCTGAGGCATACGCAGGCGCTCCTGAGCGACCTCGTCAACAACGCCGTGCTGAGCCGGCCGCTCGACCGCCACGAGCTCGATCGGGCGCGCGACAATCTATCCCGGAACCTCGACGCCTACCTCGTCCTGCCCGTCTATCCGGGAGAGCTCAAGCAGTGGCAGACCGTCGCGCAGGAGCTCGGCAAGCTCGGCCTGGACACCGACCGGGTGCTTGCGCTGGCGGAGAGCGGCCATCCGGACGAGGCCACCAAGCTCATGGACGTCGCGCTGCGAGCAGACTTCGACGCGACGAGCGAGGCCGTGATGGCGAGCATCGAGCTCAACGCGCACCACGTACGTCGCATGGCGATCGAGATCGCGGCCAACCGCGTTCGCTCGCGTCGGATCGCGCTGGCGCTCCACACGGCGAGCGTGGCGTTCGCGCTGCTGGCCTGCGCGGCGGCTGCCGTGCAGATCCGGCGCAACGTGAGGCTGCTCTGGCAGCAGGGCGTGCTCCTGGAGCGTCGAGCGGATGAGCTCGAGCAGTTCGCTGGCCGGGTCGCGCACGACGTGCTCGGCCCGCTCGGCGCGGTCGCGCTCGCGCTGGACGTCGCCCTGCGGCGGTGCGGCGAGGGAGAGCCGGCACGAAGGTCGATCGAGCGGGGCCGGCAGGCGGTCATGCGGGTCAAGCGCATCACCAACGGGCTTCTGGAGTTCGCTCGCGCGGGCGCGAGGCCGGAGCCGGGCGCGCGCGCCGAGGTGCGCGCTGTGATCGACGACCTCATGGTCGAGCTCGTCCCTGTCGCGGTGGAGCTCGGCGCGGAGCTCCGCGTCGAGCCCGTCGCCCCGTGCGCGGTGGCCGCGAGCCCCGGCGTGCTGACCAGCATCCTCGCCAACCTGATCCGCAACGCGCTCAAATACCTCGGCGACTCGGCGGACTGTCGCGTCATCGTCCGGGTGCTCGACGCCGGAGACGCTGTGCGTATCGAGGTGGAGGACACGGGGCCCGGCATCGCGCCAGCCGTCGAGCAGCTGGTATTCGAGCCTCACATCCGAGCGCAAGGCGCTCGAGTGCCGGGTCTGGGGCTGGGCCTCGCGACCGTCAAACGCCTGACCGAGGCGCACGACGGCCGCGTGGGGCTCCGCACGGTCGTGGGCAAGGGGAGCCTCTTTTGGTTCGAGCTGCCCAAGGCGAGCGCCGACGCGGCGCACGCGTCCGACGTCGACTCCGGCGCCGGCGCGTGACCTCCGCAGCGTCGACCAGGGCGGCTGGTCCTGTAGTGTCCTCTCGGATGCCCTCCTGGAAACGTCCGGGCACACGTCGTGTCGCTCGTCCGGGCGACGCCGCCTCACCGCTCGGCGTGCTCGAGCCACGCGCGCGCGTCCTTCTCCAGCAGCGGATCCCCGAGCCGCACCGACAGCTCGAGCAGGTCCTCGAACTCGCGCCGCGCGAGCGCGTCGTTCCGCGCGTTCTTCAGCAGCATCGCCGCCGCCCAGCGGCCCTGCAGCACGTCGTGCCAGTAACCCTGCTCCTCCGCCCGCGCGATGAGCTCCTTCAGCCGCTCGCGCGCGTCCCCCGCCCCCTGCACGCCGTCGAGGTACGCGATGTACATCCGGTTCGAGGCGGCCACCCGCTCGTACCCGGCCTCGTCCGCCCGCGCCAGCGACTCCGCGAAGAGCGCCCGCGCCCGCTCGTGGTCGCCGAGCCGGACGCACGCGTACGCGAGGTTGTGCAGGTTCACCACCCCGTCGAAGCGCAGCCCGAGCGCCCCATCCAGCTCGAGCGCGCGCTCGCACGCCCGCACCGCGGCGCGGAAATCCCCCGTGTAGAGCTCGATCATCACGAGCAGCTTCGCCCGCACCGCCTCGGCCGCCCGGTCGCCCGCGTCCCCCACCGCCGCCGAGCGCGCCAGCGCCTCCATCGCGCCGGGCCGATCCCCCGACGTCGCCCGCGCCAGGGCGACCGACAGGAGCGCCCGCGGATCGTCGATCGGCCCGAGCGCGTCGAGGTCCAGCGCCGCGCGCCGCGCGCGCGCGAACTGCCCCTGGAGGCACGCGACCTCCAGGTCCACCATCAGCGCCTCGCGCAGCAGCTCGCGGTGCCCGAGCGCCATCTCGAAGACGCCGTCGAGCAGGTCGTGCGACAGCCGGAACAGGTTCGTCGCGCCGAACGCCCGGGCGAGCTCGATGCGCGACTTCACCCGCAGCTCGAGCGGCGAGACCGCATCGACGCGCGACAGGATGCGGTCCGAGGCCGCCGCCAGCGACGGCGCGCGGCGCGCGTGGCCCACCGCCTTCGAGAGCGTCTCCACCCACCGGCCGAGCTCCTCCGGGTCGCGCCGCGACACGTCCGCCAGCTCGAACGCCCGCGTCATCGCGGCGATCGCCTCGTCGAAGCGGCCCACCCGCACGCGGACCCGCGCCGCGCGCGCGAGGTGCCCCGCCGCCCCGTCGGTGTTGCCGAGCGCGAGCGCCTCCTCCGCCGCGCGGCCGAGGTGCCTGTCGACGAGCGCGAGCGCCGCCGGGTCGTCCCCGCCCACGCGCCCCAGCCACTCGGCCGCGAGCCAGTGCCCGAGCGCGCGATCCGCGTCGGTCAGCATCTCGTAGGCCGCGTCGCGCACGAGCCCGTGGCGGAACGCGTACTCCGGCTCGCCGCGGAGCATCGACTCGGGCCGCGGCACGATGAGCTCGCGCTTCTCCAGCGTGAGCAGCCACGACTCGAGCTGCGGCACCTGCCCGCCCCCGCCGAGCAGCGCCTCCACCCCCCCGCGCCAGAACACCTCGCCGAGCACCGCGGCCGCGCGCAGCACCCGCCGCGCCTCGGGCTCCAGCGCCGCGAGCCGCGACTGCATCATCGCCAGCACCGTCTCCGGCACCCCCCGCGGCCGCTTCTCCACCGCCGCGCGCACGAGCTCCTCGAGGAAGAACGCGTTGCCCGCCGACCGGTCGACCAGGGCCGCGAGCTCGTCCGCCGGCACCGCGTCGCCGAGCACCTCGCGCGCGATCCGCTCGCACGCGCGGCGCGACAGCTCGCCGAGCCGCATCTCCGTCGCCTCGCGCTCCTCCCACAGGTCCGGGAACGCCTCGCGCACCCCGGGGCGCGCGAGCGCCAGCACCATCAGCGGCCTCTGCCGCAAGAGCCGCAGCGCCGCGTCGATGTACTCCACCGTGCTCCGGTCGCCGAAGTGCAGGTCCTCCAGCACGATCAGCACCGGGTGCGCGTCGCACTCGGCCCGGAGGAAGTCGAGCCACGCCCGCCGCGTCTGCTCGTCCATCACCGCCCGGTCCTGCCGCGCCGCGCGCAGCGCCGGGCTCTCCGGGAACGGCGCCCCGATCACCTCGCCGAGCAGCTCCGCCACCCGCTCCCGCGCGGCCTCGCCCACGTGCCGCGCGACCCGCGCCGCGAGCTTCGCCTGCCGCGCCTCGAGCGGCTCGTCCTCCGCGATCCCCGCCGCGCGCCGCACGATCTGCGCGAGCAGCCCGAGCGGCGCCCCGGCGCGCATCGGATCGCCGTGCGCGCGCCACACCTCGACCGGCTCGCTCCGCGCCTCGATCCGCCGGACGAGCTCGTGACCGAGGCGCGACTTGCCGACGCCGGCCCCCGCGGTGACGAGCACCACGCGCGCCACCCCCTCGCTGGCGCACTCCTCGAGCAGGTCCTCGAGCGCCCGGAGCTCGCGCTCGCGCCCCACGAACGTCGTCGGCTTGCCGAGCACCTTGCGCCCGCCCTCCTGCGGCTCGCGCGCGCCGAGCAGCGTGGGCCCCTGGCTGCCCGCGGCGATCTCGAACCGATCGCCGACGAGCGCGGCCGTCATCTGGTCGATGAGCACCGGCCGGCCCGACGACGGATCCTCCGAGGCGTGGCGCACGCGCGCGTCGAGCAGCGCCCCGGCGCGGTCGATGACCTGCCCCACCGCCTGCGTCCCGGCGATGACGTCCCAGCCCGTGGCCAGCGCCACCCACGCGCCCGGCAAGAGCGCGTGGATCGAGAGGGCGCAGCGGGCGGCGTTGCCGGCGAGGTCGGTCGGCGAGCCCGCGCCGGCGACGACGGCCGCGACCGAGCCGTCGGCGAGCACCTCCAGGACGGCGCCGTGCGACTGCGCCGCCTGCCGCACCTCGTGGAACGGCGTCGTCGGCGGCGGGGCCGGCCGCGGCCGCGCCGGCGGCGCGGCCGCGAGCAGATCGGCCGGCAGCGCGTCCTTGCTGCCGGAGACGACCGTCGGATCGTGGCCGGACAGCATCGTGTCGTTCGCGCGCGGCGGGCCCGCGATGGCCTGCGGGCGGGCCGACGGCGGGCCGCGCTTGCCCGCGCTCATCTCGGCCGCGAGCACCACGCTGACGAGCCGCCGCTCGCTCTTCGTCAGCGCGGGCGTCGGCAGGCCCGTGCCGGTCGACATGCTGCCCTCGACGACGCTCAGCATGCGGAGCTCGGCGGCGATCTCGCCCGCGTCCGCGGGGCGCTCCGCGGGGTTCTTCGCGAGCAGCCGCGTCACGAGCAGGTCGAGCGACGGCGGGATGTTCGGGCAGAAGGTGCTCGGGCGCGGCGCGGCCTCGAAGAGCACCTTGGCGAGCACCGACAGCGGGTGCTGGGCGACGAACGGCGACCGCCCGGTGATGCACTCGAACAGCAGGCACCCGATCGAGTAGAGGTCCGCGCGCGCGTCGACGTCGAGGTCGCCGCGGACGCGCTCCGGCGCCATGTAGGCGGGCGTACCGATGGCCGAGCCCGTCAGGGTGAGCTCGTACGTCGCGTCGGCCTGGCGCGCGATGCCGAAGTCGATGAGCTTGGCGCTCCCGATGTCGCCGCCCGGCAGGAACACGTTCGTCGGCTTGAGGTCGCGGTGGACGATGCCGCGCGCGTGGACGGCGGCGAGCGCCTCGGCGACGCGGCCGACGAGCATCAGGCTGTGCTCGATCCCGAGCGGGCCGCGCGACAGCCGGGCGCCGAGGTCCTCGCCCTCGAGCCACTCCATGGCGAGGTAGTAGAGCCCGTCGGCGGTGACGCCGTGGTCGATGTAGCGGGCGACCGCGGGGTGCTCGAGCTCCGCGAGCAGGCGCGCCTCCCGCTGGAAGCGCACGACGTGCTCCCGGCCCTGGTTGAAGATCACCTTGAGCGCGACCGCCTGGCTGCCCTGCAGGTCGAGCGCTCGCCACACCGCGCCCATCCCGCCGGAGCCCGCGAGGCGCTCCAGCAGGAAGCGGTTGGCGATGACGTGACCTGAGTGCATGGCGCAAGCTTCCGGGTGCGGACCCTCGCCGGCCAGGGGCCGAGGCGCGGGCAGGGCAGGGAAACGGCGGGCCGCGGGCTCGTCGCCTGCGTCCCACCGCGAGAATACCCATCCCGCGGCGCCGCTACGAGCCTCGACGACGTCGGGCGGCGCTCGGGCCGCAGAGGGCGCCGGCCGGGCGGCGCCGCAGCCCCCCGGGCGGGAGCGGCGCGTCGTGGGGGAGTCGTGGGCAGAGGCCGGGCGCCGGGCGGCGCCCCGGGGCCTCAGCTCGCGAGGCGCTCGAGCCGCGCGTCGACCTCGCGCTCGGCGTTGAGCCAGTCGTCAACGGGGTTGTTCCGGAAGCCGGCCCTCTCGGCATAACCATAGGCCACCTTCGCGATCAGGCGGTGCCGCTCCTCGCGCGACAGCCGCGCGGGCGGCGGCGCGACCTTCGGCGCCTCGACGCGCGCGCGCTCGGCCGCGGGCTCCGCGACGCGAGACGGCACCAGGGCGGCGGCCGGGGCAGAGGCCGCGCCCTTCGGCTGCACGGCGCTCGGCGTCTCCGAGGCGACCGGGGCAGCGAGCGTGCTCGGGACCTTCGTGGTCTTCGTGCGGGCCGGGGTCTTGCGCTTCGAGCTCATCTCGTCGTGTCTCCTTTCGGGTGCACGGGTCGACTAACCCAGGTCCGCGCTCACGCACAAATTTTGAGCACGTAGTTTCTCGCCGTCCGCACCGCTCCCGTCGGGATCTCCCTTCCACGAGAGCGCCGTTCGCGGTAGAGTGGATGTGGCTGACCGGAGGACAACACCCGGCATCTGTCAGCCATCATCCTCGTTGGTCATCGCCGCCGGTCGCGCGCCGTCCGCCATCGTCGCTCGTCGAGGTCTACCCCGATGACGGCCTGCGCCGGGGACAGCACGGTATGTAGAAAATGGCAGACGCGACGCACGCCGTCTGCTCGCGGATGGGAATGGCAGCCGCGGCGCTCGCCGTCTGCCGATGAACGAACATGGCAGACGCGCGCGCGTCGTCTGCTCACGAATGAAAATGGCAGTCTCGGCGCTCGCCGTCTGCCCATGAATCGAGGAGATGCGATGTGGAAGACAGCGCAGCCCCTTCCTGGCGCACGAAGCACCTCCGCTCCCTCGGCGGCGGGATGATGACGCGCGTCCTCTGCGTCGAGGATGACAGCGAGGTGCGCCTCGTCGGCGCCTCGGAGCGCTGGGCGCGCGCGATGGAGGAGCTCGGGCGGCTCGCCGCGCACGATCGCGCGCCGCTGCTCATCGCGGGCGAGCCCGGGACGGGCAAGGAGCTCTGCGCGCGGCACCTCCACGCGGCGAGCCCTCGCGCGGGCGGCCCCTTCGTGGCGGTGAGCGCGGCGCGCCTCCCGGCCGAGCGCCTCGGCGAGGAGCTGTTCGGCGTGGAGACGTGCGCGGGCGGCCGCCCCGCGGCGCGCCCCGGGCTGTTCGAGCTCGCCCAGGGGGGCACGCTGTTCCTCGACGAGATCGGCGCGCTGCCGCTCGATCTGCAGCAGCGGCTCGTCGGCTTGCTCGACGGCGCGCCGCTCTGCCGGATCGGCGGCGAGGCGCCGCTCGTCGCGGACGTGCGCGTCATCGCCGCCACGAGCCGCGATCTGCGCGCGCGCGTCATCGAGCGCTCGTTCCACCCCGATCTTCACCAGCGCGTCGGCGCGCTCGGGCTCTCGCTCCCGCCGCTGCGCGAGCGCGACGGCGACGTGCGCCGGCTCGTCGAGCATTTCCTCGAGCGCCAGCGCGGCGCGGCGGGGCTCGCGGGCGGCGGCGTCTCCCCGCGCGCGCTCGCGCAGCTCGAGGCGTATCCCTGGCCCGGGAACGTCCGCGAGCTCCGGCGCGTCGTCGAGCGCGCGTCCCTCCTCGCGCACGGCGCGCCGCTCGACCTGGAGCACCTGCCGCCCGAGATCGGCGCGCTCGGTGCGCCCGTGCGACCGAGCGCGCCGAGCGCGCCGCCGCGGTCGGGCCCGCCCGGCGCGCTGCGGCCGTCCCCGCCGGCGCGGGGCAGCGCGTCGCTCGGCGAGGCCGTGCGCCGCCACATCCTCGCCGTCTACGCCGCCCAGGGCGGCAACGTGACCCGCACGGCGAGCGCGCTCGGGATCACGCGCGTCTCGCTCCGCCGGCACCTGCGCCAGTACCTCGCCGCGGACGCGCGCGGCAAGGAGCCGCTGAGCGACTGACCTGCTCGTGTTGGCGGCGCGACAGCGTGGGCGGAGCGTCGCTGTTCTCCGCGATGCGCGCGCGCTTCTTTGGCGCTGCGTGCGCTGACAGGCCTCTCGCGATCGGATACTCCTCGAGGCCATGTTGCGCCGTCGATCTGCATTCTTGATGACATCTGCCTCCATCGCCGCGCTCCTCGCGGTGCCGCTCGCGTGCGGAAACGATCACGAGCTCGACGGCGGCCACGGAAAGGGCACCGGCGGCGCCGGGGCGCACGGCGGCGGCGTCGGCGGTGGTGGGCAGGGCGCCGTGCTCTGCCCGACGACGTTCACGTTCGTCCCGCCGCCCGGGGCCACGGACGTCCGTGTCCCCGGCGAGTGGAACGGCTTCGACATCGACGCTGCCCCGGAGATGGTCGAGGGCGACGTGCCTGGCGAGCTCGTGGCCACGGTCGACCTGCCGCCGGGGCTCCACGGCTACAAGATCGCCTATCGGTCCGGCAGCGAGGTCGCGTGGGTGTTCGACCCTGCGGAGGGGCGCCGCAAGTACGTCGGCGGCGTCGAGAACTCGGCGATCAAGGTCCCTGACTGCCGCCTTCCGGCGTTCTCTGTCGCCTCGAGCCAGGTGACGCGGCCTGCGGCCGGCGAGGGCGTCTACGAGGCGCGGCTCGTGTACCGGGACGGCATCGAGGCCGCGGGCCCCGACGCGACCGCGTTCGAGGCGGTGCTGCTGGATCAGGACGGCGAGGCGCGCCCGCTCACGGAGCAAGAGCTCTCGGTCGACGCGCGCGGCGACGTGCGGATCGACCTCGGGGGCCTCGCCGACGGCAAGTACCGGGTGACCGTGCGCGGCGCCACCCAGACGGGCCGCGTCGGCGAGCCGCTCCGGCTCGTCTTCTGGGTCGAGGAGGAGCCGTTTTCCTGGGAGGACGCGCTCATCTACATGGTCGTCACGGATCGCTACCGCGACGGCGATCCCGACCTGAACGCGCCGCCGACGCCGGGCGCCGATCCGCGGGGCGACTGGCTCGGCGGGGATCTCGAGGGGCTGCGGCAGGCGATCGCGGACGGCACGCTCGACGCGCTGGGCGTGCGGGCCATCTGGCTCACCCCGTTCCAGGAGAACCCGGCCGGCGCCTACCCCGCGAGCGATGGAGTCCACCAGGTGACCGGCTATCACGGCTACTGGCCCATCAAGGCGCGCGAGGTGGATCCGCGGCTCGGCGGCGAAGACGCGCTCCGCGCGGTCGTGGCCGAGGCGCACCGCCACGGGATCCGGGTGCTCCAGGACTTCGTCGTGAACCACGTCCACGAAGATCACGAGTACGTCGCGTCGCACCCGGACTGGTTCAGGACGGGGTGTGTCTGCGGCACGGACGGCTGCGACTGGACGGCGCGCGCGCTCGACTGCATGTTCGCGGGGTATCTCCCCGACGTCGACCACACGGTGCCCGAGGCCAATGCGGCCTTCGTCGACGACGCGATCTACTGGCTCGACGAGTTCGATCTCGACGGGCTCCGGGTGGACGCCGTGAAGCACGTGGAGGAGATCGCGACGCGCAACCTCGCCGCGGAGGTCCGGGCGGCGTTCGAGCCGGCGGGCACCCGTTACTTCCTGATGGGCGAGACGGCGATGGGCTGGAGCGACTGCGGCCAGAGCGCGTCGTGCAACGACGAGAACTACGGGACGATCGCGAAGTACATCGGCCCGCACGGGCTGGACGGCCAGTTCGATTTCGTCCTCTATCACGGCGTCTCGTACCGCACGTTCGCCTGGGGCGACACGGGCATGCTGCACGCCGCCTACTGGGTCGAGGACGGCCAGCGGCGGTGGCCCGAGGGCGCGATCATGACGCCGTACCTCGGCAGCCACGACACGGCCCGGTTCGCGACGTTGGCGGACTACCGCGACGGGCAGGGGGCGCGTAACCGGGACGTCCCGAACCGTCAGTGGACGGACACCGCGTCGGAGCCGGCGTCTTCGGACGTCTACGGGCGGGTGCGGCTCGGGATGGCGTGGCTGCTCGGCCTTCCCGGGGCGCCGCTCCTCTATTACGGCGACGAGTACGGCGAGTGGGGCGGGGTCGACCCGAACAACCGCAGCCTGTGGCGCTCCGAGGTGGAGCTCACGGAAGCCGAGCGCGACACCCTCGATTTCGTGCGCCAGCTCGGCGCCGCGCGCCGGGACATCCCGGCGCTCCGCCGCGGCGCCTACGTGAACCTGACCGCCACGGAGGACACGCTCGTCTTCGGGCGCCGCCTCGCCGGGGGGAGGTCCGCTGTCGTGGCGCTGACGCGGGCGGGCACGGCGCAGCCCATCTCGGTCGAGGTCGCAGAGGCGCTCGGCCTCCCGGCGGGCGCGGAGCTCACCGACGCGCTCAGCGGGCAGACGGCGACGGTCTCCGCGGCCGGCATGCTCTCGATGACGATCCCGCCGGGCGGCGCGGTGATCTTCGCGCCGTGATCCCTCGAGCCATCGGCGGCTCTGTCATGAGGAAGAGAATTGAACCACAGAGGCACAGAGGGCACAGAGGGGGAGAGAGAGAATTGAACCACAGAGGCACAGAGGGCACAGAGGGGGAGAGAGAGAATTGAACCACAGAGGCACAGAGGGCACAGAGGGAGAGAGAAAGAACAGAGCACAGACGCAGAGACAGAGGACCTACAATCCCTTCTTTTTCTCTTCTCTCCCCTCTGTGCCCTCTGTGCCCTCTGTGGTTCAAAAATCTCTTCTCATGACCCCTCCCGGATCCCCCTGCCGCCCACCGCTCAGGACGCGACGCGCACGAGCAGCTTGCCGAAGTTCTCGCCCTTGAGCAGCCCGATGAAGGCCTCGGGCGCCTTCTCCAGCCCCTCGACGATGTCCTCGCGGTACTTGACGCGCCCCTCGCGGATCCAGCGGCTCATCGCCTCCAGGAACTCGCCGCGCTGCTCGGCGAAGTCGCCGACGATGAAGCCGCGCAGCATCAGGCGGTTGGAGAGCACCAGCCTCATCAGGCCAGGCAGGCGGTCCGGCCCGGGGGGCGGCGCGACGTCGTTGTAGTGGGCGATGAGGCCGCAGACAGGCACGCGGGCGAACGGATTCAGGAGCGGCAGCACCGCATCGAACACGGCGCCGCCGACGTTCTCGAAATACACGTCGATCCCGTCCGGACAGGCCGCCTTCAGGCGGTCGGCCAGATCGGGGCTGCGGTGGTCGAGGCACGCGTCGAAGCCGAGCTCGTTCACAACGTGGTCGCACTTGCGCTGCCCGCCCGCGATGCCGATCGCGCGGCAGCCCTTGATCTTCGCGATCTGCCCCACGACCGAGCCCACCGCCCCCGAGGCCGCCGCGACGACCACGGTCTCGCCCGGCTTCGGCTGACCGAGGTTGAGCAGCCCTGTGTAGGCCGTCATGCCCGGCATCCCCAGCACGCCGAGCGCCGTCGAGACGGGGCCGAGCGCCGGATCCACCTTCCGCAGCCCGCTTCCCTCCGCGATCGCGTACGCCTGCCAGCCCGTCCGCCCCTCCACGATGTCGCCCGGCGACAGCCCGACGACGCTCGACCGGAGCACCTCGCTCACCGCGCCGCCGACCATCACGTCGCCGATCTCGACGGGCGGCGCGTACGACTTGCCGGCGCTCATGCGCCCGCGCATGTAGGGGTCCAGCGACAGGTACAGCGTGCGCAGCAGCGCGCGCCCCTCGCCCGGGTCGGACAGCTCCTCCTCGATCAGCGTGAAGTCAGACGTCTTGGGCTCGCCGGCCGGCCGCGCGGCGAGGACGATCTTGCGGTTGCGCAGGGGGGTCATGGTCCGGCGATCCTGGCCGACCCGGGCGAGATTTCCAGCGGATGGCGGCGCGCATCGACCCGGGCGAGCCGGGCGAGCGCGCGGCCTGCTCGGGCCGGGGCCGCGGGGAGGCGGCGCTGCCCGCGTTGCGCGATTGAGCTCCGCGGGCAACGAGGGTATGTCGAGCCTGCACGATGCAGTCCCTCGACGCGATCCGGCTGCCGGCGGAGCTCAGCGGCCCTCCCCCGCGCTCCTGGGCGGCGCTGCGGTATGCCCGGCGCCAGCTCGCGGGCGTGGGGTACGCCCTGGCGTTCTGGATCGCGCTGCTCGTCGCCGGCTCGTTTTACCGCGACGTCCCGTTCGTCGAGATGGTCCTCGCCTTCTCGCTTGTCGTCATGCCGTTCGTGCTCCTGTATCAGGCGCTGGGCAGCTACACCGCCTGCCGCCTGGCGCTGCGCGGCGCGCCGTCGGCCGCGCAGATCTACGAGGGGGTCGTCGTGACGAGGTTCGGGGCGGTGAAGATCTGGCACGTCATCGTCGCCGGCGAGCACGTGCGGATCCGCGCCGACGCCCCTGCCGACAGGAGCATGGTCGTCCTCGTGACCCCCGAGACGAGCCGGGGGAAGCGCCGTGTCGGCGTGTACCATCCCCAGATCGGGATCTGCACGTCGCTCGTGTGATCCGGGCGGCTTCGATCGGGCGGCAGATCGCTCCAGCGTACCGCGCGCCTGCTCTGGCTCAGCGGTGGAAAAATGAGGCGCCCGGCCCCGCGTAGAGGCGGGCCGGCCCGGAGGCACCGAAGAGGATCGCGAGATGGGAGCTGTTCGCTGGGAGCTGCGCCGCAGCGTGCGCGACCCAGCCAGAGCAGCGCGCCCGATCGAGGGCACCGGCGGCGCCCGCGGTGATCCCCAGAGCGCCCGCGTAAGCCCGCAGATCTTTGAGCACCCCCTCGCGAGGCAAGGGCGGTGCGCTCCGGTCGAAGGGCGTCACGATCGCCACCGTCGATCCGTCGCCCTTGGCATGGAGGCGCCACGCCGCCGCAGTGAACGCGCGGTCCGACCCATGATGAGCGACCTTGACCACATCGAGCGCCTGGATCTCCCGGAGCTGGTTGTCCTCTCGCAGAGACATGATCACGCCCTTCCAGCCGGAGGCGTCCTCTCGCGACCGTCCGTTCTCCACGTCCCCGGCAAGCAGGATCCGCCGCCCGCCATGGCGAACAACGAGGGCCAACGAGAGCGTGTTCGGCCGATCTCCGAGGGAGCGCTCGCCGACGAGGTACGCTCGGAGCGCCTCGGACAACGCGGGCTCGTCTTCGGCGCGCTGCACCAGCCTGCGTAGCTGCGCGCGCGCGTGGCGTTGATCGCAGCCGGTCGGCGCCAGACACCACACCTCGCACTCGTCCGAGAGCCGCCTCGGCCTGGTCTGGAAATGGGCCTCGTGCGCGACGCCCTTCTGCTCCAGCGCGTCGATGGCCAGAAGCGCGTCATGGACCTCCTTCATCCGTGTATCCTCGGGGTCCTGCCGGCACCAGAAGGCGACCAGATCGCGAATAGTTCCCGCAGGATAGCGCCAGACACGCCGCGGAGGGTACGCGGCGAGGAGCCGGGGCAGACCCCGGATATGGTCCAGGTCAGGGTGCGTGACTGCGAGCAGATCGACGTGCTCCACCGCGAGCTGCTGCAACAGCGAGAGGGTCAGGTTCTCGCTGCCGTGAACGCACGAGTCCACGACGACGCAAAGGCCGCCGGGCATGAGCACCACCTGGCTCTCGCCGAAGCCTGGACCGACGAAATAGACGCCGATCTCATCTGGGCCGGGTCGCGGTAAGCTCCTCGCCGCCAGCTCGGCTGCCATCCTCGTGCCCCAGGTAAGGATGAAGGCGCGGATACCGACGTAAGGCGGGCCGCCAGCGCGCGATGACCTCGAAGCGCCGCCGCCCCCACCTGCCGTGCGCCATCCCGCGGAGCACGGGCTCTGCGAAGTAGCTGGGCGCCTCGGTGCGCTCGTATTCCGTGAGGTAGCGCTTCATCCCGCGGTGGAACTCGGTCTCGACGTCTTCCCCGAGCAGGGCGCGGAAGCCGAGCAGGCGGCCATGGTAGAGCGGGTTCTTGCGCTCGAGATCGAACGCCCGGCTGTAAGCCTGCAGTATCGCGCTCGCCCGCTCGATGGAAGGCTCCTCGTCGCCGCACGCAAGGGCGAGATTGTACCCGAGGTACTCCCAGGCATAGGCGTCCTCGGAATCGTAGCTCACGATGGTGCGGTAGATCTTCGCCGCATCCTCGTAGCGTTCCTCACGACTCCAGCGAAACGCGAGGCCGCGGAGGTCGGAGACGTAGTGATGCGCCGTGCTGAGCGCGTCGTCGAGATCCCCCCCCTGGACCGCGTGGAAGTGGGCTTCGAGCTGGGCTTCGAGCGGGATCCGATCGAGCGGCGCGCGCCCCCAGCGCCGGTGAAGATCCTGGATCGCATCGGGCATGCTGCGGGCCGCGAGCGCGCGGAGCTGATGCCGGACCGCGCGCGGCATGCGGACGTCCGCGCCGGAGAGCGTCTGGAGCAGACCGCAGGCCCGGAGCGCGTTGACGGACGCCCGCGGGAGCCATGGCTCGTCCGCGTGGGGGGCAAGGCGGAAAGGACCGAGCGTGCCGTTCAGCGCTTGCGGCTGGCGCAGGCAGCTCAGACGCTTGGCCGCTTCCTGCGAAGAAGGCGGCAGCGCCTCGTAGACCACGTCCAGCAGATCCTCCTCGAAGCCATCGGGCCCGCCGGCGTCGACGAGCCGCTCGATCTCCCGCACGCTCAGGGTCTCGCTCGTCACGAGCCAGGTGAGGAGCGGCCGGCACTCCGGCGAGACGAGCTCGAGGAGCGCTTCGAGCTGCGGCTCGGCCGCAGGGCTCGGCGATGCTTCTTGCTCGTCGCTCTCGGCAACCTGCTCCAGCTCCAGCGACAGGCTGGGAGAGGGCTTCGGGCGCACGAGCACCCAGCCGCCCCGCCTCACCGCGCCGAGCAAGGCGGTGAGGAACTCGCGGCGCTGGCGGACGAAATCCCGGTCGTCCCAGAGCGTCTCGGCGCGGACCGGCCCTGGATCGAGCGCATCGATGTCGACGAGGCACGCCCAGGGCGCTCTGCCGGCGGGAATGCCTCTGCTCAGCACGTACTCCACGGCATCGAGCCGCGCGGCCCAGCGCGTCCGCGGGTCGAGGCAGAGCTCGGCGGCATCGCGCACGCTCCGCGTGGACGCCTGCGCGTCGGATTCGCACGCCATCAGCACGATGAGGCGGAGGTGATCGTCCGGATCGCCGAAGGCCGTCCAGATCGGAGCGCCAGCCACGCTGGGGGCGTGGCCACTCACGACGATGCGCGTGGGCGGGAGCCTGGTCTCCGGCATGACGTCCACGCGTCAGCTTACTCGCCGATGGTCGTGGGTCTAGTGGGCGCCCGCGTGCCCTGCTCGACCGTCGTTGTCGGTCCGGCGCCCTTGCGCCGCGCAACGAGCCCGCGGAAAAGCCGGAAGGGCGCGAGCGGCGCACGGACAGAGAGGGGTCGATTCCCCCCTTTCCTTGCGTCCCTTGCGCCCTTGAGATGTGCCGGAGCTTCAGCCTGTCCGTCGCCCCGCGGCGTCTTCACCCATCTCCCACGAGACGCACAGCGCGCCGCGGAGCGGTGCTCGCCGGCTCAGACGGCCGACTTCACGAGCCGCAGCCGGCTCGGGGACTGTCCCCGCTCGTTGAGGCGGAGCTCCGAGGCGGCGGGGGCGCGGCGCCGCACCGGCTGGTGCAGCCGGGCGCTCGCGAGGATCGCCTCGCACAGGTCGCCGAACTCGTAGCCCGCCGCCGCCGCGATCTTCGGCAGCAGGCTCGTCTGCGTCATGCCCGGCAGGGTGTTCACCTCGAGCACGTACTCGTTCTCTCCGCCCGTCACGAGCAGGTCCACGCGCACGGCGCCGGTGCACCCGAGCGCCTGGGCCGCCCGCTCCGCCAGGTTGAGGACCCCGCGGTAGCGGGTCGGCGGCAGGCGCGCCGGCATGTGGTACTCGGTCATCCCCGGCGTGTACTTGGCCTCGTAGTCATAAAGCCCCTTCTTCGGGACGATCTCGATCGCGCCAAGGATCTTCCCGTCCAGGATCCCCACGTTGACCTCGGTCCCGGAGACGAACCGCTCCACGATGGCGGCGTCGTCGAACTCGAACGCCAGCGCGAGCGCCGACCGGAGCTCCTCGAGCGAGCCGGCCTTGGCCACGCCGAGGCTCGACCCCTCGCCGCGCGGCTTCACGATGACAGGGAACCCGAACGAGCCGTGGATCGCGTCGAGCTCCTCCAGGTCCTGATGAGCACCTACAGTGTAGTAGGGAGGCGTCGGCACGTTGTGGAGCCGGAACATCTCCTTGGCCTTCAGCTTGTCCATCGCGAGGGCGCTCGCGAGCACGCTCGACCCGGTGTACGGGACCTGGGCGAGCTCCAGGACGCCCTGCACACACCCGTCCTCACCGAGCCGCCCGTGCAGGGCCAGGAACGCCGCGTCGAGCTGCGCGCGCTGCAGCGTGGCGCAGAGCTCCGCGCCGAACCGGTCGCCGAGCGTGATCCGGACGACATCGTACCCGCGCGCCTCGAGCGCCTCGGCGACGGCCGCGCCCGAGCGCAGGGACACTTCGCGCTCACCCGACGAGCCGCCCATCACGACGCCGACCCGCCTCCGGACTTGCCGCTCCACCATCGAAGAACCTCCGTCGCCTTCCCGTGCGAACAACAACACCACGCCAGCATCTCCCGGTACAGTCAATGTGCCGGACAGACACTGCGCAAGAACCAAGCCAGCGGCTCCCAAGGCCCGTTCATGGCGGCCTTTGCCGCGGCGGCGCGGGTTTCCTTCGCTGTGGTTGAGGAAAGCTGCGCCCGCCCGCCGTGTTCACCTGCCCACGGCGCGCTGACCGCCAACCCGGTATCAAGGCCAGCGGCGGAGGTCAACTAAACGGAGCGATCCCTCCATCGGGGCGGCGGGCGCGGCGGAGGGCCTCTCGCGGGGTGTTCCGCGGCACAGGGGCGGCGAGATCCCTCCCCCCGCGCGGCGCCAGCGGCTTCCCTCTCCCCCTCCGCTCCCCGGGGCGCCGCCGGCGCGTCGTGCCCTTCGCGCCCCGGAGGAATTACCGGAGCAACGCGCGAGCCGTCATGGAATGTGCGGTCCTCGTTCGTTCTCTCGCGGCGCCGCCTGCCGCCCGGCCGGGCGGCGGGGGTGCCAGGCCACGGAGACGCAGCGTTCGAATCGCGAAGGGGCATGGTTCGCCATGGAAGGTACATGGCTCGCCATGAGGGAGCTGCGCTGGACTCCCCTCCACGGCGCGGCCCTCGTGGGCGTCCCGCGTCGCCACGGCGCTGTGAGGAGGCGCGGGCCGTGCGGCAGATCCAGCGCGATCCGCCGGACAGGGCGGCTGCGAGCCACGTTGTCAGCTGCGGCGCCGCCGGCGCTGAAGGGCAGTCCAGAGAGATGCCGTGATAATTCCTCTCCGCTCTCCGTAAGTGGCTGCACTCGACCGTACCGACAATCCAGCGTGGAAGCGCGCTTTTCTGCTCCTCGTCATTAACACCCTTTGGTAGGCTCGCGCTCAGCCCATGCGGAGACCCCTTGGCGCCTGTGGGTCAGGTCCGATCCTGCGGAGTTCCTCGGCTCGGTTGTAGAGGACACACCGTGGCGGCCTCATCCCATGACCCGTCGAGCGTGCGCTCGGGAGGTGCCAGGGTAGGATACCTGCGTGCTCGTTTCCGATCTCGTCGCCACCTCCGAGCGTGTCGCCACAACGTCCAGCCGTCTCGAGAAGATCGCTGCCCTCGCCGACCTCCTGCGCCGGCTGTCGCCCGGGGAGGTGGAGATCGGGGTCGACTGGCTGGCCGGGCGGCTGCGCCAGGGCCGCATCGGCCTCGGTCCGTCGATGGTCACCGAGGCGCGCCGCGCCGGTCCTGCGGCGGCCGAGCCCGCGCTCACGCTCGGCGAGGCGGACGCCGTCTTCTCGGAGATCGCGGGCACCACGGGCCCTGGCTCCGCGGGGCAGCGCCGCGCGGCGCTCGGCCGGCTCTTCGCGCGGGCGACCGAGGTCGAGCGCGACTTCTTCGCGCGGCTCCTCGTCGGCGAGCTCCGCCAGGGCGCGCTCGAGGCGGTCATGATCGAGGCGGTGGCGCGCGCCGCGGGGCTCCCTCCGGCGTCGCTGCGACGGGCGGTCATGCTGGCCGGCGACGCGGCCGAGGTCGCCAAGGCGGCGCTCCTCGAGGGGGCCCACGGCCTCCAGCGCTTCTCGCTGCAGCTGCTCCGCCCGGTGCAGCCGATGCTGGCGCAGGCCGCCGACGACGTCACGGCGGCGCTCGGCGAGCTCCGCGCGATGGCGCTGGAGTGGAAGCTCGACGGCGCGCGCGTGCAGGTCCACAAGGCCGGCGACGAGGTGCGCGTCTTCAGCCGCAGCCTCAACCCCGTCACGAAGGCGGTCCCGGAGATCGTCGAGGCGGTGCGCGCGCTCCCGGCCCGCTCGCTCGTGCTGGACGGCGAGGCGATCGCGCTGCGGCCGGACGGCGCGCCGCACCCGTTCCAGGTCACGATGCGCCGCTTCGGCCGCACGCTCGACGTGGCCTCGCTGCGGGCCGAGCTGCCGCTGCGGGCCCTGTTCTTCGACGTGCTGCACCTCGACGGCGAGGATCTGCTCGACCGGTCGGGCAGCGAGCGCGCCGCGGCGCTCCGTCAGGTGCTCGACAGGTCGCTGCGGGTCCCGCGGATCGAGCTCCCGACGGCGGCCGAGGCCGAGGCGTTCTTCGCGGACGCGCTCGCGCGCGGCCACGAGGGGGTGATGGCCAAGTCGCTGGCCGCCCCGTACGAGGCCGGGCGGCGCGGCAGCTCGTGGCTCAAGGTGAAGCGCGCGCACACGCTCGATCTCGTCGTGCTGGCGGTCGAGTGGGGGAGCGGCCGGCGCCGCGGGCTGCTCAGCAACCTTCACCTCGGCGCCCGCGACCCTGGCGCCGGCGGCTTCGTGATGCTCGGCAAGACGTTCAAGGGCATGACCGACGAGGTGCTCGCCTGGCAGACGCAGCGGCTGCTCGAGCTGGAGATCACGCGCGACGCCTATACGGTCTACGTGCGGCCGGAGCTCGTCGTCGAGATCGCCTTCGACGGCGTGCAGGCGAGCCCGCAGTACCCCGGCGGCCTCGCGCTCCGCTTCGCCCGGCTGAAGCGCTATCGCCCGGACAAGGCCGCCGCCGACGCCAGCACCATCGACGAGGTGCGCGCCATCCACGCCGGCGCGCTCGCGCGCGAGGCGGCCGAGCAGGACATGCCGGCGCGCGAGGCGGCCGAAGGCGGAGCGGCCGAGGGCGGGGTGGCGGCGGGCGGCGAAGGGCCGGCTGGGGGCGAGGGGTCGTGATGCGAGCGGGCGAGTCCGCTTCGTCGAGAGCGACGTGTTCCGTTCACGATTCGTGCGATGACGCGCGGCGCTCCGCCGGCGAGTAACGTCCAGGACGAGAGGCTTGCAGGCGTGGCTCGCGCTTGGCGAGCGTGAGAGCATCATCGGATCCATCGAGCCTCGTGTTCGGGTGTTGACCCGCGCGGAGCGATGTTGGTAGGGTCGCCCACGGTCTGCGCCTGCGCGGGGCCGTCACCTGGGGAGGGGAAAACCGATGACCTGTCGGCTGGGCGGCGCCCTGCTCATCGTGCTCGCCTGCGGCTGCTCCATTGTGGACCCCGACGACCGCGACGAGCTCAGAGATCGGATTGCGGCGATGCCACTGCAAGCGATATCAGAGCTCAAGAGGTTGGGCATGAACGCCGCCGCAATCAGGTGGCTCGACAGCAAGGACAAGCATGATCAGGTCGGCAAGCTCCAATGCCGCTACCAAGCCGGTGGTCAGTGGACCAGCTGGGCCGACCAGGAGCCGCCCTTGACTGTGGCCGACATGCTCTACCATCTCATCACGACCCCTTTATGGATAACTTATGAGATGGCCAAGGACCAATGGGAATCCGTTGAGCGTCAAGCCAGGAAAACGGATCTCATGAACAGCCTGCCGATCCCTGGCGGAGCGACCGTGGAGTGCCGGTTCGTGTGGGATTTCCGCTACGATCCGGAGAAGGTGCCGGCCGAGCTGACGGACCCCGACGAGTTCGACACGGACGACATGATCGACGCCATGATCGCGCTACCGGCACCGCCACCCGGATGGGCCTTTCCTCAGCTCGTCCCGCTCCTCTGCCCGCTCGGCGCCGGGCCGGGCTGGGGATGCCCGCCGACGCCTACCGACCCGACCGGTGGTCAACCGACAGACCCGACCGGCGGTCAACCGGGAGATTGGCCGTGAAGTGGTGGTCGAGCTTCCCGCCCGGAGGGGTCCAACTGCGCGAAGCGGTCGCCGGACACGGCCTCTTTACAACCAAGGACCCCGAATCATGGACGTGGGACCTCGAGAATCTGGGCAGGCATTGCGCCGAAGCGTGGCGCGACGACCTGCTCGAGGAGGACCGCGCATGGGCAGAGCGACACCGCGAGAAGTTCGCGCGGTGGATTGACGATTCGCGACACCCGGGCGTCGGCCAGGGCAACGCAGGGGCTCCCCCGAGCCGCCACGGACGCTTCGACGGGCAGCTGGCTCCGCCCTGGCCGATGCTGCTCGAGGCCGTCCAGAGCGCGTTCTTTGTCATGCTCGAGGCCTTCAAGAAGGAGCGCCCCGGCACAAGCGAGCTTGCTGCAGCGGACCCGATGTCTCGCCTCCACAGGACCTATCTCTGGCGGACGCTGACGTCCGACGACACGACCGAGGAGCTCCGGGCCCAGGCGCTCCGCGCCTTCCGGAGAGGG
Source organism: Sorangium sp. So ce1335 (assembly GCF_051521615.1). Classification (NCBI taxonomy): domain Bacteria; kingdom Pseudomonadati; phylum Myxococcota; order Polyangiales; family Polyangiaceae; genus Sorangium; species Sorangium sp. So ce1335. The sequence continues at coordinate 9,520,520 of NZ_CP150363.1, forward strand.
TTTCGGATCGGGCGCCGCGGAAAACCGAAAACGCTGACGAGACCCATTCCCCCGATGCTGAAGCCGCCCTCGGGCTGGAGCCACGCGCCCGAGCTCCCCGGGCCGAGCGCCGCGCGCGACCGCGCGATCAGGGCCCTGCCGCCGCCGGCCAGTCGAGAGGAGCTGGTTTCACGCGAGGAGGAGCTCCGCGCGCTGTATGCGACCGCATGGCGAGAGGACGTCCCGGAGGAGGACCGCATCTGGGCAGCGATGTACCGCGACACATGGACGATGTCGATCAACTACCGCTGGCGGACGGCCCTCGCGCAGAGCGCTTACGAAGGCTATCTCCAGAGCAGCGATGGACGCTTTGGCGGGGAGGCCGCTCGACCGTGGCGGAGCCTGAGCCACCACGCCTCGGAGCCATGGTGCTCTTTCGTGGATCGCGTCGTGGAGGCGCCCGAAGGCGAGAGCGATCTGGTGACGGCCGAGGCGGCGGTATGGGAATACTGGGACACGCTCTACCGCGAAGCCCCGCCGTGGGACGGCGACCCGGACCAGGCGCACTGGCTCGCGGCGCTCCGCGCTGCCCGAAGAAAGGCGCAGGCCGACGATGGTCCGCCGGAGATGGGCAGGTAGCGCGCCGACCGGGCCGTGCGCCGCGGTCGTCGCGCTGTGGCTCGTGTCCACGGGCGCCCGGGCTGAAGACGACGCGCCGCCGCGGTGGCAGGTCGACGTCAAGGCGGCCTATGTCGTGCTGGGGGCGAGCGCCGCGCGCGCGACCGGCGGCATCATGCCGTCGGTCACCGGCATGCACCGATGGCCCCTCCGTGACACCGTGGACATCGGCCTCGGCGCCGACGCGGGGCTCTTCGGTCTGGGCGGCGACGCCCGCTGGCTCGGCTTCCTGGGAGGCCCGGCGGCGTCAGCCCGTGTCACGCCTTTCCGTGCGCCCGTCTCCCTCGAGCTGACCGCGCGGCTCGACTTCGGCCGCATCCCCGTGTGCAACGCGTGGGGGCTGTGCCTGCGGTACCTCGGCTTCTTCCCGGCCGTGGAGGCCGGGGCGGCCTACGTGTCGACGCAGCACGTGGCGATCGTGGCGACGTGCGGCGTCCGCTTCGTCAGGACGCTCGCGTGGTCCGGTGTCAGCGTGGAGCCCGCGGCGGCGGGTCGGATCTTCTGGTAGACCCGGCCGCCCGGCCGGAATCGGCCAGTCGGCCCCGCTGCAATGCTTCGTCGTCTCGGTGCGCCGGGTCGGGCAGCCCGCTCGCCAGCGGCGCTGTCCGCCTGCTCGTTGAACACCCCGCTCTGCGTGGTAATCATCACGCGATGAGATTTCTCCTCAGTCCTCCGACGTCGCACCGGCCCTCTCTCATCGTGGAGACCCACGAGCGGATCACGCCAGAGATTCAAGACGAATTCCGCGCGGACATGTATGGCCGAAGCTGCGCAAACGGGATTCTCCTGGACAGCGAAGCGTGCCTGGTATTTCGCGACACCTTCGAGGACCTCGGCCCACAGTCCATCAAGGTCGATCTGACGCTTCGCACCGATGACGTGCTCAGCACGGTCCAGGGCGGGAGCTTGGATGAGAAGGTCCAGACATGGCTCGCCTTGCTGTCGACCTCGTGGGATCATGCGATTGCGCAAGACCAAGAAGGAGTGGCAGAGCTCGTCTATGACATCGTGCCCGCGGCGGTCGGCACGCAGATCCAGATCGTAGGAGGCCAGCGGTGAAGCACGTCTTCGTCAAGACGAATTTCCTCGTGGACCTGCTTCGACCGTTCCCCGTGCGCGACGCGGCGACGCTCTTCGAGCGAGTCGCCAACGATTTCATCCTTCATATCCCGTGGGTCTCGGTCTCCGAAGCCAAACGAACCATCACAACGAAGATCATCAACATGGTCCTCGGCGCCGTGCTCTTCCGCGCGCAAGAGCTGTTCGACAATGGGGAGAGGGATCTCTATTTCTGCAATGCGAACATCAGGGACTTCGGCCCGACCAGCGGAAACGCTCTGGGCGCTGCATACGCGGCGTGCGGACTTCAGTATCTCTCCGACTTCAAGGTGCCGTGAGCTGCTGGCGCCGAGCAGGGGCCGCGCACGAGGGGAGCGTGAAGCGAGCGATACCGCTCGGATGGAGGCACGCAGCGCCATCAGAGAGCATCCCGGAGGCGCGGGACCCACCCAAGGCCCTTGTGCCGGCCGGCCGGCGAAGGACGCTGGCCGGCCAGCGTGCCCCGTCACGAGGCGCTCGGCGACGAGCAAATCCGCGACGCCCGCCCGGGCGCCCGACGGGTTGCATCCAATCGACTCAGGACCGACACTCGGGGCGCCCCTGACGAAGGAGGGTATCTCATGGGTTATCGCAATCTCAGCCCCCAGGCGATGGTCAATATCTCGGGCCCCTGGCTCGATCCGGAGCAGGACCGAAAGGCCTTCACGTCGTTACCGCTGCTCGCGCCGCTCCTGCCCGCGGTCGAGGAGGCGCACGGCCGGATCCTGACGACGCAGCGGCTCGGCTCCAGCCTGCAACAGCAGTTGAAGGCGCTCATGGAGAAGGCCCTCGCGCTCGACGCGACCCACGATCGCAAGCTCCGCGGGGCGTACAACTACCTCGGCGCGCTCGCCGAGATGACCGACGACCCCGCGTTCGCGGCCGCGCTCCTCGACCTGCGCGATCGGCTCATGCCGTCGGGGCTCAAGGCCATCTCGCGGAGCTACGGCGATCAGGCGGGCGACGCCAAGCTGCTCCGGTCGCGGCTCGACGACGCCTCGGAGAAGCTGCTCAAGAAGCTGAAGACGCCCGAAGGGCCGCTCGCGCAGGTCGTGGAGGCCTGGGTCGCGGCCGCGCTCGAGATCGAGAAGGTGGAGGCGCAGCGCGAGCAGCTCGCGCTGAGCGCCCCGGCGCACACCGACGGGGCCACGCCGCGCGAGGTGCTGAACGCCCGCAACGCCTGGATCCGCGTGGTCCGGGCCGTCGAGACGAACCTCGCCCTCGAGAAGGCGGCGACAGGAGAGATCGCCGAGCGCCTCCTGGGTCGGCTCCGCCGCGAGTCCGCCCGGGCCGACCGGCGCGGTCGCAAGGGCAGCGCCGAAGGCGCGGCCGCCCCCGCGCCGGCCGACGATGCCGCGCCGCCCGGCGACGCCGGCGACGACGACGATCCCTTCGACGGCGCCTGAGCCGGCGCTCCCGAGCCCAACACCGCCTCCGCCACCCGATCATCCCCGAAGCCGGACGACGTTCCTCGACGACATGTCGGAACCCTCCGGGCGCGCGGCGCAAGCCAGCTTGCTCGATCCGCCGCCCTCCACCCCACGGAAGTAAGGCATCTTCCTTCCATCGCCGCCTGCCGGCCGATGGGCGGTGGTTCACTCGCGCGAAAGGGCTGCCGGGAGGCCATCCACGTGAGGAACCTTACGCCAAGGCGCCGCCGACCGGCGATACCTGGTGAGAGTACTTACATCAAAGCGCCGCCGGCCGGCGATCTCTCGTAAGGCCACTCACGTCGAACCGCCGCCGGGCGGCGATTTCCGCCAGTTGACTTGCGCCGAGCGCCGCCGGGCGGCGATTCCGAGTAAGACATCTTACTTCGTGACGCCGCCGGGCGGCGATCAGCCGAAGCGGTAGTGCTTGCGCACCGGGGAGCGGACCTCCCAGGTGCAGCTCAGCCCGGCGGGGAACGTCACGAGGTCACCCGCCTGGATGCGCACCGGCGCGCCGCCGCCGCCCGCGGGCGTCACGATCACGTCGCCCTCGAGCACGTAGCAGGTCTCCGGCTCGTCGTAGTGCCAGGGGAAGGTCGACACCTCCTTCGTCCAGATCGGCCAGCCGCGCGCCCCGAGCTTCGCGAGCTGCTCCTCCGACGGACCGTGCTCCAGCTTGATCTCCATGGCTCCTCGTCCTCGCTCGACGTGCCTCCCGGCCCGCCCCCGCGGCACCCTCCGCCGCGGTCGCGGCCGATGCTAGAACGACGATCGCGTCGATCGAGCGAGAAATGAACCGCCAAGGCGCCGAGGACGCCAAGAAGGAGACAACCTCTTGGCGTCCTTGGCGCCTTGGCGGTTCGACGTTCTGCTCGTTTCAGGCGGGTTCAACGCGTTGGTTGCTCTGACAGCCCGGCGCGTCCCCGCGGCACAGGTCGCGCGTCTCGCGCGCGAGCGCCTCGAGCCGCTCGAGGCTCGCGAGCAGCGCCCCCGCGCCCTGGCCGGGGGCGGCGAGCGCCGCCTCCACCCGGTCGGCGAAGCCCTCGGGGCAGCGCGGGAGCGCCCGCGTCCTCTGCAGCGAGCCCTTCTCGTTCGAGAGGTAGCGCTCGTTCAGCGCGAACAGCACCTGCACGAGGCACGCGGCGGCGCGGAACAGGCAGCCGCTCACGTAGAGCACGTCGCCGCGCCCGGCGGCCTTCCGCGCCGTGTCGATCGCGAAGCCGGCCTCCCACAGGAACCTGTCGATCAGCGCCCGCCGCAGCAGCGGCGGGTACGGCACGACGAGCGCCTTGAGCGAGGCCAGCGCGCCCTCCGGGTCGACGAGCGGCAGGCCGTCGTGGACCTCGGCCAGGTAGATGGATCCGAGGAAGCCGTGCGGGTGCCCGGGCTGGTAGTCGCACGCCACCTGCCCCGCGCGGCACGCCTCGATCACGCGGCGCACGCGGCCGAGATCGCGGTAGAGCCAGTCGACCCGGCGCCCCTCGATCTCAAGCCACGCGCCCCCGTTGATCCACGGTCCCCACGCGCCGAGCGGCGTCACGGCCGCCTCGGGGCCGCCCCCGTGGAGCTCCCGCGCGAGCGCCGCCACGGCGTCCGCGGGGCCGCTCGCGCAGAGCTCCCGCGCGAGCGCGCGCAGCGCCGGCAGATCGGGCGGGCGCTCCGGCTCGTAGTAGATGCCCAGATCGATGTCCGAGTCGGGGTGGCCCTCCCCCCGGGCGCGCGAGCCGCCCAGCGCGACCGCCGTCACGCCCGGGATCGCGCCGAGCCGCGCCGCCACGCGCGACGCCACGTCGAGTGCCTCGTCCACGCCGCCTCCTGCGAATCCGCCGCCCGCGCCGACGGTACCACGACGCCAGCATGACGGCGCGAGCGGACGCTCGGACAGGAACGCGCCGCGCGCCCCGCAGCCATGCTTTCTTGGCGTCCCTGGCGCCCTGGCGGTCCCCGAAGCACCGCACCCTCGGCCAAAGTACCGCACGACCCGCCGCCCCGCCCCGTTCGCTGTGCCCGACGCCGCCGTTCTGCTAAACGGCACCGCGTGCCCGACCTGATCGTCCATCCGGCCGAGCGTCCGCTCCTCGGGAGCGTGCCGGTCCCTGCGGACAAGAGCATCGCCCACCGGGCGCTCCTCGTGGCTGGGCTCGCCACCGGCCGGAGCCGCATCCAGGGCGGCGCGCTGGGCGGCGACCTCCGATCGACCATCGGCGCGCTGCGCGCCCTGGGCGTCCGCGTGGACGAGCCGTCGCCGGGCGAGCTCGTCGTCGAGGGCGCCGGGCTCTCCGGCCTCCGCGCCCCCGACGGCCCCATCGACTGCGGCAACTCCGGGACGACGATGCGGCTCCTGTCCGGCATCCTCGCCGCCCAGCGCTTCCACGCGCGCCTCGTCGGCGACGCGTCGCTCTCGCGCCGCCCCATGGAGCGCGTCGCGAGGCCGCTCCGGCTCCGCGGCGGGCGCATCGAGGGGCAGCTCGACCCGCGCACGATCGGCGAGATCACCGCCCCGCTCGACGTCGGGCCGCTCCCCGAGCCGCACGTGCTCTCCTCCATCGAATACGAGCTCCCCGCCCCGTGCGACCAGGTGAAGAGCGCCCTCCTGCTCTCCGGCCTCTTCGCCGACGGCCCCACCTTCGTGCGCGAGCCGATCGTCTCGCGCGACCACACGGAGCGCCTGCTCACCGCGCTCGACGTGCCGGTCAGCTCGGTCGGCGCGATGGTCTGCCTCGACGCGCTCCGCTTCTCCGGCGCGCTGCCCGCGTTCGACCTCGACGTGCCCGGCGACCTCTCCGCCGCCGCGTTCCTCCTGGCCGCAGCGCACATCGTGCCGGGCAGCCGCGTGACGGCGCGGCGCGTGAGCCTCAACCCGACCCGCGCCGGCCTCCTGGAGGTGCTCCGCGACATGGACAGCGCCGTCGCCGTCGAGATCAAGGGCGACGCCCTGGGCGAGCCGACCGGCGACCTGCACGTCGCCTCCAGCGCCGGCCTCCGCGGCGGGCGCGCCGGCGGCGAGCTCGCCGCGCGCGCCATCGACGACCTGCCGGTCCTGCTCGCCCTCGGCGCGCGGGCGCGCGGCGTCACCGAGGTGTTCGACGCCGGCGAGCTGCGCGCGCAGGAGACCGACAGGATCGCGGCCATGGCGTCCGTGCTCGGCGCCTTCGGCCTGCGCTGCGAGCAGCGCGCCGACGGGCTCCTCGTCGAGGGAAGGCCCGACGGCCCGCTCGACGCGGCGGACGTCGACAGCTTCGGCGACCACCGCATCGCGATGACGGCCGCCGTGCTCGGGCTGGCGTCGCGCGCGCCGACGCGCGTGCGCGACGCGGGCTGCATCGCGACGAGCTTCCCCCTCTTCGTCGGGACGCTGCGCGCCCTGGGCGCGCGCATCGAGATCGACAGCGCCCGCGCGGCGTGAGCGCGCGCGGGCGAGCGAGGGAGCGAGGGATCCGGTGACCGAGGAGGAGCGCAGGTGACGGAACGGCAGAGACACGATGACCCGCGCCACCTCGCGGCCGCGGGCGAGCCCCGGCGGCTGCGCGTCGCCATCGACGGGCCGGCCGGCGCCGGCAAGGGCACCGTCGCGCGGGGGCTCGCCGAGCGGCTCGGCTACCTCCTCGTCGACACCGGCGCGCTCTACCGCGCCGTCGCGCTCGCGGTCCACCGCGTGGGCCTGTCGTGGGACGAGACCGGCGCGATCGGCGCGCTCGCCGAGGACCTCGCCAGCGGCGGGCGCATCGCGCTGGAGCGGTGCGAGCCCGGCGCGCCCGCCTCCCCGGACAGCAGCGCGCCGCCGCCGGTCGACGCCCCGGCCCAGTCGAGCGTCGGGGGCAGCGGCATGCGGGTGCTGCTCGACGGCGAGGACGTCTCCAGCGCGATCCGCGCGCCCGAGATCAGCCTCGGCGCGAGCCGCGTCTCGGCCGTCCCCGCGGTGCGCAAGGCGCTGCTCGCCATGCAGCGGCAGGCCGGCGCGGTCGGCGGCGTCGTGCTCGAGGGGCGCGACATCGGCACCGTCGTGTTCCCCGACGCCGAGGTGAAGTTCTTCCTCACCGCGCCCGCCGAGATCCGCGCCAAGCGGCGCTACGACGAGCTCGTCGCGCGCGGCATGGCCGTCAGCTTCGAGGCGACGCTCGCCGACGTGCTCCGCCGCGACAGGGCCGACAGCGAGCGCGCCGTCGCGCCGCTGCGCAAGGCCGACGACGCGCTCCTCGTGGACTCCGGCCACCGGAGCCCGCAGGAGATCATCGACGAGATGGCGACCCTCGTGGAGATCCGTGCGCGCGGCGGCTGACGTCCGCGCATCCGTCGTCGCCGCTGCCGCCCTCGCCGGCCTCGCCCTGATCGCGCTCGCGCTCCCGGGGTGCGGGGACGCCGCGCCGGGGCTCGCCGGCGAGCGCGGCGCGAAGCTCCCCGCCGGCCCGCGGATCGTCCGGCGCATCGAGCCGGCCGATCTCATCCCGGCCGATCTCGATCTCGTGGTGCGCGTCGACGTCGCCCGCATGCGCGCCGGCCTCGGCCAGGCGGCCGCGGAGGCGCTCGCGCGGCGCGCGCTCGACGAGGCGCCCGACGCGCTGCTGGAGAGCGCGCTCCGGCGCGCCGACGTCGTCTGGCTCGGCCTGCGGCTCGCCGATCTCGAGGAGGGCGACCGCGTCGTCGTCGTGGAGGGCCCGATGGCCGGGCTCACGCCCGATCCCGACCGCTGGGAGCCCGCGCCCTCGGCGCAGGGCGGCGTCTCCGTCTTCGACCGCCGCGGCGGCGCGACCCCGCGCGGGGACACGGCGCGGATCGTCGCGCTCGAGGGCCGCGCCGTCGCGCTCGTGTCCGCCGTCGAGGCGAGCAGCGTCGCGCGCGTCCTCCGCGACGGCCCCGACGCGCGCCGCGGCGACCCGGCCGCCGAGGGGATCGTGAGCCTCGACCTGCGCGCGCGCCGGCTGCCCCCCGCCCTCGAGCGGCGCTTCCCGTCGATCGGCGCGCTCGTCGCCGGCGTCGAGCGCGTCCGCGCCGTCGCGTCCCTCGACGACGACGGCGTGCGCCTCGACGCGGAGATCGTCGGCGTCGACGCGGCCGGCGCCGGGCGCGCGCGCCGCTTCCTCGAGGTGCTCCGCGACAACGTCGCGGACGCGCGCCACGTCGACCTCATGAAGGCGCTCTCGATCGAGCAGGTGGAGCGCGCCGTGCGGCTCCGCTGGCTCCTCCCCGCGCCCCTCGTGCTCTCCCTGCTCTCCCGGGGCTCCCCCGGCTGAACCGATGCCCGACACCCTGATCGAAGACAACGAGCCGATCCGCCCCACCGTGACCGACGACGCCGCCGCGCCCGCGCCGGCGCCCGCGGAAGGCCCCGCGGCGCCGCGCGCCGGGCAGCCCGGGGACCGCCCCCCCGGCGACGGCCCGCCCGCCGCGCCGCCGCGCTCGCGCGGCGCGAAGGCCGCCGCGTGCCTCGTGGCGGCGATCGCGCTCCTCGCGCTGCTCGCCGGCGCCGCGCTCGGCGTCTACTTCTTCTTCTGGCGCTACGAGCCGACGGCCCGGCGCCACATCCCGGGCGACGCGAACATCGTCGTCCGCCTCGAGGCCGCCGAGCTCGCGCTCTTCGGCCCCGTGCGCCAGCACTTCCTCCCGCTGCTCGACGAGGCGGCGTCGGACGCGCCGCGCGCGTCGCGCAAGGCGCGCATCGAGGCGGCGACCGGCGTCGATTTCCCCTCGGACCTGCGCGAGATCGTGATCGCGTCGACCGACGCCGCGAGCTGGGTCGCGCTCGCGGGCGGGCGCATCCCGAAGGGCCGGTTCGTCGCCGGCCTGGAGAAGGTCGCGCGCGACGAGGGCTGGACGGGCCTCCGCCGCGAGGGCGAGCTCCTCGTCTTCTCCGACGGGCCGCGGCCGCGCGCCGTGATCGGCCAGGCCGACGACGGCACGCTCGTCCTCGGCACGGACGTCGAGATCGTGAACGCCGCGCTGCCCGCGTCGGACGAGTGGCAGCGCCTCGATCTCCCCGAGCAGGGCGCTGTCACGTTCGCGCTCACGGGCGCCGCCTGGTCCGGCGCCGCCGGCGCGGTCTCCTCCGTGCTGCCGCGCGCCGCGGCGCTGTTCCGGCGCATCGATCACGCCTCGGGCACCCTCACCCTCGGCGCCGAGCCCGCGCTCGCCATGCGCCTTTCGCCCGCCGCGGGCGAGGCCGCGGCGGCGCTCGCCTCGGACGCCCAGGCGCTCCTCGGCAGCCTCAAGCTCACCCTCGCGGTGCTCCCCGACGTCGCCGGCGCCAAGGCCGCGCTCGAGGGAGCCCAGGCCGCCGCGCAGGGCGATCGCGTCGAGCTCCGCGCGAGCTGGCCCTACGAGGGCCTCGATCGCGCCTGCGCAGACCTGGCACAGCGCGCCCGCGCCCTGCGCGACGCGGCCGGGAACGCGCCACCCGCGGCGCCCTGAGGATCGCGCCGCTTTGAGCCGGCGGGCTCTTCATTTCTACGGCAAGCGACAAAAACCGACCGTGGCTCGGTCGTTGCATTGACAGAGGCCCCTCCTCAGACTACAGGCTCGCCTCTCCCGAGGGGCCGGGTGCAACGGTACGCGTGTGCCTGCTCCTCCGTCGCTCGTGCGTGGCACCAAGGGTCCACGCCTACGCCCGCAGCGGCGAATCCCAGGGAAGGAAAGGAAACAAGAACGAACAACATGACTAGTAACATCCAGATGGAGGCAGGCTCGTCCGGGGCGAGCATGGAGAGCTTTGCCGCGCTCTTCGAACAGAGCGTGGAGGGGGGCGATTTCGCGCGTGAAGGAGAGATCATCTCCGGCACCGTGGTCGCAGTGAACCGCGACTCCGTCGTGGTCGACATCGGCGGCAAGAGCGAGGGCGTCATCGCGCTCCGCGAGTTCGCGGACGCCGCGGGCCAGTCCGTCGTCAAGGCGGGCGACAAGGTCGACGTCTACATCGAGAGCCGCGAGAACGACGACGGCCTCGTCACCTTGTCGAAGGAGAAGGCCGACAAGATGAAGGTCTGGGATGAGATCTCGAACGCCTGCGAGGCGGACGAGCTCATCGAGGGCACGATCAGCCAGCGCGTGAAGGGCGGCCTCTCGGTCACCATCCGCGGCGGCGTGAAGGCCTTCCTCCCGGGCTCTCAGGTCGATCTCCGCCCGATCCGCAACTTGGACAAGCTGATCGGCCAGACCTACAAGTTCAAGGTCATCAAGTTCAACAAGAAGCGCGGCAACATCGTCCTTTCGCGGCGCGTGCTCCTCGAGCGCGAGCGCGACGAGATGAAGGCCAAGACGCTCGAGACGTTGACGGAAGGGATGACCGTCAAGGGGACCATCAAGAACATCACCGAGTACGGCGCCTTCGTCGACCTCGGCGGCATCGATGGCCTCCTGCACATCACGGACATGTCGTGGGGCCGCGTGAACCACCCGAGCGAGGTGTTCCAGGTCGGCGACGAGGTCCTCGTGAAGGTCCTCAAGTACAACGCCGACACCGAGCGCGTCTCGCTGGGCCTCAAGCAGACCCAGGAGGACCCGTGGAACCACGCCGAGGAGGCGTACCCCGCGGGCAAGAAGGTGCGCGGCAAGGTCATGTCGATCACCGACTACGGCGCGTTCGTCGAGCTGGAGCCGGGCGTCGAGGGCCTCATCCACGTCAGCGAGATGAGCTGGACCAAGAAGGTCAAGCACCCGTCGAAGCTGCTCGAGGTGGGCCAGGAGCTCGAGTGCCAGGTGCTCGAGGTCGACGCGCGCGCGAAGCGCATCAGCCTCGGTCTCAAGCAGCTCGAGCCCGATCCGTGGATGCTCTTCACGGACAAGTACCACCCCGGCGACAAGATCGCGGGCAAGGTCCGGTCCCTCACCGACTACGGCGTGTTCGTCGGGATCGAGGAGGGCGTCGACGGCATGGTCCACAAGAGCGATCTCTCGTGGTCGGTGCGCGTCAACAACCCGAGCGACCTGTACCACAAGGGCGACGACGTCGAGGCGATCATCCTCTCGATCAACCACGACGAGAAGAAGGTCTCCCTCGGCATCAAGCAGCTCTGGGACGACCCGTGGCCGACGATGCTGACGGAGTACCCGCCCGGCCGCGTCATCGACGACGCCCAGGTGGTGAGCATCGTGGACTACGGCGTGTTCGTGCGGCTGCGCGAGGGCGTCGAGGGCCTCATCTCGCAGAGCGACGTGCAGGAGCCCGAGGAGGGCAAGCTGAAGGTCGGCGACAAGGTGAAGGCCGAGATCTCCTCGCTCGACACGGTCGACCGCCGGCTGTTCCTGACGATGAAGAACATCGGCATGGAGCGCCCCGCGCCGGTCCGGCAGCAGCAGCAGAAGCGCAAGGACGACGACGACAAGCCGGTGGCCGGCACGATCGGCGATCTCATCAAGGAGAAGTTCGGCGGGAAGCTGGACCTGAAGTGACGTCGCCCGGCGCGCGGCCCCTCTGAAGGCCGCGCGCCAGGCGCTCACGCCGCCGCGTCAGGTGCGGCGGGCCGCGGGCGCCCCGGTACCCCGGCTCGCCGTGTGGACCCGATGTGACCGAAGTGAAAGAGGCGAGGCCCTCCCCAGGGCCTCGCCTCTTGCTTTTCGAGCGACGCCGCGGACGATCCGGCGATGAGGAGCTTCCTTTCACGCGCCGCCCTCGCGGCGCCGGTCCTCGCCGCCGCGGCCCTCGCCGCGCCGCCCGCCCGGGCCGACGCCCCCCTCCCCCGCGCCACGGGTGCGCCCCTCCGCGCCACGGGTGCGCCCCTCCGCGCCGCCGGTGCGCCCCCCCGCGCCACGGGTGCGCCCCTCCGCGCCGCCGGTGCGCCCCTCCGCGCCGCTGGAGCGCCCCTCCGCGCCGCCGGCGCGCCGCCCTGGCTCGGGTCCGCGGCGCAGCCGCTCACGCGCGGCGTCGATCCGTGGTTCGGCGATGACAAGGCGCGCCATCTCTGCGCGTCAATCGCGCTCGCCGGCGGCGGGTACGCGCTCGGCGCGCTCGCGAGCGACGACATTCGCACGCGGATCGCGGTGGGGGCGGCGATCGCGCTCGGCGCCGGGCTGGCCAAGGAGGCCTACGACGCCGCCGGGAACGGCACCCCCTCGTTCCGCGACCTCGTCTGGGACGCGCTCGGGACGACCGCCGGGCTTGGCCTCTCGGTCTGGTTCGATCTCGCGGCAACACCGTTCCCGCTCTGAGCGGTGATCCCGCGCGCGCGGCCGCCGTGCTAGCGTCTCCGCGACATGGGTAACCCCCTGTGGGCGCCCTGGCGCATCGAGTACATCCTTGCGCCGAAGGGCCAGGCCGACTGCATCTTCTGCGGCATCCCCCGCGCCTCCGAGCAAGAACAGCGCGACCGGCTGGTCGTTGCCGCGACCGACCGCGCGTTCGTCATGCTCAACCGCTACCCGTTCGCGTCCGGGCACCTGCTCGTCGTCCCGCACGCGCACGTCGCCTCGCTCGACGCGCTCGAACCGGCCGACCACGAGGCGCTCTTCCGCCTCGTGCGCGAGTCGACGACCCGCCTGCGCGCCGCGCTCAGGTGCGAGGGCATGAACGTCGGGATCAACCTCGGCACCGCGGCGGGCGCCGGCATCGCCGAGCACCTGCACGTCCACATCGTCCCGCGCTGGCCCGGCGACACGAACTTCATGCCGGTGCTCGCCGACGTGCGCGTGGTCCCGCAGGCGCTCGAGGCGACGCGCGACCACCTGCTGGGCTTCTTCGCCGACCTCCCCGCGCCGCTCATCGACGGCGACGCCGCGGGCGCGTCCGGGCGCCGCGAGGCCCCGTGAGCGCTGGCGTCTCGCGGCGCACCGTGTTCCTGACCGTCAGCGCCGTCCTCACGGCGGCGCTGCTCGTCGTCTCCCACGCGGTGCTGCTCCCGTTCGTGCTCGGGCTCGTCGTGGCCTACGTGCTCACGCCGTCGGTCGTCCGGCTCGAGCGCGCGCGCGTCCCGCGGTGGGCGGCGATCCTCATCGTCTACGCCGTCGCGATCTCGGGGATCGCGAGCTTCTTCGCGCTCAGCGTCCCGCGCCTCGTCGCCGAGGGGAAGGCGCTGACCGTCGAGGCGCCGCGGCTCGCCGCGCGGCTGCGCGAGGAGCACCTGCCCGCCCTCGACGAGCGGCTCCGCCGCTGGTCGGGCCACGACCTCGCGCCGGCCCCCGAGGCCGAGCCGGCGCGGGAGCCCGACGAGATCACCGCGCTGCCGCCCGAGGCCATCGCGCTGCCCCGCGAGGACGACGGCGATCGCCCGCCCGTCCGCATCACGCCGGGGCCGGACGGCTCGTTCGACGTGCGCTTCGCCGACGACATCGAGGTCCGGGAGACGGGCGACGGCGTCTGGCAGATCGCGCACGGGCGCCCGAAGCACCCGCTCTCCAGCGCGAACATGCTCCAGGAGGCCTACGAGAAGGCGGCCGAGTACCTGAAGGAGAACTCGCTCACGGTCCTCAGGATCGGCCAGGCCATCGCGACGGCCATCTCGCGCGGCATCTTCAACCTGTTCATGACGCTGATGCTCGGCGGGTACATCATCCTGACCCACGAGAAGATCCTGCGCTTCTTCCGCGAGCTCTGGCACCCGAGCTCGCGCGACTCGTTCGACCGCTTCCTCCGCCGGCTCGACCGCGCGCTCTCCGGCGTCGTCCGCGGGCAGCTGCTCATCTGCCTCGTCAACGGCGTCCTCTCCGCGATCGGCTTCTGGCTCTTCGACCTCAAGTACTGGCCGATCCTCTCGGTGATCGCGGGCGTGATGTCGCTGATCCCGATCTTCGGATCGATCCTGAGCTCGATCCCGGCGGTCGTCATCGGCCTCACGCAGTCGTTCGGCACGGCGGTCGGCGTGCTCGCGTGGATCGTGGGCATCCACCAGCTCGAGGCGAACTTCCTGAACCCGAAGATCATCGGCGACTCCGCGAAGATCCACCCGGTGCTCGTGGTGCTCGCGCTGCTCATCGGCGAGCACTTCTTCCAGATCACCGGCGCGCTCTTCGCCGTGCCGTGCCTCGCCATCGCGCAGACCATCTTCCTCCACTTCCGCGAGTCCACGCTCGGCCTCTCCGACCCGACGGCCTCGGTCCCGCCGCAGCGCGGCGCGCCGCTCGTCACGCCGTCGATCGAGCCGCTGCCGCCGCTGCACGGCTTCGAGACCGTGCGGCCGGCGTCCACCCCGATCCCCGGCTCCGGGGGGGAGCCGGGCGCGCGCGCGGGCGACCCCGGCCCCGCCGCGGGCTAGCGCCGGCGCCGGCCGCGCGTCGCTGCGCCGAGCTGGAGCGCGCGCTGGCCGCTCCCTCCCAGGCCGGCTATGAGACCCGGCGCCCCGCGGAGCGGGAAACCACGCCAGATCCACGACCTCGATGAAGACCCCCGGCAAACCCACCACCCCGAAGAAGCAGAGCCCCAAGCAGCAACGCGAGCAGGCCATCGCGGCGCTCCGCAGCGGAAAGCCGCCGGCCGACCCGCTCGCCCAGCTCAAGCCGCGCGCGCTCGCCCTCCGCGTCGGCATCCCGGCGCTCATCGTCTGGGCCATCGCCCTGGCCATCCCGGGGGTCTGGCCGAAGGTGGTCGCGGGCGTCCTGACGGTCGTCGTCGGGGGCGTCCTCCTCTGGGCGCTGCGCTTCGCGACCCGGTCGCGCGCCGTCGCGCAGATCGTGCAGACCGCCGACAGCGCCGAGGCCCGCAAGGACGCGATCGCGAAGCTCGACACGGAGTTCAAGAAGGACGACACGGCCGCGACCTTCGCCAAGGCGCAGCTCCAGATGCAGGAGGACCCGCGGGCCGCGCTCCGGACGCTGGAGACCATCAACCTCGACAAGGTGATGGCCCCGATGGCCGACGAGGCGCGCGCCCAGCGCGGCATGATCCACCTCATCCTGAGCGAGACCGACGAGGCGCGGGCGCTCGTCGACAAGATCGACATGACCCGCCACAAGGAGCCGAAGATCCGCGCCATGATGGCCGCCATCGTCGGCGAGGCGTGGGCCCGGACGGGCCAGGCGACGAAGGCGGTCGAGCTGCTCGAGACCTTCGACCCGAACGACGAGGCGTTCGCCGAGCTCAAGCCGCAGCTGCTCCGCTCGCGGGCGTTCGCCTACGCGTGGGCGAACAACACGAAGCAGATGAAGAACACGCTGCGGAGCCTGAGCGCGATGAACCCGCAGTACCTGAGCGGCTTCGTGACGCGGAAGAAGAGCCCCATGGGCGTCCCGCCGCGCGGCGTCCACCCGATGCTCGAGAAGGAAGCGTTCGAGATGCTGATGCGCTCCGGCGCCGTCCCGCGCAAGATGCAGCAGGTGAGGCGCGGCTGATCGGCGGCCGGGCGGGGCCTGCCGCGCCGCGCCCTGTCGTGCAGCGCCTCCATCGCGCCGCCGTCGTGACGCCCCGCCGGCCGCTCGCCCGGCGGGGCGCGGCGCCCTTGACGAGCGGCGCGCCGAGCAGCTCAGATGCCGGCCCTGATGAGAGGGACCGCGCTGATCTACAGCTCGCACAGCCGCTGCAACGTCATCCACAACGACCACATCGCGCAGCGCGCGCTCGCGGGGCAGGACAACAAGCGCATCCTGTTCCTGCCGATGTCGGAGGCGCCCCGCGACGGCAACGAGCTGGAGCGCCAGGAGTTCGCGTACGGCAACTTCCGCTGGTTCTTCCAGTTCTACGAGCGGTTCGGCCTCGAGCACGTGCCGTTCTACTGGACGAGCAGCCTGCGCAAGGAGGACGTCGACCTCCTCTGGCAAACCCTCGCGACGTCCGAGGTGGTGATCCTCGGCGGCGGCTACAGCGCGACCGGGCTCTGGCGCTACAAGCAGCTCGGCGCCCAGTTCGACGGCGAGCCCGGCAAGTTCGGGCGGATCCTGCACGAGCGCCGGCAGCGGGGCCTGCTCACGGTCGGCTTCTCCGCCGGGGCAGATCAGCTCTGCCAGCACCTCTTCCGACGGGTGTGGGACAGCCCGGGCGACAACGACGCGTTCGGCCTCGCGCGCAACACGCTGGTGACGCTCCACCACGAGCCGAGCCGCAACGGCGATCTCTGGCACGCGGCGCGGCGCATGCCCCACTGCCTCGTCTTCGGGCTGCCGAACGACTCCGGGCTGAACGTGGACTGGGGTGTGCTGCCGTCCGGCAACCTCTGGCAGGTCTACGAGCTCATCATCGACACGTCCTGGGACGACCCGGCCGACGCGCTCCACGTCAAGACGCGGCAGGGCGCGCTCATCGACCACTTCGACAACACGGGCCGCCACTGGGCGTTCCACGGCGGGGATCACCTCGTGCGGATCACGTCGCAGGACGGCCGCCACGACCGGATCTGGATGACCGCCGGCGGGCAGCTCCTCGACTACTGGACGCGCGAGCCGACCGGGCACCGGTCGATCGGCGACATCCTCGCGAGCCACTGATCCGGCTGCCGGGGCGGTGAGGTCCGCGGCCGCTCCGGCGGCGGCGCTCCGGTGGGTCCGCGGCGGGCCGTGCGACAAAAGGACGCAGCGGGCCGGCATTGACGTCGCGGGGCAGGCGCCGCATCGATCGGTGGCCCGTGCCCGCGCGCTCGTGCACCTTCTGCAGCATCGTTCGGGGCGAAACGCCGGCGTTCGTCGTGCTCGACGCGCCGGATGTCATGGCGTTTCTCGACAACCGCCCGCTCTTCCCCGGCCACTGCCTCCTCGTCCCGCGCGACCACCACGAGGTGCTCACCGATCTGCCGGCCGCGCTGGTCGGCCCGCTCTTCACGACAGCGCAGCGCCTCGCGCGCGCCGTGGAGTCGGCGCTCTCTGCAGACGGCTTCTTCGTCGCGATCAACAACCGCGTGAGCCAGAGCGTCCCCCACCTCCATGTCCATGTGGTCCCGCGCCGTCAGAGGGACGGCCTCAAGGGGTTCTTCTGGCCTCGTTACAAATATTCCGGTGAGCAGGAGATGCACGACGTGCGTGACACCATCGTGACGGCATTGGCCGCTGGTTGATTCTCGCGTGCACAGCGGTTATCTCGCCTGGGCCCCGCGGACTCAGCCGCCGTGCGTCCCTGCTCGATGGTGCATTTTGCCACAAGCCGCGTCTGCCCCGATCTTGTTGCGGGACACACTAGCGGCCCTGCCAGGTTGAGGAATATACTGCGTTCCCTCCTGGTTCGAGCGACCGACGAACTCTTCAATCCCCGCAAGCTGATGGTCCTTCGGTCATTTTTCCCCCGGATTGCGCTGCTCTTCGCGCTGATCCTCGCGCCGCTTACCGTGGCATGGGGGAACATCACCGTTGTTGAAACGCGGAACAGCGATGTTTCGGGGACGTTTCGAGGCGGGGCCGTCGAGATCGATCACGCCGATCTCGAGGTGCTGCAGCCGTCGCATCGGGGAGCGACCTTTCGTGCGCGCGCGATACAGCGGGCGGCGATGGACAACGAGGTGCTGCCTCGAGTCACCCTCGTCGCCGACCTCCGACCCGCCCGCCTCGCGTCCCCGGTCCCTCGCCCTCCTCTCCGTCGCCCTCCACCACGCTTTCTGAATTGATCGGTCAGCTCCGGGATCGCGGCGTTCGCTGCGAGCCCGGAGGAGCCGGAAAGGGTGGTGTTCATGGCAATGACCGCGCCGAGCGCGCGGCAACGGAGAGGGTTTGTTCAATGCAGAAGCTAGTGACCGGGTTGCACAAGTTCCACACCGAGGTGTGCCGCACGCATCAGGATCTCTTCAAGAGCCTGGCGCGGGGCCAGCGCCCCGAGGCGCTGTTCATCACGTGCTCGGACAGCCGGATCAACCCGAACCTCATCACGCAGACGGAGCCGGGCGACATCTTCATCGTCCGCAACGTGGGCAACATCGTGCCCCCTTACGGCGCGAGCAACGGCAGCGAGGCGGCGGCGATCGAGTTCGCTGTCGCGCACCTCGAGGTCAAGCACATCATCGTGTGCGGTCACACGCACTGCGGTGCGATGCGCGGGCTCCTCGACCCCGCGGGCGTCGAGCCGCTGCCGGCGGTCAAGGGGTGGCTCCAGCACGCCGAGCTGACGCGCCGGATCGTGCAGGAGAACTACCCCCACATCGAGGGGGAGGATCGGCTGACGATCACGGTGGAGGAGAACGTCCTCGCCCAGATCGAGAACCTCAGGACGCACCCGACGGTCCGGGCGCGGCTCGCCCGCGGCGAGCTGTGCCTCTATGCGTGGGTCTTCAAGATCGAGACCGGGCAGGTCTTTCAATTCGAGGCATCGAGCGGTCAATACACGCCGATCGGGGAGGCGGCGCCGCCGTCGGCGCTCCCCGAGACAGCGGCCTTCCGGCGGAGCGCCTGACAGGCACTGACCCAGGACTTCACTCGAAAAGAGGAGCCGTTCGATGCAACTCGATAATGTGATCAGCCCAGGCACCGGGCCGGGACAAACAGGGCCGGGTCAAGCAGACGCCCGCACCCAGATCCCGGACGTCCCCAACAACGCGACAGCGGTCCCGGGGGCGCCGCCCGCCGAGAGCGCGCCGCCGCTCGACCCGCGACTCACCGCAAACCTCAAGTACGATATCCCCGCCGGCGTCGTCGTCTTCCTCGTCGCGCTGCCGCTCTGCCTCGGCATCGCGCTCGCGTCGGGGGCACCCCTGCTGTCGGGCATCGTCGCCGGCATCGTGGGCGGGCTCGTCATCCCGCTCGTGAGCCGCGCCCCGCTCAGCGTGAGCGGCCCGGCCGCCGGCCTCGCGGCCATCGTGCTCGCGGGCATCACCAGCCTGCAGAGCTTCCAGGCCTTCGCGATGGCCGTCGTGATCGGCGGCGTCCTGCAGCTCGCGCTCGGGTTGCTGAAGGCCGGCGCGATCAGCCACTTCTTCCCCTCCTCGGTCATCAAGGGGATGCTCGCGGCCATCGGCGTCCTGCTCATCCTGAAGCAGCTCCCCCACGCCATCGGCTACGACAAGGACAACTTCGCCTCGGAGTCGTTCGCGGCCGAGGGCGGCAACACCTTCACGATGCTGGCGCAGGCGCCGCAGGCGCTCGAGTGGGGCGCGTTCATCCTCAGCGCCATCTGCCTCGTCATCCTCGTCGGCTGGGAGAAGTCGCGCCTCGCGAAGATCTCCTGGCTGCCCGCGCCGCTCGCCGCCGTGCTCGTCGCGACGCTCGGCAACGAGCTGTTCAAGGTGGCGATCCCGTCGCTCGCCCTCGATCAGAAGCACCTCGTGACGCTGCCCACGGGCGACCTGCTCAGCGCCCTCCAGCTCCCGGACTGGTCCGCGATCGCGCGGCCCGAGGTCTGGGTGCTCGGCGTGACGCTCGCGATCGTGGCCAGCCTCGAGACGCTGCTCAACCTGGAGGCGGTCGACCGGATCGATCCGTGGCAACGCAAGTCGCCGCCCAACCGGGAGCTCGTCGCGCAGGGGCTCGCCAACATGGTCTCCGGGTTCGCGGGCGGGCTCCCTGTCACGTCGGTCATCGTCCGCAGCAGCGCCAACACGAACGCCGGCGCGCGGACGCGGGTCTCCGCGTTCACGCACGGCGCGCTGCTGCTGCTCGCCGTCGTGTTCGCCGCGGGGCTGCTCTCGCACATCCCGCTCGCGTGCCTCGCGACCATCCTGCTCGTGACCGGCTACAAGCTCGCCAAGCCCAAGATCTTCGCGGAGATGCACAAGCTCGGGTGGAACCACTTCATCCCGTTCGTCGTGACGATCGTGGCCATCGTGCTGACCGATCTCCTGAAGGGCATCGCGATCGGCCTGGCGGTCGGCGTCCTGTTCGTGCTGAGGACGCAGATGTCCCGCGTGTTCGACGTGATCCACGAGGGGGCGCGCGTGACCATCCGGTTCAACAAGGCGGCCTACTTCTTCACCCAGGGCAAGCTCGTCTCGCTCTTCGAGCGGCTGCCGAGCGACTCGCACGTGATCGTCGACGCCCAGGGCGCATCCTACGTCGATCACGACGTCGCGGAGCTCATCCGGCGCTTCCAGCAGACAGCGCAGCGGCGGAACATCCGCGTCGACGTCCTCGGCCTGTAGGCCCCGACCGACGAGCGGGGCGCGAATTTGCCCCCGGCGCCCCGCTCGAGCGACGCTTACCGGATGCGTCCTGCTCTCGACGTCCCCGGCACGACAGGCTGCGTCCCCCTCCTCCACCGACAGCTCCTTCCCTCCTCGGTCTGAACATGGCCGCTGGATTCACCGGCGGATGGCGCTCGCGCGCCGCGCGCAGGGGCGGACGCTCGGGCGCAGGCCTCGCCCACGTCGGAAGCGCCCCGACCCCGCCGCGCCTCGACGAGATCGCGCGGAGGCCGCTCTGCCTGCTCCAGGGCTATGGCGGCCTCCACCATGCGTGTGGCGACCTGTACTTCCCGCGCTCGGTCGATCAGCTCAGGGCGCTGTTCCGCATGGCGAAGCAGACGGGGCGCAGGGTCACGTTCCGCGCCGGGGCCCAGTCGTTCGACGGCCAGGCGCTGAACGACGACGTCGTGATCTCGATGATCCGCTTCGAGTCCATCGAGGTCGACGAGGAGCGAGCGCAGGTGACCGTGGGCGCGGGCGCCACGTGGGGCGCCATCGCCCGCGAGCTCGCCGCCCACGGCTTCGTGCCGTACACGGCGGTGTCGACGAGCTATGCCACCGCGGGGGGCACGGTCTCGGGGGGCTGCCTCTCCCGCTTCTCGGGCACCGCCGGCAAGGAGGGGAGCTACGTCGAGCGGCTGACGCTCCTCACGCTCGACGGGCAGCTCCTCACGTTGAGCCGCGACGAGCCGACGAGCGCGCTGTTCCACGCGGTGATCGGCGGTCTCGGCTACCTCGGCGCCGTGATCGACATCACCTACCGCGTCGCGCGCGTCGCCCCGCCCGGGACGCCGATCCGGGTGGTGACGCAGGCGACGCGCTGCGCGTCGTTCGAGGAGCTCGCCGAGGCGCTCCTGCCGCCGCCCGAGCTGCTCTTGCCGGCGGAGGGAGGCACCGCCGAGGAGGCCGGGTGGATCCCCGAGGCGCTCTTCTCGGTCGCCTTCCAGACCCTCGAGGGGAGCAGGAGCATGGTCCTCCGGTCGCGGTACGTCGCCGGGACGTCGCACGCGCTGCGCCCGCTGCTGACCCATCGCCCCCGGCACCCGCTCCGCGTGCCGATCGAGTGGCTGATGCGCGCCTCCGTCGTGAGCCGCGCCGTCTGGACGATCATCGACCGCTTCATCTTCGACGTCACGCGTCCGTACGTCGATGATCTCATGGGCTACATGTTCTTCATGGACGGCAACGTCCTGGCGAAGCGCATCGCCCAGGGCCTCGGGATGCGCATGTTCACGGTGCAGCAGTCCTTCATGATCCCGTACGACGCGGGCGCCCGGGAGGAGAGCCTGCGCCGGCTCGCCGATTTCCTGCGCAAGATCGACGAGATCGCGGCGCGGGACGGGATCCCGCCGATCATGGTCGACGTGCTCCACATCCAGGGAGACCGGTTTCTCCTGTCGGCAAACCACGGGACCGACGGGTTCGCTGTGACGCTGGCGTTCGAGGCCTGGGATGAAGACAGCGTGTGCCGTATCCGCCTGCGGCTCAGCGAGCTGAGCGCGCACACCCTCGAGCTCGGCGGCCGGGTCTATCTGGTGAAGAACGTCTACGCGACGCCGGAGCAACTCGAGGCGATGTACGCGCACGCGCTCCCGGAGTTCGTCCGTCTGAAGCAGCTCGTCGATCCCGACGGGCTCCTGCGCAACGAGTTCCTGGAGCGGGTGTTCCCCGCGCACTTCCGTCCGGCGCCACGGCTCGCCCGCCGGTGAGCACGGCGCGCCGGGAGCGCGGACGCCTTCCCGGATCTCCGGTGGTTGGGATCTTGCAGCTGTGCAGGCCGAGGCCGGGGGGCCATGAAAGGCAGTCAGCAGCGAATACAACCTCTCCGGGCGCGCGGCGCGTACGGGTGGGCACGGCGGCTGTCCGGCGTGCTCACCCTGGCGGTCGCCGCGTGCCGCGGCGACGGCTCGCGCGCCGAGGCCACGCCGCAGGGCGCCGCCGCGCCGCAGGGCGCCGCCGCGCCGCAGGGCGCCGCCGCGCCGCAGGGCGCCGCCGCGCCGGCGAGCCCGGCGCAGACCGCGATCGCAGCAAATCGGCCGGGGCCCGCGACGCCCATGACGTCTGTCCCGGCCCCGTGGTACCTCACGCTCCAGCCGACCTCGGGTCCTGGCGTGAGGATCGCGAGCATGGATATCCGCAGCTTCACGGCGCCGCTGCTGGAGCCAGGCGACGTCATCCTCGCTGTCGACGGGCGGCCCGTCCACTCGACGGAAGGGCTGGAGGGATCTCTGACCGCCTACGCGCCCGGAGAGATGGTTGTGCTCACCGTGCTGCGCAGCGAGACCACCATCAACTACGCGATGCTCCAGGTGCCGGACGGCGGCGCGCCGCCACCCCCGCCGGCCGGCGGCGCGGGGCACGCCGGGCCAGCAAACGGCGGCTGATCGCCGCCACGGCGGTCGCCGCCCGGGGGCGCATCATCGCTGTCGCGGCGCATCCGCTCGATCGGGCTTCTTCGCGCCGCCTCGCCTCCCGCGGAGGAACTCGAACGCTCGATCGACCTGATCGTCGGTCATCGCGTGTCCCGCGCGCGGCTTGCCGAGCGCCTTCGAGGGCCAGTTCAGCCTGCGGAGCATCCTGGCGAGCGCCACCTGATCCCGGTGCGCCGGGTCCTTGCCGCCCCAGCCGACGAACAGGGGCACGCGCCGCTTCGCCCGCGCGCCGGCGCGCTCCAGGTAGCGGGCGCCGGAGCCGCCGGCGAACGCCGCGTAGCCGTCGACCGGGAGCCGACCGCGCATCGCCAGCGACGTGGCGTAATACGCGCCGTTCGAGAAGCCGAACACGAAGACCCGCTCGAAGCGCCCGCCCGCGCGCCGCTCGAGCTCCGCGCGCGCGGCGTCCCACTGGGCGAGCAGCGCGTCCTCGTGGGCCGCTTGCGCGGCCGTGGCCGTGGGCCAGCACCACCAGTCTTCCATCGTCCTGGGCCCGATCCCGCGCCGTCCGCGCGGCATCATCACGGCGACGCCGTGCCGGGCGCCGACGCGCGCCGCGGCCCGCTGCTGCGCCCACTGCCACCCGGAATCGGGCTGAACGACGCCGTGCAGGAAGATCACGAGCACGCGCGGGCCCGGCGCTTCCTTCGCCGGCAGGGAGGCGCACACCTCGCCGGGCAGCGACGCGAGCTCGGGCGCGCACCACCTGGCCGCCGCCGGCGCGTCGGAGGCCGCCGGCGCGGGCTGCGGGGGCGCCGGCGCGTCAGGTGCCGCCGGC
Source organism: Sorangium sp. So ce1335 (assembly GCF_051521615.1). Taxonomy (NCBI): domain Bacteria; kingdom Pseudomonadati; phylum Myxococcota; order Polyangiales; family Polyangiaceae; genus Sorangium; species Sorangium sp. So ce1335. Next base: position 9,543,861 of record NZ_CP150363.1, read on the forward strand.
GGGCCTGCGGGTGCATCCGCCGGGCGCGCGCTCGCCTCGTCGCCCCCGGCCCAGGCGGGCGCGCCCGCGCCGAGGAGCGCGGCCAGGGACAGCCCCATCGCGAGCGAGCGCATACGCGCGCAGTACCATTTCCGCGCTGCCGCCGGAAAGCGCGACCGTGCCCGTCTCTCTTCTCGCGCCCACGGCCGTCAGCGCCGCAGGCCGTCAGAACCGCACCTCGACGCCCGAGCCCGACGCGCCCAGCCAGGGCCCCACGCCTCCCGTCTGGGGCGCGCTCGGCGCCGGCTCGTCGAGCAGCAGGTACAGCCCGAGGCCCACGGTCGCGAGGCCGACGCCGCCGAGGACATCGCCGATGATCCCCTTCGCGCGGGCAGCGCTCGCGTCCGAGCCGGCGCTCGTGGGCGCGGAGCCCGCCTGCTTCAAGCCGGAGAGGCCGAGCACCGCGCCGCCCGTGAAGAACGCGCCGCCCACGCCCATGACGACGATCGGGAGCGCGCCGCGCGACGAGGCGCTGGAGCTGTCGGCCTCCGCCGACAGGCCGCCCCCGGCGGCCGGTGTCCGCGCGGCCGACGCTGCGCTGCGCACCAGCGCGATCGGGACCTCCACCGCGCCGCCCGCGGCGACGGTGAACCGGGCGGCGGTGGAGCGGAAGCCCGGGGCGCTCGCGACCACCTCGTGAGCGCCCGGATCCAGCGCGATGGCCCGGCCAGGCGCCCCGCGCACCGGTTTGCCGTCGACGAGCAGCGTGAGCCCGTCCACCTTGCCGGGCCGGACGGCGATCGTCGCGCGGCCGACGCGCCTCTCGAGCGCGGCGACCGCCTCCCGCGCCGGCCCGACATAGGGCGCGGTCGCCGGCGTGGACGGCTCGGCCAGGAACGCGCGGAAGCTCGCGAGCGCGTCGGCGAGGTGCCCGAGCTCCTTCTGCGCGACGCCGAGGCTGTAGTGCGTGAGGGGCGCGGGCTTGATCTCGAGCGACCGGGAGTACAGCGCTCGCGCCTCCTCCCAGCGCCCCTCTCTGGCCAGCTTCGCCCCCTGGACGAACAGCACGCGCGCCGACTCGACGTCGCCCGGACCCTGCGCGAAGGCGGAGGAGGGGGACGCGGCCGCGAGCAACGCCACGAGGAGGAAGGCGCCCATCGGCCGGGCTCGAGCAGCAGAGCGGGCCATCACCGACACTCTCCATGCTGGCAGTCCGTGCCTTCCGGGCACCGGTTGCCGCAAGCGCCGCAGTGATTGTCGTTGCTCCGCAGGTTCGTCTCGCAATGGTGCGCGGGATCCCCGTCGCAATCGGCGAAATGACCATGGCAGATCGCGCCGCTGCCAGAGCTGCTGCTCCCGCCTTCGCCCTCCTCGCCGGGGCCGCCGGGGCCGCCGGGGCCGCCCGGGCCGCCGGGGCCGCCCGGGCCGCCGGCGCCGCTCCCGCCGCCGGTCGCGCTCTCGCTGCCGCCGCTGCCGGCGCTGCTGCTGCCGGCGCTGCTGCTGCTGCCGGCGCCCTCGCCCCCGCCGCTCGTCGCGCTCCCGCCGCTCGTCGCGCTCCCGCCGCCGCTCCCGCTGGTGCTCGCGCTGGTGCTGGCGCCCTCGCCGCCGCCGCTGCTCGCGCTGGTGCTGGCGCTCGCGCCGCTCCCGCTGCTCGTGCTGCTCGCCGCGCCCGCGCCGCCGGCGCCGCTCCCGCTCATCGCGCTCTCGCCGCCAGCGCCGCTCCCGCTCGTCGCGCTCTCGCTGCCGCCGCTCGTCGCGCCCTCGCCGCCAGCGCTTCCGCTGCTCCCGCTGGCGCTCTCGCCCCCGCCGCTGCCGGCGCTGATCCTGTTGAGATCGCCGCCGCCGCTGCCGTCTCCGGCGTGCTCCTCACCCCCGGTGTCCTCCGTCTCATCGGGCTTGTCGGACAGCTCGGCGCCGATCAGCGCCGAGCAACCCCCCGGCCCGAGCGCCGCCGCGGCGAGCGCGAGGAGGAGGAGGAGCAGATCGCGAGATCCGCGGACGGAGCGAGACGTCACCCCAGATTTGCGCATGACCACCTCAGAAATCCGGCGCCGCCGGGAGCGGCATCGACGTTGTGCCGGGCTTCGACCGCGACGGCGGCTGGGCGGGCCGGGCGGGCGGCTCGGCGCGTGAAGCGGGCGCCTTGACACGCTGCGCGGGCGCCTGGGCCCGCGGGGCGGGCGGCTCGGCCGGCTCTGCGGGCGCGTCACCCCACGGATAGGGCCACTCGGGGTCGGGCGCGTCGGTCCGCGACACCGGCCGCGCGAGCCGCGGCGCGAGCGGCTCGTCCTCCGGCGCGATCCGCAGGTCGGCGCCGGGCGCTGTCGCGCGCGGCGCCCCCGCGTCCGCGGACGCGAGGGCCGCAGAGGACGCCGCCGTGGCCTCCGCCCTGGGGACCAGCGCGGCTTCCGGATCGACCGCGGGGCCAGCCGCCGCGATCGCCGGCGCCGCGGCGCCCGCGCTCCCGCCCCGCGCGTTCAGCCCCATCACGACGATCACGGGCGCGACGAACGCGGCGAGGACCCCGACAAGGAGCGCCTTCTGCAGCCGCAGCGGGGGCGCGAGCCCGAACGGCGCGCCGTTCGGAGCCTCCGTCATCTTGATCGTGCCGCCCCGGCGCCCCGCAGGCATGAACGCCGGCGACGCCACGAGCGTCCCCCCGACGCCCTTCCGGCGCTGCGCCGCCGGCGGGCCGGAGACGGCGCTGGCCATCGTGACGGCCGGAGCAGGCCGCTCCTGGGTGCTCGGCGAGTCCGCCCCGCGCGCCAGCCACTGGTGCTCGAGCGACGTGCCCGCCACGTCCGCCGTGATCCCACGCTCGACCGCCCAGGCCGCCAGCGCGCGGCCGAGGGCGCGCATGTTCGGCCATCGGTCGGCGGGCGACTTGGCCAGCCCGCGCCGGATGATCGCCCAGAGCGCCTCGTCGCCGGCGCCGAGCTCGGTCGTCGGCGCCGGCTCCTTGCTGAAGATCGCCGCGATCACCGCGCTCAGCGTCTCGCCGCTGAACGGCCGCTGGCCGGTGATGAGCTCGTACAGCACCACGCTGAACGCCCACACGTCGGTCTGCTCGCCGACCTCGGGCTGCCCGTCGGCCTGCTCCGGGGACATGTACTCCGGGCTGCCGACGATCATCCCGCGCTGCGTGATGGAGGGGCTCGCCGCGTTGGACAGCTTGGCGATGCCGAAATCGACCACCTTGGGGACATGGCCGCCCGCGCCGTCGGGCACGACGAGGATGTTCGCCGGCTTGATGTCGCGGTGGACGATGCTCTGCGCGTGCGCGGCCGCGAGGGCGCACGCGACCGGCAAGAGCATCTGGACCGCCTGCTCCGGCGGCATCGGGCCGTTCGTCTCCAGCCAGTTCGAGAGCGACGTGCCCTCGAGGAGCTCCATCACGAGGAACGGCTCGCCCGAGTCGGTCTCGCCGAAATCGAACACGCGCACGATCGCCGGGTGGCCGAGCCTCGCCGTCGCGCGCGCCTCGCGGAGCAGGCGCTCGGCGGCGTGCGCGTCGAACTGCTCCTCGTGGAGCACCTTGATCGCCACGTCGACATCGAGCCACAGGCTGCGCGCCCTCCACACCGTGCCCATGCCGCCGGCGCCGAGCCGGCCCACGATCTGGTACTTGCCGGCGAGGATCTCCCCCACGGCGCGCTCGTTCCGCGGCAGCCTGCGGACGCAGGACGAGACACCGCCCGTGCTCGCATCGCCTCTCCTGGCGATCGATCTGTTGTGGCCGGGGACCTGACGCTCGTCCTTCATGGGTCGTCCATCCCGAAAGCAAGCGCCGAACCATCGCTCGTCCACCGCGCACCCACCGCTGGTTTCCCGCCCTGCGGCCGCAGCAGCGCGACAAAACGGGCGGCGCGCGCCGCCTCGCGGCCGGAATGGATGGCGAGCTCGGCGCTCTTCCGCCCCGCTTCACGACCACAATGGAAAGAGCCGTTACTCGCGGCGGAGGATCGTCCGCGCGCATCGGTCACGCTGAGGCAATTCGCACCGACCCCTCGCGAAGGAGCAAAGCGCGCTCCGCGGCCGTGGCCAGAGCGGCCTGTCCCGGTGCGCGCCGCCGCGTCCGGCCGGCTCGTTCGTAAGGAGGATCCTCATCTCTGCAGGTCCGCGCTAGACTCGCTGGCGACGTGGTGCCCGCTGCGCCGAAGACAACCCTGGACGAAACGATCGGCACAGCCTCGGAGCGCCTGCGTCCCAGGAAGCCGACGCCGGGGCTGGTGCTCGTCTTCTCCGTGGACAGCCCCCGCTGCGACGTCCTGCCGCTGAAGGACGGCGAGATCGAGCTCGGGCGCGGCGAGGTCGGGGGCGTGTCCCTGGACGACCTGAAGATGTCGCGCAGGCACGCGCGCGTGCGCTTTCGCCAGGGCACGTGGGAGGTCGAGGACCTCGACAGCCGCAACGGGACGTCGCTCGACGGCGCGCCGCTGACCGGCACGCGCGCGGGCGGCGCGCTGCGCGTCGTGCGGACGGGTTCGTCGGTGTTCGTGATCCAGGCCGACGTGGAGCCGTTCCGGGCGGGGATCTCGAGGGCCGGGGGCACGATCCTCGGGCCGACGCTCGCCCGCGCGTGGGACGCGATCGACAGGGCGGCGCGCGCCGGGGCGGTGCTTCACATCACGGGCGAGAGCGGGACCGGCAAGGAGCACGCGGCGCGGGCCTTCCACGCGCTCGGCCCGCGGCGCGCCGGGCCGTTCGTCCCCGTGAACTGCGCCGCCATCCCCGACGGCCTGGCCGAGCGGCTGCTCTTCGGCACGCGCAAGGGGGCGTACTCGGGCTCCACGGCGGACGCCGAGGGGTACGTGCAGGCCGCCCAGGGTGGGGTGCTCTTCCTCGACGAGGTGGCCGAGCTCGATCTCGGGGTGCAGGCGAAGCTGCTGCGGGCGCTGGAGGCGCGGGAGGTGCTGCCGCTCGGCGCCTCGCGGCCCATCCCGGTGGACTTCGCGCTGGTGTCCGCGACCCACAAGGACCTGCGCGCGCAGGTGGCCGCAGGGAAGCTCCGCGAGGATCTCTTCTTCCGCATCGCGCAGCCGGCGGTCCGGGTGCCGCGGCTGTACGAGCGGCCGGAGGAGATCCCGTGGATCGTGGACGCGACGCTGCGGGACGTCGGCGCAGCCGCCCCGCGCGGCGCGGAGGGCGCGAGCGCGCCCCCGGCGGCCCACGCCTCGCTGATCGAGGCGTGCCTGCTGCGCGCGTGGCCCGGCAACGTGCGGGAGCTGATGGCGGAGATCCGCGCGGCGGCGCAGGAAGCGCAGCTCGCGAAGAGCCCGGTGGTCCAGGCGCGGCACCTGTCGCCGTCGGCGGGGCAGGCGTTCGCCCCGGCGCGGCCGAGCGCGCCGGAGCAGCCCCAGCCCGCCGCGGCCGAGCGCGGCTCGCGCCCGCCGACCGCGAGCGCGCCGCGCGACGAGCGCGGCGCGCGGCGCGCGGCGTCGCTGCCCGCCGACGAGGTCATCGAGGAGGCGCTGCGCCGCGAGGAGGGGAACGTGGCGCGCACGGCCCGGGCGCTCGGCGTGCACCGCACCCAGCTGCGCCGCTGGCTCGGGCGGCGCACGGCGAGCGACGCGCCCGCCGCGGACGACGACGCGGAGGGGTGAGCGCCCTCAGGGCTCCAGGACCGCCACCGCGGCCTGCCGGGTCAGGACCGTGGCCGAGTGCCCCGCGTGCAGCGTGAAGACGCCGGGCTCCACCTGCCAGCCGCCCGACGCCCAGTGCGCGAAGGCCCGCGGCGCCACGGTGACGGCCACCTCGACCGTCTGGTCGGGGTCGGCCTCGACGGGGGCGAAGCCGGCCAGCCAGAGCACGGGGCGCTCGACGTCGGAGCCCGGCCGCGCGAGGTAGAGCTGGACGACGTGGCGCCCGCGGCGCGGCCCCGTGTTGCGCACGCGCACCCGCACCTCGAGGGGCGCGCCGGCCGCGACGCTCTGCGGGGCGTCCACGTCGAGGATCTCCCAGCGCGTGTAGCCGAGGCCGTGCCCGAACGGGTACGCCGGGGTGACGCCGGCGCGGGCCCAGGCCCGGTAGCCGACGTGGAGGCCCTCGGCGTAGACGAGCTTGCCGTTCTCGGGCTTCGTCGAGAGCACCGGCACGTCCTCCTCGCGCGACGGCCAGGTCGTCGGCAGGCGGCCGCCGGGCTCCACGGCGCCGAGCAGCACGTCGGCGACGGCGTTGCCGAACTCCTGGCCCGGGAACCACGTGAGGAGCACCGCGTCGACCTCGTCGCGCCAGGGCATGAGCACCGGCCCGCCGGCGTTCACGAGCACGATCGTGCGGCGGCTCACGGCCGCGATCGCGCTGACCAGCTCGTCCTGGCGGCCGGGGAGCGCGAGCGAGCTCCGGTCGAAGCCCTCGCTCTCGATCGCCTCCGTGGTGCCGACGACCACGATGGCGACGTCGGAGGTGCGCGCGAGCTCGACGGCGCGCGCCAGCGCTTCCTCGTCGGGGAGCGCGGGGACCTCGACGCCGAGCGAGAACGCCACCGCCGGCGCGTCCGGGGCGACAGCGTGCGTGAGGACGAGGTCGACCTCCTGGCCCGCGGCGAGGTCCAGCTCGGCGGCCCGCTGCGGCGGCGCGAGCAGCATCGCGGCGAGGTCGTCCTTGTCCGGCGCGACCGTCTCGTCGAAGAGGACCTGCCCGCCGCCGGTGAGCCGGTAGGCGCCCACGCCGGCCACGCCGACGCGGTAGCGGCCCGCCTCGGCGGCGCGCAGCCGCGTCGTCACCTCGATCGTCGCGGCCCGGTTCGCGCGGAAGTCGCCGATGAACGTGAGCCGCCCGACGGCCCGGTGCTCCTCGTGGAACGCGTTGCCCTCCGCGTCGAGGAGCCGCACGTACACGCCGTGCTCTCCGGTCACGGGGTCGGTCACCTGGTCGCCGGCCACGGGCACGAGGCCCTCGTGGATGCGGGCGCCGAGCGCGTGGCGCACCTCGACGCGCGGGCCGAGCGCGGCGCGCAGGCCGTCGAGCGGCGAGATCGCGTAGTGCGGGTGCACGCTGGCGCTGCCGCCGCCCTGGATCCGCCCCTCGGCGGCGCTCGCGCCGATGACGGCGACGCGCTGCAGGCCGGCGGCGTCGAGGGGGAGCGCGTCGCCCTGGTTGCGGACGAGCACCATGCTGGCCGCGGCGGTCTCGCGGGCGAGCCCGGCGGCCGCCTCGGCGGAGAGCTGCGGGGGGGCGGGGGCGGCCGGCGCGACGCCCTCGAGCGCGCCGACGCGGGCGGCGAGGCGCAGCAGGCGGCGGACCTTCTCGTCGATGGCCGCCTCCGGGACCTCGCCGCTCCGGACGGCGGCGACGAGCGCGTCGCCCCAGGGCCCGGTCGGGCCCGGCATGGCGAGGTCCAGCCGCGCGCGCGCCGCGGCGGCGGTGGAGCGGGTCGCGGACCAGTCCGAGACCACGACGCCGTCGAAGCCCCAGTCGTCCTCGAGCGGCGAGGCGAGCAGGGGGCTCTCGGTCATGGTCGTGCCGTTGACCGCGTTGTAGGCGGCCATGACGAGCCACGGGCGCGCGTCGGCGACCACCCGCTCGAAGGGCGCGAGGTAGAGCTCGCGGAGCGTGCGCTGGTCGACCCGGACGTCGACGGTGAAACGCTCGGTCTCCGCGTCGTTGGCGACGTAGTGCTTGGGGGTGGCCCCGACGCCGTTGGCCTGGAGCCCGCGGACGTAGGCCGCGCCGATGCGGCCGGTGAGCAGCGGGTCCTCGGAGAAGCACTCGAAGTGCCTGCCGCCGAGCGGGCTTCGGTGCAGGTTGATCGTCGGCGCGAGGACGACGTCGACGCCCTTGCGCCGCGCCTCCGCCGCGAGCAGGGCGCCGACGCGCTCCATCAGCGGCTCGTCCCAGGTGGCGGCGAGGGCGGTGGGGGAAGGGAGGCAGACCGAGGGATCGCGCTCGTCCCACTGCTCGCCGCGCACGCCGACGGGGCCGTCCGAGACGACGATGCGGCGCAGGCCGATCGCGGGCTCGGGATGCGTGCTCCAGACGTCGGCGCCCGTCAGCAGGCGGACCTTCTGCTCGAGGGACAGCGCGGCGAGGGCGTCCGCCACCCGCCGCTCCACGGCCTCGGGAGGATGATCGGACTTCTGGGGATGAGTGGACTGCGAGTCGGCGACGGCCATGGCCCCTCCTGAGAGCGCGGAGACGAAGCGCAGAGACGCCGCCCCGCGGCGGCGAGCCAGAACGGTACTTAGAACATCAAGGAAACACCAGGTTCACAGGAGAGCCTCGATCGCGCGTGTTGGCGGGCACGCACGGGCGGGCGCAGAGCCCGCCGCGGGGCGCGCGTGGGGGCTGGGGGGCGGATGCCGCCGTGGTGCGAGGGCGCGCCTGGTTCCATCCGTCAGGATGGCCGGCCAGGGGTCCGGAAAGAGGATCCAACTGCGCGTGATGGGTTTCAGATCGCTACCTTGCCTTCAAGATAAAAGACACTGTTCGTCTTATCCTCCCGGCCCGTGGCACCTCGACTTCAGAAAGTCTCCGCCCCGTCGAGCGATGCTCGTCGGGTGCGCGCGCTGGGCGACGCCGTGCGCCAGGGCGCGATCGCGGTGGTGGGATGGCTCGTTCTGGTACGAGCGGAGGCCGTCCACGCCGCGAGCGTCGGGGTCGCGGTGGAGCTCGATGAGCAGCGCTGCGTGACGCTCGACGACGTACGTGCGGCGGCCGCGCTGCGCGGAGGGCGCGTCGACGCCGACTCCACGGTACGGCTCCGGGTCCACGTGCGCGAAGCGGAGCCGCCGAGCGCGGTGACGCTGGTGATCTCGGGAGAAGGCGCGCACGGCGCCATCGAAGCGCGCACGATCGTGGCAGATTCCTGCGCGGAAGCCGCCTCGGCGCTCGGGCTGGTCGTCACGATGGCCGGCGACGACGAGGAGGCCCGGGTCGAAGCTTCCCGCGCCGAGCCTCTCCCCCTGACGCCGCCGGCGAGACCGTCGCAAGGCACAGCCCGCGAGATCAGCCCAACCTTCGCCGCGCCGCCGGCGAGACCGTGGCGAACCACGGCTCGCGAGACCACGCCCGCGACGAAGCTGTATGCGGCGCTCGGTCTCGTGGCCACACCGCTCTACGTAGGGCCGACAGGCGCGCGGCTCTCGGGCGGGCTCGCAGCGGATCGAGTGCTCTTTCCATGGGCCGAGCTCGGCGTGGGGGCGACGTTGCCGCGCACCGTGCTCGGAGGGGGAGCGGCCGTGAGCCTCACCTGGCTCACCGCTCGTGCCTCGCTGGCGCCGCTCGGCGCATCCCTCGGCGATCGTGTCTTCGTGAGCGCTTACATGATGCTCGATGCGGGCGCGTTGCTCGCCTCGGGGGAGGGAGCCCCGAAGGTCGACAGCCGGTGGCGCCCGTGGCTCGAGGCGGGCGCCGGCGCACGGGTGCGCGCGCTGCTCGGCGCATGGTCCTTCGTGGATGGGCAGGTCGGGCCCGCGCTGCCCCTCGTTCGGGACGAGTTCTTCTACGTGAACGGCGGGACGGCGTATCAAGCGCCCGCCGTGCGGCTGGACGCCGCGCTCTCCATCGGGGCGTATTTTCCGTGATCAAACCGGGGACCTCGTGGATCGCCTGGGACGAGCCCCTCGTGATCACCACCACCGACGACGCCCCCGGTTCCACCGCCGTCCGCTTGGCTCGCCCTCTGGGCGGACTCGTCGACGCGCAGGCGCGTTCCCCCTGCAAGTCCACCACCGACGCCGCCCGCGAGGCGCGGCTCGCAGAGCTCGCGTCGCACCTCGAGTTCCTGTGGCGGTTCGCGTGCCGGATGGGCGTGGGTGAGGCGGCGGCCGAGGACATTGCGCAGGAAGCGTTCGTGGTGGCGGCGTCGCGCCTCGACGCGATCCTTCCCGGCAAGGAGCGCTCGTACCTCGTCTCGGTCGTGGTTCACATGGTCCGGCGCGAGCGAACCCGGCGAGCACGTCACGAAGAGCTCACGGGCGAGCCCTCGGCGCCGGCGGGCGAGCAGCCGGACAGCCGCCTCGACGAGGCGCGCGCGCGCAGGCTGCTGGATGCGTCGCTCGAGGCGCTGGACGACGAGCTTCGCGCGGTGTTCGTGCTCCACGAGATCGAAGAAGAGACGATGGCGGACATAGCCCATCTGCTGGACTTGCCGCCAGGGACCGTGGCGTCACGGCTCCGCCGCGCCCGTGAAGCGTGGAAGCGAGCGACGGAGCGCTTGAAGAAGGGTCTGCCGGTGAGCGGCGGGAGGCGGCCGTGAGCGACTCGTACGACGACTTCGACCGCGCGCTGCTGCGCGCCGGGAGGACGGCGAAGGCGCCTTCCTCGCTCCGCGCGAAGGCCCTCGCGGCCGCCGCGGTGGGGACGGCGACCGCGGCCGCAACGACGAAGCTCGGCGTCGGTACGGCCAAGGCGAGCGGGGGGATCGCGGCGCAGGCCGCTCACGCGTTCGGCCTGAAGGCGGTGCTCGTCGCGTCCATCGGCGTCACGTCGGTCGCATTCGTGCTCGGGGGTGCGTACGTGGCGGCGAGCCGTCACGCGGACGCCGTCGCGTCCGCAGCCCCCGTGCGCTCGCCGCGCGCGGCCTCGCCTCGCGCAGCGGAGATCGGCGAGGTGGCGCCGGCGGCCGCTTCACCCACGCAGGAGGCCACGCAGGAGCAGCCCGCCCTGCCTGCGAAGGCGGAGCCCGCCGTCGCCCCTGCCGCCGAGCCCGCCCCGCTCGCAGCGGCGTCGCCCGCTCCGCGCGCAGCGGCGTCGCCCGCCCCGCGCGCAGCGGCGTCGATCAAGGACGTGGCGCCCGCGCCCCAGGGGACCGGGCTCGCGCGCCAGGTCCCCTCCTCCGCTCCTTCGGTGACGGCGGTCCCCGCCGTCGACCCCCTTCCACGAGAACCCAGCAGTGAGCAGGCCGCGCCGGCCCCTGCGACACCCACCTTCGTACTCTCGGACGAGCTCCGGCTCATCGACGCCGCGCGAGCGGCCCTCGCGCGGGGGGACGCGCCGCTCGCCCTTCGCTTCACCGCCGAGCACGCGGCCCGCTTTCCAGGAGGTAGCCTCGCCATCGAGCGCGACGTCCTCCGCGTCGACGCCCTCGTGGCCGCAGGGCACATCGCGGAGGCCGCATCGCACGCGTGCGCCTTCGCCGCGCGGAGCCCGCGCTCCGCTCAGGCGCCGCGCATGATCAAGGTGGGTCGCTGTTCAAGCACGATTCCGTGATCAAAAGCGCGGAGCGAGAGATCGCCGGCCGGTGGAGGATCCTCGCTCATGAGACTTTCGCAGCTAGCGCTCTCCTTGTTGTGGTTCCCGGTCGCCCTCTCAGCCACCACGTTTGGGTGCGCCATAGTTCGCGTGCCGATCGGCGATCTCGACCCCGATGGCTCGGGCACGGGCGGCTCGTCGGGTTCCGGCGGCACGGGCAACTCGGGCAGGTGCAGCACGCCGGTGGCCTCCCGTCCCTTCAGCCTGGACGACTGGCCGGCAGTGGGTGGCACTTTTCCGCTGGCGATCACGGGCATCGCCTTCGATCCATCCGGCAACCTCGGCGTGACAGGGTACACGGCGTCGGACGTCGACTTGGGCGGCGGCGTGCTCCGGTCCGGGGGAATCGACGACCTCCTCCTGGCGAAGTACGATGCCGCGGGCAACCACACCCTCAGCAAGCTCTTCGGCGATGATTCGGGCCCGCAGGCCGGCCAGCACATCGTTTTCGACGCGGACTGCAACATGTTCCTCGTACGCATGTTCGCGACCTCATACGACATCTTCCTGGACAAGCTCGACAGCGCCGGCACCCCCCTGTGGAGCAAGCACCTCAACGCCGGGTATCAAGCAGATTGGTATATCGGATCCATCGCGGTGGATCCGACGACGGGTGGCGTGGTGCTCGTGGGAAGATACTACGGGCACCTCGATCTCGGGGGAGGTCTACTACCGCTCGTAGAGAGTGATTACGACCCGACGAGCGGCTACGCGGCGAAGTTCGATGCGATGGGAGACTTTGTCTGGAGCAAGTTCTCCCCGAGCGGCAGCGGCAGGTACACGCCAGGCGGCATCATGGCCGTCGACGCTTCAGGGCATATCGTGATCGCGGCCGACGACTCGGACATCTACGATGACGGTTCAGGCCTATTCGCGCGGCTCAGGCTCGCGCGGCTGGACGCCTCGGGCAACGATCTCTGGAGCAAGGAGTGGACAGCTCCTCTCCATCGTCAATCAGCCTCGGATAGCCAACAAGGCCTCGCTGGCATCGCGGTGGACGGCGACGGAAGCGTGTTCCTCGCCGGGAGCGCGCACTGCGACTTCGATTTCGGCGGCGGACCGCTGGTTGGCGCGGATTGTTCATCCGACAATGCCTTCGTGGCGAAATTCGACGCTCGTGGAGGCCACATCTGGAGCCGAGTCATCGCGGGCAGCTCTGCATCCAAAGCAGTGAGCCTCGGTGTCGACGCTCTCGGGAACACCTTCGTTGCGGGCACCTTCACCGGGACCCTCGACGCCGACGGCACGGCGCTCGGCGCAGAGGACGGAGCTGAGCGGAGGTTCGTCGTGCGGCTCGACGGGGATGGGCATATTTCGTGGTCCCAAACCCTCGGCCCCGAGCTCAGCAACGTGCTGAGCCTCGCCGTGGACCCCGGAGGAAACGTCGCCATTTTGGGGGAAGACGACAGCGGCGCGACTGGATCCCCGTTTTTCTACAGATTGGGAGGAAATGTCGTGACGAAGCTCAACGTCGCAGCGCCGTGACCCTGCTTCGAGCAGTTCTCGAAGGAAGCGCGTCGTCCGCCGGTCGGGCGCGCGCTGGATCCCGAGCCGGGGGTGGGATGAGCGGAATGCACGCGGGGCCGGGCCGATGGCCCTGCGACTAGGGGCACGCGCAGACGCCGCCGTGGTGTGAGCAGCAACCCCGCTTCACGTAGGTGCAGGTCGGCGACAGCGTGCCGTCGCAGCAGCACACGCGGCCCTCGGGCGCCGGCCGCGAACGCGCCGGCGCAGCCGGCCCGCCGCCCGGTCGCGCGGGGGCGGGCGCGCCTTCGGCCTCGCGCTGCTCCTCGGCCGCCCTCTCAGCCTCGCGCTCGGCGATCAGCCGCCGGCCCTTCTCGAGCGACGCGCGCGCCTGGGCCGCGCGCTCGTCGCGCGGGGCAGCGCCGGCGAGGTAGCGGAGGAGCGCGTCGCAGGCCGCGGCGTCACCCTGCTGGCCGCAGGCGAGCTCGGTCGCGGCGAGCTCGAGATCGGCGGCGTGGGGCACCTCCTCTCGCCGGCGCGCCGCCTCGACGGCCTCGAGCTCGGCGCGGCGGCGCTCGGCCTCCGCGGCCTCGTCGGCCTGACGCTCCGCCGCGACCTGCGCCTGCCGCGCCTCGCGCTGCTGCCGGTAGCGGGCGACGAGGGCCCTCGACGCGCGCAGATCGGCCTCGGCCTGCTCGCAGTCCGACGCGCACCGGTCGGCGCGGGCCTGGGCGTCGAGCTCCAGCACGAGGCAGTCGGGCTCGCTCCGGCAGCCGCGCGAGAGCCGGCCCCGGAATCCGTCGTCGCGAAGGGCCCCGTCGCCGTGACGGCAGCCGGCCACGAGGGCGACAAGGAAAAGCAAGACGACGGCACAGCGGAGCACGAGGCCATTCTCCCGCCGCGCCCCCGGACGCGTCGAGCCCTTCGCGCGGAGCCGCGACGGAACCGACGGCAGCGACGACATGGACGACAGGGAAGCACGGAAGGCGCCAGCCGTGGGACGGACGCCGCCCTGTTGCGCGGCGACGGCGGCGGCGCGATGCTCGCGGGCCGCTCTCGTATCGAGGTCTCCATGAGCCTGTCCACGGTCCTCCGCGTCATCGGCCGCACCGACGGCGAGGTCCACAGCGTGTTCCGCACCGGATCGCGCGTGTACGGCACCGCGACCGCGGCGTCGGACGAGGATTTCGTCGCCGTCCTGGCGCGCCGTGACGCGAGGCAGGACCTCGCCTTCGCGCCCGGCGTCAACGTGGTCGTCCACGGGCTCGACACCTTCCGCAGCGCCCTCGCCGATCACAGCGTCTTCGCGCTCGAGTGCCTGTTCCTTCCGCCGGAGCACCGGCTCAAGGAGCCGAGGCCGCCCTTCCCGTTCAAGCTCGACAGGAAGAAGCTCGCCGCGTCGGCCGCGAGCCGCTCCGCGTCCGACTTCAAGAAGGCCGGCGCCCGCTTCGACGAGCAGCCAGAGGCCTCGAAGAAGAAGCTGTTCCACGCGCTCCGGGTGCCGCTCTTCGCGGTCCAGATCGCCGAGACCGGGGCCATCCACGACCACGGCGCGGCGACCCCGATCTGGCGCGAGATCGCCGCGGACGAGCGGCTCGACTGGGAGGCGTACCGCGAGGCCTATGGCCCGCTCCGCGAGCGCCTCTGCGACCGGCTCGCGGCGCTGGCTTCACGCCGATAGCCCCTCTGCCGGCGCCGGGGCGAGCCGCTGGGGCCGGATCTCCTGGTGCATCCAGTGCTCGTCCGTCTGGACGTGCCCGCGCCGCACCCACTTGGCGAGGCACCGCTGGAACATCGCGTCCGGGAACTCGCCCGCGACGCGCGCCACCACCCCCTCCCGCGGGCCGCCGAACGCGGACGGCTCGTGCGCGAGCGCGGTCGTCAGCGCCTCGAGCTCGCGCTCGCTCTCGACGACGCCCCGGAACAGGACAGGCACCGTGGGGAGCGAGAGATCCTTCGCCTGGGCGACGACCATGTCCCACTCCCAGAAGAGCCCCCGCGCGTCGTCGCGTACGCCGAAGACGAGGGAATAGCCCGGCAGCGCGTCGTATTCGATGGAGTGGACCGCGTAGCAATACTCGCAGAAGATCGATATGTCCTCCGAGAGCAGGTGCGCGATGCTCGCGTGCGTGGCCTTTGCGAGATCGAAGCTCGGGTGGGACGGAGGACCCGAGTGAGAGCGCGAGAAGACGCTCTTCCGCGTGTAGGTGAGGTTGCTGCCGTCGCACTTCTCGGTGATGACGATCTCGACGCCGAGCAGCCCCGACACGTCCGCCATCCGCTTGTCGTCGGACGTGCCGCCGGGCGACCAGGGCAGGTGGAACGAGCGGGGGTATTTGGCGGACATGGCGGCGCCAGCGTAGCACCGCCGCCCCGGCGCGGACATGCTACGTTTCCGGGCCGCGCCGCGTCCGGCGCGCGCTCGCCAGGGGTGCTCGCCATGTCTTCCTCGTCCTCGCTGCTCGACCTGCTCACGCCCGATCCGGCGCGTGTCCCCTGGGACGATCTCCAGGTCTTTGACTGGGTGCGCGCGCTCGAGGCCTGCCCGCAGGACCCGATCCACCACGCCGAGGGCAACGTGTGGATTCACACCCGCATGGTGCTGGAGACGCTCCTCGGGCTGCCCGCGTGGCAGGCCTTGCCCGCGGAGGAGCAGCGGGCCGTGTACCTCGCGTGCCTCTTCCACGACGTGGCGAAGCCGGCGACAACCCGCGTGGAGGACGGGCGGGTCACGGCGAAGGGCCACTCGCGCGCCGGGGAGCTCCTCGCGCGCCGGCTGCTCTGGGAGCTCGGCGCGCCGTTCGCGCTGCGCGAGCAGGTGTGCGCGCTCGTGCGCTACCACCAGATCCCCTTTTACCTGATCGAGCGCGACGACGCGCAGCGCGTCGCCGCCGAGGTCAGCCTGCACGCGCGCTGCGACCTGCTCGCGCTCGTGGCCGAGGCCGACATCCGGGGGCGCGTCTGCGCGGACATGGCGCGCGTCGTCGACAACATCGAGCTCTTTCGCGAGTTCTGCCGCGAGGAGGGGTGTTACACGGCGCCGCGCTCGTTCGCGTCGGATCACACGCGCTTCGTGTATTTCCGCTCCGAGCCCGGCGGCGGGCGGCACCCTGACGTGGAGGTGTACGACGACACGCGCGCCGAGGTCGTCGTGATGAGCGGGCTGCCGGGCGCCGGGAAGGACACCTATGTTCGCGAGCACCTCGCCGACTGGCCGGTCGTCTCGCTGGACGCGCTGCGGAGCGAGCTCGAGATCGATCCGACGGACGCGCAGGGGCAGGTGGTCCAGGCGGCGCGCGAGCGGGCGAAGGAGCACCTCCGGCGCGGCGAGCGGTTCGTGTGGAACGCGACGAACCTGTCGCGACAGCGGCGCGGGCCCTTGCTGCAGATGGCGGCCGACTACGGGGCCAGGATCCGCGTCGTGTACGTGGAGGCGCCGGCGGCGGTGCTGTTCGCGCAGAACCGGGCGCGGGAGGCGGCGGTGCCGGAGGCGGTGATCCGGCGGATGGCCGAGCGGTGGGAGATCCCGGCGAGGACGGAGGCGCACGAGGTGGTGCTGGCGGTGCGCGGGGTGGGGTAGCGGCGGGATCCGAGCTGACCGGCCGTCACAATGCACCAGAACGCGCCGCCCGGCCGGCTGCGCTCGCGCGCGGACTGCGGTAAGCTCCGCTCGGAGCGACGCATGCCCTTCCAGAGCGAGAACTCCCCCGTCCCGATCCCCCCGCCCGGCGAGGACGAGCTCCCGTACGACGATGGAGAGCCGATGGAGTCCGAGCGCCACCGCGCGCAGATGGACCTGCTCATCGAGGCCCTGAAGCTGCACTGGCACGACCGCGACGACGTGTACGTCGGCGGCAACATGGCCATCTACTTCAGCGAGCTCCAGGCGAA
Source organism: Sorangium sp. So ce1335 (assembly GCF_051521615.1). Classification (NCBI taxonomy): domain Bacteria; kingdom Pseudomonadati; phylum Myxococcota; order Polyangiales; family Polyangiaceae; genus Sorangium; species Sorangium sp. So ce1335. The sequence goes on from NZ_CP150363.1 coordinate 9,560,388, forward strand.
GAAGAACGACTTCCGCGGTCCGGACGTGTTCGTCGTGCTCGATACCAACAGACGAGAGCGCAAATCCTGGGTCGTCTGGCAGGAGGACGGGAGGACACCCGACGTCGTCATCGAGCTGCTCTCCGACAGCACCGAGGCCGTCGATCGCGGCGACAAGATGCGGGTCTACGCGAAGCTCCTGCACGTGCCGGAGTATTACCTGTTCGATCCTTTCTCTGGCGCGCTCGAGGCCTATGCGCTCGATCGAGCCACGCGGTCTTACGCGCGGGTGCCGGCCGAGGCGAACGGCGACGTCGCGAGCGCGTGCCTCGGCCTGCGGCTCGGGGTCCGCAATGGCACCTACCGTTGCCTGGAGATCGACTGGCTGCGCTGGATCGATGCCGAGGGGCACGTGCTGCCGACCGGCGAAGAGCAAGCCCGCGCCGCCCAGGACCAGGCCCGCGCCGCCCAGGACCAGGCCAAGCAGCTCGCCGCCCGGCTCGCGGCGTACGAGAAGCAGTTCGGGCCGCTGCCCGGCGGCAGCTCGGACTGAAGAGAGAGACAACGCGCAGCCTCCCTCCCGGCGTCCCGGACGCCCCGGCGGTCATTCGTCTGCGGCTCTATCGGACGCCTGCGCCGCCCACACGCGCCTCGCTCAGGCGCGCGAGGATCCGATCCACCGTCTCCCCGACCGTGAGATCCGATGTGTCCAGCCATAGCCCCAGCCGCGGCGTCTCCGCGCGCAGCACGCGATCGAAATCGACCACCGCCGCGGTATCCCCATATCCGCTCTTCGCTCGACCCGCCTCGCGCGCCGCCACCACGGCGGGATCCGGGCAGAGGACGACGACGTGCAGAGGACGGCCCGCGTAGTGCTGCGCCACCTCGGCGAGCCCTTGCCCGAGGACGATGTCCTGGTGCACGACCGTGAACCCGGCCTGGAAATAGAGGTCCGCCGCCGCCGCCGCGATGCGATAGCGGAGCCGCAACTGCCGCTCTGCCTCCTCGGAGAGCTCGAACCCCATCTCGGCGCGCCCGCTCACGATCATGCGACGGAACACGTCCCCCCGCAGGTGAACGCTCCTCGGCAGGCGCTCGGCCAGCGCCTGCGCGACCGTCGACTTCCCGGCCGCCATGAGGCCCGTTATCAGGAAGATCGAGGGAGACTCGGGCAAGCTCACACACGCCGTCATGATGGCCAATCCTCCTGGGCAACCTAGATCGTTGCTCCCCTACCTCCGACCGAACCCCGGCGCCAGCATCGCCGCCCACCGCGCCGGGCTCTTGATCCGCTCCCGCGCCATCACCGCGTCCGCCACGAGGAGCCGCTGCAGCCCCTTCTCCCCGCCGAGCAGCTCGCCGGCCTGGCGGCGCGCGGCCGCCGCGTAGAGCGGCATGTCCGCCGCGTCGAACCCGGCCGCCGACGCCTCGAGCTGCGCGATCGCCGCGTCCCGGTCGCCCCGCAGCGCCGCCGCGCCCGCGCGGATCAGCGGCACGAACGGGTCCGACCACGCCGTCTTCTCGCGGGCGAGCGCCGCGGCGTCCCGGAGCGCCGCCTCGATCAGCGGCTCGGGCTCGGCCGCGCTCTCGGCCGCCGCGAGCGCCGTGCTCGCGCGCTCCACGTGCGCCATCACCCGGCTGTTCTGCATCATCAACAGCATCGAGCCCTCGAGCGCCGGCCAGGACGCGGTGAGCCGCCTCATCGCGGCGCCGGCGCGGCCGGCGTACCGGTCGACGTAGGTCTCGCCGAGCAGCCCGACGAAGTGCTCCAGGTGGAACCCCGACGTCGTCCACCGCGACAGCGCGCCCGCGATCGCGCCCCGCGCGCCCGCCACGTCGTCCGCCGCGAGCGCCACCCACGCGGCCTGCGCGCTGAAGATCGCCACGGCGTAGCGATCCCCCCGCTGCTCGGCGGCCCGGAGCACCGCGGGCATCGCCCGCGCGAGCGCGTCGATCTGCCCGCGGTAGTACCGCACCCACGACGTCATGAGCTGCGTCGTGACGAGCTCCCAGGCCACGCCGGCGCAGCGATCGCGCAGCAGGTCGTCCGCCTTCTCGTACCACGCGGACGCCGCCCTCCAGCGCCCGGCCGTGAACGCCTCGAGCATGCCGGAGACCATCATCGACAGGCCGAGCAGGTGCGGGCTGTCGAGCCGCTCCGCCAACGCGCGCACCGCCGACACGAGCTCCTCGGCGCGCGCCCGGTTCGGCGACCCCATCATGCACGCGGACGACGCCTCGAACGCGAGCGCGCGGCCGATGCGGTACGGCTCGCCGGCGCGCAGCGCGAGCAGGAGGGCGCGCGCCGAGAACTCGGCGGCGCGGACCATGTCGACGGCGGAGAGCCCCACCGTCACCGTCCAGCACGCGTCGATGCGCGCGAGATCCTCCGGGCGCACCTCGCGCTCGGGCCGCTCGCGGAACCGGAGGCCCCGCAGGCGCAGCTCCGCGCGGTGCAGCAGCAGCGACACGAGCGCGCGCCGGGGCGTCTCCGGGAGAGACAGGCCGACCGCCCTGAGCACGGCGCCGATCAGCGCGAGCCCCTCGTCGATGTGCCCGCTCCGCAGGTACTGCTCCGCGGCCCGGCGGCGGAGCTCGAGCCCCCTACCGCTCTCCGCCCCCTCCGCCGCCGCCGCGTAGATCCGCGCCGCCGCCGCGCCCTCGCCCGCGTCGACGAGCGCGTCGGCGCACCGCACCTCGAGCGCGCGGAGCTCCGCCTCGGGGAGCCCCGCGTCGCGCGAGAGCAGGCCGAGCGCGCGCTCGTACAGCCGCGCGGCGCGCTCGAACGCGAGCGCCTCCGCCGCCTGCTCGGCCGCGCGCGCCGCGAGCCGCCCCGCCCGCGCCGGCTCGCCCGCGCCCAGCCAGTGCCGCGACAGCGTCTCCGCGTCCGCCGTCCCGAGCGCCTCGAGCGCCAGGCCGAGCCCCCGGTGCCGCGCCGCGAGCTGCTCCGGGGCGAGCCGGCCGACCACCGGAGCGCGCACGTGGTCGTGGGACAGCTCGACGAGCTCGGCCTCGCCGTCGCGCCGCGCGGCGATGAGGTCCTCCGCGAGCAGCAGCGAGAGCGCCGGCGCGCGCTCCTCGTCCTCGATCTCGACCGCGCGCGCGGCCACCGCCGCGTCGATCGGCTCCCCGGCGACCGCGATCGCCTCGAGCAGCCGGCGCGCCGGCTCCGGCAGGCGGTGGAGCCGCGCCCCGAGCGCCCCGCCCCGCGCGGCGTCGTCCGGCGCTTCCCCCTCGCCCGGCGGCGCCTGCGCGTCGCGCACGAGCTCGCGGAGCAGCCGCGGGTCGCCCCGCGACGCGCGCGCGACGGCGTCCGCCCGCGCGCGCGTGACGTCGTCGCGCGCGAAGAGGAGCGCGAGCGCGAGCTCCTCGGCCTCGATCAGCGACAGCGGGCCGACGACGATCTCGCGCAGCGCGCCGTCCCGGTGCAGCCGCTCGACGCCCTCCGGCGCGCCGGGCGAGGCCTCCCCGTCGGCGCGGCGCTCGAGACCCATCCCATCGAGCAGCGCGCGGAGCGGCGCGCTCGCGGCGGCGTCCTCGGTCCTGTAGCTGCCGAGGAACATCATCGCGGGGGCGTCGGGCGGCCGCGTGAGCTCGAGCAGGAGGGCCGCGCTGTCGGTGTCGCTCCACTGGAGGTCCTCGATCGCCACGATGAGCGGCCGGCGCTCGGCGATCCGACAGAGGAGCTGCCGGAGCGCGGCGAAGGTGCGCCGCCGCAGCTCCTGGGCGTCGGGCGCCTCGCTCACGCGCGGCGCCGAGGCGACGGCGGGCACGCGCGCGAGCGCCGGGAAGATCCGGGCGAGCGCGCGGAGGTCGCGCGGCAGGAGGCGCTGCGCCTCGTCCGCCGGGATCCGCCGGAGGAAGCGGCTCAGCGCCTCCATGAGGCCCCCGAACGCGTTGTAGGGCTCGGTCGCGCCGGGGGCGCAGCGCCCGCGCAGGACGACCGGCCCCTTGTCGCGGCGGAGCCCCATCAGGAAGTGGTGGAGGAGCGCGCTCTTCCCCATGCCCGCGCCGCCGTGCACGAGGACGGAGACGGGCCGCTCGATGAAGAGCGACTCGGCGGCGCGGTGCAGCGCGCGCAGGTGCGCGCGGCGGCCGATGAAGTGCTCGATCGTCGGCGGCGCGATGGGGAACAGCGCGCTGTCCACGCCGGCGGGCCCGGCGCCGCTCGACGCGGGCTCGGCGCCGCTCGACGCGGGCTCGGCGCCGCTCGACGCGGGCTCGGCGCCGCTCGGCGCAGAGCCGACGGCGCTCGACGCGGGCTCGGCGCCGCTCGGCGCGGGCTCGGCGCCGCCCGGGTCCTCCGCTCCGCGCCCCCCGCCCGGCGCCATGGTCACTTCTTGCTCAGGAACGCATCCATCGCCTGCCGGTGCTCGGGGCCGTTCCACTGCTCGGCGAACGCCTGCCGCTCGACCTCGACGGCCGAGGCGCGGAGCGCCTCGCGCACCCGGCGCAGCGACCGCTTCATCGCGGCGACCGACGTGCGCGGGCTGTCCGCGATGCGGTTCACCTGCGCGATCGCCCGGCTCCGCGCCGCGCCCGCCGGGACCACCTCGCTCACGAGCCCGATCCTCCGCGCCTCGGCGGCGTCGATCCGCTCCGCCGTCAGCAGCAGCCGCGCCGCCTGGAGCGGGCCCACCCGCTCGCAGAGCCGCGTCAGCCCGCCCCAGGCCGGCGACAGGCCCATCTTGACGTGGCGGAACGAGAGCCCGGCGTGCTCCTCGACGATGACGAAATCGCAGAGCAGCAGCAGCTCGCAGCCGCCGCCGAGCACGTCGCCCTGGACCGCCGCGACGATCGGCACCTCGCTCTCCTCGATCGCCGCGAGGCCCTCGAACAGCGCGAGGATCTCGCCGCCCCCCGCGCCGCCGCTGGCGAGCGCGTGGAGCTCGCGGATGTCGCCGCCCGCCACGAAGACGTCGCCGGTCGCCGCGATCACGACGCCGCGCACGCGCGGATCGGAGCCCGCCAGGCGGATCGCCTCGCCGAGGCGCCGCGCGAACGCGCTGTCGATGGCGTTCCGGCACTCGGGCCGGTCGATGGTGAGGACGACCGCGTCGCCGGCCGCCTCGACCCCGAGGTTCACGAGAGCGCCCTCCGGGCGCCCCTCCCGTTCGTGAGCATCGCGGCCTTCCGACGACCGGCGCCCGCGCCCGCGCCGTTCTCCGCCGCGCGGCTGAGCCGGCGCGGGACGGGCATGCGCTCGTCGTGGATCACCTCGGCGATCCGCGCCTCGAGCGCGCGGCGGCTCAGGCCCTTCTGCTCCACCGCGTACCGCTCGGCGTAGCTGATGATGGCGCCCGCGACGTCGACGCCGCTCGCCCGCTCGATCCCCTCGAGCCCTGGGGAGCTGTTGATCTCGAGGATCTTCGGCCCGGAGCGCGCCTCGAGCATGTCGACGCCGGCCACCTCGAGGCCCATCGCCTTCGCGGCGCGGATCGCGACGCTGCGGTAGAGGCGCGGCAGCTTCACCCCGTCGCCCTTGCCGCCGCGGTGGAGGTTCGAGCGGAACTCGCCGGGCTTGGCGACCCGGCGCATCGACGCGACGACGCGGCCGCCGACGACGATGACCCGGATGTCGCGCCCCTTCGACTCGCGCACGTACTCCTGGAGCACGATGTCCTGCCCCATGGCCCAGAACGTCTCGAGCAGCGCGTGCACGGCGTGCGGCGTCTCGGCGAGCATCGTGCCGATGCCCTGCGTGCCCTGCTGCAGCTTCACGATCGCGGGACAGCCGCCGACGAGCGAGAGCGCCGCCTCGACGCCGGCCGGGCTCCGGGCGCACACGGTGATCGGCACGTTGAGCTTGCGGCGCGTGAGCAGCTGGAGCGCGCGCAGCTTGTCGCGGCTCCGCGCGATCGAGACCGCGCCGTTCAGGACCGGGACGCCCATCAGATCGAACTGGCGAACGACGGCCAGGCCGTAGTTCGTGATGCTCGCGCCGATGCGCGGGATCACGATGTCGAAGCGGGGCACCGCCGAGCCGCCGACGAGCAACGAGGGGCGACCGCGCGACACGACGATCTGGAAATCGAGCGGATCGATGACGCTGACTTCGTGGCCGCGCGCGCGCCCCGCGAGCACGATACGGCTCGTCGAGTAGAGGGACGCGTTGCGCGACAGGACGAGGAATCGCATGTGGCCGGGAGGCTAGCAGAGCCCGCACACTGCGTGGATGGGTGCGCGCGACGATCGACGCGCGGCCGAGATTCCGCCTCCCGCGGCCCATCGGGCGCTCACGGGGCTTACGTGGCGGCGCTCGCGCCCGTCACGTCGTAACGCCCGTTCCCGGATGGCGCGCGCCGCGCCATCTGCCCGCCTTTCCAGGGGCGGGCTCGACGGGGGCGGAAGCGCAGAAGGCCCGGCGCTTGCGCTGGAAAATGTTTCGTGTACGAATCTTTTCCAACCTGGTGGCGAGGAGGGGATCGCGATGTGGCAGCCGTTCACGGAAGAACACCAGCAGTTCAGGAAGACGGTGCGGGCCTTCGCAGAGAAGGAGCTCGCGCCTCACGTGGAGGAGTGGGAGGCGTCGGAGTGCTTCCCGAGCTGGGTGTTCAAGCGCGCCGGCGAGCTGGGGATCCTGGGCGCGCACTTCCCGGAGGAGCACGGCGGCGCCGGGCTCGACTACTGGTTCTCGGCGGCGAAGGCCGAGGAGCTCGTGCGCGCCACGATGGCGGGCGTGTCCATGGGGCTGCTCGTCCAGAGCGACATGGCGACCCCGGTGATCAGCGACATCGGGACGAAGGAGCAGATCGAGGAGTTCCTCCGGCCGGCGCTCGCGGGCGACAAGATCGCCGCGCTCGGCGTCTCCGAGCCGGCGGCCGGCAGCGACGTGGCCGGCATCCGGACGGTCGCGCGCAAGGACGGCGACGACTACGTGCTGAGCGGGCAGAAGACGTTCATCACGAACGGCACGCGCGCCGACTTCGTGACGCTGCTCGCCAAGACGTCGCCGGACAGGGGGGCCCACGGCTGCTCGTTCTTCCTCGTGCCGACGGCGCTCCGCGGCTTCAGCGTCGCGAAGAAGCTGAAGAAGATCGGCAACAAGTCGTCGGACACGGCGGAGCTCTTCCTCGACGACGTCCGGGTGCCGCGGCGCTACCTGCTCGGCGAGCAGGACCAGGGCTTCGCGTACCTGATGCAGAACTTCCAGACCGAGCGGCTCATCGCCGCGGTGGGCGCGATCGCGAGCTCGTTCATGACGCTCGACAACACGGTCGAGTACGGGCGCGACCGGGTCGCGTTCGGCAAGCCGATCATCAAGCGCGAGTCGTGGCAGCACAGGTTCGTCGACCTGTACACGCGCTGCGAGGCGGCGCGCGCCTTCGTCTACAAGTGCGTCGACCACTACAACGACGAGCGGTACGTGCGGAAGGTGCCGATCAGCTTCGACACGGTGAAGCTCATCTCGATGGCGAAGATCCTGGCCGGCGACGTGGCGAACGACGTGGTGGACACCTGCCTCCAGTTCCACGGCGGCTGGGGCTACATCGAGGACTTCCCCATCGCGCGCGCCTGGCGCGATCAGCGGCTGCTGCGCATCGGCGGCGGGACGACCGAGACGATGAAGTATTACCTGGCGAAGCTGATGAACTTCTGAAGCCGCCCGCCGCCGCGCGCCTCCTGCCGGCGCCCAGCGCGACGCGCGGGGCGCAGCGCGGGCGCGCTCGGGAGACGCGCGAGGCGCGTGAAGCCCGCCGGCGAGGCGCGTGAAGCCCGCCGGCGAGGCGCGTGAAGCCCGCCGGCGAGGCGCGTGAAGCCCGCCGGCGAGGCCCGGACCAGAAACCAACCGTCCGCTGAAAAAAAATAGAGACAAGCGGCGCGGGAGGCTGTAGATATGCCGCTCCCAACGACGGGGCTGTAGCTCAGCTGGGAGAGCGCATGACTGGCAGTCATGAGGTCAGGGGTTCGATCCCCCTCAGCTCCACTGAACCTTCCACACACGTCCATTGACAGGACAAGAGGACTCCCGCTGGAGTCCCGCACGCCGCGCCCGCCTGCCGGCGTGCTCGACCCAGGCTGGTCGTAGCGCGCATCGCGCGGGCGGCCCGAGGCCTCGCGGCCCAGCTGCGGCATCGCTGGGCGCGGCGCGGGCGTCCGACCGCCGGCTCGGGCTGCGCAGCAGCCCGCGCCCAGGAGCTCAGAACGCGCCGAGGTAGCGCGGCGGCAGGCCGACGCGCGGGTCGACGTGGAAGGCGCCTGCGTGAACGAGCGCGCGGCTGCCGCCGCCAGCGCCCACGTCGAAGCGGTGCACGACGCCGCCGTCGGTCTCGGCGTCCGCGACGAGGCACCGCCCGCACGCGGCGGCGCAGCGCACCTCGCCGAGCGAGAACGGGAGCTCCTTCGAGCGCAGCAGCACGCCGGGCTCTCCGCCGGAGAGGTCGACCGCCGTCAGGGTGTCGTCGACAGGGCGCTCGCCGCCGATCCCGTCGCGCCCGATCGTCGTGAAGAGGAGCGTCTCCTCGGACGCGAACGCGACGGAGAAGCCGGGCGACCCCTCGCCGAGCTCGGCCGCCGTCCAGCGCCGCTCCTCGACGAGGCCGCCCTCGCCGCGCGCGAGGACAACGAGCCCCGCCTCGGCCAGGTTCGCGGTGGAGTCGCCGCCGAACGACCCGGAGCACGCGATCGCGAGCCGCGCGCCGCTCGGCGACACGGCGAGCCCCGTGCAGCCGTGCAGCCCGTCGAGGAGGGTGACCGCCTTGATCGCGTCGTCGCGCGCGTCGATCTCGACGAGGCGCGACGCGGCCGTGTCCAGGAACGAGAGCGTGGACGCGGTGAGCAGCACGTAGAGACTGTCCTCGACGAGGGCCGCCCGGCTCGGCCGCGGGTGGAGCGCCGGATCTTCCCCGGCCATCGCGGGCGCGAGGTCGACGCGGCCGACGAGGGCGCGGGCCTCGGGATCGACGACGAGCACGTCGCTGCCGCCGTCGAGCGGCTGGGCGCCCGGGGCGAGGTTCGGCTCCAGGCGCGGGACGTACGCCTTCACGGGCGAGACCTCGACGTAGTCCTGCGGGTTCGCGGCGAAGCCGGTCGCCACGGAGAGCTGGCCGATGACCTCGCCGCGCCGCGCGTCCAGCCACGTGAGCGCGGAGGCGAGGCGATCGATCAGCACGACGCGGCCGCCGCGCAGCGGCATCGTCGGCGCGACGATGTCGCCGGAGAGCGGCGCCGAGAGCACGACGGGCGCCGAGGCCGACGACGCGATCGACGCGGAGAGGACCGCGCCCTCCCAGCTCAGCAGGCCGACGCTCGTCGACTGGTAGTCGCTGCTGATCACGACCGCGCCGATCCCGCACGGCCCCTCGGGCGCGTCGGTGCCGCCCGTGTCCTCGGGGGGCGCCGGCGCGTTGCACCCGAGCAGCAGCGCGCCGGCCGCGCCCGCGACGAGGGCCGCCCACGGCGGGGACCAGCGCGCGGGCCGGCGAGGGCCCCGACCGTACGGTGATTCGCACGACGACGCGCACGGCAGCTCGCACGACGCTGTCATCACCCTCCTCCTCATCACCACCACACCTCCATGGCCGCGTGGACGCTCCGCCCCGGGAGCGGGAAGCCGACCGCGTCGAGCATGCGCGCGCCCGTGGCGTTCTCGACCGCGAGGCGCGCCGACACGCGCCCGTCGAGCGCGAGGACGGCCGCCTCCACGTCGACCGCCGCCTGCTCCGGGAGCACGAGGAGCCCCGCGCGGTCGGCGACGCGCGAGGACCGGTAGAGCAGCCGCGCGCCCAGCGAGGCCCGGCCGCCGCGGAGCCACGCGGGCTCCGCGTACGCCTCGAGCGACGGCGCCGCGGCGAGGCGCGACTGGAAGGGCAGGAGATCGCTCACGATCCCGCGATCCGGCGACGCGTCCCGCGGGTCGAGCGCGGTGAGCGTGAGCGCCGCGCGCAGGTGGTCGAGCGCCGACGCCGCGGCCGTCAGCTCGATCCCGAGGACGCGCGCGCCCCGCACGTTGTACGGCCGCACGGCGCCGAGGCTCGCGCGGCGGTAGGCGACGAGCGCCGACGCGAGGCGCGAGAAGCCGAGGAGCTCGAGCGACGCCTCGGCCCGCGCGCGCGGCATCGCGGCGGCCACGCGCGCCCCGAGCTCGGCGGTGACGCCCCGCTCGGGCTCGAGCTCCGGGTTGCCGCGCACGACCGGCGAGATGCCGTGGAGCTCGCCGAGCGCCGGGACGCGCACGTACCGGCCGACGTTGGCGAAGAGCGCGGCGCCTTCCGCGAGGCGCAGCCGCGCGCCGAGGCGGCCGCTCGGCGCGACGAGGCCGCGCGCGCCGCCGTCGACGCGCGTCGCGTGGTGCTCCACGGCGCCGAGCGCGTGGGCCTCCAGCCAGGGCGCCGGCGTGAACGAGGCGCTCGCCGAGGCGCGCGAGGTCGCGCGGAGGGCGCGGAGCGGCGGCGCGGCCGCCTGATCGACGCCGAGGCGCTCCACCTCGACGGCCGCGGAGGCCCACGCGGTCAGCGCGTCGGCGACGCGGAGGCGGACGGCGCCCTGCTGCGCGGCGCGCTCGCCGGCGCTCGCGACGAACGGCGAGGGGAAGCCGTGCCGCTGCAGGGGGTCGCGGAGGCTCTGGCGCGTGAGGATCGCCGAGCTCTTCAGCTCGAGGCGGCACCGCTCGACGCCGCCGGCGCGCGGGCCGGCGCAGGGGACCACGGCGGCGACGGCGCCGAGCCAGCGCTGCACGCGCGATCGCGCCGCGTCCGCGGGGCTCGCCGGCGGCGCGGTCCGCGCCGAGAGGTCGCTCAGCCCCTGCTCGCGCGCGAAGCCGTTGAAGAGGGCGGTGACGCCGCCGCCTCGCGGCAGCCGGTAGCGGGCGACGCTCCAGAGGTCGTAGGCCTCGAAGTCGGCGTTCTGCCGGATCCGGATCCGGTCGTCCGCGGTGGTGAGCCCCGTGTCCCCGTCGTCGAGGTAGGGGTAATCGTTGTCGGCCGCGCGCCGGCCGAGCGCGAGCAGGACGCCGGCGCGCTCGTCGCCGAGGCTCGCCGAGGCCGACGCGGAGAGCTCGCCGAAGCTGCCCGCGCCGAGCCCCGCGCCGACGCGGGTGCCGCGGGGCAGCGCCGGCTCGAAGAAGATGGCGCCGCCGATGCCGAGGCGATCGGCATCGGCGGGCGCGTTGCCGCGGTAGACCTCGACGCGGTGGAGCATCCAGAGCGGCACGAGCGAGAGGTCGGCCGTCCCCGTCACGTCGTCGTTGAGCCGGACGCCCGCGAGGTACACCGGGGTCTCGGCGCTGCTCGCGCCGCGGATCGAGGCGGTCGCGAGGTCGGCGCCGGCGCCGGTGCGGACGACCTGCAGGCCGGGGACGCGGGCCAGCACGGACGACGCTGTCGCGCCGGGGGCGCGGAGCTCGTCGCCGCGGATCACGTACGACGCCGCGGTGGGATCGCGCGCGGCGGCGGTCGAGGTGCGCTGCCCCTGGACGAGGATCTCGAGCGCCGGCCCGCGCGCCCCGGGGGGCCCTGCCGGCGCGGCGGCCTTCGGCGCGGCGGGCTCCGGCGCGGCGGCCTTCGGCGCGGCGGGCTCCGGCGCGGCGGCCTCGTCGGGCGCTGCGTCCGCCTCGTCGGCCCGCGCGCGCGGCGACAGGCCCGCGGCCAGGAGCGCGGCGCAGGCGAGCGCCCCGGCGCGCGTCATGGGCACAGCGCGTGGACGATGCCCACCGCGTCGAGGTCGAAGACGTCGGGCGTGCCGGCGCGGTCGGTGATCCTGACGAAGCGGGCCAGCGAAACCCCGACGTCGGCGAGATCGAACGGATCGCCTCCGGCCGACGACGGATCGAGCGGGTCGATGTCGTTCTCCCCCGGGTTCGCGTGCACCGGGTGCCACCCGGCGCAGCCGTCGTAGGGAGCGCGCTCCGCGGCGCAGGGGAACGCCGACCAGGCGACGCCGTCCTCGCTCACCTCGACCGTGGCCAGCTCGGCGAAGACGTTCGCGGCGTCGCCGCCGGGCGCGAAGGCGTTCTCGAACACGAGGAAGTCGGCCCCGGGCCCGTCGACGATCGCGTTGCCGTCGAAGGCGACGACGATCGACCCGCCGTCCCCCAGCGAGAGCACGTCGAGCGAGCCGCCGCAGCAACCTCCGCCGCGCGGCGGGCCGAGCACGATGTCCGGGAACCGGTCCTGGCCGAACCCCTGCCCCGCTCCGAGGCAGGCGGACACGACGCGCGTCGCGAACCGCGGGCCCGGCCCGGCGCACGACGCCTCGCCCGCGCCCGCCGCTCCTCCCTGGCCCCCCGAGAGGCACGAGCCGCCCCCGCCCTCCGCGGCGGAGGGCTCGCCGGGGCCGTCGTCCCGGGGCGCGTCGACGCCGCCGCACCCGGACAGGAGCGCGGCGGAGGCGCCGAGGCAGACGGCACAGACGGAGCGCGCGAGCCGATCGGCCCGGAGGAACCCGTCGAAGAGGACACGCAGCGACATCCTGACCCCTGTTCGAGCGAGCGCGCGCTCCGCGGGAGGCGTCCCGCCTCGCGGCGCTCGGCCTGTCCCGGGAGGGGATCCATGTCCCCTCTCCCTTCGCGCCTCCCGCGAGGGACCTCTTCGGCGGGACGGGCGGCTATCACGGTGCGCCGGGACGGTCAACGCGCTTCCCCGGTCCGCGGCGCGGGAGTACAGAGCCCGGCCATGGCTTCTCCGCCTTCCTGGGTGTTCCCGGAGCTCGACGCGCGCGCGGCGGACGCGGCGCGCGCGCGGCAGGACACGCTGACAAAGCCGCGCGGCAGCCTCGGGGCGCTCGAGGAGCTCGCCGTCACGCTCGCCGGCATCCAGGGCGGTCCGCCCGCGAGCCGGCCGGCGGCGGCGCTGCTGTTCGCCGCCGATCACCCCGTCGCCCGGCACGGCGTCTCTGCGTACCCGGCCGAGGTCACGGCGGCGATGGTCGCGAACTTCGTGCGCGGCGGCGCGGCCGCCAGCGTGCTCTCTCGCCACCTCGGGGTCGAGCTGCGGGTCGTCGACGTCGGCGTCGCCCACCCGTACCCGGCCGACCGCGTCGGTCTCGACGTCCTCGACGTCGCCGCCCCGCGCGCGCGGCTGCGGCGCGATCCGGTCGCCGACGATCCGATCTTCGACCTGCGGGTCGAGGACGCGCTCCCGGAGGCGGTCTACGAGCGCGCGCTCCGCGCCGGCGCGGCCGAGGTCGACGCGCTCGGCGGCGACACGCGCGTCGTCCTCCTCGGCGAGATGGGCATCGGCAACACCACGGCCGCCGCCGCCATGACGGCGCTGCTCCTCGGGCTCGCCCCCGAGGACGTCGTCGGCGCCGGCACGGGCGTCGAGGGCGAGGCGCTGTCGCGCAAGATCGAGGTCGTGCGCGACGCGGTCCGGCGCGTCCAGGGCGCCGACCCGCACCGCGTCGTGCGGGCGGTCGGCGGCAAGGAGATCGCCGCGCTCGTCGGCGCCGCGGCGCGGGCCATCGAGCGCCGGATGGCGGTGCTCGTCGACGGCTTCATCGTCTCGGCGGCGGCGCTCGCGCTCGTCCGGATCGACCCCCGGGCGCGCGCGGGCATGCTCTTCGCCCACCGCTCGGCCGAGCGGGGCCACGCCAGCATCCTCGCGGCGCTCCGCGCGCGCCCGCTGCTCGACCTCGGCATGCGCCTCGGCGAGGCGAGCGCCGCCCTGGCCGCGCTGCCGCTGCTCGACGCCGCCTGCGCCCTGCACGCCGGCATGGCGACGTTCGCGGGCGCGGGCGTGCCCGACCGCGCGCCGCCCGGGCCCTCATGACGGTGCCGCCGGTCCTGCGCGGCGCCCGGGCCGCGACGACCTTCCTCACGCGCGTCCCGGTCGGCGGCTTCCCCTACGCCGAGGCGGACTGGCGCTGGGCCTCGGCCTGGTTCCCTTTCGTCGGCGCCGCCCTCGGCGCCGCCCAGGCCGCGGCGTGGCTGCTCGTCGACCGGGGCGGCGCGCTCGTCGCCGCCTGCGTCGTCGTCGCGCTGGGGCTGCTGCTCACCGGGGCCTTCCACGAGGACGGCCTCGCGGACACGGCCGACGCGCTCGGCGGCGCCTTCGATCGCGCGCGCATGTTCGAGATCCTCAAGGACAGCCGCATCGGCTCGTTCGGCGCCGCGGCGCTCGTCGTGGTCCTCGTGCTGCGCATCGCGCTGCTCGCGCGGCTCGACGCCGCGGCGCCCGTGGCGCTCGTGCTGACGCAGTGCCTCTCGCGCGCCCCGCCGATCTGGCTGATGGTCGCGCTGCCCTACGTCACCCAGGGCGGCTCGCGCAGCCGGCCGGTCGCGCAGGCGGCGCTGCCGCAGGCGCTCCTCGGCTCGCTCTGGCCGGCGCTCGCGCTCGCCGCCGCGCACGCCGCCGGCGCGATCTCGGCCGCCGAGGCGGCGGCCATGCTCGGCGCGGCCGCCGCCGCCGCGGCGATCTGCGGCCTGCGCTTCCGCGCGCGCGCGGGCGGGATCACGGGCGATTTCCTCGGCGCCGCGCAGCAGATCGCCGACTGCGCCGCGCTGCTCGCCCTCGCCGTCGCGCGGGGCGGCTGAGCCGGGGGCGCGCGCGTGGATCCCCGCCCCTGCGGCCTCATCGCCTTCCGCCACGCCCCCGTCCCGCTCTCCGGCGTCTGCTACGGCCGCCTCGACGTCGCGGCGGAGCTCTCCGCCGAGGCGACCGCGGCGGCGATCGAGCGCGCGCTCGCCGACCTCTGCCTCCTGCGCCCGCGCGCCGTCTGGTCGTCGCCGCTCTCCCGCTGCGCCGCCCCTGCGGCCGAGCTCGCGGCGCGCCTCGGGGCGCGGCACGCCGTCGACGAGCGCCTCCTCGAGATCGCCTACGGCGCCTGGGAGGGGCGCGCCTGGTCGGACATCGAGCGCGACGACCCGATCGCGTACGCCGCGTGGCTCGACGGCTGGGAGCGCGTCGGCCCGCCCGGGGGCGAGTCGGCGCTCGAGGTCGAGGCCCGGGTGCGGTCGTTCTGGAGCGCGCTCGGCGCCACGTCCGGCACGTTCAGCGCGTCCGGCGCGGCCGTCGCCCCCGTCTCGTCCGGCGCGGCCGTCGCCCCCATCTCGTCCGGCGCGGGCCCGCACGTCCTCGTGGCACACGCGGGGGTGCTGCGGGCGCTGCGCGTCGTCGCCCGCGGCGCGTCGTGGATCGAGGCGATGAGCGCGCCCGCGCCGCACCTCGCGCCCGAGCGCTTCCCGCTCCCCGGGCCCGCCCTTTCGCTGGCGGCCCCCTGAGGGGCGCGTACCCTCGTCGAGCATGACCCCGCACGAAGAGCTCGCGCTCCTGCTGCGCCCGGCGGCTGGGGGCCTCTACCTCGTCTCGACCGGCCGCGCGCAGCAGCTCGAGGTCCAGCGGCGGCTCTACGGCGCCACGACCCAGGACGAGGTCGCCGCCCGGTTCCGCGCGTCGCTCGACCGGATCGCCGGCGCGCGCGCCATCCTGCTCGGCATCCCCTCCGACGTCGGCGCGGGGCTCCTCCGCGGCTCGAACATGGGCCCGCAGGCGATCCGGACCGCGCTCCTCGACGCCTGCCCGGATTTCCCCGAGCGGGCGCGCGACGTCGGCCTCGTCGACATCGGCGACGTGTTCGTCGTGCCGCAGCTCCTGCACGACGACATGCTCTCGGAGGCCCAGAAGGCCGCCTCGCGCCGCGCCCTCTACCCCGGCGTGCCCGAGGCGGAGGCGTCGCGGCTGCCGGTCTCCCCGCTCTCGATCGCCGAGCGCGCGCTGGATCTCGTCTTCTCGATCAACCCGGGCGCCGCGCCCATCGTGCTCGGCGGCGATCACTCGACGGCCCTGCCGGTCGCGCGCGCGCTCGCCCGCGTGCGGGGCGCGCAGCGGCGGCCGTGGGGCATCGTGCAGCCCGACGCGCACACGGATCTCCTCGAGGAGCGGCTCGGCGTCGCGTACTGCTTCGCCACCTGGTCGTACCACGCGAACGAGCTTGTCGGCCGGGGCGGCCGGCTGACGCAGGTGGGGGTCCGCGCCTCGCAGAAGCCGCGCGAGCACTGGGAGAGCCGCTACGGCGTGCGGCAGTTCTGGGCGGCCGAGTGCCGCGCCGATCCCGAGGCGGCGCTCGACGCCATCGTCGCCCACGTGAAGGGCACCGGCGTGGAGGGCGTGTATTTCTCGAACGACATCGACGGCACGGACGCCGCGTACGCCGACGCGACGGGGACCCCGGAGCCTGACGGCCTCTCGCCCGATTTCGTCGTCGCGCTGGTCCGCCGCCTCGGCCGCGAGGTCGGCCTGATCGGCGGCGACATCATGGAGGTCGCGCCGGCGCTCCAGCCGACGCCGGAGAGCGCGGCGCGCACGCTCGCGCTCGCGGTGCGCTACCTGCGCGAGACGATCGAGGCCACGCTCGGCCGCGCGCTCGGCTGAGGCCGCTCAGGGCTCGGGCCCGGTCGCGGCGGGCAACGCTGCATCCCGCGCCCAGTCGCTCCACGACCCCTCGTAGAGGATCGCGTCCTCGCGACCGAGCGCCGCCAGCGCCAGCAGATCGTGGCAGGCGGTGACGCCGGAGCCGCAGTAACAGACGACGGCGGTCGCCTCGAGCGCGCCGAGGTCGCGGTAACGCCGCTCGAGCTCGGCGCGCTCGCGGAAGGCGCCGCCGGGCGCGCGGAGGTTCTCGGCGAACGGCGCCGAGCGCGCCCCGGGGATGTGGCCCGGGCGCGCGTCGACGGGCTCGCTCTGCCCCTCGTAGCGCTCCCGCGCGCGCGCATCGAGGATCACCGCCGCGGGGTCGCGGCGCAGCCGGTCGACCGCCGCCCTGTCCACGACCGGCGCGCCGCCCGACGCGAGCTCCAGGACGGGCGCCGGCGCGATCGCGGTCACCTCGGTCGAGAGCGGGTGCCCCGCCGCGGTCCACGCCCCGAGGCCGCCGTCGAGCACCCGCCCGCCGCCGTGGCCGAAGTAGCGCAGCAGCCACCAGAGCCGCGCCGCGATGGCGCCGCCCGCGTCGTCGTAGCCGACGACCAGCGTCTCCGGGCCGACCCCGACCCGCGCGAGCACGCCCGCGAACGCCGCCGCGTCCGGCAGCGGGTGGCGCCCTGGACCTGCTTGCGCCGGACCGGAGAGGTCGGCGTCGACGTCGAGGTGCACGGCGCCCGGGATGTGGCCGCGGGCGTACTCGTCGGCGCCGCGGCGGCCGCCGAGGTACCAGCGGCAGTCGACGATGCGGACGCGGGGATCGCCCGCGTGTGCTGCGAACCAGGGGACGTCGACGAGCGGGCCGGCGGGCACGGAGATCGGGTCAGGCATGCGGGCAGGATAGCAGTGGGCAGGTGTCGCGCGGGTCGAGTACTCGCCCGTCCCGCCGGGCAGCCACACCTGCCGGCCACACAGAGCACAGGAGGTCCTTCGGCAGGCACGTTGGTTGATGGTGCGTCACCCGCTAACGTGCGCGGCGCACCTCGCGACGTGCCCGCGACCGTTGCGCGCCGAGGATCGCGCGGCGCCGGCGCGACGACGCGAGGTCACCTGGGATAGGCGACCTTGATGAAGTCGATGTCCCTCTGCGACAGCCTGGTGTTCGACTTGACGAAGCGTGGGCCGCCGCGCGTGAGCGAGGCGGGGAAGCTATAGAGCATGATCGATTCGGGATCGAACTCGGTGCCGAGCAGGATGTCCTCCGAGTATTTCTCGAGGACGTTGTAGCGGATCTGCTCCCTGTTCCAGTAATTCGGAGGACCGGAGAAGTACCTGTAGACGGCCTCCTCGTCCCACACGATGCCGCCCCGCGGGTTCTGGTGCTCGTGGATGGCGCCGAGGGCGTGACCGAACTCGTGGAGCACGACGCGGGAGCACTCCTCCTCGCTTGTATCGTCGCGGAGCCAGCCGAAGTTCATCGTGGGCTGGTTGATCGGGAAGGTACGTTGCACCAGGGCGTCGGTGCCGAGCGCCGACCACGACCCCCGGTCGGCGTAGAACGAGATCCGGATCTCCGCATACGGCGAGTCGCCGAACTCGAACCGGATGTTGGCGTGCCGCGTCCACTCGGTGGCGTACTGGACGACCTTCACCCGCATCGTCGGGGAGCCGTCGAGGAAGCGGATCTTCAGGAGCTTGCCGGGGCGCCACCGCTTGCGCGCGATGAGCGCGATACGCTTCTCTGGCTCGATGTTCGGGTCGTTGACGTCGATGGTGGGATCGACGTCGTTCTCCGGGTTTTCCTGCGCGGCGACCCGTCTTGCCTCCTCTTCCAGCTCGATCGGCAGCGTCCGATCGTAGCAGATGGCGGCGGCTCCTGTCGGATCCATGTTCGCTCCCCTCCTCCATGGCCGGCGCGCGCTCGTGCGTTCACACGGCCCGTGATGGATCGATAAAGAGCAGGGCCCGCAGGTCAAGCTGGGAGCGGAGCAGGACGGCGTCGCTTGTGGCGCTGCCATGTTCCTTTCCCTCCGCGGAGGCGGGCGCACCCTCGTGCGCGCGGAGAGCCGATGATGGATCAATAAAGAACAGCGCCCTGAGGTCAAGCTGGACCGGAGAGGGGCAAACGTCTGTTCGCCTCGCGCCGGTCTTCAGGCTGACGGAGCCCGTCTCGGCAGGTGGACGGTGCGGCGACCCAGGCCCTGATGGCGGCGTACTACGGTCGGCTCTCCGCCGACGAGGGACGTAGCGAAGCGCAGATCACGATGGCTCGCGAGGGAATGGTGGGGGGCCGGCCTGACGGATAGCGACGGGATGACGAAGCGGATCGGCCAGGTGGGTCCTGCCCGTCACGCGATCGGCGGCTGTTCAGGCGCGCTCGGCGCCTGCGGCGCGGCGGGCGTGGCCGGCGCGGCGGGCTCGTCCTCGCCCGTCTCCGGGTTCACGTCCGCGATGGCGCGCCGCGCGCGCAGGTACTGCCCGATCGCCGCGTTCTGCTGGAGGATGGGCGCGAGCAGCGCGAGCCGGGCCGCGGTCCCCTCGGGCGTGCGCGCGTGGTGCTTGCCCAGGATGATGGCGACCGTCTCCAGCAAGAGGCCCTGGCCCTCGGCGCGCGCGGCGCGCACCCGGCCCCAGTCGATGAGCGACGGCGGCGGCGCCTCGAGCGCCTCGCGGTACTGGACCGCGAGGTCCGCGAGGCGGCTGACCAGGCGGCCGAGGCCGAGCTCCTTCGCGGCCGGCGCGAGCTCTCCCTTCAGCAGGGCGACGATATCGTCGACCGCCGCGAGCTCATCGATATGAGGGAGCGACGTGATCGCCTGCACGCTCACCGGGAAGATCGGCTTCAGGAACGCCGCCACCTCCTTGTGGATGGGATCGTCGGGCGCGGCGCCCTGCGTCTGCGCGACGACGTGATCTCGGATGGCGCCGAGCGTGCGGTCGACGAGCGCGTCAATGCGCTGAGCGGCGGGGTTCGTGCCCGTGGCCACGGGCTCGCCGGCCCAGCGGCGCTCCATGGCGCGCGTGGCCAGGTCGTGCTCGACCGCGGCGTCGCAGTGCTTCACGAGCTCCGTGAAGCGCTGCTCCTCGGCGAGGGCGCGGACCTGCCGGAGGGCGAAGAGGCGGCGGCCGGTGGTGAAGACATACAGGTTGAAGATCGATTCGAGCGAACCATCCATGGGATCCTCCCTTCGGGGGAAAGGGGGAATGTACACGGAGGGAGTCGACGGCCGGCAACGAGAAAACGTTGAATGGTTGGCGGATAGCACGGAGTCGACATCCTCGGTCGGCGCTGGGAGCGTGTGGATGCCGCAAGGAAGAGGGAGAACCGCAAGGGCGCGAGGGGCGCAGGGAAAGAGAAGAGAGAGGGAGACAGGCTCCTCTCCCTCTCTCCCTTGCGCCCCTTGCGGTTCTCTTTCTGGTTCATTCCTGCGGCATTTCAACACGATGGCTGCCCTGACCTGGCCTCGCACCGGGTCTCGGGGCTCCATCCTCGGTCGACCTGACCTCCTGCTTCTGCTCTCAGGGGGTTCCACCTCCGCCCAACCTGGTCTCCTGCCTGCTCTCACCGGATTCCACCCCCGTCCGACCTGGCCTCCTGCCTGCTCCCAGGGGGGTTCCACCCCCGCCCGACCTGGCCTTCGGCCTGCTCTCAGGGGGGTTCCACCCCCGCCCGACCTGGCCTTCGGCCTGCTCTCAGGGGGTTCCACCCCCGCCCAACCTGGCCTTCGGCCTGCTCTCAGAGGGATTCCACCCCCGCCCGACCTGGCCTTCGGCCTGCTCTCAGGGGGTTCCACCCCCGCCCGACCTGGCCTCCTGCCTGCTCTCAGGGGGTTCCACCCCCGCCCGACCTGGCCTTCGGCCTGCTCTCAGGGGGGTTCCACCCCCCGCCCGGCCCGCCGGAGCGCGCCATCCGGCCAACCCGCGACACGCCCCCTCCCGCCACGCCTCCCAGGCCGCGAGCCCGCTCCCCGTCCCGCTCCTTCGCGCCGCCTTCGTGCCCTCCCCGCCCGGGCAACTCCCTCGCGACGCGACCCTGCTCCGTTCGCACACGCCGCCGCGCCCGCCTACATTCCACCGTCGCCCGCAATCCATCCGCGATCCGACCCGAGCCCCCACGGGAGGCACCCCCTTGAGCCCCATCCTCTCCCTCTGCGACGGCTACCGACTCGATCTCTCCGACTACGCGCGCACCGGCCTGCGCGTCGGCATCTGGGCCTCGTCCGGCCGGGGCAAGAGCTTCGGCGTGGGCGTCCTCTGCGAGGAGCTGCTCGCGGCCGGCATCCCCGTCATCGCCATCGACCCCGAGGGCGAGCTCTACACGCTGCGGGAGCGCTTCCGCCTCCTCGTCCTCGGCGGCGCCCACGCGGATCTGCCGCTGCCGTCCGGCGAGCGCGCGGCGGCGCTCGCGCTCGCGCGGGTGCTCGACGAGGGGCTCGGCCTCGTCGTCGACCTCTCCGATCAGCCGACGAACCGCGCCCAGCAGGAGGCCGCCCTCCCGTTCCTCGAGCGGCTCTGGGTCCTCCTGTCCGAGCGCCGCGCGCCAGCGGCCCTCGTCGTCGAGGAGGTGCACGTCTTCGCGCCCCAGTCCGGCGCGTCGCTCACCTCGGACATCCTGCACCGCTTCGCCAAGCAGGGCCGCAAGCGCGGCGTCCTCCTCGCGGTCGCCAGCCAGCGCACGCAGGCCGTCTCGAAGGAGCTCATGAGCCAGCTCAACTTCCCGGCGATCGGCGGCTTCGAGATCGAGCGCGACTACGACGCGGTGAAGGCGCTCGTCGACGGGCACACGTTCGAGGAGTTCCGCGCGCTCCCGGCCGGCGAGTTCTTCCTGCCCGCCGCCGGCCGCTTCGAGCGCTGGCGCGCCCGCCACACCGCCCACGGCGGCGACGCCCCGAGCTGGACCGGCGGTGCCGCCGGCCCGCCGCGCATCGAGGACTCCAGGCTGAGCACGCTGATCGACGAGCTGCGCGAGGCGCTCGCGGACGAGATCGCCGGCGCGAAGGCGCCCGATCCGAGCGCCGCGCTGCGGGCCGAGATCCGCCGCCTCCGCCAGCAGCTCGAGCAGGCCGACGAGGCGCGCAGGGCCGCCGAGGCCGAGACCGAGCGCCTGCGCGTCGCGCTGCAGGTGGCCGGCGTGGTGAAGGTCGTCATCCAGAACGAGCTCGTGACGCGCGTCGGCCAGCCCGACGCCGCGCGCCCGCCGGCGGCGATCGCCCCCGCCGCGCGCCCGCCGGCCGCGCCCGCCCCCGCCGCGCCGCCGGTCCGCACCCCGGCGGCGCCCGCGCCCCCGCCCGCGCCGGCCGGCGCGGCGGTGAGGGTCGTCGCCGCGCGGCCGGCGTCCCCGTCGCTGCGGGATCTCGCGCTGCCGGCGGGCGCGGTGCTCGAGGTGCGCGGCGTCAAGCAGATGGTGAGCGCCGCGAGGAGCCACGCGCGGCGGCGATCGCCCCGGTCGGTGACGCACGTCGCCCTCGCCGCGAAGCTGCTCGCGAGCGGCGCGGCGCTCACCGCGGAGGAGCTCGCCGCGCGCGGCGGCTCGCGCAGCCAGGTCGAGATCCGGCGCGCCGTGCACGCGCTCGCCGGGCTCGTCCGCGCGGGGTTCGCGTCGATCCAGGGCGGCCGTCACGCGCTCAACGAGGCGGCCGTGCTCCGCGCGATCCAGCTCGGCTAACGGGCCTGGAGCAACAGACGGGTTGAACCCGCCTGAAACGAGCAGAACGTCGAACCGCCAAGGACTCCAAGGACGCCAAGACCTGTCTTCTTCTTGGCGTTCTTGGCGTTCTTGGCGGTTTATTTTTCGCTCGTTGTTCTAGCAGCCGGCCACGAACAGCAGCCGGATCGTCGCGACCGTGCCCAGCACGAGCAGCCCCGCGTAGAAGATCCGCCGCTTGCGCCGCATCTGCTCGGGGCTGAGCCCCGCCTCGCACGCCTCGTCCCCGGGCGCCGCCTCACCGGGCGCCGCCCCCCCGCCCGCGAGCGCCACCGGCAGCACGCCGGCCGCGGGTGCCGCGCCGGACGCGCCGGCCACGTCGGCGGCTGACGGCTTGCCGGCCTTGTGCCCCGCCTCGCGCTCGGCCTCGGCCGCCGCGTGCCGCCGCAGCAGCTCGCCATCGGGCGTGATCGGCGTCGCGACCGCGCGCGGGCGCGGCGGCGCGTCGTCCGGGCCGTCGAAGTCGAGGTACTGCACCGAGAGCGAGCCCATGGCCGCGCCCGACGGCCGCGGGGCGCCGCTCCTGCGCGAAGGAGGCGCGCTCCGCCGCGGCTCGGGCGACGACGGCCGGACCGACGGGCGGTCGGCGGGCGCGCCGCCCGCCAGCGCCGCCCTGCGCGAGGGGCCCGGCGCGATCTGTCCCGGTCCGCTCGCAGGGGGGATCGACGGCGCGACGTGGCAGCCCGAGCCGCTCGTGGAGCGCGCCCGCGCGAGGTAGCTCTCGACGAGCTCCTTCAGCTCGCTCCGCGCCTCCTGCTCGGCGTTCGGGCCCATCCCGGCGAGGACCCGATCCAGCGCCTCCGCCAGCGCGCCGGCGCTCGCGATCCGCCGGTCGACCGAGAACTCGGTCGCCGCGTCGAGCGCGTCCGCGAGCGGCGCGCCCAGATCGGGCAGCAGCGTCCGCGCGCGCGGGATGGGCGTCGACGCGACCCGCAGGATGAGCTGCGTCTGCGTCTCGGCCTTGCGCACCCGGCTGCCGAGCAGCGCCTCCAGCAGCGTGATCCCCAGCGAGAACACGTCCGCGCGCCCGTCGAACGGCTCGCCGCGCGCCTGCTCCGGGGGCATGTACGGGAGCTTGCCCTTGAACTCGCCGCTGTCGGCCTGCTCGCCCGCGACGCCGGAGACGCGCGCGACCCCGAAGTCGGTCAGGCACACGCGGCCGTCGCGCCCGATCAGGATGTTGGACGGCGAGACGTCGCGGTGGACGACAGCGTAGCGCCGCCCGTCCTCCTCGCAGAGCGTGTGAACGGCCTCGAGCGCCCGCGCCATCTCCCGGCCGATGTAGGCCACGGCGCGCGGCGAGAACGCGCCCACCTTCCTGAGCACGCGATCGATCGCCGGGCCGTCGATGTAGTCGAGCGCGAGGTACACCGAGCCCTCGAAGCTCCCGAGCTCCACGAGCCGGACGACGTTCGGATGATCGAGCCGCGCGATCACCTGCGCCTCGGCGAAGAACGACTCGCGCGCGTACGCGCCGAGATCGGACCTCGGCACGAGCCGCTTCAGCGCGACGAGGCGCTTCGGGTCGCTGGGGCCGTCCTCCTCGGCGAGCCACACCTCCCCCATCGCGCCCTTGCCCAGCATCCGGATGAGCCGGTACTTGCCGGCGAAGAGCTCGCGCTGCGGATCGGGCTCGGCGTTCTTGAGGCGGGGTCGTGAGGCGGCCATCTCGTGGTCTGCAGCGCGCGATCTCGACGTCCGTCGAGGCTAGCCTTCCCGCAGCGGGCGGAGAGCGTCGAGGGGAGGCATCGCCCGATCCTATCGCCGCCCGCGCGCCGCAGGAATCGCCGCGTCCATGCCCGGCGCAGATTCGCCCCGCGCCTTCACCACCCCCGCGCCTTCACCATCCCGCGCCTTCACCCACCCCCGCGCACCTCGGGCGCGCGTCGCTCACGGCGCGCTCACTCCTGCGTGTGCTCCTCGCGGATCGGCTCCCGCATGGTCGTCGACGGGAACCACTCGAAGAACCGGTGGATGAGCTGGCGCCGCTCCGGCTCGATGTACTCGAACACGGCGCCCCGGTCGTTGATCTCCCAGAACTCGTTGCTCGTCACCGCCAGGAGCTCCGCCCGGATCGAGCGCAGCCGGTCGGGCCGCTCGTCGCGCATGTCGCGGTAGATCTTGCGCGCGAGCGCCTCCTCCCCCCGCTGCAGGTAGTACGTCGCGAGCTTGACCTGCGCCTTGCGGACGCCGCGGAGCGAGCGCTCCTGCTGGTCGAGCTCCGCCTCCTTGTCCACCTCGAGGAAGATCCGGAGCAGCTCGTCCCGGGCCGGCGCGTGGACGTCGTACGCGCGCTCGTTGAGCACGCACAGGTCGAACGCGACCGTCTCGGTCAGGAACGCGAGCCCCATCGCGTGCGCCGTCTGCGCGTAGTACTTGAAGTAGCGCGCGATCTCGAGGACCTGATCCCCCCAGCCCGCCCTGAGCAGCTCCTCCGCCAGGTAGCGGTACTGGTTCAGGTTGTTGTAGGCCGCGGCGATGTCCTTCGCGTTGAGCGCCCGGCGCATGTAGGTGTTGAAGAACTTCACCACGACCGCGACCGCCGCCCGGTCGCCGGCCGCGATGGCCGTCTGCCCGATGTAGCGCGTGTCGATCGCGATGCGCGTGATGAGGTCGGGCATCGCGGTGAGCGCCTCGCGATAGACCATCAGGAACTGGCGGAGCGCCTTGTATTCGAGCCAGGTCCGCGTGGTCGAGAGCTTGCCGAGCGCCTCGGCGTTCATGCTCACGAAGTCGGTGTCCTTGGCGAGGCGGTCGCGGATCTGGAACCAGCGCGGGTCGAGCGTCCCCTTGTGGGGCAGGTACGCGACGACGAGCTCCGACAGCGAGTCGACCGTCTTCGACGCGATCCCCTTGTCCTTCTGGTCGATCGCGTTGAGCGCCACGTCCGCGAGCTGCTCCAGCGACGAGAGCGCCGTCACCCGCCGCTCGTCGATCGCGTCGTCGCTCTCGCCGCCGGCCGGGCGCAGCGCCTGCTCGACGCCGCTCCGCTTGATGCGCCCGACGACGTTGTCGGGCTCGACGAAGTCGAACACGTACCCGAAGTAGGGCGCCATCATGAGCAGGCTCACGGTGAGCAGCCCCATGGTGACGAGGACGCCGTAGTACGGGACGAACGCGGGCTCGGGCGAGCCCTCCTCGGCGACGCGGATCGAGAAGTTGATCCACAGCGAGAACACCGCGCTCACGACGAAGAAGCCCATCACGAGCATGTTCGTCCGGTCGCGGAAGAACATCTCGGTGATCCGCGGCGTGTACCGGTTCGCGGCGAGCTGCACGATGATGGAGGCGACCGTGATCACGATGCCGAGGATCGCGGCGATGACCTCGCCGATGCCGCCCATGATGTGCTCGGCGTCGTCCGCCGACATGTGCGCGAACACCTGCCAGAACGGCAGCCCCGCGTTCTCGGGCCGCGCGAGATCGAGCAGGTAGACGACGGCCAGCGTCGCCATGCTGACGCCGAGCGGGTACGTCATCGGCCGCAGCCAGATGCGGGCCACGGCCGCGCCCCGGCGGCGCCGGCCGTCCTCGTCGGCCGCGGTCCGGTCGACGCTCATGGGGAGCTCCCCGCTCCATCGGGGCCCCTGCTGAGAGCGCGACGGACCACGCGCGTCTTCCCCGCGCGCCTGCTCCACCAGCGATGGATCGCCCCGCCTGCCCACGCGCTCGCCCCGCCAGGCGGCAGCCTGGCTATTTCTTCTCCGGGGGGCTGTCGAGATCCTCGGCGAGGTAGCTGAGGATCACCTCGTCGAGCGACTTCTCGCTGATCAGGTCCTCACCGAAGATCGAGGCGCCCTCCGCGGGCCGGTTCGTCGCGAAGATGCTGGCCGGGCGCGAGGCCGCGTAGCGCCCGGAGCCCGGGCCGCCCGTGTAGTGCTCCACCGCGACCGTCGGCGCGGGCGGCGCCGCGGGCTGCTCCGGGTGGACGTTGCTGTACACCCCGGCGCCCGAGGACGCGGACTCCGTCCGGCGCCCGATCACGGACGCGGGCGGCGGCGGGAGGTCCTGGATCTGCTGAAAGAACGGCGTCTGCGCCTCGGCCGCGGCGCGCTCGAGCGCGTCGAGATCGAGATCGATCGACGGCTGCTCGGGCCGCTCCGGGGGCGCCGGGCGCACCGCCCTGCCCGAGAGCGGGCTTCCCGCGCGCCCGCCGCCGACGTTGCCGAGCGCCTGCAGCGAGACAGGATCGAGCTCGAGCCGCGGGCGCGACCTGGCCGACGCGGGGGCCGCGGGGGCCGGCTCGGCCGCCGGGGCGCGCGGCGGCGCGGCGCCGAGCGGCGCGGCGGCCGGCCTGGCGGCGGGCGGCGGCGCGGGGGCGGCGGGCCGCGGCGGCGGCGTCGGCGCGGGGGCGGGCGCCGCGGCCGGCTTCGGGCGCGGCGGCTCGGGCGTGAGGGGCCGGGACGGCGGCGGCGCCTTCAGCGCGCCGGCCCCCTCGGGCGACGACGGCGCCGGCGGCCGCGCGGGCTTGCTCGCCTCGGCAGCAGGCGGCGGCGCGGGGGCGGCGGCGGCCGACGTGGGCGGCGCGGCCGTGTCGTCGAAGAGGTAGTCGAAGTGGCCGTCGCGCAGGGCGATGAACATCGCCTTGTGCTGCTCCTTCATCATGCCGCGCACCGTCTCGGCCAGCGAGGCCTGGCCGACGTGCTCCGCGTACGACGTCTTCGTCGTCTTCAGGATGCGGCCGCCGTCGGCGAAGAGGTGCGTGATGATGTGAGGATGGCGAATGCCTGAGTCCTCGGTCTGTATATGGAACAACCGCCCCTTGTGCCGGACGTTGTTGTTGAAGCCGAGCAAGGGCGACGGGGCTTTCACGACAGGCAATCCGAGGTTGGGGAGGTGAGGAGAGCGCGCCAGAGGGGCGCGTTCGCCAGGGGCGAGACTATCACAGCGCGGCGCGCCCGGAACGATTCGCAGCGCGCGTCGTATCCTTCGCGAAGGTCCGCGCTGGCCGACCGCCCGCCGGCGCCGGTCCCGCGCGGGGTTCACGCCGGGGGCGCATGTCGGAGCCGGTCGTCCGCCGGCCGCGGGCCCGTCGCGTCAGGGCAGACAGCGCTCCAGGTCGTCCGCATTGCCCGCCTGGAGGGCGCACGTCACCTCCGCCTGCGTGAGGTCGGCTTCGCAGCGGACGAACCCGCGCTCGCCGGCCGCCTCCCGCGCCAGCGCCTTGCGCTCGGCGATCTGGGCCGCGGCGGGCTCAGGCGTGGCCGCGCGCAGGACGAGCTCGACGTAGCGATCGAGGAGCGCGGCGCACTCGTCCGGGGATGGACGCGGGGCCAGAGCGCGGAATACAGCGCGCCCGGCGACGACCGAGACAACGAGCAGCACGATCGCCAGCGTCGCCAGCACGTCGGCGCGCGTCGCCGGGCGCGTCACTCCAGGCACCGATCGACCTGATCCGGGGTGGTCGCCTGCCGGACGCACGCCATCGCGGCGTCCGTGATCCGCCGCCCCACGCACCGGTCGATGAGGTCCTTGCGGGCGTCCCGCACCGCCGCGATGCGCTCCTCGATCACCTTGGGATCCACGATGTTCTGGGCGCGGAGCTCTATCTCCGCGCTCCGCTGGAAGATGGCCTCGCACTCCTCGCGGCCCGCCGGGTGCCCGCACCCCGACGCGAGCGGCAGCGCGCCGAGCAGGGCCAGGCACGAGGCGAGCCCGAGGGCGGCGCCCCGCCCCGGGCTGCCGGAGACCGTGGAGACGGAACACCGCTGAAGCGAACTGGGGCCAGGGCGGCGACGCATGGCCGCGACGATGCCGCCGAGCCTGTCGGGGCGCAACTGTCAGGACGTAGCTGCCAGGGTGGGACAGGGCGCAGCCGCGTCCGGCGAGCGGTGGGTCGGCCCCGCGTCAAGCCTGAAATGCTCGCGTCTTGCTGGAACGCCTGTCCAGGTCTGTTAGGATTGCCTTCTGTGCGCAAGGCGAGCGAGCACGGTGACAGCGTGGGCGGCGCTCGAACCGTCCGTGGGGGCTCCGGCGGTGCGTCGCGGCGCACGAAGCCGGTGGCGGGGGCGGCCGTGGCCGGCGGCGGTGAGGTGGGCCAGCAGGACGCCCCACGAAAGAAGCGGCCGAGCAGCGCCCCGCGGCGGCGGGCGCCGGCGGCGGCGCTGACGCCGGAGGAGATGCTGCGGCGGGCGCTCGGCGCGGAGACGCCGCGCTCGCGCGCGCTGTGGGCCCGGCGGGGCCTGTCGCTCCGGGGGCCGCTCGACCGGACGACGCAGGCGATGCTGCTGCGGCAGCTCTACCTGGCGTACTTCGAGACGCGCCGCTTCGAGCGGGCGGCCGAGGTGGCGGAGCAGATCGTGGCGCTCGGCGTGCTGAGCGACGTCGCCCACCAGGACGCGGCGCGGGCGAGGCAGGCGCTCGGCGACATCGAGGGGGCGGTGGGCCACCTGCGGCTGGCGGCGCGCACGGGGCCGGCGAGCCGCAGGGCGTTCCACTGGTGGACGCTGGGCAGCGTGTACCACCTGGCGCGCCGGTACGACGAGGCGATCGGCGCGCTCACGCGGGCGGCGCGCTGGGGCACGCGGGACAAGCCGCTCTACCAGGGGCACCTCGCCGTCGTGCAGTGCGAGAGCGGCAGGCCGGTGGAGGGGCTCGGCGCGCTGATCGACAGGCTCTCCGAGGTGCCGGCGGGCCAGGGGTACGGCCGGTTCGTGCTCGGGCAGATGGCCTACTTTGACCGTCGCTGGGACGAGGCAAAGAAATACCTGGAAGCCTTCGTACAGCGGAGCACCTCCGGCAGGGCGGCTGTCGCGATCGCGCTCGGCGGGGAGATCGAGGCGGCGCGTCAGACGCTGGCGACGATGGCGAAGCGCTGACGGCTGTCCGAATAGAAGCCGAACGGAACGGACAGGGGCGCGCCGCACGACGGCGATCGCTTTGCTATAGAACCTCCGTCATGACCGCTTCGACTCGTCTCCAGGGAAGCGCCGGCGCCGCGCCGGCGGGTCATCAGCGCGGCGCGCGCCGCGTACGCAGCGCGCGGGACCTCGCGCTCGCCGCGCTCGCCGCGCTCGCGGTGCTCGCGTCTCCGGGGCTCGCGCTGGCCGCCGACGAGCCGGATCTGTTCACCCGCGGTCTCCAGGCCGGCCCGCTCTTCGCGGGGCTCGCGGCGCTCGCGGGCGGCCTGCTCACGTGCCTCACGCCGTGCGTGTACCCGATGATCGCCATCACGGTGAGCATCTTCGGGGCGCGGGAGGCGAAGTCCCGGCGCGAGGCGATGCTGCTCTCGACGAGCTTCGTGCTCGGGATCGTCGTGCTCTTCACGGCGATGCTCGTGGTCGCCGCGCTCACCGGGAGCCTGTTCGGCAGCGTGCTCGCGAACCGGTGGGTCATCGTCGGCATCGCGATGGTGTTCATCGCGCTGTCGCTGTCCATGTTCGGCGCGTTCGACATGACGCTGCCCGACGCGCTCATGCAGCGGCTCTCGCAGGTCGGCGGCATCGGCTACGGCGGGGCGTTCCTGCTCGGGCTCGTGAGCGGCCTCGTCGCCGCGCCGTGCACCGGGCCCGTCCTCACCGGCATCATCCTCTGGATCGGCAAGACCCAGAACATCGGCCTCGGCGCGCTCGTCGGCGCGACCTTCTCGATCGGGCTCGGCCTGCCGTTCTGGCTCGTCGGCACGTTCGCCGTCGCCCTGCCGAAGGGCGGCAAGTGGATGCTCGGGGTGAAGTCGTTCTTCGGGATCGTGATGCTGATCGTCGCGCTCTATTTCCTGAAGACGACGTTCCCTGCGCTGTCGGCGCTCGCGCGGCCCACGCCGCAGTTCATGGCGGCGATGGCCGGCCTCGTCGTCGTCGGCCTGGCGCTCGGCGCGGTGCACCTGTCGTGGGACGACGGCGGCCTCGGGGTGAAGGTCCGCAAGGGGCTCGGGATCGCGCTCACGGTGGCCTGCGGCTTCCTGCTCGTCGCGAGCCTGGACCTGCCGCGGCTCGCCTCGCCGGTGCCGGCGGCGGTGGCCGGCGAGGCCGCGCCGCGGCAGCTCACGTGGCTCCACGAGGAGGCGGTGGCCGCCGCGAAGGCGAAGGCGGAGAAGCGGCCGCTGCTCGTGGACTTCACCGCGGACTGGTGCGGCGCCTGCAAGCAGCTCGATAAGGACACCTTCTCGGATCCCCGCGTCATGGCCAAGGCGGCGCACTTCGTCGCGGTGAAGGTCGACGCGACGGACGACGAGGACCCGCAGGTCGGCGCGGTGATGGGCAAGTACAAGGTCGTCGGCCTGCCCACGGTGGTGATCTATGATTCCACGGGAGCCGAGCGGAAGCGCTTCAACGACTTCGTCGGCCCGGACGTGTTCCTGGCCGCGCTCGAGGGCATCCAGTAGCGCGTCCACCATGCGCCCCAGCCTGCTCGCCGCCCTCGCGCGCTGCCTTCTCTGCTTGCTGATGGTCGTCGCCGGCTGCAGCGCCGAGCCCTCGCCGCCGACGGGGACCGTGGTCGTCGGGGTGACGAGCGAGCTGAGCCCCGGGCTCGACATCGACCGGATGCGCGTCGTCCTGCGCGCGGGCGGCGAGCTGCTGAGCGACGACGTGCTGACGCACCCGAGCGGGCAGCTCTTCTTCCCCCGGGAGTTCGCCTTCGAGGACATGGACGACGAGACGGCGGTGGAGATCTCGCTCGAGGCGTTCGGGGCCGAGGATCCGGACCGGCCGGTGCTCGTCCGGACCGCGACGACCCAGGTGGTCGGCGGCCGCACGCTGCTCCTTGCGCTCCGCCTCGAGCGGGAGTGCGTCGTCGCGCCGGGTGACGCCACGTGCCCGGCGCCGCAGACCTGCGTCGCCGGCGGCTGCAGCGCGCCCCACGTGGATCCCCGGCGGCTCGAGCCGTACAGCGCGTCGTGGAGCGCCGCGGACGCGGAGCGGGATCTCTGCGAGCCGGACGGCGCCGCGGGGGCGCCGGTGGTCGTCGTCGGCGAGGGGCAGGCCGACTACTTCCCGCTCGAGGAGCTCGACGAGGTCCAGGTGGAGGCGGGGCCGCAGGGCGGCTACCACATCTTCATCGCCGTCCGGATCAAGAACCTCCGCCGGTCCGGCTCGCTGACGGTGGTGAGCGGCGTCGTGCCCGAGCTCGACTACACGATCGCGCCGCTCCGGGTGATCTTCACCCTGGACCAGGACGAGGGCGGCTTCTGCAAGCTCTCGGGGCTGCGGTTCCGGCTGGACGGGGAGCGGACGATCGAGGAGCTGCTCGGCAAGGTCGTGGACGTCGAGGTGACCGTCACCGATGCCGACGGGGACACCGGGACCGGCAAGCGCAGGGTGACGCTCTCGCAGACCATCCTGTAGCCGCCGGCGGGCACACCGAGCGCGGCGCGACCAGCGCGACCGGCGCGACCGGCGCGACCGGCGCACGGAGCCAGCCGGCGCGCGGAGCCAGCCGGCGCGCGGAGCCAGCCGGCGCGCGGAGCCAGCCGGCGCGCGGAGCCAGCCGGCGCGCGAGGGCGCGCGGGCCGGGATCACTCGCGCGCGGCGCGCCAGCGCGTCATCCAGCCGCCGGTGAGCAGATCGAGCGACGCCTCGGCTTCGAGCGCCTCGAGCGTCGCGGCGCGGTGCTCCTCGGGGCTGCGGCCCGGGTCGGCCGCGAGCGCGACGGCGCGCTGCCACGCGAAGAGCAGGTCGAGCACGCGCGCCGTGAGCTTCGCTTGCAGCTCGGCGCGCTCGCGGCGGAGGCGCTCCAGGGCGATCTCCTCGTCGACGAAGACAACGCGGTCGAGCCGCCAGGTCGCGCGCGCCTCGAGCCAGAGGCTCGTGCCGCCGGAGGCCGTCCTGCGCGCGGGGTCGTACTCGGTGGGCGCCAGGTTCTCCGCCTCGTCGACGAGGCGCGAGACGCGGAGCCGGAGCTCCGGGAGCAGCGACGACGTCCGGGCGCGCGCGGCGAGCGCGTCGATGCGCGCCCCCGGGTCGACGAGGCGCGCCTGCCGCAGCGCCGCCTCGACGGCCTCGCGCGCCGTCGCCGGCGTGACCCGCACCGGCAGCGGGAGCGGCGGCTCGGCCTGGGCGGGCTGCGCCGGAGGCGGCGCAGGAGGAGCCTCCGGGAGCTCGGGCGCCGGCGCCGCGCGGGGCGCGCCCGGCGCCGGCGGCGCAGGCTTCAGCCGGGGCGCCTCCGGTTCCGCGACGGCCGAGGGGGTAGGCGGGGGCGCGCGCGGGCGATCGGACGTCCGATCCGTCCGCTCCAGCGGGATGCTCGCGAGCAGCATGCCGCTGAGGGAGCGCTCGCCGCGCTCGCGCCGAGCGACCCCGAGCTGGACCGCGAACCAGAGCGGCTGCGCGCGGCCCGGCGTCGAGGCCCAGAGCTCGTGGGGCGCGGCGTCGAGCCGATCCACGCGCGGGTCGAGCGCCGTGGGCTCGTCGTCGGAGGGGAGGTCCGCGCGCGCCTGCGGCGCGGGCAGCGCGCACGCGAGCGCGCCGAGGAGGAGGAGGACGGAGCGGAGGATGGATCGGTGGTTCGTTCGCACGCGAGCAGGTTCGACCGCCGTGTGCCGCCAGTTGCGTGCGGCGGGCAGCTCCGTGCGCTCAGCGGGACCGTGAAGGCGGCCGTCCGCGGGTGGCGAAGCTCCGCCAGAGCTCGGTTCCGCCGCCCGGGGGGCGCGCCCACGCGGCGCTCGCGCGCAGCTCGCTGCCGCCGCCGGGGGGGCCCGCCGACGCCGCGCTCGCGCGCAGCTCGCTGCCGCCGCCCAGGGACCGGTCCCCCGCGGCGCCGGGGCGCCGGAGCGCCTCGCTGGCGTGGGGCGCACCGCCGCGCCCGAGCGCGGCGCCCCCGCCTCCCTTCCGACCGAGCTCGCTGGCCCCGCCGCGGGTCGCCGCGACCGCCTGCGCGATCGCCTCCGGGGTCGGCACCGTCCCGGAGGGGAAGCGGGGTGGCCCCTCGCTCGACGCACCGCGGGTCGCCGCGACCGCCTGCGCGATCGCCTCCGGGGTCGGCGCCGTTCCGGAGGGGAAGCGGGGCGGCTCCTTGCTCGCGGGCAGGCGCGCCGTCTCGGCCTCCCCGGCGCTCGGCGCGCTCTGCGCCGAGGTGGCCGCCTCGCGCGCGGGGCTGTGGCGCGGGGCCGAGGCGGCGGCCGCGGTGGGCGCGTCGCCCGCAACGAACGCGGCTGCCTCCGCGGGCGCGCCGGTGCCCGCGGGCGGCGCGGTCGCCTCCGCAGGGACGCCGCGACGCGCGTCGGGCGCGGCGGCCTCGGGCGCTGTGTCGCTGCCCGGCGCCGGCGCGGCGGCCTCCGTGGCGCCATCGCCGCTCGCGACGGGAGCAACCACCTGCGCAGCCGCGTCGCCGCCGCGCGCGGCGGGGGCGCTCGCAGCCGGCGCAGGCGCGCTCGCGGACGCCGCGTTCGCCGCCGCCCCCGCGCCGGCAGGCGCCCCGCCCTCACCGCTGACGCTCCAGGAGTCCACGGACGCTGGAGAAGCTCCGAGCGCGCCGGATGCCGGGGAGGACGCCTCTCCAGCGGACCCCTCGGCAGGTGGCGCCGGGTCGGTCGCCGTGAGGCTGCCCGAGGGGGGAATGTCGTCGTGCAGCGCCTCGGGCTCCGGGCCGACAGGCTCTGCCGGGGGCGGGCTCGGCGCGACCGGCAGCGCGCGCGGCGCGGCGACCTCGAGGCCCACCGCGAAGGGCTCGAACACGTCGCCGGCGAGCCATCCCGTGCACATCCGCAGGTGCGCGCCGGCCGGCACGTCGCGCACGAACATGTCCCCGAAGAGCGCGTCGATCGCGAGATCGCGCTGCTCGACAACGGGCCTCTCCCAGCTCGGCAGCACCGCGACGACGCGGATCACGAGCTGCCCCTCCGGGCGACGCGCGCGCGCTCGCGCGAGCGTCCTGGGGCGCACTTCCCAGTAGAGGTACAGCGTCTCCGGATCGACAGCGAGGCCGACGATCTCGTCGACGTCGTACCGTGCCGGCATCTCCGCCCGCTCGTCCTGCACGACCGCCGCGAGGGCCAGCGCCGCGCCCGCGCCGGCGTCCTCCGCGACGGGCGGCGCCTGCGCAGGAGCCTCCGCGGGCGGCAGGTCCGGCGGCGACGGCACCGGCGCGGCGTCAGGGGCTTCGGAGACGGCCTCGGGCTGCCCGGTCGGCTCGTCCGTGGTCGGGGCCCCGATCAACGTCCCCGAGCGAGGGGCCTCCGCGCTCTCCACGCCGGCGGTCTCCGGAGCAGCGCCCGTCGCGGCCTCGGCGTCCGCGCTCTCCGCGACGGCGTCTTTCGCCACCTCTGCTTCTGCGGCTTCCGCGACGGCGTCCCTCGCTACCTCCGGGGCTGTGGCCTCCGCGACGGCGTCCTTTGCCACCTCTGCTTCTGCGGCTTCCGCGACGGCGTCCTTTGCCACCTCTGCTTCTGCGGCTTCCGCGACGGCGTCCTTTGCCACCCCTGCTTCTGCGGCTTCCGCGACGGCGTCCTTTGCCACCTCTGCTTCTGCGGCTTCCGCGACGGCATCCTTCGCGACCTCCGCGTCCGCGGCTTCCGCGACGGCATCCTTCGCGACCTCCGCGTCCGCGGCTTCCGCGACGGCATCCTTCGCGACCTCCACGTCCGCGGCTTCCGCGACGGCGTCCTTTGCCACCTCTGCTTCTGCGGCTTCCGCGACGGCATCCTTCGCGACCTCTGCGCCAGCACCCGAGTCTGCGGTCTCCGCGTCCGCATCCTCCGCGTCCGCGTCCTCCGCGCCCGCATCCTCCGCGTCCGCGTCCTCCGCGTCCGCGTCCTCCGCGTCCGCATCCTCCGCGTCCGCGTCCTCCGTGGCCTTCCCCCCCTCGGCGCCCGCGCCCTCCTCCTGCGCGCGCTGCGCCTTCTCGATCAGCCTCGCGCGGAGCTGCCGCGCCTCCTCGTGCTGCGGCGCGCGCGCCAGGATCTCGTCGAGCACCGCGATGGCGCGGTCCGTGTGCCCCTGCGAGGCGTAGATCTCGGCGAGCGTCGTCGTGGGCAGCGGCGGCGGCGGCGGCGGCGGCGACCACCGATCTTCCGGCGGGGGCTCGCCGCGCAGCGCGCGCGCCGTCTCCGGCATGTGCAGCCCCCGCTCGACCACGCGCGACAGCAGATCGCGCGCCCGCCCGAGGAAGCCGCGCAGGCGCGCCCGCTCCGGCTCGCTCTGCGTCGTGCGCGCCAGGATCTCGTCCACGAGCTCGGCCTTCGTGAGCACGCGCGGCCGCGGCACCCCGAGCCCCTCGGCGCGCGCTATCAGCTCCTCCCGCGTCAGCCCGTCGAGCTCCCGGCGCTCCATCGGCGTGGACGCTACCACATCCGACGCGCGCCCACCGTCGCCCGCCGCCGCGCGCCGCTCAGCGAAACGCGCCCTCCGCCGCCGGATCCTCGACGAGCGGCGCGAGCCGCGCGCGCGCGGCCTCGGCGTCGCGCGCGATCTGCTCCTTGAGCTCCGCGAGCCCGGAGAACCGCCGCTCCTCGCGCAGCCGGGCGATCAGGTGCACGCGCAGCGTCGCGCCGTAGAGATCCTCGTCGACGTCGAAGAGGTGCACCTCGAGGTTCGGCCGCGCCTGCCCCGACGCCTCGACCGTCGGCCGCACGCCGAGGTTCGCCACGCCGCGGGCGAGCGCGATCGCGCGGCCCGACGGGGTCACCCGGTCGACCAGCGTCGCGTAGACGCCGAACGGCGGCAGCGCCTCGTCGATCTCGTCGAGGTTGCACGTGGGAAAGCCGATCGTCCGGCCCCGCCGGGCCCCCTGCGCGACGACGCCGGACAGCATGTGCGGGCGGGACAGCATGTGCTCGGCCGCGCCGAGGTCCCCGCGCGCGATCGCCGCGCGCACGCGGGTGCTCGACCACGCCCCCTCGGCGTCGCCGACGAGCGGGTGCGACCGCGTCTCGAAGCCCAGGTCCTCCCCGAGGCGCCCGAGGGTCGTGAAGTCCCCGGCACGCCCGCGGCCGAACCGGAAGTTCGCGCCGACGAGCACGACGCGCGCCGCGAGCCGGTCGAGCAGCACGCGCTGCACGAACTCCTCGGGCGTCTGCGCCGCGAACGCGCGGTCGAACGTCACGACGTCGACCCGGATCGCCGGCTGCACGCGCCGGATGAGCTCGATCTTGCGCGGCAGCACCGTGAGCGTCGGCGGCGGCGTGCGACCGAGCACGCTCGCCGGGTGCGGCGCGAACGTGAGCGCCACCGGGTCGAGCCCCCGCCGCTCGGCGTCGAGCGCCGCGTCGGCGAGCAGCGCCTGGTGCCCCCGGTGAACGCCGTCGAAGTTGCCGATGATGACGAGGCTGCCCCGCGGCCCGGCCGCGGCGCGCCCACCCTGCCCGCCCGCGGCGGCAGCGAGATGCTCCACAGCCGCTACCTAACCCGAAGCGGCGCCGAACGGAACGCGGTGGGACGCGGCAGCAGGCGGACGGGAACCGAGCCAGAAACGAGGCCGCGGACACGATACGCCCGTACAGCCGGGCGCCCGGCGGACAGAGTTGCTTGACGGGCCCATGGCAGGCTGATAGAGCCGCGCTCCCCGAAATGGGCTGGAGGCGCGCCGTGTTCAAGAGAGTCAGTATCTTCTCCGGCAACGCCAATCTCGCGCTGACCCAGGAAATCTGTCAGGTCCTCGAGCAACCCATGGGGAAGTCGCGCGTGTCGCGCTTCTCCGACGGGGAGACGTTCTGCGTCATCCAGGAGAACGTCCGCGGCGTCGACACGTACGTCGTCCAGCCGACCTGCTCGCCGGTGAACGACAGCGTGATGGAGCTGCTGATCATGGTCGACGCGCTCCGCCGCGCCTCGGCCGGCTCCATCACGGCGGTCATCCCCTACTACGGCTACGCCCGACAGGACCGGAAGGTCGCGCCGCGCACGCCGATCACCTCGAAGCTCGTCGCCGATCTCATCGTCGCCGCCGGGGTGAACCGCATCGTCGCGCTCGACCTGCACGCCGGACAGATCCAGGGCTTCTTCAACATCCCGTTCGACCACCTGTTCGCGATGCCGGCGCTGCTCGACCACCACCTCCGCGAGAACTACGGCAAGGATGTCGTCATCGTCTCGCCGGACGCCGGCGGCGTGGAGCGCGCCCGCGCCTACTCTAAGCGCCTGCAGGGCACGCTCGCGATCATCGACAAGCGCCGCGAGCGCGCGAACGAGAGCGAGGTCATGAACATCATCGGCGAGGTCGCCGGCAAGAACTGCCTCATCCTCGACGACCTCATCGACACCGCCGGCACCCTGGTCAACGCCGCCAACGCCCTGATGAAGCAGGGCGCGAAGAGCGTCGCCGCCTGCGCGACCCACCCGGTCCTGTC
This sequence comes from Sorangium sp. So ce1335, assembly GCF_051521615.1. Taxonomy (NCBI): domain Bacteria; kingdom Pseudomonadati; phylum Myxococcota; order Polyangiales; family Polyangiaceae; genus Sorangium; species Sorangium sp. So ce1335. Next base: position 9,597,586 of record NZ_CP150363.1, read on the forward strand.
CGGACCGGCCGTCGAGCGCATCAAGGCCTCGCCCCTCACCGAGGTGGTGGTGACGAACTCGATCCCGCTCTCCGAGGAGGCGAGGGCCTCCGGCAAGTTCAAGGTCGTCTCGGTGGCGCGGCTGCTCGCCGAGGCGATCCGCCGCATCCACCACTCGGACTCGGTGAGCTCGCTCTTCGTCTGACCGGCAGAGCGCGCCCGGCGGCCCCCCTCGGGGGGCCTCGGGCGTGGCAGGAGCGCAGGCGACGCAGGTCGCCCCCGCGCCCCCGCCACAAAACGCGCCCTCCGGCGACGAAGGCTCGACTTTCTCTTCTTCGTTCTGCTATAGCGCCGCACCCTACGCCGGAGCGGACCGCGCGTCGCGGACCCCCGGACCACTTTCTGGAGCCGTCGTCATGGAGATCATCAAGCTCAACGCCACGAGGCGCGAGGAGAGCGGCAAGAGCGCGTCGAGCCGCCTGCGCCGCGCCGGACAGATTCCCGCCATCGCCTACGGGCGCGAGCTCGCGCCGCTGTCGGTCGCCGTCTCGCCGAAGGCGCTCCTTCAGGTGCTCGGCTCCGACCACGGCAAGAACTCCGTGGTCGAGCTGGCCATCGAGAACGGCGAGACGCTCACCGTCATGGTGCGCGACTACGACTACCACCCCGTCTCGCGGGAGCTCGTCCACGCCGACTTCATCCAGGTGAAGCTCGACCAGCCCGTCGACGTCCACGTGCCGTTCCGCTGCGTGGGCAAGCCGAAGGGCGTGGTCACCGGCGGCGTGCTCCAGCAGATCTTCCGCACCATCCCGGTGCGCTGCCTGCCCGAGAAGATCCCGTCGTTCATCGAGATCGACGTGACCGAGCTCGACCTGGGCGAGTCGTACAAGGCCAGCGGCCTGAACCTCCCCGAGGGCGTGAAGGCGCTGCTCTCGGACGACCAGACGATCGCCGTCGTCAACGCTCCGGAGAAGGCCGGCCCCGAGGAAGAGGCGAAGCCGGCTGCCGGCGCGCCCGCCGCGGCCGCCGCTCCGGCGGCCGGCGCGGCGCCCGCGAAGGGCGGCGCCGCCCCTGCGGGCGACAAGAAGGACAAGAAGTAACCCGCGAGCGGCCGCGCCTCATCGCGCTTCATCGCTTCGGGGCCGCGCGCCCCGCGGCGAGGCGCGCGCGGCCCGCCCTGCCCCGCACCCCGACCCCTCGTCGCCTCGCCCGCGCACGTCCCAGGATCCAGCAGAACCCGCTCGCCATGCTGCTCGTGGTCGGCCTGGGAAACCCGGGCAAGGAATACGCTCCTCACCGGCACAACGTCGGCTTCATGGCCGTCGATGCGCTCGCCGACGAGGCGCGGGCCGATCCGTTTCGCGAGAAGTTCTCGGGCGTGCACGCGAAGGCGGAGATCGCCGGGCAGCCGGCGATCCTGCTCAAGCCCATGACCTACATGAACGAGTCGGGGCGGAGCGTTCAGCCGGCGATGGCCTTCTTCAAGATCGCGCCGTCCGGGCTGATCGTGCTCCACGACGAGCTCGACCTGCCCTTCGGCACGGTCCGCCTGAAGGTGGGCGGCGGGCACGCGGGGCACAACGGGCTGCGCTCGATCATGGCGCACTGCGGGACGGGGAACTTCGGGCGCGTCCGCATCGGGATCGGCCGGCCGCCCGCGGGCTTCCGGGGCGAGGTCGCGGACTACGTTCTGTCGGGGTTCGACGCCGTCGAGCGCGCGGCGCTGCCCGACTGCTTGAAGCAAGCTGTCCAAAGTGTGCTAGAAGTCGCCGCCCGCGGCTTCGACGCCGCGATGAATGTTCGAAATGCCCGGCAGAAGCCGGGCAAGAGGCAGAAGGGCGAAGGGGACGGGTCGGCAGACCAGGCCCCCGCTGCGAAGGGAGAGAGGGGATCCCTCCCCCCGACGCAGAAGCCCTGATCCTCGACGGAGCCAGCGTGTCGAGCCCGCCGTTGCGTCGCGCGGCGCGCTGCTCCTTTCCTCGCTCCGGGGCGTCGCCCCGGGGCCACTGTCCGAGAGGGAAGACGGAATGAGCCGACAGGTAACGGCGCCCGGGCGCGCCAGAGAGTACGAGACGATCTACATCCTTCGACCCGACATCGACGCCGACGGCGCCGAGCGGATCGGGTCGCGCCTCGCCGAGGTCGTCAGCCGCGAGGCCGGCCGGCTGACGAAGGTCGAGACGTGGGGGCGCCGCCGCCTCGCGTACGACATCGCGAAGCACCGCCGCGGCGTGTACGTGTACCTGAAGTACCTCGGCGGCGGGAAGGTCGTCTCCGAGATCGAGCGCAACCTGCGCCTCTCCGACGGCGTGCTGAAGTACCAGACGGTGCTCGTGCGCAACGACGTCGAGGTCCAGGGCCTGAGCGTCGCCGACGAGGACGTGAAGTTCGAGCGCCTGGAGCTCGCGCCGCTGGAGGACGACCGCGACGACTCGCGCGAGCGTCAGCTCGGCCTGATCGAGCCGGAGCGCCGCGTCGACCGGACCTCCGAGGCGGCCCCGCCGGATCTCGAGGACGGCGAAGAGGCCGAGGCGGAAGGCGCCACCGACGAAGAGGAGAGCTGAGCAATGAACGGCCGCAACAACGACATGGGCCGCAGCAGCGGCGCTGACTTCGACGATCGCGACTTCGGGCGCACGCCCGACCTGAACGCGGACGCCCCCGGGCGCCGCCGCACGGGCCGGAAGCGCGTCTGCCGCTACTGCGCGGACAAGGCGCTCGTCATCGACTACAAGGACCCGCAGGCGCTCAAGTACTTCATCTCGGAGCGCGGCAAGGTCGTCCCGCGCCGCATCAGCGGCAACTGCGCGCGCCACCAGCGCAAGGTGACCCTCTCCATCAAGCGCGCGCGCAACATCGCGCTCTTGCCGTTCACCGTGACGGCGTAGGAGGTCGATCATGGCAACCCACATCCATGTGGTCCTCACGGAGGACCTCCACAACGTCGGCAAGAGCGGCGAGCTCGTGAAGGTTCGCCCCGGCTTCGCGCGCAACTACCTCATCCCGCGCGGCCTCGCGGTGGGCGCCACCGCCGAGAACGTGTCCCGGATCGAGCACGAGAAGCGGGTCGCCGAGTCGCGCGCCGCCAAGACGCGCTCCGAGGCGGAGCAGCTCGCGGGCAAGCTCAGCCAGGTGAAGCTCACGATCAGCCGCCCGGTCGGCGAGGGCGACAAGCTGTACGGCTCGGTCACCGCGCGCGACATCGAGGAGGCGCTCGCCGCGCAGGGCTTCAGCGTGGACCGGCGCCGCATCGAGACCGACACGATCAAGTCGCTCGGCGCCCACTCCGTCACGGTCCGCCTCGCCCCGTCCATCACGGCGTCGGTCGAGGTCACCGTCGCCGCCAAGTAAGCGGCGCCCGCCCGGAAGCGCGGCTTGCCCGCGCTTCCTCCGCGTCCACCAAGCGCGGCTTGCCCGCGCTTCCTCCGCGTCCACCAAGCGCGGCTTGCCCGCGCTTCCTCCGCGTCCACCAAGCGCGGCTTGCCCGCGCTTCCTCCGCGTCCACCAAGCGCGGCTTGCCCGCGCTTCCTCCGCGTCCACCAAGCGCGGCTCGCCCGCGCTTCTCCCCTCACCCGCGCTTGCGCCGCACCCACGCGCGCGCGACGTCGTGCCCCCGCGCCACCGCGCGCAGCATGAGCGTCGTGTCCCCCCACCCCGCGCGCTCTTGCCACACGAGGCTCGCCAGCATGCCGGCGCAGAACGCGTCGCCCGCGCCCGTGGGGTCGAGCGGCCGCACCGGGCGCGTCGCGACCGAGCGCTCGCCGCCGGGGCCGAGCACGAGCGTCGCCCGCGCGCCGTCGGTGACGACGAGCGTCGCCTCGGGGCGCAGGCGCTCGCGGAGCGCGCGCGCCGTCGTCCCCATCACGTCGAGATCGCCGACGCTGCACTTCACGAGGTCGGCCTCGCCGAGGAGCCGGAAGCAGCCGCGCACGCCGGGGCCGGGCTCGCCCGCGGCGCGCTCGGCGCGCGGCCACATCCGCGGGCGCGCGTTGACGTCGATCGAGACGGCGCACCCCTCGCGCCGGGCGCCAGCGGCCGCCCGCGCGACAGCGCCGATCGCGCCGCGCACCGGCGCGATCCCGGTGAAGTGGACGACCCGGGCCTGCCATCGCCCGGGCAGCGCCGCGGCGAGCGCCCGCGCCTCGGGCTCGCCTTGCCGGTACCCGAGGAAGCGCGCCTCGCCGCGCTCGGTCGCGACGAACATGAGGCCGGTGCGCGCCGCGCCCAGCGCGAGCCGGCTCACGTCGATGCCGGCCGCGGCGACCTCGTCCCGGAGCCCGCGCCCCAGCGCGTCGTCGCCGAGCGCGGCGCACAGGCCCGACGGCACGCCGAGCCGGGCGAGCGCCGTCGCGGTGTTCACCGCGCCGCCCCCCGGCACGCGGCGGAGCAATTTTGCCCGCTCGAGCGGAATGCCCTCCGGCGCGATCAGGTCCCACAGCGCTTCACCCACGCAGACCACCTCGGCGGGCTCGCTCCTTGTTTGACGCGTTTTGTGATCCACAATGGCGGCTCCCCGTGATGGTCCATGGCCGGGCGCAAAGCGCCATCGCAGCTCAGTCAAGCGCGAAGGGAAATGCCGATGCGACCGGGGTTGCGCGCTTTCCATGTCCCGCCGCCGGCGCCTCGCCTGGACGCGCCGCGCCCCTGCGGCGGGAGGGGCGTCCCGTGGACGTGGAGCGCGCATTCGGATGCTCACCGCACGAACGCTCACTGCAATGCAAACAGAAACCCTTCTCAGGGCCGCCCATGTTCTGATAGACGGAAGCCGACCCTGCACCCGACGCCCCGAAGGCCCCTCGCGCCTCCGGGGCGTCGCCCATTTCGGCTCCTGTGGAAAACCTCGGGGCGGGATGGGGGGAATCGGTGGGGAGGAGATGCACGGATGATGAGAATGATGGAGCGCCGCGGCCAGCGGCCTCAGAGGGTCGAGCCCCCCATCGTCGCCGGGCGCGTGCCGCCGCACGACCTCGACGCCGAAGCGGCGGTGCTCTCCGCCATCCTGCTGCACCGCGACGCGCTCGATCGGGTGCTCGAGATCCTGAAGGCGGAACATTTTTACAGCGAGGCGAACAGCCGCATCTACGAGGGCGCGCAGGAGCTCGCGGCCGCCGGCACGCCGATCGACATCGTCTCGGTGGCCTCCTGGCTCCGCGACCGCGAGCGGCTCGCCCAGGTGGGCGGCGCGGCGTACCTGGCCCAGCTCGCGGACGCGACGCCCGCGGTCGCGCACGTCGCCGCACACGCGCGGGTCGTGTACGAGAAGTGGCGCGTGCGCCAGCTCATCGCGACGTGCCAGCGCGTCGCGGCCGAGGGGTACGGCGACGTCGGGGTCGTGCAGGAGTTCATCGACGGCGCGGAGCAGGCCGTCTACCAGCTCGCGCGCACGCCGCAGGGGACGTCGACGCAGCCGATCGCGCAGGTGCTCAAGGCCGCGTTCGAGCAGATCACCGCGGCCGCCGAGCGCGGCGACCGGATCACGGGCATCTCGACGGGGTACGAGAAGCTCGACGCGAAGACGGCCGGCCTTCACGACGGCGACCTGACGATCGTCGCGGCCCGCCCCGGCATGGGCAAGACGTCGTTCGTCCTCAACCTCGCCGTGAACGTCGCGTCGCCGCGCGCGGTGAGCTCGCCCGGCCCCGACGAGATGGGGCACGGCGTCGAGCGGCACGATCCGGGCTTCGGCGCGGCCGTCTTCTCGCTCGAGATGCCGCGCGAGCAGCTCGCGACACGTATGGTCTGCTCCGAGGGCCGCGTGGACGTCGGCAAGCTCCGCCAGGGCTTCCTGCAGCCGGACGACTGGCGCCGCCTGACCGAGGCGGCGTCCTTCCTGTCGACCCTGCCCGTCTGGATCGACGACACGCCGGCGATCACGCTCCTCGAGCTGCGCGCCAAGGTGCGGCGCATCCAGGCCGAGTACGATCGGCCCCCGTCGAACGGCAGCCCGGGGCGGCGCATGGGGCTCGTCGTCATCGACTACCTCCAGCTCATGAAGGGGCGCGACGGGGTGAGCAGCCGCGAGCAGGAGATCAGCGAGATCTCCCGCGGGCTCAAGCAGCTCGCCAAGGAGCTCAAGGTGGCGGTCATCGCGCTGTCGCAGCTGAACCGCGCGGTAGAGACCCGGACCACGAAGGACAAGCGCCCTCAGCTGTCCGATCTTCGCGAGTCGGGCGCCATCGAGCAGGACGCCGACAACATCATCTTCATCTACCGCGACGAGTACTACAACCCGGAGACGACGAACCAGAAGGGCATCGCGGAGCTCATCGTCGCCAAGCAGCGCAACGGGCCGACGGGCAAGGTGCTCACGCGGTTCACGTCGTCGTGCACCCGCTTCGACAACCTCGCGCCCGGCGACTACCCGGACATGGTGGACGACGAGTAGGGCGCGCCGCGCTCCTCCTCGCGGCCGGGCGCCCCGGACCCAAGCGGCGCCGCCGCCCGCGCATCGGAACAGGACCGATGATCCGCTCGCCCGAGAGGCCGCTCCTTCCCTCCGCCGACCGGGCGCGCGCGCGGCGCCCCTCCACCGAACGGCCGCGCGCGCGGCGCCCCTCCGCCGAACGGGGGCCCGCGGGGCGCCCCTCCGCCGAACGGGGGCCCGCGGGGCGCGCGCTGCGCCGCGCTCCGGGCGCCGCCGGCGTCGCCGCCGCGCTGGCGCTCGCCTGCGCGACGTGCGCGCCGCCCGCGCAGAACGGCAGCGTCGTCGTTTCCTCCGGCGCGGCCGAGCGCCTCGGCATGCTCTGCCGGTGGGGGCGCGGCGGCGCGGAGCAGGGCGCGCTCTGCCCGACCGCCGAGGGCGCGGCGCGGCCGGCGCGCGTCCGGCGGATCACGGGGGCCGCGGACGCGCTCTCGGGGCCGCTCGCGGCGGGGCGGCCCGGCGACCACGTGCTCGAGAACGACGAGATCGCCGTGGTGGTCGATCAGATCGGCCCCGGGGCGGGCCTCGCGGAGAGCGGCGGCCACATCGTCGACGCGGCGGACGCGCGGGCGCGGCGCGACGAGCTCGGGCAGATCGTGGCGCGGGTCGGCGCGCCGCCGCGGCAGGCGGTCTACCGCGAGATCGCGACGGGCGCCGGCGAGGACGGCTCGGCGTGGATCGAGGCGCGCGGCGAGGTGCGCGGGCGCGACGGCGCGGGCGGCGCGCTGGCGATCGCGACCCGCTACACGCTGGGGCCGCGCGACCGGGCGGTCGTGATCACGACGACGGTCCGGAACGACGGCAGCGCGCCGGTCGAGGGGCTCGACCTCGGCGACGTCGTCCACTGGGGCGCGGCGGAGCCGATCGCGCCGGGGTCGCGCGGCGAGCACGAGGGGCCGTACGTGGCCGGCGTGGGGACGGGCGTCGCGTACGCGCTCGCCACGGCGGACGGGGCGCCGCTCCGCGCGCGGAGCGGCCCCGGCTTCAGCGACGCGACGTTCGCGCGGCGCGCCGCGCTGCCGCCGGGCGGGCGCGCCGCGTACCAGCGGATCCTCGCCGTCGCGCCGCGCGGCGATCCGCTCGCCGTCGCGACGGAGCTCTTCTTCCTGGGCGGCGGCGCGCCCGGCGGCGTCGCGATCGAGCTGGTGGACGCCCGCGGCGCGCCGCTGCCGCCGCTCGCCGGCAAGGCGACGCTCACCCGGGTCGCCGAGGAAGGCGCCGCGCCGGGCGCGGACGCGGGCGTGGGCGCGGACGCGGACGCGGGCGCGGACGCGGGCGTGGGCGTGGGCGCGGACGCGGGCGCGGGCGCCACGCCGGCGGCCAGCGCGCTCGACCTGTGGCTGCGGACGAACGCCGGCGGCGGGCCGCTCGCCGCCGAGGCGCCGCCCGGGCTCTACGAGGTCGGCTTCGAGGGGAGCGGCCGACGCGCGCTCGAGAGCGCTCGCGTGAGGATCCGGGCCGGTGAGGTCGCCCCGGTGCGGCTCGCGCTGTCCGGCGCCGGCCGGCTCGCGCTGTCGGTGCGCGAGCGCGTCGGGCCGGCGCCCGCCGCGGGCCCGGCGCCCCCCGGGCGGCCCACGCCCGCGAAGATCGCCCTCTTCGACGCGAGGACCGGCCAGGCGGCGGCGCCGCCGCGGTTCACGCTCTCCGGCGACCTCGAGATCCCGCTGCCTCCGGGGCAGCTCCGGGTCGTCGCCTCGCGCGGGCCGGAGTTCTCGATCGCCGAGGCGACGGTCGACATCGCCGAGGGCGGCGCGTCGCGGCTCGAGCTCGCGATCGCGCGGGTGGTCGACACGTCGGGCTTCGTCGCGTGCGACCTCCGGCAGCACACCGCGCGGAGCGCCGACGCGGGGGTGTCCGCCGCCGCTCGGGCTGCGTCCAGCGCGGTGGAGGGCGTGGAGTGCGCGGTGGCGAGCGAGCACGACCTTGTCGCGGACCTCGCGCCGGCCGTGGCCGAGCTCGGGCTCGAGGGGCGGCTGCGGGTGATCCCCGGGGCCGAGCTCTCGAGCGCCCGGGGCGGCGCGGGGCTCGGGAGCGTCAGCGTGTTCCCGCTCGACGCGGGCGCGGCCGCGCCAGGCGGGGGCGCCGCGCCGGGCGGGGGCGCCGCGCCGGGCGGGGGCGCCGCGCTGGACGGCGGCGCCTTGCGGTGGCGCGATCAGACCGCGGCGGCGCTCCTCGGGGAGGTGCGCGCGTTGCCCGGGGAGCGCGTCGTCCAGGTGAGCCGCGCGAGCGGCGGCGGCTCGCCCCTGCACGCGCAGGCCGCGCCGCGGAGCGCGCCCGAGCAGGGCCCGGGGCTGCTCGCGCAGATCGTCGGGGACGGCGCCGGCGTCGACGCCCTCGAGGTCTGGACCGGGCGCGAGGTCGCCGCGCGCGACAGCGCCCTCGAGGAGCTCTGGGGGCTGCTGCGCGCGTCCCGCCCGGTCACGCCGACGGCGACGAGCGACACGCACGGGCTCCTCGGCGCCGAGCCGGGCTACCCGCGCACGTACGTCGGCGTGGCCGACGACGATCCGGGCCGCCTCGACGTGGCCGACCTCGTCGCGGGCCTGCGGCGCCGGCGCGACGTGGTGATCACGAACGGCCCGTTCGTGACGGTGCGCCTCGGCGAGGCGCGCCAGGGCGGCGTCGCCTCGATCGGACGCGGGTCCCGGGGCGGGCCGCTGTCGCTCTCGATCCGCGTCGAGCGCGCCCCGTGGGTCGACGCGCGCGAGCTCCACGTCCTCGTCGGCGGCGTCGCGAGCGGCGCGCCCATCCCGCTGGAGGGCGCGCGCACGACGCCGGCGGGCGCGCTCGTCGACGAGATCGCGATCCCGGTCGTCCTCGACACCGGCGGCGGGCGGCGACCGTCGCGGCCTGCCGCCCACGCCGGCGGAGCTCCCGGCGGAAGCCGGCCCGGGCAGGGCGCGAGCCGGCCCGGGCAGGGTGCGAGCCGGCCCGGGCAGGGAGCGCACGGCGCGATCTCGGTCGCCGAGGACACCTTCGTCGTCGCGATCGTCCGGGGGCAGCGGCCGCTTGAGCCTGTGCTCTCCGGCGAGCCGCACGAGATCCTGCCGTTCGCGATGACGGCGCCGCTCTGGCTCGACGCCGACGGCGACGGCCGCTCCCTCGGCCGCACCGCCGCGCCGTGAGCGCGGCGGGCGCCGTGGCGCGCCCGGCGCGGCGGCGCGGCCACGACGGCGGGGGATGAATGCTCGCCGGCGGGGTCGACTTCAGGCTCGCTCCGAGGTGGCGGATCTGGCGGAGCGCGTGGCGGCCGCCAGGGCCCGGACAGGGGCAGGGCTGCGAGATCCCCGCAAAAAAGCCCCTGGCACGCCGCTCGCACAAGGTGCCTTCCGAAACGCCGCGAGGTCCGACCTCGCGCTGGACTCGCCGTTGCGGGGCAGCGCGGAGGCCCGGAGGCGGCGTGATGGCTCGAGCCGACGCCGCGCGTCGCGCTCGAATGGAGGCACCCATGCTGGTTCATCGCTCCTTGTTTGTGACGCTCTTCGTGTCCATGCTTCTCCCTGTCCTCGCGCTCGGCTGCTCTGTCGCGCACGGCGCCGCCCCGCGGTCAGAGGACAGCGCCGCTCCGCAGCAGGAGACAACCGGGGCTCCGGCCGGCTCGACCGGCGCGAAGCGCTTCGTCGACGCCGATTCGTACTTCACGAGCTCGGCCGAGATCGACGCCTGGTACGGGCTGCTCCGCGAGCTGAACGACGATTTCGACGTCGTGTGCGGCGACACCTTCTGCGAAGGCGAGTACAGCAATTACAAGCCGCTTCGATTCCGTTGCTCGGTCGAGGAGCACGCCGGGACGATAGGCAGCTGCGTGTGGGTCTTCGCGGCGAGCAACGAGGAGATCCTGCCTTCCACCGGCGAGGTGGAGGTCGACGCAAGGTCCTTCGTCTGCGAGATGCCCGTCGCCCCGGAGACCCCCGTGGCCGACCTCGTGGCGGCGCTCTCGGCGTCGAGAGCTCGGGCGATCGACACGGCGCTCCCCGGAACAGACAGGTCGCTTTACGACGGCCTCGTCGAGTGCCTCTGACGCCCCGCCCGGCACCGGCCAGGATGCTCATCGAGCCGTGCTGGCTCGCGCGTCGAGCGCAAGCGGATCATGGCAGGGAGGTGACGGACGCCATGAAGCCATGAAGCCGGACGGAGGGGGACCGACGGTGAATCCGTCGAACGACAGCGACGGCGGTCTCCCCCGATCGGGTCATTGCTGGTCGGCGCTGCGTCGTCATGACATCGGGGGGTGACACCCGGGGTTCGACATCACAGATGCCTCCTATCCGTGGACTCCCGGATCTTCTTCTTCATCCACCGCTTCTTCCTCCTCCACCGCCGGCTGCTCCGGCTCCTCCACGCTCGGCGCCTCGCCCGCGGGCGCCCCGGCATACCGCTTTCGAGCCCGCTCCGAGGCCTTCAGCACCGGCCCGCGGATCGTCTCGATCGCCTCGGCCGGCGCGTCGGAGAGCTCCAGGTTGGAGAGCACCGCGGACACGACCCGGAACCACTGGCTGCGCGCCGCCGCGACGGTCGCCTTGGTCACCGGCGCCGTCTTCTCCTTGGCGGCGAGCTCGTCCCGCCGGTGCTCGATCGCCTCGAGCTCCTTCCCTGTCTTGATCCACCGCTGCGTGGTGTGGAGCAGCGTCGTCTTCCCGGGCGCCGGGATCCCCTTCAGGAGCTCGCCTATCGACGGCTCCTCGTCGAGGAGCCGGGCGACGCGCGCGGTGTTGCCCGCCTCCGCGGTTGGCGAGGCCTTGATGATGTTGAGCCCGCTCGGAAACAGCTTCGGCTGCACCTGGTCGCAGGCCGCGGCGCGCTCCCTGTCCGGAGGATCCGCGCCGAGGCAATGCGCGCGGTGCGCGTCGATGCCCCAGCAAACGGCCCTGGCGAGGTGATCGTGGCGCTCGTCGACGCGCCCGAGCTCGTCGTTCAAGGCGATCATCGCGGCCGACAGCCCTGACTTGCTCGGGCGCACCGCGAGCACGGACTCATGGGCCTCGACGACCTTCGGGTGCAGGCCGGCGATCTCGGGGATCGAGAGGAACAGCCGCTTCCGTTGCGCGTTCTCGACCCACGGGGACACAAGCGCCACCATCTCTTCGATCATCAGGTGCTTCAACATCGCATAGACCTCCTTGTCCGGGGTACAGCGTGCCCGGCCAGGAAACGGCGACGCGGCAGAGCCCGTCAAGCGACCCGCCGGTTTGCGACGGCTCGAGACCAACCCGGCCCGTCGAAAAGATGCTGTCCCGGAGGTCGCGATCGACGCGGGCGCTCGTCGCGAGGCCGCGGCGAGGTCGCGACCTACCGAGGGGGATCTTTTCAGGCCGGGGACGAGGTCCCGATCAAAAGAAATGGATCTTTTCATACGAATGGAGAGGTCGCGACCTGTCCACCGGCTCCTGGCGAGCCTCCGAGGATGGTCGAGACCACGCGGGGCGCATCCGAGAGATGGGCCGGAGAGGTCGAGACCGCTCGGCGGCATCGTTCCGCCGAGCGAGCGAGCAGCGCGTCCACCTCGCCACGGCGCTACCTCGCCACGGCGCTGCTCTGGATCGACGCCGACGGCGACGGGCGCTCCCTCGGCCGCGCTGCCGAGCCGTGAGCGCGGCGATCTCCGTGGCGCGCCCGGCACGGCAGCGCGGCCCCGCCAGGTGAACATCGACGGCCAATACTGGGCCCGCTCCCGGAACGATGGCCGCACGGACCTAATAGGCATCCCATGCCACACTTGGCGCCGCCTCTCCGCCCGCGCATCGGAATGACTTGGAGGATGGGCATGCACCACAGGCTGAAAATGAAGGCGATCCCTGTTCTTATTCCTCTCGGCCTCACGGTGTGGGCGTGCAACTACGACCTGGGTGAGTGCTATCTTCGGGGGACGGAAGGCACAGGGGCCGGAGAACCCTCCCCACCGGGGTCAGCAGCTACGGGGGACCGGTTCGGAAACGGTGGCGACGTGGGGAGCGGCGCCACGGAGGAGATGGCAGGTTGCACGCCAGACAAGACATGCACAGACATGTACGTCGACTGCGAGGACAAAGGCTATCCATGCACGCGCGTCATCGACGGCGGCAAATCTCTTTGCGCGATCTGTCGGCGCGATTGTCAGCTCAAGAAGCGATACACGTACGACGAGTGCTACCGGTGTGGTTTTGAATGAACACGACGATCCCGCAGATCATTCGGGACGCAACGCATGTTGCCTTCGACACACCGACAACAGAGCGCCTGGCACGACTCGGCGCGGGCAATGCGGTGCGTGCGTCCGACTGCCTTATCATCGGACCGAGTCGGCTGGATACCATGGAACATGCCCGGACGCGCGAGGCATGGTGGTCTTCGTCCGAAGAATGGGACCGGCTCTATTCATCGGATATCCGCTGGGATCTGCCCGTTGTCTTGTGGGCATCATCGAGTCTCCACGAGCGACTCAACCTCTGGAGGGCCTGTAGCTGGTTGCGTCGCCTGGGGATCGCCCGCCATGATGTCTTGATCGTCGATCTTGATCCAGTACACCGCTCACGGATCCCCGAGGAGCCGATGCCTCCGTTCGACTGCTCCGCATCGGTGTCCGATCATCCTGACGAGGTTCTTCTGGAGCGCCTCGACAAGGCGCGCCCCTGGCCACGTGAACGCTACGATCGTGCCGTCCGCCTCTGGGAGAGGTACGTCGATACGAATCCGTTGCCTTTCGTCGAAAGGTGCACACGTGGCGTCAAAGGGTTTCCAGAGCTCGCCCCATTGTGGGCGCTGCTCTCTTCCTTCTTTCCAAGGAGGAGCACAAGAGGAGCCCTACGCCTCAGTCGATTCGACGAGATTGTACTGACTCTTCTGTCGACGGAGTGGCAGACTCCGTTGGCCGTGTGCAGCCACAAGTCGCAGCTGGTCGCCGAGTTGTGGGAGCTCCTCTACTGCACGGGCGATCTGTTCCTACCACGCCGGCTGGAGCAATGGGCAGATCACGATTCGAGTGCGATCGTGGAGCGCACGACGGGACCGAAACCGGCTGATGGCTACCCGATGCTATCGCTGGTCTATCGGCTCACCGATCGTGGCATGAAGCTCCGAGAAGGACTCGATCGGCTCGCGGATGCACCAAGCCTGCCGATTGCCGGGACCGAGGCGTATTCGACGTCATCTCCATGGGTGGTACTCGATGATGGACGGCTAGCTCGGTTGTGACGGCCAGTCCGAACCGTCCGCTGACAACGGAACACCCTCGGGTCGAGTGTTCGTCAACCATTGGGTCGGCAAACAGAGTCCTCGCCCAGAAATCCGCTGCGCCGCGACGATCTCGCTTGACCATGGCATGACGATACCGCGCTCGCCGGCGTGCTCAGCGATCGCCGCGGCTCATGGCCACCGTCGCGGCTCGGCGAGCGCGGCTGCGCCGCCAGCGCGGCGAGGCCCTCCGGACCGCCCCGTGACCGCCCCATCGCTTTTCGTTTGCCTCCCGCGCGCTCGGGCAACATGGAGCGCGGCGCATGCGAACCGAGCGGCTCGCCGCGGACGCGGCCTCCATCGCACGGGCTGCCGAGATCCTCCGCCGGGGAGGGCTCGTCGCCTTCCCCACCGAGACGGTGTACGGGCTCGGCGCGCGCGCGGACGACGCGCGCGCGGCGCGCGGCATCTTCGAGGCGAAGGGCAGACCGCCAGGCAACCCGCTGATCGTCCACGTGCCCGACGTCGCGTCCGCCCGGGCGCTCGCGGCGAGCTGGCCGGCAGACGCGGAGCGGCTCGCGCAGGCGATGTGGCCAGGGCCCCTCACCCTGATCGTCGCGCGCCGCCCCGACCGCGTCGCCGACGAGGTGGCCGCCGGCGGGCCCACGGTCGCGATCCGCGTGCCCGTGCACCCGGTCGCGCGCGCGCTGCTGGAGGCGGTCGGGCTGCCGATCGCCGCGCCGAGCGCCAACCGCTCCACCGCGATCTCGCCGACCACCGCCGACCACGTCGAGAAGAGCCTCGGCGGGCGCATCGACGCGATCGTCGACGGCGGGCCCACCGCGGTCGGCATCGAGTCGACGATCGTCGACGTCACGCGCTCGCCCGCGCGGCTGCTCCGACCGGGGCACGTGGCCGCCGACGCGATCGCCGCCCTCGTGCCGCTCCAGACGACCGCCAGCGTGATCACCGCCCCGGGCGAGCGCGCGCCGTCCCCGGGGACGCACGCGCGCCACTACGCCCCGCGCGCGCGCGTCGCGCTCGTCCCCGCGGCAGCAGTCCGCTACGAGGTCGAGCGCGCCGCGCAGGCCGGGTCGCGCGCCGGCGCCATCGAGCACGGCAGCCGCACCGCGCCCGGGCCGCACGCCGAGCTGATCCCGGCGGATCCCGCCGGCTACGCGGCGGCGCTCTACGCCGCCCTGCACCGCCTCGAGGACGCCGGCTGCGACGTGATCGTCATCGCCGCCGTCCCCGAGGGTCCGGCCTGGGACGCGGTGCGCGACCGGCTGACGCGCGCGTCCGCGCCCGCCTGATCGGGAGCCTCGACGCAGCCTCGAACGGCGCCCCGTTCGGGCCGAGGTGTGTTTTCATCCCCCGGACGGGCGGTTTGTGGCAAATCAGGGTCGCCCGCCCGCCGGGTGAGCCACCTTCCCCCTCGTCCGCCTCGTCCGTTCCGTCGACCCCATGCCGGCACCGTCCCGCGCCGCCGTCCAGAGCCTCACCGCCGCCGTCGGCCTCGCCGCCGCGCTCATCGCCGCCGCGCCGGGCGCCGACGCGAGCCTCCTCGACGAGCCGCCGCGGCGCGCGACCTTCAACCTGGACGAGACGGTCGCCCCGGAGCTGCCGCTCCTCCGCGCCTTCCGCAACGCGGCCGTCGAGCGCCCCGGCCCGCTCCGGCTCTACATGAGCAGCGCCTACGGCAAGTGGCAGCACCAGCCCTGGTGGCAGCTCGCCTGGGGCGGCGCGCGCCCGGACGCCGCGGACGCGCTCGGCGAACACGGGCTCGCCGCCGCAGCCCCCGCGACCTCGGTCTTCGCGAACGCACACGCACCCTTCTCCCCCTTCTCGCCGTTCGAGCCGTTCGAGCCGCCCGCCCCCCTCCACATCGACCCGGCCCCCCCGGCGTGGCTCCGCCCGTTCGATCCGATCGCCGGGACGCCGCTGCTCGCGACCACGGGGCCGAGCCTCTCGTCGAACGGCTTCGACCTGATCTGGGACCCGCCGAAGAAGCCGCTGCCGGACTGGCGCTGCCGCCGAGGGCCCGTCACGTTCGCCCGGTACGGCGGCCAGCACGACGCCTTCGAGCTCGTGCGCTGCGACGGCTCCGTCGCGCCCGGCGCGCTCGATCGCCTGTCGATCATGGCCCGCCCCCCCGAGGCGCCGGACCCGGGCGAGGTGCTCCCCGATGAGCCCGACGCCGACACCTGGCAGCGGGCGCTCGAGTGGGTGCCCCAGGTCCGCCTCGTCCACCCGCGCCTGCTCTGGGTCCTCCAGCAGATCGCCGACGCCTTCCCGCGCCGCGGCATCCACATCTTCAGCGGGTACCGGCCGCGCCCGCCCGGCGAAGGGCCGGCGGCGCGCGGCAAGGGCGGCCACCACAGCCAGCACGCCGAGGGGCGCGCCATGGACATCCTCGTCACGGGGGTGCCGAACGCGGCGCTGTTCCAGCTCTGTCGCACGCTCGACGACGTCGGCTGCGGGTTCTACCCGAACAGCAAGTTCGTTCACGTCGACGTGCGCCGGCCCGGCACCGGCCGCGTGTTCTGGATCGACATCTCGAGGCCCGGCGAGCCCTCGGAGTACGTCGACTCCTGGCCCGGCGTCGTCGAGAGCGGAGCGCTCCCCTCGGGTGCCCGCGGAGCGCCCTCCAGCGCGCCCGCCCGTCGCTGACGTCGCCCGCCCGCAGGCGCCCTCGCACCTCCTCCCGACCCCACCGGCGCACCTCGCGGGCGCGCGCCAGCTCCGGGACGCCCCGCAGCGCGCGAGAGGTCCCGGAAACACCCCGCAGCGCGCGCCGGCTCCGGAACCCCCGCAGCGCGCGCGAGATCCCGGAAACACCCCGCAGCGCGCGCCGGCTCCGGAACGCCCCGCAGCGCGCGCCGGCTCCGGAACGCCCTCAGCGCGCCAGCCCCGGGACGCCCCGCAGCGCGCCAGCCCCGGCGCGCCCCGCAGCGCGCCAGCCCCGGGAGGCGCCGCAGCGCGCGGCCGTTCCCGATCGTTCCGGATGGAGGACGCTCCAGGGCGCGGCGAGCTTGCAGTTCTGGGATCGGTGTTAAGCTTGTCTTCCCCCTGGGCGCGCGGCGCAAGACGAGGGCGGAGCTCGGCGAGCCGAGCGCCGCTCGCGCACCTCCGGCGGCCATGGCCGCCCCGCGGTCGCCCCGGAGAAAAAGGTGCGAAATGGGCGAGTTGCGGACAGGGATGGTTGACAAGATCGCGGCGCTTCAGGACTTCGCGCTCTACCGCGATCTCGCGTGGGAGGGCACGTTCGAAGAGTACCTCCAGGTCGTGCGCCAGAACCCGCAGGTGACGCGCAACGCGTTCCAGCGGGCGTACGACATGATCATCCGCTACGGCATCGAGGAGTACACGGACAACAAGAAGAAGCTCGTCCGGTACAACTTCTTCAAGGACGAGATGCACGGCGGCGCCGACGCCGTGTACGGGCTCGACATCCCCCTCATGCGCCTGGTCCATGTGCTCCGGGCGGCCTCCGAGGGGTTCGGCCCCGAGAAGCGCGTCATCCTGCTGCACGGCCCGGTCGGCTCGTCCAAGTCGACGATCGCCCGGCTCCTCAAGAAGGGCATCGAGCACTACTCGACCACGCCCGACGGCGCGCTCTACACGTTCGACTGGGTGAACCTCGACGACGTCGGCATGGCCGGGACGGAGAGCTCCCGCTTCAAGTGCCCGATGCACGAGGAGCCGCTGCGCCTCATCCCGCCGTCCTGGCGCGAGAAGGCCTTCCGGGAGCTCAGCCTGTCCAGCCCGCAGTTCCAGGTCCGCGTCGAGGGCGAGCTCGACCCGGCGTGCCGCTTCATCTTCAACCGCCTGATGGACAAGTACGGCGGCGACTGGTCGAAGGTGATGCAGCACGTGCGCGTCCGCCGCCTCGTGCTCAGCGAGAAGGACCGCGTCGGCATCGGCACCTTCCAGCCGAAGGACGAGAAGAACCAGGACTCGACCGAGCTCACCGGCGACATCAACTACCGCAAGATCGCCGAGTACGGCTCGGACTCGGACCCGCGCGCCTTCAACTTCGACGGCGAGTTCAACATCGCCAACCGCGGCATCGTCGAGTTCATCGAGGTCCTGAAGCTCGACGTCGCCTTCCTCTACGACCTGCTCGGCGCGTCGCAGGAGCACAAGATCAAGCCGAAGAAGTTCGCCCAGACGGACATCGACGAGGTGATCATCGGCCACACGAACGAGGCCGAGTACAAGAAGCTCCTGAACAACGAGTTCATGGAGGCGCTCCGCGACCGCACGATCAAGATCGACATCCCGTACATCACCAAGGTGTCGGAGGAGATCCGGATCTACGAGAAGGACTTCAACAAGGAGAAGATCCGCGGCAAGCACATCGCCCCGCACACGCTCGAGGTCGCCGCGATGTGGGCGACGCTCACCCGGCTCGAGGACCCGAAGAAGCACAACCTGTCGCTCGTGCAGAAGATGAAGCTCTACGACGGCAAGGTCCTGCCCGGCTACACGCAGGACACCGTGAAGGAGCTCCGCAAGGAGGCGTCGCGCGAGGGCATGGAGGGCATCAGCCCCCGCTACGTGCAGGACAAGATCTCGAACGCGCTCGTGAACGACCTCGGCGAGGGGACGATCAACCCCTTCATGGTCATGAGCGAGCTCGAGAAGGGCCTGCGCCACCACTCGCTCATCACGAACGACGAGCAGCGCAAGCGCTACGGCGAGTGCATCGGGATGGTGAAGCGCGAGTACGAGGAGATCGTCAAGAACGAGGTGCAGCGGGCGATCAGCGCCGACGAGGACGCGATCCAGAAGCTCGCGGCGAACTACATCGACTCCATCAAGGCCTACACCCTGAAGGAGAAGGTGAAGGACCGCTTCACCCGCGAGGACGTCGAGCCGGACGAGCGGCTCATGCGCTCGATCGAGGAGAAGATCGACATCCCCGAGAACCGCAAGGACGACTTCCGCCGCGAGATCATGAACTACATCGGCGCGCTCGCGGTCGACGGCAAGAAGTTCGAGTGGCACACGAACGACCGGCTGCGCCGCGCCCTCGAGCTGAAGCTGTTCGAGGACCAGAAGGACGCGATCAAGCTCCAGACCCTCGTGTCGAGCGTCATCGACAAGGAGACGCAGGAGAAGATCGACATCATCAAGACCCGGATGATCAAGTACTTCGGGTACAACGAGGTCTCGGCGCGCGACGTGCTCGACTACGTGGCCAGCATCTACGCGCGCGGCGACACGAAGTAGCCGCCGCCCCCGCCGTCAACCAGGGCGCGGCCCCCCGCCGCGCCCCTCGCTACCGCTCCCCCCTCCCTACCGCCGCCCCCTCCCTGCCGCCTGCCTCTCAGCAGCGCGGCGCGGGGTGGCCGCGCCGTCACCGCGCGGGGATCACCCCTCCCGCCGGAGCCGCGCGATCTCGCGCTCGAGCGAGGCCACCGTGCGCTTGAGATCGCGGACCTCCTCGGCGGTCGCCAGGCCCATCGCCTTGGCGAACGTCTCCTTCTGCTCCGCCGTGAACGACGAGACCCGGCCCGGCACGCTCATCGCCGTCATGAACAGCCGCATGAACCGCTCGTCCTGCATCAGCTTCGCCACGTTCGGGTTCGCGGCGAGCTTCATCCCCTCGGAGACCAGTTTGTCCTTCAACGCCATGCCGGCAGCCTAGCCGACTTTGGCGCGGGCGCTCAGCCCACCTCGACGAGCACCGCGGTGATGTTGTCCCGCCCCCCGCGACGGTTCGCGAGCTCGATGAAGAGGTCGACCGCCGTGTCGCCGCCCTTCGAGGCGATGCTCGCGATCTCCTCCTCGGCGTGCAGGTAGCCGTGCAGCCCGTCGGAGCAGAGCAGGTATCGATCGCCCGGCTCCACCGCGACGATCGAGGTGTCCACCTCGACGTAGTCCCTGTTGCCCACCGCGCGCGTGATCACGTTGCGGTGGGGCGAGCTCTTCGCCTCGTCCGGGGAGATGAGCCCATTCTTGATCTGCCAGGCGATGAGCGTGTGATCCTCGGTCATCTGCACCGCGGTCCCGTTGCGGACCTGGTAGATGCGGCTGTCGCCCACCTGGCCCGTCACGAGCGCGCCGCCGACGATGAGCGCCGCGCTGATGGTCGTGCCCATGCCGCTCTTGTCGCGATCGAGCTCGGCGATCGCGAAGACCATGTACGTCGCCGCCTGGATCGCCCCCTCGAGGATGCGCAGCACCGCGCGCGCCTTGGGCTGCGTCAGCGGCTCGTCGGGATCGCCGATGGCGGGCAGCCCCCGCTTCACCATGCCGTAGATCGTCTCGACCGCCTCGGCGCTCGCGACCTCGCCGGCCGCGTGCCCGCCCATGCCGTCCGCGACGATGTAGAGGCGGAGCTCGTCGTCCCGGAAGAAAGCATCCTCATTGGCGCGCCGGTGGCGCCCGACGTCGGTGCGGCCAAATGATTGGATCCTCATCGAGCTTGCCCGGTCCTTCGATCGCCGCCCCGTGGGGAAAGTCCCGAGGCGTCGGCGCAACTGTCGCACGATAAACTTCTTCGGCGGGGCCTGTCGAGTGGGCGACGGCTCGGTTAGGATGGACAGGCCAGCCATGGCACGAAGCTTCTCCGCGACCTGTGGGCCGGATGGCCTGGTCCACCACCTGGCCGAGCTGCGCAGCGCTGTCCCGTCGGCCTCCGGCGGCGTCGTCTTCGTCTCCGGCCAGCTCGCCCAGCGCGCCTCGAGCGTCGCCGAGCTCATCAGGAGCACCTGGCGCGGCGTCCCGGCCTGCGTCGTGCCGGCCGCGGGCGTGCTCAGCGAGCGCGGCGAGCTCGAGGGGGACACCGCCGCGAGCGGCGTTCTCTGGTCGGGCGGGCGGGTCACGCCGTTCGCGCTGCCCGAGCGCGCCGAGGACCCGGGCCGCCTGCTGCGCGAGGCGCTCGCCCGCTCCGCCGGCGGCCGCTCCGCGACGGCCATCGTGTTCGCCCGCCCCGGGGCGCTCGCGCCGGGGGTGATCGAGGGGCTCGGCGCCTCCGCGCCGGGCGTGTGCCTGTTCGGGGCCGGGACGGCGGCCGGGTCGGCCGTCGGCGTCACGCCGCAGGGCGAGCTGCTCGAGGGCGCCGTGGCGGGCCTCGCCATCACGGGGCTCGCGCCGCCGATCGTCGACGCCTCGCCCGCCGCCAGGCTGCTCTCCGCCTTCCACCCCGTCGAGGAGGCGAGCGGCGGCGTCGTGCTGCGCGCCGGCGGGCGCACGGCGCTCGACCTGCTCTCCGCCGCGACCGCGACGCTCGGCGAGCAGGCCAGCGCGCAGCCGCTCGTCCTCGCCGCGCTGGCCGATCCGCCGCGCGCCGGCGCCGCGGGGCCGGGCGGCGAGGCCGCGGAGCCGGGGGAGCCCGGGGCCGCCGCTTCCGTGCGTTACGTGCTGCGGCCGATCCGCGGGATCGATCCGTCGCGGCGCGGGCTGCTGATCGGCGACGAGGCGCGGCCCGGCGTGCGGATCGCCTTCGCCGTGCGCGACGCCGCGGCCGCCCGCGCCGGGCTCGAGGGGATCGCGCGGCAGGTGTCCCGGAGCGCGCTCGGGTCGGCGCCGCGGTTCGCGCTCTACCTGAGCTGCGCCGGGCGCGGCCAGGGCCTGTACGGCGCGCCCGACGTGGAGGCGCGCCTCCTGCGCCAGCGCTTCGCCGACCTGCCGATCGCGGGCATGCACTCGAGCTTCGAGATCGCCCCCTGGGCGCCGGGCGAGGTCCGGCTCGCCCTCTACACCGGCGTGCTCGCGCTCTTCCGCGCGCCGAGCTGATCGCCCCGCCGGTAGTGCGGGACCTGGGGAACCGCCAAGGTGCCAAGGACGCCAAGAAATCTCAATAATTTTGCGCCCTTGGCGTTCTTGGTGTCCTGGCGGTTCGACCCTCTGCGGCGCAGGCGCGAGCGCCCCGCGAGCTGACCGCCCGCGCGCCGAGCTGATCGCCCCGCGCGCCGGCGGGCGCGTCAGCGCTCGTGGTACACCGCGACGACGGCGGCGGCGCGCCGCTCCACCTCGGCCAGGATGGCCTTGAAGCGCGGGTCGCCGCGCAGGGGCTCGAGGGCGGGGCAGCGATCGAGCCAGCTCAGATCGAAGAGGCCGTCGGCCAGCGAGCGCTCGAGCGCGGCCAGCGCGAGCTCCGCGTTGCCGAGGAAGGCGGCGAACTCGGCCTGGATCTGCCACAGGAACGACGTGCGGCGCAGCGCCGTGACCGGCGGCGCGCCAGGGGCCGACGGCGGCGCGGGACCGACGTCGAGGAGCCGGCCGTCCAGGACCTCGGCGGCGATCTGCGCGAACGGCGCGGAGATGCCCGGGAACGCCTCGCTCACGCGCTTGTTCGCGAGCTCCTCGACGACCCTCGGATCCCGCTGCCAGAGCGCGCGCCGGATGTAGAGGACCGCGCGCCCCGAGCCGCTGCCCGTCGACGGGAGCACCCGGGTCACGTCCTCGGCCTCCGACCACCTGCCGAGGAGCGAGTACGCGCGCGCCAGCGCGTACGCCGCGAGCGCCACGTCCGGATCGCGCGAGAGCGCCGACCGCGCGCGCCGCACGCCGTCCTCGATGGCGTCGCACTCGAGGAGGATGGTGCCGATGAGGCCCTCCGCCTCGGCGTGCCCGGCGCGCGTCGCGAGCGCGGCCTTGAGCTCGCGCATCGCCCCGACGACGTCGAGGCGCTGGAACTTCACCGACGCCATCGCGAGCCGCGCGTCCGGGAGCCCGGGCGCGACGGACACGGCGCGCGCCGCCGCCTGCGTGGCGAGGTCGCCGCCCTTGTCGGTGAAGAACCAGAAGCGGGAGCGCGCGAGCGCGTAGGCCGACAGGATCATCGGGTCGTCGGGCTCGCGCGCGAGCGCCTGCTCGAAGAGCGCGATCGCGCGCTCCTGGTGCTCCGGCCAGAACCTCCGGTACTCGTGGCGGCCGCGCAGGAACAGGTCGAGCGCGACCTGATCGCTCGGCGCCGCGCGGCTCGGGGCGGCGCCGGCGAGGGTGAGCGCCTCGGCCACCGCCTCGGCCACCTCGTCGTTGATCCGCAGGACCTCGGCCTCGGGGCGGTCGAAGCGCTTCGCCCAGAGCTGGAACCCGTCGGTGACGCAGAGCAGCCGCGCGCTGATCCGCACCGTGCCGTCGCGCCGCCGCACCGAGCCGCCGACGACCACCTGCACGCCGAGCTCGCGCCCGATCTCGCGCGGATCGGCGTCGCCGCCCTGCCACCGCGCCATCGCGACGCGCGGCCTCACCCGCAGGCCCGGGGTCATCGAGAGCGTGTCGATGAGGTCGTCGGTCAGCTCCTCGGCCAGGTACGCGTCGGCGGGGGAGCCCTGGTTCGTGAACGGGAGGACCGCGACGCTCTTGCCGCCCTCGCCCGTCCCGGAGAGCACGCCGGAGATCGACGGCCGCTCGTGCGGCGGCGTGATCGCCGGGGGGACGACCGTGGCCGGGCGCGTGAGCGAGGCGAGCTCCTGCGCGACGAGCTCGACCGACGCGTACCGGTCGTTGCGGTCGCGCGCCATGCAGCGGAGCACGACGCGCGCGAGCGCGTCGGGCAGGTCGGCGCGCCGGTGCCGCGGGTCCGGCGGGTCGGAGAGGAGCCGCGCGGCGGCGACGGCGAGCGGCGCGTCGCCCTGCCACGCGCGCTCGCCCGTGAGCATCTCGTAGAGCATCGCGCCGAGCGCGTAGAGGTCGGCGCGCGCGTCGATGTCGGCGGCGCCCTGCACCTGCTCGGGCGCCATGTACGCCGGCGTCCCGAGGACGGCGCCGAGCGTCTTGCCCGCCTCGCCGCTCGACGCGAGCGCGCGCGCGATGCCGAAGTCGGTCAGGACGACGCGCCCGTCGCGCCCGAGCAGCACGTTGTCCGGCTTGAGGTCGCGGTGGATGACGCCGGCCCTGTGCGCGGCCCCGAGCCCGGCGCAGACGCTCTCGGCGATGTCGAGGGCGCGGCTCACGCCGAGCCGCCGCTCGCGCGCGATCAGCCCGGAGAGCGCCTCGCCGTCGACGAACTCCATCGTGAGGAACCGGTCGCCGTCGTGCTCGCCGATGTCGAAGACGCGCGCGACGTTCGGGTGCGTCACCTTGCGCGAGAGGCGCACCTCGCGCCGGAACCGCTCGATCACCTCGGGGGCGCCGCTGAGCTCGCGGCGCAGCACCTTGACCGCGACGACCTCCTCGAGCTCCAGGTCGCGCGCGCGGTACACGCTGCCCATGCCGCCGACGCCGACGAGCCCGAGGAGCTCGTACCGGTCGGCGAGGACCTGCCGCGGGCCGGTCTCCGCCGCGTCCCTCGGCTCGAGCACCTCCCGGGTGCCGCTCGCCGCGTGCGAGAGGTCTTGAAGCGTTTCGTCCTTGAAGCTCTGCGGCATAGGGGAATCCCGGGCGACCGTCGCCCCCCGCCCTCGTGAGGCTAGCGCAGGATCGGCCGGGCGAGCACCGCTCGTCGCGGGAGCACCGGCGCGGAGGTGCTAGTCTCCGCCGCCCATGGCAGAGGCGTCGAGCGCCATCGCGGTGGAGTCGCTCTCCAAGACGTACCAGGTCCACGAACGCGCCGCCGGCTTCGCCGCCACGGTGCGGTCGGTCTTCCGGCGCCGCTACCGGCTCGTCCACGCGGTCGAGGACCTCTCGTTCTCGATCGCGCCAGGCGAGCGCGTCGGCTTCCTGGGCCCGAACGGCGCCGGCAAGACGACGACGCTGAAGGTGCTCGCCGGCCTGCTCCACCCGTCGGGCGGACGCGTCCGGGTGGCCGGCTTCGTGCCGCAGCACCGCGAGGCCGATTTCCTGAAGCGGATCACCCTCGTGATGGGCCAGAAGCAGCAGCTGCTCTGGGACCTTCCGCCCGCCGAGACCTTCGCCCTGAACCGCGCCATCTACGGGATCGGCGACGCGGAGTTCCGGCAGACGATGGGTGAGCTGGAAGACCTGCTCGGGATCGCCGCGATCGCCTCCAAGCCGACGCGGCAGCTCTCGCTCGGCGAGCGCATGAAGTGCGAGCTCGCGGCCGCGCTGCTGCACCGGCCGGAGGTCCTGTTCCTCGACGAGCCGACGATCGGGCTCGACGTGGCGATGCAGCTCAGCGTCCGCGAGTTCGTGCGCCGCTACAACGAGCAGCGGCGGGCCACGATCGTGCTCACGTCCCATTACATGGACGACGTGGCGGCGCTCTGCCCGCGGGTCATCGTCATCGACAAGGGTAAGCTGCGCTACGACGGCGACCTCGCCACGCTCGTCCGCAGCGTGCGCCCGCACAAGCGGATCGCGCTGCGCCTCGGGGGCGCCGTCGACAGGGAGGTCCTCGAGCGGGTCGGCGCGATCGTCCTGCTCGAGCCGGGGCGCGCGGTGCTGCAGGTGCGCCAGGAGGCGCTGCGCGACGCGATGTCGTGGCTGCTCGGCCAGACGGACATCGCGGATCTCACGGTCGAGGACCCTCCCCTGGAGGAGGTGATGCGCGAGCTCTTCGCGGGCGACGGGGTGGCGGGCGAGGCGGGGGGCGCCGCGGGGGAGCCGGCGGGCGGGGGCGCGTCGTGAGCGCGCTGTCGAGGGCGGCCCGCGCGTTCCCGACGCTGCTCCGCGTCGGGGTCGCTGCAGCGCTCGCGTACCGGGCCGAGATGCTGATCTGGATGCTCACGACGACGATGCCGCTCGTGAGCCTCGCGCTCTGGTCGGCGGTGGCCGAGAGCGCCCCGGTGGGCCGCTTCGGGGCGAGCGACTTCACCGCGTATTTCCTGGCCATCCTCATCGTCCGGCAGATGACCGGCTCGTGGCTCGTCTGGGAGCTGAACATGGAGATCAAGACCGGCGCGCTCTCCCAGCGCCTGCTCAGGCCGATCCACCCGCTCGTCTCCTACGCCGCCGACAACCTCGCGGCGCTGCCGCTGCGGGCGATGCTCTGCTTGCCGATCGCGATCATCGCGCTCGCCGCGACCTCGGGCGAGCGGTTCCAGCCGACGGCCTTCGAGCTCGGGATCTGGGCAGCCTCGCTCGTCGGCGCCTGGGCGATCAACTTCTTCACGATGGCGCTGATCGGCTCGCTGGCGTTCGTGATCGAGAGCTCGACCGCCGTGTTCGACGTCTACCTCGCGGCCTTCATGATCCTCGCCGGCTATCTCGTCCCGATCGAGCTGTTCCCCCCGTGGCTCGGCGACATCGCGCGGGCCCTGCCGTTCCGGTACAGCCTGGCCTTCCCTGTCGAGCTCATCACGGGCCTCCTCGACCCGGGCCGCGCGCTCACCGAGCTCGGCATCCAGTGGGCCTTCGCGGCAGGCACCGCCGCCGCGGCGCTCGTCGCGTGGCGCGCGGGGGTCCGGCGGTTCGCGGCCTTCGGCGGGTGAGCGGCGTGCGGTACCTCCGGTTGCTCGCGACGCAGCTACGGGTGTCGATCGCGCTCGGGATGCAGTACCGGTGGGATTTCCTGCTCGGCGCGGTGATGACCGTGGTCTGGACGCTCGTCGGGCTCGTCCCGCTCCACATCGCGCTCGTGGGCCGGCCGCCCATCGCGGGCTGGACGTACGAGCGGGCGCTCGTCGTCGTCGGGTGGTTCACGCTGCTCAAGGGCATCCTCGAGGGGGCCGTGAACCCGTCGCTCATCAGCGTCGTCGACCAGATCCGCAAGGGCACGCTCGACTTCACGCTGCTCAAGCCGGCCGACGCGCAGTTCCTCGTCTCCACCGCCCGCTTCGAGATCCGCAAGGTCGTGGACGGCTTCGCCGCGGCGGCGATCTTCGTCTACGCCTTCGCGCAGATGGGCCGCGCCCCCGCGCCCGCCGACATGGCGCTCTCGCTCGGCCTGCTCGTGACGGCGACGCTCGTGCTGTACTCGATCTGCATCCTCGTGATCTCCGCCGCGTTCTGGGTCGTGCGGCTCGACAACCTGGCGTACCTCTTCAACTCCCTGTTCGATTTCGCGCGCTGGCCGGTCACCCTGTTCAAGGGCTTCTGGCGCGTCGCCTTCACCGTCGTCGTCCCGCTCGCGCTGATGACCACCTACCCGGCGGAGGCGATGCTCGGCACCATCGCCCCGCGCACGGCCGCCGCCGCGGCGCTCGGCGCGCTCGCGTTCGGCGCCGTGGCCCGCGCGGTGTGGAAACGGGCGATAGGGCGGTACACGTCGGCCTCGAGCTGAGCGCCGCGGGCTTCCGGCGGGCGGCGCCGCGCGATAGGCTCGCGGATCTTGACCTCCCGGCGCGAGGAGGGTGAGCGAGCATCGGGGAAGGAGACAAGGTGGAGAACGGAGGGCTCACGCTCGAGGAGCTAGGCCGGAGCATCGTCGATCTCGTGATGACGGAGGACCTGATCCGCCGCCGGGCGACGGCCCTCGTCCCGGTCGCGTGCCGCGAGGAGCGGGAGCTCAAGGTCCTCGGGAAGGTGTCGCGCCTCTCGCTGGAGGTTCAGCCCGGCGACGCGGCGGTGACGCGCGGCACGAGCGGCGCGTTCGACGTCGCGATCCAGCTCGCGCTGACGGTCAGGGTGGAGACGGCCGGCGAGGACGAGGTCGCGGTGCATGCGCTCGGCGCGACGGTCTCGCTGCGGATCACGCCGAGGCCGTGCGCGCCGCTCGGGATCTTCCTCGACGTCGCGGAGCCGGCCGCGGAGTCGATCCTGTTCGCGGAGCCGCAGGCAGGCGCGAGGGACTTCCTGCGCGGCCGCATCGAGGAGGAGGTCCGGAGAGAGCTGCTCCGCCTCGTGCGCGACCGGCTCGCCGACAGCCGCGCCGAGCGCACCGTCGACCTGGAAGGGCCGCTCGCGCGCGCGCTCGGGCTCGCCGGCGCCGAGCCGGGCGCGCGCGACGCGCCCCCGCCGAGCCGCGTGCGCCTGGCCGCCGACCAGGCGGCCCCGCAGGGCGCGCTGGCCGGCGAGCTGGACACGCAGCTCCGGGTCTTCGGGGACGCCATGCCGTTCCAGGTGTGGACCGCGCGCCCGGACGGCCGGCTGGACTTCGTGAACCGGTTCGTCCTCGACTACTTCGACCGTACGGAGGCGCAGATGCTCGGCGAGGGCTGGCTCGCGGTGCTGCACCCGGACGACGTCCAGAAGACGGTCGCGGCGTGGACCCTGAGCCTGGAGACGGGGCAGCCGTACCACACGGAGTTTCGCCTGTGGCGCGCGCGCGACCAGACCTACCGGGAGCACGTGGCCAGCGCGCTGCCGCAGCGCGACCGGGC
Organism: Sorangium sp. So ce1335; assembly: GCF_051521615.1. Classification (NCBI taxonomy): domain Bacteria; kingdom Pseudomonadati; phylum Myxococcota; order Polyangiales; family Polyangiaceae; genus Sorangium; species Sorangium sp. So ce1335. The sequence continues at coordinate 9,625,252 of NZ_CP150363.1, forward strand.
GGGGAACATCGTGCGCTGGATCGGCGGCAGCGTCGACGTGGCCGACGTGCGGAAGGCCGAGGCCGCCCTGCGGCGGAGCGAGGCGCGCTACCGGCTCTTCGCGGAGGCGTCGAACGAGGGGGTCTGGTTCTGGAACATCCGCGAGGACACGGTCGAGTGGAGCGACCGCCTCCTCGAGCTGGTGGGCGTCCGCCGCGAGGCGTGGGGCGGGTCGTTCATGAGCTTCTTCGAGCGCGTGCACCTCGACGACCGGAGCGCCCTGCAGGCCGCGCTCAAGGCGCACCTGGAGCAGCGGCGGCCGTTCGAGGTCGAGTACCGGATACGGCGCGACGACGGGTCGTACCGCGACGTGTTCACCCGCGGCATGGCCGAGTGGGACGACAAGGGGGTGCCGTTCCAGATGGCGGGCGGCGCGATGGACATCACCGAGCGGAAGCGGCAGCAGGCGATGCTCGAGGAGCGGCTCGAGATCATCGAGCGGCAGCAGGAGGCGATCCGGGCGCTGTCGACGCCGATCATCGAGGTGTGGAAGGGGGTGCTGACGATGCCGGTGCTCGGCGTGCTCGACGAGCAGCGCTCCCAGCAGATGATGGAGGTGCTGCTCGAGGCCGTGGCGCGGACCCGCTGCCGTCACGCGATCATCGATCTGACCGGCGTGAGCGCCGTGGACGCGGCCACGGCCGATCACGTGCTGAGGCTCATCGACGCCGTCGCGATGCTCGGCGCGCAGGGCATCGTCGTCGGCATCCGGCCCGAGGTGGCGCAGACGGTCGTGTCGCTCGGGCTGGATCTGTCGAACATCAAGACGCTCTCGAACCTGCGCGAGGGGCTCCGCTTCGCCATGCAGTCGAGCGGGATGACCGTCCGGCGGCGGCGCAGGCGGCGGGCGCACCGCGAGGACGAGGACGACGCGCCGGCGCCGCCGTCGGAGCGGGAGGGGTGATCGCGCGCGCCGACGGGAGGTGAGCGCGCCCCGGGCTCAGCTCAGCCACGTCTCGGATCGGAGCCGCTCGACAAGGAAATCGACGAAGGCGCGCACCCTCGCCGCGGCGCGCCGGCCCTCGGGGTGGACGACGTGGATGGGGACCGGCGGCGGCTCGAACGCCGCGAGCACGATCCGCAGGCGCCCGGCGCGCAGCTCCGGGCCGGCCTGGTAGGAGAGCACCCGCGCGAGCCCCCGCCCGGCCACGGCCGCCGCGATGGCGACGTCGGCGGTGTTGACGAAGAGCTGCGACGACGGGAGGACCTTCTCGACCCGCGCGCCCGATGGGAACGACCACTCCGCAGGCGAGGCCGCCTGCGAGAAGGCGATCGTGTCGAGCCGCCCGAGGTCGGCCGGGGTCTCGGGCGCGCCGCGCGCGGCGAGGTAGTCCGGCGACGCGCAGACCACCTGCCGGACCGAGCCGACGCGGATGGCGCTGAGCGACGAGTCCGGCAGGTGGGCTATCCGGACGGCGACGTCGAGCCCCTCGTCGAGCATGTCGACGACGCGGTCGACGAGCAGCGTCCGCGCCGACACCTGCGGATGGCGCGCCAGGAAGTCGAAGACGGCCGGCGCGACGAACATCCGCCCGAACATCACGGGCGCCGTCACCCCGATCTGCCCCCGCAGCTCGGCGTGGGACCCGGCCGCCGACGCCTCGGCCTCCTCGATCTCGCCGAGGATCCGCTTGCAGTCCGCGAGGAACCGGGCGCCCGCCTCCGTCAGGCGGACGATGCGCGTCGTGCGGTGCAGGAGCCGCGTGCCGATCCGCTCCTCGAGCGCCGAGACGGCCCGCGTCACCGCCGGCGGCGACATGGACAGCCTCCGCGCCGCGGGCGCGAAGCCCTCTTCCTCGGCGACGGCGACGAACACGCGCATGGTGTCCAGGCGATCCATGCCATTATTTCAGTTTTTGCAACGGTCCCTTGTCAAGGACGGCCATTACCCCTGGCGACAGGAATGGGCATCTTCGGTTGGCGAGCGAGAGGGAGGCCCCACGCGGCCGGCGCCGCCTCGCTCTGACCACCCGTCGAAAGGACACGTCGATGACCACCCCTGCCAGCCCTGTACGCCTTTATCGACACCCGCTCTCGGGGCACTCGCACCGCGTTGAGCTGTTCCTCTCGCTGCTGCGGCTCCCGTTCGAGCGCATCGACGTCGACCTGAAGAACGGCGCCCAGAGGACGCCCGAGTTCCTCCGCAAGAACCCGTTCGGTCAGGTGCCCGTGATCGAGGACGGCGACGTGACGCTGGCCGACAGCAACGCGATCCTCGTCTATCTGGCCCTGCGGTACGACCCGTCGGGGCGCTGGCTCCCGCGCGATCCCGTGGCCGCGGCGCGCGTGGAGCAGTGGCTGTCGGTCGCGGCAGGGCGGCTCTTCTCGGGGCCCGGGACGGCGCGCCTCGCGAACGTGTTCGGCCTCAAGGTGGATCACGAGCAGGCGAAGGGGATCGCGGCCCAGCTCTTCGCCGTGCTCGACAGGCACCTGGCGACGCAGCTCTTCCTGGCCGGCGATGCGCCGACGATCGCGGACGTCGCGATCTACACGTACACGGCGCACGCGCCCGAGGGCGGCGTGTCGCTCGACCCGTACGGCAACGTGCGCGCGTGGCTCGCCCGCGTCGAGGATCTGCCCGGGTTCGTGCCCATGCAGCGGACGCCGGTCCCGGCCTGACGAGCGCGGGAGCCCGCCGGGTCGCCGCGATCCGGCCCGGCGGACACCGCTGTGGAGCAGAGCCCGATGTGGATCGCGAGACCACCTCCGCGGAGAGATCTCATGACGCAGGAGTCATCGTCCAGGTCCCCCGTGACGAAGTCCCCCGTGCCCCCCCTGCCCGGCTGGCCCGGCGGCGGCTCGCCCTACCACCCGGGCGAGATGGCCGTGCAGGCGCGCGCCGGCGCGCGGGAGCGGGCCGAGAAGGCCGGGCGCCGGGTCATCCGGGACTTCATGCCCGACCAGCACCGCGAGCTGTTCACGAGGCTGCCGTTCCTGCTCGTCGGGGGCCTCGACGCGCAGCGCCGGCCCTGGGCCTCGATCCTCGCGGGCCGGCCGGGGTTCGTCGCGTCCCCGGATCCGCGGACGCTCGCGGTGAGCGCGCGCCCCGGCGCCGGCGACCCGCTGGGCGCGCACCTCGTGGCCGGCGCGCCCGTCGGGCTCCTCGGCATCCAGCTCGAGACCCGCCGTCGAAACCGGGTGAACGGCACGATCGTCGAGGCCGGCGACGGCGGGTTCGTCGTGGAGGTCGGGCAGAGCTTCGGCAACTGCCCGCAGTACATCCAGGCGCGGGAGCCGGTGTTCGTGAGGGCGCCGGAGGCCGCCGCGCCGCGTCCGGCGCGGGCCGAGGGGCCGGCCCTGTCCGCCGGCGCGGCGGCGCTGGTCCGCGGCGCGGACACGTTCTTCATCGCGACCGCCGCGCCGGCGGCGCGCGGCGGCGACGCCATCGAGGGGGCCGACGTCTCCCACCGGGGCGGCAGGCCCGGCTTCGTCCGCGTCGCCGAGGAAGACGGCCGCACCGTCCTGACCTCGCCGGATTTCGCCGGCAACTCCTCGTTCAACACGCTCGGCAACCTGGCGCTGAACCCGCGCGCCGGCGTGCTCTTCGTCGACTTCGCCTCCGGCGGGCTGCTGTCGCTCACCGGAGAGGCCGAGGTCCTCTGGGACGGCCCGGAGCTCGCGGCCTTCGCCGGCGCCCAGCGGCTCGTCCGGTTCCACGTTGCCGAGGGCGTCTGGATCGAGGACGCGGTGCCGCTGCGCTGGTCGGCGCCGGTGGCCGCGCCGCAGCTCGCGTCGACCGGAACGTGGGACGACGTGGAGCGCGCGACGGCGGCCTGAGCCGCGGCCTCCTGGGGCGGTGGCGCGAGGCCGCGCCCCGGCGAGGCCGCGCCCCGGCGAGCCGCGCCGCGCGCCATGGCCCGGAGGCGCGGCCCGCCAGGGGAGTTTTGCCCCACCCGGGGAGATCCGGGCCGCCCTGGATCGGCCCGCGTGCCCGCGCGCTGGCCCTTGAGAATGCGCACGCGTCCTGCATCCTCCTCACAAGGTCCTCCATGCGGCTCGCCAGCAAGCTCACCGTCGCCCTCGTCCTCGTCATGTCCGCCGTGCTCAGCCTCTACGGCTACCTCTCGGTCCGACGCGAGCGGGCGCTGTTCGAGGCGGACATGCGGCGCGACGAGCACCTCATCGGCGGCGCCCTGCGCGCCGCGGTGGGCGAGATCTGGCGCCGGGAGGGGATGGACGAGGCGCTCCGTGTGCTCGGCAAGGCGAGCGAGCGCGAGGACGGCGTGAGCTTCCGCTGGGTGTGGCTCGACGCGCCGCCCGGGGACCGCTTCGCGCCCGCGCTGCCCGCCGCCGAGATCGCAGAGCTCTCCCGGGGCACCGAGGTGTTCCGCCTCCAGCGCGAGGGCGACCGGAACGGGCGCTTCTACACGTACGCGCCCGTCGCCGTGGACCCGGCGCGCGTCGGCGCGATCGAGATCTCCGAGTCGCTCGCGGAGGGGGAGACGTACGTCCAGGCGAGCATGGTCAACACGGTGACCACGATCGTGGCCCTCGCGGCGCTGAGCGGCCTTCTGGCGATGATCTTCGGGCAGCTCCTCGTCGGCCAGCCGACGCAGCGGCTCGTCGACAAGACCCGGCGCATCGGGGAGGGCGACCTCGGCAGCCCGCTGGTCCTGCCGCAGCGCGACGAGCTTGGGCAGCTCGCCCGCGAGATCAACGCGATGTGCGATCACCTCGCCGAGGCGCGCGAGCGCGCCGCCCAGGAGGCGTCCGCGCGCATCGCCGCGATGGAGCAGCTCCGGCACGCCGACCGGCTCGGCATCGTGGGCAAGCTCGCGTCGGGGCTCGCGCACGAGCTCGGCACGCCGCTCAACGTGGTCGGCGGCCGCGCCAAGATGATCACCCGCGGCCTGCCGCCGGAGGAGGCGGCGGACAGCGCGCGCATCATCGCCGAGCAGGCGGACCGGATGACGAAGATCATCCGGCAGCTCCTCGACTTCGCGCGCCGCCGGGTCGCGCAGAAGGCGCCGGCCGACCTCGCGCAGATCGCGCGGCAGACGCTGCAGCTGCTCGAGCCCCTCGCCCGCAAGCGCGGCGTGACGCTGCGCCTCGACGAGGTGGGCCCGGCGCCGGCGCGCGCCGAGGTGGACGCCGGGCAGATGCAGCAGGTGCTCACGAACCTCGTCATCAATGGCATGCAGTCGATGAAGCGGGGCGGCGAGCTCACCTTGCGCGTCGAGCGGGCGCGCGTGCGCCCCCCGGCCGATCACGGCGGCCCCGAGGGCGAGCACCTCGCCGTCCGGGTGATCGACCGCGGCGAAGGGATCGAGCCCGCGAACGTCCACCGCATCTTCGAGCCGTTCTTCACGACGAAGGACGTCGGCGAGGGCACCGGCCTCGGGCTGAGCGTCTCGTACGGCATCGTGCGCGAGCACGGCGGCTGGATCGACGTGGAGAGCCAGGTCGGCGAGGGCTCGACCTTCACGGTGTACCTCGCCCCGAGCGGCGAGGAGGCCGCGCGTCCGGCGGCCGGGGACGAGGGCGCGCCTGCGCCGCAGCGAGGCGGGGGGGTGGCCGGAGCGGCGGCCTGACGGAGGGCGGGCGCGAGGGAACGCGGGGAAGCGAGGGAACATGAGAAGGCGAGCGCTGATCATCGACGACGACGAGGCCATGTGCGCGTGGCTCGCGGCCGACCTCCGCACGCGCGGCGTGGAGGCGACGACGCGGACGTCGCCAGCGGAGGCGCTCGCGTTGCTCGAGGAGGACGAGGGCTTCGACGTCATCCTGACCGACCTGAACATGCGCGGCATGAACGGCATCGAGGTCTGCGGCCGGGCGGCCGAGATCCGGCCGGACGTGCCCGTGGTGGTGATCACCGCGTTCGGCAGCATCGAGACGGCGGTGGAGGCGATCCGGGCGGGCGCGTACGACTACGTGACGAAGCCGGTGGACATCGAGGCGCTGGCGCTGGCGCTGGAGCGGGCGATCGCGCACCACGCGCTCAAGGCCGAGGTGCGGCGGCTGCGCCGCGCGGTGGCCGGGCCCGGCGCGTTCCCGGACCTGGTCGGCCGGAGCGGCGCGATGCGGCGGGTGCAGGACATGATCGAGCGCATCGCCGACGCGGAGGCGACGGTGCTGATCACCGGCGAGAGCGGGACGGGCAAGGAGGTGGTGGCGCGGGCGCTGCACGAGCGGAGCCGGCGCAAGGGGGGGCCGTTCGTGGCGATCAACTGCGCGGCGGTGCCCGAGTCGCTGATCGAGAGCGAGCTGTTCGGCCACGTGCGGGGGGCGTTCACGGACGCGCGGGCGTCGCGGCCCGGGCTGTTCGTCGAGGCGAACGGCGGGACGCTGCTGCTCGACGAGATCGGGGAGCTGCCGCTCGCGGTGCAGCCGAAGCTGCTGCGCGCGCTGCAGGAGCGCCGGGTGCGGCCGGTGGGCGGCAGCGCCGAGGTGGCGTTCGACGCGCGCATCATGGCGGCGACGAACCGCGATCTCGACGCGGCGGTCGAGGAGCGGCGGTTCCGTGAGGACCTGTACTACCGCATCAACGTGCTGCACGTGGAGCTGCCGCCGGTGAGGGCGCGGGGGAGCGACGTGCTGCTCCTGGCGCAGCGGTTCCTGGAGGACTGCGCGGCGCGCTCGGGCAAGGAGGTGGTCGGGCTGTCGCCGGCGGCTGCCGAGCGGCTGCTCGCGTACTCGTGGCCGGGCAACGTGCGGGAGATCCAGAACTGCATCGAGCGGGCGGTGGCGCTGACGCGGTACGAGGAGATCACGGTGGACGACCTGCCGGCGAAGGTCCGGGAGCACCGTCCGTCGCACGTCATCGTGGCGGGGGACGATCCGTCGGAGCTCGTGCCGCTGGAGGAGGTGGAGCGCCGGTACATCCTGCGGGTGCTCGAGGCGGCGGGCGGGAACAAGACGCTGGCGGCGAGGATCCTCGGGCTGGACCGGAAGACGCTGCACCGCAAGCTGGAGCGGTGGGAGCCGGCGGCCGGCGGGGCGGCGAAGGGCGGCTGAGGGCGCGGAGGGCGGCGGGGGGCGGCGGGGGGCGCAACCTGGGTCGGGGACGCCGGCGGCCCCAACCTGGGTCGGCTGCCCCAACCTGGGTCGGCTGCCCCAACCTGGGTCGGCTGCCCCAACCTGGGTCGGCTGCCCCAACCTGGGTCGGCGGCCCCAACCTGGGTCGGCTGCCCCAACCTGGGTCGGCTGCCCCAACCTGGGTCGGCTGCCCCAACCTGGGTCGGCTCCCGCTGCCCCAACCTGGGTCGGCTGCCCCAACCTGGGTCGGTTGCCCCAACCCGGGTCGGTTGCCCCAACCCGGGTCGGTTGCCCCAACCTGGGTCGGTTGCCCCAACCCGGGTCGGTTGCCCCAACCCGGGTCGGTTGCCCCAACCCGGGTCGGTTGCCCCAACCCGGGTCGGCTGCCTCACGGCCGCCCCAACCTGGGTCGGCTTCCGGCCGCTCCCGGCCCCCAACCTCGGTCGGTTTCCGCCGTCATGGGCGGCACGTTGCCTGCAACGAGGCCCTCCAAAGGAGAGAGCCCGATGCCCGCCGAGCCGTTACGCGACTTTCCCTCGTTCCTCGATGCGTCCCCTGGACCCGTGCCGACCACCCAGCTCGACGAGTCGCCCGTTCGCGTGCTGCTCGCCGAGGACGACCGCGAGCTGCGGCAGCTGCTCGCCACGGCCCTCCGCCGCGACGGCTACGAGGTCCTGGAGGCGCGCGACGGCAACCAGCTCCTCGAGCTCATGGCCGAGTCGCTGGTGTCCAGCAGCGGCGCCCGGCCCGACATCGTGGTGAGCGACGTCCGCATGCCCGGCAAGAGCGGCCTCGAGCTCCTGGCCGGGCTGCGCCGGGACGACTGGTCCACGCCCGTCGTCCTCATCACCGCCTTCGGCGACCCGGAGACCCACGCCGAGGCCTACCGCCTGGGCGCGGACGCGGTGCTCGACAAGCCGCTCGACATCGACGACCTGCGCGTCGTCGTCCAGGCCCTCGTCTCCATGCGCGGCTGACGCGCCGCGCGGCTGCGCTCCCCCATGCCGCTGTGTCGCCCGATCCTTCAGCGAGCGCCGCGCCCCGCGGCCCTGAAGCGGGCATGGTGGGCGCGATACGCCCCGTTCCACCTCTCCACGAGCGACCGGTCCTCGGCGAGGCGTTGCCTGAAATGCGCATCAAGCTGCAATTTTTCACCCACGCTGATGCCATACCGCCGGAGGATCTCGTCCTGCCTCCCTGGTTCGACGACGAGCTCCAGGGTGAGCGATGCGTGCTGTTCGAGCGTGAGCTGCGGCAGCGCCGCCGAGGGGCCCCCTGGCGACGCGCTCGCCGGTGCGCCCCCGCTGCCGGCGGTCCCGCCGGAAGGCTCCTTCGCGAACGGGAGCGCCGGCCCACGCGGGATGGCGAGGCTCAGGGAGGTGCCGGTGAGCGCCTCGGGCGCGCGGTTCACCGTGGGCCTTGCGTTCCCTGGCGTGGCCATCGGCGAGGGCCGCCCCGGCTCCGCGGGCGCGAACGGCAGCGCCGGCCCCCGCGGAACGCCGTCCGGCAGCGGCGCGGTTCCCGCGAGCGCTGCCGGGGCCTCGACGACCGGCGGCCTCGCCTCTCCGCGGCCGGCGCTCGCCCCGACGAACGGGAGCGCCGGGCCTCGCGGCGCCCCCTCGGGCAGCGGCGCCGTCCCGGTGAGCGCTTCGGGCGCGCGCTGGACCGCCGGCCTCGCGGCATCGGGCGCAGCCAGCGATGACGGCCGCCCCGGCTCCGCGGGCGCGAACGGCAGCGCCGACCCGCGCGGAACGTCGAAGGCCAGCGCGGTGCTGGGCGGGACAGGCGCCGGTCGCGGCAAGGCTGGTTCCGCGAGGAGCACGCCGGGCGCACCTTGCGTGGTCGGCGCCTTGCTGGCGCCGGGGCAATAGGCCGACGGCAAGACGAGCGGCGACTCCCACGCTGCGTCCACCGGGGCCGTCTCCACGGGCTCCGCGCGGGTGTTCTCGGCCGATGACGGCGAGAGCTCGCCCGGCTCGACGCGGAGCTCGGGCACGGTGGTCGTCGCCTCTGCGGCGAGCTCCGCGGCCAGGTCCTGTAGCTCCGGCGAGCCAGCCATGCGGCGCGCCCAGAGCCGCGCCAGGCGGGCGACGTCGCTCACGCGGAGTCGCAGGCGGCTCAGGAGCTCGAACGGCGAAGGATGACTCGAGTACGCCTTCAGGAACGAGGTCCAGGCCGCGAGGTCGGTCTCGAGCGGCGCGATGCGCCGGCCGAGCCGGTCCTCGGCGGCGGCGAGCCTGCTCTCGTACGAGGCGAAGAGGCCTTTGCCTTCCTTCCGGGACTCGTCGACGAGGCGCACCTTCCACGCGGCCTCGGCGCCGGGCCAGGATGCCGGCGCGATGCCCTCGTGGGCGAGGACGTCAGGGAGCGCCAAGCCTTCCGCCAGCGCCGCGCTGACCGCGGCGAACTGGGTGAGCGAGACGTCGTGGAGCACGGGATCGAGCTCGGCGTCCGCGGGCCCACCGGCTGAGGCGGCGTTCATCACCGGGCCGATTTTACCGGAGCCGCGCGCATCGGGGGACGATCGCGCAGCACCTTCAACGCCGCTGCCAGGCGGGTTATCTTGAATCGGGAGAGGGGGTCGCGATCGCGATGGGCGCGCCGGGAGCGAAGCAGGGGGACCGGGTCGTGGCCATCGACACGCACGTGGTGATGGTCCCCTCGCCCGCGGGCCCGGTGCCCACGCCGACGCCGATGCCCTTCTCCGGGCAGCTATCGAGCGGGCTCTGCTCCACGGTGTTCATCGACGACAGGGCCGCGGCGGTCCAGGGCAGCAAGACGATGAACGCCCCTGCGCACGTGCCCGCGGCGGGTCCGTTCCAGCGGCCTCCTTCGAACGAGGCCGCGGTTCACCGGGGGAGCGCGCGGGTCTACTTCGACGGGAGGCAGGCCGCCCGGATGGGCGATCCGGCGATGACCTGCAACGACCCTCAGGACGCGCCGAACGGCACGGTCGTGGCTGACGGGACGGTCTTCGTCGGCGGCTGAGCGCGATGGGCGAGGAGCAGCTCGCCGATCGAGGATCGGTCCCGATCCGGTCGATCGCATCGCTGCCCCAAACGATCCGGCCCGGGGACCGCGGAAGGCTTCCGAAGGCTGCTGTCGAAGCGGATCGCCGCCCTGATGCGGCGCACGTTTCCCGCGGGAGGCGCCTTCTTTTTTGCTGATAGCATCGAGCCACGATCTCGGTCATGTGCGTCAACTGCAACCGCGTCGTACATGCGGAGGATCTGGACGAGCTCGCTGGCCGGAAATTCCGCTCATCGCGTCACCATGGCGTAGCCCGTACCCGCGTCATGAGCTTCCCCCGTTTGCCTCTCGCACACCACAATCGGAGATAGGATCCGCCCATGCCCACGATCGCATGCATTCGCTGTCCCAGCATCACGACGGCGAAGGAGCTGGACGAGGAATTCGGCTTCGCTGTGTGCCGGCGTTGTGGTGCCGTGTTCGAAGTCCCTGCCGCGCGTACCCGGGAGGTTCGCGAGGAGAACCCCTGGCTGCGACCGCCTCGTCAGCTCCCTGCGCCACCCTCGTACACCGTGAGCACGACCGATGCGAATCCGCGGGATTACCGGGCACAAGTGAAACGCGAGCTCGCGATGAGCTGGCCTGTAGACGACATAAATCTACGTCGCTGGCCCAGCGTGCTATTTGCATCGATAATGTGGCCACTCACCGGCTACACCGCCCACGCCGCTTTCCAGCACAGAGGTCCTGAATGGGAGCTCATCCTCGGAGCGACGGCGCTCTGCGCAACCCTGTCCCTCTTCATCGCGTACATCATGCTGCTCGCATTCATGACCCGGATCCGTCTGACCATCAAGAGCGGCGCACTGCAGATTCGTCACAGCCCTCGAATCCCATGGAACAACGACATCGCCCTCCAGACCGACGACATCGCTCAACTATTCTGCTTGAGAGACGTGACGGGCCGCCACAGAGAGCTTGTTTGCTTCTCCCTCAACGCCCGCCTGCGCTCTGGCAAGGTGGTTCCACTGGTGCCCCGGATGCATGGCGTAAAAGCGGCGATGTTCCTGCAGCAGCGCCTGAGAGAGGCCCTGGAGTTGCCATCGGAAGCGAGCGTGTCGTCGACGAGCCTCGTCGACGACATCGAGCGCGTCGAAGCGGAGCGTGCACGGAGGGGAGTACCCCGAGGCGATAGTCTGATTGACGACCAAGACTAGAGCAACAAACGGGTTGAACCCGCCTGAAACGAGCAGAACTTCGAACCGCCAAGACGCCAAAGACGCCAAGACATTGTCTTCTTCTTGGCGTCCTTGGCGTCTTAGCGGTTCATTTCTCGCTCGCTCAACGTGATCGTTATTCTAGACGCCCCCGTCGGAGCGCGCGCCCGTCGTCCTCCCGATGGATGAGGGCGCCGCCCCAGGGATCATGCAATCACCTGAATGCAGGCAGGCCGGGGCCTGGCCCGAACGGGGTGGTCGCGAGCGCCGACGAGTTAACTACCTGCTGAATATGCTCCTTGGACAGCCCCGCCTTTTCAAGTGCGAGGACAATCCAATAGTCATTTTTCGCGTTCGGCAACAACCCCTCCTTCGTGAGCCTCCCGAGCTCTTCCATCTCAACAAGAATCATACCGTTACGAGATTCCATGTACTTACCGAGAACATCCGCGCGTATCGAGCTGAGTATTCCGTGACAGATCCTGTTGGTATTCGACATCTTGCCGTCACCCGACTCAACAACTTGCACAAAGCTCACCGCCCCCGACGCGAGGAGGCATGCGAGCGAGACGGCGCTGAGAACGGGCATCGTGACACCGTATAACGCGAGCGCAGCGAAGAGGGCCATACCCCCCGATCCAACGGCACCAAACATCGCGCTCGTCGCGCCGTACCAATCTTGTTCACGAAGCGCCTTGGCGTAGGCGAATCCCCCTGAAATTGCTCCCGCCACACCGCTTACACCTCCCAGCACATTACCCACTTGCAACAGCGCTTCGGAAACCGGCTCAAGACGCCCGATTGCGGTCAGGAACGTCTCGTAGGTGCCCAGCACTACAGACGCGCCCCCGACGCCCTGCGAAGTGGTGTCGGCCAGCACGAGGAGAGCGTGCCTGTCACCGGCTGCTTGAGCTTCGCGGATCGCGAGTGCAGTACCGAGCAGGTTGAACAGTACCATCGACGACTTCCATGCGACGGTACTCTGCGCCGCTCCGGACATTTCCGCGCCGTACTTGCTCCTGAGGCCGGCGAGCGTCTCCGGGTTTTCGTCGATGAGGGCGACGCTCAGCTTCTGCTTGAACTCACCGTCTGGGACATGGCCCACCACGTACCCGGTGAGCTCGCTCATCTTGCGGTTGAGCGCCGTGACCCCGCGCTCGAGATCGAGGAGATCCCGGTGCGGGCCGCGCCACGAGGCCAGCTGCGTCAAATCCACCCGCACCTTGCTCAGCGCGCTGAACGACTCCTGCACGATCTTCGGGAATTGCCGGAGAGCGTACACCTGAAGGATCGCGATCGACAGGCTGGGTGGGCCTGCCAGATTCCCCACGACCGTCAGCGTGATGCTCGTCCCCTTGCCGACCAGGCTCAGCAGGACCTCGGTCGGCGAGTCGCCCCCGATGCTGTCCGGCGTCTCGGCGTGGCGCGCCGGCATGTTGTCGAGGAGCTGCTTCAGGACGTCATCGTGTTCCTGCGCCGCGCACTCGCCGAGCGCGAGGTGACCTTCCGCGACCGTCACCGTCAACAGGTCGACGAGCTGCACGATGGCCGGGTGCCCCTGTAGCCAGCCACCGTGAACCGACGCCGCCCAGGTCTTGAGCATCCGCGCATGCGCGCTCGACCCGAGCAGGAGCTCACGCAGCCTGCGCTCCTCTGCCCGGATGTCCGCCACGGCGTCGACGGTGAAGCGCCGACGTGAATTGAGGATCTCCGCGAGCGCCTGCTCCGCGGCGCCAGCGCGGATGGGCATCGCGATGAGGACCTGGTGGACCTTCGGGAGAATGGTGTCGATGATCCGCACGATCTCGGCACCCTGCGAGGGCATCCCGCCCTGGGGCGCGTTGGCCGACGCCTCCGCGATCGCCCGCAGCGCCTGGAGCTTGTAGATGATCTGGCATCGAGCCAGCATGGCGTCGTTGGCCACATCCAGGAGCCTCCGGATATTGGCCGTGGCGTCAGCGACCTCCAGGATGTACTGCTCCACGGCGAGGGCGGGCTCGTCGATCAGCCTCTTCTGCGCCCCCGGCGCGGCGACCGCCTTCGGCAGCGGCGTGAGCTTCCGCAGCACGTACTCGATCGCGACGCCGTCCTTCCGCACGGCGAGGCTCCCCGGCCTGCTCGCGTACGTCTTCCAGTCGAACCCCTCCTTGACCGTCGTGTAGCGGTACCTGGAGTTCTCCCAGTAATCGAAGAGCATCTTCGCCGGGTTCTCGGGCCCTGGATCCGCGAGCTTCTTCTCCCCGTAGAGCGTCTCCGGGTACGCGCTCGGATCCCTCTCGCGCAGGTACTTGCAGAGCTCCGCGAGCGTGCCGACCGAGCCGGGGATCTCGGCCGGCTTGTGCCACTCGTAGAACGCCTTGCCGCTGTGGAACCGCCGCGCGCGCCACGGCTCCCCCCAGCCGCTGCGCTCGAGATCCACCTCGACCTCGGTCCCCGCCGTGAAGGTCGCGCACCGGGGGATTCCGGCCGCCGGGATACCGTAGGGCGTCACATACGCCCCCTGCACGTCCGGCGCGCCGCCCCGCGCGATCCGCTCGTCCTCGGCGGTCCAGATGTATCGAACTGACGGTAGCTTCGCCATGGATCCGTGTCCTGTCCCGGGCTCAGATACGGTGTCGCTCTTCCAGCGCGCGGCGCGTCTCGTCGTCCGCCGCGCCGGTCACCGGCAGCTCCTGCTCCCGCTGAAACGCCATCAGCGCCAGCGTGACGTCCTCCGCCGCCACGTCCCCTGTCGCCGGCAGATACCCGAGGTTGCGCAGGCGCTGCGCCAACCCGCTCGGCTCGTCGATCGGATCGAGATCGCCGACGAGCACCGGGATCACAAGGCCCGCGTCCGGCAACCGCAGCTCCACCTCGCGCACCAGCACGGGCACCTCGAAGGACGCCTCCCCCTCCGCCGTCGTCGTGCCGCGGATCGGCTCGGCCCCCTCGCCGATGCCGTGCACCTCGAACCGCTGCCCCGCCAGCGACCGCACCGCGGACTCGAGCTGGATCTTCACCGGGACCGTCGGCACCCTGGCCTTGTACCGGTTCATCGTGCCAGCGGAAATATCCAGCGCAGGCGCAGGCTCCGCCGGGACGTGGAGCACGTCTCCCGGGTGGAGCAGGTCCATGTTCTTCCGGCGACTTGCGAGCTCCTGGTTCTTGTCGTGCCGCCAGAGCGTCTCGGCGTCCATCCCGAACCGGAAAGCGAGCTTCCGGAGATGCTCTCCCTGCTGGATCACGTACGGCACCCACGGCTTCGCCACGTCAAAGCCCCTTTGTCCTGTCCACGCCACGACTCCTGTCCACTCCACAACACAGGGCGCGCCCCCCGTGGCCCCCCCGCGCCCCGCCCCACTCAGCCGTGGGCCAGCTCGGTCAGCTCGGGAAAGCGTATCTTCGCCTTCACGCCCGCCGGCAGATCGATCACGGCCTTGCCACCCTTGTCGGTGACGCCCGTCCGCTGCGACCCGTCCTCGAGGAGGATCAGGAAGCGCTGGTGTCCGAGCGGGCGCCCCTCGTCGTCCACGAGCGCGATCTCCGTCGGCGGCTCCCTCTCGGGCGGCGGCTGCTCGGTCGCCTGCTCCGGCGAGTTCAGCAGGATCTTCTCGCCGTCGACCTTCACCTCGGTCCCCATGGCGAGGCTCGCCTTCTCGGTCTTCACGAGCAGCCTGTCGCCGAGGTGCGCATAGGCCCCGTCGGACGAGATCTTGATCCCCTCCTTGCTCGCCTCGACGCTCCCCTTCTCGCCGGCCACGCGCACCACAGGCCCGTGCAGCTCGATGCCGTCCTCGCCGATCCGGATCGACGTGTTCCCGCAGCGGAGCGTGATCCCGCCGCCCGCCGTGAGCACCAGCGCGTCGTCGGCCGAGAGGGTCCCCACCCCCTCGACCCGCAGCGTCATCGCGCGCTTCGCGTCGTGCTTGCCCACGATCACCGTGTGGTGGCCCGTGACCCGCGTCGTGAGATCCCCGAGATACCGCCGCTCCGCCGCGCCGCGCACCTCGAGATCGTCGCGCCCGTCGACGCGGATCGCGCGGGCGACGCCGACCCGCTGGTCGAGGCCCTTCTCGACGACATCGCGCCGCGCGCCGAGGTGCCGGACGTCGGCGTCGCCCCGGACGATGTCCTCGCGGTCGCCGAGCACCTCGCTCACGGCGTTCTTGACCACCGTGTCCTGCCGGCTCCCCGCGACGCGCAGGCGCTCGTCCGCGTGAACGACCATCGTGTGATCCCGGCGGACGACCTCGTCGAGATCCGACTGCGCGTGGATGTGGATTCGCTCCTTGCCCGCCGCGTCCTCGAACGAGATCTCGTTGTGCCCGCGGCCGCCGGGGACCGATTGCGTCCGTATCCCGCTCTGCGTCTTGTTCGCGGGCAGCAGGAACGGCGGCTGCTGCGTGGCGTTGTAGAGCGCGCCGATCACGACGGGCTTGTCCGGATCGCCGCCCTCGAACGTCACGGCGACCTCCATGCCCACCCGCGGGAAGAACTGGTGACCGAACCCGGCGCCCGCTCACGGCTGCACCGCGCGGATCCAGCAGGACGCCGTGTCGTCCTTCGTCCGCCGGCGGTCCCAGTGGAACAGCACCTTGACGCGGCCGAGGCTGTCGACGTGCACCTCCTCCCCGGCGGGGCCGACCACCGTCGCCGTGATCAGCGCCTGCACCGTGCGCCGGCGCGGGCGAGCCGGAACGTAAGTGACCCGGGCGGGCACGCACGTGAACGCGTTCTCGAGTGCCCGTCGTGCTCGTACGTCTCGAGGGCGCGGCGGGAGACGAGCCGCCGCAGCGCCTCCGCGGCGTGGTCGACGGCGCCGGGCACGGGCTCCTCGCCCTCGTCGCGGCTGACGAGCGTCGCGTTCGGGCGATCCGGATCGTACTCGCGGTACTCGGCGACGTCGGAGCGGACCCGCCGCACCGACTCGAACGCCGTGACCTTATCGGCGCGCTCGGTCACCGTCCCGAGCGTCGACAGGTAATGGAGCGGCCGCGCGCCGAGGCCGACAGTGACGGGCGTCGCTCACGCCGCGTCGACAGGCAGCCGGCGCGGCTCCCCCGCGCGCTGCGCCTTCAGCCGCGCCCGACGCATCTTGTGCCACGCGAGGATCCCCGCGTCCGCGCGCACGAAGCGGCACCCGTCGAGGTCCGCGTGGCGCGGCTCCGACGACGCGAGCATCCGCTCGTCGCCCGGCTGGATCAGCAGGAACTCCAGCGACAGCCCGAGCCACGCCAGCGCGCGGCCGACCACCGGCACCGGCACGTAGTACCGCCCAACGATCGCCGTCCGCCCCGCGTCGATCGGCGCGCACGCGGCCACGCCCACCATGCGCCCCCCGAACCACAGGCGCAGCACCCCGGGAAAGCGCACCTCCAGCGCAAATTTCCACCCCCGGCGCCCGTCCCACGGCTTCCCGTCGTCGTGGCGGAGCACCCCTTCGCTGTGGATGGTGTCGCCCTCCACGCGGACCTCGTACGGGTCGAGCAGCGCGCCGACGCCGACGGCCCACGGGCGGTGCGCGAAGGGCAGGTGGTGGATGTCGAGCATGCCCTCCATCGCGCGCGCGAACGGCACGTCCCACTCCATCGTCGCCGTGTGGGCGTGCCGCTGGTCGGGCGGCAGGTCGTCGAACCACGGCAGAGGCGGCAGCTCGGCGGGCAGCTCGCCCCAGTAGAGCCACACGAGGCCGCGGTGCTCGCGCACCTCGAAGCGCGTCAGCGCGAGCGCGTCGCCCGCGCCGCCCGCGACCGCCGCGCGGCCCTCGCCCGCCGCCCTCGCCGCGCGCCCCTCGCACGGGATCGCCACGCAGCGCCCGTCGCCGGCGAACCGGAAGCCGTGGTACGGACACTCGATCGCGCCGCCGACGACGCGCCCGAGGCCGAGATCCGCGCCCCGGTGCGGGCACCGCGCCCGCGCCGCGACGAGCGCGCCGCGCTCGTCGCGGAACAGCACGATGCGCGTCCCGAAGCGCTCGACGGTGACCGGCCGCTTGCCCACGGCGGACGCGTCCGCGATGATGTACCAGGCGCCCTCGACGAACGCGCCGCGCCCTTTCTCGATGCTGTCCCTTCGCATGGTGCTCCTCCTGCTCCTCCGATCGCCTGCAATCCTGGGGATTGCCCGGCGGGAGGGCAGTGACAGCGCGCGCCACAAGGGCTGACATGCGGCGCCAGCCGTCCCGGGCGCCGGAGCGCGCGCCGACGATCTGGGCCCGCCTCGCCGGGCAGCTCGCGGATCACGCCGCGCAGCGCGGGGCCGATCGCGCGGCGCTGCTCGACGCCGCGGGCCTGCTGGCCGCCCCCCTCGACGACCCCGACGCCCGCGTGCCGCTCGAGGCGTTCTATGCGCTCGTCGAGAGGGTCGTGGCCGCTGTCGCCGACCCGCACCTCGGCCTCGACTTCGCGGCGCGCTTCCAGCCGGAGCAGCTCGACGCGCTCGGCTTCCTGGCGATGAGCAGCCCGAACCTCGGCGAGGCGCTCCGCCGGATGCTCCGCTACCAGCAGCTCTGGAGCGAGGGGGAGCGCTACACGCTGGAGATCCGCGGGGGCCGCGCGCACGTCGGCTTCACGCCGTTCGGGCCCGATCGGCCGGCCCACGGCCAGGTGGCGGAGATGTTCGCGTTCGACGTGCTCGTGAACGGCGGGCGCATGAGCGGCGCCCCGATCCAGCCGGCCGCGGTGCGCTTCCGCCACGCGCCGGCCGGCGATCCGGACGAGAAGGCGCGGCGGCTCGGCGCGCCGGTCCGGTTCGAGGCGCCCGAGACCGAGCTGGTGCTGCCGGCGGAGGCGCTCGGCCGTCCGCTGCCGCACGCGAACGAGGCGCTCGCGGCGTTCCTCGAGCGCCAGGTGGGCGCCCTCGCGGCGCGCCTGCCGGGCGCGGCGCCGTCCGGGCAGGCGCTCGCGGACCGCGTGCGGGCGCTCCTCGCCGAGCGGCTGCGCGAGGGGGCCGACCTCGGCGCGCTCGCGGCGCGCCTGCGGATGAGCCCCCGCACGCTGCAGCGCCGCCTCGGCGACGAGGGGACGTCGCTGCAGGCGCTCCTCGACGAGGTCCGGCGCGGCCGCGCGGCGGCGCTCCTCGGGGCGGGCATGGCGATCGGGGAGGTCGCGTACCTGCTCGGCTACTCGGAGCCGAGCGCGTTCCACAGGGCGTTCCGTCGCTGGACCGGCGAGACGCCGGAGGCGTTCCGCGCCCGCGAGAGGGGCGCCGCGCCGCGCTGAGCGTGCGGCCCGGCCGCGGCCTGCGCCGCCGCCGAGCTCGCGCTCACTGGCCGCCGATCTCGAGCTTGGCCATCACGTTGGCGCTGGCCGTGAGGCTCGACTCGATATTCTCGACCGCCTGCGTGATCGCGTTGGTGGCCGGGATGATGCACGCCCCCGCCTTCACGCTGCCGGTGACCGCGCCCTCGAGGTTGCCCGCGGCCTCGACCACCGCCTCGGCGTTGGACAGGAGGAGCTGGCCGCGCGCCTGGGCGACGACGAGGAGCCGCGGCAGGTTCGCCTGGAGCGTCGCGATCACCGCGTCGACGTCGGTCGTGCCCGCGATGCTGAGCGCGGGCTCCTTGCAGCTCGCCCTCGCGCTCGCGCTCGCCTCGCAGGAGCCGCTGCACTCCGCGCTGCCCTGACACTCGGCCGACGGCGGCTTGAGCTGGGCCCTGCACTTCGGCGCCTTGAACTCGACGTCGCACGAGCCCGAGCAGTCGGCGTTGCACTCCACGTTCGCGTCGGCCGCGATCTCGCACGAGCCGCGGCACTGGCCCGTGCAGGTGCCGTTGCACTGCCCGCGGCAGTCGCCGCCCTCGGTCGTCGCGGAGCAGTCGCCGTCGCAAGCGCCCTCGCAGGTGCCCTGGCAGGTGCCCTCGCAGTTGACGGCGAGGTTGGCCGAGCCCTCGCACGAGCCGGTGCACTGCCCCTCACAGCGCCCCGAGAGCTGGCCGGGATCGCAGCGCGCGATGATCTCCCCGGGGGTGAGCTGGCAATCGACGTTGGCGCTGCACCGCGCCTCGCAGTTCGCCTGCACGCTCGCGTCGACCGTGCAGCTCGGCGGCTGGAAGGAGAACGTCAGCTCGCCCGCCGCGTCCCCGATCGCGTCGATCGCGAGCTCGCACCACGCCGTCGCCCGCTCGCTCGGCCTGGTGGCCGTGATCGTCGCCGCGTCCGCGCCGAGATCCAGCGCGATCGCCTGACAGGCGCTGCTCACGTCGGCCACCATCGCTCCCGCGGCGCCGGTGAAGTCCGATACGGACTGCATGAACGCACCATAATTGAGCTCGGCCTCGCCCTCGAGCCCCCATTCGACCGTGGCGAGATCGGCGCCCGGCGTGAAGTCGCGACAACAGAGGTCGCTCTGCAGCTCCGAGGCCTTGTCACATCCCATCACAGGAATGACGGAGAGCCCCGCCAGCGCCAGAGAGAATGTCGCGATTCGCCACGTCACACGGATGTTCATCAGGAAACTCCTTGGTTGTCTGTCGGGAGCGCCGCTGGCGGCCGGATCGCCACGGAGAGCGGCAAAGGGTCATGAGGGCGACCGCTCCCTCGCGAACTCGGCGGCCGCCGCCGAAGCAGGGCCAATAACTCATAAATCGCCCCGGCTGACAAGGGCCACGCTGCAGAATTGTCACCGCTCTCGAAACCACCTTAGGGCGGGGCCCGTCAGCAAGCCAGCAATGCACGACGAGATCTGTTGTCGGCTGTCTGGCCGCCGTGCGCCACGCCCGGATGCGGGCGTCGCGGCCGTCGCGCCGTCCAGGCAACGAGGGTGACGCGCCATGACACGGCCCGTCGTGGGTTCACACAGCCCATCATCGAATAACCGTTGCAGAGCTCGCCCGGGCCGTAGGACAATGCCCCGGTGAAGACGCTCGGCCCCCAGCGCGCCCGATCCGCCCGACTCGCGTGGTTGCCCCTCGTGCTCGCGCTCGCCGCAGGTTGCGGCGGCTCGTCCGACGACGAGCCGTCGACGGGCGGCCAGGCGGGCGAGCCGTCCCGGATGAGCGGGATGACCGCGGCCCACAACAGGGCGCGCTCCGCCGTCGAGCCGCCCGCCGACCCGCCGGTGCCCGGGCTCTCGTGGTCGCCCGAGATCGCGGCGGTGGCTCAGGCCTATGCCGAGCGGTGCGTGTTCGGTCATAGCGAGTCCAGCTACGGAGAAAACCTCTTCGCGGCGAGCGGCCCGTCGACGCCCGAGGACGTCGTCACCGCCTGGATCGACGAGGCGGCGAATTACGACCTTGCGACGAACGCCTGCAGCTCCACCTGCGGCCATTACACCCAGGTGGTCTGGGCCGACTCCGAGCGGCTCGGCTGCGGGGTCGCCGATTGCACGGACGGCTCGCCGTTCGGCGGCGGGTCCTGGCAGCTCTGGGTGTGCAACTACGACCCTCCCGGCAACTTCATCGGCGAGCGCCCCTACTGAGCCGCGCCCTCGCGCTGCCGCCGCACAGGCGCCCTCCGCCGCGCAGGCGCTCCCCGCCCCCCTCCCGCTCTGGTATCGCAGCCGCGATGGACTTCGGTTGGACCCCTGCCCAGCGCGCCGTGTACGACCGCATGCGCGCCCTCGGCGCCGAGGCCGACGCCGCGGCCCCGGACGATCGCATGCGCGTCCTCGCCCGGGGCGGCGCCCTCGGCCTGCCGATCGCCCGCGAGCTCGGCGGCGAGGGCCTCGACCTCGTCACGACGGCGCTCGCCTACGAGGGCCTCGGCGCGACGCTGCGCGACGGCGGCGTGCTGCTCGCGGCGGGGGCGCACCTGTTCGGCGTGGCGCTGCTGCTCGCCCGGGTCGGCACCCCGGCGCAGCAGCGCGCGTGGCTGCCGCGGATGGCGACCGGCGACTGCATGGCGACCGTCGCGGCGACCGAGGCCGGCGCCGGCTCGGACGTCGCCTCGGTCGAGGCCCGCGCCGACCGCACCGCCGCCGGCTACAGCCTCACCGGCGAGAAGCGGTACGTGACCTGGGCCGACAGGGCCGACGTCTACTTCGCCGTCGCGCGCGACGGCGGCGGCGACGCCGGCAAGGCGCCCGCGCGCGGCCTCACGGCGCTGCTCGTCCCCCGCGCGAGCGCAGGCGAGCCCGGCGCGGCGCGCGCCGGCGCCGGCACGGCGGCCTCCGCGGCGCGCGTCCGCGTCGGCGCCCCGCTCGCGACGGCCGGCCTCCGCGGCGCGCGGCTCGCGCCCGTGTCGTTCTGCGGCTGCGAGGTCGGCCCCGACGCGCTCCTCGGCCGCGCCGGCGCCGGCCTCGCCGTCTTCCAGATCGCGATGACCTACGAGCGCGCGTTGATCCTCGCCTTCCGCCTCGGCGCCATGGAGCGCGCCCTCGGCGAGGCCGTCCGCTTCGTCCGCGAGCGCGAGATCGGCGGCCAGGCGATCGCGCGCCACCAGGCCGTCGCGCACCGCGTCGCGCAGATGAAGCTGCGGCTCGAGACGTCGCGCCTGCTCGTCTACCGCGCCGCCTGGGAGCTCGACAGGGGCCAGCGCGGCCAGGCCGAGGCCGCGCTGGCCAAGTGGCACGTGGCGGACTCAGCCGTCCTTTTCGCGCTGGACGATCTCCGGCTGCGCGGCGGCGCCGGCTACCTCGAGGAGAGCGGCCTCCCGTCGGCCGTGGACGACGCGCTGGGCGGCAGCATCCATTCGGGGACGTCGGACGTGCTCGCCACGGTGGTCGCGCGGTGGCTCGGGCTCTAGCCGCCCCCGCGGGCCGCCCGCGCCGGCCGGCCCGCGCTCCGTCACGCCGGCACTGGCCAATCCCCGCCGGTGCCTTTACCAAGGGAGGGCTGCGCGCCGGCCGACCGTAGCCGGCGCCACGCCCCGTCCGCCGGCCCCCCGGGGGGGCCCAACCAGGAGCGATATGACCGAAGCGACCGACAATCCCCTGCTCTCTCTCGGCTTCGAGATCCCGTTCGATCGCATCCGGAGCGAGCACGTCGAGCCCGCGGTGCGCGCGCTGCTCGAGGACGCCCGCGCCCGGCTCCAGGCCCTCGTCGCGGCGCCCGGCCCCCGCACCTACGACAGCACCCTTGGCGCGCTCGAGGCCGTCACCGAGCGGCTCGAGCGCGCCATGAACGTCGTCTCGCACCTCGAGTCGACGGCCACGACCCCCGCGCTGCGCGCCGCCTACAACGCCGTCCAGCCCGAGGTCAGCGAGTTCCTCAGCGGCATCGCCCTGAACGAGGGCGTCTACGGCGCGCTCAAGGCGTACGCCGCCACGCCCGAGGCCCAGGCGCTGACCGGCCCGCGGCGCCGGTTCCTCAAGAAGACCCTCGACGATTTCCGCAGGAGCGGCGCCGAGCTCGACCCTGCCGGCAAGAAGCGCCTCTCCGAGATCGACGTCGAGCTCGCGACGCTCACCCTGCGCTTCTCGCAGAACGTCCTCGACGCGACGAACGCCTTCGAGCTCGTGATCGAGGACCCTGCCCGCCTCGCCGGCCTGCCGCCGAGCGCCGTCGAGACCGCCCGCCAGAGCGCGCAGGACCGGGGCATCCAGGGCTACCGCTTCACCCTGCAGGCGCCGAGCTACATCCCCGTGCTCACGCACCTCGACGACGCCGCGATCCGCGAGCGCTTCTACCGCGCCTACAACACGCGGGCGACCGAGGGCGAGCACGACAACCGCCCGATCATCCGCCGCATCCTCGAGCTCCGCTGCGAGAAGGCGAAGCTGCTCGGCTACAGGACCTTCGCCGATCTGGTCCTCGAGGATCGCATGGCCAAGGCGGGCGCCGAGGCGCGCCGCTTCGTCGAGACGCTGCGGGCGCGCACCGAGCCGGTCTTCGCGCGCGAGAAGGAGGAGCTCGCCGCCTTCCGCCGCGAGCTCGAGGGCCCCGGCGCGCCGCCGCTCGCGCCGTGGGACGTCTCCTACTACGCCGAGAAGCTGCGCCGCGCCCGCTACGACTTCGACGACGAGGCGCTCCGCCCGTACTTCCCGCTCGACCGCGTCGTCTCCGGCCTGTTCGAGATCGCCCACCGCCTTTATGGCGTGCGCATCGTGCCCTGGCAGGACGCCCCCACGTGGCACCCGAGCGTCCGCGCCTACAAGCTCATCGAGGCCGACGGCGCGCAGAGCGCCGCGTTCTACCTCGACTTTTTGCCGCGCGAGCAGAAGCGCGACGGCGCCTGGATGCACGGCCTCGTCACGGGCGCGCCGCCCGAGGACGGGCGCGCGGACGGCGAGGACCCGCGCCACCTCGAGGTCCTGGCCGGCAGCTTCACCCCGCCTGTCGGCGGCCGCCCCGCGCTGCTCAACCACCGCGAGGTCGAGACGCTGTTCCACGAGTTCGGCCACATGATGCACCACGCCTCCAGCCGGGTGCCGATCCGGAGCCTCGCCGGCACCAACGTCGCCTGGGACTTCGTCGAGCTGCCCTCGCAGATCATGGAGAACTGGTGCTGGGAGCGCGAGGCGCTCGACCTGTTCGCGCGCCACCACGAGACGGGCGCGCCCATCCCCGACGACCTGCTCCAGCGGATGCGCGCGGCCCGCACGTTCCGCGCGGGCGCCGCGACGATGCGGCAGCTCGGCTTCGCCGAGATCGACCTCGCGCTCCACATGGACTGGGGCCCCGACCACGGCGACGTCATCGAGCTCGCGCGCGAGGTCCTCTCGCGCTTCTCGCCGGTCCCGCTGCCCGAGGGCTACGCCATGATCGCCGGCTTCTCGCACCTCTTCTCGAACCCGGTGGGCTACGCGGCCGGCTACTACTCGTACAAGTGGGCCGAGGTGCTGGACGCCGACGCCTTCTCCCGCTTCCAGGAGGAGGGCCTGTTCAGCCGCAAGGTCGGCGACGCGTTCCGGAGCCAGATCCTCGCGCTCGGCGACACCCAGGATCCGATGGACCTCTACAGGAGCTTCCGCGGCCGCGAGCCCACCCTCGACGCCCTGCTCCAGCGCAGCGGCCTCGCCTGATCCCCCGGGGCGGCCCCCCGGGCCGCCCGGCGCCGGCGTCGCACGCTCACGACGCCTGCCACGAATGCGTCGGTGAAGGGCCGCCTCCGTCCCCCTCTTTTCAGCTCGGGATCGCGCTGGTCGGCTGACCAGGGAGCCCCGTCCCCGCGGAGCCTCGGAAGTGGCCCTGGCCTGGCCGGAGCGCGGGCGTGTGGCGCGATGGCAACCCTTGCCGTCCCATTGCCTCTCAGGGCCGGCAAACTTTGCCAGCGCGGCAAGGCTTGCCACGCGCGCGCAGGACCGGAGGGGGCGAGCTCGATGGCGCGCCAGCCGCTCGTACGCCGCGCACACCTCGTCGCGCCGCCCGCTCTCGCCGGAAGGACGCTCACGCGACCTGGCGGCATGCCGATTGCGATGGCGCCTGACCAACCGGGCTGCCACGGCCGCTCGCCCCGAGGGGGCGGGCCGAACCGATGCAGCGCAGGGCGGAGCTGGCTCAGGAGCGCAAATCGCTTCGGAGCGAACAACGGCCCGCCGATCCCAAGGAGATCTTCGAATGCGACACTCACGTTTCATGATGACGACCTCGTGCGCGCTCGTGCTGGCGGCCTGCGCACACGGTGCCGACACGGAAGAGCAGATCGTGGATGAGGCGGCGCAGGCCCTCGCGACCCCAGCGTCGGTGCTCGGGTTCGAGAGCACGGCCGACTGGACGGCCTCGGGCGCCGTGAAGAGCGCGAGCCTCGATCACTCCCAGGGCAGCTCCGCGCTGGCCGTGCGGAACTTCAGCTTCGTCGAGCTCCAGTCCGCGCCGCTGACCACGGTGTCGGGCGTCACCTCGACGATCGCCTTCGACCTCAAGGCGCCTGTATCGCCCGCCTTCGGCAACGCGCAGCTCGTCGTGAACATCCCGTCACGAGGCGTGCACACCGTCTGGCTGGGCCAGGTGAACCTCGCGGGGCTGCCCGCGGGCACGTTCAGCCCGATCTCGTTCAACCTTCCGGCGAACGTCGTCCAGGCCCTGAGCCAGACCTACAGCGATCTGACGTTCAAGATCGTCCTGAATGTCCCCT
This sequence comes from Sorangium sp. So ce1335, assembly GCF_051521615.1. Classification (NCBI taxonomy): domain Bacteria; kingdom Pseudomonadati; phylum Myxococcota; order Polyangiales; family Polyangiaceae; genus Sorangium; species Sorangium sp. So ce1335. Next base: position 9,650,387 of record NZ_CP150363.1, read on the forward strand.
ACACGACGACCGATTACGTGATCGACAACCTCCGCTTCGTCGGTGGCACACAGGCCGGCCACTCGAAGGTGGAGCTGCGCGTCTCCAGCGCGAACGACAGGCTCGTCCTCTGGGTGAACGGCCTGCAGCGGAGGATGTTCCACAGCGCCGATCCGAGCATCGGCCAGCGCATCGACGTGAGCGACTGGTTCGGGAGCGGCGACAACGATCTCCGGATTCAGGCCCTCAGCACCGGAGGACCGATGAACTACGGCGTCGAGGTCTGGGTCGACAACCAGCTCGTCGCGAACGCGGCGTGCCCCGCGACCCTGTGCAACGGCCAGAAGGTCCGGCAGGGCATCGTGGCGGATTTGAACGTCGACGTGAGCACCCCCAACCGGCCCGCGCTCCAGCCTGTCACCGTGACGGCGGCGAGCGCGCAGCCCGGCAAGGTGTACGTGAACGATGTCTACACGGGGCTCAGCACGCCCACGACGCTCTCGCTGCCGCCGGGCAGCTACACGATCGGCGTCGGGCTCGGCACCGAGTCGCCGCCGTACGACTACACGGGCTCTTACCGGGAGCAGAGCGTGACCGTCGGCGCGTCGCCCGTGAACGTCGACATCACCACGAGCTCGCCGCTCGGGATCCAGGAGGACACGCGCATCGGCATCCTGCCGATCCGGCGGAGCATCAACTACAGCGCGTCGCTCGGCGGGGCGGACCCGTCGAACGAGGGCGTGCTCTCCGAGGGCGACATCGAGAATCTCTTGACGCAGGCGAGAGCGACGAGCGATCGATGGGTCGAACCGCTGTCGTACGGGCTCGCCAGGTGGACGGTCGATGTGCTGCCCCCTGTCGAGGACGTGCCGATCTACGAGCCGGGCCATGATGGGTGGGACACCGGGCGCTTCCGGAGCGAGTACCCGACCGAGCACCTGCTGTCGGACTACGACATGATCGTGCTCTTCATCCCGCAGCACCGGGCCGACCGCTCCCTGGTGCACGACGTCACGAACCTCTCGTGGGCCTGGGAAGACCGGTACCTCGCGATCCCCACCACCTACACCGGCGATGGGAACGGCGTCCCGAACGCCGTGCTCCTCCACGAGGTGATGCACAACTACGAGGGCTACAACCGGAACACGCTGCGCTCGTACAACGGCATCCACGGGCTGCACGGCAGCTCGAACCACGGCTATCACGACGGCTCCAACGGCGAGCACAACTTCGTGTACTTCTATCGCCACTTCCTCCGGGGCCAGGTCGCCGAGCTCGAAGCCATGCACCCCGATCACGGCTGGCCGACCGTCGGGGCACCCCCGGAGAGCCTCTACCTCGGCGTCTTCCCGGTCCTGCGCCACGGCTTCAACGTGCGGTGACGTGGCGCGGGGAGGGCCGATGTCTGAGCCCAGATGGCAGAGCTCCCCCGGCGTAGCCGGAGGAGCTCTGTCTCACGCGAGCCCGGCGGGGCCTTCGCGCCGCGCGGAGAGCACCGTCTCCTCGGGCCGGGCCCAACTGGACGGGCCTTCAGAGGGGCCGGCGCTCGCTCGCCGGCCCTCCCCGGACATCACCGGATCGAGAAGTTGCAGGCCGAGAGCGACGCCGACCCCACGGTCTGGGTCATCGCCCAGTTGTTGAGCGACCGGACCTGCGCCTGCTCGGTCCTGAACGCGTACCGGTTGGCGAGCTGCACCTCGGCGCCGTTCTTCGGCCGGATGTACACCGAGTACCGCTTCGACGCCGTCTCGACGACCATCCGGACCGTGTACGTCGTGCCGGCGGAGTACGGGAACGTCCTCGCCGCCTCGTACCTCGACCCGTTCCGGACCCGGACGTTCCCCTGCTCGTCGAAGATCACGATGGCCGCGAGCTCGGTCCACTGATCCGCCGCGCCGCTCGACAGGCCGACGACGCCGTCGAGCTTCGACGAGCTCGGCGTCACGTCCCAGGTCGCCGTGAAGGTGCCCCACTGGGTCGTCAGCGGCGTGTTCACCCACTCGCCCGCGTCCACCGACGGGCACGCCGCCCCCTGCCCTGGTGTCGTCGGCTCGGCCGGCTCTTCCGGCTCCTCGGGCTCCGACGGCTCCGTCGGCGTCGGCGCCGCCACCCCCGAGCCGAACTCGAAGGCGCCGATGTCGACAGCGCCCACCGCGGTCCGCTGGAGCGCGGTGCCCGGGGCCGCGAGCACCGCCTTCGGCGGGTGGAACATCGGCAGCGCGAGCGGCGACTTGATCTCGCGCCCGGCGATCCCCTGGATCGAGCTGACGCCCGCGTTCCGGAGGGGGCTCGAGGAGAGCAGCGACACGTCGCGGTTGGCGAGGCCCGTGAAGCCGGGGTCGTCCACGACCAGCGTCCCCGTGAAGCCGGAGGGCAACTTCTCCTTCACCCCCGTCGGGACGGCGTTGTTGACGCCCTTGAAGATCGGGCGGCCCGTCGCCCAGTCCGCGTCGTCGCGGAACACGTCGAGGGTCCCGCCGCCGACGCGGTGGAAGACGTTGTTGTGCAGCTCGACGCTCTCGACGCCGAAGTGCAGGTGGATGGCCGCCTTCGACCCCTGCGCCAGCAGGAAGGTGTTGTTCACGAACCGATACCGCCCGTTCGTCTCGCCCGTGCCGTCGCCGCCGATGCGCACGACGTACTGCGTGCGCGTCTTGCGGAAGACGTTGCCGACAACGTCGGAGTCCTCGCGCGCGAGGCCCGGATCCTGCCCGTCGGGCCCGATGAGCTCGAGCTCCTTCCAGTACCCGCCCTCGATCCAGTTGTAATAGATCTCGTTCCGCTCCGCGCGGGTCTTCACCGCGTTGCCGCCGTTCGCGTCGTGGATGTAGCTGTGCTGCATCCGGAACACGGCGCCCGGGTACTTCGATTCATCCGTGGCGATGTAGATCGGGTGCTTCGTCTCCCCGGCGCCGCACTTGTACACCTCGACGTACTCGAGCGTCAGCGAGCCCGAGTCGCTGTCGGCGCCGAGGATGCCGTGCGAGGGGCAGTCGTGGACCACGGTGTCGCGGATCGTGAGGTCGTGGCCGTGGGTGAAGATGCAGCGGGACGTGCCGCCCGTCACCTCGAACCCCTCCATCACGACGTGGTTGCCGTTGAGGTGGATGGTGTTGGTGCCGCCCTTCAGCACCGGCCGCTTCCCGTTGACGCGCACGCCGCGGATCGTGACCTTCGCGCTGGCCGTGCCGCCCTTCTTGAGCCAGACGTCGCCCGGGTACGTCGCGTTGCCGTCGACCTCCACCACGTCGCCGGGCGCGAGCCGGCCCACCACGTCGGCGAGCGTCTTGAAGGTCCGCGTCGGGCCTACCCGGTGCACCGTCCCGGCGGCCTGCTCCTCCGCGTCGAGATCCTCCGCGGTCACGTCCTCGTCGAGCGGCGCGCAGCCGAAGCCGAAGGCCGACACCGCCGCGACCGAGGCGATGAACTTACCGACGGCAAAGGACCGCGACCCAAAGCCCTGAAAAATCGAATGCATGGCTTTTTCTCCCCCGGCGTCGTCGAACCCCTGCGGTGAACAGGACCGTCACGGCCGAAGGCAACAGGGGGCAGAAGAGGAGCCTCCCGCTGTATGCCTCCACGCCACGAACCATCGGTGCACTCCATTCAGCACCAAAGGGGCGGATACCGGCGCTCTCGTGAGACAACTTATTCCTGGAACGGCACGAAGGGTCAAGACGAAATGCTTTCGGAGACCAAACCATCAGCCAATTAGGTCGCACACCTGAGCTGCTTTTCACATCAACGTTGCAAAAATTCGCTGCAAAACTGCAATGAGCAGTTCGACCGCTTCTATGATGGACATAATTGAAGCGTCCGCCCGCCTGCTCCTACACGGGCAAAAATGCGCGGAAGTGTTGGGAAACACCCCTCGTGGTCATGATCTCCAGGCCGCTCGACGACCTTTGCCTACCTGCCCCTGCACCGTCGAGATCGGCGGCGATGTCCACGACCGCATGAAGGCTGTATCCTTCGCTCCCCACACGCTCTGTTTCAGCGGTCATCGATCGGCGAATGCGCGGGTGTCGGCGAGCTCACCGCGCGCGTCGATCACGGCGCGAAGAGCAGCGGCAGGGCGCCTCGATCGCGCACAGGCGGCGCGCGATCGAGGTGGAGTCGACGACGCCGGCGACGGCGAGGCCCGGCGCCGCACGGAGCAGGCCGATTGACGTGGACGTGTGCGCGAGCGCGGAGCCTGCCGAGCGACGCGCTCGAGGCGATCCGGCGCGAGATCGCCCGGCGGGACGGCGGGTCGGCGCTTCACGAGAGGATCCGCCGCATCTGCGAGGCGGGCGCGCCGTTCGCAGGGCGGCCAGCCACGAAAAATTAACTCATGGCCGCGACGGAAAAACTGAACGGGCTGTCAGGAACAGAAAAGAATACGGGAAATAACGACAGGTTTCCGGAGGACCATCTGAACTTCCTTCGGAGATTCCTGACTTCCTCTTCAATCCATGCCACAGCGTCGCTTCGCTCGTTCGCTCGACGGGGACGGCAGAGGCCGCGAGGGACGAAAGAGCGCCGTGATCTCGAGGACTTTTCCGTGCATCGGCGCGCCGGCATCTCCCGCGCTTGTGCGGTGTTCCGCCGAGTCCGCGGCGCCGTGCGCGGCCGTCGGACTCAGCGTCTTCCCTTGAAGCCCATCATCTGCTGGACGACGGCCTCGCTCTCCTCGGCGATCGCGCCCTCCTGGGCCGCGCGATCGGCGCAGTCCTCGCAGACTTTCTTCTTCTTGCTTCCGACCTTGATCGTCTTGAGCTCGTCGACCTCGCTGTCGCACTCACGGCACGTGGGCATCGCCAGACCTTCCTTTCGCCGGGCCAGCATATCGCACCCGCGCCGCGATCGCGCCGCCGCGGAGGCGGCGCTGCGGGGCTCGCCTGCCCGATGTTTGGCCAGGGCGCGCGGCGCGGCCTACGCTCGGGGCCGGCACGTGGTGCTCCAGGAGGAACGCATGGATCGAAGACAGGGCGCGCGCGCGCAGGTCGACTTCCCCGTCTCGGCGCTCGTCGACGGCCACCGGCACCGGTGCCGCGCGATCGATCTCTCGCCCACGGGCATGGTCGTCGAGCGCGCGCCGGCGCTCGCGGGTCGGGCGCTGCCCGCCGTCACCCCGTTCGAGCTCGACCTCGGGGTGGGGCGCCCCATCCGGCTGCGCGCCCGGCCCGTGTGGGATCGCGACAACCTGCTCGCCGTCCGCTTCGTTGTCATGAGCGACGCCGACCGGCTCACCATCGCCGAGCACCTCGACGACAAGTCCCGGCGCCGCGAGCCGCTCCACTGAGCGGCGCCCCGCGGGGCCGCGCGCGCCGCCGCACGCCCGCGCCGCCGCCGCACGCCCGCGCCGCAGTGCGCGCCTGCAAGGGTGAAATCGCAGGAGTGCAACGCCGGGGCGTGCGCCCGGGACATCATCGCGAAATTGCTTTGCATTTCGCTCTTCCGACCGTGGCACGCGGGCTGCTAATTCCCTGACCAGCGTTGCTGGTGCGGCCTTCCCCCCCCCGGGCCCCGGCGACGCTTTTTCTTTTTGTCGCGCCGCCTAGGTCGACGCCTTCCGCCGGCGCGCGGCGGTGATCGAGGCCCGCGGGATGTTGGCGGCGGAGCGGCGGAGCTCGTCGAGCGCCTGCTCGGGGAGGCGCGGCGCGCGCGGCGGCGCGGCGGCGCGGGGCGCCTCGGCGGCGCGCGCGGCGTCCTCGGCGGCGCGGGGCGCCTCGGCGGCGCGCGGCGCGGCGGGGGCGGCCGTCCCGATGCCGAGGTACGGCCAGAGGCTCTCGCGGATCGGCGTCGGCAAGACGTTTTCCAGGTACTCGATCGCGGTCCCACGGAGGTGGGCGTCGTCGGCGTGGAGCGCGCGGTAGGCGATCTCGAGCGGCTCGCGCTCGAGGCACAGCGAGAGCACGCGGAAGACGTGCTCCAGGCTGCGGCTCGTGCGCTCGACGAGCAGGCGCTCGGCCGGCGGTGCCTCCCCCGGGGGGGCGGCGTTCGGGGGCTGGGCGTCCCACACGCGGCGGTCGATCTCGATCTCGCGGGTGGCGGCCTCGATCACGTCCTCGCGCCGCAGGTGGATCGGCGCGCGCTGCTGGAGCAGCCGCGCGAGCGCGACGCCGCACTGGTACCGCACCTCGAAGCGGTCGTCGGCGAGGCCGAGCATCAGGCCGTCGGCGGCGCGCTGGGTGGGGCAGGCCTGGAGCACGCGCGGGATGCGGCGCCGGACGGCGAGGCTCACGGCCGGGTCGAGGAGCACGTCGAGGAGCTGGCCCGTCGCGCGCTGGGCGACGCCGCGGAGCGCGCGGATCGCCTCGACGTGGAGCCCCTCGCGCTCGAGGAGCGGGATCACATGGGACACGAGCGTCGGGTCCGGCTCCCGGGCGAGCGCGCGGCGGATGCGCGCGGGGTCGCCGGAGCGGAGGTCGGCCGTGGCCGCGAGCACCGGGTCGGCCGCGAGCGCCGCGGACGCGGCCCGCGCCGAGAGCGGCCCGTCGGCGCCTGCGCCGTCGGCCCGCGCGCGCGCGCCGGCCGCGGGGGCGCGGGCCGAGACGGGCGCGGCAGAGGTCCACGCGGCAGCGGCCGACGCGGCAGCGGACGGCGCGGCAGAGACCGGCGCGGCAGAGACCGGCGCGCGGCCCGACATGGGCGGGCGCGCCGAGATCGGCGGGCCCGCGTGACCGGCGTACGATGCGCGGTCGCCGTCGCGGCCCGGGGCGTACCCGGCGTCGGGCCGCGCCGCCGCCCCCTTGCGGAGCGCGGCGAGCTCGGCGAGGACCCTGTCGCGGCTGAGCGCGTCGACGGTGCCGCTCAGGGTGCGGCGGGTCGTCGCGTCGACGACGTTCGCCGGGTCGAGCGAGACGGCGCCGGAGCGCAGGCTGCCCTCGAGCGCGGCGACGTAGCCCCGGTGCAGCCGCGGCGTGAAGAGCAGCGTGACGCCCGCGGCGGCCGAGCCGATGCCGAGCAGGAGCGGCAGCGACCCGCCCGGCGAGAGCGCGAGCAGGGCCATGGCGAGGCCGCTGCCCACCGCGGTGCCGATGCGGTCGAAGCCGACGTCGATGAGCGTCTTGATCGACCGCTTCTGGTCCGGGGGCAGCGGCGTATAGAGCAGCTCGTAGCCCGAGCGGAACAGCGAGTTGCGGAGCACCGCCTCGGTGGCGCGGACGATGGAGGCGGCCCAGAGCCGCGGGGCGACAACGATGGAGAGGGAGCTCGCGAGGACGGCCGCCGGGAGGATGCCCATGGTGGCGGCGAGCCCGAGCCTGTCGAGCGATAGGGTGGCGGCGAGCGACTGCACGAGGAACGAGAGCAGGCTGACCGAGAGGTGGAAGAGGGCGAAGAACGAGAGCAGCTCGTTGCGGTCGCGCATCGCGGCGGCGGCCTCGGCGCTGAGGGCGACGTCGAAGAGGGCGCCGCTCACGGCGCCGAGCCCGACGAGCAGGGCGAGGTCGCGCAGGTGGGGGTTGTCGCGGAGCGCGCCGAGCCCCGCGGGGCTGGCGCTCGCGCCGGCGGGGGCGGCGCTGCCAGCGGGGGCGGCGCTGCCAGCGGGGGCGGCGCTCGTGCCGGCGGGGGCGGCGCCACCGGCGTCAGCGCCCGCGCCCGCGGCGTCCGCTACCGCGCCGCCCGCGCCCGCGGCGTCCGCTACCGCGCCGCCCGCGGTGCCCGCGCCGGCGCCGGGCTCCTCGCCCGCGGCGATGGCGCCGCCGGCGGCGATGGCAGCGGCGGCGCCGGCCGCGCTGGCGGACGGCGGGCGCGGGAGGTGCCGGCCGAGCAGGTACGTGGCCCAGGCGGTCAGCCCGCTCGTCCCGGCGAGGGCGAGGAGCATGGTCGGCGCCTCCATGAGGTGGCTGGCGCGCCAGGCGAAGAGGCCGCCGACCACGCCGCCGAGCGTGCCGCCGCCCGCGATGCGCCCCATGGACTGGCGGGCCGTGTGGGGGTCGAAGCGCTCGTTGACGAGCGACCAGAAGGCGGAGATGAGGGTCGCGCCGAAGACGGCGACGTGCAGATAGAACACGAGGGCCGCGGCGGCGGGCGCGCGCAGGGCGAGGGCCCACTCCAGGGCGAGCAGGACGGCGCTCGCGCCGAAGGTGGCGGGGACGACGCGCGCCGGGGAGAGCTGGAGCAGGGCGCGCGAGATCAGGAGCACGGCGGCGAACGACAGCGCCGCGCCGGCGGCCATGACCTTGGGGACGTCCGCGGCGCCGAAGGCGGCGAGGAAGAGGGCGTCGCGGGTGGCCCGGCCGGCGACCTGCTGGGCGATCATGGCGCCGGACGCGATCGCCGCGATGAGGACGTGCCTGTCGCTCGCGCTCCCCTCTCCCACCTGGTTCACAAGCATCCTAGAGCGACAGACGGGTCGAGCCCGCCTGAAACGAGCAGACGCTCGAACCGCCGAGGCGCCAAGATCTCGTCTTCTTCTTGGCGTCCCTGGCGCCTTGGCGGTTCATTTCTCGCTCGCTGACCGTGATGGATCGGTGTTCTAGGCGGGCTCGGCCGTGAGCACGCGGGCGTCGGTCACGATGGTCCCGAGCGGGACGTCGCCCTCGGTGGTCGGCACCTCGGCGATGAGCTGGAAGTCGAACGCGACACCCACGGTCTGGGCCGGCGGGGAGAAGCGCGGCAGCGTGCTGTCGTAGTAGCCGGCGCCGTAGCCGATGCGGTGCCCCCGGGGGTCGATCTGGAGGGCGGGCACGACGATGACGTCGAGGGCCGCGGCCTCTTCGTCGCCGGGGTCCGGCTCGCGGAAGCCGAGGCCGCGCTCCTGCATGGCCTCGGGGTCGGCGACGAAGCGGAAGGTCATGACGCGCGACTCGGGGTCGATGGCGGGGTACGCCACCTGGACGCCGCGGCCGCGGAGGAGCGGGTCGAGCTCCCGGAGGTCGACCTCGTTGCGGTCGTCGATCGGGTAGAAGAGCGCGACGCGGCGGGCGGCGGCGAGGGCCGGCAGCGCCGCGAGGGCGCGCTGGATGCGGCGCGACCGCTCGAGGATGGCGTCGGCGGGGATGGAGCTGCGGAGCGCCCTGGCGCGCTTGCGCAGCTCGGCCTTCGCGCGGTGGCGCAGGGCGGCCTCGGCTTCGGGGTCCATGGCTGGGTCGGTCCTCCGGCGGGCATCGTAGTCTCGCGCGTCGGAAATCCGGCCAGGATTCCGAGGCGCGCGGCGCGGCGGGCGGGGCAGGCGCCGGGCGGGGCGGCGGATGCCGGGGTGGAGAGAGCGGATGCCGGGCCTTGCGCGATGCCGGGTTGCTGCGGGCGCCGCGCGTGAGGCCGACGCCCGGCGTCACGCCGACGCTCGGCGCGTGGCCGCGGCGCGGAGCGGCAGCTCGCTGGGTGCGGGCAGGGAGCCCACGGATGAGCTCGGCCGTGCCGCCCGTGCTCGCGACGCGGCGGTCTGGCGGCCCCAGGTGGGGACGAGTCGATGGTGGATCTCTGGCCGCAAGCCGGAGTACAAGCCGTGGCCGCCGGGAGGTGTTCGATGGTGCTCTGGGAAGATTTCAAGAAGTTCGCGATCCGTGGCAACGTCGTCGACATGGCGGTCGGCGTCGTGATCGGCGCGGCGTTCGGCAACATCGTCAAGTCGCTCGTCGATCACCTGATCATGCCGCCGATCGGCCTGGTGACGGGCGGCATCGATTTCAGCCGCCACTACATCGTCCTGAAGGCCCCGGCCGGACCCGGCCCCCACCCCACTCCCGACGCCATGCTGAAGGACGGCGCGGTGCTCCTCCAGTATGGCCAGGTCATCAACAACCTGGTGAGCTTCTTCATCATCGCCTTCTGCGTGTTCATGCTGATGCGGCTCATGGGCAAGCTCTACCGGAAGCAGGAGGAGGCCGAGGTGACGACGAAGGACTGCCCCGAGTGCGCGATGAGCATCCCCATCAAGGCGGTGCGCTGCGGGCACTGCACGACGACGCTGAAGAGCGCGTAGCGCGCCGGGCGGGGCGAGGCCGGGGAGGCTGCCCGGGCGCCGGAGGACGCCGGCGCCGGCGCCGGTGCGAGGTCCGTTCACTCGGACGTCATGTTCTGCCTCGTACCATCCCTGAAGAGGATCGCTGTCGGAGAGAGCGCCTGATTGAAGCGCACGTCCTCCGGCGCTGCGTCGACCAGACGTAGCTGGTTCAGCTCGGGTTCATCGACCTTTCTCGGCTCGACGCCACAGGGCCTCTTCAACGCGGCGCAGCGCCGCATCTCGTCCAGGATCCTCCGCGACGAGCGTCATGATGCGCCACGCCAGCGGAAGGACCCGTGCTCCAGCGTGGGCATCGAAGCCTGGCTGCGCTCCGCTCGCGTTGAAGACGACCTTGGTAGAGGTCTCGAGGAGATCCACCATCGCACGCTCAAGAGGTGAGATTTCGTACTCGGCGTTCAAGCTGACCCGCCTGAGCTCGAGGAACAGGCCCTCTGCCGTGCCCCATGCGCTCTTGTCGCGACAGATCGCCACCATCGTCTGCCCGAACCCCATGAAGTCGAGCTGGGTCGCAGCGAGCACCGACTCGAGTACTCCTTCGATCCAGGCCGGACGCTCCTCGCTCGCGACCGAGCGGAACAGGTCGGCACCGAGTAGCAGAGCCTTGCCTTCGTCGATAGGGAGCCCCTGCACGAAGGCCTTGCCGGGACCACTTCTACCGATGCTCATGTCAAAACCACGCTCCCAACCTCCCTGCATGTACTCGTCCAGGATCGGATCCGGGCTCAGCCACACGCTCATCCGCGGGTCGTAGTACCGCGCCCCGAAGTAGTAGAGCCCCGTCGCCTGGTCCAGCTCCTTGCCCGTGAGCACGTACGCCCGCCGCAGCTCGTACCGCGAGTCCGACGCGTCGATCCACAGCTCCCCCGTCGGGAAGTACTCGTCCCGCTGCGTCAGCGTCTGCTCGTTGTTCGACGCGAAGCTCGTGCTGCCCAGGTGGTCCGGATGGTAGTAGATCGTCGGCGGGTCCCGGAACCAGTCCGGATCCATCTTGCTCGCGATGCGCGTCTGCCCCGCGTAGATGTGCTTCGTGATGAACCGACCGTCCCGCAGCGTCAGGTGCTGGTCGTGGTAGGCCGTCTCCTCCTCGCCGCTGATATGGTGCAGGTGCACCCGCCGCTCGCCGTCTCCAGCTGCCCCAGAAGCGCACTATTGGACACATTGTTCCGCGTCCGCGACCCGTCCAGCCAGCACCATCAAATTGATGGCCACTGGATAGCCAGTGCCCCCAGAGCCTTCTGCGCTTCGGCACACAGCCGCTTCCACGCGTCGGTCTGCATAAATTCTTCCAGTGGAGGAAGCACCTGAGGCGTTTCATCGGCGATGGCATCGATGACATCGCCGAACTCCCCGAGCACGCGGATCTCATCCGCAGAGAACTGAGATCCATGCTCGGCACTCTCTGGCCTATACCAATCGTCCCATTGATTAAACAGCTCTTCTGCCACGTTCACATCGGGAGCCCGTGCTTGGTAGGCACGCTGCAACTGCGGGCTCGACAGCAGCGTCAGCACCTCCCGCACACGCTCTCGCAAATATTTATCATCATTCATCAACATCACCTATCAAGGCGCATTCCAGCTGCTCCACTTTAACCAGTCCGACAGCGGAATATGCGCGTTCGGATGCTCGCTCAGAGGACCGGGTATAGGCTTTCCATCAGGTCCGACAATCCGCCCGTTTGAATTGATTACGACATGATCCACCTGTTGTAGCGACTGGCTGTTATTTGGATTGCCGCGATCGATTCGGACGCCGTTGCCCTGATTTTTCGGATCTTGCCATCGCACACCGATCCCCTTCTTTGTTGGATTACCCGCTCCCCATGAGCTCGGGATCTTGGACAAAGCCTCGGCCGGCGGTACTTCTCGTGATACTTGTACGACGTCGCGATCCCGTTGCCGTGCACCACCCGCACCCGCTGCTCGAACTCGTCGTACCCGATGTGCAGCAGGTACTGCGTCACCGGCGGCTCGTCCGGGTGCTGCGGATTCGTCTGCGTGTTCGTCCCGACAGCTGAGCGGACCAGGCCGCCCCGGTCGTAGGCATAGGTCACCACCTCTGCCCCGGAGCCGGGGAACTTCATCGACAAGAGGCGCCCGAACGCGTCGACCTCGTACTTCATGGTCGAACTCGGGGCGTTGGGTCAGGCTCCCTTACCAACTCACTGCCTTCTCGAGCACCTCATCTATATCTACTCCGTATTCCGTCCGGAGCTCCTCCCCGAGCTCGGCCAAGTATGCGTCGGCCGCAGATTTTGCCTCTCCACGAGAGATTGGCAACGGGTCGGACTTGGCCCATACAGACTCCGGCAGGAACTCGTCGGCGACCGCGTTATAACGCAACGCAAGGACTGGCTCTTCATCGAAGTCCATGGACGAGTAATAAAGGTCGACTGGCCCGTTTCCAATACTCAGCAGCCACTTCTTCAGAACGACTGCAAACTCGACGAGGAGAATCCCATCTGCATCGATGAATGCAGTTGACCCGACGATCAACCGAAGCGTTCCCTCGGTGTACGCTATCAGGTTGTATCCTTCTACTTTGTCGGGGAATGATTTTATCTCGTACAGGAACCGCATGGATTACCTCGCGTGAACGGGGAAGGCGTTGATGACCTTGCCGTCGAAGCCAACAATCACCCGTACCGCCTGCTGGCCGTGCACGCCGAGCGGGCGGCCGAGGTTCGTCACGACTCGAAAAGTATCTGGAACGTTTGGGTTCGGCAGGAACCGAGCGTCGGGTGAGCGCAGTGCTTCCTGGACAATGCCCCGAACCTCGCCGTGATTGTTCGTGGAGAACTGTGCCTTCGACTGCGAACCACCGCCGAGGAGGTGCTTGTTCTTCGGTACCCAGGATCCTACGTCGTCTGCTGCCCTGGAGGCCGCGTCTGAAGCCCCACGAAGAGTACTGTCTCCTCGCCTTGCGCCTTCTGCAGATGATGCTGGCTGCTTCGCAGGCGCCTTCCCCGCCTCCGCCGACTGCGGCGGCTTCGCCGCCTGCGCCGGCTGCGGCGGCTTCGCCGGCTGCGCGGCCTGCGGCGGCTGTGACGGCGCGACCGTGGGTTGCACCGGCGGCGGCGCAGCCTGTCGCGGCTGCGCGGTCCATCGGAACAGCATCCGTCGCATCACGTTCCCGATACCGCGCGAAGCACCACCGGTCGCCGCCGCTGCCGAGCCGGCGCTCATCCGCTGCAGCATCTGCTCCTGGTGGAACTTCGTCCCCCCCGGCCCGGTGAAGCAGCTCGGGTGCCGGCAACCGTTCATCCCAGGCGGGAAGTTCCGGTGCGCCCCTTGCGCGCTCCGCCCATCCGGGTCGACGATGTTCACCGGGTTGTTCAGCGTGTAGCTGTACAGCCCCAGGTTCCCCGGGTTGAACACCCCGCCTGCCGGCCCTCCCTGCATGTACTCGTCCAGGATCGGATCCGGGCTCAGCCACACGCTCATCCGCGGGTCGTAGTACCGCGCCCCGAAGTAGTAGAGCCCCGTCGCCTGGTCCAGCTCCTTCCCCGTGAACACGTACGCCCGCCGCAGCTCGTACCGCGAGTCCGACGCGTCGATCCACAGCTCCCCCGTCGGGAAGTACTCGTCCCGCTGCGTCAGCGTCTGCTCGTTGTTCGACGCGAAGCTCGTGCTGCCCAGGTGGTCCGGATGGTAGTAGATCGTCGGCGGGTCCCGGAACCAGTCCGGATCCATCTTGCTCGCGATGCGCGTCTGCCCCGCGTAGATGTGCTTCGTGATGTACCGACCGTCCCGCAGCGTCAGGTGCTGGTCGTGATAGGCCGTCTCCTCCTCGCCGCTGATATGGTGCAGGTGCACCCGCCGCTCGCCGTCTCCGTCGTAGAGCACGCGCGACTTCGCCTGCCCGTTCTGGAACACCCGGCTGACGCGGTTCTCCTCGTTCCACTCCGTCACGCGCGTCCCCGAGCCCGGGTACGTCCAGCCGGTCTGGTTGCCGCTGGCGTCGTAGCTGATCACCCGCGCCCACGGGCCCGACTCCGCCACGAGCTGCTCGTCGATCTGCCTCGGCGCGTGCGGCTGCGGCCCCGTGTACCGGTACACCGACCGGTACGTCTGCTCCCGGATCGGCTGCTGCTCGCACCAGTCCCCCTCGCACACGTCCGCGCTCGTATCCGGCACGTAGCGATGGCTCGCCTGATCCTTGACAAGGATGTTGCCAATCTCGTCGTAGTCGAACGACACCCGGTACCGGAACTGCCAGTCGTTCCAGTCCTGGTACGTCCCGCTGGCCAGCACGAGCTGGTACAGGTCGTCGTAGCCGTAGTCGTGCGTCGTCGGCCCGACCCGCACCGACCCCGGCATGTTCAGGTCGTACGCCGCCTCGTTCCGCACCTGCTCCAGGTTGCCCGCCGCGTCGTAGTCGTACCGCATCTGCAGGAACGGCCTCGCCGGAAGCCCCCGCTCCACGAGGAACCGGTCGCGGTGGTCGGCGTTGATCTGCTCCAGCCGACGCGACTTCTCGTAATACTTGTACGACGTCGCGATCCCGTTGCCGTGCACCACCCGCACCCGCTGCTCGAACTCGTCGTACCCGATGTGCAGCAGGTACTGCGTCACCGCCGGCTCGTCCGGGTGCTGCGGGTTCGTCTGCGTGTTCGTTCCGACGGCCGACCGGACAAGCCCGCCCCGGTCGTAGCCATAGGTCACCACCTCCGCCCCGGAGCCGGGGAACTTCATCGACAAGAGGCGCCCGAACGCGTCGACCTCATACTCCATCGTCGCCTGGTACGGCCCCCGGTGCGGCTCGCGCAGCCGGGGGAACTCCGTCGTCAGCGTCTTGACGTTCCCGAGCCGGTCGTACCCGAACGTCCTCGTCCCGGCCTCGCTCCGCTCCTCCTTCAGCCGGCCGGCGCGGTTGCCGTCCTCGTCGCCCGCCTCGCCCGGCCCGCCGTACACGTACGTCACATCGGTCGAATCCGGGTAGTCCACGCGCCTCAGCCGGTTGTAATCGTACTCGTACCGGATCAGCTTGCCCGCACCTTCCGCCGCCAGCTTCGCCGTCTGCCGCGCCCCGAGGTTGCCCGACAGGTCGTAACGCCACTCCGTGCGACCCGTGTCCGGGCTCGTGAGCGCCACCATCCGACCCACCGTGTCGTACTCCGCCGTCGTGACATGGTCCAGCGGGTCCGTCACGCGCACGAGCTCGCCGACGGGGTTGTACGCGTACCGCGTCAGCAGCGTCGTCCACGTCTCCGCGCCGTGCAGTCGATTGCGCTCCTCGACCGCCACGATCGCGTTGGCCACGTCCTGGTACGCCTTGCGCACCTTCTCCTTCGGGTCCGTCTCCGTCGCGACGAACATCGCCACGCCGTCGAGCGCCTCGATGTCGTACGTCGTCGTCGTCACCACCTCCCCGGCCTCGTCGTCCGGCTCCCTCGTCTCGGTCACCCGCGAGAGAACGTCGTACGCGAACACCGTCGGGTGCTTCAGCGGCACGTCCACGAACGCCGTCGCCAGGCCCGTATCGAACACCGGCTGGCCCCGGTACGCGATCCGGCCGCGCTCGTCGAACACGATCCTCCCGCTCACCGACATGCCCACGATCGGGGCCGCAGCCGGCCCCTGATCCTTCTCCAGGTCCTTCTTCGTCTGGATCACCCGGTCGAGCCCGTCGACGAACGTGACCGTATCGATCGGATCCCCGGGGTGCTGCACGTCCTTGTGCCGCGTCCGCGCCCACGCCGGCAGCGCGGGGCTCGCCCCCGGCTGGAGGCCGTACTCGAAGGAGATCGTCGCCTCCGCCGCCGCGATCGGATCGTTCGGACCGAACACGGCGCGCAGCCGGCCGAACGCGTCATGGTCGTAATGTACCTCGTGTCCGTTGACGTCCTTGACCGAGCTGACCGCGCCGTAGCGGTAGTCCGATGACGTCTCCGAGAAGTAACCGAACGAGTCGTCGACCCGCTCGACGTACGTCTCCGCGACGTCCTCGTACTCGTACGTGATCGTGAACTCCCGCGGATCGATCACCTTTTCCAGGTTGCCGTATGCGTCGGGGAAGAACTGCCAGGTCGGGTTCGTCGCGTCGTCACCGGTGTACGGCGCGCCCGTCACCGGATCCTTGCCGCCGATCACGGTGTTCGTGATCGACTCCAGCGCACCGGTCGCCTCGTCGTACTTCGCCGTGCGCTTCCGCAGCAGCCTGCCCGCGCTGTCGCGCGCCTCGACGCCGTCCGCGCGGACGATGTGCACTTGCCGCCGGGCGTGTCCACGCTCAGCTCGCCCGGGGCGCTCGCGTGGGCCACCTTGTTTCCCTCACACGCATAGTCCAGCGCGAAGCTGCCGCCAAGCGGCCGGACGACGCGCTCAAGGCGGTTTGTCTTGCGCGTCAGGTTCAGCCGCGCCCGCAGCGCCGCATCGCTCTCGCGCAGCATCCCGTCGATCAGCTTCAGCACGTGATCGACCGTCCCGTCGCCGTCCAGGTCGTCCCATCCGAGCTCGCTGCGCCCGTCGGAGAGCCCGAGCTGCGCCGCGATCTCGAGGACGATGCACACGTACGGCGTCGTGATCTTGATCGGCACGCCGTAACCGGCGTTGAACGCCGTCGTCTGTCCTGCTCGCGCACCGACGCGAGCTGCGCCGCGGACCAGAGCCGGCTCAGGGCGGTCAGCGGGTCCCCCTCGACGACAAACAACTGCGGGTGAGGCGGCGATGACGTGAAATGCTCCAGGACCGCCGGATTCAAAGCACGATTCCAGCGCCCTCACGCTGCGCCCGGCCCGATACGACCATTGAAATGCGGCTCTCCGGTTGACGTCCGCTGCGCTGCCGTGCTGCGTTCCGACAATCACCCTCTGCTCGCCCTCGCTGCCGCTGGTGCGGCGCGGGGGCGGGCGCTCACGCCGTCTACATACGATTCACGTACGATTCACGGAGGTGACCTTGCGCAATCTCACGATAGGAGACCTGAAGCTCGCCCTGCGCGACCTGCTCGACGAGAGGGCCGACGAGCTGCGCCTGTCCGCGACAGGCAAGCTGTACGAGCCGCGGCTCAGGGCGAAGCAGAAGGAGATCGACGCCATCCCCGACGCCGCGGGCACGCAGGCGCCGCTCGCCCGGGAGCTCTCCGAGGCCGACGTGCGGCACGACGGCCTCGGGGCGGCCATCTTCTCCCTCTGCAAGGCCATCGAGGCGCACCCCGCGTTGCCGCCGGAGCTCAAGGCGTCGGCGGCCGCCGCGCAGCAGGCGTTCGTGCCGAAGCTCGAGGTGCTCCGCGCCCCCTACGCGGACGAGGCGTCGGCGGCGCTCGAGAACCGGCCCGAGCTGACCCGGCTCAAGGCGGAGCTGAAGGCCGTCGCCACGCCCGGCGGCGGCACCCTGTACGACTGGGGCAAGGCGTTCGTCGCCGCCGGGGACGACATCGACAGGCTGCTGCGCCGGCGCGCGACGCTCCTCGCGACGGGCGAGAACGCCGCGGCCACCGGCCCGCTCCGCGGCGCCGTCGTCGGGCTGCTGGGGCGCTTCCGGGAGGCGCTCCGCGACGAGATCCAGGAAGAGGGAAGCAAGCTGCCTGCGGATCACGAGGCGCGGCTGTTCGCCTACATCGACAAGCTGAACGCCGACCGCGAGCGCGGCGCGCGCGGGCGCGCGGCGACGGAGCCGGGCCCGACGACGCCTCCCGATCCCGTGCCGCCCGTCACCCGCTCCCCGTCGGCGCCGGCCGAGCCGGTGGTGCTCGGCGAGCCGGAGCTGTAGCAGCCCGCTCCGCCCACAGCCGGAGCTGTACGGTGACGTCCCGGGCAAGCGCTCGCGCCGGGGTCCTCGGTCGGTCCGAGGGCAGCTATGGTAGGAACCGAGCCATGGACATGCAGCGCCCCCTGCACCTCGCCGAGCCGACCGCCGAGCCCGAGCGCCTGGCCCGCTGGGCGCTCGAGCAGGTCGACACTGGGGATCGTATCGGAGCGATCGTCGGCCCGGTGGGTACCGGCAAGTCCAGCGTCCTCGCCCGCCTGCGCGAGAAGGTCCGCATCGTCGTCGTGGAGCCGCCGCCGCTGCGCGACGGGGATGCCGTCTTCCATGCGCTGGCCCAGCTCGCGGCCGCCGCCGGTGCTGCGGATGACGCGTACGAGGCGCTCGCGAGCGTGCGCGAGCGGGCGGCGGGCGCCGCGCGACGCCTCTCCGCGCGCGACGATGTGGCGCTCGTGCTCCGGCTACCCAGCTCGTGGAGCCGGCTCGACGCGGTGTCCGGACGTGACCAGCTCGTCTTCCGCCGCCGCGCCATCGAGCTATTCCAGGGGCTCCGGGACGCCGCCGGCCTGCGGCTCGTGGTGCTGGCGACCGCCATCGACCAGGCGCTCGAACGTGTGCTCGGCCTGCACGGCCGGGTCCAGCACCTCCCGGCGCCCGCCGTGCGCCTCGGCGCGCTGCGGGACGAGGCGCTGTGGGGGACGTATGCCTCCCACGCGCGCCGTGCCGCCGATCTCCTCGGCGCGGCGCCGCGCGCGACCCCCATCGCCGCCCGCGTCCTCGTTGGGTGCCTGGCGTTAGGCGCCGAGGAGGCGAGCGCGACCCATGCGCTTGCCTCCGCTGCCCCGCTGCGCCCGCTCCTGGTGCTGCTCTCCGATCGACTCGCGCGGCCGGAGCACCGCGAGGTGGCTGCCGGACTCGCCTCCGCTCTGGCGGCCCGCGGCGAGCTCCCCCTCGATGTGGCCGAGCGTCTCGCCGGCCTGCCCGCAGAGCACCAGCCGCTCCTCCGGGACTGCGTCGGCTATCAGCCGGAGGCGGGTTCCCTGCGTGTGCCCGAGGCCGTCCGTCTGGCGCTGGGCAGCGCCTCGCCCGAGGCGCACCGCTCGCTGGCGGAGCACTACCAGACGCTCGACGGTCAGCCCTCGCTTGCCGCGCTCGACGCCGAGCGCGCGCGCGCCTGGCTGGAGAAGGTTCACCACCTCGCCCACGGCGGACCGGAGACCGGCCCCCGGTGGGAAGAGCAAACCCGCGACGCGCGCGAGCTGTTCTGGGATCGAGGCCGTGCCCTCAGCATCGACGCGCAGCTCCATCGCCTCGCGGCCGAGGTCTATCGCGCATGCGTCGAGCGGTTCCGCGACGATGCCTACGCCTGGCATTACCTCGGCTACAACCTGGATCGCGCTGGCGTCGAGCCGCTCCGCGCCGAGGAGGCGTTTCGCATGGCCGCGGAGCTGGAGGGGGATAACCGCTGGTGGCACAGCCGCCTGGTCACCTTCCTCGTGGAGCAGGCGCGCTACGCCGACGCCGAGGAGGCGATGCGAACTGCGCTCGCCCAGCTCGATCCCGACGGCAGCGGCGTCGACGAGGATCCCCGGCTCTGCCGTGACTTCCACGGCTGGGTTGTGACCGCGTGGCTCGACGCCGGGGAGGTCGGGCGGGCGCGGCGGACGTTCGATCTGCTGCCGCCCGACGTCGTCGCCCGGGACGATGTGCTGCGCGTGCTGAAGTGGCGTCTGGAGGACGCCGAGGAGGCCGAGCGTCTCGGCGACTCCGTGCACCCGCCCGGCGTGCGCATGGACCAGCGCTGGCGGCGGCCCGCGCAGATCGCCGAGCAGGGCCCTGACGGGGCGCGCCTCGTCGAGGCGCTCCCCGCGCGCGTCGTGGCCGCCACGGAGGAGGCGGTCACGCTGGTGCTCGGCGCGACGGTCGACGGGCGGCACGAGCTGGTGCGTACGGAGATCACCGCGGACGAATGGCAGGCGGCCAACGCCTGGTGTCCCGCCGAGCGAGCTCGCGGCTACCTCTACCTCGCGTACTACGAGGGCGGTGTGCAGCGGGTCTTCGCGCAGGACGAGCCGTCGCCGCCCTGGAAGGACGACGAGCCGTCGCCGGATCCTCTACGCCATCTGCGCGGCTGGGCGGCTGAGGCGCATGCTTCCGCCGAGTGAGCCGCTCGGCGCGCTGACGCGGCTCGATCCGAGGCGGCTCTACCTGTTCGCGGTGGGCCCCACGCGCGGCGAGGCGCTGGCCGTGCGCCTCCCCGACGTCGGCTGGCGGCTCATCGACTGCTGTCGCGTCAAGGCAGCGGATGGCTCGGAGGTCCTCCCGCAAGAGGCGCTCGTCGAGCGCTTCCCGGGGCCCATCGCGGGCGCGCTGCTCACCCATCCCCACCACGATCACGTCGACGGGTTCGCCGATCTCATCGACAGGCTTCGCCCCGAGCGGGTGATGGTGAGCGGCGGCGATCCTCCCGTGCGGCACCTCGTCGACGCGGTCGAGGCGGCGCTCGCTGCCGCGGCGAGCCGCGACTGTCAGGTGGCGAAGCAGGTCCGGGCCGCGGCGGTCGCGATCCGGCAGTGGGAGGCCCGAACGCAACGGACGGTGACGCCGCTGCGCACCGGGACGTCGCTATGGACGCCCCCCGTGAGCGTCGTGTGCCGAGCGCCCGACACGACGGTAGCGCGGCCGCTCCTGCAGGGCAGTGACGTGGCCAAGCGCGCCAACGAGCTCAGCGCGGTGCTGGAGATCCAGTGGGGAGGCACGCGTGTCGTCCTCGGCGGGGATCTCCCTCGTGTAGAGACGAACCGACAGCGGGAGGTCCCGATCCCCTCGGGCTGGGAGCTGGTGATGCGACAGCGCCCGGAGCTCGGCGAGCATGCCGGGCTGAAGGTTCCTCACCATGCCTCCTGGGCGGCGATGCACCTCTCGCTGATGCGGCCGGCGCCCGCCCCGCGGCGCGCCTGGGTCGTCACGCCGCTGCACAACGGCAGGAATCACCTCCCGAGCCTCGACGTGAATGATGGGCTCGATCTCCTGCACCTGGCCGAGCCGTGCGTGATGGTCACGCGCGAGCCGAGGGTGGCCGCCGGCCGCGCCGTCTGGTCCCTGCCTGCGCTCCGGAGCTCGGTTCGCAGGCCCGCCGCGGCGAACCCGCTCGTCGCCCGGGGCAAGGTCCTCACGCCCGACGCGCCGCTCGCGCCTCTGGACGCAGCGTGGGCCATCGCGCTGGACGATGCGGGCTGCATCGTCGCGCGCTATCGCGGTGGGGCGGCGTTCGACGTCGTGCCGTAGCAGGTCCCGCGGCCAGCCCGCGTGCCGGACACACGACACCATCACTCACATCGGGGCTCCGCTCGTACAGTGCTCGGCGACGCGGATCTGTAGTCAGCACCACGTCCGCGACATGCCCGGGGCGTGCTCGACAAGGCCCCCGGGCATGTCGCGACATGCCCACCGCCTGCCCGGCGAGGCTCCTGCCCATGTCGCGACATGCTCACCGCCTGCTCGGCGACGCACCCGCCCATGTCGCGACATGCTCACCGCCTGCTCGGCGACGCACCCGCCCATGTCGCGACATGCCCGCCGCCTGCTCGGCGACGCACCAGCCCATGTCGCGACATCTCCGCCGCCTGCTCGGCGACGCACCCGCCCATGTCGCGACATCTCCGCCGCCTGCCCGGCCAGACCCCCACCCATGTCCCGACATGCCCGCCATGTCGTTGATGGCGGCGCATGACTGTACCCACTCGGCATCATGGCATCTCGTCCTGCCCGTTGCCGAGTCCTCAACGCTCCTCAACGATTCTCGCGCCGGCTCGTGTGAGCCACGCCGGGGTGACCGCCCACCGGGACGAAGAGCTGTCCACCGGGAGCGGACTTTGCTCTGATGAACGTGTTCATGCTCCGCCTCAGCACCGTTCGCGCCAAGCTCACCGTCCTCGTCGCGCTCTCTTCGCTCGCGACCCTCGCGGCCCTCCCGGCGCTGTCATGGGTGATGCACCGGCAGCTCATCGCGCAGATCAGCGAGCGCGTCCCGCAGGCGATCCGCAACTTCCGGCTGGAGCTCAGGCAGCAGCAGCGCGCCATCTCGACGAGCTCGCGCCAGGCGTCTCGGACGCGCGAGCTCGTCGAGGGGCTCCGGCTGCGCGACGAGGCGGCCGTGGGGACGGCGCTCGAGGCCGTCATCGCCGCTCATCCCAACATCGCCATCGCCGCCTTCGACGAGCTCGGCGATCTGGTCGCGGCGAGGGGGCTCGATGCGCCGCCGCCGAGCACGGACGAGGTCCCCGGGCTCGCCGAGGGCCTCTCGGGCATCGCCGAGATGGACGACCTGCGGGACGTGCTCGTCCACGGCTGCGATGGACAGCAGGGCTCGCCGCCTGCGTACATGATCGCCCAGCGCGCGAGGGGCGACGCCGGATCGCTGCTCGCCTGCATTCCCATCGATCACACGTACTTCGACGACGTGGCGACGAAGCTCGGCGTGGAGATCGCGCTCGTCGATCCGTCGGGCAAGAGGATCACGGGCACGGCGCGCTTCCCGACCGAGCTGCTCCGAGGCGCCGTCATCGGCGACGAGACCCACCCCACGATCGTCGAGGACGCGAGCTCGCTGTGGGCCCTCTCCGGCTTTGCGCCCCGATCGCTCCGGGGTAAAGCCGGCGATTTCTCGATCGTCATGGCGCTCGACGTGAGCGACGTCCGGACGATCGTGCGCCAGAACCTGATGTTCGCGGCCGGCGTGCTCACCCTCGCGGCCCTCGTCTCGCTGGCCCTCGGCGCGCGCCTCGCGACCACGATGTCGCGCGCGATCTCCCGCGTGAACGTCGCCCTCAAGCACCTCGAGCAACAGCGGTACGTCCACGTGGAGGCGCTGAAGACCGGCGACGAGCTGGAGGATCTCGCGACCGGCTTCAACGCGATGGTCGACGGCCTCAAGGAGCGCGACAAGCTCCGCAGCACCTTCGGCAAGTACATGACCGAGTCCGTGCTCGAGCACCTGCTCGCCGGCAAGGTGCAGCTCGGCGGCGAGACGCTCACCGTCTCGATCCTCTTCTCCGATATCCGGAGCTTCACGACCATCAGCGAGCGGATGAACGCGCAGGAGCTCGTGGGGCTCCTGAACGAGTATTTCACCGAGATGGTGGCCATCATCCTCGACGAGGGCGGGGTCGTCGACAAGTACATCGGCGACGCGATCATGGCGGTGTTCGGCGCGCCCGTCCCCAGGCCGGACGACGCCGTGCGCGCCGTGCGCGCGGCCGTCCGCATGCGCGCCGCGCTCGAGCGCTTCAACGAGCGCCTCGCCGAGCGGGGCATCCCGGCGCTGAAGACCGGTGTCGGGATCCACACCGGCGAGGTCGTCGCCGGCAACATCGGCAGTGAGGCGCGGATGGAATACACCGTCATCGGCGACGCCGTGAACCTCGCCTCGCGCCTGGAGAGCGCGACCAAGGAGCTCGGCGTGAGCGTGCTCCTCAGCGAGGACACACACCTCCTCGTGCGCGACGTTCTCAACACACGTCCCGTCAGCGAGATCACGGTCAAGGGCCGCGCGCAGCCGGTGATGACCCATGCCGTGGCGGATCTGTGACGAGCGGGAGCTCACCCCATCCACTCTTGGCGTCTCACGGCGCCTTGGCGGTTCCAGATACCCCACCGAATGATGGAACCGCCAAGACGCCATGAGACGCCAAGACTCTTGTGTTTTCTTGGCGTCTTGTGGCGCCTTGGCGGTTCAAATACCCCACCGAATGATGGAACCGCCAAGACGCCATGAGACGCCAAGACTCTTGTGTTTTCTTGGCGTCTTGTGGCGCCTTGGCGGTTCAAATACCCCACCATCGGCCGACGTAGCCCACGACCCGCGGCCCGGCCTCGGCCCATGTCCCTCGCCCGCCCAGACGAGCGGCGCCCTCCGCGCCGCCCCGGCGTCACGCGCCCGCGAGCAGCCGCGCGATCTCCCCGCGCTGCCGCCGCGCCGAGCGCGCCAGCGCGAGCTGCCCCGCCGCCCGCTGCAGGTTGTGCGCGACGCGCGTCGGGTAGCGCGCCGCGTCCCAGCCGAAGTACCGGTCCTCGAACGCGTCGCGGCAGAAGCGCGCGGCGAGCTCCAGCGCGATGCGCTCCACCGCGTCCGCGAGCGCCTCCCGCTCCTCCGCACCGAACGGCCGCGCCTCGCGGTAGCCGGCCACGGCCGCGGCGAACACCTCCAGATCGAAGCGCGCGTCGGCCGCGTCCTCCCCGACCGGGTTGCACCACGACCGCCACGCGTCGCCGAGCTCCACGTCGAGCGACTGCAGCGCCAGCGTGTCGAGGTCGAGAAGGCAGATCCCCTCCCCCGCCTCGGAGAAGCGCACGTTCGAGATCTTGAGATCGCCGTGGCAGTGCCGCGCCGGCAGATCGAGCCGCCCCTGCCACGTGCGGAACGCGTCGAGGATCGCGTCCGCCAGCCGGCGCCCCTCGCCGCCCGTGGCCGCGCCGTCGAGCCGCTCCATGTGCAGCGCCGTGTCGTGCGCGCCGGCGCGGACGTGGCGGTACGCGTGCTCGAGATCGTCCACCGCCCGGTGGAAGCGCGCGACGAGGGCGCCCGCGGCGCGGGCGAGCGCGGGCGAGCCGACCCGGTGGTGCGTGCGGCCCGGGACGAAGTCCATGACCCGCCAGACCGCGCCCGCGCCGTCCCGCGCGAAGAGGGCGCCGTCGTCCGTGCGCAGCAGGCGCGGCGTCTGGACGCCGCGGCGGGCCAGGTGCGCTGTCACCGCCTCGATGTCGTCGTGGACCTCCGGGGCGAAGATCGGGCTCACCCGCTGCACCACGTACAGCGGCGGCTCACCGGCCGCGCCGGCCACCCACGTTCCGTTGATAAGCCCCTCGTCCTCGCAGCGGCGCACCGAGAGGCCGCGCAGCGGCGCCCACACGTCCGGGATCATCGAGGCGGCAAGCTACCTGCGCTCCGTCCCGGGCCGCAAGGAAAGCGCCTCTGCTTCCGCCCTCACCCCCGTCTCTGCTTCCGCGCTCGCCTCCGCCTCTGCTCCCGCCCTCGCCCCCGCCTCTGCTTCCGCCCTCGCCTCTGCCGCGGCCCGCCCGCGCAGCGCCGCCGCCCGCCGGCGCAGCACCCACTGCGACCCGAGCCAGGCGAGCACGCCGGCGCCGAGGCCGAGCCAGGCGGCCACCCCGGGCACGCCGACCCGCTCGACGAGCACCGCCCCGCCGATCGACGTGGCGCACAGCCCGACCGTGAGGATCAGGTTGTCGATCGCCGACAGCCGCCCGACGAAGCGGTCCGGCGAGAGCCGCTGGATCTCCGCGCTCGACAAGACCCAGTTCGCGCCGCTGCCGAGGCCCCACACGAGCGCGATCCCGAGCAGCGCCGCCCAGTGCCGGGTCACCGAGAACGCCGCGATCGACGCGAACGTCACCCACGCCGCCCCCATCGCCGCGACCTCGCCCCGGAGGCCGCGGCGCACGAGCGCGACGCCGAGCAGCGGGCCGACCCCCGTCCCCGCGCCCCGGACGCACTGGAGCACCCCGAGCGTGAGCGCGGCCGTGCCCGCGAAGGGGAGCTGCGCCGCGAGCACGTTGAGCAGCAGGAGCGCCCCGCCGTTCGCCAGGTGCACAGGCGTCTTCGCGAGCACGGCGTCGAGCAGCGGCGGCCGATCCCAGGCGTGCTTCCAGGCGAGCACCATGTCGCCGCGCACCGACGCGAGCGCGGCGGCGATGCCGCCCTCGGCGGGCCGCCCCTCGGCGACCATCCGCGGCAGCCCCCAGAGGAACACGACCGACAGCCCGAACGACGCCGCGTCGAGCGCGAGCGCCGCCGCGGGGCCGAGCGCCGCGATGAGGCCCCCGAACGCCATGCCGACGGCGAACATGACGCTCCACGTCGCCGACGCGATCGCGTTCGCCTCGAGCAGCTCGTCCTCCTCGACGACGTGCCGCAGCACCGCGCTCTGCGCCGGCAGCCGCAGCGCGCCGACCGACGCGCGCGCGAACACGAGCACCTGCACCGCCGGCACGCTGCCCAGGACGGCGGCGACGAGCATCGCCACCGTGAGCGCGCCCTGGATCGCGCTGGTCGCGATGAGCAGCCACCGGCGATCGAGCCGGTCCGCCAGCACGCCCGCCACCGGCGCGAACAGCGCGTTCGGCAGGTGGTGCCCCACCATGACGAGCGCGAGCGCCACGACGCCGCCCCCCTCGCCGCCCAGCGCGAGCAGGCTCACGGCGACGAAGCTCATCCAGTCGCCGAGCAGCGAGACGATCTCGCTCAGCCAGACGCGACGGAAATGGGGGCGGCGACGGAGCAGGCCCGGACGGGGCCCCGGCCGACGATCGCCGGCCGGCGTCGAGGGGACATGCACGTGGAAGGCTCCTTGATCAGACGGTCGCACCCGGGGTCGACACGGTCGCCGCTGCACCCCGGGCCGACGCGGTCGCCGCAGCACCCGGGGCCGACACGGTCGCCGCAGCACCCCGGGCCGACACGGTCGCCGCAGCACCCCGGGCCGACACGGTCGCCGCAGCACCCGGGGCCGACACGGTCGCGGCCGTCCGCCGCGCGCCCCGCGCCGGCCCACCCGCATCGCGCCCGGCCGGATGTCGCCCCGCCGACAACGTGGTGGACAGATCGTGCCTGCCGCTGTTCATCCAGGGCACACCGTGGTAATCGCGCTCTGCTTCATGCGGATCTGCGCCATCATTCCCGCCTACCAGGCGGAGCGCAACGTGGGGGACGTCGCCCGGGAGGCGCTGCGGGTCGACGGGCTGGCCGGCGCTGTCTTCGTCGTGGACGACGGGTCGACCGACAGGACGGCCGAGCGGGCGCGCGCGGCCGGCGCCACGGTGGTGAGCCACCCGGAGAACCTCGGCAAGGGCGCCGCCCTGCGCACCGGGATGGAGCTCGCGCTCGCCGCGGGCTTCGACGTGGCGGTCACGATCGACGCGGACGGCCAGCACCCCCCCGAGGAAGCGCGGCGCCTCATCGAGGCCGACGCCGACCCCGACGCGCTCGTGCTCGGCATCCGGGACCTCGTCGGGGCCGGCGCGCCGCGCGCGAACCAGCTCTCGAACCGCATCTCGAACTTCTTCCTCTCGCTCTTCGCGGGCCGCCCCTTCGCCGACACGCAGTGCGGCCTGCGCCGCTACCCGCTCCGGAGCACTCTCTCGCTCGGCGCCCGCGACGAGGGGTACGCCTTCGAGGCCGAGATCCTCCTGCGCGCCGTCGCCGCCGGCGTCCGCATCGTCGAGGTGCCGATCCGGGTCATCTACCCGCCCGAGGACGAGCGGCTCACCCACTTCGACAGCGTGCGCGATCCGGCGAGGATCGTGCGCCGCGTGGTGGCCACCCTCGCGCTCACCCGCGGGCTCCGCCACGTGCCCGCCGCGCCGGCGTCGGTCGACGACGCGATCCGCCCCGC
This sequence comes from Sorangium sp. So ce1335, assembly GCF_051521615.1. Classification (NCBI taxonomy): domain Bacteria; kingdom Pseudomonadati; phylum Myxococcota; order Polyangiales; family Polyangiaceae; genus Sorangium; species Sorangium sp. So ce1335. The sequence goes on from NZ_CP150363.1 coordinate 9,677,437, forward strand.
CGCCGCGAGCCCGCCCGCCGCCGCGAGCCCGCCCGCCGCGAGCCCGCTCGCCGCCGAGATCGACCCCCGCGCGTCGCAGCCGTCGGCGGCGCCTCCCTGAGGTGAAGCGCGCCGCCCGCCACCGGCGCAAGCTCATCGCGGCGGCCGCGCTCCTCGCCGCGCCGGTCCTCGCGCACCTCGGCATCGCCGCCGCCACGCGCATCGAGCCGCCGCCTTTCGCCGCGGCCTCCGGCGAGCCCTCGGCCGGGCCGGCGGGGCTGCGCGTGCTCGGCCCCGCCTACGCCCGCCGCCGCGGCAAGATCCTCGAGGCGCGCCTCGCCGGAACGCCGGAGGAGATCGGCCACCAGCACGGCCGGCTCTTCTACCCGGAGATGGTCAAGAACGAGGGCACCCTCCACGAGCAGTTCCGCCACTACGTGCCCGTCGCCCCGCTCCGGTGGCTGCTCATGGACCTCTCGCGCCTCCAGTTCCGCGGCGTCGACGAGGGCATGACGGACGCCGTGCGGCGCGAGATCGCCGCCCAGGCGCGCGCCTTCTCGCCCGACCCGTTCGACGGCCTCCTCCCCACGTACCACCGCTTCGTCTTCCTCCAGTCGCTCTACGACATCGCGCTCTCGTTCGAGCACTCCCCGCTCATCGGCTGCACGAGCTTCGCGCTCACGGGCGAGGCGTCGGCGGGCGGGCACGCGGTGCTCGCCCGCAACTTCGACTTCGAGGCAGGGCCCGTCTTCGACGAGGGCAAGGCGGTGTTCCTCGTCCACGAGCAGGGCAGGATCCCGTACGCCTCGGTGTCCTGGCCCGGCCTCGTCGGCGCGGTGACCGGGATGAACGCCGCGGGCCTGGCGCTCGTCGTCCACGGCGGGCGGGCCGGCGAGCCGCGCGCCGCCGGCGAGCCGGTCGTCCACACGATGCGCGAGGTGCTCGGCCGCGCGGGCGGCGTCGGCGAGGCGCTCGCGATCCTCGAGGCGCGCGCGCCGATGGTCTCCCACCTCGTGATGCTCGTCGACGCCGCCGGCGACGTCGCGATCGCCGAGCGGGCGCCCGGCGCGCCGCTCCACGCGCGCCGCGGCCGGGGCAAGGTGCCGCTCACGAACCACTTCGAAGGGCCGCTCGCCGGCGACCCGCGCAACCGGCGCGTCGAGGCCGAGACCTCGACCCACGCCCGGCGCCGCCGCCTCGACGAGCGGCTCGCCGCCCTGCCCGAGGGCGCCACCATCGAGGCCGCCGTCGACATCCTGCGCGACAAGCGCGGGCCCGGCGGCGCGCCGCTGCCGCTCGGCGACCGGCGCGCGATCGACGCGCTCATCGCGACCCACGCGGTCGTCATGGACGCGACGGCGCGCGTGCTCTGGGTCAGCGAGGGCCCCCACCTCGCCGGCCGCTTCCTGCGCTTCGACCTCGCGCGGCTCCTCGACCCGGCGTTCGACCCCGCCGTGGACGCCGCCGAGCCCGCGGCCCTGCCCGAGGACCCGCTGCTCACGAGCGGCGCGTACGCCGCCTGGGAGCGCGCCGGCTCGCCCCACCCGGGCGGCGAGCGCGGAAGCGAGCACGGAAGCGAGCACGGAAACGACGCGGTCGATCCGTCCTCTCCGGATGGCGGGCGCGGCCGTGATGCTCCTTAAATAAGGAACCGTGACGAACCGCGCCGAACCTCGGGCGCGACCGCGGGCGCCGGTCCGCCTGAGCTCGGCGCGAGGCCGTTTCGCCCCGGGTTCACTCTCCGCTCTCGCCCACGCCCGTACACTGGCGGTAGGACACCTCTCGTCCGGGGCGCCCTTACCGCGAGATTGCCTAGCGGGAACTTCCGTCCGAGAATGCGATCCGGGGCGCAAGGTCGGCGCATCGGAGCGGCGACCGGGTCGACCGGACCATGACGGACATCAACCTGATCAACACCACCCTCGATCAACGGTACCTCATCCTCGGGCTGCTCGGAGAGGGCGGGATGGGGGCAGTCTACGAGGCACGGCACCTCGGGACCGGTCGTCGCGTCGCCGTCAAGGTGATCACGAGCAAGCTCGCGCAGGACGAGGCGGTCATGGCCCGCTTCGAGCGCGAGGCGAGGGCGGCGGGCGCCATCGACAGCGAGCACATCGCGAGCGTGCTCGATAGCGGGAGGGACAGGGCGACCGGCCTGCCCTTCCTCGTGATGGAGCTGCTCTCCGGCGAGGACGTCGACCAGCTCCTCCGGCGGCTCGGCCCCCTGCCGCCCGAGCTCGCGCTGTGCATCGTGGCCCAGGCGTGCATGGGCCTCATCAAGGCGCACGACGCGCGCGTCCTCCACCGCGACATCAAGCCGGCCAACCTGTTCCTGGCCCGGCGCGACGGGGGGGAGCTCTCGGTCAAGCTGCTCGACTTCGGCGTCGCCAAGATCCAGGCGGACGACAGCTTCGAGAAGCACCAGGAGCTCACGGCCACGAGCAACCTGATCGGCTCGCCGATCTACATGTCGCCGGAGCAGGCGCGCAACATGAAGGACGTCGACGGCCGGACCGACCTCTGGTCGCTCGGCATCGTCCTCTTCAAGATGCTCGCCGGGCGCACCCCCTACCGGAACTCCCGCGGGCTCGGCGAGCTGATCGTCGCGATCTGCTCGGTCCCGGCGCCGCCCATCCAGAGCCTGGCGCCCTGGGTGCCCTACGAGGTCGGCGAGATCGTGCACCGCGCGCTCCAGATCGACAGGAACGCGCGCTTCCAGAGCGCGGCGGAGATGCTCGACGCGGTCCGGACGCTGCTGCCGTACGGCACCTCGATCCGCGAGGAGATGCTGGAGCCGCTGCCCGACTCGGTGCAGGCCGACGCGCCGCCGCCCTCGCGCTCGCCCCCGAACCCCGAGGCCCCGACGCGGCGCCCGCCCACGCCCGTGGGCACCGCCGTGAACTGGCCCGAGTCCCCCGACATGGCGACGCGGCGCCCGCCCACGCCCGTGGCCACGCCCCGGACGCCCCGGAGCTGGCAGGACCTCGCCGAGATGTCGACGCGGCGCCCGCCCACGCCCGTGGCCACGCCCCGGAGCTGGCAGGAGCGCAGCTTGCCGTACGCGCAGAGCAGCGCCGGGACCCGCGCGTCGGAGCCGAGGCTCGACGGCCCGCCGGCGTCGATGACGGTCGCGGGCACCTCGGTGCCGTTCCAGCGGACGATCATCGTGGCGGGCGAGCCGCCCCCCGCCGCGGCGCGCCCCCGCAGCAAGGCGGCGCCGCTCGTGGCGGCGGCGGCGCTCGTCGCCGCGACCGGCGCCGGCGTCGGCGCGTGGCTCGTGCAGAAGACGACGTCGGCCGCGCCCTCCTCGGCGCCCGGCGCGGCCCCGGCCGCCCCGCAGGCGGCCCCTGTCGGCGCCGCGCCCGGCGCGGCGGCGCCCGCGGCGACCGAGCCGGCCGTTCAAATCGACCCGGAGCGGCTCGGCAGCTTCAACCCGCTGCCGGCGGTCGTGACGTCGTCGGCCAACCCGCTCTCGGACGAGAAGATCAGCCTCGGCCGGATGCTCTTCTACGACACGCGGCTGTCGAAGAACCACGATCTCTCGTGCAACTCGTGCCACCCGCTCGACCGCTACGGCGCGGACGGCGCGAAGGTGTCGATCGGGCACGCGCACCAGAGCGGCCGGCGCAACACGCCGAGCGTCTACAACTCCGCGGGGTTCTTCTCGCTGATGTGGGACGGGCGGTTCGACAGCGTCGAGGACCAGGCCAACGGGCCGATGATGAACCCGAGCGAGATGGCGATGACGCCGGTGCGGCTCGAGGCGACGCTGCGCTCGATCCCCGAGTACGTGAAGGCGTTCGGCCGGGCGTTCCCGAACGATCCGTGGCCGGTGACCGTCACCAACACGGCGAAGGCGCTCGGCGCGTTCGAGCGCAAGCTGTTCACGCGCGGCCGGTGGGACAAGTTCCTGGAGGGCGATCCCGACGCCCTGACCAACGCCGAGAAGGAGGGGTTCAACACCTTCGTCGAGGTCGGCTGCGTGACGTGCCACTTCGGCCCGCACGTCGGGGCGACGATGTTCCAGAAGCTCGGCCTCGTGCGCTCGTGGCCCGACACGATGGACCGCGGCGTCTTCGAGATCACGAAGAAGCAGGCTGATTTCATGGTCTTCCGGGTGCCGACGCTCCGCAACGTGGCCATGACGGCGCCGTACTTCCACGACGGGTCGGTCTCGTCGCTGCCGGAGGCGGTGCGGCTCATGGGCAAGCACCAGCTCGGCAAGGACCTGGACCACACGCAGGTCGACCAGATCGTCGTCTGGCTCAAGTCGCTGACCGGCGAGCTCCCGAAGGAGTACATCGCGAAGCCGGAGCTCCCGGAGAGCGGGCCCAACACGCCGAAGCCCATCCCGGACTGAGGGCGGGCCGCGCGGCTGCCCGCGCGCTCGCCCTGAGGGCGGGCCGCGCGGCTGCCCGCGCGCTCGCCCCGTCCGCCGGCCGCGATGAAGCAACGCGCGGCCGGTCCGTCTGGGGTAACTGGGGTAAGAGGACCACGATGCAGCGACGATCTTTCCTGATGGGCCTCGCGGCGTGCGGCGGCGCGCTCTCGGTCGGCGGCGTCGCCGGCCGCGCCCGCGCCGACGCGGTGGGCGACGCGCTGGCCGAGATCACGCGGGCGCGGGCGTCGGTGAAGACGCTCGTCGCGCCGTTCACGCAGGAGCGGAGCATCGGCCTGCTCGCGACGGCGGTGAAGAGCGACGGGGAGATGACGCTCGTCCTGCCGGACCGCCTCCGCTGGGAGCTGAAGCCGCCGGACGCGATCACCTACTGGATCACGCCCGAGGGGTTCGGCTTCGCGACGCCGAAGGGCGCGGCCGGCGCGGGGCGGGGCGCGGCCGGGCGCTTCGGCGCGGTGCTGTCGGATCTCCTGGTGCTGCTCGGCGGCGACCTCGAGAAGCTGCGGGCGCGCTACGAGCTGTCGATCCCGAGCCGCGAGGGCGGGATCACGCTGGCGGCGAGGCCGCGGGCCGAGGAGGTCGCGAAGCACGTGCGCAGCCTCGAGATGACCTCGGGGCCGGAGCTCTGGTCGGTGCGGCGGGTCGTGATCGAGGAGCGGAACGGCGACCGGAGCGTCATCGCGTTCGGCAAGGTGGCGCGGGACGTGACGGTCGACCCGGCTCGGATGAGGGCGCCGAAGCAGCAGGGCTGAGGGGCGCGCGGCGAGGGCGGCGCGCGACGGCGGGTTCCCCTCGCCGCGAGTTCGGCTATGACGCCGGCCATGCGACGCCTCCTGCTGCCCCTCCCCGCCCTGACGCTCGTTGCCGCCTGCTCCGGCGCCCCGCCGGAGCCCGCGCAGACGCCGGCCCCCCCGCGCGCGCACGACGATCGCCCGCCCGCGGCCGCTCCGTCCCCCGCCGGCACCGCGGGCGCGGCGCCCCCGGCCGCCGAGCCCGGCGCGCCCGCCGCCGAGCCCGGCGCGGCCGACGGGGCGAGCGCCGCCGCCGAGGAGCAGGCGTGCCCGGCCGACATGAAGCTCGTGGAGGGCGAGTACTGCACCGAGGTCGAGCACACCTGCCTCCGGAGCTGGTACGACAAGTCGAACAAGAAGACCGTCTGCGAGGAGTTCGCGCCCACCCCCGGCCGCTGCACCGGCGAGAAGGTGAAGAAGCGGTATTGCATCGACACGTACGAGTGGCCGAACAAGAAGGGGGAGCGGCCCGAGGTGATGAATCGATTCCACCAGGCGCAGGTCAAGTGCGCCGCCGTGGGCAAGCGCCTCTGCACCGAGTCGGAGTGGACGCTCGCCTGCGAGGGCCCCGAGCTCAAGCCGTTCCCTTACGGGTACTCGCGCGACGCGACGAAGTGCAACGGCGACCACCTCTGGGACGATCCCGACATGAAGAAGGTGGCGAAGCGCGATCCGGCCGAGCTGGCGCGCCTGTGGAAGGGCGTGCGGAGCGGGTCGCAGCCCGAGTGCATCAGCGATTACGGCGTCGCCGACCTGCCCGCGAACACCGACGAGGTGGTGTCGAGCGAGACGACCGGCGGCTGGCGCGGCAAGTTCGACAGCGTCCACACGGGCGGCCCCTGGTACAAGGGCGTGCGCAACCAGTGCCGCCCGAAGATCTACACGCACGACGAGGGCTTTTATTATTACTTCCTGAGCTTCCGCTGCTGCGCCGAGCCCGACGGCAAGGCGACCGATCCGCGGACGCCGCGCCAGGTCCAGGAGGGGTGGAGCATGGACCGGGTCGAGCGGCTCGCGCAGTTCACGATCGAGCAGATGCGCGGCAAGCTCGAGCTGAAGGAGCAGGGCAAGTGCGAGTGCCGGCCGACGGACATCCTGTGCAAGACGATGTGCGGGACGCTGCTCGGGCCGGGCGCCGTCGACGCGACGCCGGGGGGCGGCGCGCCGGCGGGCGGCGCGCCGGCGAACGGCGAGAAGCGCGGCGAGAAGCGGTGAGCGGGCGGCGAGGATCGGTGAGCGGGCCGCGCTCGCCGAGCTTCTGGAGCTGACGGACATCGTTCCCGTGAACGCGAGCGCCCCTCGGGCGCACGACGCGCGTGCACGTGGGGGCAAGAAGATTTGCCCGGTGGGGCAAGAAAGTTTGCCCTTATCCTGCATCGGACCGCGCGGTACTACCGCTTTGCCAGGGCGCGGTCCTCACACGAGCTCCGCGACCGGCGACGCCCGAAGGACAGATCGGCCTGGATAGCGCCATCTCGCCACAGGTCCGGCGCTGGCTCCGACCTGCAGGAGAGAGACGACTGCCCGTGGCCGATCCAGCGGGGATCCCCGGCCCTCTGTGGTGGGTCGGCGCGTCGGCTTCCGCGCCTGCGCCCAGGCAGCGCGCGACGCCGACGCGCCGCTCGCCACGACCACGCCGCTGGAACGACAAACACCGGAAGCATGAACAGAGGCACCACATGACACACGACATCAAGGGTGGAAAAGACGCGCTCTCCGAATGCCAGGAGAACCTCACCGTGGCCCGGCCAAGCGACGAGCGGCGAGCTCGTTCGAGCGGCGGGGGCCGAGGCGTGAGGCTCCTCAGGAAGTGCACCGGGGCGATGGCCATTCTCGCTTCCATGGCGCTCGGAGGCTGCATCGCGCAGGAGGGCGACGAGGCCCTGGGCGATGAGGCCCTGAGCGATGAGGCCGTGGGAGAGGCGGAGCAGGCGCTCTCCTCTCACTCGTTCGTGACCTGCAACAGCGGCTGGCCTGGCTCGCGGGGCTGCGTCAAGAGGATCGTGAGCCCGGGGAAAATCGTCCCCGGCTCGATCGTCGTGGACATCGATGGCCACAACGGCGCTATCGGGTTCAGCGCGTCCCAGTCCGGGGACCGAGTTATCGATTTCTCGGCGAGCATCCACGAGGGCAACATGTTCAACCCGGGGAAGAACACGACAAGGTTCATCGTGATGTGGGAGCACCGCTAGCGGCGGGACCTGGACCGGCCCCACGTCGGGGCCGGTGGCCGGCCCCGACGCCTACGTCGTCCTCTGCAGCGTCCCAGCTCCGGGGCGGACGTTCACGGATCAGCGGACGGAGCGGCCGACCGCCTCGGCCTTCGCCCACATCTGCGCGAAGCCTTCGGCGCCGCCGTAGAGCCGGTCGATGAGCTGCTCTCCGCCCGGGAGCGCCTCGACGTGCTTGAGGAAGTCCGGGAAGAGCCCGATATGGGCGACCCCCTCCTCGTTGTAATCCCACGAGCGGCTGCCCATCCGGGCCTTGGGGAACTTCGAGTAATCGACGCACGCCCGGGCGGCCGGATCGACGCACCGGTACACGATCTCCATGGCCTGCGTACAGAAGCTGCGCGTCGCGGCCCGTACACCGGCGCGGCTGTATTCGTCGGGGGTCGGAGCCTTGTAAGAGCAGGACGTCTTCCCGTTGCAGCTGCGGCCGACGAGGCTCGTGAGGTTTCCGCTGGTCTGGATGTCGAGGCAGCCGATGCGCGCGGAGCGCACGTCGATCTCGCCCCCTGTGCACCGGAGCTGCGCGGGCGGGTGGCGCCAGGCGTCGCCCGGCACCGTCGCCGCCTGGTCGCGGGGCGCCTGGCACTCGGGAGAGCGCGGCATGACGACCATCCCGTTGATGTCCGAGCCGAGGGTGATCTGGAGCGGCTTGCCGCCCGGCGCGATGGCCGCCACGGCGGCCGCGCTCCGCAGGAAGCTCCGCGCGTCGGAGTCGCCGAAGCCGACGCCCGCGAGCCCGCCGCGCGCGGCGATCTCCCTGTACTGGGCGTCGGTCCGGCCGTTCTCGTTGCCGCTCGAGCCGCGGAGCCCGTTGTGCCCCGAGACGAGCGGATACGCGCCGCCGGGCGTCGAGCGGGTGAACGCGAGCACGTCGCCCACCATCTTCTGGGACATGTGATCGATGTCGATGACCATCCCGAGCTTCATCATCTCGTTGATGGCGACGCGGCCCATGGGCAAGAGCCCCAGGCGGTTCTTGTGGCCTTCACCCGGCTTGCAGCTCGGAAGCGGGATGTGACCGCCGGCGTCGCCGAGCTTCATCAGCTTGAAGAGATCGTTCCCCGACTGGATCCGCTTCGTGATGCCCTCTCCGCGGGAGCACTCGAGGTCCCACCATTTCCCCGTCTGGAAGCGGTTGGCGCGCGCTACCTCGTCCTCGTAGGCGGCGGCGCCGCCGAAGAGGTTGTCGGTGAGGTGGACCGGGAACACGTAGCGCACCCCGAGGCCGTGCAGGCGCCGGATCTCGGCGCGCACCTGGGCCTCCGTCGGCGCCGTCTTGTTCCACACGAAGTTGCCGATGTCGTCCAGCTCGACACCGACGATCACCGCGAGCTTGTTCCTCTCCACGATGCGCCGGAGATCGCCGGAGGAACGCGCGATCTCCATCCACGCGTCGTGCTTGCCGACGAAGCGGACGAGCTCGTCGATCTGGAGATTGCCAGACGCCCTGTCGTCGATGGGCGGGTTCGCCTCGACGCCGTGGGCGAGCGTGCGGCTGTTGACGGCGAGCGCGACCATCACCCGGAGGCCCCCCTCCTTCGCGCGCCGGATCCAGTCGACCCACATCTGCTGGTGCAGGATATCGTTGTGCGCGGGGAAGTGCGCGAACGTCGGGTACCCCACGGGGCGCTCGACCTGGAACGAGCGGATGCCGTGGGATTTCGCCATTTCCCCGAGCACGATCTGGCGGACGTGGTTCCCGCACTTGTTCTTGAAAAGATCGTGCCCCCGGTGCGTGCTGTAGCTGGTTCCCAGCGCCTCCGCGATGCTGGCGGCGCGCCGCGCCGACCCGTTGCACGTGGCGCCAGACACGCCTTGACCGCTGGGATCGTAGATGGTCCCCGGCGCCATGAGCACGTCGACGCCAGGAGCGCCGTGGAGCACGTGCCCCCCGAAGCCGAGGTGCGCCATCGGGTGGGTGTGGAGATCGGCGAACCCGCGCAGCGGTCGGCCGGGAGCGTTCAGCGCGGGATCGAAGATCGGCGAGCGCCGCGCCTGCGCGCTCGCCGGGCCGGAGGCCGCGAGCGTCAGCGCGGCCGCGGCGAGCGCGCTCAAGACGGGAGCCACTACAGGACCTGTCATCGGGCTGGCTTTCTTCATATCGAGTCATCCTTCAGAGGTTTGCGGGCCATGGAGTCCACGCGAGCATCCATTTCGGCACCGAGGCGTACCGCATGCCCAGGGGTACGATAAGGGCAAATCTTTTTGCCCCCCTGGTCGCGCGCCGCGCCGGTGCGGCGCCTGTGTTCGCGCCGTGGGCGGCCCGGCGCGACCCGCAGGCAGCGTGACGCTCACGCGCGCTCGGGCCGTCGACTCCGAGGCTGCCGCCGCTCGCCGCTGCGCTCCGCCGTCACACCGGCGCTTCGAGCAGCTCGAGCGTGACCTTGGCGCCGCCTTCCGGGAGGTTGGCGCGCAGGACGAGCCCACCGCTCGACTCCACCATGCCGGCCACGAAGCCGAGCCCCTGTCCGGACCCACCCGGCTTCGGGCTCGGCGTGTCGTGGAACCCTGGGCCGTCGTCCGTCACCTCGATGGCCACCCGTCCGCCGCCCAGCGGCCGCGCGTCCAGCGTCACGCTGGACGCCCCGCGCTCGCCGGTCCCCTCGCACGCGTTGACGAGGAGGTTCAGGAGCACGTGCTCCAGCACGTCGTGCCCCCCCGCGAACAGGACCGCGGTGCGCTCCGCGCGATCCGTGACGTCGACCTTCACCCCCTGATAGCGCCGCCGGACGACCCGGAGGGCGCCGCGGGTCGCCTCGCCGATCTCGGCGGGGGCGGTCGCGCGCAGCGCGTCGAGCTCGCGGATCGTCCGCTCGCGGATGTGCCCCATGGCCGAGGCGACCTCCTCGACGCTCTCACGGAGCTGCTCCAGCTTTCGCGACATGCGCTCGGCGCTCGCGGACTCGACCCGGAGGAGCTCCCGCCGGAGGAGATCGGCGTCGATGAGGGCGGCCGACAGCGAGGTCTTCACGTCGTGGTGCTCGTGCAGCATGACGCTCAGATTCCGCTGCGCCCGCTCCGCGCGCAGCGTGGAGCGCGCCCCGAGCTCGACGACGCGGAGCGTGCGCATCGTGACGAGGAGCGCCGCGCAGGCGGCCGTCAGGAGCAGAATGAAGAACAGGGACGCTGGTATCCAGAGATCGTGGTCGTGGCTGCCGTTCAGCGCGCGGTCGAGCGCAATGAGCACGAGCGCGGAGAGCACGTTCGCCGCCGTCGCGAGGAGCACCGCCCGGCGGACGAGCCGGAACGCGCTCGTGGACACCGTGATCAGGAGCGCCGCCGTATCGGGCAGTTGCAAGATTCCCGGGTAGCCCTCCCAGGGCCATAGCACGTTCGGCAGCAGCGCCAGGAAGCACACAAGCGCGTCGACGCCGACCGAGAAGAGGAGCAGGTGGGGGGAGGCATCGACGCGCCGGCTCCTCCACCACACGTACAGCGAGGCGGCGACCGCGCCGAGGAGCAGCGGAACCTCGATGAACACGCGGGCGTGCGAGCCGGGCGCCATCGGCGTGTGGACGGCGAGGAACCGCGCGAGGAGCGCCGCGCAGAAGACGCTCCGCGCGATCGAGGCGGTGCGCTCGCCCCGCAGCGCCTCGCGCGTGATGAGGGCGTCGAGCTGCGCCCCGGTCGACAGCGGCGGGAGGCTGGCCCGCTCCGCCCTGTTGAGACGTTGCGCCTCCATGGACCGGGGGCATGATACCACACCATGCTACGCTGGCTGATCGTGGAGGATGACGCGCGGCTCAGGCGCGCGCTGCGCGAGGCGCTCGAGGTGCGCGGCGCCGAGGTCGTCGCCTGCGCGTCGGTGGCCGAGGCGCATCGCGCGCTCGCGGACGGGGCGTTTCAAGGGATCATCGCCGACGTCATGCTCCCGGACGGGAACGCCGTCGACGTCGTGGAGCGGGCCATGACCTGCGCTGTCGCCCCGACGATCGTGGCCATCAGCGGCTCGGCGAGCCCGGCGGTCTCGTTCCGGCTCGCCCAGATGGGCGTGCGCTCGTTCCTGGCGAAGCCGCTGCGCCTCGAGGAGCTGGAGCGCACGATCGACGACGCGCTGGCGCGGCCGCCCGATCTCCGGCCGCAGGTGCGCGCGGCGGTGGGGCGGGCGTCGATCCAGGACGTCGAGGAGCAGGTGCGCACCATCATGGTCGACGAGGCGCTCGCGCGCGCCGGAGGAAATCGGCGGATGGCGGCGAAGCTCCTCAACATCTCGCGCCAGCTACTCCAGCACATCCTCCGGCGGCGCGCGTAGGAGAGGTAGCGCGCTGATCCGTGCGTCGGCCAGCCCCTGTGGCCCTCGAGATCGCTCAGAAATCCATCACGGCGTCGAGGGCCGGCTTCGGGTCGTGGTCGACGTCGAACAGCAACGGGAAGTCCTTGCGCCCCGAGCTGGACTCGGAGAGCCATGTGTTGTCGTCCGCGATGCCCCAGAAGGTGACGCCGGTGATCACCGACCTGTGCCTCCGGAACAGCTCGAAGAACTCCCGGTAGCGCGCGGCCTGCGTGGCCTTCAGGTCGTCGGTGAAGGTCGCGGCCGTGTAGAACGTGCTGGGGTTGTACGTCACACCGGGGATGTAGAGCGAGATATCGAGCTCCGTGACCTGCACCTCCAGGCCGAGCGACGAATAGAGCTCGATCGCCTCTTCCAGGTTGGCGACGTGCTGGTGAACCGCCTGGTTCGTCGTCACCGTGGGGGGCTCGATGTTCAGGTGCGATTGCAGCCCGACGCCGTGGACCGGGACGCCCTGATCGAGCAGGCCCTTGAGCATGTTGTAGATGCCCTGCTGCTTGGCCCCCCGCGCGTATCGCACCTCTTCCAGGCAACGCCGCGCGCGATCTGGCGGTTCCCTCCACATCTGCTTCGCAGATCGCGATCCTCGCCAACGATGGAACCACGCTCTGGATCCGGTGAAACCAGAAGGCACGCCCTTGCGTCCGCAGCCGCCGACGCGCGCCGGGGTGCCACCCCTGACTTCTTGGGCCTTCTGGAGTGTCCACGAAAACGGGACAGGATCCACCAACACGCCAGCACGTCATGGGTGTGCAGCGCACAGCATCTTCCACACATCCACCCATAATGTGTACCAATGGCTACATTGTACGACATGGCCCTCCTGTTGCAGCGATCCGTCGCTGCGGCCGAGCGGCGTTGGACGGATGTCGAACGCTGCGCCCTGAAGGCCGTATCTGCGGCGACCAAGACCACGACGGAGAGGAGCGGAGCACCATGAGGTTTGCAATCGTCTCGGCGGCGCTCTTGAGCGCGTTCGTCGCGCCCACACCGGCGCGCGCCTTCAACTGCGATCCCTGCGATTCACAGTGTGAAAAGGGCTTCCTTAAAAACGTCGACCCGATCTGCTTCGCGGCGTGCGTGCCCGCGGTGGCAGCGGCGTGCTGGGATGTCAGCAACCCGGGAGCGGCGGCCTTTGGCGAGATGGGCGCGCAGGCGTACCAGTTCATGAGCGATCATCTCAGCAAGAAGAACCCGACATGGGAGATCATGGACAGGGAGATCCGTGATGTTCTCTACAACGCCTGGGGCTATAACTTCGCAGACCTCGTCCATCGCGTGCGAATCCACTGGGGCAGCTGGCTGCCGCCCGGCATTGGCTACGATTGGTACGAGATCGCCGTGGAGGCCGGGGCCCAGACCTTCGGTTACGACATCTACATCAGGGCGCGAAAGGAAGAGCTGACGCCGATGGAGCAGATCACGGTGCTGGCGCACGAGCTCGTACACACCTGGCAATACGTCCAGCGCGGCGAGAACCTCGCAAAATTCGGGCGCGATTATTTCGAAGGGTGGTTCTTGGCCGGAATGAGCTACGAGAAGAACCACATGGAGCTGCAAGCGGAAGAGGTCGAGAAGAGCGTCAGAGAGAACGACTCGATCAAGGCGGCCGCGCAGCGGATTACCGAGTCCAAGCCGTGGAATTTCCAGGTCTGCAACAAGTCAGGATACGACACGATCTACGTCGCAACCGCGACGTGGGACGAAGGCCTGACCCTCGTGGGCAGCATGAGCTCGAACGGCTGGTTCGCCATCCGCCGAGACGAGTGCCGCATGCTCAACAACAACGTGCAGGAGGTCTACGCCTATGCCTTCGTCCAGAGGGACGGCCACCTCATCACGTGGGGCAACGGCGCCAAGAAGTTCTGCGTCAAGCACACGCCATTTTCGTTCTCGCACCTCGTCAGCGCCACGACGGGCGGCACGGTAGCGGATTGCTCGCGTCAAGACCCCACTTCGGAGGCAGCCCTCTTCACATCCATCCCGAATCCATGGAAAACCCAGGGCTCGGACACCTTCACGTGGACCCTCACCGGCGAAGAGACGCGCCTCAGGCTCTGCAACGAGTCAGGTGAGAGCCAGCTCATGGTCGCGCTGTTGCGCGGCGACTTCGACTATTGGTTCAGCGAGGGCTGGTTTGTGCTCGACGACCGCAATCGTCGCTGCGTCGAGGTCGGCATGGGCTCGTACACTGGCCCTGTCTGGGTCTACGGCGAGAGCTTCGGCGCGTCGCGGAGATGGGAGGTCCCCTCGGAGCTGGGATTCTGTGTTCACCACCCGGACAGGTTCAAGCACGTCCAATCGCAGCCGTGCCGCGGCACGGGCGCCTCCCTGGTACACGGCCACAAGACCGAGCTTCACAGCGGGTTGAACACGTTCACATTCGGTTCTTAGCGGAGCGTCGGCTCGGCCGCCCTCCGCGGCTCCTGATTGTGCCGATGGTGATCGGCGTTCCGCCACGATGGTGAGCGGGCGCAGAGCGGAGCGCCCCTGCTTCACGCCTACCGCGCGCTCGTGCGGCGCCCCGGAGAGAGGGTCGTGCGGTACTTGGGGAGCCGCCAAGGCGCCACCTCGAGCTCGCCCTTGCGCCCCACCCGGTACGTCCTCACCGGCTCTCCCCGGACGATGCGGTCGTGCTCGCTCCAGCGCGCGGCCTCCCCTTCGGCGAGGCGCCGGGCGGCGCGCTCGGCGAGCCGCTCGGCGATGCGCTCCACCCCGCGTCGGACGTTCGCGCGCTGCGACCGCTCGTCGGCGACGCGCACCGTGATCCCGCTCGGCCGGTGGTGGATCCGCACCGCCGACATCGTCTTGTTCACGTGCTGCCCCCCCGGCCCGCCCGCCCGGCAGGCCGAGATCTCGAGCTCGCGCGGGTCCACACCCGCGCCCGCGCCCGCGCCCGCGCCCGCCTCGGCGGGGTGGACCGCCACGGCCGCGAACCACCGCTTTCGCGCAGCCCGCCCCCGCTCCGGGCTCCGCTCGACGAGCGCGTGCGTCCCGACCTCGCCCCCGAGGCAGCGCCGCGCGTCGCCCTCCACGAGGATCTCGACAGACGCCGGCGCGCCCTCGTCGCCGTGCACCGTGACGTCGACGACCGCGAGCCCGCGCTCCTCGCAGAGCGCCTCCATGCGCCCGGCGAGGAGCGCCACGAACCGACGCACCTCGAGCGGCCCCCGGCCCGCGGTGATCTGCACCCAGGACCGGCGGCTCACCGCTTCACCGTGATCACCGGCACGAGCGGCGCGACAGCCGTGGCGAGGCCGGCCTCCACGAGGCTCTCGACCACGGGCTCGATCGGCTTGTACGCGTCCGGGTGCTCCTCGAGCAGCAGCGCCGGGTCGTCGCACACGACGCGGCCGCCGAGCTCCGTGCGCGCGAGCTCGCGCCGCCGGTACCTGGCCGCGATCTTCTCGCGCGCCTCGCCGCGCCCCATCTTGCGCCCCGCGCCGTGCGCCACCGAGCGCAGCCCCGCCTCGGCGTCGCGCGAGCGCATCACCCACGACGGCGTCCCGCGCGAGCCGAGCACGATGGTGAAATCGTCGCCCCGGGCCGGCGCCGCGCCCTTCCTGTGCACCCACACGGGCTCGCCGTCCACCGCCTCGCGCGCGACGTCGTTGTGGACGATGTCGAACCCGCCCGCGATCTTCGACGCCCGCGTGGCGCCGAGCGCGCGCAGCATCCGGTAGGCGAGCAGCAGCCGGTTCGCCTGCGCGAAGCGGCGCGCGCCCGAGAGCTCCCCGAGGTACGGCTCGGCCGCGTCCCCCTCGAGCACCGCGCCGCCCCAGCGCTGCCCGAGCGCGCCGCCGAGCCCGCGCGAGCCGGAATGCGCGAGGACCACGAGGTCGCCGGCCGCGAGGCCGATGGCGCGCGCCGACGCCGGGTCGCGCAGCGCGCCGACGCGGGCGATCTCGAGGAAGTGGTTGCCGCCGCCCACCGAGCCGAGCGCGCCCTCGTACCCCGCGCGGTACGGCGACGCATCGCCGCTCGGGCGCAGGCCGTCCTCCGGCTCCGCCGCCGCGAGCCGCGCGAGCGCCTCGGGCGCGCCGCCCACCTCCGCGAGGCCGCGCGCGCCGCGGCGCCACACCTGCTCGAACACCTCCGCCGGGTCGCAGCCGGCGAGCGGGTCGTCCTCCATCGCCTCGCGGGCGCGCCGCTCGAGGAGATCCGGCGCCATCCGGCCGACCGACGTGGCGACGAGCCGCACGCCGCAGCCGGCGTCGCCGCCGATGAGCTGCGGGACGACGCGGTCCGCGAACGCGAACGCCGCGCCGACAGGGATGCCCCGGCCCGCGTGCAGGTCCGGCATGGCGACGGCGCGGACGCAGCCGGGCAGCGCGGCGACGCGGGCGAACTGCTGGACGGCGTTGCCCTCGAGCCAGACGTCGTCGCGGGCGACGAGGCGGGCATGGGCGGGGAGAACGGCGCTGTCGGCGGGCGATTTCATCGAGGATCTCCGTGGCCCGACGCGCGCGGCGCGGCGGACGCGGAGGGGACTTGCGGCTCCCGTGCCAGCGCGCGGGACGCGCCCGCGCCGGCAAAACGTGTCGGGATGGTGCACGGCGCACCAGATTCGATGGTGCGTGGTGCATCATGTGTGGTGTACGGTGCACCGGTGAAGCGCCTCCTCCTCACCTGGTCGGACGCGGGCACGCTCGGGCCGGCGCCGGCGCACCAGGGCCGCCGGCCGGAGAGCGACCGCGGGCCCGTGCTGCGGCTGCTCGACCAGGAGGAGAGCCGCTACGACGCGATCGTGGTCCTGACCATCCCGGCGGGCGAGGCGCCGTCGCGGGCGCTCGTCGAGCGGGCGCGGGGGCGGGCGCCGCGGGCCGAGCTGCGCGTCGTCGACGTCGACGATCCGTCGGACCACGCGAAGCTCTTCCGGGCGCTCGGGCCGCTCCTGGCGAAGCAGAAGCGCGCCTTCCCGCCGGCGGCCTGGGCGACGGACGTGCTCCTCTCGGCCGGCACGCCGCAGGCGCAGACGCTCTGGGTCATCCTCGTGCAGGCGGGGCTCTTGCCGGCGCGCATGCTCCAGGTGATCCCGGCGGCGTTCGTGCCGAGGCCGCACCCGCGGGCCGTGCGCGAGGTCCGGCTCGACATCGAGGGGTTCCCCGAGATCCGCGCGCTGCGCGAGGAGGTCGTGCGGCTGCGGGCCGAGGCGCGCACGCGCGAGGCGGTGCTCGTCGGCGAGAGCGAGCCGATGCGCTTCCTCCGCGCCCGGATCGCCCGGGTCGCAGCGACCGACGTGCCCGTGCTGATCCTCGGCGAGACGGGGACCGGCAAGGAGCTGGCGGCGAGGGCGATCCACGAGCACAGCCCGCGCGGCCGGGGGCCGTTCATCGCCGAGAACTGCGGGGTCTTCGCCGAGGGCGTGCTCGCGAGCGAGCTGTTCGGCCACGAGGCCGGCGCCTTCACGGGGGCGGCCGGGCGGCGGCGCGGCGTCTTCGAGCAGGCGCACGGCGGCACGCTGTTCCTCGACGAGATCGGCGAGCTGTCGCCGCGGGTGCAGGCGTCGCTCCTGCGCGTGCTCCAGGACGGGACGCTGCGCCGGGTGGGCGGCGAGGCGGCGATCGAGCTCGACGTGCGCGTCGTCGCGGCGACGCACCGCGACCTCGCGGCCATGGTCGCGCAGGGGACGTTCCGCGAGGATCTGTACTACCGGCTGCGCGGCGCGGTCATCGAGGTCCCGCCGCTGCGCGCCCGGGGGGGAGACATCGAGA
Source organism: Sorangium sp. So ce1335 (assembly GCF_051521615.1). NCBI lineage: Bacteria > Pseudomonadati > Myxococcota > Polyangiales > Polyangiaceae > Sorangium > Sorangium sp. So ce1335. The sequence continues at coordinate 9,694,842 of NZ_CP150363.1, forward strand.
TCCTCGTCGACGCGTTCCTCGACGAGGTGCGGGCGCGGCGCAAGGGGCGCGGGCTCAAGGTGACGCGCGAGGCGATGCGGCGCCTGCACCAGCACCGCTGGCCGGGCAACGTGCGCGAGCTGCGCGCCGAGGTGCACCGGTGGGGGGTCTTCTGCGACGCGACCGTCGACGTCGGCGACCTCGCGCCGGAGATCGCCGCGGCGGCCGGGCCGGCGGGCGGCGGGGCGGGCGGGCCCGGGCGAGGGGCGCCGGCGGGCGACGCGTCGATCGCGACGCTCGCGGAGGCGGTGGCGTCGGCGGAGCGCGCCGCGGTGGCGCGGGCGCTCGACGTCCATGAGGGCAACATCTCGCGCGCGGCGCGGGCGCTCGGCATCGACCGGAACACGCTCAAGCGCAAGATGGCGGCCCATGGCCTGCGCCATGTCGGCAGCGCGGGTCGGAGCGCGTCGGAGGTTCCGTGATGGGGATTTGAACCACAAAGGCACAGAGGAAGAAAGAAGAGATTTGAACCACAGAGGCGCAGAGGGCACAGACGAAGAGAGAGAGAGAGAAGAGATTTGAACCACAGAGGCGCAGAGGGCACAGAGGAAGAGAGAGAGAGAGAAGAGATTTGAACCACAGAGACGCCGACACAGAGGAGAGAGATCAACATCTCTTTTCTTATCCCCTGTGCCCTCTGTGCCCTCTGTGCCCTCTGTGGTTCAAATCTCTCATGAATCAGGGGTGATCCGGAGCGACGCGGGACCTACAGGACCCGCAGGAACGCCGTGAGGTCGGCCTTCTCCTGCGCGGTCAGCCTGGTGCCGAGCACGAGGTTGAAGAACTCCACCGTGTCCTCCAGGGTGAGCAGGCGCCCGTCGTGCAGGTAGGGCGGGCTGTCCTTGATGCCGCGGAGCGGGAAGGTCTTGATCGGGCCGTCGGCGGTGGCCATCCGGCCGTTGATGAGCTCGGGCTTGAAGAAGCGCTCGGCCCGCAGGTTGTGCATCAGGTTGTCGGTGTAGTACGGCGGCGCGTGGCACGTCCCGCACCGGCCCTTGCCGTGGAAGACCTGCTCGCCGCGGAGCTCCTCCGGGGTGGCCTTCGCCGGGTCGAGGCGGCCGTCGATGGCGAGCTTCGGCGCCGGGGGGAAGTCGAGGATCTCCTGGAACTCGGACATCGAATGCACCTGATGGCCGCGATCCAGGATGTTGATCCCCTTCTTCACGGCGATGACGATGTCGCCGTCGAAATAGGCCGCTCGCTGCTCGAACTCGGTGAAGTCCTCGACGGTCTTGAGCGCGCGCTGCGAGCCGAAGAGGCGCTGGATGTTGACGCCGCGGAGCGTCGGCGTGTCGACCCGGTGCCGGAACTCCTGCGGCCGGGTGTCGCCCACGAGGTGGAACGCGTTGTTCGTGTGCCCGTTCGCGTGGCAATCGAAGCAGGCGACGCCGAGGCTCGCCCGCTCCGAGCGCCGGTCCGCCGTCGCGTTGAACTGCATCTGCGGGAACGGCGTGACGAGGAGCCGCAGCCCCTCGAGCTGCTTCGGCGTCAGGATGCCGTTGAAGAGCTCGTAGAAGTTGTCGATCGTGACGAGCTGCCCCTTCGAGACGTCGCCCAGATCAGGGCGCGTGGTGAGGTAGATCGGCGCCGGGAACTCGGAGATGAGGTGGTCCGGCAGGTCGAAGTCCAGATCGAAGCGCGTGAGATCGCGCGCCGTCTGCCGCTTCAGCTCGTCGATGTGAAACTTCGGGAAGACCATCCCCCCTTCCGGGTGGTTCGCGTGCGGCAGCGGCAGGAAGCCCCTCGGCCAGAGCCCCTGCTCCCGGATGGCGTCGGGCGCGAGCCCGGCCAGCGCCTCCCACGTCGTCCCCTTCGGGAGCTTCACCCGGACGCCGGCCTGAACGGGCTTCCCGCGCGACATCGTGACCCCGGGCGCTGGGCGGTTCGAGAGATCGTACCGCTCGTCGAGCAGGGCCTGATGGCGCTTCATCACCGCGGGCTTTTCCGCCTTCATCCGGGCGACCATCTCGGCGAACGGCTCCTTGTCCTCCACCGGCAGGTAGCTCGTGCGCGGTGTCTCTGGGCCGGGCGGGGGGTTCGCGTTCATGGACGCCCTCGGCCCCGCCGGCGCGACCGTCCCGGCCACCGCCGGCAGCGCCTCCCGCGGGCCGGTGGGCTCTTCAGGGCCAGGGCCCGGGGCCGAGGCGCAATGCACGAGGCCGAGCGAGAGCGCCGCGGTGCACGCGACAAGGCAAGACACATCCATCTTCTTCACAGGCATACAAGCGCTCCTTCCCGAGGAAACGGTCGATGCGGAACAACGAACGACCCCGCGCCCCGGCGCTCCGGCATGCGGCGCGCCTGCCCGGCACACGCACCACGCCGACTCGCCGGGCACACGGGCCAGGCACCGAGATCCGTCCAGAGGCGGCTCCCGTGCCAAGGTCGCGTCCGCCGTGCACGTCGTTCCGGACGAGGGGCGCAGCGCAGCGCCAGACGCAGAAACTGCTCTGTTCTCGCTCAACCTGGCAGATGCCGGCCGAGGACGCTCCGTTTCGGACACGGGGCCAGATGAGGCAATTTGCCACGCGTGTGGCGGCGACGCTCACGTGACGCGCCAGCGCGACGTGACGGCGGGTGACCGCGTCGCTCGGGAGGGCTACCCGTCTCTGCGTCCGCGCCGCGCCGGTTCGGCGCGGACGAAAGGATCCTTGACGTCGCGCACGTCGAAGAAGAACACCCGATCCCAGCAGGGTATCCGCTCTCGCTCCGAGAGATCGAGCACCTCGCCTCGGGAGAGGCTGCCGACGAGCTTCGCGCTCGACTGGCCCCGCAGGCTCCACCGGAACTCGTACGGGAGGAGGACGCTCGGATCGCCGAGCATGCCGCGCCGCGCGGTGAAGCTCCGCTGCGCGGCCTCGGAGAGGTCCTGCGCGTGGAGCAGGTTCGGGGCGACGATATAGGTCATCGCCAGGCCCTCCTCGAGGAGCACCCGGTTGATCAGCCGATCTCCCGAGATGACGTACCCGAGCACGCGCCCGTAGGCGTCGCACGGCTGCTCGTCCGTCTGGATCTCGACGTCGGCGCCCTCCGGGAGCAGCTCGGACAGCCGCGCCGCGGCCCGCTCGGCCCAGTAGCCCTGCGAGGCGCCGAGGAAGTGCGTCTCCGGCGTATCGATCGAGAGCATGCGGACAGCGTGGGTGACGCCCCGCTCGTCGCGGACGTGGAGCGTGTCCCCGTCGACCGTCCTCACCACCGTCGCGGGGAAGCGGGCGCCCGGCAGATCCGGCGCCCTGCGGAGCCTCCGCCTCCGGGAAACAAGGGATACGTAGCCGATGAACCTCCGGAATCCCGGAAGCAGTCCTGTCATCGCCCCCTCCTTGGATGGATGGACTCCTCAGAAACCGTCATTCGTCAGGGCGCTCGGACTCCGGTCCTGCGCAGGTGGCCTGTTCCATGACGCTATGGGGCGGCCCCGGCGCTGATGAAAGCGCTCGGCCGCCCTGACCCGCAGTGCGTGGGGTGGCCTGATGCGCCGGGCAGAGGAGAGAGAGGCAGAGAAAACCGCAACGAGAAAGGGCGCCCAGGCGTGATGGACATCGTTCAGGGGCTTGGCGCCCGCCCGCCTACCAGCGGATCGTGCCCCAGGCTGGCCGGTTCGCCTCCGAGGTGCTCGGCCTCGACCTCCTGCTCGACGGCCCCCGCCTCCGCTTCTTCGCGGGCAACGCGCCGCTCGAGGACGCCGAGGAGATGATCGCCCGCCTGGGCGGCATGCTCGATCAGGTCATCGCCCACCAGGAGGAGGCGCAGCGCGTGGCCGAGGAGCTGGCCGCCGAACTCGACAGGGAGCGGCGCCTCCGCGAGGAGGAGCAGCGCCTCCGCGAGGAGGAGCAGCGCCTCCGCGAAGGGGAGCAGCGCCTCCGCGAAGGGGAGCAGCGCCTCCGCGAGGAGGCCGAGCGGCAGCTCGCACAGGCGCGCGCGGAGCTCGAGCGGCTCAAGGCCCGCTGAGCGGAGCGCGGTGTCGACGCGCGGCGGTCGCGGAGCGCCGCGCGCGCCGACGCCACGCCCCGCTGAAGCCGACCGCTACGGTGCTCGTACACCCCGACGAGCGACCCCACGGGACCGAGGGGCTCGCGTGCGACGACGAGCGCCGCCCGGAGCCCGCCTCGCCGACTACTGCCCCTTCAGCTTCGCCGCCAGGAACCGCCGAACCTTCTCCCAGGCGTCGGCCGCGGCCTTCGTGTCGTACCGCTCCCCCGACGGGTTCGCGAAGGCGTGGTCGGCGTCGTACCGGAGCACCTCGTGCTCGACGCCTGCCTCGTGGAGCGCCTTGTCGAACTCGTTCACGACCTCGGGCGGGATGCCCTTGTCCTGATTGCCGAACACGCCGAGCACCGGCGCCTTGATCGCCTTGAGCTTCGCGGGGTCGGTGACGAGCCGGCCGTAGTAGATGACCGCGGCGTCGAGCTCGGGCTCGTTCATCGCGAGCTTGAGCGACCAGGCGCCGCCGAAGCACCACCCGATCGAGCCGGTGCGCGGGGCCGAGATGCGCGCGTCGGTCGTGAGGAAGCGATGCGCCGCGCGCACCGTCTCCATCCCCTTCGCCTCGTCGACCGCCTTCATCGCCGTCATCGCGTCGTCCGGCGTCGTCGCGACCTTGCCGCCGTACAGGTCGACGGCGAGCGCGGCGTAGCCGTCCTCGGCGAGGCGGTCGGTCCAGTGCTTGATGTGCTCGTTCAGGCCCCACCACTCGTGGATGACGACGACGGCCGGGATCGGCGGCTTCGCGTCCTTCGGCAGGCTCAGGTACGCCTGCGTCCCGGCCACCTCGACCGACTGGCCGCGCGCGGGCGGCGCCTTGTCCGACCGGAGCTGGTGCATGGCCTTGAAGTCCTCCTCCGAGAGAAGGCCGGTCGGGCTATCCGCGGCGCTGGACGGCGTCGGCGCGGGCGCCGGGGCGGCGGCGGGCGGCGGCTCGGCGGGCGGCGCGGGGGACGAGGCGGAGCAGGCGGCGGTCGCGACGGCCAGCGCGAGCGACGCTGCCAGGCGGAGGCGGGGGCGGAGCTTCATGGCGGCGCACCCTACCAGCTCGGGGCCGCGCGCCGGAAGCCTCGCCGCGGCGACGCGGCGCGCGCCTGTGCCGCGCTCACGTCGCGATGCGGAGGCCGAGCTGGCTGGACGCGAGGCCCCGCCGGACGGCGGACGCCAGGGTGTCCGGCGAGAACGGCTTCGCGACGAACGCGTGCGCGCCGAGCCGGAACGCGCGCTCCCGATCGCGCGCCGAGGACATCGCCGAGACGACGACGAGCGCGACGTCGCGGTGGTGGCGGCTCTGACGGATGAAGCGGATGAGCTCCAGCCCGTCGATGTCCGGCAGGTTGATGTCGATGATCACCGCGCCGTAAGCGCCCCGGTGCATCCGCCGGAGCGCCTCGAACCCGCTCGCCGTCTCGGCGATCTCCACCGCCGGCCCGAGCTCCTTCGCCCCCTCGAGCGCCGCCCGCATGTGCGCTCGCATGGCGGCGGAGTCGTCGATGAGGAGGATGCGGGTCATACGGGAATCCTGGCGGAGATCCTGGGAGGGCCTACTACAACAGAAACAGCGAAAGCAGAAGCGGATGCCAATTTTCCGGCAAGCCGGCACTGGAATACACTGTGGACGTTCTCGGTGTGCCGTGCCACGCGCCGACCTGCCCCGCACCACACCCCCTGCCCCGCGCCACACCCCCTGCCCCGCGCCACGCGCCGTCCTGCCCCGCGCCACGCTCGCCTGCCCCGTCCCGCCCCGCCTCTGCGCCTCCCCTTTTCCGCGCCTGCCGTGCGCGCGATCGACCCCCTGGAGATCCCGAACGAGCGATCGCGTCGCGCGCGTCGATTACGAGCCTTTGCCGACAGCCGCTCAGACAGACTCGAGCGCAGCCTTCTGATCGCTTGATCCATGGGTAAACCTGCCTAGGCAACCCCGCCTCCATCGCCCTGCGTGATCACATCGGTCCGGGCCGGGAATTCACCGAAACCCCCAGGAGACCCTTGTGCGCACGGGCGTACTGCACTTATTCGCCATCACTGCTGCGCGGATCGCGAGCGCGCCGCCCGCACGGTCCCGTGCCGGCTCGGCGTCCGCGGCGTCGACAGCTGGCGAGCGGCCGGGGGGGAGCCGGACGGTCAGACGCTCCGGCAGATCGACGGCGATGCGCCGCCGTGGCTCGGGGGCCGCGTGCGCATCTTCCGTGACAGGACGAGCGCCCTCGGGCGCGGGGCGCACGGCGTCGTGTCTCCTCGTCGCATCCGGCGCGATCAGCGCTCAGGGGGGGATGCGCGAAGGTTTGAACAACAACGGAAACGGCGGACCGCACCCGTCGGTGTGGACCGCAAGGAAGGTCTGAGAGCACCTCGACACCCAGAGCTCCTCGGCTGGGTCACCTGTGACCACGGCTGCGGCACGATGAACAAGCCCGCGCTCGCGTGCTGATTCTTGCTCGACGAGCACGTGCCGATCACCACGCTCGATGAGCGCGCCAGCACTCCGATCATCCCCTGGTCCGCGTCATCCATGCAGGAGCCACGATCCTGGCCGGTGAGCGCCGGCCGACGCTTGACAAGATAGATGAAATCAGGGCCGGGATCCGGCTCTGCGCCCACCGATCTGTCATGAACCGGAGCGGTCTCAGCACCGGGGGCACTTCGCTTTTTGTATCCCCGAGAATCAACGTATCCATTTGACAATGGAACCGCGCAACGGTATTCCCGTTGTCGGTCCGACGCACCACGACTGCGTGTGCCTCTGCGTGCCGCACGAAGCTTTCTTACGGAGGGCAGCTCATGTCCTTGAAGCACAGTCTCACCGTGGACGACGGGCGCGTTCGCCTGTGGTCGGGCGGCGTCGACGCTCGTGCCTCGCGGCGCATGGCAGGCGCGCTCGTTCCATCGATCCTCACCGCGTGCCAGGCCGATGTCGGGGACCGTCCTGAGGGCCCCGAGGGGCCGGCCTGTAACAAGCAATCGATGCCGTCTTGCTCCGCTGGGCTTGCGGCCGACCAGCTGACGATCCTGCGCCAGTGGATCATGGACGGGGCGCCGAGCCCCACCAACGCTCACTAGCAGGTCAGCGATCCATCCAAGGAGACTGTCTTATGAATACGAAGAAGGATATCGAGACTCGTGATCTGCTCCGCGGGGTCCTCGACCGGCGGCAGGCGCTCATCAAGCTCGGCGCGTTCGCCATCACCGCGCCCGGGATCATCTCGTGCGGAGACGAGGGGTCGGTCGGCTCGGAGACCGGAGGCGGCGGAGGCGCCGGCGGGTCCGGGGGCACGGGCGGGAGCGGCGCGAGCAGCACCAGCGCGAGCAGCACCAGCGCGAGCACGAGCGCGAGCACGAGCGCGAGCGCGAGCGCGGGCACCGGCGGCGAGGGCGGCGCAGGCGCGGGGGGCACCGACCCGGGCATGGGAGGCATGGGAGGCGGTGGCAGCGGCGACAGCATGATCGTGCCGCCGTTCGACGACGTGCCGATGTGCACGGCGTTCAACAAGACGGACGGCGCCGGTCAGGGCCCCTTCTTCATTCACGAGCTCGAAAAGAACGACGACATCTCCCTGTTCCGGCAGGACATCCGTGGTCGCTACAACGAGAGCGCAGCGCCGGGCGTGGAGATGAACCTCCACCTGCGCGTGCTCGACCTGAGCAAGCCCAACTGCGACGGCATGGGCGTGGGCCTGGCCGACGTGGACGTCTACATCTGGCACACGGACGGGCAGGGGTTCTACAGCGGCTTCGGAGCCAGGGGCACCGCCAACGAGCAGAACCCCGACTCGCCGTACGCGGGCAGGCCGAATCAGAACAACCTCGACACCACCGAGCGCTTCTGTCGCGGCGTGCAGACCACGGACGCGAACGGTATCGTCTCGTTCCGGAGCATCTTCCCGGGCTGGTACAACGGCCGCGACGTTCACATCCACTTCGTCTGCTTCAAGAAGGGGTCGATGTCGATGGGCCGCGTCAACTACCAGGGTGGATCCCACATCTTCACGACGCAGTTCTACTTCGATCCCGCCTTCACCGACTCCGTTCATACGAAGTACGAGCCGTACAAGGCGCGCACCACCGGCAGCCTGGCGACGGCGTACGCAGGCGCCATCAAGGCCGACGAGCGGGGCAACAGCGGCCTTCGTGCCAAGGCATGGATGGAGGGAGACATCGTGATCGCCCAGATGCAGATCGCGGTGAACCCGACCTAGAGCGCTCCGCGGTTGTTCTCGACGAGAACAAGACCGATGGCCCCCGCGCCTGGGCGCTCCCGCCCGATGCGGTGCGCGCGCTGCGAGCCTGGCGTGAGACCTCTCCAGTCACCATCAGGCTCGCCGTTGGCCGCGCGGACGTGGATCTCCGCTCGGACCGGGCATAGCTCGTTGAGCTCATCCCCGAACGCTCTTCCGCACGAGGGACGTCCTTGAACACGGGACGCCGATCCCCACCAGCGCTCCCTAGCAGGTCACCGACCCACCCGAGGAGACTGTCGTATGCGTGCCAAGAAAGATACCGTGACTCGTGAGCTGCGTGGTGAGGTCGTCGACCGGTGGCAGGGCCTCCTCAGGCTCGGAGCGCTCGCCATCTCCGCGCCCGTGATCGTGTCGCGCGACGAGGGGCCCTGGGGCCGAGCCACCGGCGGCCGAGTCGCCGGCACGGGCGGTGCGCCCTCCAGCGACGCGAGCACCAGCAGCGCGCGCACCGGGGGCGGCGGCGCGGACGGCGTTGGCGGCGCGGGCGGCGCCGGCGCGGGGGGCGCCGGCGTCGGCGGCGCGGGCGGCGCGGGCGGCGCGGGCGGCGCGGGCGTCGGCGGCTCGGGGGCTTGGTGTGCCGACGCGATAGACCCCTCGATCTTCGAGGAGGGCGCGAGCTGCGACCTGACCACCACCGACGTCGAGGCGCCGTTCTTCATCGACGACAGCGAGATCCCGAACGACATCAACCTGTTCCGCAGCGATCTCCGCGACGGTCGCCCCGGCTGCGAGTTCCGGCTCTATCTCCGCCTGCTCGACGGCCGGAACCACCACGAGCCGATCCCCGACGCGGAGGTGTACATCTGGCACTGCGACGCGGACGGCCGCTACAGCGGCTTCAACGAGCAGGATCCTTCCACGCCGTACACGAGGGCGCTCGCGCGCACGCCGGAGAGCCTCGAGCGCTTCTGCCGCGGCGTCCAGCTCACCGACAGGAACGGGATCGTGGGCTTCACGTCCGTCTGGCCCGGGTGGTACGCGGGGCGCCCCGTCCACGTCCACCTTGTCGCTCGCATCAACGGCGAGACGACCCGGCTGATCACCACGGAGCTCTACTTCGATGCCGAGTTCAGCCGGCGGGTGTACCAGTCGGAGGCGGCGTACAGGGCTCGCGCGACGAACATCCCGACGTCCAGCCTGAACCCGCCGCAGGGCAGCCCGGCCATGCCGAAGATGAAGCACACCCCCGGGCTCGTCACCGGTATTCTCGACATCGTGGTTGGCAACCGCGCCTGAGCGGGCGGGCCTGCCGGCGGTGCACGGGGCCGTGCGCCACCACCCCCCGAGGCCGACCCGGGCTCTCCATCGCTCTGCCCAGGAAGCACCGGGCCGGCCTGCCGAAGATCGCGTGACATCCTGGAAACAAGGCAACCCTCCTGTTCGCCGCACCGCGCGCGGCGACGCGGGGTGCCGCGCGGGGCGGACAATCCGCCTCCGGCACGCCAGACTGCGGTAGGGAGGGTCGATGAGCGACACGGATCGGCTGGAGCCGGCGAGCATGGCGCGCGCGTTCCGCGAGGCGCGGCGCCGCGGGATGGATGTGGAGCCTGCGGTCCTGTTCCACGACCTCGGGCGCATGCGGGCGCGCATCGGGCGGATCAGCGCGGCGTTCCCGCCGGGCGCCCTCCACGCCGTCGCGATCAAGGCGAATCCGCTCGTGGAGGTCCTCCGCGCGGCGGTCGACTGCGGCGCGGGGCTCGAAGCGGCGTCGCTCGAGGAGGTGAAGCTCGCGGCGGCAGCCGGGTGCCCTGCCGGACGCATCGTCTACGACTCCCCCGCGAAGACGCGTGACGACATCGCGGAGGCCCTCCGCCTGGGCGTGCGGATCAACGCCGACAACCTCGACGAGCTCGAGCGCATCGACGGGCTCGTACGGGGCGAGGAGGCGGGCGGCCGCATCGGGTTGCGGATCAACCCTCAGGTCGGCGCTTCGCGCATCGCCCTCACCAGCGTCGCGGATCGGCGCTCCAGGTTCGGGGTCCCGCTCGAGCAGGCCGACGCCGTGCGCGCCGCCTTCGCGCGGTACCGGTGGCTCGCCGGCCTGCACGTGCACGTCGGCTCGCAGGGGTGCGCGCTCTCGCAGCTCGTCGACGGGATCCGCCGCGTCGAGGCGCTGCGCCAGGAGATCCGCCGCGCGCTGGGGCCGGGCGCCGCCGGCACGATGGATATCGGCGGCGGGCTGCCGGTCGCATACCGGAGCACCGACCGGCCGCCGCTGCTCGAGGACTACGCGGCCGCGCTGCGCCGCGAGGTGCCGACGCTGTTCGAGGAGGGGAGCGCGCTCATCACCGAGCTCGGGCGCTGGGTCCAGGCGGGCTGCGGCTTCGCCGTCTCGCGCGTGGAGTACGTGAAGAAGGACTCGGCCGGGCGCACCGCGATCCTGCACCTCGGGGCCGACTTCTTGCTGCGCCGCGCCTATCACCCGGACGACTGGCACCACGACTTCGTGGCGCTCGATCCGGGCGCCGCGCCGAAGGAGGGGCCGCTCTCGCCGTGCACCCTCGGCGGCCCGCTGTGCTTCGGCGGCGACGTGCTGGCGCGCGACCTCCCGCTGCCGGACCTGTCGCCCGGGGATCTCGTGCTGATCCGCGACACCGGGGCTTACACGCTGAGCATGTGGTCCCGCCACTGCAGCCGCGGCATCCCCGCGGTGCTCGGGGTCGACGGCGGCGACGTCCGCGTCCTGCGAGAGCGGGAGCGGCCCGAGGACGTGGTGGCGTTCTGGAGCCGCGGCCGCGGCCAGCCATGAGGCCGCTGCGGGGCGTTCACGCGGCTGTTTCCGCGAGAGCCCAGCATGTGAGAGCGTGGAACGACGAGCGCAGCGGAGCGGAGGAGCAGCGATGAGGTCGACGGGAGCATCCGGGGTCCTGGGGCGGAGCGCGCGGGCGTGGCGGGCGACGCTGGTCGGCGCCGCGCTGTTCGTGCCGCCGGTCGCCGCCGCGGGCTGCGGCGACGACGGCGCGAGCCCCATCGAGGGGACCGGGGGGAGCGGCGGAATCGCCGGCACCGGCTCGGGCGCCACCGGCACGGGCACCGGCGGACAGGGTGGCTCAGGCGGCTCAGGCGGCGCGGGCGGCGCGGGCGGCGACGGCGGCAGCGACACCGTGAGCGTGCAGATCCTCGCCTTCAACGACTTCCACGGCAATCTGGAGCCCCCGGCCGGCAGCAGCGGCAGGATCATCCTGCCCGACGCGACGCAGGTGGACGCGGGCGGCGTTGCGCACTTCGCGTCGCGCGTCGCCGCGCTCCGCGCCACGAACCCGAACACCGTGGTGGTCTCGGCCGGAGATCTCATCGGCGCGAGCCCGCTCGTGTCGGCGCTCTTCCACGACGAGCCCACGATCGAGGCCATGAACCTCCTCGGCCTCGACATCAACGGCGTCGGAAACCACGAGTTCGACAAGGGCACCGCGGAGCTGCTCCGCATGCAGTACGGCGGGTGCAGCCCGGTCGACGGCTGCGCGGACGGCACCTTCTTCGCGGGCGCGAGCTTCCAGTTCCTCGCCGCCAACGTCGTCGTGGACACGACGAGCGGCAGGACGCTCTTCCCGCGCTACGACGTCCGCGAGTTCGACGGCGTGAAGATCGCCTTCATCGGCATGACGCTCGAGGACACGCCGTCCATCGTGACGCCCATCGGCGTCGCGGGGCTGTCGTTCATGGACGAGGTCGACACGGTGAACGACATCGTCCCGGAGCTCCAGGCGCAGGGCATCGAGGCGATCGTGGTGGTGCTCCACGAGGGAGGGCTCCCCACCGGCCACTACAACGAGTGCCCGGGCCTCTCCGGCCCCCTCGTCGAGATCGCCACGAACGTCGACCCCGCCGTGGACGTCATCGTCAGCGGGCACACGCACCAGGCGTACAACTGCATCCTCGGCGAGACGATCGTGACGAGCGCGGCGTCGTTCGGCCGGCTCGTCACCGACATCGATCTGGAGATCAGCCGGAGCACGGGCGAGGTGACGGCGAAGACGGCGAACAACGTCATCGTGACGCGCGAGGACCCCCACGACGCGGTGGATGCCCTGGTGACGCGCTACAGGGACCTCGCGGCGCCGCTGGCCGGCGTGCAGATCGGCACGATCACCGCGACGCTCGATCGCGCGGTCCCGCCCACGGGCTCGGGTCTGTTCACGCTGGGCGCCGTCATCGCCGACAGCCAGCTCGCCGCGACGCGCGACGCGCGCACCGGCGGGGCCGACGTGGCGTTCATGAACCCGGGCGGCGTCCGCGCCGACCTGGCCTATGCGGCCTCGGCGACCGAGCCCCTGGATGGGGTGGTGACGTACGGCGAGGCGTTCTCGGTGCAGCCGTTCGGCAACAGCCTTGTCGTGATGACGTTGACGGGAGCGCAGATCGACACGCTGCTGGAGCAGCAGTTCCGGGTCGACGCGATGGGCGCGCCGCGGAGCGTGATCCTCCAGGTCTCGGACGGCTTCACCTACACCTACAGCCAGAGCGCGCCCGTCGGCTCGAAGGTCGACATCGCGTCGATCCGGATGAGCGGCGTCCCGATCGAGCCGGCGCGCACGTACCGCGTGACGGTGAACAGCTTCCTGGCGTCAGGCGGCGACGGCTTCACCGTGCTCAACGACGGCGCCGATCGCCTCGGCGGCGCGCTCGATCTCGACGCCCTCCGGGACTACTTCGCGGCGAGCTCGCCCGTCTCCCCTCCCCCGCTCGACCGGATCACGGCCGTGCCCTGAGCGGCGCACGGCCGCGCCGGGGAGCGCGACGCGCATCGACGTACGCGGCGCGAGGAGAAGAGAATTTGAACCACAGAGGCACAGAGGGCACAGAGGAAGAGAGACAGAGAGAGAAGAGTATATAAATCAGTACTCTTTTCTCTCTCTTCCTCTGTGCCTCTGTGCCCTCTGTGGTTTTCTCTTCTCTCTATTTCTGGTCGCTCACCGCTTCACCACGCTACGGCCGCGGAGGCCACGCCATCCGCTGCTCCGTCGCGAGCGCGGGCGAGCGGTGAATGGCGGGAGATGGCGCGAACGACGCGGCCGCGGGGCCGGCCTCGGCCGCGGCGCTCCTGGGCCACCAGTCCATGCTGAGGTGGATGTGGTGGTGGTGATACGGCCAACCCGAGCCGTACGCCATCCGGTCCGAGAAGCTCGCGAGCTCGGCGTCGGTGATCCGCCGCGGATCCCGGGCCGGCAGCGCGTTCAGCCTCGCCGCGGTCTTCGAGAGGAACGGCGCGATGATCTTGTCCACGCCGATGACGCGCGTGCGGGGCGAGCGGAACAGCCTGGCCATGAAGAACGCCTGGCGCTCGAGATCGACGATGTGGTTCCGCTTCGCCGCCGAGGAACAGTACCCGTCCTCGTGCTTCGAGCCGTCTCCGCAGATGATCACGCCGTCGTTCGAGCCGTCCGTCTGGAAATATGCGATGTCGATGTTGCCGCCCTGATCGTGCGTCGACGCGGGGTGCCGCGGGTCGCCGATGTCGTAGCCGGGCGTCACGCCGTCGATCTGGCAGACGTCGATCAGCGAGAGCGGCGTCGTGCCAGGGAACGCCCGCAGCGTCGCCGCGAGCGCGTCGCGGACGAGCATGATGAGCTCGCGCCGCGCAAAGCGGTAGTTGCTGAAGGTCTCCCAGACATAACCGCCGCCGACCACCGAATCGGCCGGGTCGGGGAACGGGAACGGCAAGAGCCCGCTGCCGCCCTCGCCGAAGCCGGCGCACTCGTCGAAGGAGAAGCCGGCGCCCACGCAGCTCGAGCCGTCGACGTAAGGATACGAGGTCACGCTCAGCCGGTAGGCGTTCTGCCCGCCCTCGTGGCCGACGACCCGCACGAGATACTCGGCCCCGCCGCGCTCGGAGTAGAACCCGTACGCCTCGGTGTTCGTCTCCTGATCGCGGTACGAGTACGGGTACTGCGCGCCGTAGCGCGAGCCGACGAGGCGGCCCTCGGCGTCATAGGCCACCAGATCGATGTCCCCGGCGGCGTGGCGGAGCTCGATGCCCACGCGGACGATCGTCCCCTCCGGCACGACGATCCTGAACCAGTCCTCGTCCCCGTCGCACAGGGTGAGCTCCTCCGTGACGCCCGCGGGCGCGCTCACCGAGGCGCCAGGATCATCGTTGGGCTCGAGCGGGTCGCCCTCGGCCTCGCACGCGAACGCCTCGTTGCGGCACACGCCGTCGTCGCACGCCTCGCCCTCAGGACACCACCCGGAGGGGACGTCCGGCGAGCACGCGACCTCGTCCGACACGCACATCTCCCCGAGGCAGGTCGTGCCGTGCGGGCAGGTCGCGGCGGCGTCGCAGCCGGCGTAGCAGGCGGGCCCGCTCGCGCCGTCGACGAGGTGGCACACGTAACCAGGCCGGCAGTCGAGATCGCTGCCGCAGGTGTTCATGCACACGGACGCGCCGTCCGCGCCCGCGGGGAAGCAGCCCGCCTCCGGGCCGCACTGGTCGTCGCTGTCGCAGTCGAACGCGAGGCAATAGCCGTCGACCCAGCCGTTCGGCTCCGTCGCGCTCGCGTCGGTGTGGCAGGTCGCGCCGGGCAGCGAGCAGTCCTCCGCCGCGTCGCAGGCCGCGCCGATGTCCCCGGCGCCCACCGTGTCCTCCGCGCACGCCACGCCGCACGCCGGGTTGCACCCGCCGCCGCGCCGCGGAGAGCACAGGCCATGACGGCTCTCCACGCCCTCGCAGGTCGCGGGATCGTAGACGGGATAACACACCCCCGTGTCCGTCAGGATATCCGTGTTGAAGCAGCGAGATCCGGGCGCACAGCCCTCCTCGCTGTTCGGCGCCGCACACGGCCCCTCCGCGCGCTGCATGCAGATGCCGAGCATGCAGAGGGCCCCCTCGCCGTCGCAGTCCGCATCGCAGCTGCAGCTCGCCCCGAGCGGCTTGACCTTCGGGCCCGCCCCGCCGCTGAGCATGGTGCTGTCGACCGGGATCCCCGCCATCCCTGGGCCCTCATCACACCCTTCCAGAGGGCCCATGAGCGCCGGCACAAACACGAAGAGCCATCGCCATCGTCGATCCATGTCACCTTGCCTGTCGAGGGGTGCGAGACCGCACGCAGCGAGCGTTCTAGTCACAGGCGACGTGCGATTGGCGATCGAAAAAGGAACAGAGGGTCACGCAGGCCACCCCGCGCGATCATATTTCCACCTTCTCAACCACGTTTGCTCCACACGCCCTGTAGGGGCGCCCACCCGGCGAGTGATTGGCCCTCGCCCACCGCGATGAACTCGCTGTCATCGCGCGGTCGTGTGTGAAGGGAGCTCGCCTGTGAAAGCGAATCGGGGGAACCGCGCGCGGGGTGAGGAAGAGCGCGCGGGAGGGAGGCGCGCGCGGCCCCTACTCGTACTTCTGGCTGACGCGGAACGAGCCGAGCGAGCGCACGCCCGTCGCGTGCTGCTGGAGCAGCGCGAGCGCCTCCTGGAAGGCAGGCTCCCTGGTGCTGCCCTCGCACTCGACGAGGAAGAGGTACTCCTCCGGGCTGTCCGGCAGCGCGCGCGAGACGATGCGCGTGAGGTTGATATGGTGTCTGCCGAGCGCGGACAGCGCCGCGACAAGGGCGCCCGGGCGGTGGTCCAGCCCGAACAGGAGCAGCGTCCGGCCGCCCGACGGCGGCGGCTCCTCGGTCCTGCCGACGATGAAGAAGCGCGTGATGTTCTCGCCCTTCACCCCGAGCTTCGGCACGAGGACCTCGAGCTTGTAGATCGCCGCCGCGCCCTTGTTGCCGATCGCCCACGCCTCGCCGTCCTGCGCCGCGCGCTCGACGGCCTCGGCGGTGCTCTCCGCCTCGAGGATCTGCGCGCCAGGGTAGTTCGCGCGAAGCCAGTCGCCGCAGTGCTTGAGCGGGACGAAGTGCGAATAGATGCGCTTCGGCGTCACGCCCTTCCTGCCGAGGAGCGACAGCGTGACGTGGAGCGAGAGCTCCTCGCACACGACAAGCGCGGCGCCCGTGCCCTCGCGGCGGATGAGCTGGTCCACGGTGTCGTAGATCGGGCCGCCCACCGCGTTCTCGATCGGCACGACGCCGTAGGCCGCCGCGCCGCCGGCCACGGCGTCGAACACCTCCGAGATGGTGCGCCGTGGCGCGAGCTCCGCGCTCTGCCCGAACCGCCGGGACGCGACCTCGTGGCTGAACGTCCCGGGCCGCCCGAAGTAGGCGACCTGCTGGCGCGGCGCGACGGGCCCCTCCGCGCCGCCTGCTGCCGCGGACTCCCCCGCGCCGCCTGCTGCCGCGGACTCCCCCGCGCCGCCTGCTGCCGCGGACTCCCCCGCGCCGCCTGCTGCCGCGGACTCCCCCGCGCCGCCTGCTGCCGCGGACTCCCCCGCGCCGCTCTGAGATGACGTGTGCATCGAGCGCCGCCTGTCTACCGACGCGATGCCCTGGCGTCCAGCGAGGAAAGCGGCCGCATCCGCGCCAGCGCGCCCGGCCCCGGAGCGCCGCGCACGGGCCCGCGCGAGGCGCCCGCGACCTCGACTGGAACCGGACCGAACAGGACCGGACCCGACGGGGAACGATCGTTACATCGCCAGCACCATCGTCAAACGGCGCATTCTCCCACGATTCAGCCTTCAAGCGCGTAAAACGCGCCGACAGGGATGCCGCCAGCAGCACCCACCTTTGCCTACATCATCTCACTCAAAACGCGAAATTCTGCCTGGGATCGCTTCGGCCACGTTTTGCAAGTTTCGTTTCTTGTGATAACGATCGTTACGCGATGCCGGGCACGGGGCATGGGAGCGACGGTGCACAGCCGCCGAACGACAGGGAAAAGGCTTTTTGGCGGATCTTCAACAAGAAAACGATCGTGCTCGTGCGTCGCTGGTTGCGCCTGCTGGGGGTGCCGCGCCGGGATCGCCGGGACGTCGCTCAGAACGTGATGCTCGCGGCGCACGAGAGCTTCGGGAACTACGACCCGGCGCGGGGGCCGCCTGACCGCTGGCTGAACAGGATCGCGGTCCACACGGCGTCCCACTACGCGGAGCGCGCGCGGCGCCGGGTGGAAGAGCCGCTGCCGGACGACTTCGACGCGGAGCTCGAGGAGCCATCAGCAGAGGAGCAGATGATCTCGGAGTGCGATCGTCTGCTCGCGCTCTCTGTCCTGCGGGAGATCGACGGCGAGCTCGGCGCGGTCCTCATGGCCCACGACATCGAGGGCATCCCGATGGCCGACTTCGCGAGCCAGTCGGGAATCCCGCTCTCGACGGCCTACAAGCGGCGGACGCGGGCGCTCAGCGCCTTTCAGCTCCTCGTCGCGCAGCGGATCGCGTCGATGGACGGGACCGAGGTCCGGAACGGCGCCCGGACGGCGCCGAGCGCGGCGCCGCTCCTCCTGCTGTCCGCGCGCCCGTGAGCGCCCCGCGGATCACCGCCCGGGGCGCCGGCTGGACGACGAGGGCGGCCCGCCCCGCGACCCGCGCTCGTCCGGCCGCGGGCGGGAGCGCGGCCGCCCGCGGTCCGGATCATCGTTGATGAGCGCGAGGATGGCCTGCTTCTTCGGCGAGTCGTCCGGCTCGATCAGCAGGAAGAGGAGCGCCTCCTGGAGCGCCTCGGGCGCGCGATCGAAGCGATCGGCGACGACCGCGGAGACCGGGCTCCTCCCGTCGCCGGGGAGGAGGAGTCGAGCATCGCAGTTGAGCCCCTGGGCGATGAGCGCCAGCGCGCCGAGCCCGAGGTCGCGCTCGCCGCGCTCGACCTGCCGGAGGTACGTCGCGGAGAGGCGCGCCTTCTCGGCGAATTCGGCGTAGCTGAGCCCGTGCAGCAGCCGGAGCACGCGAATGGCCCGACCGACCTCCTTGGGAAGCGTATCGCCCATGACCGGCGCAGCCTATCAACTCCCGCCGCGGCCAGAAAAGGACGATCGCACCTCGCTCTCGACGTCGCGCGGCGCCGCGCAGGCGCGCGCGCACACCGGCGCGCGTTACTTACTATAACTGATTCAGCTCCTCCACGAGCGCCCGGGAGTGCGAGTTCTCGGTTGCGCCGGGTTGCGTCGGGTTCCGGCGGCTTGCGTCGGGTTGCGTCGGGTTGCGTCTGGTTGCGTCTGGTTGCGTCTGCGCCGCGTTCAGTTTGCACCCTTGCAACAGCGCAACGCTTTTGTCATTCCTGGCGAGTCATGAACCAGGACGTGTGCTGTCTCGACGGCATGTCTCGACCCCGCGAGCCACGACAAGGGCATCGATGATCCGTCTGGAGCTCTCTGGAGAGCACACCCGGCTCCACTCGACCCTGTGCGCCCAGTGTCCGCAAGGTCCCGCGGGCTGCTGCGTCAGCCCGCCCGAGCTCGACTGGACGGACATCGGTCGCATCGTCTCCCTCGGCGGTCGCGGCTGGCTGCTCGAGCAGATCGCCGCCGGCAACCTGCTCCCCGTGAGCCGCGGGCTCGAGCTCCGGCGCGTGCGGAAGCGGGAGGAGCGCACGGCGCCGCGGCGCTCGAAGTGCGTGTATCACGGCCCGCGCGGCTGCACCGTCCCCGCCGAGCGGCGGGCGGCGACGTGCAACTACTTCCTCTGCGAGGACGCCTTCGCCGAGCGCGTGGACGGCCAGGTCGACCCGGCCTCCGCCGAGAGCCGGCAGGCGCACGCCCTCCTCCGCGACGTTTACGGGCGCTGGGACCGCGAGATCGCCGAGGCCGTCGCCGGCCTGCCGGGAGGGCCGGCGTGGGACGCGGCGTTCCTCGACTGGCTCGGCGCGGAGTTCGAGCGGATCTCGACCGCAGCGCGCGGCGAGCTCGCGCCGCTCGCCCCGCCCGGGTAGCGCGCCGCGCGCCCGCGGTTCGCCACGAAGCGGGCGCGCGGAGGGCGCGCGCCGTGCCAGGACGGCGCCCGCGCGGAGGGCGCGCGCCGCGCCAGGACGGCGCCCGCGCGGAGGGCGCGCGCCGCGCCAGGACGGCGCCCGCGCGGAGGGCGCGCGCCGCGCCAGGACGGCGCCCGCGCGCACGTGCGGCGCGCGTCACAGCATCGCCACGGGATCCACGTCGATGATCACCCGCGCATTGCGGTCGAGGCCGTCCCGCATGAGCCCGGCCAGCGACGCGAGCGTCACCCGGAGCGGGCCGCGCTCGCGCGCCCGGAGGAGCACCCGGAACCGGTACCGCCCGCGCAGGCGGGCGATCGGCGCCGCCGACGGCCCGAGCACCTCGACGCGCCGCGCGAGCCCCTCCGGACAGGTGCGCGCGTGGGCCGCGAGCTTCGCCGCGGCGCCGCGGCCCACGCTCTCGTCGACCGCGTCGATCCGGAGCAGCGCGAGGCGCGTCGCCGGCGGATAGCCCACCTCCTCGCGATCACGGATCTCCCGCTCGAGGAAGCCTGGCACGTTGTGCGCCGCGGCGAACGCGATCGCCGGGTGCTCGGGGTTGCGCGTCTGGATGAGCACCCGGCCGGGCCGATCGCGCCGGCCCGCGCGCCCCGCCACCTGGACGAGGAGCTGGAAGCCGCGCTCGGCCGCCCGGAAGTCGGGCAGCCCCAGCGCGGCGTCGGCGTTCACCACGCCCACGAGCGTCACGTTGGGCAGGTCGTGGCCCTTCGTGACCATCTGCGTGCCGACGAGGATGTCGATCTTGCCCTCGCGCATCCGCGCGAGGATCGCCTGCGACCGGTCCTTGCCCGCGACGTCGCGGTCGAGCCGCGCCACGCGCGCCTCGGGGAACGACGCGGCGATCGTGGCCTCGAGCCGCTCGGTGCCGAGGCCCTCCAGCAAGAGCGTCCGCGAGCCGCACGCCCCGCAGCGCTCCGGCAGCGGCCCCGCGTAGTCGCAGTAATGGCAGCGCAGCCGCCCGCCCTGCGGCCGCTCCTCGAGCAGCCCCGCCGCGGGCGCGCCGGCCGGCGGGGGCGGCGCGCCCGGCGCGCCCGCGGGGCCCGCGTCGCCCACGGGGCCCGCGGCGCCCGCGGGCGCGTCGCGGCGCCGGCCGCGGTGGTACGTCAGCGCGACCGAGCAGGCCTCGCACGTCGTCAGCGTCCCGCACGAGCCGCAGACGACGCTCGGCGCGAAGCCGCGGCGGTTCAGGAACAGGATCGCCTGCTCCTTCGCGGCGAGCGTCTTCTCGAGCGCGCGGTGCAGCGGCAAGGAGATCAGCGGGTCGCCCGAGGGGCCGGCGCCGAAGCGGCGGAGATCGACGAGCGTGACCTCGGGGAGGCTCGCCTCGCGGTGCGCGCGGTCCGGCAGGCGCAGCTCGGTGAGCTTGCCGCGGCGCACCAGCGCGACCGACTCGATCGAGGGCGTCGCGGAGCCGAGCACGCACACGGCCCCGGCGCGGTGGGCGCGCAGCAGCGCCATGTCGCGCGCGTGGTAGCGCACGCCCTCCTCCTGCTTGAACGAGCCGTCGTGCTCCTCGTCGACGAGGATGAGGCCGAGGTCCGGCACCGGCGCGAACAGGGCGGAGCGCGCCCCGATGGCGACGCGCACCTTGCCGCCGTGCAGGCTCGACCACATCGCGTGGCGGTCGGCGTCGCTGAGGGCGCTGTGCAGCACGGCGAGCTCGTCGCCGAAGCGGGCGCGGAAGCGCGCGACGAGCTGCGGGGTGAGGGCGATCTCCGGCACCATCACGAGGGCGCCGCGGCCCCGGTCGAGGCAGCTCTTGATGGCGCGCAGGTACACCTCCGTCTTGCCGGAGCCGGTCACGCCGAACAGGAGGAACGCGCTCGGCCCGGCGTGCCGCGGCTCGTGCGGGGCGCCGGCGCGCGGCTCGCCTCCCTCGGGCGCGGCCGCTTGCCCGGGCGCGGCCGCGGCCGCGAGCGCCGCGTCGATGCGCGCGGCGGCCTCGGCCTGCGCGGCGTTGAGCTCCGGGGGCACGTCGCGCGCCTCGGCGAGGCGGAAGAACGGGTCGCGCGGCGGCTCGCGCTCCTCGAGCGCGACGAGCCCCCGCTCGGCGAGCTTCTTCAGGGCGCTTCGCGCGTTGCCGTGGCGCTCCTCGAGCCGCGCGACCGGCTGCTCGCCGTTCGCGCGGAGCAGCGCGAGCAGCGCGGCGGCCTGCCCGCGGAGCGTGCCGGGCTCCTCGATCGCGTCCGTCGCCCGCGCGTAAGCGACCTTGCGGCCGCCGACCTGCCGGGCGCGGCCGAGGTCGAGGACGCCGTCGAGCTCGCCCTGGGCCTTCAGCGCGCGCACCTGGTCGCGCTCGATCGCCGGCAGCGCCAGCCGGAGGACCTCGCCGATCGGCGCGAAGTAGTAGGCGGCGAGCACTTGCAGGAACGAGAGCAGCTCGGCCGGCAGCGCCGGGCGCGCGTCGACGAGCGCCGCGAGCGGCTTGATCCTGGACGGATCGATGGCCGTGCTGCGCTCGCTCACGGCGAGCACGACGCCGAGCAGCTTGCGCCTGTGAAATTCGCAGAGCACCCGCGCCCCGGGCCGCACCTCGGCGGCGAGCGCGGCGGGGACCTCGTAGGTGAAGGCCTGCGAGAGCGGGACGGGCACCGCGACGTCGGCGAGGAGGGGCATCGCTCCGGGAGGGCCGCGCGCTGCGCGGCACGGGCGAGATACCAGAGAACGCCGCGCGGGACGAGGAACGCACGGCGCGCGCCGGCGCGCCTCGCAGCGAGCTCGCCAGAGCGCCCCGGGAGATCGCCAGAGCTCCCTGGGCGCTCGCCGAGAAGACGAGGCAAAAAAAAGCGCCGCCGGGGCCTCGGGGGGGGGAAGGCCGCGCCGGCAGCGCTGTCCGGACATAGAGCACCGTCCGTGCCATCCGGGATGTTCGCGATCCGAACGTATTTCACTTCAGATGCTACGTCCCTGATTTCGAATCTGAAATTTCAGCATCCCACGCCTGCAAAGCGAGGTGCGCCGCCCTGTTCAGGCGTGCCGTGGGGCGCCGGGGACCTTGCGCTGGGAACGCCCGAGGCGACCGCGCGGGCCGCCGAGGGCTCGCGTGATGAGGGGTTCACCCGCTGGACGTCGGCGGCGCGGGCGCAAGGAGCTGTGAATGCGCGCAACAGGCACGCGCTTCTGAGGAGGGAACATGAGCGGAACCGCAGTCTTGGGGGGCATCGAAGCGCAGGACTGGATCGACCGGATCGCCGACCCGCTGCAGCGCGGCATCCAGTCCGCCCTGAGGAGAGCGCCCACGGTCGCCAAGGTGCTCCACGGGAAGTTCCTCGGGCACCCGCTGCACCCGGTGCTGGTGACCGTCCCCATCGGCGCCTGGTCCTGCGCGCTGGTGCTCGACCTCGCCGGCGTCGGACGCGGGCGCCGCGGGCGCAAGCTCCACCGGGGGGCGGACGCGACGGCCGCGATCGGCCTCGCAGGGGCGGTCGTGGCGGCGGTCGCCGGGCTCGCCGACTGGAGCACGACGCTCGGCCCGGCGAAGCGGGTCGGCTTCGTCCACGGCGCGATGAACATGGCGATCGCGGGCCTGTACGGGGCCTCGCTCGCCTCGCGGGCGATCGGGCTGCGACCCGTCGGGATCGCGCTCTCGACCGCGGGCTTCGGCCTCGCCGGCGCGAGCGGCTGGCTCGGCGGGGAGCTCATCTACCGCTACGGCGTGGGCGTCAGCAACGACGCGTGCGAGCGAAAGCCGGAGACGCAGGTCCCGGTGCCGGAGGCGCCGATCGCCGAGCCCGCGTGAGGGAATGGTCGGCGCGGCGGGCGTAAGGCGGGCGAACGAGGAGAGAGAGACCGCCAGGGCGCCAGGAGACAGGGAGAGAGGGCTCCTGGCCCTCCCGGCGGCCTGGAAGGGCTACCGCGCCACGAAGTAGCAGCCGGCGATGCAGAGCGCGACGAGCACGAGCAGCAGCGCGCTGTGGAGGAGCAGCGGCACGAGCGTGCGCTGCGGCGGCGGACTCCGCATCGGCGCCGCCGCCGTCGGCGCCGCCGCCCTCTCCAGCGGCGCGGCCGCCGCCATCGCCGCCGGCGTGGCGGCGGCTGTCGCGACCGGTTCGAGCACCGCGGGCGGGCCGAGCTCCAGCGCCCGCACGGCGCGCTCGCGCGCGCGGCGGGCGGCGACCATCTCGGTGCCGAAGTTGTCGCGCAGCCACGCGCCGAAGCGCAGCGGGCTCGCCGTCAGCTCGGCGGCCGCCGCGTAACCCGTCACGTCCCGCAGCATCGCCGCCGCGCTCGGGTAGCGATCGTCGGGCGACACGGCGAGCGCCCGCGCCACGATGGCGTGGAGCGTCGCCTCCTCCGGGAGCCCGCGCTCGACGAGCGGCGGGATCGCCGCGCGCCGGGCGAGCTCGAGGAGCTCGCCGCGCGCCTCCTCCTTCGAGAGCGACGCCCCGGGGCTGTACATCCGCCGGCCGGAGAGCAGCTCCCAGAGCAGGATGCCCGTCGCGAAGAGGTCGGAGCGCGCGTCGAGCGGCTCGCCGCGGGCCTGCTCGGGGCTCATGTAGCCGGCCTTGCCCTGCAGCGCCTCGTCCAGCGCCCCCCCGCCGCGCTCGTGCGCGCGGGCGATGCCGAAGTCGCAGAGCTTGATCTCGCCCTCGAAGCTCAGCAGCACGTTCGACGGCGAGACGTCGCGGTGCACGACGCCGTTGCGGTGGGCGTAGGCGAGCGCCTGGAGCGCCTCGACGACGATCAGCAGCGAGAACGCGACAGGGAGCTTCACCTTCTGGCGCGCGCAGCGGCGGAGCAGCTCGCGCAGGTCGAAGCCCTCGACGTATTCCATCGCGATGAACAGCGCGCCGTCCTCGCGGCCGAGGTCCTCGACCTGCACGATGGACGCGTGCCGCAGCCCCGCGGCGAGCCGGGCCTCGCTCGCGAGCATCTCCACGAAGCGCGGGTCGTGCGCGAACCTGGGGGCGACCTCCTTGATGGCGACGAGGCGCGCCGCGCCGAGGTCGGTGCGCACCCGCGCCAGGTAGAGGTCGGCCATCCCCCCCTGGCCGATGTGGTCGAAGAGGGTGTAGCGGCCGAGTCGGCACGGCAGCAGCCGCCCGACCCGCGGCCCGCGCGCCGCGCGGTGGGGGGCGGGCTCCTCGCGCACGGGGCCGACGTCGAGCGGCGGCAGGCCGGAAGGCGGGTACGGGAGCGTGCCCGCGCGACGCACATCGAGGCGATCGATCTGCACGAGCCCTCCTCGCAGACCTGGCCCGGACGGGCCAACTAAGCGGCTGCCCGACCCCCCGGCCCGAGCGGCGCCGGCCGCGTGCGCCCCGATCGACGGGGGCCCGGGCGCGCCGGGGGCCGCGCGGACGGGAGCGCACGCGCCGACCGCGTGCAGCGCGCGCGGCGACGGGCTACATCCGGCGCATGACGTTCAGCGTGGGCTGGGGACCGGCCTTTGCCGGGTCGTTCATCCGCATCGTCGACGACCGGGGTCGCAAGCACGAGTGGCGCGCCCCGCCGCAGCGGATCGTCTCGCTCGTCCCGAGCGACACCTACTCGCTGGTCCGGCTCGGGGCCAGGGATCGCCTCGTCGGCCGCACGCGCTACTGCGTCGCGCCCGCCGAGGACGTCGAGCGCATCGAGGCCGTCGGCGGCACGAAGGACGCCGACGTCGACCGCATCGTCGCGCTCGAGCCCGACGCCGTCGTCGCCAACCAGGAGGAGAACAGCCAGCGCGACATCGAGCGCCTGGACGCGGCGGGCCTCCGGGTGCTCGTCTCGTTCCCGAGGCGCGTCGCCGACGGCGTGGCGCACCTCGCCCGGCTGGCGCGCCTGCTCGGCCACTCCGCGGCGCCCCCGCGCCCCGCCGCCCCCGACGCGACCCTGAAGGCAGAGGCCGGCGCCCCGGCCGCGCCGCCGTCGCCCGCCGCGTCCGCCGCCGCGCGCGAGCTCATCGCGACCGCCTACCGCGCCCACGCCGCGGCCGAGGCGCGGCGCCGCGAGCGCCCGCCGGTCCGCGTCTTCGTCCCGATCTGGATGGATCCGCTGATGACCGTGCACGGCGACACGTTCATCTCCGACATGCTCGACCTCGTCGGCGCGCAGAACGTCTTCGGTGATCGGCCCCGGCGCTACCCGCTCGCGGCCGACCTGGGCAAGGCGGCGCCGCTCCCGCCCGAGCGCGTCCAGGGCCGCGACCTCCGCTACCCCCGCGTGACCCTCGACGAGGTGATCGCCCGCGCCCCGGACATCGTGCTCCTGCCCGACGAGCCGCACGCCTTCACCGACGCCGACGCGGCAATATTTCGCTCCCTCGATATTCCCGCCGCCCGCCGCGGCCACGTGATCCGGTGCGATGGGAAGGACCTCATGTGGTACGGGGCGCGGGCGCTCGAGGGGCTCAATCGGCTGCGCGAGATCATCGACGCCGCCCGTCCCTGACGCAGCGCGATCGCCTGTTCAGGGGGCGCGCGGCGGCGCAGCGATCGAGCGCATCGCCGCCGCAGCAAGCCCCCTCCTCGCCACGCCGCAGTTGGGGTAGGACGGTACGATGACGTGGACACGGGAGACGTTGCGAGCAGAGATCATCCAGCTCCTGGAAGGACACACGGCCGGCGAGGTGAAGATCGAGGAGTCGAGCCATCTGGTCGCCGACCTCAGCCTCGACTCGCTGGGGGTGATGGAGATCGTCGCGGACATGGAGGACAAGTTCGACCTCTCGATCCCCGACGAGATGTTGCGCGAGGTCGACACGGTCGCCGACGTCGTCAAGGCCATCGAGCTCCGGCTCAAGAACGAAGGAAGGCTCTCGGGATGACGGCTGTTTGGAAAGCGCGGACGGTCGCACAGGCGATCGAGGACGCAGCGGCGAGCACCAAGACGGGCTATCGCTTCATCGAGGAGTCGAGCGAGAACGAGCCGTTCTTCACCCACGGCGGCATCGAGCGGGCGAGCGCCCGCCTCGGCGGCGCGCTCCAGGCGCTCGGGCTCCAGAAGGGCGATCGCGTCGCGTTGATCCTGCCGGACAACGCCGACTTCATCTTCGCCTTCCTGGGCGCGATCCGCGCGGGCGTCATCCCGGTGCCCATCTACCCGCCGACCGGCCTCGGCAAGCTGACCGGCTACCTCGAGAACACCCTGCACATCGTCGCGAAGAGCGGCGCCAAGGTGCTGCTCACGAGCGCCGAGATCAAGCGCATGCTCGGCACGATCCAGGCGCAGGCGCCGGAGCTCCAGCAGATCGTGGCGGTGGAGGGCATCCGGGGCTCCCGCGAGGAGCTCAGGCCGGTGAAGGTCGAGCTCGACGACGTGTGCTTCCTCCAGTTCACGAGCGGCTCGACGTCGCGCCCGAAGGGCGTGGTGCTCACGCACGCGAACCTGGCGGCGAACGTGCGGGCGATCGTGGAGCTCGGCCTCGGGGTGCGCGAGTCGGTGGACACCGGCGTGTCGTGGCTGCCGCTCTACCACGACATGGGGCTCATCGGCTTCGTGATCGCGCCGCTCTATTACGTCAACACGGTCACGTTCCTGCCGCCGCTCCTGTTCCTGAAGCGGCCGGTGCGCTGGCTGGAGACGATCACGCGCCACCGGGGCAACGTGTCGTTCGGCCCGAACTTCGCTTATGCGCTCTGCGTGAAGCGGATCCGGGAGCAGGACATGGCGGGGCTCGACCTGTCGACGTGGCGGGTGGCGGGCTGCGGCGCCGAGCCGATCCGGGCGGACAACCTGCGCGCGTTCGCGGAGAAGTTCGCGTCGGTCGGGTTCGACGAGAAGGCGTTCGTCTGCTCGTACGGGATGGCCGAGAGCACGCTGGCGGTGTCGTTCAGCGCGCTCGGGACCGGGCTGCAGACGGACTCGGTCGACGGCGAGACGCTCTGGAAGGAGGGCAAGGCCGTGCCCGTGCCGGCCGAGAGCGAAGGGGCGTCGGCGCTCGTGCAGTGCGGGTCGGCGTTCGAGGGGCACGAGATCGCGGTGTTCGCGTCGGACGACGCGGAGAGCGCGCGGCCGCTCGGCGATCGCGAGGTCGGGGAGCTCAGGCTGCGGGGCCCGAGCGTGATGGCCGGCTACTTCAACGATCCGGACATGACGACGGAGGCGTTCGCGGGCGGGTGGCTGCGGACGGGGGACCTCGGGTACCTCGCGGAGGGCAAGGTCTATATCTGCGGGCGCTCGAAGGAGGTCATCATCGTCAACGGGCGCAACTACTACCCGCAGGACCTCGAGTGGGAGGCGAGCCGCGTCGCCGGGGTGCGCAAGGGCAACGTCATCGCGTTCGGGACGATGAAGCCGCACAACGACCGCGAGCGGGTGGTGATCGCCTTCGAGACGGCGGCGACGGACGAGCAGGAGAGGCAGGGGCTGAAGGGCGAGGTGCGCCGCGTGGTGCAGCAGGCCATGGGGCTCACGGTCGACGACGTGGTGGCGGTCGGGATGGGCGTGCTGCCGAAGACGTCGAGCGGGAAGCTCCAGCGGAGCAAGACGCGGGAGCTCTACGAGAACGGGGAGCTCCTCATCCGCAGCTCGTCGCGGGACGGGGACCGGCTGGACGCGGCCAAGGAGTTCGCCAAGAGCCAGATCAACTACTTCCGCCACGCCATCTTCCGCGGGCGCGGGGGGTGAACCGGGGCGGGGGCGGTCCTCGGGGGGGGTCTCGATCGCAGGGCGTCGCGCGGCCGATGCGTTGACGCACGCGCCGCCGGTGAAGCGGGCGGGCGGGCAGGGGTGCGCGTGAAGGCGTAGCCGCTCGTGCGGGGGGCCGTTATCGTCCGCGGCCGGAGGGCGACCCATGCCTGCCTGGCTCAATCAGCTCCTGCCGATCCTCCTGCTGCTCGCGGCCATCGCGGTCGTCACGCGGCGGCTGCCGAAGATCGACCTCGGACACTCGGCGGAATTCCGGCGACGGCGGTTCTTCAACTGGTTTCCGCTCGGGCTCACCTACGCCTTCCTCTACATGGGGCGTTACAACTTCTCCGCCAACGCGTCGGCGCTCGACGCGATGGGCCTCGTCAGCAAGCAGGAGTTCGGGAACATCGACGGATGGGGCTCGGCCGTCTACGGGATCGCCTTCCTGCTGAACGGGCCGCTCACCGACCGATGGGGCGGACGCACCACCATCCTCCTCGCTGCAGGCGGGTCCGCGGTCATGAACGCGCTCATGGGCGGGGCCGTCCGACTCGCTCAGGACGGGCAGCTCGGGCACGACACGGCCGTCACCGCGATGACGGTGCTCTTCGCGGGCAACATGTACTTCCAGAGCTTCGGCGCCGTATCCATCGTCAAGGTGAACGCGCCGTGGTTCCACGTCCGCGAGCGCGGGATGCTCGGCGGCGTCTTCGGGATCCTGATCTCGCTGGGGCTCTACTTCGCCTACGACTGGAGCCGGTTCATCGCCAAGGTCCTGCCCATGCCGTGGGTCTTCCACGTCCCCGCCCTGCTGCTCGTCGGGTTCGTGGCGCTCGACTTCTTCCTCATCCGCGACACGCCGGGCCAGGCGGGGTTCAAGGACTTCGACACGGCCGACGCCTCGTCGGGCGACACGGGCGAGCCGCTCGGCCCCGTCGCGGTCGCGCGGCGCATGTTCTCGCAAAAGGTCATCTGGATCATCGTCGCCATCGAGTTCTGCAGCGGGTTCCTGCGCAACGCGGTGATGAAGTGGTACCTCATCTTCGCGGCCAAGACCGGGCTCGAGGGCTTCGTGTCGGCGCACTGGGGCGTGCTCCTCTGCATCGCCGGCATCCTCGGCGGCGTCTTCGCCGGCTTCATCTCCGATCACGTCTTCGAGTCGCGCCGCGGACCGGTGGCGTCGGTGCTGTACGCAGGGCTCGTGATCGGCGCGGCGATCGTCACCTTCACGCTGAGCCTCCCCATCGCGGGGTGGACCGTCGTGTTCATGTCCCTCTGCGTGATCGGCGTCCACGGCATGCTCTCCGGGACCGCGAGCATGGACTTTGGCGGCAAGAGGAACGCCGGCGTCGCGACGGGCATCATCGACGGCTTCGTCTACCTGGGAACGGCAGCCCAGTCGTTCCTCTACGGGAGCATCCTGCCCTCCGGCGACGCGGCGAGGGACCCGGGCAACTGGATCGCCTGGCCCGTCGCCATGCTCCCGGTCGCCCTCGTCGGCTTCGCGCTGGCGACGCGCGTGTGGAACGCGAGGCCGCAGCGGCACACGGCGGCGCACTGACGCGGCGGCCTCGCCGGCGCACGGGGTGGAGGCGAGCCCGTCGCGGCGAGCAGGACCGAGGCCGCGCCGCTCTGCCGCTACAGGATGATGGGATCGCAGTTCGTGTACAGGAGCGTCGAGATCATGAAGCTCGATCCGCCGCTGCGGCGCTCCGCAAAGAAGATGTCGAGCGGGTAGTCCTTCCCGAGCTCGAGGCCGAGCTCCTCGGCCATCTCGTCGAGATCGATGGTGTCGAACATCGATCCGTGGACCCCGCCCAGATCCATCACCAGCTGGTTGTTGATGAACACCCAGATGTCGTCGTCGCCACCGAAGATGAAGTCGTCCTCGCCCCTGTACCTGAAGCGCATGTGGAGCTCGAACGTGAACCCGTAGTTGTGGTCCCAGCCCTGGTTGCCCCAGCCCTGGCCGTCGATGGGGAAGAACTCCTTGCTGCGGAAGAGACGAAACACGCCATCGCTCACGTCGAGGGGGACGAAGTACCGGACCGAGCGGTTGACCCCGAGGACGTCCCGGAACCATTGATCGAAGTACTCGGGCCCGGACGTGTACTCCGTGGCGCCCTCATGGGCGTACACCGGCTTCTGGTCGGGGCCGAGCACGGGCTCGACGATGCCCTCCAGGCCCGTGCCCGCGAAGCGCTCGAAATCCGGGTGCCCTCCGGGCGTGCCGTACGCCTTGAAGTCGCGCACCACCCCTTCGAGCCGCGGCGCGCAGCCGTCGTTCCCGCCGCCCGAGGAGGACGACGCCCCCTGGGCCGCTCCGCCGCCGGCGGGCGCGATGTCGCCGCCGATGCCGGTCCCGGAGGAGCCGCCGCCCGCTCCGGAGGCATCGCCGCCCAGCCCGGCGGAGTCGCTCGTTCTGCCGATGAACTCGGGGGTGGCGGTACACCCGGCGAGCGCGAGCGCCGAGGCCGCCGAGAGGAGGATGGCCAGCGATGGCGCAAAGCCCTGGAGAAAGGATGCCGTCGGCACAGCCATGTTCATCGAGATCGTCTCCTGCTCCGGCAATGGCATAACACGGCACATGGTGAGTGGCGGTATCTAGCATATCGGGTCGACTCGCGCCCGCGTGCCGCCCTGCTCCGTGGGCTCAGCGGGACGAACGCCGGAACGATCTGCCAGGATCGAGGGGCCATGGGCCCCGGGAGGCGTGCGGTCCTCGGGGACATCGCTGGCCGGAGTCGCGGAGCGCAGACGCCGCGGGGCGAGGCGGCCGCGCGCGGCGCCGGGCGGCGCGTGTGGTAGCGTCGCGAGGGACGAGGGAGCCCTGGTCAGGAGAGGTCAGTCCATGTGCATCGCATCGGAGGCGCCGCCGGGCGCAGAGGTCCTGTTCGACGGCGTGGATCTGCGCGGCTTCACCGCCCGCGGCGGGGGACCTGCGGGCTGGAAGGTGGACGACGGCGCGGTCCGGGTGGTCGCCGGCGCCGGAGATATCCTGTCCGCGGCCCGGTTCGAGGACGCCCTGATCCACCCCGCATGGCGGCGACCGAACTCCGGGCACAACGACCCCTGGGGCATGACGCGACACCTCCGCACCGACGCGCCGTCGGAGCCGGAGCTGATCGTGCTGCCCGATGCCGCGGATGACCGCGAGGCGCGGTATGTGGGCGGGATCCGGACTGCGCCGCCGCGCGACTATCTCAGCCATCGGAGGCTTCCGTGAGGGACGCGCCGAAGATCGTGGGTCTGAGCGCGGCGGAGCTCCGGGCCTGGCTGCTCGCGCGCATGCGTGGGGAAAAGGAGGATCCGCCCGTCTCCGAGCTGCACATGGAGAGCCCGGATGATTATGTGGCCACCCTCCACGAGCAGTCGCGCAACAAGGCGTTCCGCGCACGCCTGGAGAAGGCCGCAGTCGCCGCGCTCGCGGAAGCAGCGCAGGGGAATCTGCGCGGGGGGCCGGACGCGCGCGCCGTTCGCTATCTGGCCGAGCTCGTGGATACGCTGGAGGTACGAGCGGCCGAGAGCACGCTCCGTGAGATCGCGGAGCGCGGCGCACTTGGCGGTCACGACGACGCCCTCGATGCCGACGCCGAGGAGCTCGTCCTCTTCGCGCTCGCAGGGCTCCAGGCGCCGGGTGAGCTCTATTCGAAGTGGCTCGCCGTCTGGCAGCGCGAGCTCCCCCGCCTGTGGCCGGTGGTCACGGCCGGGCTGCGCATTTCCGCCCCGGAGCGGGCCCTCGGGATCCTCCCCGAAGCCGTCGAACGAGCCCGCCGATACCATGACTTCCCACTGGGGGACGTCCTCTGGGCGTTCGCCACAGATTCGATCTACAAGCCAGGCGTCGTCGCCAGCGCGCTGGCCGGCCTTTCGAGCGAAGGGCGCCGGCGCTGCCGCGACGCGCTTGCGGCGCTCGGTGCGGAGGAGAACGAGCTCGACGCATGGTTGCCCGACCGCGGCCCCGAGGGGCCCAGGACACCAGCCTGGGCACGACTCAAGAAGGGGCCGGATCTGCCCCCGCGTCTCCATGACAAGGGCAAGGCAGCAGCATGATCTTCACCGAGCCCAACCGCCGGGTGATCACGTTCTACTCCTACAAGGGAGGCGTCGGGCGGACCATGGCGGTCGCCAACGTCGCCTACCGCCTGGCGAACACGCACGGGTTGAACGTCATCGCTGTCGACTGGGATCTGGAAGCGCCGGGACTGCACCGATTCTTCGGAATCTCCTCGGACGTAGCGGGCTCCAACAGCGGGCTCCTCGACTACTTCGTCGCCTGGCGCGACGCCGTGGCGCGCAACGATCCCGAGCCGCCGCCCGAGGTGGAGCGCGTGCTCGACTGGTTTGTCCCCATCACCGACGAAAACCACGCTCCCAGGTTCGGCTCGCTCCGGGTGCTCCTCGCCGGCCGGCTCGACAGCGACTACGACGATCGTCTCGCGGGGTTCCACTGGCAGGATTTCTATTCCCGGACCGAAGGCTCCGCGGCGGTGGAGACCCTGCGTGAGAAGCTCGTCGAGAACGCTGACGTCGTGCTCATCGACAGCCGCACCGGCCTGACAGATATCGGCGGGATTTGCACCATCCAGCTTCCCGACGGAGTGGTGCTGTTGACCGCGCCGAACCATCAATCATTCGAGGGCACCGAGCGCGTGGCACGAGCCATTGCCGGGGCACCGGAGAAGGAGCGGGCGGAACGCGAGAAGCCTCGCGTGTGGCTCGCCGTGAGCCGTGTGCCGCTCGTAGAGGAGAGCTACCTTGCCGACGAGTGGTTCGGCCATCATAACCAGGTCTTCGAAAAAGGTGTTCAGGATGGCCTGTGGCTCAGGGAAGATCACCCGGACGGGATCCGGACCCACGTAATTCCGCATCGGGCGCGCTGGGGCTTCGACGAGAAAGTCTTGCGCGAAGGGGGCATGGTGGATCCGAAGGATCCGCTGGTGCTTGCGTATGAGCAGCTCACCGGGACGCTGCTTCGGTGGCGGCTGAAGGAGTCGGTCCCGCTCACCCCGCCGCTCACAGATCCATCCACGCCATCGCGCCCGAAGGATATTGCAGCTCTCCAGGAGGAGGCCGCGGCAGCGGAGAGGAGAGGTGATACCCTGGGCCTTGCCATCACGCTGCACAAGCTGGCGGAAGAACTGCACAATGCCAATAGATACGTGGAGGGAATTCGCAAGATCGAACAGGCCATTGGAATCTTCTTATCGCGAGGAGCGTACCCTGAGCATGCGCGCGCCTTGCACAAGCTCGGCGAAATGCTGCTGATCGCAGGGAGGCTGGACGAGGCTGAGGAGGCCCTGAGAAAGAGCCTGACCGTCGCGCGCCGAGCCGATGAGAAGCTCACCGAGATCGGAGCACTCTCCTGGCTGGCGGTGATTCGACATAAGCGAGGAGACGAGCAAGACACGGAGGCCCTACTCGGCCAATTGGAGGGAGTCGCATCGCGGTTCGATTCGAACGATCCAGGAGTAGTGGCGTCAACCGCGCACAGAATATTTGCCTTCCACGGGACGGGTCGCATCAAGATCGCCACCGAGCTATCTCGCTTCTTGATGAATATCGCCCAAAAAACCGGACGCCCTGAAGACGAGACGATAGCCTCAGATGTTATACAGATGATTCGCGATGCGGCCTCGGCTCTCTCTGACACCTCCGCTGCTCGCAAGCGTGTAGGGAAGCTGGAGCCCGAGCAATCCCGGAGCGCGAAGCCAGAGCAGGATACGTCCAACCAGCCCCGAACTGGCCGAAGGCAAGCCTCGCGGGGCCCCATCAAGCCATCCGGTGGCGGCTCCAGGTAGCCGAAGCGGGAGTACCGATTCCTCGGTCGCAACGGGCGTCGGGTACGGATCCACGAGCAGCGCAATGAACCCATGCCGCTCCGCGAGCTGCCGCGCCTCCGCGAGCTCGCGCAGCGACGACCGCGCGTCGCCACGGAGCGCCTCCGCCCGGGCGCGCAGGCGGTGGACGCGGCAGGCCGCCTGCCGCCAGCCGGCCCGCGAGATGAAGAGCTCCGCGCCGGCCCCCCTCCGAAGCGCGTCGGCCGCGGAGCAGGCCGGCACGATCCGCGGCGGCGGCGTCGCGTCCCCGACGGTGTGGCACGGCCACCGAGGCGCGACGTCTCGGCTCCGCTCAGCCCGCCTCTTCTCCCGGCTCCGGCCCCGCGAAGACCTGCCGATACACCTCGTCGAGCGGGAGGCTGCACCCGACCGACGCGAGCTCCGCGACGCCGCCCTCCCGCACGTCGTGGAGCGTCCAGGTGCCATCGTCGTTGCGGCGCAGGACCTCCACGCGCCTCCGCTGGTACGAGACGAGCACGTACTCGCGCAGCGACGGGATCGTCTGATAGTGGGCGAATTTCTCGCCGCGGTCGTATGCCTCGCTGGTCGGCGAGAGCACCTCCACGAGCACGACCGGGTTCAGGATGCTGTTCTCGTCCTCGGGATCGCGCTCCAGCCGGCCGCACACGACGCTGACGTCCGGGTACGTCGCGAGCCCTGTCGCCTGGACCCGCACGCGAACGTCGGAGTTGTAGACGCGGCAGCGCCGGTCGACGAGCTGGCCGCGGAGCACGCTGGCCACGTTGACCGCCATGAGCCCGTGCTCCGGCGTGCCACCGGCCATCGCGAAGATCTCGCCGTTCACGTGCTCGTGCTTCACCTCGCTCGCATGCTCGTGGGCGAGGTACTCGGCGAAGGTGAACGTCGGCTTCCGCGCGGGCTCGGCCATGATCAACCTCTCCCGCCGCAGCGTACTGCACCGCCGCGCGCCGGGCGACCCGCGCTCGCCGCCGTCACCACCGGTCCTCGAGCGCCTCCACCCTCACCTCGCACGCCTCGTCCCCCCGGAGCGGCGACTTCGTCTCTTGCACCCGGAACCGCGTCCCGACCTTGAACAGCCCGCCGTACGTCTCCGCGTCGATCGGCCGCTCCGTCCCGAAATCCACCCGGTGCAGGAGCTGCATGATCGCGAGCGCCGTCCCCTGCTGAAACAGGAGCCGCCCCCGCGTCGTGGGGCCGTGCTTCATCGCGTAATACGCGCTCTCGTGCGTCATCGGCGCGCGCAGCACGAGCACCCGGCCGGGCTGGAACTCCGGCGCGGAGAGCGCCCCCCAGCCGAGCGCGCGGGCGAGCCCGAGGAGCTGCTCCAGCCGCTCGTGCTGGTCCCGGCCCACCGGGCCGCACGCCGCCTCGAACGACGCGGACGCGAGCATCCCGCCGAGCAGGTGGAACGCGCCCGTCTGCGCCGCCTCCCGCACGAGCGCCTCGAACACAGGGACCAGCTCCGGAGACCGCCGCTCGATGAGGTGCACCGTGTCGAACGTCTTCTGGTGCACGTACCCCACGGGCAAGAGCGCGAGGTTCACGCCGTACGCCGAGATGAGCCCGCGCTCGTCGGCCCGGAGCGCCCCGAGCTCCTCGAGCATCGCGATCCCCGTCCGCCGCGACCGCGCCGCGGGGCCCTCGAGCCCCCAGCTCACCCGCGCCGACTCGACGAGCTTGCGCGTCAGCGCCTCGCCGAAGCGCGGCCGCTCGGACCGCCGCGTCAGCAGGAACGTGCACACCGCGTCGCCCCGCGCGACGCACGTCACCTCGTCCGCGTCGAGCCGACCCCAGTCGGACGGGAACGCGAGGCTCGCCGCCGCCGCGCAGTAGCCGGACGCGTACGCGTCCATGACCATCCGGTTCTGGATCCGGCCGCCGTACTTCTCGAGGAAGCTCGTCCCGTGGAAGAGCGACGCCGCGTGCACAGCGCCGCCCTCCGCGCTCAGCTCGAACCGCAGCCGGCCCTGCCCCATCGCGGCGAACAGCTCGGCCGCGAGCTCGAGCTTGTCCCGCGGGGAGGCGCCGTGGCGCTCCGCGTACAGCGGGCCGAGCAGCGCGTGCGTCGCCTCGAACGCCGCCTGCCGGCGCACGCCGCGGCTCTCGCCGCCCAGCGCGTCGAAGATCGTCTGCTCGAGGAACAGCGCGAAGTGGTGCGAGTGCGCGATCACGAGCTGGTCGGCCACGTGGAGCAGGCAGTGCGGCTCGATCGGGCCGAGCAGGTCGCCGAGCGGGCCGTCGATGCGGCCCCGCAGGCCTTGCCGGAGCGCCGTCACAAAAGCCTCCGCAGCGCGGCGCGATCCAGGCCGAGGATGTCCGCCACCGCCGTCTCGATGAGCACGACCGCCTCCGCGCCGAGCCCGTCCGGGTGCTCCAGCGCGAGCGGCGTCAGCCCGGCCCGCAGCGCGAGCCGCAGCCGCGCCACGTGCGGCTCCGGCGCGCGCGCCTCGAGCAGCGCGAGCAGCCGCTCGGTCCGCGCGACCTCGGCCGACGGGGGCTCGACCGGCGGCGGCGTCCCGCCGCTCCTGCGCGATGGGATGCTGCTCGACGAGCCCCGCGGCGGCGCCGAGCGCGCGACGCCGCGCACGAGATCGTCCACCGTGTCGGCGCTCAGCGGATCCTCGAAGAACCCCGGCGGGTCGCTCAGCATCTCCTCGGACGGCTCCTCGAGCGGCAGCTCGGGCGCGAGCGCGGCGGCGAGCCGCTGCGCGACGAGCCGCGCCATGCCGAGCGGCATCGTGACGTCGAACAGGCTCGCGACGACGCACGCGCGGACGCGCCGCAGGATCACGGTCCTGCCGCTCAGCTCCAGCGTGACGACCGGGTCCGGCAGCTCGTCGGGGCGGCCCTGCGATCCGGGCGGCTTGCTCGACAGCCGCGCGCCGCGGGCGCGGCTCGAGCGGGCCTGCCCCTCGCGCTCCGGGGCGAGCCGCTGCGCGGCGAGCCGGCTGCCGAGGTACGCGTCGCGGAGCCCGGCGGCCGCGTCGGCCGGCGAGAGCGCCGCGCCCTCGCGCACGAACGAGGCGTGGACGCGCGCGTCGCTGAGGTGGAACACGACGATCGCGTCGAGGCCGGCGACGCCGTAGCCGATGCTGTCGAGCGCGATCGGGGCGAGCGGGTCGTCGTCGTCCAGCGCGCCCGCGACCGCCGTGAGCCCGCGATCGAACGAGGGCTCGCCGTGGTCCGCGCTCACCCGACGACCCCGACCGCGGCGTCGAGCGCGTGCTGGCACGCGAGCCGGACGGCGTGCGCCTCGCGCGGCATGAGCGGGCTCGGCCGCATCAGGCCGACGATGTACGCGGCCGAGCGCACCTGGAACCCGATGAGCTGGAAGAACGGCCCGTCGCCGGCGCAGAGCTCGAAGCGCTGCGACGGGGCGCCGGGCAGCGCCGCAACGAGCGAGCCGATCGCCGACGCGACGAGGCCCGAGGCGGCGAGCCGCGCCTCCGTGTCCCGGATCGCGCCCGCGAACGGGAGCCCGGCCGCGTCCGCGAGGAACACGTCGGTCGCGCCGGTCGCCTCGGCGATCCACTCGATCACCCGCTCGCAGCGCGCGACGGGCCCGGCCACGGCGGAGAGCTCCGGGAAGCGCGGGGGCGCGCGGCCCGCCGCGAGCGCCGCGATCGCGTCGTCGAGCCGCTCCACGCGCGGCCTGGAGGCGGCGGCGTACGAGGCCGACGAGGCGGGCGACGGCAGGTCGAGCGCCGCGCCGCGCCGCGAGTCGACGTCGTCGGCGGACGGGGGCAGCGCGCTGCGGAGCCCGATCTCGCCGCTCGCGCCCGCGCTCGACATGGGCAGGAGATCGCTCGACGGCGCGAGCTCCTCGAACGCCGGCGACAGCGGCGGCGAGGACACCGGCTCCGGCTCGGGCCGCGTGGGCGGCGGCCGCGACTCGAACGACACGAGCGGCGCGGCCGCGGGCGCGATCGACGGCGCCCGCGCCTTGCGGGACCTCGGTCGCTTGACGAGCGCCGCGGCGGTGGCGACGGCGCCGTCGAGGTCAAAGGAGGAGCGAGATCGGGCCATCGTCATCGTCCGGCGAGGAGGGCTCCAGGCGAACGAGCACGTCGTTCGCGAGCTGATCGAAGACCCGCGCGAGCGGCGGCGGCCGCTTCTGCATGAGCAGGAGCGGCGCCCCGCGCAGCGACGCCTCGAGGAACGCGCCGTCGCGCGGGATGACGGTATCGAGGATGATCCCGTCGGGGAACCTGGTCCAGAGCGCCTCGGCGACGTCGAGCGACGCGGGCGCCTGCCGGTCGAACATCGACAGCACCATGCCGATGAGCGACAGGCGCGGGTTCTTGTCGGCGCGGATCCGATCGATCACCGCGAGGAGCTGGCCGACCGAGCGGAGCGCCAGCGGCTCGGCCTGGAGCGGCATGAGCGCGTGCGTCGCCACCTCGAGGGCGCGGGTCGTGACCTTGCCGAGCCCCGCGGGGCAGTCGACGACGACGATGTCGAAGTCCGGCGCGAGCCGCGCGAGCACGCTGGGCAGCACCGGCCCGCGCGCGAGCGCGTCCTCGAAGCCCGCGACCGTCGTCGGGTCGACGCGGCCGACGGTGAGCACCTGGAGCTGCGGATCGCGCGTCCGGAGCAGCACCGACTCGAGGCGCTCGGCGCCCGTGAGCAGCTCCGCGATGCCCGCCCGCGCGCGGTCGGCGAGGCCCAGCGACAGCCCGAGGCTCCCCTGCGCGTCGACCTCGAGGATCAGCACGCGGTGGCCGGCGCGCGCGAGGGCGAGCCCCAGGTTGAGGGAAATCGTGGTCTTTCCCACGCCGCCCTTCTGGCTCGCGAGCGCAATGACGTACATGGACTCCCTGATGGCGCACACCCCGGCGCCCGGGGTGCATCCTAACAGGACGGACGCCGCAGGGAACCCGTGCCGCGCGCCGGCGCCCGGGCGCCGGGGCGCCGGGGGCTACAGCAGCGAGATCCGCTTCATCAGCGTGCCGCAAAGATCGCTCTGCGGGTTTCGCTCGCGCTCGATGGCGAGGCCGGCGCGGAAGATCTTGTCGGCGCTCTCGAGGTTGCCGAGGACCATGTGGCAGAGCCCGAGGAGCTCGTGGTCGCCGGGGTCGCCGTGGATCGACACGAGCTCCGTCAGCGCGGGCACCGCGGCGCGGTGGGCCTCGACCATCGCGTCGGTCGGCGTCGACGGGACGCCCTTGGCGAGGATCATGAGCCGCAGCACCTGCCGCTGGTCCTCGGGCCGGTGCTTGAGAAACTCGGGCTTCTGGAAGAGATCGCGGTACCCCTTGTACGCCGCGTCGAGGTTGCCCCCGCGCGCAAGGGTGACGATGGACTTGACCGCCTGGACGAGCGCCTCATTGGCCATGACGGTGACGATACACGGGCCCGCGGCGCGCGGGGAGACGCCGCTGCGACGCTTCGACGCCGCGCGCTTCCGTCGCCGGCATGCTCGGCGGCGCGCGCGGGCGCTTCGCTCGCGACGCCCTCGTGCGCGCGGGCGCTTCGCTTGCGGCGCCGTTGTGCGCCGTGGTAGTCGCGTGGGGCTTTCTCACCCATGCGCGCATCTGGACCAGGAGCAAGGGCGGCGAGGCCGCGCACCGGCGGGCGGCGCACGCCCGCTCGGGAGCGCGCTGCCGAGGCCGCTGTCCGCGCATCGAAGGGCTCTGCCGTGTCGAGGATCCGCTGGCCGTCCGTCGTCTGCCTGTCAGCCGTCGCCGCGCTGGCCGCGCTGGCCGCGCCGGCGGCGCTCGCGCAGCCGGCGGCGCAGCACGGCGCGACCGTGCCGCCGCACGTCCTCGAGCACGTGGACCCGGTGTACCCGCCCGAGCGGCTCGCCGAGGGCGTCGACACGACGGTCACGCTGTTCGTCACGGTCGAGAAGGACGGCTCCGTCAGCGACGCGGTCGTCGCCGAGTCGGGCGGCGCGGGGTTCGACGAGGCCGCCCTGAACGCCGCGCGGCGGTGGCGCTTCTCGCCGGCGATGCGCGACGGCGCGCCGGTGCGGGCGCGGATCCGCGTGCCGTTCCACTTCGCGCCGGGCCCGCACGAGGCGCAGCCAGCGCCGGCGACGGCGACGCCCGAGCAGCCGGCGGCGCCCGCGGCGCCCGCGCCGGCGGCGCCGAAGCCCGTCGAGTTCGCCGGGGGCGTCGCGGGCCCGCACGCGGTGGCCGAGCCCGGCAAGCCGATCGAGATCCACGTGCAGGGCCGTCCGAACCCGCCGCGGCGCGCCTCGAGCGACTTCCGGATCGGCCGCGCCGCGCTCTCCGCCGCGCCGCACGCGACAGCGGCCGACCTCCTGCGCACGGCGCCCGGCGTCCACGTGGCGCACCCCGAGGGCGAGGCGGTCGCGCAGCGCATCTTCCTGCGCGGCTTCGACGCCGAGCACGGCCAGGACGTCGAGCTCCGGGTCGGGCCGATCCCGCTGAACCAGCGCTCGCACGTGCACGGCCAGGGCTACGGCGACCTCAACGTGATCATCCCCGAGGTCGTGCGGTCGCTGCGCGTCGTCGAGGGCGTGTACGACCCGCAGCAGGGCGACTTCGCCGTCGCGGGCAGCGCGTACTTCGACCTCGGCGTGGAGGATCGCGGGCTCCTGCTCAAGGGGACGCTCGGCTCGTTCGGCACGCGGCGGCTGCTCGCGATCTGGGCGCCGGAGGCGCAGTCGGAGGACACGTTCGGGGCCGCCGCCGTGCGCGCGACGGACGGCTTCGGCGACGGCGCGCGGGGGGCGATCTCGGGCGCCGCGATCGGCCAGTACCGGCTGCCGCTGCCGGACGAGTTCTCGCT
Source organism: Sorangium sp. So ce1335 (assembly GCF_051521615.1). Classification (NCBI taxonomy): domain Bacteria; kingdom Pseudomonadati; phylum Myxococcota; order Polyangiales; family Polyangiaceae; genus Sorangium; species Sorangium sp. So ce1335. The sequence continues at coordinate 9,735,033 of NZ_CP150363.1, forward strand.
GCTGCTCCACGTGGCGGCCCACGGCAGCCGCGCGAACCTCGCGGGCGTGCTCCGGCGGGACGACATCGAGGCGGGGCGCGTCGGCTTCCACGACGCGTACCGCGACCCGTCGGCCCGCTCGCAGTCGGCCGCGTCGACCCGGCTCCAGGTCGCGCTCTCCGCGGAGCGGTCGGACGACGACGGCTCCCAGAAGAGCGCGTGGCTCTGGGCGATGACGTCCGGCTACCGGAGCCGGATGAACTTCACCGGCTACACGCAGCGCTCGCGCGAGCGCCCCGCGTGGGTCGGCCGCGGCGATCTCATCGAGCAGTCGAACGAGGACGCCGCGCTCGGCGGGGGCCTCGCCTACCGCACGCCGCGGATCCCGCTCGCGCCGTGGCTCCACGGCCAGGTCGCCGTCGGGGCCGAGGTGCAGACCGACGGCATCGAGCAGGCGCAGAACCTGCTCCAGCCGCCGCAGAACGAGACGTGGGACCGGCGCGTCGACGCGTCGATCCGGCTGACGGGGATCGGCGCGCACGCCGACGCGCTGCTCGAGCTGTCGCGCTGGGCGCGCCTGCGCGGCGGCGCCCGCGCCGACGTGCTCGCCTTCGACGTGGACGACCGCCTCGGCAACTTCATCCCGGCGTTCCAGAAGGAGACGCACATCCAGGGGTTCCGGCGCACGGCGGCGGGCGTCGCGTTCGGCCCGCGGGCGACCCTGGAGGTCGATCCGCTGCCCGCGCTGCGGCTCTCCGCCGCGTACGGCCACGGCTACCGCTCCCCGCAGGCGCGGCAGCTCGAGGAGGGCGAGAACGCGCCGTTCGCGACCGTGAGGAGCTACGAGGTCGGCGCGACGTGGCGCCCCGGCGGGGGCCTGAGCGCGACGGCGGCGGCCTACGAGACGCGCCTCTCGTACGACCTCGCCTTCGACGCGGCCGAGGGCGGGCTCGCGCGCATCGGCCCGACGACCCGGCGCGGCGCGGTCGTGTACCTGCAGGCGGCGCCGAGCCCGGCGCTCACCGCGGGCGTCAGCGCGACCCTGGCCCACGCCACGCTGGACGCGCCGCCCCCGCCGACGCCCGAGAACCCGACGCCGCCCTACGTCGAGGGGCAGCAGCTCCCGTTCGTGCCGCCGGTGGTCGTGCGCGCGGATCTGTCGGTGAGGCGGCCGCTCGTCACGATCGCGGGCCGGCCGATCGAGGGGCGGCTCGGCTACGGCGCGACGTTCCTCTCCGCGCGGCCGCTGCCCTACGCGCAGAGCGCCGCGCCGCTGCTCGTGATGGACGCGTCGCTGTCGCTCCGGCGGAGCCTCCGGGCGGGCGGCGGCCCCGCCGAGGAGGGCCCCTGGATCGAGGTCGGCGTGGAGGCGCAGAACCTGCTCGACGCGGAGCACGCGGACACCGAGTACTCGTTCGTCTCGAACTGGCAGACAACGCCGTTGCCGTCGGCGCTGCCGGCCCGGCACATCAGCGCGGGGCCGCCGCTCACGGTCCTCGGCAACGTGACGCTCTCGCTATGAACGATCGCCGCGCTCGCCGCGCTCGACGCGCTCGACGCGCTCGACACGATGGCAAAGGCCGCTCCGCCGCGCGCGGCCTGCTCGCGCTCGCGTTTCTTCGCGCGCCTGCGCTTGTCGGCGCGCCGGCGCTCGTCGGCTGCGCCGGCACCGGCCAGCCCGAGGTCTCGTACCTCGCGTACGCCGAGGCCGCGCCGCCCGGGGAGATCGCGGCCGGCGGCTGGACAGTCGCGCTCGACGAGGCGGCGGTGGCGTTCGGTCCGGTCCAGTTCTGCGCGGCGGCGTCCGGCTCGGCGACGCTGTGCAGCACCGCGATCGCCGAGCTGCTCTCGATCGCGCGGGTCGATCTGCTCGCCGCGGAGCCGCAGCCGCTCGGCCGGGTCCGCGGCTTCGAGGGGGAGATCCGGAGCGCGTCGTTCGACTACGGCATCCACTGGTTCCTCACCGAGTCGGCCCCGGCGCGGTCGTCCGCGGCGCCCGGCGGTCACTCGGCCCACCTGCGCGGGCGCGCGACGCGGGGCGACGACGTGCTCGGGTTCGTGGCCGACGTCGACGCGGTGCCGCAGTTCCAGGGGCAGCGCGCGGTCCCGAGCGTCGCGGCCGCGGCGACCATCGGCGCCGAGCCGGTGCGCCTCGCTGTCCGCTTCGACGTGGGCGCCTGGCTCGCGCGGGTCGATTTCGACGAGGTCTTCGAGGGCGCCGCGGGCCAGGGCGAAGCGGCCGAGGCGGTGATCGCGCCGGGGTCGCGCGCGCACAACGCGCTGGTGATCGCGATGACGGCGCAGAGCCCGCCGCAGTTCGTCTGGTCGGAGGCGCCGTGAGGGGGCGCCGCGGCGCGGACGCCGGCGCGGGGGCGCGCGGGCGGGCGCCGCGGCGGCCGCTCCTTCGGCCCGCGCGCGGGCGCGCGGCCGGGCTGCGCGCGGGCTGGAGCGCCCGATGGATCGCGCTGCTCGCGCTGCTCGCGCAGGCCTGCGGCCTGACGCACGCGCTGCTCGTGCGGCACGCCCGCTGCGAGCACGGCGAGCTGGTCCACGTCGGCGCGCTGGTCGGCGCCGTCCACGCCGGGCACGGCGCCGACGCCGCCCGCGCCGCGCTGCCGGCCGCCGCCGCGGCGACGCAGCAGGCCGAGGGCGGGGCGCCCGCCCCCGTGGATCAGGTGGCCGCGCAGGACGCGCTGCCCCACCTCGACGACGATCACTGCGACGCGTTCGCGCTGCGCGGCCAGCTCGCCGCGCCCGTTCACCGCGTGGGCGGGGCCACCCTGCTCGAGGTGCTCCGCCTCGCCGCGCTCCGGCCCTCTCCGGAGGTCCGCCCGATTCCTTTGCTGACCCTGGCGCCGAAGAGCTCTCCCCCCGCGGCCTGAGCTGCGGTGTTGCGCGGGTGATGCGGGCGCGGGGCGCGCGAGACGGCGCCGGCCTGCGCTCGGCCCACGTGGCGGGCGGCGCGCGGGCGCGCGCTCGTCCGGAGTCTTCGACGACAGAGGAGCAGGATCATGAAGAGAACGAGAGAGACAGGGGTGTTTGTCGCGGCGTGCGCGCTAGCGCTCGGCGCGGGGTGCGGCGGTGAGGACGGCGGCGCCGGGTCAGGGACCGGCACCGTGCAGGTCTTCGTGGAGCCGGAGGACACGATCCCCGAGGGCCTGGAGCCGGGCACCGGGGAAGAGAACATCGCCGACGGCTGGCGGGTCACGTACGAGAAGTTCCTCGTGACGATCGGCAACGTGCGCGCGGCGCGCTCGGACGCGCAGGAGACGCTGAGCGATCCATCGGTGTTCGTGCTCGACCTCAAGAACGCGCCGGCGACGAGGTACGTGATCGCCGAGTTCGAGGGCGTGAGCGCGGTGCGCTGGGATCGCTTCGGGTTCGACCTCCCGAACGCGCGGGAGGGGGTCGAGTCGCTGTCGCCCACCGCGGAGGGCGACGTGGCGCTGATGGTCGAGAACGGCTACTCGGTGTACTTCGAGGGCTCCATCGAGAAGGAGGGCGGCGAGTCGTGCCCGCGCGGCGAGGCGTGCGTCCCCGCGGAGAAGGTGCGCTTCCGCTGGGGCCTCTCGGCCGGGACGTCGTTCGACGACTGCGCGACCGAGGACGAGCTGCTCGGGTTCAGCGTGCCGACCGGCGGCACGATCGCGGTGAAGCCGACCATCCACGGCGATCACTGGTTCTTCAACAACATCACCGCGGGCGCGGAGATCACGAAGCGCTACGCGCAGTACATCGCCGACTGCGATCTCGACGGCGACGGCGAGACGACGATCGACGAGCTCAAGGAGGTGAAGGTCGCCGAGGTCTTCGGCCAGGACTACAACCTCGGCGGCGGCCTCGGCGTCATCGAGACGGCGTACGACTACGTCGTCGCGCAGGCGCGCACGCTCGGCGACTTCCAGGGCGACGGCGAGTGCCCGACGCGCGCGGTGCTGCCGTGACGGGCTGAGGGCGGGCGGCCGCGCCGGTCGTGAAGGCCGGCGCGGTGCGCCGCATCAGAAGCGGTATACGCCTTCGACGGCCGCGCTGATCGAGATCCCGGACCACGCGATCCCGGGCATGTACGCCGTGTGCACCGTACCTCTGGCGCCGAGCCTGCTCTCCGATGACGACAGCATCGCCCCCAGATGGACCGCCGGCGCCAGGCCGTGCTCCCGCTGGCGCCACGTGTCGGCGCAGAACGGCACGGCGAGCACGTCGAGGCTCGGGCCGACCTCGAGCGTGAGATCGCGCAGGTGGATCCCGAGCAGGGCGAGGTTCACGTCGATGACGCCGATCCATTGCGGGGTCTTCATGTTGAACAGCGAGACGGCGTTGCGGTAGCGCAGGCTCCAGCGCTCCGAGAACCGCCAGCGGGGGGCAGGCCGAGCTCTGCCCTGATCGCGTCCCTGGCGTCGCGGAGCTCGCGGGTGAGCTCGTTCTCCGGCTCCGCCTCCCTCAACCTCTCCAACGTCGCCTCCAACTCATCTGCATACCTCGCGACTCCAGCGCTGCGAGCTGCGCCTCCTTGGCCTTCACGATCTCCTCTCGGCTCAGCGCGGGCGCGGCCCTGTCCGGTGTCCTGCGCTCCTCCGCGGCGGCGATCAGCCGGCGCATCGCCGGAACAGGTACAGCTATGTCTTCGTCAACCCACAGAACCGATGTTGATGCGGAGCAGCGAGGCCTGGAACAGGGGTTACAGCAGACGTACCAGCCACCATTGAACCGGATCATGCCGATCAGTCAGCAAAACCTCAGGTCGCCGTCACGATCGGGGGCGTGACGGGAGAGGTCTACGGGGCCTCTACTCCGCGCCCGGCGTCTCTGCGCCGTTGCGTCGAGTCTGCCCGCGGCTCGCTGGCCGGGCTCCCGGTGGGCGGAGCTACCGCGCCTCGTGCTCGCGCCAGAAGGCGAACGCCTCTTCCAGGTAGATCTCCCGCGCGCCGTGGCCGACCGGGTGCTCGGCGACGCGCACGGGCCAGCCGGCGCCGCGCAGCACGCCGGCGAGGGCGCGGGCCGAGCGGCCCACGGAGTCGTGGGCGCCGAAGCCGATGTAGAACGGCCTCGGAGCGAGCGCCGCGAGCTCGGGCGTCGCCTGGCCTCCCCCGCCGGACATCGCGCCGAAGCCGTCGGCGGCGATGCCGCCGCGCAGCGCGAGCGCCGCGGCGAAGAACGCGCCCGACGACGAGCCGGCGACGTACACGCGCGCGAACGGCGCGCCGGCGATCTCCTCGAGCTTCCGCCGCTTCTCCGCGAACGCCGCCACGAACGCGGCGGCGTGCTTCTCGTACGCGGGCCCGCCGGTGGGCCAGCCCCACCAGCGCGCGTACCCCTTCGGCGCGAGGCCGACCTTGCCGCGCGGCATCAGGGCGGCGACGCCCGCGCGCCGCGACGCGCGCGACACGACCGTCTCGAAGTTGGTCTTCTGCTGGCTGTCCTTCCCCGGCGGGACGATCCCGTGGAGGTAGATGAGCAGCTCGCGCGTCGGCGCGTCGGGCAGCACGTAGCAGGTCTCCTCGTCGAGCGCGTCGACGCCGTCGATGCACCAGTCCGTCTCGACCCGCGGCGGGCGCGCTCGAGGCCACGGCGCCTGCGCGGCCTCCGCGCTCGTCGCCGCGGCCGGAGCCGATGGCGGCGGCGACGCCGGGGGCGGCGGCGTCGCCGCGACGGGCGCCGCTCGAGCCGGCGCGGCGCCCTCGTGCGCCAGCGCGGGCCGGCTCCTCGGGGCGTCCGCCGCGCTGTTGCACGCGCACGCGCAGAGGACGACGACGACCGCGGCGACGGGCCGCGCGCTCCACCTGCGGGACGCAGCGTCGCTCATGGCACCTCGAGTCGACGCCCCGGCAGCCCCATCACCCCGCCTGCGCGTCGCTCACCGCGATCAGCGCCCCGAGCGCCGCCGCGCACACCGTCTCGGTGCGCAGCGTCAGCGCGCCGAGGCGCACGCGCTCGAACCCGAGCGCCGCGCACACGCCGAGCTCCTCCGGCGTGAACCCGCCCTCCGGACCGACGGCGAACGCCGCCTCCATGCCCGGCACCAGCGCCGCGAGCCGCGCGCCGAGCGGCGTCTCCGCGTACGGGTCCAGGCACATCCCCAGCGCGCCGCCGTCCGCCGTCCGGCCCGCGCGCGCCTCCGCGAGCGCCGCCGCGAGGCTCATCGGCGCGTCCACCCGCGGCGCGTCCCCGCGGCCGCACTGGCGCGCCGCCTCCACCGCGATCCTCCGCCAGCGCTGCGCCCTGTCCTCCGCGGGGCGCGCCACGCTGCGCGCCGAGATCGCCGGGATGATCCGCGTCGCCCCGAGCTCGGTCGCGTCGCGCACCACCGCGTCCATCTTGTCGCCCTTGCCGACCGCCTGGATCCACGTCACCCGCCGCCCGGGCCGCAGCGCCGCCGGGCGCGGCGCCTCGATCCGCGCCTCCGCGCTGCGCTTGCCGATCGACTCGAGCGTCGCGTCCGCCTCGACCCCGTGCTCCGGATCGAACACGACGAAGCGATCCCCCTCGCGCAGCCGGTGCACCCGCACCACGTAGCTCGCCGCCTCCGGCGGCAGCGCGATCACCCCGGCCGCGATCGATCCGAGCGGCACCCGCAAGAGCCCGGGGCCGCTCATCCCGACGAGCGCGCCGCGCCGCGCGGCACAGGAGCGCGGAACAGGAGCGCCACCCACCCCTCGCCGCCCGCGTCGCCCCGCCCCGCCGCCCGCGCCGCGCCGCGATCGCCCCGCGGCGACGCCGGATCCGGCCGCGTCGCGACGTGCTCGAGCGGCAGCGACGCGTACCGCGCCACGAGATCGTCGCGCTCGCTCTCGAGGATGCCCGAGAGGATCAGCCAGCCGCCCGGCTCGAGCACCCGCGCGAGCTCCGGCGCCATCGGCCGGAGCACCCGCGCCTCGATGTTCGCGACGACCCACGGGAACCGCCGCGTCACCGACTCGACGACGCCGGCGCTCGCCTCGACGCGGCCCTCGAGGCCGTTGCGCGCCGCGTTCTCGCGGACCACCTCGATGACGTCGTCGTCGTTGTCGATCGCCACCGCCCGCTCCGCGCCGAGCAGCAGCGCGACGAGCGCGAGGATGCCGCTGCCCGTGCCCACGTCGAGGATCTCGCGGCCGCGCAGCTCGGCCGCGCGCTCGTCGAGCAGCTCCGCCACGAGCGCGGTGGTCGCGTGCAGGCCCGTGCCGAACGCGCGCCCGGGCTCGAGCAGGAGCGCCCGCTCGCCCTCGCCCCGCGGCGCGTACTCGACCCACGGCGGCACGACCGTGATCGTGGGCGTCAGCGCGAACGGCGCGAAGTGCTCCTTCCACGCGTCGCGCCAGGCGTCGCCCACCACCTCCTCGAGCCGCGCGGCGAGCGGCGGATCGAGCTCCGCGAGCGCCGCGATGGCGGCGTTCGCCTCGTCGTGATCCTCGAAGCTCGCGACGAGCGTCACCTGGCCCGAGGCGGCGCCGCGCACGAGCGTCTGCTCGTCGCGCTGCTCCACGCCGGTGGCGCCCAGCTCGAAGAGCGCGGCGCCGATCTCATCGGCCTCCGGCTCGGGGACATCGACTGCGACGAACGGGTATCGAGGCTCCACCTGGCTTGCTCCGTGGCGGGCCGCCGGCCTGAAGAGCGGCGGCGGCGCGCGGGCGGGAGCCTAACGAAGATCGCGCGCGGCGGCGCGGCCGATCGCGCGGAACCGCTGGAGGAAGCGGAGCAATTCCGCGCGCGATCGCGCCCCCTGCGCCGCCGCGCTACCGCCCGACGTAGCGGCGCCGCGACGGGACCGAGACGAGCACCTCGGAGCGCGACGCCGGCGGCGGCACGCGCTCGCCGTCGTGGAGCACCATCGCCGTGAGGCGTCCGCCGTACACCGCGCCCGTGTCGATCCCGGTCGCCCACGCGTGCATCTGCGGCTCGCTCCGCGCGTTGTGCCCGAACACGACGTGCGGCGGGCCCTGGTAGGTCTGGCCCCACAGCGTCTTGCCCCCGCGGCGCTCGACCGGCTCGCCGTAGCGGCCGAGGCAGCGCACGTACATCAGCGTGTGCGGGTCCTGCCGCTCGATCGGCAGCCCGGGGATCAGCCCCGCGTGAACGACGCGCAGCCCGTGATCCGGCAGATCCAGCCAGTACGGCAGCGTCTCGAGCCAGGCCCAGTCGCGCTTGCGGAGCTGCTGCGCCGTCTCCTTCGAGAGCTCCCCCAGCGGCTCGCCGCGCGGATCGCTGCGGCCGGCGCGCCAGCGGAGCAGCCGGTCCTCGTGGTTGCCCCGCACCGAGATCGCGCCGATCTCGCGGAGCAGGTCGAGCGTTCCGCACGGATCCGGTCCGCGCACGATCAGATCGCCGACCATGACGACGCGATCGCCCGTCGCGTAGCCGACGTGCTCGATCAGCCGCGCCAGCTCATCCCGGCAGCCGTGAACGTCACCGATGATGATCGTGCGCGGCATCTCACACCCAAGGTAGCAGGGACGCCCCGTCCAGGGGGCCCCGAGGCCGCGACCAGCCGCGCGCAGCACGGCCGCGCGGCCCCAGGCCCGGCCGGGCCCGGGCGGCGCGAACAGCGAAATTCCCTGGAATTACGGAAGCTTGAACGACGTTCGCCGCCGGGCAGCCGGCCTCATCGGCCGGCGGCGGCTCGGTCGCCGCCCGGGCGCGCGGCGCCCGGGGCTTCGGTCAGGGGCGTCACGGGGAGTCGATCTTGGCGCGCTTCGGGATCACGACGATCCCGCCCTCGCTGACGAACCACTTCTTGCGGTCCTCCTCGAGGTTGAAGCCGATCTCGGCGCCCGCCGGGATCTCGACGTCCTTGTCGATGATGCAGCGGCGGAGCTTCACGTGGCGCCCGATCTTCACGTCCTCGAACAGCACGCACTCCTCGATGTGGCTGAACGAGTTCACGCGCACCCGGTTCGAGAGCACGCTCCGGTGGATCCGGCCGCCGGAGATGATGCACCCGAGCGAGACGAGGCTGTCGGTCGCGATGCCGACGCGCGCGTTCGCCTCGTCGCGGAACACGAACTTGGCGGGCGGATCGTGGCTGATGCCCGTCCGGATCGGCCAGCGCGGGTTGTAGAAGTTGAACGCGGGCTGGATGCTGACGAGATCCATCTGCGCCGCCCAGTACGCGTCGATCGTCCCGATGTCGCGCCAGTACCCCGCGCCCTCGTCCTCGCCGGGCACGAGGTTCTCGTGGAAATCGTAGACGTAGACGCGGCTGCCGCTCTTGACCATGCGCGGGATGATGTCGCGCCCGAAGTCGTGCGCGCTGTCCTCCGTCGCGGCGTCCTGCTCGAGCACGTCGAGCAGCGCGGGGGTCTTGAAGATGTAGTTGCCCATCGAGGCGAGGCACATGCCCGGCCTGCCCGGCATGCTCGGCGGATCCTGCACCTTCTCGTGGAAGGCGATGATGCGCCCCGCGGCGTCGCACTCGATGACGCCGAAGGCGCGGGCCTCCTCCTTCGTCACGGGGATGGCGGCGACGGTCACCTCGGCGTCGCGCGACAGGTGCTCGTGGAGCATCTGGCGCACGTCCATCTTGTAGACGTGATCGCCGCCGAAGATGCAGAGGTGCTCGGGCGACTCGTCCGTGATGACGTGCTGGGTCTGGTAGACGGCGTCCGCCGACCCCTTGAACCAGCTCTTGCCCGTGCGCTGCTGCGCGGGGACGGTCTCGATGAAGCTGTCGAGCATCGGCGACAGGCGCCACGCTCGGGCGATGTGCTCGTCTAGCGACGCGCTCTTGTACTGCGTGAGGATCTTGATTCGGTGCAGGCCGGAGTTGACGAAGTTCGAGAGGACGATGTCGATGATCCGGTAGCGGCCTCCGAACGGCACGGCTGGCTTCGCCCGATCGTGCGTGAGGGGGCCGAGCCGGCGGCCTTCGCCGCCAGCGAGGATCATCACAAGAACCTTCGACGCTTCGAAAGCGGCGCGCAGTGTCGTCTCGCGCATGGGACGGAGAGGGTACTCGATCGATGTTGCCAGCGCGAAGAGCGGAAACGCCTCCGCCGCGCATTCTCCGCCATTGTCGCCGCTCTGCGTAGGTGCCGCGCCCGCGGCGCGGGCTTTCCCGCCGCCGCCGCGCGACCCGGGCCCGCCAGGAGCGCCTCGCCGGGGCGCGGGGCGGCGGAAGGCGCCGTCCGCCCGGCGGCCGTTCGCCGCGCGCTCCGCTTGATGAAGCGCAGGGGACGTTCCCGTTTCTCTTTACGATCCGCTCGCAGCCGTGTTAGCCGTTTTCGCCGCCGCGCGCGCATGCGAGAGGCGCTTGATCAGCACGCGGCGCAGTGCTGTCCGACGGCTACTCCAGCGCTGGATCTTTCCTGCTGGTGCGCCTGTCGCGTTGACCTCTGGAGATGCCATGAACGTCCGATTCGGTCGAACCCTCGCCGCCGCTGTCCTCCTCGTCGCGGGCACTTCAGGGTGCGGAACGGACGAGCAGCCGTACCAGCCCAAGCCCGCCTTCAGCGGCCGCAAGCCGAACCTGCCCGCCGTGCCGACGCTCCCCGCGAAGGCAAAGAAGCAAGGCGACGCCTACACGGTCTGGGGCGTCACGCACGACCTCCGGAGCCGCGTCCACTTCGAGGACGTGAACGGCAAGAAGCTCTCGATCATCGGCTACATCGTCAAGACGAACCTCTCGGAGGCCCCGACCTGCGCCGTGCACAAGACCGGCAAGGCCGACCCGCCGGACTGCAAGGCGCCGGTCCCGAGCTTCTCGATCGCCGACGAGAAGGGCGAGACGAAGGACGTGATCGAGGTGATGGGCTGGGCGTCGAACTTCGCCCAGATCTACAGCATGATCGAGGCGATCGACCGGGCTCCGCGCGGCAAGGAGAACGAGGCGAAGCTCTCCGACGAGTTCTGGGGCCAGGATCTGCCGAACCCGATCCCCGCCGTCGGCGCGAAGGTGAAGGTCACCGGCACCTACGGCGTGACGTTCACGAAGTCGACGGGCGGCGCGGCCGCCAACCCGAAGTACGGCATCATGTCGGCCGAGCAGATCGAGTACCTCGAGCCGCCGACCGAGAAGGCCACCCTCCCCGGCATGAAGCGGCGCCCCTGACGCGCCCCCTGACGCCCAGCCAGGCGGCCGCCGCAGCGCAGAGCGCCCGGCCGCCTCGGGTGAGGCCTCAGGTAAGAATGGACCGGATCCCGCTGCTCGGCTCGGTCGCCGCCGACTCGAAGATCGCGTCGATGATCAGCCGGCGCATCCCCTCGTCGCTCGCCTCCCGGTGATCGAGGCGCACCAGCGAGGCGGGCGTCTGGCGGATCACGGTGTCGAACGAGCCGGCATCGAACCGGTACAGCTCCTCCGTGACGATGATGGCGTAGGGCTGGGACGCGGCGATCGCCGACCGGAGCGAGCGCAGATCGCACTCGCGCACGGCGACCCCGAGCCGGGCCCCGACCTCCCGGCACACGGCGACGAGCTCGGCAGGACAGCCGGCGACGATCACGAGCGGGATGGGCGGAGCGCTCGGGACCACGGCCTTTCGCGGCTTCGTACCGTCCTCCATACGCGGCTCAAGGTAGGCCATGACCCGAGTACGCCGGCAAGGGAATTGTTCTCCCCGGCACCACGGCGCACGGGCCACGCGGCCCGCGCGAGCCCCCCGCGAGCGCGCACCTCCTGCGCTCAGCGCCCATGCTGGACATGCCACCCCCGGCCCTCCTCCGCGCCGACGAAGCGGATCCGCCCGGATCGCTCCATGTCGTCGACGAGCTCTTCCGCCTCGAGCTGCGAGATGTCGATCCGGCCGCAGAGCACGTCCCGGAACCGTGTCTTGCCCTCCACGTAGTCGGCGTCGATCAGCGAGCCCAGCGTGCCCGCGAGGATCTCGGCCGCCAGGTCCAGCGCCAGCACGGGCGTGGACACGGCGTCGTCGGTCGTCCGGACGGTCTCGTCCGTCGTCTGGACCGCCGCGTCGCCCATCGCGACGCTCTCGTCCTCGGTGATGATGGTGCCGTACTCGACGGCGCTCGGATCGTTCGTCATGCCTCCACCTCCCCCACGCTCGAACGGGCCCGGTGACCGCGCCCGCGTCGGGGCTCCTCCCGCGCACATGGAGCGCAGGAGCGCCGGGCGGAAGCCAGGGCCGTGATGGGAGCGCTGAAGAAGTGGGCCCTGGCCGCGATTTCAGGCGGCAACCGGCGGAGAGATCAGGGAAGCTACCTGCCCCGGGGGCTCCTGGCCCCGAGAACATGACGCCGCCCCCGGAGGACTTCCACGCACGCCCCAGCCGCTCGGGGATCGCCCGCACGCCGCTCCCCCGCGCGCCGGTCCCCCGCGCGCAGGGGCCGATCGCGTTCCAGCTCGTCGGCCGGGTGCTCCTCCACGCGATCCTCGTGGGCGTGGCGGCCGGCATCGTCGGCTCGCTCTTCTTCGCCGCCCTCGAGCTCGCCGAGCACGAGCTCCTCGTCTCGCTCACCGGCTACGTGCCGCTCCGCGCGAAGGGCGAGGCCGTGCTCCCGAGGGTGGACCACGGATCGTTCCGGCCCTGGCTCGTCTGCATCGTGCCCGCGCTCGGCGCCCTCGTCGGCGGGGTGCTCACCGCGAAGCTCGCGCCGGAGACCCGCGGCGGCGGCAGCGACGCCTTCATCAGCACGTTCCACCACAAGGCCGGCCAGATGCGCGCCCGCGTGCCGGTGGTGAAGGCGCTCGCCTCCATCTTCACGCTCGGCTGCGGCGGGGCCGGCGGGCGCGAGGGGCCGACGATGCAGATCGGCGGCGCGATCGGCTCGATCATCGGTCGCGCCCTGCGCGTCGGCGCGCGCGAGCGGCGGATCCTGCTCATCGCGGGCGCGGCCGCGGGCATGTCGGCCGTGTTCCGCACGCCGCTCGGGGCCGCGCTCCTCGCCGTCGAGGTGCTCCACCGCGACGACTTCGAGGCCGACGCGCTCATCCCGTCCATCCTCGCGAGCGTCGTCTCGTACTCGGTCTTCATCTATTTCTTCGGCGAGTCGACGCTCTTCGCGCACGCCCCGCGCTACCCGTTCATCCCGGGCCACCTGCCGCTCTACGCCGCGCTCGCGCTCGTCGTCTCGCTCGTGGCCACCGTGTTCCTCCAGACGATGCACGCCGTCGAGCACACGGCGCACAAGATCCGGCTGCCGATCTGGGCGAAGCCCGCGCTCGGCGGCCTCGCGCTCGGCGCGCTCGTGACGCCGCTGCTCATGCTCCTCGGGCCGCGCTTCGACCGGCCCGGGCAGGGCTTCGGGATGCTGGGCGCGGGCTACGGGGCGGCGCAGATCGCGATCACGGGCGCCTCGTGGATGCCGAGCGGCTGGACGGCGGTGCAGCTCCTGCTCGTGCTGCTCGCCACGAAGATCGTCGCGACCTCGTTCACCGTGGGCTCGGGCGGCAGCGCGGGCGACTTCGGCCCGTCGCTCGTGCTCGGCGCGCTCACGGGCGGGGCGTTCGGGCGCGCGGCGGAGCTCTTGCTCAACGACCCGCGCATCGACCCGGGCGCGTTCGCGCTCGTCGGGATGGGCACGTTCTACGGCGGCATCGCGCACGTGCCGATCGCCTCGCTCGTCATGGTCTGCGAGCTCGCCGGCAGCTACGACCTGCTCGTGCCGCTCATGCTGTGCGAGGGCATCGCCTTCGTGGCGCTCCGGCACAGCACCCTCTACCGCGCGCAGGTCGCGACGAAGCGCGAGTCGCCGGCGCACCGGGACGAGCTCATCGTCGACGTGCTCCGCAGCATCCGCGTCGCCGACGTCGTCATCCGCAGCCGCCCGTTCGTGTCGTTCGACGCGCGGACGCCCGCCGCGAGCGTCGTCGAGCGCATCGCGGCCTGCGAGTGGCAGGACACCTTCCCCGTGCTCTCCGACGACGGCAAGGTCATCGGCACCATCGACGCCGAGATCCTCCGCGCCGCCGCGATGAGCCCCGAGCTCTCGGGGCTCGCCATCGCGCACGACATGATGACGACCCCCGCCTCGGTCAGCGAGACGGAGGACCTGCACGCCGCGCTCCAGGTGCTGCTGGAGCACGGCGTGCGCGAGCTCCTCGTCACCGACATGGACGGCAAGATCGTCGGCTTCCTCGACGAATCCGAGGTCACACGCGCCTACCACGAGGCGACCGCGCAGCTCGAAGGTGCGGCGCAGTAGCCACCGCGCGGAACCGCGCACACGCGGGCGCACGCGGTGATCCCCGCGCCCGACGCGGCGCGTTTCCCGAAAGCTCCCCGAAAGAAAACGCAACTTTTCGGCGCACGCGGCCCCTGCCGCGACCGCCCGTGCTTCACGATTGCACGCGCGAGGATGTCCCGGTCACGCGCCGCGCCGCATCGCGGTCGCTCCGCGCAACCTCGCATGACCGGGCGCAATCCCGGGCGCAATCCCGGCGCAACGAGCAGCGATCCGCCGCCGTCGGTTTCGGGAGTCTCCTGAGCTACCAATCTTGGATTCCACGCAGCGACGGAACGAGGAGCGTGGTGGATACTCTGGTTCATCCCTGGAATTCGGTCCGGTGAGCGCGCAGGGGAGAGGTCCATGCTTGTCGATACGCTCGGAGGTCGGACGGTGCGGCGCAACGCAGAGGTACGAACACGATCGAGCGCGCCGAACAGCCGCGCCAAGCTGGTGGTGGTCGTCGACGACGAGCCCAGCATCCAGGAGGTCGTGAGCATGATCCTGGAGAGCGAGGGCGGCTACGAGGTGCGCTGCGCCTCGAACGGCGAGGAGGCGCTCGCGCTCCTCGACCAGATCGCGCCGCCGGATCTCCTCGTCGTCGACATCATGATGCCGGTGATGGACGGCTGGGGCCTGCTCACGGCGCTCCGGCACAACGAGAAGACGGCGCGTATACCAGTCATTGTTTCATCCGCGTCTTCAAAACATGACGCGACGAGCCTCGGTGTCGCTCGAGTGCTCCCCAAGCCCATCGACTACGACGCGTTTCTGGCCGCGGTCGACGAGCTCACCCGCTGTCGCGACCGTCAGAGCCTCGACGCCGAGTAACGCCGCCCTTCACCGCAACTGGCCCATGGACCTCGGGGCCCTCCAGGCGGTAGCTTCGCGCAAGTGTTGTTAGAGACCCCGGGTGCCGGCCTCTTCGCCGGCTACACACCGCTCCCCGGCGCCTACGACGAGCTGTTCGGCCGAGACGGCGCCCCTCGACCCGAGTTCCTGCGCACAGCGACGCTCCTCGGCGCGTTCGCGCCGGACGAGTTCGCGCGCGCGCAGCAGCTCGCGGAGCTCGCCCTGCTCAACCAGGGCGTCACGTTCTCGGTCTACGCGGATCAGCGCGGCGCGGAGAAGATCTTCCCGCTCTGCCTCATCCCCCGGATGCTCTCCGCCGCGGACTGGGCGCACATGGAGCGGGGCCTCGAGCAGCGGGTCCGCGCGCTCGGCCTGTTCCTCGACGACGTCTACGGCGAGCAGCGCATCCTCCAGGACGAGCGCGTCCCCCGCGACCTCGTGCTCGGCTCGGGCCAGTACCTGAAGCAGGCCCACGGCCTGCGGCCCCCGGGCGGCGTGCGCATCCACATCGCGGGTGTCGACATCATCCGCGACCCGGCCGGCACCTTCCGCGTCCTCGAGGACAACCTCCGCACGCCGTCCGGCGTCTCCTACGTCCTGGAGAACCGGCTGATCAGCAAGCGCGTGCTGCCGCACCTGCTCGACAAGGCGCGCGTCCAGCGGGTCGACCACTACCCCGCCCGGCTCGCCGAGACGCTGCGCTCCGTGTCGCCGGTGGCCCCGGCCGGCACGAGCGCCGTCGTGCTCACGCCGGGGCCGTACAACTCCGCCTACTTCGAGCACAGCTTCCTCGCGCGCACGATGGGGCTCGAGCTCGTGCAGGCGCCCGATCTCTTCGTCGATCAGGACCAGGTCTTCGTCCGCACGACGCGCGGCCCGCGCCGGGTCCACGTGATCTACCGCCGCATCGACGAGGCGTTCCTCGACCCCGAGGCCTTCCGGCCCGACAGCCTGCTCGGCGTGCGCGGCCTGATGCGCGCCTACGCCGCCGGCAACGTCGCGCTCGCGAACGCGCCCGGCAACGGCGTGGCGGACGACAAGGCCGTCTACCCGTTCGTGCCGGAGATGATCCGCTACTACCTCGGCGAGGAGCCGATCCTCGAGCAGGTCCCGACCTACCTCTGCATGCGCGACGACGACCGCCGCTACGTGCTCGAGCACCTCGAGGAGCTGGTCGTCAAGGCGGTGGACGAGGCCGGGGGCTACGGCATGCTCATGGGGCCGCAGTCGACCGCGGCGCAGCGCGAGGAGTTCCGCGCGCGCATCCAGGCGACGCCGCGCCGCTACATCGCCCAGCACCGGGTCGAGCTCTCGACGAGCCCCACGTGGGACCCGGCCGTCAAGGCGGCCGTCCCGCGCCGGCTCGACCTCCGCCCCTACGTGCTCACGGGCCGCGACGGCTCGTGGGTGCTGCCCGGCGGGCTCACGCGCGTCGCGCTCGTGGCCGGCTCGTACGTCGTCAACTCCAGCCAGGGCGGGGGCTCGAAGGACACCTGGGTCCTGAAGAGCCCCGCCGACGGCGCGCAGCGGGTCCCGTCGATCGGCGCAACGGACCTGGCGCCCGGGGCCGCGACGGGCGACCCACAGGGCGCGCCGCCCCCTTCCGAGCCCCCGGAGGCGCTGTGATCTCCCGCGTCGCTGACCACTGTTTCTGGTTCGGCCGCTACCTCGAGCGGACCGAGAGCGTGGCCCGGATCCTCGCCGTCACGCAGAACCTCGCGCTCGACGCCGAGCTCTCGCCCCACCAGTGCTGGATGCCGGTCGTCATCGTGGCCGGGCAGAAGGAGCACTTCACCGCCCGGCACGGCGAGGAGGCCGCGGCCGACGGCGAGCTCGTGCAGCGCTACATGAGCCTCGACGACGACAACCCGACGAGCCTCTGCCGATCGAGCTCCGCGGCGCGCTGGAACGCGCGGTCGATCCGCGAGGTCGTCAGCCTCGAGGCGTGGGAGACCGTCAATGAGCTCCACCTCTGGATCAACAGCGACGAGGCGCGCGAGGAGTTCCGGTCGAGCCGCTACGCCTTCTACCGGCGCGTGCGCCAGATCACGCAGCTCTGCCTCGGGGTCACCCAGAGCACGATGCTCCACGACACGCCGCTCGACTTCATCTGGCTCGGCGTGCTGCTCGAGCGCGTCGGGCAGACGGCGCGCACGCTCGACGTCCACCACCACGCGCTGACCCAGCTCGAGCCGCCGCCCTCCGAGTCGAACGGCCAGGCGCAGGGCGCCGTGCGCCGGCGGCACCGCGTCGTGGAGACGGCGCTCTGGCTCTCGCTCCTCCGCGCCTGCTCGGGGTTCGAGCCGTTCATGAAGCTCAACCAGGGTCAGGTGAGCCCGCAGGCCGTCGCACAGTTCCTCCTGTTCGAGCCGCGCTTCCCGCGCTCGATCCGGCACTGCGTGCACGCGGCGTTCGCGCGGCTCTGCGAGATCCGCCCGCCGGAGAGCGCGACGCTCCCCGGGGGCGAGAGCCTGGAGCGGCTGCACCTCCTGCACCAGTGGGTGGCCGACAGGGCGGCCGAGCCGTTCGACTCCCTGTCGGTGCACGCGGCGCTCACGCACGTGGTCGACGAGACAGCGACGATCTGCGACGGTATCGGTCGCGAGCTGCTCGGTTACGGGCCGCCCGACAGCAATCCACCCGCGACGAGCCAGTAGCCCGACCCGTCAAGCCACTCCATGCCGAATCTCCTCGCGATGTCGTTCGAGGGCGAGCTCGCCCCGTGCTTCGATCTCACCTGCCTGCGGCCCGGGGGCAGGCTGCCCGACGGCTGGGGCATCGGGTACTACCCGGGGGGCGAGCCGAGCGCCACGGTGCTCAAGGAGCCGGCGCCGCCGCAGGGGAGCATCCGCAGCGAGCTCGTGAAGGCGTGGGAGCACCTCGAGTCGTCGCTGCTCGTGCTGCACATCCGCACGGCGACGTGGGGGAGCATCAACGACGCGAACACGCAGCCGTTCAGCCGGAGCTGGGGCGGGCGCGACTGGCTGTTCGCGCACAGCGGCAGCCTCGTCGACCGGATCGAGGTCGATCCGAAGTCGCTCTTCCAGCCCGTGGGCTCGACGGACACGGAGCTCATCCTGTGCGAGCTGCTCCGCTGGATGGCGTCGGAGGACCTCCGGAGCATCGGCGACATCGATCCGGCGGTGCTGCGCGACTGGTTCGACGAGATGAACGAGCACGGCCCGCTCACGTCGGTCCTCTCCGACGGCCGCGACCTCGTCGTCTACGCGGACCGGGATCGCGAGGGGGACGCGTTCCTCTGGGAGGTGCTGCCGCCCTACGAGCGCCTCGCGTTCGGGGACGACGACCTCGAGGTCGACCTCACGAAGCGGGGGGTCAAGAGCCGCAAGGGCGTCATCGTCTCGTCGGAGGAGCTGAAGGTCCACGCCGGCGCGCAGCCGGCGCACTGGGCGCGCGTCCCGCCGGGCCACCTCGTCATCCTGCGCCAGGGCGCGCTCCGGGCCACGGCGTCGCCGCACATCGACAGGCGCAGGCCGTCGCCGTCCACGCCGCCGATGTCGTCGCGCCCGGTCCGCCGGCCGACGCACGCCGCGATCCGCCGGTTCCAGGTGGTGCACCGCACGGCGTACCACTACGCGACCGCGGTGGAGCGCAGCACGCACCTCTTGCGGCTGACGCCGGCGCACGACCGGCTGCAGACGGTCCTGCACAACGAGATCAACATCTCGGTCGAGGGCCAGCAGCGCGAGTACGACGACGTCTTCGGCAACCGCGCGCGGCGGGTGCTGCTCGACACGCCGTTCAAGGAGCTCATCATCGAGTCGAGGTCGCGGGTCGAGCTGCTCGACACCGACCCGCTGAGCTTCCGCCCGCTGCGCGCCCGGTCGACGATCCCGCTCGTGTGGATGCCGTGGCAGCGGCAGATCCTGCAGCCGTTCCTCCTGCCGCCGGAGCTCGCGGAGAGCGAGCTCGCGGAGCTCAGCGAGTACGCGATGACCTTCGTCGAGCGGAACGACTACGACCTGCTCGACACGCTGCTCGACCTCAACGCGTCGATCTTCGAGGAGTACGAGTACAAGCAGGGGGCGACGAACGTGTTCACGACGGCGTTCGACGTGTACGCGAACCGCCGCGGCGTGTGCCAGGACTTCACGAACCTGTTCATCTGCCTGACGCGGCTGCTCGGCGTGCCGTCGCGCTACGTGTGCGGGTACATCTACACGGGCCCGAAGCACGAGAACCAGCGGCAGAGCGAGGCGTCGCACGCCTGGGTGCAGGTGTACCTGCCGGAGATCGGGTGGAAGGGCTTCGATCCGACGAACGGGGTCCTCACCCAGACCGAGCACATCCGCGTGGCGGTGGGGCGCAACTACATCGACGCGACGCCGACCTCGGGCACCATCTACGTGGGGGGCGGGGCAGAGCGCCTCGAGGTCGACGTGCGGGTGGATCCGATCGACTGAGCGGGAGGGCCGCTCAGGGCCGCGTGGCGATCCAGTAGAGGAGCGCCGTGCGGCTGAGGCCCTCGTCGAGCTCCGTCAGCGCCTGCGCCTCCTCCCAGGCCGCCTCCTTGTCGACGACCGCGTGCGCCGCGGTCAGGAAGCCCTTCCAGGGGTCCTCCGCCGACTGCGCGGCGTCCGACATCGCGGGCCACGTGTCCTCGATCCACGTCTTGGAGAGGAGCGACTCCGAGATGGGCGTGATCGGGAGCATCTGGATGCCATAGATGTACTCGGGCTTGGCGCCGAACCAGGTCGAGAAGTCGGCCTTGGTGGACCAGAGGACGCCGACAGCGCCGTTGTCCTTGAACGGCACGTCATAGACGGTGCTGCTCGCGGGGATCTGCCAGTAGGTCTGCGCGGAGGCCGTCTCCACCGCGAGGAGCAGCCGGCCGATGTTCATCACGTCCTCGTCGCCGAGCGCCTCGCCGAGGAGCTTGATGCTGTACCAGGCGTTGACGGCCTCGGACGTGGACTCCTGATTCCGGCCGTCGGCGAACGGGAACAGCCCGGAAGCCCACGAGTGGCCCCTGAACCAGTCCATGTGACGGAATGGCGTGAAGTGCGGGTCCTTGGAGCTCGGGTTCGCGATGTCCCGGACGAGCCAGAGCACCTTGTCGGCGTAGCTGTCGCGCCAGGTCTCATCGCCCTTCGCGAGGACGGCCGCCGCGTAGAGGAAGTAGCCGTAGTGGAAGTGGTGATCGTTGTAGTACCCCTGGCCGAAGTCGGCCTCCTTGCTCTCCAGGCCCTTCGTCGTCACGAGGCCGCCCCAGGTCGAGTCGTAGAGGAAGGGGTTCTCGTTCTCCCCGTTGAGCCACCGGTTGATGCGCGACTTGAGCCGCGCCCTGAGCTCCTCCGCGAGGTCCGCCTTGCCGACCACCTCGGCGATCTGGGCGAGGCGCGCGAGCTTGGCGAGCTGCTTGCCGGCGCGGTAGGGGTCTGTGCCGACGACGTCCTCGTCGGGCGTGTACCCCCCCTCGTCCTCGAGCGCCGTCACCACGGCTTCGCCCCACTGGTCCGAGACGCGGCGCGGCGCGTCCCAGCCGATCTCGCTGAGCGGGTACACGAGCTCCCACTCCGCTCCGGAGATGGCCCTCATGTCGCCGATCACGGTCGGGTACGAGAGGTCGGCGGTCCGCGCCTTGTCGATGTGCTCCAGGTGGTGCGGCAGGGCCATGGTGAGGAGCTCGCCCTCGCCCTTCGTCTCCCAGACGAAGCGCAGCGTGGCGGTGTCCTCGATGATCGTGGCCTTGATGTCGCCGCCGACCGGGATGACGCCGGCGTGCTCGTCGAGCACGGCCGCGGCGTTCGGCCCCGGCACCAGCGCGAGGCGGAGCGATCCCTCGTAGGGCTCGGCCGCGTTCATCACGATGGCGTCCCACTCGAGGGTGATGGAGGGAGACGCGTAGAGGACCCACGTCTGGCCGTTGTTGAGCGAGATCTCGAATCGATCGCCCGTGACCTTCGTGGGGCTCGTCGAGTCGCCATTCACCGCGGTGAACGCCACGCCGTCGCCCGCGCGCACGGAGGGGGTGAGCCCGTCGTACGTGGCCGTCACGTACGGCATGCCGTAGACGATCGGCGCCGTCATGGTGCCGCCCTGCGCCGCCCACTCGACGGTGACGGAGAGCAGGTCGGACGACCGGACGGTGTGGCCCGTGACCGCCTGGCGCACCGTGAGCCCGAGCTGCGACGCGTCGGCCGACGTGACGGCCGTGCTCGCCACAGCGACGGGCGGCCGGGAGATCGACAGCCCCTGTCCGAGCGCCTTGAGGTCGTACGGCGCGGCGTTGATCCGCTGGTCGCCGTCGCCGAGCGCGAAGTTCATCCAGTTCGCGTTCGTCGGGAGCGGGGTGTCCAGCTCGCTGAGGACGTCGCCCGGCTCGAGCGGGTGCGGCGCCTCCGTGAACTCCGGCTCGCCCCCCGGCAGCGGCCTGTCGCGGTCGAGCTCCCACACCTTGACCTCCTCGCCGCCGGCGCCGCCCGCGCCGCCGGCGCCGCCGCTGCCGCCCCCGCCGCCGTCGTTGCTCACCGGGGGCGCCGGCGGGTCGTCACCGCCGCAGGCGACGCTCGCGCCGAGGCAACTCAGCAAGGTAAAGGTCCTTACCATCGGATGTTTCAGAATCATGATCTGGCTCCCTCGCTCCAGCGCTCATCGCTCCACCTGACGTGAGGCGAGTCGAGGGATGAGCCCTGGTGTCGTGGTAATTTCATCGATCCACAAGAAACGGTGCAAGATTCTTTCACGAAGCGCCGTGCCCGTCCAGCCCGGAGGGGGCGCAGACGGCCGCGCGGGATGCCCTCACGACGGCCTCAATCAGGCGATCGCCGCGCCGCGATCACGACTCGGCCGCTCATGCTGGCGCGGCGAGTCCGCTGCGGTGTTGTGCGCCGGCCGCGCGGGTGGTTATCGAGGCTTGGCAGCGGCCTTTGCCGGCGCCTTCACCGCAGCTCTCTTCGCGGGCGCGCTCTTCGACGTCGCAGAGGGCGCCTGCGCGCCCTTCGCGGCCGCGCCCTTCGGCGCCGACGCGCCCTTCGACGTCGAGGAGCGCGGGGCCCCGGGCGCGCCGCCGCCGCGCACGAGCGCGAGCACCGCGTCCGCGTGGCCGTCGACCTTCACGCCGCTGAAGACATGCTTCAATGTGCGGTCGGGGCCGATGATGAAGGTGCTCCGGATCGTGCCCATCACCTTCTTGCCGTACATCGTCTTCTCGCCGTAGGCGCCGTAGGCCTCGTGCGCCGCGAGATCCGGATCGCTGAGCAGCGTCACCCCGAGATCGTATTTGTCCCTGAACTTCCGGTGGCGCAGGGCCGAGTCGCGGGAGACGCCGAGCACCACGGCGCCCGCCTCGGTGAACGCGTGAAGGGCCTCGGAGAAGGCCTGGTTCTCGCGCGTGCAGCCGGGCGTGTCGTCCTTTGGATAGAAGTAAAGGACGACCGTCTTGCCCGGGAAATCGGCGAGGCTCACCTTGTCTCCGCTGTCGCTCTCGAGGGAGAAATCCGGGGCACGGTCGCCTGCATTCAACATCGCTCGCTCGCTCCTTGTCCTGTCGGAGGGCGCGGAGGACTGACCCCCTCCCCCTCCGGGGCGAGCACGATACACGGGGCGTCGCCGGCGCACCACAAGCCGTCGCCCGGCGCGGGCCGAGGCGACGAGTCGGCCGCGCCGCGGCCCGGCAGGGCGGCGCGCGTTCAGGGCCAGCCCGGGTCCGGGTCGGGCGGAGCGTGAATTCCGTCCCAGAGCGCCCGCACGGCCTGGGCGGGCCACGCGTCCCGGAGCCGCGGCCGCGCCGGGCCGCGCGCCCCGTCGCACGGCGGCCGCGAGCCGTCGTGCGGGTGCCGCCGCGCCCACGCGTACATCGCCTCGCGCGCGGCGCCGTCGGCCATGGCGTCGAAGATGCTCATCCCGGCGCGGATGCGCCGCTCGAGGATCGCGAAGCCGCCGACCTGGATCGACGCCTGCGTGCACGGCAGCACGATCGGGCGCTCCTGCCCGAACGCCTCGCCGAGCGCGACGAGCGCCCGCGCGATCGCGAAGCGTGGGTGGTGCACGACGCGGCGCTCGATGAGGTTCTGCTCGTTGGTCACGAGGTCGCTCACGAGCGCGCGCTCGACCGCGGCGTGCGGCTGACCGGCCCGCCGCGCGCCCTCGTGCCGGGCCCACGCCTCGCGGACGAACCGCGGACACCGGCCGGGGGCGAGCTCGGCGCTCCGGCCGAGCAGGTGGTGGAGCACATGATACCAGGCGTCGAAGAAGATGAGGTGATTGGCGCGCTCCAGGAACAGGAAAAGCTCTCGCAGGGCGGACGGGGCGACGGCGCAGTCGCCGCGGTCGAGGGCGGCCGCGATCTCGGTCATCACGCAGCCCGCGTTGCGCGACACGAGGTGGGCCATGAGCAGCCAGGGCAGATCCGGCGGATGTGCGCGGGTGAGCGCGTAGAGCTCGAGGTAGCTCTCCGTGCGGGTTACATTGTCCATGTTCCGCTCGTCGAGCTCGGCGAGCAGCGCCGTGAGGCGCGCCACGCCGGCGCGGCCCGACGCTTCCGAGCACACCGACTCAGCCATGCCGGGCGGCTTTGCACGAGCCCGGCCACGTGGAATTCATGGCTTTCCGGTCATCGCGGTGAGCCCCGGGAGCGGCGCGAGCCGTCGTCGCCTGTGAGGGGGCGCGCAGGCGGAGGGGCGCCCCGGGCCGGCTTGCCCCCACCGGTCAACCGAGGTACCAAAGGCACGTTCGTGAGACGCACTGGACGTGCGTCATCGAATGAGACGGCGCCGGCGCCGCTGGAGGAAATCATGACCCTACCCGTCCCCGTGTACATCGTCGCAGCGGCCCGGACGCCGATCGGCGCCTTCCAGGGCGCGCTCTCCCCGCTCCCCGCCCCGCGCCTCGGCGAGGTCGCCATCCGCGCCGCCCTCGAGCGGGCAAAGCTCGCTCCGGATGCCGTCGAGGAGGTCTTCCTCGGCAACGTCCTCTCCGCGGGCATCGGGCAGGCCCCTGCCCGGCAGGCCGCCATCTATGCTGGCATCCCGAGCAAGGTCCCGGCCACCACGGTGAGCAAGGTCTGCGGCTCGGGCCTCCAGGCCGTCATTTTCGGCGCCAAGACGGTGGCGCTCGGCGACGCGGACGTCGTGGTCGCCGGCGGCATGGAGTCGATGTCGAACGTGCCCTACTACCTGCCGCAGGCGCGCTCCGGCTACCGCATGGGCGACGGCAAGCTCGTGGACGGCATGATCCACGACGGCCTGTGGGACCCGTACGGCAACTTCCACATGGGCACCGCGGGCGAGGCGTGCGCGAAGGAGCACGGCTTCTCGCGCGAGGCGCAGGACGAGTATGCGAAGGAGAGCTTCCGCCGGGCGCTCGCGGCGCAGCGCGAGGGGCTCTTCTCCGCGGAGATCGCGCCGGTCTCCGTGCCGCAGAAGAAGGGCGACGCCGTCGTCGTGAAGGACGACGAGGGCCCGCCCGCCGGCAAGCCCGAGAAGTTCGGGTCGCTGAGGCCGGCCTTCCAGAAGGACGGGACGATCACCGCGGCCAACGCCTCGTCGATCAACGACGGCGCGAGCGCGCTCGTCCTGGCGAGCGAGCGGGCGGTCAAGGAGCACAAGCTGACGCCGCTCGCGCGGATCGTCGGCTACGGCGGCGCCGCGCAGGCGCCCGAGTGGTTCACGACGGCGCCGGCCGCGGCGATCGCGAACACGACGAAGAAGCTCGGGCTCACCACGGAGCAGATCGACCTGTTCGAGGTGAACGAGGCGTTCGCGGTGGTGGCGCTCGCCGTGAACAAGCTCGCCGGGATCGACGCCCAGAAGGTGAACGTCCGCGGCGGCGCTGTCGCGCTCGGCCACCCGATCGGCGCGAGCGGCGCCCGCATCCTGACCACGCTGCTCTTCACGATGAAGGACCAGGGCGCGAAGCGCGGCCTGGCGACGCTCTGCATCGGCGGCGGCGAGGCGCTGGCCGTCGTCGTCGAGCGGTGATCCGGCCGCGCCCGGTCGCTCCCGGCGTGCGCGATGTCGAGGCCTTCGCCGCGCGCACGCCGACCTTGCCCCCCGCCACGCACACGAACAGCTACGCGCTCGGCGGCCGCGAGGTGCTGCTGGTCGAGCCGGCCACGCCTTACGAGGACGAGCGGCGCGAGTGGCTCGCGTGGGCGCGCGGCTTCGCCGCAGAGGGGCGGTCGATCGCGGCGATCGCCGTGACCCACCACCACGCCGACCACGTGGGCGGCGCGCGCTTCTTCGCGGCCGAGCTGGGCGTGCCGGTCTGGGCGCACGCCGAGGCGGCCCCGCGCCTCCGCGACGTGCCGATCGCGCGCCGGCTGGCCGACGGCGACGTCGTGCGGCTCGGCGGGCCGGAGCCGATGGAGATCCGCGTGCTCCACACGCCGGGGCACGCGCCCGACCACCTCTGCTTCGTCGACGAGGCGCAGGGCGTCCTCGTCTGCGGCGACATGGTGGCCGGCGTGGGCACCATCCTGATCGACCCGCGCGAGGGCGACATGGCGGTGTACCTCGCGCAGATCGAGCGGCTCGCGGCGCTCGGCGCCCGGGTCGCGCTGCCGGCGCACGGCGAGCCGATCGGCGAGCCCGAGGCGCTGTTCCGGCGGTACGTCGCGCACCGGCTGGGGCGGGAGCAGCGGGTGCTCGAGGCGCTCGAGGGGGCCGGCGAGGGCGGCGCGGCGCTCGAGGGGCTGCTGCCGGTCGCGTACGGGGACACGGCGCCGGCGCTCTGGCCGCTCGCGCGGCTGAGCCTCGAGGCGCACCTGATCAAGCTGGAACGCGAGGGGCGGGCCGCGCGGCGCGACGACCGATGGCGGCGGGCGTCGGGGAACGCCGCCTGACCTGCCGGCGCTGCACTCTCCAGGTCGAGCACTCTCCAGGTCGAGCACTCTCCAGGTCGAGCACTCTCCAGGTCGAGCACTCTCCAGGTCGAGCACTCTCCAGGTCGAGCACTCTCCAGGTCGAGTACTCTCCAGGTCGAGGTGACCCATGGACGACCGGCGACTCTACTGGCTCGCGCTGCTATCGCCTGTGCTCTCGGCTGCCGCCTGCGCCGCGGCGACGTCCGACGAAGGCCCGACCGCGACCGCGCGCGCGGCGCTCACCGTCGAGGAGGACCAGCGGCTCTCCGAGCCCGCGCCGGAGGCGCTGCGCCTCTTCGGCTTCGCCATCGCCGGGAACGAGAGCACGGTGCTGATCGGGGCGCCGGGCGAGGGGGGCCTGAGCCGAGGTGCGGTGCACGTCTACACGGTGGCCGGAGGGGTCGCGACATTCGCCACCACCCTCGAGCCGGGTGACGGCGAGGACGGCATGCGGTTCGGCCGTCAGGTGGCCATCGACAGCGACACCGCCGTGGTCATGGCCAGCGCGGACTACGACGCGAGCTCGATCGCGGAGCGCATCTATGTGTTCGGCCGGGGCGACGAGGGCTGGTCCGAGCAGGCCCTGCTGACCATCCCGGAGGTCATCACGGGCGGCCTGTCGACGATGGCCGTGGACGTGGACGGCGACACGGTCGTGGCCAGCAATGTCTGTGAGGATGGCGATCTCGCCCTGGGCCGGGCGTTCGCGTTCACCAGGGTGGGCGGCGAATGGTCGCCGCGCGTGGAGCTCGTGCCGCAGGACAGCCCTCGCGGCCTCGGCTGGTCGGTCGCGCTCTCGGGCGACACCGCGATCCTCGGCGCGCCCCAGGACGACCCCGAGGGGCGCTACAGCGCCGGATCCGCGTACATTTTCGTGCGCGAGGGCGGCGCGTGGACGCAGCAGGCGAAGCTCGTGCCGCCCGACAGCAGCGTGAACCTGGCCTTCGGCACGTCGGTCGCCGTCGAGGGCGACACCGCGGCGATCGGGGCCAAGAGCGCCGTGTACATCTATGCGCGCCACGACGGCGTGTGGACCCAGCAAGCGAAGCTCACTCCCGCGCTGACCGGGTCTACAGCGACCGGGGTGCAGCTCCTGCGCAACGCCGTGCTGGCCGGGTTCGTCGGCGTGAACGATCAGAAGGGCGTCGCCTCGGTTTTCCATGGCCTGGGAGCGACGTGGGTGGAAGCGCGCACGCTGGTGCCGTCGGATGGGCACGCGTTTGATTTCTTCGGCCTGAGCACGGGTTATGCTGGAGGGAGCGCGATCGTCGGGGCCCCCTACCTGGGGGAGGCGCCCAGCCGCGCCGGCGCGGCGTATGTTCATGCGCTGCCGTCCCTCGACGGCGGGAGCTGCGCCGCGGATGACGACTGCCTGAGCGGCACGTGCCTGGCGGGCGAGTGCGTCCCCGCCGACGGCAGCGCGGCGGGCGCGGGCGGCGGCGGCGCAGGCGGCAGCGCAGCGGGCGCGGGCGGCGGCGGCGCAGGCGGCAGCGCGGCGGGCGCGGGCGGCGGCGACAGCGCCGCGGGCGCAGGCGGCGGCGACAGCGCCGCGGGCGCAGGCGGCGGCGACAGCGCCGCGGGCGCAGGCGGCGGCGACACCGGCAGCGGCGGCGACAGCGCCGCGGGCGCAGGCGGCGGCGACACCGGCAGTGGCGGCGACAGCGCCGCGGGCGCAGGCGGCGGCGACACC
Source organism: Sorangium sp. So ce1335 (assembly GCF_051521615.1). Taxonomy (NCBI): domain Bacteria; kingdom Pseudomonadati; phylum Myxococcota; order Polyangiales; family Polyangiaceae; genus Sorangium; species Sorangium sp. So ce1335. The sequence continues at coordinate 9,762,476 of NZ_CP150363.1, forward strand.
GGTAGCGGCGGCGACACCGGTAGCGGCGGCGACACCGGCAGTGGCGGCGACAGCGCCGCGGGCGCAGGCGGCGGCGACACCGGCAGCGGCGGCGACACCGGCGGCGGCGGCGACAGCGCCGCGGGCGCAGGCGGCGGCGACGGCGAGGTCGATGGCGGCAAGGGATGTCAGATGGGCAGCCCGGCTCGGCCGGCGCAGCGCGCTCCGGCTATCGCGGTCGTCCTCTTCGCGCTCGCCGCCGTATCGGCGCGGCGATCCAGGGGCTGGATCGCGAGCGGCCCCTCCTGATCGATCCGAGCGAGCGGGACATGGCGGAGCACCTGGCGCAGTTCGAGTGGCTCGCGGCGCTCGACGCGCGGCCGCGCGCGCTGACGCCACGTCGGGGCGCGCGGCCCGCCGCTCACATCCAGAGCCGCGCCACGATTCCGAACGTCCCGGGTCCCGGCACCCCGCCCTGGTTCTCGCCGCAGACGACGACCTTCTGGCCCGAGTAAACCGCGGCGCGGTGGATCCCGCTCCCGACGCCGATGTACAGGGAAACGGCGCCGCCGGTGCCGAAGTTTGCGTCGATCCTCCCGTCGCGCAGGTAGCGCGCCAGCACCGGCCCGGGCGAGGCGCCGCCGCTCGCGTTGCCCACCACAAGTATCCGGCTGTCGGGCAGCAGGACGATGTCTTCTGCGCTGTCGTCGCCGTCGGTGATCGGCGCCGTGACGACGCCGTCGGTGCCGAAGCTCGGGTCGTCGGCGCCGTCGTCGAGGAGGCGGCGAACCTGGAAGTCGGTGTCCCCGTTCTGGTTCGAGTCGCCGGCCACGAGGATGCGGCCGTCCCCGAGGAGGGCGAGCGCCGCGGCCCGCTCGCTGCTTCCCGGCACGGCGATGACCCGCTGGCCGCCCGCCCCGAACGCCGGATCGGGCTGTCCGTCGGCGAGGAGGCGGGCGACGACGATGTCGCTCTCGCCGCCCGGATCCACGTGGCCGGCCACGAGGATCCGCCCCTCGCGGTCGACGGCCACGGCCTGCGCGGAGAACGACGGGCTGAGGACCACATGGCCTGTCCCCGCGCCGAAGGAGCTGTCGGGATGACCGTTCGGGGAGGTGCGCGCCACGAGCGGCTCGCCGCCTCGATCGCCGACGACGAGGATCTTGTTGTTCGACAGCACGAGCCCGTCCGTCACCGTCTCGCTGCCGCCCGCGTCGAGGAGCGCCTCGCCGCCGTTGCCGAACAGCGCATCGCCGGTCGCCCCGTTCGCCCCGAGGCGCAGGAGCGCGATGTCGCGCGGCTCCGGGGTCTCGTGCCAGCCCATCGCGATGATCTTGCCGTCGAGCTGGTGGCCCACCGCGTGCGCCTCGGCCCTGGAGCCGGAGGAGCTGCTGAACCGCACCGACACGAGCTCTCCGCCGGAGAACGTGGGGTCCATCGCGCCGTCGCTGGTCAGGCGCGCGACCTTCATGGCCGATCCGCCGAGCCCGCCGACGCCCCACCCCGTCGCGAGGATCTTCCCGCCGACCACCTCGATGTCCGTCAGATAGCCGCCGTCGTCGGCCCCGAAGCTCATGGCGGCAAGGCCTGTCGCCGCGGCGCCGAACGACGCGTCGAGGGCGCCGGGGCGGCCGGTGATCAGGGCGTCTGTCACGGCGGCGGTCTTCTCGCGGGCGCCGGAGGTGCCTGACAGGGTGAAGGAGACCGTGTTGCCGAGGGCCAGAGGTGCCTCCGCGCCCACCGTGACCTCGGCGCTCGTCTGCCCTGCCGGCACCGTCACGGGGTCGATCACGAGGCCCACGGGGGGGCTCACCGGCGCCACCGTCACATCGCCGCTGAAGCCGCCGGTGCGCCGGATCTCGATCTCGAGGATGTTCTTGCCGCCGAGGGGGACCGTGATGTTGGGGGTAAGGACGGCCAGGGAGAAATCGGGGACTCCCGTCTCGCCGCCCCCGCCGCCGTCCCCGCCGGTGCCACCCCCGCCGGTGCCCGGCGTGTCGGGGCGGCCGCCGGTGCCGGACGACGTCGCGCCATGGGACGGGCCCGCGCCCGCCTCCAGGTCCACATCGTGGATGCCCAGGACCTGCTGGCAGCCCACGGAAGCCAGCGGGAACAGCGATGGGAGAAGGAGCGGGAGCAAGCGGGCGAGGCGCCGGCGAGGCATCATCGCCACCATCGTCGCATTGCCGCCCGCGACGTCCAAGGCTCGCGTCGAGCCCCTGGGCAGCCGCGCCGTGGACGGACGGAGGGGCAGCAGCTCGCCCGCGGCCATGGAGGCGCGCTTCGCGAGCACGCGGCGGGGCGCGGGGCACGCGGGGGCGGCCCGACCTGCGCGACGGTTCGCCGCCAGAGCGCCGATCACGTTGAGCGAGCGAGAAATGAACCGCCAAGGCGCCAAGGACGCCAAGAAGAAGACAATGTCTTGGCGTCCTTGGCGTCTTGGCGGTTCGAAATTCTGCTCGTTTCAGGCGGGTTCAACCCGTCTGTTGCTCCAGAACAGCACCGGCAGCTGCGCTCCTTCCACGCGGGCTCAGGCGGCAGACGACCCACGCGGGCTCAGGCGGCAGACGACCACCACGGCCAGACGTGTCGATCCAGCCCCTCGCCCCCGCTCACTGCTTCCCCACGCGATGGCACGCTCAACGCGCCCACGGCAGCAGTGACGTGGCCCCGCAATCGGCCTGCTCGGGCCCCGGGTTGGTTGACGAGGAGAATCGGCGCCCGCTACGCTGCCCACCCGCTGTGAACCGGGGAGGGACGTGCGGGGGATGCGGATGCGTTGGCGAGCGGAACACCAGCTCTTGATCGACGCGGGGGTCGCGGTTGCGCCCGGTTTGACAGAGACCGAGCTCGACCGAGCCGAGTCCGCCATCGGCGCCAGGTTTCCGCCAGATCTGCGCTCCTTTCTCTCGGAAGGCCTCCCGGTCGGCGGGCGCTTTCCCGACTGGCGGGCTCCAGACTCGACGGAGGTTCGCCGGCAGCTCGACTGGCCCTTCGAGGGCATCGCGTTCGATATCGAGCACAACGCGTTCTGGTGGGACGCATGGGGCGTCCGGCCCTCCGGGCTGCCAGAGGCGTTACAGATTGCGCGCGCCGCCGTCGCAGAGGCGCCGCGCCTGATCCCGATCCGGGGTCACCGCTACATCCCGGCGGAGCCAGCGCTCGCCGGAAACCCCGTCTTTTCGGTCTACCAGACCGACATCATTTGCTACGGCAGCGACCTCGCGACGTACCTGCGTCGCGAATTTCACCGGCCACCTCACGCCGACGCCGCCCGCGAAGAGGTGCGCCGGATCCGGTTCTGGAGCGAGCTCGTGGATGCCAACGGATGACGAGCCGCCCGGCACGACGTCGCAGCGAACGAGCGTGTCGCGCCGGCTCCGCCGTCGCCCTGGCGCTCGCGACGGAACGCCGGTACCTTGAGCAGACGCATGGCGCCAGCGTTGGCTGAAGAGGTGTCTCACCTCCATCAGGTGGCGTGGGGGGATCAAACCCGGTGGGGGGTCGCGCTTGGGCGCGCGGAGCAGTTGCTGCGTGAGCATCTACAAGCCGAACCGAGCTGCGTCGACGCCTTGACGTCGCTCGGCGCGGTGCTGTCAGACACGGGGCGGCACCATGAAGCCCTGGTAGCGCTGCGACGCGCCGAAGCGCTCGGGTCCACCGACGCGAACACCTACCACAACCTGGCCGTCGCCCTGATGAACACAGACGAGCGCGGCAAAGCGCGCGGATACTTCGAGCGAGCGGCCCTGCTACGACCGGGGGAAAGCACCCTGCAGGCCTATTTCGATCCACATGGGCACTGAACGAAGCGACCACCGCGCCATCGAGGCACGCCCTCCGGGGAAGCGACGTGATCCGTGCCGTCCTGGAGCGCTGCCCATGAGCAGGCTGGGAGCAGGATGACGAGAGAATCCATCCGTGCGTTGTGCGCTGTCGCCCTCGAGTCGCTCAAGGACGTTCTTCCCCCAGCGCTCTTTCGCGACGCGCACGACTACATTCACCGGCACGGCGAGTGGGGGCTCGGCGTGGAGTGCGTCATCGACTGGATCGGCGACCTCGAGCTTCCCGTCGACCAGGCGCAGTTCGACGCCATCGAGCGCGCCATGACCGCCATGGGCTGGGCCGAGAGCTCGAGGATGCGGTGGCTCCGCCAGTATTTCACGGCTCAGAGCTCTTCGAGGTCGAGGTGATCACGTACCTGGGACGAGCGACGCGCCGGCGTCCCCTGGCCGTGCGCCGGGATCGAGGCGTTCATGAGCGCGTCCGTGCCCGGCCGGCGCGCACGTGGCTCACTCGGGAAGGCGGAGCGTCTCGACCGCGATGCCGTCTTCCCCCCAGGTCGCGGGATCCGCGGGGTTGCCGATGCCGCCCTTGCCGGGCTCGCCGAGCTCGAACGTGACGTTCTCCAGCACGAGCTCGGTATCGTCGAGGTGGGCGATGCCGATGGAATCCCCGCCGCGCCCGCCGCCGCCATAACCGCCCGGGCCCCCCATGCCGCCGGCGCCGCCGTTGCACGCGCGGTCGTACCCATTGGGCGAGTAGGCGCCGCCCCCGCCGCGCCCCCCGCGGCCGCCGCTCTGAGGCTCCCCGCCGTCCGCACCGGGCATTGCCGGAGCCGTGAAGATCCGGCTGTCGCGCACCGTGACCTTGGCGTGGAGCGCGAGGATCCCGATGCTCGGGGTGCCGTTGCCGCCGCCCTTCCCTCCCTTGCCGCCGCAGCCGCCGCCGCCGCCCGAGCCTCCGGACGGCCCCGATCGGGAGGCCGCGCCGCAGAGGGCGGCGCTCCCGCGAAGACCGCCGCCGCCGCCGCCCCCCTGGCCCGGCGCCCCGCTGCGTCCATCCCCGGCCCGGGCGCCTATCCAGCCCTCCTCGCCGAGACGCCCGATGCCCTGGCCCGGCGCCCCGTCGACGCCCGGCGCGCCGCTTCGCCCCTGCTCCCCGTCCCCGCAGCGGCCATCGCCGCCGTCTCCGATGCCCCCGGCACCCCGGGGATAGGGATCCTCGGGATCGGGGCTCGGCGCAGGCGCACCGTCGCCGCCGTCGCCGCCTCTGGCGATCCCGCCGTCGCCTCCCTTGCCGCCCATCGACACGGCACCGTCGTCGCATGGGCTCGTCACCGGAGCCCCGCCGGCCGCGGGGGTCGCGGCGCAGCCCTGCACACCGCCATTGCCGTCCGCGCCGTCGGGCGCTGCCGGAAACTGCGGCGCGTCCTCCCCGCCCTCCGTCCTGAAGCTGTAATCCCCCTCGATCCCACCACGAACGATCTCCACGGCGGTACCAGACCGAACGAAGAGCCCGACCTCGCTTCCGCTGTCCAATCGGACGTCGGCGAGCGTGGACACGCCGTCGGCGGCCCCTGTGTCGCCGGGGCTCGCGGGCTCGATGGTCAGCGCGATGGTCCCGTTGCGCGTCGTCTGGAGGATTGCATCGTTGAGGTCGCGGGTACCGGGGATCGCGGTCCCCCGCTTCCAGTCGTTCAAGCAGTTGAAGCCCCCCACGATATCGACGCCGGAGGGCAGCTTGATCTCGCCGTCATGCGCGCCGCAGAAGAACACGCGCCCGCTCCCCGTGCGCGCGAGCTCGATGCCGCGCGGCAGGGTCCGCACCGGCGCGTCCCGCGTGCCGGGATGTGCATCGTCGCCCACGAAAAAGTGGACGAACACGCCGCAGCCGGCCTCCGCCTGGTCGGCGGTGAGGTACGCGCGACAGACCGACTCCGGCGGAGGAGCAGGCGCGCACGACGTCGCGCCGCCGCACGGCGGAGGGCGCTCCTCGTCCTCATAGGGACCGAGATCGATCCCGCACGCCGCCGCCGCGAGCGGCACCAGCAGAAGCAGTCGTCGGGTTTCAACCATCCTCATGGTGCCTCTCGATGTCGTGCGCCGTGCGTGGGAATCTTCACCGCGGTGGCTCCTCGGCCTGGGCCGCCGCAGCGAACACGGCCCAGGTTTCCGACTTGCCCTGCCCCCCCCGACCCTCGTCCTCGCGGACACCTGCCCCGGGACCGCCGTCGCCAGCACTCTCGAGCCTGACATCCGCACCTCGTTCAAAGCTCACCTTGGTGACACCGACGGTGGCGACACCGATCGAGTGTCCACCCACACCGCCCCCGCCGTTGCCACCGTTGCCGCCATTCCCTCCTTTGCCCCCCCTACAAGCATTCCAACCGTCGTTCACTCCATGCTGCCCGCCGAAACCACCCGGGAAGCCTATGCCACCCGACTGGCCTGTCCCGCCGGCCCCGCCATTGCCACCTCGGCCGGTCACCACCGTACTGGCCTCGACGGTGATCTCGGCGCCCCCCAGGGCCACGATCCCGATGCTCGAGCCCCCGTAGCCCCCTCCCCCGGCCCGCCTTTCCACCACAGCCGCCGCTGCCCCCGGAGCCGCCGGCAGCGCCGCCCCGAGGTTGTCCGGCACGGCACTGGATCATGTCGATCCTCGATCGGCTCCCGCCGCCGCCCCCGCCGCCCCGGCCGATGCCCCCGGGGCCGCCATCGGCGCCTCGAACGCCCACCCACCCGGTCACGTCGAGACTGCCAAGGCCGCTCGCACCGGCGCCATGCCAGCCGTCCTCACCGGCCGCGCCCGGTGTTCCGGCTGTGCATCGCCCGCCGCCCGCGCCGAGCCCCCCCTCGCCGGACATCGGATTCGCCGCCGAGGAAGGCGCGCCCCGCTGGCCATCGCCACCTTCCTCGACGTACCCGTCGCCTCCCTGTCCGCCGATGGACTCGATACCCCCGTCGCACTCGGTGACCACGAGAGGCGCGCCGGTCGCGACGTCTTCCGTGCATGCGTCCGCACCGTCGTTCCCGTACTCCCCGTCCTTCGCCCGGAGGCGCGGGGCGTCTTCCCCCGGCTCCCCGTCCTTCCCGTCGGCCGCGTGAACCCGGCTCTCCACGACCCGGAGCTTCGCCCCCTGGCTCAGGATCATGCCGATCGACGACTTCCCGTCGCCCGCCGACCCTTCGGCGGCCACGACCCGGACCCCGAACACCGTCGATGTCGCCCCTCCCCCGTCGAGGACCCGGACCGGGATCCCCGCTGGCCCCGGGGCGACGGTGGTCAGCTGGTCGGCCCCCCCGAACAACCAGTCCCCGTCGGCGCAGCGTCGCCCTCCCCAGATGTCCACGCCCGAGGGCAGGACGACCGCCTCCTCGAACGTCTCGCCGCACGCGTACACGCGCCAGGTCGGCGCCTCTCGGTCGCTCCGTCCGCTCGCGGCGAGCACGATCGCGCGCTGCAAGGTCTTCACGGGCTGCTTCCGCGTGCCCGGGTTGCGGTCATCGCCGTTTGCGCGAACGAACACCCCGCAACCGTCCAGCGCCGGCGCCATTCCCGGATCGCCGTCGCACGGTGACGCCTGGGACGGCGGCGCCGGGGGCGGGGGCTCGTCGCACGTCTGCTCCTCCCAGCAGTGATCCCCCAGGTACATGCACCCCGAGACGGCGCCCGCACCGCACGCGCACAGCGCGCCGATCGCGAGCGACACCGAGGCGCTCCGCGCCGCCTTCACCCACCGCATGCTCGCCTCCAGGCCCGCCATGCCCGCCCTCCAGGCCCTCACCACACCCCCAGCGCCACCACGCCGACCTGCTGCGCGGCCATCGCAGGGACGACACGCAGCCCGCTCCGCGCTGGCGTAGGTCGCAGAAACGAGAGGTCCACGAAGAACGACGCGGCGGTCACCGCGCCGACCACGGCCCCCGTCGCGACAAGGGCGGTCCCGAGGGCGCCGGACAGATCGCGCTGCTCGCGCATGTAGCGGAGCTCCGGGCACGCCGGGGGCTGCGGCGCTGCGCGGCACGCGCCCGAGGTCCACGCCGGATCGCGGTGGAGGCCGCCGATGCGCTCGTCGAGGTCCCCGTCGAGGCGGCTCGCCCGGAGCATGAGGACGGCCCCGGTCGACACGGTGGCCGCCGTGACGGCGACCCCCGCGAGCCGCAGCGTCCCCGACCACGACGCCCACGGCCCCGGCGCCGCCGCGGGCGCGGCCGGGACCGCCGCCTCGGCCGGTCGGCTCCGCGTCGCGCCCGGATCCGGCGCACGCGCAGGCGACTCGACCGCGCGCGCGAGCTGCAGCGTCGCGCCGACCGTCATCCCGGCGGCGACCTCCACGCGTTGCGAGGCCTCCCCGTGCCCCGACAGCCGCGCCCGGAGCGTGTAGGCCCCCGGCGCGACGAACAGCTCGTGGGCCGAGGCCCCCGTGCCGATGGGCTCGTCGTCCAGGAGGATCTCGGCGTCCGACGGGGCGGCCGCCACGTAGATCCTCCCGACGTGCTCGACGGCCTTGTTGAAGCCGCGCGTGAGCCGGCGGAGGAGCGACTGATTCAAGGCGGCGTCGTGCTCGAGGCTCTGCCCCAGGTGCTCGGCGGCCTCCCGGTGCTTGCCCTGCTCCAGCTCGCAGAGCCCGAGATACCCGAGCACCTCGGCCCGCTGCGCCGCGGTCATGCCGGCAGCGTCGGGCGCTGCCAGGGCGGCCTCGAAGCCCGCCTCCGCCTCGGCCCACCGCCGCGCACCGAAGGCACGCTGGGCCTCCTTACGCGCCCTCACCGCTGTCGCGCTCGCCGCCGCCCCCGGAGGCGCCGGCGCCGCGCGCGCAGGCCCGATGCCGCTGCCCAGCGCGCCGAGAAGGCAGATCCCGCCCAGGATCGAGCACCAGCGCGTCATGCGGCGCACTCTACCGCCGGAGCCGCCAGCCCAGCAACGGCGCCTACACGGCGCGTGTCGAGCCTTTCCATGACAGATTCGACGCTCTCCCAGTAATGATTCACGCGAGGCGTCGCCCTGTCGTCATCCCCGCGATCCCTGTTTGGACGCACCTTCGTTCACCGTTCTTCCCCGCGCCGGTCGATTCGGTCACCCGGTTTGGCGCCTGAATCATCTGGACGTGCATGGACGTGAGCACCTCGACGAGCCTGGACGGCGCAGCCTCTGGTCCGCTCGGTTCCGATCGTTTCCGCCGGCTCGCGCGCGCCATGCGCGTGCCGGCGCAGGACGTCGACGACGTCGTCCAGCAGGCGTGGCTCCGTATCCTGGAGAACCGCGCGCGCATCGACGTGGCGAGGGACGCCGCGGCGTACGTGGACCAGATCGTCAGAAACGAGGCGCGCACGAGCCGGCGGCGAGCGCGCCTCCGGGAAGAGGTGGTGGCGCCGCTCCTGGATCAGGAACCTTCCGATGATCGGCCGGGTCCGGAAGCCTCGGTCATCGCCAGCCAGCGGGCTTCCGTCCTCTGGCGCTTCATCGACAGGCTCGACGGCGCGCGCCGCACGGTCTTCGTCGAGCACGAGCTGCTGGGCAGGACGCTCGCCGAGATCGCCGAGGCGCACGGGCTCTCGGAGAACACCGTCAAGTCGCGGCTCGCGGCCGCCTGGGACAGGGTCGATCAGGAGAGGGCACGATGGCAGGCGGAGCAGCGCCGGCGCGGGCAGGCCGCGACGCCGTGCTTCGTGCCGTTCATCCCGTGCTTCTCCGGATCCTGGCGCCACGATGCATTGCGCGGGCTCCGCCGGCTCAGGCTGCATGCAATGGCAATGGCAGGGCTCGTGCTCGGGGCGGGCGCCGCCTGGCCCGGCCCGGCGGCTGGTCTTGCCGAGGCGCCCCTGCGCGCGGCCTCGGGGCGCGCGCAGCCTGTGACCGAGATCCCGGCGGTGCCTGCCGACCAGCGCGACACCGGGCCCGGCGGCCATGAGAGCGCGAATCGGCGAGAGGCCATCACGGCCGCCGCTGTATCCGCCCCTCAGGGCAGCTCCGCGACAGCCCTCGCGGGGTCGGCCGCAGTCACGATGCCGTCCCGGGGACGCACCGGCGCGGAGCGGGCGCGGATCGATCCGACGATCGAGCGCGCGCGAGCGATGCTCGACCTCGGGACCATCGAGGGGCAGCTCTCGGCGTGCCGGCTTCTGCACGAGCACCGCGAGCGTCGCGGTCGCGGAGAGCACGCCGCGGAGCGCGACGCGCTCCTCCGGCGGGTGCGCTGCGAGCGCCACGGGCGGCTCGGCGCGCGGGACTGATCGCGCCGCGCGCGGCGGCACGAGCATGACCTTCTGTCACGGGCTTGACCTTCTGTGCGAATCCATCGAATCGCCGTCGAGCTGGACATCGACTCCATCGTCCGGCACGCGGCGACCATCCACGATGTGTTGCGGCGCTGGCGCGTGCCGCGCAGGGATCGCGCCGACATCGTCCAGGAGGTGCTGCTCGGGGCGTGGCGAAGCATGCGCGCCGGGCGGTTCCAGCCGCGGCCGGGGGTCCCGGACGCCGTGGCCCTGGAGCGATGGATCGTCGGGATCAGCTGGCGGCACGCGTCACGTTACGTGGCGCGCGCCCGCCGGCGGTACGAGGTCCTCGTGCCGAGCCCGGGTCGTCTCCGCCAGGACCACGCCCCCGGGCCGCTCGAACAGGTCGAGGCCCGGAGAGCGCTCCACGATCTGAAACGCATCGACCCGAGGTTTCGAGCCGTCCTCGGCCTCACGGCGCAGGGGTACACGATCGGGGAGGTCGCCGCGGCGCTCGGGCAGAGCCCGAACACGCTCTGGAATCGACTGCGGCTCGGCCGACTATGGTTCCGGCGCGTACGCCTGAGGTGGTGGAGGCCCCGCTGCCGCGAGGGCCGGAGCCGCAGGTGAAGGACAGGTTCAGCGCAGCGCCGTCGTGACGACATACCGCGTCTTGCCCGACTCCGGATCCACGCAGTCCTTGTAATACTTCCCCGGCGGGTGGAGCTTGCTGCAAAGGTCCTGGCAGGCTCCGACGATCTCGATGATCCCGCACCCCTCGACATCCCCCTCGCCGTCGACGTGCCCCGCAGCGCAGTCGCGCCGCGCCGCGCGCGCCAGGTCGACGCTCGCCTCGTTGTAGCAGGCGCGCAGGTACGGCGTCTCCCCGAACAGGTTCCCCCAGAACGCCCCCTCGACATGAGGATACGCCTCCCGCTCGTCGCGCCCGACCTCGTGGCGCAGCGGGTCCTGGTGAGAGCGCATCGAGATGAGGACCGACACGCCATAACGGTTCGTGTGCGCCGCGAGGCACGCGGACACCATCTGCTTTCCGTCCGCGTCGAGCGCGCGCCTGTCCCACTGCGCGGCGAGGCCGAGGTGCCCGTGATAGACCTCGTGATGGACCGCGCCCGCGCTGTCGGTCCAGGAGAAGCGGAACGACTGGGACTCGGTGAGCGCGCAGCTCACCGTGTATTTCACGAGCGTCCGGAAGAGATCGCCCCCCTCGCCGGGATCCTTGAGCGCGGAGGCCGCCTCCGGGCGCAACGCGTTGTAGCTGAGCGCGTTGTAGCTCAGCGCATTGTAGCTGAGCGCGTTGTAGCTGAGCGCGTTGTAGCTCAGCGCATTCCCGCTCTCGATCGCCTCGGCGCTCGCGCCGAGATCGCCTGTTTCATCCGCGTCGAGCCCGAGCTCGGGCGCCATGCAGCCGGTGGCCACGAAAAGGATGCCTGCGCACCCAAGAACACCCTTGGTTTTCACGTGATGAGACCTCGGTAGCGAGCCAAGAGGAGCGCTGGCGCTCCCCGATCACAGCACGCCCTCCGGCGCGTCGCTCAGGGCGACAGCTGCCGGGAACTCTCCACGTCTATGGACAGGGTACGGCCAATCACGTGTCCTGTCAGCCTCTAATTGCACGTCCCGTGCGGATTCACCCGTGGGACAGCGGCGCTCTGTCGGCGCCCTTGTCGGCGCTTTGCTCCGCTGCGTGGCGCGTGGTCCCGAAGGCTCCGACAGCTCCGGCGGTTCCGGCGGTTCCGGCGGTCCCGACCCATTGCGCCGCGAGCTCCAGTGTGCGCGCGTTGTCGGGAACGTGGGAGAGAAAGCGCCTGCGCCACTCGGCATCTCGCACGCTGGCCGCCCGCGCGAGCAGCTTGTCGCGCGCCGAGACGATGGCCGCGGCCGCCCGCCTGGCGTCGCCCACCGCGGAGAACGCCTCGGCGTGGACGAGCCGGATCATCGACTCGCCCTCTTCGAGCCCGCCGAGCGACTCGAGCGCGGCCAGCGCCTCGCCGGCGGCCGCGAGCGCGTCGTCCGCGCGCCCGAGGCCGAGCAGCGCCCGCGCCCGTATCGCGGTGGCCGCCACCCGCAGCGGCGACGCGCTCTCCAGCGCCTCGGCGAGGCGCGCCTCGCGCTCCGCGGCCGCGAAGTCGCCGGCCAGCAAGGCGATCTTCGCCAGGTACGAGCGCGAGACGACCTCGGCGCGCGGGTCGCCGAGCCGCTGGCTCGACGCGAGCGCCGCCTCCTCGACGGCCCGCGCCTCCGCGAGCCGGCCGCGGTAGGCAAGGACCTGCCCCAGGCTGGCCTGCGCCGCCGCCGCCACCTCGTGGAGGCCCATCCGGTCGGCGGCCTCCAGCACCGAGCGGAGCGCCGCCTCGGCGCCGCCGAAGTCGCCGAGCTCGCCGTAGGAATAGCCGAGGTTCGCCCGGGTGATGCACGCGTTGCGCCGGTCGCCGACCTGCTCGAAGGCGGCCAGCGCGGCCTCCAGGCCGGTGACGCACGCGCCGGGATCGCCCCCGCTCATGGCGCGGAAGGCGCGCGCCTGGTGGAGCCCCGCGACCACCTCGGCGCCCGCGCCCGCGCCGGTCGCCGCCCCGTCGCGCACGGCGCGCTCGACCGCCGCGAGCAGCGCGTCGACGACGGCGGGGCGGCCGGCGAAGGCCAGCGTCGAGGCGCCCGCGCAGAGGCACGTGCTGCGCGCGCTCTCCGCGCCCCCGAGCGCGGGCGCGTCGATCGCGGCGCCCATCCACGCCTCCACGCGGTCGAAGCCGCCCAGCTTGCTCGCCGCGGCGACCACCTGCGCGATGGCCGCGAACCACGGCGCCGAGCCGGGCGCGAGGTGCCGGGCCGCCTCCGTCCCCCGCTCCTCGGCAAGCGCCAGATCGCCCCGCCAGACGTGGGCCTCGGCCTGGACGAGCCGCAGCGCGCCCACCACGGCGGGCTCCGGGGCGCACGCGAGCCCGCGCTCGGCCCGCGCGATCGCGGCGCCGAGGTCGTTCCCCTCCAGGGCGTGCTGCGCGGCGCGCAGGTACGCCGCCGCGGCGCGCGCGGGCACGACGCCGCGCTCGAAGTGCTCGGCGAGCGCCATCGCGTCGGGCTCGCCCGCGCGCTCCAGCCAGTCGCCCGCCAGCGCGTGGCCCAGCCGCCGGTCCGCCTCGGTCAGCATGCCGTACGCCGCCTCGCGCACGAGCGCGTGGCGGAAGCGGTACTCGACCTCGCCCCGCAGCCGCCCCGGGCCGCGCCGGTGGATCACCTCGCGCCGCTCCAGCTCCGACAGCCACCGCGTCACCCCGGCCCCGCCGAGCAGCGCGCTCACCCCGCTCGGCCAGAACGCCTGGCCGAACACGCTCGCCGCCCGCAGCACGCGCCGCGCCTCCGCGTCGAGCGCCTCGATGCGCGCCTGCACCATCGCGAGCACCGTCTCCGGCAGATCCGCGCCGTGGCCGGCCGCCACCGCGCGCACCTGCTCTTCCAGGTAGAACGGGTTGCCGTCGGCGCGGTCGACGAGCGTGGCCACGAGCGCGGCGCTCACGTCGTCGCCGAGCGCCTCGCGCACGAGCCGCTCGCTCGCCCGGCGCGTGAGCGGCGGCAGCATCATCTGGTTGCCGAAGCGGCCGTGCGCGAGCGCGGGGAAGATGTCATGCACCTCGGGGCGGCCCAGGCCGAGCACGAGGAACGGCAGGTCCTTCAGGCGCCGGAGCGCCGCCTCGACCATCGTCACCGTGGGCAGGTCGCCCCACTGGAGGTCCTCGAGGACGAGCAGCACCGGCTGCTTCGCGCACTCGGCCCGGATGAAGTCCTCCCACGAGAGGCGCAGCTGATCGCCCATCAGCAGGCGGTTGCGCCGCGCGGCGCCGACCTGGATGTCGTCGTCCGGGAACGGCGCGCCGACGAGCTCGCCGAGGAAGGCGCTGACGCGGCCGACGTCGAGCTCCCGGTGGCGCTCGACCCGCGCCCGCACCTTGCGCCGCCGCTCCTCGAGCGGCTCGCCGTCGACGATGCCCATCGCGCTGCGCAGCGCGCGCGACAGGAGCCCGAACGCCGAGCCGGAGCTCATCGGGTCGCCCTGGCCGACCCACACCTCGACGCCGCCGTTCGCTCCGTCGCCGCCGGCGCCGTACGCGCCGCCGCCGTTCACACCGCCGCCGCCGTTCGCGCCGTCGGCGCCCGCGCCGCGCACGGCGACGGAGGACACCTTCGCGAGGAACTCCTGCCGCAGCCGCGACTTGCCCATGCCCGCCGCCGCGACGACGAGCAGCGCGCCCGAGGTCGACTCCTCGATGCTCCGCTCGAGCTCCGCGGTCAGCACCGCGAGCTCCCGCTCCCGCCCCACGCACGACACCGGCTTGCCGAGCAGCGCCGGCGCGGTCGCCACCTTGAGGTCGTCCCGCGCCCCGTGCAGGAAGCGCGCGCCGCCCTCGCAGCTCGTCTCGAACCGGCCGCCGAGCAGCCCCGCCGTCACGTCGTCGATGCGGACCGCGGCCGCGGGCGCCGGCTCGCCGCGCGCGGGCAGGAGCTGCACCGCCCTGTCGATGAGCTCGCCCATCGGGATGCGCGAGGTGAGCTCGGCCCGCCCGGTCACGAGCGCCACCGGCGCGCCGCCGAGCAGCGCGCGCAGCGCCAGCGCGCAGCGGGCGGCCTGCGCCGCGAGGTCGGTGGCCGCCTCGGCGCTGGTCAAGACGAGCAGCGGCGACCGCGCGTCGACGAGCTCGATCTGCCCCTGGTAGCGCGCCGCGAGCGCGCGCAGCTCCTCGGCGCGCTCGAGCGCCCGCGCCTGCTCCTCCTCCTGCGAGCGCGTCTCCTCGTCGGGCGCCGAGCGCTCGTGCGCGAGCACGAGGCACGTGACGCGCCGCTCGCTGCTCGTGAGCTCCAGCGCGCGCACCGGCGCGGCGGGCTCGCCGCCGCCCGCCGCGTCGACGCCGGAGAGGTCGATCGCGCCGAGCGCCTCGGCGACGGCCGCGCCGTCGCGGGGCCGCTCGCCCGGCTGCTTCGCGAGCATGCTGGCGACGAGCGCGTCGAGCTCCGCGGGCAGCCCGGGGCGGAGCTCGCGGAGGCGCGGCGGCTCGTCGAGGAGCACCTTGACCAGCACGGCGAGCGCCCCGACGCCCTGGAACGCGGCGCGCCCGGTGAGGCACTTGAACAGCACGCAGCCGAGCGCGAACACGTCCGCGCGGGCGTCGACGCTCCGATCGCCGCGCGCCTGCTCGGGCGCCATGAACTCCGGGGTCCCGAGGACGGTGCCCGGCATCGTGAGCTGCTGGTCGATCCGGAAGCGCGCGATCCCGAAGTCGAGCACCATCACCCGATCGAGCCGCCCCTCGACGAGGATCAGGTTGCTCGGCTTGAGATCGCGGTGGACGACGCCCTGCCGGTGGATGTCGCCGAGCGTCCCCGCGACGCGCGCGATGACATCGACGCTCTCGGCCGGCGTGAGCCCGCGCTGGGTCATGCGCTCGGCGAGCGTCTCGCCGGAGAGCCACTCCATGACCAGATACGGCTTGCCGTCCGCGGTGACGCCGTGAGCGATGTAGCGCACGACACCGGGGATGCGCAGCGCGGAGAGCGCCTGCACCTCGCACGAGAAGCGGCGGAGCTCGCTCTTGCCGGCGCGGCGAAGCACCTTGAGAGCCACGGTGTCGCCGGTGCGCCGGTCGCGCGCCCGGTACACGTGTCCCATCCCGCCCGAGCCGGCGAGGCCCTCGATCTCGAACCGCTCGTCGACGATCTCTCCCGCGCGCATGAGCCGCCGTGGATCCAGCGATATCACGCGCGCGGGCTTCTGTCTGAATCCAGGCTTGAGATGATGCGCAGCTCACCTCGATGGCGGGCGCGATCGAGTCGATGGCGCGATGCGATGCGATGCGATGCGTCGCGGCAGACGTCGCTGGAAGAACGCTTCTGCGCGGGTGAGCCGAGACCGGTGTAATCCAGCGGACCCGATGTGTTTTACCTGGACGAGTCGCTGCCGTCCTGGTGCGGCCTGCGCCGGCATCCCGCAAGCACCCACAGCGGCACACGGCCACTTCGTGCAGCCGCGCGTCAGCCTGGTCGCTGCGCCGATCTCCTTCCCACCTGGCGCCGAGCGCCGGCCGGAGAGGGCGACGCCAGCGCCGCGTCCATCGCGTTCGCGTCA
Organism: Sorangium sp. So ce1335; assembly: GCF_051521615.1. NCBI lineage: Bacteria > Pseudomonadati > Myxococcota > Polyangiales > Polyangiaceae > Sorangium > Sorangium sp. So ce1335. The sequence continues at coordinate 9,778,589 of NZ_CP150363.1, forward strand.
GGGCACCTGGAAGGAGTCGAGGTAGCGTAACCCGGACGCCGCGTACGCGGCGCCGAGCTCATTCCCCGCCGTCGGCGCAAAATCCTTCGCGTTGAGGTTGCAAAAGAAGAGCTCCGTCTCTCCGCGCGCGTGGAGCATCGCCGCGTGCTCCAGGACGGCGCCGAGGACCATCTCATCGAAAGGAGGGAGCGACTTGACGGGAAAGATGCTCAACGTGCGCTGTATGACAGCGGGCGACGGAGGGATCACATTGAGCTGCGCGGCGAGCCCATCGACCTGGGCAACCAGATTGAACAGCGCGTCGCGGCGCAGCGTGCGCGCCATGTCGATGAATCCGCGGATCTGCGTCAAGTCCACGGGCCGGCTCGCGTTGCCGCGATACTGGTCATTGAGCCGTCGATAGAACCTCCCCGCGCCGTCCACGAACGCGAGGTCCTCGCGGATGATCCGCTCGATCGTCCTCTTGGCCTCGGTGATCGAGCACCAGGGGACATAGAGCTGTAGGTCCGTCCCGTGACGGCCCAGCAGCCTTTCGGCCTCCTTGATAGGGAAAGGGCGCAATACATCGATGAAGAAGTTCGTCTCGACGAAGACGTGCTTCACTGCGTGCTTCCGTGCATGGCCCTGCGGACGACGGATCCGGAGGCCGCGGGCACGACGTCGGTGAGGAGCGGCGCAGACCATTCCTCGCGCGGCAAGGTGCTCTGCCAGTTCGTCGCGAGCGCGTTGAGCCAGCGCTCGAGCCGCTGCTCGATAGGTCCCCCGTTCGTGCCGATGAGTCGCGCGGTCTCCAGCTTCGTCGGCTCCTGCTCGATCGCGTCCGGATCCATCGAGGCAAACGAGTCGTGCAGGATCACACACTGGTCTGCGTCGAGCACGAGGCCGTTGCCGCAACCGAGCCCGAACATCGCCTCTCGGACCTCGCGCAGCACGGTGTCATCAATGCTGGAACAGAGCTCGACGAGCAGCGACGGCCGGGTGTCGCCCGGCGGCGTCAGCAGGTATCGTCGTCTGGGCGGTCGCTCCGTCGCTGCCGTGGTCATGCGCGAAGGGTAGCACGCAGCTGCCTGGACACGAAGCGGACGGGCACGCTCGACCGGTGCAGGGGAAAGCGGCCGTCCTGGCTCCTCGACGGCTGGGCCGATCGAGGCGAAGAGATCCGTCGCACCACGCCCTCGCCACGCGGCGCGCGCGTCCAGACAGATTGCACCGCCCGAGCGGCACGCTTTTCTCAAGAACAGACGACGGCTCGCCTGGCGGCGTGCCGTGACTGGCCACTCGGGCCAATCGTGCCCACCCGGCGCTGCGCCGAGCGCGTCGCCTCGGCGCCTGATTGGAAGCCTCGCGATGCGCGTGCTCCCCTGGATTCCCTTCATCCCGTTCGCGCTGGCCGCGGCGGTGCTCCCGCTGCCCTCGCGGTGGGCGGGGCGGGTGGCGCTGCTCGCCCCGGCGTCCGTCCTGCTGCTCGCGCTGCCGCTCTGGCGCTTTGCAGCCGCGGGCGGCGCATCGCGCCTGTCGATCCCCTGGCTCCCCTCGCTCGGGATCAACGCCGATCTGCGCCTCGACCACCCCGGCGCGTTCTTCGTGCTGCTGATCGGCGGCATCGGCCTCGCGATAGCGCAGTACGCGCGGCACTACCTGAAGGAGAAGGGGAACGGCCGGTTCTGGGCGCTCTTTCTCGCGTTCATGGGGTCGATGCTCGGCCTCGTCCTCTCCGACTCGCTCGTCCTCCTCTTCGTGTTCTGGGAGCTCACGACGGTCACCTCCGCGCTCCTCATCGGCATGGACATCGAGGACGCCGCCGCGCGGCGCGGCGCCGTGCAGGCGTTCCTCGTCACGGGCGGCGGCGGGCTCGCGCTGCTCGCCGGCGTCATCCTGCTCGGCCGGCTCGCGGGGACGACGAGCCTCTCCGAGCTCGAGACCCGCGGCGCCGAGCTCGTGAGGGACCCGGCGCACGCGCTGCCCCTCGCGCTCCTGCTCGTCGGGGCGTTCACGAAATCGGCGCAGTTCCCGTTCCACTCCTGGCTCCCCGGGGCGATGGCCGCCCCGGCGCCCGTCAGCGCCTACCTGCACTCCGCGACGCTCGTGAAGGCGGGCGTGTTCCTGCTCGTGCGCCTCTCGCCCATCTTCGGCGCCTCGCCGCTCTGGGTCCCCGCGCTGACGGCGGTCGGGCTCGCGACGTTCGTCGTGGCCGGCGTCCAGGCGGCGCGCGCCTGGGACCTCAAGCAGCTCCTCGCCTACAGCACCGCCGCGTACCTCGGCCTGCTGACCGCGCTCCTCGGCCTCCACGCGGGCACGGGCGCGCGCGGGGAGCTCGTCGCGATAGCGAACCACGCCCTCTACAAATCAGCGCTGTTCCTCCTCGTCGGGTGGCTGGAGAAGACCACCGGGACGCGCGACGTGCGCGCGCTGCGCCGCGAGCGCTGGTGTCGCCTCGAGCCGGCCGGCTGCGCGCTCGTCGGCGTCGGCGCCCTCGCGCTCGCCGGCGCCCCGCTCCTGCTGAGCTTCGTCGCCAAGGAGATCTTCTACGAGGCCGTGCTCCATCAGCCCCGGCTCGGCGCCGCCCTGCCGCTGGCCGCCGCGCTCGCGGTCGCCGGGAGCGCGCTCTCGGTGGCCTACGCGCTCGCGCTGCTCGCCTGCGCCTTCCCCGGCGGGGCCGCGCCGCCGCCGGCGGAGCGCGGCGCGCGGCGACGACCGCGCGCGGCCTCCCGCTGGATGCTCGTCGCGCCCGCCCTGCTGCTCCTTCCGCAGCTCGCTGGCGGCCTCGCGCCCGCCCTCGCCGTCGCCGCGATAGAGCCCGCCGCGGCGACCGCCATCCCGCCGGGCGTCGCCCTCTGGCACCGCGCCGACGCCCTCCTCGCGCTCGGCCTCGCCGGCTACGCGCTCGGCCTCGCATGCCACCTCGCGCAGCGCCGGCGCGCGGCCCCGTCCGGCGCGCCCCCGCTCCCCGCCGAGGGCGTGCCGCCCCCGGCCGGCCGCGCGTCCCCCCCGCCCGGCGGCCTGCTCGACCCCCTCGTGAGCGCCGCGCTCGCCGGCGCGCGCCGGGTGAGCCGCGCCGTCCAGGCGGGCGGCCACCCGCGGTACGCCGCCGTGACGCTGCTCGTCGCGACGGCCGCGCTCGCCCTCCCGCTCGTCCCGCACGCGCGCGCGGCCGGCGCGGTAGCCGGACGCGCTGCCCTCCTCCCCGCGCTCCCGGTGGCCTGGCTCCCGGTCGCGATGATCGTGGCCGGGGCGGTCCTCACGCTCCGGGTCCGCGAGCGCGTGACCAAGGTGCTCATGATGGCGATCGCCGGGTACGGGACCGCCCTGTTCTACGTGCTCTTCCGCGCGCCCGACCTCGCGCTCACGCAGATCCTCGTCGAGACCGTCTCGCTGCTGCTCCTCCTCCTCGCCTTCCGCCAGCTCCCCGCGCCCGGCGGCGCCGGCCGCCCGCGCGGCCGGCGCCTCGCGCACGGGGCGGTCGCGATCGCGTCGGCCGCGGGCGCGTCGGCGCTCGCGTGGGCGGCGGGCGTCCACCCCGCGCCCGATCCGGCGGGCGCCGCGCAGATCGCGCTCGCCGTGCCGGAGGCGGGCGGCAGGAACGTCGTCAACGTGATCCTCGTCGATTTCCGCGGCGCCGACACGCTGGGCGAGATCGCGGTGCTCGCGATCGCGGCCCTCGGCGCGGCCGCGCTCTTCTGGCACGGCGCGCGGCGGCCGCAGCCCGGGGAGGCGCCGTGCGATCGCTGATCCTCGACACGGCGGCGCGGGGTCTCCTCCCGGTCACCACGCTGTTCGCCCTCTACCTGCTGCTCCGCGGCCATGACCACCCCGGCGGCGGCTTCATCGCAGGGCTCGTCACGTCGGTGGCCATCGTCATCGAGGCGCTCGCGTTCGGCGCCATGCGCACCGAGGCGGGGCTCGCCCGCGCCCTGCGCCCCGCCGCCTGGGTCGGGCTCGCGCTCGCGGCCGGCACGGGCCTCCTCTCGACGGCGGCCGGCGACGGCTTCTTCGTCCACTACCACGCCGCCGTGCGCGTGAGCGCCGGCAGGTGGCTGCACCTGACAACGACGCTCCTGTTCGACGCCGGCGTGTACCTCGTCGTCGTCGGCATGACGGCCACGGTGCTGTCGCTCTTCGCGCGCGGGGTCCCGTCGTGATCGGCCCCGCGGTGATCTCCGCGTTCGCGCTCTTCGCGGCGGGGGTCTACCTGCTCCTGTCGACGAGCGCGCAGGAGACGGTGATCGGCTTCATCCTGCTCTCGAACGGCGTGAACCTCCTCGTGCTCGCCTCCGCGGGGCTGCCCGAGGGCGCGCTGCCGCCGCTCCTCGCCGACGCGCCGGCCCCGCAGGGCCCCTTCGCCGACCCGCTCGCGCAGGCGTTCCTGCTCACGGCGATCGTGATCGGCCTCGGCATGTCGTCGTTCCTGCTCGCCCTGTCGCTGCGCGCGAACGCGCCCGCGCCGCCCGCGCCCGCCGCGCCGCCCGCGCCCGCCGCGCCGCCCGCGTCCTCTGCGCCGCCTTCCCCGCCCTCGCCCCACGCGCCGCCCTCCCCGCCTGCGGCGCCCCCGGAGACCGCCGGCGACGCGCCGTCCCGGGAGCCCCGCGCATGAGCGCAGCGCTCGTCGCCCCGGTGATCGCCCCGCTGCTCACCGGCGTCGCCCTGCTCGGCCTCACCGGCCGCGAGCCGCTCCAGCGCGCGCTCTCGCTGGCGAGCGGCGCCGCCGTGCTCGCCGCCTCCGGCGCGATCGCCGCGCGCGCCGCCCGCGGCGACATCCTCGTGCTCCGGCTCGGCGGCTGGGACCCGCGCGTGGGCGTCGTGTGGGTCGCGGACGCGCTCACCGGCGCCATGCTCGTGCTCGCCGCGATCGCCTCGCTCGCGACGCTCCTCTACGCGCCCGCGTCGCTCCGCGGCCCCGGCGAGTCGCGGTACTTCTACCCGCTCCATCACCTGCTCCTCACCGGCGTGAACGGCGCGTTCGTCACCGGGGACTACTTCAACCTCTTCGTCTTCTTCGAGGTCATGCTGCTCGCGTCGTTCGCGCTGATCGCGCTCGGCGCGCGCGGCATCCAGCTCGAGCGCGCCTTCCCGTACGTGATCGTCAACCTCGTCGCGAGCCTGCTCTTCCTCGGCGGCGTCGGCGCCGTCTACGGCACCGCGGGCACGGTCAACATGGCGGAGCTCGCGCGCCGCGCCGCCGCCGGCGAGCTGCCCGGCGCGTTCTGGGCCGCGGCGGCGCTCGTGCTCGTCGTCTTCGCCGTCAAGGCGGCGCTCGCGCCCGTCTTCACGTGGCTCCCCGACGCGTACCCCGAGGCGCCCATCGCGGTGAACGCCGCCTTCTCCGGGCTCCTCACCAAGGTGGGCGTCTACGCCCTCTTCCGCTCCGTCGCCCTCCTCGGCGCGCACGCTCCGCCCGCGCTCGCGCCCGCGCTGCTCGTCGCGGCCGGCGCCACCATGGTGATCGGCGTCGTCGGCGCGCTCGGGCGCGACACGATCCGCGGCGTCCTCTCGTTCCACATCGTGAGCCAGATCGGGTACATGGCCTTCGGCCTCGCGCTGCTCACCCCGCGCGCGCTGGCCGCCGGCCTGTTCTTCATCGCCCACCAGATCCCGGCGAAGATGGCGCTCTTCCTCGCGGGCGGCGTCGCCGAGCGCGTCGGCGGCTCGGGCGCGCTCGGCGACGTGCGGGGCATGGCGCGGACGCACCCGTGGGTGGCCGCCGGGTTCTTCGTCCCGGCGCTCTCGCTCGCGGGCGTGCCGCCGTTCAGCGGCTTCTGGGGCAAGCTCCTGCTGCTCGTCGAGGGCTACCGCGGGGGCGCGGGCGCGCGCGCCGTCGCCACGCTCGCGCTGCTCGTCAGCTTCCTCACGCTCGCGTCGATGCTGAAGATCTGGGTCGCCGTCTTCTGGGGCGCGCCCGAGGGCCAGCGCGCGCCCGCGCTCGGCCGCGACCCGGGCATGCTGGCCGCCACGCTCGCCCTCGCGTCGCTCTCCGTCGCGATCGGCCTGCTCGCGCCGCCCCTGTACGCCTACGCGGAGCGCGCGGCCGCGCAGCTCCTCGACGCCGCGCCCTACAGCGACGCGGTGCTCGGCCGCGCCGCCGCCCCGGCGGGGAGCGCCCCGTGAGCCCGCTCGCGCAGAACCTCCTCCTCGCGCTCGCGTGGGTGCTGCTGACCGGCGACTTCTCCCTGCTCGGCCTTCTCACCGGCGCGCTCCTCGGCTTCCTCGGCCTCTGCTTCGGCCAGCGCGCGCCCCGCGGCCGCCGCTACACGCGCGCCGTGCGCGGCTCGCTCCGGCTCCTCGGGAGCTTCCTCTGGGAGCTCGTGCTCGCCAACCTCCAGCTCGCGCGCGACGTCCTCCGGCGCGAGCTCCCCTTCCGCCCGCGGCTCCTCCGGCTCGACGTGCCCGATCTCGGGCGCACGCAGGTCGTGCTGCTCGGCAACCTCATCTCGCTCACGCCGGGCACCATCACGGTCGACGCCGAGGACGACGGCGCGGCCCTCCTCGTGCACACCCTCTACGCCGAGGACCCCGAGGCGGTGCGCAGCGATCTGCGCGCCCTCGCGGAGCTCGTCCTGCGCGCCTCGGGCAGCGCGCCGCCCCCCTCGGGACCGCCGGACCCACCCACCTCGCCGGGCTCGCCCGGGGCCCCGCCGGGCTCGCCTGGGGCCGCGCCGGACCCACCCACCTCGCCGGGCTCGCCGCCTCCCCGGCCCGAGGAGCGCCCGTGACCGGGCACCTGCCCACCTCACCCACCTCCGCCGTGCTCCTCGCCGCGCTCGTGGTGCTCGGGATCGGGATGCTGCTCTGCGTCATCCGCATCTGCCGGGGGCCATCGCTGCTCGACAAGGTGCTCGCCTTCGACTGCCTGGTGCTCGATGTGGTCGGCGCGGTGCTCGTCCTTTCCGTCGAGCTCGGCACGGCGCTGTTCATCGACGTGGTCCTCGTGATCACGCTGCTCGGCTTCATCGGGACGATCGCGCTCGTCGCCTACGTGGAGGGGGACCTTGTTGATTGATGGGCTGGTTCTCGCTTCCGTTATCATCGGAGTTTTCTTCATGTTCGTGGCTTCGCTGGGCGTGCTGCGCCTCCCCGAGTTCACGCAGCGCATCCACGCGCCCACGAAGGCGGCGACGCTCGGGCTGCTCTTTCTCCTGCTCGCGCTCTCGCTGAGCGCGCGCGAGGGGCCGGTGGTCACGAAGGCGCTGCTCGCGCTCCTGTTCATCGGGACCACCGCGCCGGTGGGCGCGCACATCCTCGCGCGCGCCGGGCGGCGGCAGGGGGCCGCGCGACCGCCGGAACCGCCGGAACCGCCGGAGACGGAGGCGGAGCAAAATCGACCGACCGAGTGAATGTCTTTCCCTCCGACATCGTCTCCGCCCGGGTGGCGTTCGCGAGCGCGCTCGACGCTCAAGGTGGCAGTTGACAACCACCGGCGGAGCTGCGATGTGTCTCGCTGAGCTTGCCCTTTCCTACAGGAGACGTCGGATGTCGATCAGCAAGAAGTGGATGAGTGCCGTGTTGGTGGGCGTCGGCATTGGGTTTGCTGGGGCCGCGTGGGCAGCGGGCGGGGCGGGGGACGTCCCCTCCTCCGTCGCCGAGAAGAAGGATTTCGGCTGCGGTGCAAAAGGACAGAAGCCCTGTCCGATGCAGGGCTGGATGAAGACGGTGATGCAGACGGCGACCAACAGCGGCGACGGCGCGAAGATCGCGGAGGCGCTGGAGTACGTCGCGTCGAAGCCGCCGCCGGGGATGGCCAAGTGGGTCTCCATCTCGAAGGACGGCGCGGAGAAGGCCAAGAAGGGCGACATCGACGGCGCCAAGGCGAGCTGCAAGGCCTGCCACGACCTCTACAAGAAGCAGTACAAGGACGAGCTCCGCGGCAACGCCTTCTGATCGGCTCCGGTCCGAGGCGTTCCTTTTCTTCCCTCTCCTTCCCTCCCCCTCAGCTCATTCTCCGCGCACCGAGCGCGCGTCGACCTGGCGGCCCTCGACCTGAGCGTCGCGGCGCGCCGGCCGTGCTCGGCCGTGCGGTAGTGCGGTACTTTGGCCGAACGTGCGGGACCTGGGGAACCGCCAAGGCGCCAAGGACGCCAAGAAATCTCGATCATCTGGCGTTCTTGGCGACCTGGCGGCTCGATCCCCCGCCGCGCAGCCCCCCTTGCAGCGCAGTCACACCTCTGCAGCGCAGGCGCACCTCTGCAGCGGAAGTACATCTCTGCAGCGCAAGTACATCTCTGCAGCGCAAGTACATCTCTGCAGCGCAAGTACATCTCTGCAGCGCAGGCGCACCCCTGCAGCGCAGGCACATCTCTCCGGCGCAGGCGCAGAGCCCCGCTGTCGCTGGCAGCCCCTTTCCGCTCAGCAGCCGCTCTTGCCGGCGGCGGCGCAGATCTCCTGCGGCGCGAGCGTCCGGCCGAAGACGCGGAGGCTGTCGATCAGCCCGTCGAACTCCTCTCCATCCGTCGGCTCCTCCGAGCCGATGTGGATCGGCTGCTCCCCGTCGGCGAGCACCGGCCCCGAGGGGCTCCGGTCGATCTCGACGCCGTTGACGTACAGGATCTGTGTCTGGCCATCGGACAGACAGGCGATGTGCGTCCATTCCCCTGGCGCGACGGGATAAGGCACGTTTCGCTCGACACCCATCGTGCAGCGGATCCGGCCGTCCGGCAGCAGGAAGAGAGAGGGCTTCCCGCTGCTGTCGATCACGGTGAACCGCTCCTTTCCCGGCTCCGGGAGGGAAGCCGGGTTGATCCAGACATCGATCGTCATCGCGGGCGCGGTCCACGCGGCGTCGTGGCGAAAGCGGAGGAGGCTCCCGTCACTCACGCGGAGCGCCTGGCCGCTCCTTCCGGGCCCGTACTCCAGCTTGCGCGCGCGATCGGGCTTGAAGCCGTGCTGCGAGCTGTCGCCGGGGTCCCCCTCGAACGCGAAGCACGCGATGAGCGACGGATCCGCCGCGTCGCACAGCGCCGCCGGGCGCTCGTCCTCCGGATCAGGCTCCTGTTCGGGGCGCTCCTCCTCCGGGGCGGGCTCCTGCGGGGGGCGCTCGTCCTGCGGGCCTGGCTCCTGCTCCGGAAGTGGAGCTCCAGGGGCAGGCCCCTGCCCTGGGAGCTCCTCCTCCGGGCGAGGCTGCTGCTGTTCGGTCGGTCGCGGCTCGGCCGTGCCTCTCCCATCGAGGGCACAAGCCGAGGAGGACAGCAGCACGAGGGCGATGCCGGCCAGACGGCATGTAGAAAGATGTGATGAGCCAAGCATCCTGGTTTTCCTGCGGCGCTCAGCGTAGCCCAGAAGGCCGCGCAGCGTAACCGCGCCTCTCGCGAAGATGCGATCCGTGTCAGCGCGCCTCCGCCGGCTCGCGCGTCCGCGCAGATGCCGTGATAAGAAAAATGAACCATGCAAGCGCGGATACCTTTCATCGCTCCACGCGCGCTTCGCCTGCGTCGTTCACGCGCGCTTCCGCGGCTCCGAACCCCTCTCGCGCGAGGCGCGCGCGCAGCCGAGGAGCAGCGTCGCAACAACGGGAGCGCCGGCCGATCCTCTTGATTTTCACAGGACCCGGGGCGAGTCTCGCGCCTCGGGCGGGGCTCTCCAGGACCCATCGTTGTGGCGGGGGCAAGACAGCCGCTCTGCGGCACCCTCCTTCAGAACGCCCTTGGCGTAAGTTTCCACAATCACTCAGGGAGATTTCATGACCCATCGCTTTCTTGCGTCTCTCGGCCTGCTCGCGGCGTTCCTCGGCGGCGGCTGTCACGGCGAGGCGAACGACGACAAGAACACAGGCAGCGGCACCGGGGGAGCACCGCCTGAGACGGAGCCGCCGCCGGAGCCGGAGAACCCGGTGAGCTGCAAGCTCGGCCTCGTGGCCCACGAGGACGGCGGAGACGGGGCCGTCGAGCTCTCGAACGACGGCCTCACGGCGAGCTCGTCGGGTCGGGTGCAGATCGCCCGCGCCGCGGCCAGCCATGCCGGGGGGCGCTGGTATTACGAGGTCACCGTCGACAGCCTGATCGGCGGCGACTTCTGGGCCCAGAACATCGGGGCCTCCGTGGAGGGGGTGATCTCCACGGTCGGCGACACGGCCTACATGGGCGCCCTGTACAACACGACCGGCGTCCTCTCGAGCGGCGGCGACGGGAGCACCCGCATCGGGGATGGCCAGGACAGCGCCGTTCAGGAGGACCCGTTCGCCGCGGGCGACGTCATCGGCGTGGCGCTCGATCTCGACGCCGGGCGCGTGTACTTCAGCAAGAACGGCGCGTGGCTCGGCGAGATGGATCCCGAGGCGGGCAAAGGCGGCGTCGAGGTCCTCGCGGTGCCCGGCACGGGCGCGTATTACCCCGTGCTCTATCTCTCCGACGGCGATGTCATGACAGCGAACTTCGGCGCGAGCGCGTTCGCCCACGACGCGCCGGAGGGCTTCTCGGCGTTCGCCGAGGACCTCGAGGAGGACGAGAGCGGCGATTGCGTCGACGAGGGCCCGGCCGGGCTCCCGGCGACGCCGGCGCCCGTGGAGGCCGCCTGCGAGGATCTCACGAGCTACAGCGCCGACGCGGAGGGCGAGACGGAGCTCCACGTCATCGGCATCCACGAGCGCGGCGAGGGCGGGCCCAAGGCCGCGGTGCACGTCTCCCGCACCGCCCCGATGGTCCTTGCGCTCTCCTCGTACGCGTTCACGCAGTGGACGGTGACGGTCGACCCGGAGGCTCAGCTCCAGCAGATCGTGCTCGTCGGCCACGAGCCGTCGAGGGTGAACGCGCCGGCCGGCATCCCCATCAGCACGGTCATCTACAACAAGGATGGCTCCCGGATCGAGGCCGGCCACGCGTGGCCGAACGCGCCGGGCGGCAACGACACGCCCGATCTGATCCGCTCCGTGGAAGAGATCACCGGCCTGACGATGACGTCGTTCGCCGGCTGCCTCGACGGCGCCTCGTTCACCGTGGTGGACGCGGAGTAAAGCGCCGCGCGGCTCCTCGGGGGCCGCCGCCGGGTATGCTCCGCGGACGACATGCCGCGGCGACCCAGGCTGATGCGCATCCTCCGGAGGACGCGGGTCGCGTTCCTCGTCCTGCTGCTCGGCCTGACCGCCACGGCGCTCGTGTTCCGCTACGTCCGGCAGAAGGTCGAGGACGAGACCCGGGCCTACTTCGACGATCAGGCCTACAAGGCGACGGACGCCCTCGCGCACCGGTTCCAGACGTACCTGGCCGGGCTGCGGGCGTCGCAGGGGCTCTTCGTCGCGATGCGCGACGTGAGCTACGCAGAGTGGAAACGCTACGTCGAGACGCTGGAGCTGCCGCGGCACTACGCGGGCATCAGCGGGGTCGGGTTCGTCCGGTACGTGCCCGCGGACCGCAAGGCCGCGTACGAGGACGAGGTGCGGCGGGCCATCGGGCCTGTCGAGCCGACGTACGGGCGCTTCGCGGTGACGCCGGCCAGCGATCGCCCCGCGTATTTCGTCATCGAGTACCTGGAGCCGCTCGCGAAGAACCGCCAGGCGATCGGCCTCGACCTCGGCTTCGAGCAGGTGCGGCGCGCGGCGCTCGAGACGGCGCGGGACACCGGGCGCGCCGCGGCGAGCGGGCGGATCATCCTGGTGCAGGACGCCGCGCGGACGCCGGGGCTCACCGTGGCGCTGCCCATCTACGAGCACGGTCGCCCGACCCGCACGGTCGAGGAGCGGCGCGCGGCGCTGCGCGGGTACGTCTACGCGCCCTTCCGGGTGATGAGCGTCGTCGAGGAGACGCTGTCCGACGCCGTCCGACAGACGTTCGACCTGACGATCACGAGCCGCGGCGAGGTGATGTACGGGCGCGACGACGGCGCGCGGGCGTCGCCCCCCCGCCGCCCGCTGTACGCCCGGGAGTTCTCCCTCGACATCGCCGGACAGACCTGGAAGCTCGCGTTTCGCACCCGCCCGGGCGTCCACATCGGCTCGGGGCAGCGCCTGCCCGCCACCGTGCTCGCGCTGGGCGCCGTGGTCAGCCTGCTGCTCTTCTGGATCACGTGGTCGCTGGCGTCGTCGCGCAGCCGGGCCGAGGCGCTGGCAACGAAGATGACCGCCGACCTGCGCGAGAGCGAGAACCGCCTGCGCGAGCACACACAGCTCCTCGAGACCCGCGTCGAGGAGCGCACCGCCGAGCTGAAGATCGCCAAGGAGGCCGCGGACGCGGCCAACCTGGCCAAGAGCGAGTTCCTGGCGAGCATGAGCCACGAGCTCAGGACGCCGCTCAACGGCATCCTTGGCTACGCGCAGATCCTGGCGCGCTCGCGGTCGCTCAGCGACAAGGAGGCGCAGGGGATCTCGGTGATCCAGCAGTGCGGGACGCACCTCTTGCGGCTCATCAACGACATCCTCGACCTGTCCAAGATCGAGGCGCGCAAGATGGAGCTCGTCCCGCGGGCGATCCACGTGCAGTCGTTCGTGCACGGGCTCGTCGAGATCTTCCGGGTGCGCGCCGAGCAGAAGGGGATCGCGTTCGTCCACGAGCAGGCGGGCGACCTGCCGGCCGGCGTCCGGGCGGACGAGAAGCGCCTGCTGCAGGTGCTCTTCAACCTGCTCGGCAACGCGGTGAAGTTCACCGACGCCGGTCGGGTGGTGTTCCGGGTGCTGGCGCTCGACGGCGCGCAGGAGGGCGAGAGAGAGCGCGCGCAGGAGCACGAGAGAGAGCGCGCGCAGGAGGGGGCGCCGGAAGCGCAGGCGCAGCGACCTTCCGGGGCGCTGCGGACCCTCCGGTTCGAGGTCGAGGACACGGGGACGGGCATGACCGCGGCCCAGATGGAGCGGCTGTTCCTGCCGTTCGAGCAGGTCGGGAGCGGCAGGCGGGTCGCGGAGGGGACGGGGCTCGGGCTCGCGATCAGCGCGCGGATCGTGGCGCTCATGGGCAGCGCGATCCAGGTGCGCAGCGAGCCCGGGGCGGGCAGCACGTTCTGGTTCGACGTGCGGCTGCCCGAGGCCGAGGAGTGGGCCAGGGCGGCCGCGGTGGTCGACCGCGGGCGGGTCACGGGCTACGAGGGCCCGCGGAAGAAGATCCTCGTGATCGACGATCACCCCGAGAACCGCGCCGTGCTCGTCGATCTGCTCGCGCCGCTCGGGTTCGAGATGACGGCGGCCGAAGACGGGCGGGAGGGCCTGACCAGGGCGGCGGAGGTGGGGCCGGACCTCGTGATCACCGACCTGCTGATGCCGGGGATGGACGGCATCGAGCTGATGCAGCGCCTCCGGGAGGCGCCGGAGCGGCGCGGGGTCGTCATCATCGTGTCGTCGGCGAGCGTCTTCGAGGCGGACCAGCACCGGAGCCTGAGCGCGGGCGGCGACGATTTCCTTGCCAAGCCGGTGCGCGCCGACGAACTCCTCGACAAGCTGCGGCGGCACCTCGGGATCACGTGGATCTACGAGCAGGAGCGGGGCGCGGCCGACAGGGGCGCGGCGGAGCGGGTCGCGGCGGACGACGCGCCGGCCGCCGGCGCCCGGGAAACCGAGCCGACGGCGCGCGCCGAGGCGCTCGTGGCGCCGCCGCCGGAGGCGCTCGCGGTGCTGATCGACCTCGCGGACAGGGGGCGGGTGAAGGCGCTCGTCGAGGAGGCCGCACGGCTCGAGCGGACCGACCCGCGGCTCCGGCCGTTCGTCGCGCAGATCCGGCGGCTCGGGGCGGACTTCGACATCAGGAGGCTGCGGGCGATGCTCCGGAGCCACATGGACGCGGCGCGCACGGCGGAGTAGCCGCTGGCCGGCGCTTCATCGAGGCGCCATCCCGCCGCGATCAGCCCGCGTGAGTCACCGTGCTCCGCACGCCGGGCGCCCTGTCTCGAGATCGAACGAGTCCCCCGAGCTCAGCACATGGAGCCGCACGTCAAAGAGGCTGAGCGCGCGGTCGCCCTGCTCTTCGCCGATGTTCGTATGGCTGAGATTCCGCCCGTCGACGATGTAGACTGCGCCTGTTCCCAGCGCGCGCAGGCGGCGTTCGGGCTCGATCACGGCGGCCGTGTCCTCGTCGATGCCGACCCCGAGCAAGCGGGGGTTGTGGGCGACCGCGCCGAGCAGGCGGCCGAGCCTGCCGCGCTGGGCGAAGTGCTGGTCGACGAGGATGTCGCGCACAAGCCCGAGGCCGGGCGCCATGCGCACGGCGCCGCGCACCTTGGCTGACTCCTCGCCCGCCCCGCCCACGAGCATCGTCTCGCTCATGACCGAGGCGCCGGCCGAGGTGCCCGCGATGGTGCCGCCGCGCCGGTACACGGCGCAGATCGCGTCGGCGAGGCGGCTGCCCCCGAGCTTGCTCGTGATCTTGAGCTGGTCGCCCCCGGTGAAGAACACGCACCCCGCGTCGTCGAGGATCTCCAGCCAGCGCGCCTCCCGGGCCTGATCGCGCTGCGCGATGTCGAGGTGCCGGACGTCGCCCGCGCCGAGCGCCCGGAAGACCGGCTCGTACTCGATCCATAGCTCGCCCGCGACCTCGCTCGCGAGCGTCGCCACGACGATCGGCCGCCCGCCGGCGCGGCGCACGACCTCGCGAAGGATCTCCCGCTCCCCCTCCTTGTCCTCGTGTCCGCCGATCAGCACCAGCGCGCCGCCCGGACGGCCGCGCGGCGCGCCCGCCGGAGGATCCCTGTCCGACCCGTCAGCTCCGCCTCTGCTTTCGACCATGCAACTCGACCTTTCGATTGCTCCGCTCCAGGAACCGCTCCGTGACGGCGAGGCGCCCCGCCTTCACCATCCGCCGCCCCCGCGCGATGACCTCGCGGATCTCCAGCGAGCCCTGCTCGAGCACGACGACATCCGCGTCGTGGCCGGCCCGCAACGCCCCCTTGCGCGGGAGCTTCAGGATCCGCGCCGGGTTCGACGTGACGAGCGGCAGCGCGCGCTCCAGCGGAAAGCCGTGCTCGCGCACCACCTCGCGGAGCTGCTCGAAGAGCGTGCGCGGGCTCGGTATCGACGCGTCCGACGAGACCGTCAGGCGTTCGAGATCGCCGCCCTCGTCGCAGAAGAAGCGCAGCCATTGGCCGAGGTCCTCCTCGACCGTATCGATATCGACCGTCACCCCCTGCCGCGTGAGCGCGACGGCCTCGCGCATCAGGCCCTCGTTGCGCTCGACGTGCGTGGGGTAGAGCCAGCCGGGCTCGACGTCGTGCTCGGCGATGAGCCGGCGCACCGGCTCGAGCCGCCGCGGCCCATCGCCCATGTGAAGGTGCGTGATCCCCGCCTTGCCGGTGAGGATGCCCCCCACGTGGGCGTCGCTCGCGAGCCGCGCGAGCTCGGCGAGCGACGGCTCGGTGCTGCGGACATCGGAGACCGCCACCTCGCCGGCCCCGATGACCTCCTCGACGAGGAGCATGTCGCGGCGCACCGTGCCCGTCAGCGTGACGGGGGGCACGTCGTAGCCGCCCGAGTAGAGGTACGCCGATATCCCCTCTTCCTTGAACGCCCTCGCCTTCGCCAGGAGGCCCGTCATCGTCTTGGTCGTCGTGTCGACGCCGAGGCACCCCACCACCGTCGTGATGCCCGCCGTCACCACCTCGCCCAGCGCGATCTCGGGCGTCTGCGACGCGAAGCCGCGCTCGCCGCTGCCGCCGAGCAGGTGCTCGTGCGGGTCGAGCAGCCCGGGGATCACCGCGCAACCGCGCGCGTCGATCACCTCGACCTCGACCCCCAGGGCGGCCAGCGCGCGGCCGTCGACCGGCCCCACCTTCGCGATCCGGTCGCCGGCGACGAGCAGCGACGCGGCGCCGAGCGGCTCCGGCGCGAAGAGCTCCCCGCCCTCGATGAGCACGAACATCAGACCGCCACGATCGAGTCCTGGCGGCGCCGCGCGCGGGCCCGGGTGCCGGACTTCAGCTCGGGCACCTCGTTGGCAGCGACAGCGCCCATCCGGGTGAGCATCTCGCCCATCAGGAGCGCCTCCTCGGTGAACAGCACGATGACCTCGCCCGGCTCCGCCGTGGCGAGCGCGTGCTCGACCGCCTCGCGCTCGTCCGGAACGACCTGGCAGAGCTGGCCGGGATTCACCTCCTTCACGACCCGCTGCACGAGGGCCGGGACCTCGCCGGGCGCGCGACCCCGCCGGTCGCCGTCGTCCTTGACGAGGATGCGGTGGAACCCGCCCGCCGCGATCTCGCAGGCGCACGCCTCGAGCAGCGCGTTCGCGCGGTCTCCGGGCAGGCTCACGATGCCCGTGATCCTCCGCCCCTCCCACTGCGCCGCGAGCGCGCACGTCGCGCGGAAGGCGCCGGGGTTGTGGCCGTAATCGACGAGCACGTAGTTGTCGTCGAGCTGATAAAGGTTCATTCGACCGCTGTTCTTCGTGCACGCGTCGAACGTCCGGAGCGAGCGCCGGATGGTCTCCACCATCACCCCCTGCGCGCGGCAGGCGGCGATGGCCGCCATGGCGTTGGCGATCTGGAAGAGCGCCGCGCCCCCGAAGGTCGCCGGGATATCGGAGGCCTGGAGGATGCGCAGCTCGACGCCGCGCTTGAGCTCCACGATGGCGCCGTCGCTCAGCGTGTAGCCCGTGCCGCCCCGGGCGACGTGGTCGCGCAGCACGGTATTCGACGGGTCGAGCGAGAAGAACACGATGTTCCGCGAGAGCTTCGTCATGCGGCGGTGCTGCGGGACGGAGACGAGCAGCGGGTCGTCCGCGTTGAGCACGAGCGTCCCGCCCTCCCGCACCCGCTCGGCGACGACCATCTTGATCCAGAGCAGATCGTCGACGCTCTCGATGCCGTCCTGGCCCAGGTGATCCGGCCCGATGTTGGTCATGATCGCGACGTCGGACCAGTCGTAGCCGAGCCCCCGCCGGACGATGCCGCCGCGCGCCGTCTCGAGCACCGCGATGTCCACCGTGGGGTCGAACAGGATGGTGCGCGCCGAGCAGGGGCCGGTCGTGTCGCCCGCCTCGATGCAGCGCCCGCCGACGTAGATCCCCTCGGTGGTCGTCATCCCGACGGTGGCGCCCGTCGCCCCGAGGATGTGCCCCACCATGCGCGTGGTGGTGGTCTTGCCGTTGGTGCCCGTGATCGAGACGATGGGGATGCGCGACGGCGTGCCCGGCGGATAGAGCATCTCGACGATGGCGCCGCCCACGTCCCGCGGCTTTCCCTCGCTCGGGTGCTCGTGCATGCGGATGCCCGGGGCGGCGTTCAGCTCGATGATGGCGCCGCGGCCGAGGGGGCGGGCGATGTCCTCGGCCACGAGGTCGATCCCGCAGATGTCGAGATCGATGGCCCGCGCCGCGCGCTCGCACAGGCGGGCCGTGTCGGGGTGGACTTCGTCGGTGACGTCGCGCGCGGTGCCGCCGGTCGAGAGGTTGACGCTCTCGCGCAGGAAGAACCGCTCTCCGGGCGCCGGCACCTCGTCGAGCGAGCGCCCTTGCTTGGCGAGGCCGGCGCGCACCACGTCGTCGACGACGATCCTCGTCAGGACGCCGTTGTGCCCGCTGGCCCGGAGCGGGTTCTGGTTCTCCAGCGCGATGAGCTCGGCCACGGTGTGCTGTCCGTCGCCGACGACGTGGGCCGGCAGCCGCTCGCTCGCGGCGACGACGCGTCCATTCACGACGATCACGCGGTAGTTGCGCCCGCTGACCATCTCCTCGACGAGGACCCGGGAGCGGACCGCGCGGGCGATGTCGAACGCCTCGCGCACCTGCGCCTCGGTCCAGAGGTTCAGCGACACCCCCTTTCCCTGGTTGCCGTCGAGGGGCTTGACCACGACGGGCGCGCGCAGCTCGCCGAGCGCCCGCGCCGCCTCGCCGGCCGTCATCACCACGACCCCGCGCGGCGTCGGCACCCCGGCCCGCTCGAGCAGCTCCTTGGTGAGCTGCTTGTTGCCGGCGATCTCGACGGCCACAAAGCTCGTGTTGCACGAGGTGGTGGCCTGGACGAACCGCCTGTGCTTTCCGTAGCCGAACACGAGGAGGCTCTCGTCGTTGAGGCGCGACCACGGGATTCCCCGCTTCTCGGCCGCCTTGACGACGGCCCGCGTGCTCGGCCCGAGCGCCGTCTCCTCGGCCACCTGCGCGGCCTCGGCGACCTTCGCCGCCACGTCATAGGGCCTGTCCTGGAGCACGGCGTCGACGAGCTCGAAGGCGGCCTCGAGCAGCAGGCGCATCGCGGCCTCGTTCTCGAACTCGACGACGACGTCGTAGAGCCCTGGCGCCCCGGCGTACACCGTCTTGCCGTACGTCACGCCGATCCCCGCCGGCTCGCTGAGCTGGAGGGCGACGTGCTCCACGATGTGGCCCCAGTAGGTGCCCTCCCGGAGCCGCTCGACGAAGCCCCCCGGCTTGCCCCGGGAGCAGTGGTGTTCGGCGAGGCCGGGCAGCAGCGCCAGCAGGCGGTCGACGAAGCCTGGCACCTCTGCGCTGCTCGTCTCGTTGAGGTCCTCGAGGTCGAGGGTCATGCGGAGGACTGGCCAGTTGGCGAACACGTTCGGCCCGTGAAGCGTGCGGAGGGTGATGATGCGCATGGTCCAGCTCGGCTGTGTGGGTGTCAGTCAGGAGCGATGATGGGTCTTCTCTCGAGCAGATCGAAGCTCCGTCCGTGAGGGAGCGAGTGCAGGGTGACCCCGCAGAGCGTGATGCAGCCTCCCGAGGGGGTGTCCACCGCGTCGTTGAACGAGGCGCCGCCGGCGTCGACGATGGTGACGGCGCCGCTCCCGATGACGGTGGCCTTGTGTCCCTCGACGACGATGGCGGTGTCCTCGTCGATGCCGACGCCGAGGTAGTGGGGGAACAGCCCGACGACGGAGAGGAGCCGTCCGATGCGGCCGCGCTGGGCGAAGTGCTGATCGATGATGACGCCGGGCAGGAGCTCCAGGCCCGGCCCCGTGCGCACCGCGCCGGCCCGCGGGGATTTCGTCTCGCCCTCGACGATCATGTTCGACGACATGACGGCCGCGCCGGCGCTCGTGCCCCCGACGACCATGCCCTCCTCGCACCGCCGGTGGAGCATCGTGTCGACCCCGGTGCCGCCGAGCCGGTTCATGATCCGGAGCTGATCGCCCCCCGTGAAGAAGGTGCCAGTCGCCCGCTCGATCTGCCGCATGGCCGCCTCGTTGCGCGCGTCGTCGCGGGCAGCGATGGTGAGGACGGCGACCTCGGACGCCCCGAGCTCGTGGAAGATCCTCTGGTAGAGCTCGCCGACCACCTCGGGCGTCTCGCTGGCCGAGGGGATGACCACGAGGCAGGCGTCCTGGCCGCCGGCGAGGCGCACGAACTCGCGCAGGATGGTGCGGTCGCCTTCTTTGTCCTCGGCACCGCCGATGGCCACCAAGCGCGGAAAGTTCGTACCGGGGACCATGTGGAGGAACTCACCCGCTGTCGCAACGCCCGGGCCAGGCAGGCGCCGCTTCGTTTCGCGCGCGTTTCGACGCGATGGTCAGACCTGCACCATGGCAAAATGCCACAGGGTGTCCGATTGCCACTCTTTCTGGCTCGGATGAGGCTGGCGCCCTGCGCCGACAGGCCGCTTTGCGGCGCCACGGTGCGAGCTGTTGAGTCTGGCTGGTCGAGCCCGGGGGGGCTGGCTCGGCCCGGCCGGTCGGGCGCGCGGCGCTCGCCCTGCGTGCCGGGTGGGAGGGAGAGAGAGAGATGAACCACAGAGGCACAGAGGGCACAGAGGAGAGAGAGAGAGAGAGAGATATGAACCACAGAGGCACAGAGGGCACAGAGGAGAGAGATGAAGATTCTCCCGCTCTCTCCCCTCTCTTTCTCTCCCCTCTGTGCCCTCTGTGCCTCTGTGGTTCAATTTCTCTTCGGTCTCGCACCGCAGCACGCTCGCGGCGCGGGGCCCCCTAGGCAGGGCAGCCTCCGGGGGATAGTCTCGCGTGCGCTGCCGTGAAGCCTCATCGACCTCGCTTCTGCATCGCGCGCGCCGCCCTCGGCGCCCTCGCCCTCGCCGCGCTGTCCGGCTGCGGTTCGTACGTGTCCGAGTACGTGCCGCCGCCGGACGGGCGGGCCCGCCCGGTGTACCGCGACGGCGCGGTCGCCATGGAGCTCTCCGGGGCGATCCCGGAGTGCCTCTCCGACGAGCCCGGGTCCGGCGAAGCGCTGCCGCCGTACCCAGCGCGGACCTCGCGCGCCCCCGTGCGCGTCAGCGGCGCCTTCTGGGTGCCTGTCTACTTCGGGCCGCCCATCGTCGTCGAGCGGCGCGGCGTGGCCCCGCCGCCGCCGCACCTCCACAGGCACGGCCCGGACGTGGTGCGGACCCCCGCGTCCCCCGCGAAGGGCGGCAAGTCCGGCGGCACGACGGCCTCCGGGAGCGGCAGCAGCAGCGGCGGCGACAACGGCGCTGGCAGCGCGGCCGCGGTCGTGCTCGCCACGCTCGCGGTCGTCGCGCTCGTCGCGCTGCCGCCGATCGCGGTGGGGCTCTCGGTCGGGAGCCCGGAGCGAGACAAGGACTCGTCCCTCGCGCTCGACCAGATCAACGCCTACAACGACCTCGCGCGCACCCCCGGCTCGCCGTGCGCGCTCCCGGCGCCGGGAGGGCAGCTGCCGTGAGGCCGGCGAAGCGTCCCCCCACCGCCCTGATCGCGTGCGTCCTCGGCTCCACGCTCCTCGGCTGCTCCAGCGGGCACACGATGTACACCCCGCGCGTCGTGGCCCGGGGCGAGCTCACGGCCAGCTACGACGACGGCTTCACGCTGTGGGCCGGCGGCCGGAAGGTGGCGGAGAGCTACGATTACGCCGGCCTGGAGCAGTTCGTGCGCTGCGTCCCCGAGGCGCGCGAGCACGCGCGCCAGGCGTCGCAGAGCGGCAGCACCGCGACGACGCTCTCCACCCTCGGGGTGGTGCTCGGCGTCGGGAGCCTCGGCGGGCTCTCGGGGCTCTACTTCCACGACGAGAACGAGGCCGCCATGGGCGCGATCCTCGGCACGGGCGTCGCCGTCGCCGTGACCGCCGTCGTGCTGGGGGCGCTCTCCAGGCGAGGCAAGGAGGACGCCCACGGGCACGCGTTCGACGCGATGAACTACTACAACGACGCGGTCGGGAGCCTCGGCGCCACGTGCGACGACCTCACCTACCCGCCGCCGGCCGGCCCCGCGCCCCCGCCGCCCGCCTCCGAGATCGCGCCGCAACCTGCCTCCGACGCCGCGGCGCAGCCGGCTCCCGCGGCGGCACCAGGGGCCGAGTCTCCCTCCTCGGTGGAGCAACCGAGCGGCACGCCCGCGCCACCGCCCCTGCCCCCGCCGCGCTAAATAGCCGATCCCGAATCGGCAACGGGCGAGCTGACCACAGGCCGCAGGCTCGCGGACGACCCCGGGTACGGGGAGAGGGCCTCCAGGCAATCATCCACCTCCTCGACGAGTTGGTCGATGCTCGCGCACCGATGGTTGCGGGTGACGTTGTCGTGGACCTGCTTCCAGACACGTTCGATGCGGTTGTACTGGGGCGCATACGGCGGCAGGAAGTGCAGCACGAGCTTGCCTCCCGCGGCCTCGACGAATGCTCGGGTCTTCTTGCTCGTGTGGATGCCGAAGTTGTCGACGATGACGTGCAGCCGCCGGTAGCGCCGGTAGCGGCGCAGCAGCGTGGCCAGCGCCGCGATGAACAAGTCGCTGCTCTTGCGAGCGCCGAACGCCCACGTCAGCTTGCCCGAGCCGATCGTCAGCGCGCCAGCGACGTAGCGCTTCTGGTTGTTGCCGGGCGTGAGCACACGCTTCTGCCGACCGCGCCGCATCCAGTCGAGCCCGAGCCGCGGGTTGAGATCGACATCCATCTCGTCGACGTAGAACGCGATCTCGTCGCGGGGCAGGCTGCAGATCAGCTTGCGGATCGCTCCGATCCTGCGGCGCTCGCGCGCCTTCGGCCACGGGCAGCGGACGACGGGACGGGGGCGCTTGCGGCGCGCCCCCATCGCTCGCAGCAGCCGACCGATGTGGCCGACGCTCAGGCGTAGCCCGGTGTCGCGTTCGAGCTGGAGCGCCAGCAGCTCGCGCGTCCACGTCGGCCGTGCCCAGCCGAAGTCCTGCGGGCTCGCGTCGAGCAATTGCTCAAGTCGCCGCCGGTGCGCTGCAGAAACCTTGCGCTGACCGTTGTGTGAGCGATGGTCGCGTAGGCATGCCAGCCCTTCGGCGAGGAAGCGCGAGCGGATCCGGCTGATCGTCGAGCGAGCGACCTGGAGCTCCTCTGCGATGCGTGCCGGCGTCGCTCCGGCGTCCAACCTCAGCAGAATCAGGCAGCGGATTCGGTAGGCCCCGTCCCGCGCTTTTCGGGCTCGCTGCTGGAGCACCCGCTTGTGCCGGGAACGAAGCCGAAGAACATTCTCCCCATCGGCCTCTCCTCCTCGTGGTGGGTTCGTTCACAGCGGCCACGAGCGCACGGAGAGGCCGACCTGCAAGCTTTCCGTTCAAGCGCTTGGAATTGCTGGCGTTCCCGAATCAGGATCGGGAATTTAGAGTCCATCGCTCCGCCCGATCGGCGGTGCCGCGGGCGCGCCCCACCTCCCCCTCGTCCAGAGACGACTTCCTCGCGCCGAGGCTCGTCGTCGCGCGGGGCTGGGTCGACGCCTACGAGCAGCTCTACCGGGGCACGCGAAGACGGGCCGGGAGCTCGTGCGGCTGAGCCGCGCGGGGGGCCGGGACGCGGCCACGGTGAAGCTCGCCGGGCGCACGGTGGAGGTCGCGGCGGGGACCTGCACGACGACCGTGCCGCTCGACGTGCCCGCCGCCGGCGCGGGGAGGCCGGCGGAGCCGAGATGAGGGTGGACGCGCTCCGCGTCGACCACGGCTTCAGCGCGTGACGCGCCTCAATCGGCTCCGGCGAGCAGCCGCTCGATCTCGTGCATCGTCTCGACGTCATCGCCGACCATCGCCTTCATCGACTGGATCCTGCGGCACACGATCGCGGCGATCTTCTCTTCGACGGTACCGTCGGCATAGGCCCAGTAGACCTGCGCAAACCGTCCATCGCGGTGACAGCGGCCCTCGATCTGCGCCATCTGGATCGCCGACCACCGCAGATCGTGGATCACCTCCGAGCGCGGAACCTCGTTGTGCTCGCCCTGGTGGAGCGAGATCCCTTCCTCCACGGTGAAGAGCACGACGCGCGGCTCGCCGCGCTGGAAGCGGAGGCGCTCGGCCTCCTTCTCGCCGGCCGGCATCGCGCCGTGGATCAGCGCGCACGGGACGCGCTCGCGGGCCAGCGCGGCCTGCACGGCCTCGAGCGTCTCCAGGAAGGCGACGGAGACCGCGACCTGATGCCCGTTGTCGAGCAGCTCATTCACGAGCTCCACGGTGCCCGCCACGCGGATGAGCGAGCTCTTCTGCCGCAGGCGCAGCGTCGCGGCGAGCGCCGACCTCGGGTTCGCGCCCTTCGGCACGAGCTCCATCTCCCGGCGGAACGCGGTCCACGCCTGCGCGTAGAGCTCGCGCGCGGAGGCGTCGAGCTCGATGGGGGTGAGGATGCGGTTGATCTCGGGCCAGCCGGCCACGTCCTCCGGGCGACGCCGCATCCCCACCGCGGGACGGCCGTCGAACAGGAGCGCACGCACCTTCTCGCAGTCCGCCGGATCGCCGCGCCAGTCCCACCTGCCGAACGCGCCGCGCGTGACCCCGAGCCCCTGGCCTTCGCACCACTGCTCGAAGTCCTTGAGATCCGCGGAGCGGCTCCCGGTCGCGCTCGCCAGGAGCGGCGCGAGATACGATAGCTCCAGCGGGTTCTGCCCCGCGGTGGCCGAGAGCCACAGCACGAACCCTGCGCGTGCGTTGAGCTTCACCGCGAGCTTGGAGCGCGCCGCCGCCGGATTCTTGCAGCGGTGGCTCTCGTCCCAGATCACCACGTCGAACTCCGCGGCGCTGCCGGCGCGCGCGAGGCCCTTCTTCGATCGGATCCTCCGCCGCGCCTCCGGGGTCACCTCGAAGAGCTTGCCGAGCCGATCATAATTGATGATCACGATCTCTTTGCCTGCGTCGCCCATCGCCTGGACCGTGCGGCGCCAGTGCGCGACGACGGCGAGCGGGCAAACGATCAGCACCGTCGCGACGTCCGGCATCCCGAGGACCGCGGCCCAGGCGGTGATCGTCTTGCCGAGGCCGACGTCGTCGGCGAGGAGGAACCCGGCGCGCCTTCCGGCCTTCGCGGCGGCGATGGCCCGCACGCCGTCGAGCTGGTGCGGGCGGAGGACGATCGCCCCCGCGGGGGCGGCGGGCGCGGGCGCCGGGTCGTCGTTGAGCTCGCGCTCGATGCGTCGCTCCCACGAGTAGGGCGCGGCGCGGAACGGCGCGAGGGCCGGCGGGAGCGCCTCTGCGCGAGCGACGAACACGCCGTGCTCCGCGTCCCAGCGCGCGCCGCTCGCGGACGCGACGGCGCGCATCGCGAACGGGACGTCGAGCACATGGGCTCGCTCCGGCGCCGCACGCGGAGCGGCGACCGCTGGAGCGGCCGCGCTGGGGGGTCTACGAGGGGCCGAGACCGTTCGCTTGGCGCGCATCGTCGTCATGACGGCCCTGATACCAGCGCGGCCGCGCGGTTGCGCAGGAATCGGCCTTCATGGCGAGGGATTTCTGGCGAGGATTACCTCTTGCGAGCTCGCCCAGCGAACCGCGTCGGTGGAAGCCGGCGCGTCCACAGGCCCGCGTGCAGCGGCGGCCATGAGGGTGATCTGCTGTGGGCGCCCGCCGAAGCGAGGAAGGGCGCACGTCAGCAGCATTGGCCTGTCATACCAAGAGCCGTCAGATCAACGGTTCGGTTCGGGCTGCCGAACG
This sequence comes from Sorangium sp. So ce1335, assembly GCF_051521615.1. Taxonomy (NCBI): domain Bacteria; kingdom Pseudomonadati; phylum Myxococcota; order Polyangiales; family Polyangiaceae; genus Sorangium; species Sorangium sp. So ce1335. Next base: position 9,803,262 of record NZ_CP150363.1, read on the forward strand.
CGAATCTTGGTGTCCGTTGCAACCACGAAGCACCCGGCCCAGCGCTCGACGTCCTCTGTCTGGAAGAGACACTCGATGTAGGCCTTGAGTACCCGCCGGCCTGGATCAGCGAGGCGGACGAGCAGGAGCCCGTGGTGTGTTCCAGGGGCGAACTGCCGCAGATCCGAGAAGTCGAGATCCTGCGTGATCAGAAAACGCTTGTCCGCCTGAGCCGCCGCCCACACGCCGGCGTCTGGCGATCCCTGAAGCCCCTCTTGCTGCACCGAGTCCGCGTCGTGGCCGAGCTGCACGAGCGCCTCGACCAGGGAAGTCGGCAGATTCTCGTCCAGTTTGATGCGCATCAGAACCCGACGACCTTGGGCGCCGGTAGATCTTCCCGGACGGAATCCGCGGCGAACGCGATCACTGCGCGAACGTCGTCCGCGGTCAGGGTCGGGTAGTCGCTGAGGATGTCCTCGATCGAGTCGCCGTCCGACAGGCTGGCGAGCAGCGTGCGGAGCGTGACCCGCGTCCCCTTGATGACCGGCTCGCCCCCGCAGACGAGAGGATCTCGCACGATGCGATCGCGGTAGTTCATGACGTGAACTCTACCACAATTTCGGCTCGGCTTCAGCAGCCTCTGCTGCCGATCCGCAACGGAGTCTGGCCGCTACGTCGTTGCTGGCGTGAGACCCGTGCGGCGTGGCTCGCTGCGACCGGCCAGGCCATCCCTTGCGTCTCCCTGCGCGTCGTCCCATGCCGCGACCCGCACGCCGTCTGGAGGCTCGATGGGTCTGATGACGATCGCGCTCCCTGCTGTCGTGGCGCTGAACGCGGCGGTGTCGCTGGCGCTGCTGGCCATCGCCGTCCGCGAACAGCGCCTCGACGGCCGGCGCGCACACCGTCAACGACCTCGGCACGCAACGACTCGCGGCCGCCGCCCGCGCCGCGAGCGTGAAGCGCTTCGTCTTCACCAGCACCGGGTTGGTCTACGGACCGAGCGGCGGCCGCCTCGCGGCTGGCCGCCGTCGCAGCGCATGGCCGTGATTCATCACGCCGACGTCGCGCAGGCTGTCGCGCGCGTGCTCGACACCGCATCGCCTTCGCACCGCATCTACAACGTGGTCGACGACGAAGCCCCCGACATCGCCACCCTCTTCGCGTCCGTCGGCGCCGCACCGCCCGACGGCTCGGCCGGCGAGGCGGCCCGAGCCTTCGAGGTACTCCTGGACGGCCGCCGCATCCGCGAAGATCTCGGCTTCAAGCCCGAGTTCCCGCGCCTCCAGGATGCGGTCAGTTGATGTCGAAGAACTCCTGGCAACAGCCCTGCGTGAGGTGACACACCTCCCTGGGCGCGCCCTCGCACGTCCCGACCTCGACTCCCTCGACGAGACACGAGCACATCGTCGTGCCGTCCTCGGACGGCCCGCACTTGACCTCGTGCTTCTTGCTGAGGCACGTGGACGAACACGCGCACTCGTTGCCCTCCAGGCCGTGCGGGTAGTCGCACGCCAGGTCACGGCAACCGTGAGCGTCGACGCACGCGGAGTACGCGTCCTTCTCGTCCTGGCAGTGGGCGGGCAACCCCTCCTTACAGGTGGAGGCTTCGGGCAGCCAGCACGAATAGTACGCGAAGAGCTCGTCCTCGCACGCGGGGCGGGACAGCGGGATGACCACCAAGCCACAGCTCTGGGCGCAGTCCAGATCCGGCGGATCGCAGCCGTACAGCTTGTGCGACTCACAGATAGCCAAGCACGCCTGCATAGCGTTCGGGTCTCCCGCTTCGCTGCCGCCGCTGCCGCCGCTGCCGCCACCGTTGCTGATCGGCCCGCCGCCGCTGTCACTGCACGCCACCACCAGCGTGGACAGGGCCATCATCGACACGAGCCAACCGGTGCGAACGTCACGTTTCATTGCAATCTCCTTGGCTTGTCATTCAGTGAGCGAGGCACACGATCCAGGCGTGCTCAGGAGCTGCCCTCGTCGGGGCCGCGCTGGGCACTGGCTGACGCCGTCACGTTGGGTCCTTCGGATATCCGTCCGGAGGCTCGGAACGCTGCGACGGAGCACGGTGCTCTTCCAGTACGGCGGCCGCCGCGTCGGCGCTGGTGGGCGAGCTGGAACGTCGGTCCGCTCGCCGAGCGCGGTGAGGAAGCGGGCGATGCTGCTCGGCTCGGTGATCATGGCGACGAGCTTCATCCTGCCTGATCGAGGTCGCGCTGCTGCAATCGTTGTCATCGGTGCATTCGCCGCCATCGGCCATCTTGCCCACGAAGACCGTGGAGCACGCGGGGTGCGAGTCGAACAGAGGGTCGATATCGAGGAAGTCCGCACAAGTGTTCTTCAGTACGGCAATGCAGCGCGCGGCTTTCTCGTACTCCTGGACGGAGGGTGCCGAGTGGCCGGGCAGCTTTCCCGGTCCCATGGCGCGTGCCGCCACCCGCCGCCTGCGACGCAGTTCCGGCGACGCTTGCGCGACGCGGAGCAGGTCGGATGTGGATGCGAGGCGAGCGGCCGATCCGTGATGGGAGCGGCGCCCTCACCTCGCTCGGCGTACACCCATCGACATCGCGACATCGCGACATCGCAATATCGCAACGAGCGTGCCACGGAGATCTGGCCTGTGACGCTCCGGCGCGACGAGGGGGCGCCCGTCCCGGCGGAGCGCGGGAGCGGTCGCCTCGTCGCGTCCGGGGCGCGGGCATCGGCGCGTGATGGCAGTCCTTGCCGCTTTTGCCTCCCGGGGGGCTGGCAAGCCTTGCCATGAAGGCAACGCTTGCCATGCGCACGCCGGTCCAGGGCGAGTCCCACGGCGCGCTGGATCCCGGGCGGCCGCGTCGGCCGTCCTGCGCAGCGCCGGCGCCCTCCTGTGCCGCCTGGCGCCCTCCTGCGCGGCCCCGACTCCCTCCTGCGCGGCCCGGGCGCCCTCCTGCGCACCGGCGGCAAAGAAACGAGGGCTGTCATGAGCATCCGTGCACAGGTGCTGTTTCAGGTGGGCGCGTGGGCGTGGGTCGTCACCGGGATCGGGCACCTCGCGATCACCGCGCTGCTGCTCGGTCGCCGCGCGACGCCCGCCGCGGAGACCGCGGTCCTCGGCGCGATGCGGGCGCACCGGATGACCCTGATGGGGCTGTCGCGCGACCTGCTCGGCCTGCACCTGGGGTTCAGCGTGGCCATGGGCCTGGTGCTCGCGCTGCACGGCGCCGTCTGCGTGCTCGCCGCGCCCGCCCTCGCCGCGCTCCCTGCTGTCGTGGCGCTGAACGCGGCGGTGTCGCTGGCGCTGCTGGCCATCGCCGTCCGCGCGTTTCCGCCGCCGCCGATCGTGACCCTGCTGGTCGCGACGGCGTGCTTCGGCGCGGCGCTCGTGGTGCGCTGAGCGTGCGGGCCGTATCTACGGCCCGCGAGGCACCGTGGGCGCCGCCGGCCAGGGCATCGGGCGCATCAGCGAGGCCGGCTGGGAAGCGGACTGAGCCGGCGGCGGCGGCCGGGGCACGCCGTGCCAGGGCGGCGGAGGCGGCGGCGGCCGCAGGTGCGAGCTCGGCGTGTGCGGCGCGGCGTTCAAGGGGGCGCCGGACAACATCCGAAGAGACGTGATGAAAGAGCAGAAAAAGGTGCGCGTTCAGGATCGCATGACCCCCGAGCAGACCGACGCCGAGGTGAACCGGCGCATCAAGAAGAAGTTCCAGGGCGAAGGCCTCTCGATCGAGACGTACGACAGCGCGAAGATGCGGAAGCGGGTCGACCCGTGCGAGAAATGCGGAGCGATGTTCGGGAGGCTCGGCATTCAGGAGCACGTCATCGGGGCGAAGGGCAAGAAGGGCGAATACGGCGTTTACAGGGCCTAGAACGGCGGAGGCGAACGCCCCACGCCGAGGTGCGCATGCGTCAAAAGGAAAAGGAAAGAGCTCCCGCGCCCATCTCGTGGACCGAGGGGGAAGAGCGCGCCCGTGAAGCGCTCGAGCGATGGCGCGCTGCTCCGGGCCCCGCGTGCGTGCTGCACGGCCCTCCGGGAGCCGGCAAGACGGCGCTGTGTACCCGGCTCGTTGACGAGGCGGTCGAGCGCACGCGGGGTTGTGTCGCCGCGGTGCAGGTAGGACGGGCGAGCGCCCTCGTCTTCGAGCAGGAGATCCTCGCGTCGCTCCTGGAGCAGCTCGGCGAGGACGTGCTGCACCCTCCGCGGGACGTCCTGAAGCTGCGCTCCGAGCTCCGGAACAGGCTGGCCAATGGCCAGGACGAGGACGAGCCCGAGGTGCTCCTCGTGCTCGATGGTCTCGACGAGTGCGTCGACTGGCCTCGCGACGCTCGGGGCTCGACGCTCCGGGAGCTAGGACAGCGCGTCCGATGTCTGGTCTCCATCTCGGGCGGAGAGGGCGAAGCGCACGCCTGGAGGGAGCGCCTCGGATGGGAGGACGCGGATGCGCTCCTCGTCGAGGTTGCACCACCTTCCCCCGCGGCGGCGGAGAGCCGAGGCATTCCGAGCTGGGCGGCGGCAGGGGGAGACGGCGGACCGGAGGCGCTCGCCGCGGAGGTCGAGCGAGAGCTCCGGCGCCTCGACGGAGGAGAGGTCGCGCTCGAGGTGCTCTCCCTGCTGGCGCGCGCGCTCTCGCCGCTCGATGCAGAGGATGTCGCGGAGCTCCTGGAGATCGACGACTTTACCGCGCGCGGTCTCCTGCACGTGGTCCTACCGTCCCTCGATCGGATCCTGCGCTGGGATGGGCCGGCGCGCGCGCTGAGGTTCCAGCATGAGGCGCTACGGGTCGCGTGGGCGCAGCGGAGCGCCGGTCGCGACGAGGCGATCGAGGCGCGTTACCGGGGCGCGATCGCGCGATGTACCGCGGAGACCTCCCGCCGCCGGCCGGCCTACTTCCGCCGTCATGCGAGCGCGCACCTCGCGCTCGGCGGCGCTCCCGTCGCCTCGATGCTCGCCTGTGCCGAGCCGGGCTGGGTAGCGGCTGCCTCTGCCGAGGCGCTCGCCGATGCCCTCCTCGATCTCCGCCGCCTGCGCGATCGTATCGGAGAGGAGGTGGAGCGCTGCGGCTCCATGCCTCCCTCCCTCGCCGCAGCGCTCGTCCGCTGTGCGGCGGCGCAGGGCGCGGCGGCGACGCTGGGAGACGCGGAGCCATGGGCGACCCCGGACGCAGACCTCGTGACTCCATGGCTTGAGGCGGACGCGGCGCGCGCGCTGTCCTTGCTCGCCCTCTCTGCGGAGGTCTCGCGGTCCGCCCGAGCCGGGGTCCTCGAGCGAGCGTTCGAGATCGCCGAGAACACGGGCGCGGGGTGGTCAAGCCCCTCGGCGCTGGTCGCCGTGGCGGAGGCGGCGGAGGGCGAGAGGCGCATCCGGGTTGCGCGCTTCGCGCTGGCAGCGGCGCGCCGGTCGGAGGAGGGGGATGCGGTCTGGGGGCTCGTCGCGGCGGCGGGCCTGCTCCCCGAAGAGGAAGCCCAGGAGGTCGCGGCAGAGGCCATCGCGCGCGCGGGAGGGGCGCCGCCCGCGCTCGTGCCTGGGCCGAGGGTGAGCGAAGCTTCCGCCGTCGCGCTGGAGCGGGCTTCGCGTTCCCTGCCTGCGCCCCAGCGGATCCGCGTCCTCGCCCGGTTGCTCTCCGCGCTGCCGGCAGAGGCGAGAGCTCGTGCTGTCCAGGAGATCGAACGACGCTGGGCGCCCTGGTGCTTCGAGACCAGGGAGGAAGCCGAGGCCGTGACGCCTACCCTGTCCGAGCCTCTCCTGGAGAGGGCGCTCGAGGAGGTCCCGGTCTGGCCGGTGCATGCTCTCGGTGCACGCCTGGTCTCGGTCGGGCGAGAGGACGAGGCGCGCGCGCTCGTGCTGCGGTGGGCGGGGAGCAGCGCAGGCTACCGGGCGGACGCGTTGCTTCGCCTTGGTGAGGCGCTCCCTCCGGGCCGGCGGCCGGTGGAGGAGGTGCGGGCACTCTTCGAGGAGCTCGCCCCGGAGGAGCGGTGCCATCGGGTCAAGGAGCACCCTTCCGCTTCGGTCGCGCTCCTGGGGGACGAAGCGGCTTTACGCATCGCGGAGGGCTGCGTCGAGCCCTCCGGGAGCTATGCGCGGACTGGCGCGCTGGCGCGGCTTGCAGGGGCGCTCCCTGAATCGATGCGCGCCGAGGCGGCACGGCGTGCGGTGCTTGCCTTCGAGGCAGGAGGCCACGACGCCGACGCGCTCGGCGATCTCTGCGGGGCCGCCCCCTGGATAAGCCCCGCCGATGCGGCGCGGCTGCTTTCGGCGAGCCTGCTGGACGCCTCGGGGACTCCGTCGCTGGCCGGTGTCTTCCAGGGATGGGCGAGCGTGGCGCAGCTCGCCGGCCTCTTCCGTCGAGCCGGAGGGGAGCAGACCGTGCTTGCGGCCGCAGAGGAGGTGGCGCTCGCCGGAAGGTGGTTGCGCCGCGTGGGGTGACCGCGTGCGCACACGTGTCGATGCCCCTGGCTTGGCGCACCGTGTACGCCGTCGAGCGGGACGCGGGAGCACGAGCATCGCCGCATGCTGCGGGATGACGTCGCCCGCGCGCAGGGGCGCGAGCACCGAGGTGAGCCCGTGGAGCGCCGACCTGGGCGGCGGTGCATCAGCTCGCGCGATCGATCAATCGCGTCCCGCCTCGCCTCAACTCGTCCGGCTCGCGCGGTGTGAGCTGATGCCAGACGACGCCCGCGGAAGATTCGGCTGAGCTGTCGGTCACGGCGACCATCGCACCGGAGACCATCCGGTGGCGTATTGAAATCTTCAGGGCCGTGCTCCAGGTCCACACGGCAGCATGTGGAGCGCACCCGCCAGGGACCGGCAGGCAAAGAAACGAGGGCTGTCATGAGGTGCCGTGCACAGGTGCTGTTTCAGGTGGGCGCGTGGGCGTGGGTCGTCACCGGGCTCGGGCACCTCGCGATCACCGCGCTGCTGCTCGGTCGCACCGCGACGCCCGCCGCGGAGACCGCGGTCCTCGGCGCGATGCGGGCGCACCGTGGGCGCTCGGCGGCGTCGTCGGGTTCGCGGACCGCTTCGGGAAGCGCGTGCTGACGGTGGTGCGCACCGTCGTGATCGACCGCTACCTGCAGGAGGCGATCGCGCGCGGGGTGGACACCGTCGTGAACCTCGGCGCGGGCCTCGACACGCGCCCGTACCGGATGACGCTGCCGGCGTCGCTCTCGTGGGTCGAGGTCGACATGCCGAAGATCGTCGCGCTGAAGGAGGACCGCCTCGCGGGCGAGACGCCGCGCTGCCGCCTCGCGCGCATCGCCGCCGACCTGTCCGTCGACGACGCGCGGCGCGCGGCGCTCGCGGAGTGCGTCGCCCGGGCGCGGCGCGCGATCGTCCTCACCGAGGGCGTGTTGACGTACCTGCCGCTCGAGGACGTCGCGAAGCTCGCCGACGACGTCCACGCGCAGGCCGCGATCGGGTCGTGGATCGTCGACTTCAGCGCGCCGTTCCTGAACCGCGCCGTGCGCGCGCGCGGCGTGAAGTTCAAGAACGCGCCGATCCGCGACGGCGCGCGGGACCCCGCCGCGTTCTACGCGGCCCACGGCTGGCGCTGGACCGAGCCCCGCCACCTCGTCGTCGAGGGCGAGAAGATCGGGCGCCCGGTCCCGTGGCCGATCTGGTTCCGCCCGATCCAGGCGCTGCTGCCGCGCCGCGCGCAAGAGGCCTTGCGCACGATGCTCGGCTACGCGCTGCTCGTGCGCGCCTGAAACCTCAGCGCTTGCACACGTTCATCGTCGTCGCGCCGAACGTCTGCGGGAGGCAGTGCGGCGCCGCCGCCGTGCAGTCGCCGTCGTTCCGGCACAGCCCGCCGCATTCAAAGGACGATGTCAGCCGCCCACGCGGCGCACGCAGTCCTGGTCTGGGCCGCGCAAACGTATGAGCTCGCAAGGAGATCTGGTGCAAAAAGCTAATTGCACCGAATGCTTCGGCCCCGCGCTCGGCGCAGCCCCCGTTTGATCCCTGTCCAGGACATGAGCACGAAGAAAAGGCCGCGCGTCTGGGCCCAACCGGAGGCATCGATCTCGAAGGGCATATCGTGGGCGGCGCGTGAACGTGATAGCGTCCGCGCCCGATGAGCACCAACCAGAAAACGCTTGGAAACAAGGTGGCAATCGTCACCGGAGGCGCCTCCGGCATCGGCCGCGCGCTCGGCGAAGAGCTCGCCCATCGAGGGTGCGAGGTCGTGCTGGCGGATCGCCAGCACAGCGTCGCCGCGGAGGTCGCCAAAGGCATCACCGACCGCGGAGGTCGCGCGACCGCCGCCGAGCTCGATGTGCGCAGCCTGCCGGCCTTCAAGGCCATCGCAAAAGACACGCTGCAGCGCTCAGGCCGCATCGACTACCTGTTCAACAACGCCGGCATCGTCGTCGGGGGCGAGATGGCCAGTCACGTGCAAGAGGACTGGGACGACGTCATCGACGTCAACCTGCGCGGCGTCGTTTACGGCATCCAGGCAGTCTACCCGATCATGGTGAAGCAGGGTTCAGGACACATTGTGAATACAGCCTCCGTCGCAGGCCTCGTCGCGGGCTTCAACGAGGGCGCCTACACCGCCACCAAGCACGCCGTCGTCGCCGTCACCAAGGCCCTCCGCGTGGAGGCAGAGCGCTACGGCGTCCGCGCCTCCGTCCTGTGCCCCGGCACCATCCGCACACCCATCCTCACCGGCGGTGTGTACGGCCGTATCAACGTGGAGAACGTCTCCAAAGAGGCCATCATGCGCATGTCGGAGCGCCTGCGCCCAATGTCCCCCGAAGAGCTCGCGCGCCGCACGATCGACGCCGTCGCCCGCAACGAGGCGATCATCGTCCTGCCCAAATGGTGGAAGGCATTCTGGTACCTCGATCGCCTGTCTCCGGCGCTCAGCCTCAAGCTAGCCAGCTACAGGCACAAGCGCATGCGCGAGGAGATGCTGGCCGCCGGCGCCAAGCCCAAGAGCACTGACGCCGACGCGTGAGCGGGATCCGTGAGCACATTGAATAGAGCAGCGGGTGTTTGATGCGCGATAGACGGCTCGCCCGGCGCCGTTCCCGCGGGGCCTGCCATGGGCGAGAACTCCAGGGTTTCCTATCCGCCCGGGGCGGCCGCGTCGGCCGTCCTGCGCAGCGCCGTCGGCCGTCCTGCGCAAGCCCCGGCATCCTCCTGGGCGGCCCCGACGCCCTCCTGTGCAGGCCCGGCGCCCTCCTGTGCGGCCCCCGGCGCCCTCCTGCGCGGCTTCGACGGCCTCCTGTGCCGCCCGGCGCCCCTCCTGCGCGGCCTCGGCGCCCTCCTGCGCACCGCCGTTGGTGTCCTATGCAACAGTCGCCGCGGTCCTATGCGGCCCCGTGCCCCTCCTGGGCGCCTCCATTGGTGTCCTTTGTTACAACCGTCCGGCTCCTGCGCAGCCCCGGTGGTCTCCTACGCAGCCCCGTCGCCGTCTCGGGTGCCCTTTGTGGTTGCTGCGCAACCCTTTCTCCCTTCCGGCTCGCCGTCTTCCGTTCCGTCGTCCTGCTACCCGAGCATCGGCCTCGTCGCGCTGCACGCCGGGGTGACCGTGCGCGACAGCGAGATCGAGACGTCCGACGGTGGCCAGGGCGGCGACGGCGGCGAGCCCCAGCGAGGCGGACGGCGGGCTCTCGAGCGTCGGCGGCATAGGGGCTGACGGATTGCCCGGCGGCGCGGAGGACGGACGCGACGGCGGCCCGGCGCGGTCGGCCGGTGAGACCATCCGGTTCCGTATTGAAATCTTCAGGGCCGTGCTCCAGGTCCAAACGGCAGCATGTGGAGCGCACCCGCCAGGGACCGGCGGCAAAGAAACGAGGGCTGTCATGAGTAGCCGTACACAGGTGCTGTTTCAGGTGGGCGCGTGGGCGTGGGTCGTCACCGGGATCGGGCACCTCGCGCTCACCGCGCTGATGCTCGTTCGCCGCGCGACGCCCGCCGCGGGGACCGCGGTCCTGGACGCGATGCGAGCGCACCGGATGACCATGATGGGGCTGTCGCGCGACCTGCTCGGCCTCTTCAGGGGGTTCAGCGTGGCCATGGGCCTGGTGCTCGCGCTGCACGGCGCCGTCTGCGTGCTCGCCGCGCCCGCCCTCGCCGCGCTCGCTGCTGTCGTGGCGCTGAACGCGGCGGTGTCGCTGGCGCTGCTGGCCATCGCCGTCCGCGCGTTTCCGCCGCCGCCGATCGTGACCATGCTGGTCGCGACGGCGTGCTTCGGCGCGGCGCTCGTGGTGCGCTGAGCGTGCGGGCGAAGATAGCCCATAGCCCATCGCAGTCGCCACGAGCGGCCCGTCGGACGAACCGTTGCGGCATCGCTCGTTCAGGTTCCGGCGGACCGCGCCGCCATCGCGAGGCGGCGGCCCGCAGGCTGGGGCGTGAACGCGGTGCCGTCGGCGCGGCGCCTCCGGCTGCCCGTCCGCCGCGCCCCCTCCAGGCGCCCCAGGCCCGACATGCGGCTCTCGCCGCGGTCGACGACCATGGCGAAGGTGGGCGGTTACGTTGCAGCGTCCACGACTCCGCTCGCGGCTGCGCCACAAAAAGCAGACCGAGCGGGTCATCAGGGCCGATAGCGTCCCAGCTGTCACCGCTCCGCGCCAGAACTCTACCAGCAGGTACCTCTGCCGGTGTTGCCAGCCTCGCGAACCTGTCGGCGATGTCGATAACGCAAACGCAATAGCCATCACCCTGCGGAAAACTTGTGGTACCCAGGAACCAGTACTTTATTCTTGCTCCAGCTGCAGACCGGTTGCTCCGAGGACGGGTGGTGGTGAGTGAGAGCGTGTTTCTTGCGGCCTAACGACCGCGAGCGGGCTAACGAAAGATGACGCTCGTCAGCCTCAGCCACTGGTTGGACAGTTCTTCAAGGCGCAGCATCTTCCCGCGATTCGTTTAGGTGGTAATCGGTGTCCCCGATCCCAAAGTGTGCCCCAATGGCAAAAATCGTCTTGTACGCATTTGATATTGCCTGTTCAGTTTTCTCGCGACTTGGCCGAAGAGCATCCTTGTGCACGACCTTGTTGCGAAGCTGGGCAATCTCAGCGCCAAAAACATCCAGCAATAGCTTGCGCCGCTCTAGATTAGCGAGCGTCTCTATCTCTCCGCGCTTGACCGCACTGGGTTTCTTGGGCAGACCGGCGATGTAGCTGGCCGCTGCCGCACGACTGGTCAAGCTGTGTCTGTCAAGCGCGACACGAAGAAATAGGCGGCGCATGTCCTCAAATCCGTGCCGCTGCGTTCTCTTAACCAGTAGCTGAGCGTGGTCGTTTAGCCATCGTATCTCGTCGGCAAAGAAATCGGGATCTCGTTGGTTTGGACGAAACAGAAGCTCTACACGCAGAAAATGAGCGAAGAATAGCTCGTATGCGGTGGCTGCGCTCAGCACAGCTTGAATGTACCGCTTCTCGCGAAAGAATGACCAGCTATCCAAAAGAAGCATCTCGTGGCCAGGGTTGATCAAGTCCCCGACTACGTCGAAGGGTGCACCACACTCGTTGTTGAGGCACACGACGCGGTGATTGGAGATCGCGCGAAAATGACCGATGTCGCTCGCACGATTGTAGACATTGCGCTGCATGCACGACGGACAAGTCGCAGCAATGTTCTCGTATGTCGGATCGATGTCCGCACTCTTAATGTCTCGATTCATTGCGATATCCATTCGTCGGAGCCACTACTACCTATCCAATGTTGCGGTCTACAGCGAACGGGCGCGCATCGCGCGCTCGTTTATCGGCAGCAGCGTACAAGCCGTCAGGGGCTTGAGTCCTTCAGAATCGCCAGTTCAAGCGGCGAGCACAGCGGCTTGACCTCCTTGATCCAGAACTTGCACTCATCCTCAGGGAAGACGCGGCTTGCATAGGCGAAAGCCCGGCGAAGCCATGGATCGTACCGCGAGAAGTCTGCTTTCAAAGTCCGCAACCACGCGTCCGCACCCGCGTTTGCGGCCGCCAGGATGATCTCCCGCTGAGCACTAGGGCCACTTGAATAAAACCGCCCGGTCAACTTGTCGATGTGATTGAGACCGACGATCCTGCCGAATAATCCAAGAATAACCAGCTGAATGTATTCACTCTCCTTTGCGATCGGCGAATCGAGCAGTCGAAGAAGATCATTTCCTAGCACGGCCCAGGATCCTGCATAATGAGGAGTAGCTGCGTTCAGATAGCTTGCGACCTCTGCAAAGGCCGGAAGTAGATGAGAAAGATTGTGAACCAGAAACTCTACGGCACCGGGCACGCCAACCTGAGCCAGACGACGCAGCAGGAAGCGCAGACGCACATAGTCACGCTCGGATGACGCGAGATACGCCGCCAGGATATCTTCGAGCGCCTTTTGAGAGAGCTGCGCCAGGTCCTGGGCGTCGAGACGCGAAACGGGAGTCGCGTCGTAGGGCCCCGTCGAGTACTTCTTGATGACGCTCAGGACCGACTGCTCCATCGAATTAATCGGCTGATCATCGGCCTTCGCACGAGCGATCTTCTGAAATTTGGCCGCTGGAACGATCTGAGTCTTCGACCTATTTGGCGTCAACTTGTGATATTGATCGAGAGCACCGGCGATCGCGAACAGTGCAACCTGTGCGGTCTCCTCGTTATCACAGAACACGTGAATGTCGTCTACGTAGCGGCAAAAATCGAAGCCGCGCTGGGTCATCAGTTCATCGATGGGGATCAGGGAAGCTTCTGCCAGGAGATGCGTCGGGTGCGGGCCCACAGGAATTCCTTTGGACACCGATGCCGTTGACGACTTGAGCAAGTTCATCAAGATCTTAACATCTTGTGCGCTCAGCCCACACCGCGTCAGCTGGTTCTCGATGGAATGATGTGAGATCTGATTGTAAAAATCGGTAATGTCGAGCATCAAGACGACCGGTCGCGTCAGGGATCGGAAGATCGATGTCTCCCAGAACTTATCCCACTGATCGGGGCCGAAGAGGGTGCCATCTGGTCTAGGTGCAAACCTGTAGCTGAAGACGCGTTTGTCGGCCACAGGGCTTCGCTTCTGCTCGATCTGCGCACCAACCTCATAGATCAAACCAGCGAGGAGCACCGCGTCTATAGGGTCCAGTTGAGCAGCGTTCCTGAAGGATGCCGCGTCTTTTGGCACGAGCATCTTGCGCTCGCGGGTCCAACGATGCTGGGTGAGATCGATATCGCTGAGCTGGGTTCGGAGCGACGAGGCCCAGAGGCGCGCCATGACATCCACTTCGAAGGGATGCGGAAACTTGTCGGTGTCGCTGTATCTGCGAAGGTGCTCGAGGGCCCAGTCGAGGGACGTTGGGGCAAGTTTATGCATGTTCAGGTCATCCCTTTGTTGAGCTTACGTCTAACGCATCGTCGGCTGCATTGTCTTATTGGGCGGCATGGCCGGTACCGGAAAATTGCCTTCATCTGCCGTAGCTGCCGCTGGACACCACGTACCCGTCGGCCTGAACGTCAACGAAGTCTCGTATTCCCTTCGGAGCTGCGACAGTAGTTGTCCGCCAGCACCTCAATCGACGTGCGTTGTCTTTGACGAGGGCGTCGTAGAACTTGTCGATTTCGGACACAAGCTTCTTGAAGTACGTCGCCAGGAGGGCATCGGCGTCCTGATCAGGTTCCGGATGTTCAGACCAGTCTTGCGCACTTCGGCTCAGTTCTTTGGGCAAAAGAACGATGTGACCAGCTTTCCCGTCAAACTCGGCGCGCAAGAGCCCAGCCGGCGCAAGCCCTCCGTGTTTCGTAAAGTTGTTAAAAGCATCAATCGGGTCCAAAGTGGTTTTTAGCACCTTCGCCGGGCCAGCGAGCCCCTTGACTTTCTTCGTATTGCGATCCCATTGTGTCGTATTCCAGAGTTCCTTGGAGATATCGATCACGGCTCCCGCGCGCAGAAAGAAGCTCGAAACGCGCGAGTAGACGCGCAGCATCGTTTCCCCTTCCGAAGGCAGATCCAAAGCCTCCTTCGCAAGAAGGACGTTGACGAAGATCGAGTAGCTCAAGTAGCCCGTTCGCCGAATGTATCCAGCGACCGCGTCTGCCTTCGCCAACGGACGGTTCCCCCCTGTATCTACAAAATTCTCTGGCAGATGCCCCTTCGACTCGGCGTGAAATTTTATGTATGATGGTAGATTTGCTCTGAGCCAATCGATGTGGTTCCACTCGATCTCGTCGTAATAGGTCTCATTGTCGCCCCAGGCCATGGTGCTCTCATCCTCTACCGTTCATACGGTTTGTGACCGCAACGCGTTCTCGCGAATCCAAATTATCTAGACGTCCGCGAGCGCGTCATTGAGCGCGCTGAGCATGGGTTTTGCTGCCTCGATACGCTGGTCGTCGTCCGCCGACGAAGACAGGGAGAGCAGGTGCACGAAGCCCACACGTGCCGGCACCGGAGCGCCTTCAGCGCCCGGTGGTGCGACAAGCGGTGGCAATCTCACGCCCGCCGTCGTCTGCGAGATCACGATAAGCGCTGGCAGGGCCTTCTTGCCTGCGAAGAGCTTCTCGACCTCGGGCGGCGTTGCATAGTCAGCCATGGCCCGGATTCGCGTCTCGTTAAATTCCTTCAAATCGATTACGATTTGCTGGTGATCCCGATGCACTCCGAGGCGGAGATCACCGTCGCTGTCCTTTCCCAGCACGGGGATTTCGGAGTCGTGGTCAAAGCGATTCTTAAAGTTGAGGACGACGAGCCCATGCGTGGCCACCGAACGCTCGATCTGCTTGACGCCGTCAGCGATCCGCTCGAAGAGTGTCGCGGGCGCGTCGCCGGACGGCACCTTGCAAGCGAAGCCCCACACCTCGTTCGCAAACCTTGCGAGAACGTCGGGGTTATCCCCCTGCGCGTTCTCGGGATCGTCCAGTTCGACCGTTGCTCCCATCCGGACCGCAGCAAGGCCCACGAGAAGCTCCAGAACCTTGTCGCCCGAGGGGTCGTTCCGTGGTGCAGGCGTGTTCTGCAGCGGCGTCCCGACGTTCAGCAGTTCGAAGTGCTTCTTGAACTTCGGCAGGCTTGCTGCAGGGAGTTTGAGCGCAAGGTCGATGATCTGCGTGATGCCCACGAGGTCGCGGAAGTCCTTGCGCAGGTCTTCCCCCGGTCTCTGCGTGCCGCGTCCTGCGTGCAGGTCCACAAGCCGCTTCATGACGAGGTGCAGGCGCTCCAGCGCGCCGCCGTTCGTGAGCTCCACGCCGAGGTTCCGCAGGAGCAGTTCGAACTGGTCTGAAGCCTTTTCCGCATCGTATAGCGAGGTCACCTTGCCAAGCATCGCCATATAGGGATCCTACTCGCGCCACCAGCCGGCGTCACGCGCAAATAGCGTCCACATCCACGATGGCGGGGAGTACATGACTCGTGGAGGGAGCGCTTCTGGCCGGCCCACGATGTCACCACGCCCGGCCGCCCAACTAGGCGATCAGTAGCGGGCCGAAGGCCCGTCTGCTGTAACGGCATGTTAGGCAGAGCCTGCGCGGCTTTTTCGCCAGGCCGATGCAGATCCCCTGAGCCCTGGCACGCGTTCGATCTTACCTAGGTCGCGCAACCTATAAAAAACGTCTTTGACCTTGTTCTCGGAGCCGATGCCGGTGAGGCTAGGCGCAACGGCGTTGCCTTGAACTCCGATCCCACCCCCTCGTGCCGCCCCCACGCATCCCGGAAAGATAGCGTATCCGAAGGCTGCCCCACCTTGTCAAGGGGACCGGCGCAGGACCGTGCTGTCACTGCGCCAGACGAAGGCGCGAGCGGCCCTCTAGGCCCTACCCCTCCGCAGCGACGAGTTGCCCTTGCAACGGTCCGCCCGATCAGCGGCCGCGTTGTACAGTTGCCGAAGATCGCCGAGTGCTCCGCCAGGCGGGACAGCGTCCGACGCCGCAGCAACCCACGAGCCAACCACGAACCGAGTGGAGGAGCGCGCGGATGGCCGCGCGCTGTCGATGCGCGGACACCGGGCGATGGTTGTCAGGTGCCGGCGGGACGCTTGCGCGGTCGGCCTCGCTTGATCTCCGGCATCGTTGCACTGCGGAGAAGAACCCCGGGCGACACATCGAGCGCGTTCGCGAGCCTGACGAGCGTGCCGAGGCTCATGTTCTGCCGCCCAACCTCGATCGCCTGCATCGTCCGCAGCTCGATCCCGGCCGCTTCCGCGAGCTGCTCCTGCGTGATGCCGCGCTGCTGGCGTAGACGCCGCAGGTTCGCCGCAATGTAGAGCAGGAGGGTATCGAGCGTGAGCGTTCGCACGCCGTTCGCGTACCCCCGCGCGGGGTTCAGAATAATGATCCAACAGATCGGATTTCCTTGACCTGCCGGTTGCCAATCCGTAACGTGGCGAGACCACAAAAAGTGCCGCCCGCGGGTGCTGGTAACACCCCGGGCGGCGTGGCCGAACCCCGCTTCCACGAGGTCCGACATGGAAACCGTACGTCTACGCCCTGACCAGGGCCAAGAGATCGATCCGTCCTCCCGTCGCCGTCCCCGCCCCGCTGCTCTCAACCGGCTCGCCCGCCCGCCCAAGCCCCTCCGTCTGCAGCCACCGCACCCCGCCGTCCACCTCGACCCCACCGCGCTCTTCGAACAGCGCCCGCTCATCCGCAGCACCCTCCACGCCCGCGGCGTTCTCCCCGCCGATCTCGACGACCTCACCCAGGACACCCTCCTCGGCGCCTGGCGCAGCCTGCGCTCCGGCCGCTTCCGCCCGTCCCCCGCGCTTCCTCCCGCCGACGCCCTCCGCCGCTGGCTCGCCGGCATCGCCTCGCGGCAGGCCTCGCACTACCGCGACAAGGCCCACCGCCGCCACGAGCTCCCCGCGGTCGACCCGGACCGCCTCTCCGCCTTCGCCGCCCCCTCTCCCGAGGCCCGCCTCGTCGCCCGCGGCCTGCTCCGCGCCTTCCACCGTCTCCGCCCCGAGCTGCGCGAGATCCTGTCGCTCGCCGCCACCGGCCTCTCCTCGCTCGAGATCGCCGCCTCCCTCTCGCTCCCGCGCCCCACGGTCGCCACCCGCCTCCGCCTCGCGCGCCGCATCTTCGCCCGCGCCCTCACCCGCTCTCGGAGGTGGCCCCGATGAGCCCGATGAGCCGCGCCCCCGTCGACGCCCCCGCCGAGACGGCGGCCGATCTCCCGACCGCGACCGAGGCCGCCCTCCTCGAGATGGTGCTCGGCCTCCCCGGCGTCGGCCCGCGCCTCCTCGGCACGGCCGCTCTCCCCTCCCTCGGCCGCCTCTCGCCCGCGGCGCTGGCCGAGCGCACCCAGATCGCGCTCGGCGACGCCACCCGGCTCGCCGCCGCCTTCGAGCTCGGCCGCCGCACCCACGCCGCCCGGGCGCGCCGGGGCGCGCTCCTCAACGACGCCGCCCGCGTGGCGCGGTACTTCGGCCCGCGGCTCGCCTCCCTGGTCCACGAGGAGCTCTGGATCGCTGCGCTCGACACCCACGGCCGCGTCCGCGAGACGCGCCTGCTCGCCCGCGGCATCGACGACGGCCTCTACGTCGGCGCCGCCACCGTCCTGCGCACCGCGCTGGACATGGCCGCCCTCAGCTTCGTCCTCGCCCACAACCACCCGAGCGGCGACCCCACGCCCACCCCCGAGGACGAGGAGATGACCCTGGCCCTGCGCCACCTCGCCTCCGAGCTCAACGTCCCGCTCAAGGCCCACGTCATCGTCACCCCCAGCGGCCGCTACGCCGCCGTCCACGAGTAGGCCGCGCGGGGCGCAGCGCCGCCGGCGCGCTGCGCCCCTGCGCATCCGGCCGCCATCTCTCGCGCACCGCGCCGGCCGGGAGCTCTGCAAGCCCCGGCAGCGGCAGAGGCGCTGGACCACGTGAAGCAACCGACCGTAGCTTGGCTAGTCTCTAGCCCAAGCTCGTTCCGGCCGCTCCGTGCCTGCGCCACGGCAGCCAACGTCGGCCATCGCCGTCGGCGCGGCATCTTCCTCACCGATGGGGCAGCGCGCCTGGGCAGCCTCCGAGCCTCGCGGTACAATCCCTGCGTGAACCTTCCCGAGCTGGAAACCGAAGCCCTGAAGCTGCCCGTCGCGGAGCGCGCACGTCTCGCAGAGACGCTTCTGGAAAGCCTGGATGAGCTCTCCGAGGAGGAGCACAGGCGCCTCTGGACCGAGGAAGCGACGCGCCGGGACGCAGAGCTTGACGCAGATCCGTCCCGGGGGCGACCGGCCGAGGACGTCTTTCGTGACGCCCGCGCGCGGCTCCGGTGACGCTCCCGGTCATCTTTCACGAGCTGGCTGAGGTCGAGCTGAACGAGGCCGCCGCCTACTACGCTCGGGCACGTCCTGGCCTTGGTGACGCCTTCCTCGCCGAGGTTCAAGGCGCAGTCGATGCCCTGGCCGCATCACCGCTCACGGGGAGGGCCGTGGAGAACGAGGTTCGCTGGTGGCTCGTGCGGCGATTTCCCTACAGCGTGCTGTACCGGGTACGCGACGATCACATTCGTATTCTCGCGATTGCACATCAGAATCGGCGGCCCTTCTACTGGCGCGGGCGCCAATAGTCCGGCTCGGCGCCTGCTCGCCCGCGGTTCCGACGACGCCCTCTACGTCGGCCGCTCCACCGTCCTGCGCACGGCGCTGGACATGGCCGCCCACAGCTTCGTCCTCGCCCACAACCACCCAAGCGGCGACCCCACGCCCACCCCCGAGGACGAGGAGATGACCCTGGAGCTGCGCCACCTCGGCTCGGAGCTGCACGTCCCGCTGACGGCTCACGTCATCGTCACCCCGAGCGCCCGCTACGCCGCCGTCCACGAGTAGGTCTCCTCGCGGGGCGTCCCGCCCCTGCGCATCCAGCCGCCAGCCTCCCGCGCACCGCCCCAGCCGGCAGCCCCGCCGCGCGCTCGCCCTCGTCATCGCGCTTGACCGGGGAGGGGAGGAGCCGGGGTGCTCCTCGTGCCAGGCTCGACGGCGACGCGGGCTTGCCTCCCGCGTCCGCCCCAGCGCGATGTCGACCGCCACCGTCACCCTCGCTCTCCCCGAAGCGCTCTACCAGCGCCTCCGGGGCACTGCGCTCGCGACCCGACAGCCGCTCGAAGCCGTGATGCTACGCGCGCTGAGCCTCGGCAGCCCTCCCGCCTGGGACGACGCGCCCCCGGAGTTCCAGGTCGACCTCGCCTGCCTCGACAAGATGGACGACCAGGCGCTCTGGCAAATCGCAAAGAGCCACAGGTCCGAAGCAGAGCTCGCGCGCCACGACGAGCTGCTCGACCGGAACACCCAGGGGCTCCTCACGCCGGCGGAGCGCATCGAGCTTGAGCGTCTCCGGCACGAGAGCGACCTGTTCATGCTCCGCAAGGCCCACGCTGCGGCGCTCCTGCGATGGCGCGGGCACGCCGTCGCTTCGCCGTAGCGCGCGCCCTCCACGAGATGGAAGACGGACTGCGGTGTCAACCTACGTCTCCGAACTGCTCCGCTCTCGTATCGAGGAGGCCGATCGGCGCCGCTGTCAAACCTGCCTGACAAGCGAGGCCAATCGCGGAATTCCCCTGACTTACGATCATATCACGCCGGTCTCGAAGGGCGGGCCGACCTCGTTCGAGAACGTATGCCTCGCATGCCGCCCATGCAACGAGTTCAAGGCAGGCGCCACGGAGTCGGTCGACCCGCTGACGGGAGAGATCGTGCCGCTCTTCAATCCGCGCCTCCATCGCTGGAGCGATCACTTCACGTGGAGCGTCGACGCAACCAGGGTAGAGGGCGTGACGCCCTCGGGTAGAGCAACGGTCATCGCGCTCCGGATGAACCGCGCGACGATCGTCGCCGCACGCCGGCGCTGGGCCGAGGTGGGCTGGCACCCGCCCGCGTAGCGCTGGCGCGCGGTACTTCGGCCCGAGGCTCGCCTCCCTGGTCCACGAGGAGCTCTGGATCGCCGCGCTCGACACCCACGGCCACGTCCGCGAGACGCGCCTGCTCGCCCGCGGTGGCGCCGACGTCCTCTACATCGACCGCGCGACGGTCCTGCGCACGGCGCTCGACATGGCCGCCCACAGCTTCGTGATGGCCCATAACCACCCCAGCGGCGACCCGACGCCCACCCGCGAGGACGGAGATATGACCCTGAAGCTGCGCCACCTCTCGGCAGAGCTGCACGTCCCGCTCACCGCCCACGTCATCGTCACGCCCAGCAGCCGCTACGCCGCCGTCCACGAGGTTGCCCTCGCAGGGCGCAGCGCCCCGCCGCCGGCGCGCTGCGCCCCTCCAGCCCCCAGCTCACCGCACCGGCCGGCAGCTCCGCGAGCCTCCAGCGACGCGACCGGCAGCGGCACGAGGCGCCGCCGCGGGAGCCGACCCAGGGCACCGTATCGAGGTCGACCCGCACTCAAGCGTCGCCTCCGGCGACCGCCGGCGACCGCCGGCGACCGCCGGCGACCGCCGGCACGCCGGCGTCCGCCCCGGGGGCCCGGCATCGTGCGCCCGAGGTGCGACCTCGACCTGGATGGCACGCGAGAAAGGCGCTCGCGAGGTCGGGCGGTGGGAGCCCGCCCGGCCGCTGCGACGTCCAAGGCGGGAGGAGTGCGACGAGCGTACGCGCTCAGGGCGACGACAGCCGGCCGGCCTCGGGAGCCATGCTCGCTCGCACTCGTCGGGGATCACCACCGTGGTACAGTGGGTCAGGAGCCCGACGCCGATGCATGATCGTCAAGCCGAACGAACAGGGGCTGAACCCTCCGACGCCGAGAAGAGCTGGGATCAGCGGATACTCGAAAGAGTCCCCTCTGGCGTTGATCCATCGCTCATCGCCGAGAACCTGCGCTTGACTCCCACCGAGAGAGTCGAGCGGATGCGGAAGGCACTGGAGTTCATCGAGGAAGCGAAGGCAGCCCATGGTCACCGACTTTCGGCGCGTCGTTGAGGCGCTCGTCGGTGAGCATGTCGCTTTCGTGATCATCGGCGGGCTCGCGCTGGTAATTCAAGGTTCGAGCCGCACGACCAACGACATCGATATGTGCTACTCGCGCGATCGCGAGAACTTGCGGCGCCTCGCACGCGCCCTGCCCCGTTCCATCCTACGCTTCGCGGATTTCCTCCCGAGTTGCCCTTCTTCTGGGATGAACAGACGTTATGGAGCGGGCTCAACTTCACGCCGAGCACGGATATTGGCGCCATAGACCTGCTGGGCGATGTGCCCGGAGTGGGTAGCTTCGACGACGTTGCGAAGGGGTCGGAGGAAATCCACCTCTACGGCTCCGCGGTTCGAATCCTGGGGCTGGACGCCCTGGAACGCGCCAAGCGCGCGGCCGGTCGCGCCAAAGATCTGCTCGATCTCGGTGAGATCGCTGCGATTCGTTCGCGCCGATCCCCCTGAACCTGACCGACGTCGACCTGCGAGAACGAAGCGACACGGCCACCTGTTCCTCGGCACCTACAAGGGCATCTTCCGCTCGATCGACAGGGGCGTCTCCTTCACCAGGGTCATCGACGCCGCCTCGAATGTGCTGGTCGACTCGAAGGGCAATGTCTTCGCCTTCGGAGAAGGCATCGCCATGTCGCGCGACGGCGGCGATACATGGGAGAGCCGCCTGCTCGGGGTCAACGCGGCGCCTCGGGCCGCGGCCCTGGCCAACGACCGCATCTACCTGAACACCGCTCTCGGTCACTACCTGAGCACGACGACCACGGCGTGGTGAACGCCGCGGAGCGATCGCGCGACGCGCGCCCGACGTCGCCGGGCGTCGCGTGGCGGACCCCTGCCGGAGCGCTTCGCCAGGAGCGTCCGCGCGCCTGGCAGGAAGTGACGCACGATCGGCAGGGCGCCAGGCGCGCGATCGCGCACGCTCCCGGCAGCTCGGCCTCGGCCGACGGACAGGAGCCCCCATGACCACGCAGATCGCCGGAGTCCACGCCCCCGACACGCGCCTTGCCCATGACGCGACCGAGCTCGCGCGCGAGGTCTCGGCCCCTTACCTCTTCCACCACGTCACCCTCCAGGGCGCCGTGTTCGTGCGAGCGCGGTCTGCGCGGCCAGCGCGCCGGGAGATCGAGCCTATCCGCGTGGCGCGATGACCTCGATCCACCCGCCGGGCCGCGTGGTACCATCGACCGCGCTACCAGCGCCGGGTGAGTCCCCGGCGCTCGAGGAGGAGGCGCGATGACGGCGAAGAGAGTGGCGCTGGTGACGGGCGCGAGCACGGGGATCGGCCGGAGCGTGGCGGAGACGCTCGCGCGGAGCGGCTATGTGGCCTTCGCGGGCATGCGCGATCCCGACGGCAAGAACCGGGCGGCGCGCGACGAGATGGCCGGCCTTTCGGCCGCCGGCGTCCCGATCGAGGCGGTCGCCCTCGACGTGACGGACGACGCCTCCGTGGACGCGGCGGTCGCGACGGTGGTGGAGAAGGCCGGGCAGATCGACGTGCTCCTGAACAACGCGGGCAACAGCCTGATCGGGTTGACCGAGTGCAGCAGCATCGATCAGGTAAGGCGGCTCTTCGAGACGCACGTCTTCGGGACTCAGCGCGTCTGTCGCGCCGTGTTGCCGCACATGCGGCGGCGAAAGACGGGGCTGCTCGCCTTCACGTCCAGCATGGGAGGGCGCATCCTCATGCCGATGACGTCGCACTACTGCGCGGCAAAGGCCGCGATGGAGATGATGGCCGAGGGTTACCAGCGCGAGCTCGGGGCGTCCGGGATCGACGTCGTGATCCTGGAGCCGGGGGTGGTCCAGACGAAGCTCTTCGACAACGTCTGGCAGAACGACGACGAGGCGCGCGTCGCCGAGTACGCGGAGCTCGGCGGTCAGCTGCGCGCCACGGTCGAGATGGTCAAGACCCTGAAGGGATCCGACCCGGCGGAGCTCGCGGACGTGCTGCTGAAGCTCCTCGCGATGCCGCACGGCCAGCGACCGCTGCGGACGACGTTCGGCATGGACGCGGCCCTGGTCGGCCCCGTGAACGTGGCCGCGGACGAGGCCAGCCGGGCGCTGTTTGCGATGTACGGGGGTTGAACGGGGCGGCGAGCAGCCGCTGCCCGTCTTGGTCGGGCGCTCACGCCAAGCCAGCTCACGCAAGAACGACAGGACCACCTCTGCCAGGCGCTCGGGTTGTTGAAATCGAACGCGCCCATGCGGGTCTTCAGCCTCGCCTCGGCTTGCAGCTCGACGATCTCGGGCGAGCGACGCGGGTTTCGGGCTCGGGCCTGCGCAACGAGGTCAGACCTCTGCAAGCCGAGGGCCTGGCGGTGTTGATCGGCGACGTCGCTGTCGCGCACCTCGCGCTGGCGCTCGGGGCTCAAGAACGTCGGGTCGACCAGGATGAGGCCGCGGATGACCCCCGCCCCTCGACTCGCCACCACCGCGGCCGTCATGCCGCCCATCGAGTGGCCAAGCAGAACCGGACGAGAGAGCTCCATGCCGCGGATGAGGCCCACGACGTCGCTCGCGTGATCGTCGTACCGGTAGCCGTGGTGCGGCGCGCTCGAACCGCCGTGCCCTCTGGCGTCGGGCATGACGACGTCGAATTCACCTTCGAGCGCCCGCGCCAAGGGGGTCCAGCAGGCGCCGCTCCCCATCAATCCATGGAGCAGAACGACGGGATGCCTGGCGCCTCCGGTTCGGAGGTAGTGGACGTCGATGCCGTTCGTTTCGCAGACTCCGCTCATCCAGGTCGTCATGGGACTGTCCCTGCCTGCCGCAGCTTCGCGGGTGTGATGAAGTGGTTCAGGTCCAAGTACGCGAAAATATTGGAATCGATGCTCCCCGCGGTCCGCTCGGCAGCCTCCAGCGGGCCGCCTCGGCCGAGAGCTCCGCGAGCTCCGGCAGCCGCACGACGACCACGTGGAGCCACCGGCCGTGGCCTGGTCACCCCAACCTCGGTCGGGCATGGTGGCGTCAGCGTCGACAAGCAGGAGGCCATGCCGCTCGGTCAAGGTGACGCCCTCGCGTCGCGCTGGATGATCTGCAGCAGGGACGTCGCTGGCGGCCTCGTGCGCGACCAACTCGATCACGCGAAGCCGATCGGTTACAGGGAGGGCGCGGTGGCGGCGACGGTCGGCCCCGACGGTCATGCCCGGCAGGATGCCATCCCCGCAGCGAGGAAGGAAGTCGAGGCTCGGTTGCAGATGGTTTGAACAGGCGGAACGAGCGCGGCCGCATCCTCGGCGAACAGCGCCGCCACGTCGTCCAGGAACTCCGCGTAGACGGGCAACTCCTTGTGCAGCCGCGCTATCTGCTCGGGCTTGAGCGGCGAGATCGTCACGCCCAGCATGTCGGCCACCTCGCGGGGGTTTGGCGGCCTGGCCGGCCTGGTGCTGCTCGGCCCCTTGGTGGGGCTCGAGCTCTTCGTCGTCGTTCGGAGGGCCATGGAGTCCCCCTGGCGGGTTCGAGGTCGATGATGGCTGCGTCAGCATGGAACAATGGGGTTGCACGTCCCGCTCACCGCCCACGTCATCGTCACCCCCAGCGGCCGCTACGCCGCCGTCCACGAGTAGCCCCTCGCGGCGCGCTGCCCCCCTGCGGCGGGGCGTCCCGCCCCTGCGCATCCAGCCGATAGCCTCCCGCGCACCGCCCCGGCCGGCAGCTCCGCAGACCATGGGGCAGCGGCACGCGGCGCTGGAGCACGTCGAGCCACGCGGGACCCGACCCAGAGGGCACCGCTTGGATATCGACCCGCACCACGCGCCCCCTCCGGCGACCGCCGGCGCGCCGGCGTCCGCATGGGGGCACGGCATCGTGAGCCAGGCGCACGACCTCGTACGGCGCGGGAACAGGCGCTCGCCCCGGCTGGGACCACGCTCTCGTGGTAGGGTCGGTCATGAGCACCGGCCTGCCGCCGCGCAACCCGGATCCCGCTCGCAACGCACCGGAGGTCGAGGCAGCGTTCGAGGCGGTGCCGCCCGAGCAAGTGGCAGAGATCCTCGACGGGGAGCTCTTCACCTTTCCGCGGCCCGGCCGCCCCCACACGCGGAGTGCATCGCGCCTCACGATGAAGCTCGGCAGCGCCTTCGACCTCGGCGACGGCGGGCCCGGCGGCTGGGTGCTCCTGGATGAACCCGAGCTCCACCTCGGGCCGCGACCCGACAAGGTGGTACCCGATCTCGCCGGTTGGAAGCGGGCGCGCATGCCGGACGCCCTCGGGGACGAGGACACGCCGGCGCACTACGACGTTTGTCCGGACTGGGTGTGCGAGGTGATCTCGCCGCGTACCGAGCGCGTCGACCGGGGCAAGAAGATGCGGATCTACCGGCGCGAAGGCGTGGGGCACGTCTGGCTGCTCAGCCCCTTGCTGCGGACGCTGGAGGTCTACCGGCTCGAGGGCGGACGGTGGGTGCTGCTCGAGACCTACGAAGAGGACGCGAAGGTGAGGGCCGAGCCGTTCGATGCGGTGGAGCTCGATCTGGCGGCGATCTGGATCCGATGAAGGATCGCTGGCCGCTGTCAATAGTGCCTGCCTGGCGAGGTCAATAGCGGGATTCCCCTG
The DNA here is from genome assembly GCF_051521615.1 of Sorangium sp. So ce1335. Taxonomy (NCBI): domain Bacteria; kingdom Pseudomonadati; phylum Myxococcota; order Polyangiales; family Polyangiaceae; genus Sorangium; species Sorangium sp. So ce1335. Next base: position 9,828,576 of record NZ_CP150363.1, read on the forward strand.
GGCTCACGGGTAATTCAAGGCCGACTTCGAGCGACGCATGCGCTCCTGCGCGGCAGGAGAATGGGAGGCCGGCTCCGCTGGATCTGGCAAGGAGCTCGGACGTCAGCCGGGAGCGAGCGTGGGGCGAGGGAGGGCACCCCGCCGGAACGACACCCCGCCTCGCGAGGGACCAGCGGCGAGCCCTTCCCGTGCGAGCGGTTTCTGCCAAACTCATGTTGTATATCGATGGTCGACACCTCGCCGCAAGCGGACGCACGCTACCACGAGCTGCTCCGGCGCATGCCTCCGGAGAAGCGGCTCGAGGCAGCGATGCGGCTGAGCCAGGCGGTCCGTGAGCTCGCGCTCGCGAGCATCCGCGCTCGCCACCCAGGGGCGGACGACCACGAGCTTCGCGTGCGCCTCACGGTGAGGCTGTACGGGCACGACTGCGCGCGCCGGCTATTCGGCCACGTGCCGGCCGACGCCGCGTGATGGCATGAGCAGCTCGACGGAGGTCGTCTCCGCGCTCGACGTGGCGTTGCGCGATGCGGGGGCTCGTCCGTCGCATCCGTGCGTGATACGCTCCACGCAAGATGGTCGATCCTGAAGCGGTACCTCCGGTCTACAATGAGGACGGCGTCGACCTCACGCTCATCCGCTGGATGCTGAGCCTCACGCCAGCAGAGCGGGTCGCCACCCTCCAGGCCCACATCGACTTCGTCACGCTCGCCCGCGAGAGCAGGCGTGCGCGAGAACCGCATGCCCGCTCCGACGAAGATCGCTGAGCTCCTCGGAGTGCTCGCCCGGCATCAAGTCGACTTCATTGTCGTCGGTGGCGTTGCCGCCGTGATCCAGGGAGCCCCCATCAACACGTTCGATCTCGACGTCGTACACGCTCGCACCCCGGACAATGTCGAACGGCTGCTTGGTGCGCTGCGTGAGCTCGATGCGGTCTACCGGGTCCATCTCCAGAGAAGGCTTTCACCGACCGCCTCTCATCTGGCCTCCACAGGGCACCAGCTGCTGGCGACCAACATGGGAACGCTCGATCTTCTGGGCACAATCGAGGAAGGGACGTCGTACGAGGAACTCTTGGCCGACAGCGAAGAGCTGGATCTCGGTGGAATTCCGATACGCGTCATCACGCTCGAACGGCTCATCGCGATACGCCTGGGCAGCCTCCGAGCCGCGCGGTACAATCCCCCCGTGAACCTTCCCGAGCTGGAGCCGAAGCCCTGAAGCTGCCCGTCGCGGAGCGCGCACGTCTCGCAGAGACGCTTCTGGAAAGCCTGGATGAGCTCTCCGAGCTGGATGAGCTCTCCGAGGAGGAGCACGGGCACCTCTGGACCGAGGAAGCGACGCGCCGGGACGCAGAGCTTGATGCAGATCCGTCCCGGGGGCGACCGGCCGAGGACGTCTTTCGTGACGCCCGCGCGCGGCTCCGGTGACGCTGCGGGTCATCTTTCACGAGCTGGCTGAGGTCGAGCTGAACGAGACCGCCGCCTACGACGCTCGGGCACGTCCTGGCCTTGGTGACGCCTTCGTCGCCGAGGTCCAAGGCGCAGTCGATGCCCTGGCTGCGTCACCGCTCACGGGGAGAGCCGTGGAGAACGATGTTCGCTGGTGGCTCGTGCGGCGATTTCCCTACAGTGCGTTGTACAGCGTACGCGACGATCACATTCGTATTCTCGCACGCGCACCCAAAGGCCGTGGCTTGGTTCCCCCGACCTCGGTCGGGTACCTGCGGTTTCAGTGATCGGAGATGACCACCCCTGCGTGGGCGCATGCGGCGAGCTCCTCGTCGGTCGGGAAGGACTCGGTGTCCTGCAGGACGCGCACAGGGCGACCCGCGGCGGCCAGCGGGCGCAGGAGCTCGCAGAAGCGCTTGGTCGAGGTGGCGATGAGCTGGAAGTAGGGGTCGAGTCCCAGGACCGCCTTGCGGTGCCGCAGCATGAAGCCGGGGCCGGCATGATAGGTGTGCCCGAAGGTGTCGAGCTTTCGCTCGGCCGCGCCGTGCAGCTCCTTGAGCAAGCGCTCGGCGCCTTCGCGCTGGAGGAACCCGCCCATGCTCGCCTCGGTGCGCCAGCGCTGGAGCTTCCAGTCGAGCGCGAGGCGTAGCAAGGTCGACGCGATGTCGTCGCCGCCGGGCTCGAGGTCGTCGCCGAGGCGCCCTGTCACATAACAGCGCCCCTCCTCGTCGATGCAAAGCCAGCGCATCTTGTCGACCTTGCCTACCTGGCGCACCGGCTTGCCCTGGATGTCCCTGATCCGCTGGTCGCCCACAACGGTCTCCGCGACGTACCCAGGCGCGATGAGGGGCGCCACGCCGAGCAGACTCCACGGCGCGAAGTCATCTTCCGCGATGACGCCGCCGTGGTCCCGCTCCACCGCGGACAGGACGGGCCAGAGGTCGTCGCCGAAGAGCCTGCGCAGGTCCTCCTCGGAACGCCGGAAGCGATCCAGGCGGTGGATACGCCGGGCGAACAGGTATTCCTGCAGCTCGGGGATCGGAGCAAACAGATCGGTCGCCGGGCGCGTGCGCTGGACGAGGAGCTCGCCGTCCTCCCACTCCGCTCGCTCGGTGGCGACGTCCCCGTAATGGAGGGCCTGCTCGATCCGCCGCCCTTCGGCGACTTTGATGGAGATCTCCGCGATGCCGACCGCCTGGTGGAGCTGGGCGCCCCTGGGCACGCGCTGGAGATCCTCGACGAGCATCGCCTCGGCGCGGCCGTCGTGCAGGCCAAGCTCCGCGCCGGCGGCGCGGGCGGCCGCGAGCAGCGCGGGGAGGTCCTCGAAGCGGCGGGCAGCGGCGCGATCCCGGACGATGAACCAGCGGTCGTCCGACCAGCACGTGTCGTGCGGCACCGAGGCGGCGCCATTCTCCGCGACGCGGAGCTTGTTCGCGAGCTTCCTGGCCTCGTCCCCAGCGCGCCAGTGGATCGAGAAGGGAGCCAGGGCGGGCGTGGGAGAGAGCTCGGCGGCGAGGCGTTCCAGGAACGCGCGCAGATCGCTGCAGAGGCGCTTCTCGTACCGGCCGAGGTACACAGCGCCCTCTCGCTGCGTCAGGAGCACGCGCCGGCCCGAAGCGTGCCTTGCGATCACCAGGTCGGGCGGGCCCGAGCGGTGGCGGCGGAAGCTGCAGTCGAACTCGGCGAGGGCGCCGAAGTCGTAGTCGCCGAGGAGGGGCAGGCCTCGGTCCTGAGTCAGCGCGAGGAGCAGGTCCGCCGCCTCGGTCCAGCGGGGCGGGCAGCCGGGCGGCGCGAGCTTCGCAAGCGTGCGGCGGTCACAGGCGCGGCGGATGGGCGCGCGTTCGGCCAGCGCGCACAGGGCCTCGGAGAATCCCTGGACAGCGCTCATGGTCATGTGACCCTCTGGAACCGATCGCCCACCACCCTCCAGGTGCCCACGTTCTGGATGCCTCCCGGGCGGTTCGGTCGTGTGAGGCGGTTGCTTGGGTTATCGTGGTACGTGGGGTTCTGCGGGTTCATGGCCCCGCCGACCTCGCTCGGGCGCGGCGGCTTGCGGCCCGCCATGGTCCACAGCCGAGGGATGAGCTGGGAGCAGTTGGGGCAAGCCGGGATGTTGCTGGTCCCGGTCTCGGACTCCATGCCCTGCACCTCGCCGAGCGCTGCGCGAAGGTTGCGCCGCCACCCGGGCTGACCCGGCGTGCACGACCTGCCGGTCCGCTGCTCCCACTCCCGGAGGTGGTCGCTCAGCACGTGGGGCTCGGCGCACTGCTCCGCAGGCTGCGGCTCTATCGGGTGCCGGGCCGGCTGCCGCGGCAATGCCCTCTCGACGGCCGGATGAAGCCGGCTCGGGCTGCCGCCGCTGCTCCTCGTGATCGGATCCCCGACCGTGCGCGTGAGTGTGCAGCGAACGAGCGCGTCGATGTCGACGTGCTCGCCCGGCATGTTGTCGACATAGGCGTAGGGCTTGAGGCTGCCCTCGATGCGCAGCGGCTCCGGGCTCAGGTAGCAGCCCGTCTCGGGATCGTAATATCGATTCCGGTTGTAATGGAGCCCGGTCTCCTCGTCTGCGTACTGGCCCGGGAACCGGAGCGGGGTCCTGGGCTCGCCGTCGACCCGCCCGTACAGGGTAGGCGCGAGGGTCTCTAGCAGGGCCCCATCGTTCGCAACGAGCGCCTCGGGCGCGCCGTTCGGGCCTTCGACGTAGTACAGCAGCTCCGGCGGTTGCCCGGCCCTCGCCTCGCGCTGTGCCAGTGGCAGCACCGTCCCTGGCAGCACGACATAGGTCCGCTCCTGGACGATGGGATCACCCGCCGCGCGCGCAGTCTCATGGATCTCGCGCACGAGGGCGTCGCCGTACCACGCGTAGCGGGTCACGCTCTCGACGCGTCCGGCGCGCTCGACGCGCTTCTCGGTCCGCCGCGCAAACGGATCGTACGCGAAACGGACCGTCCGCCCGTCGGGTAGGCGCACGGCCATGAGCTGGTCGTCGTCGGCCCAGATGAACGACCAGGCTTTCCCGTCGGGCGCCCGCTTGTGCGACACGCGCCCCAGCCCATCGTAGGTGTACTCGACTTCTCCCCGCCGGACGAGGCGGCCTCCGGAGGCGTACTCGCGTGGGGCGGCCGGCTCGTAGAGATCGCCGCTCGCGCCGTAGCCGTACGACTCGGCGACCGCGAGCTGCGCTCCCTGAACACGACGCTTCTCGACGACACGCCCATTCGCGTCGCGCCGGAGCTCGACGCGGACGCCACTCGAGTCGTCGACGGCCGCGAGCAGGCCGGCCGGCGAGTAGTGGTAGCTACGCGCAAACGTCTCGCCGAGGGGGATCTGGCCGACCCACGCCGGCTCGCCCGGCCCGACGTGCGGCGTTGCCCTGGGGCTCAGGATCTGCACGCGGGCGAGCATGCCGTCGGGCGTGAAGCCCTGAGCGATGCGTCCGCCGCCGGGCAATACCTGTTCGACGACGCGGCCAGTCGGGTCGTATTGGAGCTGTATCGGCGCGATGTCGCCGTGGTGGATCCGTACCGGGCGGCCGGCGACGTCGCGCTCAACCGCGATGGCGCCGAACGGGCCCTCCGCGCGTACGGCCTTGCCCATGACGTCGTACGCGGTCTCGACCGTGGTGGTGACGCCACGGTCGACGAGGCGCTCACGCACGATCCGGCCGCGGGCATCGTAGGTGTACTCGCAGGCGCTATCGCCGCTCTCGACGAGTACGACGCGGCCGAGCGCATCGTACTCGATCCGCTCGACGCGCCCATCGGAGAAGCTGCGCCCGACGAGGCGGCCGCAGGGATCGTAATTGAGCTCCGTCAGACGGGCGTCCTCGCGAACAGCGAGGATTTGTCCCATGGCGTCGAGCCGGTAGGAGATGGCGCGGCCGTCGAAGGTGCGCTCGCCAACGATGCGGCCCTCGGTGTCGCGCTCATAGACGTGTTCTTCACCTACCTCGTTGACGATCCGTGCGAGAGCCTGTTCGCGGTCGTAGCGATACCGGACGATCTGACCATCGGTGCGCACGACCTCCGTAACCACGCCGATGCCTCCCCAGCGGAGCAGGGTGGCACGGCCATCGGCGTCCAGGATGCGCGACACGTTGCCGTCTGCGTCGTACTCGTAGACGACCTCAGCGCCCCCGGGGGTGCGCATGCTGCGGGTGCGACCGCAGGCGTCGTAGGTGAAGAACGTCTGAAGCCCGCGCTCGTCGGTGAAGCCCACCACGCGGCCCAGGTAGTCGTACCTGATGTGGCGTGTGGCACCGTGCGGCTCGACGACGGAGGTCCGGTTGGCGAGGGTGTCGTACTCCATGCGGGTAACGCCGCCGTTCGGCAGGCTGGCGGTGACGAGGAGGCCGCGGGGGTCGTAAGCGAAGGCGACGACCAGCCCGAGCTCGTCATGCACGGAGAGCACGTCGCCCCAGGCGTCGCGCTCATACCGGGCGACGCCACCCAGCGCGTCGCGCATCTCCACGACGTCTCCGCGCTCGTCGTGCACGTAATCCGTCACCGCTCCGGTGGGATCGACGGATCGCAGCAGGCGGCCTTCGCTGTCCCGCTCGGCGCGTGTGACGTGGCCAAGCGCGTCGATGTACTGGGTGGGCTCACCCGCGTCGTCGTACGTATAGCTGTGTACGCCCCGTGACCAGGTGACCAGCGTGGGCTGGTCGAGCGCGTTGCCGTGTACGCGCCGGATGCCGCGCGAGGTGACGACTTCCGTGCTGTCGGGTCCGTACTCGAGGCGCACGTGGAGGAAGCCCTTGGCCCGTGTGGTGTGATCGGCGAGGAACTCGGGAATGGCGGCATCGAGTCCGTCATTGCCTTCGCGGTGACACCAGCTCTCGTAGCATCGGCCTTCCTGGTCATAGCGGAACTCGGCGACCAGCCCGCCGGGCTCGGCGCGCCGGAGGAGGCGGTGGTCGACGTCGTACTCGTAGCGCGTCGGCTGGCCCTCGCCGTCAACGGCCGCGACCAGGTCGCCTCGGTCGTTGTACAGGTACGTGCGGAAGGAGACGCGGCGGCCCTGGGCCTTCGCGTTCTTGACCTCGAAAGCGGCGATGTGTCCGTCCGGGTGCCTGCGCACGGTGACCACCCTTCCCACGCTGTCCAGGACGGTCGCGAGCTTGCCGCGCTCGTAATGGAGGCTGATCGCGTTGCCGCGCCGGTCGACGATGCGCGACAGCCTCCACCGCGAGCCCTCGACTTCGCCGAAGAGGTATGCGAGCCCATTTCGATCGATCACATAGCCCCAGGGCTGTCGGGTGAGCTTGCCGCAGGGCAGGCGCACCGATGCCCCCTCGACTAGGCGCGGAGCCTCTGTCGGGTTCGCTCCCGGCTCGATCACGAGGATCGAGCGGCGGCGCTCGTCGATCGTCCAGGCGAGCGCGTGGGTCCAGCCGAAACCGAGGCCGAGATCCTCGTGGGCGAGGGAGCTACTGTAGCTGCGGGTGATGATGAGCGGGATGGTGCCGGGCAGCGCGAGATCAACGGCTGCCGTGGTGTAGACGCGTCCGGTGATCGGGTCGACGGGGTCCCCCGCCTGGGTGCCGCGGCCGCCGTGGCTCGGGTTCGGGCATCCGCCACCGCTGCCCTGCCCGCAGGAGCCCGCGTCCTTGCCGCCGCCGCTCGCGCCGCTGCCGCCATTCCCGCCGCCGGCCCCCTGTTTTCCGCCGCGTCCGCGACCGCCTCGCCCGTTGCCGCCGCCGCCACCACCGCCTCCTCCCATGATCCAGGTGCCGGGGTTCATGCCTGGAATGGCGGGGATGTTGGGCACGGGAGCGGTGCGAGCCACGGCTCCATCTGTCGCCGAGCGGGTGCCGGTGTCAACCCGGTCTGGTTCGACCGAACCTGGGTCGGGCTGCTAACCACCCGAGCGGCGACCCGACGCCGACCCACGAGGACGAAGCGATGACCCTGGAGCTGCGCCACCTCTCGGCCGAGCTGCACGTCCCGCTCACCGCCCACGTCATCGTCACCCCCAGCGGCCGCTACGCCGCCGTCGACGATGTTGCCCTCGCGGCGCGCAGCGCCCCGCCGCCGGCGCGCTGCGCCCCTGTGCATCCAGCCTCCAGCTCGTCGCCCCGGCCGGCAGCTCCGCGAGCCGCAGGCGGCGGCACGAGGTGCTGGAGCACATGGCGCCACCGCGCGACCCGACCCAGAGCACCGCTCCGAGCGGTCGATCCGCACGCACGCATCGCCTCCAGCGACCGCCGGCGCACCGGGGCCCGGCACCGTGCGCCCGACGTGCGACCTCCACCTGGACGGCGCGCGAGAAAGTCGCTCGCGAGGTCGGGCGGTCCGAGCCACCCGGCCGCTGCGACGTCCAAGGCGGGAGGACTGCGACGGGCGTACGCGCTCAGGGTGATGACAACCGGCCGGCCTCGGGAGCCATGCTCGCTCGCTGTCGCCGGGGATCACCACCGTGGTACAGTGGGTCAGGAGCCCGACGCCGATGCATGATCGCCAGGCCGAACGACCAGCGGCTGACCCCTCCGACGCCGAGAAGAGCTGGGATCAGCGGATACTCGAAAGAGTCCCCTCCGGCGTTGATGCGTCGCTCATCGACGAGAACCTGCGCTTGACGCCCACCGAGAGAGTCGAGCGGATGCGGAAGGCACTGGAGTTCATCGAGGAAGCAAAGGCAGCCCATGGTCACCGACTTTCGGCGCGTCGTTGAAGCGCTCAGCGGTGAGCATGTGGATTTCGTGATCATCGGCGGGCTCGCGGGTAATTCAAGGCCGACTTCGAGCAACGCGTGCGCTCCTGCGCGGCAGGAGGATGGGAGGTCGGCTCCGCTGGATCTGGCAAGGAGCTCGGGTGTCGGCCGGGAGCGAGCGTGGGGCGAGGGAGGGCACCCCGCCGGAACGACACCCTGCCTCGCGAGGGCCAGCGGCGAGCCCTTCCCGTGCGAGCGGTTTCTGCTAAACTCCTGCTGTATGTCGATGGTCGACACCTCGCCGCAAGCGGACGCCCGCTACCATGAGCTGCTCCGGCGCATGCCTCCGGAAAAGCGGCTCGAGGCTGCGATGCGGCTGAGCCAGGCGGTCCGTGAGCTCGCCCTCGCGAGCATTCGTGCTCGCCACCCGGGGGCGGACGACCAGGAGCTTCGCGTTCGCCTTACGGTGAGGCTGTACGGGCACGACTGCGCACGCCGGCTGTTCCGTCACGTGCCGGCCGACGCGACGTGACGTCATGAGCAGCTCGACGGATGTAGTCTCCGCGCTCGACGTGGCGTTGCGCGTGGCCGGCGCGCTCGAGAGCCTTGGCTGCGAGTACTTCATCGGCGGCAGCCTCGCGAGCTCCCTCCAAGGTGAGCCGCGCGCAACGAACGATATCGATCTGGTCGTCGCGATGATGCCCCGTCATGTGCGCGCGTTCGCGGAGCTGCTCGGCCCGGACTTCGAGGTGGATCAAGACGTGCTTCGCGACGCCCTGACCCGCGGAAGCTGCGCGAACATCTTCTACCTGCCGATGGTGACGAAGGTCGATATCTTCGCTCTCGGGCCGAGCCCGTACGATGAGGTCGAGTTCAGTCGTCGGCGAAAAATCAAGGTCCGCGCCAGCGGAGAGGAGCTGTTCATCAAGGCCCCGGAAGATACCATTCTCCGGAAGCTGCTCTGGTACCGCGAAGGTGGTGAAGTCTCGTCCAAGCGTCGTCCAGGATCTCCGCATCAGCGGGCGAGCGGTTCGCGGTCCTCGACGACATCAAGCTCGATCTCCCCGCGGCGTATGACGTGAAGACGGAGGTCGACACGGGCCTCTGCGACGAGCACGTCGAGGTCGCGATCTCCCTCCTCGGGACGGACTGATCGACGCTCCGCGGTGCGGGAGCTCGATGGGGACCTCGGCGAACACCACGAGCGGCAGCGCGAGGCGGGTCCTGATCGCGAGGACTGACCTGGATCCGCTGCGGGCTCGTCCTATCCTGCGGGGCATGAACGAGAATGACCTCCTCGAACGGTACCTGTCGCGGCTGCAGCTCGCCGCGCCGCCGCCACCGACCGAGCGCGGGCTGCGCGACCTGCACCTCGCCCACCTCGTGCATGTGCCGTTCGAGAACCTCGACATCCACCTCGGGCGACCCATCGACCTCGCTCCCCAGGCGGTGCTCGACAAGCTCGTGACGCAGGGGCGCGGCGGGTTCTGCTACGAGCTCAACAGCGCGTTCGCCTGGCTGCTCGAGCGGTGCGGCATGCACGTCGAGCTGCTCCAGGCCCGCGTGTACAGAGCCGACGGGTCGATGGGACCGCCGTTCGACCACCTGGCGCTGCGGGTGACGCTCGGCGGCGAGCGGTTCCTGGCCGACGTGGGCTTTGGCGCCAGCGCGTGGTACCCCCTGCGCCTCGACGTGGCGGGCCCGCAAGACGACCCGAGCGGCGCCTTCGATCTGCGCCCCGCCGAACGCGACGAAGGCCGCGCCGCCGGCGCCGACGTCGGCGAGACGTGGGATCTGCACCGCGACGGGCGCGCCGTCTACCGGCTGGATGGCCGCGCCCGGCAACTCGACGAGTTCGAGCCCATGTGCCTGTACCATCAGACCTCGCCCGAATCGCACTTCACCCGCAAGCCGCTGTGCACCCGGCAGCTCGCCGATGGAGGCCGCGTCACCCTCACCGGCTCGGCCCTGGTCCTGACGGCGCCGGACGGCACGCGCGCCGAGCAGCAGCTCGACCGCCCGGCGCTCGAAGCGGCTTACGCCGAGCACTTCGGGTTCGCTCCCTCGCTCGTCCCGGCGCGCTGAGACGACCACGCGCGCGGCCGGCCCAGCACCCCATCGAGGCTCACCCCGCGGGCCCTGCACCCGGGACGGGCACACGGCCGATCGCGTAAGGCAGGATTCGCGCGATGTTGCGCGCATCGTCGATCCCGCGGTGGTGTGTCCCGTGGAGCGGGAGTCCGAGCCGCTCGAGCGCGCTCGCCATGCCGTAGCGCTGGGTCACCCCGAGCGTCGCGGAGAAGCGCTTCTTGATGTTCATGTGCCCCTGCAGCGGCAGGGGCACGCCCCAGCGGGCCGCGTCGATCTCGAGCTGCTTGCGGTCGTAATCGCCCCACGAGCAGAAGAGCGCCTCCCGCTGGCCGACGAAGCGCCCGAGCGCCGCGATGGCTTCGGGGAACGTGGGCGCGGCGTCGACGTCTGCTTGCGTGATCGTGGTGAGCTTCGTGCAGAACTCCGTGAGCTTCGGCCGGATGACCGGGCGCACGAAGGTGGCGAGCTCGCTCACGGGCTCGAGCGTCGCGCCGTCCACGAGGACCGCGCCGATCTCGATGATCTCCATGATGCGCTCGGGGATGCGGCCCTCCTCGTCGCACGTCGCCTCCAGATCGATCACCAGAAAAAACGCAGGTTGATTTCCCATGTCCGCCCTCGTTTCTGCTGGACCTTGATACGATCCGCGCGAGGAACATGCCCGGACACGAAACCGGACAGGCCGCTCCCGCAGGCTTTTCCTGGGAGGATTACGTCGCCTGGCTCGTCGCGCAGCACGGCTCCTTGACCGCGGTCGCCGAGCGGCTCTCCTCCCTGCGGGGCTACGAGGACGACGTCACCTCGATCGAGCGCGCCCTGCGCCGACTGCGGACGCGTGGCCAGCGGGACGGCGGGACCTGGGGGGCGCGCGCTCGCGGCCTTCGGCTTGCCGGACGCGCTCACCGAGCGCGCCCGCTGGATGGGCGCCTATCACTCGCGGTTCACCGACCTGCCCCTGCCCCTCGCCCAGGACCTCTTGCGCCTCTGGGATCGACCGCCGGTGAGCGAGGATCCGACCTCCCACGTCTTCCTCGCCCTCGCCCACGCCACCTGCGCGCTGCGCGGCGACGACCGCGAGGCCGGAAAGACGCACCTCGCCCGCATCCGGCCGCTGCTCGCAAAGGCCCCGCCCGAGGCGCGGATGGAGGCTCTGCTCACGGAGGCCTTCCTGGCGAGCCGTGATGACGTCGCGCGCGTGGCCGGCCTGCTCGACGAGATCGAGCCGCTCTTCGAGCTGCCGATGCCCGCCCACGACCGAGCCTGCCTGTTCGCCCGGTGGATCGATCAACGCGCCTTCGAGCGGAACCGCTCCTGGGGCGGCAAGCCGCCGGATCCGGCGGCTGCGGAGGCGCTTTACCGGCGCATCCCGGAGGACGGTCCGGCCTTCGCGCGGGCGCGGCGGGCGAACGGGCTGGCGTATGCGCGGTGGAAGCAGGGCTTCGCCGAGGAAGGCGCGGCGCTCGCGCGGGAGGCGTGCCGGCACGCGGGGGACGGCGGGCACCTGCGGATGCGCGCGATGGGGCTGAACATGCTGGCGCGAATCGTGGGCGGCGAGGAGGGCACGGAGGCGAGGCGGCGGGCGATGGCGATCGCGAACGAGCTCGAGGACGAGGTGCTCAGGCTGCGGTTCGAGCGGCGAGCGGGAAACAAGGGTTGAGGTGGACAGGGGGTCCAGACCCGCCGCCAGGGCGGGCCTGCTCGCCTCATCGCCGGGCGACCGGGTGTGACGCGGCGCCTGAGCGAGCTACGCCCCCGTGGGGTGCGCGGGCAGCTCGCGAAGCTCGGCCGGGAGCGACATAGGGAGTCGCCGCCGGCCCCGCGTCACCCCGGCTCCCGCCTGGCCCGGCGGAGATTCAGCGGGCCGCTCTTCCGATCCTCCGGCTGGCAGCTCGGGCAGAAGATCGCGTCATACCCGTGGACGCTCGCGCGACGGAGCTTGTCGCCGCAGCGCGGGCACGGCTGGCCCGGGCGCCCGCGGACCTTCAGGAAGTCGCGGAGCTTCTCGTCGAGCGCCGGCGCCCGCTGCGCGATCGTCCGCGTCGCGTCGCCGAGCACCCGGACGATCGCCCCGTGCAGGCGATCGAGGTCCTCGTCCGAGAGGCCCTTGACCATCGCCTTCGGGTGAATCCGCGCCTCGAAGAGCACCTCGTCGGCGTACGCGTTCCCCATGGAGTCGAGCGCCGCCTTGTCCATCAGGAAGTCCTTGGCGAGGTCGCCCCGCGCCCGCGCGGCCGCGCGGAACGCCTCGGGCGTGAACACCCGCGGATCGAGGACGTCGAGGCCCACGCGCTCGAGGCCGGGGATCTTGTCGAGATCGCCCCGCGCGAGCACGTAGACCTTGCCCATCTGCACCTCGTCCCGGTACCTGAGCTCGCGCCCGTCCGCGAGGATCAGCGAGAAGGCGAGGTCGGTCGGCCTCCGCGTCTCCCCGGGCAGCGTGATCGAGAACCGCCCCGCCAGCATCGGGGCGATCACGAGATCGAGCGCGCGCGCCCCGCCGAGCTCGAAGACGACCGCGTGCGCCCGCCGCACGACGCGCCGGATCTCCTTGCCCGGCAAGAGCGCGTCGATGCGCTCCGGCAAGAGCACGCGCAGCACCACCGGGCTGTCGGCCCGGGCCCCAGCCACTGCCGCGCCCGCGAGCTCGCGCGCGAGGATCGGGACGATGTACTCCAGGTCTGGGCGCTCCGGCACGCCCCCAGGATACCCATGTCGATGCGGAGGTCGACGTGCGTCGACATGCGTCGACGTTTCGTCGACGTTTGGTCGACGTTTGGTCGACGTTCATCCTTCCGGCGAGGCGCCCAAAAGAGCGCGCGGCCGCCCGATCCGGCCGCGATCACGCGCTGATCGGCTGCGCCTCCCCGGCGCGCGCTGCGCCGCCGCCGTCGCTCCCGCTCGGCCGCCGCTCGCTCTCCACCGCGAGATCCTCGCTCCGCGCGAGCGCGTACACGGCGCGGATCCGCGCCGCCGGCAGCGCCGACCCGGGCTCCGGGTTCAGCAGGACGGCGCCGTCGTCGAGCTCCAGCGCCACAGGGAGCGCGCCCCTCGGCTCGAGCGCCGCGCGGAGCGCATCGAAGCCCATCGCGCCGTACGCCCGCTCCGCCGCGCCGGGCGGCCGCGCCTCGATGCGCAGCAGATCCTGCCCGCCGTCGCCGAGGAGCTCTTCGTAAAGGGTCGTTACCCCAGGGACGAAGGCGCTGTGGACCATGAAGTAGTTCTTGATGCGCTCGGTGCTCACGAGGCTGAGCCGCAGCCGATCCGGGCCGGCGAAGCCGCACCGGCCGGCGTCGAGGAGGCTGCGGACGTGCTCGCCCTTGGCCACCGACGAGAACTCCGCGAGCACGTGGAGCCGCCCGCCGTGCGCGAGCTCCCTGCTCTCCAGCGCCCGCGCGAAGCGGATGAGCCGCATCGCCGTGCGCGCGTCGCGGTCGAGCCCCTCGGGCTCGCTGAGGAACACGGCCGCCGACGGGGGCGCACCGCGCGCGGCGCAGCGCACCGCGAGCGAGGCGAGGTCGTGCCCGCGCTGCGTGAACACGGTCGCGCGGCCGCCGCGCGGGAGCGAGAGCGACGCGCCGTCCGTGCCCGGCGGGGGGCCGTCGGGCCCGAGCGTCATGCCGAGCGAGGCGAGCCGGTCGGCGAGCGGCATCCGCTCGTCGCCGCGCTCGCCGAGGACGAGCGTCACGTCGACCCCCGGGACGAACTGCGCGAGCGCGTGGAGCAGCGAGGGCAGCGCGGGGCTGTACCCGACGACGAGCACCCGATCGAGGTGGCTGCGCCGCCGCGACAGCGTCGCCGCCCACGCCTCGGTCCACGCCCGCGCCGCCTCGGAGCCGCCCGCCGCCGCGGAGCCGCCCGCCGCGCGCGCGTCGGCCGCCGCCGCGACGCCCCGGCCCATCAGCAGCTCGCGGCCGTAGCGCCGGAGCGGCGCGTACGTGGCCGACACGCCGATGAGCCCCCGGAGCCGCCGCGCCGGCACCCGGCCCGCCCGCGCGCCGAGCGCCCACGCGGGCGAGCCCTCGGGCGGATCGAGCAGCGGGTTGAGCCACTGCACGAGCCCGTCCACCGGCACGAGCTCGCCCTCCCTGCGCTCCGGCACCGCGTCGCCGAGGAAGACGCCCGCGAGGATCACGCCCTGCGCGTGCGCGGCGCGCGCCATGCGCGAGAACGAGATCTCGCCGCCCGGCCCCTCGCCAAGCCGGGCGACCGCGCGCGCCTCGTCGGCGCCGAGGAAGACGTGCGTGTAGAACTCGGAGCCGTCGGCGGTCATGAGGTCGGCGTAGAGCGACTCGACGCCCGGCGTGATCAGGTGCTGGCACAGGAAGAGGCCGAGGAACCGCTGCATGTCGAGCGGGAACGTCCCCGGCCCGCCCACCGCCTGGATGAGATCGCGGTTCCTCGTCTCCTGCACCTCGACGAACACGTGGCCTCGCCGGTTCTGCGTGCGGAACGAGGAGAGCGCCATGGCCGTCACGGCGTCGGCGTCGGGCCCGGCGTCGTGCCGCGCGAGGAACAGCGCCCGCTTCGCGCCGGCGGCGCCGACGAGCTCGAGCGCCTCGGGCTGCGCGCTGTCCCCCTTGCGGTAGACGACCCAGCGCATGCCCGCGGCGTAGAGGTACGCGGGCGGGTCGTCCTCGGTGCCGAGCAGGGCCATGCGCGGGAGCGCGTGCCGCGTCGGCGCGGGCCCGCGGCGGAGGAGCCACAGCCAGAGCTCCGAGAGCCGGATGCTGCGGAGCGAGCGGTGGCGCTCGTAGAGGCGCACGAACTCCTGCACGAGCATCTCCGCCTCGTGCACCGGGCCGATCACGAGGGCGTGGCCCGCGTAGCCGACGGGCCGCCGCCGCGCCGCGCGCACGACCTGCTCGACCACGCTCGCGCCGATGCCGATGATGAACGAGGTCACGAAGACCCCGACCATGGTGAGGCCGAGCGAGATGAGGGCGACGAGGGGGTGGACGTGGAGGTTGGAGACGAGGTTGTCGGCGCTCTCGAGCTGCCGGAAGGACCACCAGATCCGGTCGAGGAACGAGGCGTCGGGGACGGGCCCGCGGCCGTCGTAGTCGTGGGGGACCGCGAGGTGGCTGAGCACGACGGAGGCGCCGAACGCGAGGCCCCAGACGGCCAGCGTGACGAGGCCGAACTGCTCGAGCAGCTCGCGCCGCGTCAGGATCGCGTACAGGTCGATCGCGATCTCGCGCGTGAAGCGCAGCAGCAGGAAGAGCCGCGAGAGCCGCAGCACCGGGAGGGCGTGGGCGGCGTGCGCGTCGAGCAGCCGCTCGAGCGGCAGGAAGCTGAGCCAGGCGATGACGTCGAAGGCGAAGAGGAGGACGTCGAGGCGCGATCGCTCGCGCCCGCGCTGGCGCAGGAGGGCGGCCCGGAGGAGGAGCTCGACGCCGAAGATGCCCAGGAAGTACGGGCGGAGCTCGTCCTCGAGGCCCTGGATCGGGAGGACCGAGACCAGGATGAGGAGCGAGAGCGCGAGCTTGACGGGGCGGGTCTCCAGCCCGGCGGCGAGGCGGAGGAGCAGGGACGGGCGCGGCGCCATGGGGGGGCGAGGATAGGCGACGTCGCGCGCCGCCGTCTGCGGGCAGGCAAGGGGCCGCCGGGAGGCTCGCCGGCGCGCCCGCTCAGGGCCGCGCGCTGCCCGGACCGGTGTTCGCGTGCTCGTGGAGCCGGTTCGCGGGGTACGTGCCCGCCGTGGCGCTGTAGGGGCGGCTGACGGTCGAGGCGTGCCAGGGGTCCAGCCGTCGAATGTGAGGGCCAAGCCTGGAGTCCCGGATGAGCGCTTGACCGTTCGGGTAGACGCCGCTCGCGACGTTCGCCGCGTACGTCGCGAGATCGTTCTGCCCCTCGTCCCAGGCCCGGCCGAGGTGGACGAGCCCCTCCGGCGTGCCCGCCTCGGCGGTCAGATCGCTGTTGATGATGAGGATGCCGTGGTCGTTGCGCGCGTCGGTGCTCGGAGCGACGATGTACCCGCCCGACGCGCCCTGCCGCGCGGTCAGATACCGGATCGTGCAGCCGTCGAGCACGAAGGTGCCTCGCCCGAAGATGAAGTCCACGTCGCCCTCCACGTGGCAGTCCTTGAAGTACGCGCGCGACACGGTCCCTGCGTTGGGAGACTTCACGTAGAGCGTGTCCTGGTTCCCGAGCAGGCGCACGTTCTCGAAGATCAGCCGGTCGGCCTGCGTCATCAGCGCGACGGCCTGCTTGCCGCCGGACACGGCGCGCTCGTCCGTGTCGTTCGCGATCGTGAGGTTCTTGGCCCGGAACTCGGCGGCGTACGCGGCGAAGGTCGCGCTGCCGCTCGTCCCGTAGGTCGTCGCGCTCAGGCTCGGGTTGCAGGGATTGGCCGGCTCGCCCGCCGCCTTGGCCTTGCCGCTGTGGTTGTTGTAGGCGATGACCGTCCGGCTGGCGTCGTCGCTCGTGCTGTACAGCGTGATCGGCGGGGCCGACGCCGGCACGCAGATCACCTCGCGGTAAGTCCCCGGCGCGACCGCGATGTAGACCCGGCTCCGCCCGCCGGAGGCCACCGCCGCGTCGATCGCGGACTGCACCGTCCTGTGCGTCCCCCCGCTCGCGGCGACGGAGTACGTGGGCGTGAAGCCGCCGACGTCGCCCGCGCCCGCTGTGGGGTCCCAGCGGTCGGTCACGAGACCTGACGCGAGATCGCCGGCCTTCTCGAGGTGCTTCACGATGGTATGATTCGCGGCCTGCGCGCGCGTGAGCTGCGGGCGCGTCGCGGTTCCCACCCACCCGTCATCGCCGGAGCCGCCGGCACCGGAGCCGCCGTCGCCGGAGCCGCCGTCGCCGGAGCCGCCGTCGCCGGAGCCGCCCGCGCCCGGTGTCGCGCCCGTGGAGCTGCTCGCACCGCCAGCGCCCCCGCCCGACGACGAGCCGCCCGGGCCCGGGCCTCCGCCGGAGCCGCCAGAGGTGCCCGCCGCGCTCGATGCTCCACCCGAGGAGGACGCGCCTGTCGAGCCTCCGTCGCTCGGGTCGTCGCCGCCGCACCCGGAGAGGGCGAGCGCGGCGAGCAGGAGAGGGAGAGAGAGAATCCGACGTGAAGTGCTGGTCATGGCCGCTGCGCGTCCCTTCGGGATGCCCGCTGCCGTGCATCGTGGGATGACGGGTGAGCGGTTCGCGGTTCGTAACATAGCAACACGCGCACCACGCGGCGCAACGCCGCACCGGGACGGCGCGGTCGCGCATCGAGCGCGGCCGGAGCCCCGGAGCGCAGCCCCATCGACGCGCATCGACGGACACACAAGGTGAACGAGCCGCGCTCTGTGTCGTCAACGCTGCGCTCGTCCGACCGCGCCCACGCCGTCAACCGCGGGTTGACACGGTATACAGCGCAGCGTGACAGCGCCGGATGCGCCGCTGGACCGAGAGCGGAATTTGCCGCGGCGCCTCGAAAGAAAATCCAATCGTAACGAACACTTGCAGCGTTCGAGGGCGCCCGCTGCTGGCCTGCGTGTTGCTGAGAGGGATCTGCGAACAGCGCATCGAGGAGCATCTCGGACAGGGCGCAGAGGGCTGGAGACAGCGCTGCGCCCTCCTGGGTCCCGGGTGCTCGCGAGGCGACCTCGCGGTGCGACAACTTGCTTGAACGAGGGCTGAAACAATGATGCTTCACTCGACTCTTTCTCGTCACCTGCTGCTGGCGCTCGGCGCCGTCGGGATGATCGCGACCGGCTGCCTCTCGGAAGAGGAAGCCATGATGGATATCGATGACGCCAGCGAGGCGGCGAGCGTCACGCGGCTGGAGGGCGAGTCGCAGTCCTGGTCCCACTCGTCGGGAGACGGGTTCGACGCGAGCTCGAGCACCGTGCGGCTCAAGGCGAACGCGAGCGGCGACAACTTCAGGTTCTCGAAATCGGTGGCCGCGGGCGAGTACCAGGTCGTCGTGCGCTATGCCCAGCGGAACGTCTACGGGAACTACCAGCTCCAGGTGAACGGCGCCTCGGTGGGGAACCTCGACGGCTATTCGTCGTCCACGGGCGATAGCTGGAAGACGGTCACGCTCGGCCGGAAGAGCCTGTCGGGGAACGTCGAGTTCAAGCTGGTCTGCAACGGCAAGAGCTCCGGCGCGACGGACTACGACATCAAGCTCGACTACATCGAGCTCGTGCCCACGGGCAGCGGCAGCGGCTCGACGTCGAGCTCCTCGTCCAGCGGCTCTGGCGGCAGCGGCGGCTCGGGCGGCAGCGGCGGCTCCGGTGGCGGCGGCGGCTCGGGCGGCGGCGGCTCGGTCACCGGGAGCGGCGGGGTCGTGAACGCGACCATCGTCGTGCGCTCGGGCCAGACCTACGACGGCGGCGGCAGGCGGTTCACCGCCGGAAGCGCGCTCGGCGACGGCAGCCAGTCCGAGAGCCAGAAGCCCGTGTTCAAGCTCGAGAACGGCGCGGTGCTGAAGAACGTGGTCCTCGGCGCCCCGGCCGCGGACGGCATCCACACCTACGGGAACGTCACGCTGGAGAACATCGTCTGGGAGGACATCGGCGAGGACGCGCTGACGATCAAGGAGAGCGGCACCGTCGTCCTCAACGGCGGCTCGGCGGTGAACGGCGACGACAAGGTGTTCCAGATCAACGCGGCGAGCACCTTCCGGGTCTCCAACTTCCGGGCGTCCAACGCCGGCAAGTTCATCCGGCAGAACGGCGGGACCAAGTTCAAGGTCGACGTGTTCATCGACCGTTGCGACATCTCGCGCATGGACGAGGCGATCTTCAGGACGGACAGCAGCACGAGCACCGTCACGATGACGAACACAAGGTACAGCGACATCGGCGACTCGCTGTTCATCGGCCTGTCCTCGTCGAGGATCACCACGTCCAACAACACCGAGTACTGACCGGGCGCGTACGATCCGCCGGGCGGGCCGGGGATTCGAGCCTCAGGCTTGCCCGACCGGGATCGAGGCATCAGCGCGCCTCGTCGATTGCCCCGCGGACGAGCTGCGCGAGATCGCGCTTCATGTCGGCGCCCAGCTTGTGATCGACGTCCGGGTAGGCGCGCAGGCTCGCCCGCGCGCCGCGCTCGCGGAGCGCGTCGATGACGTCGCGGGTGGGGCCTATCGGGACGGACCCGTCGACCTGGCCGTGCAGCGCGACGAGGGCGGGGGTGGCCGGATCCAGGGAGCCGCAGGGCAGCACCGAGGGCGGCACCCAGCCGCTCAGGGGGAAGGCGGCGCCGACGACGCGCGGGTGGTGCAGGGCGAGCGCGAACGTGAGCGCGCCGCCCTGGGAGAAGCCGGTCACGATGGGCTTGCCCCGCGTGGGGCGCTCGGCGACGAGCCGATCGAGCAGCGCCGCGAGCGCATCGGCCGCGGTCAGGATGCCGCGCCCGACGAAGTCGCTCGTGATCGTCGATTGCACCGGGAACCACGAATAGCCGCCGTGCGACGCCGAGAACCCGCGCGGCACGATGAGGCGCGCCTTGAAGTCGGCGCCCGAGAGCAGGCCGGCGAACGACTCCGGCCGATCGCCGAGGCCGTGAATGGCGACGACAAGGGGGAGCGCCTCGGCCGGGTCCGCGCCGCCCGTGACCACCTCGATGTACTCGACCTGAACCGTCGGCGCAGGGCGCGCGGCCTGCGACGCGGGCGCGGAGCCCGACGCAGCGCTGTTCGCGCACGGCGCCGCGCGCCGGTCACAGCCGGCGAGGACAGCGAGCGAGGCGAGCGCGAGCGCGCGCCAGGCCGACAGGAAGCGAGCTCGGCGAGACGTCATGGGCGGGAGTCTCGAGGATGTGCCGCCGCGGGATCAACGGCGATCTCGCGCCGGAACCTTGCGCGAAGGCGATCGCCAACGCGCCGGCTGTCCGCCGCCTGAGATCTCGTCTCTGGCCCTCGAGCGGACGCGGGTCGTGCCCGTGGAGGAGCAGCAGATCACCACCGCCTGCTGCCAGAGCAGCAATGCGGACCCCAGCGCTGCGCCAGACGGCGATCCGCGGGATCCCGATCCCCGAGCGTGCGCCTCACGGGCGGCGCGACGGCTCCGACGGGCCAGGCAGCGGCATGGGAGCTGTTTCTGCCGCTTCAGAGCGCGCTCCGGGCAGGCGCCGCCGCCTGCGCCGCGCTGCGCGGGCGCGTGTCCGCGGCGGGCAGGGGCTCCGGCGCCGAGCCCGCCTGGGTCAGGCGCCGCTTCGCCTCGGCGAGCACGTCGGCCGGCAGGGGGCCCTTCCTCGCGAACTCCAGGTTGTCGCGCAGGTGCTTCGGGTTCCGCGTCCCGACGATCGTGGTGCTCAGGCCCGGGTGCGACAGCGTGAAGCGCAGGGTGAACTCGATCCGGCTCAGGCCGTCGAGCAGCTCGTCGAGCCGGGCTCGCTCCCAGCGGTCTTGCATGGTGGTGCCCGGCAGCATGTAGTTCGTGCGCTGCCAGTCGGTGGGCGCGCCGCGCGCCACGCCGCCGCGAATGATGGTGCCCGCGCCGGCCTCGGCGGCCCTGGTGATCACGTCCTCGTGCTCGCGCTGGAGCGCGGAGTACGGGATCTGGAAGGCGTCGAAGACGCCCATCTCGATCTGCTCCACCAGGTTGGGCAGCGTGCCCGAGACGCCGAGGAAGCGCACCTTGCCCTCGCTCTTGAGCTTCAGCGCCTCCTGGAGGGCGCCGTCCTGCTCGAACTCCTGCCGGGTGAGGCTCCGGTGAAACTGAACGAGATCGAGGTGGTCCGTCTTCAGAAGGCGCAGGCTGTTCTCCACGCCGTGCCGGATGTTCTGCGCCGTGTGCACGTGCTCGCCCTGCGCCCCCCCGACGACGCAGCCGCACTTCGACGCGAGGAAATACTCGCTCCGGCGGTGCGCGATGGAGCGGCCGATCCGCTCCTCGCTGCGGCCGTAATCGATGGAGGTGTCGATGAAGTTGATCCCGGCATCGAGCACGTCATTCAGGATGCGCTCCGCCTCCTGATCGGTGATCTCCGGGCCGCGCGGGGCGCCCCGGAGCTCCATGGCGCCGAAACCAAGGGTGGTGACGCGGACGCCCGTGCGTCCGAGCAAGCGAGTGGGTAGATCGGTCATGGTCTTGCACCGTCCGTGTGCAAGCCGCAGGCCAGGCCGGGGGCCGGGGCCCCGCGCCCCGATGGATGATGACGTCGCCGGTGGACTCAACGCGAGGAGGAATCCGCGGGCGTTGCCGCGGGGTCGAGCCGCGTGCCGGGTGCTGCCATGAAGCGCGCGGCACGCGCCCGCGGGCCGCGAAGCGACGGCGCGCGCCGCTCACGGAGCCGTGAGCACCACCTTCCCCCGCACCTTGCCGCCCTCGCACGCCGCGAAGGCCTCGGCGGCGCGCTCCAGCGGGAACGTCTCCAGCACGACCTTGACCCCGCCCTCGATGAGCCGCTCCAGCTCGGCGTAGTCCTCGGGCTTGCTCCGCATGTTGGCGAGCGCGACCCGCTTGCCCCCCAGCACCCCGCCGAGCGCGGACCGGAGCACCGTGTCCGGGCGGGGCAGCGTGGTGACATAAACGCCGCTCGCAGCGAGCGCCCGCGCCGCCCTGGAGAAGCCGGTCTGGCCGAAGGCGTCGAAGAAGACATCCCAGGTGCGGCCCGGCGCGGTGACGTCCACCTCGTTGTAATCGAGCACCTCGTCAGCGCCCAGCGAGCGCGCCAGCTCGGCGTTCCTCGCGCTGCAGACGGCGACCACCCTGGCGCCCCTGACCTTCGCGATCTGCAAGGCCATGTGTCCGACGCCGCCCGTGGCGCCGTTGACGAGCACCGTCTTGCCGGAGAGATCACCGCACTTCCTCAGGCCCGCTGTCGCCGTCAGGGCAGCCACCGGCAGCGCGGCGCCTTGCTCGAACGTCCAGCCCTCGGGCAGCCTGCGGGTGTCCTTGGCCCGCGCGACGACGCGCTCCGCGTGCGTGCCGGGCTTGCCGAGCATCGTGAGCACGGCGCCATAGCCCCTGTCGCCGGCGGCAAAGCCGGTGACGCCGGGGCCCACCGCCCGGACGACCCCCGCGAAATCGCTGCCGAGCGGCTTCGGCAAGCCGCGGCCGGCGATGAGCTTCATCATCCCGCCCCTGAGCTTCCAGTCCACCGGGTTGATGGAGGATGCCTTGACGTCCACGAGCACTTCGCCCTTGCCGGGCGTCGGCTCCGGGAGGTCGCCGTACTGCATGACCTCGGGGCCACCGAACCGCGTCATATAGAATGCCTTCATCGTCGCTCCCATGCGCCTGTCGTGGCGTCCGTCGGGGTGTAACACCCTGGAGCGAGCACCGCACGCGCACGTCAGAGGTTCATGCCGACGCCCACCCGGAGCCGCGCCGCCACGGAAGGGGCGATCTCGCCCTCCTGGCCGCCCGCGCGCCGCTGCTTGAATACGTACGTCTGCGCTGCACCCTCGATGCCGAGGTAAAAGCCTCCCACCAGATCGACGTTCGCTCCGGCGCCGGCGCCGAACGCCCCTGCGAGGCCGAGGCGGTCGGGCGCGACTCCGGACGTCTCGAACCGCTGCCTCATCACGGCGAGGCCGGCGTCCACGCCGACGCCGAGCGTGACGACGGGCAGATCCCAGGCGTGGGACAGGCGCACGTCCAGGCCGAGATCATCGTTGCTCGCGGTGAGGTGCTCGTTCTGGAACGTGCCATGACACGCGCTGAGCCGGGCCGCGAGGCCCATGTGCTGGAGCTCGATCCCGTACCCGACGAAGCCGCCGTGGCACGGCGAGCTCCCCTGAAGGATCGGGGTCCTGAGCTGATAGCCCGCCACCGGTCCGTGCGCGATGTCGCGGACCCCGCCGCCCTTGCGCACGAGCCGCGCGAGCGTGACGCGGCTGAGCCGCTCGTCGCCCACGTCGATCGTCTGTCCGGCCTCGGCCTCGACGGTGCCCTCCAGCAGGAAATCGGGGCCTCGGCCCCGCACGAAGTAGCGACCGGGGCGCAGGCTGAGGGTCCGCGTCGCGTCGCTCGCCCCCACCTCGGCCGCCACCGGGCCCTCGTTCGAATCGCGCATCACAAGGTAGGACCGGCCGCGCGGGAACCGGAGCACGCCCCGGAGCGACGCGTTCACCGGCAGCTCCGTCAGGATGAGCTTGCCCTGGCCGCGGAAGTCGTAACGGAAGGTGGGGTGTTGCACGCCGGCCCACGTGCGGCTCGTGGCGCGCAAGGTGCCCTCGTACGCATGGCGATACGCCTCCTCGAGGGACACGGCGCCGTCGCGATCCGCGTCGGCCGTACCGAGCAGCCCCGAGACGAGCGCATGGGTGAAGAACGAGCCCTTGAGCTCATCGGACTCCTGGGCGTCCTCGTTCCCGGAGCTCGACGTGAGCGTCACCATCCCCTGCCCGGCGAGCCGCTGATCCAGCGTGATGACGAACGGCGGCGCGCTCGTGCCGCCCTTGACGCGCGTCAGCGCCCCGGATCGGCACGAGTCGACGATGAGGAGCCGCGCCGAGGCCGCCGAGCCGCGGACGAGCTGCTCGAACTCGGTCAGCGCGAGCGGCGTCGGCCCGAGGTGAAGGGCGTTGGCGTCGGCGTGACCGGAGTAATAGACGAGGTAGAGGACGTCGGTGTCCGGGCTCGACACGGCGGCGCGGACACGGTCGTTCATGGTGATGAGCGTGCGCCGGACCGTGTCCGCGCCCTCGCCCCGCAGGAGGACGAGGTTCGCCGGGGGGAAGCCGCCGAGGTCCTTG
Source organism: Sorangium sp. So ce1335 (assembly GCF_051521615.1). Taxonomy (NCBI): domain Bacteria; kingdom Pseudomonadati; phylum Myxococcota; order Polyangiales; family Polyangiaceae; genus Sorangium; species Sorangium sp. So ce1335. The sequence goes on from NZ_CP150363.1 coordinate 9,852,399, forward strand.
AGGACATCGTACATCCTGGCGGCGTCGCTCTCCGCATAACGGAGCTCCACCTCGCTCTTCTCACCGGCGTTGTTGCCGATGAGCACCGCGAAGCGCTCGACGCGGGCCTCGACCGGGGCCGCCAGGGCGAGGACCGCTCCGCACGCGGCGGCCGCGAGCGCGGCGTGCGCGGTGGGGCGGCCGAGGATCACGGCGAGCCCGAGACCTTCTCCGCCGTGAGCGTGTCGACGTCGCAGCCCGGCGGGGCGGGGGGCGCGTCGGGTCGGGCCGCCAGCGCGGCCCGGAGCGGCTCGACCGCGATCGCCTCGGAGCAGAACAGCCCGTGGATGCGCTCGGCGCCGAGCGTGGCGTCCAGCACCGTGCTCTGCGGGAGGAGGACGTCCCGGCCGGGCTCGATGCGCGCGGCGACAGGGCCGTCCGGATAATAGACGCTCGCCTGCGACGCCCCGTCGACGCTCAGGATCACGAGATACCGCGCCTCGGCGGCGGAGTACGTGAACTGGATCGCGTCGCCGGGCAGGAGCCGCGCGCCTGCCCCGCCGAGCTGGACGCTCCCGCCGCGCTTCACGTAGAAGCCGATGCGGTTCGCCCCCTTGATGCGCTCTCCGGAGCTCCCCGCCGCCCCGCCCGCCGGATCCGGCGCGGCGCGGAAGAGCAGCAGCGCCGCTGCCGCGGCCGCGAGCGCGCTGGCTGCGGCGGGCGCGAGCCATCGCCGCGGCGAGGGCGCCCTCTGGGCGGCGCGGCCCGGCGGGGCGGCGCGGCCCGGCGGGGCGGCGCGATCGAGCCGCAGGGGCGGCGGCGACGCCGCGAACGCGGCGCGCGCCGCCTCGATCTCGGACAGCCGCGCCGAGCACCGCGCGCAGCCGGCCACGTGCGCGCGCGCCTCCCGCGCGGCGGCGTCGTCGAGCTGGTCCGCCGTGAGCTCGTCGAGCCTCAGCTCCGAGAGGCACCCTTCGGGTCGCGCTGGCGTCATGGACTCGAGCTCCCTTCCCTCGTCTGCTCGGAGATCGTGGCCTTGAGCCGCTCCAGCAGGTTGCCGACGTGCCGGCGAGAGCAGCCCATCACGCGCGCGATCTCCTCGTGGGTCATCTCATCGGAGAAGTAGTGGACGGCGACCTGCGCGAGGTCGCCCGGGAGCTGCGCGAGGAGCTCCCGTGTCAGCAGCGCCGCCTCGGCGCGCGGCGCCACGCTCTCGTCTTGCATGGGCGCAACGTGGGTGTCGAGGAGGCGCAGCCGGTTCTTCCGATCGCGGATGCGGTTCAGGCAGGCGTGCGTCGTGGCGCCGTAGAGCCAGCCCACCATCGGGCCCTTCCCGTCGAGCTGCCCGGGCTCGCCGAGCAGGGAGGCGAAGACATCCTGGAGGATCTCCCGCGCCTCCTGCTCGCTCCCGAGGAGCCGCCGCGCCCGTCGCAGCACGAGGTGCCCATGCTGCCGGTAGGCCGCCTCGATCAGCGACACCAGCGCCTCGCGATCATCCACGTCGGAGCGTGTACCACGATCAGTGCCAGTCCGGGAACTCCAAATCTTCCTGCGGCGCCATGCGGACCGTGAGCGCCGCGTTCGCGCCGCCTGCGGCGGGGCGCATCTTGAGCTTCACGTCATACCCCCCGCAGGCCAGGTGCTCCGCTTCCGTCGTCGCCGCGGCGTCGCAGGCGTCGAAGGCCGCTTGCATCTCTGCGTCCACCGCGCTCCCTGGAACGCGCGGGACCGCATCCATGACGTGGTACCCGGGGGCGAGCGGCCCGCCGAAGAGATTCGACCAGGCGCCGTCTTCTTCCATCTCGCTCTCGACGTACACGATCACGTGGTGCTCATCGACGCCGAGCCAGCTGGGCTCCGAGTCGGGATAATCGTCGCTACGCGCTGCCACGATGATGCCGATGCCGACCCTGGTGGCCTCGAGGCCGTACTGGCTGAAATCGTTGAGCCCGCTCTCCGGCGGGGGCTCATGGATCGACAGCGTGAAGCTCGCAGGGAAGCTCCCGACCGCCGTCGCCCGGACGGGGAGGTTCTCGCTACCGCTGCCGTCCTTCTCGGTGTTCCAGACCAGCACGGCGTCGACCGGCCCCGCCGGCGGCTCGTCGAGCTCATTGGAGATCGTGCCCTTGACGGTCAGGAGAGACTCGCCCTCATAGTCGGAGCCCACCTGGGAGTCGCCGCATGCGGCGAGCAGGACCGGGAGCGCGAGCGAGAAGATCGAACGAAGCTGCATGACATTCCTCCTTGAAAGCAAACAACGATGGATGATGGGATGATGTGACGGTTCGATGGTGAAGGAGCAGGCCAGTCCTCCGCGAGAGGGCGACGCGCGCAGCGGTGCCATCGCCGCCGTGGGGCGGTCGTCGCCGGAGCTCTCCGGATGGATGGCGAGGCGCCTGCCGTTTCGCAGCACGGCGCGCGGGATGGGGCCGCCGTCGCCGGCCCCTTCGATCTGGAAAGAACGCGAGGGGCCCGGTCTGGGCACGGGTCGATGTCGATTGTTCTGACTACAGTGCTACCGCAATCTTGCCGCAGGACTGTGTGCGCCTGTCGGCGTTGTGGTTCGCTGTGGTTCGCTGATGGGGTCAGCGTTGTGTCTCGCTGATCGGGCGCTCGGGGCCGGGCCGCCCCTCGGCCAGGGTGTCGCGGAGGCGTTCCTGCGTCAGCCCCGGGCTGCTCGAGAGCCTCGTTTCCGCGTGCGGGTCGTCCGACCGGGCGACCGACTGCGCGTGCGCCGTCTCGGGGTGCGCATCGCTCAGGGGGTGGCGGCTGCCGGGCCGCCCCGTCGCGAGCGTCGCGCCGTGGCCGGGCTCGGGCGGCGCCGCGGCGTGTACCGGCCGTGGAGGGGGCGCACCGGTGGGGCGCGGGGCGAAGAGGTCCGCCCAGTCCGGCAGGTGCCGCTGGAGCCGCAGGCGCGCGGCCTCGGGCAGCGCCTCGCCGATGACGGCGCACACGGCCTGGGCGTGCTCCATGCCGAAGCCGCGCGGCGCGCCCTCGCGGCGGGCGATGCGGTCGTAGAGCTCGTCGCGATCGAAGTCGCCCTGGTAGGTCGCGCTGCGCAGCGCGGCGGCGACCGGCGCGGGCAATGCGATGGCGACCGCGGCGGCCTCGTCCTCGAGCAGGCGCTCGCCGAGCGTCCGCGCGGTCACCGCGATGGCGCGCTCGGCCTCGTCGCGGGTCTCGAAGCCGGCGCGGCGCTGCACTTCCTCGACGAAGCGGTCGTGATCCATGGGGCCTCCTTCCAGGGCGGAATCGTGCGCAGGGCGCATGCGAGTATGCGAGACCGATGCCACATGGCGCGAACCGCCATCCTGACCTGGGTCGGCTCGCTCAACCTGAGTCCGGCTCACAACGCCAGCGAGCTCCACGCATCAGGAGTCCGGCCAGGGGTCCAGAGATAGAGAGAATCAACGCAAAGATGCAAAGGCGGCGCAAAGGCGCAAAAAAGAAAGAAAATTTTTATGTCTGCACCGAACTCCCGAATAACAAAAATCTCTGTAGTTTTGAGTCTTTGCTCCTTTGCGCCTTTGCGTTGAAATCTCGCTCTCTCTGCTCTCGAGGCACAGCCCTGGCAAGGTTCCTGGCCCGAGGCGCTACCCCTCGCCGGCGCGCCCCCCACGTGCCTTCAGCCGCACGCGCAGCGCCTCCACCACGTGATCCCGCAGGGCGGCGGTCTTCTTCGGCAGGTGCCGGCCGCTCGGGAAGACGAGGAACACACCGCCCATCGGCATCGTCCAGCGCGGGAGCACGCGGACGAGCGCCCCGTTGAGCACGTCCTGCTGCACCAGGAACTCGGGGAACATGCCGATCCCGACGCCGTGGCGCACCGCCTCGCGCGCGAAGAACCCGTCGTCCGCGAGCAGCCGGACCCGGAGCCGCGCGCGGGCGCGCGGCGCCTCGTCGCGCCCGAACGGGCTCGTCCCCGCGAGCGCCACGCAGTCGTGCTCCGCGAGATCGTCCAGCGTCCTCGGCGCCCCCCGCGCCGCCAGGTACGCGGGCGAGGCGTAGAGGTGCATCTCCAGATCACCCACCTTGCGCGCGACGAGCGTCGAGTCCCGGAGCTTCTTCCCGAGGAACCGGAAGGCAGCGTCGTAGCCCTCCTTCACGAGATCCACGGGCCGGCTCGTCAGGTGCATCTCCACCGCGATGCGCGGGTAACGACGGCAGAAGCCGGCCAGGATCTCCGCCAGCACCTCGGTCCCGAAGTCCGCCGTCGCGGTGAGGCGCAGCGAGCCCGACGGCTCGTCCGCGAGCTCCGGCAGCCCCTCGATCGCCTCCGTCAGCGCCTTGAGCCGTGAGCCGAGCCGATCGAGGAGCGCCTGCCCGGCCGTCGTCGGCGCCACGCTGCGCGTCGTCCGCTGCAAGAGGCGCACGCCGAGCGACGCCTCCAGCGACGCGATGCCCCGGCTGACCGTCGACTTGGGCACCCCCAGCCGGCGCGCCGCCGCCGTGAAGCTCGCCGTCTCGGCCACGGCCGCGAAGACGGAGAGGTGGTTCAGGTCCATTGTTCCCATTTCGGAACATACTGACCAATTTTCGCCCGTTGAACCAGATCCGGGACAGACCCAACATCCGCTCGACCTCTTCAGCAAGGAGCCATCACCATGTCTCAGCCTCTCCTCGTCACAGGCGCCGGCGGCCAGCTCGGGCGGCGCGTCGTCGATCTCCTGCTCGCGCAGGGCGCGGGCCCCCTCCTCGTCACGACCCGGCACCCGGAGCGGCTCGGCGAGCTCCGCGCCCGCGGCGTCGAGGTGCGGCGCGCCGACTTCGATGCGCCCGCCTCGCTCGCCGAGGCGTTCGCCGGCGCGGCGCGGCTGCTGCTCATCAGCACCGACGCGCTGGACCGGCCTGGCCGGCGCATCGCGCAGCACCGGAGCGCGATCGACGCCGCGGCGAAGGCGGGCGTGCGGCACGTGGTCTACACGTCGCTGACCAACCCCGGTCCGGGCTCGCCGATCACGCTCGCGCCCGACCACCAGGCCACCGAGGACGCGCTCGCGGAGAGCGGGCTCGGCGTCACCGTCCTGCGCAACAACCTCTACGCCGACTTCCTCGTGACCTCGCTGCGGCGCGCGCTCTCGACGGGACAGCTCGTCGCCGCGGCCGGCGACGGCAAGGCCGGCTACGTCACGCGCGAGGACTGCGCCCGCGCCGCGGCGGCGGCGCTGTCGGCCGACTTCGACGGCAAGCGCGTGCTCGACATCACCGGCCCTGCCGCCGTGTCGCATGGCGAGCTCGCCCGGATCGCCTCGGAGCTCACGGGCAAGCCGATCGCCTACGTCCCCGTCCCGCGCGAGGCGCTGGAGCAGGGCATGCAGCAGGCCGGCATGCCCGCCGGGATAGCCGCCCTGCTCGCCTCGTTCGACGAGGCGATCGCGCGCGGCACGCTGGATGTGGCCACGAAAGCGGTGGAGGAGCTCACCGGCAAGCCGGCCGAGGACGTGCGGAGCTTCCTTGCGCGGCACCGCGAAGCCCTGCTCACGCCGGCCGCGGCCTGACACCGCCATCCATCTTGGGTCGTTTGCTTAACTTTGGTCGGGTCGCAGGTCGGCGCGCCACAGCGCGCCCGTGTCGGGTCGACGGGCGAGCGGCTCATGCGCCGCAAGGAATCGCGATGGCAGCGATCGCCTTCCGAAGCTCTTCGTCGAATTACTGAAATGCCTTGAGACGTCGCAGGGCATCGAGGCGCACCTCGGCCCCGAGCACGGCGTAGTACTCCTCCACGCCCCGACCCATCCGCGCCCCCAGGCCACCAAGCGCCGTCTCCAGGACCTTCTTCGGATCCGACTCTGCTTCTGGATCGTGAGGCAGCAGGGGTGACCGATCGGTCTCGAAGATCCGGCAGAATGCCTCCGGATCGGCCAGCATCCAGGCCTCGGTCTCCCGCACGGGCACGCAGGCGGCCGCGGCGAGATCTGGGCGCGCGCGCCGCGCGCGGATGAGGCCCGGCTCGATACGCTGGCGCCGCACCTCGTCGGGCGCGCCCTCGCCATCGCTGTGCACGACAAACAGGTTGCACTCGCTCCAGCTCTCCTCGATCGCCGCGGCGATGCGCTCTTCCCGGCTCGCTCCCCGCATCCGTCGCGGCTCGCTGATGCGCCGGGCGTCATCCATGGTGAAGCCGCCCTTGCAGATCTCGACGGCGAGCGGCGGCAAGATCCGGTTGATCAGGTTGCAGAGGAACCGGTCATCGGTGGGGCCCTCGGCGTTAACGCCTGCGCACAGCCAGATCACGCCTCGTCCTCCGGGCGGGCGGCGTCCAGGATGCGCTCTATTTCACGCAGGGAGACGGTGCTGGGGTCGCGCTCCGCGCCGTCGCCGGCGCGCACAGGGCGCATGCGCGTGGAGCGGAGATCGTCGCCCCGCCGGACGAGATCGGCGAAGACCAGCGACTCGGGTCTTCCGTGCAGCGCGGCGAGGATCGCCGGCGAGTGGCTCGTGAGCAGCACCTGCGGCGGGAGCACGTCACCTCGGGGCGTGGTCGCGTCGACGAGCTTGTCGACGAGGGCGCGTAGCCGGCCGGGATAGATGCCGTTCTCCGGCTCCTCGACGGCGATCAGTGCGCCCGGCGCCGAGCCACGCAGGAGCGTGAGCAACGCGATGAGGCGCAGCGTGCCGTCCGAGAGGATGCGGGCAGGTACGCGTCCGCCATCGGTGAACTCCACCTCCAGCCGGAGCTCCTCGTCGGCTGGGACCACCTCGAACGAGCGAAAACCCGGGATGAGCTCCGCGAGGTCGGCCCGGATCTGAGCGCGCGCCTCCGGGGCGAGCGCAGCAAGCGCTGTCGGGAGGTTGGAGCCGTCGGCCGCGAGGGCAGGGCCTGCAGCGCGGTCGCTGGAAATGCGCAGCTTGGAAGGCTCGACGTGGATGATGCGAATCTCGCTGAGCTCCTTTGCAACTTTGCCGAGCAGGCTCTGGGCGCGTGCTCCTACCATAACGCCGCGGCCCGGAAGCTCTCCGAGGAAATCAGGGGCCCACTCCATGCCGAAGTGGTTCCAATGAATGGTCCGTGTGTCCGGACCGGTTACCGGCCTTGTTCCCTCCAGCTTGAAACCACTCTCCCTGTGTTCCCAGACCGAGACTCCGTAACGAGCCAGCGGCGCCAGCGCAGGATGGCGCGCGATCCATGTGTCTGCGGCCGGGCCATCGAGGATGACGAAGCGCTGTCCATCGATGGTGATGTCCTCGATCCCCGAAGAAAGAACGGCGCGTCCGATCTCGGTTGTGTGGAGGACCCGCGTGACCGATGAATCCCCCCAAGCAGGTTCCCTGCTCGTATCAAGAAGCATCTCCACCGAGATGCTGATCCTCTCCGCCGCTCCGTCTCGCAGCCGCGAGAACTGATCCCGGATCGCGCCGCGACCGCCCTTCAGCGCCTCGATGACGCTTGTCTGCGCGAGCCGCGACAGGAGGTGCAGCGCGTCGAGCAAGTTCGACTTGCCCGCGCCGTTGGGGCCCACGATCGCCGTCAGCGGCTCCAGGTCCAGCGCGAAGCCGCGGAGCGACTTGAACCCATCGACCTCGATCCGCGTGATCATCGCCGGACACCGTACCGCAGCCTCCCCCCCGGCGCACCGGCCCGCGCAGCAGGACCTGCCACGCGTCACGACCTCACACGCCGCGGCCGACCCCTCCTCGGGCGACCTCCGCAGCGCGCGAAGCCCTCGCCGTACGTCCCGCACGAGCCCGCTCGGCCACGCCCTCGCGCATGGTAGCGTCCTCTCATGGAGCTCCGCCTGCGCGGCCTCACCCACCTCGATCCGCTCGCGGTCCCGCTGCCCCACGGCACCGAGGTGACCACCCGCGTCGACCGCGTGCTCGGCGAGCGCCGCGTCCCGCAGGGCGCCATCGGGCGCGTCGTCGCCTCGGCGGGCGCGGAGCTCGACGTGATGGTCGTCGGCGTCGGCGTCGTCCGCTACCGCCGCGACGAGCTCGTCCCGCGCAAGGCCGGACAGGTGCGGCACGCGGAGCGGCGCGGCGCCGCCTGGGACGCGCTCCGGCCCGCCGTCGTCCTCGAGGCCGTCGTGGGCTCGCGCGCGTGGGGGCTCGCGCACGAGGGGTCCGACACCGACAGGCGCGGCGTCTTCGCCCTCCCCTTCCCCTGGACGACAGGCCTCGCCGAGCCGCCGCGGGACCTCGTGAGCACCGACGGCAGCGCCTCGTACTGGGAGGTCGAGAAGGCCATCCGGCAGGCCCTGCGCGCCGATCCGAACACCCTCGAGCTGCTCTTCGTCCGCACCGCCGAGGCGCGCGACGACATCGGCGCGTGGATCCTCGAGGCGCGCGGCGCGTTCGTGTCGTCGGCCATCTACGGCAGCTTCGGCCGCTACGCGCTCTCGCAGCTCAAGCGGCTCTCGCAGGCGCACCGGCTCGCCGAGCACAGAGAGCGCGTGCTCGACTGGCTCGCGGACGACCCCGCGCTGTCGCTCGACGAGGTCGCCCGGAAGCTCGCCGCCATCAGCCCGCGCGCCGCGCCGACCGAGGCCGACCGGGAGCTCCAGGCGAAGGAGTACATCAAGCAGCTCTACCGCTCGCTCCACGACCAGGGCCTCCTGCCCGCGCGCGACTTCGCCTCGCTCGCCGCCTTCGCCCGCGAGGGCCGGACCTCGCTCGACCTGGCCCGCGATCTCCGCCCCAAGAACGCCTACAACCTCGTGCGCCTCATCGCGACCGCCATCCGCTGGCTGCGCGACGGCGAGGTCGACCTCGTCGTGGGCGGCGAGCTGCGCGAGACGCTCCTCGCCATCAAGGCCGGCGCCTGGCCGCTCGACCGGACGATCGAGCTCGCCGAGGCGATGACGCCCGAGCTGGAGGCCGCGCGGCTCGCGACGAAGCTGCCGCCGCACCCCGACGTGCCCCGCGCCGACGCGCTCCTCCGGCGCGTCCGCGAGGAGGTCGCGAGGCGGCACGTCGCCGGCGCGCCCGGCCCGCTCGGCAAGGACGCTCCCCCCGCGCCCGTCGCCGTCTGGGACGACGGGGGCGCGGGCCGCGCGCGCGGCGTTGACGACGCCGGCGCCGACGATGACGCCGGCGGCGACGAGAGAAAGGGCGAGGCATGAACACGCAGGTGCTCGAGGCACATCCGCAGGAGGTCGTCGCGCGCGTCATCGCCGAGGAGGAGGCGCAGCGGCAGCACCTCGTCGTCGCCCTGAGCGGCGCGCACGCGTACGGCTTCCCCTCGCCGGACAGCGACGTCGACCTCAAGGCGGTGCACGTCGAGCCGACAGAGCGGCTGCTCGGCCTGCTCCGCAGCGGCGCGAGCCCCTCGCGCATGGAGGTCATCGACGGGGTCGAGATCGACTACTCGTCGAACGAGATCCACCCCGTGCTCCTCGGCGTGCTCCAGGGCAACGGCAACTACATCGAGCGGATCCTCGGCCCGCTCCAGCTCCACGTCGATCCCGATCTCGCCCCGCTGCGCCCGCTCGTCGCCGCGGCCCTCTCGCGGCGGATCTTCCGCCACTACGTCGGCTTCGCCACGAGCCAGCTCCGCGCCTGGGAGGCGGAGAACCGCACGTCGGCGAAGAAGCTCCTCTACGTCCTCAGGACCACGCTGACCGGCGCCCACGCGCTCCGGACAGGCGAGATCGTCACCGACGTGACCGCGCTGCTCGATCTCTACGGCTTCGGCGCCGCGCGCGAGCTCGTCGAGGCCAAGCGGGCCGGCGAGAGGTCGGCGCTCTCCCCCGAGGCCTCCGGCCGCTGGGCAGAGCAGATCTCGCGGGCCTTCACGACCCTCGAGGCGGCCCACGATCGCGCCGTGCTGCCGGAGGAGCCGCGCAACCAGGACGAGCTCAACGACTGGCTGCTCGCGCTGCGCAAGGCGCGGCTCTGAGGCGCGGAGAGGCTTGGCGAGGTGTACATGTAGATGTACACTTCGGTATGCCGAAGCGTTACTCCATTGCAGAGGCCCGGGCCAACCTGCCGACCCTCGTCGATGAGGTCGCAGCGGGCAGCACGATCGAGCTCACGCGCCGGGGCAAGCCGGTAGCGGTCGTGCTCTCGCGCCAGGAGTACGACGCCTTGCGCTCCGAGCGGCCGCGCTTCACCGAAGCCTACCGGCGTTTTCTGGAGAGATTCCGGCTGGAGGAGGTCGGCGTGGATCGCGATTACTTCGATTCCCTCCGCGCGGCCGGCCCCGGGCGCAAGGTAGCGCTGTGACCCTGAGATTTCTCCTGGACACGAACACCGTGTCGGCTCCGGTGGCGAGCAAGCCGAGCCCGGAGATCGTGCGTCGCCTCGAACAGCACGGTCACGAGTGCGCGATCGGAGCGCCCGTATGGCATGAGCTCGAGTACGGGTACCGGCGGCTGCCACGCGGGCGCCGGCGAACCGCGCTCGAGGCGTACATCGAGGAGGTCGTGCGCGCGTCGTTCCCCATCCTGCCCTATGACGAGGCAGCCGCCGCGTGGCATGGCGCCGAGCGCGCGCGCCTCGAGGAGCACGGGCTGGCTGCGCCCCACGTGGACGGGCAGATCGCGGCCATCGCGCACGCGAACGGGCTCGTCCTCGTGACCGCGAACACGAAGGATTTCGCTCGATTCAAGGATATCGAGATCGAGGATTGGTCGAGGCGACGAGCGCGATGATCACCGGCACGCGGGAGCCCCGCGCGATGTCCCCGTCTCACCCCGGCAGCGAGCAGCCGTCCCCGCACGCCCTGCGGCCGTCGCTGCACCGCTTCGCCGAACCTTGCCCCTTGCAGGTGACCGGACAACCTCGCCCGGTGGCGGAGCACGACACGGCGCACGAGCCCGTGCAGGTCACCTCGCATAGCCCGACCTGATTGCACCTCACCACGCTCCCCTCCCCGACGACGGCGACGCACTTGCCCGCGTTCTCGCAGGTGTAGGAGCACCCCGCGCCGCAGGTCGCCTGGCACGTCTCGACATGGCGGCAGTCGACGGCGCAGCTGTCCGCGCACCGCGTGTCGCACGCCTTGCTGTGATCGCAGGACGACCGGCAATTGTCGGCGCAGCGGGTCTCGCAGGCGTCGCGCTCGGAGCAGCGTGGCTGGCAGCCGGGCGCGTCGCCGCACGTGAGCGCGCAGCTCTTGGGCACGTTCCCCGGCGTGCCGGGGGCGCAGGTGCACGGCACGCCGGGCGGGCAGGCGCCGGGGTCGGTGGCGCGCGCCACGGAGCTCGCGGCACGGGGGATGTCCTTGAGGGACACCGACGTCGGCGCGCCGCTGCCGGCGGCGTCGCCGGCGCCCTTGTCGCGGGAGCGCCAGAGCAGCAGCGCGGCCCCGAGGCCGACGCAGAAGAGGAGCACCGCCGCCCCGACCACGACGGCGAGCTGCGGCGGCGCGCCCGGCGCGCGCGGCCCCGGCGCGGCGCGCACCCCCGGCGGCGGCTGGCCAGGCAGCGCCGCGGCGGGGACGGCCGGCACGATGGGTGGTCCGTCGGGGATCGACCGGGCGACCGCGCGCGTGCGCGCGTCGCCGCCGGCCATCGCGGCCGTCGCGAAGGGGGGCTCTTCGCCGCGGCGCACGGCGCGCACGTCGGCGAGCATCGTTTGCGCGTCCGGATATCGCTGCTCGACCTGGAAGGCGAGCGCGCGGTCCACGACGCGCGCGACCCGCGGATCCACGCCGGGCGCGACGGTCGCGAGCGGCGGGGCCGGCGTCGTGCTCATCTTGACGAGGAGCTCTCCCTCGGTGAGCGCGTCGTGGAGTCGACGGCTCGTCAGGAGGGTGAACATCGTCGCGCCCACCGCGTAGAGGTCGGCCCTGCCGTCCACTTCCCTGCCCAGGATCTGCTCGGGCGCCATGTAGCTCGTCGTGCCGAGCAGCGCGCCCGTCCGCGTCTTCAGCCCGGCGCCGCCCTGCTTCATGCGCGCGATCCCGAAATCGAGCACCTTGAGCCGCCCGTCGCGGGTCACGAAGAGGTTGTCCGGCTTGATGTCCCGGTGGACGATCCCGGCGCCGTGCGCGGCCCTGAGCACCTCGAGGAGCGTGTCCACGTGGGCGAGCAGCTCGGGCACGGCGACCCCGCCGAGCCGCAGCGCGCGCTCGCGGAGGCTCTCGCCGTCGAGCAGCTCCATGACGAGGAACGGCTCGCCGTGCTCGGTCGCGTCGATGTCGAGGACCTGGACGGCGGCCGGGTGCCCGAGCCGCGTGGCGGCGATCGCCTCCTGCTCGAAGCGGGCGCGCTGCTCGCGGGACACGGCGCCTTCCGGGTGCAGGATCTTGATGGCCACGCGGTGCCCGACGTGATGGGTGGCCGCGTAGACAGCCGCCATTCCCCCGGCCCCGATCAGCGCGTCGAGCCGCCATTTCCCGCGCACCGTCGACCCGACGCGGGCCCTCAGCCGCTGGATCTCCTCGTCTTCCGCTCCCGACATCGGCGCGGAGCCTAGCACGGGCTGCCAGCCGGTCGGATCGATCGGCGCCGGCGCCGCGGGCCCGCCGGACATCGCGCCGCGATCACGGCACATCGAGGGTGCGCTGCGCGCCCGTCCGCCCCGCGCGCAGGGCCGCAACGCGCCGGCGCTTCCGGCAAGGCAGATTCGCGCGCTCGTCGTCGCGTGAGAGCGCCGGTGTCGACGGGCGGAGGTCGACGCGCCCCACGGCTCACGTCATGATGCCAGCGCCACTGACCATCTCCGCTCTTCAACCCTCGTGAACCACGGCTCCGTGCCCCGATGTCATGAGAGGCGTGCCGCGATAGCCAAGAAGGTCACGTCATGCGCACTGTCGCCAGAGCGTCCGTCTTCCTCCTGTCATCGGCGTGCGCTGCGGGAGAAACCATGCTCCAGGAAAGCGGCGACGGCGGCGGCGAGGTGAACGCCGCCGGCGCGGGCGGCAGCGCGGCAAACGAGGCGGCGAGCGGCACAGGCGGCGCGCGGCCGGAAGGCTCGGGCGGCGCGGTCGACATCGGGGACGCGGCCAGCGTCGTGGACGCAAGCATCGGTGGCGACGAAGGCGGCGGAGGGGCCGGCGCCGGCGCTGAGGAAGGCGGCAGCGACGGCGGCGGAGCGGCGGGCGCCGGCGCTGAGGAAGGCGGCAGCGACGGCGGCGCGGGCGCCGGCGCTGAAGAAGGCGGCGGCGGTGGCGCGGGCGCCGGCGCTGAGGAAGGCGGCAGCGACGGCGGAGGAGGCGCTGGCGCGGCCGAGGGTGGCGCTGGCGTGGGCGCGCCGGACTGCAGCGGGGCGTCCTCGGCGGTCACCGGCGACGTGCTCGACCCGGATCAGGTCTACCTCGCTGGCACGCTGCTCGAGGGGGCCTGCGGCCGGGACGCCGTCGCGCACTGGAGCTCGCCGGAGTCCGCCGTCGTGGGGTTCCATTGCCACGTCGACGAGCGGAGCGCGCGAATCCGCCCCACCGACGGGCGCATGCTCTACACCAACGTCTTCGAGCACCTGCTCCGCGCGTTCCACTGCGACGACTGCCCCTTCCGCGGCAACGACTACCCGGAAGCGCCGCTCGACAACGATCCTGTCCTTCTCACGCCCCCGTGCCCGGACGGGCTCGTCCCGCACGACGGGTTCCTCGTCTCGCCGAAGGGCGCCGTCCTGTACCGCTGCCGTGCGGACGCCGCCACGTGGTACGACGAGAGCGGCCGTGTCGCTTACGCGGATCCGGAGGCCCCGCTGCTCCACCTGGGCCACGGCGATCTCGCGCTGGCCGCGCGGAGCGTGGTTCACCTCGCCACGTCGACGTCGCGGCCGATCATCGGCCTGCCGGAAGGCCGGCTGCTCCACACCGTGCGCGCCAGGGCGCCGGACAGGTTCCTTCTCGTTCTCGAGTCGGAGCGGCCGACCGAGGACGGCAGCAGCCAGGAGCTCTGGGAGATCGACGGCCGCGGCGCCGCCAAGCGGCTCGGCGCCTTTCCCCCGCTGCCGGCCGGGGCGGTCCAGGTCAGCGCTGCCACATCGAAGCTCGACGGGTGCGGCGCCCTGCTTCAATTCGGGGGCGGTACCGGGCTGCTCGAGGACATCATCGTGCGCCGGGACATCGGCGGGGCCAGCGAGGTCGTCTACACCGAGGCGGCCGATCCGCTGGTGAAGATCCATGTCTCCGCCCTCTTCACGGGGCCTTGATCGCGGCGCGGCCGCGGCCGGCGATCTTCCACGCCGCCGCGACGGCCTCCTCCGCGCTCGCGACCGACACGATGCGATCCGAGCGCCGGTCGTCCACGCGCCCTCCGGCGAGCTGGCTCGCCCAGCCCCCGCTCGCCGCGAGCGCGAGCAGCGGCTTGCCGAGCTGCCAGGCGACGGCGATCTCGCTCAGCGTGCCCGCGCCGCCGCCGACGACAACGACGACGTCCGCCGCGGCGACGACGAGGATGTTGCGCCCGATCTGCATGCCGGTCGGAACGACGATGTCCACGTAGGGGTTGGCCGCGGACGCCTCGTACCCCGGCAGGAGCCCGACGATGTCGCCGTCGCGCCAGGTCGCTGCCTCGCGTCCGCCGCGCGAGACGGCGGCCATGACGCCCCCGAGCCCGCCGGTGACGAGCCGGAACCCCGCCTCGACGGCGCGCCGCCCGAGCTCGACGCACACGGCCTCGGTCGCGGCGTCCAGCGCGAGGCCGTTGCCGATCACCGCCATCACGGGGCGGCGCGGCACGTAGGGGGCGATGTCCCTCCGCGTGTCCTCGTCTTCGCGATCGTCGTCCATCACGGCTTTGCTCCGGCGCCCGCGTGCCGCCGCGTCACGTGGCGCCCGGCCCGGTCGCGAGGCGCATCGTGTCGCTTCCCGCGCAGCGTGGCAAGATCGCGCAAGGCCGCGCGCCAGGCGCCGGCGGCGCCGCGCGCCGGATCCAGGGAGCCCTCGCGACCGCGAGGGGCCAAGGCTCCTGCGGCGCGATCGTGGGAGAGAGAGCGCGCGCTACCGCTGGCCGGAGTAGAGGGCGTCCACGGCCTCGGCCCAGAGCTTGTTCATGGCGACCCGCCCGGCGGCGCCGGGGTGGACCTCGTCGTCGAGCTGCTCGGGGTGCTCCTCGAAATAGGCATACAGATCCGGCCCCGGGAGGAGGTCGTTCTCCTGGGTCAGCTCGTCGATCGCCTGGTTGAACACGTCGAGCGCCTCGTGGTGGCCGTCCGGGGAGAACGGGATGCGTGCGAGCACCGGGACGCGGCCCGCGTCCTGGATCCTGTCGATGAGCTCCTGGAGGTTCGCCTTGAAGGCGGTCGGATCGGTCTGGTCCCAGGAGTCGTTGGTGCCGTAGCCGATGGCGAAGAAGTGGAAGTCGGGGTTCATCTCCAGCACGTCGTCGATGCGATCGAGCGCGCTGGGGCGGGTGTCCGTGGCCTTCGTGAGCTCGCCGCCGATGCCGCCGTTGATCATCGCGGGGAAGTGGGCCTCGTGCGCCGCGTGGATGTTCTCGGCGAAGCTCGGCTGGGTGGCCGGGGTGTCGCGGTCGTAGGCGAACGCGGTGATGCTGTCGCCGAGGAAGAACCACGTGTCCTCGGCGCCGTTCGAGATGTCGTGCACGTCGATCTCATCGATCTGGACGCCTGTCTCGTCGCTGGTCGCGGGAGCCGCTGTCACGACGAACCGCACCCAGCTCTGGCCGCTGAAATCGAAGCTGTGGGCGCGCGTGCGGACCGTGTTGTCGGTCACCTCGGCGACCGTCTTCCAGGTGCCGTCCCCGCCGTCCGTGGAGTCGCTCGAGGTCTCCACGCGGTAAGCGCCCGGCGCGCCGTATTGCACGTCCGTGTAGTTGTAGTTGTACGAGGCCGTCCAGCTCAGGAGCAGCCGCTCGTACCCGGTGCCCACCTTGATCGCGGCCCAGGCGGGCGCGGCCTCGGTGGGCTTGCCCGCGATCCAGGTGCCGGCCGACTTGTACTTGCCGTCGTTGATCGCCGCCACCCCGCCCGTCGAGACCGAGGCGGGCTTGCCGCGGGAGATGAGGGGGTTGGGCGTGATGCCCGGCGCATCGGGGCCGCCGCCGGTGCCGCCGGTGCCGCTGCCGCCCGTGCCGCCGCCGCCCGTGCCGGTGGCGTCGCCGCCCCCGCCGCCGGTGCCGCCGGCCGCGCCGCCCGAGCCCTGCGAGGCGCTCGAGGTGCTCGACGACGCGCCGCCGCCCGTGCCGTTGGAGCTGTCAGCGGGATCGCCGTCGTCAGAGCAGGCGGACAGGAGAGCGAGCGTGCCGAGCGCGAGGACGAGCGAGCCCGATCGAAGAAGTGAGCGAAAAGCCATGTTCGTGGACCTCCAGGGGGAGGCACTCTGGGACATTGTGGCGATGATGTGAACCGGTAAAGTTGAGGGCGCGGCGGGGCGAGGGCGAGGCTGGGGGGAGCGCTGCGCGGCGGGGGCTCCGTCGCGCAACACGACAAAATTACAGAGCACTTGCTCAGGCAGCGCCTTGGGCGTGGTGGGATCGGCTGATCACCGCGGCGACGCGCCACGATGCCGGAGCAGAAAGACTCGACCGCTTGCGGAGGCTAGCGGTGGTTCGTCAGGAGCCGGTCGTGGCGAGGAGCTCCCGGGCGTCGCTGACGACCGCGGCACGGCGGACCCAGCGGTCGAGCTCGTCGACGTCGGTGCTCGCGAGCACGCGCTCCCGCACCTCGACGGGGACCTCCAGCCCGCGGGCCTCGAGGAAGACGAGCACGGCCTGCGCCTTGGCTTCGAGGATACCCTCCTGCCGCCCCTTCGCCACGTAGCTGCGCGCGAATTCGCTCTGGAACTGGTAACCGCTCTTCATCATCGCCTCCAACGTCCGCTTCGCCGCTGCGCTCAGCGAGGATAGCACCAGATCTCCGTAGACAGTGCGGCGCTCCTCGTCGAGCCCGGCGGCCCCCGTCAGGAACGCCGCGCCGATCGCCGCCGCCGCCTCACCCTGCCCGTGCGCCATCGCCGAGAGCACCGCCACCTCGGGCGCGGCCCTCGCCTGCTCGGCGTCCGTGACGACCGGGACGCCCTCGGGGCCGAGCACCAGCGGCTTCAGCGTCCAGTCCGGGTGGCCCGTGTCGATCGGGCGCGAGCACCACCTCACCATCGCCGGGTGGATCGTCACGACCAGGAGACGGGTCGGACAGCGGTGCCGCGCCCTCGTCTGGGTGACGTACACCGGCCGCTCGTGCAGGGGTCCCCGCACGGGCCGCGCAGCCGCCTCCCTCTGTTCAATTCCGGGCACCCTCGTGGAGTGGTCACGCCGTGTGCCTCTGCAGGCGCCGATGTCAGGGTGGTATCTGCGCGATAGACTCCATCGTCGCGCGGTGCGCGCAGTTGCTACAGATTCGCGGTGGGGTGCGAGAACGAGAGCGCCCGTCGCACGGGCGTCGACGTCAGGGGCTATCTCCCTGCGCGCTGCGAGGTTTTCGGCCAGTCGCGCGCTGCCCGGGACCACGCGCGTAGCCCTTCGCTTTCAGGTGAGCTTCGGTATGGCGCGGGGACACGCGCCGCGTGGCCGGCTGGCCGGGGGACGTGATGGCCAGCCATCGCCCGCCATGCCGGAGCCGGACGGCTCGGCGACGTGCGGGGCCTGAGGCGTGGGCTCAGGCGCCGGTCGTGGCGAGGAGATCCCGGGCGTCGCTGACGACCGCGGCACGGCGGACCCAGCGGTCGAGCGCGTCAATATCGGTGCTCGCGAGGACGCGCTGCCGCACATCGACGGGGATTCCCAGCCCGCGGGCCTCGAGGAAGGCGAGCACGTCGTGCGCCTTGGCCTTGAGGATGCCCTCCCGTAGCCCCTCCCTGGTCGAACGAGTCGGCCTGTTGCTCGGAACCCTCGGGCCTGCCGAGCTCCGATCCGCTCGAATGCGGAGGCTTCAATGGTGATCCCATCGCGGAGCACTGCACGACGGACTTCGGCGGGTACGACCATGGGCACGCGCTCGCCGCCGACCCGGACGCGTGGGCCGCCTTCGACATCCTCGGGACCCACCAAGTTGACACGCAGGTCGCCTACCCCTGGCCGGACGATGTCCCGCCTCGGGGCGACAAGGAAGTCTGGCAGACCGAGGTAACGGACGCCACGCTCCCGATGGCCCTCGAAGCCATGAGCGTGACGACGTTCGTGAGTCAGTGAAGCCTGGCCAGATCGGCCCCGTCGCTCAGGGGACCTGCATCAGGGCGTTCTGCTCTGCTTGCACGCGGCCATCGGTGCAGAACTTGCAGTTGTCGCCGTAGAAGAAGTTCCTGTTCGCTGTGTCATCCATCAGATGAACGCGGAACCAGGCCGCGGCCGACGACAGGGACACGCCATTTGCGCCCTGATAGACCCAGCTACCGTGATCCGCGTTGAGCTCGTTGAGGAAAAACGCGGGCTGATCGGTGACCGTCTTGAAGACATCGTGGACCCCGCTGCATTTCACCACGGAGTCGTTCCCCCCGCAGAAGAACAACATGGGGGTGTGCACTCCCTCGAGGGGACTGGTGCCGCAAATCGTGCCGAGGGCCGAGAAACGGGGATCGGAGGCCGTCTTGCAAGTCGACATGCCCCCATAGGAATGGCCAAGCTGGCCGATCTTCGTGGTGTCGAGGGCGTGATAGTACGGGCTGCTCGCATCCTCGGCTTGTTCCAAGATCCAATCCAGGCCCGCGGTCGTGGGAAGAGGATCGCCTTCGGCGGTCGCGGTGCTGAGAGAAGCCACCACGACGAAACCGTGGGACGCGAGATGGTTGACGATCGGCCCGTATTGTCCGCACCACTGATTGTTGCCGGCGTTGACGACGCATTTCGGCGGCTTCTGCTCCGGATTGTCCCGGTAGCCATTGGCCCAGATCAGGATCGGATGGCAGTGGCCGCTGGTTGCGATGTTGCTCGGGCGGTACACGTTGAAGCGCTGTTGCTCGTCCCCATAGATCGGATCGGGAACGACGCCGGCGAGGGGGCCGACGTTCTTGTCTGCGGTGACCGAGAAGGGGCCCGGCTTGGTAGGATCGGCCGTGGGGAACGGGTCGCCGACGCAGCTACCGACCGAGCCGCCGCTACCGGTCGAGCCGCCGCTTCCGGCATTTCCTTGGCCGCCGCTGCCCGATTGCCCGCCCGAAGCCGCGCCACCCGTGGCCCCACTCGAGCCGCCCGACGCCGAGCCGCCAGCCCCACCACTGGATGCGCCGCCGCTGGATGCGCCGCCGCTTTCGGCCGTTCCCCCAGAGCCCGTCGCACCACCGGAGGCCGTGCCCCCGCTGCCCGTCCCACCGCTGTCCGTGCCAACCGCGCCCCCGCTCGCGGCAGCGTCCCCATTCGATCCGTTACCACACGCCGCGGTGGAAACGCACACGCCCAAAGCCAGTAGCCAACGCCTCATGGTGACTCTGTCCTCGCCCAGCCGCTCAGCGTCGTCAAGCGCTTTGGCGGATAGGACAAGCAAACGCGTTCCGCAAAGTCAAGATTCTCGGAGCCGTTCCTGGCTCGTGCAGTCCGGCTGTACGAGCTTATCGACAGAACGGGCCTTATGCGATCAGACAGGCCTTCCACTCGTGAAACGCCTGCGATTACCGCGACGTCGCACCAAGCGGAAGGCATCCTACCGTATAGCTGTACACTACTGGCACCAAGCGGACGGCATCCTACCGTATAGCTGTACACTACTGAGCTCGTCCAAACGGCCGCCGTCGCGGTTCGCGGCGCGTCGTGATGGCCGGCGCACGCACCTCAGGGCAGACCTCCCCCCGGCCACGTCGTCGAGCAGCGTCCCTCCCCTTTCAGTTTCGTCACGCGGGGTCCGCCGGGTACCGCGCGCGGCACTCCAGCGGCTCGGCGAACAGACCGAGGAGGCTCAAGATCTTCCTCGCCGTCGCCTTGTCCGTGATCGCGGCCATGAGTCGCATCCGCCCGCTGCATCGCGGGCACGCGAGGACATCTACTGCGTAAGTCCGCCGCAAAAGCTTCGCCCATTCGACGCGAGGCGACGTCGCCAGAAGGAGCCCATCCAGCAGCCGATCAAGATGCCGGACCGAGATCCCCTCCGACACGAATCCAACATCAGCCCACGGCAGTACAGCGCCCAGCGCAGTCGACACCCGCTCGCGCTCGACCGCGCCATGCACCATCGTCAGCAGCGCCCCAACCGCCACGTCCCGAGCGCCTCGCTCCGACACTGCCGACGGCGCCGCCTCGCTACGCTCATCTCCTCTGCGCGACGGCGCCCCTGACAGGCGGTGCGCGATGGACCATCGCCGTGGTCGCCGACGAAGCCGAGCGGCGAGGAATCGCCCGCTCGGTCAGCCGAGAGACCATACGAAGGCCCCTCGCCGACCAGGACATCAAGCCCTGGCGGGAAAAAAATGTGGTGCGTTCCGGAGATCGACGAGCCCTTCGTCGAGCGGATGAAGGACGTGCTGGAGCTGTACGCTCGGCCCCACGACCCGAGCGAACCGGTCGTGGCGTTCGATGAGCGCCCCGTCGTCCTGCACGACAACGCGAGGCCAGACAGGCCGATGCGCCGAGGAAAGCCGAGGCGCATCGACGACGAGTATGTGCGTCGGGGAACGGCCAACATCTTCTGCATCGTGGAGCCGAAGACCGGACGCCACCTTACCCAGGCCATCGAGGACCGAACGCGTCCGTCGTTCGCCCTCGCAGGCGAACGCATCGCCCGTGCCTACCCACAGGCGCACCGCATTCACCTCGTCCTCGACAATCTGAATACTCACACCCCGGCCTCGCTCATCAAAGCCTTCGGGACCGAGCGAGGCCGTGCGCTCGCCTCGCGCTTCGCGTTTCACCACACGCCCAAGCACGCGAGCTGGCTCAACGCCGCGGAGATCGACGCCAGCCTCGTGTCCAGGGAGTGCCTCGGTCGCAACCGCATCCCAACCCTCGCCGAGCTACGCCGCCGCGTCCGGCAGTGGAATGCAGCCGCGGACCGGGCTCGTCGCAAGATCAACTGGACCTTCACCGTCCGCGACGCCGAGCGGATTTTCGGATCCGACTGGTTCAACAGAATCGTGTCATAGCACTAGCATGACTACATCGTCCCCCGAGTTCGTCCCGGGCCGTTGGCGCGACGCTGTGCGACGAAGCCAGGGGTAGCGACCATCGGGAGCGCAGGGGCCGATAGGCCCCTGATTCAGGGTACGCAGTACTACTGCGACCCAAGGCGTGCGCGTCAAGCGTCGCTCGCTCGGCTCGGTTCTTGACGCATTCTTCACGCATGACCCCGCCGGAGGTAAGAGGGTTCTCCCGGAGACTCGCGCGCAGGTGGTCCAGGTGGAGACGCCGTGATCTCGGCATGGGCCAGCTTGCTCGCGTGGGCAAGAGATGCCATCCCTTCGCCCACCTGGCTCAGCACCCTCGGAGCCACCCAGGAGGATCCATGAGGACTGTTCACCGCGCTGCGCTGGCAGCCACGAAGAAGGGCAAGCATCGCGCTGGGTACCACGCGCTCCTCGGCGCCCTCGCGATGTCGCTCCTCGCCTGCGGGGGTGACGAAGGTGACGGGCAATCTCCGCCCGGCACCGAGCAACCGGCGAAGACTCCCCAGGAGGCCTGCGACGCGCTCTCCGGCGTCACCCTCGGCGACGCCACGCTCAGCAGCGCCACGCTGGTCGCGGCAGCCAACGGGGTCGGCGAGCACTGCAAGGTGGCTGGCCTCATCGGCACGAGCCTCCGGTTCGAGGTGGAGTTGCCAACCGAATGGAACAAGAAGCTCCTCTATGTCGGCGGAGGCGGCTGGGACGGAGCCATCTCGCCCATCTTCTTTCGCCCGCCCCGGGACGCCTCGGGGGAGTACGTGATGGTGGCCTCCAACGGCGGGCACGACGATCCGACGGGCGCGGTGTTCCTCAATAACCCGGAGGTGCAGCAGGATTTCGGTTACCTGCAGATCCACAAGGTCCTCGGCGCCGTCCTCGCGACGGTACAGGAGCGCTATGGCGAGCAGCCCGCGCGAAAGTACTTCGAGGGCTGCTCGAACGGCGGGCGCGAGGCGCTGATCCAGGCGACCCGGTGGCCCGAGGATTTCGACGGCGTCGTGGCGCGGGCGCCTGCCTACAGCTTCACCGAGCTCACCCTGGCCTTCAACAACATCATGAAGGACCAGCTGGGCACGCCGGGGGGGCAAATCACCACGGCCAAGGCGGCCACGGTGTCCAGCGCCGTGCTCGCGGAGTGCGACGCGCTCGACGGGGTCGACGACGGGGTGGTCAGCCACGTCGAGGCGTGCGCCTTCGATCCGGCGAGCTTGCTCTGCACGGCCGGCGATGCGGACACCTGCTTGACGCAGGGGCAGCTCGAGACCGCGCAGGCGATCTATGGAGAGTTCACGCTGCAGGACGGCACCTCGATCTATCCCGGCTGGGGCCCCGGCGGCGAGGAAGAAGGCTTCCCGGCCTGGCTCATCGGCAACACGGCGGACTTCCCAGTGCCACTGCAGATGTTCTTCGCCGAGTCGTTCATCCGGAACTGGATCGTGAAGGACCCGGCCTACGACACGCTGCAGTTCGAGCCGGAAGCTCACCTCCCCGAGATCCAGGAGGCGGCCGAGGTCGTCGACGCGTCCTTCGACCTGACGGAGTTCTTCGCCCGCGAGGGGAAGGTCATCCTCGTGCACGGGACGTACGACTGGGCGATCAGCTACAAGGGGTCGATCGAGTACTGGAATGGCGTCGCCGACGCCGTGGGCGGCGAGGCCGCGCGGGACGAGAACATGGAGTTCTTCCTCCAGCCGGGCGTGCAGCACTGCTTCGGCGGCGTCGGCGCGGATACGGTCGATCTGCTGAGCGCCCTCGAGACCTGGGTCGAGGAAGGGAGGCCGCCGTCGACCCAGAACCTCGTCAGCTCGAAGGTCGACACGACGGGCGCGGTGCAATTCGAGCGGCCGCTCTGCACCTACCCGGAGTATCCGCGGTACAACGGCAGCGGCGACGCGAGCGACGCTGCGAGCTATACCTGCACGATGCCCTGAGAGCGCGGCTCCTGGGCGAGCATGGCCTCCGCGACGCCGTGCACGGAGCCAGGCACGCCCGCGTTGCGGTCGATGAAACCGAACCAGCCGTCGTGGCGGATGCGCCCGGGGCCGCCGGCCCGGGTCCCGATCCACGGCGCGCGGGCGCCATGCGCTTCCGCACTCGGCACGAGCGTGATGACGTGAGTTACGTCCAGATCAAGGTCGCCCAGGAACGCGTGGTGGAGCAAGGCCCCGTGCCGTGGACGATCGTGCGAGCGACCAGTTTCACGGGTTGCTCGCGGCGACGCTCGGCTCGGCGAGCCGCTGGGGCGCGCTGCCGCTGCCCCGCGTCCCCCTACAGACCGTGGCGAGCGTCGAGGTGGCGCGCGCCATAGCCGATGTCGCCGAGGGCGCGCCACGCCGACGGCGCATCGACGTGGCCGGCCCCGAGGTCACCGACATCCAGAAGCTCGCGCGCGTGTGGCGGTCGCTGACGGGCCGGCGCACGCTCCTCCTCCCGATCCCGCTCCCCGGAGAGATCGGGCGCGCCCTGCGGGCCGGCGCGATAACCATGCGTGAGCCCGAGGTTCGCGGTACAATCCCGTTTGCTGCGTGGTTGGCGGCAGGGGAGCAGTCGCACGTAGACGCGCACCGACGGCGGCAGCGTCAGCATGGCGTCTCCTCGGCGGCGAGCGCCAGCACTCGCTCGAGCGTGGCCGGGTCGAAGCCCGGCCGAACGCGGACCACCTGGCCGTTAGGCAGCGCGATCTCGATCGGCTCCGTCACGACCGGACATGGATCCGCTCTCGCTCTTGTGTCGGCTCGCGGCCAGCGTCCCGCCGCCGCGCTTTCACACGGTGAAGTACGCGGGGGTGCTCGCCTCGGCAAGCCGCCCACGTTGGCGCGTCAGCGCATCGGACCGCGCCCTGCGAAGCCAGAAGAGCCTGCGAAGGCGGATGATGAGCCAGATCCGAAACGCAAGCGCGGCGGCTATGGTCGTGGGCCGAGCTTCTGCGCCGCACGTTTGCGCTCGATGTGCTCGAGTGCCCAGCCTGCAAGGGCAGGATGAAGCTCGTCGCCATGGTGACCGAGCCAAGCAGCATCGTCCGCTTCCTTTCCGCGCTCGGCGAGCCGACCGACGTTCCTGGTCGCTCACCCAACCGGGGACCGCCGTACTGGAACCCGCCACGGCGCGGCGCGGGTGATGCACATCGTCCGGGATCTCGGGGTGTTCGCGCGCAGCGAGGCGAACGAGGCGATCGGGCCGACGGACGTCAACGCGGTGATCGAGAGCGCGCTCAACATCGTCCATGCCCAGATGAAGCACCGCGCGCGCGTGGTGCGCGAGCTCGCCCCGGTCTCGCGCGTCGGCGGGGCCGAGGGGCGCCTCACGCAGGTGTCCGTGAACCTGCTCCGGCTGGACGCGGACTTCGACGCCGTGCTCTGCAACCTCGTGATGCAGGAAGGCACGGGGTAGAGCTCCACGAGTGGATCGAGGCGGCGCTGCCGGCGCTCGCGGATCGGGTGCTGTTCATGACGGCGGGACACGGAGCGCGGCACCTCGTCCGGACCATGAACGGACAGTCACAGCCGCCCGGTCGCGCCCGGCGCCACGCCGACCTGCCGCTGCGCGCTCGCACGCGCGTTTCGCCGGCGATCCGAGCGCCGGACCGCGAGGCACGTGGCTTGCTTGGTGGCCGGTGGTGGCCACCACACGACGAGCGCTCGTCGCTGCGGGACGTGCTCGGCGCGTGTCCTTCGCCCTTCACATTCCGGTGGTGGCCTGATTTGCCCCGGAGTGATTCACACCAAGGCGGGAAGGCGGGAACAACATTGATCTTTTCTTCCCGCCTTCCCGCCTTCATGTTCAAATCCGGCCACCACCCACATTCCCGGAGCGTCTTCGTGTCATTCTTCCCGGTGAAACGCTCGCCCCGCGGGGCGCCGATCTCGCGACGTCCTGCGATGCCGTCTGTGCTGTGCGCTCTCCTGATGGGCTGGCTCTGCGCGGGCTGCTCCATGCAGCTCGATCCCAAGTTCGCCCCCCGGGCGGAAGAGCTGCCGGTGGAGTCGCCGTGGGGCTTCTTTCCCCCCGAGTACATCCGCATCGGCCCGTACCGCGTGACCGCCATCGATTTCGAGCGCGAGGGGAGCTTTGCCCTGAAGGTCAGCTCGGTGGAGGGGAGCTTTGGCGGCGACTGGCGGCTCCGCGCCACCATGACCGGCCCCGACATGCCGGCGGGCAGCATCTATTGCGCCGGACCGAGCGGCCCCTGGAACCACCGCGGCAGGTACGAGCGCTCGGGCCTCGGCACCCTTCAGCTCGGATGTCATCTGAACGACAGCGCGCGGGCCTGGGCGATGCAGTTCGATGTCAATCTGAACAGCACCTGGCCGCGAGAGCAAGAGCCCGAGTGGCTGAAGACGATACGCAAGCTCGGGCCACGCAAGCAGGAGTGGCACGATCCGATGGACTGGGATGCGCTCCTGCGCAGCGAGGACGGGCGCGTCCTGCTGGTCGAGTGGGCGTACCAGAACCCGCGCGTGACCAACGTTGGCGGCTACTACGTGGTGGCCGATGGCAGCATCGTCGGGGCAGTCGACGTCACCCCGGGCGGGCAGCGCGCGTACATCGCTCGCGACGCGCCTGCCGCGCTGCGTCCCGCGATCGCGGTGACCCTCGCAGCCATCCACCTGCTCGTCGCCGTCCATCCCCGCGGCTAGGAGCAATGCCGGTCAGTCAGGGAAAACCTCTGCAAATTCTTGAATTTACAGGTTCGGCAGCTCCGCGAGCAGCTCTGCGGCCAGTGGTGTCATCGCCGAGCATGCCGCCACGCGTGATTGCGCGGCGTTCCTTGCGAGCTGGGCAGCACCCGTCAAGGCCGGGCCGGTTGCGGCCGACCACGCCGTCGCCCGAGTGACGGACGTCGTCGGCGGATGACCGGCGCAACGGTAAAAGCGGTGCGGTCGTCGGAATAAGTTATCGATGGCTCTCCGCGATGCGCTGCTCACGGCCGCCGACCACATCGGCCCGGCCCAAGTCGACAACGTCTGCAAGCACCTGCCGATCGAATGGATCGAGCAGGCGCTTGCAGCGACGGGTACCGCTACCCTACGGCGCAGGCGTCTGCCTGCCGAGCAGGTGATCTGGCTGGTGCTGGGCATGGCCCTGATGCGCGACCGTCCTATCGAGGAGGTCGTCACCAAGCTGGATCTCGCGCTCCCGGGCGCCAGCGGTGCGATCGCGCGCAGCGCCATTCCCCAGGCGCGCGCACGGCTCGGCGACGAGCCGATGCAGTGGCTGTTCGAGCGCAGCGCCCGGACGTGGTCGAAGGTCAGCGCCGAGGCGCATCGTTACCGCGGCCTGTCCCTGTACGGCATCGATGGCACCACGCTACGTGTCGCCGACACGCCCGACAACCGCGACGAGCTCGGCGGCGCTTCCAGCTCACGCGGTAACAGCGGCTACCCACAGGTGTGCCTGGCCTGCCTGATGGTGTTGAGGTCTCATCAGATCGCGGCCGCCAACTTCGGGCCATACTCGACCAGCGAGTTGAAGTACGCGTTACCCTTGCTGGACAGCATCCCTGACCGCTCGCTGACCATTGTGGACCGCGGATTTTTTTGGTGCCCTATTTCTCATTGACCTGACAAGAAGAGGCAGCGAGCGACACTGGTTGACACGCGCCTGCGCGCACAACAAGTGGCGCGTGGTCGAGTCCTATGGTCCTGATGATGCACTGGTGGAGATGGATGTCAGCTCCAAGGCGCGCCGCAAGGACTCCTCTCTGCCGCAAACATGGCGTATGCGCGCCGTCCGCTACCATCGGCCCGGACATCAGCCCAGTACGCTGCTGACCTCCCTGATCGATCCGGTGGCTTATTCTTCCAAGGAACTCGTCGCGCTTTACCACGAGCGCTGGGAGCTGGAACTCTCCTACGACGAGCTGAAGACGGACCTGCTCGATCGGCGCGAGAGCAGGGCGCCGACCTTCGCACGTTCGGCCCGGGCGGAGCTCTACTGCCCAACCTTGCGGGCGCGGAGCAACGGCAGGATGTCGATCACGCGCGCACGCCGCCGCAGGACGAGGCAAGGCGGTGAGTATTTTGAGTCGTTCCCGCAAAGCACGGAGCTCCGCAGCTTCCAGCGCCACCAGTAGAGCTGTTTTGGCTTGTAGCCCTCGCGCCGACCGAACTGCTCGGCGCTCAGCCCGCTCCGCTCCCATCGCTCGACCCGCTCGGCCCACTCCGCTCTCGTCGCCATCGCTTCCTCCTTCGTCGCGACGGGAACAGGTAGCCGGCGCGGCACGGACGATCACGATGGCGTTGGCTGGGCGGTTACGTCTGGCGTGGTCTTCACCGGCATCGGCTGCGGATTTCACCGGTGAACTCCACCGAATTCCCGCGGGTCGCCGAGATCATCTACACCCCACCCCGCGCGACGACCCCCTCTCCACGGCCGGGCAGCTCGGGCCCCCTTCCCCTCCTCCCCGCCTATCCCCCGTCCCCCACCAGTGCGCTCCAGTCGATGTCGAACCGCGCCAGGTACTTCCGCAGCCGGTCCGCGTCGTTCACGCTCTTCTTCTTCGCCCGCGACGCCGCGAACAGCACGCGCCCCGCCTCCGACAGCGACCGCGCGCTCTTGAGCACCCGCAGCACCTCGGCGAGTTGCGCTCGGTCGAACTGATCGAGCGCCGCGGCCCTCCGCGCTCCGAGCGCCGCGACCACGACATCCTCCCCATCCCCGCCGCTCCCCTCCCCCGCCGCCGCGCCTGCGCTCCCCGTCGCCGCCCCCCGCCGCCAGGCCTCGGACAGCCGCTCTATCTCCTCCTCCACGATCTCCACCCCGATGCGCCCCCCCGGCGCGAGCGTCGCCATCCGCGTCACCGCCGCGTTGAAATCTCTGAAATTCCCCGGCCACACCGCCTCCCGCGACGTCGCGAACCGCAGGAACCGCGCGCGCGCGTCGCGGCTCATCGTGATCCGCACGCCGAGCAGCCGCGCCGAGGCCTCTAGCTCGTACTCGAGGTTCGGCTCGATGTCCTCGACCCGCTCGCGCAACCCCGGCAGCCGGAAGGTCCACAGGTTGATCCTCGCCAGCAGGTCTTCCCGGAAGCGCCCCGCCGCGACCTCCAGCGACAGATCCCGGTTCGTGCCCGCAAGCAGCTGGAACTCGCTACGTACCTCCCGATCCGACCCGACCGGCAGAAACGCCTTCTCCTCGATCGCCCGCAGCAGCATCGCCTGCTCGTCCGCGCCGAGCTCGCCGATCTCGTCGAGGAACAGCACCCCCTCGTGCGCCTTGCGCAAGAGCCCCGGGCGGTCCTTGAGCGCCCCCGTGAACGACCCCTTCTCGTGCCCGAACAGCGCCGACATCGCGCCGTCGCCGCGGATCGTGGCGCAGTTCAGGTCCACGAAGTCGCCGCTCACCTGCCGGCGGCCCTTCTTCAGATCGTAGATCTTCCGCGCGAGCTGCGACTTCCCCGCGCCCGTCGGGCCCATGAGCAGGATCGGCGCGCGCGAGGCGATCGCCACGTGCTCTATCCGCTCGATCAGCTTGTTGTACGCCGCGTTCTTCGTGGCGATGCCGCTCTTCAAGAACGACACCCCCTCGCGTTGCTCCTTCTGGAAGCGCGACGCGATGCGGTCGTACTTCGAGAGATCGAGATCGATGACCGTGAACGACCCGGCCGCGAGCTCCGCCCGGTCGCGCTTCGGCGGCGACGTCTGGATGAGCCGCCCGGGGAAGTAGCGCGACTCCGTGAGCAGGAAGAGGCAGATCTGCGCGACGTGCGTGCCCGTCGTGATGTGGATGAGGTAGTCTTCCCTTTCCGGCGCGAACGGGTACGACCGCGCGAAATCGTGCAGCGCGCCGTACACCGCCTCGAAATCCCACGGGTCGTCCACCTCGACGACGTGACCGCGGATCTCCGTCTCCGGCGACACGTGCCGCACGTCCTCCATCACCGTCCCGGCCAGCGCCTCGAAGCGGCGCTGGTAGAGCAGCTCGAACCGGTCGACGAGCAGGTCCTCGTGCTGGCAGAGCGCCACGCTCGGACGCCAGCGCGACCAGCGCTCCGTCGTCTTGCCGGTGTCCAGCGTGGGGCCGAGCATGCCGAGGATCACCGTGGGTTTGCGGGTCATAGATGGATCTCTAGGATCTTTATACAGCAAGATAAAACCCGCGACCAGCCAGCCGAGATCGCCGCGGTTTCGCGTGGCACGCGCCGTGCGATACGCCCCGGCACACCGGAACGAACCGCAACCCCGCGCAACCCAGCGCAACCCAGCGCGGCAGAGCGCCGCGCGCGAGCCGGACGGCTCGACCCCCTCGGAGAACGGCCATGGAGCGAAGCTACAACGTCATTCCCTCGGACTCGGGCGTGCCCATCAAGGCGTGGACGGTCGGCGTGCCGTTCGAGCCGGGCGCGGAGAAGCAGCTCAAGAACCTCGCGTCGCTGCCGTTCGTCCACAAGTGGATCGCCGTGATGCCCGACGCGCACCAGGGCATCGGCGCGACCGTGGGGAGCGTCGTCGCGACGCACGGCGCGGTCATCCCGGCCGCCGTGGGCGTCGACATCGGCTGCGGGATGATGGCCGCGCGCACGAGCCTCCGCGCGGCGGATCTGCCGGACGCGCTGCGCGGGCTCCGCACCGCCATCGAGGCCGCCGTGCCGCACGGCCGCACCGACAACGGCGGGAAGAACGACCGCGGCGCGTGGCGCTCGCCGCCCGAGGCCCAGGCCGGCGCGTGGGCCGCGCTCGAGCCGCGGTACAAGCAGATCGTCGAGAAGCACCCGCGCCTCGGGCGCGGCTCGGCCATCGAGCACCTCGGCACGCTCGGGACTGGCAACCACTTCATCGAGCTCTGCCTCGACGAGGAAGACCGCGTGTGGGTGATGCTGCACAGCGGGTCGCGCGGGGTCGGCAACCGCGTCGGGAGCTACTTCATCGAGCTCGCGAAGCAGGAGATGCGGCGCTTCTTCGTCAACCTGCCCGACGAGAACCTCGCGTACCTGCCCGACGGGACGAAGCACTTCCACGACTACATGCAGGCCGTGTCGTGGGCGCAGGACTTCGCGGCGGTCAACCGGGAGCTGATGATGGCGCAGGTGGTGCAGGCGCTCCGCGCGTCGGGCGAGCTGCCGCCGTTCGACGCGACCGTCGAGGCGGTGAACTGCCACCACAACTACGTGGCGCGCGAGCACCACTACGGGAAGGACGTCCTCGTGACGCGCAAGGGCGCGGTGCGCGCGCGGGCGGGCGATCTCGGGATCATCCCGGGCAGCATGGGGGCGCGCTCGTTCATCGTCCGCGGGCTCGGCAACCCGGAGAGCTTCTGCAGCTCGAGCCACGGCGCGGGGCGCGTGATGTCGCGCACCGAGGCGCGGCGCCGCGTCACCGTCGCGGAGCACGCGGCCGCGACCGCCGGCGTCGAGTGCCGCAAGGACGAGGACGTGATCGACGAGACGCCGGCCGCCTACAAGCCGATCGACGACGTGATGCGGGCGCAGAAGGACCTCGTCGAGATCGTCCACACCCTGCGACAGGTCGTCTGCGTGAAGGGGTGAGCCGCCGCCCGCGGGCGTGAAGGGGTGAGCCGACGCCCGCGGGCGTGAAGGGGTGAGCCGACGCCCGCTGTCGTGGTATCGCTGATCCAGGGAGAGTCGACTGCCATGCTGACCATCGATGGATCCGTCGGAGAGGGAGGGGGCCAGATCCTCCGCACGACGCTCAGCCTCTCGCTGATCACGCAGACGCCGGTCCGGATCACCTCGATCCGCAAGGGCCGCGCGCGCCCGGGCCTGATGCGGCAGCACCTCACCTCGGTGCTGGCCGCCGCGCAGGTCGGACGCGCCGAGGTGTCGGGCGCCGCGATCGGGTCGCAGGAGATCGAGTTCCGGCCGACCGCGATCGTGCCCGGCGAGCACACGTTCCGGGTCGGCAGCGCGGGGAGCACGATGCTCGTGCTCCAGACCGTCCTGCCCGCGCTGCTGCGCGCGCCCGCGCCGTCGACGCTCACGCTCGAGGGCGGCACGCACAACCCGATGGCGCCGCCGTTCGACTTCCTGGAGCTCGCCTATCTGCCGCTCGTGCGCAAGATGGGGCCGGACATCACCGCCACGCTCGTGAAGCCCGGCTTCTACCCGGCAGGCGGCGGGGTGGCCCGGGTCTCCGTCGCGCCCGCGCCGTCGCTCGCGCCGCTCACGCTGCTGTCGCGCGGGGAGATCCGCGGCCGGAGGGCCGTGGCCACCGTGTCGAACCTCCCGAGCTCCGTGGCGATGCGCGAGCTCACGGCGGCGGCGGCGGTGCTCGGGTGGGAGCCGGCGTGCTTCAAGCCGAGCGTGCTGACGGGCGGGCACGGGCCGGGCAACGTGATCACGATCGCCGTCGAGAGCGAGCACGTGACCGAGGTCTTCACCGGGTTCGGCGAGAAGGGCGTGCGCGCGGAGACGGTCGCGACGAAGGCCGCCGAGGAGGCGCGCGACTACCTCGCGGCGGGCGTGCCGGTGGGCGAGCACCTGGCCGATCAGCTCCTCTTGCCGATCGCCCTCGCGGGGCGCGGCGCGTTCCGGACGGTGCGCCCGTCGTCGCACACGACGACCCACCTGCAATTGCTGCGGGACCTGCTCGGGATCCGCGCCTCGGTCGAGCAGGTCTCGGAGCAGGCGTGGCATATCGAGGTGGATCGCTGAGCGCGGCGCGCGCCAATCGGAGAGCGGCGGCGCGCGCGGATCGGAGAGCGGCGGCGCGCGCGGATCGGCGGCGGATCCAGGCGGATTGACGGCGGCGTCCCGGTTGTGCCACATGACGGCGGGCGCACGGCGCGCTCGGGCGTCGCGGGCTGCTCCGCGGCGCGGAGCGTGCGCCCGGACGGAGCGGCGCGGAAGGCGGGACCATGGCGAAGCGCGATTACCTCAAGATGACGGACATGACGCTGGCCGAAGCGCACCGCGTGCTCAGGCTCACGACGCGCCTGAAGGAAGAGCCGAAGGGGCGCCGCGCCACGCTGCTCGCCGGCCGCGCGATCGCGGTCGTCCTGGAGAAGGCGAGCACGCGCACGCGGGTGTCGTTCGAGGTCGGGATCGCGCAGCTCGGCGCCCATCCGGTCGTGCTCAGCACCCAGGGCAGCCAGCTCGCGCGCGGCGAGCCGATCCGGGACACGGCGCGCGTGCTCGCCCGGTACTGCGACGCGATCGCGTTCCGCACGTCGTCGACGGCGCGGCTGCACGAGATGGCGGAGGCGAGCGTGCCGGTGATCAACGCCCTCTCGGACGACGGCCACCCGGTGCAGGTGCTCAGCGACATCTTCACGATCGAGGAGGCGCTCGCGGCGACCGGGGACAGGAGCGGCATCGCCGGCCGGCGCGTCGCGTTCATCGGCGACTGCTCGAGCAACATGGCGCGCTCGTGGCTGGAGGCGGCGCCGCTCTTCGGCTTCCACCTCGTGCTCGCGGGGCCCGAGGGCTACATGCCGCCCGCGGACGAGGTCGCGCGGGCGGCAGGGCACGTGACGCTCACGAACGACCTGCGCGAGGGCGCGGCGGGCGCGGACGTCGTGAACACGGACGTGTGGGCGAGCATGGGCCAGGAGGGCGAGGCGGAGCGGCGCCGCGCGGCCTTCTCCGGCTGGACGGTGAACGCGGGCGTGATGGCGAAGGCCGCGCCGCACGCGGTCGTGCTCCACTGCCTGCCGGCGCACCGGGGCGAGGAGATCGACGACGAGACGCTCGAGGGGCCGCGCTCGCGGGTGTGGGACCAGGCCGAGAACCGGCTGCACGTCCAGAAGGCGCTGATGCTCTGGCTGCTCGGCGTCGAGCTGGCCTGAGGCGGCCGCGCGGGCCGCACGGGGTCATGGGCTCGCCACGAGCCGCGCGGTCTGCTCGACGAACGCCCTGAAACCCTGGAGATCCTCGGTCATCGCGCGCTTCGGATCGGCGCCGAGGAGCCTCGCGATGGCGCGACCGAGCGCGCCGGCGGGCGAACGGTAGGACATCGTGATCTCGACGCGGGTGCCGCCGTCGAGGGTCTCCTCGAAGCGCACGACCCCCTCGCTCGCGATCCGCTCGCCGGGCACGCTCCGCCAGGCAATGGCCTCGTTCGGGACGAGCTCGGTGATGTCGGCGTCCCAGCGGAGCGTGGTGCCCGCCGGTCCGATGGCGGTCCAGCGCATGCGGCCGTCGCCGCGCAGGTCCACGTCGCGCAGGTGAGGCATGAACCGGGGGAAGCTCTCGAAGTCGATGAACGACGAGAACACCTCCTCGATGGGCGCGCGCACCGTGAAGGTCCTGTGGAAGTCGACGGTCCGCCGCGTCCGCCGCCCGGCGCCCTCGCCGAGGAGGCGCTGGAGCGGGCGACCGGTGAGCCCGCGGAGCAGCCTCGCCGCCGCGCCGCGCAGCAGCCCGGGCCGATCGGGGCGCCCGAGCGCCCACCCCGCGAGCCCCACGCCGAGCGCGCCCGCCAGCACCCCGAGGAGGGGCGCCCAGCGCCCCGCACCGCCACGCACGAGCGCGCGACGCCGCAGGCCCAGGCCGGGAGCGAGCGCGGCCAGTAGACCCGCCCCCGCCCCCACCGTGGCCAGGATGGCCGCCGCAGGGGCAGCGTCATGCGGTCTGGCTCGAATCATCGATCGCACCGGGTTGCCCGAGACATCCATGGCGCCCTCCTCCCTCACCTCTCCCGTTCACCAGGACCGAGCTTGTCGTATCTCCTGCTGCTTCATCGATCCCCTGAACGCTCGATACGCAGGAACCTAGGCCGCCTCATCGCGGCCATCACCCGGGCATGCGCGGAATGGCCAGTCAGGGTGTGCCGTATGTCGGCGACACGTCAGCGGACGAGCTCTTGCGGCGCCGGGCGGCGATGGAGCACAGCAGGCCGACGACGGCATGACAGGGCCATGGAGGGAAAGCGGTGAGCGGACCGACACGACGGGTCGACACCAGGCTCATCCATGGTGCGCTGTTGGCTTCGCTCGCTGCTCCGGAGCAGCTCCGGAGCTATTCCGGAGCTGCTACGGCCGGGTAGCCGGGAACATGAGAGGCCGGCGCCTGTTCGAAAGCATACCAGGGCCGCTCGTTCATGATGCACGCGCCCTCCGGCGCCGGGGCGTGAGATGGCGCGCGCTGGCGAGATCTGCGCGAGAACACTGGCGAAATCATCGCCGCCTCGAGAGCACGAGCTCTCGTTTCGGGATCGCCCGGGGAGCGACGGAGGGCTCTCCCTGATTGCGAGTCGGAGCCCCGAGACGCACTGTCATGACCCCACACGATGCGCCGGACGCGAGCTGGGCGTCGGTCGTTGACGCGCAGCTCCGCGACGCGTGGTCGAGACACACGGGACGTTGTTTCACAGCGAGACGAAGGAGTTACCACCATGCGAAATCGGTTTGACAGGGACTTTGACAGGGACACGGAGTACGGACGCGACGAGCGCGGCTGGGACGAACGCCAGGCACAAGGCGGCGGCTGGGACGAGCGCTACGGGCAGTCCCGGAGCAACCTCCCCGAGCGGAGCTGGAACCGCGAGCAGCAGCGCACGTCGGGCCACGACCAGGACCGTGACCACGCGGTCACGACGCAGCGCGGCTACGGCGGTGAGCGCACGTTCGACCAGGGCCGCTTTGCCGGGAGCGACCGCGGCTTCGATCGCGACTACAACCGCGACTTCCGCGGAGACTACAACCGCGAGTACCGCGGCGATTACAACCGCAGCTTCGGCGGCGACTACAACCGCAGCTTCGGCGGCGACTACAACCGCGACTATCGCGGAGACTACAACCGCAGCTTCGGCAGCGACTACAACCGCAGCTTCGGAGACAATCGCAGCTTCAGCGGAGACTATAACCGCGACTATCGCGGAGACTACAACCGCAGCCTCCGCGGAGACTACAACCGCGAGTACCGCGGCGATTACAACCGCAGCTTCGGCGGCGACTACAACCGCGACTTCCGCGGAGACTACAACCGCAGCTTCGGCGGCGACTACAACCGCGACTTCCCCGGCCACTACCTCGGCCGGAACGAGGGCCGCGGCTGGGGACGCGAACAGGACCGCGGCGAGGGCCACGAGTTCGTCCGCACCGTCCGCGACGCGGGCCGCTCCGCGATGCAGAACGTCAGCGGCGCGCTGAACACCCTCGGAGAGCGCGTGCGCAGCGCGTTCGGCCGCGGGCCCAAGGGCTACAAGCGCTCCGATGACCGCATCCGCGAGGACGTGTGCGAGATGCTCTCGGACCGCGACGACATCGACGTCAGCGAGGTGACCGTCCGCGTGCAGAACGGCGAGGTGACGCTGGAAGGCACCGTCGACGAGCGCCACCACCGGCGCCTCATCGAGCAGCTCGCCGAGAACGTCCGCGGCGTCGAGGACGTCCACAACCAGATCCGCGTCAAGCGGCCGAGCGAGACGACGACCACGACGACCGGCTCGACCGCGACCACCGGCGCGACCGCCTCGACGGGCGCGCAGCACGGCGCGCCTCGCCCGATGGCGAACGACGTCGCCCACCGCTGAGCCCCCGCCGGCTCACGGCCGGCCCGCGAGATCGGCGATCACCTTCACCAGGCCGGACGGGTCGATCGGCTTCGGGACGTGCTTCTGAAAGCCCGCCATGAGCGCCCGCCTCCGATCCTCGATCCGGGCATAGGCGGTCAGCGCCACGGCGGGGATCCCCCGGATCTCGTCCCTCCCCGTCGCGCGCACCTGCTGGATCAGCGAGTAGCCGCTCTCCCCCGGCATGCCGATGTCGCTGACGAGCACGTCGGGCCTCAGCCGCGAAAGGACGCTCATGGCCTCCCCCGTGGAGCCGGCCGTCGTGACCTCCGCGCCCGTCTCCTGCAGCACGAACGCGATCAGCTCCCGCGCGTCCGGCTCGTCCTCGACGAGCAGCACGTGCAGCCCGCTCAGCGGCGTCGCCCCCTCGTCCGCGAGCTCGAGAGGCCGCGGCCCCTGCGGCGGGCCCGCGCGGGCGCTGCTGGACGCCGTCTGCACGGGGAGCGTCACCGTGAACGTGGCGCCGCGCCCCTCGCCCGGGCTCTCCGCCTCCACCGTGCCCCCGTGCAGCTCGACCAGGTGGCGCACGATCGCGAGGCCCAGCCCGAGCCCGCCGTGCGCCCTCGTCGGCGACGAGTCGCCCTGACGGAAGCGGTCGAAGACATACGGCAGAAACGCGCCGTCGATGCCCTTCCCGTTGTCCGTGACCGCGATCTCGACCTGCGCGTCGCCCCGCGCGGCGCGCACCGCGACCCGGCCGCGCTTCGGCGTGAACTTCACCGCGTTCGAGAGCAGATTCCACATCACCTGCTGGAGGCGATCCGGATCGCCGCTCAGGCGGCCCAGCTCGCCGCTGAGCTCGACGCAGATCTCGATCTCCTTCGCCCTCGCCGTCGGCGCGAGGGTGTCCACGGCGGCCCCGATGACGGCGGCGAGATCCACGGCGACCGTGTTCAGGCGCAGCTTGCCCGTGATGATGCGCGAGACCGTGAGGATGTCCTCGACGATCTGCGCCTGCGCGTGGGCGTTTCGCTCGATCGACGCGATCCCCTGCTTGACGCGATCCGGGCCGAGGTCCTTCTCCTTGATCAGCCGCGCCCAGCCGAGGATCGCGGTGAGCGGCGTCCGCAGCTCGTGCGAGACCGTCGCGAGGAACTCGTCCTTCATGCGGTTCGCGTCCTCGGCCCGCAGGCGGTCCTTCTCCGACTGGGCGAGCGCCTGCTGCTCGCGGCGGAGCAGATCGGCGCGCTCCGCCTCGAGGTGCTTCAGCCCGGTGATGTCGACGACGGCGCCCGTCAGCAAGCTCGTGGAGCGCAGCTCGTCGTGCACGATGCGCCCGCGGTCGTGCACCCACCGGACCGCCCCGTCGGCGCGGACGATGCGGTGGACGATGTCGTACACGCAGCGCTCGCGGATGCACCGCTCGGTCATGGCGAGCACGGCGCCGAGGTCGTCCGGGTGGACGCGGCTCATCCAGTCCTGCATGGGCTGCGTCGTCTCGCGCTCTTCCAGGCCCAGGATGCGGTTCAGGCTCGCGTCCCTCGTGTCGTGCCACGTCTCCAGGTCGATGCTCCACGTGCCGACGTCCGCCGCCCACGTGGCGAGCCGGAGCCGATCCTCCCGGTCGCGGAGCGCGGTCTCCATCCGGAATCGCTCGCTCAGGTCGACCGTCGAGCCGACCATGCGGATCGCCTTGCCGGCAGCGTCGCGGAGCACGTAGCCGCGATCGAGCACGCGGGCGATCGACCCGTCGCCGCGGTACACGCGGTACTGCGCGGACCAGCTGTCGCCCTCGCCGTGGAGGACCTGCTCGATGCCGCGCGCCACGCGGTCGCGATCCTCGGGGACGATGCGCCCGAGCCACCACCAGCCGGAAGGATCCGTCTGCTCGGGCGCGTAGCGGAACAGCTCGCAAAAGGTCTCGTTGCGCTCGACTTGGTCGGCCCGGATGTCCCAGTCCCAGATCGATTCCTTCGTGGCCCGCGCGAGGAGGCGGTAGCGCCCGCGCTCCACGTCGGCCTCCAGGCGCGCCGCCCGCTCCTCGGCGCTGCCCCGCGCGCCCTCTGCTCCAGCGTCGCGCTGCAATGCCGCCTCTTGCCCC
This sequence comes from Sorangium sp. So ce1335, assembly GCF_051521615.1. Lineage (NCBI taxonomy): Bacteria > Pseudomonadati > Myxococcota > Polyangiales > Polyangiaceae > Sorangium > Sorangium sp. So ce1335. Next base: position 9,889,759 of record NZ_CP150363.1, read on the forward strand.
GCGGCCTCCTGGGGCGCCGCGCGGCGCGCGGCCGCCAGCGCGACGGCCGCCTGGTCTGCGAGCGCCGGCAGCAGCCAGGCCTCGTCGTCGGCGCCCTCGGTCGCGCGCGGGACCGCGAGGACGCCGGTGGCGCGCTCCTCCTCGATCAACGGCGCGGAGACGACGCGGACCGCCCCGTGCAGCGCGCGCGCCACCCCCTCGTCGAAGCTCGCCTGAGGGGCGTCCCGCAGCTCGGCGAGCAGCGCCGGGTCGATGCCCAGCGCCGACCGCACGACCGGCCGTCCCTGCTCGTCGTTCAGGAGCAGCACGGCCCTGCTCGCGCCGGTCAGCTCCCTCGCCGCGGAGAGGGCGATCTCGTGGATCGCCCCGGCGGAGCACGCCCGCGCGAGCGCGCGGCTGGCCTCGGTCAACGCGCGGACCTGCCGGAAACGTCGCCTTTCGGGATCAAACACAAACCGACCAGCCTCGGCACGGGATGAGGGATTGCTCGCGAACCACGAGGAGGATCCTCGACCGGGGCAGCCGAGCGCGTCGCAGGCGCGGCACCGCCGCCCCGCAGAGAGAGCGCGCAAGGACGCCTGATCCGGAGCTCTCCTCGTTGTCCTAACGCCCGTGGACATGCCCGCCAGCCGCGCCGCGGCCATGACGGCGCACAACGATGCAGAAAACTTGGCCCGGTCTCCGGAAACTTGCGCAAACACGCGATGCGTGGATTTCCGCGACGCACCGCCCGAGCTTCTCCTGGCCGTGGCCGGCGCGGCGCTCTTCTTCGGGGTCGTCCAGACGCTCCGGCTCGCGTGGCGGAGCGCCCGGCAGCGGCGCCGGATCGAGCGGATCCGGGAGCAGGGCGCCGCCGGGGAGGCGCGGGCCGAGGCGCTCCTCCGGGAGCTCGGGTACACGATCCTCGGGCGACAGGTCGCGGTCTCCTACGGGGTGCAGATCGACGGCGAGCCGATGACGGTCGGGCTCCGCGCCGACTACCTCGTGGCGTACGGCCGCAGGCGGTATGTCGCCGAGGTGAAGACAGGCCGGCTCGCGCCGCGCATCGATACGCCCGCGACGCGGCGGCAGCTCCTCGAGTACCGGCTCGCGTTCGACGTCGACGGGGTGCTCCTCGTCGACGCGGAGGCGCGGCGGGTGCGGTCGGTCGTGTTCCCGCTGCCCGGGGCCGCGGCGCGCGAGCCGCCCGGCGCGCAGCTCGCGTGGTTCCTCGCGGCGGTCGTGGCGGGCCTCGTGGCCGCGATGGCGGCGCGCTCCGCGTGGTGACGCGGGCGCGCGGCGGGCTGCGGCTGGGGGAGGACTACAGCGCAGCGCGCGCGCGGCGCCTGCGGCCGGCGAGCAGCAGCAGGCCGAGGCCGAGCACGCCGAGCCTCGCCGGCGAGCCTTCCGACGTCGCGCCGGCGCGGCACGCGCAGGACGAGTCGGGCTTGCCCGCGCCACCGCCGTTCCCGCCGCTGCCCGCGGCGCCCGCGCCGACGGAGCTCGTCAGATCCGGCGGCGGCTCATCGAGGAACAGGCCGCCTCCGTCCTGTCCGCCGGTCGTCGCCGTGGCGCCGCCGTGCACCGGCGGCTCCCCGCAGACCCCTGCCATGCACGGGGCGCCGCCCGGGCAGACGACGCCCGCGCACGCGTCGGCGCAGCTCCCGCCGACGCAGAGCTGCCCGGCAGGGCAGGTCACGCCGTCGCAGCCGGCATCGACGCAGCGGCCGTCGGCCCCGCACGTCTTGCCGTCGGGGCAGGTGCGGCAACCGCAGTTCGACTGGCAGATGCCGCGCTCGCACACCGTGCCCTCCCCGCAGTCCAGGCTGGCGCAGAGATCCACGCACCGCCCGAGCTGGCACTCCTGGTTCGTGGGGCAGACGACGCCGTCGCACCCGCCCACGCAGGTGCCGCCGACGCAGACCTGCCCGCCCTCGCACACGACGCCCACGCACGCCTGCTCCACGCACAGGCCGTCCTCGCAGACGAGGCCGAGATCGCAGACGACCTCGCCGCGCCCGCAGTACGGCACGCACGCCCCGCGGTTGCACACGAGGCCGTCCTCGCAGAGCCCCTCGCCGTCGTCGACCTCGCCGTTGCAGTCGTTGTCGATGTTGTCGCAGCGCTCGCTCTGCTCGCCGGGCTTGAGGACGGGCAGGCACTCGGTCTCGCCGTCGGTCGCGCAGCCCGTCCTGCCCACGGCGCAGGCGCCGACCTCGCCCGTGTCACAGACCTGCCCGCCGCCCTGACAGGTCACGCCCGTGATGTAGTAGACGAAGTCGTTGAAATCGCCGTCGTTCTCGTACCCGCCCTGGCTCCCCTTCCAGCTCGTCGGGGTCACGGGGAGGTCCTCGAAGGCGACATAGAACGCGTCGGGGCTGGCCGTCGACGTGTAGATGAGCGTCGTCACCCACGGCTCGTTCGGCGTGCAGTTCGTGCAGACGGTGTTCAGCTCGCGCTGCGAGAACTTCGTCTGGGTACAGTAGGTCCCCTGCTGGCCGATCAGCGCGAAGCCGACGAGGCCGCCCTCGTACCGCGAGTCGTTGCGGATGTCCTCCGCCGAGAACTGCCGCGGCGTCCAGTCGTGCTGCCCCGCCTGCGTGGTCATCATCGTGGCCAGCGGGCAGAAGTCGTTGTCCTCGCACTGGAACGCCTCCGACGGGTCGTCGGGGATCAGCTCGTAGATCTGGTTGTCCGGCGGGCGCGTGCCGCTCGCCGTCGCGTTGTACCAGCCGAACGCGACCTTGCACCCGCCCCCGCGCAGCACGAGCTCTCCCGTGAACCCGCAGAGCGGCGAGAAGACGCCTGGCTCGGTGCTCGCGTCCGCCACGGGATCGATGTCCTCGCCCCGGTACATGAAGAGCCCCTGGAGCGTGACGGCGTTCGCGGGGAAGCCCCGGCCCGTCACAAGGCCGATCTCGGCCTCTCTCACCGGCGTGGGCAGCCGCGTGCCGTCGAGCTGCTCGACCGCAGCGCTGACGGGCGCGGCCCCCGCGAGCGGCGCGAGGGAAAGGAACATCGAGAGCGCGGCTCGCGTCGCGCGGCGGCGAGACATGATGAAGAGAGGCGTTTGCGGCATGCTCGCCACTCTACACCTGCTGGAGAGCTCACGGTGTATAAGATTCCAGCGCTCCGCACCACCATAATTGTGCAGCACGGTTGTCTGCGCGTCGTCGCGCGCGCCTGTTTTGACGCACGCTGTCACCAGCGTACGTGGCGTTGCCGCGACCCTCGCGGGGGGCTCGACGCCGCCCTCGGGACGGCGGCGCGCGCTGGCCTCGCGCGCCGGAATCTGCGGCGCCGTGTGCTCCTCGGGTCGCGGGCCTGGCTGGCCGAGGCGGGGTTCGACCCGCGGCGAGGGGCGCGGCCGCTGAAGCGGATGTGATCGACGCGCAGGCGATCGCGCCGATCGCGGCGCGCACGGTGGAAGATCCCGGGTGCAGGGACCGGGAGATCTTTGTCGCGGGCGGTGGCGCGGGGGTCGCGCTGCGGTCCGGGCAGCTCTGCCGCTCGAGGCGCGCTCCCGTCAGCGCGCCTCGGCGGGCTGCTCGGCCGCGGGTCCGGGCTCCCCGTGAACGATCGCCCACACGAACTCCGGGATGAGCGCGAGCGAGTGCTGGTCCTGCGTGACGCCGATGAGGCCGCTGATGAACTCCAGGGCGTGCTCCCGGCGCTGCGCGTCGGTGAAGCGCAAGGGCGCGCTGGTCAGCCCGGGCGGGAGCCGAGCGAGCCCCGGCCCCTCCGGCTTCGCCAGCGCGGAGAGCGGGTTGCGCCGGGTCTCCGCGGCCTTCCAGCGATCGAGCCAGCCGTCGAGGTACGCATTCGGAATGAAATGGTCGGCGGGCCAGGCGCGCAGGTACGGGAAGAGCACGTGGATCCACCCGGTGAGCTCGTCCGCGGCGTTCTCGTACCGGAAGAAGGCGCGCCAGAACGCCGGGTCCGGACGGCCCTCCGCCGACGCGACGATCTGGTCGAGCGCCGGCAGGAGAGCGTGAGTCCAGCGCTCCGCCCCGAAGGGGCCGAACGCCGCCGCGCGGTGGCGCACCCAGCGCCAGTCGTCCGCCGTGCCGAGCAGGTAGATGCGCGGGATTCCGGGGTTCGGAAAGCTCATGTCCGCGGGGAAGGGCGGCTGCCACTCGTGGTGCGGCACGAACGGCGTCATCACCGTGAGCTCCGACGCCACGCGCTCGACGGGTCCCGTCGTCGAGAAGCCGGCTGTCACGAGCTCCCGCAGCTTGCCGACCCGCGCGGCGACCTGGGCGGAGAAGTCCGAGAACGCGACGGGCCACGGGTTCACCTCACCCAGCGTGAAATCCGGCCGATCGATCGTCAGCTCGAAGTCGCCGTCCTCGAGGAGGATCTGGCGCCGTTGCTCCTCGCTCGCGGCGACGTGGAGCGTGAACCCCCGGGCCAGGCAGAACCAGATCACGTCGGGCGAGAGGACGAGGGGATACCGCTGGGTGAAGGCCATGGTTGCCGCCTGGACGAGCGGGTGCACATCGGTGCGTCCGACGAGGGGCAGGCGATGGCGGTAGGCCGCCTCGACAGAGGAGACGAGCAAGCTCTGCACCGACGATTCCTCGTCGAACGCGGGCAGCGGCGCCGTCGCAGGCTCGAGGTCGGTGACGGCGATGGTCGTGATGCTCATGGATCCTCGCTCTCCTGGCCCTGCGCGACGGCTTCATGGGCCAGCGCTGCCGCTTCAACCTCGTACACAAGAGCGCCGCGCGAGACAACTCGCCTCGGCGGCGGGCGCAAAGCGAGCCGGCTCAACCCTGGATTCGCGCCGGTCACCGCGCCGACACCTGCCGCGCCGAGCGCGCCGACGCACGGCATGCGCCCGGCGCGTGATGGGGGGCAACAATTCACCCACACAACAATATTACAGCACGACGGGCGCGCCGGCGCGTGCACTCGCGAGATAGATCACCTGCTCCGCGGGCTGATCGCCATCGCAGCGCCTGTCGCCACGTCGCCCTGAACGCATGCCCGGATTCGCGGCGGCGTCTCGACGGGCGAGCGCCGCAATGGGGCGAGCCGTTGCGGATCCGAGGCGCGTGGCACGGCCCGATCCGCAGGGAGCTCCGAAGCGATGCGCAGCGGGCGGAGCAGGATGGCATGGCGCGGGATATCCCGCCGCGAGGCGCGGGGCCGAGGCGCTTGGCAACGCATGATTTTCGCGTCAATCATGGCTCATGAGGTCCTCACGGAGCCGTTCGACGTCGCCGGCCAGATCGATTCGCTCGGATCTGCGCGCCCAGGTGAAGAGCGCGGGCAATTTCGCGCATCCCGCGTCCGACGCCAGCCTCCCGTCCAGCAGCACGACCGCGCCGAACGCCGTGAACCAGGCCGCGCCCCAGAGCCCGACCCCGAAGCCGGGCGCCTTCTCCAGCTGGGATCCCGTCACACGGAAGAACATCGGCAACACGAGCTCGACCGGCTCGACGAGCACGACGACCGCGCCGTCAGGGAGTCATTCCGGGAGCACGACGACCGGCAACCATGGCGCCAATGTAGGCCGAGCGCCGGCCAATCTACCTGGCTCGCCCACCGCAGCGCCCAGGCCGACGGTCTCTCCGGTTGACCTCCCCGCGCGCCAGAGCGGGACGCCGGGCCACGGCGGGTCGCCCTCTCCCGCGCTCTCCAGCTCGACAACGCCCTCTGGCAGCGCTGGGACCCCGCAGGTCCCCGTCAGGCCGCAATCCGCCGGGTCGCCCGCTCCGACGCAGACCACACAGCCTCCCATCAGGCCGCAATCCGCCGGGTCGCCCGCTCCGACGCAGACCACACAGCCTCCCATCAGGCCGCAATCCGCCGGGTCGCCTGTTCCGACGCAGACCACACAGCCTCCCATCAGGCCGCAATCCGCCGGGTCGCCCGCTCCGGCTCAGACCACACAGCCTCCCATCAGGCCGCAATCCGCCGGGTCGCCCGCTCCGGCTCAGACCACACAGCCTCCCATCAGGCCGCAATCCGCCGGGTCGCCCGCTCCGACGCAGACCACACAGCCTCCCATCAGGCCGCAATCCGCCGGGTCGCCCGCTCCGACGCAGACCACACAACCTCCCATCAGGCCGCAATCCGCCGGGTCGCCCGCTCCGACGCAGACCACACAACCTCCCATCAGGCCGCAATCCGCCGGGTCGCCCGCTCCGGCTCAGACCACACAGCCTCCCATCAGGCCGCAATCCGCCGGGTCGCCCGCGCCGACGCAGACCACACAGCCTCCCATCAGGCCGCAATCCGCCGGGTCGCCCGCTCCGGCTCAGACCACACAGCCTCCCATCAGGCCGCAATCCGCCGGGTCGCCCGCGCCGACGCAGACCACACAGCCTCCCATCAGGCCGCAATCCGCCGGGTCGCCCGCTCCGACGCAGACCACACAGCCTCCCATCAAGCCCCAAGCCGCCGGGTCGCCCGCTCCGACGCAGACCACACAGCCTCCCATCAAGCCCCAAGCCGCCGGGTCGCCCGCTCCGACGCAGACCACACAGCCTCCCATCAAGCCGCAACCCGCCGGGTGGCCCGCTCCGACGCAGACCACACAGCCTCCCATCAAGCCGCAACCCGCCGGGTCGCCCGCGCCGACGCAGACCACACAGCCTCCCATCAAGCCGCAAGCCGCCGGGTCGCCCGCTCCGACGCAGACCACACAGCCTCCCATCAAGCCCCAAGCCGCTCCTTCCAGCGGCGACCTTCCCCAGGGCTCCACGCCGCGCCCCAAGCCGTCATCCCCGCTCCCGGGGAATGCTCCCCAGGGGAACACCAGCGCCACGACGCAGGGGAGCACGGGACCCAAGGACGGCGAGTCCTCTGGAAAGTCGCCCGCGAAGGAAGCCGCCGCCAAGGACGGCTCGTCACAGACCTCCCCCAAGACGGGCGAGACCAGCGGGAAGGACGCCGCCACGGGAAAGCCCGCTTCCGCCGCGCAGAACACGCCCACCAGCCCCTCCGCCCCGAAGTCTCCGCCCGCGGGGAAGGGCTCGCGGCAGCCGGGGCGTGGACGCCCGGGACCGCAGCCGGGCAGCTCGTCCACCACGACTGCCCCAGGGCAGGACAACAAGGTCACGTGGATCACGGACAATGCCGTCGAGAAGAGCCAGTGGCGGACCTCCACGGGCAGAGGAATGCGCAAAAAGGCGAAGCGCGCCATCCCGAAGCTCACCGGCCCGCTGACCCGAGGCGGCTTCCCCTCCCACCCCGCGGAAGCGAAGAAGCAGATCGGGAAGCGCTTCCCCAAGGGACAGCTGTTCAGCGATGCCGAGTGGGACGCCTTCAAGGAGCTCTCCTCGACCCCGGAGGGACAGACCTGGCTCAACGCCTCGGGCATGCTCACGCACGGCCAGATCGAGCAGTACCTCTCGGACGACAACCCCGAGAAGTTCCGCGGCTTCCACCTGCTCCACAAGCCGAGCAAGGTCGTCATGGCGAGCTACGTCTCGCGCCAGATGAACAGCGGCGAAGGCGGCAAGCGCTTCGAGGGCACCCCCCCGGAGGCGGTGGCCCTGTCCATGGAGGCGCGGCACACCACCGACCCGGCGAGGAGGGACGAGCTCAAGAAGCAGATCGATCAGAACATCGCCAACGAATGGGCCAAGACGCTCGAGTATACCGAGCCCAACGACGACGCGATCAACGCCATGGATCAGGGGGCCGTGCTGGCTCCGAAGACGCTCAAGGATAGCTTGACGTTCACGGAGCCCAAGCCGCTCTCGACGGACGAGGCCCTCGCCCGGTACCGGCAGTCGATCGAGGTGCTCAAGAACATCTTCCACCTGCTCCAGGCCGGCGCCGAGATCTACGACGCCAGCACGAAGAGCCATGTCCCGCTCCAGGGCGTGCCGGTCGCGAAGCTCCTGTCGCACGGCGGCCGCGTCAACATCCGGATCCCCGAGGGCAGCCCGGCCTACGCGCTGACAGAGTTCCTCGGCATCACCGACAGCAACGGCAACCCCAAGGCCGGCGTGTTCAAGCGCGACTTCGGGACGCACCACATGTCGCTCAGCAAGACGAAGTTCAAGGAGCAGGGCGGGCAGTACGCCGCCATCCGGTCCAAGCTGGACGACACGGAGCTCTACGGCATGAACCTCGCTATCGGCGGGATCGGCCTCAAGGACTTCAACGGCGACGTGATCCTGCCGGACGGCGCCCACGGGCACATCTTCATCGGCCACCGCCCGCCCAAGCCGGGCAGGCTTGGCGCGCTCCAGATCGGCATCGAGACCACCGGCCCGGGCGCGCCCAGCACCGTCGGCTACGTCCACAACTGGCGCTCCACCGAGAAGACCGCCAACCCCATCTCCAGCGTCGGCGGCCTGAAGCAAGACAAGATCGGCGACGAGAAGGGCAAGAACGCCCGCACCGTCGATCTGCGCAAGTTCGGGGACGACTGGAAAGGGCCCCTCAAGGACCGAGCGGACCAGTTCGAGCAAGACGTAAGGGAAAACCCGACAGAGGCGATCAAGAACCTCGTCGGCCCGCGCGATGTTCCGCCGCACGACACCCCGGATACCGCGCCGCTCGCCACCGCCGAGCCGTCCGATGGATCGTCCGATGGGTCGTCTGACGAGTCGGACGGCTCGTCGGATCGGTCCGAGCGAGGTTCGCGGCGCGGCGATCGCCGCGATCCGCCGGGTGACGCCGCGTCCGACCCGAAGCGAGGGGCCCAGGATCCCGGGCAGGGCGGCTCGGATCAGCGGACGCGAGGGGTCGAGCAAGCCCCCAAGGGCGACGAACCCCGCGAGACGCCCGGTGACGCGCCGGAGCAGATGACGGCCAAGGCGCCGGAGGCCTCGAGTCCTCGCCCGGAAGCTGGGACGACGCAAAGCGCTCCAGGGAAGGCGCCGGAGAGCCCCGGCCCGCGCCTGCCGGAGACCACATCGCAGCCGCTCGCGGAGGGCCCCGGGAGCCCGGCCACGGCCATCTCCCCCGGGGTGAAGGCTCCGGCCGAGTCGCCCGCGACCGGCGCACAGGGCTCCGCCGCAGCTTCCGCGCCCGAGAGCCCGGGGCCCCTGCAGTCGGGCGACGAAGGCGACTCCGACGACGAAGGCGAAGGCGACGACGAAGGCGAAGGCGAAGGCGAAGGCGACGACGACTCCGACTCCGACGACGAAGGCGAAGGCGAAGGCGACGACGACTCCGACGACGAAGGCGACGACGACTCCGACTCCGACGACGAAGGCGAAGGCGAAGGCGACGACGACTCCGACGACGAAGGCGACGACGACTCCGACTCCGACGACGAAGGCGACGACGACTCCGAAGGGAAGGCGCCGGTGAGCCCCGGCCCGCGCCTGCCGGAAACGACATCGCGGCCGCCCGCGGGGGGCCCCGGGAGCCCGGCCACGGCCATCCCCGGGGTGAAGGCGCCGGCCGGGTCGCCCGCGATCAGCGCACAGGGCTCCGCCGCAGCTTCCGCGCCCAAGAGCCCGGGGCCCCTGCAGTCGGGCGACGACAGCAGCGTCGAGGAGGACATCGAGGACACCTCCGATCTCGTCGCGAACGCGCTTCCCGACGACTACGTGCACGAATCGATGGTGACGTTCGACCCGAAGAACGTGCCGCGCCCCCTCGCGAGCCCCAGGCCGTCGCAAGCGGGCATCGACAGGATCCTCGACCGCTGGGGGTTCGACGATCACGCCTCCTTCAACCGCGATCTCGACATCGATGGGCTCACGAAGCCGGGCGAGGACCCGGACATCGGCCCGGGGCCCTTCGAGAGCACCGTCTTCCCGGCCGGCGGCTTCGGAGTGACGGTCACCTTGCCGCCGGAGCTCGTGGAGCTGCGCGTCGCGCTCACCGTCGCCCATGAGCTCTCTCATGCGAACCAGTACGACTCCCTCGACCTCATCGATCTCGAAGGCAGGGAGGCCGACATCGATCGCCTGCCGCCGCTCGAGCGAGATCTGCATCAGACCGCGTTCGAGCGGCAGAAGGCGGCGCTCGAGGTGGTTGGCTACCAGTCGGAGATCGTCAACCTGCAGCGCTTCAGGCAGGCGCTCAATGATGACGAAGCCAGGGTCTACGAGGATGGGCTGCTGGCCATGGAGGACCAGGCGAGGACCAAGCGGGACGCGTTCTTCGAGCAGCTCACTCCGGAGCAGCAAGCCTTGTTCGCCCAGGAGGGGCTCGATGCGGTCCTCGAAGACATCCAGCGTGGCGTCGACGTGAGGTTCTTCCGGAACAATGCGCAGGACACAGACGAGGAGGACGCGGGCGACGAGGACCAGAGCAGCGACGACGACGACGACCACAGCGATGCGGACTCGGACCGCGACGACGCCGAGGACCAGGCTGACGACGGCTCCGAGGATGACGGCTCCGAGGACGAAGGCGACGACGACTCCGACGACGAAGGCAAAGGCAAAGGCGAAGGCGAAGGCGACGACGACTCCGACGACGAAGGCGAAGGCGACGACGACTCCGACGACGAAGGCGAAGGCGACGACGACTCCGACGACGAAGACGAAGGCGAAGGCGACGACGACTCCGATGACGACGGCGAAGGCGACGACTCCGACGACGAAGGCGAAGGCGACGACTCCGACTCCGACGACGAAGGCGAAGGCGAAGGCGACGACGACTCCGACTCCGACGACGAAGGCGAAGGCGAAGGCGAAGGCGAAGGCGAAGGCGACGACGACTCCGACGACGAAGGCGAAGGCGAAGGCGAAGGCGAAGGCGACGACGACTCCGACGACGAAGGCGAAGGCGAAGGCGAAGGCGAAGGCGACGACGACTCCGACGACGAAGGCGAAGGCGACGACGACTCCGACGACGAAGGCGACGACGACTCCGACGACGAAGGCGAAGGCGACGACGACTCCGACGACGAAGGCGAAGACGACTCCGACGACGAAGGGAAGGCGCCAGAGAGACCTGGCCAGCCCCGGCCGGAGACGACCTCGCAGCCGCCCGCGCAGCGCGCCGCGACCCCGGCCACCGCGATCACCACGGGGATGCAGGCGCCGGTCGGGCCGCCCGCGCCCGCCAAAGCCGGGTGGCTCGGCAAGAGGCTCGGCACCGGGGGACACGGGTTCTCCGGGATGGTCTCCAACAAGGGCGCCGCCGAACGCGAGCAGGCGCTGGCAGACCAGTACGCGCTGCAGATTGGACCGGACGAAGACGCCGGCGGCGAGCACTTCTCGCACAAGATGCTCGACCATATCGAGAAGGCCCTCGGCGCGCTGCCGCCCGAGCACGTCACCGGCAGTCCGACGCTGCGGAAGATCATCCGCGACATCTCCTCGGAGCAGGCGGCGAGCGCGTACGACGAGCTCACCGACACCATCAACATCGTCAATCCTCCGAAGATCCCCACCTTCCTCTACAGCCGGCTCAACCGGCGCTGGGACTGGCAGCGAAAGCGCATGGATCGCGGCGCCATCCGGGACTTCGACGGCGTCAGCAAGGAGCAGGACAGGGCGCTCGGCATCACCGAAGACCGCCACGTCATGGGCGGCGTGTCCGACGTGCTCGCCAACGGCAACCTGATCAAGTGGACCATGCGCCACGAGATCGCCCACTCCATCGACAAGCTGATCGACTGGAAGGGGAACTTCGCCGGCGACGACCGGTTCGGCGGCTGGAGGGTGCACTCCAACACGCGGGACATGGAGGACATCGCCCGCGCCATCTTCGACAAGGTGGGCATCACCGACGAGGAGGCGAACCGCGAGACCGACGGCACCTCCCTGGTCAAGCTCTTCGCTTCCCTCCTCCACGCCCCCTCGCGGCGCGAGGACATGACGCCCCTGGAGGACTTTCCCGCCGACGCCGCCTCCGAGAACCGAGACCTGCAGAAGAAGCTCGAAAAGGCCGTCGACACCGTCAAGTTCGCCATGGCCCAGCCGTGGACGCTGGACGACGGCGGGGCATCGAAGCTCGAGGTCGACGGCCGCATCTACCACGTCGACCATTACGATAACTGGGTCAGCTATCGTCAGGACGCCCGCAACAACGCCGTCTCCAATTACCAGTTCTCCACGCCCGCCGAGTGGTTCGCGGAGACGTATGCGTCCTACTACGACCCCGACCCCGCGCCGAGGGCGCAGCTGACCCAGGCGGTGCGCGACTTCTTCGGCAACGACCTCCCGGGCCTGGTCAGCAGCGGGCAGGAGAGATGGCAACGCATCAACGAGAACATCCGGAGGGCCGAGCAGGGCACCGGGACCCAGCCGCCGGAGCCGCCCGCCGGGAGCTCAGCCGGCCCCAGCACAGCGAGCCCCAGCGCGGTCACCGCCGGCCTGTCCAGGGACATCACGACCGGAACCCCGTCCGGCGGCTCGCGCGCGGCGAGCCCGCCTCGCGACGCCACGGGCGCCCCGCAGGACAGCCCCTCTCGCGACGCCAACGGTGGCTCCCAGGCGAGCCCCCCTCGCGACGCCACGGGCGCCCCGCAGGACAGCCCCTCTCGCGACGCCAGCGGTGGCTCCCAGGCGAGCCCCCCTCGCGACGCCACGAGCGCCCCGCAGGACAGCCCCCCTCGCGACGCCAACGGTGGCTCCCAGACGAGCCCCCCTCGCGACGCCACGAGCGCCCCGCAGGACAGCCCCCCTCGCGACGCCAACGGTGGCTCCCAGACGAGCCCCCCTCGCGACGCTTCAAGCGCTTCCCAGCACAGCCCGCCGCGTGACGCCGCGCGCGCACCCAACGACAGCGCGGTGCGGGAGACCGACGCCGCCCGCGAGGGCCTGGGCAACTCCCAGGCCGCCTTGCAGACGCTCATCGACGCCAGCAAGACCTGGTCTCATCCGGCCACCGCCGCGGACAAGCAGGACGCCAAGAAGCTCCTCGGCGACATCATGCGCTCTCAGGGCGTGGACAGGTCGCTCGTCGACAGGCTCGAAGAGCTCATCGACGACCCCGACTCCATCTCCCAGCACGAGTTCGCCATCTGCGCGCCGCAAAGCGTGCTCCGCACGCAGCTCACGTCCGACCTGGCCGGGTTCGCGCGCGTGGTCGCGGCCGAGTTCACCGGCAAGCTCTTCGATCGCAACGGCGAGCAGATCGCCGATTTCTCGCTCGACGACCAGGGCGAACGTCGCGCGACGACGAGCACCCAGGCGATCGACGATCCCATCCAGCGCGTCATCCGCGGCGACCTCCCGCTGAAGGACGCGCCCATCGGCAACAAGCTGCTCCAGAACGGCGTCAAGAAGGCCGGCGCCGGGCGCGCCGACGCCGAGAACAAGGGGCGCGCCTGGTCCGACAAGCACGTCCTCGATTACCTCCTGGCGCGGGGCCTCGGCAAGATGCTGAGCAAGCTCGCCCCGGAGCAGTACGACGCCGATGCCGGGTACACCGCCGGCGTCATCCCCGGTTACCTCGACAAGGCGGCCACGCGCGACAAGGACGCGACGGGCCCGTCCAAGAAGCTCGGCGATCTGCAGCTCTCGGCCGATTCGCTGGTGACGATGTTCACCCGGATCCTCGGCGGGGACGCCAAGACCATGGTCGACGGGGACAATCACGACGTCCGCCGCATCAACGACACGCTCGCGAGGCCCGAGCAGGCGCCCTTCGCCGTGGCCACGTTCCTCGACGGCGACGGGCTCGCCGAGCGCGCGGAGCAGTTCGCCAAGGATCCGACGACGGCCAGGCCGTTCGACGAGGCGGTCACGAGCGACACGTCGCGCGCTCACCAGGTCGTCCTCGATGGCCAGATCACCGAGGATGGCGATCATTACGTCGTCCCGCTGCACACGTGGCAGCAGAGCTTCTCCGTCAAGGTGAAGAAGGACCTGCTGCCCTCCCTCTTCCCGGTCTTCACCTACGGAACCTACCTGCCGCCGCAAGCGCCGGCTGCGAACAACGCCGCCAGCGACAAGACGCCGGCTGCGGACGACATCGCCCGGCAACAGGCTCCGGCTGCAAACGAGGCTCCTAGCGACCAGGCGCCGGGGAGGGACGCGTGGAGCGGGCTCACCACCGGGGGCGGCGACCCGCTCGGCACAGGAGGACGCGGGCTCACGCCCGGGGAGACGTCGCGGGACAGCGCGCCTAGAACCCCACCCCAGGACGCCCCGGCGAGCCAGCCGGCAGGAAACACCCCCGCGTCGGGCAGCGGGGAGAAGGCAGCCGACCCGCAGTCGCAACTCGATCCGATCGAGGAGGAGCCGGAGCCGCCGTCGGAGCGGGCGCCGGATCCGGCGACGTCCACCCCCGTCGAGGAGGTGACCTGGATCGTCGACAAGGCCGTCAAGAAGACCATCTGGCGCACCGACACCGGCCTGCTCAGCCGCGAGAGGGCCAAGCAGGCTCTCTCCGCGATCCAGAGCGAGCTGAGCGCCAGCGGCTTCCCCCCCGACCCCACGACGGCCAGGGAGCAGCTCGGAGGGCGCTTCCCCAGAGGACCGCTGCTCAGCGACGCCGAGTGGAGCGCCTTCGAGCAGCTCTCCTCCACCCCCCAGGGGCAGAGCTGGCTCAACGCCTCGGGCATGCTCACCCACGAGCAGGTCGAGCAGTACATGTCCGGCGACCTGAGCATCAACCCCGAGCAGTTCCGCGGCTTCCACAAGCTCTACAATGCGAGCAAGGTCGTGCTCGCCAGCTACGCCTCGCGCCAGATGAACCGCGGCGAGGCCGGCAAGCGCGTCGAGGGCACCCCGCCGGCCGCAGTGGCCCTGTCCATGGAGGCCAGGCACACGACAGACCCGGCCAGGCGAGATGAGCTCAACAGGCTCATCGATCAGGGCATCATCGAGGAATGGTCGAAGACCCTCGAGTACACGAAGCTCAACGACGCGGCGACCACGGCCATCAACAAGGGCGCCGTGCTCGCTCCAAAGACGCTCCTCAATAGACTGACCTTCACCAAGGGCAAGGAGCTCTCGAAGGACGAGGTCATCAAGCGGCACGGGCAGTCGCTCAAGGTGCTCAAGAACGTCTTCCACCTGCTCCAGGAGGGCGCCGAGATCTACGACGGCGCCTCCAAGAGCCATGTCCCGCTAGAGGACGTGCCCGTCGCCAAGCTCCTGTCCCACGGCGGCCGCGTCAACGTCCAGATCCCTGCGGGCAACGCTCCCTACGCGCTCACCGAGCTCCTCGGCATCACCGACAGCAAGGGCAACCCCATGCCCGGCGTGTTCAAGCGCTTCATCGGCACCCACCACACCTCGTTCCCAGGTGGCAAGTTCAAGGAGGAGGGCGGCCGTCTCGCCGGACTCAAGACCAAGTTCGATGACACCGAGCTCTACGGCATCAACCTCGCCGTCGGCGGCCTCGGCCTCAAGGACTTCAACGGCGACGTCATCCTGCCCGACGGCGCCCACGGACACATGTTCATCGGCTACCGCCCGCCCAAGCCGGGCAGGCCCGGCGCGCTCCAGATCGGCATGGAGACCACCGGCCCCGGCGCGCCCAGCACCGTCGCCTACTCCCACAACGCGCGCTCCACCGAGAAGACCGCCAACCCCATCTCCAGCGTCGGCGGCCTCAAGCAGGACAAGATCGGCGACGAGAGCACCAAGAACGCCCGCACCGTCGACCTCGGAAAGCTCGGGAGCGACTGGGCAAAGACCCTCAAGGACCGCGCCGACAGGTTCGAGCGAGAGCTGAAGCAAAAAGGCAAAGACGCCCTCCACGAGCTCCTCGGCCCCCGCACCCAGCCGCCGCAAGCGCTCCAGGACGGGTCGGGAGGTCCCGAGCAGGAGCCGCGGGACAACGAGCGACGTGATCCGCCCGGTGAACCGCCGGACGCTCGAGGGAAGGCGCCGGAGCGACCCGGCCAGCCCACGTCAGAGACGACCTCGCCCCCGTCCGCGCGGCGCCCCGGGACCCCAGCCACCGCCATCACCACGGGGATGCAGGCGCCGTCCAGGCCGCCCGCGGCCGGCGCGGGGAGCTCCGCCGCAGCCGCAGCGGCCGCGGACCAGGAGGCGGATCCGCCGTCGCGAGCGCCCACGTCCGTGTCGTGGCTCGGCAAGAGGCTCGGCACCGGGGGACACGGGTTCTCCGGGATGGTCTCCAACAAGGGCGCCGCCGAGCGCGAGCAGGCGCTCGCCGACCAGTACGCGCTGCAGATCGGACCGGACGAGGACGCCGGCGGCGAGCACCTCTCGCACAAGATGCTCGACCACGTCGAGAAGGCCCTCGGCGCGCTGCCGCCCGAGCACGTCACCGGCAGTCCGACGCTGCGGAAGATCATCCGCGACATCTCCTCGGAGCAGGCGGCGAGCGCGTACGACGAGCTCACCGACACCATCAACATCGTCAATCCCCCGAAGGTCCCCACCTTCCTCTACAGCCGGCTCAACCGGCGCTGGGACTGGCAGCGAAAGCGCATGGATCGCGGCGCCATCCGGGGCTACGACGGCGTCACCAGGGAGCAGGACAGGGCGCTCGGCATCACCGAAGACCGCCACGTCATGGGCGGCGTCTCCGACGTGCTCGCCAACGGCAACCTGATCAAGTGGACCATGCGCCACGAGATCGCCCACTCCATCGACAAGCTGATCGACTGGAAGGGGAACTTCGCCGGCGACGACCGGTTCGGCGGCTGGAGGGTGCACTCCAACACGCGGGACATGGAGGACGTCGCCCGCGCCATCTTCGCCAAGGTGGGCATCACCGACGAGGAGGCGAACAGCGAGACCGACGGCACCTCCCTGGTCAAGCTCTTCGCTTCCCTCCTCCATGCCCCCTCGCGGCGCGAGGACATGACGCCCCTGGAGGACTTCCCCGCCGACGCCGCCTCCGAGAACCGAGACCTGCAGAAGAAGCTCGAAAAGGCCGTCGACACCGTCAAGTTCGCCATGGCCCAGCCGTGGACGCTGGACGACGGCGGGGCATCGAAGCTCGAGGTCGACGGCCGCATCTACCACGTCGACCATTACGATAACTGGGTCAGCTACCGCCGGGACGCCCGCAACAACGCCGTCTCCAACTACCAGTTCTCCACGCCCGCCGAGTGGTTCGCGGAGACGTATGCGTCCTACTACGACCCCGACCCCGCGCCGAGGGCGCAGCTGACCCAGGCGGTGCGCGACTTCTTCGGCAACGACCTCCCGGGCCTTGTCAGCAGCGGGCGCGAGAGATGGCAACGCATCAACGAGAACATCCGGAGGGCCGAGCAGGACGCCGGGCCTCGGCCGCCTGCAGCGGGCCAGAGCGCGATCACCACCGGCTTCAACCCTGCCGCGAACGTCGATCCAAGCAGCCTCGGTGACGGCCAGACCAGCGACCCGGCGGACATGCTGGGCGGGTACAACCCCGGGTCGAGCAGCGGGGAGAAGGCAGCCGACCCGCAATCGCAACTCGACCAGATCGAGGAGGAGCCGGAGCCGCCGTCGGAGAGGGCGCCGGATCCGGCGACGTCCACCCCCGTCGAGGAGGTGACCTGGATCGTCGACAAGGCCGTCAAGAAGACCATCTGGCGCACCGACACCGGCCTGCTCAGCCGCGAGAGGGCCAAGCAGGCTCTCTCCGCGATCCAGAGCGAGCTGAGCGCCAGCGGCTTCCCCCCCGACCCCACGACGGCCAAGGAGCGGCTCGGAGGCCGCTTCCCCAGGGGACCGCTGCTCAGCGACGCCGAGTGGAGCGCCTTCGAGCAGCTCTCCTCCACCCCCCAGGGCCAGCTCTGGCTCAACGCCTCGGGCATGCTCACCCACGAGCAGGTCGAGACGTACCTGTCGGACGACCAGAGCATCAACCCCGAGCAGTTCCGCGGCTTCCACAAGCTCCACAACGCGACCAAGGTCATCCTCGCCAGCTACGTCTCGCGGCAGATGAAGGGCGGCGAGGCCGGCAAGCGCTACGAGGGCACACCGCCCGCGGCGCTGGCCCTGTCCATGGAGGCAAGGCACACCACCGACCCGGCCAGGCGAGATGAGCTCAACAGGCTCATCGACCAGGGCATCATCGAGGAATGGTCGAAGACCCTCGAGTACACCCAGCCCAACGAGGCGGCGACCACCGCCATCAACAAGGGCGCCGTCCGGGCTCCGAAGACGCTCCTCAATACCCTGACCCTCACACAGGGCAAGGAGCTCTCCAAGGACGAGGTCGTCAAGCGGCACGGGCAGTCGCTCACGGTGCTCAAGAACGTCTTCCACCTGCTCCAGGAAGGCGCCGAGATCTACGACGGCACCACCAAGAGCCATGTCCCGCTAGAGGACGTGCCCGTCGCCAAGCTCCTGTCCCACGGCGGCCGCGTCAACGTCCAGATCCCCGCCGGCACCGCTCCCTACGCGCTCACAGAGCACCTCGGCATCACCGACAGCAAGGGCAACCCCATGCCCGGCGTGTTCAAGCGCTTCATCGGCACCCACCACACCTCGTTCCCGGCTGGCAAGCTCAAGGAGCAAGGCGGCCAGCTCGCCGCCCTCAAGACCAAGTTCGACGACACCGAGCTCTACGGCATCAACCTCGCCGTCGGCGGACTCGGACTCAAGGACTTCAACGGCGACGTCATCCTGCCCGACGGCGCCCACGGCCACATGTTCCTCGGCTACCGCCCGCCCAAGCCGGGCAGGCCCGGCGCGCTCCAGATCGGCATGGAGACCACCGGCCCGGGCGCGCCAAGCACCGTCGCCTATCCCCACAACTGGCGCTCCACCGAGAAGACCTCCAACCCCGTCACCAGCGTCGGCGGCCTCAAGCTGGACAAGATCGGCGACGAGAGCACCAAGAACGCCCGCACCGTCGACCTCGGAAAGCTCGGGAGCGACTGGGCAAAGACCCTCAAGGACCGCGCCGACAGGTTCGAGCAGGACCTGAAGCAAAAAGGCAAAGACGCCCTCCACGAGCTCCTCGGCCCCCGCACCCAGCCGCCTCAAGCGCTCCAGGACGACGGCGTCGGCCGGTCGGGCGATGTGCTCGCCGGAGCCGCCGCGCCGGACGCGACCCCGACCACCGCCGGAGGCGCTGTCCAGGCCGAGCCGAGCGCCCGGTACCAAGGGAAAACGCTCGACGAGCTGCTCGGCGCCCTCGACCAACAGAGCCGCACCTGGCCGCACCCGGCGACCGACGAGAGCAAGAAGGACGCGATAGAGCTCCTGACCGCGCTGCTCCAGCAGCAGAACGTGCACCCGTCGGTCATCGACAGGCTGCGTGAGCTCATCGAGAACCCCGCCTCGCTGTCGCAATCCACCTTCACCAACTGCGCGCTCGTCAGCGTCCTCTATCCGACGCTGAAGAACGACCTCGCCACCACCTCGCACCTGGTCGCCGCGCTCTTCACGGGCAAGCTGCTCGGCAAGCTCGCCAGCGCCCCTGGGGCCAGCACGTTCGGACCGCAGGGCGCGGGCAAGCCGCTCAGCGACGGCCTCGACCTCATCCGGCGCGTGATGACGGGAGAGGTCCCGCAATCGCTCGGCCCGGCCCCCACGAGGCCGCTCGTCAACGGCCTCCGGACCGCCAAGGCCAAGAGCGACAGCCTGAAGACGGACAGGGACCGACAGCGGCTGGATCGCCACCTCCTCGACCACCTGCTCGCCCGCGGCCTCGTCGAGATGCTCGGCCCCGACGCCGTGGCGAAGCTCGAGCAGCAGACCGACGGCGTCCAGCAGGACGGCATCGCGGCGGCTCAGGGCGACCTGCTGGCCTCGGCGAAGTCGGTCGCGAGCCTCTTCGGCTCGGCGCTCGGCGCGAACGCCAGCGTCATGACCCACAGCTCGCCCGGGGGTCACGACATCGCGCGCCTCAACGAGGCCCTGCGGCAAACGGATCAGGCAGGCTTCGCGGTCGCCACCGTGGTGGACGGCGAGGCGCTGTGGAACGCGGCGAAGGAGCATGAGGCCAGCTCCACGGCTCCTCACGCTCCCGGGGACGCCCCGCGGCTCGGCGTGACCGCCACGACCACGCCGCACCATGCCCCGATCGACGGCCCGATCACGGAGGACGGCGACTCCATCCTCGTGCCGATCCAGTCCTGGGGGCGCACCTTCCCCGTGCGGGTAAACAAGCAGGATATCCCGAAGGTGTTTGCGGCGATCACCTACGGGACCGCTCTCCCGCCGCGAGCGCCGTCGCCCACCGCCCCCGCTCGAGAGCAACCTCTGGCGGACACGCAGGCAGGGTATAACCCTCCGCTGGACGGCGGGGACGAGGCCGCCGACCCGCAATCGCAAGCCGACGCGATCGAGGAGGAGCCGGAGCCGCCGTCGGAGAGGGCGCCGGATCCGGCGACCTCCACCCCGGTCGAGGAGGTGACCTGGATCGTCGACAAGGCCGTCAAGAAGACCATCTGGCGGCCCGACACGGGCTTCGTGAAGCGCGAGCTGGCGAAGCGCGGTCTCCCCGCGATCGCCAACGAGCTGCGCGCGGGGGGCTTCCCGAGCGATCCAGGGAAGGCGAAGGAGCAGATCGGCGGGCGCTTCCCCAAGGGAACGCTGCTCAGCGACGCCGAGTGGAGCGCCTTCGAGCAGCTCTCCTCCACCCCCCAGGGGCAGAGCTGGCTCAACGCCGCCGGCATGCTCACGCGCGGCGAGATCGAGCAGTACCTGTCGAGCGACCTGAGCGACAACCCCGAGCGGTTCCGCGGCTTCCACCAGCTCCACAAGGCGAGCAAGGTCGTGCTCGCCAGCTACGTCTCGCGCCAGATGAAGGGCGGCGAGGCCGGCAAGCGCTTCGAGGGGACTCCTCCGGCGGCCGTTGCCCTGTCCATGGAGGCGAAGCACACGACCGACCCGGCGAGGAAGCGGGAGCTCGAGCAGCTCATCGACAAGGGCATCGTGGAAGAGTGGTCCAGGACCCTCGAGTACACCGAGCCCAACGACGATGCGAGCACCGCCATCGACAAGGGCGCCGTGCTCGACCCGAAGAAGAAGGGCAAGAAGCTCTCGAAGGACGAGGTCGTCGAGCGGCACGGGCAGTCGCTCACGGTGCTCAAGAACATCTTCCACTTGCTCCAGGCAGGCGCCGAGATCTACGACGACAGCGCCAAGAGCCATGTCCCGCCGGAGGGCGTGCCCGTCGCCAAGCTCCTGTCCCACGGCGGCCGCGTCAACGTCCAGATCCCCGCCGGCACCGCGCCGTACGCGCTCACAGAGCACCTCGGCATCACCGACAGCAAGGGCAACCCCATGCCCGGCGTGTTCAAGCGCAGCTTCGGGACGCACCACATGGCGCTCGACGATGGCAAGTTCAAGGAGCAGGGCGGGCAGTACGCCGCCATCCTGGCCAAGCTCGACGACACCGAGCTCTACGGCATCAACCTCGCCGTCGGCGGCCTCGGACTCAAGGACTTCAACGGCGACGTCATCGTGCCCGACGGCGCCCACGGACACCTGTTCATCGGCTACCGCCCGCCCAGGCCGGGCAGGGCCGGCGCGCTCCAGATCGGCCTCGAGACGACGGGGCCTGGCGCCCCCAGCACCGTCGGCTACGTCCACAACTGGCGCTCCACCGAGAAGACCGCCAACCCCATCTCCAGCGTCGGCGGCCTCAAGCAGGACAAGATCGGCGACGAGCAGATCAAGAACGCCCGCACCGTCGACCTCGGCAAGCTCGGGAGCGACTGGGCAAAGACCCTCAAGGACCGCGCGGACAGGTTCGAGCAAGAACTGAAGCAACGAGGGAAGGAGGCGCTCCACGAGCTCGTCGGCCCCCGCACCCAGCCGCCGCAGGAGCTCCAGGACGCCGCGCAGCGGTCGGGAGGTCCAGCGAAGCAGCCGGGGGGCGACGAGCGGCGTGCTCCGCCCGAGGGTGCCCCGGAGGACATGCTGGCAGGGCATCTGCCCGATGCGGACAGCGGGGAGGACGGGTCCGATCAGCAGCAGACCGAGGCCCTCGCGGTGATCAGCCGGGCCGTGCTCACCGCGCGGCGCGTCGCCGAGCAGACCAGCGGGGACAAAGACACTCCGTACACAAGGACCCGGCGAGACGAGCTGACGACCGTCGACAGGCACCCGCTGGCGGCGCTCTACGGAATGCGCGTGATCTCGACCTGGACGCCGCGGGACTGGCAGCCCGGCATCGCCGTCGAGCACGAGCTCAGCACCTCGTATTTGCGGGACGCCTACGACGACCCCAAGAAGAGAGGAGCGCTCGGCGTCTTCAATCGTGCCACGCAGAAGATCCTTCAGGACAAGGGGCGGACGCGCGACGCCAGCAAGGCCTATTTCCTTGTCAACTCCAGGAGCGCCGTCGAACGCATCCAGCCTCTCCTCGACCAGGGAGTCCTGACATCTGCCGAGATCATCCCCGGCACGCCAGGGATCCATGTCCTCGAGGTCGCCCTCGCCAGCGGGAGCAGCAATGACCCCGGCGAAGCGCCGTCCGAGAGGATCCGGAACTACCTGAAACACGTGGGGGCGACGCCGTCGACCTACCAGGTGTACAGGTACGTGGAGCCCATGGCGGGCGAGCTCGCCCTCGACAGCAACATCGATAACGTCGGCAGGCTCGCTCGGATCCTGAACAGCGAAGATTTCGAGAATCTGCAGAGCATCGCCGACTCCTTTTCGTCGATGCGGTTCATCTTCAAGACCGCGGTGTCGCTGCTCGAGGGTCTCCGCGGCGTCGCGGAGCGCCCCGACGGCGCGTTCCGTCACGGGAAGCTCGTTCACGAGGCGTTGACGAACATCGAGCGCCTCCTCCCGATCTTTTACGTGTTCAGGGACAGCAGCGCGCGCGTCATGCCCTACTACGACCTGCTGGTCGACGAGCTCTTCCTCGTGCTCGCCGCGGCACATCCGTATGAGCCGGACGACATCATCGAGGGCGAGCGGCTTGTCCAGGACCAGCGCAATCGGGAGGTGAAGGAGCTCGCCGAGGCCGAGGGCGTGAACCGCCTGATTCGCCCTGCCTGGAGCGGGATGGATGCGCTCGTGACCGCGCTCGAGGCGGCGCGGCGGAGCAGCGGCGAGAGCGTCCACCTGCTGGACAACGACCGCGAGCAGGCGAATTACTTCGAGGTCCCCGAGGTCCTCGCCGCGCAAGCCCGCATCGCCGCGCGGGACAAGGAGCGTGACGCCGGCATCGTGTTCGCCACCCTGGACCCGAGCTCACCCCTCAGCGAGCCCACCTCGCCGGAGGACGTCATCCGCGAGGTGCGCGAGCGGGTCGAGCGCTTCGAGGCCCAGAAGCCGGACGGCGTGAGCACGGTCTCGCTGGTCCTCGATACGACGATCCAGGCGGAGCCAGAGGCGCCCGGCGATCCCACCCACGTCGATCATGTGGTCGGTGCGCTCGCCGACCTGGTGGAGAAGGGAAAGCTCCAGATCTTCCTGGCCAGGAGCTACCAGAAGTACCAGGGCCTCGGCAGCGCGAAGGTGATGGGAGGCGCGGTCACCCTGCTCCGCTCGGAAGGCGGCCCTCCGGAGAGCAGCGCTTTCCTCGAGAGCATCGAGACCGACGGCAACACGTCGCGCGACGAGTGGCAGTTCTTCACCCACGTCCTGAAGCACGCCAGCGCTCATGAGCTCGGGATGATCCGGGTCGCGTCGGACAACGCCGCGTTCGTCGCGGAGCAGCTGTTCCCGAGGGGCGGCGGCGCGCCGTACAGGAGGGGGCTGCCGTTCCTGATGAAGGACGCCTCGATCGAGCAGCACCTGAAGAACCTGGACGTGCTGCAGCTCGACAGCTTCGGGCTCGTGACCAGCACGTTCCTCGGCATCTCCGGCGTCGGCACGCGCGTGACGATCGGCCAGGAGCCGAAGGAGCGCCTCATCGAGAAGTTCTTCGCCGCGGGGCACCTGATACCGGAGAATCTAACGTCGCCCAGATTCCCCACCCTCGACGACGTGCTCTCCCAGATGCAGGCGATCCTGACGGAGGTGAAGGACCGGTACCGAGAAGGACATGAGGCCCCCGAGCAGCTCCCGTTCGACCCTCACCGACCGAGCGCCCCGAAGCCCGAGGCATCGGACATCGCCGAGCAGTACCGCTCCATCGTCCGCACGCGCTCCGAGCGCGGCGCGCCAGGCGACGCGCACCTCGATCACGTGCTCGCTTCGTATCTCTCGTTGAGCTTCCTGGCCCTCCGAGGCGAGAGCGACGACTACATGAAGGGCACCCTCATCACCTCGCCCAGGAAGACGCGAAGCCTCGACCGCAAGGCGTTCGTCCGGATGAGCCGCGAGCTGTTCGGCACGGGGTTGCTCCTTCGCGTGACGCCGGAGATGCGCAGGCAGCTCAGCGCGGCCTGGATCGCGGCCCTCGCCGACCTCAGGCCCCGGGCGAGTCGCCTGTCCGCTCCATCGAGCGCCGACGCGACGGACGCGCGCGAGAAGCTCCCGGGTCAGCGCGAGCTCGAGATCGAGCTCAAGACATTCGGAAGCTTCGCGCCGACGAGCGACCGCGGTCGGCTGACCGATGAGCTCCTCGACGAGGTCTCCAGGCTGCTGATGGAGCGCGATGCGCCGGCGTCGCAGCCGGCCCCGAGCGCACGCGCGTCCGGATCGGGTCTGCAGGCGTCGTTGATCGCCGCCCAGGCATCCTCCACGGCGATCCCCACGCCGGTGGCCGCCGATCCGGGCGTGGCACCGGCGCCCGGGGTGTTCCCGCCGCCGCCCTCTGGGGCTTTCCCGCAGCCGCCGCCCCCACCGCCGCCGCCGCTCCCTGGGACTTTCCTGCAGCCGCCTGCGCTGCCCCCTGGGGCTCTCCAGCAGCCGCCGCCCCCGCCGCCTCCGCCGCCCCCTGGGCCTTTCCAGCAGCCGCCTGCGCTGCCCCCTGGGGCTCTCCAGCAGCCGCCGCCCCCGCCGCCTCCGCCGCCCCCTGGGCCTTTCCAGCAGCCGCCTGCGCTGCCCCCTGGGGCTCTCCAGCAGCCGCCGCCCCCGCCTCCGCCCCCGCCGGGCCCCGCGCAGAACGCGGAGGACAGGCTGGCCGGGTACAACGGCGCTGCGGGATCGACGATCGAGCCAGCGCGCACGCCGTCGCAGCCCCTGGCCGCGGCGCTCCCCGCCGCGCAGGGCGCGCTCGGCACCCCTGCCCCGACCACCGACGGCACGGCCGAGGCCGAGCAACGCACGCAGACCCAGGACAGCGCGCTCGATGCGCTGATCCAGACGATCAGCGAGCAGAGCAGCGCGTGGCCCCGCCCGGCGACCGGCGAGCACAGGAAGCAGGCCGCCGAGCTGCTCGGCCGGCTGCTCGAGATGCAGGGGGTCAGCCCGCCGATCGTCGAGCGGTTGAGCACGCTCCTCCAGGACCCTGCCTCGCTGTCGCAATCGGCCTTTGCCAGCTGCGCGCTGCACAGCGTCCTCTACACCACGCTGAAGAACGATCTCGCCACGGCCGCGCACCTGGTGGTCGCGCTCTTCACCGGCACGCGGCTCGGCCACCTCGCGAAGGCGCCCGTGGACGGCGCCTTCGGCGGACAGCAGGGCTCGGGCGATGTGGCGCTCAGCGAGGGCCTCGACCTCGTCCGGCGCCTGCTCACGGGCGAGATCCCTCGACCCCTCGGCCCCGCGCCGACCCGGCTGCTCGTCAACGGCCTCAAGACGGCCGGGGCCAAGCGCGACAGCCTGAAGGGGCAAGACGCAGCCCGAAAGGAGCTCGACGTCCACCTCCTCGACCACCTGCTCACCCGGGGTCTCGTCGAGTTGCTCGGAGAGGACACCGTCGCCCGGCACGAGAAGCAGACCGACGACGCCGCGCAGCCCGGCGTCGTCGCCGCGCAAGGCGATCTGCTGCTCTCGGCGAGGTCGGCCGCGACCCTCATGAACGTCGCCCTCGGCGCGGACGCCCGGATCATGACGAGCGCCTCCCCCGGAGGGTACGACATCGCGCGCGTCAACGAGGTCCTGCGGCAGACCGGCCAGGGAGGGTTCGCGCTCGCCACCGTGATGAACGGCAAGGCGCTCCGGGACGCAGCGGAGGAGCACAAGGCCAGCCCCTCGACCCCCCGCGATCCCGGGACGATCGCGCGGATCGCCGAGATCGACGCGTCCAGCGCGCACATGGTCGCGATCGACGGCGAGATCACGTCCCACGGCGACTCCTTCATCGTGCCGATCCACTCGTGGGGGCAGACGTTCCCCGTGCGGGTCGACAAGGCGGACATGCCGAAGATCTTCGCGGCGTTCGCCTACGGAACGCGCCCCCCGGCGCGGGCGCCGTCGACGAGCGCCATCGCCGAGGTGCAACCGCCGGCCCCCCGCGGCCCCGATGACGTGCTGACCGGCATGACGCTCCGCGTGCAGGACTTCGACAGCGTGGCGGACTGGCGCCGCTTCAACGAGGCGGTGCGCCCGTGGCTCGGCGAGCTCTACGGTATCCAGCGCGCCGAGGAGCTGCGCAACGTCATCAGCGCGCTCTCGGCCGAGCCCGCGAGGCTCTTGCTTCGCCTCCACGACGAGCACCCGGAGAGAGCGCCCGTCGCGCTGCGCCGGCTGGGTCGCTTCAACATCAACTACGCAGACAGGCTGAGAGATCTCCTGGCGAGGCTCGAGGAATCCGAGCCGTCCGACGCCGATTTGCTGGAATCGGAGCTCCTGTCCGAGCTGGAGTCGCTGGGGCACGCGGACAGCGATGACGAGGGGGGCGCGTCCGACGCAGGCTCGCTCGATCTCGATCAGCAGCACCACGCCTCGCAGCCAGCGCTCGACGAGTCGCAGAGCGCGCGGGACGAGTTCGACCAGTGGGCGCGCGATCAGCTCGAGTCCGGGGACTCCGACGCGGGGATGCCTGAGCCCGCGCGGCTGGCGCACACCAACGTCCAGGGCATGCACCTGCTCCACGGGTCGAACAAGGTCCATTACTCGTTCAACGTGCCCAGCGACTACCTCGACGAGCTGACGAGCGTCGCGCGAGACGCCGGCGTCAGAGAGGATCTCGCGGATGCCCGGACCGGCTTCCTCAACCCGGACCATTTCGAGAAGCAGAGCAGCTACACCTGGCGGCTGAAGCCCGGCGTGAGCGCCAGCGAGGCGCTGCGGGGGTTCTTCAGCCCCGAGGAGCACCTCACGGTCGCCGAGTGCGGCACCACGATGCAGGCGATCAACTACCGCACGATCCTGCGCGCGGTCGGGGACGAGGACTTCGACCGGATGTTCGGAGGCGAGGACAACGACGTCCCGGATGAGAATCGGCTCATGCTCCAGCGCGACTTCAGCGCCCAGAACCCGCTCCAGCGCTTCTTCGAGCCCGAGAGCGCGACGCTGGACGAGGAGGAGCGGGCGGAGATGACCCGCGGCGGGGCGGGCCTGCGCAACGCCCCGAGCTCGCGCCCCGCGAAGCGCGGCGGCTGGTACTACATCAAGAACCACGAGCTCTACGTCAAGCGCCACCCGGAGGGCTTCTGGAGCGGCGAGAACGCGATGTACATGGGGCGCGACGACGCCCAAGCGCAGGTGTTCAGCGGGTTCGGCGTGGCCCCGACGACCGAGCAAGAGCTGGCAGAGTCCCTGGCCAGCGAGTTCAATCAAGCGCCGAGCGAGACCGAGATCGAGAAGATCCTGAGCACAGGCCGCGATCTCAGCCTGGCGCTGCCGAGGCTCGGAGATCTCGGCTCGATCGACGCCATGCCGCTGAGCGTGGCGAGCATGGACCTCATCGCCAGGATGAACGGGTATCCCGACATCCGCTCAGCGCCCAGGGAGCCCGGTGAGCGCGGCCCCGCGGACGCGGCGCGACGCCTGCTCCGGAGGGCGCTCGAAGGCCGGCCGCTCCAGCAGCCGCTGGAGCCCACGGATCTCGTCGCGACCCTCGATCTCTCGGAGCTCGACAGGAGGGCTTTCGAGGAGGGTGATCCCGGTCCTGCGCAGAGATCGCTCGGCACGTGGGGGGTGCGCCTCGTGCCCGGCCCGGAAGACGCGGGCCCCTCGCACGGAGACCAGGCCGGGAGTCCAGGGGCGCGTCGCGCCGTGCTGCGCTGGACGCGGCCGTCGACCGGCCGGCAAGCCGCGGGGCAGCACACAACGCCGTATACGCTCGTCTTCGACGGCTACTGCAAGCGGTTCAACTTCACGTTCACGCCGACCTTGATGAACCTCTTCCTCGAGCTCAACCGCGACAGGATGACGCCCGTCAACGAGCGCGAGCGGACGGTCCGCAAGACGACGAACATCCGGGTCCAGGAGGGCACGGAGTTCATCTTCCCGCTGCCCAGCGAGGTGAACAAGCTCGCGAAGGTCGCCGGAGGCTTTCAGAGCATCGGCGGCAAGGTCCTGTCGGCCGAGCAGATCCGGAGAGAGTTCGACCGGCAGGAGCTCTTCTCGGGCGACGACGCGGCGGACGAGCTCGCCGGCTACAGGCCGCAGAGCGCCGCCAGCGACGGCGACGCCGGCGCGCAGACCGCGGCCGCTGCCCCCGCCGCGAGCGCCGAGATCGCCCGAGCGGACGGCTCGCCCCGCGAGGCGCCGGCCGCGCGAGCGACCGACGCGCCGGCTGCCCTCGACGGCGCCGAGAGCATCCCCGCGCCGATCGACGCCCTTGTGAGGACGCTCGTCGCGAAGAGCGGCGCGTGGTCCTCCCCGCGCACGCTGGCGGACAAGCGGGAGGCCATCGCGCTGGTCACCGAGCTCCTGCAGCAGCTCGGCATGGACGCGAAGGTCGTCGACAAGGGCGAGCAGGGCGAAGACGCCCCCGACGACGGGCACTCCGCCTGCACGTGCGTCCGCTAGGCCCGGCCGCGCCGGCGCCCTCCTCGCGCGGCCGCGGCGATCGCCGCGCCGCTCAGCCCGACCAGCCATCCCGCGCCGCCGCCCCCGCCGCGGGGCGCCCCGCCGACGCTGCAACCCGTGACCTGCTCCGCCCCGCACTCGGGCGAGAACCCGTGCCTCGGGATCGGGTTGCACGCCACGGGATCCACCTCCGCGGGCGGGAACAGGGCGCAGATGCCGTTGATGTCATCCTGCTCGATCGAGCGGAACACGGTCTCGTCGGCGCCAAAGGAGGTGACCATCGTCGCCCCTCCCTGCGCCGTGTGCGACAGCCCGAGAAAGTGCCCCATCTCGTGCGTCACGACCGCCAGGAAATCGTGACGCAACTGGCTGCCGGAGGCGCACCCGTCGTCCTCGCCGCCGCTCCCCGGATCGAGCGCGATGGCCGGATTGAGCTGATAGCACGCCGTGTTCATCTCGACGTCCGCGTTGTAGATCTCCCCGTCGCGGGTGTTGAAGATCTGCGTCGTCAGCGCGATCTGCTGCGGGGCGCGCGGCCAGCGATCGTCTCGGAACGTGAACACGTTCGCGTTGCCCGCGCGGACGTTGTACTCCACGTCGCCGCACGAGACGTCGCCCATGTACTGCACGGCGAAGCCTGGCTTTCCACCGCCCGGGCACTCCACGCTGGCCCAGGTGGCGAACGCCTCGTCCACCGTCCTCCGGATCGTGTCAAAATCGAAATACCTCGATCCGACGTCGTGAAGGGCGTAGCCCATGCACGTGCGATTCCACCGGATCGTCGAGCACGTCCACTTCGCCTCGGGCGGGTGGGTGCACGGCTTGTCGCTCGGCGCCAGCGGGCAGGTCTGGCCCCATTCGCAGGTGCTCGGGCAGGTCTCGATCGGATCGCAGCGGTAATACGACGTGACGCACTCCGGCTTCTTCTGCCCGATCTCCTCCGCCGTGCACTCGGAGGAGACGCACGTCTCCGTCACGCAGTAGGCGCTCGCGCTCGAAGGCCACGCGGCGATGCCGGCCGCCGCGAGCGCGGCGACGGTGCGTCCGTAAGGTGCAGGCAAGCTCATGCGGGACATCCGAAGAACAAACCCCGGGACAGCCTCCGGCGCAAGCGCTGGACCGGTATCCGTCGCGCCGCGACGTTCGCGCCGGATCACCCCGCCTCGTTGCGGGCGCGCTCCGCCTGCCGCTTCGCGAGCCAGCGGTTCAGCGCGAGCCACACGACGGCGACCGGCGCCGTCGCCAGCGCCAGCCCCGACGCCGTGAGCCCGAGCGCCGACAGCCCCGTCAGCGCCCACGCGCTCGCGGCGTCCCCGCCGCGGAACACGACGGTGTCGATGAAGCTCTTCGCCTTGTACTTCTCCTCCCGCGCGACCACCGTGAACAGGACCTCGCGCGCCGGTCGGTCCACCGCGTAGTGGACCGACCGGCGGAGCCCCTGGAGCGCGGTGATCGCCCAGAGCGTGGGCCGCACCGCCAGCGCGACGAGCCCGACGCCCGTCAGCGCCGGGACCACCGCGAGCGCGACCCCGAGCCCCGCCCGCGTGATGAGCCGCCCCGTCACGAGCGCCTGGATCGCGATCGTCAGCACGTTCACGGTGAGATCGATGGTGGCGAACATCGCGGTCCGCCGCGCGGGATCCATCGACGCCAGCGACACGATGCGCGCCTGCTCGAAATAGAGCACCGTCGCGGTGGCGGACTGGAAGAGCGTCTGGGCGCAGATCCCGAGCAAATACGGTGACTTGGCGACGAGCTCGACGCCGCGGAGCGCGCCCCCGCCGATGCGCTCCTCCCCGCCCCCGCCGCCCTGCGCCTCCGCGCCGTCGTGCCGCCCGGCGAGTCGGTTCAGCCGGCCGACGCACAGCACGGCGAGCTCGAGCAGCGCCGCCGACACGAGGAGGAGGTTCGCGGTGCCGATCTGCCTGGCCTGCGCCGCCGTCACGAACGAGCCGGCGAGCGCGCCGGCGCTGCCGCCCGCGGCGATGAAGCCGAAGAGGCGCTTGCCCTGCTCGCTGCGCCAGATATCCGCCATGAACCCCCAGAAGACGGACACGACGAACAGGTTGAAGACGCTCAGCCAGACATAGAAGACCTTGCCCACCTCGGCGCGCGGCGCTCCCAGCGCGAGGAGCCCGAAGAACACGAGCAGGTTCGACGCGAAGAAGCGGTAGACGACAGGGATGAACCGCCGCCGCGGCATGCGCGCCACGAGCGCGGAGAAGGCGGGCACGGCCGCGAGCATCGTCGCGAAGACCGCCGTGAACAGCCACGGCAGCCTGTCCATGCCGCCGGAGATGCCCATCTCCTCGCGGACCGGCCGCAGCATGTAATAGCCGCACAGGACGCAGAAGAAGTACGCGAAGCTCCAGAGCAGCGCGGGGACCTCGCCCTCCCTCACATCGCACATCCGCCGGAGCAGCGCGGCCGCCGAGCTCACCGCGCCACCGCCCTGCCCCGCCGGGGACGTCGCGCGGCGGGCGGCGCGGGGCGTTTCGTCGGGCGCTGCATCGGCGATCACTGCATGACGGCCCGCCGCGCGCGTCAAGGCGACCGGCCCTCGGGAGGCGGGCCGCCGCGGACGCGCTCGACACGGCGCCCGCACCGCCCCCGGACGAGCCCGGACGCCGACAGCCCCCGGCGCCCGGCCTCGGCGGCGGCCCCGGGACACCGCGCGCGGCGCGTCGCGCGGTACTCGTCAGATGAGCAGCGCTCCCGGCGAGAAGCGGCTAAGCTCGGGCCGCTCCAGCCATGAAGTTCGTCCACGCCGCCGACCTCCACATCGACAGCCCGCTCCGCGGGCTCGACCGTTACCCCGGCGCCCCCGTCGAGCAGATCCGCGGGGCGACCCGCCGCGCGCTCGAGAACCTCGTGAGCCTCTGCCTCAACGAGGAGGTCGACCTCCTGCTCCTCGCGGGCGACATCTACGACGGCGACTGGAAGGACTACAGCACAGGCCTGTTCTTCGCCTCGCAGCTCTCCCGGCTGCGCGCCGCCCGGGTGGAGGTCGTGCTCCTCTACGGAAACCACGACGCCGAGAGCAACATCACCCGTCACCTGGAGCTCCCCGAGAACGCCCGGCGGCTCGACCCCCGCCGCCCCGAGTCGGTCGTGTTCGACCGGCTGGGCGTCGCCGTCCACGGCCAGAGCTTCGCGACGAAGGCCGTCACCGACGATCTCGCGGCGGGCTACCCCGACGCGCTGACGGGGCTCTTCAACATCGGCATGCTCCACACCTGCCTCGGCGGCCGCGAGGGCCACGACAACTACGCTCCTTGCAGCCTGAACACGCTGGTCGGCAAGCGGTACGACTACTGGGCGCTCGGCCACGTGCACACCCGCGAGGTGCTCTCGGAGGACCCGTACATCGCCTTTCCCGGCAACCTCCAGGGCCGCCACGCCCGCGAGACGGGCGAGAAGGGCGCCCTGCTCGTCTCCGTGGACGAGGGCCGCATCACCTCGGTCGAGCACCGCGCCCTCGACGTCGTGCGCTGGTGCGCCTGCGAGGTCGATCTCTCCCCGGCCGCGAGCGCCGACGACATCGTGGACCTGACGCGGGAGCAGCTAGAGCAGCGCCTTGCCGAGGCCGACGGGCGCACGCTCGCCGCGCGGGTGATCCTGTGCGGCGCGACGCCCGCCCACGCCGCGCTCCGCGCCGATTTCGAGCGCTGGACAGGGCAGATCCGCGCGATCGCCAACGACCTCGGCGGCGGGCTCTGGATCGAGCGCGTGCTCTCCCGCACGCTCGCCCCGCTCGAGGTGGGCGCGCTCGAGGAGCGGGACGACGCGATCGGCCAGCTCACGCGGTCGCTGCGCGCGCTGCGCGACGACGAGGCGAGCCTCTCCTCGCTGCTCCGCGAGTTCGGGAGCCTCAAGAACAAGCTCCCCGCCGAGGCGCGCGAGGGCGACGACGCGATCCGCCTCGACGACCCCGCGTTCCTTCGCGAGGCGCTCGACGACGTCGAGCACACGCTGATCTCGCGGCTGCTCGGCGCCGGCGAGGCGCCCTGAGCGCCCGCCGGATCATGCAGGGGAGCGCCCCGGGCGACCGCGCTCAGCCCGCCGAGCGGGCCGTCCGGGCGTAGGCGCGCAGCACCTCGGCCACGCTCCACGCCTGGGCGACGCACCCGCGCGGCGTGAACGGCGGCTCCGCGTCGAAGATCTCGCTGATCGACCCGGCGCAGGCCTCGTCGAGGTGCGGCGGGAAGCCCGCGAGCAGGCCCCGGGCCCCGGCGAGATCGGCAGGGTACACCTTCAGCCAGGCGTCGACGAACGGGCCCATGAGCCACCCCCACACGGTGCCCTGGTGATAGGCCATGTCCCGCGCGCGGAGGTCGCCGAAGTACTTCGGCTTGTAATCCGGGTGCCCCGGCGCGAGCGACCGCAGGCCCACGGGCGTCCAGAGCCGCTCCTTGACCTGATCGACGATCCCCTTCCATCGCGCGGGATCGAGCACCGGATTCGGCAGCGAGATCGAGAAGATCTGGTTCGGCCGGAAGGCGTCGTCCGTGCCCTGCTCCCCGTCGATCAGGTCGTAGAGATAGCCCTTCTCCTCGATCCAGAAGCGCTGGTTGAACGACTCCTTCACCCTGTCGGCCGCCTCGCCGTAGCGCCGCGACGGCCCGTCGCCCTCCGCGTCGCGCACCCAGCGCTCCATCAGGCGGAGGGCGTTGTACCAGAGCGCGTTGATCTCCACCGCCTTCCCCCGGCGGGGCGTGACGACGTAATCGCCCACCTTGGCGTCCATCCAGGTGAGCTGGTAGCCCTCCTCGCCCTGGCGGACGAGGCCGTCCTTCGGGTCGACGCCGATGCCGAAGCGCGTCCCGCGGGTGTGGTGCTCCACGATATCGATCAGCGTGGGCAAGATCAGCCGGAGCGTCTCGCGATCGGCGGTGTACGTCAGGTAGCGATCGAGCGCGTGGAAGAACCAGAGGGTGGCGTCGGCCGTGTGATAGAGCCCGTCGTTCTTGCCCTCGGGGAACATGTTGGGGATGAGCCCGTCCTTCACGTAATGGGCGAACGTGCGGAGGATGTAGCCCGCCTCGGTGTGGCGCCCGGTGACGAGCGTCAGCCCCTCCAGGCTGATCATCGTGTCGCGGCCCCAGTCGGTGAACCAGTGATAGCCCGCGATGACGGTGCGCACCTCGTCGCCGCCGGCCCGGGCGCGGGCGGCGTCCTCCACGCGGCCGGCGGGCGTGATGAGGAACTGGTCGGCGCCGAGGATGAGCTCCGCCGGCGGCCCGGAGCGGACCTCGGGCGCCGCGGCGAGCAGGAGCCGGGTCCTGCGCTTGCGCTCGGCGCGCTGCACCTCCTCCGTGGAGAGGGCGTTGATCGTCTCCCACGCCTCGGTCGAGGCGACGAGGGTCACGCTGCCGAGGACCGGGAGCTCGAGGCGGAAGCGGCCAGGGCTGTAGAACTCACCCACGGCGTCGTAGCCGCGGCTCTGCTCGATCCGGTAGCGCACGTTGCGCAGCCGGGCGCTCTCGATCCGGAACTCGGCGCGCGCGCCCTGGACCTGGAGCCGGAGCGGCGGGAGGTCGCTCGGCGAGGCGAGCTCGTAGCGATCCTCGACGACGGTGAGCGCATAGGGCCCCGCCACCGGCCGATCGAGCGCGCCCTCGTGCGGGCGGAAGTTCACCCACGGCTGGAGCTCGATCTGGACCGGACCTGGCCCCTCCAGCAGCGCGTACGTGACGTGCACCGTGTTCTGCCCGTGGGGCAGGAGGAGGCGCCGCTCGATGAGCATCCCCGAGCCCTTGTAGCGCCACACGGGGAGCCCCGCCTCGAGGCGGAACTCGGCCAGCTCGATGACCTCCGCCGCGGTCTCGTCGAGCCACGGCTCGTGGCCGCCGACCTGGTACACCTGGCCGCCCGGCGTGAGGACGCGAATGCTCAGATCGCTGAGCATCATGGTGCGCCCCAGCGGGGCGGGCAGCGCGGCGATCAGCAGTCCATGGAACCGACGGGTCACGGCGCCGGAGATGGTGCCTGACGCATAACCGCCCAGGCCGTTCGTGACGAGCCACTCTCGCGTGAGCGGATCCGACCCGTGCTCCGCGTCGTCGTGCGTGGCCGGGGCGGTGCCCCGGGACCAGACCATCATCCGGCAGATCTCGTCAGCGTACATTCTTCTTGGGCTCCTCGGGGCGAGGGTTGGCGCTCGTCTTCTCGGGCACGGGCGTCCCGACCACGGGGTGGAGGAGGATCGCCGCGTCGCCCGGGATGTGCACGGCATCCTCGGTGATCACGGGTGGACTGCCTTGACCGCCATAACGTGGCGATTCGCTGGACCAGAGCGTCTCCCAGCGGCGCCCTGGCGGCGGAGCGAAGAGCGGCTCCGGCAGGGATCCTCGATGGATGTCCCGTCCCAGGTTGACGAGGAGCAGCCGGTCGTCGCCGTCGTCGCCGAAGTAGCGGAGGAGGAACGCCTGGTCGGAGAGGACCGCCCCGTCGAGGCCGCGCGGGCGCTGGGCCGAGATCACGGGATCGCGCCGGCGGAGCGCGATGAGGTCCTCGTGGAGGGCGTAGAGCCCGGCGTTGCGCTCGCGCTCGGAGAAATCGAGCTTGCAGCGCTCGAACGTCCGCGGGTCGGCCGGATCGTCGAGGCGCGCGCGCACCTCGGGCGCGGCGCACGAAGGGAACTGGGTCAGGAACTCCGCCCGGCCCTTGCGCACGAGCGGCGCGAGCTCGGGGTTGTGGTCGGCGAAGAAGAGGAACGGCGCCGACGACCCGAACTCCTGCCCTTGAAAGAGCATGGGTGTCCCCGGGGCGAGGAGCAGGAGCGCCGTCATCGCCCGGAACTTGCCGTGGGACGCGAGGTGGTAGAGCCGCTCCCCCTTCGCCGTGTTGGCGACCTGATCGTGGTTCTCGAGGAAGAGGACGAAGCGCGCCGGCTCCACGCCGAGCGCCGGCGTCCCTCGCCGCTGCTTCTGCCAGTCATAGCGCTGCCCCTGGAAGAGGAACCCGTATTTCAGGGCGGAGATGAGCTCCTGGGGCGAGCCCTGGTGATCTGTGTAGTAGGCCTCGTTGTGCCCGGTGAGCGCGACCTTGGCGGTGTGGTGGAAGTCGTCGTTCCACATGGCGTCGAGCCCGTAGCCGTTCCGATCGGCCGCGCGGATCAGCCACTCTTCCTGCGACTCGTTCTCGGCCACGATGAACGTCGCCTTGCGCCCCGCGGCCTCGCGGACGCGGCGCGCGATCGCGGCGAGGATGTGGTCCTTCGAGCTGTCGTAGATGTTCTGCGTCGCGTCGATCCGGAGCCCGTCGAGGTGGAACTCGTCGATCCAGTAGCCGGCGTTGGCGATGAAGTACTCCCTCACCGCCTCGGATCGCGGGCCGTCGAAGTTGATGGCGGCGCCCCAGTCCGTCTTGTGCCGATCGGTGAAGTAGTCCTTCGAGAACGCACCGAGGTAGTTGCCGTCCG
The DNA here is from genome assembly GCF_051521615.1 of Sorangium sp. So ce1335. Taxonomy (NCBI): domain Bacteria; kingdom Pseudomonadati; phylum Myxococcota; order Polyangiales; family Polyangiaceae; genus Sorangium; species Sorangium sp. So ce1335. The sequence goes on from NZ_CP150363.1 coordinate 9,925,666, forward strand.
GCCCGAGGTGGTTGTAGACGACATCGAGGATCACGCCGATCCCGACCCGGTGCGCCGCGTCGACGAAGCGGCGGAAATCGTCGGGGCTGCCGTAGTGGCGCGCCGGCGCGAAGAGGTTCACGCCGTCGTAGCCCCAGTTGAAGCGGCCGGGCACCTCGTTCACCGGCATCACCTCGATGAGGGAGATGCCTATCCGGGCGAGCTCGGGCAGCTCGCGGGCGGCGGACGCCCAGGTGCCCTCCCGGGTGAAGGTGCCGATGTGCATCTCGTAGACGACTTGCCCCTTGAGCGGGGCGCCCTTGAAGGCGGCGTCGCCCCACGCGAACGCGCCCGGGTCGACGACCTCCGAGGGCCCGTGCGGCCCTTCCGGCTGCCAGCGCGAGGCGGGGTCGGGATAGAGCTTCTCGTCGTCGTCGAGCCGGAAGCGGTAGCGGGTGCCGGTCGCGGCCGACGCGACGAGCCCGGCGAAGTAACCGCCCTCCTCCGGCCGCAGCACGGCGGACTCGCCGCTCCCCGGGCCGGCCTCGAGGACGACCTCGACCCGTCGCCGGGACGGCGCCCAGACGCGAAAATGCACTCCATGAGCGGCGAGCACCTCCGCGCCCACGGGCAACCGTCTCTCCTTCTTGATTTCCCGCATTGGGATGAATTCTAGACACAACGCAGGTGACGTCCAGTGGCCATGGGCTCGAGGGTCTCCTCTGCAGCGCTCCTTGTCACCTGGCAAGCGCGACAGTGCTTTGGTCACCTGGCAAGCTCGACAGCGCCTTGCGGAGTTGCCTGAGATGGATCGGGGATCGACTGATGTTGTTTTGCGTCGCAGCCGAGCTGGCCAGTCGCGCGCAGCTCGATGTGCTCCGGGGCCCGGCCGTGCTGGCGGCGCCGAGCGGATTCCGCGCGGAGACGAGCGGTCGATTCCGCAGATTCCGCACATCGATGAGCGCCCCGAGGCGTGGACTGACTGAAAGAGCGGCTACGGGTGGGCGATGACCACGAGCGTGCGCGCGCGCCGGAGCACGCAGCGCAGCGCTCGCGCCAGCGTCTCGGGGTCGAGCGCCGCGAAGCTCTCGTCGAGCACGACGAGCTCGGCGCCCTGGAGCAGGGCGCGCGCGATGTAGAGCCGGCTGCGCTCGCCGTGCGACAGCTGCCAGCCCGTCTCGCCGACGACCTGCTGCAGCCCGCCCGGCATCCGCTCGATCAGCTCGCCGAGGCCGAGCTCGTGGCAGATCTCCTCTGCCTCGGCGAGGTCGCTCGGCCTCGGCGGCCAGCGCCTGCCCATCAGCAGGTTGAACGCGAACGTCCCGGCGAGGACATGGTTCTCGTGGAACTGCGGCGCCGCGGCCACGCGGCGGCGCCACGCGGCGGCGCCCAGCATGTGGCGGTCGAGCCCGTTCAGCAGGAGCAGCCCTGCGTCGGGCGCGCGCAGCCCCGAGAGCAGGGCGCTCAGCGTCGACTTCCCTCCGCCCGAGGGCCCCTCGAGCAAGATGCGGTCGCCCGCCGCGATCCGCAGCGAGGCGTCCACCACCGCGGGGCGCGCCCTGCCCTTGTGCCGGAAGGACAGCTCGTGCGCCTCCAGGACCGGCGCGCGGACCTCCGCGTCGCCGGCGCTGTCCGCGCCGGCCGCGCCCTCCGGCGCGCGGGCCGGCGACCGCCCCGCGTCGGGCGGCAGGGGCGGCGGCGGGGGCCCGCCGCGGGAGGCCGCGTGGAAGAGCGTGGAGACCTGCTCCCACGCGATCGCCGCGCTGGCGAGGCTCGACAGGCCGGTAGACAGCCCCTGGAGCGCGCGGCTCGCGAGCAGGACGCCCCCCAGCGCCACCGCGTACGCCGCGGCGGAGCCGGAGCCCGCGAGGAACGGCGGCATCAGGCCGACGATGCCCGCGATGAGCCATCCCCGCGGCATCAGCGCGCCGATCTCGATCTGGCTGCGGTCGAGCTCGCGCGACCGCAGCAGGTACCGGGAGAGCGCCTCGTCCTCGCCGTGGTGCCAGCGGCCGTGGCGCTCCTGGGCGAGGCGGGTCCGGTGCCCGACGAGGCGCTCGATGAGGTCGTGGGTCATCGCGAGCCGCGCGGCGGTCCAGCGCGCGCGCCGCCGGTAGAACCGCGCGCACAGCCAGACGACGAGGACCGCCCAGGCGACGAGCAGGAGCGCGTGGGTCGCGCCGGACGCGCCCTGGGCGAGCACGACCGCCGCCGCGGCGAGCTCGAACGCCGACGCCACGGCCGCGATGCCGCCGCCCATCGCGAGCGCCTCGATCGCCTCGGACTCGATCACGCGGCCGAGGAAGCGCCCCGCGCCCTCGCTGCGCACCTCCTCGGCGTCGAGCGCGAGCGCGCCCGCGAGCAGGCGCTGCTTGATCAGCGCGCTCGCGTCGATCGCGACGACGCCAGACAGCCACGCCATGAGCTGGCGCAGCGGAACCACGGTCGCGAGCAGCAGCGCGCCGGCGGCGAGCCACCCCTCGTCGAGGTGGTCGTCGAGGATGCTGCGCCCCACGGTCATCCACACGAGGATCCAGAGCGTGTAGGCCGACGCGTGGGCGGCGAGCAGGCCGAGGAGGCGGCGCGGGATGCGCGCGGCCGCCATCTGACGCCCGAACGACGCGCCCGGCGGCAGGCGCAGGCTCCAGATGCCGTCGAGGACCACGGGCCCGAGGCGCTCGCGGAGCAGGGCCTGCTGCGCGCGGGCGCGCCGCCGCGGCCGCACGCCCGCGCGCGCGAGGATGCGCTCGACCTCCGGGAGCAGCTGCGCCTCGAGCGGGCGGGCGATGCGGCGGGAGAGCGCCTCGACCCGCACGCGCGCCGTGGAGCGGTCGGCGCGCAGCACCGCGAGCTCCCGCCCCCTGCGCCCCACGACGGCGAGGAAGCGCTGCGCCTCGCCGCCGCGCAGCCACACGAGCGCGGGCGCGACGCGCAGGAGCGCGTCGTCGAGCTCGTCGTAGCGCGCCGTCACCGGCTCCGCCTCGACGCCGAGGTAGCTCGCGGCCTGATCGATCCACGCGCCGAGCGCGTCCGCGCTGCGGAGGTGCCCGGTGGTCGGGATGGGCGCCGCGACCGCGCCCGGGCGGAGGCCACCTTGCGCCGCGAGCGCCTCGAGCGCGTCGCCGAGGCGCTCCGCTGGCCACTCGAGGGCGCCGAGCGCGTCGACCTCCTCGTCCAGCCGGGCGCCCCAGCCGCGTTGCGCCTCCGCCGTCATCTCCGCTCGCCCTCTGCCGGCGCGCCCGCGCCCTCTGCCGGCGCTCCTGCGCCCTCTGCCGGCGCGCCCGCGCCCTCTGCTGGCGCTCCTGCGCCCTCTGCCGGCGCGCCCGCGCCCTCTGCCGGCGCGCCGGCGATCCGCCCGCGCACGACCTTCAGCCTGCGCCACCCGCCGCTCGACCACAGCCCTCGCTGCACCGCCGCCTCGGCGTCCAGCAGCGCGCCGTAGCGCGAGCCGGGGCGCGCCGCGAGCTCGGCGGGCGCCCCGTCCTCGACCACGCGCCCCCCGTCCACGACGAGCACGCGCTCGAACGAGCGCGTCTCGCCGACGTCGTGGGTGACGCACAGGAGCGTCGCGCGGCGGAAGCGCCGCCGCGCCCGGGCGAGCAGCGCCCGGCGGCGCTCCCGGTCGAGGCCGCGAAACGGCTCGTCGAGGATCGCGAGCCGCGCCTCGCTCCGCAACATCGCCCGGCCGAAGCGCACGCGCTGCCCCTCGCCGCCGGAGACGAGCCCTCCGCCCTCGCCGAGCAGGGTCTTCTGCCCTTCGGGCAGCCGCTCGAGCACCTCGCGCAGCTCGGCCTCCTCGACGACGGCGCCGAAGTCGGCCGCGTCGTCGGGCGCGCCGTAGCGGAGGTTGTCGAGGAACGACCGGTTCCAGATCTGGACCGCCGGGTCGACCCACGCCGTCTCCTCGCGCAGGGCGCGCAGCCGCTCGCCGTCGAGCGGGCGGCCGTCGACGAGCACCCTGCCCTCGCTCGCCCTGTGCCATCCGAGCAGGACCCCGACGAGGCTCGACTTGCCGGCGCCCGAGGCCCCCACGATCGCCACATGGCTGCCCGCCGCGATCCGGAGATCCACCTCGTCGAGGATCACGTGGCCGGCCGCCTGGATGCGCACGCGCTCGAAGGCGATCGCGCAGCCCGCGCCCTCGGCGCCGGCCCGCGCCGGCGGCGCCGCGGCCGCGGCGGGCGCGCCGCCTTCGCGCGGCGCCTCGGGCGCGCCGCCTTCGCGCGGCGCCTCGGGCGCGCCGCCTTCGCGCGGCGCCTCGGGCGCGCCGCCTTCGCGCGGCTCCTCGGGCGCGCCGCCTTCGCGCGGCGCCTCGGGCGCGCCGCCTTCGCGCGGCTCCTCGGGCGCGCCGAGCGGCTCGAGCAGGCGCAACGCCGTGTTGCGCTGCCCCGGGTACTGGAGCAGCGCGCCCGCGAGCCCCTGCCCGATCGCCGGCAGCGCGAGCGCCCAGTAGAAGAGCAGGAGCGCCCGCGAGAGCGCGCCCCCGCGGGCGAGGAAGTCGCCGAGGATCCACGCGGCGAGCGCGAAGCCGAGCAGCGCCTGCGCCCCGTCGACGGCGAGGGCCGCGCGGATCAGCGCGCGGCCGGCGAGCGCCCATTCCCCGAGCAGGCCCGCGTGCTGCCGCCGCACGGCCCGCTCCGCCGCGTGCGCCCGGATCGGCACGAGGCCGAGGAGGGCGTCGAGGTAGAAGCTCGTGAGCGCGCCGGCGTGGGTGCGGACGCGCAGGTCCCGCTCGATGAGGACGCGGTTCCCGGCGAACGGCAGCGCCAGCGCGAGCGCGGCGCACGGCACGGCGAGGCGCGCGCTCGCGGGATCGATCCACACGATCGCGGCCGTGGTGACCGCGAGATCGAGCGCCGATCGCGCGATCTGGCCGCCGAACGCCGGCAGGCCGCGGAGCACGTGCAGGCTGTGGCCGCGCTGCGCCATGTCCGAGGCCGGACGGCTGTGGAAGTAGCGATCGCCGATGCGCGGGATCTTCGCGAGGAACGCCACCCGCAGCCGGACCTCGAGGTGGCGCCCGAGCCGGATCACCCCCGTGGTCAGCGAGAGATCGATGGCGAGCTCCACCGCGAGGAACACGGCGAGGGCCGCGATGGCGGCGAGGCGCTGCTCGATCAGCGCGAGATCGTTGGAGATCTGGAGCAGCCCGCGGAAGAGGAGGCTCTCCAGCACCACCGTCGCCACGCTGAGCGCGAGCGCGCCGGCGAGCACGGCGGGCGCCAGCAGCCCGTCCTCGCGGATCATCCGGAGGAGCTCGCGCCCGGGCCTGGTCGGGCGCTCCGCGAGGGCGGCGGCGACGTCGGGGGGCAGGCGCGCCTCGGCGCGCGGGGCCGCTTCGTCGGCGCGGGGCGGCGGCGCGTCCGCCCGCGGCGCGCCATCGCGCGACGCCGCGGCGCTGGCGTGGCCCGTCGGGCGCCGCCCGCGGATCCGCACGAGCACGGCGCCCCGCGCGACGACCAGCTCCTCCCCGCGCGGGCCCACCGGCCCGGGGCGCGCCGTCCAGAAGGTGGGCGGGATCATCTCCTCCCACGCGGCCTCGGGGCCGTGCTCGAGCAGCGCGCCCAGCACGCGCGCGGCGTCGCGACCGCGGCCGAGGCCGCCGGAGCGCACGAGCGACGCGACGAGGCGCGCGCCGGCGTCGAGCGCCGCGAGCGCGCGCCACCCCGGATCCGCGAGCGCCGCCTCGAGCGGCTGCGTCCCCGCGCCGAGCCAGGCGAGCCGGCGCCCGAGCGGCCGCGTGAACCCGTCGCTCGCCGCCCACGCGCGGAAGTCCGCCGCGGACATGGGCAGCTCGTGCTGGTAGAGCTCGCCCTCGAGCTGCCCTCGCGTGACCCAGCGGCGCCCCGTGGCCGGGTCCATCACCTGCACGAGGCCGCCGTGCCGGCGCCAGATCACGACCACGTGGAGCGGCCCGGCCGATTGCCGCACGATCGCCAGGGCGGGCAGCGCCTGGGCCTCGTCGAGCAGCACGTGCTCCGGCGGGACGAGGATCTGCTGGGCCACGAGCCCGAGCTGCCCCGCGAGGTCCTCCAGGGTGTCGATGGAGGTGCCGTCGACGTCGGTCTGGCAGGCCTCGCGCAGGCGCCCGTAGCTCACGCCGATGCCGAAGCCCTCGAGCACGCACTTGAGCGTGGCCGGCCCGCAATCCATCGCCGACGTCTGCACGACCTCGCGCGCGAGGAGCCGCCGCTCCGGGCTCGACGCTCGTCGACGGGGATCGGCGCTCGCTGATCGCTCCCGCGCGGATCGGGGATCGGCGTTCGTCGTCCCCTCCTTCACCTGCCCGCTCCGCCGCGGACCCTCACGATCTGCCCCGCGGCGCGCAGCACGAGCGAGGCCGGCGAGACGCGCTCCGTCTCGATGACGACGCTCCCGGGCAGCCCGTGCTGCATCGGGATCGGCGACGCCGGATCGGGTCGCACGCCGAGCTCCACGCGGATACGGCCCTCCTGCGTCTCGCTGGCGACGCGCTCGACGGTGGTGGACAGGGTGCCGTACTCGGTCCACGGGAACGCATCGAGGCGCAGGCGCCCCTCCTGCCCCGCGCGGATCCGCCCGACGGAGGCGGGCGGGAACTCCGCGACGACGCGGAGCTCGCCGGGCGGCACGACGGCGGCCACGACGTCCCCTTCGCTCACGAAGGAGCCGGCCCGCAGCGCGGTGATCTCGCCGACCCGCCCGGCGATCGGCGAGCGGATCTTGCGCCGCTCGATCTCGGCGAGCAGCCCCTTGATCGCCGCCTCGAGCACGAGCCGCTCCCCCTCCAGCGTGGCCGCCTCGCGGTCGAGCCGCGCGAGCTCGGCCTGCTGCTCGCTCTGCCCGGCGCGCCGCTCGACGTAGGCGCGCGCGGCGGCGCGGTCGAGCGCCTCGGTCGCCGAGCGCCTCGACAGCGCGTCGGCCGCGAGCCGCGCCGCCTCGGCCTCCGACACGAGCCCGTCCTGACGCAGGCGCACGGCCCGCTCCGCCTCGAGCTCCTGGAACCGCGCGCCCGCCTCGGACTCCCGCAGCCGCGCCTTCGCCTCGTCGACGTGCGCGCGCGCCGCCTCCTCCCCGTCGCGCAGCGCCCGCGCCCGCGCCGCGATCTCGGCTCGCAGCGGCCCCATCTGCCCCGCGATCGCCTCGATCCGGGCCTGCTTGTCGTCGATCTCGCGGCGGAGCGGCTCCACGTCGAGCTCGATCAGGACGTCGCCCGCGGCGACCTCGGCCCCGAGGGCGAGGTGGACCGCGGCGACCTTTCCGCCGAGCGGCGCCTCGACGCGGTGCGCTGCCTGCCCCACCTCGAGGCGCGCGCTCACGCTGGCCTCGTACCGGCCGACGCGGGCGAGGAAGAACCACGTGAGCCAGGCGCCGAGCAGGAGCGCCCCGATCGCGGCGCCGGCGATCGAGCCGCGGTGGCCGTCGGTCGCGATCGCGTGAATCGAGCGTGAGAACCCGGCGGGCATGGTGGTTGTGCAAAGCTACACTGGTGAAGCAGGCTCAGGAAGTCACGGCGATCGCCCGGTGAGGCGATGAGCATAGCAAAACTTAACGTGCGCTCCGGGCCATTCGGATGAATCCTGTCCGCGCGGCTCCGCCGCATGGCAGCACATCCATCTGGAGGTTTCCCATGGCTGATATCGATCGTGATCCCGAGCAGACCGAGCAGGTCCCCTTCTTCGCGCGCTTCCTGGAAGATCAGAAGCGCGTCCGCACCGGCGTCAAAGCCGGCGGGGGCTACACCACGATGAAGTACCCCTCGGACAAGGAGGATGATGGTGGCGGCACCTACGAGACCCACAAGTACCCCTCCGACAGCGACGAAGATATCCTCGCGAAGTGAGGCGCGGGCTGCGCGCCGTGGATCACGCGATCGAAGCGGCACGCAACCACACGCGACCAAGCGCAACCACACGCACCCCTGCGCAGCGGCAACGATACGCAACGATACGCAACGATACGCAACACGGGCTTAACAATAGCCAACACGGCAGATCGCTCCGCGACTGAAAGACAACCGCAGCAGCGGAATCGGTCGAAGCCATCGTTGCAAGGGCACCCGCGGACTTGCGCGCCCGCATGATTGCTCGTTTAATTACCTCTCTTGTCCTCGACGGCGGCGCCACCGCCGTCGCACTCTGGAGGTATTCCATGGACAACGTCGATCTCCGTGAGCCCGAGCAGACGGAGGACGCCGAGGCGGTGCCCTTCCTCGCCCGCTTCCAGGAGGATCAGAAGCGCGTCCGGACCGGCGTCAAAGCGGGCGCGATCTCCGCGACGAAGAAGTACCCCTCGGACAGAGATGAAGACGTCGTGCCGCCCGTCACGCTGAAGTACCCGACGGACGGCGAGGATCTCTGAGCGTCGCATGAGCCACCCGCGCCCGTGCGAGAGAGGCAACCCGACGTGACGACCGCGACCCAGAGCGTCCTCCTGGTCTCGCATTCACAGGACCAGTTCGGGATCGACCGCGTGGCGGACGCGCTGCGACGGCGCGGCGCCCGCCCCGTTCGCCTGAACGTGGACCGGTTTCCTCGCGATCTCACCCTCTCGACGGCGTTCGGGGCCGGCGGCGTACGCCGCCGCCTGGAGGACGCCGGGGCCGAGATCGGTGGAGACGAGGTCTCCGCCGTCTGGCTCCGGCGCCTCTGGGCGCCGAAGCTCGGCGAGGGCATCGCCGAGGAGTACCGCGCCGCCTGCGTGCGCGAGTCGATGGCGGCGCTGACCGGCTGGCTGCGCGGGCTCCCGACGCGGCGGTGGATCAACGAGCCGGCCGCCGAGGAGCGCGCCCAGGACAAGCAGCGCCAGCTCGCGGCGGCCGCGTCGGTCGGCCTGCGCGTCCCCGAGACGCTCGTCACGAACGACGCCGCCGAGGTCCGCGCCTTCTTCGCGCGCCTCGGCGGGAACGTCGTCGCCAAGATGCTCACGCCCTTCTCGATGAGCCTCTCGGGCGGCGCGCCGTTCGTCTTCACGCACGCCGTCTCGGCGGCCGATCTCGACGCCCTCTCGGGCCTGCGCCAGAGCCCCATGGTCTTCCAGGAGCGCATCCCCAAGGCGCGCGAGCTGCGCGTCGCCTGCGTCGGCGGCCGGTGCTTCCCCGGCGCGCTCGACGCCTCCCGTTACGAGTCGCTCGCCGTCGACTGGCGCCACCCGGACGTCTGCGCCGCCGGGATCGCGTGGGAGCAGGACGCGCTCCCGCGCGACGTCGAGGCGCAGCTCGGCGCCCTCCTGCGCGCCCTCGGGCTCGCCTTCGGGGCCGTGGACCTCATCCGCACGCCCGACGGGGAGCACGTCTTCCTCGAGATCAACCCCGGCGGCGAGTGGGGCATGCTGGAGCGGGATCTCGGCCTGCCGATCGCCGACGCGCTGGCGGAGGCGCTCCTCGCTCCGACGGAGAACCCGTGACAGTCCTCATCATCACGCACAGCGAAGACAACGAGTGCATCGCCCGCGTCGCCGCCGCGATCGAGCGGCTGGGCGGCCGGGCCTTCCGCTTCGACACCGACCTCTTCCCCGCGGGGGCGCGGCTCGCGCTGGGCGCGGGGCCCGGGGCGGGCCGCTCCACGCTGCGCACGCTCGGCCCCGGGGGCGGCGAGCTCGATCTCGGCGACGTGACCGCCGTCTGGTACCGCCGGGTCGCTCACGGCCGCACGCTGCCCGCGTCGATGGACCCGCAGCTCCGGAGCGCGTCGGTCGAGGAGGCGAAGCGGACCGTGGAGGGCATGCTGGCGGCGCTCCGCGTCCCGCAGGTCGACCCCTTGCCGGCGGTGCGCTTCGCGTCGAACAAGCAGGTGCAGCTCGACATCGCGCGCGAGATCGGGCTCGACACGCCGCGCACGCTCACCACCAACGACGAGGGCGCGGCGCGGGCCTTCGCCGCGACCTGCCCGGACGGGGTGGTCGCCAAGATGCTCTCGTCGTTCGCCGTCTACCGCGACGGCGAGGAGCACGTGGTCTTCACGAACGCCCTCCGGGACGAGGACCTGGCGGACATGCGGGGGCTCTCGCTCTGCCCGATGACCTTCCAGGAGAGGATCCCGAAGGCGCGCGAGCTGCGGGTGACGGTCGTGGGCGAGCGCGTGTTCGCCGCCTCGATCGACCCGGAGGCGGCGCCGGGCGCCGAGGTCGACTGGCGGCGGAAGGGGCGCGAGCTCCTCGACGCGTGGCGCAAGGACGCGCTCCCGCCCGAGGTCGAGACCGGCGTGCTCCGGCTCATGGATCAGCTCGGCCTCAACTACGGCGCCCTCGACATCCTGCGCACGCCGGACGGCCGCCACGTCTTCCTCGAGGTCAACCCGGTCGGCGAGTTCTTCTGGCTGGAGCGGACCCCCGGGCTCCCGATCAGCGAAGCGCTCGCCGAGGTGCTGCTCGGCAGGGCGCCGCGCCGCGGCTCGTGGAGCGCCTTCCTGCATGCGCCGGCGACGTAGCGCCGCCGGGCCGGACGTCCATCGCCGCCCGCCTGCCTGCCAGCGCCGCCCGCCTGCCTGCCAGCGCCGCCCGCCTCCGCCTGCCTGCCAGCGCCGCCCGCCTGCCTGCCAGCTCCGGCGCGCCCCGGCCCTCTCCAGCGAGCGGACGGGGGTCGCGCCGCGAACACCGCCTTGACAACGCGCGGAGGTTTCGCACTTGCTATCCGTTCAGGGGAGGGCACCGCCCCTGGGCCGGCGACCTCGTGCAGATCCTAGAGCTCCACCTCCTCGCGTTCGGTCCCTTCACGGATCTCCGGCTGGACTTCTCCGCCCCGTCGCCGGGCCTCCACGTCATCCACGGCCCGAACGAGGCCGGCAAGAGCACGGCGCTCCGCGCGATCCGCGGCCTGCTCTACGGCATCCCGCACATCACCCCGGACGCCCACCTCCACCACAACACCGATCTGCGCGTCGGCGGCCGGCTCGCGGGCCGGGGCGACGCGGCGCTCGCGCTCGTCCGCCGCAAGGGCCGCGTCAAGACGCTCCGCGACCCCGACGACAACCCGCTCGACGACGGCGCGCTCGCGCCGCTGCTCGGCGGCGTCACCGAGGACCTGTTCCGCACCTCGTTCGGCCTGGATCACGACACGCTCCGGCAGGGCGCCGAGGCGCTGCTCCAGGGCAAGGGCGACGTCGGCCAGAGCCTGTTCGGCGCGGGCCTCGGCGGGCCGGGGCTGCAGCAGCTCCTCACGACGCTGCGCCAGGAGGCGGACGAGATCTTCACGCCCCAGGCGAGGACCCGCCCGCTCAACGAGGCGATCAAGGCGTTCGAGGAGGCGCGGAGCCGGGCGAAGAGCGCCGCGCGGCCGCCCGCGGACTGGACGCGGAAGCGGCAGGAGATCGACGACGCCCGGGCCGAGCAGGAGCGCGTCGACGCCGAGCTGCGCGCGCTCCGCGCGACCGACAAGCGCCTGCGGCGCGCGCTCCGCGTGCTCCCGCTGCTCGAGGCGCGGCGCGCGATCCTCGGCCGGCGCGCCGGCCTCGGCGACGTCGTCCTCTTGCCCGAGGGCGCGGCGCGCGACCGCGAGGACGCGCAGGACCGCGCCGCCGACGCCGACGCCCAGGCCGCGCGGCTGCGCGCCGACATCGCGGAGCTCGAGGCCCGCCACGCCGCGCTCCACGTCCCCGCGTCGCTCGCCGAGCTCGATCCGGGCGTGATCGACGGCCTCGTGACCCGGCTCGGGAGCCACCGCAAGGCCGCCGTCGACCTGCCGCGCGTCCGGGCGGAGCTCCACGGTCTGGAGGAGGAGGCGCGCGCGATCCTGCGGCGCCTCGGGCGCGACGCCTCGCTCGCGGGCGGCGCCGAGCCCGAGCGGCTCGAGGCGATGCGCGTCGACGTCGCGACCGAGGCGCGCATCAAGAAGCTCGCCCGCGAGCGCGGCGCCGTCGAGGCCAAGCCGCGCGAGGTCGAGCGGCTGCTCGCGGCGCACCGCGCCCGGCGCGACGCCTGCGCGCGCCGGCTGGCCGAGCTGCCGCCGGGCGAGGACCCGGCCCCGCTGCGGGGCGCGCTCTCGCGCGCGCAGAAGCAGGGCGACCTCGAGCAGCGCCTTCGTGAGGCCACCGCCGCCGCGGGGCGGCTCGCCCGCGAGGCCGACGCGCAGCGCGACCGGCTCGGCCTCGGCGCGGCCGGCGCGGCCGGCGCGGCGACCGGCTCCCCGGCGCCGCAGCCGCTCTCCGCCGCGGAGGCGAGCGCCCTGCCCGTCCCGCTGCCCGAGACGGTCGACAAGGTGGCCGCGCAGTGGGCCGCGCTCGCCCGCGACCGGGAGCGGCTCGCCGAGCGCGCCGCCGAGGTCGAGGCGCGCCTGCGCGAGAGCGCCCGCGAGATCGACGCCCTCCAGCGCGCCGGCGCCGTGCCCACCGAGGCCGACCTCGCCGAGGCGCGCGAGCGCCGCGACGCCGCCTTCAAGGCGCTCCTGCGCGCCCTCCAGTCGAAGGGCAGCGCCCGCGCCGCGGCGGCGGCCATCCACACCGCCTCGCTCTTCGACCTCGGCAAGGACGCGCCCGCCTCCGCCGGCGCGGGGCGGCGGCCGTCGCTCGCCGCGCCGGGCGAGCCGCCCGCGGCCGCGCGCGGCAAGGCCGACGAGTACGCCGAGCTCGTGCGCGTCGCCGACACCCTCGCCGACCGCCTGCGCCGCGAGGCCGACCGGGTCGCGCGCCTCGCGCGGCTGCTCGCCGACAAGGCGCGGGCCGAGGCGGACCAGGCGCAGCTCGCCGCCGAGCGCGCCGCGCTCGCGCGCCGCGCCGAGGAGGCCGAGGCCGCGTGGCTCGATCTGTGGCGCCCCGCGGGGGTCACGCCGCGCTCGCCCGAGGAGATGCGCGGCTGGCTCGGCCGCTACGCGGGCCTGACCGCCACGGTCGACCGCCTGCGCGCCGCGGAGGCCGAGGCCGAGGCGCTGCGGGCGCGGATGCAGGCGCACGCGGCCGAGCTCCACGCGGCCCTCCAGGGCGCGCGCGCCGGGTCGGCCGACGCGCGCGGCGGCCTCGCCCTCGCCGACGCGCGCGGCGGCGTCGCCCTCGCCGGCGCGCCCGACGGCGCGGCGGCGCGCCTGCCGGCGCTCGTCGAGGCGGCGGAGCAGGAGCTCGCGGCCATCGAGCTGGCCGCCCGCGAGCGCCGCGAGCTCGTCCGCGAGCGCAAGGAGCTCGAGCGCGAGCTCGAGGACCTCGAGCGCGAGCGGGCCGAGCACGCGCGCGCGCTCGAGGCGTGGCGGGCCGAGTGGGAGGACAGCGTGCGGCAGCTCGGACTGCCCGGCGACGCCTCCACGGACGAGGCGACGGCGATCCTCGACGAGCTCGGCGCGCTGTTCCGCAAGGCGGACAGCGCGGCCCACGAGCGCCGGCGCGTGCGCGGGATGGAGCGCGACGCCCTCTCGTTCGCGGCGGACGTCGCGGAGCTCGCGTCCCGGCACGCGCCGGACCTCGCCGCGCTGCCGGCGGATCAGGCCGCCGATCAGCTCATCAAGCGCCACCACAAGGCGCGCGCCGACCTCCGCGAGCGCGGCGAGATCGCGCGCAGCCTCGCCGACAAGCGCCGCGAGCTCGACCAGCAGGAGGCTCGCCGCGCCGCCGCCGAGGCGCGCCTCGCGAAGCTCCTCGAGGCGGCGGGCGTCGCGCGCACGGCCGACGCCGCGGCCGATCTCGCGGCGCTCTCGCTGGCGGAGGAGCGCTCGCGCGAGGCGCGCCGCCTCGACCGCGAGCTCGTCGAGAACGAGGGCAAGCTGCTCGAGGCGGGCGAGGGCGCGGGCATCGCCGCGCTGGAGCAGGAGACGGCGGGGGTGGAGCGGGACGCGCTCGCGCTGGAGCTCGACCGGACGGAGGGGCGCCTCGCCGCGCTCGAGGACGAGCGGCGCCGCATCGACAGGGCGATCGGGAGCCTCGAGCAGGAGCGCGAGCACCTCCGCGCGACGGTGGGCGCCGCGGAGGCCGCGGTGGAGGCGCAGATCTGCCTGTCGCACCTGCGCGGCGAGGTGCGCCGCTACGTGCGGGCGCGCCTGGCCGCGGTGCTGCTCGAGCGCGAGATCGAGCGGTACCGCGAGCGCAACCAGGGCCCGATCCTCGCGCGCGCGAGCGCGCTCTTCCACCGCCTGACGCTCGGCGCCTTCGCGGGCCTGCGGGTCGGCTACGACGAGAGCGAGCAGGCCGTCCTCCGCTGCGTCCGCGCGGCCCCGGCCGCCGCCGCGGCTTTGCCGGCGCCGTCGCCGCCGCCGGAGGGCGCCGCGGCGGAGCCCGCGAAGGCCGCGGCGGAGCCCGCGAAGGCGCCCGTGCAGCGCGAGGTGGAGGTGAGCGGCCTGAGCGACGGCACGCGCGACCAGCTCTACCTCGCGCTGCGGCTCGCGAGCCTCGAGCACCACGCCCGTACGGCCGAGCCGATGCCGCTCATCCTGGACGACCTGCTGATCCACTTCGACGACGACCGCGCCCGCGCGGCGCTCGCGGTGCTCGGCGAGCTGACGGCGACGACGCAGGTGCTGTTCTTCACGCACCACGCGCGGCTCTGCGAGCTCGCGCGCGAGGCGGTGCCGGCCGACGTGCTCCGCGAGCACCGGCTGCGGTGAGGGCGCCTCTCGGATCGGTGCGCCGGCGATAGCTGCCTGCACGGGTCCGGCGCGAGCCACCGAGATCGAGGAGCGCCTTGGTGGCCAATCGCTCGGGCCCTCGAGAAAATCAGTCCGCCGAATGTTCCCGTCGGTCTCGTGAACGAAAAATCGCCTCCCGGGAACCGCCGAGGGGGGTCCCGGGAACCGCCGAGGGGGGTCCCGGGAACCGCCGAGGGGGGTCCCGAGAACCGCCGAGGGGGGTCCCGAGAACCGCCGAGGGGGGTCCCGAGAGGCGGTGTCCGGAATAGGCACCTTGCGAGATCGAGTGTCCGGAACCTGAAAATGCAGTGTCCGGAATGCTGATATCTGTTGTGACCTCGTGATCGGTTCGTAGGCTTCCGCTGGAATCAGTGCGGGGCGCGACGCCTGCCAGCGTCCGCCCCGCGTGGCCGAACCCCGTACCCGAGGTCCGACATGAAGGTTGTACCGATCCGCGGCCGCGGAGCGCAAGGCGAAGATCCGCCCGGCGTCCGCCCCCGTTCCACCCTGGCCGTCGAAGGCGAGGAGGCGCAGCGGCTCCGCGCCGCGCTGCGTTCCCTGCGCGCGATGGCTGGCTCAACGCGATGCCTGGCCGAGATGCTCGGTCTGCGCGAAGAGCACGTCCAGAAGGTCATCGGCGGCAAGCGCGCCTCGTATGGCGTCGCGGTGCGCGCCGCGAAGCTGGCCGGGACCAGCGTCGATCGCCTGCTCGGCAGGCCGACCGCGGTCAACTGCTGCCCCGTCTGGGGGAGGTCTGGATGAGGCGCCCGCGGAAGGGGGCCAAGCGCCCGCCTGCCGCACGACATCCCCGGAAGAAGCCGAGCATCGAGGCGATCATGGCGGAGCGCTCGGTCATCATGGCCGTCATCGTCGCGAGCGGCGTCCCCGCGCGCGACCGCGCCGACGTCTTCCAGAACGTCGTCATGGGCGCGTGGTCCTCGGTCGAGCGCGGCATGTACCGGCCCGACCCGGACGAGGACCCGCGCAAGGCGCTCCAGGGCTGGCTATTCGGCGTCACTTGGCGGAAGGTGTCGCACTACGTGACCTCCGCGTGGGCGCGTCGCGCCGTGCTCCATCCTGAGCCGCTCGGTCTGCTGCGCGATCCGGCCGGCCCGAGCCTGCACGCGCAGATTGAAGCGCGCGAGGTGCTGGAGGCGCTCGCCGAGCTGAAGCCCTGGCTGCTGGAGGCGTTGCTCATCGTCGACGCGCCGGAAACCATCGCCGAGTACGCTCGGCAGCGCGGCCTCAACCCGCACACCGTGGCGTCCCGCCTGCGCATCGCCAGGGAGAGGCTTGGGCTGCTGCTCCGGAGGAGCCGATGAGCCGCCGCGAGCCCACGCAGCCCCAGGTCGACAGGCGCCTCCGCGTCACGGTCCCGGGCCGTCCTGTCAGCAGGAACGTCTCGCACGAGGAGATCGAGCGCTACCTGCGCGCGAAGGGGTACAAGCCGCTCTACTCGGTTGCGGCGGACTGGCCGAGGCACGTGCAGGGCGCGTGGGAGGCGCCGCGCGTCCTTCCGGTTGGCGAGAGCAGCTACTACATCCCGCCGCTCGCCTGGCGCACCGTCGTCCCCTCACCCAGGCGCCGCACCGTCCCCATGGCCAAGGTCATCGCGAAGAACGAAGGGCGCGCCCCGAGCGCCGTCCTGCGGGAGATCGCCGTGCTCGCGTTGGTGGCGGGGAACGGCGGGTAGGCGCGCCGGTCCGGGTGTGCCCCAGCATTCTCTCCGCTGCGGGGCTGACCTCTTCCCAACCTAGCCGTCTACCCAGAGACTCTCTGGGCACGAGGCCATCACAAGAAATCCCCAAGCATCAACTTGGCATTTTCGACGTGCTCGTCCCTGATCAAGTTCGACAGCAAAAGCTGCTTCAGCAGAGGCTTAAGCTCGTCAAGCGTAAAATCACGAACATCGTATGCGTGCCTATACCTACCCTCGATAAGCTTACGTGCAAGCGCTTGCCTAACTTGCACGTTTGCGGTATCTAGCCCACGATGCGTATGATCGTACGCTGGCACGATATGCTGCGCGTCTTCGTTTGCAACGAGCTTCGGATCTACCTGGGTTCTCTTGAACGACAATATCCACACTTGGCCAGGGGGGCTGGCGCTGCGTGACCCCATCATCAAGAACAGAAGCAGCGCGATAGCCTGCAGCTCTAATGTCGCATCAGGACTGAGCTTGGACAGAAGGGCCGAGGCAACGTTCCCAAGGCTACGCCCCATGCTGCCCACACGGAAAGCAAGCCTCATTGCCACCATTGGGCTTATTGGCTTGTCTACCACATAGGCCCATGCCGATTTCTTATCTTCCTTTTCCCTGGGCTTCAAATCTGAAGCACACTTCAAATAATCCGGCTTGTCTATCCAGGAGCCACGACCCCCAATACGTATCGCGAGCCACTCTTCCACGATAGATCCGGTTCATCAAAGAGATGCCACACGCAAGAAAGCCTTCGCTGCGCGGCGCACACGCTCCGAGCCTCCAGAGGACAACAGTGTCATCAACGGGCGAAGCTCGCCCTTTCGATACCGTCGCAGGTGAGTAGATGCAGCAATTGCCGCCACTTGCAGATGCTCATCACCACTGGAGCACATATACTTGACGAGCTCGACGACCATCGGCTCAAACAAAGCAACTTTTGCTCCGGCGAGCGCATCAATGGCGAGAGCTCGTTGGTCTGCATCGCACGGGATGCCTAATTGCCCGCGAACCAATGCATCAAGCTCAGCAGCTAACGACTCGTCATGGTATGCCCGAAGGCGAGACTGTATTTGGGCTCTTGCGGAGTCAATCGCATCCACATCATGAGCTTCGACAAGCGCAGCCACATACGGACTAATAGAGACCCGACGAACCATCCTGAGCGGAGTCGTGGCCGTTCTGTCAGGATTGGCGCCGGTTTCGATCTCGATGCGTAGAGGGGACGTCTCCACACGAACCGGAGCTCGCTCGGTCCACAGAGCAACAGTAACATCACTGAGAGATGCGTCGGTAGCGTTGTTCATGCCTTCACCCGCTGAAGACCATAGAGACCAGTCACCAGTTCCAGCGATGCGTTCAGTGACGCCATTACGTTACCTTCAATCACGTCAGCCGCCACATTCGCCATCGACGTCTGATAATGGTGATTTAAGTCAATCCGCACCGGACCATTCGTAGACTTCGCCATGCTGAGATTGATCACACGCCGCTCTTGGGCTATCTTGCGCACAATGGTGACGGTATCCACACTGCCGCCCAGCTTAATGATCCGCTCTCTGTCTTCGAGCTCAAATAGTTGAGCTATCTGCTCAGACGGTTCGTCAACATCGAAGCCGAAATTGATGCCCACAGCATGAACAGGCGTCTCACGAAGACGCCTGAGCAGGCGCACTGGCACGACCTCAAGCTGAGATAACGCAGCATCGCTCAGAGACGACAGGTGAACCTGTGCCCTGCTTGGGAGCACCAAAAGCTTTATTTCATCTGTAATGAACTGGGTTGCGAGTCCTTGCTCGTTGAACAACAACTCTACTCTTGGCGAGGCTCCGTCGAGCAAGACCGCTTGGACCCACTCAAGGGTAAAGATCGCCTGGTTCCAAGCTCCTGCAATCACCACAGAGCAGCGTTCGACAACTTGCTTCATGGTCGTGTTCCGGCTGAGCTGTTGTGCAGCGTTGTATCGACGCCGAGTCCCCAAACCCCGGCAGATCCCGCGATCGCTTTCGCTTCGGCATCATGGTTGAGGACCGCGCGATGCGATGCGCCAACGAGTACCATGTGGCTACGTGCCGGACCGAGCTTCACGGTGTGCCTCCAGTGAGACATAGGCCGCTAGCCAGCGAACTGCAAGACTGCTAAGCCAGTAAAATTCCGAGAATCACGCCTACGTTGACTTAGAAACTGCACAATTTACTTATTTATCACGAATGTACAAGGTAATCTACGCGAGCCCGTAGACTAAAACACTGGCAGCTAAAAATTTCCGTCCATGATGAAATTTGGCCGGGTTCGTTTCGCAGTGACACAGGGAGCGGCGGCGGTTGGCGGGTCCGTCCACTGACAACGGAATTTGACTAAATAAATAAACAAGTAAATTTTGGATGTAGCACTTGATGCAGCCGGTTATTCCGGCCCGCCGAACAAGCTCAGCTGCACCATCCTACGCGGCCCTGGCGCGGGCGGCGGCTCTGACGGCGGGGGCTCCGGGTCAGGCTCACGCTCAGCCGTGACGGACGCCGTGACGGACGCCACGGGCGGCGGCCGCGGCGTGACGGGGGCCGACGGCGCGGCCTTGCCGCCCGACACCAGCCGGAGCCACCCCTTCCCGTCCGGGAGCGCCCGCGCTGGCCCCGTCGCCTCGCCGGGGCGTGGCTGGAGCTTGAGCGGTTGCGGCGCGGGCGGCGGCGTCTCCTCCTCGCCAAGAGCGGCCTCGACGAGCTCGGCCATGGTCCACGGGCGCTCGGCCAAACCCGCCGCGACGGCCGGCGTGGTGCCGAGCGTGCCGTGCACGCGGACCCAGTTGTAGGCGGCGATCCCCAGGCCGACCGCGGCGCGGTGCCCGCGCAACGTCTTCGAGAACGCCAAGCAGAGGCGCCGCGTCCGGCCGACCGTGTGGCGCGTCTGGAGGTTGAAGCGCTCGACGTAGGACGTCGAGAGGAGCTCGTCCTTGGGCGCGCCGAAGACCGGCGTCTTGGTGATGAAGGGGTCGCGCGGCGGCTCGTACCTGTGATCGTCGCGCCGGGGTTTGCGGCCATAGTGTTTCACGCATTGGCCGTAATTGTAGACGGCCACCCCGATCCGCAGATTTGTGACCCTCGCGTCGTTACGCCTGGGGCGAGCGCCGGCGGCCGGGAAGTTCGCCAGCGCGAGGGGCGGCGGTAGAGATCGCGCCCAAGCAGCGCGCCGAAAAGACGAAGGCCCTGGGTAGCGACCAGGGCCTTCCGGGGATCGGCGACAGACCGATGTTCGGCCTGTCTCGCACGACCCAGCCGCCGAGGGCAACTTCTCGGCGCGCTCGTCCGGGGACTCGTGCAAGGCAGCTTCCGGCTCGCCCGTTGTGGGCTCTGCGCCGCCATCTTCTTCGTCTGCGGGCGGTGTGATCGAGGGCAGATGTACTGCGGCAGCGGTTGCCGCGACGCGGCTCGCCAGCGGGCCCAGCGCGCGGCGCGGCTGCGGCACCAGCGCTCCCCCGAGGGGCGCCTCGATCACCGCGATCACCAGCGTGCCTACCGCGCCCGACAAGGCCGGCGCGTGATGGATACGGGTTCCGATAACTTGCCCCCGTCCGCCAGCGTGTGCCCGCGGGCCGGCGCGCCGACGTCGAGGGACGACGTGGCCGTCGCCGGCCCGCAGGAGTCGAGGGATGGACGAGCTGGTGATGACGATCTCCGCGACGCCGCGGGAGACGCGGGTGTTGCTGACGCAGGGGCCCGACGAGGTGATGAAGGCCCGGCTGCGGTCGGTGGCCACGCCGGCGCATCGGTTCGCCGGACCCATGCTGTGCGAGTCGATGGCGCTCTGGCACGATCAGAGGGTCCGCGCTGTCGTTTCTGCGGAGTCCGAGGACGTCTTGTTCGCCCTGGGTTTGTGCGACGGCCTCGGCGTCGCGCGCGCGACGCTTCACTACGTTGTCGAGCCTCTGTTCATGGACGCCCCGCCCCGCCGTGGTCAACGGCTGCCGGGGATCGGTAACTTCCGTGGCGAGCATCGCCTTCGCAGGAGCCTCGGTCGATGACGATCGACCAGGCCAAGGAGGCGGAGATCCGCCGCCTGCACTTCGCCGAGCACTGGAAGGTCGGCACCATCGCGACGCAGCTCGGTCTGCACCACGACACCGTCGAGCGCGTGCTCGGCCTCGGCAAGGGGGCGCGCTCGCTGCCCATCGTTCGCGACGCGGAGGCCGCGATGAGCGAGGTGCCTTTGCCGCTGCGCGGCTACGAGGCCTTCGTCATCGAGACGCTGACGCAGTATCCCCGGCTCCGCGCCACGCGCCTGTACGACATGCTGGTGGAGCGCGGCTACGAGGGCAGCATCCGCACGGTGCGACGGCATGTCCGGCTCGTGCGCCCGGCGCCTCAGAGCGAGGCCTTCCTCCGCGTCGAGCCGCTCATCGCCGAGCAGGCCCAGATCGACTGGGCCTATATCGGCAAGCTGTGCGTCGCGGGAGGCACGCGTCAGCTCTGGGCCTTCGTCATGGTCCTGTCGTACTCGCGCGCGATCTGGGGCGAGCTCGTGCTCGATCTGTCCGCGAGCTCGCTCCGCCGCTCGCTCGTGCGCGCGTGCTGCTACTTCGGCGGCGCGACCAGACAGTGGCTCTTCGACAACCCCAAGACCGTTGTCATCGAGCGCCACGGCGACGCGGTGCGCTTCCACCCGGACCTGCTCTCGCTCGCCGGGCAGCTCTGCGTCGCGCCGCGGCTCTGCGCCGTGCGCAAGCCGCAGCACAAGGGCAAGGTTGAGCGAGCGATCCGCTTCCTGCGCGACCGCTTCTTCGCCGCGCGGACGATTCGTGACCTCGATCAGGGCAACGCCGAGCTGCTCGCCTTCCTCGACGAGATCGCCAACGTGCGCCCGCACCCGCGGTGGCCTGAGCGGCGCGTCGACCAGGTGCTCGCGGAGGAAAGGACGCGGCTGCTCGCGCTGCCCGACCCGCTGCCGGAGACCGACCTCGTCGAGCCCGTGTCCGTCGACAAGACCGCCTTCGTGCACTTCGACGGAAACCGCTATTCGGCGCCGTCGATCCACCACGGCAAGACGCTGACGCTCGTCGCCAGTGACAGGACCGTGCGGCTCTCGGACGGCAGCACCGAGGTAGCGCGGCACGCGCGCTGCTGGGGACGACGCCAGATCATCGAGGCGCCCGAGCATCGTGCCGAGCTGCTCGACCACAAGCGCGCCGCGCGCGAGGCCAAGGGGCGAGATCGGCTCGGCGCCGCGATCCCCGGCTTCGAGATCCTGCAAGCGCGCTGGGTCGAGGCCGGTCGCAACGTCGGCTTCATGACCGCCAAGGCCCTGCGCCTTCTCGACCTGTACGGCGTCGAGATCCTGGGCGCTGCGGCGCGCGAGGCCATCGCCCGCGGCACCCACGATCCCGGCGCCCTCGCCGTGCTCTGCGAGGAGCGCCGCCGCGCCGCCGACGGCCCCGTCCCCATCGACATCGATCTCGGAGCCCACGTCCCCGATCGCGACGTGATCCCCCACGACCTGGAGTCCTACGATGCCCAACGATGACGTCGCCGAGCTGATTCGCTCTCTCGGCGTACGCGTGTCGCGCGAGGCGCTGCTCGCGCTCATCGCGCACGCCACCACGGCGCGCCTGTCGCCGGTGCAGACCTTCGAGGAGCTCGCCGCCATCGCCCGCCGCGAGCGCGCGGAGCGCAACCTCGCCGCGCGCGCCAAGGCGGCGACCCTCGGCGCCTTCAAGCCCCTTGAACGCTTCGACTGGAACCACCCGCGCACGATCCAGCGTGAGCTCGTCGAGGAGCTGATGACCCTCGACTTCATCGCCAAGGGGCACAACGTCCTGCTCCGAGGTCCGAGCGGCGTCGGCAAGACCATGCTCGCCCAGAACCTCGGCATGCTCGCGCTCCAGCGCGGCTACACCGTGCGCTTCACGACGCTGTCGGCCGCGCTCGCCGATCTGCTCAAGCAGGAGTCGCTGCCGGCCCTGGAGCGGCGGCTGCGGAAATACACGGCCCCGTCGCTGCTGATCCTGGACGAGATCGGCTACCTGCCGTGCAGCCGTCAGTCCGCCGACCTGCTCTACAACATCATCAGCCGCAGGCACGAGAGCCGCTCGCTCGTGCTGACGACGAACTTGCCATTCAAGCAGTGGAGCACGGTGTTTCCAGGCGCGGCGTGCGTCTCGGCGCTGATCGACCGCTTCGTCCAGCACTGCCACATCCTCGACATCGATGCCGACTCGTGGCGGCAGAAGGAGTCGCTGGCCATGAGCGAGGCGCGCTCCAGGCCGAGGGCGGAGGCCGCAGAGCCGCCTGCGCCCGCGGCAACGAAGCGGCGCTGACCCGGGCGAGATCGGGTCAGATTTCCGCGGCGCCCAGGGTGAGATTCCCGCGGGCGCCGCGGTCATTTCTCTGCGGACGCGAGGGTCACGTTTCCGCGGATTGTCGCGGTCAGATTCCTGCGGATTTTCGAGGCCATCTACAGCCGTAATCGGCCGACCCGCGGAAGTTCGCGGCCATCGCGGCGATGTAAGGCTGCCAGCCGTCGCTCGTGACGTGCGGAACAACCGTGAGCCTGCCGCGAAGGTCCTTGATGAACGCCTCGGTGTTCTCCTCGTCGCGCTTGCCGCAGTGGAACGAGATCGCCAGCTTGGTGTTCGCGTCCAGCGCGACGTAGAGATAGGCGTCGCCGTGCTCGGCTGGATCCTTCGCGGTCACGCGGGCCTGTTTCTTCTGCACAAAGCTCCACATTTCGTCCATCTGGACCACATGCGCCGCAAGGTTGCGCGCCTTACGGTTGTGGAGCCGGATGCAGCCCTCTCCGAGGCGCAGCGCCAGGGCCATGACGGTTCCCTTGTCGACGCCGACCATGCGCGCGGCGGCGCGAATCGAGTTGCCTTCTACCAGGGCGGACGCGATGCGGACGCGCGCGTCCATCGGAAGCGGTGCGGGCATGCCGGGCCTTGCCTCTCTCTCCGGGCCGGCCCATGATGCGGCTGCGACGCGCGCTCTGTGGGCCACCACCGGGTGTGTTGCAGCCCGCCCGTAGTTACCAGCTACGGGCGGGCGCTTTCGTTAAGGCCCTTAGTCTACCACTTGAGCGAGCGGCGGCCCGCTCTTGCTGAGCCTGGTCGGACAGTGGATGTCCTAGCCAGCGTGCGCTTTACAGCCCGTTTAGGGCTCTTTCGCGCCGTGACGCGCGACCGCTGACGGGGCGCGCGCGGCCCGTGGTAGCCTCACGGCATGCGCGCGCGGCTCATCCTGGAGAACGTCGGACCGATCAGCGGATGCTTCGCGTACGTCATCATGGCTGCATGCTCGACGTCGGAGCCTGCGGAGGCCCCCGACGTGTCCGACGTCGTAGGCGCAGCGGGTCAGGTCTCCTCGGCGTCTTCGAGTGGTGGCGGATCCATGGACGTTAGCGGTCACGGTGGAAGCGCCACAGCAACGGGGGGTGCAGGCAGCGGCGGCATGGGTGGCGATCCTGGCCCAGATGTCGCATGCGCCACTGGGCTAGAGCCTGCTGTCGGAGCGGCGTTTTCTATAGTAATTGAGTGTCCAGACCCTGAATCCAAGCCAGCGTGTTCATATACGCATGCCGAGCGCGAGTTCTCCTACTGCATAGGCCGCTGGCCGTACGGCGACTGCGTGGCCGTCAACCAGATCGGGGATCGCTGTCCAATCGACGGGCTGGTGGCCAAGTGTGTAATTGCGGCACATCCCATCATCGGAACGACTGTCGACGGAACACAGGAGGTATGGTTTTATACCACCGCGGATGGAGCGGCGGCGTATTGCGACCATCATGACGGGACCATGGTGTACCCGTGAATGCGCCTCGCGCCCAGCCGTCGCCAGCGCTTCAGATTCGCTTCAGTAGATGAGGGTGTCCGGAATGCGCCGCGCGAGTGTACGGAACGCGGACGGCGCCGATGTGGTTCCGGACATCACCTCCCGAGAACCGCCGAAGGGGTCCCGAGTACGAACATCCGGCTCTCGAGAACCGCGCGCGGGGTCTCGAGAACCCCTCGACCCCGCCGCGCGACCTCCGGACCCCTCGATCGCGATCCCGGGAGCCGCATCTCCGGAGGCGCGACCTGAACGAGCGCCCGGTCGAACGTCGATCTCGTACCGCGGACCGGAAAACCCGATTCCCGGACCCGACGCGCGGTTCTCCCGAGCCTCCGCGCGCACCGCCCATCCAGCCGCACGGGCCAAGCGCCTCCCGCGGCCTCGCCTTCCTGCTGGAGGGCTCGCCAGCAGGACGCCCGGCGCCTCGCTCCGGACACGGCCCGGTGCACCCCTTGCCAGTTCGCAGCCTCATGGGGCCACCTGACGGCGTTTTTCGCAGGGTCATGGGGCCACCCCAATCGCAGGAGGATGGGGCCACCCGCGCGGGGGCGTGACCCGGTTTTCGCAGGGTCATGGGGCCAGCTTCCGAGGTTTTTCGCAGCCTCATGGGGCCAGCTCGGGACGCCGCGGTCGGGATCTGAGACGGGCTCCTTCCGACGACGGCGCGGGTCGCCGTCGGAAGGAGGCCGATGCCCTACCGAGAGCTGATCATGGTTGACATCAAGGAAATGCTCCGCCGTCGTGCGGCGGGGCAGAGCGCGCGTCATGTGGCGCGCGAGACGGGGTTCGATCGCAAGACGGTCGGCAGGTACTTCGAGGCCGCAGCGACCCTGCCACTGCCACGCGACCGCGAGCCGACGGACGAGGAGGTTCACGCGATCGCCCAGCGCGTGCAGGCGCGCCCGGTGCCTGATGCGAGCGATGAGTGGAGGCAGGTCGACGCGCATCGAGCACGTATCGAGGCCTGGCTAGCCCAATCTCGCCCGCTGAAGCTGCGGAAGATCCACACGCTGCTCACGCGCGACTACGGCGTCACCGCGAGCTACGACACGCTCTGGCGTTTCGCCAGGGAGGAGCTCGCGTGGCGCAAGAAGATGCCGACGGTTCGCGTCGCGGACACCGAGCCCGGCGAGGTCGCGCAGATCGACTTCGGCCTGATGGGTAAGCTGTTCGACCCAGCGACACAGCGGGTTCGTAACCTGTGGGTGCTCGTGGTGACGCTCGCGTACAGCCGCTACCAGTTCGTGTGGCCGTCGTTCGAGCAGACCACCGCGGCGGTGTGCGCAGGCCTGGATGCGGCGTGGAGGTTCTTCGGCGCGATGGCGCGCGTGATCCTCCCGGACAACACGAAGGCCATCGTGCTTCGCGCTGACGAGCTCGCGCCCGTGCTCGTGCCGGCGTTCCTCGACTACACGCAGACGCGCGGGCTGTTCGTGGATGCCGCGCGAGTCAGGTCGCCAAAAGACAAGGCGCGTGTCGAGAATCAGGTCGCGTACGTGCGCGAGAGCTGGTTCGACGGCGAGTCGTTCACCAGCCTCGACGAGGCGCGCGCGTCCGCTGAGCGGTGGTGTCGCGACGTCGCCGGTGCGCGTGTCCACGGCACGACGCGCGAAGTGCCGCGCGAGGTGTTCGAGACGCGCGAGAGGAGCGCCATGAAGCCGGCGCCGACAGCGCCGTTCGACGTACCGCACTGGACTGACGCGAAGGTGCACCCCGACCATCACGTGCAGGTCCTCCGGTCGCTCTACAGCGTGCCGACGCGCTACGTCGGCAGCACGGTGCGCGTTCGCGCCGACAGCGTGTCCGTGAGGATCTACGCCGGCACGCAGCTCGTGAAGGTGCACGCGCGCGTTGCGCCGGGCAAGCGCTCCACCGACCCGAGCGACTACCCCGTGGGCAAGGACATCGCGGCCGAGCGCGATGTGGCTTCGCTCATCGCGAGCGCGAAGAAGTGCGGCGTGCACGTCGGCATCTACGCCGAGCGGCTGCTCGATGTGCCGCTACCGTGGACGCGCATGCGGCTCGTCTATGCGCTGCTGCGGCTGTGCAACAAGTTCGGCAACGGGCGCGTCGAGGCGATCTGCCAGAGCGCGCTCGCGTTCGATGTCGTCGACGTGCAGCGCGTGACGCGCATGCTCGAGACGGCGAAGACGCCCGCGTCACCGCCCACGGATGAGCGCAAGGTCGTTGCGCTCCCCACGCCGCGGTTCGCGCGCAGCACCGAGCACTTCGCGACACGCACGCTGGCGGCTGCCGCGACGAAGGAGGAGGCGTGATGAGCTCGAGCGAAGTCGACCCCGCGCTCGTCACGGCGCTCAAGCGCCTGCGCCTCGGCCGCATCGCAGCGACGTTGCGTGAGCGGCTGCTGCTGGCCGAGAAGCAGTCGATGGGGCACGAGGAGATGTTGCTCATGCTGCTCACCGACGAGATCGCGCGCCGCGAGGCGAGCGCGACGGAGAGCCGCGTACGCGACGCCGGGCTCGATCCCAACATGCGCCTGGAGCTCTGGGACAAGACCGCGAAGGTCAGCTTCGACAAGCGTCTGCTCGGTGGGTTCACGAGCCTGCGCTTCCTCGAAGAGCACAAGCACATCGTCATCCTCGGCTCGGTCGGCGTGGGCAAGACCTTCCTCGCGAACGCGCTCGGACACCTCGCGTGCCAGCACGGCTACAGCGTGCGTTTCCTGCGCGCCGACGCGATGCTGCGCAGGCTGCGCCAGAGCAGGCTCGACAACTCACGCGACGCCGAGATGGTCGCGCTCACGACCGTCGACCTGCTCATCCTCGACGACTTCGCGCTCGAGGCGATGAGCAAGGAAGAGAGCCGCGACGTCTACCAGCTCTTCCTCGAGCGCACGGGTCACGCGTCGATGATCGTCACGAGCAATCGCGACACGGCCGAGTGGCTCGCGATGTTCGACGACGTGCTGCTCGCGCAGAGCGCCGTCGATCGGTTCAAGAACGCGGCGTTCGACTTCATCGTCGAGGGCGAGTCGTACAGGCCACGGCTCAAGCCGAAGCTCGACGAGAGCAACACGGCCGCGCCGGTTCCCGCGCGCAGCAAGCCGCCCAGCCATCCACGCAGCAAACGGCGATGACCGCTGCCGCCCCGGCGAGGACGTCGATCCCGGGGCCGCGCCGCTGACCCCCTCGCTCCACTCGGCGCGCCTCGCCCACCCTCGTCAACGTGACCGTGAGGGGCGCCGGGGGCGGGGTGGACGTTCCTGCTGCTGAGCGTCGCGATCCCTGCGCCGGAGCTCTCAGGGGGCCCGGGTGGCCCCATGACCCTGCGAAAAGAGAGACGTCGCCGGTCGCTGCGCGCCCGGCTCCGGGGACCTCGACACGCTTCGCGGTCTCGGGCATGGTCGAGGCCGATCACGTCGTCTCCCCCTGGCCCCATGACCCTGCGACGGGGTGGCCCCATGACCCTGCGACGTGGCACACCCCTCGCCGCCGCCGTCGACGCCGGCCTCGTCGCCGCTCTTCACCCCGTCCGTGCAGGTGGGGGCCTGGCAGACGCCGCTCCAGCGCACCCCGCTCGTGCTCGTGGATGGTTCGCCGCCGCCCAGCCCTTTGCCAGCCTGGCGCCGCTACGGCGCGGGGAGAAACGGCGGTTGCGATGTTGTCTCAGCGCTCCCCACGCCGTAGCGCCCGACGTCCACCGCGATCGGCACAGCGCTTGACGAACCGAACGTTCGTGAGGCAAGCGACGAGAAGGAGCGCCGGAGAGCATGAAATGGATATTTCGGAGAAGGTGAGGCGCGGCTCGGGGCAGCACACTTGAGCCCGGCACGCCGGTCGCAACAGTGCGGGCATGCGAACAGTCAACACCATCATCGCCGCTCTCATTTGCTGCGCTACCCCTTCATGCAATTGACCCGACCCCCGGATCACACGGCATATCGAACGAGGACACGCTGGAGCCTGGCGAGCCACTCACGGCATTAGAAAGGTGCCGAGATGCGGTAGACGAGGGCGTCGACATCTGGAGTCTCATGTGCGGGGCAGCGACTGGGGTGTTCTTGGCACGTCCGCAAGCAGCTCACTGCCACTCGGAGAGCAACGAAGGGCGAGCCGCGGGTTACAAGAAGTGCCGCTCTGGTTGCCCTACTGCATGCTTCGCACTGTCGACACGATGGGAGCTTTACTGCAACGAGCGCGCGCCCATCCTCATGAGGAGCATCTGCGGACAGGCGCGACAAAAACGGTCAGAAGAAGTGCCTGAGCTCCTGTTGAACCAGGGCGCTTGACCTCGCCGACGATGGCGCTAGCTGGTGGGGCATGCCGGACGTGATCGCGGAACGTACCATCGAGCTGGCACTTCCGAACGGAACGCGAGAGAGCATCCGAGTGCGGCTGTGGGCGCCGGAGTACAGTCCGTTTTTTCGGAGCTGGGTTGCTGACGTGGAGGTCGCAGGAGCGGGGCACAACCACAAGACGCACGGAGTCGGCATCGATGCTTTCCAGGCGCTGTACAGCGCGCTCTACCTGATCCCGGTGATGCTCGACGACTATAGGGAAGATGGCCGGCTCTCGTGGCTTGATGAGGAGTGGCTCGGGTTCCCAGAGTTCAATCTGACTGCGCCGTGACTCCAGTGCGCTGGGATTCGACGCGGCGCCACGCCCTCCTGCTCGATAGGCTTGCCCGAAGGCCGCCCGGCGCCTCACTCCGGACATGGCCCGGCGCCCCCCTCGCTCGCCGCGCGGCACGTTCCTCGACGGGCCACGGACCTGAAAGGGGCGCTCCGGGGCCATGCCTCCGAGCGGCGGCTCCCCGTACCAGAGCGAGCGTGTCGGGAGGAAGCCCTGGCCGCCGCCGGCAGGCCACCTCCCGCCTCACGAAGCGAACAGCCAGGCGATGCTCGCCGCGCCGATCACGAAGAGCGCCGCCGTGAACACCAGGATCGCCGTCCTGTCGGGCCGGTAAGCCCCCCGCTCGATGTCGCTGTACGCGCGCAGGTACCGCACCGCGGCCCACGCGATCATCGCCATCCCGAGCAGGACCATCCCCGCGCCGAGGCCGACGACCTCGCGCAGCACCGACCGCGGCCCGTCCTGCGCCGCCCCGGTCTCCGCCTCGAGGAAGTACAGGCTGAACCGGTTGAGCGTGATCCCGAAGCTGAGGAGCGCGATCGCCGTGCGCACGTAGGCGAGGTGCGTCCGCTCGTTGGCCAGGTGCTCCCGCGCGTAGGCCTCGGTCCGCTTCGCGCGCTCGTCGTCGGCCATGGCGTGACCATGGCGACGGCCCCCCGCGCCCGCAAGCCCGGGCTCAGCCGCGCTTCTTGCCCGAGAGCTCGACCGACGCCGAGTCCACCGACACCGAGGTCGGCGGCCCGAACTTCTTCACCTGGACCGTGACGCAGAGGGCCGGCGTGTCCTCGAGGACGCGCGCGATGATCCGCTCCGCGAGCGTCTCGAGCAGCTTGTACGAGGCGCTCGTCCCCGCCTCGACGACGAGGCTCGCGAGCCGGTCGTAGTCGAACACCCGCGCCCGCGCGTCGGTGCGGGGCAGCAGGGCGACCGGGAGCTCCACCTCCAGGCACACGACGAAGTCCTGGGGCAGATCGCGCTCGGCGCGCGAAACGCCGTGCTTGGCGCGAAAGCGGATGCCGTCGAGGCGGATCCGGTAACTCTGGATCACTGACTCCATCGCCGCCCCCCTAGCACGCCTTCCGGCCGGCATCCGCCGCAAGGAGGCGGCGCCGCCAGCTCGCCCGCTCGCGGCGGCGTTCCCGGGCCCCACGACCGCGCGCCTCCGGCGCTCCCGGGCCCGACGACCGCGCGCCCCCGGCGCTCCCGGGCCCGACGACCGCGCGCCTCCGGCGCGCTGGGGGGGGTTTGCGGCGGCCGCCCGCGGGCCCCTCAGAGGGGCCGCTTGAAGCACACGGCGTCGATCTTCGCGGTCATCTCGCTGCGCAGGAACTGCACCGGCTCCCACCCCTCCTGGCCGAAGCGCTTGAGGACCGGGTTCCATCCGGTGGCGTTCGTCACCTCGAGGGCCTGGCTGTCGCCGACGCGCGCCGTCTCGGCGTCCACGCATCGCAGCTCCCAGCGGGGCGGATCGGTGTTCGCGTGCACCGGCGGCACGAGGAAGCGCGGCGCGACGTACGACGCGGAGCAACCGAAGAGAAACGCGACGGCGATGGCTGTTCCGGAGCTGAGCTTCGGCATGAGCGGTCCTTTCCTGCGGGTCGACTCGCGAAAGGCGTATCGGCGCTCCGTCCGTCGCGTCAACAGGGAACGGCGCGCGCTGCGGCGCCGCGGGCGGCCGGCCTCGCGCGCGACCGCCGGGGCCGGCGCCGCGCACGCCACCTCCGACTCCATCCGCGCATAGCGGCGCCACGCAGTCCGCGCAGGCGGCGCCGCGATCGCTGCGCCTCGCCCGCGCGCCCCTGGAACACGAACACCTTGAGCGAGCGAGAAATCAACCGCCAAGACGCCAAGGACGCCAAGAAGAAGAGGACACCTTGGCGTCTTGGCGGTTCGATGATCTGCTCGCTTCGGGCGGGTTCAACCCGTTCGTCGCTAGCGCTTCCGGGCGAGCGCCTCTCGGTCCTTCACGATGAGCCGCCGGCCTGCCACGTCGAGCAGGCCCTCCTTCCGGAGCGCCCCGAGGGTCAGCGTCACCGTCTCCCGGGTCGAGCCGATCACCTGCGCGATCTCCGCGTGCGTGATCGGCGCCGAGATCAGCGTCCCGCGCGGCGTCGGCACGCCCCACCGCTCGGCCGCGTGCAGGAGGAACTCGGCGAGCCGTCCTCCCACGTTCTTGAACAGCATCGACTCGATCCGGTCCTCGGTCTCCCGCTGCCGCGCGACGAGCAGCGCGAACACCGCCGACCCGAACGCCGGGTTCTGGGCGCACAGCTCGCGGATGAGCGCGAGCGGCACCCGGACCACCTCGGCCTCGTCCATCGCGACAGCGCGCTCGGTCCGCGTCTCCAGCCCGCCGAGGCACGACTCGCCGAGCACGTCGCCCGTGCCGCGGTAGCTGAGCGGGAACGCCGTCCCCGCCGCGTTGACGCGCTCGACGCGCGCCCGCCCCCGGCCGAGCACGACGAGCGAGTCCGCGGGCGCGCCCTGCTCGAAGATCGCCGCGTCGGACTCCACCACCTCGAGCACGGCCGCCTCCGTGACCGCCTCGCGCACCGACCGGTCCGCCTGCGCGAACAGCGAAGAGAGCCGGAAGGCGCGCGCCACCCGCGCCTTCGCGGGATCAGACGCCTGGCGCCCGCCATCCGGCGCGTACTGGGAATCCAGATCGCTCACGGTAGGGAGCGGGAGCGTAATCCATCTTGCGTAGTTTGGCACACACGAAGACCCTGGCGCGCCGCCGCGCCGGGAGGTGTCCGGGCGCCGCGATCAGCGTCCGCCGCGGTCGAGCGAGACGACGATGTCCCGGTCGAGCGCGCCGTCCGCCCCGCGCGCGAACTGTTGAAAGCGCGGGTACGCGTCGGGCTGCACACGCCCCGCGGGCAGGTCGAGGAAGCGATCGAGGAGGAGCGCGTCCCCCTCGACGCGATCGTTCACCCGGACCGTGCGGCCATCATTCTCCGCTTTGAACGGAGCGAGCTTCGTCGTCACGCGCGCGCCCTGGGGGAGCTTGATCCGGAGGCGCACCTCCGAGCGGGTCGCGATCTGCTCCGACAGGTAGAGCGGCGTCTCCCGGACGGGCAGGCTGGCGAGGCTCGCCACGCGGACGCCGAAGGGCGGCGAGAGGACGAGCTCCGAGCCCTGCGCGCGCGCGAAGCTCGCGACCGAGATCTTCATCTTCAGGGTGAGCGGCCTGTCGATCTCGGCCATCTCCTTCACCTGGATCTCCTGGAGCCGCGCCCCCGGCACCATCTGCGGCAGGAGCCGCGACTCGACGGCGTCCCTGAGCTGCGCGTCGGGGAGCGACTCGAGCGCCGAGCGCAGGGCGATGGCGAGCTTGCCCTCGTAGCGCTGCTCGATGGCGAGCGAGGCCGACCCGTCCCTGGCCACCTCGGCGATGCCCTCGGTGACGACGCCGTCGTGCGCGCCGGACGCGGGCGTCACCTCGCGCGGCGCCCCGGGCCGCAGCACGATGGCCGGCTGCCCGCGCAGGGAGCTCGGCAGGTAGCCGTACGGCGCGAACTTGTCGCGCACGAACATCCAGCGGACCGCGCCCGCGCCAGGCCTCTCGCCCGTGTCGAGGCGCACGGCGATCGCGTTGAACGTCTCCGCCTCGCTCATCGGCCCGCGCGGCGGCGCGGTGAGCCTGTCGCTGACGACGCCGTAGCCGGCGTCGATCCCGAGCAGGCGGCACAGGTAGAGGAACGCCTCGGTCCGGTTGCCGCTCTTGCCGATGACGACGCGGCGGCCGTCGTTCTCGCGCCCCGCCTCCACGTTGGCGAGCACCCACCTGTAGATGCGGCGCGCCTGCTCGTCCTTCGACGGCGCGGCCCCGCCGTCGTCGCCGCCCGCGCCGCCGGCGCCCGCCGCCTTGCCGCCGCCCGCCGCCTTGCCGCCGCCCGCCGCCCCGGTCGCGCCGCCCGAGGCCGCGGCGGCGCCCGCCGCCTTGCCGCCGCCCGCCGCCGACGAGAGCGCGATGGCCCGCGCGATGCGCACGAGCCGCGGATCGCGCGGCGTCTCGTCGGCGGCCGCGTCGACCATGCGCGCGATCGTGCTCTCCAGGCGGATGCCCCAGCCGACGCGCACGTTCGGCAGGAACTCCGCCGCGGGCGCGCTGGCCGGCTCCTCCGGCAGCGCGGGGCTCTTGTCGACGCGGTAGCGGCGGGTGACGAGCGCGCCGGACTCGACGATCTCCGGCGCGGGGACCGGCCCGGAGACCTCCACGTCGAGCGGGCGGCTCTTCGGCGAGACGACGATGAACTCGCTCCGCCAGTAGGGGACCTTCTCCTCGCGGAAGAACCACCGCGGCCCCTGGAACGTGAGGCCGCCCTGGCCGTCGCCGCGCAGCACGAACAGGTTCTCGACCTCGATGTAGTCGCCCACCTCGAGGTGGGGCATCGTGACCGTGGGCTTGTCCTCGATGAACTCCGGCTCGTGGATCGACCCGTCGCGCTTGACGGTGCGGAGCTTGAGCACGAGCCCCTCGGGCACGCGCTGCTCGGCGTGCTCCTGGATCGCCTCGCGCGACTGGATCCGGATGATCTCGTGCTGGAGCATCCGCGCCGAGCCGTCCTCGTGGACCCACATGGCGGCGTAGTCGAGCACGCGCGCCGCCGTGCCCGGCATCACCTCGCCCGACGCCTCGTGCTCGGCGATCACCTTCTTCGAGTCCTGCCGGTAGGGGCTGAGCTCCGTCGTGCCCGCGAGCAGCTCGATCGCGTCGCGCAGCGCCGAGGTGTCGGCGCCGGTGCGGATCGCCTCGACGAGCGCCTTCTGGAGCGCGTCGCGCTCGCCCCGGGCGAAGCGCGCGTCGGCGAGCGCGAGCCGCGCGTCCGCGTCGTCCGGCGCCTTGGCCAGGGCGCGCTCGATCTGCTCGAGCGACTCGGCGCGCTTCCCGGCGCGGGTCAGGAGGTCGGCGATGCGCAGCGCGATGTCCTTGCGGTCGCGCCGGACGGCGCCGAGCCGCCTGAGCTCCTTGATGGCCGCCGCGTAGTCGCGCCTGTCGATGGCCCTCTCCAGCTCGATCTCCGTGTCGGGGTCGAGCGCCCGGATGCGGGCGGCGAGCGCGTCGGCCTCGGCGATGCGCCCGTCGCTGTCGTGGATGCGGAGGAGCGCGCCGAGCACCTCGACGTCGTCCGGGAAGCGCGCGGCGGCCTCCTTCACGGTGCGGACGTGCTCGACGCGCCAGCCGAGGCGCGCGTACATGGCCGCGAGCGTCTTCAGGATGTCGGGCACCTCCCGGAACCTGCCGGCGAGGGCCTCGATCGTGCGGGTGACCTCCGGCAGGCCGGCCTTGTCGGCCTCCTCGAGGGCGAGCCAGAAGCGCGGGTACCAGAGCTCCGGGTCCTTCTCCGCGGCGCGGGCGCGCACGTCCTTCACGAGGTCGCGCCCGTCGGACGCCGGGAAGATCGGGTCCTTCTCGAGGAAGAGCGCCTGCGCCGCGAGCGCGGGGCCGGTGGCGCGCGCCGGGTCGGCCACGAGCGGCTCGATCAGCACCGCGCTCACGTCGTCCTGGCCCTCGATGTGGGCGACGTGGGCGGCGAGGAACCTGGCGATCGGGTCGTTCACGTCGCGCTCGGGGCGCGGCGCGCCGTGCAGGCCGCGCGCGCGGGCGACCGTCGGCGCGGGCTGCGGCGGCACGCCGAGCGCCGTGAGGAACGGCTCGATCGGGTTCGGGTCGGGGAGGACCTCGGGCGGGAGGAGCGCGTACGGCGGCGTCGGGTCGGCGGACGATGTCACGCCGAGGGGGGTGCCGTCGGGCGCGAGCAGCCGGATGGACGTGTCGCCGCTGCCGACGCGGGCGAGGATGCGGTGCCGGCCGGGGCCGAGGCGCAGGCGCGCGCCGAAGCGGGGCCAGATGCCCCATTGCTTCGTGTCGCGGGTCAGCACCTCGACGTCGTCCACGAGGATGGCGAACGCGCCCTGGACGGCGAGGATCATCTCGCGTTCTGCGGGCAGGTCGATGAAGGTCTCGACGTAGAAGATGCCGCCGCGCGCCGCGGCGCCCGGGCTCCCGTCGGGCGCGACGGCGGAGAGCTGGCAGCCGCGGCGTTCGGCGCCGAGCACGCGGGGCGGGTCGGCGCGGCGGGGGTCGCGCGGGAACACGGGCGGCCAGGGTCCGGCGCGCTCGGCCTCGTAGCGCACGCGGTGGTCGCTCTCCGCGTTGTGCCCGAACGGCCCGGCGAAGCGGGCGTTCTCGATGCACCCGTAGCGTCGCGCCGCGACGTCGATGAGCGGCACGGCGGGCGCGGCGCCGGCGCTGCCGGCCGCGGCGGCGCGCGCCGCGGCGGCGGCCTCGTCGGGCAGGCCCTCGATGCTCCACCACTCGACGAGCTCGCCGCGCGCGCGCCAGCCGAGGTTGCCGGGGTTGTCGATCGCGCGCAGGACGGCCTCGCGCGACCTCTTCCAGAGCCCCGCGACGCTGGATCGCAGCCCGAGCAGGCGGTTCGCCGCGACCCAGCCCACGAGCGGCGCGTCCGGGTGCGCGCTCACCCGCGCGGCGTTCACGGCCTCGAGGTAGGCCGCCGCGGCGCGCGCATTGCGGCCGTGCTCCTCGTCGTCGATCGCGCGTCCGAGCGACGCGAGCATCGTCTTTGCGCCGAGCCCGTCGAGGCGCTTGCGGGCCGCCTTGACCCCTGCGGGCGTGCCGCCGGGGACGAGGAGCTCTCCGAGCAGCCAGCGGCCGACCACCTCGCTGTCGGTCGAGTGCGCGCCGGCGTCGCGGAGCGAGGCGATCGGGTCGGGCGCGCGGTTCGCGGTGGTCGCGCTGCACGCGCCGAGCGCGAGGGCCAGGGTGGCGGCGCCGGCGAGCCGGAGGAGCGCCGAGAGGGGTCGAGGAGCGCGCATCGGCTCGGTCCTTAGCGCGGCCGCCCGCGTGCGCACAGGTGGCGCGCGCCCCTCTTCCGGGGCCACCGGGTCGACCGGGGGCCGCGGTCTCCCCGGGCGTGGGGAGCGACGACCTCCTCGCCTCGCCGGCTGGAGGTCAGGCCCGGCGCAGGATCCCTCCTGAACGTCGGGCGCAGACTTGAATGTGGGGCGCCGACGTGCGCTCGGCGCCATGGTCGAGGCGTGCTCCCGGTTCGCGGCGGCCAGCGCGTGCGAAGCGGGTGAGCAGAAGCTGGCCCAGCGAGAGCGGATGCCCACCCCCGGCCCGTGCTCGGCGCTTCGCGCCTGCGCGCGGTCCGCCCCTCCGTCGAGTAGGGGCCCCCGGTTGCCCAGGGGCCCCTCTCACAGAACCGGACTTGTGGGCCTCACATCCGGCTCTTCGGGACGCCGGCGTCCGAGGTCGCCCTCGTCGTCCGGCGCCGGTGTTTCCACCCGCAGCTATCCCAGCGGCAGCGCAAGCTGCACCGGGGCGATGATGGCTCGGCCTTGCTGTTCCCTCCACTTGGCCGCCAGCGAAACGAGCCCGCGTTCGGCGAAGTACGCGTTACGCAGTCCCCGGTCCACGGGCGAGCTGTGGCTGAGCGCCCACCAGGAGCGATGCCCCTCGTAGACCTTCCACGCTGTCTTGGGCTTCACGCCGAGCCGGATGAGCCGGCGTGCGATCGTGCGCTTGCGCTTCCACTGCTTGAGCAGCAGCGCGCGCAGGCGCCGCCGGATGTGCGCGTCGAGGTTCGATAGCATCCGCGCCGCGGCCTCGGTGCAGATCCAGAAGAAGCCGATCCAGCCGAGCAGGTACGCGTTGAGCTGCAGGATGCAGTCGCGGAGCGACCTGCCCCAGTTGCGCGGCACCAGCTCGCGGATCTTTTCGTCGATGCGGGTCTTGGACCGCTTCGACAGCCTCACCTCGACCCTTCCGTCCTCCGGCTCGCGCCGCAGGCTGAAGCCGACGAAGTGTCGCTCCTCCGGTCGCGCGACCGCGCTCTTGGTCGCGTTCACCTTCAGCCGCAACCGGCTCTCGATGAAGCGGACCACGCTGGCCATCACACGCTGGCCGCTCCGCTCGCTTCGGACGTAGATGTTCACGTCGTCGGCGTAGCGGACGAAGCGGTGGCCGCGCCGTTCGAGCTCCCAATCGAGCTCGTCGAGCACGATGTTGCTGAGCAGCGGCGAAAGTGGACCGCCTTGCGGCGCCCCCTCCTCCGTGCTCACCACCACCCCGTTCGGCATGATCACCTTGGCCTTGAGCATCCTTCGGATCAGGTCGATGAGCCGTCGGTCCTTGACCCGCAGCTCAAGCCTGGCCAGCAACCGATCGTGGTGGACCCGATCGAAGAAGCTCTCCAGATCGAGATCGACCATCCACTCGTGCCCCTCCTCCAGATGCCGCACGGCATCCGCGATCGCCGTGTGGCAGCTCTTCCCCGGCCGGAAGCCATGGCTGCTCTCGTGGAACGTCGGCTCGTAATGCGGGCTGAGCACCAGGTGCACCGCCTGCTGGACGAGTCGATCGATCACGTTCGGGATGCCAAGGCCGCGCTGGCCGCCCCCTGCTTTCGGGATCCACACCCGGCGGATCAGGCCGGGTCGGTAGCTCCCTTCCAGCAGCTCGCGGCGCAGCGCCGGCAGCACGTCGCCGAGGTGCGCGCGCACCTCGTCCACGCTCTGCCGATCCGGTCCAGGGGCGCCGTCGTTCTGCGCCACCTTCTCGAACGCACGCATCAGGTTGTCCTCGGACGCCACCTCCTCCATCGTCATCGCCGACAGGGCGGGTCCCTTCGTGTTCCGAGCCTTCGGCACCGCGCGCGGCGCAGGCACGGGCCGGCCCGTGTCCACCCCGCCGTCGGCCCCTCGCGGGCTGTCGGCTGTCGCTCGGAACAGTTCGAGCTGTCCTGCCTGTTCACTGGCCGTGGTCGCCTTCCCTCCCCGCGTCGCCGCGGTTGGGGCCGCCTTTCGGCGGTCTTCCGGTACTACGCGACCATCCGACTCCTCCCGTCCCTTCACCACTTTGTCCTTTCGTTCTCCGTGGTTACCGCCCGCGGTCGCCCGTGGCGGAGGCCGGGAGGTCTCCCCGGGTAAGAGCGCGAAACTCCGTGCCGAGCCCGTCGCCTATACGCACGCCGCCCGACGGACATTTGGGCTTCGCCGCCGTTGGCCGGCTCACCCCGCGGTACGTGCGCCTCGTCAGCGCTTCGCTTTCGCTCGGTTCGGCACTGCACCTTAGACTTCCACCAGACGAGACCTCGCGGGCTCGCCCTTGTCGCTTCGGTGTTGGGTTCCTTTCCGTCTGGGTCCCAAGAGGACTTTCACCTCCAGTTCCGCGCCCATGCCGGGCGCACCAAATCGCGCGCTCCGCGCGCTCAGGGAGGGGTGCGCCGTCCGAAGATAACGGAGGGTGCATGCTCGATCTCTGGTCTGTCGTAGACGATCTCCCCCGCGTCATTCTTGCGATAGATCTGGAACACTTGGACCGCTTCGCCCGAGGCGAGCTCCACGACGGCATGGATGGCGTCCACGTCCTCCGATGCACCTCGTTCACGGACCCGTACGTCTCGATAGAGCGCGACCGCCCGGAGCTCCTCGGCCGCCGCGCGCTGCCGGAACGCGGTCGTGAGAAGCGTCCAGCCGTCAACACCGCCGTGCGGCGCCACACCGATGGCATACTTCCCGGCGGCGTCGACCGCGATCGAACCGGGGAGAAATGTTCCCTGTCCCTCCAGAGCACTCGTTGCGACGTCGAGTACCAGCCCAACGAGACGCGAGAGCTCGCCCATCCTTTCGCCATGGTCATTGCTCATAAACGACATATCCCGATTCTGATGGTTGACGGCGGCCTCGATGGAATATCGCGGGCCGCGACGCAGAGCGAATAGATCCTTCACGTCATGACGTGATATCGAGCAAGAAGAGGGCGTCGGCCCAGAGCGGCCAGAGCGTGCGGTACGGGTGCGTCGCCAGCACCACGCCGCCGCTCGGGAGGCGACGCACGTGGTAGGGAGCATGGCGCTCGATGAATTGGACGTGTTTGCGCGACGTCACGTCCACCTCGCACGTCGGCGCGCCCTCCTTCGTCGCTGCGATGGTCTCAAGGGCGGCCGATTCGACGGTGCGCCATTCCTCATCTGCCACCGCGGACGCTTCGAGTGCATCGAGCAGCGCAGCCGGTGACTCCGTGAGCGCATTGAGGACCGCTTCGCGCGAAAGCTCAGCGCCGTCCTCAACAGCGACGCGCGCTCCGCGCGGCGCGGCGTCGACGCGCGCGTGCAACACGTCCGTTGGCATTCCCGCGGAATGTACGACTTTGTCACCTTCCCGCAGGTTTACCCACGTAAGGGCGAGATCGTGTGCAACCAACGCCGCGCTGGCGTGATAGGTCGCGCACGCCTTGGTGGGCGGCCCCCAATCCGCGAATTCCGTCCAGGCGCCGGCCGTCACGCGCGCACGCGCATCCGGCGCGCAGAGGCGGACCATAAGATCTTCGAGATCCTGCTGGACCTGCATCGCCAGGATCGCCGCCTCGACCTCGACAGAGCGGGTACCGCCGAGGGCGATGCGAAGGCTCCAGGGAAGTAGATCGCTGCGATCGCCGGGGCGTGCGCATAGAGGACCGGAGGGATACCGGCGCTCCCACTCTTCGCCATTGCATTCGACAGCGAGTTCGATTGCGCTGCCGGAGTTCAGCTTCACGCCGAAGGATGCGAATACATGCGTCCCTGCGGTGAATCCTGCGCACACCGCCGCGACCGCCTCGCTGAGGGTGACCGTATCGCGCCATCGCCAGGTGCTATCTGGATGGTCGATGGACTCGATGTGGAAGCCGCACGTTCCCCCCGGGATGACGAGAGCAGACAGAGCCGCCGCGAACGCGTCAACCCTATCCGTCTCGTCACACCATGCATAGAGCCAGGGACCTGATACACTCATAACTGGACCACCATGACCAGGTTCCTAAAGTCTTCAAGCTTGATGCGCTTACCCGTGAGCGCGTCGACTAGATAGCCGCCCTTGACGATCTTGTTCTCGTTCTTGAGCGGCGCGCCCTTGGGGATGATGAACTCGATCCGCTCTACGTCGCCGGCGAGCCCTTTGTCGCTCAGTTTCTTCATCGCATTCTCGAGCTGCGTGAGTGCGTGGTCGATGTCGACCTTCCCGGTGGCACTGTCAATATCCTTCACCTCGGTCAGGGCCAGCTTGTTTCCCTTGGTCACGGTGAGAAAGTCGGGAGCCCTTCCCAAGGTCGTACTTGGAGGAGACTCCTTCGGTATGTCCAGCACCCGGCGCACTCCGTCGTCGCCGACGCCGATCAGCGCCCGCCCGTCGTCCAGCATGAACTTGGCCGCCTTCTTCTCCATCGCGTCGAGTGGCTTGCTCGTGACTGCCCCACGCAGCGTCTTGTACCAGGTGCGCCGCGGTGCGCGCAGGGCCGTGGCGACCTCCTCGCCCATCTGCGCGATCTCCTCGGCAACCCGAATCGCATCGGGCGTGAGCCCGCCGGCGCGACTGACCGCGCGCCACATCGGCCCGACCGCCCCGAGCCCGAACCCGACCCCCGAGAAGATCCGCTCCTCGTCGCTGAGCTCCTGCCCCGACGGCAGGCAGAACGCCTTCCCCGTCACCGCCTCGCACAGGTCGAGCGCCGGCCCGACCACCGGCACGAACCCCACCCCGATGCGCGTCGTCGCGTGCACCAGCGTCTGCATCACCCCCGCGTACGCCTCGACGCCTTCCCCCACCGTCGACATCGCCCCCGCGAACGCGCTGATCGTCTGGTAGAGCTGCGTCTGCTCCAGGTCGAGCGCCGGACCCGTCCACAGGTTCAGGCTGTCCTTCATCTGGTCGGCGAGCGCATCGAACCGCGGCTTCAGCACCGTGTCCACGTACAAGCGCAGGTCCGCCGGCACCGGCGAGTCCACGAACCAGTCCGACGCATCCATGTACCGCCGCACGACCGCCGTGATCCGGTTCTGCGCCTTCAGGAACGCGTTGGTCTCCGCGAGCGACACCCCCATCCGGTCGCGCAGCGCGATCTCCAGCGCCGCGCTGTTCTCTCGCCACGCCCGCACGTTCGCCACGAAGTCCGCCCGCGCGACCACCGCCCCGCCGCTCACGGCCGCCTCCAGCGCCGCGATCACCGTGTCCGCGTACGCCGCGTACGGGTCCCTCCCCTCGTCAAAAGCGCCGTCCACCTCCGCGATGTCCGGCACCTCCACCCACGGCACCTCGCTCTCCCCGAGCGCGTAGTTCCACGGGTCGTCCGGGTCCCACCCCTCGGCGCGGGCGCCCTGCGTCGCGAGATCCGCCACCTCGTCGGCCTGCGCGCCGAACTCGTCGAGCAGCCGCGCGAGCTCGCTCTCCAGGTCGCTGACGCTCTTCTTCAGGTCGTCGACGAGCTGCTGCATCGCCGCCCGCGTCTCCGCGTCGACGACGTCCTCGTACCGGTCCAGGATCGCGTCGAGGTCGGTCCGCGAGATCTCGTCCAGCGGCCGATGCACCAGATCGTGCAGCTCCAGGTCGAGCTGCCGCAAGAGGTCCATCTTCTCCCGGAGGTCCGCGACCCTGGCGGCGTCGCGGAGGAGCTCCGTCATCAGCCGGGCGATCCTGACCTCCAGCGCCGCGATGTCGCGCGCCAGCTCCGGGTTGATCTCCGCGAGGCTCAGGTCGACCGCGGTGCTGCCCTCGAAGCCGGTCCCATCGCGGCGGACATTGAAGAGGGGCTTGTTCAGGCCGAGCGGCTCCGAGACGAGGTGCACCACGTCATGCGCGTGGGTACACCAGTTGCCGCCGTTCGCGGTGTGGACCCGGAAATGGAAGTCGTTGCTGCCCACGCGGAGCAGCACCGAGTCGAACTCCGCCTCGCGCGTGTTGCTCTGGGAGCCGTCGCCGTGGCTCTGAAGCGCGCCGGGAACCCCGTAGGTGGGCAGCGGGGTCTGATTCACCTCGAACATGGCGGAGCCCTCGGTCTCCAGCTCGGGGTTCGCACACGAGCTCGGGTCATGATGGCTCCTCCAGAGCACGGTGTACGGCGTGCGGGCCCACGAAAGCGACGGCGCCAACACCGCCAGCACCGTGACGATCGCGACGAGTTTCTGGAACACCGCGACGCTCGGCCCGCGCGGCGCGACCTCCTTCGAGCCGCTCATGTCCCCTCCGCGCCGCGCACGGCGGCGTCGTACGCGACCGCAGCGCCCTTCACGTCGCCCGCGTCGAGCCGCGCCTGCGCTGCGTCGAGCGCCGCCACGGCCATCCCCTTCTCCCGCAGCGCGGCGAGGCCCGCCGCGATCATCTTCGGCAGGCCCGTCCTGAGCTCAGCCTCCGCGGCGTCGAGCTTCCCTCGAAGCGCCGCGCACCCGGCCTCGCGCCACGACGCCTCCGCCGCCTCGCAGAGCGGCCGCATCTGCACGAGCGCAAGGAGCTCCCCGTACCGCTCGGCCAGCAGCGGCAGCCCGAGCCTCTCGCTCACCGGCGGCGCCGACGACAGCGCCACCGCCCGCGCGCGCGCTCCCTCGCGGAACCGCTCCGATGCCCGCTCGCTCCGCGACCGCGCCATCGCCTCGCGCGCCCCCTCATCGCCCTGCAGCACGCGGAGCGCCTGCCGGCGCAGCGCGATGCCGCCGAGCAGCGCCGTCGCTGTCACGTCGCTCCGCGCGACGCGCCGTTGCGCATAGCCCAGCATCGCGCCCAGCGAGCGCAGCGCCCCCGACGTCAACTCCGGCACCACCGCGCCGTGCGTCGCCAGCACCTCCCTGTGCGGCGCGATCGCCTCCTCGAACGACACAGCGAGCGCCTGGATCTCCGCCGATAGCGTCATGATCTCCGCCTCGAGCTCGCCCGGCGCGCGGCTCGCCTCGCGCGCCGCCGCGAGCACCGTCTCCTCCACGCCGTCGAGGCCGTCGATCCCCGATCGCGACGCGTCCGCCGAGAGCGCCGCGTACGCCGCCGTCTCCGCCGCCTCGGTCGCGCGGTAGTCCGCGAACCGCGCCGCGACGGCCGCGTACCTGGACACGAGCGGCGCGGCATCGCTCCGGGCCTCGTCGAAGACCGCCTGCACGACCGCCATCGCCTGCTTGTCGGCCGCGAGCGGCTCCTCCTCGGCGCTCGCCTTGTCGGTCATTGCCCGCGTGAAGTTGTCGGCCGCGCGGACCGGCTCCTCCTGGAGGATCTCCTCCTGACGGCGTCTGTACGTCAGGAGCAGCCCGAGGAGCTCGCCGTGGAGGGTCGCACGGAGCGACTCGGCGTGCTTCTCCTCGTCGCGCACGTACGCAACGGCCCGATCGAGGTTGTCGAACCAGGCGCTGAGATCCGCCTCGCTCGCGACGAACGCGTCGGACACGCTGAACGGCGGCCGCGCCCACATGGAGATCGGCAGCTCGCCGTCCTCCTCGGCCTTGCTCCACGCGCTGCCCGGGCCCTCGCTCGCGTCCACGCAGCGCTCGACAACGCTGGTGTTCGCTTGCGCGCAGAACATGCCGGGCGCGTGGTCCTCGCGCGGCCACGAGCACCCTGTCGCCGTCGCGA
Organism: Sorangium sp. So ce1335; assembly: GCF_051521615.1. NCBI lineage: Bacteria > Pseudomonadati > Myxococcota > Polyangiales > Polyangiaceae > Sorangium > Sorangium sp. So ce1335. The sequence goes on from NZ_CP150363.1 coordinate 9,968,665, forward strand.
CCAGCGCCAGGGCGGCCGCGGCCGCCGCCAAGAGGGCCGCATGCCGCCTCGTTCTCCTTCGCATGCACATTCCCTCCACCCCGCGATTCTTCTCGCCCGCGCACGCTCGCCCGCTAATTACCCGGGTGCAAGCGCCCACACGAGAGCGGTAGGACATTGCTCGGCCGAGAAACACACGGAGAGCTTCCCGGCGTTCCGTCCTTGGTGAAGAGACGGCGGGGGTTGCATTGGAGGGAGCACGGGGAACGAGCACGGGAACGCGCACGCGCACGAGCACGCGGACACCGAGACGGAAGGACGGGAGACGAGAGACAGAAGACGGGGGCGATGAACGAGGGAGGGAAAACAGGTACTCCAGCGGCAGCCTCGAACACGGGCCTCACGCTGAGCGAGGCAGCAAAAACACGACGGTGGCCGAGCGAGAATGCCAGTTCCAGCCTGGCAGATTCCCATTGTACCTTCCCTCCTCATCGCCGCCGTCCGGCCATGCCGGTCGGCAGGGAGGAAGCCAGCATGGAGTACTCGAATGAAATCCTCGAGGCCACGCCGGTGCGCGCCACAAAGTTCCTGACGGGAATGGGCGCAGTCGCCGCGATTCGCACGTTGATGGCCGACGCGGGGATGGCCGACGACGATATCCTGGAGGGCCGCACGCTCCTCCTCGACGTCCTCGCCGCTCCCCGGAAGAGCAGCGCGGCGACCGATACCGCAGATGCCAGGGCGCAGCGCGCCGCGACAACGGAGCTGGACCAGTGGGACGAGCCGAACTTCGCCCGTCATGGCGCCGCGCTCCGCCGGCGATTCCCCGACGTTCACGCCTACATCTTCAACGACCTCTCACCCTCCACCGGCACCGCCGCAGTCCAGGGAGTCGCCACCTTCCTCACGCGGCTCGACGCCCTCGAGAGCGGCGCCGACCCGGACCGCGCCGGGACCAGGCAGAGCGACAAGAAGGCAGTCGCTTTCCTCGCCACCCGCGGCCTCGACAAGGCAGAACGCAAACGCCTCCAGGGCCTCGTCGACGTGGCGCTCGGCCCCACATCGCCGCTGCTCGATCAAGCCGAGCTCCCGGAGACCGCCCGCCGGCGCGAGGCGCTCTCGAAACTGCGCGGCTGGTTCGACGAGTGGTCGACCACGGCGCGCGCGGTCGTCAAGAAGCGGGGCTACCTGATCCGCCTCGGCCTGGCGAACCGCAAGGCACCCCGGCGCAAGCTGCCCACCGCGCCCGCGGAGCCCGCCGCGCCGGTCGACGACACCGATGCGACCGCACTGGAGTGATCCGGCACACAAACAAGAGCTTCCGGCGCACGCCCGAGAGCTTCCGTCGCGCTCCGGAAGCTTCCGTTACCAAAACGAAGCCCTCCGGCGCGCTCGGGAGCACGACATTTCGCGTACTTGGCGGCGTCGGCCGCCGCCCCGGCGCTGGCCGGCGCGCGGCGGAGGATGGATTTCCAGGCAAATTTCGCATCCCGGCCCGCGACGGAAGCTTCCGGCGCGCGACGGAAGCCTTCGGGACGGCAACGGAAGCCTTCGGGACGGCGGTGAAGGTCTCCACGCGCACGGCGAAGGCCATTTTCCGGCGCCATGGTCCCTCCGCGCGCGCGATCGGAGCCCCAAAGGACCGACCGGAGGCCTTCGCTGGGGTGGTGCGGTACTTACCGCAAACAGCGCCGCAGAGGATCGAACCGCCAAGACGCCAAGAACGCCAAATAATTGAGATTTCTTGGCGTCCTTGGCGCTTTGGCGGTTCCCGAAGTCCCGCACTACCTTCGCTGGCCACTCACGCGCGCAGATCGCCCCCTGAGCGGGGCCGGGTCGGCGGGCCGCCGGCCCCCGGGTCCTGGCCCGCGGCTTAGGCGCCGGCTTCGACGGCGCTGGTGACCTGGTGGAGGAGCACCGCCTGCTCGATCACCTCGGGCGGCACGCCCACGTCATCGCGTACCGCGCTCACGTCGTGGTGCTTCACCACCACGTCGTCGTGAACCGCGCCCGCGTGCTTGCGCGCGGCGCTCACCTGCTCGCCCTCGGCGCTCACCGGATGGCCCTCGGCGCTCACCTGCTCGCCCTCGGCGCTCACCTGCTCGCCCTCGGCGCCCGCCTGCTCCCCTTCAGCGCTCGGCTGCCCGCCCTCAGCGCTCGGCTGCCCGCCCTCAGCGCTCGGCTGCCCGCCCTCGGCGCTCACCGGCTCGCCGCCCTCCGCGCTCACCTGCTCGGCGCTCACCTGCTCGCCCTCGGCGCCCGCCGGCTCGCCCTCGGCGCGCACGTCCTCCCGCGCCGCGCCGGCGTCCTCCCGCGCCGCGCCGGCGTCCTCCCGCGCCGCACCGGCCTCCTCCCGCGCCGCACCGGCCTCCTCCCGCGCCGCACCGGCCTCCTCGCGCACCGCCCCGGTCTCCTCGCTCGTCGCCGCCGCCTCCGCGGCGCGCTCCGCCGCACGGCGCAGCGCCGCGATCTCCGCCTGCGCGGCGATGAGCGCCTGCTCGAGCTCGTCGTGGATCGCCTGCGGCGCGCCGGCCGCGGCGCGCGCGTCGGCGAGCTCGCGCTCGAGCTGCGCGACCTTCCAGCCCGCCGCCCGCAGGTCCGCCTCGCTCGAGGCGGCGCTCCGCGCCAGCGCGTCGAGCTGCTGCCGCAGCGCCTCCACGACGTCGCCCTGGCCGCCGGGGCCCGAGAACATCCCGCCAGGCCCGCCGCCGCCCGCCGCGTCGCCCGAGCCGCCCCGCGCGGCGGCGGACGCCTGGAAGACCGGCCCGAGCTCGTCGACGAGCTCCTTGCCGACGCGCTCGCTCTCGAGGAGCTGCGCCTTCAGCGTCGCGATGACGTGGCCCCGATCGCGGAGCGCCTCCTCCAGGCTCGCGATCTCCGCGGCCGCCGCCTCGCCCGCGTCGCGCTTCTCGAGCTCGGCGATCCGCTGCTCCTGGACGGCGACGCTCTGCTCGAGCTCCACGATCCGCGCCTCGAGCAGCAGCCGGCGCGCGTCGAGCGCGCTCCGCTCCGCCTCCAGCGCGCGGTTGTCCCGATCGAGCCGGCTCGCCCGCTCCTCCAGCCGATCGCGCTCCCGCGCGAGCTCGTCGAGCTTCGCCGCCGCCTCGCGCCGCGCGCGCTGCGCCTCCTCCAGCGCGCGCTCGCCCTCCTGCGCACGCCGCCGCGCGGCGTCCCGATCCGCCGTCGCCTTCGACAGGTCGCGCCGCGCCGCCGCGACGGCGGCCTCGAGCTCCTCCACGCGCGACGCGAGCGCCGGGTCGGGCGCCGCCGCCGCGGGCCGCGCCTCGAGCTCGGCGATGCGCGCGCGCGCGGCGTCGAGCTCGGCCGTCGCGGCGTCGAGGCGATCGCGGGCGCCGGCGATCTCCGGGCGGTTGCGGATCATGCCGAGCTCGAGCTCGACCTTGGTCCGCAGCCGCTTCTCGTCGTCGAGCTGCTTCGCGAGCCGGGTCGCGCGGTCGCGCTGGCTCCGCAGCTCCTCCTCCATGTCGCGGATCTGGTGCGTCAGGCGCTCGGCGCGGACGTGGCTGTCGCCCGCCCGGGCCTCGATCTCCCGCAGCCGCGCCGCCTTCGCCTCGAGCTCGGCCTCGGCCTCGGCGAGGCGCGCGGCCGTGGCGACCGCGCTCTCGGCGCGGGCCCCGGCGTCCTCGCGATCGCGCTGGTGCCGGGTGCGCAGCTCCGCGAGCTCGCCCCCGAGCCGCGCCGCGCGGCCCTCGGCCTCGCTGAGCGCCTCGGGCGATGCGCCCGCGCTCGCCGCCGGGAAGCCGGCGAACGGCAGCTCGATCACGGCGAACGCGTCGAGCCGCGGCAGGCGCTCGCCGGCCACGGCGATGAACCACTCCGGCTCCTCGGACCCGTCGAGGATCGACGTGTCGACGCTGACGTCGGGCTCGCCCTTCGGCGCGAACTCCGCGACCGTGTAGCCGACGAACGGCGCCTGGCCGATCATCCGCACCTGCTTGAACTGGAGCGCCACGAGGTCGTAGAGCGCGTAGTAGCCGGGCGCATCGCCGCGCCGCGCGCCCGCGGGCAGCAGCCCCCGCGCGACGTCGGGGTTCGGCGACGCGATGACGGCGGCGCCGCTCGCGGCCGTGAGGCGGCGGGCGCGCCGGAGGATCTCGGCCGGCTCGTCGAAGATCGACAGGTCGGGGATGACGAGGGTGTCGAAGGCGCCGTCGCGCACGCCGAGGTCGCCGTCGAACACGGCGAAGCTCGGGTGCGGCTGCCGCGTCGCCGCCGACCGCGCGAGCATCTCCGCGACGCGCGCCGCGTCGGGGTCGTAGGCGTGGACGAGGCGGGCTCCGCGCTGGAGCAGCCGATCGGCGAGGCCGATGGTGGCGTCACCCAGCACCGCGACCCGCCGGCCGCGCACGAGCGGCTCGAGGTAGGCGCTGAGCACCAGGGCAGGGTGCAGCGCAGCGGGGGCGGCGAGCCGCGGCGAGCCGGCGGCGGCTAGGGAGGACTCCTTCGTCATGGTTCCGTCCTCTTACGGCGCGAGCGCCCGGGAGTCCACAAAGCGCACTGCAGACTTGCAAGGCCGCGCCCGCCGCGCCGAGGCCCCCACCCGGCCGCGCCGGGGCCCCCACCCGGCCGCGCCGAGGCCCCACCCGGCCGCGCCGAGGCCCCACCCGGCCGCGCCGGGGCCCCACCCCGCCGGCGCCCCTCGCCGATGACGCTCTGCGTCTCCACGTCCGGATGTCCGCACGTCGCCCGCGAGGTGAGCTCCACTACACTCACGTGGCCCGAGGTGCGGTGAGCCGCTGGCCGCGCGTGCGGCGCGGTCAGAGGATCACGGTCTCGCAGCCGAGGAGGATCTGGATCCTCGCCACGGACGCGTCCCGCGCCGCGTCGCACGTGTCGGGGCACAGCACGAGCGCCGTCGGGGCGCTCGGGTCGTCGTAGCGCCAGCCCGGGCCGTCGCAGGCGGGGCGCTGCGGCAGGACGTCCTGCGGGGCGCCGTCGAGCCCGAACAGGACGTTGACGTCGTTGAACGCGACCTGCCCGCCGGCCACCTGGGCGGGGACCTCGATCTCGCACGGGAGCGCCTGGCCCGTCACCTTCGCGAGCGCGCTCTCGAACTCGCGGGCGATGTTCGTGGACGCGACGAGGACGGCGGCGTCGGTGCCACCCGCGGCCGCGATCTGGTTGGCGATGCTCTGGTCGACGCCCGGCAGGCCGATCACGAAGGTGCGCACCGGAGGGCGGTAGCGCGCGCCCGCCGCCGCGAGGGCCGCGAGGGCCGCCGGGTCCTCCGGGTCCGCGCCGCCGCACTGCGCCGCGGGCCCCTGCGGCTTGCCGTCGGTGACGAGCAGCACCGCGGACGCCTCGCCGGGGTTGTTCTGCGCCGTCTCGATGCCCTGGAGGAGCGCGCCGCCGAGCGCCGGATAGATGGGCGTGCTCAGGCCGTCCGGCGCCTCGGCCTCGATCGCCTCGACGATCGCGCCCGCGTTCTGCGGGAGCGGGCCGAACGGGACGAGCGGCGTCTTGTAGGCGTTCTGGTCGCACGCCGGCATGCCGTCCGCCGGGAAGAAGCGCAGCGCCACCCGCACGCCGGCGAACCGCGCGCTGCTGACGAACGCCGTCAGGCCGGCCTTCGCGCTCTCCCACTTGCTTTCCACCGCCGGGTTGTCTGTGTCCATCGAGGACGATTTATCCATCATGATGTAGAGATGGAGCGGGACGACGACCGCCTCCTCCGTGACGAGCCCGCACGCGGCGTCCGGGTCGGGGGGGACATTGATGGGTGCGTCGCCCAACAGGCCTCCATCCGGGTCGAAGCTCCCGCCTGAGCCCGCTCCCTCGGAGGCTCCTTCCGATGAGGACGAAAGAGGGCCCAGGCCGGAGTCCGGGGCGCAGGCGCCGTGGAATCCGGCGGTGGCGGAGAGGCCGAGCAGGGAGGCGAGCGAGAGGCGGCGGAGCGAGAGAAGGCGCATGGACGTGCTCGGTCGCTGCCGGGAAACGCGGCTGCGGGAAAAGGGCTGCGGAAAAGGCTGCAGACGGAGACTACCGGAGTCGATGGCGGGCGCGAGGAGCGATTCGAAGAATGGTGAGCTGGATCGCGCAGAGCAGCGCAGCGCGGCACGGTGTCATCGAGATGACGGCGGCACGGCGTCATCGTGTCTGCGGCGCGGCGTCATTGTCGCGGCTGCTGCGCGCGGCGTGCCGTACAGGACGATTACGTGCCGCGAGACAAAGTCTTTCCGCAAAACGCATGAAGGTGCAGAATTCGGATCATGCGCGCGCAATTCTTCCTCGGCACGGCTTCTCTGTTGGCGATGCTCTCCGCGCTCGGCTGCGCCGAGAGCAGCTCGATCGAGGGCCCGTACGGGCCGGTCTCGGGCACCGGGGGCGGCTCCGGAGCGGGCGGCGCGGCGTCCTCGAGCGCTGCAACAACGGCGTCATCGAGCGGCAGCGGGGCCGGCACGAGCAGCGCGAGCGGCACGGGCGGGGGCGGCAGCGGCTCGGGTGGAGAGGGCGGCAGCGGCGGCAGCGGCGACGGCGGCAGTGGCGACGGGGGCGGCGGTGGGGAGGTCGTTGTCGATCCCTGCGCGATGGGGTGTCTGCCCGGAACGCACGACGTGGACGGCAACCCGCTCACGGGCGAGTGCGGCTGTGAGTACGCGTGCACGCCGACCTCGACGAGCGAGGATCCGATCGACGGCGACTTTACCGACGACAACTGTGACGGCGGCGACGGGCTCGTGGAGCAGTGCGTTTACGTCTCCGCGAGCACGGGGGACGATACGAACCCCGGGACGCGCAACGCCCCCGTGGAGACGATCGCGACAGCGATCCAGGTGGCGCAGGCGAGCGCGGTGCCGGCGGTGTGCCTCTCCGGCGAGCTCTACGACGAGGCCGTCACGGTCGTGTCCGGCATCAGCATCTATGGCGGGTTCGATCACGACGACCCCGACTTCAAGTTCCGGAGGAGCCCCGCGGTCACCACCACCGTGCGCGCGACAGGGACGGTGTTCCATGCGCCCGCGATCGAGCAGCCGACGCACATCGAGGGGATCACGATCGAGGCGCTGAGGTCGCCATCGGCGGGGGCGAGCACGTACGGAGTGCGCCTCGGCGGAGGGCGCGCGGAGCTCTTCGTCCGGTACAACCAGATCGATGTGGAGGACGGGCAGAAGGGCGCCGACGGCGCGCACGGCACGGCGCACTCGACGGGGACGGCGCCGGCGGGGAATGCGGGCGAGACCGGCTGTGACGGCTGCAGCGGCGGTGGAAACGGGGCCGCGCGGACCACGTGCACCGAGTTCGGCGGAGCCGGCGGCAGGGGCGCATACGACAACTACGCTGGCCTCGCGGGTTCGCCGGGGAGCGGCGGCGCGGCAGGCGGCCCGGGAGGCGCTGCGCCACGCGCGTGCCCTGCCGATGGCGGGGGAGGTGGAGCCGGCATGGCGGGCGCTGCTGGATTGCAGGGGACTCCTGGCGCGGGCGGAGCCAGCCTGGGCGCCATCGCCTCAGGCATCTATCAGCCGGCGAGCGGCACCAACGGGCAGAACGGGGCGATGGGCCGCGGCGGCGGCGGCGGCGGCGGTGGCGGCGGCGGCGCCGAGTGTGACGATGTCGGCACCTGCTGGTTTTGCAACGCGGATCGCGGCGGCGGAGGCGGCAGCGGCGGGTGCGGCGGACTCGGCGGCCGCGGCGGGCAGGGCGGCCGGGGTGGAGGCGGGAGCTTCGGTATCTTCGCGGCGGCCGGACGGGTAGTCGTCTCCGGCAATACCATCACCACCGGCACGGGCGGTACCGGCGGCCGAGGCGGTAACGGTGCTCCGGGCCAGCTCGGAGGAACCGGGGGCGTCGGCGGCCCGGGCCGGGAGGATTCCGGCGGAGGCGGCGGCGGCGGCAAGGGCGGCGACGGCGGCGCCGGCGGTCCCGGCGCGGGCGGCGGGGGCGGCCCGAGCGCCTGCCTGGCGCGGTCCGGCAGCGTGGATTTCACGTTCGCGGACAATAGCTGCACCACCGGTACGCCCGGCTTCGGCGGAGCAGGCGGCACGAACCCGAGCGGCGGCACCGCTGGCGCGGGGCGGAACGGCACGGCACGGGCGAACCTGCAGATCAACTGACCATCGCCGCGCGGCTCGAGGCGCTATCTCCCGAGTCGTCCGAGATCGATCTTCGCGACGACCGCGCTGAGCACGCCGGGAGCAGCGACCGTGACTCCATCGCCAAAATCCAGGGTTCCGTCATTGAGTCCAACGACGACGAGGCTCTTCGTCGTCGGATCGGTATCGATGCCAAAGACCATTTGCCCCGCCGCAGGGTCGCCGAAACGCCTGCTCCAGAGGTGCTCCCCACGCTCGCTCAGCTTTGCGACTACCCAGTCCGCATCCTGTCTCCCGGCAAGGAGTCCGCCCCCGAGGTCCACGGCGCCAGCGATCCCGGTGCCGAGCACAACGTCTCCGGCGGCGTCGACCGCGACGCGAGGCCCACCGACGAGACCACTGCTGGAAGTGTCCCAGGCATCCGTCTCCAGCTGGGTCGAATCATCCCCAAATTTCAACGACCACATGTGGTTTCCCGCGGATGAGAGCTTCACGAGCAGGAGATCCAGATCGGCCGTCCCGCTGGTCTGATGAGCGCCCAGAGATCCTCGCGCCTCGATCGAGATTGCTCCCGAGAAAACACCGGATGCAACGACGTTGCCTCGCGCGTCGAAGTCGAGATCGATCACCGAGGCGTCGCCCTCGCCCTGCAGAAATGCGACCCAGTCCGTGTCCCCGGTGGACACAGCCTTGAGAAGGAAGGCGCCCGCGCCCGATGGGCTCTCGAAGCGACGCCGGGTGAAGACGGACTGAATGGATCCCTTGAACCGGCCTCCCACCACGATGTTCCCATCAGGGTCCGCCGCCACGGCGGTGGCGGCGATGGTCGCCGTCGTCATGGTGTCTTCGGGATCTCCGAGCTGCCGGCTCCACTGCTCGTTGCCCGTCTCGCCGTCCAACCTCACGACGAAGGCGTCTCTCGCAGCGGTCCTCAGGGCCGACGAGCCGAGGTTCACCTCGCCTTCAAAAGACCCTACCAGAACCACATCGCCATCGGGAGTAGCCGCCAGATCCAATGCGAACGCATCCCCCGTACCCGTGAACAGGTTGCGCCCCCAGTCCAGTTCGCCATTGGACAAGAACTTGGCCACGAAAGAGCCATAGCCATCCGGATTGGATGACATGAGGGGGTTTCCATCGCCGAGATCAATGCCATCCTCATAGCGCCCCGACAAGACGACACTGTCATCCGGCAGAACAGCGACATAGGAGACAAATAAGCCGTCGGAATTGCTCACCGACAGCCGCCGGCTGAAAGCGTGGCTACCGTCTGGCTTCAGCTTGGCGAGAAACACATCCATGCCAGACGATATCAACGGGGGTCCGCCAAAATCGACGGTATTTCGAAAGAACCCTGACAGAAGGATGTCCCCCTTGGAGTCGAGGCGAGCGCTGACAGGGAAAACCAGGTCGCCGCTTTCGAAGCTCTTCGCCCAGAGCGCTCCTGAGCACGAGTCCACATCGCAGTCCTCGAACTCGTCGAGGCCGAGGACCTGAGCGCACGAGGCGGAGCCCAGGAGGACGCCGAGAGCGAACACGCGGGTGGCAAAAACGGCGGGGAAAGCGGGTGGATCGCTGCGCATGGGGGGACATGAGGCCCCAGGCACGCACAGCCGTCAAGGGTGAACCATGACACACAATAGCTCTGCTCGTTCTTTCCTCCAATCGCCCCGCACGGCACCTCCACTGGACGCCGGAAGGGCAGCTTCCGGCAGCTTCGCATCCGGTGGACCGGCCGGAGTTCTTGCAGCAGCTTCATGCGGCGACTGACGTGCTCGCGCGCGGCAAGCGCGTGTGGCGCATGACCGCATCGAGCTGACCGGCCGCCTGTGCGAGGTCGGCTGCTGCCGAGAAGCGGCTCGGAGCTGGGGTCCAAGCGTCTTCCGGTCCTGACCTCGTTACCCCTGCGGCGCCGACTGTGCAGTTGTGGAGCAAGCTGGCGGTCGACCAGCCGCGGCGGCGAGTTGACGCCGGCGAAGAGGGTCGCCGGTGCTGGAGCAGGCCGCGCCGGCTGTGCCCGCCCGCATGCGCTCGCTGGGCGCCGGCCGTGCGTCCATGGCTGCAGCACAACCCCGGCCCCGCCTGGATGCGGCTCGCGAGCCCGGGCCGGTCCGGACGGCCCGCCGCCATGCCGGACGGTCGTCCGCTCGGGACGACCGCGCCTCCAAGGGCGTGGAGGCGCCTCCGCTAGACTGGAGTAAAGCGATCGGCGGCACATCGGGATGCGTTGCTGGCGCACATGGACCGGCTACAACCGCTTTCGGGCGCGACGCGCGCCGAAGACAGGAAGGCCCCCCATGACCACCGCGATGCAGATGCCCATGATGCCCCAGACGATGAACACGATGACGTCGACGCCGGAAATGACGGCCGGCGGATCAATGATGCCCGGCATGATGGGCATGGGCATGCCGATGATGCCCAACATGATGAGCATGGGCATGCCGATGATGCCCAACATGATGGGCATGGGCATGCCGATGATGTCCAACATGATGGGCATGATGCCCAACATGATGAGCATGATGCCCGGCATGATGAGCATGGGCATGCCGATGATGCCCAACATGATGGGCATGATGGGCATGGGCATGATGCCCGGCATGATGGGCATGAGCATGCCGATGATGTGCAGGATGTCCTGTGAGATGACCAAGGACGGGATGACCTGCAAGATGATGCCGCCCGAGGGCATGTCGATGGACATGCTCAAGGAGCGCTGCGAGATGATGACGAAGATGATGTCGGCCGGAATGCCGATGATGATGATGTGCGGCGGCACGCCCATGATGATGTGCATGCCCGCCATGACCAAGTAGCCCGCCGCAGCGCCTTCCTGGGCGACAGGACGCCGGCGAACGCCGGCGTTCTCTCATTTCGACTCCGCTGTTCCGTGTCCCCTGCCCCCCCGCAGGGGCAGCGCGCCCTCCTCAGGGCGCCGGCAGCGAGTAGGTCATCACGAGGTACATCAGCGAGTCGACGTTCGCCGGATTGCGGTAGACGTGCGGGACATCCGCCTGAAACACGAGCGCGTCGCCCGTGGCCAGCAGAAAGCGCTGTCCGTCGACGCCGATCTCGACCGTCCCCTGGCTCACAACGATGTTCTCGGATGTGCCGGGCGGATGGGGATCCGCGTTCTCGATGCCGAGCGGCGCAAGGCGCAGCTCGTAGAACTCGACCGTTCTCGGCGAATCGAACGGGAAGAGCGCGCGCGACGTGAACTTTCCGTCATGCGAGGTCAGCCGCTTCGCGCGGTCGCCGCGCAGCAGCATCGGCCCGCCAGAAGCGCGATTGCTGACGAGCGCCGAGAACGGCACGTCGAGCGCGCGGGCGATCTTCCACACCACGTTGATCGTGGGCGCGCTACGGCCGAGCTCGATCTGTCCGAGCATGGCCCGGCTGACCCCGGATACCTTCGAGAGCCGCTCCAGCGAGAGCCCGCGCCGCGTGCGGAGCCGCCGCAGGTTCTCCCCGACAATGGCCGTCAGATCCGACGGCGCATCGGGGTGGGCGAGCTCATAGCTCCACGCCTCCTCATCCACCTCCCTCGCCTGCGCCGCGGGCCGGGCCTGCTGCGCGTCGAGAGCGATCGGCACGGTGCTGCTCGCCGCGGGAAGGTCGCTGTTCTGGCGGACCGATCTCATATCAGGGTGCGCGGCACTCTACACTGGATCACCAGGAGAGCAACACAGCCAAATTCGCCATCTCGATGTAACGATTACGAGCAATAATCAGGTAATTTCCGTCACTCCTAGGATGCCGCCTGAACGCGGCGCTGGGCATTCCCCGCAGCACTCTCCCTCTCCCGCGCCCCCGCCTTCCCCGGCAGACGGGCGCTCCTTCTTCCCGCTTCCCGCTTCCCGCTTCCCGCTTCCCGCTTCCCGCTTCCCGCTTCCCGCTTCCCGCTTCCCGCTTCCCGCTTCCCGCTTCCCGCTTCCCGCTTCCCGCTTCCCGCGCTTCCCGCGCGCGCCAGCAGGCCCGCCCCTCTTGCTGCGCGCCCGCCCAGCTGGCTCGCCCCTTCCGCGCTCGCCTCCCTCCCAGCCGCTCGCGCTTCCCTCCGGGCGTGGCGCTCCCCGCGCACCGGTCGCTCGCCCAGCCAGCCTCTGCCCGTCCCTACCGCCGAGGCGGCGGAGCGGCTACAACCAGGACGCGTCTCGCGCGGACACGCCGGCGGAGTGCGCTCGGGACAGTGAGGACTTGCCGATGGCCTACGACATCGACGACGTGATCGACGGCCGGTACAAGCTGCTCGAGGTGGTCGGTCAGGGAGGCCACGGCAGGGTCTTTCGCGCCCTCGACAATCACACCGGCGGGCACGTCGCCGTCAAGTGCCTCCACCCCGAGTTCGCCAGCGACACCGCCCTCAAGGCCCGCATGCGGCGCGAGGCCGGCGCCATGGGCGCGCTGGCCGGCACCAGCGCCACGCAGGTCTTCGCCTTCGGCGAGGCGCCCGACGGCACCCTCTACCTCGTCATGGAGTTCCTGAGGGGCAGCGATCTCGAGACCACGCTGCGCCGCCTGGAAGCGCGGGGCCAACGGCTCCCGCTCGGCCGGCTTCAGGAGCTGTTCCGTCCGATCGTCGACACCGTCGACGCCGCGCACGCGCGCGGCATCGTCCACCGCGACCTCAAGCCCGCCAACATCTTCGTCCTGGAGAGCGACGCGGACGATCCGTCCTCCTCCTCGCCGCCTCGCCCCGGCGACGAGCCGCCGCAGACCGCCGCGGGGCGCGCCGCTCCCGCGGGCGCCGCGGGGCGCGCCGCCCCCGCGGGCGAGCCGGCGCGCCCCGCGGACGCCGGCGCGCCGCCTGGCGCCGGCGCGGGGGCGCGCGGGGGCGTGCGCTTGCTCGACTTCGGGCTTGTCAAGGTCATGCAGGCCGACCCCCTCACCCGCGAGGGCGCGATCCCCGGCTCGCCCAGCTACATCGCGCCCGAGGTCTGGAAGGGCCGGCCCCAGGAGATCGATCACCGCATCGACATCTACTCGCTCGGCGCGGTGCTCTTCCGCACGCTCGCGGGGCGCGTGCCGTTCTCCGGCGCGAGCCGGGTCGACATCCTGATCGCCGCCGCCCGCGGCCCACGGCCGAGCCTGTACGCCTTCCGGCCCGACCTGCCGCCCGAGGTGGACGCCTGGGTGGCCCGGGCGCTCGCCGTCGCCCCCGAGGAGCGCTTCCAGGACGTCCGCGCCCTCTGGGCCGCGCTGGAGCCGCTCCTCGGCCACGGGCAGAGCGACGAGCGCGACAAGGACGAGCGCGAAGGCGGCGCCGAGAGCGACGCCATCCGGCCGTGAGCACGCTCCCCCACCCGAGCGCCTTGCGACGCGGGAAGCCGCTGAGATAGCGTGTTCCGGACCATGCTTCATTCGAGGGCCGCTGGATGAGCTCCTCGCCCGGCCTCCTGCAGCCGAATACGCGGTTCCGCGACCGCTATCAGGTCATGCGCGTCATCAAGGCGGGCGGCATGGGCGCCGTCTACGAGGTGATGGACGACGTCACCGCGACGCGCCGCGCGCTCAAGGTGATGCTGCCCAGCCTCCTCGACAGCGAGGAGCTGCGCGCCCGCTTCGCCCTCGAGGCCCGCATCACCGGCATCATCGAGAGCGACCACATCGTCAGGACGTCGGACGCCGGCGTCGACGACGAGACCGGCACGCCGTTCATCGTCATGGAGCTGCTCCGCGGCGAGGAGCTCGGCAGCCTCATCAAGAAGCGCGGCGCCCTCCCCGCCGAGGACGTCACCATCTACCTGTTCCAGGCGGCGCTCGCGCTCGACAAGACGCACGCCGCGAACATCGTCCACCGCGACCTCAAGCCGGACAACCTGTTCGTCACCGTCCGCGACGACGGCTCGCCGTGCGTGAAGATCCTCGACTTCGGCATCGCCAAGGTCATCGAGCAGCACCACGCCTCCACGCTGACGCGGCAGATGCTCGGCACGCCCGTGTACATGGCGCCCGAGCAGATCCGGGCCGAGCGCAACATCGGCCCGCGCGTCGACATCTACGCCCTCGGGCAGGTCGCGTACGCGCTCCTCGTCGGCGAGACGTACTGGACCCAGGAGGCCGAGGCGATCCCGTCCCCTTACCTGCTCGCGTCGGAGCTCCTGCGCGGCGCGACCGAGGCGCCGAGCGCCCGCGCGGCGCGCCGGCGCTCGGCCTCGCTGCCGCCCGCGTTCGACGCGTGGTTCTTCAAGGCGACGGCGCTCAAGCCCGAGGACCGCTTCGAGCGCGCGTCGGTCGCGGTCAGCGCGCTCGCCGACGCGCTCGGCGTGCCGCTCCCGCGGGCGTCGCGCGTCGTGCTGCTGCCGGACCCGCCGCTGCCCGGCCCGCCCAGCCCGAGCCCGACCGATCCGACGCAGCCCTCGCGGCCCGGCCTGCCGCCGGGCTTCGCCGACATCCCGACCGTCACGGTGCCCGAGCTGGCCAAGGCGCCTTCCGGGGTGCTCAGCCCGCCCCCCGAGCCGGGCAGGACGCCCCCCAGGGCGGGCAAGCCGCCCCCCGATCCGGGCAAGACGCCCCCGGAGCTGGGGAGGACGCCCCCGTCCCACCGCCCGCCGGACCCGCCGCCACCCACGTCGAAGGCCCCGGAGACACGGCCCCGGCCGTCGTCGCTGCCGTCGCCGCCGGAGACGTCCAGCTGGACGAGCTCCACGGGCGAGCCGTCGAGGAGGTCCGATCCGCTGTCCACCTCGCGGCGCGAGCGCACCTCGCAGCGGCGGTTCCTGATCCGGGCCGACGTGACGACGGGGATCCTCCACGTGAAGGTCTGGGGGTTCTGGGACGTCGAGGAGGCCAAGGCGTACCTCGACGAGTTCCGCCAGAAGGCCTCGACGCTGCTCCACCTCGGCAGGCCCTGGTACGTGCTCGCGGACATCGCGGACTTCCCGCCGCAGAGGCCCGACGTGAGCCCCTACGTCGGGCAGACCATGGCCTACGCCGTCGAGCACGACATGCGCAGGGCGGCGAACCTCGTGCACAGCGCGCTCTCGAAGATGCAGATCTCCCGCCTGTCGGCGGCCATGGGGCTGCCCGAGTACTCGTTCTTCACGTCGGAGGCCGACGCGATCGCGTGGCTCCTGAAGGGCTGAGAGCGCGCGGGCGCGCTCCCCGGCGGGGCGGCCGCGCGGCCCGCGCGGAGGCCGCGGCCGCGCGCGGCGCGCTCGACCGCGACCTCCGCGCGCCGCGCGCTCAGCCGAGCACGAACCGGCGGATGCGCCCGGCGAGGCTCCGCACCTTCTCCTCGGCCTCGTTGTAGCGCTCGGCCGCGTCGCGCAGGTGCGCCTGGCGCGACGCCATGAGCAAGCTGAGCTCGATCACGAGCTGCGGGCGCGCCTCGATGATCGGCTGGAGCGCCTCCTTCGTGATCTCGTAGAGCACCACCTCGTCGACGGCGCGCACCGTGGCGGTGCGCTCCTCGCCCGTGAGCAGCGCGAACTCGCCGAAGACGGCGCCCTTCTCGAGCGCGGCGACCGTCGAGTCCTGCCCGTCGGGGTGCCGCACGAGCACCTCGACGGCGCCGGAGGCGACGAGGAACATCGACGAGTCCCGCTGTCCCTGCAGCACGATCCGGTCGAGCGGGCCGTACTCGACCCGGCGCGCCTTCGTGGCGAGCTTGCGGAGCTCACGATCGAGCAGCGGCTTGAACACCGGCGTCCGCCGGAGCAGCGTCACGAGGTCCTCGGTGCTCGCCTCGCGCGGGGCCTTGCTCGGCTCGTCGAGATCGATCGACTGCGCGGCCCCGTAGCCGTCGCGCCGCTGCAGCGCGGCGAGCAGCGAGGCGTTCTTCTCCATGTACGCCTCGAGGAGGCTCGCGTTCCGCGGGATGCACTCGTCGCCCGTGTAGTCCATGAGGTGCCGCTCGGAGGCCCACCGGGCGACGTCGTTCATCGACTTCCTGTACTGCCGGCACGCCGCGGGGAAGATGCCGTCCTGGTCGCCGAAGAGCGCCGTCAGCGCCTCGGGCATGAGGCTGAGCCCGAACAGCCGCACGTCGCCGCGCTGGTGCCAGAGCGCGAACTCGCGCCAGCGCGGGTCGAGGTGCGCGAGCTCCGGGAACGCGAGCGCGCTGTTCTTGAGCACCGCGCGCTCGGCGTCGCGGAACACCCGGTGCCACGTCTCCTGCGCGTTCCACAGGTTGGGCCCGGCGAGCTCGATCGCCCGCTGGAGGTCGGCGTGGTGGGTGTGCAGGAACGCGAGCGTGGCCTTCTGCTTGCGCATCAGGTTCGTCAGGCTCACCGGCCCCGCCGCGAAGAAGCCGGCCGCCCGCGGCGCGATGTGCCGCATGTCCCAGACCTGCCGCCACGCGGCGACGTCGATCGCCGCGCGGATGGGCGCGAACGCCGCGCCGTTCTCGAACGCCTCGCGCTCCTCCGGCGAGAGCATGTCCGGGTACTCGTGCTTCACCGCCTCGAAGATGCCGAGGCACGTGAGCAGCTCGAGGTAGAGCCCCACCCGGACCAGCCAGCGCGGGTCGGGCAGGTTGCGCCGGTGCTGCTCGAGGTCCTGGTGGATGGCCCGGAGGTACAGGAGGGCCTTGTCCATGCCGATGGT
The DNA here is from genome assembly GCF_051521615.1 of Sorangium sp. So ce1335. Lineage (NCBI taxonomy): Bacteria > Pseudomonadati > Myxococcota > Polyangiales > Polyangiaceae > Sorangium > Sorangium sp. So ce1335. The sequence goes on from NZ_CP150363.1 coordinate 9,985,242, forward strand.
CAGCACCGGGAACCACGGGTGGTAGCCGACGTGGAGCTCGTCGATCCCGAGCGCCCGCTGCTGGATCTCGGTGTCCGCCTTGACGAGCCGGTCGAGCAGGCGCGCGTAGAGCGAGCCGAAGCGGCCCGTGTCGAAGATCTCGACGTCCGTCGACTCGGCGCAGACCGTCCTGCCCGCCTCGCTGAGCCGGATCTCGACCCGGAGCTGCTGCCGGAACAGGCTCGCGAACGTGAAGGGATCGGCGCCGTCCGGGATGCGCTCGCGGAACGACGCGGGCAGGTCGATCCAGTGGTAGCCGCCGCCGGTCTCCTGGCCGGGCGGGTGCGGCACGAGCTGGCGCGCCGGCGCGATGGTGGCGACGTAGACCGTCTGGTGGAACGAGTTCCACGGCGCGGGCTCGAGCATCGGGACGGGGTAGGACGACGTCGAGACGACCTGGGGGCTGAGCGGCACGTCGAGCAGGCCGGGCACCGGGCACGGCTCGCCGTCGCCGGGGCTCGCGGGGAGGAACCACGCCGACATCGTCACCTCGAACGGCCGCTCGAACGGCGCGACGAAGGCGTAGAGGTCGCGCAGCCGGTAGAGCAGCCACACCTCGTCGCCGAGCTCCGCGGGGTCGCCCGACGTGTTGATGCAGCCGACGCGCTCGCTGCACCCGTGCCCCGGGTAGAGCGCCTCGTCGACGGGCCGCTTGCCGGGCTCGAACGGGATGAGCTCCAGCGACGGCGAGAGCTCGGCCGACTCTTCCTCCGGGCTCTGGCGCGCCTCGAGCTGGCGCAGGTACTGGCGGACCCGGGCGAGCTTGTCCTCCCAGTCCATGCCTTCAACGCGGCTCATGAGCAGCCGCTTGAACTGCCTCTGGAACTCCTTCGGGGTCATCATGCTGCGTCCACCTGATTTGCCGGGCGCCGGACAGCGGCCCTCCGCGAGAGCTTACCGGCTCCGCGGGCGCCGCGTTTCCCGATCAGCGCATGGTCAGCGCCCGCGCGAGCCCCTTGCGGCGCCGCGTCCCGGAAGGTACGGGCATGCCCCCTATGGCTATCGAGCTCCGCGAGCTGAAGAACGGCGACAGGAAGGTCCTCAAAGACTTCCTGAACGTGGTCGACACGATCTACGAGGGGGAGCCCAACTATATCCGTCCGCTCGACCTGGACATCGCCGATCGGCTCGACAAGAAGAAGAACCCGTTCTTCGAGCACGCCGAGGGGACGGCGTGGGTGGCGTACAAGGATGGCCGGCCGGCGGGCCGGATCACCGCGCAGGTCGATCACGAGCACCTGAGGTGCCACCGCGACGACACAGGCCTGTTCGGCTTCCTCGACACGATCGACGACCCCGAGACGGCAGAGGCGCTGCTCGCCGAGGCCGCGGGCTGGCTTCGCGCGCGCGGGATGAAGCGCCTGCGCGGCCCGTACTCGCTCTCGATCAACGAGGAGGTCGGCTGCCTCGTCGAGGGCTTCGAGGCCCCGGCGGTGCTGATGATGCCTTACCACCGGCCGCACCAGGGCCGGCTCATCGAGCAGGCGGGCCTCGAGAAGGTGAAGGACCTCTACTCGTGGCGCTACGAGGTCGGCGACGTCCCCGCGCGGGCGCTGAAGGCGCACGCCGAGGTCCTGGCCATGCCCGAGGTGCACACGCGCTGCGGCGACCCGAAGAACCTGCTCCGCGACATCCGGATCCTCATGGACGTCTTCAACGACGCCTGGAGCGAGAACTGGGGCTTCGTCCCGATGACCGAGAAGGAGCTCATCAAGTGGGCGAAGGACGTGCGGCTCATCCTGATGCCCGAGCTCACGAAGCTCACGTTCATCGACGGCGAGCCGGCCGCCGTGTCGCTCGGGCTGCCCGACCTCAACGATCTGATCCGGGACTTCCACGGCAAGCTGCTCCCGGCCGGGGTCTTCAAGCTGCTGTGGCGGCTGCGCGTGCGCGGCCCGAAGAGCGGGCGCCTCGTCGTGCTCGGCATCCGCAAGAAGTGGCGCCACGTGCGGCGCTACGCCGGGCTCAGCGCGTTCCTCTACGTCGAGATGAACCGGGCGGCGCACCTGCTCGGCATGAAGGGCGGCGAGCTCGGCTGGACGCTGGAGGACAACGCCGCCATCAACGCGGGCATCCGGCTGATGGGCGGCCGGATCTGCAAGAGGTACCGGGTCTACGAGCGGGCGCTCTGAGCGAGGCGACGGCGGACGTGGGCGCTCGCGTGAAGCTTGCAGGCGGCGGCGCCAGGGGGCGCGGCCGGCGCAGCGGGGAGCTGGAGGAGGGAGCGGATCGATGAAGGTGCTTGTCACGGGCGCGAGCGGGTTCCTCGGCTCGCACGTCGCCGAGCAGCTCGTGCAGAAGGGGCACGGCGTCGTCGCGCTGGTGCGGCGCTCGTCGAGCACGAAGTTCCTGTCGTCGCTGCGCGGCGTCGAGCTCGCGTACGGCGCCATCGAGGACGCGGAGAGCGTCCGCCGCGCGGTGGTCGACGCGGGCGTCGACGCGATCGTGCACTCGGCCGGGCTGGTCAAGGCGCGCGACGAGGCGGAGTTCTTCCGGGTCAACGTCGGCGGCACGCGGAACATGCTCGACGCGGCGAAGGCGGCGCCCTCCCTGAAGCGCTTCGTGTTCGTCTCGAGCCTCGCGGCCATCGGCCCGAGCCTCGACGGGCGCCCCGTCGCCCCCGACGCGCGGCCGGCCCCGGTGACGCGCTACGGGCGCTCGAAGCTCGAGGCGGAGCGGCTGGTCGTCGCCGAGAAGGACGCGCTGCCCGTGGTCGTCCTGCGCCCCCCGATGATCTACGGCCCGCGCGACCAGGAGTCGTTCGCGTTCTTCCAGAGCGTCGCGCGCCGCTTCCTCCCGATGCTCGGCGACGGCACCAACACGCTGAGCGTCATCTACGCCTCCGACGCGGCCGCCGCGTGCATCCGGGCGCTCGAGAGCGACGTCCCGAGCGGCCGGGCGTATTTCATCGACGACGGCCGCGTGTACGTGTGGCGCGACATGCTGGCCGAGGTGGAGGCGGCGATCGGCGCGCGGGCGTTCGTCCGGGTCGGCGTGCCCTTCGCGCTGATGCGCGGCGCCGCGCTCGCGAGCGAGGGGATGAGCCGGCTCACAGGCAAGCCCGTGATGCTGACGCGCGACAAGTTGAACGAGCTCGCCGCGTCGCACTGGGTATGCGACGCGGGCGAGGCGCGCAGGGAGCTCGGCTGGGAGCCCCAGGTGAGCTGGTCCGAGGGGACGCGCCGGGCGGTCGCCTGGTACCGCGAGCACGGCTGGCTGTGACGTGGCGCCGCGCCGCGCGCCGTTTGACGCTCGCCCGCGGCCTCCGTACCGTAACCGCATGTCCCGCTGTACGTCGGCAGCCGCGGCCCTCGCCGCGGCAGCGCTCGGCCTGACGGCCGCTCCCGCGCAGGCCGAAGCGCCTCCCCGCGGCGACGCCGCCGCGGCGGACGCCCCGCGCGCGAGCAGCGCCGCGCCCCGCTCGTCGCTGCGCGGCGCCGTCGTCGTGGCGGTGGACGACGCGAGCGCCGAGGCGGCTCGCTCGCTCGCCCGCGCGATCTACCGCGATCCCGCGCTGCGCCCGCCCATCGACGAGGCGGCGGCGCAGGCGCTCGCCGGCGATCCCCCGCGGCCGGACGCGCCCGCCGCCGTGAAGGAGCTCGCCGAGGTGCGCCGCTCGGCCGGGCGCGCCGAGTCCGAGCCGGTCGCGCGCGGGCTGCTCGCGTCGCTGGGCGCGGGCGCGGGCGCGGCGCTCGTCGTGGCGGTGACGACGTCGCAGGGCCACCCCGTGGCGCGCGTGCTCCGCGTCGCCGGCGCGACCTACGCGCCGCTCGATCTCGGCGCGACGGTCCAGCGGCCCGCGGAGGGCGCGACCGCCCCCGCCGCCGCGACCTTCGACTGGCCGGGCGCTGCCGTGGCCGTCCGCGCGCTGCTCGCTGACGACGAGCGAGGCGACGCCGTCGCGGGTCGCTCCGCGACGGCGCGCGCGCCCGCCGTCGCGCAGCGGCCCGCGGGCGCGCCGCCGCGCAGCGGTCCCCGCCGCGACGGCGCGCGCGTCGACCTGACCGCGGAGAGCGCGGGCGGCGATAAGGCCCCGTCCGGGCCGCGCTCCGTGTGGAGCTCGCCCTGGTTCTGGGGGCCGCTCGCGGGCGTCGCCGTGACGGGCATCGCGGTGCTCGTGCTCGCCCAGACGGGCGGCAACGACGGCGACATGGTTCACCTCCGCGGTCGGATCGCGCCATGACGCGCCCCACCCGGCGCAGCCCGGCGGCGTTGGGCCACAGGCTCGCGGCGCTCCTGTGCCTCGCGATCGCCGCCGCACCCCGGCTCGCCGGCGCCGCGCCCCGCGTCTACGACGCGCCCGCGACGCCGCTCGACGGCAAGGCAACGCTCGCCGTCCCGCCGCCCCCGCCGGAGTACCACACCGAGGATCTCGGCTGGATCGAGTTCGCCTACCGCCCGTCGACCCGCGATCGCGTCCGCCCTCTGATCGCGCACGCCGGCGATGTCCGCGCGGAGCTCAGCGATCTGCTCGGCCGCCCGGCGCTCGTCGCCCCCGTGAAGGTCCGGATCGCCGCGGTCCCCGCCGAGCTCGACAACCTCGTCCCCGGGGAGCTCGCGGGCCCGGCGACCGCCGCGTCGTTCGGCGCGCTGCGGCTCGCCGCCCTCAGCGCCTCCCCGGGGCACGGCGGCGACGCGCTCGATCTCGAGAGCGCCTTCCGCCACGCGCTCGCGCACCTCGCCCTCGACGAGGCGACGGGCGGCGCCCCGCTCCCGCGCTGGTTCCACGAGGGGTTCGCCGCCCACGCGGCGGGCGAGCGCGCCGCGCGCCGCGCGCAGCGGCTCTCCGTCGCCGCGCTCCGCGGGCACCTCCTCCCCCTCGACGACCTCGAGGCGAGCCTCGCTGGCGCCGCGGATCCGGCCGCGTCGGTGGCCCACGCGCAGTCGGCCGACGTGCTCCGCTTCCTCGTCGACGGCGAGCGGCGGCAGCGCTTCACGCGCGCCCTCGACGCGGTGAGCGCCGGCGCGCCGCTCGGGGACGCGCTCGAGGCCGCCTACGACGCGCCCCGCCACGAGCTCGAGCTCGCCTGGCGCGCCGACGTCGCGCGCCGCTACGGCTTCCTCGCGGTGCTCGTCGGCTCGCTCCTCCTCCTCGGCCTGCTCGTCGGCGGCGCGCTCGGCGTCCAGCGGCTCCGCGCCCGCAGATCGGCGGCGCCCCCCGCCCCCCACCGGCGCCTCCGCGCCGCGCCGGAGACGCGCCACCGGCCCGCGCGCGCGTCCACGGCGAAGCTCGTGGCCACCCTGGGCGCGCGCCACCGCGGCGAGATGGACGGCGACGCGGGTGTCCCGAAGGTGGAGCACAACGGCCAGTGGCACACGCTCCACTGAGCACGGCCGGGGGCGGCGCTCCCCTGCCCGATCGCGCGCGGCAGCAGCGCCGCCTGATCGATCTCGCGCTCGGCGCGGCCTGGCTGGTCGGCCTCGCCGCGGCCCTGCAGATCGTCACCTTGCTCCTCTCGTCGAGCCCGCTCGCCGCGGCGCTCGCCGGCGCCGTCGTCGCCGACCTCGTCGCGGTGCGGGCCGGCGTGCAGTGGATCGACCCGCTGGAGCGGGAGGCTCCGGACCGCCGCGCGCGCCTCGCCCGCCGCGCCGGCCTCGGCGCCGCGCTGGGCGCGTTCGCGGTGCTGCTCCCGCTCGGCGCCTCTCTGGCCATCGGCTGGGCGACCGTCGAGCCCGGCGCGCCGTCGTTGAGCTTCGCCTTCGCGCTGGTGCGCGCTGTCGCCCTCGCCGTCCGCGACGAGCTCCTGCTCTCGGGCATCCCGCTCGCGACCGCCGCGCGCGCCGGCCTCTCGAGCCGCTGGGCCGTCGCGTTCTCCGCCCTCGCGCACGGCGCCGCCCTCGGGCTCGCGCCGGGCGCGACAGCGTCGAGCGTCGCCCTCGCCACCGCGCTCGGCGCGCTCGCCGCGGCGCTCTTCCGCCACGGCCGCGGCGCGATCGCCGCGGTCGCCGCCCACGCGAGCTTCACCGCGCTCGCGGGCGCTGGCCTGCGCGGCTCCCTGCTCGACGTCACGTGGATCGACGGCGCGCTCGCCGCCGGCACCCGCGCCTTCGGCCCGCCGGCCTGGCTCGCCGCGGCGGTGCTCGCGCTGCTCGCCGCGCTCGTCCTCCGCGCCGGCGCCCCCCGCCCCGGCCGACCCGCGCCGTGAGCGTCGCCGCCCGCGCGCGGCCGCCCCGGCGCCCTCTTCCTCACCGCCGCGTCGCTCGCCGCGACCACGGGTGAACCTCGCCTCCTCGCGAGGTGCCGCGGCGCCGTGTCGCCCCTCCGCCCCCGCGACATGCCGAGATCATCGCGTCTGCCCCCCGGCGATTCCACACCTCGAGTCCTGCGGGGCCCGCGCGTCAACGTCCTCCGGATCGACACCGGCCGTTCACAACACCGTGCGAGCACGGGCCACACCGCGCAGATCGCGGGCCGGCGCGCACCGGCATCCCACAGCGCCTCACCCCCCGGACACGGCTATGTCATATTCCAGCGCACCGCGTCAAATCCGCGTTGACGCGACGCCTTCGAGGCATCAACGATCGGACATGCATTGGGATATGTTCCGTCAGATTGCGCCGGTCGCGCTGCTCGTCGTCGCCTCGACGGGCTGCGGCATGGCCACGATGGTGGACACGAACACGCGCTCCATCCAGGCGACCACCGAGGAGATGCGGCGGATGCGCGCGATGATCGAGGAGTCGAATGCGACGCTGCGCGAATCGCAGCGGAGCCTCGATCGCCTCGCCGAGCTGCGCCAGCCGATGGAGCGGCTCGCCGAGATGCAGGCGGCGATGGATCGGCTCGCCGAGCTCAAGGGCTCCATGGACGCGATGCAGCAGAGCCTGCGGGAGACCGCGAGCCTCGAGCAGTCGATGGATCGGCTGAGCGAGATGAAGGCCACGATCGCCGCCATGAACGAGAGCATCGCGAGCCTCCAGGCTCCGCTCGCGGACGTGGCCGCCCTGAACGCGCCGATGCGCGACCTGGCCGCCCTGGACGCCCCGATGCGCGACGTCGCTGGGCTGAAGCAGCCGATGGAGCAGGTCGCGACGCTGCGCGAGCCGATGCAGGAGGTCAGCAAGCTGTCGGCGCCGATGGAGGAGGTGAGCCGCCTCGGGAGCGACGCCTCGCGCCAGACCGGCCTCGTGGCCCTCGGCCTCCTCGGCTGGGGTCTCGTGACGTTCCTCGGCGTGTATTTCGGCGTGCAGGCCGGCACCCGCCGCCAGCGGCGCCTCGCGCAGGCCGACGTGGACGCGGGCGACGCGGGGGCGTCCCCCGCCGCGCCCGTGTCCCGCATCCTCGGCGAGCGCCCGAGCTTCGAGGGCCGGGCGCAGATCAAGTCGACGTGATCGATCGCTGACGCACGCGCCCCCGGCGGGCGGCGGAGCTCCCCGCCGCTCGCCGGCCGGCTGCCATCTCCGGTTCCGGTCAGCCGTCCATCCCGGTCAGCCGCCTCTCACTGAGGCAGGCGATACGAATCCCACTGCGCCGACATGCGATCGATCTGCCCCGCAGTGAACGCGTCCATGCAGGAGTCGTCGGTGTAATCCATGTAGTTCTTGATCGGGTCGACCCCAGTCGCCGCCCTGCAGCTGTCCCGACCGGTCGGGCAGCCGTAAGCGGCGCTCTTCTCCCTCGCCGTGTCGGCGACGTAGTCCCCGGGGTCGGAGCAGCCCCCCTGGAACGTGTGGTAGAGGCCGAGCCAGTGACCGACCTCGTGCGTCGCCGTATCTCCCTCGTTGTACGGCGCCGCGCTGCCGCCGGGCAGCGAGGAGTAGAGCACGACGACGCCGTCCATCTTCGGGCTCTGCGCGTAGGCGTTGGGGAACGTCGCCCAGCCGAGTAGACCGCCGCCCGGGCTGGCCGTGTAGAGATTGAGGTGGTTCGACTCACCCTGGCGGAGCGCATTCTTCGCGTCCCGCTCGGCCCTGGAGTTCTGCCCCATGAGGAACCAGTTCGCGTTCGTGCGCCGGTTGACCGAGACCAGCTCGAAGCTGAAGCGGGTGCTCGCGTAGGCCGCGTTGAGCACATCGATCTGCTTGGCGATCATCTCGTCAGTGACGTTGCCGTCCACGAGGCGCGTCCCCTTGTTGATGACGTGGACGTGCACCGGGATCACGACCGGCGTGCCCGCGGTGAACCCGGCCGCCACCCGGCTGCGGACGAACAGCTCGACCTCCTCCTTCTCGGTGTCGCTCAGCGTGACGGTCCCGCAGGTCCGCCGCAGGGGAGCCGGCTCCGCCTCCTCCACCTGCTCAGGATCGACATCGGCCACGGCCGGCGCTTCCTCCGCGGGGGTCGAGGGGTCGCCGGTGCACCCGGCGCTCAAGGCAGCGATCACGACTAAGGCAAGTACATCCGCACACGTCCGAGCTCGCATGGACATTCTCCTTGGTTCAGTCCCCGCAAAGGAAGCAGGAATATATAGCCACCGTGACAATCGGTTCAATTCCAAAAGGCCGATTCTGCTCAAGACGACAAGGTGAGATTCCACGTCTTGGTCGTCTTGCGCCATTCGATCGAGCGCCGGTTGGATCTCCGGGCGCGCGAGCGCGATGACGCGGCGCAACGACCTGCGCGCGGCGGAGAAGGTTGCTGCTCCAACATGGAGCGATCGCTCCATAATGGAGCGCGCGGCGAGCCCGGGATTCGATCGAGCGGCCGTCGATTCGAGGCCAGCCGGCGAGCGGGGGCCGACCGTTCCGCCTGTTCCATGTTTCAGCGTCTCATCCCCGAGGCTCCCTGATGGGCTCCTGCAGATTTCTAAGATTGTTCCTGATGAGTTCGATCGTGATCCATCCGCCTGGCGTGTGGAGTTCAAGCCATGCTTGAATCGACGCGCGGGCGGTTATCCAACTCGCCATCTGCCACCTTCTCGGTACCGGCATCTTCTCGCTGTCCGTTGTATGCCGGCGCGCTCGGCGCTCCGTCGCTCGAGCCGCGCGGGACGGCTTCTGTCGTGGATCACCCCGGGCCGCGCTGTGGAGGCGGGCCCAGGGCGAGGCGCGCGGGAGATCGACATCGCGCTGTCCGGCCGAGCGCGCGGCGGGGCCAGCCCGCCGTACGCGGCGCGCGAGCCCGGCGGCGGTCGGGCGGTCCCACTCGCGCGGGCGCGCCTGGCGTCGTCCGCCGGGCGCGCTGGGCGTCCGGCGAGCTCCGTGCATCCTGATTGCAGTACTGTCCGGGCGACGGTAGATGTCTCGCATGGCGCGTTCCAAAGCAGGTCAGTCCGCGGAGCAGCTCCGCGAGCAGATCCGGGCGACCGGCCTGCGGGCCACCTCGCCGCGGATCGCCGTGCTGCAGAGCCTCGGCCGCTCGCGGACGCCCGTCAGCCACGCGGAGCTCGCGGCAGAGCTCGCCCCGAAGGGGTGGGATCGCGCCACCATCTACCGGAACCTCATCGATCTGACCAACGCGGGGCTGGTGCGCCGCACCGACATGGGCGACCACCTCTGGCGGTTCGAGCTGCGCGAGGGCACCGGCGAGCACGCGACGAACGAGCACCCGCACTTCATGTGCGACACGTGCGGTGATGTGCTCTGCCTCCCGGACGAGAGCATCGAGATCAAGGCGGCGCGCGGCGCGCCCCGCGCGCTGCGCCGCAAGGGCCTCCAGATCCAGATCAAGGGCCGCTGCGACAGGTGCGTGCAGCCCTGAGCCGCGGGGCAGCCCTGAGCCGCGGGGCAGCCTTGAGCGCGGGGCAGCCCTGAGCCGCGGGGCAGCCCTGAACGCGGGGCAGCCCTGAGCCGCGGGCAGCCTTGAGCGCGGGGCAGCCCTGAGCCGCGGGCAGCCTTGAGCGCGGGGCAGCCCTGAGCCGCGGGGCAGCCCTGAGCCGCGGGGCTCCCTGAACCGCGGGGCTCCCTGAACCACGACGCCGCCTGAACGGCGGCGACCTTGCGCCGCGGGCCTGCCCAGAGACGCCGGCCAACCCCGAAGCCACCGGCCCGGAGCCGTCGGGCTGCACGGAGCTGCATGGAAAAGTGCCGCCGGGCAAGAGGCGCGGCCGTCTCTGCATCTTGATTGCAGGTTCAATTTGGTGTTGATTGAGGCCGGTCGCTCGGGCATAGCCCCCGCGCCCATGCTCGCGCTCGTCGTCGCTCTGTCGCTCGCCGGCCTCGCCGCCGGGCCGCTCCTCGTGGCGCTCGGTCAGCGCCGGGCGCTGCCGATGTCCGCGCTCGACGGGCTGACGCTCGGCCTCGTCCCCGCCCTGGTCCTCTCGCGCCACCTGCCGCACGTGGTCGAGGAGATCGGGGCGCAGGCGCTCCTCTGGGCGGCGCTCGGTTACGCGGCGCTCTCGCTCACGGAGCACCGGCGGCGCGGCGCCGGCGGTGCGCTGGGACGGGAGGTCGCGTTCTCGGCGATCGCCGTCCACGGCCTGCTCGACGGCGCCGGTCTCGCGCTGGCGGCGGCCGCGGCCGACGGCGGCGCGGACGTGGCGCTCTTCGCGGTCGCCGTCCTCGTTCACCGCTTGCCGGAGGGGCTGTCGCTCGCCGCGCGCTTCCTGCCCGCGTGGGGGTGGCGGCAGCTCGCCGCGCGCCTCGGGCTCCTCGGGCTGCTCACGCTGCTCGGCGCCCTCCTCGGCCAGCGCCTGCTGGAGGGCCTCCCCCACGGGTCGCTCGAGGTGTTCATCGCCTTCGGACTCGGCGTTCTCCTGCGGATCGTGGTCCACACGCACGAGCCCGCTCCCCGGGGCCGGGCGGCGCGGACCGCGAGCGCCGTCGCCTTCGCCTCCGGTCTCTGCGTCGCGCTCGCGCTCCCGAGCCCGGAGGAGAGCGTCTTCACGCACGCCCACCCGCCCGAGCTGTCGATCGCCGAGTCGCTCGGCCCGCTGTTCGTCGAGACCGCGCCCGCCGTGCTCGCCGGTCTCGCCGCGGCGGGGCTCGCGCGCGCGTACCTCCCCGGTCGCCTGGCGCGGTGGCCGCGCGGCGGCGCCGCGCTGTCGCTCGCCGCGATCGCCGCCTTCGCCGCCTTCGTGTCGGCGCTCGACGTGGGCAGCGCGCTGCTGTCGCTGCGGCTGCTCGGCCTGCCGCTCACCGCGGCGCGCGTCGCGGGCAGCGCGCTCCTCGCCGCGCTCGTCGCGCTCCTCGTCGCCAGGGCGGCCGCCGGGTCGTCATCCTCCGCCGGGGCGGCGAGCGCGCCGGAGCCCGCCGTCGGACCTGACACGGGTGCGACGCCGCGAGCCAGCGAGCCGCCCGCCGCCGCGCCGACGGGGGCGCGGCTCCGCGCCGCCGTCGCCGAGGCCGTCGGGCCGTCGCTCGATCGGGTGGCCGCCTGGTACCTCGTGGGCCTCGTGCTCGCCGCCGTGCTCGAGGCGACGATCGAGCCGGCCGCGGCGCGCGCGATCGGCGCGCCGGCCGACGTCGTGGTGAGCGCGCTCGCCGCGGTGGCCGTCCACGTGTGCGCGCAGGGCGCGACCGCGCTCGCCGCGGTGATGATCCACAAGGGGTTCTCGGTCGGCGCGGCGCTCGCGTTCCTCCTCTCGGGCCCCGCCACGAACGTCGCGGTGCTCGCCGCGCTGAAGCGAGCGCTCGGCGCGCGCGCAGCCGCCGCGTTCGCGCTCTCCAGCGTCGCCCTCGCCGTCGTTGTGGGCCTCGCCGCGAACGCCCTCGTCCCCGGCGCCTCGGTCCCCGAGCTCCACGCGCTCGCGGCGCGCGAGCATGGGGTCATCGAGTGGGTCTGCGCGGCGGCGCTCGGCGCGCTCCTGTTCGCGAGCTTCACGAGGCTCGGGCCTCGCGCGTGGTTCGGTCAGATGGCAGGCCATGGCGACGCGTCCGCGGAGGCATCACCGCACGCGCACGCAGGCGACGCGCACGCAGGCGACGCGCACGCAGGCGACGCGCACGCAGGCGACGCGCACGCAGGCGACGCGCCGGGCGATCGCGTCCAGCGCGCGCCCGGCGCGTGCGTCGGCGCGCCGGGCGATCGTGTCCAGCGCGCGCCCGGCGCGTGCGTCGGCGCGCCGCGCGCCTGACGCCGGAGGTCCCCGAGCGCCGTCCCGGCAGCGGCCGCGCGCCTCGCCGCTGCCGCCCGCTCAGCGGCCCCAGTACCTGCCGAGCAGCACGAGCACCATCGCCCAGAACACCACCCCGAGCCCCGCCGCGACGAGCGTGGCCGGCGGCAGCCGCCTGCCGTGCTGCACGAGCCGACCGAGCGCCCCGACCGAGCCGCCGCGCAGCCCGAAGCTCTCCGGCGCGAGGCGGAGCTTGTCGCCGAGGGTGACATCGACGTCCGAGGCGCGGCGCCCCCTCTGCCCCCGGAAGCGCGCGGCGCGCAGCTCGCGCAGCACGGCCTCGAGCTCCTTCGCGAGGATGCCCGCCGAGGCGATCCGGGCGTCGCGCTCGCGCTCGAGGCAGGCGTCGACGATGTGGCAGAGGCGCGGCGGCAGCCCCGGCCTGCGCGAGGCGATCGGGTCGCAGTCCTTGCTCAGGATGCGGACCATGAGCGCGTTGTAGTTCGGCGCCTGGTGCGGCAGCGTCCCTGTCAGCGCCTCGTACATGACGACGCCCAGCGACCACAGGTCGGCCCGGCCGTCGAGATCCTCGCGCCCCGCAGCCTGCTCCGGCGACATGTAGGCCGGCGAGCCGACGACGCACCCCGTGTGGGTCAGCGCGAAGTTGTGCTCCTTCTCGAGCACCTTGCTGATCCCGAAGTCCAGGATCTTCCCCACGAGCTCGCCCAGGTGGTTGCGGTGCACGTAGATGTTCGCGGGCTTCAGGTCGCGGTGGATGATCCCCTGCTGATGGGCCATGTCGAGCGCCCGCGCGAGGCCGATGAAGATCTCGACGAGCGTCTCCGGCTCGATGGTGCGCTCGCGCCGCAGCCACTCGTCGAGCCCCTCGCCGACGAGCAGCTCGAACACGAGGAACGGCGAGCCGTCCTCGGCCTGCCCTAGATCCAGGATCTCGACGATGCTGGGGCTGCGCACGCGCCCGCTCGCCTTCGCCTCGTTGAAGAAGCGCTGGAGCGCGACGGCGTCCTCGGCCACCTCGGGGCGCATCACCTTGAGCGCCACGTCGCGGTCGATGAGCTCGTTCTTCGCGGCCCACACGGCCCCGCTGGCGCCTCGGCCCAGGAGCTTCACGAGCCGGTAGCGAGACTGGATGAGATCGCCGGGGTTCACTGCTGCCGCCGAGGTGTCTCCGGGGAACCGTGGGACGAGGGTGCCTTGCCCCCGCCCCACGCCCGAGGCGGGCGGAGGATAACCCGGCGCACCGGCGAGCGGTATCGCGCGGCGAGCCCGCGCGCCTCACGCGCCCGGCAGCGAGGGGTGATGGCAACGGGGCGCGAGGGTCACAGCGCAATTTTCTCGTGCGCTGGACCCTGCGCCGCTCGGGTGGGGTCGATCAGACGTCGTAGTAGAGGAAGAACTCGTGCGGGACCGGGCGGAGCCGGATCGCGTCGACCTCGCGCTCGCGCTTGTAGTCGATCCAGGTCTTGATGATGTCGCGGGTGAAGACGTCGCCGCGGAGCAGGAACTCGTGGTCGCGCTCGAGGGACGAGAGCGCCTCGTCGAGCGAGCCCGGCATGTGCGGCACTTCCTTCAGCTCCTCGGGCGAGAGCGCGTAGATGTCCTTGTCGAGCGGATCACCCGGGTCGATGCGGTTCTGCACGCCGTCGAGGCCGGCCATCATCATGGCGGCGAAGGCGAGGTACGGGTTGCAGCTCGCGTCCGGGAAGCGGACCTCGATGCGGCGGCTCTTCGGGCTGTTGCCTGGCGCCAGCGGGATGCGGATCGAGGCCGAGCGGTTGCGGCTCGAGTACGCGAGGTTGACGGGCGCCTCGTAGCCCGGGACGAGCCGGCGGTAGCTGTTCGTCGTCGGGTTGGTGAGCGCGGCGATCGACTTCGCGTGCTTCAGGATGCCGCCGATGTACCAGAGGCCCGTGTCCGACAGGCCCGCATAGCCGTCGCCGGCGAAGAGCGGCTTGCCCTCCTTCCAGAGCGACTGGTGGCAGTGCATGCCGCTGCCGTTGTCGCCGAAGAGCGGCTTCGGCATGAACGTCACCGACTTGCCGTGCTTGCGGCCGACGTTCTTGATGACGTACTTGAACCACATCAGGTTGTCGGCCATCGAGGTCAGCGTCGAGAACTTGATGCCGATCTCACACTGCCCGGCCGACGCCACCTCGTGGTGACCGACCTCGACCGCGATGCCGCTCTCGATGAGCGTCGTCATCATGTCCGCGCGCAGGTCGCCGAGCGTGTCGGTCGGCGCGACGGGGAAGTAGCCCTCCTTCGACCGGATCTTGTGCCCGAGGTTCGGGCCGGCCTTGCCGGAGTTCCAGACCGCCTCCTCGCTGTCGATCTCGTAGAAGGCGCCCCGCGGAGAGCTCTCGTAACGGACCGAGTCGAAGATGAAGAACTCGGCCTCGGGCCCGAAGTAGGTCGTGTCCGCGATGCCGCTCGCGCGGAGGTGGTTCTCGGCCTTCTGCGCGATGTAGCGCGGGTCGCGGCCGTAGGGCTGGCCGGTCACCGGGTCGCTGATCTTGCAGATCATGCTGAGCGTCTTCTGGGCGTGGAACGGGTCGAGCTTCGCCGTCGACGCGTCGGGCGTCATCAGCATGTCGCTCGCGTTGATCGGCTGCCACCCGCGCACGGACGAGCCGTCGAAGCCGATCCCCTCCTCGAAGATGTCCTCGTTGAGGCGGGACACCGGGATCGTCGTGTGCTGCCAGATGCCGGGCAGATCGATGAACTTGAGATCGACAAACTTTACGTCGTTTTCCTTCGCAAACGCGACGACATCTTTCGGCTTCATGATCTTCTTTCTACCTCGTTGACTCGCTGCTCTCGCTGTATGTGATCCGGCGGTCCGGGGGCTCGTGCTCGCTCCAGCCTGCTCGCGCTGTGTGCTCGGCTCTCGATCCTGTGCCCGCCCCTGTGACCCGCCGTGAATGCCCTGTGACGCTCTGCCCGCGGCTCGCCTAGATCGCGTCCTCGCCGCGCTCACCCGTGCGGATCCGCACCGCCTCCTCGACGGGGACGACGAAGATCTTGCCGTCGCCGATCCGCCCCGTCTTGGCGCTCTTCTCGATGGCGTCGATCACGTCGCTGACCATGCTGTCCGGCACTACGATGTCGACCTTGACCTTCGGGACGAAGTCGACGACATACGCCGACCCCCGATAGACCTCCTTCTTGCCGCCGGTCCGACCGAAGCCCTTTACCTCGGTCACCGTCATGCCTTGAATCCCGACCTCGGCGAGGGCGTCCTTGACCTCGTCGAGCTTGAACGGCTTGATGATCGCCTCGACCTTTTTCATTGCGCACGCCTGTGGTGACCGGGCGCTCGCCGGGGTAAAAAACCCGCACGCTCACCCGAAAAGCCCCGCCGGAGCAGAGCCGGTAAAGGGGGGACGCCTCGGCGGCGGCCTCCCGTCGATGTGCCGGGCTCCACCCGGCTCCGATCCGTGACGGGGGCCGCCCGGTCCACCGGGCGTCGCCCCGACGCTGTCAAGACTCAGGGACCCATCCAGCAAAGCCGGATCGGCGACCCCTCGCCCCGGCCGCTGGCGCAGCGTCCGGAGGTCAACGCTGGTGTACCCAAGCTCATGTTTCCGGAATGTTTCGCGCACCTCGCGTCCGTGAGAAAAGTGGATCCGCGATTCGAAAAGCGGAGCCAGCTTACTTTTCCCGCGTCGTCGCACCGGTCGGTGGTGACGGGTGGCGACGCGTGGCCGATGCATGGACCGCGGGGTGGGGTCCGCGTTCCCCACCCCGCCGGGGGGTGGGGCTTGCGTTCACCAGGCCCCCGGGAGCGGATCGGCCGGCTCCGCCGGTCCCTCCGGGTACAGAAGAGCCCGGTCTCCCGGCCATCGAGGGGGTCGCGCCGCCTCTCCTGACGACCACGGCGCGCTCGCCTTGTCCTTGTGACGCGGCTCGAATAGTCTGCGCTGGCGAATCCAGTCGCGGGACAGCCCTGCCTGATGGCTTTGCCGAACAAAGCGAAGATCCCGGTAGGCACGGTCCTCGCCGGAAAATACCGCATCACACGCGAGATCGGGCGCGGCGGCATGGCTGCCGTGTACGAGGCCGAGCACATCGACATCGGCAAGCGGGTGGCGATCAAGGTGCTCGCCCAGGAGCTGACGACCTCGGCGGTCGTCGTCGAGCGCTTCCTCCGCGAGGCCCGGGCCGCGGCGTCGATCCGCAGCCCCTTCATCTGCGACGTCTACGACTCGGGCAAGCTCGACGACGGGCGGCCCTTCCTGGTGCTCGAGCTCCTGGAAGGCGAGTCGCTGTACGAGCGCATGACCGTCGTCAGGTACCTCGACCCCGAGACCACCGTCGCGGTGATGTCGCAGGTCTGCCGAGGGCTCACCAAGGCGCACGCGGCCTCGATCGTCCACCGCGATCTCAAGCCGGAGAACATCTTCCTCACGAAGGACGAGGAGGGCCGGCTCTGCGCGAAGATCCTCGATTTCGGCCTCGCGAAGTTCTACGCGCCGGTCGACGGGGGCGACGCGCAGGCGCGCCTCACGCGCGAGGGCGCGGTCTTCGGGACGCCGGCGTACATGAGCCCGGAGCAGGTGCGCGGCCAGGGGGCGGTCGACCACCGCGCGGATCTGTGGGCGCTCGGCTGCATCACGTACGAGTGCCTCACCGGCCGCACCGTGTGGCAGACCGAGCAGGGCGTCGCGATGACGTTCGCGCAGATCGCGAACGCGCCGCTGCCGCAGCCCGCGGCGCTCCGCCCGGACCTGCCGCCGAGCTTCACCACGTGGTTCGAGAAGGCGCTCGATCGCTCGATCGACCGGCGCTTCCAGACCGCGAAGGAGTTCGCCGACGAGCTCTCGATCGCGCTCGGCGTCGCGCAGCCGAGCCCGCCGCGCGGCGCGGAGCCGTCGCAGGCGGGGCTCCTGCCGATGAGCGCCGATCCTCCGGCCGACGTGACGTTCGATCCCCCCGGGGTGGTCCGTGTGACCCCCAACGAGGCGCGGCGGACCGTGCCCTCGGGCCCGGCGGATCGCGGGGGAGATCCGCTCGGCGGGCTGGATCTCTCCGGGCCGCCGGGCGCAGCGATCGCCGGGCGCGTGAGCCAGGGCGCGGGGCAGCAGATCACGTTCTCCGGGGGCTCGGGCGAGGCGTCGCTCTCCGATCCGCTCGCGCGGCCCGCGCCCCCGAGGCGCGGCGGCGCGGGCCGCGCGCTCGTCCTCTTCGGCGTGCTCGCGCTCGCCGCGGGCGGCGCGTACGCCGGCTACCGCCAGTTCCTCAAGCCGACGGCCCTGCCGCCCGTCTCGTCGAGCGCCGCGCCGACGGCGTCGGCCAGCGCGCCGTCGTCCTCCGCGGCAGCCAACGTGCCGGCGCGCGCCGACGCTCCGGTCGAGCCGCCCGGCCTGCCCTGGCCGCCGCTCGTCGCGCAGGCGCAGGAGGCGATCGCCGCCGGCGATCTCAAGGCCGCGCTCAGGCTGCTCAAGGACGCCCAGGACAAGGGCAACCACCCCGTGCCGCGGACGCTGATCGAGCACGTGCAGGTCGCCCTGAAGGACGCGAACGGCAAGGCGCCCTGCCAGCTCACCGGCCTCGCCAGGCCGCGCACGCACGATCTCGTGCGCGAGGGCGGCCGCGCCATCGGGGCCAGCCGGCCCTCGATCGCGCTCGGGCCGCGCGGCGCGGTGGTCACCTGGACCGACTCGCACGAGGGCACCGAGCACGCCTACACGGCGGCGCTCGACAGCGCGATGCGCCCGTCGTCGCCGGCGCTCGACGTGACGCCCGAGGGCCGCGCCATCGGTCGGCCCGAGCTCACCTCCGCCGGCGAGCGGCTGGTGCTCACGTACTGGGACGGCAAGGGCCCGGAGGCGGGCGTGCAGGTCCGCTGGCTCGACGGCGACGGCCGCATCGACGGCCCCGCGATGATGGTCGCCCGCTTCCCTCGCGGCGGCAACTCGTGGCCGTCGCTCGCGCGCACCGCCGAGGGGTTCGTGATCGCGTGGTCGGATGACGGCGACAGCGCCACCTCCGAGGACCTCTTCCTGCGCCGCCTCTCGCCGAACCTCGATCCGCTCGGCGAGCTCATCCGGTTGACGGACGTCACCCCGACGGGCCCTTCGAAGCCGCGCGCCCGCTTCCCGTCCGTCGCGGTGCTGGACGACGTGATGCACCTCGCCTTCCGCTTCGATCGCGAGCCGACGCGCATCATCCAGTACATGCGCCTGCCGCTCGCGAGCGCCGACAAGGGGCTCCCGCCGGCCAGCCCAGGCAAGCGCGCCGACCGCGCGCTCGGCGAGCTGTCGCTCGTGAACAGCGACCGCGCCCGCAGCGACAGCCCGTCGCTCGCGTGCGGCGGGGGCAACTGCTTCGTCGTGTGGCACGGCGAGCCGCCGATCGGGGGCGCGTCGGCGGCCTACATCGACCCCGCGAAGGGCCAGCCGCTCTGGCGCAAGCGGTTCTCGAAGAAGGGTGGCCGCCCGTCGGTCGCCGTCGCGCCGAACGGCCAGGCCCAGCTCGTCTGGTTCGAGCAGGGCCGCATCCACACCGCGTCGATCAACCGCGACGGCGTCGGCGCGCCAACGAAGTTCGCCCGCGTCAGCGGCGACCAGCCCACGCCCTCGATCAGCCCCGGCGCGAGGGCCGGAGAATGGTATGTCGCGTGGCTTGACTACGAGGCGGGTCATCTCGAGCCCTACGCCGCTCGCATCCAGTGCCGGTGACCCCATGCTCATCCTCCCACCTCGCAGCGAGGTCCGCGCCCGTCCGATCGAGACCGAGCGGCTGATCCTCGTGCCAATCGATCCGTCCGATGGCCCCGAGCTCTGGCTCGCGGTCAGCGGCTCGCGCGCGACCCTCCAGCGGTGGCTGCCGTGGGTGCAGTTCCACACGGACCCGGCAGCGAGCGTCCGATTCGCCGAGGCGTGCGCCGCCGACTGGGATCACGGCAGGGCGCTGCGCTTCGTCATCCGCGAGCGCGCGCACCGCTCGCTCGCCGGCGTCGTCGGGCTCGAGGCGTGCGTCCACCTGCACCGCTCCTGCGAGCTCGGGTACTGGCTGCGCAAGGAGGCGACCGGACGCGGGCTCATGACCGAGGCGGCGAAGGCCGCTCTCGGGTTCGCGTTCAACCACATGGGCGCACACCGGGTACGCGTTGCGGCCGCGACGGACAACCACGCGTCGCTGGCGGTCATCGGCCGGCTCGGCTTCCGCTTCGAGGGCATCGCCCGGCAGGCCGAGTGGTGCGACGGCCGCTGGCTCGATCACTCCGTCTTCGCGCTCCTGGCGACCGATCCCAGGTGATGCGCGCCCGCGTCGAGCGTGGGACGCGGCGAGCGCGGCGGGCGCGGGATGCCGCCCGTGCGCCGCGCGAAGCGCGCTAGCATCGCCATCTTCGCCGTGGCTCGCCGTCGTCGCCTCATCCGCTGGCCTCGCGGCACGATGCCGCTCGTGCCGCTCGCGCCCGCGATCGTGATCGCCGTGGGGATCGCCACGGCGGTGGCGATCGCGCTGATCGGCATCCGCCAGCTCGCGAGCATGAGCGATCAGGCCGCGAGCCTGCGCGCGGAGGTGCTGGCCGCGACGCTCGTGGCGCGGCTCCGCGGGACGCCGGAGGGCGAGAGGGCGGAGTTTTTGGGGCTGGCGGCGAGGCGGGCCACATCGGAGATCCTGCTCGTCGAGCAGAGCGGTCAGGTGCTGATCAACGAGAGCTTCGGCGCGCCGGCCAAGGCCGACATCTTCCAGATGCTCACGCAGGGCAAGGGCGAGACGACGACCTCGCTCGGCCGCGTCCGGTTCGCGGCGCGCCCGCTGCACCCGCCGCTGTCCAGCCTGTCCGTGATCACGTTCGTCTCGGCGCCGAGCCCGCCGCCGCACTCGATCGCCCTCGCCAACGCCGTCGCGGCGCTCACGACGCTGCTGCTCGGCGTGGCGGTCGCGGTCGCGCTCTCGTTCACCAAGGCGGCGCGCGACGACGTCGACTACCTGCGCGAGCGCATCACGGCGATGGCGCGCGGCCAGGGCCCGGGCGCGTCGCCGACGACGGACGTGATCCAGGCCGAGCCCGTGCCGATCCGGTCGCTCGATCAGGTCGGCCTGCTGACGGCGGCGTTCAACCTGCTGATCACGCGCTTCGCCGCGGCGGAGCGCACCTACAGGGCGGACCTCCAGCAGGCGTCGGTGATGGACCGCGAGCGCTCGGCCTTCCTCGCGGGGCTCAGCCACGAGCTGCGAACGCCCCTCAACGCCATCCTCGGCTTCGCGCACGTGCTCGAGAGCGAGGTCGACGGGCCGCTCAGCCAGGACGCGCGCGAGGCGCTCTCGGTCATCCGGCAGAGCGGCGAGCACCTTCGCACGCTCATCGACGACATCCTCGACCTCTCCGCGCTCGAGACGGGCAAGCTCCAGCTCTCCCGCCGCGCCGTGAACCTCCGCGTCCTCGTCGATCAGGTGATGCGCGAGGCGTCCGCGGCGGCCCGCGACAAGCCCGTGGAGCTGCGGGTCACCGGCGACCACGGCCTGCTCGCGCACGCCGATCCGCGCCGGGTGCGGCAGATCCTGACGAACCTCGTCTCGAACGCCGTCAAGTTCACGGCGCGCGGCTCGGTGACCGTCCACATCGCGGGACGCGGCCGCTACGCGGCGATCACCGTCCAGGACACCGGCCCCGGCATCCCGCCGGAGGAGACGACGGCCGTCTTCGAGGAGTACCGGCAGACCGGCGACGTGCGCTCGCGCCGGGCCGGGACGGGGCTCGGGCTCTCGATCGCGAAGCGCCTCGTGCTGATGCACGGCGGGACGATCCAGCTCGAGAGCGAGCTCGGGCGGGGCTCGACCTTCACCATCACCTTGCCGATCTGGCTGGATCCGAACCGCGCGCCCGGGCCGGCGCAACCCGCGGCCGACACCCCGACGCCGCCGCCGCCGGGCGAGGCGGGCGGCGGCGGGCGCCCAGGCGGGAGGGTCGCGTGACCGAGGAGCGCATGCGGGACGACGCGATCCACTTCGCGCGGCGGGTGCTCGTCCGCCAGGCGCTGGTCGGCGTCGCCGCCTTCGGGGCCATCGCGGCGCTCGCGCCGAAGCTGCTCATCCTGGAGCAGGACGTCGCGGCGAGCGTGCTCTCGGTCGGCGCGAAGATCGCCCTGGCCGCGATCTGCGCGACCACCCTGCTGACCCTGCTCCGGCTGCGCACCCACCAGGACCTGCTGCGCTCGCTCATGATCGGCGCGCGCGACATCGATCACGAGGAGCTCGAGCGCTTCGCCGAGCTGCCGCCGTCGCTGGCGCTGCGCTTCGTGCTGGCGAGCTCGACGATCTCGAGCCTCACGATGATCCCGGGGATCAGGCCGGAGAAGCTCGACGACGGCCGCGCGGTGAGCCTGCTCATCCTCGCGATCACGATCCTCTGCGCGTCCGCGATCCCGCACTACGTGCTGACGCGGGCCACGACGTTCAGCCTCTTCGAGATCAGCCCGGCCGAGGCGATCGGGTCGCTGCTCGAGACGGCCGAGCTGTACCAGACGCCGCGCCGGCGGGTCACCTACAAGCTGCTCCTGGCCGTCGCCGCGCCGGTGCTGCTCGTCGGCGTCGGGGCGGTGCTCATCGCGAACGCGCACCTCCAGACGTTCATCGAGCGGAGCCGCCGCGCGACCGCCACGCTCATCGCGCGCACCGCGCTCGATCCGGCGCTCGGGGCCATCGATGAGGCGGAGCGCAACGACGTCGTGGCCGCCGCCGCGGAGTTCGGGTTCCTCGCGCGCGTGGAGCAGGCCTGCGCAGGCGCCGAGCCCTCGTCCGGCCGCGAGGCCGACGGGCAGATCGCGGTGATCACGCCGCTCGACAGGGGCTGCGTCAACATCCGGTTCTCCGCGGATCTCGAGCCGTCCGCCGCGATCTGGGGCGCGCTCGTCGCGCTGCTCGCGGTGCTCGTCGCGGGCGCGCTCGGCAACCTCTTCGGCCGCGTCCTCGCCGCGGATCTCGTGCACGCGACGAAGCAGGTGCGCCTGCTCGGCACGGACAGCGTGCTCCGCGGCGCCACGCAGATCGCGCGCCCCGCGCGGTTCGCCGTCGTCGCCCGCCTGGGGCACGCGATCGAGGACCTCGCCGAGCGCTTCCGCGTCTTCGCCGCGGCGCAGGAGCGCGCGCTCGAGGCCCGCGAGGCCGCGCAGCGCATGCGCGGCCTCCTGTTCGCGAGCGTGAGCCACGACCTCAAGAGCCCGCTGAACGCGATCCTCGGGTTCGCCGAGCTCGTGGGCCAGGAGGACCTGACCGACGCGCAGCGCGAGAGCCTGGAGCTCATCTCGACGCGCGGCCGGGAGCTCCTCGGCCTCATCGAGTCGATCCTGGACGCCGCGCGCGTCGAGGCCGGGCAGCTCACGCTCGAGCCGCAGCCGACGTCCGTCGGCGCGCTCATCGCGGGCGCGATCCGCAAGGCGCGCGAGCTCGCGAGCGACGCCGACGGAGAGGTCGTCGTGGAGGTCGGCGACACGCTGCCGCTGATCCCGGTCGATCAGGCGTACGCGACGCGGGCGCTCGCCGTCATCGTGGCGCACGCGCTCCGGACGGGCGCGGCCGACCCGTCCGCGCGCCTCGTGCGCCTCACCGCGACGATGGCCGGCGAGTTCAACAGCGAGGTCCGCATCGACATCGAGTACGGCAGCCGCGACGTGCCCCCGGAGGAGCTCGAGGCCCTGTTCAGCCGGCAGACAACGGCGCGCGGCCGCGGCCTGACGCTCGGCCTCAGCCACGCGCGCTCGGTGATCGAGCTCCACGGCGGCTCGCTCGAGGTCGACGGCGCCCCCGACGGCCGCCCGCTCTGCCGCGCTCGCCTGCCGCGCGTCCCGCCCCCGCGGCGCCCCCGGCTCTCGTCGGTGCCAGCGCTTGGTTGACCCTGCCGGCCGCCGCGCGCCCCCCGCGATCCACGCGCCGACTTCTCCCCGTCGCTTCCCTTCGCCATCCTCCCGCGGTACTCCCGTGGCATGCCTGAACGGGCGCTCTCTCCTGCCGAGACAGGCGACGACGATCGCTTCGATCGCCTCTTCCGGCCTGCCTCGCTCGCCGAGTACGTCGGCCAGGCCAAGCACACGGAGAACCTCAAGGTCTTCGTGGAAGCCGCGCGCCGGCGGCGCGAGCCGCTGGATCACATGCTCTTCTGCGGCCCGCCGGGGCTCGGCAAGACCACCCTCGCCCACATCATCGCCCGCGAGATGGGCGTCACCCTCCACGTCACGAGCGGCCCCGCGATCGAGCACAAGGGCGCGCTGGCCGGCCTGCTGACGAAGCTGGAGCGCAACGACGTCCTGTTCATCGACGAGATCCACCGGCTCACGCCGGCGGTCGAGGAGAGCCTCTACCCCGCGATCGAGTCGTTCAAGATCGACATCATGACCGGCGACGGCCCGTACGCGACGACGATCCAGCTCGCGCTGAAGCCGTTCACGCTGGTCGGCGCGACGACCCGCACCGGGCTGCTCACCGCGCCGCTCCTGTCGCGCTTCGGCCACGTCGTCCGCCTAGATTTCTACCCGGTCGAGGAGCTCGAGCGCATCGTGCAGCGCAGCGCCGGGCTGCTCGAGGTGCCGATCGACGCCGGAGGAGCGCGCGAGATCGCGGCGCGCGCCCGGGGCACCCCGCGCGTCGCCAACCGCCTCCTGCGCCGCGTGCGCGACTTCGCCGAGGTGCTCGGCGACGGCGCGATCACGATGGCGATCGCGCGCAAGACCGCGGAGCGGCTCGAGATCGACCCGGCCGGCCTCGACGAGATGGACCGCAGGCTGCTGCGCGTGATCATCGATCACTACGACGGCGGCCCCGTGGGCATCGACACGCTGGCCGCGGCGCTCAGTGAGCCGCGCGACACCATCGAGGACGTGTACGAGCCGTTCCTGCTGCAGCAGGGCTTCCTCGGCCGCACGCCGCGGGGCAGGATCGCGACCCGCCGCGCGTACGAGCACCTCGGCCTCGCGGCGCCGGCGACGAAGCAGGGAGATCTCTTCTCGTAGCCCTGCGCGGCCCCGACGCGAAGGCGCCCGATGCGCTGCGGCGTTGCGCCTGCGTTGCGATCGCGCCGTCGCTGAAATTCTCTCATCCACGCGGCCTGGAATCGATAAGCTTGCGGAGTGTCTCGCCGCGATCCTGTGCTCGTCGTCGATGACGACGCCGTCAGCCGGCAGATGTTGCTGCATGCGCTGGCCGACGCGGGCATCGAGACCATCGCCGTCCCCTCGGGCGCCGAGGCGCTCGCCTGGCTCAAGGCGAGCGTGCCCGCGCTCGTGCTGCTCGATCTCGTGATGCCGCCGCCGGACGGGTACGTCGTCCTCAGCGCCGTGCGGGACGATCCCCGCACGCGGGACATCCCCGTCGTGGTGCTGACGGCGCTCGACGCCGACGAGGAGGTCGCCCGCGCCTTCGAGCTCGGCGCGGACGACTTCATCCGCAAGCCGTTCCGCCCGGCGGAGCTCGTCGCCCGCATCCGCGGGCAGCTCCGGATCCGCGACTACGTCGACGCGCTCGCGCGCAAGGAGCACGACGCGAAGGTGGTCCTCGAGCTGACGCAGGCGCTCTCGTCGACGCTCGACTTCCGGAACATCCTCTTCACGGTCGTCCGGCGCATCGCCGAGGTGGCCCGCGTCGACCGCTGCAGCATCGTGCTCGTGCGCGATCAGGGCGACGTCGGCTACGTGGTCGCCGCGAGCGACGACAAGGAGCTGCGGGATCTGCCCATCGACCTCGGCAAATACCCGGAGATCCAGCGGGTCATGCGCACGGGCGACGTGCTCGTGATCGACGACGCGAAGGCGCACCCGCTGTTCGACATCGTGCGCGCGGAGCTCCCGGAGAACGCGTTCCGCTCCCTCGCGCTCCTGCCCATCCTGTTCGAGGACAAGCCGCTCGGCGTGCTCTTCCTGCGCGGCCGGCAGCCCGTGGCCCCCCACGCGCACGAGCTCTCGCTCGCCCGCACGGTCGCGAGCGCCACCGCGATCGCCCTGCGCAACGCGCGCATCCTGCAATCGCTGCGCGATCAGACGCAGCAGAGCACCTTCGCCCGGTTCGAGGCGGAGCGCCGGCTGAAGGCGCTCCAGCGCTACGCCGATTTCTTCCACTCGACGGCGGACGGCATCATCGTCGTCGATCCCGACGGCCACATCCTCTTCTCGAACCCGCGCGCGCAGGCGATCACCGGTCGCGCGGGCGAGGACCTCGAGAAGGCCAACCTGGCCGACCTCATCGATGCGCGCGAGCTCCCGCTCCTCGAGGAGATCCGGGCCGGCTTCGCGAGGGGATCGTTCCCGCACATGGTGGATTTCACCGTGCGGCGCGGCGAGCCAGAGCAAGAGAAGCTCATCCTGAGCTTCAGCTTCAGCAGCGTCCTCCGGGAGGAGAGCGGCGCCGTCCTGGTCAGCTTCCGCGACGTCACCTCGGAGCGCGCCACGGAGGCGGAGCTGACCAAGACGAAGGAGTTCCTCGAGCGCGTCATCGAGAGCTCGGTCGACGCGATCGTCTCGGCCAACATGGAGGGGGTCGTCCTGCTGTTCAACCGCGCCGCCGAGCGGATCTACGGCTACGACGCGAAGGAGGTCGTCGGCGTGATGAACGTCCGAGCGCTGTACCCCGACCACAACGCCGAGCAGATCATGCGGCTCATCCACGCGAAGGAGCACGGCGGCCCGGGCCGGCTCGAGGGCTACCGGACCGAGGTCCTGGCCAAGGACGGCTCGCGCATCCCGGTGCACCTCTCCGCGGCGCTGATCTTCGAGAACGGCGTCCCTGTCGGCTCCGTCGGCATCTTCACGGACCTGCGCGAGAGGATGCGGATGGAAGCCCGCCTCACCGAGGCGCAGGAGGAGCTGCGCGCTCGCGAGAAGCAGGCCCTCATCGCCGAGCTCGCGGGCGCGGCCGCGCACGAGCTGAACCAGCCCCTCACCAGCGTGCTCGGCTACGCCGAGCTGATCTGCCGTCGGATCGACGACGCGTCCCCCATCAAGGGCGCCGCGGCCACGATCCGCAGCGAGGCCGAGCGAATGGCGGAGATCGTCCGCAAGATCGGCAAGATCACCCGCTACGAGACGAAGTCCTACGTCGGCGCCGCGAAGATCATCGATCTCGACCGATCGAGCGGCGACGACCCGAACCGGGTGATCGGGTGAGCGGAAGGACCGCGGAGCGCCTGGGGGAGCGGCCGTTGTCCGACGCCCCCGTCTCGCTCCGGAAGCCGCTCACCCGGGACGTCCCGCTCGAGTGGATCGACAACCTGCTGCTCGCGGCGAGCGAGCTCGAGCCCTCCGCCTCCATCGAGCAGCGCGCCTCGGCGCTGCTCGGCGCGGCCGGGAAGGCGCTCGCGGACTGCGGGTTCGGCGTCTGCATCCTCGGCGCGGCCGGCGCGCCGGTGGTCGTCCGCGTCTCGCCGCGCGCCGGCCGCGACGAGGGTCGCGATCCGGCGCGGCTCTTGCCCGAGTTCGCGTTCGAGCGCGCCGCGGCGATCGAGCCCGAAGGGCGATCGAGCGTGCACGTCGCGGCCGACGACGCCGGGTACCTCGACAGCGCGCCGCTCGGGGCGCTGCTCGACCGGCTCGCGCTCGCCTTGCGGATCACGATCCGGGAAGCGCGCGCGCAGCAGTCGCTGCGCGACCAGATCATCCAGGCCGAGAAGCTGGCCTCCCTCGGGAAGATGGCCGCCGGGGTCGTGCACGAGCTCAACAACCCGCTCACCTCGATCCTCGCCTACTCCGAGTACCTGCGCCGCAAGGGCGAGCGCAGCGGCTTCGATCCCTCGGACATCGAGCGGCTCGCGAGGATCAACGAGGCGGCGGATCGCATCCGCCGTTTCACGCGCGATCTGATCGCCTACTCGAGGCCGTCCACGGAGAAGCCGGGCGCCGTCTCCCTCCACGACATCATCGAGCGCGCCCTCGTCTTCTGCGAGCACCTCCTCGATCAGACGGGCGTGAGCGTCGAGAAGTGCTTCGGCGAGATCCCGCCCGTGCACGGCGTCATCGACCCGCTGACGCAGGTGTTCGTGAACCTGTTCACGAACGCGGCGCACGCGATGCACGAGCGCGGCGGCTGCCTCGGCATCGCGACGGCGATGTCACCGAGCGACGGCTGCATCACGGTCACCATCCAGGACGAGGGGCACGGGATCCAGGCCGATCATCTGCCGAGGATCTTCGACCCGTTCTTCACGACGAAGACCGACGGCGCCGGCACCGGGCTCGGCCTGAGCATCGTGCGGAACATCGTCGCTGCGCACGGCGGCGCCATCCGCGCGGCCCAGCGCGCGCCGCGCGGGACG
Source organism: Sorangium sp. So ce1335 (assembly GCF_051521615.1). Taxonomy (NCBI): domain Bacteria; kingdom Pseudomonadati; phylum Myxococcota; order Polyangiales; family Polyangiaceae; genus Sorangium; species Sorangium sp. So ce1335. Next base: position 10,012,482 of record NZ_CP150363.1, read on the forward strand.
GTCTTCACGCTGGATCTGCCGATCGCGCTGCCGCCCTCGGGGCGCCGCTGAGCGCCCGTCGCCCGTCGCCTCAGGGAGCGACCTTGACGCCGAGAACGAGCACGCCGCCCTTGTGCTGCTGACCCGCCACGAAGAAGTTCTCGCCGGCCTTGGCGTTCACCTCGAGCAGCGGGAGGAACGTGTTGCCGCCGGGCTTCTGGATGCTCGCGCTGATGACGAAGCGCTTCGGCCCGTCCTGCTTCTTCGCGTCCACCACGTCCTTCAGCGACACCATGAGGACGCTGCCGTTCGGCAGCTTCGTGGTGGTCGGCTTGCCCTTCTGCAGGCTGATCTTCAGCCGATCGAGGAGCTTGTAGCTGTTGTAGGCCGAGAACGGCGGCTTCCCGAGCTCGGGCATCTTGCCGATCTTCGGATCGATCCCGGTCCCGTCGTTTGTCGCGTGGAGGACCACGACCTCGGACGTGACCGCGGCCTCGGATGGCGCCGCGGGCGCGGGCGCCTTCTCCTGCGCGACAGCGGGCGAAGGGCTCACGCCGAGCGCCAGGACCATCAACGCGGTGATCGCACTCGCAAGAAATCTCATCACTGTCCTCCCGGACCGTCATCGGAGAGCCAAACCACCGTGGTCGTCGGGCCTGAGGCCACGGCCTCCCGCGGAACGTAGAAGATCGTGCCCATGCGCGCCCCGAAGTCGACCGTGGCGATCTCGACGCCGGGCTGGACCTCGCCCTCGGCGCTCGGCAGGGCGGCGGGCTCGCTCACCGTCGCTAGGGGCGCAGGCGCGAGCACCTCGGGGACCGTCGGCGCCGGCAGCGACGCGCTGGGCGCCTCGGCGTCCATCCGACCCCAGACCATCAGGGCGGCGGCCGCGGCCACGGCGATCGCCGTGAGCGCGAAGATCCCGCGCGCGTTGTCGTTGGCCGGCGATCCGCGGAGGGGCGCCGGGCTGCGCGTCGCCTCGCCCGACGACGACGCGGCGCGCGGCTGCGCGGCGGCGCCGCCGTCGGCCCTCGCGGCCGCCACCGGCGCCACCTGGATCTTCGCGGCCACCGCCGGCTCCGCCTGGATCTTCGCCATGACCGCATCGGCGATGCTGTCCGCCGCGCTGGAGGCCAGCGCGCCGTCCCGGATCATGTCGGCCGCGGTGACCAGCCCAGCGACCTTCGCGCGGCAGCGCGGGTCGTGGCGCACGTACGCCTCCACCTGCCGGTGGCGCGCTTCATCGAGCTCGCCGTCGACATAGAGCATCAGCTCCAGATCCGTCGGCGGGGCGCTCGCCTCTCCGTGGTTCGCCTTGCTGCTGTTGGCGGTACTCACGCGATCTCCTCCGGGTCCGCTGCGGGGCCCTTGCCCTCTTCCTCCGCATAACAGTCAGCGAGGGCACGCTGAAGCTTCTGACGAGCATGGAACAGGCGGCTCATGATCGTCCCCTTCGAGACCCCCATGGCCTGCGCCATCTCCTCGTAAGACATCCCCTCGACCTCGCGCATCAGGATCACGCCCCGGTGGTAAGGCGGCAGCGCGTCAAGCGCCGCCTGGATGCGCCCGGCGATCTCCCGGCGCCGGACGACGTTGAGGGGGTCGGCGCCGTCGATCCGAGCGACCAGCGGGAAATCGGTCTGCTCCTCGGCTGCCAGGTTGTCCTGGAGCTCGAGGTCGCGGCGCCCCGGCTTCCGCATGAGGTCGATCGCCAGGTTGGTGACGATCCGGTAGAGCCAGGTGAAGAACGACGAGCCGCCCTGGAAGGACCCGAGGCCCTTGTAGACCCGGAGAAAGGCGTCCTGCACCAGCTCGCGCGCGTCGTTCTCGTCGCGCACGAGCCCCATAGCGATCGCGAAGGCCCTGCGCTGGTGCCGTTCCACGAGCGAGCGGAAAGCCGCCTGGTCCCCCTGCTGCGCCCGCTCGATGAGCTCACGATCCTCCTCCGCTTCCCGCCGTCGTGCCTCGCGATTGGACGCACGGGCCGACGCGCTATTCAGGCGCGGGTGGAGCTGCTTCACGTCGCGGCCGTCGCCGTCCGCGGACAGGTCGTCGGCTTCCGGTTCTCCCGGGTCGTCGCCGGGGTCGCCGGGGGGCGCGACCGGCTCAAGCTCGTCCGGGGGGGCAGGTGCAGAGGCCACGGGGGTCAGCTTACCTGAGGAGGCCGGGGGACAAGGAACGGCGCGACGCAGGCTGCCTCGTGGGACCCGCGGCGGCCGGCGGACACGCCGGACAGGAGAAAGGGACCGTCCAGATCACGGTTCATCGGGCTCTTCGTTGATCTCGGGGAGCTCGCCGAGCGTGAGGCGCACATCGAAGACCCGCTCGAACCGGGCGACGCGGAGCGTAATGCTCTTGTTCACGCCGGCGATGCTCGCCATCCACCGCAGCTCGTTCGGGTCGGAAATGGGCTTGCCCTCGAAGCCGATGATCACATCGTCCGGTGCGATACCGGCCCGGTCCGCGGGCCCACCGGCCACCACCGACTTCACCCACGCCCCCTTGCGATCGGGGCGCTTGAGCCGCCCCGCCTCGATCGAGTTGAGGACGTCGACGATCACCCCGACCTGGCTCCGCCGGATCTTCCCATCGCGCAGCAGCATCGGCAGGAGCTGCCGCACCATGTTGATCGGGATCGCAAAGCCGATGTTGTTGGCGTTGGCGCGCACGGCCGCGTTGATGCCGACCACCTCGCCCTTGAGGTTCAGGAGCGGGCCGCCGGAGTTGCCCGGGTTGATGCTGGCGTCCGTCTGAAGAAAATTGAAATAGCCGCTCGGATCGAGCCCCTTCACGTCGTCCCGGGTGCGGCCCTTGGCGGAGAGGATGCCCGCCGAGACGGTGTGGGAAAGGCCGAAGGGGTTGCCTATCGCGACGACCCAGTCGCCGACCTCGATGAAGTCCGAGTCGCCAAGGGGGAGCGACGGGAGCCCCTTCTCGTCGACCTTCAGCACGGCGACGTCCGTGTGCTTGTCGCGGCCGACGACGGCGGCCTTGATGTCGCGGCCGTCGACGAAGCTCACGAGGATGTCGGTCGCGCCCTCGATGACGTGGTTGTTCGTGAGCAGGTAGCCCTCGGGGTCGTAGACGAAGGCGGTCCCGAGCCCCTCGGCGACCGTGCGCCGACGGCCGCCCGGCTGCTGCTGCCGTTCTACGCGGGCCTTGACCGTCGCGACCGCTGGATCGGCCCGCCGCGCGAGCGGCGCGAACGAGCCGGGCATGCCTTCCGAGCGGACGATGGGGGGAGATGGCGGCGCGGGGGGAGACGGCGGGGAGGTCACGACGGGCACCGCGCCCGAGGGGACCGCGGCGCTGCTCGCGCTCGATGTGTGGCCAGGGGAGGCCTTGCTGCACGCGGCGACCAGCCCGGCGAGGAGGACCCACGAGAGAGCCCTGGCGCCGGCGGTCACGACCGTTTCGAGACCTCGAGGTAGCGCATCCTCAGATCGTAGAGCGCCGTTTCGAGCAACCGTTCCTCGTCGCCCGTGAGGTTCCCCTTGGTCTTCTCCTGGAGCAACGTGAGCAGGTCGATGTCCTGATGCGCGAGGACCAGGTTCCGCTCCTCGTTGCCCTCCGGGTTGGGCGCGTCGCCCAGATGCACGTAGGCGGAGCCGATGATCGACAGCACGAACGTCGAGAAGTCGAGCGTCGGCAGCTCCGGGGGGCTCCCGGGCGGAGGGAGGTCCTCCTGATCCGTCGCGTCGCTCACTCGGACCCTTCGTCGTCGAGCTCGGGCTCGACCCGCGGCGCATGCGTTGACCCGCCGAGCGCCGGCTGATCGATGGCGATCGCCTCGGCGTGCTCCTCCAGATCCGGCAAGCTCGCGAGGTGCGACTCGATGGTCGCGGCGCCGAGCGTCCCGCTCGCCAGCAGGCGCTCGCGCACCCGGCGGTCGAGGTGCAGCTCCGTCAGCTTGCCCTTCTCACCCACGGTCATGATGTGATCTCCTCGGACGACCCGCCTGTTCGCGGCGGGCTTATGACGACTTCTTCGAGAGCGTCACGAGCACTTCCCCGTGCTCGTGGTCATGGCTGTGATCGTGGTCATGGTCGTGGTCGTGATCGCAGCAGCCGCCCTCCGACTCCTCGATGCGCTCCTCGAGCTCGGCCTGAGCCTGCGCGATCTCCTCCTCGCTGGCGGCGCGCACGTCGCTGACCTGGACCTGAAAGCGGACCTTCTGACCCGCCAGGGGGTGGTTCGTGTCGACCCGGAAGCCGTCGGGGAGGATGTCGACGACCCGGAGCGCGACCGGCTCTCCGTCCGGTCCCTGGGCGACGAACTCGTCGCCGACCTCGACCTCGCCCGCGTCGGGGAAATCGGCCTTGTCGACCTCGAAGACGCCGTCGTCCTCGCGCTCGCCGAAGGCGTCCTCCGGCGCGACGGTGATCTCGCGCTGCTCGCCGGCGCGCAGCCCCTCGAGGGCGCGCTCCAGGCCGGGCACGATCTGCGCGTAGCCGTGGACGTAGATGAGCGGCTCCTCGGCGGACGCCTGGTCGACCGCCTCGCCTTTCTCGTTGAAGAGGACGTAGGACAGCGTGACGACCGTGTCCGTTGCGATGGGCAGCGACTCCATAGGCGGCGGTTGGTCTGCCACGGCGGTTCCGCGGTTTCAAGCGAGCCGCGCCGGCGCAGGCGCCATGCTATGAGGACGTCCGATGGCCGATTCCATGGCTCGGGCGACCGGTCGCGACCCTCTCGACGCGTCGGACTCGACGGCGCAGGTCGGTCCGGAAGCGAAGCGCGCTCGCCCCAGCGATGCGCCGCCGGGCGGGGCGCGACCGGCCTCGGCCGCGCCTGCGCCCAGCGCACCCCCCCAGGCATCCCATGGCAGCGCGTCGCCCCGGGGCCCGCGCGAGGGCGCGCCGCCCCTCCGACGCGGGCGGGAGGACCTCGAGCAGGAGCTCTCCCGGGTGGGCAGGAGGCGCTGGCTCGGGCGGCTCGGCGTGCTCGCGGCGATCGCCGCGCTCGTCGCGGCGGTCGCCGTATGGCGCATCCGAACGAGGCCGCCGCCGCCGCCGCGCTACGTCACGGGCGACGTCACCACGGGGGACGTGGTCGAGGTGGTCCAGTCGACGGGGCAGGTCAAGCCGCTCACCGAGGTCCAGGTCGGCGCGCAGGTCTCCGGGCGAATCACCAAGGTTTACGTGGACTTCAACAGCATCGTGAAGGCCGGTGACGTGCTCGCCGAGATCGATCCGACGCTGTTCGGGGCGCAGATCGACTCGAACCAGGCGCAGCTCGAGGCGGCGAACGCGAGCGTCGTGCGCGCCGAGGCGTCGCTCGGGACCGCCAAGCAGCGGCTCGACCGCGCGAAGAAGATGGTGGCGGAGGGGGTCGGCTCGCAGGCCGACCTGGACACGGCGCAGGGCGCCTACGACGTGGCGCTCGCCGACCTCGCGGCCTCGAAGGCGCAGGTGGCGCAGCTCAGGGCGGTGCTGCGCTCCTCCACGACGAACCTCCAGTACACGCGCATCTTCTCGCCCATCGACGGCGTGGTCATCAGCCGCGCGATCGATCCCGGGCAGACCGTGGCGGCGAGCTTCCAGGCGCCCACGCTCTTTGTGATCGCCCAGGATCTCCGGAAGATGCGCGTGCTCGCCGACATCGACGAGGCGGACGTCGGGCGGCTCCGCGAGGGCATGGAGGCGGACGTCAGCGTCGATGCCTTCCCGGGCGAGACGTTCCGGGGGACGGTGAGCCAGGTGCGCTACAGCCCGATGAACCAGTCCGGCGTGGTGACGTACGCGGCGGTCGTCGAGGTCGACAACCCCGACGTCAAGCTGCGGCCGGGGATGACGGCGACGGTGAGCATCCGGTCCGCCGAGGCCAGGGGGGTGCGGCGGCTGCCGAACGCGGCGCTCCGGTTCAAGCCGGCTCCGGAGCGCGACAAGGACGGCAAGGAGATCAAGGGGCCGCCGCTCGAGGCGCTCCCGCCGAAGAAGGGCCGCGTCTACGTGCTGACCGACGCGACGCCGGGCGCGGAGAAGATCGAGCCGCGCGTCGTCGACATCGGGATCACCGACGGCATCTTCACCGCGCTGGCGACCGATCTCGGGCCGGTGAAGATCGTCACCGACGAGAACGATGATCCGTCGTCGGGCGGCAGGGGGCGCGGCCCCCGGCTGTTCTGAGGCGCGATGCTGTCGCACGGCCAGGGCGTCGCCGCGGTGCTCCGGGACGAGCCGCTCATCGAGCTCTCGAGCGTCGGCAAGGACTACACGACCGAGGCCGTCGTCGTGAGGGCGCTCCGCCACGTGGACCTGACCATCCAGCACGGCGATTTCGTCGCGATCGTCGGTCAGAGCGGCTCGGGCAAGAGCACCCTGATGAACATCATCGGGTGCCTGGACCGGCCGACCCGGGGCACGTACCGGCTCGACGGGCTCGACGTCACCCGGCGCAGCAACGACGCGCGCGCGATCGTGAGAAACCGCCTGATCGGGTTCGTCTTCCAGGGGTTCAACCTGCTGCCGCGGACGACGGCGCTCGAGAACGTGGAGCTGCCGCTCGTCTACCGGGGCATCGGCGCGGCCGAGCGGCGCAGGCGGGCGCTCGAGGCGCTCGGCGCGGTGGGGCTGGCCGAGCGCCTGCACCACACGCCGAACCAGCTCTCCGGCGGCCAGCAGCAGCGCGTCGCCATCGCGAGGGCGCTCGTCACCTCCCCGCCGCTGCTCCTCGCCGACGAGCCCACGGGCAACCTCGACACCCGCACGAGCTACGAGGTGCTCGGGCTCCTGCAGCGGCTCAACCTGGACGGGATCACGATCGTCCTCGTCACGCACGAGCCCGACATCGCCGCCTGCGCGAGCCGCGTGATCACGATGCGCGACGGTGAGATCCGGAGCGATGTCAGGAACGACCGCCCCGTCGACGCGGCCGAGGCGCTGGCCGCGCTGCCGCGCCCCGAGACGGAGGCCCACGAGCAGGCGCCGTGAGGGGTTATCTCGCCGCCATCCGGATCGCGCTGCGCGCCATCGTCCGATCGAAGCTCCGCGCCGCCCTGACGGTGCTCGGCATCCTCATCGGGGTCGCGGCCGTGGTGGTCGTGGTGGCGCTCGGGACGGGCGTGCGCAACCGCATCCTGGGCGAGATCTCGGGCCTGGGCGCGAGCTCGATCTACATCTTTCCGCAGTCGACGCAGGCGTCGGGACTGAAGCGCCGCGACACCGTCCGGATGTCGGAGGCCGACGGGGCCGCGATCCTGAAGGAGTCGATCAGCGTGGCCGCGCTGAGCCCGTTCAGCTCGACCTCGATGCAGATCGTGGCCGGTGAGGCCAACGTCGCGACGCAGGTCATGGGCGTGACGCGGAGCTACCTCGAGATCCTCTCCTACCGCGTCGACAAGGGCGACGGCTGGACCGAGGCCGACGAGCAGCTCAAGACGAAGGTCTGCGTCATCGGCGAGACCGTCCGGGAGAACCTGTTCGGCTCCGGCGAGGCGGTGGGGCAGTACATCCGGATCGGCAAGCACCCGTTCCGGGTGATCGGGGTGCTCGCGAAGAAGGGGCAGTCGCCGTTCGGTGAGGACCAGGACGACCGGCTGCTCATGCCGATCGGCAGCTTCCGCTCGCGCGTCGTGCCGAGCGCGCCGGGCAGGGTGCAGATGCTCCTCGCTGCCGCGACGAGCGAGCGGACCGTCGACCGCGCGGTGGAGCAGATCGACCGGATCCTCCGGCAGCGCCGCGGGCTCGCGCCGGACGACGAGCCAGATTTCGTGATCCGCACGCAGGCGGAGTTCCGGGCCTCCCAGGAGCGGATCATCGACACCTTGACGATGCTCCTGTCCTCGATCGCCGCAGTCTCGCTCCTCGTCGGCGGGATCGGCGTCATGAACATCATGCTGGTCAGCGTCACCGAGCGGACGCGCGAGATCGGCATCCGCATGGCGATCGGCGCCTCGGAGGGCGACATCCTTGTCCAGTTCCTCGTCGAGGCGATCACCCTGTCGCTCATCGGCGGCCTGATGGGGCTCGGCGCGGGGCTCGGCCTCATCCAGCTCTTCGCCGCGGCGCTCGGCTGGAACATGACGCTGCCGGCCAGCGCGGTCGTCGTCGCGGTGGGGACGAGCGCGACGATCGGGGTCGTCTTCGGGTTCTTCCCGGCGCGCCGCGCCGCGCGGCAGGACCCCATCACCGCGCTGAGGCACGAGTGATCGCGGCGCTCACGCGCGTCTTCTCGGCGGTCGTGATCGCGCTGCGCGCCGTCCGCCGGAACAAGCTCCGCGCGGGGCTCACGATCCTCGGGATCACGATCGGCGTCGCGGCCGTCGTCACCGTCACCGCGCTGGCGAGCGGCGCGCGCGCCAACGTCAACGCGCAGATCTCGAACCTCGGCTCCAACTCGCTCATCGTCTTCGCGCGCTCCGCCCGCGCCTCGGGCGTCCGCAGCACCGCGGGCGCGAAGCTCTCGGAGCTCGACGGCCAGGCGCTCCTGCGCGAGTCGACGAGCATCCGGCTCGCGGCGCCGTTCCTCAGGTCGAGCGCCCAGGTCATCTACGAGGGCCAGAACTCGAGCCCGACGCTCGTCGGCACGCGCCTCAGCTACTTCGAGATCCGGAGCTGGAAGGTGGCCCAGGGGGAGCCGTGGAGCCCCGCCTCGGAGAACCTGTCCGAGAAGGTGATCGTGATCGGCGCGCAGACCGCGCGGGATCTGTTCGGATCGCTCGACCCTGTCGGCCGCCTGGTGCGGATCGGCCGCCAGACCTACCGCGTGCTCGGCGTGCTCGAGGAGAAGGGGGCGTCGCCCTTCGGGCAGAGCCAGGACGACATCGTGCTGATGCCCATCACGACGATGCGGTCGCACGTCGTCGCAACGCGGCCGGGCGAGGTCCACGCGATCTTGCTGAGCTCGACGTCCGCCGAGACGTCCGAGCGCGCCAGGCAGCAGGCCGAGGCGATCCTCCGGCAGCGGCACCGCATCGGCGAGGGCGAGGAGGACGACTTCGCCGTCCGGAGCCAGGCGGAGTTCCAGGCCATGCAGGACGCGATCTTCGCGGCGCTCTCCGCGCTGCTCGTCAGCATCGCGGCGGTGTCGCTCGTCGTCGGCGGCATCGGCGTCATGAACATCATGCTGGTGTCGGTCACCGAGCGCACCCGGGAGATCGGCATCCGGATGGCCATCGGCGCCCGGGAGATCGACATCCTGCTGCAGTTCCTGCTCGAGGCGCTCGTGCTCGCCACGCTGGGCGGCCTTGTCGGCAGCGCGCTCGGGTACGGCGTCATCCTCGGGTTTTCGAGCGCCCTCGGCTGGCCGATGAAGCTCGAGCCCGTGGCGCTCGGCGTCGCGCTCGGGGTGAGCACGGCGATCGGGATCGTCTTCGGGTTCTTCCCGGCGCGGCGGGCCGCGCGCATGGATCCGGTGCACGCGCTCGGACGCGAGTAGCGCGCTCCCCAGAGCGCGCACGCGAGCGTCCCCGGGCCGCGGCGACCCGGGGACGCAGAGGCGCGGCCGCGCGGGCGGCGCGCGCCTCCCGGCGGCTCAGCTCTTCTTCATCAGATCGGCGAACGTGCCGAACTTGGCCTCGCGCGCGACGCCGGCGCGGTACTGCTGGTACGCCTGCTTCTCGGCGTCCTCCTTGAGGGCGCGGATCGACAGCTTCGCCTCTCCCCGGCGCGGATCCACCTCGATGACCTTCGCGTCGAGCTGGGTCCCGATGGGGAACTCCTTGCGGAGGTCGGTGCCGCGCTGCGTGCCGGTGTGGCCGGCCGGGATGAAGCCGCGGGCCGCCCGCCCCGTGGTGCCGAGCACCCGGACGACGAGCCCCCCTTCCGTCACCTGCGTGACGGCGACCTTCACCGACCTGCCTTGCTGCACGCGCTGGCGCGGCTCGCTCTCCTCACCCTCGGGCGGGGCGGGGTGAAGCCCGATCCGCCGGGCCGCGGGGTCGCAGCTCGCGACCACCACGTCGATGTCGTCGCCGACCTTCACGACCTCGTTCGGGTGCTGGATCGGCTTCATCGACAGGTCGGCCGTGTGGATGAGCCCATCGATGCCCGACTCGAGCTCGACGAACGCACCGAACGGCTGCAGGCGAGCGACCTTGCCCTTGTGGCGCGTCCCGACCGCGTACTTGTCCTTGACCGCGTCCCACGGATCGACCGTGGCGGCCTTGCGGCTCAGCCACAGCTTGCCCTTGTCGTCGACGCGCAGGACCTTCACCTCGATCTCGGCGCCCGGCTTGAACAGGTCGGTCAGCCTGGCGCCGCGGTCGTGGCTCGCCTCGCTCATGTGGACGAGCCCCTCGACGCCGCCGGCATCGGGGAGCGCGACGAACACGCCCCACGCGACGACCTTGCGCACAACGCCCTTGTGAAGCGACCCGGGCTCGATGGACGTGAGCGCCTCGGTGCGCGCCTTCCGGCTCTCCTCCTCGAGCATCTTGCGACGGGACACGACGATGTCGCGCCCCTTCTTCGCGAACTGCGTCACGATGAAGTCGAGCCGCTGGCCCACGAGGTAGTTGAGGTCGGCCCCGTGGCGCAGATCGACGTGCGACGCCGGCGCGAACGCGCGGAGGCCGCCGAGGTCGACCTCGAGCCCGCCCTTGACCGCTCCGGTCACGAACCCTTCGATCGGCTCGCCGCTCTGGAGCGCTGCCTCGGCCCGCGCGCGCGCCTGCTCGAGCTGCACCGGCGCCCTCGACAGGAGGAGCATGCCCCCGCGCACCCCGGTGCTCGCCACCGTCGCGATGAACTGATCGCCCTCGACGGGCGGCTCCTCATCGAGGATCTCGCGCCGGTCGAACAGCCCCGTGGCCTTCCCGGCAATGTCGATCCAGATGGCGTGGTCGGTGATCTTGCTGACCTTGCCGAACACTTCCTCGCCGATGCTGAAGGCCGGGCGCTCGCGCGGCGGCGGGGCGCCTTGCCCCTTGCGCCGCTTGCGCTTCTCGCCGCCGGGCTGGGGCTGTCCCCCCGCCTCGTCGACCGCCTGTTCCTCTTCGCCCTCGTCCTCTGCAGCGTCCGACGGCTCCGCGTCGCCCGCCTCGACCGCGGATCCGGCCGCCTCGGCGGCCTCGGCACCGGGCTGGCCCGCTTCCTCCGCGCCCTTGCGGCGGCGGCGGCGGCGGCGCTTCTTCCCGGCGCCCCCTTCCGCCTGCGCGGCCGCGCCGGCCTCGCCGCCCGGCGCCGGCTTTCCGGCCTGCGCCGGCTTCCCGCCGGCCGGCGGGGTCCGCCTGCCCGGCGGGGCCCCCGGCTTGCGGTTGCCGATGTCATCCCGCGGCAGGCCCGGGACGCGGTTGCCGATGTCGTCGCCCGGCTGCTCTTCCCAGTCGTCCTCATCGGCAGCGCTCGCCGGAGCGGCGGCCGCTGCGGCAGGGGCTGCCTCGGACGAGGTCGAGCTCGTTTGCGGCGATGTTTCTCCGCCGGATTCGCCGCTCGTTTCCGGCGGGGAGGTGGACCCCGCCTCCTGAGCTTGGGCTGCCTGCTCGGGCGCAGCGTTCGACGACTCGAGCTGGCCGCCCTGGTCGGCCGGAGCTGCCGGCGCGTCCGCCGGCGTGGTGGTATTTTCGTGGGTATTCATCCGCGCCTCGCGCGACAACGCATGCCGATGGGGGCGAAACGTGCTCGCGTTCTCTCCAGCGGCCCCCTCGGTTCAATTGGGGGGGGAAGGGGCCGGAACCATAACGTACCCGGGACGTTTACGCGAGGCCTACCGCATGATGGGCAGGTGCTTGTTCGTCCCGCCGCTCCGGTCGATGCGCAGGCCGCCCCCGCTCGCGAGGTCGTGGGCGCTGACCTGAGCGGCCAGCCGCTCCGCCACATCCAGGAAAGCGCGGGCGATCGGGCTGCCCGGGGCAGCCTGAACGACCGGGGTGCCGGCGTCGCCCCACTCCCGGATGGCGGCGTCCATGGGGATCTGCCCGAGCAGCGGCGCCTCGGCGAACTCGGCGATCTTCTGCCCGCCGCCGGCCCCGAAGAGCTCGTGCCGCTTGCTGCACCCGTCGCACACGAAGTAGCTCTCGTTCTCGACGACGCCGAGCAGGGCGATCCCGACTTTCTGGGCCATCGAGACCGACTTGTACACGTCCTGGAGGGCCACCTCCTGCGGCGTCGTCACGACGATCGCCCCCGTGGTCCTCATCTTCTGGGAGATCGTCAGCGCGATGTCGCCGGTCCCGGGCGGCAGGTCGAGCACGAGGTAGTCGAGCTCACCCCATTCCACATCGCGCATGAACTGGATCAGGGCGTTCTGGAGCATCGGCCCGCGCCAGACGACCGCCGACCTCGGATCTTCCAGCAGGAAGCCGATGGACATGAGCTTCACACCGAAGCGCTCGAGCGGCAGGAACTTCTGTCCGTCGGCGGACGTCGGGCGACCCATCACGCCGAGCATGGTCGGCACGCTCGGCCCGTACATGTCCGCGTCGAGCAGGCCGACCTTCGCGCCCTCGCGGCTGAGCGCCAGGGTCAGGTTGGCGGCGACCGTGCTCTTGCCGACGCCGCCCTTGCCGCTCATCACGAGGACGATGTTCTTCACGCGCGGCGACGGATCATCCTGAAGGATGGTGCGCGTCGGGATGTTCACCTCCCAGGCGATCCGGACATCCTTCGCGCCGGCGCCCTTGAGGGCCGCCTCGATGTCGGCCGCGAGCCGCTGCTTGAAGTAGCTGGTGAGCTCGACCGTGAGCGACACCGCGCCGTCCTCGACCGAGAGATCCCGCACGCGACCGAGCTCCGTGAGGGGGCGCTGGAGGTCCGGAGCGACGACCTTTGCCAGCGCGGCGAGCGCGGCGTCCTTCGTGATGGCCATGGGCCGGAGGAGTTAGGACTGCTCGGGATTCCCGTCAACCGGCGAGCGCGGCCGGCTCGCGGCCGCTCGCTTCGGCGGGCGTGGGGCGACATCGGTCGTCCCCGCGCGCCCCACGCCCGGCCTTGCGTCCTCATGCAAGGCCTGGCGTCCGGGCGGTCTCCTCACCAGCAGGTGACGACCGTGGAGTCCTTGTCCCTGGGGTCGAGCCGGCGCGACGGCAGGTAGCACCGCGAGTCCGTACACTCCCCGCTCGAGTTCGTCTCGACGCACACGCACGACCCGGCGAGCCCGCTGGGCGCCTTCGGGCAGACGTCCTCTGCGTTGCTCTCGTTCAGCAACGTGTTCGGGTCGTCCATGGTGCACCGGATGGGGAGCGCCGCGTCGACGCACGCGCGCTGGCCGCGGAGCGTGGTGGTGCATTCCATGGTGGAGTCCGCGTCGCCGCAGTCGGCGTCGTTGCGGCACGGCTCGCAGAAGTTGCGCTCCCCGACGCAGGCGCCGAACCGCGGCGTGCACACCTCGCCCTCGCACCGGTAGTCGAGGTCGCAGTCCTCGTCCTTGCTGCAGGTCCGGGCGCACCGGCTCTCGCCGCCGATCGTGACGCAGCGCTGGCCGGGCGCGAGCGAGCAGTCGAGGTCGGAGCTGCACGGCGCGCACTGGGCGCGCTTGACGCAGTTCGTGCGCAGCAGGCACAAGGGCCCCTCGCGATAGGAGTTACCGTCGCCGAACGTGGCGCGGTCGACGCACTCCTCGTCGGTCTCACCGCAGTAGCTGTTATCTCCCTTGTCCGTTCCGCAGATCGCGTGAGGATCACGGGTCACCGCGCACTCGTAGCCGCCGGGGCAGTCGGCGTCGCTCGCGCAATGCGGCTGTGTGCAGTAGGCCTCCGCGTCGCCCTCCCCCTTGCCGAGGCACACAAGGCCGAGGGAGGTGCACTCGGCGGGAGCGCAGCTCGGAATGAAGCAGGCGCTGCCGTCGGGGCACTTCCCGGTGTTGCAGGCGGCGTCGTCACCGCATGCCTCGGTGTCGCGCTGGCACGCGCCGGGCTCGCCGCTGCACTGCACCGGGTTGCACGGCGTGTCATCGGGGCAGCGCCCGAACTGGCCGCACTCGGAGCCGAACGGACACGGCGCTCCGAACCCTCCGGGCTTCCCGTTCGACCTGCAAACGGAAATCTTGGCGTTCGTGTCGTCCTCCTCTGCCGGCACACATTCCTGGAGGCCCGGGATGCATTCGAGGTGGCTGGCGCACTTGAGCACGCAGCGGTTGTCCACGCAGGTATTGCCCTCCAGGCAGAGCCCGGGCTTGCACTTGCCCTCGCAGACGCCGTTCACGACGACACCGCCGAAACACTCGTCCCGCGGAGTGTCCGACGACGAGGAGCAGGCGCCGCTCGCGCCGGCAGCCCCCATCGCCAGGCTACCGAGCATCAGGAACGCGTGGATACGACGGAAGCGGGGCCGATGGGCGCTCTGAGAGGCGACAACCTGCTGCATAGGACCTCAGCGCGGGAAATGCCCGCGGATGGGGCAGGCACGGCGGGCCTGGCCGGAGATTGCGGAAAGCACCCCCCGAGCGAAACAGGCGCGACAAGGTTGCCCTTGACGCCCCCCGCGCCGCCCAGAAGAATGAGCACTCCTACACCATACTTCAGGCGGTGGCATCATGCGAATGGACGCAGTTCTCGGTGGGATGGCCGTTGGCGTCGTGGCGGCCCTGGGGCTCGTCGGCTGCGCAGGAGAAGAGGATCCCATACCGGCTCCTGATTTTCCTGAGGGGACGGGGCAACCTGCCGCCAACGCTGCTCGCTACCCGGCAGGTCCCTACGGGATCAACCCCGGCCGGGTGATCGCGAACTATCAGTTCGTCGGGTACGCCAACGCCGCCGCAAACAACGATACGATGCAGCCGATTCAGCTGGCCGACTTCTACAACCCGACCGGGACGGAGGTTTTTCCCGAGGGCTCGCAGTACGGCGCAGGCGAGCCAAAGCCGAAGGTGCTGCTGATCGACGTCTCGTCCGTGTGGTGTCACCCCTGCAAGGTCGAGGCGGAGTCGGTCCTGCCCAGGCTCTACGAGAAGTATCAGCCGCTGGGTGGCGAGTTCCTGGTGCAGCTCGCGGACGGGGCGACTCCGGGTGACCCGGCGGTGGCGCGCGACCTGCACCGCTGGACGACCCGGTACGACGTGCAGTACCCGTCGGCGATCGACCCTTCGTACAAGCTCGGGGCGCTCTTCCAGGCTGACGCGTTCCCGGCGAACATGATCGTGAGGACCCAGGACATGACCATCGTCGAGGTCGTCGCCGGCGTGCCCGAAGAGGGCAGCGGATTCTGGCAGACCTTCGAGAAGATCATGAACGGCGAGATCTGAACGGATCGTCGTGGACGCGTCGTCGAGCCGCCGGACGATGCGCTCGCGTGGACCCCCTGCTGGGGCGCCGCGACAGGCGCCCCCGACGTTGGACCTCGTACCGGTCGGCCGCTCGGCCGGCGCACTCGCTAGGAAAGCCCCTGATGAACCGAACCACCCGCTGCGCGCTCTCGCTGGCGCTCACTGTCCTTGGCCTCGCGGCGACCTCGTGCGGAGCGGCCACCGGCGGCTCCTCGGCGAGCCCGGCGCCAGACTTCTCCCTCCCCGCCCTCGACGGCAAGACGGTCAGGCTCTCGGACTATGCAGGAAAGAGCGTCGTATTGATCGACTTCTGGTCGACCACCTGCGATCCGTGCCTCGCGGAGATGCCTCACCTCGTCGAGCTCTACAAGAAGCACAAGGACAAGGGGTTCGTCGTGCTCGCCGTGTCGCTCGACGGGCCGGAGTCGCGCGCGCAGGTGAGCAGCACGGTCCATGACAGGGAGATGATCTTCCCGGTGCTGCTCGACGAGGAGACGACCGTGGCGGCCAAGTACAACCCGAAGCGCGAGCTCCCGTTCGCCGTGCTCATCAGCCGAGACGGCTCGATCCTTCACAAGCGCAGCGGGTACCAGCCTGGCGATGAGGCCGTGCTGACCGAGCAGGTCGAGAAGGCGCTCGCCCAGTAGCCGATGGCGCCGCGCGGCGGCGTCGGCGCCGCGCAGCAGCACCGGGGCGACCGCCCGGCGCGCATTCGCGCCCGGAGGGTCTGTGCTCGATCGCGGCTCCACGGCCCGGAGCTCCGTGGTAGGACCTGACGGTGCGCAGCCTGTTCCACGTCGTCCGTCCTTCCCTGACAGCGGCGCTCGTCCTGGCGGCCTGCCCAGCGGCGGCGATCGAGCTCCCGAACGTCGGGGGTGAACCGGTCTCGCTCGACGTCGTGAACACCGCGGCCGCCACCTACCACTTCGACAACCGCAACGACGACCCCCGTTATCCGTCCCGGTATCTCGACGACAACTACGGAGAGGTCCTCAACCGGCTGGACGCGCAGATCAACTGGTGGCGCCTGCAGCTCGGCACGCGGCTCAACGCCTCTTTTTATGTGGCCAGGCCGTCGGCGACGAGCGTCGAGCTCCAGCAAAAGGTCCTGAACGACGAGGTCTCGTTCTCGCTGGAAGACGCCAGGCGGGAGCTCCACACGCGGTATCTCACCACGGTCTATCCGGCGAAGCTCTGGCTGACCTACACGCAGCCGGGCATCGAGGCCACGGTGGGGGACGTCTACGCCCAGCTCGGACGCGGCCTCGTGTTCAGCGTGCGCAAGATGGACGAGCTGGCCGTCGACACGACCCTGAGAGGCGGCAGGCTCGTGCTGGACAGGGATTTCGGGTCGCTCCGCCTCGAGGCCACCGCCATCGCCGGGCAGATGAACCCGCTGCGCGTGGACGACGCGAGCGGCCGGCGGATCCACGGGGACGGGTCGCCGCTCTTCTTCGGCTTCCCTGGCGCCGACGACCTTGTCGCGACCGAGACGACGGTGGATGCAGAGGGAAACCCTCGCCCCCGCACGGTCGTCGAAGCGGCTCGCCCGAATTACCTGGAGGACACCGTGCTCGGCGGGCGCCTGGAGGCCGGCGTGAAGGGGGTCGAGCTCGCCGTGAACGGCTCGCTGCTGCTGCGCAAATCGTACACCGAGGAGTACAACCGATGCTTGAGCGAGGGCGGCGCGGATCTGCAGGCCGCGCGGCGGCTGTGCGGCGGTGAGTTCCCCGAGTTCAACGTCGTGAGCGCGCGGCCCGCGCGGCAGCACAACACGATCCGGACGTTCAGCGGCTCGGTGAGCATCCCATCCATCGCGCAGCACGGTGACCTCTACGTCGAGGTGGCCGGCCAGCAGCTCCGCGGCGGTCACCTCGACCAGGACAACGTGCCGACAAGAGACCTGTCTGGCTATGCGGTCTACCTGGCAGCAAACGGGCGCAGCGGGGCGCTCGCGGTCTCCCTCGAAGGCAAGCACTACCGGCGATTCTTCCCCCTGTGGGCCAACATCGACGCGTCGGTGCTGTCGAACCCCGGGTTCAACGCGCCGGAGTTCGAGCTCGTGGCGTACAACCAGCCTCCGACGGCAGAGCCCGTCTATGTCGAGCCGATCGGGGCCCCCAACTTCTGTGTGACAGGCGGGCGCGGGCGGGTCGACTACCGTTTCAACCGAGGTGCCGCCCTCTACGCCTGGCTCGGCCGCTATGTGAGCTTCTCGGAGCGTCAGGAAAATCACGAGTGCAGCACGGACGATACGTACCGGACCGACACCTGGGACACCGCGGCAGGCACCGAGATCGATTTCGACGACCGCCGCTCGCACGTCCGCGCGTGGACTGGAGTCCGGCACTCGGATGAGGCCGATTCCGGCGACGTCTTCTACAGCGAGGGCTACGTCCGCTACGACGTCGTGAAGCACCTCACCGGCGCGTTCTCGCTCCAGCTGCAGGGCAACAGCCGGCGCCGTTACCGGCCGGATAACTTCGAATCATCCTGGCTCGAAGGGGACACCTACCTCGCGCTCCAGTGGTCGCCCCACGTCGCTGCAATTTTCGGCCACGAGTACTCATCCCAGCCCGGTTGCGAGCCCGGCAAGAGCCGCGCGTTCTGCCACTTCTTCAACGGCGGGCTGCAGTGGAAATCCGGGTCGAAGAGGACGACGTTCGACCACGTCGTCGACACGGTGCAGCTCTTCGTCGGCCAGCGCCGCGGGGGGTTGCGTTGCGTCTCCGGCGTGTGCCGGTTCTTCCCCTCGTTCGAAGGCGCGCGGATCGAGCTCGTCTCGCGGTTCTGAGCAACAGGAAGCACGTCGAGGAGGCGCGCTGCGATCACGAGGCGCCGAGGATGGCGCAGGCAAGCGAGATCCTGACCTGGGGATCGGGGTCGGCGAGGAGCACGGCCGCGCGTGGGAGCTCGCCGAGCTCGACCAGGCCCGTTCCGGCCGCTTCGCGCACCGGGATCTCGTGGGACCGGAGATCGCGATCGAGCAGCGGCACCGCCGCGCGGACGCCCGCGCGGGCGAGGACTCCCCGCGCGAGCACCGCGCGCGTCGAGGTCCCCGAGGCGAGCTTCATCAGCCATGCGACCGCGGCCGCGCGCTCGCGCGCGGCGACAAGGCCCGGCGCGGCGTCGACGTGGCGGGCGTGCACGGCGAACACCACCGCCTCATCAGGATCGCCCTGCGCCTCGATGAGCGCGCTACGCACCGCTGGATCCTCGAGCGGGGCCGAGCGGATTGCGTAGACGCGATCCCTGCTCTGGCTGGTGCGGATGGCGTCGAGGAGGACGGAGACCGCCTCCCCGGCCCCGTCGCCTCCCGCGCGCACAAGCCCGCGCGCGGCGGCGATCACGGGCGCGCCGCGCTCGGTGGAGATCGCCCAGAGGAGCTGCTCACGGCCGCCGGCGTCGATCGCGCGCGGCGCCGCCCACGCCTCGGCGATCGCCTCGCGCCCTGGCTCGTCCGAGAGGACCCAGAGATCCCGCAAGGCCAGCGCGACCTCTCGCCCGCCGAGCGCACCAGCGGCGCGGATCGCGATCGTCCGCGCGAGCGGGTATGGATCGAGCCGCGCCGCTTCGAGCACCGCGCTCCGGTCGCTCGGGTCTGCTGCCGCGATGGCCGCGCGGAGCGCCGCGACGCGCACCTCTTGATCTCCATCCAGCATCCGCGCGCGGCGGAGCGCGCCATCCTCTGCTGCAACGAGGGCCCGCGTCTCCAGCGCGCGGAGCGCTGCGTTCCTGCCAGGGTCTCTCCCCGGCGCCGCCTCGCGTGCGTTACGCTTCGCGCCCTCCGGATCGGTGAGGCCTGCCTCGAGGAGGACCATCGCTGCGGCCGTCGCGACGGCGTCCGATCCCGTGGCGCGCTCGGCGAGCGCGTCTTCCAGCGGGCGCGCGCAGGTCCGGAGCTCGCGCACCCGCTCGACCCCGGACGGCGGTGTCGCCCGCGCGATCTCCCCCTCGGCGAGGGCGCGGGCGATCGCTCGCGCGTCGTCGCTGTCCAGCGCGCCGCGGCGCAGCTCGTCGGTCAGGGCGCGGCGCAGCTCGTCGAACCTGCCCGCCTCGGCTGCGCGCACCGACGCCGAGCTCGCGCAGCCCGCGATCGCGGCGAGCGAGAGGAGGCCGGCGAGGATCGACCAGGGGAGCACGCGGACCATGAGGCACCTCTTAGCGCGCCGAAGTTCGCGCTCGAAGCCCCTTCGGCTCGACCACCCGGGGAATCCGTTCTATACGGCGCTCGCCTTCCGGCACCATGCGTATCGACGTCATCGTCAACACAACAGCGCGCCGGTACCGGGCCAGGCCTTCGCTCATCGACCGCATGACGGCCGCCTGCGCCGGGGCGGCGGAGCTCCACCCGACCGCTAGCGTCGCGGAGCTCGCGGAGGTCTGCGAGCGGATCGCGCAACGGGGCACGGATCTCGTCGCGCTCTCCGGCGGAGATGGCAGCTTCATGGCGGGCGTCACGGCCCTCGCCCGCGCGTTCGGCGAGCGCTCGTTGCCGCCGCTTGCCCTGTTGCCAGGCGGAACCGTGGCGACGGTCGCGCGGAACTGGGGAGTGGCCGGGGATCCGGCGATGCTCCTCGCGCGCATCGTCCGCGAGCACCGCGATCTTCGCGGCGGCGCCGCCCCCCGAGGAGCGGTCCGTCGGCCCACGTTGCGCGCTCGCGCGACGACGCGCAGCGGCGTCGAGGAGCGCATCGGCTTCATCTTCGGCACGGGCCTCGTGGCCAGCTTCTTCGATGTCTACTACGAGCGCGGAGGAGACGGATACGGCGCCGCGGCGCGCATCGTGGCGCGGGTGTTCGCCGAGTCCTTTTATGGCGGCGCCTGCGCGCGTCGGGTCCTCGACCCGCTGCCTTGCACGATCGAGGTGGAGGGGCGGCAGCTCGCGCCGCGCGCCTGGTCGCTGATCTGCTCGTCCGCGGTGCGCGACCTCGGTCTCCACATGCAGGTCACTTACCGTGCCGGCGAGGATCTCGACCGCCCGCACCTGGTCGCGAGCGCCCTGCCGCCTCGTTCGCTGGGTCCGCGCGCCCCGCTCGTCCTCGCGGGCCGCCGGATCGGCGGCAAGGACCACTTCGACGGCCTCGTCCGCGACTTCACGGTCCGGTTCGGCGCCTCGACCGCCGCGGCCTCGCGCGACGAGGGCCCCTACATCCTCGACGGAGATCCCCTCCGGGCGCTCGAGGTCCAGATCTCCGCTGGACCTTCCATCGACGTCCTGTCCCTGCGCGCCTGACGTCGCGCGCTCGTCCGTCGCGCGCACCTGACCCCCGCGCGGCGGGCTCTGCGCCGGATGACGGAATCATGACGGTCGTCGTGAACCCCAGTGACGGGCATGCCCGATGCTCCATCCACCTTGGAAACCATCACGCAAGCCCGCCCGTCGAGCCCCACACGAGTCGTCGTACCGAAGCCTGGCCCGGGCTTCGGTCAGCTCTTCAACGTGCTGGGAATCACCGCCATCCACGTAGGCACGGTGGTCGCCATCGTCCGGGGCGCCACATGGAAGCTCGTGGCGCTCGCCGTGGCCACGTACTTCGTCCGGATGTTCGCGATCACGGCGGTCTACCACCGGTACTTCTCGCACCGGAGCTACAAGACGAGCCGCGGCCTCCAGTTCCTGCTCGCGTTGCTCGGGACGACGGCGACGCAGAAGGGCCCGCTGTGGTGGGGGGGAACGCACCGCGTCCATCACAAGTACTCGGACACGGAGCGCGACGTTCACAGCCCGCTCCGCAAGGGGTTCTGGTACGCGCACATGGGCTGGTGGCTCGGGCGGGAGCATGAGGAGCTCGACCTCAAGCGCATCCCCGACTTCGCCGGGTTCCCCGAGCTCCGGTGGCTGGACCGCTACCACGTGGTCGGGCCGCTCGGGATGATCGCGCTGCTCTTCGCGCTCGGCGGCTACGACGCCTTCCTCTGGGGCTACGTCGTCTCGACGTGCGCGCTCATGCACGGCACGTTCACGATCAACTCCCTCGCGCACGTGTTCGGCTCGCGGCGTTACGCGACGACCGACACGAGCCGCAACAACTTCTGGCTGGCGCTGATCACCCTCGGCGAGGGCTGGCACAACAACCACCACCACTACATGAGCAGCGCGAACCAGGGCTTCTTCTGGTGGGAGATCGACGTCAGCTTCTACATCCTGCGCGGCATGGAGAAGCTCGGCCTGGTCTGGGATCTCCGGACCGCGCCGGCGCACGTCATCCAGCGGAACCTCGTGAAGGAGGTCGGCGAGCGTTCGCCGCTCCTCGCCCCTCAAGCCGCGCCCGCCGAGCCCCTCGACGCCCCTCCTCTCGGCCGGCCGAGCCTCGGCGACGTCTGACGGCCAGCAGCGCTCCGCCGCGATGATCCACGGACGGGAGCTGCAGGGCAGCTCTCATCTTCAGGCGCTCGCAGCGAGCCAGCTCGACCCGCAGCAGCCCGGCTGCTGCGGGCTCCCACGACCAGCGACGGCTCCACGCCCGTCTCGCCGCGGACGCGGCGGCCAGGAACCCCTCGGGATCCCTGGCGCGGGACGCTAGTTCACCGACGATGCGGCTTGCTGGCTGTGGGCAGTGGCGGAGTCGCCGGGCTTCGGCTTCTCGGCCTTGTTGCGCTCGCGCTGGCGCTCCAGGCCGGCGCGCACGAAGCGCGCGAAGAGCGGGTGCGCGTTGTGGGGCCGGCTCTTGAACTCAGGATGGAACTGACAGCCCACGAAGTACGGATGCTCGCGCAGCTCGATCATCTCGACGAGCCGCTGGTCGGGCGACGTCCCGGACAGCACGAGCCCCTTCTGCGTCATCGCCTCGCGGTACTTGTTGGCCACCTCGTACCGGTGCCGGTGCCGCTCGCTGATGCTCGTCTGCCCGTACGCCTCCGCGGCGATCGACCCCTTCTCCAGCACGCACGGGTACGCGCCGAGGCGCATCGTTCCGCCCTTCTCGACGACGCCCTTCTGGTCGGGCATCAGGTCGATGACAGGGTAGGCGGCGTTGCGATCGAACTCGACGGAGTTCGCCCCCGCCATGCCGCACACATGCCGCGCGAACTCGACGACCGCGAGCTGCATGCCCAGGCAGATCCCGAAGAACGGGATCTTCTCCTCGCGCGCATAGCGGATGGCCTCGATCTTCCCCTCGGTCCCGCGATCGCCGAAGCCGCCGGGCACCAGGATCGCGTCGAGGTTCGACAGCAGCTCGGCCGCGCCTCGCGCCTCGATCTGCTCGGAGTCGATGTACTCGAGCTCGACCCGCACGTCGTTGTGCAGCCCGCCGTGGACGAGCGCCTCGTGGAGCGACTTGTACGCGTCGCGCAGGTGCACGTATTTGCCGACGACGCCGATCTTCACGGTCCCACGAGACGGCTTCTTGAACCGCTCGACGATGCGCTGCCAGGGCGACAGATCCGGCTGCCTCGCCCAGATGTTCAGCAGCTCCGTGATCTTCTCGTCGATCCCCTCGGCGTGGAGGGCCAGCGGGAGCTCGTAGATGCAGTCGACGTCGACGGCCGCGATGACGCAGTCGACGGCGACGTTCGAGAACAGGGAGATCTTCTCCTTCATGCTGCGCGGGAGCGGCCGGTCGCAGCGGCAGAGGAGGATGTCCGGCTGGATGCCGATCTCGCGCATCTCCTTCACCGAGTGCTGGGTGGGCTTCGTCTTCAGCTCGCCCGCCGTCGCGATGAACGGCACGAGCGTGACGTGCACCGAGATCGCGTTCTGCGCGCCCGACTCCACCTTGAGCTGGCGGATCGCCTCGATGAACGGGAGCGACTCGATGTCGCCCACGGTGCCGCCGACCTCGACGATCGCCACGTCGGCCCCGTCTGCGGCCGATCGGATGCGCAGCTTGATCTCGTCCGTGACGTGCGGGATCACCTGCACCGTCGCCCCGAGGTACTCGCCGCGGCGCTCCTTCGAGATGACCGCCTCGTAGACGCGGCCGGTCGTGAAGTTGTTCTGCCGCGTCATCCGGGCGAGCGTGAAGCGCTCGTAGTGCCCGAGATCCAGGTCGGTCTCTGCGCCGTCGTCGGTGACGAAGACCTCACCGTGCTGGTACGGGGACATCGTGCCGGGATCGACATTGATGTACGGGTCCAGCTTGAGGTGGGTGACCTTCAACCCACGGGACTCCATCAACGCCCCGATCGAGGCCGCGGCCAGTCCCTTGCCGATCGACGATACGACTCCGCCTGTGACGAAGACGAATTTGGTCCGCTTGCTCATGACCCATCGCTCCGCTGCGCCGTGTGCGCGCCTGTAACCAGTTCCTCGGCCGGCGCTCAAGAGGTGAGGCCGCCGAGGTTCGGCTGTCCACGGCAAATGCCTTGCCCGGCTTACAAGCCGCACGGCCCCGTCAACAGGACCGAAGCCGGAGGAAGCCCCACGAGGAGGGCTTCCGCACCGGCAACAGAACCTGACCTGCCGTACGAGCCCGTCTGCAACCGGAGGGGCCCAGGGCAAGCCTGCGCGACGTGATGCCGCTCTGAATCCGCCGGCATTCTAGGCCGCTCTCCCCGCGCGTCAATGCAAAGGGCCATCCGATCCTCCCACCGGGCGCCGTCCCGCGGATCCATGGGAGGACAAGACACCGGCCGCGGGCCGCTGCTGCGGCACTCTGCCGCGGGACCTCCCCGTCGCCCGGCCGGCAGGGCCTCCTCGTCGCCCCGCCGGCAGGACCTCCCCGTCGCCCGGGAGCTTCGGCGGGCCGGGATGGTACGCTCCGCCGGCGCCCCGCGACCTGGCCATGCCATGAGAATCGCCCACGTTCTTCAGCTCGCGACGTCCACCCCGATCGTCGCGCTGGAACGCGACGGCACGCTCTACGACGTCGCGGAGCTCGAGCGCCACTTCGGAACGAAGCTCGCTGACATCCCCGGCGTGGCGGATTTTCATACGCGCGTGGTGGCGCTCCGTTGTGCTGGTCTCCACACGCTGGACGACCGACTTCTCAGCGGAGATCGCCCCGCCGCGGCGCAGCTCCACGCAGACACGCTCCTGTGGCTGCCGCCCTGCGCCATCGACCGCGCCGCGTACGTCCAGCTCGGCCCCTACGCGCGCGACGCAGAGCTCCCCTGGTACCGGGTCGGCAACAGCCGCGCGCTGCTCGGGCACAACGCAGCGATCCCCTTCCCTCCGCTCGAGGACGAGCCCGACTACGAGCTGAACCTGGCGGCGCTCCTCTGCGAGGATCTGCGGCGTGCCACCCCGGAGGAAGTGGAGCGCGCGATCGCGGGCTACACGGTGCTGAACGACTGGACCGCACGCAGCCTGGAAGCGCGATCGTTGGCGCGCGGGCTGCCGCCTTCAGACGCGAAGGACTTCGCGACGCAGCTCGGCCCGGTGCTCGTCACGCCAGACGAGCTCGGCCCCGTCGAAGTGCTGCGGACCCAGGTCCGCGTCGACGCCGAGACGCGCTCCTGCTCGCGCATCGGCGAGTGGACCTTCTCGCTGGCGGAATCCGTCGCGTACATCAGCAACCAGATCGAGCTGCGCGCCGGCGACGTCGTGGGCGCGGGGCGGGTCTTCGGCGGGAGCGCTGACCGGCACGTGCCCTACGGCGCCAGCGTGGAGCTGATGGTCGAGCGCATCGGGCGCCTGAGCGGCAAGCCGGTCCGCGGGCCCGCACCGTCGCCGTGGCGTCGACGGTGAAGGGGCGGGGGCGCCCACCGTCGGCGGATTCAGAAGGTTCCGACGACGCCGACGCCCATGCCCGTCGCCGTGATGACCGGGGCCGCCCGCACCGACAGCGCCGACGCGCTCGAGGGCTGTGCCGGGCGCGCCTCCGTGGTCATGAAGATGCCCTCGCCGACGAGCGCGAGGCCAGCGAGCTGCGCGAGCCCGCCCACGACCGTGAGCGCTCCTCGCACGTACAGCTTCGCGCCGCAGTCCGGATCGTCGGCGGCGCAGCCGTTCTTGGCGAGCGCCATCCACGGGCCCACGATCGGGATCTTCAGCTCGCTCGACCCGGGCACCTCGGGCCACGAGGACGCAGCAGCGAATCCTGCGCCGTAGGCGAGCGCCGTCACGGCCACCCCGCCGACGATGAGCTTCACGCGCACCGACGACGGCGGGTACCGCGGAGGAGCCGCCTGCTCCTGCGCGCCGGCGGAAGCCGCGGTCAACGCGAGCGCAGCGGCGAGCGCGAGGGCAGCGCTCTTCATGGCGACTTCGCGCTGGACGACGCGGAGCCGCCCTTCTTGGCCGGCAGCTTCACGGTGTACGGGACCTCGAGGGGGTCGCCCTCGAACGGCAGCACGATCTCCCCGACGAACGCGCGCTTGACGCAGGCCTCGGCAGGCGTCCCAGCGAAGGGCGGCCCGACCAGCACGTCGGTCACGCGCCCCTTCTGGCCGTCGAAGACGACCTTGACCTCTCCCTCGCCGGTCGGCGCGTTCGGCACGACCTCGGCGCAGTTGGACGCCTTGTCTCCGCCGCGCCGCAGCGCGATCTCCATCTGCTTCTTCTGATCGTCGTTGAGCCCGCCGCCGCTGTCCTGCGACCCGCTCGCCTCCGCGTCGGAGCTGCCGGTCTCGGCGGGCGCGGGCTCGTCGGAGTATGCCTGCTCGAAGTTGTAGTCTTCACCTGCCTGCTTGGGCTTGGCGCCCGAGCATGCCGCCGCCGCGAGGATGAGGAGCGGCAAGAGCGCGCGGGTCGAGTGCTGCTGGGACACGGTGTCCTCCCTTCGAACAGAGCGTGAATGGTGCCTGGGCGCACCCTAGCAAGCTCTCCTTTGCGAGGACAACCCCGAGCGCGCGTCCCTGGAGCGCTGCCGGCCTGCGCCGGGCGATCGACCGGATGAGGCGCCGGCGGCGGAGACGTTGTACAGCCGGAGAGCAGTTATGCCCCGCAGCTCCCGCCGGACCGTCTCCCTTGTCGCGCTCGTGCTCTCGTCGACCCTCGCCCGCCCGGGCGGCTCGCAGCCGAGCGACGGCGGTGCGCGCGCCGCGGAGCGGACCGGCCCCGCGACACCGACCCAGGAGGCGCCCGGAGGCGCGAGCGCCCCCCCGTCGACCGTCGCGGCGCCCGGGCCTCATCGCGTCGACCCGAGCCGCGCGCGGGCGAAGCTCGAGAAGCTCACGGCGGACGTGCATCGATGGGGCGGTCGGATCGGCGTGCTCGCGGTCGACGTCGCCAGCGGAGCGACGCTCGCCGCCTTCGATGAGCGCGGCCTCTACAACCCCGCGTCGAACGCGAAGCTGTTCACGGCCGCGGCCGCGCTGCGCCTGCTCGGGCCGAGCTACCGCTACCTGACCGGCCTTTACGGGGAAGCATCGAATGGATCCGTCGCGGAGCTCGTGCTCCGGGGCTCGGGTGACCCGTCGCTCAGGACACGCGATCTATGGGAGATGGCGCGCGATCTGCGCGCGACGGGCGTCCGCAAGGTCGCGGCGATCGCGGTCGACCAGGGCTACTTCGACGGGCGCTACGTGCCCCCGGCCTTCGAGCAGCAGCCGGAAGAGTGGGCTGCTTTCCGCGCCCCGGTCGCGGCGGCGTCGCTGAACGCGAACGCGGTGCTCTTCACGGTGCGCCCGTCGAAGGCGGGTGAGGCCGCGTCCGTCGCGATCGATCCCCCAGGCGTGACGGTGCTCCGCGGGAAGGTGGTCACCGCGAGGCGCGGCACGCCGGAGAGGATCGGGATCCGCCTCGAACCAAGCGGCCAGCGCCTGCTCGTGCACCTCAGCGGGAGCGTCCCGGAAGGCGGCCGTGCGGTGAGCCTGGCGAGGCGCGTCGACGATCCTCGCCTCGTCGCGGCGTATGCGCTCAGGGAGATGCTGCAGGAGGTCGGCGTCGAGGTCTCCGGTCAGGTGCGGCTTGGCGGCGCGGATCAGAAGCGGTTGCTCGTGGCCCACCGCTCGTCGCCTCTGGGCGAGCTGCTCCCTGCGCTCGGCAAGGACAGCGACAACTTCTTCGCAGAGACGATCTTCAAGACGATCGCCGCGGAGAGGCGCGGGCGCCCCGGCACGGCCGAGGCCGCGGCGGAGCTGGTCGGAGAGACCCTCCGCGAGCTCGGCGCTACCCAGGAGGGTCTCCTCATGCGGAACGGCTCCGGCTTGTTCGACGCGGCCCGCGCGTCACCGGAGGCCATCGTCCGGGTGCTCCGTGCCGCGGTCCTCGATCCGGCGCTCGGCGCCGACTTCATCGCGCAGCTCGCGATCGGCGGCGTGGACGGGACCTTGCGCGGCCGCTTCCGCGGATGGTCGAAGGAGCGCGCCATCCGCGCCAAGACGGGGACCCTCGCCTCGGTGGCGGCCCTCTCCGGCTACATCCTCCCGCCGGCCGGCCGGTCCCCGATCGCGTTCGCGGTGCTGGCCTCGGACATTCCGGGGAAGATCGATCCAGCACGCAAAGCCATCGATGACTTCGTCGGAGCGCTCGCCGACGAGCTCTGGAGGGGAGCTCGCTCCCCGTGATCGCGCCAGCGAGCTCATGTCGATGATCGGCGCGGTGATGCGCTCCGGCGCACGCTCCCGGGAAAGCGCGCTGCTCGGAGGGCCCAAACAGCGCGGCCGCGCAGCGTTGCGCTGCGCGGCCGCATCATCGCGTCTGCTGTGCTCGTCGCTCAGTAGTCGCGCATCTGCTTGCGGATCTTGCCGAGCGCCTGCTCCTGGAGCTGACGGATGCGCTCGCGCGACAGGTTGTACTTGTCGCCGATCTCCTTCAGCGTGAGCTCGTCTTCATCGTCCAGGCCGAAGCGCCAGCGGATGATCCGCGACTCGATCGGCGTGAGGGTGGTGAGCAGCCGGCGAACCTCGTCGCTCCACTTCCTGTTCGCCAGGTGGTCGAACGGCGACAGCGCGTTCTCCTCCTGGAGGAAGTCGATGAACTTCCGCCCGTCCTCGTCGCCGACCGGGCGGTCGAGGGAGAACGGCGTCTCCGCGTAGAAGTCCTTCACCTTGTCGAGCTTCTCGCGCGGGACGCCCGTCTCCTTCTCGAGCTCCTCGATCGTCGGCTCGTGCCCCGTGCGCGCGATGATCGCCTGCGTCGCCCGCGCCACACGGTTGTACGTGTCGAGCATGTGGACCGGGATGCGAACCGCCCGCCCCTTGTCAGCCAGGGCGCGGCTGATCGCGTGCCGGATCCACCAGGATGCGTACGTCGAGAACCGGTACCCACGGCTGTGATCGAAGCGCTCGACCGCCTTCATCAGGCCGATGTTGCCTTCCTGGATCAAGTCGATGAGCGGCAGACGCCCGCGGTTGTACCGGCGCGCGATCGAGACGACGAGCCGCAGGTTGGCCTTCACGAAGCGGTTCTTCGCGTCGTGCTGCGCCTGGAAGGTCCGCTCGACCCGATCGAGGTAGCGGCGGTAAGAGCTCGACATCGGGAGCCTCGGCCGCGTGGGACGGGTCTCCTCCGGATCGCTCACGTCGTCCTCGAAGTCCGGCTCGCGCACGAGATCGCGCGCGATGGTGAAGGCGCGCGCCATCCAGAGGCGATCCGAGTCCGGCAGGCGGACGGCCGCCGCGAGCTCCTCGGAGAGCTGGGTCCACGGCTTCTCCTGCTCGGGCAGGAGCTTCCCCTTCTGCTTCTTCGCCGCGCGGACGAGCTTCTGCAGCTCTGCGAGCTGCGGTGCCTTCACCTCATCCTCGCCCGCCTTGGCAACGTCCTCCTCGAGCGCGGTCAGGATGTGCTCGGCCGCAGGCAGGTACGAGAGCAGAGCCACCCAGTGCTCCACCTCGGTGCGCTCGACCGCCCGGGCGGTGTCGAGCTCCTCGTCCGGCCCCATGACGGGGTGAAGCGCCATGTCGCGGAAGTAGCGGGCGAGCATCGAGTCGCCGCCTCCGTCCTCGACATCCTTCAGCTCCCGATCCTGGTTCCTCGCCCGCTCGGGCTGCGGGAGCCGGTCGAGCGGCCCGAGGTCCAGGTCGATGAAGTCAGCCGCTCGATCCTCGTCGAGGATCTCCGCCGGGCGGGATCGCACGACCGTCTCCTCCGCCTGGTCATCTTCCAGAAGGCTGAGGGCTGCGATTTCCGGCGTGGCCGTCCCACCCTGAGCGAGCGGGTCGCCCTTCACTACAGTGGCGTTGCTCTTGGTCGACCTCATGGCGGCTCCCTCCACGGTGGTAGCTCCTTGAAAGTGCGAGCGCGGCGACTGGCTGTCCCCAAGCTCCTCGACGTCGCGGACCCCCGACTCGGTGGTCTGCGATGCCGCCCGCCGGGGGGCCGATGCTGTCTCGGCCCCCTGCGAGCTCTTGGATGCCGCGAGCCGCGCAGAGGTACCCACAGCGGAGGCTTTGGCGTTTCTCCGCGCAGTTTCTGGACGGCGGGCGGTCGACGTGCTCATCTTGGTCTTTGTGTCGGCGTTCACTTCTAAACGGCTGACCTTGCGAGATTGAAATGCCTCGCCACCTTTTGACGGCGGGCGAGACGATTTCGTGCCAAACAGGGAGCAGGAGCTGACCGAAGGAGCCCCTGTTGAAACTGGCAACCGCTGGTGCTTTCTTTTGATTCCGGTCGAACTCTTCCCGCCAGAGGTCCCGCCAGAGGCGGGCTTGCTCTTGCAGAACGATGCTCTCGAGCCATCTCCCGGTGGCAGTCCAACTCCAGAAGCAAGAACAGTGCCTTTTTTGGCGTGCGTTCCGTGTTCTCCCGTTTGAGAGCTCGCCCTGGGTGCGGTATGTAGACCGGGAGGCGCCGTCCGTGCCGTGTCGAGCGAAATCTTTCGCTGCAACCGAGCCGAACTGCATGGCTGGGTACGCTTTCGGGGACGCAACAACATCGGCAACCTGTCCTCCTTGGGAGCACCTCGATTCCGCCAGCCCCCAACGCCTCGGTGGGGCCGCCCTCGCGGCAATGGCAAGGGATTTCGCTGGTTTTTCCAGCATCTAGGGTGCTGAACCTGACTGCTGAGGCCGCTCTCTCAGTGAGCTTCGATGTTTCCTGAACCTGGGCCTCCTGACGGCGATGTCGAGCCCTCACCCGACGGCCGAAGGCGGAGAAGGTTATTTTTCGCGAGAGAGCACGTGGAAAGCTGGTAATTCCAGCCGTTCGCTCAGGTTCGGCAGGAGCCGCGGCGAAGGACATTTCCCTGAAGGCCGGGGAGGAAGGCCCCTAGGCTCGCCAGGCGCCCAATGTGCGTCTATGCCCCACAAAGGAGGCGGATCTGGATGGCCCTTCGTCGGAGAGGGTCGGAATTTACCCTGGCACCAGGGTCATAGGGTGCCATCGCCGCTGCGGGCACCAGCGTGCAGGAAGTGCACACTGTGCATCCGCTCGGTACCTATTCGCCACACCAGGCAGCTGGATGGTTTCTCGATGTGGAGCGCCGGCTCACGTCGTCGGCGAACGACCTGGATGGCTGCGCTTGCACCGCGGCCCCTCTGTAGGGGCGCTGGTGCCGCACACATTCCCGGAACACATACCCGGGCGGCGCCGGCCGAGCTCACCGAGCCGAGAGGCTGATGGTCGGCCGGTCGTGACGACCGCCTGAAGCGGTCACTTGGCGGCAGCGGAGGAGGAGACGAGCTTCGCCACGGCGCCGAAGGACGCAGGGTCGTGGATCGCGATCTCCGAAAGGATCTTCCGGTCGAGCGCGACGCCCGCCTTCTTGAGCCCGCTGACCAGACGGGAGTAGGTCGTGCCGTTGAGACGCGCGGCAGCGTTGATCCGGGTGATCCAGAGACGACGGAAATCCCGCTTCTTGAGCTTGCGGCTGATGTAGCCGTACTCCCAGGCGTGACGCAGGACCTCGACCGCCTGGCGGAAGCGGTTCTTTCGGCCGAGGAAGTAGCCCTCGGTCTGGTTGAGGACGCGGTTGCGACGGCGGCGAGCCTTGAACCCTCTTTTTACGCGCGGCATCGGAGCTTTACCTCACCGGTTCCAGGGTCAGCCGTAGGGAAGAAGCAGCTTGACGCGCTTCTCCATCGCGGAGTCGACCATGTCGTTCTTGCGGAGCCGACGCAGGCGCTTCTTGCTCTTCTCCTGCATGCAGTGGTTGAGCCCGCTCTTGCTGCGGCGAATCCGGCCGGAACCGGTCACCTTGAACCGCTTGGCCGCGGCGCGGTTGGTCTTCATCTTCGGCATGACGCCCTCGATCCGAGTGCCTACGCTCCCGGCGGCCACCCTCCGAACCACCGGAGAGGCTGTTCCTTGCCGCAGGGATGCGTAGAGGGGGCGCTTTATGGCGATCCAGCGCAGGATTGTCAAGGTCGGAGGGAGAGGCGGGGCTCGGCCCCTCGCTCACTTCCCGAGCACGACCCGCTGACCGAAGGCGCGGTCCGCCGTCTCGCAGAATGTCCGGAAGGCCATGTACTCGGACGGCTTGATCCGGGATCTGGCGAGCGCGATCTGGCTGCGGATGACGACCTTCCCGGCGGACTGCTCCACCGAGATGGAGAACTTGCCGAACGGGGTGTCCAGCTCCTGGGGAAGCGGCGCCCTGGTCACGCGCCACCCCTGCGGGACGCGGATGGTCCACTCGTCACGGCGCGTCGTGAGCGCGGGGATGATCACGTCGCGCGTGCGCGTCGAGAGGGAGGCGAAGTCGGTCGAGAGCCGCTGCGTGGGGACCGCGGGGATCGACAGGCTGTCGCCCTCCTTGCGAGCGAGCGCGACGGCCTTCCCCCGAGCCCGCAGCTTCACCGGCTGCTCGATGTCCTCGAGGTCGTTCACGTCGACCCCCGCCTTGCCAGGAGCCAGCTCGACCGTGCCGAAGTCCACGGCGAGGTCCCGGCCTGCCCGGTCGCGGCGCGTCCCCTCGGCCATGTAGCGGGTCCGCCACTCCGGGGCGAACGCGCCGGCCACCTGGACGTCCACCCCGAGCTGGGCTGATCCATCCGCGTTGAGCGCGATGTCGACGGCGCGGTGCATGACGGAAGCCTCCGGCGGGGGCTCGGGGAGGCGAACGAGCTTCGGCTTGCCCTCGTTGATCTGAAGCGCCATCGCTCCGCGATCCATGATGGGCAGCTCTGTCGTCCCCGAGTGCTCAGCCGTTCCGTCGAGGTAGAGGTCGAGCGAAGGCACGTACGCGATCGCGTGGTCGAAGGGCGCAAGGCTCGCGGGCTCCGGCTCGATGCCGCCCCGCATGCGGGTGCGTACGAGCACGATCGTCGAGGGGATGCCGAGCTCGCGGAGCATCGTGACGATCAGCGTCGCCTTGTCCTTGCAGTCGCCCCAGCCGCGCGCGAGCGTCTGGGCGCACCTCCTCGGCCGGATGCCCTCGATGCCGAACTCGAGCGCCACGTAGCGCGTCTCAGTCGCGTACTTGTAGATCGCGCGAACCTTGCTCAGGTCGTCGGTGAGGTTCTTCGTGATCTCGCGCACCCGCTTGCGCACCTCGTCGTCGACGTCGAACTGCTCTCGCGCGAGGCCCCAGTACCAGAAGCCGACCTCGTCCCAGCTCTTGAAGGTCGAGACGTGGACGTGCGCGAGGATCTCGGACCACGGCGGCATCGCCGGCTCGGGCGCCACGGGGGGGACGGAGGCGGCGGAGAAGCGGTAGATGCGCCGGTCGGCGTCCTCCTTCGTCTCGCGCACGAGGCCAGGGAGGTTGGAGGCGAAGATGTGGAACTGCTTCGCCTTGGGGGTGATCAGCACGTACTCGCTGCTGGCGATCGGCTCGTCGCCCTGGAGGTACTCGATCTCGCCGAAGTGATCGCCGATCTCGTTGCGCGGGCTGACGTCGTCGACGCGGTACCGCAGCTCGACGACGTCGCCGGCGTTGAGCCGCGGGAAGCTGACGTAGAACGTGCGCGCCGAGGTGTACATCGCGAGCGCCGGGTTGTTCGCGCCCGCCTCGCCGCTCTCGATCGCCCCGTCGACCTTGCCGTCCGCCCGGTACACCTTCGCGGCGCGCAGGCTCACGGTCTGGCGATCGGCCTGGTACTCGAAGGCGTACTGCCGGGCGCTCGCCGCGGCCTCGTCCGTGAGCGGCTGGAAGACGACCTGACGGAAGCGGCTCGCCAGGCCGTTCGGGAAGACGGTGGTGACCGTCAGGCTGCGGAGCGTGCGCTTGGGATACTGCCGGTCGGCGCTGCGCCGCATCGGGAGGAAGCGGTCGGGAGCCCAGGCGTAGGCCTCGTCAGCGCGCGGCTTCGGGGGCTCGATGTGCTCGATGTACTCGCGCACGTCCTTGACCTGAGGGCTGATCGCGAGGATCTGCTGCAGCATCTCGAGCTGCGCCTCGCGGTTGCCCTCCTCGCCGTACAGATCCGAGAGCGCGCGCAGCGTGCCGATGTCCTCCGGCGCCATGGCGAGCGCGCGCTGGTGGGCCGCGAGGGCGCGGTCGCCCTGGCCGAGCGCGCGGTACGTGCGCGCCGCGACGGAGCGGGCCCAGACGGAGTCAGGCTCGCTGCGCAGGAAGCGCTCGAGCCAGCGCTCGGCGCCGGCGGGGTCGCGGCGCGCCACCGCGAGCTCGACCTGCTGGTGCAGGAAGCTCGAGTCGTCGAAGCGCAGCGCCGCGTACCGCGCCTCCATCTCGACGGCCTCGGTGTCGCGGCCGAGGGCGCGGAGCTGCGACGCGGAAGCGCGGAGCAGCGAGACGCTGTTCGGCTGCCGCGAGAGCGCTCGCTCGAGCGTGGCGAGGGCGGTGCGCTTCAGCCCCGCCTCCACGTAGAGGTCGACGAGGCCCAGGATGGCGGTGACGTGATCGGGATCGGAGGCCAGGATTCGCTCGTAGATCGGAGCAGCTTCCCGCCAGTTCGGGCTCGTCTGCGCGAGCCGCGCCTGGGCGAGCAGCACGTCGATGTCCTCGCGGCCGCGGCCTGCGAGCGCAGCGGCGCGGTCGATCCAGGCGCGCTGCTGGTTTCTGTCCTCCGAGAGCTGGCCAGCGAGCACGTGGCGACGCACGCTCGGCTCGGCCTCCGCGGAGCGGCGCGCGAGATCGCGCGCCCTGTGCTCGCCCTCCGCGTCGCCGCCGGTGAGCACGAGGTAGCGCGCGAACGCCTCCAGCACGGCAGGCGAAGGTCGGTCGACGCTCGCGGCGCGCTCG
The DNA here is from genome assembly GCF_051521615.1 of Sorangium sp. So ce1335. Lineage (NCBI taxonomy): Bacteria > Pseudomonadati > Myxococcota > Polyangiales > Polyangiaceae > Sorangium > Sorangium sp. So ce1335. Next base: position 10,046,516 of record NZ_CP150363.1, read on the forward strand.
AACGCCTGCATCGGCCCCTCGATGGCAGCCGCGCGCGCGACGGCAGGCGCGCCTGCGCCTGGCCCCCCGGCCTGAGCCCGCGCCTCGCCCGCGCGCTTCGCGGTGGCGCCTCCCTGAGGCGCCGCCACCTGCGTCCCGATGTCGGAGGTCACGTCCAGATCGAGATCCGGAGCCCCCTTCTCGTCGCCGATGCGCAGGGCGAACTTGGGCGCCGACGCGCCTCCGCAGACCTTGATCGTCAGCCGGTTGTAGCCGGGCTTCAGCGACACCATCGAGGCGAACCGATCGATGTCGAGCTCGCGATAGCCCGGATCCGCCAGGACCTTCTCGCCGTTCCAGAACAGCTTGAACGCGCCGTCTGCCCCGACCCAGAGGGAGATCGGCCGAGGCGCGCGCGTCCCGACCTTCGCGCGGACGAACGTGGTGGCGTAGCCGCAGACGCCCTCGACCGGACGGATGAAATCGCCGAAATCGAACCACCCGTACTGAGGCGCCTCGGGCGGCACGCGCCAGCGGACCGCCCGCGCCTTGCCGTCATACGTCCTGCCCGCCACGATCGGCTGGTCGAGCTCCTCCTCGGGCCCGAACGCCCGATCGAAGCCCGCCTTGTTCTCGTTGTCGAACGGGCCGATCGTCGCCCAGCGGCCGACGAACCCGAGCTTCTGGATCTTCGCGATCGCTCCGTCGAGATCACCTCGCCGCCTGCGCGCGTACGCCGAGAGGAGCTCCGCGTAGACCCGGGCAGGCGCGCTCGTCGCGCCGCCCTCTGCGATCGCCGCGATCGCCGCCTCGACCTGCGCCGGATCGGCGCGGTCCCACGTGCGCCAGAGCTCTCGAAGCGCGCCGTAGACCTCGGGACCTCTCGCCGCGCGGACCGCCGCGTGCGCGGAGACCACCTCGGGATGAACGGCGCCGAGCTGGCCACGGGCATCCGAACCGACCGACGTGGCGCACACGAACGCCGCCGCCCCCGCGGTGAGCACGCAGGCGAACCGCTTCCTCATCGTCCCCGGGCTGAGCTCGACCTCACGGCGCTCGATCCGGCTGGGCACGTCATGCATCCAAGGCGCTATCCCGTGGGCGAAGCGCTCGGTCAAGCGCAAGGCACGCGCGCAAGAGCACCGCAGCGGTCCAGTCAAGCGGCGACGCCACCAGGGCCAGCGGAGCGCGCGCACCAGGGAGGCGGCCCCGGCCTCGCTCGCCGAGCAGCCCCTTCAGCAGGCCGCCGCGCCGTCCGCGATGATCCCGGGGTCTTCGTCGAGCTTCTGCCCGGTACACAGCGGTCCATGCGCGCCGCGCTCCGCGAACAGCGCGCTCCGAGGAGACCCGGCCGTAGCCGAGCGGGATCAACACCACGAATATTCAACAATTACAAATGTTTACGGATCGATTTCTCCGCCGACCGGCGCGGATGAGGTGCCTGGCGAAGCACCGGAGCCGACGCCCATGGGGCCGAGGTGGGAGGGGCTTCCCTCGAGCTCAGGCAGCGGCCGGAGGGGGCCCGGCAGCGCGATCCTCCAACTTCCAGAAAGGGCCGCCTTGCTCCGCCGCACCAGCTTCGGATAGAAACGTCCCAAGATGCACGGGCGCACGGTCGAGGAGCAGCCGCACTGCGCGCCGCGAACCGGTCATGCAAGCCCCCAGGCAGCGAGCGTGGCGCCGCGAACGTGGTACCGGTGGAAGGCATGCCCGCACAGCGGGAAGCCGGTTGGATGATGATGGTCGGGGACCGCACGTGCGGCGCCCGGTGATGACAAGGGCTACAGAGCCCGCAATGCCCAGGGCCCCATCGCGAGAGCGCTGGCGGAGGAACGATGGTCAACCCTCAGATGGTGATGTACGAGGAGGAATTCAACCAGATCCAGAGCGTGGTGGATCGCCTCGTCAAGGACGCCAATGCGAAGGTCGTCTTCATCGTTGACAAGAACGGGCAACTGATCGCCGCGAGCGGAGACGTCGACAACCTCGACACCACGTCGCTCGCCTCCCTGACGGCAGGCAACATCGCCGCCACGGGCGGGATGGCGAAGCTCCTCAAGGAGAACGAGTTCGCCACTCAGTTCCACGAGGGTGAGAAGGCGAACATCCACATCCAGCTGGTCGGGAACCGCGTCATCCTCGTGGTGATCTTCGATTCAAAGTCGAGCCTCGGGTTGGTGAGGCTCCGGGTGCGAAAGGCGAGCGAGGAGCTCAACCACATCTTCGAGGCGCTGCTCAAGAAGGTGCAGGAGCCGGGCGCGGACTCGCCGTTCGCCGAGATCACCGACGAGGACATCGACAACCTCTTCAACGACTAGGAGCGCGGTCGATGAGCTTCATCAATTACATGGCGCGCGAGATCAACTGCAAGATCGTCTATTACGGGCCGGGTCTGTGCGGCAAGACGACGAACCTGCAGTACATCTATGAGCGCACCAATCCGGACGCGAAGGGGAAGATGATCTCCCTCGCCACGGAGACCGACCGGACACTCTTCTTCGACTTCCTCCCGCTCGCGCTGGGCGAGATCCGCGGCTTCAAGACGCGGTTCCACCTGTACACGGTGCCGGGGCAGGTCTTCTACGACGCGAGCCGCAAGCTCATCCTGAAGGGCGTCGACGGCGTCGTCTTCGTGGCGGACTCGCAGCTCGGCCGCATCGAGGCGAACCAGGAGTCGGTGGAGAACCTCCGCACGAACCTGGCCGAGCAGGGCTACTCGCTCGACAAGATCCCGTACGTCATCCAGTACAACAAGCGGGATCTGCCGGAGATCGGCACGGTCGAGGAGCTCCGAGCGCTGCTCAACCCGACGAACGTCCCCGACTTCGAGGGCGTCGCGCGGACCGGCGTCGGGGTGTTCGACACGCTGAAGGCGGTCGCCAAGCTGGTGCTGACCGAGCTGAAGAAGGGCGGCCCCTAGCTTCGAGGGGCAGCCACGGAGCGGAAAGGGGCGCGGCGAGCGAGACCGAGGTCGCGCTCGCCGCCTGCGATCAGGCGCGCTGGTAGATGCGGTTCCGCCGGTTGCGGTTCTTCGCCTTCAGCTTGGCCCGATGGCGCTTCGACTTGGAGCGCGTGGTCTTTCGAGGACCTTTCGACAGCATGAGGAACATGGACAGGCTCCGTTGAGGCGCCCGGCGCGGCGGCGTCGTGCCGCCGCTGCCGGCGCGAAGGGGCGGCAACCTACGGCATCGCACGGCGAAATTCAACCGGAGAGCACCTCGACCGGGCACCCGGGCGGGCTCCCCGCACCGTGGGGCCGGGGGTGGCACCAGGATCGAGCTTTTCTGCTATCGGTGTTGGTACCTCGTGCGGTTCAGAACCCCCCTCTACCTGGCCGCCGCCTCGGTGACCGCGACCGCGTGCGGCGCGAGCATCAACGCCGTGTACGAGGGGGACGTACGCTTCGAGCACTGCATGGCGCTCGACTCGATGCCCGAGATCAAGCCGACGCTGCGGCGCGCTTGCTGGGACGAGTGGCTCCAGTTCTACACGTTCGGCCAGACGCGCGACCGCGTCGAGTACGCGACGCTCCGGGAGAGGCAGCTCAGCCGCGCCAGCGACTTCGACGAAGGCGACTGGACCCCGCCCAGCAGCCGAGCGCCCGCCGTGCCGGAGCCGACGAGCGCGCTCGCGCCGCCGCCCATGCTCCTGAACGCCGACGCGCCCACGCCCGCTGAGGCCACGGACGCGGGCGCCCAGGACGCGCCGCCTGCCGATGCCGAGGACGCGGCGCCGCCGGGCGCGGCGTGCAGCGCGGCGTGCCAGACGAGCTGGGACGCGTGCCGGCAGGACTGCAAGTCCTCCGGGTGCGAAAAAGGGTGCTCCGACAAGTACACGCGGTGCATGCGGCGCTGCTTCTGACCGAGGTCCGCGCTCTGCGAACATGCCTCACCTTGTCGTACCAAGATGGCCCGGAATCTTGACCCGCGATCGAGCGTAGGGCTATCGGCGTACACGATGTCCGCTTCGCACGCGTCCACTGAGCTCAGCAGCACGATCTCGGATCGCAACGGCACGGCGTCAGCCGTCGAAGGGCTCGGCTCGAGCGCCGGCCCGGTGCGGGTGCTGCGGCCACGACGAGCGGCGCCGGCGGACGCGGTCCGCCCGACGCGCGCGGAGGTGAACCTCGCGCACCTGCGGCACAACCTCCGGGTGCTCGAGCGCGCGATGACCGGCGCGCAGAGGCCGCAGATCTGGGGCGTTCTCAAGGCCGATGCCTACGGGCACGGCGCGCCGGCCGTCGCGCGGACGCTCGAGCGGACCGGCATCCCCGGGCTGTGCGTCGCGCTGCTGGAGGAGGCCATCGAGCTGCGGGACGCCGGCATCCGGCTGCCCATCCTCGTCATGGGCGGCTACTACGGCCCGCGCCGCGAGGGGTTCGAGGAGATCATCGCGCGCGACCTCGTGCCCGTCGTCTACGACGCAGGCCAGATCGAGCGCCTCGCGAACGTGGTGCGGCTCGAGCAGCGCGGTCGCGTCGGCGTCCACCTCAAGGTCGACACCGGCATGGGGCGGCTCGGCGCGGCGAGCTCCGAGCTCGACGCGGTGCTCGCGACGCTCGCCAGGCACCCGGAGGTGAGGCTCGACGGGCTCATGACCCACCTCGCCTGCGCGGACGCCGACGACCTCGGCGCGACGATCGAGCAGATGAAGCGCTTCGAGGAGATCGAGCAGCGGGCGAAGCGCTTCGGCCTCACGCCGCGGGTGCGGCACGCCTCGAACAGCGCGGCCATGCTACGCCTGCCGGCCGCGTGGCTCGACGTCGTCCGGCCCGGGGTCGCGCTCTTCGGCATCTCGCCGTGCGCAGGGCTCGCGCCCGACCTCAAGCCGGTCATCCGCGTGCGCAGCGAGATCGTCGCGCTCCGCACGATCGCGAAGGGCGACAGGATCGGTTACGGCCACACCTGGCAGGCGTCACGCGACAGCGTCGTGGCCACCGTGCCCATGGGGTACGCCGACGGCCTGAGCCGCCAGCTGTCGAACCGCGGGGCCGGGCTCGTGCGCGGCCAGCGCGCGCCGATCGCGGGCACGGTGTCGATGGATCTCACGATGCTCGACGTGACGGATGTCCCGGGAGCGCGCGTGGGGGACGAGGTGGTGTTCCTCGGAACACAGGACGGCCCGCTCGGGCGGGCGACGATCAGCGCCGAGGAGATCGCCGGGCTCACGGGGACGATCGCCTGGGAGGTGCTGACGAGCATCTCGCGCCGCGTGCCCAGGTTCTACCGCGAGCCCTGAGCCCGTACGGGCGACGCTCGCCGTCAGCGCCGGTGCGGACCGGCGTGGTACGCTGCTCGTCATGAAGACGGCCGTGAAGCAGCGGGCCGGCGTCTGCGGCATCCTCTGCTGCCTCGTCTGCTGCCTCGGGGCCACGCTCGCGCTGGGCGCGGCGCTGTCCGCGTGCGCGGACGACGGCGTGAAGCAGCGCCCGCGCAGCGGGAGCGGCCAGGAAGCGCAGGAGCCGGAAGACGAGTTCAACCCGGGCCCCGGAGGCTCGAGCGGGCCGCCGCCCGTGGACGCGGGTGGGCTCTGCGGCAACCAGGTCCATCAGGTGGAGATCGCCGAGGCGCCGAACATCTACTTCGTCCTCGATGCATCCGGCAGCATGCTCAGCGCGGCCTCGTCGAACGCGACGCGGTACGACCGGGTGCGCGAGGCCGCGGTCGACCTCGTGCGCAACCTCGGCCCGCTGATCAACGTCGGCGCCGCCGTGTTCCCGCTGGACGCGACCGCCGAAGCGCCGTGCAGGCCCGGCGGCGAGGTGTTCCCTGTCACGCCGGGAGATCCTTTCTCGGACGGCCAGGAGCAGCGCCCGACCACCTCGGGGTTCCGCTCGGCAACGCGCGTCGCGCCGCTCGGCGGGACGCCCACCGCAGCGACCCTCACGGCGCTGACGCCGAGGCTCGTGGAGCTCCCTGGAAAGACGATCGTCGTGCTCGCGACCGACGGGGGTCCGAACTGCAACGACGCCGCCACGTGCGGCGCCGAGGAGTGCATCGCCAACATCGAGCAGCAATGCCCCGAGGAGAACTGCTGCGCGCCGCTGGGCCCCTCGGGGCCAGGTGGGTGCCTCGACCGCGACGACACGGTCGGCGCCATCGCGCGGCTCGCGGCGAGCGGCATCGACGTCTACGTCGTCGGCATCCCGGGGAGCGAGTTCTACGGCGACGTCCTCGACGAGATGGCGCTCGCCGGCGGGGCGGCGCAGTTCGTCAGCCCCTTCTACTTCAAGGTGGACGATCTCGACACGCTGGGGAACGTGCTCTCGAGGATCGCGAGCATCGTCGTCTCGTGCGAGTTCGACCTCGTCGACCCGCCCCCCGAAGACGGGCAGACCAACGTCTACCTCGATGAGCAGCTCGTGCCGTACGACCCTCACAACGGCTGGCGCTGGAGGTCTCCCGCCGTCGTCGAGCTGCTGGGTGAGGCGTGCCAGAGGCTGAAGAGCGGGCGGGTGGGCCAGGTCCAGATCGTGTCCGGCTGCCCCACGGAGGTGGCGAGGTGAAGCGCGAGGGGTCGAGCTCGATCTCGCTGATCCAGCTCACGGCCGACGCCGCGGACGACGCGTCGCTCGACGAGGTCGACGCGGTCGCGTCCGCGGCCTTCGACGTGCCGCAGTTCTCCGCGCGAGAAGAGCTGCGCCGCCCGTGGACGCGCTGCTGGGTGGCGCGCGAGGGCCGGCGCGCGCTCGCCTTCCTCATCGCGTGGCACGTGGCCGACGAGCTGCACGTGCTCAACGTCGCCACCTGCCCGAGCGCGCGGCGACGCGGGCTCGCGACGGCGCTGATGCGCCGCTCGCTCGAGTATGCGCAGCAGCAGCAGGTGCGATTGCTCCTGCTCGAGGTGCGCCGCTCGAACCGGGCGGCGATCCGGCTCTACCGGAAGCTCGGCTTCACGGCGATGGGCGTACGCCCCCGGTACTACAGCGACAACGGTGAGGACGCGGTGGAGATGGTGCTGACGCTCGATCCGATGACCGGGGCCGTGCAGCCGGGCCGCGACGAGATCCGTATCGAGGTCTGAGCGCGCCGCTCAGCGGGGGGCGGGAGCGGCGGATGAGAAGCGGGAGACCGCCGTCAGCGGCGGCAGCCGCGCCGCCACGACCTGCAGCGGGGTCAACAAGAGCGGCCGGAGCAGCGTCTTGGCCCGCTCATCGAAGGGCTGGAGGAGCGCGTCGGCCTGCCGTGTCGCCTCGATCAGCCGGTCGGCCATGAGGCGCGCGTCGACGTTGGGGTTCAGGTCCTCGAGCCGCTGGATCTCGTCGCGCAGGGAGCTGAGCAGCGAGATGTACCTCGCCAGGGGCGTGTCCGTGATCGGCGCCGAGCCGCTCGGCGCCGCCGGGACGCCGAACTCGACGGTCCGCTTGAACTCGTCCGGGACCGAGCTCGGCCGGTTCCTGATGAGCTTCACGTTGAGCGGGACCTTCACCCTCGTCTTCTGCTCGATCTTCCGTTCGAGGTGCTCCTTCCCGCGCTTCATCAGGCCCGAGTCTTCGAGCACGCTGCGATCCCGCTTCCATTGCGTGTTGTCCTCGAGGGCGCGGATGATGCGGAGGTACGGGTAGTCCGGCCTGGCGAGCTCCATGTAGATCTCCTTCGCCTCCTTCAGGTTGGCCGGGGTCCGCACGGTGAGATCCGCCATCCAGTCGGTCCACTGCGCGATGTAGCGGGCGTCGTAGTCGGCAGCGAGACCGTCCAGGTTCTTGCTGATCGACGTCTCCTCGCCGGGCGCGAGATCCACGACCCACCGCTCCGCCAGCAAGCTCTCCGCGCCGTCCTCGAGCTTCTCGAGCACGGCGTAGTGCCCCTTCTCGGTGTACGGGCCGTCGACCTCCTTCCAGCGCTTCTCCTTCGCGTACAGCTTGCTGCCGATGACCTTCAGCACATCGGGGCGGTCGGCGAACATGTCGCCCAGCGTGTGCGGGGGATACTTGCGGTTCGCGCGGCTGTTGTCGCCCGTCGGGTCGTACTTCTCCTCGATGATCGAGTTGACGAAGAAGTCGTAGTAGCGCTTCCGCACCGGCACCGCCTGGAGCGTCGCGCGCACGCTCGCGACGAGGTCGTCCTTCCGCGGGACCGGCGTGACCCTCTTCTGCTTGATGAGCGTCAGGTAGTACGCGACGTGCCGCTCGAGCTGCTTCGTCAGCTCGCTCTCGCTGAGGTTCGACGTCGGCCGGAGCACCTCGGCCCAGAGCGACGTGAACCCGTCCGTGGCCCACTCGACGTCGAGGTGCTCGACGTCGCTCAGCATCAGGTACAGCTTGAGCTCGTTCCGCTCGCGCAGGTAGCGCTCTCCTTTTGCGAGCTTGAGGCGGTCCTCGAGCCGCTGCTTGCACGGGATCACGAAGCCGTTCTGCAGGCTCGCGACATAGACGTGCACCAGCGGGGGGTAGACCGTCTCGCCCTGGAACATCGTCCAGCCCATCCCGTCCGGCGGGCCGTCCTCTCGCGCCTTGTCGATCGCGAGGAGGCGATCGAGCGCAGGCCGCAGCGCCGCGAGCTTGTCCGAGATGGGCCGCGTGTCCTCCCACCGGATCGCGCTGACGGCGCGCGCGTCTTCCTCGGCGTCGCGCAGGAACTCGCGGTTGTTGCTGAACGACACGAAGCTCGGGATCGCGAGGATGACCCCGAGCGTCGCGGCCGCCGCGCTGATCGCGCCGCGCATGATCCGCTGGCGTCGGATCTCGCTCGCGCTCCTCGCGGCGATGTCCCCGTCAGGGAAGACGACGTTCATGAACACGTCGTGGAGGAAGTAGCTCTTCGACTCAGCGTTCTGCTGAGCCACCGCCTCGTGCGTGCGGATCCCCATCGCGTGGCCCATGCGCTGGAGGACGCGGTCGAGCGGCCTGCCCTCCTGCGTGCCGCTCGTGAAGTAGAAGCCGCGGAAGATGGGGGTGCCCTGGAACGCGTTGACCATGAAGACGGTCGAGACGAGATCGGACAGGTTCCGGCGGATGCCCGCGAACTCGAGCGGAAACTGGTAGACGCGCTCGCGCACCTCCCGGCTTCGCTCCATGACGAGCCGCTTCAGCGCGCGGCCGTGGATCTGCTTCGCGAGGGCGTCGAACTCGGCGTCGAAGAGCCTGCCCGGGTCGGCCTTGTCCGCGCTCAGCTTGAGCGTGGCGCCCCACGCCTGGGCGCGGTCGCTCCTGCGCATGTCGCCGAAGAACTCGGAGAAGCCCGCGATGAGATCGCACTTCGTGAAGAGGAGGTAAACCGGCAGCACCATGTGGAGCTGCGTCATCACCTCGTCGATGCGCGCCCGGATCTTCTTCCCCATCTGCTCGATGTGCTGCTCGCTCGCGTCGATGAGATCCGCCACGCTCACGGCGACGAGGATGCCGTTGAGCGGGCGCCGAGCGCGGTGCTTGAGGAGCATCTGCAGGAACGCGAGCCACTCGTCGTGGTCGTCCTGCTCGGTCGTGTAGCGCCCGGCGGTGTCGAGGAGGATCGCCTCGTTCGTGAACCACCAGTCGCAGTTGCGCGTGCCGCCGACGCCGCGCACGCCGCCGCCGCTGCTCGGGTGTGCGTACGGGAAGACCAGGCCAGAGTGCTTCAGCGCGGTCGTCTTCCCCGCCCCGGGCGGGCCGATGATGACGTACCAGGGCAGCGAGTACAGCGCCGCGCTGCCGTTCTTCTTCCCCTTGCCGAGCTTCGAGGTCTTCAGCGCGCTGATGCCGCCCTGGACCTGCCGCTGGAGCTCCTGGATCTCGGCGCGGCGCTCGGGCCGCGCGTTGAGCGCCTGCTGCGCGCCCTGCTGGACGATCGCCCGCTCGAGCGCGGACGCGGCGCGGCCCGCCTGGAGGCGGCGGAACACGAAGAGCGCGACCGCGGAGAGCGCGATGACGACGCTCGCCGCGATCGGGATCGCCGCGGACAGCTCGAACGTGAAGTACGCCGCCCAGGAGATGAGGAGCAGCAGCCCGAAGAGAACCCACAGCACGCCCGCGACGATATCACCGGTCGCCGCCGCCGGAGCACGTCCCCGCGCGGCGCGGCGTGGCGCCGCCGACAGGCGCGCGCGGCACGCGCGGCAGCCCCCGGCTCAGTCGTCGCCGCGCTCGTAATCGCCCGGCTCGAGCGCGGCGTCGGTCTCGTCGCCGGCGGCGAGCCGGCGCGAGCGGATCGCGTCGACGGCGATGTCGATCACCTCGAGCCGCGTCGACGGCGCGTAGTACTCGTCCTCCGAGACCGGCGGCAGCTCGGCGAGCCTGGCCGCGACCGCCTCGCGGTCCTCGTCCTCCAGCTCCAGCGCCGCAGGATCGCCGCTCAGGGGATCCTCCGCCGGGTCCCGCGCTGGCTCGGCGCCCGGCTCCCGCGTGAGCGCCTCCCGAACGAAGAGCACGGGGCTGAACGCGAGGTAGACCGACGCGAACTCCACCTGCCAGTACGTCGGGTCCTCGCCGTCCATCCTCCACCACGACGCGTACCGGCGACGGATGACCTCACCGAAATAGACGCCCGCCATGTGCGCGACCACCGCCAGCGCCTCGACCTTCTCCGACGTCGACCTACGGGCCTGCTCCAGGTAGTGGTCGAGCACGGGCAGGGTCTCCGGCCGGTAGTCAAGCCGTACGCCGAGCGCGCGCTCCACGAACCGCACGCACCCCTCGGCGAGATCCTCCACGGCGGGCGGCGGCGGCGGGACAGCCGCAGCGGACAGAGCAGACGTGGCCGGCCGCTCCGCAGAAATCGGAGGGGAACCTGCACCGTTCTGTTTGGTATTCATGGGCTCCACGCTATCCTTCTCCGGTGCGGGTGGCCGCTCATCATTGCGTTGGTGCTGGGAGCGTCTCCGCGATCTCGGCGTCGTCCGCAAGCTCGGCAAGGTCAACGAGACTGGCGGGCGAGATGAACGAGGTCCCCGAGCGCAGTGGAAGTATGGGCCACCGGATGCGCTCCGAGGAGCCGGGAACGGAAGCTCCCAGCCCCGGCCCGGTCGGCTGTGGATTCGGGTTTGAATTCCTAACGGAAGTCGAGGCCTTCGTGCTAAGCTCCGCCCTCGCGTCGAAATGAGACTCGGGATCTTCAGCGATACCCACGCCAACTACGAGGCGCTTAGCGCTGTTCTCGAGTCGTACCGCCATGAACGCATCGACGTGTACTACTGCCTCGGGGACACGGTCGGCTACGGCGGTTCGCCCAACGAGTGCGCCGATCTCGTCCGCAAGGTCGCCAAGAAGACGATCCTCGGCAACCACGATGCCGCCGTCGCGGGCCGGATGGACTACTCGTACTACTACGAGGCCGCCCGGCAGGCGCTCGACACACACGCGGCGATGCTCTCCTCCGAGAACGCGGCCTGGCTCCGGAGCCTGACGTACCAGGAGAAGTTGACGGACATCAACGTCGACCTCTGCCACGGCTCGCCCGTCCGCCTCGAGGAGTTCGAGTACATCTTCGCCCCCGAGCAGGCGCGCGAATGCCTCCCGATGTGGAACGAGCTCGGCCACATCACGCTGATCGGCCACTCCCACCTCTGCAAGGTGTTCGCGCTCACGCCGACCACCGTCGAGGAGCTCCCTGCGGTGGACTTCCAGCTCGAGCAGGGGCGCAAGTACATCGTGAGCGTCGGCTCGGTGGGGCAGCCGCGGGACTACGACAACCGCGCGAGCTACACGATCTACGACAGCGACACGAAGCGCTTCGAGTTCAAGCGCGTCGAGTACGACATCGAGACGGCGGCCGAGAAGGTGCTGCGCGCCAAGCTCGAGCGCAACTTCGCCCACCGGCTCTACATCGGGGTCTGAGCGCCCGCGCGGCAGGCGTGCTCCGCGGGCCGCGTCCTTGTCGAGGCGCGCCATGCGCCGTCGAGGCGCGCCATGCGCCGTCGAGGCGCGCCATGCGCCGCGAGCCGACTCAGCGGCGATCGACGCGCGCCGCTCGCCTCGGTCGGCAGCGGTAGACCAGCATGCTCGTCTGGTTGTCGGGCGGCGCGGCGGAGAAATCGCTGCGGAGCTCTGTGAGCTCGAAGCCGTTGTAGTGAAGCAACGCCTCCAGCTCCTGAGGGTAGAACTGCCGGTGGGCGAGCGGCGTCATCCAGCGCTCGCCGCCGGAGACGGGCGAGAACTCCATGGAGACGAACAGGATCTGGCGGACCTTGTCGTAGTCGAACCGCTCCGTGTACCGGACGATCTCGCCGGAGCCGTCCTTCGTGGGATACCGGAAGCGCGGCGTGGCGTAGGCGCGATCCGGATCCCGCGCGAGCTCGGCCGGCTCCGGCATGGAGACATCGAAGACGAGCTCGCCCCGCGGCGTCAGATGCTCGCGTGCCCGCGCGAGAAAGCGCTCCACGTCCGCGCGCGTGTAGAGGTGCAGGAAGGCGTTGAACGGGCAGATCACGAGCGGAAAGCGGCTCCCCAGCCGCAGCGAGCGCATGTCGCCGCGCCGGAGGCTCACGCGGGAGGAGACGTCGCGCGGCTCCCGGCCGAGCTGCGCGCGCAGATCGCCGAGCATCGGCGCCGAGAGGTCCACGCCCGTGACCCGGACCCCCGCTCTCGCCATGGGCAGCGTGATGCGTCCGTTTCCGCAGCCGTACTCGAGCACCGGCCCCGCGGACGCCACGGCGAGGTCGACGTAATAGCAAACGTCGTCCGTGCGCCGCGCGTAGGTCTTCGCGTAGTACGCCGGGTCCTCGTAGTGGGCCGACGTCCCCGCCTCGAGCTCCGGATCGCGTCGCTGACCGGAGCTCGGAGCGCGCCTTGACCTCGTCGAGGCTGCCCCTTTCATGCGAGGTGACAGATCAACCGCGGCGCTCGCACGGCTCGCGCGATGGGAGCGAGCGCTGCGGCGGGACGCGCACGGAGCGCGCGCCTCACCGGGACACGCTCGTCCGGTGCGCCCGCCGCATCATCAACGCTGGCCGCCAGCGTTCATCTGCTGGAGCCACTCGGACACGACCTCGTGGGAGCTCCGGTGGAAATGCACCTTGCCAGCCGCGATCTCCCGGAGGCTCGTCACGGCAGGCTTGTTCTTCGTCTTCACGAGGGTGTCCGCGCCCTTCATGAGCTGCCGCGTCCGGTTGGCCGCAAGGACGACGAGAGCGAAACGGTTTTCCTCGCGCTCGAGGCAGTCTTCCACAGTCACACGTGCCATAGGGGGGCCGAGAGTAGCGCCCTCGTCCAGCGAGCGCAAGGTACATGCCGCCTGTCCGCCGGAGCCGTCGAGCTGCCGTGCGCGGTCTTGCATGGCAAGGCGCGACCGCTTCGATCCGGTTCATCCGGTCGACATGACGCGTTGCACATTGCCCTCTGCGCACGTCCCGACTACGAGATGCGACCGTGGCCGCTGAGCAGGACTCCCTCCTACCCCCTCCCCCCCGCCCGGCCCCCGGGCTGAAGTACCGACGCATCGTGCTGAAGCTGAGCGGCGAGGCGCTCTGCGGCGAAGAAGGGGGGTTCGGCATACGTCCCGAGACGCTCCACCACGTGGCCGGCGAGATCGCCGAGCTCCAGCGCATGGGGGTGCAGATCGCGATCGTCGTGGGCGGCGGCAACATCTTCCGCGGGCTGAAGGGCGCGAGCGCGGGGATGGACCGCTCCCAGAGCGACTACATGGGGATGCTCGCCACCGTGATCAACGCGCTGGCCTTGCAGGACGCGCTCGAGAAGACCGGCGTTCCGACGCGCGTGATGACCGCGATCGAGATCCGACAGGTCGCCGAGCCGTACATCCGCCGCCGGGCGATGCGCCACCTGGAGAAGGGCAGCATCGTCATCTTCGCCGCGGGCACCGGCAACCCGTTCTTCTCGACCGACACGGCGGCGGCGCTGCGGGCCATGGAGATCCAGGCGCAGGCGCTGTTCAAGGCGACCAAGGTCGAGGGCATCTACGACCGCGATCCGGTGCGCCACGAGGGCGCGCAGATGTTCGCGCACCTGAGCTACGACCGCTTCCTCGCGGACAGGATCGGCGTCATGGACTCGACGGCGGTCACGCTCTGCCGGGAGAACAAGATGCCCATCCGGGTGTTCAAGCTCATGACCCGCGGCAACATCCTCCGCGTCTGCAGGGGCGAGGAGATCGGCACGATCGTCGACTGATCCCGCGCGCCGATGCGCTCGGCGCGCCGGGACATCCGCCGGTGCGCCGACGGGAACACGGCCGGCGCGCCCTCGAGCCGCGATGAAACCGTGCTACACCCCCGAGCCAGCAATGACCCGAGCTCCGGTGCGCCGACCCCTGCTCGCCATCTCGCTCGCCGCGCTCGTCGTCGGCTGCGATGAGCCCGCCCTCCAGGTCCCGGCCGACGCGGGCGACCCGGTGTTCGGGCTGACCGCCGAGCAGTCGGCGCGCGTGCTCGCGAAGGTCGGAGATCGGGTGATCACCCTTGGCGACTTCGGCAGGACGCTGGAGCGGATGGACCAGTTCGACCGGCTCCGGTACCAGACGAAGGAGCGGCGCCGCGAGCTGCTCAGCGAGATCATCGACGCGGAGCTGCTCGCGCTGGAGGCCAAGCGCCGGGGCCTGGACAAGGACGCCGCCGTCGAGGACGCGACCCGGCAGATCCTCCGCGAGGCGATGATCGCGCAGGCGCGGAAGGGCCTGCCCGCGCCCGCCGACATCCCCGCGGCCGAGGTGCGCGCGTACTACGAGGCGAACGCCGACAAGTTCGTGGAGCCCGAGCGGAGGCGCGTCGCCGCCATCGTGGTCGGCGACAGAGCGCTCGGCGAAAAGGTCCTCAAGGAGGCGCAGAAGGCCGGGAGCAGCAGCGCGTGGGGGGAGCTCTTCCTCAAGCACTCGCTGACCGCGCCCAAGGACAGGAGCGCGGCCCCGCCGCTCGATCTCGCGGGGGAGCTCGGCATCGTCAGCCCCCCCGGCGATCCGCGCGGCGCCCACCCCCAGGTGCCGGAGCCGGTCCGCGCGGCCGCCTTCCAGATCGGCAACGTCGGCGCGATCAGCGACACGCTCGTCGAGGCCGACGGCCGGTTCTACGTCGTCCGCCTGAGCGGGCTCACGGGCGGGCACCGGCGCGAGCTCGCCGAGGCCGAGCGATCCATTCGCGTCGCGCTCCTCCAGCAGAAGATGCAGGACCAGGAGCGCGCCCTGGAGGACGAGCTGCGGAAGAAATTTCCCGTCGAGATCAACGACGCGGCGCTCGCCTCGGTGAAGCTGCCGGAGCAGCTCACGGCCCCCGGGAGCGCGCCGCAGCCCGATCCCGCGAAGCCCCCCGCGGCGCAGCCGGCGAAATCCGGCGATGCGGCGGCACCGTCGAGCGATGCGGGCAAATAGCGAGCTCGTCGCCGCCACGCAGCTCGCCCGGCGGCCCGGCAAGGAGGGCGCGGAGACCCGCGCTGTCGCGCCGCCGGAGCGCCCCGCGCCGCTCGCCGACGGCGCCCAGCCGGGAGCGCGGCCGGACCGCGCGAGGACTCAGAAGCGCGACTGGACGTGGCAGCTTCGCCACGCGCTCTCGAGCGCCGACGACCTTCACCGGGCGCTGTCGCTCACGCCGGAGGAGCTCGCAGGCGCCAGGCGCGCCGAGAAGGCCGGGCTGCCCATCCGCGTCACGCCCTACTACCTGAGCCTCTGCGACAAGCGCGATGCGGCGTGCCCGATCCGCCGGCAGTGCGTGCCGCTCGCCGACGAGGCCGCCGAGGTGCCCGGCGATCTCGTCGACCCGCTCGGCGAGGTCGCGCACGAGGTCGCGCCGCACCTGGTGCAGCGCTACCCGGATCGCGCGCTGCTGCTCGCGACCGATCGCTGCGCCGTCTACTGCCGCTTCTGCACCCGCTCGCGCATGGTCGGCGACGGCGGCGGCGCGGTGGCGCTCGATCGGCTCGCGCCGGCCATGGCCTACCTCGAGGCGCACCCCGAGGTGCGCGACGTCATCGTGAGCGGCGGCGATCCGCTGGCCGTGTCGACGGACCGCATCGTGCGGCTCATCGCCCGGCTGCGGCAGGTGCCGAGCGTCGAGACGATCCGCCTCGCCACGCGCGTGCCGGTCACGCTGCCGCAGCGGATCACCGCAGAGCTCGTGCGCGCGCTCAAGCCGTACCACCCGCTCTGGGTGATGACGCACTTCAATCACCCGAAGGAGCTCACGCCCGCCGCCGAGCGCGCGTGCAAGCGGCTCGTCGACAACGGCTTCCCCGTCATGAACCAGACGGTGCTGCTGCGCGGCATCAACGACGACGCGGCCACGCTGGCCGCGCTCTTCCGGGGGCTCGTGCGCTGGCGCGTGCGCCCCTACTACCTGCTCCAGATGGACCCGGTGCGCGGCACCGCGCACCTGCGCACGCCGCTCGCGGCCGGCATCTCGCTCATGGAGCAGCTGCAGGGCCGGCTCACCGGCATCGCGCTGCCGAAGCTCATCGTGGATACGCCCGGAGGCATGGGCAAGGTGCCCGTCGGCCCCGACTACGTCGTCGATCGCCGGCCGGGGCGCACCGTCCTCCGGACCCACCGCGGCGTCGAGGTCGAGTACGTCGATCCGCCGCCGCCGTCCGGCGGTGGTTGAGCTGCCGGCTCAGCGGCCCGTGCCGCGCGAGAGCGGCTTCGCGATCCGGAACGACAGGTTCAGGGCGCGCGTGATCCCGAAGAAGCGCGTGCGCGACGCGCTCCTGCACTGCTGCGAGTCCGCGGACCAGCTCCCCGAGCGGGAGATGCGCCACGGCGGCGCGTCGCCGCCGGCGTCGGCCGCGGACTCGCGCTCGCGCGACGTCTCGGCCCACGACATCTCGCCGTTCACGTCGGCGACCCACTCGCGCACGCCGCCCGCCATGTCGCGCACGCCGTAGGGCGACGTGTCGATGGGGAACGTCCCGACCGGCTCCGGCTGCGGCAGGAACGGGCGCGACGAGCGCATCAGGCAGAACGTGGGGTCGAAATGATCGCCCCACGGGTAGAACCGGCCGTCGGTCCCGCGCGCCGCCTTCTCCCACTCCAGCTCGGTGGGGAGCCGGACCTCGATGCCGTCGCGCTCGCTCCGGAACCGGCAGTAGGCCACGGCGTCGAACCAGTCGATGAGGATGACGGGCAGGTTCCAGAGGTGCCCCTCCTCCACGGGAAACCGCTTCAGCGCCTCGCCTTCGACGACGGTGGGCAGCGGCTCCCAGCCGCCGTTGCTGGCGGGCCGCGCGACGTAGCCCTCGGAGCCGCGCGTCCCGTGCGGCGCGCGCTTCAGCGCGAGGTCGAGATCGCGCGCCTCAAGCTCGTTCAAGAACTCGCAGTACTCGCGGAAGGTGACGGGGAACTTCGCGATCGCGAAGTCGGGGACGTGGAGCTCGGCGCGCCGGAGCGGATCGTAGGCCTGCGCGTCGCCGCCCGCGACGAAGGCCCCCCCGGGGATGTAGACGAACCCCTCGCCGATCTCCGCGTCGGTGTAGAGGTTCACCTCGACGCGGTGGTGGGTGCCCCGCTTGAGCAAGAGCGGGTAGCGCACGTCCCGGTAGCCGGCGCGCTTCAGGACGAAGAGGTAGCTGCCCGGCTTGAGGTGCACCTCGCGCAGCGGCGTGCGGCCGAGCGAGCGCTCCTCGCCCGCCACGAGGATGCGATCCTTCTCGACGTAGCGGTACGCGACGACGGTCGCGCCCGGCGGCGACGAGTCGACCGAGATGACCGAGTCGGCCGTGAGCAGCGCGGCGTAGCGCCCCACGTCGAACTCCGCCACGAGCGCCTCGTGGTAGATGCGCGCCGCGTGCTGGTGCTCCTGGTCCGCCCGCACCGCGCGCGACCAGTAGAGATCCGCGAGCCCGGAGCGCGCCTCGACCAGATCCGGGTCGTACGCCAGCGCCTTGGTGTAGAGATCGATCGCCTCCGCGGCGGCGCGCGCCTGCTCTCGCTCGACCCCGGCGGCCCTGTCCTCGAGCTGCCAGCCGGCCCGCTTGCGCTCGATCGGCTCGTACTCCTTCACGTCCTTGAGCAGCCGCCGCGCCTCCTCGACGAGCCGCTCGCGCTCCACGTCGAGCCGCCGATCGCGCTCGAGCGGGGCCTTGGCGAGCTCGCACAGCTTGATCGCCTCCTCGCGCCGGCGCATCCGCTCCTTGGCGCCCTCGAGGAACGCCTCCGCCTCCGCCGCGACGCGGTCCGCGGTCGGCGGCCGCTGATCCGGATCCTTCGCGAGCATCGCGAGGCAGAGGTCCTCGAGCAGGAGCGGGCAGCTCGGCGAGATCGAGCGCGGCGGCTTGGGGTCGCGCGTCTGCGTCGCGAGGATCACGGCGAGCACCGTCGGCGCGTCGAACGGGTGCTCGCCGGTGAGGATCTCGTAGAGCACCACGCCGAGCGCGAAGATGTCCGCGCGGTGATCGATGCGCGCGTGGTCCCCCCGGATCTGCTCCGGCGCGATGTACCCCGGCGTGCCCGACAGCGCGCTCGCGAGCGCCTCGTGCCGCTTGCGGCCGAAGTCCTGCCCGGTCGGGTCGATGGAGATCGGCTCGCTCACCTCCACCCTCGAGAGCAGCTTCGCGTTCCCCCAGTCGCCCAGGTACACCTCGCCGTAGTCGCCGAGCAGCACGTTCTCCGGCTTGATGTCCCGGTGGACGACGCCGCGCCGGTGCGCGTAGGCCAGCGCCCGCGAGATCTGCACGAACGCGCCGATGAGCCGGACGAGGGGCCACTGCCGGCGGAGCTCGGGGTTCGTCAGCACGTTCTGGAGGCTCTGCCGCTTGACGACCCGCATCGAGTAGTAGGGCTGGCCGTTCGGCAGCGTTCCCAGGTCGTAGACCGGGATGATGTTCGGGTGCTCGAGCTGCGCCGTGATGCGCGCCTCCGTCAGGAAGCGGTTGCCGACCGCGGAGTCCGCCTCGGCCCCGGGCTTCAGGGTCTTCAGCGCCACGACGCGCCCGATCTCCCGGTCGCGCGCCTTCACCACCTTGCCCGCGCCGCCCGCGCCGAGCGCCTCGCCGACCTCGTAGCGGCTGCCGCCGGCGCTCACGGCGCGCGTGGCGGAGCTCGCGAGCGTCGGGAAATCGGCGACGACCTCCTCCTCGGGGAGGTCGATCTCGCGCTGCGTGTCGAAGCGCAGCGCGTCCGGATCCTCGATGGGATGCGGCGCGAGGGCGCGCGCGACGGGCGGGGGGCGCCCCTCCTGCGCGAGCAGCTCCGGCAGCATGGCGAGCTGCTCGGGCGTGAGGATCCCCTCGAAGAGCTCCTGGGGCGTCGACGCGCCGCCGAGGGTCCACCGGCAGGCCATGTCCCAGAGGGCGTTGGGCTCGATGAGCCCTCGAGCCACGGCGGCGACGGCCAGGGCACGAGCCTCACGCGTCTGAGCGAGCTTCACCCGAGCGACCTCTCGTCCGAAACGATCTCACCCTGCGATGCGCGGCGGAAGGCCACGCCGGGACCGCCGAGGCCAGGACCGCGCGAGATGGATGGGCGGAGCGCTCCCGCGAGCGCTCCCGCGAGCGCTCCATGGCTTCCCGTGACGCTGCTCCGTGCGCATCTCACGAGACGCCACACCTCAGGTGCCGTCGCTGGCGACCGCGCTGCTGCCACACCGGCGCGAGCGGCCCGCGCCGGAGCCGCGGCGCGGCAAGGCTGCGGCGGCGGTGGCAGCCCTGGCGTCCCGGTCTTCAGAGGGTCTACGTGTCCGAAATTCCTGCATTTACCAGCGGCAATGAGCGCCGATCAGGGTACGTGGTGTCCCCTCGGCTGTGCAAGAGAGTAGGGTGGAGGCCGCCGCGGAGCGCGGTCATTTTTCGTCGCGCCCCGGGAGCACGACGTCGTCTCACGGCTGACGCGCCGCGCGCCCCGCGGCTGACGCGCCGCGCTCGCCTCGCACGTCTCCGCTGACCTCGCCCCGCTGTCCTCGTTGTCGTACCCGCCGGCCGGCGACATCGCGCTGCCGCGGGATCGCGCCGCCGCCCGCGGCAGGGTTTCGATCCGCTGGGGGAGCATGGTAGGCCGCGGGCATGGCTGATCCGACGGCCCCGGGACGTCCGGAGCTCGCCCGGCTCGACGACATGAACCGACGCGCGCTCGATGGGGGCGGAAGAGACCGCCTCGCCAGGCAGCACGAGGCCGGCAAGCTGTCCGCGCGGGAGCGCATCGACCTGCTCCTCGATCCGGGGTCGTTCGTCGAGATCGATCGGTTCGTCGTCCACCGGTGCGCCGACTTCGGCATGGACAGGCAGAAGGTCCTCGGCGACGGCGTGGTGACCGGCTGGGGGCTCATCGACGGGCGCAAGGTCGTGGTGTTCGCGCAGGACCTCACCGTGATCGGCGGCTCGCTCTCCGGCGCGTACGCCTCGAAGATCTGCAAGGTGATGGACCTCGCGATGAAGATCGGCGCGCCCATCATCGGGCTGAACGACTCGGCCGGCGCGCGCGTCCAGGAGGGGGTCGAGTCGCTCGCCGGCTACGCCGACATCTTCCTCCGCAACACGCTCGCGAGCGGCGTCGTCCCCCAGATCAGCGCGATCCTCGGGCCGTGCACCGGCGCGGCCGTCTACTCGCCCGCCATCACCGACTTCATCCTGATGACCGAGCGGACGAGCACCCTGTTCGTCACCGGCCCCGAGGTCATCAAGGCGGTCACCGACGAGGACGTCACGACGGAAGACCTCGGCGGCGCCGCCATCCACGCCGAAAGGAGCGGCGTATGCCACCTTGCCGCACCCGACGACCGGACGTCGCTCGCGCAGCTCCGTGAGCTCCTCTCGTTCCTGCCCTCGAACAACACCGAAGGTCCACCGCGCCGCGCCTCGAGCGATCCCGTGGACCGCGAGGTGCCGGAGCTCGACGCGATGGTCCCCGCCGGGTCGTCGAGGTCCTACGACATCAAGCAGGTCGTGCGCGCCGTGGTCGACGACGGCCGCCTCTTCGAGATCCACGAGCGCTTTGCGCAGAACATCGTGGTCGGCTTCGCCCGGATCGGGGGCGCGCCCATCGGGGTGGTCGCGAACCAGCCCCGGGTGCTCGCCGGCTGCCTGGACATCAAGGCCAGCATCAAGGCGGCGCGGTTCGTTCGCTGTTGCGACTGCTTCAATATCCCGCTCGTCACGTTCGTGGACGTGCCCGGCTTTCTGCCGGGGATCGATCAGGAATACGGCGGGATCATCGCTCACGGCGCGAAGCTCCTCTATGCCTTCGCGGAGGCCACGGTGCCGAAGGTGACGGTGATCACCCGCAAGGCGTACGGCGGCGCCTACGACGTCATGGCGTCCAAGCACATCCGCGCCGATTACAATCTCGCCTTCCCGACCGCCGAGATCGCGGTCATGGGCCCGGAGGGCGCGGTGGACGTCGTGTACCGAAGGGAGATCCAGCGAGCGGCCGACCCGGCCGCCGCCCGCGCACGCTTCATCGAGGACTACAAGGCGAAATTCGCCACCCCGTACAAGGCGGCCGAGCTCGGCTTCATCGACGAGGTGATCTACCCTCGCGTGCTCCGCAGTCGCCTGGCCCGGGCCCTCGACCTCCTGCGCGACAAGCGGGACAAGAACCCGCCGAAGAAACACGGAAACATCCCGCTTTAGTAGAATTTTGGGACAGCGCCGCGCCCCCGTGAATCATGCTCAACGAGCGATCGACCAGAAAAGCGGCTTGAAGCGCGCTGGCAGGAGCGTGCCACGGCGAGCGACGCCGTTGCGCGGCCGATCCCGAGCGTGTAGAAACCACTTGCGCGGCTGTTTTTTTCTCTTCTCCACGCGCGATGCTTCTCTCTGACCAACGATCTGCACAGGTGCACCCGGGGGCCGGCGCAGGAAAGCGGGTGGTTTGGCGGGCATGCCGAGCGTTGGGGGGGCGCCGAGTTGACGAATGAAGGGTCGGTTGGGTTCTGTGGAGGTATTGAGCATGAAATCTTGGGTATTCGCTGCGTTTTTGATTTCCGGTTGCGCCCTCGTGGCATGCGGTGACAACAGCGCCGACCCGCCGAAGACCGGCACCACCAGCGGGAGCACCGGCTCCGGCGGTAACGGCGGAACCGGCGGCAGCGGCGGCAGCGGCAATGGCGGTTCCGGCGGCGAAGGAGGCCAAGGAGGCCAAGGAGGCGCGGGCACCACGAGCTCTTCCTCGACGGGGATCCCGACCTGTCAAGACACCGAGGACACCTGCGGCCGCGACACGAATACGGGCTGCTACAAGTGCGCCACAGATGGGCCTTGCAAGGAGATCCTCGATGCCTGCCTGAAGGACAAGGATGGCCCTTGTTTCAAGCTGGCGACCTGCCTCGATGGCTGCTCCGAGAAGGCCGATCCGGCCGCGTGCACCGAAGAGTGCCGCACGGTGGACGCGGACGTGGTGGAAGCCTACGACGCCATCGCCAAGTGCACTGTCTGCCAGGAGTGCCCCGACAGCTGCGGCGCGGCCGATGAGCCGCTGTGCCAGCCGTGAGGCGCTGAGCCCACCGCAGGTCATGCCGGAAGGGGGCGACGGAGGATCGCCCCCTTCGCACTTTGTGCGCTCCCTTTCATGACAGCGATCGCCCCGGCTTCGCCCCACCGGGATCTGCTGTGGCTGCACCCGGGGCACGCGCGCTCGGCGGTGCCCGTGCAGATCGCCGACGTCGGCAAGGCTGAGGAGCGGGCGCCGCGGCCCCGCCGCCCTCGCCCCGCCGCGGCCCTGTCCCGCCCCGCCGCGGCCCTCCTCCGCCGCGGCCCTCCTCCGCCGCGGCCCTGCCCGCCGTGGGCCCTGCCCGCCGTGGGCCCTGCCCGCCGCGCCCCTGCCCGCCGCGCCCCTGCCCGCCGCGCCCCTCCCCTGCCCCGCTGCGGCCCTCCCCTGCCCCGCTGCGGCCCCCGGCAGCCCCGGCAGGCTCCGGTGCAGGCACGGCCGTTCCTCGCGGCGGAGCGGCAAACGCGCAAGGAGGCTCACCGAGGTGGCGGCCGACCCGGCTCGTCGATCTCCTGCCCCGGGCCCTCAATCGCGCAGCGCGCGCCGCGTTGCGCCTTCATGGCCCGGGCAACCCGTGGTAACGCTTGGCGGCGCCGCCGATGTGCGGCATCCGACATGGGAAAGAACCTTCTCGTCATCAATGTGGACATCCGCGAGACACGCGTCGCGCTGATCGAAAACGGGATCATCGCTGAGCTGCATCTCGAGCGGGAGAGCTCCAAGGGGACGCTCGGAAACATCTACCTCGGCAAGGTCAGCCGCGTTTTGCCCGGGATGCAGGCCGCGTTCATCGACGTGGGGCTCGAGCGAGCCGCCTTCCTGCACGTCGAGGATCTCATCCGGCCCGACGACTTCGAGGCGTACCTGGCCGGGCATCGCCGCCCTGCCGAGGAGGAACGCGCCTCCTCGCGCGGCCGCGCCGCGCGCGCCAGCGAGGC
This sequence comes from Sorangium sp. So ce1335, assembly GCF_051521615.1. Classification (NCBI taxonomy): domain Bacteria; kingdom Pseudomonadati; phylum Myxococcota; order Polyangiales; family Polyangiaceae; genus Sorangium; species Sorangium sp. So ce1335. The sequence goes on from NZ_CP150363.1 coordinate 10,069,701, forward strand.
GCCCGGGCCGGAAGAAAGCGAGGTGCACGAGCTCGCCGGCGCGGAGGCCGCGCCCGAGAGCCCAGGCGCAGCCGCCGAGCACCACGGGGCGCACGAGGGCGCGGACTTCGGGGCCGAGGAAGGGTTCGAGGCCGAAGGCGCGCTCGAAGCGGACGGCTCGCTGGAAGACTCGGGCGAAGAAACGAGCGAAGAGGCGGGCGAGGAGACGAGCGACGTCCCGATCAACCTGCCCACGGCGCTCGACGTGCTCGAGAGCCCGTCCGGACAGGCGTTCGCCGGCGTCGGGTCGATGGTGGCGCTCGACGAGGCCGACGACGGTCCGGAGCTGGAACCGGAGATCGACGGCGAGCCCGAGCGGGACAGCGCGGAGGAGGACGACGACGACGAGGAGCTCGTCGCGCCCGGCGGCGGCAGCGACGCCGACGAGGCGAGCGCCGACGACGCGGGGCCGGACGTGGCGAGCTCCGAGGAAGACGACGAGCTCGACGCGCCCACCTACGACGTCGAGCCTGCCTCGCCGCAGCCGGAGGAAGCCGCCGACGTGTGGGGCGCCGCCGCGGAGCGCCCGGAGGCGCCGAGCGACGCCGCGGAGGGCGAGGCGGCCGAGGCGCATGCGGGAAGCGCGTCGGACGCGCACGCCGGCGCGTGGCCTGCCCGGTCCGAGGAGACCGCAACGGCGGCCGTCGAGGCGGGCGCGCCGGAAGCCGCGGGCGACGAGGTGCCGCCGGCGGCGCGGGCGCGCAGCGGGCGCACGCGCGGCCGGCGGGACGCTCGGGTGCGCCGGTCGGGGCGGACGCGCGATCGGCGCGCCAACCTGGATGGCGGGACCGCCGCGCCGGAGGGGGCGTCCCCCGCGGAAGCCCGCGAGACGCCGCGCGAAGGCCGCGAGACGCCGCGCGAAGGGCGCGAAGGCCGCGAGACGCCGCGCGAGGGACGCGCGGGGCGCGAGACGCCGCGCGAAGGCCGCGAGGGCCGCGAGACGCCGCGCGAAGGCCGCGAGGGCCGCGAGACGCCGCGCGAAGGCCGCGAGGGGCGCGAGACGCCGCGCGAAGGCCGCGAGGGCCGCGAGACGCCGCGCGAGGGACGCGACCGGGGCGGACGGGGGCAGCAGGGCGGACGCGAGGGACGCGACCGGGGCGGGCGCGACCAGCGGGCGCGCGAGCGCGGGCGCGACCAGCCGCGCGACGGCAAGGGCAAGGGCGCCGCGCGCGGCCAGCAGGGCGCGCGCACCTGGCAGAACGAGCCGCCGCGCATCTCGAAGTCGACCCCGATCCGCGAGGTCGTCCGCGAGGGGCAGGAGGTCATCGTCCAGATCTCGAAGGAGCCGATCGGGACCAAGGGCGCCCGGGTCACGAGCCACATCTCGCTGCCCGGCCGCTACGTCGTGTACCTCCCGACGGTCGATCACATCGGGATCTCCAAGCGCATCGGCTCGGAGAAGGAGCGCTCCCGGCTGCGGGAGGCGATCGAGGCGATGAAGCCCCCGCAGGGCGGGCTCATCGTGCGCACCCTCGCCGAGGGCCTCACGAAGAAGCAGCTCAAGGCCGACGTCGGCTACCTCGTGCGCCTCTGGGGCGAGGTCGCGAAGAAGCGCGAGAGCGGCGTGCGGGCGCCGGCGGTGCTCTACACCGAGCTCGATCTCGTGCTGAAGACGGCCCGCGACCTCTTCACCGACGACATCGAGAAGATCGTGATCGACGACCGCGAGGAGTACATCCGGCTGCGGCGCTTCGTCGAGATGTTCATGCCCGAGCGCGCCGACGCGGTGGAGCTCTACGAGGGGACGGAGCCGATCTTCGACGCGTACGGGATCGAGGACGAGATCCAGCGCGCGCTGTCGCGCAAGGTCCCGCTCCCGTCGGGCGGGCACCTGATCATCGATCAGGCCGAGGCGCTCACCGCGATCGACGTGAACACGGGGCGGTTCGTCGGCAAGGGCTCGAAGGATCTCGAGGAGACGATCCTGACCACGAACCTGGAGGCGGTCGAGGAGATCGCCTATCAGCTCCGGTTCCGCAACATCGGCGGGCTGATCATCCTCGACCTCATCGACATGGAGCGCGCCCAGAACCGGGAGAAGGTGCGGCGCCGCCTCGAGGAGCTGCTCGCCAGGGACAAGGCGAAGACCACGCTGAACCGGATCTCCGATCTGGGCCTCATCGAGATGACCCGGAAGCGCACGCGCGAGAGCCTCGGGCGCACGATCCTCGAGCCGTGCTTCTACTGCGACGGGACGGGCCAGCTCCAGTCCAAGCAGACCGTCGCCTACGAGATCCTGAGGCAGATACGGCGCGAGCGGATGAACCTGCCCGGCTACTCGGTCGTGGTGAACGCGCATCCGGCGGTGATCGACCTGCTGAAGAACGACGAGCGCATCGCCGTGCAGGAGGCGGAGCGGCTGTTCCAGCGCCGGATCGATCTCGTGCCCCGAAAGGAGTACCACCTCGAGCAGTTCGATCTGCAAGGCAGGTAAGGCGCCATGGCGGACGATCAGGGTTCTCCGGAGAGCAGCGAGAGCGAGTCGTTGAAGACGGGACGCAGGGAAGAGCGCGTCACCATCAACAAGGAGTTCGAGTCGTATGACGCGTTCATCAACGAGTACGTGACGAACATCTCCCGGACCGGCGTGTTCGTGCGGTCGAAGACGCCGCTCGCCGTCGGGACGAAGGTGAACCTCCGGTTCACCGTGATCATGGATGACATCGAGACGATCGAGGGCGTCGGCGAGGTCGTGCGCGTGCACGACGATCCGCAGGGGATGGGGGTCGTCTTCACCGAGCTGTCGAGCTACTCGCAAGGGCTCATCGACAAGCTCCTGACGAGCCAGGGGCACCGCACCCCGAAGGACTAGGCAGGGCGCTTCGGCGATGTTCACCGGGCTTGTCGAGACGATCGGGATCCTCCGTCGCAGGAGCGGCGGCCCCGTGGCCCGCGCGCTCATCGAGGCGAGCCTCGGGCCGCTGACGCTCGGCGAGTCCGTGAGCGTCAACGGCGCCTGCCTCACCGTCGACCGCATCGCGCCCGGCGGGTTCGAGTGCGACATGTCCTCGGAGACCCTCGGCCGCACGACGCTCGGTGGGCTGCCGGTCGGCGCGCGCGTCCACCTCGAGCGGGCGACGCCGCTCGGCGCGCGCATGGGCGGTCACGTGGTCCTGGGACACGTCGACGGGCTCGGCCGCGTGAGAGAGCAGGGGCGATCCGGCGACGCGATCCGCCTCGCGGTGAGCGCGCCGACAGAGCTCGCGCGGTTCCTGGCTCCCAAGGGCTCGATCGCCATCGACGGCGCGAGCCTCACGCTCAACGCCGTGTCCACGGCGGGCGCGGCGGAGACGTGGTTCGAGGTGATGCTGGTCCCGCACACCATCGAGCGGACGCTCCTCGGCGAGCTCCGACCCGGCGCGACCGTCAACCTTGAAGTCGACGTGCTCGCGCGCTACGTCGCGCGGACGCTCGAGGTCGCGTCGCTCGCTGGCCTGCGGAGCCTCTCGCACCGAGAGACACGCGACGGCGACGCCGCTGTCCAGCGCGACGCAGAGCGTGGAAATACGGGAGAGAATGCGGATCACGACGAACGACTCCTCGCAAAGCTGCGCGCGGGGGGATTCTGGTGAGGCCCTGTCCGCCTCGAGCGGCAAGCTCGGCCAGGACATGACCTCCGGGGGTCCGATGCCTCACCGGCTGACCATCGACAAGGCGGTGCTCGATCGCGTCAACACCGCGCTGGACCACATCCGCGCCGGCAAGATGGTGATCCTCGTCGACGACGAGGATCGCGAGAACGAGGGCGACCTCTGCATGGCGGCGGAGGCGGTGACCCCGGAGGCGATCAACTTCATGGCGATGCACGGGCGCGGCCTCATCTGCCTCGCCCTCGACGAGGAGCAGGTCGCGCGCCTCGAGCTGCCGATGATGTCGGCGCCGGGGCGGAACGGGCCGCCGCTCGGCACCGCCTTCACCGTGAGCATCGAGGCGCGAACCGGGGTGACGACCGGGATCAGCGCCGCCGATCGGGCGCACACGATCCGGGTCGCGTGCGCGCGCGACGCCAGCCCCGAGGACCTCGTGACGCCGGGGCACGTCTTTCCGCTGAAGGCGCGCCGCGGGGGCGTGCTCGTGCGGACGGGGCAGACCGAGGGGTCCGTGGACCTCGCGCGGCTCGCCGGGCTGCGGCCCGCGGGCGTGATCTGCGAGATCATGAACGACGACGGCAGCATGGCCCGCATGCCGGACCTCGAGGTGTTCGCCGCGAAGCACGGCCTGCTGATCGTGACGGTCGCGGACCTCATCCAGTACCGGCTCCAGACCGAGCGGCTGGTCCGCCGCGTGAGCGAGCGGACGCTGCGGCTCGACCTCACGGGCACGGAGTGGACCGCCTACGTTTACGAGGTCATCAACGAGCCACGGCAGTTCCTCGCGCTGACCAAGGGCGTCGTCGCGACGCAGGAGCCGATCCTCTGCCGCGTGCACTCCGGCTCGACCGTCGCGGACCTCTTCAGCTCGACGCCCTTCGACGGCGGCACGAACCTGCGCGAGGCGCTCCTCGCGATCGAGCACGCCGGCGTCGGCGTGGTCATCTACATCCCCCCGCGAGGGGACCTGAGCCGCGAGCTGGAGCTCTTGAAGGGCCCGGGCCCCGACGACACGGGCCCCGTGGTGAAGACGCAGCAGCCGTGGACGCTGCGGGAGTTCGGCCTCGGCGCGCAGGTCCTGGCGGACCTCGGGGTGCACCAGATCCGGCTGCTCACGAACAGCCAGCCGAAGATCGCGGGGATCACCGGGTTCGGGCTCACCGTGGCCGAGCGCGTGCCGCTCGTCTCGATGAAGGGCGAGGCCTGAGGCGCGGGCGCGCATGCGCTCATGCAAGCGCACGTGAGCGCGTGGTAAAGGACGCCGGGACGCGATCGCGACCCCAGCGACCGCGCACCCGCGCGGCAGGAGAGAGGAACGTCGGATGGCAGAGCAGGCGGTCGGGCAGGCACAGGCGAGGGTGATCGAAGGCAACCTGGTGGTCCCGCCGGGGGCGCGCTTCGCGGTCGTCGCGAGCCGCTTCAACCACTTCATCGTCGACCGCCTGGTCGAGGGAGCGCTCGACGCCATCGCGCGGCACGGCGGCGCGCTCGAGCGGACGTCGATCGTGCGCGTCCCGGGCGCGTGGGAGATGCCCACCGTCGTGGGGCGGCTCGCGCACAAGAAGAGCGTCGACGCGATCATCACCCTGGGCGCGGTGATCCGGGGCTCCACGCCGCATTTCGATTATGTGGCGGCCGAGGTCACGAAGGGGATCGCGACGGTGTCGCTCCAGACCGGGGTGCCCGTCACGTTCGGGGTCCTGACGACCGACTCGATCGAGCAGGCGATCGAGCGGGCGGGCACGAAGCATGGCAATAAGGGGTGGGAGGCCGCCGTCAGCGCGATCGAGATGCTCGCGCTCGGCGCGGCGCTGGACGCTGCTGGCCTGTAGACGAAGGTTGTGAGAGATGGGTGCGCGCTCGACCGGCCGCGAAGCGGCCTTGCAGATGCTGTTCGCGTTGGAAGCTGGCGGGAACCCGGCGTCGCGCGTCGTCGCGACCTTCTGGCGCGAGACCCCGGGTGACCCGGAGGGGCGCGACTACGCGGACGAGGTGGTGCGCGGCGTCGCGAAGGACCTCGCGGCCGTGGACGAGGCGATCCGCAAGGCGAGCACGAACTGGCGCCTGGAGCGGATGGCGCGGGTCGACCGGAACGTCCTCCGGCTCGGCGCGTGGGAGCTCATGAACCACCCGGAGGTGCCGCGCGCGGTCATCCTCGACGAGGCGGTCGAGCTCGCCAAGCGCTACGGCAGCGAGGAGAGCGGCGCCTTCGTGAACGGCGTGCTCGACCGGGTCGCCGAGAACCTCGGCCGCGTCGATCGGGATCGCTGAGCGCGCCGAGCGCCGCGACACGCGGCGCGCGCTCACCGCGGCCGCGCGCTCACCACGCGGCGCTCGGGCTCACCACTTCAGCCAGGCGACCGTGACGCCGTCGCCGCCCTCGCTGGGGCCGCCCGGGCGGAGGCGCGCCACGTAGGGGCTCGATCGCAGCGCCTCGCGGACGGCGTCGCGAAGGGCGCCCGTGCCGTGCCCGTGGACGAAGAACGTGACCCGGCGGCCCGCGCCGAGCGAGCGGTCGAGGAACTGCTCGGCCATCGCGACCGCCTCGTGCGCGCGCAGGCCCCGCAGGTCGACCGTGTTGTCCGCCGTCTGGATCGGGACGTCCGGATCCGCCGCGGCGTCGAGGTCGACGCGGCGCTGCTGCGGCGGCGCCGCGGCGGCCGGCGGCGCGCCGGTGCCGCGCAGCTCGGCGATCGAGGTCGTGAGCTTGAGCGCGCCGGCGGCGACCCGGAGCTGGCCGCCGGAGAGGACCTCGACCACCTCGGCCTCGGCCCGCAGGCGGGGCACGTAGACGCGGGTGCCGACGCGGATGGCGGCCGCGTCGACCGCGGGCCGCGCCGGCGGCTCGTCCTTCGGGCGAAGCTCGAGCTCGCCGCCGATCGACGTCTTCTGCCCGACCGCGTCCATGACGCGCGCGGCCGCCCGCACGTCCTCCTCGGAGGGCTTGCCGCGCAGGCGCGACTGCGCCGCCTTGAGGTCCTCGCGCGCGCGCCGCAGGCTGGCGAGCAGCGCCTCGCCCTCGCGCGTGAGCACGCCGCGCTCCTTCTCCCGGAGCCGCCCGATCTCGCTGTCGAGCTCGCGCCGCTTCGAGCGGGCGGCGGCCGCCTCGCGCTCCGCGTCCTCGCGCGCGAGCTCGAGCGCGCGGCGCTCGGCCGAGAGCTTCTCGACCATCTGCTCGAAGGTGACCGCCTCCTTCGTGAGGAAGCGCTCGGCCCGCTCGAGGACGGCCGCCGGGATACCGAACCGCCGCGCGACCGCGAGCGCGCTCGAGGCGCCCGGCACGCCGATGACGAGCCGGAAGGTCGGGGCCATGGTAGCGAGATCGAAGCCGACCGAGGCGTTCTCGAAGCGAGGATCGCCGAGCGCGAGCGCCTTCAGGCCCTCGTAGTGCGTGGTGCAGACGACGGTGCCGCCGCGCGCGCAGAGCGAGTCGAGCACGGCCGCGGCGAGCGCCTCTCCCTCGCGCGGATCGGTGCCGCCGGCGAGCTCGTCGAGCAGGACGAGGGCCCCGGGGCGCGTCTCGGCGAGGATCTGCCCCAGGTTCTGCACGTGCGCGCTGAAGGTCGACAGGTTCTTGTGGAGGTTCTGGTCGTCGCCGACGTCGGTCAGCACGACGTCGAACAGCGCGACGCGCGAGCCCTCCCGCGCCGCGACCGGCAGGCCGGCGCGGACCATCAGCGCCGCGAGCCCGAGCGTCTTCAGGGCCACGGTCTTGCCGCCAGCGTTCGGGCCGGAGACGATCATCGCGCGGCCTGCGCTCATCGAGACGTCGCTCGGGACCACCTTCACGCCGTCGAGCGCGAGGAGCGGGTGGCGGCCGGCGATGAGCTCGATCGAGGGCGGGCGCGGCGCGCCGTCCGAGGCGCCTCGATCGGCGAAGGCGTCCTCCGGGACGTCCGGGAAGGTGAGGTCGAGGTCGCGCGCGAGGCGCGCGGCGGCGGCCCGCACGTCGGCGTGGGCCAGCGCGCGGGCGGCGGCGGCGACGCTCTCGATGTCCTCGGCGACGCGGGCGGTGAGCGCGGCGTAGATGGCCTGCTCCTCGCGCGCGACCTCGGCGTCGACCATCTTCATCCGGTTGCCCGTCTCGACGAGCACCCGGGGCTCGACGAACACGGTGGCGCCGCTCGCGCTGGTCGCGTGGACGATGCCCGGGAAGCGCTCGTGCGCGTCGGTGCGGACCGGGAGCACGTAGCGCCCGTCGCGCTCGGTCCAGTAGCGGTCCTGGAGGATGTCCTCGTGCTTCTGGATGAGGTCCTCGAGGCGGCGGACGAGCCTGTCGCGCACGGCGCGCCGCTCGGCGCGGAGCTCCTCTAGCCGGGGCGAGGCGCGGTCCGAGAGCGTGCCGTCCGGATCGAAGGCCGCCGCGAGCTCGCGCGCGACGGCGTCGAGCTCCGGGTTCGTCGCGCACGCGGCGAAGAGCGTGGGCGCGATCTGCCGCCGGCTCTGCAGGTACTGGCGCGACGTGCGCGCGGCCTCGAGCAGGCCGAGCACGGCGCGGAGCTCCTCGTTCGCGAGCGAGGCGCCGATGCGCGCCCGGTCGAGCGCGTCCTCGAGCTCCGCGACGTCGCGCGACGGCAGCGGCTCCCCGGCCCGGGCGAGCTCGAACGCCTCGCGCACCTCCGCGAGCATCGTGAGCGCCTCGGCGCGCGTGGACGCGAACGGCAGGGCCCGGGCGAGCCGCTTGCCGGCGCGCGACGCGCAGCGCTCGGCGAGCGCCTCGAGGATGCGGTCCCACTCCAGGTCGGCGCGGGTCTTTGTCGGACAGGGATCTGCGAAGGGCCCTTCGGGGTTGTATTCCATCACGCTTCGGTTGGATCGCGGGCCACGCCGCCGGCCCCGCTCGGCATCGGGTTCTGCTCCTTCTCGAGGTAGCGGAAGATGGTGCGCGGGTCGACGCCGAGGTCGCGGGCCGTCTGCGTGCGGTTGCCGTTGTTGCGCTCGAGCGCCTCCAGCACGTACCGCCGCTGGAACTCCTCCTTCGCCTTCTCGAGCGGCATGATCGCCGTCTCGGCGCCGGGGCCGAGGTCGAGGTCCTCCACGCCGAGGAGCGCCTGGTCGCAGAGGACGAGCGCCTTCTTGATGCGGTTCTCGAGCTGCCGGATGTTGCCGGGCCACGAGTACTTCTTGATGGCGGCGAGCGCGGCCGGGCTGAAGCCGCGCACGGGGCTGCCGAGCTCGTCCGCGTACTTCGAGAGCAGCACCTTGGCGATGATCAGCACGTCGTCGCCCCGCTCGCGGAGCGGCGGGAGCCACAGGTTCACGACGTTGAGCCGGTAGTAGAGGTCCTCCCGGAAGTTGCCGGTGCGGATCTCCTCCTCGAGGTTGCGGTTCGTCGCCGCGACGATGCGGATGTCGACCTTCTCGGGCTTCGAGTCGCCGACGCGGAAGACGACCCGCTCCTGGAGGGCGCGGAGGAGCTTCACCTGGAGGTTCAGCGGGAGCTCGCCGATCTCGTCGAGGAACAGCGTGCCCTTGTCGGCGATCTGGAACTTGCCGGGGCGGTTCGCGATGGCGCCGGTGAACGCCCCCTTCACGTGGCCGAAGAGCTCGCTCTCGATGAGGTTCTCGGGGATCGCGCCGCAGTTGATGGTGATGAAGGGGCCGCCCTCGCGCTGGCTGCGCCGGTGCAGCTCCCGCGCGATGAGCTCCTTGCCCGTCCCCGTCTCGCCGGTGATGAGCACGCTGATGTCGGTCGCCGCGACCTTCTGGAGCTTGCGGAACACCTCGACCATGGACGGGCAGGCGCCGATGATCTCGCCGAACTTCTTGTCGTGCAGCTCCGCGACGAGCTTCGCCTTGTCGGCCCGGAGGGCGTTCAGGAGCATCGCGTTCTGGAGGATGAGCGAGGCCTGGGACGCGAAGATGCTGAGCAGGTCGAGCTGGGCGCGGTCGAAGAGGTGCTTGATCTTGTCGTTGCCGACGTAGAGCGCGCCGATGATCTGGCCCTGCGACAGGAGCGGCGCGCACATCACGCTGGACAGCTTCATCGCGATGACGCTGTCGCTCCGGCCGAACAGCGTGTCGGCGAGCGCGTCGGAGACGATGACGGGGCGGCCCGTGGCGATGACCTGCCGCACGATGCTGTCCGAGATGCCCCCGGCCGCGTCGGTGATCGCCTCCTTGCGGACGTTGCGCGACGCGCGCACCGCGAGCTTGCGGTCGCCGCCCGCCGCCTTCGCCAGCGTGCCCCCGCGCACCGCGGTGTCGGCCGCCGCCTCCGCGCCCTCCAGCAGCAGCAAGAACCCCTTGTCGGCGTGGGTCAGCTCGATGACGTCGTCGAGCATCGCCTCGAGGAGCTCGTCGACGCTGCGCCGGTTGATGAGCTTCTCGCTGAAGGCGAACAGCTTGCGGACGCCGGCGAGCTCGGACGAGACCTGAGGCGACGCGGTCCGCTCATCCCCGTCGTCGCCCGCCGGGAGCCGCTCGTGGGCGGGCGGCGCCTCGGCGAACATCGAGAACCCGATCTCGACCGCGCCGAGCTGGAGGCGGTCGCCGTGCACGAGGCGGGCGCGCCGCTTCTTCTTGCCGTTGATCGCGATCTCGCCGTCGCGCTCGCACTCCTCGAGCACGAAATCGCGCCCGTCGAACACGATCTGCGCGTGATGCTCCAGCACCCCGGCCCCCGCGACCGCGACGTCGTTTCCGAGCGCCTTGCCGATCGTCGTGACGGGCTTGTGGACGCAGTACAGGCGTGGCGCGCCCTCGGAGACAAAATACTTCAGGGTCGGCATCGGCAGGAGCATAGCAGGCGCGCCGCGGCCCCACGCAGCCGTGTTGCCCGGCGCACCGCGGCCTACCAGAGCTCTCCCAGGACGACCGCGGCCACGCCGCCGTGGTAGGGCACGAGGCTGCCGCCGAGCACGCGCGCGAACGCCGGGTCGCGGCGATCCTCCTCGCCCGCGGCGACGTCGCCGCTGCGGTCGGGCGAGCCGAGGAACAGGGCGCCCGCCACGATGCCGAGGGTGCCCGCCGCGCCCTGGGCGATGAGGCCGCGGCGCGGGTCGTGGTCGCTGCCGATGTACGCGAGGTAGATGGGCAACGACACGACCGTGCCGATGCCGAGGCCGCCCCACATCCACGCGAGCTGGTTCCACGAGGGCGTCCAGGCGGCGGACAGGCCGACAGCGCCCGCGGTCGCGACGTTGAACCCGATGAGGCCCCCGAGCGAGATGCTGTCGTTCGACTCGCCCCAGCTTCCATTGCTGGCGGCGGCGCCGAACTCGCTGCCGATGATCGAGCCCCACACGGCGGCCGAGGCGAGGAGCATGTTGGTCTGCGGCTTGGGCCGGAGCAGGTAGTAGAACCCGAGGCCCGCCGCGCCGCCGACGGTCGAGCCGATCACCTCGGCGGTCGCGAGCCCGAGGAAACCCCACTCCTTGCCCTCCGGCGCGGAGACGTACTGGTAGGAAGCGATGCCGAGCCCCTGGCCCGCGCCGATCACCATGCCCGTGGCGATCGCCGAGGGCAGGCCGCGCGGCATCGGCGGCGAGTCGAGGAAGTAGACGCCCACGGGCGCCGCGACGCCGAGGAGCGCGGGCGCGATGAACTGCAAGCCGGGATCCTCGATGCCGACGAGCGCGTCGAACCAGATGCCGGTCCCGACGCCGTAGGCCACGGACGTGGCGTAGAGGTAGCCGACCTCGAGCGGCGTCGACTTCGGCTGCGTCTTCTTCTGCGGGTACGCGTAGCCGCCGTACGGGCCGGGGGGCTGGCCGTACGGCGCCCCGTACGCGCCGCCGTACTGGCCCCCGTACGCGCCGCCGGGCTGGCCGCCGTAGGGCGGCGCGCCGTACTGGGCCGAGGCCGTCCAGGCGACGCTCGACACGAGGAGCGCGGAGAGGAGACTCACGAGAGGTCGTGTGTTCATCGCGCCGCCACTTTACACGCTCGCGCATGGCGCGGCGCGCGCGCCGCGCGAGAAAGCGCCTTCCCCCGACAGGGCTCCGCGCCTCACTCCTTCGTGAGGGCGCGGGTCATCAGGTCGACGACGGCCTGCTGCGGCGGCTTTCCCTCGTAGAGCATCCGGTACACCTCGACCGCGATCGGCGCGCTCACGTTCAGCTTGTTCGCGAGCTCGTACGCGCTCTTCGCCGTCTTCACCCCCTCGGCGACGTGGCCGAGGCCCGCGAGGATCTCGTCGAGCTTCCGTCCCCTGCCCATCTCGATCCCGACGGTGCGGTTGCGCGACAGCTCGCCCGTGCACGTGAGCACGAGATCGCCCATCCCGGAGAGCCCCGCCAGCGTGAGCAGGTTCGCGCCCTTGGCCGCCGCCATGCGGGCCATCTCCGCGAGGCCGCGCGTGATGAGGCCGGCGCGCGCGTTGTGGCCGAGGCCGAGGCCGTCGGAGATGCCGGCCGCGATGGCGACGACGTTCTTGAGGGCGCCGCCCACCTCCACGCCCACGACGTCATCGGACGAGTAGACCCGGAACCTGTCGGTGGCGAGCATCCGCTGCACCGCGTGCGTCTCGCGCTCGCTCCTGCCCGCGACGACCACCGTGGTCGGCTGGCCGGCCGCGACCTCGCGCGCGAAGCTCGGGCCCGACAGGTACGTGAGCCGCGGCTCGACGTCGCGCCCGAGCTCGTCGACGAGCACCTCGCTCATCAGCATCAGCGAGTCGTTCTCGATGCCCTTCGTCGCGCTGCAGACGAGCGCGCCCTGCGGGACGTGGCGGCCGGCCTCGCGGACCACCTCGCGCAGCGCGTGCGATGGCACGACGAGGAGCGCGAGCTCCGCGCCGCGGAGCGCGTCCTCGAGGTCGCTCGTCGCGCGCAGGCTCGCGGGCAGCGACACGCCCGGCAGATACCGGTGGTTCTGCCGCTCGCCCTCGATGCGCTCGGCGAGCTCCCCCTGGTGCGCCCACAGCGCGGTGGGGTTGCCCTTGTCCGCCAGCAGCTTCGCCAGCGCGGTGCCCCACGCGCCGGCCCCGATCACCGCGACGTTCGCCATGGCGGCGACCCTACCACCACCCGCGCGCCGGACCGAAAGCGACGTGCCCCGCGCGGCGCGACGCGGCGCGCCGCTCGATCCGCCGGTGTTTCGATTATGCTGCGCCCATGCTCTTCCGCTCTGTCGCGCTGCGCGCGGCCGGCCTCGCGCTCTGCCTCACCCTGCTCGGGACGGTGTGCGGCGCGTGCGGCCAGGGCGCGCTCGGCGTCATGCCGGGCGTCGTGAACGATCCGGGGAACCTGTCCCTCCGCAGGGCCATCCTGTCCTTCGCGACGAGCCAGCTCTGCAGCGAGATGCGCAAGCGGAGCGTGCCGCTGCGCCTGCGCGACGACGACCCCGTGACGGGCCGGTTCTACCCGGGCTCGTGCGTCGCCCAGGAGCTCGCGAACGGTAACCTCTTCCTCCAGTTCGGGGGCAGCGGCTTCATCTGGACGAACCTGACGAAGCGCATGACCTTCGACGCGAGCGCCGCCGTCGAGTACGAGCACGACTTCCTGATGGATGGGGACACGATGTACGTGTACTTCCGTCAGCGCTCGACCACGGCGGCGAGCTTCACGACGAGGCTCATCGAGCAGCCCGCCGCCATCTCGCTCGGCGGCGTGTCGCTCGCGCAGGGCAGCGCGTACGCGAACGCGCTCGGCGCGCAGCTCGTGAAGACCGAGCTCGCCCGCGGCTTCACGGTGATCCGCGACGACGACGGCGCCGTGCAGTTCGGGCTCGGCATCGTCGAGAAGGGGCAGCGGCCCCGCGCCCCGTACGAGCGCCGCGACAACGGCAAGCTGCTCCTGGCGAACGAGCGGACCGAGGTGCACCAGGAGCAGCGCGACTACATCGGCCCGCTGGAGATCACGGGCAGCGGCGAGGCGATGACGCTCACGATCGCCGTCGACGGGGCGCCCGGCGTCGACGTGATCCTCGTGTCGCGGGGCAGCGGGGAGCAGTGGCTCCAGGCATACCTGACGCAGCCGGCGCCGGCGCCGCTCACGGCGGCGCCCCTGCTGGACGAGCCCGTGTACTCGGGCGCCCCGTGGCGGCGGACGGTGCCGCTGCCCGAGGGGCAGTACTACCTGGTCATCGACAACACGAGCGCCGCGGGGCGGACGCAGCCGACGACGTACGCCCGCGACGACCGGGCCGCCCTCGTGAGCTACGCCGTCGAGGTTGGGGACGCGCCGTGAGGACCGACGCCTGGGGCGCGCCGTGACGGGGCTGCGCGGACTGCGTGGACAATGTGGATGCCGGCGACGGACCGCGCGTCGGCCCCCGCGCGTGCGCACTTGCCGCGGCGGGGGTCGACGTATACATAAGCTCTCTCTTGCCGCCGCGACCCGATGATCAACCCCAGAGCGTACCGTCGGTCGCGGCCAATCGGCCCACGAGCTCGGAGCTCGGATCCTCGATGAGGGGAAGCGCGAACCCGGAGCCCCGCGTCAGCGCGGCAAAGCCGGCCGGAGGCGCGGACCCGCGCTCGGCCGGCAGCTCTCCTCCTCCTCCAGGAGGCAGGGACGGCCGCCTGCTGCGCTTCCTGTTCCACCTCGTGTGGATCTGCCTCGTGCCCTTCGCGCTCGCGGTCGTGAACGTCTGGCTGCTCACGCCATCGTCCCCCGGGGAGAGCTCCCAGCCGCTCCGCGTCTTCGTCGGCGAGCAGCAGATCCCGGCCGGCATCGTGCTGTTCACGATCTTCGCGATGATCCTCTGGCGGTTCCGCCACGACCTGCCGTTCGCGTCGGCGATCGGGGTCGGCGGCCGCCGGGACATCCCGCCGAAGGCGCGCGCCCGCTTCGAGGACGCCGCCGCGCTCCTGGAGGAGGCCCACCGCATCCTCCGCAGCCGCAAGCGCGAGGTCGAGCGCGAGCTGACGAGCGGCGAGCGCGAGCAGGTGGCGCAGGCGATCGCGGCGCTCGAGCGCGCGATGAGCGCCGAGACGTTCGACGCCGACGAGTTCGACGCCGCCCACAGCCGCGCCGATCGCGCGGTCGGCGAGCACCTCGGCCGCTGGCGCAAGGGCGAGATGCGCGAGTACGCGGAGTCGATCGGCATCGCCGTCGCCGTCGCGCTCATCCTGCGCGCCTTCGTCGTCGAGGCGTTCAAGATCCCGAGCGGCTCGATGATCCCGACCCTCATGGTCGGCGACCACATCTTCGTCAGCAAGTTCACCTACGGTCCGCTCATCCCGTGGACCGACCAGCGCCTCTTCTCCCGCCTGCCGCCGGCGCGCGGCGACGTGATGGTGTTCAAGTTCCCCGAGAACAAGGAGCAGGACTTCATCAAGCGGGTGATCGCCGTCCCGGGCGACACGCTGGAGGTGATCAACGGCCGGCCCATCCTCAACGGCTGGCTCGTCCCGCACTGCCACGTCGGCCCGTACCGCTACGAGGGGCGCCAGGCGGAGCTGTTCCTCGAGTACCTCGGGGACAGGTCGTACTTCACGCTCTACGACACGAACCCCGACAAGACGATGTGCGTCGACAGCGAGGACTGCACGCTGCCGCTGAGCTGTCGCGCCGGCGTGTGCGGCCTGCCTCGCGGCCCCTTCAAGGTGGCCCAGGACGAGGTGTGGGTGATGGGCGACAACCGCGACAACAGCCACGACTCGCGCGAGTGGCGCGGCAAGCTCGGCGCCGGCGTGCCCTTCGAGAACATCAAGGGGCGCGCGATGTTCGTGTGGATGAGCCTCGGGCCGGGCGGCGGCTTCGCGCACGATCGGCTGTTCGTGAACGTGATGGGCCGCCCGAAGCTGCCCGGCGCCCACGAGGCGGCCCTGCAAGAAGGCCTCGACAAGTGCCTGCGCGAGCGGCCGCCCGTCTCCGAGACGACCCCGCCGCCGGCGCCCGCGCGCGCGTCGACGAAGCGCTGATCAGCCCGCTGCGCGCTGCGCGACGGCCCCGGGTCGACCTGCGGCCCTTTGTTGGCCAGCACGCACGCCGGGTGCGCTCCCCGTGGTGCTCGTGTACGGTGCCCTCGCCTCGCGGCCGATGTAGCGAGTCCCCGGCCCGTGGCGACGGAGGCGACGATGGCACGTGCGGTCGAGATGTGGAGCCTGGTGCTCGCGGGCAGCTTGCTCGCCGGAGCGGGGTGCAGCAGGGAGGAAGCCTCGACGACGAGCGCAGCGGCTTCGGCCACGGCGCCCCCGGTGGCGCCCGCAACGCCGGACCTCGCGGGGTACGTGGCCACGTACCCGACCATGGAGCCCCAGCCGGGGCGCCGGCGCCTGCTGCAGCAGTTCCCCGTGTACCAGGCGGCGGACGCCACGTCGAAGGAGCTCGCGCGGCTCGATAACGGCGCGATCGTCGACCTCAAGGCGAGCTACCAGGACTGGATGCTCGTCGCCTTCCAGAGCGGAGGTCAGCCCGCGCTGGGGTGGATCGCGCTCAAGGCCGACGACAGCCGCGCGACGACAGCGACCGACGCCGAGGCGCGCCCGGCGCCCGCTGCGGTCGCCAGGACGGGCGACGCGGGCGCCCCGACCGGCGCGGCCGCGACCGGCGCCGACGCGGGGACGACCGGCGCGGGGACGACCGGCGCGGGCGCCGGCGCCGACGCAGGGACGACCGGCGCGGGTGCCGGCGCCGACGCAGGGACGACCGGCACGGGCGCCGGCGCCGACGCGGGGACGACCGGCACGGGCGCCGACGCGGGCGCGGCGGACGGTGGCACGGGGCGGCGCAAGATCGAGCTGAAGAGGCCGATAGAGCTGAAGAAGTGAACAGCCCGAGCGCAATTTTCTGATGGGCGCTCGCTCGTTCACGCGCCACGCTACATGCGCCTGAGGCGCCCGTGCGCCGGCTCGGCGCGCCTCGAACCCCGAACAGGAGCCAGGTGCATGAGCGACACGATGTGGGCGCTGACGTACAACCGCGAGAAGCAACCGTGGGAGTCCACCGTCGGGCTGTCCAGGGACGAGGTCGAGCGCCCAGCCATCAACGAGGCGAAGGACTACCACGATCGCGCGAGCGTCCTCGTGAAGCCGATCATGACGGGCTTCTGTGGCTCCGATCGCGGCATCTGGTTCCGCACCGCCTTCAAGGACATGATCTTCGGGTCGCTCGACCGCGACCGGAAGGCGACGCGCACGATCGGCCACGAGCTGCTCGGCCGCGTCGTCGACCTCGGGACGGACGCGCGGCGGACCTTCGGGCTGGAGGTCGGCGACATCGTCTCGACCGAGAGCCACATCGCCTGCGGCGCCTGCTATCAGTGCCGCATCGGCGACACGCACGTGTGCGCCGACGACAAGATCATCGGCATCAGCGAGGACGGCTGCTTCGCCGAGCTCGTGAAGCTGCCCGCGAAGAACCTGTGGCGCACCGACATCGCCCGGATCCGGCCCGAGGTCGCCGCGGTGCAGGAGCCGTTCGGCAACGCGGTGCACGCGTGCACCAAGGTGAACCTCCGCGGCAAGCGCGTGGCCATCTTCGGCTGCGGCACGATCGGCCTGTTCGCCGTCGCGATCGCGCGCGCGATGGGGGCCATCTACATCATCGGCGTGGAGCCGGCGGAGCGGAACGCGGAGATGGCCCGCCGCCTCGGCGCCGACGTGGTCCTGCGCCCGCACAAGGCGAGCCCCGAGCGGCCCCACGCGAGCGATCCCGAGCTGACCGAGCGCGTGCGGAAGCTGACCGACGGCGTCGGCGTGGACGTCGTGCTCGAGATGAGCGGCGTGAACAGCAGCGTCAACAACGCGATCCACGCGGCGAGGCGCGGGGGCGACGTCATCCTCTTCGGCCTGAAGAGCGGCGACGCGGTGATCGAGAACTTCGACCGCCTCATCGTGGACGGCATCAGCCTCCACAGCGTGATCGGTCGCCGCATCTTCGAGACGTGGCACATCACGCGCCACCTGCTCGAGTCGCGCGACCCGAACATCCACGACCTCATCTGGGAGGTCATCCTGAACCGGGGCCAGGGGACGGTGTTCGACTTCGAGGACTACGATCCGGCGACCTTCCAGGAGGCGATCTCGAGCCACCCGAAGGTGATCATCCGGTACTGATCCGATCAGCTCACGTCAGCCCACGACGCCGAGCTGCCGGCCGACCTTGCGGAAGGCATCGATCGCCTGATCGATGTGCGCCGGCTCGTGCGCGGCGGAGAGCTGGACCCGGATGCGGGCCTCGCCCTTCGGCACGACGGGGTACGAGAAGCCGATCACGTAGATGCCCTCGGCGAGCAGCGCCTTCGCCATCTCGTTCGCGAGCCGCGCCTCGCCCAGCATGATCGGCACGATCGGGTGGATGCCCGGCTTGATGGTGAACCCGGCCTGCGTCATCCCCTGGCGGAACCGGCGCGCGTTCTCCATCACCCGCTCGCGCAGCGAGGGCTCCGCGTCGATGAGGTCGAACACGGCGATCGAGGCGCCGGCGATCGCCGGGGCGAGCGTGTTGGAGAAGAGGTACGGCCGCGATCGCTGCCGGAGCAGGTCGACGATCTCCTGCCGGCCGGTCGTGAAGCCGCCGCTCGCCCCGCCGAGCGCCTTGCCCAGGGTCGAGGTGATCACGTCGACGCGGTGCATGACGCCACAGAGCTCCGCGGTGCCGCGCCCCGTCGGGCCGATGAAGCCCGTCGCGTGCGAGTCGTCGACCATCACCATCGCGCGGTACTTGTCGGCGAGGTCGCAGATGGTGTCGAGCTTCGCGAGGTAGCCGTCCATCGAGAACACGCCGTCGGTGGCGATGAGCCGGAGCCGCTTGCTCGCCGTCTTGCGCAGGAGGTCCTCGAGCGCGGCCATGTCCCCGTTCGGGTAGCGGTGCCGCTCGGCCTTGCAGAGGCGGATGCCGTCGATGATCGACGCGTGGTTCAGCGCGTCCGAGATGACGGCGTCCTCCTCGCCGAGGAGCGTCTCGAAGAGGCCTCCGTTCGCGTCGAAGCAGGACGAGTAGAGGATCGCGTCCTCGGCGCCGAAGAAGCGGGCGATCCTGGACTCGAGCCGCCGGTGGAGGTCCTGCGTCCCGCAGATGAACCGGACGCTCGAGAGGCCGAAGCCGTGCGAGTCGATCGCCTCCTTCGCCGCGGCGATGACGGCCAGGTTCGACGAGAGGCCGAGGTAGTTGTTCGCGCAGAAGTTGAGGACCTCGGCGCCGCCCTCGGTCCGGATCGCCGGCCCCTGGGGCGTCGCGAGGATCCGCTCTTCCTTGTAGAGCCCCGCCGCGCGGATGTCCTCCAGCGCCCGTGCGTACAGTGACCGAGCGACATCGAACATGGATGTCTTTATAAAACGGGGCAGTCGGCCGGTCGACGGGGGATGGGTGTCCGGCCCGGCCGTGCAGCGTCGGTCCCAGGCCTGATCGCCGGCGGGCGCCGCCGGACGCGGGAGCCAGGATGCGCGCGGCTTTCTTCGCGCGAGGCGCGGGCGCGGCCTACTCGATCCGGGAGGGCCATGGCACAACGGGTCGCGTCCGGCCGCGCGCTGCGTGCGAGATCCCGCGCGGCGCGGCGCGGCCAGACGAGCGGGAGGCGCGGGCCGCGCGCGCCGCGAGCGGCGCCGCCGGGGAGGAGCAGGCATGACGGAAGCCAGGGGGGACTTCCGGCGGAGCGCCGGTGTGCTGTGCGCTGTCGCGTCGCTCGCGGCCGCCGCGGGCAACCCGGGTTGCAGCCGCGCGAAGGACGCGCCTGGACAGACCGTCGCGAGCTCCGCCGGCGGCACGGGGGGCGCCACCGCGGCGAGCGGGACGGGCGGCGGGGGCGGCGCGGGGGGCGACGCTCCGTATGCGATCGCGCCGCTCGCCCCGGCGATGGCGCTCGACGCGACGCCGGACGCCGGCGCGGCGTACGTGTACTTCACCGGCGTCGACGCGGGCGGCAGGGCGGGCGTGTTCCGGGTCAGCGCGCGCGGCGGGGCGAGCGCCGCCGCGATCGCGGCCGGTCCGCCGCTCGTCGCGCCGCTCGGGATCGCGGCGAGCGCGGGCGGCGGCCGCGTCTTCGTGGCCGATCCGGGCGCGGGCAGCTCGGCGCTCGACGACGCGGGCGCGCTCTTCGCGATCGAGCTGCCCGGCGGCGCCCTCGCGCCGATCCGCGGCGGCGAGGGGCATGCAGCGCGGGGCCTCGAGGTCGTGCGCGGCGCGGACGGCGAGGAGCAGCTCGTGTTCTCCGGGCGCGATCGCGAGGACGGCCAGCCCGGCGTGTTCTTCCTGCCGGCGGGCGGCGGCGAGGCCAGGGCGATCGCGAAGGGGAGCCCGCTCGTCGACCCGAGCGGCGTCGCGATCGCGGGCGGGGGCGACGTCTTCGTCTGCGACACGCTCGCGGGCCCCGACGGCGCGGCGACCATCTTCAGGATCGAGGACGGCTTCGTGAGCCCGTTCGCGACCGGGCTCCGCGCCGGCTACCCGTGCGGCCTTTCGCTGACGCGCGACGACGCGGCGCTGCTCGTGCTCACCCGCGACGCGACCCGGGGCGCCGCCGAGGTGGTGCGGATCGAGCTTTCGTCCGGGGCGCGCTCGACGGTGGCGACCGGCGCGGCGGGGCACGGCGAGCCCGGCGGGCTGCACCGGGCGAAGGCCGCCGACGTCTTCGCGTTCGTCGAGCACGGGGCAAAGGAGCAGGACTCGGTGTTCCTGCTCAGCCAGTGAGCCGCAGAGGAGCGATGGGAGGACCCGCACGCATGATCCACCGACCGTCGCGCGCCGCCGCCGCCTTCGCGGCGTCGGTCGCGCTCAGCGCACCCGGCCTTGCTGCTGCGTCGAGCCACCGCGAAGCGCCGGCCATCGCGAGGGACCCGGCCGCCGACAACACCGACCTGTACGCGTGGGTGCAGGGAGGGAACCTCGTCATCCTCGCGAGCTACATCCCGCTCGAGGAGCCCGCCGGCGGGCCGAACTTCCACGGCTTCTCGGACGAGGTGCTCTACGAGGTGCACATCGCGCGCGGGCCGTCGAGCCTCGAGGACGCGCTGACCTACCAGGTCCGGTTCTCGACGACGCCGTACCGGGCGGCGGATCCGGCCGGGCTCACCCCGGCGCCGAGCGGCGGCAACGAGTTCTTCTCGCAGCTCTCGGGCGCGGAGCAGACGTACACGATCACGAAGGTCGAGGGCGGCGCGTCGACCGTCGTCCTGGCGGACGCGCCGGTCGCGCCGCCGAACATCGGGCGGCGGACGAACCAGCTCGCGTACCAGATCTCCGGCGGCGGCTACCCGGCCTTCGCCACGTCGTCGAAGTTCCTCAAGCAGATGGCCGGCGGCGAGGGGCGCGCCTGGGCCGGGCCGCGCGACGACGGCTTCTACGCGGACCTCGGCCACGGGTTCGACCTCGCGGGGCTGTGCCCGCTCCTCGCGGCGCCGAACCCGCCGTGCACCCCGCGCGACAACCTCGCGGGCTACAACGTCCACACGCTCGCGCTCGAGATCCCGCTCGCCGTGGTCAACGGCGGGTCGGAGCCGACGCCGGGGCCGAGCGACCAGCAGACGCTCGGCATCTGGGCCTCGGCGAGCCGCCGCAAGGTGCGGATCCTGCGCGCGAACGGCACGGAAGACGGGCTCGGTCCCTGGGTCCAGGTGTCGCGCGTCGGCCTGCCGCTCATCAACACGTGGATCATCGGCCTGCAGGACAAGGACAAGTACAACCGGGCGCACCCGCGCGACGATCTCGCCAACTTCGGCCCCTACTTCCTGAACCCGATCCTGGTGCGCGACGCCGAGTTCGCCGGCCTGTACCGGGCCGGCCAGCCGCTCGCCGCCTTCGATCCCGAGGCGCTGAAGCAGAACCGGACGGACCTCATCGACACGTTCAACCTGAAGCCCGCGAGCCTCGGGGGGCACAACCTGGAGACCGTGGGCGACGTGCTCCGGATCGATCTGGGCATGCCGTCGGGATTTCCGAACGGTCGCGCGCTGATCGCGGGCGCGGACCGCGAGCAGACGGACGTCACCGATGCCCTGCTCACGCTGATCCTGACCGGCGCGGCCGGCACGACGGCGGGCGACGGGGTCGCGGCGAACGACGCGCGGTTCCTCCCGGGCTTCCCCTACCTGGCGACGGCCTGGGAGGGCGCGACCCAGGGGCATTTCAGGCCCTGAGCCGGCGGGCGAGACGCGGGACGAGCTGCGGCAGGAGAGCTGCGGCAGGAGAGCTGCGGCAGGAGAGCTGCGGCGGCGCGCGGTCCGCCGGTCACCGCGCCGCGCAGCGCTTCCCGCACACGCCGGCCGCGCCGCCCGGGGCCGCCGCGCGCCCGCCGGGACGCACGCACGCGGCGCGGCACTCGCCGTCGCGCGTGCAGGCCTCGCCCTCGGCCTTCAGGGCCGCGCAGCGCCCGTCCGCGCAGCGCGCGCCGGGTGCGCAGAGCCCGCCGAGGCAGGCGGCGCCGGCGGGAGGGAGCGGCGCGTCGCTGCAGCGCCCGTCGATGCAGCGGCGGCCCCGCCCGCAGGCGGCGTGGGCCTCGCAGCGGCCGCCGAGCGGGACGTCGTCCGCGCACGCGCGCCCGGCGCAGTGGCCGCGGCACTCGGGGTGCGCGTCGGCGTGGCGCGTCTGGCGGGTGACCGCGGCCAGCGCGTCGACGGAGAGGCCGCAGGGGCCCGTGGCGCGCGGGACGCGGCAGATCCCGGCGTCGGTCGGGCCGGCGCCGTCGCAGCGCAGCCCGTCCACGCACTCGAGCGACGAGCGGCACCGCGCCCCCTCGGGGAGCGCGCCGCGCACGATCCCCTCGCACGCGGGCGGAACCGGGGCGGCGATCGGGGCGACCCAGTCGCACCCCTCGAGCGATCTCTCCATCGCCTCGACGCACCGGGCGACGTCCTCGGGCGCGAGCGTCACCGCCTTCGCGCGCGCCGCGGAGCTCAGCGCGCGCGCACACTCCGCCGCGGCGTGAAAGCCGGCGGCGCCGCCGCAGCACGCCGCCTTGCGCCGCGCGGGCAGCGCGTGCAGCGCCTCGCACAGCCGCGCCGCGAGCGGCTCCGGCGCGCCGTCGGCCCTCGGGTAGACCGGGGCGATCGCGTCGCCGGCCGGAGCGTCGCCGGCGGATGCTGGCGAGGACGCCGCGGTCGCGCCGGGCGCCGCGGTCGCGCCGGCGTCCCCGCCGGGCGCCGCGGTCGCGCCGGTGTCCGACGAGCTCCGCTGCGCGCGCGCGCACGCCGCGCCGAGCTCCAGGAGCAGCGCCGCGGCGCAGAGCCGCCGCACGCGGGTGCCATCCGTCGAGACAGGCAATGCGATCCCCTCCGCGCTGCGCGCCGCTGCTCTTCGAGCGATCCGCTGGAGCGGCGAGCTTGCCGGCGCAGACCGACGCGGCAAGCTCTTTCGCGCTCGGATCGCGCACGCAACCCCTCGGCGGGGCGCACGGCGCGCCCCGGGCGGAGCTCCAGCGCGCCAGGAGGTCATCGCTCCGATGCTGCGACGAACGGGTTTCCTCTTCGCCTGCGCTGCCCTGAGCGGAAGCCCCGGCTGCACGGAACGATCGCGCGCCGAGGCCGGCCCGTCCGCGCCCGCGGCCCCGGCGTCGACCGCGCGCGTGGCCCCGGCGTCGACCGCGCGCGCCGACGAGTCGCCGGCGCCCCCGGCCCTCGACGAGGCGCGCCGGCTCGCGCTCGCGGCCCCGCCGGGCGCGAGCGCCGTGGACCGCGAGATCGCGGCGCTCTCGCGGCGGCTCGAGAGAGCGCCCGGGGGCGCCGAGCTCTGGAGCGCGCTGGGCCACGCGTGGATCCGGAAGGCGCGCGCCTCGGGCGACGCGTCGCTCTACGCCCGCGCGGGCGCGTGCGCGGACATCGCGCTCGCGCTTTCGGAGGGCGATCGCGCGTCGCTCAACCTGCGCGGCCTCGTGCTGCTCCACGACCGCCGGTTCGCCGAGGCGCGCGACGCCGCCGAGCAGGTCCTCGCGCGGGACGAGGGCGACGCGCTCGCGCTCGGCACGCTCAGCGACGCCGCGCTCGAGCTCGGCCTCTTCCAGGCGGCGGCCGCGGCGGCGCAGCGGATGGTCGATCTGCGGCCCGGCCTGCCGTCCTACGCGCGGGCCGCGCACCTGCGCTGGCTCCAGGGCGACGCGGTGGCCGCGCAGCGGATCATCCGCCTCGCGATCGACGCCGGCGACCCGCGCGAGCCCGAGGCGCTCGCGTGGACGCTCACGCAGGCGGCGACGATGCTCTGGCACGAGGGCGACAACGAGGCCGCGGACCAGGTCTTCTCGCGCGCGCTCGCCGTGCAGGGCGAGTATCCGCCTGCGCTCGCCGGCAGGGCGCGCGTCGCGCTGGCGCGCGGCGCGTGGGGGCGCGCCGTCGATCTCCTCGAGCGGGCCCACCGGCAGAGCCCGGAGCCGGCGACCGCGTGGCTGCTCGGCGACGCCAGGACGGCCGCAGGCGACCGCGCCGGCGCGGCGCAGGCCTACGCCAGCGTCGTCGACGCCGGGCGCCGGTCGGACCGCCGGACGCTCGCGCTGTACTACGCGACGAAGGACCTGGAGCGCGACGAGGCGCTGCGGCTCGCCGAAGCGGAGCGCGCCGTCCGCGCCGACATCACGACCGAGGACGCGCACGCCTGGGCGCTGTACCGCGCCGGCAGGCTGACCGAGGCGCGCGTCGCGAGCGACAGGGCACTTTCGCTCGGCACCCGGGACGCGCGCCTGCTCTACCACGCGGGCGCGATCCGCATCACGCTGGGGGACCTGAAGGAAGGTGAGCGGCTCGTGCGGGCAGCGCTGGCGCTGAACCCCGGCTTCGACATGACGGGCGCCGCCGAGGCCGCGCAGCTCCTCGCGCGGAGCGAGCGCCCGCTCGGCTCAGCCCGCTGACGGGACCGCGGGGAGAGGCTCGCGAACCGGCGTGGATGGCTGAGCCCGCACGCCGCACCGGTACGGGCCTATGGGTCGTATTTCACCGTCGACGGGACCACCATCGGTGGAGGCGCGATCGCCGGCTGCGAGGGCGCGGGCGGGGGCACGTCGGGGTCCTCCGAGCCAGGCTGGCTCCTGGGCGACTGGAGCTCCCGGAGCCGGGCGGGAGCGGGCTCGACGGCGGTGGGGGCATCTTCCGTGGGCTCTGCGGTCGCGGCGGGGGGGACGCTCACCGCGGGCGGAGGAGGGACGAACATCCGTGGTACGCGGATGGAGCGGGCGATCGACGCGACCTCCGGGAAGCTCGTGGCCATCCGCTCGACAAACGCCGCACGGGCCGCATCATCCGGGGCGCTCGCCGAGGCCTTCGCGACGCGCAGCGCCGACCAGAGCTCGTAGTACCAGGCGGAGAGGGAGGCATGCGCTTCCAGCAGGTCACGAATGGTATCCTCGGAAACGATGATGTTCTTGCCCATGGGCGAGAGGATACATGACCGAGCGGCGCCTCCCACCTGGTTCGAGCGGCCCAACACCCGACGATGCGACGCCGGGACGCGACGCCACGAGCGCGGCGTCCGGCGCTCTCGACAGCGCTGAGCCGCCGGGCGGCGCCCCCGCGCCGCTCAGGATCATCACCTATAACGTCCGCTACTTCGGGCACGGCACGCGGGGCATCGCGTCGACCAGCGCGGCGATCACGCGGATCGCGACGACGCTGGCGCGGCTGTCGCCGCTGCCCGATCTCGTGTGCCTCCAGGAGGTCGAGACGCAGTCGCTGCGCTCGTCGACGATGAACCCGCGGTGGCACCCCGAGGAGACGCAGCTCGATCGCCTGATGACCGAGCTGCACGCGGCGCTGGCGCACCGGGAGCGGCGCGAGCGCTACGTCGCCTACTACTTCCCCGCGCACACCTACCGGCTCACATCGCGGACGAACATCTACACGACCGGGCTGGCGGTGATCGCGCGCGACACGTTCCGCATCGGGCACCACAACGCGGAGCGCCCGCACGACATCACCCACCGGCGGAGGGTCAAGAGCCTGAAGCAGACGCGCATCTGCGCGCACGTGTCGTTCGAGCACGAGAGCGGGCAGAGCTTCGATGTGTTCAACACGCACCTCAGCCTGCCGAGCGTGTTCTCGCGCGAGTTCTGGACCGGCGAGGCGCGGATGGGGTTCGGGACGAACCAGCTCGAGGAGGCGCGGGTGCTCGCCGACTTCGTCCGCCGCGAGCGGCGGAGCGACAACTTCGTCGTGGTCGGCGATTTCAACTCGCTGCCGGGCTCGCCTGTCGATCGCTTCCTGCGCGAGGAGATCGGCTTCGTGGACGCGTTCGCCAAGGTGCGCAGCCTCTCCGAGAGCGAGGCGCGCGCCTTCCCGACGGCCGGCTTCATGAACCTGCGCATGCACCTCGACCACGTGTACTCGTCCGAGCGGCTCCAGTGGCTCGACTTCACGGGCACGCAGCCGTTCGGGCACAAGGGCGACTTCGCCGGGCTGTCGGATCACGTCCCCTTGATCGCGCGCTGCCGCCTGCCGGGCAGCTCGCGCTGACCGCCGCGCCCGGGCCGACGCCCCGCCGCGCGGCCGCTCAGGCGCCGGGGGCGCGCGGGCCGCTCACCCCGGCAGCCAGAGCAGGTCGTCCATGATGGGCTCGAGGCACGCGGAGATCTGAGGCCCCAGGTCGCCGCCGCACGCGAGCTTGCCGAAGCAGGCGCGGACCTCTTGCCGGCCGCGGGTGTTCATCGCGCCGATCGCCCGCTCGAGCTGCGGGCCGAGCCCGTCCTCGAGGCTCTGCCGGCAGGTGGCGTAGTCGAGGTCGCCGCACCCCGCGATACGGCCGCAGAGGACGGCCATGTACGGCGCGAGATCGGCGCGGTGGAGCGAGGTGGCCGTCATCGCCTCGGCGCCGCAGCGGCTCACCTCCTCGGCGTAGGCCGCGGTGAAGGGGTCGCCCTCGAACCGCCGCAGCGCCGCCAGCGAGCACTCCGATGTGGCGCGGAGCATCTCCGGCGAGGCCATCGTCGTCCGCTGGGTGCACTCCTCGAACTTCGGCCATGCGCTGGCTCGCTCGGTGGCCCGCTCGTAGAGCTCCGCGAGGTACACGCACCACGCGCGCTGGGCGTCGCGTTGCTCGCGCTGCTCGACGGCCGCCGTGCGCGCCCGCCCGCCGCGAGCCTCCGGAGCGGGCCGCGCGGGCGCCGTCGCGGAGGCCGCGGGCGGCGGCGATCCGCCGCATCCCGAGGCGAGGGCAGCGGCGAGCAGCGAGGCCGCGCCAAGCGCGGAGGCGGCGGCGCGGGAGCAGGGACCACGGGTCGTGCGTTTCACGAGAGCCTCCCTTCGTCGAACAGGCTGCGAAGCAGGTTTTCAGGGCCCATCGAGGCCGTGCGCGTGCAGAACCGGCCCAGCGACGGTGCACGTGCACAGCGCAGGCCACTGCGCGCCGGCCGTGGCGGCGCCGAGCGAGCGGCGGCGCTCGGCGGGCGCCGCGCCCGGCGCTGCTCGGTCATTCGGTCATCGGTCGACGACGCGCGGCCCGGGGCCAGACCGCTAACCGACGAGCAGCTTGAGCTTGAAGAGCGCGCCAATCTGCCCGCGGTCCATCGCGATGCGCGGGAAATTCAGGGGATCGAACGACGAGAGCACGCAAGGACCGGAGTTGTTGGTGAAGCCGAGCTCGAAGCCCGCCTCCCTCACGGCGCGGTGGAACGCGCCGCACAGGCTGTATCCGACGGGGTACGCGACCGCGTGTACGGCCTGGTTCAGCGCCTCGGAGAGCACGCTGCGGGAGCGCGCGAGATCGCGCGTGGCCTCCTCGGGCGACAGCGTCTGGAGGACGCGGTGCCGGTGCGAGTGCGACTGCACGTCCATGCCCGCCCGCCGCAGCGCCGCGATCTGCTTCCAGTCCATGATCGTCCTGGCCGCGAGCGCGCGCTCCTCGGCGCGGTCGATCGACGCTCCGGTGGCGCGCTCGAGCTCGTCCCACAGGCGCTCGATGTCCAGGCCGGAGGTGCGCTTGATGGCCCGGCAGACGCGGGTCGCCGCGGCGATGGGGTCGCGCAGGGGCTCGAGCACGAGCGTCGCGGGATAGGCGATCTCGACGCGCGCGCGCCGGCACCGGTGCATGAGGAGCGCGACGCGATCCCACCAGTAGAGGCGGCCGCTGCCGGGGTATTCGGTGGCGATGAAGAACGTGGCGGCGACGCCTGCGCGCTCCAGGAGGGGCAGCGCGACGTCGTGGTTGTCCCGGTAGCCGTCGTCGAACGCGACAAGGACGGGGTTCGGCGGGAGCTTCCGTCCTTTCACGAGGAGCCGCACGTCCCGGAGCGAGACGACGGTGCCGTGCGTCTTGATGACCGCGAGCTGCTCCTCGAACTCGCGCGCGCTCACCTCGGCGACCCCGGGATCGAGCTCGGCCACGTCCGAGGGCTCGGCGATGCGGTGGTAGGTGAACACGGAGAGCACCGGCAGCCGGAGCTTCGCGCGCAGCCACAGGAATCGGTCGAGGAGCCCGAGGGTGTCGAGCACGGCGGCGGCCAACGTACGACGACCGAGCGACGCCCTCCGGCGAGTCCATGTCCGTGGATGTGCGACGACGTGCACGAGTGTATTCCAGCACACAAATGGCGCGCGTGCTTGTTTCGAGAGCGGATCCGACAGGAACGCCTGGAGGGCCGCCGGGCGGGAGAGTCGGCTCCGTCGTGGCGGACGATGCCGCTAGACTGACGGACGATGTTCTCGACGGACGCGGACGCGCCTCAACCCGGGTCGGACGGCGCGCCTCAACCCGGGTCGGACGGCGCGCCTCAACCCGGGTCGGTGCCGCCGCCTCAACCCGGGTCGGTGCCGCCGCCGCCCCAACCCGGGTCGGACGACGCACCTCAACCCGGGTCGGTGCCGCCGCCGCCCCAACCCGGGTCGGACGGCGCGCCCCAACCCGGGTCGGTGCCGCCGCCGCCCCAACCCGGGTCGGTGCCGGACCAACCGTCGAAGCCGCTCTCGCCGCTCGGCAGCATCGCGATTGCGCTCACGACGGCCGCCGTCGTGTTTGCGCTGGGGATCCGCACGGTCGAGACAGCCCTTCCCGGGCTGACGGCGCCCAGCCGAGCGGCTCCCTCGGCGCCCGCAACGACCGCAGGACCTGCGCTCACCGCCCCGGCATCGACGCAAGCGGCCATTTCCGTACGGACGGCAACCCAGCCCCCGCCGGCGCCTGCTGCCCAGGACGCGACGCAGCCAGCACAGGCCGCCCTTCCAGCACAGCCGCTCGTCCAGGCAGCCGCCCCTCCAGCACAGCCGACCGCCGACGCCGCTGCCCCTCCTCTGCCCCCATCGCAGCAGCCCGCCGCCCCGGTGGCGTCCGCCGATCCGCCGCGCCCGCGGAACGGCTACGGCCTGCTCAAGCTCAACTCCCCCCAGAACGGGACCGTCTACGTGATGGGCGTGGCGGTGGGACCCAGCAATCAGCCCATCGAGGTGCGCTGCGGGCGGCGCTTCTTCGTGCGGCTCGGCGAGCCGACGCGCAACGGCACGCGGTGGCTCGCCGAGGGCAGGAGCGTGAGGATCAAATGCGGCGCGTTGACGGAGGAGAGCTTCTGAGCTCCTCCCCTTCGCCGCTCTCGGCCGCAGCCAGGACCAGGGAGATCACCGAAGCAGCCCCCGCGCCGACGAGCGCGTCACGGCACGCCGCGAGCGTGGCGCCCGTCGTGGCCACGTCGTCGACGAGCACGATGCTCCGCCGCTGGACGCGCTCCGGCGCGCGAACGCGGAACGCCCCCGCCACGTTCTCCAGGCGGAGGTTGCGCGGGAGCTGCGCCTGCTGGGCCGTGGAACGAACACGACAGAGGGCCCGCGGAGCGAGCGGCGCCGCGAGCCCGTCAGCGACCTGCGCGGCCAGCAATGCGGCCTGGTTGTAGCCTCGCTCGGCCAGGCGGCGCGGATGAAGCGGGACCGGAACGACGAGATCCGCGCGCAGCCCCGCCTCGCGCGCCGCGCAGAGCAGCAGCCGGCCGAAAGGACGCGCGAGATCCGGGCGATCGCCGTATTTGAACCGCCGAATCCCGTCCGCCAGCGCCCCGGCGAACGGTGCGAACGCCACGAGATCGCCGTCGGCGGCGCCAGGCCCCATGACCCCTCGCGGCGAGCGCTCCGCGTACGGCACCGCCGTCCGCGCGCAGTCGGAGCAAAACACCGCGGCGCCCGCGACAGGGACATCACAGCCAGCGCAGCAAGGAGGGCTGAGCGCGCGCGCAGCGGCGGTGGACAAGGCGCGGACTGCGGCGACGACGACGCGGGCAGGGTTCATGGGCTACGAGCGCGATCGTCGTCGGAAGCGGGGGCACAGTTGCGCGCGAGCGGACGAAAGAAGATCTCTTTGCAAACGACGCGCGGTACGATCGCCGCGTCGTGGATCACGTCGTGAAATTCCGGCGCTCCCGCCGTTGGAGGAGGGGTCCCCGTTGAGCGCGTGGAGGTGGACGGATGAGCGCGGCGTCCAGCGGCTCGTGAGCACCGCCGAGCTGCGCAGCGCGCTGGCCGCCGGGGTCATCCCGGGCTCCACGCTGGTGTGGCGCCAAGGAATGGAGGCGTGGGCGCCTGCGTCCAGGCAGCCGGAGCTCGCCGACGCCGCGCAGCTCCGACGCAAACCCGAGGCGGGCGCCGCTGCCGAGAAGCCGGCCGCCGCTGCCAGGGACGCCGCGCGCGAGAGCAGCGTGGAGCTGGACATCGAGCTCATCGAGGATCTCGGCCCGGCGCCCGCCCGCGGCGGTCAGCGCGTCGGCCCAGCGCCCACGGACGGCTCGGCGAACGAGCAGAAGCCGCCCACGCAGGCGAGCCGGGCGACGTCGCGACCTCACCCGCCGCCCCCGCCGCCACGCAAGCGCGAGTCCATGAGGACGCTCGCGGGGGTCGATGTGCCGGCGAGCGCGCCGGCCAGCGGGCCGAGCGCGCCGATCGTCGTGCCGGCGGCCGGAGGGACGTTCGACGCGGGGGTCGCCCGGGCGATCACGCAGCTCCCCCGCTACGACAGCGCGTCCGCGGGCGACGTGGAAGCCGCGGTGATCCCCCGCGCACCGAAGCTCCCCTCGGCGTCGGAAGAGCGCGAGGAGACCTCGGCCGGTGATCGCCCGGCCGCAGACGCAGGCGGCGCCGGCGCGGCGACGAGCGACGGACCTGCCGCGCCGACGCGGACGAGAGGCACGGCCGCGCCCAGCAGGCCGGGCGCGCCGCCGAGGGCCGCGGGCAGCTCGGCCTCGCGCGCCGCCGGGAGGCCGCCCCATCCGCCGCCCCGCCCGCCCAGCCGCGACCCGGCACCCGCCGGCGCTTCACCGAGCACCCCGGGGCGCGACGGCGCGGCCGGCGGCAGCGCGGAGCAGGGCGCCGGCAAGCCCGTCCCCCCGGCGCCGCCGTCCAGCTCGAGCGGGGCCACGAGGCGCCCCGCGCCCGCCGCGGGGCGCTCGGTGCCGCCGCCTCCGGTTCCGGTCCGGTTCCCCGCGGTCCCCGCAAGGAAGCCCGCGATCGCGCGCGCCCCCGAGTCCCCGGCCCAGACAGCGGCCGGCGCAAAGGCCCTCGTCCGCCTCGGATCGCTGCCCGCGCCGCCGCCTCTCCCCCCCGCGGACGCGCCCCGCGCGACGCCGCAGCCCGCGGCGCCGGCCCCCCTGGCCGCCTCCGCGACCTCCGCCGACGCAGCGCACGTCTCGAGCGCTGCCGCCACGCCCCTCGCGCCCCCAGGACCTCGACCCGCGAGCCCCGCGGCGCCCCCGGACGTTCCCCTGCCCCGCAGCGCCGACGACGCGACGGCGAACGAGGGGCGGGACCCGTCGTCGAGCCGCGCGCGCGGCGAGGTCCAGGAGCCCTCGATCACGCTGCAGAGCGGCGAGACGAAGGAGCGCGCCGCGGCGCCCGCGCCCGACGACACGAAGCGCTCCCCGCTGCCCGGCGCCCCCGCGTCCGGAGACGGCGCCCAGGGGCGCCGCGAGTACGCGACGATCCCTTCGGCGGGCATGGGCCCGGGCGCACCGCAGGGGCGCCCGGCGGCGCGATCATCGCCGGGCGTGCTGCCCGGGCTCCAGGGCGCGCAGCGCGGCGCGGCCGGCGCCGACGCTCCCCCGACGCCGGTCCAGCAAGGCGAGCGCAGCTCCGTCGCGGGCTCGACCAACGGCCCGCCAGCGCTCGCCCCCCGCGCGCTCGCTGCGGGGCGCGCTCAGCCCGCCCCCGCGGGAGGGTCGAGGCCTCTGGCACAGGGCGACCGCAGGACGCCCTCCACGGCGATCCCCGTGCCGGTCTCCTCGCTCATCGGCCTCGGCGGGGCGGCGCTGCTCATGAGCGTCGTCGCCTTCTTCGCGGGCCGCCTCTCCGCGGCGGCTCCCCGGAGCGCGCCGGTCGGGACCGCGCGCGCCGCGCTCGGCGCCGCGAACGACATCGCGCGCTCCGCGATCCCCGCGCCGCCGAAGCCCTGCTGGGTGGCGCGCCAGCCGCAGCAATGGGCGCCCCTCGTGGCGAAGAGCATCCCGTTCGAGGTCACGGCGACGAAGAACGGCAAGCTCGTGGTGGGCTACGCGAAGAGCTCCATGGAAGCCGTCGGCCTCGAGGTCGACCCCGCGACCGGCGAGCGCAACGAGCGGTTCTCGAACCGAGAGGCCGCCGACATCGTGAGCATCTCGCCCGTCGACGACAGCTTCACCGTGCTCACGGCGGCACAGAAGGCGATCCGCTCTCCGGTCAACGTCCCGGGCCCCACGCCGTTCGTCGTCGGCCTGGCGGACGGCGCCGTCGTGGCGGCCGACAACCCCGGCGCCGCGCCGCTCACGCTGTGGCCGGTGCAGGGCGACGAGCCGCTCGAGGCGCCGCGCGCGATCGCCGCCGGCTCACGCGGCCACGCGGTCGCGTTCCGCCGCGAAAAGGCCGTGTGGGCAGGCTGGCTCGACGCCGAGCGCAAGCCCGCCGGCGAGCTCACCCGGGTGGCGGGCTCCGGAGGCGCTGTCGGCAAGCCGTCGCTCGGCTGGAACGAGCGCGACCTCGCCGTCGTCTTCGCGGACCGGCCGGCGGACGGGCGATGGGAGATCCGCGCGGGCCAGGCCCCTGCGGGCACCATCCCCAGCTCGACCCAGGTGATCTCGCTCCCGTCCGGTGGACCCGGGGGCGACGCGTTCGCGCCGGACATCGCGGGGCTCGGTGATGGCCGCTGGCTCCTCGTGTGGACCGAAGGCCCGCCGGGGAGCCGCGCCATGCGCGCGCAGACGCTCTCGTCCAGCCTGGCCCCGATCGGAGATCCGATCGCGCTCTCGCCCCCGGCCGGCAACTTCGGGCAGGGCGTGCTCGGCGTCGTGCCGCGATCGGGCTACGTGGGCGTCGTGTTCCTCTCGAAGCCCGCCGCGAGCTACGAGCTCTGGGGGGTCATCCTCCAATGTGGATGACAGGCACCCAGGATCGCGCGGGCCGGCTCCGCGCAGCCGCGCTCGCGCTCCTGCTCGTCGCGACGCAGGCGCCCCTGCTCGCCGCGTGCGCCGCGCAGCCCTCGCAGCTCGAGCAGGGGCGGGCCCTCCGCACGGGCCGGCAACCCTACGACGAGCTCTTCCAGGCCACGCGGGAGCTCCGCGAGGCGTCGCTGAAGGCCGAGGAGCTCGCCGGCGCGGGGCAGGCCGAGCTCGCGCGCGCGCTGGGGCTCGATCCGCGCTCGGGCGGCGACGCGACGCTCGAAGCGACGCGCGCGCGCGCCGCCAAGCTGCGCGCGTCGGGCGTGCGGCTCCGGGTCGAGCTCGTGCCAGAGGCCCGGCTCGTGAGCGCACGGGGCGGACGCTCGCTGGACGAGGACGACAGGAAGCTCATCGAGGCGCTCGAGGCGTCGCTGAAGAGCTCCGTCGCGGCGTCGAAGCAGCTCGGCGAGCTGTCGAGGCGCGCCGCGGAGCTCGAGAAGATGCGAGCGTCGCTCGCGGCCACGTCGGCCGAGGCGCTGGCGGGCGACCCGCGGCGCCGCGAGGTGAAGCGCGAGCTCGAGGCGGCCGAGCGCGTGCTCGCCGAGGCGAGCGCGCTCGCGGAGCGGCACGCCGGCAGGGCGTCAAAGCTCGCGCTCGACCTGGTGCTCGCGCTCGACACGGTCGCCGGGCCGGCACGCCGCGGCGCGCCGGCTCAGCGACCGCCGCCGAGGCGGCCGGCCGGCAGCGCAAAGGCGCCGCCGCAGCGCGGGAGCACCGCGGGCGACGCGCCGAAGCCGCCGCCCCCGCCCTCGCACGACGGGGACGATTTCGATCCCTGAGCGCCGGCGCGCGCAAGGGGTCGCCCAATCAGGCTCAGGCGCCGTCGGACGAGAGCAGCGCCGCTTCCCCACTTGTCCGACGAGCGCCCGGACGCCTATCCTCCGCGAGCGCATCCAGGAGCGCGGCCCGATCCAGCACCGCGCGCCCTGCCGCACTCCTGCCGCTCGACGACCCCGCGCTCCGGCTCTCCCGCTGATGATCCGATCCCTGCCGTTCGCCTCCATCGCTCTGGGATCGGCGCTCGTCGCGCTCGCGCCCCGGACGGCGTCGGCGCAGGCGTCGCCGCAGTCGGAGGGCGTGACCCTCGGCGCGTTCACGTTCCGCCCCTCGGTGGAGCTCCGGCTGCGCGGCGAGTTCCGCCGGTACCCGGTGGACACGGGCGGCGACGTCTACAGCTCGAACGCGGTGCTCGCCGAGGGCTTCGGGGGCGCGCTGCCGCCGCTGCTCGACACCGGCAACGTCGTCAGGACCCAGTGGTTCGTCGCCCAGCGCGCGCGCCTCGGGCTGGCCGTCGATCACGGCCCCATCACGGGCGTCCTCACGCTGCAGGACGCGCGGCTCTGGGGGAGCGACGACGCGCTGTTCGTCGGGACGGGCGAGCCGGCGCTCCCGGAGACGGCGCCTCACGAGGCCTACATCGATGCGCACACGCGCTCCGGGCGCCGCGCCTTCGTGCGCCTGGGCCGGCAGCGGATCGTGTGGGGCGACGGCCGCCTGATCGGGGCGAACGACGAGACGCTCACCGGGCGCTCGCTCGACGGGGTGCGCGCGGGGGTGCAGCTCGGCAACGTCGACCTCGAGGCGATCGCCGTGCTCCTCGCCGCGCCGGGCGGCGCCCCGCCCGAGGTGGCCGGGACGCGCAAGCCCATCTCCGCCGGGACGGGGACCCAGCTCTACGGCCTGAACGCGATCTGGCACGTCGCTCCCCTTCTCCACCTCGAGGCCACGGCGCTCGCGCGCATCGCGCGGGAGCCGCGCCCGAGCTGGCTGACGCCCGGGGACACCGTCGTCCTCGACGCCCGCATCTCCGGCGATCGGAGGGGCTTCCGCTACGCGGTCGAGGGGGCGTACGAGCTCGGCCGCGTCGCCACGTTCTCGGCCGATCGCCCGCTCGGCGCGTTCGCGGCCGCCGCCCGCGCCGAGCTCGAGACGGCCCTCCCCGCCCACCTCACGTTCAGCGCCCGCGGCGCCTACGCCACGGGCGACGACGGCGCGCTCGAGGTGGGCGAGACGCAGCGCCGCTTCGATCCGATCCTGCCCGACGCGCAGGCCAACCATGGCCCCATGGGGCTCTACGCGTGGTCCAACGTGATCGAGGCGGGCGGAGGCGTCCGCGCCGCCCCGTTCGACACGATGACCGTCGCCGCCGGCTATGCGTTCGTCGGCCTCGCCTCGCCCGGGGGCAGGTGGGTGACCTCGCGCCTCGTCCCCGTCGGCGCCGCCGACGACAACGAGAGCCGGACGCTGGGCCACGAGATCGACGTCTCGCTCTCGCTTCAGCCGTGGGAGCCGCTGCGCTTCGCGCTCGGCTACGGCCTGTTCCTCTTCGGCGACGGCGCCCAGACGATCTTCAGGAAGGCGAACCGCGCGCACGAGGAGGGCCGCCCCGCCGACCTGCAGCACTGGGCGTTCCTGCAGGCGACGCTGCGCGCGCCCTGACGCGAGAGGCGAGCCGCGGGCGCGCACGACGCGAACGTCGGTGGCCTGACGACGCGGCGCGCGCCCTGACGCGAGAGGCGAGCCGCGGGCGCGCAAGGCGCGCGTCGCCGTGCTGGGTCGCTGCTCTGATGTTTGCGGGGGTTCGAAGCGTCTCGCGCGCCGTCGTTGGCGCGGCGCCGGCGGCGCAGGGGCTGCCCGAGAGGTCGGGCGCTGCCCCCGCGCGCTGCCCTGGATCAGGTGCTGGGGGCGGGCTTCGGGGTACCGAAGATGCTGGCCGCGCGGCGCTTCTCCTTCGCGGCCCGATCGCGATCGCTGTAGCTCGGGATCACGACGCGCTGGCGCTGCGGCAGCTCGCGGCCGGAGACGATGGCGTCGACCTCCTCGGCGTCCAGCGTCTCGCGCTCGAGGAGCGCCGTGGCGAGCCGCTCGAGGATCTCGCGGTTCTCCGTGAGGAGCCGCCGCGCCTCGGCGTGCGCGTCCAGGATGAACCGCCGCACCTCGTCGTCGATCTGGTTGGCGATCGTCTCCGAGTAGTCGCGGCGCCGGCTCGTGAAGTCGCGGCCGAGGAACACGCTCTCCTCGTCCGCGCCGTACGAGATCGGCCCGATGACGTCGCTCATGCCGAACTCGGTCACCATGCGCCGCGCCAGGTTCGACGCCTGCTTGATGTCGTTGCCCGCGCCCGTCGTGAACTGGCCGAACACGATCTCCTCCGCCACGCGGCCGCCCATGAGCACCGAGAGGCGCGCCTTGGCGAAGTCGCGCGACATGCTGAGCCGGTCCTCCTTCGGGAGCTGCTGCGTGAGGCCCAGCGCCGGCCCGCGCGGGATGATCGTCACCTTGTGGACCGGATCCGAGAACTTCTCGAGCAGCTTCGCGACGAGCGCGTGCCCGGCCTCGTGGTAGGCCGTCGTCCGCTTCTCCTCGTCGCTGATGACCATGCTGCGGCGCTCGGCGCCCATCAGCACCTTGTCCTTGGCCATCTCGAAGTCGATCATCGTCACGACGTCCTTGTCCTGGCGCGCCGCGAGCAGGGCCGCTTCGTTCACCAGGTTCTCGATGTCGGCGCCCACGAAGCCGGGCGTGCCGCGCGCAAGGACCTCCATGTCGACGTCGGTGCCGAGCGGGACCTTCTTCGTGTGCACCCGGAGGATGCCCTCGCGGCCGCGCACGTCGGGGCGGTTCACGACGATGCGGCGGTCGAAGCGGCCGGGCCGCAGGATCGCCGGGTCGAGGACGTCCGGGCGGTTCGTCGCGGCGACGATGATCACGCCCTCGTTCGACTCGAAGCCGTCCATCTCGACGAGGAGCTGGTTCAGCGTCTGCTCGCGCTCGTCGTGACCGCCGCCGAGGCCCGCGCCGCGGTGGCGGCCGACCGCGTCGATCTCGTCGATGAAGATGATGCACGGCGCGTGCTTCTTGCCCTGCTCGAACAGGTCGCGCACCCGGCTCGCGCCGACGCCGACGAACATCTCGACGAAATCCGAGCCGGAGATCGAGAAGAACGGCACGCCCGCCTCGCCGGCGATCGCGCGCGCGAGGAGCGTCTTGCCCGTCCCGGGGGGGCCCATCATGAGCACGCCCTTCGGGATGCGGCCGCCGAGCTTCTGGAACTTCTTCGGGTCCTTGAGGAACGCGATGATCTCCTCGAGCTCGTCCTTCGCCTCGTCGATGCCCGCGACGTCGGCGAACGTCACCTTGTTCTGCGCCTCGCTGAGCAGCCGCGCGCGCGACTTCCCGAAGCTCATCGCCTTGCCGCCGCCGGCCTGGAGCTGGCGCATGAACAGGTAGAACATCACGAGCAGGAAGATCGTCGGCAGGAGGTACATGATCGCCCCCGGCCAGAAGGGCGACGCCTCCTCCTTCTCGAAGTACACGGCGACCTTGTTGTCGACGATCGTCTTCGTGATCTCGTCGGCGTTGTCAGGCCCGATCGTGACCTTCTTCGTCTTCGCCCCGCTCTTCGGGTCCTTGACCCAGAAGGTGTACTCGCGGTCCTTGATCGTGACCGACTCGACGTGCGGATCCCTGTCCTTGGCCTCGACCTGGACCTGGGCCATGAACTCGCTGAACGCGACGGGCGTGGCGGGCGGACGATCCGGGCTCAAGAACTGCCAGATCGCCAGGAACATCATGATCAGCAGAACCCAGAGCAGCAGCGTCTTGTGCGATTGCTTCACGAGGACCCTCTAAGCTCGCGCGGCGAGCCGGCGTGTACCGAAATTGTACGCGTGTTCCAGTCAGCATGCCACCCGACAGCTCGGTCGTCGACCGCGGGTACTCGCCGCGGTGACACAGCGAAAAAAGGGGATCTCGACAGGGGGCGCGGGTGGGGGTGCATGCGGTCAGGCCCCGCGACGAGCGGACCTGTCCTCGATAAGCACGCTGGACTCCTCTGGAAAGCCCAGGGCGATCTCCCCGCCGCCGCGAACCAGGACACGCACCGGCCGCCCTAGCTTGCGAGCCCGCTCGATCGCGAACCGCTGCGCTCGACCGAGCGGAATCGACAGCGCGGCCGACAGCGAAGCCGGCAGCGGCTCGCCGCCGTCGAGGACGTCCGGCTCTCCGCCCGAGGGGCGCTCTCGGCCGGCGACGAGCATGTCCGCGAGCGCGCAGAGGTGCTCGACGATCGCCGGCGACAGGTCCTCGAGGAGCGGGAGCAGCTCGCGGCGGACGCGGACGCGGGTGAAGCGGGGGTCGGCGTTGCTCGGATCTTCCGCGAACGCCAGGCGGTGTCGGTCGAGGTGGGCCAGGACATCGGCGCGGCGGGCCAGGAGCAGCGGGCGGATGAGCTCGATCTGCGCCGCCGCGTCCGGCGCGTCGCCGCTGCGCGCGGCGGCGGCGGCCGCGCGCGGGAGCGGCGCGCGCGGCGGCAGGACGGCGAGCCCCCGCGGGCCGGCGCCGCGCAGCAGGCGCAGGAGCAGCGTCTCGGCCCGGTCGTCCGCGGTATGGCCCGTCGCGATCGCGCGGGCGCCGTGCGCCGCCGAGGCCGCCGCGAGCGCGGCGAACCGGGCGGCGCGCGCCCTGGCCTGCAGGTTCGCGCCGGGCGCGACGTCCACCCGCGTCGTCGAGAAGGGAACGCCGAGCCGCTCGGCCACGTCGCGCGCCATCGCGAGCTCGGACGCGGCCGCGGCGCGCAGGCCGTGATCGACGCCGTGCGCGACGACCTCGTGGCCGATCCGGCGCCGGAGCATCGCGAGGACGTGCAGCAGCGCGGTCGAGTCGGGACCTCCCGAGCAGGCGCAGAGGACGACGTCGCCGCGAGCGAGCAGCCGCTCGTCCCGGATCAGCCGCTCGGCGAGGCGGATCAGCGACGGGGGGTGCGTCCGGCCCCGGCGGGGCGGCGGGGCGGGTCCGGGAGGAGGGCTCATCGGAGCTCGAACGCCTTGCAGAAGACGACCTCGTCGCGATCGTCGAGCGACCGGCTCACGTGCGGCGCGACCGGGTAACCGAGCGAGCAGCGCGGCGCGCGGCCGAGGGGCGCGGCGCCGCGCGCGTCGCCCTCGTCGTCCCCGCCGTCCTCGCCGTCCTCGCCGTCAGCGCCAGACCCGGCCGGATCGAACGAGGCGCAGTCGGGGCAGGCGAACACGAGACGATAACGCCGCGCCTCCTCGCGGAGACGGTCGTCGAGGGGGTGAATCATCGCCGGCAGCGTAGCGCAAGGCGCCGGGCAGGGGCTTCCGGCGGTGGCGCGCGGCGCGCCTGCCGGGCCCGGCGGGGCTCAGCGCGCCGGGCGCCGGGAGCGGGAGAGGCGGACGATCGACTCGATGTGGCTCGTCTGGGGGAAGAGCTCGACCGCCTCGATGTCCGTGATCTCGAAGCCGCCGCGGAGGATGACGCCGAGGTCGCGCGCCAGCGTGGCCGGGTCGCACGACACGTAGACGACGACGCGCGCGCCCGACGCCGCGATCGCGCGCGCCGCGCCGGGCGCCCCGCCGCGCGGCGGATCCAGCACGACGACGTCGGTGCGCGCCGGGATCGGGTGCTGATCGGC
The DNA here is from genome assembly GCF_051521615.1 of Sorangium sp. So ce1335. NCBI lineage: Bacteria > Pseudomonadati > Myxococcota > Polyangiales > Polyangiaceae > Sorangium > Sorangium sp. So ce1335. The sequence goes on from NZ_CP150363.1 coordinate 10,108,938, forward strand.
GTCGGCCTCGATGACCTTGCCGGCGAGGCCGCGCGCGGCGAGGTTCTGGCGCAGGCAGGCGACCGCCTCGGGCGAGAGCTCCACCGCCGTGAAGGACGCGAGCCCCGGGGCCGGGGCAGCTGCATCGGCGGGGACGTCGGGCGCGGCAGCGCGCGGCGCGCCGCGCCCGAGGAGCACGGAGAGCGTCCCGCTGCCGGCGAACAGCTCGACGAGGTGCGGCGGCCGGGTGGAGTCGAGGTGGGCGAGCTCGGCGGCGCGGCGGGCGAGGACGGCGGCGCCCTCCTCGGACGGCTGCCCGAAGCCGCCCGGCGGGAGGAGCAAGGGCGAGCCGTCCGCGCCGAGGATCGTCGTCCGCGGATCCCCGAACGAGGCGGCCTCGCGCGCGCCGTCCAGCGTGACGCGGGCGCCGGCCCACTCGGCGCGCGCCGTGCGCTCGTCGAGCAGCTTCCACACGGCCGGCGGGAGCTGGCCGCGCCACTGGATCTCGACCACCGGGCGGCCCGACGCGCCGCGCGAGACGAGGACGTCGCCCTCCCCGACGGCCCCGCGGAGCACCGCGGGCAGCTCGCCGGGGAGCGGCGCGATCGCGTCGCCGAGCACCAGGCAGCGATCGACCGCCACGACGGCGTGCGTCCGCGGCGCGCGGTAGCCCACGCGCACCTCGCCGCGCTCCGCGCGCGCGAAGAGCCTCGCCCGCGACCGGTACCCGAGCGCGAGGGGGGCCGGATGGAGGCGGATCGGCGGCAGATCGGCCTCGGCGAGCGAGGTCGCCCGCGCGATCGCCTGCCGGAGGATCTGCTCGTGCGCGGCCTGCTGGGCCTCGAGGCGGACGTGCATCCAGTCGCAGCCGCCGCACGTGTCCGCGAAGCGGCAGGGCGGCGCGACGCGGTCGGGGCTCGGCTCGACGACGCGGAGCAGCCGGCCCCTCGCCGGGCGCGCGCTCCGGTCGAGCTCGACCTCGACGAGGTCTCCAGGCGCCGTCGCCGGCACGAACACGACCTCGCCCGCGAGCCTGCCGACGCCCGCGCCACCCGCGGCCAGCGCGTCGATGCGTAGATGAGCTCGCTCGCCGGTCCGGGGCCGCGCCCTGGCACCGCTCGAGCGGCGGTGAACACCCTTCATCACCGCATCGTAACGCGCGAAGGCTCGTCTGGCCGGGACATCCCCGCGGTCTGCCTGCGCAGGCCGGAATGCAGCCCGCCCGGGGTGGTCGCGCCGGTCGCCGCCGGGCCGGTCGGCGCGGGGAGCACGTCGCCCCCGTGGGCGGGGAAGGGCTCCGCGGTCCTCGTCTTCATGTAGATCAGCGCGCCGATGCCGATGACGCACAGCGCGGTGAGGGCGATGACGGCGACGAGCACGAGCGTGTTCCTGCCGTTCCCCTTCGACACAGCGTCCTGCGTGGCGGCCCAGATGGCCGCCGGATCGGGGCGCGGCAGCGACAGCGCCGTCTCGATCTGTGACTGCGGGGGCTGCCCCGGCGCGGCGGGCGCGAACGGCTGAGCCTGCCCCCCGGTCGCCGACGACAGCGGCGGGAACGCCGGCGACGGCGAGCGGCCGGGCAACGGAGGCGCTGCCGGCGCATGCGCCTGGCCGTTGAACGGAAGCGCGTACGGGGCGGCGGCGTGCGGCTGCGGCGACGCGCCGGAGACCGTTGCCCTGTTCGCCTGCGCGCGACGCGAAGGCTCGCTCGGCGCATGAGGGAGCTGCGGAGCCGGCGAGAACTGCGGGACCTGCGCGGCTTGCGGACCTTGCGCAACCGCGGGCGCGGGCTGCTGCGGGAGCGCAAGCGTGGACGCGAGCGGGCTGTCGAGCTCCCTGTCGAGGAGACCCCGCCGCGGCAGCGGCGCGAGCTCGCCCGAGTCGAGGTCGAGCGGAGGAGGGTACGGGGGCGACTGCAACAGCGGCGAGGGCGGGCCGAGCCCCCCCGGGACGCGCGGCGGGCTCGGGTAAGGCGGCGGGACGTCGGCCCGGGCCACGAGGCCGGGCTGGGCGGCGAGCTGAGGGGGCGGCGCAGGCGCCAGCCCGGGCGCCGCGCCGGCCGCGGGGCGCACCGTCGGGCGCTCGTGCAACGAAGGCCGCACCGGCTCGGCGTGCTCGCGCGTCGCGACCGTGGTCGGGACATCCTCGTCGTCGTCCATCAGCGACGAGGCCGACATCTGCTTGTCGGCGGCGTCCCTCGACAGCGCGCGCCCGACCGGCGCGATCCCGCTCGCCGGCGCGGCGCGGTGCCGCAAGAGCTGCGGCGGCGTGAGCCGCTGCGGCGGCTCGGGCTCCCGGCCGCGGCTGCGGAGCCCGACGCTGTCCGTGGCCGTCGCCGAGGGGCGCCCGCGCACCTGCTCGACGTTGATCGTGGACGTCACCTCCGCCGCCCACGCGAGGTGCGCCTCGCGCTTCTGGATGCGGTCGGCGAACACCTGCTGCACGAAGTGAGCGACCTCTTCCGAGCCGACGAAGACCCCGCTCCTCATCAGGAAGCTCTGCAGGGCCCGGGAGAGCTCGCGCGCCGTCTGGAAGCGATCCTGCCTGTGCTTCGCGAGCGCCTTCATGACGACGCTCTCCAGCTCGATCGGATAGTCGGGCACGATCGTCGAAGGCGGCGGGACCACGCAGGCCTGGACCTTCTCGAGGGTGTCGAGATCCGTGTCCATCCGGAAGAGACGCTGGTTCGTCGTGAGCTCCCAGAGGACGACCCCGAGCGCGAACACGTCGGTTGTGCGATCGACGTCATTGCCGCGCACCTGCTCGGGAGACATGTAGGCCAACTTGCCTTTCAGCGTCCCTGCGCGGGTGGACGACAGCCGGTCGGCCACCTTGGCGATGCCGAAATCGACGACCTTCGTGTAGCCGTCATAGGTGAGGAACAGGTTGTGCGGGGTCACGTCGCGGTGCACGAGGCCCAGCAGCTGACCGTTCTTCCCACGCAGCTCGTGGGCAGCGTGCAGGCCCTCTGCGGCATCGGAGCAGATGCGCGCAGCGAGCTCGGGCGAGATGCGCAGCCGGCGTTCCTCCGCGCGGCGCATCACCTCCCGGAGCGGCTCGCCGTGGAGGTACTCCATGGCGATCCAGTAAGTGTTGTCGTCCTTTCCAAGGTCGAACACCTGCGCGACGTTGGCGTGGTTGATGCCAGCGGCGATACGCGCCTCGTCGAGGAACATGTCGACGAACTGATCGTCCTCGACCAGATGAGGGTGGATCCGCTTGATCGCGACCCACTTCTGAAAGCCGCCCGGGCCATCCATGCGAGCGAGGTGAACGCTCGCCATTCCGCCCACCCCGATCTCGTCGACCACGCGGTAACGGCCCAGGAAGTAGGTCCCCTGCTGCTTCTCGGGCTCCTTCGCGCGCGCGTCAGGCGATGAATTTGTCGACCCGGGGCTTGGAGGTCCGCCCATTCGTGATGCGGGTCGAGGCGGGGGTTGGGGCATGAGCGGTCACTACTTTACCGCGAGTTCGCGGCGCTTTGCCATGTCGTCTCGGCCGGGTGACCGGGCAGATGGTCAGCTTCAATCCAGAAGGTCGCTGAAGGTTGTTGTCCTGACAGGTAGGACACCACCAGAGACCGAGGACGGAGTCGCGGCGAGATCAAGGGAACGGCTGACCGGGTTGTCCCCGCTCGAAGTAAAAGCGGAACGCACCGGTCACCCGTGAGAGGAGCTCCTGTGGGATGGCGTCCGCTGGATTGCCGAGACCAGCGTCGCGCGGGTCGCCGACCCAGATGTCGAACGTCGCATCCGTGTACTTGTCGGCCGCGTCCGTCTCGTTCGGATCGCCGCTGAACAGCGCCTGGAACTTGATGGTCCCGTCCACGGCGTAGAGCACGACGTTCTGGTTGTGACAGGACCGCTGGAGGTAAAGCGCCATGTGCACGAGCGGCGCGAGCCCCGCCGGCTTGGGCGTCGGCGGCGGCGAACCCGGCAGCTCGACGCCGGGCGGGAGCCCGACGCTCAGATCGACGTCGAGCTTGTTCACCTGCTCGTCCCCGCGGATCGCGTCGACGTCGTCGATCAGGACCGAGAGGCCGTCCGAGACCTCCTGCAGGTCGCTGCCCCGCTGCACCCGGATCTGGAGGGTGTTGCGGTAGGGCACCGCGGCGAAGAAGTCGGGGCGCATGTTGTAGCTGTCGTTCCAGCAGTCCGCCGCGCGCAGCAGCGAGCTGTAGACCTCGCCCTCGCCCTGGCCGAGCGAGCAGCCCAGCGTGGCGGCGCAGGCGAGCGGCGCGAGGAGGTGAGCCCTCACGACAGCGCCTCCGGGCGAAGGGCGGCCCTGATGCGGCCGCCGCCGAGCACGCGGTCGCCCCGGTAGACGACCGCCATCTGGCCGGGGGAGACGGCGCGCACGGGGCTGGCGAACCGGGCAACGAAGCGCTCCGCGCCCGTCGCGGGGTCGCGCCGCCGCTCGATGACGCCGGGCGCCGCCTCGTGCCGCGCGCGCACCCGGATCTCGGCCTCGAGCGGGAAGGCCGCGTCGTCGCACCAGACCGCGTCGTCGATCTCGGCGCCGGCGGCGTAGAGGTCGCCCTCGTCGCCGAGGCGCACCGCGCCGGACGCCGCGTCGAGGCCCACGACGAACGCGGGGCGGCCGAGCGCGACGCCGATGCCCTTGCGCTGGCCCACCGTGAAGCCGTGCACCCCGCCGTGCGCGCCGACGACGCGGCCGTCCCGATCGACGATGGGGCCGGGCCGGAGCCGGTCCGCGGCGCGCTCGGCCACGAAGGGCGCGTAGCGGCCGGAGGGGATGAAGCAGAGCTCCTGGCTCTCCCCCTTCTCGGCGCCCGGGAGCCCGCGGGCGATCGCCTCGGCGCGCACCTCCTCCTTCGTCGAGTCGCCGAGCGGGAACAGGAGCCGCGACAGCTCGTCCGGCCGGAGCATGTGGAGGAAATAGCTCTGGTCCTTGTGCCGGTCGCGGCCGCGGTAGAGGCGGGCGTGGCCCTCCTCGACGACGACCCGCGCGTAGTGGCCCGTCGCGACCCACGAGACGCCCAGCCGCTCGGCCAGCGGGAACAGCTCCCGGAGCTTGACCGAGCGGTTGCAGGCGACGCACGGGCTCGGGGTCTCGCCCGCGAGGTAGGCGTCGACGAACGGATCGACCACGTGCTCGCGGAACAGGGCGCGGCGATCGAACGTGTAGTGCGGTATCCCGAGGTGGTCGGCGACCCTGCGGGCGTCGTGCTGATCCTCGGGCGCGCAGCAGCGGCTCTTCACGCTGCCGTCGTCGGGGTAGTCCCAGAGGTGCAGCGTCACGCCGACGACCTCGTAGCCCGCGTCGCAGAGGCGCGCCGCGGCGACGGAGGAGTCGACTCCGCCGCTCATCGCGATGAAGACGCGCGCCCCCGGGGAGGCCCGCTCGCCGGGCCGCACCGTGCCGTCGGCCTCTCGGACAGGACTTGCCATTTCCGTTCTTATAGCGTGGATCCCCCGCCGCGGTCGGGCGCCGCGGGCGAAAGCGCGGGCGAGCGCGCGGGCGGCGTCGCGCCGGCGGCAAAGCAGGCAGATGATCGGACCGGCTCTCCGCCATTCACCCTTGGCCACCCCCGCGGGGCGCGTGTACCGTCTGCCAGATGCCGAGCGGGGTCGTGCTCGTGATCGAGGACGAGGAGTATGTCGCGGACCTGCTCGCCTCCGCGATCCGCGAGGCGGGGTACGAGGTCATCTTCTGCTCCACCGCGGAGGCCGGGCTCTCGACCGCCTGCACCCTGGAGCCCGAGTGCATCGTCTGCGACATCGGCCTGCCCGACCATGACGGCTACTGGGTGGCGCGCAACGTGCGCACCCAGCCGTCCCGGGTGTCGGTGACCCCGTTCCTGTTCCTCTCCGCGCTCGACGACCAGCAGTCCCGCCTGGAGGGCTTCCACGTGGGCGCCGACGTCTACATGACCAAGCCGTTCCGGGTCGGCGAGGTCGTCGCCCAGATCGACGCGCTCGTGCAGATGGCGTCGCGGCTGCGCCAGCGGCGGGACAGCCTCATGTCGATCCCGGCCGCGGTCGACCAGACGGCGATCGAGGGCGACCTCAGCCAGATGTCGATCGCGACCGTGCTCACCGTCCTCGAGATGGAAAGACGGTCGGGCGTGTTCGAGGTCACCAGCAAGAAGCGGCGCGCTCAGCTCGACATCGCCGAGGGGTGCATCGTCCAGGGGACCGTGGGGGGCACGCGCGTCTCGGCGCTCGCGGCGCTCCGGACCATGCTGGGCTGGAAGGTCGGGCGGTTCGCGTTCATCCCGGGCAGCCGGCCGGTGCCGTCGGAGCGAAAGTCCATCGCCGCCTACCTGCTCGAGGCGACCCGGCTGGAGGACGAGAGCACCCGCGTCGAGCTGGAGCTGCCGCCGTCGCGGCGCCGCGCCGAGCCCCGGACGGGGACGACGGCGCTCGGGGGGCCGTCGTCCATCCTGGACGACGTGGCGCCGCCGTCGTCGCGCGCGCCGCTCGAGGAGCGCCTGCGCCTCGGACCGGCGAGCGTCGCGCCGCGGAGGGCGTCCGACGGCGCGATCGCCATCGCGGACGTGCCGCGCGTGCCGCCGTCGCTCGAGCTGAGCTTCGATCTCGAGGCGGCGCCGCCGGTGACGCCGCCGACGCTGCGATCGCTGGCCCGCATGGCCCAGCCGCCGTCGAGCCGGCGCGGGCCGGAGCGCGGGCCGGAGAGCGAGCCGCCCACGGTGCCGCGCGGCCAGGGGCGGACCGCCTCGCGGCCGCCGTCCGGCCGGGCGACGGCGCCGCCGGCGTCGCCCGGCCGCGAGGGGCAGCCGGAGAGCGCCGAAGAAGGCGCGGGCTCCCGCGGGACCCTCGCCCCGCCAGCGACCCGGCCGGCAAGCGCGGAGAGCGCGCCGCGGACGAGCGGCCTTCCACAGTCGCCACGGCCAGTGCCGCCCAGGCCGCCGCGGCCGGATACGAAGAAGCGCTGAGCCGGGCAGCGCGCGCCGGCGGGGGGCTGTGCGCGGCGGCGCGCGGGCGGGCGCTCGGCCATCCGCCAAGACGGGGGCCGGAGAGCTTGCGCTGAGAACACCGCCCGGCATGTCTCCCTTCGGGCCACGCCACCTGAGACGTTCCGTCGCGCGCCACACAAGGCGCGCCTGAGACGTGGAGCCCCCTGAGACCAGATGGCACCTCGGTCGGTGCTCGCCGCGCCCGCCCGCCCGCCGCCGCGCACAGCCCCCCGCCGGCGCTCACGCCGTCCAGGGGGGCCGAGATGGCGGCGGCGGTCGCGCGCGGAGGAGGTCGAAGGTGGCCACAGGAGCCAAACGGCGGCCCACTCGAGCTGCTTCTGGACGTGCTCCCACGTGTCCTTCCCGACGGACTGCTTGAGCTCGACGATGTGCGCTTCGAACGCGTCGTCTCCCCGGGCCAGCAGCAGCGCAAAGTCCGCGCATGCCCCCTCGCGCAGGAACCGCACGTCCTCCGGCACCAGACGGAGCTGGATGCATGGAGCGGCGCCGGCGAGCGAGCAGCTCACGCGAACGCCCTCGTCCTCCAGCTCGGCGACGTCCGTCGCGCGGAGCAGCTTGCAGCGACCGGGCTTGATCACCGCGAGGCGCTCCTCCTCGGCCACCTCGGATGGGGGTCGACCCCCCTCGCCCCTCCTCCTCGGCCACCTCGGATGGGGGTCGACCCCCCCTCGCCCCTCCCCCTCGGCCACCTCGGATGGGGGTCGACCCCCCCTCGCCCCTCCCCCTCGGCCACCTCGGATGGGGGTCGACCCCCCCTCGCCCCTCCCCCTCGGCCACCTCGGATGGGGGTCGACCCCCTCGCCCCTCCCCCTCGGCCACCTCGGATGGGGGTCGACCCCCCTCGCCCCTCCCCCTCGGCCACCTCGGATGGGGGTCGACCCCCCCTCGCCCCTCCCCCTCGGCCACCTCGGATGGGGGTCGACCCCCCTCGCCTCTCCCCCTCGGCCACCTCGGATGGGGGTCGACCCCCCCTCGCCCCTCCCCCTCGGCCACCTCGGATGGGGGTCGATCGCGAGCTGACCGGATGGAGGGCCACCCCGGACAGGGGTCGACCCCTCTCGCCCGACGAGCCCTCAGAGCGTCGGCTGCTGCTCCATCTCGCTCGGGTCGTGGTCGCGCAGGTAGCTCAGGTTCACGGCGTTCACGAGGGCGTGCGCGAGGAGCGGGCCGACGAGCGAGCCCGTCGCAGCGAAGATGGCGCCGAGGCCCGCGCCGACGGCCACGGCCCAGCCCACCCACACCCAGCGGCTCGGGCCGCGCATCTGGTGCACAAGGCCAAAGACGAGCGCGCTCGGCAGCACGCCGGCGAGCGGCGTCAGGAGACCGCGGAAGAGCAGCTCCTCGCCAAGGCTCGAGAGGGCCGCGAGGAGCAGGATCTGGCCGAACGACAGATCCCGCGCGACCGGGCGAAGCTCGGCGTGGAGGCGGCGCGCCCAGACGAACCGGGCCACGGCGATGCGCGTCGTCACGACGACGCCGGCCGCCAGCCCGAGGCCGAGCGCGGCGCTCGCCAGCAGCGCGGTCGGCGGGCGCAAGGACAGCCACGGGCTCGGGTGGATCCAGGGCCACCCGTCCCGCAGGACCACGGCCAGCGAGATCGCCAGCGCCGCGAGGACGAGGTAGCCGGACGCGACCCGCAACGTCGCGTCGGTTCGGCCGGTCCGCGCCCATCGCGACGCCATGCCCCATGATGGCACGCCCAAAGAACCCGGAGAAGCGGCGCGCAGCCTCAGGACCCCTGGCCGAGCGCCGACAACCGGACTACGTGGACGGCCATGCACGCGACCGTGGTCATCTTCCCGGGCTCCAACGCCGATGCCGAAATGATCCATACCCTCCGCGACGTGCTGCAGGTGCGCACGTCGACCGCCTGGCACCGCGACGCCGAGCTCCCCGCAGGCACCGACCTCGTCGCGATCCCCGGCGGGTTCTCCTACGGAGACTACCTGCGCTGCGGCGCGATCGCGCGCACGAGCCAGATCGTCCCCGCCATCCGCCGGCACGCGGAGCGCGGCGGCCTCGTCATCGGCGTCTGCAACGGGTTCCAGATCCTCACCGAGGCGGGGCTCCTGCCCGGCGCCCTCACCCGCAACGCGCACCTCCGGTTCGAGTGCCGCGACATCTTCGTGACCCCGCGCGCGGACGGGCCGTTCACGAGCGGCCTGCCCCGGGTGCTGCGCCTGCCGATCGCCCACGCCGAGGGGCGGTACCAGGCCGACCCGGAGACGCTCCGGAAGCTCGTCGAGGAGCGCGCCATCGCCCTCCAGTACTGCGACCGCGAAGGGGTGGTCGGCGGCGACGCGAACCCCAACGGCTCGGCCATGGACATCGCCGGCATCTACGGCGGACCCCGGCGGAACGTGCTCGGGCTGATGCCGCACCCCGAGCGGATGAGCCAGCCCTTCCAGGGCTGCGCGGACGGGCGCGCCCTGTTCGACGCCGTGCTGCGCACCGTGAGCGGCTCCCGCGCGGCGTCGGCCGCCGCGAGCGCGCCGTGAGCGAGGCGCCGTCCGGCGCACCCCGCTGCCGCGTGTGCGCCGCGGCGATCACGCCAGGGAGCGATCGCTGCCCGCAGTGCGGCGCGGACCAGCGCGCGGAAGCGTGCCCGCACTGCAGCGGCGTGGCCGGCGTCTCCGCGCACCCGGAGCTGCGCTTCCGGTGCGACGTGTGCGGCGGCCCGCGCGTCCCCGTCGCCGACGCGCGCGTCAAGCGGTCGGGCCGCGAGGTGCCGCTGCTCCAGAAGGCGCGCGCGGCGGCGTCGGCGCGCTCGGTCTGGCGCGCGGCGGGCATCGCGGCCAGCGCGCTCTTCGGCTTCGAGCTGTTCCTGTTCGCCGTGCTGCTGCTCGTCCTCAGCGCGAGCGTCGGGCTGTTCACCGCGGGCCTGGTGACCATGACGCCCGTCGCGGTGTTCGCGCTCTGGGCGTTCCGGCGGGCGAAGTCGCGGGGCCAGGACATCGCGCCCGCGCTCGACGCCGCCTGGGTCTCGGTCGCGTCCGACGTCGCCCGGCAGGCCGAGCGCCCGCTCACCGCCGGCGCGCTCGCGTCCACCCTCCGCATCGGCGAGTCGCAGGCCGAGGAGCTGCTCGCGCTGCTCGAGGTGAACGACGTCGTGCGCGGCGCGGTGAGCCCCGCGGGCGACTTCGGCTACGCGCCGAAGCTGCGCGTCGGCCCGGCGCCGTCGAGCGAGACCGAGGCCGCGGCGCGCGCGCTCGCCGCCGAGGAGGAAGCCTTCGCCGCCGGACAGGCCGCCGAGCCGCTGGCGCAACGGACCGCCCATGTCGACCCCACGAAGCGCTGATCCGAAACGAAAGCCAGGTCCGCCGCGGCAAGGTCCACCGCGAGCGGGTCGACCACCGCAGGATCTCCCGCCGCAAGGTCCGGGGCAGAAGGCGGGCGCGGTCCGGCCTGCGCCGCCAGAGCGCCGCGCAGCGGCCGCGCCGCCAGAGCGCCGCGCAGCGGCCGCGCCGCCAGAGCGCCGCGCAGCGGCCGCGCCGCCAGAGCGCCGCGCAGCGGCCGCGCCGCCAGAGCGCCGCGCAGCGGCCGCGCCGCCAGAGCGCCGCGCAGCGGCCGCGCCGCCAGAGCGCCGCGCAGCGGCCGCGCCGCCAGAGCGCCGCGCCCTGACCAACGTCGGCGGCGCGACGGTGCTCGAGGGCGACGCGGCCGACGCCGCGATGCTCGCCCACGCGCTCGACGTGGCCAGCTCGAGCACGGCCGAGGAGGCGGCCCGCGCGCACGTGCACGGGTTCCACAGCTACCCGGCCCGGATGCACCCGGATACGGCCCGCCGCCTCATCGAGGGGCTCTCCCGGCCGGGCGAGCGCGTGCTCGACCCGTTCTGCGGCAGCGGCACCGTCCTCGTGGAGGCCCGGCTCGCGGGCCGGGCGGCGATCGGCGTCGACGCGAACCCGCTCGCCGTGCGCCTGGCCCGGCTCAAGGTGCAGGGCAGCACCCAGGGCGAGCGCGAGCGGCTCGTCGCCGCCGCCCGCGAGGTCGCGGCCGCGGCCGACGAGCGCCGCAAGGCGCGCGCCGGGCCGAGCCACAGGTACGGGCCGGAGGACGTCGCCCTGTTCGAGCCGCACGTGCTCCTCGAGCTCGACGGGCTCCGCGTCGGCCTCGATCGCATCGCGGGCCACGGCGCGGACGCGCTGCGCGAGGACCTCGAGCTCGTCCTCTCGGCCATCCTCACGAAGCTCAGCCGCCGCGCGTCCGACACGTCGGAGCACGAGCTGCCGCGGCGCATCGCCGCCGGCTACCCGGCGCGGCTCTTCGTCCGCAAGGCCGAGGAGCTCGCCAGGCGGCTCGCCGAGGTCGCCGCGCCGCTCTCGGCGAGCCCGCTCGCCCTCGTCGAGGAGGGCGACGCGCGCGTGCTCCGCGGCGTCGAGCCCGGCTCGGTCCACCTCGCTGTCACCTCGCCGCCCTACCCGGGCGTCTACGACTACCTCGCCCACCACGAGGCGAGGCTGCGCTGGCTGCGGCTCCGCAGCGCCCGCTTCGAGCAGGACGAGATCGGCGCCCGCCGGCACCTCGATCCGCTCGGCCCGGAGGCCGGCCGCGCGCGCTGGCGCGAGGAGCTCGGCGGCGTGCTCACGTCGCTCGCGCGCGCGCTGCGGAGCGGCGCGCCGCTCGTGCTGCTCATCGCCGACAGCGTGGTGGCCGGCGCGCCGGTCTACGCGGTCGACGTGGTCCGGGCGGCGGCGGCCAGCACGCCCGGCGCGCGATTCACCGTCCGCGCGGTCGCGTCGCAGCCGCGCCCCCACTTCCACCGCCCCACCGCGCGCGCCTTCCAGCGCCGCCCGCGACACGAGCACGCCATCCTGCTGATCCGCGGCTGACCCGCCGACGAGGGCGCGCGCGGCCGCGCGTCACGCGAAGGCGGGCAGCTCCGGCGGGTAGTGCTGCCGCAGGAACGACGCCCACTGCGGCCGCCGCTCGGAATGGAACACGTCGCCCGCGAGCATGCTCGTGATGAGCTTGCGCATCGTGGGCCGCTGGTTCGCCTCGAACAGGGTCTCGCGAAAGTGCCCCTTGTAGAAGCCCTGCACGACGCCGAGGAACAGGTCGACCGCGTAGCGGATCTCCGCCTCGTAGCCCGCGAACGCGGCGCGCGAGGTGTCCCCGGCCTCGAGCGCGCGGTGGATCGCCGTGGCCGCGAGATCCGCGCCCTTGACGGCGAGGTGCGCGCCCGTCGAGAAGAGCGGGTCGAGGAAGCCGCCGGAGTCCCCCACGAAGAGCCAGCCGTCCCCGGCGAGCTGGTCGATCCGGTACGAGAAGTCGGCGAGCGCCCCCACCGGCCTCGTGCGGCGCGCGCTCGCGAGGAACTCCCGCGCCCAGCCGCTCTCGGCGACCGTGCGATCGAAGAGATCGTCGAGGCTCTCCCCCTTCCTCCGGCCGCGGATCCAGCGCGACGAGACCACCGCGCCGACGCTCGTCAGCCCGCCGCGGAACGGGATGAACCAGAACCACCCGTGATCGAAGATCACCACCTGGATGTTGCCCTCCTGGATCCCCTCCTCGCGCGCGACGCCCTCGTAGTGGGCGAAGAGCGCGGTCTTGTCGAGCTCGGCGACCTGCGCCTTGCGCCGCATCCTCGACGCGAGGAACGTGTCCCGCCCCGTCGCGTCCACGATCACCGGCGCGCGGAGCTCGACGACGTCGCCCGCGCCGGGGCGCGCGCAGGGCCGCGCGCGCACCCCGACCGCGCGGGGGCCCTCGAACACCACCTCGACGGCCTCCCACGACTCGCGGACCTCCGCCCCGAGCTCCGCGGCGTGCCGGAGCAAGAGCTCGTCGAAGGCGTCGCGCTGCACCTGGTAGGCGAACTCGAACCGCGGCTCGAACGCGTCGGCGAAGCTGTACGTCCGCGTCCGCCCCGTCGACGAGCACAGGAAGCGCGCGCCGTATTTGCGGAGGAAACGCGCGTCGAGCTTCTCGTCGAGCCCGAGCCGCTCGAACACCTCGCGGGAGAGCGGCAGCAACGACTCGCCGATGTGAAAGCGAGGGAACCTCTCGCGCTCGAGCACGAGGGCCCGCCGGCCGAGCCGGGCCAGCGAGGCGGCGAGCGTCGACCCCCCCGGCCCTCCGCCGAGGATGATTGCGTCCCAGCGATCCGTCATGACCTCGTCGTATAATGCGTGAAGACGCCCGAGAAAATGCGCTCCCGGCGCGGCGCCGGACGCGCCTCCGCCGACCGGGCGGGAGCGTACGCGCGAGGGCGCAGGAGGGAGCGGCGATGCCCACGGTCGTTTTCGAGGCGAGCGCGCTCGGCCCCGCCATCTCCGCCGAGGCCGACGGCGGCAAGCTCATCGATGTCTGCGACGACGCGCGCGCGCCGGTCGCGTTCTCGTGCCGCGACGCGCGCTGCGCCACCTGCCTCGTCGAGGTCGTCGAGGGCGCGCAGCTCCTCGAGCCGCCTGCGCGCGGCGAGCGCGATCTGCTCGAGCGCATCGGCGCCCCACCGCAGCTCCGCCTCGCGTGCAAGGCGGCGCTCCGCGCCGGCCCGGGGCTGATCCGGCTGCGCGGCGTCGATGGCGGCGCTGGAGAACGGAGCTGGGGGAGATGAACGTGCCAGAAGATGCCGGCATGAAGGGAGAGCACACCGAGCCAGTCCGCCACGGCGTCAATAGCGATTGAGCGGCTCCTCCATGCGCACCTTCCAGCCGCCGGGCACGCCGCCGGACTGAGCGGCAGGCGGCGAGCTCGCGGCGAGCTCTCGGGGCCGAGAGCGACGCTTCGCGCCCTGCGCGGGCTCCCGGGGCGCTATGGTGTCGCCGTGGCAAGCAGGTCCTTTCGCGCGGCGCTCCTGCTCATGGCCGCCGGTTGCAGCGCGAGCGTCGGCTCCATCGGGGCCGTCCTCGGGCGAGACAACGAGTCGGAGGCGCTCCACGTGCGCGACGTGCCGCCGGGCCTCGCCGCCGAGCGCGCCGGGCTCGTCCCGGGCGACGAGATCCTCATGATCGATGGCGTCTATGTCCGGGATCTGTCGTCGACCGAGGTGCGCGATCGGCTCCGCGGGCCGGTCGGCAGCGCCGTCGAGCTCACGGTCGTCCGCGGGAACGACGTGCGGCGCGTCCGGGTCGTGCGCGGCGCGCTGAGGGAGCAGGAGGGGATCAAGCCACGAGAGGAGCGGATCGTGCCTTGAGGGCCGGCCGCGGCGGCGCGCCTCACGGCGCGCCGAGCTCCTGCAGCTCGGCATAGTGCTTGTTCGCATAGAACGAGAGCACGTCGACGGCGTCGCGCACCTCGCTCGGGTCGAGGTCCTGAAGGCGGTACTCGACACTCAGGATCACGTCGCCCTCCTCGTCCGCCGAGAGCTTGGCCATGTTGATCTCGCGGTTCAGCCGGAGGAGGCGCCGCACGATCGCCTCGCCGTCCACGGGGTCCACCGGGAGCCGGACGAACGGGATCACCGCGAACACGACGAAGGGGGGCGACAGCCGCACGAACAGCGGAAAGAGGCGCTCGGCGCCCTGAAAGTCGCTGCGCATCGTGTCGCTGGACACGACCTCCACGGCCCAGCCCTCGCGCTCGAGGCAGGCCCTGATCTCGTCGAACGTCATGGCGCGGCATCATAGCCGCTGGAGGCGCGCCTCCGGGAGCGCGCCCGTCCTCGCGCCGTCGCGCCGCAGGCCGCCCGCCAGGCAGGACGAGCGGCGGCGGTCGCGGATGCGGACGATGATGCTCCAGAGGGCAGCTCGTCCGGCCGGCGCTTTTGTCCGTGACAGGCCGCGGCTCGCGTTGACGGTGCCCCGGGCTCGAACTATGCGTACGGGCCCGTATCAGGAGTCCGCCGAAGGAGCGATTCATGCGCCGTTACCAGTTCACTTCCGAGTCCGTCACCGAAGGACACCCCGACAAGGTGTGCGACCAGATCTCCGACGCCATCCTCGATGGGATCATCGAGAAGGACCCGACGGCCCGCGTCGCCTGCGAGACCCTGGTGAAGACGGGCATGGCCGTCGTGGCCGGCGAGATCACGACCTCGGCGTGGGTCGACATGCCGGTCGTGGTGCGCAACACGATCAAGGACATCGGCTACACCGACGCCTCGATGGGCTTCGATTACGAGACGTGCGCGGTGCTCACGGCGATCGAGAAGCAGTCGCCCGATATCTCCCGCGGCGTCACCGAGGGCGAGGGCCTCTTCAAGGAGCAGGGCGCCGGCGACCAGGGGCTCATGTTCGGCTTCGCGACGGACGAGACGCCGGAGCTGATGCCCGCGCCGATCAGCTTCGCCCACCGCCTCGCGCGCAAGCTCGCCGATCTCCGCAAGTCGAAGAAGCTCAATTGGCTCCGCCCCGACGGCAAGACCCAGGTCACGATCGAGTACGAGGAGCACACGCCCGTGCGCGTGAGCGCGGTCGTCGTGTCGACGCAGCACAGCCCCGAGGTCAAGCACAAGACGATCGTCGACGCGGTGCGGACGATGATCATCGAGAAGTCCATCCCGGCCAAGCTGATGGACCGGAACACGAAGATCTACGTGAACCCCACCGGGCGCTTCGTCGTCGGCGGGCCGTTCGGCGACGCCGGCCTCACCGGCCGCAAGATCATCGTCGACACCTACGGCGGCATGGGCCGGCACGGCGGCGGCGCCTTCAGCGGCAAGGACCCGACGAAGGTCGATCGCTCCGCCTGCTACTACGCGCGCTACGTCGCGAAGAACGTCGTCGCGTCGAAGCTCGCCGCGCGGTGCGAGGTGCAGATCGCGTACGCCATCGGCGTCGCGCAGCCGGTCGGCGTGCACATCAACACGTTCGGCACGGGCCGCGTAGGCGACGAGGTGCTCGAGAAGTACATCATGCAGAACTTCGACATGCGGCCGAAGGCGATCATCGAGCAGCTCGATCTGCTGAAGCCCGTCTACCGCAAGACGGCCGCGTACGGCCACTTCGGGCGCGACGAGTTCAGCTGGGAGAAGACGAACCGCGCGGCCAAGATGGCCGACGACCTGCTGCGCCCGACGGGCGTCGCGGTGCCCGCCAAGGTGAACGGCTCCGCCAAGAAGGAGCCGAACGGCTCCGCCAAGAAGGAGCCGAACGGCTCCGCCAAGAAGGAGCCGAAGCGCAAGGGCAAGAAGGAAGTGGGCGCCGAGGCCTGATCGTCCAGAACGCCCCGACGCGATCGGGGCGGAGCCACGCACCCCCGCGAGGGGTCGAGAGCGCCGGCGCTGTGGAAGCGCCGGCGCTCTGCGCTTTGTCGACGCGCCGCTCCTCGCCTCGAGCGCCGCGGGCATCCTGCACCCGTACCGGAAGCCGGTGCCACGATGTGGGCGCGTGGCTCACAAAAAAGCACCGCCCTTCTCCGGGATGAGCTGACTGTCGCCGCCGCTTCTGCTGATAAAATCGTCGTCCACTCCCGTATCGCGGCTCGATCTGAACCTCCCTGGTTCCATGCGACCTCGAGGAGCACCGATGAGACCTTTGTTGAATTTCTTCAGCGTCATGACGGCGGCGGGGTGCCTGGGCATGGCCTGCACCGGGAACATCGGCCCGGTGCTCGAGCTCGTCACCCGGGACCCCGGGGACAGCGGCGGGGACGGCACCTCCGGCAGCGGCGGCGGCGTGCCGCCCACGACGGCGCACACGACGATCGACGCGTCCACGTCGACGGGGAGCGTGGCGTGCGGCGGCTCGCCGGACGACGACGCGGACGGCGACGGCTTCACGGAGCGCGAGAACGACTGCGACGACTGCAACCCAAGGGTCAACCCGAATGCCATCGACCTCCCGACGGTCGACGGGGGCCCCCCCTTCGACGACGACTGCAACGACGAGCCCGACGACTACGTACCCGAGACGTGCGACGACGGGCTCCCGCTCGACGACGACGACCCGTACAACGCCGCGAAGGCGGTCGAGCTGTGCAAGCGGGCGACCGGCCCCGGCGACTGGGGTGTCGTCTCCGCGAAATGGGTCATGGTCGACGGCTCGCCGCCCCCGAGCGATGCCGCGCTGCGCGCCAACTTCCACCTCGGGCACGGCCTCCTGTCCGGCTTCGGGCCCAACGTGACGCCGAGGGGGGGCGCGCGCCTGCTCGCGCTCTCGAGCGGCACGGCGCGGCAGCAGCAGGACGAGGGCTTCGAGAGCCCGACGGGCTTCGACAAGGAGTACGAGAGCGATTTCCCCGAGGGCTTCCCGAAGCACCCGCGAAACTGCGGCGACCTCGTGCCCGCGAAGCCGTCCGACCCGACCGCCATCGAGATCACCCTCCGGGTCCCGTCGAACGTTCACGGCTTCTCGTTCCACGTCAATTACGCCACGTTCGACTGGCCGCACGTGTGCAACGATTTCAACGATTACTTCATCGCCCTCCTCTCGCCGCGCCCGCCCGATCTCATCGATGGCCACATCCTGTTCGACAGCCAGAACAACGCGATGAGCATCAACAACACGTTCATCGACGTCTGTACCTGCGAGGGCGACTCGCCCTGCGACTCGGACGGGATGCAGTACGACTGCCACCGCGGGACGCTGGAGCTGCTCGGGACAGGGTTCGAGAACCGCGCCGCGACGAGCTGGCTGCGCACGACGGTGCCCGTGGTGCCGAACCAGGAGATCACGATCCGGTGGGGAGCGTACGACGCCGGAGATCACGAGCTCGACTCGACAGGGCTCGTCGACAACTGGCAGTGGCTCACCGAGGAGGGCGTGCGCGTCGTCACGGTGGAGGATCGCCCGGAGCTCTGACGACGAGCGCGGGCGCGCCGCGCCGGCGGGCCGAGGCAGCCCGCGCCGGCGGGCTTGCGGCAGCCCGCGCCGGGCGGGTCAGGCGACGAGCGGCGCGTCCGAGGTCGCCGCGCCGACGCCGGCGAGCAGCTCCCTGTACCAGGCGGCCGCCCCGGCGGCGCGGCCCGGCAGCGCGCGGCTGCCCCACAGCACCGAGAGCGTGCGCGTCGTCCCGGCGTGCGTCTTCGTCCGCTGCGAGTCCTTCACGGCGTTCGCGCACGGGCCTTCCGCGTCGAAGACGCAGAGGAGGCCCTCGAGGTCGATCTCCTGCCCCGAGGCGTTGAACACATACCGCGCGCCGGCGGACGCGACGTCGATGCGCAGCGGCGGGCGCGCGCGGTCGAGATCGATGACGCTGATGGGCAGCCCCGAGTGCAGCGACACGGCGTTGCACGCGTCCACGGCCGCGTTGATGGCCCCGAGCGAGCCGTCCGCGGCGGCGCGGATGAGGTACTCGGAGGCCGGCTTGCCGCGGCCCGTTGGCTTGTACCCGCCGTGCCGGAGGAGGTCGCGGACGGCCGCGCGCACGGCATCGTCCGAGCGGAACGGGGCCGCGGCCTTGTCGGACAGGAGGCCGCGGAGCGCCTCGCTCGCCGGCAGCTCCCCGAGCGGCGCGGGGAAGGTGGTGACGAAGGCGGCGGCGTCGAGCAGCGGGTGTGCCGGGATCGTGAGCACGCGCGCACTCTACACCACCGGCGCGCCGCGCGGACGGCGTCCGCCAGACACCCGTCCCGCAGCGGCGGAGATCGACTACCCTGGCGCGCCGTGGAGCGCGAAACCACACGCCTGAAGCCGAGGTCGCCGGGCGAGCGCCGTCACGCGATGGGCGCCGCGGCGCGGAGCCGTCCGGTGAGGGCCGCGCCGCTCGCCGAGCGCGCGATCCCGTGGCTGCTCGCGGCGACGATCGCCGGGTCCGTGCTCGCGATCGGCGCGGTCCATACGCCCACGCTGGCCCTCGTGTCCTCGGTCACGGCGGTCGCCGCCGCGCTCTCCCTCCGCGCCAGCGCGCTCGCGGATCGGGAGTCCCATGTGAGGTCGCTCCCGGCGCTCACGCTGCTCGGCCTGACGGCGTACACGCTGCTGCAGGCCGTGCCGCTGCCGCTCGCGTGGCTCGAGCGCCTCTCGCCGGCGAGCGCCGACGTCTGGTCGCGCGCCCTGATGCCGCTCGGCGAGGCGGCGCCGCGCCACGCCAGCATCTCGCTCGACCCCGGGGCCACGCTGGTGGAGGCCACGAAGTGGCTCACGTACGCCGGCGTGTTCGTCACGGCGGCCTTCGTCGGAGCGCGGCGCGGCGCGAGGCTCGTCATCACCCTCGTCTTCTGCAGCGCGTTCCTCGCCGCCCTCACGACGATCGCCCACGGGCTGCTCGGCGCGAAGGCGGTCTTCGGCCTGTATCAGCCGCGGTTCTCGGTGGCGCCGTGGCACGTCGGGCCGCTGCTCAACCCGAACAACCTCGCCGGGTACCTGAACCTCGGGGTCCTCTCGGGCGTCGGCTTGCTGCTCACGAGCAGGCAGCTCCTGCCATCCTGGGTCACCGGCGTCGGGCTCGCCACGATCGTGGGCGTCAGCATCATCGCGTCGTCCCGCGCAGGGCTGCTGGTGCTGCCGCTCGGCCTCGCCCTCTTCGCGCTGCTCTCGCGGTGGCGGCGCGGCAAGCACCGCCCGGGCGGCCGCAGCCAGGGTCCGGCGGCCTGGCTGCTCCCCGTCGCGGTCGGCGGCGGCGCGCTCCTCGCCGCGCTCGCCACGACGGACCGCACGATGACCGAGCTCGCGGACGACAACCTCGACAAGCTGTCGCTGTTCCGCTCGACGCTCCCCATGATCGCGGACCACTGGCTGCTCGGCGTCGGGCGCGGCGCATTCGAGACGGTGTTCCCTGCTTACCGCCAGTCGCCGGGGAACATCGTGTTCACCCACCCGGAGAACGTCGTGCTCCAGTGGGCGGCGGAGTGGGGTATTCCGGTGGCTGCTGCGGCGCTCGTCGCGCTCGGCGTCGCGTTCCGGCCCGACAAGATCGCGCTGAAGGGGAGCACCGCGGCGGTCGGCGCCTGGGCCGGCTGCGTGGTGCTCCTCGTCCAGAACCTGTTCGACCTCGGGCTCGAGGTGCCCGGCGTCGCGATCGCGCTCGCGGCGACGCTGGGCTCGCTCTGGGGCGGGGCCTATCACGAGCGGCCGCTGGACGAGGCCGCGCCGGACGGCTCGGGCGCCGAGGCGCGCCGGGCGTGGCTGCACGCGGCGTGCGCCGCGGCGTCCGGGCTCGCGCTGGTCGCCCTGATGCTGCGCTTCGGCTGGCGCGACGTCGACCACGACCGCCGGTCGCTGCGCGCGCTGAGCGAGGCCGGCGCGGCCACCGGCCCCGGCTGGCCGGGCTTCCGCGCAGAGCTCCGAGCGGCGATGCTCCGCCACCCGGGAGAGCCCTACTTCCCGCTGCTCGGCGCGGTCGTGGCGCTGCAGGGCCGGAGCGAGAGCCCGATCCCGTGGCTGCAACGGACGCTGGAGCGCTCGCGCCGCCACGGCCGCGCCCACCTCCTGCTCGCGGAGGTGCTGGCGTCGCGCGGGGCGAAGGCGCAAGCGCTCCTGAGCCTCCGGCTCGCGGTGGAGGACGACCCCGGCGTGACCGGCGCCGCCGCCCCCCTCGCGCGGCAGTGGGCCGACAGCTTCGACGAGATCGCGCGCGCCGTGCCGGACGGCGAGGCCGGGGCCGAGATGCTCGAGCGGATGGCCACCGCGGGCGACCGTCGGGACGCGCTGGAGCTGCGGCTGCGCTGCGCCGAGGAGGCGATCGCGCGCGCCCCCGACCGCGTCGTCGCCCGCTGGGCCGCGGGCGAGGTGCTGTTCGCGATGCTGGAGGATCCCACGTCGCCCCGCTGCGGCGGCCCGGAGGGCGGCGAGGAGAAGCGCGCCGCCTGCGAGCGACAGATCGAGGCGCACGCGGCGGCGATCCAGCAGCGGAAGGAGAGCTCGTTCCTCGCGGTCCAGCTGCGGGCGCGGCTCCTCCTGCTGCACAGGAAGAGCGCGGAGGCGGAGCAGTTCCTCGCGGGGAGCTGCGAGCGGCTGGACAACCGGGTGGGCTGCCTTCGCCTGCGGGTCCAGGCGGCGGCCAGGATGGCCTCTCCCGAGCGGTTTCCCGCGGCGGCGCGCGACCTGCTCTCCGCGTCGTGCGGCTCGCTCGCCGCGTGCGCGGCGGCGGCGACCTGGGCCGGCGACCTGCTCGTGGCGCGGAAGGACTACCAGTCGGCCGTGACCTACTACGCGCGCGCCGCGCAGGACGAGCCCACGGAGGAGCGCCTCCTCAAGCTGGCCGACACGGCGAGCCAGGCGGGCGCGCATGTCGAGGCGTCGAACGCGCTGGAGCGCCTGCTGCAGCGGCGGGGGGGCAACGACCCCGAGCTGCGCAGGCGCGCCCTCGAGGAGAAGGCGAAGGCGCTGGCGTCGCCGCTGGCCCCGTAGGTAGACTGCGCCCCCCGTGCCCGTGCGCGCGTCCAGTCCCCTCGAGCGGATCGGTTCGTGAAGCTGTCGTCGTTGCTGCGCGCCTTGGCGCACGGAGGCGCGGGGGTCGCGGCCGGCGTCATGCTGCCGCGCGCCGCCTCGTTCGCTGCCCAGTGGACGCTCGCGCTCGCCGCCGGGCCGGCGGAGCTCGCCGCCCTCGCCAACTACGTGTCCCGAGGCGTGGTCGTCGTCGCGCTGGTCTCCGGCGGCCTCCCGACGATCCTGACGCACCGGGCGCGCGCCATGGCGACCAGGGCCGGGCGCGCGCTCGCCGGCGGCGCGATCGCGCTCATCGCCGCCGCCGCCTTCTGCGTCACGCTCGCCCACGAGCTCTGGTCCGGGCTGGGCGTCGTGACGGGGCTTATCACCGCGTTCTTCAGCGCGTGCATGCTCTTTGCCGCGGTGACGAAGAGCGTGCTGCCCATCTGGCAGCTCCAGGGGCGCCTCCTGCAGACGCTCGCGGTGGTCGTCGTCTTCTCGCCTTGCGCCTCGATGGCGGCCGCGCTGGCGGGCAGCCCCGCGGCAGTGGCCGTCGCGGTCGGGTTCGCCAGCGCCGCGCCCGCGATGCTCCTCGTGCGCCCCGTCCCGATCCTGCGCGCGGCGCGCTACGCGATGCTCGTCATCCGGCGCTCGTTCCCGTATTCCATCGCGAACTTCTCGACGGTCGCCGTGTACCCGCTCGCGCTCAGCGCCGGCCAGTCGCTCCTCGGCGATCACCGCGTCGGCCAGCAGGTGCTCTACTGGTCGTTCTTCGGGGCCCTCTCGCAGGTGCCGCAGACGCTCGCCGCGCGCGCCGTGACGAACGCGACCGGCTCGGGGGGTGGCGAGGCGGACTGGTACGCGCGCGCCGTGCGCGCCTGGCTGCCCGCGGCGGCGGCGTTCTCGGTCCTCCCCGCGATCCTCTACGTGCTCTTCGCGGTGCCGATCCCCTGGCTCCCCTTCACCGGCGGCGCGCGCGACGCCATGACGCTGACCATGGTGGTCTCGGGGATGTCTCCGCTCCTCACGGACTCCATCTGCATTTATTTCTGCGGCCCGCGGTCTCGCCGCGCGCTCCCGGTCGGCAGCGTGGTGAGCAGCGCGTGCGTGGCCGGCGCCCTGCTGCTGGCGCCCGAGCCCATCCTCCGACATTTCGGGGTGTTCGGCCCGTCCGCGCTCATCGGCGTGGCGCGGCTCGCCTTCGTGATCGACGCGCCCGTGCGGCGGTACGCGCTGGCCGTCATGTTCCTGCTGGTCTCGGCCTTCGGGCTCGCGCTGGCGCTGGGACAGGGCGTCGGCGTCTAGCGGAGCGCGTCGCGCGCGCGCGGCGCGCCACGACGGCTCGCCCTGACGCGGGCGCGCGCCAGCGCGAGGAGCGCGGCGGCGATCCCACCGAGGCCGGTCGGCAAGGGGGCTCCGGGCTGCCCCGGCGCCTCGGAGCAAGCGCAGCCGCGACCGTAGAGGAGCGTGTCGTCCAGCGCCGGCGCGCCGCCGGCGACGCCGCCGCCAGCGCCCCCGCCGCCGCTTCCACCGGTCCCGCTGCCGCCGCCGCCAGCGCCCCCGCCGCCGCTTCCGCCGGCCTCGCCGCCAGTCCCGCCGGCCCCGCCGCCCCCTTCCCCCTGCGGCATGTTCACGATCACGCCGTCCGACCCGCGATCCGGAGAGAGCCCGGCGGCAGAGACCGCGCGTACGCCGACGTAATACTTCGCGCCGTCGAGCAGCGGCAGCCCGCCGATCGAGGCCTCGGAGACGTCGCCGACATCCCGCCATGCCGGCGAGTCGAGGTAATCCCCCTGGCCGCCCACGACCGCCACCTGATACGAGGTCGCCGACGGCACCTTCGACCATCTCACGTGGAGCGTGTCTCTGGTGATGATCTCGTCGACGTCCTCGCCCGTGCCGGCGCTGCTCGGGTCGACATCCCACACGAACTCGGGCGCCGGCAGGATCTCGTGCCGCAGGTTGTAGAGATACCCATCCGCGACGCTCACGACGATGTCGTCGTTACCGTCGCCGTCCGTGTCCGCGAGGATCGGCGCGCCGACGGGATTGCCGAAATGATAGGACCAGAGGAGGCGCTGTGAGCACGCGTCGACGGCATAGAGGAAGCCGTTGGTGGAGCCGACCACGACGGAGCTCCCGTCGGACAGGACGCCCGTGATGCTCCGCGAGACCGCCACGTCGCCGAGCTGGCCCATGGCGGCGTCCGCCTGCCGCGCGGCCTGCTCATCGGTGAACACGGCGTCGCCGGCGAGGACGATCGAGCTCGTCCGCCCGGCCAGGGGGGCGTCGAGCTCGGTGAAGGTGAGGCGCGACGGCATCATGAACGAGCCCTCGACGAGGATCGACCTGCCCTCGCAGGTGGCGATCGCGCCGTGCGGGTACGGGCGGATGTCCTCCGTCCCCTTCCAGAGCGTGGCGCGGAGGTCGTGCGACAGCGTTCGCGCGGGGAACACCCCGCCGTGCAGCGTCATCTCGAGCTGCGGATCGCCCGACACGTCGGCGAGGATCGGCATGAAGTAGGAGATCGCCTCGGCGTTGGCGCTGAGGGTGCTGCCGTCTCGACCCGAGAGCACCCGGGCGTTGTTGATCGCCAGCGCCACGTCCTGCGCCCCGTCGCCGTTCCAGTCCGCGATCGCAGCGGCCTGGGTCCCGGCCGTGGCGGTGACACGATGGCTCCAGCGCACCCCGCCGTCCCGCGCGATGGCGAGGAGCTCGGTGCGCAGGTCGGCGTCGGACGTCACCGCCACGAGCTCGCGCGCGCCGTCGCCGTCGAGATCGCCGTGCAGCACGTCCCACCTCGGCGGCTTCTCCAGGGGGACCTCGAGCGTTTGCCTGCCGCCCTCGTCGAGCATGGCGACCGAGTACCTCGCCGGATCCGTGACCGGGTGCCGCTGCCTGAAGCATGCGAGGGTCGCCGGCGCCCCGCCCTCGGCGGGCGCGATGGAGGCGCCGAACGCGTCCATCGCGCGCCAGGCGACCTTGGCCGGCGCGACGTTGCTCGCCCCCTCGGCCACGACCCGGATGAGGTCACCCCGGCTGTCGACAACGACGACGCTGTCGGCCCTGTCGCCGGGAGAGAGCTTCGCCGCGATCGGGGCGCGGCCGAAGTCGACGTAAGCGCCCGGACCGGTGCTGTAGCCGCCGACCTTCAGCCCGGGCAGGATGTCGCGCCCCTCCTGCACGAGGTTCCTGGGCGCGAGCGAGGCGTCGAGCAGCGTGACGAACCCGTCGTCGCGAGAGACGACGAGCCGCGGCGACGCCGGAGACGCGCCCGGCAGGACATCGAGCGCCGCGACGTCGACGCCGCGCTCGATGGTGTGGCTGGCGACCGGCGATGGCCCCGCCTCGAAGAGGTCGTAGGCGGTGAGCGTCACGGGCTCCGAGGTCGCCTCGAGCACGAGCTCGTCGCGCCCGTCGCCCGTGAGATCCGGGGTGACGAGCGAGAAGACGTGCCCCGTCCTGCGCGACCGATCCCAGTCCATGCGCGTGCGCACCCGCTCTCCGTCGCGCGACCAGAGCCGCTCGACCCCTCCGGCCGCCTGGCGGCTGAACCGGAAGGCCGACACGCGATCCTCGCGCGATGTGATGATCCACTGCTCGGCGCCGGAGCGCGACGGGACGGCTCCCCGCGCGATCTCGTCCGGGATGACGGCGAGCTCGTCGCCCGTGGCGGCGTCGAGCACGAAGGACGTCCATGAGCCGCCCGTGCTGCTGCTCACCAGCACCTCGAGCGCGCCGTCGCCGTCGAGATCCCACGCGAGCCGCGTCGGGGCGCGGGCGTCGCCGCCGTCCTTCGGGGCGAGCGTCTTGCGCCACACGATGGCGAGCGAGGGCATCTCGCCCGGCCTGTACTCGAGCAGGGTGACCTCGCGCGCCCCCTGCTGGACGACGACGCGATTCTGAAAGCAGAGCGCGCGCTGCGGCGCGGAGGGGTCGCCCAGGGTCACGGGCTCGCAGACCGTGCGGCCGAGGTACGCGCCGATGCTCGCCGACTCCGCAAAGACGTTCCCCGTCCCGTCGACGAAGAACAGCCGATCGTGAGAGGAGACAAGGAGGTCCGATGTGCCGTCGCCGTCCCAGTCGCCCACCGTGTTGACGTTGGCGCCGCAGTGCGTGCGCTGCGGCGGCGCGGGCAGCCGCTCCACGGCGTCGAACCCGCGCGCGAAGCTGAAGATCACGCCGGGGCTGTCCGTGCGCACGCCGCAGCAGCCGCACTCGTCGAGGAAGAGATCGAGGTGGCCGTCGCCGTCGAGATCGGCGAGGCGGGCGGCGTCGAGCGTCCCGAGCTCCGACGCCTCCTCGCGCCAGAGGACGGCCCCGCTGTCGCCGGCGATGATGGCCGCCCCCGTCCCGCTGAGCGCGACCGCCTCGAGCCGCCCGTCTCCGTCGAGATCCTCGAGGGCGTGCAGCGACCGGAGTCCCATGGACGGGGTGCTCCATCGGACGAACCCCAGCGGATCGGACAGCACCACGCGGCCGCCGGCCACGAAGAGCACGTCGAGCTCGCCATCCTGGTCCACGTCGTCGGCGAGCACCTTGCCCGTCGCGAGCACGCCGCCGAGGTATGCCCGCCAGTAGGGCGCCGGCCTGAGGATATTGCTCGTCGACTGCGTGGCGCCCGTGCGCTGCGGATCGTGGCGCGCAGAAGGCCAGTCACCGGCGGCCAGGGAGCCGTGGAGCAGCAGCGCGAAGCAAGCCGCGCTCGCTAACGCACGTCGCGTTACGGAGGACGATCGTTTCATGCTGCTCTTCTCGATGCACGCGCGCCGTCAGCCGCTCGGCGACAACGCACACGGTCGCCACGGAGGTAGCATCGCGCACACCCCGCTGCACCTGGCCGCGCCACGGCTGGCGCTGTGAGCAGCCACCCAGGCCGCGCACACCATACCACATCGTCCCCTCATTCCGCGGGCCAGCTTGAATTTTGGGGGCTCGGCGGGCACCTTAGCCCTCCGCCGCACCTCTAGCTGAATGGTGGCGCCTCGAGCGCACGACTTATGGCTGACGAACTCAGAGCACCTTCCACGACCGCCGCCCACGCCGACGCCCCTGGCGAGCGCACCATCGACCTCGTCGCCACCTGGCGGACGGTCAGCAAGCACTGGGCCATCGCGTTGACGACGATGCTCTTCGTCGCCCTCAGCGTCACGTTCTACACGCTCGGGCAGAAGAAGATTTACCAGTCCACGGCGACATTGCAGTTCGACCCGAACCCCCCGCGGCCCCTCGGCCGCGGCGTCGAAGCGGTCGTCGACATGGGCTCCGGCGCGTACTGGAACAACCGCGAGTACTACGAGACGCAGTACAAGGTGATGCGGTCGATGCGGGTGGCGCTGGCGGTCGTCGCCCAGCTCAACCTCCACAACGACGTGTACTTCCTGAAGGATCTGCCGAGGGACGCGGCCGCCCCCGCGCCGATGAGCGTGAGCCCCGAGGAGGCCGCCGAGCTGCTCCGCGAGCGGTTCACGGTGGAGCCGGTGAAGGACAGCCGCCTCGCCATCGTCCGCTACAACGACGCCGATCGCGAGCGCGCGCAGCGCATCCTCTCGATGGCGATGGACGTCTACATCGAGCAGAACCTCGACGACGCGCTCACCTCGACGAACTCGGCCGTCGACTGGCTCCGGACGCAGCTCGACAAGCTGAAGGCCGATCTCGAGACCAGCGAGACCTCGCTCCACGAGTACAAGAAGAGCAACAACATCCTCGACATCGATTTCGAGGACAAGACGAACCTCCTCCGCGAGGAGATGAAGCAGATCAACGACGCGCTCACGGCCGTGCGCACGCGGCGCGAGGAGTTCGCCGCGCGCAGCCAGGAGCTGGCGAAGGTCGATCCGAACAACCCTCTCGAGCTCCCCGCCTCCGAGCTCATCCAGAGCCCGGTGCTCCAGATGCTGCGCGCTCGTCATGAGGAGTGCGTCCGTCAGCGCGACGCGCTGATCGGCGCCGGCAAGGGTGAGAATCACCCGGAGGTCCGCGCCGCGAGCGAGCAGGTGGCCGCCAACGTCGACGCGTTGATCGCCGAGATCAAGAACGTTCAGGGCGCGGTGAATCGCGATCTCGCCATCGTGAAGCGCCAGGAGTCAGGCCTCGCGGGGCTGCTCGAGGGCGCCAAGAAGCAGGCGTTCGAGCTGAACTCGCTCAAGATCGAGTATGACCGGCTCCGCAGGACGAAGGACAACACGGAGAAGCTCTATCAGCTCGTCCTGGAGCGCACCAAGGAGAGCGATCTCCAGCGGATGATGCGGGTGAACAACATCCGCGTCCTCGACAGGCCGAACCTCCCGCTCGAGGCGATCCGGCCCCGCGTCGCGCTCAACATCGGCCTCGGCATCGTCGCCGGGCTGCTCCTCGGCATCGGCGCGGCGATGGCGCGGGCGATGCTCGATCGCACGCTGAAGACGCCGGACGAGGTCGAGCGCGAGCTCGGCCTCCCCTTCCTGGGCTTGCTCCCGGAGTTCGACCGGAAGGACAAGGCCGAGGTCCTCCCCCGCAGGGCGCGCCGCCGGGGCAAGCACGCTGCCTCGTCGGGCCGACCCGAGCTCATCGTCCACGAGCAGCCGAAGAGCGGGATCGCCGAGGCGGCGCGGGCGATCCGGACGAACCTGCTCTTCATGTCGCCCGACCAGCCCTACAAGACGCTCCTCATCGCGAGCGCCGGCCCCGCAGAGGGCAAGACGACGGTGGGCTGCTGCATCGCCGTCGCCATGGCGCAGGCCGGGCAGCGGGTCGTCCTCATCGATTGCGACCTCCGCAGGCCGCGCCTCCACGCCATCTTCGACAAGGGACCGGAGATCGGCGTGACGAGCGCGCTGCTCGACGATTCCGTGATCGACGACGAGAGCGCGCTGAAGACCGAGGTGGAGAACCTCCATGTCATCCCCGCCGGTCCCATCCCGCCGAACCCGGCGGAGCTCCTGCACAGCGAGCGCTTCAAGGCGCTGCTCCGCAAGCTCCAGGGCCGCTTCGACCGGGTGATCATCGACAGCCCGCCCATCGGCGCGGTCACCGACGCCGCCGTCCTGTCGACGCTGGTGGACGGCACCGTGCTCGTCGTGCGCGCGTCGGCCACGACGCACGACTTCGCGCGCCACGGGATCC
This sequence comes from Sorangium sp. So ce1335, assembly GCF_051521615.1. NCBI lineage: Bacteria > Pseudomonadati > Myxococcota > Polyangiales > Polyangiaceae > Sorangium > Sorangium sp. So ce1335. Next base: position 10,137,177 of record NZ_CP150363.1, read on the forward strand.
GGGCGATGCTCGACGTCGGCGGCAAGACGGTGGGCGTCGTGCTGAACGCCGCCGACCTGAACCGCCGCGAGTACGGCGCGTACCGCTACTACGGCCACAAGCAGGACGGCTACTACCGCGCGGCGACCGATGTCGCGCCGCCTGGAGACGGGGACGCCCCACCGCCCCCCCTGCCGAACTGAGGATCTCCGCCGTTGCTGTCCCCGAGATTCCCCCGCGCGGGAGGCGCCAGGCGCGCCGCCAGCATGGTCGCGCCGGCGAAGCGGAGAGCGTGGCTGCCGCCGGGCCGGCTCATGGCGGTGTTCCTCGTCGCGACCCTGGCCACGGTCGGCCCGATCCTGGAAGGGGAGCTGGGCGACGGGCGAGGGTGGACGATAGGCCTGCTGCTGCTGCTCGTGGCGCCGTCGCTCGCGCGCGCCGGCGGTCCCCGCTTCCATCCGCTGGACCCGGAGACCTACATCCCCGCGGCCTACTTCCTCAGCGTCGGCTATACGCCCATCCTGGCGATGCTGACGTCGCAGGGCTTCCACCTGTCGAGCTACGACGCGGCAGCCATGGAGGTGGGCTATGCCGGCGCGATCGGCTGCGCGCTCGCGTGCACTGCGCTGAGCCGCTTGCCGGAGAGCCCGAACCTGGAGCGGATGTTCCCGGTGCACAGGCCGAAGGCGATGCTGGACCGGGACTGGGCGGCGATCGTCGTCGGGCTGCTCGGGTTCGGGCTCGTCCTGGCGTGGATCGCCTCGATCGGCGTGGGGAAGTTCTTCACGATGGGCTACGCCGAGAACCACCTCATGGAGGACGGCAGGGGCCTGCTGACCTCGGGCTGGTATCTGGTCAAGCTCGCGGTCGCCTATCTGTTTCTCAGGTTCGCTTCGGTCCGCAAGGCAGGCCTGCCCGTCCCGAAGGCGCTCCTCATCGCCGGGTCATTCTTCCTCGCGACCGTCCTCCTCAACACGATCATGGGGCGGCGTGGGCCGCTCATCTGGACCGTCCTCGCGGTCGCGCTCGTCCTGCACGCCTACGGGATCCAGATCAAGCGCCTGTGGCTTGCCGTCGGTATGGTGTGCGTCCTCTTCTACGGAATCGCCATCCAGGGCGCCCGGATCCGCCAGGGCAGCGGGTTCGACGAACAGGTCACGTCGGCGATAACCCACCTCGAGCGGACCGAGAACCCGCTGGAGATCGGCGAGCTCAGCACGGTCCACTCCAACCTCGTCAACCTCGTGAACGAGCGGCCGCCCATCGTCACCTATGCAGGAGAGAGCTGGATCAACGCGTTCCTCATCCTGATCCCCAAGCCGCTCTGGAGCGAGCGGCCACTCGGCCTGGGACACCGGTATGTGTGGTGGAAGGCCCCCGACCTGGCGCGCCGCGGCGCCGCGTTCGCGATGAGCGCCGCCGCCGAGGGCTACCTCAACCTCGGCCGCCTGGGCGCCGCCATCGAGGTCGCGGTCATGAGCGGGCTCTTCTTCATGGTGCCGCTCCTCGTGGCGGGCGCGCGCGACTCGACCCCCCTCGTCCGGGCGTCCAGCGCAACCCTCGCCGCGTTCGCCTACAACCAGTTTCGGGGCGAGCTCGCGGCGCTGCTCAAGATCACGGTTTCCCTGGGGGTCGGCGTGATCGGGATTGTCCTGCTCACCTCGGTGATCAAGCACCTCCGCCTGTGGCTCGTTGCCCGGCAGCCGGCGCCGTGGCGATCTGACCGGCGCTTGCCCCCGGCCCGTGTCGACCGGTCCGCGGCGGGACCGGCGCTGCCGGCGCCGCGCCAGCCGTAGCCGCCCGCGGATCGCCGCGCCGCGCGCAGGCCAGCGGCGCCTACGCCACGGCCGGCGTGCGCCGGCTGGAGCACGGCGCGTCGCAGGTCGCTGTGGATGCCGAGCTCGCCCTAGTCGCTCGCGTCCTGGCCGCGCACCGCCCGCAGGGCCTGGCCGAGCCGCGCTTCGCGGCTCGAGGTCCACTTCGCGTAGAGGACGAAGAGCGCGAGCGCGAGCAGCAGCGCGCCCCAGGACAGGGCCGCCGATCCGCTGCGGTGCGCGGCGCACGCCGCCCCGGCGACGAGCGCGGCCGCGACGCCGACGGTCCGCGACACCTCGGCGTGCGTGAGGCCGGTCCGCACCAGGCGCTGGTACAGGTGGGAGCGGTGCGCTTCCCAGATCTTCTCGCCGCGCAGCAGGCGCCGGCCCATCGTGAACGCGCCGTCCGCGAGGAAGAACCACAGGCTCAGCGCGGCTGCGAACACCGCCGGGCCGCGCGCCGCAGGCTCGATCTCGAACGGGAGCGCCGCGAGCATCAGCCCGAGCGCCGCGGACCCGACGTCGCCCATGAACACCTTGGCCGGGTGCCAGTTGTGCGCGAGGAAGCCGGCGCAGGCCCCCGCGACCGCGAGCCCCATCGCGAGCAGCGGGGTCGCGCCGCCGCCGAGGGACGCGAGCGCGAGCGCGGCGATCACGCCCTGCATGCCGGCGAACCCGTCGATCCCGTCGAGGAAGTTGTAGATGTTGAGGACGCCCACGAGCCAGACCACCGCGATCGGGTAGGCGAGGATGCCCGTCTCGACGTCGAGGGGCGGCGGGAGCGGCAGGCGGCCGAGCCCTCCTGCGCGCAGCACCACGATGCCCGCCGCGACGACCTGGAGCCCGAGCCGGAGCCGGACCGACAGGCCTCCGGAGCGGTCGTCGAGGAACCCGACGAAGGCCATCAGCGCCACGGCGATGAAGAGCTCGGCCTTGGCCACCGGCAGCCCGAGCAGCGCCGCGGCCACCGCCGCCGCCGCGGCGCCCGCGAGGAGGCCGGCGCCGCCCCCGCGCGGCGTCGGGGCGGAGTGGGAGCTCCTCGCGTTCGGCACATCCATGAGGCCGGTCTTGCGGAGGAACGGGATGAGCGCGCGGACGGCGGCCGAGCTCGCCATGAGGGCGATGAGAAATACGGCGGCGAGCTTCATGCAACGAGCTCCGCGGCGCAGTCGACGACCCGCGACGGGCGCCACCCGAGCGCCTCCCGCGCGCGGCGATCGTCGAACGTGAGCGTCGAGGTCATCTTCCCGAGCGTGCGGTGGTTCAGCGGGATCGGTCGGCCGAGGAGCTGCTGGAGGCGGTCGCCGACGGTCGCGCCCAGGTCGGCCAGCCACATCGGCAGCCGGAGGGGCACCGGCTGGCGCAGCGCTCCGGCGAGCACCGCCTCGAGCTCGGCGAACGTCGGGTGGTGGCCGTCGGTCAGGTTGTAGATACCGCCCGTCTCGGCCATCTTCGGCAGGATCTCGGCCACGTCGCGCGCCATCACCATGCTGCGCTGGGCCGCGCCGTCGCCCACGCCGAGGTAGCGCTTGCGCCGCAGCGCGCGCACCATCGCCCCGAGGTTGCCGGGGGCGCCGGGGCCGGCGACGAGCGGCAGGCGTGCGATCGCGGTGCGGACGCCGCGCTCCCGGCCCCACGCGAGCACGACGTCCTCGGCTTCCCGCTTGCTCACGCCGTACGGATCGGCCGCCCTGCGGGGCGTGTCCTCGTCCAGCGACCGCCCCTCGTCTGCGCCGTAGACCGCGACCGTGCTGACGAGGACGAAGGCCTCGGGCAGCGGTCGATCGCGGCCGAGCGCCTCGAGCAGCCGCTCCGTCCCCTTGACGTTGACGTCATGAAACCGCCTGCGTTCGGGGTCGGTCCTCGGGACGACGTGGGCGAGACCGGCGACGTGGTAGACGACCTGGAAGGGTTCGCCGCCGAGGTCGAGCGCCGTCGATTCGAGATCTCCGCGGACGAACGCCGGCGCGGCGCCCTCTCCCGCTCCCGCCGCCCCCGCGGGCCTGCGCCCGAGCACGGTGACGCGGTCGCCGCGGCGGAGCAGGGCCTCCACGACGCGGGCGCCGACGAAGCCGGTTCCTCCAGTGACCAAGCAGCTCGTAGTTGACATGATTCGACGCTCCCGTCCTAAGAGGACGCTCCTTGTCGCACGACCGCCGGCGCCCCGGCGACCTCCGCGAGCACCCCGAGATACCGACCCGCCAGCGCGTCGCGGTCGTACTCCCGCTCGACGAAGCTCCGGCCCGCGCGCCCCATCTCCTCGCGAAGCGCCGGGCTGCGCGCGAGGCTGCGGATCGCCTCGAGCATCCCGTCCACGTCCTCCGGCGGGGCGAAGAGCCCGCCGCCCGATCGCTCGACGATCCGCCGCGCCTCCCCGTCCACCGAGATGACGAGGGGCCTCTCCATGGCCATGATCTCGAACATCTTCGACGGGATGACCGTGGTGAAGAGCTCGCTCTTGCGCAGCGGGACCAGGCAGACATCGCTGATGCGATAGAGCGACGGCATCCTGTCGCGCCGCTGCTGGCCGAGGAAGACGACGTTATCGAGCCCCTCCTCGCGCGCGCGCGCCTCGAGCTTGCTCTTCTCCGCGCCTTCGCCGACGAAGAGGAACCGGAGCGCCGGCTCCGCGGCGCGAGCGCGCGCCGCGACGTCGAGCACCGCGTGCAGACCGTGAGCCATCCCCAGCGTCCCGACGTAGGAGCAGACGACATGCTCCGGCGCGAACCCGAGCTCCTCGCGGAGCTCCGCGTCGGCGTCCGCCGCGCCGCCCTCCGCGGCTGGGCTGAAACGCGCGAGGTCGACGCCGTTCGTCACAACGCTGATCTTGCCCTCGGGGACGCCCCGCTCGCGCAGGCGCTCTCGGAAGCTCTCGGTCACGACGACGATCCGGTCGGCCTCCCGGTACAGGAACTCCTCGAGGCTGCGCATCGCCGCGACCGCGCGGTGCCCCTCCGGCAGCGCGCCGACGGCGACGATCGACTCCGGCCAGAGATCGCGCACCTCGAAGACGAACGGCGCGCCGCGGAGACGCGCGATCAGAAAGCCGGCGAGCGCCACGAGGATGGGCGGGCTCGTGGCGACGACGACGTCGGGAGCCGGCGCGAACCATTGACCGAGCGAGACGGCCGAGAGGGCATAAGAGACATACGCGATCGACCGGCGGACGATCTTCTTGTTCGGCGTCGCGTAGATCCAGGTACGGACCACGTTGACGGCGTCGAACACCTCGCGCGCGAGGATGCGGCCGCGGTACTCCTCTGGCAGGTTGCCCGTGGGATAGTTGGGCATTCCTGTGAGCACATGCACGGTGTGCCCTGCTTTGGCCCAGGCCCTGGAGAGCTCGGATACCCGCGCCTGAGGCGCCCCGACTTCAGGAGGGAAGTACTGCGACACGTAGAGAATGTGCAATGGACAGCGCGCCTCCGAGGACAGCAAGCCAACGCCACGGATAACGCCAGCGGCGTGAGGACAGGGCGAGTTCCTGACGTCGGCCCGGCGGCAACATACACCAAACCGCGCCGTGGGGTTGAGGATCTCCGAGTCGAGGCGGCGCGCGGACTGCGGTCTCCCGCCCTTCGGCGGCGAGCCCATCACCTGGACGCCAATCTGCTCCTCCAGCAAGGCTCGCCGGGGACGCAGCGGCCCTCAAGGGTCGCCGGGGTCGCGGCGGCCATCCGTCCCGCTGCGCGAACAGCGTGCGCGAGCATCGGCGCAAGCGACCAGTAGGAGGGCGAACCACGATCGCCCGGATGGCACCCATGTCGAGACAGTTGCGTCCATGACATAATTACAGCACGGTTCTGTCCTGTTGCTGCGCCAACGTGCCGGAGGAGGTCCCGGCCGTGGCAGCGCCTCCCGGTCGCCGGGACCGCCCCTTCCAACGTCACCGCCTGTCGCCCGCCTCACCGCCCGCCTCACCGAGGTTGAGGTACAGTCGTCGACCCCGTGCGGTTCGGGTACCGCCCGATTACGTCCTGACCGTGGTTGAGGTACGTCGGTGGTTGCCACCGGCTCGGAGCCACGTCACTGGGAGCCGCCTCACCGTGGTTGGGGGCCCCCGGCCCGGGGCCACCTCACCGTGGTTGGGGCCCCCGGCGCGTAGCCCTCACCGTGGTTGGGGTCCGCCCCGGGGTCTCCCCCCCGGGGCCCGGCCGCCAACTCACCGTGGTTGGGGTCCACCCCGGGGTCTCCCCCCGGGACCCGGCCGCCAACTCACCGTGGTTGGGTATGCCGGGTACGCCCCGCATCTCCCCGCGGTCGAGGTGCGCCCCATGATCGGGGTGAGCCGCCCGAGCGGTCAGGGAGCACGCACCGACAGATCCGTGCTACTGGAAAATTCTCACGATGCTTTTCTGATCTGAATGCCCTGGCGCGGCCCCGCACCTAACTGCGGGTCCGGTGAGTGCGCTCACGGTCCGGAGACGGGCCCGAGGCGCGCAGGTGGGAAGGCGGAGGCAACGCCCCAGCAATGGACCGTCGAGCAGGAAACGAAAGGGTGACACGGGGGCGACATCAAGCGAAACCAGCTCACCTTCATGGGAAAACCTGCCCGCGCCGCGCGCTGCTCGTCTTGCACGAGCGGACAGGTTCGAGAAGAATGGCGTCGCGCTTGATGCGCGCCTTACTACGGTTCGTCTGACAGGCGAACTCAGCCTTTCAAATTATGATAAAGAGCACACTGAACGTCACGCTGGTCCGACGCAGCATCATCGTACTGGCGCACCTCGTGCTTTGGTCGCTCGCGTTCGGCGGCGCGTTACTCCTTCGTTTCGACGGGGACCCGGCTGGGATCCACCAGCCATTCCGGAGCAACTGGCCCTATGCTCTCGGAACGCTCCTCGTGTGCCGCGCAATCACGTTCTATGCCTTCGGGCTGTTCCATGGCCTGTGGCGGTATACCGGGCTTCCCGACCTCTGGAAGCTGCTGCGCACATCCGCCCTCGGCACGGCGGCGCTCGCCGTGGTGGCAGAGATCGTGCTACACCGCGCGCAACTGCCTCGCTCCGTGTACGTGGGAGAGCTGTTGCTGTCCGTCGTGCTCGCCGGCGGCCTCCGGTCCGCGATTCGCGGAATGCGCGAGCTCAAGCGAGCCACGAACAGCACGAACACGACGCAGATACTCATTGTAGGCGCGGGCGACGCGGGCGAGAGCCTGCTCCGCAGCCTGCAGCGGATGCCCGACCGCAAGTGGAACGTCTGCGGCTTCGTCGACGATGATCCGATGAAGTGGCAGGCGCGCATCCGAGACGTTCGTGTGCTCGGCCCCGCGGACGAGGCCACGCTGCGCAAGGCCGTCGCGGACCATGACGTGAAGCTCATCGTGCTGGCGCTCCCGAGCGCCCCGGGCTCGCGGATCAAGGAGATCGTCAACATCTGCCGCCAGCTGAACGTGCAGACGAAGACGATCCCGAGCGTCGCCGAGCACATCCAGGAGGGCGGGTTCTCGCAGATCCGCGAGGTCGCCATCGAGGATCTCCTCCGCCGGGACCCCGTGACGCTCGACGTGAAGCAGGTGCAGCAGCTCATCGAGGGCCGGACTATCCTGGTGACCGGCGCCGCCGGGAGCATCGGGAGCGAGCTCGTGCGGCAGGCGATGCGCTTTCATCCGCGCAAGATCCTGCTGCTGGACCACAACGAGAACGGGCTCTTTTACCTGGAGCGCGAGCTGCGGCAGGCGTTCCCTGGTGCGTCGCTCGTCCCGCTCGTCTGCGACATCACCGATCGCGACCGGATCGGGTCGATCTTCCGCCACCATCGGCCCATGGTCGTGCTCCACGCCGCGGCGCACAAGCATGTGCACATGATGGAGCTGAACAGCGCCGCGGCCCTCAAGAACAACGTGTTCGGGACCCGCACGGTCGCCGACGCTGCGCACGAGTTCGGCACCGACACCTTCGTGCTCATCTCGACCGACAAGGCGGTCAATCCGACCTCGGTGATGGGGTGCAGCAAGCGCGTGGCCGAGATGGTGATCCAGGCGCGAGGGGCGACGAGCAGGACCCGTTACGTCGCGGTCCGCTTCGGCAACGTGCTCGGGAGCAACGGCAGCGTGGTCCCGCTCTTCCGGGAGCAGATCAGGAATGGCGGCCCTGTCACGGTCACTCACCCGGAGGTGCAGCGCTATTTCATGACGATCCCGGAGGCGACGCAGCTCGTCCTCCAGGCAGGCGCGCTCGGGTCGCGGAGCGAGATCTTCGTGCTCGACATGGGCAAGCCGGTGAAGATCGTCGATCTCGCGAAGCTCATGATCGAGCTGTCGTGCCCCGATCCGGACGACATCAAGATCGAGTTCACGGGTCTCCGCCAGGGAGAGAAGCTCGCCGAGGAGCTGCTGCTCGACAGCGAGGCCTACGGCTCGACCCCGCACCCCAAGGTCCTCGTCGGCCGGATCCAGCCGGTCCCGAAGGAGCGGCTGGATCGAGCGCTGGAGCACCTCGCGAGCGCGGCCCGCGCGGGCAACGACGCCGAGATTCGGCGCTTGCTGGAGGATCTGGTCCCCGAGGCGCACCTGTCCCATCCCGAGGAGAGGCCCTCCGCTGTCCCCTCGCTCGCTCAGCCGGCGTCGGCGCTCGCCTGACCTCGTCCCGCGCCCACGCTCGCCTGGCAACACCTACGGGATCCAGATCCGGCGCCTGTGGCAGGCCGTCGGACCTGCCGGGGGCCCGCACGCGGCGCATCTCGGCCGGTCGGCGACGGGATCTGCCCTGCAGGCGTCGCGCCGGCCTTGGCCGCACGCGGGTGATCGCCTGCATGCGCCCGGCGAACTCCTCATCTTCGATCGCCGCGTCGATCGCGGCGCGGACACGCCGATGATCATCGACTACAGCGATCAGGAGGTCCTGCGCAGCCCCGGCTGCCGGGCACCGGCGCGGACGTGGCGAGCGGCTGCAGGGCGGCAAAGAGGCCGGAGAACGCCCCGTGTTTCGCAAGGAAGCGCATGGTGCTTACCGGGGAACACCATGGTTCCCGGGGGAAGAAAGGAGTTGACGTTGCGCGCGCCAGCCAGCCATTGTGCCGGCCCAAGCGGCTCCTCCCGAGCCACGCGGCCCATGCGCATGCTCTACGTCTCTCCCTGTTTCCCGCCTGAGCCAGGGGCCCCGGCCGCGCGCGTGTCGGAGATCGCCCGAGCCTGGCGCCGCGCCGGACACGAGGTCACGGTGCTCACGGGCATGCCGAACCACCCGACGGGGGTAATCCCGCCCGAGTACCGGGGTCGGCTCCGCATGGAAGAGGACTTTCACGGCGTGCGCGTCCTCCGCACCTGGATCTACGCCGCCGCCAACCGCGGCAAGGTGCGTCGCTCGCTCGCGTACGGGTCGTGCGCCCTGTCCGCGCTCACGCTCGCGCAGCGCGATCTGCCGCGTGCCGACGTGCTCATCGCGACGAGCCCCCATTCCCTCACGGCCGTGGCCGGCGACGGCGGCGGGAGCGCGAGATGAACCTGCCGCGGGTCGCCCGCACGCTGGCGCAGCTCCACCCGCTGCAGGTGCTCGCGCGGCCGATCGCGCTGGGCGGGCGCGCGCTCGGCCGGGGACCGAGCGCGGCGCGGCCTCCGCACGTCCGGTCCGACTTCGCCCCGCCGAGCGCGGCGTTCGTGGCCTTCGCCGAGGCCGAGCGGGCGCGCGGGCGCGCGCGCCTTGCCGCCATCCCCGAGGGCTCGCTGCTCCACGCGTACGAGGGCGCCTATGGCTACGAGCTCGGGGCCGATCCGACCGTCCCTGCCCCGACGGCGTGGGACGCCCCCGTCGCGTCGCACCCGTTCCCGGCCGCGGTGCGCGCCCGCCGGCTCGCGGTCGCGGCGCGGCTCGGCCGCCCCGGGCTCGCGGCCGAGCTGGCGCGCGCGTGCCGGGCCGTCGCGCTCGGGCTCGAGCTTCACCTCCTGGGCAACCACCTGCTCGAGAATGCGATCGGGCTCGTGTGCGGCGGCGCGGTGGCGCGCGGGATCGAGGCCGAGGCCTGGTGGCGGCTCGGTTCGAGGATCCTGTCGTGGCAGCTCCCGGAGCAGTTCCTCGAGGACGGCGGCCACTTCGAGCTCTCCGCCTCGTACCACCTCGCGCTCGCCGCAGGGCTGCTCGAGGCCATCGAGCTCGCGCAGGTGGCGGGGCGCGAGGTGCCCGAGCTCTGGCGGGCCACGGCGCAGAAGGCGCTGGCCTGGGCCGCCGCCGTCCGCGCCCCGGACGGGACCTATCCGCTCTTCAACGACGCTGCCCTCGACGCCGCGCCCGAGCTCGATCAGGTCCTCGCCCTCGGCGCCGCGCTGGGCCTCCACGACGCCGGCGCGACGGCGGACGCCACGACGGCGCTCGTGCACCTCGCTTCGACCGGCTGGGTGATCCTCCGGTCCGGCGAGCGCGCCTGGCTCGCGTTCGACGCGGGGATGGACGGCGCCGCCTACCAGCCCGGGCACGTGCACGCCGACGCGCTCACGTTCGAGCTGTGGATCGAGGGCGAGCGCGCCGTCGTCGACTACGGCGTATCCAGCTACCTCGCGGATCGCGACCGGGAGGAGACCCGGGCCACGCGCGCGCACAACACGATCGAGCTCGGCGGCGTGGATTCCAGCGAGGTGTGGAGCGCCTTTCGCGTCGGCCGCCGGGCTCGCGCCCAGGTGTGCCGGCTCGACCGGGGCCCCGCGCACCTCGCGGCGGAGGCCGAGCACGACGGATATCGCTTCCTTCCGGGAGCTCCCCTGCACCGACGGGCGCTCGAGCTCTCCGAGCGGGAGCTCGTGATCCGCGACGAGATCGTGGGCGGCAGCACGAGCGCGTGCTCGCGGCTCAGGCTCGACGAGGCGGCCTTGCAGCGCCGGTCGATATCGATCGAGGGCGCGCAGCTCGCGCCGGAGCGGAGCGCGGGCGTATGGCACCCCTGCTTCCGGCAACCGCGCGCGGCGATCGTGTTCTCCGGTCGCGGCGAGGTGCGAGACGGCTGGCGCAGCGGCTTTCGCCTACGGTGGTAATCGGTGGGTGCGCCGGGCGCGCCGGGCGCGCCGCACGCCTGCCGGGTGAAGGGACCGCTGCCGAGCTCTGCGGTCCTCGCCGCCAGCCCTTCGGTCCTTGCGGCCGAGCTCTGCGGTTCTCGCGTCCGGAAGCGACGCTTCCAGCATGTCGAGCCGCGCCCGATTCCGCCTCCTTACCCCTGTGCCACGCAGGCTCCCGTACAACCCGGTTGACAGGCTTGGCCTGGCGCCCTACAAGGTCCCCAACCCTCACGCATACGTAAGGGTCAGGGTCCACGCGATGACAACCCGGCACCATCTACCCGTCGCCCACGAGGCCTGCGAGCAAAGCATCGCAGGACCCTTCGCGTCCAGCACGTCCCGAACGGACGGACGGCTGGAGGCCGACCCAACGGAGGAGGACGACCGCCTCCTCCAGGTGGGGGACATCGCCAAGGCGACCGGGAAGACGGTCCGGGCCATCCATCATTACGAGGAGGTCGGGCTGCTCAGGCCGCACGCGCGCTCCAAGGGGCGCTACCGGCTCTACGACAACGCCGCCCTCACCCGGGTCCGGTGGATCGGCAAGCTCCACGACCTCGGTCTGTCGCTGAGCCAGATCCAGCAGATCGTCTCGACCTGGGAGTCGTCCTCGTCAGCCCCCGGCGCGATGTCGCGTATCCGCGACGTCTACCAGCAGAAGCTCGAGGAGGTGCGGGAGCAGATCGCCCACCTCGAGACGCTGGAACACGAGCTCGTCGCGAGCCTCGCCTACCTCGATACCTGCGAGACGTGCGACCCGGCAGAGCTCGTCGCCGCCTGCACGAACTGTAACCTTCACGACAAAAGCCAGGCCGAGCCCGAGCTCGTCGCCGGGATCCGCGGCGGCAACGGGCATTGCCGCCAGGGCTCGAATCACCGCTGAACGAGAACACCATGGGTATCCAACTTCCGATCTACATGGACTATCACGCGACGACGCCGGTCGATCCGCGTGTCCTCGACGCCATGCTGCCGTACTTCAACAGCAAGTTCGGCAACGCCGCGAGCCGGAGCCACGTCTTCGGGTGGACGGCCGAGGAGGCGGTGACCCACGCGCGCGAGACGCTCGCCAGGCTCATCGGCGCCTCGAACCCGAAGGAGATCGTCTTCACCTCGGGCGCGACAGAGAGCGACAACGTCGCGATCAAGGGGGTCGCCGAGTTCTACAAGGACAAGGGCAACCACATCATCACGAGCGTCATCGAGCACAAGGCGGTGCTCGACACCTGCAAGCGGCTCGAGAAGCAGGGCTACGAGGTCACCTACCTCAAGGTCGACAAGTACGGGATGGTCGATCCGGACGACGTCGCCGGGGCGATCACCGACAAGACGATCCTCGTCTCGATCATGCTGGCCAACAACGAGGTCGGCACGATCCAGCCGATCGCCGAGATCGGCAAGATCACGAAGTCGAAGGGTATCCTCTTCCACACCGACGCGGTGCAGGGCGTGGGCAAGATCCCCTTCAATGTCGAGCAGATGGGGGTGGACCTCGCGTCGGTGACCGCCCACAAGATCTATGGCCCGAAGGGGATCGGCTGCCTGTACGTGCGCCGGTCGAAGCCGCGCGTCCGCATCACCGCGCAGATGGACGGCGGCGGCCACGAGTTCGGCATGCGGTCCGGCACGCTCAACGTGCCCGGCATCGTCGGGTTCGCCAGGGCGGCCGAGATCCTCATCCAGGAGGGAGAGGCCGAGTCGGCGCGCATCCTGTCGCTGCGCGAGCGGCTCAGGAACCGGCTCTGGAGCGCGCTCGACGCCATCCAGCTGAACGGCTCGCCCGACCGGCGGCTGCCGGGCAACCTCAACGTCTCGTTCAGCTTCGTCGAGGGCGAGGCGATGATGATGGCGATCAAGGACGTGGCCGTCTCCAGCGGCTCGGCGTGCACGAGCGCCAGCCTGGAGCCCTCGTACGTCCTCCACGCGATGGGGATCGGCGACGACCTCGCCCACTCGTCCATCCGCTTCGGGCTCGGGCGCTTCACCACCGAGGAGGAGGTCGACTACGTGGCCGACCTCGTGATCCGGAAGGTGAACAAGCTGCGCGATATGTCGCCGCTCTACGAGATGCACAAAGAGGGGATCGACCTCAACAGCGTGCAGTGGGCGGCCCACTGACGACGGCGCGGAGACGCCGGACCGTCAGATCAAGGTTTCAAGAGAAGAAGGGAACGGTCGAGGAGAGAGCCATGGCATACAGCAACAAGGTCATCGAGCACTACGAGAACCCGCAGAACGTCGGGACGCTCGACAAGAACGACGACCGCGTCGGCACCGGGCTCGTCGGCGCTCCGGCCTGCGGCGACGTCATGCGCTTGCAGATCAAGGTCGGCGAGGGCGGCGTCATCGAGGACGCGAAGTTCAAGACGTTCGGCTGCGGGTCGGCCATCGCGTCGTCGTCCCTCGCCACGGAGTGGCTGAAGGGCAAGACGATCGACGAGGCGGAGACGATCAAGAACAGCATGATCGCCGAGGAGCTCCACCTGCCGCCGGTGAAGATCCATTGCTCGGTCCTCGCCGAGGACGCGATCAAGAGCGCGATCGCCGACTTCCGGGCCAAGCAGCAGGCGAAGAAGACGATCTCCGGCACGGCGCCGGTAGCCCCGGGCGGCCAGGAGAGCGCCGCCACGGCGAGCGCGGAGTAACAGCGCCGGTCCTCCGGGCGGAGGCGGCCGACGGCACCGGAGAGGAGCAACGCCATGCAGAGCAGCGAGGAGACGAGCACGACCACGAGGACCCCGGCGACGGACGGCGGGAGCCACCCCGCGCCCGCCGCGGCGGCGGACGCAGCGCACGCGCACGGCGATGGCGCGGCGGCCGAGACGGCCAAGGCGAAGCGGACGCTCTCGGTGAGCGACGCCGCGGTCCAGGCGATCCGGGCGCAGCTCGCCAAGCGCGGCACGCCCGAGGGCGCCATCCGGGTCGGCATCCGCGGCGGCGGCTGCTCCGGGTTCTCCTACGTCATCGAGTTCGAGGACAGGCCGCCCCGGTCCGGCGATCTCGTCCTGGAGTTCGCGGAGCCGGGCCAGGCCACGGTGCGCGTCCTCTGCGACAAGAAGAGCATCATCTACCTGGGCGGCTCGGTGCTCGACTGGGAGAAGACGCTCATGTACCAGGGCTTCAAGTTCAAGAACCCGCAAGAGGCGACGCGCTGCGGCTGCGGGCACTCGTTCACGGTGGCCTGAGCCGGCCACCGCGCGCGCCCGCCCCCGCCGCCGAGGCGCCTCCATCGAGCACGACATGACCGATCCCTTCGATACCCTGGGCGTCGAGCCCCGGTTCGACCTCGACCTGCGCGCGCTGGAGCAGCGCCACCGCGACCTCTCGCGCGCGCTCCACCCGGATCGCTACGCGGGCGCGCCCGCGGCCGAGCGACGGCTGGCGCTCGGGCGCGCGATCGAGGCGAACGACGCGCTGCGCGTCCTGCGGGATCCGATCCGCCGGGCCGAGGCGCTGCTCCAGCGCGCGGGGATCGCGCGGGGCGAGGAGGCCGGGCAGAAGGCCCCCCCTGCCCTGCTCATGGAGATGATGGAGTCGCGCGAGGAGCTCTCCGAGGCGGCGAAGGCGCGCGACGGCGCGCGGGTCGCGCGCCTCGGCGACGCGATGCGGGCGCGCGAGCAGGCGACGCTCGCCGCGATCCAGGGCGCCTTCGCCGCGGCGGAGGGCGACCCGGAGGAGCTGAACGGCGTGCTCGCCCTGCTGAGCGAGCTCCGCTACATCCGGCGCTTCCTCGACGAAGTGAGCGCAATCGAAGAAGAACTCACGGTTTAGAAATGACCCTCCTGGAGATATTCGACCCCAAGGCCAGGCCGAGCCCGATCGGCATCGATCTCGGGACGACGAACTCGCTCGTCGCCCGCGTGCGCGACGGCCGCCCCGTGGTCATCGACGACTGCAACGGAGAGCGCCTCGTGCCGTCGGTCGTGCACTACGACGAGCGCGGCAACGCCGTCGTGGGCCAGAGCGCGCGGCGGCTCGCGCAGAGCTCCCCGCGCGAGACGATCGTCAGCGTGAAGCGCTTCATGGGGCGCGGCGCGAACGACCCGGAGACGCGGCGGCTCGGGCCGTACGAGTTCGCGGAGCCGAAGGGCCCCGAGGACGCGAAGAGCGTGCGCTTCAAGGTGCGGGACCGGGTCGTGACGCCCGTCGAGGTGTCGGCGGAGATCCTGAAGGAGCTCCGCACGTCGGCCGAGCGCGAGCTCCGGTCCGTGGGCGGCGCGGTGATCACGGTGCCGGCGTACTTCGACGACGCGCAGCGGCAGGCGACGAAGGACGCCGGGCGGCTGGCCGGGCTGGAGGTGCTGCGCCTGCTCAACGAGCCGACGGCCGCGGCGCTCGCGTACGGGCTCGACAAGCAGCAGAACGGCCTCTTCGCCGTGTACGATCTCGGCGGCGGGACGTTCGACGTCACCGTCCTCCTGCTCGACGACGGGGTCTTCCAGGTGAAGTCGACCGGGGGCGACAGCGCGCTCGGCGGCGACGACATGGACAGGGCGCTCGCGGAGCGGCTGCTCGAGGAGATGGGCGCGACGCGGCGGACGCCGGAGGTGGTGCGGCTCGCGCTCGACACCGCCCGCAGCGTCAAGCACGCGCTGACCGACGCGGAGCGGGTGGAGATCGAGCTGCCCGTGCAGTCATCCGGTGAAGACGGGCGCGAGGGCGAGCGCGCGGCGTCGAAGGTCGTCACCGTCACGCGCGACGAGCTCAACGCGCTGATCGCGCCGCTCCTGGAGCGCACCGGCGCCACCTGCCGGCGCGCGCTGCGCGACGCGGGGGTCGAGGCGCGGGACGTCGACGGCGTGATCCTCGTGGGCGGCGCGACGCGCGTGCCGTACGTGCGCGAGTACGTGGCGAGGCTGTTCGGCAAGGAGCCGCTCAAGGACATCGATCCGGAGGAGGTCGTCGCGCTGGGCGCGGCCATCCAGGCCGACATCCTGGCTGGCTCGATGGAGCGCGCGGACGAGGTGCTGCTGCTCGACGTGCTGCCGCTGTCGCTCGGCATCGAGACGATGGGCGGGGTCGCGGAGAAGATCCTGCCGCGGAACACGACGATCCCGGCGGGGGCGCGGCAGGTCTTCACGACCTACGCGGACAACCAGACCGGGTTCGATCTGCACATCGTCCAGGGCGAGCGGGAGCTCGCCGCCGACTGCCGGTCGCTCGCGCGCTTCGTGCTGAAGGGGATCCCGCCGATGCCGGCGGGCATGGCGCGGCTCGAGGTGACGTTCCGCGTCGACGCCGACGGCCTGCTCGGGGTGACGGCGCGCGAGCTGACGACCGGGGTCGAGCAGAAGGTCGAGGTCAAGCCGAGCTACGGGCTGACGGACGAGGAGGTGGAGGACATGCTCCTCGCGGCGCTGGACCACGGGGAAGAGGACCTCCTCAAGCGGCGGCTCGTCGAGGCGCGGGTCGAGGGCGAGCGCGTGGCGATGGCGACGCGCAAGGCGCTCGCCGCCGACGCGGACCTGCTCGAGCCGGGCGAGCGCGAGGCGATCGAGGGCGCGCTGAGCGCGCTCGACGCGGCGATCCGGGGGGACAAGCCGGGGCTGATCCAGGCGCGCACGGAGGCGCTCGACGAGGCGACGCGTGCGTGGGCGGGGCGGCGAATGGACCGCGCCGTGGCCCGGGCGATCGCGGGCAAGCAGGTCGAGGACGTCGAGGCGACGGTCGCCGCGGCGAAGGGCGTGGACGCGCACCTGGCCGAGCACGCAGGGGGCGAAGCGAGCCGCGCGCCGGCCGAGGCGGGCGGCTCGAGCCAGGGATCGGTGGACGTCAACGCGGGCGTCGAGGCGAGGAGGAGCTGATGGCCAAGGTCCGTTTTCTGGCGCACGGCAGCGCGTGGGAGAGCGAGGTCCCGGTGGGCTCGACCGTCCTCCAGGCCTCGAAGGCGGTGGGCGCGCCCGAGGGCGACGCGTGCGGCGGCGTCTGCGCGTGCTCCACCTGCCACGTCTACGTCACGAAGGGGCGCGAGCTCCTCAGCGAGGCCGAGGAGGACGAGGAGGACATCCTCGACAAGGCCTTCGACGTGCGGTCGAGCAGCCGCCTCGGCTGTCAGGCGAAGATCGTGAGAGACGGCGAGATCGAGGCCGAGATCGCCCGGGAGAGCCTCGACGCGTTCTACAACGAGCACCCGAACGTGAAGGATCCGCGCAAGAGCTGAGCCGTCTGCTCGGCGGGCGGGCTGTGGGCGCGGCGGGCTCGGCGCGCCTAGGACGGCGGCCTCGCCTTCGCCGTCGGTGGCTTCGGCTCGCGCGGCGCGGGCGGCGGGTTGCGGAGCTTGTCCAGCTCGGATCGCGCCTCCGTTGTGATGCGGCGAGCGATGTGGGCAAAGGCCGAGGCGGCCTCCTGTGCGGGCGGCGTCGAGAAGATCGCGACGAGGTGCTGCGCGGCCGTCTTCCTGCCGATGGGGACGAGGAAGAACGTCAGGGCGGCGAGGAGGAACACGACGCCGTTCGTGAGGCGCTTGAAGAAATCGCCGACCACAGGCGGCCAGGGTAGAGGGTGCGCGCGGCAGAGGCCCAGTTCTTGGGTGTTTTGCCTTGCAACGAGGCGCCGCCTTCCGCGCTGAGGCTCCGCCCGGTGGGCTCGGCGCGCCCCGTGAGACGCCCGGGCGCGCGCTCTCGACCGCAGCGCTGTCGGTCCGCCTCATGCGCTCCGCCCCTTGCCGGCGCGCCGGGGGCTCACGACAAAACGACGCGGGCGGTCCGGCTCGAAGCGCCGGGCCGCAGCGCTGGATCGCCCGGCTCCACGGAGGCTCGGCGCGATCGGCCGTTCGAGACAAGGAGGGGAGTGACATGATCAAGCCTGTTCTGCTCACGACCGTGCTTGCAGCGTTCCTGTCGGCGGCGACGGCCGCGCAGGGGCAGGACGCGACGGGAGGGCAAACCACCCAGGCCGGCAAAGCCGCGCTGAGCAAGGAGGATCGGAAGTTCGTCGAGGAAGCGGCGCTGGATGGGCTCCTGGAGGTGCGGCTCGGGCAGCTCGCGCAGCAGCGGGCCGGGAGCCCGGACGTGAAGAGCTTCGGGCAGCGGATGATCGACGACCACTCGGCCGTGAACAAGAAGCTCGCGGAGCTCGCGCAGCGCAAGGGCGTGCTCGCGCCCGGGGAGCTCGATCAGGAGCACCGCGAGGAGGTCGACAAGCTGTCCAAGAAGACAGGGGCGGAGTTCGATCGCGCGTACATGAGCGCGATGGTCGACGACCACGAGGACGACATCAAGGCGTTCGAGAAGGCCTCGAAAGAGGCGAAGGACGCCGACGTGAAGAGCTTCGCCGCCGCGACGCTCCCGAAGCTGCGGGAGCACCTCGCGCTGGCGAGGCAGGTCCACGGCAAGGTGAAGGGGAAGTAGCGGCGCGCGGGCTCCCGGCGCCCGCGCGTCGAGGAGCTCAGGCGACCACGCGCGCCGCGCGCTGGGGCGCCTCCGCGGGCGGCGGGGTCGTCCTCGACCTCGCCGCGCCGCGGACAGGCGCGAGCCTGGCCTTCAGCTTCTTGTAGGCATCCACGTCGACCGGCTCGCCCCGGACCCAGGCGCGGACGAACGGCGCCACCGCGGGCTCCCACGAGGTCGACAAGCGCAGGGCGAGGAACTCGCCATAGAGCGCGGTGAAGAGCGTCTCGAGCTCCTCGATGAGGTACATGCGCTCGTAGAACTGCTCGTCCGCAGCGTCCTTGACGACGCTCGGGATCTTGACGCCGGAGAGCGCGAACGCGTCGGCGTTGAAGAGGAAGGCGTACTCGAGCTCGCCGCGGGTAACGCGGACGCGCGCCTGCGACGGGAGCTTGCCCTGGCGCAGGGCCTCGTGGGCCTCGGGGGCGCTGCTCGGCGCCGCGCCCTTGAGGCGGCTCTGCTCCTTCTCCTGAACGAGCGTGATCTGCCCCTCGAGCCAGAGCTCGCAGGCGCCGAGGGCGTCCAGGGAGAAGCGGCCCTCGAAGAGCTCGCTCTCGAACCAGAGCCAGACAAGGAATTCACGGCCGACGAAGCGGCGCTGCTCGATCAGCTCGGCGAGGCCCACAGGGCACCTCCAGCGGTGGAATCAGCGTGAAAGACGGTGGGCTTGAGGAGCTCGAAGGCGCTCTGCTGCTCGGCCGTGAGGCCGAGCTCCCGGGCGGCCGTGTAGGGGCTCTCGGGCACGAGATCGAGCTCGAAGGTGTCCTCGAAGAGCTCGGCGAGCCCCTCGTGCGCGCGCGGCGACTGGTTCCAGAACCGCACGACGCCGGCCTCGAGGTTCCAGGAGAGGTCGACGACCTTCATCACCGGCATGAGCTGCGCGCGGAGCTTGCGCGACACGACCGCGCGGAGCTCCTCCTTCTCGCGGCGACCGAGCTTCTCGCGCCCGCGCTTCGCGAGGTGCTCGCGCTCGGCCTCGGCGAAATGCGCCTTGAAGAGCGCCGAGGGCACCTGCCAGCGATCGGTCCTGAGGCCGAGGTTCAGGTAGGAGTTGAAGAAGATCTTGCCGTGATCGAGCTCGCAATCGAGCGGGTTCTCGATGGAACACCACCCGGCGCGCTGGTCGGCGTCCTCCTCGACCGTGAGCGGCCGGAACGCGCGGAGCCGGATACGCTCGACGAACCTGTCCCGGAACCCGTCCGGCAGGTCGCCGCGGACATAGAACTTCGAGAATGAGATGGATCCTTTGAGTGCGCCCAAACGATCGTCCTTTCGTCTCGTGAGAGGACGGAGGTAGCCGAGCGGATCCGGGGGGTCAAAAAACCGGGACCGGGGTTCGGGCGCGGCCTGTGCGGCCGAGGGGGCAACGGCGATGCCAGCGCACCCGCGCAGCGGGCGCGCTCGCCGGACAGCGCCGACGGTCGGTCGTCAGACGTTGAAGAGGAAGTGCGTGACGTCGCCGTCCTGGAAGACGTACGTCTTGCCCTCGACGCGCAGCTTGCCGGCCGCGCGGATGGCCGCCTCGGTCCTGTGCTCGACGAGGTCGTCGACGCTGTAGACCTCCGCCCGGATGAAGCCCTTCTCGAAGTCGCTGTGGATGACCCCGGCCGCCTGCGGCGCCGTGCACCCCACCGGGATCGTCCAGGCGCGGATCTCCTTGGGACCCGCCGTGTAGTAGCTCTGCAGGCCGAGGAGCCGGTAGGCCTCGCGCGCGAGCGTCGCGAGCGCCGGCTCCTTCATGCCGAGGCTCTCGAGCATCTCCTTGCGCTCGTCGGGCGCGAGCTCGTTCAGCTCCGACTCGAGCTTGCTGCAGACCGGCACGACGCCGCTGCCCTCGGAGGCCGCGCGCTCGCGCACCTTCGACGCGAGCGGGCCCGTGCCGGAGACGTCGGACTCGTCGACGTTCGCCACGTAGAGGACCTTCTTCGCCGTGATCAGGCCGAACGTCTTCACGACCTTCCGCTGCTCGTCGTCGAAGGAGAGCCCGCGGACAGGCTTACCGGCCTGGAGCGCCTCGAGGCAGCGCTCCATGAGCGCGATCTTCGGAAGGAGCTCCTTGTCGCCCTTCGCCTGCTTGCGCGTGCGCTCCAGCATCCCCTCGAGGGACGCGAGATCGGCCAGCATGAGCTCGGTCTCGATCGTGTCGATGTCGCGGATCGGGTCGACGCCGCCATCGACGTGGACGACATCGGCGACGGTGAAGCAGCGGACCACGTGGAGGATGGCGTCTACCTCGCGGATATGACTCAGGAATTTGTTCCCCAGCCCCTCGCCCGTGCTCGCGCCGCGCACGAGCCCGGCGATGTCGACCACCCGCACCATGGCCGGGATGATCTTCTCGCTCTTGATGTACTTCGCGAGCGTGGCGAGCCGGTCGTCGGGGACAGGGACGGCGCCGACGTTGGGCTCGATCGTGCAGAACGGGTAGTTCTGCGCCTCGGCCTTGGCGGCCGTCAGCGCGTTGAACAGGGTGCTCTTGCCCACGTTGGGCAGTCCGACGATGCCGACCTCGACGCTCATGGCGCGCACGTCTAGCACAGGCCACGCCGCGCGGCCCGGCTACGTAGTGCAGTTGCCTTAAGGGGATCCCTGAGAGCCGCGGCAGCGCGTCGCTGGCCACGATCCCGCCCGGGAGCTGGCAGACGGTCTCAGCAGCATCCGACGCGATGCCTCTTCACGATCGCGGACCAGGAGGCGCCGCGGGGGCTCCGCCGCGGGGCTCCGCGGGGCTCAACCTGGGTCGGTCGCGGGGGGCTCAACCTGGGTCGGGCGCGGGGGGCTCAACCTGGGTCGGTCGCGGGGCGCCGCGGGGCTCAACCTGGGTCGGGCGTGGGGGGCTCAACCTGGGTCGGGCGCGGGGGGCTCAACCTGGGTCGGGCGCGGGGGGCTCAACCTGGGTCGGGCGCGGGGGGCTCAACCTGGGTCGGGCGCCGCGGGGCTCAACCTGGGTCGGTCCAACCTTGGTCAGGTTGCCCAACTTCGGGCGGGTCGCCGCCGCGGGCTCAACCTCCGCCGGGTCGCGGGCTCAACCTCGGTCGGGTTGCGGCACCGCACCCCGGCCTGCGCTGTGCGTTCCGTGGGCGCTGCTACGCTGCCACGACATGGCCGAGCCCACCTGGAAGAAGCTCGTCGACCAGCTCAAGAGCGAGGGGCACAGGAGCCCTTACCTCGACCGCCTCCGGCAACGCCTGCCCGCCTCCGGCCCCTCGGACCTCGCCGGCGAGATCCTCCGGGAGATGGCCTCGGCGCTCGGCAGGTCCGAGGACAAGATCAACGTCGCGCTGCTGGAGCTCGAGCTCCAAGGCAAGGCCCTCGACGAGCTCGCCCAGCACAGGGGCGCGGACCCGGAGGAGCGGGCGGCCCGGGTCGCGGCCTTCAACCGGCAGCGGGACGCGGCGAAGCAGGCGCTCTGGGAGCTGCGCGTCCACCGGGAGGCGCTCGGGTTCCGGCGGAACGACGACCTCGCCGAGCTGTACCCCATCCCGCCGAAGCGCGCCTAGGCGCCGCCGGTCAGCCGAAGAACGCGCAGACGGCGGCCGCCACGCGGGCGATCTCCTCGTCCGTGAGCTCGGGGAAGATCGGGAGCGCGAGCGTCTCGCGCGCGGCGGCCTCCGAGACCGGGAGCGAGCCGGCCGGCGGGCCGAGCGGCGAGAAGCAGGGCTGCAGGTGCAGCGGCGTCGGGTAGTAGACCTCGGTGCCGATGCCCCGCTCGGCGAGGAAGCTCCGCAGCGGATCGCGCCGGGACGCGTCCTCCAGGCGGATGACGTACTGGTTGAACGTGTGCCCGACCGAGCCGACGTCGGGCAGCGACAGGGGCAGGCCCGCCCCGCCGAGGAGCGCCGCGTACCGCGCGGCGTGCGCGCGGCGCCGCTCGAGGAGCGCGCCGAGCCGCGGGAGCTTCCGCCGCAGGAGCGCCGCCTGGAGCGCGTCGAGCCGGAAATTGCCGCCGACCAGCGTGTGGTGGTGCTTCCTGCGTGCCCCCTGGGCGCGCAGCGACCGGACGCGCTCGGCCAGATCGTCTCGGTCGGTGGTCACGAGCCCGCCGTCGCCGAAGCCGCCGAGGTTCTTCGTCGGGAAGAACGAGAAGCACCCCATGAGGCCGAGCGCGCCCGCGCGGCGGCCGGCGCGCTCGGCGCCGAAGGCCTGGGCCGCGTCCTCGATGACCGGCAGGCCGCGGCCGCCCGCGACCGCGAGGAGCTCGTCCATCGGGGCGCAGTCGCCGAAGAGGTGGACCGCGACGACGGCCCGGGTGCGCTCGGTCAGGACGCCCGCCAGGGACGCGGGATCCAGGTTGAACGAGCCGGGGAGCACGTCCGCGAACACCGGCCGCGCGCCGGTGCGGTGGATGGCGCCCGCGGTCGCGAAGAACGTGTACGCCGGGCACACCACCTCGTCGCCCGCGCCGACGCCGAGCGCCATCAGCGCGACGAGCAGCGCGTCGGTGCCGGACGAGACGCCGACGGCGTGCCGGACGCCGAGGTACGCGGCGCACGCCGACTCGAAGGCCTCGACCTCCGGACCGAGGATGTACTGGCCGCCTTGGACGACGGACTGAAACGCGGCGGAGAGCTCTTCCTGCATGGCGAGATCGCCGCGGGCGCGATCGAAGAAGGGGACGGGCGGCGGCGTCATTCGTCGGTGTCCTCCGCAGCGGGGAGCTCGCGGTAGCGGCGCGCGGCCGCGGCGCGGGGCGCCGGGAGCGGCGCGTCCTCGTCGAGATCGAGGCAGCGCACGACGTCGCCGCGGCGCTCGTAGCGGTAGCCACTCTCCGGGCAGCGCATCAGGCCGTCGCTCGAGGCGACGAGCTTGTGGCCGTGGCGGCTCATCCAGCCGGCGCGACGGGCCGGGACGCCGGTGACGAGCGCGTAGTCGGGGACGTCGCGGGTGACGACGGCGCCGGCGCCGATGAAGGCGTGGCGCCCGATCGTGACGCCGCAGACGACGGTGGCGTTCGCGCCCACCGTGGCGCCGCGGCGGATGCGCGTCCTGTCGAGGAAGGCGCGGCGGTCGATCTGCGCGCGCGGGTTGATGACGTTGGTGAGGACCGCGGACGGCCCGAGGAACACGTCGTCCTCGACGACGGTGCCGTCGTAGACCGACACGTTGTTCTGGATCCGGACGCCGTCCCCGATGACGGCGCTGCCCGCGACGAAGACGTTCTGCCCGAGGACGCAGGCGCGGCCGATCCGCGCGCCCGCGGAGACATGGCAGAAGTGCCATATCCTCGTCCCCTCCCCGATGTCGCAGGGCTCGTCGATGCACGCCGACGCGTGCGCGAAGAACGGCCTCGCGAGCTGGCTCACGGCGCCGCCTCGGCGGAGGGCGCGGCGCCCGGGGCGCGCTCCTCCGGCGCGGCCGGCGGCGCGCCGCCCGTGGGAGCGGGCGCGGCCCAGAGCCCCCAGGCGCCGCGCGTCGCGAGCGGCGGGCCCGCGAGGGCGGTGACGGGCGGCCTGACGCGCCCGATGAGGTAGGCCGCGCCGACCTCGGCGGCGCGGCGCGCGAGCGACGCGGGGTCGTCGAAGCTCGATCGCGCCGGGGGATCGCGGGGGTCGATCGAGCGATCCGGGTGCGCGCTCCCTGGGCGGCCCAGCGCGGCGAGCGCGGCGAGGTGGCCGTAGTCGACGACCTCGACGAGGACGGGCGCGGAGGGGGGCGTGAGCTCCGCGGCGGCGCGGCCGATGGCGACCTCGTCGGTGCGCGGGTTGAAGTGCTCGCGCCGCAGGTGCGGCCGGAAGAAGATCCCGACGCAGAGAACCACCAGCAGCGCGCCGCCGAGCGCGCGTCGCGCCCCGGTCGATGCGCCCCGGAAGGCGCGCGCGGTGAGATCCCCGACGGCGAGCGCGAGGAGGAGCAGCGCGAGGAGGGTGGCGCGCTCGGGGTGGTGCGTGGGGGCGCCGTCGCGCACGAGGGCGAGCGAGAGCGCCGCGATCTGGAAGGCGGCGACGGCGCCGGGCAGCGCGTAGGGGAGCGCCGCGCGGAGGAGCGGCGGGAACGGGCGGCCGGGCGTCCGCGCCTCCTCCCCGCGCACGGCGCCCTCCCCACGCACGGCGCCGCGGCGGGCGCCCCAGGCGACGAGGGCGAGCGCAAGGGGAGCCAGGAAGAGCTCCGGTTCCTCGCGGACCATCGCGGCGGGGTACGCGAAGAGCCGCAGCAGGGTGCCGTCGCCGCCGGGGCTGACGGCGCTGCGGTACGCGGCGACGCGGGCAAGGAAGTGCAACGCCTCGCCGTGGGCAACGCGGTTCCACGCGATCCACGCCGCTGGCCCGGCCAGGGCGACGAGCGCCGCGAGCGCGAGCTTCGCCTGCGCGGCGCGGCCCTGGCCGAGGCGGGCGGCCGCGAGGAGCGCCATCGCGGCGAAGGCGACGGCGACGGGCCATGGCTCGTACCGGGACAGCGTCGCGAGCACGAGCGCGAGCGCGCCGAGCAGGGCGCGCCCGGCGGGCGGCGCGGGCCCGGCGGGCGGCGTCGCGAGCGACGCCACCGCGAACAGCGAGAGGGCCGCCGTCGGCAGCTCGGGGACCGTCGCCACGCCGAGGCACGCGCTCCACGGGAAAGCGCCGGCGACCAGCGCGCCGGCGAGCGCGGCGCGGCGGTCGCCCGTGATCCACCGGGCGGAGATGTACACGAGCGCCGCCGAGGCGACGCCGAGGGCGAAGGCGACAGCGCGGGCGACCTCCAGGCTCGGCGCGAAGACGCTCTCAAGAACGCGGAAGATCGCGCCGTTCAGCCAGAAAGGGACAGGGAGCCAGCTCGTCCCGGTCGGGTCGAGCCGGGGCGCGTGCGCCCACGCCTGCGCGAGGACCACGCGCGCGAAGTCGTCGTCGCTCACGGCGCGGAAGCCGAGCGCGAGGACCAGCGCGGAGACGGCGGCCTTGGCGAGGGCAACGAGGGCCAGGTCGCCCGCGAAGGGGGCGGCAGAGGCGGGTGCCCCTCCCACGGACGACCCCGCGTCGAGCGCCCCGCCCGCTTCCCTCCCCGGCGCGGGAGCGGGCCGTCGCACGCCGGCCTACTTTTCCTGGGATCGCTCGAACTCGCGAAGCTCGCGATCACCCGCAGACGAGAGGTAGGCGAGCGACACGCTCGTCGCCATGAAGACGGCGGCGCAGACGGCCGTGAGGCGGGTCATGAAGTTGCCCGCGCCGCGGCCGCCGAACACCTGCGCCGTGGCGCCGCCCATCGCCGAGCCCATCCCGCCCCCGCGCCCCTGCTGGAGGAGCACGACGAGGATCAGGAACAGGCAGACGAACACGTGCAGGATGTTGAGGAACGTGTGAAGCATCGGCGTCTTTCTGCTGGGAGATCCCGGCCCGCGCGGCGGGCCCGGGGGCAACCTGGGACGGAGGGCAGGCCGGCGCTCCCGCGGTCGGGCGGGAGCGGCCCGCGATCTACCCCTGTTCCGCGCGCTCCGCCAGTCGGTGCGCGGCCTCGACGATCTTGGCGAAGCCGGCGGCGTCGAGCGAGGCCCCGCCGACGAGCGCGCCGTCGATGTCGTCCTGGCCGAGCAGCCCCTCGGCGTTGTCCGCCTTGACGCTGCCGCCGTAGAGGATGCGCGTGACGGACGCGAGGTCCTCCGAGGCCTTGGCGAGCAGGCCGCGGATGAACGCGTGCACCTCCTGGGCGTCCTCGGCGCGCGCGACCTTGCCCGTCCCGATCGCCCAGACCGGCTCGTAGGCGATGACGCCGAAGCCGGGCTGCTTCGCGAGCTCGTCGAGGAAGGCCCGGACCTGGCGCTCGACGACGGCGAGCGTCTCGCCCGCATCGCGCTGCTCGAGCGTCTCGCCGACGCAGACGATGGGCCGGAGCTCGGCGGCGATCGCCGAGGCGACCTTCCGGGCGACCGACTCGTCCGTCTCGGCGAAGAGCTGCCGCCGCTCGCTGTGGCCGAGGATCACCCAGCTCGCGCCGGCGTCCTTGAGCATGCCCGAGGAGATCTCGCCGGTGAACGCCCCGGAGAGCTCCGGGCTCATGTTCTGCGCCGCGATGCCGACCTCGCTCTTCGCCTCCGCGAGCTCGTGCGCCACGGCGGCGATCGCCGTGAACGGCGGGGCGACGACCACCTCGGCCCGCGTGAGCTCGCGGGTCGCCTTGGCGACGGCCGCCGCCAGGGGACAGGCGTCCTGCCCCCCGGCGTTCATCTTCCAGTTGCCGGCGATGAGCGGACGACGCGAGGCCGCCCGCGGGGCGACGCCCGTGCCTTCGGGCGTGCCCCCGTCGTTCACGGGCTTCACTCGCTCACCTCGGCCGACCGGAGCGCCTCGACGCCCGGCAGCCGCTTGCCCTCGATGAGCTCGAGCGAAGCGCCGCCGCCGGTCGAGATGTGGTTGAAGCCGCGGGCGATCTCCTCGCCGGCCACCTTGACCGCCGCGGCGCTGTCGCCGCCGCCGACCACGGTGAAGCCGGGCGCGTTGCTCATGATGCGCGCGACGTCGAACGTGCCCCTGGAGAAGGCCGGCGTCTCGAAGAGGCCCATGGGGCCGTTCCAGAACACCGTCTTCGCCTTCTCGATCGCCTTGCCGAACAGCTCGACCGAGCGCGGCCCGATGTCGAGCGCCATCGTGCCCTCGGGGATCGAGTCGACCGACGCGGGCTCGCCCTGCGTCGCGTCGATGCCCGAGGCGACGACCACGTCGACCGGCAGGAGGAGCTGGATGCCGCGGTCGCGCGCCTTGCTCATGATCGTGCGCGCGAGGGGGAGCTTGTCCTCCTCGATCCGGCTCTTCTGCACGTTCTTGCCCTGCGCGGCGAGGAAGGTGTTCGCCATCGCGCCGCCGATGCACAGGGTGTCGACCACGTTGAGGAGCGCCTCGACGACGTCGATCTTGTCGGAGACCTTGGCGCCGCCGAGGACGGCGACGTACGGCTTCTCCGGGCGATCGACGAGCCGGCTCAGCGCCTTGAGCTCCTTCTGGAGGAGGAGGCCGGCGGCGCGCTCGCGCATGAGGCGCGGCAGCGCGTGCACCGACGCGTGGGCGCGGTGCACGGCGCCGAAGGCGTCGTCGACGTAGACGTCGCACAGCTCGGCGAGCTGGCGCGCGAAGGCCTCGTCGTCCTGCTCCTCCTCCGGGTGGAAGCGGAGGTTCTCGAGCAGGCAGATCTGGCCCGCCCGGAGGTCGTAGATGACCTTCTTGGGCGAGTCGCCGACACAGTCGTCGGGCAGGTGGACCTCGTAGCCCGTGAGCTCACTGAGCCGCCCCCCGCACGGCTCCAGCGAGAGCCCCTCGGTCTTGCCCGGCTTCGGGCGGCCGAGGTGCGACGCGAGGATCACCTTCGCGCCCGCCTCCATGACGAGCTTGATCGTCGGGATCGCCTCGCGGATGCGCGAGTCGTCCGTGATCTTGCCCGTCTTCTTGTCGAGCGGGACGTTGAAGTCGACGCGGATGAAGACGCGCTTGCCGCTGAGACCGGCGGCGCCGCCGGCCTGCGCAAGGTCCTCGACAGAGCGGATTCCGGTGAGCTTCACGGCGCTACACGCCCTTCTTCGCCACGAGCTGAGCGAGGTCGATCATGCGGTTCGAGAAGCCCCACTCGTTGTCGTACCACGAGAAGATCTTCGCGAAGCGATCGCCGAGGATCGACGTCATGGTCGCGTCGAACGTGCTGGACGCGGGCGAGCCGATGAAGTCGCCGGAGACGAGCTCCCGATCGGTGTAGTTCAGGATGTCCTTCATCGGACCCTGCTCGGCGGCCTGCTTCATCGCCGCGTGGATGCTCTCCTTGGTGATCGGCTTCTCGGTCTCGAGGGTGAGGTCCACGAGCGAGACGTCGACCGTGGGGACGCGGATCGCGAGCCCGTCGAACTTGCCCTTGAGGGCCGGGATGACCTCGGAGAGCGCCTTCGCGGCGCCGGTGCTCGAGGGGATCATGTTGACCGCGGCGGCGCGGGCGCGGCGCAGGTCGCCCTTCCTGTGCGGGATGTCGAGCAGGTGCTGGTCGTTCGTGTACGAGTGGACCGTCGTCATCAGGCCGCGGACGATGCCGAAGTTGTCGAGCATGACCTTGGCGACGGGGGCGAGGCAGTTCGTCGTGCAGGAGCCGCACGAGATCACCGTGTGCTTCTGCGCGTCGTAGAGCTCGTCGTTGACGCCCATGACGACCGTGAGGTCGTGGCCCTTGGCCGGCGCGCTGATGATCACGCGCTTGGCGCCCGCGTTCAGGTGACCGGCGGCCTTCGCCTTGTCCGTGAAGAGGCCCGTGCACTCGAGGACGACGTCGACCCCGAGGCTCTTCCACGGGAGCTCGGCCGGGTCCTTCAGCGCGAGGACCTCGATCTTCTTGTCGCCGATGCTGATGTGCTTGTCGCCGGCACCGACCTTCGCCGCCTTGAACTCGCGGTGGATCGAGTCGTACTGGAAGAGGTGGGCGAGGGTCTTCGGATCCGTCAGGTCGTTGATGGCGACCAGCTCTAGATCCTTCACGCCGCGCTCGACGAGCGCGCGGACAATGCAGCGTCCGATGCGTCCAAAACCGTTAATTGCGATCTTCGTCGCCATCACGAACTCCTGGGAAAGTGGCCGGGCGCGATACGTAGTCACCTCGCGCGCGACGGTCAAGCAAAGCCTCAGCGCGCGCGCCGCAGGCGACGAGAGGGGCCTCTCGCCGGCGCGTGGTGCGCGCCGGTGCATCGAGATTCGGCGGGTCGGGTGAGGCGCTCGATGGGCGGTGATGCGTCCGTCGAGCGAAGCGTTCCGTAGGGTGAGGCGGGCGGGCGAGCAAGGCCACGCCGGCGGATGATCACGACGCTCGCTGGCGGGTCGTGCTGGGCGTCGTGCTGGGCGTCGTGCTGGGCGTACTGTTACTGGGCGGCGACGAGCTGGGTCAGCTTGTCGTACGTCGCCATCCCGACCTGCTGCTTCGCGTTGATGCCGCCCTTGAACAGGATGCAGGTCGGGATGGAGCGCACCCCGTACTGCTTGGCGAGATCCGGCGCCGCGTCGATGTCGAGCTTGCCGACCTTCACCTTGCCCTGGAACTCGTCCGCGAGCTTGTCGACGAGCGGCGCGAGCGCCTTGCAGGGCGCGCACCAGGTGGCCGTGAAATCGACGAGCACGGGGATGGGAGATTGGAGGACCTCGGACTCGAAGTTCTCCAGGGTGAAGGTGTGGACGTTCTGGCTCGCCATGGTTGTCTCCGTCAGTACCGCGCTGTTCAGGCTCAGGGCCGCGCGCTCGCGCGCCGGGCGCGTGACCCGCCCCCACAGTTGACCGACGCTGCTCCAGCTAGTCGGCCCGATGCAGAGCGAACGCCCTGTCGGGCAAGGAAAGTAACTGGCGCGCATGCCCCCGGCAAGCGGCCGGATGTGCGCCGCGCGGAGCCTTCCGCCCGCGCGATCGCTCTGGTAGATCGGCCGCCCCGGATGTCGTCGGACGAGATCACCCCGAAGCCCCCCCGGCGCTCGCGGGCCCGCGGCGCTGGCGCGGCGACCGCGGCGACGCCCACGACGATGCCCACGACGATGACCGACGGCCACGACGTCGAGGAGACGTGGCGGCAGACGGGCAGGGCGCTCGTCGTGCGGCTCGAGCGCGCGCTCACGCTCGCCGCGCTGCGCGCCGCCCACGCGCGGCTGGCCGAGGTGGCCGAGCGGCAGCGGCTGGCGATCGTCGAGGATCTGCTGTTCGGCCTGAAGGGCGATCCCAGCGAGGATCCGCCGCACCGGTGGGACTACGAGGCCGTGCTCCCGATCCGGGGCGCGGCCAGGCCGGAGGGCGACGTGACGGTCGCGCGCATCGAGGGCGGGATGTACCTCGCCGCGATCGCGCCGCGCGGCCTCGAGGACCTGGCGAGCCTGTACGGCCACTTGCTCGGGAAGCTCCTCCCGGCCAGGAAGCAGCGCCTCGTGCGGCCGTACATCCTCCACCGGGCGCACCGCGCCGCGGACGGCCAGGAGCGCGCGCCCGCCGAGGCCGTCGCCGTCTCTGTCTACGTGCCGGCGATGCTCTCGATGGATCCGGTGCCGATGCCGGCAGACGACGCGGAGGCCTGAGCGCAGACCGACGCCCGCGGCGCCGCACGAGGCGCAACGAAGCGCAGATCACGCGCGCCGGCGTCCGCCCGCGCCGCACCGAGCCAGGATGGCCCCCCGAACCCTCATCATCACGCCGACGTACAACGAGCGAGACAACCTCGCCGAGTTCGTGAGCTCCGTCCTCGCGGCGGTCCCGGAGGCGCACGTGCTCGTCGTGGACGACGCGTCGCCGGACGGGACGGGCGCGCTCGGCGACGAGCTCGCCGCGCGCGACGGGCGCGTCCGCGTGCTCCACCGCCCGGCCAAGCTCGGGCTCGGCACGGCCTACCTGGAGGGCTTCCAGCGCGCGCTGGACGGCGGCTACGACGTGGCGTTCGAGATGGACGCCGACCTCTCGCACGACCCCGGCCACCTGCCCGCCTTCCTCGACGCGATCTCGCGGGGCGCCGACGTGGTCCTCGGCTCGCGCAACATGCCGGGGGGCGGCGTGGAGGGCTGGGGCCTCGGGCGGCACGTGCTCTCGAAGGGCGGCTCGCTCTACGCGCGGACGATCCTGGGCGTCGGCGTCCGCGACCTCACGACCGGCTACAAGGCGTTCACGCGGCGCGCGCTCCTCGCGCTCGACCTCGGCAGCGTGCGCTCGAACGGCTACGCCTTCCAGATCGAGACGACCTACCGCGCGCTCCGCAAGGGGCTCCGCGTCGTCGAGGTGCCGATCGTGTTCGTCGACCGGCGCGCCGGCCACTCGAAGATGAGCCGGCGGATCTTCGCCGAGGCGATCGTCGAGGTCTTCCGCCTTCGGCTCGACGCCGCGCTCGGGCGGATCTGAGCGCCGCGCTCCGCGACGGCGCTGGGCCGGGCGCGCGGCCGGCGGCGCGCGCGGGCGCAGTCGCGGGCGCGCGGCTCGCCGCGGGCGCCGGCGCGCGCGGCGCTCAGCGCTTCGCCGCGCGGGGCGGCCGCGACGCGTCGCGCGCCCGCTCGTCGGCCTCCAGGTCGTCGAGCGCCTCGAGCTCCGCGTCGAGGTCGTCGTGGAAGCGCGATCGCCCGGGGGCCTCCGGCTCGTCGACGCGCACGCGCGCGGGGCCGTCGCCCGCGCCCTGCCCCTGCTGGGCGGCGCCGTCCGGCGCGGGGCCCGCGGGGCGTCCACGGACGGCGCGCATGGCGCGGAGCAGCGCGAGCTCGGCCACGCGGCCGGCCTTGCGCACGCTCGGCGCGGCCTCCTCGCGCAGCACCCGGCCGAACACGAGCGACAGCAGCGTCAGCACCGTCGGGACGATCACCCCGAGCGCGAGGCCGACCGCGATGCGCGCGACCGTGAGCCCGAAGAGCGCGGCCACGAGCGGCAGGCCGTCGAGGCCGCGCCAGGGCGCCGAGGGCCCCTCGCGCCGGCGCGCGCGCTTCTCCTCCTTGCGCGCGCGCCGCTCGGCCTTGCGCGCGTCGCGGTACGCCCTGCGCGCCTCGCGCTCGGCCTTGCGCGCGTCGCGGTACGCCGCGCGCGCGTCGCGCTCCGCGGAGGGCCCGGCGGCGCTGCCGGCGCGCGGCCGCTCGGCCGGCGCCCCGCCCGCGTCGAGCCCCGCGAGCAGCGGCGCGATGCGCGCGGCGCGGCGCTCCGGATCGGGCTCCAGCATCGCGGAGAGGGCCCGGACGAGCCGCGGGTCGGCGCGGCCGCCGAGGGCCGCGGGCACGTCGATCGCGAGCCCCCGGTGCGGCAGGTTCTCGGGCTCCTCGCCGGTCAGCAGGCAGAGCGCCGTCGCGCCGACGGCGTAGACGTCCGACGCGGGCAGCGCGCGCCCCTGGAACTGCTCCGGCGCCATGTACCCGAACGTGCCGACCACGGTGCTGCCGCCCTCGGGGCGCAGGCGATCGCGCACGGCGCCGAAGTCGACGATCGCGAACGAGCCGTCGGGCCGGCGGATCACGTTGTTCGGCTTGATGTCGCGGTGGATGACCGGCGGCGCGCGGCCGTGCAGGTAGTCGAGCACGCCCGAGGCGTCCCGCAGGAAACGCACGATCTCGTCCCGGCCGAGCACCGCGCGGCGGCGGCGCATCGCGCCCAGGCTCTCGCCGTCGATCTTCTCCATCACAAGGAAGAGCGCTCCGTCCTCCTCGAAATGGTCGAGGTAGGCGGGCAGGCTGGGATGCGAGAGCGAGGCGAGCACCCGCGCCTCGCGCTCGGCGAGCTCCACGCCCTTCCAGCTCGAGGCGCCGCGGATCTGGAGCCGCTTGATCGCGACGAGCTTGCCGACCCGCTTGTCGACCGCCTCGAGGGTGTGCCCCTGAGCCCCTTCGCCCAGGGCGCGCGTGATCACGTAGCGCCCATCGCGCAACGACTGGCCCTGTTCGGCACCCATCGCGGAGCGAGGGTACACCGCCCGCCCAGCGACACCAGCGCGAAGCCCGGGGGCGACGCCCGCGCGCGCTCGTCCGGGCGCGCGTCCTCGCGGGCGCCGCGGTCGCCGTCGATGCCGCGGACGCCGCGGAGCCCTCTGCTAGAGTCGCAGGCCATGTCCCTCGTGCTCGTCCTGATCGCCGTGTTCGCGGTCGTCTATCTCCTGTCGGGGCTGCGTCAGATCAACCAGTGGGAGGCCGCGCTGCGCTTCACGCTCGGCAAGCTGACCGGCCGCGCGTCGCCCGGGGTGACGCTGTTCCTGCCGGGGATCCAGGAGCTCCGGCGCATCGACACGCGGATGAAGAACCGCGACCTCCTGCAGCAGATGGTGATCACGCGCGACAACGTGACGACGATGGTCGACGCGGTCGTCTACTACCGCGTCGTCGATCCGGAGAAGGCCACGCTGGCCGTCGAGAACTACGAGACGGCGATGAAGGACCGCGCGAAGGTCGTGCTGCGCGACGTGGTGGGCGAGACGCGGCTCGACGAGCTCCTGTCGCACCGCGAGGAGGTCGCCGCCAAGGTGGGCGCGCAGGTCGAGGCGGTGGCGGCGGCGTGGGGCCTGCACGTGGAGATGATCGGGCTCCAGGACATCGCGCTGCCGCCGCAGATGCAGGAGGTGCTCGCGAAGGGGGCGATCGCCGAGCGCGACCGGCGCTACGTCGTCATCAAGAGCGAGGCCGACGTGGAGAGCGCGAAGAACTTCGCCGAGGCGGCGAGCATCCTCGCGCGATCGCCCGGGGCGATGGAGCTCCGGCGCTTCGAGGCGCTGGCGAACCTGAGCCAGGGCAACACGAAGGTGATCTTCGACCTCGCGAAGCCGTACGACGACGTGCGGCACACGGCGGTGGCGATGGCGGAGGCGGCCTCCACCGCCGAGGCGAAGCCGGCGCGCCTCCAGGAGGGGCACCACGCGATCGACGCCGAGGCGCAGCGCGAGGCCGAGGCGGCGCTCGAGGCGGACGCCGCGCTCGAGGAGCAGCGGACCGCGCGGCGCGGGCGCATGGGCGGGGCGTGATCCCGGTCCCCGCGCTGGCCGCCCTGAAGGCGGCCGTCGCGGCGCTGCTCGAGGCGCGCGGCGAGCGCGGGCTGGCTGCGCTCGTCGGCGGCGGCGAGCTCTCGCTGGCCGGGCCGCCGGAGCGGTGGACGCTGGGGTCGCGCCAGGTGAGCGCGTCGCGCCTCACGCTGTCCGTCGACGCGCCGGCGTTCGCGGCGCTCACGGCGGACGCGGCCCGCCTCGCGGCGGTGCGGGACGCGTTCGCGAGCGCGGTGCGCACGCCGGAGACGGAGCTCGCCGACCTGACGGTGCTGCTGCGCCTGCCGGGCGCGGGGCGCGGGTGGAACCATGTGTACCGGGAGGCCGCGCTCCCGGCGGCGGCGGAGCGGCCGCACCCCGACGCGGTCCTCGGCGGCGCGGCGGCGCTGCTCGAGGCCGCGGGCGACGCGCGGGGCGCGGCGATGCTCCGCCGCGGTGGGCTCGAGGCCGCGCAGGTGCCGAGCAGCGGCGGGGTCGCGCTGGTCCGCTGCGTGGTGCGGCTCGACCCGGCCGACCTCGCCGCGCTCGACCGCGACGGCGAGCGCGCGGAGCGGCTGCGGCGCGCCGTGCGCAGCGCCGGCACGCGCGCCGCCGAGGCGGTCGCGTCGGTGGAGCTCGCGACGGCCCTCTACCCGCCCGGCGGGGCGGCAGGCCCGCGCCTCGAGCGTCCGCGCGGCGCGGCCCGGGGCTCGCCCGGCGCGGCCGGGTCGCCGGAGGCGCGGCTCGCGCGGGCGCTCGAGGCGCGCGGCGCCGTCGTCGTGCCCGTCTCCCGCGAGGAGGGAGGCCCGGATGGCGGGAGCGTGGAGCTCGCCGTCGTCGCGTCCGGGGAGCTCCTGCGCGTCCGGATCGAGGCCGCGCCAGCCGCCCCCGCCGCGCGGGCGCGCGGCGGGAGCGGCTGGCGCGCCGAGGAGATCCGCGCGATCACGGTCGCTGCCCAGGACCTCGCGACGCCGGAGCGGGCCGGGGAGATCGCCGCGCTGCTCTGCGGCGGCGACGACCTCGCATGAAGGGCGCGCCACGCGCCGCGACCGTCACCGGTACCGCCATGGCAACAATTTTCAAGTGCCGGCGGTCAGCTCGCCGTCACCCGGCGGGGGCAGGATTTCCGGCGCGAGGAGCCCCCTGCGCGCGGGTCATGTTGCGGATCGCGTAGCTGAGCGCAGCGCGGAGGTCGCGCTGCGTGTTGAGCTGCGAGAGGTCGAGCCCGAGCGCGACCATCGTGTGCGCGACGTTCGGCTTGATGCCGGCGACGATGCCGTCGGCGCCGAGCAGCCGGATCGCGGTGACGAGCTCGATCAGGTGGCTCGCGACCCGGGTATCGACGACCTCGACGCCGGTGAGGTCGAGGATGGCGTAGCGCGCCTGCTTCTCGACGATCTTCGAGAGGAGGCTATCCATGACGTCGGCGGTGCGCACGCTGTCGAGCGTGCCCACCATGGGGAGCGTGAGCACGCCGTCCCAGACCTCGATGATCGGCGTGGAGAGATCGCGGATCACCCTCTGCTGCGCCGCGATCTGCTCGACCTGCTCGCGCAGCTCCTCTTCGATGGCCTTGAACTTCGAGATGTCGAGCGACACGCCGAGCACGCCGCCCGCGGGCTCGCCCTGCTCGCCGCGGATCGGGATGAGCCAGTTGTCCCACCAGACACCGAGCGAGTCGTTGGGGAAGCGGCGCACCTTGCCGTCGAACCATGCGCGAATCTCGGCGCCGTCCGAGCCCGGGTCGCCCGCGAAGAGCTCGAACCAGTTCGCGCCGACGAGCTGCCCGGGCTTGAGCCCGCTCCGTGCGAGCCCCTTGCCCGCGTGATAAACGCACGTCGCGTCGCCATCGAGGGCCCAGAGCGCGACATCGTCGAGGTGCTCGGCGAGGGCGTCCAGGATACGCGCCTTCAGCCGGAGCTCCCTCGGCCCCTCCGACCCGAGCTCGGGGGCGACCTGCAGCGACCCGAACACCACGCTGCGATCGGGTGAGGGCTGTACGCTGCACTTCAGGCGCAGGTATCCCCCGCTCCCGTCGCGAAGGCGAACAAAGAAGCAGACGTGCCCGCCCGTCTGCTGAAGCTCCGACCACGCCCTCAGGAGCGCGGCGCGATCCTCCGGGTGCGCGAGCTCCGTGAGCGTGCTGCGCTCCTCGCCCGTGAGTTCGAGGGCCTCCCGCAGCGCGTTGCTCTGATGGACGAGCTCGCCCTCCGCCGAGGCGACGAAGAGCATCTCTGGACAGCAGGCGAAGAACTCCGCAAAGAGCGTGTTCGAAGCATCACCCATCACGCGAGCATCTCCCGGAGGCAACAACAAGGGACGGGAGGGTATCCCGCGTGAAGCGCGCGGGGGAAGGTCCCTCGCGCCGCGCGATCGTGCCGAGCAGACGAGCGGAACCGGTAAAGCGAGCACAGCCCCGGCGCGCGGGATGTACGCCGCCGAGCAGCGCAGGACATGCGATGCTCCCTGCGCTCCCGGCGCCCTCACCGGACGTCCGGGCCGATCGGGGATCGGTTCGTTCTTTTCTTCAGCAGGAGCCAGATGGAATTCGATCTCGTCATTGCACGGGGGACGGTCATCGACGGCAGCGGTCAACCCCATGACGTGGCGGACGCCGGGATCCAGAATGGCAAGGTAGCGGCCGTTGCGGGCCCAGGCGCCCGCAAGGGAAGACGGACGCTCGACGCCGGAGGGCTCGCCGTCGCGCCGGGCTTCTTCCGATAATGACGCTGAGCCCGCCCGCCACACGCAGGAGCCCCGGTTTCCTTGCCCTCATCCTCGGCGCGCTCACGGCGCTCGGTCCGCTCTCGATCGACATGTACCTGCCGAGCCTGCCCACGCTGCAGCGGGAGCTCGGCACCACCGCCTCCGCCGTGCAGCTCACGCTCGCTGTGTACTTTGCGGGGCTCGGGCTGGGCCAGCTCGCCTACGGCCCGCTGACCGACCGGTTCGGCCGCAAGCGCCCGCTGTACGCCGGCCTCGCGCTCTACGTGGTCGCGTCGATCGGGTGCGCGCTCGCGCCGAGCGTGCAGTCGCTCATCGCGCTCCGGTTCCTCCAGGCCGCGGGCGGCGCCGCGGGGCAGGTCGTGACGCGCGCCGTGGTCCGCGACCTCTACAGCGGGGCCGCGGCCGCGCGGCTCCTCTCGCTGCTCATGCTGGTCATGGGGGCAGCGCCCATCCTGGCGCCGACCCTCGGGGGCTGGATGCTCCTCGTCGCGGGCTGGCGGGCCATCTTCGCGCTGCTCGCCGCGCTCGGCCTCGGCTGCCTGGCGCTCATGGCCGTCGCGCTCCCCGAGACGGCGACCCTGCGGACGCCGCGGCTCGACCTCCGGGTGATCGGCGCGAGCCTGCGCGAGATCGCGCGGGATCGCGCCTTCGTCGCGTACACGTTCACGGGCGCCTTCGGCCAGGCGGGCATGTTCGCGTACATCTCGGGCTCGCCGTTCGTGCTCATCGAGCTGTTCCACGTCTCGCCGCAGCACTACGGCTGGATCTTCGGCGCGAACGCGTTCGGCCTCATCGCCGGCGCCCAGGTGAACCATCGGCTGCTCGGGCGCCGATCGCCGGCGTGGGTCCTCGCGCGGGCGACCGTGGCGACGACCGCTGTGGGCGCGGTGCTCCTCGCTGTCGCGCTCAGCGGCCGGGGAGGGCTCGCGGCCGTGATCGCGTCGCTGTTCGCGTTCATCGCGAGCCTCGGCTTCATCGGCTCCAACGCGACAGCGCTGGCGATGGAGGGCCAGGGCGCGCGGGCGGGGCTCGCCTCGGCGGCGCTCGGCGCGATCCAGTTCGCGACCGCCGCCGGCGCGTCGTCGCTGGTCGGCGTCCTGAACGACGGCTCCATGCGGCCGATGGCGGGCGTCATGGCGGCCTGCGCGGCGGCCTCGTGGGCCGCGGGCGCGGCGGCCCGGCGGCTCTCCGCCGCGCCGGTCTCCGCCGGAGCGCCCGGCTGAGCCGCGCCGCGCGGCGGGCGGCGAGGAGGCCTGCCGCTCAGCCCCTCGCCGATCGCTCGGCGAGCCAGGCGGGATATCCCTTCGAGGCGGCGGCCTCCAGCCCGAGGTCGGGCTGCTCCGCGAACACCGCGCGGCCCACGCCATAGAGCGCCTCGAGGAGGGTCTCGGGCGGGCCGAACGCCTCGAGCCCCAGCGTCCACGCGGCCGGCGTGGCGTTGCCGCCGCCTTCCACGAGGTCGACGCGGGTCAGCTCCACGGCGCAGCCGGCCCCGAGGCGCGTCCCGTCCGTCACCTCGGCGACGCGGCCGCCGGCCAGCTCGAACACCCTCACCCGGCGCTCTTTCCTGAGGCTCGTCCACCCGCGCCCGCCGTCGTCGGCGTCCGTGGACCCGTGAGAGACCTTCGTCCACCGCTCCAGCTCGCCGAGGATCGTGGGAGAGAAGTGGACGGGGCCGAAGGCGCAGACCCGGAACTTTGTCTCGAGGCTCGTCGCCCCGCTGCCGCCGCGCGCCTTGACCCCGAGGTCGGCGCGCTGGAGGCGCAGGTAGCGATCGGTCCGCCGCGGCTCCGAGGACGCGCGCGAGAACCACGACGTGAGCCGCTGCGCCCTGGCGTCGTCAGCGGGCAAAAACCAGCGGACTTCGATGCTCTCCTCGACGATCATGGCTCCTCCCGACCCGTGCGCTGGCGACGCGCGCGCCCCCGTTCTGGGATGCCGGAGGACGGAGGCGCGTGCGCCGTCGGCGCGACGGTGGCCGGGTCGGGGCATGGCCGGGTCAGGCTGCCCCCGCCGGAAGCCGCTCGGCCCCGGCAAGCGACCCTGCGTGCGCGCCGTTCGTCGCGGCTCAGGCCCGCGACGACGCCCGGAACGAATCGGTCACGACCTTCTTCGCGAAGTCGACGATCTGGTCCTTCGGCGCGTTCTGGATCGCGTACTTGACCACGTAGCCGCCGGCGAGGAGGGTGAGCTGGCGGAGGATCTTCGAGCTCGCGAGCACGCCGATCGCAAACGCCGCTCCGCCGATCGCGATGGGGACGATGTAGGGGACGTCCTTGACCTTGCCCTGGATGTCCTTGGCGAACTTCAGGAGCATGTCGAGGCTCATCCCTCCCTCGCCGCCCTGCGCCTGCTGCGAGCCGGACTCCTGAGAGCCGGACTCCTGCGACCCGCCCTCGTAGATCCCGTTCTTGTACTCGCCCGAAGTGTACTGGTCGTTACCGATGGTGGTCATAGCGCTCTACCTCGTCCTGAAGTGATCGGCCTCTGAGATGGCGATAGCTCCCGGCCTCATGCGAAGCACATACCAATCGGGAGGATCGCGGCGCGGACGCCCGGGAGCCATCTCCCCCGCATCGCGCGCGAACAGGAAATGCGATCCCGCGCGCGGACGGCCGCGTACCGTGAGGCAACTTGGCCAACCGTGGCAAATGATCCCGCCTCAACGCGCTCACCCGCGGTCGGCGCGCTCGCGCAGGACGCCGGCGAGGCGGACGCAGGGACGTCGGCGCGAGCGCGACGGCGAAGGACGTGGGGCCCCGAAAGGTGCGGTCGTGTCCGGAGGCGTGCCTCTGAATTGTGATCATCGAAACAATTTCTCGATTGTCACGACCGGGGTGGTGGGAAGGACGTCGTCCGGCAGGCGCCCGAGGGACATGGCGCGAAGGCGAAGCGGAGGGCGTTGAGGAGCCGGCCGGGAAGGCGGACCATCGTCGCGGGTGGCCCACGCCTGCTGCGCGGACCGCCTCGAGGCACGTCGAGCGCGTCCGCGTGTGCCTTCGCTTCGAGCGAGCCTGCGCTCGCAGGCTCGCTCGGGCCGCGTGCTGGGATCCGCTCCGACGGCAGCTGAAGCGATCGCCGGCGCCGTCTTCAGCCGGTGTCGGCCGCTCGCACGGAGCAGCGCTCTGCTCGACCCGCTTTGCTTCGGCGATGCGCATTTTTCCTCGTGAAACCCGAGCGCAGACGCCACGCCGCGCCTCCGCTCTCGCACGCTCGATGGATCTCACCACGGCACATGCCTTGCTGAAATTCGAGCCGTATGTCCCTCACGGCGATCCTGTTCGGTCGGCGGCTGGCCTCGGACGAGGAGGAGAAGGAACAGATAGGATCGTTCTCCGGAATCCCGGTCCTCGGGCTCGACGCGCTGGCATCCGCGTCGTACGGGCCCGAGGCCGCGCTCACCGTCCTCCTTCCCCTCGGCGCGCTCGGGCTGCGCTACATCGTGCCGCTCAGCGCCCTCGTCATCACGCTGCTCGCGATCGTCTACGTGTCGTACCGCCAGACGATCGAGGCGTACCCGAACGGAGGCGGATCGTACATCGTCGCCAAGGAGAACCTCGGCACCAATGCGGGCCTCGTCGCCGCGGCGGCGCTGCTCCTCGATTACGTGCTCAACGTGGCGGTCGCTGTCTCCGCGGGCGTGGGCGCGCTCGTCTCCGCGGTGCCCGCGCTCCTGCCCCATACGCTGAGCCTCTGCCTCGGCGTCCTCGTCCTGCTCACCGCGGCCAACCTCCGCGGGCTCCGCACCGCAGGGCTCGTGTTCATGGCGCCGACGTACGCGTTCCTCGGCTGCCTGTTCGCGGTGATCGCGATCGGCATCGGCAAGGCGGTCCTGCAGGGAGGCCACCCGGCGCCCGTCGTCGCGCCGCCCTCGGTGCACGCCTCGCTCGGCACCGCGAGCCTCGCGCTGCTCTGCCACGCCTTCGCGAGCGGGTGCACCGCGATGACCGGCGTGGAGGCGGTGAGCAACGGCGTCCCTGCGTTCCGCAAGCCGAGCAGCGTGCAGGCGCGCCGGACGCTCTCGTACATCGTCGCTTCCCTCGGCATCCTGCTCGCCGGGATCGCCATCCTCGCGAAGGCCTACGGCATCACCGCCACGGTGCCGGGCCAGACCGGTTATCAGAGCATCCTCTCGCAGCTGATCGGCGCGGTCGTCGGGCGCGGCACGTTCTACTACGTGACCCTGACCGCCGTGGTCGCGGTGCTGCTCCTCTCCGCGAACACGAGCTTCGCCGACTTCCCCCGGCTCTGTCAGCTCCTCGCGATCGATCGCTTCCTGCCCGAGCCCTTCATCCACCGCGGCCGGCGCCTCGCCTTCTCCTACGGCATCGGCGTCCTCGCCGGGCTCTCGGCGATCCTGCTCGTCGTCTTCCAGGGGATCACCGACGCCCTCATCCCGCTCTTCGCGGTGGGGGCCTTCCTCGCCTTCACGATGTCGCAGTCGGGGATGATCGCGCACTGGTACAGGGTCCGCGGCAAGCGCTACCGGTTCCACCTCGCCGTCAACGCCACCGGCGCCACGGCCACGGCCGCCACGCTCGTCGTCATCATCATCTCCAAGTTCACCGAGGGGGCGTGGGTCTCGGCCCTGCTCGTGCTCGGGGCCTTCCTCATCTTCCGCGGCGTGCGCAGGCACTACGCGCAGCTCGACGAGGCGGTCCGCGCCCACGAGCCGCTCGACCTCACCCCGCCGCCGCCGCCGATCGTGGTGGTCCCGATCCGGCGCTGGGACCTCGTGGCGCAGAAGGGGCTCCGCTTCGCGCTCCAGCTCTCGCCCGAGGTCTACGCGCTCCAGGTGCTCCTCGACGATCCCCGCGTCGAGGACCTGAGCGGCGAATGGCGCGAGCTCGTGGAGGAGCCCGCGAAGAACAAGGGTGTCCCGGCGCCGCGGCTGGTGGTGGTCCGATCCCGCTACCGGCGGCTCTTCCGGCCGCTGCTCCGCTTCGTCACGACCGTCGCGCACGCTCACCCCGACCGGCAGGTGGCGGTCGTCGTGCCGGAGGTCGTCGAGTCACGTTGGTACCATTACCTGCTCCACAACCACACGGCGTCGATCCTCAAATGGCTCCTGCTCTTCCGGGGCGGGAACGGCGTCGTGATCGTCAACACGCCCTTCTATCTGTACGACGCGCCGAAGGCAGCTTGACCGTCGCGCCGGGGGCGCCGCTGCGCCCCCACCTACCTCGCGAGGCCGGCGCCCCCGCCTGAAGCGCTCACCCGCCGTCCGAGCGCTCGAGGACGGCGCCGGAGAGGCGGACGGCAGGGCCTCACCACCACGACCGCTCCCGCGCGAGCGACACGATGGCGGCCGACAGCTTGTGCGGGTCGTGCCGGATGAGCTTGCCGCCGGACAGCAGATCGGCCGGGACGAGGAGGTCGGGCGGGAGCGGCCTGTCCGGCGAGGTCACGACCGGCTCGGAGCCGGTGGACGCATACTCCCGGAGGCTCGCGGAGGGCCAGACGTCGTTGAACAGCACCGCGTCGAGCCGCGCCTCGCCCAGGTACATCGCGATGGTCCCCACGAAATCCTCGACCGTGTAGCCGGGCGTCTCGTTGGCCTTCGTCATCAGGTTGCACACGAACAGCGCGCGGGCGCGGCTCGCCGCGATCGCCTCGCGCACCCCTTTCACGAGCAGGTTCGGCACGAGGCTCGTGTAAAGATCGCCCGGACCCACGATGATGAGATCGGCCTCCGCGATCGCCTCGAGCGCCGCTGGATAAGCCTCCGCCTCCGGATCCAGATAGACCGAGAGCACGGGCGCATCGAGCATGTCGGAGAGGTTGTCAATCGACGCTTCCCCCCGGATGGTCCGGTCGTTCTCGAGGTGCATGA
Organism: Sorangium sp. So ce1335; assembly: GCF_051521615.1. Lineage (NCBI taxonomy): Bacteria > Pseudomonadati > Myxococcota > Polyangiales > Polyangiaceae > Sorangium > Sorangium sp. So ce1335. Next base: position 10,179,273 of record NZ_CP150363.1, read on the forward strand.
CGAGATCGACGTGGTCCATCGTGACCGGCAGGACGCGGTTCTTCACCGAGAAGATCTCGTGCAGGCGCTCGACGGTGAGCGGCACCGAGCCGGTGATCTCCTGCACCGCGGTGAAGATCAGGTTGCGCAGCGTGTGCCCGCCGAGGCTCCCCGAGCGGAAGCGGTGGCTGAGCAGCTCCTTCAGCGCCTCCGGGTGCTCGGACAGCGCGACGAGGCAACGCGTGAAATCGCCGGGGGGCAGGAGACCGTACTCGTCCCGGAGCCTGCCGGAGCTCCCGCCCGAGTCCATCATGGTCACGATCGCGGTGATCCGGGCGCTCAGGTGGCGCAGGCCCGTGAGGAGCGTGTAATGGCCCGTCCCCCCTCCCACGGTCACGATCTTCGGCGTCGCCATGGTGGAGCAGGCTACCATGCGGAGCAGCGGCGCCGACACCGGCCGTCACGCGGCCGAGATCGCGGCGGGCGGGCGCGGCGCGCACTTCGCGAGGCGGCTCGACGCGACCGCGTGGTATGCGGGCGCGATCTCGGCGCTGAAGCAGCGCCGCCCCGCGGCGAAGGCGGCCACCGCGACCGAGCAGAGCCCGCCGAACGGCTCCCAGACGACGTCGCCCGGATCGGACGACGCCCGGATGATTCGATCGAGCAGCTTGAGCGGCTTCTGGTTGCCGTGGACCGCCCGCGTCTCCTCCTTGAAGCGCTCCGGGCCGCGGACCGCGGGCTCTTGCCACACGTTGGTCACCCCGACCTCGCAATGGAACTTCGCCCGCAGGCTCGCCCATTCATGGCCCGTCAGCGGCCGCTTGCCGTCGATCGAGAAGTAGGGTCGCCCCTCGGGGCGGCCGTGCGCGTTCGCGAACGCGACGATCTGCTCGAACGCCGAGGCCGGCGGGTAATACCAGAGGTGGCACTGGGTGAAGTACTTCCTCGTGGCGGCGTTCTTCACGCCGCACGCCTCGTTCGTGTGGCGCAGCGGCAGGCCCGATCGCTCCCACTCGCGCCGCAGCCAGGCCTTGAGGGGCAGCCGCGCGCCGCCGGACTCCAGGAGGACCTTGCGCACGTACTGCACGCACACCTCGCTCACCACCGGGAACTTGCGCAGCGTCCGGGTGTTCGCGTTGCCCGCCACGTGGGCGATCCCCTTGTCCCAGACATGGCAGCTCCGGTAGTCCCAGCCGTGCTGCTCCAGCAGCGGGTGCACCGTCGCCCAGCCGATCTCCGTCCCCCAGAACCAGAGGGTGGCCGACGGCAGGGCGCGCTCCGACCAGGCGGCGACGTGGGGCGCGTACCACGCCGCGAGCCCCTCGTGCGTCGGCGGATCGCCGGGAAACCCGGCGACGCCGTAGGCGCCGTCGGAGACGATCACCGTGGGCCTCGGCCAGGAGGCATAGTGATCCATCGCGTCGCCGAGCGTCAGGACGGGGCGGAGGTCGGCCGATAGGCGCTTCGCGGAGTGCACGCGGCCATCCAATCGAAATGCGCAGATCTGTCAACAAAACGGCGGAACTCCGCCCCGGCGAGCCGGCGCCCCTCGGCGGGCGCGGCGCGCGAGACCGCTACCCCCTGCCCTCCGGGTAGAGGTGCTCGACGAGCGCCTCCGCGAGATCGTCGTAGAGCTCCCCCTCTCCCTCCATCCGCCGGAAGTGGCCCGCTGCCTGATCGTACACGTAGCGCACGAGCGTGCGGGGCTGGCCGTGCTTCTCCGTCGTCATCACCATCGCGCCGATGTCGCGCTGCCACTCGACCGCGATCTCGGCGTTGCGCGGCGGGCGCTGCAGGCGGAACTTGCCGGCGCTGTCGCGCCAGACGCGCAGGCCGGGCATCGCGTTCTCGCCGGTGAGATCGCGGGCCAGCCGCTCGACCATCTTCAGGCCCTGGCGGTTCAGGAGCGCCTCCCCCGACGGGGCGATCTTCTCCTGAAGCGTCTTCGCGAGCGCCTGGAGCTTTTGACGACCGCGTTCTTCCGACATCCGGCGACCATACCACACCGCCGCGCCAACCGTCGACACCGGGGCCCCACGTCGATTCCGGCCTCCGCGCTGTGGCCCTGCCGTCCGTCACCACCTCGCCCTCGCCGCGCCATGCGCTCGCGGTGGGCGCCGGCGCGCGCCTCTATGAAGACGTGATCGCATGTCGCCCTGAGGAGACGGCCTGTGGAAATGGAGGGAATCATACTCGAATAGAATCGTGCAAAAATGGAGTATCGCTGTCACGGGACGATTGTAGAGCTCGTACGACCGGCGTATGTTCGGCAGCTTGGTGCGCGACTTCGCTTCGCCGGAGCTCCGCCGCGACGCCCGCGGGGCCGCCGGCCGACTGTGACCATCCCACGCGGAACCATCGACTCCACACGGGAGGAGAACATGAATGCAATGAAGCGCATGAGCTCGCGATCCGTCGTTCACGCGCTCCCCGCCGTCGCGCTCGCAGGGCTCGGCCTGCTCGCGCCGCGCACGGCAGAGGGCCAGTCGTCCGAGGGCCCCGGCCACCTCTACTGGGCCGACACCCTCGTGACCCACATCGCTCCCGAAGACAACGAATATGGAGGCGGCACGACCTACGTGAGCTGGGCCGGCATCGGAGGAGCCACGGAGTACCGGAGCCGCAGCTTCTGCACGTCGTTCGTGACGCACGTCCTCAAGCAGGCCTATCAGCTCTCGACGTACGACATCAACACGTGGTTCGGCAGCATGAGCCCGAACGCCATCCGGTACCACGACACCATCGTCGAGGAGGTGGGCTTCGAGCAGATCCTGACGGTGGACCAGATCGAGGCGGGCGATATCGTGGCGATCGAGTATCCGGAGGGGAGCTCGGCCACCGGGCACGTCGCCATCGCGGCGGGGGCCGCGGCGCCCCGAGCGGCGACCCGTCCGTACGTCTCCGGGACGATCCAGTACGAGCTCCCCGTCCTCGACTCGAGCACCACGGGCCACGGGCTCACGGACACCCGACGAAACGTCGACGGCACCTGGCACGCGGGCGTCGGGAGGGGCGTCATGCGCCTCTACGCGAATGGCAGCGGCTCGATCGTGGGATACTCCTGGAGCGCAGTATCCGGTTCGACGTATTACTCGAAGCAGGTGCGCGATATCGTCGTCGGCAGGATCACCGAGCCCTATATCGCGCTGCCCTTGCCGCAATAGCGGCTCGCGCTGCGCCGGATGAAGATCAAGAAGACCGCCAGGGAGGCGGGGGACTTCAGAGCCGTCTCGTCCGGGCGGCCCAGGCGTCCTGGCCGTCTCGTCGCCCTCGTCCGGCGGCGCTTCAGCGCGAGCGCGTCCGGCCCGCGCCGCGGGCCACGCGGCGGAGCGCCGGGGCGCACTCCAGCAGCTCCGCGTCGAGATCGAGGCCGTCGAGCATCGCCTGGGTCGCGGTCACGCCAGGCAGCTCGATCTCCGGCGCCCACGCCGCGACGTCCATGAGCTCGCCGCCGACGACCTCCGACGCGCGCATCAGCACCTGACCTGCGTGCAGGCAGACGTTCACGTGCACGCGCGCGTCGCGCCCCTTGCGGTGGCGGAGCTCGCGCTCGAGCAGCAGGGCGGTATCGACGATGTCCCGCCGCGACGCCCGGTCCGAGGCCTCGGGGGCGGCGAGCTCCCGGAAGAACAGCAGGGAATTGCCCGTCTCCAGCGCCGCGGTGAAGCCCCTCGCGGACAGGAAGCGCGACGCGAGCGGCAGGACGTCGTCCATGTCGGCGAGCAGCGCGTCGTCGGGGTCCTCCATCGCGCCGCAGTCGGCGAGCACCTCGACGTGGACCGCGCCGACGCGGCGCTCCTCGGGGCTCCCGGGCAGCGGCAGGACGCTCGTCCGCCCCGCGGCCACGGCGGCGCGGAGCCCCTCGATGAACTCCGCCGCCGTCTGGTAGCGCTGGGCGGGATCCTTCGCCATCGCGCGGAGCACCACCTCGTCGACCTCGGGCCCCACGGGCGCCTCGCGGCTCGGGCTCGGCGGGTGCACCCAGAGGTGCATGTGCAGGAGCGTCGCGAGCGTGGCGTCGAGGAACGGGAGCTTGCCTGTCACCATGTAATAGGCCAGCGCGCCGAGCGCGTAGACGTCTGTCCTCGCGTCCGCCCGCTGCCCCCGGATCTGCTCGGGCGCCATGCACGCGGGCGTGCCGAGCAGGTGAGTCGGCGCCGTGATGCCCGGCCCCGCGTCGTCGAGGACCTTGGCCACGCCGAAATCGAGCAGGACCACGCGCGGCACACAGTTCTCCTGGGCGATGAACACGTTCGACGCCTTGAGATCGCGGTGCACGATCGCGCTCCTGTGGACCGCCGACAGCGCCTCGCACACGGGCTCCAGGATCTCGAGCGTGTCCTCTGCGGAGAGCCTGCCTCGAGAGCTGATGTACGACTGGAGATCGACCCCGCTGAGGAGCTCCATCGCGAAGAACGGCCGGCCTCCGTCCATCTGCCCGCAATCGAGGATGCGTATCACGTTGGGGTGATCGATCCGCCGGATCGCCTGGATCTCGCGCTCGAAGCGCACGACCGCCTCGCGGGTGAACAGGAGCTCCGGGTGGAGCACCTTGACCGCCGCGCGCTTGCCGCTCTCCGCGTGCGCGGCCTGGTAGACGACGCCGAAGCTGCCGTGAGCGATGCTCTGCTCGACGACATAGTCGCCGACCCGGCTGCCGCGGGGGAGCATCTGCGGGCGGCCCGACGACGCGGGCGCATCACAGGTCTCGACGCAGCGCAGCGCGCCACCGAGGGTGTCGTCACACGCTGTGGTGGGCGAGGCGCTCCCGTCCGACGAGGCTTGCAGGGGCGCACCGCCCTGCGTCAGGACCATCGAGCGAACCGTCTCTTGCCACACCCTCGCGGAATAAGCACACCCCGTTCCATCGAGATCGCCCGGGCGGACGAGGCGCTCGTCCAGGGCGCCGGACGGGGTAAGCTCTGGCCCGAGGAGGCAGATTGCCCCGCTGTCCGGTCTGTCATCGCCGCGTCGCCGGCGCGAAGCCCTGCCCGCGCGACGCGTGGCTTCCGCCGAGCCGCCCGCGCGACGCCGCGCAGGATCCCGCGCCGTCGTTGCCCGGTCTGACGCCGCGGCGGGTCATCGGCGCCGGCGGCTTCGCGACGGTGTGGGAGGCGGCGCGGGCGGAGGGCGGCGAGCCGGTGGCGCTCAAGGTCGGGCGGTGGGCGGGCCCGCTCATGGCCGAGCGGTTCCGGCGGGACGCCGAGGCGCTCGAGCAGGTGGGGCCGCCGCACGTACCCCGGATGCACGAGCACGGGACGCTCGCCGACGGGCGGCCGTTCATCGCGATGGAGCTCCTCCGCGGCAGGACGCTCGCCGACGTGCTCGCGGACCTCGAGGCCCCGCCCGCCGCCGCCGACGTCGTGGCCACGGCCGCGGCCCTCCTCGAGGCGCTCGAGGCGGCGCACGCGAAGCGCGTGATCCACCGCGACCTGAAGCCGGAGAACCTCTTCGTCGCCGAGGGGGGGCAGCGCCTCGCGCTCCTCGACTTCGGCCTCACGAAGCACGCGCGCGCGCAGGAAGCGCAGGGAGCTCAGGGCACGCAGCGAGGCGAGGGCCTGACGGCCCGGGGGACGATCGTCGGCACCCCGGAGTACATGGCGCCGGAGCAGATCCGCGGCGATCCGGTCCAGGACGAGCGCACGGACATCTATGCCTTCGGCGTGATCCTCTACGAGCTGCTGACGTTGCGGCTCCCGTTCGCCGGCGATCGGGGCGAGATCGAGCACGGGCACCTCGCGCTCCGTCCCCCTCGCCCCCACGAGTTCGCGGCGGTGCCCGAGGAGCTGGAGCGGATCGTGCTGTCCTGCCTCGCGAAGGAGCCCGAGCGCCGCCCGCGCGACGTCGCCGCGCTGCGGAGCGCGCTCGCGCAGGCGTGCCCGACCGACGCGCAGCCCGCGCCGAACGCGCAGCCCGCGCGCGGCGCGCTGCTCACCGACGGACGGCAGCCCGCGGTCGTGCTCGTGGCCGAGGCGAGGAGCGCGTCCGCGGTCGTGATGAGCGCCGTGACCGCGCGCAAGGGGTTCGTCGCGAGGCAGCGCGGGGGCCGGCTCGTGTGCGTGTTCTCGGGCGTCGACGCGGACGATCCGGTGAGCGCCGCGATCGCGGTCGCGCGCGAGATCGAGGAGCGGCACGCGGGGCGCGCGGCCGTGCACATCGCCGGGCTGATCGTGCGCCGCAAGGAGCAGGGGCCGCCGGCGGTCTACGGCCCGCCGGTCGAGCAGCCGGACGCCTGGATGCCGCCCGGGAGCTGGGGCGGCGTCGTGCTCACCGCGGACATCGTGCGGGCGCTCCCCGAGGGCGAGCTCCGCGGCGCCTCGCGCGACCCGACGCTCTCGCGCGCGCCCGGCGCGGGGTTCTACCGGCTCGCCGCGCGGTCGCAGCACCCGCCGACCCCGGCGAGCGCCGCGCCGCTCGTCGGCCGCGACGAGATCCTCGGCGCGCTCGCGGTGAGCATGGAGGCGAGCGTGTCCGGCGCGAGCCCTGGCCTGTTCACGCTGATCGGCGAGGCGGGCCTCGGCAAATCGCGCCTCGCGGACGAGGCGGCCCTGCTCTTTCTGCGCATGCAGGAGCGGGCGCAGGTCATCGCGCTGCGCGCGGCGCAGCCGCTCGCGGGCGAGCGCGCGTCGAGCGAGCTGCTCGCCCGCGTGCTCGAGGTGGACGCGGGCGCGCCGCCCGCGGATGCGCGGGCGTTCTGCGCGGAGCGGCTCGGCGACGAGCTCGCCGAGGAGGCGTGGAGGGCGGTGGCCGCGGCGCTCGGGTGGATGCCGCCGGAGCAGGCCGGCGCGTCCCCGCTGTCGCTGCGGCAGAGCACGATGCGCGCGATCGCCGAGGGGCTCCAGCGGCGCGCGCGCGAGGCGCCTGTCGCGGTCATCCTGGACGACGCGCACTGGGCCGACGACGCGGCGCTCGACGCGCTCGAGTTCGCGACGCTCGACGCGCCGGGCTGCCGCCTCTGGGTGCTCGTCGCGGCGCACCCGCGGTTCGAGGACATGCGCCGGAGCTGGGGCGCGCGCGCCGAGCGGCACGAACGCGCGGCGCTCGGGCGGCTCTCGGAGCAGGACGCGATGCGGCTCGCCGCCGCGCTCCTCCTGCCCGCGGAGTACCCGCCCGAGGCCGCGCTCCGGCAGCTCGCGCGCTGGTCCGGGTACAACCCCTCGTGCCTGACGGAGCTCGTGCGCGCGCTGAAGCGCGCCGGCGCGGTGCAGCAGCGGCCGACGGGGGCCTTCTACGTGGCGACGGCCGCGCTCGATCAGCTCCCGCCGCTGCCGGCGTGGCAGTGGCTCGCCGCGCGCCGGCTCGACGCGCTCTCGCCCGAGCTCTCGGCGTGTGTGCGGCTCTGCTCCGCGCTCGGGCCCGATTTCACGCGGGAGGAGGTGGAGGCGATCCAGGACGCGATCGAGGAGGCGGGCGGGGCGAGCACGCCGATGGACGCCGGGGTCGGCCTGGGCGCGCTGTGCGGGCTGGGCCTGCTCGTGCGCGGCGAGCGCGGGATCCACGCGTTCGAGAGCGCGACGTTCCGGGATGCGGTCTACGACGCGCTCGCGCCTGCGCAGCGCCAGGCCATCCACGCGCACGCGTTCGCGTGGTGGCGGGGGCGCGTGGCCCCCGGCGCGTCGGACCTGCGGGCGCTCGCGCACCTGGCGCGGCACGCGGCGGCGTGCGGCGAGCGCGCGCCGGCGGCCGCGGCCCACCTCGCGCTCGGCGATCGGGCGGCGGCGACCCACGACAACGTCGAGGCCGACCAGCGTTACACGGCCGCGCTCGCGCTGCTCGACGAGGGCGACGCGCGCTGGCGCGCGCACGCGCTCGCCGGCCGCGGCAAGGCGCGCTACTGCCTGCACCGGATCCCCGAGGCGCTCGCGGATCTCGCGCTCGCGCGGGAGCTCGCGCGCGAGCTCGGCGACGGCCGGCTCACCGCCGAGCTCCTGTTCGAGGAGGCGACGGCGCTCGACCACGCGACCGACTACGCGGCGTCGGCGAGGCGCGTGGACGAGGCGCGGGCGATCGTCGAGCGCCTCGGCGATCGGAGGCTGGAGAACCGGCTGCTCATGGCGCTTGGCCGCTCGTGCTGGCGGCAGCAGCGGGTGGCGGAGGCGATCGAGCTCCTGGATCGCGCCTCGGCCGGGGCCGGGGCGGAGGGCGACCGGGAGACGCGGGTGATCGCGCTGCTCCTGCTGGCGATGGCGCTGGTGATCGCGGGGCGGCTCGGCGAGGCGGAGGCGCGCTTCTGCGAGGTGATCGCGCTCTCCCGGGAGATGAACGACCGGCTGCACCTCTGCTCGGCGTACGCGAACCGCGCGTACCTGTGGGCTGCCCTGAGCGCGCCGGAGCGCGGGCTCCAGGACCTGAGCCGCGCCGTGGAGCTCGCGCGGGAGATCGGCAACCCCGGGCCCGAGCATGTGGCGACGCACAACCTTGCCGAGCTCTTGCACTGGTGCGGGCGCGAGGACGAGGCGCTTGCGCTCGCGCGCCGCTCGCGCGTGCTGGACGAGCGCTTCGGGGAGCGCGCGGCGCCGGACGACGCGCTGCTCATCGCGCGCATCCAGGCGGCGCGCGGCGAGCTCCGGGAGGCGGCGCGCGCCGTCGCCTGGGTCGCCGACCAGTGCCGCCCCGACGCGTCGGCGCCGGCGCCGTTTGCGCTGTTCCGCATGCTGAAGCTGGTGCTCGCGGCGGAGGGGCTCCGCGTGCCGTCGGCGGAGGACCTGGAGGACGGCTGGGACGCGCTGACGGAGTTCGCGGAGCGCACCTTGCCGGTGGAGGAGCTCCTCGAGGTGCTCTACTTCCACGCGCGCACCGCCGCCTCGGTGGGGCGTCACCGAGAGGCGTCCGCGGCGCTCGCCAGGGCGAGGCCGGTGCTGGTGGCGTGCCGCATGTGGCAGCCGCGCTTCGAGGCGGTCGCGGCGCTCTTGCCGCGGTGGCCCGAACCGACCGAGGATGGCGCGCCCAGGCAGCAGGAGTGACGAAAGCTGCGCTCGGGTGAGCGTCGGGGAGACGGTGCAAATCGCCTCAGCGTGGCGAGAGCGTGTCGCGGCGTAAAGCTTCAGGAAGGCGTTCGCGGGTGAGAATCCGCGAAGAAACGATGCAATGGGAGGAGGGGTCGATCGGGGGCTCCTTACGCTGTGGCATTTTGCCTCAGCAGCAGAGAGGGAGGGGCGCCGACGGGCCCTGCCGAGCTCTGCCGAGCTCAACCTCGGCCGTGCCAGGCTCTGCTGTCTGCCGTCCTGAGCTTGCCGAGCTCAACCTTGCCGAGCTCAACCTCGGTGCTGACAGGCTTTGCCGGACGCAGGCTCAAGCCGGGTTACCAGGCTCCGCAGGCGCAACCCGGGTCACCCTTATCGGGGTCACCCTTATCGACCCGGGCAATCTCGGCGGGCTGGGCGGCCCGGCCAGACGGGCCGCTGAGGACCGGCGGAGCGGCCGGAGCTCAACCTGGGTCGGGTGGGACGGATGAGGTGAAGCGGGCGCAGTCAGGCGTGGCCCGACGATTGCAAGAATCATGGGAAACCCCACGGCACTCGAAAAGAGAGGCGACCCCATGAACCTCAGCGCCCGACGAATGGCTCTTGCGATTCCCTGCCTTGTCCTGTTCGGCTGTGCTTCCAGCGTCGATCCAGCCTCCGAGGAGGCCGTGGGCACGTCGGAAGAGGCGGTTCTCTCGTCGAACCGCCTTTCGATGAATCGCCTCTCGATGAATCGCCTCTCGATGAACGGTCTGTCGATGAGCCGCCTCTCGGCCGACGGACGGGAGTTGGCCACGACAGACCTGCTGCAGGATGAGGATGGTCGTGAGCTCCTTCGCTATACCATCGGCTGCGCGCTTCCCGAGGGGAAGTCGCTCGTCGGAACGGTGGGCTCCACGACGTACCGGTTCGACGGGCGGATCGGCCTTGCGCCCGATTGGCTGAGCGGTCCTCTGCCCGAGAAATCCCAGCGCTGGGTCACGGCGTGCCTGCTCGCGCACGTGAACGGGTACGGCGTCGAGGTGGCCATCTCGCTGCGGGGCCAGCATACAGCGCTGACAACCGACACGGCAGAACGGCGCACCTTCCAGCAGGAGGAGATCTCCTTCTTCGGCAACGTATTCCAGCCGCTCGGCCAGCGTGACGAGCTTGGCGACATCGGCTCTCGCATGTACGCGTGCGGCGGCGCCTTGCTCCAGATGTCGTGCGCCGACGACGAGAGCGCCTTCGTGCCGGAGCGGACGTGCGCGTCGAGGGAAGACTGCAGCCTCCGCTTCCTGGGCCCGTGTCGAGATCTTACGGCCTCAAAGACCAGCGTGTGCAAGGACGTCTCCCTCGAGGGTTACAGGCGCTGCGAGGCCCCGACGACCATGACGCCGGGCAGGTCCAGGACGACCCGCTACGACGAGGTCGTCACGGTGTTCCTGCAGCGGCCTGACTTCTCGGCTTTCTATCCGCTCTGCACGCCCTTGTTTCCCTGATTGCGCCCGCCTGCTGCGGCGTGCAGCCCTGGTCCGTGAGGCGACGCATCTCCGTCGTGACGTTTCCTGCTCCGATCAAGCCGAGGCGCGCGACTGCCCGAGGAACGAGGCCCCCCTGAAAGTCGGCGGTCCTTCGGTCCTTCGTCCCGGGTTGTTGCCTCCCGTGCCATTCGACTGGACGCGCCGCCAGCGATTGCGTGTACGGGCATACCGGTTGCAGGCTGCTCGCCCCTGGACCACGGTGGAGGCCTGAAGGGCCAATGATGGCTCTGGTATTTCACGGCCCAAAGCGTGGCAGCGTGGGCAACGTCGACAACCGGCTCTGGTGCGGGCGCAACCAACGCGATCGTGCGGGTGACGAGCACGGCGATCCGCGGTTCCGACCTGCATGTCTACAACGGGATCATTCCGCAAGGAATGCCGCTCGTGCTCGGGCACAAGCTCATGGGCATCGTCGACGAGGCGGGGAACGACGCGAGCACACTCCGCCCGGAAGGCCGCGTGACCGTGCCCTTCGCCATCGCGTGCCGGGGTGGCTTCTTCGGCGAACGTGACCTACCGGGGTACTGCGAGCGCCCCAACCCCGAGCGCTCCAACCCCGGACGCTACGGCCGGAAGGGAACGTCATCAGCTCAAAGGGCGGTGGGCTCTTCGGATATACCGACCTTCATGGGGTATATCATGGCGGCCAGGCTGGGTACGCCCGCGTACAGCTCGCGGACGTGGGTCCGCGCAAGATCGATGCCGATGTAACGGACGAGCATCCCTGTTCCTGACGGATCTCCTGACCGTCTGCACGGCCGTCGACTGGGTTGCCATGCAGGGTGGAGGGACGGTGGCCGTCATCGGCGGCGGTCCCGTGGGCCCCATGGTCATGAAGGGCGCCTGGGTCCGGGGCGATGAAGGATGGTCGAGTGAATGTCGCGCTCACGCTCTGAGCGTTCGAACGCGACTCCGTATCGCAGACGCGATCAAACCAATACATGATGCGCACCCGCAGAGCGCAGCCCTGCTCATTCACTGGGTCTCGAACAGCATTCGATTCCATATCGGCGTTCTCTCGCCTCGCGACGTGCCTGCTCGAATGCGCTACACAACGAGCACAGGTTCGCGCACGGACGCGCCGTGGAACACGCGCATCCACCACGTCTCTGCTGGGAACACTGCGGTACGCAGACCCGCGCGCCATTGTTCGAGCGCTTCGCGGTACGCCGCGCGAAATGCCCGTACAGCAGCAGCCGCGATTTTTCTTGCGTCCGCGTGTCCTCTTCCTACTGCGAACGTCGGATTAAAACCACGTGGCGGTTCCAAGGATGTCGCGCGTTCGTCAGGCGAGATCCTGCGCACACGGTCCGGACCGAGGAATCGAAGCCCCTTGCAGTGCATCGAGGCGTGCGCTTCCGCCTCCTGTCGCTCGAGCTCTACAGCCACCTCGCGCCGGAAGGCGCCCGCGTCATCGTCCGCGACGGCGGGCGGAAGCGTGAGCGCGATGGCAGCCTCCTCGGGCCATGCTGGGTTGCTCGGATCGAAGTAGACGTCGGGACGCTTCGCCCGCAGCACGCCACGACCGAGCTCGCGGACGAGGACCTTCGCCCCCGGCCACTCCCGCGCATGTCGCACGAGCCCCGCCCCCACCGGATTCGCCAGGGTATAGGAGATCTTCTCCACGACCGCGGCTCGTGTCATGAGCCGCACCACGCTCGTCGCTTCCTGGCCCCATACCGGGCCCTCCCAGGCTCGAATCGCTTTGGTCCCCAGCGCGACGAGGCGGTGAAAGAACTGCAGGAAATGCGGGAGCGCGCCTTCTACGTCTGTGACGACGATGTGCAGGTGCGTGGACATTGCGCATAAAGCGTGCACGCGAATGCCGTAGCGCTTCGCCGACACGGCGAGAGCATAGACAATCAACTGGGTGATCGCCGCGTCGGGTCGGAAGAGCAGATGCCGACGCAGCGCGCGTCGCGTCAGGAGATACGTGGCACCGGCTACGATGGCGCGAGGCTGGCTCATGGCCGCCAATAATGCCAGGGGCGTGCCGGGGCCTCGCGCGAACGATTTCGCGTACCTGGCGATTCGATGGATCTGGCGGCCGCCACCCCCATCCGCCACTTCCGCCAGGCAAGGCCGCTGAGCGGGTGGGCGAGCCAGCACTATCTCCGGGATGCGCTGGACGCCCCGCTGCCGAGAAGGCTCGTCGGGCAAGCATACACGCCGGGACGGCGGCTCCCCCCCGGGGAGTACACTGGGAGGAGCGGTGGCGTCCCCACGGGAGTGACCGATTTGTACGCAACGTAGGTCAGGTCCTCAGGCAACCTGGGTCAGGTCCAACAATGCCGTCATGGAGGGCCCTCCGTTTCCGGTTGACATCTGGCACGGCACATGGATCAACCACATTGCGCGCGTTCATGGTTGTCGATCTCGTGCGATGCTCTCGCCCGCCACGCTGCTGGAGAACTTCCATGCACCGAACCCTCCTCGCCCAAGGCCTTGTGCTCTCGCTCTCGCCGATCGGGTGCTCCACCAGCCCGAAGCTCCCCGAGGCCTACGGCAAGGCGGTCGTGACCGTGGACGGGCGGGAGTTGGTCCTTGACACGGGCGATGACGGCAAGCAGCCTGTCCCCAGATTCGACGACGGCTGGGACGTTGACTGCTCTCTCCTCAATGGAGAAACCAATCTGGAGCTGGTCGACCACTCGAAGGGCAGGAGGGGCTTCTACTACCTCGATCTCCACCTGCTCAGCAGCAAGCGCAGAGGCGGCGACGATGCTGTCGTGAACATGCGAATGTACGTCGACGATGATCTTTTCTATGGCTCATGTCCGGCCACGCTCCGGACGTCGCAGCGCGAGCCGCACGAATGCAATTTCTCCTTCGCCGACTGCGACCTGCATCTGCTCGAGAGTGACCAGGACGTTGTCCCGGCGCGCCTCGAGCTCGCTTCATTCCATTTGAAATGGTGCTTCGTCCCGTGAGGGGCCCGAGCGCGCGGTGAGCTCCCGCGCCGCGCGGCGTCGCTCAGGGCGAGCAGCGCCGCCCCAGCTCCCGTCACGGACCGGGAGGCACCGCGGCCGGGCGCGAGCCTGGCCGGACGCCACGGCGGCTCCCGAGGCAGTGCTGGCCGCCGCGCCGGCCTGCGGGTACACATCGAGAGCATGGCGGATACGTCTACCCGGCGTAGGTTCAGCGCCGCGTTCGCTCGCTGGTCTCGCCGCGTCCGGCGCCGCCTCGCGCTGGAGCTGGTCCTCACCGGCGCCGCCGCCGGAATGGTCCTCGGCGCTGCTGGCGCAGCGACGGCGTGGCAGACGCGGCACGGCGCGCTGCGCCCCTGGATGGCGGCCGGCGGGCTGATCGGCGCCGCGGCAGGCGCAGCAGCGGCGCGCCGACGCCGGTGGTCTGACCCGAACGTGGCGTTGTTCCTCGATGGCAAGCTCGGCTCCTCCGAGTCGATCTCGACGGCCGTGGAGCTCGCAGCCGCCGAGCCCACCGGGGTTGGCGGGCCCGGGGGCACCGCGTCGGCGGCGCACGACGTCGTGCTCGCCCACGCCGCGGCGGCCCTCGAGGGGGCGACGGCGCAGCAGGTCCGCGCGCGGCTGTGGCGCCCCTGGCACGCCGGCGCGCCGCTCGCCGCCGTTCTCATCGGTTATCTAAGCTGGCTCCCGCTGCCGCCCGCCCCCGCGGCAGCGGCGCCCCCGCCGGGGGCCGAGCAGGTGCGCCTCGCCGAGATCGCCGGGCTGGAGCGGGTGATCCAGCTCGCCGAGATCGACGCTCGGGACGGAGAGCAACGCGAGCGCCTCAAGAAGCTCGCCGAGGACGCGAAGGCGCTCCGGCAAAAGCTCCGGAGCGGCGTCGAGCGCCGCGAAGCGCAGGCGGACATCGGCAGGCTCCGCGACGCGATCACGGCCGAGCGCCTCTCGCTCGGCGAGGGCGAGCAGCGCCAGGGGATGGAATCGGCGCTCGGCAGGCTAGGAGAGGAGCCCGCGCTGAAGCGCGCGGCGAAGGCGCTCGGCGATCGCGACCTCGTGGCGTTCGACGAGGAGATGGAGCGGCTCGCCAACAGGCTCGAAAAGGAGGACCGCGAGCGCGCCAGGAAGACGCTCGAGGAGGCCGCCGAGGCCGCGAGGCGGGCCGGCGCCCCCGGCGTGGCGAAGGCGCTCGAGGAGCAACGCAAGCTGCTGGATCAGCGGGGCCAGGAGGCCGACAAGCTGCGAGAGCTGGCCGAAGCGCTCGGTGAGGCGCTCGACGACGAGGGGCGCGAAGCGCTCGGCAACCTCGGTCGCACCGGGAGCGACAAGGACGCGCGAAGGCTCGCCGACAGCCTCGAAAAGGCGCTGGAGAAGCTGAGCCCCGAGGAGCGCAAGCAGCTCGCCGAGCGCTTGAAGCAGCAGCTCGCGAGCTCCCCGGGAGACGCGCGCGGGGAGCCCACGTCGGAGGAGCAGATGCGCCAGCTCGCGCGGCAGCTCGAGACGCCCGAGGGGCAGCAGCAGCTCGAGGAGCACCTGCGCCGGCTGGCCCAGGAGGGAGGCCCGAGCAGCGAGGAGTCGGAGCGCCAGCGCGCGCTCGACGACGCGCAGCGCGGCGCAGACGAGGCCGAGGGGCAGCTCGGGGGGACGCCTCTCCCGACGCCGGTCGCCGGCGGGTCGGGCCGCTCGGGTTCGGGCAGCGGAGACCCCGGTCAGGGCGGACAGCAGGGCTCGCCTGCGGGCGGCTCCGGTAATCAAGGGCCCGGGCAGGCAGGCCACTCGGAGGGAGGCGGACGGGGCAACCACGACGGGCAGACCGGCGCGATTGCCGGGGGCGAGCTGCGCTCACGCGCCAGCGCCAGGCTCAACCCGGGTCGGCCGATGCCGGGGATCGTGATGGGCCGGACCGCAGGGCGCCCGGGGGACACCGCGAACGTCCAGGGCGAGGGAGCGCTCGGCGTCGTGGGTCCCCAGGAGGTCGGCGGGGTCGAGCGCAGCGATGTGCCCGAGGAGTACCGCGAGCAGGTAGGACGCTACTTCCAACCACGGTGACCCGCCGCGTGACCCGCAGCACGGGACGCGGGCGACAGCGCATTCCCTGCGCTCCGAGGACCGACCCGCTCGCGACGGCCGGCGGCGCCGTGGACCTCGGCACGATCGCCGGCGCGCGCGGCGCCGGCTAGAAGCTCGCGCCGAGAAGCAAGCCCTTGGCCTCGGGGGTCACGAGGGGCGCGGCGTGAAAGCGGGCGAGCCCGGCGGTCGGGCTCGGCGTGCGGCCCGATGTGGTGAGCGCGTACACGGCGGTCCCGGCGAGCGCCACGCCGCCGCCGATGAAGCTCCAGAAGGAGATGTTGGCGAGCGTTGTCTGCGAGTCGCGCCGCTCCAGGCGCCTCTCACTGCGGGACGGCTCCCCTTCCGCGGACCTGCCCTTCGCCGTGGAGAGGATCGCGAAGGTCACCCCCGAGGCGACCCCGAGCAGCCCGACCGCCCCCCCCGTGACCACCAGCGGGATGTTCGGGCCCGTGTCGAGGCTCAGCGCGATGCGCTGATCCGAGCCCCTCGCCACGAACAGCGACGTCGACGTCCTCGCGCCCCCGCGGCGCGCCTCGATGGTGCGCTTGCCGGGGTCGACGAACACCTGGGCATCGAGGGGCGATTGCCCGATGAGCTTGCCGTCGAGGAGCACCTCGGCGTCATCGACGTTCACGCTGATCCGGAGCGTACCGACCTGAGACTTGGCCTCGGCGAGCCGCTTCTGCAGGAAGCTCCTCTTCTCGACCTTCTCGCCGAGCGGAAATGTCTCGAGCGCGTACAGGAGGTGCGCGGCGGCCTCGCGAGGCTGATTCACCTCCAGCTCGACGTTCCCGAGGTTGCCCGCGACGTCGAAGCTCTGCTGGAGATCCCAGGCCGCCTGGTATCGCGCCTCGGCCTCGACGAACCGCCCCTCGTCGTAGAACAGGTTCCCCTCCCGGTAGAGTTGCGCGGCGCGCTCGCCCGCGCGCGAGGTCGCAGGCGCGCCATCGGTCGGAGAGCTGGGCATCAGCCGGGCCTTGCCGGTCGCGCTCGCGGCGCTCGGCCCGAGGAGAACCGCGGCGCACATCAGGAAGAGAGAAGGGAACTTCAAGAATGACTTTCGCATGATGGATGCCGGCAGGATTGCAATCCGGAGAGGCGACTCCTCAGGGGAATGGACGCGGGGGGGCGGTCGTCCCCGGGGGCGCTGAAGGCAACGCAGCGGGCACAGACGGCAGGGGCTGTGGTGAGCTCGGAGGAGTGTTCGCGGTCGGCTCGTAGACGTCCTCCGGCGTCGTCGGAGGCTTCGGGGGGCGCTTGGCCTGCGGCGCAGGACGCGCCGTGGGCGGACGGGTTGCGGCCACCGGCGCGGAATGCGCGTGCGACGCGCTCGGCGCCGGCGTGGCCGATCGCACCGGAGCGTCCGGCGCGGCGGGAGGAGGCGGCTGCTCAGCGACGGGCGGCGGCTGCTCGACGGTGACCACCGGGGGTGGGACGGCCGGGGGCGGCGGATCGGGCGGCGCGCTCGGCGCAGCGGTCGCGGCGCTGGGCTCGGGCGCTGGCCCGCGGGCCTCGTCGGCGCGCGCCGCGTCGTGCGCGGCCGGCGGATTGGCGGCGCGCCACAGCACCCAGAACCCCGCGACGGTCGCGCTCCCCAGAAAGACGAGCAGCGCGAACAGACCGAGCGGTGCTCCGCGGCGGCGCGACGCGAGGGCCGCCGCGGCGGCAGCGGCGGCGGGATCGGGCCGCGCGGCGTTCGGCGGCATGCCCGGACGAGGAGCGGCGACGACGGGCTGGGCGGCGGGCGCAGCGTGTGGCCGCTGCTTCCGGGGCTCTTCGGGCGGCGGCCAGACGCCGCTGCCCACGCCGACGCGCGCCGTGCGCACGCCGCCAGGGCGCATGCCGCCCGGCCCCTCGGGGGCGCCCGGCGGGGCGGGCATGCCGTGCACGGGGATCCGGCGCATCGTCGGCCGGTTCCGCTCGTCGACGCCCTTCAGCAGCGACGGCGCCACCTGGATCTTCTGCAGATCCATGGCCTGGTGCTCGCGGTTCGGGGGCAGGGTGACCGGCGGAACATACACCTGCTTGTCGCTCGGCCCCGCCTCGCGGTCCTGGCGGCGGCGCGGCCTGGGATCGCCCCAGGGCATCGCCCGCTCGACAGGCGGCGCTGCGACGGGGCCGGGCGCCCCCTCGTCAGGCCTGCGGCGTGGATCCTGCGAGAGCGCGCGCTGCTGCGCGAGCAGAGGGTGCTCCTGCGGTACGAAGTTCGGCGTGTCGTACCCGCGCGACGGCTGCTGCGGCAGCGGCGGCGGATGCGGCTGCGGAGCGGCGTCGCTCGCAGCGCCCTGCCCCGCCGGCTGCCCTGGCGAGCTCTTGTTCGCGTTCCTGTTGGTCATGCCTGCCCCTCTCGCCACGCGCAAAAGCCGCGCAGCTGCCCCGCGTGGGCAGCAGCGCATCGAGCAACCGGTCCAAGGCCCCGCAGTGTCATGGGCGCGCTCCCGAGGCGATCTGCATCGACCGCTGCTCTGCAGCAGGCGCGGCGGGCGCCGTGGCCGCGCGCCGGCGAACGCGAGCACGCCGCCGGCCAGCGTCGAACGTGCGCTGGGCGGCGCGCCACACATCGGAGCTCACTCGGGGGCAGGGCCACAGCATAGCCCCGAAGATACCCCACCCAGCCGTCGCCACCACGCACCCAAGCATCACGACCCCTCCGCAGCGATACAACGGCGGGCGCCAGGAATCACCGACATCGGGCCCCGCTGCCGTCGGGGGCGTGACAGAGCCATCCGATGCGGGACGCGTCGGCGGGCGGGACCTGGGCTGCGAGCACGGCGCGGCCGCGCGGGCCGGCCGAGCACGCAGTTGACCCCGGCTACCATCGCGCCGCCGTCCTGGAAGACGCGGGGGTGTCCATGGCTGGCGAGGTCGTGTCTCCCTGGATGCAGCGGTTTCAATTTTTTGCATTCTTCCTGAAGCCGCCAAGCTGCCCCCGCACCCAGGTTGAGTCGCTTCCCGCTCCACGCCGCACCCCCACCCAGGTTGAGCCGGCCGCTGAGTTGAGCCGGCCGCCATCTGCGCCACGCCGCGACGCCGCGCCGCACCCAGGTTGAGCGGCAACCATCCGCACCCAGGTTGGGTCCCTCCCGGTTGGGTCCCTCCCCGGCCGTCCGCCCACCCGAAGATCGAGCGCCCACCCAGGTTGAGCGCCCACCCAGGTTGAGCGCCCGCCGGTTGAGCGCCCGCCGGCCCATCCACCGCTCGCATGGCAGCCCCCTCGTCGCGCGGGGTGAGATTCCCGCAGCCGTCGCTGCGACGCCATGGCCGCCCGGTCAGCCCACAACGCTCACCAGGAACGCCAGGGCGAATCCGAAAAGCACCACGCTCAGCACCAGCATCGCCATCACCGCGCGGCTCGGCTCCGCGGCTGCTGGCCGTCGTCGCGCGCGCCTCCCCCCGGTCCCGTGAACCCCCGCGGGTCGCGGCTGCGGAGGTCGCGCCGTGGGCTGCCCCGTCCCGCCCGGCGTCGTGAGGCCGAACGCCTCCACGGTCGCGCTCAACGTCGGTGCGACCACCGCGCGCACCGGCGGCACCGTCAGCGGCGCCGTCCGCTGCCAGCGCAACTCCGGCAGCGCCAGCGGCGCCGTCCCCGCGCCGCTGCCCAGCACCGCGGCGATGCGCGACAGCTCCACCGCGAACGCCGTCGCGTCCGGGAAGCGAAGCTCCGGGTGCTTCTCCAGCGCCCTCATGACCGCCCGGTCGAGCTCCGGTGGCACCGGCCGCGGCGCATGGCGGGACGGCGGCGCGGGGACCTCGCTGGCGTGCGCGCGGAGCAGCTCGTGCACAGGCCTCACGTGCTCGAACGGCCCGCGGCCGGCGAGCAGCGTGTAGAGCACCACGCCCGCCGCATACACGTCGGTGCGGGCGTCGACGGCGAGCCCGCAAGCCTGCTCGGGCGACAGGTAGCGCGGCGTGCCGACGAGCACCCCCTCCTCGGTCTGATAGAGCGACGGCGCCGGCGCCCGGCCATCCCCGCCCGGCGCCACCACCTTGGCGATGCCGAAATCGAGCACCTTCACCACGCGCCGCCCCCGCTCGTCCGCGTCGCACACGAACAGGTTCTCGAGCTTCACGTCGCGGTGGACGATGCCCGCGCCGTGCGCCGCCGCGAGGCCGGCGAGCGCCTGCGTCACCAGGTCGAGCGCCTCCAGCGCTGGCAGCGCGCCGCGCGCCTCCAGCTCCTCGCGCATCGTCCGGCCATGGAGCCGCTCCATGACGAGGAACGTCCGCCCCTCGGCCGTCCGCCCGAAGTCGGTGACCGTCACCAGGTTGGGGTGAGCCAGCCGCGCCAGCGACTGCGCCTCGACGCGCATCCGCTCCACCTGGCGCGGCTCGCGGTTGAGATCGCGGTGCAGCAGCTTCACCACCACCGGCTTGTCGAGCCCCACGTGCGCCGCCTCGATCACCTCGCCCATCCCGCCCCGCCCGAGCCGGCGCACGGGCCGGTACGGCGTGCCGTACAGCAAGGTGTCGCTCAGCTCGGGCTCCGCGCATCGGCGGTCTTCGTGCGAAGGCAAAGCCATCCTCCGCGGGCCGAGGTGGTGCCGCCGTCGTGACGCGACGCGAGGATCGAACTCCCCCCTCGCTCCCGGACCTCGAGCGCGCGAGCGCCCTTTTCACACGCCCTCCGGGAACGCTCAAGATTTCGACAGATCCGCGCGCGGGCGCATCCTGAAGCATTCCCGCATCGGGATCAAAATTTCCACACAACGTCGCGAGCGCGTCCGATTTCAGAGCACCGCGTACCGGGCACGCCGCGATCACGCGACGGTGCCTGCGGCTCCCCCTGGCGCGTCGCTCTCCGGCGCAGCAGCCCGCGCCAGCGCCGCCTGCTCGGCTGCGCGGGCCGCTTCGTCCTCCTCCGCGAGGAGCGCGCTCGTCTGGGCGAAGGCTGCCTCTCGCTGCGCGATGACGGCGGCGCAGCGCGAGCGCGCCGCGGCGAGCAACCCGAGTCCGACGGCGCCCCAGACGGCAGCGGCCGCGTACCCGACGAGCACGACGGGCCCCGGATCGCCGTGCGTCGCCTTGGCGACCATCGCGAACGCGTAGAACGGCGAGGGCGCCGCGACGAGGAGCGCCCTGTCGCTGGTGTTGAGCTCCGCGACGAGGCCGGCGATGGCCGCGACGATCCACGGGCCGACCGCGATCGCGAAGAGCAGCGTCAGGAGCAGCACCCGCGCGATCATGGGCGAGGCGGTCCGCGCGCGGAGGAAGGCGCCGAGCCCGACGAGGAACACGTAGAAGGCGAGCGCGTAGACGGCGAAGTACTCGAGCTGCCGCGCCTGGATCTCCGGCGACGCCATGGTCACGCCGAGGACGAGCCGGTGGCCGGCTGCCCAGAGCGCGACGACCGCAGGCACGCCCGCCGCGAGCAGGAGGTACGCCGAGCGCGCCACGCCGGGGCCGAGGAAGCGACGCAGCCGGCCGGCGCGGCTCCGCGCCCAGTGCACCTCGACGCGCCGCGACGGGCCGATCGGCTCGCCGGCGAAGAGGAACACGCAGAACGTCAGGTACGCGAACATCGCGCACATGCCCGCCATCGTCGCGGGCAGGCGATCGGTCGGGTCCACCGAGAACGCCGGCACCGCCGCCGCCGCGGCGATCACCGGCGTGCAGACAGCGAACCACGTCTTCAGCCCGGAGGAGCGATCGTCGCTCTCGCTCGTGAGGTTCGCGACGGTCACCTGGTACAGGAACCAGGCGGGGACGGCGATCGCCGCGATCGGCAGGACGACCAGGAACAGCGCGTACTCGAGGCCGAACGGCGCGCGCTGGTAGGCGACCGGGAGCCAGATGGGCGGGCCCTCGGGCACCTCCGGCCAGGCGCTGTGGGCCGCGAACGAGAGCCCGGCGCCCCCCGCCATGAACAGGCAGATCGACAGCGGGAACGCGAGCAGCAACGTGACAAGGATCGCCGCGCGGAGGCTCGACATCGTCGAGCTGATCGCGAGCCCAAAGGCGACGCTGAGCAGCGCGATCAGGAAGAGGAACGCGAACGCGATCACCACCTCCATCGCGGTGATGCCGCCGAACAGGAACGGCATCGCCCCGACCGGCGCGAGCATCACCACGTACATCGAGATCGACGTGTAGGCGGCGAGGAACTTGCCGCGCGCGATCTCGCCGGGCGGGATGCCCGTCAGGAGCACCGCCTCCCAGGTGCGGCCCTCGCGCTCCGAGGCGATGCTGTTCGCGGCGACCGCCGGCCCGACCAGCGCCACGACGAAGTACGCGACCGAGAAGAAGACCTGGAACAGGATCACCCCCGTCTTCGCGGGCGCGATGTCCCTCGACGCCATGCCGCCGATCGACGCGATGAGCAACGTCATCAGCACGGCGAACACGAGGAGGATGACCGGCGTGCGGGCGAGGCGCGCCGCCTGCTTGAGCTCGCGGATCCAGATCGGGTTCGGCTCGCCCACGAGGCGCGCCGCGCGGTGCCGCGCCCGATCGACGAGCCGCTGCGACGCCGGACCGGCGGGCGGCGTGGAGCCAGTCTGCACGCTCACTGCACCTCTCCTTGCGTGACCTCCAGGAAGATCCGCTCCAGCTCGTTGCGCTCCGGCTCGACCCCGATCACGCCGACCCCGCTCCGCACGAGGTGGTGCACGATCTCGGCGATCTTCACGTCGTTGCCCACGTAGCCGACGTGCACGGCGCCCCCGATGATCTCGACGTCGGTGATCCCCGGCCCGCCCCGGAGCAGGTGAGCCGCGGCCTCGGGCTCGCCGAGGACCCGCACCTTGACCTTGCGCCGCGAGAGCGATGACAGCGCCGCGTACGGCGCCGCGCCCGCCGGCGCCCCGCCGTGGAGCGGGGGCGGGCCGTACCCGGCCGGTGGACCCACCGCCGGCGCAGCATCGCCAGCGGCCGGAACGCCCGGCGCGCCTGCAGGCGGAGCCGCCTCGGGGCTGTACGGCGGCGGCGCGGCGTGCGCGTGCGCCGGCGGCGTCGCGTGCGCGCCCGGCGCGCCGGCGTGGCGGGGCGACGCGTGCCCGTGCGCCTGCGCGGCGCGCAGCGCCTCGAGGCGCGCCGCGATCTCCCCGATCGGGCCGGCGACGACGAGGCGCCCCTTCTCGAGGATGCCGATCGACGTGCACACGTCAGAGAGCTCCGTGAGGATGTGCGAGGAGAGGAAGATCGTCTTCCCCAGGCTCCGGAGCTCGAGCAAAAGATCGCGGATCTCGATGCGCGCGCGCGGATCGAGATCGCTCGCGGGCTCGTCCAGGATGAGGACCTTGGGGTCGTGCAGCAGGATCCTCCCGAGCTGGAGGCGCTGCTTCATCCCCTTCGACATCGTGGCGACGATCCGGTCCTGGATCTTGCCGAGGTCCGTCAGCTCCAGGACCGCGTCGACCACGTCGAGCGACGGCACCCGGAAGGCGTCCGCGAAGAACTCGAGGTACTCGCGCACCGTGATCCGGTCGTAGACACCGGCGTGATCCGGCATGTACCCGATGCTGCGGCGGACCGCCGCCGGGTCGATCGTGACGTCGACGCCGTCGATCTCAACCCGCCCCGCCATCGGCTCGAGCAAGGTGGCCATCACCCGGATCGTCGTCGTCTTGCCCGCGCCGTTCGGCCCGATGAAGCCGAAGATCTCGCCGGGGCCGACGTCGAAGGTGACGTCCCGGAGCACGTCGAGCGAGCCGAACCGGTGGGAGAGGTGGCGGACGCGGATCGTCGGCGCAGGCCGCTCGATCCGCGGCCCGTCGGGCGGCGCGGCGCTCACGGCCGACCTCCGTAGCCGACGATCCGCACGAGCGCGCGATCGCTCTCGATCCGCAGCCCCGAGTCGCTCGCGCGCCCCTCGCCGCCGTCGAGCTGGCCGAACAGGACGGGCACGCCGTCCGGGAACCAGTCGACCGCGCTGCCCGCCGCCTCCTCGATCGCCAGCCACGCCGCGCCGAGGCCCGGGGCGTCGGGCTCGAGCAGCGCGGTCAGCAGCCCGCCGCCGAGATCGTGGACGTCCAGGCCCCCGACCCGCCGCCCGAAGCTCACGTGCGAGAGCCAGCGCCGCCCCTCGCCGCGCGCGGCGAGGTCGACCCCCGCGCGCGACGAGACCTGCTCCCCGTCCCGGATGCGGGCGAAGTAGCGCGCCACCCCCGTCGAGATCCACAGCACGCCGCCCCGGAGATCGCGGCCGCTCCGGTTGATCACGGCGACGTCGCCGCTCGGCTCGGCGACGATCGCGATGCCGTCGCCGAGCGGCGCGACGCCGTCCTCGCGGACGATCACCGTCTGCCAGGGGAGCGCGGCGACCTTCGTCAGCCGCGCCCCGTCGCGGTCCACGGCGAGCCGATCGCGCCGCTCCGTGAGCTCGGCCAGCACGGCCGTGCTGATGACGCCGCTCGCGTCGGTCGTCCTCACGGTGAGCTCCTCCGCGCGGGGGACGAAGAAGCCGCGGAACCGGCGCACCGCCCCCTTCGACATGCCCGCCCCCGCCTCGATCAGCGTGAGGTGCCGCGCCCTGCCGCGCACCCCCTTCGCCATGAGGCCCACGCCGACCACCGCCGCGAACGCGATCGCCGCGTACACGGGCAGGCGCCGGAGCGCGCGCAAAGGCCTCCCCTGCCGCGCGGCGCGCGCGAAGTTGATGGGGCCGGCGAGCACCGCGTACACGCAGAGCAGCACCGCGGAGACGCCGATCGCCCAGCGCGAGCTCTCGTTCGGGTCGAGCTCCCGCCGCACCGGATCGAGGTCGAGGCCCATCGCCTCCTCCCCCGGCCGGAAGGCGATCGTCGAGCGGCGGTCGTGGGCGCGGCGCGCCAGATCGGCCAGCCGGATCTTCGCCCATGGGTCGCTCGACGCGGGCGGGCGCGTGGGGTCGAACGCGAGCAAGTGCACCTCGCCGAGGCCGTAGAACGCCGAGCTGCCGTACGCGCTCGCGCGCAGGTTGCCGCCCGACCAGCCGGAGAGCGCCTCGGCCACCGCGGGGCTCGCGCTCGGCGCGGGCAGCAGCACGTTGCCCTGCTTGCCGAAGCCGCTGGGCGCGGCCGGCGGCGCGATCTCCTCGAGCGTGGGCGGCGCCACGCCCGCCCGCGCGACCTGGCCGCCGACGAGCGCAGCGAGCGTCGGGTGCCGCAGATCCTCGGGGCGCGCCACGGCCAGGGCCAGCGTGCCGCCGGAGAGCACGTAGCCGGCGAGCGCCTCGAGCTCGGCGCCTTGCAACCTCGAGAGCGTGTCGGTGCGCATGAGCACGGCGTCCGCCGCGCTGTACAGGGCCGCCCGGTCGGGCAGCAGCGGATCGCCTGTCGCGCTGTCGTAGCGCGGCTGCCCGACCCACAGCACCGGGCTCGACGACGACCCGGGGCCGCGGCCGGTCGGCAGGTACAGCGGCGCGACCGGCGCCTCGTGGAGCGCGCCCCGGACGAGCGACGTCTCGCTGACGTCGAACAGCACGACCCCGTGCTGCGTCGTCGACGAGAGCGCGTGCGACGACACCTGCGCGCCGCGCTCGTCGAGCGCCCGCACCAGGACGTCGGCGAACGGCGAGACCTGCACCGGCACGCGCACGTGGACCGACGCGCCCGCCGCGACGGTGTACGGCGCCGTCGCGACGAAGACGCGGTGCTCGCCGTAACGCGTCGACGAGACCTCGACCTCCCCTCGAGCCGCCCTGCCGCCGTTGTTCTGGATGCGCACGACGACCTGGTTCCACCCCCAGGGCACCGCGCCGCTCGTCCCGAACACGGGCGCCGCGTCGACCGCGAGCTCCGGCGCGCCCGGCGTCGTCGGCGCCTGCCCGAGCGCGGGCCCCGCCGCCGAGAGCGCCGCGAGCCACGCCGCGCCGGCCGCGCACCTCGCCGCCGCGGCGACCCGGGGCGCCCTGCCCCTCGCGTCAGCGCCCTGGCTCATCGGCGGATCGCCTGCGCCACGGGATCGGGCCGCGCCTCGACGGCGTCGAGGAGCGCGGAGATCACCTGATCGGTCGTGATCCCCTCCGCCTCGCCCTCGAACGAGCGGATCATGCGGTGGCGGAGCACCGGCTTGGCGACCCGCTGCACGTCGGCGAAGGCGACGTGCGCCCTGCCCTGCAGCAGCGCCACCGCCTTCGCGGCCAGCACCAGCGACTGCGCGCCGCGCACGCCGGCGCCGAACCGGAGCGCCCTGCGCACGATCTCGGGCGCCCCCTCGGCGGAAGGGTCGCTCGCCCGCGTCAGCCGCGACGCGTACCGCATGACGGGCTCGGCGACCGCGACGTCGCGGCAGAGCGCGCGGAGCGACAGCACGTCCTCGCGGGTGAGCACCCGCGGCGGCGGGCCGCGGTCGTGGCCCGTGGTCCGCGCGAGGATCTCGGTGAGCTCGTCCTCGGTCGGGCTCGGCACGAGCACCTTGAGCAGGAACCGATCGAGCTGCGCCTCCGGCAGCGGGTAGGTCCCCTCCATCTCGATCGGGTTCTCGGTGGCCAGCACGAAGAACGGCTCCTCCATCGCGTACCGCGTGCCCGCGATGGTGCACGCGTGCTCCTGCATGGCCTCGAGCAGCGCGCTCTGCGTCTTCGGCGTCGCCCGGTTGATCTCGTCGGCCAGGATCACCTGCCCGAAGATCGGCCCCCGGTGCAGCGCGAAGCGGCGCGAGCCGTCCTCGGCCGTGACGAGCACGTTGGTCCCGATCACGTCGCTCGGCATGAGATCCGGGGTGAACTGGATGCGCGAGAACCGGAGATCGAGGCACCCGGCGATGGTCCTGACGAGGAGCGTCTTGCCCAGCCCGGGCGCCCCCTCGAGCAGGACGTGCCCTCCCGCGATGATGCCCCAGAGCGTCTGCTCGATGACGTCGCCCTGGCCGACGACGGCCTGCCCGATCGCCTCGCGCAGCCGCGCGCTCGTCTGCTGCGCGAGCTCGAGCCTCACCTCGAAGGAGGCAGGGGCCGAGCCCTGCCTCCCGTCAACACCCGCGCCTGATTCCGCCGCCATCTGGTCGCCCTCGGGCGACGACCATAGCCGGCCGCGCGCCGCGCGTCGATCGGCGCCCATCGACGCGCGGCGCGCGGTCGACGGGCCACCGATGCCGGGGCGCCGCCGGACGCATCGCGGACACATGGCAAGAACGCCTCGCCCGACCCGCTCGGCGGCGCACACCACCATGCTATGTTTCTCGGATGAACATGCTTATCCGCACCTGTCGCCACGTGCTCGCCTCGCTCCACCGCTCAGCGCGCGCCGGCGCGGTGCTCACGGCGTCCCTCGCGCTCGGCGCGAGCGCCTGCGCCTCGGTGATCGGCGACCATGAGGCCGAGACGAAGTTCCTCGTCAAGCCGACCACCCAGTCGACCTTTTCCGGATGGAGCGAGGTCTCTGTCTCGCAGGATCCGAACTCCGTCGACGGGGCCAAGCTCAGGTTCATCCGGCTCGAGGCGCGCGACAACAACGTGCCCGACCTGACCTTCATCAAGAACATCACCGCCGAGGCCGTGGTCGACGACGTCCCGACCGTGGTCGCCAGGAAGACGAAGATGCCCGCCGGGGAGCGCATCGTCCCGCTCGATCGCGTCTATCACGACGACATCCGGAAGTTCTTCTACGAGGACCCCGAGAACGGCGGCTACACGGTGCATGTCGAGTGGCGCGGCGAGATCGATCTGACGAAGAAGATCCCGCCCGAAGGGGTATGGATGAAGGTCATCGTCTCTGTCAGCGTCGAGTGACCTGACCGCCGCCGCGCCCCTCCATTCCGCACCTCGCGGCGGCTCTTCCTCCTGCGCCGGTCCTGCTCGTCTTCGTCGTCCGCGTCCCCCCTCGCAGCGCGGCTAGCGGGACGCGGGCCCCCGGGCGCAGCCGACGAGCTCCCTGAAGAGCGGCGAGGTGACGTACCGCTCCCCGCCGTCGGGCAGGATCACCACGATGTTCTTGCCCTCCATCTCGTCGCGCGCCGCGACCGAGAGCGCCGCCGCCATGGCCGCGCCGCCGGAGATGCCGACGAGGATGCCCTCGGTCTTCGAGAGCCGGCGCGCCGCCTCGAACGCCTCGTCCTCGGACACGGGCACCACCTCGTCGATCAGCTCGCGCCGCAGGATCTTCGGCACGAAGCCCGCGCCGATCCCCTGGATGAGGTGCGCCCCCGCGCGCCCGCCGCTCAGCACCGCGGCGTTCCGCGGCTCGACCGCGATCATCTTCACCCCCGGCTTCTTCTCCTTGAGCACCTCGCCCACGCCGGTGATCGTCCCGCCCGTCCCCACGCCGGCGACGACGACGTCGACCGCGCCGTCGGTGTCCTCCCAGATCTCGCGCGCGGTCGTCGCGCGGTGCGCGGCCGGGTTCGCCGGGTTCTCGAACTGCTGGAGCATCACCGCGCCCGGCGTCTCCTCCACGATCTGGCGCGCCCGCGCGACCGCCTGCACCATCAGCGACCCCGGCGTCTGCAGCACCTCCACCCCGAACGCCCGGAGCAGCGCGACCCGCTCGGGGCTCATCGACTCGGGCATCGTGAGGATCAGCCGGTAGCCCTTCGCCGCGGCGATCATCGCCAGCGCGAGGCCCGTGTTGCCGCTCGTCGGCTCGACGAGGACGCTGCCGCGGGTCAGCTTCCCCCGCCGCTCGGCGTCCTCGATCATCGCGAGGCCGATGCGGTCCTTGACGCTGCCGCCAGGGTTCCGGCTCTCGACCTTGCCGATCAGCGCAGCGCGCAGCCCCTTGCCCGCAGAGCTCAGGCGAACGAGGGGCGTGCGCCCGATCGTCGCCGCGATGTTGTCGAAGATTGCTCCCACCTCGCCGCCCTCCGTGATGGCCCCCGACCAGGCGGAGCCCGGCGCGGTGGCTAGATGGAGTAATCTTGCACGAAGATCTTCGCGTCTCGGAGATTTACAAGCACCCTGTCCCCCTCGGACAGGCCGAGCTCGGCGACGCGGTCCTTTGTCATCTCGACGGAGAGCGGCTGGCCGTCGGAGAGGCGGAGCTCCGCCTTGACCATCCACCCGACGCGCGACAGCCGCTCGACGCGCGCCATGCTGGCGTCGTCCGAGCCGGGGGTGTCCGACGAGTCGACCCGGGCGTGGAGCTCGATGTCGTGCGGCCGCACGAAGGCGCGCACGCTCGCGCCGTCGCCGGTCCCGGGGGGCGCGTGCACCGCGAGCGTCCCGAGCGCCGCCTGGCCGTCGCGCACCTCCCCCTTGAGCACGTTGATCGACCCGACGAAGCTCGCCACGAATTCGGTCGCCGGCCGGTCGTAGATCTCCTCGGGCGTGCCGATCTGCTCGACCCGCCCCTTGTGCAGCACGATGACCCTGTCGGCGAGGTCCATCGCCTCTTCCTGGTCGTGGGTCACGAAGACGCTCGTGATCCCCCGCTCCTTGTGGAGCCGCCGGATCCACTCGCGCAGCTCGAGGCGCACCTTGGCGTCGAGCGCCCCGAACGGCTCGTCGAGCAGCAGCAGCGACGACCCGGGGGCGAGCGCCCGCGCCAGCGCCACGCGCTGCCGCTGGCCGCCGGACAGCTCGTGCGGGTACCTGCCCCCGAGCCCCTCGAGCTGCACCAGGCTGAGCAGCTCGTCGACGATCGCCGCGATCTCCTTCCGGGGTCGCTTCCGGATCGTCAGGCCGAAGCCGATGTTGTCGCGCACGGTCATGTGCCGGAACAGGGCGTAGCTCTGGAACACGAAGCCGATGTTCCGGTCCTGCACCCGCGTGTGCGTCGAGACCTTGCCGTTCAGGATCACGTCGCCGGAGTCGGGGCTCTCCAGCCCGGCGATGATGCGAAGGACGGTGCTCTTGCCGCCCCCGCTCGGCCCCAGCAGCGCGACAAGGGCGCCGCTCTCGATCTCGAACGAGACGTCGTCGACCACCTTGTTCGGGCCGAACCGCTTCGTGAGCTGCTGGACAACGATTCCCATAAGCGACAGCTAGCCTTCTGCCCGTCTCGCGCGCGCCCCGGACAGAACAAACCAAGGCGCTCAAGCGCGCCCCAGAGTCGCCCGCCGGGCCGGTAGGCGCAACCAGATTCATGAAATACGCATCGGAAAGGTGAGTCTATTTGCAAGAAGCGCGGATCCCGCGCTGCTTGTTCCGCCTCGCTCCGGGGCGAGCGCCTGCCTCGCGCCGCCGGCGCTGCCCGACCCATGGATGGCTCCAGGGTGCTAGCATCGCCGCGCCGCGATGCGGCGGAGCCGGGACGGGAGGCCGCTGGACGGCAGGACGAGGGCGCGGGTCGCCGCGCGCGGGACCAGGACGGGAGGCGGATGCGTTGTCTGGTGACTGGGGTTGCGGGCTTCATTGGCTCGCACCTCGCGGAGCGGTTGATCGAGCTCGGGCACGAGGTGCTGGGGGTCGACCGCTTCGCCGACTACTACGCCCGCGAGATCAAGGAGGGGAACCTGGCCCGGCTGCGCGGTGAGCCGCGCTTCTCGCTGTCGACCGTCGATCTCGCGACCGCCGATCTGCGCCCGCTGCTCTCGGGGCGCGAGGTCGTCTTCCACCAGGCGGCGCAGGCGGGCGTGCGCCCGAGCTGGGGGCAGAGCTTCGAGGGCTACCTCCACGACAACGTGCTCGCGACGCAGCGGCTGCTGGAGGCGGCGAGGACGCACGGGAAGGTGCGCAAGCTGGTCTACGCCTCGTCCTCGTCCGTGTACGGCGACACCGACGAGGTGCCCATGCACGAATCCAGCCGTACTGCACCGTACTCGCCGTACGGGGTGACGAAGCTCGCCGCCGAGCAGCTCTGCGAGCTGTACCGGCGCAACTTCGGTCTGCCCACGATCTCGCTCCGGTACTTCACGGTGTATGGCCCGAGGCAGCGCCCCGACATGGCGTTTCACCGGTTCATCTCGGCGGTGCTGAGGGGCGAGGCGGTCCGCGTGCACGGCGACGGCGAGCAGACGCGCGATTTCACCTACGTGACCGACGCGGTGGAGGCCAACGTCGAGGCGATGGAGGGCGCCGCGGTCGGCGTGTTCAACATCGGCGGCGGCTCGCGGGTGAGCCTCAACGACGCGCTCCGGCTGCTCGGGGAGCTCGCAGGGCCCGTGCGCGTGGAGCGGGGAGCGCCGCAGGCCGGGGACGTCCGGCACACGCTGGCCGACACGGCGGCGGCGCGGTCGGCGCTGCGGTACGTGCCCCGGGTGCCGCTGCGCGAGGGGCTCGCGGCGCAGGTGGCCTGGCAGTCGAGGGCGCTCGGGGCCCCGCGGTAGCGGGAGCGCGGCGCGCTCAGGCGACGGGCGCGGCGTCCGAGGGCGATGGCGCGATGCGCTCAGACGACGGGCGCGGCGCCCTCTGGTGCGGGCGCGACGCGCTCAGACGACGGGCGCGATGCCCTCCGGCGCAGGCGCGACGCCGCCGTGGCCGAGGTCGACGATGCGCGCCGCAGGCACGCGCGCGGCCACGATCTCGTCGGCGAGGTTGATCCAGCCCGCGCAGCGATCGAGGACGACGCTGTCGGACGAGACGACGCCCGCCGCGCCCGCGAGGAGCCGGTCGGGGTCGGGGACGAGCGTCGCCTCGATCGCGAGGCGCGCGCCGCCCGGCGGCACGGCCGCGCCGCCGAGCCGCTCGAGGAGCCGCGCGCGCAGCTTGCCCGAGCTGGAGACGGCGGCGTCGAGGAGGAAGCGCGCGCGCGCCGCGCCGGCGGCGGACAGCGCGGCGCCGAGCAGGTCGATGGCCGCGTCGGTCTCCGGGATCGGCGCGTAGCTGCCGCGCAGCCCGGCGAGATCGCGCAGGACCCCCTCGGGGCCGCGCACGAGCAGGCCGCCCGAGAGCGCCACCTCCAGGGTGATGATCAGGTTGAAGCCGTCGATGTTCGCCTCCGCGCCCCGGAGCGACGACGCGGGCGCGCGGCGCGCGACGCGCGACGCCCGCTGCGCCTCCGAGCAGGCGGACCGCTGCAGCGCGAGGCGCTGGCGGGCGGCGAGCTGGTGGTGGTCGCCCACCGTGCGGATCGCGGTGCGCAGCGGATAGCCGCGGCCGAGGAGCCACGTCACCTCCTCGAGCGCGACGCGCAGCCTCGCCGCCGCCTCGGGGCCGAACAGCCGCCCGTCGTCGGGGTGGCCGCCGCGCGGCGCGCGCTCGCTCGCCTCGTCGCCGGCCGGTGGATCGTGTCGTTCGTCGGTCACTCGCCTCCGGGGCTCGGTGAAGAACCGCCGCTACCACGGGCGTTATGTCGACGGCGCAGAGAGGAAGGATCTGCTGTGCTGGGCTGCCGTCTGCGACCTTTGGATGACATCCAGACTTTAGGTCCGGTACGGATAGGGCTCTGATCAGCAGATCATCGGCTTCTCCGCCGGCGCCTTGGCACGCGCACATTCATGTTGTGACGGTGTTGCAAGCGCCTGACAGCCCACCGACCCGCGTCGCCGCGGCAGCCAGGAAGGTAGCGCGCGATCGCGGCGCGTGTCGATCCTTCTTCGGCCACGGATCCCGCGATCTGCGCGGCGCTTGCATTTGCCATCGGCGCCGATTTTTTCTCGATCTCGTCGCCGTGCGTCGTGCCGCCGTGTCGTCCATCGCATCACCCGCCTCCGAGGCGCGCCAGCACGCACGTCACGTTGTCCGGCCCGCCGTGCTCGTTCGCGAGGTCGATGAGCAGGCTCGCCGCCAGGCTCAGCTCCTGGTGCGCCAGCAGGACCGCTGCGATCCGTTCCTCCGGCACCGGCCCCCATAGCCCATCCGAGCAGAGGAGGAAGACGTCGCCCGGCGCCGTCGGCTCCACGCGCGACTCGATCGCCACGCTCTCGTCGCACCCGAGCGCCCGCGTCACCGCGCTCGCCCGGTCGCTCAGCGCCTCGACCGCCGCCAGCGCGCCGTCGCCGTCCCGGAGCAGCTCCTCCAGCACCGTGTGGTCCCGCGTCAGCCGCTCCAGCTTCCCTGCGCGCATCCGGTACACGCGCGAGTCGCCCACGTGCGCGATGTACGCCATCCCGGGCCCCAGCAGCACCCCGGCGAAGGTCGTCGCCATGCCGCGCATCTCGTGCTGCCGCTGGCTCGCCTCGTAGATCGCCCTGTTGGCCCGCCGCACGCTCAGCACCAGCCGCACCTCGTCCCGGTCGTGTGGCCTCGCCGCGCCGTACGGCCACGTGTCCTCCAGGTCTTCTTCCTCCTCGAAGCAGCTCTTGACCACCTCGATCGCCATGCGCGACGCCACCTCACCGGCCGCGTTGCCTCCCAGGCCATCGGCCACCATGAACAGCCCGAGGCACGGCAGCGCCGCGAAGCTGTCCTCGTTGTGGCTCCGTCGCCGCCCCACGTCCGACTGCGCTGCCGCCTCGATGGCGAGCCGTGGATACACGATCGTCCTCCTCGCGCGCTCGCCTTCAGGACGAGCCGAGCCAAGGCGCGCTGCGACGGCAGGGCGCCGGTTCCTCTTCTGGGGCAGCGCGCCGCGGCGCTGCCGCGGGTCGTCAACGCACGCGGGCCGTGTTCGCGGCGCTCGCGTGTTCTCCTGAAAGGGCGCTGCTGCGGCGGCGCCCCTCGATCACGACGTTCCCTGCTCGGGCCGAAGCGGTCGCACGAGCTTCAGGTGCCGCAGCATGCCGCCGCTTCCGCTGGGGCTCCGTGGCGGGCTGGCGGACAGCGTGGCGAGCTCGACGTCGTCCCGCAGCAGGAGCTTGGGCCGCGTCTTCGACGGCGGCGCGAGATCCTCGACGGGCTCTCCGAGGGCGATGCGCTCCGCTCTGCAGCACAGGCAGTCGCGCTCCGGGTCCCAGTCGATGTCCTCGAGGCCCATCTTCCGCACCCACGACAGCTCCCACATCAGCATTGGGCTCACGTGGATCACGTTTCCCGAACGGCGCACGCCGCTGCTGTTGAACCGCCGACGCTTCGACATGGGCGCACCTCTCGAGCCGAGGACGCCCATGTGGCCGTCGACGTGGCGGCTCGCCAAGAGCCCTCGCGCCCGAATCCGTGACGGGACGATGACTTACGTCTGGTCTGGCAGAACCGTCACGAAAAGACATGATGGCCCTCACTGCCCGCAACGCTCGCCGGTCGAGAAGTCCAGCAGCGCCCTGTGCTGCCCGGCGCGCCGGTGCTCTCCGGCCGATCGCCGGACGCGGCGGCGCCGCCCTCGCCGGGCGTGCCGGGGTGAACGGCACCGCCGGCGCTGCGCTCGGTGCCACGGTCACGCTCGCTCTCCTCGCTTGATCCAGGCTTCGCCCGCTCCTCTCCGCGAGCGCTCGGCGCCGCCGCCGTGCCCCCGAGCACGAGCGACATCGCAAGCCACCCCGCGTGCAGCTCTCGTCTCACGGTCCCTCCCTCGTCCACGCAAGTTCCACCGTCCACCTGCTCGCTCCTCGCGTCCTCGCCGCGCTCGCCATCACGCCGCGCGCGCACACGCCCGCCGTCCGTCGCGCCGGCCTCGGCGCGCCGTCTCGCCCTTCGTCTCCTCCGCCCCACTTCACGCTGCTGCTGCGGCGGAGCCTCCACCGCAGCAGCAGCGCCGCTCGCCTATCTCAGAACGCCTGCACCTCGATCTGCACGCCCGCCGCGCCCTCGCCCGCGGCATCCGCGCCTGCACCGCCGGGGCCCGCTTCGCCCAGCTCGATCGTCGCGCCTTGCGTCGACGGCGCCGCGCCCTTGTACGCGATCCCGATCGCGTGACCGCCGCGACCGCCGCCGCCCAGGCCTCCCGCGCCCCCCTTGCCGCCCGCGCCGCCCGCGCACGCGTCGTTCAGCGCCGTCGCGCCCTCGGGCTTCGTCCCTCCGGGGCCGCCCGCTCCGCCGTCGCCGCCTTCCTGGCCGGCGCCGCCCTTGCCTCCGACGCCGCCACGACCGGTCTTCAGCGTCACCTCCTCGAAGCTCACCGTCGCGTTCAGGCTGATCAACGCGATGCTCGCTCCGCCCGCGCCACCGCCTCGCCCACCGGCACCGCCACAACCGCCCGCGCCGCCCGAGCCGCCGCTCGCACCGCCAGCGGATGCTTCGTCCGGGCACTTGTCTGCGCCCACGCCGCCCTTCGCGCCTCCGCCTCCGCCGCCGCCTTGCGCCGTGCCGCCCTTCACGCCGTCATTGCCGGCAACGCCGCTGTAGCCGCTGGCGCTGAGCTCGCCGAGGCCCGTCGCGCCCGCACCGGGCCCGCCCTCGCCGCCGTCGACTCCCGCGGTCCCTTCCGTGCACATCGTGCTCTCTGCGCTTCCTTCCTCGCCCATGCCGCCGTTCACCATGGTGCCGGGCGAGCCCTTGGCGCCGGGCCCGCCGCTGTCCGCTGCCCCTACGCCGCCCAAGCCACTCGACGAGTCGTCGCTCACGTCCTCCGGCGTGCCGCAGTCGTTCTTGACCGGCAGCCCGCCCAGCACACCGGCCCCCGAGCACGCCTCCGCGCCGGGCTTCCCGTCAGCGCCGCGCATCGCGCTGACCTCGTGCGCGTCGCCCGCCTCCCCTGCCGCCGCGTCGCCCGCCTCCAGCACGCACCGCGCGAGTTCCACGCTCGCCTCCTCCGCCAGCACCGCGATCGACGACACCCCCGCGAGCCTCACCTGCTCGTCCGGCCCGACCCCGCGCACCTGCACGTGCACGTCCTCCACCCGCACGCTCGCCTCGCCTCCCCGTCCGCGCACCACCAGCGGGATCGCTCCAACCCCCGCCGTCAGCACCGTCTTCTTCTCCTCACCGGCCCAGCCCCAGCCGTTCGTGCAGTCCAGCCCCCCGTAGATCGTCACGCCACGCGTGACCTCCACCGCCTCCTCGAACGCCTCCGCGCACGCGTACACCCGACGCTTGCCGCTCTCCTCCGCACGCAGAAGGGCCTCGCCCAGCGTCTTCACCGGCGCCTCCTTCGTCGCGGGGTTCCCGTCGCTCCCTGACGACGACACGAACACACCGCACACGTCGTCCACCGCGCCCGTGCTCTCGCTCGGGATGCACATGAAGGGCGCCTCGTCCCATCGCCCGCGGTGATGCTCGCAAGTGAGCGTGAACTCACAGTCGTCCGCCGCGTTGCTCCACAGAGCCTCGCAGCCGCTCGCTGTGATGGCGAGCCCCAGAGCACCGAGCGCCCAAGCCCTTCCCCCTCTTCCCATCGCGCCACTCCCTCTTCTCCTCACCACGAGCCCACCACGGCGATGCTTGCTCCGCCCGCATCCAGCCCAGGCCCAGCCCTCAGAGAGACCGCGCGCGCGGGTCGCTCTCCGGGCCAGATCGCGTACGTCAACGCAGCCACCGCCAGCGCGCCCGAGGTCACGTAGGCGAGACGCGCCGCATTCGCGTGAACGTCGACACGCGCTGCCGTCCTGCGGAGCTCCCTGCATGCGGTGGCGCGCTCATCCAAGGCGTCGATGCAGTCGCTGCCTGCGTGCCAGAGCGCTGACCGCTGCGCGCGCAGATCCGCGCTTGCCGCGTTCGACGCCACCGTGAACCCCACCGCCACCCCGAGCCCCACCGCGCTCGCCGCTCCCAGCGCGATCACCGGCACCCAGCTCCGCTCCTCCTCCACCCTCGCCCCTGCCGCGAGCGTCTTCGGCTTCGCGTCCCCCGTCCCCGGCGCGTTTGCAGCTCCCCGCCCCGTCGCCATCTTCGGCCTCAGCTCCGTCGTGATCTCTTCGTGCGACCCCGCCGCCGCCACCACCCGGATCATCGCCTCCTCGTACCCAGCGCGCCGGATCACCAGCACGTGCTGCCCAGGCTCCAGGTAGACTTGGTGCCTCAGCTCCTCCGCAGACACGCGCGCGCCGTCCACGAGCACCTCCGCGTCCGGCACGTTCGTCCCCCGCACCCGCAGCGTCCCCACCTGCGCCTTCGCCTCCGCCAGCAGCGCCTGCATCTGCGCGACCCGCTCCGGCTCGACCTCCGGCCCCACCGTACGCACCGCAAACGCCAGGTGCTTCGCCGCCGACGCGGGCTTGTTCAGCAGGAGCTGCACCTGCCCGAGGTTCGTCGCGATGTCGTACGACTTCATCCGCGACCACGCCCGGAGGTACAAAAGCTCCGCTTCCTCCAGCCGGCCCGCCATGTGCGCCCTCCGGCCTTCCTGGAAGTCGCGCACGGCGCGGTCACGCTCGCTCTCCTCGCTCGGCGCAGGCTTCGCTCGCACCTCTCCGCGGGCGCTCGTCGTCGCCGCCGTGCTCCCGAGCACGAGCGACATCGCCAGCCACCCCGTGTGCAGCGCTCGTCTCACGGTCGCTCCCTCGTCCATGCAAAGTCCGCCTTCCACGCGCTCGCTCCTCGCGCTCTCATCACGCCGATTCTCGCTGCGTGCGCGCGCACGCCCGCCGTTCGTCGCGCCGGCCTCGGCGCGCCGTCTCGCCCATCGTGTCCTCCGCCCCGCTCCACGCTGCTGCTGCGGCGGAGGCTCCGCCGCAGCAGCAGCGCCGCTCGCCTATCTCAGAACGCCTGCACCTCGATCGCCACGCCCGCGGCGCCCTCGCCTGCGGCATCCGCGCCCGCGCCGCCGGGGCCCGCTTCGCCCAGCTCGATCCCCGCGCCTTGCGTCGACGGCGCCGCCCCCTTGTACGCGATCCCGATCGCGTGACCGCCGCGACCGCCGCCGCCAACGCCGCCCGCGCCCCCCTTGCCGCCCGGGCCGCCCGCGCACGCGTCGTTCAGCGCCGTCGCGCCCTCGGGCTTCGTCCCTCCGGGGCCGCCCGCTCCGCCGTCGCCGCCTTCCTGGCCCGCGCCGCCCTTGCCACCGGCGCCGCCGCGCCCCGTCTTCAGCGTCACCTCGTCGAAGCTCAGCGTCGCGTTCAGGCTGATCAGCGCGATGCTCGCTCCGCCCGCGCCCCCGCCTCGCCCGCCGGCCCCGCCGCAGCCGCCAGCGCCGCCCGAGCCGCCGCTCGCACCGCCGGCGGAGGCTTCGTCCGGGCATTTGTCTGCGCCCACGCCGCCCTTGGCTCCGCCGCCTCCACCGCCGCCTTGCGCCGTGCCGCCGTTCACGCCGTCATCGCCGGCAACGCCGCTGTAGCCGCTGGCGCTGAGCTCGCCGAGGCCCGTCGCGCCCGCACCGGGCCCGCCCTCGCCGCCGTCGACTCCCGCGGTCCCTTCCGTGCACATCGTGCTCTCTGCGCTTCCTTCCTCGCCCATGCCGCCGTTCACCATGGTGCCGGGCGAGCCCTTGGCGCCGGGCCCGCCGCTGTCCGCTGCCCCTACGCCGCCCAAGCCACTCGACGAGTCGTCGCTCACGTCCTCCGGCGTGCCGCAGTCGTTCTTAACATTGCCGCCCGGAACGACGATCGCCGCCGAGCACGCCTCCGCGCCGGGCTTGCCCTCAGCACCCCCCATCGCGCTGATCCCGTACGCGGCGCCCTCTTCCCCCGCCGCCGCGTCGCCCGCCTCCAGCACGCACCGCGCTAGCTCCACGCTCGCCTCTTCCGCCAGCGCCGCGATCGACGACACCCCCGCGAACCTCACCTGCTCGTCCGGTCCGACCCCGCGCGCCTGCACGTGCACGTCCTCCACCCGCACGCTCGCCTCCCCTCCCCCTCCGCGCACCACCAGCGGGATCGCTCCAACCCCCGCCGTCAGCACCGTCTTCTTCTCCTCACCGGCCCAGCCCCAGCCGTTCGCGCAGTCCAGCCCCCCGTAGATCGTCACGCCACGCGTGACCTCCACCGCCTCCTCGAACGTCTCCGCGCACGCGTACACCCGCCGCTTGCCGCTCTCCTCCGCAAGCGCAAGCGCCTCGCCCAGCGTCTTCAACGGCGCCTCCTTCGTCGCGGCGTTCCCGTCGCTCCCCGACACGGACACGAACACACCGCACTCGTCGTCCACCGCGCCCTCGCTCTCGCTCGGAACGCAGCCTGCAGGCGGGCCACCGTCCTGCTTCAGCCAGTCGTGGTGCGCGCACGTGAGCGTGAACTCGCAATCATCCCCGAGGTGTCTCCACGGCGCCTTGCATGCCGCAGTGACGAGCGCGATGCCCACCGCACCCATCAGCCAGAAAATCGGACGATGCCCCATCTCTCCCTCGTTCGAGCTCATTGCCACGCACCGAAGAGCGACAAACCGGCAGTGTCGCCGCGCAACTCGGGGATCACGCGTACAGCGCTGACCTGCGTTCGCCCGCTTTGTGGCCACAGCGCGACAGCCAAGGCGGCTAGCGCGACCGTGCCAGACGCGATGAACGTCACCGCAGCCATGTCGCGGAACCGATCGCTGCGCGCCGTGGTGCGGCTGAACTGCGCGCATCGCTCGGCGACCGCGCCCGATGCGTTCACGCATCCTGGCCCGTCCCTCAGGATCGCCTCGCGTTGTGCATGCGCATCCGCGCTCGCCCCGTTCGACGCCGCCGTGAACCCCACCGCCACCCCGAGCCCCACCGCGCTCGCCGCTCCTAGCGCGATCACCGGCACCCAGCTCCGCTTGTCCTCCCCGCTCGCCCCTGCCGCAGATGTCTTCGGCTTCGCGCCCCCCATTCCCGCCGCGCTCCCCGTCCCCGCCGTCGCAGGCCTCGGCCCCGCCGCCCCCGCCCCCGCCGCCTCCGGTGCCGTCACCGCCTTCGCCTTCAGCTCCCGCGTGACCGTCTCCGATATCCCGGGCGCCGCGAGCACCTGCACCACCTCGTCCTCGTACCCAGCGCGCCGGAGCACCACCACGTGCTCCCCGGGCTCCAGGTAGACCTCGTGCTTCACCCCCTCCTCCGGCACCCGCTCGCCGTCCACGTACACCTCCGCGTCCGCCACGTTCTTCACGCGCACACGCAACGTCCCCACCTGCGCCTTCGCCTCGCCGAGGAAGTGCCGGATCCGCGCGAGCTGCTCCGGCTTCGTCGACGGCGGCGCCGTCCTCAGCGCGAACGCGAGGAACGTCGCCGCCGACCGCGGCTTCTTCAGCTGGAGCTGCACCTCCCCGAGGTTCGCCGCGATGTCGAACGACCTCACGAGCCCCCACGCCTTCAGGTACTTCAGCTCCGCGTCAGACCACCGCTTCTGCTTGAACGCCTCGTTCCCCTCACGGTAGAGCTGCGTCGCCCGGGCGATGTCGCCGCGCGCCTCGTCCTCCTCGGCCGCCGCCGCGCCCGGGGGCGACGCCTGCGCGAACGCCGGCGCCGGCGCGGAGGCGCACACAGCGCAAAGCGCCGCGCCGGTCACGTACATCGTCAGGTTCTTCATCGCGTCGTCCATCGTCGATCCATCCCGGCGGCTCAATCGAAGTTCGGTGTGTCGTAGGGGCTCGGCGGCCGCGGCGCGCCCGGTCCCTCCTGCGCCGTCGCCGCGCCCGCCGGCCGACTCGGCGCGTCCCGTGCCGACGCCGCCGCGCCGCCCGCGCTCGGCGCGCCCCGCGCGGCGGCCGGCGCGCCGGGCCTGCTCTGCTGTGCGGTCATCGCTGCCGGCGCCGGTCGCGAGCGCGGCGCCGGCAGCGTCGATGCCGCGGCGGCCCCCGGCGCCGCGTTCGCCCCCGCCGCCCCGCTCACGACCGATGCCGCGCTCGCGACCGAAATCACCGGCGCCCCGCTCGCGACGGGCGCCGGCGCGCTCTCCGCGGCCGTCCCCTCCGCACGCCGGACCGACGCCGCCGCGCTCCCCACCTCATCGCCTGCGCCGCGGGCCGCCTCCACCGCGCCGTCGCGCGCTCCTCTTCCGGATCGCACCACCGTCGTCCCGATGGCCAGCAGGACGCCCATCGCCACCACCCACGCCGCGCGCTGCCAGCCCGCCCGACGCTCCGCGCGCCGCGCCGCCGCGATCTCCGCGAGCCGCGGCACCTTGCCCGTCGCGCCCGTGCCCGCCGTCGCGTCCGCGCCCGCCGTCGCGCCTCCGACCACCGTCGCGCCCGCGCCCGACGTCGCGCCCGCGCCCGCGCCCGCCGTCGCGCCTCCGACCGCCGTCGCGCCCGCGCCCGCGCCCGTCGCGCCCGCGCCCGCCGCCCCGCTCTCCGCCGGCGCGCCGCCGTCGCCGTGCCACTCCGCCAGGATCTCGCTGTCGATCACGATCGGCTGCCGCTTCGTCACCGGCAGCCCCTCCGGCATCGCCACCCCCGGCGCTCCCACGTCCGCGAGCGGCGCGCGCTGGTCCGGGTTGCGCGCCCCGCCGCCCCGCCGCGCGTCCGCCCGCGGCGGCGGCACCCGCCGCGGATCCTCGATGTGCACGCGCTCCATCTCCACCGTCGGGTGCAGCGGCCTCGGCGCGACCTCGCCCACCGCGTACGCCCTCGCCGCGTCCTCGCCCTGGCTCTGGATCGCCCGGGGCACGCCCGGCGCTTCGCCGTCCTGCTTCGCCATCGCCTCGCTCCCTGCCACCCGCGCGCCCTACCGCCCGCGCCCGCGCTCCCCCGCGCCTCGCCCCGCCGCCGGCTCGCCGCACACCCCGCGCAGCACCGGCGCGACATCCGGCTCGTCCCGCGGCGGCGGCGCCGACCTCACCCCCCGCCGCACCAGCGCCTTCCGGAGCCGCTCCCGACCCCGCTCGATCCGCCGCCGCACCGTGATGTACGCGACCCCGAGGAACGCCGCCGCCTCGTGCATGTCCATGCCGTCCACGAACACCGCCCCGAGCGCCCGCCGCTCGTCCTCGGGCAGCTCGGCGAGCGCCTCGTCGAGCGCCCGCATCGCCGCCGCGTGGTCCACGCGCTCCGCCGCGTCCTCGTCCGACGACGGCCGCCGCGCCGCCTCCGCCCCCGCGACGAACGCCACCGTCGCGAGCTCGTCGCTGAACGCCTGCAGCTTCGCCAGGATCTCCTCCGGCCCGTCCCGCAGCACGTCGAACCCGCCCCGGTGGTGCGCCGACAGCGTCGCCATCGCGCGCCGCATCGCCACGTCGCGACGCCGCGCCTTCGTCTCCGCGCGGACCAGGTCCAGCATGCTGCCGTCGATCCGCGCGCTCACGTAGGACTCGAACGGGACCTCCTGCGCCGCGTCGTACCGGCGCACCGCCTCCACGACGGCCTCGCCGCCCGCCGCCACGAGCTGCTCCCGGTCGACGAGCCCCGCGTACCGGCGCGCGTGCCACCGGGCGCGCGCCTCGACCCTCGGCAGCGCGCGCTCGACGAGCGCCCGCTGCTTCGGGGTGAGCAGCGGCAGCACCGCGCCCGCCTTGCCCGCACCGGTCACGCGCCCTCCCTCCCGCCGCCCGCCGCGCCCCCCTTGCGGTCGTGACCCCGCCCGCCGGGCGGCGCGCCCTCGCGCGGCACCTCCCCGCTCGACGCGGGCGCCGGCCGCGCCATGAGCTGCCGCAGCAGCGCGACCGAATACGGGTTGTTCACGAGCTCGTCCTCGATCGCCTCGCGCATCTGCGCGAGCATCTCCGGCGGCACGAGCCCGCGGTACGGCGCGAGGCTCCGCTCCACCGTCTCCGCCACGACGCGCGACGCGCGCAGCCGCGCCTCGTCGTCCTCTTCAGCCTGCTTCATCTCCAGCTCCTTCTCGCGCTCGCGCGCTCTGGATCTCCGTCATCCGCGCCCCCTCAGAAGACCGGCGAGTCCCCGAACGGCCGGGGCTCCCCCCGCTTCGGCGCGGACGCAGCCGCCGGCGCCGCGGTCCGGCGCGGCCCCGGGGCCGGCGCCGCGCGCGAGGGGGCCGGCGCCGCGGCTCCGCCGCGTGCGATCGCCGACGCTGCCGGCGCTCCGGCTCCGCCGCGCGCGGTCGCCGACGCCGCCGCCGCTGCGGCTCCGCCACGGCCGGCCGCCGATGCTGCCGGCGCCGCGGCTCCGCCACGACCGGCCGCGGCGGATCGCGCCGCCCCGCTGGCCGGCCTGTCCGGCGAGCGCCGGCTCACCGGCGGCGCCGCGACCACCCCCGCCGCCGCGTCGGCCCCGACCGAGGTCGCCTCCGAGGGCGCGCTCGCCACCGCCGCGTCGGCCCCGACCGAGGTTGCCTCCGAGGCGCTCGCCCCTGCCGCCGCGCCGGCCACCCCCGGCGCCGCCTCGCCCGCCGGCGCCGCGCCGCCCTCCACCACCGGCACCGCGCCGCCCTCCACCACCGGCGCGACGCGGCTCTGCACCGCCGGCGCAGCGTCGCCCGCCGGCCCTCCCGCCGGGGCGATCCACCGCACGGCGAGCGCGCTCGCCACCGAGGACGAGAGCACGAGCGCGATCAGCATCCACGGCGCCATGCGCACCTCGCGCCGGCCCTGCGCCCCGTCCCCCCGCTCGCCCGGCGCCCCCTCGCGCTCCGCGGCGATCTGCCGGAGCATCGGGCTCGTCGTCCGCGCCGCCGGGGGCCGCGACGACCCCGGCGGCGGCGGGCGGGACAGCGACGCGCGATCCGCGGCCGGCATGATCTCGGTCCCTCGCGCCGTCCTCCCGGCGCTGCCCGGCGCGCCGCCGTCCCCCTCGCGCTCCCCCGGCCCCGGCCCGAACGCCGCGGCGCGGATGCTCTCCCGGTCGACCGGCACCGTGCCGCAGGGCCCCAGGGCGGGCGCCGGCGAGGCCACCACCACCCTGGCGGACGGCTCCGGCCGCGGCACCTCGAGCGTCGGCCCCGTCACCGGCGGCCGGTAGACGGCGCGGGACCGCGACCGGCCGGGGACCGGCGGCTCGCCGGGCGGCACGACGAGCGAGATCCGCCCCTCGGCCTCGTCCTTCTCGAGGCGGCCGCGCAACGCGATCAGCGCCTGCGCCATCTCGGCCATCGTGAGATACCGCGCCGCCGCCTGCTTCGCGGTGGCGCGCCGGATCACCTCGTCGACGTAGTCCGGAAGCCCCGTCACCTCCGAGAGCGGCTCCGGATCCGTGAAGAACTGCCGCCGCACGAGCAGCGTCCTGTCGTGGAAGGCGTCGTGGAACGGGTGGCGGCCGGCGATCATCTCCCAGAGCACGAGGCCCAGCGAGTAGATGTCGAAGCGCGCGTCCGCCTCGGCGCCGTCGAGGTTCTCGGGCGCCATGTACGCGCACGTCCCGAGGCGCACGTTGCGCTGGGTCGTGCGCATCTCATAGGGAATGACCTTCGCGATCGAGAAATCCAC
Source organism: Sorangium sp. So ce1335 (assembly GCF_051521615.1). Taxonomy (NCBI): domain Bacteria; kingdom Pseudomonadati; phylum Myxococcota; order Polyangiales; family Polyangiaceae; genus Sorangium; species Sorangium sp. So ce1335. The sequence continues at coordinate 10,222,482 of NZ_CP150363.1, forward strand.
GACCTTCACCGAGCCATCCGCGGTGAAGGCGATGTTGTCCGGCTTGACGTCGCGGTGGATGATCTGGTTCTCGTGGGCCGCGTCGAGCCCCCAGGCCACCTCGAGCGCGACGTGCAGCGCGAAGAGCGGCGAGAGCCGCCCCTGGCGCTCCAGGATGGTGGCCAGCGTCGGCCCGTCGAGGAACTCCATGAGCATCCAGGCCGTCCCGTCGGCCTCGCACCCGATGTCGAAGACCTCGACGACATTGGCGTGCTGGATACCGAACGTCCCGTGGGCCTCTGCCAGGCTCCGCTCCGCCTTCCTCGCGTCCTTCCGGTCGCGCAGGTGCATGATCTTGAGCGCGCACCGCGCTCCCGTGATCCGGTGACGGGCCTCGTACACCTCGCCGGAGTACCCGGCGCCGATGAACCGAACGATCTCCACCTGGTGGAAGACCTGACCCGGCTGGAACACCTGCCGCTCGACCGGCTCTCCGGCGTCGCTCACGTCGCTGTCGCGCTCCTTCCCGGGGTCCACGCTAGTCCATGACGGCAACGAAGAGAGCTCCTCCGTGGCCGTCAGCGCCGCGGGGGGCAGGGACGCCGTGACGTCCGTCGCCTCGGCGGCGTGGGGGATCCGTGTCGTGTTCTCCATGAGCGGGTGCCTCGCGGGCGAGCGCCTGTCCGGAGCGCCGCCGTCGGCTCTCTCGTCGAGGCGGCCCCGCCGGAGTGCTCACCCTTTCTGCGAGCCCCCCGCACGTGCGACCGGACGTGCCGCGCGCGGCGCGCGGCGCGCCGGCCGTCGCGGAAGCGCGCCCCTGATCACGTGATCGCGCGGCGGCCCAAGCACGGTTCCGACCGGGCGACACGGATGAACGCGCTTGCGGAGGGGCGCGCGCGTCTCGTTAGATGCGGTGTTTCCCCGGGGGGAGGGTTCAAGGAGGAATCGATGGCAGGCTATGGATACAGCTTCGTCACGGACAAGGCGTTCAGCGCGTTCGCGCGCGATCTCGAGCAGGGCGCGTGGAAGAGCGTGTCCATCGACAAGTACGATGTCCCGAACCGTGTCCCGACAGCATTGCTCCTCGAAGCGCCGAAGCCGGTGATATGGAAGGCGCGCGCGCTCTGGAGCATCCGGGCGCTCGACGAGGCGCTCGGCGTCGCCTCGGCCGCCGCGCTCGCCGAGCTCGACACGGAGTGGGACGCTTCCCAGCGGGCGCTGCACCTGTTCCTGGCGTCGGCGGCCGAGGGCAAGGACCCAGCGCACCGCGACGCCGCCGTCCGGCTCCGCGGCGCGTTGCTCGCGGGGGCCGGCACCGAGCAGACCCGGTACACGTACGACGCCGAGGTCGACTACGGGTGGCACCAGATCTCGGTCGCCGGCAAGGCGCCGCTGGCCGCCGACGTGAAGAAGGTCGGCGCCGGGCCGTACCTGAAGCGCGTCGAGGAGGCGACCGAGGCGCTCGCGAAGGGCCTCGGCCGCAGCTCCGGCCAGAAGCGCGCGGTCGCGCGGTCGAAGCGCATCCGGGAGGCGGTGGTCGCGTGCACGCAGGCCTTCAACGCGATCCACGACGACATCGGCTGGCTCGTCGCGCACACGCCGAGCGGCAAGCAGCGCGACCTGCTCGAGGCGCTCCACGCGCCGTTCCTCGCCCTGCTCGAGCGCAGCCCGCAGCGCGCCCCGGCGGCCGCCGCGCCGGAAGAGGAGGTGGAAGACGCCGAGGAGGAGGACGCCGAGGAGCCGGAGGCGGAAGAGAGCGCGCCCGAGTGAGCGCGTCCGCCGGCCGGAGTACGACCGGCCGGCGGCTCATGCCGCCTGACCCGCCGCGCGCGCCCCCTATCCTGAGGCCAGCTCGCTGATCGAGGTCCGCCCACGAGGGCGGCGCTCCAGCGCGCACTCCAGCCAGGATCACCTGCGCTTCGGGAGCTGCACCACCAGGTGGTCGGTGAGCCACGCCTTGCCATCCGGGTCGGTCTGCTGGACCCGCCAGCGGGCTACGAGATCCGGCGGCGTCGGCAGTCGCTCCACGCTACAGCCCGCAAGGCACGTCCGCTCATACTCGTCCGGCCAGCCCGACGCGTCACGCACGCCCAGCGTCACGGCGATGCCGTGAAGGCTGTCCGAGACGCGGTAGTCGGCGATCTGCTTCTGGATTCCCTGGTTGTAAGCCGCGCCGCGCCAGATCTTGGTCTCGATCAGGGCATGGCCGTCGAGGCCCGGCCGCGTCAGGCGCACCTTCACGTCGGTGAAACCCGCCACCTGGATGGCCTCGCGTTCCGTCTCCCATCCCAGTACAGCCAACACCGCCGCGATGAAGGAGCTGAACACCTGCTCTTCCAGCAGCCCGGACTTGCCGTGGAAATCGCGCCCGACGCGCCGCAGGTTCGCCAGCGCCGCGCAGACGTCCTGGATCAGACGCTCGATAGGGTCGCCCGAGCTCGCCGGGATCTCCGGCAGGTTCAGGATCGAGGCGATGGGCCAGGCTGCTACAGGGTCGGCGAGCATCGAGCCCTCCACCCTCACCAGACCAGCCGCGCGCAGTAGCTTCAGCGCCTGCTCCGGATCGATGGAGACGTGCTCGCCGGCCTGCAAGGCGCACGCATCGCGGAGCCGCTGCATCGGGACCGAGCCGGCGTGCTCGCGCACGGCCTTCAGCACGCGCCGGGGGGCATCGAGCCGCCCGTGCTGCGAGACGGAGGAGCGCGCCGCGCGAACGAAACCGTCGTGCCTCTCGCGAAAGACGCCGAAGATCTGCTCCAGCGCCTGCACCGAGGGACTGGTTGCGTCCCACAGGTTCTCCAGACCGTAGGTCACGAGCACCGGGATGCCCCCGGACATCACGCGGAGGGTGTCCAGGCAGATGTCGTCCAGCGAGCGCCCGTCCTCCTCGAAGGGTCTCGCGAGGACCGAGATCTCCGCAGGTCCGAACGGGTCGAGCACACAGGGCTCGGCGCGGCTCACGATCCCGGATCCCACCTCGCTCTCCAGATAGAAGAGGCCGATCCCGCCGGCGAAGACGAGATCAAAGCACGCGCCGTGCTGTTTCCGCGTGACCTCCAGCTTGTTGAACCAGCTCCGTGCAAACGCTCCCCGCTCGCCTTCTCCAGCCGTGACGTACTGGTCGGCCTCGTCGAAGAGGACGACCAGCCGCGTCGTATCACCGTCGAGCACGCGCTCGAGAAGGTCGTCCATCCGCGGCGCGGCGAGATCGCGGACGCCGAGCCTTGCAGCGAGATCGCGCACCGCTCCGGCGACGGTCGGCTCCTCGGGCGGACCCGGGACGAGCAGGACACGCGTGCCCGGTGCGTCCTGGAGAAGCTGCGCCTGGACCTGCTGGAGCAGCACGCTCTTCCCCATCCCGCGGCCGCCGATGACCTTGACGGCAGCGCCGCGACGGAGGTGTCCCGCGATGGTTGCCACCGAGGTGCCGCGATGCACCGACTGACGCGGGGTGTGTTGCTGCCAGTTGTAAGGATTGGCTCGGCTCGTCACACGGCCACCTGGGTCCGCGTGGGGAGCAAGTTCCGGACGTACCACGGGAGGTGCATGGGCAACGCCAGCGTCGCCTCGTCAAGGAGGCCGAAGTTCCGCAGCACCCGCGCGCCGGGGCCGTACGGACCGCCCGCCCGCTTCACGGCCGCTGCAGCATCATGGCTCTCGATCAGATCGAGGAGCAATGCGTAAGCCGCCGAGTACCTCTTCGAGAGCAGCGCGAAGATCTCCCGGTCCACCTCGAGCACCGCTTGACGACCCAGGAAGCGATCGACTGCGCTGTCGCAATAGGGGTCCGTCGGCTCCTTCTGCAGGCCCCCCGGGGTGTGGAGCCGGACCTCTTCGAGGAGCGCCGAGCCGAACTGTCGGTGCAGCAGCGGGTGCCCTCCGGTCCACGCGCGGGCAAGCTTTGCCGTCTCATGACCCACGGCGAGGCCCGCGCGGCGCCCCAGCTTGCGGAGCATCTCCGTGTCGTGCGGCGGACGGATCGGCCCGAGCCACATCGGCGTGAGCCCCGCCAGCAAAGGGTTCGGCACTCCATCGAGCTGCGGAGCGGACAGGTGCTCGGGGTCACGGCCGATCAGCACGAGCGAGACGGCCCCCTGCTGTTGCTGGGACAGCGCACGCACGAGCCCGAGGAGCCTCGAGATGCCCGGTACCGGGCCGAGGTTGCCCTCGCGCTCGAAGAGGAGATCGTACTCGTCGATCACGAAGCACAGGCGCATCCCCTCATCCAGAATCGCCTGAGCTGCCGCCTTCAAACCGGCGATGCCCTCCCGTGCCGGAGGCTCGTAGGAAGTGCCGGCCGCGCGCATCCTGCGGCCCAGCGCGGCGAGCATGTCGTCCGCGACACCGTCAACGGTCGGCAGATCGAGCCCCTGCGCGTCGACCCAGAGCACGCACGCCTGGGACACATCCTGCTCCGCGTCTGGCGTCTTGATTCCGCTCGCCGGATCGAGCCAGTCGGTGACCGCGCGAACCAGCGAGGTCTTGCCCGACTTGCGCAGCCCGAACACGCCAACGGCGTCGCCGCGCAGGACGCGCGTTCGGAGGTCCTTCACCTCCGCATCTCGGCCCATGAGCTGGTGCCCTCGGACCGGATCACGTTCTTCGAAGACGTCGTACGTGGGCAGGCACTGACGGAGCACCTCGGAGAGCGGCGGCCAGAACCCATCCTCGTTCCACACCCACGCCACGCGCTGATCCCGGCCGGGTATCCGCTCGAGGCGCTCCTTGAGCGGCCGACCGTCGTCATACGTGTGGCCGTCGTCCGTCACGATGACCAGGTTGCCGTCGAGACGCAGGCCAGAGCGCACGACCTCGTCGGCGGCGCGCTGGAGATCCCTCGACTGGACCTCGCCCTGGATGGCGACGAACAGCAGCTCGGGGGCCAGCCCGAACCCCTCCTGGATGTGCTGCGGCGGCTTCGCGCGGAGCAGCCAGCTCCACGGCGCAACCGGGCGAGCATGGGTCAGCTCGAAGCCGTCCTTTTCGAGCACCTCGAGCATCACGGCGCCGAAGAGGATCTCCTTGGCGAAGCGCCGCACGAGGTGCTCGAGCGTCTTCGTGCCGCAGCCGTTCATGCGGAGAGTCTCGCACACCGCACCCGCTTCGTCATGAAGCCGGCAGGCAGACACCCAGGGGATGTCAAGCCTGCCGTCGACCGCTGCCGGCATCCGGGAACGATCCCGTCCCCCTGCCGGGTTCCGCAGCCCTTCCCTGAACCCCTGCCGGGTCTCCGCAACCCTTGTCCGAACCCATGCCGGCTCTCCGCAGCCCTTCCCTGAACCCCTGCCGGCTCTCCGCAGCCCTTCCCTGAACCCCTGCCGGCTCTCCGCAGCCCTTCCCTGAACCCCTGCCGGCTCTCCGCAGCCCTTCCCTGAACCCCTGCCGGCTCTCCGCAGCCCTTCCCTGAACCCCTGCCGGCTCTCCGCAGCCCTTCTCTTCCACCCCTGCCGGTAACCGGCAGCACGTCCCGCGCTCCCTGCAAGCCTCCGACTATGCTTCCCGGGGGACGGAACCACGCGCGACCGCGACGTTCTGCTATCCTCCGCCGCCGTGATTGTGGACCAGCCCCCCACACCTGCCCCCCACGTGGCTCCGGAGGACCGGGTCACGCTCGGGCTCTCCGCCTTCGAGCCTCGCCCGAGCCTGATGGCGCCCTCCATCGCCCCGGCCCCCCAGCCGGCGCCGCACGTCTCCGTGGTCGTCCCGGGGCTGAACGAGGCGGAGAGCCTCGCCGAGCTCGCGCAGCGCGTCGATCAGGCCCTGCAGGGGCGCTTCACCTACGAGCTCATCTTCGTCGACGACGGCAGCACCGACGACACCTGGGGCGTCATCTCCAGGATCCGCGCGGAGAACCCGGTCGTGAAGGGCATCCGGCTCCGGAAGAACTTCGGCAAGGCCGCGGCGCTGACGGCCGGCTTCCGCAAGGCGCGCGGCGCCATCGTCGTCACCATGGACGCCGACCTCCAGGACGACCCGGCCGATCTGCCGAGCTTCATCGCCAAGATCGAGGAGGGCCTCGACGTCGTCGTCGGCTGGAAGGTCAACCGGCTCGACCCGACGAACCGCCTCGTCCTGTCCCGCATCTTCAACGGGACGGTCCGCTCGGTCACGGGCGTGAAGCTCCACGACATGAACTGCGGCTTCAAGGCCTACCGGAGCGAGGTGCTGCGCACCATCCCCATCTACGGCGATCTCTTCCGGTTCATCCCGGCGCTCGCCGCGTGGCAGGGCTTCCGCGTCGCCGAGATCCCGGTGCGCCACCACGCCCGCAAGTACGGCAGCTCCCGCTACGGCCTCGAGCGCATCCTGCGCGGCTTCTTCGACCTGCTCAGCGTCATGTTCCTGACGCGCTACTCGAAGAAGCCGATGCACCTCTTCGGCCTCATCGGCCTCGTGTTCGCCGCGGTCGGGGTGACGATCAACGCGTACCTGACCTTGCTCTGGTTCCTCGGCCACAAGATCGGCGACCGCCCGCTGCTCCTCCTCGGCGTGCTGATGATCCTCCTCGGCATCCAGTTCTTCTCGATGGGCTTCATCGGCGAGTTCCTCACCTTCCAGATGCAGCAGCGGCGGCACCAGGCCGAGGAGCTGCCCGTCCGCGAGGAGATCGAGTGATCCCCGCGCCCCGCGAAGGCCGCGCCGAGCGCGCCGCGCGCTCGGCGCACGCCGCGCCAGGAGACATCGCCCCCCACCCGGCCCCCTGCCCCGCGCCGCGCTGAGCGCGCCGCGGACCCCGCCGTCATGCGTCGCACCGCGCTGCGCGCGCTCATCCGCCTTGTCGGGCCGCTCCTGCTCGTCGTCGTCGTCCTGCGCATGGACGACCGGGACGCGGTGCTCGGCGCCGTCGCCGCCGCCTCGGCCGGCCCGCTCGCGCTCGCGGCGGCGCTCAACGTGCTCAACATCCACCTCAAGGTGGTGCGCTGGGACGCGCTGCTCCGCGCCCGGGACATCCGCTACCCGCTCCGCCGCGCGTGGAGCGCGTACCTCACGTCGCTCTACGTCGGCATGCTGACCCCGGGGCGGGTCGGCGACGTGCTCCGGATCCGCTACCTGCGCCACGACCTCGGCGTGCCCTACGCCGAGGGGCTCGCCACCGTCGTGATGGACAGGCTGTGCGACCTGTACGTGCTCGCCGCGTTCGTCGCCGTCGGCGTCGCCCGCTACAGCGCGGTGATCGCGGGCCAGCTGGCGTGGCTCACGTGGGGCGGCATCGCGCTCACGGTCCTCGCGCCGCTCGTGCTGCTCGTCCCGGGGCTCGCCGAGCGGATCTTGCTCGCGGTGTCGCGCCGGATCGTCAAGGACCCCGCGCAGGCCGCCGACACCGGCGAGCCCGGCGCGGCGAGCCGCTTCCTCGTCGCCCTGCGCGCCCACGTCGGGCGCGGGCTCCTCTTCACGCTGCCCGTCACCGTGGCGACGTTCGTCGTCAACTTCGTCCAGGGCTACCTGATCGCGCGGGCGCTCGGCATCCCGCTCTCGCTGTTCGACGTCACCTGCCTGCTCGCCATCGCGAACCTGCTCGGCCTGCTGCCGATCTCGATCGCGGGCGTCGGCGTCCGGGAGCTCTTCTTCTCCCTCGTGTTCCCCTCGCTCGGCTTCGCCGCCGAGCACGGCGTGAGCTTCGGCCTGCTCGTCTTCGCCGTCATCTACCTGGTCGTCGTCGCGCTCGGCTTCGTGAGCTGGCAGGTCGCCCCGCCGCCGACCGCCCCCGAGGCCGCGCCGGCCGGGACCGCGCAGCCCTAGAACAACGATCACGTTGAGCGAGCGAGAAATGAACCGCCAAGACGCCAAGGACGCCAAGAAGAAGACAGTGCCTTGGCGTCTTGGCGGTTCGAAGTTCTGCTCGTTTCAGGCGGGTTCAACCCGTTTGTTGCTGTAGATCCATGCGTTCACGGGGCGGCGTTCATCGAGAACAGCGTCTTCATCGTCATCGGCTCGAACGGCCGCACCCGCGCGGCGGCCGCGCGGAAGGCCTCGACGACGCAGTCGCCGACCGCGGTCCCCTCGTAGGGCGCGCCGTCGAGCTCCACCGCGGCGTTGCCGCTCCGCAGGAAGGTCACGGTCACGGTCGCGTCGCCGCTCGGGCCATCCGGCTGCCAGCAGCGCTGCGCGCGCAGGCCGCCGCGCTCGAGCGCCGTGGCCGCGTCCGTGGCCAGGCGGAGGTGCTCCGAGATGACCCGGCTCGCCCCCCGCTCGAGCCCGTCGCGCGAGAGCGACGACGCCTCGACGAACGCGGGATACGCGGCGCCGCGGCTCGGGCAGGTCGCGGGGCGCACCATCGCGTAGGCGGTCGCGGTGGCGAAGCCGCACACGGCCAGCGCCACGAGGAGCGCGCGCTGCCCGCCGCTCCGTCCGTGCGGCCCGTCGAGCGGGCCGTCGTCGCCCGCCCCGCCGCGCAGGCGCTCGACCTCCGCGCGGATCTCCGCGATCTCCGCGTCCCGGGCGGCCAGGGCCGCGTCCCGCTCCTTCAGCTTGGCTTCGAGGGTTTCGATGCGCGCGCGAGCCGCATCGAGATGATCCCGGTAGTGCGACATGCGGCCATTCTACCGCGCCCCGCCCGCGGCGCCCTGCCCTTCCCGCGGCCAAGCGCCGTTCCTTGACAGCGGGGGGTAGGCTCAAGTAGCCGAGACACCGCCTCACCCATGCAAGACGACCACCGCACCAGGCTGAACAGCGCGCTCGCGAAGCTCGACGGCGCCATCGAGCGGTATGCGCGCGCCGCCCTGACCCTGGCGCCGTGGCCGATCCTCTACGGCATGAGCATCGCCGTGGCGGCCTGGGCGTTCACCCACCCGGGCCGCCTCGCCCAGCTCGACACGAACAAGCTGACCGAGCTGGAACGCCGCTGGATGGCCGGCGGCGCCGTGGCCGCCATCGTCGCGGTCGGGATCGCCTACTTCCTCGTGATGCTGGCGCGGCGGGCCCTGACCCCCTCGTGGGCGTTCGTCGACACGGTGGGCCGCCTCAACCGCGCGCTGCGCCCGCTGCTCGCGCTCCCGTTCGTCGCCGCGCTCAAGGTCCCGAACATCGAGAAGGAGAGCCCGAAGACGGCGATCTTCTACGCCGCCCTCGCCGCCGCGGCGGTCGGCGCGGGCTTCTACGCCTGGGGGCGCGGCACGTTCAGCGACGCGCACGGGCTCGGCGACGCGCGCGGGGGCGGCGACGCGCGCGGGGAGGCCGACGCGCGGTGGGGCGACGACGCGCGCGGGCTCGGCGACACGCGCGGCCGCGCCGGCGCGCTCGCGAGGGCGTGGCGATGGCTCGTGCCGCTCGCCCTCGGGGCGCTGTGGGCGGGCTACGCCGCCTTCTTCTCCCGGCTGGCGATCACGAACCACCACGCGCTGCACACGCGGACGCCCGACCTCGGGTACTACGACAACATCTTCTACCAGTCGATCCACGGCCGGCCCCTCGGCTGCTCGTGGCTCCGGGCCGGCTACCACGGCTCCGCGCACTTCGACCCGATCCTCGTCCTTCTCTCGCCGCTCTACCTCATCTACCCGAGGGCGGAGCTGCTCCTCGTGCTCCAGTCCGTGTGGCTCGGCGCCGGCGTCGTCCCCGTGTACCTGCTCGCGAAGGACAAGCTCGAGCACCGCGGCAAGGCGCTCTTGCTCGCCGTCGTGTGGGCCATCTACCCGGCCCTGCACGGCGCGAACATGTACGAGTTCCACTCGCTCGCGCTGATCTCGCCGCTCGTCGTCTGGCTCCTCTACTTCTACGAGACAGGCAGGGACAGGCTGTACTGGGTCACCCTCGGCGCGCTGCTGCTCTGCCGCGAGGACGTCTCCCTGCTGATGTGCTTCATCGGCCTCTACGCCATCTTCGACCGGCGCGCGGGCAGGACGCGCCTCGGCTGGGTGACGATCGTGACGAGCCTCGTCTACTTCGTCATCGTCAAGCTGTTCTTCATGACGTCGGCCGGCATCATCATGTCGGGCAAGGACGCCTACTCGTTCGCCTACTACTACGCGGAGCTCATGCCGAACCGGAGCGGGCTCGGCGGCCTGCTCGTCTCGCTCCTCACGAACCCCGTCTTCGCCCTCAAGGTCATGCTGGAGGAGCCGAAGATCCTCTTCTTGCTCCAGCTCTTCGTCCCGCTCTGCTTCCTGCCCCTCCTCGCCAGGCCCGGGCGCTGGATGCTCGTGTACGGGCTCCTGTTCTGCCTGCTCGCCTCGCGCGACGCGGTCTTCTCGATCCACTTCCAGTACTCGTCGATCCTCTTCCCCATCGCCTTCGCGCTGACGCCGATCGGGCTCAAGCGGGCCGCGGACTCCGCGCCGGCCGCCTACTTCGGGCTCGACGGGCGGCGCCTGTCGCGCGCGCTGCTCGCGGCGATGCTCGTGGCGAGCGCGCTCGTGTCGTGGAAGTTCGGCGGCATCCTGGAGAACGCGTCGTTCCGGGGCGGCTTCTCGCGCGTCGCGCGCACGCTCACGCCCGAGCAGGAGGCGACCTACGCGTGGGTGCGGCAGCAGGTCGAGGCGATCCCGCCCGGCGCGGTCGTCGGCGCGACGAGCAAGATGGGGCCGCACGTGTCGAACCGGAAGGAAGCCTATTTCTACCCCGGGGGGGATCGCGCCGCGCTCGCCCAGTACGTGCTGCTCGACGAGGGGGAGCTCAAGGGCAAGGACCTGGAGCGCCACAACGCGGCGGTGAAGCGCGGCGAGTTCGTGGAGCTCAGCCGGCTGAAGAAGATGGCGCTGTTCAAGCGCGTGAAGCCGGCGTCGAAGGAGCCGCCGCTGCCGTCCCCGGAAGAGCGCGCCGAGCCCACTACCCGGGAGCTGCGTCCGGAGCTACGAAAGCTGAACAAAAAGCCGGGCAGCCCGCCGCCCGACCCCACCAGCACCGCGGAGCAAGATGAAGACCCTCCTCCTGGCCCATGACTTCGATGAGACGTCCGAGCTCGCCCTCGACACCGCGATCGAGCTCGCCCGCAAGCTGTCCGCGAAGATCGTCGTGGCGCACGTCTACAGCGTGCCCATCTACAGCTTCCCGGAGGGCTCGGCGCTGATCCCGTCGGCGGAGGACGCCGCGCGCATCGCCGAGGCAGCGCAGCGGAGCCTCGACCAAGTGCTCGAGCGGCGGCGCGCCGCCCAGGACGTCGAGGTCTCGGGCGTGCTGCGCGCCGGCGTCCCCGACGCGGAGATCTGCCGGCTCGCGGAGGAGATCGGCGCCGATATGATCGTGATCGGGACGCACGCGCGCGGGGCCGTCGCGCGCGCCCTGATCGGCAGCGTCGCGCAGCGCGTGGTGCGCGCGGCGAAGGTCCCGGTCCTGACGGTCCGGGCCCCGCAGGCCTGAGAGCTGACGCGGCTGCAGCCGCTCGGGGAGCTCCTGAGCTCCCCTGGAAAATTCCTTATCCGCTGCCAAATGCGTCCGGCTGCGGGCACGAAACCTCGTTGAAACATCGGGCACGTTACCCCCGTGCCATGAAGATCGACACTGGGGATACGGCCTGGCTCCTCGCTTCGACAGCCCTCGTCCTTTTCATGACGCCGGGCCTCGCCCTGTTCTACGGCGGCATGGTGCGCCGCAAGAACGTGCTCGCGACGCTCATGCACTCGTTCGCCGCGCTGGCGGTGATCTCGGTGCAGTGGGTGGCCATCGGGTACTCGCTCTCGTTCGGCACGTCGCAGGGCGGGCTCATCGGCGGGCTCGATTATGTGGGGATGCGCGGGCTCGCGGGTGTGGAGCGTGGGACCGTGCCGCACCTCGCGTTCGCGGCGTTCCAGATGATGTTCGCGGTGATCACGCCCGCGCTCATCGCCGGGGCGTTCGCGGAGCGCATGCGGTTCCCGGCGTACCTGGTCTTCATCCTTCTCTGGTCGACGCTCGTCTATGACCCGGTCGCCCACTGGGTGTGGGCCGAGAAGGGCTGGCTGTTCGAGATGGGGGCGCTCGACTTCGCGGGCGGCACCGTCGTGCACCTCGCCGCGGGGATCTCGGCGCTCGTCTGCGCGCTCGTCCTGGGCAAGCGCACCGGATACCCGCACGAGCGGCACGTGCCGCACAACCTGACGATGACCCTGACGGGCACGGGCATCCTCTGGTTCGGCTGGTTCGGCTTCAACGCGGGCAGCGCGCTCACCGCGGGCGGGCTCGCCGCGCTGGCGATCCTCGACACGCACCTCGCGGCGGCGGCGGGCGGCGCGGCGTGGCTCTTCGTGGAGTGGGCGCAGCGGGGCAAGCCGACGGCGCTCGGCGTCGCCTCCGGCATCGTGGCCGGGCTCGTCGGCATCACGCCGGCGGCCGGGTTCGTCGCGCCCTGGGCCGCGGTCGTGATCGGCCTGCTCGCGGGCGTCGTCTGCTACTTCGCGGTCGTCTCGAAGGAGCGCCTCCGCTACGACGACTCGCTCGACGCGTTCGGCGTCCACGGCGTGGGCGGCCTCCTCGGCGCGGTCCTCACCGGCGTCTTCGCCGAGAAGGCCCTGAACGAGGGCGGCCGCGACGGCCTGATCGCCGGCAACCCCGGTCAGATGGTCCCGCAGCTCGCCGGCATCGTGGCCGTCGGGCTGTACGCCGCGATCGCGACCTTCCTGCTCCTGAAGCTCGTCGACAAGCTGATCGGCCTCCGCGTGGCCGAGAGCGACGAGCGCGAGGGCCTCGACGCCACCGAGCACGGCGAGACCGGCTACGCGCTGTAGCGACACAGGGGCAACCACGGCTCCCCATGGTGGCAACCACGGCTCCCCAGGTCGTCAGGTCATCCAGCGCTCCGGACGGGCTCGCTCTTCTGGTAAGGAGGGGCACGCGCGAGACGGAGCGCCGTCGTAGTTGCCTCCACACGGGCGCACCGCTAGAGCGACGGTCGGTTCGAACCGCCAGGGCGCCCAAAGCGCCAAGAGACGTCGAACATCTCTTGGCGCTCTCGGCGTCCTGGCGGTTTCTCTGTTCGAACCGATCGGTGCTCCAGCTTGCGCCGAACCTTTCCCCTGGGCGCGCGCCGCGCGCGGGCGCCCCGTCATCACGGAGCAGACAGGCATGAGCGGCCATTCAAAGTGGGCCACCATCAAGCGGAAGAAGGGCGCGCTCGACGCGAAGCGCGGCAAGCTCTTCACGAAGCTCATCAAGGAGATCACCGTCGCGTCGCGCATGGGCGGCGGGGACCCGAACGGCAACCCGCGCCTCCGCAAGGCGATCAACGACGCCAAGGGCCAGGCGATGCCCGCCGACACGATCAAGCGCGCCATCCAGCGCGGCACCGGCGAGATCGAGGGCGCGAACTACGAGGAGATCCTCTACGAGGGCACCGGCCCCGGCGGCACGCTCTTCCTCTGCGAGGCGATGACCGATAACCGGAACCGCACCGTCGCCGAGATCCGGAAGATCTTCGAGAAGAACAACGGGCAGCTCGGCGCCGGCGGCTCCGCGCAGTGGGCCTTCGAGCGGAAGGGGATCATCCTCCTCGCGAAGGACGCGGCGAACGAGGACCAGCTCATGGAGATCGCCGTGGGCGCGGGCGCCGACGACTACAGCGACCAGGGCGAGGAGTGGCAGGTGCTCTCCAGCGTCGAGATGCTGGAGACGGTCTCGAAGGCCCTCGAGGACGCGAAGATCGCGGTGAAGTCGAGCGCCGCCGGCTACGTGCCCAAGAACAAGAAGGAGGTCGCGGGCCGCGACGCCGAGGTGTGCCTCAACCTCGTCGACTCGCTCGACGACCACGACGACGTGCAGAACGTCTACGCCGACTTCGACGTCCCCGACGAGGAGCTCGCGAAGCTCGAGGGCTGACCCGGGCGCCGGGCGGCGCCCGCCGAGCGGCGCCAGGGCGCGTCGCCGCCCCGGGGCCCCTCACGGGCGCCAGATCGGGAAGCTCACGATCGCCCACGAGAAGAACGCGTGGGCGAAGAGCGCCGGCGGCAGGCGCCCGGTCCGGTGCACGACGCGACCCCACACGATCGAGCAGCCGAAGCCCGCCGCGACGAGCAGCGGGTTCGGCCCGGCGACCGGATCGCCGAGCAGAAAGAGCGTGGGGAGGTGCGCGAGGGCGAAGAGCGCGCTCGACAGCAGCCAGGCGGGGACCTGGCCGAGCGGGCCCTCGAGCGCGCGCATCACGAGGCCGCGCCAGACGAGCTCCTCGAGCGCGGCGACGACGAACACGAGCGCGCCGACGAACACGCGCGCGTCGGCCGACGGGTCGCCGAGCTGGAGGTACAGCCGGAGGAGCCACGCCTCGCGCGGCGAGCCCCGCGGGGCGATCACCATCTGCACCGCCATGGCGACGCCGTAGAGCAACGCCGCGACGAGCGCGCCGCGCGCGAGATCGCCCGACAGGGGGCGGAGCGCGGCGCGGAGCTCGCCGCGGCGGCGGAGCCACATCACCGTGGCCGCGCCGAGGACGGCGTAGGGCGCGCCGACCGCCGCGAGCATGCCGGGCGCGCCCGCGCGCGCCGGGTCGAACGCGATCGAGACGGCGACGGCGACGACGGCGGTGACCGAGGCGGCGATGAGCGCGGCCTCGCGACGAGAGGTCCGCGGCGGCTCGCGCGGGTCGGTCGACCGCGGCGCCTGCGACGAGGCCGGGGCCGCGGACGGAGGGGCGGCCGGCGCGGGCGGGGCGCCGCCGGGGCTGGCGTCGATGGGGCTCATCGCGCGCACATCCGGGCGACCCGGTCGAGGATGCGGTCCGCGAGCACGGGCTTGGGCAGGACGCCGAGCGCGTCGGCGGCGTCGCGGGTGACGAGCGTCGCGCGGTTGTCGTCGCGGCCGAACGCGTCGGCCGCGTGGTTGGCGACGATCATGTCGACGCGCTTCTGCGCGAGCTTGTGCCGGGCATAGGCGACCACCCCCTCGTCCGTGTCGGTCTCGACGGCGAACCCGACGAGCACCGGCGGCCGCGATCCGTCGGGTCGCGCGGCGCGCGCCGCGTCGACGACGTCGGCGCGCGCCGCGCCGACCTCGGCGAGCAGGTCGGGGTTCGGCACGAGCGGCAGCGTGGCCAGATCGGGGGTGCGCTTCAGCTTCGTCGCGCGCTGCTCGGCGGGCCGGTAGTCGGACACCGCGGCCGTCATGATCAGCGCGTCCGCGCCGCGCAGATCGTCGCCGAGCGCCTGCCAGAGCGCGGCGCGCATCGAGAGCGCGCCGCGCACGTCGACGCGCCGCGCGCCCGGCGGCGTGGAGAGCGACACGGGACCGGCGATCAGCGTGACCTGCGCGCCACGAAGCGCCGCGCGCTCCGCCACGGCGAAGCCCATCTTGCCGGTCGACCGGTTGCCGAGGAAGCGCACGGGGTCGAGGTCCTCGAGCGTCGGCCCCGCCGTGACGACGACGCGGAGCCCCGCGAGATCGCGCGGGGCGAGCTGCGCGAAGGCCGCGGCCGCGATCGCCGCGGGCTCGGCCATGCGGCCGAGCCCGCGCTCGCCCGAGGCGACCTCGCCGAAGACCGGGCCGACGAGCTGCACGCGGCCGTCGGCGGCGAGCGCGGCGACGTTCCGCGCTGTCGCGGGGTGCGCCCACATGCGGGGGTGCATCGCGGGCGCGGCGAGGACGGGCCCCTTCGCGCACAGGGCGAGCGCGGTCACGAGGTCGTCGGCGCGCCCCGCGGCGAGGCGGGCGAGCAGATCGGCGGTCGCGGGCACGAGCAGCACGAGATCCGCCTCGGCGGCGAGCGCGACGTGGAGCTCGCCGGCGAACCCCGCGTCCCACATCGTGTCGCGCACCGGCTCGCCGCAGAGCCCGCTCAACGTCATGGGCCCAAGGAACTGCTGCGCGGCGCGCGTCATGATCGGCAGCACGCGCGCGCCGCCCTGGATCAGGAGCCGGGCGACCTCGGCGGCCTTGTAGGCGGCGATGCTACCGGAGACGGCGAGCGCGACGGTCGGCCGCCCGCCGGCGAAGGCGAGGCCGGCCGCCGGCGACGCGGGGGCGCTCGGAGGCGGCGCGGGGCTCGGGGGAGACGCGGGAGAGGACGGCGTTCGGCCGGACATGACGCAGGAGCCAACGTGGGTCGGGGACCCGCGAACCAACGTGGGTCGGGCGGATCCGGGAGCCAACGTGGGTCGGGGATCCGGCGCCCACCCTGGCACGAAAACGGGCAGCCGTACACGCTGCGCCGCGGGCGGATGCTAGCCTCGCGAGGTGCGCTCCTCCGTTCGGCCCCTCGGCGGCGCCCCGGCGGGCTCCGAGCAGCTCGTCACCGTGGCGACCTACAGCGAGTCCGTCGAAGCGCAGATGGCACGCTCGGCGCTGTCCGCTCACGGCGTCCGCGCCTTCATCGCCGATGAGCACGTGGCGACGTTGACCCCTCACTACATCGGCCGATCGCTCGGGATCCGCCTCCAGGTGCCGCGCGCGGACCTGGAGCGGGCGGCCGAGATCCTGAAGCCCCCGGCCGTCGACGACGATCGCGAGCTCGACGAAGAGGACGAGGCGGCCGAGATCGATGGGCCGAAGTGCCCGGCGTGCGGGGCGCGCTACGCTTACCGCGAGTGGGCGCTCGGCCAGATCCTCGTCATCCTCGCGCTGCTCGGGTTGCCGCTCCTCGTGATGAAGAAGCGGTGGCACTGCCGCAAATGCCACGCCTACTGGGCGCCGGAGACGCCCGCGCCGAGGGCCGGGAACCCCTACCGGACGCCGCGCGGGGCCGCGCTGCGGGCGAAGACCTAGCGCCGAGCGCGCGACGCGCCCGCCGCTGACGCCGCGAAGGCAGCCAGAAACCCGCGAGATTTTCGGCGCGCCGCACTAGCATCATCCGCCCGGAGCTCGAGAGGGGCTCCTTCAGAGGAACACGACAACGATGGCACCCACCGTCCTCACCGGCATCAAGCCCACCGGAACGCCGCACCTCGGCAACCTCGTGGGCGCGATCAAGCCGGCGCTCGCGCTCGCAGAGAGCGCGTCGAACGCGCTCTACTTCGTCGCGGACTATCACGCGCTCAACGCGATCCACGACGCGCAAAAGCTGCGGAGCCTGGTCCACGAGGTCGCCGCGACGTGGCTCGCGCTCGGCCTCGATCCCGCGAAGGTCATCTTCTACAGGCAATCCGATGTCCCGGAGATCTTCGAGCTGACCTGGATCCTCTCCTGCGTCACCGCGAAGGGGCTCATGAACCGCGCGCACGCCTACAAGGCCGCTGTGGCCAGGAACATGGAGTCCCGGGCCAGCGGCTCGAAGGCGGTGAGCGTCGAGGACATGGACGACCTCGACGCCGGGATCAACATGGGCCTCTACAACTATCCGGTGCTGATGGCGGCCGACATCCTGCTGTTCAAGACGAATGTCGTGCCCGTGGGCAAGGACCAGCTCCAGCACATCGAGATCGCCCGCGACATCGCGCAGCGGTTCAACGCGATCTACGGCCCGACCCTCGTCTTGCCGGAGGCGCGCATCAGCGCGGACACGGCCGTGATCCCGGGCCTCGACGGCCGCAAGATGAGCAAGAGCTACGACAACGTCATCCCGCTCTTCTTGCCGCCGGAGAAGCTGCGCAAGACGATCTTCAAGTACAAGACGGACTCGTCGCCGCCGAGCGAGCCGAAAGATCCGGACGCCTCGCCGCTCTTCCACCTCTACCGGGAGTTCGCGACGCCCGAGGAGACGGAGGCGCTCCGGGGCCGCTACCAGAGCGGCATCGGCTGGGGCGAGGCGAAAGAGGCCGTGTTCGAGGCGCTGAACCGCGCGCTGGAGGAGCCGCGGCGGCGCTACGCCGAGCTCGTGGCCGACACGGCGCGCGTCGACGCGCTGCTCGCCGAGGGCGCGGCGCGCGCGCGGGCGATCGCCAGCGTGACGATCCAGGAGACGCGCCGGGCGATCGGCGCCCGCTGAAGGCCGCCGGCGGCGCGCCCTTCGTTCGAGCCATGAAGGCGGGCGCCGCGCCGGTCAACGCGCGCAGCCAGCGCGCAGGCAACGCGCGGTCATCGTCGGATTACCCGCCGTCCTCGCCCTTGTTGCGGCGCCGCTTCTTGCTCTTGCCGTCCTTCGTCTCGTCGGCCGCCGGATCCTTCTGGCTGCGGGGCTCTCTCCGCGCCTTGCTCTCGCTCGCAGGCTCGCTCGCGCGCTGGACGATGTCGGCGCCCTCGGCGGGCAGGGCTTCCTCGCCGCGCGCGGCGCGGCCGCCTTCCTTGTCCTCTGCGCGCTTGTCGTCCTTTTCGCGGAAGGTGCCAAACCCCGCGCGGTCGGTCCAGCCGCGCTCGCCCGTGAGGCCCGGCTCGCGGCTCTCGACGGTGCCGCCGCCCGGCTCGGGGCCGGTCGCGCCGGGCGTGCGGATGTCCGGGCCCTGCGTGACGACGAGGTACTCGTCTGCCACGTACTCGGGGTGGTTGTCGTCGGCCGCCTTGACCTCCAGGTCGCGCGGGCCGCTGCCAACCTGGATGATCTGCGTCGTGGGCGGGTAGCTGTCGCTCCACTTCTCCCGCACCGCATACGCGCCGTCGCGGACGACGCGCGAGCTCGTCGTCCGGAAGCCAGGGATGCCGCGCTGGGCCAGCACCCGTCTGCCCTCAGGCAGCTTCGGCGTCGGGCGCTCCAGCTCCTCGAACGGGATGACCTCGTCGATGCGGCGAAAGTACGTGACCGTGTGCTTGCGCGACGGCCCGAGGATCTCGGCGCGAACGACGCCGTTCGACACCGTCTCGTGGAGCACGATGGGGAAATCGAACGGGTTCCTGAAGCGGTAGTTGATCGTCGGATAGACGACGGTCGCGTCGAGGCCGAGCTTGATGTAGTAGCTCGGGCGGGAGTGCGGGTAACGCTCGACGATCTCGAGCCCCGCGAAGAACGCCGCGCCGTGGAGCGTGCCCGAGATCTGGCACGTGCCGCCGCCGAGCCCGTCGACGAGCTCTCCCTGGGCGATGACGGGGGCCACGCGGTATCCGTGGGCCTCGTCGCGCGGGCCGACCGTCTCGTTGAAGTCGAAGATCTCGCCCGGCATGACGACGACGCCGTCGAGCTTCGAGGCGGCGAGCCTGAGGTTGTACGTCCGCTCCTTGGACTTCGCCCCGGTCGCGTAGCGCGTCTCGAAGTAGCCGAGCACCTGATCGAACTTGACGTTGCCGAGCTGCTCCGCGACGAGCTTCGGCGCGATCGTCTCGACGCTCGCCAGCGCCGTGTCCTCGCCCGCGCGCAGGGCGGCGTCGATCCGCGCGAGCGTGCCGTAGACGTCCAGCCGATACCCGATCTTCTCGGGCTTGAGCTGCCGCGCCTGGAGGTCGACATAGGCGTCGACCGCCGGCGCGTCGAGCTCGACCTTCAGGTCGAGCAGCACGCTGATCGCCCGCTCGGAGTCGAGGAGCAGCGGGATCGGGATGTCCAGCGGCGCGTCCTCGTCCTTCCGCTCGTGCGCGCGGCGGAGCGCGCTCGCCGGGCGGAGCGCCTCGCGGACGAACTCGGCGAGGCGGACCCGGTTGATCTCGACGCCGAGGTCGTTGCGGCGGATGGCGCGCGCGGAGCCGTCGGGGAGGACGATCCGGATCTCGCCGGTGGCGTAGCGGCGCACGAGGTCGAGCGCGTTCGCCACGATGTCGCCGGCCGCCGGCACCGGCACCTGCGCGACGCGGAGCACCGGCGGCGGCTTCGGGCCGTCGTCCGGCGGCGGCGGCAGCACGAGGTACGTGATGGCGAGGCCGCTCGTGACGAAGATCGCCACCAGCGCGGCGAACCGCCAGAGCTCCGGCGAGCGGCGAAGATCCATAGGAGGGCGGCCATCTTGAAAAGCCTTCCCCGAACCGTCAAGCAAACGCCGCCGCGGGCGGCGGTGCGGCGCGGGCGGCGGTGCGGCGGTGCGGCGCGGGCGGCGGTGCGGCGCGGGCGGCGGTGCGGCGGTGCGGCGCGGGCGGCGGTGCGGCGCGGGCGGCGCGCGGCTACGGGCCCGCGTTCCGGGGGCGGCGCGGCGCGTTCGACGCGGCCACCGCGGCGCGCGCGGCCCTGAGGAGCGGCTCCTTGATCGAGCCTGCCCTGAGCGGGTGCAGCGCCCCCCGCTCGTGCGGAGCGCCCGGGCGCGGCGAGGACCCGAGGAGGGTTGCGCCCGCGAGCGCCGCGAGCACCGCGAGGCCGACCACGGCGATGGGGACAAGCCAGCGCCGCGCCCGGAGCACGGGCAGCGCAGCGCCCTCGGGCGCGCCCGCGTCGCGCTCGACGATGGCGCGCCCGGGACGGGCGGCCGCCTGCGGCGAGCTCGGCTGTGCGGGCGGCTCGTCGTGGTCGGCCGAGCGCTCGCGCGCGATCTGCATGGCCTCCTGGATCGCGACGCGACGCCGCTCGCCGCGCGGGCCGAGCAGCTGCTGCATCAGCGCGGCGAGCTCATCGGGCGCGGCCATCGGCGTCGCCGGCGACAGCTGCTCGATGGCGCGGCGCAGGTCGGCCATCGTGGCGAAGCGCTCGTCCCTCGGCTTCGCGAGCGCCCTCATGAGGATGCGGTCGACGCTCTCCGGGAGCGAGGGGACGAGGGTCCGCGCCGGTTCAGCCGCGGATCTGTCGCAGATGCGGCGCACCGTCGCGGGCTCGTTCTCGGCGAGGAAGGGGTGCTTGCCCGTGACGAGCTGATAGAAAACGATCCCGAGCGTGAACACGTCGGTGCGGCGATCGATCGGCTCGCTGCCCGCCTGCTCCGGCGACATGTACGCGAATTTGCCCTTCACCTGCCCGACCTTCGTGCGCTGCAGGTTGGATGCGGCCTTGGCGACGCCGAAGTCGAGGATCTTCACCGTCCCGTCGTAGCCGACGAGGATGTTTTGCGGCGAGACGTCGCGGTGGACCAGGCCGACGAGCTTGCCGTCGCGGCCGCGCAGCTCGTGCGCGGCGTGCAGGCCGAGGGCCGCCTCGCCCACGATGCGCAGCGCGACAGGGAGCGGCACGCCGCCGCGCGCCTTGCTCTCCCGCAGAACCAGGTTGAGCGGCTCACCGTCGATGAGCTCCATCACCTGATAGAGGACGCCGTCCTCCTCGCCCGCATCGATCGTCTCGGCGACGTTCGGGTGGTGGATCTGCGAGACCAGGGTGGCCTCGTCCAGGAACATCGCCTCGAAATCCGGGTCGTCGCTCAGCTCGGCGCGCAGCAGCTTGACGGCGACGATCCTCGGGAGCTGGCCGCTCGTCCGAGCGGCCCACACCGAGGCCATGCCCCCGAGCGCGATCGGGACGAGGAGCTCATAGCGACCGAGCGTGTGGCCAGCGCGTACTTCTCCCATGGTGCTCACGTGCCGCTAAACCCCGGCGAAGGCGGCAGTCCCCCCCGGAATCGAGCCCGCCGAGCGTGGCCTTCATGAGGTCGGGTCCGCGAGAAGCGCTCGGTGTGCCGGGTGATGCTCTTGATCGGAGATCGACGGCGGGCACCAGGCTCGCGGCCGGGCGCCCGTCCTCTGGATCGTCGCAGAGAACGCCCTGGCGCTCAACGGGGAACGCTATTCAGTGACAGCGTGACATTTCACCGGTCCACCCCGGATCGGCGCGACCGCTCGCGCTCGCCGCGCGCGCCCCGAGGCGCTGATCGCTCGCCGCCGCCCTCGGCCGGCGCATCGGGCTGCGGGGCCTCGGGAGACGGGATGACCTTGCGCAGCGCGGAGAGGTGGCGCCTGGTGACCCCTGTGACCGCCAGGATCTGCGCGTCGGTCGCGCGACGCACGGCCTCCATGGATCCGAGCTCCCGGAGGAGCGCCGTCCTCACGGCGCTGCCGAGCCCCGGAATGTCCTCGATCTCGGAGCGGAGGCGCCGCGCCTTGCCGAGCCGCTTGCGTGCGTGGTTTGCGAAGCGGTGCGCTTCATCTCTCGCGCGCGCGAGGAAGAAGAGGGCGGAGCTCGTGGAGCGGAGCGGGATACCGTTCTTCTGGCCAGGCAGGTAGACGCGGTCGACGAGCTTCTCGCCGGCCTGCGTCTCCCGCTCCTTCGCGAGGCCCACGATCGGGAGGCCGTGGAGGCCGAGATCGCGCGCCGCCGACAGCGCGACCTGGAGCTGCCCGCGGCCGCCGTCGACGACGAACAGATCCGGCAGGTCCCACTCGGCCCCGCCGGACTGCGCGCTCTTCGGCGCCTCCTGCGCTGACCCGGCGGCCTGTCGATCCGCGGTCGCGGGCACCTCCGCAGTCTCCACCGGAGCCCCCTTCGCCGCGACCATGTCAGTGTCCTCGTCGGCCACGTCGCTCTCCGCGTCGTCGCTCACGGCTTCGTCGCTCACGGCTTCGTCGCTCTCCGCGTCGTCGCTCACGGCTTCGTCGCTCTCCGCGTCGTCGCTCTCCGCGTCGTCGCTCTCTCTCGGATCGCTCTCGGCCTGGTCGAGCTCGAGCGTGTCGCGCGCTGTCGTGTCGCGCTCTTCCGCCTCGCTCTCTGCCGTGTCGCGATCTGCCTGCGCGCGCGCTCCCTCGTCGCTCGCGGCCCCTTCGGAGGTGGCGAGCGCGGCGGCCTCGCTGTCTGCGGCGGGCTGCGGGCTCGCCGGCCGGGCGGCCTTGCCGCGGCGGAAGCGTCGCGCGAGCACCTCGTACATGGCGGCGTAGTCGTCGCCGTCGGACACGCTCTTCACGTTGAAGCTGCGGTAGCGCTTCTTGTCCGGCTGGCCGTCGAGGAGCGCCACGATCGATCCCACGGTGTCGCCTCCGCCGAGATGAGAGATGTCGCAGCACTCGATGCGACGCGGGAGCGTCGGGAGACGGAGGCGCTCCCTGAGCTCCTCGAGGCGGGCCTCGAGATCGTCGGAGCTCCTCTGCTTCTCGCGGAACGCGTGAGCTGCGTTCTCGTTCGCCATCTTGAGCAGATCGACGCGCGGCCCGCGCTGAGGCACGAGGAGCGCCACCTTGCGGCCGCGCCGATCGGTGAGCCACTCCGCGACCCCCTCTGCGCCGTCGGGCAACACCGGCACGAGGACCTCATCGGGGATCGTGGTGGACGCGACGCCGTAGTACTCGTTCAGGAAGCCGCCGAGCACCTCGTCGTCCGGCAGCTCCATGTTGCGGAGCGAGAAGGACAGCGTGTCTGTCACGCGCCCCTGGCGCACGAGGATCACCTCGACCTCCACCAGCGTCCCCTCGCGGTAGATGCCCACCACGTCTTGATCGACGTCCTTCACATAGACGACGCGCTGGGCCTCCCGCACCGTCTCGACCGCGCGGAGCTGATCGCGGTAGATGGCGGCGCGCTCGAACTCGAGCTCCCGCGACGCGTCCCGCATTCGCGCGGTGAGCTCGCCCGTGAGCTCGTCGTGGCGCCCTTCGAGGAAGAGCGCGACCGAGCGGACCATCTCCGTATAGAGCTCCCGGTCCACATCCATCACGCAGGGCGCGAGGCAACGCTTGATCTGGTACTGCAGGCAGGGGCGCCGGCGCGACGCCATCTCGGCATCGGAGCAGGTGCGGAGCTGGAAGTGCTTGTTGACCAGGTGGAGCGTCCGCCGCGCGCTCGTCGCCGAGTGGTACGGGCCGAAATACCGGGCCTTGTCCGGGGCGGGACGGCGGACCGTCTCGAGCATCGGCCACTCCTTCTGCGTGTCGAGCTTGAGGCAGAGGAAGTCCTTGTCGTCGCGCAGCTTGACGTTGAAGCGCGGCTTGTGCTGCTTGACGAGCTCGTTCTCAAGTACGGCCGCTTCCTTCTCGGTGGCGGTCACCACCGTCTCCAGATCGGCCACGATTTTCCGGAGTATCGGGATGAAGTAGCGGGCGTCGCTGCCGCTCTCCTGAAAGTAGCTGCGGACGCGGGAGCGCAGGCTCTTCGCCTTGCCGACGTAGACGACGGCGCCCGTCTTGTCGATGAACAGGTAGCAGCCCGGCGTCGTCGGGAGCGACGCGAGCTTGGCGGCGACGAGGGCTTCGGGATCCTGCTTGGCGCTCGGGTTGACCACGGCCGGAACGATCTAGAAGTCGCGCGCGCCGGCAGCAAGCGCCCCGATCACGGCCCTTTCGGCGGAGAGGGCAGGCGCGGCCGGCGCGGGCTCCCCTCGGCACATCCTCGCGGCTCGGCTCGTCGCCAGGGCAGAGGCGGAACGCCCCGGTCGAGATATCGAGCGGGTCGCCGGACGCGGAGACGCGCCGAGCGGGACTCGCCGCCGGCGAGCTCGCTCGCCATCGCGGCGTCCGAGGCGATCACCGGACGCAGGTTGGACTCCTCCCTCACGCCGAGCGCTGGTTGCGAGCGCCGCGCGTCGGCGTGCGCGACGCTCGTGACCAGCGCTCGACACGACACCGAGGTGTGGCGCGAACGGCTCGGACGCGCGTTCGAGCGAACGCGCGAACGCGCGAACGCGCGAACGTCGGAGCAGCGGTGGGCGACGCGGGAGGCGCGCCGCCGACATCATCGAGCTCCACCGGCGGGTGCGCCCGCGAGGCGCAACGCCGCAGATGCGCGGTTTGCTCCGGGGCACGCTCACGACGGTCGACGCGAGCTGTCCTTGCCCGCGCCTCGGGTGAGGCCGTCCCGATCACGCGGGTGCCAGCGAGAGCAGGGCTGCCGTGTCGCGCTTCCTCCCGCCGCGTTGCCTCCCGGGCGACCGCCTCTTCGCCTCGGTCGCAATCCGGCGCGACTCCTCGTCGCTGCCATCGCGCCCAGTCCGTCTGGAGCTTCTTGGTCTTGAGAGAGGCCGCCCGCTGGAGAGCGAGGTTCCCCGTGCCGGCGCCCGGTGCCCGCTTGTCCTCGCCGTAGCTGCGGTTCGGGTTCTCCCCGCTAGCCACTTTCAGCCCGCCGGGCGCCACGGTGACGAGCATCTGCCTGGGAACCGGCCGGACCTCCATCGTTACCGCGCACCGTCTAATCAGGTTGCCTGAACCCGAAAGGACTTGTATGGTCGTAACACCACCAGCGACTGCCCGTTCGATACCCGGGTCCTGTGGCCAGAAGGCATCGGCGAACTGAGCCTGCGGCGCACCGGTCCCGTATCTGGTTCCCGTTCGCTGCCGTTCGCTGCCGTCCAGGTGGGCCACCGTGCCTGGCGTCGGGGAGCCCCCGAGGTAGGAGTGCGCGTCGAACAGCCGAGGAGTGACGAACTGTCCACCAGCGTCCACCACCACCGCCCCGCTCCGGGGATCGATGTCGCCTCCGGCGGCGGCGGGGAGCTTTGCGGCCGCCGGGGGGCGCGGGCCGCGGACGAGCGTCACCCTGGTGCCCAGCAGGAGTGTCACCGCCTGAATCAGGGTCGGCGGCTGAGCAGGTGCGGCGGCCTCGCGAGCTCCGGGGGACCGACTTCCGACCTGGTGAAGCGGCGGCCGGAGCTCGGGCGCGACGAGGGTTTTGGTGGGCACCGGCAGGGGATGGGCAGCTCCAGCACAGCCGCAAAAAGATGCAGCCAGGCCCAAGGCGACGTGGCCTGCGGGGTGCAACCTATCTGGGCGTGGACTGCCTGGGCATGGACTACCTGGGCGTGGATTGCCTGGGCGAGCACGCCTCGGGCCGTCACGCCGATCCGCCAAGCGGATGTCCTGGCAGGTGGGTGCGGCAGCCCTCATGACGCGAACAGCGTCGGAGGGCGGCGCGGCGGCCGACACGTTGCGGTCGATCCCGGGGAGCATCTCGGGCTGGAGACGAAAGCTCGGGCATACGGATACGCCGCGGGGGCATGGCGGAATGCAGAAGTGAAAGGCGCGAGCCTCCCGCGCGGCCCACTGGGGGTGGACTGGAACGGCGACCTCGGCCATGACACCTTTCCTCATGGGGGCCGACTCGCCGGGGGAGCCAGGCTCCTCCACGGCCCCTCGGGTCAGGCGCGCGGCGCGGCCGGGGCGCGGCGGGGCGCTTGTGTCCGGAGCACAGGAAAGCAAATCTTCGTGGGAATGTCGCTGGCCCCCATCGGTTACGGGGCTGGCCGCGGCGCGCGGCATCATGGGGGGCTCGCGGCGCGGCGCGGAGAGGGGCACGGCGCTGTCCATCGCACCCCTGCTGGGTTTGGGCAGAGCCTGGCTTCGCGGCGCGAAGCCACCTGGCCTGGAGGCGCCGAGCCTGGCCACCGAGCCTGGCTGCGCCAGGCATGGCCGCAGGGCTGGCGTCACGGAGCGGGGTCACAGGCACGTGGCTGGAGTCCGGCTCGACCGGTCGCCCCAGCAGGCGATGACCCGACGGGGCGCTCGCCAGCGCGGGTTCCCGACGCATGTTGAGAGGACACCTCTCGAATTATTTTCAAGCAAGACGCTGATCAGTAGTTGACAACTCTAGCTATTCATGGGACGCGAGATCCAATGAGCAACGTCGAACAAGAAATCAAAAGCCACGTTGATGCATTTGTCTCCCAGCTGAGCGGACTTGTCCGCAAAGCGGCACTCGAGGCCGTCGCCGACGCCCTGCGGGGCGAGGGCCAGCCGGCCGCCGCCGCCGCCGCGCCGCGCAAAGCGGGTCGGGCCAAGGCCGCTCCTCAGCAGCCTGCGGAGGTCAAGAAGGCGGCGGGGCGCCCTGCGCGCGCCGCGAAGCCGACCCGCAAGAAGGGCGAGAAGCGCTCGAAGGAAGAGCTCGCCGCGATGACGCAGAAGGTCCTGGAGCACATCCGGGCCAACAGCGGCCAGGGCGTGGAGCAGATCGCCAAGGATCTGGGCACCACCACCAAGGAGCTGACCCTGCCGATTCGGAAGCTGCTCGTCGAGAAGAAGATCACGTCGAAAGGAGAGAAGCGGGCGACCAAGTACTTTTCCCGCTGAAGTCGGCGTCGCCCCCCTCCGGGCGGGTGCGGCCGCGCCAGCCGAGATCGACGTCCAGCCTCCCCCGCCGCCCAGCAGGGGAGAGCGCGGCGAGCCAGGAGCCTTCCAGGCAGCCGCGGATACGTCGCACATCGGAGCGGAGCAAGCTCCGCTGCCGTACACGCCTCAGGGTACCCCTCAGGCAGACTTCTCCAGCAATGTCTCCTCCGCATAGCGCGGTGGAGACATCAGCGCGCGCGGCCCGCTGGCCTCTCTCGATCGCTGCCGTGCACCTCGGGTACGGCCACGGGGCGCCGTGCTGCTCACGACGGTCTCTTGGATCACAGCTCCGTTCTCGCGCCGGGGACGCTGCCTTGCCCAGCCACCTTGCCCGTGCTCCTTTCGTCTTCGGATCGGAACACGAGCGGCGTCACATGCCCCGGATCCCCCAACCTATCGTGGGGTGACATCCAGACACCACCATATCTAGTCTCGTGACGCCGTGG
Organism: Sorangium sp. So ce1335; assembly: GCF_051521615.1. NCBI lineage: Bacteria > Pseudomonadati > Myxococcota > Polyangiales > Polyangiaceae > Sorangium > Sorangium sp. So ce1335. Next base: position 10,249,475 of record NZ_CP150363.1, read on the forward strand.
CGCGATCGCATGCCAGCGCGGCAGAGGACGATCGGCGCGGAGAGCGCGTGGCTGCCGTGAACGCCAGGCGCGCGCCGCGGCTACCCGGCGCCCCCCTCGAGCGCGAGTCGACGCCCGCGAGGTTGTGCACCATGCAGCGGCCTGGAGTCCATCGTACCTGCGCGGACACCTGAACATGCCGCCCCAGGCGGATGTTGCTGGTCTCCAATGCCGTCGAGCCGAACGTCTCCCAGCAGAGGGGGCTGCCAGGTTCCCGAGGGAGGCCCTTGAGGACTCTCGGGCCTCTGTTCATGGCGAGGAGGGCACGAACCGTCGGGACCGTTGCCAGCGCTCGATCCACGCATGGCCACGCATGGCCACGCATGGCCAAGCATGGCGTATGCCATCACTGGCTCGCTCGATCGATACAGCGGCTCGTCGGGTCATGAGACGACGCACGACCCGACGTGCTGCCGCGCTGGACAGGTTCTGACCATCCGTGGCGCTCGACGGACAGGGCAGCTCGCCAGGCAGAGTCTGCACGCTGGCCTGATCTCGGGGCGACGGTCGCTGAAGGCATCGCGCCGGAGCGGGGTGAGGAGAGCTCGGGGCGGCGCGACTCGGGTTCAGCCCTGGGCTCGGGTCCCGACGATGAGGACATTCGAGAACGGCGTTTTCCCCCAGGCCGGCCTGGTCTCGCACGAGAAACCGAGCTGCTCGAGGAGCGCCACGATCTCCCGGGCAGGGCGGAAGCGCACGCGCTCGCCCCGGTTGAACCGGAGCGCGGTGAAGATGCGCTCCTCGAGGAGTGTGATCGAGCTCCTCAGGCCGCGCTCGGTGTCCGCCTCCCGGACGAGCAGGCGCCCTCCCGGTCGGACCGCGGCCGCCGCCCGCCGCAGGATCGCGTCCTGCTCCTCCACGCGGAAGTAGTGGAGCAGGTCGATGAGCAGCACCGTGTCTGCCTCTCCCAGCTCCGCCTCGCGCGCGTCGGCACACCAGAACTCCGTGGGCAACGCGTGGGCAGCGCGCCGCTCGTCGGACGAGGCGGGCGACCCGGGCGGCGCTGCGCCCTGCCCCCCGCCGCTCGCGCGGATCGCGTCCTCTATCTTGGCTCGGTCCCAGTCGAACCCGCGCACGCACGCGGCCCTCCCGAGCTCGAGCAGGAGAATCGGGAGCTGGCCAGCCCCGGTCCCGATGTCGAGGACCTCGCCCAGCGCGCCGGGGCGGTCGCCGGCGATGTCGGCAATCAGCCGCGCGACCGGGTCGCCGAGGAGCTTGAAGCGAACATAGTGAAACCGGGTGCGCTGCGCCGGCGTGGCGCCGTCAGGCGGGCTGTACCTCGCGGCGACCCGCTCGACCGCGTGAACCCACGGCGGCGCGCTCTCGGGGAGCCGATACGGCGCGATCGTGCTGCTCTGCAGCGAGGGGGCGCGGCGCCGCTTCAGCGCGACCACCACGAAGATCAGGCCGCCACCGAGGGCGGCGAGCGCGATCCCGACAACGGGGGCGCCGAGGAACATGTACTCGGGGAACTCGGACAGCGCTTGCGCCCAGCTCATCTTTTCATGGAGACGCAGCCAGCTCCCCGTGCGGAGGTACGCCCCGACCTGGACCTCGGCCGTGAGGAGCGCTGGCGCGAACAAGGGGTTGGAGATGTTGGCGGCGACCCAGGCAATCGCCGCATCCAGACGGAACCACAGGCAGAGGAGGAGGACGAGCGGCGTGTGGCAACCGAAGATCGGCTGCGAGCCGATGAACAGCCCGATCGCCACCGCCACGGCCGTCCGCCCGGCGGACAGCTCGCTGCCACGGAGCTCACGCCACGCGCGGCGCGCCTCCTCCCGGAGCGGAGAGTATCTCGCCAACGTTCAGGAACTGCCTTCCCGCGCAGCGTGCTCCGGTTCATCCGCTGCGTCGGATGTCGTCCTGGACAGGAGATCGGTCACCTCCGTGGGGGTCGCCTCGTCGAGCGCGTCCCAGCTCGCGCCCCTCACGGTGGACGGGGGCGTCGACTCGCGCGGGGCGGCGTCGCCGGTCCGCGCGTTCCGCCGCGCCTCCACCATGCGAAGGTACATCTTCGCCGTCATGTTGTCGGGATCGAGCGCGAGCGCCTCGCGCCACTCGGCGATCGCCTGATCGGGCGCGCCGAGGGAGTGCAGCGCGATCCCGAGCAGCACGCGCGCGCGCGCGTACTTCGGGTTCGCGTCGCGCGCGGCCGTGTAGTGCTCGCGCGCGAGCGCCAGATTGCCGGCGTCGCGGTACATCGTCCCGAGGCGCAGCTGGAGATCCGCGAACGTAGGACACAGCGCCACCGCCCGCTTGAGCTCGGCGATCGCCTCCTGCACGCACCCCACGTCGGCATAGGCCTTCGCGAGATCGGCGTGCATGTTGGCGATCTTGCCGCGCACGAACGGATCGAGCACGCCGCTCTCCCCGTCCCCGCGGCGGATGCGAGAATAGACCTGTCGCGCGGCCTCGTATTTGCCGAGGTCGTTGTAGGTGACGGCGAGGTTCAGCAGCGCTTCCGTGTAGTGCTCGTTCAACTGCACGGCGCGCTCGAAGTGGGCCTCGGCCGCGAGGAAGTCCCCTCGCTCGTGGAGGATGACACCGAGCATGTTGAACACGTCGGCGAAGCGGTCGGTCTTCTCGAGGATCTGCCGCAGAGCATGCTCGGCGAGATCGTACTCGCGCCGCTCGTAGTGCTCCCTGCCGAGAACCAGAAGCTGCTTCAGCCGGTCGTCCATGAGGCCCGCCAGCTTACGCGACCGGCGTACGACGCGGTCCCTCTTCCGCGCAACCCCCGCGGGGGGCCGAGGTTTCGCGCGGTTGCAACCCCGGCGATGCCTTGGTACGCACGTCGGCGTGCCGAGTGCAGTACCCCAGAACCCGCTCGAGGCATCCGGGGCACCGGACGCCGCGGAGCGCTCCGAGGAGCGGAACGGCGCCGACGGGAGCGCGGCGCAGCCCGGCGCCGGCTCGCCGCAGGCGCCGCGCGCGGACATCGAGCGCAGCAGCGCCGTCGAGGACGTGACGGACGACGCGCCCGACGCGTCCAGCCGTCCCGCCTCGCCGCCGCTCGCCGCGCCGCTGTCGAACCCTCGCCGCGGCGAGAGGTCGCCGGCCGCGCCCTGGGCGCGGGGCGGCGATCCGCGCGCGCGCGCGGCGCCGACCTGGCCGCAGCTCCCTCCTCCTTCTTCTGCTCGCGGGCGCGCGGCCGCGCCCTGGCTGCGCGGCGGCGATCCGCGCGCGCAGCCCCCGCGGACGCCGTCGCTCGTCGACGCCCCCTACGCCGGTCCCGGCTCGGTGGAAGGCCCGCGCCTCCCCCCTGGCCTCGGCCGTCCGTCCGCGGGGCCGCACCTCTCGCCGCGCATGACCGCGGTCTTCGGCGGCATCTTCGGCCTCGCGACGCTCACCTCGCTCATCGCCCTGCTGATCCAGGGCGTCCCGGTGCGCGACGAGCGCGCGCTCGTCGCGGCGGGCCCGGCGGGCTCTGCCGCGGGTACCGACGAGGCCGCGAAGGCCTCGTCGGCGGCGCCCGAGGTGAAGGCCAAGAAGCGCACCCCGCTGCCTGGGCCGTGGCGCGTCTCCGAGCTCGCGAAGGATCCGTCGGTGATCATGGCGAGCGACGTGATGGACCGCAGGTCGTTCATCGTCGCCCTCGGCGACAAGGGCGTGCCGAAGGCGCAGATCTACCGGATCATGAAGGCCTTCGACGGGCTGCGGAAGTTCGACAAGTGCGGCCGCAAGGACCGGTTCACGGTCGCCATGGACCGGTCCACGCGCCGCGTCCGCGCCTTCGAGTACGAGGTCTCGGCGAGCGAGATCTACCAGGCGAGGGAGAACGAGGCCGGCCTGCTCACGGGCACGACGCTCGACATGAAGATCGCCGAGGAGGAGGTCGTCGCGGCCTTCTACGTCGGGAAGGATCTGACGAGCGCGTACCAGTCCGGCGGTCTGGAGCCCGGCGTGCTCGACGTGATCGACGACGCGCTCAGCGGGCGCATGTCGACGGAGAGCTTCGAGGAAGGGAGCACCGTCCGGCTGATCGCCATGGAGGAGACGGCGCTCGGGATGTTCTCCCGGTACAAGAAGATCGTCGCGCTCGAGTACCGGCCCGCCGATCCGGCCGAGAAGCCGGTGCGCATCTACGATTTCAAGGGGCAAGAGGCCCGCGGCTACTTCGATGAGCGCGGCCGGCAGCCGTACGCCGGCGGCTGGCGCTCGCCGGTCCCGGGCGCGCCCGTGACGTCGAAGTTCAACCCGAAGCGGATGCACCCGGTGCTGAAGAAGATCATGCCGCACAACGGGACGGACTTCGGAGCGCCGACGGGGACGCCTGTGTACTCGGCGTACCGCGGCGTTGTCGACTGGGTCGGCCCTGCGGGGCCGAGCGGCAACCTGGTCACCGTCTCGCACCCGAACGGCATCACCACCGGCTACGCGCACCTGTCGAGGTATGCGCCCGGCATCAAGAGCGGCATGAAGGTGGGAACCCACCAGCTCGTCGGCTACGTGGGATCGACCGGCCGCTCGACGGGCCCGCACCTGCACTTCACCGCCAAGAAGGACGGCAAGTACTTCGACGCCGAGACGCTCCAGCTCGACGGCGAGCGCGTGATGCCCGGCGTCGATCGCGCGGCGTTCGCCGCGGCGAAGGAGGCGCTCGACAAGCGGCTCGACGCGATCCCGCTGCCCGAACCGCCGCCCGAGCCGGTGAAGCCCGAGGCCGCGGAGCCCGCGGAGCCCGCGGAGCCGAGCGCCCCGCCGCCCGCGGCCGCCGGCAGCGACGCCACGGTCTCCACCGCGCCCCAGGTCGGCCCGAGTGGACCGACCGAAGCGCAGCCGCCGGAAGGCGCGGGGGACGACGAGGGCGAGCTGATCGAAGGCCCCGATCTGAAGAACCCGTCGGAGACGATGTGACGCCGGGCGGGCCGCGAGGTCCGCTCGCAGGCGTCGGGGGGGCGCCAGACGGATGAACAAAACGCACCGAGGACGCCGGGGGAGCTCCCCTCGCGTCCTCGGTGTCTCGCCATGGCGTCCGCCCCAGGGGCGGCAGCCGCGGCGGCTAGCGCTTCGAGTACTGGAAGCGCTTGCGGGCGCCCGGCTGACCGTACTTCTTGCGCTCCTTCTTCCGCGCGTCGCGCGTGAGGAAGCCAGCGCGCTTGAGCGACGACCTGCGCTCCGGATCGAGCTCGCAGAGGGCGCGCGCGATGCCGTGCCGCATCGCCTCGGCCTGCGCGCTGTGGCCGCCACCGACGACGGTCGCGTTGACGTCGAACTGCTCGAGCAGCTCGAGCAGCTCCAGCGACTGCCTCATCACCATCCGCGAGGTCTCGCGGACGAAGTACTCGTCTGCGGGCCTCTTGTTCACCTTGATGTTGCCGGTGCCCGGCGAGAGGAAGACGCGCGCGACCGCGGTCTTACGCTTCCCAGTGGCGTACGTTCTCGTTTCCGTCATGGCTTTGCTCAGCTGTAGCTAAGAGGCTGCGGCTTCTGCGCCGCGTGGGGGTGATCGGGACCGGCGTAGACCTTGAGCTTGGTGAGGAGCTCGCGCCCGAGCACGTTCTTCGGGAGCATCCCCTTCACGGCCTTCTGGATGGGGAGCTCCGGCTTGCGCTCGAGCAGGTGACCGTACGACTCGGAACGGAAGCCGCCCGGCTCGCCGCTGTGCCGCACGTAGTTCTTCTGCTGGAGCTTGCGACCCGTCAGAAGGACCTTCTTGGCGTTCACGACGATCACGAAGTCGCCGGTGTCGACGTGCGGCGTGAACGTGGGCTTGGTCTTGCCGCGCAGCACCATGGCGATGCGGCTGGCAAGGCGGCCGAGGGGCTTGCCTTCCGCGTCGATCACCCACCACGTGCGCTCGTTGCGGGCCTCCGCAGGCTTGGCGGAAAAGGACTTGGGCTGAGGATTCATTGGGCGAAAAACTCCGGAAGGGCGCCTGCCAAAAAGGGGCGCCACATCTACAAGGCGGCCCCTCGCCTGTCAAGCGTCTGTGGTTTCTGATGGACCATTGTCCCGCCGGGGAGGCTGGTCCCGCCGGGGAGGTTGGTCAAGCGCGCCGGTCCGCGACCTGGCGTGTCCGTTTCGCATGTTTGCAGGGCCCGCCTGCTTCGCTCGGCCCGCAGCGCCCGCGTCACGCTGGGGCCGCACTGCGCGCCGCTCGGGGCAGATCACAGGCCCAGCCGTGGCCCGGCCCGCGAAGCCGCGTCTCAGGCCGGCGCCGGATCGAGGCGACGCTCTCAGGAGCCGGGCATCGAGCATCGCTCCGCACCCGTCGATCCGCATCGACCCCATCGACCCAGGCCAGGCGGCTCGCCGCGGGACGTGAACACCGCTGCCTGGCGGGCGCATCAACAGCATATGTTCCTGCGGGCTCCCCTCGGAGGAGCTCACGACAAGGAATCGATGGATTCTTCGGTCCGGCGGAGAGGGCGGGATTCGAACCCGCGGTACGTTGCCGTACACACGATTTCCAGTCGTGCACCTTCGACCACTCGGTCACCTCTCCCGATACTTCTTCGACGCGCCTCGCTTCTGCCGGATCCGCGCCGCTCACGTCGGAGCGGGCGGTCAGAGCCCATCGGGTTCACCTGGGGCGAGCAGCCAAGCGTAGCGGAGAGAGCGGGATTCGAACCCGCGGTACCCTTGCGGGTACACCTGATTTCGAATCAGGCACCTTCGGCCTCTCGGTCACCTCTCCGCGGGCGAACATGGCAAAGTGAGGCCGGTCGGTCAAGCATCTCCTGACAATCGACCGCTTCGACGGTGCGCTTTCGTCGTCGCGGCCTCCCCGGCGGCCCCCCCGCGATCGGCCCCGGAGGCGAGATCGCGCTCGAATGCCGCCGGGTTTCCCGGCCCTCCCGCCGCGGGCGCGGGCTCGCGCGGCCCGCCCTCCCCCTCGGCCCGGAGCGCGGCGCGCGCCGCCGGCGTGCCCGCGCGCGGGAGCCGGATGACGAAGCGCGCGCCGCCGAGCCGGGACTCGAGCACGTCGATGGTGCCGCCGTGGTCGACGACGATCTTCTTCACGATGCTCAGGCCCAGCCCGGTGCCGTCGTACCGCGTCGTGACGTACGGATCGAACACCGAGTCGCGCACGGCGGGATCGATGCCCGGGCCGTCGTCGTCGATCGCGATCAGGTAGCTCTGCCCCTCGCTCCGCGCCGAGACGCGGACCTTGCCCCATACGACGCCCGGGCGCTCCGCCGCCGCGCCGCCGGGCGCCGCCCGCTGCGCGTCGCGCAGCGCCTGCGCCGCGTTGCGCACGATGTTGCCGAGCGCGCGCCGGAGCATCTCCCGATCGAGCGCGGCCGGCATCGGGGCGTCCGGCACGTCGAACTCGAGATCGACGCGCCCGAGCAGCGCCTCGTCCGAGGCGCTCTCGCGCCCCGCCTCCTCGACCGCCGCGAAGCGCTCGCCCTGCTCGCGCAGGAACTCCGCGAGATCCGAGGGCTCGAGCTCGGCCTGCGGCAGCCGCGCGAAGCTCGAGAACTCGCCGACGAGCCGGCGCAGCGTGCCGACCTCCTCCTCGACGACCTCGAGCGTCGTCTGGAGCAGGCGCTGGTAGGCCGGGTCGTCCCCCGAGTACCGGCGGTGGCACTCCTCGACGGCGAGCTGGATGGGCGTCAGCGGGTTCTTGATCTCGTGCGCGAGGTGCCGCGCCATCTTCTGCCACTCGCCCATGCGCTTGAGGAACTCGATCCGCGCGCGGCTGCCCTCGAGCTCCTCGAGCATGCGATCGAAGGCGCGGCCGAGATCGGCGACCTCGTCGTCGCCCTGCAGCGCCACGCGCACCGAGAGGTCGCCCTCCGCGACCGGCCGCGTCGCCGCCGCGAGGCGCGCGATGCGATCGACGACGGGGCGCGCAACGAGCACGCCGGCGAGGACGGCGAGGACGATCGTCGCGCCGAGCAGCGCGGCGAACGCGTCGCCGTAGCTCTCGTCGAGGTACTCCTTGCGGTGCTCCCGCTCGAGCGCGCGGTACGCCTGCGCGAACGCCTGCGCCTCCTGGAGCTCGTCGAAGCGGGCGCTCGGCGCCGCGAACGTCGCGACAAGGGTCCGCGCGTCGCCCTCGCCGTCGCACGCGCCGTCGTCGTGCGCGGGCTCGGCGGACGCCGACGCGGCGGACGCCGGTGCGGCAGACGCGGACGCGGCGGACGCGGGCCCGCCGGGCGCAGGGTCGCCGGGCGCGCGCGCGATCGGCCTGCGGACCGTGAGCGTCTTCTCGCTCGCCGGATCGACCGGGCGCCCGCGCTCCCGCGCGCCGACGACCTCGCCCCCGCAGCGCTCGACGCGCAGGGAGACCAGCGCGGGGTGGGCCGCGACGACGCGCGCGAGCTCGGCGCCGAGGCGCTCCGGGTCCCCGTCGAAGGCGCTCCGGCGCAGCGGGTCCGCCGCGGCGATCGCCTCGGCCTCGAAGCGCATGCCCTGCTTGATGGCGGCCGCGAGCTCCGCATACACGCCGAGCGCCCGGTCCATGTGGACGCCGAACTCGGGCTGGAACGCGGTCGCGGACACCCGCGCGATCACCGTCCTGGCGACGACGATGCTGGCGACCAGCGGGATCAGCGCGGTCACGAGGATGGCCGCGGCGACCCGCCGCTCCGTTCTGCCAGGGATGCGCATGCGCGCAGCATAGACGCGCGCCGGACCGGGCTGCGCGCCGGACCGCGCGCGGGCGCGCGCGCGCAGGTCGGGAGGGCCGCGCGCAGCGGCGGCGCAGCCCTCCCGCGGCAGGAGCCGTTACTCGACCGTGACCGTCTTCGCCAGGTTGCGCGGCTGGTCGACGTCGTTGCCCTTCAGGTTGGCGACGTAATAGGCGATGAGCTGGAGCGGGAGCACGGTGAGGAGCGGCCCCACCTCGTCCGGTACCTTGGGGATCCAGACGTGGTGCTGCGCGATCTCCAGGATCGACTCGTCGCCCTTCGTGGCGATCGCGACGACCTGCCCCTCGCGCGCCCGGACCTCCTGGAGGTTGGAGAAGGTCTTGTCGTAGTGCGCGTCGCGCGGGCAGACGACGATCACGGGGAGGTTCTCGTCGATGAGCGCGATCGGCCCGTGCTTCATCTCGCCGGCGGCGTAGCCCTCGGCGTGGGCGTACGAGATCTCCTTCAGCTTGAGCGCGCCCTCGAGCGCGATCGGGAAGCCGAGGCCGCGCCCGAGGAAGAGCACGTCCTTCGCGTGGACGAGGCGCTTCGCGATGGCGTGCACGTAGTCGGCGTCGCCGAGCACCTCGCGCATGTGGCTCGGGATCTCCCAGAGGGCCTGGAGGATCTCGCGCCCGCGATCCGCCGGGAGCGAGTCGCGGCGGCGGCCGAGGTAGACCGAGAGCAGGAGCAGCGCGGCGAGCTGCGTGGTGAACGCCTTCGTCGAGGCGACGCCGATCTCGGGGCCCGCGTGCGTGTAGAGCGCGCCGTCGGACAGGCGCGGGATCGCGCTGTCGAGCACGTTGCAGAGCGCCAGCACCTTGGCGCCCTGCGCCTTCGCCGCCTTGAGGGCCGCGATCGTGTCGGCCGTCTCGCCCGACTGGCTGATCGCGATCACGAGGTCGTCCGGGAAGAAGATCGGCTCGCGGTAGCGGACCTCGCTCGCGAGCTCGACCACCGTGGGGACCCTGGCGAGCTGCTCGATCCAGTAGCGCCCGGCGATGCCGGCGTGGTGGCTCGTGCCGCAGGCGACGATGTAGACCCGGCGCAGCTCCCTCGCGAACTCGGGCGTGACGCCGATCTCGGTCGCGTGCACGTCGCCGGCGGCGAGGTCGATCCTGCCCCGCAGCGTCGCCTCGACGACGTCGGGCTGCTCGTGGATCTCCTTCAGCATGAAGTGCTTGTAGCCGCCGCGCTCCGCCTGGACGGGGCTCCAGTCGATGCGCTTCACGCGCCGCTCGACCCTCTCGCCGGCCACGGTCTCGATGCGCACGCCGCTCGCGCGCAGCTCGGCCATGTCGCCGTCCTCGAGGAAGATCATGTCGCGGGTGTGCGAGAGGAGCGCGGGGATGTCGCTGCCGCAGAGCATCTCGTTCTCACCGGCGCCGACGACGAGCGGCGAGCCGTACCGGGCAGCGACGATGACGTCGGGCTCGTCGCGCGAGACGACCGCGATCGCGTAAGCGCCGTGGACCTGCCGGAGCGAGCCGCGCACGGCCTCGAAGAGCGTCTTCGCCCCCTTCTGGAGCTCGCGGTGGACGAGATGAGCGACGATCTCGGTGTCCGTGTCGGAGAGGAACTTGACCCCCTGGCTCTCGAGCTGCTGCCGGATCGCCACGTGGTTCTCGATGATGCCGTTGTGAACGACGGCCACAGGGCCCGCGGAGTGCGGGTGAGCGTTCACCTCGCTGGGGCGGCCGTGCGTCGCCCATCGCGTGTGGCCGATGCCGGTGGTGCCGTCGAGCGTCCGCTTCTCGAGCGCCTCGCTGAGCTTGACCAGCTTGCCGAGCGTCCGGACGATCTCGATGCCCTTGCCGTCATGGATCGCAATGCCGGCCGAGTCGTAGCCCCGGTACTCCAGCTTGCGCAGCCCTTCGACGATGATCGGCGCCGCCTTTTTTGACCCAACGTATCCGACGATCCCGCACATGCTCGCCTCGTTCAGGTAATGCCCGCGCGCGCCACCGCGTGCTGCGGAACAGCTAACGTTACTCCTGGTACTGGGAGCTGACAGAAAAAACTGAGCTCCCTGACGAGGAACGCCGCGTCGACCGCGCAAAGGTCACAGCGAGGACGAATGCTATCGATGCCGTGATCGCGGCGACACCGAACGTGAGAGAGCCGCCGCCGCGCCTGTAGAGCTCGCCCCATGTGAGCATTCCGATGACGGATCCCGCGCCGGCGCTGGCCGAGAAGAGGCCCTGCGCGGTGGCGAGGATCTGGGGCGGGGCGCGATCGCGCGTGTACGCGAGCGAGGCGACCCACATCATCGCGAACGAGACGGCGTGGAGCGGCTGGATGGCGAGCAGGGCGGGCCACCACCGCACCGTCGAGAGCAGCGCCCAGCGGAGGGCGGCGCCTGCGAAGGCGAACGCGAGCAGCGCGGGCGGCGCGAACCGCTGGAGCAGCGGGCCGGAGAACGCCATGAGCGCGATCTCGCCGGCGACCCCCACGGCCCACGCGACCCCCACCAGCGATTCGGGGAAACCGACGTCGCGCAGGTGCAGCGTGTAGCAGAGGTCGTAAGAGGAATTCGCGCTCTGGGCCAGGAACGACGCAGCGAGGAACAGACGGAAATCACGGCTCTGGAGGAGGTCGCGTGCGCGCTGCTGCACGGAGCCGCCGGAGGCCGGCGCGATCGCCGCGTCGGCGGGCTCGCGCGCGCCCCGCTGCGGGTCGGGCCGCCGGAAGGGCGCCTCGCCGCGCGCCGGCAGCGTCCACGAGACGAGGAACGCGGCGAACAGCGCGGCGGTCATCGCGACGGGGAACGCCGCGGGCCGCGCCGTATCGATGAGCGCGCCGCCGACGATCGCCATCAGCGCGAAGCTCAGCGATCCCCAGAGCCTGAGCCTGCCGTAGGCGATCCCGGAGCTCAGCGACGCCTCCATGGCGACCACGTCGGCCATCGTGAACATCGGCGATCGGAAGAACGCGAACGCGAGCGCCGCGACGAAGAGACCGCCAAAGCCGAGCGCGACGCCCAGCGCCGACGACAGCGAGAGCAGCGCGAACACGACGAGGGCGCCGGCGCAGGCGGCGCGGATCAGCCATACCCGCACGCCGAGCGAGTCGGCGATGAAGCCGAACACCGGCGGCGCGAGGAGGCCCATCGCGGGGAGCGTCGCCGCGATCGCCCCCATCGCGATGCCCCGGACCTGCTGCGCCTCGAGCCAGCTCGGGAAGAGCGGCAGGTAGACGCCGAGGACGGCGAAGATGCCGAAATAATAGAGCGCGATCGCCCGCGGAGATGGTTTGAGCTGCAATGGATAAGAAGGTGGCATCGGCGGTGGGCTGCCGCGCCCCGAGCGCGAGGGGCGGCCAGCGTGACCGTCTCTGACGCTCGCGCGACGCAGGAGCAAGCTCCCGGCCCAGGGCACGCCCGAGGAGACGCGCCGCGGAGCGGCAGCGCACAAACGAAGACGGCGGCGCCCCTTGGGAGGGGCGCCGCCGCATGAACGTCGACCTAGCTAGCCGAGATCAGTACCGATCGCCGCCGCGACCGCCACGGCCGCCGCGACCACCGCCGCCGCCGCCGTAACCGCCGCCGCCACCGCCACGGCCGCCGCGACCACCGCCGCCGCCGCCGCCGCCGTAACCGCCGCCGCCGCCGCCGCCGTAACCACCGCCGCCGCCGCCGCCGCCGCGCTGGACCCGCTCCTCCGCCTCGTTCACACGAAGCGGACGGCCGTCCATGAGGGCGCCGTTCATCTGCTCGATCGCCTGCTGGGCCTGCTCAGGCGTGCCCATCGTGACGAAGCCAAACCCTCGCGACTGCCCGCTCTCGCGGTCGGTCACGATGTGTACATCCGTCACCTCGCCGCTCTGGGCGAATGCAGCCTGCACGGAGGCCTTGGTGGCGGAGAAGGGGAGATTACCAACGTAGAGGCGAGTACCCATGACACTGATTCACTTCACGGCTCTGCGAGATGTCAGCTTCGGTGCCGAACATTTGCCCTGCCGCCCCGATGGAGCCGTGGGGGATCGAGGGGGGGCGGCGCTGGGGAGGAGCCCCCGATGCGCCACACGTTGCGTCGTCCAGTCCGCGATCAATCCGCGATCCCCGAGAAGAGAAGCGTCGTGTCGAGTGCCAGTGACGTTCGTGACCAGCCGATAGTAACCAAATGTCCCCTCGGCGCAAGCGCTCCAAGCAGGCCCCATGGTCGCGCAGCTCGCCCGGACGTCCCGAACAGCGGCGATGCGGTCGTGTCCGCTGCGTCCGTTGCGCCTGTCGCACCTGTTCTCCTCCGTTGCGCCTGTTTTCTCTCCGTTGCGCCTGTTTTCTCTCCGTTGCGCCTGTTCTCTCTCCGTTGGGCCTGTTGTGTCCGTTGCCTCCGCCGCGTCCGTTGCGCCCGGCTCCACGTCGGCCTGCGTCAACGCCTGGCGGAGCGGCGGAACGTGGCGCCGAGATCCCAGCCCTCGCCGCTCACGGCGCGCGCGAGCGCGACGTCCGGCATCACGCCGCCCGCGATCCGGACCTCGGCCACCACGCCGAGACGGAGCGTCGCGGTGAGCGAGCGCGGCGAGGCGCCGGGCGCGAGCCGGGGCGGGTGACGGGCGAGGTCGAGGGCACGGCCGCGGTTGTCGGCGGTCGCGAGCGCGAGCAGCGCGTTGAGGGGACCCGGGCCGAGCGGGCGCACCAGCTCGACCGTGAGCGTCGCCTTTCCACGGGCGCGGCGGCGCGCGAGCTCGGCGCGCGACACGGGCTCTGTCGTGACCTCGTGCCCGGGCCGCGACAGGATCGGCGCGACCGCCTCGGCCACCTCGACGAGGTGCGCGGCAGACTCGTCCACGAGGAGCTCCGCCGGGGGACCGCCCCACCCGGGGTCGCCGTGCGCCTTCGGGAGGCCGACGAGGCCGAGGTGCGCGAGGCGCTCGGGCGGCAGCGCGTCGACGAGCCGCTGCGCCACGCCGGGCTGACCGAAGGGCCCGGCGTCGGGGCCCGTGGTGAGCACGATCCACCCGGCGACGCCCAGATCGAAGCGGACCGCGCCGCGGCGGTTCGTGTGCAGCCCCGCGCCGAGCCAGCCGAGGTCGTCGCGCTCGGCCTCGAACGCGCGCAGCGAGGTCGTGAGGTCCTCGGAGCGGATCACGTCGATCGCGTCGAGAAAGGCGGCGCCGCGCGCGGCGACGTCGTTGCGCGTCAGCGCGATCTGCCGCGGGCCGAGGTCGGCCCGGAACGCGCCGGTGCCGTCCGGGGCCGCGGGGTCGAAGCTGCGCGGCAGGAGCGCGACCATCGGCGACGCGAGCGCGCGGGCGACGCGGGCCGGGTCCGCGCGCGGGAACACGGCGGCGAGCGGGTCCTTCGGGTGCCTCTCGGGCCTCGGGACGTCGGCGAGCGCCGCGGCAGCGCCGCGAGCGCGGGCCCGCTCGACGGAGCTCACGATGTCGCGACCGTCCAGCTTGAGGAGGCGCGCGGTGCGGAGCCCCTCGCGAAGACGCACGACCGCGGCGTCGCCCTCGCGCGACGGCAGCGCGGACGCCAGCGTCGGGTACGGGTTGCCGGACGCGTCGGCCCCGTAAAGGCTGTCGGCGATCGCCGGGGCGAACAGCGCAGCGGCCGGGTCGTTCAGGTCGTGCGGGTCGAGCGAGCTCGTCGGCCACGGCAGGTGCATCGAGATGCGACCGCCGAGCGGCGTGCGCCCCATGGCGAGGGCGCGCGCCGGGAGGGCCGCCGCGCCGGCGCCGCCGAGGGCCGCGCCGAGCAGCGCGCCGGCGCCGCCGAGGAAGGCGCGGCGCGGGAGCGATCGGCTCACCGCACCACCCAGATCTCGTCGGCGGTCGCGACGGCGAAGGGAGCGCGCGCGGGGCCGTCGGGCGGACAGACCGCGAGGGCGCGCACCCCCGCCGGCGCCGGCAGGCGCAGGATCTCCTGGAGCGCCGCGCGATCCGGGCCGCCCTCGCGGCGCCGCCACGACCAGACGACGACGGCGTCCTCCAGCGGATCGAGCACGTCGAGGGCGGCGAGCAGCTCGGGCTCGCCGTCCTGATCGAGGTCGCCGATCGCGAGCTGCGCCCCGGCGCTGCCCACGGCCTTGCGGCGGCCCGCGCTGTCCCGGAGCTCGACCGCGCCGCGCTCGCGCGTCGCCCACACGGTGAAGGGCTCGCCCCGCGCGGACAGGAGCCGCGCCGACGCGAGCGCGTCGTACCGGCCGGCGAGCGCCGCGGTCGAAGGAGGCGGATCCGCCGGGGCGCACGGCCCGAGCGGGCCGGTGAGGAGCGGGCCCCACATGGTCGTGCAGGCGGAGCCGCCCGCGTCCGGGACCGCGAGCCCGGGGAGCTCGGCGATCGCCTGGAGCTCGCCGTCGAAGCGGACGCTGCGCGCGCGGTCGGTGAGCCCCACGTCGGCGAACGGCGGCAGGAGCTCGCCGTCCCGCTCGCGCTCGACGAGCGTGGCGAACGCGAGCGGCTCGCGGAGCGGTGACGGGTGCACGGCGACGACGTCCGGCCAAGAGCGCGACTGGAGCGGCACGACCCGGCCGCCGCGCAGGCGGAGCGTCGTCACGCGCCGGCGGCTCACGCTCAGGATCTCGAGCGAGCCGTCGGCGTCGAGATCGCCGCACGCGAGCGCGACGACGTCGCCCTCGAAGTTCCTCGCGCGGTCGACCCTGGCGGCGACGAGCGGGATCGGCGCGAGGAAGCTGCGGATCTCGGCGTCGATCGGCGCCTCGGCGTAGGCGTGGGCGATGGGCCCCGGCTCCGGATCGCGGATGCGCGCCCAGACGGTGCGCGGCACCGGGTACACGTCGGCGGTGACGCGCAGCCGCCCCGCCGCGATCTCGACGGCGAGGTGGACGAGCGCCGCGTCGTCGCGCGCGGCCTCGCGCGCGAGCGGCAGCGGGATCGGGTCCTTCTGCGCGCGCGCGCCCGCGCCGAGCTTGCCGGCGAGCTGGGCGGCGAGCGCGGCCGCGAGCTGGGCGCCGCGCGGCGCGGCCGCGTCGGAGACGAGCGGCGCGGCGGCGACGAGCGCGCGGCCGGTCACGGGGCCGAGCGAGCGCGCGAGCGCGTCCACGGTGCGCGCGACGGCCGGGCGCGGCGGCTCGGCGGCCGGGCGCGGCGGGGCGGCGGCCGGGCGCGGCGCGGCGCCGGTGGGCGGCGGCTGCGCCGCGGCCGGGGGCGCGACCGCGAGGAGGGCGAGGAGGAGGAGGCGCGGGGGCGACAACGCGGTGATGTTACGCGCGTCGGTGGGGCCGGGGCCAGAGCCGCAGCCCCGCCGGCACAACGAGGAGCGCGACGACGAGGCCGACCGCGCTGCCGAGCGCGCCGACGCGGCCGAGGTCCCGGAGGCCGTCGAACCTGCAGAACGCGAGCGCGGAGAAGCCCGCGGCCGTGGTCAGGGCCGTGGCGGCGATGGCCGGCCCCTCGTGGCGCAGCGTCTCGCGGATCACCGCGTCGCCGCCGCCCGCCGCCTCGATGTCGCGGGCCCGGTGGAGCAGGAACATGCCCTCGTCCACGGTGATCCCGAGCAGCACCGGGATGACGAGCGCGTCGTAGGCGTGCAGCGGGATGCCGAGCGCCCGGATCAACAGGAGGACGAGGGAGATCTCGGACGCGACGACGAGCGCGGCCAGCGCGATGTCGCGCGCGCTGCGGAGGGAGGCCGAGAGCGCCAGCAGCACGAGCCCCCCGGCGACGAGCGCGATCCGCGGCATGTCGTGCGCGAGCGTCTCGCGGAGCGACGCCTCGAGCCGGGTGTAGCCGGTGAGCATGGCCCGCGGGTCCTCGTCGCGGATGGCGCGCTCGATCCGGTCGACCGAGCCGGACTCGCGAGGCCGCACGTACAGCGCGACGAGCGCCTCGCCCGCGTCCTCCCCGAGGTAGCGCGAGAGCAGGATGGACGCGGGCCCACGCTCGAGGTCGGCCAGCGTCACCTCCTGCCGCGGCGGCGCGCGCATCCCGTCGAGCACCGCCGAGAAGCGCTCGGGGGCGAAGCCCGTGTCGCGGAGCGCCCGCGCGAGCTCGTCGGTCTTCCCTGGCAGGTCGAGCGCGTCGCGCGCGGCGAACCGCGCGGCCTGGGTCGCGGGGGCGGGCGCGAGCGCGGTGAGCGCGTCGACGGCCTCCACGTCGGCCTTCATGGAGGCGAGGCGCTCCGCGATCCGGTCGGCCCGGGCGCGGGCGCTCTCCTGATCGCCGTCCGCGAGGAGCACCACCCACTGGCCGCGCCGCCCGCCGAACGCGTCGAAGATCGCCTGCTGCACCTTGAGGGGCTCGAGCTCGGCGGGCCTGATCGCGACGATCGCCTCGGCGAGCGGCGGCGCCGCGCCGAGGGCCACGGCCGCGACGGGGAGCGCCGCGGCCGCCGCGACGGCGAGCGCGCGGCCGCGCGTCCGGGTGAGCCGGTAGAGGCCGTCGGGCCAGCGCGCCGGGGCCTCCGGCGGCGGCGCGCCCCGCTCGAGCCAGGCGCCGACGGCGGGCGTCACGACGACGATCGCGAGCGCCGTGAGCACCTCGCCCGCGGCGCACAGGAGCCCGAGCTGCCGGAGCGCGTTGATGTCCGACAGCGCGAGCGCGCCGAACGCCGCCGCCGCGGTGACGGCGGCGACGAGCACCGCGCGGGAGGACCGCGCCCTCGCGGCCCGCGCGGCCGCCCGAGGGTCGAGGCCCTCGCGGCGCGCCTCGAGCAGCGCTGCGTAGACGTGGACGCCGGTGTCGACGCCGACGCCGACGACCACCGACATGAAGGCGACCGCGATGGCGCTGAGCCCGCCCGGGAGCGCCGTCGCGAGCCCCGCGGTCCAGACGGTGCCGAGCACGAGCGGCGGCATCACCGCGGCGAGCGCGCGCATGCGGCGGAAGAGCAGCGCGAACACGGCGGAGGCGAGCAGCATCGAGATCGACCCCGAGACGGCGAGGTCGCGCGTGAGCATCTCCTCGGTGGCCGCGGCGATGGCGTGCCCGCCGGTGAGCCCGAGCGTGACGCCCGGGTGCGCCGCGCCGATGGGGGCGAGCACGGCGTTCGCGTCGGCGACGAAGGCGCGCGCGTCGGCGCCGCGGAGCGCCTGCCCGGCCGGCTGCACCAGGACGAGGTGCACCTTGCCGTCGTCGGTCGCGAAGGCGCCGTCCGCCTGCGTGCGCACCCCGGACCCGATGTCCGCGGACTCGAAGACGAGCTGCGAGAGCCGCAGCGGGTCGGCCGCGATCGTCTCGGCCGCGGCGCCGCCGCCCGGCGCGAGCAGCATGGCGCGCGTCTCGGCGAGGCGATCGCGCATGCCCTCGGGCGAGAGCGCGGCGGCGAGCCGCTCTCGCACGCGCGCGTCCGCGTGCCGGAAGGCGAGCCACGGATCGAGCGCGCGCGCGACGTCGATCCTGTCGGCGGCGCGCTGCACGGTCGGGCGCGCCGAGAGGGCCCGCGCGATCTCGGCGGCCACGGCGGCGTTCTCGTCCGGGTCGTCGCCCTTGACCATCACGACGCCGAGGTCGCCGCCGCCGAACCCGCGCACGTACCGGCGCAGCGCCGCGGCGTCTCCGCGCTCGGGCAGGAGCGAGGCGACGTTCGGCTCGAGCCGTAGCCGCAGCGTCACGGCGGCGAAGGCGGCGATCGTCAGCGCCGCGAGGGCGAGCGCGACGACGAGGCGGAGCGGCCGGCGCGGGGCGTCTGCGCGGGCCGGCGGGGGCGGAGGGGGCGCTGCCATGGCGAGGCCGGGCGGGGACCGGCGCCGCTCCTCTACCCTCACCCTCGCCTGGCCGCGAGCGCATCCAGCGGGCCGCGGATCGTGGGCCGGCCGCCCTTGCGCCCGCGGGGGCCCCGGTTCATCCCGGCAGCATGGAGCTCCCCCCGATCGTCCTCGCAGGCAGAGCCGTCCTGCGGAAGCCCGCCGAGCCCGTCCCGCCCGAGGAGATCGGGACGAGGCAGCTGAAGCACCTCATCGCGACGATGGTCTCGGTCATGCGCAAGGCGCCCGGCGTGGGGCTCGCGGCGCCGCAGATCGGCGTCGGCCGGCAGATCATCGTGCTGGAGGACAGCGAGGCGCTGATGTCCCGCCTCACGCCGGCCCAGCGCGCCGAGCGCGGCCGCGTCCCCTTCCCGCTCAAGGCGATCATCAACCCGGCGCTGAAGGTCGTCGCGCCGTCGCCCGACGGCGCGGCCGGCGCAGGGCGGGCGACATTCTTCGAGGGCTGCCTGAGCGTCCCCGGCTACATGGCGCTCGTCGAGCGCGATCTCTCGGTCGAGGTGAGCGGCGTGGACGAGGAGGGCAGGCAGGTCCGCTGGGAGGCGACCGGCTGGCCCGCCCGGATCCTCCAGCATGAGGTGGATCACCTCCGCGGCACGCTGTACGTGGATCGCATGATCTCGCGCTCCTTCTGCAGCAACGAGGAGGCGCAGGCGCTGCTCGGCCGCTCGGTCGCCGAGGCGCGGGCCGTGCTCGGCGCGTGACGGCGACGCCGCGTCGCACGCGGCGTCGCCGTGCTCGGCGCGTGACGGCGACGCCGCGTGCGACGCGATCTGCGTCAGCGCGTGGCGGCGGCGCGGTGTGCGCGGTGTGCGCGGTGTGCGCGTGATCTTACGGACCTACGGACGCGCCATCACGGAGCGGGCGAGCCGGCGCCGCCGGCGCCGCGCCCGGCGAGCGCCTCCACGATCCGCTCCATCCGGATCCCGCGCGAGCCCTTCACGAGCACAAGATCGCCGCGCTCGACGACCGCGAGCGCGCGCTCCGCGGCGGCGCCCGCGTCAGCGGCGAACCACGCCGGCACGCCGGCCGCCTCGGCGGCGCGCGCGATCCGGGACGCCTCGCCGCCAACGGCGATCAGCGCGGCGGGGCGCGCGGCCCCGACCTGCTCCCCGAGCGCGTCGTGCTCCGCCGCCGCGAGCGCGCCGAGCTCGCGCATCTCGCCGAGCAGCAGGACCAGACGCTTCCCGAGCGCGCCGGCCAGCTCGACGGCGGTCCTGAGCGACGAGCGCATCGACAGCGGGTTCGCGTTGTAGCTGTCGTCGATGATCACGGTGCCGTCCGGCAGCTCGCGCACGGACAGGCGCCCGTCCCCCGGCGGCGCGAGCCCCGCCGCGGCCCGGGCCGCCCGCTCCGTCGAGAGCCGCTCCCCGAGCGCCGCCTCCACCGCGGCGACCGCAGCCGCCGCGGCCAGCGCGCCCGCCTCTCCGAGCAGCGGGACGACGATCTCCAGCGCATCGCGTCCCCGCTCGATCCTCACCGCGGTGCCGCGGACCCCGATCGGCCGCCGCCCCGCGATCCGGATCTGCGCGCGCTCGCCGGAGCCGTAGGTGATCCGCCGCGCGGCGCCGGCGCGGGCGAGCTGCTCGACCACCATCGCGTCGTCGCCGTTGCCGAGGGCGATCCCCTCGGCCGGAAGGGCCGCGAGCAGGTCGCCTTCCTCCGCGGCGACGTCCTCGAGGGTGCCGAGCCCCTCGGTGTGCTCGACGCCGATGGAGGTGAGCACCGCGAGATCCGGCCCCGCGATCCGCGCGAGGGCCGCGACCTCGCCGCGCTGGTTCGTTCCGATCTCGACGACGGCGAAGCGGTGGCGCTCCTCGAGCCCGAGCAGCGTCATCGGCAGGCCGATGGCGTTGTTGAGGTTGCCCGCCGTCGCGTGCACGTCGCCGCGACCCGCGCCCGCGAGCAGCGACGCGATGGTACGCGTCGTCGTCGTCTTGCCGGCGGAGCCGCCGATCGCGACGATCGCGCGCGGCCCCTCGGGGTGGGCGCCCCTCCGCCATCGCTCGCGGTGCGCCCTGGCCAGCGCCCCGAGGGCGGCGAGCCCGTCCTCCACGCGCACCACGCCTCCTGCCGGCGGCAGGGCGACCTCGCGGGAGACGACGAACGCGGCCGCCCCGCGCTGCGCGGCGGCGTCGAGGAACCGGTGGCCATCGAAGCTCTCGCCGGCGAGCGCGATGAACACGGCGCCCGGCGCGATGGTGCGGCTGTCGGTCGAGATGCCCCGCGCGTCCGGCCCGGTCCGCAGCACGCGCCCGCCGGTCGCGCGCGCCAGCTCGTCGAGGGTGAAGGGGGCGAGGTTCTGCGGGATGGGCGTCGCCATGACGGGCGATCACCACCACGGAACGGGGCGCCGGGCCAACGAATCGCCTGCGGCGGCCGCTGTTCGCGCGGCGTTGCGACGCCTCAGCGTCGCGGCTTTTCCTGCTCGACCTCGTCGTAGATGTCGGTCTTCGGCCGCGGGCGCGCGGCCGGGCGGGGCGCGGCGGTCGCGCTGGGGGCCGCCGGCGCGCTCACGGCCGGCGCGGGCACCGTCTCGGCGGTCGTCGGGGCAGGCTCGGTGTAGTCGATCGAGATAGGCCCTCCGCCGCGCATGCTCTGCCACGCGGTGATGCCGACGAGCGCCAGGAGGGCGATGGCCAGGATGACGCTGAGCACGACGATGAGCGTCCTGCCGCCCTCGCGCCGCGGCGCCACGACGGCCGAGGGTTTCTGCGGCTCCGGGCGCTCCTGGACGAAGGTCGACGGGAGCACCGGCATCTCGAGCCGCGCCGACGTGGTGGCCCAGGGGCTCTCTGCGCCGTCCCATCCGCCGGCCGCCGGGGGCATCTGCGCCCCGCCGTGCGTCGCTGCGCCGTCCCATCCGCCGGCCGCCGGGGGCGTCTGCGCCCCGCCGTGCGTCGCTGCGCCGTCCCATCCGCCGGCCGCCGGGGGCGTCTGCGCCCCGCCGTGCGTCGCTGCGCCATCCCATCCGCCCGCCGCCGGGGGCGTCTGGGGCCCGCCGTGCGCCGCCGCGCTGTCCCACCTGCCCGCCATCTGCGGCGCGCCGTGCGCCGTCGCGCCGGGCGCTGCGCCCATGGCGGACTCCGGCGCGGCGACGGATGGCGGCCCTGCCTGTTCCGGCACGCCGGCGTGCAGCGAAACCATCGGCGGGCGCGCAGGCTCGGACAGAGGGGGCCCGCCGGCAGATCCGTAGCCGGGTCCCCCGAACCCCGGCGGAGGTGCCGGAGCAGGCGGCTGCGGCGCGCCCGCGCCCATGCGCTCCGTGGTCGGCGCCGGCAGGAAGGACATCTGGCTCGGGGGCGCAGGATCCGACGGCGGCGGCGCCGAGACGAACGGCAGTGCGCTCGGAGAGAAGACGCCGCTGGCCGACAGCACGTCCTGCTGCGAGACGAACCCGGGCGGCAGGGTGCCGCCGCGTGCGGAGAGGTTCGAGGTGGGCGGCTGCGTGTGTGCGGGAAATGCAGCCCCAGGCGACGCTGGCGCGGAGAACGCCGGTGCGGAGATCGCTGCTCCCGAGAACGCCGGCGCAGAGGTCGCTGCTCCCGAGAACGCCGGCGCTGACGGCGCCGGCCCTGGAAGCGGCGTCCCGGAGGGGGCTGGCCCGGCGTAGCCGGGCGCTGGCCCGGCGTAGCCGGCCGAGCTGTGCTGCTGAACGTGAGGGCTCAACGCGTACTGCGTGGAGAGCGGGCGCAGGGCCCCCGGCGCCATGAGCGGCGGCACCGGCAGCGGCCGGAAGGGGCCCCCCGCGCCGTGTGCGGGCAAGATCGGCCGGCCTGGCTGCGCCGCCATCTCACTCTCCGGGGATCCCCATGGAACGTGTTTGTCGGTCATCCGCGCGCCTCGGAGGAACCGCCCACGCGGACCCCCCGCCTCACACTGAAGCGGAACAGCGGTTTCAATCTACCTCCAAGTCTTGGTGTCCGGCCATCCTTCTGATGACGCGCCGCCCCGCGCCGAGAGGCTGCGCTGCGCCGGGGTGCGCAGCGCGACGCCGACCCAGACGCCCGTTGCGGACGAAGGTGCAGCGCGCCCAGCACCCCGGCCCCCACCACGGCGCAGGGCCGCGAGCTCGCCCTGTCGCGCGACCGCCAGCGGGCACGCGAGCGTGCCGGCCAGCCGCGCGCGGGATGGCGGACGGCGCGCGCGCCGCGTGAACGTGCCCGCCTCCAGCGCACGGGGACGGGGCGCCGCGCGCGTCGTCCGCTCCGCCATCTCGCGCGCGGGGTTCATCGGACGGTAGAGCCCGCACCGAGGCGCTGTCCACGCTTGCCGGGAACTCTCGACATGGCCCGCGCGCGCACCGCGGACGGGCGACGGCGCTCCCGCGCTGACGCGGGCTCCGGTCGCCGCGCGGCGGCTGTCGACGGCGGCAGCACAGTGCTATGGCACGTCGCGATATGGCCGCCGAGACGATGGGCCCCCGCACCTCCACCGAATCTCCCCCCAACGAGCCGCGCGAGCCCGCGCGCTACGATCACGCCGAGGTCGAGCCGCGCTGGCAGCGCGCCTGGGAGGAGGGCGAGACGTTCCGCGCCGTCCGCAGCGCGGGCGACGTCCGCGGCAAGCGTTACGTGCTCGACATGTTCCCCTACCCCTCGGGGGCCGGGCTGCACGTCGGACACCCCGAGGGGTACACGGCGACCGACATCGTGTCCCGCTACTACCGCATGCGCAGCATCGACGTGCTGCACGTCATGGGCTGGGACGCCTTCGGCCTGCCCGCCGAGCAGCACGCCATCGAGACCGGCACGCATCCGGCCGAGACGACGGCGCGGAACATCGCGACCTTCAAGCGCCAGCTCAAGATGCTGGGCTTCAGCTACGACTGGTCGCGCGAGCTGTCGACGACCGATCCGCGCTACGTGCGCTGGACGCAGTGGATCTTCCTCCAGCTCTTCAAGAAGGGCCTCGCTTACCAGGACGAGGTGAGCGTCAACTGGTGCCCGGCGCTCGGCACCGTCCTCGCGAACGAGGAGGTGATCGACGGCAAGAGCGAGCGCGGCTCGCACCCGGTCTACCGGACGCCGCTCCGGCAGTGGATGCTCCGCATCACCGCCTACGCCGATCGCCTCGCCGACGATCTCCGCCTCGTCGACTGGCCCGAGGGGACGCTGGCCATGCAGCGCGCCTGGATCGGCCGCTCGGAGGGCGCGCTCATCACGTTCGATGTCAAGGGGTGGAGCAAGGGGTCGCTGAGCGTGTTCACGACCCGGCCGGACACGCTGATGGGTGCCACCTACGTCGTGCTCGCGCCCGAGCACCCGCTCACCGCCTGGCTCACGAGCGCGGAGAGCGGCGCGTCCGACGCGCGCCGCGAGGCGGTGCGCGCCTACGTCGCCGCCGCCGCGAGCAAGAGCGATCGCGAGCGGGTCGCCGCGGCCGCGAAGGAGAAGACCGGCGTCGACACGGGCCTCATCGCCGTCCACCCGATCACCGGCGCGGAGGTGCCGATCTGGGTCGCGGACTACGTGCTCGGCAGCTACGGCACCGGCGCCGTCATGGCGGTGCCAGGCCACGACGAGCGCGACTTCGCCTTCGCCCGCGCCTACGGGCTCCCCATCGTCGAGGTCGTGAGCCCCGACGGCGCCCTGCACGACAAGCTCGAGGCCGCCTACGTCGACCCGGGCGTCGCGGTCCGGAGCGGCGAGTTCGACGGGCTCAAGACCGAGGACTGCAAGCGCGCGGTCGTCGCCCGCCTCGAGGCGCTCGGCCGCGGCCGGCGCGAGGTGAACTACAAGCTGCGCGACTGGGTCTTCTCGCGCCAGCGCTACTGGGGCGAGCCGATCCCCATCTACTTCCCCGTCGATCTGGCCGATCCGAACGGCGACCCCAGGAAGGGCGACCCGCACACGATCCGCTACGACCAGCCGATCCCGGTGGACGAGGCCAGCCTGCCGCTCGAGCTGCCGCCGCTCGCCGACTTCCGCCCCGGCGACGACCCGGCGGGCCCGCTGGCGCGCGCGGTGGACTGGCGCTTCTTCCAGAAGGACGGCGCGTGGTACGCGCGCGAGACGAACACGATGCCGCAGTGGGCGGGCTCGTGCTGGTACTACCTGCGCTTCCTCGACCCGCACAACGACGCGGAGCCGTTCTCGGAGGCCTCGTACGACGCGTGGATGCCCGTCGACCTCTACGTCGGCGGCGCAGAGCACGCCGTGCTGCACCTCCTCTACGCGCGCTTCTGGCACAAGGTGCTCTACGACCTCGGCCGCGTGAAGCACCCGGAGCCGTTCGTGAAGCTCGTCCACCAGGGGATGATCCTCGGCGAGGACAACGAGAAGATGTCGAAATCGCGGGGCAACGTGATCAACCCCGACGACATCGTGCGCGCCCACGGCGCCGACGTGCTGCGGCTCTACGAGATGTTCATGGGCCCGCTCGAGGCGGTGAAGCCCTGGCAGTCAGGGCAGATCCAGGGGGTCGTTCGGTTCCGTGATCGCGTGTTCGCGACCTGTACGCGGCCGCTCTCGGACGCGATGGACGACGCGACGAGCCGGCAGCTCCACAGGACCATCAAGAAGGTGACCGGTGACATCGAGGCGATGGCGTTCAACACCGCGATCTCCGCGATGATGGTCTTCGTCAACCACCTGAGCTCGCTGCCCTCGCCGCCGCGCGAGGCGGTCCTCCGGCTCATCCTCCTCGTGTCGCCCTTCGCGCCGCACCTCGCAGAGGAGCTGTGGCGGCTCACCGGCCACGAGCGCTCGCTCAGCTACGAGCCGTGGCCCACGTACGACGAGGCGCTCTGCGTCGACGACATCCTGGAGATCCCGGTCCAGGTGAACGGCAAGGTCCGCGGCCGGGTGATGCTGGCGAAGACGGCATCGGAGGAGGAGGCCCGCGCCGCCGCGCTCGGCCTGGAGGGCGTGGCCGCCTTCTCCGCGGGCAAGCAGGTCAAGAAGTTCATCTACGTCGCCGGGAAGATCGTGAACATCGTGGTCGGCTGAGCCCTGGCGACGCTCCGGCGTCGCCAGGAGAGAACGCGTCTCCGCGGCGCGGCGCCGTCCCGAGTGGACGCTCGGCGCGGCGCCGCGGAGCTTTCTCCCGGCGCTCGTCGATCGATGCGCGGCCTCCCACCGCCAGCGCATCGATCGACGAACGCCCTGCGCCGCGCGGGCGCCGAGGTCGGGCGCTCGCCGCGCGCGTGAGCCCGCCCGGCGCGCCGGGCGCATGTCTCACCACAGCACGGCGGCGTTGCTCCGCGAGCGCGTGGGCTTCCTCGGAAGCGTCACTCTCCTCCTTCGAGCACTACGGCGGTGCACAGCCCAGGCTGGCAGGTGCCGTGCAACGGCGGCTGGCCGTGTGCCGGAAGAACACCGCGTGGAGCATCCGGGCTTCAGGCCTCCTCGCCGCCGCCGCGCTGGCCGGCTGCGCAGCAGGCGCGGTGGAGCCTGGCCTCGACGAGGAAGCCACGGCCGAGGCCGCGCTGGAGATCAAGGGAGGGTACCCTGACGCCGGAGATCGCGCTGTCGCCGGGCTGCTCATCACGGATCGGCGCGGCCGGGTCGCGCGGACCTGCTCGAGCACGCTGATCGCGCCCAACCTGGTGCTCACGGCGCAGCACTGCATCGCCGAGGCCCCGAAGCTCATCGCCTGCAGGACGGCGACGTTCGGCGAGCCGGTCGACGCCTCGCAGGTCTACGCCACCCTCGGCAGCGCCATGTGGGCCGCGGACTCGCCGTGGATCGCCGCGCGCGCGCTGCTCAGCCCGCCCGACGGCAACGCCGTATGCGGGCGCGATCTCGCGCTGGTCGTGCTGTCGTCTCCGGTCCGCGGCAGCGAGGTCACGCCCCTCGCGCCCCGCCTCGACCTGCCGCCCGAGGAGGGCGAGGTCTACTCGGCGGTTGGCTTCGGCGACACCGAGGGCCGAGCGCGCGACGGCGGCGCCCGCCGGCGCCGCGACGGGCTCCACGTCGAGTGCGTGGGCTACGGATGTGGAACGCAGGAGCGCGTCACGGGGAGCGAGTGGCGCGGGGAGAGCGGCATCTGCAGCGGCGACTCGGGCGGACCCGCGCTCGACGTCGCGGGGCGGATCATCGGCGTCACGTCGCGCGGTCCGGCCGGCTGCTCCGACCCCATCTACGGAGGGCTGATCGCCCATCGCGACTGGCTCGTCGCGGAGGCGTGGCGCGCCGCCGAAGCCGGCGGTTACGACGCGCCGTGGTGGGCCACCGGGTCCGGTGCGGCGGAGCGCTTGCCGTCGCGCCGGCCTCTCGACGAGCGCTGGCTCTCGTGCGCGCATGGCCCCGCGCCCGTCGACGTCGACGACGTCGAGCCCGGGTCGGCCCCCTCGCTCGCGCCGCTCGCGCTGCTCGCGCCGCTCGCGCTGCTCGCGCTGAGGCGCTCCCGCAAGGCCGCTCCGCCCGCGCGGGACGCGTGACGGAGCACGATTTCCGCCGGATCACCGCTCCAGCGCCCACCTCGCCTGCTAGGATGCGGCCGTCCTGCCCCTGCGGAGTGTCCGTTCCATGTCCATCTCGCCCAGCATCCGTCCGGCCGCGCTGCTCGCGGCGCTCGCGCTCGCCTCGATGTCCGTCGGCTGCGGACCGACCTACGTGCGCGGCAATCAGGTCGAGGGGCTCGACGACGCGGCGATGAGCACGGGGATCGACAAGCGCGACATCGAGCAGCTCCTTCACGAGAACCTGAAGTCGCTGATGGCGTCTCCGGTCGCCAAGGAGTGGGCGCACGACGGCTCTCGGCCCACGCTCGCCATCTACCCGCTGTCGAACCAGACGAGCGAGCACATCGACAGCCAGCTCCAGGCGCTCCTGTCCGATATCGAGACGTACATGGTCAACACGGGTCTCGTCACCGTGGTGAGCGTCGAGCGCCAGCAGCAGATGATCGCGGAGGTCGAGAAGCAGCACGGCGGCGGGTTCGACCCGGCTCACATCGCCGAGTACAACCGCCAGCTCGGCGCGAAGTACTACATCACCGGCAAGGTCTTCACCTCCGACGAGCGCACCGACGACGAGCGCCGCGTGCAGTACTTCATGTTCATGCAGGTCATCGAGGTCGCCACGAGCGCGGTGGTCTGGCAGAACAAGGCAGCCTTCACCAAGGCGCTCATCCAGGAGTGATGCTCTCGCGGCGCGCGAGCCTCTGGCGGCGCGGGCGCGCGGTCCTTTCGCCTCTCGCGCTGCTCCTCGGCCTCGGACAGGCGGCCTGCAACGGCCACGAGGATCGCGTGCGCACCGCGCTCGACGCGCTCGATCGCGGGGCCCCCGCCGACGCGGTCGCGGCGCTGAACGAGGAGTTGGAGGTCGAGACCGCGGACCAGCTCCCGGCGCTCGCGGGCGACAACGCGCTCCTCCTGCTCGACCGCGGCAACGTCCTGCTCAGCATGGACCGCTACAGGCTGTCCGCGCGCGATCTCGGGGTCGCGGACAAGTCGATCGATCTGCTCGACATGTCCCGCGGCGCCGCCGACGAGCTCGGGAAATACCTCTTCTCGGACGACGCGGGCCCGTACAAGGCCCCTGCTTACGAGAAGCTGCTCATCAACACCGTCAACATGATGAACTACCTGGCCCAGCGCGATCTCAGCGGGGCCAGGGTCGAGGCCCGCCGCCTCGCGGTCATGCAGAGATACCTGCGCGATCACGAGGGCGAGACGGCGCTCCTCGGCCTCGGGAGCTACCTCGCCGGCTTCGCCTTCGAGAAGAGCGGCCAGCCCGAGGAGGCGCTCCTCTACTACGACGACGCGCTCCGCCACGGGCCGTATCCCTCGCTGCGCCGCCCGCTCCGCGCGCTCACGCGCGGCGAGCCGCGGTCGCCCCGCATCGCCGCCCTCATCGAGGGCGAGGAGCCGCCGCCGCCCCTCGCCGAGGCCGGCGAGGCGGAGCTCGTCGTCGTCGTCGGGTTCGGTCGCATTCCGCAGAAGGTGCCGCAGCGCCTGCCGATCGGGCTCGCGCTCACCCTCGTCGCGAACGACATCAGCCCCGCGGATCGCGCGCGCGCCGATGAGCTCGCGGCGAAGGGGCTCGTGACGTGGGTCAATTACCCGACGCTCGCCCGGGGCAAGGGCGGCTACGCGATCCCGACCCTGAAGATCGACGGGCGCTCCCAGCCGCTGGAGCAGGCGCTCGACGTCGAGGCGCAGGTGCGCTCCTCCTGGAAGAAGAACGAGGGGACGCTCGTCCTGTCGGCCATCACGCGGACCGTCGCCCGCATCGCCGCGGGCGAGGCCGCGCAGGGCGCGACCGAGGCCGCCGCGGAGGACTCTGGGCCGCTCGGCCTGCTCGTCGGCCTGCTCACGAGCGCGACGCTGACGGTGCTCGACACGCCGGACACGCGCGGGTGGTCGACGCTCCCCGCGCGCATCGCCATCGCGCGGCTCCGCGTCCGCGCGGGCACGCACGACGTCGTCGTGGGCGCCCGGGGCGAGGTGCGGCGCGCGCGGGTGAGCGTTGCCGCCGGCGGGTGGGCGTTCGTCCCGGTGATGGTGCTCCGCTGAGCGCGGCGGGCGCGAGGGGTTGCGGGCGCATGCCACCCGCGGCAGTCTCCGCGCCGATGCGTAGCCCTGACGTTCGCGCCGTGCTCGTCCACGCGCTCTCGGCGTGCTCTCCCCTCGCGCTCCTCTGCGCGACCGCCTGCGGGACGCTGGCCACCTCGCCGTCCTGGGTCGGCGGCGGCCTCGCCGTCGCCGCGCCGATCCGCGCGGCCGAGGAGGACGCGGCGATCGAGCGGGAGCGCGCGCTCGTGGCGAGCCAGCCGAAGCAGATCGGCGCGCGGCACATCCTTGTCATGCACGACGGCTCGAAGAGCAAGCCCGAGGGCGTCCGGCGCACGCGCGAGGAGGCGCGCGCGCGGGCCCAGGAGGCGCTCCTCAAGATCCGCGGCGGCGCGAGCTTCGAGCAGGCGGTCGCGGAGTACAGCGACGAGCCGGGCGCCGCAGATCGCGGCGGGGATCTCGGGGTGTTCGAGCGCGGCGTGATGGTCAAGGGCTTCTCCGACGTCGCCTTCGCCCTGAAGGTCGGCGAGGTGAGCGAGATCGTCGAGACGCCGTTCGGCTTCCACATCATCCAGCGCACCGAGTAGCGCCGTCCGCTGCCCATCGCGCGCCCATCGCGCGCCCGTCACGCGGCCCGCTGAGCGGCCCGCTGCGCGCCGGCCTCGGGCTCGACGCACCGGCCGGAGTCGCCTAGCGTGCGCGCATGACGAGGACCGTCCGCGCCGCGCAGACCGCCGAGCACCGCCGCCTCGAAGAGGAGCGCGAGCGCCTCCTCCGCTGGAAGCACTGGGGCCCTTACCTGTCCGAGCGGGCCTGGGGGACGGTGCGCGAGGACTACAGCGCGAACGGGGATGCCTGGGCGCATTTCCCGCACGATCACGCCCGGAGCCGCGCCTACCGATGGAACGAGGACGGCCTCGGCGGCATCTGTGATCGACACCAGATCTTGTGCCTCGCCGTCGCCGTCTGGAACGAGCGCGATCCGATCCTGAAGGAGCGGGCCTTCGGCCTGACCGGCCCCGAGGGCAACCACGGCGAGGACGTCAAGGAGATCTACTACTACGAGGACGCGACGCCGACCTCCAGCTACCTGCGCTACCTCTACCGGTACCCGCAGCGGCCGTTTCCTTACGAGGACCTCGTCGACGCCGCGCGCCGCGGTGGCCTCTCGCAGAGCGAGGTCGATCTCCCCGATCTCGGCGCCTTCGACGGCGACCGTTACTTCGACGTCTTCGTCGAGTACGCGAAGCGGAGCCCGAACGACATCCTGATGGTGATCACCGTGGTGAACCGCGGCCCGGACGCCGCGCCGATCCACGTGCTGCCGCACCTCTGGTTCCGCAACACCTGGTCCTGGACCGAGCCTCCCGGCGTGATCCCCGAGATCCGGGCCATGGATAGCTGCCCAGGCCACGTGATGCTTCGCGCGGCGCACCCCGAGCACGGCGCGCATCACCTGTACATCGAGGGCAGCCCCGAGCTGCTCTTCACCAACAACGAGACGAACCACGAGCGGCTCTACGGCACCCCCTCGCAGACGCCCTACGTCAAGGACGCGTTCCATCACCGGGTCATCCACGGCGATACGGCGCGGGTGAACGCCGAGCTGCGCGGCACGAAGGCCGCGAGCTGGCACCGCCTCGTGGTGCCGGCAGGCGAGCGCAGGCGGCTCTTGCTCCGCCTCACGCCGGAGCCGGTGGAGAGGCCCTTCGATGGCGCGGACGAGCTCCTGGAGACGCGGCGCCAGGAAGCGGACGAGTACTACCTCGCCATCCAGGGCCCTGGTCTCTCCGAGGATCGGCGCGCCATCCAGCGGCAGGCGTCGGCGGGGCTGTTCTGGACGATGCAGTTCTACAACTACGACGTCGACGTCTGGCTCCGAGGCGACGCGCAGGCGCCTCCGCCCGAGCGCCAGAAGGGCCGCAACAGCCACTGGCGGCACGTCTCGGTCGCCGACGTCATCTCGATGCCCGACGCGTGGGAGTACCCCTGGTTCGCGGCCTGGGATCTCGCGTTCCACGCCGTCGCGCTGGCGCCGCTCGACATCGATCTCGCGAAGGCCCAGCTCAAGATGATGGTCAAGGAGTGGTACCAGCACCCGAACGGGCAGCTCCCCGCCTACGAGTGGGAGTTCTCGGACCTGAACCCCCCGGTGCACGCCTGGGCGACGTACCAGATCTACAAGAGCGAGCGGAAGCAGCGGGGCGAGGGCGATCGGGTCTTCCTCGAGCGGGTGTTCCACAAGCTGCTCATCAACTTCGCCTGGTGGGTCAACAAGCGCGACGCCGAGGGGCACAACGTCTTCGAGGGCGGGTTCCTCGGGCTCGACAACATCTCGCTCTTCGATCGCAGCGAGCGGCTCGCGCCCGGGATGCGCCTCGAGCAGGCGGACGCCACCGCGTGGATGGCGATGTACTGCCTCGACCTCATGCGCATCGCGCTGGAGCTCGCGCTCGACAACTCCGCGTACGAGGATCTGGCCAGCAAGTTCTTCGAGCACTTCCTGCGGATCGCCCACGCGCTCCACCACACGACAGACGGTCGGCTGCCGCTCTGGTCCGAGGAGGACGGCTTCTACTTCGACATCCTCATCGCCGGCGGGAGACCGCGGCACGTGAAGATCCGCTCGGCGGTGGGCCTCATCCCGCTCTGCGCCGTCCACGTGATCAAGCCCGAGGTCTACGGCAAGCTCGCGAATTTCCGGCGCCGGACCGAGTGGTTCCTCCGCAAGAACCCCGCGCTGGCCGAGGCGATCACGGTGCGTCCGGACGGGCGGCAGGTGCTCTCCGCGGTGACGCCTGGCCGCCTCGAGCGGGTGCTCGGGCACCTCTTCGACGAGGACGAGTTCCTCTCGCCCTTCGGCCCGCGATCGCTCTCGAAGGAGCACGCGGCCGCGCCCGTCTCCCTCGGGCTGGATCTCTGCGATGCGCAGTACACGGTCGGTTACGAGCCCGGCGAGTCGATCACGCGCATGAAGGGCGGCAACTCCAACTGGCGCGGCCCGATCTGGTTCCCGCTCGGCTATCTCCTCTACCGCTCGCTCCTCCGGCTCGATCACGGCTTCGGCGACGTGCTCGCGATCCCGCCGACGGGCGGGCGCGGCCCGCGCACGCTCCGCGACGGAGCGCACGAGCTCGCGCGCCGGCTCATCGCGATCTTCGAGCGCGGCCGCGAGGGGCGCCGCCCGGTCTACGGCGAGCACCCTCTCTTCCAGCGCGATCCCCAGTTCCGAGATCGCCTGTTTTTCTTCGAGTATTTCCACGGCGACACCGGCGCCGGGCTCGGCGCCTCCCACCAGACCGGCTGGACGGCCCTCGTGGGCGACCTGATCCTCCGCGCCGGGCGGCACAACCTCCCCCGTTCGTAGTGCGCCACACACGTCGTTCGGCGCTACGCCGACGCTCTTGAATCCGTGCTAGGAGGGCGCCTGTGTCGCTGGCGCTCGGCGTTTCGTTGCTCGCCTTGGCCGTCATGCTGGGCGGCCTCGCGGCGCTGTTCCGTCACCGGAACGAGGGCGCCATGTCCGTACTGCGGACGTTCGCGCTCGTCGGGGCGGCCTCGATCGCGTTGCTTCATCTGCTGCCGGAGGCGCTCGGCGAGACCGGCTGGCCGGGTCTGCTCGCGGCGGCGGCGGGGTTCCTCGCGCCGGCGGTGCTGGAGCGCCTCGTGCTCGGCGACGCAGGCGCCCATCGCACGCCGACAACGGCGCTCGCGATGGGCTACGCGGCCGTGCTGGCGCATCAGTTCGGCGAGGGAGCGGCGGTCGCGTCGCTCTCGCGGGTCGGTCAGCTCTCGTTGCCGATCGTGCTTGCGCTCGCCGCGCACACGGTGCCGCTCGCGATGGTGGTGGCCATCCAGGTCCTCGAGGTGAGGGTCGGAACCGGCGGCAAGGGCGCCATGAGCGCCGCGCTCGCCGGCATCGCGCTCGCCACGGTGATCGGCGCCTTCGCGACGCGCCTTGTGGACGCGGAGCGCTTCGAGGCCATCGAGCCCTGGGTCCTCGCCGCGGTGGCGGGCCTCCTCTTGCACGCGCTCTCGCACGAGGCGGTCGCCAGCGGCCCTGCGACGTCCATCAGCCGAGCGGGCGAGGCCATGGGCGGCCTGCTCGGCCTGATGCTCGCGACGATCGGGATCGACGAGGAGGAGTGGGTCCAGGAGATTCCGGTTGCGCTCCGGATCGCCGCGCTTGTCGTCCTCGTCGGCCTCATTCTCCTGCGCAGCTACGGCCCGAGGCGATCCGTCGAGCACCCGCACTGACGCCGACGCCATGCCCGG